>NZ_CP023269.1:0-5530000 GCF_002966775.1 Pseudomonas sp. MYb193 | reverse complement strand
CACTAGTCGAGTCGGCCTGCGCGGAAGATGTAACGGGGCTCAAACCATACACCGAAGCTACGGGTATCACGTAAGTGATGCGGTAGAGGAGCGTTCTGTAAGCCTGTGAAGGTGAGTTGAGAAGCTTGCTGGAGGTATCAGAAGTGCGAATGCTGACATGAGTAACGATAATGGGTGTGAAAAACACCCACGCCGAAAGACCAAGGTTTCCTGCGCAACGTTAATCGACGCAGGGTTAGTCGGTCCCTAAGGCGAGGCTGAAAAGCGTAGTCGATGGAAAACAGGTTAATATTCCTGTACTTCTGGTTATTGCGATGGAGGGACGGAGAAGGCTAGGCCAGCTTGGCGTTGGTTGTCCAAGTTTAAGGTGGTAGGCTGGAATCTTAGGTAAATCCGGGATTTCAAGGCCGAGAGCTGATGACGAGTTATCTTTTAGATAACGAAGTGGTTGATGCCATGCTTCCAAGAAAAGCTTCTAAGCTTCAGGTAACCAGGAACCGTACCCCAAACCGACACAGGTGGTTGGGTAGAGAATACCAAGGCGCTTGAGAGAACTCGGGTGAAGGAACTAGGCAAAATGGCACCGTAACTTCGGGAGAAGGTGCGCCGGTGAGGGTGAAGGACTTGCTCCGTAAGCTCATGCCGGTCGAAGATACCAGGCCGCTGCGACTGTTTATTAAAAACACAGCACTCTGCAAACACGAAAGTGGACGTATAGGGTGTGACGCCTGCCCGGTGCCGGAAGGTTAATTGATGGGGTTAGCTAACGCGAAGCTCTTGATCGAAGCCCCGGTAAACGGCGGCCGTAACTATAACGGTCCTAAGGTAGCGAAATTCCTTGTCGGGTAAGTTCCGACCTGCACGAATGGCGTAACGATGGCGGCGCTGTCTCCACCCGAGACTCAGTGAAATTGAAATCGCTGTGAAGATGCAGTGTATCCGCGGCTAGACGGAAAGACCCCGTGAACCTTTACTATAGCTTTGCACTGGACTTTGAATTTGCTTGTGTAGGATAGGTGGGAGGCTTTGAAGCGTGGACGCCAGTCTGCGTGGAGCCATCCTTGAAATACCACCCTGGCAACTTTGAGGTTCTAACTCAGGTCCGTTATCCGGATCGAGGACAGTGTATGGTGGGTAGTTTGACTGGGGCGGTCTCCTCCTAAAGAGTAACGGAGGAGTACGAAGGTGCGCTCAGACCGGTCGGAAATCGGTCGTAGAGTATAAAGGCAAAAGCGCGCTTGACTGCGAGACAGACACGTCGAGCAGGTACGAAAGTAGGTCTTAGTGATCCGGTGGTTCTGTATGGAAGGGCCATCGCTCAACGGATAAAAGGTACTCCGGGGATAACAGGCTGATACCGCCCAAGAGTTCATATCGACGGCGGTGTTTGGCACCTCGATGTCGGCTCATCACATCCTGGGGCTGAAGCCGGTCCCAAGGGTATGGCTGTTCGCCATTTAAAGTGGTACGCGAGCTGGGTTTAGAACGTCGTGAGACAGTTCGGTCCCTATCTGCCGTGGACGTTTGAGATTTGAGAGGGGCTGCTCCTAGTACGAGAGGACCGGAGTGGACGAACCTCTGGTGTTCCGGTTGTCACGCCAGTGGCATTGCCGGGTAGCTATGTTCGGAATAGATAACCGCTGAAAGCATCTAAGCGGGAAACTAGCCTCAAGATGAGATCTCACTGGAACCTTGAGTTCCCTGAAGGGCCGTCGAAGACTACGACGTTGATAGGTTGGGTGTGTAAGCGCTGTGAGGCGTTGAGCTAACCAATACTAATTGCCCGTGAGGCTTGACCATATAACACCCAAGCAATTTGAGTCGAAAGGCCAGATTGCGGTGTGTGAAGACGCAATGAACCGAAAGTTCGACGCTCACAAAACACCACGATCTATCACATACCCAATTTGCTGAAGCGAGGCCAACTGGCCACGACTCAGTACCCGAATTTCTTGACGACCATAGAGCATTGGAACCACCTGATCCCATCCCGAACTCAGCAGTGAAACGATGCATCGCCGATGGTAGTGTGGGGTTTCCCCATGTGAGAGTAGGTCATCGTCAAGATTAAATTCCAAAACCCCAATTGCGAAAGCAGTTGGGGTTTTGTTTTGGGCGCTCGAAAATCTGGTGGGGCGTCGATCATGACTGATATCCAGCCTTTCTATGCAATGACCCTGCGCATGGCTATCATGCGTGCCTCATTCTGAGGCGATATGTGCATGCTGACGTTGTTGAAACTTCTGAAAGATGGTCGCTTTCATTCTGGAGAAGCGCTTGGTGCCGCCCTAGGCGTCAGTCGCAGTGCCGTGTGGAAGCAGCTTCAGCATCTTGAGGCAGAATTGAATCTCCCCATTCATAAGGTCCGGGGGCGCGGATATAAATTGGCTGCGCCATTGATGTTTTTGAATGCGCAGGAAATTTCTCAGAGGGCGGCTTCCTTGGCTTGGCCCGTTCACATTTTCGACTCCATTGACTCCACTAATGCTGAGGCTTTACGTCTTGTCGATGCGGGCAGTGCGGCTCCTTTTATTGTGCTAGCGGAGCAGCAGACGGCTGGTAGGGGGCGACGAGGCCGCAAATGGGTCAGCCCATTTGCGCAAAACGTTTACTACAGCCTTGTATTGCGTGTTGAGGGCGGCCTGCGGCAACTGGAAGGGCTGAGTCTGGTGGTGGGGCTGGCAGTCCTGCAGGCTCTGCGTGAGTCGGGCGTGGAGGGCGCAGCTTTGAAGTGGCCAAACGACGTCCTGGTTGGGCACAAGAAAATCTCAGGCATCTTGCTTGAGTTGGTGGGAGATCCCGCAGATATCTGTCACGTTGTGCTAGGGATAGGTATCAATGTGAATATGCAGAAGGCTGTAGAGGTTGATCAGCAGTGGACCTCGATGCAGCTCGAGACGGGCTCTTCTGTTGATCGCAATCACCTGGTGGCGCGACTGGGCTTGCAGCTACAAGCCTACCTAGACCGACACAAGGCTGCGGGTTTTGCTGGGCTGCAAGCAGAGTGGGAGCAGCATCACGCGTGGCAAGGGAAGTGTGTGTCGCTTATCGCGGGCGTCAATCAGATTGATGGGGTTGTGCTCGGTGTAGATTGTCAGGGCGCGTTGCGTTTGGATGTCGGTGGCGTTGAGAAAATATACAGCGGTGGTGAGCTAAGCCTGAGGTTGCGTGATGATTCTTGAGCTCGACTGTGGAAATAGCTTTATCAAGTGGCGTGTTCTTGAGTCGAGTGATGCAAGTGTCCGCGCCGAAGGCATCGCAGGTTCGGATATTGCGCTGATCGACAGTTTGGTGGCTTTGCCTGGTCTATTGCTCACGCGTTGTCGGTTGGTGAGTGTTCGCACGCTTGAGGAGACCGATAAGTTGATAGCAGCGTTGGTAGGGGCATTTGGCGTTGCTGTTTCCTGTGCCACCCCTGCTCGAGAAATGAGCGGAGTGCGCAACGGCTACGAAGACTTCCAGCGCCTAGGAATGGATCGATGGCTGGCCATGCTAGGCGCGTTCAAGTTGGCGTCAGGTGCATGTCTGGTACTCGATTTTGGTACGGCGGCGACCGCAGATTTTATCGGTCCGGACGGTGAGCACCTGGGGGGGTTTATTTGCCCGGGTATGCCGCTTATGCGTAATCAACTGCGAACCCATACTCGCAAGATACGTTATGACGACGCGGCCGCTGAGCGGGCGCTGGAGCGTCTCTCTCCAGGTCGCACGACCGTAGAGGCCGTCGAGCGTGGTTGTACGCTCATGCTTAGAGGTTTCGTGCTGACTCAGCTCGAGTTGGCGCGAGGCTATTGGGGGGAGGATTTCACGGTCTTCCTCACTGGAGGCGATGCCGACCTGGTCAGGGATGCTGCGCCTCAGGCTCGGCTGGTCCCGGACCTGGTGTTTGTTGGTTTGGCGATGGCGTGTCCTTTGTCTTGAGGTGATTATGCGCTGGCTGTTTTTACTTTTACTGGTTCTCAATGTTTTTTATTACGTCTGGCATCAGCAAGAGGCGCCATTGCGGGCCAAGGATGTCACGCCCTTGAGTCTCCATCGAGGAGCGCAGCAAGATATTCGCCTCTTGAGTGAGTCGGCAGATGCGGTGGCTCGGCGTGATCGAGCGAGGTCGGTGGAGGCGCAGAATACCTGCTTGTACATCGGTGGTTTCTCGGATCGACGCCAAGCCTCCTCTCTCGAGCAGAGGCTCACGAGCCTGGATATAAAGGTCACGGTCCAGTTGCTGAATGCACAGAGCGCCTCGGGTTATTGGTTGCGTGTGGCCCCTGAGAGCCGTCGCCTGGCTGACGATCTGCCCTTTGAAAGCCTTGCTAATGAATTCAATGAGTTAAAACATAAAATAATGCTGTGCGAAGGCATTGCAACTCTCGAATAGTTTGCATAGAATGGCGCCCGCTTCGCAGTGAAGACCTTTAAGGGCTACAGTGCAAAGCTACCGTCAATGCAGCTAACCTCATAATTTAAATGAGAAAATGCTTGACAGAAGGCCGGCGTGATGTAAAATGCCGGCTCGCTTAGGAGGGGTTCCCGAGCGGCCAAAGGGATCAGACTGTAAATCTGACGTCTACGACTTCGAAGGTTCGAATCCTTCCCCCTCCACCATTTTTAGCGTGAGCTGCAAGCTCCGCGGGTATAGTTTAGTGGTAGAACCTCAGCCTTCCAAGCTGATGATGCGGGTTCGATTCCCGCTACCCGCTCCAAGTTTGCAGGTTGTGCAAGGTGTTTCGCTCTTGTAGCTCAGTTGGTAGAGCACACCCTTGGTAAGGGTGAGGTCAGCGGTTCAAATCCGCTCAAGAGCTCCATATGACAAGGCAGATATGAAAATATCTGCCTTTGTTTTAACAGCTGCCTCGGCTTGAATGTTGTTCGATGTTTCAGGTCTTGTGGGGTTGGTTGTTGTAAAGTCTTTTTCAGGCCTGCATAATGGTCGGCCTGATTTTGTTTTAGGTCAGTAGCTCAATTGGCAGAGCGACGGTCTCCAAAACCGTAGGTTGGGGGTTCGATTCCCTCCTGACCTGCCAGATTCACGTGGTGTGTCTGGCTTTCTTTTCACAGGATCTTCATAGATGACTCCTAAGGCTGAAGCTCAAAGCTCTCGTTTCGATCTGGTAAAGTGGCTCGCTGTAGTCGCCTTGGTGGTCGTAGGCGTTGTTGGCAATCAGTACTATTCTGCTTCGCCGATCCTGTACCGTGTACTCGCTTTGCTTGCCCTCGCTGCTGTAGCTGCCTTTGTAGGCCTGCAGACTGCCAAAGGCAAGTCCTTCGCGGTACTGGTTAAGGAAGCTCGCACCGAAATCCGTAAAGTCGTTTGGCCGACTCGCCAAGAAACCACTCAGACCACATTGATTGTCGTGGCTGTTGTTCTGGTTATGGCGTTGCTGTTGTGGGGGCTTGACTCCCTGCTCGGCTGGCTTGTTTCCTTGATTGTTGGCTAAGGGTGTCCCGTGGCTAAGCGTTGGTACGTTGTGCATGCTTACTCGGGTTACGAGAAGCATGTTATGCGCTCTTTGCTGGAGCGCGTAAAGCTGGCAGGCATGGAAGATGGCTTCGGCGAAATTCTGGTTCCCACTGAAGAAGTGGTTGAAATGCGGAATGGGCAGAAGCGCAAAAGCGAACGCAAGTTCTTCCCTGGCTACGTGCTGGTACAGATGGACATGAACGAAGGTACTTGGCACTTGGTCAAGGATACCCCTCGCGTCATGGGCTTCATTGGCGGTACTGCCGATAAGCCTGCTCCGATCACCGACAAAGAGGCGGAAGCAATTCTGCGTCGTGTTGCTGATGGTAGCGACAAGCCGAAGCCGAAGACGTTGTTCGAGCCTGGTGAGGTTGTTCGCGTTACAGACGGTCCGTTCGCTGATTTCAACGGTACGGTCGAAGAAGTTAACTACGAAAAGAGCCGGATCCAAGTGGCGGTGCTCATTTTCGGTCGCTCTACCCCGGTAGAGTTGGAGTTCAGCCAGGTCGAAAAGGTCTAGCAGGACAAGCATCCCAACCCCGCAGCCTAGGCTGTGGGGTTTTGTCGTCACTGGGATAAACGCGCAAGTAACCGGGGAGCCTTTCGAGGCGTTTGAACCCGTAATTGGAGTGCCTCATGGCCAAGAAGATTACCGCTTACATCAAGCTGCAAGTGAAGGCCGCTCAGGCCAACCCTAGCCCACCCGTCGGTCCAGCTCTGGGTCAGCACGGCGTGAACATCATGGAATTCTGCAAGGCCTTCAACGCCCGTACTCAGGGTCTTGAGCCAGGTCTGCCGACTCCAGTGATCATCACTGTATACAGCGACCGTAGCTTCACCTTCGAAACCAAGTCGACCCCGGCTTCGGTTTTGCTGAAGAAAGCTGCCGGTCTGACCAGCGGTTCCGCTCGTCCTAACACCGTTAAGGTTGGCACTGTAACCCGTGCTCAGCTGGAAGAAATCGCGAAAACCAAAAACGCGGATCTGACTGCAGCTGATATGGATGCAGCCGTGCGTACCATCGCCGGTTCTGCTCGTAGCATGGGCCTTAACGTGGAGGGTGTGTAATGGCTAAGCTGACCAAGCGCCAAAAGGCTATCGCCGGCAAAATCGAAGCGGGCAAGTCCTACAACTTCGTAGACGCTGCTGCCCTGCTGACCGAGCTGTCGACTGTCAAGTTCAGCGAGTCTGTTGACGTTGCTGTGAACCTGGGCGTTGACCCACGTAAATCCGACCAGGTCGTTCGTAGCGCTACTGTGCTGCCACACGGTACTGGCAAGACTGTACGTGTTGCCGTCTTCACCCAAGGCCCAGCTGCTGAAGCTGCTCTGGCCGCTGGTGCTGATCGCGTTGGCATGGATGACCTGGCTGCCGAAATGAAAGGCGGCGACCTGAACTATGACGTCGTAATTGCTTCCCCGGATGCAATGCGCGTTGTAGGTCAGTTGGGTCAGATCCTCGGTCCACGTGGCCTGATGCCTAACCCTAAAGTCGGCACCGTAACTCCAGACGTAGCTACCGCGGTTAAAAACGCCAAGGCTGGTCAGGTTCGTTATCGCACCGACAAAAACGGCATCATTCACACCTCCGTTGGCAAAGTCGGCTTCGATGCCGTCAAGCTGAAGGAAAACGTTGAAGCCCTGATCGCTGATCTGAAGCGTATCAAGCCTGCTTCCTCGAAAGGTATCTACGTCAAGCGCGTTACCCTGAGCACCACTATGGGCCCAGGTCTGGTCATCGACCAAGGCTCGCTGGACGTATAAGACATAAATTGGCGCGAGCAATTGCGCCAATTGAAAGATTGGGGTCCCTGCCTGGCGGGGGCTATCCAAGACCGTAGGCGACGCAAGTCTTAAACCAACAAGCCTACGCAGATGGTGCTCCCGGTTCCTTACCGAATCAGACACCAAAACGACATCAGGCCTAGGCCAGATGAAACGGTAACAAGCAGGAGTTAAACCCGTGGCAATTAATCTCGAAGACAAGAAGGCCATCGTCGCTGAAGTCAACGAGGCTGCCAAAGCTGCTCTGTCCGCTGTCGTGGCTGATGCCCGTGGTGTGACAGTAGGCGCTATGACCGGACTCCGTAAAGAGGCTCGTGAAGCTGGTGTATACGTACGTGTTGTACGAAACACCCTGCTCAAGCGCGCCGTTGCTGACACTGAATACAGTGTTCTCAACGACGTGTTCACTGGCCCGACTCTGATCGCGTTCTCTAAAGATCATCCAGGCGCTGCTGCCCGTTTGTTCAAGGAATTCGCCAAGAGTCAGGATAAGTTCGAGATCAAGGCAGCTGCGTTCGAGGGCAAGTTCCTCGCAGCTAACCAAATCGACGTACTGGCAACACTGCCGACCCGCGACGAAGCCATTTCGCAGCTGATGAGCGTGATTCAAGGCGCTACCAGCAAGCTGGCTCGTACTCTGGCTGCAGTTCGCGAGCAAAAAGAAGCTGCCGCAGCCTAAGGCTGAGCAACCTCTCTCGCGTATTTTTGTTTATTTCGATGGCCGCGTAGGCCGTCCCCCAATTCAGGAAATACAGCAATGTCTATCTCCCAAGACGATATCCTCAACGCCGTAGCTGAAATGTCGGTTCTGCAGGTTGTTGAGCTGATCAAAGCTTTCGAAGAAAAATTCGGCGTTTCCGCTGCCGCTGCTTCCGCCGGTCCAGCTGCTGCTGCCGCCGTTGTTGAAGAGCAAACCGAATTCAACGTCATGCTGACCGAAGCTGGCGAGAAGAAAGTAAACGTGATCAAGGCAGTACGTGAACTGACCGGTCTGGGCCTGAAAGAAGCCAAGGCTGTAGTTGACGGCGCTCCTGCCATGGTTCTGGAAGCTGTTACTAAAGACGCAGCTGACAAAGCCAAAGCTACTCTGGAAGAAGCAGGCGCTAAAGTCGAGCTGAAGTAAGCATCGACCTTGCGTCTCCAGCCCAAGCGTTAAGCTGAAGGCTGATGGCTGGTGGCTCTTGCCACCGGCCTTTTTCCGTTCTTGGCTGTCGACTCGGTCGCCGCCATTAACGCGCTGTAGCCACCCGAAGCGGTGGTGCAAACCATGGGGTTTGCAAGATTTTCTGGCTGCTCCCGTCGGAGGGGCCAAACAAGCAGGTGACCAAGCTGGGGAACGCTGATGGCTTACTCATATACTGAGAAAAAACGTATCCGCAAGGACTTTAGCAAGTTGCCGGACGTCATGGATGTCCCGTACCTTCTGGCTATCCAGCTGGATTCGTATCGTGAATTCTTGCAGGCGGGAGCGACCAAAGATCAGTTCCGCGACGTGGGCCTGCATGCGGCCTTCAAATCCGTTTTCCCGATCATCAGCTACTCCGGCAATGCTGCGCTGGAGTACGTCGGTTATCGCCTGGGCGAACCGGCATTTGATGTCAAAGAATGCGTGTTGCGTGGCGTTACGTACGCCGTACCTTTGCGGGTAAAAGTCCGTTTGATCATTTTCGACAAAGAATCGTCGAACAAAGCGATCAAGGACATCAAAGAGCAAGAAGTCTACATGGGCGAAATCCCATTGATGACTGAGAACGGTACCTTCGTAATCAACGGTACCGAGCGTGTAATCGTTTCCCAGCTGCACCGTTCCCCGGGCGTGTTCTTCGACCACGACCGCGGCAAGACGCACAGCTCCGGCAAACTCCTGTACTCCGCGCGGATCATTCCGTACCGCGGTTCGTGGTTGGACTTCGAGTTCGACCCGAAAGACTGCGTGTTCGTGCGTATCGACCGTCGTCGCAAGCTGCCGGCCTCGGTATTGCTGCGTGCGCTCGGTTACACCACTGAGCAGGTGCTGGACGCTTTCTACACCACCAACGTATTCAGCCTGAAGGATGAAACCCTCAAGCTGGAGCTGATCGCTTCGCGTCTGCGTGGTGAAATTGCTGTCCTGGACATCCAGGATGAAAAAGGCAAGGTCATCGTTGAGGCTGGCCGTCGTATCACTGCGCGCCACATCAACCAGATCGAAAAAGCCGGTATCAAAGAGCTGGAAGTGCCTCTGGACTACGTTCTGGGTCGCACTACCGCCAAGGTCATCGTTCACCCGGCTACAGGCGAAATCCTGGCTGAGTGCAACACCGAGCTGAACACCGAGATCCTGGCCAAAATCGCCAAGGCCCAGGTTGTTCGTATCGAGACCCTGTACACCAACGATATCGACTGCGGTCCGTTCATCTCCGACACACTGAAGATCGACTCCACCAGCAACCAATTGGAAGCGCTGGTCGAGATCTATCGCATGATGCGTCCTGGTGAGCCACCAACCAAAGACGCTGCCGAAACCCTGTTCAACAACCTGTTCTTCAGCCCTGAGCGTTATGACCTGTCTGCGGTCGGCCGGATGAAGTTCAACCGTCGTATCGGTCGTACCGAGATCGAAGGTTCGGGCGTGCTGTGCAAGGAAGACATCGTCGCGGTATTGAAGACCCTGGTCGACATCCGTAACGGCAAAGGCATCGTCGATGACATCGACCACCTGGGTAACCGTCGTGTTCGCTGCGTAGGCGAAATGGCCGAGAACCAGTTCCGCGTTGGCCTGGTACGTGTTGAGCGTGCGGTCAAAGAGCGTCTGTCGATGGCTGAAAGCGAAGGCCTGATGCCGCAAGACCTGATCAACGCCAAGCCAGTGGCTGCGGCGGTGAAAGAGTTCTTCGGTTCCAGCCAGCTTTCGCAGTTCATGGACCAGAACAACCCGCTCTCCGAGATCACCCACAAGCGCCGTGTTTCTGCACTGGGCCCGGGCGGTCTGACCCGTGAGCGTGCTGGCTTTGAAGTCCGTGACGTACACCCGACGCATTACGGTCGTGTATGCCCGATCGAAACGCCGGAAGGTCCGAACATCGGTCTGATCAACTCTCTGGCTGCCTATGCGCGCACCAACCAGTACGGCTTCCTCGAAAGCCCATACCGTGTGGTGAAAGACGCCCTGGTCACCGACGAGATCGTATTCCTGTCCGCCATCGAAGAAGCTGATCACGTGATCGCTCAGGCTTCGGCCACGATGAACGACAAGAAAGTCCTGGTCGACGAGCTGGTAGCTGTTCGTCACTTGAACGAGTTCACCGTCAAGGCGCCGGAAGACGTCACCTTGATGGACGTTTCTCCGAAGCAGGTAGTTTCGGTTGCAGCGTCGCTGATCCCGTTCCTGGAACACGATGACGCCAACCGTGCGTTGATGGGTTCCAACATGCAGCGTCAAGCTGTACCGACCCTGCGTGCTGACAAGCCGCTGGTAGGTACCGGCATGGAGCGCAACGTAGCACGTGACTCCGGCGTTTGCGTCGTGGCTCGTCGTGGCGGCGTGATCGACTCCGTTGATGCCAGCCGTATCGTGGTTCGTGTTGCCGATGACGAAGTAGAAACTGGCGAAGCCGGTGTCGACATCTACAACCTGACCAAATACACCCGCTCGAACCAGAACACCTGCATCAACCAGCGTCCGCTGGTGAGCAAGGGTGATCGCGTTCAGCGTAGCGACATCATGGCCGACGGCCCGTCCACCGACATGGGTGAACTGGCTCTGGGTCAGAACATGCGCATCGCGTTCATGGCATGGAACGGCTTCAACTTCGAAGACTCCATCTGCCTGTCCGAGCGTGTGGTTCAAGAAGACCGCTTCACCACGATCCACATTCAGGAACTGACCTGTGTGGCGCGTGATACCAAGCTTGGGCCTGAGGAAATCACTGCAGACATCCCGAACGTGGGTGAAGCTGCACTGAACAAGCTGGACGAAGCCGGTATCGTTTATGTAGGTGCTGAAGTTGGCGCTGGCGACATCCTGGTCGGTAAAGTCACTCCGAAAGGCGAGACCCAACTGACGCCGGAAGAGAAGCTGCTGCGTGCCATCTTCGGTGAAAAAGCCAGCGACGTTAAAGACACCTCCCTGCGTGTACCTACCGGTACCAAGGGTACGGTCATCGACGTACAGGTCTTCACCCGTGACGGCGTTGAGCGTGATGCTCGTGCACTGTCCATCGAGAAGACCCAGCTCGACGAGATCCGCAAGGACCTGAACGAAGAGTTCCGTATCGTTGAAGGCGCGACCTTCGAACGTTTGCGCTCCGCTCTGGTAGGCCACAAGGCTGAAGGCGGCGCAGGTCTGAAGAAAGGTCAGGACATCACCGACGAAATCCTCGACGGTCTTGAGCACGGCCAGTGGTTCAAACTGCGCATGGCTGAAGATGCTCTGAACGAGCAGCTCGAGAAGGCCCAGGCCTATATCGTTGATCGTCGCCGTCTGCTGGACGACAAGTTCGAAGACAAGAAGCGCAAACTGCAGCAGGGCGATGACCTGGCTCCAGGCGTGCTGAAAATCGTCAAGGTTTACCTGGCAATCCGTCGCCGCATCCAACCGGGCGACAAGATGGCCGGTCGTCACGGTAACAAAGGTGTGGTCTCTGTGATCATGCCGGTTGAAGACATGCCGCACGATGCCAATGGCACCCCGGTCGACGTCGTCCTCAACCCGTTGGGCGTACCTTCGCGTATGAACGTTGGTCAGATCCTTGAAACCCACCTGGGCCTCGCGGCCAAAGGTCTGGGCGAGAAGATCAACCGCATGATCGAAGAGCAGCGCAAAGTCGCAGACCTGCGTAAGTTCCTGCACGAGATCTACAACGAGATCGGCGGTCGCAACGAAGAGCTGGACACCTTCTCCGACCAGGAAATCCTGGATCTGGCGAAGAACCTGCGCGGCGGCGTTCCAATGGCTACCCCGGTGTTCGACGGTGCCAAGGAAAGCGAAATCAAGGCCATGCTGAAACTGGCAGACCTGCCAGAAAGCGGCCAGATGCAGCTGTTCGACGGCCGTACCGGCAACAAGTTCGAGCGCCCGGTTACTGTTGGCTACATGTACATGCTGAAGCTGAACCACTTGGTAGACGATAAGATGCACGCTCGTTCTACCGGTTCGTACAGCCTGGTTACCCAGCAGCCGCTGGGTGGTAAGGCTCAGTTCGGTGGTCAGCGTTTCGGGGAGATGGAGGTCTGGGCACTGGAAGCATACGGTGCTGCATACACTCTGCAAGAAATGCTCACAGTGAAGTCGGACGATGTGAACGGTCGTACCAAGATGTACAAAAACATCGTGGACGGCGATCACCGTATGGAGCCGGGCATGCCCGAGTCCTTCAACGTGTTGATCAAAGAAATTCGTTCCCTCGGCATCGATATCGATCTGGAAACCGAATAACACGTGACGCGAATCGAGAGCGGGGCTGTTTAGCCCGCTCTCTGCTCCGCCAGGAGGAAAGGCCTTGAAAGACCTACTGAATTTGCTGAAAAACCAGGGTCAAGTCGAAGAGTTCGACGCCATCCGTATTGGGTTGGCATCGCCTGAGATGATCCGTTCGTGGTCGTTCGGTGAAGTTAAAAAGCCGGAAACCATCAACTACCGTACGTTCAAACCTGAGCGTGACGGCCTGTTCTGCGCCAAGATCTTTGGCCCGGTAAAGGATTACGAGTGCCTGTGCGGTAAGTACAAGCGCTTGAAGCACCGTGGTGTGATCTGCGAGAAGTGTGGCGTTGAAGTCGCACTGGCCAAAGTTCGTCGTGAGCGCATGGCGCACATCGAACTGGCTTCGCCGGTTGCCCACATCTGGTTCCTGAAATCGCTGCCGTCCCGTATCGGCTTGCTGATGGACATGACCCTGCGTGATATCGAACGTGTTCTCTACTTCGAGAGCTATGTCGTTATCGACCCAGGCATGACCACCCTTGAAAAAGGTCAGCTGCTGAACGACGAGCAGTACTTCGAAGCGCTGGAAGAGTTCGGCGACGATTTCGATGCCCGCATGGGTGCCGAAGCTGTCCGCGAACTGCTGCACGCTATCGACCTGGAGCACGAGATTGGTCGTCTGCGCGAAGAGATTCCGCAAACCAACTCCGAAACCAAGATCAAGAAACTGTCCAAGCGTCTGAAGTTGATGGAAGCCTTCCAGGGTTCCGGCAACTTGCCAGAGTGGATGGTGCTGACCGTTCTGCCGGTTCTGCCGCCAGACCTGCGTCCGCTGGTACCGTTGGACGGTGGTCGTTTCGCGACGTCCGACCTCAACGACCTGTACCGCCGCGTGATCAACCGTAACAACCGCTTGAAGCGCCTGCTTGATCTGTCCGCTCCGGACATCATCGTGCGCAACGAAAAGCGTATGTTGCAAGAAGCGGTCGATGCCCTGCTCGACAACGGTCGTCGTGGCCGCGCTATCACCGGTTCGAACAAGCGTCCTCTGAAATCCTTGGCTGACATGATCAAGGGTAAGCAGGGTCGTTTCCGTCAGAACTTGCTCGGTAAGCGTGTTGACTACTCCGGTCGTTCGGTAATTACCGTAGGCCCGACCCTGCGTCTGCACCAGTGCGGTCTGCCTAAGAAGATGGCACTCGAGCTGTTCAAACCGTTCATCTTCGGCAAGCTGGAAATGCGCGGTCTTGCGACCACCATCAAAGCGGCCAAGAAAATGGTCGAGCGCGAACTGCCAGAGGTTTGGGACGTTCTCGCTGAAGTGATCCGCGAACACCCGGTTCTCCTCAACCGTGCACCGACCCTTCACCGTCTGGGTATCCAGGCGTTTGAACCTGTACTGATCGAAGGTAAGGCTATCCAGCTGCACCCTCTGGTCTGTGCTGCGTAC
The DNA here is from genome assembly GCF_002966775.1 of Pseudomonas sp. MYb193. Taxonomy (NCBI): domain Bacteria; kingdom Pseudomonadati; phylum Pseudomonadota; class Gammaproteobacteria; order Pseudomonadales; family Pseudomonadaceae; genus Pseudomonas; species Pseudomonas sp. MYb193. Next base: position 5,515,907 of record NZ_CP023269.1, on the reverse strand, counting down.
AACGCCGACTTCGACGGCGACCAAATGGCCGTGCACGTACCGCTGACACTGGAAGCCCAGTTGGAAGCACGTGCGTTGATGATGTCGACCAACAACATTCTGTCGCCAGCCAACGGTGAGCCAATCATCGTTCCGTCGCAGGACGTTGTATTGGGTCTGTACTACATGACTCGTGAAGCGATCAACGCCAAAGGCGAGGGTCGTGTGTTCGCTGACCTGCAAGAAGTTGACCGTGTGTTCCGTGCTGGCGAAGCCGCACTGCACGCCAAGGTCAAGGTGCGGATAAACGAAACCGTCAACGACCGTGACGGCGGCAGCGTGAGCAACACCCGTATCGTCGACACCACTGTCGGCCGTGCGCTGTTGTATCAGGTTGTGCCAAAAGGTCTGTCGTACGACGTCGTCAACCTGCCGATGAAGAAAAAGGCGATCTCCAAGCTGATCAACCAGTGCTACCGCGTGGTTGGTTTGAAAGAGACCGTTATCTTCGCTGACCAGTTGATGTACACAGGTTTCGCTTACTCGACCATCTCCGGCGTTTCCATCGGTGTTAACGACTTCGTTATCCCGGATGAAAAAGCTCGCATCATCAGTGCTGCTACTGACGAAGTGAAAGAGATCGAGAGCCAGTACGCCTCCGGCCTGGTAACTCAGGGCGAGAAGTACAACAAGGTGATCGACCTTTGGTCCAAGGCGAACGACGAAGTTTCCAAGGCGATGATGGCCAACCTCTCGAAAGAGAAAGTCATCGACCGTCACGGCGACGAAGTTGACCAGGAATCCTTCAACTCGATGTACATGATGGCCGACTCGGGCGCACGGGGTTCTGCTGCGCAGATCCGTCAGCTCGCCGGTATGCGTGGCCTGATGGCCAAGCCGGACGGTTCCATTATCGAAACGCCGATCACTGCGAACTTCCGTGAAGGTTTGAGCGTACTTCAGTACTTCATCTCCACTCACGGTGCTCGTAAGGGTCTTGCGGATACCGCGTTGAAAACCGCTAACTCCGGTTACCTGACTCGTCGTCTGGTAGACGTTGCACAAGATCTGGTTGTAACCGAGATCGATTGCGGCACCGAGCACGGCCTGCTGATGACTCCGCACATTGAAGGCGGTGACGTTGTAGAGCCGCTGGGTGAGCGCGTATTGGGTCGTGTTATTGCCCGTGACGTATTCAAGCCAGGCACCGAGGAAGTTATCGTTCCTGCCGGTACCCTGGTGGATGAGAAGTGGGTCGAGTTCATCGAACTCAACAGCATCGACGAAGTGATCGTTCGCTCGCCGATCAGCTGCGAAACCCGCTACGGCATCTGCGCCAAGTGCTACGGCCGTGACTTGGCTCGTGGTCACCAGGTGAACATCGGTGAAGCGGTCGGCGTTATCGCTGCCCAGTCCATCGGTGAGCCGGGTACCCAGCTGACCATGCGTACGTTCCACATCGGTGGTGCGGCAAGCCGGACCTCCGCGGCCGACAGTGTTCAGGTTAAGAATGGCGGTACCGTCCGTCTGCACAACCTCAAGCACGTTGAGCGAGTGGATGGCCACCTGGTTGCTGTGTCCCGTTCCGGTGAGCTGGCAATCGCTGATGACTACGGTCGTGAGCGCGAGCGTTACAAGCTGCCGTACGGTGCTGTGATTTCGGTTAAAGAAGGTGACAAGGTCGACGCTGGCGCAATCGTGGCCAAGTGGGATCCGCACACTCACCCAATCGTTACCGAAATGAAAGGTACCGTGACCTACGTGGGCATGGAAGAAGGCATCACGATCAAGCGTCAGACTGACGAATTGACCGGTATGACCAACATTGAAGTACTCGACGCCAAAGATCGTCCAGCTGCCGGCAAAGACATCCGTCCTGCCGTGAAGATGGTCGACGACAACGGCAAGGACCTGTTGCTGCCAGGCACTGACGTAATCGCTCAGTACTTCCTGCCAGCCAACGCCCTGGTCGGTGTAGCGGATGGTGCGAAGATCGCGATCGGTGATGTTATCGCACGTATCCCGCAAGAAACTTCGAAGACCCGTGACATCACCGGTGGTCTGCCGCGTGTTGCTGACTTGTTCGAAGCTCGTCGTCCGAAAGAAGCGTCGATTCTGGCTGAAGTCAGCGGCACCATCGCGTTCGGTAAAGAGACCAAGGGCAAGCGCCGTCTGGTCATTACCCCGAACGACGGTAGCGATCCGTATGAAGAGCTGATTCCGAAGTGGCGTCACCTGAACGTGTTCGAAGGCGAACAGGTAAACCGCGGCGAAGTTATCTCCGACGGCCCGAGCGATCCACACGACATCCTGCGTCTGCTGGGTGTGAGTGCGCTGGCCAAGTACATCGTTAACGAGATCCAGGACGTTTACCGTCTGCAGGGCGTGAAGATCAACGACAAGCACATCGAGACCATCCTGCGTCAGATGCTGCGTAAAGTTGAAATCGCTGAATCCGGCGATTCCAGTTTCATCAAGGGCGACCAGATGGAACTGACTCACGTACTGGTAGAAAACGAGCGCCTGGCGAACGAAGAGAAATTTGTCTCCAAGTTCACTCGCGTGTTGCTGGGTATCACCAAGGCGTCGTTGTCCACTGAGTCGTTCATCTCGGCGGCCTCCTTCCAGGAGACCACTCGCGTACTGACCGAAGCAGCGGTAACCGGCAAGCGCGATTACCTGCGCGGCCTGAAAGAAAACGTAGTCGTGGGTCGTCTGATCCCGGCGGGTACCGGCTTGGCTTACCACAGCGAACGTAAGCGTCGCCGTGATGCTGACAAGCCGCTGCGCGTAAGCGCCAGTGAAGTGGAAGCTGCACTGACCGAAGCGCTGAACTCAAGCGGTAACTGAGTTCCGCGATAGATGAGTCTGGGCCCTGGCACTCCCATTCGTCGGATCGAGGCATTTTTGCCCCGGTTCGGCGCGAGGGGAGGTCGGGGCCTTGCCTTGACTGGGGACAAGATCCTCTTTAGACTCTTGTACCCCTAAATTTGGCGGGAATTCGTTCCTGCCATTTTGCTTTTCTTGCAAGACAATAGCGTCGCAAGACAACAGTGGAGCTAGTAGATGGCAACTATCAACCAGCTGGTACGTCAGCCGCGTAAGCGTATCGTCGAGAAATCCGACGTACCTGCGCTGCAGAACTGCCCGCAACGTCGTGGCGTATGCACCCGTGTGTATACCACCACGCCGAAAAAACCTAACTCGGCACTGCGTAAAGTATGCCGTGTGCGTCTGACAAACGGTTTCGAGGTTTCCTCGTACATCGGCGGTGAAGGCCACAACCTGCAAGAGCACAGCGTGGTACTGATCCGCGGCGGTCGTGTAAAAGACTTGCCAGGTGTTCGTTATCACACCGTACGCGGTTCCTTGGATACTTCCGGCGTTAAAGGTCGTAACCAGGGTCGTTCGAAGTACGGTACCAAGAAGCCTAAGTAGTAGCGGCTTTTTGTAAACCTGAATCATCTTATTTTCTGAGTCGATAAGAGTAAGGTCGGAGGCGTCCCGAAAGGGCACCGATTCCGAGCGAACCTGAAGACCGTTTGAGGGCTTATCCATGCCAAGAAGACGCGTAGCAGCCAAGCGCGAAGTGCTTGACGATCCAAAATACGGAAGCCAAATTCTGGCCAAGTTCATGAACCACGTAATGGAAAGCGGCAAGAAAGCCGTTGCCGAGCGTATCGTTTATGGCGCGCTGGAAAAGGTTAAAGAACGCAAGAACAGCGACCCCCTGGAAATCTTCGAGAAAGCTCTCGACGCCATCGCTCCGCTGGTCGAAGTGAAGTCGCGCCGTGTAGGCGGTGCTACTTACCAGGTTCCGGTTGAAGTTCGCCCGTCCCGTCGTAACGCTCTGGCAATGCGCTGGTTGGTAGACTTCGCCCGTAAGCGCGGCGAGAAGTCTATGGCTCTGCGTTTGGCCGGCGAACTGTTGGACGCTGCTGAAGGTAAAGGTGCTGCTGTTAAGAAGCGTGAAGACGTGCACCGTATGGCTGAAGCCAACAAAGCTTTCTCGCACTACCGCTTCTAATTTTAGCTTCACTAATTTTGCGAGGGCTTTATGGCTCGTACTACTCCGATTAGCCGCTACCGTAACATCGGTATCGTCGCTCACGTGGATGCTGGTAAAACCACCACCACCGAGCGCGTACTGTTTTACACCGGCAAAAGTCACAAAATGGGCGAGGTGCATGACGGCGCCGCGACCACAGACTGGATGGTTCAGGAGCAGGAGCGTGGTATTACCATTACTTCTGCTGCTATTACCGCCTTCTGGAAAGGTTCCGAGAAGCAGTACAAAGACGAGCATCGCTTCAACGTAATCGATACCCCGGGTCACGTAGACTTCACCATTGAAGTTGAACGTTCCCTGCGCGTACTCGACGGCGCTGTCGTTGTGTTCTGCGGCACCTCGGGTGTTGAACCTCAGTCGGAAACCGTATGGCGTCAAGCCAACAAGTACGGCGTTCCACGTCTTGTTTATGTAAACAAGATGGACCGTGCTGGTGCCAACTTCCTGCGCGTGATCGGTCAGATCAAGCAGCGTCTGGGTCACACTCCGGTGCCAATCCAGTTGGCTATCGGTTCCGAAGACAACTTCCAGGGTCAGATCGATCTGATCAACATGGAAGCTGTTTACTGGAATGATTCCGACAAAGGTATGGTTCCTGTTCGCAAGCCTATCCCTGAAGAGCTTCAGGAGCTGGCTGACGAGTGGCGCAACAACATGGTTGAGGCTGCGGCCGAAGCCAGCGAAGAGCTGATGAACAAGTACCTCGAAGGTGAAGAACTCACCAACGTGGAAATCAAGGCCGCCCTGCGTCAGCGTACCATCGCTGGCGAGATCGTCTTGGCTGTTTGCGGTTCTTCCTTCAAGAACAAGGGTGTTCCCCTGGTTCTCGACGCCGTTATCGACTACCTGCCTGCTCCAACCGACATTCCTGCTATCAAGGGTTCCAACCCTGATAACGAGGAAGAAGAGATGGAGCGTCATGCAGACGACAACGAGCCCTTCTCGGCTCTGGCGTTCAAGATCGCTACCGACCCATTCGTGGGTACTTTGACCTTCGTCCGCGTTTACTCGGGCGTGTTGGCCTCCGGCGACGGCGTGATCAACTCGGTTAAAGGCAAGAAAGAGCGCGTGGGTCGTATGGTGCAAATGCACGCAAACGCCCGTGAAGAGATCAAGGAAGTACGCGCTGGTGACATCGCGGCCCTGATCGGCATGAAGGACGTCACCACTGGTGAGACTTTGTGCGACGCTGCCAAGCCAATCATCCTGGTTCGCATGGACTTCCCGGAGCCGGTTATTTCGGTTGCCGTAGAGCCTAAGACCAAGGATGACCAGGAAAAAATGGGTATCGCTCTGGGCAAGCTTGCTCAGGAAGATCCATCTTTCCGCGTCAAGACTGATGAAGAGACTGGTCAAACGATCATCTCCGGCATGGGCGAGCTGCACCTGGACATCCTGGTTGACCGGATGCGCCGTGAGTTCAACGTCGAAGCCAACATCGGTAAGCCTCAGGTTTCCTATCGTGAGCGCATCACGAAGAACTGTGAAATCGAAGGCAAGTTCGTTCGTCAGTCCGGCGGTCGTGGTCAGTTCGGTCACTGCTGGATCCGTTTTGCTCCTGCTGACGAAGGTCAGGAAGGTCTGCAATTCGTGAACGAAGTAGTAGGTGGTGTTGTTCCTAAGGAATACATCCCTGCTATCCAGAAGGGTATCGAAGAGCAGATGAAGAACGGTGTTGTTGCCGGCTATCCGCTGATCGGCCTGAAAGCAACCGTTTTTGACGGTTCTTACCACGACGTCGACTCCAACGAGATGGCGTTTAAGGTGGCTGCTTCCATGGCAACCAAGCAACTGGCCCAGAAGGGCGGTGGTGAGTTGCTTGAGCCAATCATGGCGGTAGAAGTTGTTACACCTGAAGACTATATGGGTGATGTCATGGGCGACCTTAACCGTCGTCGCGGCATGATCTTGGGTATGGAAGACACGGTTTCCGGCAAAGTGATTCGCGCCGAGGTTCCGTTGGGCGAGATGTTCGGTTATGCGACCGACGTTCGTTCCATGTCCCAGGGTCGCGCAAGCTACTCTATGGAATTCAAAAAATACAACACAGCTCCGGCGCACATCGCTGAAACTGTATCCAAAAAACAAGGCTGATTCAGTCCTTTAGGCAAGGAGTTAATTGTCGTGGCTAAAGAAAAATTTGATCGTTCCCTACCGCACGTAAACGTTGGCACCATCGGCCACGTTGACCACGGTAAAACCACTCTGACCGCTGCTCTGACTCGCGTCTGCTCCGAAGTTTTCGGTTCGGCTCGTGTTGACTTCGACAAGATCGACAGCGCACCAGAAGAAAAAGCTCGTGGTATCACCATCAACACCGCGCACGTTGAGTACAACTCGACTATTCGTCACTACGCTCACGTTGACTGCCCAGGTCACGCTGACTACGTGAAGAACATGATCACTGGTGCTGCCCAGATGGACGGCGCTATCCTGGTTTGCTCGGCCGCTGATGGTCCGATGCCACAAACCCGTGAGCACATCCTGCTGTCCCGCCAGGTTGGCGTTCCGTACATCGTGGTTTTCCTGAACAAGGCTGACCTGGTAGACGACGCTGAGCTGCTGGAACTGGTTGAGATGGAAGTGCGCGATCTGCTGAGCACTTACGACTTCCCAGGCGACGACACTCCGATCATCATCGGTTCTGCTCGTATGGCTCTGGAAGGCAACGACGAAAACGAAATGGGCACCACTGCCGTTCGTAAACTGGTTGAAACTCTGGACAGCTACATCCCAGAACCAGTTCGTCTGACCGACAAGCCGTTCCTGATGCCAATCGAAGACGTATTCTCGATCTCCGGTCGCGGTACTGTTGTGACTGGTCGTATCGAGCGCGGTATCGTTCGCGTTCAGGATCCACTGGAAATCGTTGGTCTGCGTGACACTACTGTTACCACCTGCACCGGTGTTGAAATGTTCCGCAAACTGCTCGACGAAGGTCGTGCTGGCGAGAACTGCGGCGTTCTGCTGCGTGGTACCAAGCGTGACGACGTTGAGCGTGGCCAGGTTCTGGTTAAGCCAGGTTCGGTCAAGCCGCACACCAAGTTCACCGCAGAAGTTTACGTTCTGAGCAAAGAAGAAGGCGGCCGTCATACTCCGTTCTTCAAAGGCTACCGTCCACAGTTCTACTTCCGTACTACTGACGTGACCGGTAACTGCGAATTGCCAGAAGGCGTTGAAATGGTAATGCCAGGTGATAACATTCAAATGACTGTTACCCTGATCAAAACCATCGCAATGGAAGACGGTCTGCGCTTCGCTATCCGTGAAGGCGGCCGCACCGTTGGTGCTGGCGTTGTAGCTAAAATCATCGAGTAATCTCTCTTTTGAGTGAGCTCTGATGTTTTGAGAAGGCCCCCGCTTAGCGGGGGCCTTTTTTATTGGGTTGACACATATCTAGGGCGTCTATAGAATTGCGCCTCCTTTTAACGGGCGTATTGCGCCCGGTGGGAATAGCAGCCGGAGTCTGAAATCCAATGCAAAATCAGCAAATTCGTATCAGGTTGAAGGCTTTTGACCATCGCCTGATCGACCAATCCACCCAGGAAATCGTGGAAACCGCGAAACGTACTGGTGCTCAAGTGCGTGGTCCAATTCCACTGCCTACCCGTAAAGAGCGGTTCACCGTTCTGGTCTCCCCGCACGTCAACAAAGACGCGCGTGACCAGTACGAGATCCGTACTCATAAGCGCGTACTGGACATCGTCCAGCCAACGGATAAAACCGTTGATGCACTTATGAAGCTCGATCTGGCGGCCGGTGTGGAAGTACAGATCAGCCTCGGCTAAGACTTGGGTCTTAGTCGTGTAACGCTCTGAAATGGGCGGCCATAGCGGGTGAAAGCCCCGTACACTCATGAGGTTTACAACATGACTATTGGTGTAGTCGGTCGTAAATGCGGTATGACCCGTATTTTCACCGAAGAAGGTGTCTCCATTCCGGTCACGGTCATTGAGATCGAACCGAATCGCGTCACCCAGTTCAAAACTGAAGAAACCGATGGCTATCGTGCAGTGCAAGTCACTGTCGGCGAGCGTCGTGCTTCGCGCGTGACTGCTGCTCAAGCAGGTCACTTCGCTAAAGCAAACGTTGCAGCTGGTCGTACTGTCATGGAGTTCCGTCTTGAAGACGGCGACTACCAGGCTGGCGATCTGATCAACGCTGAAATCTTCGCCGCTGGTCAACTGGTTGACGTAACCGGTCAGTCCAAGGGTAAAGGCTTCCAGGGTACGATCAAGCGTTGGAATTTCCGTGGTCAAGACAACACTCACGGTAACTCCGTTTCCCACCGCGTCCCGGGCTCTATTGGCCAGTGCCAGACTCCTGGTCGTGTATTCAAGGGCAAAAAAATGTCCGGTCATATGGGCGCTGAGCGCGTGACCGTGCAGTCCCTCGAAGTAGTGCGCGTCGACGCTGAACGCAATCTGTTGTTGGTCAAGGGTGCTGTTCCTGGCGCTACTGGCGGCAACCTGGTTGTACGTCCAGCGGCCAAGGCTCGCGGTTAAGGGGAAGCTGACATGCAATTAAATGTAAATGACGCTCAAGCGATCGAAGTTTCCGAACTGACATTTGGCGGCGAATTCAACGAGACGCTCGTTCACCAAGCAGTCGTGGCCTACATGGCCGGCGGCCGTCAAGGTAGCAAGCAGCAAAAGACCCGTTCCGACGTACGTGGTGGCGGTAAGCGCCCTTGGCGTCAGAAAGGCACTGGCCGTGCTCGTGCCGGTACTATCCGTAGCCCAATCTGGCGTGGCGGCGGTACCACTTTCGCAGCTCGTCCACAGGATCACTCTCAGAAGCTCAACAAGAAGATGTACCGCGCAGCACTGCGCTCCATCCTTGCTGAGCTCGTGCGTACTGATCGTCTGGTCGTGGTTCAGGACTTCGCTGTTGAAAGTCCAAAAACCAAAGATCTGCTGGGCAAACTGAACAACATGAGCCTGACCGACGTTTTGATCGTGTCCGAAGCTGTTGATCAGAACCTGTACCTGGCTGCTCGCAACCTGCCACACGTTGATGTACGTGACGTGCAAGGTTCCGATCCAGTTAGTCTGATCGCATACGACAAGGTGTTGATCACCGTGTCGGCCGTGAAGAAATTCGAGGAGCTGCTGGGATGAACCAGGAACGCGTATTTAAAGTTCTGCTTGGCCCGCACGTTTCCGAAAAGGCTACGGTTCTGGCTGACAAGAAAGGCCAGTTCGTTTTCAAGGTTGCAACTGACGCAACCAAGCTGGAAATCAAGAAGGCCGTCGAAAGCCTGTTCAGCGTGAAAGTAGAGCGTGTTACTACCCTGAATGTTCTGGGTAAGAGCAAGCGCACTGCTCGCGGTCTGGGCAAGCGTAATGACTGGAAGAAGGCGGTTATCTCCCTTCAGCCAGGCCAAGATCTCGATTTCAGCAGCAGTGCTGAGTAAGGAAGGGGTGCATCATGGCAATCGTTAAATGCAAACCGACTTCCCCTGGCCGCCGTTTTGTGGTCAAGGTGGTCAACCAGGAGCTGCATAAAGGCGCTCCTCACGCACCGCTGCTCGAGAAAAAATCGAAGTCTGGTGGTCGTAACAACAATGGTCGTATTACCACTCGTCACATCGGTGGTGGCCATAAGCAGCATTATCGTCTGGTCGACTTCCGTCGCAACGACAAAGATGGCATCGCTGCCACTGTCGAGCGTATCGAATACGATCCAAACCGTACTGCTCACATCGCTCTGCTGCTGTACGCAGATGGCGAGCGTCGCTACATCATCGCCCCTAAAGGCGTGAGTGCTGGCGACCAGCTGATCGCAGGTGCTCTGGCACCGATCAAGCCGGGCAACGCTCTGCAACTGCGTAACATTCCAGTTGGTAGCACCGTACACGGCATCGAATTGAAGCCAGGTAAAGGCGCACAGATCGCTCGTTCCGCTGGTGCTTCGGCTCAGTTGATCGCTCGTGAAGGCGTCTACGTGACCCTGCGTCTGCGTTCTGGTGAGATGCGTAAAGTACTGGCTGAATGCCGTGCGACCCTGGGCGAAGTCTCGAACTCCGAGCACAGCCTGCGTTCGTTGGGTAAAGCTGGTGCCAAACGCTGGCGTGGCGTTCGCCCAACCGTTCGTGGTGTTGCCATGAACCCGGTTGACCACCCACACGGTGGTGGTGAAGGTCGTACCTCTGGTGGTCGTCATCCGGTATCGCCATGGGGCTTCCCGACTAAGGGCGCGAAGACTCGTGGTAATAAGCGTACCGACAAAATGATCGTCCGTCGTCGCAAGTAAATAGAGGGATACGACAGTGCCACGTTCTCTGAAAAAAGGTCCTTTTATTGATCTTCACCTACTGAAGAAGATCGAAGTGGCGGCGGAAAAGAACGATCGCAAACCAGTTAAGACCTGGTCGCGTCGTTCGATGATCCTGCCACAAATGGTCGGTCTGACCATCGCAGTACACAACGGTCGTCAACACGTCCCAGTTCTCGTTAACGAAGACATGGTCGGCCACAAACTGGGCGAGTTTGCCGGTACCCGCACTTATCGTGGGCACGTGGCAGACAAGAAAGCCAAGCGTTAAGGGGTTAGGAAATGGAAGTAGCCGCTAAGTTGTCGGGCGCTCGAATCTCCGCCCAGAAAGCCCGCTTGGTCGCCGACCAGATCCGCGGGAAGAAGGTGGGCGAAGCGCTCAACCTGTTGGCTTTCAGCAGTAAGAAAGCCGCCGAGATCATGAAGAAAGTGCTGGAGTCGGCCGTAGCCAACGCCGAGCATAACGAAGGCGCAGACGTTGATGACCTGAAGGTCAGCACCGTTTTCGTCAACGAAGGGCGTTCGCTGAAGCGCATCATGCCACGTGCCAAAGGCCGTGCTGATCGCATCGTCAAGCGGTCTTGCCATATCACTGTCAAGGTTGCTGACAAGTAACGGAGTCGAAGAGATGGGTCAGAAAGTACATCCCATTGGCATTCGCCTGGGAATCGTCAAGGAGCACACCTCCGTCTGGTACGCAGACGGTCGGACTTATGCGGACTACTTGTTCGCTGATCTGAAGGTGCGTGAGTATCTCCAAGACAAACTAAAAAGCGCGTCCGTAAGCCGTATCGATATCCATCGTCCGGCGCAAACTGCACGTATCACCATCCACACCGCTCGTCCAGGTATCGTTATCGGGAAGAAAGGTGAAGATGTTGAGAAACTGCGTCAGGACCTGACCAAGCAAATGGGTGTGCCTGTGCACATCAATATCGAAGAGATCCGCAAGCCGGAGCTCGACGGTATGCTGGTTGCGCAGAGCGTAGCTCAGCAGCTGGAGCGTCGCGTAATGTTCCGTCGCGCTATGAAGCGCGCCGTACAGAACGCCATGCGCATTGGTGCCAAAGGCATCAAAATCCAAGTGAGCGGTCGTCTCGGCGGTGCTGAAATCGCACGTACTGAATGGTATCGCGAAGGTCGTGTGCCACTGCACACCCTGCGTGCCGACATCGACTATGCCAACTACGAAGCTCACACCACTTACGGTGTGATCGGTGTAAAGGTTTGGATCTTCAAAGGCGAAGTAATTGGTGGTCGCCAAGAAGAACTGAAACCACAAGCACCAGCGCCTCGTAAAAAAGCTGCTAAGTAAGGGGTACGCCAAATGTTGCAACCTAAGCGTACGAAGTTCCGCAAGCAGATGACAGGCCACAACCGTGGTCTGGCTCAGCGCGGTAGCAAAGTCAGCTTCGGCGAGTTCGCGCTGAAGTCTGTAGCTCGTGGTCGTCTCACCGCTCGTCAGATCGAGTCAGCGCGTCGTGCTCTGACCCGTCACGTAAAACGTGGCGGCAAGATCTGGATCCGTGTATTCCCGGACAAGCCGATCTCCAAAAAACCTCTCGAGGTTCGGATGGGTAAAGGTAAGGGTAACGTGGAATACTGGGTAGCCCAGATTCAGCCAGGCAAAGTCCTGTATGAAATCGAGGGTGTTTCTGAAGAGCTGGCGCGTGAGGCTTTCGCCCTGGCTGCTGCAAAGCTGCCGCTCGCCACCTCCTTTGTTAAACGGACGGTGATGTGATGAAAGCGAATGAACTTCGTGAAAAATCCGCACAGCAGCTGAACGAGCAACTGCTCGGCCTGCTGCGCGACCAGTTCAATCTGCGTATGCAGAAAGCAACTGGCCAGTTGGGGCAGTCTCATCTGCTCTCGCAAGTTAAGCGTGACATCGCTCGCGTGAAGACTGTGCTCAACCAGCAGGCAGGTAAGTGATCATGGCTGAAGCCGAAAAGACTGTCCGTACGCTGACTGGCCGTGTTGTCAGCGACAAGATGGACAAAACCATCACCGTTTTGATCGAGCGTCGCGTTAAGCACCCGATCTACGGTAAATATGTTAAGCGTTCGACTAAGCTGCACGCGCACGACGAAACCAATCAGTGCCACATCGGCGACAAAGTCACTATTCGTGAAACTCGTCCGATGGCCAAGACCAAGTCTTGGGCACTGGTTGATGTTCTCGAACGCGCTGTGGAAGTCTAAGGACTAGGGGTCGGAGAAATTATATGATTCAGACTCAATCCATGCTCGATGTGGCCGATAACAGCGGCGCTCGCCGTGTTATGTGCATCAAGGTGCTGGGTGGCTCCCATCGTCGTTACGCTGGTATCGGTGACATCATCAAAGTTACCGTGAAGGAAGCAATTCCTCGCGGTAAGGTGAAAAAAGGCCAAGTGATGACTGCTGTTGTAGTCCGCACTCGTCACGGCGTACGTCGTGCTGATGGCTCCATTATCCGCTTTGATGGCAACGCTGCTGTTCTTCTGAACAACAAGCAAGAGCCGATCGGCACCCGTATCTTTGGGCCAGTGACCCGTGAACTTCGTACTGAGAAGTTCATGAAGATCGTCTCGCTCGCCCCAGAAGTGCTGTAAGGAGATCCGACATGCAAAAGATTCGTCGTGACGACGAGATCATCGTGATCGCCGGCAAAGACAAAGGTAAGCGCGGTAAGGTGCTTAAGGTTCTCGCTAATAACCGTCTGGTTATCGGTGGTCTGAACCTGGTCAAGCGTCATACCAAGCCTAACCCGATGTCGGGCGTGCAGGGCGGTATCGTCGAGAAAGAAGCTCCGCTGGATGCTTCTAACGTCGCCATCTTCAACGGCGAAACCAACAAGGCTGACCGCGTTGGTTTCAAAGTAGAAGACGGTAAGAAAATTCGTGTCTTCAAGTCGACCCAAAAAGCGGTTGATGCTTGAACACTGCTAGGTAGATTAGACCATGGCACGACTACAAGAGATTTACCGGAAGGAAATCGCCCCTAAGCTTAAGGAAGAACTTAAGCTCGGGAACGTGATGGAAGTTCCGCGCGTCACCAAAATCACCCTGAACATGGGTCTGGGCGAAGCGATCGGCGACAAAAAAGTCATCGAGCACGCTGTTGCTGACCTGGAAAAGATCACCGGTCAAAAAGTCGTTGTGACTTACGCTCGGAAATCCATCGCTGGCTTTAAAGTCCGTGAAGGTTGGCCGATCGGCGTCAAAGTGACTCTGCGCCGTGAGCGTATGTACGAATTCCTGGATCGTCTGCTGTCGATCTCCCTGCCTCGGGTCCGCGACTTCCGCGGCCTGAATGCCAAGTCCTTCGATGGTCGTGGTAACTACAGTATGGGCGTGAAAGAGCAGATCATCTTCCCGGAAATCGACTACGACAAGATCGATGCTCTCCGCGGTCTGGACATCACCCTGACCACCACTGCCAAGAACGATGATGAAGGCCGCGCTCTGCTGCGTGCGTTCAAATTCCCGTTCCGCAACTGATTGGAGTAGGACCATGGCCAAGATGAGCATGAAAAACCGCGAGCTGAAGCGTCAGCTCACGGTTGCCAAGTACGCCAAGAAGCGTGCAGCACTGAAAGCAATCATCGTTGATCTGAACGCAAGTCCAGAAGCGCGTTGGGAAGCTACAGTTGCTCTGCAGAAGCAGCCACGTGACGCAAGCGCTTCGCGCATGCGTAACCGCTGCCGCCTGACCGGTCGTCCACACGGCGTTTACCGCAAGTTCGGCCTCGGCCGTAACAAACTGCGTGAAGCGGCAATGCGTGGTGACGTACCAGGTCTGGTTAAAGCCAGCTGGTAAGTACTTTCAACGTCCAGGTGGTCGGAATCGCAAGATACTGACCGCCGGTGACCTTGAATCTGGATCAAGCCCCTTTTGGGGCTTGTTTCATTTCTGGAGTATGTCTAAAATACGCGGCTCGCCTGAGCCCGTGTTTTTTGTGCTCGGAGATTCTCGGCGACATATGTAGCCGCAAGGCTAATTTTTTTGTATTAGGAGCGTCTAGCCCATGAGTATGCAGGACCCGTTAGCGGACATGCTAACTCGTATCCGTAATGCCCAGATGGCTGAAAAGTCCGTCGTAAGCATGCCATCTTCCAAGTTGAAGGTAGCTGTTGCCAAAGTCCTGAAAGACGAAGGCTACATTGCGGGTTATCAGATCAGCAGCGAAATCAAACCACTGCTGTCCATCGAGCTGAAGTACTTCGAAGGCCGTTCGGTCATCGAGGAAGTGAAGCGCGTTAGCCGTCCAGGCCTGCGTCAGTACAAGTCCGCTGAAGATCTGCCGAAAGTTCGTGGCGGTCTGGGCGTGTCTATCGTCTCCACCAACAAAGGTGTGATGACGGATCGTGCTGCGCGCGCTGCCGGTGTCGGCGGCGAAGTTCTTTGCACTGTGTTCTAAGGGGGGATAAGCATGTCTCGCGTCGCTAAGAACCCCGTTAAGCTGCCAGCCGGTGTCGAAGTCAAATTCGCAGGCCAACAGCTTTCGGTGAAGGGTGCCAAGGGTACTCTTGAACTGAACATCCATTCGTCCGTTGAGATCGTTGAAGAAGCTGGTGAGCTGCGTTTCGCTGCTCGCAATGGCGATCAACAAACTCGCGCAATGGCCGGTACCACGCGTGCGTTGGTAAACAACATGGTCCAGGGCGTAAGCCAAGGCTTCGAGCGCAAGCTCCAGCTGGTCGGTGTTGGTTACAAAGCGCAAGCAAAAGGCACGGTTTTGAACCTTGCCCTTGGCTTCTCGCACCCAGTGGATTACGAACTGCCAGCGGGCATCACTGCTGAGACTCCTAGCCAGACCGATATCCTGATCAAGGGCATCGACAAGCAGCTGGTAGGTCAAGTGGCCGCTGAGATCCGCGACTTCCGTCCACCAGAGCCGTACAAAGGCAAAGGTGTGCGCTACGCGGACGAAGTCGTCCGTCGTAAAGAAGCCAAGAAGAAGTAGGGCATAGCAAATGACCGACAAAAAAGTTACTCGACTGCGTCGCGCTCGCAAAGCACGCCTGAAAATGCACGAACTCGAAGTCGTGCGTCTCTGCGTGTTCCGCTCGTCGCAGCACATCTACGCCCAGGTCATCTCGGCCGACGGCAACAAAGTCCTGGCAAGCGCCTCGACTTTGGATAAAGAACTGCGTGATGGTGCCACTGGCAACATCGACGCGGCCACAAAGGTTGGCCAGCTGGTCGCTACGCGTGCTAAGGCCGCTGGCGTCTCGCAAGTGGCTTTCGACCGCTCTGGCTTCAAGTACCATGGCCGCGTGAAAGCGCTGGCTGATGCTGCTCGTGAAGCTGGGCTGGAGTTCTAAGTTATGTCAAATAACGACCAAAAGCGCGACGAAGGCTACATTGAGAAGCTGGTTCAAGTTAACCGCGTAGCCAAAACCGTTAAAGGCGGCCGTATCTTCACTTTCACCGCGTTGACCGTGGTGGGTGATGGTAAAGGGCGTGTTGGCTTCGGCCGTGGCAAGTCACGTGAAGTGCCTGCCGCGATCCAGAAGGCAATGGAAGCTGCTCGTCGCAACATGATCCAAGTTGATCTGAACGGCACCACTCTGCAGTACGCAATGAAGTCCGCTCACGGCGCTTCGAAGGTGTACATGCAGCCTGCTTCTGAAGGTACCGGTATCATCGCTGGCGGCGCTATGCGTGCTGTCCTCGAAGTTGCTGGCGTTCAGAACGTTCTGGCCAAGTGCTACGGCTCGACTAACCCGGTAAACGTGGTTCACGCCACTTTCAAGGGTCTGAAGGCTATGCAATCTCCTGAGTCCATCGCTGCCAAGCGTGGCCTGACTGTCAAGGAGATCTTCTGATCATGGCTACCGTTAAAGTAACGCTGATCAAAAGCATGACCGGCCGCATCCCTAACCACAAATTGTGCGTTAAAGGTTTGGGTCTGCGTCGCATCGGTCACACTGTAGAAGTCCAGGATACTCCCGAGAATCGCGGGATGATCAACAAGGCTTACTACATGCTGCGTGTAGAGGGTTAATCGATGAAACTCAATGATCTGAGTCCAGCGCCGGGTTCCCGTCGCGAAAAGCATCGTCCGGGCCGTGGTATCGGTAGTGGTTTGGGTAAGACCGGTGGCCGTGGCCACAAGGGTCAAACCTCCCGCTCCGGTGGCACCATTGCTCCAGGCTTTGAAGGCGGTCAACAGCCGCTGCATCGTCGCCTGCCTAAGTTCGGTTTCGTGTCCCTGAAAGCCATGGATCGCGCAGAAGTGCGTCTGTCCGAGCTGGCTAAAGTGGAAGGCGACATCGTTACTGTGCAGACCCTGAAAGATGCCAACGTGATCAACGTCAACGTACAGCGTGTGAAAATCATGCTGTCCGGTGAAGTGACTCGCGCTGTCACTATCGGCAAGGGAATCGGCGCCACCAAAGGTGCGCGTTCGGCTATCGAAGCAGCTGGCGGCAAGTTCGAGGAATAAATGGCTAAGCAAGGTGCTCTCTCAGCGCTCGGCAAAGGCGGTATGTCTGAACTTTGGGCTCGTCTGCGTTTTCTGTTCCTGGCGATTATCGTCTACCGAATAGGCGCACACATCCCGGTTCCAGGTATCAACCCGGACCGACTCGCAGACCTGTTTCGACAGAATGAGGGGACCATTCTTAGCTTGTTCAACATGTTTTCCGGCGGCGCGCTGGAGCGGATGAGCATCTTTGCACTGGGGATCATGCCGTATATCTCGGCATCGATCATCATGCAACTGATGACAGCCGTCAGCCCGCAGCTGGAGCAGTTGAAGAAGGAAGGTGAAGCTGGCCGTCGCAAGATTAGCCAGTACACCCGCTACGGCACTGTCGTCCTCGCCCTGGTTCAAGCTATCGGCATGTCCGTTGGCCTGGCAGGGCAGGGCGTTGCGTTCACTGGTGACTTTGGCTTCCATTTCGTCGCGGTATCCACGTTTGTGGCTGGTGCGATGTTCATGATGTGGCTGGGTGAGCAGATTACTGAGCGTGGTGTTGGCAACGGTATCTCGATGTTGATTTTCGCAGGTATCGTCGCCGGTCTTCCGAGAGCAATCGGGCAGTCTTTCGAGTCTGCGCGTCAGGGTGATATCAATATCTTCGCCTTGGTTGCCATCGGTTTGCTGGCAGTAGCGATTATCGGTTTTGTGGTGTTCATTGAGCGTGGCCAGCGTCGTATTGCTGTTCACTACGCCAAGCGTCAGCAGGGCCGTAAGGTCTTTGCTGCGCAGACCAGCCACTTGCCGCTGAAAGTGAATATGGCCGGTGTTATTCCGGCAATTTTCGCGAGCAGCATCTTGCTGTTTCCGGCTTCGTTGGGTACCTGGTTTGGTCAGTCTGAAAATATGGGCTGGCTGCAGGACCTCTCTCAGTCGATCGCTCCTGGTCAGCCGTTGAATATTCTGCTGTTTAGTGCAGGGATTATTTTCTTCTGCTTCTTCTATACGGCGTTGATGTTCAATCCGAAAGACGTAGCGGAAAACCTGAAGAAGTCCGGTGCCTTTATTCCGGGCATCCGTCCAGGTGAGCAGTCGGCACGCTACATTGATGGCGTTCTGACCCGTTTGACCCTGTTCGGTGCTCTATATATGACGGCCGTATGCTTGTTGCCCCAGTTCCTGGTGGTTGCAGCAAACGTTCCGTTCTACCTTGGCGGGACCTCGTTGCTGATCGTGGTCGTGGTTGTGATGGACTTCATGTCCCAAGTACAATCGCACCTCGTTTCGCACCAGTACGAATCCCTGATGAAGAAAGCCAACCTGAAGGGCTACGGCAGCGGCATGTTGCGCTGAGTACCCCATAAGGTTCGAGGAGTTGGTGATGAAAGTTCGTGCATCGGTGAAAAAGCTGTGCCGTAACTGCAAGATTATTCGCCGCGAAGGTGTTGTTCGAGTAATTTGCAGCGCGGAACCGCGTCACAAACAGCGCCAAGGCTGAGTGTGATCCGCTTGAAGCCCGGCAGCTAGTGCGCTGCCGGGTTGATTATTTGTTATTACAGCGATATTATCTCGCGCCCTATTTCTTGGCTTCCGGGGCGTAGGTAGCTGTCAATTGGAGTCCCACTGAATGGCCCGTATTGCAGGCGTTAACATTCCAGATAACAAGCACACTGTTATCTCGCTGACCTACATCTATGGTGTTGGTCGCACTACTGCGCAGAAAATTTGCGCGGTTGCTGGGGTAAACCCAGCCGCTAAGATCAAGGATCTGAGCGACGAGCAGATTGAACAGCTGCGTGGCGAAGTGGCGAAGTTCACCACTGAAGGTGACCTGCGTCGCGAAATCAACATGAAAATCAAGCGTTTGATGGACCTCGGTTGCTATCGCGGTCTGCGTCATCGTCGTGGTCTTCCAGTACGCGGTCAGCGTACCAAGACTAACGCGCGTACCCGTAAAGGTCCGCGTAAGCCGATCCGCAAGTAATCGCCCCAGCGAATCGACAGGAAAATTATCATGGCAAAACCTGCTGCTCGTCCTCGTAAAAAAGTTAAAAAGACAGTGGTTGATGGCATCGCCCACATCCATGCATCTTTTAACAACACCATCGTGACCATCACCGACCGTCAAGGTAACGCGCTTTCTTGGGCTACCTCCGGTGGTTCGGGTTTCCGCGGTTCCCGCAAGTCCACCCCGTTTGCTGCTCAAGTAGCTGCTGAACGTGCTGGTCAAGCTGCGCTGGAATATGGCCTGAAAAACCTCGACGTTAACGTCAAAGGTCCAGGTCCAGGTCGTGAGTCTGCTGTCCGTGCTTTGAACGGCTGTGGCTATAAGATCGCCAGCATCACCGACGTGACGCCAATCCCGCACAACGGGTGCCGTCCGCCGAAGAAGCGCCGCGTGTAATCCAGGAGATTGTAAAGAATGGCTCGTTACATTGGTCCAAAATGCAAACTCGCTCGTCGCGAAGGCACCGATCTCTTCCTGAAGAGCGGCGTGCGCGCGATCGAATCGAAGTGCAACATTGAAGCAGCACCTGGTATCCACGGCCAACGCCGCGGTCGCCAGTCCGACTACGGCACCCAACTGCGTGAAAAGCAGAAGGTCCGTCGTATCTACGGCGTTCTCGAGCGTCAGTTCAGCGGCTACTACAAAGAAGCTGCTGGCAAGAAAGGTGCAACCGGTGAAAACCTGCTGCAACTGCTCGAATGCCGTCTGGACAACGTTGTATACCGTATGGGCTTTGGTTCGACTCGTGCCGAATCCCGTCAGCTGGTATCGCACAAGTCGATCAGCGTTAACGGTCAGACCGTAAACGTTCCGTCCTACCAGGTTCGTGCTGGTGACGTGGTCGCAGTTCGCGAGAAAGCAAAAAACCAACTTCGCATTGTCCAAGCTCTCGATCTGTGTGCCCAACGTGGCCGCGTAGAATGGGTAGAAGTAGACACTGAGAAGAAGTCGGGCGTTTTCAAGAACGTTCCTGCTCGCAGTGATCTGTCCGCCGACATCAACGAAAGCCTGATTGTCGAGCTCTACTCCAAGTAAGGGCTAGAAAATAGGTGCATCCATGCAGATTTCGGTAAATGAGTTCCTGACACCCCGCCACATTGATGTGCAGGTTGTCAGTCCAACCCGCGCCAAAATTACTCTCGAGCCTCTCGAGCGTGGTTTTGGCCACACCCTGGGCAACGCGCTGCGCCGCATCCTGTTGTCCTCAATGCCCGGCTGTGCAGTAGTCGAGGCCGAGATTGACGGTGTGCTCCACGAGTACAGCGCCATCGAAGGTGTACAGGAAGACGTAATTGAAATCCTGTTGAACCTTAAAGGTCTGGCTATCAAGCTGCACGGCCGTGACGAAGTTACGCTGACCTTGTCGAAGAAGGGTTCGGGGGTGGTTACCGCTGCCGATATTCAGCTGGATCATGATGTCGAGATCGTTAACCCCGATCACGTAATCGCTAACCTGGCGTCTAACGGCGCCCTGAACATGAAGCTCACTGTAGCTCGTGGTCGTGGTTATGAACCGGCCGACTCGCGTCAGAGCGATGAAGACGAAAGCCGCAGCATTGGTCGCTTGCAGCTTGACTCTTCGTTCAGCCCGGTTCGCCGTATCGCATACGTGGTGGAAAACGCCCGTGTCGAGCAGCGTACTAACCTGGACAAGCTGGTTATTGATCTGGAAACCAACGGTACCCTGGATCCTGAAGAGGCTATCCGCCGCGCTGCAACCATTCTGCAACAGCAGTTGGCTGCGTTCGTCGACCTCAAAGGTGACAGCGAACCAGTGGTAATCGAGCAGGAAGACGAGATCGATCCGATCCTGCTTCGCCCGGTTGACGATCTGGAACTGACTGTACGTTCGGCTAACTGCCTTAAGGCGGAAAACATTTACTACATCGGTGACCTGATCCAGCGCACCGAAGTAGAACTGTTGAAGACTCCGAACCTGGGCAAGAAATCCTTGACTGAAATCAAGGACGTTCTGGCCTCCCGCGGTCTGTCCCTCGGCATGCGCCTCGACAACTGGCCGCCTGCAAGTCTTAAGAAGGACGACAAGGCGACTGCCTGATCGTCGTAATCACCGAACGTGAGTTTGGTAAGGAATGAACCATGCGTCATCGTAAAAGTGGTCGTCACCTGAGCCGTACCAGCTCGCACCGCAAGGCCATGTTCCAAAACATGGCGGTGTCGCTGTTCGAGCACGAGCTGATCAAAACTACACTGCCGAAAGCTAAAGAACTGCGTCGCGTTGCTGAGCCGCTGATCACTTTGGCCAAGACAGACAGCCTGGCTAACCGCCGTCTGGCTTTCGACCGTACTCGTTCGAAAGCTATCGTTGGTAAGCTCTTCAACGACCTGGGCAAGCGTTACGCTACCCGTGAGGGCGGCTACCTGCGCATCCTCAAGTGCGGTTTCCGCGCTGGCGACAACGCGCCTATGGCGTACGTCGAGTTGGTTGATCGTGCTACTGCTGGCGAAGCTGTAAGCGCCGAGTAATACGACAAGCTGCAACGAAGAACCGGGCCTAGTGCCCGGTTTTTTGTGCGCGTAACAAAAGCGCGTTGCGTACAAGAATCTTCAGGCGACACGCTTCACTATGAGCATCGGGCATGTTGGTAGTTATTTTCTATTGAAGCCTACAATTTAATGAATTTGTAGGTGTCATGTGAATGGTCAATACTCCCTCCAAGCCGATTAGCCGGCAGTTTCAAGCCCGACCTGAGGAAGATGCGCATGAGCCAGAATAAAGTCCTTACCACCGCCAGCGGCGCGCCCGTTGCGGACAATCAGAACTCACGTTCCGCCGGCCCTCGTGGCCCCTTGCTGCTCGACGATTTTCACCTGATCGAGAAGCTCGCTCACTTCAACCGTGAAAACATCCCTGAGCGTCGCGTGCACGCCAAAGGTTCGGGTGCCTTCGGTACCTTCACGGTGACAAAAGACATTACCCAATACACCAGCGCCAAATTGTTCGAGTCTGTTGGCAAGCAGACGCCTACGTTCCTGCGTTTCTCCACGGTAGGTGGGGAGCGCGGTTCGGCCGACACTGAGCGCGATCCACGTGGCTTCGCCTTGAAGTTCTACACCGAGGAAGGCAACTGGGACATCGTCGGTAACAACACCCCTGTGTTTTTTATCCGTGATCCGCTGAAGTTCCCGGATTTTATCCACACCCAGAAGCGTTTGCCCCAAAGCAACCTGAAAAGCGCGCAGATGATGTGGGATTTTTGGTCGCACTCCCCTGAGGCATTGCACCAGGTCACCATCCTGTTTTCGGACCGCGGGATTCCAGACGGCTACCGTCACATGCACGGTTTCGGCAGCCACACTTACAGTCTGATCAATGCCCAGGGCGAGCGTCATTGGGTGAAGTGGCACTACAAGACCAAGCAAGGCATCAAGAACCTGGCTCCGGCCGAGGCTGCCCGCTTGGCGGGTACCGATCCTGACTACGCCCAACGCGATCTGTTTGGTGCAATCGAGCGCGGTGACTTCCCCAAGTGGCGCGTGTGCATCCAGATCATGACCGAGGCGCAGGCGAATGCCCATTACGAAAACCCGTTTGATGTGACCAAGACCTGGTCGCAAAAAGAGTTCCCGTTGATTGAAGTGGGTGAGCTGGAGCTCAACCGTAATCCGCAGAACTACTTCGCGGAAGTTGAGCAGGCTGCATTTGGCCCAAGCAACATGGTCCCAGGCGTTGGCCTGTCCCCAGACCGTATGCTCCAAGGTCGGGTGTTCGCCTACGCCGATGCTCACCGCTATCGTGTGGGTACCAACCACCAGCAACTGCCGGTGAACGCGCCACGTAGCCCGGTTAACAGCTACCAGCGTGACGGTTCCATGGCTTTCGGCAGCAACGGTGGGGCGGCTCCGAACTACGAGCCAAACAGCTATGCCGACGCACCGAAACAAGCCCCGCAATATGCAGAGCCAGCACTGGCCCTGAGCGGCGCTGCCGATCGTTACGATCACCGCGAAGATACGGACTACTACAGCCACGCCGGTGCGTTGTTCCGTCTGATGAATGATGAGCAGAAAGCGTTGCTCACCAATAACATCGCGGGCGCAATGGCTGGGGTTTCCAGCGATGTGGTCCAGCGTCAACTGCAGCACTTCTATAAGGCTGACCCGGCTTATGGAGAAGCAATTGCAAAGGCACTGGGTGTATCGCTTAACTGACTCTAAACGATAAGCAGAACCGCCCTCATTTGGGCGGTTTTTGCGTTATTTCAGCTACTTTTCTCCGGAAATCTTCACTTTTCTGCCGTTTGTCCCGTGACCTTCAAGTCAGCATGGTTCAAACTACAGTCTTTCAAGCAGGGAGATGTAGGGCGATGCAAGGTCACCCCGACGTAATCGATTACCTCAACACGTTGCTGACGGGCGAACTGGCAGCTCGTGACCAATATTTCATCCATTCGCGTATGTACGAAGACTGGGGCTTTACCGAGCTCTATGAGCGTATCAACCACGAAATGGAAGAAGAGGCACAGCACGCTGACGCCCTGATGCGCCGCATTCTGATGCTCGAAGGCACGCCGCGTATGCGTCCTGATGATCTGGACGTGGGTACCACAGTGCCTGATATGCTCGCTGCCGATCTTCGCCTTGAGTACAAGGTCCGTGCCGCACTCTGCAAGGGCATTGAGCTTTGCGAACAGCACAACGACTATGTCACCCGCGAAATATTGCGGGTGCAGTTGAATGACACCGAAGAAGATCACACCTACTGGCTGGAAAAGCAGTTGGGCCTGATCAAGTTGATCGGCCTGGAGAATTACCTGCAATCGCAGTTCTGATTCCCGGTTACAAAAAAGCCCCTGTCACCGCAAAGTGGCAGGGGCTTTTTATTGGGCGATGAAAAAATCAGGCCCTGTCGCGTTCCAGCAACGGTTTCAAGTAGTAACCGGTGTGCGATTGAGGCATTTCGGAAACCTGCTCCGGAGTGCCCACTGCGATGATCTGGCCACCCTTAGAACCACCTTCTGGCCCCAGGTCTACCAGCCAGTCGGCAGTCTTGATCACATCAAGGTTGTGCTCGATCACCACCACGGTATTGCCGTGGTCCCGCAAGCGGTGCAGTACGTCCAGCAACTGCTGGATATCCGCGAAGTGCAGGCCAGTGGTCGGCTCATCGAGGATGTACAAGGTTTTGCCGGTATCACGCTTGGACAGCTCGCGAGATAGCTTGACCCGCTGCGCCTCGCCACCCGACAGCGTGGTCGCTGACTGCCCCAGCTTGATGTACGACAGGCCCACATCCATCAGCGTCTGCAGCTTGCGCGCCAGCGCCGGCACTGCGTCGAAGAACTCGCGAGCTTCCTCGATCGTCATCTCCAGGGTTTCATGGATGCTCTTGCCCTTGTACTTGATCTCCAGGGTCTCGCGGTTGTAGCGCTTGCTCTTGCACACATCGCACGGCACGTAGATGTCCGGCAGGAAGTGCATTTCCACCTTGATCAGGCCATCGCCCTGGCACGCTTCACAGCGGCCACCCTTGACGTTGAACGAGAAGCGGCCCGGCCCATAACCCCGTGAGCGCGACTCTGGCACGCCAGCGAACAACTCACGGATAGGGGTAAACAGCCCGGTGTAGGTGGCTGGGTTGGAGCGAGGCGTACGCCCAATCGGGCTCTGGTCGATGTCGACCACCTTGTCCAGATGCTCCAGGCCCTTGATGCTGTCGTGAGCCGCCGCTTCCAGGGTGGTCGCGCCATTCAGGGCGGTGGCACTCAGTGGGAACAGGGTGTTGTTGATCAGCGTCGACTTGCCCGAACCGGAAACACCGGTCACGCAGGTCAGCAGGCCCAGCGGAATCTCCAGGTCGACATTGCGCAGGTTGTTCCCGCGCGCGCCCTTGAGATGCAGCGCCATCTTCTTGTTACGCGGCGTTCGCTTGGCGGGTACTTCAATCTTCACACGGCCGGACAAGTATTTGCCGGTCAGTGAGTCAGGATGTGCCATCACCTCGGCAGGCGTGCCTTCAGCAACGATATGGCCGCCATGCACGCCCGCGCCGGGGCCGATATCGACCACGTAGTCCGCCAGGCGGATAGCGTCTTCATCATGCTCGACCACGATCACGGTATTGCCGATATCGCGAAGGTGTTTCAGCGTGCCCAGCAGGCGGTCGTTATCCCGTTGGTGCAAGCCAATCGACGGCTCGTCGAGGATATACAGCACGCCCACGAGGCCGGCGCCGATCTGGCTGGCCAGGCGAATGCGCTGTGCCTCACCGCCAGACAGGGTATCGGCACTGCGGTCCAGCGACAGATAGTCCAGGCCCACGTTGACCAGGAACTGCAATCGCTCGCGAATCTCCTTGAGGATCTTGTCGGCAATCTCTCCACGACGACCGGTCAGCTTCAGCACGCCAAAGTATTCACAGGCATCGCCGATCGGCAGGTTGGTTACTGCCGGCAGGGTCTTCTCGCCCACCCATACATGCCGGGCTTCACGGCGCAGGCGCGTGCCACGGCAATCCGGGCATGGCTGTGTGCTGAGGAACTTCGCCAGCTCCTCGCGCACGCTCGCCGATTCGGTTTCGCGGTAACGGCGTTCCAGGTTCGGCACGATGCCTTCGAACGGGTGCGAGCGCTTGACGATATCGCCGCGATCGTTCAGGTATTTGAAGTCGACATTCTGCGAACCACTGCCATGCAGAATGACCTTCTGCTGGTCTGCCGGGAGTTGGTTGAACGGTACTTCCAGGCTGAACTTGTAGTGGGAGGCCAACGACCCAAGCATCTGGAAGTAGTAGACGTTACGTCTGTCCCATCCGCGTATCGCACCCTCGGCCAAGGTCAGCTCGCCATTGACCAGGCGCTTGATGTCAAAAAACTGCTTCACACCCAGGCCGTCGCAAGTCGGGCAGGCGCCGGCCGGGTTGTTGAAGGAAAACAGTTTGGGTTCCAGCTCGCTGATGGCATGGCCACAGATCGGGCAGGCGAAGCGTGCGGAGAAGATGATCTCTTCGCCCGGCTCGTCATCCATCGGCGCTACCAGAGCAATGCCATCGGCCAGCTTCAGCGCGGTTTCGAACGATTCCGCCAAACGCTGCTGCAAGTCGGCGCGCACCTTGAATCGGTCGACCACCACATCAATGGAGTGCTTTTTCTGCTTGTCCAGCTTCGGCGCTTCGTCCAGCTCATAGAGCTTGCCGTTGATGCGCGCACGTACAAAACCCTGGGCACGCAGCTCTTCGAAGACCGACAGGTGTTCGCCCTTGCGCTCGCGAATGACAGGCGCCAGCAGCATCAGCTTGGCGCCTTCGGGCTGGGCCAGCACCAGGTCGACCATCTGGCTGACGGTCTGGGCTTCCAGGGGGATATCGTGGTCCGGGCAGCGCGGAATGCCCACGCGCGCATACAGCAGGCGCAGGTAGTCGTAGATCTCGGTAATGGTACCCACGGTGGAGCGCGGGTTGTGGGACGTGGATTTCTGCTCGATGGAAATAGCCGGCGACAGGCCTTCAATGGTGTCGACATCGGGCTTTTCCATCATCGACAGGAACTGCCTGGCGTAGGCCGACAGCGATTCCACATAGCGACGCTGACCTTCGGCATACAGCGTGTCGAACGCCAGGGACGATTTGCCGGAGCCGGACAAGCCGGTGATGACGATCAGTTTGTCCCGGGGCAGGGTCAGGTCGATGTTCTTCAGGTTGTGGGTTCTAGCCCCACGAATCAGGATCTTGTCCAAGATGGCCTCGCACGGCGGGCGTAAATGATGCCGGAGTATACGGCTAAAGACTGGATGAATATACACTGTCAAAACGCCGCCTGCAGCCTTACATGAAAGCTGCGCGGCAAAGCGCCGCATATACCCTCTCAATCGATGGGACTGGTAGAATCGCCGCCGGTTCACACGAGGTTTTTCCATGCACGATCCCCACAGCGAACGCATGAGTAGCGGCGAGACCCGAGCGGCAAGCGGTCTGGCCCTGGTGTTCGCCTTCCGTATGCTGGGCATGTTTATGGTGTTGCCAGTGCTGGCCACCTATGGGATGGATCTCGCAGGTGCGACCCCCGCCTTGATCGGCCTGGCGATTGGTGCCTATGGCCTGACCCAGGCGATTTTCCAGATCCCGTTCGGGATTATTTCCGACCGCATTGGCCGTCGCCCGGTGATCTATCTCGGGCTGATCGTATTCGCCCTTGGCAGTGTGCTAGCGGCCCAATCCGATTCGATCTGGGGCGTGATCGCCGGCCGCATCCTGCAGGGCGCCGGTGCGATTTCCGCCGCCGTGATGGCGCTGCTGTCGGACCTGACCCGCGAACAACACCGCACCAAGGCCATGGCGATGATCGGCATGACCATCGGCCTGTCGTTTGCCGTGGCCATGGTGGTCGGGCCCTTGCTCACGCGCGCGTTCGGCTTGCATGGGCTGTTCCTGGCCACAGGCGGCATGGCGTTGTTTGGCATCCTGATCGTTGCCTTTATGGTGCCGCGCTCCACAGGTACCCTGCAGCATCGTGAATCGGGCGTCGCACGCAAGGCGTTGCTTCCGACGCTCAAACACCCGGACCTGCTGCGCCTGGATTTAGGTATCTTCGTATTACACGCCATGCTGATGTGCAGCTTCGTCGCCTTACCCCTGGCCCTGGTGGAAAAAGCTGGCCTGCCCAAGGAGCAGCACTGGTGGGTCTACCTCACTGCGCTGTTGATTTCGTTCTTCGCCATGATCCCGTTCATCATCTATGGCGAGAAGAAACGCAAAATGAAACGAGTTTTACTCGGCGCCGTCGCGACATTGATGCTCACTGAACTATTCTTCTGGCAGTTCGGCGATAGCCTGCGAGCGCTGGTGATCGGTACGGTGGTGTTTTTCACCGCCTTCAACCTGCTCGAAGCGTCGTTGCCGTCACTGATCAGTAAAGTTTCACCGGCAGGCGGCAAGGGCACGGCCATGGGGGTGTATTCCACCAGCCAGTTCCTGGGTTCCGCGTTGGGCGGCATCATGGGCGGCTGGATGTTCCAGCATGGCGGTTTGTCGGTTGTGTTCCTCGGATGCGCCGGGCTGGCTGCACTTTGGCTGGTCTTTGCTGTTACCATGCGCGAACCTCCCTACGTCACCAGTCTGCGTTTGCCGCTATCGCCCGAGGCAATCCGCGAAGCCGGCCTGGTAGAGCGCCTGAAGGCTGTCGTAGGGGTAACGGATGCAGTCGTGGTCGCTGAAGAGGCGGCCATTTACATCAAATTGGACACCGAATTATTGGATCGCGCGACGCTCGAGCAACTGGTCAACCCAGTGCCGACAGCGCGCCCAGCCTAGGAGAACGTTATGGCCCGTGGGGTTAACAAAGTCATATTGGTCGGTACTTGCGGCCAGGATCCCGAAGTTCGCTACTTGCCTAACGGTAATGCTGTGACCAACCTGAGTCTGGCGACCAGCGAGCAATGGACCGATAAGCAGACCAACGAGCGCAAAGAGAAAACCGAGTGGCACCGCGTGTCGATGTTCGGCAAGGTCGCAGAGATCGCCGGTGAATACCTGCGCAAAGGTTCGCAGGTGTACATCGAAGGCAAACTGCAAACCCGCGAGTGGGAAAAAGACGGCATCAAGCGTTACACCACCGAAATCGTGGTCGACATGCAAGGCACCATGCAACTGCTGGGCGGCCGTCCACAGGGCGACCAACAGGGCCAGGGCGGCATGTCCAACTCGGCACCGCGCCCACAGCAGTCGCGTCCGCAGCCAAGCCAACAGCCACAGCGTGAGTCGCGCCCAGCACCACAACAGGCTGCCCCGCAACCGGCTCCGGATTTCGACAGCTTTGATGACGATATCCCGTTCTAAGGTCCAAGACCGACCCTGAACAAACAAAACCCCCGATAGCGAAAGCATCGGGGGTTTTTTATGGTCGACGTGCAGGCGTCGAGCGCGGGATGCCTTAGTACATACAGGCAGCACACCAACCCCAGCATTTGTTCTCATGGCTCACAAGATTTAGGCTGTCGCCACCTCTAAGAAAGAAGGAAGGCTGTGATGACCTGGTCCGCCAAGCAGTACACGATGTTCGAACAGCAGCGCACTCGCCCCGTCCGTGACCTGGTTGCGGCAATTCCCAACACCGACGTGGGCACCGCAGTCGACCTGGGGTGCGGGCCGGGAAACTCCACCCAAGTGCTGGCCGAGCGTTTCCCCCAAGCGCACGTCACTGGCATGGACAGCTCCGATGACATGTTGGCAGACGCCCGCAAGCGCCTGCCCAGGTTGAACTTCGAGCTGGCAGATATCGGCGCCT
Organism: Pseudomonas sp. MYb193; assembly: GCF_002966775.1. NCBI lineage: Bacteria > Pseudomonadati > Pseudomonadota > Gammaproteobacteria > Pseudomonadales > Pseudomonadaceae > Pseudomonas > Pseudomonas sp. MYb193. Next base: position 5,486,926 of record NZ_CP023269.1, on the reverse strand, counting down.
GGCATCCTGCGCAACGCTTGGATGTGATTCTGGCCAATGCCTCGCTGCAATGGCTGCCCGACCACGCCACGCTCTACCCGCATTTGGTCCACCAACTGAACCCAGGCGGTACGCTGGCGGTGCAAACCCCGGACAACCTTGACGAGCCCGCCCATCGTCTTGCCCGAGAAGTCGCGGCCGATGGCCCATGGTCGGCAAAGATAGGGGCGGTCAAACACAATGAACGGCACACCGCCAGTTATTACTACGAACTGCTGAGCAAGCATTGCAGTACCGTGGATGTGTGGCGCACCACCTATCAACACCCCTTGGCGGACCACGCGGCGGTGGTGGAGTGGTTCAAGGCTTCGGCATTGCGGCCTTTTCTTGCGCCGTTGACGGACGATGAAAAAGCCGCCTTCCTGCAGCAATACCAGGCGCGAATTACCCAGGCTTATCCAGCCCTGGCCGATGGCACGGTGTTGTTGCCCTTTCCGCGGCTGTTCATCATTGCCACACGCTAAAGCGATCAGCCCAGGTGGCGGTCACGCAGCCGCTGCTTGGGCTTTCAGATATTCCTCTGCCGACACTACAACCGCATAGCCAAATGCCAGGGAGGCCATGTACGCCCCGTGCACCTGTGCCGCCGGAATCACCTGGCCGTTGAATTCCTGGTCGCGGGTCGCGCAGGCGTCATGGATCACCGTAACCTTGTAGCCCAGGTCCGCTGCCGCCCGCACCACGGCGTCAACGCACATATGGCTCATGCTGCCCACTACCACCACATCGGTGATGCTGCGCTGTTCCAGCAGTTCGCGCAGGTTGGTTTGGCGAAACGCATTCACGAAGTGTTTGAGCACCACCGGTTCATCGCCCTCGTTGAGCACCTTGGCATGCAAATGCGCGCCTTCGGAGCCCGGTGTGAAGAACGGTGCGTCGTCGCCAGCGAACTCATGCCGTACATGAATCACCGCATCGCCTGCTTGTCGAAACGCCTGGAGCACCTGCGCCGCCTTGTCCGCTGCGGCTTCCACGCCGTCGAGCGGCCACTTGCCCTGGGGGAAGTAGTCGTTCTGGATATCGATTAGGATGAGCGCCTGCTTGGCCATGTGTGTTGCCTCGTGATGGGTTGATGGGCCTAGTATCTTAGCTGGCGATCACACCGAGAATTGGCTGCACCGACAATAACAGGGGGAAAACTGACAATGGCCGCGCAACGCAGCACTGTCGAGCTGGGTGTGTTGATCTACCAGGGCGCGCAACTCGCCGCAGTCCACGGGCTGACCGACCTGTTCGGGGTCGCTAACCGCATCGCCGCCGAGCATGAATCTGCGCAATTACCGCTGCTGCGGGTCAGCCACTGGCAGGTAGATGCCCACGGCACGCCCGCGCGCACGTTCGACAGCCACCCAGGCCCCGAGCAACCGATGATGGCCGTGTTGGTGCCGCCCTCGATTGCAGAGTTCACCGAAGACCAGGCGCCGCTTGCGCTGCTGGAATGGCTGCGCCTGCAACATGCGGGCGGCACCGTGCTGGGCGGCGTGTGCATCGGCTCGATCATGCTGGCGCGCAGCGGCCTGTTGGATGGCCGCAGTGCCACCACCCACTGGTCCTCCGCGAAATCTTTTGCGGCCTGTTACCCGGCGGTGCGACTGGAAGCGGATAAACCTATTGTCGATGACGGCGACCTGATCACCTCCGCTGGGCTGATGGCCTGGTCGGAGCTGGGCCTGCGCCTGGTCGATCGGCTTATGGGTCCGAGCATTGCAGCTGACACTGCGCGCTTTCTGGTGATCGAGCACAGCGCCAGTGCCAGCCAGTGCGGTAGCAACTTTGCGCCGATTCTCAGGCATGGTGATGGTGCGGTTCTCAAGGTCCAGCATTGGCTGCAGGCCAGTGGCGCGGTGGATGTGTCCGTGGCGGCGATGGCGCAGGAGGCGAACTTGGAGGCGCGCACGTTCTTGCGCCGCTTTCGCAACGCCACCGGGCTGAAACCCACCGAGTACTGTCAGCATCTGCGAGTCGGCAAGGCGCGGCAGATGCTGGAGTTCACTAACGGCACGATCGATCACATTGCCTGGACCGTCGGCTATCAGGACCCCAGCGCCTTTCGCGCCATCTTCAAGAAAATCACCGGCCTGTCCCCCAGTGATTACCGCAACCGCTTCGGGGTTTGAATCGTGCAGAACGCCGCAGGGTTCGCCCCGGGTCGTGCAAAATAAAACAGGCTAACGGCCATCACTTTTTGCGCAACTGATTGATTTAACAGCTCTCGCCTCAATCCCCGCGTTGGCCTGATCCATGCAACCTCACTGCTACACAAAGGTTGATGGAAAAGGGGACCGCATGACCCCCATAAGTCGCAAGAAGTTGGTGGTCGCCCACTCCATGCGAGAGGGGGCGCCCCTGCATGAAATCGAAACCAACCGAGCCCTCGCACGCTGGCTCGCGCAGATCCTGGGGCTCAAGTTCGGGGGCAGTTACGACCCGGCCCTGCATGCGGGTCGGGAATTGTATCTGCTGCCCACGCAAACCCTGGTCGGGCCCGCCCAAGCGCGCCAGCTCAATATCAAGGGGCCGGGCGATCTGTGGGGCGGCTATGTCGATCACGCGTTCATCTGCACCAAAGCCATCAGTCACGGCCTGCTGAGTCCCGAGGCAAAGGCGCCCGAAGGCTGGTCGCCGTCATTCTGCGAGCGTGTGCGTGACGTGGTGTTGGACGGTGTGAGTGTGTTCGCCCTTGAGGATGCACGGTCTGCCGCGACCCGCTTGCTCTACAGCGGCCCGATTCGTCTGAAACCCGTAAATGCCTGTGCAGGGCGGGGGCAGGAAGTTATCCACAGCCTGGATGAGTTCGACGCGATAGTGGCGCGCCCGGAAGCGGCCCGAATGTTCAATGAAGGTATGGTGCTGGAACAAGACCTGCACGAGGTGGTCACCCACAGTGTGGGCCAGAGTTTTATCGGCGATCACCTCTTCAGCTACTGCGGCGAGCAGCACCTGACGCAAGACGGGCAGGGGGAAGAGGTCTACGGCGGTTCCGATCTGCTGGTCGTCCCCGGTGATTACGCAGCCCTGCTCAAACTGGATCTGCCTGAAGACGTGCGTGAGGCCATCGAACAGGCGCTGGTTTTTGACCGTGCTGCGAATGAGGCCTACCCAGGCTTCTTCGCCTCGCGCCGCAACTACGACATCGCCCAAGGCCTGGACAGCACAGGCCAGCGCCGCAGTGGTGTGCTCGAACAATCCTGGCGCATGGGCGGGGCCAGCAGCGCGGAAGTCGCGGCGTTGCAGAGTTTTATCAACCATCCGGGCCTTAAGGCCATCCGTGTGTCCTCGGTAGAAACCTATGTAGACCAGGCGCTGCCGGCGCATGCCATCGAGGTATACCGAGGCCCGGCCGAAAACAGCGACTTTCTACTCAAGTATGTGACGGTCAAGACTTATGACGGCTAGAAGCGAGAGCATCACCATCGGTATAGACGACGAACAGATGAGCGGGACATTCCTCAGTCCCAAGTCCAAAGTGCCCGGCGTGTTGTTCGTGCACGGCTGGGGCGGCAGCCAGGAGCGCGACCTGGAGCGGGCCAAAGGCATCGCAGGCCTTGGATGTGTATGCCTGACCTTCGACCTGCGTGGCCATGCTGGCACCGGCATCCCCTTGTCCCGCGTCACCCGCGAAGACAACCTGCGCGACCTGCTGGCCGCCTACGACCGCCTGCTGTCCCACCCGGCTATCGACACCTCGGCGGTGGCAGTGGTGGGCACCAGCTATGGCGGGTACCTCGCGGCGATCCTCACCTCGTTGCGCCCGGTACGTTGGCTGGCGCTGCGAGTGCCGGCGCTGTACCGCGACCAGGAATGGCTCAAGCCCAAGCGCGACTTGGATAAAGCCGACCTGATGGATTACCGTGGCACCCTCGTGCACGCCGAAACCAACCGCGCCCTGCATGCCTGCGCGCAATTTACCGGCGATGTGCTGATTGTCGAATCGGAAACCGACGACCATGTGCCCCACGCCACCATCATGAGTTACCGCGCGGCGTGCCAGCAGACCCATTCGCTGACCCACCGCATCATCGACGGCGCCGACCATTCCCTGAGCGACCCGGTGTCGCAGCAGGCGTACACCTCGATCCTGGTGGACTGGATTACCGAGATGGTGGTGGGGGAGCGGTTGAGCATCATTCAGTCCCGATAGGTGTTGCCTTGGTGATCGCTATCGCGGGCAAGCCCGGCTCCCACCTTGGAATGCATTCCCCTGTGGGAGCCGGGCTTGCCCGCGATAGCGATTCAACAGTCACCACCGCCTCATCAGGCTGTCTTCTTCACTCGCAACGCCTTGGCCTTGGCCTCCACCCCCAAATACATCACCAGTGCAATCAACAACGGGCAGATAAAGTAAATCGCCCGATACGCGATCAGCCCCGCCAGCAAACTCCCCCGCGACGCCTCATGTTGCAACAGTGCAATGAACACCGCCTCCAACACCCCCAACCCGGCGGGGATATGGGTGACCACTCCGGCAATCGCGCTGATCAACAGCACGCCCAGCACCAGTGGGTAATCCAGTTTGGCCGGCAGCAAGGTAAAGATCACCGCGGCCATCAATGACCAGTTCAACGCACCCAGGGCCAACTGCAAACAGGCCATGCGCAACGACGGCAAGTTGATCTCGATGCCGCGAATCGACCACGCGCGCTTTTTCGAAAACCGGCACGCCGCCAGGTAGCCCAGGCTCGCGATCACCAATAACACCCCGACGCCTTGCAAGGCGCCGCTGCTGAGCTTCCAGCCTGGCGGCAGGGTCACCAACCCGCTGCTGAACACCAACCCGCTGCTGAACACCACCCCGGCCAACGCCATATAGCCGAACCAATTGGTGGCCAGGCTCAGGCCGAGGATCTTGGCGATATTGCTGGTGCTGACGCCCAGGCGCGAATACAGCCGATACCGCATGGCGATGCCACCGACCCAGGCGCTGAGGTTGAGGTTGAACGCGTAGCTGATGAAACCCACCGGCAATATCTGCTTCCAACGCAACGGCTGGCGAATGTAGGTGCGGCCGATCAAGTCGAAGCAGGCATAGACGATAAAACTGCACAGCGTCAGCGCGCCGGCGATGAACAATGTGCGTAGCTTGAACTCGCTCAGGGTCTGGAACACTTCGCTCCAGTCGATGCGCCGGGCCAGCAGGGTAAACAACACAATCAGCAGCACGAAGAACGCGATCGTCAGCGGTTTCTTCCAGCGCTTGAACCCAGAGGCTTGCGCTTGGGGGCGGGCTTCAGACGTCATGGGGCGTGGCCTCAAAAGGTTTCAAGCGCGGTTTGTGGGCCGGCAACCAACTGGCCAGTACCGGGAAATGGCGCATCACATGAAACACCAGGAAGCCCACGGTCAAGCGCCAGAGCCACAGGCGTGGCTTGCGCTTTTCCGGCATGGTCTGGCAATGATTGTGGGCGAGGGCTTCCAGGCGTTCGTAGAGCTGCTGATTGAAAGCCCGGTCGCGAATCAGCACATTGGCCTCCAGGTTCAATGCCAGGCTCAGTGGGTCCAGGTTGCTCGAACCGACGGTGCTCCATTCGTCATCCACCAGCGCCACCTTTCCGTGCAGTGGGCGTTGGCAGTATTCGTGAATCACCACGCCATCCTTGAGCAGATAGTCATAGAGCATGCGCGCGGCCAGTTTCGCCAACAGCACGTCGGGCTGGCCCTGCATGATCAATTGCACCTGCACGCCACGGCGCGCCGCGTTACGTATCTCGCGAAGCAGGCGATAGCCGGGGAAGAAGTACGCGTTAGCGATCACCACCCGCTGCCGGGCCTGGCTCAAGGCGTGGATATACGCGTCTTCGATGTCGTCACGATGCTGGATATTGTCGCGGTAAATCAGGCGTACCAGGCCGTCGCCTGGCTCGTTCGTCCAGGGTGAAGGCCGCTGTTGGCGCCGCCGCCAACCGCGACGGCTGCGCACCTGGCGGCCACTTTGGGCAAGGGCGAAATGGTGCAGGTCGGCCACGGCCGGGCCGATCACCTGCACGGCGTAATCCTGCTTGGCTTCGGGGCCGAAATCCGCCAAGTGGTCAGCAGAAAAATTGATCCCGCCGATAAACGCCACGCGGGCATCCACCACTACAATCTTGCGGTGCAGGCGGCGAAACCAGTTAGTGCGTATGCCGAAGGTCTTGGGCGCCGGGTCGAACATCTGCACCATCACCCCGGCTTCGGCCAACTCCCGCAGGAAGCCCGGGCTCAGCTCGCCGCAACCAAAACCGTCGAGGCTGACCACCACCTTTACCCCACGCTTGGCCGCCTCGATGAGGATGCTGTGCAGCTCAAAGCCGACCTTGTCTTCAAAAAGGATGAAGGTCTCCAGCAGGATCTCGCGCTCGGCGCTGCGCAATGCCTCGAACACGGCAGGAAAGTACGCCTCGCCGTTCTCCAGCAACGCCACCTGGTTGCCGCTCTGCCAGCCGTAATCCAGATATCGCGCCTTGCTGTCATCTGGCGGTTGGTCTGTGGCGATATGGTCTACCGCAACGTTCATAGCTCAACCTCCACCGACAGCGGTACATGGTCTGATAAATGGGACCAGGGGCGAGTGGTGAGCACGCGAGGGTTGTGCACCGTCAGGTTGCGCACATAAATGCGGTCCAGCGGCAGCAACGGCAGGCGTGCCGGGAAGGTGCGCGCCGGTTTGCCGAGGGTGTGCATAAACACTTCCTGCAGACCGCTTTGGCTCAGGTCGGCTTTTTGCCGCCAGTCATTGAAATCGCCAGCGACCACCAACGGCGCATCGGCGGGAATCTCGCTGATGCGTTGTTCAAGCAACCGCAATTGCTGTTGGCGATGCACCTCGCGCAAGCCCAGATGGATGCAGATCGCGTGCACCTGCTGACCGCTGCCCGGCAGGCGCAGCACGCAATGCAGCAGGCCGCGGTTTTCATGGCCGCTTTGCGAGATGTCGAGGTTGTCGTAGCGGATGATCTGGAATTTCGACAGCAGTGCATTGCCATGGTCGCCATGGGGGTACACGGCATTGCGCCCATAGGCAAACTGCGGCCAGATGCTGTCGGCCAGGAACTCATACTGCGGCATTTTTGGCCAGTCGCTGTAGCGCTGGGGATGGCGTTCGTGAGTGCCATGGATCTCCTGCAAGAACACCATGTCTGCGCCCACGCTGCGCACCGCTTCACGCAGCTCGGGCAAGATGAAGCGGCGATTCAGTGCGGTGAAACCCTTGTGGATATTAACCGTCAGCACCGTGAAACGGGTGATGGCGGTGGTCGGCGGGGTGGGGATCAGCTCTGGATGCGTCATGGCAATACTCCTGGTTCCGGCAGCCGGCCAGGTTCGGTGAGCAGGTGTTGGTCCAGCCCGAAACGTTGCAGCAATTGGCGTGCATCGAAGGGGGCACGAACTTTGATGTCGTTGTCGAAAAAGCAGAACACATCGCGCTGTTTACGCCTGCGGGGTGTGTGGTGAGGGTCGATTAGGTGTGCATCGGCAGGCTGCTTGCCCTGGGCCCAGCGATTGATGCGGTCACCCCAGCGCTGGAGCGCTTCGGCGCTATAACCGCTGGCGTATAACTGCTTGTCGCCGTGCAAGCGCAGGTACATGAAGTTGGCGGTCACGTCTTCCACGTACGGCCACTTGCCGGCAGTGTCCGCAACCACCAGCGCCACACCGTGCTTATCCAGCATCTTGATGAACTCGGGCACGGCAAAACTCATATGGCGAATCTCCACGGCATGGCGCAACGGCTTCTTGGCATAGGCCTTCATGCTCGCCTTGCCGTTCAGGCGTGGCTCATGCTGGCGGGCGAGGGCGGCGGCCTGTTGCGTGTTGGTGGGTAACTCGGCCAGGAAGGTTTCGAACAGCGTGGCGTCGAATTTGAAGCTGGGCGGAAACTGCCAGAGGATGGGGCCGAGTTTTTCTTTGAGTTCCAGCACCCCGGAAGCGAAGAAATTTGCCATCGGCTTGTGCACGTCGCGCAGGCGCAGGATATGCGTGATGAAACGGGGCGCCTTGACACTGAACAGGAAACCTTCGGGCGTATCGGCATACCACTCGGCGTAGCGCTTGGGGGTTTGCAGCGCGTAGAACGAGCCGTTGATTTCGATGCTGTTGACGGCGCGTGACGCAAACTGCAACTCGCGTTTCTGGGTCAGCCCTTCGGGGTAAAAGTCCCCGCGCCAGGGCGTGTAGCGCCAGCCGGAAATGCCGATGTGAATCGCCGCCATGTGTGCTCCCGTGGATGGTGGGTGAGGTGACCTCCGTTATGGGATGACTGCGCTATTTGGCTGAAAGTTTCCACATTCCTACAGGCGGTACAGGGTATGAAAATAGGGGAGGGCATAGCCCATGCGGGGAACGATCAAGGCCCAAACCCGTCAGTTCCTTACAGACCCTGCTGAAGGAGCTTGCTGTTTTGCTGAATCTAAAGACTGCATTACTGCTCGGCGTGCTGCTGCTTTGCGGCAACGGCGCATTGCAAGCCGCAGCAACGCCACCCGCTGCCGAGACGCCGGCCAAGCCGGAATTGCTGGTGCAAGGCGGGCTGCTGGGGGCCATCAGTTCCAGTATTGATGACGTGCAAGACAAGCTCGACCTCAACCAGAACCTCATTGACGCCTGGCGCCTGCGTGCCGACCGCGCTGCAGATGAAGTAGGGCGCCTGGTAGACCAGACAGCCGCACGCTCGCCCTGGAGCGTGGCGGGCGATTTTCTGCTGTTGTCCGGGGTGTGGGTCGGTGCCTTTGCGGTGTTGACGATGCTTGGGCGCTTGATTGTGCGACGGTCGAGCCTGCGCCCATTCCTCGCGCGGCGCCGGCGCCTGCAAGGCCTGCTGAGCTATGTGGTGCCCTACACGATTCCAGCGCTGATCTGCCTGCCGCTGACCCTTTATGTCAGTCACTTTTTACCTGCGTCTGTCGGCCGAGCCCTGGCACTGTGTTTTGCCTACGCCACCAGCAGTGGCATCTTTTCCACCTCGCTGTTGCTGTGCGTCATTGTCATGTTCAATGTCGGGCACAAGCGGCCTGCCGTGCGGATCATTCGTGACTATTGCCCCAAGCCTCTATTCCTGATCGGCTTTCTCGCGGCCCTCAGCGATGCACTGACCAGCCCGCAAATCGCTCGGCAACTGGGCGGCAATATCACCAGCAGCATCGCCGTGTTTACCGGCCTGTTTGCAGCGGTCATCTTTGGCGTGCTGGTGGTACGCCTGCGTCGGCCGGTGGCCCATTTGATCCGCAACCGGCCATTGGCCCAGCGCCTCAAACATCCGGCATTACAACAGTCGCTGCGGGTGTTTTCCGGGCTCTGGTACTGGCCGATTCTGTTGATGGTGCTGGTGTCGGCGGTCAACCTGATCGGTGCCGGTGACGACAACCAAGAGGCCCTGCGCTGCGCGCTGCTCACCACCTTGTTACTGATCGGCACGGTGTTTCTCAGCACCGTGCTGCAACACCTGTTCAAGTCCCGCAGCCAGGTATCGATCCAGCGCAGCAGTGCCTACAAGGAACGCTTCCTGAGTTTGCTGCACGCGATTTTGCGTATCGTCATGGCAATCGCGTTTATCGAGATACTCGGGCGTATCTGGGGCGTTTCGCTGTTCGAATTCGCCCAGCGCAACTCGGTGGGCAGGGCCATCAGTGATTCCCTCAGCAGTATCGGCCTGATCCTGTTGGTGACCTGGCTGTTCTGGGTGGTGCTCGACACCGCGATCCAGGAAGCCCTCAAACCGCCGGTGAATAAACGCTCCAGTCGCCAGCCCAGTACCCGGGTCAAAACCATCCTGCCGCTGCTGCGCAATGCGGTGAAGATCATCCTGGTGGTGATCTGCGCGATCACCACCATGGCCAACCTGGGCATCAATGTCGCGCCGTTGCTGGCGGGCGCCGGGGTGGTGGGACTGGCGATCGGTTTCGGTTCCCAGCAATTGGTGCAGGACGTGATCACCGGCCTGTTCATCATTATCGAAGACACCCTGTCCATCGGCGATTGGGTGGTGCTCGACTCCGGCCACGCCGGCACCGTGGAGGGCCTGACCATCCGCACCCTGCGCCTGCGTGACGGCAAGGGGTTTGTGCATTCGGTGCCGTTCGGGCAGATCAAGGCGGTCACTAACCAGTCCCGTCAATTTGCCTATGCGTTCTTCTCGGTGCAATTCACCTACGACACCGATGTGGACAGGGCCGTGGAGCTGATCCGCGAAGCGGGCCAATCGATTCGCGACGACGTGTTCCTCAAGTACAACCTGCAAGGGCCGCTTGAAGTATTTGGCGTGGACAAGATGGACCTCAATGGCGTGGTGCTCACGGCGCAGTTCCGTACGGTGTCGGGTGGCCAATACGCGGTCAGCCGCGCGTTCAACCAGCGTTTGAAAAAGCTTGTGGATAATTGCGAGTCGGTGCATTTCGCCCAGACTTATCCACAGCAGGTGCTGCTTGCACCCCCTACGGCGCTGAAACAGGAGGCCGCCGAACCCGACGTCAAGACACTTAATCCGTGACGGTTGCGCTACAAGCCCGCAAAATGCAACGATTCTGGCAATGACCTACGACAGGGCACACGCGCCTGTCGATAATAACCATCGTTCCAAACAGACCGGGCCTGCTCAATCTATGCGAATGCGCCTTATGTTACTGGGCGGCGGGAATGCCCTCGGGCAGGCGCTGATTCGCCTCGGTGCGGAGGAAGACATCGGTTTCCTCGCCCCCAAACCGCCCCAAGACGGCTGGGATGCCGCAAGCCTCACCCAATTGCTCGACGACACCCGTCCCGATGCCTTGATCAACCTCGCCTACTATTTCGACTGGTTCCAGGCCGAAGCCGTGAGCGAAACCCGCTTGGCCGCCCAGGAGTTCGCCATCGAACGCCTGGCCGAGCTGTGCCAGCATCACAGCATCACCCTGCTGCAACCGTCCAGCTACCGCGTATTCGATGGCTCCCGCGCCACCGCCTACAGCGAGAAAGACGAGCCGGTGCCCCTGGGCCTGCGCGGCCAGGCGTTGTGGCGTATCGAACAAAGCGTGCGCGCTACGTGCCCGCAGCATGTGCTGCTGCGGTTTGGCTGGTTGCTCGATGACAGCGTCGACGGCACGCTCGGGCGCTTCCTGGCCCGGGCCGAGAGCGCCGACGAGCTACTGATGGCCGACGACCGCCGGGGCAACCCGACGCCGGTGGACGATGCGGCGCGGGTGATCATCTCGGTGCTCAAGCAACTCGATTGCGCTGCGCCGCTGTGGGGCACCTACCACTACGCCGGCCACGAGGCGACTACCCCGTTGGCGCTGGGGCAGGCGATTCTGACTGAAGCGCGCAACTTCCATCCGCTGGCCATCGAGTCCCCCACCGCCCAGGCTCACGCAGCGCGGCCGGATGCGGCGGATGAACCGCAGCATGCGGTGTTGGCCTGCAAGAAAATCCTCCACACCTTTGGCATCAAACCACGGGCATGGCGGGCAGGTTTGCCGGCGCTACTGGATCGCTTCTACCGCCATAGCTGACACCCTCAAAACCAAAATGTGGGAGGGGGCTTATGTGGAAGCTGGCTTGCCTGCGATAGCATCACCTGGGTATCACTGATACACCGTGGTGTCTGCATCGCGGGCAAGCCCGGCTCCCACATAAGCCCCCTCCCACATGGGTTATGCGGTGTGGCTTAAACCGAACTCAGAATTTGTAACCGATACCCACCATGTAAACCATCGGGTCTACATCCACATTGACCTTGGCCCGAGTGCCCTGGCCCAGCGCGTTGTTATCCACAGTCGCTTTGGTGCTGATGTCGATGTAGCGCGCTTGGGCGTTGATCATCCACTTGTCGTTGATCATGTAGTCGGCGCCGATCTGTGCAGCCCAGCCCCAAGAGTTCTCGGCCTTGAAGTTGCTGAAACCAGCCTGTTCGGCGCGGCTGCCCACGTGCTCGTCGTAGATCCAGGTGTAGTTGATACCGGCGCCCACATACGGTTGGAACGCGGATTTGTGGTCCAGCGGGTAGTACACGACGCTCAAGGTCGGCGGCAGGTGTTTCAGCGTGCCGAGCTTGCCATTGGCGGCGCCCAGGGCGGTGTTCTTGATCTTCACGTCATGCTCGAACGGCGTGGCCGCGAGCAATTCGATGCCGACGTGGTCGGTGATCATGTAGGCGAAGTTCAAGCCCAGTTGGGTGTCGCTGCTCATGGTCGCCTTGCCGCCCAGATTGGTGCCGGCCAATGGGCCCTGGTCAACCTTGACGCTGCTGCTGTCGGCCTTCGGGTTCACGGTAATTGCACCGGCGCGAACCAGAATATCGCCCGCCTGGTGAGCGTGAGCGACAGGGGCGACGAGGGCGAGCGCGAAGAGGGACGCGCCGAGCAGAGACTTGTTCATGGGAGCTCCAAAGGACGTTTAAAAGTTGTACGTCCAATGGTAAAGATCGTTCCGTTCGGTCTTTTGACTCAGCTCAATGAAAGGGTGATCAGTCACTTTCGCCACTGATCTAAACCTGTGGGAGCTGCGGTGTGTGGGGTTATTCCTCGAGCTCGTACATGTAAATCTTCTGGGCATCCATCTGGTAACCCGCGTCCGCCAATTCGCTGGACGATGGCTTGACCTGCATCGCGCCCTCGATCCAGTACGGTTGATACAGCTCATCGAGCTTCACCCCCACCTCGCTTTTCACATGCACGATCTGGTTCGACGGCGGTGGCGGCACATGGATACAGGCGCCGAAATACGGCACCAGCAGAAACTCCGTGGTGCGGCCTTCTTCGCTGACTTCCAGGGGCACGATATACCCCGGCAGGCGAATGTACTGGCCGTCCAGGCTCTGTACCACTGGCGCGTTAGGCATGTCCTGCTTGGCCGCCGGCGCGGCTTCGACAGACAAGGCATCGGCCATGTTCGACAGGTCGTGCAGCGGCTTCATATTGGGCACTTCCGGTGGCGCATCCGGCGGGATCATCTCCTGCCAGGACAGATCCTTGGGCTGTTCCTGCGCCCAGGCAGGCACGGCCATCAACAACAACAGGGCAAACAGGGCACGACGCATCGAAGCCTTCCTCATAAACGGATGGACAGGCCATCGGCCAAAGATTGGCGGTAGGCGCGCCACGCGGGCACGCTGCCCATCAACAGGGCGGCTGCCAGGATACCGGCGAGCAACGTCCATTCATATTCGCTCGGCCACGACATCGGCAGGTCCAGACCGTAGTTTGCCTGCAAATAACCCCGCGAGGCCGCGATGCACAGGTACAGCAACCCCAGGCCCGCCATTACGCCGGACAAGGCCAGAGCGAAGGCTTCGAAGATCAGCAGCGTTGCGATGTGCCAAGGCCGCGCGCCCACCGACCGCAGGATCGCCATCTCGCGGCGGCGCTCGTTAAGGCTGGTGAGGATCGCCGTGAGCATGCCGATCAAACCGGTCAGTACTACGAACAGCGAGATCACAAACAAGGCTTTTTCGGCAGTGCCCATCATGCTCCAGAGTTCTTGCAGCGCGACACCGGGCAGGATCGCCAGCATTGGCTCGCCACGGAATTCGTTGATCTCTCGTTGCAAGGCAAAGGTGGAAATCTTGTTGTTCAGGCCGAGCATGAACGCGGTAATGGCCTGCGGCGTCAGGTCCATATTGCGCGCCTGGTCAGCACTGATGCGGCCTTTGCCCTGGGCCGGCACACCGTTGTGCCAGTCGATATGGATCGCTTCCATGCCGCCGAGGCTGATATGCAGCGTGCGGTCCACCGGGGTGCCGGTGCGCTTGAGAATGCCCACCACCGTGAACGGCTTGTCGTCATGCTTGACCAGGCTGACCACCGCCACGCCGTGGGCCAGCACCAGCTTGTCGCCGAGTTTGTAATGCAGCGCGTCGGCCACTTCGGCGCCGAGCACCACCTCGAACGGGTCGGTGGCGAAGGCGCGGCCGCTGGCCAGCTCGAGGTTTTGCTTGCGCCCGTACTGGTAGTGCTCGAAGTAGGATTCGTTGGTGCCCATCACCCGGTAGCCGCGATGGGAGTCGCCGAGGGAGATCGGGATCGCCCATTTCACTTGAGGGTTGGCGGCGAAGTGCTCGTAGCTGTCCCAACGGATGTTGTTGGTGGCGTTGCCAATGCGGAACACCGAATACAGCAGCAGGTTGACCGAGCCGGAACGGGCGCCGACGATCAGGTCGGTGCCGCTGATGGTGCTGGCGAAACTGTTGCGCGCCTCGACGCGCACACGCTCCACCGCGAGCAGCAAGCAGACGGAAAGCGCGATGGCAAACGCGGTGAGGATCGCGGTAAAGCGGCGGTTAGCCAGGCTGGCCATGGCTAGACGGAACAGATACATCTCAAACCTCTGCGGGCATGGCGGCGCGATTGAGTTCGGCCAGCGACAGGTTGCGGTCGAACAGCGAGGCCAGGCTCTGGTCATGGCTGACAAACAACAGGCTGGCGCCCGCTTCGCGGCATTCTGCGAACAGCAACTGCAGGAAGGCTTCGCGGGCGTCGTAGTCCAGGGCCGAGGTGGGTTCGTCGGCAATCACCAGTTCCGGTTGTCCGATCAGCGCTCGGGCAGCGGCCACCCGTTGTTGCTGGCCGATGGACAGCGAATCGGCACGGCGTTCCAGCAGGCTCTGGTCCTTCAAACCCAAGTGTGCGAGCAAGGTCGCAGCGGCCTGGTCGACACTGCCGTGGCGCTGTTTGGCCCGTTGCGCGCGCAGCTTGGAAAAGTGGCAAGGCAGCTCGACGTTCTCGCGCACCGACAGAAACGGCAGCAGGTTGAACTGCTGGAAGATATAGCCGGTGTGGTCCACACGGAAACGGTCACGAGCACCGGCCGAGAGTTCGGTCAACTCCTGGCCGAGCAGGCGGATGCTGCCCTGGCTGGGCTTCTGCACGCCTCCCAACAGCCCGAGCAGAGTGGTCTTGCCACTGCCGCTCGGGCCCTTGAGGAACAGGGTTTCCCCGGGTTCCAGGCGGAACGCGGGAATGTCCAGCAACTGCGGGTGTCCGGGCCAGTTGAAGCCCAGGTCGGACAGTTCGATTAACGCTTGAGTCATGGGAAGTCAGTGTCGCCTGGTAGTCGAAAATGGCGCCGATCCACTGTGGGAGCTGGCTTGCCTGCGATGGCATCGCTACGGTGTGCCTGTTGCACCGCATCGCCTGTATCGCAGGCAAGCCAGCCCCCACAGGGACTGTGCTTTCAAGTCAGAACTTCAGGGTGGCGGCGGTGGCCGTCGCTTCAACACCTTGCTGACCGCTCGGGCCGATCAGTTGTACCTGAATTTTCTGCGTGGCGGGGAAGGTCTTGAACACTTGGCTCAAGTCCAGGTTGCCCAGGGCCGCCGGCGTGGCGCAGGTGAACTGGTAATGGGCGTGAATTTCACTGTGGTCGTGATCATGCTTGTGGGCGGCTGCGCCTTTGCCGTCGGTGGCGTGGTCATCGTCGTCATGCTCAGCTTCTGGTTTGTCACCGAACAACGGGCTGTTGAGTTCCTGGCTGCTGACCACGCAACCTGCGGCCTTGGGCAGGTTGAACAGTGCCGATGGATTTTCCAGCTGCTTGCGCACGGCGGCGACCTTGGCTTTGTCGGCGGCGCTGGTGGCGGCATGTTCGAAACCCACCAGGTTCATGGCCGGGCTGTCCAGTTCCAGCTCCAAGGCCTGGCCGTCCAATACGGCATTCAGGCGCCCGACGCCATGTTCATGGGCGCCGAGGCTGCCGTGCTCGTGGTCGTGGTCTTCGTGAGCATGAGCGACAGCCAGTGGCAGCAGGGCAAACGGCAAAGCAAGCAGCAAACGGCGCATGAGAGGGCTCCAGGATGAAAGTTTTGTTATGTGATCTTATAACAATTGATCCGAGAGTTTGACCGCCCGCTTGGTGTTGCGCAAGCTGCATGGGAGCATGCCCGTCAGAAAAATGCAGGAGTAAGGACGATGTTGCGAATTCGTGGAACCATCGGTGAGTTGCCGGTGGACTTGACCTTGGAGCTTGACGACGGCGATTGGGCGCGATTGGGCGCCCAACTGCAGGCCGCCCCAACCCCCAGCGCACCGGCTGCGGCGCCGGTCAAACAGAACGAAGACCTGTGGCAGAACGCCCAGGATTTGCTACGCAAGGCCGGGCGACTCAATGGCCTGGAATTGCTCGACCAACTCGAAGGCTTGGCTGGCGATGCCGGGGCAGGCAAGCGCCTGTTGGTGCGCCTGCGCCACAGCGCCAAGGTGAAGGTAAGCAGCGGCGGGGATACGCCGCTGTACAGTTGGATCGGTGATTAATACAACGCGGCAAACAACTTGCGGCGGTACACCGTGACCAGCGGGTGATCATTGCCCAGCAATTCGAACACCTGCAGCAAGGTCTTGTGGGGCAGGCCTTCGCTGTAGCTGCGGTTGCGGATAAACAACTTGAGCAAACCTTCCAGTGCCGCGTCGTATTGCTGGCGCGCCAGTTGCTGGATCGCCAACTGATAGGCCGCTTCGTCATCCTGCGGGTTTTGCGCCAGGCGGCTTTTCAGCTCGGCAGCGTCCGGCAAATCCGCAGCCTGGCGCAGGAAGGTGATTTGCGCCTTGGCCCCGGCCAGGGCGGCCTTATGGTCGTCGCTCTTGACCGCGTCGAGCACGGCCTGGGCTTCACCCAATTCACCGCGTTCGGCCAGGCAGCGTGCATACAGGATCAGAGCGGCGGCGTTGGTATTGTCCTCGCCCAATAATTGCACCAGCAACGCTTCGGCCTCGCTGATACGGCCTTCGCTGAACAGCGCCTGAGCCTGCTCCAACGGGTCCGCCGCAGCCGGCGGTGGCATTTGCACATGGGGCTCCAGCATCGCCCGCACTGCCGACTCCGGCTGTGCACCGGCAAAACCGTCCACCGGTTGACCATCCTTGAACAGCACCACCGTCGGCAGGCTTTGAATGCCAAAACGCGCCACGATGTCCTGTTCGGCTTCGCAGTCGATCTTGGCCAGCAGCAACTCACCCTGATAACTCTCGGCAATCTTCGCCAGCATTGGCATCAGTGCTTTGCAGGGTGCGCACCACTCGGCCCAGAAATCGACCAATACGGGCTTTTCGAAGGAGTTCTGGATAACGGCCTGGTCGAAGTTGGCGGTGGTGACGTCGAAGATGTACGGCGTGGGCTCACTCATGGGGCGTCTCGAATAAAGCAGGAATGGGGGCAACTATAAGGGCTGGCGAGGTTGGCTGAAAGCATCCTGGTAGCTCCCACCTTGAAATGCATTCCCCTGTGGGAGCGGGCTTGCCCGCGATGGCCTCAAGCGCGCCGCGAATGGTACAGGCTCACCTTGCGAAACTCCCAGGGCTCGGCCAGGTCCGGCAGGGTCAAGGCCTCGAGGATCTCCAACCGCTGGTAATCCGGATGCTGGAAGTCCCGTACCCGTGAATCCGCCACCAGCGCTTCGCGGCCGCGGGTCAGGAATTGATCCAGCAACGGCAGGTTGGCGCGGTCGTAGAGCACGTCGGCCACCAGGATCAGGTCGAAGCGGTCGGCTTCGGCAAAAAAGTCTGCCGAATAACTCAGTGATACCTGGTTGAGCTCGGCATTCGCACGGCAAGCGGCCAAGGCCAGTGGGTCCAGGTCGCAGGCCACCACCTCCAGGGCCCCAGCCTTGACGGCGGCGATCCCGGCTACTCCCGAACCTGCGCCGAAATCCAGCACGCGTTTGCCGGCGACCCACTCGGGATGCGCTGCCAGGTAACGCGCCAATGCCAGGCCGCTGGCCCAGCAAAAGCTCCAGTAGGGCGGCTCATGCAGGATGCGCCGGGTTTCTTCCTGGCTGAAGGCGCGGTCCATGTTGTCGGCGTCGAGCAGCCACAGCGACAATGCGGTGCCCGGCAGTGGGCAGGGCACTAATTGCGCGTCGCCGATCAGTTCGCTCAAGGCACGCTGCAGGTGCCGCGGTGGTGTCATGGTGCCTTGACGAGTTGCAAGGGGCCGGTGCTCTGGGTGATCGCCTGGGTGACGCGCACGGCAGGCAGATGCAGGATCAACTGGCCGGACTGGCTGGCGCGACCGCGCAATTCAACGCGGGCACCGGCCGGGAAGGCTTCAGGGTTGAAGCGCAGGCGGAAGGCCAAGGGCTTGCCGTTGCCGCTCAGTACGCTGCTGGCGAGCAGTTGCTGCGGGCGCGAACGGTCGTCGATCACCAAGAGCGCCATCTCGACTTCGGCACCGGCTGGCACGTTGGTCAGGCTGCCGCTGATTTCGCGCTGATAGGCGGGCAGGGGGCCGAGGTCTTCAATGCCCGGGACTTTCTTCTCTTGCGCGGGTGTCGGTTGAGGCGCGGCCGGCTTGGGGGCTTCGCTGCTGCAGGCGACCAGAAAACTGAACAGGCTGAGTAGAACGAGTGGTCGTAACTGCATGTACGGCTCCAGAAAGGACAAAATCCGTGACTTAAACAATATCAAACATATAAGCCTGCCTATATACCGTAAAGGCTATGGCTTGTCTTGCCACAGGGATGCGCTACCATGGCCCTCCCATTTTTTGTTGCCTGCCAACCATGCACTGTCCCTTCTGCGGTGCCAACGACACCAAGGTCATCGACTCGCGTCTGGTCGCCGAGGGCGACCAAGTGCGTCGCCGGCGCGAATGCCTGGCCTGTGGTGAACGTTTCACCACCTTCGAAACCGCCGAACTGGTGTTGCCGCGTCTGATCAAGTCCGACGGCAGCCGCCAGCCTTTCGACGAAGAAAAACTGCGCGCCGGTATGCAGCGCGCCCTGGAAAAACGCCCGGTGAGTGTCGAGCGCCTGGAAGCGGCGCTGGTGCATATCAAGCACAAGCTGCGGGCGACCGGCGAGCGCGAGGTCAAGAGCCTGGTGGTCGGCGAGTTGGTGATGGGCGAGCTGCAAAAGCTCGACGAAGTCGCCTATATCCGTTTTGCCTCGGTGTATCGACGCTTCCAGGACCTCAATGAGTTCCGCGAAGAGATCGACCGCCTGGCCCGTGAGCCCTCCAAACAATGACATCTGAACAGGCTGTGCTCGACGCCCACTACATGGCCCGCGCCCTCGAATTGGCGCGCAAGGGCCTGTACACCACCCACCCCAACCCGCGGGTTGGCTGCGTGATAGTGCGTGACGGGCAGATTGTCGGCGAAGGCTGGCATGAGCGCACCGGCGAGCCCCATGCCGAGCCCAATGCCCTGCGCGCCGCTGGCGACAAGGCCCGTGGCGCGACGGTGTACGTGACCCTTGAACCGTGCAGCCATCATGGCCGTACGCCGCCCTGTGCCGATGCGCTGGTGACCGCCGGCGTCGCCCGGGTGGTGGCCGGCATGCAGGACCCGAACCCCGAAGTGGCTGGCCGAGGTATGCAGCGCCTGGCCCAGGCGGGTATCGAGGTGCGCAGCGGTGTGCTGGAAACCGAAGCGCGGGCGCTTAACCCCGGCTTCCTCAAGCGCATGGAGCACGGTCTGCCGTTTGTGCGGGTCAAGCTGGCGATGAGCCTGGACGGCCGCACGGCGATGGCCAACGGCGAAAGCCAATGGATCACCGGCCCCGCCGCCCGTGCTGCGGTGCAACGCTTGCGTGCCGAGGCCAGCGTGGTGCTGACCGGTGCCGACACGGTACTGGCCGACGGTGCCCGCTTGACCGTACGCGCCGCCGAACTGGGCCTGGACGACGCAACCACCGCCCTGGCCATGTCGCGCCCGCCGTTGCGTGTGCTGATCGATGGCCGCCTGCGGGTGCCGCTCAACGCACCGTTCTTCAAGGCCGGCCCGGCATTGGTCATCACCTGCGTGACTCCGGAAAACCAGTTCCCCCGCGGCCCTGAGTGCCTTGTGGTTCCAGGTGTGGAGGGTCAGGTTGACCTGCGCTCGGCATTGGTCGCCCTGGCTGCCCGTGGCGTCAACGATGTGTTGGTGGAAGCCGGCCCAAGCCTGGCCGGCGCGTTTGCCCAACAAGGCCTGGTGGATGAATACGTGATATTCATCGCCGGCAAGTTCCTCGGCTCCGCTGCCCGCCCGTTGCTGGACTGGCCGCTTGATAAGTTGGCCGATGCTCCCCAACTCAAGATCACCGAAATGCGCGCTGTGGGCGACGACTGGCGAGTCACTGCCATCCCCGTCCCAGCAGTGAGCGTATAATTCCCGGCTTGCGCTTGAGCGTCAGCCCCCTCGTTTTCAGGAGAACGAAATGTTCACCGGCATTATCGAATCCATCGGCAGCATCCGTGCAATGACCCCCAAAGGCGGGGATGTCCGCCTGCTGGTTGAAACCGGCAAGCTGGACCTCGGCGACGTCAAGCTGGGCGACAGCATCGCCGTCAGCGGCGTGTGCCTGACCGTCATCGAGCTGCCGGGCAACGGCTTTGCTGCCGATGTCAGCCGGGAAACCCTGGACTGCACCGCGATGAACGATCTTGCGGCCGGCAGCCCGGTCAACCTGGAAAAAGCCCTGACGCCCACCACGCGCCTGGGCGGTCACCTGGTCAGCGGCCACGTCGACGGTGTCGGCGAAGTGGTGGCCCGCAGCGAAAACGCCCGCGCCGTGGAATTCCGTATCCGCGCGCCAAAAGAGCTGGCCAAGTACATCGCGCACAAAGGCTCGATCACCGTCGATGGCACCAGCCTGACCGTGAACGCCGTGAATGGCGCTGAATTTGAACTGACCATCATTCCCCACACCCTCAGCGAAACCATCATGGCCTCGTACCAGCCGGGTCGCCGGGTGAACCTGGAAGTGGACTTGCTTGCCCGTTACCTGGAGCGCCTGTTGTTGGGCGAAAAGGCCGCAGAGCCTGCATCAGGCAACATCACCGAAAGTTTTCTGGCCGCTAACGGCTACCTGAAATCCTGACCAAGGGGGTGCCGCGTGGCGCTCAATAGCATCGAAGAACTGGTTGAAGACATCCGCCAAGGCAAGATGGTCATCCTCATGGATGACGAAGATCGCGAGAACGAAGGCGATATCATCATGGCTGCCGAAGCGTGCAAGCCCGAGCACATCAACTTCATGGCCAAGCACGCCCGTGGGCTGATCTGCATGCCCATGAGCCGCGAACGCTGCGAATTGCTCAAGCTGCCCTTGATGGCGCCGCGCAATGGCTCGGGTTTCGGCACCAAGTTCACCGTATCGATTGAAGCCACCACGGGCGTCACTACTGGCATTTCCGCCGCTGACCGCGCCCGCACCGTGCAAGCTGCGGCGGCGAAAGACGCCAAGGCTGAAGACATCGTCAGCCCCGGCCACATCTTCCCGCTGATGGCCCAACCGGGCGGTACCCTGGCCCGTGCCGGCCACACCGAAGCCGCCTGCGACCTGGCGCGCATGGCCGGTTTCGAGCCAAGCGGGGTGATCTGCGAAGTGATGAACGACGATGGCACCATGGCCCGTCGTACTGAGCTCGAAGCCTTTGCCGCAGAGCACAACCTCAAGATCGGCACCATCGCCGACCTGATTCACTACCGGATGATCCACGAACGTACCGTTCAGCGGATTGCCGAGCAGCCACTGGACAGCGAACTGGGCCAATTCAATTTGGTGACCTACCGTGATTCAGTGGAAGGCGACGTGCACATGGCCCTGACCCTGGGCAACATTTGCGCCGAAGAACCGACCCTGGTACGCGTGCACAACATGGATCCACTGCGTGACCTGTTGATGGTCAAGCAGCCGGGCCGCTGGAGCCTGCGCGCCGCCATGGCTGCGGTTTCCGAGGCCGGCAGCGGTGTGGTGCTGTTGCTCGGTCACCCGCTGGATGGTGACGTGTTGCTGGCGCACATCCGCGAAACCGCCGACGCCGTGCCGGTGAAAAAACCGACCACCTACAGCATCGTCGGTGCCGGTTCGCAGATCCTGCGCGACCTGGGCGTGCGCAAAATGCGCCTGATGAGCGCACCGATGAAATTTAATGCGATATCCGGATTCGACCTGGAAGTTGTAGAATACGTGCCCTCCGAATAAAGGCCGGCGATTTTTGCCCCTTGTTCGCGGTTAAATCATCACTGAGGGACGCACTTTTCGCGTCCCGGCTCTTTAAGAGATTTGTCGAATGACCCTGAAGACCATCGAAGGTACCTTCATCGCCCCCAAAGGCCGCTATGCCCTGGTGGTTGGCCGCTTCAACAGCTTCGTGGTTGAAAGCCTGGTAAGCGGTGCGGTTGACGCCCTGGTTCGCCACGGTGTGAGCGAAAGCGATATCACCCTTATCCGTGCCCCTGGCGCCTTCGAAATTCCACTGGTTGCGCAAAAAGTTGCTCAGCAGGGTGAATACGCGGCGATCATCGCCCTGGGCGCGGTCATTCGTGGCGGCACCCCGCACTTCGAATACGTGGCCGGCGAATGCACCAAGGGCCTGGCTCAGGTGTCCATGGAGTTCGGCGTGCCAGTCGCTTTCGGCGTACTGACCGTGGATTCTATCGAGCAAGCCATCGAGCGTTCCGGTACCAAAGCCGGTAACAAAGGCGCTGAAGCTGCCTTGTCCGCCCTGGAAATGGTCAGCCTGCTGTCGCAGTTGGAGGCCAAGTGATTTCCGACGAAAGCGATCGTTTCAACCCGCGTGACGAGCGTCCAGCCGATGCCGGCAAGCCTTCGAAAAGCGAAAAGCGCCGTGCGGCCCGTCAGCTCGCCACCCAGGCGCTGTACCAGCGTCATATGGCTGGCACTTCGCTGAACGAGATCGAAGCGCAATTTCGCGTCGATAACGACTTCACCTTTGCTGACCAGAGCTACTTCCACGACATCCTGCACGGTGTTCCGGCCAACATGACCGAGATCGACACAGCCCTGGCGCCATGCCTGGACCTGACCATCGAAGAGCTCGACCCGGTTGAGCTGTGCGTGATGCGCCTGTCCACCTGGGAGCTGCTCAAGCGCGTCGACGTGCCGTACCGCGTCGTGATCAACGAAGGCATCGAACTGGCGAAAGTCTACGGTTCGACCGATGGCCACAAGTTCGTCAACGGCGTGCTCGACAAGCTGGCCCCGCGCCTGCGTGAAGCCGAAGTGAAGGAACACAAGCGCTAATCTGCGCTTGATTCCTCAATGGGTGAGTTTGAGCTGATCCGCACATACTTCGCCGCCGCGCCTTGTGCGCAAGGCGGCGAAGGCATTGCCCTGGGGATCGGCGACGACTGCGCGTTGCTGGCGCTTCCCGCCGGGGAGCAATTGGCAGTCTCTACCGATACGCTGGTGGCTGGCGTGCATTTTGCCGACCCCTGTGACCCGTTCCTGCTCGGCCAGCGCTCGCTGGCCGTGGCGGTGAGCGACCTGGCCGCCATGGGCGCCCACCCCCTCGCCTTTACCCTTGCCCTGACCACGCCGAGCGTCGAAGCCGATTGGCTGCAACGCTATGCCCAAGGCTTGAACGCCATGGCGCAAAGCTGCGGCGTAGGCTTGGTGGGCGGCGATACCACCCGTGGGCCGTTGAGCCTGACCCTGACCGTATTCGGCCGTGTGCCGGCTGGCCAGGCCTTGACGCGCAGCGGTGCACAGCCCGGCGACCTGCTTTGTGTGGGTGGCGAGTTAGGCAATGCCGCTGGCGCCTTGCCGCTGGTATTGGGGCAACGCACGGCTGACGCAGCAATCGCCGAGCCGCTGCTGGCGCATTACTGGTCGCCGCAACCGCAGCTGGCCCTGGGGCTGGCGCTGCGGGGCAAGGCGACAGCGGCCATGGATATCTCCGATGGGCTGTTGGCTGACTGTGGGCATATCGCCAAGGCGTCAGCGGTGCGCCTGGTGGTTGAGCGCCAGCGGTTGCCGTTGTCCGAGGCCTTGCTGGCGTTTGTCGGTGAAGACCAGGCTCAAGTGGCGGCGTTGAGCGGGGGCGACGACTATGTGTTGGCGTTCACCTTGCCACCGTCCGAGTTGGCGCCGTTGCAGGCCGATGGCTGGCCGGTGCATGTGGTCGGTCGGGTCGAAACGGGGCAGGGCGTGACGCTGCTCGACGTCGACGGCCAGGACATCACCCCGGCTGTGCGCGGCTACCAGCATTTTCGCCAGACGCCCTGAGCCGGCGGTCTGCGCTACCCTTTAGACGATTATCCCGAGTAAGAGGCCGTGACTATGGCTGCATGCCGCTGGCTGCTGATCGTGCTGTGTTCCTTCGTTTCCCTGGCCCAGGCGGACACTCCCGTGCCCGGTAAAATCGTGCTGGCCAGTGAGGAGTGGAACGACTACACCAACAAAGATGGCAGCGGTCTGGCCTGGGACCTGTTGCGCCACGTCTTCGAGCCAGCAGGCATTACCTTGCAAACCCGCAGCGTGCCCTACACCCGATCGGTCGGCCTGGCCCAGCGTGGTGAGGTAGATGGTTGTGTCGGCACCTATCGCGATGAGGCCAGCGCAGTGCTGTACCCGCACTGGAACTTCGACGCCGATCATGTCTACGCTCTCGGGCTGGCAACTTTACCCACGCCGACATTGGCGACCCTGGGCAACTACCGCCTGGCCTGGGTGCGCGGCTATAAATACGAGGGGTATCTGCCCAACGTGCAGCGCTTCAACCAGATCGAGCGGCGCAGCGGCATTCTGCCGATGCTGCAACACGGCCGTGCCGATTTTTATATCGACGCCCTCACCGAAGCCAAATACGTGCTCAGCCAGGCGCAGGACCCGGCGCTGTTCAAACTCACCCATATCGCTGAACTGCCGCTCTACATAGGCTTTGCCGACACCGAGCGCGGCAGGGCATTGATGGCCGTGTATGACCAGCGTTTGGGCATCCTGGTCCAGACCGGTGAGTTGAAAGCAATTTTCGATCGCTGGAAACAGCCGTATCCGTTCTGACGCCCATAGAACTGACTCAAAGGCCAATCGAACCTATTGATCTTTATCAGCGATAATTCAGCTTAAGCGTCTGTAGGAACGTGCTGTTACAATGCCCGCCTCTGTGAAATCTGAAATCAGGAGCACACGGTGCCCGTCGTTTTCGTCGCCGCTTCCAAGCTGCCTACCCCTTTTGCCACGTTCACCATGCACGGCTTTCTTGAAGAAGCCACCGGGCGCGAGCACGTTGTGCTCAGCCTCGGCGACATCGCCGATGGCGCGCCGGTGCTGGGGCGTGTGCATTCCGAGTGCCTGACCGGCGATGCGCTGTTCAGCCAGCGCTGTGACTGCGGCTCGCAACTGGAGGCCGCACTGCAAGCCATCGCCCGTGAAGGGCGTGGCGTGTTGCTGTACTTGCGCCAGGAAGGCCGGGGCATTGGTCTGTTGAACAAGATTCGTGCCTACGAGCTGCAAGACGGCGGCGCCGACACCGTCGAGGCCAACGAGCGCCTGGGCTTTGCTGCCGACCAGCGCGACTACGCCATCTGCCTGCCGATGCTCGAGCACCTGGGGGTCAAATCCCTGCGCCTGATGACCAACAACCCCCGCAAGGTCAAAGCCTTGACCGAGATGGGCATCACCGTGGCCGAGCGCGTACCACTGCACACCGGGCATAACCCGCACAACAAACTCTACCTGGCCACCAAAGCCAGCAAGCTCGACCACATGATGGGCAACGAGCACCAGGGCGAGGTCGACCGCGCGTGACCCGTGGCCAGGTGAAACGGCGACTGTCCTTCAACTGGTGGCAGTACCTGGCCCTGGCGTTGCTGCCCTTGTTCGTGATCAACCTGCTGTTTGGCCGTGCTGAATCCTTGTTGCCCGTATTGGCCATGCCGTTCTTCATCGCCGGCGTGGCATCGATGTTTCTCAGCCTGCGTTATTTTCATGCCTACAAGCACGCGCTGATCGCCACCTCCAAAGCCCTTGATACTGCTGACGAACCCGCGGCCTGGATCACCCTGGCGGCGCGTCGGCGCACGGCCTTGCTGGTTGCAGCGTTACCGGCCTGGATCGGTGCGCTGGCGGTATTCGTCGGCCTGGAGGCGGTGCCGCTGTTTCTGTTGGCGCTGTCGACGCTGGTGCTGTTCTACCTCTATCGCATACCGCGCCAGTTAGGATGAAGCGCTATTGGCTGGCGCTGCTGCTGGTATTCAGTGCCCAGGCGTTGGCGGTCGAACGCGTCGTCAGCCTGGCGCCGTCACTGTCTGAAATCGTGCTTGAACTGGGTGCCGAGGACTTGCTGGTCGGCGTGCTTGATGGTGGTGAGCGCCCGGCGGCGTTGGCGAAGGTGCCCTCGGTCGGGCACTACGGCCAGTTGGACATGGAGCGCCTGCTCAGCCTCAAGCCCGACTTGATCCTGCTGTGGCCTGGCAGCGTCGGCCCGGCCCAGCGCGAGCAGCTCCAGCGGTTGAATATCCCGGTGTACGTCGCCGAACCCCACAGCCTTGAACAACTGACCGCCCAGGTGCAGGCCATTGCCGAGCAATTGGGCCGCGCTGAGGCAGGGCGCCAGTTCGCGGTACAACTGCGCCAGCGCTTGGCCGAGTTGCGCCAGCGCTACCAGCGGGCCGAGCCGCTGCGGGTGTTTTACCAAGTGTGGAACCAGCCGCTGTACACCGTGGGCGGTGGGCAGATCATCAGCGATGCCCTCAGCGTGTGCGGGGCGCGCAATGTGTTTGATGACCTGAAGTTGCCGGCGCCGCAGGTGAATATCGAGTCGGTGTTGGCGCGAGACCCCGAGGTGATCCTGGTGGGGGATCAGGCTCAGAAGGAGGCCTGGAAGGCATGGCTAGCGATGGCGGCTCGGGTACGGTTAGTGCCGGACAAGGGCCTGGAACGGCCCAGCGGGCAGATGCTGGAGGCGGTGGGGCGGTTGTGCCAGGTTTTATCACCTAACCTTTGAAACCGCTATCGCAGGCAAGCCAGCTCCCACAGGGGAATGCATTTCAATTGTGGGAGCTGGCTTGCCTGCGATGACATCGGTGCAGGCCCCTCAGAACTCAGGTGTCCATGTCACCCCAACCACCCACACCCGACCTTCTTCACGATAATTCTGGCTTTCCCCGAGGTAGCTGTACTTCGCCCGTGCGTAAGACTTGTCCAGCACATTATCCACCTTCAACGACAACGACACCTCCCGGTTCAACGCCCAACTACTGCGCAGCCCCAACAAGGCATAACCGCCCAGACGGTTGCGGTTGGCTTCATCGTCGTAGCTGTTGCTGATCGCTTGCCAGCTGGCGCCGAGACCGAGTTGATCAAATTGCCGGTCCAGATCCAGGTTCACCGTTCGCCGGGCGCGACGTGCCAGGGTGTGGCCGCTGTCACGGTCACGCGGGTCGATAAGCGAAAGGCCCAGGTTGCCCTGCCAGCCAAACAGTTCCTGCTTGAGCGCCGCTTCAAAGCCGTTGATCCGCGCCGACGCTACGTTTTGCGGCTTGCCAGCGTCAAGGATAATCGCGTCGCTCAGGTCGGTGCGATACAGCGAGGCTTCCAGGCGCGTGCTGTCGCTCAGTTGGCTGCGCCATTGCAGCTCGTAGCTCTTTGATGTCTCGGGCTGCAGGTTGGGGTTGCTGTACTGGGTGTCGGGGTAATAGAGGTCGTTGAAGGTCGGCGCGCGAAAGCCTTCGCTGTAGCTCAAGAGCAGGTCATTGTCAGGGTTGACCGGTAAGGTCAGGGTGCCGCTCCAACTGTTCTGGCCGCCGAACTGCTGGTTCTGGTCGCGGCGCAGGCCCAGCTCGGTGGAAAACCACTGGCTATGGAAGCGATGCTGCACGAAAGCTGCCCGGTTCCAGCGGCTGTTCTCGGTAAAGGTGGTAGAACCGTGGAAACGGTCTTCGTACCAGTCGCCGCCCACGATCAGGCTGTTTTGCTCATCCAGGGTCAGGTCGTTCTGCCAATTGACCGAGTCGCGGTAGGTGTTGAATGCACTGTAATCATCGCTGAGGGTATCGCGCTTGGTGTCGCGGTTTTCACTGTGGCCCAGCTCCAGGCGCGACTGCCAGCTGTCATTGAGCTTGGCATCGACATAGCCGCTGGCGCTGCTCACGGTGTAGTCGGTGTAGGGTTTCTGGCCCAGGCTCTGCCCGGTGGCGCCGTCGTAGCGGCCATAACTGTTGTCGTACTCCGACTTGCCACGGTTATCCAACAGGTTGAAGCCCGCCTCCAGCTCATCGCTGAACGAATGGCTGAGGTTCAGGCTGATGGACTGGTTGCGGTAGGCATCATGGTCGCCGTCACTGGGAAACGACGTGTGGCTCGCGTTGATACCGGCGGTTTCATCCAGGCTCGCTCCCAGGTTGAAGCGCGTGTGTTCATCGCCGCCCGACAGGCCCAGGCTGCGCTCCCAGGTCTGGTTGCTGCCAAAGCCCAGTTTCAAGCGCGGCTGCAAGCCTTGCTCGGCATTGCGCCGGGTAAACACCTGAATCACCCCGCCAATCGCATCGCTGCCGTAAATCACCGAACGTGAACCGCGCAGCACTTCCACCCGTTCAATCTGATCGACGTTGAGGTATTGCAAGCCGCTGTCGCCGGAGGTGGTGTTGGCGATGCGTTGGCCGTCCACCAGCACCAGGCTCTGCGCCGACTTGGTGCCGCGAATGAAAATCCCCGGCAAACTGCCACGCCCACCGGTTGGCGCAACTTGCACGCCCGGCACGCGGCTGAGCAGGTCGGTGACGCTGGTGGGCTGAAGGCGGTCGATGTCGGCGCGGGTGAATACGGTGTTGGCGGCGCTGCTGTCATTACGCGCCTGGACTTGGCGGTTGGCGCTGATGACCACGTCGGAGAGCTTCAGGGCCTGGTCGCGGGTGTCGGCGAGCAGGTCAGCGCAGGGTAGCAGCAGCAGGGCAAGGCACAGGCGTTTCATGGGCTGTCCATCGCATTCGAAGGTCATGCAAAACCACTGTGGGAGCTGGCTTGCCTGCGATAGCGGTGTATCTGACACATTGTTAGCGAATGTGCCGCCGTCATCGCAGGCAAGCCAGCTCCCACATTTGGGGCAGATTACAGATTCAGTAGCGCCAGGCGCTCGCGAACGGACGCCTCGATACCCGCCTCATCCAACCCGCATTCAGCCAGCATCTGCGCCGGCTTGGCGTGCTCGACGTATACATCCGGCAAGCCCAGGTGCAGCACCGACTTGAGGATATTCTCCCGCGCCAGGAACTCGCTGACCGCCGCACCGGCGCCGCCCATGATGGCGTTCTCTTCGATGGTCACCAGCAGCTCATGGCCAGCGGCGATCTCGCGCACCAACGCGTCATCCAGTGGTTTGACGAACCGCATGTCGACCACGGTGGCGTCGATCTTCTCAGCGACTTTCAAGGCTTCGGCCAGTTGTACGCCAAACACCAGGAATGCAGTTTTGCTGCCTTGGCGACGCACGATGCCTTTACCGATTTCGATCGGCTCCAGGTCTTTTTCGATCACGGCGTTCGGTCCGGTGCCGCGCGGGTACCGCACAGCGGCCGGGCCGTTGTACAGGTGGCCGGTGCTGAGCATCTTGCGCAGTTCGTTCTCGTCGCTCGGAGTCATCACCAGCATGCCGGGGATGCAGCGCAGGTACGAGAGGTCGAAACTGCCGGCATGGGTCGGGCCGTCTTCGCCTACCAGGCCGGCGCGATCGATGGCGAACAGCACATCGAGGTTCTGCACCGCCACATCGTGAACCAGCTGGTCATAACCGCGTTGCAGGAAGGTGGAATAGATCGCCACCACTGGCTTGGCGCCTTCGCAGGCCATGCCGGCCGCGAAGGTCACGGCGTGTTGTTCGGCAATCGCCACGTCGAAGTAACGTAGCGGGAAACGCTCGCTGAACGCCACCAGATCGGAGCCTTCCTTCATCGCCGGGGTAACACCCACCAAGCGCGGGTCGGCGGCGGCCATGTCGCACAGCCATTCGCCAAACACCCCGGAATACTTCGGCCCGCTGGCTTTTTTCGGCGCGGCGGCGGGGGCATCGAGGGGTTCGAGCTTGGTGATCGCGTGGTAACCAATCGGATCGACTTCCGCCGGAGCGAAACCTTTGCCTTTTTTGGTGACAATATGCAGGAACTGCGGGCCCTTGAGGTCGCGCATGTTGCGCAACGTGGCGATCAGGGTGGGCAGGTCGTGGCCGTCGATAGGGCCGATATAGTTCCAGCCCAGCTCTTCGAACAGGGTGCCGGGTACCAGCATGCCCTTGGCATATTCTTCGGTGCGACGCGCGATTTCCCACGCGCCAGGCAGGCGCGACAGCACTTTCTTGCTGCCTTCGCGCATGCTGGCGTAGGTACGGCTGGAGAGGATCTTCGCCAGGTAATTGGACAGGCCACCCACGTTGCGCGAAATCGACATGTCGTTGTCGTTGAGGATCACCAACATGTTGGCGTCCACTTCCGGCGCATGGTTCAGCGCTTCGAAGGCCATGCCGGCGGTCAGCGCGCCATCACCAATCACCGCAATCGCCTTGCGCTCACTGCCTTGCAGGCGGGCGGCAATCGCCATGCCCAGCGCTGCACTGATGGACGTGCTGGAGTGGCCGACGCCAAAAGTGTCGTACTCGCTCTCGGCACGGCGCGGGAAGGCGGCCAGGCCGTCCTTCTGACGCAGGCTGGCCATGCGCTCGCGACGGCCGGTGAGGATTTTATGCGGATACGCCTGGTGGCCCACGTCCCACACCAGCCGGTCGTCCGGGGTGTCGAACACGTAATGCAAGGCGATGGTCAGCTCGATCACGCCCAGCCCGGCGCCAAAATGCCCACCGGTCTGTCCGACCGTGTAGAGCAATTCCAGGCGCAGCTCATCGGCCAGGGTTTCCAGCTCGGCTTCACCCAGTCGACGCAGGCCGTCCGGCGTGGCAGCACGGTCGAGCAGGGGCGTAGACGGGCGTTTGCGGGGAATCTCTTGAAACGTCGTGGGCATCAGGCGAATCGTTATAGGTATAGAAGAGGCGGCAGTTTACCTCAAGCCGTGCAAACTGCCCACGCAGAGGGCCTAACTTGGCCGATATGCGGCGCAAATGGCCGCGGCTGTCAGTGGCGACGTTCGACGATATACCGCGCCAGGTCACGCAGTGGCTCGGCCGCCGCGTCGAAAGGTCGCAGGGCATCCAGGGCCTGGTCGCGCAGCTCGACGGCATACGCCTTGGCGGCTTGCAGCCCCAGCAAGGCAGGATAAGTCGGCTTGTCCCGTGCGATATCGGCGCCTTGGCGTTTGCCGAGGGTGGCGGTATCACTTTCCACGTCGAGAATATCGTCCTGCACCTGGAAGGCCAGGCCGATAGCGCGTGAGTAGGTCTGCAGGGCCGCCAATTGCTCGGCGCCGGCGCGGCCACTGGCCAGGGCGCCCAACTGCACGGCCGCCTCAATCAGCGCGCCGGTCTTGTGGCGATGCATATGTTCCAGGGCTTTTTGATCCAGCTTGAGGCTGACCGATCCCATGTCGATGGCTTGCCCGCCGACCATGCCAGCCGGGCCTGCGGCGTGGGCCAGGGCGGTGACCATGCGCAGGCGTATCTCGGCGTTGACGCTGCTCAAGCGCGGGTCCAGCAATGCGCTGAACGCCAGGCTCTGCAAGCCGTCACCGGCCAGGATCGCATAGGCTTCATCAAAGGCTTTATGGGTGGTGGGCTGGCCGCGACGCAAATCGTCATCGTCCATTGCTGGCAAATCGTCATGCACCAGGGAATAGGCGTGGATCAACTCGACCGCACAGGCCGCACCATTCGCCTCGGCTGCCGGCGCCCCGAGAGCTTCGCAGGCGGCATAGGCCAGCAACGGGCGCACACGCTTGCCGCCATTCATCACGCTGTAGCGCATGGCTTCATAGAGGCGCGTCATTTCCGGGCTTGGCGCAACAAACAGAGGCTCCAGCGCGGCATTCACCCGGGCTTGGCTACTGGCCTGATATGCGCTGATCATTCCGGCTGTTCCGCATCGAAAGGTTCTTCGGCCAACTCCCCGTCACGCTCCAGCAACACCTGGACCTTCTGCTCCGCCTGCGCCAACGCGCTCTGACAGTCGCGGGTCAGGCCGATGCCTTGCTCAAACGCTGTCAACGAGTCTTCCAGCGACAACTCGCCGTTCTCCAGACGCTCGACCAGGGCTTGCAGGTCGGCGAGGGATTGTTCGAAATCGAGTGCAACTTTTTTGCGGGCCATGGCGGCAATTCCGGTAGACGGTAAACCGGCGCGACACTAGCAGACATGGGGGATTGGGGCAAATGAGTGGCGCACACACGAGGATGTGAGCCGATTGATGGGTTTATTCGGCTCACCCAATGAGCCGATTAGCGACCTTATTCGGCTCACCGAGTCTCAGCTTGCCTTCGTGGCGACCGGGCACTCCCCCTGCGCCGCTTTCAATTGGGCCTCGAAGACCAATAAACCCCGATGCATATTCTGCAATGCCACAATTTGCATGGCTAACGCTTGCTTCTTATTGGCGATGGCTTGATCAGCCTTGTCCCAAGGAAGCGCATCACCCTCGTACCCCTGCAAAATCTCCTGTAATTCCTTGAGTTTGAACCCCAGCTGTTGCGCGCACTTTATAAACATCAGCCGCTCGACACTCTGCGCGGTATAAACGCGATAACCGCCCTGACGCGCAGGTGCTGGCATCAGCCCGATCGCCTCATAGTGACGAATCGCCTTGATGGTCGTGCCGGACAACTGCGCGGCTTTGCCGATGTACATGAAAACTCCCTTTTTCAAGTAGTGCGCCGGCCTGTTTCAGCCACTTGGCCCGCTGCGTCAGCGAAGAGCCCAGCACCGGCCCCAACAGCAGCGTCTTGCCGGTCGTGATACCGCAAAGCGCCAGCGTGGTACGACGCATCTGGTGGATGGCCGGCATGCGATAAACCCAGCGGTAATACCACGGCGGCGTGTCGAGGGTCACTAACAAGTGCGCGGTTCGGCCCTTTAATAACTTGTCTGGGAATGCCTTGCCTGCGCGGTATTTGAAGGCAAAGCCGGGTAGGAAAACGCGGTCGATAAAGCCCTTCATCAGGGCCGGGACACCGCCCCACCAGACAGGGAAAACCCAGGCCAGGTGCTCGGCCCAAAGGATGTCGGACTGGGCGCTGAGCAAGTCAGGTTCCAGCACTTGAACCTGGGTGTAAGCATGATGAAGGATTGGGTCGAAGCTGAGATCACCCAGGCGCAGGACGCGGACTTCGTGGCCGGCCGTTTTCGCAGCGTGGATATAGGTGTGTGCGAGGGCGGAACAAAAGCTATCGGAGGACGGGTGGCCGAGAATGACCAGAATGCGCTGACTCATGGTGATAAGTTCTGAGAAAAGGGCATTCAGGGTAGGGGGTGCCGTATAGGGGAGAGTCAAGTGCCAGCAGGACCTTTCTGTGAGGTACGCGGGACCCTTCCTGAACTGTTCTCGAATGCTTGTGACGGTACTGTCGGCTGGCTAGCCTGCCGAAAACACCAGAGTAAAAAAGGCATGAGCGAAACTTCTATCGGGTTGATCGCGCCTCCTGAGGGCTACGGCGATTGGCTGACAGACCTCAAAGGCCGTATCCATCAGGCGCAACAGCGTGCGTCAATAGCAGTTAATCGTGAGCTGGTGCTGCTCTACTGGCAGTTGGGACACGATATTTTGACGCGTCAGCACGCTCAAGGCTGGGGTAGCAAGGTGATCGACCGCCTTGC
The DNA here is from genome assembly GCF_002966775.1 of Pseudomonas sp. MYb193. Taxonomy (NCBI): domain Bacteria; kingdom Pseudomonadati; phylum Pseudomonadota; class Gammaproteobacteria; order Pseudomonadales; family Pseudomonadaceae; genus Pseudomonas; species Pseudomonas sp. MYb193. The sequence continues at coordinate 5,453,540 of NZ_CP023269.1, read as the reverse complement.
GCAAGATCTGCGGGCGGCCTTTCCTGACATCAAGGGTTTTTCGCCGCGCAATCTGAAGTACATGCGTGCTTTTGCCGAGGCGTGGCCGGATTCGGAATTTGTGCAAGAGGTGCTTGCACAATTGCCTTGGTACCATCAAATCGCACTTCTGGACAAACTTCCCGGCCCTGAAACGCGACGTTGGTACGCCATCCAAACGATCAAGCATAGTTGGTCGCGCAACACCTTGGTGATGCACATTGAAAACCGCCTGTTGGAACGCAGTGGCAAGGCAGTGAGCAACTTCGAAAGCCATCTTCCCAAAGCGCAATCCGACCTGGCGCGCGAGTCTCTTAAGGACCCTTATCGTTTTGATTTCCTCAGCCTGGGCCAGAATGCACAAGAGCGCGAAATCGAAAACGCCCTGATCAAGCATGTCACTGACTTCTTGTTGGAGTTGGGCGCAGGTTTTGCCTTCGTTGGCCGGCAAGTGCTGCTGAATGTAGGCGGCGATGAGTTCTTCATCGACCTGTTGTTCTATCACCTGAAGCTGCGTTGCTATGTGGTGATCGAACTCAAGGCAGGCAAGTTCAAGCCCGAGCATCTGGGCAAATTGAGCTTCTATCTTGCGGCGGTGGATGCCGAGATAAAGCACCCACAGGACGGCCCGACTATCGGCCTCTTGTTGTGCAAGGGTAAAAATGAAGTGGTGGCTGAATATGCACTGCGCGATAACAACCGACCTATTGGTGTGGCGGAATATCAACTGATGGAGTCTTTGCCAGCCGAACTGCAATCGAGCTTGCCTAGCATCGAGCAAATCGAGCGAGAGTTGGCGGGGTAGGCAGGGTCTTTTCGGTGGTTGAAAAATGTAAGGAAAAATCTCACGCGTGAGCTATTGAGTACCTTGCGGATTGCCTGTAGATTTTCTCACGCGTGAGTTTTTCACAGCGAGGTCAGTACCATGAACAGCAGCTCTCCATCGAGCCCATCAACTGGGCCCGATACCGATTCAGCAAGCCTCAAGGGAGAGCGCTTGAAGCCGTCCGCAAAAAAGCCGTCGAGCTTTTACATGAAGCAGATGCGTGCGGGGCTGGCGGCGGCCGGTTATGTGAAACACGAGACTTGGGTGCTTCCCGAAAACCGAAGCCTGCTCAAGCAAATGGAGAAACAGCTACGCCAACCGATCCTGGCTGGCTCATTCATGTCGGAGAATTTCATGAGCGCAGGTACCAACTGGAATATCGATCGCCTCTTCAGTGCTTTTCAGGCGCTGGATGACGTGACGTCCAATGACATTACGCTTTCTCTCGTCCAAGGCTCCGAGTCCAGCATCAAGCTGGAGATGAACGACTTTGGTGGCTTGCCGATTTACATCGCGGTGGTGGGCGAACAAATCATCGTGGATACCGTCCTGGTCGACGCCGAGTCCATCAACGATGTCGCGAAATTCAACGACGCCGTGCTGCGCAGCCGGGAGATGTTCCCGTTGTCGTCCATCGGTATCGAGTCCATGCCGAACGGGCAGGTGGTTTACAACATGTTCGGTGCGCTCAGCTCCGACTCCAGCCTGACCAACATCGTGACCGAGGTGAAAACCCTGGTTGATAACGTGCAGCGCGCCAGCGAAGCCTTCGAACGTTTCTTCATTTAATTATTCGGGAAAATCCAATGACTCAGTCCATCTGGAGCAAATTGTTCACCGCGTTGCGTGGCGGTGCCAGCGAAGTCGGCGAATCGATCGTCGACCAACAGGCCCTGCGCATCCTCGACCAGGAAATTCGCGATGCCGACAGCGCCTTGGCCAACGCCAAGCGTGAATTGGTAAGCATCATGGCCAAGCACAAACTGGCGGCTGATCGCGTTGGCGAGTACGACGCCAAGATCAAAGACCTGGAATCCAAGGCGATGGCCGCTATCCAGGCCAACCGTGAAGACCTCGCCCTGGAAGTGGCCGAAGCCATTTCGACCCTGACCAACGAGCGGGACGTGGAGCAAAAGCAGACGACCGAGTTCGGTGGGTACGCTGAAAGCATGCGCAAAGACATCACCAAAGCCGAGAGCCGCATCAAAAGCCTGCGCCAGCAAGTGGACATGGCCAAGGCTCGCGACAGCGTGCAAAAGGCCCAGGTCAGTGCCTCCATTGCCAGCGGTGGTGCCAACGGCAAGCTGGAAACCGCCGTCGGTACGCTCAATCGCTTGCAGGCCAAGCAGCAGCAACGTGCCGCTGAGCTGCAAGCCCAGGATGAGCTGGCTGATGCGTCAACGGGCACGGACCTGGAACGCAAACTGCGCGATGCCGGCATCACGCCGAACGAAGGCAGTGCCAATGCGATTCTGGAGCGTCTGAAGCAAAAGTCGGCTGAGTAATCAACGCAGGTCAGTTAAGCCTGCAACTCTGTGGCGAGGGAGCAAGCTCCCTCGCCACAGAGTTGCAGTGCCCTTCTTTTGTATGTTGAGGTCAGGATGAACGCCTTGAAGGGTTTCAAGACAATCGCAGGCCTGGCCCTCTTCATGGTCGCGCTGCAACTGCTCAATGTGGCGACCGGTTACAGCCTCATGGCATTCGGGCTAATCCCGAGAACGATGCAGGGTCTGTTCGGCATCCTCGCATCACCGTTTTTGCACGCCTCCTTCGCCCACCTGAGCGCCAACCTGATTGCCTTTGTGATCCTGGGTTCTCTGGTCATCATCGAAGGGGTCAACCGGTTCATCGCCGTCAGCGCCATCATCATTCTGCTGGGCGGCTTGTTGGTCTGGCTGTTTGGTTTTTCAGGCGTACACGTCGGCGCCAGCGGCTGGGTGTTCGGGCTATGGGCCTATCTGCTGTCTCGCGCCTGGTTCCACAGAAGCTGGGGCAACCTGCTAACAGCCGCTGTTGTGGCTTTGCTGTATGGCGGACTGGTCGTGGGCTTCCTTCCGCGGCAGGGCGTTTCCTTCGAAGGGCATCTGTTTGGTGCGCTCGCCGGATTTATTGCAGCCAAGGTACTTCTATCCACGCCGCGCAGCGGGTTTAATGCCGGGTGAACGCACTTGAGCATCCAGACGCCGAGGCGATGCTGTCGTCAGGATTCAAGTACCCAGGGAGCCAGGGGCCAAATGTCGATTTTCCTACTGTTACGCATGTACGCCTCGTCCCTCTTTCACCGCTTCGGTTGGGCAGGACTGATCGTTGCCTTGGGTGTCCACCTGAGCGCGGCTTACCTGGGCCTGGTGTTGCTGGGCGAACAACACCTCACTGCTCCCGCCACGTTTATCTACTTCTATCTCACCACCACACTCACCGTCGGCTATGGCGACCTCGCGCCGCAGACCTCGGCGGGACGAATTTTCGTGGCGGCCTGGGTCATGCTCGGGGGCATTGCGCTGCTCACGGCCGCCATCGGCAAAACCACCAGCAGTGTTATCGATGCATGGAGAAAAGGCATGAAGGGCAAAGGTGATTTCACCGGCAAGGTCGGCCATACCGTGCTGATCGGCTGGGAGGGCGCGTCCAGCGAGCGGGTGATTGAGTTGTTGCTGCAAGACGAAACCTCGAACGACAACCTGATCGTGATCTGCGATTGCAGCCTTGAAGAAAACCCGATGCCGGGCAAAGCAGCGTTCATCCGCGGCGAAAGCCTGTCTTCCACCGCACTGTTGCTGCGTGCCGGTGTGCCCGGTGCCGAGCGTGTGCTGGTGCGAACCCCGTCTGATGACCTGACGCTGGCCACCGTGCTGGCGGTGAATCAACTGAGCCCCGTCGGGCATGTGGTCGCCCACTTCAACGAAAGTGAAATCGCTGCACTGGCCAGCTCCTACGCCCCGCGCCTGGAATGCACGTCCAGCATGGCGATCGAAATGCTGGTGCGCGCCTCCCAGGATCCGGGGTCGTCGGTGGTCATCAATGAGTTGCTGTGCGTGGGGCAGGGCGCCACCCAGTACCTGATGAAATTGCCCGATGCCTTTGAGGCAACGTTCGGCGAGCTGTACACGCAGATGAAGGAGCGCCACAACGCCACCCTCATCGGCTATCGCGCCAAAGGCGTTCAGCAGCCGTCGATCAACCCGCCCAGTGCCACACAGGTCAAAGGCGGCGAACTCTTCTACATCGCTTCCACTCGCCTTAAGGAAATCTCCCATGGGATGGCTTAAACAGTTGATGGGGCTTGAGGCCCCCAAAGCCACTACCGACTCGAGCCGAACCGCCAGCCCAAGCCTGCCTGCTACCGGTCCTTTGGGCCTGGCGCCGGGCAAGGGCGTGATGTTCGACACCACCCTGAAATTGCTGCTCGATGAAAAAACCAACGTGGTGATCCCCGGCTCCCAGGAAATCTGGAGCAATGGCACCATCGATCTTGGCCAGTCCACCTGGCTGTCGCGTTATTACATGAACGACGAAGATTATTGGTTGCAGGTGCACACCACCGGCCAGATAGCGGGCCAGGTCGAGTCAGTGATTCTGTTCAACTACCTCAGCTACGTCACCATCAGCAGCGAAGCGGAACTGCGCAGGCTGGCGGGCCCACAGAGCCTGATCGGGCTGCCGACCTACACCCACGACGGCGTCGAGTACTTCCGGGAGTGGGGCAGCGAGGACGGCCAGACCGAATTGGTGGCGATGAGCGAACAGGTCACCAGCCCAGAAGCCACCTACAGCGTCGAGCACCGTTCGATGCTATACGCCCGCGACACCGGCCTGACCGACCGTCGAGAGTTCCTGCTGTTCTCCGTCGAAGAAGATGCCGAAGGCACCATCAGCCTGAGCACATCCCTGGGCATTTCGCTGTACACCACCGACCTGACTACGCTCTAAAAAAGGAAGCCGTCCATGCTAGAAGCACTCTCCATCTCCCTCAACAAAGCTGCGGTGCTCGGCTTTGTCCTCTACATCCTGGGGGCTGCGGTACTGTTCGCGCTGTTCCAGTTCATCTACACCCGCATCACCCCGCACAAGGAGTTCGAACTGATCCGTGCGGGCAACACCTCCGCAGCGGTCGCCCTGGGCGGTGCCATCGTCGGTTTCGCCATTCCGGCCAGCAACGTGATTGCCTACTCGATCAACGTTCTCGACTTCATCGTCTGGGCCGTGATCGCCGCCGTCGTCCAGCTGCTGGCGTTCCTGCTGACCAGCCTGGTGCTCAAAGGCACGTCCGAGCGCATCAAGAAGGGCGAACTGGCAGCCGGTATCTACGTGGCCGCGGTGGCCATCAGCGTCGGCATGCTGAATGCCGCGTGCATGACGCCCACCTCGAACTGATTGCGCACGGAGCTCCCGATGAAACGAAGCAAGTACGTCCAGCTGTCGCTGGCTGCGTCGGTCGCCATGGCGATATCCGGCTGCGGCCCAACGGAAAAAACCTACGACCTGCAAAAGAAGTACAACTTCCAGTCGGTACAGCAATGCGCCGATGAAAAGCTTCCGGTGGACGTCTGCTCGGACGCCTACATGACGGCCATGGCCGAGCATCGCCGCATTGCGCCGGTGTATGACAGCCAGGCCGATTGCGACGCTGACTTTGTCGCTGATTGGTGCCAGCAAGACTCCACCGGCAAATTCATCCCGCGCTTGGGCGGTTTCGAACTGACCGCCGAAGGCCAGGTGACCCAATCCCAGGTCGACGCTGCCAATGCGCAAGCGGCCAACGCTCAGGCCAGCGGCGGCGGCTCAGGCTTCTCCACCAGCAGCCTGCTGACCGGCTTGCTGATCGGCAACATGCTGAGCAACAACCGCAACAGCTACCGTTCGGAACCGGTGTACCGCTATCGCGATGATCGTGGCAACTATGGCAACTCGACGCTCAACCAACGCGTCTCCAATGGCGCGACCTTTGGCCGCTCCAACCAGGCCCGGTACGGCAGCAGCAATTACACCAACACGCTGCGCTCTTCACCTAAGTCGAGCTCGGTTTCATCGGCCACCTCCCGCGGCGGCTTCGGCAGCAAAGCCAGCGCACGCAGCGGCTGGGGCGGCGGGTCGAGCAGCTAAGGACACCGGCCATGAAGAAGATCCAATGCGCAGAGCGTCATGACTGGAAACACACAGCCGAGAGTCTTGGCTTCCTGTTCCATACCATCGACGACGAACCTTACTGGGACGAAAGCGCGTACTACCAGTTCACGCTCAAGCAAATCGAGCGCGACCTCGAAGACCCGACCACCGAGCTCCATGACATGTGCATGGACCTCGTCGCCCGCGTGGTCCACAGCGAAGAACTGCTTGAACGCCTGAGCATCCCCGCGCCTTTCTACGACATGATCCGAACCTCATGGCTCGAAGGTCACCCGCACCTGTACGGGCGCATGGACTTCTCCTACAACGGCAGCGGGCCCGCCAAGTTGCTGGAGCTCAACTACGACACCCCCACCAGCCTCTACGAAGCAGCCGCGTTTCAGTGGGGCTGGCTGGAACAATGCATCGAACGCGGCCTGCTGCCCAAGCACGCCGACCAGTTCAATAGCATCGACACCAAACTGCACCAGGCCTTCGCCCAACTGCAGGTCAGCCAGCCGTTCTACTTCGCCTCGATGAAAGACTCCATCGAAGACAAAGGCACCACCGACTACCTGCGTCTGGTTGCCGAAAAAGTCGGCATCGAATCGCGCCACATCGACGTCGAAGACATCGGCCTGACCAGCGAAGGCCGCTTCGTCGACCTTGAAGATCGCTGGATCCCCCACCTGTTCAAACTGCACGCCTGGGAGTTCATCTTCCACGAGCCCTTTGGTGCCGCGATTGCCCAGAGCGACACGCAGTTCTTCGAACCCGCGTGGAAATCCGTCCTCTCCAACAAAGGCATCCTGCCGCTGCTGTGGGAATTCAACCAAGGCCACCCCAACCTGCTCGCGTCCCACCTGGACACCGACCCAGGCAAGGCCGTGCCAAAAGGCTGGGTGCGCAAGCCGTTCTTCTCCCGGGAAGGCGCCAACATCGAACTACAAACCGCCGACGGCCTGATCGTAAAAGAAGACGGCCCCTACACGGATGCGCCATTCATCCTTCAGGAGTTCGCACCGCTGCCAAAATTTGGGGACAGCTACACGCTGATCGGCTCTTGGGTAATTGGCGACCAGGCGGCGGGGATTGGGGTGCGAGAGGACAATAGCTTGATCACCAAGGACTCAAGCCGGTTTCTGCCGCACTTGATCCTGGATTAAGGAAGTTGATCGTTCCCACGCTCCGCGTGGTAATGCATCCAGTGACGCTCCGCGTCACCCACGCGCATCTCAATCTACGCCCATAAAAAAGCCTGCCTTTTCAGGCAGGCTCAATACGGAGCATGGCAGTCTTAGCTCTGGCGAGCAGACAGGGCCGAGTAGCTGTTCATCAAATTGCGATAGTTAGGAATCCGCTGGGACAACAAATTCCCCAGCCCTTCGATATCGTTGCGCCAGTCGCGGTGCAGCTCACACGCCACCGAGAACCAGTTCATCAACTGCGCACCGGCCTGCGTCATCCGGCTCCACGCGGCCTGCTGCACCGTGGTGTTGAACGTGCCCGACGCATCCGTCACCACAAACACCTCAAACCCTTCCGCCAGCGCCGACAACGTCGGGAACGCCACACACACATCCGTCACCACACCGGCAATGATGATCTGCTTACGCCCGGTGGCCTTGATCGCCTTGACGAAATCCTCGTTGTCCCAGGCGTTGATCTGACCAGGGCGAGCGATATACGGCGCGTCCGGGAAGATCTCCTTCAACTCCGGCACCAGCGGGCCGTTAGGGCCTTGCTCGAAACTGGTAGTGAGGATGGTCGGCAAGTTGAAGAACTTGGCCAGGTCAGCCAGGGCCAGCACGTTGTTCTTGAACTCGTTGGGCGAGAAGTCCTGCACCAGGGAGATCAGGCCGGTCTGATGGTCGACCAGCAGAACAATGGCGTCGTCTTTGTTCAAGCGGTTGTAGGTTGCAGTGCTCATGGTTGAATCCTTTTTTTGTTTAGGTTGGTTGGGCGTTGCGTTCAACATGGGCACAGATTAATGGGTGGGTGACGGGGGATAAATCGGGTGGGAGGAGTCTTACTGTCAACTTAAGGTGGACAATGGTTAAGGCGCGATTTCAGGCCTCAGGTCGCTGCGCAGAACAGGAATGAATTGTCTGCCTCAATGACATTGATTGAAGGGTGGGCCAGCAGCTGTTGGGTAATTGGAACTGTGTTTTACGGGCATTAAAAAGCCGGCTTGTGGCCGGCTTCTCGGGGACTGCCTCAGCTTGTTTTTGACAAACCTCACCAGCCTTCAAATCGCTCAGCCCACATTGCGTCAGGCTGAATAGTAGGGGCATCCGCGGGAACTCCTCCGCTTCGCCAGCAGGGTGTCAGCTAGAAGCGACCCCTGCCAAATGTGCGGCGCATGATACCCACATTCACCTCAGTTGCCCACCTCCGGTTCCGATTTAGAGCCTTCCCAGCCCAGCAGGTGTTCATCCAGCGGCACCGGTGGGCGGCGGTTGTTTAGGGTGGACCACCAGAATACCCAGCCGACGATCTTGAAGCTTTGTTCGAAGCGCTCCTCATGGTTGAGGTATTCGTCCGGGTGTTCGCTGGCGTTGTGGCTGCGCATGCGCAGGCCGCCGCCAGGACGGTTGTAGAGGTATTTGATGCGCAGCATGCCGTCGTGTTCGACGGCGTAGATTTCACCGTCGATGATTTGGGTGCGGCCTCGGTCGATGGCGAGGGTGGCGCCTTGTTGGATGATGTCGATCATGCTGTTGTCGACCATGTAGGCGCCTATCGCGCGGTCGGGGTTGACGTTGAGGGTTTCCAGATTGTGCAGGGAGACGCGGATGCGTTCGGTTGAGGTGAAGGTGGGGTGGAGAGGAATCTCCACGTCGGTTTTTTCCGGGCGGCAGGCGGGGCCTGTGAGGTATTTGCCTGTGTCTTCGCGGGTAGTTGCAATCCTTGCGATGGGGCCTTCCAACAGGTAGTTGGCAGGCGGGTGCTTGGGGCCTTTACCGTCGCTTAACCAGCGACTAGAGACGCACAGCAATTCTGCGATCTCGTTGAGTCGGCCCATGGGGACGCCGCGTTTGAACCAGTTGTTCACGTGCTGAGGCGTGACGCCGCGGTTCTTGGCGAAGTCGGAGGCGGAAAGATGAACTTCCCGTAGTAGTGCTTTTAAACGATCACCTGATGTATTCATAAACGCAGAGTTTACTGGCCGGAAAGTCCCATCAAATAAACCATGCGTTGATTTGCAGTTGTAGGATCTAGCTTAGTTATGGCTCGATCTTTCATATGTGCAACTTGGTTAAACGCTGCAACTAAACATTGAACTTAATGTTTAGTCTCGCCCATAAAAAAGCCCCGAATTAACGGGGCTTTTTATTTGCCGTGGCAATGAGGCGCGGGTATCAGCCTTTGTAGGCGGCAACCGACTTCATGATCTCGGCGCGGGCGGCGTCTGCGTTGCCCCAACCGTCGATCTTCACCCATTTGCCTTTTTCGAGGTCTTTGTAGTTCTCGAAGAAGTGCTTGATCTGTTCCAGCAGCAGTGGCGGCAGGTCGGTGTATTCCTTCACGTCCACATACAGCTGGGACAGCTTGTCGTGTGGCACTGCGATGACTTTGGCATCGCCGCCGCCGTCGTCGGTCATGTTCAGGATGCCGACTGGACGGGCGCGGATAACCGAGCCTGGGGTGACCGGGTAAGGGGTCACGACCAGCACGTCGAGGGGGTCACCGTCGTCAGCCAGGGTGTTGGGGATGAAACCGTAGTTGGCCGGGTAGAACATCGGGGTGGCCATGAAACGGTCAACGAACAGGCAGTCGCTGTCTTTGTCGATTTCGTATTTGATCGGCGCGTGGTTGGCCGGAATTTCGATGGCGACGTAGATGTCGTTCGGCAGGTCTTTGCCAGCCGGAATCTTGCTGTAGCTCATTGGGCGTTGCCCCCGTTAGTTGGCCATATGACATGGCCGGATTGGCCTAAAAGTGGCGGCGATTATAGGCATATTCTGACGCCGATGCCATGCGCCAAGCGTCGTACGGTCATTCGCCCTGTGGCGAGTAGCGCGGGTCGCTGGCTTGCAGTTGAATCAGGCGGGCCAGGGGATCCTGGCGATAAAAGCGGCTGAGTTGGGCGTACACCTCTGGATAACTATTGACCAGTAAATCCGGGGCGCTGAAGAAATATTCACTGGTGACGGCAAAGAATTCCGCCGGGTTTTCCGCAGCGTAAGGGTCTATCTCGGTCTCGGCGTCTGGGTTGGCGTCCAACTGGCGGTTGAGGTCATCGAAGGCGCCTTGCATGACGCAGGCCCAGTCCTGCACGCGCATGTCATGGTGCAGAGGTGGCAGGCCGTTGGCGTCGCCGTTGAGCATGTCCAGCTTGTGCGCCAGTTCGTGGATGACCAGGTTGTAGCCTTCCCATTGGCCGCTGGCGAGCACACCAGGCCAGGCGAGGATCACCGGGCCTTGTTGCCAGGCTTCGCCGCTGTGTTCGCCGTCCCATTCGTGCTCCACGCCACTGGCATCGCGATGGCGTTGCGGGCTGAGGAAGTCGTCGGGGTACAGCACGATCTCATGGAAGCCCTGGTACCAGTCGAGGTCGCCCAGGTTCATCAGCGGCAATTGCGCCTGCGCGGCGAGCAGCAGGCGTTGTTCCTGGTGCAGTTCGACGCCGGGCAGGGCGGTGAGGTGTTTTTCGCTGAGGAACACCACGCAGGCTTCGCGCAGCCACTGGTCTTGCTCCGGCGTGATGCCGTCGAGGAAGGTCAGGTGGTGGCGCACCCGTTGCCAGGTGTCATCGGCAATCGGGTGCTTGGCCAGCAGGCGCCGGCGACGCCAGGCGCTGAGGGACCACACGGGGGGTCAGTGCGGGTTGGCTTCGGAGGACGTGCGGCCAAAGCGGCTGCGCACTACGCCAATAATCATCGGCACCAGGGACAGCAGGATGATGAACACCACCAGCAGCGACAGGTTCTTCTTGATAAAAGGCACGTTGCCGAAGAAGTAACCCAAGGTCACCAGGCCACCGACCCACAGGATGGTGCCCAGTACGCTGAAGCCGAAGAAGCGCGGATACGGCATCTTGGCCACGCCCGCGACGAACGGCGCGAAGGTACGCAGGATCGGCAGGAAGCGCGCCAGGGTCACGGTCTTGCCGCCGTGCTTGTCGTAGAAGTCGTGGGTTTTTTGCAGGTAGTCGCGGCGGAAGATCTTGGAGTTCGGGTTGCTGAACAAGCGCTCGCCCGCCGTTCGTCCGATCACGTAGTTGGTGCTATCGCCGAGGATGGCCGCCAGCATCAGCAGGCCGGCCAGCAGGACTGGGTCCATACCGCCGCCAGCCGCTACAGCACCGGCGATGAACAGCAAGGAGTCGCCCGGCAGGAAGGGCATGACCACCAGGCCGGTTTCGCAAAAAATCACCAGGAACAGAATGGCGTAGATCCACGGACCGTAATTGGATACCAGCATGTCGAGGTAGACATCGAGATGCAGGATAAGGTCGAGCGGGTTGAAATCCATGGATGGCACCTGTGTGAATAGCCCGACTCAGCGGGCTTGTGCGGAAGCTCAGGCAATAAGGCTACAAGTAATTGTCGCGGTTCTTACAACCCTGAAAGGTCGGCATTATACGGATTGAGAGGTGAAAAGCGTGCGGCTTTTGTAGCGGGGAGTGTCGCGAAATTGTGAAGGGGTTGGGCTTCAAGCCAGTCGCCGGATCCAATGTGGGAGCTGGCTTGCCTGCGATAGCGGTGGGTCAGTATGAGAAATGCTCGCTGACACTCCGCCCATCGCAGGCAAGCCAGCTCCTACAAGGATATTGCGGTGTCTGGCTGACTGGTTTTCAGTCTTCGTTGATCGGCAACACGTAGTTTTTGAATTCGGTGTCTTCGCGAAACCCAATCGATTCATAGGTCTTCTGCGCCACGTCGTTATCGCTGCTGGTCGATACCCGCAGCCGCACCGCGTGGGTGTCCTTGGCCATTTTCCTGGCCGTGCGCATCAGGTTGTCGGCCACCAGTTGCCGGCGTGCGTCCTCGGCCACATAGATGTCGTTGAGGATCCACACCCGCTTGAGCGACAGCGAAGAAAAACTCGGATACAGCTGGCAAAACCCCAGCAGCCGCTTGTCGTCATCGTCGGCCAGGGCCAGGTAGATCACCGACTCCTTGCGCCGCAGGCGCTTTTCCAGGAAGGCCCGTGACGAGTCCGGGAACGGCAAGGCCCCGTAGAACTCGCGGTATTTGACGAACAACGGGGTCAACAGGTCCAGGTGTTCCAGGGTCGCTTGAGTAATCCGCATGCCAGGCCTCAACTTCCAAATGGGGTATGACCACACGAGCGGCCGTGACTCGATGCTGCCTAATGACGCCAAAAAGCGCAATCGTGCCGCTAGCGGTCATCCGCCGGGCTGAGCAGGAAATTGCCCTTCATCAGGTCCGGGTCGTCGGATTCGAGGGTCTGAACCTGCGCCTCATCCTTGAGATTGACCCCCGACAACTGCCGGCGACACGCCTCTCGCATCAAGTACAGCAGGCGATGGGCCGCCATGCCATAACTCAAGCCCTCCAACCGCACATTGGAGATGCAGTTGCGATAGGCATCGGTGAGGCCGACCTTGGGGTTGTAGGTGAAATACAGGCCCAGGCTGTCCGGCGAGCTGAGCCCCGGCCGTTCGCCGATCAGGATCACCACCATCTTGGCGCCCAGTAGCTGCCCGATTTCATCGGCCACTGCCACGCGGCCTTGCTCCACCAGGATCACCGGTGACAAGGACCAGCCTTCGGCGTGGGTCTGTTCTTCCAGGCGCGCCAGAAACGGCGCTGTATGTTTATGCACGGCCAGTGCCGACAGGCCATCGGCCACCACGATGGCTAAGTCCACACCACCGGGCTGGGCCAGGGCGTAGTCGCGCAGCGTTTGCGCCGACTCATCGCTCAGGCGTCGCCCAAGGTCCGGGCGTTGCAGGTAGATGTGCCGGTCCCTGGCGGCGCTGTGCAACAACAGGCTGTCTCGGCCACGTTCGGCCAGTTGGTGGCTGAGCCCGGCGTGATCGAAGGGCAGGTGCACCGCGTCCCGCGCCTGGGCATGGGCAAACTGGAAGTCCAGTTGGGCGCTGGTGGGAAGGCTGGTGCCGGTGCGGCCCAGGGCAATACGCGCCGGGGTCAGGCGGCGCAGTTCCAGCCACGGGTTGTCAGGCAATTCTGGTTGCACGGTCGGCTCCTTCATCCCAATTGCGCCAAGGCGTGGCGAAAGGCCGGTGGCAGGCTGTTGCCAAAGTGCACCTTGCCATCACCCTGCGTGAAGATGCCCATTTTCGCCAGCCACTGCTCGAACTCCGGCGCCGGTTTTAAACCCAATGTTTGCCGCGCGTACAGAGCGTCGTGGAACGAGGTGGTCTGGTAGTTGAGCATGATGTCGTCGGAGCCGGGAATGCCCATGATGAAGTTGATGCCGGCCACGCCGAGCAGGGTCAGCAGGGTGTCCATGTCGTCCTGGTCGGCTTCGGCGTGGTTGGTGTAGCAGATATCGCAACCCATGGGCACGCCGAGCAGTTTGCCGCAGAAGTGGTCTTCCAGGCCGGCGCGGATAATCTGCTTGCCGTTGTACAGGTACTCCGGGCCGATAAAACCGACCACGGTGTTCACCAGAAACGGCTTGAAGTGCCGCGCCACGGCGTAGGCACGGGTTTCACAGGTTTGCTGGTCGACGCCAAAGTGCGCATTGGCCGACAAGGCGCTGCCCTGGCCGGTTTCGAAGTACATCAGGTTCTGGCCCAGGGTGCCGCGCTTGAGGCTCAAGCCCGCGTCGTAACCTTCCTGCAGCACGTTCAGGTTGATCCCGAAACTGGCATTGGCCGCTTCGGTACCGGCAATCGACTGAAACACCAGGTCCAGCGGTACGCCGCGGTTGATCGCTTCGATGGAGGTGGTGACGTGGGTGAGCACGCAGGCCTGGGTGGGGATTTCGTAGCGCTGGATGATCGCGTCCAGCATCTCCAGCATGGCGCAGATCGAGGCGATGCTGTCGGTGGCCGGGTTGATGCCGATCATGGCGTCGCCGTTGCCGTACAGCAGGCCGTCGAGAATGCTCGCGGCGATGCCGGCCGGTTCGTCGGTGGGGTGGTTGGGCTGCAAGCGAGTGGACAAGCGCCCGCGCAGGCCCAGGGTGCCGCGAAACTGGGTGACCACGCGGATCTTCTGCGCCACCAGCACCAAGTCTTGCACGCGCATGATCTTGGACACGGCCGCGGCCATTTCCGGTGTCAGCCCTGGCGCCAATGCGCGTAGGGCCTGTTCATCAGCCGCATCACTGAGCAGCCAGTCGCGCAGGCCGCCGACGGTGAGGTGGCTGACCGCTGCAAACGCCTGTTTATCGTGGGTGTCGATGATCAGCCGGGTGACTTCATCGCTTTCATAAGGAATCAGTGCTTCTTGCAGGAAGTGCTTGAGCGGGATATTCGCCAGCGCCATCTGCGCCGCCACACGTTCGCCGTCATTCTGGGCGGCGACACCGGCGAGGAAGTCCCCGGAGCGTGCGGGGCTGGCCTTGGCCATTACGTCCTTGAGGCTGTCGAAGCGGTAGGTTTGAGCGCCCACCGCGTGGGAAAAGCTTGCCATACAGTGTCTCCTTGATGACGCGGGCCTGCTGTGGGCAAGACGCCGCGTCGAGGTTTTCGGCAGTTAGTGCAGGGCGGCCTCTGCGGCCTGGATCGCCGCGAATTCCTCTTCCGGCGTGCCTGCTACCAAGTGATGCCGGCTGTAGAAAGCAAAGTAAGCAATTAATACTCCATAGATGATCGCCGCGCCAATCACCACGCGCGGGTCCACCAGAAAGCCCGCCACTACCGCCACGCAAGCCAGCACCAGCGCCACGCCTGAGGTGAAGATGCCACCCGGCGTGCGGTATGGCCGCTCCATTTTAGGGCGACGAATGCGCAGGGTGATGTGGGCGGCCATCATCAATACGTAGGAAATGGTGGCGCCAAACACCGCCACCAGGATCAGCAAGTCACCCTGGCCGGTCAGCGACAGGCCAAAGCCGATAATCCCTGGGATTACCAGTGCCAATACTGGCGCCTTGCTCTTGTTGGTCTCGGACAATTTGCGCGGCAGGTAACCGGCACGGGACAAGGCAAAGATCTGCCGCGAATAGGCGTAGATAATCGAGAAAAAGCTCGCGATCAAACCGGCCAGGCCGACCAGGTTGACGAAGCTGCCCATCCAGGTGGAACCGCCGTAGGACAACGCCAAGGCTTCAACCAGCGGGTTGCCGGACTTGATCAGCGCGTAAGTCCCCGCACCGCCTGGCGCGATCACCAGGATCAACAGGGCAAAACTGGTCAGCACCACAATCGCGCCGATCAGCCCGCGCGGCAGGTCGCGCTTGGGGTTCTTGGTTTCTTCAGCGGCCAGCGGCACGCCTTCTACCGCCAGGAAAAACCAGATGGCATAAGGGATCGCGGCCCACACGCCGACGTAGCCGAACGGCAGGAAGCTGCTGGCGCCCTTGGCCTCGGTCACGGGTATATCCAGCAGGTTGGCGACGTTGAAGTGCGGCACCATCGACACCAGGAACACGCCCAGGGCAATCGCGGCGATAGCGGTGATCACGAACATCAGCTTCAAGGCTTCGCCCACACCAAAGATGTGGATGCCGATAAAGATGATGTAGAACGCCAGGTAGATCATCCAGCCGCCAATGCCGAACAACGACTCGCAATAGGCGCCGATAAACACCGCGATGGCGGCGGGGGCGATGGCGTATTCGATAAGGATGGCAGTACCGGTGAGGAACCCGCCCCAAGGGCCGAAGGCGCTGCGGGCAAAACCGTAGCCACCGCCAGCAGTGGGGATCATGGACGACAACTCGGCCAGGGAAAAGCACATGCACAGGTACATGGTGGCCATCAGCAAGGTGGCGAGGAACATGCCACCCCAGCCGCCCTGGGCCAGGCCGAAGTTCCAGCCGGCGTAATCGCCGGAAATAACATAAGCGACGCCAAGGCCAACCAGTAGTACCCAGCCGGCGGCGCCTTTTTTCAGTTCGCGTTGTTGAAAATAATCGGTGCCGACTTTTTCGAAGTCGACAGAAGAACCAGTGGGTTCGCTAGGCATGGGAAGTACCTTTGATTGTTATTGTTTTTAACTCGGCATCTGTGTGCCGAACGAGGTAGCAATTACTGGCGAAGTTCAAGTGTAGGAGCGGGCAAGCCAGCTCCCACACTTGATTGCATTTCAAGTTGGGAGCGGGTTGCTTGTTAAGAGGCTAAGTTAGAAAAAGCCCAACGGATTAATGTCGTAGCTCACCAGCAAGTTCTTGGTCTGCTGGTAGTGATCCAACATCATCTTGTGGGTTTCACGGCCCACGCCAGACTTCTTGTAACCACCAAACGCGGCATGCGCCGGGTACAGGTGGTAGCAGTTGGTCCACACGCGGCCGGCTTTGATCGCCCGGCCCATGCGGTAGGCGCGGTTGATGTCGCGGGTCCACAGGCCGGCGCCCAGGCCGAACTCGGTGTCGTTGGCAATCGCCAGGGCTTCGGCTTCATCCTTGAAAGTGGTGATGCTTACCACCGGGCCGAAGATTTCTTCCTGGAACACACGCATGTCGTTGGTGCCCTTGAGCAGGGTCGGCTGGATGTAATAACCGGTGGCCAGGTCGCCCGTGAGCTTCTCGACCTTGCCGCCGGTGAGCAATTGCGCGCCTTCGCCCTTGGCGATTTCCAGGTAGGACAGGATCTTGTCGAACTGTTGCTCGGACGCTTGGGCGCCGACCATGGTGTCGGTGTCCAGCGGGTCACCACGCTTGATCGACTCGACCTTCTTCATCACCACTTTCATGAAGTCGTCGTAGATCGACTCTTCCACCAGAGCGCGGGAAGGGCAGGTGCACACTTCGCCCTGGTTGAAGAACGCCAGCACCAGGCCTTCGGCGGCTTTTTCGATAAATGCAGGTTCCGCTTTCATGATGTCGGCGAAGAAGATGTTCGGCGACTTGCCGCCCAGCTCGACCGTGGACGGAATGATGTTCTCGGCCGCGGCATGCATGATGTGCGAGCCCACAGGCGTTGAACCGGTAAAAGCGATCTTG
The DNA here is from genome assembly GCF_002966775.1 of Pseudomonas sp. MYb193. Lineage (NCBI taxonomy): Bacteria > Pseudomonadati > Pseudomonadota > Gammaproteobacteria > Pseudomonadales > Pseudomonadaceae > Pseudomonas > Pseudomonas sp. MYb193. Next base: position 5,436,541 of record NZ_CP023269.1, on the reverse strand, counting down.
GCGATGCGCTTGCTGGTGGCAAGGGCTTCGCCAGCTTCCTTGCCGAAACCGTGCACCACGTTCAGCACGCCCGGTGGCAGCAGGTCGCCGATCAGCTCCATCAGCACGCTGATGCCCAGCGGCGTTTGCTCGGCTGGCTTGAGCACCACGCAGTTACCGGCGGCCAAGGCCGGTGCGAGTTTCCACGCGGCCATCAGCAGTGGGAAGTTCCACGGGATGATCTGACCAACCACACCCAGCGGTTCGTGGAAGTGGTAGGCGGCGGTGAGTTCGTTGATTTCCGCGCTGCTGCCTTCCTGGGCGCGGATGCAGCCGGCGAAGTAGCGGAAGTGGTCGGCGGCCAGAGGGATGTCGGCGTTGAGGGTTTCGCGCACGGCTTTGCCGTTGTCCCAGGTTTCGGTGATGGCCAGCAGTTCGAGGTTTTGCTCGATGCGGTCGGCGATTTTCAGCAGTACCAGCGAGCGGTCCTGGGCGCTGGTTTTGCCCCAGGCGTCCGCGGCGGCGTGGGCGGCGTCCAGCGCCTTGTCGATGTCTTTGGCGGTGGAGCGCGGGAAGTCGGCAATCGGCTTGCCGTTGACTGGCGAGGTGTTGGAGAAGTAGTTGCCATCGACCGGCGCCACGAACTCGCCGCCGATGTAGTTGCCGTACTTGGCCTTGAACGAAACGATGGCGCCTTCAGTACCGGGGTGTGCATAACGCATGGTGGGCATCTCCTGCTTTTATGTTTATTGGAGTACAGCGCTGCGAGCGCGTTATAAAGCGTAGAGCAAAGGTCGGGCCATCGCCGTGCGGGCCAGCAGAATCAAGAGGTTGGGCTTTGTTGCAAGGCTTTGCCGTGACGGGAGTGATACAGGCAGGGTGACAGTTTGTGCCACAAACGATACAGCCTGTGACCGGTGGGTCGGGCCGGGATTGCAATGGCCGGATGGCTGGGGGATGCTGGGCGTTCTCACGCAGGGAGAATAATAAGAACATGCATAACGATCATTTCAGTCGCCATGCCCAGCAAGTCTTGACCGTCACCCGTGGCCAAGAGCTTTCCCAAGGGCCTGGCAGCGACCCGTCCATCGCACGCTCCTGGCTGCGCTGCGTGGAGGATTACCACCTCGACCCGGCGCTGACCATCGCGCCCACCGTGCTCGAGCACGGGCGCTTGCTGGAAAGTCGCGAGCGCCTGCGCCAAGTGCTGCACATCGCCGGCAGCGAAATGAACAGCCTGCACCAACAACTCTCCGGCGCCGGTCATGCGGTGCTGCTCACCGATGCGCGTGGGGTGATCCTCAACTGTGTCACCGCGCCGTCCGAGCGCAAGATCTTCGAGCGCGCCGGCTTATGGCTGGGCGCTGACTGGAGCGAAGCCTGCGAAGGCACCAACGGCATCGGCACCTGCCTGGTGGAGCGGCAGTCGTTGACGATCCACCGTGACGAGCATTTTCGCGGCCGTCATACCGGGCTGACCTGTTCGGCCAGCCCGGTGTTCGACCCTCATGGTGAATTGCTGGCGGTGCTGGATGTGTCCTCGGCCCGCGAAGCCGTGTCGCGCCAGAGCCAGTTCCACACCATGGCGCTGGTGAACCTGTCGGCCAAGATGATCGAAAGTTGCTACTTCCTGCGCCACTTCGAACACCACTGGCTGCTGCGTTTTCACCTGCAGGCCGAGTCGGTCGGGTTATTCAGCGAAGGCTTGCTGGCGTTCGATGGTGAAGGGCGCATTTGTGCGGTCAACCAGAGCGCTCTGAACCTGTTGGGGCAGCTACGCGGCGGCTTGGTGGGCCAGCCGGTGGAAGCATTTTTCGACTGCTCCCTGGATCAGTTGCTGGGCCGGGCCAGCGCGAATGCCACGGCCAGTTGGCCGCTGCGCACCCGCGATGGTCGGCCTTTGTTTGCAGCGCTGCGAGGCCAGCCGCGCAGTGTGCCGGTACCCCTCATCAAGCCGCAGGCGCCACGGCCTTTGGGTATCTGCGTGGGCGACCCGGCGTTGCAAAATGAGCTACGCAAGGCCTCGCGAGTGTTCGAGCGCGACGTGCCCTTGCTGATCAACGGCGAAACCGGCTGCGGTAAAGAAGCTTTCGCCAAGGCCGTGCATCAGGGTAGCCAGCGGGGCGATAAGGCCTTTGTTGCGCTGAACTGTGCGGCGATTCCAGAAAACCTGATCGAGAGCGAATTGTTTGGCTATCGCGCCGGCAGTTTCACCGGCGCCCTTAAAGAAGGCATGCGCGGCAAACTGCAACAGGCCGACGGCGGCACGCTGTTTCTCGACGAAATCGGCGACATGCCCCTGGCGTTGCAAACCCGCCTGTTACGGGTGCTGGAGGATCGCCTGGTGGTGCCTATCGGCGGCGAGCCTCAAGCGGTGAACGTGCGCATCATCAGCGCCACGCACCGAAATTTGCTGGAGCGCGTGGCCGATGGCAGCTTTCGCGAAGACCTGTATTACCGCTTGAACGGCTTGGAAGTGGCCCTGCCGCCGTTGCGCGAACGCAGTGACAAGCCGCAACTGTTGGACTTCCTCCTGGCCCAGGAAGCGGGCACCGAGCAGGTGATGCTGGACGAACCTGCGCGCCAGGCCTTGTTAGCATTCCAATGGCCCGGCAACCTGCGGCAGTTGCGTACGGTGTTGCGCACGGTAGTGGCGCTCTGTGAGGGCGGGCGAGTCGGTCTTGAAGACTTGCCGGCCCTGATTCGCCAAGCGCAGCCGCAAGGGGCGAGGGTGGATGCGCCATGCGTGTCGCCGCTGGAGAACGCCGAGCGCCAGGCATTGCTCAACGCGTTGGCGCAGCAGCGCTGGCATATGAGCCATGTGGCTGAACAGTTGGGGGTCAGTCGCAATACGCTGTACCGCAAGTTACGCAAACATGGCATTTCACGGGACGCCATGCAGTAAGGGGCGCTGTCGGAGTAACCTGATTATTGCGAACTGCTCGTTTTTTGTCTCACGCGCTACCTTGAAAGACGCTGAGCTTAAAAACGCCGGCAGCGCGGTTTAAGACCTCCCTTGTGCCGGATCCTACCGGCGAGCGTTTCGTGCTCAGCTAAAGCGTGCGAACTTTCCCACCCTACGCTAACCTGCCTCGATGTTTACGAGGTCAACTATGCACATTCATATTCTGGGTATCTGCGGTACGTTCATGGGTTCGATGGCGGTTCTGGCCAAAGAGCTGGGCCATCACGTAACAGGCTCCGATGCCAATGTTTATCCACCCATGAGCACGCAGCTACAGGCGCAAGGGATTGAGCTGACCCAAGGTTACGACCCTTCGCAATTCGACCCTGTGCCGGACCTGGTCGTCATCGGCAACGCCATGTCTCGCGGTAACCCGGCGGTGGAATACGTACTGAACAAAGGCTTGCCTTACGTCTCCGGCCCCCAGTGGCTGGCGGACCATGTGCTGCAGGGCCGTTGGGTCCTGGCAGTGGCCGGCACTCACGGCAAGACCACCACCAGCAGCATGCTCGCCTGGGTGCTGGAGCATGCGGGCATGAGCCCGGGTTTCCTGATTGGCGGTGTGCCGCAGAACTTCTCGGTGTCGGCGCGCCTTGGGGAGACGCCGTTTTTTGTGATCGAGGCCGATGAATACGACAGCGCCTTTTTCGACAAGCGCTCCAAGTTCGTCCATTACCGCCCACGCACGGCGATCCTGAACAACCTTGAGTTCGATCACGCGGATATCTTTCCCGATCTGCCGGCGATTGAGCGCCAGTTCCACCACTTGGTGCGCACTATTCCAAGTGAGGGCCTTGTCATTCATCCCACCACCGAGCCTGCGTTGCAGCGTGTGATCGACATGGGCTGCTGGACCCCGGTGCAAACCACCGGCGCGGACGGGCAGTGGCAGGCGAGGTTGCTCAGCGAAGACGGTTCGCGGTTTGAAGTGCTGTTCGAAGGCCAGCCCCAAGGCATCGTCGATTGGGGCATGACCGGCCAACACAACGTGGCCAACGCTTTGGTGAGCCTGGCTGCCGCTCGGCATGTTGGCGTGGTGCCAGCCATGGGCATTGCCGCCTTGAGCGCGTTCAAGAGTGTGAAGCGGCGCATGGAGAAAGTCGCTGAAGTAAATGGAATTACCATCTACGACGACTTTGCCCACCACCCGACCGCAATTGCCACCACCCTGGATGGCCTGCGCAAGCGCGTCGGCGATGCGCAGATCATTGCCATCGTCGAGCCGCGCTCCAACTCCATGAAGCTGGGCGCGCACCGTGATGGCCTGCCCGAGAGCGTCAACGATGCCGACCAGGTGGTGTGGTATGCGCCGGCCAACCTCGGCTGGGATTTGCCCGCGATTGCTGCGCTATGCACCGTGCCCTCCACAGTCTGCGATTCGTTGGAAGGCATCATTGAGCATGTGAAATCCTTGGCCCAGCCCGGCACCCACGTGGTGGTCATGAGCAACGGCGGCTTTGGCGGCCTGCACGGCAAGCTGGCCGAGGCACTGAAATGAGCGGGCCGGAACGCATCACCCTGGCGATGACCGGCGCATCCGGTGCGCCCTACGGCTTGCGCCTGCTCGACTGCCTGGTGCGTGAAGACCGTGAGGTGCATTTTCTGATCTCCAAGGCGGCGCAATTGGTGCTGGCGACTGAGACCGATGTCGCGCTGCCTTCCAAGGTGCAGATGATGCAGGCATTCCTCACCGAGTACACCGGCGCAGCGGCGGGGCAGATCAAGGTCTACGGCAAAGAGGACTGGATGTCGCCGGTAGCCTCAGGCTCCGGTGCGCCAGCGGCGATGGTGGTGGTGCCGTGTTCCACCGGCACCTTGTCGGCGATTGCCACGGGCGCCTGCAACAACCTGATCGAACGGGCGGCGGATGTGACCTTGAAGGAGCGCCGCCAGTTGATTCTGGTGCCGCGCGAAGCGCCGTATTCGAGCATTCACCTGGAGCACATGCTCAAGTTGTCGAACATGGGCGTGACCATCCTGCCCGCATCGCCTGGTTTCTATCACCAGCCACAGACCATCGATGACCTGGTGGACTTTGTGGTGGCGCGCATTCTCAACCTGTTGAACATTCCCCAGGACATGTTGCCGCGTTGGGGCGAGCACCATCTGGGCGGCGATGAATAAAGCACTGCTGCTGTTGATGGCGCTGCAACTCACCGGCTGTGCCACCGCGCGTACTCTGGATGCCGCGCAACCGGGCGCCCCGGTGGTGTATGCCGGCACACGCCTGGATCTGTACGCGATCAATGGCGGCTGCTGCGCCAAGGACCGCTTTGGTGCCGAGGCCCCGAGCTACCCCCATCTCGACCTGCCGGCCAGCGCGTTGCTCGATACCTTATTGTTGCCACTGTCGGTGTTGACGGTGCTGGGTGTGGGCTTCAACGCCACGGGCGGGCTGTAAGTTATTGGCTGCCTGGGCCGGCCCATCGCGGCATAGGTATCTACACAACTTCGGCACGACGCTAAATCTGTGGCGAGGGAGCTTGCTCCCGTGACGGCCTGGCAGCCGACACAGATATAACTGATGCCCTGCGATCCAATGTGGGAGCTGGCTTGCCTGCGAAGACGGCCTGACAGTCAACACAGTTGGACCGTGTACATATCCATTCCTGCGGTAACGGCCACTTAGGGTTCCGCCCTGACGGCGGCTCACTTTCGAAAAGCGCGAAAGTAAGCAAAGCGCTCTTGCCCCACCACTCGGCACCTCGCTTAGGCTCGGTGTGCCCGTAATCCGCCAGTGATTTGGGGGGCCACCGCCACGCGCCATCCATGGCGCGGGGCGGCTAAACCGGCATCCCTGCCGGTTTACCCCCCAAATCCCTGTCGAATTCCGGCCAGCGTGGTTTAACGGGGCGCCTAAGATCAAAAGCAGATCAAGATCAAGAGCAGCTCGCTTCGCATCGTGGTTACCGTTGAGCTAACAGAGTTATGTAGATACCTATGCCCATCGCGGGCAAGCCCGGCTCCCACAGGGGATCGAATTCCAGATAGGAGGGCTGCAGATCATTCTTACTGGGGAATGCATTTCAAGTGTGGGAGCAGGCTTGCCTGCGATGAGGCCAGTACAAGCGCTGCATCATTACTTGCCGAGCTTGCGCAACTCGTCCGATTCCACCACCCGCACGCCATCCTGTTCCTCCAGCGCCAGGCGCCACATGGCGCGGGCCAGTTCGCAGACTTCAATACCGTGGTACTTACCGGGAATCAGCCGTGACAGTGGCCCGGCCAACTGCTCGGCCAGGCGCGGTTCCAACCGCTCCCCCAGCAGCAGCGATGGACGTACGATGGTCAACTGCGGCCAGTCTTGCGCTCTCAGCGCCAGTTCCATTTCCCCCTTGACCCGGTTGTAGAACACCGAGGATTTCGGGTCGGCGCCAATCGCACTGATCACGATCAGATGCCGCGCGCCCAGTTCCCGTGCGCGCTTGGCGAAGGCCACCACCATGTCCAGGTCGACCGCACGGAACGCCGCTTCCGAGCCGGCCTTTTTGATCGTGCTGCCCAGGCAGCAGAAGGCAATATCCACGCGGCCGCTCAGTTGCGGCAGGAACACCGCCGGGTCGCCCACCGGGTTTTCCAGGCGTGGATGTTCAGCCAATGGTTTGCGGCTGGGTGCCAGCACGCGGGTCACGGTGGGTTCGTTGAGCAGGCGGTCGAGCAGGTGTTCGCCAGTGAGGCCGGAAGCTCCGGCCAGCAAGATATGCTGCGGTGTCAGGTACATGGTGTTTCCCCCTTGTTACACGTTACAGCTTAGTTGCCTTTGGCTTCCTTGCTATTCATTGAGACGCTTTCGAGCGCCTTTCGTGCCTGCTGTTTACGTAATAATTGCCAATGGGCGATCACGCCTTTAGGGGCCCAGATCTGCGGTTCGGAGGCTTCGAAGTTGTCCGCCTGTTCGCGTTCGGCCACGTGCAGTTGCGCCAGTTTGAAGGCGTGTTGCAAATCATCCGTCTGGTTGAAAGCTTGTGCGAAAAGGGCATCACCGAAGTAGGTGAAGTCTGCTTCTTCCGAGCAGCCGAATGACACGCGGTCTGCACGGGAGGCGGTCATGATCAGGGTGCGCTCATCTTTGAGCGCCGGTATGAAACCGCCGGAGTAACACGCGGAGATCACGATGACCTTGTCGCGGTTTTTCAGCGGTGCGAGCACGGCGGCCAGCTCGTCGGCGGGCAGGTCGGCCAGTTCCATGCGCGGTTGGTCGAGCACCAGCTCATGCTCATGGGTGCCATGGCTGGTCATGTAAATGAACACCAGGTCTTCCGGCCCGGTCCGTTCGGCCAGGGTTTGCACCGAGCGGCGCAGGCTTTCACGGGTGGCCAGGGGGCGGTCGGCGATATGGTCGCGGTGGTTGACCAGGCGCACCTGCCCGCGCGCGCCGAAGCGGGTGGCGAGCAGGTTGCTGACGTAGTCGGCCTCGCGCAGGAATACGCTTTGCTTGCCGTCGCCGGCCAGCACCAGGGTGTATAGCTCCACGGCCGGAGTGGACGCGGGCACTGTCGCCAGGGCGTCATCTAGCAAGCGGCCTTGAGCCAGTATGCCGGTCTCCAGAGGGTCGGGCAGCAGCTTGCCCTCGGCGTCGCGCACGCGCAGGCCGTTGACCCAGGTGCCGGACTGCACGGTGCCGTCGGTGAGTACCAGGGTGCCACGGCCTTGATAGTTGTCGCTGTCGAAGCCACCGATATAGAAACTGCCATCGGTGAGGTTCAGGCGCCCTTCGCCGGTAAAGCGCCAGTCACTGAACTGGCCGACATAGTGGCTGCCATCGACCCCGATCAATTCGCCTTTGCCGGTCAGCGCGCCTTCCTTGAACTGGCCGATCCACACATCGCCGTCGGCGTTCTCGTAGCGACCTTTGCCATTGAGCTGGTTCTGTTTGAACTGGCCGACATAGATATCGCCTTCGGCGCTATTGAAAGTGCCATTGCCTTCCAGTTGGCCATCGACAAAGCGGCCGCTGAACTGGTTGCCGCTGTCGTCATTGCGCTGGCCTTCGCCATTGGGCTTACCGTGGGCGAACTGGCCCTGGTACTGGCTGCCGTCGGCCAGTTCCAGGCGGCCGAGGCCAGAGTACTGGTCGTCCTGGAATTCGCCGCGATAAGTCATCTGCCCCTCTTTGAGGGTGCCTTCGCCGTTGCGTCGGCCGTTCTTGAAACCGCCCACGTAGCTGCTGCCCGAGGTGGTCAGGCTACCCTGGCCATCAAACAGGCCCTGCTTGAATTCGCCTTTATAGACTTCGCCATTGCTGCCATGCCATTCGCCCTGGCCGTGCCACTGGCCTTTGTCGAACTGGCCGGCGTACCAACTGCCATTGGGGTAGTCCACCCGGCCTTGGCCTTGCAGCAAACCGTTGACCACATCGCCACGGTAGCGGCCGCCATCGGGCAAGCGCGCATCGGGCGGCAACAGCGATTCGCCGTCTCCGCAAGCGGTGAGCAACAGGGCAAGGGCAAGAGGAGCGAGTGGGCGCATAGCGGGATCCGGATAATTGAGCGCCGAGTATGCCGTAGCCGGGGTGCCGAACCTAGTGGTCTATGCGCAGGATCTACCACCTGTAGGAGCGGGCTTGCCCGCGAAAAACTCACAGGCGCCGCATTTGTTCAGCAAGCACGCGTTATCGCTGACGACCTTCGCGAGCAAGCTCGCTCCTATGTATGGACTCGCCCTCCACTGTCAACCCGCTTTTCAAACATTGGTACCCGGTTGCATCTATGTATCAGGCCTATCCGAGGAAGCTCCAAACAGCTTCTGGCCAACATTGGATCAGCTCGCGATCTGCCCATTACAAAAAGGCCTCAAGGGCCGGTAGGAGCGCAGGCATCAATTCGCGACGGTCTGACCAGGGGTCAATGTTCGTTAGCACGGGTTGGAGCGGCTAAACGCCCCGGTGGCAGAACTCTGTAAATCAGTGGCTCATCGCAGCCTCCTGACTATTGCCTGGCTGACGTCGATACGTCTGGTCGTTTTGCAAGAGCCGCCAGAGGATACGCAGGTTACGGTTGGCCAAACGCACCGCCGCCTCCTTGCGCCCTAGGCGAGATACCCAACGCTGTAGCCGCTGGTCGTCTGGCTGTTCTGAATCCGGTCGCACCTGTCTTAACACGGCGTGGGCACCCTGGACCGCCAGGCTGCGCAAATACGCATCACCCTTCTTGCTCATCTTGCCGAGCCGGATTTTTTCTCCGCTGCTGTGCTGGCTGGGCACCAGCCCGAAGTAGGCGGCGAACTGTCGGGCATTTGCGAAGCGTTCAGGCTCAGTCTGCTTGGCCAACAGTGCTGTGGCTATGATCGGGCCAACTCCGCGCACCGTCATCAATCGCTTGGCTGTCTCATCGTTCTTCGCCGCTGTTTCGAGCCGACCGGTCAACACGTTGACGCGTTCGCCCAAATGAACCCATTCAACTAGCAGTTCGGCGATTAGTTCGCGCAGCAAATCGGGCAATGGCTGGGTGGCGTCTTCCAGTATTCGCGGGATACGTTGGCTGATGGCCATTTCGCCTTGGGGCATGGATACTCCCTGCTCCAGCAGTAAGCCGCGCATCTGATTACCGACTGCCGTACGTCGCCGTATATATCCCTGTCGGGCCCGATGCAGCGCTTGCATTGCGAGCGCCGCCGCACTTTTGACCGGTACGGCAGATATCCTGCAGTCGCGTCCAGCACGCAGGATCGCCAATGCATCGTTGCGATCATTTTTCGGGCCGCTGCGATGAGTGGCCACATGCTGAGCCGGTAGGATGCGCACTGAATTGCCCTGTGTTTGCAGCAATCGCGCCCATGCCTGAGCACCTGGCCCGGTTTCCACCAGTACCGTCACGCTTGCTGGAAGCTTAAGAAGAAAGGCTTGAAAGGCCTCGCGTGACTTAATCCGATCCTCGAATATCACCTGGCCAAGCGCATTCTCGCCGGCAACCTGGAAGACCTTTTTGGCAAGGTCTACCGCAACGTTTACGCAAGTAGATACATCGGCTGACAAAGACTGATTGATCGTCGTATGCTTTTTCATGGGCTCGCCCTCGCTGTCGTTGGCTTCTATAAGAATGCCACCGTGGCGCATAGACGCCTCGGCTTGGGCGAGTCCATCTAATTACAGTGGGGCTGTGGCGATCATACGAAGCAGAGTGACAGCGACTCGGCAATGTAGGCCGGCTTCTCCTGGCCTTCGATTTCCAGGGTGGCGGTGGCCTTGAACAGCCATTGGCCCGGTTTTTTCTCGGTGACGTCAGTGAGGGTGACGTTCAGCCGCACCTTGGAGTTCACTTTCACCGGCTGGATAAAGCGCACGCTGTCCAGGCCGTAGTTGACGGCCATCTTCAAGCCTTCGGGCATGATCAGGATGTCTTCCATCAGCTTGGGCATCAGCGACAGCGACAGGAACCCGTGGGCGATGGTGCTGCCGAACGGGGTCTGCGCCGCCTTGACCGGGTCGACGTGGATGAACTGATGATCGCCCGTGGCTTCCGCGAACAGGTTGATACGCGCCTGGTCGATGGTGAGCCATTCGGAACGTCCCAGTTCCTTGCCGACGTAATCTTTGAGCTGCGCTACGGGTACATAGGGCATTGCGTCTCTCCTTGGTTCATCACTTATGTGCCCGTTGATAAGGGGCGTTTTTATGGGTTACAGAGAACCAATGTAGATCATCATGGGCAATCAGCCTGGTCAACCCAACATGCTTTTGGCGAATGCCGGAGCATAGGGCGGGCATGCTTATAATGCGCGCGAGTTTTTAGGGGGGAGAGCGGGATGCTGTTACGTGGCCTGACCTGGCTGGTGCTGTTTCAACTGATCGGCACCGCGATCAATCATTTGCTGGTGCCGGTACTCCCGGGGCCGATCATCGGCTTGTTGCTGATGCTGGGCTTTCTGGTCTGGCGCGGTGAAGTCGGCGAGCCCCTGAGCCTGGCGGCCGGCAGCCTGTTGCGTTACCTGCCGCTGCTGCTGGTGCCGCCGGCCGTGGGAGTGATGGTGTATGCCAAGGACATCGTGGCGGATTTCTGGGCCATCGTCGGGGCGCTGGTGTTGTCGCTGGTGATCGCCATGGGTTTTGTCGGTGTGCTGATGCAGCAGATGGTCAAGCGCAAGGAGAAGGACCAATGATCCTCGACTGGCAGGGCGCCTGGACGGCGGTCATTCATCACCCGCTGTTCGGTATCGGTATCACTCTGGGCGCCTATCAGCTGGTGCTGGCGGGGTTTGAGAAAACCCGCTGGATCTTCCTGCAGCCGGTGTTGGTGTCGATGTTGCTGGTGATCGGCGTGCTGCTCTCCTGCGGGCTGAGCTACGCCGAATACCGCAAGAGTACCGAGATCATGGGCATCCTGCTTGGGCCTGCGACCGTGGCCCTGGCGGTGCCGCTTTATCTGAACCTGCGACGGATTCGCCAATTGTTCTGGCCGATATTTACTACGCTGGTGGTAGGCGGGGTATTGGCCACCGGCCTTTGTGTGGCGTTGGGATGGTGGTTCGGGGCCGAGCACAGGGTGCTGATGACCATGGCGCCCAAGTCGGTCACCTCGCCGATTGCCATGCTGGTGGCCGAACAGATCGGCGGCGTGGCGGCCTTGGCGGCGGTGTTTGTATTGATCACTGGGGTGGTCGGCGCGATGATCGGTCCAGCGCTCTTGTCGCGCCTGGGTGTACGCAGCCCCGAAGCGCGGGGCATGGCCCTGGGCATGACCGCCCACGCTGTCGGCACTTCGGTAGCCCTGCAGGAAAGCGAAGAATGCGGCGCCTTCGCGGCGCTGGCCATGAGTTTGATGGGCGTGGCCACGGCGGTGTTCCTGCCGTTGGCGGTGTCGGTCATTGTTTAACCCAGGTTTTAAGGAAACCGTTATGAGTCTGGCGCTATTCCCCCTCAACACTGTGCTGTTCCCGGGCTGCACCCTCGACTTGCAGATATTTGAGGCGCGCTACCTGGACATGATCGGCCGTTGCATGAAAAAGGGCGAAGGCTTTGGTGTGGTGTGCATCCTGGATGGCTCAGAGGTAGGCACGGCCCCGGACGGTTATGCGCTTGTCGGTTGTGAAGCGCTGATTCGTGACTTCAAACAGCAGGACAACGGCCTGCTGGGCATTCGCGTCGAAGGTGGTCGTCGTTTCCGCGTGCGTGAGGCCGGCGTGCAGAAAGACCAGTTGCTGGTGGCTGATGTGCAATGGCTGCAAGAATTGCCGGACCAGCCGCTGGGCGAAGAGGACGCCGACTTGCTGGCGTTGCTTGAGGCCCTGGCCGAACACCCGATGGTGGCCTCGCTGGACATGGGCGGCCAGGCCGAAGGCCAGCAAGCCCTGAGCAATCAGTTGGCCTATCTGCTTCCATTTAGCGAGGCCGACAAGATCGACTTGCTGCAACTGGACGACCCAGGGCAACGCCTGGATGCGATCCAGCTGTTGCTCGATGAATTGCAGGGCGAGCTGTTCACCTGATGTTCGGATTTGCCTGACAGGACTTTCAGACTTTGCTCGGTCGCCTCCACTGCGCCGCCTGCACTATTTTCCGATCGCACAACAATGATCGGAGATAACCATGATTCGGCTGACCCCCTCGGAACAAGTCGCGTGGGACGCTTATTTTGTCAGCGTGACCACGCAATTACTCCAGCAGGAAGCCACGCAGGGCGCGGAGTACATCGCCGAGCGCGCCGCCGAAATGGCCGATGAGATGCTGCTGGAGCGCCGCGAGCGTTGCGCTGAACGGCGCAGCGCCTCCGTGGGCTGGATCGGCCCGGCCAAGGGTCAATAGGCGTACCTGAGCAGTGCGTGGGGCGTACCGGTAAAGGCGATGAAACCGAGCACGGCCACCACGGCGGGCAGCACCAGCCACCAGGCTTTTTGCGACATGGCTGGCAATGGGTTGCGGTGCTCGATCGCCGTCAGGCTGAACGCACACACGGTCATTGCCAGCAAGGTGCCGGCCAGGATGTCCGTGGGCCAATGGGCGCCCAGGTACACCCGCGACAAGGCAATGAACGCTGCGGGAATGCAGCCCAGCAGCATCCAGGTCAGGCGCAGCCGCGTGGGTTGGCCGCGACCGGCCAATACCGCGAGCGCCAGGAAGAAGGCAAAGGCCCCGGAGGCATGGCCGCTGGGCATGCTGAAGCTGGTCAGCGGGTCCGTCAGGATTTCCGGGCGGCCACGGGCGAAAAACAGCTTGGTGCCGGTGTTGATCACTGCCGCGCCAGCGAGGGTGGCGCCGACAAATACGGCGTGGCGCCACTGCCGTGCCAACAGCAACAGCCCAGTGAACACGGCGCTGGCGAAAAACATCTTCTTGAACTCACCCAGTTGGGTGACCCGCACCATCACCTCGTCCAGCCACGGGCTGCGATGCTCCTGCACCAGTGCGCTCAGGCCCTGGTCGAAGTCATTGAGATGGGGGTAGCCGATAAACAGCGCGATTAACAACACCAGGCTGGCGCAACCAATCCACAAAGTGGTGCGCCGATGCCCGCGCCAACTGCTGTTCAAACTCATCCCCAGCAGTACCGCCAGGCACGCCGCGATAATCGCCGCTTCCGGCCAGAAGCCTTCCGGCAACGGCAGGCGGAACGCGGCGCCGGCAGCCCAGCCCGGCAGCAGATAGGCCACGGTCCAACCCGCTGCGGCAATGATGCTCACAGCGGCAAAGCGCGGGAAGGGCATGTCGCACATGCCGGCGACCATGGGCAGCATGGGACGCAATGGGCCGATGAAGCGCCCGACCAACAAGCTGGCGATTCCGTACTTGTGGAAGTAGGTTTCTGCGCCGTTCATCCATTCAGGATGCTGGCGCAGGCCGGGCAGGCGCCGGATGTTCTGATGGAAATGGCGGCCCAGGTAATAGGAAACGCCGTCGCCCAATAAGCCGCCGAGGAAGCCCAGCAGCAGGGTTTCACTCAGCGACAGCGCACCGCTGCCAGCCAACGCGGCGATTGCAAACAGCAATACCGTGCCTGGCACGATCAACCCGGCAATCGCCAGGCATTCCACGCACGCGACGATAAACACTGCCGCTGCCAGCCATTGTGGGTTGAGGGTCAACCAGCCGGTGATGCTATCGAGCCATTGGCCCATACAATCCACTCCATGCATACAAAACAGAATTTGAGACGGTGAAATTCAACTGTGGGAGCTGGCTTGCCTGCGATGGCTGCGGTATGGCCAGCATTGAAGTTGCCTGACACACCGCTATCGCAGGCAAGCCAGCTCCCACATGGGATGTGTTGCTTGGTTCTGCCCGGTCAAATCAAAAAATAATCCCGGCCTTCGACCTGCCCCCGACGCAGCGGGTTCCGCGTGCAATAAGGCGCATAGCCAGCATCGACGAAACGGTACATCAAGTGCTCATCGCGCCCAGTGGGAATGCCCAGGCGCGTGGTCTGGATAATCTGCGTGGGCACCTGGCCCACGTCTTCGACATACAGCAGTTCCTGGTCGAAGCGCTTGGCATCCCACATCGGCACTTTCAGGCCCAGTGCCTTGCACAGTAGCGTCTGGCCTGCACACAGCTTCTGCGAGGGGCGTGGGCTGCCATCGGGGTTGGGGTTGTTCAACAGCATCTGCGCCAGGCTCGCCGCACCGGAAATTTCGTCGACCCAGGGATAGGCCGATTTGATCAGCACGGCATTGCCCGGGCCGTGGGCGCTGAAGTTCAACGAATCACCGCCACGGGCGTAGTACATGTAGATATGGCCACCATCCAGAAACAAAGCCTTACGCTTTTCTGTGTAGCCGAGTGAGGCGTGGCTGCCTTTTTCGGCCACGTAATAGGCTTCGGTTTCAATAATTCGCGCCGAAAGCCAGAGATCGCCCACACGATGACGAATGACTTTTCCGAGTAATTCACGCGCAAGCAGTTGCGCATCGCGGTCGAAGAAGCTATCGGGCAGCGGGCTGGCGGGGAGCAGGGGGGGAAAGTCGGGCATGGCGGTCAAGGGTTGATACGGCTAAATGTGACCGAATCATAACAACTCTCACCTTAATTACGGCTGAACCCGGGGTTTTTACAGTTCATTTCGACCATCCGCCCCTCACCGCTGTCAGTCGGGCGGCGTCACAGCTATAATCTGCCGCTTTCCTCTTTGCCAAGACTCCCTGACCATGACTGAGTCCGTTCTTGACTACATGACCCGCCTGGGTCGCGCTGCCCGGCAGGCCTCGCGGTTGATCGCCCGTGCGAGCACCGCGCAGAAGAACCGTGCGCTGCTGGCGGCTGCCGATGCTCTGGATGCTTCGCGCTCCGAGCTGACCGCCGCCAACGAGCTGGACCTGGCCAATGGGCGCGCTAATGGCCTGGAGCCAGCCCTGCTGGACCGCCTGGCGCTGACCCCGGCACGTGTCGACGACATGATCGAAGGCCTGCGTCAGGTAGCCAAGCTGCCTGACCCCATCGGTGAAATTCGCGACATGCGCTACCTGCCGTCCGGCATCCAGGTGGGCAAGATGCGCGTGCCCCTGGGCGTGATCGGTATCATCTATGAGTCGCGCCCGAACGTGACCATCGACGCCGCGAGCCTGTGCCTGAAGTCAGGCAACGCCACCATCCTGCGTGGCGGTTCCGAAGCGATCAATTCCAACCGCGCCATCGCCGCCTGCATCCAGCAGGGCCTGGCCGTGGCCGAGTTACCGGCTGAAGTGGTGCAAGTGGTGGAAACCACCGACCGTGCTGCCGTGGGCGCGCTGATAACCATGCCGGAATTCGTCGACGTGATCGTGCCGCGGGGTGGCAAGAGCCTGATCGAGCGCGTCAGCCGCGATGCCAAGGTGCCAGTTATCAAGCACCTGGACGGCGTCTGCCATGTGTTCATCGACATCGCCGCCGACCTCGACAAGGCGATCCGCATTGCCGACAACGCCAAGACCCACCGCTACGCGCCGTGCAACACCATGGAAACCCTGCTGGTGCACGCTGGCATTGCCGAGCGCGTGCTGCCGCCGCTGGCTGCCATCTACCGTGACAAGTCGGTAGAACTGCGCGGTTGCGAGCGCACCCGGGCGTTGCTGGGCGCGGACGTCATCGAGGCGACTGAGCAGGACTGGTACACCGAGTACACGGCCCCGATCCTGTCGATCCGCATCGTCGACGACCTGGACCAGGCCATCGAACACATCAATACCTATGGCTCCAAACACACCGACGCCATCGTTTCCGAGCATTTCAGCGATGCCCGGCGTTTCCTCAACGAAGTGGATTCCGCTTCGGTGATGGTCAACGCCTCGACGCGTTTTGCCGACGGCTTCGAGTACGGCCTGGGGGCTGAGATCGGTATTTCCACCGACAAGCTCCACGCACGCGGCCCGGTGGGCCTCGAAGGGCTGACCAGTGAGAAGTACGTGGTGTTTGGCGACGGTCATGTGCGCACTTGATGACTAAACGCATCGGGCTGCTCGGCGGTACTTTCGACCCCGTGCACATTGGCCATTTGCGCAGTGCCCTCGAAGTTGCGGATGCCCTTGCGCTGGATGAGCTGCGCCTGCTGCCCAATTTCCGGCCGCCCCATCGCGACACGCCGCAGGTGGCCGCCGAGCAACGCCTGGAAATGGTGCGTGTTGCCGTAGAAGGTATATCGCCGCTGGTGGTGGACGATCGCGAACTCAAGCGCGATAAACCGTCCTACACTATCGACACCCTGGAGCTGATGCGCGCCGAATTGGCCGCGGATGACCCACTGTTTCTGCTTTTGGGCTGGGACGCATTTTGCGGCCTGCCCTCTTGGCACCGCTGGGAGGAACTCCTCCAGCATTGCCACATCCTGGTTTTGCAACGCCCGGATGCCGACAGCGAACCGCCGGATGCCTTGCGCAACCTGCTGGCCGCGCGGTCGGTAAGTGACCCCTTGGCCCTGACCGGGCCGAACGGGAATATTGCATTCGTCTGGCAGACCCCGCTTGCGGTGTCCGCCACCCAGATCCGTCAACTGCTGGCCAGCGGGAAGTCGGTACGTTTCCTGGTGCCTGACGCGGTCCTGGCCTACATCGATGCGCACGGGCTTTACCGTGCGTCGAACTGAAAAGGCGCGCTTGAACGCACGAACCGTGCAGCAAGCGCCCGAACATACGAGCAAAACGAGTTTTATATGACGAACAAAGACGTAAGCAAAGTTAAGCGCAAAGGCACCTTCAAAAGCGCGCCGCTGCCGGTTGAAGCCCATGTCGGCCCGGAATTGGCTGGCGAAGAGCTGGTGAAAGTCGCCGTGGCTGCCCTGGAAGACGTTAAAGCCCAGGACATCCAGGTGCTGGACGTGCGCGACAAGCAGAGCATCACCGACTTCATGATCATCGCCACCGGTACCTCCAACCGCCAGATCGGCGCGATGCTGGACAAGGTTCGCGAAGCCGTCAAAGCCCAGGGCGTCAAGCCACTGGGTGAAGAAGGCAAGGGCGACAGCGACTGGGTGCTGCTGGACATGGACGATGTGATCGTTCACATGATGACCTCCAACGCTCGCCAGTTCTACGACCTGGAACGTCTGTGGAAAGGCGCCGAGCAGAGCCGTGCCGCCGATGGCAAGCACCACAGCCCGGAAGTGGGCCACGCGCACTTCGACAAGCTCAACAAAGACCAGGAATAAGGAACGGCTGTGCGCCTGCGTCTGATCGCTGTCGGTTCACGCATGCCCAAGTGGGTGGAAGAAGGCTGGCACGAATATGCCAAGCGTCTGCCCGCTGAGCTGTCGCTTGAGCTGGTGGAAATACCGCTCAATACCCGGGGCAAGAACGCCGACGTGGCGCGCTTTATCCGTCAGGAAGGCGAAGCCATGCTGGCCAAGGTCGGCCCCAATGAGCGCATCGTCACCCTTGAAGTGCACGGCAAGCCCTGGAGCACCGAGCAACTGGCGGTGGAACTGGATCGCTGGCGCCTGGATTCGCGCACGGTCAATTTCATGGTCGGCGGCCCGGAAGGGCTGGCGCCGGAAGTCTGTGCGCGGGCCGATCAGCGCTGGTCGCTGTCGGCGCTGACGTTGCCGCACCCGTTGGTAAGGATTCTGATCGGTGAACAGCTGTATCGCGCCTGGACAGTCCTGTCCGGGCACCCTTACCACAAATAGTCTGCGCCGCCCCCGATGACCCAGCCGATCCGCATCAAGGACCACGAGAAAGACGCACGTCTGGTACGCGCGCGGGTGGTGTTCGGTGCTGTCTTGGTGGTGGTGCTGATGTGCGTGCTGATTGCGCGGCTGTATTTCCTCCAGGTGATCCAGTACGACTATCACTCCACGCTGTCGGAAAACAACCGGGTGCATGTGCAGCCGATTCCCCCGACCCGTGGGCTGATCTTCGACCGCAATGGCGTAGTGGTTGCCGATAACCGGCCCAGCTTCAGCCTGAGCATGACCCGTGAACGCTCCGGCGATTGGAAGCAGGTCCTCGATGTCATCGTCGAGGTGCTGCAACTGACGCCGGAAGACCGGGCCGTCTTCGAGAAGCGCATGCGGCAGGGGCGCCGGCCGTTCGAGCCGGTGCCGATCCTGTTCGAGCTGACCGAAGAGCAGATCGCCCGGATTGCGGTGAACCAGTTCCGCCTGCCGGGTGTGGAAGTGGTGGCGCAGTTGGTGCGGCATTACCCGCAAGGGCCGCACTTTGCCCACTCCGTTGGTTACATGGGGCGGATCAACGAGAAAGAGCTGAAAACCCTCGACCCGATCAACTACAGCGGCACCCATCATATCGGCAAAACCGGCATCGAGCGTTTCTACGAGGCCGAGTTGCATGGCCAGGTAGGTAACGAGGAAGTCGAGACCAATGCGCGTGGCCGCGTATTGCGCGTGCTCAAGCGCACCGACCCGGTGCCGGGCAAGGACATTGTCCTTAGCCTGGACATCAAGTTGCAGGAAGCTGCCGAGATGGCCCTGGGCGGTCGGCGGGGTGCCGTAGTGGCGCTGGACCCGAAGACTGGCGAAGTGCTGGCGATGGTCAGCCAGCCCAGCTTCGACCCCAACCCCTTTGTGACTGGCATCAGCTTCAAGGCCTACGCCGAGCTGCGTGATTCCATCGACCGGCCACTGTTCAACCGTGTGTTGCGCGGCCTGTACCCACCGGGCTCGACCATCAAACCGGCGGTGGCGATTGCCGGCCTGGATGCTGGCGTGGTCACGGCCTCAAGCCGGGTGTACGACCCTGGCTACTACATGCTGCCCAACTACGACCACAAGTACCGTAACTGGAACCGCTCCGGTGACGGCTATGTCGACCTGGACACCGCGATCATGCGCTCCAACGACACCTATTTTTACGACCTGGCCCATAAACTGGGAATTGATCGGCTGTCTGCCTACATGGGCAAGTTCGGCCTCGGTCAGAAAGTCTCCCTGGACATGTTCGAAGAATCCCCCGGCCTGATGCCGTCGCGGGAGTGGAAGCGTGCGACCCGCCGCCAGGCGTGGTTCCCCGGCGAAACCCTGATCCTGGGTATCGGCCAGGGCTATATGCAGGCCACTCCGCTGCAACTGGCCCAGGCCACGGCGCTGGTGGCGAACAAAGGCGTGTGGAACCGACCGCACCTGGCCAGAACCATCGAAGGCGAAAAGCCGGTGGACGACAATCCGATTCCTGACATCGTGCTGCGTGACCCGTCCGACTGGGCCAAGGTCAACCACGGCATGCAGCAGGTGATGCACGGCGCTCGCGGCACTGCGCGCAAGGCGGCGGTCGGCGCGCAGTACCGCATTGCCGGCAAGAGTGGTACGGCCCAGGTGGTCGCGATCAAACAGGGCGAAAAGTATGACCGCTCCAAGGTCCAGGAACGCCACCGCGACCACGCCTTGTTTGTCGGCTTTGCCCCGGCGGAAGACCCGAAAATCGTGGTGGCAGTGATGGTCGAGAACGGCGAGTCCGGCTCCGGCGTCGCGGCCCCAGTGGTACGCCAGGTGATGGACGCCTGGCTGCTGGCCGACGATGGCCGGCTCAAGCCCGAGTATGGCGGCCCCCCTTCAAGCCCCGAGGTTACGGCCCGTGAAGAGTAATTTTGACCGCATCCTCTCCAGCGAAGATGTGATGCGTCGCCGTGCGACGTTGCTGCAACGCATGCACATTGATGGCCCCCTGCTGATCCTGCTGCTGACCCTGGCAGCCGGCAGCCTGTTCGTGCTGTATTCGGCCAGCGGCAAGAACTGGGACCTGCTGATCAAGCAGGCGTCCTCGTTTGGCCTGGGCCTGCTGTCGATGGTGGTCATCGCCCAACTGGAGCCGCGTTTCATGGCGCGCTGGGTGCCTTTGGGGTATGTCGCCGGCGTGTTGTTGCTGGTGGTGGTGGACGTCATGGGCCACAACGCCATGGGCGCCACACGCTGGATCAACATCCCCGGGGTGATTCGCTTCCAACCGTCGGAATTCATGAAGATCCTGATGCCCGCCACCATTGCCTGGTACCTGTCCAAGCGCACCTTGCCGCCGCAGCTCAAGCACGTGGCGATCAGCCTGATCCTGATCGGCGTGCCCTTTGTGTTGATCGTGCGCCAGCCGGACCTTGGCACCTCGTTGCTGATCCTCGCCGGTGGCGCGTTCGTATTGTTCATGGGTGGCCTGCGCTGGCGCTGGATCCTCAGCGTGCTGGCAGCCGCCGTGCCCGTGGCCGTGGCCATGTGGTTCTTCTTCATGCACGACTACCAGAAGCAACGGATCCTGACGTTCCTCGACCCGGAGAGCGACCCGCTGGGTACTGGCTGGAACATCATCCAATCCAAGGCGGCCATCGGTTCCGGCGGGGTATTTGGCAAGGGATGGTTGCTGGGCACCCAGTCTCACCTGGACTTCTTGCCCGAGAGCCACACCGACTTCATCATCGCGGTGATGGGCGAAGAGTTCGGCCTGGTGGGCATTTGCGCGTTGTTGCTGATTTATCTGCTGTTGATTGGTCGCGGCCTGGTGATCACTGCCCAGGCGCAAACGCTGTTCGGCAAATTACTCGCCGGCAGCCTGACCATGACTTTTTTTGTTTACGTTTTCGTCAACATCGGTATGGTCAGTGGCCTGCTGCCGGTGGTTGGGGTGCCGTTGCCATTCATTAGCTACGGCGGAACTTCGCTGGTGACATTGCTGTCAGCGTTTGGGGTTTTGATGTCGATTCATACGCATCGCAAGTGGATCGCACAGGTTTGAATAAGGTGAAGATGTCAATGCAAGTAATGCGCGGCTGGGCGACTCGGCATGCGACCTGGATGGGCCTGATCGGGCTGCTGGGTGCAACGCAAGAGGCGCAGGCCGGTGACTACGATGGCTCTCCCCAGGTTGCCGAATTTGTCGGTGAGCTGACCCGCGACTACGGTTTTGCCGGCGAGCAACTGATGGGCGTGTTCCGCGAAGCCCAGAAAAAGCAGGCGATCCTCGACGCCATTTCCCGGCCCGCCGAACGTGTGAAGCAGTGGAAGGACTATCGCCCGATGTTCCTCACTGATGCGCGCATCGCCCGTGGTGTGGATTTCTGGCGCCAGCACGAGGCGGTACTGGCCCGCGCCGAGCAGGAGTACGGCGTGCCGGCGCAGGTGATCGTCTCAATCATCGGCATCGAAACCTTCTATGGGCGCAACACTGGCAGCTACCGGGTGATCGACGCCTTGTCGACACTGGGCTTCGATTACCCGCCCCGCGCCGAGTTCTTCCGCAAGGAACTGCGCGAATTCCTGTTGCTGGCCCGCGAAGAGCAGGTCGACCCGCTGAGCCTCAAGGGCTCCTACGCCGGGGCGATGGGCTTGCCGCAGTTCATGCCGAGCAGCTTTCGCGCCTATGCGGTGGATTTCGACGGTGACGGGCACATCAATATCTGGAGCAACCCCGACGATGCCATCGGCAGCGTGGCCAGCTACTTCAAGCGCCACGGTTGGGTCGCCGGCGAGCCGGTGGTTATCCGCGCCGATGTCACGGGCGAGCGCGCCGACGAGGGCCTGACCCAAGGTATCGAACCGGTCAAGACCGTCGGGGAGTTGCGAGCGCTGGGCTGGTCGAGTCAGAATGCGCCACGCGACGACATGCCGGTGACGGCATTCCGCCTGGAAGGCGCAAATGGCCCTGAATACTGGATGGGCCTGAAGAATTTCTACGCAATCACGCGTTATAACCGCAGTGTGATGTACGCCATGGCCGTGCATCAGCTGTCAGATGAGCTGGTTCAAGCACGGGGCAACAAGTAATGCGGGTATCGCCGTTCAAAAAACCGCTCAAGCTGGTGGCGTTCGCCGCGTTGTCCTTGTTGGTAGCCAGTTGTTCCACCACCCCTAACCGTGCGCCGGCCAAGAAGGCGGGCGGTGCGGTGGTGCGCGCCCAGCCGGGCCTGGACATCAACCGTGCGCACAAAGATGGCGCGCCGTGGTGGGATGTGGATGTGTCGAAGATCCCGGACGCCACGCCGACGCTGCACACCGGCCCGTACAAGGCCAACCCCTATACCGTGCTGGGCAAGAATTACTTCCCGCTGCAGGAATCCAAGACTTACGTGCAGTCGGGCACCGCGTCCTGGTACGGCACCAAGTTCCATGGCCAGAACACCGCCAACGGCGAAGTGTATGACCTGTATGGCATGAGCGCGGCCCACAAGACCCTGCCGCTGCCCAGCTATGTGCGCGTGACCAACCTGGACAACAATCGCACCGTGATCCTGCGGGTCAATGATCGTGGGCCGTTCTATTCGGACCGGATCATCGACTTGTCCTACGCGGCCGCCAAGAAACTCGGTTATGCCGAAACCGGCACCGCACGGGTCAAGGTCGAAGGCATCGATCCGGCGCAGTATTGGGCCCAGCGTGGCAAACCCGCGCCATTGATGCTCAACGAACCGCCAACCCCGCAACCGCAAGTGACGGCCTCCACCGGCAAGATCGAGCAATGGACCCCGCCACCTGCGCAGCATGCGCCTGATACCGTGGTGGTGCCTCACGCGGCAGCGGGCGCCTCCATGGCCGGTGGGCAATACCTGCAGGTCGGCGCTTTCGCCAACCCGGATGCGGCAGAACTGTTAAGGTCCAAGCTCAGCGGCATGGTCAACGCGCCGGTCTTCATCAGTTCCATCGTGCGTAACCAGCAAACCTTGCACCGTGTACGCATGGGCCCTATCGGCTCGCCGAGCGAGGTGGCGCAAGTGCAGAACAGTGTGCGCCTGGCCAACCTGGGGCAACCCAGCGTGGTCACCGCAGAATAAGCAGTAACGGATTGATGGCTCAGACGCGCATGCGCGCTTGAACCCTGGTTGTTGGCTCGTTGAACAATAAAAACCCAGGGGCAAGGGGTGAGCGGGCAACCGAACACGTGACAGTCTGGAAGCGGGCTGTCTGAATAGTTTTGCCCGCGAGGGCAAGTTTCCATAAGCAATTTCGAGAGACGGATGAACATCACCACCTTAGCCAAACGTACGTGCCTGCTTATCTCGCTGATCATCACCCCAGCCGCCTGGGCGGTTGAAATGGTGCCGGCCTCCCCGCAACTGGCCGCCAAGTCGTGGGTCCTCATGGACGCCGCCAGTGGCAACGTGCTGGTCGAAAGCGGCGGTGATGTACGCCTGCCGCCTGCCAGCCTGACCAAGCTGATGACCGCCTACATCGCGACCCTGGAAATCCGTCGCGGCCAGATCGGCGAAAACGACCCGGTTACCGTCAGCGAAAACGCCTGGCGTACCGGTGGTTCGCGGATGTTCATCAAGGTGGGTTCGCAAGTCACCGTGAGCGACCTGCTGCACGGCATCATCATCCAGTCCGGTAACGACGCCAGCGTCGCCCTGGCCGAGCACATCGCCGGCAGCGAAGACGCCTTCGCCGACATGATGAACAAAACCGCCGGCGAGTTGGGCATGACCAACAGCCACTTCATGAACCCGACTGGCCTGCCGAACCCAGAGCACTATTCGTCGGCTCACGACATGGCGATCCTGGCGCGCGCCATCATCCGCGTTGACCCGGTGCACTACGCGATCTACTCCCAGAAGGAATTCTTCTGGAACAACATCAAGCAGCCTAACCGCAACCTGTTGCTGTGGCGCGACAAGACCGTCGATGGCCTGAAGACCGGCCACACCGACGAAGCCGGCTACTGCATGGTGTCGTCCGCCGTACGTGATGGCCAGCGCCTGATCGCCGTAGTATTCGGTACCAACAGCGAGCAGGCCCGTGCGGCCGAGACGCAAAAACTGCTGACTTACGGCTTCCGCTTCTTCGAAACCCAGACCTTCTACCAGAAGGGTGCTGAGCTGGCGACTGCACCGGTTTGGAAGGGCGCAACCTCGCAAGTCAAGGCCGGCCTGGCCGACGACCTGACCCTGACCATGCCTAAAGGCCAGCTCAAAAAGCTCGCCGCCAGCATGACCCTGAACCCGCAATTGGTTGCGCCAATCGCCAAGGGTGATGTGATCGGCAAGGTCGAAGTGAAGCTGGACGACAAGGTGGTGCACAGCGCCGACCTGATCGCGCTGGACGCTGTCGAGGAAGGTGGTATCTTCCGCCGCGTATGGGATAGCATCCGTCTATTCTTCTACGGCTTGTTCAACTGATTGTGTGCACCTGCAAAGCCCCGCGTTGATCCAGCGCGGGGCTTTGCCCGTCGCCACGGCTTAGCGCTTACGAGGCTGTTCTGCCATGACCGATAAAGACGTAGAAGTAAAGGCGCCAAAGATCGAATTCCCTGTTACGGATTATCCCGTCAAGGTGATCAGCGATACCGGTGTCGGCCGCAAGGACAAGATTCTCGAGATCGTCAGGAAGCACGCGACGATCAACGACAACCGCGTGGACGAGCGCCAAAGCTCCACCGGCAAGTACACCACGATCCAGTTGCACATCGTTGCGACCGATCAAGACCAGCTCTACAACATCAACAGCGAACTGCGAGCCACCGGCTTCGTGCATATGGTGCTGTGATGTCGCAAGTCCTGGGCTTTCGCGAGCTCGGCCGGATGGCATACGAGCCGGTCTGGCATGCCATGCAGCGCTTTACCAATGAGCGCGGCACTTCGGCCCCGGATGAAATCTGGCTGGTGGAACACCCGCCGGTATTCACCCAGGGCCAGGCCGGCAAGGCCGAGCACTTGCTGCTGCCGGGTGATATTCCGGTGGTGCAGGTCGACCGAGGGGGTCAAGTGACTTACCATGGGCCCGGTCAACTGGTGGCCTACCTGCTGCTGGACGTGCGCAAGCTGGGGTTTGGCGTGCGCGACCTGGTCAGCCGCATGGAGACGTGCCTGATCGAGCTGTTGGCCAGTTACGGCGTGACCGCCGTGGCCAAGCCCGATGCACCGGGTGTATACGTGGATGGCGCGAAAATCGCCTCCTTGGGGCTGCGCATTCGCCACGGTTGTTCCTTTCATGGCCTGGCCTTGAATGTGGACATGGACCTGGCGCCGTTCCGGCGAATCAACCCGTGCGGTTACGCCGGGCTTGCGATGACCCAGTTGAGTGACCATGCAACATCCATAGAATTTGCCGAGGTAAGTGCCCGGCTGCGCGCGCAGCTCGTCAAACACCTCGACTATGCAGAGCAGACGACCCTGACGGGCGGAATCGATTGATATGACTACTGATGTTGTGCAAACCATGATCCCGACGCTGGACATCACTGAGCGTCCAGCCCCGGCCCCGCGTGCCAAGGTGGAAGCCGGCGTCAAGCTGCGCGGCGCCGAGAAGGTTGCACGCATCCCGGTCAAGATCATCCCGACCACCGAACTGCCGAAGAAACCCGACTGGATTCGCGTGCGCATCCCGGTTTCGCCGGAAGTCGACCGTATCAAGTCGCTGCTGCGCAAACACAAGTTGCACAGCGTATGCGAAGAAGCCTCCTGCCCGAACCTGGGCGAGTGCTTCTCTGGCGGCACCGCCACGTTCATGATCATGGGTGACATCTGCACCCGTCGCTGCCCGTTCTGCGACGTCGGCCACGGCCGTCCGAAGCCGTTGGACGTCAATGAGCCAGAAAGCCTGGCCATCGCCATCGCCGACCTGAAGCTCAAGTATGTGGTGATCACCTCCGTGGACCGCGACGACCTGCGTGACGGCGGTGCCCAGCACTTTGCCGACTGCATCCGCGAGATCCGCAAGCTGTCGCCCAACGTGATGCTCGAAACCCTGGTGCCGGACTACCGTGGCCGTATGGACGTCGCCCTGGAAATCACCGCTGCCGAGCCGCCGGATGTGTTCAACCATAACCTGGAAACCGTGCCGCGCCTGTACAAGGCGGCGCGCCCGGGTTCGGACTACCAGTGGTCGCTGACCCTGCTGCAGAAATTCAAGCAGATGATGCCGCACATCCCGACCAAGTCCGGCTTGATGCTGGGCCTGGGTGAAACCGACGAAGAAGTCATCGAAGTCATGAAGCGCATGCGCGAACACGACATCGACATGCTGACCCTGGGTCAGTACCTGCAACCGTCCCGCAGCCACTTGCCGGTGCAGCGCTTCGTGCACCCGGACACCTTCGCCTGGTTCGCCGAGGAAGGCTACAAGATGGGCTTCAAGAACGTGGCCTCGGGCCCGTTGGTGCGGTCTTCGTACCACGCCGATGAGCAGGCCAAGCTGGTCAAGGCGAGCCTGGTTTCGTAAGCCGCTCCAGGATCAATGTGAAATGCGGGCTTGTGTGGGAGCTGGCTTGCCTGCGATAGCATCACCTCGGTGTCACTGATGCACCGAGGCGCTTGCATCGCAGGCAAGCCAGCTCCCACATTTCGTTCTGCGTCATATAGGGAGAACCATGGATGACCGCCGCCGTACCTGCACTGCGTCCCGAAGGCACCCTCGGCCTGATCGCCCCCGCCGGCCCCGCCGCGCTGGATGTTGAAAAAGCCCGGCAATGGATGCGTGCCCGTGGCTACGACCTGCACATTTTCCCTGGTGTACACGAGCGCGACGGCTACCTGGCCGGTAGCGATGAAGTGCGCC
The DNA here is from genome assembly GCF_002966775.1 of Pseudomonas sp. MYb193. NCBI lineage: Bacteria > Pseudomonadati > Pseudomonadota > Gammaproteobacteria > Pseudomonadales > Pseudomonadaceae > Pseudomonas > Pseudomonas sp. MYb193. The sequence goes on along the minus strand of NZ_CP023269.1, from coordinate 5,409,775 downwards.
TGCGCGATTTGCATGCCGCCTTCGCCAACCCCGACATCGATGCCATCCTCTGCCTGCGTGGCGGCTATGGCACGCCCCGTTTGCTGGATGCCGTGGACTTCGACCTGCTACGCGCCAATCCCAAGCCGTTCGTGGGCTACAGCGATATCACCGCCTTGCACCTGGCGATCAATCGTTATGCCGGCTTCGTGACCTTTCACGGCCCAATGCTCAACGCCGACCTGCTCGGCGGCAAACAGCCACCCACCGAGTCCTCCTTGTTCAGCCTGCTGCGTGGCCAACGGGGCGCCGGCAGTGTGCTGCCGCACCCGATGGCCTACCCGCTGACCACAATCGAGCCGGGTGTGGCTTGTGGGCGCTTGCTGGGCGGTAACTTGTCGATGATCGCCGCGGTCATGGGCACGCCGTACGAAATAGACGCTGACGGCATCATCCTGTTTATCGAAGACGTCAACGAACCGCTCTATCGCATCGACCGATTGCTGACTCACCTGCGCTTGGCTGGCAAGCTGGCTCAGGTCGCCGGTGTGCTGGTAGGGGATGTGGCCGGTGTGGATAGCGCGGCGTTGGCGCATCTGCTGAAGCAGACCTTTGAGCCGCTGTGCATTCCAGTGCTGGCAGGCTGGCGCAGTGGGCATTGCGACCCGAACCTGACATTGCCGATGGGCGCCTTGGTGCGCCTGGATGCGGGGGAGCAGCGGGTGGTGTTGGAGCAGGATGTAGTGTTCAAGGCTTGAGATAGTTATCGCTTATCAGGGCCTATCGGGAGCAAGCCCCCTCCCACATTTTGAAATGCATTCCAAGTGTGGGAGCTGGCTTGCCTGCGATGGCGGTGGTCGCGGTTTACTGACCCTGCAGCGATTCCAGCAACTTCACCGTCGGATACCCATCCGCCGGCCAGCCCAGCGCCTGCTGTGCAGCCCGAATCGCCTTGCGCGTGTTGGCGCCAATAATCCCGTCGGCATTGCCCGCGTCATACCCTTTGGCGCTGAGCGCCGTCTGCAGGTCAATGCGTTGCGAACGGCTCAGTGGCAGCTCATCTTTTGGCCAACTGCCCCGAATCACACCGCCGCCGCCAAATCGCTCCGACAGCAAGCCAACCGCCAGTGCATAGGACGACGAATTGTTGTACTTGAGGATCGCGCGGAAGTTATCCAATACCAGGAATGCCGGGCCACGGTAGCCGGCCGGTAACAGCAGGGCGGCGGACAACTGGTCGACATTGGCCGGCAGGCTCACGCCAGGGGGGAGTTGGATGCCCAGCTGCAACCATTGCGCCACGGTCTTGCGCACGCCGCCATCGGCCAGGCTGTAGTCGAAGCCCGACGGTAGCGGCTGCACTTCAACGCCCCATGGCTGGCCTTTCTGCCACCCCGAGCTTTGCAGGTAATGCGCGGTGGAGGCGAGGGCGTCGGACGGGCTGTTCCAGATATCGCGGCGACCGTCACCGTCGAAGTCCACGGCATGGGTGTTGTAGGTGGTCGGGATGAACTGGGTCTGGCCCATCGCCCCGGCCCAGGAACCTTTCATCTGGTCGGCCTGAATATCGCCATGCTGGATGATCTGCAGCGCTGCCAGCAACTGCGCTTGCGCAAAGGCCGGACGACGTCCTTCATAGGCCAGGGTGGCCAGGGAGCGGATCACCGAGTTATTGCCCTGGAAAGCGCCGAAGTTGCTCTCCATGCCCCACACCGAGACCAGCGCCTGGCGGTCGACGCCATAGCGTTGCTCGATGCTTTGCAGAATATCGGCGTACTTGACCAGCAGTGCCTGGCCATTGCGCACGCGCACCGGCGACAGTGCACCGTCGAGGTATTCCCACACCGGGCGGGAGAATTCCGGTTGGCTGCGGTCGGCGCGAATCACCGCCATATCAGGGGTGACGCCGGCAAAAGCGTTATCGAACACGGCCGCAGTGATCCCGGCTTGCAGCGCTTGAGCACGGAAGCCAGCTTGCCATTCGGCAAAGGTCTGGGTCGGCTGGATATCGAGATTGTCCACCGCCAACGGGGCCACCACGGCAGGCGCGATAGCCGGGGCCGTCTGGAGCTTGGGCAGGGGTTGAGCGTCCGCAGCGGTAGGTTTTTCGGCGCAGGCGACGAGCAGAATGAGGCTGGAGGCAGCGATCAATTGGCGTAGGTGCCAATGACGAGAAAGACGAGAGGGCATGCACAGGTCCAGGGGGTTACAAATCAGGTACAGACCTTATCATGCCAGAGGGGCGCTTGCCTTCAGGCAGCCAGAAAGTAAGAAGCCTCCCAGCTATTAGACTGGAAGGCTTCGCGGCGGTAGCTGCCTTTGCCCTTGCCGGCGCGTTCCTGACGGCTGCGGAACAGTGGCTGGGCGATGATGGATTTGGCTTTGTTGGGGCCATGCTTGGATGGCTTTTTGCTCATGATGGATTCTCTCGCTTGGGGGTGGAATGCAGCGGTGCAAATCATCTGCCGAAGTGGGCCGGCTGTAAAGCCCGTCGATAGGTGGGAAATGTCGCAAATAAGCAATGGGCAGAGTCAATGTGGGAGCTGGCTCCCGCGACGGCCTGACAGCCGGCGCCTATCTCCCTGGCGCCCCAGGATCCAAATGTGGGAGCTGGCTTGCCTGCGATGGCGGCCTGAAAGTCAACACAGTTGGATGGTGTACATATCCATTGCTGCGGTAACGGCCACCTAGGGTTCCGCTCTGACAGCGGGTTACTTTTGGAAGGACCCAAAAGTAACCAAAAGGTCCTCGCCCCACCACTCGGCACCTCGCTTGGGCTCGGTGTGCCCGAACGCAGGCTTGAATCCGTGGGCCGCCGCCACGCGCCATCCATGGCGCGGGGCGGCTAACCCGGCGTCCTGCCGGGTTACCCACGAATTCAAGCCTGCGTTCGGCCAGCGTGGTTTAACGGGGCGCTTAAGATCAAAAGCAGAGCAAGAGCAAGAGCAAGATCAAGAGCGGCTCGCTTCGCATCGTGGTTACCGTTGAGCGCTACAGAGCTGTATCAGGAGCAACTGGCCCCATCGCCATCGCAGGCAAGCCAGCTCCCACAGGGTTTTGTGGTGTTGTGCAGAGGGAGATTATTCGGCAGGCAACGCCAGGCGCTGGCCGGCCATCAACAGCGACAGACGGCTCAGGCTCATCCACGGCGAGCCGGCCGCCTGGCCTTTGATCTGTGCATCGATGCGCTGCGCTTCCAGCAACAGTTGCGCCCAGCGTTGCGCCGAGTGCCGTTGCAGGGCTTTGCTCATCAGGGGTTTGCGCTTGTCCCACACCGGTGGCCGGGCCTGGCTGAAGCATTTGTCCAGCGGTGTGCCCTGGCTATATTGCAGGGCAATGTTCGCCAACACGCGCAGCTCACGGGCCAGGGCCCAGAGAATCACCGGTGGTTCCACCCCTTCGCCGCGCAGGCCTTCGAGCATGCGCAGGGCGTGGGCGGGTTCGCCGTTGAGGATGGCGTCCACCAGGCCGAACACATCAAAGCGCGCGCTATCGGCCACTGCGCCTTGCACGGTTTCGACGGTGATCTGCCCGTCTTCAGCCATCAGCTTGAGCTTTTCGATCTCCTGGGCGGCGGCAAGCAGGTTGCCCTCGACCCGAGCGGCGATCAGCTCCACGGCATCCTGTGTCGCTGCGAGCCCTGATTGCGACAGGCGCTGACGAATCCACTGCGGCAACTGGTTGCTGTCCACCGGCCAGATCTGGATGAACTGAGTCTGTGGACCTTCAATCAGGGCCTTGCCCCACTTGGTTTTCTGCGCGCTGCCGTCGAGCTTGGGCAGGCTGACCAGCAACACGGTGTCTTCGGCGGGGCGCGAGCAGTACTCCATCAAGGCCGCCGCGCCTTTATCGCCCGGCTTGCCCGAGGGCAGGCGCAGTTCCAGCAGGCGTTTCTCGGCAAACAGCGACATGCTCGCGCCAGCTTGCAGCAGCGTGCCCCAGTCGAAACTGGCGTCGGCGCTGAAGACCTGGCGTTCATCGAAGCCTTGTTGGCGTGCGGCGGTGCGAATAGCGTCGGCCGCTTCCTGGCACAGCAGCGGGTCATCACCGCTGACGATATAGACAGGCGCAAGGCCACCTTGCAGGTGCTTGGCGAGTTGGGCGGGGGCAAGTTTCATAGGCGGGGCGAACGGGGCGCCAGGGGCGCCCCGTCTGGCTTACTCGACAGGGACTTCAACAGGCGACTGTTTCGGTGTGTTGTCTTCATATTCCTGCGCAGCTTTCAGGGCGTCGGCGTCAGCCTTGGCCTTGTTATCGGCCACTTGCTGCAGCTCAGCCAGTTTTTCCGGGGTGAGCATTTGCAGGCGAGTCATCATGCGCTGGATCAGCTCACGACGCATTTCCTTGCGCACCTGGATGGTCTCGGAGTCCGAACCCACCAGGTTGTTGCCATCGTGGCTCACCACTTTCTGCACCTGAATCTTGTCACCCATCAACGGCAACTGATCACGGCCTTGTATTTCGAACATCAGCGCTGTGTTCAGCTCGACGTCGGACGCACGGCCAGCACTGGCGTAGCTGATATTGCGCTGGGTTTCTCGCTCATCCGTCAGGATCAGTTTGTAGGTTGCGCCGTTGTACACGTGCACACCGCTGTTTTCCAGGGTCTGGCGCAGCTGGGTGACGGTTTCGCCGTAGGCGTTGCGGGCGCTGACGTCGAGTTCCTTGAGCGACAGCTCATTGGTGCCGGTGCCGCGCAGCTGGAAGCCGCAAGCGCTCAACAGCACGGCAAGGCCCATAACCAGCAGATTGCGTTTGATCATTTTGTTGCTCCCCTTGAAACCAGGTGGGCCTTATCGGGCCCTAAAGGTTTAGTTCGGCGCGGGGCCAAGCCCCGCGCCCGATCCGATTTAGCTGGCGACGATATTGACCAGTTTGCCGGGCACCACGATCACCTTGCGGATGGTCAGACCTTCGGTAAAGCGCAGCACGTTCTCATTGATACGTGCAGCTGCTTCAACCTCTTCACGGCTGGCGCTGGCCGGCATGTCGATCTGGCCACGCAGTTTACCGTTAACCTGGATGACCAGTTGCAGCGTGTCTTGTACCAGGGCGCTGTCATCCTGCACCGGCCAGGCGGCATCGATGACGGCACCGCTGTGGCCCAGACGGCTCCACAGTTCATGGCTGATGTGCGGCGTGATCGGCGCGAGCAACAGGGTAACTGTTTCCAGGCCTTCCTGGATCAGCGCACGATCTTGTTCGGTCGCCTGCGAGGCTTTTTCCAACACGTTCATCAGCGTCATCACCTGGGCGATGGCGGTGTTGAATTTGTGGTTCTGCCCAACGTCCTGGCTGGCCTGGCGGATAGCCAGGTGGATGCTGCGGCGAACGGCTTTCTGCTCGTCGTTCAACGCGCCGATATCCAGCTTGCCCGGCAGGCCCTGGCTGACATGAGCGTGGGCCAGGCGCCAGACACGCTTGAGGAAACGGTGCGAGCCTTCGACGCCCGAGTCGGACCATTCGGCGCTCATGTCAGGCGGCGAGGCGAACATCATGAACAGGCGGCAGGTGTCGGCGCCGAACTGATCGATCATCGACTGTGGGTCGACGCCGTTGTTCTTGGATTTGGCCATCTTCTCGGTGCCACCGATTTCCACCGGCAGGCCGTCGGCTTTCAACTTGGCGCTGATGACCTTGGCCTTGCTGTCACGCTCAAGCTCGACATCCGCCGGGTTGAACCAGGTGTAGGCGCCGTTGGCTTCGCGGCGATAGTAAGTGTCGGCGATCACCATGCCCTGGGTCAGCAGGTTCTTGAATGGCTCATCGGAGCTCACCAGGCCTTCGTCACGCATCAGCTTGTGGAAGAAACGCGCGTACAGCAGGTGGAGGATGGCGTGTTCGATGCCACCGATGTACTGATCCACTGGCAACCAATGGTCGGCTGCGGATTTCTCCACCAGGCCGCCTTCATAGTGCGGTGAGGCATAACGAGCGTAATACCACGAGGACTCGACGAAGGTGTCCATGGTGTCGGTTTCACGCTTGGCCGGCGCGCCGCATTTAGGGCAGCTGCACTCGTAGAACTCGGGCATGCGCGCCAACGGCGAGCCAGCACCATCCGGCACCACGTCTTCTGGCAGCACGACCGGCAGTTGGTCTTCCGGTACCGGCACGTCGCCGCAGGTTTGGCAGTGGATGATCGGGATCGGGCAACCCCAGTAGCGCTGGCGGCTGATGCCCCAGTCACGCAGACGGAACTGGGTGCGCGAGGCACCGAGGTTTTTCTTGATCAGCGCGACTTCCATGGCGTCGAACGCGCCCTGGAAGTCCAGGCCGTCGAATTCGCCGGAGTTGATCAGCGTGCCGTGCTCGCCGTAGGCGTCTTGCCACGGAGCGGGGTTGGTATCACCCGAGCTGGTGCGCACGACCGACTTGATAGGCAGGCTGTACTTGGTGGCGAATTCGAAATCGCGCTCGTCGTGGGCCGGCACGGCCATGACGGCGCCATCGCCGTAGTGCATCAATACGTAGTTGGCGACCCAAACCGGCAGTTTCTCGCCGGTCAACGGGTGCTCGACGAACAGGCCGGTTGGCAGGCCTTTTTTCTCCTGGGTGGCGACGTCGGCTTCGGCCACGCTGCCGCCTTTGCATTCAGCGATGAACGCCTGCAGCTCAGGGTTGTTCTGTGCGGCCTGGGTGGCCAGCGGGTGTTCGGCGGCCACGGCGACGTAGGTCGCGCCCATCAGGGTGTCGGGGCGGGTGGTGAACACCTTGAGTGCGCCGGCTTCGCCGATGGAGTCGACGTTGTACGGGAACTGCACTTCCATGCCCTTGGATTTGCCGATCCAGTTGCGCTGCATGGTCTTGACCTGTTCAGGCCAGCCCGGCAGATCGTCAAGGCTCGACAACAGTTCATCCGCGTAGGCGGTGATCTTGAAGTAGTACATCGGGATTTCGCGCTTCTCGATCAGCGCGCCGGAACGCCAGCCGCGACCGTCGATGACCTGTTCGTTGGCCAGTACGGTCTGGTCGATCGGGTCCCAGTTCACGGTGCCGCTTTTTTTGTAGATCACACCTTTTTCGAACAGGCGCGTGAACAGCCATTGTTCCCAGCGGTAGTAATCCGGCTTGCAGGTGGTGACCTCGCGGGACCAGTCCACCGCCAGGCCCAGGCTGCGCAGCTGGGTCTTCATGTAGGCGATGTTTTCGTAGGTCCACTTGGCGGGCGCCACGTTGTTTTTCATCGCGGCGTTTTCTGCCGGCATGCCGAAGGCGTCCCAACCCATGGGTTGCAACACGTTCTTGCCGAGCATGCGCTGGTAGCGCGAAATCACGTCGCCGATGGTGTAGTTGCGCACGTGCCCCATGTGTAGCTTGCCGCTGGGGTAAGGGAACATCGATAGGCAGTAGTAAGTCTCCTTGCCTGGCTGTTCACTGACTTCAAAGGACTTTTGCTCGTCCCAGAAGGTTTGGGCGGCATTTTCTATTTCACGGGGCTGATATTGTTCGTGCATGGCTACTTTTGAACTGGATAGGGGTGGCCTAATCCTCTTCGGTGCACTGTCCGGGTTGTTCGACACCAAGAAGCGGCGCGTCCGTGCCCAAACCCTGCGGGAAGTGGAGTTACAGGAAGCGCCGTAGCATACATGACCCCACTCTATCGAGGGAAACCCTGATTGCGCGCCAAGGGCCGTCTGTCGCGGCACCGGGCAGGCGCAGCAACGGGGGCTACGCTGTTTAGTGGGGAGCAAGTATTTCTTCAATGAGGTGAGGGGATGGTTGAATCGCAGCGAACTTTAACGAAACCGCAGTTGTATGAAGGATTGATCGACCGTTTGGGTCGGGCATTGGATGCCGCAAGAACCGCAGGCCGATTGCGTGATGAACGGCCTCTGGAGCTGGAGTTGCGAGGCTTGAGCCAGGCGGAGCTTGAATTGATCAAGAACTATCTGGCGTTGAATCACAACCGCGCCCCCCATGGGCAGGCTTCCCCGCCTGCTCATTCGGCCAAGGTCATCTGGCTCAAAGACCTGGCGACCGGCCGCGGGCCAGAGAACTTCCGGTCCGTGCGGTGCAAGTGAGCCCCGCGTTATCCGTTAGCATTATCAAAATGTTGTCGGTAAGGATTGTTGCAAAACCCCGATGCATCTAGGCTTCGGGCATCTTTGGAGATGCCCGATGCCTTTTCGTTACTTCATTAAACAACTGTTGTTGCCTCCCGGTATTTTTCTGCTGTTGTTGGCGTGTGCCTGGTGGTTTCGCCGCAGCCGTCCGCGCCTGGCGGGCTTGTGCTTTGCCCTCGGGCTGGGCGGGATGTGGTTGATCAGCCTGCCAGTGATGGTGCAATGGGGTGCCCGTGCGCTGGAGACAGAGCCGCCTTTGGCCCGGGAAGACTGGGCCACCCTGGCCCAGCGTGCCGATGCGATTGTGGTGCTGGGCTCGGGGCGCGAGCGTGGAGATATCGCGTGGGGCAGCGACCAGCCCACCGGTATTGGCCTGGAACGTGAGCGTTTTGCCGCGCGGCTGGCCAAGGCATCCGGTTTGCCAGTGCTGACCAGCGGCGGCTTGCACTACGGCACGCCGCCCAGTGAGGCCGAGCTGATGGTCGTGTCGATGCAGGATGACTTCGGTGTCACCGTGCGCTGGAAAGAAGAGCGCAGCCGCACTACCTGGGAAAACGCCCAGATGAGCGCCGAGATTTTGTTGCCGCAAGGCTTCAAGCGTGTAGTGGTAGTGACCCAGGCCTGGCACATGCCGCGTTCGGTGTGGAGTTTTGAAAAGGCCGGCTTCACCGTGGTGCCGGGGCCGGTGGGTTTTTTGGGTGTCGACCATGGCCGACCGCTGGGTGGCTGGATGCCGGAGGTCAAGGCGGTGTGGCAAAGCGGGCAGTTGATCAATGAAGCGGTGGGGCAGGTGGGGTATCGGTTGTTCTACCGATAGGTGTAACACAGGAGATCAATTGTGGGAGCAGGCAAGCCAGCTCCCACAGGTCAGACCGTTTTGGCCATCCGAGCCGCCAACAGCGCCCAGCCAAAGAGCAGCACACACACAATGATCAACGGCCACGAACGCCATTGCAGGTACGGCGTAAGGTTATGCATCGGCACCACCTCTCCATAGAGAATGCCACGCTCGAACTGCGGGATCTGCGCGGTGATCTGCCCAAACGGATTGATCAGCCCGGTCACGCCGTTGTTGGTGGCGCGGATCATCCAGCGGCCAGCTTCCAGGGCACGCATCTGCGCCATTTGCAGGTGCTGCAGCGGGCCGATGGAGCGGCCAAACCAGGTGTCGTTGCTGATGGTCAGCAGCAGGTCGCTCTGGGCCGACAGGCCGGCGGCGAATTCGGGGTACACCACTTCATAGCAAATGAACGGCGCAATCTGATAACCCTTGGCCTGCAGCATGGCCTGGTCAGAAGGGCCGCGGGCGAAGTCCGACATGGGCAGGTCGAAGAAGGCAATCAGCCCGCGCAGCATGTCCTGCAGCGGCACGTACTCGCCAAACGGCACCAGTTTTTGCTTGAGGTAGGTGCCGTCGCCTTCGCCGACCACGGTGATGCCGTTGAAGTAGCGCTTCTGGTGGTGCACTTCCTGGCGAATCGGTACCCCGGTGATCAACGCGCTGTCCCGGTCGGCGGCAAACTTGCCCATCATGCCCAGGTAGCCCTCCACGGACTCCTTGAGCACCGGCACGGCAGTTTCCGGCCAGACCAGCAGGTCGACGCGCTTGGAACTCAGGCTCATGTCGCGGTACAGCGCCAACTGTGCATTGAGCTGGTCCGGGTCCCACTTCATGCTTTGCTCGACGTTGCCCTGAATCGCAGCCACGCTCAGGGGCGCACCAGACGGTGATGTCCAGGCGTGATGCTTGAGTGCCAGGCCAATCGCCCAGGGCGCAACCAGCAATAACAGGCCCGCGCCGATGAAGGCATTGCGCTTGCTGGCCAGCAGGCGCGGCAGGTTGCACAGCAATGCGGCAGTGAGCGCGAGGGCGAAGGAAATCAGCCACATCCCACCCAATGGCGCGAGGCCGGTCAACGGCCCATCGAGTTGACTGTAACCGGAGTACAACCACGGGAAGCCGGTAAGGAACCAGCCACGAAAGGCTTCCTGGCCGACCCACAACGCGGCGAACGTCAATGCATCCGCCAGTGGTGCTTCGTTACGGCGCAACCAGCCCGCCCATAGCCAGGCGGGCAGGGCAAAGAACCAGGCGATGGCGGCGGTGAACAGCAGCATCAGAAACCCCGCCAGCAGCACCGAAGCGCCGCCGAAGTGGTGGATGCTGTAGTAGATCCAGCTGGTGCCGGCACCAAACAGGCCGAAGCCGAAACACCAGCCACGGCCCAGGGCCTGGCGGGGTGTCAGCTCCCGCAGGCCGATATAGAACAGGCCGACCGCTACCAGCGCCAACGGCCAGATATCGAACGGCGCCAGCGCCAGGGTTGTGATGGCGCCGGCCACCACGGCCAGCAAGTTACCGGGCCAGCCGGGTGAGGTGAGACGGCGCATGTCAGTCCTTAGCGGGCGATGGGTGTCAAACGGATCAGATGGATACGACGGCTATCAGCATTGAGGATGCGGAAGCGATAGGCGCCGATCTCGGTGGTTTCATTACGCTTGGGCAGGTGCCCGAACGCACTCATCACCAGGCCGCCGACGGTGTCGAACTCATCGTCCGAAAACTCGCTGTCGAAGAACTCGTTGAAGTTCTCAATGGGCGTCAGCGCCTTGATCAGGAAGTCACCGCTGGGCAGCGGCTTGATGTAGCTGTCTTCTTCGACGTCGTGCTCGTCTTCGATGTCGCCGACGATCTGCTCCAGCACGTCCTCGATGGTGACCAGGCCGGCCACGCCGCCGTATTCGTCAATCACAATGGCCATGTGATTGTGGTTGGCGCGGAACTCGCGCAGCAGCACATTCAGGCGCTTGGACTCGGGCACGAAGGTGGCCGGGCGCAGCAGGTCCTTGATGTTGAAGCTGTCGCCATTCTCCTTGAGGATCAACGGCAGCAGGTCCTTGGCCAGCAGGACACCCATGACGTCGTCATGGCTTTCACCGATCACCGGGTAGCGCGAATGCGCCGAGTCGATCACGGCCGGGAGGAATTCCCGTGGGGTCTGGGTCGCCTTGATGCTGATCATCTGCGAGCGCGGGACCATGATGTCACGTACTTGCAGGTCAGCCACCTGGATGGCGCCCTCGACGATGGCCAGCGCTTCGCTGTCCAGCAACTTGTTCTGGTGTGCATCGCGCAGCAGCTCCAAGAGCTCCTGGCGGTTTTTCGGCTCGTGGGCAAAAGCCTGGGTCAGTTTACCCAGCCATGACTTCTGCCCGTTGCTCGATCGGTCTTCGCTCATAGCGATTACTCTAAATCCTTTGATATGACAGTTGAGTGTTGATCAGCTTTCGTCGTCTGCATATGGGTCGCGGTGACCCAGTTCTGCAAGCAACGTTCGTTCCAGTGCTTCCATTTCCTCGGCTTCGTCATCGTCTATATGGTCGTAACCCAAGAGATGCAAGCAGCCGTGGATGACTAGATGGGCCCAATGGGCCTCAAGTTCCTTGCCTTGTTCCGCCGCTTCTCGCTCGACTACCGCGACGCAGATCACCAGGTCGCCCAGCAGCGGGATATCCAGCAATTCGTCGGGCACGTCGGCGGGGAAGGACAGCACGTTGGTCGCATAGTCTTTCTGGCGCCAGGTGTGGTTCAGCTCACGGCCTTCGGCCTCGTCCACCAGACGAATGGTCAGCTCCGAGTCAGCGGTGCGCTGGCGCAAAGCCAGTTCACACCATTGGCGGAACTGGGCTTCGCTGGGGGCGGGCGCTTCGGTGGCCAGCTGCAGGTCTAGCTCAAGCATCGTGGCGAGCGTCCTTGGCGGGCGCGTCGTCGCGGTGTTCGAAACGCTCATAGGCTTCGACAATGCGCTGCACCAGCGGGTGGCGCACCACGTCCTTGGGCATGAAGTGCGTGAAGCTGATACCCGGCACGTCCTTGAGCACCTCGATCACCTGGCCCAGGCCCGACTTGGTGCCCTTGGGCAGGTCGACCTGGGTGATGTCGCCCGTGATCACGGCAGTGGAGCCGAAACCGATACGGGTGAGGAACATCTTCATCTGCTCGACGGTGGTGTTCTGGCTTTCGTCGAGAATGATGAAGCTGTTGTTGAGCGTACGGCCACGCATGTAGGCCAGCGGGGCGATCTCGATCACCTGGCGCTCGATCAGCTTGGCCACGTATTCAAAACCGAGCATCTCGTACAGCGCGTCGTAGAGCGGGCGCAGGTACGGGTCGATCTTCTGGGCCAGGTCGCCGGGCAGGAAACCGAGCTTTTCGCCGGCCTCGACCGCTGGGCGCACCAGCAGGATGCGCCGCACTTGCTCGCGCTCCAGGGCGTCGACGGCGCAGGCCACTGCGAGGTAGGTCTTGCCGGTACCGGCCGGGCCGATGCCGAAGTTGATGTCGTTGCCCAGGATTTCCTTGACGTACTTCTGCTGATTCAAGCCGCGTGGGCGAATCATGCCTTTTTTGGTACGCAAGGCCACGCTGGCTTCGGCCACCGGGTTATTGGCCAGGTCTTCCACAGCCGACTCCTGCAGGTACAGGTGCACGGTCTCCGGCGACAGCTCGCTACCCTTGGTTTCGCGGTAGAGACGGCGCAGCAGGTTTTCTGCAGACGTGGTGTGTTGGGGTTCACCAATGAGCTCGAACTGATTGCCGCGGTTGCGGATCTCGATGCTCAGGCGTTGTTCGATCAGGCGCAGGTGCTCGTCGAACTGTCCGCACAGGTTGGCGAAACGGCGAGCCTCAAAAGGTTCGAGGATAAAACGATGGGGTTCTGCTATGGGTGCGTTCAAGGTTGCTTTTAGCCGCCCTTTGGCTGATGAGGTGAGAGAGAGAATAACGCCAGGCGCTGGTGTGCGAAAGCACTTAAATAGCCTGGCCCCACTCTCGATAACCCTGAAGAACCCCTGTGGGAGCTGGCTTGCCTGCGATAGCGGTGGGTCAGTTGGCACATTGGGCACTGATACATCGCTATCGCAGGCAAGCCCGCTCCCACATTTTGATCTTCATCCGGTCAGCGAGATCAGTTGATCAACGAGCCGCGCAACGAGTGTGGCTGCGCCGCATCAATGTGCACATCGGCAAACTGGCCGATCAGCGTGGGATTGTCGCAGCGGAAGTTGACGATTCGGTTGTTCTCGGTACGACCCTGCAGTTCACCCGGGTCTTTCTTCGAATAATCGGTCACCAGAATGCGCTGGATCGAACCGACCATTTGTCGGCTGATTTCGAAGCCCTGCTGATTGAGGCGATGTTGCAGCGCGTTCAAACGCTCTTTTTTCAACGCCTCCGGGGTTTCATCCAGCAGGTCGGCAGCCGGGGTGCCTGGGCGCTGGCTGTAGACGAACGAGTAGGAGAAGTCGAAACCCACGTCTTCGATCAGCTTCATGGTCTGCTGGAAGTCTTTCTCGGTTTCGCCCGGGAAGCCGACGATAAAGTCCGAACTGATGCAGATGCCCGGCACGGCGGCGCGCAGTTTGCGCAGTTTGGATTTGTATTCCAGTGCGGTGTGGTTGCGCTTCATCGCCGAGAGAATGCGGTCCGAACCCGATTGCACCGGCAAGTGCAGGTGCTTGACCAGCTCTGGTACTTCGGCGTGGGCCTGGATCAGGCTGTCGGAAAACTCCAGCGGGTGCGAGGTGGTGTAGCGGATGCGCTCGATGCCATCGACGGCGGCGACCACGCGGATTAGTTCCGCCAGGTCGGCCAGGCGGCCGTCATCGGTCTGGCCACGGTAGCCGTTGACGTTCTGGCCCAGCAGGGTGACTTCGCGCACGCCGTTTTCAGCCAGGTGGATGATTTCCGACAGCACATCGTCAAACGGCCGGCTGACTTCTTCGCCACGGGTGTAAGGCACTACGCAGAAGGTGCAGTACTTGCTGCAGCCCTCCATCACCGACACATAGGCGCTCGGCCCATCGATACGCGGTTCGGGCAGATGGTCGAATTTTTCGATTTCGGGGAACGACACGTCGACTTGCGGCAGCTTGGTGATGCGTGCGGCGTCGATCATCTCTGGCAGACGGTGCAGGGTTTGCGGGCCGAACACCACATCGACATAGGGCGCGCGGTCGCGGATCGCGGCGCCTTCCTGGCTGGCCACGCAACCGCCGACGGCGATCACCATGTCCGGGTTGGCCAGTTTCAATTCGCGCCAGCGGCCCAACTGCGAATACACACGGTCCTGGGCCCGCTCGCGGATCGAGCAGGTATTGAGCAGGATCACGTCGGCATCTTCGGCGCGGGCAGTGACTTCCAGGGCCTGGTGTTCGCCCAGCAAGTCGACCATGCGCGAGCTGTCGTACTCGTTCATCTGGCAACCGTGGGTTTCGATGTAAAGCTTCTTGGCCATGGGAATCGTCAACTGGTGGTAAAGAACCGCGCATTATAGGGGGCATGCCCATTGGTTCCTAGCGCTGTGCATCGGGTGCCATGCTATAGTTCGCGCCCTCTTTTATATCCCCATGTGTTGTTCGCCCACCATGACCAAACGTGAAGCTCCAATCTATAAGGTGATTTTCCTCAACCAGGGCCAGGTGTTCGAAATGTACGCCAAGCAGATCTATCAAAGTGATCTGTGGGGCTTCCTGGAGGTGGAAGAGTTCGTCTTTGGCGAGCGCACCCAGTTGGTGGTCGATCCGGGCGAAGAAAAGCTCAAGGCCCAGTTCGAAGGTGTGGTACGCAGCTTTGTGCCGATGCATTCGATTGTGCGCATCGATGAAGTCGAGCGCCTGGGGACGCCGAAGATCAGTGAGGCTCGGGGCATGAGCAATGTGATGCCGTTTCCGATGCCGATGCCTGAGAAGTAGGGCTTTAGACCGAGGTGTGCCTATCGCAGGCAAGCCAGCTCCCACACTCGACCGCGTTTCAATGCTGGAATGCAGTCAACTGTGGGAGCTGGCTTGCCTGCGATAGCGATGTAAGGTCTACAAAAAATCAGGGAAGGGGTGAGAAAGGCGAACGCCCATCAGCACTCTGCAATTCTTGCAGGTAGTTGCGGAAAATCTGCCCCAGCACCTGGGTTGCCACTTCCAGTTCATCGCGCTGCATGTGCTCGGCGACTTCGTCGGCAGTGTCCAGTGCGTCTTCGGCGCCGTTGACCGCGGCCATTTTCAGCACGATGTACGCCTGGACGTTGTTGGCCGGCACGCCTTCGCCTTTGAAGAACATGTTGCCCAACTGGTATTGCGCCTGGGCGTGGCCCTGCAACGAGGCTTTCTCGAAGTAGCTCAACGCTTTGTTGAGATCAACGGCCGGGTTCTTGCTGTCGTGGTAGTACTCGCCCAACTCGTATTGCGCTTGCGCATCCCCTTCCTCGGCCTGTTTCTGGCACGTGCTCAGGGCTTCGGCCTGGCTCTCTGGCTGGGTATTGAGGGTGCAACGACCCATCGCTGGGATTAACAACGAGTTGCCGCCGGCCTGGGCATGTGCCAGTAGCGGTTGAAGGAGCAACAGGCAGCCCAGAACCAGGGTGCGGCCGGTGCGTTTCATGGGAATCGACTTACCTCTGACGGGGCGCGCGGACCCTCGAGGGAGTCCAATAAGCGCGCATTATGAAATAAGCAGGCCTCTGCTTACAAAGTCTTTACTCGTTTTTCTGCTGCTTGGGCAAGTTATCTGCCGGATTGCAGGGCAATTCTCGAAAAAACCAGGAATTCTCTGTAAGCAAAGTAGCAAATCTGACGCTGCCAGGGGCAACGCCAGAGGTTGCCGTCACTTATTTCAGGGCCGCGAACGCGCGCTCGGCAGCATCCAGGGTCAATTTCAGTTCGGCTTCGCCATGGGCGATCGAAGTGAAGCCGGCTTCAAAGGCGCTCGGTGCCAGGTACACGCCGCCTTCGAGCATCAGGTGGAAGAAGCGCTTGAACAGCTCGGCATCGCTGCCCATCACGTCATCGAAGGTGACGATATCGTCGGCGCCGCTGAAGTACAGGCCGAACATGCCACCGGCCTGGGTGGTCACAAACGGGATGCCGGCGGCATCGGCGCGCTGTTGCAGGCCGTCGAGCAGGCGGGTGGTGTAGTCGGTCAGCTCGGCGTGGAAGCCCGGGCGGCTGATCAGGCGCAGGGTGGTCAGGCCGGCGGCCATTGCCAGCGGGTTACCCGACAAGGTGCCTGCCTGGTATACCGGGCCGAGCGGGGCGATGTGTTGCATGATCTCGCGCTTGCCGCCGAAGCAGCCTACCGGCATACCGCCGCCGATGATCTTGCCGAAGGTGCTCAGGTCTGGCGTGATGCCGTAGTAAGCCTGGGCGCCACCGAGGGCGACCCGGAAACCGGTCATCACTTCGTCAAAAATCAGCACCACGCCATGCTTGTCGCACTGCTCGCGCAGGCCCTCAAGGAAACCCGGGGCCGGTGGAACGCAGTTCATGTTGCCGGCGACTGGCTCGACGATGATGCAGGCAACGTCCTGGCCGACTTCGCTGAGCATCTGCTCGACGGCCGCGATGTCGTTGAACGGCAAGGTCAGGGTGTGCTTGGCGAACGCCGCAGGTACGCCAGCGGAATTGGGTACGCCTTGGGTCAGCGCGCCGGAGCCGGCTTTTACCAGCAGGCTGTCGGAGTGGCCGTGGTAGCAACCTTCGAACTTGATGATGTTGTCGCGGCCGGTGTAACCACGGGCCAGGCGGATCGCGCTCATGGTGGCTTCGGTGCCGGAGCTGACCATGCGCACCATTTCCATCGACGGCACGATCGAGCAGACCAGGTCGGCCATCTCGGTTTCCATCGCGGTCGGGGCGCCGTAGGACAAGCCGTGCTGCAGTTGCTGGCGCACCGCGTCCAGCACGTCTGGATGGCTGTGGCCGAGGATCATCGGGCCCCAGGAGCCGACATAGTCGACATAGCGCTTGTCGTCTTCATCGGTGACGTAGGCGCCTTCGGCATGCTTGAAGAACAACGGCGTGCCGCCCACGCTCTTGAACGCACGCACGGGGGAGTTCACACCGCCGGGGATGTGCTTCTGGGCGTTGGCAAACAGGGTTTCGGAACGGGACATGATCGGGCTCTCTAAACTGAAGATTTAAGTAGGTCGTTGAACGCACGGGCGCGGCGAGTGACTTCCTGGGTGCTGTCGGCACCGAACAGGCCATGGACCACGGCGAGCAGGTCGGCCCCGTGGGCCACCAGCGGTTCGGCGTTTTCCAGGGTGACGCCGCCGATCACGCAGATCGGCAGGTGCAGGCGCTTGCGGGCCTGGGCCAGCATGTCAACGGTGGCGGCAGGTGCGCCGGGTTTGGTCGTGGAATTAAAGAAGCGGCCGAAGGCCACGTAGCTGGCGCCTTCTTTGGCGGCCTGTTCGGCCAGTTCGATCTGGCTGTGACAGGTGGCGCCGATGATCGCCTTGGCGCCGAGCAATGCCCGGGCCGAGGTCAGCGGGCCGTCGGTCTGGCCCAGGTGCACGCCGACGCCCAGGCGCGCGGCCAGTTCGGCATCGTCGTTGATGATCAACTGGGTCTTGTAGCGCGAGCACAGTTCGTACAGCTTTTCGGCTTCACGCAGGCGCCGTGCCTCGTCGCTGCTTTTGTCGCGGTACTGCAACAGGGTGACGCCACCGTCCAGCGCCGCCTCGACGTAGGCGAGGAATTTGCCGGCCAACAGCTGGCTGTCGGTAATGGCGTAAAGGCCGCGTAGTTTCATCGGGCAAACCCCTTGCTGACGAGCGATAAGTTACGAGCAGAAATCCAGCGGCAATCGGCGCGGCACGAACTGGCCCTGGCCGAGTTGTTCGGCATCACGCAGGGTACGCCACGTGTAGTTGAGGGCCGATTGCACGGCGCTGGCCAGGCCTTCACCCTGGGCAATGCGCCCGGCCAGCGCACTGGCCAAGGTGCAACCGGAGCCGTGATAACTGCCGGGCAAGCGCTGGCAGGTAAAGGTCTGGCGCGTGCCGTCGCGGCTGTACAGGCGGTTGTGCACTTCGTGCTCATCGCCATGGCCGCCGGTGATGAGCAGGTGCTTGATGTACGGCAGCAGCTTCTCGGCGCAGTCGTCGGCGCTGCCGTCGGGCAGTTCCGCGAGGATGCGCGCTTCTGGCAGGTTGGGGGTGGCGATCAATGACAGGGGCAGCAGCCGCTCGCGCATCGCATAACCGACCTCGTCCTTGCCCAGGCTACCGCCGCCGCCGGCGCGCAGCACCGGGTCGCAGACCACCGGCAAATGCGGGTGCGCCTGCAGCAGTTCGACCACGGTGTCGACCATCGCGGTGGAGCCGAGCATGCCCAGCTTGACCGCCGCGACTTCAGAGTCGCCGAGCACGGCATTGGCCTGGGCCAGTACCCACTCACGGTCAAGCACACGGAAATCACTGACATTGACGGTGTTCTGCACGGTCAGCGCGGTGACGGCCGGGGCCGCGTGGCAACCCTGGGCGAGCAGGGCTTCGATATCTGCCTGCAGGCCGGCGCCACCACTGGGGTCGTGGCCGGAGAGACAGAGGACAACGGGGCGAGAACTGTAGATATTCATGGTGCGCGAGCTTACCACCAAACGCTTTTTGCGTGGCTGCCTGACGATGGCAGAAGTTTGCTGCTGCAGCGTCGCTTTGCGTGGCCGAACGCTGCAACGCAGTGGTCTGAAAGCATTGCGCTAGAGCTGTTCTAAAAAAAGTTCCGGCAGTGGCTAATGGCTTTTACTGGCTATGCTAAAGTGCATCCCAATAACTTACTGTATCGCCGGTGTACGTCTTCTCAAAAGGAATGGGGGGCTTTTGACACAACCGGACCAGGCTACGCTGGGGCTCTATGCGCTATTTGCTGATGTTTATATTGTGCGGGCTACCGATGCTCGCCGGCGCTGTCGAGTTCAACCAGGACACGCGCAGCCTCCCGTTGGGCCGGGTCATGCAAGTGCTCGAAGACCCAACCGATACCCTCACCATCGCCGATGTCAGTTCCCCCGCCTATACCGCCCAATTCAAGACCCACGACAAAGACACGCTCAATGCCGGCTATTCACGCTCGGTGTTCTGGCTGAAGGTCAACCTGCACTACACCGCCAAAGATCCCCGCGCACCACGCACCTGGTTTCTGGAACTGGCCTACCCGCCGCTCAATCGCCTGGACCTCTACCAGAACGACGGCACCGGCCACTACCGCCTCACCGCCCGCACCGGTAGCGCATTGCCGTTTTCCAGCCGTGAGGTGAGCCAGAGCAACTACTTGTTCAAGCTCAGCTTCTTGCCCGACCAGCAACAAACTGTCTACCTGCGCTTGCAAAGCCAAGGCTCGATCCAGGCACCGCTGACGTTGTGGGCAGGCACCGCCTACATGGAAGAGCAACCGTTGCGTTTGTACGTGCTCGGCGCCATCTACGGTGTGTTGCTGGGCATGCTGATCTACAACCTGTTCATCTACCTGAGCGTACGCGACACCAGCTACCTCTATTACATCTTCTATATCGCTTCGTTCGGCTTGTATCAGCTGTCGGTCAATGGCGTTGCGGTGGAGTACTTCTGGCCGAACAACCCCAGGTGGGCGAATGCGGCAGTTCCCTTCCTGATCGGCTCGGCGGCTTTGTTCGGCAGCCTGTTCGCGCGCAGTTTCCTGCACACCGCGCAGCACAGCCGCTGGCTCAACCGCATCCTGCTGGCGCTGGCGGCCTGTGGCGGGTTGGTGATGGCACTGGCGCTGTTGACCAGTTACGCCGTGGCCCTGCGCCTGGCCACTGCGCTGGCGCTGGTGTTTACCGTGACCATCTTCGTGGCGGCCATCAAGGCCTGGTATTGCGGGCAGCGCATGGCGCGTTATTTCATCATCGCCTGGTCGGCCTTCCTGCTCGGCGGGGTGATCAATACCCTGATGGTGCTGGGTTACCTGCCTAACGTGTTCCTGACCATGTACGCCAGCCAGCTCGGCTCAGCCATTGAAGTGGCGCTGTTGTCCCTGGCCCTGGCTGACCGCATCAACGGCATGCGCGAACAGCAGGCGCAGATTCTCCTCGATGCCAGCCAGAAGCTGGAAGCGCTCAACCAGCAGTTGGCTCGCAGCAATCGCCTTAAAGACGAATTTCTCGCCACCCTGACCCACGAATTGCGCACGCCGATGAACGGTGTGATCGGCTCTTTGGAACTGATGCAAACCGTGCCTTTGGACGATGACCTGACGCAGTACCAGCAAACCGCCGCCGGCTCGGCGCGGGACATGATGCGCATGGTCAACGGCATCCTCACCCTCACCGAGTTGCAGGCCGGTCGCCTGGTGGCCCAGCCGCAGGTGTTCAGCCTGCGCGGCGAGCTCGATACCTTGCGCCAGCAGTTCATCGGCAGCGCCCAGGCCAAGGGCCTGGCGTTCTCCATTGACGTCGCGGATGAGCTGCCAGACCGGCTCATCGGCGATGCCCAAAAGTTGCGTCAGTGCCTGGATTGCCTGCTCGACAATGCGTTCAAATTCACCCACGTCGGCGCGGTGCGTTTGCGTGTGGTGGGTGTGCCGCAAGGGGGTCACGCTTTGCACCTCAGCTTTATCGTCACCGACACCGGTATCGGCTTTGCCTTTCTCGATGAGGCCACGTTGTATCAGCGTTTCTTTCAGTTGGACGGCTCGATGACGCGTGAATACGGCGGCCTGGGCATTGGCCTGGCGATTTGCCGGCAGTTGATCGAACTGCTGGGCGGGCGCCTGACCCATCATTCGGAGCCCCGTAAAGGCAGCCGCTTCCAGTTGGAAGTGGACGTCAGCGCGGTGCCGCAGCAGGTGACGCCCGCCACGCAAACGCTGCCTGCACAGCGTGCGCCTCAGGAGTGCACGGTGCTGTTGGTGGACGACAACAGCGTGGGCCAGTTGGCGGTGCGTGGCATGTTGCTCAAGCTCGGTTACCGGGTCAAAACCGTGGACAGCGGCCCGGCGGCGCTCGCTGCATTGCAGGGGCACAGCTTCGACGCCGTGCTGCTGGATGTGCCAGAGGGTGGCTTTTCGTTGTGCTGCCAGATTCGCGCATTGCCCGGCTGCGGTGAATTGCCGGTGATCGCCCTGAGTACATCGCCCAATGGGCCGGAGCGTGAGCGCTGCCATGGTATTGGCATGACGGACCGACTGGCCAAACCGGTGCGTTTCGACGCCTTGCAGGCGGCGCTTGAGCGCAGCGTACTGTATGTGGATGAGGGGGAAAGCGCCGAGCATTCGGCGCGTATGCCACTTTTTTAAGGCCCTGTACGGTGCTTAACTGAATTGAAGGTCACTTTTCATGCGGCCTTTTTTCCAGGAGGCCCGTCATGAACCTGCATCAGTTTGCCGAAACCCACGACGTCACCAACCAGCCACCGTCCCTGGACGGCACCAACCTGTATCGCATCGACTTGCCTTTGCAGGAATGGTCACGCCGCTTTGGCGCCGGTTGGGCCCAAGCGCGAATTGATGCCTACGGCGCGCTGGCGGGTGGGCCGTTGATGGCAGCCGGGTTCCTGGCCAACCAGAACAAACCGGTGTTCAGTAGCCATGACCGTTACGGCCATCGCATCGACCTGGTGGAGTTTCACCCGGCTTATCACGAGCTGATGCGCACCGCCGTCGAGCATGGCCTGCCGTCGCTGCCCTGGGCCCATCCGCAGCCTGGCGCCCATGTGGCGCGTGCGGCGATGACCTACCTGCATAGCCAGGCCGAAGCCGGCAGCGGCTGCCCGCTGACCATGACCTTCGCCTGCGTTCCGGCCCTGCGCCTGCAACCTGCGCTGGCGGACCTCTGGCTGCCTAAAGTGCTCAATACCCACTACGACCCACGCAATGTCGGCATCGCCCACAAGGCCGGCGCCACTATCGGCATGGCCATGACCGAGAAGCAGGGCGGCACCGACGTACGCGCCAACACCACTCGCGCTTACCCCGTGGGCGCGGGTGGCCCCGGCCAAGCCTACGAACTGGTGGGGCATAAATGGTTCTGCTCGGCACCGATGTGCGATGGCTTCCTGACCCTGGCCCAGACCGACAAGGGCCTGACCTGTTTTTTGCTGCCCCGGCACCGCCCGGACGACACGCGCAACGAGTTCTACATCCAGCGCTTGAAGAACAAACTCGGCAACTGCTCCAACGCGTCCAGCGAAGTGGAGTTTCGCGGTGCCCTGGCGTGGATGGTCGGTGAAGAAGGCCGCGGCGTTCCCACCATCATCGAAATGGTCGCCATGACCCGCTTCGATTGCATGGTCGGCTCCAGCGCCTTGATGCGCCAGGCGCTGACCCAGGCCAGCCATCACTGCGCCCATCGCCAGGTGGGTGGCCGCGTGCTCAGCGAGCAGCCGCTGATGCAGAACGTGCTGGCCGACCTGGCCCTGGAAAGCGAAGCGGCCCTGGCCTTGAGCCTGCGCATGGGGCGCGCCCTGGATCAGCTTGATGATGAACATGAAGCCAAGTTCGCCCGGCTGGTCACAGCCGTGGGCAAGTATTGGATATGCAAGCGCGCGCCGGCGATGATCAACGAAGCTGCCGAATGCATGGGCGGTGCTGGCTATGTGGAGGACAGCATCCTGCCGCGCCTTTACCGTGAGGCACCGGTGAATTCGACGTGGGAAGGTTCCGGCAATGTGCAGTGCCTGGACGTATTGCGTGCACTGTCCAAAGAGCCGGGGGTACTGGAGGCGCTGTTTGTCGAGCTGGGCGATGGCCACGGCCACAAGCAGGTGGCGCGGCATATCGAGCAACTGAAGTCGGCGTTTATGGATACCCAGGACATCCAGTACCGCGCGCGGCAACTGACCGAGGACATTGCCCTGGCGTTGCAGGCCAAGTTGTTGCTGGAGGCGGGCAATGCGGCGGTGAGCGACGGGTTTATCGCCAGTCGGTTGGGTGAGTCGTCGGGGCGGGTATATGGCGCCTTGCCGCGCGGGGTGGATGTGCAAGCTATTGTCGCCCGCTCAACCCCACAATCCCTCTGAATAAACACAATCAAGTGTGGGAGCTGGCTTGCCTGCGATAGCGGTGGTCCAGCCAGCAATTATGTGGCTGATAGACCGCTATCGCAGGCAAGCCAGCTCCCACCTATCAACGCATTCCACTTCTGGTGTTTCGGTGAGGCCTGGATACAGGCAAGATAAAGGCCTGCAAGTCAGAACACAGGATGCTTACCGTGACCGAAGCTTTTGTTGTCGTTAAAACCGCCGAAGAAGCCGTGGACCGGCTGGCGGCGCTGCATGAGCGTGCGACTGGCGCGCTCAACCAAGCGCTCAAGCAATACCTCAAGGACCGCGTCGAACCCGACGCCGCTCAACGCGCACTGTTTCGCTACCCGGAACTGCGCCTGACCTACCACTGCCACGGCGAAGTCCCACAGACCACTCGGGCGTATGCCAAGGTGCAACTGCCGGGTACCTACAGCGTCACCGTGACCCACCCGGCCGCGTTCCGTAAGTACCTGCTGGAGCAACTGGTGCCGCTGATGCACGACTTCACCGTGACCGTGGAAGTGGGCGTCAGCCAGCAGAACATCCCGTACCCCTATGTGGTGGAGCAGGGTGATGAACTGGCCGGCTCCGGCGTCACCGCCGCGACCCTGGCTCGTGTATTCCCCAGTACCGACCTGTCC
This sequence comes from Pseudomonas sp. MYb193, assembly GCF_002966775.1. NCBI lineage: Bacteria > Pseudomonadati > Pseudomonadota > Gammaproteobacteria > Pseudomonadales > Pseudomonadaceae > Pseudomonas > Pseudomonas sp. MYb193. Next base: position 5,386,273 of record NZ_CP023269.1, on the reverse strand, counting down.
GCCGCCACCGACGGCATTGCCGATGGCCTGTACGACTGGGAAAACACCGACCCGCTGCCCCTGGCCCTGTTTGATGCCGCCCGCGTGGACTTTTCCCTGCGTCGCCTTGTGCATTACACCGGCAGCGACTGGCGCCATGTGCAGCCGTGGATCTTGCTGACCAACTACCACCGCTACGTGGACCAGTTCATCCTGCATGGCCTGGAGCAACTGCGCAGCGACCCGCGGTTTATCCGTATGGTGCTGCCCGGCAACGTGGTGATCGACAAGAGCATGGACCACGGCGAAGCCTCGGCCATTGCCGCCGGCGTGGTCTGGCACCGCTACCAGATGCCGGCGTATCACCTGCAAGCCAGTGACGGCCACGGCGTGACCCTAGTGAACATCGGCGTGGGCCCGTCCAACGCCAAGAACATCACCGACCACTTGGCTGTATTGCGCCCGCATTGCTGGCTGATGATCGGCCACTGCGGCGGCCTGCGCCAATCCCAGACCATCGGCGACTACGTACTGGCCCACGCCTATATGCGCCGCGACGGAATTCTCGACCGTGTAGTACCGCCGAACATCCCTATTCCGGCCCTGGCCGAAGTGCAGTTGGCGCTTCAGCAGGCGGCGGCCAAGGTCACTGGCGAAAAAGGCGAAGAGCTGAAAAAACGCCTGCGCACCGGCACCGTGCTGACCTATGACGACCGGAACTGGGAACTGCGCTGGGCCCAGGAGCGGCCGCTGATCAACCTGTCCCGTGCCGTGGCCGTGGACATGGAAAGCGGCACCATCGCCGCCCAAGGTTACCGTTTGCGCGTGCCTTACGGCACCTTGTTGTGCGTATCGGACAAACCCTTGCACAGCGAGATCAAGCTGCCGGGTTCGGCCAACGCGTTCTATGAGCGCGCGGTCAGCCAGCACTTGAAGATCGGCATCGAGGCGGTCGACCTGTTGCGCACCGAACTCAACTCCCTGCACTCGCGCAAACTGCGCAGCTTCGACGAGCCGCCGTTCCGCTAAGCGGTTGGGATGGTCATTTAGCGGTCAGGCCACTAGCATTGTCGGTCCTGACCGTTAGATGTTCCTTTGCCATGTCCCGTCCCAGCCGTCCCGATTCACGCCGCCCTGGCGTGAAACCACCGCACTCTGCCGCTCGCCGCGTTGCCAAGGCGCCACCGGCCGAGCCCAAGTTGATCCTGTTCAATAAACCCTTCGATGTGCTGACCCAGTTCAGCGACGAAGGTGGGCGCGCGACCCTCAAGGACTTTATTGATATCCCCGGCATTTACCCGGCGGGGCGCCTGGACCGTGACAGCGAGGGCCTGCTGCTGTTGACCAACGATGGTCAGCTACAAGCGCGCATCGCCGACCCCAAGCACAAACTGGCGAAAACCTACTGGGTGCAGGTAGAAGGTGAACCCACCGAAGAGCAGCTGCAACGCCTGCGCGAAGGCGTGGAGCTCAACGACGGCATGACCCTGCCGGCCGAGGCGCGGCAACTGGATGAGCCGGCATTATGGCCGCGCAACCCGCCGGTACGTTTTCGTAAAAGCGTGCCCACCCACTGGCTGGAATTGGTGATTCGCGAAGGGCGTAACCGCCAGGTACGGCGCATGACCGCGGCGGTAGGCTTGCCGACACTGCGCCTGGTGCGCGTGCGTATTGGTGAGTGGTCGATCGACGGCTTGGATCAAGGCCAGTGGAAGGCAGTGCCGGCGCGCCTATAAAGCGCCGGATTCAATCAGGCCGATCACCACGCTCTTGATGATAAACGCCGCCACGCCCAGGCCCAGCACGAAAAACAGGATGAACGAACCAAAGCGCCCGGCCTTGGATTTCTTCGCCAGGTCCCAGACGATGAAACCCATGAAAATGATGAGGATAGTGACCAGGCCGGTCATCATCCATTCTTCAAACAGGGCGGGGTCGATGTTGTTCATGGGGCTCTTCCGACAAGACAAGCGAGCAGTATACGGCAGCGTCACAGACGCAACATTGACCTGAGTCGTACGCGGTCAAACTGTGGGAGCTGGCTTGCCTGCGATAGCGGTCTGTCAGTGATCGTGAAGCAAACTGGCCCGCCGCCATCGCAGGCAAGCCAGCTCCCACCGTTGAGCATCGTTGTTCTCAGGTGCGCAGGTGGGTTAGGGGCAGTTCGGTGCTGTTCAATACCTGATTCAGCACAAAGCTGGACCGCACGCTGGTCACCCCTTCGATCCGGGTCAGATGCCCCAGCAGCAATTTCTGATAGTGATCCATGTCCGGCACTACCACCTTCAACTGGTAGTCCGCATCCATCCCGGTCACCAAACTGCACTCCAGCACTTGCGGCAGGGTGCGGATGGCGGCTTCGAAATTCTCGAAGCGTTCCGGCGTGTGACGGTCCATGCCGATCAGCACGTAGGCCGTAAGGCTCAGGCCGAGCATCTTGCGGTCGAGCAGGGCGACCTGGCGGGCGATGTAGCCGTCGTCTTCCAATTGCTTGACCCGGCGTGAGCAGGGCGAAGGCGACAGGCCGATGCGTTCGGCCAGCTCCTGGTTGGAGATCCTCGCGTCGCGCTGCAATTCCGCCAGAATACTCAGGTCGTATCGGTCAAGCTTGCTCATTGGGTTGGCCTTTGTCGTAACTATTGCGGTGAATTATCCATGAAGGGTTAAAAATTGCGCAAGCACTGTTTATTGACGCAATCTTCGCAATCCTCTGCCCGCCCGGCACGCCTATGATTACCAACAGAATCACCGCCTGGACAACAGTCCACAGCAGCGCGCCCAATCAGGCCCGTTGCGGCCGCCGCCCCAGCAGGGTTGAGCCGGCCTCCAGGCTGCACACTGTCCACAAGACGGCGTGAGGTGAGCCAACGTCAAAAGCGTTGAGCACGGACGAAATTCTCAAGGGGTGGCCGACGGGTCACCCCTTTTTCTTTGTGCGCGTTTTGCCTTCAGAAAATAGTTCTCGTGACTGATAACCTGTCTCAGAACCGGGCGAGGCTTTTCCAGTCTCATGATCAAGCCCCAATCCGCAGTGAGGAAAAGCATGAAGCGCATCTGGCGTATGGCAGGTGTTGGTTTGCTGGTGGTCAGCGTCAGCTCCCAGGCGATAGCCGACGAACGCGATAACTCTCCGGGCCAGGGGCAACGGCCTGAGCACAATCAGCCACGCCCACAAAACCCGCAGGGTGATCGTGGCGGCCAGCACGAGGGCGGCCCATGGCAAGGCCGGCCTCAAGGTCATGAGCCGGGGCGACCGGCACCGCAACCGCAACCCTCCAATAACCTGCCGATCCAGGGCCGACCCGATACCGTGCGCCAGACCCAGGAGCCGCGCCAGGGTTATTACCGTGATATTCCCCGACGCAACGATGACAACAGGCATTGGGAGGCCGGTGGCCCTGGGCCGCGTGCGGGCAATGACCATCCCAACGATAACCGTTGGCCCGGTCGTCCCGACGGGCATGGCAATGGCTGGGGCCCAGGCCCGCAGCATCGCCCTGGATATGTCATCGACCGTTTCCCCGATCGCAATTACCGCGTGCCCTACCGTGGCCAGGATTACTTCTTTTCGGGTGGCTACTGGTACCGACCCCAAGGCCCACGCTACGTAGTGGTGACGCCGCCCTATGGCATTCGCGTGCATTACCTGCCGGACTACGCACGTGAAGTGTGGGTAGGCGGCTCGCTGTTGTTCCTCGCCGCAGGCGCCTATTACGCCTACGAGCAAAGCACCCAGCAATACGTGGTGGTACAACCACCGACGCAGGTGCCATCACCTGCGCCGACGCCTCAAGGCAACGGTTATGACGTGGTGGCTTACCCGGCCAACGGCCAATCGCCAGCCCAGGTACAGCAGGACGGCTACGACTGTTATCGCTGGGCGGTGCAGCAAAGTGGCTTCGACCCGCGCACCGTTACCTATGCCCCGGACCCTGCGGTAGTACAAACCTATCGCCAGGCCCAGGGCAACTGCCTGGGCAGCCGTGGGTATCAGGTGCAGTACTAGGTTTTATTGCCGGTGACCACTTCCCGCGGGTCGGCGTGCACCAGCACTTCGGCCTTCGGATATTCCCGGTGGATGGCATCGGCGGCCTGGTCGCTGATGCCGTGGGCCACCGACAGCGTCAACTCCCCCGGCAATTCCAGATGCAACTGCACAAACCAGTGGTTGCCGGAAACCCGCGTGCGCAAGTCGTGGGCCCCCAGCACGCCGGGTACGCCGCGGGCCAGTTCGAGCATGTGCTGGCTGACATCCGGCGGTAGCTCTTCGTCCATCAACACCGCAAAGCTTTCCCGGGCGATCTGGATTGCGCTCCACAGAATGTAGGCGGCGATCCCCAGGCCGAACCAGGCGTCGACCTGATGAAAGCCCACCCCAGCCAACACCAGCGCAATCAGGATGCTGCCATTGAGCAGCAAGTCCGAGCGGTAATGCAGCGAGTCGGCGCGCACCGCATTGGAGCCGGTCTCGCGCACCACGCGGTGTTGCAGCACCAGCAGAGCCACGGTCAGCGCCAGGGACAAGATAATCACGCCGATACTCAACCACGGTGCGCCAACCGGCTCTGGGTGCTTGAGCCGTTCATACGCCTGGAGCGCAATCAGCACCGCACTGCCGGCGATAAACAAGGCCTGCGCCATCCCCGCCAGCGACTCCGCCTTGCCATGCCCATAACGGTGATCGTCATCGGCCGGGCGCAGGGCGTAATGCACTGCCAGCAAATTCAACAGCGAAGTGATGCCGTCGAGCAGTGAGTCGGTCAGCCCGGCGAGCATGCTCACCGAGCCGCTGAGCCACCAGGCGATGGCCTTGGTCACAATCAACACACAGGCCACGCCCACCGAGGCGCGGGTGGCCAGGCGCAAGAGCCTTGCGTGTTCGGGGCTGCTGGTCATGAGCTGTCCTTACGCGGCAGGCTGCAGGCCCAGGGCCGCCAGTTGCTGCACGCTGCCCTTGAACTGGATCAGGCGTGGGTCGTCCAGCGGCAAGGTGCGGCCGGTTTCTTTCTGGATGATGCTTTGCAGCTTGGCGTTATCAACCGTGCCGTCGGCGCCGATGGCTTCGTGCAGTTTCTCGGGGGCGACCTGGGCGGTCTTGCCCGGTTCGAAGTAAATGGCGCCCGTGGCGAAGTCGACACCGAAGGCGATCAGGCCGGGGATCACATAAAACAACAGGCCGAGGGCATCGAGTACCGCGATGGTCGGGTCGATCTTGCCGTCGATCTGGCCACGTCGGTCGGGGTAGAAAATCGACCCGCAGGCGGTGAGTTGGCTCAGCAGGGTGACGGCGAGGACACCGCCGATGACACGGGAAGCGATACGCATGAAAAAGTCTCCTGAACATATTTAAGGGTGACTATAAGCCAGATCGGCCAGGCGCCGATGAACCCATGTGGGAGCTGGCTTGCCTGCGATAGCGTCGGCTCGGGGAATACAGCGGCAACTGTCACACCGCTATCGCAGGCAAGCCAGCTCCCACCTTTGACTGCATTCCCAGTCCCAAGAGTGGCTGTTTTTGAGACCCGCATCGGCATCCGGCAGTTCGCCGTTATACTCGCCGCTCTGCTTTGGAGCCAGTATGAATTCGTTGCCGATCGATGATGTTTTACCCGCCCTGCGTGACGCCTTGGCTCATCGCCATGAAGCCGTGCTGGAAGCGCCCCCCGGCGCCGGTAAAACCACCCGCGTGCCCTTGGCTTTGTTGCATGAGCCCTGGCTCGCCGGGCAAACCATCCTGATGCTCGAACCCCGGCGCCTGGCTGCCCGTGCTGCTGCCGAGCGGCTGGCCAGTGAGCTGGGTGAAAAGGTCGGTGAGACCGTGGGTTACCGCATTCGCCTGGACAGCAAAGTCGGCCCCAACACGCGCATCGAGGTCGTCACCGAAGGCATCCTCACCCGCCGCCTGCAGGACGATCCGGCGCTGGACGGCGTGGGCTTGTTGATCTTCGACGAGTTCCACGAGCGCAGCCTCGACGCCGACCTGGCGCTGGCCCTGAGCCTTAACGGCCGCGAGCTGTTTCGCGACGAGCAGCCGCTGAAGATCCTGCTGATGTCCGCCACCCTCGAAGGCGAGCGCCTGGCCGGTCTGCTGGATGACGCGCCGATCCTGCGCAGTGAGGGGCGCATGTACCCGGTGCAGATGCGCTGGGGGCGCCCTTACCAGGCCGGGGAGTTTATCGAGCCGCGCGTGGTGCAAACTGTCCTTGAAGCCCTGCATGACGAGACCGGCAGCGTGCTGGTGTTTTTGCCGGGGCAGGCGGAGATTCGCCGGGTCAACCAGCAACTGGCCGAGGCCCTGAGTGATCGCCCTGACGTGCTGTTATGCCCTCTACATGGCGAGCTGGACCTCAATGCACAGCGCGCCGCCATCGACCCGGCGCCGGCCGGCAAGCGCAAAGTGGTGTTGGCTACCAACATCGCCGAGACCAGCCTGACCATCAACGGCGTACGCGTGGTGATCGACGCCGGGTTGGCTCGGGTGCCGCGTTTCGACCCCGGCAGCGGCATGACCCGCCTCGACACCCAGCGCATCTCCCGCGCCAGCGCCACCCAGCGCGCCGGTCGGGCAGGTCGGTTGGAGCCGGGGGTGTGTTACCGATTGTGGTCCGAAGACCAGCACGACGGTCTGGCCGCTTATGGCAGCGCGGAAATCCTCGCCGCCGACCTGGCGGGGCTGGCCTTGCAACTGGCCCGTTGGGGCGTGACCCCCAGCCAGTTGGTGTGGCTGGATGCGCCACCCACAGCCGCGTATGCCCAGGCCCAGGACCTGTTGCAACGCCTCGGTGCATTGAGCGACGAAAACCTCACCGCCCATGGCCAGAAGATGGCCGAGTTGCCCGCCCACCCGCGTATTGCCCACCTGTTATTGCGTGGCCAAGACCTGGGGCTCGCCGCCACCGCCTGTGACGTGGCAGCCCTGTTGGGCGAGCGCGATATCCTGCGCGGCGGCGGTGCCGACTTGCACAGCCGCCTGGCGCTGATGTCCGGCGAGGAGCGCGCGCGAGGTACCCAGGGTGGCGTGCAGCGCGCCAAGCAACTGGCCCGGCAATACCGTGGCTACCTGCGCGGCAAGGCGACCCAGCCGGTGGACAACCCCGACCACCCGCGCTGGCTCGGCGCCTTGCTGGCACTGGCCTACCCGGACCGCGTCGCCCAGCAACGTCGCCCCGGTGGCGCTGAATACCGCCTGGCCAATGGCCGCGCAGCGCTGTTTGCCGAAGCCGACAGCCTGATGAAACAACCCTGGCTGGTAATCGCCGACCTGGGCAGCCGCCAGGGCCAGCGCGAAGAACGCATCTACCTGGCGGCGGATTTTGATCCGGCACTGTTCGACACGGTGCTGGCCGAGCAAGTGCGCAACGTCGACCAACTCGACTGGGACGAGCGCGAAGGCGTCTTGCGTGCCGAGCGCCAACGCAAAGTCGGTGAACTGGTGCTCAGCCGCGAACACCTGACCGGCCTCGACGAATCCGCCCGCAGCCAGGCGCTGGTCAACCTGGTGCGCCGCAAAGGCCTGGAACTGCTGCCCTGGACCCCGGAACTGCGTCAGTGGCAAGCCCGTGTGATGCTGCTGCGCCAACTGGATGCCGGCAACACCAGCGAGTGGCCCGACCTCAGCGACAAGGCCCTGCTCGCCAGCCTCGAACACTGGCTGATGCCTTATCTGGGCAAGGTCTCGCGCCTCAGCCATTTCGCCAACCTGGATATCTCCAGCTACCTGCACAACCTGCTGCCCTGGCCCTTGCCCCAACGCCTGGAAGAGCTGGCGCCGCAGCATGTGAAAGTGCCGTCGGGGTCATCGGTACGCCTGGACTACAGCGAGCAGCCGCCGATCCTGGCGGTGCGCTTGCAGGAATTGTTCGGGCTGGCAGACACCCCGCGCATTGCCGGCGGGCGCCTGGCCGTGAAGTTGCACTTGCTGTCCCCGGCGCGCCGGCCGGTGCAGGTCACGCAGGACCTGGCGAACTTCTGGCGCAGTACCTATGCCGAGGTGAAGAAGGATCTCAAGGGGCGCTACCCCAAGCATTACTGGCCGGATGACCCGTTGGTGGCCGAAGCGACGGCCAGGATCAAGCCCAGAAAGCCCTGAGTGTTCAAGTCATTCCCAGCCTTTACGCAGGCTGGGCTCATTACCTGAAGGCTTGGAATCAGGGATTCGGCCGCCAACGACACCCAAGGCTGATGATTTCGTTTTTTCCCAGGATGGATATGTACCCAATGCTCAAGTTCAATGCTCACCTCGGTTTCCAATTCAACGAGTTGCCTTTTCTGCAACGCATCGAAGCCGCCGCCGCTGCCGGTTTCAGGGCAGTGGAGTTCCCGTCACCCTATGAATTCGATGCCAGCCTGCTCGCGGACCATCTGGCCCAATACAACCTGCCGTTGATTCAGTTCGCGGCGCCGGCGGGCGTGACCAAAGGCATCGCTGCCTTGCAGGGCAAGGAACAGGAATTTCGCGAGGGGCTGCGCGAGGCGGCCCGCTATGCGAAGGCGCTGAACTGCTCGGACGTGCACATCATGTCGGGCGTGACCACGCCTCAGGATGAGCGCGCGCTTGCCTACACCAATAACCTGGAATACGCGGTCAAGTACCTTGAAGATCAGGGTTTGCGAACGTTGATTGAAGTCATCAGCCCGCAGGCGATGCCTGGCTATTACCTGTCTGACTTCAGCAAGGCCCAGCAGGTGCTGGAAACCTTTACGAGTGTCGGGCTGATTCTGGACCTTTACCATGCCCAGCTGTTGACCGGCGACCCAGCCGGGGTGCTGGCGCAGTTTTACGACAGGACCGTCCATGTACAAATCGCCGACAACCCGGGGCGTCATGAGCCGGGCACCGGGACCATGGACTTTGCTGCCTTGTTCGCGGCGCTGGAGCAGCGTGGCTACCGAGGATGGATCGGCTGTGAATACCGCCCATCCGGCACCACGGTTGCCAGCCTTGAGTGGCTCAAGCCGCTCCTGAAACCCTAGGGGTTATTGCGCGGCAGGCAACAGGAAGCGGGCGATCACCGGCAGGTGATTGGAAATACGCAACGTATCTTCCTGCCGCACCTTGGCTTCCACGCGTTTGACGCGCGAGCTGTAGAACAGGTAATCCAGCGTGCGATCCGGGCCATCAAGGCCTGGGTCGTTGGGGAAGTGCGTCAGCCATTTCTCACGGTCGATGCCACTGGATTGGCTGTTGCTGGGGATCATCGGGTATTTGTCCCACAGTAGATGCAACTCACTGTCCGGCGAATACTGGCCACGCTTTTCTGCGTCCAGGCGCAGGAACTGGCCCAGTGGCAGCAGGTTGAAATCCCCGCCAATCAACCAGGGTGTGCCGCGACCTTCGAGTTTATCCAGCAGTCTTACCGTACTCGTGACTTGCTCCCGCACGGCACTGCGCCCAGGTGCACCGGCGTCCAGGCGGGTGTTGAGCACCGCCAGTTGGCCTCCGTCGCTCAAGGGCAGATACGTCAGCAGCAGGGCCGGCTTGGGTTGGAACTGACGGCTGACGAAGTTGGCGTCGGCGGTTGGCAATTGCAGGCGTTCGGCGTGTTCGATCTGGTAGCGGCTGAGCGTAGCGAGCTTGCGCCCCACGCTACCGAAGATGTGCAGGCTGGGCACAAAGTCGGCTTTCCAGTCGAAGGCGTGGGCGCTGCACGGGTAGAGGTCGACCAGACGCTCCTGCAACAGCGCAAGCTGGTCCTGATAGTGGGAAGGCTTGGCGCCTTCGTCGACTTCCTGCAACAGCAGGATGTCGGGCTGTTCGTCGCGAATCACCCGCGCCACTTCGTCGAGGCTAAAGGCCATGTCTTCGACGGTGGGGCGATCGTCCGGGCCGCTGCCGTCCGGGGTGTCGTACCAGAACACGTAGTTCTTGCCGGCCAGGTATTGCACATTCCAGGTCATGACCTTGAGCGCTTGCCCCGGCAACAGTGTCGGGGCGCGGGGTGCCACGCAGCTGACGGGCAGGGTCTCTTTGTCGGCAGGGCGCCAAGTCAGGCTGTAGATCAGCGCGGCCAGCAGGCCGGCGATGATCAACAGGCTCAACAGGGTGATGCGCAATAAACGGGTCATCGGCTCGGCTTATATGCGTGTCAGAAGAGCCACGGAGCATATCACCGCACGTCGGCGTCGCCACCGATCAGCATGAATAAACGGAACAGCACCACGCTGGTGAACAGTTGCAGGAAGCTGTGGGCGCTGTCCATCAGCAAGCCCAGCAACGGCGCGGGCTCAGGGTACGCCGCCACGCTGGCGCCCTTGAGCAGCCACAACGGCGTCATCACGCACAGCAGGCACACCAGGATGCTCCAGAAATGCCCGCGGGTCAGGCGAAAGCTTTCCTTCATCGCCTCCAGGGCCGGCATGCCGCGCAGCACCAGCAGGTATTCGGCAAACGCCAGCACCACCATCAGCCACAAGCCCGGCAGGAAATACAGCGACAGCCCCAACAGAATCAGCAAGGTGCTCATGGCTGTCAGCAGGGCAAAACGCGGCCACAGGCTCAAGGCCATGGCCCACACGTCCTTGGTGCGCGGCGACTCGCCTCGGGTGCGGGCATCGAGAAACAGGATCAGGGCACCGGTGTACAGCGGGTACACCAACAAACCTACGACCACGCTGTAGCCGGGAAACGCATCCGGGCCCAGCGTGTGGTCCAGCACCTGTTGCAGCAAGGCTTCGAGGATCACCAATGGCAGGCACAGCTGGACGATGGCGCCCAGGTTGCGCTGGGTAAAGCGGAAGGAGTCGCGCAAAACGTCTAACGGATTCATCAGGGTCATCACAGGCCTGGAAGCAGAGGGCGACACTTTAACCGATCAGGGTCCAAGGGGCGCAAACGTAAACCTTGAGTAAAGACCATTGAAACAACTCGTAACATCCCCATAACTGGAAAGCCCCGGCCTGATCACAGGCGGGACCGGAATTTTTATCGGCAATCTAACGAGGTCGCCATGAACAGCGAAGAGCAAACCCTGATCGATGGACTGTTTTCACGGTTGCAGCAAGCCGAAACGGACTCAGCCCCCCGCGACGCCCAGGCCGAAGCGCGGATCAAGGAGCATATGGCTCGCCAACCCGCGGTCGGCTACTACATGACCCAGTCGATTCTGGTACAGGAACATGCGCTGCAGAGTCTTGACGCGCAGAACAAGCAACAGGCCCAGCAGATCCAGCAATTGCAGGACGAGCTGCAACGGGCCAAGGCCACGCAACCTGCGCCGGCCAGCGGTGGTGGGTTCCTGTCGAGCATCTTTGGCGGCGGCTCCCGTGACCCACAGCCTGCGCCGAGCAACTCCGGTGGCGGCTGGCGTGAACCGGCGCGGCCATCGTTCAACCAGCCAGCGCCCCAGCAGAACTATCAGCCGGCGCAAGCACCGGCAGCCGCGCCAGCCGGCAGTGGCTTCCTCGGTGGTGCCATGAAGACCGCCGCCGGCGTGGCCGGTGGGGTGTTGCTGGCCGAAGGAATCAGCAGCCTGTTCCATCACAACCAGCAACCGCAGGTGGTGGAAGAGATCATCGAACAACCGGCACCGGCCAGTGATTCAGGTAACTGGGGCAACGATGACCAGAAGTTTGCCGGCAATGACAGCTGGGGCAGCAATAACGCCGATAGCTTCGCCGACAGCGATTATTCCGACGATTCCTCTTCCTTTGGCGACGACGATTCCTTCGTCTGACACACCAGGCCCGGGGCGCTGCGGCGCTCCGGTCTGATTTTTTCCCGGAAACGCTCCCTTGGCTGGCATACTGGCGCCCTTTCCGGGCGCTGGCGCCTGGCTGTCCATGAGGAAGTGCGGTGAAAAAAATTGCAGTGTTCGCCGATGTGCAAAACCTCTACTACACCGTGCGCCAGGCCTATGGTTGCCACTTCAACTACGCCGCCCTGTGGGCTGACATCAGCGCGCGCGGGCAGATTGTCGAGGCGTACGCCTATGCCATCGACCGCGGCGACAGCAAGCAGCAGCAGTTCCAGCAGATCCTGCGCAACCTGGGCTTTACGGTAAAACTCAAACCGTATATCCAGCGCAGCGACGGCTCGGCCAAGGGCGACTGGGACGTGGGCATCACGCTGGACATCATGGACGCCGCCGACCATGTCGACGAAGTCGTATTGGCCTCTGGTGACGGTGATTTCGACATGTTGCTCGAACGCATCATCCACAAGCATGGCGTGCGGGCCGTGGCCTACGGCGTGCCGGGGCTGACGGCCAACTCATTGATACGCGCCGCCAGCCACTACGTGCCGATCGAAGGCGCGTTGTTGCTTAAATAGATCGTAGAACGGAGTTGGAACAGGTTTGGAACGTATAGCGGTCATCGACTTTGAAACCACTGGCATCACCCCCAGCAGCCACTGCCGGGCCACGGAGATTGGCGTGGTCATCCTCGAGCGTGGGCAGATCGTGGACCGCTACCAGAGCCTGATGAACGCCGGTGTGCGCGTACCGGCCTTTATCGAACAGCTCACCGGCATCAGCAACGCCATGCTGCGCAGCGCGCCACCGGCTGAACGGGTGATGAACGAAGTCAATGAGTTCGTCGGCACCACGCCCTTGATGGCACACAACGCCGCGTTCGACCAGAAGTTCTGGGACTTTGAGCTGGGCCTGATCCGCCGCACCCGCCTGCAGAAATTCGCCTGCTCCCTGCTGCTGGCCCGCCGCCTGATGCCGGCGGCGCCCAACCACAAGCTCGGCACCCTCAACACCTACGCCAAACTGCCCCACACCGGCCAGGCTCACCGGGCGCTGGCGGATGCGGAAATGGCCGCCAACCTCACCGCACACCTGGCCCAGGAACTGCGTCAGACCCACGGCCTGCGTGAACTGTCCCATGACCTGTTGTGCACCTTGCAAAAAGTGCCTGCCGCGAAGATCAATGAGCACCTGAAGAAACATCGCGGGTTCTGATCCAGCTACTGCCTCAAGAACACTGGCGTTCCAATGTGGGAGCTGGCTTGCCTGCGATAGCCATAAGTATCTACACAACGCTGTAACGGTCGACGGTAACCACGATGCGAAGCGAGTCGCTTTTGATCTTGATCTGCTTTTGATCTTAGGCGCCCCGTTAAACCACGCTGGCGGATTACGGGTACACCGAGCCTAGGCGAGGTGCCGAGTGGTGGGGCAAGAGCCCTTTTGGTTACTTTTGGGGCTCTTTTCCAAAAGTGACCCGCTGTCAGAGCGGAACCCTAAGTGGCCGTTACCGCAGGAATGGATATGCACTCGGTATAACAGCGTAGGCTTTCCAGGCCGCCATCGCAGGCAAGCCAGCTCCCACAATTTGATCGCGGGGCGTCAGGTAGATATGCGCTGGCCGCCGGGGCCGTCACGGGAGCAAGCTCCCTCGCCACAGATTTAGCGTCGTGCCGAAGTTGTGTAGATACCTATGCTGCGATAGCGGTGTATCAGCCAGCCATTTATTGCCTGACCCTCCGCTATCGCAGGCAAGCCCGGCTCCCACAGGGGTTATGCGTCGTTTATCGAGGCTGTGCGCACTCCAACGCCTGGCCCACCACCCCCTTCGCCATCTCCACCCAACGCATCTCATCACTCCGTCCGATGCGTGGGCCAGGGCGTCGGACTTGCACGTCCGGTCACCGAGCATTCGATGACAGGGCGAGACTGGCTACCGAATCCGACGCAAACAAGGCACCTGAGCGCTGAATGGTCGGTAGGTCAAATCCGGCTATGAGTTAGGACCTTTCTGGTTTTCTTCTTTACTCATCCATCGCGTTTTACTGCGACCTACCATTCTGTGTGTCATTCACGCACAGGGACAAGAACATGCAGGAAAGCGATCTTCATACGGCGATTATGCGAAGCAAGTTGGAACTTGAATCAAATGGCATTGATCTGGGTTCCAGTTCAAGCATGGCGTTTCATGTGGGCAACACGATGACGAGCTACCCGGCTGTCATGGTGTTGCCGAGTTCGCCAGGTTGGAGTCATGGCCCTCATTACCAGTTACTCAAGCCGATTCACGCTGACTCCGCTGTGCCCGATACGACGTTTGATGAACTCTGGAAATGTACACAGCAACACTACGGCCTCACGGCAGCCACAGTGATCACTGGCGCGGCGGGCATACCCATAAGCAAAATTGCGGTGGGTGGTTGGGTTCACGTCGGCTCCAGCAAAACCACGAACCTGGCTAGCCTGATCGGCATGCGCTTTTTCCCTCGTACGTTGATCAGGCAACCCACCATGCCCAGAATGGCAAAGGCAACGTTTGGCACGGTGCGGGTATTTGGCATCATCGGGCGAGGCAGGCCCTTCGTCGCTGCCGGGCTTGCAGTCTTTGACCTGGTCAGTATTGGTAAGTGTGCCTATGAGGCGAGAAATGGACGGTAGCCTGGCCAGAGCCGACATCAGCGAAAAAGTGATCCAGCTGTTCGTCGATATCATCGGTTTTATCGACCGGCGCGAAGTGACGGAGCACACCGATTTCATCCATGACTTCGACATCATTGATGACGACGTGACCTGCTTTGTCATGCAGATCAAGTGGCAGTTCAAGCTGCAAGCGACGCAGGAGGATTGGGGTCACATCACTACGATTGAGCAGGTAGTCGATTTGATTGTTCAGCGTTCGATTCTTCGGTGAGGTCACTGGCGCCATCGCAGGCAAGCCAGCTCCCACAGTTGACCGCGTCGCTCGGGCAGTACGCGATCCCTGTGGGAACGATCGCTCAGCCAGCATTTTTCCCATTGGCTTCCAATTGCCCCAACGGCACCCGCCGCTCTATCGCGCTGGACAAAATAATCGAGGTCTTGCTGAAGCCAAACTTCGCGACCCGGTTAATCAGGCTCTCCAACTCGGGCATCGAGCCCACCGCCGCTTGCATGATCACGCATGGGTCGCCCGTGACCCGGTGGCATTCGGTCAGTTCGGGTATCTCCGCCAGGGCGTCGTACACCTTTTGGCTGCCATGGTTGGTCAGCCGCAACTCAATCACGCATTGAATCGGCAAGCCCACTTTGGATAAATCCACCTTGGCCTGGTAGCCGGTGATCACGCCGCTGGCCTCAAGCTTGGCCACGCGTTCGGCCACGGCGGGGGCGGAGAGGTTTACGGTGCGCGCCAGTTGCGCGTAGGAAGCACGGCCATCTTCAAGCAGGGCGCTGAGGAGCATGCGGTCATATTTGTCCATGATAAGGCTCCGGTTGCGCGTGGCTTTCGAAAGCATGGTTTATAGCCTTGATAACCATGGTTTGAGAAGTGTATTGGCGTTTTAAACAGGTTTTGTAACTTAAGTTTATCCGCCTTCGTTTCTAGAATAAGTCTCCCATTTCCTGCCATAGAGCCGCCCAATGCCTGGCCCACGTCGCTTTCCCTTACCGTTGATCGCCGCCTTTTTTGCGTTGTATGTGATCTGGGGTTCCACCTACCTGGTGATCCGTATCGGCGTGGAGTACTGGCCGCCGCTGTTGCTGGCGGGGATTCGGTTTTGCACGGCGGGGGTATTGATGTATGGCTTCCTCAGATGGCGCGGGGTGCCGGCGCCGACCTGGCCGCAGTGGAAGGCGGCCGGGATGATCGGCATTTTGTTGCTCACCGTGGGCAATGGGGGCGTCAGCGTGGCGGAACATATGGGCGTGTCGTCCGGCGTGGCGGCGCTGGCGGTGGCGACGGTGCCGCTGTTTACCTTGCTGTGTGGGTTTTTCTGGGGCGCGCGTAATACGC
The DNA here is from genome assembly GCF_002966775.1 of Pseudomonas sp. MYb193. Classification (NCBI taxonomy): domain Bacteria; kingdom Pseudomonadati; phylum Pseudomonadota; class Gammaproteobacteria; order Pseudomonadales; family Pseudomonadaceae; genus Pseudomonas; species Pseudomonas sp. MYb193. Next base: position 5,370,613 of record NZ_CP023269.1, on the reverse strand, counting down.
GGTTGGAATGGGCCGGGGTGCTGCTGGGGATCATCGGCATCGCCATGCTCAACATGGGCAGTACCTTGCAGTCGAGCCCACTGGGCGCGGTGTTGCTGTTGATGGCGGCGGCGTCGTGGGCCTTCGGCTCGGTGTGGAGCCGCCATTTGCCGTTGCCCCAAGGCGCCATGGCCAGCGCCGCGGAAATGCTCGTGGCTGGCGTGGCGCTGCTGATCGTCAGCGCGTTGTCTGGCGAGCACCTGCAGGCCATGCCGCCGCTGGAAGGCTGGCTGGCCCTGGCGTACCTCACGGTGTTCGGCTCGATCATCGCCTTCAACGCTTATATGTACCTGCTCAAGCACGTACGCCCGGCGGCGGCGACCAGTTATGCCTACGTGAACCCGGCCGTCGCCGTGTTGCTGGGGATTGTGTTCGTGGGTGAGAGCATCGGCCTGGAAGAAGCCCTGGCAATGCTGGTGATCATCAGCGCGGTGTTGCTGATCAGCCTGCCCCAATGGCGCAAGCCCAAACCCGAAATAAGGTAAACTGCCGCGCATTACGCCCTTGCGCTGAATTTTTCCTACGGTAACTACATGACTTTCGCCACCCTTGGCCTGATCGAACCCTTGCTGCGCGCCCTTGAGACGCTTGGCTACCAGACCCCGACGCCGGTGCAGGCGCAAGCCATTCCGGCAGTGCTGGCCGGTCGCGACCTGATGGCCGCGGCCCAGACCGGCACCGGCAAGACCGCAGGTTTCGCTTTGCCGCTGCTGCAACTGCTGACCATGGAAGGGCCGAAAGTCGCCGCCAACTCGGCGCGTGCGCTGATCCTGTGCCCCACCCGTGAACTGGCCGAGCAGGTTCATGCCAGCGTTGCCGAGTACGCCCAACACCTGCCGCTGACCACTTACGCGGTGTACGGCGGCGTGAGCATCAACCCGCAGATGATGAAGCTGCGCAAAGGCGTCGACATTCTGGTCGCCACCCCTGGCCGCCTGATCGACCTGTTCCGCCAGAACGCGCTGAAGCTCAACCAGCTGCAAACCCTGGTGCTGGATGAAGCCGACCGCATGCTCGACCTGGGCTTCTCCGAAGAGCTTGCCAACATTTATCGCATGCTGCCGAAAAAGCGCCAGACCCTGTTGTTCTCCGCGACCTTCTCCGATGACATTCGCCTGCTCGCCGGGCAGATGCTCAACGACCCGCTGAGCATCGAAGTCAGCCCACGCAACGTTGCCGCCAACACCGTCAAGCAGTGGGTGGTGCCGGTGGACAAGAAGCGTAAGCCGGAGCTGTTTGTGCACCTGATGCGCAAAGGCCGTTGGAAGCAAGTGCTGGTGTTCGCCAAGACCCGCAACGGCGTAGACGCCTTGGTGGACAAGTTGCAGGGCCTGGGGATCAACGCCGACGGCATCCATGGCGACAAACCTCAAGCCACCCGCCAACGCGCACTGGACCGCTTCAAGACCAGCGACGTGCAGATCCTGGTGGCCACCGACGTAGCGGCCCGTGGCCTGGATATCGAAGACCTGCCGCTGGTGGTCAACTTTGACCTGCCCATCGTGGCCGAGGACTACATCCACCGTATCGGCCGTACCGGGCGTGCGGGCAACACCGGTGAGGCGATTTCCCTGGTGTGCGCCGATGAGGTGAACATGCTCTCGGCCATCGAGATGCTGACCCGTCAGACCCTCACCCGCAAGATGGAACCGGATTTCGAGCCGGAGCACCGCGTGCCGGACACCGATGCCAGCGGGCAGGTTGTGAAGAAACCGAAAAAGCCGAAGAAGCCGAAGGCGTCCGGCGGTGGCGGCAAGCGCAATCTGGGCAAGTGGGTGGACAGTGGGGACGTAGCCCCGGCTGAGCCGTCGATCAAGCCGGTGCGCAAGGTGCCGGTGTTTAATACTGGGCCGCGTAAGAAGAAGTGATTTTCGCAGTGGCTGATGGCCTCATCGCAGGCAAGCCAGCTCCCACCTTTGAATTGTGAATACAGTCAAAGGTGGGAGCTGGCTTGCCTGCGATGGGGGCCTTGAATCCACCGCAGCGCTCAGCGGTTAAGCCACTCCAACATCCCCAGCCCAGCCGCCCGGCCACTGGCAAAACACCCAGTCAGCAAATACCCACCGGTCGGCGCTTCCCAATCGAGCATTTCCCCCGCACAAAACACCCCAGGCAACGGCTTGAGCATCAACCGCTCATCCAGCGCTTCAAACGGCACACCGCCTGCCGTGCTGATCGCCTCATCCATCGGCCGCGTTTTCAACAATGTCAGCGGCAACGCCTTGATATCCACTGCCAATTGCGCCGAATCGGTGAAGTGTTCAGCAGGCGTGAGCTCGCGCAACAACGCCGCTTTCACGCCATCCAACCCCAGCTGACTGTGCAAATGCTTGCTCATCGACCGCGAGCCACGGGGCTTGGCCAATGCGGCCTGCACCTTGTCCAGCGGCTTGCTGGGCAGCAAATCGATATGCACCGTGGCCGCTCCGTCGCGGTTGATCGCTTCGCGAATCGGCGCTGACAAGGCGTAAATCAAGCTGCCTTCGATACCGGTGGCAGTGATCACGCATTCGCCCAGCCGAGGTTTGTCATCCCCCAGGCCAATGGCGACGTTTTTCAACGGCGCGCCAGCGAATTTGCTGACCATCAACTCGCTCCATGCCGACACTTCAAACCCGCAATTGCTCGGTTGCAGCCGCACATAGGGCAGGCCTTTGCCTTCAAACAGGTTAAGCCACGCGCCGTCGGAGCCCAATCGCGACCAGCTGCCGCCGCCCAGGGCCAGCAGCACGGCGTCGCTGTGGACAACTTTTTCGCCGTCCGGGCTGTGGATAAGTAAATCGCCCTCGTCATTCCAACCCGTCCAACGATGCCGGGTGTGGATAACCACACCTTGCTCCCGCAGACGCTTGAGCCAGGCGCGCAACAGTGGCGCGGCTTTCATATCGGTAGGAAATACGCGGCCGGAGGTACCGACAAAGGTCTGGATACCCAGGCCATGAATCCATTCGCACAACGCCTCGGCACCAAAGCTGCGCAGCAACGGCGCCATGTGCGGCGCGCGTTCGGCGTAGCGCGACAGGAACGCCGGGTACGCCTCGGAGTGGGTGATGTTCATGCCGCCCACGCCTGCCAGCAGGAACTTGCGCCCCACCGACGGCATACCGTCGTACAGGTCCACGCGCACGCCAGCCTGGCTCAAGACTTCGGCGGCCATCAGCCCGGCGGGGCCGCCGCCGATAATGGAGACGTGGTGGGCAGAACTCTGAGGCATGGGCAGGGCTACGGTGATGTGAATAGGCCGAGCATTCTACCCGACCACGACGCCGCTGCCTGATCAAAAAACGTACACTTTCCTACAGGCCATGCGGTCAAACGCTTGTAGCCGCTTACGCTCAAGTTATCCACAGGCCGTTCCACAGGCATTGTGGGTAACGCTCACACTTCAATGACAGCCTGATGACGTCCATACCCGCTGCGCGCTGTGGTGCAGGATGCCGTGGCGGCGGGCGAGGGCGGGGCGGTCCTTGCTATAGCCGCCACCGATCACGCCCATCACTGGAATGTCGCGGCCCAGGCAGTGGCGCATCACGCTTTCATCACGGGCGGCGACGCCGGCGTCTGTCAGCTTGAGGTAACCAAGGGCGTCGTCCTTGTGCACATCCACGCCGGCGTCGTACAGCACCAGGTCCGGCTGGTAGAGCGGCAGCAGGTAGTTGAGCGCGTCATCCACCACCTTGAGGTAGTCGGCATCGCCCATACCCATGGGCAGCGGGATGTCCCAGTCGCTCTGGGCCTTGCGTGCCGGGAAGTTCTTTTCGCAGTGCAGCGACACGGTAATGGCGTCCGGTGTGTCGTGGAGGATGCGTGCGGTGCCGTCGCCCTGGTGTACGTCGCAATCGAAGATCAACACGCGATTGACCCGGCCGCTGGCCAACAAGTAATGGCTGATCACCGCCAGGTCATTAAAAATGCAGAAACCCGCCGGATAATCGTAATGGGCATGGTGGGTGCCACCGGCCAAATGGCAGGCCAGGCCATGTTCGAGGGCCTGTTCGGCGGCCAGGATCGAGCCGCCCACCGCACGCACCGTGCGCCGGGCCAGGGCTTCGCTCCACGGCAGGCCAAGGCGGCGTTGGTCCTCGCGGGACAGTTCGCCGCTCATGTAGCGTTCGATATACCCAGGTTCATGGGCCAGGGCCAAAATGTCTGCCGGGCACAGCGGCGGGCGCAGCAATTGGCTGTCTTCGGTCAGGCCGCTGTCCACCAGGTGGTCACGCAACAGGCGAAACTTGTCCATGGGGAACCGGTGGTCCGCCGGGAACTCAGGGCTGTAGTCTTCGTGGTAGATCAATGGCAAGGGCATGGGATTTTCTGACGGGAACCTGCGACGGATCTTAACAGCGCTGTACACTCACGCACATGGCAAGGCAGGGGGGCCCCATGGAGCCGATACTGGAATTGGAAAGTGCACGCTTGGTGCTGCGCCAATGGCGCGACAGCGACCTGCCGGACTTTGCGCGCATGTGCGCCGACCCGCAGGTGATGCGTTACTTCCCGGCTCAATTGAGCCACTTGGAGAGCGCAGCGTTGATCGGCCGTATTCGCGGGCATTTTGCTGAATATGGCTTTGGGTTCTGGGCTTTGCAGCGCAAGGACACCGGTGAATTTATCGGCCTGACGGGCCTTGCGAATGTCAGCTTCGAAGCCGGCTTTACCCCTGCGGTGGAAATCGGCTGGCGCCTGGCCCGCGAACATTGGGGCCTGGGTTATGCCAGTGAGGCGGCCTGGACGGCGTTGCGCTGTGGTTTTGACCGCTTGCAACTGGACGAAATCCTGGCCTTCACCACTGAAGCCAATCTGCCCTCACAAAAAGTCATGCAGGCCATCGGTATGCATTACGATCCGCAGGCAGATTTTGAACACCCGAAAGTCGCAGCCGGTGACCCGCTGCGCCCGCATGTTTTGTACCGCATCACCCGCGCCCAATGGTTGGACACGCTGCACGGATAAGCAGCCCGGAATGCCCTATTGATTGTAGGAGTTGCTCTATGAGCCAAGTATTGGAAGATCTGGTGGACTTGCTGACCCTGGAGCCGATCGAGGAAAACCTCTTTCGCGGCCGCAGCCAGGACCTGGGCTTTCGCCAACTGTTCGGCGGCCAAGTGCTCGGCCAGTCGCTGTCGGCGGCCAGCCAGACCGTAGAAGAAGCGCGGCATGTGCATTCCCTGCACGGTTATTTCCTGCGCCCTGGCGATGCCGCGTTGCCGGTGGTGTATTCGGTGGACCGCGTGCGCGACGGTGGCAGTTTCAGCACGCGTCGTGTCACCGCGATTCAAAAGGGCAATCCGATCTTCACCTGCACGACCTCGTTCCAGTACGACGAACAAGGCTTCGAGCACCAGACCACCATGCCGGTGGTAGTGGGCCCGGAAAACCTGCCATCGGAGCTGGAGCTGACCCAGCAACGTGCGCACCTGATCCCCGAGCACATGCGCGACAAGTTGCTGTGCCCCAAGCCCATTGAAGTGCGCCCGGTCACCGAAAAAGACCCGTTCAACCCGCAGCCGTCCGACCCAGTCAAGTACGTGTGGTTTCGTGCCGACGGTGCCTTGGCGGACACCCCGGCGCTGCATAAGTACCTGTTGGCCTACGCCTCGGACTTTGGTCTGTTGACCACCTCGTTGCTGCCCCATGGCAAGACCGTGTGGCAGAAAGACATGCAGGTCGCCAGCCTCGATCACGCGCTGTGGTTCCACGCCGACCTGCGTGCCGATGACTGGTTGCTGTACGCCATGGACAGCCCGTGGGCCGGCAACTCCCGGGGTTTCTCCCGGGGCAGCGTGTACAACCGCGCCGGGCAACTGGTGGCGTCGGTGACCCAGGAAGGTTTGATCCGCCATCGCAAGGATTGGGCATGAGCCTCTGCGACGTGAAGCACTGGGTGTTCGACATGGACGGCACCCTCACGGTGGCGGTGCATGATTTTGCGGCTATCCGCGTGGCGCTGCAGATCCCGCCTGAAGACGACATTCTCACGCACCTCGCGGCATTGCCGGCAGATGTCGCGCAGGCCAAACATGCCTGGTTGCTGGAGCATGAGCGCGAGCTGGCGCTGGGTTCCATAGCGGCCGAAGGTGCCGTTGAGCTGGTACGCGAATTGGCCGGGCGCGGTTATCGTTTGGGGATCCTGACCCGTAATGCGCGGGAACTGGCCCATATCACCCTGGAGGCGATAGGCCTGGCGGACTGCTTTGCCATTGAGGACGTGCTGGGGCGCGATGATGCGCCGCACAAGCCGGACCCCGGTGGGTTGCTGAAACTGGCGGCGGCTTGGGACGTAGCACCCCGCGAAATGGTGATGGTGGGGGATTATCGCTTTGACCTGGATTGTGGCCGGGCAGCGGGCACCAAGACGGTGTTGGTGAACTTGCCGGAGAACCCTTGGCCGGAATTGGCGGATTGGCATGCCGAGGATTGTGCGGCGCTGCGCCGAATGATCTAAGCCGGGCGACAGAGAGCAAATGTGGGAGCTGGCTTGACCTGCGATAGCGGTGGGTCAGTTGACACTCTGTCAACTGACAGTCCGTCATCGCAGGCAAGCCAGCTCCCACATTTTTATTGGGTTTCTTCAGTGATTACTGCGTGAACAGTACCTTTTCTCCCTCTGGCGAGGTAAACATCTTGTCCCCGTCATGCCCCACCCCCGGCACTTCTACCAGCCGGTGGCCCAACTGCGGATGCCGCTGCTTGAGGTAGTCAAAATAGTTGTGGCCACGAAGCAGCCGATACGCACCCTGGGTTTCGGCCTCGCAGCTTTTATCCAGTGCCGGGTGGTTGGGGTCGGTGTCCTGCTGGCCCAACAGGTAAGTGATGTCGCGTGAGACGTAGGCTTGTTCCAGTTGCTGGGCGCCTCGCTCACCCACGTAATCCGGCAGGTTTTGCATGCCGTATTTCCAGTCGTTGAAGCTTGGGCAACTGGCCGTATCGAACGGTACCGGCCGCTGCGGGCTGAAGTAGGCGTAGGACGATGGATTGGCCACCACGTACCGCAGGCTGATGCCTTCGGTTTGCAGCAACGGGTGGTCATGGCCGGTGAGGGCGAAGCGTTGGACAACCTGGCCGCCACCGGAATGCCCGGCGACCACTATTTCTTTCAGTGCCGGGAACAGTTTGCGGTTGCCCAAGTGCTTGATGATCTGGTCCAGAGCGCCATAAGAGCTGATCTGCCCTGGGCCGGTGGACGCTTCGCCGGCCATCCAGCCGTTACCCTTCCAACGCAATACCTCTTTGTCCAGATGGTTACGCTTCACGTCCGCTTGATTAAGGAACTGCGGCGCGATCACCAGCGTACTGCCGCCCACCCCGGCATGCTCGGCGGCGTCGATACCGCTTTGCAGATAGGTCTGCGCATTGCGCAGGCGGCCATGCACGATGATCAATGCGCGCGTGACCTTGGGCAGCGGCTGGCCCCAGTTTTGGCTCACGCCGAGGCTGAGGTCGCCGGCCTCCAGATGAAGGCGATCGGGGCTGACCACCTTGACGCCGTGTTCAGCCGCGAAGGTGCAACAGGACACGAGCACACCCAGCAGTAACCCCAACCGTTTGATCATTTAGAGACTCTTGGCCGCGAAGGTATCGCATTGAGTGATCTGGCCCTGGGCGAAGCCGGTCTTGAACCAGCGCACGCGCTGGGCCGATGTGCCGTGGGTGAACGAGTCGGGTACCACGCGCCCCTGGCCTTGTTGCTGCAAGCGGTCATCGCCGATGGCATTGGCTGCGTTCAGGGCCTCTTCGATATCACCGGGTTCCAGCCAGTTCAGGCGTTTTTGCGCATGGTTGGCCCACACGCCGGCAAAGCAATCGGCTTGCAGTTCCTGGCGAACCAGCAGGCCACCGTCGCCTTCCATCTGCCGACCCTGTTGGCGCGCTGCCTGGATCTTGGACGAGATGCCCAGCAACGTTTGTACGTGGTGCCCGATTTCGTGGGCGATCACGTAGGCCTGGGCGAAATCACCGGCGGCCTGGAAGCGTTGCGACATTTCCCGGAAAAAATCCAGGTCCAGGTACACCTGCTGGTCAGCCGGGCAGTAGAACGGGCCGCTGGCCGAGGTGGCGCCACCGCAGGCTGAGTTCACCCGGCCACGGAACAGGATCAGTTTCGGGTTCTTATAGGCCAGCCCATTTTCCTGGAACACTTGGCCCCAGGTGTCTTCGGTATCGCCCAGCACGGCGCGCACAAAGTCGGCTTGCTCATCGTTGGCTGGCGGCGCTTGACGCGGCTGGGTGCTGACCGACGGCGCCTGTTCCATCTGGCCGGTCAATTGGCCAAGAATCTGCATCGGGTCCTGGCCGGTCAGCCAGCCAATGCCGACGATCAGCACGATGGCTGTGAGGCTCAGGCCCTTGCCGCCGCCGAAGCGCATACCGCCACCGCCGCCGCCACTGTCGTTACGGGCATCCACCACGTTGTCGCTGCGTCGGCCTTTTTTCCATAGCATGGGAGCAATCCTCTGTGTGCTAACCGTGATTGATTATGGTCGGTATTAACGGCAATAGCCTTCGCCAGTGGCAACGATCAGGCAGTCTTTTTTATCCGCCAGCCACTTCAAACCGGTGGCGGCGCCATCGCCAGCGCGCAACAGCTGCGGGCCGTCGGGGCGGGTGAAGGCGATGCCGTCTTCAGCGGCCTCACCTTTGAAGGTGCCGGCGTCATCGGCGTCCAGGCCATATTGCATGGTGAGAAGGTAGTGGCCGCGGCCAATGCTGTCGTCCTTGGCGATGGTCAGGTGCAAGCCTTCGACGCCAACCCACTTGCCGACCCATTTATCGGTGGGCGGGGTCTCGGGCACCAGGGTCGCTTGCACGGAGGCGGGCGCGGGCTTGGGGGCTTCTTTCGGGGTTTTATCGCAGGCGGCGAGCAGGGCGAGGGCAGACAGGGCAAAGAGGATTTTTTTCATAGCGGCAAGGCCTTGGTTAAAAAGTGTGCAACGCCGGGGCGAGCGTGCAGCGTTGGACTCGGATCCATCGATTTAGTGCGCTGTTCGCCCGGTGTTTGGTTATGCTCTTGGGGCAGACTCCGGCCCGGCTGCTAGATTACCGGGTTGAGCGCGACTTGGTTCAGTGCTCAGCGTCCCGCTCGCCACACAAGAGAATTCAATGACTGTCAGTACCCCGCTCTCCGGTGTCAACCATCCGTTCAAAGGCATCCTGCTGATTGTGCTGGCGACGTTCCTGTTCTCCAGCCACGACGCCTTGTCCAAATACCTGGCCGGGTTTTACCCGATCGTGATGGTGGTGTGGGCGCGGTACATGGTCCACACCTTGCTGATGGCCGGGATCTTCCTGCCGCAATCGGGCCTGCGCGTGTTGCGCAGCAAGCGGCCGGGCATGCAGGTGGTGCGGGCGTTATGCCTGTTGGGCACCAGCCTGTTCTTCACCACGGCGCTGCATTACATCCCGTTGGCCGAAGCTACAGCGGTGAACTTCCTGGCGCCGATCCTGGTGACGGCGCTGTCGGTGCCGTTGCTCGGTGAGCACGTGACCCGTGGCCAGTGGCTGGCGGTGATCTGCGGGTTTATCGGCGTGGTGATCATCATCCACCCCGGCGGCGAGCTGTTTACCCCGGCGGTATTGCTGCCGCTGTGCTCGGCGCTGTTCTTCTGCTTCTACCAGTTGCTCACGCGCATCCTCAGCCAATACGACAGCCCGACCACCAGCAACTTCTTCGCCGGCCTGTGCAACACCTTGGTGATGAGTGCGATGGTGCCGTTCTTCTGGCAAGTGCCGACGCTGTGGCACGCGGTGATGATGCTGGCGCTGGGCACCTGCGGGATGACCGCACACCTGATGCTCACCCAGGCGTTCCGCTTCGCGGCGCCGGCCTTGCTGGCGCCGTTTGGCTATTGCCAGATCGTGTTTGCGGGGTTGTTGGGCTGGCTGGTGTTCAGCCATACCCCCGATATGACCACGGTGGTGGGTATCGGGGTGATCTGCATGAGCGGGTTGGCCGCTGCCTGGCAGCAGCGGCGGCGTTAGTTAAACGTCTACCGTGGGGATCTTGCGCGGCGCCATGAAGTACATCCACACCAGTGCGATGAAGTACATCGCCGGGATCAGGGTGAACAACACCGTGTAGTTGTTGTTGGTCACGGTGAGGATATGGCCGACGATCTGGGTCATGAACATGCCGCCGATGGCCGCGCACATACCGCCGAAGCCGAACACCGTGCTCATCATGTGCTTGGGCGTGTAGTCCATCACCAGGCTCCAGATGTTGGCGGTCCAGGCCTGGTGTGCGCCGATGGCCAGGGAGATGGCGAACACCGCGACCCACAGCTGGCTGGAGCCGGCCGCCATGATCACGCCGACGATGCAGCAGGCGAACAGCAACATCGACAACAGGCGTGCCTTGATCGAGTTCATCCCTCGGCCGATCAGGAATGACGACAGGATCCCACCGCCCACGCTGCCAAAGTCGGCGGTGAGGTAAATGATGATTAGCGGAATGCCCATCTGCGTCACGTTGATGCCCAGGTTGTATTGCTGGTTCAAGAACGGCGGCAGCCAATACAGGTAGAACCAGAACACCGGCGCAGTGAGCGAGTAGGCGAGGGCGAAGGCCCAGGTGCCACGCATGCGCAGGATGCGGCTGAACGGCACGCGGGGTTGTTCCGGCTCGACTTCCTGTTGCACGTAGTCCAGTTCGGATTGTTTAACGGTGGGGTGGTCTTCCGGGTTGTAGTACTTCAAGCCCCAGAGCACCAGCCAGATACCGCCGAGTGCCGACATGCACAGGAACGCTGCCTGCCAGCCCCACACGTGCAGGATCAACGGCAGCAGCATGGGCGTCATCATCGCGCCGACGTTGGTGCCGGCGTTGAAGATGCCGGTGGCCACTGCCCGTTCACCCGCCGGGAACCACAAGCGTGTGGTCTTGACGCAGGCCGGGTAGTTGGCGGCTTCGGTCAGCCCGAGGACAAACCGGCAGACCATAAAGCCCACCGCCGAGGTGGCCAGGCCATGGGCGCCGGTGGCCAGGCTCCACAGCAGCACGGCGCAGAAGAACACGCGCTTGACGCCGACCCGGTCGATCAAGCGGCCTTGCAGCACAAAGCCGATGGCGTAGCCGACCTGGAACCAGAAGTTGATGTTGGCGTAGTCCATCGCCGTCCAGCTCATTTCCTTGGCGAGGATCGGTTGCATCACGCCCAGGGCGGCGCGGTCGATGTAGTTCAAGGTGGTGGCAAAGAACACCAGGGCCAGCATGCCCCAGCGCGTTTTACCCACGGCCAGGGCACCGCGGATCTTGTCGCCGATGCCGGCGTGCGGGTTGCCCGGGCGCGCGGCCAGGGCTGAATTTTGCAGAGGCATGAGGTTTGTACCCGTTTTTTGAAATTCTTATGGTGTGTTCTGGGTCTTTGTTACGTGAACGAATTGCCCGGTCGATGGTGCGCAGTGGTTAAAAAGTCGTCAATTCGCCAAAGAGGCTTAGTGTTCGATAATCGCACCAAAAACTAACCGGTTCGTACATTTTAATTGCTGCCTGTAGGCTGGGGGCGAATAATTTGCCACAAACAACAATTGCCGGGAGTCTTCCATGCAACGTTCTATTGCCACTGTGTCCTTGAGCGGCACCCTGCCGGAAAAACTCGAAGCCATCGCCGCCGCCGGGTTTGATGGGGTGGAGATCTTTGAGAACGACTTGTTGTATTACGACGGCAGCCCCCGGGAAGTCCGGCAGATGTGCGCCGACCTCGGCATCGCCATCACCCTCTTCCAGCCGTTTCGCGACTTCGAAGGCTGCCGCCGTGATCGCCTGGCGCGCAACCTGGAGCGTGCCGAACGCAAATTCGATTTGATGCAGGAACTGGGCACCGATCTGGTATTGGTGTGCAGCAATGCCTCGGCCGACAGCGTGGGTGACGAACGCATTCTGCTCGATGACCTGAGCCTGCTGGCCGAACATGCGGGCAAGCGCGGCCTGCGCATCGGCTATGAAGCGCTGGCCTGGGGCAAGCATGTGAACACCTGGCAGCAGGTGTGGAACCTGGTGCGCCAGGTCGATCACCCAAGCCTCGGTGTGTTGCTCGACAGCTTCCACACCTTGTCGCTCAAGGGCGACCCGAGCGGCATCGCGCAGATCCCCGGCGACAAGATTTTCTTTGTGCAAATGGCCGACGCGCCGATCCTGGCCATGGATGTGCTGGAGTGGAGCCGGCATTTCCGCTGCTTCCCGGGGCAGGGCGAGTTTGACCTGGCGGGCTTTCTCGCGCCGATCATCCAGAGTGGCTACACCGGGCCGTTGTCCCTGGAAATTTTCAATGACGGTTTCCGCGCTGCGCCGACCCGCGCGAATGCGGCGGATGGCTTGCGGTCACTGTTGTACCTGGAAGAAAAAACCCGCCAGCGCCTGGCGCAAGAAGCCCCCGCTGCGCCCGTGGATATCCTGTTTGAAACTCCGGCGGCCAGCGAATACGACGGTATCGAGTTTCTTGAATTTGCCGTGGACGAAAGCCTCGGCGCCAAACTGACCCATTGGCTGGAGCGCCTGGGTTTCGCCAAGGCCGGTCAGCATCGCTCCAAGAATGTGAGCCTGTTGCGCCAGGGGGACATCAACCTGATCCTCAACTGCGAACCGTACTCCTTCGCCCACAACTTTTTCGAGGCCCATGGCCCGTCGCTGTGCGCCACGGCAATTCGGGTCAAGGACAGTGCCAAGGCCCTCGAGCGGGCGGTGGCCTACAAGGGCCAGCCTTATCGCGGCCTGGTCGGCCCCAACGAGCTGGAATTGGCCGCCGTGCGTGCACCGGATGGCAGCCTGATTTACCTGGTCGACCCCAGCGAAGGCGGGCTGTACGACACCGATTTCAACCTGCAAACGGCTGCACCCGCCAGTGGCGGCTTGCTGCGCATCGACCATATGGCCATGGCGCTGCCGGCCGACAGCCTCGACAGTTGGGTGTTGTTCTACAAAAGCCTGCTGGATTTCGAAGCCGATGACGAAGTGGTCCTGCCCGACCCCTACGGCCTGGTGAAAAGCCGTGCGTTGCGCAGCCGTTGCAGTTCGATTCGCCTGCCGTTGAATATCTCCGAAAACCGCAACACGGCAATTTCCCACGCGCTCTCCAGCTATCGCGGTTCGGGCGTGCACCACATTGCCTTCGATTGCGCGGATATTTTCGCCGAGGTACGCCGAGCCAAAGAGGCCGGTGTGCCGTTGCTGGATATCCCGCTCAACTATTACGACGACCTGGCGGCACGCTTCGATTTCGACGATGAGTTCCTCAGTGAGTTGGCGTATTACAACGTGCTGTACGACCGCGACGCCCAGGGCGGTGAGTTGTTTCATGTGTACACCGAGGCGTTCGAGGGGCGCTTTTTCTTCGAGATCATCCAGCGCAAGAATGGCTATGCCGGCTACGGCGCGGCCAACGTGGCGGTGCGTCTGGCGGCGATGGCCAAGTCGCGCAGTGGGGCGGTACGCCAGGCTCGGCTATAACCGCAAGGCAGGTGCTTCCTTCGGGGAGCGCCGCGGCCCATAATCAGCGCCTGCACAACAATGGCCGTGAGCGCACCATGACCTCGAGTCCCGATCTCCCCGCGGTAGCTGATGCACCGCGCAAGAGTCGCAAGAACAATCCGGAAAAGACCCGGGAGAATATTCTCCAGGAAGCCATTGTCGAGTTTGTTCAACAGGGCCTGGCCGGCGCTCGCGTAGACGCCATCGCTGAGCGCATCCATACCTCCAAGCGCATGATCTATTACTACTTCGGCAGCAAGGAGCAGCTATACGTCGAGGTGCTGGAGAAGCTGTACGGTGATATCCGCAACACTGAGACGCGTATGAACCTCACCGCCCTGGAACCTCGTGAGGCGATCCGGCGGTTGGTGGAATTTACCTTCGATCACCACGACCAGAATGTGGATTTCGTGCGCATCGTCAGCATCGAAAATATCCACAACGCCGAGTACGTCAAGCGCACCGACACCATCAAGGCGATGAACAGCAAAATCCTGGAAGGGTTGGGGGAGACCCTGCGCCGCGGGGCTGAGTTGGGGCTGTTTCGCGAAGGGCTGGAGCCGCTGGATGTGCACTTGCTGATCAACTCGTTCAGTTTCTACCGGGTGTCCAACCGGCACACGTTCAGCGAGATCTTCCAGATCGAGCTGTCGGATGAGGCGATCAAGCAGCGCCATCGGGAAATGATTTGCGAGTCGGTGTTGCGCTACCTGCAAGCCTGAGAACACCCGTTTTCAAGGCTGAACCCAATCAATGTGGGAGCCGGGCTTGCCCGCGATAGCGGTCTGTCAGTGCCCCATAGGTTGACTGGCCCACCGCTATCGCCGGCAAGCCAGCTCCCACATTTTGATGGGGTTGCATCCCTAGATATTCATGCTCTGGAAGTGCGCCAGCATCCTGTCTGCATCCGCCACTTCGCCGCTGAACAACTCAAACGCCTTCACCGCCTGAAACACCGCCATATTGCCGCCATCCAGGGTACGGCAACCCAAGGCGCGCGCGTCGCGCAGCAGTTGGGTTTCCAACGGGAAGTACACAATTTCCGCCACCCACAATTCAGCCCGTAATAACGCCGCAGGTACAGGCGTGCCGGGCAACTTGGCCATGCCCATCGGCGTGGTGTTCACCAGGCCATCGGCCTCGGCCATGGCGTTTTCCAGGTGGCTGCCGACTTGAGCGCGACCGACGCCGAACTGCTGGGCAAGGTTATCCACAAGGTCCTGGGCGCGAGTGTGGTCGACATCGAAGATGCTCAAGTACTCCACGCCTTCTGCCAACAGTGCATGGGCCACTGCCGCGCCCGCGCCACCGGCGCCCATCTGCACCACGCGTTGGCGCGGTACGTTGTGCAAGTTGCGCCGAAAACCTTCGGCGAACCCCAGGCAGTCGGTGTTATGACCGATGCGTTTGCCACCCTTGAACACTACGGTGTTGACCGCACCAATGCCCCTGGCTTCATCGGAGAGCTCATCGAGCAAAGGCAGGATCGCCTGCTTGCACGGGTAGGTAATGTTCAGCCCGGTGAAGTGCATCAGCTCGGCGGCCCGTAGTAATTCCGGCAGGGCGTTGAGGTCCAGGTGCAGCGGCTCCAGGTCGATCAGGCGATACAGGTAGCGCAAGCCCTGGGCGTCGCCTTCCTGCTCGTGCAGTGCCGGTGTGCGTGAGGCCTGGATGCCGGCGCCGATCAGGCCAGCGAGAATGCGTGGTTTCATCACGTGCGTCCCTTCAGCGTCAGGCTGAAATGTTCCAGTGCCAGGTGGTAGCCATGGCTGCCAAACCCGGCCAGCACGGCCTGGGCGATCGGTGACACAAACGAGTGATGACGAAAGGCTTCACGGGCATGCACGTTGGATAAATGCACTTCGATCACCGGCACTTCACTGGCCACCAGGGCATCGCGGATCGCGACCGAAGTGTGAGTCCAGGCCGCCGGGTTGATCACAATACCCGCGCAGCGGTTGCGGGCGCCGTGGATCCAGTCGAGCAATTCGCCCTCGTGGTTGGTCTGGCGAAACTCGATCTTCAGCCCGAGCTTGTCGGCGCTGCGACCACACAAAGCGGCAATGTCGGCCAGGGTTTCATGGCCATAAGTGGCAGGCTCGCGAGTGCCGAGCAGGTTGAGATTGGGGCCGTTGAGCACCAGCACGATGGGCGGCATAAAGGCTTCTCCACAGTTCTTATTGGTTGTGGAGTCAAAATGTACTGGTTGGTTAATTTGGTCAATGGATGGCTGCGGATCTGTTCGGTGATCGAACGTTTAATCAATGCAATTGCTGGATCACCGGCTGATGTGCGTTCGGTTGAAGTATTGCGCGAGGTTGCTGAACGAGGAGGACTTTCGAGCATTGGCCGGGTCGTTCCAGTTGTTGGCATCCCTGGTTACAACCCGGCATTCACCGGGTTTTTTGTGGTTACTAATCTGTGAAACAGCTTCGGGAATAGGAGCCGGTTGTCGGGTGACAGAGGGAAATTGTTACCTAACGGAAAATAACCTAACGGATGGGTTACGATGAGAGTAGGTGCTTACAAAGGCTATGTCATTTCGGTGTTTATCAGGGATGAGCATTGTCCGCCCCATGTGCATGTCAGGGGCAAGGGATGGGATGCGCGGTTTCGTTTCAGTTTCCTGGATTGGTCATTCAGCGTGGTGTTTACGTGATTGCACGTGCCCGACACGATGTCGTAGGGCAGAAAACAATTTTGAATCTGGTAAGAGCGCCAGATTGCGTGGGGATTAATTTATGAAAATCATAAAAGCCAAAGTCACACCTATGTACCTCTCACTGAAGCCGACGTTGACAAGGCAATCGCCCGAGGGCGCAGGTTGAAACGCCTGTACGCCAACGCCAGCAATGTGCGTTATGAACACGACTGCCTCTCCATTGGCTTCTCCGATGGCAGCCGCGTGGTGTTGCCGGTGGCTGGCCTGCCGGAGTTCGAAGGGTTTTCAGCGAAGGATTTCCAGCAGTTGGAAGTGACTTTCGGTGGCAAGGCGATTAGCTGTGAAGCGCAGGACCTGGATGTTTCGATCACAGGGTTGATCGCTACAAGCCAGCCGCTGATGGACCTGGCAACCAGCCTGGTGGCATCGCGCAATGGTCGAAAAAGCAGCGCGGCCAAGACCGCAGCGGCCCGGGCCAATGGCAAGAAGGGGGGCCGGCCACGCAAGGAAGTACCGCAGCCCCCAGAGACAACAGACACTTGAATAAACTGTAGGAGCGAGCTTGCTCGCGAAAAAACCCCAGGCAACGCGTTCATCCAGGAAGCACGCGTTATCGTTGACGTTTTTCGCGAGCAAGCTCGCTCCTACACCTGAAGGCTATCGGCGGGTCAGCAACACACCCGACTCCATGTGGTGCGTCCACGGGAACTGGTCAAACATTGCGCATTGGGTGATCCGGTGCGTGTCGTGCAGTTGCGCGATGTTCGCCGCCAGCGTCTCCGGGTTGCAGGAGATGTACAGGATGTTGTCGAAGCGCCGGGTCAGCTCGCAGGTGTCCGGGTCCATGCCAGCGCGGGGCGGGTCGACGAAGACGCTACCGAATTCGTAGCTTTTCAGGTCGATGCCGTGCAGGCGGCGGAACGGGCGCACTTCGTTCAGGGCTTGGGTGAGCTCTTCGGCGGAGAGGCGCACCAGGGTGACGTTCTCCACGCCATTTTCATCCAGGTTGCTCAGGGCCGCATTCACCGAGGTCTTGCTGATCTCGGTGGCCAGCACCTTGCGCACGCGGGTCGCCAGCGGCAGGGTGAAGTTGCCGTTGCCGCAATACAGCTCCAGCAAATCGTCCGGGCGATCGCCCAGCGCTTCGTAGGCCCAGTTGAGCATCTTCTGGTTCACCGTGCCGTTGGGCTGGGTGAACGCGCCTTCGGGTTGGCGGTAGCTGAAGGTGCGCCCACCGACGTCGAGTTTCTCCACCACGTAGTCGTGGCCGATCACATCGCGCTTGCCCTTGGAGCGGCCGATGATGCTCACATTCAGCTCAGCGGCCAATGTGTTCGCTGCGGTGTGCCAATGTTCGTCCAGCGGGCGGTGATAACACAGGGTGATCATCGCGTCGCCGGCCAGGGTGGTGAGGAACTCCACCTGGAACAGCTTGTGGCTCAGGGCGGCGCTGGCTTGCCAGGCGGCCTTGAGTTGCGGCATCAACTGGTTGATGCGCTGGCTGGCGATGGGGAACTCTTCGATGAGGATCGGCGTGCGCTTGTCCTCCTGGGAGAACATCGCGTAGTGGCGCTCGCCGCCTTCGCGCCACAGGCGGAACTCCGCACGCAGGCGGAAGTGCTGCAGCGGCGAGTCGAAGACCTGCGGCTCGGGTGCATCGAACGGTGCCAGCAGGTCACGCAGGCGCGTGACCTTGTCTTGCAGTTGAACGGTGTAGCTTGCGGCGTCGAAAGTCATGCGTTGAACCAGCCCAGCTTGATCACAAACAGGATCGACAGGATCACCAGTGCCGGGTTCAGCTCACGGTAGCGGCCCGAAAGCAGCTTGATGGCGGTCCAGGCGATGAAACCGAAGGCGATGCCGTTGGCGATGGAGTAAGTGAAGGGCATCGCCAGGGCGGTGATCACCACCGGCGCTGCCACCGTAATGTCGTCCCAGTCGATTTCGGCCAGGCCTTGGCTCATCAGCACCGCCACAAACAGCAAGGCTGGCGCGGTGGCATAGGCCGGCACGCTGGCGGCCAATGGCGAGAAGAACAGCGCCAGCAAAAACAGGATCGCGACCACGACGGCGGTCAAGCCGGTCCGGCCACCGGCGCTCACGCCTGCGGCCGATTCGATGTAGCTGGTGGTGGTCGAGGTGCCCAGCAGGGAACCGGCCATGGCGGCGGTGCTGTCGGCAATCAGCGCACGGCCCATTTTCGGCATATGGCCGTCCTTGCCCATCAGGCCGGCGCGCTTGGCGACGCCGATCAGGGTGCCGGAGTTGTCGAACAGGTCAACGAACAGGAAGGCGAAGATCACGCTGACCAGGCCGATGTCCAGCGCGCCCTTGATATCCAACTGCAGGAAGGTCGGCGCCAGGGACGGCGGTACCGAGGTCACACCGATGAAAGGCGTGAAACCCAGGACGATGGAAGCGATGGTCACCGCCAGAATGCCGATCAGCACTGCACCGCGTACGGCCAGGGCTTCCAGCGCGACGATCAGCACGAAACCCAGGGTCGCCAGGATCGGCGCCGGTTGTTTCAGGTCGCCCAGGCCAACCATGGTGGCCGGGTTGCTCACCACGATACCGGCGTTATGCAGGGCGATCAGCGCCAGGAACAGGCCGATGCCGGCGGCAATCGCCGAGCGCAGGGGCAGGGGGATGGCGTTGATGATCCACTCACGAATGCGGAAGATCGACAGCAGGAAAAACAGCACCGCCGAAATGAATACCGCGCCCAGCGCCACCTGCCAGGTGTGGCCCATGTGCAGGACCACGGTGTAGGTGAAGAAGGCGTTGAGGCCCATGCCCGGTGCCAGGGCAATCGGGTAGTTGGCGATCAGGCCCATCACGGTCGAACCGATGGCCGCGGCCAGGCAGGTGGCGACAAACACCGCGCCCTTGTCCATGCCGGTCTCGCCGAGGATGCTCGGGTTCACGAACAGGATGTAGGCCATGGCCAGGAAGGTGGTGATCCCCGCGAGAATCTCGGTGCGCACATTGGTGTTGTGGGCTTTGAGTTGAAACAGCTTTTCCAGCATGCCGGCTCCCTGTGACGCTAGTGTGCGTCGTGATTTGTTGACCTCTAAGTCAAAGCACAAACTGCGCCAAACGCTTGTGGTTTCAGAGAGGATCGGAAAAAGCGGCGCATCATACCAGCAGCCGAGGCTGTGTGGCGCATGGGCTTGAGGCATACTGCGCCGACGTTCAACAGCCGGTCATCGACAGCATGAAAAAAGCCAACCCGTGGAGTCTAGCTCTGATCGCCAGTATCAGCCTGTGGCTGGGCGCGGCACCGGCATGGGGCGCGGCTGCACCGGCCTTGAGCGAGGTACGGGTGTTCAAGGTGGAATCGGCCAACTGCAGCGAAGCGATCCCGGAGCGGGTCAACATCACCCAGATGTGCGAGCACCGCGGGCCCACCAAGGTCTCGGTGATGGAAGTCGGCCTGGGCAACAGCCCCATGGGCCGCTTCAACGGCGCAGAGTTGAATGGGCAACGCACAGCGGTGTGCCAAGTCGGCAACATCAGTGAGGCGTGCAACGGCGTGGGCACCTTGATGGGCTACATCTATGTGTTCGACCTGAACGTCCAGGCCCAGGGCTGGTTCGAATTCACCAATACCTCGATCAACCCGCCGCAAAACACCCTGAAAGCCCAGCTCAATATCCGCTGATCAATCATCTTGAACGCTCAAAACCCCGGGAAGTCGTACCCCTAAGACGGCGATTTTTTTGAACGCCGCGGACGTACACCAACCCGTGAGGTGTTTATGAGCGCGACCCCCAATGGCGCGGCGGCCCAGCCGTTCGTCGCCCACCCGATACGCCTGACACTCAACGGCCAGGATCGCCAACTGAACGTGTTGCCCTGGACCACCTTGCTGGACTTGCTGCGTGAACAGTTGGACCTGGTGGGCAGCAAAAAAGGCTGCGACCACGGCCAGTGCGGCGCCTGCACCGTGTTGCGTGACGGCAAACGCGTGAATGCCTGCCTGACCCTGGCCGTGATGTGCGACGGCGCCGAATTGACCACCATCGAAGGCCTGGCCGACGGCGACCAACTGCACCCCATGCAACAGGCCTTTATCCAGCACGACGCTTTCCAGTGCGGCTATTGCACCCCCGGCCAGATCTGTTCTGCCGTGGGCCTGGCCAATGAAGGCCGCGCCCACGACCGTGCGCAGATCCAGGAATTGATGAGCGGCAACCTGTGCCGCTGCGGCGCCTACAACAACATCCGCGATGCCATCGAAGACGCGCTGCCGGCCTGCCGCCGCCAGGGAGGTGAGTCATGAATCCCTTCCACTACAGCAGGCCGACCGATGTGCAGCAGGCCGTTCAGATGAGCAGCGCCGCCTCGCGCTTTATCGCCGGTGGCACCAACCTGCTGGACCTGATGAAGGAAAACATCAGCCATCCCGAGCACCTGATCGACATCACCGGCTTGCCGCTGCATGACATTCAAGAGACCGCCGAGGGTGGCCTGCGTATCGGTGCGCTGGTGAGCAACGCAGACCTGGCCTGGCACCCACTCATTGAGCAGCGTTACCCGTTGCTGTCCCAGGCCATCCTCGCCGGGGCGTCCCCGCAGTTACGCAACATGGCCAGTACCGGCGGCAACCTGTTGCAGCGCACCCGTTGCTATTACTTCTACGACGCCGCGGTACCGTGCAACAAGCGCCAGCCCGGCAGCGGCTGCCCGGCGCGCAACGGTTTGAACCGTATCCATGCGATCCTCGGCGCCAGTGAACAGTGCGTGGCCACCCATCCATCGGACATGTGCGTGGCCCTGGCGGCGCTTGCGGCGCGGGTGCATGTAGAGGGACGTGGCGGTGCGCGGGTGATCGAGTTCGCCGACTTCCATCGCTTGCCAGGCGATGCGCCACAACGTGACAACCAATTGGCCGACGATGAGCTGATCACGGCCATTGAGCTGCCCGCCGATCACCTGGCCCGCCACAGCCATTACCTGAAGATCCGTGACCGTGCCTCCTATGCCTTCGCCTTGGTTTCGGTGGCCGCCGCCTTGGAACTGGACGGTGATGAAATCATTGACGCCCGCCTGGCCTTGGGCGGTGTGGCGCATAAACCCTGGCGTGACCGCGCAGTGGAAGCCTTGCTGATTGGCCGCACGGTCAGCCGCGAAACCTTCAGCGCCGTCGCCGACGCCCTGCTGCAAGACGCCGAACCGTTGGAACACAACGGCTTCAAGGTCAAGCTGGCCCGGCGCGCAATCATTCGTGCCCTGAGCGACGCCGCCGTCGCAGGAGAACAGCCATGAGCGCCATCGGTAAACCCATGGACCGTGTCGACGGTCTGCTCAAGGTCACCGGCCAAGCGCGCTACGCCGGTGAATTTCCCGACGACGGCCTGCTGCATGGCAGCGTGGTGTCGAGCACTATCGCCAAAGGCCGGGTGCTGAGCATCGATGCGTCCAAGGCGTTGGCCTTGCCCGGTGTAGTGGACGTGATCCATCACCTCAACCGGCCGAAAATCGCCAGCTATGACGAGGCGTTCGCCGATGCCGATGCGGCCGATGGCTCGCCTTTTCGTCCGCTGTATAACGACCGCGTGCTCTACAGCGGCCAGCCCCTGGCCCTGGTGATTGCCGATAACCTCGAACTGGCGCGGCACGCCGGCTCGCTGGTGCAGATCGACTACGCGCCCGAAACCTTCGAAACCGACCTGCTCACCCAGCAAGCGGCGGCGCACCCGTCGCCCCAGACCCCGCCCGAACCGCGAGGCAACTTCGAAGCTGAATGGGCCGGTGCCGCAATTAGTCTGGACCTGCACTACAGCACGCCCATCAAGCATCACAACCCGATGGAGCCCCACGCCAGCACCGTGCTGTATCAGCCCGACGGCACTCTGCATATCCACGACAAGACCCAGGGCCCGCAGAACTGCCAGGCCTATGTGCAAAAAGTCTTCGGCCTGGATAAGCGCCAGGTGCGCATCTTTGCCGCTTTCGTCGGCGGTGCCTTCGGTTCGGGCCTGCGCCCGCAATACCAATTGCCGCTCGCGGTGATGGCGGCCATGGCGCTCAAACGCTCGGTGCGCGTCACCCTGACGCGCCAACAGATGTTCACCTTCGGCTATCGCCCGCGCACCTTGCAGCGTTTGCAGATGGGCGCCGCCGCCAATGGGCGCTTGCTGGCGTTGGGGCATACCGCGATTGGCCAGACGTCGCGCTTTGAGGATTTCAGCGAGCACGTGGTGGAGTGGAGCGGCATGCTCTATCACTGCGACAACGTGCAACTGACGTACAAGTTGGCGCCGTTGGATGTGTTTACCCCGCTGGACATGCGTGCCCCCGGCGCCGCACTAGGCGTGCTCGGCTTGGAGTGCGCCATGGACGAACTGGCGTGCGCCCTGGCCATCGACCCGGTGCAATTGCGCCTGATCAACTACGCCGAACGTAACCAGAACGAAGACAAACCCTGGTCGAGCAAGGCCCTGCGCGAGTGCTACAGCGAAGGCGCCGAACGCTTCGGCTGGCACCAACGCAACCCGGAACCGCGCAGCATGCGTGACGGCCGCCAGTTGATCGGCTGGGGCATGGCCGGCGGCGTGTGGGAAGCCATGCAGATGAAAGCCAGCGCCAAGGCGCGCCTCGACGCGCAGGGCAAGCTCACCGTCAGCAGCGCCACCACCGACATTGGCACTGGCACCTACACGGTGATGACCCAGATCGCCTCCCAGGCCAGCGGCGTGGCCATGGCCGACGTGCGTTTTGTGCTGGGCGATTCGTCGTTGCCCACCGCGCCGTTGCAGGGCGGCTCGTTTACCGTGTCCTCGGTGGGTACGGCGGTGCAGCAAGCCTGTGAAGCGCTGAATGCCAAGTTGTTGCAGGTCGCCCGGCAGGCCTACCCGGTGTTCAAGGACGCCGAAGCCGTGCGGTTTGAAGAGGGCCAACTGCATGCCGGTGATGTGAGTGTGTCGTTGGCGCAACTGGTCAAGGACAGCGGTGAAGAGGTGCTGCAAGCACAGGTTGACAGCGAGCCGGACGAGAAGCGCCAGGGCTATGCCTGCGCGACCCATTCGGCGGTGTTTGTCGAAGTGCGGGTTGATGAAGACCTGGGCACCATCAAGGTCAGCCGTGTGGTCAGCGCCATTGCCGCGGGGCGCGTGGTCAACCCGAAGATGGCCCGCAGCCAGATCCTTGGCGGCGTGGTGTGGGGCATTGGCATGGCCCTGCATGAAGAGACCCAGGTCGACCATGAGCTGGGGCGTTACATGAACCACAGCCTGGCCGAGTACCACATCCCGGTGAACGCCGATATTGGCGAGATTGACGTGCTGTTTGTCGAAGAGCACGACGAGATCGTCAATGCGCTCGGGTCCAAGGGCGTGGGGGAAATCGGCATTGTCGGTGTGGCGGCGGCGGTGGCGAATGCGGTTTACCACGCCACCGGCAAACGGGTCCGGGAGTTTCCGATTACCTTGGATAAGGTGCTATAGCCCAAACCGTCAGACCAATGAAGTTCCAGTGTGGGAGCTGGCTTGCCTGCGATAGCGGTGTATCAGCCACCAGAAAGTTGCCTGATACACCGCTATCGCGGGCAAGCCCGGCTCCCACAGGGTATGGCGGTGAAGCCTATGGCTTGGTTTCTTCCACCGGCACATGCATGCGATCCCGGTTGGCCAGGGTCGGGAACAGCTTGATCCACACCCCGGTCACCACCAGCGTGCCAACCCCGCCCATCACCACCGCAGGCACGGTGCCAAACCAGTGGGCGGTAATCCCGGATTCGAATTCGCCCAATTGATTGGACGCACCGATAAACAGGCCATTGACCGCACTCACTCGCCCGCGCATTTCATCTGGCGTTTCCAACTGCACGAACGATGCACGGATGACCATGCTGATCATGTCTGCCGCGCCCAGTACCACCAGCACAGCCAGTGAAAACCAGAACGAAGTCGACAGGCCGAAGGCAATGGTTGCCACCCCGAACACGCCGACGGCGGTGAACATCACGCGGCCCACCTTGCGGTCTACCGAGAACCGCGCCAGCCACAGTGACATCAGCAATGCGCCCACGGCCGGGGCCGACCGCAGCAGGCCCAGGCCCCAGGCACCGGTCAGCAGGATGTCCTTGGCGAACACCGGTAACAACGCTGTGGCGCCGCCCAGCAGCACGGCAAACAGGTCCAGGGAGATGGCGCCGAGAATGTCCGGGCGGCTGCGGATAAAACGAATACCGGCCAGCAGCGAGTCCATGGTGGCCTTGGCTTTGTTCAGCGGGATCTGGCGTGCGGGCAGGTTAAGGGTCAGCACGCAGGCGATCAGGTACAGCGCCACGGTGGGGCCGTACACCCACACACTGCCAAACGCATAAAGCAAACCGCCCACGGCCGGTGCGACGATGGTTGCCAGTTGCTGGGCCGATTGCGAGGCGGCCACAGCGCGGGGGAACAGCGCGCTGGGCACGATGCTGGGCAAGAGCGCCTGGGTGGTGGGCATTTCAAACGATCGAGCGGCGCCCAGCAGGAAGGCGAGGATAAAGATCATCTCCCGGGTCACGTTGCCGGTCAGGCCACCGATGGCCAGGGACAAGGCAATCAGTGCCTGCAAGGTCTGGCAGATGGCAGCGACCCTGCGGCGTTCATAGCGATCAGCCACGTGCCCGGTGTGCAGCATGAACAGCACGCGCGGCACGAATTCCACCAGGCCGACCAGGCCCAGGTCCAAGACGTTGCCGGTCAGTTGGTAGAGGTTCCAGCCAATCGCCACGGTGAGCATCTGGAAGCCGCTGGCGGTAAAGATCCGCGCCAGCCAGAACGCGATGAAAGGGCGGTGGTGACGTAACAGCAACGCAGGTTCACTGGGCATCGGCAATCAGGTCGGCAACGGGAGAACGGCGAGATTAGCATCAAGCTGTAACAAATAGTTGCAAGAACTGAGCTGAGGCAAGCTGTCACGCGGCAAAAGACCACACAGTCCTACAGCAAAAATGGGACTACTCTTTCAACGATGCTTGATCCAGATCAAAACCTGCCCCGGGATTGTTCTGGCGGCCGCAAGGCCAGATTCCCCACGCGATGGGTAATAAAAGAAACGAATTGAAATTCGCCACACTCCATATCCGTGGGGGCAGTGGGTGCAGGCTCCCAGCCAGCAGCCGGTATTACCTGACAGAGGAAGACTTATGTTCGGTTTGGAGGCGCTAGATCTCGCCCGAATTCAATTCGCGTTCACCATCTCATTCCACATCCTGTTCCCGGCGATCACCATCGGCCTGGCCAGTTACCTTGCGGTGCTGGAGGGCTTGTGGCTCAAGACCCACAACGACACCTACCGTGACCTCTATCATTTCTGGTCGAAGATCTTTGCCGTCAACTTCGGCATGGGTGTGGTATCAGGCCTGGTCATGGCCTACCAGTTCGGCACCAACTGGAGCCGCTTCTCAGACTTCGCCGGTGCCGTCACCGGGCCGTTGCTGACGTACGAAGTGCTCACGGCCTTCTTCCTCGAGGCCGGTTTCCTGGGGGTGATGTTGTTTGGCTGGAACAAGGTGGGGCGCAAGCTGCACTTCTTCGCCACCGTGATGGTGGCCGTGGGTACGTTGATCTCCACGTTCTGGATTCTCGCCTCCAACAGCTGGATGCAGACGCCCCAGGGCTTTGAAATCATCGATGGCCGCGTGATACCGACCGACTGGTTGGCGGTGATTTTCAACCCCTCGTTCCCCTACCGCCTGATGCACATGGCCACGGCTGCTTTCGTGGCCACGGCCTTCTTCGTCGGCTCGTCGGCGGCCTGGCATCTACTGCGCGGCAAGGACAACCCGGCGATCCGCAAAATGCTCTCGATGGCGATGTGGATGGCCTTGATCGTTGCGCCCATCCAGGCGGTGATCGGCGACTTCCACGGCCTCAATACCCTCAAGCATCAGCCGGCCAAGATCGCCGCGATTGAAGGCCACTGGGAAAATATCGGCAACGAGCCCACGCCGCTGATCCTGTTCGGCTGGCCGGACATGAAAGCCGAGAAAACCAAATACGCGGTCGAGATTCCGTACCTGGGCAGCCTGATCCTGACTCACTCCCTGGACAAGCAGGTGCCGGCGCTCAAGGAGTTCCCGCCTGAAGACCGCCCCAACTCCACCATTGTGTTCTGGTCGTTCCGGGTCATGGTCGGCCTGGGGTTCCTGATGATCTTCACCGGTCTGTTCAGCCTGTGGCTGCGCCGGGGCGACAAAATGTACACGTCCAAACCGTTCCTGTACCTGGCGTTGTGGATGGGCCCGTCTGGCCTGATTGCGATTCTTGCCGGCTGGTTCACCACCGAAATCGGTCGCCAGCCCTGGGTGGTCTACGGGTTGATGCGCACGGCGGATGCCTCCTCCGGGCATAGCCTGACGCAGATGACCATTACCCTGGTGTTGTTCGTGGTGGTGTACTTCGCGCTGTTCGGTGCGGGCCTGGGCTACATGATGCGCCTGGTGCGCAAAGGCCCCGTGACCCACGACAGTACCGAGCCAGCCCACGGTGGCCCTGGCCAGAAACGCACCCCGGCGCGTCCGTTGTCTGCTGCCGACGATGGCAGTGATAACGACCACGACCACATCCAGCACAAGGGGAATTGAGATGGGTATTGATCTTCCGCTGATCTGGGCCGTGATCATCATCTTCGGCATCATGATGTACGTGGTCATGGACGGCTTCGACCTGGGTATCGGCATTCTTTTTCCGTTTATCCCGGGCAAAGTCGACCGTGATGTGATGATGAACACCGTGGCGCCCGTATGGGACGGCAACGAAACCTGGCTGGTACTCGGGGGCGCGGCGTTGTTCGGCGCGTTCCCGCTGGCCTATTCGGTGGTGTTGTCGGCGCTGTACCTGCCGCTGATCCTGATGCTGATCGGCCTGATCTTCCGCGGCGTGGCCTTTGAGTTCCGCTTCAAGGCCAAGGACCACAAGCGTCACCTGTGGGACAAGGCGTTTATTGGCGGCTCGCTGGCGGCGACTTTCTTCCAGGGGGTGGCGTTGGGCGCCTTTATCGACGGTATTCCGGTGGTGGATCGCCAGTTCGCCGGCGGCTCACTGGACTGGCTCACACCCTTCACGATGTTCTGCGGCGTGGCGCTGATCGTGGCGTATGCCTTGCTCGGCTGCACCTGGCTGATCATGAAGACCGAAGGCAAGTTGCAGGAGCAGATGCACAACCTGGCGCGGCCATTGGCCTTCGTGGTGTTGGCGGTAATCGGCATCGTCAGCATCTGGACGCCGCTGACCCACCCGGAAATCGCGTCGCGCTGGTTCACCTTGCCGAACCTGTTCTGGTTCCTGCCGGTGCCGATCCTGGTGCTGGTCACCATGTACGGGCTGATCCGCGCTGTGGCACGTAATGCGCACTACACGCCGTTCCTGTTGACGCTGGTGCTGATTTTCCTCGGCTACAGTGGCTTGGGGATCAGCCTGTGGCCGAACATCATCCCGCCGTCCGTGTCGATCTGGGATGCCGCCGCGCCGCCGCAAAGCCAGGGCTTCATGCTGGTGGGCACACTATTCATTATCCCGTTCATTCTGGGCTACACCTTCTGGAGCTACTACGTGTTCCGCGGCAAGGTCACCCACGAAGACGGCTATCACTAGGAGGGGTGAAACATGTCCAAACCTTCGTTGCACGAAATTGAACAGGCCGAGAAGCAGCCGTTGTGGCGGCGCCTGGGGTGGCTGGCGATGATCTGGACCGGCAGCGTGCTGGCCCTGTTCGTGGTGGCCAGCCTGATGCGCATGTTCATGAATGCGGCAGGCCTGAGCACCCACTGATGTTCCGCTGAGGTGTAGGAGCAAGCTCGCTCCTACGAAAAAGCCCTGCTTTTCTTGATCGAAAAGCAGGGCTTTTTATTTACGCGCCTTGAGGATGACGAACTTGGGCGTGGCCGCTACTTGCTCGACACCACGGAACAACCGCGCCAGCTTGCTGTGGTAGCCCAGGTGACGATTCCCGACGATATACAGGGCTCCGCCGACCACCAGCGCTTCGCGTGCCTGCTGGAACATGCGCCAGGCGAGGAAGTCGCCCACCACTTGTTGTTGGTGGAACGGTGGGTTGCACAGCACCACGTCCAGCGATTGCGCCTCCTGGCCGGCCAGGCCATCGTCGGCACGTACGCTGACGTCCCGTTCACCCAAGGCGGCTTGCCAGTTTTCGGCGGCCGATTGCACTGCCATATACGACTCATCCACCAAGGTGTAGTGCGCGTCGGGGTTCTGCAGGGCGCTGGCAATCGCCAGTACGCCGTTGCCGCAGCCCAGGTCCGCCACGCGTGCACTGCCCAGGTTTTTTGGCAGGTGCGGCAGGAAGGCGCGGGTGCCGATGTCCAGGCCTTCGCGGCAAAACACGTTGGCGTGGTTACACAACTCGATGACCGGCGCATCCAGGGTATAACGGGTCGGGTAGGGCGAGACCGCGGCAGGGCGCTGCTCGACGCTGGCAATCAGCAACCGCGCCTTTTTGACCGCCAATGAGGCGTGCATGGACCCGATGTAACGCTCCAGCAACTCGCCCGCAGCCCGTGGCAAATGCTTGACCATTGCACCTGCGATCACCTCGGCGCCGGGCGCCAGTTGCCCTTGCAGGCGGATCAGTTGTTCTTCCAGCAACGCCAGGGTTTTCGGCACGCGGATCAACACGCGATCGAACGGCCCGGCCGCGAGCTGGCTGGCCGGTATGAAGGGCACGGCATCAAAGGGCTTGCCGTTGCGCACCAGGTTTTTTTCCAGGCCCTGGGCGGCGAGGAACGAATCGCCGCTGGAGGTTACCTGTACCTGGCCCTGAAGGCTGGCTGCCAGGGCGCCGAAGCTGTCATTGAGAACCAGCACGCGGGTGGCGGCAGTGGGCTGTTGCGCGGCGAGGTGGCTGAGCAGGTATTCGTCGGCGGCATCGAAGGCTTGCAGCGGATCATTGTGTTGCTCCGGCTGACGAATCAGGTCGAGCTGGGCGAAAGGGCTGTCAAGCAGGGGCATGGCTGGGCAAGGCTCTGGGTAATCGACGGACCTTCTGAGCGAACGGCGGGGCAACCGTGGAAAGCGCACCCTCAACACTCAGAATTGGTCGTAAATGTTACGTTTTTTTCAACGCGATGACATGCGGTGTTTTGTGTGGGCTAGAACAGCCCGGCTTTAGCGGCGCGCAGCACCGCCTGGATTTTGTTATGCACGCCCAGTTTCTTGAAGGTACTGCTGATATGAAACCCCACCGTGCGCTCGGACAGGCAAAGAATCGCGGCAATCTCGGAGGCGGTCTTGCCCATCGCAGACCACTTGAGGATTTCTGTTTCCCGGGCAGTCAATTTGCTGGGCGCTTTGATGTCGGGTGCGTCGGCGTACTTCTGCGCGACGACCGCATGCATCGCATGGCAAAGCCACAACACCTGGCCGGCTTTTTCGTAAAGCTCTTCAGGGCTGACCTCGCCCTTGCTGCGAACCAGGGTCAGCATGCTGAATACACCCTGGAAGTCATGCACGGCTTGGGTCCAGCCTAAATGCACCCCGCATGACTGGGCCAACTCCCAAAGCTTGGGGGTGTTGGCAAAGGTTTTTGGCTCCCAGAGAATGGGCAGTACCGAGGTTTTACAGTGGGTTACAACGGGGTCTACATCGAAGAAGTGCGCTTGTTTATAAATGCTAAGCCATTCATTTGGGTAGTTATTGAATAGAATGGGTTCTGTTTGGGTACTGTGTGATTGGGAACTCATGGTAAAGGAGCAATATTCAAAACCTAGCTCATAGGTGTGGTTTATCACCATCTCAAACACACTGGTGATTTCACTCTCGCCGTCCAGCTTGGGCAGCCGGATATTATGCCAATTGACCATCGGTGACTCTCCATAGGTGTCTGTGTAACCTGGGTACGTCCTGATCCCCCAATGCAGCTCGAAAGCAAGTGTAGGGCAAGTCCTGCAGAAGAGTCTGAAAAATATTTTACTTGCAGGATTTGTCTAGTTGGCCGGTTTTGTACAAGGCTTGGAGCTTTGTATAAGAGCGCTTGGCAGGTATCTTTTTTTCAATATTTTTAATGTCTTGAAGGTAGTATCAAAGTGATGTCTCTTTAGGTGCGGTTTCATCTAGTGAGGTATTCGGGGCGCGTTAATAGCCAAATAATTAGTGCCAGTGTGGAGCCCATGGCTTGCCTCTTGGACTGGTTAGAAAACGCGCAGGCCAGCCGCGTGAACCTTGAGCGATTGCAAAGCCAGTACCAATCATCAGTGTTTGCGCGGTCTGTTTTGAGGGACACTAACGGCCTGTGCAAAACGGAGCCCCCCATGACGGCCAGTGCTGAGAAATTTACCCGCCAGACCCTGCTCGATGTGCAATCGCTGACCCCCAGCCTGTTCACCCTGCGCACCACCCGCGATGCCGGTTTTCGTTTTACCGCCGGCCAGTTCGTGCGCCTGGGCGTTACCAAGGCGGATGGCAGCACCGTCTGGCGTGCCTATTCCATCGTGTCTTCGCCGTTTGACGAGCATCTGGATTTCTTTTCCATCGTGGTCCCCGGTGGTGAGTTCACCAGTGAACTGAGCCGCCTGAAGGTGGGCGATACCTTGCTGGTCGAGCGCCAGGCCACCGGGTTTCTGACCCTCAACCGCTTTGTCGACGGGCGTGACTTGTGGTTGCTGGGAACCGGAACGGGCGTCGCGCCGTTCCTGTCGATCCTGCAGGACTTCGAAGTGTGGGAAAAATTCGAGCGCATCATCCTGGTGTACAGCGCCCGGGAAGCCAAGGAACTGGCCTACCAGTCGCTGATCGACACGCTGGGTGAGCGCGAGTATCTGGCCGAGTACGCCCACAAGCTCACCTACATTCCCATCGTCACCCGCGAGCAGCATCCGGGCGCGTTGAATGGGCGTATTACGGCCTTGATCGAAAATGGCGAATTGGAGCGGGCCGCCGGCGTGGAACTGACGGCACAGGATTCGCGTGTACTGATTTGCGGCAACCCGCAGATGGTCGATGACACGCGCCAGTTGCTCAAGCAGCGGGACATGCAACTGAGCCTGAGCCGACGGCCTGGCCAGGTGGCGGTAGAAAATTATTGGTAGAAAAAAGGCGCCTTGCGAGGCGCCTTTTTTGCATCCGCAGGTTAAAGCGGCTTGTTGTTCTGTGCCTTGAGCAGATCGCGGATCTCGCCCAGCAGCACTTCTTCCTTGCTTGGCGTCGGCGGCAGGCTTGGGGCCACGGCTTCTTCGCGCTTCAGACGGTTGATCGCCTTCACGCCCATGAAGATTGCAAACGCGACGATTATAAAGTCGATGATGCTCTGGATGAACTTGCCGTAAGCCAGCACAACAGCGGGTACATCACCCTGTGCTGCCTTGAGCGTGACGGCCAGATCGGCAAAGTCCACGCCACCGATCAGCAGGCCGATGGGAGGCATTATCACGTCGCCTACAAATGAGGAAACAATCTTGCCGAAGGCAGCACCGATGATGATACCGACGGCCATGTCGACCACATTACCTTTGACCGCGAAGGCCTTGAACTCACTGATCACGCCCATAGGTTATTCCTTGTTACAGTTGAGGAGGGTGGAGGTCAGTGTAATTCAGTCGAACAGCGCTTGCTCGAAACAACTGTTAACACTGTCGGTTTTTATCGACACATCAAATCGCAAATAGTTTGCAAAGTGCCACTAGTCGCGCGCGAATTAGCCGCTATTTCAGCGGGTTACCAGATTTTTTTCTTAATCGGGCCTGTGGTGTTTTTCTATTTATCTTCTGACGCATAGGTCACTAGCCTCTGGCAAGCACAACTGAATGTGCATTAAAAAAACCAGAGGAAACCTCGATGAACACTCCAATCAGCCGCAGGCCCGTGTCGGCGCGACACGCGCTGGCACTGGTGACCGCCAGCCTGCTTTCCCTCTCCGTACAAGCCGCCAACCTGACCCGCGATAACGGGGCTAACGTCGGTGATAACCAGAACTCCCAGACCGCCGGTGCCAATGGCCCGGTGCTGCTGCAAGATGTGCAACTGATCCAGAAACTGCAACGCTTCGACCGCGAACGCATCCCAGAGCGCGTGGTGCACGCACGCGGCACGGGCGCCCATGGCACCTTCACCGTGACCGACAACCTCAGCGACCTGACCAAGGCCAAAGTGTTCGCCGCCGGTGAAACCACGCCAGTGTTCGTACGCTTCTCGGCCGTGGTGCATGGCAACCACTCCCCGGAAACCCTGCGGGACCCACGGGGCTTCGCCACCAAGTTCTATACCGCCGAAGGTAACTGGGACCTGGTCGGTAACAACTTCCCCACGTTCTTTATTCGGGATGCCATCAAGTTCCCGGACATGGTCCATGCCTTTAAACCGGACCCACGCACTAACCTGGACGATGACTCGCGCCGTTTCGACTTCTTCTCCCATGTTCCAGAGTCCACTCGTACACTGACCGAGTTGTACTCGGACTCCGGCACCCCTGCCAGTTACCGCGAAATGGACGGCAACGGCGTACATGCTTACAAGTTGATTAACGCCAAAGGCGAAGTGCACTACGTCAAGTTCCACTGGAAGAGCCAGCAGGGCATCAAGAACCTTGATCCCAAGCAAGTTACCGAGGTGCAGGGGCGTGACTACAGCCATATGACCAATGATCTGGTCACGCACATCAACAAGGGCGACTTCCCTAAGTGGGACCTGTATGTGCAGGTGCTCAAGCCTGAAGACCTGGCCAAGTTTGATTTCGACCCATTGGATGCCACCAAGATCTGGCCGAATGTGCCCGAGCGCAAAGTCGGGCAAATGGTGCTGAACCGCAACCCGGCCAATGTGTTCCAGGAAACCGAGCAAGTCGCGATGGCCCCGGCCAACCTGGTACCGGGTATCGAGCCGTCGGAAGACCGCTTGCTGCAGGGGCGCGTGTTCTCCTACGCCGATACGCAAATGTACCGCCTGGGCGCGAACGCCTTGCAGTTGCCGATCAACGCTCCACGGGTCACCGTCAACAACGGCAACCAGGACGGCGCGATGAACGTCGGCAAGACCACCACCGGCGTCAACTACCAGCCAAGCCGCCTGTTGCCCCGCGAAGAGCCGCAAGCCGCACGCTACAGCCAGTCGCCGCTGTCGGGCAGCACCCAGCAGGCCAAGATCCAGCGTGAGCAGAACTTCAAGCAGGCCGGTGACCTGTACCGCTCCTACACCAAGAAAGAGCGCGAAGACTTGATCAACAACTTCGGCGGCTCATTGGCCACCACCGATGACGAGAGCAAGCACATCATCCTGTCGTTCCTCTACAAGGCGGATCCGGAATACGGCACCGGCGTGGCCAAGGTCGCCAAGGGCGACCTGGCTCGCGTAAAGGCGCTGGCGGAAAAACTGACTGACTGATTCGTTGGTTGCGGTCGGCGCCTTCACGGGCGTCGACCTTTGGCAGGAGAACACCCTATGCGTATCTCTATCGGTTTACTGATGGTCATGCTGGCCTTTGCCGCTCATGCCGAGTCCCCCGACCCGGTGGCGCTCAAGGCGCAGTTGCAGGACTACTATTTCGACGCTGCCCGTCGTGGCGACCTCGACATGCTCAACACCTTCATAGAGTCCGGCTACGGCCTCAATGCCCAGGATGACAAGGGCTACACCGCGTTGATCCTGGCTGCTTATCACGGCCAGGGCCCGTATGTGGAGCGCTTGCTGGATGCCGGCGCCGACGCCTGCGTCCAGGATAAACGCGGTAACACAGCGTTGATGGGCGCCATCTTCAAAGGCGAGCTGAAAATCGCCCAGCGCCTGTTGGCCACCGACTGCAACCCCGACCAACGCAACGGCGCAGGGCAGACCGCCGCCATGTACGCCGGGCTGTTCAAACGCGTCGAGTTGTTGGGGGCGCTGCAAGCCAAAGGTGCAGACCTGAACGCCGAGGACCCCGTGGGTAACAGTGCTTCACGTTTAGCCAAGGGCGAAATCCGGACCCCAGCGTCGCGCTGAGCTATCATCGCGGTTTTTCGGTTGGAGGTTCTCACATGGCAAAGGCCAAGCGCATGTACGGCTGCACAGAGTGCGGCGCGACCTTTCCCAAATGGGCGGGCCAGTGCTCCGAATGCGGCGCGTGGAACACCCTGACTGAAACCATGATCGAGAGTGGCGGTGCCGCGGCCCCCACCGGCCGTGCCGGCTGGACTGGGCAACAGGCGCAGATCAAGACCCTGGCCGAAGTCAGCGTCGAAGAGATCCCGCGCTTTTCCACCGCCTCCGGCGAATTGGACCGGGTCTTGGGCGGTGGTCTGGTGGACGGCTCGGTGGTGCTGATCGGCGGTGACCCTGGCATCGGCAAGTCCACGATCCTGCTGCAAACCCTGTGCAGCATCGCCAGCCGCATGCCTGCGCTGTATGTCACGGGCGAAGAGTCCCAGCAGCAAGTGGCCATGCGTGCCCGGCGCCTGGGCTTGCCCCAGGACCAGTTGCGGGTCATGACCGAAACCTGCATCGAAAGCATCATCGCCACGGCGCGCATCGAAAAGCCCAAGGTCATGGTCATTGACTCGATCCAGACGATTTTTACCGAACAACTGCAATCGGCACCCGGCGGCGTGTCCCAGGTGCGCGAAAGCGCCGCGCTGTTGGTGCGTTACGCCAAGCAGAGCGGCACGGCGATCTTCCTGGTCGGCCACGTGACCAAGGAAGGCGCACTGGCCGGGCCACGGGTGTTGGAACACATGGTCGACACCGTGTTGTATTTCGAAGGGGAATCCGACGGTCGCCTGCGCCTGCTTCGGGCGGTGAAGAACCGCTTTGGCGCCGTCAACGAACTGGGTGTGTTCGCCATGACCGACCGGGGGCTGAAAGAAGTCTCTAACCCCTCGGCGATTTTTCTCACCCGCGCTCAGGAAGAGGTCCCGGGCAGTGTGGTGATGGCGACGTGGGAAGGCACCCGGCCGATGCTGGTGGAAGTCCAGGCGCTGGTGGATGACAGCCACTTGGCAAACCCACGACGGGTCACATTGGGCCTGGACCAGAACCGCCTGGCGATGTTGCTGGCGGTGCTGCACCGACATGGCGGCATTCCGACCCACGATCAGGATGTGTTCCTTAACGTGGTGGGCGGGGTCAAGGTGCTGGAGACTGCGTCCGACCTGGCGTTGATGGCGGCGGTGATGTCCAGCCTGCGTAACCGGCCGTTGCCCCATGACTTGCTGGTGTTTGGCGAGGTGGGGTTGTCGGGCGAAGTGCGCCCGGTGCCGAGTGGGCAGGAGCGCTTGAAGGAAGCGGCCAAGCATGGCTTCAAACGGGCGATTGTGCCCAAGGGTAATGCGCCGAAGGAGGCGCCGCCGGGGTTACAGATCATTGCTGTGACGCGGCTGGAGCAGGCGTTGGATGCCCTGTTCGAATAATCCGCAACACTGCTGAACCCCTGTGGGAGCTGGCCTGCCTGCTCCCACATTTGATTGATGTGTGTTTTCAGATCTCCAGCAGGGCGCCCAGCTCGCGCTCCAGTTCTTGCTCATCACCCAGGTTCAGCTCAACGAACCTACGCAAATGGCTGATCGAGTCCAGATCAATGTGTTTGCACACAAAGCCCAATTGACCCTGATCTTCATGGGTCAGCCGCGCTTGCATCTTTATATGCGTCTTCTGGTCCAGGCGTATGTCTACCTCAAAGGGCAGCGCTTTATTCCCCTTCCAGTTGTCAGGCCGTTCCGCCAGCAATCCCTTGAGTGACAGATCCACCAGTTTTACCGGCCATTCGCTGCCGCTTTGCCGAAGTTCGGCCGTGGCATCAAAGGCGATCCGGCGAAAACGGCGACGTTCAGACGCATGCTCGGTCATGGTAAAGCCCTCTGTGAATGGGAGGAGTGTAGCCCGGGGCCATCAACGGGCGTTTATTTCGGCTTTTTTTAACGGTTGAAGGCTCTAGACCAACGTAGGGGGCTGGTCTTTGAGGCCAGTAGCGCTAAACTCGGGCTGGCTGTCCTTTCTGTCCACCCTGGCTGGAATATAAAAATGAAAAATAATAATAGCCTGCTACGCCACTTACCCTGGCTGGTGCTGGCAATTGTAGGAGCGTGCGCCCTGGGCGTAGTGGCCTTGCGCCGCGGCGAGGCGATCAACGCCTTGTGGATTGTGGTCGCTGCTGTGGCCATCTATCTGGTTGCGTACCGTTACTACAGTCTGTTCATCGCCAACAACGTGATGCAACTCGATCCCCGGCGGGCAACCCCTGCGGTGGTCAACAACGATGGTCTGGACTATGTGCCGACCAACAAACACATTCTTTTCGGTCACCACTTTGCGGCGATTGCCGGTGCAGGCCCGTTGGTCGGCCCGGTGCTGGCGGCGCAAATGGGCTATCTGCCCGGCACCCTCTGGCTGATTGCCGGGGTGGTGCTGGCCGGTGCGGTGCAAGACTTCATGGTCCTGTTCCTGTCCACTCGTCGCAACGGCCGTTCCCTGGGGGACATGGTTCGCGAAGAGATGGGCCGCATTCCGGGGACCATCGCGCTGTTCGGCTGCTTCCTGATCATGATCATCATCCTCGCGGTGCTGGCGCTGATCGTGGTCAAGGCCCTGGCCGAGAGCCCATGGGGCATCTTCACGGTGATGGCGACCATCCCGATCGCGATGTTCATGGGCATCTATATGCGCTACATCCGCCCGGGCCGCATCGGGGAAATCTCGATCATCGGCGTGCTGTTGCTGCTGGGTTCGATCTGGCTGGGCGGGCAGATTGCCGCTGATCCGGTGTGGGCCAAGGCGTTCACCTTCACCGGTATCCAGATCACCTGGATGCTGATCGGTTACGGTTTCGTGGCCGCTGTGCTGCCGGTGTGGCTGATTCTGGCGCCCCGCGACTACCTGTCGACGTTCCTGAAAATCGGCACCATCATCGCCCTGGCGATTGGCATCCTGGTCACCATGCCTGACCTGAAAATGCCGGCACTCACCCAGTTCATCGACGGCACTGGCCCGGTGTGGAAGGGCGGCCTGTTCCCGTTCCTGTTCATCACCATTGCCTGTGGCGCGGTCTCGGGCTTCCATGCGCTGATCTCCTCGGGCACCACGCCCAAACTGCTGGCCAGTGAAAGCCATGCCCGTTACATCGGTTACGGCGGCATGCTGATGGAGTCGTTCGTGGCCATCATGGCGATGGTTGCCGCCTCGGTGATCGAGCCTGGCGTGTACTTCGCCATGAACAGCCCGGCTGCCATTGTCGGCACCGACGTGGTCACCGTGGCGCAAACCGTCAGCAGCTGGGGCTTTGCAATTACCCCTGAGGCGTTGTCGGCCGTTGCCCACGATATCGGTGAAACCACCATCCTGGCCCGTGCCGGCGGTGCGCCGACCCTGGCGGTAGGTATCGCGCAGATCCTGCACAGTGTGCTGCCAGGTGAAAACACCATGGCGTTCTGGTACCACTTTGCGATCCTGTTCGAAGCGCTGTTCATCCTTACGGCAGTGGATGCCGGTACCCGCGCCGGTCGTTTCATGTTGCAAGACCTGCTCGGTTCCTTCGTGCCTGCGCTCAAACGCACCGAGTCGTGGACTGCCAACCTGATTGCTACCGCAGGCTGCGTGGCGATGTGGGGTTACTTGCTGTACCAGGGCGTGATCGACCCGCTGGGTGGCATCAATACCTTGTGGCCGCTGTTCGGTATCTCCAACCAGATGCTGGCGGGCATCGCGCTGATGCTGGCGACCGTTGTGCTGATCAAAATGAAGCGTCAGCGCTACATCTGGGTGACCATGCTGCCGGCTGTCTGGCTGCTGATCTGCACCACCACCGCAGGCTTCATCAAGCTGTTCGACGCCAACCCGGCGATCGGCTTCCTGTCGCTGGCCAAGAAATACAGCGATGCCCTGGCTAACGGCCAGATCCTGGCGCCGGCCAAGAGCATCGACCAGATGCAACACGTGATCTGGAACGCCTACACCAACGCAACGCTGACGGCGCTGTTCCTGTTCGTGGTGTTCAGCATCCTGTTCTATGCGCTCAAAGTCGGCGTCGCCGCCTGGGGCAATAAAGAGCGTACGGATAAAGAAGCCCCGTTCCAGGCTGTACCGGACGCATAACGAGGATTGCAGACATGTTCAATGACATCAGTCGCCTCGGTAAATACCTCGGTCAGGCCGCCCGCCTGATGGTCGGCATGCCCGACTACGACACCTACGTCGAGCATATGCAAACCAAACACCCGGACAAGCCGGTGATGGACTACAAGGCGTTCTTCCGGGAACGCCAGGAAGCCCGTTACGGCGGCAAGGGTGGGCCCAAGTGCTGCTGACCCGGTAACGCGGGCCAATGCGATACCCCTGTGGGAGCAGGGCTTTCTGTGGGAGCTGGCTTGCCTGCGATAGCATCACCTCGGACTGACGCAAACACCGAGTTGTCTGCATCGCAGGCAAGCCAGCTCCCACAGGGGCCTTTGCTCCCACTTTTGTTTTGTGTTCATTCAATTATCAGGAGAACAGTTGTGTCCTCTCCCATCCCCGTCACCATCCTCAGCGGCTTCCTCGGCGCCGGCAAGACCACCTTGCTGCGCCACCTGCTCAAAGCCGAGCACGGCTTGAAAATCGCCGTGATCGAAAATGAATTCAGTGACGCCGGTATCGACACCCAGCTCTTGGGCGACGAGCCGGTGCAAGTCATGACCCTGTCCAACGGCTGCGTGTGCTGCACCATCCACACCGACCTGACCAAAGCCCTGTACCTGTTGCTGGAACGCCTGGACAGCGGCGAGATCGCCTTCGACCGGCTGGTGATCGAATGCACCGGTCTGGCCGACCCCGCGCCGGTGGCCCAGACCTTCTTCATCGACGAAGAACTGCGCGAGCGTTATATCCTCGACGGCATCATCACCCTGGTGGATGCGGCCCACGCCGAGCATCACCTGACCCAGACCATCGCCCAGGCCCAGATCGGCTTTGCCGACCGCCTGCTGGTGAGCAAACGCGATCTGGTAGACGACGCCAGCTTCGACGCCCTCAGCCAGCGCCTCACCCGCATCAACCGCCGTGCGCCGATTCGTGTGGTGGATCACGGCAAGATTGACCTGGCCGAATTGCTGGATGTGCGCGGCTTCAACCTCAATGCCGGCATGAGCCTGCGCCCGGTCAGTGCAGCGCCTTCGGTCGACCGTATTTCCAGCCTGGTGCTGCGCACCGACCAGCCGCTGGATATCGACCGTCTCAGCGAGTTCATGAACGAACTGCTGCAAGACCATGGCAAGCAACTGCTGCGTTACAAGGGCGTATTGAACATTGCCGGAGAAGACCGACGCATGGTGTTCCAGGGCGTGCTGAAACTCTACGGCTTCGACTGGGACACCGAATGGGCCGAGGGCGAGGCGCGTGAGAGTGTGATTGTGTTTATTGCCGATGAGTTGCCGGAAGACAAGATTCGTGAAGGCTTTGCCAAGGTTTACCAACCCTGACTTGAAATGCATTTCACTGTGGGAGCTGGCTTGCCTGCGATAGCGGCAGATCAGCCCCTGATGGGCTAACTGATAGACCGCTATCGCAGGCAAGCCAGCTCCCACAATTGACTCTATTTCAAATTGAAATTGGTATAAAAAAGCCCGGCTCAAAAGCCGGGCTTTTATTCAAGCAACTGCAGTTACGCGCCGTATACCGGCAGCTTCTTGCAGATGGCCTTGACCTTCTCACGTACCGCGTCGATCACGGCTTCGTTGTTCAGGTCGGCCAGGATGTCGCAGATCCAGCCCGCCAGTTCCTTGCACTCGGCTTCCTTGAAGCCGCGGGTGGTCACTGCCGGGGTGCCGAAGCGCAGGCCGGAGGTGACGAACGGCGAACGTGGGTCGTTCGGCACGGAGTTCTTGTTCACGGTGATGAAGGCTTTGCCCAGGGCAGCGTCAGCATCTTTACCGGAAATGTCCTGCTTGATCAGCGACAGCAGGAACAGGTGGTTTTCAGTACCGCCGGACACCACGTCAAAACCGCGCTCGATGAACACGCTGGCCATGGTCTTGGCGTTCTTGACCACTTGTTGCTGGTAGGTCTTGAACTCAGGCTGCAGTGCTTCCTTGAAGCAGATCGCCTTGGCCGCGATCACGTGCTCCAGCGGGCCGCCTTGGGCGCCCGGGAAAACGGCGGAGTTGAGCTTCTTCTCGATCTCGGCGTTGGCGCGTGCCAGGATCAGGCCGCCACGTGGACCGCGCAGGGTCTTGTGGGTAGTGGTGGTGACCACGTCGGCGTAAGGCACTGGGTTGGGGTAAACGCCCGCAGCCACCAGACCGGCCACGTGGGCCATGTCGACGAACAGGTAGGCACCGACCTTGTCGGCGATTTCACGGAAACGTGGGAAGTCCAGGATCTGCGAGTAGGCAGAGAAACCGGCCACGATCATTTTTGGCTTGTGCTCGACGGCCAGGCGCTCGACTTCATCGTAGTCGATCAGGCCGTTGGCATCGATACCGTACTGAACGGCGTTGTACAGCTTGCCGGAGGACGAAACCGTGGCGCCGTGGGTCAGGTGACCGCCGTGGGCCAGGCTCATGCCCAGGATGGTGTCGCCGCCTTGCAGCAGGGCCAGGTACACGGCGCTGTTGGCTTGGGAACCGGCGTGTGGCTGGACGTTGGCGTAATCGGCGCCGAACAGCTCTTTTGCACGGTCGATGGCCAACTGCTCAACCACGTCGACGTACTCGCAACCACCGTAGTAGCGCTTGCCTGGGTAGCCTTCGGCGTACTTGTTGGTCAGAACCGAACCTTGAGCCTCCATCACCGCAGGGCTGGTGTAGTTTTCCGAAGCGATCAGCTCAATGTGCTCTTCCTGGCGCACGGCTTCTTGCTCCATGGCGGCGAAGAGATCGGCGTCGTACTTGGCAATAGTCAAATCACGGCTGAACATGGCGGTCCTCAAGGATCGGGGGCAGAAAAGGAGGGCATTCTAACCCAATGGGTTTTAGATGGCATATGAAAGGACATCATGTCGCGGACAAGTGGGGCTCATCTGGGGATGGGCGGTGTCAGTACTGGCCCCATCGCAGGCAAGCCAGCTCCCACACTTGATCGGGTTCACACAGTCAAATGTGGGAGCTGGCTTGCCTGCGATGAGGCCCTCAGACTCACCACAGCACTTTCAGTCAAACATGAACAGCGCATCATTACTGAACTGCACCTCAAACCGATTCGCCGGCATCGGCCGCCCGAACAGGTAACCCTGCACCTCATCACAGCCATGCTCACGCAGGAAGTCCAACTGCTCATGGGTTTCCACGCCTTCGGCAATCACCGCCAGGTTCAGGCTGTGGGCCATGGCAATGATCGCCCGGGCAATCTGTGCGTCCTGCTCACCGGAGGGCAGGCCGTCGACGAAGGTGCGGTCGATCTTCAGCACGTCGATAGGGAATTGCTTGAGGTAGTTGAGCGACGAATAGCCGGTGCCGAAGTCATCCACCGCGATGCTCAGGCCCAGGTTTTTCAGGCTGGCGAGGATCTGCAGGGCTTCGTTGACTTCACGCATCAGGATACTTTCGGTCAGTTCCAGCTCCAGGCACGCCGGCGGCAGGCCGGTGTCCTTGAGGATGGTGGCAATGCGCGTGCCCAACTGGCCGTCGGAGAACTGCCGCGCCGAGATGTTCACTGAGACTTTCGGTACGCGCACTTTGTTCTGGTGCCAGGTCTTGAGCTGGCGGCAGGCTTCGCCGATCACCCAGTCGCCCACGTCCACCACCAGCCCGAGCTCCTCCAGTACCGGGATAAAGTCCCCGGGCGGTACCAGGCCACGGCGTGGGTGGCGCCAGCGCAGCAAGGCTTCGGCGCCGGTCAGGCGTTTGCCGTCGCCGCTGAATTGCGGCTGGTAATAGAGTACGAATTCATTCTGGTCCAAGGCGTGGCGCAGGTCGCTTTCCAGTTCCAGGCGCTCCAGGGCGCTGGCGTTCATGTCGGCCTGGTAGAACTGGAAGTTGTTCTTGCCGCGCTCT
This sequence comes from Pseudomonas sp. MYb193, assembly GCF_002966775.1. NCBI lineage: Bacteria > Pseudomonadati > Pseudomonadota > Gammaproteobacteria > Pseudomonadales > Pseudomonadaceae > Pseudomonas > Pseudomonas sp. MYb193. Next base: position 5,328,571 of record NZ_CP023269.1, on the reverse strand, counting down.
TTAGCGTGATACATCGCCGTGTCGGCGTTTTTCATCAATTGGCTCAGCTCGTTGCCGTCTTGCGGGCTGAGGGCGATGCCGATACTGGCGGTCACGAAGAATTCGCGGCCCTCCAGCACAAAAGGTTTGACCAGGCTGGCGAGGATCTGCTCGGCCACATGGATCGCACGGTTGAGCGCCATGTCGCGGCTGACCCGTGGTTGCAAAAGCAAGGTGAATTCGTCGCCGCCCATGCGCGCCACGGTGTCGTCCTCGGCCACACAACCGAGCAGGCGCGTGGCCATTTCCTTGAGCATCCGGTCGCCGGCCGCGTGGCCGAGGGAGTCGTTGATCGGCTTGAAGCGGTCAAGATCGAGGAACATCAGCACCACCCACGACTTCTGCCGTTCGGCCGACTGCAACGCGGTGTGCAGGCGGTCCTGGAACAGGGTGCGGTTGGGCAGGTGGGTCAGGGCGTCGTAGTAGGCCAGGCGGTGGATGCGCTGCTCACTGGCCTTGCGCTCGCTGATATCGCTGAAGAAGCATACGTAGCTGGCCAAGTCGCCTTCATCGTCGAACACGGCGGTAATGCCGACCCAGGCCGGGTAATGCTCGCCATTGAGACGCTTGAGCCACACTTCACCTTCCCAGGTGCTGTGCTGGTGCAATTGCTTGAGCACATAACGCAGATGGGCTTCCTGCTGCTCATCGACGGTGAGCATATTGGGCAACTGGTCGAGCACATCGCTCACCGCATAGCCGCTGACCCGGCTGAACGCCTCGTTGGCCTGCACGATATAACCGGCCGGGTCGGTGATCAGGATCGCCGAAGTGGAATGTTCGAACACCGTGGCTGCCATGCGCAGGTCTTTTTCGGCGCGGCGTTGCTGGCTGATATCGCGGCCCACGCCGAGGACGCCTTCAAACGCGCCATGTTCATCCCACACCAGCACCAGGCGCAGCTCAATCGGCACCTTGCGCCCGTCGGCGCGCAGGCAGTCGAACAGAAACAGTTGGGTCTGGACTTCATCACGCAAGGTGTTCAAGGCCTCGGGGTTGCCGAGGGCGCGGCTGACCTGTTCCATCAGGCTGTAAATGCCGGTCAACTGCTGAGGGTTGGCAACGATCGACTGCCAGCCGTTCTTGAACACCCAGTCCACGTCATAGCCCAGGACGGTGTTGACCGAGGGGCTGATGTAATTGAGGGCCAGTTGGCTGTCGGTGGAGCAGATCACGTCGCTGATGCTTTCGGCCAGCATCCGGTAGCGCTGTTCACTGTCGCGCAGAGATTCGCTGGCCTCGATCTGGTCGGTAATGTCCTTGGCCACGCCGATGATCCGGGTGACCACCGTAGAGGTATCGCGGGCCAGGGCCTGTTCGCGGATATCGAAGCGGCGCCACTGGTTATTGCGGTGACGAAAGCGCAGTTGGCAGTGCAGTTGGGTCGTGTAGCCGACCTGGCGTTGCTGTTCGCGCGCGTCATGGTAGTGCTCGGCGTCTTCGGGGTGTAGCAGGATTTCCCAGAAGTACTCACCCATTTGCTGCAGTTCGGCTTTGTTGTAGCCCAGGGTGTGGCCCAGATGGTGGTTGCTGAAAATCATGCGCTGGCTGATCACGTCCTGCACATACAGGTGATCGGGCACGGTGCGCACCACATCCGACCAGAAGCTTTCACGCTCCACCAGCGACAACTCGATCAGCTTGCGGCTGGTGATGTCGCTGATGCTGAGAATCACGGCCTTGACGTCATCCTGCTGCTCCGGCAAACGCATCACCAGCCACAGGTACTGTTCGTTGCCGGCCACGTCGTTGAGCTGGATTTCCAGCTCCAGCTGTTTTTGCCGGGTCAGTACGGCCTCCAGCACCTGATAGCCGATGGACGTGGCATTGCTCGGGCAATCATCGATCAGGCGTTCCCACGCCTGCTCGCAGGACGCGACGTTCAGCAGGCGCACGGCCATCTGGTTGACCTCGGTGACGCGCAACTCCTTGAGCAGTTGCTTGCGCTCCGTGGGGTTGGCCTGCAACCAGGCGAGCAACTGCTCGCGGCTTTGCACCTGGGTCTTGTTGCAAAACGCCTTGAGCCCCGACAGGTCCAACACGCACAACGCGACGCCGGTGCCTTCGAAGATGTCCTGGTAGCGTCGCCGGCCTTCATTCACCTGGCGTTGGCGGCGGCGCATGTTGAGCAGCACGATCACCGGGATCAGCGAAAACGCCAGGCCCAGCAGGCACTTGCCGATAAAGGCCGGCAGTAGTTGTTCCAACACCGCGCTGCGGTCAAACATGCCGCGCAGTTGCCAATCGCTTTTGCTCAACGGCGTGACCAGCACGCTGCGGTTCAACTCTTCCGGCGTCAGGGCGCCGGACCACTGCGCCGGCATGCCGCTGTCACGGCTGACCACACGATGGTTCAGGCTGTTCTCGATCGCCCACATCGGGCGCTGGCCCTGGACATCCTGGCGCGTGAGGTTGGCCAGATAATTGGGCGCCAGGCGCAAGGCCCAGTACACCTTGGAGCCACCGCTGGGTTGGTGCAGCAACAGATAGATGACCGTGCCGTCATTGTCGTTGCTCAGGTAGTAGGACTGGGCGTGACTGCGCTTGACCAGGTCTTCGAGCAGGGCACTGTCTTGGCTGCCTTCGGCAGTGTCGCTGATCAGTGCGCCGCTGGGGGCGAGCAGGGCGAAGCTGCGCAGGTCCGGCAGCGAGCGCTGCAACGTGCGCATCAGGGCCTGCTGCTGTTCGGGGTTGCGCGGCGGCTCGACAATCGGCAACAGGTTCAGGGCGATCTGCGCGCTCAGGGCCATGCTCTGGCTGATCTGCTCGGCCAGGTCGGCACTGTAGTCGATGGTGTATTGCTGTTGGTTTTTCTGGTTTTGCTGCAATTGGTCCAGCAGTTGCCAGAACAACAAGGCGAGCAACAGCAGGACAAGCGTCGCCAACGCGCCTTTCAAGGTGCCGTGCAGGGGCGCTCCCGGCGCAATATGAGCGGCGCGCAAGGGCGTGGGCGGCGTGACGTTGGACAAACTGTGATCCTGCGGTTTGGCTGGACTGGCGCGCGACGTGCACTATAAGCCGGACGCCCGAAGGGCGGCTAGCATGCCTTGAGTTGTGGCAAAGTGCCAGTCCTGCCTGGCTGGACTGCCCCAGCGCATTCAGGTAGCTTTGCCGGTTACGCGGGGGCGTTCCAGCCCCAGACACTCAGGCTTTTTTTGCTCGCTGGCATTGATGATAGTCAAAGGCCCGCGCGGCGCATGGCCTGGCACGGGCTTCGTCCGCTTAATTCATCAGTCACTGACGCTAGGTTCACCATGGCTCAATACGTCTTCACCATGCATCGGCTGGGAAAAGTTGTTCCGCCGAAGCGGGAAATCCTGAAAAACATTTCGCTGTCCTTCTTTCCAGGCGCCAAGATCGGCGTGCTCGGCCTCAACGGTTCGGGTAAGTCCACCCTGCTGAAAATCATGGCGGGCGTCGATACCGAGTTCGAAGGCGAAGCCCGCCCGATGCCGGACCTGAACATCGGTTACCTGCCTCAAGAGCCGATCCTGGACCCGACCAAGACCGTGCGTGAAGTGGTCGAAGAAGCCGTCAGCGTGATCAAGGACGCCCAGGCCCGCCTCGATGAGGTGTACGCCGCCTACGCCGAACCGGATGCCGACTTCGACAAGCTGGCCGCCGAACAGGCCAAGCTCGAAGCGATCCTGCAGGCGGGCGATGGCCACAACCTGGAGCGCCAACTGGAAGTCGCCGCCGATGCGCTGCGCCTGCCAGCCTGGGACGCCAAGGTCGAACACCTGTCCGGTGGTGAGAAGCGTCGTGTGGCCCTGTGCCGCCTGCTGCTGTCGGCCCCTGACATGCTGCTGCTCGACGAACCGACCAACCACCTGGACGCCGATTCCGTCGCCTGGCTGGAGCATTTCCTCCACGATTTCCCGGGCACCGTGGTTGCGATCACGCACGACCGTTACTTCCTGGACAACGTCGCCGGCTGGATCCTCGAACTCGACCGCGGCGCCGGTATCCCTTACGAGGGCAACTACTCCGGTTGGCTGGAAGCCAAGTCCGACCGTCTGGCCGCCGAATCCAAGCAGCAATCGGCCCACGAAAAAGCCATGAAGGAAGAACTGGAGTGGGTGCGCAAAGGCGCCAAGGCCCGCCAGTCCAAATCCAAGGCCCGTCTGCAACGCTTCGAAGAAATGCAGTCGCAGGAATTCCAGAAGCGCAGCGAAACCAACGAGATCTACATCCCGGCCGGTCCGCGCCTGGGTGACAAGGTCATCGAGTTCAAGAACGTGACCAAAGGCTATGGCGACCGCGTGCTGATCGACAACCTGTCGTTCGCCATGCCAAAAGGCGCGATCGTCGGCGTTATCGGTGGTAACGGTGCGGGTAAATCCACACTGTTCCGCATGCTGATGGGCAAGGAAACCCCGGACTCCGGCAGCATCGAGATCGGTGACACCGTGCAGTTGGCCTGTGTGGACCAGAGCCGCGACGACCTCGACGGCAGCAAGACTGTGTTCCAGCAGATCTCCGACGGTTCCGACCAGATCCGTATCGGCAACTATGAAATCCCGTCGCGCACTTACGTCGGCCGTTTCAACTTCAAAGGCGGCGACCAGCAGAAGTTCGTCAAGGACCTGTCCGGTGGTGAGCGCGGTCGCTTGCACCTGGCCCTGACCCTGAAAGAGGGCGGCAACGTCCTCCTGCTCGACGAACCGTCCAACGACCTCGACGTTGAAACCCTGCGTTCCCTGGAAGAAGCCCTGCTGGACTTCCCGGGCGCCGCCATTGTGATCTCTCACGATCGGTGGTTCCTTGACCGCGTCGCGACCCACATCCTGGCGTACGAAGATGACTCCCAGGCGGTGTTCTTCGAAGGCAACTACACCGAGTACGAAGCCGACCGCAAGAAGCGCTTGGGTGAGGCCGCTGCCCAGCCGCACCGTGTGCGTCACAAAAAACTGGCCTGATGCTGCAATAGCCGCAGCAGCCTGTTGAAAAAATACCCCTCACGCAGGGGTATTTTTTTGCCTGCGTTATACCGGAAGCGTCGTGGGCGCCAGGTCCGGGCGGCTGCGCAGCAATTCTTCGACTACCCCCATGAACGCCTCGACCAACAATGAGCGTGACGGTGAGCGCGTGAGTATCAGCAGGTGTACCCAGGCTTCGGGGTCTGCCAAGGGGCGGTAGACCACGCCTTTCCTGGCCAGGGTTCGGGTGCACTGGGGCACGAGCGAGACACCTTGGCCTGCCGCCACCAGGGCGATGATCGAGGTGATCTGGCGCCCCGCAGGGCCCGGGCGCAGCGCCAGGCCACGGCGTTGATACAGGTGCTCGATGGAGCCGTTGAGGCCCGAACCGTAATCGCTGGGAAACAGAATCAACGGGTACTCACTGAGCTGGGCGAGGGTGACTTCGCTCTGCTCCGCCAGCGGGTTGTCGCTGCAAAGAGCTGCCACCAACGGTTCTTGCCCCAAGGACAAAGCCTCGACGCCGGTTTGCCCAGCCTCCGGCAGCAGGCGGCTCATGCCGACGTCGATGCGCCCGTCCAGCACGTGCGTGTGCAGGCTGCCGGAAGCGCTCTCCACCAGGGTCAGTTGCACATCGGGAAAACGCTGGGCGAAGGCTTGCAGGGTTTGGCTGAAGAGTTCCGACAACGCGATCGAGCTGGCATAGCCTACGACCAGTTGGCCGGTCGAGCCGGCAGCCAGTTTGGCGGCGATGTCTTGTGCAAGCCTGGCGTGTTCCAGCGCTGCGCGGGCATACGGCAAAAAGTGCTGGCCTTGGGCGGTCAGTGTGACCGTGCGACTGGTGCGGTCGAACAGGCGAAAGCCAAGCTCGGTTTCCAGGGCCGAGATCTGCCGCGTCAGAGGCGGCTGGGCAAGGTGCAGGCGCTGGGCCGCACGGCCGAAGTGCAGCTCTTCGGCGACCGTCAGGAAGTAACGTAACTTGCGTAGATCAAGCATTCTGTTTCCTGGGTATTGATCGGTCCGAATTCGGTATTGGTGTTCGCTGCGCTGGGTATTCTATAAACATCCTCGACTATAAGACGAGAGGCCACATGAACCCGCGCATGCATCACGCCCGCTTCGCCGTGTTCCTGTGTGGCTGTGCGGCGTTTCTGAATCTCTATGCGACACAGAGCATCCTGCCTGCGTTTGCCGAAAGCTTCCAGGTGAGTGCCCGGCAGGCAGGGTGGAGCATCACGGTGACCACGCTGGCGGTGGCGGTGACCGCGCCGTTTGTCGGGCGCCTGACCGGCCGTTTCGAGCAGCGCACGGTGATTGCCGTGGCCGCGTTGCTGCTGGCGCTGCCGACGCTGCTGACGGCCTATGTGGACAGTTTTGCCGAGCTGCTGGTGTGGCGTTTTGTCGAAGGGATGTTGATTCCCGTGGTGTTCGCCACCAGCGTGGCTTATATCGGTGATCGCTGGCGTGCGGCCACGGTCACCGAGATCACCAGTTTGTACGTTGCGGGGACGGTGCTCGGTGGGTTTGCCGGGCGCTTTGTCTCGGGTGTCATGACCCAATATGTGGGCTGGCGCGAAGCCTTCGAACTGTTGGCGGTGATTAGCCTGCTGGTCGGCCTGCTGATTGTGTGGCTGTTGCCGGCCAATCCGATGGCGCAGCCCGGCGTTGCGGCCGTGGGCATGCACGGGGTGCGCCGGCTTCTGCGCAAACCCTTGCTGGCGGCCTATGGCGTCGGTTTCTGCGTGCTGTTCTCCCAAGTCGCAACCTTTACCTATGCCGGGCTGTATCTCAGCCAGGCCCCGTTCAACCTGGGCGCCGCCGCCTTGGGCACTTTGTATGCGGTGTTCCTGCTGGCGCTGGTGGTCATTCCTGTTGCGGGGCGCTTGAGCAAATCGCGCCCACAATCGCAGTTACTGACCGGCGCTGTGGCGCTCGGCATCTGTGGCTCGGCGCTGACATTGTTACCGTCCCTGTGGCTGATCGTGTTGGGGCTGGCCCTGAGTTCGACCGGCGTATTCCTGGCACAGGCATCCGCCAATGCGTATATCGCCACCACGGCAGGCCCGGACAAGTCCGGCGCCGTGGGGCTGTACCTGACCGGCTATTACCTGGGCGGCAGCGCCGGCGCCGTGGCCCCGGCCATGCTTTGGAATCAATGGGGCTGGCCGGGCTGCGTCGCGTTGGTCGCAGGTTTTCAGCTGTTGTCGCTGGCGATTGCCGTGCTGGGCTGGAAACCGGTAAAGCCCCAGGCCCTGATCGCCGGACAGCGCGGCAAACCAGCCTGATTTTTCATCCAATAAAGGACTATGAGAGGTGAACATGACTAACACCGTGATCAAGCGCAGCCAGTTGTTGAAGCTCATCGAACCGGTATTGAACGACATGCCGGCCGGTGCCTTGCGCCACGCGCTGTTCGAAGCCTTCTGGGCTCAGGAAGACGCGCTGGTGGATATCGAAGACGCTTTTGCGCGACTCACCTCGCGTCGGCATTCGCCGGCGGTACTGCGCAAGTTCTTCGCCAGTTGGTCCAAGACCAATAATTCGGCGGCCAGTGTGTCCGGCCTGGCCAACCGCATTACCTTGCTGGCGCGCTCCGATGAAGGCTCCGCCGCCGCGCAGTTGTACCGCGCCTGCGGCAGCCTGCAACGCATCACCGATGAAGATCTGGGCGCGTTGGGTAATACCTTGCACGCGGACCTGTTCTACACCATGGCCACCGCGCTGTGCGGTGATGACCAGTGGATATTGAAGGACAATTGCCTGCCCTCGGCACAGGCGTTCAAGGACTGGACCGACACCCGCCGCCTGCGTGATCGCGACCTGCTGCAGGGGTTACTGACCACGTTGATCCACGAGGTGTACACCCACGGCGAAGTGGAATTCATCCACCCGTTGTACTCGCAGTGGTTCGTGCGGGACATGGGCGTGCCGCCGGAGAAATCCCGGGCGACGGTGGCCTGGGTCACGGTGCACACCGGCGGTACCGAGAGCAACCATTTCGCCCATGCGGTGGCGGCGGTGAATGAGTTCACCACTGCCATGCAGATTGAAGTGGACCCCGCCACGGCGCGCGACATTTTTGCTCAATACCTGCAGCGTAAAGCCAGTGTGATGAGCGACTGTGCGCAGTTGCTGGGTTAACCCGGCGTTTTGCCTGAGAGCCTCTGACCCAGATGAACACCCTGAAGCAGACCGCAACGCCATCGTTGTCGCCGCCTGATCCGGTCAGCGTGCGTCGCCGCGCTCTGGTGGCAGGCTGCGGCGCGCATGCCGTGCACGATGGGCTGACCGATGTGATTTATGTGCTGTTGCCGATCTGGCAAGCGCAGTTCGGCCTCAGCTACGCCCAGATCGGCCTGTTGCGCGGTGCTTACGCGGGCATGATGGCCGGTTTTCAGTTACTGGCCAGCCGTGCTGCCGCACGCTGGGGGCGTGAACGCTTGCTGGTAGGTGGCACTGCGTTGGCGGGCCTGGCCTACCTGCTGGCCGGCCAGGCTGGCGGGCTGGGCGTGTTGCTGTTGGCGCTGCTGCTGGGCGGGCTCGGCGCGAGTACGCAGCACCCGCTGGCCTCGTCGTTGATCACCGATACGCACGAGGCCGGCGGGGGCGTCAAACAAGCGCTGTCGCAGTACAACTTCAGCGGCGATATTGGCAAAACCCTGATTCCGGGGTTGATCGGCCTGTTGCTGGCGGTCATCAGTTGGCGCGCCAGTGTCACCCTGCTGGGTGTACTCGGGCTGCTGGCGGCAGGCCTGTTGTGGTGGCTGATCCCGGCACGCGCCGAGGCTTCGGCGGCGCCGGTGAAAGCCACCCGTACGGGCGGCGGCGCCGGCTCCGCGAGCGGCCTGCGTGCGCTGATCGTGACCGGCACGCTGGACAGCGCCGTGCGCATGGGTTTCCTCACGTTCCTGCCGTTTTTGCTCAAGGCCAAGGGCGCCGGGCCTGCGGGCATCGGCCTGGCGCTGACCATGCTGTTCGTCGGCGGCGCCTTCGGCAAATTGCTGTGCGGTTACCTCGGTGCGCGCATCGGCATGATGAAAACGGTATGGGCCACGGAGTTCACCACGGCCGTGCTGATCGTCATGGCGGTGTACTTGCCCTACGCCGGCTTGATGGTGATGTTGCCGCTGCTGGGGCTGGCGCTGAACGGCACGTCGTCGGTGCTGTACGGCGCAGTCCCGGACTTGGCAGGGCCGGGCAGGCGCGACCAGGCGTTCGCCGTGTTCTACACCGGCACCATCGGTGGCGGCGCCTTGGCGCCGGTGCTGTTCGGCAGCCTTGGGGATGCCACCGGTGTGCCCATGGCCGTCCTGTTGTTGGCCGCCACCCTGTTGCTGACCTTGCCGCTGTCCTGGCGGGTTCAGCAAGGGTTGGAGGCCCAAGCCCGGTAGGGCGAACGAATTTTTCAGCGTGTTCTGGCAGGTATAACAATGAATAACAGTGAACCCTCTGCCGTGTCATTGCCGTTGTCCCAGCGTGCGCAACGTCTCAGCGCACCCGGCACGTCCAGCATGCGCAGTAAAGCCAATGCCTTGAAAGAAGCCGGCGTCAACGTGGTCAACTTTGCCGCGGGCGAATTGTCCTTCGATGCCTGCCCGGTGATGAAAGCCGCCGCGGCCGATGCGCTCGCCACTGCCCGCAACCGCTATACGCCGCCTATCGGCCTGCCCCAGCTTCGCCACGCGCTGGCGCAGCAGGTCACTCAGCGCTGCGGGGTGAGTTACGCCGCCGATGAAATAGCGGTGACCGCGGGTGCCAAGCAGGCGCTGTACAACGCTGCAATGGTGCTGCTCAATCCGGGGGATGAAGTCATCGTCGCGGTGCCGTACTGGGAAACCTTCCCCACCCAGATCCAACTGGCCGGTGGCGTTCCCGTCTATGTCGACACGGCTGCGGATGACTATCGCCTCACCTGCGCAGCGGTCCAGAAGGCCCTGACCCCGCGTACCCGGATGATTGTGATCAACACCCCGAACAATCCGACAGGCACGGTTTATCAGCGCGAAGAACTGTTGGGTATTGCCCGGCTCGCCTTCGCACACAGGCTTTGGGTGGTGTTCGACGAGTGTTACCGCAAACTGGTGCGCGCGCCCCATGAACATCACAACATCGTGTCGCTGTTTGCGCCGCTCAAACATCAGACGGTACTGGTCGATTCGTTTTCCAAGAGCCACGCGGTCACCGGCTGGCGGGTAGGGTATGCGTGCGCGCCCGCCCCAGTCATCGCCGCCATGCACAACCTGCAAGGGCATACGACGTCCAATCCCAGCAGCCTGTCCCAATATGCCGCGCTCGGCAGCCTGATGGCGGACGCGCCGCACTTTACTCGCCAGGTCAATGCCTTCCTCGACCAGCAATTGCTCGCGGCCTGCACCTGCCTGGGGCATGTCGACGGCATTCGGTGCGCCCCGCCGGAAGGGGCGTTCTATCTGTTTATCGATGTGTCCCGCAAGTTGGGGGGGCGCTACCTGGGCACCGTTATTCGTGACGTCGACCACTTGGCCGATCTGTTATTGACCGAGGCCCATATTGCGGTAGTGCCAGGCTCTGGCTGTGGTGACGGCAACAGCATCCGTATCTCCTACGCCGTTGAGCGTGAAGCGCTGATTGAGGGCCTCACACGCTTCGCTCGTTTCATGTCAGAAATCGTTGCGCATTAACCCCACCTTAAAAGGATATGAGCCGTGGAAAATCTGAGCCGCCAATTTATCGGGTACGTGAACCAGGCGCTGGTGGATGTCGAGGACGGACATCTGGCCCAGGCCCTGCTCAGCGGTTTCAACAGTCAAACCGCCGCGCTGGACACGTACTGCGAGACCTATGTCGACATGACCTCCAGTAATTGGAGCGAGTCGTCACTGTGTACGTTCTTCTGTGGCTGGCGTAGCCCGGACGGCGCCGCCCATGCCGTCTCGAGCATCATCGTGCGCATCCTCCAGGAGTCGGCATCCCTGGCGGACGACGCCCGATTGAAAATGCTCGAAGCGGCGGCCCATTGTGGGGAGATCATTGTCGAGGACATCGGGCTGGGTGAAATGCATGGGCATCCGCACCACTCCAAACTGTATTACCGCATGGCTTCGGCCATCTGCGGCTCCGATGATTGGCGCCTGCAAGACAAATTCCTCAACCCGATTACCAAGGAATTCTCCGGTTGGGTGGGGGAAAAACGCCCATTGGCGCCGCAACTCATCGAAGCGCTGGAAATGATGGCCATGACGGAGTTGTTCAATACCGGCGAATACAACCTGATGACCCCGCTATGGAAACAGTGGTTGCGCGATGTGCGGGGCTATAGCGCCGGTGAGGCCAGCCGCGTCGCGAGTTTTCTCAGTGTGCATTGCGGCAGCGTGGAAGCGCGCCACTTCAAGCATGCCGCAGAGGCGTTGCGGCTGTATGCCAGCGCCACCGGGCAGGCCGTGGATTACGCGCGTATCGCACGGCTCTCCAGGGAGTACGTGGCCAGGGCCTGCGAACATCTGCAAAAGATGGCGTCGGTGCTCAAGTGCGAACAGCCCGCCTGGGATTGAGGCTGTCCGATAACCCTTGTTGTGCCGCTGATAAGGAGCCTGAACCCTATGATGGATACCGAAGCGCGCCGACGTCCTCTGTCGGCGCTATTGGATAGCAACCGTTGCCTACGTGTACTCGAAGCCCATAGCCCGATATCGGCGTTGCTCGCGCAGCGCGCCAGGCTGGAGATCAGCCCCGGGCATACGGTGGGGTACGACGCCATCTGGTCGAGTTCGCTGACCGACTCGACCCAGCGCGGGCTACCCGACATCGAAATTCTTTCGCCCAGTAACCGATTGCCGGGGATTCGCGAAATATTCGATGTGTGCTCGCTGCCGCTGATCTTCGATGCCGATACCGGCGGCAAGGCCGAACATTTCGCGATTCATATCAAGATGCTGGAGCGCGCGGGCGTCTCGGCGGTGGTGATCGAAGACAAGTGCGGCCTGAAGAAGAACTCACTCTTGGGCATCGAGGTCGATCAGGCGCAGGAGTCCATCGAGGCCTTTTGCGCCAAGCTCCAGGCCGGCTGCACGAGTCGCACCGGCTCAGGGCTGATGATGATTGCCCGGTGTGAAAGCTTGATTCTGAATCGCGGCATGGAAGAGGCGATGGCGCGGTGCCTGGCGTATGTCGAGGCGGGGGCGGATGGCATCATGATCCACAGCCGCAAGCAGGATGGCCTGGAAATCCTGGAATTCGCCCGGCAGTTTCGCCTGCAGCGGCCCAGGGTACCGCTGATTTGCGTGCCGACCAGCTATGTTCACCTGAAGTTCGAGGTGCTGGAGCGAGCAGGTTTCAATGCGGTGATTTATGCCAATCACATGTTGCGCAGTGCCTACCTGGCCATGCGCGATACCGCCGTCGGCATACTCGCCAATGGCAGGACGCTGGAGCTGGAGCCACGTTGCCTGGGCATCGACGAGATACTCGACCTGGTGCCCGGTACGCGCTAGAGACATGCGCGGGTCTGTGGGCAAATGCTGTGGGAGCGGGCTTGCTCGCGAAGGCGGTGTGTCAGCCACTGAATCTTGAGCTGAACCACCGCTATCGCAGGCAAGCCAGCTCCCACATTTGATCGAGTACACCGGTCATGTGGGAGCTGGCTTGCCTGCGATAACGGCCTACCTGTTGGTGCAAAACTCAGAGTGAAATCCCCATTTAAGGGCAAAAAAAAGCAGTTATTTATACTTATTGCACCATTTAATTTCACAAAAGCGACATCTTGCCCTGTCACGGTGCGAAACGAATTGATAAAGTCCGGCTCATTCTCTGTTTAACAACAATCAATTTGCCGAGACTTTTCATGACCGAATCCGTCGATTCCTTCCTTGCCCGCCTCAAGAAACGCGACCCGGACCAACCGGAATTCCACCAGGCTGTAGAAGAAGTTTTGCGCAGCCTGTGGCCCTTTCTTGAAGCCAACCCGCACTATCTGACCTCGGGCATCCTGGAGCGCATCTGCGAGCCGGAACGCGCGATCACGTTCCGGGTGTCGTGGGTGGATGACCATGGCAAGGTCCAGGTCAATCGCGGTTTCCGTATCCAGATGAACAGCGCCATTGGGCCCTACAAAGGTGGCTTGCGCTTCCACCCTTCGGTCAACCTGGGTGTGCTGAAATTCCTCGCCTTCGAACAGACTTTCAAGAACTCCCTGACCTCGCTGCCCATGGGCGGCGGCAAAGGCGGCTCGGACTTCGACCCCAAGGGCAAGAGCGACGCCGAAGTGATGCGCTTCTGCCAGGCATTCATGAGCGAGCTGTACCGCCATATCGGTGCGGACGTGGACGTACCGGCCGGTGATATCGGTGTGGGCGCACGGGAAATCGGCTTCCTGTTCGGCCAGTACAAACGCCTGAGTAACCAATTCACCTCAGTGCTGACCGGTAAGGGCATGACCTACGGCGGCAGCTTGATCCGCCCGGAAGCCACCGGTTTCGGCTGTGTGTATTTCGCCGAGGAAATGCTCAAACGCCAAGGTCAGCGCGTTGAAGGCAAGCGTGTGGCCGTGTCCGGCTCCGGTAACGTGGCGCAATACGCGGCGCGCAAGGTCATGGACCTGGGCGGCAAGGTGATTTCCCTCTCGGACTCCGAAGGCACCCTGTACGCCGAAAGCGGCTTGACCGAAGAACAATGGTCGGCCCTGCTGGAGCTGAAAAACGTACAGCGTGGGCGTATCAGTGAACTGGCCACACGTTTCGGCCTGGAGTTCCGCAAAGGCCAGGCGCCGTGGGAACTGGCCTGCGATATCGCGCTGCCTTGCGCCACCCAGAACGAACTCGATGCCGACGCTGCGCGCACCTTGCTGCGCAACGGCTGCCTCTGCGTGGCCGAAGGCGCGAACATGCCGACCACGTTGGAGGCTGTGGATATCTTCATCGACGCGGGCATCCTGTTTGCGCCGGGCAAGGCGTCCAATGCGGGGGGCGTGGCGGTGAGCGGCCTGGAAATGTCGCAAAACGCCATGCGCCTGCTGTGGACCGCAGGGGAAGTGGACAGCAAGCTGCACAACATCATGCAGTCGATCCACCATGCCTGCGTGCATTACGGTGAAGAAAACGGCCGTATCAACTACGTCAAGGGCGCGAACATCGCGGGCTTCGTGAAAGTGGCTGACGCGATGCTGGCCCAGGGTATCGTCTAGGCTTCGGGTTCGATGCGCAGCACTTCGATCAACTGATCGCCGACGGGGCGCTGCCACAGCACCTCGTCGCCCACCTGGGCGCCCAACAAGGCACGGCCCAGGGGCGACCCCCAGTTGATCAAGCCTGCGTTGGCATCGGCTTGGTCTTCACCGACCAACTGGATGCGCTGCTGTTCGTCCTGCTCGTTGGCGAACGTGACCCAACTGCCGATCTGCACCTTGTCGGTGGACGTGGCCGGCGCGACTACCTGGGCGCTTTGCACCCGTTGGTTGAAGTAACGCAGGTCCCGCTCAAGGCCAGCCTGGCGCTGTTTATCAGCCTGTTCGCCCTTGGCGGCTTCGTCGCTGTGCTCCCCTTGCAAATGCGCCACCTTGGCCTGCAATTGCGCCAACCCATGCGCGGTCAGGCGGTTAGGTTGCGCGCTGACCTGACGCTCCACCGGCTGATCAGCCTGGGCCGCGGCGTTATCTTCATTTACAAAAGCTCGGCTCATGGCGTTCTCCTTCCTATGAAGGTTGGGCCACGTTCGCTGCCTGATCGTTCCCACGATCAGCGTGAGCGATAGGCTTTGGCGGCGTCACGATCTTTTTCCTGCTGCCAATCGCGTTCGCGGTCGTCCCTGCGGTTTTCCTCGTAATCGCGCAGTTCCTGGCTCTCACGCATGGCCTTGCACTGGCGAAAGCCATCTTCCCAGCCTTCGGCGTAAGGCCGGTCTTTGAGGTAGCGCGGCACATTCTTGCGAAACGCCCCGGTAATCACCCCAGCGGCCTGGCGACCGCTGCTGCAACCGTCGTCAAAGCCATCGGCGAAGGCGGGTGGGTAACCCTTGGCCAGCAATTCCTGATGGGTTGACTGGCAACCCGACAACCCCACCACAGCGCACAGCATGACCACATACCGCCACATGGCGTACTCCCTGGCCGGTTAACGGCTGATAAGGGAAGTCTAGAAGGGGATTTGTTTAAGCGGCGTGAAGAAAAGGTGAGGAGGGTGTTTGGTTCATTCTGTACCTATGGAGATGGAGCAATCTGTCTCGCCATAGGTACAGGGTGTGGGGTTGCGCTAATATGAGCCTGCTTTCAGGTGTCAGTCGTAATAACCCACTGTCTTTTTCAGTTGATCGGCATATTCGTAAATCTCATCGATGGACGAAATCGCATGCCGCGTTTCATTTTTTTCCTCGTCGAATATGCCCAGGTATTTCTGGCTGCGATTGAAGTGAAGACGGCAAATCGGCTTACGGTTGTTATCGTCTAGCAGAACTCCAAAATAGCTCTGGGTATCCCTTTGTATGATTCGTTTTGCATCGACTACTGAGCGTACAACGGCCCGGACAATGTGATAGCCCTCCAGCTCTTCCAACGTAGTCAGAATTTTATCTTCTGTCTCATCTCGGTTTTGTGCGTCTGTCTTCGGGCTGTTTGTAACGGGTATCGATGCTAGCGAGGGCTGAATAACGCCGCTCATTGCGGACTTCAGACGATCGTTAATTTGATCATTCAAAAACTGAGCTAATGCCTTACGGGTCAGTTCGTAAAATTGTTCGCGAACCTTTTGTGTGATTACGCCCTCGTAGACACGGGAGGCGAAAAACTTCACAAAATCATCTTCTGGTTTGCTGACTTGGGTACCGATGAGCTTTTTCAATTGGCTAACGTATTTTAATTCCCCAGCAGCATTGATGATTGAGTCTACATCGAACGCTGATTTGGTGAGCTTGATCAGTTCAGGTACTGAGTATTCATCAATATCCAGTAAGTCCAGTTCCAAAAACGGTTTTTCGTCCATTTTATTGGGGGCGTCCAAGTCGGTAAAGAACCTGTAGACCTGACCGTTGGTGAGGATAGATATTCTTGCGCTTGTGACGTGAAAGTATCGAAAGAGCTGCGAGGCGTGATTAATATTCAGGGACTCGCCGATCTTTTTGCATTCGATGAGTATTTGTACCTCACCGTCCTTCATGATCGCATAGTCGATCTTCTCGCCTTTCTTCGTTCCAACATCACAAACGAATTCAGGCATCACTTCCAGTGGATCAAACACGTCGTAGCCCAGCACCGTGTTGATAAAAGGCATTACGAACGCATTTTTTGTAGCTTCTTCTGTTTGAATGGCTGGGCCTTGCAATCGAACCTTTGCTGCCAGACTGGTGAGCTTTTCAAAAAAATCCATAGTGAGCCTCTTACCTTTTCAGATCCGTGTGTAGGTTGGTGGCAGTTTGATATCCAACCAAGACTAGACGCAAACCCTCATAAAGCTAGGTCATAAGGAATAAGTTTCCGCAGGTAAAAAGCTCAGAAAATAGCTAAAATTTTCTACTTGTTTTTCAAAGGGTTAATGAGAGGCTTGGAACTTCCATGCAGGCAAAGAAATTTGATTAATTTCAGCCTGATGTTCCGAGCGCGGCATGCTCAGCCAATTCCTGTTGAATAAATGCAGCAATCATCGCGCGATACACCTGTTCAGTGACCTCCGGGTTGGCGTTCACTACCTCGGATAACGCCCGCACCTTTGCGACTACTTGTTCAACCCGTTGCGGTGCCTTCACATCATCGGTGTCTTTTTTGAAGCGCGCAGCTTGGGAGACGAAGTGGCCGCGCTCGGCCAGCAATGTGACGATCTGTTGGTCGAGGCGGTCGATGTTTTCGCGGACTTCTTCAAGGGTGGTGCAGGCGACAGTCATGTCGAGGGAACTCCTGATTTGGTGGGAGGGGGCGATGCGGTAGGGCTGACTATACGCCGATCAAATGTGAGAGCGGGCTTGCTCGCAAATGCGCATTGTCAGTCACTGATTTTCTGTCTGACGCACCGCATTCGCGAGCAAGCCCGCTCCCACATTTTGATCGTTGTAAGGCTTGAGTCAGTAGTGGTACCACTTCAGCTCAAGCATCACTTCATTCACTGGCGTGGACAGGTGGCTGTATTCACGCTGGGCACTCAGGCGCAGGCCCAGGTTACGCGACAGTTCCCACTGCTGGTTGAGGCTGATGCTGCGCCGCACTTCGCCGTTGGTGAAGAAATCACCCTTGGCTTCCAGGCTCAGGTTGCCCAACGGGTTTTTCCACAGCACGCCGGTGTTGAAGCCAGCGGCCGGGGAGATGGCTTCGCTGAAGTCGTTGTTGTGCTCCACGCGCACGGTGCCGAGGGCGAAGCCGAGCATGTCGTCGGAGAGTTGCCAGGTGCCACCGGCGCCGCCGTTGACGTGGGCCACCAGGGTTTCGTCGTCGTGTTTGCCCGGTACGCGTTCCAGGCCGCCGGTGACTTGCCACGACCAGGGTTGCAGCAGCGCATTGCGCGGCGTCAGCGAGCGGATGGTGGCCAGGTCCAGTTGCTGGAGCTGCCAGTGATTGCCTTCGTACTGGCGCAGTTTCATTTGCAGGATTTCGATCTGCGCGCCCAGGGGGAAGCCTTCGGCGTTGTCGTTGAGGTCGTGGTAGGCCATGCGCAGGCCGTATTCGCCGAAGGCTTTGTCGCCGCGGGTGCCGATGCCGGCCTGCCAGGTGCGCGATTCATGGCCGTTTTCCGGCAGGCCAGGCGGGGTGATCTTCAGGTCTGGCGCCGGGTTCTGGTTGATCGCGCGCAGCAGTTCGAAGCTGCGCTGGGAGCGTGTCGCATCGCGCTCCAGGCCATTGGCGCGGTAGCGGCCCAGGCGGTAAGCGGCGTCCACGATGAGTGCCTGGCGCTCGCGGGGCAGTGCTTTGAATGCCGGTTCCTGCAGTTGCTTTTGGTCGTCGCTGATTTTCAGCACCCACTGTTGCTCATCGCTATCGAGTGGCTTGGCGCGTTCCAGCAGTTCGCGTTCACGGGAGGGGCGATAGTCGATCTTTTCGACCAGACCTGCGTCCTTTACCGCCTTGACGGTATCGGTAGGGATCGCGGTGAGCGGGAACTGTTCGGTCAGGCGCAGGCCGGGGCGGGCCACTTGCAGCAGTTCCAGCAGGCGGTAGGAGCAGTTTTCGTCGAAGAAGAAGTAATCGAACTGGATCTGCTTGAGCTCCCACACGTGCTCGACCATACGCTTGGTCTCGACCTCGGTGAGGTTCAGGCGGTATTCCCACAAATCGCGGTTTTCGAGGCTGCGGTATTCGGAGAGTTTCTCCTGATAGGGCACCAGGGCGAACAGGCCCGGATAACCGCCCATCAAGCCCTTCCAGGCATAGAGGATGCTGTTGTCGGAGCCTTCGATATAGGCGCCGAAGTTGATCGCATAGCTGAGCAGCGCGGTGTTGTTGCTTTGCACGTCAGCCTGGTCGATACGCAGCAGGGTGTGACCGAACATCGACGACGGGCTGTTGAGGTAGGCCGCCGGGAAGATCATCACTGCGCTATGGGGCGCGACATCCTTGAACCACTGGGTGAACTCTTTGCATTCCAGAGCGGGCAGGTCGTTCAGTTGCAACTGCGCCTTGAGCCAGCGGGTGCGTGCGGGGTAAACGCACTGGGCGTGCTTTTCACCCAGGCTGGCCGGTGCATACAGCGCATCAACGGTGGCCTTGAGTTCCGCGTCCGGATGGTGTGCGCCATCGGGAGCGATGAAGAATTTCCTGTCGCTTACATAGCTGCGCCAGCCATTGATTTTGCCGGCTTCGTAGTGCCCCAGCGACAGCCAGAATGGATCATTGGCCAGTTGCTGCAAACGTTGATCGTCGAGGTGCGGTGCCGCATGCAGCGGGGCGCAGGCGAAGAGAGCCAGGCAAGCGAGGCGTTTGAGCATGGGGGCTACTTAAGTCGGACGGAAAAAAAGACCCAAGGTGGGCGGGTCGAAAAAATAAAACCCGCGCCTCGAAAGGCGCGGGCAGGTCGAGCTTAAGCCTGGGTTGCGTATTTCGCCAGACGGGCATCGCTTTTCAGTACAGCAATGGTGTTGTTGTGCACGTCGTCAGCGGTCACGTCAGCCTTGCTGAAGATCTGCTGGAAGTGCTCGTGGGTCACGGCCGCGAAGTGGTCGCGATCTTCCGGGGCAACACCCAGTACCACGGCATAGGTGGTCAGCGCTTCGCCGTTGCCTTTGGCCATGTCTTCGGACAGCTCATTCATCATGCCATTCATGGCAATCCAGGACTTGCCGCCGTAGGTCAGGGCGCTGTTGGTGCTGCAACCGTTGGTGCCCGAGGTCATGCCGAAGGTGGCGTTACCCGAAGTACCGTTGGTGGTGGAGGCGAGGAAGTGGGCCGGAGTACCGCGCTGGCCTTCGAACAACATGTTGCCCCAACCGCAGTTCGGGCCACCTGGTGCTTCTGCCATTGCATTGAGGGAGACGACGGTGAAGAGAGTACCAAGAAGGATCCGTTTCATAGCTTTGTTCTCTTTGTGTGCAAACCAATGGACAAGGGTTCAGGTGCTCAACGCACCCTAGGGGCCAGTTATTAGTCCAACCCGCGCAGTTTGGAGTTTAGGCACGTTCCCAGGGTTCCGTGTTTTTTTATAAACATTCAGTGGCGGGCGATTTTTTTGTAGGAGGCGTGCGGTGGCTATGCTTTCCCGAAAGCGCGCCTTGCCAGAGCGCTCAACCGGGAGCCAGAATGCGCCCATCTGCCCCGCCTGATGTAAGGAAGCCCGATGCCTGATCCTGTTGCTGCCAGCTTGCGTCTAGCGCCCGAAGCGCTGACTCGCCCTTTCTCCGCTGAACAGTTCAGCTTCTCGACCACCAATGATTTGGAGCCCTTTCGCGGTGTGCTTGGCCAGGAACGTGCGGTTGAAGCCTTGCAGTTCGGCGTGGCCATGCCACGCCCCGGTTACAACGTGTTTGTGATGGGCGAGCCGGGCACCGGCCGCTTTTCGTTCGTCAAACGCTACCTGAAAGCCGAAGGCAAGCGCCTGCAAACCCCGGCGGACTGGGTTTATGTGAATAATTTCGATGAGCCCCGCGAGCCTCGCGCCCTGGAATTACCGGGTGGCGCCGCCGCGGCGTTTATTGCCGATATCAACGGCCTGGTCGACAACCTGGTCGCCACCTTCCCGGCGGTGTTCGAACACCCGACTTATCAACAGCGTAAAAGCGCCATCGACCGGGCGTTCAACCAGCGCTACGACAAGGCGCTGGACGTGATCGAGCGCCTGGCCCTGGAAAAAGACGTGGCGCTGTACCGCGACAGCTCCAACATCGCCTTTACGCCGATGCTCGACGGCAAGGCGCTGGACGAAGCGGAGTTTTCGCAACTGCCGGAGGCCGATCGCGAGCGCTTCCACACCGATATCTCCGAGCTGGAAGAACGCCTCAACGAAGAGCTGGCCAGCCTGCCGCAGTGGAAGCGCGAGTCCAACAACCAACTGCGCCAGTTCAACGAAGAAACCATCACCCTGGCCCTGCAGCCTTTGCTGGCGCCATTGTCGGAAAAATACGCAGAAAATGCGGGCGTCTGTGGCTACCTGCAGGCCATGCAGGTGTACCTGCTCAAAACCGTGGTGGAGCAATTGGTGGACGACGCCAAGACCGACGCCCAGGCGCGCAAGCTGCTCGAGGAGCAATACTGCCCGAGCCTGGTAGTGGGCCACTCGGTCAACGGTGGCGCGCCGGTGGTGTTTGAACCGCACCCGACCTACGACAACCTGTTCGGCCGTATCGAATACAGCACCGACCAGGGCGCGCTCTACACCACCTATCGCCAGTTGCGTCCCGGCGCGTTGCACCGCGCCAACGGCGGTTTTCTGATCCTGGAAGCCGAAAAAATGCTCAGCGAGCCGTTTGTGTGGGATGCGCTCAAACGCTCCCTGCAATCGCGCAAGCTGAAGATGGAATCGCCCTTGGGCGAACTCGGCCGCCTGGCCACCGTGACCCTCAACCCGCAGATGATTCCCTTGCAGGTCAAGGTGATCATCATCGGCTCGCGCCAGTTGTATTACGCGCTGCAAGACGCCGATCCGGATTTCCAGGAGATGTTCCGCGTATTGGTGGACTTCGACGAAGACATCCCCATGGTCGACGAAAGCCTGGAGCAGTTCGCCCAGCTGCTCAAAACCCGTACTTCGGAAGAAGGCATGGCGCCGCTGACCTCGGATGCGGTGGCGCGCCTGGCGACTTACAGCGCGCGTCTGGCCGAACATCAGGGGCGTTTGTCGGCGCGTATTGGTGATTTGTTCCAGCTGGTCAGCGAGGCGGATTTCATTCGCCATCTGGCGGGCGACGAGATGACCGATGCCGGGCATATCGAGCGCGCCCTCAAGGCCAAGGCCACGCGTACCGGCCGCGTGTCGGCGCGGATTCTCGACGACATGCTCGCCGGCGTCATCCTTATCGACACCGCTGGCGCCGCTGTGGGCAAGTGCAACGGCTTGACGGTGCTGGAGGTCGGCGACTCGGCATTCGGCGTGCCGGCGCGGATTTCCGCCACGGTGTACCCGGGCGGCAGCGGTATTGTCGACATCGAGCGCGAAGTTAACCTCGGCCAGCCGATTCACTCCAAGGGCGTGATGATCCTTACCGGTTACCTGGGCAGCCGTTATGCCCAGGAATTCCCGTTGGCGATTTCTGCGAGTATCGCCCTGGAGCAGTCCTACGGTTATGTGGACGGCGACAGCGCGTCCCTGGGCGAGGCATGCACCTTGATCTCGGCCTTGTCGAAGACGCCACTCAAGCAGTGCTTTGCGATCACCGGCTCGATCAACCAGTTTGGTGAAGTGCAAGCGGTGGGCGGGGTCAACGAGAAGATCGAAGGCTTCTTCCGTCTTTGCGAAGCCCGCGGGCTGACCGGTGAGCAGGGTGCGATCATCCCTCAGGCCAACGTGGCCACGCTGATGCTCGACGAGAAGGTGTTGCAGGCCGTGCGTGCCGGGCAGTTCCACATCTATGCAGTGCGCCAGGCGGATGAGGCCTTGAGCCTGCTGGTGGGCGAGGATGCCGGTGAGCCGGACGCCGAGGGGCAATTCCCGGAAGGCACCGTGAATGCGCGGGTGGTGGAGCGCTTGCGGGCGATTGCCGAGATGATCAGTGAGGAGGATTTGAAGGAGGCGGAAAAGGAGCTGGCGCAGCAGGCGTTGGCCGAAGCCAAGCCAACCTGATTGCTGTCATCACTCGGTCAAGGTGGGAGCTGGCTTGCCTGCGATAGCGGTGTATCAGCCAACTGGGAGGTTGGCTATGAGTCCGTCATCGCAGGCAAGCCAGCTCCCACAGTGATCTATGGTGTATTTGGGATGTTTAGCGTGCCACAAAATTGACTCTCGCCTGGGACCAACGCCCGTTGGTCCCTACAACCTTGGTTTGTCGCGTTTTTATTCTATTCTCAGAGTCAGGGATATCCACAGGAGTCGCAGGATAGAAACAGCCTCGCCTTGCGCTGGGGCTGAACACCGATCTACCGAGGGGCGCCGCCATGTCGCGCAACCTTTGCCTTGCTCGCCAGTGCCTGGGCCTGGTCACCCGTATCGAATGCTCCATTCGCCCTCTTGCCGGGGATAACGGAATGTGGACGCTATTGTTTGCCGCCGGCATGTCGGGCGAGCAGCCTTCCACCGTCAAATCCCAGGGCCCGTTCCATGGGCCCTTCGTGGCAGAACGCATGCTGGGCACCATCGTTGATAGCCTGACCTTGCACGGCTACGAGCAAATGGACGAGCCGCAGATATGGTGCCTGCACCTGCAGGCTCATCTGCGCCAACTCAATGGCGGCCAGGAGCGGCTGGCCCTATAGCGTCGGCTATTTGCTCTCAGGCTTGTCCAGCTTGACCTCAAAGCCGTATTGCACGGTGCTGAGGTCGGTGCGCTGGTAACTTTCCAGCGTGGTCGGCTGGCCGTAGAAGTAATGCACGTCAAACATCGCCGTGCCGTATTCCTCGGCGCGGTGGCTGACACCGAGAATCTCCTTGAGGTAATTGCCGCTGGCATCCTTGGCGTAGAAGCGCCAGCTGTCGGCGGGGAAGTCCTTCTGGTCGACGATCAGCGTGTTGTCCTTGAGCGACAGGCCCTTGGGCAGCTTGGCTGCGTCAATCGTGGCTTTCTCGATGGTGGCCAAAAACAACGGTACCGAGCCCACCACATACGCCGGGGTTTCCGGGAACAGGTTGAGGTCGTAGGTGAGCGTGCCGCTTACTGCGTTCAGCTCGAACGCTTCGGTCGGCAACTCGATAGGCTCGCCGCGCTCGCCCTTGTCATCGGCGGTGAAAAAGGTGATAGGCGCGTCACTGTTGTTGCGCTCGGCACCGACCAGGTCGTCATTGAAGGTGAACGGGTGGTCGAACACGATTTTTGCGGCGCTGGCGTCTTCGGTCGATTGGCTGATGGTGACGCTGTTTTTCAGTTGGTCCTCCGTCATCGAGGCATCTTTGAGCCAACTGGCGGCGCCGTCGTCATACACCGTGACCGGCATTGGCAGGGGCTGTACGGTGTTTTGCAGGCTGTTCCTGTCAAAGCGCATCACCGGCAGGTCCAGGTCTTTACGGGTGAGCGTGGCCTTGGAGAAATCCAGCACATTCACCTGCAGGTTATCGATCAGCCCGTTGAAATACACCTTGGCGTAATGGCTGGTCTGCTTGCGCTCGAAGGCTTTTTGCGCGTCGGTGAGCTGTTTATCGAAGGCATCGGACCACGCGGTCTGTTTTTGCATCTCGGCCAGTTGTTTCTCATAGAACGCCACTTGCGCGGCACTCTCGTTGATCGAGCCTGAGCGGGTCAGAAATTGCCCGGTGCTGTCCCGTGCCTGCACCAGCAGCGGGTTGGGTGACGCGTCGCCGACTTCGGCGGCCAAGGGCTGGCTGTTGGTCAGTTCGATCTCGGCGTAGTTCTTTTCCAGCGTCAGCAGATTGAGGGTGATGTTGCCGTCGGTGCGTTTATGGCCCACGTCTTGTTTGGTCAGGTCGAACGTCAGCACCTTGCCCGGGGTGATCACCTCCACCGCGCCCTTGAGGCTGATGGGTTGTGGCTGGCTCTTGTTTTCCGTCTCGATCCCTTCAATAAACGGGTAGGTCACCGTCAGGTCGTCGGGGTTGGTCAAGTTGGAGCTGCTGGGGCTCAGCTGGATGCCGGGGTCGGTTTCTGACCATTCCGGCTGGAAGGGAATGACTTTGTTGTTGCTCAGGGTGACCGACTGCCATTCCAGGCCATGGGGGAAGGGGAACTGGTCCGGCGCGTTGAAGTTGAACGGGAAGACCGGCTGCAAATCCGTCAGGTAGTCGGAGTGTGAGGTTTTGCGCAGCACGAACAGGCCATTGATGTAGGTGTCCACCAGCGCTTGGGGCGTAGGGTAATGCTTGAGCAGGGCCAGGCTGTCTTCGCCGTATTCGGCTTCGATGGGCTTGCTGGCGAGCTTGACGCGCGCACGTTCCAGCAACAGCAGCGAGCCGCCCAGGTCCGCAATGGCATCGCGCAGCTTGGGGTCCTGGATGGTGTCCAGGGACTGTTCGAACTTCGTGGTTTTCTCTTCGAGGGTCGCCTGCTTCTGCTCTTCTTTGGGGGAGCAGCCGCTGGCCATCAGCAACGCCGCGCACAGGCCGAGAGTGGCCAAAGGGGATCGCACATCCATCATCTGAAGTTTTCCTGTCCGACATCATCGAGCCGAGTGAATGGCCTCGACACTAGCAGAAAAATTCTCTTACAGATGCCACTTGGGTCAGTTTTCTCGCGGTGACAGGGGCCGGGTGGCGGCTGGTATACTCGGCGCCATTTTTAGCCAAGCTGTGTGAGATTCAATGGAACGCTTTATCGAAAATACGATGTACGCCTCGCGTTGGCTGCTGGCGCCGATCTACCTGGGGCTGTCCCTGGGCTTGCTGATCCTGGCGCTGAAGTTCTTCCAGGAAATCATTCACGTGATTCCCAACATCTTCACCATGTTGGAAGCCGAAGTGATCCTGCTGCTGCTGTCGTTGATCGACATGGCCCTGGTCGGCGGCTTGCTGGTGATGGTGATGATTTCCGGCTACGAGAACTTCGTTTCGCAGCTGGATATCGATGAAAACAAGGAAAAGCTCAACTGGCTGGGCACCATGGACTCTTCGTCGCTGAAGATGAAAGTGGCGGCCTCCATCGTGGCGATTTCCTCCATCCACCTGCTGCGTATCTTTATGGACGCCAAGAACGTCGATCCACAGCACCTGATGTGGTACGTGATCATCCACATGACGTTCGTGGTGTCGGCGTTCGCCATGGGCTACCTGGACAAACTCACCAAGCACTGATGCCCCGCGCCAGCCTTACTGCTCGACAAAGTAGTAAGGCTGGCGGTTGATCGCCATTTGCTTGATCACCGTGACCGGCTCTTTCAGCCGGTCAGTGTGGTCCGTCAGCGCAACGTTGCCGGGCTTGTCGGCAAGGAAGGCGCGCAGTTCGGCTTCGGTGTTCAGGATCGGCAAGTAGGCCTGCAGGTAGAACACGCTGGCGCCGTCGATGCGCTCGTTGGGTTGGTACATCGCCACCGTCCTGCCTTCGTCTTGTAGGGTCTGGATCTGGCTGATCACCGGCACGAATGAATGGCGCACATCGGCTTTGGGTGCAAACCAGAACGCTGCGCTCAGGTAGCAGGCGATGGCCAGGGCGAAAACCCCACCGATAATGAGCCGATGAAAACGGTACAGCCCCGGCTTATGGTCCTTGGCCCACTCCAGCAACACCCGCGCATACTCGGCAGCCAGTACCGCGGCAGCTGGCGTCAGCGCCATCAAGTACACCGTGCGTTTGCTGGAAGCCAGGGTCAACAGGGTGAACTGCGCCACCAGCCACACACTGAAAAACAACCGATAGCGGTTGCGCACCAGGCTTTTGCGGAAGTGCCACAGGCCCAAGTACACCAGGATGTTCCAGGGCAGGAAGGCCTCGGGCAGTTTCGCGAGGTAATAGTAGAAAGGTTCGTAATGCCCGGCCTCGACGAACGAACCACTGAAGCGCCCGACGCTGTTGGTCCATAACACCTCACGCACCGCCTGCATCCCACCGCGCTGAAACAGAAACCCCAGCCAGATCAGCAACGGCACCAAGGCCAACAAGGTGAACAGCGCCGGCTTGAGCCAATCGCTCAGCCGCAGGCGCTTATCCATCAGGCTGGTGCTGAGCAGGTACACAAAAATCACAATGCCCGGCATCGCCAGGCCCAACACGCCCTTGCTCAACGTAGCGATGACCATCCCGGCGGTAAACAACGCCCAGGCCCAGGTACTCGAACCTTCACGCTCGGGCCGTACCGCCTGGTAAAACCCCAGCAGGGCAGCGGTGACACCGAGGCTGAGCAACGAATCCTCACCCACACCCCGCACATTGCCCCAGTAACTGGCCATGGTCGCCAGGATCAGCGCAGCGCTGAACGCCAACGTCTGCGGCCGCCCAAACCGCCGCAGCATCCCGTACAGCAGCATCACACTGAACAACCCGGCAAACGCCGACGCCAGGCGCACCGCCCCGGTGCTGGCGCCAAACAGGCGAATCGCCCCGGCGTCCAGCCACAGGCTCAGGGGTGGTTTTTCCAGAAAGGGTTCACGAAACAGGCGCGGCACCACCCAGTCATTGTCCAGGTGCATCGCCATGGCGATCCCGGACACCCGCGCCTCGGTAGAACCTTGCAACTCGTGGTTGCCGAGGGCGAAGAAGAACAACAGAGCAGCAAGCAAGAGCAGCAGGGGAGCGGGACGCGTCATGGAATCTGGCTACCGGGGCATGAGACCGATCGGGCGACCGGTCATGGGTAGTCAGGGAGTATACGAGCGCGATTCTTAACCTTTGGTGAACGGCCGTGGGGTTTTTCTCCGGCGCGTCAAGGCAGTTTCAAGCTGGGCACCGCCGCTTTGCCTTGTGCGGTCAGCACCGGCTCCAACTGCTCCCAGGTGAAGGCCAGGTCGTTGTCGCAACCGTCACCATTGGCCGGTGTCGAGAGTTGCAGGCCCTGGGTGTTGAAGCTGAGGTGAAAGTTGGAGTAATCGGTGATCGCCGGGCAGCCCTCGTCGGCAGTTGTCTGCTTGGCCAGCCAGGTGCTGAAGGCGGCCGGCAGCTTCAAATGGCCGGAATAGGCGTCATACCATTGCTGATGGCCGCCGAGCCAGGTCCATGGGTCCACACTCTCGCCGGTTTGCAGGTTCCAGGAGTGCAGGCCCCAACTGATGCCCATGGCGCCTTGGCCTGCGGCCCAGCGGTAGAACCGCACGGTGAGAAATTGCGATGACCAATAGGCGGGCTCAACCTCGATCTCACTGGTATAGACCGAGCCGTTTCGACCCAGGTATTCACGCCGCTCATAAAAATAGTCGGTTAGATCTTCGTCATTGACGGCCAACGCGGCGAGTTGCTGGTTGATCTTCTGTACCGCTAGGCCGTCACCCTCCAGCTTGAGCGTGACGCGGGGGCCTTGGGTCTTGAGCTGGTAGGGATGGTTGTGGAAAGTCTTCTTCTCAGTCTTGATCGGCAACGGCGCGGCTTCCATGGGCGCGTTGTAGGCGTCGCTGCCGCAGCCGTCCGTGCCAATGCGGCGCAACGCCAGTGGCAGCGGCGTGCCGCCATCGGTTTTGCTCCAGGCACCAGAAAGGGTATCGCCCTGAGGTTTTTGCAGGGCCCAGAAACCGGTGTTTTCTTCTTCCACCCAAGGCGCGTTGTCGTTGGCCTGGGTCAGCTGAATCGGGGTACGGATGCGCTGGTAGTAATAACTGCCATGCTCCCCGTCAGCGCCGTTGAAACAGACGGTGATAGCGGACTTGCCCAAGGTGCCTTGCCAGACCCCGTCCAGCTCGGCAGCGGTGGCGAATGAAGGGATGAAGGCGAGGGCGATGACGGCGAAAGGCTTGAGCACGGGTATCTGACTTCCGATTGTCTGATAAAGGCCGTCAGGGTAATGGGAAGTATGAGGGGACGCCAGCGGGCGAGATGCGGTGAGGCAGCTCGCCCGTTTGCGTGTTTTAGGGCTGTGGCGGATGGGTAGTGAATGGTTGGGTGTTCAGGACGCGTTCTACCAGTAGCTCACCCAGAACGATCAATTGTTGGGCGGCCAGCAACTTATGGCGGTGCGCGCCTTCAAGTTCGAAGGCTAGGTCGGTGGTCATCGCGTTGAGAGAGGCGAGGGTTTCGCTGGCTTGGATTAGCAGGGTTTCGGGGTGGATGTTTTCGGCGAGGGTGAAGAGGGTGGTTGGGGGATTGGGGGTGATCTTTTTCATGGCTGAAACTCCTTGATTGATGGAGTCGCCAGACATCGCTGCTAAACGAAAAGGGTGGCGACCGTACGCGGGTTAGCAGACCAGGAATCAAGGAACCCGGCGCACCCGAAAGTGCCCCACGCACAGCCGCCATGACACGAACCAGCGGATGCAGAAAGCATCGCTCGAACGGATGGTGGCTTTGCAGGCCTTGATATTAACCGAGCTGCTAAACCCGGTCGCTGATTTTGCAGCGACAGGGGAAGGCTAGGCTTGTTGGTTGGAGTGCGCTAGTTCATCAACAGCGCGGTATCTTGCGGGAAAATTCCGAAGCCTGGCCCTGTACCGCTTCTAGACGAGCGACACAATGGAAGCCGTGAAGTTTGAGCTCAGTCCCTGGCTTCCAGGCATGGCTTTTTAACGTGCACCCCTGGATCAGCTTCCAGGTTACCCGCAATTGCGATTTCAGGGGCCTCATCACGTTGGTGTCGCATATCTGGTCGTATAGCCCACCACTCCGGACTCTTAATGACATCGGCGCCGGTGATATCCCTGATCATCTTCACAATGTCGAAGGATCGAAGTCCATCTACGTGTTCGCTAAGACTGCTGGTCGTATTGGCCCACATGGGATCTAGAACGAAGTCGATCCCTTTCATCCGGGCCAGCTTTGCTGCTGGTACGAAATCAGCGTCGCCGGCCACCAGAACAATGACGTCAACCAGTCGGTCCATGGCCAGGGTCGTGATATCCATGCCCAGTTTGGTATCTACGCTTTTTTGCTCCACGTTGTAGTGAAAGTCTGCATTGGTGAGCTCGCTCCAAGCCTTGTGGCCATTGAGCAAAGCTTTGAGTGAGTGGGAGTTGAGCCGCCATTCTCCACTTTTGGCTAGCTCGCCGAGCCTGAGCGCTGTTTTCCTGCTGCACCTGAGATTGTCATGAAGGGCACGTCGTAACTGGTAGGGCGGATGGGTATTGAAATTCAAATGTCCTGGCGTTTTGTGGCCTGGTGGTATGAGTGGGAGACGTACCTGATTGGAGGGCGGCGGACAGTCGTAGTAATAGACTCGGTAGAGTTCCCGGCGGGCGGATCGCTCGTCCTCAATGTGAAGCCTGACCAGCTTCCTGATGATCTGCGCCAAATGTTCCGCGTTCGGCAGCAGGCTGTCTCGGAAGTACTTTCGCCTGAAGAACAGCACGCGCTGAAAGAAAAACCACCATCTATGAGAACGGCTGCTCGTTTCACTCACTTTTCTCCGGGCAAAAAAAAGCTCAGGACTGCTGGGCAGGTTCTAACAATTGCCTGCGCGCTGTACTGAGCTGGTAGATAGTTTTGTTCAGTCGCCGCCTGAGCGTCAAGGACAAGATGGAAGCCATCTTAGAGCTGGGCTCTACCATTGCTGCGACAGTTGAAGGTTATCTGCGACAGGCGGAGTTGGCCAGTTCACCAACAGCGCGACATCTTGCAGGAAAGTTCCGAAGCCCGGCCCTGTTGACCTCCCCGTCGTCAGGCTCTGTTAAAAGCTCCAGTCCACAGCCTGAACCAACTGGCAGAACGGCCCGTTGAGCGTGGCATTGTGATGAGCCACGATGGCCTCGGCTTTCATCAAGGGCGTATCAGAACAGGTATGACCGTCGGCGATAAGCACCGCATCGAAGCCAAGATCACGCGCGGCACGGCAGGTGCTGTCGACGCAGTATTGCGTTTTCATCCCGGTGACTACCACGCCGGAGGCGCCGCTGGAGCGCAGATGGTCAGCCAGGTCAGTCATTGCAAAAGCGTTAGGCCGGCGCTTTTCGAACACCACTTCTTCACCCTGCAACTTCAGTTCCTCTGCAATCAGCGTAAGTGGGCTGCCCGGTTCGATTGGCGAGCCAGCGGGGCCGATGTGGCGCGCGAGAAAAATCGGCGCGCCTGCGCTGCGAGCCTTGTCCATCAGGGCATTCAGCGTCTCCAACAGCTCGTCGCAGCGCCAGGGTTTTTCCGGGCCGTGGATGAGTCCGACTTGGATATCGAGTATCAACAGGGCGTACATGGGTGCATCTCCTTGCGTGTGAACCAGCGACACAAGGGCATAAAAAAAGGCCCTGTCCATCGCTGGCGGGCCTTTGAAGTTCGTTTGTTATTGCTTCACGACACCTCGCACGCTCCGCTTGATGCGGTCGTGGTGGTGGTTGTCGAGGTGAGGCAATAGGTAGTCATGGGGCGACACTAGCATTGTGGTTGAGGCCGGGATAATCTGAATAAACTTCATAAGTTATTGTTTTTTATAGGTTTAATTCGGTTTGGTTTTTTATTGGAATACTCTTTGGAATACAAAGTCCATTTGCAAGGCTCTGAAGTGTGATCAGGCAGGCCTATGAGATTCCACCTGATCCGAGGGGGGGCGATCAAAGCAGCTATCTCTTTAAGCGCCAGTGGTGCGTCTGTATTCCATCCTGCTCTCGCCATTTAAACCTTACGTTCGCTCGGCTTGTGGGCGGCGTTATTCTTGAGTTTTTACCTTGTTTTTCTGGCTTTTATGATGGGTTATATTTCTGTCCCCCCATTTGTCCCCCCATTTGTCCCCCCACTATGGTCGTGCGTGTCACCATTCAAGCTCGTGGCTAATGCCGTCATTGTTTCATGCAGTCGAGCTCTTATTGGGCTGGAATTCTACCTGTGTGGCAATTTGCCAGCTAATAATCCATGATAACTCCCTCAGCTCGCATAGAGGGATTCCTTCATATGGAACTGATCGACAACACCAACCCCCTGCTTGGTGAAAACCCAAAAGGTGCGTTCAAGTCGGGCATGGACTCGGGTCCGTTCGGACCTGAACGTACTCGTTTAGTGACGTAGTACAGACATAGATCTCCGGCGAATGTGCCCACTCACTTGCCATGGTGGCAAAAAGCACAGGGCTTAGCTTTACCCATGCCCTGGCAGTGGATAAGGTGACGACCATCGCATCATGGCACGCCGTGGTATCCCAGGGATGATCAATTTACAGCGTTTGTTGTGAGCACGAACGCTGTAGCTCCAGCCCTCGAATTCCTCACCTGTACCTACGTGAATTTGTGCTTTGCGCAGTTACGATGCGCCGGACATAGGCTTTTCGCTCATCCGTAACCATCAGGTGGATGCTTACGGTGTTAAGGAGTTAAGAATGACTGCAACAGCGGAAGACATCAGCTACCGCAATATTCCTGAGCCAGGCCAGCTCGTCGAAGTTAGACGTCGGCAATGGGTGGTTGCCGAAGTGGATGCTTCCAAGCAGGGCAGTGTGCAGCAGCATGCTGTCAGGCTGGCTTCGATCGACGAAGATGCCTTGGGTGAAGAACTTCAGGTGATTTGGGAGATTGAGCCGGGGGCGCACGTTATTGAGCGTGCTGGTTTGCCGGCGATCACTGGGCAGGATGACTCCGACACGCTTGAGGCCTTCCTTGATGCCGTGCGCTGGGGCGCAGCCACTAATGCTGATCGTGGCTTTCTGCAGGCGCCCTTTCGTAGTGGTGTGACGCTGGAAGACTTTCAGCTTGATCCGCTTGTACGTGCCATCGATATGGCGCGGGTGAATCTGCTGATCGCTGATGACGTTGGTTTGGGCAAGACCATTGAGGCCGGCTTGGTCATCCAGGAAATGTTGCTACGCCATCGTGCTCGCACCGTGCTGATTGTTTGCCCTGCATCGCTACAAGAGAAGTGGCGCCTTGAGATGGCGGAGAAGTTCGGGCTCGAGTTTCGCATCGTCGATAGCACCTACATCAAAGAGATGCGTCGCGAGCGTGGTATTCACGCCAATCCGTGGAACTCGTTCCCGCGCCTGATCACCTCAATGGACTGGGCCAAAGCTGGCGAAGGGTTGCGGGCATTTCGCGATATTTTGCCGGCACATGCTAATTATCCGCGTAAGTTCGACCTGTTGGTTGTGGATGAGGCTCACAACGTGGCACCGGCAGCCGGTGCCCAATATGCGCTTGAGAGTCAGCGAACCCGCTTGATTCGCACCATCGCGCCGCACTTTCAGCATCATCTGTTTTTGACTGCAACGCCGCACAACGGTTACACCGAGTCGTTCACCTCGCTGCTGGAACTGCTTGATGACCAGCGTTTCGCTCGTAACATCATGCCGGATGAGAAGCAGCTCGCGCAGGTGATGATTCGCCGCTTAAAAAGTGAAATCACTGATAAGGATGGGCAGCTGATCTATGCCCCACGCAAGCTTGAGGCCCTGGGCGTTGACTACACCGCAAAAGAGCGCGAAATCCACCACAAACTGCAAGCTTTCTGTGCCAGTCGAGAGATTGCAGACGCTACGCTAGGCGGTGTGACGGGCGTGTCCTTTATCAATCAACTGCTGAAAAAACGCCTGTTCTCGTCACCGGCCGCATTCGCTTCAACCTTGGCAAAACATATCGCCACCTTGGAATACGGCGCAGTTCGCAAGGATCGCGGCGGATTGTCTGATCGCATTTTGCTCAAGGCCATTCAGCGTGCTGAAGAGGATTATGCCAACGACGCTGATGTCGAGGCGGCGCAGCAAGAGGCTGTCGAGGAAGCGACCCGTCATTCGCGACCTTTAAATGACGTAGAGTGTATTTTGTTGGACGAGCTACGTGAGTGGTCGCAGCAGGCGATGCACCAAACAGACTCAAAGGCTAAGGCCGTTCTTGCCTGGATCGACAGCTATCTAAAAACCAGCGGTGACTGGAACGGTAAGCGCGTGATTCTCTTCACCGAGTACCGCACGACGTTAGATTGGTTACATCGAATTCTGGCAACCCAAGGTTTGGGTGGCGAGCGCCTAATGATTCTGCACGGTGGCATGGATTACGACGAGCGAGAGTTGGTCAAGGCAGCTTTCCAGGCCGCTCCGGATGTTTCTCCTGTGCGCATCTTGCTGGCGACGGATGCGGCTTCAGAAGGTATTGACCTGCAGAACCACTGTAACTACCTCATCCATCTAGAAATCCCCTACAACCCCAACGTCATGGAACAGCGTAACGGTCGTATCGATCGTCACGGTCAGCGGGCAAAAGAGGTGCTTATCTGGCACCCGGTGGATGCTAAGGAAGATGGCGAAGCTGTTGGTGGGCATAAATACGACATCCTGCGTGCGCTGCGCAAGCTCGACTCAATGCGTGCAGACATGGGCAGTGTTAACCCGGTTATTGCCCCGCAAATGTCGGGGTTGATTGAGGGTTATTTGCGTGATCTCGACACTCGTATGGCGGAGGCAAAGATTGAGCGGGCTCGCCGCTTTGTTCGTACAGATAAAGAAATTAACGCTCGAGTGGCCAAGCTGCATGAGCGCCTGATTGAAACGAAGGAAGGCTTGCACCTGTCGCCGGAACACATTCTGATGGCAGTCAAAACGGCGTTGGCCTTGGCGGACAAGCCCGCACTGCAACCATTCGAAATGGCTGGTGTCGAGTCAGGTGCCGTATTCGAACTACCACCGCTGGGTGGCGCTTGGGAGCGTTGCCGCGAAGGGCTAAATCACCCATTCACCAATGTGATTCGCCCCGTGACCTTCGATCATGAAGTCGCAAAGGGGCGCGATGATCTGGTACTGGTTCACCTCAATCATCGGCTGGTGCAGATGTGTCTGCGTTTGTTGCGTGCTGAGGTCTGGGCGCGGGAAGACAACAAAAAAATCAATCGAGTAACCGTTCGCGTATTGCCTGACGATCGCCTGGATGCACCTGCCGTAGTGGTCGTGTCGCGCTTGGTCATCACCGGTGGTAACCACCATCGCCTGCATGAAGAGCTAACGGTGGCCGGTGGCTACCTTCGTGAGCAAGGTTTCAAGCGCGAGGAGGGCGTCACCCGGGTGCAAGGCTGGCTGGATGAGGGGCAGCCGTCCCGGTTGGAAGCCGTTGCGTTCGATACCCTGCGAGCACGTTTCGGTGCTGCCGAAGAGTCTATTCAGCAAACGCTCAAAGCGCGCTCGCGCAACCGCCTTGAGTCGCTGGACAACACCCTAGAAACACGCAAGAACTCCGAGCTGAAAGATATTCGTGCCGTACTGAGTGAGTTAGAGCGCGCGATTGGTGCGGAGCTAGGCAAGGCAGAACAACCCGAGCAATTGGCTCTGTTCAGTGAAGATGAACGTACCCAGTTACGTCGTGACAACTCAGCGCTGGAGGCCCGTCTGGCACGCATTCCAGCAGAGCGCGAGCAAGAAATCAGCGCCATTGAAGCGCGCTATGCCGCGCCGCAGGATCGTACCTTTCCCGTCGCTGTCATCTTTATCGTTCCCGCATCGTTCGCACAGGAAGGCCGTGTATGAGCCAGGACAATAACCACGACGAATGGCTGTCGCTGATCGAGATTTCCGGCCCGTTCCTCGCTGTACCCGTATTAAAGAAAGCCTTTCCTCAAGGGCTGGAGGCTGTTGATGGCAGCGTACGCAAGTACCTGCGTCAAGCCTACGATGAGTGGTGCGAGGCGCGTGACAATGAAGACCCACAACTCGAAGAATTGCACCGCGCCTGGATTCGCGAAGTGCTTGCACGCGGCCTTGAATACGATGAGAAAGATTCGGGCGAGTTGCTCAAGCGAGGCGAGGCTATACCGGCGATCTTGCACATTGCGCTGCCAGAACATGGCGTCTCGTTAAGCCCAGATTACGCGCTGATCGACGCTCAGAAAATACTGCTGCTGATCCAAACCTACCCTGCGGATACCGACTTGGATGCAGCCATCAGCCAACAAGGCTGGGTGGCGACGCCGGCCGAGCGGATGGTGCAACTCTGTCGTACTACGGGTTGTCGTTTGGGTTTGGTCACCAACGGTGAGCGTTGGCTGCTGATTGATGCGCCGGTCGGCTCGGTCGTGACTTACGCCAGTTGGTATGCGCGATTGTGGGGGCAAGAGCCATTAACCCTGCAGGCCTTCCTTACGCTGTTAGGTATTCGCCGTTTTTTTGTGGATGCCAGCGAGCAGCTGCCTGCACTCTTCGATGAGTCTCTGCAACACCAGGAAGAGGTCACCGATGCGTTGGGTGAGCAGGTACGTCGCGCTGTCGAAGTGCTTATTCAGTCGCTTGATAAAGAAGACCTGAATAGCGGCCGGACGTTGCTGCAGGATGTGGCGCCTACCCAGCTGTACGAAGCCGGCCTGACCATCATGATGCGGCTGGTCTTCTTATTGTCGGCTGAAGAGCGCGGGCTGTTGCTGATGGGTGAGGCAGCTTATGAGGCTAACTACGCCATCTCCACCTTACGCATGCAGCTACGCAAAGAGTCGGACGAGGTGCTGGAGCGTCGGCATGACGCTTGGGCGCGTTTGCTGGCGACCTTCCGCGCCGTGTATGGCGGCATTGAGCATGAGACTCTGCGTTTACCGGCGCTGGGCGGCTCGTTGTTCGATCCGGATCGCTTCCCCTTTCTCGAAGGCCGTCCAGCGGGTTCAAGCTGGCGCTCGGACGGTGCCCGGCCCTTGCCGATCGACAACCGTACTGTGCTGCTGTTGCTGGAGGCAATTCAGCAATACCAAGGGCGTACCCTGTCTTACCGTGCACTCGATGTAGAGCAGATCGGCTACGTCTATGAAGGCTTGCTTGAGCGTACGGTTAAGCGCACAGATGCCGTGACGGTAGAGCTGAACGGCGGCAAGGGTGCAAAAAAAACCATTTATGCCATGGCTGACCTGGAGGCTTGGCGGGCGCATGGCGAAGATGCATTCGTTCGTGAGCTGGCTTCTGCAGATGCGCTGAAGCGCAGTGCAAGCGCTATCCGCAAAGAGTTGGCACGTGTTGTCGACGCTGCGCTGATCAATCATCTGCTCACGGCCTGTCATGGCGACGAGGCGTTGCGTGACCGACTGTTGCCTATCGCTAATCTTTTGCGCACCGACCCATGGGGTTACCCATTGGTGTATGCAAAAGGTGCATTCATTGTCACCACCGGTTCCGACCGGCGCGAAGCCGGTGCCCACTACACCCCAAAATCTCTGACCGAAGCGATCGTAGTCGAAACCCTCACACCAGTGGTCTATGTCGGCCCAGCGGAGGGCGCACCGCGCGAGCAATGGGTACTGAAATCTACCCCTGAACTGCTCGACCTCAAGATTTGCGACCCAGCCATGGGGTCGGGTGCGTTCCTGGTGCAAGCCTGCCGTTGGTTGTCGGACCGCCTCGTCGAATCCTGGTCACAGACCGAGGCCTCGGGTAAAGCTGTGAGTGTGGATGGTGACGTTCTGGATATTGCCGATACCAAGGAAATGCTGCCTCGCGACAGCGAACAGCGCACCGTAATTGCACGTCGCCTCATCGCTGAGCGTTGCCTGTACGGCGTCGACTTGAATCCGTTGGCGGTCGAGCTCGCCAAGCTCTCGATCTGGCTGGTGACGCTGGCCAAGGGTCGCCCATTTGGTTTCCTCGATCACAGCTTGCGTTGTGGAGATACTCTGCTCGGCATTCACCGGCTAGATCAGCTCTCCGAGCTCTCCATGACTCCGACTGGGAAAGGTCAACAACGACTGTTTGGCCAGAACATTGAGCGGGCGGTTCAAGAGGCGATTGAGTTGCGGCAGCGGCTGCGCCAGATGCCGATTCGCGATATTCATGACGTCGAGATCATGGCACGGCTGGATGCCGATGCGCGGCAGAAGCTCAATGTCGCGGAGCGACTGGCCGACGCTTTTATAGGCACGGTCTTCACATCCGAAGCTACTCGCACGCAAGAGACTCGCCTCTCGGCGCTGGCCATCCAGGCGGATCGCATAGCACGCGGTGACGCCGAAGCGCTGGAGGCCGCGAAACGCCAAGTCGCTCACGATCTGGCCGTGGACCTGCTCCCAAGCAAGCCACCGCGCCATCCCATCCATTGGCCACTCGAATTCCCCGAAGTATTCCAGCGAGAAAACGGTGGGTTCGATGCGTGGGTCAGCAATCCGCCTTTCATGGGCGGGCGCAAGATATCGTCGAACCTAGGCGACTCTTACGAGAAGGCCCTTAAAAGGCTTCTTCTTGATGGGGCCAAGGGGTCTGTCAACTTGGTTGCGTACTTTCTCGCACGCTCGCTTCGACTACTTCGTAGTACTGGTGTCGCCGGATTTATTGCAACGGACTCAATCACTGAAAGCGACACGCGAACTCAGGTTCTGACGCGTGTATTCGAGCAAGCGACGACGTTTTTTGCTCTCTCGTCATTCCCTTGGCCGGGGACGGCTGGTGTCTATGTCTCTGTGCTCGTGTTCAGCCTGCGAACATGGGAAGGGACTGTGATGTTGGATGGTGAGCAAGTCCAATCGATTTCGACGATGCTCGAACCAGGGTCGGAACTCCCTGCGCCACATCCGCTTGCATCAAATGTGGGCTTCTGCTCGGATGGAGTGAAAGTCCAAGGCATTGGATTTGTCCTAGACGAGGTTGAGGCAGCTTCGATTCTCAATAAAGAACCGGCATCAAGCGAAGTTATTACCAAATACATCGTGGGTGATGACATAAACAACTGCCCTCGCCAAACCGGATCTCGATGGGTCATCAATTTTTGGGTACGAGAAAGACACGAGGCTGAGAAATTCAAGGCAGCGTGGGAACTCATAATTGAGCGAGTCCGCCCCTACCGGGACTCACTCACGCGCCAGGTTCACGAAAGCTGCTTCTGGAAATTCTGGGATCGTCGAGAAGTATTCCACGATCGAATTCGTCGACATGGAAGAATGCTCGTAACTTCAAAGTTGTCGAAGCATTTCTGCCTGACTTTCGGAGACCCGCAAAGCATCTACTCGGAGAAGGTCAAAATATTTGATTTTACAACTTACAGCGCTTTTGCAGTTCTTCAATCTACCGCACATACCGAATGGGCACTTGTCTGGGGTTCGACAACGGGCGAGACGCCTGCATATGTCGGAACTAGCTGCTTCGATACTTTCCCATTTCCATCAAGATTTTTGGTCGATGGAGGTCTCTCTCACGAGGCGATTGATGTACGACTTGAAACCGTTGGGAAGGCATACTTCGAACATCGAGATTCAATATGCGAATCTCGTCAACAGGGGTTTACTTCCGTCTATAACTTGGTGCATTCACGGGACGAAACCGCCGAAGACATTATTCGATTCCGACAGTTAATTGCAGAACTTGATCGCGCTGTGATTGATGCCTATGGGTGGCATGACATACAACTCAATCATCAGTTCGTTGAAACGAAGCGTGGAGTGAGATTTGGAGTTGATAGTTTGTCTCGACTCGAGGTTCTCAAGAGGCTGACGGAGCTCAATCACGAACGCTTCGATGCAGCGGCGATTAGTAGCGGAGAGTCGTCAGTTGCAAAGTCCAAACGTGGGCGTCGACCGAAGGCCATTTCGCCTACTCCGTTGAGTGATTTGTTTGCCGGAGACAACGTATGAGCGACCTGCGTTACTCTGCCGACCTGATCGTCACGGGGCAAGACTTTGCAGAGTGTGACTGGAAGCGCTCGCTAGCCGATGAAGAGCGGGAGGGCTATTCCTCCATGTGGCAGGTGTTCTCTAGCGCAGCTCGCAAAGCATCGGAAGATAATCGGCCTTCACACGGAAAGGCACTGTGGCTGCTTGCGGATGCCTGCTCCATGATGCTGTCGCCGAAAAGCAACAATGAACCCTATAAACCATTCATGGTGATGGAAGGGAGGCGCTCTGTCATCCCAGATGATTTGTCAGAATCAGACATCGCGTTTTATGCCGAGATTATCGATGCAATCGATGATGCGTGGTTGAAGGCACGAGTCGCCGATCTCGTCTGGCTGAAGCAGCGTCCGCGAAACGTCCAGTTTGCGCTTGCTGCGATTGATGCATATCGGCTGATCCCATTGGATGCCGAAACTTGGGTTCGTGGTGGCCACGAGTGCTGGGAGCGCGCTATCAGTTTGGCACGCATGTTGAGAGCTGGCGCAGGAACTCGCTTGGCCGAGATGGAAACAACCGTTCTTGACGCCTTCAATACCGCAACCAAGGATAGCGGTTTTCTTGCGTTATGGCTGGCTGACTTAGTAGATACCTATGGTCTTGGTCGAACACATTCGTCAGTCATTGCGCAGAAGCTGAATGCGCTAGCTGTTGAATTTGAGGGAAGTGGCGACCTTCATCGCTCCCGCGAGTTCTTTGATGCAGCGAGCCGCTGGTTTAATCGGTCTGGTGACGAAGCCAAATCAGCAGAAATGACTGTTGCAGTCGCTGAGGGATGGGTGAAAGAAGCAATCGCCCGAGTTTCATCCGACCAACCCAGTCATATGGTTGCTGCGAGTTTTTATGAAAAAGCCATCCAGATCTACCGCAGCATTCCTCGCAGTCAGAGATCAATACATCGAGGCGATGAGCGGATTGCCGAACTGCATCGGCACATGAATGATGCTGGAGAAAAGTCACTGGATGAACTTGGTCAGATCAAGACACCAAGTTTAGACATTACGGAGCTTGTTGCGAACGCTCGCAAATCGGTTTCAGGAAAGTCTGTGCGGGATGCACTGTTCTCGTTTGCGAATATCTACCAAGGTGCACGGGTAGATAAGATCCGTGAAGATGCAGAAAAAATCCTTCAGCAAGGCTTATTTCGTCGCCTATGCGGCAGTTCGCACCTATCTCGCGATGGTCGAGTCATTGCCAAACAACCAGCCTCCGGGTTCGAGATTGGGACAGCCACGGAAGACCCTGCACTCTGGCCACAGATGGTTCACGACTATCAGATACTGATCAATATTGTGGTGCACGGTGACATCTGGCCTGCGCACGGCGTACTTCTTCAGGAACATCGCTTAGGTGAGGACGACTTCATCGGCTTGGCTAGTCAGTCTCCTATAGTACCGGAAGGTCGAGAGCGTCTATTTGGGAAGGCGCTTTACGCGGGTTATGACCGCGACTTCACTGTTTCTATGCATTTACTGGCGCCCCAGATTGAGCACATGGTCCGGTTCCATCTGAAGAATGCGGGGGTGAAAACTACCAATCTTGATATCAATGGCATTGAGAACGAGAACGGACTCAGTACGTTGATGGATTTACCAGAGGTCGAAACGATCTTCGGGAAGGATATAGCCTTCGAGATTAAAGCGCTTTTTTGCGATGCGCTCGGCCCTAACTTGCGTAACGAATTGGCGCACGGTCTTCTGGATGATGACTCTTTCCAGTCAATCCACACGATTTACGCATGGTGGCTAGGGTTGAGAATTGTCTTTATTACTTTTTGGAATGCTGCGCGGAAAGCCAAAGGTAGCGCTGAGGTTGAAGAGGTTGAAGAGTGTGTAGCTGAGTCGGCTCAATGAAGATCATCCCATTTCCAGGGCTTGTCGAGTCTGATCTCGTGGTCGATGCCGTTTATGAAGGCAGTCCCGACGGACAGCTTTCAGGCGAGCCTATTTCAAAATTGCTTTCAGGCTCCGGCAACATGGGCGGTTTCCGTGTGTCTGGCCGAGGCGATCGAAAGAACTGGGTGGTTTTATTTACGACTGGGGAAGACCGCGACTGGCCTGACACGCTTGATCTGAGCACCGGTCAATTTGTCTACTACGGTGACAACAAAACACCAGGACATGAGCTGCATGACACTCGTTCCGGTGGAAATAAGGTCTTGCGTCACGCGTTCTCGCGGCTGCACGCAGATCTGGATCCGCGAACCGACATTGCACCCTTCTTGATTTTTAAAAAACTACCGACTGCTACTGCGGCTCGATCCGTTCAGTTCAAGGGCCTTGCCGTCCCTGGGTTTCAGGGGCTGTCGGCGACCGAAGATTTAGTCGCCGTCTGGAAGTCATCCAATGGGCAGCGATTTCAGAATTACCGTTCGACTTTTACGATCCTCGACGTTCCGGTCGTCAGGCGTGCATGGATCAATGATCTTGCTGCAGGTAATTCTAGGACCGCGAATGCACCAAAAGCTTGGATCGATTGGCTAGAGTCGGGAAGGTATTGCCCGCTGGCGGCAGAGGCGACAACGATCATTCGCTCTGTCGAGCAGCAATCACCCGATACTGCCTTGAAGCACTGCATCTTGGCCTGTGTATGGCAGTACTTCAAAGATGTACCTATCGCATTTGAGGCGTTTGCTGCACGTATCTACCAGATGACTGACTTGCGCGTCATCGTTGATGAAATCACTCGGGGCACTATTGATGGCGGACGTGATGCTGTAGGGCGTTATTTGCTTGGACTTGGCGACGACCCTGTTTATGCCGAGTTCTCGCTTGAGGCCAAGTGTTACCGGCCAGCGCTTGGCGGAGAGACGCCGAATACAGTGGGGGTAAAAGAGGTATCTCGACTGATTTCTCGGATACGGCATAGACAATTTGGCGTGTTAGTTACGACCTCGATAGTGGCTCGCCAGGCCTATCAAGAAGTGCGAGAGGATCGTCATCCGATCATTTTTATATCGGGGCGGGACATTGCCGAAGTTTTGATCAAGAACGGCTACAACACGGAAAGCAGAGTCGAAACCTTGCTAAGAAATGAATTCAAAATTTAGAGGTACTCATGGAGCAAAGCGCCGTGAAACAAACTGCTAATGCATGGATCGCTATCGATCATGGTCTTGCCACTGATCCAGCGCTTGCACCTTACACTCTGGTCCTGAAAGGCGAGCGCGGGCTTTATCAAGCCATTGCTGCAGATGATTGGGTTTTGATACTGAACACCTCTGGCGAGATAGCCCGTGTGGGGCGTGTCATGCGCCTTCGCTCCAACAGCGAGACCACTTCGCTTTTCTTCGACAAAGTACTGGCTGTTGAATCACCAGTGCCGTTTGTTAAAACTGGGCTCGTTTCGCCAACGGGTCGTATATCTCGCGTGCAGTGGACCGAGTTCGCTGAGTCGCTGCCCAAGGCGCTTGATCTGACGGTTGCCGACGTCCCCCTGATCAAAAATGAGGCCTACGTCCGCGAGTTGTTGCAGTTTGCCATTATGGACGATCTGTTGGGGCCTGCCGGTGGCCCTGAAGAGTTCATCGTCGATATGGGCGTACGAGATCGCTATCTGGTCGGCAAGCTGGCGCCGATGGACAGCGCTGAGCGTGGCGAAGACTGGGTGCTTGCCGAAAAAGGTGATGAAGATGAGCCCTCCGACCTAGAGCCAAAAGCACAAAGCACGAAAATCGTCTCGCCGACGCTCTCAGGCAGCGGTGACTCCGATGCGGATGAAGAGGTGGATGCCGCCTTTAATCAATCGCTCGCGCCCTCTAGTTTGGGCTTCACCTTTTGTGTCGATGGCAATATCGAAAGTCTTGAGGTCGTGGTGAGTTGGGGGCGCTATGAACGTGTAGCCAGCGACGAGCACGATCATACCAAGCTGATAAAGGACAAGCTCGTTAAGGCTAAGGTTTGGAAGCGAGCTCCTTCTGGTGGGGTGTTTTCGCTAGCGATGACACCGGGGGGTGTTTCACCTATTGCGCCAGATGCTAGCAGCCCCGAGGTGCGCATCCAGGGCACCGTCAGATCGCCCAACGACAAGGGCGATCGCTTGGTCACTTTGTTTCTGGTGAACGGGCAAGTAGAACCGCCCGAAAATCGCGATACCGCGTGGGTGTTTCAGCCTGAAATCGTGGTTCGAGCAAAAACGGGTAGCGAAGTGACCGATATATTCCGTCGCCGCCCGGCACTGGATGCGGATGCTGGCGCTGTGGACGATGAGGATTTGCGTGAGCGCTTGGCGCTGGAGATGATCTACCGCGATCGCGTCGAGTTTGCCGTGGGCCATGGTGTTGCGGTGCATGCAACAACTGGCAGCGTGCCAGTTAGGGCGCTTGAGCTACGTACGGTGGTCATGCCGCAATACGAAGTCGCTGTCACTGAAACGCCAGGCTTAGATCCGCAAGATCGGCCCGCGATGCGCAAAATGACCGCCGATGGCTTGCTGGACATGCAGACGCTGGCAGACCTTGATAAAGATGCGCTCATCGCGGCACTCGGTGTGTTGACGCAAGACTATGCCGCGTGGATTGAGGATCAGCGTGGCCGGGTCGGTAGCGATGTGATTGGTTACGACCAGCAGGCCAAAGAAGCGCTGGAACGCTGCGAATTGATTCAAACTCGGCTGCTTGCTGGCGTTGAAATGTTGGCTGTCAATGACAAGGCGCTGGCTGCGTTTCGCTTCGCTAACCGAGCGATGGCCATTCAGCGTGTACGTAGCGCTTATGCTCTAGCGCGGCGGCGTAAGCAGGAAGTTGAAGTGGCGGACTTCGATGTACCGAAGAATCGTACGTGGCGCCCCTTCCAGTTGGCCTTCCTGTTGTTGTCCGTGCCGGCGCTGGCTAACCCTGTCCATACAGACCGCACCCAGCCCTTGCAGGCTTTTGCCGACCTGATTTGGTTTCCCACCGGTGGTGGTAAGACTGAGGCGTACTTGGGTGTAGCGGCGTTCACCATGGCCATTCGTCGCTCACAAGGAAACTTGGGCGACTACGACTCATCACGTGGCCTGGCCGTCATCATGCGCTACACCTTGCGTCTGCTGACATTGCAACAGTTCCAGCGGGCCACCGCATTGATTTGTGCAATGGAACATCTGCGGCGCGAGGCACTGGCGGCGGGGGACAAATCTCTGGGTGAGAGTGCCTTC
Organism: Pseudomonas sp. MYb193; assembly: GCF_002966775.1. NCBI lineage: Bacteria > Pseudomonadati > Pseudomonadota > Gammaproteobacteria > Pseudomonadales > Pseudomonadaceae > Pseudomonas > Pseudomonas sp. MYb193. The sequence continues at coordinate 5,284,901 of NZ_CP023269.1, read as the reverse complement.
ACGATTGGTCTGTGGGTCGGTAACACCGTGACCCCGGGTACGACCGATGCTAGCCATGAGTTTATCCAGGCTGTTCGCACCCCTGGGAAGAACACGGCTGGTATGGCATCACCGGCGCAGTTGACTGGCTGCCCTTGGTGCGGCTCAGAAATTCTTCCCGGCCAAGATATTGTCGTCGACAAAGTTGCAGGGCGTACGTCGATCTACTGTGGCGACAAGAGGAGTGAGTGCGATTTCTCGCGTGGCCGGTCAAGTAAACAAGATCATCCTGGCCTACCAGTGATGGTGGTGGATGAGGAGATGTATCACCGGCCACCAACGATGATGATCGCCACCGTCGACAAATTCGCGATGATGGCCTGGCGCGGACAAGTGCGAAATTTGTTTGGTAACGTTTCGCAGGAATGCACCCGTCATGGTCTGCTTTGGCCTGGCTCTGAATGTAATACCGGGCATAGGGCTACTGCTGGTAAGCCTGCCGCGACCGTCAAGGCAATCCGGCCAATTCGACCGCCAGACCTGATCATTCAGGACGAATTCCACCTGATCAGTGGCCCGCTGGGAACCATGGTCGGTCTCTATGAAAGCGCCGTCGATGAGCTGTGTAGTTGGCGTTTGGGTGAATACTCAATTCGCCCAAAGGTAATTGCCTCAACGGCTACCGTGCGTAAGGCGCAGCAGCAGGTCAACAACGTGTTTATGCGCCAGGTAGCAGTGTTCCCGCCGCACGGTCTGGATGTTGAGGACAACTTCTTCTCGGTACAGCGGCCGATTGAGCAAAAACCTGGGCGACGTTATTTGGGCATTTGCTCACCTGGCAGTTCGCGTCCGGCGATGCTGATTCGGGTCTACACCGCGGCGTTGACGGGGGCGCAGGCGCTATTCGACCGCTTCGGTAAGGTCGCTGATCCGTACATGACCATGGTGGGATACTTCAACTCGCTGCGTGAGCTGGGGGGCATGAAGCGTTTGGCTGAGGACGATGTACAGACTCGTGCTTACCGAGTGCAAATGAGCATGGTCCAGCGCCCAGGATTGGCTCAGCGCAGTGTCATGAATATCCGTGAGTTGACCTCGCGAGTGTCCAACCAAGACATCCCTAAGTACCTAGATCAGCTTGAGGTAATGTTCAAGTCCGAATGGGACCCTGAAAAGCTCAAGCACGTGACTCGCTGGGTTGATGGGGACTCTCGGGCCATCGACGTTGTGTTGGCGACCAATATGTTGTCGGTCGGGGTCGATGTGAGTCGTCTAGGAATCATGGCTGTCAATGGTCAGCCTAAAGGGACCGCGGAATACATTCAGGCGACTAGCCGGGTAGGGCGCCAGTCGCCAGGTCTGGTCTGCACCGTTCTGACTTGGGCAAGGCCTCGCGACCTCTCGCATTACGAGACCTTTGAGCATTATCACGCCACCTTTTACAAACATGTCGAGGCTCAGTCGGTCACGCCATTTTCACCGCGGGCGATGGATCGAGGGCTGACTGGCGCGATGCTGTCATTACTGCGGGCAAAACATGCGGACTTTGCTGCGAACACTGGGGCGGAGAGTCTCAAGCAGCCGAACCAGCCTGAGATGTTGGATGCCATGAAGGTGCTCGAAGCTCGAGCCGATAACGTTGCGGAAGAGCCGGCGCAGAAGCTCGCTGGAAGCATGCTCAAGCAGCGTGCGGATGAGTGGGTGAAGGAAGTGATGCAGGGTAACCGTCTCCTGGCTTACGAGAAACGAGGACCGGATAAGGATAGAACCGCTGCATTGATTAATGCGCCTGGTCCGCAAACTTGGAACAACTGGACAGTGCCAATGTCGATGCGAGAGGTCGAGCCGGGTGTGCGTTTAGTGATGAACTCAGCGCGTATAAATGACGATATTCAATGGAAACCTCGCCCTGCAGCGGCTGATAAGGACGAATGAAAATGGCTAACGAAAAAACTCCCGTTGGTTCAGTCCGGCCGAGCCAGCTGCTCTGGACCTATGGCCCTGGTGCGCTGATTGATTTGCCAAACCTGTCGGTCGTGACGCTAGGGATAAACTTTTGGGAGAAGGATCGCTGTCGGCCGGTGGTAGAAAGTCGCCTGCTGGCTGCCGTGCAAAAAGTACTCGGGCCGCAGGTTGAATCGCTACGTATGCCTCCGTTCACGACTAGCGACGCGGTTGATCCGTACTCGGCTGAAGCTTATGTAGGGGTTCCTGTGCGGCCCTTTCCTCGCTGGTTGCGTTGCGTTAAGTGCGGAATGCTTTCGCCTTATGACAGTGGGCTGTTCGATCTGAAGGAAAATCGTTATCGGCCGGAGGCGACTTGCTTCGTTCATAAGGGCTGCACGGGGTCAAAAGGAGATCAGCCTGCGAAGGATGCCGATGCTGTGCCTGCGCGTTTCTTGCTGGCCTGCAAGAATGGGCATCTGGATGACTTTCCGTGGAACTGGTACGTCCACAGTGGTCTTGGTGGTTGCAAGGGTACGCTGCGATTCTTTGAAAGCGGCGCGTCTCTGCAAACCGAGAACCTTTGGGTGAAGTGTGACTCCTGTGGTGTGGCCCGTAATATGGCTCATGCTTTCGGGCAGCTAGGTAAAGAAAACCTTCCGGGGTGCCGCGGTCGGCACCCTCATCTGGATCACTTCGAGCCTGATTGTGATGCGGAGCCGCGCGTGGTTCTGCTGGGGGCGACCAATAGTTGGTTTCCTATCTCTATTTCTGCGTTGGCCATTCCACAGGCTAAAGATTCGCTGGGTCAACTTATCGACGATGGTTGGGATTTCTTCCACGATCTTGATGGCGTAGAAGAGGTGCCGTTGACGGTAAAAATGTTAAAAAAAACCGGTGCGTTACCGGGGATTGACCAATATTCCGCCGAGCTGATCTGGGCTGCAATCGAGCAACGTCGTAGTGGTGGTGATGCGAATGTCACTGAGTCGGACATCAAGGGGCCTGAGTGGCGCGTGCTGATTGATCCGTCACCAGTGAATGACTATCCACATTTCACCTCAGAAATAGTCAATGTTCCTGGGCGCTTCAAGAGCAAGATCTCGAGGGTGCTGTTATTGAAGCGCTTGCGTGAGGTTAATGCGCTGCTCGGCTTTACACGAGTGGAAGCTCCTGACGATTCAGCTGACCTGGCAACCGGTCCTACTAAGGCTCCGCTGTCACGGGGTAAACCCGATTGGGTTCCTGCGAATCAGGTGCATGGCGAAGGCATTTTCATCCAATTCGATGAGCAGGCTATCGCTGAGTGGGAGCAACTTGAAGACGTCCAAAGCGTTGATGAGCGCTTACGTGGCGGTCATAAGGGCTGGCGAAACTCTCGGCATTTAAGCCCTCCGGAAGAAGGCTATCCAGGCGCTCGCTATGTGCTGCTTCATACCTTGGCGCATATGTTAATTCGTGAGCTGGCGTTGGAGTGCGGGTACAACGCGGCCAGCATCCGCGAGCGTATTTATGCGGACGTGAATGCAGAGGGTTGCCAAGCGGGCTTTATTATTTACACGGCGGCTGCCGACTCCGATGGGACCCTGGGTGGTTTGGTCGAGCTAGGTAAGCCAGAGAACCTTGAGCGTTTGCTTGTGCAGGCTTTGCGTCGTTCTCGCATATGTTCGTCTGATCCGCTTTGCGCCGAGCATGACCCGCAGAAGGATCGAAGTCTGCATGCGGCCGCTTGCCATGCATGTTCATTCGTCGCAGAGACCTCTTGCGAGCGCGGTAACCGCTATCTCGATCGTGCGATGGTGGTTCCGACGTTTGAGAACGACAAGGCCGCATTCTTCAAGGACGTTTGAGATGAAAGCTCTGCTGGAGGCAGTGTCGGCATTGGTGGCTATTGTTTCTCCTGACCGTACCGCCGCTTTGGCGGCAGCGGTCAGGTTCATTGGTGCTGAGAGTGTGGGGAAATTGAATAATGCTTCCGTGTTGTCTGCCAAAGCTGGTGACTCATTCAAGGCTATGGTCGCGGCATGGAAGTCTAATCCTGTCACCGGTGAAACCTTAGCAGCCATGCTGCTGGCCGCTGACCATGCTTATCGTCAGGCAGAGGCAAAGCAGGTAGTCGATTTGGTGTGGACCGGCCCCACTACGGACATTGTTCCGGCTCGTCGAACCGAGCAAGCTCTGATTCAGGTAATTGATGCTGCAAAGCAGAGGTTATTCATAACGAGTTACGTTGCTTACGACATTGAGTCGATCACCAAGGCTTTGAGGTCAGCGGCGGAGCGCGGTGTGGCGATCAACTTCCTGATGGAGCTTTCGACAGCCAGCGGTGGCAAGGTCAGCATCGACCCCATCAATAACTTGCGCAAAGTCGTTCCTACTGCGCGGTTCTACATCTGGAAGGACAAGGGTGCGATCTTCTCGAATGGCAGTGTGCATGCGAAGGTCGCTGTGGCCGATGGCTCGCACTGTTTCATAACTAGCGCCAACCTCACCGGGTACGCAATGGACCAGAACATGGAGGCCGGAGTCTTGATCTCCGGAGCTCCATTGCCCGAGCAGCTTCATCGGCACCTTGAGGCGTTGGCGGTAACTGGGGTGATCGTGCCTGTTGGGTGATGTTCTTCTGGGGGGGTGAATGTCGCGAAGTGACATCATGCGAGCGGTGAAGCGCGCTAATACAGCACCAGAAATCATCGTTCGCCAAGTGCTGCATGCTTTGGGGCTTCGGTTTCGTCTGCATCGCCGAGATCTTCCAGGCTCACCGGACGTCGTCTTGCCTAGATTCCGGACGGTGATATTCGTGCATGGGTGTTTCTGGCACCGACATCCTGATTGCCGCTACACGACCACTCCCAAAACGAGACAGGAGTATTGGCTGCCCAAGTTCGCGGCGAACATTGAGCGTGATCTCAGAAAGGAGGCCCAGCTACAGGCGCTGGGCTTGCGGGTGCTGCTAGTCTGGGAATGTGAAACAAAACAGCGGGAGGAATTGACGCTGCGGCTTAGGCGCGAACTCAAACTTTCTGAAGCTGTTCAAGATGGCGCTTCAAGCTGATGCCGATCACCTCACCCAGCCGTACTGGTACCGCATTGCCGATCATTCGGCCGACCGACTTGAAGTTGATCTTATCGACTGGCATGAATTCGTAGTCGATAGGAAACGACTGCAGAGTTGCTGCTTCGCGCAACGAGATGGCACGATTCTGTTCGGGATGGCCAAAACGGCCGTTGCCGAATCCGTAGCAGAGTGTGGTCATCGTCGGGCCTGGCTCCTCCCAGCGCATACGTCCGTAGACACTAGGGTAAGTCTTGCCGCTATCTTTCTGATGGCATAGGGCACGTAGGTCTGTTGGCCAGTCCTTCCATGTGCCACCTGGGCGCGAGTAGATGATTCGCTTGAGATTGACCGGCGTCAGCGAAGCTGACCTGTGGAGCGGGTCTTTCGGGTCGCACTCTCCAGCGGCTAGTCGAGGAAAATGGCCGATAGCATCCTCAACTGTGACTGGTTTACCTTCATGTGTTTTAGTAATCAGCGATATTGGCCCTAACTTCGATGCTAGCAGCACATGACGGCGGCGATGCTGAGGCAATCCGTATTCAATGCAGGGAACTCGGTCGGCCCAGACGAAGTAACCTTGGCGCTCCAGCGCGGCGACGAAGTCATGGTAAACCTCGTGCTTGGTCACATCTGGAACGTTTTCCATGGTGACCAGCTCAGGCTGAACGCCTTCTATGAGTCTTTTGAAAGCGTAGAGCAGAGGCCATTTGCGATCGTTACGAGTATCGCGGCCTTGGTTATAGCTTGAGAACGGTTGGCACGGTGCGCAGCCTGCCAGCAGCTTGATGCGTCCGGGGCGATACCAATCTGCTACCTCTTTTACTGAAACATCCTCGACGCTTTTAGCAACGAAAGCTGCATGGTTGTTCTGCTCGTAGGCGTATCTGCAGTTTTGATCAATGTCATAACCTGCATGAACGTGAACACCTGACTGGCGCAGGCCAGCGGTCAAACCGCCAGCGCCACAAAAAAGGTCGACAGCATCAATCATAGGGGTAGGGTCTCCGAGTGCTGAATATTCTAACCTCTGTCAGCATTAAGATCGAGCACTACCACTCTCTATTTCAGTTTGAGGACAGGTAGTCGGTTGCTGCGCTCGGCTTTTGCGCCTGCCTTGCAATGAGTGCAGCAAAAAATAAAGAGCGCATTGCCATGATCATTTCCTCGAAAAGAGCTATCAGGGGATGCTCTTAGAGGCGACTCATACCGATGACCACCCTGGCATCAGCCAAGGCAGTCTATCGGACGGGATGAGTAAGCCAACCTGTAGGGATTACAGATAACCTCGTTCAGCCAACGACACACAACCTTCATGGCCCACGACGACATGATCCAATATTCGGGTTCCGACCATGTTCAGGGCGTTCTTGAGCGTTGTGGTCAGGGTAAGATCGGCTTGGCTGGGCTCCGGGTCGCCGGAGGGATGGTTGTGAACCATAATTACGGCAGCGGCGTTTAGCTCTAGAGCGATCTTGACCACTTCCCGTGGGTACACGCTGGCACCATCCAGGGTACCTCGGAATAGCTCCCTGAATCCTATTACCCGGTGCTTGGTGTCGAGCAGTAGCAAAGCAAAGACTTCGTGCTCGTGGTATTGCAGCAATGTTTGCAGGTGGCTGAAGACCTGCTTGGGCTCAGTCAGTGCCCGGCCTTTAGATAGACGACTCATAGCCAGTTGTTGAGCCATCTGCAAGATATCGGCCTCTGTGACCGGAGATTCCATGACGTAGGTACCAGTCATTTCACCGGCTTGGAGTTTGTGATATTTCATGCGGGTATTCCTGTACGAAGGCGTGAGAACGGAGGGGTTTTGAGAAGCCCGGTTACTAAACGGTGGGCTTGCCGTTGTGCCGCGAGGCTTGCGACTCCAGCTTTTGGGCGAGTGAGGGTTTGGCAGACGCTGCCAGTTGGGCTTGGGGCTCTATAGGGCTGGGCTGACTTCAACTGCAGGGAAGAACTCCTCGAAGATGGCACCGGAGTCCTCCGCGCTGTCTTTGGCTTTCTTCCACGTGATGCAGCCAGTTGCGAAGGTCGCCCGACTTGCCTCGGCCATGGCCTGTTGCAACGTTTGCTTGAGCTGAGCCTCCTGTTTTTCCTGCAAAGCAATCGACCCGCGCACGCTCTGCAGTTCGATAAAGGTCGTACAGAGTTGAGTGACCTGGCTGACGTCCAGGCTTTGCCCACTGGCCTGTGGGTACAAAACAGCGCAATGCCTGCTCCGCTGTTCCAGAGATTGTGTGCCCATGATGGTTTCCTGTGCGGCATAAAAAACGCCCGGCCAGCAGAAGCTGACCAGGCGCTTTAATGGTTGAGTGAGTGGAGCTAGCGTCGCATCAACAGGCAGCGATGCCTGTTCACAACGATTTAGCGGTTGACGCTGAAGTTGTAACCGCACTCCAGGCACTGATAGTTATCCAGCACCCTTTCATCAATCTTTTCACCCAGCGTGGCACCTGCGATGCCGCCAGATGCCCCTCCAAAAAGTCCCCCGAAAATGGCTCCTGCGATACTGCCCACAGCGATCCCTACGGGCCCACCGACAATGCCTAGTACAGCGCCGCCTGCGGCGCCAATCAATCCACCCGTTTGCTTGCCGATATTTTTTGTTACTACGCGTCCTGAGTCGCAGCTAGGGCAAAGGGTATACATACGCAGATCCTCTCGAATGAAGAGCGTGCTTAGCGAATTGCTGGCGCGCTTTATCCCTACCGCAGTCAATGCGGTGGGCGTTCATTGAGGTGATATAGGTTTGAATTTATTTTGAATGGGATTTCAAACAGCAATAATTTTATCAATGCTGCAATAACCGCCGGGGTCAGCCAAATATTACGCATGGTTTACGCGCGGCGTGTGGCATTGAGCTAGGAGTGAGTAAGTCGCCACCCGGCCTGTTTAAACTATATAAAATTCAATATGTTGCAATCCTTGTGTGTTCTATTTACCGCTTTGTCACAGCTCAGGAGTCATCAGTCATTGGCGTGGTTCTTGTTGGCTTTAACGCATCATTTCTATTTTCACGGCACTGGTCTACCGAGTGGCTGAAACTGACAAGCTTCAAGTGGCGGCTTGTTGAGTGTATGTCAGTGTTTGGAATCAGTCATTCATGAGCCAGGGGCGCAGGTCCTTGAGGTTGGTTACCACGATCTGCTGTGCCTCGGGGTTAGTGGCCTGGTTTCTCGGGTCGATCTGATACCGCTGCAATACATATTTCACCAGCGCTCTACGGCTGGGCACTACTAGCTGGCCATCAATCATGCCGAAGTCGGTTTCGATGATTGACTTCTGCGCCGCGTTCAATCTCCCATCGGCTGCAAAGATGACGGGGATCTCGGTATTCCAGTCTTCATCCAGCTCACGGGTGTTCTGCGATTCGTCGAGCAAATCCGGCTGACCGCGCAGGCGGCTGAGTACAAAGTCGCGGTATTGGCCATTCTTCTCGCAGTAAGCCCGAACATGCCAACGCATACCGGTGTAGACCAGCGTGTGAGGGGCTATGAGGCGAATCTCCACGTTCGGAGTATTGAGCGACACATACTCGGTTTCCAGGCGCAGGCCATCGCGACAGGCCTTGAGCAATGGGCGCAGGACCTCCGGCCGAATCGGACGATCCGGGACTTCCAGCACCTTGGTGTGGGCGTAGGCCAGTGCGAGCCCATCGATGTGCGGAGCGCGTTCGTTATTCTGGTAAAGCAGATGCAAATAGGCGCTGGCGCTGTCGTCGATGAACAGCGGCGTGAACGTCTTGCTGGGCACGTAGCCTTTTATTTTTTTGTCATATGTAAGATTTTTAGGCGCATGTTCTGTGATGTAGGTGTTGATGTCCTTGGACGCCTGCTGACGGCTGATGCCGAAGCTCTGCATCAAGTGTCCCGTGGTCAACCGGCCCTCCCACCAGGCAACGGTCTCAATCAAACGATAGCGAAGTGCCAGATCCCAGCGGACCTGTTCGATGGACTGCTTGCGTTTCATTCCCTCTCCATGTGCGCGAATACTTTACCTGTATAAGTCTACATTCTAGACCTGTCGTTTAACACTACATATCGTGTATCTGTCTTCGAAATGAATTGAAGTCACGAAAGGAAGTGGACATGAGTATGTCGGAAGCGGTTTCGACAGGTGCATTGCTGATGATGGGAGCAATCCTGCTGGTGTTACTGCACCAGTGTCTGAGATTGCGTGAGCTCTGGCAGATGGCTAGGGGCTGCCAAAAAAATGTGCGCTGGGCGCGGATCTGGGAAATGGAAAACCGCGAACTGCGATCGGCGTTGCGAGCCGAGAAAGAGCACGTCAAGCAGTTGCAAAGAAAGCTGGTGATTCTGCAGAAATTGATCCCCGCAGAGGGATAAGGGAAAGGACATGAACAGACTTGAACGGATCAAGGGCTGCCTGCTTGGCGGCGCCGTCGGTGATGCGCTAGGCGCCCCAGTGGAGTTTCTCGAGTGGTCTGCAATTGAAGCTAAGTTCGGTCCGCAAGGTATCGTTGATTTTGCCCCTGCTTTCGGTACCACCGGCGCCATCACCGACGACACGCAGATGATGCTTTTCACCGCAGAAGGCTTGCTGCGGGCTTATGTGTGCGGCAGCTCACGAGGGACTTGCCACGTCCCCAGCATTATTCACCATTCGTTGCTGCGCTGGCTGATAACACAGAACTACCCTACGGCGATGCCGATCGGCGTGGACGGCTGGCTGATCAAGCAATCGGAGCTCTGGTCTCGGCGTGCCCCTGGCACTACTTGCCTAGGTGCACTCAAGGCCAGTCCGCGGCTTGGCGCCGTTGCCGAGAACAACAGCAAAGGCTGTGGCGCGTTGATGCGCGTTGCGCCCTGCGCCTTTTTTGCAAACGCCTTTGACTACGCTGCCCAGTCGGGCCGCCTGACTCACGGACATCCTACGGGCTACCTGGCGGCCGGGTTGTTTGCCGATATTCTCCAACGCATTGCCGATCGGCAAGACAGCTTGGGGCACGCGGTTACTCAGAGCTTGGCCAAATATGGACAAACGCCGGGTATGGAAGAAACACGGAGTCTCATTGAGCGCGTACTTTTCTTCGTTTACGAGGGCTACCAGCCCACTCCGCAACGAATAGGCGAGCTCGGTGGCGGATGGGTCGCCGAAGAAACGCTGGCTATCGGCTTGTGGTGCGCCCTTGCAGCGCGTTCGTTCGAAGAGGGCGTGATCACGGCGGTGAATCACAGTGGCGATAGCGACAGTACCGGGCTCATAGCCGGGCACTTGTTGGGTGTTCAGTATGGTGTTGCGGCGATTCCTGCTCGGTGGTTCGAACAATTGGAGCTGCGCGAAGTGATTGTGCAAATCGCCGAGGACGTCGAGCGCATTCCGCGTGAGTACTGTGGGTATGGTGGAGAGTTTGATCAGCAGATTGAGCTGGCGTATCCCGCTGGCTGAGAGCGCTGATGGAGACGACTATGGATAAATTTTAAGGAGAGCTGCGATGCCTATAAAGCCCAGGCCATTTACGTTTGTGTGTGGTGAGTGTGGTTGGAAGAAAACAGTGGCACCCAGGAGTGACGCGCTGGGACCGGGGGAATGGTTCATGCAGTGCCCGAAGTGCGGGAGCGAAGCGTTGAAGATGCGAGCTGCGGGGTGGGTTGAACGGACGTTGGCTGAGTTGCTTCTGCGTCGCTAAGTGCATTTTCCAGTGATATTTGGAGGAGGTTGCACCAATGGTAAAAGGCCGTTTTGCGCGAGACCATGGGCACTTTGCCGGGTACATGCCTTTCACCCTTGCTTGCCCCCAGGACACTCGGCCAATCGTTGGGTTTCATCGATTCAGTGACATAGGCAGCATTGAGGGCGATCCACAGAAACACGAATCGCCCGTCGACCACCTCGGCCTGCTCGGCGCGTTGCAGGCAGCTCAAGGAGCAGCGAACGCGCCGTGTAAGGTTGATGTGATGGTTGTCGCGTTCAAGTCGGTGACTTGCCTGAGGGGTTGGTAGTCCAGGAGTCTGGAGGGGGCATGGTGTGTCACATTGTGATGGCCCAGGTTTTATCGATGCCCATTTGGACACTGTCTTACGTGAGCTATCACGTTGCGATCAGGAGAACCACTGTTTCAGTGTTTCCTTTGCCCGTGTCACATGCTCGTCCTTGATGTGGGTCGCGGTTGCGGCCAAAGCCGCGCATAAAACTCCGATGTCGTCGGTGTATCCTACGATTGGAGTGATATCCGGGATGACATCGATCGGTGAGATGAAATATCCCAGCGCTCCATAAATGGTAGTTTTCGCCCACGTTGGGGTATCCGAGTCTGTTGCGGCGTAATACATCTTCAGCGCTGGCTCAAGGGCGGCCTCGCCTGTGGATTTTGCGTAGCTTTTGACTTTTTCCCAGAAGGAATCGTCCGAGTAGTCCTTTTCAAATGCGTTGTCTGACATGTTTTTATCACTCCTCATTGCATTCGAGCACAACCGCTTCATCAAGCTTGCAGGCGCTGGTATGGCCGTCCATTCCCCAGTGATTACTGCTGTAGATACCTCGGGACACTGACTGGCCCTCTTCAGTGAATACCTCAATCACTGCGTTCCAGAGGGAGGCCCTGGGGGCTTCAGTACTAGGATCAAGACAGAGCAAATGGGTCAGTTGATATTGACCTTCGTGCACATAGCCTTGATGGCCCACGACCATCATCCAGTGGCCACTATGCTTCGACCAACTTACGCCTATCAATGGAATGCCGTCACTGTCCAGTGCATCGCGTAGTTCGCTGACTAGCTGTTTTTTGCTGCCTGTCACGTGCTCGGCTTCAATGCCGCTTCCACGGAAATGCTGGGCAAGGCTCGCCAGATCCTCGCCGTTGGTACCGGAAGAAATCAACGCGCCATGGGAGATCAGCGCGTTACGAAACTTGCCTTCGCGGCTGCGACCATCCCAGAGGTTCATATCAGTGATCTCTTTACGCTCCAGCACGCCGAGTGTGAGCAACGCCATCATCAGCGCGTATGGGCCGCAAGCGCCGTCGGCATCGCCCTGGCGCAGATGCACCAGGGCGCCATTCTCGGCGCAAGTTTCGGGGCCCTTTGGAGAAACCATTAACCAGCGGCTTACGCACATCGTGTTCATTATGATCTTAGCCCTCAATCCGGGTGAATTCGGCTTCGATCAATTCCCCGGTTTGGCGCCATTCCCTGAATTGTTCACGTAGCTTTTTCTGCGTGTCGATGGCAACCTGAACATCAGCAGCATTGGCATCAAGCGAGGCGTAGTCGGGGAAGAATCGCTCCTCGAACGAGACGTCCTGAATCATGTTCAACAGTTCTTCACGCTGGTTGTTGAAGTTGTCCACCATCTCTGCAATGGCTTGTCTGAACTGATCCTCGCGTTTCTTGCGCTCATAGCTGTCCCAGGCCTCCAGTGCTAGGCCTGCAACCGACAGAATACCGTTGAGATTTTTCGCCAGGTTAACCGCGCCCCAAGGCTTGAATTTCAGTGCCTTGCCCAAATCCACGCCGAGGGTCTTGGCCACGCTGACGATGCCGTCGCGGGCAGCCAGAATGCTGCCGTTGTTGATCAGGTTGCCCTTGATCACATAGTTCACGCCTTGCTTGCCCAGGTTGATCACGTTGGTGTTGAAGTGATCGATTTCGGAGTCGAAGCTCAGGCGCATGCGGCTGAGCTCCTGGCTCACCCCGTTAAGTTGACGATCGAATTCGTTTTGCAGGCGTGTGGTCACCATGACCCCATCGCGCCCAATCTCGCGCTCAAAGAACTCCTTGAAAGTCTCTTGGGTCAGCCCTTCAGTGCGCATGATCAACCCGGAAAAATAACGGGTGACAAATTCGCGCAGGCCAATGCGTACCTCACCGATCTGACCCTTGGCACCATCAAGCTGACGACTGAGCGTGCGGCCGACGCCGCTGAGGCGCTCTACTTCTTCGCCCAGGCGTTGGTCGTTTTCCACCGCCACTGGCAACTCTTTGTGCAGCACGTCGAGGATCACGCTCTTTCGCGCTTGCTCGACGATCACCGCAGAGCCGCCGCTGGACTGGATCTTGCCGGCGGTTGCTTGTTGCAGGTTATTGATGTGCGAAAGTGTCTTGAACTGCTCGATCCGCTCGAGCCAGTAATCGGTGCCCATGTCGAACGGATTTGCCGCCACTGCGACGATGCTCAGTGCCGCCACCTCCGCGTCGCTGGCGTCGATGGACTCGCGAAGCCGGCTTTCGACGTTGTTGCGTTTGACCTGCAGGTGCTGCGCGTAGCTCGCCTCATCCTCCACGTCGGCCACTTCGTCGAAACGGCTCAATACGAATACGGTGCGCGGTAGCAGGTCGAGCGTGCGGAACAGCCAGTTCAGGTCATCTTTATGGCTGTCCTTGATCGGGTTGGTTGAGTTCATCACGTACAGCACCAGGTGGGCTTCGCTGACGTATTTGCGCGTGATGTCCTTGTACTTCTCCATCGCATTGATATCGGCGTTGTACTGTTCCTTGAAACCAAATAGCCCGGGAGTGTCAATCAGCACGAAGTTGTCATCCACTTCGTAGACTTTCACCTCGTTCGATGACTCCTGCTGACTGATATTCATGCTGGATTTGTCGAGACGTTCCATCCAGGCCGCAGCGATGGACGTCTTGCCTTCAGAGAAACCGCCGATCAAGGCAATTTTGAGCTTGTCGTTGGCCAGGTTCTGGCTGGCATGTTCGAGTTTGCTCAGCAGTGTCGGGTCGATGTTGACGCCCAGTGCAGCACCTTGCTCGAGGAATACACGCAGTTTGTCCAGCAGTGCCAGAGCCTTGTTGTTTTGATTTAGAAAGAGCTCAAGGGTCGAATTCATGGTGCAGTTCCTTATGCTTTGAGGTCGCTGGCGATCTTTTTCAGGCCGAGGTGGGCAGCGTCGAGTTTTTGGTTGATGTGCCGTGCTTGCAGGGCGGGCTTCTGCAGAACGGTACGGATCTGTTCGATTTTCTCTTCCAGTGGCGGCAGCGCCTGCGCGAGGGTTTCGCGGAAACCGTCGCGGATGGCCTCGCAAGCGCTGTCGAGGTTGTTGTCGGTGGCTTTTCGCTGTTGGCCTTTCTTGTAGTCACTGTCAAAAAAGCTCCACACTGCCTTCGCGAGACCGACTAGTAGCGTCGCCACGCCAATAGTCATCAGCACCCAGCCCACGGGGTTCCAGATCATCACTGCACCACCGGCCAGACTGGCAAGTAAACCTACGACGTTGATCCCGTTGTCGATACTCACGTTCAGGCTGAAGTCTCCGGCCAGACGTGCCTTACCGATCTGTGAGTAGCCGGCCAACAGGTCTTTGGCATGCGATTCGAAACGCTGGACAATTTCGCTGACATTCTTCTGGAACTGATCAACCTGCTTGTCGAGTGTTGCCGGCAGTTTGTCTTGCAGTGTCGACTGCTCACTCTTTAGTACCCGTTCCAGCACTGCTTTGAAATCATCGTTGCTGATGTCGTCATCGATGCGGTCGTAAACGCGCTTGCGCACGGCATCTTCAAATTCGCCGATGGCCTGCTCGCCCGCATTGCTCAGGCGGCTGTTGAGGGACTTGAACGCAATTTGCAGCTGGTGGCAGGCGTTCTCGGCTTCCTCATGCAGTTTTTTGGCCAGTGGGGCGAACTGCGCTACCCGGATGGCTTTCACTTCTGAGCAAACGTCGGTTACCGCGAGTTGAACCTTGTTCATGTTCGAGCGGCGTATTTTGGCCTTCACGTTTGTGACCAGGTCTCGGGTCAGGTGTCGATAGAATTGCTTGACGCCGGATTTTTCCAGCAGCGCGTCTGGCGCCATGGCATCGAGGAATTTCTTGCGGCTGATCGCTATCGTGGAGCGTGGCACCAGGCAATCGGCTGCTGCATAGAACGCGGGCAGGGCACAGAGGGTCATGCTGCGCTGGTAATGCTCGCCCAGTTGCTTGCGCATGATCTGGTCCAGATCATCCAGGCTGGCCTGCTCGTCAGGGCTGATCAGGGCGGTTTTTTGCAAAGCCATGGGGTTGGTGATGCGTTTGTTGTAGAGCGTCCAGACTTCCGTCTGCGCACCCAGCTGCGCCTTGATTTTTTCCAGGGTGCCAGGACGGCCGGCATCACCGGTCTGCGGAGGTGCCGCTTTAGACGTTACGTAGAACACCGCATGGGCACGCTTGACCGCGTTGTTTATCTGCTCACTGACCTTGCTCTCGTCGCCCTCGATGCCAGGAACATCGAGCAACTGAAAATGCTGCCCTTCTGAATCAAAGGCATACGCTTGAGTTTGACGGGTGAAGTCAGCGCGGCCATCACCGATGATGCTGCCGTCTTCGAAGGCCGCCAGTTGCTGGAGACTATCCAGTGCCGTTGCGTGACGCTGACGGGTTTCGCCTAGCCGGGACTGAATCTCTTCGCTCTGCTGACGCAGCCTGGTCAGTTCGGTTTCACGCTGCATGGGCAGCACGGAGGTGCCGGCCTGCAACTGCACCAAAGCGATTTCTTCGGGAAGCTTGCGCAGCAGGTTGATAATGCGCTGGATCAGACCAGCGCTTCGTTTCTGTTCTTCGATACGCGCGCGCAGGGCGTCTTCTTGCAACTGCTGTTCGACTTGGCGCTGGTCATATCGAGCATCGGCGGCGGCCGTTTCACTTTCGGCCTGGGCCAGGCGACCGTCTAGCGACTCGATTTCGGTTTCCAGTACCTGCAACGCCTCTTCGCTCAACCCCGACTGCTGCTGCAAGGCGAGGAAGCGATGACGTTGTTCTCGTTTGGTGTTTTCCCTGAGCAAGATGCGCAAGGTTTCGATCAGCGTCGACTTGCCAGCGTTGGTTTCGCCATAGAACGCAACGGTGAAGGTTTTGTGTTCGGCGTTGTCCTTTAGCTTGTTGATTGCGTTGGTCAGCGCTTGTTCGATTTCCTGCAGTTTGCTCTGCGCTTCTGCTTGGGCCGAGGCTAGGCTTGGATCGTCGGCACCCCGTGCCAAGGCTTTGAGCAAGTTGCTGATGTGATCGATAAGTTTAAGATAGAGGCCTTCGGAGAGGTCTTCAGCTGCAGTCATGGTGTCTTCCTATCTGACTAAATGGGCTCGATTGTCTGCAGCGATCTGTTGGCTATCCAAATTCATGGGCTGCGCAAGTTGTGTTCAGGCAGGTGCACCCCAATCAGCGTGGCAAACTGAGGGCAAGTAAGGAGGCGTAGTGCGGGCAGGTTGAGCACCTTATCGTCCTTGCTAGCTCAGTGGATCACCCGCGTCATTGGTACAATGCTGGCATCTGGACATCGGCCGTCAGAGAAAAAACTTTAACGTGGTGGCGAGCACTTATTTCGAAGAGTTGGAATCCAGTCGCATGTTGCATATCGCTCAGAACTCGGTGCAGTGCACGGCATGAGCTCAACGAACGGCTAAAGAAGGTATGTCTACTTACCTCTTTAGCCGTATAGCCTGAACGTGGTGTTCGAGCGACTCGCCCAGTTGGGCGCTGCGCGCACAGCCGCCGACATCGCCGATGAGCTCACCATCCGGCCCACTTGCTAGAGTTGCGCTGAAGCCACGGGCGGCACAGCCGACGGTACCAATGGTCGCGCCAATTTTCATGGCCGTTCAGAGTGAAGCAATATTGCTGGCGTTACCGCAGGACATGCACCTAATTGTTGGTTAGAGACGCAAACGGTCTTCCTCTTTGATAAGGAGATTCACTTGGATGTGAAGTACTCGATGCTTCGTGAAGACCATTGGGACGAGGCTGAGCGCATCGTTGGGCCATGGCTCGAGAAGATGTATGCAACGTTGAAGTTCAATGTAGAGACCTAACAACGAGGTGTCGGAGCAATGACGCTCTCCGCGCCCGAGAACCGTTAGTTTTGTCCGATACCGGACCCTATATCAGCGAATAGAAACGACTTTTCTGGCCCTGCTTTCCTTAATAGCTGACACCGATAGGCTACCTGTCGCCGCTTCCTGGATGTGCTCGCTCCACCAAGCCATCATTGGGCGTCTGCGTTCGATGTAATCTGCTCGGTTGTAGGCGCTGCGTACCTCATCTTTATCGACGTGGGCAAGCGCAACCTCGATCAATTCAGGATCCCAGCCGTGCTCGTTGAGGATAGTGCTCGCCATTGAGCGCATGCCATGACTTACCAGGCGCCCTTCGAATCCCATCCGTTTCAGCGCCATGTTGGCGGTCTGGCTGTTGCAGTGGGTACGTGGGTCTCTGTCAGCAGGGAACACGTACTCTCTATGGCCGCTATAGGGTTTGATAGTCTCAAGCAGAGCAAGCGCGTGTTCGGTCAGTGGTATGACGTGAGCACGTCGCTTCTTCATGCGTTCCGCTGGGATCGTCCAGGTTTTCTTGTCGAGGTCGATGTCAGCCCAGGATGTCGTAGCGGCTTCCGCAGGGCGGGTCATGGTGTGGAGTTGCCATTCGATCAGGCAGCGTGTGGTTCTTTTTATGCTCGCATTGGCGATGGCAACCATCAGCTCTGGCAGCTCTTCGGGACGGAGGGCGGCCATGTTTTGCTTTTTCGGCTTCTTGAAAACGGCCCGGATGCCGCTTAGGGGATTGGCAAAAATCATTCCTGAGTTCACGCCGTAGGTCATGATCTCGTTGAGTCGTTGGGTCAGTCGCTTCACTGTCTCCAGGCTGCCTTTGGTTTCCAAAGGGCGTAGCAGCTCGATGACCATCGGGGCATTGATCTGCGAGACAGGTATTGTTCCCAGCGATGGAAAGACATGCAGCGTGAGCGAGCGCCAGATGTCCTCGGCATAAGCCTGAGTTACAGAATCCTTTTTCAGTTCAAACCAGGCAGACGCCACGTTCTCGAATGTGTGCTCGGTTGCCTGCCTTTTTGTCTGCGCCAGCTCGCTACGTTGTTCTTTCGGATCGATGCCCTGGGCGAGAAGCTCTCTGGCTTCGACCGTCTTCTTCCTGGCTTGCGCGAGTGAGAGCTCTGGATAGGTGCCGAGGCCCATATTGATGCGGTTCTTGGTGATCGGCTGCCGATAGTTGAAATTCCAGAGCGTCGAACCATTGACTCTCACGCGCACCTGTAAACCGTCTCCATCGCTGAGGACGTAGTCTTTGTCTTTCGGCTTTACCGCTTTGAGCTGGCGGTCAGAGAGGCGGGTGGCTTGGGCGCACATGAGGTGTTCCATGACATCAATTGGTATTCCAAAAATTACCACTGAAGGGCTTGGAATACCATCTGGAATACCCGATGTCGTGGATTGTGCCGGACGTCCATGGACGCTAATAGACCCTAAAGCCTTGATTTTGCTGGATTTCAGGCACAAAAAAAGACGTCCGTGGACGTCTTTAGATGTAAGGTTGGTGGAGCCGGGGGGATTTGAACCCCCGTCCGCCAGTACTCCGCTGTCGGTACTACATGCGTAGCCGTTTCTATTAAGTTAACCCTCAGCGACCCGAAGGGCAGGGTGCTTTGGGCGAGTTGTGTAAGTTTTAGCCGCTTCGTCCACAACGTACTGCACGGCGATTCTGTTCTATATGACAATCACTTTGGGTTTACAGACATCCCCTGGTGATTGCTGGACCCGAAGGTACCAGAAGCTCAGGGCTAAGGCTGCTTACGCAGCGAGAGCGAATTCCTGGCCGTAGTTTTCGTCATTGGCAACTATAAGAAGTTGCAACAGTGGATTTACGAGTTCTGTTACCAACTCGGCATGCACCTAAAGTTTCGCGACCGGCGTCGAATCCTAAACGGCCCCGTGCTTGTAACTCGTTGTTTCGTAGTGAGTGACAAGCCTGTGCAGTGTACGCCAAAACGTCAGCGAAGGCCAACCCGAAGGTTGGCCCTCTCGCTTACTGGCCGCCTTTCTCGCTGTTCTGTAGGTCTTGCAGGGCCTTGGAGGTGATTTCGATGCACTTCTTCTCATCACCTGCGGCGTGGGCGGCCTTGGCCTGGGAGACGGCGGTGTCTATTTCGCCACTTTTACCGCTGGTGTCGGTGGCGAGCAGGGCTTTGCCGTTGTTGATTTTGTCCAGGTTGATCTGGCACAGGTCTTTGTCACCGGCGGCGAAAGCGGGGGAGGCGAGCATCGCAGCGGTCATGAACAAGCCAGCAAGAGCGGAACGCTTCATAGGGTGTCTCCTTGCGCAAAAGGGCTCGACGCTGCTGGCGTGCAACCGCTGCCAGCGACATCACTGATAGGCCTCGTTTGTCGAGGCCTATGCAGATGACTGTGCCGGTGCGCCAGGGTTCGGTTTTTTTGCCGGGTCAGTGGGCGCGGGCGCGGGTGACGCGGTCTACCAGGTAGACCAGGCCGTGGTAGTCGATGCCGCCATGTTGGCTCAGGCCGATCTCGCAGGTGCGGCTGGTGGAGATGCCTTCGCTGCAATATTGCACGGCATCCTTGAGCGAGCGCAGGGCGTGGGCGTTGAGTTGCGGCGTGGTGAAGCCTTTGTCGCCGGCAAAGCCGCAGCAGTGAATGCCTTCGGGGATCACCACGGTCTTTGCGCAGCGTCGTGCCAGTTCGATCAGGGCCTGGCTCTCGCCCAGGT
Source organism: Pseudomonas sp. MYb193 (assembly GCF_002966775.1). Classification (NCBI taxonomy): domain Bacteria; kingdom Pseudomonadati; phylum Pseudomonadota; class Gammaproteobacteria; order Pseudomonadales; family Pseudomonadaceae; genus Pseudomonas; species Pseudomonas sp. MYb193. The sequence goes on along the minus strand of NZ_CP023269.1, from coordinate 5,265,462 downwards.
GCTGGGTGCTGCAGGTGACGTGCACGGCGATGGGCGCTTCCTGGGGCGTGAAGTCGAGGCGGTCCATCAGGTGGGTGCGGATAAAGCGTACCGGGTCGTAGAGGTCCAGGCGCGTTTCTTCCAACTCTTGTACCAGGCGCAGGGTGCAGGGGCTGGTGTCGCAGTAGATCGGGTCGAGGCCGCCACGGCTGGCGTGGAGCAGGGCGCCGATCAGTTCCTGGCGCTTGTGTTCGGCCTGCTCGGCGTAGCCTTTGGACGCGAAGGGCTGGCCGCAGCAGAGGCTGTCCTGGTTGTCGGGGAAGACTACTTGGTAGCCGGCTTTTTCCAGCAGATGGCGGGTTTTGTCGTACAGCGACATTTGCTCTTTATCGCCGGCTGCCGGGCCCATGGCGCGGGAGACACAGGCGGCCAGGTAAACCACGCGCGGGCGCGCGTCCGTCACAGCGGGGCTGAAGCGGATGGCCTTTTCGGGCTGTGGCATGGCGTTGGTCCACTGCGGAATTTGCCCCTTGGACAGCTTGGTCAGTGTGCTCGAGAGCTTGGCCAGCCGTGGAGCCCCCAGCAGCATGCGCGCACCGTTGGCGACGTGCAGGGTAAAGCGCGCACCTTGCAGCGCGGTGGCGAAATGGCTGGCGAGCCAGTCGGCGGTTTTCGTACGGTCGGCCTCGCGGCTGCGCAGTTTTTTTACCAGGTCGCCGGTATTGATGCCTACAGGGCAACGTTGCGCGCATAACCCGGTGGCGGCGCAGGTGTCGATGCCCTGGTAGTGGTAGGCCGCTTCCAGTTCGGTGGTGTCCACGCTTGCGCGTTTTTTTGCCTGGATGTCGCGCCAGATCACGATGCGCTGGCGCGGGCTCAGGGTCAGGCCTTTTGACGGGCACACCGGCTCGCAGAACCCGCACTCGATACACTTATCCACAAGCTCATCGGCGGCGGGCAATGGCTTGAGGTGCTTGAGGTGGATCTGCGGGTCTTCGCTGAGCACCACGTCCGGGTTGAGGATGCCGTTGGGGTCGAGCAGGCGCTTGAGTTGCCACATCAGTTGATAAGCGTCGCTGCCCCATTCCAGTTCGACGAAAGGGGCCATATTGCGGCCGGTGCCGTGTTCGGCCTTCAGCGAGCCACCGAACTCCACGGCCACCAGTTGCGCGACGTCGTCCATGAACGCTTGATAGCGTGCGACTTCTTCGCTGCTGTTGAAGCCCTGGGTGAACACAAAGTGCAGATTGCCTTCCAGGGCGTGTCCGAAAAGGATGGCTTCGTCGTAGTGATGTTTGTCGAACAGTGCGATCAGGCGGTTCACGCCAATCGCCAGTTGTTCGACCGGGAAGGTCACGTCTTCGATGATCACGGTGGTGCCGGTTTTGCGCACGGCACCCACGGCCGGAAAGGTGTCCTTGCGGATGGCCCACAGGCGTGCGTTTTCCAGTGGGTCTTCGGTGAAGTCGACTTGTTTCTCCACGGGAAACGCCGCCAGGGACGCCATGATGCGCGTCAGTTGTTCGTGCAGCAGCGATGGCGAAGCGGCGCGGGATTCAATCAATAGTGCGCAGGCGTTTTCCGATAGGTGCTGTACGAAAGCAGGCATGCCCGGTTTGTCCTGTACCGAGCGCATGCTGCGTCGGTCCAGCAGTTCAACGGCGGAGACTGGCTGGGTTTTCAGCACGGTGACTGCGTTGCAGCAGGTTTCGACATCCGGGAAGACGATCAGCGCCGAGGCTTTGTTGGGGTGATCGATCACGGTGTCGTAGGTGACCGCACTGATAAACCCCAGGGTGCCCTCGGAGCCCACCAGCAGGTGGCTGAGGATATCCAGCGGGTCATCGAAATCCACCAAGGCATTGAGTGACAGGCCGGTGGTGTTTTTCAGTCGGTATTTGTGGCGGATCTTTGCCGCCAGCTCAGTATTTGCCCGTGTCTCGCGGCCCAATGTAGCCAGGCGTTCAAGCAGTGCGCCATGTGACTGGCGGAAGGCTTGCACGCTGGCGGCATCTTCGGTGTCCAGGCGGCTGCCATCGGCCAGCACCAGACGGATGCCCGCCAGGGTGTGGTAGGTGTTTTGTGCCGTACCGCAGCACATGCCGCTGGCATTGTTGGCAACGATGCCACCAATTTTGCAGGCGTTGATCGATGCGGGGTCCGGCCCGATCTTGCGCCCGAACGGTGCGAGCCAGGCGTTGGCCTGGGCGCCGATCACGCCCGGTTGCAGGCGGATCTGGGTGCCTTGCCCGCGAATTTCGCGGTGGTTCCAGTTATCACCCAGCACGATCAGCACCGAGTCGCTGATGGCCTGGCCCGAGAGGCTGGTGCCTGCGGCACGGAAGGTCACCGGCACGCGGTCGCGCTGGGCCAGTTGCAGCAGAGTTACCACTTCGTCTTCTGACTCCACGCGGATCACCAGCTGTGGGATCAGTCGGTAGAAGCTGGCGTCGGTGCCGAAGGCGAGGGTGGAAAGTGGATCGTCGAAGCGGCGATCTTGCGGGATCAGTTGTGCGACGTCGCTCAAAAAAGCAGCAGGCAGGCTCATCGGTCCTCCAGAAATAGCAGACGCCGGAAGGGTGCCCCGGCGTCGATTCTTACCCTATTACGTGCAGTCCTCAGTGCACCAGCATACCGGTGAACCAGTACGCCTGCGCCAAGGTGATCAGCCCGACGATGGTGGCAAAAAACAGGCTGTGCTTGAGGGTAAAGCGGAACAGGTCGGATTCCTTGCCCACCAGGCCGGTGGCGGCGCAGGCCACGGCGATTGATTGCGGCGAGATCATTTTGCCGGTCACGCCACCGCTGGTGTTCGCGGCTACCAGTAGAGTGTCGTTGACGCCGATCTGGTGCGCAGTGGTGGCCTGCAGTGAGCTGAACAGGGCGTTGGATGAGGTGTCGGAGCCTGTCAGGAAAACTCCCAGCCAGCCAAGGAATGGAGAGAAGAACGGGAAGGCAGCACCGGTGCCGGCCAGAACCAGGGCCATGGTCGAGGACATGCCGGAGTAGTTGGTGACGAAGGCGAATGCCAGCACCATGCCGATGGACAGGATCGGCCAGCGCAGCTCAAAGAAGGTCTCTTTTAAAGTGGTAAGACCAGTTTTGACGTCGATTTTCAACACCAGCATGGAGACCAGTGCCGAGAAGAAGATCGCAGTGCCGGTGGCAGATATCGGGTCCAGCTTGAAGACGGCCGGGATGGCGGTGGGGTTGGTCACGATGGGCGCGACTTTAACCACCAGTTGATCCAGGTGCGGGATCGCGAAATTGAACACCCAGCCGTACATCGAACCGCCCGCGGCGAACAGGGCTTTGAAGGGTTTGAGGGTCCAGATGGTCACCAGTACGGTGAGGATCAGGAACGGCGACCACGCCTTGAAAATTTGCCCCAGGCTGTAGGGCGAAACCACGGTGTTGCGCGGCAAGCCGAAGCCGCCGGCGCTGGAGGTGACCGCCACGCTGGATGTAGCGCCGGCAATTTGTGCGCCTGCGGTGCGCTTGGGTTGCCAGACTTTCAGGAACAGCGTCAGGGCAATCAGGCTGGCGAGTGCCGAGGTGATGTCCGGCAGCTCCGGGCCAATGAAATTCGAGGTGAAATATTGGGTGACGGCAAAGCTCAAGCCGGCCACCAAGGCTGCCGGCCAGGTTTCGCGAACGCCGCGCAGGCCGTCCATCATGAACACCAGCCAGAACGGCACGAACAGCGACAGCAGCGGCAGTTGGCGGCCGGTCATGGCGCCAATCTTGAACGCGTCAATACCGGTGACCTGGCCTGCGACGATGATCGGGATGCCCAGGGCGCCGAACGCTACCGGTGCGGTGTTGGCGATCAGGCACAGGCCGGCGGCGTACAGCGGGTTGAAACCCAGGCCTACCAGCAGCGCGGCGGTGATCGCCACGGGGGCGCCGAAACCGGCCGCACCTTCCAGGAAGGCGCCAAAGCAAAAACCGATCAACAACACCTGCAAGCGCTGGTCGTCGGTGATCGACAAAACGGAGCTGCGGATGATTTCGAACTGGCCGCTCTTGACCGTCAATTTGTACAGGAATACTGCCGCGACGATGATCCAGGCGATGGGCCACAGGCCGTAGGCAAAACCGTAACCGGCCGCAGCCAGCGCCATGTCTACCGGCATCTGGAAGGCGAAAATGGCGACCAGGATCGACAGGGCCAGAGTGATGCTGCCGGCCACATGGCCTTTGAGGCGGAACACGGCCAGCGCCAGGAAGAAGAATACGATGGGAATGACGGCGGCCAGTGCGGACAGGCCGAGGCTGCCGAGTGGGCTGTAAAGCTGTTGCCAGGTTTGCATATGGGGTGGCCCCTGATTGTTGTTGTTTGGTGAGCTTGGGTAATTGGTAATACCAATTTACAATCGCTGTGGGCTAGATTAAGAGTCTTGGCAGGGGTGTGTCAATTTGCCGCCTGCGAAACTTTGGTCGTAGGTCGGTAGGCGGGGTGTTCTGATCGGCGAAATTGAAGGCGTTCTGATAGGTGCCGCCGGCACGTCGATAGGCCAGAATAGGGGCCCCGGCGAGTGGTCGGGATGGTGGAGAGTGAGTTATGGGGTTTGATCAGGTGCGTCAGCGCCGTTTGTCTGACGATATTGTCGAGCAGCTTGAGGGGATGATTCTCGAGGGCACGCTGAAGTCGGGCGAGCGCTTGCCGGCCGAGCGCGCGTTGGCTGAGCGCTTTGGTGTGTCGCGCCCATCGCTGCGTGAGGCGATTCAGAAACTGGCGGCCAAGGGGTTGCTGGTCAGTCGCCAGGGCGGTGGCAACTATGTGGTGGACTCCCTGGGTTCGACCTTCAGCGATCCGCTGCTGCACTTGTTGGAAAGCAATCCCGAAGCGCAGCGCGATCTGCTGGAGTTTCGTCAGACCCTTGAGGCTTCGTGTGCTTATTACGCGGCGTTACGCGCCACGGAGGTTGACCGTGAACGGCTGACCGCAGCGTTTGAAGCGTTGCAGGATTGCTATGCGCGCGCCGACGAGGTGAGCCGAGTGGAGGAGGGTGCTGCGGATGCAAGGTTTCACTTGGCGATTGCCGAAGCCAGTCATAACGCCGTGTTGCTGCACACCATTCGCGGGCTGTTCGACCTGCTCAAGCGTAACGTGGTGACGAATATTGGTGGCATGTACCAGCAGCGTACCGAGACCCGCGACATGCTGATCAATCAGCATCGGGACTTGTACCTGGCCATCATCGAGGGGCGGGCCGAGCAGGCGCGTGAAGTCTCGACACGGCATCTGCTGTATGTGCAGGAGGTGTTGGAGGAGGTGCGTCAGGAGGTTCAGCGTGTGGCTCGGGCGGAGAGACGCAAAGGGATGTAGCCCGCGTGGGCTACACCGTCACAAGGATTATTCTTCCTTGCCCTTGTTGCGCACGGCGCGATGCAGCTCGCGATTGGAGTCGCGCTCGCGCTCGGTGTCGCGCTTGTCGTATTCCTTCTTGCCCTTGCCCAATGCGATCTCGCATTTGACCAGGTGCTTGCTCCAGTACCAGGACAAGCAGACGCACGCGTAGCCTTTTTGCTGCACGGCTGCGGCGAGCTTTTCGAGTTCGCGGGCATTGAGCAACAGCTTGCGCGTACGCACCGGGTCGGCAATCACGTGGGTGCTCGCGGTGGTCAACGGGGTGATATGACTGCCAAGCAGCCATGCCTCGCCATCCTTGAGCAGCACATAACTGTCGACCAACTGCAGTTTGCTGGCACGCAGACTTTTTACTTCCCAGCCGGCCAGGACCAGACCAGCCTCGAACCGATGTTCGATGAAGTAATCGTGTCGCGCTTTTTTATTTTGCGCGATGGTCCCTGTGGGGTGTTTCTTTTGTTTAGCCATAGGGGCGGCATTATAGGGAGTTGCGAGCGTGTCGGCTACGGTCAACCTGTGTGCTTGAGCGAGTTGGACGAATCCCGGACAATGCGGGCAGTTCTTTGGTTTTTTTCTCTCGCGGATTGGGCTGTTCTTTCGCGATGTTTGCCTTAAGCAGTGGAAGTAACGCTCACATGACGACGCATATTCAACGTTCGGCCCTGTTGCCCTATCCGGCGCAGGCGCTCTATGACCTGGTCAACGACGTGGCGCGTTACCCGGAGTTTCTGCCTTGGTGCTCGACAGCCGAGGTTCTGGAGAGCAGTGACGAGCACATGGTTGCCAGTGTGGGGGTGGCCAAGGGCGGCCTCAGCCAGCATTTTGTGACGCGCAATGTGCTGGTGCCGGGCCAATCCATCGAAATGAACCTGCAGGAAGGGCCGTTCACCCAACTGCACGGTGTGTGGGTCTTCAAGGCGCTGACGGACAAGGCCTGCAAGATTAGCCTGGATCTTTCGTTTGATTATGCCGGGCCGATTGTTCGTGCGACTTTAGGGCCTTTGTTCAATCAGGCAGCCAATACCCTGGTGGACGCATTCTGTCAGCGCGCCAAGCAACTGCATGGTTGAGATCGAGGTGGTGTTCGCCGCCGAGGATCGCCAGGTGTTGCTGGGGGTAAAGGTGGCTGAAGGCACTAATTTGCGCGAAGCGGTGCGGGCGTCGGGAATGGCGGCGCATTTTCCTGATGTTGATCTGGCTGATTGCCCGCTGGGTATATTTGGCAAGGTTGTCGCGGATGCCGGGACGCGTTTCGTACAAGCGGGCGACCGTATTGAGATCTACCGGCCTTTGCTGGCCGACCCTAAAGAGGTGCGCAGGTTGCGTGCGGCCAAGGCGGCATTGGCCAGGCAGGCGAACTCTTGAGCTTGCCAAATGGCAGCCTAGCTATCTGGAGCGCCGCGATCCAACTGTGGGAGCTGGCTTGCCTGCGATGACGCCCTGATAGCCAGCGCATATCTGCCTGATGCCCGCGATCCAAATGTGGAAGGGGGCGGTTCCGATAGCGGATATGTACTCGATCTGATCCAGGATCCTGGTCGACTGTCAGATCGCTTTCGCAGGCAAGCCAGCTCCCACAGGTTCAGCGTCGCACCAAGGTTATGTAGATGCCTATGTAGATGGCAGGCAACAAAAAGCCCGGCATGCCGGGCTTTTTATCGAGCGCAAAATTATTGCGGGCTGGTGTCCAGAGGCTCAGGCGTCGGGACGGGCACGGTTTCCACGTTGTCGATGTCTTTCTGGATGGTGTCCAGCAACGAACCTGGCTTGGCCGGTACCTCGGATTTCGGTTTTTCGGCTTCTTGCGCAGGTGCGGTCACGTTGGTGCCGCTGTCCTTGCCCAGCAAGGCTTCATCGCGGCTTACGCCGGGCATGAAGTCACCGGACAGGCTCACGAGCTGGTCATTGCCATTGAAGATGACGCTGACGCGCTCCTGCTGGCGTTCACCGCCACCCGGCTGCAGGCTGTAGAGATAATCCCAGCGATCGGCATGGAAAGTGTCGGTCAGCAGGGGATTACCCATGATAAACCGTACTTGCCGTCGGGTCATTCCCGGGCGTAACTGGTCTATCATGTCCTGCGTGACGACATTGCCCTGCTGGATGTCGATTTTGTAAACCCCGGGGAATGAACAACCGGCGAGTGCGAGCAGTCCCACAAAGGTGAAACTGGTTAGCAAGAGCTTGGTGTTTTGCATCGGTGGGCGACTTCCACTATCTTGGCTGGGACAACGTAAACGCCGATCATACCCGTATTAAGAGAAGCTGCGAAGCAGCATCCGCGAGAAAGCTAACCATGGTTGAAAATAGCGAACTACGCAAAGCCGGTCTCAAAGTGACTCTGCCACGAGTCAAGATTCTACAAATGCTCGATTCTGCTGAGCAGCGCCACATGAGTGCCGAAGATGTTTACAAGGCGCTGATGGAGTCTAACGAGGACGTCGGCCTGGCCACGGTCTACCGTGTACTGACCCAGTTTGAAGCCGCAGGGCTGGTGGTTCGTCATAATTTCGACGGCGGTCATGCGGTGTTTGAATTGGCTGACGGTGGTCACCATGACCACATGGTTGACCTGGATACCAACGAGGTTATCGAGTTCACCAGCCCTGAAATCGAAGCGCTGCAGCACAAGATTGCTGAGGAGCACGGGTTCGATTTGGTCGACCACAATCTCGTGTTGTACATCCGTAAGAAAAAGTAAAAATCGACGCAGTTTTGCTTTGCGAAACGATTGAAGGCGACCCTCGGGTCGCCTTCGTGTTTTCTATAGAGTGGAAAATGTCGCTTCAGGCCTTCGCGGCCACCACCATTTTTTTCGCGTGAGCCAAGGACTCCTTGGTCAAGTCGATACCGCCGAGCATCCGCGCCACTTCTTCCACCCGTTCCGACTTGTTCAGCTTGGAGACGGCGGTGTGTGTCGCGTCGCTACCGCGCACCTTATGCACAAACAGGTGCTGATGCCCTTGGGCTGCCACTTGCGGCAAATGGGTCACCGTAAGCACCTGGCCGCGATCCCCCAGGCGACGCAGCAATTGGCCAACAATTTCTGCGGTTGGCCCGCCAATGCCCACATCCACTTCATCGAATACCAGGGTGGGTACGCGTGAGGTCTGGGCGGTAATCACTTGGATTGCCAGGCTGATCCGCGAGAGTTCGCCGCCGGAGGCCACTTTGGCCAGGGCCTTGAGCGGTTGCCCGGGGTTGGCACTCACCAGCAGTTCGACGTGCTCCAGCCCATGGGGCTGCAATTCTTGACTGGCGTTGGGATGCAGCTCGATGGTGAAGCGCCCGCCTGGCATGCCCAGGCGTTGTATTTCCAGTTCAACGGCGCTTGCCAGGCTAGTAGCTGCCTGCTGGCGCAGAACGCTCAGCTCCCGGGCTTTTTCCTGATAATGACGGGCAAACGAAGCGAGCTCCTCGCCCAGTCGTTCGATGGATTCGTCGTTCGCGTTGAGTGTTTCGATTTCATCCAGCAGTTTCTGCTGCATGGTTGCGACTTCAGTCGGCTGGATTCGATGCTTGCGAGCCAGGGTATAAATAGTATCCAGGCGTTCTTCTATTTCCTGCAGGCGAGCCGGGTCGGCGTCGAAATGGTCCAGGAAACGATTGAGTTCGCCCACGGCTTCCTCGACTTGGATCTGTGCGCTGGTCAGCAGGGTGGTCGCTTCACTCAGTGAGCCGGAAGCATTGTTCACACTGGACAGGCGGTTGAGGCTGGCGGTCAGTGCGTTGAGCACATTGCCGGAATCGCTCTCGCTGCATTGCTCGACCACTTGGCGGCAGATGCCCAGCAAGGTTTCGGCGTTGGTCAGGTTCTTGTGTTCCTGCTCAAGTTGCTCCAGCTCTGTCTCACCCAGGCCAAGGCTTTCGAGCTCTTCCAATTGGTAGCTGAGCAACTGGTGGCGGGCGCGTTGTTCGTCGCCGGAGTTGGAGAGGCGCTCCAGTTCCTGGCGTGTCTGGCGCCAGCGTTGGGCGGCCAGCTGAACTTGCCGGGAAAGATCGGTGGCGCCGGCGTACTCATCGAGCAGGCGACGGTGGGTATCGGTTTTCAGCAGGGATTGGTGTTCGTGCTGGCTGTGGATATCGATCAGCAGTTCGCCCAGGGCTTTCAGGTCGCCCAGTGGGCAAGGCGTGCCGTTGATATAGCCGCGGGAGCGCCCCTCGGCGGTGATCACCCGGCGCAGAATGCAGGGGCCTTCATTATTAAGGTCGCGCTCGGCCAGCCATGCTTCGGCTTCGGGTATGTCCGCCAGGTCGAAGGTGGCCAGGATGTCGGCCTTGTCGGAGCCAGGGCGTACCACGCCACTGTCGGCGCGGTCGCCAAGCGTCAGGCCGAGGGCGTCGAGCATGATCGACTTGCCGGCGCCGGTTTCGCCTGTGATTACGCTCATCCCGCGATCCAGTTCAAGATCCAGATGTTCAACGATGGCGTAGTTATGTACAGACAGGTGCACGAGCATGACGGCCGCTCCCAGGCTTTAGGTCTGGTTATTTATACAGTGTTTTGTTCAGGCCTGACAATCCTGACGCTTAGCTCGATTTGCTTGAGTCTCGAACTTTTTTAGCGCGATGTGGAATGAGTGAGAAGGAAATGATCCAGGTCAGTCGAAAGACTTTTGGTAACGCCTGCGCCCTTGAACCTGAAAATTGTGGCCCCATATACCGGAGCAGAAGCGCGAGTTGAGTTCGCGCATGATTTTGAAAGGAGAAATCTATGGCTGACGAACAGACGCAGGATACGCAAACTCCAGACGCCAATTCGGCTGCCAGTGATGAACTGGCGACTCGTGTGCAAGTGCTCGAAGAGCAATTGGCCGCTGCGCAGGATCAATCGTTGCGTGTTGCCGCCGATCTGCAGAACGTCCGCCGCCGTGCCGAGCAGGATGTAGAGAAGGCTCACAAGTTCGCGCTGGAAAAATTCGCCGGTGACCTGCTGCCGATTATCGACAGCCTGGAGCGTGGTCTTGAGTTGTCCAACCCGGACGATGAAAACATCCGCCCAATGCGCGAAGGCATCGAGCTGACCCTGAAAATGTTCCAGGACACCCTGAAGCGTTATCAGTTGGAGGCTATCGATCCGCAAGCCGGCGAGCCGTTCAATGCTGAACATCACCAAGCCATGGCCATGCAGGAAAGCCATGACCTGGAACCCAATAGCGTCATCAAGGTGTTCCAGAAGGGCTACCAGCTCAACGGTCGCCTGATGCGTCCGGCAATGGTGGTGGTGAGCAAGGCTCCTTCACCCGTTGCACCTTCTATTGATGAGCAGGCTTGAAATTCGCCGTAAGGCCCCCATCTATAAGTCAAGCGTTTAAGTGCTACCGCAGTTAGCCAAAACTGCTGCGGCAACCAAATTCAAGTTTCGGGAGAGTAAATCATGGGCAAAATTATCGGTATCGACCTGGGGACCACCAACTCCTGCGTCTCCGTGCTGGAAAACGGCGTTGCAAAAGTTATTGAAAACGCCGAAGGCGCACGTACCACTCCGTCGATCATCGCTTACGCCAACGACGGTGAAATCCTCGTCGGTCAATCGGCCAAGCGTCAGGCGGTGACCAACCCGCACAACACCCTGTACGCGGTAAAGCGTCTGATCGGTCGTAAGTTCGACGAAGAAGTCGTACAGAAAGACATCAAGATGGTGCCTTACAAAATCGCCAAGGCCGACAACGGTGACGCCTGGGTTGAAGTGAACGGCCAGAAAATGTCGCCGCCGCAAATCTCGGCTGAAATCTTGAAAAAGATGAAGAAGACCGCCGAAGACTACCTCGGTGAAGCAGTGACTGAAGCGGTGATCACCGTTCCTGCCTACTTCAACGACAGCCAGCGTCAGGCCACCAAAGACGCCGGCCGCATCGCGGGCCTGGATGTAAAACGTATCATCAACGAACCAACCGCAGCTGCGCTGGCTTACGGTATGGACAAGGCCAAGGGCGACCACACCGTGATCGTTTACGACCTGGGTGGCGGTACGTTCGACGTCTCCGTGATCGAGATCGCAGAAGTTGACGGCGAGCACCAGTTCGAAGTGTTGGCCACCAACGGTGACACCTTCCTGGGTGGTGAAGACTTTGACATTCGTCTGATCGACTACCTCGTTGACGAATTCAAGAAAGAAAGCGGCATGAACCTCAAGGGTGACCCGCTGGCCATGCAGCGCCTGAAAGAAGCCGCTGAAAAAGCCAAGATCGAGCTGTCTTCCGCTCAGTCGACTGACGTGAACCTGCCGTACATCACTGCAGACGCTACCGGTCCTAAGCACTTGAACGTGAAAATCTCGCGTTCCAAGCTCGAAGCACTGGTTGAAGACCTGGTTCAGCGCACCATCGAACCTTGCCGCATCGCGCTGAAAGACTCCGGTATCGACGTTGGCTCTATCAACGACGTGATCCTGGTCGGCGGTCAGACCCGTATGCCGCTGGTTCAGAAGCTGGTCACCGAGTTCTTCGGCAAAGAAGCCCGTAAAGACGTGAACCCGGACGAAGCTGTTGCCATGGGTGCTGCCATCCAGGGTGCGGTATTGGCCGGTGACGTAAAAGACGTGCTGCTGCTGGACGTGAGCCCGCTGACTCTGGGTATCGAAACCATGGGCGGCGTGATGACTGCGCTGATCGAGAAAAACACCACGATTCCTACCAAGAAATCCCAAGTGTTCTCGACTGCCGATGACAACCAGGGCGCCGTGACTATCCACGTGCTGCAGGGCGAGCGTAAGCAAGCCGCTCAGAACAAGTCCCTGGGCAAGTTCGACCTGGCTGAGATTCCACCAGCACCACGTGGCGTGCCACAAATCGAAGTGACCTTCGACATCGACGCCAACGGCATCCTGCACGTCGGCGCGAAAGACAAGGCCACCGGCAAAGAGCAGAAGATCACCATCAAGGCCAACTCCGGCCTGTCTGATGAAGAAATTCAACAGATGATCCGTGATGCTGAAACCAATGCTGAAGCCGACAAGAAGTTCGAAGAGTTGGCAGGCGCCCGTAACCAGGGTGACGCGCTGGTTCACTCGACGCGCAAAATGATCGCTGATGCTGGCGACAAAGTGACCGACGAAGAGAAAACTGCAATCGAAGCGGCAGTGGTTGCCCTGGAAGCCGCTATTAAAGGCGACGACAAGGCTGCCATCGAAGCCAAGGTTGAGGAACTGTCGAAAGTCTCCGCGCCAGTTGCTCAAAAAATGTACGCCGAGCAAGGCCAGCCGGCTGACGGCGCTGCGCAACAAGCAGAGCCTGAAGCCAAGCACGACGATGTTGTCGATGCCGAGTTCGAAGAAGTTAAAGACAACAAGTAAGTTGTCGCCCGGTTGACCGCGCACAAGCGGTGACTGGTAGGATGTCGCCGCGCGGGAGCTTGCTCCCGCGTTGGCGTGTCTGGGGTATGCGAATTTTTACAGCATGCGACAACGCTCGGATGCTGGCGGTGTGAACGGGAATGCTCCTGCTTTCCGAATGACAGTCACCGCGTTTTTGGCCGGCTCCCTGGCTAAAAGCAGTAATGACCAGGATCGTTGAATTGACGTGAGTTGGGTCCGGGCCTGTATTGGGGCTCAACGAGTTTGGCAGGGTTCAGGAGGGCCAGGTCGAACGTCCTTAAGAGTGCAAAGACTTATGGCAAAGCGTGACTATTACGAAGTATTGGGTGTGGAGCGTGGCGCCAGCGAGGCGGACCTGAAGAAGGCCTACCGTCGCCTGGCGATGAAACACCACCCGGACCGTAATCCGGATAACAAAGAATCCGAAGAGATGTTCAAAGAGGCCAACGAGGCCTACGAATGCCTGTGTGATCCCAATAAGCGTGCGGCTTACGACCAGTATGGCCATGCTGGCGTCGACCCGAGCATGGGCGGCGGCGGTGCCGGTTTTGGGGGGCAGAACTTCTCCGATATTTTCGGTGACGTATTCAGCGACTTCTTCGGCGGCGGCCGGGGCGGCCAGCGTGGCGGCCCTCAGCGCGGCAGTGACTTGCGTTACACCCTGGAGTTGAACCTGGAAGAGGCCGTGCGCGGCACCAGTGTCAATATCCGTGTGCCGACGCTGGTCAATTGCAAGCCGTGCGACGGCTCCGGTGCGAAGAAAGGCTCCTCGCCGATCACTTGCCCGACCTGCGGCGGTATCGGGCAGGTGCGCATGCAGCAGGGCTTCTTCTCGGTGCAGCAAACCTGCCCGCGTTGCCATGGCCAGGGCAAGATCATTTCCGATCCGTGCGATTCCTGCCACGGCGAAGGCCGCGTCGAAGAGTACAAGACGCTGTCGGTGAAAGTACCGGCGGGTGTGGATACCGGTGATCGTATTCGCCTGTCGGGCGAAGGCGAGGCGGGTGCCCAGGGTGGCCCTACGGGCGACCTGTACGTGGTGATCAATGTGCGAGAGCACTCGATCTTCCAGCGTGACGGCAAGCATTTGTTCTGCGAAGTGCCGATCAGCTTTGTTGATGCGGCCCTGGGTGGCGAGCTGGAGATTCCGACGCTGGATGGTCGGGTCAAGCTCAAGATTCCCGAGGGGACTCAAACCGGCAAGCAGTTCCGCATTCGTGGCAAGGGCGTTGCGCCAGTGCGCGGTGGCGGTGCTGGCGACCTGATGTGCCGTGTGGCGGTTGAAACCCCGGTGAACCTGAATCGTCGTCAGCGTGAACTGCTGGAAGAGTTCCGCAGCTCGCTGGAAGGCGATGACTCGCACTCGCCGAAGACTACGGGCTTCTTCGACGGTGTAAAACGCTTCTTCGGCGACCTGTAAGGATCTGAATATGCGACGTATAGCCGTAATGGGCGCTGCCGGGCGCATGGGCAAGACGCTGGTCGAGGCGGTGCAGCAACGCTCGCCGGCCTCCGGGCTGACGGCGGCGATTGTTCGCCCAGGCAGTACGTTGATCGGCGCGGACGCAGGTGAGTTGGCCTCGTTGGGTCGCATCGGTGTCTCGCTGTCTGGCAACCTTGAGCAGGTGGCGGACGAATTCGACGTGCTGATCGACTTCACCCTGCCGGAAGTGATGCTGAAAAATCTGGCCTTCTGCCGTAAGGCGGGCAAGGCCATGGTGATCGGCACGACTGGCTTGAGTGCTGAGCAGAAGCAGTTGCTGGTGGAAGCGGGCAAGGATATTCCGATCGTCTTCGCCGCCAATTTCAGCGTGGGCGTGAACCTGTCGCTGAAGTTGTTGGACCTGGCAGCGCGCGTGCTGGGTGATGAGGCTGATATCGAGATTATCGAGACTCATCACCGTCACAAGATCGACGCTCCGTCGGGCACTGCGTTGCGCATGGGTGAAGCTATTGCCGATGCGCTGGGCCGCGATCTGTCGAAAGTGGCGGTATACGGGCGTGAAGGCCATACCGGTGCGCGTGCGCGCGACACCATTGGTTTCGCGACCGTGCGCGGTGGTGATGTGGTCGGTGATCACACGGTACTGTTTGCTACCGAAGGCGAGCGTCTGGAAATCACCCACAAAGCCTCCAGCCGCATGACTTTCGCCAAGGGCGCGGTGCGTGCTGCACTCTGGTTGGAAGGGCGTGAGCCGGGCCTGTACGACATGCATGACGTGCTGGACCTGCACTAAGCAGTAGCTAAAACGGGGGCTCAGGATTATCCTGTGCCCCCGTTTTTACCCGCTAGGCGACGTCCTGTCGCATTCCCCTGCCTTTAAGGCTCATTAGCGGTGGACCAAAAAAGCCTTTTTCTGTAAGCTACAGCTTTAGTGTGTCCACTAAAAGCGCGCAGAATAATTCAGTGAAGAAGCGGGGTGACGTGTCCATACGTCACTCCGCTTTTTTACAACCTGCGATCGCCCTTTCAGGCTTTATTTACGGGAGGTCTTCTTGACTAAGCCAGCCATACTCGCCCTTGCTGATGGCAGCATTTTTCGCGGCGAAGCCATTGGAGCCGACGGTCAGACCGTTGGAGAGGTGGTGTTTAACACCGCCATGACCGGCTATCAGGAAATCCTTACCGATCCTTCCTACGCCCAACAGATCGTTACCCTGACCTATCCGCACATCGGCAACACCGGCACTACGCCGGAAGATGTCGAGTCTGATCGTGTCTGGTCGGCGGGCCTGGTGATTCGTGACCTGCCACTGGTTGCGAGCAACTGGCGTAACACGATGTCGCTGTCCGATTACCTGAAAGCCAACAACGTTGTGGCGATCGCCGGTATCGATACGCGCCGCCTCACGCGCATCCTGCGTGAAAAAGGCTCGCAGAACGGCTGCATCATGGTCGGTGACAATATCTCCGAAGAGGCGGCGATTGCCGCGGCGCAAGGTTTCCCTGGCCTGAAGGGCATGGACCTGGCGAAAGTCGTCAGCGTCAAAGAGAAGTACGAGTGGCGTTCAACTGTGTGGGATCTGAAGACCGACAGCCACGCGACTATCGAGGCTGCCGATCTGCCTTACCACGTGGTCGCCTATGACTACGGCGTCAAGTACAACATCCTGCGCATGCTGGTCGAGCGCGGTTGCCGTGTGACCGTGGTGCCCGCGCAAACCCCTGCCAGCGATGTGCTCGCGATGCAGCCGGACGGTGTGTTCCTGTCCAACGGCCCGGGTGACCCTGAGCCATGCGACTACGCTATCCAGGCCATCAAGGACGTGCTGGAGACCGAGATTCCGGTGTTCGGCATCTGCCTTGGCCACCAATTGCTGGCTTTGGCCTCCGGCGCCAAGACCCTGAAAATGGGCCACGGCCACCACGGTGCCAACCACCCGGTACAAGACCTGGACACTGGCGTTGTGATGATCACCAGCCAGAACCACGGTTTTGCGGTGGATGAAGCCTCCCTGCCGAGCAATGTGCGCGCCATTCACAAGTCGCTGTTCGACGGCTCCCTGCAAGGCATCGAGCGCACCGACAAGAGCGCGTTCAGCTTCCAGGGCCACCCTGAAGCCAGCCCGGGCCCGAACGACGTAGCGCCGCTGTTCGACCGTTTCATCAATGAGATGGCCAAGCGACGCTGACTGAGTGGCCTGCGGGCGGCCCCGGATTGCGGTGGCCCCCGCAGGCTCTTCAAGATTGTTCAAGACGGCTTGCCGACTGACCTGCGGATTTGAGTGACAAACCCATGCCAAAACGTACAGACATAAAAAGCATCCTGATTCTCGGCGCTGGCCCGATCGTGATCGGCCAGGCCTGCGAATTCGACTACTCCGGCGCCCAGGCCTGTAAAGCCCTGCGCGAGGAGGGCTACCGCGTCATCCTGGTGAACTCCAACCCGGCCACCATCATGACCGACCCGGCCATGGCCGACGCCACCTACATCGAGCCGATCAAGTGGCAGACCGTTGCCAAGATCATCGAAAAAGAGCGTCCGGACGCGCTGCTGCCAACCATGGGTGGCCAGACCGCTCTGAACTGCGCCCTGGACCTGGAGCGCGAAGGCGTCCTGGAAAAGTTCGGCGTAGAGATGATCGGTGCCAATGCCGACACCATCGACAAGGCTGAAGACCGTTCGCGTTTCGACAAGGCCATGAAGTCCATCGGCCTGGCGTGCCCACGTTCCGGTATCGCCCACAGCATGGAGGAAGCCAATGCGGTCCTCGAGACCCTGGGCTTCCCGTGCATTATCCGTCCGTCCTTCACCATGGGCGGCACCGGCGGTGGTATTGCCTACAACCGTGAAGAGTTCGAAGAAATCTGCGCCCGTGGCCTCGACCTGTCGCCGACCAAAGAGCTGCTGATCGACGAATCGCTGATCGGCTGGAAAGAATATGAGATGGAGGTTGTCCGCGATAAGAAGGACAACTGCATCATCGTCTGCTCCATCGAAAACTTCGACCCGATGGGCGTGCACACTGGTGACTCGATCACCGTGGCGCCAGCACAGACCCTGACCGACAAGGAATACCAGATCCTGCGTAACGCCTCCCTGGCGGTATTGCGCGAGATCGGCGTTGAAACCGGCGGTTCCAACGTTCAGTTCGGCATCTGCCCGGACACCGGCCGCATGGTCGTGATCGAGATGAACCCACGTGTATCGCGTTCTTCGGCGCTGGCCTCGAAAGCGACCGGTTTCCCGATTGCGCGTATCGCCGCCAAGCTGGCTATCGGCTACACCTTGGACGAGCTGCAAAACGAAATCACCGGCGGCGCTATGCCGGCGTCTTTCGAGCCGTCTATCGACTACGTTGTGACCAAGCTGCCGCGCTTTGCCTTCGAAAAATTCGCCAAGGCGGATGCGCGCCTGACCACCCAGATGAAGTCGGTCGGTGAAGTCATGGCAATCGGCCGTACTTTCCAAGAGTCCCTGCAGAAAGCTCTGCGCGGCCTGGAAGTTGGTGTTTGCGGCCTGGACGAGAAGCTCGACCTGAGCAACCCGGAAAGCATGAGCATCCTCAAGCGCGAGCTGACCGTGCCGGGCGCCGAGCGTATCTGGTATGTGGCTGACGCCTTCCGTGCCGGCCTGAGCGTCGAAGATATCTTCGGCATGAATATGATCGACCCGTGGTTCCTGGTGCAGATCGAAGATCTGATCAAGGAAGAAGAGAAGGTCAAGACCCTCGGTCTGTCGTCTATCGACCGCGACCTGATGTTCCGCCTCAAGCGCAAAGGCTTCTCCGACCAGCGTCTGGCCAAGCTGCTGGGTGTGACCGAGAAGAACCTGCGCACTCATCGCCACAAGCTGGATATCTTCCCGGTCTACAAGCGCGTTGATACCTGCGCCGCAGAATTCGCCACCGACACGGCCTACATGTACTCCACCTACGAGGAAGAGTGCGAAGCCGCGCCGACAGGCCGCGACAAGATCATCATCCTGGGTGGCGGTCCGAACCGTATCGGCCAGGGCATCGAGTTCGACTACTGCTGCGTACACGCCGCCCTCGCCCTGCGCGAAGACGGGTACGAGACCATTATGGTCAACTGCAACCCTGAAACGGTTTCCACTGACTACGACACTTCCGACCGCTTGTACTTCGAGCCGGTAACGCTGGAAGACGTATTGGAAATTTGCCGCGTCGAGAAGCCTAAAGGCGTGATCGTCCAGTACGGCGGCCAGACCCCGTTGAAACTGGCGCGTGCCCTGGAAGCTGCCGGCGTGCCGATCATCGGTACCAGCCCGGACGCTATCGACCGTGCCGAAGACCGTGAGCGCTTCCAGCAGATGGTTGAGCGCCTGAACCTGCGTCAGCCGCCGAACGCCACCGTGCGCAGCGAAGACGAAGCCATCCGCGCGGCCAGCAAGATCGGCTACCCGCTGGTGGTGCGTCCGTCCTACGTACTGGGCGGCCGGGCGATGGAAATCGTCTACGAAGAAGAAGAACTCAAGCGCTACCTGCGTGATGCGGTGAAAGTCTCCAACGACAGCCCGGTGCTGCTGGACCACTTCCTCAACTGCGCCATCGAAATGGACGTGGACGCGGTCTGCGACGGTACTGACGTCGTGATCGGCGCGATCATGCAGCACATCGAGCAGGCCGGCGTTCACTCCGGTGACTCCGCCTGCTCCCTGCCGCCGTACTCGCTGCCGGCGCACATCCAGGACGAGATGCGCGAACAGGTCAAGAAAATGGCCCTGGAACTGGGTGTGGTCGGCCTGATGAACGTACAGTTGGCGCTGCAAGGCGAAGACATCTACGTCATCGAAGTCAACCCGCGTGCTTCGCGTACCGTACCGTTCGTGTCCAAGTGCATCGGTGTGTCCCTGGCCATGATCGCTGCGCGTGTGATGGCCGGTAAGACCCTGAAGGAAATCGGCTTTACCAAGGAAATCATTCCGAACTTCTACAGTGTGAAAGAGGCGGTGTTCCCGTTCGCCAAATTCCCTGGCGTGGACCCGATCCTGGGCCCGGAGATGAAGTCCACCGGTGAAGTGATGGGCGTGGGCGATACTTTCGGTGAAGCGTTCGCCAAGGCCCAGATGGGTGCCAGCGAAGTGCTGCCGACCGGCGGTACTGCGTTTATCAGCGTACGTGATGACGACAAGCCACTGGTTGCAGGGGTCGCCCGCGATCTGATCAACTTGGGTTTTGAAGTCGTGGCTACCGCCGGGACCGCCAAGCTGATCGAAGCTGCCGGCCTGAAAGTACGTCGCGTGAACAAGGTGACGGAAGGCCGTCCGCATGTGGTCGACATGATCAAGAATGACGAAGTCACCCTGATCATCAACACCACCGAGGGTCGCCAGTCGATCGCGGACTCCTATTCCATTCGTCGTAATGCCTTGCAGCACAAGATTTACTGCACCACTACCATTGCTGCTGGCGAAGCTATCTGTGAAGCGCTCAAGTTCGGTCCGGAAAAGACCGTGCGTCGCTTGCAGGATCTACACGCAGGATTGAAGGCATGAGCATAACCAAATACCCGATGACCGTTCAGGGCGCGCGCGCCCTGGAAGAGGAGCACGCCCATCTGACCAAGGTCGTACGTCCAAAGCTGAGCCAGGACATCGGTACGGCCCGCGAACTGGGTGACTTGAAGGAAAACGCCGAATACCACGCTGCTCGCGAGCAGCAGGGTATGGTCGAGGCGCGGATTCGTGACATCGAAGGCCGTATGCAGAATGCGGTGATCATCGATGTCACCACCATCCCGCATACCGGCAAGGTGATTTTCGGCACGACCGTGGAAATCGCCAACGTCGAGACCGACGAAAGCGTGACCTACCAGATCGTGGGTGAGGATGAGGCTGACTTCAAGCAAGGCAAGATCTCTGTCGGCTCGCCGATTGCTCGCGCCTTGATTGCCAAGGAAGAAGGCGACGTGGTTGCCGTGAAAACGCCGAGCGGCGTCATTGAGTACGAGATTGTCGAAGTTCGTCACATCTGAAAGACGGCGCCCGCTGCGTGCGGGCGCCATGCTTTGGCAGCTCTCTCAGATGCTTTGGGTGGGTGGCCTATGGCTGTTACATATTGGCGTGTTGCCGGCGTTGGGCCTGATTGGCCTGGCGCCGCTGCTGATCGATGAGATCGACGGATTGCTGAGTGCGCTGCTGGTGGGTTTTGCGGCGGCGTGCGTGATGCTTCAGGCGTTGGTGCTGATCACGGCCGAAGGCTTGAAGAGTTTGTGGCGGGATATTCGGGGCCAACTGCTGTTGATGGCGCTGTATGCATGCGCAATGTTTTGTATGGTGCATGTGTGGCTGCCGCAAGCGTTGCGCTGGCAGTTGTTCAGCTATCTTGTGCTAGGGTTCTCTGGCTTGGTGCTGGTTACGCAGCCTGCGCCGGGATGGAGTGGCGGGGCGCGCGAAGCACGCCCTTGACCCTTTTCATCATTTGAAGCGATGAACGTTCGACAGTTGCTTGTTGACGCTGAAGTTCTTGCGATACAGCAGCGCCATCTTGCCGATGACCTGAACCAGGTCCGCTTTGCCGACCTTGCACAGTTCTGCAACGGCAGCCAGGCGCGCTTCGCGATCAAGGATGTTGACCTTGATCTTGATCAGTTCGTGATCGTTCAGTGCGCGCTCGAATTCGGCTAGCACACCCTCAGTCAAACCGTTGTCTGCCACAATCAGAACTGGTTTCAGATGGTGGCCAATGGATTTGTACTGTTTCTTCTGCTCTTGAGTGAGCGGCATAATCTGACCCCTGCGTCTGATCTTGTAAAAAGCGGCGGCCAGTTTACCCGAGCGAGTCCGGGACCGCCCAGTTAATCACGACCCGTTTTATTTTTTCGAGGTGGCCCGTGGCCCGTTCCAAAACCAGCCTTAAGTGGCTACAAGAACATTTCAATGATCCTTACGTCAAAAAGGCGCAAAAGGACGGCTATCGTTCCCGGGCCAGCTACAAGCTGCTGGAGATCCAGGACAAGGACAAATTGATTCGTCCAGGCATGAGCGTTATTGATCTCGGCGCGGCCCCCGGTGGCTGGTCCCAGGTGACCAGTCGTCTGATTGGTGGGCAAGGTCGATTGATCGCTTCGGACATCCTCGAGATGGACAGCATCCCTGACGTCACCTTTGTTCACGGCGATTTCACCGAAGACAAGGTATTGGCCGAGATCCTGGAGGCTGTGGGAAATTCGCAGGTAGACCTTGTGATTTCCGACATGGCCCCCAATATGAGTGGATTACCGGCTGTTGATATGCCGCGTGCCATGTTCCTGTGTGAACTGGCGCTGGATTTGGCAGGTCGGGTGTTACGTCCGGGGGGGGATTTCCTGGTGAAGGTCTTCCAGGGCGAAGGTTTCGACGAGTACCACAAGAACATTCGCAAGTTGTTCGACAAGGTACAGACCCGCAAGCCGGACTCGTCCCGTGACCGGTCCAGGGAGCAGTATCTGCTGTGCCGTGGCTACCGCGGCGTCGAAGGCGCGGCAAGTGAAGAGCGTTTTTGAGAAATTCGAGAGGGGCGATAGGTTTTTTTATATCGCTTTCGTCACGAAGCTTTACGAATATTGTGTAGTCAAAGTTTCACAAAGGGTTACAGACGGCGCCTGCCAGAGTTGTAGGTAATGTAGTAAGTTAGGCCGGTGAATATCATGCGAAGCGCGCGCCAGTAGCGGAGCTTGCTTCAGAGGGTAGTTAATTGAACGATATGGCAAAGAATCTGATCCTGTGGTTGATCATCGCGGCTGTCCTGGTGACGGTGATGAACAACTTCTCCAGCCCTAACGAGCCGCAGACCCTCAACTATTCCGACTTCATCCAGCAAGTTAAGGATGGCAAGGTCGAGCGCGTAGCGGTTGATGGCTACGTGATTACCGGTAAGCGCAACGATGGCGACAGCTTCAAGACCATTCGTCCTGCCATTCAGGACAACGGTCTCATCGGTGACCTGGTGGATAACAAGGTCATTGTGGAAGGCAAGCAGCCTGAACAGCAAAGCATCTGGACCCAGCTCCTGGTGGCCAGCTTCCCGATCCTGGTGATTATCGCCGTGTTCATGTTCTTCATGCGCCAGATGCAAGGCGGTGCGGGGGGCAAGGGCGGGCCGATGAGCTTCGGCAAGAGCAAGGCGCGCCTGCTCTCCGAGGACCAGGTGAAGACTACCCTGGCTGACGTTGCGGGTTGCGACGAAGCCAAGGAAGAAGTCGGTGAGTTGGTCGAGTTCCTGCGTGATCCGGGTAAGTTCCAGCGCCTGGGTGGCCGTATTCCTCGCGGTGTGCTGATGGTGGGCCCACCGGGTACCGGTAAAACCTTGCTGGCCAAGGCGATTGCCGGCGAAGCCAAGGTGCCTTTCTTCACGATTTCCGGTTCTGACTTTGTCGAGATGTTTGTCGGCGTCGGCGCCAGCCGTGTTCGCGATATGTTCGAGCAGGCCAAGAAGCACGCGCCATGCATCATCTTCATCGACGAAATCGATGCCGTTGGTCGCCATCGTGGCGCTGGCATGGGTGGTGGTCACGATGAGCGTGAGCAGACCCTCAACCAATTGCTGGTAGAGATGGATGGTTTCGAGATGAATGACGGCATTATCGTCATCGCCGCAACCAACCGTCCCGACGTTTTGGACCCTGCGTTGCTGCGTCCGGGCCGTTTCGACCGTCAGGTTGTGGTCGGCCTGCCGGATATCCGCGGTCGTGAGCAGATCCTGAAAGTGCACATGCGCAAGGTGCCAATGGGTGACGACGTGGCACCGGCTGTGATCGCCCGTGGTACTCCCGGTTTCTCCGGTGCTGATTTGGCGAACCTGGTGAACGAGGCATCGCTGTTCGCTGCCCGTACTGGCAAGCGCATCGTTGAAATGAAAGAGTTCGAATTGGCGAAAGACAAGATCATGATGGGCGCCGAGCGCAAATCCATGGTCATGTCCGAGAAAGAGAAGCAGAACACCGCTTATCACGAGGCAGGTCATGCCATTGTAGGTCGCGTTGTGCCAGAGCATGACCCCGTCTACAAAGTGTCGATCATCCCGCGTGGTCGGGCGCTGGGTGTGACCATGTTCCTGCCGGAAGAGGATCGCTACAGCCTCTCCAAGCGTGCGCTGATCAGCCAGATCTGCTCGCTGTATGGCGGCCGTATTGCTGAAGAAATGACCCTTGGATTCGACGGTGTGACCACTGGCGCCTCCAACGACATCATGCGTGCCAGCCAGATCGCACGAAACATGGTGACCAAGTGGGGTCTGTCGGAAAAACTCGGCCCATTGATGTACGCCGAAGAAGAAGGCGAAGTGTTCCTGGGGCGTGGCGGCGGTGGGCAAAGCGCCAGCTTCTCGGGTGAGACAGCCAAGCTGATCGACTCCGAGGTTCGCAGCATCATTGATCAGTGCTACGGCACGGCCAAGCAGATCCTGACGGACAACCGTGACAAGCTGGACGCCATGGCTGATGCGTTGATGAAGTACGAAACCATCGATGCCGACCAGATCGACGACATCATGTCGGGCCGTACGCCGCGTGAGCCGCGCGACTGGGAAGGTGGTTCGGGTACTTCGGGCACTCCGCCTGTGGTGCAGAATGAGCGCCCTGAAACGCCTATCGGCGGCCCGGCAGCTGATCACTAAGGTTTGAAATGACTTCTGCTTTGTCCTCTACCCGGTTGCCTTGCGGCAACCGGGTTCTTGATTTGGCCCGGACGCATGTCATGGGCATCCTCAATGTAACCCCTGACTCCTTTTCCGATGGTGGCCGGTTCAGCCAGTTGGATGCCGCGTTGCGTCATGCCGAGGCGATGGTGGCTGCCGGTGCGACGCTGATTGATGTGGGTGGGGAATCGACCCGCCCCGGTGCCCGCGTTGTTTCTCCTTTGGAGGAGCTGGAGCGGGTGGCGCCCGTGGTCGAACGTATTGCCCGTGAGCTGGATGTCATCATCTCGGTAGACACCTCCACCCCGGCAGTGATGCGCGAAACCGCGCGGCTGGGGGCTGGGTTGATCAACGATGTGCGTTCGCTGCAGCGTGATGGAGCCCTTGATGCGGCCGCCGCAACTGGCCTGCCCGTCTGTCTGATGCATATGCTGGGTGAGCCCGGCAACATGCAGGACAATCCGCACTACGACGATCTGGTCGGCGAGGTGAGTGGGTTTCTTGCTGAGAGGATTGCCCAATGTGTGGCTGTGGGTATTGCGCCTGAGCAGATCATCCTCGATCCGGGGTTTGGCTTTGCCAAGACCCTGCAGCACAATCTAAGCCTGTTCAAACACATGGAAGCCTTGCATGCCCTTGGTCGCCCGCTGTTGGTCGGTGTTTCGCGCAAGAGCATGATAGGGCTCGCCCTGAATCGCCCGGTCGGCGAACGCCTGTATGGCGGCCTGGCGCTTGCGGCGCTTGCCGTGACCAAGGGCGCACGTATTTTGCGTGTGCATGATGTCGCCGAAACGGTCGATGTGGTGCGCATGCTCGCTGCTGTAGAATCAGCCGAATAAGAATGATGGAGCACTTATGACTAAAAAATATTTTGGCACCGACGGCATTCGTGGTCGGGTCGGCGAATTCCCGATCACTCCTGATTTCATGCTCAAGCTGGGTTGGGCGGCAGGCATGGCGTTCCGCAGTATGGGCGCGTGTCGCATCCTGGTGGGCAAGGACACCCGTATTTCGGGCTACATGTTTGAGTCTGCGCTGGAGGCCGGATTGTCCGCCGCCGGGGCCGATGTGATGCTGTTGGGCCCTATGCCCACGCCGGCAATCGCTTACCTCACGCGTACCTTTCACGCCGAAGCCGGTATTGTGATCAGCGCCTCCCACAATCCTCATGATGACAACGGCATCAAGTTTTTCTCGGGGCAGGGCACCAAGCTGCCTGACGAGATCGAGTTGATGATCGAGGAGCTGCTGGATGCGCCGATGACGGTGGTTGAGTCCAGCAAGTTGGGCAAGGTGTCGCGCATTAACGACGCGTCAGGTCGCTATATCGAATTCTGTAAAAGCAGCGTTCCGAGCAGCACCAATTTCGCAGGCTTGAAGATTGTTGTCGATTGCGCCCATGGTGCGACCTACAAGGTGGCGCCGAGCGTCTTCAAGGAGTTGGGCGCACAGGTCACCGTGCTGTCGGCTCAGCCCAACGGCTTGAACATCAACGACAACTGCGGTTCAACCCACATGGAGCAGCTGCAGGCTGCAGTGCTGGCTGAGCATGCGGACCTGGGCATCGCTTTTGATGGTGATGGCGACCGCGTGCTGATGGTGGATCACACCGGCACGATCGTGGATGGTGATGACCTGTTGTTCATCATTGCCCGTGACCTGCATGAGCGTAACAAGCTGCAAGGTGGCGTGGTCGGCACCTTGATGAGTAATCTCGGGCTGGAGTTGGCGTTGGCAGAACTGGGGATTCCCTTTATTCGCGCCAATGTCGGTGACCGCTATGTGATCGCCGAGCTGCTGGAGCGTAACTGGTTGGTTGGTGGCGAGAACTCCGGGCATGTGGTCTGCTTCCAGCACACCACCACGGGTGACGCTATCATCGCCGCGCTACAGGTGCTGCTGGCCCTGCGTCGCCGCGAGGAGAGCCTGGCCCAGGCACGCCAAGCCCTGCGCAAGTGTCCGCAAGTGCTGCTCAATGTGCGTTTTGCCGGTGGCGAAAACCCCATCGAGCACCCTGCTGTCAAAGAGGCTTGCGAGCGCGTGACCCAGGCAATGGCGGGGCGCGGGCGCGTGTTGCTGCGCAAGTCCGGCACAGAGCCGCTGGTGCGCGTGATGGTCGAAGGTGAGGACGAAACACAGGTTCGCGGCCATGCCGAAGACCTGGCAAAGCTGGTAACTGAAGTTTGCGCCTGAATTCGGCTTGCCAGTGGTGATGTGGTTGGGTAACATCTGCGCCCACTTTGACCGACGGGGTACAGCATGCGTCGCACTATGGTAGCTGGTAACTGGAAGATGCACGGTACCCGCGCCAGTGTCGCTGAGCTGATCAACGGCCTTCGTCACTTGGCCTTGCCTAGCGGTGTTGACGTCGCGGTGTTCCCGCCTTGCTTGCATATCAACCAAGTGGTTGATGGCTTGAAGGGTAAGTCGATTCAGGTCGGCGCGCAGAACTCTGCGGTGGAACCGATGCAAGGTGCGTTGACCGGCGAGATTTCGCCGAGTCAGCTGGTTGATGCGGGTTGTTCCTATGTGCTTGTCGGGCACTCCGAGCGTCGCCAGATGATGGGCGAGCGGGATGGGACGCTCAACCGCAAGTTCGCCGCAGCACAGGCTTGTGGCTTGATTCCGGTGTTGTGCATAGGGGAGACCCTTGAGCAGCGCGAATCGGGCAAGACTCTTGAAGTTGTCTCGCGTCAGCTGGGCAGCATCATCGAGGAGCTGGGTGTTGGTGCATTTGCCAAGGCGGTCATTGCTTACGAGCCGGTCTGGGCCATTGGCACCGGGCTGACTGCTACACCGCAACAGGCGCAGGATGTGCACGCAGCCATCCGCGCGCAGTTGGCGGCAGAGAATTCTGAAGTCGCACAAGGTGTGCGGCTTCTATACGGCGGCAGCGTGAAGGCGGCCAATGCGGTCGAACTGTTCGGCATGCCGGATATCGATGGGGGGCTCATTGGTGGAGCTTCCCTGAATGCAGATGAGTTCGGTGCGATCTGTCGCGCCGCGGGAAACTGAAAAAATGCTGGAAACAGTCGTAGTCGTTTTTCATCTGTTGGCTGCCCTGAGCGTAGTTGCTCTGGTTTTGTTGCAACAGGGTAAAGGTGCGGATGCTGGTGCGTCTTTCGGTGCAGGTGCTTCAAATACTGTGTTCGGAAGCCAAGGTTCCTCTACCTTTCTTAGTAAGTTTACTGCTATACTTGCCGCAGGTTTCTTCATAACCAGCTTAGGGTTAGGTTACTTTGCTAAAGAGAAAGCTCATGTGCTGACTCAAGTAGGTTTGCCAAACCCAGCGGTGTTGGAAGTTCCAAAAGCAAAACCGGCTTCTGATGATGTCCCGGTGCTTCAAGAGCAAAAGTCGGCTACTCCAGCGACTGACGTACCTCCAGCTCAAGAGCAGAAGTAAGAAGGGTTGTAAGCGCTGTATTGCCGAGGTGGTGGAATTGGTAGACACGCAACCTTGAGGTGGTTGTGCCCATAGGGTGTAGGGGTTCGAGTCCCCTTCTCGGTACCAATTATCAGGAGAGCCCGCTGTTGCGGGCTTTCTTGTAGGTGGAAGGTTACATTGACCCTGTAAGGGATCGGTCGTATACTTCCGCCCCAGCTTTGTCGCGGGGTGGAGCAGTCTGGTAGCTCGTCGGGCTCATAACCCGAAGGTCGTCGGTTCAAATCCGGCCCCCGCAACCAGTTTTAGCGGAGCCCCTTTTAAGGGGCTTTTTGTTAGCTGGACACTTTCAACGCCGCTGTTCGACGGCGTTTCAAGGATGGGCGTTTCGCCCATTTTTTTATTTTGCACAGCATGCACATACATGCACGAGGGGGTTCAGGTGTCGAGCAAGCTAGAAGAGTTGCAGGCCTTGTTGGCCCCGGTGGTCGTGGCCCTAGGCTATGAATGCTGGGGTATTGAGTTTTCGGCTCAAGGTCGCCACTCAATGTTGCGCGTTTATATCGATAAAGAGGGCGGCGTGCTGGTGGACGATTGTGCCATTGTCAGCCGTCAGATCAGCGGTGTGCTGGATGTTGAAGATCCAATCTCCGTTGAATACACCCTTGAAGTTTCCTCGCCAGGCATGGAACGCCCACTGTTCACTATCGAGCAGTTTGCTAAATATGCCGGTGAACAAGTGAAGATCAAGCTGCGTTCCCCCTTTGAAGGGCGACGCAACTTTCAGGGCCTTCTGCGCGGTGTAGAAGAGCAGGATGTCGTGGTGCAGGTAGAAGACCACGAGTTCCTGTTGCCGATCGATATGATCGACAAGGCCAACATTATTCCCAGTTTTGACTGAGACGCGGATCCCGCGGATCCAATGGCTTGCGAAAGGCGAGGCGTACGATGAGCAAAGAAGTACTGCTGGTTGTTGAGTCGGTATCCAATGAAAAGGGTGTACCGGCAAGCGTGATTTTTGAAGCGTTGGAGCTGGCCCTGGCCACTGCTACCAAGAAACGTTTTGAAGACGAAGTAGATCTGCGTGTGGAAATCAACCGCCACACCGGTGCCTATGAGACTTTCCGTCGTTGGACGGTGGTCGAAGAGGACGATCTTGATGATCCGGCCATCGAAACCTGGCCAAGCAAGGTTGCGCAAACGCATCCGGGCGCCCAGGTTGGCGATGTTGTCGAAGAAAAGATCGAGTCGATCGAATTCGGCCGTATTGCTGCACAGACCGCCAAGCAGGTCATCGTGCAGAAGGTTCGCGAAGCCGAGCGCGCTCAAGTCGTTGACGCCTATCGCGAACGCCTGGGTGAAATCATCTCTGGCACCGTAAAGAAAGTTACCCGCGATAACGTGATCGTTGACCTGGGCAACAACGCCGAAGCGTTGCTGGCCCGCGAAGACATCATCTCTCGCGAAACCTTCCGTGTCGGCGTGCGTCTGCGTGCGCTGCTCAAGGAAATCCGCACCGAGAACCGCGGCCCGCAGTTGATCCTGTCGCGTACCGCGCCGGAAATGCTGATCGAGCTGTTCCGTATCGAAGTGCCGGAAATCGCCGAAGGCCTGATCGAAGTGATGGCGGCGTCCCGTGACCCGGGTTCGCGTGCCAAGATCGCGGTCCGCTCCAAGGACAAACGCATCGACCCGCAAGGCGCTTGCATCGGTATGCGCGGTTCGCGCGTCCAGGCAGTGTCGGGCGAATTGGGCGGTGAGCGTGTGGACATCGTCCTGTGGGACGATAACCCGGCGCAGTTCGTGATCAACGCCATGTCGCCAGCTGAAGTGGCGGCAATTATCGTTGACGAAGATGCCCATGCAATGGACATCGCCGTTGGCGCAGACAATCTGGCTCAGGCCATTGGTCGTGGTGGTCAGAACGTGCGTCTGGCCAGCCAACTGACCGGTTGGACCCTGAACGTGATGACCGAATCGGACATCCAGGCTAAGCAGCAAGCTGAAACCGGTGACATCCTGCGCAACTTCATCGAAGAGTTGGAAGTCGATGAAGAGCTGGCACAGGTGCTGGTAGATGAAGGCTTCACCAGCCTGGAAGAGATTGCCTACGTACCGTTGGAAGAAATGCTCAACATCGACGGCTTTGACGAAGATATCGTCAACGAGCTCCGCGCTCGGGCCAAGGATCGTTTGTTGACTAAAGCCATCGCTACTGAGGAAAAGCTGGCAGACGCCCATCCGGCCGAAGACCTGCTCTCGCTTGAGGGTATGGACAAGGATTTGGCGATGGAACTGGCGGTGCGCGGCGTAATTACCCGCGAAGACCTGGCCGAGCAGTCTATTGACGATCTGCTCGACATCGACGGCATTGACGAAGATCGTGCCGGCAAGTTGATCATGGCCGCCCGAGCCCATTGGTTCGAGTAATTAGGCGCGGCCTGAGGAGAGAAGTGCATGACGCAAGTCACGGTGAAACAACTGGCCGATGAGGTCAAAACACCGGTAGAGCGCCTGTTGCAGCAGATGCGTGAGGCAGGTCTGCCGCACACCGCCGCCGATGAAGGTGTGAGCGATAGTGAGAAGCAGTCTTTGCTGACTCACTTGAAGAGCAGCCACAAGGCGAAAGTGGAAGAACCGCGCAAGATTACATTGCAGCGCAAAACCACCAGCACCCTGCGGGTTGCGGGTAGCAAGAGCATCAGCGTTGAAGTACGCAAGAAGAAAGTCTTCGTACAGCGCAGCCCGGAAGAAATCGAAGCCGAGCGCAAACGCGAGCTGGAAGAACGTCGCGCAGTAGAAAATGCTGCACGTCAGAAGGCTGAAGAAGAAGCCAAGCGTCGCGCCGAAGAAGAAGCGCGTCGCCAGCCTGCTGCTGCGCAACCTGCTGCCACTGACGCGGTCGCCGCCCCTGTTGAAGCTGTGCGTGAGGCTGCCCCGGCTGCCGCCGCGCCTGCTCCTGCAGCAGACGCCCGCAAGCGCGACGAACCTCGTCGTCCGGACAAACCACGTGCTGACGATAACAATCGTCGCGGTGGTGGTGGCGATGGCGAGCGTAAAAACGCTCCGCACCGCGCCTCGGTCAAAGAGAAAGCGCCTGCGCCACGTGTTGCCCCACGTACTACCGACGAAGAAAGCGATGGCTTCCGTCGTGGTGGTCGCGGCAAAGCCAAGCTGAAGAAACGCAACGCCCACGGTTTCCAGAGCCCAACCGGCCCTGTCGTGCGTGAAGTGAAGATCGGCGAGACCATCACTGTGGGCGATCTGGCCCAGCAGATGTCGGTCAAGGCTGCTGAAATCATCAAGTTCATGTTCAAGCTGGGCACCCCAGCCACGATCAACCAGGTACTGGACCAGGAAACTGCCCAGTTGGTTGCTGAAGAGCTGGGCCACAAAGTGACCCTGGTCAGCGACACCGCCCTGGAAGATTCCCTGGCCGAGTCCCTGAAGTTTGAAGGCGAGGCAGTTTCCCGTGCGCCGGTTGTGACCGTAATGGGCCACGTTGACCACGGTAAGACTTCCCTGCTCGACTACATCCGTCGTGCCAAGGTTGCCGCGGGCGAAGCCGGTGGTATTACCCAGCACATCGGTGCATACCACGTTGAAACCGAGCGCGGAATGGTCACCTTCCTCGACACCCCAGGTCACGCCGCGTTTACCGCAATGCGTGCCCGTGGTGCCAAGGCGACCGACATCGTGATCCTGGTGGTTGCAGCGGACGACGGCGTAATGCCGCAGACCATTGAAGCTGTCCAGCACGCCAAGGCTGCCGGTGTTCCTCTGGTCGTTGCCGTGAACAAAATCGACAAGCCGGGCGCCGATCTCGATCGCATCCGTAGCGAACTGTCGGTTCACGGCGTGACGTCCGAGGAATGGGGTGGCGAGACGCCATTCGTATCGGTCTCGGCGAAAATGGGTACCGGCGTTGACGAACTGCTCGAAGCGGTGCTGTTGCAAGCTGAAGTCCTGGAACTGACCGCTACTCCATCGGCTCCTGGCCGTGGCGTCGTGGTTGAGTCCCGTCTCGACAAGGGCCGTGGCCCGGTTGCCACCGTGCTGGTTCAAGACGGTACCCTGCGCCAAGGCGACATGGTGCTGGTCGGTTCGAACTACGGCCGTGTACGTGCCATGCTCGACGAGAACGGCAAGCCAATCAAGGAAGCAGGTCCTGCCATCCCAGTCGAGATTCTCGGCCTGGACGGCACGCCGGACGCTGGCGACGAGATGAGCGTAGTGGCTGACGAGAAGAAAGCCCGTGAAGTGGCTCTGTTCCGTCAAGGCAAGTTCCGCGAAGTCAAGCTGGCCCGTGCTCACGCCGGCAAGCTGGAAAACATCTTCGAGAACATGGGCCAGGAAGAGAAGAAGACGCTTAACATCGTCCTCAAGTCTGACGTTCGTGGTTCCCTCGAAGCGTTGAACGGTGCCTTGAACGGCCTGGGTAACGACGAAGTGCAAGTGCGTGTTGTCGGTGGCGGTGTCGGTGGTATCACCGAATCCGACGCCAACCTGGCACTGGCCTCCAACGCTGTACTGTTCGGCTTCAACGTGCGTGCCGATGCTGGCGCTCGCAAGATCGTCGAGCAGGAAGGCCTGGACATGCGTTACTACAACGTCATCTACGACATCATCGAAGACGTCAAGAAGGCCCTTACCGGCATGCTTGGCAGTGACGTCCGGGAGAACATCCTGGGTATCGCCGAGGTGCGTGATGTGTTCCGCTCGCCGAAATTCGGTGCGATCGCCGGCTGTATGGTGGTTGAAGGCACTGTGTACCGTAACCGTCCAATCCGTGTACTGCGTGAAGACATCGTTATCTTCGAAGGCGAGCTGGAATCCCTGCGCCGCTTCAAGGATGACGCTGCCGAAGTACGTGCCGGCATGGAATGCGGTATCGGCGTCAAGAGCTACAACGACGTCAAGGTTGGCGACAAGATCGAAGTCTTCGAGAAGGTTCAGGTTGCTCGCAGCCTCTAACTCGCGCACTTCAGGAGCCGCGCAGCGTGTGGGCATGCAGATGCCCCGCACAGCGTCAGGACTCTAAACGCAACGCCCGGTCTGGCTTTTGTCAGGCCGGGCGTTTGCCGCTTTCAGACCCCACGGGTTTCACCGTGTGGCAGTAACAGGTAACAAGACATGGCAAAAGAATACAGCCGTACCCAGCGTATCGGCGATCAGATGCAGCGTGAGCTGGCCCAACTGATCCGCCGCGAAGTCAAAGACCCACGCGTTGGCCTGGTCACCATTACCGCTGTTGAAGTGAGCCGTGACGTGGGTCACGCCAAGATCTTCATCACCGTGATGGGGCAGGACAACAGCGAAGAAATCGCGCAAAGCATCAAGGTGCTCAACTCCGCCGCAGGTTTCCTGCGGATGCAGTTGGCCCGTGAAATGAAGCTGCGCAGCGTTCCGCAGCTGCACTTCCATTACGACGAAAGCGTCGTGCGTGGCGCGCACCTGTCGGCCCTGATCGAACGTGCCGTGGCTGAAGACAGCCAGCATCCGTCCACACCTGAAGACGCCAAGGAGTAAGCGGTGGCTCAGGTCAAACGTATCCGTCGCAACGTCAGTGGCATCATTCTGCTCGACAAACCCATTGGTTTTACCTCCAATGCCGCGTTGCAGAAGGTTCGCTGGCTGCTCAATGCCGAGAAGGCCGGGCATACCGGCAGCCTTGATCCATTGGCCACCGGTGTATTGCCGTTGTGCTTTGGCGAGGCCACCAAGTTTTCGCAATACCTGCTTGATTCCGACAAGGGTTATGAAACCCTGATGCAACTGGGCAAGACCACCACCACGGCAGATGCCGAAGGTGATGTTTTGCAGGTTCGCGACGTGACCGTTGGTCGTGCGGATATCGAAGCTGCCTTACCCGCTTTTCGTGGGCAAATCAGTCAGATACCGCCGATGTACTCGGCACTCAAGCGCGATGGCCAGCCACTTTACAAGCTGGCACGTGCGGGCGAAGTAGTGGAGCGCGAACCGCGTTCTGTTACTATTGCGCGCTTGGAATTGCTCGCTTGTGAAGGCGACACTGCCCGTTTGGCCGTGGACTGCAGCAAAGGCACCTATATCCGTACCCTGGTGGAAGATATTGGTGAGCAACTTGGCTGTGGCGCATACGTTGCCGAACTGCGACGTACACAAGCCGGACCTTTCACCTTGGCCCAGACGGTCACGCTGGAAGAGCTCGAGGCAGTGCACGCCGAAGGCGGCAACGAAGCGGTTGATCGCTTCCTGATGCCATCGGACAGCGGTTTGCTGGATTGGCCATTGCTGCACTTCTCGGAGCACAGCGCGTTCTACTGGCTCAACGGCCAGCCGGTACGCGCCCCGGATGCCCCGAAATTCGGCATGGTGCGAGTACAGGATCATAACGGTCGCTTTATCGGTATCGGTGAAGTGAGCGAAGACGGGCGCATCGCGCCGCGTCGGCTGATTCGGTCAGAATGACCGAACGAGTGTGGCTGTTAACAGGCATGGTCAACACTCATTTTTAGATACAGGGATTTGTCCCTGGCCTGTTGAAACTGCCCTTTGGGTGGTTTCCTGAAAAAAGGATTGCCTCATGGCTCTCGACGTTCAAGAAAAAGCACAAATCGTAGCTGACTATCAGCAAGCTGTTGGTGACACTGGTTCGCCAGAAGTGCAAGTTGCACTGCTGACCCACAACATCAACAAACTGCAAGGTCACTTCAAGGCCAACGGTAAAGACCACCACTCCCGTCGTGGTCTGATCCGCATGGTAAACCAGCGCCGTAAGCTGCTGGACTACCTGAAAGGCAAGGATCTGGGTCGTTATCAGACTCTGATCGGTCGCCTGGGTCTGCGTCGCTAATAAGCGATTGCGCTAGAGGTTGGTTGTCTGCCGCGTGTCATCGGGATTCCCGTTGGCCCGTGGTAGGCTCCCAGCCTCAAGTTTTATCTGGATACACGTTTTACCCTGGACGAGCGTCGGGCCGATTCCCGGCATTGCCCAAGAATTTCGCAAGAAGACAAGTTCCCCCAAGAGCCACAAAGAAGGTAGGACACCGTGAACCCGGTTATCAAAAAATTCCAGTTCGGTCAGTCGACCGTTACCCTCGAGACAGGCCGTATCGCCCGTCAAGCCTCCGGCGCAGTGCTGGTTACCGTTGACGACGACGTGACCGTATTGGTGACCGTTGTTGGCGCCAAGACCGCTGACCCGAGCAAGGGCTTCTTCCCTCTGTCCGTTCACTACCAGGAAAAGACTTACGCTGCCGGTAAGATCCCTGGCGGTTTCTTCAAGCGCGAAGGCCGTCCTTCCGAAAAAGAAACCCTGACTTCCCGACTGATCGACCGTCCGATCCGTCCGCTGTTCCCAGAAGGCTTCATGAACGAAGTGCAGGTTGTCTGCACCGTCGTTTCCACCAGCAAGAAGACCGATCCGGACATCGCTGCGATGATCGGTACCTCGGCTGCCCTGGCCATCTCCGGCATTCCTTTCGATGGCCCGATCGGCGCTGCCCGCGTTGCGTTCCACGAAAGCACTGGCTACCTGCTGAACCCGACTTACGAGCAACAGAAAGCATCGAGCCTGGACATGGTCGTTGCCGGTACGTCCGAAGCCGTATTGATGGTTGAATCGGAAGCCAAAGAGCTGACCGAAGACCAGATGCTGGGTGCCGTACTGTTTGCTCACGACGAGTTCCAGGTTGTGATCAACGCGGTTAAAGAATTGGCTGCCGAAGCTGCCAAGCCGACCTGGTCCTGGGCTGCTGCCCCGGAAGCCACCGAACTGCTGGGCGCTATCCGCTCCGAGTTCGGCGCTGCCATCTCCGACGCCTACACCATCACCGTCAAGGCCGACCGTTATGCTCGCCTGGGTGAGCTGAAGGACCAGGTCGTGGCCAAGCTGTCCGGTGAAGAAGGCCAGCCTTCTTCCAGCGAAGTCAAAGCTGCTTTCGGTGAGATCGAATACCGCACCGTTCGCGAAAACATCGTTAACGGCAAGCCACGTATCGACGGTCGCGACACCCGCACCGTGCGTCCGCTGAACATCGAAGTCGGCGTTCTGCCGAAGACTCACGGTTCGGCGCTGTTCACCCGTGGCGAAACCCAGGCCCTGGTCGTTGCGACCCTGGGTACTGCCCGTGATGCACAACTGCTGGACACCCTGGAAGGCGAGAAAAAAGACCCCTTCATGCTGCACTACAACTTCCCTCCGTTCTCGGTGGGCGAGTGTGGTCGTATGGGCGGTGCAGGTCGTCGCGAAATCGGTCACGGCCGTCTGGCCCGTCGTTCGGTTCAGGCCATGCTGCCTGCCGCTGACGTGTTCCCGTACACCATCCGTGTTGTATCGGAAATCACCGAGTCCAACGGTTCCAGCTCCATGGCTTCGGTCTGCGGTGCTTCCCTGGCTCTGATGGACGCCGGTGTGCCAATGAAGGCACCGGTTGCCGGTATCGCCATGGGCCTGGTTAAAGAAGGCGAGAAGTTCGCCATCCTGACCGACATCCTGGGTGACGAAGACCACCTGGGCGACATGGACTTCAAAGTAGCTGGTACCGCCAAAGGTGTGACCGCGCTGCAGATGGACATCAAGATCAAAGGCATCACCGAAGAGATCATGGAAATCGCCCTGGGCCAAGCCCTGGAAGCGCGCCTGAACATCCTCGGCCAGATGAACCAGATCATTGGTCAGTCCCGCACCGAACTGTCGGAAAATGCTCCGACCATGATCGCGATGAAAATCGACACCGACAAAATCCGTGATGTCATCGGTAAAGGCGGCGCGACTATCCGTGCGATCTGTGAAGAAACCAAGGCTTCGATCGACATCGAAGACGACGGTTCGATCAAGATCTTCGGCGAAACCAAGGAAGCGGCTGAAGCAGCACGCCAGCGCGTCCTGGGTATCACCGCTGAGGCAGAGATCGGCAAGATCTACGTTGGTAAGGTTGAGCGCATCGTCGACTTCGGCGCGTTCGTCAACATCCTTCCGGGCAAAGACGGTCTGGTTCACATCTCCATGCTGAGCGATGCTCGTGTTGAGAAAGTGACCGACATTCTGAAAGAAGGCCAGGAAGTGGAAGTGCTGGTACTGGACGTGGACAACCGCGGCCGTATCAAGCTGTCCATCAAGGACGTAGCAGCAGCCAAGGCTTCGGGCGTTTAATCACCCGCAGGCTTCACGCTGAAAAAAGGACTCCTCGGAGTCCTTTTTTTATGGGCGCGAGAAAATGAAGCAGAATCAGCTGTTTAGCGCCGCCCAAAAGCCGCAACTTGCATGCAGGCACGATGGGCTTCATGCAAGTTGCACGATTTCGAAAATTCACACATTTCATAACTCGTTGTTTATTAAGGAATTTAACCTGTTCGGCGAGTTGGCACACTGCCTGCAATATCCCTGGTAGCGCTGCAGCATGAAGGTTTACGCCTGCAGACTTTTAATAAAACAGGAGTTACTCGTATGAAGAAGTTCGCTCTCGCTACTGCTACCGCTCTGACCCTGGCCATGGGTGCTAACGTAGCCTTTGCTCAGACTTCCCAAGCCCCTATGACTTTGGCGGCCGGTGAAGCGACCAAGGCTAAGGAAAGCGTTTCGGATACTTGGATCACCACTAAAGTCAAAGCTGACCTGCTGACCGAAAAAGGCATTCCAGGTTCGGACATCAAGGTTGAGACCAACAAAGGTGTGGTTTCCCTGTCCTCCGACGTAGCTATCTCGGATTCGCAGAAAGAAATGGCTGTAGGGATCACCAAGAAAATCAAAGGTGTGACTGCTGTTTCTGCTGACGGCCTGCTGGCTGGCGGCGCTACCAAAGCTGACGGCATCGACAAAACCAAAGGCGCTGCCCACGACGCTAAAGAGACCACCAGCGATACCTGGATCACTACCAAAGTGAAGGCTGACCTGGTAACTGAAAAAGGCATTCCTGGCACCGACATCAAGGTTGAAACCAACA
Organism: Pseudomonas sp. MYb193; assembly: GCF_002966775.1. Lineage (NCBI taxonomy): Bacteria > Pseudomonadati > Pseudomonadota > Gammaproteobacteria > Pseudomonadales > Pseudomonadaceae > Pseudomonas > Pseudomonas sp. MYb193. Next base: position 5,228,407 of record NZ_CP023269.1, on the reverse strand, counting down.
AAGGTGTTGTATCCCTGTCGTCGCCTACCGCTGTGACCGCTTCGCAGAAAGAAACGGCTGTAGCGATCACCAAGAAAATCAAAGGCGTTAAAGCTGTATCGGCCGATGGCCTGAAAGCAGAGTAATGCTGACGTTTCGTTTGAACTGAATAGCGGCGGCTTAGGGTGAGTTAGATATCCACCTGACGCACCTCTGGAGTTCATGCGACCGACCACACGGATGTGGTCATTACAGGCCCCGGCACTTGTGTCGGGGCCTGTTCTATTTCAGGCTGAAACAGAATGATCAGGCCAAAAAAATGTGGGAGCTGGCTTGCCTGCGATGCTGGCACCTCGGTCATTCAGTTGCACCGAGGTGATGCTATCGCAGGCAAGCCAGCTCCCACATTAGGATGGGCGGTGCTTAGAAGTTACTCAGCGTCCAAGTGCATTGGAGTGATCACCCGGCCATCTTTCTCGGCCTGCCCCAGCTGCGCATCAATGAAGTACACGCGGTCATCTTCCAACTGGCCCTTGTCTACCAGGTAATCCTTGATCGTGCTGGCTCGGTCCTGCCCCAACTGGCGCAGTAGCACGTCACTGCCACTCCAGAACTTAATCACACCGTCCTTGAGCTTCGCCGAGCGCTCATCGCTGCCCAGGTCTTTCCATTCGGCCGGGGGTTGCTGTTTGAGGCGGGTGCGGTAGATGCCTTCCAGCAATGGTGCTTTTTCCTTCTCCGGCACCTCAAGCAACGAGGCCTGGGCCGGGACTTTGTCGCCACGGCGCTGGAGGATCTTGTAATAGTTGTATTGGTATTCACGTTCCAGTCGCTGTGCGGCCAGGAACGGCCCGTCGCTGCTGGCGGCGGCTGTGCCTTCAATTTCCAGACGCAGGGCAGGGCGTTCTTTCAGCGCCTTGGCCAGGGTGTTCAGGGCGCCTTCGGCGTCTTTGTTCAGTTCACTGGAGCCTGCGGCGAACGACACATTGCCCAAGTCTTCAGAGCCGCCACCAGTGACCAGCCCACCAATGAACTTGAAGGGCGCGGTTGCCGCGCGCACCACGAGGTTGCGCAGGGTCTGCCATACAATCGGCATCACGCTGAATTGCGGGTTGTTCAGGTCGCCGCTTACCGGCAGTTCGATGGAGATCTTGCCGTCGGAGTCCTTGAGCAGGGCGACAGCCAGGCGAATCGGTAAGTCGACGGCATCAGAGCTGTCGACTTTTTCACCCAACTGCAGTTGCTCGACCACCACTTTGTTTTCAGCCTTCAATTGGCCTTTGGTGATCACGTAGTGCAGATCGAGATTCAGGCGGCCCTTGCGGATGCGGAAGCCTGCGAATTTACCTGAGTAAGGCGTCAGGTTGGTCAGCTCGACACGCTTGAAGCTGGTGGCGATGTCCAGCGCGGCCATCGGATCAAACGGATTCACGCTGCCTTTGATCGTCACTGGCGCGTAACGGTCCACCTTGCCTTTGATATCGACGCTGGCCGGTTTGGCCTGGCGACTGTCGATGGTGCCAATCTGGCCGTTGAGCTGTTGAATCGCGGTGGCAAAGTTGGGGGTGAGGCTGAAGTCGGCAAAGTTGGCCGAACCGTCGTTGATCGCGATCTGCCCGATATGAATGCCCAGGGGCTTGTCGTTACTGGCGGCAGGTTTGGCTGCCGACTTGCTGCCGCTGTCGGCCGGCTGCGGAATCAGCAGGTCGTCGATGTTAGTGGTGCGATCTTCGTTGATCATGAAACGCGCATACGGCTGCAACAGGTTGACCTTGTCGATCGACAGGCTTTGGCCGTGCTGGTAGTTCACGCCCTCTAGCACCAGGCGCTGCCACTTGAGGAAGTCGCGGGTCTTCAGGGTGTCCAGGGTATGCAACTGGTCAACCTGGGCGCGGCCGGTGACCTGGAGGGCCAATGGCTCGGTGCTTTTGAGGTTTACGTCCAGGTTGCTGCCCAGCATGCCGCTGCGCAATTCCAGGCGAATAAACGGGCTGATATAGGCCTGGGCGACCCGCAGGTCGATGTCCTGGGTGTTCACTTTCAGCTTGGCACTGACCGGGTTGAGGTTAACCTCGCCGGTTGCCTGGATCTTGCCTTGCTTACCCAGGCCGGTGTCGACCTTCAAGGCGAAGGGGCTCTGATTGAGGCTGTCGAAGTTCTGTACGTCGACATTCAACGGGCCCAGTTCCAGCGCGACCGCAGGTTTAGCCTGGCGGTCGGCCAGGTGCACCTGATAGTTACGCAGTTGCACGTCCTTGAGCAGCACTTGCCACGGCTTGCTCGGGGCCGCCGGTTGTGCCGACGGCGCGTCGGCAGCGGTTGGTTCCGGAGTCTTGGCCGGTTTGCTCGGTTGGCTGGCGAACAGCTTCTGCCAATCCAGTTGACCATCGGCCTCACGGGCGGCCCAGGTTTCCAGCTTGTTACTGCGGATTTTGCCGACAATGACCTGCTGCTTGGCCAGGTCTACCGTGGTTTCGCTGACGTCCAGGCGCTCCAGGCGTGCCAGTGGCCGGCCATCGGGGGCCTTTATAGCAAAGGGGGCGATGCTGGCGGCGGTGTTGGTCAGGTTCAGCTCGGTCTCTTTGGCCAGGCTGAATTTGTAGTCAGTGCTGAAGTTGAGCACCCCGTCTTCCAGCACCAGTGGCAGGGCGTCACGCACATACGGCCACCAGGCTTTCATTTTACCGTCGGTAACCTTCAAGGTGCCTTCGGAGGTGATCGGTACCAGGCTGAAGTTGCCTTTCCAGTCGATCTGCCCGCCTTCGGGGCCGGCAGCAACCAGGGTCATGTCGGCATTGTCGTCGGGCAAGGTGCTGAGGTTTTTCAGCTCGAAGTCGAGTTCGTCGTAGAGGAATTCGATGGGCTCGCTGGGGCGCAGGTCCTGGAAGTGCAGGTTACCGCCCGCCAGCTTGATGCTGTCGATACGCAGTGGGAACGGCTTGGCATCGGGATCGTCCGGGGTTGGCTCGCTCGGTGGCAGTTTGAACAACTGCGCCAGGTTCAGTTGGCCGGACTTGTCGAACAGCAGTTCGGTCTTGGGCTTGTCCAGTTGCACATCGGCCAAGTGCAGGGCGCGGGTCCAGAGGCTGTCGATCTGCAGGTTGGCGTAGAGGCGTTCGAAACCTACTTGCTCTTTGCCTGGCTCACCGATCTTCAGGCCCCACAGCGTCAGTTCCAGGCTGAAGGGGTTGAGCTCGATGCGCTCGATTCGCGACGGCACCGTGGCGTAATTGGCCAACTGTTGGTTGGCAATGCGAAGGGCGATGCCGGGTAATATCAGAAAGCCCAGCAAGCTGTACAAAGCAAGGGCGGTCAACAAGGCGCCTACGGCGCGGATCAATCCTTTGGGCATGGGTGAACGCCATCTATGTCGAACGAGAGTGCCTTGGAGTATGGCACGGGAATTCGGTTCCGAAGAACCGTGGGCGCTGGGAAACTTCCTACAAATGCAGGATCAGCGTCTTCAGCGGAGGCTGTTGGTCCCTGGAGGGAAAGTCGGCTCCGGGTGTCATAACCTGCCATTCGCGCACCGGGCGCCCGGCTTTTTCTGCGCAGCGCAGCACCTGTTCACGCCAGTCCTCCATGCTGACCTTTGCCAGGTTGTTGCAGCAAATCAGCACGCCATTGTCGGCGGTGGTCAGCAGTGCGGGTTTGAGCAGGCTTTGATAGTCGCGCAACAGGTCGACAGTGCCGAAAGCGCTCTTGGCCCAGGCGGGAGGATCGAGCAGTACCAGGTCGTACTGGCGCTGCTCCAGGCGTGGATAGCTCGGCAGCTTCTGCCCGCGCCGCTGGGTGATGGGCAGGCCCGCCAGTTGGCGAATCGCCGGGAAGTAATCGGACTGTACAAACTCCATGCTCGGCAACTGCGGGTTGAGCTGGCCGTTTTCACGCCCTACTGCCAGGTTGCCCTCGGCAAAATCCAGGTTGCACACCTCGCGTGCGCCGCCCGCTGCCGCGCTCAAACCTACACCGCAGGTATAGGCGAACAGGTTCAGCACGCTTTTGCCGGCGCTGTGGTCCTTGACCCAGCCCCGGGTGTTGCGCAGGTCGAGGAACAGCAGTGGGTCTTGCCCGGCGTGGCGCCCACGCACACGGTAGTTGAGGCCCCACTCGTGGCCGACCAGGTCTTCCAATGCGCCAGGCTCCGCGCGGTACACCGTGTCTTCGCGGTCGATGCGCGAGTTGCCGCGGGCACGGTCGTTGTACACCAGCAACAATTCCAGGCCCATGTATTGGTTGATCAGTTGGTGCAGGTCCAGCAGGTCTGCCGTTTCCAGGGACTGGTGGAAGCTTTGTACCAGCAATTGCGGACCGTAGCGGTCGATGGTCAAGCCACCGGCGCCTTCCTGGCTGCCGTGAAACAGCCGATAGCAGTCCGTACCCTGGGCGTGCAGCGTGTTGATCAGGTCTTGGCGGTGATCGAGGGCGGCGCGCAGCGCCTGATTCAAGGGAGTCATGGAGCGCGCCTTGGGTAAGGGTCAATAAAAAATGGGGCGCGAAGTTTAACAGCTAACCCCGGCCTGCACAGGCCGGGGATAATCCTGGCGCTATCGGTTGAGGCGTTTGTCGATCAAACCGTCCACCACGCTGGGGTCTGCCAGGGTCGAGGTGTCGCCCAGGCTGTCCAGTTCGTTACAGGCGATCTTGCGCAAGATGCGCCGCATGATCTTGCCGGAGCGGGTTTTCGGCAGGGCAGGGGCCCATTGGATCAATTCCGGTTTGGCGAAGCTGCCAATCTCCTTGCTGACCAACTCCAGCAGGTGCTTTTTCAACGCGTCGCTGGGTTCGACGCCATTCATGGGGGTGACAAAGGCGTAGATGCCCTGGCCCTTGACGTCGTGGGGGTAGCCCACCACGGCGGCTTCGGCGACCTGATCATGCAGCACCAGGGCGCTCTCCACTTCAGCGGTGCCGATGCGATGGCCCGAGACGTTGATCACATCGTCGATCCGCCCGGTGATCCAGTAGTCGCCGTCTTCATCGCGCCGTGCGCCATCCCCGGTGAAGTAGTAGCCGGGGTAGGGCTTGAAGTAGGTGTCGATCATGCGCTGCGGGTCGCCGTAGACGCTGCGAATCTGCCCCGGCCAGCTTGATCTGATGGCGAGTACACCACTGCCGGCGCCACTGATTTCCTTGCCATGTTCATCGAGCAACACCGGTTGTACGCCGAACATGGGCTGTGTCGCGCAGCCCGGTTTGATGCGCTGGGCGCTGACCAGCGGGCTGAGCATGATGCCGCCGGTTTCGGTCTGCCACCAGGTATCGACAATCGGGCAGCGCTGTTCGCCGACGGCGTTGAAATACCAGTCCCAGGCTTCCGGGTTGATCGGCTCACCTACGCTGCCCAGCAGGCGCAGGCTGGCGCGCGATGTGCTCTGCAGCGGGCCGTGTCCTTCACGCATCAGGGCGCGCAAGGCGGTGGGTGCTGTGTAGAAGATATTCACCTGGTGTTTATCGATGACCTGCCAGAAGCGCGAACTGTCCGGATAACTCGGCACGCCTTCGAACATCAGCGAGGTGGCGCCATTGGCCAGCGGGCCGTAGACGATATAGCTGTGGCCGGTGACCCAGCCCACGTCGGCGGTGCACCAGAACACTTCGCCTTCTTGGTAATCGAGCACGTACTTGAAGGTCATCGCCGCTTGCAGCAGGTAGCCAGCGGTGGTGTGCAACACGCCTTTGGGTTTGCCGGTGCTGCCGGAGGTATAGAGGATGAACAGCGGGTCTTCAGCGTCCATCGGCTCGGGTGGGCAGTTGTCGCTGGCGGCGTCCAGGGCAGCTTGGTACTTGAGGTCGCGGCCCTCGTGCCAATTCACGCCCGCCCCGGTGCGCTCCACCACCAGTACCGTGCTGACGTTCGGGCAACTGGCCAGGGCTTTGTCGACGTTCTGTTTCAACGCCACGGGCTTGCCACCGCGTACGCCCTCGTCGGCGGTGATCACGGTGCGGCAATCAGCGTCGAGGATGCGGTCGCGCAGGGCGTCAGGAGAGAAACCACCAAACACCACCGAGTGCACTGCGCCAATTCGCGTGCAGGCCAGCATGGCGTAGGCCGCCTCGGGGATCATCGGCATGTAGATGCACACGCGATCACCTTTGTTCACGCCACGGCTTTTCAACACATTGGCCAGGCGGCTGACGTTTTGGTGCAGTTGACGGTAAGTAATCGTGCAGGATTTTGACGGATCATCGCCTTCCCAGATGAAGGCCGGCTGATCGGCGCGTTGCGCCAGGTGGCGGTCGATGCAGTTGTAGCTGACGTTCAATTGGCCACCGGCAAACCATTGGGCGGCACCGGTGTGGATGTCTGACTGCTGGACGTTGTGCCAAGGTTTTATCCAGTCGAGAAAGCCCTTGGCCTGTTCGGCCCAGAAGGTGTCTGGCTGGTCGATGGATTGGCGATAGAGGCGCTGGTAGTCCTCTTGACTGAGTTGCGCAGCCCGGCGGACGGCATCGGCGGTGGGAAAGGTGCTGATATCGAACATGAGCGCTCCTTATTCTTGTTTTTGCGACAAGTCATAAAGATGCACCCTGGGGCGGGAGGGTTCAAGGCCAACGTCCAAACGCACGTTGGCCTTGAATGAACGGCTTCAGCCGCGGTGACGACCACGGAAGTAGTTGATCAAGCCCTGGGTCGAAGCATCTTCGGCCAAGGTTTCTTCGGCGCCGGTCAGGCGGTTGTACACGCCTTTGCCCAACTCCTTGCCCAGTTCAACGCCCCATTGGTCAAAGGCATTGATGCCCCACACCACGCTCTGCACGAACACCTTGTGTTCATACATAGCCACCAGCGCGCCAAGGCGACGCGGGCTGATGCGCTCGACCACCAGGGTGTTGCTCGGACGGTTACCCGGGATCACCTTGTGCGGTGCCAGCTTCTGTACTTCGGCTTCCGGCAGGCCCTTCTCACGCAGCTCGGTTTCGGCCTCGCTGCGGGTCTTGCCGAGCATCAGCGCCTGGCTCTGGGACAGGCAGTTGGCGTACAGCCACTGGTGATGATCAGAGACCGGGTTGAAGCTGACGATCGGCACGATGAAGTCGGCCGGGATCAGTTGAGTCCCTTGGTGCAGCAACTGGTGGTAAGCGTGCTGGCCGTTGCAGCCTACGCCGCCCCAGATCACCGGGCCGGTATCGGTGGACACTGGCGTACCGTCCTGGCGCACGCTCTTGCCATTGGATTCCATGTCCAACTGCTGCAAATGCTTGGTGATGTTACGCAGGTAATGGTCGTACGGCAGGATCGCATGGCTCTGCGCACCCCAGAAGTTGCCGTACCACACCCCCAGCAAGCCCAGCAGCACGGGCATGTTGGCTTCGAACGGCGCGTTCAGGAAGTGCTGATCCATGGTGTAGGCACCCGACAGCAGTTCCTTGAAGTTGGACATGCCGATAGCCAGGGCAATTGGCAAGCCGATGGCAGACCACAGCGAGTAGCGCCCACCGACCCAGTCCCACATTGGGAAGATGTTTTCTTCGCGAATACCGAAAGCCACGGCCGCGGCATTGTTGCTCGAGACGGCGATGAAGTGGCGATACAGCTCGGCTTCCGAGCCCCCCTGGGCCAGGTACCAGGCGCGGGCGGCCTGGGCGTTTTTCAGGGTTTCCAGGGTGTTGAAGGATTTGGACGAGACGATAAACAGCGTGGTCTCGGCGCGCAGCTTCATGGTCAGTTCGTGGAACTCGCTGCCGTCGATGTTCGCCAGGTAGTGGCAACGCACGCCTTTATGGGCGTAGGACAGCAAGGCCTCCGAGACCAGTTCCGGGCCGAGGAATGAGCCACCGATACCGATGTTCACCACGTCGGTGATCGGCTTCTCGGTGTAGCCGCGCCACAGGCCGTCGTGGATACGGCCGACCAGGTCAGTGATCTGGTTCAGCACCTTGTGCACGTCCGGCATGATGTTCACGCCGTTGACCGACAGCTTGTCGCCCACCGGGCGGCGCAGGGCGGTGTGCAGGGCAGGGCGGCCCTCGGAGGAGTTGACCGGTTCGCCAGCGTACTGCGCGTCGATCGCCGCCTTGAGATTGACTTCCTTGGCCAGGCCCACCAACAGGTCGCGGGTTTCGCTGGTGATCAGGTTTTTCGAGTAATCGAGGAAAAGTCCGCAGCTGCTCAAGGTGAACTGGGAAAAACGCTGAGGATCGGCATTGAACGCCTCGCGCATGCTGAAATCCTGCATGGCTTGGCGATGTTGAACAAGCGCTTGCCAGGCGGGCAGCGCGGTAACGTCATGAGGGGTGCGGTAGTACGCCATCGCTGCGGGTTTCCTTTTATTACGGGGACTGCCTTTAGGACATTTCAAAGCCCGGAACATCCAGTCTTATCGCAAGGATTGGGTTCCAGACAGCGCTAACCATAGCGCAGGGCAGTTACATTAAACCTAGCGTGTGGATATGTCTTGGCTTTGTCTGCGCTGTGGCCGGTACTTTTTTATACCGGCACAGCCGTCGGGGCAACAGGTTGAGGGGAAAGCGGGCGTCAGGCGAGGTTCAGGTGCAGGTTATCGATGAGGCGCGTTGCCCCCAGATAAGCGGCGACCAGGATCACCACATCACGATCTTCAGCCGTGGCCGGGCGCAGATGCACGCCTTGGCGCACTTCCAGGTAGTCCATGCGCAGCCCTGCGGCTTCAATCTGCTGGATGTGCTCGGCGCGAAGCCTGGCAAAATCGTGATTGCCGCCTTGGATGGCCGTGGCGATCTGGCTGAGCGCGCGGTACAGCACTGGCGCGACCGCCCGTTGCTCCTCGGAGAGGTAACCGTTGCGTGATGACAGCGCGAGGCCGTCCTCGGCGCGCACGGTGGGCTCGCCGATGATCTGGATCGGCATGTTCAGGTCGCGAACCATGGCGCGGATCACCGCCAACTGCTGATAGTCCTTCTGGCCAAATACGGCCATGTCCGGCTGGACCATGTTGAACAGCTTGCTGACCACTGTGGCCACCCCTTCGAAATGCCCTGGGCGGCTGGCGCCGCACAAGCCTTCGGACAGATTAGGTACGCTGACGCGGGTCTGGCCGTTCATGCCATCGGGGTACATTTCCTCGACCGTGGGCGCGAACAGCAGGTTGCAGCCGGCCTGCAGGAGCTTTTCCTGATCGGCGGCCAATGTGCGTGGGTATTTGTCCAGGTCTTCGCCAGCGCCGAATTGCAGTGGGTTGACGAAAATGCTCGCCACCACGAAATCCGCTTGCTGCGCGGCCTTGGTCACCAGGGTGGCGTGGCCGCTGTGCAGGTTGCCCATGGTGGGTACAAAGCCGATGCGCTTGCCGGCGCTACGGGCGTGGGTTACGGCAGCCCGCAGTTCGCGGACGGTTTTAACGGTGTTCATGCCGAGAATCCGTGTTCAACGCCTGGGAACGTCACGTTTTTGACTTCGCTGACGTAGGCGCTCAAGGCGGCGTGGATGCTGTCCTGGCCAGCCATGAAGTTCTTCACGAACTTCGGCACGTGGCCGGTGATCGACAGGCCGAGCATGTCGTGCAGGACCAGCACCTGGCCGTCGGTGGCGGAACCGGCGCCAATCCCGATCACGGGCACTTTGACGGCCTGGGTGATTTCGGCAGCCAGTTCGCTAGGCACGCACTCCAGCAGAATCATCGCTGCACCGGCCTGTTCCAGGGCGATGGCATCGGCGCGCATCTGGCGGGCCTGGGCTTCATTGCGGCCCTGCACTTTGTAGCCACCGAGGATATTCACCGACTGCGGTGTCAGGCCCATGTGTGCGCACACTGGCACGCCGCGCTCGGCCAGCAGCCGGATCGACTCGGCCAGCCACACGGCACCTTCGACTTTGATCATGTGCGCGCCGGCCTGCATCAGCTTGCCGGCGTTCAGGAAGGTTTGCTCAAGGGTGGCGTAACCCATGAACGGCAGGTCCGCGATGATAAAGGCGCCATCGTTGCCACGCTTGACGCTGGCGGTGTGGTAGGCGAGTTCATCGGTGGTCACAGGCAGCGTGCTGTCATTCCCTTGAAGAACCATGCCCAGGGAGTCGCCCACCAGCAGCACTTCGACTCCAGCCTGGCAGCTGGCGTGGGCGAAAGTGGCGTCATAGCAGGTCAGCATGGTGATTTTTTCACCTTTGAGCTTGAGGCTCTGCAAGGTGGTCAGGGTAATGTCTGGCATGAAAGGGTCCTCGTTCAGGCGCTTGGAAACAGCGAGTAACGCGCGTGAGTCTTCGTTTATACAGGCGCACTGTCTTGAAAGCAGTGCTTATATGGCCTGGATTGCGCCCTGTCGCGCCGGGTTGGCGGCAGCGGGACGCCTATAGTCGTGAGGAGGACACGGGAAGTCAATTGGATGTGTTACCGCATTGTTACGATGGCGGTGTTACCGCTGTTACTGACGCGATTCAGCAAGATGGGCACAGGTTGGGGGCGCACTGAATATCTGATGTGGGAGCTGGCTTGCCTGCGATGGCATCACCTCGGTGTGGCTGATACACCGTGTCGCTAGCATCGCAGGCAAGCCAGCTCCCACATTGACCGAGTCATTCTTGAGTGAGGCGTTCCAGGCCGACGAACGGGCAGGCGGTGAGCAGGTCGCTCAAACGCTGGCCGTCAGGTAGCTGCAGGTCGGCAGGCGCCAACTCAGCCAACGGATACAGCACAAACGCGCGCAGATGCATCTGGTAGTGCGGCACCTTGAGGCGCGGCTCGTCGATCAGGCGATCACCGAACAGCAGGATATCCAGGTCCAAGGTGCGCGGGCCCCAGCGTTCCAGGCGTTCGCGGCCCTGATCGTTCTCGATGGCTTGCAGCGCATCAAGCAGGTCCAATGGCGCCAGGTGACTGTCCAGCGCCGCAACCGCGTTGGTGTAGCGCGGTTGGCCTGGCAGCAACGAGTCGCTTTGATAGAAGGCGGACACACCGGCGAGGTGGGTGCCAGGCAGTTGCGCCAGCGCCTCGACCGCGCTGCGCAATTGTTGTTGCGGGGCAGCCAGGTTGCTGCCCATGCCGATGTAGATACGTTCCACGTTTATTCGCCCGCAGCGCCCGACGCATCGGCACTGCTGCGTTTACGCTTGGTGCCGCTACGGCGACGCTTTTTCGGCCCTTCGCCGGCGCTATCGCCTTTGCTGCCCAGCTCACGAATCATTTCGCGGCGCTGGCTGTCATTGGCGTCCTGATAATCGGTCCACCATTCGCCCAGGCCATCGGTCTGCTCGCCCGCGCTTTCACGTAGCAGCAGGAAGTCGTAGCCGGCACGGAAACGCGGGTTGTCCAGCAACAGATCGGCGCGTTTGCCGCTGCGGCGTGGCAGGCGCTCCTGCATGTCCCAGATTTCGCGGATCGGCATGGTGAAACGTTTGGGGATGGCGATGCGTTGGCACTGTTCGGCGATCAGCTCGTGAGCCGCTTCCTGCATGGCTGGGATCGGCGGCATGCCACGGTCCTGCAGGCGCAGTACGCGTTTGGGCAGGGCCGGCCACAACAAGGCGGCAAACAGGAATGCCGGGGTCACCGGTTTGTTCTGCTTGATGCGCAGGTCGGTGTTGATCAAGGCTTCGCTGATCAAGGTGTGGGTGTACGTCGGGTTGTACTCCAAGGCCTCGGCGCTGGCCGGGAACAGGGGGTCGAACAACTGCAGGTCCACCAGCATTTCAAAGGTGTCGGCGGCGTAGCCCGAAAGGAACAGCTTGAGCACTTCTTCAAACAGGCGTGCCGAGGGGATTTCCCGCAGCATCGGCGCCAGTTCGCGAATCGGCGCGGCGGTGTGTTTTTCGATGCCGAAGTTGAGCTTGGCGGCGAATCGCACGGCACGCAGCATGCGCACCGGGTCTTCCTGGTAGCGCTGCGTCGGGTCGCCGATCAGCCGGATCAGGTTGTTGCGAATGTCGTGTATGCCGTTGGCGTAATCGAGGATGCGCTCGCTGACCGGGTCGTAATACAAGGCGTTGATGGTGAAGTCGCGACGTTGCGCGTCCTCTTCCAGGGTGCCATAGACGTTATCGCGCAGGATGCGCCCGCTTTCGTTACGGGAAGACTGGTTAGTGTCCTCCTCTTCATCGTTTTGCGGGTGACCGGCGCGGAAGGTCGCGACCTCGATGATTTCGCGACCAAAGTGGATATGCACCAGCTTGAAGCGCCGACCGATGATTCGTGCATTACGAAACTCGGCGCGCACTTGTTCAGGCGTGGCGCTGGTGGCGACGTCGAAATCCTTGGGCGTGATATTGAGCAGCATGTCGCGTACGCAACCACCCACCAGGTAGGCCTGGTAACCGGCGTTCTGCAAACGTTCGACGATGTTCACTGCATAACGGCTGAATTGAGCGCGCTGCAGCGAATGCTGGCTGCTATTGAGCACTTCAGGCGTGCTGCGTTTGTGTTGCGTTCGACGCAAGGGAGAACGGAATGACTGGAACAACTTCTTCAGCATGGGATGCACTGTTTGAAGGAATGTTCGGCCATAACGAAGAATGACCGCATGATGGGCGGGGATTCTAGCATTTAGTCAGGGGATGGTGTAGGAACAAGCTAAAGGCATTGCGCCATAAGCGTTTGCAGGTCAAATCCCGGAAACTACAAGGGGAGCCGAAGCTCCCCCAGAAGTAGTTGCGTGCTCTATTTTTATTATTGATGTCGGGCTTCTTGTTTTTGTTGATCGCCCTCGCCACGAAGCTTCACCTTCATGACACTCCCAATCGGGAGCCAAGAGCAAACGGATTGCTTTGGTCGCTGTGTTGCTGATCTACGATCCAACCAGTTCAGGCTCTGCCTTAGGGCAGTTTTTGTTGTTCTCGGCCTGGTTGCGGGGCAAGCCCCAAATGCAACGCCTCTCCAAAAGAATCAGTTAGCTGCGCCTCCGCCGTGTTGTTTTTGTTATGCGTGAGTCGATTCGTCTTATTTTTATTGTCTTGTACAAAGCTTGTTATTGTTTTTGTACTAAGCATATAGCAGGGTGCGTGCCAACTTTTGCGCCGTCCAGCAAAACCGGGGGGTTGGGCTGGTTTGGCCAGATTGAGGGCCAAAAAAAAGCCGGGGCTTCGTTACCGTAAGCCCCGGCTTTTGTTACGTGAAAAGTCAGCGGTAACAGTTTTTTCACATCAGCAGGTGTTACCTGTGGGGCTGCACCCTCAGCTTTCGCTGGCCACCCCGGTCTTGCGCCGCGGAATGCCCAGGCGCTGACGCCGTTCCCACAGGCATTTGCGACTCACGCCCAGCTTGCGTGCCAGCTCTGTCTCGGTCATATGGTCCTGATGCTCGAGCACGAAGTGCTGGAAGTAGTCTTCCAGTGACAAATCTTCCGTCGGCTCATGGCTGGTATTGCTACCGCCGCCCTGCTGCGGGGCCAGGCCAATGAAGTCGTCGTCATCCAGGTCGCTGAGCTCAATGTCGATGCCCAGCAACTCGGCCGAGATCTCCGGGCTCTCCGACAGAATCACGGCGCGCTCGACGGCGTTCTCCAGCTCACGCACGTTCCCTGGCCACGAGTAGTGACGGATCGCCTGTTCGGCGTCCGCGGCAAACTTCAGGTCGGTGCGGTCAATGCGTGCGCCTTGGCGCAACAGGAACGCGTTGGCGATTTCGTTGACGTCGGCGCCACGCTCGCGCAGGGCCGGCAGTTTGAGCGCGATGACATGCAGGCGGTAATACAAGTCCTCACGGAACTGGCCGATCTTGGCCAGGCTCTTCAGGTCTCGGTGTGTCGCCGCGATCAATCGAACATCGACCTTCTGCGATTGCACCGAGCCGACCCGGCGAATTTCGCCTTCCTGCAGCACGCGCAGCAAACGCGCCTGTGCTTCCAGGGGCAACTCGCCAATTTCATCAAGGAACAAGGTGCCGCCGTCCGCGGCCTCCACCAGGCCCGCACGACCGGCGCTCGCACCGGTGAACGCACCTTTCTCGTGGCCGAACAGCTCGGACTCGATCAGGGATTCGGGGATCGCCGCGCAGTTCACCGAGATCATCGGCGCCTTGGCGCGCTTGGACAGGTTGTGCAGGGCGCGGGCCACCAGCTCTTTGCCGGTGCCCGACTCGCCCTGGATCAATACATTGGAGTCAGTCGGCGCCACCTTGCGGATCTTGCTGTACAAGTCCTGCATCGGAGGGCAGGAGCCGATAATGCCGATCTCGCCATTGCTGTTGTTGGCACCTGGTTTTTCGGCGCCGCTGGTCTTGCCGGTGGGGCGTGGCTCGGCAGGCGCGCTGCTGGCCGACACACGGTCACGCAGGATGCGGGCCACGGCCTGGAGCATCTCGTCGTGATCGAAAGGCTTGGCGATGTAATCCACCGCGCCCATCTTCATCGAGTCCACCGCCGAGCGCAGGCTGGCGTAGCTGGTCATGATCAGCACCGGGGTGCCCTGGCCCAGCTTGATCAGCTCGGTGCCCGGGGCGCCTGGCAGGCGCAGGTCACTGACAATCAGGTCGAACGTGGGAATGCTGAATCGCTCTTGGGCTTCCTGCACCGAGCCGGCTTCGCTGACCTGGTACTGATTACGTTCAAGCAGGCGACGCAAGGCAGAGCGGATAATGGTTTCGTCTTCGACGATCAAAATGTGCGGCATTGATTCAATTCTCTCGACGGTCTCAGTTCACAGCGGACGTCGCTTCGACATGACGCGGCAAGGTCACCCGGATACGGGTGCCGCGTTGGCTTTGTGTGTCAGCCGGGCTGTCGATGGTGATTTGTCCATAATGCTCTTCAACGATGGAATAGACCAGTGCAAGGCCCAGACCGGTACCTTCACCGGGGTCCTTGGTGGTGAAGAAGGGTTCGAACAATCGGTCCATGATGTTCTGCGGGATGCCGCTGCCTTCGTCTTCCACGATCAGGTCGACCGTGTGCTCGAAAGCCTCGCTCTTGACGCGTACAGCACTGCCGGCCGGCGACGCGTCGCGGGCGTTGGACAGCAGGTTGATCAGCACCTGGGCCAGGCGTTGTGAGTCGCCATCGACCCAATGGTCCGGGTCGCACAGGTTAAAGAACTGTACTTCGAAATTGCGCCGGTTCAAGGCCAACAGCCCAATGGCATCCTGGGCCACTTCGGCCAGGCACACCGCTTCGTCCTGATTCTGATGGGCGCCGGAGTGGGCAAAGCTCATCAACGACTGGACGATGCGTGAAACCCGCTTGGTCTGTTCAAGGATTTGCCCGCTGATTTCGGTGATTTCCCCGTCTTCTTCACGCTCTTCCCGCAGGTTTTGCGCCAGGCAGGCGATACCGGTGATCGGGTTACCGATTTCATGAGCCACGCCGGCCGCCAGGCGCCCAATGCTGGCCAGGCGTTCGGAGTGCACCAGCTTGTCTTCGAGCATCTGTGTATCGGTCAAATCCTCTACCAGCAGCACCAGGCCGCTGTTACCCGGCGCCAGAGGTTCGTCGATGGCCGCTTTGTGCAAGTTGAGCCAGCGGGTCTGGCCGTCGAGGGCCAAGTGCTGTTTGTGCAAGTGCTCGTCCGGCAGGTTGATGAAACCCTGCAGCAGCTCTTTCCAGGGATCGCCCAGGGTATTGAGGCGCGAACCCACCACCCGCTGGGCGGCGATGCCGGTGAGTTCTTCCATGGCCTTGTTCCACATCAGGATTTCCTGGTCCTTGGCCAGGGAACACACGCCCATCGGCAGTTCCTGCAGAGTCTGGCGGTGGTAACGGCGCAGGGCATCGAGTTCGGCCGCCAGGCCCGTGAGGCGCGAGTGGTAATCCTCCAGCCGGCTTTCGATGAAGTGGATGTCTTCGGTAACGTAGTTTTCGCCACCGGCCTTGTAGGGCAAGAAGGTTTCCACCATGTCCTGGGACACGCTCGGCCCCATCAACCCGGACAGGTTGGCTTCGATACGGTCACGCAGGCGGCGCAGGGCATAGGGGCGGCGCTCGTCAAATGGCAGGTAGAGGTCGCGCAGCGCCTGTTCAACTTCCTTTTGTGCGGCCTTGGCACCCAGGGGCTTGGCCAGTTGTGTGGCGAACTCCTGGGGCGAGGCCGCATGCAGTTCGCGGCGTTGCGGGCGGCGCACGTTATCCACCGCGCAGGCTTCGGCGGCGCTGGTTTCTTCGGCGCTGGCGTTGGTGAACAGCGAGATCAGGGTAAACATCAGTACGTTGGCGGCCAGCGAGGCGATGGCAGCCATGTGCCAACTGGTGTCGTCCAGCACGTAAATCATGTTCAGCAACGGGATATAGAAGCCCTGCAAGTTGCCGACCAGCGGTAGCAGCATGGTCACGGTCCACACCAGGATCCCGGCCAGCAGCCCGGCAATAAAGCCACGGCGATTGGCGGTCGGCCAGTACAGCACCGACAACACGCCCGGCAGGAACTGCAAGGTGGCGACAAACGCGACGATGCCGAGGTTGGCCAGGTCTTGCCCGGCGCCCAGCAGCAGATAAAACGCGTAGCCGGCCATGATGATCGCGACGATCAGCGCGCGTCGGGTCCATTTCAACCAACGGTAGATATTACCCTCAGCCGGCGGCTGGTACAGCGGCAGTACCAAGTGGTTGAGCGCCATGCCCGAGAGTGCCAGCGTGGTGACGATGATCAACCCGCTGGCGGCCGACAACCCCCCGACATAGGCCAGCAGCGCCAGAGCCGGGCTGTTGGCGGCAATACCGATGCCCAGGGTGAAATACTCAGGGTTGGTGGTGGCCCCCAGTTTCAGGCCGGCCCACAGGATCAGCGGCACCGCCAGGCTCATCAGCAACAGGAACAGCGGCAAGCCCCAGCTGGCGCTGACCAGCGAGCGCGGGTTGAGGTTCTCGGTGAAGGTCATGTGGTACATGTGCGGCATCACGATCGCCGAGGCGAAGAACACCAGCAGCAGCGTACGCCATGGTCCCTCCTGCAAGGGCGTATGCAAGGCGGCGAGGGCGGTCTGGTTTTGCAGCAGCCACAGCTCCAACTGTTGCGGCCCGTCGAACACGCCGTAAAGCGCATAAAGGCCGACGCCGCCGATGGCGATCAGCTTGATGACCGACTCAAAGGCAATCGCAAACACCAGGCCCTGGTGTTTCTCACGGGTGGCGATATGGCGAGAGCCAAAGAAGATGGTGAACAAGGTGATCAGCGCGCAGAACGCCAGGGCAACCCGATGTTGCACGGGCTCGCGGGTCAGGATGCTGATGGAGTCGGCCACCGCCTGGATCTGCAGGGCCAGCAACGGCAGCACGCCGATCAACATGAAGATCGTGGTCAGCGCGCCGGCCCAGGTGCTGCGAAAGCGAAAGGCAAACAGGTCTGCCAGGGAGGACAGTTGGTAAGTCCGGGTGATTTTCAGGATCGGATACAGCAGCACCGGCGCCAGCAGGAACGCGCCGGACACCCCCAGGTAACTGGAGAGAAAGCCGTAGCCGTACTGATAGGCCAGCCCCACCGTGCCGTAGAACGCCCAGGCACTGGCGTAGACGCCCAGGGACAAGGTGTAGGTCAACGGATGGCGAATGATCGCCCGCGGAATCATTCCGCGCTCACTGATCCAGGCCACGCCGAATAACGCAGCCAGGTAGGCGGCGCTGATCAGCAGCATCTGGGTGAGACTAAAGCTCATCGGCATCTTTTTGGCTCTGCAGGATGAAGGTCACGACGATCAGGATCAGCCATAGCAGATAAGGGCGATACCAGGCGCCCGTGGCGTCGATCCACCAATCCATGATGGCGGGGGAGAACAGGTAGATCCCGACGACCAGCAGCAGGACCAAACGATAGATGTACATGTTGGCCTCTGATTAAAAATCTGCCGCGATGTTAACGGATGATGGGCAACCTGCAAGCGCCTTCAACTCAATTGCGCTTCGGCCAGGGTCAGTGTGCGCGGGATGCGGGTGGCGTCCCAGTGTGCGATGCCCCAATCCAGCAGTTCTCGTGGGCTGGCGTACTGCAACTGCGCGTCGGGCTGTTGGCCAAGGGCACGCAGTGCTCTGAGCAGCAAAGGCGTGGCCTGGTCGGCTGTCAACGGTGGAGAGCGGTAGGACTTGCCCAGCTTGTTGCCGTCTGGCTGCACGATCAGCGGCACGTGCAAGTAGCGGGGTTGGCGCAGGCCGAGCAGTTCTTGCAAGTAAAGCTGGCGCGGCGTGGAGTCGAGCAGGTCGGCGCCGCGTACGATATCGGTTACACCTTGCCAGGCGTCGTCGAGCACCACCGCCAGTTGGTAGGCGTAGAGGCCATCGCGCCGACGAATGATGAAGTCGCCGGCATCGCGACCCAGATGTTGCCGGAACTCGCCCTGGACGCGGTCGACAAAGTGATATTCCAACTCGGGCACGCGCAGGCGGATCGCGGCATCCTGCTGTTCGTGGCCGGCATTGCGGCACAAGCCTGGGTAAATCCCGTTGTAGGGCTCCAATTGCTTGCGCGAGCAGGTGCAGGCGTAGGCCAGGCCGTGGTTGAAGAGGTCGTTGAGCACTTTAGCGTAGGCATCATGCCGCTCGCTCTGGCGAAGCAGTTCGCCATCCCATTCAAAGCCGTAGCTTTCCAGCGCATGCAGGATCGCCGCCTGAGCGCCGGGCTCTTCACGGGGAGGGTCAAGGTCTTCCATGCGCATCAACCAACGGCCGTGGTGGGCGCGTGCATCGAGGTAGGAGGCGAGGGCGGCAACCAGGGAGCCGAAGTGCAAATGGCCGCTGGGTGTGGGGGCGAAACGCCCAATATAGGTAGAGGCTGTCATGGGCCGGATACTACTGCATAACCGGTAAACGCCAGAAACAAAAATGGAGCGTTCGCACGCTCCATTCGTTCAACTCGGCAAAGTTACTTGCCGACCTGTTTTTCCTTGATTTCAGCCAAGGTCTTGCAGTCTACGCACAGGTCCGCGGTTGGACGGGCTTCCAGTCGGCGAATACCGATTTCGACGCCGCAGGATTCACACCAGCCGTATTCTTCGTCTTTGATCAGTTGCAGGGTCTTGTCGATCTTCTTGATCAACTTGCGCTCGCGATCGCGGGCGCGCAGTTCGAGGGCGAACTCTTCTTCCTGGCTGGCGCGATCGGCCGGGTCAGGGAAGTTGGCCGCTTCATCCTTCATATGGTCAACCGTACGGTCGACTTCCTGCATCAAGTCCTGTTTCCACTTGTTGAGGATCTTGGTGAAGTGCTCGCGCATGGGCTCGCCCATGTACTCCTCGCCCTTTTTTTCGACATAGGGTTCGAAGCCGCCGAGGCCTTGAGTCTGCTGTTGCTTTGCTTGGGTGGACATGAATAGACCGCCTCTCACTCTTCTAATCCATTGCGCAGGATTGCAACGTCACCGACACCTGCCGGCCCTGCGGCTGCAAGCGGGCGAACTTACCAGATAGATTCAGGGTGCGCTACTCCCGGTTGTCGAGGCCCAAGGCAAAGGGGTTGCAAACTGCAGCAGCCCGCCATGACTGGGTATGTATCGCCTCGAATGTTGATTTTAGCTGTTTTACGAGCGCGCGCAGGGTGCACTTGCAGCCCCAATCAGGCAATAGAGCATGTTTTACCGTGAGGGTTCGGTAGAATCCAGGTTTTGTCCTCACCGTCTAAGGAAGGCTAATGGCTCAGCCCTACAGTGCGCGTAGTCGCGCCATCGAACCTTTTCATGTCATGGCGTTACTGGCGCGTGCCAATGAGCTGCAGGCCGCCGGTCACGACGTGATCCACCTGGAAATCGGCGAGCCGGACTTCACCACCGCCGAACCGATCATCCAGGCCGGCCAAGCGGCGTTGGCAAACGGTAAGACGCGCTACACCGCCGCCCGCGGCTTGCCCGAGTTGCGCGAAGCCATCAGTGGCTTCTACCAGCAACGCTACGGTTTGAGCATCGACCCGCAGCGCATTCTGATCACCCCCGGTGGCTCCGGCGCGTTATTGCTGGCCAGCAGTTTGCTGGTGGATCCGGGTAAGCACTGGCTGCTTGCGGACCCAGGCTACCCCTGCAACCGACACTTCCTGCGCCTTGTGGAAGGCGCGGCGCAGTTGGTGCCGGTCGGCCCAGACGTACGCTACCAGTTGACCGCCGATCTGGTGGCCAGGCATTGGGACCAGGACAGTGTCGGCGCGCTGGTGGCATCGCCCGCCAACCCCACCGGCACGATCCTCACCCGGGACGAGTTGGCTGGGCTGTCGGGCGCCATCAAGGCGCGCAACGGTCACTTGGTGGTCGACGAGATTTATCACGGCCTCACCTACGGCACCGACGCCGCCAGCGTGCTGGAAGTTGATGATGACGCCTTTGTCCTGAATAGTTTTTCGAAGTATTTCGGCATGACCGGCTGGCGCCTCGGTTGGCTGGTGGCGCCCCCTGAGGCGGTGGGTGAACTGGAAAAATTGGCCCAGAACCTCTACATCAGTGCGCCAAGCATGGCCCAACATGCCGCCTTGGCTTGTTTCACCCCGCAAACCCTGGAGATTCTGGAGCAGCGCCGTGCCGAATTTGGTCGCCGCCGTGACTTCCTGCTGCCGGCTCTGCGTGAGCTGGGGTTCGGTATCGCCGTGGAGCCCGAAGGAGCCTTTTATCTGTATGCCGATATCAGCGCGTTCGGCGGCGATGCCTTCGCGTTTTGCCGTCATTTCCTCGAAACCGAGCATGTGGCCTTTACGCCCGGGTTGGATTTCGGCCGCTACCAGGCGGGGCACCATGTGCGTTTTGCCTACACGCAAAACCTCGATCGGCTGCAAGAAGCGGTGGAGCGGATTGCCCGTGGTTTGCGGAGTTGGCAAGCCTGATGCGTTTTAATCCTCCTCTTGAAGAAGGGCGGCTGATCCGCCGCTACAAGCGCTTTCTCACCGATATCGAAACCGTTACCGGCGAGTTGCTCACCATTCACTGCCCTAACACCGGTTCGATGCTCAACTGCATGGTCGAAGGTGGCCAGGTCTGGTTCAGCCGTTCTACGGATCCCAAGCGCAAGCTGCCGGGCACGTGGGAAATTGCCGAAACGCCCCAGGGCCGGCTGGCGTGCGTCAACACCGCGCGTGCCAACCAGTTGGTGGAAGAAGCCTTGCTGGCCGGTGTGATCACTGAGCTCAACGGCTTTACTGCGTTGAAGCGTGAGGTGCCTTATGGCCAGGAGAAAAGCCGCATCGACTTTCGCCTGGATTACCCCCAGGGCGCTGCGTTTGTCGAGGTCAAAAGCGTCACCCTGGGCTTTGATGGCAGCTCGGTAGCGGCTTTCCCCGATGCGGTGACGCAGCGCGGTGCCAAGCACTTGCGTGAGCTGGCCCACCTGGCGCGCGACGGTATACGGGCGGTGCAGCTGTATTGCGTGAACCTGTCGGGGATCGACGCGGTGCGCCCGGCGGTGGAAATCGACGCCGGTTATGCGGCGGCGCTACGTGAGGCCAAGGCCGCAGGTGTGGAGGTGCTGGCCTACGGCGTACGCGTCACGCCTCAGGAGATTTACGTCGAGCGTCGGCTGAAGGTGCTGCTGGGCGACTAGAGGTCGACCCACAATCCCTGTTCGTCTTCACGGCCGGGCAGGGCAGTGAGGTGTTGGCCTGCGCAGGGCCCGGCGATGCACTCGCCGCTTTCAATCAGAAACAATGCGCCATGGGTGGCGCATTGGATCAGGCTGGCGCTGTCGTCGAGGAAGCGATCAGGTTGCCATTCCAGCGGGATGCCACGATGGGGGCAGCGGTTGAGATAGAAGTACGCAATGCCGTCCCGACGCACCGCCAACAGCCTGTTGCCATCGATATCAAAACCGCGGCTGCTGTTGGGGGCGAGGTCGCCTGAGGTGCAGAGAAACTTCATTTCAATCCTTAAGTGCCTTGACGTTCAAATGCAAACAATTATCAAATGCCCGCTTCGCCCGTCAGTTGACTGGGTGCTCAATACGATGCCTGGCAGGGGTTATCTGTCACATCAATGAGTGCTTGAGTGGCCCTGCCCTAGGAAGGAAACCCTGTTATGCGCCTGAGTACCAGCGCTATTGCGCTTGTTGCCTCACTGCTGGTCAACCCTGGGGCGCACGCCTCTGAACTGCCGCAACGCTGGGTGAGTGCCGGTGGGGCGCTGTCGGAGTGGGTGACGGCCCTGGGCGGTGAATCGAAGTTGGTGGGAGTGGATACCACCAGTCAGCATCCCGCCTCGCTCAAGGCCTTGCCAAGCATTGGTTACCAGCGGCAGTTGTCGGCCGAAGGCATTCTCAGCCTGCGCCCGCAAATCCTTGTGGGCACGGAGGAAATGGGGCCACCGCCGGTGCTGGCGCAGATTCGCAGTGCCGGGGTGCAGGTGGATATGTTCTCGGCCCAGCCGGATTTGCCCACGCTCAAAGGCAACCTTGCACACTTGGGGAAACTGCTCGGCAGTGAGGCCCAGGCTAATGCCTTGTTTGCCGGGTATGAGCAGGCGCTGGCACAGCAAAAAAATTGGGTGGCCAAGGCCCAGGCCACACAAAAAGCTCCAGGCGTGCTGTTGCTGCTCGGCCATGCCGGTGGCAAGCCGCTGATCGCGGGTAAGGACACGGCTGCTGACTGGATGTTGCAGCAGGCTGGGGGGCGTAATCTCGCCACGCATGTGGGCTACAAGCCGTTTTCCGTCGAATCGCTGGCGGGGTTGAGCCCTGAGGTGCTGGTATTTGCCGATCGCGCCTTGACCGGTGACGCGGCGCGCGCAGCCTTGTTCAAGGAAAATCCGATCCTTGCCTCTACGCCGGCAGCCAAGAGTGGCCGTGTCTTCGAACTGGATCCGACCTTGCTGGTAGGCGGCCTTGGGCCCCGACTGCCGCAAAGCCTGGAGAAACTGTCTGCCGGTTTTTATCCGTCCCAGCCTAAGCCTGCTCCATGACCACTCTGGTTAAGCCAAAAACGCTGTTTATCGGGCTGTCGCTGCTGTGTGTATTGGCGATCTGGCTCTCATTGGCACTGGGGCCCGTCAGCCTGCCGTTAGTGGACACGCTCAGGGCTGCGTTAAGGCTGATGGGCGTACCGATTGAGGCCCAGGGGTTGGAGCAGGCCGAGTTGATCCTGGGGCAGATTCGCCTGCCGCGAACCCTGTTGGGGCTGGCGGTCGGCGGTGTGCTGGCGTTGTCGGGCGTGGCGATGCAGGGGTTGTTCCGCAACCCGCTGGCCGACCCTGGCTTGGTCGGCGTGTCCAGCGGCGCAGCGCTGGGTGCGGCGGTGGCGATTGTCGGTGGTTCGTTCTTTGGCGGGCTGCCGGATGCCTTCGGGCCGTATCTGTTGTCGCTGTGCGCATTTCTCGGTGGCCTGGGCGTCACGGCACTGGTCTATCGCCTGGGGCGTCGCAATGGCCAGACCAATGTCGCGACGATGTTGCTTGCCGGTATCGCGCTGACGGCCCTGGCCAGTTCAACCGTGGGCCTGTTTACCTATCTGGCAGACGATGCCACCTTGCGCACCCTGACGTTCTGGAACCTGGGCAGCCTCAATGGCGCAAGTTATTCGCGGTTGTGGCCCTTGCTGCTGGTGAGTGCGGGCGTGGCGCTATGGCTGCCGCGCCGGGCCAAGGCGCTGAACGCGCTGCTGTTGGGGGAGTCCGAGGCCAACCATCTGGGTATTGATGTTGAAGGGCTCAAGCGCGAGTTGGTTTTCTGCACGGCCCTGGGCGTCGGCGCCGCAGTGGCAGCGGCGGGCATGATTGGTTTTGTCGGTTTGGTGGTACCACATCTGGTGCGGCTGCTGGCGGGGCCGGATCATCGGGTATTGTTACCGGCCTCGGTGTTGGCGGGCGCGAGCCTGCTGTTGTTTGCGGACCTGGTGGCGCGCCTGGCGTTGGCGCCGGCGGAACTGCCAATCGGTATTGTCACTGCGTTTATCGGTGCGCCGTTTTTCCTCTATTTATTGTTACGAGGGCGCGCCTGATGTTGCGGGTAGAAGCGTTGCAGATCCGGCGCGGTGGTAAGACTGTGCTGGCCGATGTCACTTTGGACCTATTGCCGGGCGAAGTGCTGGGCGTGCTGGGCCCCAATGGCGCCGGCAAAAGTACCTTGCTTGGGGCGCTGTGCGGGGAGTTGCAGCCGGATCAGGGCAAGGTCTGGCTGGATCAGCAGGTGCTCAAGCACATGACCGGTGTGCAGCGTGCCCAGCGCCTGGCGGTGCTGCCGCAATCCTCCACCCTGGACTTTGCCTTTCGTGTCGAAGAAGTGGTGGGCATGGGCCGCTTGCCTCATCAGACCGGGCGAGTGCGCGACGACGAAATCATCAACGCCGCGCTGCAGGCTGCTGATGTAGGCCACCTGAGTGGCCGCAGTTACCTGGCTTTGTCGGGTGGCGAGCGGCAGCGTGTGCACCTGGCACGGGTATTGGCGCAGTTATGGCCGGGTGAGGCAGGGCAGACGTTGCTGCTGGATGAGCCCACATCAATGCTCGACCCTCTGCACCAACACACTACCTTGCAAGCTATCCGACATTTTGCCGACAGAGGCGCTGCGGTGCTGGTCATCCTGCATGACTTGAACCTGGCGGCGCGCTACTGCGACCGGATCCTGTTGCTGGAAAACGGCCGCCCCCACGCGTTGGATACGCCCTCTAAAGTCCTGCAACCAGAGCCACTGAAGGCTGTATTCGGTCTGGATGTATTGGTACAGCCGCATCCGGAGCGTGGGCATCCGTTGATCATTGCGCGTTAAGGCCGGTTAATTCGCGGGCAAAAAAAGACCCGGCAAGAGCCGGGTCAAATAACCGTGATTAGCCTGATGAGGAGATAATCTGAGAGTCCGAACCAATGGTCTTTCAGTTATCGGCTGATCTCGCGACCAGTTGTGATAATCATAACGATTCTCATTTGAGAGTCAACATTTGTTTTTCTGCGTCATCCAGTTTTCTCAAACGCACGTTTGTAATGCCCATCAACACTGGGTTTGAGCGCCACTCTAGTTCTTCTGATGCACTGAGATCGCTTCCAACTGACGGTTCAATGCCTCCTTGCGCTCCGTGGGTATGTCGTTCCAGTGCACATCCATCAATGCCCCTTCAATGGCATACAGCAGAACCTTCGAAGCTCGAAACCCGCGCGTGCGCACGGCTCGGTAGGCATCGACCGCCCCTAGCCGACGCAAGTCGGACGCGCTGTGGATGCCCACCGCATGCAGCCACTGTGCTGACGTCTTGCCAAGGTTTTTCAGGTGTTGCAGCTCATCGTTCATCAAGCCTCCTTGCGTTGGCCGAATGGTGCGGTGGGTGTCGTGACCAGGCAGCCTGAAAATGAGTGTAGCGCTCAGTAGGAAAAGCGTGGTTCTTTGGTCAGAAAGGGCTGAAAAGCTTATAAGGATGGCGCGACGGCGCTTGCTCGCAGGCAGGCGCAAAGTGCCCGGCAGGCAGGGGGGCTGGCCGGAACTCGGTGTGTGGGGTTACTTGGTGCGGTAGCGCAGGCGAGTACCGAAATTGACCGACATGAGTATTTCGTCAGCCGTGAGTTCGGGCGGGAAATAAGCCCCCGAAATCTGCGCATGGGCCAGGCTGGCGCCTTCCAGTGAGCAGCCACGCAAGTCCAGGCCGCGCAGGTCGGCAGAGCGAAAATAGGCGTCGGTGAAGTCAATACCGGTGGCGTTCAGGTCGCGCAGGTCCAGCCCTCGAAAGTCGCCACCGCGCATGTCGATCGTGCCGTTTTCAGGGCGCTCCTGGTTGAAGCCGCGAATGTCGTCCTTGTGCAGAAGGGCGTAGAGCGGGGTATCAAGAAGCTTTGGCTGACTCATGATCGCGACTCTGGCTGGCGTTATGGAGCCAGTATAGTGCCACTATCGCTGGGTCGCGCGCCGAAGACGACGACGCGACCAAGAAATATTTCTTACAGGCCCGGCAAGTGCTGACGGATATGCCCGACCAACGCGTCGAGCGTCCCGCTTTCATTGGTCTCCACACGCTTGCTGAGCAGCAGCTCCTCGGCAGTCAGCGGATCACGACTGGCTTGTTGTTCTTCGATAACGGCCAGTGTGGCGTCAGACGGATCGTTTTTATCCGCCTGACGTTGTGCCAGCCAACTGGTGATAACGGCTTGCGGGGCGTTGCAGTCGAGGATCAGGAACGGCGCGCCAGTGGCTTCGGCAACCTGGGCGGCGGCGTCACGCTGTGCGCGTTTCAGGAAAGTGGCATCCAGCACCACCGGGTAGCCGGCGCGCAGCACGGTGTCGGCAATCTCGTTCAGACGTGTGTAGGTGGCAGCGCTGGCGTCCTGATTGTAGATACCGGCCTGCAGGCTGTTCTCTACCTGTTGTTCGCCAAACAGGCGCTTGCGCTCTACATCCGAACGCAGGCGCACCGCGCCCAGGGCTTCGACCAGGCGCATGGCCACATGGCTCTTGCCCACCGCTGAAACGCCATGGGTGATTGCCAGGAAGCGCGAGGGGATGGTGCTGTAGCTTTCCGCCAGGTTGGCGTAGTTGCGGTACTGGCGCAGGGTGTTAGCGCGTTGCACCGGGTTGGCTTCGCTCGGCATGCTGAACAGCGCAACCTTGGCGCGCACCAATGCACGGTAGGCTTTATAGAAGTTCAGGAGTTCCAGGCCCTGGTAGTCTCCGGTCAATTCCAGGTACTGGCTTATGAAGCGCCGTGCCAGGCATTTCAGGCCGCGATCTTCCAGGTCCATCGCCAAAAAAGCGGTGTCGGCGTACACGTCGGTAAAGCGGAAAGGCTCGTTGAACTCGATGCAGTCGAAGATCACCACGCGGCCATCGATCAGCGTGGCGTTGCCCAGGTGAATGTCGCCGTGGCATTCGCGGGTATAGCCATCGAGCTTGCGCTGCGCAAGCAAAGGCTTGAGGCGTTCGAAGCTGCTTTCAGCCCAGGCTTGCAGAGCCTCCAACTGAGTCAGGTCGGCCTTGTCGCTGAGGAACGGGCGGATCTGGTCAAAGTTCTGGCGTACCGGAGCCATCACCTCTTCCGGCGTGCCGGCGGGGTGATCTTGCGGGACTTTGGGGGCGTTGAGGTGGAACTGGGCGATCTGCTTGGCCATCTCATCGATGTGCGCGCTGGTCAGTTCGCCGTTGGCTTGTAGGGTGCTGAGCATCTGGCTTTGCGGGAACTGGCGCATTTTCAGCGCGTACTCGATGGCCGGGCCGTCGCCACCCAGTTGCGGCGCCTCGGCAGTGCCGGTAATCGGCAACACTTCAAGATACAAATCTTCGGTCAGGCGCTGGTTGAGGCGCAGTTCCTCGCGGCAGAAATGTCCACGATCATCCAGGTGGGTGAAGTCCAGGAAGCCGAAGTTCATCGGTTTCTTCAGCTTATAAGCGTAGGGCCCCGTCAGTATCACCCAGGAAATATGGGTCTCGATGACTTGAAACGCTTCAACCGGATGAGGGTACAAGGCCGGGTTTTGCAGGGCAGCGATCAGGGTCTGGCTCACGGGCGATCCTTCAAAGTCTGGGGAAAATCATGGGGGGCATTATGGCTGCTGATGCCAGTCGTGCAAACCGCTGTCCGGCTCATGTTGATCATCAATAAAGTGCGTATAATCCGCCGCCATGACTCGAACCCGATCTCCCCGTTCCCGTAAAAAACCTCCTTCCCGCGGCCCGCGCCCTTGGCTGGGCTGGGTGATCAAGCTTGGCCTGGTGGGCCTTGTGGCGGTCGCCGGCCTTGCGGTGTACCTCGATGCCGTGGTGCAGGAAAAATTCTCCGGCAAGCGCTGGACGATTCCGGCCAAGGTGTATGCACGCCCGCTGGAGCTGTTCTCTGGCCAGAAGCTGAGCAAGGAAGACTTCCTTACCGAGCTCGATGCGCTGGGCTACCGCCGCGAACCCGTGAGCAATGGCCCTGGCGCTGCGGCGGTCAGCGGTAATACCGTCGACCTGAACACCCGTGGCTTCCAGTTCTACGAAGGCCTGGAAAAAGCCCAGCCGGTGCGCGTGCGTTTCTCTGGCGACTATGTGGCTGAGCTGTCGTCGCTCAATGGCTCCAAGCTGCCGGTGGTGCGTCTTGAACCGTTGCTGATCGGCGGTATTTATCCGAAGAATCTTGAAGATCGCATCCTGATCAAGCTCGATCAGGTGCCGCCGTATCTGCTGGAAACCCTGGTCGCTGTCGAAGACCGCGATTTCTATAGCCACTGGGGTGTGTCGCCGAAGTCGATCGCCCGTGCTATCTGGGTCAACACCTCCGGCGGCAAGATGACCCAGGGCGGCAGTACGCTGACGCAGCAACTGGTCAAGAACTTCTACCTGACCAACGAACGCAGCCTGACCCGTAAACTCACCGAAGCCATGATGGCGATGTTGCTGGAGCTGCATTACAGCAAGCAGGAAATCCTCGAGGCTTACCTCAACGAGGTATTCGTCGGTCAGGATGGCCAGCGCGCCGTGCACGGTTTTGGCCTGGCCAGCCAGTTCTTCTTCGGGCAGCCGTTGTCTGAGTTGAAATTGCATCAGGTCGCGTTGCTGGTGGGGATGGTCAAGGGGCCGTCCTATTACAACCCGCGCCGCAACCCGGAGCGTGCGCTTGAACGGCGCAACCTGGTGCTCGATGTATTGGAGCAGCAGGGTGTCGCCACCGCTGAGCAAGTGGCCGCTGCCAAGAAAATGCCACTGGGTGTGACAACCCGCGGCAAGCTGGCGGATAGCTCATTCCCGGGCTTTATCGACCTGGTCAAGCGCCAACTGCGCGAAGACTACCGCGACGAAGACTTGACCGAAGAGGGGCTGCGGATCTTCACTAGCTTCGACCCCATCTTGCAGATGAAGGCCGAAGCGTCGGTCAACGACACCTTCAAGCGCCTGACTGGCCGTAAGGGCTCGGATGAAGTCGAGGCCGCAATGGTTGTGACCAACCCGGAAACCGGGGAGGTCCAGGCCATGATCGGCAGCCGCCAGGCCAGTTTCGCCGGCTTCAACCGCGCACTGGATGCCGTGCGGCCGATTGGCTCGCTGGTCAAGCCTGCGGTTTATCTCACAGCACTGGAAAAACCCAGCAAGTACACGCTGACCAGTTGGCTGTCCGATGACCCTCTGTCGATCAAAGGCGCGGATGGCCAGGTATGGACGCCCAAGAACTTCGACCGCCGTTCCCATGGCACGGTGTTCCTGTATCAAGGATTGGCGCATTCCTACAACATCTCGACCTCGCGTCTGGGGCTTGAAGTGGGTGTGCCGAACGTGCTGAAGACTCTGGCGCGACTGGGAGTCGAGCGTGAATTCCCGGCGTTTCCGTCCATGCTCCTGGGCGCTGCGGCCATGACGCCGATGGAAGTGACCACCATGTACCAGACCCTGGCCAATGGTGGCTTCAATACGCCGATGCGCGGTATTCGCAGTGTGCTGACCGCCGATGGCGAACCGCTCAAGCGTTACCCGTTCCAGATTCAGCAGCGCTTCGACGCGGGCTCCATCTACCTGATCCAGAACGCCATGCAGCGCGTGATGCGCGAGGGTACGGGGCGTTCGGTCTACAGCGTGCTGCCGTCGAACCTGACCCTGGCGGGCAAGACCGGTACCAGTAACGACTCCCGCGACAGCTGGTTCGCAGGTTTCGGCCAGGATGTACTGGCCGTGGTATGGCTGGGGCGCGACGACAATGGCAAGACGCCGTTCACCGGTGCCACCGGCGCGCTGCAGGTATGGACCAGTTTCATGCGCAAGGCTGATCCGTTACCGCTCAACATGCCGCAGCCGGACAATATTGTGCAGGCCTGGATTGATCCGCACACCGGCCAAGGCTCCGATGCCAACTGTCCGGGCGCGGTGCAGATGCCGTATATTCGCGGCAGCGAACCACCACCCGGCCCTGCGTGCGGTGGCAGTGCCCCTGCTGACGCGGATTCGGTGATGGATTGGGTCAAGGGCTGGATGAATTAAGCAAAGAGGGTTTCAAGTGAACAAGTTGTGGATTCCAGCGATTGCGGCTCTGGCTTTGCTCGGCGGTTGCTCCAGCGTGCAGCGCGGCTCTATACCCGTGGTGGACGCGAGCACGTCCGTCTCCAACAACGACCGCATTTCGGCCAATGGCGGCTTCCGTCAGACCGTGGTCAAACGGCCTGCCCAGGCTGCAACCCAGGCAATTCCCCAGGATTCCGGCGTCGTAGTGATGGTGCCCGGCAGTGGGGCTGCAACCTCGGCGCCTATCAGTGCCGAGCCATGGACGCCAGGCCCGAGCACTTCCGGGCCGGTGAACTCCACGCCGATTCAAACTGCGCCGGTCAACCAGGGCACCTACAACATGCCTTCGACGCCGAGCGGTATTCCGCCATCGTCCAATGCGGGCGGGTTATCGGCGGACGAACAACTCGATGGCCCGGTGCTGGCGTTGCTCACCACCGCTCAGCAGCAGCAGGCGGGTGGCGATTTGAATGGCGCCTCGTCGAGCCTTGAACGTGCCCAGCGCGTGGCGCCGCGTGAGCCACAAGTGCTCTATCGCCTGGCCCAGGTGCGCATGGCCCAGGGCGATGCGCCCCAGGCGGAGCAATTCGCTCGCCGTGGCCTGAGCCTGGCCAATGGGCGCCCAGACCTGCAAGCCAGCCTGTGGGCCTTGATCGGGGATGCGCGTGCCGCCCAGGGCGATGCAGCGGGTGCCGCCCAGGCGCGGCAAAAAGCCAAGGTCAGCCTCTGATGGATGCGCGTTTTCCCGCGATTGCCGAGCAGTTATTGCTGATCGAGCGCGAACTGCGCGTGCAGGGCTGGTGGGATGAAGTATCCCCCAGTGTTGAAGCCCTCAGCAGTGTCGAACCCTTTTCTGTCGATACTCTGGACTTCCACCAGTGGCTGCAGTGGATCTTCCTCGCGCGTATGAAGCAGATCCTGGAACAGGACCTGCCCTTGCCGAATGCGTCGGGGATCCTGGAAATGGCCGAGATGGTCTACGCCGACCGGCCGCGGGAGAGCCTCGGCTTGCGTAACGCGCTGAAAAAGTTCGATCAATTGATCGCCGACGCTCGTTAATTGCCTGACTGCCGGTTTTTCCGGCAGTCTTGCGCACATTTCTACCGCTTGACGACATTCAGGCGAGTTTTATCCCTCCTCAAAGCCCTTTCTTCTGCGTTCTCATGCGCTTAGTTGGAAAAAAGCGCAATTATTGCTTGACTTGAAGGGCGTGAAACAGAAGAATCCAAAGTCCGCTGTATCGGGACTGCCAGAAGCAGGCCCGCTCAGCAGATCATGAGGCGCACATCCGCGCCGACCTGTAACACCCGCAACGCGTTACCTCGCGCTGGGTGGGAAAAGCCCGCAACACTTGGGACGATCCCAATACTTGCTCAGTCAGTGCTGACGTAGTCGGCGACCACCGTCGCTCATGCTCTGTTGAGAAGTAAACCTATTAAGACCCGTCGGTTTTTTAACGGACGGTATTCTGGCGTTTTAGAGGTGAACAACGTGGAGCTTTTATCTGGCGGTGAGATGCTCGTCCGCTTTTTGCGTGACGAAGGCGTCGACTATATCTACGGGTACCCAGGTGGTGCTCTGCTGCATGTCTACGACGCACTGTTCAAGGAACCGGCTGTTACCCACATCCTGGTTCGCCACGAACAGGCCGCGACCCATATGGCTGACGGTTACGCCCGTGCCACCGGTAAAGCCGGCGTGGTACTGGTAACGTCCGGCCCAGGCGCAACCAATGCCATTACCGGCATCGCGACTGCGTATATGGACTCCATCCCGATGGTGATCATCTCTGGCCAGGTGCCTAGCACCATGGTCGGCACCGACGCTTTCCAGGAAACCGACATGATCGGTATTTCCCGGCCGATCGTGAAACACAGCTTCATGATCAAGCACGCGTCGGAAATCCCGGAAGTCATGAAAAAGGCGTTCTACCTCGCACAGTCCGGTCGCCCGGGCCCTGTGGTGGTCGATATCCCGAAAGACATGACCAACCCGGCCGAAAAATTCGAATACGTTTTCCCCAAGAAAGCCAAGCTGCGTTCCTACAGTCCGGCCGTCCGTGGGCACTCGGGGCAGATCCGCAAGGCGGCAGAAATGCTCCTGGCGGCCAAGCGCCCCGTGTTGTACTCCGGCGGTGGCGTGATTCTGGGCGGCGGTTCCGCGCCACTCACCGAGCTGGCCAAGCTGCTCAACCTGCCGGTGACCAACACCCTGATGGGCCTCGGCGCATTCCCGGGTTCGGACCGTCAGTTTGTCGGCATGCTCGGTATGCACGGCAGCTACACCGCCAACCTCACCATGCACCACGCCGATGTGATCCTGGCCGTGGGCGCGCGGTTCGATGACCGAGTGATCAACGGCGCGAGCAAATTCTGCCCGAATGCCAAGATCATCCACATCGACATCGACCCGGCGTCCATCTCCAAAACCATCAAGGCCGATGTGCCAATCGTGGGGCCTGTAGAAAGTGTACTGACCGAAATGGTCGCTGCACTCAAGGACATCGGCGAAACGCCGAACAAGGAGTCCGTTGCCAGCTGGTGGAAGCAGATCGACGAATGGCGCGGTGATCGCGGCCTGTTCCCTTATGACAAGGGCGACGGCAGCATCATCAAGCCACAAACCGTGATCGAAACCCTGTGCGAAGTGACCAAGGGCGACGCCTTTGTGACCTCCGACGTGGGCCAGCACCAGATGTTCGCGGCGCAGTACTACAAGTTCGACAAACCTAACCGCTGGATCAACTCCGGTGGCCTGGGCACGATGGGCTTTGGTTTCCCTGCGGCCATGGGTGTGAAACTGAGTTTCCCGGATGCCGACGTTGCTTGCGTCACTGGCGAAGGCAGCATCCAGATGAACATCCAGGAACTGTCGACGTGCCTGCAATACGGTCTTCCAGTGAAGATCGTTTGCTTGAACAACGGCGTGCTCGGCATGGTTCGTCAATGGCAGGACATGAGCTACGGTAGCCGTCACTCCCATTCCTACATGGAATCGTTGCCGGACTTCATCAAGTTGGTTGAAGCCTATGGCCACGTCGGCATTCGCATCACTGATTTGAAAGATCTGAAGCCGAAGATGGAAGAAGCGTTCGCCATGAAGGACCGCCTGGTGTTCATCGATATTCAGGTGGATACCAGCGAGCACGTCTACCCGATGCAGATCAAAGACGGCTCTATGCGCGACATGTGGCTGAACAAGACGGAGCGTACTTAATCATGCGGCATATTATCTCCCTGCTTCTGGAGAACGAACCCGGCGCTCTGTCTCGTGTTGTCGGCCTGTTTTCGCAACGCAACTACAACATCGAAAGCCTGACCGTGGCCCCGACCGAAGACCCGACCCTGTCGCGCCTGACGTTGACCACCGTAGGCCACGATGAGGTGATCGAGCAGATCACCAAGAACCTCAACAAGCTGATCGAAGTGGTCAAGCTGGTCGACCTGTCGGAAAGCGCTCACATCGAGCGCGAACTGATGCTGGTCAAGGTCAAGGCCACGGGTGCCCAACGCGCCGAGATCAAACGCACTACCGATATTTATCGCGGGCAGATCGTCGATGTGAGCGCCAGCGTTTATACCGTTCAACTGACCGGTACCAGCGACAAACTGGATAGCTTCATCCAGTCGATCGGGACGGCCTCGATTCTGGAAACCGTACGCAGTGGTGTCACCGGGATTGCCCGTGGCGACAAAGTACTCAGCATCTAACCCAATTAGCGAATGGCCTTACGGCCTGGATATATAGAGGAACCTCATGAAAGTTTATTACGATAAAGATTGTGACCTGTCGATCATCCAGGGCAAGAAAGTCGCCATCATCGGCTACGGTTCCCAGGGCCACGCCCAAGCGTGCAACCTGAAAGATTCCGGCGTGGACGTGACTGTTGGCCTGCGTAAAGGCTCGGCCACTGTCGCCAAGGCTGAAGCCCATGGCCTGAAAGTGACTGACGTTGCTTCTGCTGTCGCGGCTGCCGACCTGGTCATGATTCTGACCCCGGACGAGTTCCAGTCTTCGCTGTACAAGAACGAAATCGAGCCGAACATCAAGAAGGGCGCCACCCTGGCCTTTTCCCACGGCTTCGCGATTCACTACAACCAGGTTGTGCCACGCGCTGACCTCGACGTGATCATGATCGCGCCGAAAGCACCGGGCCACACTGTGCGTTCCGAGTTCGTCAAAGGCGGCGGTATCCCTGACCTGATCGCGATCTACCAGGATGCGTCGGGCAATGCCAAGAACGTTGCACTGTCCTACGCTGCTGGCGTGGGTGGCGGTCGTACCGGCATCATCGAAACCACCTTCAAGGACGAGACCGAAACCGACCTGTTCGGTGAGCAAGCCGTTCTGTGCGGCGGTACCGTTGAGCTGGTAAAAGCTGGTTTCGAAACCCTGGTTGAAGCTGGCTACGCGCCGGAAATGGCCTACTTCGAATGCCTGCATGAACTGAAGCTGATCGTTGACCTCATGTACGAAGGCGGCATCGCCAACATGAACTACTCGATCTCCAACAACGCCGAATACGGCGAGTACGTGACCGGCCCTGAAGTGATCAACGCCGAGTCCCGCCAAGCCATGCGCAACGCCCTGAAACGTATTCAGGACGGCGAATACGCCAAAATGTTCATCAGCGAAGGCGCTACCGGCTACCCTTCGATGACCGCCAAGCGTCGTAACAACGCCGCTCACGGTATCGAAGTCATCGGCGAGCAACTGCGCTCCATGATGCCGTGGATCGGTGCCAACAAGATCGTCGACAAAGCCAAGAACTAAGTCGTACGCATCAAGGGAAAACGCGGCTTAGGCCGCGTTTTTTCGTTTGAGGGGTTGGTTCTGGTATAAAGCTGCATCGTTTGCAGGCGAACACTCGCTGCAAGTATCTGTCGAATTTTTTCACACCGTTGCAAGGTAAAGTCCATGAGCGAACGTCCCGAAGAGCCAAACCAGGCTTCCGACGCCGAAAGCATGCTGCCGATCGATGAACATGTCGAAGAAGGGCATGACGCCGAAGGCCGCAAGGTCCGGCATCGTGGCATCTATCTGCTGCCCAACCTGTTCACCACGGCGAATCTGTTCGCCGGCTTCTACTCCATCATCAACTCCATGAGTGCCCAGAGCGCGCTGGCGGCGGGTGATGCGGCGAGTGCCAGCAAATACTTCGGTTTTGCTGCTATCGCAATCTTCGTGGCCATGGTGCTCGACGGCCTGGACGGGCGCGTGGCGCGCATGACCAATACTCAAAGTGCTTTTGGCGCCGAGTACGACTCGTTGTCGGACATGGTTGCCTTTGGTGTTGCCCCCGCACTGCTGGCGTTTGCCTGGGCATTGGGTGACATGGGCAAGGTCGGCTGGATGGTTGCCTTCATCTATGTCGCGGGTGCCGCTTTGCGCCTGGCGCGCTTCAACACCCAGGTAGGGACTGCCGACAAGCGCTACTTCATCGGCCTTGCCAGCCCGGCAGCGGCGGGTGTTGTCGCGGGGATTGTATGGGCGTTCAGTGACTACGGGATTCAGGGATCGAAGATGTCGTTCCTGGTTGCCCTGATGGTGGCAGCGGCCGGCATGCTGATGGTCAGCAACATCAAGTACAACAGCTTCAAGGAATTTGACCTCAAGGGGCGCGTGCCTTTCGTGGCCATCCTTGTTGTGGTGCTGGTGTTCGCGGTCGTGTTCAGTGATCCGCCGCGTATCCTGCTGCTGGCGTTTCTGGCCTACGCGGCTTCGGGTCCGATTCAGTACTTGTTGCGTCTGCGTCGGGACAAAACATTGTCTTAATGTAATTTCCCCCATACTCCGCAGTCTATTGGTGCATCAGTTCTCCAACGCTGCGGAGTTACCATGTTAATCAAATTACCCAAAGCGTCCGATTGTCACGAATCGGATGTCACGCCTGAATCCTTCTATCTCTCTCGCCGCAGCCTGCTCGGTGGTGCGCTTGCCGGTATTGCCGCCAGCAGCTTGCCGCGTTGGGCCAGTGCCGGCGATGCTTCGCGGTATGCCGACGTCGAGCCGGGCAGCGCGCCCAACTGGTTTACGGAAAAACTTCCGAATGCGAAGTGGCAGTCGGTGACGGTCAAAGATGAGGCCATCACGCCATTCAAGGATGCAACTCACTACAACAACTTCTATGAGTTCGGGACAGGCAAGGGCGACCCGGCAACGAATGCGGGCTCGCTCAAGACGCAGCCCTGGAGTGTGGTGATTGATGGTGAAGTCGCAAAACCTGGGCGCTATGCCCTGGAGGACTTCATGAAACCCTATGCGCTGGAAGAGCGCATCTACCGCCTGCGTTGCGTCGAGGCATGGTCCATGGTGATTCCGTGGATAGGTTTTCCCATCTCGGCGTTGCTCAAGCAGGTCGAGCCAACCTCCAAAGCCAAGTACATCCGTTTTGAAACCCTCCAGGATCCCAAGAGCATGCCTGGGCAACGCTCAAGTTTCGGCTTGATCGACTGGCCTTATGTGGAAGGGCTGCGCCTGGATGAGGCGATGAATCCGTTGGCGATCCTCGCCGTGGGCATGTACGGACGGGAGTTGCCTAACCAGAACGGCGCACCGTTGCGCTTGGTGGTGCCGTGGAAGTATGGCTTCAAGAGTGTGAAGTCCATCGTACGTATCAGTCTGGTCAGTGAGCAGCCGAAAACGACTTGGCAGAGTATTGCTGCCGATGAGTATGGGTTTTATGCGAATGTGAATCCTACGGTCGATCACCCGCGCTGGACCCAGGCGCGGGAGCGCCGCCTGCCGAGCGGCCTGTTTAGTCCGAATGTGCGCGAGACGCAGATGTTCAATGGCTATTCGGATGAGGTCGCTTCTTTATATACAGGCCTCGATCTGCGGAAGAACTACTGATGCGCTATCCCATCTGGCGCACCGGCGTGTTTGTAGCCGCAGCAGTGTGGCCATTGCTCTGGCTGTATGAAGCGTGGAGTTCTGCGCTGGGGCCTGATCCAGGCAAGGTGCTCGTTGATCGCCTGGGTTTGGGGACGCTCATTTTATTGCTGATCACACTTGCTATGACGCCGCTGCAGAAGTTGAGCGGGTGGGCGGGGTGGATAGCGGTGCGGCGACAGTTGGGGCTGTGGTGCTTTGCTTATGTTGTGCTGCACCTGGCGGCCTATTGTGTGTTTGTCCTGGGGCTGGATTGGTCGCAGCTCGGCGTAGAGTTGAGCAAGCGGCCCTACATCATTGTGGGTGCGCTGGGGTTTGTTGCTCTCCTTATGTTGGCTGTCACGTCGAACCGCTATAGCCAGCGTCGGTTGGGGAGTCGCTGGAAGAAGCTGCATCGTCTGGTCTATGTGATTCTTGGGCTCGGTTTGCTGCACATGCTATGGATAGTGCGGGCGGATCTGAAGGAGTGGGCCATCTACGCTTCTATAGGTGCGCTACTTCTGTTGATGCGGGTGCCGCCGGTAATGCGTCGAATCCCTCACCTTATTGCTAAAAAAGCGCCTTCTGCCACAAAAGCGTAATTAAGCCTTGACGGCAGATTCTGGAAGCCTATAATTCGCCCCACTTCCGGCGCAGTCGAAACGGAAAACTCCTTGGTAAACAACGAGTTATGCAGTTTTCGGCAGCGGGTTGCTTCAGTTTATCGAAGCCGAAAGGGAGTTGAAAAAGAGGTGTTGACAGCAGCGTGTAACGCTGTAGAATTCGCCTCCCGCTTACGAGAGATCGCAAGCGCAAGTGGTTGAAGTTGTTGAAGAAATCTTCGAAAACTTCTGAAAATAACCACTTGACAGCAAATGAGGCTGCTGTAGAATGCGCGCCTCGGTTGAGACGAAAGATCTTAACCAACCGCTCTTTAACAACTGAATCAAGCAATTCGTGTGGGTGCTTGTGGGGTCAGACTGATAGTCAACAAGATTATCAGCATCACAAGTTACTCCGCGAGAAATCAAAGATGTAACCAACGATTGCTGAGCCAAGTTTAGGGTTTCTTAAAAACCCAAAGATGTTTGAACTGAAGAGTTTGATCATGGCTCAGATTGAACGCTGGCGGCAGGCCTAACACATGCAAGTCGAGCGGTAGAGAGAAGCTTGCTTCTCTTGAGAGCGGCGGACGGGTGAGTAATGCCTAGGAATCTGCCTGGTAGTGGGGGATAACGTTCGGAAACGGACGCTAATACCGCATACGTCCTACGGGAGAAAGCAGGGGACCTTCGGGCCTTGCGCTATCAGATGAGCCTAGGTCGGATTAGCTAGTTGGTGGGGTAATGGCTCACCAAGGCGACGATCCGTAACTGGTCTGAGAGGATGATCAGTCACACTGGAACTGAGACACGGTCCAGACTCCTACGGGAGGCAGCAGTGGGGAATATTGGACAATGGGCGAAAGCCTGATCCAGCCATGCCGCGTGTGTGAAGAAGGTCTTCGGATTGTAAAGCACTTTAAGTTGGGAGGAAGGGTTGTAGATTAATACTCTGCAATTTTGACGTTACCGACAGAATAAGCACCGGCTAACTCTGTGCCAGCAGCCGCGGTAATACAGAGGGTGCAAGCGTTAATCGGAATTACTGGGCGTAAAGCGCGCGTAGGTGGTTTGTTAAGTTGGATGTGAAATCCCCGGGCTCAACCTGGGAACTGCATTCAAAACTGACTGACTAGAGTATGGTAGAGGGTGGTGGAATTTCCTGTGTAGCGGTGAAATGCGTAGATATAGGAAGGAACACCAGTGGCGAAGGCGACCACCTGGACTAATACTGACACTGAGGTGCGAAAGCGTGGGGAGCAAACAGGATTAGATACCCTGGTAGTCCACGCCGTAAACGATGTCAACTAGCCGTTGGAAGCCTTGAGCTTTTAGTGGCGCAGCTAACGCATTAAGTTGACCGCCTGGGGAGTACGGCCGCAAGGTTAAAACTCAAATGAATTGACGGGGGCCCGCACAAGCGGTGGAGCATGTGGTTTAATTCGAAGCAACGCGAAGAACCTTACCAGGCCTTGACATCCAATGAACTTTCCAGAGATGGATTGGTGCCTTCGGGAACATTGAGACAGGTGCTGCATGGCTGTCGTCAGCTCGTGTCGTGAGATGTTGGGTTAAGTCCCGTAACGAGCGCAACCCTTGTCCTTAGTTACCAGCACGTAATGGTGGGCACTCTAAGGAGACTGCCGGTGACAAACCGGAGGAAGGTGGGGATGACGTCAAGTCATCATGGCCCTTACGGCCTGGGCTACACACGTGCTACAATGGTCGGTACAGAGGGTTGCCAAGCCGCGAGGTGGAGCTAATCCCATAAAACCGATCGTAGTCCGGATCGCAGTCTGCAACTCGACTGCGTGAAGTCGGAATCGCTAGTAATCGCGAATCAGAATGTCGCGGTGAATACGTTCCCGGGCCTTGTACACACCGCCCGTCACACCATGGGAGTGGGTTGCACCAGAAGTAGCTAGTCTAACCTTCGGGAGGACGGTTACCACGGTGTGATTCATGACTGGGGTGAAGTCGTAACAAGGTAGCCGTAGGGGAACCTGCGGCTGGATCACCTCCTTAATCGACGACATCAGCTGCTCCATAAGTTCCCACACGAATTGCTTGATTCATTGAAGAAGACGATAGAAGCAGCTTTAAGCTCCAAGCTGATAGCTCTTAGCTAATCAGTTACGCGCTCGAAATTGGGTCTGTAGCTCAGTTGGTTAGAGCGCACCCCTGATAAGGGTGAGGTCGGCAGTTCGAATCTGCCCAGACCCACCAATTTTGTTATGGGGCCATAGCTCAGCTGGGAGAGCGCCTGCCTTGCACGCAGGAGGTCAACGGTTCGATCCCGTTTGGCTCCACCATTAACTGCTTCTACTTGTTAGAGTTTAGAAATGAATATTCTGAAGTGAATATTGATTTCTAGTCTTTGATTAGATCGTTCTTTAAAAATTTGGGTATGTGATAGAAAGATAGACTGAACGTTACTTTCACTGGTAACGGATCAGGCTAAGGTAAAATTTGTGAGTTCTCTTAATTGAGAAATTCGAATTTTCGGCGAATGTCGTCTTCACAGTATAACCAGATTGCTTGGGGTTATATGGTCAAGTGAAGAAGCGCATACGGTGGATGCCTTGGCAGTCAGAGGCGATGAAAGACGTGGTAGCCTGCGAAAAGCTTCGGGGAGTCGGCAAACAGACTTTGATCCGGAGATGTCTGAATGGGGGAACCCAGCCATCATAAGATGGTTATCTTGTACTGAATACATAGGTGCAAGAGGCGAACCAGGGGAACTGAAACATCTAAGTACCCTGAGGAAAAGAAATCAACCGAGATTCCCTTAGTAGTGGCGAGCGAACGGGGACTAGCCCTTAAGTGGCTTTGAGATTAGCGGAACGCTCTGGAAAGTGCGGCCATAGTGGGTGATAGCCCTGTACGCGAAAATCTCTTAGTCATGAAATCGAGTAGGACGGAGCACGAGAAACTTTGTCTGAATATGGGGGGACCATCCTCCAAGGCTAAATACTACTGACTGACCGATAGTGAACTAGTACCGTGAGGGAAAGGCGAAAAGAACCCCGGAGAGGGGAGTGAAATAGATCCTGAAACCGTATGCGTACAAGCAGTGGGAGCCCACTTTGTTGGGTGACTGCGTACCTTTTGTATAATGGGTCAGCGACTTATTTTCAGTGGCGAGCTTAACCGAATAGGGGAGGCGTAGCGAAAGCGAGTCTTAATAGGGCGTCTAGTCGCTGGGAATAGACCCGAAACCGGGCGATCTATCCATGGGCAGGTTGAAGGTTGGGTAACACTAACTGGAGGACCGAACCGACTACCGTTGAAAAGTTAGCGGATGACCTGTGGATCGGAGTGAAAGGCTAATCAAGCTCGGAGATAGCTGGTTCTCCTCGAAAGCTATTTAGGTAGCGCCTCATGTATCACTGTAGGGGGTAGAGCACTGTTTCGGCTAGGGGGTCATCCCGACTTACCAAACCGATGCAAACTCCGAATACCTACAAGTGCCGAGCATGGGAGACACACGGCGGGTGCTAACGTCCGTCGTGAAAAGGGAAACAACCCAGACCGTCAGCTAAGGTCCCAAAGTTATGGTTAAGTGGGAAACGATGTGGGAAGGCTTAGACAGCTAGGAGGTTGGCTTAGAAGCAGCCACCCTTTAAAGAAAGCGTAATAGCTCACTAGTCGAGTCGGCCTGCGCGGAAGATGTAACGGGGCTCAAACCATACACCGAAGCTACGGGTATCACGTAAGTGATGCGGTAGAGGAGCGTTCTGTAAGCCTGTGAAGGTGAGTTGAGAAGCTTGCTGGAGGTATCAGAAGTGCGAATGCTGACATGAGTAACGATAATGGGTGTGAAAAACACCCACGCCGAAAGACCAAGGTTTCCTGCGCAACGTTAATCGACGCAGGGTTAGTCGGTCCCTAAGGCGAGGCTGAAAAGCGTAGTCGATGGAAAACAGGTTAATATTCCTGTACTTCTGGTTATTGCGATGGAGGGACGGAGAAGGCTAGGCCAGCTTGGCGTTGGTTGTCCAAGTTTAAGGTGGTAGGCTGAAATCTTAGGTAAATCCGGGATTTCAAGGCCGAGAGCTGATGACGAGTTACCTTTTAGGTAACGAAGTGGTTGATGCCATGCTTCCAAGAAAAGCTTCTAAGCTTCAGGTAACCAGGAACCGTACCCCAAACCGACACAGGTGGTTGGGTAGAGAATACCAAGGCGCTTGAGAGAACTCGGGTGAAGGAACTAGGCAAAATGGCACCGTAACTTCGGGAGAAGGTGCGCCGGTGAGGGTGAAGGACTTGCTCCGTAAGCTCATGCCGGTCGAAGATACCAGGCCGCTGCGACTGTTTATTAAAAACACAGCACTCTGCAAACACGAAAGTGGACGTATAGGGTGTGACGCCTGCCCGGTGCCGGAAGGTTAATTGATGGGGTTAGCTAACGCGAAGCTCTTGATCGAAGCCCCGGTAAACGGCGGCCGTAACTATAACGGTCCTAAGGTAGCGAAATTCCTTGTCGGGTAAGTTCCGACCTGCACGAATGGCGTAACGATGGCGGCGCTGTCTCCACCCGAGACTCAGTGAAATTGAAATCGCTGTGAAGATGCAGTGTATCCGCGGCTAGACGGAAAGACCCCGTGAACCTTTACTATAGCTTTGCACTGGACTTTGAATTTGCTTGTGTAGGATAGGTGGGAGGCTTTGAAGCGTGGACGCCAGTCTGCGTGGAGCCATCCTTGAAATACCACCCTGGCAACTTTGAGGTTCTAACTCAGGTCCGTTATCCGGATCGAGGACAGTGTATGGTGGGTAGTTTGACTGGGGCGGTCTCCTCCTAAAGAGTAACGGAGGAGTACGAAGGTGCGCTCAGACCGGTCGGAAATCGGTCGTAGAGTATAAAGGCAAAAGCGCGCTTGACTGCGAGACAGACACGTCGAGCAGGTACGAAAGTAGGTCTTAGTGATCCGGTGGTTCTGTATGGAAGGGCCATCGCTCAACGGATAAAAGGTACTCCGGGGATAACAGGCTGATACCGCCCAAGAGTTCATATCGACGGCGGTGTTTGGCACCTCGATGTCGGCTCATCACATCCTGGGGCTGAAGCCGGTCCCAAGGGTATGGCTGTTCGCCATTTAAAGTGGTACGCGAGCTGGGTTTAGAACGTCGTGAGACAGTTCGGTCCCTATCTGCCGTGGACGTTTGAGATTTGAGAGGGGCTGCTCCTAGTACGAGAGGACCGGAGTGGACGAACCTCTGGTGTTCCGGTTGTCACGCCAGTGGCATTGCCGGGTAGCTATGTTCGGAATAGATAACCGCTGAAAGCATCTAAGCGGGAAACTAGCCTCAAGATGAGATCTCACTGGAACCTTGAGTTCCCTGAAGGGCCGTCGAAGACTACGACGTTGATAGGTTGGGTGTGTAAGCGCTGTGAGGCGTTGAGCTAACCAATACTAATTGCCCGTGAGGCTTGACCATATAACACCCAAGCAATTTGAGTCGAAAGGCCAGATTGCGGTGTGTGAAGACGCAATGAACCGAAAGTTCGACGCTCACAAAACACCACGATCTATCACATACCCAATTTGCTGAAGCGAGGCCAACTGGCCACGACTCAGTACCCGAATTTCTTGACGACCATAGAGCATTGGAACCACCTGATCCCATCCCGAACTCAGCAGTGAAACGATGCATCGCCGATGGTAGTGTGGGGTTTCCCCATGTGAGAGTAGGTCATCGTCAAGATTAAATTCCGAAACCCCAATTGCGAAAGCAGTTGGGGTTTTGTTTTGGGCGCTCGAAAAGTGTCCAGCTTGTCCCCCTACACTTGTTCGCCTTGTGTTCGCCCCGTGCACCACAGTGCTAAAGTCCATCCCTCGATTTTGCTTTTCCCAAGGAAACCGTTATGCCGGACGCGACGTCCCTCAGTCCTGGATTCATGGTGGTTCATGGCAACCGCCTGGACGAGCTGCGAAGCCTGGTGGTCAGTTGGATGCGCCGCTACCCACTGGCGCCTTTGGAAAACGAAATCGCCCTGGTACAAAGCAACGGCATCGCCCAATGGCTCAAGCTGGCCTTGGCCGAAGACCCGCAAGCCGATGATATGGGCGGCTGTGGCATTGCCGCAGCCATCGACGTGCAACTGCCTGGCAGCTTTATGTGGCAGCTTTATCGTATGGTTTTGGGGCGTGACGAAATCCCGCCCAAGTCTCTGCTTGATAAAGCCCCGCTGACCTGGCGCCTCATGCGGCTGTTACCCGAGCTGATCGACCAACCGCACTTCGAGCCTCTGCAACGCTTCCTGACGCAAGACGCCGACCTGCGCAAACGCTACCAACTCGCCGAGCGCCTGGCTGACCTCTTCGATCAATACCAGGTCTACCGTGCCGACTGGCTGGAAGATTGGGCCGCAGGCCGGCACCAACTGCGCAATGGTCGAGGCGAGTCCAAACCGCTCAACCCAGCCAACTGCTGGCAAGCCGAGCTATGGCGCGCGCTGCTGCTGGATGTGGGTGAAGCAGGCATGGCCGAAAGCCGGGCCGGCGTGCATCAACGCTTCATCGAGCGCATCAACAACCTTGAACACGCACCGCCCGGCTTGCCTTCTCGGGTGATCGTCTTTGGCATCTCATCGCTGCCGGCCCAGGCGCTGGAAGCCTTGGCGGGCCTGGCCCGTTTCAGTCAAGTCCTGCTCTGCGTGCATAACCCCTGCCGCCATCATTGGTCGGACATCGTCGCCGACAAGGACTTGCTGCGTAACGAATACAAACGCCAGGCGCGCAAAACGGGCATGCCCGTCACTATCGACCCACAAACTTTGCACCAGCACGCCCATCCGCTGCTCGCTGCCTGGGGCAAGCAGGGCCGTGATTACATCAGTCTGCTGGACAGCTACGATGACCCCAACAGCTACCGCGCCGCATTTCGCGACGGTCGTATTGACCTGTTCAGCGACAGCGAACCCACCACGCTCCTCAACCAACTCCAGGACGATATCCTCGAGCTGCGCCCGTTGAATGAAACCCGTGAGCTCTGGCCCGCTGTCGACTTGCAACGCGATACGTCGATCCGTTTCCATATCGCCCACAGCGCCCAACGCGAAGTGGAAATCCTCCACGACCAATTACTTCATCGCTTCAGCGCTGACCCCACCCTGCGCCCTCGGGACGTCATCGTCATGGTCCCCGACGTCGACAGCTATGCACCGCATATTCGCGCGGTCTTCGGCCAGCTCGAACGGCATGACCCACGCTTCATCCCCTTCACCCTTACAGACCAAGGCCAACGTGGTCGCGACCCGCTGTTGATCGCCGTCGAGCACTTGCTCAAACTTCCCGACAGCCGCTTCCCTGTCAGCGAAATCCTCGACCTGCTCGACGTCCCGGCCCTGCGCGAACGCTTCGCCATCAAAGAGCGTGACCTGCCCACCTTGC
Organism: Pseudomonas sp. MYb193; assembly: GCF_002966775.1. Classification (NCBI taxonomy): domain Bacteria; kingdom Pseudomonadati; phylum Pseudomonadota; class Gammaproteobacteria; order Pseudomonadales; family Pseudomonadaceae; genus Pseudomonas; species Pseudomonas sp. MYb193. Next base: position 5,183,893 of record NZ_CP023269.1, on the reverse strand, counting down.
ATCGCTGGATCGAAGGCGCCGGCATCCGCTGGGGCCTGAACGCCGAGCAACGCGCCGGTTTGGGCCTGCCCACGGAACTGGAGCAAAACAGTTGGCGATTTGGCCTGCGCCGTATGCTGCTGGGCTATGCCGTCGGCACCGGCACGGCCTGCGACGGTATTGAGCCTTATGACGAAATCGGTGGCCTCGATGCGGCCTTGATCGGCCCACTGGTCGCCTTGCTTGACGCCTTGAACGATGCCCATCAAGCGTTATCGGAACCCGCGTCGCCACAAACCTGGGGCGAGCGTCTACAACGGTTGATGCAGCTGTTTTTCCTACCCAGCAGCGAGCACGATGACTACCTGCTGGGCCAGCTCGAACAATTAAGAGAAACCTGGCTGGAAACCTGCGAGTCCGTTGGTCTGCAAGACGAGTTACCCCTTACGGTCGTGCGTGAGGCATGGTTGGCCGGATTGGATCAGGGGCGCCTATCCCAGCGCTTCCTGGCGGGGGCGGTCAATTTCTGTACGCTGATGCCCATGCGTGCGATCCCGTTCAAGTTGGTTTGCCTGCTGGGCATGAACGACGGCGATTACCCGCGGGCCCAGCCTCCCCTGGATTTTGACCTGATGGGCAGCGATTACCGCCCCGGCGACCGTTCTCGCCGCGAAGACGACCGCTACTTACTGCTCGAAGCGCTGCTGTCAGCCCGTGACCAGCTGTATATCAGCTGGGTAGGCCGCAGCATCCGTGACAACAGCGATCGCCCGGCCTCGGTGCTGATCGGCCAACTACGCGACCACCTCGCCAGCGGCTGGCAGCACGCCAGAAACGATCTGCCGCTGATCGACGCAATGACCCAGGAGCACCCGCTGCAACCCTTCAGCGCCCGCTACTTCCACGAAGGCGATTCGCTGTTCAGCTATGCGCGCGAATGGCAATTGCTGCATCAGGCACCGGCGGTCATCACCCAAGAGCAAGGCTTGACTCCTCACCAACAGGAAGAACCCCTGAGCCTTGGCCAGTTACAGGACTTCCTGCGCAATCCGGTCAAACACTTCTTCAGCCAGCGCCTGAAAGTATTCTTCGAAGCCGCTGAAGTGCCCTTGGCTGACGAAGAACCCTTCGTGCTGGACGCATTGCAACGCTACAGCTTAAGCGACAGCCTGCTGAACGCGGCACTCACCCAACCCGACCAACTCGATCAGGCGCTCACCGCCCAGGCCCTGCGCCTGCAAGGCAGCGGGCTGCTGCCGATGGTGGGTTTCGGTGAATGCCTGCGTAACGAACTGATCGAGCCGCTGCCGGACCTGGTGCAACGCTATCAACACCTTCTGGCGTTGTGGCCCACTCCGCATACTGGCGCTGAACCGATCAGCTTTGCGTACCAGGGCATCCAGCTGGAAGGTTGGATCAGCGGTCTGCACCGACGCAGTGATGGCGGACTTTTAAGCGTCACCACCATCCCCAACAGTATTGGTTCGATCAAGACACGCAAGTGGCACCGCCTCATCCGCCCCTGGGTCAATCACGTGGTGGCCTGCGCCTGTGGCCTGCCCTTGAGTACCGGCCTGGTAGCCAGTGACGACACCTTGCTCTTGGCCCCACTGGACAAGGCCGGCGCCGAGGACATTCTCGGTAACCTGCTGTTGGCCTGGCACACGGGAATGAGCGCGCCGCTTCCGGTCGCAGTGAAAACCGCGTTCGCCTGGCTCGGCCAGGCTGATCCCGCCAAGGCCCAAGCGGCTGCGAGCAAAGCCTATGAAGGCGATGGCATCACCACTGACGGCGAACGCCGCGAAACGCCTGCCCTTACGCGGCAATTTCCCGACTACGCGGCCCTGGTCGCCAGTGAAGAGTTCGAAGGTTGGTGCGAAACCCTGTATCGCCCGCTGATCAACGCCCCCTGGCGATCGCTTTCCAGCACGGAGGCTGACGCATGATCGGCAAACCCTTGGCCCTGGCGTTCCCGCTCAAAGGCAGCCAGTTGATTGAAGCCAGTGCTGGCACCGGCAAGACCTTCACCATCTCCGCCCTGTACCTGCGTCTGGTGCTCGGCCACGGCGGTGATGAATCCGGTTTCGGCCGCGAACTGCTGCCACCGCAAATCCTCGTGGTGACGTTCACCGACGCCGCCACCAAGGAACTGCGTGAACGTATCCGCATCCGCCTGGCTGAGGCCGCGCGCTTCTTCCGTGACGAAATCGAACAGCCTGATGCGCTGATTGCCGACCTGCGCGAGCAATATGATCCGCAGCAATGGCCCGCCTGTGCCAATCGCCTGGACATCGCCGCGCAATGGATGGATGAAGCCGCAGTCTCCACGATCCACAGTTGGTGCCAGCGCATGCTGCGCGAACATGCGTTCGACAGCGGCAGCCTGTTCACACAAACCCTGGAAACCGACCATAGCGACCTGCTGGGCGAAGTGCTGCGCGACTACTGGCGATTGTTCTGCTACCCAATGCACGACGATGCCCTCAACTGGGTGCGCAACCATTGGGGCGGCCCCGCGGCGCTGATGCCACGGGTGCGTGCGTTGTTCGGCAGCGAGCGGCCCACCGACGAAACCCGCGAGCCAGCCGAACTGATCAACGCCTGCCTGCAAGAACGCCGTGCCGCGCTGGTTGCCCTCAAGGCACCCTGGCAACAATGGGCTGCCGAGCTGCGGGATATCTGCCTGCAAGCCGTCGCCGCCAAAGCGGTCGATGGGCGCAAGATGCAAGCGCGCTACTTCGAGCCCTGGTTCGAAAAGATCAGCGCCTGGGCCGCTGACGAAACCCTGGAACAACTGGACATCGGCACCGGCTTCACCCGCCTGACGCCCGACGGAATGGCCGAAGCGTGGAAAGGTGAGCCGCCGCAGCACCCTGGCATCGAGGCTATGGCCAGCCTCAAAGCCAGCCTCGACGCCTTGCCAACGCCCGACGCGGCGGTGCTGCAACACGCTGCCGGCTGGGTCGGCAAACGCTTCGAGGAAGAGAAACGTCGCCGCGCAGAGATGGGGTTTGACGATATGCTGATCCGCCTCAACGCCGCCCTCCAGGCAGACGGTGGCGAGCGCCTGGCCAGTGTGATCCGCGAGCAATTCCCGGTGGCCCTGATCGATGAATTCCAGGACACCGACCCGGTGCAATACAGCATCTTCGACAGCATCTACCGCATCGAAGAAAACCACCTCGACAGCGGCCTGTTCCTGATCGGCGACCCCAAGCAGGCGATCTACGCCTTTCGCGGCGCCGACATCTACACCTACCTGCGCGCCCGGCAGGCCACCACCGGCCGCCATCACACCCTGGGCACCAACTTCCGCTCCAGCCATGCGATGGTCGAGGCGGTGAACCATGTGTTCCAGCGTGCGGAAACCGGCCGTGGTGCGTTCCTGTTTCGCCAGCCTGATGGCGATAACCCGGTGCCGTTCCATTCGGTACTGTCCCAAGGCCGCAGCGAGCAGTTGCAGGTCGACGGCCACACGCTACCGGCCATGAACCTTTGGCACCTGCCCACCGACCAGCCGATTTCCAACGCGGTTTATCGTCAACACCTTGCCGCCGCCTGCGCCACGCAAATCGTTGCGCTGCTCAATGGTGGGCAGCAAGGCACCGCGGGCTTTGTAAAAGAGGGCACCCTCAAGGGCGTGTTGCCGTCAGACATCGCCATCCTCGTGCGCGACGGCAAGGAAGCCCAAGCTGTACGTGCCGAACTGGCAAGCCGTGGCGTGCGCAGTGTGTACCTGTCGGATAAAGACTCGGTGTTTGCCGCCCAGGAAGCCCATGACCTGTTGGCCTGGTTGAAGGCTTGCGCCGAACCGGATGTCGAACGCCCGCTGCGTGCCGCCCTGGCCTGCGTCACCCTGAACCTGTCCCTGTCGGAGCTGGAGCGTCTGAATCAGGACGAACTGGCGTGGGAGTCGCGGGTGATGCAGTTCCGTGGCTACCGTGCCATCTGGCGTACCCAAGGCGTGTTGCCGATGCTGCGTCGCCTGCTCCACGACTTCAAGCTGCCGCAAACCCTCATCGCCCGCAGTGATGGCGAGCGTGTGCTGACCAACCTGTTGCACCTCAGTGAATTGTTGCAACAGGCCGCCTCGGAACTGGATGGCGAGCAGGCGTTGATCCGTCATTTGGCCGAGCATCTGGCGCTGTCGGGGCAGGCCGGTGAAGAGCAGATCCTGCGCCTGGAAAGCGACGAGCAATTGGTCAAAGTGGTGACCATCCACAAATCCAAGGGCCTGGAGTACGACTTGGTGTTCTTGCCGTTCATCTGCTCGGCCAAGCCCGTGGATGGCAGTCGCTTGCCGCTGCATTACCACGATGAACAGGGCAAGTCCCACGTCAGCCTGCGACCCACGGCCGAGTTGATCGCCCAAGCCGACGATGAGCGCCTGGCCGAAGACCTGCGTTTGTTGTACGTGGCCTTGACCCGCGCCAAACACGCCTGCTGGCTGGGCGTCGCCGACCTCAAGCGCGGCAATAACAGCAGCTCGGTCTTGCACCTGTCGGCATTGGGCTATTTGCTCGGTGCCGGCGCGTCGTTGGGCGAATCAGCGGAGCTGGCGCGCTGGTTGCTGGACTTGCAGCAAGGCTGCGTGGCCATCGGTTATGACCTTGTGCCGGACGCCCAAGACATCTTGTTCCACCCGCCGCGCAACCAAGCGACCCTGCTCGCGCCGTTGCTGCCTGCACGCAAGGCCGCAGAAAACTGGTGGATTGCCTCCTACAGCGCCTTGCGCATTGGCGACAGCATGAGCGCCGCCAACCTCGAAGCCCCCGAAAGCCCACAGGCCCAGAAGCTGTTCGATGACGAACGCCTCGACCCCGATGCCCCTCGGGAAACGGTCGCGTCCGGCGGGGATATTCACCGTTTCCCACGCGGTCCCAACCCGGGCACCTTCCTTCACGGCTTGTTGGAATGGGCCGGTGAAGAAGGTTTCAACGTGACCCCGGAGGCGATCGAAAAAGCCGTGGGCGCACGCTGTAACCGCCGCAACTGGGAAGGCTGGATCGTCACTCTCAGCGGCTGGCTGGAGCACTTGCTGCACACGCCACTGCCCCTGTACAACGAGCGCTTCACCCTCAGTGGCCTGCAGCAGTACCAGATCGAGATGGAATTCTGGTTTGCCAGTCACACCGTCGACGTACTCGCCCTCGACAAACTGGTGTGCCAGCACACCCATGGCGGCGTGTCCCGTGTGGCCGCCGAACCGGTGCTGCTCAACGGCATGTTCAAAGGCTTTATCGACCTGACGTTCGAGCGCGATGGCCGTTACTACGTGGCCGACTACAAATCCAATTGGCTCGGCCCTGACGACTCGGCCTACACCCAGGACGCCATGGAGCACTCGATCCTCGAGCATCGGTACGACCTGCAATACGTACTTTACCTGCTGGCCCTGCACCGCCAACTCAAGGCGCGCCTGCCGCATTACGATTATGACCAGCACGTCGGCGGTGCCCTGTACCTGTTCCTGCGCGGTAGCCAGTCGGTGAGCCAGGGCGCGTATTTCACCCGACCGCCTCGTGAGTTGATCGAGAGCCTGGACCTGTTGTTCCAGGGCAAGCCCATCCCACCCAAGGTTGAGCCCGCCTGGGAACAAGGAGTGCTCTTATGAGCCTGTCGCCGTTACCGCTGGAGGCGCTTTTGCCCCTCGACCGTGCTGCCGACCTGCTGCAGTTGCTTGCACGTTGGGTCGAGCGGGGTTGGCTGCGGGCCTTGGACAAAGCCTTCGTCGGCTTCCTGTACGAGCTGGACCCAAAGGCCGATCCCCTGGTGCTGCTGGCGGCGGCCTTGACCAGCCATCAACTGGGCCATGGCCACGTCTGCCTGGATGTGTTCGAAACCCTCAAGGCGCCGGATTTCGCCCTGTCATTGCCGCCCGAAGGCGACCTGCACACCGGCGCCATGCTGCTACCCTCACAGTTGCTGCACGGCCTGGATGGTGCGCATTGGTGCCATGCCCTGGCTTCAAGCCCGTTGGTTGCGCTGGCCGTCGATGGCAGCGAGGAGGCTCGTAGCCGCCCGTTGGTGTTGTCCGGCAAGCGCCTGTACCTGCGCCGCTACTGGGCCTACGAGCGGCGTATCGACCGCGCCCTGCGCCTGCGCCTTGCCAGCGTGGAAGACACCGCCGCCGATCTGCCGCAACGGCTCAATCGCCTGTTCGACCAACCGGCGCCCGATGGGGTGATTGACTGGCAAAAGCTCGCCTGCGCCCTGGCGACCCGCGGCGCCTTCAGCATCGTCACCGGCGGCCCCGGTACCGGTAAAACCACCACCGTGGTGCGCCTGCTCGCGCTGTTGCAGGCGCCCGCCGTGGAGTCCGGCAGCCCGTTGCGCATTCGTCTGGCTGCGCCCACCGGTAAAGCCGCTGCGCGCCTGACCGAATCCATCAGTCAGCAAGTGCTGTCACTGACAGTGCCCGACAACGTGCGGGAAAAAATCCCGACCCAGGTCACCACAGTCCACCGCTTGTTGGGCAGCCGTCCGGGTACCCGGCACTTCCGTCATCACTTGGGCAACCCGTTGCCCTTGGATGTGCTGGTGGTGGACGAAGCCTCGATGATCGACCTGGAAATGATGGCCAACCTGCTCGACGCCCTGCCGCCCCATGCACGCCTGGTATTGCTGGGCGACAAGGACCAACTGGCCTCGGTAGAAGCGGGGGCCGTACTCGGCGACTTGTGCCGCGATGCCGAAGCCGGCTGGTACAGCCCGCAGACTCGCCACTGGCTACAAGCCGTCAGCGGTGAAGACCTCAGTTGCAGCGGCTTGCAAGAAGACCTCGATGGTAGCCATCCCCTGGCCCAGCAAGTGGTGATGCTGCGCTATTCGCGCCGCTTCGGTGAGGGCAGCGGTATTGGCCAACTGGCGCGTTGGGTCAACCAGCAAAACGCCGAAGAGGCCCGCCAGCTGCTAGCCGCAGGCCGTCACGACGACCTGTTCTGCGTCAGCCTCAAGGGCGAGCATGACCACGCCCTTGAGCGCCTGGTACTGGACGGGCAGGGCGATGGCGCCCAAGGTTATCGCTACTACCTGAACCTGCTGCAATCGGCACGCCCCTCTGCGGACACACCGCGTGACGATCCAGCCTGGACCGATTGGGCGCAACAGTTGCTGCAAGCCTTCGACGCGTTTCAACTGCTTTGCGCCGTGCGGAAGGGCCCGTGGGGCGTCGAAGGGCTCAACCTGCGCATCACTGCGGCGTTGCGCAAGGTACGTCTGATCGAGGGTGACGAGCAGTGGTACGAAGGCCGCCCCGTGCTGATGACCCGCAACGATTACGGCCTGGGCCTGATGAACGGCGACATCGGCATCGCGCTGAAATTGCCCGAAAGCGACGGCGGCCCCCACGTCCTGCGGGTGGCCTTTCCACGTAACGATGGCCAGGGCGGCGTGCGCTTTGTATTGCCCAGCCGCTTGAATGATGTGGAAACCGTGTACGCCATGACCGTGCACAAATCCCAGGGCTCGGAGTTCACTCACACCGCGCTGATCCTGCCGGATGCCCTCAACCCGGTGCTGACCAAAGAGCTTATCTATACCGGTATTACCCGCGCCAAGCGTTGGTTCAGCCTGGTTGAGCCGCGCGGCGGCGTGTTTGAGGAAGCGGTGCGGCGCAAGGTCAAACGTCTGAGCGGATTGATGTTGGAGTTGGACCTTCCGTCTGAAAAAAATGACTGGTAGGTCAGGCGATATTTCTTATTCAGACGTCTGATTTTTCTGAAAAAATAGCGAACCCCTCGAATGCTGTGCTTCGTGGGGATGTCCGCCGCTGTGCTATCGTTGCGGCATCATCCTGAAAACACTTGAGAGTATCGCTGCATGAACGTGGCTGTCTCGCCCAAAGCGCGCAGTTTGAGTTGGAGACGCCTGTTACTGGTGACAGTGCTGTGCCTGCTTGCGCCGCGCCTATTTGCGCAGACGCCCAGCCTGGCCGAGCACCGTGCGCAGGCGGTCACCCAAGTGGTGCTCGGTATCCTCAGCTACGCCCGTTGGCCGGTTGAGCCTGCGCAATTGCGGCTGTGCATTGTCGGGCCGACTCAGTACACCGATGATCTGGTCAAAGGCACTACCCAGGCCACCGGTCGTCCGGTGCGGGTGCGGCGCCTGCTGGTCGATCATCCGGATATCGTCAATGCCTGTGATGCCGTCTACATCGGCAAAATCACCCCCGACGAACGCAACCGCCTGTTTACCTCATTGATCGGCCATCCCGTACTCAGCATCAGCGAAGGGGGCGACCAATGCACGGTGGTCAGCCTGTTCTGCCTGCGCGTCAGCGATGAGCAGGTGTCGTTCGAGGTCAACCTGGATTCCGTCGCCCGTAGCGGCGTGCGCATCCATCCCAGTGTGTTGCAGTTGTCCCGTCGTCGAGCGCCTGGCTCATGAGTCGCGATAAAGTGCGGCCGACCCTGCGCTCGGTAATTGCCCGCGGGCATATGATCCTGGCGCTGGTAGCAGTGACCCTGGCCAGTGTGTCCCTGACCCTGCTGGGCGTACTTGCCCTGCGGGTTTACGCCGAGCACAACCTGCACCTGATCGCCCGCTCGATCAACTACACCGTGGAAGCAGCCGTGGTGTTCAACGACAGTGCGGCGGCCACCGAAGCCCTGAGCCTGATTGCCTCGACCGAAGAAGTGGCCCAGGCAGAAGTATTCGATATCAACGGCAAGCTGCTGGCGCGCTGGGTTCGCCCGGAAACCGGCATGTTGTCGCGGGTCGAGTTGCAAATAGCGCACGCCCTGCTCGAACAGCCCATCAGCCAGCCGATCCTGCGCCAGGGGCAAACCGTCGGTAGCATCCATCTGGTCGGCCACGGTGGCAGCCTGTTGCGCTTCTTGCTCAGTGGCTTGATCGGGATTCTGATCTGCACCGCCCTCAGCGCCTGGGTGGCGTTGCATCTGTCACGGCGTCTGTTAAATGGTATCACCGTGCCATTGCAACGCCTGGCTGCCGTTGCCCACGCCGCCCGCAGCGAGCGAGACTTCGACCGCCGCGTACCCTCGGCGCAGATCGCCGAACTCGACAGCCTGGGCAGCGACTTCAACGCCCTGCTCGGCGAGATGGAGGCCTGGCAGAGCCACTTGCAAAGCGAAAACGAAACCCTGGCCCACCAGGCCAGCCACGACAGCCTCACCGGCCTGCCCAACCGCGCGTTCTTCGAAGGCCGGCTGATCCGTGCCTTGCGCAGCGCGGCCAAGGTCAACGAGCGGGTGGCGGTGCTGTTCCTCGACAGCGACCGCTTCAAAGACATTAACGACAGCTTCGGTCACGCCGCTGGCGATGCCGTGCTGGTGGCCGTTGCCGACCGCGTGCGGGCGCAACTGCGCGAGGACGACCTGGTGGCGCGCCTGGGCGGTGATGAATTCGCGGTATTGCTGGCGCCCCTGCACAAGGCCGAAGACGCCCAGCGTATCGCCGACAAAATCATTGCCAGCATGGACATGCCGATTCCACTGCCTGGAGACACTCAGGTGTTGACCTCCCTCAGTATCGGCATTGCGATTTATCCCGAGCATGGTGCCACGCCAGGGACCTTGCTCAACGCTGCCGACGCGGCGATGTACCAGGCCAAACGATTGTCTTCGGGCGGCCAGCAAACGGCGGAGTCGGAGCACCCCGTCGCCAACGTTCAACACAGGAGTTGATTCCCTTGTTCGCTAACACACGCGTTTTATTTATTTCTTTGCTCGTCGCCTTCCTGGCCCTCAGCGGCTGCCAGACGCCACCCAAAGGCCTGACCCCGGCGCAAGTCGCCGTGCTCAAGCAACAAGGCTTTGAGCTGACCGATGAAGGCTGGGCCTTCGGCCTGTCCGGCAAAGTGCTGTTTGGCAGCGACGTCGAAACCCTCAACAAACCCAGCACCGACATCGTCGAACGCATCGGTAGCGCCCTGGTTGGCGCCGGCATTGAGCGCGTGCGCGTTGACGGCCACACCGACGCCTCGGGCAAAGAGCCCTACAACGTGGCCCTGTCCCTGCGCCGCGCCAAAAGCGTGGGCAAGGTGCTGACCCGCGTGGGCATGAAAGAAGAAAACATCCAACTGCGCGGCCTGGGCAGCAGCGAGCCGGTAGCGCCGAATACGACCACAGCAGGCCGCACCGAGAATCGCCGGGTGTCGATCGTAGTGATCGCAGACTAAGCGGGTTCACCTTTCCCAAGCTGAAATGCAATCCAATGTGGGAGGGGGCAAGCCCCTCTCACAGTTGTTCTGCGATGTGCTAGCAAGAATGTTCGCTCAACAGCTCGGTGTCATCGCCTGCGTCAAGTCATCCACCACGGCCTTGCCCCTCTCATACAGATAATGCGCGGCCCATGCGTATTGGTCGCCGCGAAAACCTACCAACGACCATTAGGAGTTTTCTCTGTAGGAAAGACCTGTCATGACGAATTTTAATGGCTGGGCTGATGAAGTTTCGCTTTTTCGCAAATGGTGGGCTTAGTTAAATGGACGCTATAAGTAACTACCGTAAAGGATTGCGATGACTATAAATGTCAGTCATTTTCGCCAGGAAGTATCTAAAGTCAGGCTTTCAAAAGATGCATTTGCTGAGCTATTGACGATAAGAGAGTTATTCGAGACGGTAAGTCAAGGTGTTAGATTCGATACCAAGGTCGCCTGCATTAATCCTTTACAGTCAAGCGTGCTGAGAGAGGAGCTGAATAGAATACGAAATATGATCGATCATGAAAGTCACGTCTTGATTCTCGATGGCTTTAAGGTGGATAAACTTTCAACGTTCAAATCTCTGGTGTGGACATTCGGTTCATTACTCGGTGTCCCAATGGTACAGAATCATCTTGGTCATAAAGTGATTGAGGTTTATGACCGAGGTGGCAAAAGCATTGAGGAAGGTGCGAGATACCATCAGACCCGTCAAGGCGCCTATGTACATAACGATGGTGTGAGCGACCCGTTGCCTATCGATTACTTGATCCTGGCCTGTGGACAGAAAGCACTTTTAGGAGGTGAGAGCATTCTCATCGATGCAAGCGCGGTATACGCCGAGCTGATGGCGTTCCCAGAAGTATTGGAAGCGCTCAAATGCGACTTCTTTTTTGAGAATCGCGGCATGTCAGAGGATGAAAAACTGTTTAAAGCCCCCATCCTCAGCTTTTCCAGTGAAGGTATTCCACTGATCAGATACTTTCGAGTCTACATTGAGTCAGCTCACCTTAAGGCAGGAGTGCCTTTAACAGCAGCTCAAACTCAGGCACTGGACTTTCTGGATACCGTTCTCGATCAGTCATCGGTTCAGCATCGAGTACTGCTGGAGCCAGGGCAAGTGCTTATTTCAGCCGATAACAAGTTTCTGCATACGCGCACGCACTTCATTGATATGAACGCTCCACGTTCCGAGATCAATGATGCTGAGTCTTTGAGTGGTCTCAATCGTTATATGCTACGGCTGTGGTTACGCAAACGATGATGCATCGGTATTCATAACGTAAGTCCTCCCATATCCGCCATAAGCCGAGCCCCATGGACAACTCCGATATCGCGATCACGTTGGTCTTGATTTCTGCCTTTATGCACGCCACTTGGAATGCCGTAGTTCGCGCCGGTAGCAGTCGCTTCATGACCTTGGCCATGGTCGACGGCACCGCGCTAGTGATATGTCTGCTGGCGTTGCCGTTTGTAAGTGTGCCTAGCCTGGAGGTATGGGGCTATATACTCGTCTCTGTGGTGCTCAATACGGTCTACCGGCTATTTTTGATTAAAGCGTACGAAACGGGTGACTTCGGTCAGGTTTACCCGGTGATGCGTGGGGTGCCGCCCGTATTGGTCGTGCTGTTTTCTTACTTTCTGCTGCATGAACAGTTGTCCTCCCAGGCGTTGACGGGAGTGTTGCTGATTTGTGCGGGGATTATCAGCTTGACCTTTGTGCGCAGGATGACGGCGCAGATGTTCAAGCCGATCCTGATGGCGGTGTGTGCCGGTGCGTTTATTGCGTCTTACACGGTGGTGGATGCTAAAGGTGTAAGAGCCAGTGAGACGGTGCTGCAGTACATTATTTACCTGACAGTATTCCAAAGTATCCCGATCCCGATGCTGGCGTTTTCCAAAGAACGTTCAACCTTGGCTCGTGCGATACGTGGGCACTGGCGAGTTGGGCTATTAGGCGGTGTTTTTTACCTGGCGTCTTACGGATTGGTGTTGTTTGCCTTGTCGCTGGACGCGGTGGCCAAGGTCTCAGCTCTGCGGGAAACCAGTGTTATTATCGGCGCCATTATTGCAGCGCTGTTCTTTCACGAACGGTTCGGTTGGCGACGGATGCTTTCGGCGTTCGTCATTGTTTGCGGGATCATTTTGATCAAAGTGAGCACCTGATGGCCCAGCGTCCGCCCCCCACACCTATGCTTCAGGCGTTCGTCAGCGCAGCGCAAACCGGTAGTTTCGCCCGTGCAGCGTCTGAGCTTAACCTCACCGCCAGTGCCATTAGCCATCAAATCGCGGGCTTGGAGGAATGGTGGGGCGTGTCGTTGTTTGAGCGGCACTCACGCGGCGTCAAGCTGACTGCAGCAGGGCAGGCTCTGTTGCCAGTTACCGATGAGTTTTTCAAGGCGCTGGATGAGGTATTGCATTCACTCAATCCCGGTAAGTCCCAACCGTTATACCTATCATGCACGTCTTCCCTCTGTTCGACGTGGCTAATCCCCAGGATGCACGGCTCTCACACGCAGGCTTCATTCAACCTGGATCTGGTGTTGACCAGCGCCGACATGAGCAGCACCAGCCTGGAGGCCCATCAATACGATGTCGCCGTGGTGATGGGGTACGGTGACTATCCGGATCATTATGTCGAACTGTTGATGCGCGACGCCGTATTCCCCGTGTGTTCGCCCGATTTTCTAAGGTTGAAGGGCGGCATTGTTCTGGAGGATGTCGCCCGCTATCCGCTGATTCATCGGGTGGACGATCAGGTATGTCCGGGGTGGGAAAGCTGGTTTGCGTTTCAGGGGCTGGCGCCGCCGCCTTATCACCACGGGCCGAGATTTCCGGATTCGAGCCTGGCGATCAGCCTGGCGGTGAAGGGCGGAGGGATTGCGCTGGGCAGGACTGCGTTGGTGTATGACCAACTGGAAGACGGTGCGTTAGTTGCGTTGAATAGCCCTGTGATGATGTCCCCTGCGGCCTACTACATCATTTGTCGAAACGGGCGTCAGTCGGAGCCGGATATTGCTCGGCTGATTGAATGGCTCAAGAACAGCGCGGGTGAGTTTCTGCGCGAAGTTCGGCTTCGGCATCCGCAAATTGCTGCAGCAGGAGCGGTCTAAATGTAGGAAGCCTCCGTTGCTCCTTTTAGCACCTCATTTCGCAAACCTGATCTCCCGCGTCTGCCCCATTAACAACCCCTGATTCTGCTCCGTCACTTCCCGAATGTAATCCCACAACAACGTAATCCGCTTCAACTTCCTCAAATCCTCCCGGCAATACATCCAGAACTGCCGCGTAATCGCAATTTGATCCCCCAGCACCGGCAGCAAGCGCGGGTCCTGCGCGGCCAGAAAGCACGGCAATATCGCCATCGACCGGCCTTGCTGGGCCGCCACGTACTGCGCGATCACGCTGGTACTGCGCAAACTCGCGCTGGCGCCGGGCACGACGTTGGCCAGGTACAGCAACTCCGAACTGAAGGCCAAATCATCCACATAGCTGATAAACGGATGCTCGGCCAAATCCGCAGGCTTGCGGATCGGCGGGTGTTGGTCGAGGTAGTCCTGAGTGGCGTACAACTGCAATTTGTAATCGCACAGTTTGCAGCACACATACGGCCCGTGTTCCGGGCGTTCCAGGGCGATGACGATGTCGGCTTCGCGCTTGGACAGGCTGATGAAGTGGGGCAGGGGCAGGATATCCACCGAGATCGCAGGATAAGTATCGACGAAGTGGCTCAGTTGCGGGGTGACGAAGAAGCTGCCGAAGCCTTCGGTGCAGCCCATGCGCACATGGCCGGACAGCGCCACGCCGGACCCGGACACCTGTTCGCAGGCCATGTGCAGCGTGCTTTCAATGGATTCGGCATAACCCAGCAACCGCTGGCCTTCGCTGGTGAGCACGAAGCCGTTGGTCCGGGATTTTTCGAACAGCAGCGTGCCGAGGGACACTTCCAGAGAGCTGATGCGCCGCGACACGGTGGTGTAGTCCACCGCCAGGCGCTTGGCGGCCACGCTGGCCTTGCGGGTGCGGGCAACTTCGAGAAAAAACTTCAGGTCATCCCAGTTCAGGGCGCCCAGGGAGGTGATGTTTTTTTGCATATTGGACCGGCTTTTATGTGCGTTCTTATTAGAGATTTGCACATCTATACTCCAAAAACAGTCCGAACGCCTCATTCTTCAAGGCGATTCAACGCCTTGGTTCTCTGCATAACTACAAGATTCTGGAGACCCCATGAACGCATCTGCCGATATTTCCGTGCAACAGGTCAAGTTGCTGATCAACGGCGAGTGGGTCGAGTCCAAGACCACCGAGTGGCAAGACATCGTCAACCCGGCCACCCAGCAAGTGCTGGCCAAAGTCCCGTTTGCCACGGCCGATGAAGTCAACGCGGCCATCGACGCTGCCCATCAAGCGTTCCAGACCTGGAAACTCACGCCGATCGGCGCGCGCATGCGCATCATGCTTAAGCTGCAAGCCTTGATCCGCGAACATTCCAAGCGCATTGCTGTAGTCCTCAGCGCCGAGCAGGGCAAGACCATTGCCGATGCCGAGGGTGATATTTTCCGTGGCCTGGAAGTGGTGGAGCACGCTTGTTCCATTGGCACCCTGCAAATGGGTGAGTTCGCCGAGAACGTGGCCGGCGGCGTGGACACCTACACCCTGCGCCAGCCTATCGGCGTGTGCGCCGGCATCACCCCGTTCAACTTCCCGGCGATGATTCCGCTGTGGATGTTCCCGATGGCGATTGCCTGCGGTAACACCTTTGTACTCAAGCCTTCCGAGCAAGACCCGTTGTCGACCATGCTGCTGGTGGAGCTGGCGCTGGAAGCCGGTGTGCCAGCCGGCGTGCTCAACGTGGTGCATGGCGGCAAGGAGGTGGTGGATGCGCTGTGCACTCACAAAGACATCAAGGCGGTGTCCTTCGTCGGTTCGACGGCTGTGGGCACCCATGTCTACGACCTGGCCGGCAAACACGGCAAGCGTGTGCAGTCGATGATGGGCGCCAAGAATCATGCGGTGGTGCTGCCGGATGCCAACCGTGAGCACACCCTCAATGCCCTGGTCGGTGCCGGTTTCGGCGCGGCGGGCCAGCGTTGCATGGCCACCTCGGTGGTGGTGCTGGTGGGCGCCTCCAAGCAATGGCTGCCGGACCTCAAGGCGCTGGCGCAAAAGCTCAAGGTCAATGCCGGCAGTGAAGCCGGCACGGACGTTGGCCCGGTGATTTCCAAGCGCGCCAAGGCACGTATCCTTGAACTGATCGAAAGCGGCGTGAAACAAGGCGCCAAGCTGGAGCTGGACGGCCGCGACATCCAAGTGCCGGGCTTTGAACAAGGCAACTTTGTCGGCCCGACGCTGTTCTCGGGCGTAACCACAGACATGCGCATCTACACCGAGGAAATCTTCGGCCCGGTGCTGGTGGTACTGGAAGTCGAGACACTCGATCAAGCCATCGCCCTGGTCAACGCCAATCCGTTTGGCAACGGTACAGGCCTGTTCACCCAGAGCGGTGCGGCGGCGCGTAAATTCCAGAGCGAAATCGATGTGGGCCAGGTCGGCATCAACATCCCCATCCCGGTGCCAGTGCCGTTCTTCAGCTTCACCGGCTCCCGCGGTTCCAAGCTCGGCGACCTGGGCCCTTACGGCAAGCAAGTGGTGCAGTTCTACACTCAGACCAAAACCGTCACCAGCCGCTGGTTCGACGATGACACGGTCAACGATGGCGTCAACACTACCATCAACCTGCGCTGAACTCGGGAGACGACCATGAAAATTGCATTCATCGGCCTGGGCAATATGGGTGCGCCCATGGCCCGCAACCTGATCAAGGCTGGGCACGCGCTTAACCTGTTCGACCTGAACCAGGCGGTACTCAAGGAACTCTCCGAACTGGGCGGCACCATCAGCCACTCACCGCGTGATGCGGCCCAAGGCGCCGAACTGGTGATTACCATGCTGCCGGCCGCCGCCCACGTGCGCAGCGTGTGGCTCAATGACGACGGTGTGCTCGCGGGCATCGGCAAAGGCATCCCAGCGGTGGATTGCAGCACCATCGATCCGCAAACCATCCGTGATGTCGCGGCAGCGGCGGCGAAACAAGGTGTGGCCGTGGCCGATGCACCGGTCTCCGGTGGCACCGGCGGTGCCCAGGCCGGGACGCTGACCTTTATGGTTGGCGCCAACCCGGAACTGTTCGCCACCCTGCAACCGGTGCTGGCGCAGATGGGCCGCAACATCGTGCACTGTGGTGATGTCGGCACTGGGCAAATCGCCAAGATCTGCAACAACCTGCTGCTGGGTATCAGCATGGTCGGCGTCAGTGAAGCCATGGCCTTGGGCGATGCACTTGGCATCGATACACAAGTGCTGGCCGGCATCATCAACAGCTCCACGGGGCGCTGCTGGAGTTCCGATACCTACAATCCTTGGCCAGGCGTGATCGAGACCGCGCCATCATCGCGTGGCTATACCGGTGGTTTTGGTGCCGACCTGATGCTCAAGGACCTGGGCCTTGCGACTGAGGCTGCGCGCCAGGCGCATCAGCCGGTGATTCTCGGCGCAGTGGCCCAGCAGTTATATCAATCGATGAGCCAGCGAGGGGAAGGGGGCAAGGACTTCTCGGCGATCATCAACAGCTATCGCAAGCCCAAATAAATACCTGTGGCGAGGGAGCAAGCTCCCTCGCCACAGGTTTTGCTGGGTCAGGCAAACACAAAATACTTACGCACTGTCTCGACCACTTCCCACGTCCCCTTCATCCCCGGCTCCACCACAAAGATATCCCCAGCGCGCAGATGGATCGGCTCCATGCCTTCAGGCGTGATCACGCAGTAGCCTTCCTGGAAATGGCAGTATTCCCACTTCACGTATTCCACGTACCACTTGCCCGGTGTGCAGATCCAGGTGCCCATGATCTTGCTGCCGTCTTCGCTGGTGTAGGCGTTGAGGTTGACAGTGTGCGGGTCGCCTTCGAGCTTTTCCCATTTGCAGGCATCCAGGACCGGCAGTGGGTGGGTGTCGCGCAGTACGGTGATGGGCTTGGACATGATGACTCCGAGGCAGGGAAGGGAAAGCTCAACCCTAAGGCCTCGGGCGTTGCGCCAGTGGTCTGAACTCGACATTGGGATGCCCAGAAGCGCAGTCACCTGAACACCGCAGTCCCCTGTGGGAGCCGGGCTTGCCCGCGATGACGCTGGCACAACAAGCATCTCCATTGCCTGACACTCCGCTATCGCGGGCAAGCCCGGCTCCCACAGGAGGTCTTGGTGTATCTGAGCGACAGATCTGTGCATCAAACCGCTGTTTCCTCGCAGTAACTGCGAAATATTTCCCGTGGCGCGCCAGAATTCGCAAGAAAATTCAGAGCTGGCCCTCGTATCATTCACCTCAGTACCCCGTGAGAGCCTTGCAATGAACCCAATAAAAACGTGGTGGGATATCAGCCCGCCCTTGAGCACGGCCACCCCGACCTGGCCGGGCGATACACCGTTCCAGGAAGAGCGCGTGTGGCAGTTCGGCCCGGAGTGCCCGGTGAATGTGGGGCGCGTGACCCTGTCGCCGCACACCGGCGCCCATGTGGATGCGCCGCTGCATTACAGCGCTGATGGCGCGCCGATTGGCGAGGTGTCGCTGGACGTGTACATGGGCCCTTGCCGCGTGTTGCATTGCCTGGGCAGCGGCGCATTGGTTGAGCCCCATCAGTTGCAAGGGCGTGTGGATAACCTGCCCGAGCGCGTGCTGCTGCGCACTTATCCACAAGCGCCACTCACCGACTGGGATTCGAATTTCACCGCCATCGCCCCCCAGACCATTGAGCTACTGGCCAGCCTGGGTGTGCGCCTGATCGGTATCGACACGCCGTCTCTGGACCCGCAACAGTCCAAGACCATGGATTCGCACAACGTCGTGGCGCGCCATGGCATGGCGATCCTCGAAGGCATCGTGCTCGATGACGTACCGGAGGGCGACTATGAACTGATCGCGTTGCCGCTGCGCTTCGCCAACCTGGACGCGAGCCCCGTGCGCGCCATTCTCCGCCCGCTCAAGGAGCCCACGCGATGAGCCAATGTCCTTTTTCAGCTGATTACCAACCGCCGGAAGAATGGCATAACGCCGAATTGAATTTCTCCGAGTCCATGAGCTATGGCGACTACCTGGACCTGGGCAAAGTCCTCAGCGCCCAGCACCCGCTGTCGCCAGACCACAACGAAATGCTCTTCATCATCCAGCACCAGACCTCTGAGCTGTGGATGAAACTGATGCTTCACGAACTCAAGGCCGCCCGCGAACATGTGCGCCTGGGTGAGCTGCCGCCGGCGTTCAAGATGCTGGCGCGGGTGTCGCGGATCTTCGATCAACTGGTGCACGCCTGGGCGGTGCTGGCCACCATGACACCCTCGGAATACAAGGCAATTCGCCCGTTCCTGGGGCAGTCGTCGGGGTTCCAGTCGTTCCAGTACCGCGAGATAGAATTCATCCTCGGCAACAAAAGCCCGGCGCTGCTGCGGCCCCATGCCCATCGCCCGGAGTTGCTGCAGCAATTGCAGGTGGCGATTGCCACGCCGTCGCTGTATGACGAGGCCGTAAACCTGATGATCAAGGCGGGGTTGGCGATTGATCCCAAACGCGCCGAGCGCGACCCGACCGCAGCCACGGTGCACGATGAATCGGTGGAAGCGGCCTGGCGCGAGGTGTATCGCGACCCGAGCCGTTACTGGGATTTGTATCAGTTGGCCGAGAAGTTTATCGACCTGGAAGATTCGTTCCGCCAGTGGCGCTTCCGGCATGTCACCACGGTGGAGCGCATCATCGGCTTCCAGCCGGGTACCGGCGGTACTGAAGGCGTGGGGTATTTGCGCAAGATGCTCGACACGGTGTTGTTCCCTGAACTGTGGCGAGTACGTTCCACCCTCTAAACAAAAAGCCCCGGATTACCGGGGCTTTTTCTATGTGAAATACACTCAACTGTGGGAGCTGGCTTGCCTGCGATGGCGGTGTATCAGTCGGCCACCCGTTGGCTGACACACCGCCATCGCGGGCAAGCCCGGCTCCCACAGAGGTTACTGGGTGACCGCAACTCTCGCGTTTCTGATCCGAAACCGATAGGCAACGTAGATAATCCCCACCCACACCGGCATCGCGTACACCGACTCACGAATTCCCGGAATCGCCAGCATCACCCCGATGATCATCACCATGAACGCCAGGCACAGGTAGTTGCTGAACGGGAACCAGAAGGTCTTGAACGATGGCGTCACGCCTTGCTCGCCCATGGCCTTGCGGAACTTGATGTGGGTCAGGCTGATCAGCGCCCAGTTGATCATCAACGAAGCAACCACCAAGGCAAACAGCAACTCCAGCGCACTGTGCGGCGCGACGTAGTTGACCACCACGCACAGCATCGTCACCAACGCCGAAATCGCCAACGCCCGCAGCGGCACGCCTTGCTTGTTGAGCTTCATCAGCGCCTTGGGCGCGTCACCTTGCTCGGCCAGGCCGAACAGCATGCGGCTGTTGCAGTACACGCCGCTGTTGTACACCGACAACGCCGCGGTCAGCACCACGAAGTTGAGGATGTGGGCGGCAGTGTCGTTGCCGATCAGCGAGAAGATCTGCACAAACGGGCTGCCGCTGTAGGCATCGCCTGACGCGCCGAGGGTTTGCAGCAGTTGATCCCACGGGTACAGCGACAACAGCACGGTCAGCGCACCGACATAGAAAATCAGGATGCGGTACACCACCTGATTGATTGCCTTGGGGATCACCTTGCGCGGTTCGCTTGCTTCGGCGGCGGTGATACCGACCAGTTCCAGGCCGCCGAACGAGAACATGATGAAGGCCATCGACATCAACAGCCCCATGCCGCCATTGGGGAAGAAACCACCGTGGCTCCACAGGTTGCTGACCGAGGCCTGGGGGCCGCCGGTACCGCTGAACAGCAGGTAGCAGCCGAGCACGATCATGCCGACAATCGCCACCACCTTGATGATCGCAAACCAGAATTCGGCTTCACCGAAGAACTTCACGTTCAGGGTGTTGATCAGGTTCACCGCGACAAAGAACACCAGCGCGCTGACCCAGGTTGGGATCTCTGGCCACCAGAACTGGATGTACTTGCCCACCGCCGTCAACTCGGCCATGCCCACCAGCACGTAGAGCACCCAGTAGTTCCAGCCCGCCAGGAAGCCCGCGTAACCGCCCCAGTATTTATGTGCGAAGTGGCTGAAGGACCCGGCCACCGGCTCTTCGACGATCATCTCGCCGAGCTGGCGCATGATCAGGAACGCGATAAACCCGGCCACCGCATAGCCCAGGATCATCGACGGCCCCGCCGACTTGAGTACCCCGGCCGAGCCGAGGAACAAGCCTGTACCAATCGCACCTCCCAAGGCGATCAGCTGAATGTGCCGGTTCTTCAGGCCTCGCTTGAGGCCCACCGGGTTAACCATGTCATCCGCCATTAACATTCCCTTCTACTTGTTTTTCTCAAGGGTGATTGCACGCCGCATCGGCCCCTCAGAACTGCTGAGGGTCAGATATTACTCTGCGTAAACTTTTCGTAATACAGCTGAACGCCATCAAGTGCCTGATCCGCCAGCCATTGCTGGATGGATTCGACCATCGGAGGGGGGCCGCACACGTACATATCCGCCGATCTGTCCCGCAGTTCGGCCAGGTCGAAATGCTCGGTGAGGTAGCCGCGTTTGCCCGTCCACTCGGCTGAGGCGTCGCTCAGCACTTCGGTGTAGCGAAAGTTCGGGATTTTTGCCGCGTAGGCGTGGATACGCGCCGCTTCACATAAATCTTCGGCGCCGCGCACGCCGTAGTACAGGTGCACAGGTTGCGTGCAGCCGTTTACGGCCAGCTCATCAAGCATACCCAGCAGCGCCGACAACCCGGTGCCGCCCGCCACCAGTACCAGCGGTTGGGTGACGTGCCGCAGATAAAACGCACCCAAGGGCGCTTCCATCAGCATTTCATCACCTACCTGGCAGCGTTCACGCAGGTAGTTGCTCATGACTCCATCGGGCAGCAGGCGTACCAGGAACTGCAACTGATTACCCGGCCGGTTGGCGAAGGAGTAGGAGCGCCAGCTATCGGTGCCGGGCACCGACAGACGCGCATATTGGCCCGGCAAAAAATCCAGTGGCTGGTCCAGTTGCACCTGCAAGATGGCGGTGCTGGTCGAGACCTGCTGCACCGCGCTCACTGTGCCGCGTACCTGCACGGGCCCGGGGGCGTTGCACAGGCTCGAATCGAAGTCGAAATAAAAGGTGGCGTCGGACTTCACCCGGGTCTGGCAACTGAGCATCTTGCGCTGTTGCAGGTCGAGGCTGGAGAGCGCTTCCTCGTCGACGTAGTCCTGGCTGTACTCGCCGGACTCACAGCGCCCCTGGCAGGTGCCGCACACACCTTCGCGGCAATCGAGCGGGATCTTGATGCCGTTGCGCAGGGCCGCGTCCAACAGGATTTCATGGGCGCCCACCGGGAAGAACAGGGTCTTGCCATCGGCAAAGCTGAAGGCCACTTTGTGATTCATTGATGAAACTCCAAGCGCTGGTTTTAAAGGTGATAGAAATCCAGCACCGAGTTGATGGTGTCGTTGAGCAGCAAGGCGTGCTTGCGCATGATCAGCCAGCTGTCGCCCGCAGGCTTGAGGCGGTACGTGGCATGCCCATAGAACTGCTCGGACGTGGCCAGGCGATAAAACAACGTGTGCCAGTTCAAACGCACCTCCAGCGTACCGTCGGCCTGCTCGGCAATGCGCACGTTGTTGATCAGGTGCAAGGTGCGCGGCATCGGCGTGGCGGAGGCGGCTTTGCCGGTGCGCAGGCGGAACACGCGGTCTTCCAGGCCCGAACGGTTGGCGTAGTAGATCAACGACATCTCGCGCTTGGGGTCTTGGGTGTAGACGTGTTCGGAATCCCATTGCGGCAGGTGGAATTCACTCTGCGGGTCGAACAATTGCACGTAGGCGTCCCAGTCCTGGGCATCGCACAGTTCGGACTTGCGGTAGAAGAACTGCTCGATCTGGTACTGCAATTGCGCATTCATCATTTCACCTCCCGCAGTGTCAGGGCTCGTTGGTCCAAACCCTTGAGCAGGAACTGCTGCCAGTTGCGATGCTGGTTGACGTACAAGCCTTCGTGGGTGAATTCGGTGCCGGTCATCGCCGGTTGGATGCCAATGGCCTCGCTGTTGGGCGTCGGCCCGGTCTCCCAGCGATGGCTGCCGCGAGAAATATCGCTCCAGCGCTCCAGGCGGCCCTGGAAACCGCGCTGGGCTTCGCGAAATTCCACCAGGTCGTCGGGCGTGCCCATGCCCGAGACGTTGAAGAAGTCCTCGAACTGGCGAATCCGGTTTTCGCGATCGGCGTCGGACTCGCCTTTCACCCCGAGGCACTGGCTGATGATCTCGGTCTTGTTCCAGGCCACCGGGCGGATGATGCGCAACTGCGAGCTGATCTGGTCGAGGAAGAACAGGCTGGGGTAGATGTTCAGGTTGCGCAGGCGGTGCATCATCCATTCGGCCTTCTGCTGGCCGTGCTCTTCAATCAGGCGCGGCATGATGATGGCGTAGCCGGAGCGCACGCTGGGGTTGGGCATGTCGCTGAACAGCACGCTGTGGCCGTTGTTGAAGGCGAACCAGCCGTCGTCGGTATTCGCGTCACCGGCGCCGAGCTTGCTGTAGTCCAGCGTGGTGCTGGAACCCGTGCCGTTTTCGGTGTTGACCTGCTGGCGATGCTGCACGGTGGCCACGTAGTTGTAGTGCACGGTGCTGACGTGATAACCGTCCAGGCCGTTTTCGTTTTGCAGCTTCCAGTTGCCGTCGTAGGTGTAGGCGGACTTGCCCGGCAGCACTTCCAGCTCACCGGTGGCCGATTGCGCCACCATCATGTCGAAGAACACTTTGGCGTCGCCCAGGAAATCTTCCAGGCTGTTGGTGCCGTTCACGTCCAGGCTGATAAACACAAAGCCCTTGTAGCTGTCGATGCGCGCTTTTTTCAGGCCGCGGGTGGCCTTGTCGAAACCTTCCGGGTATTCCCCTGGCGCCTTGACTTTCACCAGTCGGCCATCGCTCTTGTAGCACCAGGCGTGGAACGGGCAGGTGAAGGTGGATTGGTTGCCCTTGCCCACGCGGGTGAGGGTAGTGCCGCGATGCTGACAGGCGTTGATCAGCGCGTTGAGCCGGCCTTCGCCGTCACGGGTGATGATCATCGGCTGGCGCCCGGCGCGCATCGTCACGAAGTCGTGGTTATTGGCCAGTTCGCTTTCGTGGCAGGCGTAGATCCAGTTTTTCTCGAAGATCAGCTCCATCTCCAGGTCGAACAGCTCGGGCTCGGTGAACATGTCGCGGGCGATGCGGAACACTTCATCTGCCGGGCGAAAGTCCAGGCAGCTTTCGATAAAGGATTTCCACTGCTCGACGGTTCTTGCACCACTCATGGGAGGCACCTTTTGATCATGGCTAAACGGTGAGCCATTAAGCGGCTGCAATGCGGTAGCGGGCTATCCGCTTAATGGGGGAACGCAGGCCGCAAAGTTGGGCAGCAAATACCCATGGCGGTGCGCGCAGGTGACGGCATGCGCTACTGTGATGGTGGGCGATGGTCGTAGAACCCTGGGATTTATCCACATAGTCGACCCTTACTATCCACCCAGTGGCCACGCTGCTGGCGTGGCTTGGAACTTGCTGTCGATGTTCAACGACGCGCCGCCAGAGCGCGCAAACGCCTAACCGCCGTGGGTGCACCCTGATGAGTAGCCAGACACGCGATATTCATATTCAACGCTTCGACCTGGAAGGCGCGCGCAGCTGGATGTCCGGCATCTGCGGGCCCCATCGCCTGGCGACGGCCACCCCCGAACGCCTGCGCTTTCACCACAGCGCCAACGTGTTCAAATCCCGCGCCACCACCCTGGGCGTGATCGAGTACGGTACCGATGTGACCATCGACATCGAAGACGCCGAGCACTTCAGCAGCTACAGCTTGAGCCTGCCGTTGGTGGGGGAGCAGGAGTTGAGCAAGAACGGTGAACGTCTCAGTTCCAACCGCGACCAGGGCGTGATCATTTCCCCCAACGAGCATCAGGTGCTGGCGATTTCCGGTGACTGCCGCAAGTTGCAGGTGGTGATCACCCGCGCGGCGATGAGCGAGTCACTGGAAGGTTTGCTGCAACGGCCCATCGATGCACCGCTGCGGTTTGAGTCGGTGATGGATGCTGTGGACGGAGCACCGGCCTCGTGGTGGCGCATGGCGCGATACTTCATCGCCGAACTGGAATGCAGCAGCGAGTTGTACGAGCAGGCGGCGTTTACCCGTGACCTGGAAAGCTCGCTGATCAAGGGGCTGATCCTGGCCCAACCGAATAACTACTCTGAAGAGTTGCGTGAGGTGTTGGGGGTAAAACTGCCGCACTACTTGATCCGTGCGCGGCAATTCATCCACGACAACGCCCGTGAAGTGCTGCATCTGGAAGACCTGGAAGCGGCGGCGGGCGTGTCGCGGTTCAAACTGTTCGATGCGTTTCGCAAGTACTTCGCACTGTCGCCCATGGCGTATCTGAAGAAGCATCGGTTGGGGGCGGTGCGCCAGGAGATTCTGGAGCAGGGCTCAATGCGCACTATTTCTGAAATCGCCCTGGGCTGGGGGTTTACGCACCTGGGGCGGTTTTCGGCGGAATACCGCAAGCTGTTCGATGAGTCGCCCAGCCAGACATTGCAACGCAAGCGCCTGCGCATTACTTGAACTGGATGAAAAGCATTCTGTGGGAGCTGGCTTGCCTGCGATAGCGGTCGGCCGATCAATACGATGCCAACTGTTCCACCACCATCGCAGGCAAGCCAGCTCCCACATGGAATATGGGGCGCCTGGAGAATCTCAGATCAACTCTTCAACCAGTTGCAGGCAATGAGTCAGCCCCGGCGACTGGTCATTCACCCGCCGGCTCAGAATGATCGGCGAAGTCGCAGTGGCCTCCACAATCGGCGTATAGCCAATATCCGCCCGATGCAGCACCTGCACCGACGCCGGCACCAACGTCACCCCCATACCTGCGCCCACCAGGCCAATAGCGGTCTGCAATTCGTTGGTCCACTGCGCCACCTTCAGGCTCAAGCCATGGGCGTCGAACAGCGCGATCACATGGTCGGCATAACTGGGGCGCGGGTTGCCGGGGTAGAGCACAAAGGGTTCGCCGGCCAACTGGGCGAGGGTGGCCGGGGCGCCCAGCAACGGGTGACCACTGGGCAGCACTGCTACCAGGCGGTCCTCCACCAGTACGCGCTGGACGATGGCCGGGTCGTCGATGCGAATCCGCCCGAAGCCTACGTCAATGCGGCCAGCCTTGAGCGCTTCGACCTGCTGCAAAGTGGTCATCTCCGACAAATTCAGCTCCAGCTCCAGGGCCTCGTGAGTGCGCAGGCGCCGAATCAATTCCGGCAGCACGCCGTACAAGGTCGACGGCGCAAAGCCGATGCCCAGCCAGGTTTTCTCGCCTTGGCCGATGCGCCGAGTGGTGTCGCAGACCTTGCCCAGTTGTTCGAGCAGCACATTGGCATGCTCATAGAAAAACCGTCCGGCCTCGGTCAGCCGCAAGGGCCGGCTGCGCTCCAGCAGCAGCACCCCGAGTTCGTCCTCCAGTTGCTGGATCTGCCGACTCAAAGGCGGCTGGGCGATATGCAAGCGTTCGGCAGCTCGGGTGAAGTTGAGGGTCTCACCCAGCACCTGGAAATAGCGCAAGTGACGCAGTTCCATATCGACTCCTTTCATACCTTGAGAGTATTGCACGAGACCAATTCTATATTGGAAGCCCGAAAAAATGCGGAACAGAATCGACGCAAATTTATAAAGAACCCAACGGGTATTGCCATGCCGATTTGCACCATCGAGTCGATTGAAACTGTCATCGTCGACCTGCCCACCCTTCGCCCGCACAAGCTGGCGATGCACACGATGCAAAACCAGACCCTCGTCATCATCCGTCTGCGGTGCACCGACGGCATCGAAGGCATCGGCGAAGCCACCACCATCGGCGGCCTGAGCTACGGCAACGAGAGCCCCGACAGCATCAAGGTCAACATCGACCGTCACTTCGCGCCGCTGCTGATCGGCCAGGACGCGAGTAACGTCAACGCGGCGATGTTGCGCCTGGAGCGCAGTATTCGCGGCAACACCTTTGCCAAATCCGGCATCGAAAGCGCCTTGCTCGATGCGCTCGGCAAACGCCTGGGCCTGCCGGTCAGCGAACTGCTGGGTGGGCGTGTGCGTGATGCGTTGCCGGTGGCCTGGACCCTGGCCAGCGGTAATACCGAACAGGACATCAGCGAGGCCGAAAAAATGCTCGACCTGCGCCGTCATCGCATCTTCAAATTGAAGATCGGCGCCGGTGAAGTCAGCCGCGACCTGGCCCATGTGATCGCAATCAAGAAAGCCCTGGGCGAGCGCGCCAGTGTGCGCGTCGACGTCAACCAGGCCTGGGATGAAGCCGTCGCCCTGCGGGCGTGCAAGGTGCTCGGCGACAACGGTATTGACCTGATCGAACAACCGATCTCACGCAATAATCGTGGCGGCATGGCCCGGCTCAACCTGTCGAGCCCCGTGCCGATCATGGCCGATGAATCTATCGAATGTGTCGAAGACGCCTTCAACCTGGCGCGTGAAGGCTCGGCCACAGTGTTCGCCCTCAAGATCGCCAAGAATGGCGGCCCTCGCGCTGCATTGCGCACGGCGGCGATTGCCGAAGCGGCTGGCATCGGCCTGTACGGCGGCACCATGCTCGAAGGCGGCATTGGCACCCTGGCTTCGGCCCATGCCTTTCTCACGCTAAACAACCTGGCGTGGGGCACCGAATTGTTCGGCCCGCTGTTGCTCACCGAAGACATCCTCACCGAGCCACCGGTGTACCGCGATTTCCAGCTGCACGTTTCCAGCGCGCCGGGCCTGGGCCTGGCGCTCGATGAAGAGCGCCTGGCGTTCTTTCGCCGTGACAAACACTAAGAGGCCTCAGCCATGTTGTTCCACGTAAAAATGACCGTGAACCTGCCCCTCGACATGCACCCCGAGCGCGCCGCCAGCCTCAAGGCCGAGGAGAAAGCCTTGGCTCAGCGCCTGCAAGAGGAGGGCAAATGGCGTCACCTGTGGCGCATCGCCGGGCATTACGCCAACTACAGCGTGTTCGATGTCGACAGCGTGCAGGACCTGCACGACCTGCTGATGCAACTGCCGTTGTTCCCCTACATGGCCATCGAAGTGAACGCGCTGTGCCGCCATCCGTCGTCGATCCATGCGGACGACCGCTGAGCCGGCTTCCACCTATAACTACAAGATGAGGAATGCACCATGTCCATCCGCCTGTCCCAGACTGCCCACGCCCAACAGTTTCTCGAAGAAGCCAGCGGTAACCTCAATGACGCGGGCAACCCGCGCACCAAGGCGCTGATCTATCGGATCCTGCGTGACACCGTGAACATCATCGAAGACCTGGAAGTGACCCCGGAAGAATTCTGGAAGGCGGTCAACTACCTCAATGAACTGGGCAAAAACCAGGAGGCCGGCCTGCTTGCCGCCGGCTTGGGCCTGGAGCATTACCTGGACCTGTTGATGGATGCCGCTGACGAGGAGGCCGGCAAGTCTGGCGGCACGCCGCGCACCATCGAAGGCCCGTTATATGTGGCCGGTGCGCCGCTGTCCAAGTACGAGGCACGGCTGGATGACGGCAAGGACGACGCGGTGCCGTTGTTCATGCGCGGGCAAGTACGCGACACCGAGGGCAAGCCGTTGGCAGGGGCGATTGTCGATGTGTGGCAGGCCAACACGGGCGGGACCTATTCGTGGTTCGACCCGGCGCAATCGGAATTCAACCTGCGCCGGCGCATCGAGACCGACGCCCAGGGTAACTACCGTTTTCGCAGCATCGTGCCTTCGGGCTACGGCTGCCCACCGAGCGGGCCGACGCAACAGTTGCTCGACCAACTGGGGCGCCACGGGCAACGGCCGGCGCATATCCACTTCTTCATCTCGGCGCCTGGGCACCGGCACCTGACCACGCAGATCAACCTGTCGGATGACCCGTATCTGCATGATGACTTTGCCTATGCCACACGGGATGAACTGATTGCCGAGATTCGCTTCAGCGACGATCCGCAACTGGCGCGCGAATTTGGCGTGCAGGGGCGGTTTGCGCAGATTGATTTTGACTTTGAGTTGCAGGTGGCGGATGCGCCAGTGGAGCAGAAACGCATGCAGCGAGTCCGTGCTCTGGAAGACTGATCAGCTCGGTCAACTGTGGGAGCTGGCTTGCAGTGGCGAGGGAGCTCCCACATTGGTTTTTTGGTGATCTAGTTATTTGCGCACGACCAGGTCCAACACCTCATCCCGGTCTTTGATCTTCTGCAGCACTATCTCCGAGCGGATATCCATCACCCCCGCCGTGCGGTTCAGGTGGTTCACGATAAAGTCCGAAAAGTGCTTGAGGTTGCGCGCCTGCACCCGCAGCACATAGTTGCTGGCGCCCGTGATCACATAGGCGCTCGCCACCTCCGGCCAGCCTTGCACCTTTTTGATGAATGTCTCATGCCAGTCCTCCACATCCTGGCGCAACGACAGGTGCACGATGGCTTCCAGCTCGATCCCCAACTGCTCGGCGTTCAACACCGCGCGGTAACCGCTGATGATTCCCTCGCTCTCCAGCAGGCGCAAACGGCGCAGGCATGCAGACGGCGACAGCGCAACTTTTTCCGCCAGTTCCTGGTTGCTGATGCGGCCATCCTGTTGCAGGAAATGCAGGAGGCGCAGGTCGGTAGCGTCGAGAATCATGGTTGGAAGATATCCGCGTGTTTGGAGGTCAAATTCGAATTTTCTACAGCTTAAATAGCCCTTTGCCCATCACTTTGCACGAAAATTCTCTAAAAGTTCGTTCATTATTTGGTCCAGCCTCCCTTATAAAAACCAGGACGACCCATGACCACTCGAAGCCATTGCCAAGCCCTCGACGCCCAAGACCCGTTGGCCCCCCTGCGTGCCCAATTTGCCTTGCCCGAGGGTGTGATCTACCTCGACGGCAACTCCCTCGGCGCTCGCCCGGTGGCGGCGCTGGAGCGGGCACAACAGGTGATCGCCGAGGAGTGGGGCAATGGCTTGATTCGTAGCTGGAACAGCGCCGGCTGGGCGGATTTGTCCCAGCGCCTGGGCAACCGTCTGGCGCCGTTGATCGGTGCGCGTGAGGGCGAGGTGGTGATCACCGATACCACCTCGATCAACCTGTTCAAAGTGCTCAGCGCCGCCTTGAGTGTGCAGCGCCAACGTACACCTGCGCGCAAGGTCATCGTCAGCGAAGCGAGCAACTTTCCCACCGATTTGTACATCGCCGAAGGCTTGGCCGAACTGCTGCAACAAGGCTATTCCCTGCGCCTGGTTAACAGCCCGGCCGAACTGCCCCAGGCCATCGATGCGGACGTGGCGGTGGTGATGCTCACCCACGTCAACTACAAGACCGGCTACATGTATGACATGGCGGCGCTGACCGCACTGAGCCACGAGTGCGGCGCGCTGAGCCTCTGGGACCTGGCGCATTCGGCGGGCGCGGTGCCTGTCGATTTACACCAGGCCGGCGCGGATTATGCGATTGGCTGCACCTACAAATACCTCAACGGCGGCCCGGGCTCCCAGGCGTTTGTGTGGGTCAACCCGGCGTTGGTGGATGTGGTGCGCCAGCCGTTGTCCGGGTGGTTCGGGCATACCCGGCAGTTCGCCATGGAGTCCACCTACGCCCCCAGCGCCGGCATTGCCCGCTACCTCTGCGGTACGCAGCCGATTACCTCGTTGGCCATGGTGGAATGTGGCCTGGAGATTTTTGCCCAGACCGACATGGTGCGCCTGCGGACTAAGTCCCTGGCCTTGACTGACCTGTTCATTGCATTGGTCGAAAGCCGCTGCGCCGCCCACGGCCTGGAACTGATCACCCCGCGTGAACACGCCCGGCGCGGCAGCCACGTCAGCTTTGAACACCCCGAAGGTTACGCGGTGATCCAGGCCTTGATCGCCCGAGGCGTGATCGGCGATTACCGTGAACCGCGGATCATGCGCTTTGGTTTCACGCCGCTGTACACCAGCTTTACCGAAGTGTGGGACGCCGTGGAAATCCTCGGTGAAATTCTCGACAAGCGCACCTGGGACCAGCCGCAATTCAAAGTCCGCAACAGCGTTACTTAAGGGCAACACAGATCAAATGTGGGAGCTGGCTTGCCTGCGACAGCGTCGGTGCATTCACTACCGTTATCGCAGGCAAGCCAGCTCCCACCGGTTCAGCGTCAGCCACCATCACAATAATAAAGGGGCACACCCGTGACCACGCCAGACAACGGCTTTGCAGAAATTACCCACCGTGAACTGGGCCTGAGGCGCCAGCTCACTTCCGGCCAGATGAGCATGATCGCCATCGGTGGCGCCATCGGCACCGGGCTGTTCATGGGCAGCGCCTACGCCATCGGTTATGCCGGGCCGAGCGTGCTGGTGAGCTACGCCATCGGTGCGTTGATTACCTTGCTGCTGATGGGCTGCCTGGCGGAGATGACGGTGGCCCATTCCACCTCCGGCTCCTTTGGCGCTTACGCCGAGTTCTACATCAGCCCGTTGGCCGGGTTCCTGGTGCGCTATGCCTACTGGGCGGCGATTGTGCTGGCGGTGGGGGCCGAGGTCACGGCGGTGGCGATGTACATGAAGTACTGGTTCGCCAACGTGCCGGAGTGGGTGTGGATCGTGTCGTTTTCCAGTGTGTTGATTGTGCTCAATGCGATCAGCGTGAAGACCTTCGGCAACTTCGAATACTGGTTCTCGACGATCAAGATCAGCGCCATTGTCGGTTTCATCATCCTGGCGGTGTATGTGGTGTTCGGCTCCGGTAACCCTGACTACGGGGTGCAGAACTACACGGCCCACGACGGCTTTTTCCCCCATGGCTTGAGTGGCATGTGGATCGCGGTGATCGTGTCGATCTTCAGCTACCTCAGTGTCGAGATGATCGCCGTGGCCGCCGGTGAAGCCGCCGACCCGGAGCAGGCAGTGAAGAAAGCCTTCCGCGCTACCATCGTGCGGCTGGTGGTGTTCTACCTGCTGACCCTGGCGCTGATGCTCGCCATCGTACCGTGGAACCAGGCCGGCCAGGCCCAGAGCCCGTTTGTCACAGTGATGCAGACCATCGGCATTCCCGGTGCCACCGGGGTGATGAATTTCGTGATCCTGATCGCGGCGCTGTCGGCCATGAACAGTCAGCTCTACATCACCACGCGCATGATGTTCAGCCTGTCGCGCGCTGGTTTTGCGCCCAAGTCCATGGGCGCGCTGAGCAAGAACGGCATCCCGCTCAACGCATTGCTGCTGTCCAGCTCGGGCATTGCCCTGGCGACGTTGCTCAACGTGGTGTACCCGGAAAGTTCGTTCACCCTGATGATGGCGATCTCGATGTTTGGCGCAATCTTCACCTGGTTCATGATCTTCCTCACTCACCTGTTTTTCCGTCGCTATCGCAAGCGTCATGGCGGGGCGAAGTTGTCGTTCCAGTTGCGCCTGTTTCCCTACAGCACGTTGCTGGGGTTGGTGCTGATGGGGGCGGTGATGATCACCACCTATTTCACCGACGCCTTCAAGATGACACTGGTGTTTGGCGTGCCGTTCCTGCTGATTCTATCGGCTGTGTATTACGGGTTCTTCCGCAAGGGCAGGGCCAAGGCCTCGAACAAAGCCCTGGCATAGCCCGGCAATTGTTCGAACGAGCGTGCGCATAACAGCAGTTTGCGGCAGGCCCACTCCTCTTGCAGGGGGTGGGCCTTGAAACGACGTTCTGATGGCCAGCGCGCCAAGGCGGCCTGAGGCACGATGCCCAGGCCCGCACCGCCGGCGACCATGCGAATCACTCCATCAAAACCGTCGGCGCGAATGCGCGTCTGCAAGCGAAAGCCCGCGTGCAGTGCCTGTTCTTCCAGGTAAACCGCCAACGCGCTGTTGGCCGCCAGGCCCACGTAGTCGTATTGCAAGCTCTCGATAAAACTCGCGCTGGTCAACGGGTGGTCCAGGGGCATGATCAGCACCAGCGGGTCGTCGCGAAACGCCAGGGTCTGCAAGCCGTGGGTGTCTACCGCATCGGAAATAATCCCCAGGTCCGCCGTACCCTGGCGCAAGGCGTGTGTGATGCGCAGGCTGGGCAACTCTTGCAGGTCGATATCGAGGTTGGGGTGCTCGCGCAAAAACTGCGCGAGCAGTTCAGGCAGGTACTCGCTAAGGGCGGTGGTATTGCACAGCAGGCGTACCTGGCCTTTGAAGCCATTGGCGTATTCGGCCAGGTCTTGCTGCAGATGGTCGGCCTGCTGCAACAGCAGGCGAGCATGCCGCGCCAGGGCTTTGCCCGCGGGTGTCGGGGTCACGCCACGGCGGCCGCGCTCGAGAAACGCGATGCCCAGTGAAGACTCCATGGCTCGGATGCGTGCGCTGGCGGCAGCCAGGGACAGGTGGCTGCGGGCCGCGCCGGCGGTGATATTGCCGGTGTCCAGGATGTGCAGGTAGAGGCGCAGGTCGATGAGGTCAAAGTGCATGAAGTTTCCCAGTGACTGGAAGGGCCTCATCGCAGGCAAGCCAGCTCCCACACTTGAATGTATTCACAATTCCAAATGTGGGAGCTGGCTTGCCTGCGATAGCGTCATCAGCCTCACACAAAACAAGAGGCTACCTCAGTATATGGCGAATTTTCAGCCACTCTCCAGCCCTGCACAATCTGTGCATGAATACCTTCCTCGCGTTCTACCAAAACCTCGGCCCCGCCCTTACCGCGCTGGTCATCATCACCTTCCTGCTGGCCGGTACGGTCAAGGGCGTCATCGGCCTGGGCTTGCCCACTGTAGCCATGGGCATGCTTGGCCTGGCTATGCTGCCGGCGCAGGCTGCGGTATTGCTGATCATTCCTTCGACGGTGACCAACCTCTGGCAACTGTCCTTTGGCGGGCACTTGGGTGTCTTGCTCAAACGCCTGTGGCCGATGCTGTTGCTGATCTTCCTCGGCACCGGGCTGGGCACCTTGTGGCTGGGCATGGGTAGCGGACCTTGGGTGGTGCGTGCCCTGGGTGCGGCTTTACTGGTGTATGCGCTGAGCGGGTTATTCCTGCCGACCTTCAAGGTCGCGCCCCGAACCGAGCGCTGGCTGGGCCCCTTGTGCGGGGTGATCACCGGCATTATTACCTCGGCCACCGGTGTCTTCGTGATCCCGGCGGTGCCGTACCTGCAAGCGCTGGGCTTGAGCCGTGATCAGTTGGTGCAGGCGCTGGGGCTGTCGTTCACCGTGTCGACACTGGCGCTGGCTGCCGGGCTGGCCTGGCGCGGGGCTCTGGGCGGCGGTGAAATGGGCGCGTCATTGCTGGCGTTGGTGCCGGCATTGCTGGGGATGTGGCTGGGTCAGGTGGTGCGCCGACGCATTAGTGCGCTGTGGTTCAAACGTGGATTTTTTACCGGCATGGCGTTGTTGGGAGGCCATTTGTTGCTGGCTGGTTAATAATGAGCGGGCACGTGTCAGCCGATAAGTGAAGGACCGCCCGTGAAAGCCCGTTCCGATGAGCTACAGATCTTCGTCAGCGTGATTGAATGCGGCTCGATTTCGGCCGCCGCCGAAAAGGTCGGGCAAACGCCATCGGCAGTCAGCCGCACCTTGTCGCGCCTGGAAGCCAAGCTCGACACCACCTTGATCAACCGCACCACGCGGCGCATGGACCTGACCGAGGAGGGCAAGTACTTCTTCGAGCAGGCCAAGCTGATCCTGGCGCAGATGGATGAGCTGGAAGAGCGCCTGTCATCGCGCCAGAAAAAACCGGCCGGCCGCCTGCGTATCAATGCCGCCGTGCCGTTCATGTTGCATGGGGTCGTGCCGTACATCGCCGAATTTCGCAGCCTCTACCCGGATATCCAGTTGGAGCTCAACAGCGATGATTTGATCATCGACCTGCTGGAGCAAAGCACCGACATCGCCATTCGCATCGGCGCCCTTGCCGACTCGACCCTGCATGCGCGTTTCCTGGGCAGCACGCCGCTGCATGTCCTGGCCAGCCCCGGCTACCTCAAGCAATACGGCACGCCGACGACCGTTGCCGAGTTGGCTGATCACACCTTGCTGGGCTTCACCCACACCGAGACCCTCAACCACTGGCCGCTGCGTCACGGCGAAGGTGACCGCTGGCTGATTCAGCCCAGCGTCAGCGCCTCCAGTGGCGAAACCGTGCGTCAGTTAGCGCTGCAGGGGCAGGGCATTTGTTGCCTGTCGAATTTCATGACCGTCGCTGACATCGACGCCGGCCGCCTGGTGCCCATGTTGGAGGTGTTCAACAGCGGTTATCGCCAGCCGATCCACGCGGTGTTCTATCGCAACTCGCAATTGGCGCTACGCATCCAGTGCTTCCTGGACTTTATTCAGGCCAAGCTGGCGCGGTATGCGCGCTGATTCGTGACCTGAGCGCAAGAGTGAATTGGGCCGCACGGGCTTATTCGGCAGCCGTGGGGGCTGGATACTGGACGCATCACTTACCCAGTCAGGAGCAACCTCCATGAATGTATTCGTTACCGGTGCAGCAGGGTTTATCGGCGGTTCGATCGCCACCGGCCTGGTCAACGCCGGCCATCACGTCACCGGCCTCGTGCGCAACGCCGAGCAAGCCGCCGAAATGACTGCCCTGGGCATCACGCCGGTGATCGGCAACCTCGACGACGCAGCGGTATTGACCGAGCAGGCGCAGAAGGCCGATGCAGTGATCAACGCCGCCAGCAGCGACCACCGCGGCGCCGTGCAAACTTTGCTGGCCGCCTTGAAAGGCTCAAACAAGCCGTTCCTGCACACCAGCGGGTCGAGCATCGTCGGCGATGCGTCGGGCGGTAAAGCCAGTGAAGTCATCTACTTTGAAGACAACCTGCCTGAGCCGACCGTCGACAAGGCCGCACGCGTGGCGATCGACAACCTGATCCTCGCGGCGGCCAATGACGGTGTGAATTCGGCGGTGATCTGCAACACCCTGATCTACGGCCACAGCTTGGGCGTGAAGCGTGACAGCGTGCAATTGCCGCGCTTGCTCAAGCAGGCGCGCAAAAGCGGAGTAGTGCGCCATGTGGGCAGCGGGCAGAACATCTGGTCCAACGTGCACATTGAAGATGTGGTCGCCCTGTATCTGCTGGCGCTGACCAAAAACGTCCCGGGTACCTTCTACTTTGTGGAAAGCAGCGAAGCAGCATTCATCGACATGACCACGGCGATTGCCCAAGCGCTGAACCTGGGCGAGCCACAAGATTGGCCATTGGCCGAGGCTGAGGCCGAGTGGGGCTATGAAATGGCCAACTACGGGTTGGGCTCCAATAGCCGAGTGCGCGGCAAACACGCCCGTGAACTGTTGGGGTGGACGCCAAAGCGCACCTCGGTGGTGGAGTGGATTCGCAACGAGATGGTGTGATGTTCGCTTAGCACCGCGGTGCGGCCTTCGCAGGCAAGCCAGCTCCCACATTGTTCAGGTGCGAACCCTGTCAAATGTGGGAGCTGGCTTGCCTGCGAAAGGGGCGGCTCGGTACATCAGACCTGACACTTCACTAGCCCCACCCGCCGCAATTCCGTACCATTCCCCGCCTTATCCCCCGCACTTCCCTGGTACTCCATGAAGCTCACCCGTCTGCGCGCCGACGCCCTGGCCGGCCTCACCACGTCTTTCGCCTTGCTGCCCGAATGCATCGCCTTTGCGCTGGTGGCCCATCTCAACCCGCTGATGGGCCTCTACGGTGCTTTCATCATTTGCACCCTCACCGCTTTGTTCGGCGGCCGCCCGGGCATGGTCTCGGGCGCGGCAGGCTCCATGGCAGTGGTGATCGTCGCGCTGGTGGTGCAGCACGGCGTGGAGTATTTGCTGGCGACGGTGTTGCTGGGCGGGTTGATCATGGTCGCTTTCGGCCTGCTGCGCCTGGGCAAGCTGGTGCGCATGGTGCCGCATTCGGTGATGCTCGGCTTCGTCAACGGCCTGGCGATCATCATTGCGCTGGCGCAACTGGAGCATTTCAAGAGCGGTGAAACCTGGCTCAGCGGCACGCCGCTGTACGTGATGGCCGGGCTGGTGGCGGCGACCATGGCCATTGTGTATCTGTTGCCCCGCCTGACCCGTGCCGTACCGCCAGCGCTGGTGGCGATTCTGGGTGTGGGCCTGGCGGTGTACCTGCTTGGCCTGCCGACCCGCACCTTGGGCGATATGGCGCACATCGCCGGTGGTTTGCCGACTTTCGCCCTGCCGCAAATCCCCTGGACCCTGGAAACCCTCGGCATCATCGCGCCCTACGCGTTTTTGATGGCGATGGTTGGCCTGTTGGAAACCTTGCTGACCCTCAACCTCACCGACGAAATCACCGAGACCCGTGGTTATCCTGACCGCGAAAGCGTGGCCCTGGGCGCGGCGAATATGGTCTCGGGCCTGTTTGGCGGCATGGGTGGTTGCGCGATGATCGGGCAAACCGTGATCAACCTCAGCTCCGGCGGGCGTGGGCGTTTCTCCGGGGTATTTGCCGGGGTGATGATTCTGTTGTTCATTCTGTTTCTGTCGCCACTGATCGAGCGAATCCCGCTGGCGGCGTTGGTGGGCGTGATGTTCGTGGTGTCGCAACAGACCTTCGCCTGGGCATCGTTGCGGGTGATCAACAAGGTGCCGCTCAATGATGTGCTGGTGATCATGGCGGTGACGATCATTACGGTGTTCACCGACCTGGCCACCGCCGTACTGTGCGGTATCGTCATCGCCGCGCTGAATTTTGCCTGGCAGCAGGCGCGGGAGCTGTACGCTGATGAACACCTGGAAGCCGATGGCAGCAAGCTCTATCGGCTGCATGGCACGTTGTTCTTCGCCTCGACCACACCGTTTTTGAATCAGTTCGACCCGGCCAACGATCCGGCCCAGGTCACACTGGATTGCCGTCACCTGAGCTTTGTCGACTATTCGGCGATTGCCGCCCTGATGACCCTGCGCGAGCGCTACACCAAGGCTGGCAAGCACCTGCGGGTGCTGCATTTGTCCGAGCGCTGCAAAAAACTGCTCAAGCGCGCCAAGGTTCATCACGACTGATTGAGCCCCTGTGGCGAGGGAGCTTGCTCCCGCTGGCGTGCGAAGCGCGCCCAGGATTTTGGGGCCGCTGCGCAGCCCAGCGGGAGCAAGCTCCCTCGCCACAGGGGGGGAGCTGTAGCAGTTACGGGCCGACCAGGTCTTCCAGTTCCTGGGCGCGGGTCTGGGTCATGTCCAGCACGCAGCCTGAGCCGTTTACCTGATCAATCGTGCCGCCGGTGGCGCTGCCTGCGAAGGCGCAGTTGGCGTCGCGGTATTTGATCCACAAGCGCTGCACGTCTTGCAGTTGTTGTTTGCGCGGGCCTTCCTGGGCGGCGAGGGCGGTCTTGTAGGCGCGGTTCAGGCGGTCGTCCTGCACCTTGGTTTGCCTGGCGTTGCAATTGACCATGTCGGCGGTGGTATTGGCGCTGTCCATGCATTTTTTCAAGGCAGGGTTGTCGGCGGCATAAGCGCTGCCGCACAAGAGCAGGACGCTGGCGGCAATTGTGGTGCGAATCATGAGCGGGTTCCTGGGCAATGGATGCGCATTCTATGACTCAAGGGCAGCGATTGAGTTTCCGCCTTCTCTGATCTTCATGTAAGAACACCCCCCGAATTTTCATCGGCTCGCGTCGGGCGTATCCCCAAGCGACAGCGCTTATCCGTGGGCGAAAATTACTTTCATGAAAATTGAAAATGCTCCTCGGGAATGATTTATGAGTTTCACAACCAATTCGACGTGACCCTTTCCGAGGAGTACCGCATGGCCGCATCACCGGGCTTCGGGCTGTTGGCATACGCTGCCATCGCCATCATTGCATTGATCGTGCTGATTGCACGCTACCGACTCAACCCCTTTATCGTGATTACGCTGGTGTCCATCGGCCTGGCGCTGATGGCCGGGATGCCGGCGGACACCATCATGGGCTCGTACGAGGCGGGTGTCGGCAAGACCCTGGGGCATATCGCCCTGGTGGTGGCGCTGGGCACCATGCTCGGCAAGATGATGGCCGAGTCGGGCGGCGCTGAGCAGGTGGCGCGCACGCTGATCAACCGCTTCGGTGAGCGCAATGCCCACTGGGCGATGGTGTGTATTGCGTTTCTGGTGGGGCTGCCGCTGTTTTTCGAGGTCGGCTTTGTACTGCTGGTGCCGATTGCCTTTACCGTGGCGCGACGCGTGGGCGTGTCGATCCTGATGGTCGGGCTGCCGATGGTCGCCGGCCTGTCGGTGGTGCATGCGTTGGTGCCGCCGCACCCGGCGGCAATGATGGCGGTGCTGGCCTATAACGCCTCGGTCGGGCAGACGGTGCTGTATGCGATTTTGATTGGTATCCCCACGGCGATTATCGCGGGTCCCGTCTACGCCAAGTTCATCGTGCCGCACATCCATTTGCCGGCGCAAAACCCGCTGGAGCGCCAGTTCATCGAGCGTGAACCGCGTACACGCCTGCCCAGCTTTGCGCTGACCATGGGCACCATCCTGTTGCCGGTGGTGCTGATGATGATCGGCGGCTGGGCCAACGTGATTTCTACGCCGGGCAGCGGTTTCAACCAGTTCCTGTTGTTTATCGGCAACTCGGTGATCGCCCTGTTGGTGGCGACCCTGGTGAGTTTCTGGACCTTGGGCCTGGCCCAGGGCTTCAACCGCGAGTCGATCCTCAAGTTCACCAACGAATGCCTGGCGCCGACCGCCAGCATTACCTTGCTGGTGGGCGCGGGCGGTGGTTTGAATCGCATCCTGGTGGACGCTGGTGTTACTCATGAAATCCTTGGCCTGGCCCATGCGTTCCAGTTGTCGCCGCTGGTGATGGGCTGGCTGTTCGCCGCGCTGATGCGCGTCGCCACCGGCTCGGCCACGGTGGCCATGACCACCGCGTCCGGGGTGGTCGCGCCGGTCGCCTTGGGCCTGGGTTATCCACACCCTGAATTGCTGGTGTTGGCGACCGGTGCAGGCTCGGTGATCTTTTCCCACGTGAACGACGGCGGCTTCTGGCTGATCAAGGAATACTTCAATATGACGGTCATCCAGACCTTCAAGACCTGGACCGTACTCGAGACCCTGATTTCGCTGGTCGCCTTCGGCCTGACCTACGGTCTGTCCCTTGTGTTATGAGCCTGTAACCCGGAGCCCCCATGGACATCCTCTATCAGATCCGCGCCCGCCAGGACACTTTCAGTGCCGGCGAAGGGCGTATTGCCAAGCTGATGCTTGAGGATGTGGGCTTTGCCGCGTCCGCCAGCCTGGAGGAACTGTCGCAACGGGCTGAGGTGAGTACCGCCACCCTGTCACGCTTCGCCCGCAGCGTGGGCTGCCGTGACTTGCGCGATTTGCGCCTGCAATTGGCCCAGGCCAGCGGCGTGGGTAGCCGCTTCCTGGACCCGGCGGGCAAGCCTGAACAGTCAGCGTTTCATCGGCAGATTCTGGGGGATATCGAGGCGACGTTGCGTCAGCACCTGTTGGGCTTCAACCAGCGCAGCTTTGGCGATGCGGTCAAGCTGTTGGGCAAGGCGCGGATGATCCATGCGTTCGGCATGGGCGGGCCGTCGAGCCTGTGCAGCGATGAATTGCAGGTGCGCCTGGTGCGTCTGGGCTATCCGATTGCCGCCAGCCACGACCCTGTGATGATGCGTGTCACGGCGGCGACCCTTGGGCCCGAACATGCCGTGATCGCCTGCTCACTCACGGGCCTGACCCCCGAGTTACTGGAGGTGGTGACGCTGGCGCGCAACTACGACGCGCGGATCATTGCCATCACCCTTGCCGATTCGCCGCTGGCGCAGTTGGCGGATGTCGTGCTGCCGCTGCAATCGGCGGAAACCAGTTTTATCTACAAGCCCACTGCGGCCCGCTACGGCATGCTGCTGGCTATCGACCTGCTCGCCACCGAGTTGGCGCTGGCCCTGCCGGACGACAACCAGGAACGCCTGCGCCGGATCAAACTGGCTCTGGACGATTACCGCGGCGGCCCTGGCAGCCTGCCGCTTGGAGATTGATATGAAGTACGACACGCTGATTCGCCAGGCGCTGATCATCGATGGCAGTAACACCCCAGGGTATGTCGCCGATGTGGGTGTGCACGCAGGGCGCATCCGCACGATTGGCGACTTGTCCACAGCCCAGGCCGAGCAGATCATCGACGGCCATGGCCGGGTATTGGCACCGGGTTTTATCGACGTGCACACCCACGACGACACGGTAGTGATTCGCCAGCCGCAGATGCTGCCCAAGCTCAGCCAGGGCGTGACCACGGTGATTGTCGGCAACTGTGGCATCAGCGCTTCGCCGGTCAGTTTGCGCAGCGACCCGCCGGACCCGATGAACTTATTAGGCAACCGTGAGCAGTTCTGTTATCCGCGGTTCAGCGATTATCGCAACGCGGTGCAGGGCGCCCATCCGGCAGTGAACGTCGCGGCATTGATCGGTCACACGGCGCTGCGCAGCAACCATATGGATGACCTGCATCGCACCGCCACACCGTATGAAATCGCGGCCATGCGCGTGCAGTTGCAAGAGAGCCTGGAGGCCGGTGCCCTGGGGTTATCCACAGGCCTGGCCTACGCCAGCGCCTTCAACGCCGAGACCGATGAAGTGCTGCAACTCGTTGAGGAACTGACGGCCTACGGCGCGGTGTACACCACGCATTTGCGCAGTGAGTTCGAGCCAGTGCTGGAAGCAATGGATGAGGCGTTTCTGATCGGTCGACATGCCAGGGTGCCGGTGATCATTTCCCACCTTAAATGCGCCGGAGCCGGTAACTGGGGGCGCAGCCCGCAGCTGTTGGCGGCCCTGGAAGCAGCGGCAAAAGATCATCCGGTGGGTTGTGATTGCTACCCCTATGCCGCCAGCTCCTCGACCCTGGACCTCAAGCAGGTGACTGACGCGTTTCGCATCACCATCACTTGGTCCACACCGCACCCGCAAATGGGCGGGCGTGATTTGCAGGAGATTGCCGCCGAGTGGGGCGTTTCGCTGATGGATGCCGCCCGCCGTTTGCAACCTGCGGGGGCGGTGTACTACGGCATGGATGAGGCGGATGTGCGGCGCATTCTTGCGCATCCGTTGTCGATGGTGGGGTCGGATGGGTTGCCTGAAGATCCGTTTCCTCATCCGCGCTTGTGGGGCGCTTTTCCACGGGTGCTAGGGCATTTCAGCCGGGATGTCGGATTGTTCCCGTTGTACACGGCGATACACAAAATGACCGGGCTGTCGGCGGCGCGTTTCGGCTTGGCCCAAAGAGGAGAAATTCGCGAGGGGCACTGGGCTGACCTGGTGCTCTTCGACCCTGCGCGGGTGCGTGACATGGCGGATTTCAAGACGCCTCAGCGTGCGGCCGAAGGGATTGAGCGAGTATGGGTAAACGGCGTCTTGAGCTACAGCGAAGGGCAGGCGAACACACGGCGTGCGGGTCGTTTTCTGGCACGCAGCGGTGATTTGCGCCGAGGTTTTCAGCTTGCTGCGCGGGATGCGATCTGACAGTGCTCGGCCCGATAGCGTGTCTGAATATGGCCAATCAGCGCTTACAAAAAGCTAATTGATTGCAAAGGACGGCTCTCTAGCATGTGCAGGTCTTATTACGGAGAGCCTGTATGAACACTCAGTCTGTAAGCCCCAGCCAACTCGCTAACCGGGCCGGCAACGCCGTCATTTCATCTACCGTCACGCCGCCTGACGCAGCGGTGAATGGGGGCGTCGATGCGATGTCGGCGTTCCCTTTTCCGCGTGACACGATCAAAGGCTGGATCCAGGAAAAAGTCTGGAACCTGACCAATCAATGGATCGACCCCGACAAGGTATACCTGCATCAGTTTTCGCCTGCCAACAGTACCCACACTGGCAGCGCCGTGACCGGGTGGGAACATCGCGGAGTTCCCGAGTCGTCCATGACGTTGACCGATGCCGTGGCCAGTGATTTTTTCTCGGCGGAACGCTACGGCACGGCCGGCAAGGCTCAGGCGCTGGCGCATTTCGTGTCTTCGAATACCAGCCCGTTTTCGTTGCTGGACAGCGAAAGTGTGCCGGATTTTTTCAGCCGGCTGGGCAAGTTCATTTTCGACCGGACGGGGCCGGGATACCTCTACTCGAAAATTCACGATGATGTGCCCAACGCCGTGGAGACCTGGCGTGATCTGGACGCCGCCTATGGCCTGTACCTGGATGGGCCGGGAAAAGGCACCTACGACGCCGGCAACCAACTGCGTATGAAGCCCAGCGAGCTGCTGAACCTGGTGCGTGAGGGGGACCTGCAGAAAAAGGTGATGACCAGGCTGGACAATTTTTGGATGCAGCACGGCGACGAGTGGCGGATGCTGGCCAAGCAACAGTTTGTGATGGAGGCCCGTGCCGCGCGCGCCCTCAACCAACAAGACTCCAGCCAGGGCCTGAGCCCGCAGGCTTATGCCGAGGTGATGAAAGCGGCGGCGTCAGGTGTACCGCTCGAGGGGCCGATGTCCAAGGCCCAGTTACAGGCGCAGACGACGCCGGGTCCGGACACCAGGGTGTTTTGCTTCGACATCAATGGTTATAAGTCCAATGACATCCTGCGCTTCATCGCCAAGAGTGGTACCGAAACCCTCTATGTCCCCGGCGCAAAACCCGCGATCCAGACTTTCAAGGACCGAGCCGCCGTGGACCAGTGGGTGCTCGAACAAAGCAAGGACCCCGCCAAAGCCAAGGTGCTGGAGGAACATTTCTCGCTGCGTGATCGTCAGCAGGGCGTGTTTGGCGCCCTGAGTGCCAACGGCGTGGACGTCACCCTGGCCAAGCTGGGTGCAGGCACCCAGGCAGCGAATGACAGTGTTATCGATACTTTGAATTATCCAATCGGCGGGGACGTGTTTTCCTTCATGGCCAGCCAGACACGCCAACGCATCGACAATGATGCGGATACCGAAATGAAATCCAACGCCGAAGTGCGCAAGGACGACGCACTGGCTCTGTTGCAAGCCGGCAACGCAATATTCTCCATCCCCATGGCCTTGCTCGGGCCTATTGGTCTGGCGCTTGGCGCCGTCTCTTATACGGCACAGGTAGGAATGGAAATCGACCAGGCCGTGGAGGGTGACACTCAGGCCGAGCGCAAGAATGGGCTGCATTCGGCGGTGATGGACGTCGCGACGATGGCTTTTTTTCACGCCCTCGGCAAGGCCGGCCCTTCCACGGCCGACCCCGCTGTCGAGTCCGGCGCTCAACCGACGACGGCGCAAAAACCGTTTTTCAACTATCGCCGCGTGAACGGGCAGATCGGTGTGCTGATGAGTCCGACGGAACCTGCGCGGCTACCCGAAAAACCAGCAAACGGCTTGAATCCTGCGTGGGACCCATCCATGGAGATTTACCTGCAAGGGGGGGCCAAGCGTCCCTCAGTGCAGCCCCGGTATGAGATCGTCGAGGAGGGCCCGTCTACGGCGAAGAAGCCCAAACTCGAGGACTCGGAAAACGAACTGTCGGAGAATGAGGAGTCGCCGTCTTCGGTGGTTTCCGATGCCACGTCCTCCGGGGATTACGAGCCGTACGACGATAGCAACGTGCTCAAGGTCAATCCGTTCAAGGCCGGCGTCCAGGTGCCTGATGGTGGGTATTTCAACAGTCGAGGCATGATTGAACGTACCGATATACCCAAGTTGTACCGCGTCGAAAAGGCGGATCGCGTAGAGCGTCGCGGTGATCCGGCAAATTATGGTTTCCGGGACTCAAACTTCTTTTCCGGGGCTGAAAAAATGATGGACGGCAATGTCGTGATGGCGTCTCGCTC
This sequence comes from Pseudomonas sp. MYb193, assembly GCF_002966775.1. Taxonomy (NCBI): domain Bacteria; kingdom Pseudomonadati; phylum Pseudomonadota; class Gammaproteobacteria; order Pseudomonadales; family Pseudomonadaceae; genus Pseudomonas; species Pseudomonas sp. MYb193. Next base: position 5,139,910 of record NZ_CP023269.1, on the reverse strand, counting down.
AAAGGCGGCGGCGATACATTTTGGTGATACTGCACTCGGCGGCAAGTACCACCTTTACGAAATCGACAGTCGCGGTGTTCCCGTCGTCTCTTTCAACGAAAATATCGAGGTAAACCCGCAGTTCGTCGAGGCTCGCCAGTGTGTGGCCCCCGGCACCATCGAGCGGATGCGCAAGTCGGGCCACTTGAATGAGTTTGCAGAAAGTTCCTATGAGTTCGATGAAGTGCATGTGGACAATGATCAACTGTCGAGCGCAAGGATCAGGGAAATTCACAACCATTGAGCGTGTTCACTTTGAGCGCTTGCTGAGCTAGGGTGGTCGCTCGCCAGCAACGAGCGACCGGAACTTGGAGAGTTATATGCACTTAGGAAAAGTCACCCCCATCCTGCGGATTTTCGACGAGGCCAAGGCGTTGGAGTTCTACGTCGATTTCCTGGGGTTCAAGGTCGATTGGCAGCATCGCTTCGAGGCGAATTTTCCGTTGTACGTGCAAGTGTCGCTGGGGGAGTGTGTGCTGCACTTGTCCGAGCATCATGGCGATGCTTCGCCAGGGGCGGCTGTGCGGGTCCAGGCCCAAGGGGTCGATGCGTATCAGCAGCAATTGCTGGGCAAGGAATACCGGTATGCCAAGCCTGGGGTTGAAGACACGCCGTGGGGGACGCGGGAGATGAGCATCAGAGACCCGTTTGGGAATCGGTTGGTGTTTGTTGAGGAGAGCGAGGGCTGATTCTCCCATTGGGCTGTTCGCAGGTAAGGCCCTTGTGACGAGGGAGCTTGCTCCCTCGCCACCATGGTTGTGGTGCTACACCCGGAAATGACTGACCATCTGCTGCAACTGGCTACCCAGGCGCGCCAGTTCAACACTCGACTTGGCTGTCTCATCACTGGCCGTAGCGGTCTGCTCAGACACGTCACGCACGTTCACGATACTGCGGCTGATCTCTTCCGCCACGGCGCTCTGTTGTTCGGCAGCCGCGGCAATTTGCTGGTTCATCGACTGGATATTGGACACCGTGCGGGTGATGTTTTCCAGGGACACACCCGCCTTGCGCGTCAGCTCGACACTGCTGTCGGTGAGGCTGCGGCTGTTGTTCATCACGTTGGCCACTTGTTGGGTACCGTTCTGCAAACCGGCTACAAGGTCTTCGATTTCTTCGGTGGACTTCTGTGTACGCTGCGCCAGGCCACGCACTTCGTCGGCGACCACGGCAAACCCACGGCCGGCTTCCCCGGCACGCGCAGCTTCAATGGCGGCGTTAAGTGCCAGCAGGTTGGTCTGTTCGGCCACGGCCTTGATCACGTCCATCACGCTGCCGATCTTGTTGCTCTCTTGTTGCAGGTGCGTCATGGCGTCGGTGGAGCGCGCCACTTCGGCCGCCAGGCGTTCGATCTGGGCGATGGCTTCAGCCACCACTTTATCGCCTTCGCGGGCCTGGCCGTCAGCGTCGGAAGCGGCTTGGGAAGCCTGTTCGGCATTGCGCGCAACTTCCTGCACAGTGGCGGTCATTTCATGCATGGCGGTGGCGACCTGATCGGTCTCGATCTTCTGGCTGTTCACGCCGGCGCTGGTCTGCTCGGTCACCGCTGACAATTCTTCGGCGGCGCTGGCGATCTGAGTGACGCCGTCGCGAATGCCGCTGATCAGCTCGCGCAGGGTGGTGCCCATGCGCTGGATGCCTTGCTGCAACACGCCCAGTTCGTCGCGACGGGTCACCTGGATATTGTGGCTCAAGTCGCCCGAAGCGATGCGCTCCACCACGGCCAGGGTGTCCTGGATCGGGCGGGTGATCTGGCGGGTGATCACCCACGCGGCAATCACGCCGACCAACAGGGCCAGCAAGGTGCTGATCAGTTGCAGGCTGCGGGCCTGGGTGCTTTCGGCGTCGCGACGTTCCAGTTGGATGTCGTACAGCTTGTCGCTGATTGTCACGATGTCGGCGCCCTGGGTGGTCATTTCGGCACGGGCGGTGACGATATTGGCATTGGCCGCCTTGTAGCTCTGCACGGCGCTGCGATAGGCGCCTAGCGCGGTTTCCAGTGCGGACAATGCGCTTTGCTGGCCAGTACCGAAGGCAACGCTGAGGCCTTTCAAACCAGTGACAGCTTTTTCCAGCTGTGTAGCAGCGCGGGCTTCGGTTTCTGCGTTGGGGCTATTGGTATAGCCGCGCACTTCGTAGCGAGCCTGCATGAATTCGTTCTTGGCCTGGGTCACGGCCAGGAACTGCGTGAAGCGTTCCGGGCTGTCGGATGACTGCTGCACACTGGTTTCCAGCGCGTTGATTTGCGCGTTGGCAATGTCGGCCTTGGCGCCCATGACATCGCGCGCAGCGTTGCCATTGCGGTAGGCCTCGCGCATTTTGTTCAGGGACTGGCGGTAAGCGGTAATGACGGCTTTCTGCTCATTGAGCAGCTTGAGGTTTTCCGGGCTCTTGAAGCTGTCGAGCAGCTTCTGTTGCTGGGCGGCGAAGGCATCGAGGCTGGTCTGCACGTTCTGCGCCACAGCTTCGTCGCCATTGGCCAGCATGTATTGCAAGCGCACGATACGCAGTTTGGTCAGCGAGGCATTGAGCTGGGTGATGTCGCTCATCCAATTGCTACGGTCGATCAAGCCGCCCAGGCTGGTCCAGCCAGTGAGTGCCAGGATCGAGGTGAGGACCAGCACCAGGCCGAAGCCCAGGCCGAGTTTGAGATTGACGCTGATGTTACCGAACCAGCTGTTCATCGAAAGCTCCTTGAAGAGTGATGTCTGTCTGCTGGACGGTGTGTTTTTGTTTGAGCCAGCCAAGATGTGTAGGGCTGTATCGGCGGGAAAGGATGATTCTGAAATACTTTTATTGTTCGTCGACGAAGGGTCGCCGGCGCGCAACGGCGATGCCGGGGTGGGGCTGATCACGGCCCGCTCATGTGTGCTAGTCTGCGGGCCCTTTTAGTTCTGGGCGGCGCGGGAAACCGTGGCGTCCTACAGCGGAGCCTCTTCATGTCCGAAGTTAATCTGTCCACCGACGAAACCCGCGTCAGCTACGGTATCGGCCGTCAGTTGGGCGACCAACTGCGCGACAACCCGCCACCGGGCGTCAGCCTGGACGCGATCCTGGCCGGCCTGACCGACGCATTCGCAGGCTCGCCAAGCCGTGTAGACCAAGAGCAAATGGCGGCCAGCTTCAAGGTGATCCGCGAAATCATGCAAGCCGAAGCCGCTGCCAAGGCTGAAGCTGCAGCGGGCGCTGGCCTGGCTTTCCTGGCGGAAAACGCCAAGCGTGATGGCATCACCACCCTGGCTTCCGGCCTGCAATTTGAAGTGCTGACGGCCGGTACCGGCGCCAAGCCGACCCGTGAAGACCAAGTGCGTACTCACTACCACGGCACCCTGATCGACGGCACTGTGTTCGACAGCTCCTACGAGCGCGGCCAGCCTGCAGAATTCCCGGTGGGTGGCGTGATCGCCGGCTGGACCGAAGCCCTGCAACTGATGAATGCCGGCAGCAAATGGCGCCTGTACGTGCCGAGCGAACTGGCTTACGGCGCTCAAGGCGTTGGCAGCATCCCGCCGCACAGCGTTCTGGTATTCGACGTCGAGCTGCTCGACGTTCTGTAAGGCCTGCTGGTTACCTGTTGGGACGAACGCGTTCGCCCCAACAGGTATTTGCCAGTTTCTTCATGGATGGAACTTGCCATTCAAGTCGGTCGCCGGGCGCAACGCTCGTGCATAACAGAACAGAAACAGATTCCTCACCACTTCCTTCAGCACCCCAGGCTCACTGGAACTCAGGCCATTCACGTCCAGATCGCCCTGGTCCTGCAGCTCGTTCAGCGCTTCTTCCTCAAGCACCGCACAGACTTCACCGGTTTCCCGATGCAGGATTCGCAGGTAAGGGTGGGGGCGATCCAGCCAGGCATCTATCAAATAAGTCATGGTCGTTCTCCTTGATGGGTTTCAATGAGAATAATTCTTATTCGTAGAATAGCAAGCGTCTATTGGCAATTTCTGGGTTTTTCTGTGTGGGTATTGCGTTCGATCAACGCAGAGGGCGAAACGCCATCCCGCGGCGGGCGCGGGATGGAATGCAGCAGGTTCAGACTTTGCGCACGAACTCGGACTTGAGTTTCATCGGGCCGATCCCGTCGATCTTGCAGTCGATATCGTGGTCGCCGTCGCACAGGCGGATGTTCTTGACCTTGGTGCCCACCTTGACCACCAGGGAAGTGCCCTTGACCTTGAGGTCCTTGATCACGGTGATGGTGTCGCCATCCTGCAGGACGTTGCCCACAGAGTCTTTCTTCACGGTCTCATCGCCGACCACTTCGGCCTCGCCGTTGGCGGACCACTCATGGGCGCATTCCGGGCAGACCAGTTGGGCGCCGTCTTCGTAGGTGTATTCGGAATTGCATTTTGGGCAGGGTGGCAACGTGCTCACTAAAGCTCCTAGAAAGTCAGGGATGGCTAAAAGTCGCACATTATATAGGGTTTTAAACGCGGGTGGGGTTGGACTCGTCCTAATGTGGGAGCTGGCTTGCCTGCGATAGCGGCAGTGAATTCACTCCCGTCATCGCAGGCAAGCCAGCTCCCACATTAAACAGCGCGGAATCAGTGAGTACGGGCGACCGCAAACTCACTCAGCTCAACCAGGGCATCCCGGTATTCACTGGCCGGCAGCGCTTCCAGGCATGTGATCGCCCGCGCCACGTAGTCACGCGCCAGTTGCGCGGTGTACTCCAGGGAACCGGAGGCTTCTACGGCGGCACGGATGGCTTCCAGGTCTTCGATCCCGCCTTTCTGGATCGCCTTGCGCACCAGGGCAGCCTGTTCCGGCGTGCCTTCGCGCATGGTGTAGATCAGCGGCAAGGTCGGCTTGCCCTCGGCCAGGTCGTCACCGACGTTCTTGCCCAGGGTTTCAGCGTCGCCTTTGTAGTCGAGCAGGTCATCCACCAGTTGGAACGCCACGCCCAGATGATCACCGAACGTGCGCAGGGCCTCAGCCTGTTCGGCGGTGGCGCCACACAGCGCGGCTGCACTGTGGGTAGAGGCTTCGAAGAGCATCGCGGTTTTGCCGCGAATCACTTCCATATAGGTTTCTTCAGTGGTGCTGGCGTCGCGGACTTTGGATAGCTGCAACACTTCGCCTTCGGCGATGATGCGTGTGGCCTGTGAAAGAATCTTCATCACGGGCATCGAGCCCAGCTCCACCATCATTTCGAACGAGCGCGAATACAGGAAGTCGCCCACCAACACGCTGGGCGCATTGCCCCACATCGCGTTTGCGGTCTCGCGACCACGGCGCATGCCGGACATGTCGACCACGTCGTCATGCAGCAGGGTGGCGGTGTGCAGGAATTCGATCGTGGCGGCCAGTAGGCGCAGGTCATCGCCTTGACGGCCCAGGGCCTTGCCGCACAGCAACACTAATAAAGGACGCAGGCGTTTGCCGCCCGCCGACGTAATGTAGTCGCCAATTTTGGAGACCAGCGGCACTTTAGACGTCAGCTGCTGCTTGATGATGCCGTCGACGGCGCTAAAATCGTCCGCGACCGCGCGGTAGAAAGCTTGGGGTTGCATCAGCGACAGTCGCTCCAGAAGGGTTGCGCGGCATGCTAGGACCCTGACCCCCGGGTGTCAAGGCGCGATAGACGGCCCCTTGCAAGCCTCCCATAGCTTGCGTACAATCGCGCACCCTGAACTTCCTGGGCAGCACCTGCCTTACGCAATTGCATTCGGGACGTCCATCCCATGCAGCCATGCCAGCCAATACCTCTTCTTATAAAGCGCTGGGTGAGCAGGATTATCGGAGAAATACCATGTCGTACGCAGTAATTGTTACTGGTGGCAAGCAATACAAAGTCGCCCCAGGTGAATACCTGAAGATCGAGAAACTGGAAGTCGCTACTGGCGAATCCGTTACTTTTGATCGCGTTCTGTTGGTCGCCAATGGCGATGACGTGAACATCGGCGCTCCAGTTGTTGCTGGCGCTACCGTTGTGGCTGAAGTGATCTCCCAAGGTCGTCACGATAAAGTCCGCATCATCAAGTTCCGTCGTCGTAAGCACCACATGAAGCGTATGGGCCACCGCCAGTGGTACACCGAGATCAAAATCACCGGTATTCAGGCTTAATTTCAGCCTAATTCCTCACTAGGAGAATTGACTCATGGCACACAAAAAAGCTGGTGGTAGTACCCGTAACGGTCGCGACTCAGAAGCCAAACGCCTTGGCGTGAAGATGTATGGCGGCCAGAAAATCATTCCGGGCAACATCATCGTGCGTCAGCGCGGCACCCAATTCCACGCCGGTTACGGTGTTGGCATGGGTAAAGATCACACCCTCTTCGCTAAAATCGAAGGCGTGATCAAGTTCGAAGTAAAGGGCGCGTTCAACCGCCGTTACGTGAGCGTTGTCGCAGCTTAATTGCGAGATCGCTGGAAAAGCCCTGTCTTGCGACGGGGCTTTTTCGTTTGTGGAGTGAGTCTCTTGCAAAGCTGTTTGTGATGAGCTCAGGCGCAGGTTTGCGGTCGCTGATTGAGGTCGCTGCGCTCATTTTTGCAAGAGTCTTATGTCTTGGTTTCTTAAGCTCGTCCATGCGGCGAGAGGCGTTTTGTTATGAAGTTCGTTGATGAAGTTTCCATCCGAGTAAAAGCAGGCGACGGCGGTAACGGTTGCATGAGTTTCCGTCGCGAAAAATTCATCGAAAACGGTGGTCCAAACGGCGGTGACGGCGGTGACGGCGGTTCCATCTACATGATGGCCGACGAAAACCTCAACACCCTGGTCGACTACCGTTACACCCGGCACTTCGATGCCGAGCGTGGCTCCAACGGCGGCAGCACCGACTGCACCGGAAAAAAAGGTGAAGACCTGGTACTGCGCGTACCGGTCGGCACCACGATCATCGACTCTGCGACCCAGGAAGTGATTGGCGACCTGACCAAGGCCGGCCAGAAGCTGATGGTTGTGCAGGGCGGTTGGCACGGTCTGGGTAACACCCGATTCAAGTCCAGTACCAACCGTGCACCGCGCCAGACCACGCCGGGCAAGCCGGGCGAGCAGCGCGACCTGAAGCTGGAAATGAAAGTACTGGCGGACGTGGGCCTGCTGGGCCTGCCGAACGCGGGTAAAAGTACCTTCATTCGCTCGGTGTCGGCTGCCAAGCCGAAAGTCGCCGACTACCCGTTCACCACCCTGGTGCCAAACCTGGGCGTGGTCAGCGTCGACCGCTGGAAGAGCTTCGTGGTTGCCGACATTCCCGGCTTGATCGAAGGCGCTTCCGACGGTGCTGGCCTGGGCATCCGCTTCCTCAAGCACTTGTCCCGCACCCGTTTGCTGCTGCACCTCGTCGACATGGCGCCGCTGGATGACACCAGTGCCGCCGATGCTGCCGAAGTCATCGTCAGCGAACTGACCAAGTTCAGCCCGGCCCTGGCCGAGCGCGATCGCTGGTTGGTACTGAACAAGTGCGACCAGATACTTGAAGAAGAGCACGAAGAGCGCGTCAAGGAGATCGTTGATCGCCTGGAGTGGGAAGGTCCGGTCTACGTCATCTCGGCCATCGCCAAAGAAGGCACCGAGCGCCTGACCCGCGACATCATGCGTTACCTGGAAGACCGTGCCGACCGCCTGGCGGCCGACCCGGTGTACAAGGCCGAACTCGCCGAACTCGACCAGCAGATCGAAGACGAGGCCCGTGCCCAGTTGCAGGCCCTGGACGACCAGCGTGCCCTGCGTCGCAGCGGCGTGAAGTCGGTCCACGACATCGGCGACGATGATTGGGACGAAGAAGACGTGGATGATGAAGACGGTCCGGAAATCATTTACGTGCGTGACTGATCCGTTGCGATAAACTTGAACGCCGCTCCCTGGAGCGGCGTTTTGGTATCCGGGTATAACGTTATGGGCAGCGCTGGGTCGCGCGGCCCTCACTCTAAGGTTGAAGATGATGCGGAGCAAAGTGACAGGTGCGCAGCGCTGGGTCGTGAAAATCGGTAGTGCGCTGTTGACGGCGGATGGCAAAGGTCTGGATCGCGCAGCCATGAGCGTCTGGGTCGAGCAGATGGTGGCCTTGCATGAAGCAGGCGTTGAGTTGGTGCTGGTGTCGTCCGGAGCGGTTGCCGCCGGGATGAGCCGCCTCGGCTGGACCGCGCGACCCAGCGCGATGCACGAACTGCAAGCCGCTGCCGCCATCGGCCAGATGGGCCTGGTGCAAGCCTGGGAGTCCAGCTTTGCCGAGCACGGCCGCCACACGGCGCAGGTGTTGCTGACCCACGACGACCTGTCCGACCGCAAGCGCTACCTCAACGCCCGCAGCACCTTGCGCGCGCTGGTGGAGCTCAAGGTCATCCCGGTCATCAACGAGAACGATACTGTGGTCACCGACGAAATCCGCTTCGGTGACAACGACACCCTGGCCGCCCTGGTGGCCAACCTGGTAGAGGCTGACCTGTTGGTGATCCTCACCGACCGCGATGGCATGTTCGACGCCGACCCGCGCAACAACCCCGATGCCCAGCTTATCTATGAAGCCCGCGCCGACGACCCGGCGCTGGATGCGGTCGCCGGCAGTGTCGGCGGTGCCCTGGGCCGCGGTGGCATGCAGACCAAGCTGCGCGCCGCGCGCCTGGCGGCGCGTTCGGGGGCCCACACCATCATCGTCGGCGGGCGCCTGGAGCGCGTGCTTGATCGCCTCAAGGCGGGTGAGCGCATTGGCACGCTGTTGTCGCCGGAGCGCGGCATGCTGGCGGCGCGCAAGCAATGGCTGGCCGGTCATCTGCAAACCCGTGGCACGCTGGTGCTGGACGCGGGGGCCGTATCGGCCTTGTCCCAAGGCAACAAGAGCTTGCTGCCGGTGGGTGTGAAGTTGGTGCAGGGCAGCTTCCGCCGTGGCGAGATGGTGGTGTGCGTTGCGCCAGACGGTCGTGAGATTGCGCGCGGCCTGGCCAATTACAGCGCCCTAGAAGCACAGAAGATTATTGGACAATCTTCCGACGCCATTGTCGGACTCTTGGGTTATATGGCGGAACCGGAACTGGTTCACCGCGACAACCTGATCCTGGTTTAACCATAGGAAATACACGATGCGCGTGATGAAGGGATTGCTCGGCCTGCTGTTGGCCATGCCGCTGCTGGCTTCGGCCGAAGAAGTCGGCCAGGTGTCGACGGTGTTCAAGTTCGTCGGCCCCAACGACCGGATTGTGGTTGAAGCGTTTGACGACCCCAAGGTCGATGGCGTGACCTGCTACTTGTCGCGTGCCAAGACCGGCGGGGTAAAGGGCGGCCTGGGCCTGGCTGAAGACCGTGCCGAAGCCTCGATCGCTTGCCGCCAGGTGGGCCCCATCCACTTCAAGGGTGAGCTCAAGGACGGCGACGAAGTGTTCAAGGAGCGCACCTCGCTGGTGTTCAAGACCATGCAGGTGGTGCGTTTCCTCGACAAGAAGCGCAATACCCTGGTGTATCTGGTCTATAGCGACCGTTTGATCGAAGGCAGCCCGCAGAATGCGGTGACGGCAATTCCGATTCTGCCCTGGCCGACCGCTCAGTAACCTGCAGGCGAGTTTTGTCACCGGCGTCTATGATTGCAGCTTTGCCGGTTGTAAGCTCCGAAGGGCTGCAATGCAAAGAACATGGGATATCTGGAGTTCGTCATGAGTGCTTTCCACGATCTGAAACTCAAAGCTCTGGACGGACAAGCGCTACCGCTGGCGCCTTTCAAGGGCCAAGTTGTGCTGGTGGTCAATGTGGCGTCCAAATGTGGTTTGACCCCGCAATACGCGGCGTTGGAAAACCTCTATCAGCAGTACAAGGACCAAGGGTTCACAGTGCTCGGCTTGCCATGCAACCAGTTTGCAGGCCAGGAGCCGGGCACCGAGGAGCAGATTCAGCAGTTCTGCAGCCTGAACTACGGCGTGACCTTTCCACTGGGCAGCAAGATTGAGGTCAATGGGCCTGATCGGCACCAGTTGTACCGTTTGCTGGCGGGCGAGGGCGCTGAATTCCCCGGCGATATCACCTGGAACTTCGAGAAATTCCTGTTGGGTAAGGATGGCCGGGTACTTGCGCGTTTTTCGCCGCGTACGCCTCCGGAAGATCCCTCCATCATCCAGGCCATCGAAAAAGCCCTGAGCTGACGTCAGTGAAGGCCTGATCGTTCCCACGCTCTGCGTGGGAATGCCACCCTGGGCGCTCCGCGTCCCGCTTTTACCCCTTAATCATTTAGATCAATAGTGCTACTCAGCGCTGCAAGCTCTCCATATTATCCGCATCATAAATTCACTCTCCCGTGGAGCGTTCCATGCCCGTCCAAGCCTTGTTCAAACCCTTCCAGCTCGGTGCATTGCAACTGTCGACCCGCGTGGTCATGGCGCCCATGACTCGCTCGTTCTCCCCAGGCGGCGTGCCCAATTCCAAAGTCATTGAGTACTACCGCCGCCGTGCCGCTGCCGGTGTGGGTTTGATCATCACTGAAGGCACCGTGGTCGGGCACCCAGCCTCCAATGGCTACCCCAACGTGCCGCATTTCTACGGTGAAGCCGCCTTGGCTGGCTGGAAGAAAGTGGTCGATGCAGTCCACGCCGAAGGCGGCAAGATTGTCCCGCAGCTGTGGCATGTGGGCAGTGTGCGCCGTATGGGCACCGAACCTGATGCCAGCGTGCCGGCTTATGGCCCGATGGAAAAGCTCAAGGACGGCAATGTCGTTGTGCACGGCATGACCAAACAGGACATCAAGGACGTGATCAACGCCTTCGCCCAGGCCGCCAAGGATGCCCAGGCCATCGGCATGGACGGCGTGGAAATCCACGGTGCCCACGGCTACCTCGTGGACCAGTTCTTCTGGGAAGGCAGCAACCAGCGCACCGACGAATACGGTGGCAGCCTGGCCAACCGTTCGCGCTTCGCCATTGAACTGATTCAGGCCACCCGCGCCGCTGTCGGCCCGGACTTTCCGATCATCTTGCGTTTCTCCCAGTGGAAGCAGCAGGACTACACCGCGCGCCTGGTGCAAACCCCTGAGGCGTTGGGTGAGTTTCTCAAGCCACTGTCTGACGCTGGCGTGGATATTTTCCACTGCTCCACCCGTCGTTTCTGGGAGCCGGAATTTGAAGGCTCCGACCTTAACCTGGCCGGTTGGACGCGTCAGCTCACCGGTAAGCCAACCATCACGGTAGGCAGCGTGGGCCTGGATGGCGAGTTCCTGCAGTTCATGGTCAACACCGACAAAGTTGCCCAGCCTGCCAGCCTGGAGAAACTGCTGGAGCGCCTGAACAACGATGAGTTCGACCTCGTTGCAGTGGGCCGTGCCTTGCTGGTGGACCCGGATTGGGCGGTGAAGGTGCGCGAAGGGCGCGAGAGTGACATCTTGCCCTTCAGTCGTGAGGCGTTGATGACTCTGGTGTGAGCGGTAAGAGGGCGGGCACCGGTTGGCCGTCCTCGCATACCCCGCGCAACTGGCGCTCGAACTGCTCGACAATCGCCGGCCAGCCCTGACGGCTGGCATGTTGTCGGGCATTCAAGCGCACTCTGCGCAACGTTTCGCGCTCCTCCAGCAGCCAGATGGCCGCGTCGCAAAATGCGTCTTCATCCCCAGGCATCGCCAGTGCGCCGCTATAGCCATGGCGCAGATGCTGGCTCGCGGCGGCCTGGTCGTAAGCCACCACGCCCAGGCCAGACGCCATCGCTTCAAGCACCACATTGCCGAAGGTTTCGGTCAGGCTGGGGAACAGGAACAAATCCCCTGAGGCGTAATGCCTTGCCAGCTCTTCGCCGCGCTGCGTTCCGCAGAACACTGCATCGGGCAAATCGTGTTCCAGCGACGAGCGCTGGGGGCCATCACCGACCACAATCAGCTTCATCCGCCGCATTGGATAGGCAGCCTGCAAGGCATCAAAGCAGCGCTTGAGCAGCCTCAGGTTCTTCTCTTGGGCCAGGCGTCCCACATGCAGCACGGCAATATCGTGGTTCTCCAACCCCCACTTTTCACGCATGGCGTTACCGCGTTTGGTCGGGTGGAACAATTGGCTGTCGACACCCCGGGATAACATATCCAGACGCTCAAAATGCCGGCGCTCCAGCTCCAGGCGCTGGCTGGCGCTCGGTACCAGGGTCAGGCTCGAGCGGTTATGAAACCAGCGCAGGTAATGGGTGACCACGCGGCTCAACAGGCTCAAGCCATACTGGTTCGAATACTGCTGAAAGTTGGTATGAAAGCCGCTGACTACGCCGATCCCCAGGCGCCGCGCAGCGCGCAGCGCCGAGAGCCCCAGCGGCCCTTCCGTGGCGATATACAGTACATCCGGGCGTTGGCGCGTCCAGCGGCGCAGCAACTTGCGCATTGACGATTGGCCCCATTGCAAGCCTGGATAGCCCGGCAGTGGCCAGCCGCGGCACAGCAGCAGTTCATCGTCGCTGGAGCGGTTTTGGTCGGCACTCTGGCGTGGGCGTACCAGCTCGACCTGATGGCCGCGTGAACGCAAACCCTCACACAGGCGGCCAAGGGTATTGGCCACCCCGTTGATTTCCGGCGGGAAGGTTTCGGTAATGAGGGTGATGTGAAGCGAGGCTGTCGTCATGACCCACAGTGTCGGCGTGGGCCATGTCGCCATTGTGTCAGGGCGATGATGGATTTATGACTTGGCCACCGCCGGCTGCGCCATCGCCTCGGCACCTTGCTCCCGCACCCAGAACAGCGTCGCCCCGGCCACCGCCGCTGGCATCATCAACAGGTTGACCACTGGCACCAGCAATACCAGGTAGACAATGCCGCCAAAACTCATGCTCTGCCAGCGTTTCTGGCGCAGCCACGCGAGCATTTCGTTCCAGCCCAGCTTGTGGTTGTCGGCCGGGTAGTCGATGTACTGGATCGCCATCATCCACACGCCAAATAGCAGCCACAACGGCGCCGCGATCAGGTTGACCACCGGGATGAACGACAGGATGAACAGGCCGATGGCACGTGGCAGGAAGTAACCCAGCTTGCGCATCTCCCGCGCCAGGGTGCGCGGGACCATGGCAGCCAGCTCACCCCAACTGAACGGCGGGAAGTCGTCGGTGCCGCGTACCACGACCTCGACCTTCTCGGCGAGAAACCCGTTGAACGGCGCGGCGATAATATTGGCGAGCATGGTGAAGGTGAAAAACACCATCAGCACCACCAGCACGACAAACAGCGGCCACAACAGGTAATTCAAAAAGCCTAGCCAGTGGGGCAGCGTCGGCATCAAGCTGTCGACCCACAGGCTGAACTGATGGCCGGCGAAATAGATCAACCCGACGAACAGCACCAGGTTGATCGCCAACGGCAACAGCACAAACAGGCGCAGGCCGGGGCTCAACACCAGTTTGAGGCCTTCACGCAGGTATTGCGGGCCGGAAAGGGCAGGGGCGGGCATGGGGTACTCCGAGCAAAATGGCGAACGCGCCGACCTTACCGGCTTTGCACCTGATGTGAAAGCGCGGGCAGGTAGGCGACATCCAGGGTTACAAAGGTGTCGATTAGCTTGATTGCACGCATAGAGAACACCTATGAGCTGGATTGTTATTGCGTATTTCCTTAATCTTGCCCCCCTCGATACGCTGCACCCATTATTTTTCAGGACCTGGCGAGTCAAAGCCTTCCCCAAGTGCTTCGCGGTCCTTTTTTATTCCCGCCGCCCTGTGGTCCGGGCGGTCGGTAGGAGTGAGTCATGTCTGATACCCGTCATTCCCGAGTGATTATTCTCGGTTCCGGCCCTGCCGGTTACAGCGCCGCTGTCTACGCTGCCCGGGCCAATCTCAAGCCGCTGCTGATCACTGGCATGCAGGCGGGCGGTCAGTTGACCACCACTACTGAAGTCGACAACTGGCCGGGCGATGTCCATGGCTTGACCGGCCCGGTGCTCATGGAACGTATGAAAGAGCACGCCGAGCGCTTTGAAACCGAGATCGTCTTCGACCATATCAACCAGGTTGACTTCTCGAAAAAGCCTTACAGCCTGACCGGTGACAGCGGTGTGTACACCTGCGATGCGCTGATCATTGCCACCGGTGCCAGTGCGCGTTACCTGGGCCTGCCGTCGGAAGAAGCGTTCATGGGCAAGGGTGTTTCCGCCTGCGCCACTTGCGATGGTTTCTTCTACCGCAACAAGCCGGTTGCCGTGGTCGGCGGTGGCAACACTGCCGTGGAAGAGGCGCTGTACCTGGCCAACATCGCCAGCACCGTGACCCTGGTTCACCGCCGCGAGACCTTCCGCGCCGAGAAGATCCTGATCGACAAGCTGCACGCCCGTGTCGCTGAAGGCAAGATCATCCTCAAGCTCAACGCCACCCTGGATGAAGTCCTGGGCGACAACATGGGTGTGACCGGTGCCCGTCTGAAAAACAACGACGGCAGCTTCGACGAACTGAAAGTCGACGGCGTGTTCATCGCTATCGGCCACACCCCGAACACCTCGCTGTTCGAAGGCGTGCTGGAAGCCAAAGACGGGTACCTGGTGGTGCAGGGCGGCCGTGAAGGCAATGCAACTGCGACCAACATCGAAGGTATCTTCGCTGCTGGCGACGTGGCAGACCACGTTTACCGCCAGGCCATCACCTCGGCCGGCGCCGGTTGTATGGCGGCCCTGGATGCCGAGCGTTACCTCGACGGTTTGAAGGACGCTTCGTTCTAAACCCGTTGACTCAAAAAAACCGGCGAAAGCCGGTTTTTTTATGCCTGCGATCTAACCTACTCCGCTAAACAAATGTGGGAGCTGGCTTGCCTGCGATAGCGGTGTGACAGTCACCACCGCCATCGCGGGCAAGCCCGGCTCCCACATTGAGCTGGGTTGGTTATTAAATCAGCGGCGAGTCAGAGGCTGTTCCGCAAACTTCACTGCGGCCAGCCCATGGGCAATCAGCGCTCGGATATTGCCATGGTCACTGCCCTCAGGCGTCGCCACCACCGACCGGTAATGCTCACCAAACGCCAGCAGTGCTTCCTTATCACTCAACCCTTCCAGCAGCGCCAAACCCAGGGTCTTGCACGACCCTTCATTCTGCCCAGCGGCATTTTCCACACCGCCGTTGATGAAAGCTTGCGGCTGGTAGTCGTAACCCGCCGCGACGAACGCCAAGGTATCGGCAAAGGCGTGTTCGCCGCTGTTGAGGCTGGCGCGCAGGGTGTTCAAATCAGTCATGAGGCTTTCCTTTGGCGAACGCGGCCTGTTGGTCTGCGTTGGCTTCTTGCTGGTATTGGGCTTTCCACTCGGCGTACGGCATGCCGTACACCACTTCACGGGCGTCATCGAGGCTGACCTCGATCTGGCGTTCGTCGGCCTCGGCCTTGTACCACTTGGACAGGCAGTTACGGCAGAAGCCGGCGAGGTTCATCAGGTCGATATTCTGCACATCCTTGCGGCTGTCCAGGTGGGCCACCAATCGGCGAAAGGCGGCGGCTTCGAGTTCGAGGCGTTGTTGGTCGTTCATAGGGCTCACTTAGTATCAGCGGCTGGCGGCCAGAGTGATCGAAACCGACTCGGCAAAGCGCAGCGCGTGGGGCTTGTCCACTTCGACTTCGGCGTACAGCACCGATTCGTTGCTCATCACCAGGTCCAGCAATTCCTGGGTCAGGCGCTCCAGCAGGGCAAAGCGATTGCCTTCGACGTGAGCGATGATGGCCTTTGTGATGGTGCGGTAGTTCAGGGCGTGGTCGATATCGTTGTCTCGCACGGCTTCCTGGGCGGCATACAGGATGGTCAGGTTGATCAGCACATCCTGCTTGTTGAGGATTTCGTCCTCGTTGATGCCGATAAAGGTGCGCAGGCACAGGTCCTTGACCCGGATACGCGCCATGCCTGGTTGAAGTTGTGGCATTGCTACTTGCTCCGTCCAATCAGTTGCAGGAACTCCATGCGGGTGGTGTTCGACTCGCGAAAGGCGCCGAGCATCACCGAGGTGTTCATGGTTGAATTCTGTTTCTCCACGCCGCGCATCATCATGCACATGTGCTTGGCTTCGATCACCACCGCCACGCCGGCGGCCTGGGTCACGTCCTGGATGGCGTCGGCGATTTGCCGCGTGAGGTTTTCCTGGATCTGCAGGCGCCGGGCGAACATGTCGACAATGCGCGCCAGTTTTGACAGGCCCAGCACCTTGCCGGTCGGAATATAGGCCACATGGGCCTTGCCGATGAAGGGCAGCAGGTGATGCTCGCACAACGAATACAACTCGATGTCCTTGAGGATCACCATCTCGTCATTGTCGGACGCGAACAGCGCGCCGTTGACGATTTCCTCCAGATTCTGCTCATAGCCATGACACAGGTACTGCATGGCCTTGGCCGCGCGCTTGGGCGTATCGAGCAGGCCCTCGCGCTGCGGGTCTTCGCCCAGGCCCTTGAGGATCTCGCGGTAGTGGTGGGGCAGGGATAAGGTCATACAACATCCTCGTAAACGGCTTACTTGATATGCCGCCCACCGTTGACGGTCAGGGTGGTACCGGTGACATAGGGATTGTCCAGCAGGTAACGCACGCTCTGGTAGATCACCTCGGGCCCGGGTTCGATGCCCAGGGCCGACTTGGCCAGGACCTTGGCGCGATAGGCCGCGTCATCGCCTTCGTTGAACATCACCATCGCCGGTGCGATGCCATTGACCTTGATCAGCGGCGCGAACTGTGCGGCAAACGATAACGTGAGGCTGTCGAGCCCGGCCTTGGTGGCGCAATAGGCGATGTGCTGCCGGCTGCCCTTGCGCACCACGTCGTCGCTGATATGCACGATATCGGCGGGTGTCGAGCGGTGCAGCAAAGGTGAACAATGCAGGTTGATCAGGTACGGCGCAAGCATGTGCACGCTGAACATGTCGATAAAGGCACGGCTTTCGTCGCCCGGGGTTTCGGCGACCCAGGCTGAAGCGTTGTGGATGATCGCTCGCAGGCTTTGAGTATGGGTTTTTACTGTGGCAATGAAAGCCAGCACTCCGGCTTCGCTGGAGAAGTCGGCAAACACGCCGACGGCGCCCCGTTCACGCAGCGCCTGCACGCCAGGGCGTTCGCTGCGGTAGCTGAAAATTACCGATTGGCCCTCATCTAGCAGGCGCTGGGCACAATGCAGGCCGACACGCTGGCCGGCACCGGTGATCAGGATCGGAGCGTTGGTTGCATTCATGGGAGGCTCAAGTCGCTGGCAGGCTCAAACTATACCAGCGCCCCGGCCTCCCTGTACTCAAGCGGCGGCTTCAGTGACTTTGCGAGGGGGCGAAGGGTGCAGCCAGTTCGCCAGCAGATGGGTCGACAGCGGTATAAAAAGGTAAACCATCAGCGGGGTCAGGGCTGCGGTGCTGACCAGTACGCGGCTGAACAGGTCCAACTCGTTGAGCAGCGGCCCCAGGCCGAAGTTGAACAGCAACGATACCGGGAAAAAAGCCAACCAGATGGCCACCGCCTGTTTCCAGCGTGGCGGGCGGGCACCCGCTGCGCCGAACCAGCCATCGATACCGCTGACACGGTGTTCCGACGGGTTGGCAAATAGCTCGCTGCCACGGCTCAGCCACGCGCTGCGCGAAGCGGAGAACTCCCATGCGTGCAGGGTTTTTTCATCGGCGAAGCGGAAGATGATCTGGAATTCATCATCATGGGGTGGTGGCGCCAGCACGCCGGAGCCCAGGTAACCGGGGAAGTCAGTCGCCAATTGCTCGCCTTCGCGCAGCCAGGCCATCAGTTCTTCGTAGCGACCTTTGGCCACGCGGCGCGCAACCATCAAGGTGACGGGTGAGGTAGACATCGTATATCTCCAAATCAGCAAGTGCGCCGAGCCGGGTAGGCGGCGCACGAACGAAGCTGCGGGGTGGTGCAGCAACGCAAAAGAACAGGCAAGGATTATTCCGGTTTTGCCCAAATACGCCAGAAACTTCGGATGGATCGCCGTAGATCTTGAATCATGCAGTTCAATCGGCGTTAAATGGGATCCAAATTCATACAAGTTTTTTGACTGCTGATGCCCGAAATCACTGCGCCTCTTCGCGAAACGACACCCGACAGCCACACTGACGGCGAGGGCCTGTTTCCGATTCGTGAAGTGGCAAGACTCACAGGCGTGAACCCGGTGACGCTACGTGCCTGGGAGCGTCGCTACGGTTTGATCCAGCCTGTACGCACCGAAAGTGGGCACAGGCTTTACTCAAGCACCGATATCGAAACCGTGCACCGCATCCTCGACTGGATCGAGCGTGGCGTAGCGGTGAGCAAAGTCGGCAAGCTTTTGGCGCGCGACCCACAGCCCAACGAGCCGGCTACAGCGTCACGCAGCGATACCGAGCTGGAGTGGCGCCAATGGCAGGCGCAACTGCGGCAGGCCATCAGTGCCTTTGATGATCGTGAGCTCGACCGGTTGTACGGTCAGATCTTCAGCGTCTATTCGACGACCGTGGTGTTCCAGGACATTTTGGTTCCGCTGTGGGAGCAATTGTTACGTCACCAAGGCCGCTTTGGCCAAGCCAGCGAGTGGCTGTTCTTCGACAATTTCCTGCGCTCGCGCGTCGCACGGTGCCTGCAAATGGCCTGTGCCTCGCCAGTGCCCAGGGTGTTGCTCTCAGCCATTGCCGGAGAGTGCCGTGAGCTGGAGTTGCTGGTGGCGGGCTTGTTGATGTCGAGCGAGAAACTGGCGGTCAAGGTCCTGGGCGTTGGCCAGCCACTGGATGAGTTGACGCTGATCTGCGAGCGCACTCGGCCGCAAGCCCTGGTGCTGTTTTCCAATCATGCCCCTGGCGCAGAGTTGGCGTCGCGGCTCAATCGCCTGGCCTTCACCCTCGATTGTCCGTTATTGCTGGCTGGTGAGGCGTCGGACCTGGCGGAACACAGCCTGGCAGGTTCGTCGATTGGTTGCCTGGGCAATGACGGACGCTGGATGCCGCGCCGCTTGCAGCAACTGCTCAGCGGCCATCTGGAGTCTCAGGCATGAACGTGAGGATGGACCAGGCGGTGCTGGTGCAGGATGAACTGGCGTAACCGTTCG
This sequence comes from Pseudomonas sp. MYb193, assembly GCF_002966775.1. Classification (NCBI taxonomy): domain Bacteria; kingdom Pseudomonadati; phylum Pseudomonadota; class Gammaproteobacteria; order Pseudomonadales; family Pseudomonadaceae; genus Pseudomonas; species Pseudomonas sp. MYb193. The sequence goes on along the minus strand of NZ_CP023269.1, from coordinate 5,120,962 downwards.
ATCTCATCAGCATCGCTTTGGCTCAGGCGGTAGGCGAACAGGCCGCGGGCGGTTACCCGCTCCAGCGTACCGCGCAGGGCGATGCGTTCGTAGCCGGAAGGGCTGAACCACAGGGAAAACGTCTTTGGCGGTTTGACCCGGCCACGCACCTCTACCAGCACCCCTTTGAATGACACTTCGTGCACCCACAGCGCGCTGGAGTAGCCCTTGATGTTTTCCAGCGCCACCGGCGTTTCAAGCGCCAGGCGCCACGGGCGGATCATCGGCCCATCTTCAAAAATGCTCGGTACGCCCAGGCGCAAATGCACAGCATGAAACTCATCTTCCACCAGGTGCAACGGGAAGGTGAGTTGCTGGTTGTCGAACTGCGCCTGGATGGTGACCTGGTCGTGAGCCGCTAGCCGCGTGAGCAAATCGCGAATCTGTGCCCCGCCATTAACCGTCAGGCTCGACCATGCATCCCGCAGGTTGAGCTGCGGGTTGTGCTGCATGTCCTGGATAAAATCCAGCTCGTCCTGCGTCAATAGCGTGTCGCGTTGCATTGATCTGGCTCAAGGCTGAGGCATTAAAAAGCCATTATCGCTCTAAAGACCGCGTTTTTTACAGTTTGTTAAATCCACTCGTCGCCTTGAGTGCGGCGAGCTCGCTCTTGAGCTCGGCCAACTGGGCTTCCAGTTGGGCGACACGCTGTTGTGCCTTGACTTGAGTGGTGACGTCTTTCTGCACCCCGACGAAATAGGTTTGCTTGTCGACCCCGTTGTACACGGTTGAAAGCGATAGCTCGTTCCAGAAAGGCGTGCCGTCCTTGCGGTAGTTGCGCAGGATTTCTCGGCAGGCGCCGCCGCTGTCGAGCGCATCACGAATGGCGATCAGGGCCGGTTGGTCGCGGTCGCCTGACTGCAGGAAGCGGCAGTCCTGATACAGGATTTCGTCCAGGGTATAGCCGGTCAGCCGTTCGAAGGCCGGGTTGACGTAGATCAGCGGTTTGTCTTTGCCTTCGCGCTCGGCAACGACGATCCCGTCGTTGGACGCATTGACGACCATTTGCAGCAGTTTGGCGTTAATCATAGAGCGGTCCATGGCCTGGTTTTGACCTTGCCAGTTTATGGCAAGTCTGGAATGTTGCACGGTGCGCACTGAAATATTGGCACAGGCTGCTAATATCCCACGCTTTCACTCAACTACAGGATCAGATTGATGAAAGTCGCCATCCTCTCCGGCTCGGTCTACGGTACGGCTGAAGAAGTCGCTCGCCACGCGGAAGAAATCCTCAAGGACGCAGGTTTCAACGCCTGGCACAACGCGCGTGCCACGCTGGCAGACGTGCAGGCCTTTGCTCCCGAAGCATTCCTGGCAGTGACCTCGACCACCGGCATGGGCGAGCTGCCCGACAATCTACAGCCTCTGTACTCAACCATCCGCGACCAACTGCCCGCCGCCTGGCGCGGCCTGCCGGGAGCGGTCATCGGCCTGGGCGACGCCAGCTATGGCGATACCTTCTGTGGGGGCGGTGAACAAATGCGCGAATTGTTCGCCGAACTGGGCATCCGCGAAGTGCAGCCGATGCTGCGCCTGGACGCCAGCGAAAGCGTCACCCCGGAAGCTGACGCCGAGCCTTGGCTGGCCGATTTGATCACCGCGCTGCGCGGTTGAACCCCAGGGAGCGCCGTTATTGACGGCGCTTGTTTGACACGTACTTGTACTATTCTCTTGACTGACTCGCTCAGTCATCAAGCTGGCTGCCAAGGAAACTCCTTGCGCCTCGGCGTCTGACTAGACTGGCTCTCACTTTAGACACCATAAGAAGTGCGCCAAGGAGGTCATTGCCATGAGCCTAGCCCCTGCACCATCGCCACAAAACGTCAAAGCCCAGGTCAGCGCCGCCGAATGGCAAACCCGCGTGGACCTCGCGGCTTGCTATCGCCTGGTGGCCATGCACGGCTGGGATGACCTGATCTTCACGCATATTTCGGCCAAGGTGCCGGGCACTGAAGATTTCCTGATCAACCCCTATGGGCTGATGTTCCATGAGATCACCGCGTCGAGCCTGGTCAAGGTTGACCAGGCCGGCAATAAGCAAATGGACAGCCCCTACGAGATCAACCCTGCGGGCTACACCATCCACAGCGCCATCCACGAAGTGCGCCACGACGTGACCTGCGTGCTGCACACCCACACCGCTGCCGGCGTGGCGGTGTGTGCGCAAAAGCAGGGTGTATTGCCCATCAGCCAGCAATCGCTGTTTGTGCTGTCCAGCCTGGGCTATCACGCCTATGAGGGCGTGGCGCTCAATCACGAGGAAAAGGCCCGCCTGCAAGCGGATCTGGGCCAGAACAATTTCCTGATGCTGCACAACCACGGCCTGCTGACCTGCGCCGGCACCATCGCCGACACCTTCCTGATGATGTTCACCTTCCAGCGCGCCTGCGAGATTCAGGTACTGGCCCAAAGCGGCGGCACCGAGTTGATCGCCATCGAGCCGCAGATTCTCGCCGGTGCCAAGGCGATGGTGGCAGCTGTCACAAAAAGCGCCCAAGGTATGGGCGGTGCGCTGGCCTGGCCGGCACTGCTGCGCAAATTGGATAATCAGGACCCCGGGTATAAAAGCTGATGCCACTCGCCGAGATACCGCTCAGAGCCTGGCGCAAGCGCGGCCAGGACTTCGTCTTTCGTGGCCACACCGTGCGGTATTGGGTGGCCGGGCAGGGCGAGCCGTTGCTGCTGATTCATGGTTTCCCCACGGCCAGTTGGGAGTGGCACTACCTGTGGCAACCCCTGGCCCAGCGCAACCTGGTGATTGCCTGCGACATGCTCGGCTTTGGCGACTCGGCCAAACCTTTGGACCACGACTATTGCCTGTTGGAACAGGCCGATCTGCAACAGGCGCTGCTTGAGCACCTGCGCGTAGAGCAGCCGGTGCATGTGTTGGCTCATGACTACGGCGACAGTGTCGCCCAGGAATTATTGGCCCGGCATTACGAGGGCCGGTTCCAGATGGCGAGCTGTGTATTTCTCAACGGCGGGCTGTTTCCGGAAACCCATCGGCCGGCGCTGGTGCAAAAGCTACTGCTCAGCCCGTTGGGCTGGATGATCGGTCGGGCCTTTGGGCGCAATGCCTTGGCCAGCAGTTTCAACCAGATCTTCGGCCCCCAGACGCGGCCCAGTGAAAGCGTGCTGGATGATTTCTGGAGTTTGATCAGTTGCAACGACGGCCCGCGTATCCTGCACAAACTGATCGCCTACATCCCCCAGCGCCGTCGCCTGCGTGAGCGCTGGCTCACGGCCATGCAGCGAGGCGAAGTGCCGCTGCGGGTGATCGACGGCGAAGTAGACCCGATTTCCGGGGCTCATATGGTCGAGCGCTATCGCCAACTGGTGCCCCAGCCCGACACGATAAGACTGGCCAATATTGGCCATTACCCGCAGATCGAGGCGCCGGTCCAGGTGCTCAAGCATTACCGGGCGTTTCGTGAGCGCATCGGCCAGCCTTCACCGCGCGCGGCCTATTCCTGAGCCTGCGCATCATCCCGCTGCCTTATCAAGCACCATTCAGCCCTGGCCGTCTTTATTGTGACCAAAGGCTGCTTGCGTGACACTCTGCCTATTCCCATTGTCGCCAGCGGAGTTCGGTATGAGTGAGTCAGTGCAGTTCCAGGATAAGGTGGTGATCGTCACCGGCGCCGGTGGTGGCTTGGGCCAGGCCCATGCGCTGCTGTTCGCCAGGCACGGAGCCAGAGTGCTGGTCAACGACCTGGGTGGCTCAACCCAAGGCGAGGGCGCCAACGCCTCGGCGGCCGACCGGGTGGTTGCACAGATCCGCGCGGCGGGCGGCGTTGCCGAAGCCAACCATGACTCCGTCACCGACGGCGACAAGATCGTACAGAACGCCCTGGATGTCTTCGGCCGGGTCGACGTGGTGGTCAACAACGCCGGCATCCTGCGCGATAAGACCTTCCATAAAATGGATGACAGCGACTGGGACCTGGTTTACCGGGTGCACGTCGAAGGCGCCTACAAAGTCACCCGCGCCGCCTGGCCGCATTTGCGCGAGCAGGGTTATGGCCGGGTGATCTTCACGGCGTCGACGTCTGGTATTTACGGCAACTTTGGCCAGTCCAACTACGGCATGGCCAAGTTGGGCCTGTATGGCTTGACCCGCACCCTGGCGCTGGAAGGGCGCAAGAACAACATCCTGGTCAACGCGATTGCCCCCACCGGTGGTACACGCATGACCGAAGGGCTGATCCCGCCGCAGGTGTTCGAGCGCCTCAAGCCGGAACTGGTCAGCCCACTGGTGGTGTACCTGGGCAGTGACGCCTGTGAGGAAACCGCAGGCTTGTTTGAAGTGGGTGGCGGCTGGATCGGCAAGACCCGATGGGAGCGCAGCCTGGGTGTGGGTTTTGATCCCGAGACCGGTTTTTCGCCGGAGGATGTGGCCGCGCACTGGCAGCAGATCTGCGATTTCGAAGGGGCTGCGCACCCCAAGGACAATATCGAGGCACTGAAGGAAATGATGGCCAACTTGCAGAAGTTCAGCCTCTGATCATTGCCGGTAAATCAATGAATCCCACGGGGCGTCGATGACGCCCCATTTTATTGCAGGCATAAAAAAGGCCGCTGCATAGGCAGCGGCCGAAGTAAGACGTTGGATCAAGGAGCGACAAATCAACGTCAGTGAACACCGGGAACAGACTGATTACAGGATCAATCCGTTATAAATCAGCTTTTCTCCCCAATGCGGGAGCGGGCCGTTTGCCCTGAAAGCCAGGCAAGAATAGTCGGTTGTAACAGAATGAGTAATAGCAGTTCGGGACAAGGACTGTTACCAAATCGACAATAATTGCCCGGCACCATCGATGCCTCTGGTAAGCCTTCATCCATCGCATGCATGGCCCGGTCCAGCGCCCGGCCAGCGAACCCCGTCATCCTTTCGAGCGACAACACGAATACCTCCTTGGTGCGCTTATCGCCCCTCAAGCGCGGCAGTAGGGTGGGGCCTTCTGTCACTCACCGGGGAAGACGCATGACAAAAACAATAATGCGCGCCATCTTCACGCCACAGGCGCTGGCCACTGCGGTTGCGCTGGGCTGCTGTGCCCAGGCGCAGGCTGTTTCGTTCAACATCGGCGAGATCGAAGGGCAATTCGACTCCTCGCTGTCGGTCGGCGCCAGTTGGGGCATGCGCGATGCCGACAAAAGCCTGGTCGGCACGGTCAATGGCGGGACGGGCCAGGCGTCCACCGGAGATGACGGGCGCCTCAACTTCAAGAAGGGCGAGACCTTCTCCAAGATCTTCAAGGGCCTGCACGACCTTGAGTTGAAGTACGGCGACACCGGCGTATTCGTGCGTGGCAAGTATTGGTACGACTTCGAGCTCAAGGACGAAGACCGCGAGTTCAAGCCCATCAGCGACCACAACCGCAAGGAAGGCGCCAAGTCCAGCGGTGCGCAGATCCTCGATGCCTTCGTCTACCACAACTACTCCCTGGGCGACCTGCCCGGCACCGTGCGCGCCGGCAAGCAGGTGGTCAGTTGGGGCGAAAGTACCTTCATTGGTAACTCCATCAACAGCATCAACCCGATCGACGTGTCGGCGTTCCGCAGGCCCGGTGCCGAGATCAAGGAAGGCTTGATTCCGGTGAACATGCTGTTTGCCTCCCAGAGCCTGACCAATCAACTGACCGTGGAAGGTTTCTATCAACTGGAATGGGACCAGACGGTGCTCGACAACTGCGGCACCTTCTTCGGCGGGGACGTGGCGGCGGACGGTTGCACCAATAATTACACCGTGGGCAGCCCGGCGATCCGACCGCTGCAACCGGTGGCGGCTGCCTTTGGCCAAGGGTTTGGCGTGACCAATGAAGGTGTGATTGTGCGGCGTGCCGGTGACCGCGATGCGCGCGACTCCGGCCAGTTCGGCGCAGCCCTGCGCTGGCTGGGCGATGACACTGAATACGGACTGTACTTCATGAACTACCACAGTCGCACACCGACAGTCGGCACCCTGACCGCCAATACCAACCTGGCCACCATCGGGCGCATCATCAACACCGCCAACGCCCTGGCGCCCGGTTCCGGGGGCGGTTTGGCGCAAAGCACCATGCTCGGCCGCGGCCAGTACTACCTGGATTACCCGGAAGACATCCGCCTGTTCGGCGCCAGTTTCTCCACCACCTTGCCCACGGGCACGGCGTGGACCGGCGAAATCAGCTATCGGCCCAATGCGCCGGTGCAGCTCAACACCACCGACCTGACCCTGGCCCTGGTCAACCCCATTGCGGGCCAACTCGCCTCACCCATCCGCAGCAATTTCGGCGATGACAACAAAGGCTATCGCCGCAAGGAAATCACCCAGATCCAGAGCACCATGACCCAGTTCTTCGACCAGGTACTGGGCGCCGAGCGCCTGACCCTGGTGGGCGAAGCGGCGGTGGTGCACGTCGCCGGCCTGGAAGACAAAACCAAACTGCGCTATGGCAGAGACTCGGTGTACGGCGCCTACGGTTTTCAAGGTGACACCGACGGTTTCGTCACCTCCACCTCCTGGGGCTACCGGGCGCGGGCGATCCTTGACTACAACAACGCGATTGCCGGTGTGAACCTCAAGCCCAACCTGTCCTGGTCCCATGACGTCGCGGGCTACGGCCCCAACGGCCTGTTCAACAAAGGCGCCAAGGCCATCAGCGTCGGCGTGGATGCGGACTATCGCAGCACCTACACCGCAAGCCTGAGCTACACCGACTTTTTTGGCGGTGACTACAACACCCTGACCGACCGCGACTTCCTCGCCCTCAGCTTCGGCGTGAACTTCTGATCTGGCTTAAAAGAAGGACAAGACCCTATGCGTAAGATGATTGCAGTGTTGGCCCTGAGCGTATTGGCCGCCAACGTAATGGCGGCGGTATCGCCCGAAGAAGCAGCCAAGCTCGGCACTTCCCTGACCCCGGTCGGCGCCGAAAAAGCCGGCAATGCCGATGGCTCGATCCCGGCCTGGACCGGTGGCATCCCCAAGAATGCAGGCACGGTGGACAGCAAGGGCTTCCTCTCCGACCCCTTCGCTAACGAAAAACCGCTGTTCGTGATCACCGCCGCCACGGTGGACAAGTACAAGGACAAACTCTCCGACGGCCAGGTGGCGATGTTCAAGCGCTACCCCGAGACCTACAAGATCCCGGTGTACCCCAGCCACCGCACGGTCAACTTGCCGGCGGACATTTACGAGTCGATCAAGCGCAGCGCCCTGAATGTGAAGGCGATCAACGATGGCAACGGCCTGGAGAACTTCACCGGCAACCGTTACTACGCGTTTCCTATCCCCAAGAATGGCGTGGAGGTGCTGTGGAATCACATCACCCGTTACCACGGCGGCAACCTGCGGCGCATCATCATCCAGGCCACGCCCCAGACCAATGGCAGCTACACGCCGATCCGTTTCGAAGAAGAAGTAGCGGTGCCGCAAGCCATCCCGGATATCGACCCGGCCAAGGCCGCCAACGTGCTCAGCTATTTCAAGCAATCGGTCACCGCGCCGGCGCGGCTGGCGGGCAACGTGCTGCTGGTGCATGAAACCCTCGACCAGGTGAAGGAACCGCGCCTGGCCTGGATCTACAACGCAGGCCAGCGCCGTGTGCGGCGTGCACCGCAGGTGTCCTACGACGGTCCGGGTACCGCCTCCGACGGCCTGCGCACAACCGACAACTTCGACATGTTCTCCGGCGCGCCCGACCGTTATGACTGGAAACTGGTGGGCAAGAAGGAGATGTACATCCCCTACAACAGCTACAAGCTCGATTCGCCGAGCCTCAAGTACGACGACATCATCAAGGCCGGGCATATCAACCAGGACCTGACCCGTTACGAGTTGCACCGCGTGTGGGAAGTGGTCGGCACCGTCAAGCCCAGCGAGCGGCATATCTATGCCAAGCGCCATATGTTCATCGACGAAGACAGCTGGCAAGTCGCCCTGGTGGACCACTACGACGGCCGCGGCCAACTGTGGCGCGTTGCCGAAGGCCATGCGCAGTTCTATTACGACCACCAGGTGCCGGCCTACACCGTGGAAACCCTGTACGACCTGATTGCAGGGCGCTACATCGCGCTGGGCATGAAGAACGAAGAGAAAAGCAGCTTCGTGTTCGGCTTCGCGGCCAAAGCGGCGGACTACACCCCGGCTGCACTGAGAGCGGAGGGCGTTCGCTGATTCCACACTGAAATGAGGTTGAAAATGTGGGAGCTGGCTTGCCTGCGATAGCGGTGGGCCAGGCCGCTCATCGATTGCTGTTGCACCGCCATCGCAGCATAGGTATCTACACAACTTCGGCACGACGCTAAATCTGTGGCGAGGGAGCTTGCTCCCGTGACGGCCTGGCAGCCGACACAGATATAACTGATGCCCCGCGATCCAATGTGGGAGCTGGCTTGCCTGCGAAGACGGCCTGACAGTCAACCCAGTTGGACCGTGTACATATCCATTCCTGCGGTAACGGCCACTTAGGGTTCCGCCCTGACGGCGGCTCACTTTCGAAAAGCGCGAAAGTAAGCAAAGCGCTCTTGCCCCACCACTCGGCACCTCGCTTAGGCTCGGTGTGCCCGTAATCCGCCAGTGATTTGGGGGGCCGCCGCCACGCGCCATCCATGGCGCGGGGCGGCTAAACCGGCATCCCTGCCGGTTTACCCCCCAAATCCCTGTCGAATTCCGGCCAGCGTGGTTTAACGGGGCGCCTAAGATCAAAAGCAGATCAAGATCAAGAGCGGCTCGCTTCGCATCGTGGTTACCGTTGAGCTAACAGAGTTATGTAGATACCTATGGCCATCGCAGGCAAGCCAGCTCCCACACTGAAGGGCGTATACCTTGGTTTTTATGGTCTTCAATCAACCCGCTGAATACTTCTTCAACAACCGCCAACCACAGGTCTAGGGTGACGCAACGATAAAAACAGCAGGATGCAGCAATGACCGCCATGACCCGCTGCCTGGACCGTCCTGGATTTATGCCACGGCTGTCCGCCCACCATGCGTTGCGTGCGCGGCTGACTGTGCCTCTGCTGACGGCGCAGGCGCGGGTAAGGTTGCTGTGCGCACCGGGCGGCAGTGGCAAGAGCGCGTTGCTCGCCGAGTGTGCGTTGCAGGCGCCGAATGGGTGTCAGGTGGTGTGGATGCCACTCAACGGTGCCGCGCTCAGCCCCTTGGAATTCTGCGCACGGCTGGCGCAGCAGCTTGGCTTGCCGTTTGTGGATGAAGCCACGTTATTGCTCGACTTGGGCCGTTGGCCACACACCACGTGGTTGTTTCTGGATGATTTCTGTCGCTCACCTGCGCCTGAGCTGGATGCGCTGCTGGACCGTTCGCTCGCCGCTGGCAGCCCGCAGTTGACCTGGTGGCTGGGCGCGCGACGGCGCCCTTTGTGCAATTGGCCACGCCTGTTGCTCGACGATGAGTTGCTGGAGTGCAGCGAGTTGTTTTTCAGCGCTGAGGAAGTCGAGCAACTGCTCGCCCCGGGGCATACCGTCGACAGCGTGATGCAGTTCAGCGCCGGCTGGTGCGCCGGTGTGCGTATCGCCTTGTTGGGCGACGGCCACCCCGACAAGACCCTGCTCGATTACCTGCAGCATGAGCTGTTCAACACCTTGTCGGCGCCATTGGCTGAGGCCTGGCGCGTGTTGGCCCATCTGCCGCGTTTCAACCTGAACCTGTGTGAGTACTTGTTCGGTGGTGGTGACGGCGCTGAGCATTTGCGCGAATTGCAGACACTGGGTGCGTTTATCCAGCCCTGGGAAGACACCAGCGACTGGCTTCACATTTTCCCACCGTTGGCGCGACTGCTGCGCGACGAACCTTGGCCGGCCAAGCGCTCGTGGCATCGCCGCGCCTGCCAATGGTTCAGCGCCGAGCTCGACTGGCAAGCAGCCTTCGAGCAGGCGTTGCTGGCGCAGGAATATGAAGTGGCGGTGAGCCTGTTGCAGCACTTCAGTTTCGAGGATTTGTTTCGCCAGCAGAACGCCGTGCTGCTGTTGCGCCTGCATGAACAGCAGGGCGATGAATTGATGTTGGGGTCGGCGCAACTGGTGGGCCTGCTCACGGCCGCGTTGTTGTTTGCCGGGCGCTTCGAACAGGCGGCCTTGTGCATCGACCAACTGGCCCGGTTCGCCCCGCAACCGACGGCCGCCGCGCAGCGTTATCTGCTGGCGCGCTGGCAGGCGCAGTGGGGCTGGTTGCTGCATTTGAGCGGCGACGCCGAACGCTCCCGCGAGCACTTTCTCGAAGCCCTGCAAGCGTTGCCCGACAGCGCCTGGACATCGCGCCTGATGTGCCTCTCGGGTCTGACCCAGCAAGCCTTGCTGCGCGGTGAGTTGGAGGCCGCCCAACGCTTGAACCGTGAAGCGCTGTGCCTGGCCCGGGTCCACGGTTCGCTGGTATTGGAGGCCCTGCTGGAGTTGGACCACGCCCAATTGCTGGAGCAGCGTGGCGCGCCGTACCGGGCGCAAAGCCTGCTGGAAACGGTGCAAGCGATGTTGGCCGGGCAACGGCTCAACGCCGGGCCGTTGGTGGGGCGTATTGTTCTGCGCCGCGGGCATCTGGCCTTGCGTCAGGGCCAGGACGGCCTGGCCGCCGAATGTTTCGAGGCCGGCTTGAGCATGTGCCTGCAGAGCCAGGACAAGCGCGTTCTGTACGGCTTTCTGGGCCTGGCGCTATTGGCGGCCAATCGTGGTGACTACGCCCAGGCCTTCATTCAATTACGCGACGCCGAACGCCTGATGCAGCAGCGCCATGTGCCCGACACGGTGTACCGTGCGGTACTGCTGTTGGTCAGTGGGCACTTCTGGTTGCAGCAAGGCCGCGCCGAATTGACGGTGCAAGCCGTGCGCCGGGTGTTGCGCCACTTTCGCGGGCCTTGCGCCAAGCAGGCACCGCCTGCCACCTTGGAGCTGATCCCGCGCCTGGAATATTTGCTGGTGCTGGCCGAGGTCAAGCTGGGCTGTGCCGAGCAACCTATCGCACGGCTCAATGCCTTGCTCGACACTTCACGGCAACGCGGCATGCTATGCCTTGAAACCGAATTGCACCTGGTGCTGGGTGAAGTGACCTGGCAGCTTGGCGACCCGGCGTTGGCGCGCCGGTCGCTGCAAGCTGGCTTGGCGCTGGCAGAGCGTTGCCAGGTGCAGCAGGCGGTCCGCGAGTTGCGTTTACGCGCCCCGGAACTTTTGAGTGAGCTGGGCCTGGAGCCCCAGGCCGCGCCTGCCGGGGCGGCGCAGAACCCGCTGAGCCAGCGTGAGCTGGAGGTGTTGCAACTGATCGCCCTGGGCAACTCCAACCTGGAAATCGCTGATCGCCTGTATATCTCCCTGCATACCGTCAAGACGCATGCGCGGCGTATCCACAGCAAACTCGGGGTAGAGCGACGCACCCAGGCGGTGGCCAAGGCGAAGACGTTGGGCTTGATGGTCTAGGCGCAGAATGCCTGGCGGTATTGGCCCGGCGTGGCGCCCATGGCGTGGCGAAAGCGCTGGTTGAAATGGCTGGCGCTGGAAAAACCGCACAGCAAGGCCAGCTCACTGATCGGCAAAACGCTGCTGCGCAGCAGGTTTTTCGCTCGCGCCAGACGCCGTGCCAGCAGGTATTGATGGGGCGGCACGCCGAAGCTTTGGCGGAACATTCGGGCGAAATGGTATTCGGACAGCGCGCACATGGCGGCCAACTGGCCGAGGCTGATGGCGTCTTCCATATGTTGGTCGATGTACTCCACCAACCGCCGCCGTTGGTGCGCGGCCAATCCGCCTTTCAAGCGCAAGCCTTCGCGGGCGCCGACCTGGTTGAGCAAGGTATGGCTGAGCAGTTCGTGGGCCAGGCTGCTGGTCAGCAGGCGCTCGCCGGGCTCGTGCCAGTTGAGGCTGACCAACTGGCGAAAGCGCTGGGCCTGGAAGGGGTCTTCAAGGAAGGTGCCCTCGCGCAAGTGCAACTCCCGTGGCTCCCGGTCCAGCAGGGTGACGCAGCCGAGGGCAAATTGTTCCGGGCTGAAATACAGGTGGGCCAGGCGAATATCGCCATTGATCACCCAGGCCGACTGATGCTCGGCCGGCAGGATGCACAGTTTGTCGGGGCCGCCCTTGAGGCCCGGCTGATCACGCCGAAAGGTGCCCGTGCCACCGCCGATGTAGCAGGACAAGGTGTGATGGCTGGGGGCCTGGTAATCCTGGGCGTCATGGTGGTTGCTCCACACGGCCGCAGCCAACCCGTCACCGAGCTCGGCGCAGGCTTGCAGGCGTGCGTGGGGCGAGCGGTTGAGGGCTTGGAAGACGTGCAGCGATTGCAGCTCTGGCATGGTGTGTTCTCCGACACCCTGCATCCTACGCTCCACGGCTGGCGCTGTGAGCCCATCGCCCGACAAAAGCGCAAGAATGTGCAAGAGCCTGCACGGGGTTGAAGGCCACACTGTGGCTCAATCGACGGAGCCGGCTATGAATCTTATCCTGTATCTACTCACGGTACTCATCTGGGGCACCACTTGGATCGCCCTCAAATGGCAGTTGGGCGTGGTCGCGATTCCTGTGTCGATTGTCTATCGCTTCGGCCTGGCCGCTCTGGTGCTGTTCGTGCTGTTGCTGCTCAGCCGCAAGTTGCAGGTGATGAACCGGCGCGGGCACATGATCTGCCTGGCGCAGGGGCTGTGCCTGTTCTGCGTCAACTTCATGTGCTTTCTCACCGCCAGCCAATGGATTCCCAGCGGGCTGGTGGCGGTTGTGTTCTCCACCGCGACCTTGTGGAACGCGCTCAATGCCCGGGTGTTTTTCGGCCAGCAGGTGGCGCGTAATGTGCTGATGGGCGGGGCGCTTGGGTTGCTGGGGCTGGGCTTTTTGTTCTGGCCGGAGCTGGTTGGGCATACCGCCAGCCCGCAAACCTTGTTGGGCCTGGGCTTGGCCCTGCTGGGCACCCTGTGCTTTTCGGCGGGCAACTTGCTATCGAGCCTGCAGCAGAAGGCCGGGCTCAAGCCGCTGACCACCAATGCCTGGGGCATGGCCTATGGGGCGGCGATGCTGGCGACCTATTGCGCAGTACGTGGTATTCCCTTCGAGATGGACTGGAGTGCGCGGTATATCGGCGCGCTGTGGTACCTGGTGATCCCAGGCTCGGTGATTGGTTTTACCGCTTACCTCACCCTGGTGGGCCGCATGGGGCCGGAGAAAGCGGCGTATTGCACGGTGCTGTTTCCGGTGGTGGCGCTGAATGTGTCGGCCGTGGCCGAGGGTTATCAGTGGACGGCGCCGGCGTTGATGGGGCTGGTGCTGGTGATGCTGGGGAATGTGCTGGTGTTTCGTAAGCCTCGGGCCATCGTGCCGGACCTCAAGGCTAGCCAAGCCTGAATGTGGAAGCTGGCTTGCCCATAGAATCAGCGCCTGCCACGAATCTGTGGGAGTGGGCTTGCCCGCGATGGCGGTGTGCCGGTCACTGTATCTTTAACTGACCCACCGCTTTATTTGGCTGAGGTGTCTGCTTTTATTTGAGGCCGAGGCGCTTGGCCATGCGTCCCAGGTTGGCGCGGTCCAGGCCCAGTTCGCGGGCGGCGCTGGCCCAGTTGTGCTGATGGCGCTCCAGGCAGGCGCTGATGAGTTGGCGCTGGTAATGCTCGGTGGCCTGGCGCAGGTCGCCGCTGACCACTGGGAGGGCAGGGGCCGGTGCTTCTTCGGCCGCAGCCGCAGTCACGCCGGGTAAGTCCAGGTCCAGGGCGCTCAGGCTGAGTATTTTCGGGCGCTCGCGGCAATTGCCCAGGGCTTTCAACGCGCTGCGTCCGATCAAATGCTCCAGCTCGCGCACATTGCCGGGCCAGTTGTAGGCCGTTAGGGCCGCCTGGGCATCTCCGGTCAGGCGCAGGCTGCCCAGGCCCATGCGTGAGCGGTTCTGTTCGAGGAAGAACCCCGCCAATAGCAGCACATCACGCCCGCGCTCGCGCAGCGCTGGCACTTGCAGTGGGTAGACGCTCAAACGGTGGTAGAAGTCGGCACGGTAGCGGCCATTGCGCACCTCTTCGGCAAGGTCGCGGTTGGTGGCGGCGATCAGGCGCACGTCAACCTGGTGCTCCTTGTCCGATCCGAGGCGCTGCAACTGGCCGCTTTGCAGCACGCGCAGCAACTTGGCCTGTACCGTCAATGACAGCTCGCCCACTTCATCCAGGAACAAGGTACCGCCATTGGCCAGTTCGAACTTGCCCCGGCGCTCGTTCAACGCGCCGGTAAAGGCGCCGCGCACGTGACCGAACAGTTCGCTTTCTACCAAGGTCTCGGGCAGGGCGGCGCAGTTAAGGCTGATCAGCGGTTTGTCGGCGCGGGAGGAGGCGGCGTGGATCGCCTGGGCCACCAACTCTTTGCCGACCCCGGTTTCGCCGGTAATCAGCACGGTCAAGTCACTGCCGCCGACCAGGTTGACTTCCTCGACCAGGCGCTTGTGGGCTTTGCTCTGGCCGATCATTTCCTTGGGCTGCTGGCCACTGGCCTGGCGATAGATCTCGGCGCGCTGGTGCTCGTCTTCGGCCCGCAGCGCCAGGCGCTCGATGCGTTCAGCCACGTTGACGGTGGCCGCCGCGAGGCTGGCGAAGGCTTGCAGGGCGTCCAGCTCGACCCGTTCAAAGCGCTCGGTATCGAGGGCGTCCAGGGTCAGCAGCCCCCAGGGCTGGTCGTCGATAAACAGCGGGCAGCCCATGCAGTCGTGGACTTCCAACTGGCCGTGCAAACCGGCGACCAAGCCGTCATAGGGGTCGGGCAATTCGCTGTCACTGTCGAAGCGGGTAGGGCCGGGGCTGCTCAGCAGGATCTCGAAGCGCGGATGTTCGCTGACCTTGAAGCGTCGACCCAAGGTATCGGCGCTCAAGCCGTCCACGGCCAGCGGCACCAACCACTCGCCGTCCAGGCGTAACAATGCGGCGGCGTCGCAGGGCAGCAGGGCGCGCATGGCTTGCAGCAGGCGCCGGTAGCGCTCGCCTTCGGGCAAGTCCCGGGACAGGTCAGCGACCAGCGGCAGTAAGGTGGTGAGCAGTGGTTGTGCAGTCATAATGACTCCCTGTAGTCCTTATGACTATAAAGTGTAGGAGGTCATACTGACTACATAATATTTAAATGATTGAAAGTAAAGGATTTATAAGTTGGCACGATTACTGACTGCCTAAAGGCAATCAGTAAGAAGACCAAGGAGTCTCCCATGCTTAGTGCCCAAGACCGTGCAATCATCAAATCCACTGTGCCCCTGCTGGAAAGCGGCGGCGAAGCGCTGATCACGCATTTCTATCGCATGATGCTGTCCGAGTATCCCGAAGTCCGCCCACTGTTCAACCAGGCCCACCAGGCCAGTGGTGACCAGCCTCGCGCCCTGGCCAATGGCGTGCTGATGTACGCGCGGCATATCGACCAGTTGGACCAACTGGGCGACCTGGTGGCCAAGATCATCAACAAGCACGTGGCGTTGCAGATTCTGCCGGAGCATTACCCCATTGTTGGCGCCTGCCTGCTGCGGGCTATTTCCGAAGTGCTGGGCAGCGAGATTGCCACCCCCGAGGTCATGAGCGCCTGGGGCGCGGCCTACGGCCAGTTGGCGGACATTCTGATCGGCGCCGAAGCGGCCATTTACGACGAAAAAGCCCAGGCGCCCGGCGGCTGGCGGGGTGCGCGGGCGTTCCTGTTGGTCAAGCGCGTGGGAGAGAGCGACGAGATCATCTCCTTCTACTTTGCACCGGTGGACAACGGCCCGATCCTGGCCGCAGCGCCCGGCCAGTACATCGGCCTGAAACTGGTGCTCGATGGCGAGGAAGTGCGTCGCAACTATTCCCTGTCGGCCCTCACCGACACCGGGCTGTACCGCATCAGCGTCAAGCGCGAAGCGGGCGGGCGGGTCTCCAATTACCTGCACGACCAGATGCATGTCGGCGCGACCATTGACCTGTTCCCGCCGTCGGGCGAGTTCACCCTGGCCGCCAGTGATAAACCGCTGGTGCTGATCAGCGGCGGGGTAGGCATTACGCCCACGCTGCCGATGCTCGAAGCCGCCCTGGCAACCGAGCGTCCGGTGCATTTTATCCATTGCGCCCGTAACGGCGGGGTGCACGCGTTCCGTGACTGGGTGGACAGCCTGGCGGCCAAGCATCCGCAGCTCAAGCGTTTCTACTGCTATGCCGAGGATGACGGCATCAGCCCGGCGGCAGACAAGGTCGGGATGCTCAATCAGGAGCAACTGGCGGCCTGGTTGCCTGAGCAGCGTGATATTGATGCCTACTTCTTGGGCCCCAAGGGCTTCATGGCGGCGGTCAAGCGGCATCTCAAGGCGCTGGGTGTGCCGCAGAAGCAGGCGCGCTATGAGTTCTTTGGCCCGGCGGCGGCGCTGGAATAGAATTTGGCCAATTGACCGTATCGGCATCATCGCGGGCAAGCCCGGCTCCCACAGAGGATCGCATTCCAATGTGGGAGCCGGGCTTGCCCGCGATGGCGTCCGCACAATCACTACATTTGCCACGATTAATCCGCCGTTAACCCCTCTCTGTTTTAACCTCTGCCTGTGTGTAAACTTGTTGCCATCAGGCACAACCTTAATCAGAGAAAGGGAAAGACGGGGATGATTGACGACATGCGTTTAGGCAGGGAGCGGCGCTTTCTGGTGTTGCTGGGCATCATCTGCCTGGCGCTGATTGGCGGGGCGCTGTACATGCAAGTGGTACTGGGCGAAGCACCGTGCCCGCTGTGCATTCTGCAACGCTACGCCTTGCTGCTGATTGCGCTCTTCGCGTTCATCGGCGCGGCCATGCGCACCAAGGGCGCGCTGACGTTCTTCGAAGGGTTGGTGGTGCTCAGCGCCTTGGGTGGCGTGGCTGCGGCCGGCCACCATGTGTACACCCAGTTTTTTCCCCAGGTCAGTTGCGGCATCGATGTGTTGCAGCCGATCGTTGACGACCTGCCCCTGGCCAAGGTGTTTCCCCTGGGCTTCCAGGTCGACGGCTTTTGCAGCACCCCCTACCCACCGGTCCTCGGCCTGTCCCTGGCCCAATGGGCGCTGGTTGCATTCGTGCTGACGGCGATCCTGGTGCCCCTGTGCATCTATCGCAATCGTCATCCCAAAGCCTGAACCGCCGCGCCTGCCGAACGCTCCGTTGCTTCTGAATGAAGGCGGAGCGTTTTTGTTTGTAGGGATTTGTGAAAGCACCGTGACGAGGGGCAACGGAAGGTGCGCGCAGCGTGCGACATGTTGTCACATGAACGTTGTCGCAGGACGTTTCTGACCCGCCAAAACGATCCTTGAATTTGCACCCCACGTACAAATTGTGCTGTCAGTTCGTGCTTCCCACGGCGGCCCGATTCGTGTGCGGCTCCAATCCCTGAAGCCTCTATGAATGCCTTGTTTTATGGGCACTTGGATACCCTCGGCATGCCCTTACAGGCCGTAAGGGAAGTGGCACTGTGCCCAATAACACGGCAATTTTTGTGGTTTTTGTTGAGAATCGAACGCGATAAGATCGCGAATCTTTGCAACTTTGGTGAAGGATTGTTGCTGGAATCGATAAAAATTATTTCTCTATAAGACATGGTTTATACATCGCTAGCTAACTACAATCGCCCGCACTGAATGTCCGGTGCTGTTCAATATTTGAGCATTGGAGCGGTCGAGGAGCAGATGGAAGGCTCAATGCGACCCCAGGTTCCGGCAGCCTTTCAACTATCCGCACCAAATGGAATTGGTCTGTAACAAGGCCTTTAGCCACGAAATCGAATAAGAACTCACTGCAGGTCCGTGAAACGTACAGTCATGACGTGTCGGGCAGGCTCTTATTCAATCGAAGAGAAATGCCAACCCTTGGCAGGGTGAAGTGTTGGCGATCAAAACCCAACTGCATTGCGCAAGCTGCTTTAGAGGTCGTGAGATGAGTAAAAACAGGTACCCCCGATTACTAGGCTTTTTGCCGCTGCTTGGCATGATGTTAATGCTGGGAGGCTGCAAGTGGACCTTGCTCGACCCAAAAGGACAGGTCGGTCTGGATGAACGAAACCTGATCATCACCGCTACCCTGCTGATGCTGCTGGTTGTGGTGCCTGTGATCGTGATGACCTTCGCCTTCGCCTGGAAATACCGCGCGTCCAACACCAGCGCCACCTATGCGCCGAAGTGGTCGCACTCCACCAAGATCGAGATCGCGGTGTGGTTGGTTCCGATCCTCATCATCATCGCCCTGGGTTACATCACCTATAAGTCGACCCACGCGCTGGACCCGTATCGTCCGCTGGAGTCCGACGTCAAGCCTGTGAACATCCAGGTGGTCGCGCTGGATTGGAAGTGGCTGTTCATCTACCCGGACCTGGGTATCGCCACTGTCAACGAGATCCGCTTCCCGGAGCACACCCCGCTTAACTTCCGGATCACCTCCGATGCCGTGATGAACTCGTTCTTCATCCCTGCACTGGGTGGCCAGATCTACGCGATGGCAGGCATGCAGACCCGCCTGCACCTGATCGCCAACCAGAAAGCTGAAATGGAAGGCATCTCCGCCAACTACAGCGGCGCTGGCTTCACCGGCATGAAATTCAAAGCGATCTCGACAAGCCAGGAAGATTTCGACGCCTGGGTAGCTGCAGTCAAGGCCGCACCTAAACAGCTTGATCAAGCTGAATACGACGCTCTGACCAAACCGAGCCAGAACAACCCTGTCGCCTTGTACTCCGCGTACGAGCCGGACCTGTTTCAGAAAATCGTCGACAAGTACGAAGGTATGAAGCCAGGCAAGCCGGTCAAGCACGAGAAGAAAGAAGTGGCCGCGGTTGAAGGTTCTGATACAGGCGCGCATTCAACTGCTGGGGCAGAGGAGTAAACGATGTTTGGTAAATTAAGTTGGGACGCGGTCCCATTCCACGAGCCGATCGTAATGGTGACTATCGCCATGATCGCGCTGGGTGGTTTGGCGCTGGTTGCGGGTATCACCTATTTCAAGAAGTGGTCCTACCTGTGGACCGAGTGGTTGACCTCGGTCGACCACAAGAAAATCGGCGTCATGTACGTCATCGTTGCCATGGTCATGCTGCTGCGTGGTTTTGCCGACGCCATCATGATGCGTACCCAGTTGGCCATGGCCACCGAGGGTTCGCCTGGCTACCTGCCACCTGAACACTATGACCAGATCTTCACCGCTCACGGTGTGATCATGATCATCTTCATGGCGATGCCTTTCTTCACCGGCTTGATGAACCTTGCCTTGCCGCTGCAGATCGGTGCGCGTGACGTTGCCTACCCGTTCCTGAACTCCCTGAGCTTCTGGCTGCTGGTTTCCGGCGTGGTGCTGATCAACGTTTCCCTGGGCGTCGGCGAATTCGCCAAGACCGGTTGGGTTGCGTATCCGCCATTGTCGGGCTTGCAATACAGTCCGGGCGTGGGTGTGGACTACTACATCTGGGCGCTACAGTTATCAGGGCTCGGGACGACATTGACGGGGGTCAACTTCCTGGCCACCGTCCTGAAAATGCGCGCCCCTGGCATGAAACTGATGGACATGCCGATCTTCACCTGGACCTGCACCTGGGCAAACGTGCTGATCGTGGCTTCGTTCCCGATCCTGGCCGCTACCATGGCGCTGCTGTCGCTTGACCGTTACCTGGATTTCCACATTTTCACCAATGAACTTGGTGGCAATCCAATGATGTACGTGAACCTGTTCTGGGCATGGGGTCACCCTGAGGTGTACATCCTGATCCTGCCAGCGTTCGGTATCTTCTCCGAAGTGATCTCGACCTTTACCGGCAAACGCCTGTTCGGTCACCACTCGATGGTCTACGCCTCTGGCGCGATCTCCGTACTGGGCTTCATGGTGTGGCTGCACCACTTCTTCACCATGGGTTCGGGGGCCAGCGTCAACGCCTTCTTCGGCCTGGCGACGATGCTGATTTCCATCCCGACGGGGGTGAAGCTATTCAACTGGCTGTTCACCATCTACCACGGTCGTCTGCGCATGACCAGCCAGGTCCTGTGGACCCTGGGCTTCATGGTGACCTTCGCCATCGGCGGCATGACCGGCGTACTGCTGGCCATTCCGGGTGCTGACTTCGTGCTGCACAACAGCCTGTTCGTGATCGCCCACTTCCACAACGTGATCATCGGTGGTGCGGTATTCGGCTACATCGCTGGTTTCAGCTTCTACTTCCCGAAAGCGTTCGGCTTCAAGCTGCACGAAGGCTGGGGCAAGGCTGCGTTCTGGTTCTGGATCTCGGGCTTCTTCGTCGCGTTCATGCCGCTCTATGCACTGGGCTTCATGGGCATGACCCGTCGTCTGAACGCCACCACCAACCCTGAGTGGGTACCGTACCTGTACGTTGCCATGTTCGGTGCGGTGATGATCGCTGTGGGCATCGCCTGCCAGCTGATCCAGCTGTACGTCAGCGTGCGTGATCGCAAGAAGAACATGTGCGAATCCGGCGACCCATGGAACGGCCACACCCTGGAATGGTCGACCTCGTCGCCACCACCGTTCTACAACTTCGCCGTGATCCCTACTGCGAACACCATTGATGCGTTCACCGAAGCCAAGGAAGACGGTACTGCGTACCAGAAGCCCAAGCACTACGAACCGATCCACATGCCAAACAACACCGCCACTGGCGTGGTGATGGGTGCGCTGTTGACCGTGTTCGGTTTCGCGATGATCTGGCACATCTGGTGGCTGGCAATCGCGAGCCTGGTGGGCACTATCGGTTACTTCATCATTCACGCTGCCCGTGATGATCAAGGCTACATGGTGCCGGTCGAAACGATCGAACGCATCGAAGCCGAGCAGCACGCTCGCCTGGTAGCCGAGAAGAAGATCCCGGCCAACCGTGTAGAAACCTCGTTGGAACAGGCTTAAACCATGTCGAACTTAGTGACCAATGCTGGACACGCCCATGTCGATGACCATGGGCACGATGACCACCACCACGACTCGGGGCCAATAACCGTCTACGGTTTCTGGCTCTACCTGATGACCGACTGCATCTTGTTTGCGTCGATCTTCGCGGTGTACGCGGTACTGGTAAACAACGTAGCGGGTGGCCCGTCGGGCCACGACATCTTCGAACTGCCATACGTGCTCGGCGAAACCGCCTTGCTGTTGTTCAGTTCGATCACCTACGGCTTCGCCATGTTGGCCTTCTACAAGGGCAACAAGAAGGGCGTGCTGACCTGGCTGGGCCTGACCTTCCTGTTCGGCCTGGGCTTCATCGGCATGGAGATCAACGAGTTCCACCTGCTGATCTCCGAAGGCTACGGCCCGCACCGTTCCGGTTTCCTGTCGGCGTTCTTCACGCTGGTCGGCACCCACGGTCTGCACGTAACCGCAGGTTTGCTGTGGATGGCGGTGATGATCTATCAGGTCAATAAGCACGGCCTGACCAACACCAACAAGACCCGCCTGAGCTGCCTGAGCCTGTTCTGGCACTTCCTGGACGTGGTCTGGATCTGCGTATTCACCGTCGTTTACTTGATGGGGACTCTGTAATGGCTAATGCACACTCCCATGACAGCCACGATTCAAGCCACGGCAGCGTAAAGTCTTACGCCATCGGCTTCATCCTGTCGGTCATCCTGACCCTGATCCCGTTCGGCCTGGTGATGTACCCAACCTTGCCGAAGTCGATCACCTTGATGATCGTCCTGGCGTTCGCGGTGATTCAGGTTCTGGTTCACCTGGTGTACTTCCTGCACCTGGACCGCTCCAAAGAGCAGCGCGAGAACGTGATCGCGTTTGTGTTCGCAGGCCTGGTGATCGTTCTGCTGGTTGGTCTGTCGCTGTGGATCATGTTCAGCATCCACACCTACATGATGGCGAAGTGAGGTAAGACCCGATGTCGCTTAAGCACTTTATCCAAATCACCAAACCGGGGATCATTTTCGGTAACGTGCTTTCTGTGGCGGGCGGTTTCTTCCTGGCCTCCAAGGGACATGTCGATCTGGCCATCTTCCTGGCTGCAATGATCGGTACGTCCCTGGTGGTTGCTTCCGGTTGCGTATTCAACAACTGCATCGACCGTGACATCGACATCAAGATGGAGCGCACCAAGAATCGCGTGCTGGTCCAGGGCCTCATCTCCCTGAAGCTGGCACTGATCTATGCGACCGTCCTGGGTGTTGCCGGTGTGGCCCTGTTGTACAAGGTGGCCAACCCGTTGGCGGCGCTGTTTGCCGTGATCGGTTTTGTCATCTACGTCGGCCTCTACAGCCTGTACCTCAAGCGCAAGTCGGTTCACGGCACGCTGGTGGGCAGTCTGTCGGGGGCAATGCCGCCGGTGATTGGTTATGTAGCTGTGACCAATAGCTTCGACATGGCCGCGCTGACGCTGCTGGTGATGTTCAGCCTGTGGCAGATGCCGCATTCCTACGCCATCGCGATTTTCCGCTTCAACGACTACCTGGCTGCGTCGATTCCGGTATTGCCGGTCAAGCGTGGCATTCAGGTAGCCAAGAAACACATCCTGCTCTACATCCTGGCCTTCCTCGTGGCGACCTTGATGTTGACCTTCAGTGGCTACGCCGGCATGAGCTACCTCGCCGTCGCCGCCGCCATGGGCATGTACTGGTTGTACATGGCCTGGACCGGCTACAAGGCGGTGGATGACACCGTCTGGGCGCGCAAGCTGTTCGTGTTCTCGATCTTCACCATCACCGCGCTTAGCGTGATGATGTCCCTGGATTTCCAAGTGCCGAAAGAGCTGTTGCTGACCTACGCCCACTGAGTGGTTTTGCAGTAAAAAAGCCCCGCCTTCGAAAGTCGCGCGGGGTTTTTTATTGAGCGCTGCGCTAAACCGGATACGCTGCGTTATCGTTGACGTTTTTCGCGAGCGAGCTCGCTCCTACCTCCCCATTCTACAAATGCAGGAAGCAATGCAATGAGTAAAAAAGCCGTGATGGTCTTCAGTGGCGGGCAGGATTCGACCACCTGTCTGATCCAGGCCCTGCCGCTGTATGACGAAGTGCACTGCATTACCTTTGATTACGGCCAGCGCCATGTGGCAGAAATCGAAGTGGCCCAGAAATTGGCCAAGCAGTTGGGTGCCACTGTGCACAAAGTGATGGATGTGTCCCTGCTCAATGAGCTGGCGATCAGCAGCCTGACGCGCGACAACATCCCGGTGCCGACCGTGAACAGCTCGGGTGAAAGCCTGCCGAGCACCTTTGTGCCGGGGCGCAACATCCTGTTTCTGACCCTGGCTGCGATCTACGCCTATCAAGTGAAGGCCGAGACCGTCATCACCGGCGTGTGCGAAACCGACTTCTCAGGCTACCCCGATTGCCGGGATGAGTTTGTCAAAGCACTCAACCAGGCTCTCAAGCTGGGCATGGAGTACGACGTGCGCCTGGACACGCCATTGATGTGGCTGAACAAGGCCGAGACCTGGGCCCTGGCCGATTACCACGGGCAACTGGAACTGGTGCGCGAGCAGACGCTGACTTGCTACAACGGCATCATCGGTACCGGCTGTGGCGAGTGTGACGCGTGCAACCTGCGCGCTCGGGGCTTGAATGACTATCTGCAGAACAAGACAAATGTCATGCAGAGCCTCAAGCACAAGTTACAACTGAAATAACTGCATCCAATGCCCGCCAGGTTCTACCTGATGTATGAAGTTCAAATGTGGGAGGGGCAGGCCCCCTCCCAACATAGGTTTCATGCGTTGGCGCTGGTCAGGTAACGCTTGAACAACGAACGTGCCCCATAGGCCGGCAGGATATTGAAGAACGCAAAGCCGACTTTGATCGCGATCTGTACATAGATCATGCTGAGGATGTCGCTGGTCTGCATCGCCCCGTAGAAGGCGATAAAGCAGAACAGGAAGCTGTCGATAATCACCGCAAAGAACGTACTGAGGAATATCCGCAGGTATAGATACCTGGAGTTGGTCAGCTCCTTGATCTTGCACAGCAAGTAGGAATTTATATTCTCCGACACCAGGAACGACACCGAAGAGGCCACCAGCACCGACGACACTTGCAGGATCACGTCGGTATAAGGCCCATCCAGCTTCCAGCCCGGTAGCCCTGGCAGGAACGTGGAGCCATACAGCAGGATGATGATCATCGCGTTGCTGGCAAACGCAAACAGAATGGCTCGCCTGGCCAGGCGCAAGCCAAAATTCTCGTTGAGCAAGTCCACGATCAAGAAGGTCAGCGGGTACAGGAACGTGCCCGGTGTGACGATGATGCCCAACGACTCCAGGTAAATCGGTTTGGTCGCGGCAATGCTGGTAAAGATATAGAAGGTGAACAGCAGCAAGTTCAGGATGATGTAGATCATCCAGGAGTTTTCATTGCGGTCGTTTATATCGTAGGCGGTCAGCGTTCCGCCTTGGGAGTAGAACTTCTTGTACAGGTTCTTGATTTCCATCTTGTTGAAGTTGTCCATCATTTCACTGCTGAGCACTTCACTCAGCTTGATCTTGAGGACCTTGCCCGTGGCGATCACCATGATCACCGCCAGGCGCTTGTCGTTTTCAAAGCCCAGCAACTTGTATTTGCTGTTTTCCACGGCGCCCTCAGACGTTGTCATTGAAGCGCTCCTCAAGGATGTCGCCGATGACACACAAACGCTCTGAGTTTCCGCAGGGTTCGAGTGTGATGAACAGCTTCTTGGTGGCGCGGTCGTACACCAGTTTTTCTTTATCGTCGCTCGACGAGCCTTTCTGCACGATCAGCAAGTCCCCCGGTTCATTAAGGCCGGGAATCCCGTGCTCCAGGCGCACGCCGATCAGGTTGCAGGCGCTGCCAAAGTAGTAGGTCAGCGGATGAAGCGTGGCCAGCTCACCGATGCGCTTGCCCAGGCTTTGCATGAGCAGGCTTTCCTTGAGCACAGGCACTGCCGCCGGGTTCTTGTTACCCAGTGGGGAAACATTGCTCTCGATGACTTCCTTGGCTTCAAAACTGATCGTCTCGATTTCTTCGTAGGAGACGCCAAAGAAGTCAGAGATCTTGCGTATCGTCGACTGCTGTACGTTAACGACCTTGCCTTCCAGGATGTTGTAGATAGTGGTCCTGGTCAGGCCGGCGGCACTGCTTAACGAAAGCTGGGTTTCGCCACGACTCTTGATCAAGTACTTGATGTTGCTCTTCAAGTGCTCGGTTTTTTCCCGTCTGTGTATCAAGTGCTCACCACTTCCATTTAGTCATCAGTCCATGCCGGCAGAACCCGTTCTTGACGGTTCGCGGCAGTGAAAGTGTTGCATGCGCCCGCTACAACAATAAAGTCCTGAGTGCAGGGATACGCCTCGGTGGTAAATCAGGCAACGGCTTTCTCGTCATACTCTTCTGAACGGCCAGCGCGAATCCCTCGCGCCTCTACAAGGAGTAGTCACCATGGTGCGTGTCAGTCGTCGATCCCTTCTCGCCCTGGGCGCGGCCCTGCCTGTGTTGGGGCAGCTCAATTGGGCGTTCGCCAGCCCGGCGCCGACGAAATCTGACAAGGTGCTACTCAATTACAACGAAAGCCCCTACGGCCCTTCAGACGCGGCTCGCCAGGCGATGCTGCGCGCGGTTGCAGCCTCTGGGCGTTACCCTTACCCGGACATGTATGCATTGGCCGCGCTGTTTGCCGAGCAACAGGGCATCGCCGAAGAAAACATCGGGGTATTTGCCGGCTCGATGGCCGCCCTGCGTTACGCGGTGCTGGCGTTCGCCAGCCAGGCCCGCGGCCTGGTGATGGCTACGCCGTCCTACGAAGTACCGCGCCAGGCGGCCGAATCGATCAAGGCGCCGGTGCATGAAGTTAACCTCGACGCCCAGCATGCCCACGATGTGCACGCCATGCTCGCCGCGGACCCACAGGCCGGCATGCTGTACCTGTGCAACCCCAACAACCCGACCGGTACGCTCACCTCGACGGAGGCCATCCGCCACGCTCTGGTGAATAAACCCAAGGGCTGCGTGCTGGTGGTGGACGAGGCTTATATCGACTTCTGCGACGCTCCCAGTTGCGTAAGTTGGGTCAAGGAACACCATGACCTGCTGGTACTGCGTACCTTCTCGAAGATCTACGGCCTCGCCGGTGCGCGCCTGGGCCTGGCGATCGGTCACCCGGCGCTATTGGAGCGGTTGGCCGTGTTCGGCGGCGATAACGTCCCGGCCGGCGCCAGCTTGCTGGCCGCCCGTGCGAGCCTGGAAGACGCGCAACTGGTGGGCCAACGCAGAGCGCTCAATGCCAGGTTGCGCGATGAGACGATCGCCTGGCTCAAGGGCCGGGGCTTTACCTGCACCGTTTCCCACAGCAACTGCTTCATGATCGAGGTGAAGCGCCCGGCAGAGCAGGTGATTGAGCAGTTGGCTGCGCGGAATGTACTGGTCGGGCGGGTGTGGAAGGACTGGCCGCAGTGGGTGCGGGTGACGGTGGGTAATGAGCAGGAGATGGAGCGCTTTCGCGAGGCGTTCGCGGCGCAGGTCTAGCCCCTGGGTTTGCATCCGTTGCCTGGACAGGTAAGCCAGGCATGCTGCATGCTCGACCGGGTTGAATGATCAAGGAAGACACCCGTGCGACCTAATGGCCAACCTGATAGAAAATCGCCCATGCTGCCCGAGGATATGCGCCGCTTGCTCGATACCGAGCTGAGCCGCCGTGGCCTGGGACACTTCGAGGTCTACCAGTGTGGGCCGACGCTGGACCAAGCGCAGATTGTGTCCAATTACCCCGAGGCCATGGAGCCTTCCGACACGGCCGACGATTTCTACCGGCGTGGCGAGCTGGTTTCATTGACCCGTACGCGGATCAAACCATTTTTCTGGAGTGATGAACACCTGCTGGCCGTGGCCGATGAGGCGGTGCCGGTGCCGGGCCCCTACACACCCGTTGGCGAGGGCGCCAGTTTTATTGTGCATGGCAATCGGGGCTTCTACTCGGTGCTCAATCTGTGCAGCTTCGGCGAACATCGGCAATTTCGCGAGACCGTGCTGGCCCATCAAAGTGAACTGCAGATGCTGTTGGTCTCGATGTACGACGAGGCCCTGGAAGATCACGCGGCGCCTGTCGAACAACAGACGGTGCTGACCCCAAGGGAAACCGAAGTATTGTCCTGGGTCAGCCTGGGCAAGACCTACAACGAAGTGGCACTCCTGACGTCGATGACCTCCCATACGGTGAAGTTTCATATGAAGAATATCTTCGGCAAATTGCAGGTCAGCAACGGCAAATCAGCAATCGGCAAGGCCCTGCAATTGGGCTATATCCGCCACCCGGCCTGAGGCCGCAATCACCGCCTACCTGTCCAAATGGGTAGCTTGTTCGCCGCACAGTGCTGCATTAGGTTGGCCAGCTATGGAGTTTGGCGCCGGACACACCGGCGCCGCCATTGCGAAAGGACATCCGGATGAGCCGCTCTGTAGCTTTGCTCCACACCTGTGCCAGCGTGCTGCGCTGATGGGTACTTTTCACGCCTTGCGCGGCCTTAATGCGCGGTTGCAAGCATTGTTCATGATCACGCTGGTGTTCCGCACGGGCACCCTGGCGTTTCCTTTTTACGCGGCGTACCTGATTCATCAACACGCGATATCGGCAGGCACTGCAGGCCTGTTGGTCGGCGTGTATGGCGCGGGCGCGCTGTGTACCGACCTGATCATCGGCGCCGTGATCAAGCGGTTTTCGGCCAACCGAGTCATTCTTGGTTCGTTGTTGTTCAACGCGGTGTTGCTGCTGGTCATTCCCTCGGTGGATAACCTGCTCGCGCTGTTCCTGTTGTCGTTTCTCTGGGGGGCCTGTTACGAAGCCTTCACACCGGCCGCGTTCTCCGAGACAGTGGCTCACAGTAATCTTGAGTCACGCAAAGTGGCGTTTTCCTGCAACCGATTGGCGATCAACATCGGTATGGCCATTGGGCCGCTATTGGGCAGCTTGATTTTCCTCCGCAATGCCGACGCGGTGTTCTACATCAATGCCGTGCTGTCCCTGCTGGCCTTCGCCGCCTGCCTGCGGTTCGGTCGGCCCCGGCCGACCACCCAAGGCGCGCCTGTCGCCGGGAAGGGCGAGGGCTTGCCCGAGGTGGCGGTTCATGAGCGTTCGCGACTGCTGGTGATCCTGTTGGCGGCGCTGCCGGTGCACGTGGCTTACGCATTGCCGCCGACTTTTCTGTCGGCGTACATCATCAACTACACCCAACTGCCGGCCTATTACGTGGGCATCATCTTCTTTATCAATGCGTTGCTAGTGATTGTGTTTGAAGTACCGATCAACCTGCGCATGGCGCACTTGTCGAGCAGTCGCTCGCTGATCATTGGCCTGTTGCTGGCAGGCAGCGGTTTCTTCTTGATGGGCTTTGGTCAGGTCGGCGCGCTGTTGATGCTCGCTACGGTGTTGTGGAGCCTGGGCGAGATGATTGTGTTCCCGGCGATCACCCACTACGTCAGCAGCATTTCCAGCCGCGACAGCGTGGGCCGAAACCTTGGCTACTACTCGGCGGGCGTCAACATCGGCGTGATGATCGCGCCCTCGTTGGCGTTCATGTTGCTGGCCCGGCCAACCTTGCCGTCACCGTGGCTGCTGGCGGGCTGTGTGTTGTTGCTGTTCGCAATCGCCGTGGGGATGATGAAAAGCTCGGCGGTGTTGTGGAACAAAGAGGCGTAGACGGCAACCGGCGCTGCGCCTTGCACGCGCGCCTGGTTGCGTCAGCTACTTACTGGGCGGCGATGGCGTAGCCGTCAAAGGCGCTTTGCTGTTGCAGCGCGGTCACGATGCTCTTGCGCGTGACTGGTTGCTCGGCGCCGCTGTTGTCGATGAAGGTTTCGCTCGCAAGTTCCGCCTCGCTGCCTTCGCCCACAAAGGTGAAACCCAGGAACTCCAGCGCTTCGCGGTCCACATTGAGCTTGGAGCGCGGCGTGCGCAGCGGCAAGGTGACGCTGATGCCATCCTTGCTGATCACAAACACTTCGGTGTCTTTCTTGGCGCGTGCAGCCTTGCCCTTGCCGGCGCTCGGGTTGCTGATAGCCTGGTGCGACTGGTTGAGTACCTTGAGGGCCAGGCCATAGACCAATTCCTGGAACTCGGGATCGTCCTTGAAGCTGGACAGGATGCGGCTGATCGAGAACTGGCTGCTCAGGTGTTCCAGGGCGGCGTTGTCTGCGGCTTCGGCGTCTTTCAATTGTTTGAGCTGGCCCATCAGGTCATAGGCTTTGTCATCGTCGAAGGCATCGTGGGCCTGGCGGATGGCAACGCGTAGCTCGCGGATCTGGTCGCTTTCCTTGGAGGTGTGAAACGCGTCCAGCACCATCTCGCTGATGATCTTGGCGGCTGGCACATGCTGTGAAAGATTGATGGCGTTTTCGTATTCGGCTTTGGCGTACAGGGCGACTACGGATTCTTCGGCGGATTTTTCGGTGTAGGAATCAGACATTAAATTTCGCTGCGTAGTATGCGGAGAGACAAAAAAACGTCGGGCATTTTCAGCGGGTGAGGGGATCAGGTCAAGGTGGCTCGGGCGTCAGAATAACTTCAGTAGTGATAGCGGCACATCAATATTTGTACTTCATCATCCTCGATGCCATAAACCAAACGATGCTCCGCGGTGATTCGTCTAGACCAGAAACCACTCAGGTTATGTTTGAGGGGTTCAGGCTTTCCCACGCCGTCGAACGGGTCTCTTTGTATGGCCTTGATCAAGAAATTGATGCGCTTGAGCCCGGCTTTGTCGTTCTGTTGAAACCAGAGGTAGTCGTCCCAGCCTTCAGAGGTAAAGAGTATTTTCATTCTTCAATCAACCGCCTTGGCTTGGCTTTGCCTGCTCGTAAGCTGTTGACTGAGTTAATGAGACGTTCGGCATTTTTAGGCGAGCGCAGCAGGTAAGCCGTCTCTTCCAGAGCATTGAACTCTGATAACGAGATCATCACCACGGGCTCGCCTTTTTGTCGAGTCAGTAGAAGTGGGACGTGATCATCGTTGACGCGGTCCATCGTTTCGGACAGATGGGCTCGGGCGTTGGTGTAGTTGATAGTTTCCATGGGAACTCCTTGTTGGTGGGTATTAACGTACAGAAATACGTACATATCAACAACGGGAATCTTATCAACGGTCATCCACCTCGCCCGGACTTCACGAACAAGCTCAACGACTGAGTGGAGCAGCGACAAACCTGTTGATACATTTTACTCGTCCAGTTCTTCGAGGCACGCTTGGAGAATATCCAGGCCTTCCTCCAACACCTCAGGCTCAATGGTCAGCGGTGCCAGCAAGCGCACAATGTGCCGCGACTTGCCGCTGGGCATCAGCAGCAAGCCGGCCTCTCGCGCCAGCTCCAGCAGTTGCGCCAGTTGCTTGGGGGCGGGTGTGCCGTCGGCATGGGCCAGTTCAATGCCCCGCATGGCGCCGACACCGGTGAGGCGGCCCAGGTAGGGCGACAGTTGCTGCGCGCGCCAGGCTTCATAGCGACCCACAATCGCGGCCTCCTGCGCGACGCCCCAGGCGGGCAGGTTTTTGTCGCTCATCGCCTCAAGGGTCGCCAGCGCCGCCGCGCAGGCGACGGGGTTACCGGAGTAGGTGCCGCCCAGGCCGCCTTTGGGCAGGTTGTCCATCAGCGCCTTGCGCCCGACCACCGCCCCCAGCGGCATGCCGCCGGCGATGCTTTTGCCGAGCAGCAGCAGGTCCGGCTCGATGCCCAGGCGCGAGAAGGCGAAACGCTGGCCGGTGCGACCAAAACCCGACTGGATTTCATCAATGATCAGCAGGATGTTGTGCTGGTCGCAGAAGCGTCGCAAGGCTTGGGCAAACTCAGTGTCCAAGGCTAGAAAACCGCCTTCGCCCTGCACCGGCTCGATGATGAAGCAGGCCACATCGTTTATGTCGATTTCCACGCTGAACAGACGCTCCATCGCCTTCAGCGCTTCGGCGCAGGTCATGCCGTTATCGGTACTGGGGTAGGGCAGGTGATACACAGGGCCGGGCAGTACGCCGACCTTCTGCTTGTAGGGCGCGACCTTGCCATTGAGGTTGAGGGTCGCCAGGGTGCGGCCATGGAAGGCACCGTCGAAGGCGATCACCGCCGTGCGACCAGTGGCACCACGGGCGATCTTCAAGGCGTTCTCTGCCGCTTCTGCACCGCTGTTGGTGAGCATGCCGCTGACGGGGTAACCCACCGGGATAAAGGCACTGAGGCGTTGCATCAACTCGATGTAGGGCGTATGCGGTGCGGCGTTGAACGCGTAATGGGTGAGCCGGGCCGCTTGCTCGCAAATGGCCGCCACCACGGCCGGGTGGCAATGGCCCAGGTTGAGCACGCCGATACCCCCGACAAAGTCGATGTAACGCTTGCCTGCAGTGTCCCAGACCTCGGCGTTTTTACCGTGACTGAGGCTGATGGGGTGAACGATGGAAATCGACTGGCTGATGCTAGCGTGACTCATGGCTCTGGGACTCGGCAGTGGTGGGCGCAGCGCTATCTAAGCCGCGCGCCCGGCCTTGCCGCAAACGAAATAAAGTCGCCGTGTCATTCCACCTTGGAAGGAGCTGCGACTATTCCGACACCCCATCCTTGCCCGCCGCCTTGGATCGGTACAAGGCTTGGTCGGCCCGCGCCATCAGCGCAGCCGGGGACTCGCCCATGCGCCGCTCCACCACGCCCAGGCTCAGGGTAACGTTCAAGGCGCCCACGGGGGCCGCCTCCTTGATTTTATGGCAAATCCTTTCGGCCAACTCTTTGGCCTCGTCCAGGCTGGTTTTGGGCAGCACCACCATAAACTCATCGCCGCCCCAGCGCGCCAGCAAGTCGCTTTTACGTACGCAGGCTTCCAGATGTTCCACTACCCGTATCAGGGTCTGGTCGCCGACGCCATGGCCGTATTGGTCATTGATCGGCTTGAAGTCATCGACATCCATGGCCACCAGGGCCAGGGGCAGGCGGAAGCGTTCGGCGCGGTCGCATTCCTCCAGCAGCACTTTTTCCAGGCGGTACCGGTTGGCGATGCGCGTCAGGGCGTCCCGCTCGGCCAAAGAGCGGTTTTCGTCCAGCTGCAATTGCAGTTGCTGGTTGACGCGCGACAACTCAAGCGTGCGCTCCGCGACCAGTGCTTCCAGAGACTGGTTGCGCTTTTGCAACTGTTCGATGGAGCATTTGCGCGTATGGATATCACGGTGTGCGCCGACCATGCGCGCCACTGAACCGTCGGGGTTGCGGGCAATGACGTAGCCACGGTCCTCGATCCAGAGGTACGTACCGTCTTTTTTGCGACAACGGTATTCGGCCCGATAATGAGCGGCGCGTAGGCTGATGTAGTCATCGAACACCGCCATCACGCGAGAGTAGTCCTCGGGGTGGATCACGTTCTCCCAGGTGAAGACGCTGTTTTCCAGGGAGTGGTGGGAGTAGCCAAGCATTTCGTACCAGCCGGGATTGCGGTAGACGAAGCCGGTATTGGCATTCCAGTCCCAGATGCCGTCACTGACCAACTCCATTATGGCGTGCAATAGGTCGACGTTAAGGTCGGAAACTTCATTGCGTAGCGGTTCTTTGCCGGATGTATCGTCCATCTGCACGCTTCCTGCGGGGGCTGGCGCCCAAGGCCAGTCATGGTTGACGCCGATACTCCGTGGCTGGCGCTACTGTACATCGGCGCTTGCGCGCTTTGAATAGGGCAGGTGTGCTGCTTTTGACGAGTGGCGAAACGCTATTTTTCTGGCGCCATCATCTTTGTCCGAGGCTTCCCATCCGCGTTGTGCTGGTAAATGGCTTGCGGTTGGCCCTGCTCATTGAAAAACACCTGGCCAATGCCTGCCGAGTTCCACAATCGCTCACCCGCTTCGGCGTGCTCTGGAATATAGGGCACCACTTGCATGGTGCGGCGGCGGGTAAACCAATTGAGCGGCGAACGCGGGGAGTAGAGCCAGCGGTTGAGGCGGTCGAACCATTCCAGCAGGCGCGGCGGGAACTCGTTCTTGATGCCGCTGCTGGTGATTTGCCAGATATTGGGGCCGCCGTTGCGGTAGCGGATCAGTACTTGGTAGACAAACGAGTAATGCACGTCGCCGGAGAGGATCACGTAGTTACCCGGCGTGCGCGAGTGGCGGAAGATATTCAAAATCACTTGGGCAGCGCCGCGGTGGGCCATCCAGTTCTCGGCGTCCACCAGCAGTGGGAAGCCACACCAACTGAAAACCTTTTGCACCGTCTCGATCAGCTTGACGCCGAACACCGGCGCAGGCGAGACAATGATGGCTGACGGGTGGTCCAGTAGCGCTTGTTGCAGTTCGCTCAAGGCTTCCCAGTCCAGCAGGCCGGAAGGTTGCTTGAGGGTGAACTCGCTGCGCCAGCGTCGGGTGCGGGTGTCGAGTACCACCAGCGCCGGGGTGGTGGGCAATACGTAGTGCCACTGCTGGAATTTCAGCAGCGTGGTGACTAGCTCATCCTGCTGTGTGGCGTCCAGGTGGTTGTCTTGCGCCTGGTTGGCAAGTGCCTGGGTTTGGCTCACCAGTTCGCCAAACACCTCGGGCTGGTTGCCCCAGCCCTGGCATAAAAGATAGGCCATCAACGCATTACCGATGATGCGTTTGGAGAAGGGATGGCCGTAGGCAGTTTCTTCCCATTGGGCGCTGAGGTTCCAGTCGTCGGTGATGTCGTGATCATCGAAGATCATCAGGGTCGAGAGGTGGGCGAATACCCGGGCGACCCCTGGAAGGCCACTGCGAAATTGATCGATCTGTATCTGTTCGCGGGCATAACGCTGCTGTTCTTGCGCGCTCAGTTGCGGCGGTTGGGGGGGAGATCAGTGTCCACGGTGTGGGCGACCAGGCCAGCAGGTACATGGCGATCACTTCGGCAAAGGTCACCAGGTGATTATCGGCGGTGCTGCTGGTGAAAATCGGTTTCTTCACACCGCCGAAAAAGCGCTCACGCAAGGTCTCGTTACTGTCCAGCGCGGGGAGCAGGTCGGCGCGATGGTAATAGCTGGCGCGATGCCCGTAGAGGGCGGCACTGTCGTCAACCACGGCCCCTTCCAGGTATTCGTCGAACAGGCCCAGGCGCGCGATTAATTCATGAATTGCCCGCAGCATGGGTCCCGCGACGTCGTCGGCGTAGACCTGGTCGCCGCTCATCATCAGCAAGGCGGGGCGTTGTGCCACGGTGGGAGCTTGAGCCAGCAGACGATCAATGCACAGCAACCCGTCATCAGCGCGATGGTGAGGCTTGCGGCAGGAGCCGTGGACCAGTTGGTGGATGCGCCCATGCACGACGAAATCGGGCAGCGTGGCGCCTGCGTACAGCAGATGGGGTGCCCACTGGGCTATTCCGCAGCCGTCAATAAACAGGTCATAGTGGATGTTTACATCCAGAGGCAGGGCGTCAGTCAGGAGCACATCGATCAAGTGGATAAACGAATGGCGCCCGACGGGGACGATCTGACAATGTGCATGAAGGTGAATATCCAGCGTCGATCCCTGAGCGTGCTGCAGCCTCATAACCAGCTTCAGTTCCCGGCTCGCCACCAGCCATAGCACCACACGCTTTGGTTCCAGGCGGCGCAGCAACGGGCCGGCAAGTACGGGGGGAAGTGACTGCAGTTCAGGCATGACGCGATCGGCTCACTAATAAGATAAGCGCTCAGTATAACGCTGAAAATGTCGGCATTTCGTCAACGAACGTCAGGCAGTAATACGTTGTGGCTATTAATGAATAAGCAGCGCCCTGGGCGCTACTTATTTAGTAGTTGCGCTTAAGTAAGTTTACTCAAAGAACATTGCCTTTGCCGAGACTGTCCAAGCCACCACCATTACGCCTGCCGCCTCTGTCTGCGCTGACCCCATTGTCATTAATCGAATTATCGGGAGCGATTTGATCGAGACTTCGTTTCGAGCGTGAGTTGACCTTCTCGCTGGCTTGGGTGTCTTGGTCGGGGGCGGATTGGGAAATGTAAGTGTTGACGGGATTAAAGCCGATAGAATTGAACATGGTAACGCCTCACTATGAATGACATGGTTTACATGGCATGTTCTTCCCTGTAACAGTGCCCGGCATAAGTTAGTGGGGTTCGATGTTTTTTGCGAGGTGTTCTATGTTTCTGTTTGTGATGGGTGAGTTGGTTTTGTTGTTAAATTTTGGTTGTTTTATTTTGAAACTTTGTTAAAGCAATGCAATGTTGTATGAGTGTATGTTTGGTTTTCAGTTCTCGGTTATGGGGCAGCAGGGGCAATATGGTTGTCCCTGCCGGCAAATGGCTCAGTTGTTTGCCTCAATCGTCACCTTCGGTACGGTAAATCGAAACTCGCTGCCCTGGCCCTGCTTGCTCTCGGCTTCGATCCTGCCGCCATGCGCCTTAACGATGCCTTGAGTGATATACAGCCCCAGCCCACTGCCGGTGGGGTTGTTTTCAGTCTGGGTCCAATAGCGATCGAACACATGGGGCAAATCGTCCGGCGCAATGCCTTCACCGGAGTCGCGCACCGAAAATACAATCTCCTCGCCGGCGCTCATGGCGCTGATGCCGATGTTGCCCTGGCGCGGAGTGAACTTGATCGCATTGCCGATCAGGTTCGACAGCACCTGGAACAAGCGCTCCGGGTCGGCCTTGATCTGCAGGCCAGGCTCGACATTGAACGACAGGTCGATGCCCTTTTCCGAGGCCAGGGGCGCCAGCAGCGAATACGCCTCTTCAAAAATCTGGCTGACGTCCAGCGCCACCGGTTTGACCACATAGCGCCCGGCTTCGATTTTCGAGGTGTCGAGCAAGTCTTCCAGCAACACGTTCATGCGCCCGGCAGCCTGTTGCATGGTGTCAATGGCGGAAGAAATGCGCCGTGAAGTGTGGGGGCCATCGGAGCTGAAGGCTTTTTGCATCATGCCGCAGAGCATGGAGATGACGGTCATGGGGTTGCGCAGGTCGTGGGAAACCACCGCGACCAGCTCGTCCCGCGCACGCACCGCTTGTTGCTCGCGCAGCACTTGGCGGGACAGGTCGTTCTCCAGGGCCGAGCGGCGCAGATCGTTGGCGGCAAACAGGTCGCCATGGCTCCACTTGGTGGAGATACCAGCCATTTCCACTTTCCAGATTTCAAACGAGGTGCGTGGGCGAAGGCGCATGCCCGCGTCGCAGGTTTCCAGATTCAGCGGCTTCTGCGGATCGCCACTCCAGTGGATGTTCTCTTTGACTTCCGGGCGAAACCACAACACGCCGTTATCCACAGGCTTGGGCAAGCTCATGGCGAGCACGCCGCTGGCCACGCTCTGGTATTCGGCGGCCGGCGGATAAACCGAGGCCAGGTTATGGCTGGAAAATACCGGTGCGCCGTCGCCCTGCAACCACTTGTGCAGCGCGCGTATCTGCGCCGGTTCCGGGCAGTTGCCGTAGCGGTGTAATTGCTTGTCTTCGATGATCGCCACGCCGCCGGAGAGGGTCAGGTCCATCAGCAGTCGGCCTTGCTGGGCCAGGCCGTCGAATACGTTATTGGCAGAGGCTTTCATCGCCCGATCCAGCAGCGCAAGCGCTTCGACTTTCTCGTCGCGCTGGCGGGTCAGCTCCAGGGCCTCCATGGCACTGATCTGCAATGACAGCACCTGGCCGATGGTCTGGCAGGCCATGCGCAGGTCGTTGGGCACCAGCAGCGGCTCACGGTTGCCGCAACTGATCAGGCCCCAGAGTTTGTCGCCCTTCATCAGTGAAATACTCATGGACGACAACACGCCCATGTTCTGCATGTACTGGCAGTGAATCGGCGACACGCTGCGCAGGGTGGCGAAGCTCAGGTCCAGAGGCTGCCCGGTGTCCGGGCGCAATTTGGGCACCAGCGGTACCGGTTCGTAGGACGCATTGGGGATGATCCGTAGCCAGTTGGTGCGATATAGCTCGCGAGCCTGCTCGGGGATGTCGGACGCGGGGAAGAACAGCCCGTTGAACAATTCCATGGACGGCGCCGAGGCCTCGGCGATCACCTGGCCATGGCCTTCCTCTTCGAAGCGATAGATGAGCACCCGGTCATAACCGGTCATGGCCTGGATTTCGTTGACGGTGATGGCGTAGAGCGCCTCCAAGGTCTTTGCCGATTGCAGGCGGTGCAGCATCTTGCCCAGGTCGCTGGTGCGGCCATTGTGCGCTCGGGGTTTGAAATCCTTGAGCCGTGGTTCGAATTCCAGCACTAACACGCCCTGGTGGCGATGCAACAGGCCTTCGAACTGCTCACCCTTGAAGGTTATCAGCAGGGGCGGCGAGTCCAGGAATGCGCTGTCCTCGGCCATGGTTTGCACGGCCCGGGCGTAGTCCTCGCCAATCAACCTGTGCAACGGTTGATCCAACAGCGCCTCGGGGGCGTGGCCGAACAACGTACCGACGTTGGCACTTACCTGAATGATGTTCAGGCCAGGTTCCGACAAGGTCAGCAGCACGCCGTGGGGCTGGATGGCCCCCGGAAAACGAATGGGTTCGTCGGCGCAGTTGGCAAGCAGCTCTTCAAAATCTTCGGGTTTCATAGCAATACCTCCTGGCTGTCGAGCCATTGCTCAAAGCCGCTGAATGTCGAGCGGGCCGCCATCACCGCGCGCACGGCGGCATCTGTATCCAGTGGCTGGCGGCCCAGATAATCGAGGAAATCTTTCCAGCGCCGTCCGGTCTCGGCGCCGTATACATTGAGAAAGGCACCGCCGTTGTCGGCGTTCACATCCAGGCGCAGGGCCATTTCCCGGCGCAGCACTTGGCCGCCCAGGGTGGCGCCTTCCAGCACATACAGGGCGCCGAGGCACGCAGCCGGTGTGTCTAATACGGGGAGCTGGGTACAGCGAGGCAGGGCATGGATGGCGTGCTCAGTCAGGCCGAGCGCGTGCAGGTCATGGACCAGGGTTGGCGTTTTCACACGCAACGCAGACTCATAGCCGTCGGGAATCAAACCGCTGTCATACAGCACCGCTTCCATTGGCTGATAAAAGCCGTAGTACGCCTGCAGCAAGCGCCGATACCACTGGGCATCCAGGCGCTCGGAAAAAAACGGCAGGCGCTGTTCCAACGCCACATGCAGCAGGCCCGTGCCCGTGCGCAACGTTTCCAGCAAGGAGGGCGCACTAACGTCATGGGCCTGTGAATGCATTCAATGAGCTCGAACTGTGGGCCTGTCGGCCATGAATGACGCGTGAAAATGGGCGACGATTCTACACAACTCATTGTCGTCAGCTGAACGCAGAAGCGAAAAGGCTGACCAGCGGATCAGAAAAGTCGCTCCCTGCACCTTACATGACCGCAGAACTAGCTCTCAAGTTCGGTTGAAATGATATCGCGCTGCTATCAATCCCGGGACTGGCCCTAGTGCGTCAATGCTGTCTGCACGCACTCAAGCAAGTGGTCGGTACTCCAGGGCTTGGGCAGAAACCGCACGGAACTGCCCAACTCGGCGGCGATTTTCGTATTACCTGAGGTCAGCACTACCTGTACTTCAGGCCACCGGTGGGCGACGACACGGCTCAAGTCATAACCATTGAGCAAGCCGGGCATTTGAATATCACTGACAATCAAATCCACCGGGTCATCGCCGCGCTCCAGGTAAATCATCCCTTCGTCTGCCGATGCAAACGATGTTACTACCGCACCAAAGTCTTCCAGCACATCCACCATCAACGCCCGAATGATCTCGTCGTCTTCCAATACCAAAATCGATGGCTGAGCCATGATCCTTACTCCACCATCAGGGGTTCAGTAAGGTGGAGTAGGGGCTGGGTATATAGGTTCGATTGGATGTTTTTTAAACGATGGGTGGTCATTTGGCTGCTTGTGAGCCATGGGCACGACAATCCGTTAAGGTGAACGCCACCCTGCCATCCAAGGAATGCCATGTTCAACCGTAACCCACTCGTGCCTGAACTGATCGTCACCCGCCTTGGCGCGAGCCTGGCGTTCTGGATCGAACAGTTAGGTTTCGCTATTGCCTATCAGCGCGCAGAAGAAGGCTTTGCCTACCTCGACCTTAACGGCGCGCAAATCATGCTCGAACAATACGACCCCGAGGCCGGTCAGTGGCTTACCGCACCGTTGCAGCCTCCATTCGGGCGCGGCATCAACCTGCAAATCGATGTGCCCGCCGTAGCACCCATCCTGCAACGCTTGGCGCAGATCGGCTGGCCCTTGTTCCGCGATGTAGAGGACGCCTGGTACCGAGCCGGTGACGTGGAGGCCGGGCAGCGCCAGTTCATCGTGAAAGACCCGGACGGGTATCTGGTGCGTCTGGTGCAGCGGCTGGGAGAAAGGCCGGTTGAACAGGCATAATCCACGGCAATAGCCGATAGGGAGACGTGAATGAAGTATGTGTTATTGACCCTCGCCCTGACCGTTATCGCCGCACCCGCGTTCGCTGCGGGCGACGCAGAGGCGGGCGGCAAACTCTTCACCAAGACCTGCGGCGGCTGCCACAGCATTGGTGAGGGGGCGCGAGGTGGTTTTGGCCCGGAACTGAACGGCATCATTGGCCGGCCTGCCGGTACCACTCAGGACTATCAGTATTCGGATGCGATGAAGAACTCGGGCGTGGTGTGGACGCGGGAAAAACTGGCGGCCTACATTGAAGACCCGAAATCGGTGGTCAGTGGCACGCGGATGATCTTCTGGGGGATCAGTGACCAGGAGAAGATTGAAAATATCCTGGCGTATTTGGAGACATTCCAGCCCAAGTGAGATGCCCAGGCTGGCACGCATCACCGTCCTCTGTCCTCTGTCCTCTGTAATTAGATGGACTCGCCCAAGCCGAGGCGTCTATGCGCCACGGTGGCATTCTTATAGAAGCCAACGACAGCGAGGGCGAGCCCATGAAAAAGCATACGACGATCAATCAGTCTTTGTCAGCCGATGTATCTACTTGCGTAAACGTTGCGGTAGACCTTGCCAAAAAGGTCTTCCAGGTTGCCGGCGAGAATGCGCTTGGCCAGGTGATATTCGAGGATCGGATTAAGTCACGCGAGGCCTTTCAAGCCTTTCTTCTTAAGCTTCCAGCAAGCGTGACGGTACTGGTGGAAACCGGGCCAGGTGCTCAGGCATGGGCGCGATTGCTGCAAACACAGGGCAATTCAGTGCGCATCCTACCGGCTCAGCATGTGGCCACTCATCGCAGCGGCCCGAAAAATGATCGCAACGATGCATTGGCGATCCTGCGTGCTGGACGCGACTGCAGGATATCTGCCGTACCGGTCAAAAGTGCGGCGGCGCTCGCAATGCAAGCGCTGCATCGGGCCCGACAGGGATATATACGGCGACGTACGGCAGTCGGTAATCAGATGCGCGGCTTACTGCTGGAGCAGGGAGTATCCATGCCCCAAGGCGAAATGGCCATCAGCCAACGTATCCCGCGAATACTGGAAGACGCCACCCAGCCATTGCCCGATTTGCTGCGCGAACTAATCGCCGAACTGCTAGTTGAATGGGTTCATTTGGGCGAACGCGTCAACGTGTTGACCGGTCGGCTCGAAACAGCGGCGAAGAACGATGAGACAGCCAAGCGATTGATGACGGTGCGCGGAGTTGGCCCGATCATAGCCACAGCACTGTTGGCCAAGCAGACTGAGCCTGAACGCTTCGCAAATGCCCGACAGTTCGCCGCCTACTTCGGGCTGGTGCCCAGCCAGCACAGCAGCGGAGAAAAAATCCGGCTCGGCAAGATGAGCAAGAAGGGTGATGCGTATTTGCGCAGCCTGGCGGTCCAGGGTGCCCACGCCGTGTTAAGACAGGTGCGACCGGATTCAGAACAGCCAGACGACCAGCGGCTACAGCGTTGGGTATCTCGCCTAGGGCGCAAGGAGGCGGCGGTGCGTTTGGCCAACCGTAACCTGCGTATCCTCTGGCGGCTCTTGCAAAACGACCAGACGTATCGACGTCAGCCAGGCAATAGTCAGGAGGCTGCGATGAGCCACTGATTTACAGAGTTCTGCCACCGGGGCGTTTAGCCGCTCCAACCCGTGCTAACGAACATTGACCCCTGGTCAGACCGTCGCGAATTGATGCCTGCGCTCCTACCGGCCCTTGAGGCCTTTTTGTAATGGGCAGATCGCGAGCTGATCCAATGTTGGCCAGAAGCTGTTTGGAGCTTCCTCGGATAGGCCTGATACATAGATGCAACCGGGTACCAATGTTTGAAAAGCGGGTTGACAGTGGAGGGCGAGTCCATACATAGGAGCAAGCACTAGGCGTCCCCCTCGCTCCTACAAAAAAGTCTTGCTGAACCCGCGACGCCAGGTCCGGGAAATGGGTCGCAAGCTCAGCCAGGCACTGGCGCAGCATCCTGGCATCGCGGGGTAGGCGCCCTGAAAAAATCCCCCAGCCAGAAAACTCAAGCGTCTCGGGCATTTCTACCAAGCCGGTGATGGCGTCCAAAAAGACATCCCCGTTTTGGCCATACCAGTTGGGAAAGTTGAGTGAAGTGCACAGCGTGGCGTGAAGTTCTTTGGGGTTTTAGTTGCGGCTAAGGTCTATTTTGATGATGGATGAACGGGTCACTTGTGCACCATTTGCTTTTTCATCTTCTGCAACTCAGGCTGAATTCTTTGAAT
Source organism: Pseudomonas sp. MYb193 (assembly GCF_002966775.1). Classification (NCBI taxonomy): domain Bacteria; kingdom Pseudomonadati; phylum Pseudomonadota; class Gammaproteobacteria; order Pseudomonadales; family Pseudomonadaceae; genus Pseudomonas; species Pseudomonas sp. MYb193. The sequence continues at coordinate 5,079,512 of NZ_CP023269.1, read as the reverse complement.
CTGCATTACTCGTTTGCAACTTCGTAATCAAATGCAATGAAGTAGTCACTTTCTGAAAGAGCAATTTCGTGAGAAAAGTGCGGCTGTATCACTGATAGCCATTCCCTGCGCAATTCAAACATACCGTTATTGACGTCCACTGCGCCCAACAACCCGAGCGCGGAAATCACCGAGTAGTCATCTCCGCAGTCCGCTGAACTCTCCGTTCCGCTTAGTCTCTCTGTGGTTCTGTCGAACCATTCCAATCTTATTTTAAGTCCCATGTAGCCCTCACAGATATTTTTTGATGTTTCGTTTTTTGATCGACCCTTTTAGCTGCTCGCCGCTTATGTGGTTGAAAGCACCTATATGGCTCCCATCACTTGCTAGATAAACCTCCAGCTCCCCGTGCTGAGAGTCCCATTCATAGATCTTCCGGCCTTTTTCCTCAATCCAGCGTTCTCTCAGCCCGGCGCCTCCTTGTCTGGGAGTCTTGGGTTTTGCTTTTATCAGTTTTTCAAAGCCAGTTATTTGTTCTGTGTTAGGCGCTTTGTGGTACTTGTGATCCCCAGCCTTGGCACCTACCACCACATACAGCGGCCGAACCCCCGACCCCGCCGGAAACACCAGAATAAAATCCCGATAGTCCGGTGGGTAAATAGGGTTAACCAGAATCTGCGCCGCCGTCTCAGTCGGTGGGTAGATCCAGATCACCGGTGCTTGCGGCGCAGCCTCCAATGCCGGAACACCTAAGGTGTCATTTGGATCAACGGAGGGCGTCCAGATCAGCTCTACGCCATTATTCAAATCTGCTATTAACTGGCCGCTGCGGTTTTGAAACTGCACCACGTCAATCATCTGCCAATCGGCATTGTTACCTGTGTAAAACCCATACCCCTTGAGCGTGCCGTCGTCGCGTTGCTCGATATGCAGCCGCATTTGCGAGCGCGCTCGTTGCAGCGAACGCAACTGTTCCTCGTTATAGAGCGCGCTATCACTTAGATCCGACGGCCAAGCCAGCGCTACCAACCCTGTCAACAGGCTACCAGCGACGGATGCGCTGACTGTGGCCGCCGCTTCCAAAAACGCTGAACGCAATGCCAACTGCCCTAAGCCGGCTGGCAGTGCACTGCCGCTGATCTTGCGCAAGGCAACCGCGCCCCGGGCGTCCACTTCACGCCCGCCCAACAGACTTACATGGCCGTACTCCTTGATCAGTTCCAGTGGGACAAAACCGGGGGGGCTCGAGTAATGGGCGATACCGTCAGGCAGTTGGCATGGCTTGATGAAGACGCAGCCGGGAGGTTTGGCTGGTGTAGGTGGCGGGGCAGGGGATGGCTCGAAAAAATCGACAGTAGGCGAATACGGCATACGCGACGGTTGCCGGGTGAGGATTCGTCGCTTGAGTAACGCTTGTTCGGTGGGTGGATAAAAGCGTTCTGACATGACCGATTCACTTCCTTGTGCGAGGGAGTGAGCCTATGAGGGGGAGTCAGGAACCGATATCAGCTCAATTTTCAGTTGATGTGGGAAAAGTTGACTGGTGCGTGAGTCGCCAGCATTGTTTCGAATATTGCGATTTTCGTTTGTTTCGTTTAGCGTTGGCCTCAACTGAATTGCGCAAGGCCGGAGTTGCATCATGACCATAAACAATCTTCCCAAAACGATCCTTCCGCTGGAAAAAGAAGTCGAGGCGGCAGTGCAGGGCCAGCGTGAATTAGCGTCCCTATTGTCGACCAAATTTGAAACCCAGCGCATCGACATCTTCGACAAAGAAGATAAGCCACACAGGCTTGTACTCCCAACCTCCGCACTGCGCCTGCTGGTCGATATTCTGGGCGAATTGGCGCTCGGCAATGCCGTCAAGGTAGTGCCGGTTCATGCCGAGTTGACCTCGCAGGAGGCGGCCGACTTGCTTAATGTGTCACGCCCGCATTTGGTCAAAATGCTGGAGGACGGCGCTATCCCCTTTACAAAAACGGGTCGACATCGTCGAGTCCGCTTTTCGGATTTGATGGCCTTCAAGCAACGGCGTGACGAGCAAAGCCAAGAGGCAATGGAAGCGCTGGTTCAACAGGCCCAAGAGTTGGGAATGGGGTATGACGGATGAGGTGTTCGCCCTTTACAGCGGTATACGACGCTTGTGTTCTCTATCCTGCGGTTCTTCGGGACTTACTCATGTGGCTTGGTTTGTCTGGGTTATATCGAGCGCGATGGACTAGCCAGATTCAGGATGAGTGGAAGCGCAACATACTCAAGAATCGACCCGATCTTACGGCCGCGCAGGTGGACTGCACGTCGGCGCTAATGGACGTTGCGATACCTGACGCTCTGGTGACCGGATATGAGGACCTGTGTTCGAGTTTGGATTTACCAGACCCGGATGACCGGCATGTGTTGGCGGCAGCAATTCGGAGTAAAGCTGAGGTTATCGTGACCTTCAATTTGAAAGACTTTCCACCACATATATTGGCTGCCTATGACATTGAACCGATGCATCCGGATGACTTTATTTCGGATCTCTGGGATTTGGATCAGGCGGCAGTTTTGGGAGCAGCGCAGAAGCAGAGGAGGGCGTTGAAGAAGCCCGCGATGGAGGCGGGAAGCTATCTCGAAATGTTGATGCGGCAGGGCTTGGTGCAGACTAGCAAGGCAATGGGGCCTTATGAAATGATGCTGTGAGCAGGATGAACCCGGTGTACGTCAGTTGAACCGCAGTAAAAAAGACCTTGGGACGCCAAGGTCTTTTTTATGCCTGCGGATCAACTCAGCAGGTGCTTGGAAATCAGCCGCGAGATTTCCACGATCGAGGTCTTGCCAGTGAATTCGAACTTCACCTTCCCCAACGACGAAAAATAAATCTCCAACTCCGAATCCAAGTCAAACGTCCCGGACGTTTCCACCGAGTACGCCACGATGTTCTTGTACGGCAATGAGGTGAAGTCCTTCTTGCTGCCGGTAATTCCCTGCACGTTAACCGCGATGATGCGTTTGGTGGTGAACACGACGCCGTCGCGCATGGCCTTGTACGCGTCGACCACTTCTTCGCCGTCCAGCAGCAGGGCCGCTACGCGTTCGGCGTATTCGTTGTTTTGCTTGAGCTTGAAGAAGCCTTTGTTGTTGAAGTCGATCATGTGCCTGTCCTGGGTAAGTGGTGCCGTCGGTGTATGACGTTTTGCTTGCGGATCTGTATCTAACGCCTGGGCCTGCAAGCCCCTAGCATGACGCTCAACACGACCGCGTCGGCGAAGGGTTTCACGCTGGCAGCATAAAAAACAGGAGCCAATCCATGCCTGATATATCCAGCTTGCTCGCCTACGGCCTGATTTCACTCGGCATGGTACTGACACCGGGGCCGAACATGATCTACCTCATTTCCCGCTCCATCTGCCAGGGGCGCACGGCCGGGTTGATTTCCCTGGGCGGGGTGGCGCTGGGGTTTGTGGTGTACATGGTGTGCGCGGCGCTGGGTATCACGGCGTTGGTGATGGCGGTGCCGTTTGCCTACGACGCGCTGCGGCTCGGCGGGGCGCTGTATCTGGTGTATCTGGCCTGGCAGGCGGTCAAGCCGGGTGGGCGCTCGCCATTCCAGGTGCGCGACTTGCCCAAGGACAGCCCGCGCAAGTTGGTCACCATGGGCTTGGTCACCAACCTGCTCAATCCCAAAGTGGCGGTGATGTATTTGTCGTTGCTGCCCCAGTTCATCGACCCGAACGGTCATGGCAGTGTGCTGGTGCAATCCCTGGCGCTGGGCTCCCTGCAGATTCTTATCAGCGTGAGCGTCAACGCGGTGATTGCCTGCATGGCGGGTTCCATCGCGGTGTTTTTTGTCACCCGGCCAGGTTGGCAGGTGCTGCAGCGCTGGCTGATGGGGTCGGTGTTGATGGGCTTGGCGGTGCGGATGGCGGTGGAAGGGCGTAAGTAAGTCAACGTCACAGGATGGCTTTCAGGTAATCCTTGAGTGCGTGGAGCGGGGCGTCGAGTGTTTCCAGGGTCGGTGCTTGGCGCACGTCCGTTGCGAGCCGCTGCAACTCGCGACCCATGACGGTATCGGCGCCACCCAGGGTGTCGAGTGCCAGAGACAGGCATTCATCGAGCTTCACTTGGATCTCGGCCAGGTTTCCCTGGCGCACCAACAACCCGAACACCTCGCGATCATAGCCCTCCATCACGGGATCATCGCGCAGCAACGGGCTACCGTCGTCAGTCTCATGCACCAGCTTCAATGCAAACAACGCAACCGCTTCAAGCGTTAACTCCATGGTCCCGCTCCCTCCACTGCCACGCCTGGCACTTTTTTGCAGGCGAAAAAAAAGACCTTGAATTTCAAGGTCTTTTTTTAAGATGGTGCCCCGAGGGAGACTCGAACTCCCACTCCTTTCGAAAACGGATTTTGAATCCGCCGCGTCTACCAATTCCGCCATCAGGGCTCAATGGCGGCGAAGTATAGAGATGAGATTACCGTTGGTCAATCACGTTTCATGGTCTATTTTCACTATTTCCGCTAGACTTCCCGGCCCTGCTAGACGAACCCCATCATGCGCGTTGCTGACTTTACTTTTGAGCTCCCTGATTCGCTGATCGCTCGCCACCCTTTGGCCGAGCGTCGCGCCAGTCGACTGCTGACCCTCGATGGGCCCAGCGGTGCCCTCGCACACCGTCAATTCACTGATTTGCTTGAGCATTTGCGCCCAGGCGATCTGATGGTTTTCAACAATACCCGGGTGATTCCGGCGCGGCTGTTTGGCCAGAAAGCGTCCGGCGGCAAGCTGGAAATCCTGGTGGAGCGGGTGCTGGACAGCCATCGCGTGCTGGCCCATGTGCGCTCCAGCAAATCGCCCAAACCGGGGTCGAGCATCTTGATTGAGGGCGGTGGTGAAACCGAGATGGTCGCGCGCCACGATGCCTTGTTCGAGCTCAAGTTTGCCGAAGAAGTGTTGCCGTTGTTGGAGCGCGTCGGCCATATGCCGTTGCCTCCTTATATAGACCGCCCCGATGAAGACGCGGACCGCGAGCGCTATCAGACCGTGTACTCACAGCGCCTCGGCGCCGTCGCCGCCCCGACTGCCGGGCTGCATTTCGACCAGCCATTGCTGGATGCGATTGCCGCCAAGGGCGTCGACACGGCCTATGTGACTCTGCACGTGGGGGCCGGTACGTTTCAGCCGGTGCGTGTGGATAACATCGAAGACCACCATATGCACAGCGAGTGGCTGGAAGTCAGCCAGGACGTGGTGGATGCGGTGGCGGCGTGCAAGGCGCGTGGCGGTCGAGTGGTTGCTGTGGGCACCACCAGTGTGCGTTCGCTGGAGAGTGCAGCGCGTGATGGCGTGCTCAAGCCGTTCAGTGGCGACACCGATATCTTCATTTTTCCAGGGCGACCCTTTCATGTGGTCGATTGCCTGGTCACCAACTTCCATTTGCCGGAATCCACGCTGTTGATGCTGGTGTCGGCATTTGCCGGTTACCCGGAAACCATGGCTGCCTACCAGGCCGCCATTGCTAACGAGTACCGTTTTTTCAGCTACGGTGATGCGATGTTTATCACCCGTAACCCGGCGCCGCGCGGCCCTGAGGACAACTTATGAGTCGTATGTCGTTTGAATTGCTCGCTACGGACGGCAAAGCCCGTCGCGGCCGCCTGACCTTCCCGCGCGGCACTGTGGAGACCCCGGCCTTCATGCCGGTCGGCACCTACGGCACCGTCAAAGGCATGTTGCCGCGCGACATCGTCGCCACCGGTGCCGAGATTATCCTCGGCAATACCTTCCACCTGTGGCTGCGCCCGGGCACGGAAGTGATCAAGAAGCATGGCGACCTGCATGACTTCATGAAGTGGCAAGGCCCGATCCTCACCGACTCCGGTGGTTTCCAGGTGTTCAGCCTGGGCGCCATGCGCAAGATCAAGGAAGAGGGCGTGACCTTCGCCTCGCCGGTCGACGGCGCCAAGGTGTTCATGGGTCCGGAAGAGTCGATGCAGGTACAGCGCGACCTGGGCTCGGACATCGTGATGATTTTCGACGAGTGCACACCGTACCCGGCCGATGAAGACGTGGCGCGTATCTCCATGGAGCTGTCGCTGCGTTGGGCCCAGCGTTCGAAGAACGCCCATGGCGATAACACGGCGGCGCTGTTCGGTATTGTCCAGGGCGGCATGCATGAAAGCCTGCGCAAACGCTCGCTGGAAGGCCTCGACAAGATCGGCTTCGACGGCCTGGCCATCGGCGGTTTGTCGGTGGGCGAGCCCAAGCACGAAATGATCAAGGTGCTCGATTACCTGCCAGGCCTGATGCCCGCTGACAAACCTCGTTACCTTATGGGCGTTGGCAAACCGGAAGATCTCGTAGAGGGTGTGCGCCGCGGTGTGGACATGTTCGATTGCGTGATGCCAACCCGTAATGCCCGCAACGGGCATCTGTTCATCGATACAGGCGTGCTGAAAATCCGTAACGCGTTCCATCGCCATGATGATTCGCCGCTGGATCCTACCTGTGACTGCTACACCTGCCAGAACTTCTCCCGTGCTTATCTGCACCATCTGGACAAGTGTGGGGAAATGCTGGGTAGCATGTTGAATACCATCCACAATTTGCGTCATTACCAAGTCCTGATGGCTGGTTTGCGCGAGGCTATTCAACAGGGTACATTGGCCGCCTTCGTCGATGCCTTCTATGCCAAGCGTGGCCTCCCTGTGCCGCCCTTGGACTGAGTTTTCCGACCCTAAGATTCACTATTTGCAACTGGAGTGCTAAATGAGCTTTTTTATCTCTAACGCTATGGCTGACGCCGCTGCGCCTGCTGCTGCCGGCCCTATGGGCGGTGGTTTCGAGTGGATTTTCCTGGTCGGCTTCCTGGTCATTTTCTACCTGATGATCTGGCGTCCACAGGCCAAGCGCGCCAAAGAGCAGAAAAACCTGCTGGGCAGCCTGCAAAAAGGCGACGAAGTCGTGACCACTGGCGGTATCGCCGGCAAGATCACCAAGGTTTCCGATGCTTTCGTGGTACTGGAAGTCTCCGACACCGTGGAAATGAAGTTCCAGAAGGGCGCCATCGCCGCCACGCTGCCTAAAGGCACGCTCAAAGCGATCTGAGTAACAACCTTTACCAATCGACGGGGCGCGCAAGGCGCCCCGCGTTATAAGCGGGCGGCGTGATGCTGAACAAATACCCTCTGTGGAAATACGTACTGATCCTGGCGGTGCTGGCGATCGGTTTTATTTATTCCGCTCCCAATCTCTATCCTGATGACCCGGCGATCCAGATCTCTGGCGCCAGCACTTCGCTGCAAGTCAATCAGGCTGATCTGGACCGTGCGAGCAAAGCGCTCAATGACGCGGGTATCCAGGTTAAAGCGGCAACCTTGGCGGCTGGTTCCAAAGGCGGCTTGTTGCGCCTGACCAAGCAAGAAGACCAATTGCCGGCCAAGGATGTCGTACGCAAGGCCATGGGTGACGACTACGTTGTCGCGCTCAACCTGGCCCAGACCACGCCACAATGGCTGCGCAGCATTGGCGCGCACCCGATGAAGCTGGGTCTGGACTTGTCCGGTGGTGTGCACTTCCTGTTGGAAGTCGACATGGACAAGGCCCTGGACGCACGTCTGAAAGTCTACGAAGGCGACGTGAAGAGCCTGCTGCGCAAAGAGAAGCTGCGTTATCGCAGCCTGCCGCAGCTCAACGGCGCTATCCAGCTGGGCTTTGCTGACGAAGCATCCCGCGAACAGGCCCGTGCGCTGATCCGCAAGAACTTCAATGACTTCGACATCGTGCCTGCCGACCTGAACGGTCAAGCGGTACTGCGTCTGGCGATGAGCCCGGCCAAGATCGCTGAAATCCGCGAATACTCCATCAAGCAGAACTTGACCACGGTCCGTAACCGCGTCAACGAGCTGGGTGTAGCCGAGCCGATCGTGCAGCGCCAGGGCGCCAACCGCATCGTGGTTGAGCTGCCAGGCGTACAAGACACCGCTGAAGCCAAGCGTATCCTCGGCAAGACCGCCAACCTGGAGTTCCGTCTCGCGGCAGACCCAGGCGCTACGCGTGCCACTTCCGAAGAATTCGAATTCCGCGAAGGCAACCGCCCTCCAGCGCTGATCGAGCGTGGCTTGATCATCACCGGTGACCAGGTGACCGACGCCAAGGCCGGGTTCGGCGAGCACGGCACGCCTGAAGTGAACATCCGTCTGGATGGCCATGGTGGTGAACTGATGAGCCGCGCCACGCGCAGCAACGTCGGTCGCAGCATGGCGGTGATCTTCATCGAGCAGCGCCCGGTGACCACCTACACCAAGCAGATGGTCAACGGCGTCGAGAAAGACGTGCCGGTGCAGACCTTCAAGGAAGAGAAGAAGATCATCAGCCTGGCGACCATCCAGTCGCCTCTGGGTGCTCAGTTCCGTATCACTGGCCTGAACGGCCAGGGCGAGTCTTCCGAGCTGGCGTTGCTGCTGCGTGCCGGTGGCCTGGCGGCACCGATGTACTTCGCTGAAGAACGTACCATCGGCCCGAGCCTGGGTGCCGACAACATCACCAAGGGTGTCGATGCGGCGCTGTGGGGCATGTTGTTCGTGTCGCTGTTCATCATCGCCATCTACCGCTTCTTTGGTGTGATCGCCACTGTCGCCCTCGCGGGCAACATGGTGATGCTGCTGGCCTTGATGTCGTTGCTGGGCGCCACACTGACCCTGCCAGGTATCGCTGGTATCGTACTCACCATGGGTATGGCGGTGGACGCCAACGTGCTGATCTTCTCGCGAATTCGTGAAGAGATCGCCGCCGGCATGACCGTGCAGCGTGCAATCAACGAAGGCTTCGGCCGGGCATTTACCGCGATCCTCGACTCCAACCTGACCACATTGCTGGTCGGCGGGATTCTCTTCGCCATGGGCACGGGCCCGGTGAAAGGCTTTGCGGTGACCATGTCCCTCGGGATCTTTACCTCGATGTTCACGGCCATCATGGTGACCCGCGCAATGGTCAACCTGATCTTTGGCGGGCGTGACTTCAAGAAGTTGTGGATTTAAGGGGCTGCCATGTTACGTACAATCAACTTCATGGGCGTTCGCAACGTTGCGTTCGGCGTCACCGTGCTCCTTACCGTTCTGGCGTTGTTCAGCTGGTTCCATAAGGGCCTGAACTACGGCCTGGACTTTACCGGCGGTACGCTCATCGAGCTGACCTATGAGAAGCCGGCCGACGTTACCCTGGTGCGCAGCGAGCTGGTCAAGGCCGGCTATCACGAAGCCGTTGTGCAGAGCTTCGGCGCCACCACAGACCTGCTGGTGCGCATGCCTGGCGAAGACCCGCAACTGGGTCACCAGGTAGCCGAGGCCTTGCAAAAGGTGGGTGGCGACAACCCGGCATCGGTCAAGCGCGTCGAGTTCGTCGGCCCGCAAGTGGGTGAAGAGCTGCGCGACCAGGGCGGCCTCGGCATGCTGATGGCGCTGGTCGGCATCATGATCTACCTGGCATTCCGCTTTCAGTGGAAGTTCGGTGTCGGCGCCATTGTGTCGCTGATCCACGACGTGGTCGTGACCGTGGGTATCCTGGCCTACTTCCAGATCACCTTCGACCTGACCGTACTGGCGGCTGTGCTGGCGATCATTGGTTACTCGCTCAACGACACCATCGTGGTATTCGACCGGGTTCGTGAGAACTTCCGCGTACTGCGCAAGGCAACGTTGATCGAGAACATCAACATCTCCACCACCCAGACCCTGCTGCGGACCATGGCGACGTCGATCTCCACCTTACTGGCGATTGCTGCGCTGATGATCTTCGGTGGCGACAACCTGTGGGGCTTCTCCCTGGCGCTGTTTATCGGCGTTCTGGCGGGTACCTACTCGTCGATCTACATCGCCAACGTGGTGCTGATCTGGCTGAACCTCAACAGCGAAGACTTGATCCCTCCTGCCGCTACCGACAAGGAGGTCGACGACCGTCCTTGATGGGCGTTTGTTGATCCGCTGTTACAAGAAAGGCGCGAGTATTGAACTCGCGCCTTTTTTTTTGCTCCAAGGCTGGGTATAGCGCGGATCTTTCGGTCCGCTTGTGATGGTCAGGAGGTTCATGTGAACAAGTCGTTGCTGGTTGGTGCGGTATTGGGTGCTGTCGGTGTGACTGCCGGAGGCGCTGTTGCCACCTACAGCCTGGTAAAAAGCGGCCCTGAGTATGCGCAAGTACTGGCGGTGCAGCCGGTTAAAACCCAGATCAAAACCCCGCGTGAGGTCTGCAAGGACGTCACTGTGACCCGGCAGCGTCCGGTGCAGGACCAACATCAAATCGCCGGTACCGTGGTGGGTGCCCTTGCGGGTGGCCTGCTGGGCAACCAGATTGGTGGCGGTAACGGTAAGAAGCTGGCCACCGTGGCCGGTGCGGTCGGTGGTGGCTACGCCGGTAACAAGGTTCAGGAAGGTATGCAGAACCGCGATACCTACACCACTACGCAAACTCGCTGTAACACCGTTAATGACATCAGTGACAAGGTGGTCGGTTATGACGTGCGTTACAACCTGGACGGCAAGGAAGGTACCGTGCGTATGGAGCGCGACCCTGGCAGCCAGATCCCGGTCGATAAGGAAGGTCGTCTGATCCTCGGTCAGAACCAGCAGTAATCCCCAGGTCTGGTTTCGATCCAAGTGTGGGAGCTGGCTTGTCTGCGATAGCGGTGGGTCAGTAACTAATCAGTTGGTTGGCAGCCCGCCATCGCAGGCAAGCCAGCTCCCACATTGGATTGTATTGAGTCAGTTGGAATTGGTTTTTTGCTAAATCCCACGCATAAAAAAAGCACCCCGCAGGGTGCTTTTTTGTGCCCGCTCGCTTAGCGCTTCAGCGAAGCCGGCAGGTGCGGCTGGATCGCCGTCAGTACTGCCTTGAAGCATTTGGTGTTGCCAGCCACGACGTGGCCTTTCTCCAGGAAGTCATGACCGCCGGTGAAGTCGCTCACCAGGCCGCCCGCTTCCTGAATCAGCAGGGCGCCTGCTGCCATGTCCCACTCGGACAGGCCCGACTCCCAGAACGCGTCAAAGCGACCGGCGGCTACATACGCCAGGTCCAGGCTGGCCGCACCGGCACGGCGGATGCCGGCGGTCTGGCCAACCAGGGCGCGGAACATGCCCAGGTAGTTCTCCAGGTTGTCCATCTGGTCGTCACGGAACGGGAAGCCGGTACCCAGCAGGGCGCCTTCCAGGCTGGTGCGGCCGCTGACACGCAGGCGGCGGCCGTTCAGTTGGGCGCCACGGCCACGGCTGGCGGTGAATTCTTCCTGGCGAACCGGGTCCAGCACAACGGCGTGTTCCAGGCGGCCACGGTATTTGCAGGCGATGCTCACGGCAAAGTGCGGGATGCCGCGCAGGAAGTTGGTGGTGCCATCCAGTGGGTCGATGATCCACAGGTAGTCTTCGCCTTCGCCACTGCCTTTGTGCAGGCCGGTTTCTTCACCGAGGATGCCGTGGGTAGGGTAGGCCTTGCGCAGGGCGTCGATGATTTTCTGTTCGGCGGCGCGATCCACCTCGGATACATAATCCTTGGCGTCTTTTTCGTCGACCTTGATGGTATCCAGGCGCTCGATGGAGCGGAAGATCAATTCACTGGCGCTGCGGGCGGCGCGCAGCGCGATATTCAGCATGGGCTGCATGGATAGGTCACCTAAGGTTGTTAAAGAAAGCCGAGCATTCTAGCAGAAACTTTCCTCAGGTGAAGGACGACGTTCGCTTTCATGGCATAACCTTAGGCGGTTCTGTAAGATTTGCTCCCCTTTCCTGTGTCCGCGAGCGCCTCCCTTGCTGCAAAACATTCGTGTCGTCTTGGTCAATACCAGTCATCCCGGCAACATCGGCGGGGTGGCGCGAGCCATGAAAAACATGGGGCTGACGCGCCTGGTGCTGGTCGAACCGCGGGTATTCCCGCACCACGAGGCTGATGCCCGTGCGTCCGGCGCCAATGACTTGCTTGAAAATGCCCAAGTAGTCGCCACCTTGGAGGATGCCTTGGTCGGCTGCAATCTGGTGCTCGGCACCAGCGCCCGTGATCGTCGTATCCCTTGGCCGCTGCTGGATCCGCGTGAATGCGGCACCAAAGTGGTGGAAGAGGCTGCTGGCGGTGCTGAAATCGCCTTGGTATTCGGCCGTGAAGACTCCGGCCTGACCAACGAAGAGCTACAGCGATGTCATTACCACGTGCATATCCCCTCAGACCCTGAGTTTAGCTCGCTGAACCTCGGGGCTGCGGTGCAGGTGCTGACTTATGAAGTGCGCATGGCCTGGCTGGCCGCTGCCGGCCAGCCGAGCAAAGTGGAAAAGGACGAGGTTGCATCGACCAAAAGTGGCGAGTTGGCCACCATGGACGAGCTGGAGCGGTTCTATGAGCACCTGGAGCAAACCCTGGTCGCCATCGAATTTCTCGACCCTGAAAAGCCACGGCACTTGATGGCGCGCCTGCGTCGTTTGTACGGCCGCAGCTCGGTGAGCCGGGCTGAAATGAACATATTGCGTGGCATCCTCACGGAAACCCAGAAAGCGGCCCGTGGTGAGCTTCTTGAGCGGAAGGATTAAAAATGTTCGAGCGTTTGCGAGAAGATATCCAGAGTGTTTTCCATCGTGACCCGGCGGCGCGCAACGCCTTTGAAGTGCTGACCTGCTACCCGGGCATGCACGCGATCTGGATTCATCGCCTGTCTGGCGCCCTTTGGGGCATGGGCTGGAAATGGCTGGCGCGCCTGGTATCGAACTTCGGGCGCTGGTTGACCGGTATCGAGATTCACCCGGGTGCCAAGGTGGGCCGTCGGTTCTTTATCGACCACGGCATGGGCATCGTGATTGGCGAGACGGCCGAGATCGGCGATGACGTCACCCTCTATCAAGGCGTGACCCTGGGCGGCACCACCTGGAATAAGGGTAAGCGCCACCCAACGCTGGGCGATGGAGTGGTAGTAGGGGCGGGCGCCAAGGTGCTCGGGCCCTTTACCGTAGGTGCCGGCGCCAAGGTTGGCTCCAACGCGGTAGTGACCAAGGCTGTGCCGCCGGGTGCTACGGTTGTGGGCATTCCAGGCCGCATCATCGTCAAGCCGCAAGTCGGTGATGAGCAAGAGGCCAAGCGCAAGGCGATGGCCGAGAAGATTGGTTTCGATGCCTATGGCGTCAGTGAAGATATGCCCGACCCGGTGGCTCGTGCGATTGGTCAATTGCTTGATCATTTGCAGGCGGTGGACGGCAAGCTGGAGGGTATGTGCGGGGCGCTGAAGGAGTTGGGCAGCCCGTACTGTGCCAAAGACTTGCCTGAACTGCGTGAAGAAGATTTTGCTGAAATCAAGGACGAAGCCGCTACCACCAAGGCAGGCTGAACGCGGTCTCTTGTGGGAGCTGGCTTGCCTGCGATAGCTGTCTATCAGCTTGCTTATAGGTTGCTGGTCCACCGCAATCGCAGGCAAGCCAGCTCCCACATTTGATCTCCATTGGCCCGGTGGCCTTGCAGCAGGCTTGGTTACGCTGTTCGATCCCACCCCATCCTGCTATGATTCGCGCGCCCTTTTTACGGGTAATCCTGACTAAAGTACTAGGTCTTATAGTTGACTTAAATACTCGGGAATCGCATACTTGCTCCCATTCTGAAACACCTTGGTACTTGTCCATGAGACTGACTACAAAAGGCCGATACGCGGTGACCGCCATGCTCGACTTGGCCTTGCACGCGCAAACTGGGCCGGTGTCCCTGGCCGATATCTCCGAGCGCCAAGGCATTTCCCTGTCCTATCTCGAGCAGTTGTTCGCCAAATTGCGCCGTAGCAATCTGGTTTCCAGCGTTCGCGGTCCGGGTGGCGGCTATCAGCTGTCCCGCGACATGCAGGGCATTCAGGTGGCCCAGGTGATCGACGCGGTCAACGAATCCGTCGATGCCACCAAATGCCAGGGTTTGGGTGACTGCCATGCCGGCGACACCTGCCTGACACACCACTTGTGGTGTGACTTGAGCCTGCAGATCCATGAGTTTTTGAGTGGTATCAGCTTGGCTGATCTTGTGACTCGCCGTGAGGTGCAAGAAGTAGCCCAGCGTCAGGACCAGCGCCGTTGCAACACCAAGGCGCCGCGTCTGGACAAGATCGAAGCGTCCGCCGTCGAGTGACAGCCGAAGAGCTAACGGCACGCCAGCCAGCCTGATTTAGGAGAAAGTCCATGAAATTGCCGATTTACCTTGATTACTCAGCGACCACCCCGGTTGATCCGCGTGTCGCGCAAAAAATGAGCGAATGCCTGCTGGTCGACGGAAACTTCGGCAACCCGGCCTCCCGTTCCCACGTATTCGGCTGGAAAGCCGAGGAAGCGGTCGAGAACGCTCGTCGCCAGGTCGCTGACCTGGTCAATGCCGACCCGCGCGAAATCGTCTGGACCTCCGGTGCCACCGAGTCCGACAACCTGGCTATCAAGGGCGCGGCGCATTTCTACGCGACCAAAGGCAAACACCTGATCACCACCAAGATTGAGCACAAGGCTGTCCTGGACACCATGCGCCAACTGGAGCGTGAAGGTTTCGAGGTCACCTACCTTGAGCCAACCACCGACGGTATCGTCACCCCTGCCATGATCGAAGCTGCGATGCGTGAAGACACCATCCTGGTTTCGGTGATCCACGTGAACAACGAAATCGGCACGATCAACGACATCGCCGCCATCGGCGAGCTGACCCGCTCCAAGGGTGTGTTGCTCCACGTCGACGCTGCTCAGTCCACCGGCAAGGTCGATATCGACCTGTCCAAGCTGAAAGTCGACCTGATGTCGTTCTCTGCCCACAAGACTTACGGCCCTAAAGGCATCGGCGCGCTGTACGTGAGCCGCAAGCCTCGCGTGCGCATCGAAGCCACCATGCACGGCGGCGGTCACGAGCGCGGCATGCGTTCGGGCACCCTGGCGACCCACCAGATCGTCGGCATGGGCGAAGCTTTCCGTGTAGCCAAGGAAGACATGGCTGCCGAAAACGTGCGCATCAAGGCCCTGAGCGATCGCTTCTACAAGCAGGTCGAAAACCTTGAAGAGCTGTACATCAACGGCAGCATGACCGCTCGTGTACCGCACAACCTGAATTTGAGCTTCAACTACGTCGAAGGCGAGTCGCTGATCATGGCGCTCAAGGACCTGGCGGTCTCGTCCGGTTCGGCCTGCACCTCGGCGTCCCTTGAGCCTTCGTACGTGCTGCGAGCCCTGGGCCGCAACGACGAACTGGCCCACAGCTCTATCCGCTTTACGTTCGGCCGCTTCACCACTGAAGAGCAAGTCGACTACGCCGCGCAGAAGGTCTGCGAAGCCGTCAACAAGCTGCGCGTTCTGTCGCCACTGTGGGACATGTACAAAGACGGTGTCGATATTTCCAAGATCGAGTGGGCGGCACACTAACT
Source organism: Pseudomonas sp. MYb193 (assembly GCF_002966775.1). Lineage (NCBI taxonomy): Bacteria > Pseudomonadati > Pseudomonadota > Gammaproteobacteria > Pseudomonadales > Pseudomonadaceae > Pseudomonas > Pseudomonas sp. MYb193. The sequence continues at coordinate 5,064,149 of NZ_CP023269.1, read as the reverse complement.
ATAGAAGCCGCCACCCAAGCTCTGTAGGAACGTGGCGGAAAACGCAGGCGTTTCTACAGGGTTCCAGAGCGGCCCTGATGAGTGAGGATTCAGTACCATGGCTTACAGCGAAAAGGTCATCGACCACTACGAAAACCCGCGCAACGTCGGCAAGATGAACGCGGAAGATCCAGATGTCGGCACCGGCATGGTCGGCGCCCCGGCGTGCGGCGATGTAATGCGCCTGCAGATCAAGGTCAACGATGCTGGCGTTATCGAAGACGCCAAATTCAAGACTTACGGCTGCGGTTCGGCTATCGCCTCCAGCTCCCTGGCGACCGAATGGATGAAAGGCAAGACCCTGGATGAGGCTGTCACCATCAGCAACACCCAGCTGGCCGAAGAACTGGCGTTGCCGCCAGTGAAAATTCACTGCTCCGTACTCGCTGAAGATGCCATCAAGGCAGCCGTTCGCGACTACAAGCAGAAGAAAGGCTTGATCTAAGCATTTGGCGACGAGTAAGGAGTCAACGATGGCTATCAGCATGACAGAAGCGGCTGCGCAGCACATTCGCCGCTCCCTGAATGGGCGCGGTAAAGGTGAGGGGATTCGTCTGGGTGTACGCACCACGGGCTGTTCCGGCCTTGCCTACGTGCTGGAGTTTGTCGACGAGGTGGTTGAAGAGGATCAGGTGTTCGAAAGTCACGGCGAGAAAGTGATCATCGACCCCAAGAGCCTGACCTACCTGGACGGCACCGAACTCGATTTCGTCAAGGAAGGGTTGAACGAAGGCTTCAAGTTCAACAACCCTAACGTGCGCGGTGAATGTGGCTGCGGCGAAAGCTTCAACATCTGAGGCTACTCGTGGGTACTCCTTGTCATTTCGCTTTATTCGAGCTGCAGCCGAGCTTTCGGCTGGACCTTGAGCAGCTCGCCACGCGCTACCGTGAATTGGCGCGTGGGGTGCATCCGGACCGCTTCGCTGACGCTTCCGAGCGTGAGCAGCGCTTGGCCCTTGAGCAATCGGCCAGCCTCAACGAAGCCTATCAGACGCTCAAAAGCCCCGCGAAACGCGCGCGTTACCTGCTCGCGCTGAACGGTGGCGAGTTGCCGTTGGAAGTTACGGTGCACGATCCGGACTTCCTCATGCAGCAGATGCAGTGGCGCGAAGAGCTCGAAGACTTGCAGGACGAAGCCGATATAGCCGGTGTTGCGGTCTTCAAGCGTCGTCTGAAAACCGCCCAGGATGAGCTCAACGAAAGCTTCGCAGCCTGTTGGGATGATGCGGCGCAACGCGAACAGGCCGAACGCCTGATGCGGCGCATGCAGTTTCTCGACAAGCTCACCTACGAAGTGCGCCAGCTAGAAGAGCGCCTCGACGATTAACCCAGTGCTGCCCGTGATGCACGCCTGATAGACAGATAAGACCTGATTACCATGGCTCTACTGCAAATCGCCGAACCCGGCCAAAGCCCTCAACCGCACCAGCGTCGCCTGGCGGTCGGGATTGACCTGGGCACCACCAATTCCCTGGTTGCTGCCTTGCGCAGCGGCCTGTCCGAGCCACTGCCTGACGCTGATGGGCAGGTGATCCTGCCGTCCGCCGTGCGTTATCACGCCGACCGCACTGAAGTGGGCGAATCGGCCAAGCTCGCCGCGTCCGCAGACCCCCTGAACACGGTGTTGTCGGTCAAGCGCTTGATGGGTCGTGGGTTGTCCGACGTCAAGCAGTTGGGTGACCAGCTGCCGTACCGCTTTGTCGGCGGCGAGTCCCATATGCCGTTCATCGACACTGTCCAGGGGCCCAAGAGCCCGGTGGAAGTGTCGGCCGATATCCTCAAGGTGCTGCGCCAGCGTGCGGAAAACACCTTGGGTGGTGAGCTGGTAGGGGCGGTTATCACCGTTCCGGCGTATTTCGATGACGCCCAGCGTCAAGCCACCAAGGACGCGGCGAAACTTGCCGGCCTGAACGTGCTGCGCTTGCTCAACGAGCCGACCGCGGCGGCTGTGGCCTACGGCCTCGATCAGCACGCTGAAGGCCTGGTCGCTATTTATGATCTGGGCGGCGGCACCTTCGATATTTCGATCTTGCGCCTGACCGGCGGTGTGTTTGAAGTGCTCGCGACCGGCGGCGACAGCGCTTTGGGTGGCGATGATTTCGATCACGCCATTGCTGGCTGGATCATTAGCAGTGCCGGCTTGTCGGCCGACCTGGACCCAGGCGCGCAGCGCAACCTGCTGCAAACTGCCTGTGCGGCCAAAGAGGCGCTGACTGACGCTGCTTCTGTTGATGTTTGCTACGGTAACTGGTCGGCGCCACTGACTCGCGAAGCCTTTGATGCGCTGATCGAGCCGATGGTCGCCCGCAGCCTCAAAGCCTGCCGTCGTGCTGTGCGTGATTCCGGTATCGAGTTGGAAGACGTTGGCGCAGTGGTCATGGTAGGTGGTTCCACCCGCGTGCCGCGCGTGCGTGAAGCGGTAGCCGAAGCCTTTGGGCGCCAACCATTGACCGAAATCGACCCGGATCAAGTCGTCGCCATCGGCGCTGCCATCCAGGCCGATACCCTGGCTGGTAACAAGCGAGACGGCGGCGAACTGCTGTTGCTCGACGTGATCCCGTTGTCCCTGGGCCTTGAAACCATGGGCGGCCTGATGGAGAAGGTGATTCCGCGTAACACCACCATCCCCGTCGCACGGGCCCAGGACTTCACCACCTACAAAGACGGTCAGACAGCCATGATGATTCATGTGCTGCAAGGCGAGCGCGAGCTGATCAGCGACTGCCGTTCCCTGGCGCGTTTTGAGTTGCGTGGCATTCCGGCGATGGTCGCGGGCGCGGCGAAAATTCGCGTGACATTCCAGGTTGATGCCGATGGCCTGCTCAGTGTCGCTGCGCGCGAACTGGCGTCTGGCGTTGAAGCCAGCATCCAGGTCAAGCCGTCCTACGGCCTCACCGATGGCGAAATCGCCAAGATGCTCAAGGATTCGTTCCAGTATGCCGGTGACGACAAGGTCGCCCGCGTATTGCGCGAGCAACAAGTGGATGCCCAGCGCCTGCTCGAAGCGGTGCAGGGCGCCCTTGAAGCCGACGGCGAGCGCTTGCTGGATGCCGAAGAACGCATGGTCATTGACCTGCAGATGCAGGAACTGGCCGAACTGATGAAAGGCAACGATGGTTACGCCATCGAGCAACAGACCAAGCGCCTGTCGCAAGTGACTGATGCCTTTGCCGCCCGCCGTATGGATCAGACGGTTAAAGCCGCGCTGGCGGGCCGCAACCTGAATGAAATTGAGGAATAACTGATGCCGCAGGTCACTTTTCTACCGCACGCCGAACATTGCCCTGAGGGCATGGTCGTGGAGGCTGAGACCGGCAAGTCCCTGCTCGACGTCGCCCATGACAACCACATCGAGATCGAAAGTGCCTGTGGCGGCGTCAATGCCTGCACCACCTGTCACTGCATCATTCGTAAAGGTTTCGACAGCCTAAATGAGGCTGACGACCTTGAAGAAGACTATCTTGATCGGGCGTGGGGCCTGGAGCCGACGTCGCGCCTGAGTTGTCAGGCGAAAGTGGGGACTGAAGACCTCACCGTCGAAATCCCGAAATATTCGCTCAACCATGCAGCCGAAGCGCCGCATTGATTCAAGGAAATGTCATGAGCCTGAAATGGGTTGATGTACAAGAAATCGCTATACAACTTGCTGAAGCTCATCCTGAGGTCAATCCTCTTACCGTGAACTTCGTCAAGCTGCGCGACCTCGTAATGGCACTGCCGGATTTTGACGACATCCCTGACCGGGGTGGCGAAAAGGTCCTGGAGGCGATTCAAGGCCTGTGGATCGAAGAAGCAGACTGAGCCGCCTTTTTACGCAGTTAGGCAATACCCAATAACCCGCGTATAATTCGCGGGTTTAATTTTTCGTAAATTACCGTTTCTGGAGTTACACCATGGCTGTTCAACGTACTTTCTCCATCATCAAGCCTGACGCTGTTGCAAAAAACGTCATCGGCGAGATCACCACTCGTTTCGAAAAAGCCGGCCTGAAGGTTGTAGCTTCGAAACTCAAGCAACTGTCCAAGGCTGAAGCTGAAGGCTTCTACGCTGAGCACAGCGCTCGTGGCTTCTTCGGCGACCTGGTTGCCTTCATGATCTCCGGTCCTGTTGTTGTTCAGGTTCTGGAAGGCGAAAACGCTATCGCTCTGAACCGTGAGCTGATGGGCGCTACCAACCCTAAAGAAGCGGCTGCTGGCACCATCCGTGCTGACTTCGCTGAATCCATCGACGCCAACGCTGTTCACGGCTCGGACTCCGAAGCTGCTGCTGCTCGCGAAATCTCGTACTTTTTCGCTGCTACTGAAGTAACCGCTCGCTAAGCATCGGCTTAAAGAGTGAGGGTGAATCCATGACTACATCGACTGTTAAAACCAACCTGCTGGGTCTGACTCAGCCGGAAATGGAGAAATTCTTCGACTCAATCGGGGAGAAGCGTTTCCGTGCCGGTCAGGTAATGAAGTGGATTCACCACTTTGGCGTCGACGATTTCGACGCCATGACGAACGTCAGCAAGGCCCTGCGCGACAAGCTCAAGGCCATTGCCGAGGTGCGTGGTCCCGAAGTGGTCAGCGAGGACATTTCCAGCGACGGTACCCGTAAGTGGGTCGTGCGCGTGGCGTCCGGTAGCTGTGTCGAGACCGTGTACATTCCCCAGGGCAAACGTGGCACTTTGTGCGTTTCGTCCCAGGCAGGCTGTGCCCTGGACTGCAGTTTCTGCTCCACCGGCAAGCAAGGCTTCAATAGCAACCTCACCGCCGCCGAAGTCATCGGCCAGGTGTGGATTGCCAATAAATCCTTTGGCAGCGTCCCGGCGACCGTCGACCGTGCCATCACCAACGTGGTGATGATGGGCATGGGTGAGCCGCTGCTGAACTTCGACAACGTGATTGCGGCCATGCACCTGATGATGGACGACCTGGGCTACGGCATCTCCAAGCGCCGTGTGACCCTGTCGACCTCCGGCGTGGTACCGATGATCGATGAGCTGGCCAAGCACATCGACGTCTCCCTCGCGTTGTCGCTGCACGCACCTAATGACGCATTGCGTAACCAATTGGTGCCGATCAACAAGAAATATCCGCTTAAGATGCTGCTCGAGTCGTGCCAGCGTTATATGGCGACCCTGGGTGAGAAGCGTGTGCTGACCATTGAGTACACCATGCTCAAGGACGTCAACGACAAGCTGGAGCACGCGGTCGAGATGATCGAATTGCTCAAGGACACCCCGTGCAAGATCAACTTGATCCCGTTCAACCCGTTTCCTCATTCTGGCTACGAGCGGCCGAGCAACAACGCCATCCGTCGTTTCCAGGATCAACTGCACCAGGCCGGCTATAACGTCACTGTGCGAACCACTCGTGGTGAAGACATCGATGCCGCGTGTGGCCAATTGGTAGGGCAGGTGATGGACCGCACCCGCCGCAGTGAACGTTATATCGCCGTGCGCGAACTTAACGCCGCTGAAGATTTGCCGCAAATCGCTGTGAATCGAATCTGAGAGAGGATCTCTATGCCCTTGCGCCTTGCGCTGCTTTTACTGTTTACCGGCCTCGTGGCCGGTTGCGTTTCATCGGGCCATGACAGCCCGTTGCGCACTGATAAAGGCCGTGATGAGGCGCGAGTTGCCTATGTGCAACTGGGTTTGGGGTATCTGCGCCAAGGCATGAGCGAGCAGGCCAAGGTGCCGTTGAAAAAGGCCCTTGAGCTGGACGCCGATGATGCCGATGCCAACGCCGCGCTGGCCTTGGTGTTTCAGGCTCAGGCCGAGCCCGAGCTGGCCGACCGCTATTTCCACAAGGCCCTGGCCTCCCGCCCTGCCGATCCGCGGCTGCTGAACAACTACGGCAGTTTCCTGTTCGAACAGCAGCGGTACGACCTGGCGTCACGTTATTTCCAGCAAGCTGCCACCGATACCCTCTACCCGCAACGTTCGCGGGTGTTCGAGAACCTCGGTGTGACCTCGATGCGCCTCGGTCAGCGCGACAGCGCTCGCCAGCAGTTGGAAAAAGCCCTGCACCTGAACAGTCGACAGCCACGGGCATTGCTCGAAATGGCTGAGTTGTCTTACGAAGACAGGCATTATGTGCCGGCACGTGACTATTACGAGCGTTTTAGCCTGCTCAGCGGGCAAAATGCACGTAGTCTATTGCTCGGTGTGCGCCTGGCGACGGTTCATGAAGAACACGACACGGCCGCACGTTTTGGCCAGCAACTCGAACGACTCTATCCCGGTACGCCGGAATATCAGCAATACCTGTCGGAGCAATGATGAAAGCCGCGCACCCGGAAGATGTAGCAGCTAATCGCGTCAACCCAGGCGAAACCTTGCGCCAGGCCCGCGAAAGCAATGGTTGGTCGCTGGCTGAAGTGGCCCTCAAGCTCAATTTGACCAGTACCTCGTTGGCCAATCTGGAAGCCGGCGCGTTCGACAAGCTGCCTGGGCACACTTTTGCCCGCGGCTATATCCGCGCTTATGCAAAATTGCTGGGTATCGACCAAGCCGTGCTGGTCCAGGCGTTCGACCAGTTCACCGGCACCGACGCCCAGGGCAGTAATGTCCATGGGTTGGGGCGCATCGAAGAGCCCACGCGCGTTTCCCACACCATTTTGCGGATTGTCAGCCTGTTGTTGCTGATTGCCGTGGTCGGCGGCGGTTTTGTCTGGTGGCAAGACCAGACCTCCCAGCGCAACAAAGACCTGACCAGCAACGCCATGGAACATGTCGAAGTCGAAAGCGCCGACGGCACCACCCAGATTCACCCCCTGGACGAGCCGGAAGACCAGGCCGTGGTAGAGGGGCAAGCTGCGCCGCAAGCGCCGGCCACTGCCGAACAACCCGCGCCAGACGCTGGCACGGCCCCTGCTGCGGTACCGGCTCCGGCTGTTCCGACCGCTCCGGCAGCACCTGTGGCCCAGGCTCCGGCGGTTCCAACGCCCGCACCTGCGACCCCTGCGCCAGCCGCACCCGCAGCGCCGGCGCTGTCGCCTCCCACCACCCCGGCATTGATCGCCGGTGATGGGCGCGTACAAATTACCTTCATCGCTGACTGCTGGACGCAGGTCACCGATGGCAACGGCAAAGTGCTGTTCAGCGGTTTGAAGCGTAAGGGAGATACGCTTGACCAGAGCGGCAAGCCTCCTTTGACGCTGCGTCTGGGCTTTGCCCGTGGCGCGCAAGTGGCCTACAACGGCCAGCCTGTAGACGTGGCGCCGTTCACCAGTGGCGAGACTGCTCGCCTCAAGTTGGGACAATAGTCATGCACGGCGAATCTCCAATCAAACGTCGCGTATCGCGCAAGATCTGGGTCGGCTCGGTGCCGGTGGGTGGCGACGCCCCCATTGCAGTGCAGAGCATGACCAACAGCGACACTAACGACGTGGCCGCCACTGTTGCCCAGATCAATCGTCTGGAAGCGGCTGGCGTGGATATCGTGCGGGTGTCCGTTCCGGACATGGACGCAGCCGAGGCCTTTGGTCGTATCAAGCAGTTGGTCAAGGTCCCACTGGTTGCCGATATTCACTTCGACTACAAGATCGCATTGCGCGTGGCCGAACTGGGTGTGGACTGCCTGCGTATCAACCCCGGCAATATCGGGCGTGAAGACCGCGTGCGTGCCGTGGTGGACGCTGCCCGTGATCGCGGTATTCCGATCCGTATCGGCGTCAACGCCGGCTCCCTGGAAAAAGACCTGCAAAAGAAATACGGCGAGCCCACTCCGGCAGCGCTGGTTGAGTCGGCACTGCGCCACGTTGAACACCTTGAACGCCTGAATTTCCAGGACTTCAAGGTCAGCGTAAAGGCCTCGGACGTGTTCATGGCCGTGGAAGCCTATCGCCTGCTGGCCAAGGAAATCGTGCAACCGCTGCACCTGGGTATCACTGAAGCGGGCGGTTTGCGCTCAGGCACAGTGAAATCTGCGGTGGGTCTCGGTATGCTGCTCGCCGAAGGGATTGGCGATACTATCCGCATCTCCCTGGCGGCAGACCCCGTAGAGGAAGTGAAGGTCGGCTACGACATTCTCAAGTCCCTGCGTTTGCGTTCCCGTGGTATCAACTTCATCGCCTGCCCGAGCTGCTCGCGGCAGAACTTCGACGTGGTGAAAACCATGAACGACCTGGAGTTGCGCCTGGAAGACCTGCTGGTGCCGCTGGATGTCGCAGTGATCGGTTGTGTGGTCAACGGGCCGGGTGAGGCCAAAGAGGCCCACGTGGGCCTGACGGGTGGCACACCGAACCTGATTTACATCGACGGCAAACCGTCGCAGAAGCTAACGAATGACAATCTGGTGGATGAGCTGGAAAAGCTGATCCGCGAGAAAGCGGCCGAGAAGGTCGCCGCTGACGCAGCGCTGATCGCTCGCGGCTGATTGAACGAATTTAAGGATCTGATGTGAGCAAGTCTCTGCAAGCCATTCGTGGCATGAACGACATCCTGCCGGAGCAGACGCCACTGTGGCGCTACTTCGAAAGCACTGTCGCGCGCCTGCTGGATAACTACGGTTACAAGCAGATCCGCATGCCGATCGTCGAGTTCACCGAGCTGTTCAAGCGCTCCATCGGTGAAGTGACCGACATCGTCGAAAAAGAGATGTACACCTTTGAAGACCGTAACGGCGACTCCCTGACCCTGCGCCCGGAAGGCACTGCCGCGTGCGTTCGCGCCGTACTGGAACATGGCATCACCGGTGGTGGCCAGACCCAGAAGCTATGGTACATCGGCCCGATGTTCCGCCACGAGCGCCCGCAGAAAGGCCGTTACCGCCAGTTCCACCAGATCGGTTGCGAAGTGTTCAACCTGGACGGCCCGGACATCGACGCCGAGCTGATCGTGCTGACTTGGCGTCTGTGGGGCCAACTGGGCATCCGCGATGCGGTCAAGCTTGAACTCAACAGCCTGGGCACCAGCGAGTCCCGGGGTCGCTATCGCGAAGCCCTGGTCGAGTACCTGTCGGCCCACCTGGACAAGCTGGACGAAGACAGCCAACGCCGTCTGAAGACCAACCCGTTGCGCGTCCTGGATACCAAGAACGCCGACACCCAGGCCGTGCTGGTCGATGCGCCGAAAATGGCTGATTACCTGGACGACGAGTCCCGGGTGCATTTCGAGGGCCTCAAGGCGCGTCTGGATGCAGCCGGTATTCCCTACGTGATCAACCCCAAGCTGGTGCGTGGCCTCGACTACTACAGCAAGACCGTGTTCGAGTGGGTCACCGACAAGCTCGGCGCCCAGGGCACCGTGTGTGCCGGTGGTCGCTACGACGGCCTGGTCGAGCAAATGGGCGGCAAGCCGACCACGGGCGTAGGCTTTGCCATGGGCATCGAGCGGCTGATCCTGCTGCTGGAAACCCTGGAGCAGGTCCCGGAAGAAATTTCCCGTCAGGTGGACGTGTACCTGTGCGCCTTCGGCGAGGCTGCCGAACTGGCGGCCCTGGCCTTGAGCGAAAAAGTACGTGACCAACTGCCCAACCTGCGCCTGCAGATCAATGCCGGCGCTGGTAGCTTCAAGAGCCAGTTCAAGAAGGCCGACAAGAGCGGTGCGCTTTACGCACTGATCCTCGGCGATGACGAGCTGGCACAGCAAGTGGTAGGTTTCAAACCCCTGCGTGGCCAGGGTGAACAACAGAACATTGCCTTTGATGCGCTCGCTGCGCACTTGGCCACCTGCGTCGTGCAGGGTTGAAGCTGTCGAACAGCCGAATTTAGCGATTAAGGAGTATTGGGGTGTCGAGTACTGATGATGAGCAACTGGCCGAGTTCAAGGACTGGTGGCAGCGTAACGGCAAGCCCCTGGTCACTGGCGGCCTGCTGGCTTTAGTGGTGGTGTTCGGCTGGCAAGCCTGGACCAAGTATCAGGCCAACCAATCCCAGGGCGCCTCGATCGTTTATCAGCAATTGCTGGAAACTACCCTGACGCCGGACGGCAAGCCTGACCCTGCGCAGGTGGCAGACCTGGCCGGCAAGCTGAAGAACGAATTCGGCGGGAGTACCTACGCCCAGTACGGCAGCCTGTTCGTCGCGAAAGTCGCGGTCGATACCGGCAAGCTGGATGACGCCGCCACCGAGCTGAAGGCCATTGCCGACAAGCCGACCAACCCGACCCTGGGTGAAATCGCACGTCAGCGCCTGGCACAGGTATTGGCGGCGCAGAACAAGGCTGACGAAGCACTCAAACTGCTCGACGGCGATGCTGACAAGGCATTCGTGGCCACTCGCGAAGAGCTCAAGGGCGACCTGTTGGTCCAATTGGGTCGTACCGACGAAGCCCATGCTGCGTACCAAAAAGCCAAGGCGGCGCTGTCTGATGAAGCGGCGGTCGGTGGCTTACAAATCAAGCTCGACGACTTGGCCAAAGGGGATGCGTGACGTGATCCGTTGGAAACATGCAGCATTGCTGGCTCTGGCCGTTTTGGCCGCGGGTTGCAGCAGCAACAGCAAAAAAGAACTGCCTCCTGCCGAGCTGACCAGCTTCAAGGAAGAAGTGGTCCTGCAAAAACAATGGAGCCAATCCATTGGTGATGGGCAGGGCGACCTCTACAACCTGTTGCAGCCGGCGATTGACGGCGACAACATCGTGGCTACTGATTCCACTGGCGTCGTGGTTGCCATGGATCGCATGAACGGCGACGTCAAGTGGAAGAAAGACCTCGAGCTGCCGGTTTCCGGCGGTGTGGGCGTCGGCTACGGCATGGTGCTGATCGGCACCCTCAAGGGTGACGTGGTCGCGCTGGACTCCAGCACCGGTGAAGAGAAATGGCGCGCTCGCGTGACCAGTGAAGTGCTCTCGGCGCCGGCGACCAACGGCGATATAGTCGTGGTGCAAACCCAGGACGACCGCGTGATCGGCCTGGATGCCTCCACCGGGGACCAACGCTGGTTGTACGACAGCACCCCTGCAGTGTTGACCCTGCGCGGTACCAGTGGTCCGATTGTGACCAACAACCTGGCCGTTGCTGGCCTGTCGACCGGTAAAGTGGTTGCCCTGAATACCCAGAACGGCGTGCCGGCCTGGGAAACTCGTGTGGCCATCCCGCAAGGTCGCTCCGAACTGGATCGCGTGGTAGACATCGACGGCGGCTTGTTGCTGTCGGGTGAAACCCTTTACGTCGCCACCTACCAGGGTCGTGTTGCCGCGCTGGACCTGCAAAGCGGTCGCATCAACTGGCAGCGTGATGCCTCCAGCTATGCGGGTGTCGCCCAAGGGTTTGGCAGCGTCTATGTGAGCCTGGCATCCGGCACCGTTGAAAGTGTCGATGAGCGTTCCACCACTGCACTGTGGAGCAATGACTCCCTGGCTCGCCGTCAACTGTCGGCACCGGAAGTCTTCTCCAGCTACGTCGCGGTCGGTGACTTTGAAGGCTACCTGCACCTGCTGAGCCAGGTGGACGGTCGTTTTGTCGGTCGCCAGCGTATCGACAGCGACGGCCTGCGTGCGCGTCCGCTGGTGGTGGGTAACATGCTTTATGTGTATGGCAACGGCGGCAAGCTGGAAGCCCTGACCATCAAGTAAAGGTTTGACTATGCTTGGGGTAACCCCCAGGCGGCCCTGCTTCGGCGAGGCATGCGGCATCTGACGATGCTGCCCCGAGCACCAGCCGCTGCCCTGCAGCGGCTTTTGTATTTTCTGAAATAACGAAGTGGAGAGCCGCATGGTTCCCGTAATCGCCCTGGTGGGCCGACCTAACGTCGGCAAGTCCACCTTGTTCAACCGCCTGACCAGGACTCGCGACGCCATTGTCGGCGACTTGTCCGGTCTGACCCGTGATCGCCAATACGGTGAGGCAAAGTGGCAAGGGCGCTCCTACATTATTGTCGACACCGGTGGTATCTCCGGTGACGAGCATGGCATGGACGAAAAGATGGCCGAGCAGTCGCTGCTGGCCATTGAAGAAGCCGATGTCGTGTTGTTCCTGGTGGACGCCCGCGCGGGCTATACCGCCGCTGACCAGATGATTGGCGAGCACCTGCGCAAGCGCAACAAGCGTTCCTATCTGGTCGCCAACAAGATCGACAACATCGATCCTGAGGCCGCCCGTGCCGAATTCAGCCCGATGGGCCTGGGCGATGCGATCCCGGTCGCCGGTGCTCACGGCCGCGGCATCACCCAGATGCTGGAAATCGCCCTGCGCGACTTCCCAAAGGATGATGTCGAGGAAGAAGAGGGCGAGGAAGAGATCGTCGCTGAAGGCGAGGAAGCCAAGCGCATTCCTGGCCCGAGCGAAAAAGACGGTATCAAGATCGCTATCATCGGCCGCCCGAACGTCGGCAAGTCGACCCTGGTCAACCGTATGCTCGGTGAAGACCGCGTTATCGTCTACGACCAACCCGGTACCACCCGCGACAGCATCTACATCCCGTTCGAACGCAACGAGGAAAAGTACACGCTGATCGACACCGCCGGTGTGCGCAAGCGCGGCAAGATCCACGAAGAAGTTGAAAAGTTCTCCGTGGTCAAAACCCTGCAGGCGATCAAAGACGCCAACGTGGTGATCTTCGTGATGGACGCCCGCGAAGGCGTGGTGGACCACGACCTCAACTTGCTGGGCTTTGCCCTGGAAGCCGGTCGTGCCCTGGTCATCGCGATCAACAAATGGGACGGCATGACGCCGAGCGAGCGCGATTTCGTCAAGATCGAGCTGCAACGTCGGCTGTTCTTCGTCGAGTTCGCCGATATCCACTTTATCTCGGCACTGCACGGCACTGGCGTGGGCAACCTCTACGCGTCCGTACAGAACTCGTTCAAGTCCGCGGTTACCCGCTGGCCGACCAACCGCCTGACCCAGATCCTGGAAGATGCGGTCGGCGAGCACGCGCCGCCGATGGTCAACAACCGCCGGATCAAACTGCGTTACGCCCACTTGGGTGGTGCCAACCCGCCGATTATCGTGATCCACGGTAACCAGATCGAGAAGGTGCCCAAGTCCTATGTGCGTTACCTGGAAAACACCTACCGCCGTGTCTTGAAACTGGTCGGTACGCCGATCCGTATCGAGTTCAAGGGTGGCGAGAACCCATACGAAGGCAACAAGAACACACTGACTGACCGTCAGGTGAACAAGAAGCGTCGTTTGATGACTCACCACAAGAAGGCCGACAAGAAGCGCCGTGATAAAAAATAACGGCAGCTTCGAGTTGTAAGCTACAAGCTGCAAGAGAGGGCTCCTTTGGAGCCCTTTTTTGTGTGCGCCCAGCATGGGCGCAATCTTGTGGGTGAGAGTCCCGCCGTGAGCTGACCACAGCGAACGAAGTGAAGCGCAACTGCATGAGGGCGACCGAGTGTGGGGAGGAAGCGTGAATCGAAGCCATGAGCCGATGTACAAGAACCGGATATAAGGCAAAGCCGATCAGGGCGAGCGGGCACAAAACCGCGAAGCTCTTGTGGTCAAGGATCAGGCTGTGTAAATCCGGCGGTTGTGTGGTGAAGGATTGCGTTCTTACCTGGGGAGATCTCGCCTCATGCCTGAAAGGGCGACGGTGCAAGCCGGAGCGAGAAGTCAGCAGAGGCCGTAGTAGTCTTTTTTTTTGACGAAGGGCCGAACGAGAGAAAGCGTTATAGGCCATGTTGATGCGAAAGACCGGAAGTCAGATGCCTGCCAAACGCGGGGCTGATGGAGACTGCGAACGGTGAAGCCGTGAGAAGCTCCGTCAGCGACGAGGTCAATCGCCCGCAAAATGAAACCGACAACGCAGGGCAAGGGCTGCTGGAGCGGGCCTTTGCGAGAGAAAACCTGAAGCGGGCGTGGAAACGGGTCAAGGCCAACAAAGGTGCGGCGGGGGTCGACGGTCTGGATATTGATCAGACGGCCGAGTACCTGCTGACCCAATGGGCGGCGATTCGTGAACAGCTTCTATCAGGTGTCTACCGGCCCAGTCCGGTACGGCGTGTAACCATTCCCAAACCCGACGGCGGTCAACGCGAGCTGGGTATCCCAACGGTCACCGACCGCTTGATCCAACAAGCGTTGCTGCAAGTCTTGCAGCCACTACTCGATCCGACTTTCAGTGAACACAGCTACGGCTTCCGTCCTGGACGCTGTGCGCAGGGCGCCGTTTTAGCGGCTCAGCGCTATGTTTCTTCAGGACGTAAAGTGGTGGTGGATGTTGATCTGGAGAAATTCTTCGACCGGGTCGACCACGATATTTTGATGGATCGTTTACGCAAACGGATCGCGGATCGGGCGGTTATCCGGCTGATTCGTGCGTATCTGGATGCGGGAACGCTGATCAATGGCGTGGTCGAGAAAAGTCGCTGCGGGGTGCCGCAAGGCGGCCCGCTGTCGCCGTTGCTGGCGAATGTGCTACTGGACGAAGTGGATCGGGAGCTTGAACGTCGAGGTCATTGCTTCGTGCGCTATGCCGACGATGCGAACGTTTATGTTCGTAGTCAGAAGGCGGGGCAACGGGTGATGGATTTGCTGAAGCGTCTGTATGAAAAGCTGCACTTGAGCGTCAACGCGAGTAAGAGTGCGGTGACGAGCGCGTTTGGTCGCAAGTATTTGGGCTATGAGTTGTGGTCATTCCGCGACGAAGCTAAGCGTGCTGCCTCTTATGAAGCGCAGAAGCAGTTCAAGCAGCGAATACGCTGGTACACCCGACGCTCGTGTGGTCGTAGCTTGCAGCAAATCGTCGATGAGCTGCGCCCTTACATTTTGGGTTGGAAAGCTTACTTCGGGTTGTCGCAAACCCCAGCCGTCTGGCGTGAGCTGGACGAATGGATGCGACACCGATTGCGAGCTATCCAGCTCAAACAATGGAAGCGCGGAACGACGACGTATCGCGAGTTGCGAGCACTTGGCGCGAGTAACCAAGTGGCGCAGAAGGTGGCAGGAAACACCTGCCGCTGGTGGCATAACAGTCGTCTGGAGCTGAATCGCGTGCTTACTATTGCGTGGTTCGACAGGCTGGGATTAGTACGTCTCTCATAACCTCAATCTCTCGAACCGCCCGGTGCGGACCCGCATGCCGGGTGGTGTGGCAGGGGAGCGGCCTGTGAAGGCCGCCCCCTATGCCGATGCCTGGCGGTTTGCCCCTTGACCTGCTCGCAGCTTGCAGCTTAAAACTTGCAGCTCACCCGAAGGGGGCTCCCATGATCACCAGTAAGCTGCCAAACGTCGGCACGACCATTTTCACCACCATGTCGCAACTCGCCGCCGAAACCGGCGCGCTCAATCTGTCCCAGGGTTTTCCCGATTTCAATGGTCCGCAGGGTTTGCTCGATGCAGTGGGTAAGCATATCGCCCTCGGTCATAACCAGTACGCCCCCATGACAGGCCTGCCGGTGCTGCGTCAGCAAGTGGCGGCCAAGATCGCCCGAAGCTATGGCGTCACGGTGAATGCCGACACTGAAGTGACCATCACGCCAGGCGCTACCGAGGCGATTTTTTGCGCCATTCAGGCGGTGATTCGCAGCGGCGATGAAGTCATCGTGTTCGACCCCAGCTATGACAGCTACGAGCCTTCGGTTGAACTGGCCGGTGGCCGCTGCGTGCATGTGCAACTGAGCCTGCAAGGCTTCGCCCTGGACTTCGAGAAACTCAAGGCTGCGCTTTCACCGCGTACGCGCATGATCATCCTCAATAGCCCGCACAACCCCACCGGTGCATTGATCAGCCGTGCCGAGCTGGACCAGTTGGCCGAACTGATCCGCGACCGCGATATCTACCTGATCAGCGATGAGGTCTACGAGCACCTGGTATTCGACGGTGTGCCCCACGTCAGCGTATTGGCCCATCAGGAACTGTATCAGCGCGCATTCGTGGTCAGCTCATTCGGCAAGACCTATCACGTCACAGGCTGGAAGACCGGCTACGTGGTCGCGCCACCGGCCCTCAGCGCCGAACTGCGCAAGGTGCATCAATATGTCAACTTCTGCGGCGTCACCCCTTTGCAGTACGCTTTGGCGGACTTCATGGCCGAACACCCGGAACATGTCGAAGAACTGCCGGCCTTCTATCAGGCCAAGCGGGACCTGTTCTGCGACCTGCTGGCGCCATCGCGCTTGAGCTTTACCCGGGTGACCGGCACTTACTTCCAACTGGTGGATTACTCGCAGATACGCCCAGACCTGGATGACATCGCCATGTCCCTGTGGATGACCCGTGAACATGGCGTGGCGACCATTCCGGTTTCGGTGTTCTACCAGCACCCACCCCAAGGCCAGCGCCTGGTGCGCCTGTGCTTTGCCAAACGCGAGGAGACGTTGCGACAAGCGGCGGAAAAACTATGCGTGATCTGAGTGTACTGCCCAATCTGAACATTGCCCTGGTGCAGACGAGCCTGGCCTGGCATGACCGGCATGCCAATTTCGAACACTTCGAGTTGCTGCTGGAGCA
The DNA here is from genome assembly GCF_002966775.1 of Pseudomonas sp. MYb193. NCBI lineage: Bacteria > Pseudomonadati > Pseudomonadota > Gammaproteobacteria > Pseudomonadales > Pseudomonadaceae > Pseudomonas > Pseudomonas sp. MYb193. The sequence goes on along the minus strand of NZ_CP023269.1, from coordinate 5,047,782 downwards.
GGCCAAAGGCGCCGACTTGATCGTGCTGCCAGAGATGTTCACCACCGGTTTTTCCATGGAATCAGAAACCCTTGCCGAGCCGGAAAACGGCCCCACCCATCATTGGCTCCAGGCCCAGGCGGCAAAGTATCAGGCCGTGATTACCGGCAGTGTGATCATCCAGGCCGCCGATGGCAGCCACCGCAACCGTCTGCTGTGGGCGCGGCCGGATGGCGAGGTGTTGCATTACGACAAGCGCCACCTGTTCCGCATGGCCGGTGAACATGACCATTACACCCCAGGTGAACGTCAGGTGCAGTTCGAGTTAAAGGGATGGCGCATTCGCCCGCTGATCTGCTATGACCTGCGCTTCCCGGTGTGGAGCCGCGACGCCCAGGATACGGACCTGCTGCTGTACACCGCCAACTGGCCGGGCGCTCGGCGTCAGCATTGGAATCGGCTGTTGCCGGCGCGGGCCATTGAGAACCTGTGTTACGTGGCGGCGGTGAACCGGGTGGGCACCGACGGCAAGGGGTTTGCCTACACCGGCGATAGCCAGGTGTTGGATTTCCAGGGTGAGACTTTGCTGAGTGCAGGGGAGGCGGATGGGGTGTTCCAGGTGATCCTGGATGCGGCAGAGCTGGCGGCTTACCGTACACGGTTCCCGGCGAATCTGGATGCCGATAGCTTTCAGTTTGTCTAAGGCCTATCTGTCGCCGGCAAGGGCGTCATCGCGGGCAAGCCCGCTCCCACAGTTGATTGGGGTTACCTGAAAAAATGCAATCCAAATGGGGGAGCCGGGCTTGCCCGCGATGACGGCCCCACAAACAATACAACTCTGACGCCGAACAAAAAGGCCCCTGGATTCTCACCCAGGGGCCTTTTGCATTACGGCAATGCTTACGCCGCTTTGGCTTCCTGCTGGCTCAACGAACGGTTCAGCGCACTGAACAGCGCCTTGAAGCTGGCGGTAGTGATGTTTTCATCGATCCCCACACCATGCACCGGGCGCTCACCGTTCACGCGCAGCTCAATGTAAGCCGCCGCCTTGGCGTTGGTACCTGCACCAATCGCGTGCTCGTTGTAGTCCATGATCTCCACGCCAATCGGCAGGCCGGCCACCAAGGCTTCCAGCGCACCGTTGCCTTTGCCCTTCCAATGCAGGTTGGTTTCGCCCTGGCCTTTGCCCGAGACTTCTACCTCGACAAAGCTGTTGCCGTTCTCTTCCTGCAGGCGGTGGCTGACCAACGCGTACGGCGTGTTGGCTTGCAGGTATTCACGCTGCAGCAAGGCGTAGATCTGTGGCGCGGTCATCTCCAGGCCCACGCGGTCGGTTTCGGCCTGCACCACCTGGCTGAACTCGATCTGCATGCGACGCGGCAAGCTGATGTCGTATTCCTGCTCCAGCAGGTAGGCGATACCGCCTTTGCCCGACTGGCTGTTCACGCGGATCACCGCCTCGTAGCTGCGGCCAATATCGGCCGGGTCGATCGGCAAGTACGGCACTTCCCACAACGCATCGTCTTTCTGCTGGGAGAAGCCTTTGCGGATCGCGTCCTGGTGGGAGCCGGAGAACGCGGTGTGTACCAGGTCGCCCACATACGGGTGACGTGGGTGCACCTGGATCTGGTTGCATTCCTCGACCACTTTGCGCACGCCGTCAATGTCCGAGAAGTCCAACTGCGGATCCAGGCCCTGGGTGTACATGTTCAGCGCCACGGTGACCAAATCGACGTTACCGGTGCGCTCGCCGTTGCCAAACAGGCAGCCTTCCACACGGTCGGCGCCGGCCATCAGGCCCAGCTCGGTGGCCGCCACGCCAGTGCCACGGTCGTTGTGGGTGTGCAGGCTGATAATCACGCTGTCGCGACGGTTGATATGGCGACCGAACCACTCGATCTGGTCGGCATAGATATTCGGCGTGGCGCACTCGACGGTCGCTGGCAGGTTGAGGATCATCTTGTGCTCAGGCGTCGGGTTCCACACCTCGATCACCGCGTCGCAGACTTCCTTGGCGAACTCCAGCTCGGTGGCGCTGAAGGTCTCTGGGGAATATTCGAAGGTCCACTGGGTTTCCGGCTGCTGGGCGGCGTATTTGACGAACAGCTTGGCGGCGTTGACCGCGATGGCCTTGATGCCGTCCTTGTCCTGGTTGAACACGATGCGGCGGAACGACGGCGAGGTGGCATTGTACAAGTGCACAATGGCTTTCTTCGCGCCGCGCAGGGATTCGAAGGTACGCGCAATCAAGTCTTCACGGCCCTGGGTCAGCACCTGGATGGTGGTGTCCTCGGGGATGTGGTTGTCTTCGATCAGGGTGCGCACGAAGTCGAAGTCGGTTTGCGACGCGGCAGGGAACGAGGCTTCGATTTCCTTCACGCCAACGGCCACCAGGGTCTTCCAGAAGCGCAGCTTTTTCACCGCGTCCATCGGCTCGATCAGCGACTGGTTGCCATCACGCAGGTCGGAGCTGCACCAGATAGGCGCTTGGGTGATGGTCTTCGACGGCCAGGTACGGTCCGGAATGTCGATGGTGGGGAACGCGCGGTACTTCGAAGACGGGTCTTTGAGCATGCTCATCGGGAAATCCTTGGTTGTAGGGGCCGAGAAAAGGCGGCCTGCCGTGGAACTGTTATTGGGGATAAAACTGAGGGCGAGGCAGATCGATTCAGCCTGGCAGTCGTGCGCTGACAAGGCACAGGCTGCGGTGCTGGCGGAGCTGAATGAGGGTGTGAGAGGTTTTCATAAGCCCAACCCTAACCGTGGCCAAGTGAGATGGCAAGGTGGTCGGGAAAAATTGATAGATTTTCTGTGTAAAACAAGCTTTACGAATATTTATTGCTAACAGCATCTTGTTTTCTTCACATTGTTGCGCTGCTGTAGGTGGTGGCGCAATTTTGGTGATGAGGTTTTCCCGTGGCGCCGCATGCGACAGTGAAGGGCTCACCATCGTGCAAACAACGCACGACGGTGATTACTCAAATGACTTTATGGAAGACCTGATAATCCCCTGCCGTATGGCTATTCGTGACGTTGGCCCCGGGGTCCCTTGGTATTGACGGGCCGCTGATGGCAACACTCTTGTTGAATGTTTTGTCCGGGTACACGCCTATGCCCACCCCTCCAGTGAGTTCCGCCAGACCTGGAACGTTTCGGGCCGTGTTCATATGGGCCCGGCCGACCAAGGCGAGTACTTTTTCGCCCGGCTTGCGTGTTTCCAAGATACGGGTCGCGAAGTAATTGAATTCTTGCAGGCGAGTAATGCCGTTGTCGTTGTCCCCAACGTACTTGTAGAAATCGGGCATATCCGATCGGCGGGTCAAGTAGTGGTGCTCGAGGGATTTGACGGTGATTCCATTGTCATTGGCAAGTTGAACCAGTTCCGAGAGCGTGGGAGACGCGCCTTGAGGACGGTGGCCACCCATGCCCACATCCATGAGCTGGCCCGCGGCATTGGTTTCGACACCTTCAATATAAAACGTGGTAACCCCCGACTCTTTGAGGGCCTGCATATTCTCTTTGAGCATCTGGAAACTGGCGATTTCGTTATGGCGCTCGCCCAGTACCACCACATCAGTGATTTCGTAGGCCTTACGCAACAGGTCGGCTGGCGAGGTGCCGGGTGCGAGCTCCAGCCGGGGCGGGCGCGGCGGCATCTGGCCTTGAGTGAGCATGTTCTTGTAGAAGTTGTACAAATCCCGCCTGAACCAATACCTGGCCACTGGCAAGGTTTTAGGGGTGAAGTCGGCTTCGACCAGCCGCCCTCTGTTGAGGCTGAAATACTCGGCGTCTGGTAACGCTGGTCGGGCAGGGGCCTCGGCGCCTCTCGTCGAAGCTCCCGGTGCCGGCGTGGGCGCTCCACCGGGCAGTTGATTCAGGCGCCATTCACCGTTGCCCGCATGTTGTACAGAGGCGACGATTCTACTGCTTTTGGGCGCAGTTGATGGGACGTTCGGGTCGATGATATTGACCCAGCCACTGCGAGCGTGAAAGGCTGAATCGATCTGATAAACCCTGCTCACGCGGGTACTGTCGGTAAATCGGATGAACCACTCGTCGCCAACGTTATAGGTACCGTCACTCCTTAGCGTCCGGCCGTTGATCATATCGCCAGGCCTGGCGTACGCACTCAAGTCGCGCTCTGGAATGACGGCGTCGTTGGGCGTGCGTGAGCCGGCGATAGTGTTGCCGGTGCTGGCTAAAGGTCGCGCCGGCACTGGGCTGACGGGCGCAGGCAGTGCTCTTGGCCCTGGGCGCGGGGTAATCGCGCCTGTCGCCGTCGACGACTTGAATACCGGGCGTATGGGGGCCGCGCGAACATTGGAGATACCCGCGGCAGACAGGGTGAAATCACTGTAGATCGCCCGTCCCAGGCCGGGTCTTTTGATCAGGTGCGGCAACACTCTGCTGTTGGCGCGCAGTGCGCTGATGCCGGCTTTGCCCAGACGAAAACCCGCAGAGACGCCTTTGCCAGCCACCGGTATCAGGTCGGTAAAGATCAATGCCACTTCAATGCCGAACTCGATTTTGTTCTTGAGCGATTGCCGTGCGACCTCCGCACTGCTTACGGACTGGTGATCCGCTCGGTCGATCGCCATCTGTACGTGTTGCTTGTACAGATGGTCTTGGAAATCACCTTTTATAGGCTCAAGGCGAGTGGCGCCTCCCAGCAGCTTGATCGACGAGACCGCCAGCTCGGGGGACATCAATTTCGTTGGGCTGTACGCAGCTTCTTTAAGCGCTCCCTTGAACTGATCGACCTCATCTTTACTGACGGGTGATTTTCTTTGCGCGATATAGGTTGCCCACTCTTTTTTCTCCAGGAGGGTGTCGAGGGCCTTGTGGTCCGCGACTTCGCGATAAGTAATGCCGTCGGGAGCCTTGGGGGTGTACAGCACCAGCGATGGATCTGTCTGGTTGCCGATCACCATCACGCCCTGCACCGCTAGCCCCCTGTGGAGCAGGCTGTTGGCGACGATGGTTTTCCCATCGACTTGAGGGCGGGTGGCCGGGTCGGGGTGAGTCAGTACCGCATCCGCCCACTGCGCCGCGCGTTTATGAATGTTGTCGCTGGCCAGTTCCGTATAGGCGTCGGGGCTGAGTTCTGCCAGAAACGCCTCTTTGTCCATCGCGTCTGCCAGATGAGCTTTCCACGCTGTGCGCAAGTGCACAGCGCTCCCCGATTGGGCATCTGGGGCCATTTTCTGTTTGAGCAGTTTGGTGTATTCGCCCCCGACATCGGCGGTATTGACCAGTGCCTTGAGATCGTCGGTATCCAGGGTAACCGGCTTGCCGCTCAGGTCTCGTACGGGCTTGCCGTGCTTGTCGCGCAGAGGCAAGGTCATTTTCTCATCGGTGTATACACCTCTTTCGACGGCCGGGAAGCCACTGGGATTCTTCAGCGCCAAGTCGGTCAGGGACACCGCGTCTTGTTTCGAATAGAGGGGTTGGCCAGTCCCTCTTCCGCCGTGGATGGCGGTGCGGGTGTGGACCTGCACCATGAGTTGATCCGCATCGATTTCTGCTGCCGGGTATCGCTGCTTGATGGCTGCATTCAGGCGGTCACGGGCGAAGGTGTTCAGCGCCGGAATTTTTTCAAGCAGGGGCGTCAGCGCATCCAGGCTCCGTTCCTGCGCTTTGTCCAAGTGCAAAAACAAGGCTTCTTGAAAGGGGCTTAGATTCTTCAACCATTCGGGTTGGAGTTTGTCGGTCAGTTTGGCGTCCCGGGCCAGCATGGCGTTGGTGCCATCGGTGAGGTACGACCAGTCAGCCGCATTATCGATACCTTCCAATGTGGCACTGTCGAGAAGAGGTTTGACGGTTTTGCCTGGCGCCAGTGCTGTGCTCAGGTGGGTATTAATGTCTGCCCGCTGGCGTTTGAGCATCCAGGGGATCGATTGCGCCAACACATCCCCGGCCGATGGCTCGACACTCGACATTAGATCTTTTCCGGTAATAGGGTCGGGCCTGTTTTGCAGAGCCGGGGGCAGGCCTTGCAGGAGCAACTTGGCCTCGACACCGCCCTGGTCCAGGCGGCTGGCCAAAGCCTGGCGTGCCTGGGCCGGGGTTGCGAATTCCTCGAAACCTTCGCTGGGCGTGTACATCACGACGGGGCCATTGTCATCGTTGAGCGCAAGTGCGCGCCCATTCGGCCAGGTGGGCGGCGTAGCATAGGAGCCGTCTTTTCGGGTGATGAGAAAGGCCCCTGGCAGCATCGCGCCATGTTCCGTTTGGTCATCCACAGTGACGGGGTACACCCCTAAGCGATCACCGTCGGTGAAGCGTTTTTCCCGGTCTTGCAGGGTGGGGTAGCGCAACGCGGAGTCGATCAGGCCTTTGCCGGTCGCGCTCAGGGTGCCATCGCTCAGGCGCAGTGAGGCGAGGATCGACAGCTGTTTTTTGTGCAGGAACAACAGTTGCTCTTGCGGCGACATCTGGAGAGTCGGCTGATTTTCCACCGGCCGCGGTGTGCTCCAGTATTCTTCAAGCGCCTGCGGGTATTGCGTGGCAATGCTGCGAGCAATGGATTGCAGCGTGCCTTCGGTAAAGGCCGGTACCGCCAGGTCGGCAATGGTTCGTCGATAGGTGAATTCAGTTCTTATGCCTCGCTCCGGGCGCATCAACGCATTCGGGTTGGCCTGGATGTCGCGGATCATCCTGGCCAGCGCAGCCATCAGGGGCTCTGAAGAGGCCAGTGATTCGCGTCCATCGCCCACTCTGTAGCGATTGAAACTGAGCATGTCGGGATTCAGCGGCCTGATCGCGGGGAACGCTTCCTCAAGTTGCGACTGTACAAAGGCCTTGAAGCCGGGTTGCTGGCTATGCAGGCGTTGCTTGTCTTCGGTCAGCATCGCGTGTTCAGCGGTGAACTGTGTTTCATTGCTGGGTTTGAAATGCTTCACCAACTGCGGGTATCGCATTTTCGCCGGGGTTATACCTGACGAGGCGGGAGTAGGCGGGTCATCGGGGGCGTAATTGGCGGCGGCGGGCAAGGGAGCTGATGCAGGTTGTTGCAGAGTTGCGGGTGGTGTAGGCGGGCTGGTCGGGGGAGTACCGGGTGAGGCGTGAGATGAGGTCAGGAGGTTTTGCGAATGTCGCTCTGACAGTGCTGGGGTAAGTGACATGGAAAGAGTCTCATGGGAATTGGATCTCCAATGCTCAGGTCCTGCTCATTACGTCCGTGTAAATCGCTGGTTGAGTGAGTCTCGGGTGTCGGATGGTTCATCGCAAAAGTGTAAGAAGATCACAATGCATTGCAGCGAACCTCCGGCAGATCAGGCGCCAGCGCAGGAAATCACTGACGCCCCTCACGGCCACGGTATTCAGGGTTGAAACGCGCCGATAAAAATCGCCGGATCTACCCGTGCATCGTTCAGGCTGACGTTCCAGTGCATATGCGGCCCAGTGGCCCGGCCTGTCGAGCCGACTTTGCCGACTACCGCACCGCGCACCAGTGGCTGACCCACCTTCACATCGATCTTCGACATATGGCAGAACATGCTGATAAAGCCCTGGCCATGGTCGACAAACACGGTATTGCCGTTGAAGAAGTAATTGCCGACCAGAATCACCTTGCCATTGGCGGGTGTCTTGATCGGTGTGCCGGCCGGTACGGCGAAATCCAGGCCCGAATGCGGGTTGCGTTCTTCACCGTTGAAGAAGCGGCGCACCCCGAATTTGCTCGAAAGCGGCCCGTTCACCGGTTTATCCAGCACCAGATTGCTAGGCAGGTTCGGGCTGAAGCTGCGGTAAGCCTTGAGCTGCACTGCCAGTTCGCCTTCGATGCGCTTGAGCTGGGCCGGGTCAGGGTTGACCTGGCTCTTGTTCTTCAAGGTGATGCGCTGTTCCGGATACTTCTTGTAACCGACGATAAACGGCAGGTTGCGCCCACCGCTGCTGATGCGCTCGTTGCCAGGCTTGACCGTTAACGGGATACCCACAATCGCCAGCCAGTTGTCCTGCTCCTTGACCACCAGCACCGGCTTGCCCTGGTAGGTGGCTTTCGGCGCCGTGGCCGAAGGGCCTAGTTCGACGACGGCCACGCCGCCTGGCACCGGTTTGTTCAGGGTCCGCGTGATGTAACTGTCGGCGTGGGCGTTAAATGTGAGGCACAACAGCATCAACAGGCTCAGTAGGCGTGGCATCGATCAATCCAATAATGAAAGGGTGACGGGTGTCAGGTGGTTGTCTTCCACCCGCACTTGCAATTGGCCTTCACCCAGGCGCGCGGTGAGGCGCTGGCCGGTGTGGGTTTGTGCGGCATTGCGAATCGCCTGGCCGCGCTCGTCCAACAGGATGCTGTAGCCGCGGCCCAGGGTCGCCAGCGGGCTGACCACCTGCAATGTCTGCACTTGGCTCTGCAGTTGCAGACGCCGAGCCTTGAGACCTTCACGCATGGCGCGGGGCAGGCGTTCGGCGAGGCTGTCCAGGCGCTGGCGCAAGAGTGCCAGTTGACGGCCGGGGTGCTGGCCGGCGAGGCGGGTTTCCAGGCGGATCAAGCGCTCGCGACGGGTATTGAGGCTACGCTCAAAGGCGCGGCGCAAGCGCATGTCCAGGTCATCCAGGCGCTGGGCCTGCTGGCGCAAGCGCTCGCCCGGGTGACGCAGGCGCCGGGCCATGCCTTCCAGGCGCAGGCGGCTGTGGCTCAGGCGGTTGCGCATCAGCATTACCAGGCGGCGCTGCAGGTTTTCCACTTGACGCACCAGGTGGCTGGCGTCGGGAGCCAGCAACTCGGCGGCGGCGGAGGGAGTAGGGGCGCGGACGTCCGCCACGAAGTCGCTGATGGACACATCGGTTTCATGACCAACGGCACTGACGATAGGGGTAACGCAGGCATCAATTGCGCGGGCCACCGCCTCTTCGTTGAAGCACCACAAGTCTTCCAGGGAGCCACCGCCACGGGCCAGGATCAGCGCGTCGAAACCCCGGGCGTCGGCGAGTTTCAGCGCCCGCACGATTTGCGGGATTGCTTCTCGGCCTTGCACGGCGGTAGGGATCAGGGTCAGTTCAACGTTCGGCGCGCGGCGGCGGAACACGCTGATGATGTCGCGGATCACCGCGCCGGTGGGCGAGCTGATAATACCGATGCGCCGAGGATGCGCCGGCAGCGCCACTTTGCGTTCGGCACTGAACAGGCCTTCGGCGCTCAGCTTTTCCTTCAGTGCATCGAAGGCCAGGCGTAGCGCACCATCACCGGCCGGCTCCACGGTATCGAGGATCAGTTGGTAATCGCCGCGGCCCTCGAACAACGAGACCTTGCCGCGCACCTTCACCGCCAGGCCATCCTTCAACGCCTGACGTACCCGCGCCGCGTTATTGCGAAACAGCGCGCAACGCACCTGGGCGCCACTGTCCTTGAGCGTGAAATACACATGGCCGGAGGCCGGGCGGGCGAGGTTGGAGATCTCGCCCTCCACCCAGATATTGGTGAACACGTCTTCGAGCAACACCCGCGCACGGCCGTTGAGCTGGCTGACAGTCAGGACTTCGCGGTCCAGGCCCAAGCGGGCAAAAGGATCTTTAATCATGGGCGGCAGTTTATAGGCATTCGTGCAGGGTTTGACAGAATTGCTCCACCAGCGCGTTTGGCGCTTGCGCACAGGCCAGGGCTACGGTGCTGTCGCAGTCAGGGTCGGCCAAGGGCAAAAATTGCACGTTGGGCGGGGCGATGTCCTGCATGGATTTTGGTAGCAAGGCAATACCGAAACCGGCCTGGATCAATTGCAACTGCGTGGTCTTGCGCGACATCACCCGCGCCGCCTTGGGGAAAAAACCTGCACGCATGCACAATTCAGCCGACAGATAGCTCAGCCCGCCGCGCTGAGGGTGGGGGATTGAAATAAACGCCTCGTCCTTGAGTTGCATTAACTCGACCGCTGCGTTGCCGCGTGCCAAGGGATGACCCGTAGGCACTGCCAGCGCCAACGGCTCGGTGCACCAAGGCACCACGCGCACGCCTTCGCGCTGGCGCAACACCGGCAACCGCAGCAGGCCGACGTCCAGGCGCCCCTCGGCGATTTCCTCCAGTTGGGCTTCGGAGGAGAGTTTGACGATATCCATCGACACACCCGGACAGCGCTCCAGCCACGTGCTGATGCCTTGCAGTAACGCGCCGCTCATCGGCACGGTGCTCGAATGGCTCAGGCGCAAGGTGCCGAGCTGGCCCTGGCCCACTTGTGTCGCCAGGTCGCTGGCCTTGAGCAACTCACTCAGCAGGTTGCGCGCCCGTGGGTAGAAGGCTTCGCCGGCGGCCGTCAGCCTTGGCTGGCGTGCAGTGCGTTCGAACAGTGGGGTTTGCAGTTGAGATTCAAGTTCCTTGATCTGCCGGCTCAAGGCTGATTGCGCCACGAACAGGCGCTCGGCGGCAGCACTGAAGCTACCGCTGTCGGCGATTTCGACGAAATAACGCAGTTGCCGGGTGGAGATCAAGAGTCATGCCTTTTTGAGATGAGTAGTGAGCCTGGAAGATATTAGTCGCAACCCTTGCCGATGGCTAAAGTGAACGGCATCTCAATAGAAGGAATAATTCATGGGCCCGGTTGAGCTGATGAGCCAGTGGTCGTTCGGTGGTATTGATTGGCTGGTGATCGGCCTGGGCGTGACGGTGGCTTATATCGTGTTCGGCATTGCCGGGTTCGGCACGGCGCTGGTGGCGGGGCCCATCCTGATTTTATTCATGCCGCTGTCGAAGATCATCCCGTTGCTGGTGCTTCTGGACTTTGTCGCGGCGTTTGGCGGCCTGCTGCAAACGCGGCGCGATGTGAACAAGCCGGAACTGTTGCGGTTGCTGCCCTGCATGGCCATCGGCTGCACCCTGGGCGTGGTGTTTTTGCTCAACCTGCATTCGGACCTGTTGCTGTTATTGATGGGGCTGTTTATCAGCGCCTACGCGATTTACAGCCTGGCGGTGAAAGCACGACCGACTCAGCTGGCGGCGGGCTGGTCGGTTCCCATGGGCACTGTTGGGGGGCTGTTTGGTGCGCTATTCGGCAGTGGCGGCTTTTTATATGCGATTTACCTGAACAGCCGTTTGCCCAAGGACGCGGCGCGGGCTACGCAAAGCGCGCTGATCAGTTGCAGCACGGTGGTGCGTTTGAGTCTGTTCCTGATTGCCGGGGTGTATGCAGATTTGCCGTTATTGATGTTGGCGGTTTGCCTGTTTCCGGCGATGGTTCTGGGGTTGTGGTGTGGGCGCAGGCTGACGATGCGGCTGTCCCGTGAGGCGTTCGTGCGGTTGGTGACCTGGCTGGTATTGGCCAGTGGTATTGCGTTGATCGGACGGTATTTGAGTACTTGACCTGATTTTTTCAGGGATTAAGCTGCCAGCCTCCCGGGCGTCATCGCGGGCAAGCCCGGCTCCCACATTGGAATGCGATCACCTGTGGGAGCCGGGCTTGCCCGCGATGGCGCCAATAGCCACACCGCAGGACTCCCATGAACTCCCAAAGCATCCTTGTCCCGAAAATCTCCACCTTGCCGGTCCACGAACCCCGCGCCCGGGCGATTGTGCGCTGGCTGGTGCGCAAGAACATCATCAAGGAAGAGCTCACCACCTGTGGGCGTACCGGCAACCGCATGGGCTACGCCCTGGCCGATGGTGCCCGCGCCGTGGTGCTGCACCCCGAGGCGCTGCCATTCAACGAGCCGGTCAATGGCCTGGAGATCATCTACAAGCGTTGCATCTATACCCCGGCCAAGGGGTTCCTCGAAGAAGCGGGCTGCCCGGAGTGCCTCAAGGAAGTCGGCGAGGCGCTGTTTGAAAGCCTGGAAGACTGGATGCCTGGCCACACCGATAACTTCACCTGCCCGCTATGTGGGCATGAAGACGACATCAATGGCTTTCTGTTCCTGCAGGAATGCGGGTTTTCCAACCTGGGATTCATTTTCAACAACTGGGCGGAGGCGGGTTTCAAACAAAGCTTTATCGACGAGTTTGCCGATTGGCTGGACCAGAAGATCAGTTGGGTCAAAGTCGAGCTATAACCCTGATCAAATTACCCATCTATCAGTATTACCAAGTTTGTCAGAGTTTTACATTGAGCCCGGCAGGGTGCATGTATATAATGGCGCGCTTCCATTTTCCCGCTCGGGAGCCCCCGCGATGCTGCGTATCAGCCAAGAAGCTCTGACATTCGACGACATTCTCCTAGTGCCCGGTTATTCCGAGGTGCTTCCTAACGAAGTCAGTCTCAAGACCCGCCTAACCCGTGGCATCGAGCTGAATATTCCCCTGGTTTCCGCTGCCATGGACACCGTCACCGAAGCCCGTCTGGCCATTGCCATGGCTCAGGAAGGCGGCATCGGCATCATCCACAAGAACATGACCATCGAGCAGCAAGCTGCCGAAGTGCGCAAGGTCAAGCGTTACGAAGCCGGAGTGGTGAAAGATCCGATCACCATCGAAGCCGACGCTACCGTGCGTGACCTGTTCGAACTCACGCGTATGCACAACATCTCCGGCGTCCCGGTGCTGCACGATGGCGACCTGGTCGGCATCGTCACTTCCCGTGACGTGCGTTTCGAGAACCGCCTTGAAGTCACCGTCCGCGAAGTGATGACGCCTAAAGAGCGCCTCGTCACCGTCAAGGAAGGCGCCGACAAGAACGATGTGCGTGAACTGCTGCACAAGCACCGCATCGAGCGCGTGCTGATCGTCGACGACAAGTTCGCCCTCAAGGGCATGATGACCGTCAACGACATCGAAAAAGCCAAGGCTTACCCGCTGGCCAGCAAGGATGACCAAGGTCGTCTGCGCGTTGGCGCTGCGGTCGGTACCGGTAAAGACACCGGTGATCGCGTCTCGGCGCTGGTCGCTGCCGGTGTTGACGTGGTAGTGGTCGACACCGCCCACGGCCACTCCAAAGGCGTGATCGACCGCGTGCGTTGGGTCAAGCAGAACTTCCCTGAAGTGCAGGTGATCGGCGGCAACATCGCCACCGGCGCTGCCGCCAAGGCCCTGGCCGAAGCTGGCGCCGACGCAGTCAAGGTCGGTATCGGCCCAGGCTCCATCTGCACCACGCGTATCGTCGCCGGTGTGGGCGTGCCGCAAATCAGCGCCATCGCCAATGTCGCCGCTGCCCTTGAAGGCACTGGCGTACCCTTGATCGCCGACGGTGGCATCCGTTTCTCCGGTGACCTGTCCAAGGCCATCGTTGCCGGTGCCTCCTGCGTGATGATGGGCTCGATGTTCGCCGGTACCGAAGAAGCGCCAGGCGAGATCGAACTGTTCCAGGGCCGTTCGTACAAGGCTTACCGTGGCATGGGTTCGCTGGGTGCCATGTCCCAGGCGCAAGGCTCTTCCGACCGTTATTTCCAGGACTCTTCGGCAGGCGCCGAGAAGCTCGTACCGGAAGGCATCGAAGGCCGTGTGCCGTACAAAGGCACCCTGAGCGCGATCATCCATCAACTGATGGGCGGCCTGCGTTCCTCGATGGGCTACACCGGCAGCGCCAACATCGAAGAAATGCGCACCAAGCCAGAGTTCGTACGGATCACCGGCGCCGGCATGGCTGAATCCCATGTCCACGACGTGCAGATCACCAAGGAAGCGCCAAACTACCGTGTAGGTTGAGGCTTCCAGCAAAACGTTAAGTAACCGGGGCTGTTCTTTCAGCCCCGAGTTGTTTCTGATTCATTAGACGAGACTGACTTCATGGCCCTCGACATTCACGCCCACCGCATCCTGATCCTCGACTTCGGTTCCCAGTACACTCAGCTGATCGCCCGCCGCGTGCGTGAAATCGGCGTGTACTGCGAACTGCATCCGTTCGACATGGACGATGAAGCGATTCGCGAATTCGCACCCAAAGGCGTCATTCTCGCCGGTGGCCCCGAGTCCGTTCACGAAGCCAACAGCCCGCGCTGCCCGCAAGCGGTATTCGATCTGGGTGTGCCGGTATTCGGCATCTGCTACGGCATGCAGACCATGGCCGAGCAACTGGGTGGCAAGGTTGAAGGTTCCGAACTGCGTGAATTCGGTTATGCCCGTGTGGACGTGGTCGGCAAGAGCCGCCTGCTGGACGGCATCGAAGACCACATCGACGCCGACGGCCTGTTCGGCCTCGACGTCTGGATGAGCCACGGTGACAAGGTCACCAAAATGCCGGAAGACTTCCACATCCTGGCCAGCACCCCGAGCTGCCCGATTGCCGGCATGTTCAGCGACGAGCGTCGCTACTACGGCGTGCAGTTTCACCCGGAAGTGACCCACACCAAGCAAGGCGGGCGCATCCTGTCGCGTTTCATCCTCGACATTTGCGAGTGTGAAGCCCTGTGGACCCCGTCGAAAATCGCTGAAGACGCCATCGCCCAAGTGCGCGCCCAGGTCGGCACTGACAACGTATTGCTTGGCCTGTCCGGCGGCGTTGACTCCTCGGTTGTGGCCGCTTTGCTGCACAAGGCCATTGGCGACCAGCTGACCTGCGTATTCGTCGACAACGGCCTGCTGCGCCTGCACGAAGGTGAGCAAGTGATGGCCATGTTCGCCGAGAACATGGGCGTCAAGGTGATCCGCGCCAACGCTGAGGACCAGTTCCTCAACAACCTGGCCGGCGAGTCCGACCCGGAGAAGAAGCGCAAGATCATTGGTCGTACCTTCATCGACGTGTTCGATGCCGAGTCCAACAAACTGGACAACATCAAATACCTCGCCCAGGGCACCATCTACCCCGACGTGATCGAGTCGGCCGGCGCCAAGAGCGGCAAGGCCCACGTGATCAAGTCCCACCACAACGTGGGCGGCCTGCCTGAGGAAATGAACCTCAAGCTGGTAGAACCGCTGCGCGAACTGTTCAAGGACGAAGTCCGCCGTCTGGGCCTGGAACTGGGCCTGCCGTACGACATGGTCTACCGCCATCCATTCCCGGGCCCGGGCCTGGGCGTGCGTATCCTGGGTGAAGTGAAGAAGGAATACGCCGACCTGCTGCGTCGCGCCGACCACATCTTCATCGAAGAACTGCGCAAGGCCGACTGGTACCACAAGGTCAGCCAGGCGTTCGTGGTGTTCCAGCCGGTGAAATCGGTTGGCGTTGTAGGCGATGGCCGCCGTTACGCGTGGGTTGTTGCACTGCGTGCCGTAGAGACGATCGACTTCATGACAGCGCGTTGGGCACACCTGCCTTACGAACTGCTGGAGACGGTCAGCGGCCGTATCATCAATGAGATCGAAGGTATCTCGCGCGTGACGTATGACGTGTCGAGCAAGCCGCCGGCGACGATTGAGTGGGAGTGATTCCTGGCCCGCGCCTCGAATCGTAAATAAACAAAGCCCCGGCAGATGCCGGGGCTTTGTTGTTTCAGGGGGGGATCCGTGGCTAGCGAGCAAATGTTTCCCACTGCCCTTGTGCGTTCAGCCGAACCGCAATCGAATCCGCAGTGGCGTTGGGGGCGTGGGGGTTGATGATGGTCCAGCCGCTGGTCCCCCCTCGATAGGTTTCATAGCGTACGTAATAGGGTTTGCCATCGTACAGAATCGCCTCGCCAGGGTCGGACGTGAGTCGATAGATCCCTTGGTATTTCCCAGGTTCGCTGACCGGTGCTTCGCCCTCCAGGATCTCATTGGCTTCCCACGCAGGAGGAACCTGCGGGGCGCTGGTCGCTGCCGGCATCACGGGTAAATTCACTGCGGGAACAAAGCCTGCGGGTGGCGGGATGTCGTCGTAAGCGGGCACGTTATTAATGTTTACCTCGGCCGTCGGAACCGGCGTCTTGATCAGTGGCAACCCCCTGAACCGCATACCCTGGTTGTTGAGGGCCTGGAGCAGTTCCGGCAAGGAGTTGTAAACGTTACCGTTAAGCCGAGGGAACTGGGCCGCATCAATAAAGTAACCCTGGCTGATGGTGCCCTGGATAGTACTGCGCACCAGCGCCTTGAGCCGATTACGGTGGATCAGGGTCAATGTCGATTGGGTCTGTTCCAGCAGGTAATCGCCAGGAAGCTTGAGCGCATCCTCGACCTGCCGCTCAGTGAACACATAGGTGCGTGGCATCTCCAGTTCGGTCATGGGTATTTTCAGAGAGAGGTCTGTGTCCAGAGCATTCAGGCTCGGGTTTACTTTGGGCCGATTCACTACCTTGGGGCCAAGACGCACTTCAACCTTGGGGCTGGCGGCATTGAGTTCCTCAACGATGCGCAGGCTGGTGCCACCGTTTATTTCACTGATACCGGCCACGCCCCTGAACGTGTTGGTGTTTTGCGCCCCGGTCAACGCTACCCATTTGCCGACGCCGTTCTTGAGCTGGTCCAGGCGAATGATTTCGCTGGTCAGGAAGTTCTTGGCCATTTGTTCATCCATCGCCACCGCGAAGGATCGGTAATTGGCCAGGCAGCCCGTGGCCTGCACACGTATGCCGTATGCCCTGGCGGCGGTGAGCAGTGCCTGGGTGTTAAAGCGTACCGGCAACAAGGCATCCATTTGCTCAAGATAGACTTTCAGGTCGTCAGACAGCACCCCGGTGTTGGCGAACGTATCGAGGTCCAGTTGATGCAGGTCGTTGAACAGGCGGTTCAGGTAGAGCGTCTTGATCCCTTGGCGCGCCAGGGCAGGCATGTCTTTGATCAGAACGTACAAGCTGGCGATGCGATTCGGGCTTTCAGCGACGACCAGACCGGGGGCGGTTTTGAACACGGCTTCAATCAGCTCGGTGGAGGACATTTCTGGCGTGAGCGAGGGCAAGGCCGGGCGCTCAGGCAGGCTGTGAATGAAAAAGGGCCGGGAGAAAAATTGACGCGCTGCGGTGAGGATTTTGGTGCGCGCCGGATTGATAAAATAATCTGAGGTGTAGAAGTCAGTGAAGCCGCCTCCAGGCTTGGGGATACGCTTGAAGTGGTCCGGCCTGCCGCCCATTGCCAGCTCAATCTGGTACGGGTCCAGGTCGTTGAGGTCATAAGCGGTGCCGAGGCTGGAGGGGGGGTTACTGGCGTTGGGCGAGCCATAGGAACTCGGCATGGTTTCTTCGACCGTGCTTGTACCCAGCCGTGTTTCGCCTGCAGCGACCGTGTCGACCGGAGCACCTCCCCTGATGGCGTCGGATGGACGCAAAGCGAGCTCCCATTCACCGGCGGCATTGAGTTGTACCGGGCGTGTGCCGTAAAAAGCGTTAGGGTTCTGTGGATCGATAATTGCCCAGCTCCCTTCGCCATTGATATCGGCCTCGTAGCGTACGTAATAGACGGCATCCTTGAACTTGATGACGGTCGAAGGGTTGGCTTTGACGGTGTAGATATTGCGGTAGCGTCCTCCTTCGGTCATTGGGGTTGCCTCTTCCAGGCCTTGCAGGCGTTTCCAGGATGTCGGTATCTGGGAGGTGGCGGCCGGTGGCTCCCCGGCAGTGGGCGGTACCGTCGTTTCTCCACCCGTCGGTGTCACTGCGGGCTCATCGACGGGCTCAGGCTGTAGTTCCTTTTTGTACTCGGCCATTTCGGCGGCCTCTGCGGCATCGACCTCCGCACCCACCTCCGTGATGGGGCCCGGCCCGGCCAGGGCCAGCACGTTGAACAGCATGGCGATACCATTGATCACCGCCGCCGTCACGCCAGCCTTGCGCTCTGCGCGGGTACGGCCATTGACGGCCTGATCGATATTCATACCGGTGAGCGCGATGCTGGCGCCCAGGACCGGCAAAGCCACTTCCCAGCCGATCGCGGCCATTGGGCCGAACACTTTCAAGCCGGCGCTCAGGTAGCCTATCCACAGTTTTTTTTGCAGGTCCTTCTGGGTGGTCAGCAGTTGCCGAGCCTCGTCGTACATGGACCAGCGCGTACGCTCCATCAACCAGGAGAAAGCATCGAGATTGATCGCCTGGTTTTTGCGGTTGATCAGATGGTGGTCGGACTTGCCCCACGTGCCGACGAGACGGTTCATCAGGTCAGTGATGTTCTCCTGCATGGCCAGGCGATCAGACAGCGGGAAGTGACAGAGGAAGGCGTCGCGGCTCTGTTCGTTGTTCATTTTGCCCAGAACCCACCAGTGCATGTCCGCCGGGGTTTCCAGGACTTGGAACGCAGGGGTGTCGCCGGGCGTGTAAAGAATCTGGCGGCCCTTCGGATCGACGATGCGTAGCAAGTTGAACGCCACATGGCCGTCTACATCCAGGGCGTATACCTGGGGAGGTTCGCCTGCAGACACTTCGGTTTGCAGCATCTTGCGGGTGATAGGCCACGTCACGTTGGAGGCGACAGTACTGATGCAGGTCTCTAGGTCTTCTTTTGTCAGCTGTTTGAGGTCGGCGGCCTGAACCGCTTTGCTGAGAAAATTGCATTTGGCCAGGGTTCGGAAGTCGTCGGCATGGCTGTGCCAGAAGTCGTCCAGTTGACCGTTGTAGAGGCTGTCGAATCGAATGTTCCAGAAGTCCTTCAGCACTTCGTTGCCATGCAGACGCACTTCGTTGGTTTCATTAAAGTCGCCATACACCGGACCCGTGGTGTAAAAACCCCCATACAGGTCGAGCAAGTCGGCGTTGTCGAAATCGGTGGCACGAAAGCGATGAATCACCAACTGCGTCAGGGTTGTCGATTCGTAGGGTTTTTCCAGTAGGTGTTCCCAACCGGTGAAGGTCTTGGTGCTGCTCTGGGCGCTCTTGAACCGATGGTAGTAGACGTCATCCGGGTCCAGGCCTTTTACACCGTGCTTTTGCAGGATGTCGCAGGCGGTTTGATGGGCGCTGTCATTCAGGCTGGGGCATGCCGGGATTATTTGGGTGGCCAACGTTATCAGCGCGGCCTTGTCGGCTGCATTGGGCAGGGGGGTACCGGTACTCATGGAGGGCTCATCCTTCAAAAAGAAGGCGAGGGTCCCTTAGGTGCGACGCTTGCGGGCGCTACATAGTTGTTGGGTAAGGCTTCAGCGTCTCGCAATATCCGAAAAATAAAACTTATCCAACGTATGCCGCGACTCGGTGTACTCGAACTGCCTTCCATCCTGCAAAAACGTCTGGTTACTCACCACAATCACATGGCTTTGCCCCTCCAGATCCAGATGCGCCTGGTCGTCCTTGCTGCGCGGCAGGGCTTCGATGGTGCGTTGCGCGTAGCTGATCTGCAGCTGCAGCGTTTGCTCGATAAACGCGTAGATCGACTGCTCGGCGATGTCGCGGTCCAGGCCGGGAATCAGGTCGCTGATGAAGTGGTTGATGTCCAGAATCACGCGTTTGCCGCCGATGCGGCGCACCCGTTTGATGCGCGTGATCAATGTGCCGGGTTCGGCCTCGATGTGCTGCAGCAGTGAGCCTTCCAACGGGATCTGGGTGAACTCGACCACGTCGGTACGTACGTCATCGCCCAGGTCAGCGTGGGTTTCGTGGAAGCTGACGATGCCGCCCAGTTGGAACTCGATCGGGTTGGGCGACAACACAAAGGTGCCCTTGCCGTGGATCTTTTGCGCAAAGCCACGTTCCTGCAACTGCTCGATGGCGCGCCGTACGGTGCCACGGCTGGCCTGGTAGGCGTCCATCAGTTCGGTTTCGGAGGGAAGGCGCGTACCGCGTTGCAGGCGCTCGGTGGTGATGCTGGCAAGCAGATCCGTATAGATCTGGTTGTATTTGCTCATGGGATGGCTCTTGCCCGGCGTTATGAAGGTGGACTGCGCGTTCAAGGCAGGAACCTTAGTGGCAGAGGTTGGGTTTGTCCATTGGACACCTGTGCACGCAGGTGAAAAACCTGACGGAAAGATCGTATGGATAAACAAAAGTGTAACTCGTACAGACGAGTTGTTGATTTAACTCGTACAGACGAGTACTTTTCCCTCCTCGGCGTGCTGCCAACGACTGCCACCCATAAAAACAATCACAGTGGAAAACGAGCATGAGCCACGACTATTCAACGATTGCCCGCGAGATCCTCGACAACCTCGGGGGCCGCGAAAACCTTGAGCAGGCTGCCCATTGCGTGACCCGCCTGCGCCTGGCGCTCAAGGACCCCAGCCTGGTCAACAACAGTGCCCTGAACCAGGTCGACCTGGTCAAGGGCTCGTTCTTTACCGGCGGCCTGTTCCAGGTGGTGATCGGCCCCGGCGAAGTGGAAAAGGTCTACGCCGCCCTGCGCGAACTGACCGGCCTTGCCGCTTCGACCATTGCCGACGTCAAGAAAGCCGGCGGCGACAAGGCCAACCCCATGCAGCGCCTGGTGCGGGTGTTCTCCGATGTGTTCATGCCGATCCTGCCCGCGCTGATCATCGCCGGCCTGTTGATGGGCGTGAACAACCTGATGGGCGCCAAGGGCATGTTCATCGAAGGCCAGACACTGCTGGAGGCCTACCCGAACCTGGATGGCCTGTGGAGCCTGATCAATCTGATGGCCAACACCTCGTTCGTGTTCCTGCCGGCGCTGGTGGGCTGGTCGGCGGCCAAGCGTTTTGGCGGCAGTGAAATCCTCGGCATCGTGCTCGGTTTGATGCTGGTGCACCCCGACCTGCTCAACGCCTGGAACTATGGCAAGGCGGTCGCCGGCCTCGATGGCCAGAGCCTGCCGTACTTCGATATCTTCGGCTGGTTCCAGATCGAGAAGGTGGGTTACCAGGGGCAGATCCTGCCGATCCTGATGGCCGCCTTTGTCATGAGCGTGATCGAGAAGTGGCTAAGGGCGCGGGTACCGAATGCCATTCAACTGCTGGTGGTGCCGATCACTACCATCGTTGTCACCGGTGTGCTGGCCCTGGCAATCATCGGCCCGGTGACGCGTCACCTCGGCATTCTGATTACCGAAGGCCTGGTCACCCTGTTTGAAATCGCACCTATGGTCGGCGGCGCGATTTTCGGCCTGCTCTATGCGCCGCTGGTGATTACCGGTATGCACCACATGTTCCTCGCCGTCGACCTGCAGTTGATCTCCACCCAGGGCGGCACCTTTATCTGGCCGATGATCGTCATGTCCAACCTGGCTCAGGGCAGCGCCGCGCTCGGGGTGTTCTACATGACCCGCAATGCGCGGGACAAAAGCATGGCCTCGACCTCGGCCATTTCCGCTTACTTCGGCATCACCGAGCCGGCGATGTTCGGGGTGAACCTGCGTTTCAAATTCCCGTTCTATGCCGCGCTGCTGGGCTCGGCGCTGGGCAGCATTTTCCTGTCGTTGAACAAAGTGCAGGCCTCGGCCATCGGCGTCGGTGGGCTACCCGGGTTTATCTCGATCGTGCCGAGTGCGATTCCAATGTTTGTGATCGGCATGGTGGTGGCGATGGTCGTGCCGTTTGCGCTGACGTGCATGTTGAGCATGAAGATCGTTCGGCCTGGTTACCGGGTCGCCTGAAGATCGCTATCGCAGGCAAGCCAGCTCCCACAGTGAACACATTCAAATGTGGGAGCTGGCTTGCCTGCGATGAGGCCGGAAGGGCCAACACCAACTCTACTGAAGGAACCCACCATGCAATCCTGGCAACACTCGGTGATCTACCAGATCTACCCCAAAAGCTTCCACAGCCACGCGGGTAACGCCACCGGTGACCTGTTGGGCATCGTGGACAAACTCGACTACCTCAAGTGGCTGGGCATCGATTGCCTGTGGGTCACTCCCTTCCTGCGTTCGCCTCAGCGCGACAACGGCTACGACATCAGCGACTACTACGCCATCGACCCCAGCTACGGCACTATGGCCGACTGCGACCTGCTGATCAGCGAAGCCGCCAAGCGTGGTATCAAGCTGATGCTCGACATCGTGGTCAACCACACCTCCATCGAACACGAATGGTTCCAGCAGGCGCGCAGCAGCCTCGACAATCCCTATCGTGACTTCTACATCTGGCGCGACCAGCCGAACAACTGGGAGTCCAAGTTCGGCGGCTCGGCCTGGGAATACGAAGCGCAGACTGGCCAGTACTACCTGCACCTGTTTGACCATACCCAGGCCGACCTCAATTGGGACAACCCCAGGGTGCGCGCCGAAGTGTTCAAGATGATGCGTTTCTGGCGAGACAAAGGCGTGGGTGGTTTTCGCCTGGATGTGATCAACCTGATCTCCAAGCCCGCAGATTTCCCTGAAGACACCAGCGACGGCCGCCGCTTCTATACCGACGGCCCGCATGTGCACGAGTACCTGCAGCAAATGCACCACGAAGTCTTCGAAGGCCATGACCTGATCAACGTAGGCGAGATGTCGTCCACCCGCCTGGAACACTGCATTCGCTACTCGAATCCGGCCTCGAAAGAGCTGTCGATGACCTTCAACTTCCACCACCTGAAAGTCGATTACCCCAACCTGCAAAAGTGGGTAAAGGCCGATTTCGATTTCCTGCAACTCAAGCAGATCCTCTCCGATTGGCAGACAGGCATGCAGGCCGGTGGCGGTTGGAACGCGCTGTTCTGGTGTAACCACGACCAGCCGCGGGTGGTTTCGCGATTTGGTGATGACGGCGAATATCGCGTGGTCTCGGCCAAGATGCTTGCCACTGCGCTGCACTTTCTCCAGGGCACACCCTATGTGTACCAGGGCGAAGAGTTGGGCATGACCAATCCGGGCTTTGACAGCATCGAACAATACCGCGATGTGGAAACCCTGAATATCTTCCGACTCAAGCGCGATGCGGGAGAGTCCGAGGCGTCGAGCATGGCGGCAATCATGCAGAAGTCTCGCGACAACGGGCGTACGCCCATGCAGTGGAACGACCAGGCCAATGCCGGCTTCAGCCTTGGCGAGCCGTGGATCGGCATCCCGGCCAACGCCGCGCACATCAATGTCGAAAACCAGCTGGATGACCCGGACTCGGTGCTGCATCACTACCGTGCATTGATCGCCCTGCGGCGCCATGAGCCCCTGATCCAGCAAGGCGTTTATCGCCCACTGCTGCAAGACCATCCCAAGGTTTGGGCCTACCTGCGTGAAGGCCAGGGCGAGCGCCTGTTGGTGCTCAACAACTTCTACGGCACACCGTGCGAAATCCAATTGCCCGATGGCGTCATCAACGCGGCGTGCGAACAACGTTTGCTGATCAGCAACTACCCCGACTGCCCGGTGCGCACGAGCGCGGTGGTGTTGCGTCCTTACGAATCGTTTGTGCTGTACCTCAAGGGCTGAGCCGCCCTACCGGCAATCGCGTCACGCAAGACAGTAAGAAAAAACAATAAAAATAAAAGGAGCACTTCATGAAAACAACAATAAAGCTGGGCCTTATCGCCTCGTGCCTCGCTGCGCCGTTTGGCGCCCAGGCTCTGGAATTCGCCGGTTACTTGCGCAGCGGCGCAGGCACATCGACCGGCAGTGGCAAGCAGCAATGCTTCCAACTGCCGGGGGCGCAAACCAAGTACCGCTTGGGCAACGAATGCGAGCAGTACGCTGAACTGGAATTGCGCCAGGACCTGCTGACCCTCGATGACGGTTCGGTGTTCAGCGTCGATGCCATGGCTTCCCTCTACAACAAGTACGACCGTGCCCTGAAATTCCAGGGAGAAAACAACGGTTCGGCGCGCATGCCGCAGATGTATGCGCAATGGTCCAACCTGCCCAGTCTCAATGGCGGTTCGCTGTGGGCCGGGCGGCGTTACTACAAGCGTAACGACATCCATATCTCGGATTTCTACTACTGGAACCAGAGCGCCACCGGCGGGGGAATCGAGGATGTGCTGATCGGCGGCTTGAAATACAGCTACGCCCTGTCACGCAAGGACAACTTGTACCAGAAGGAATACGCCACCCGTCACGACTTCAACGTCGCAGGTTTCAATACCAACCCGGGCGGCGAGCTGGAGCTTGGCTTGAGCTACATAGCCAGGGCCGGTGGGCGTGATACCAATAGCGGATGGGCGCTGACCGCGCAGCATGTGCAAGCGGCATTCCTGGGGGGCAAGAACAAGTTTGCCCTCCAGTACGGCGAAGGCCCAGGCACCGGTCTGGGTTACACCGGCAATACCACGTTGGACAAAAGCAGCAAAAGTTACCGCGCCGTGGAGTTCTTTGATTGGCAAGTGACCCCGCGTTTCGGCGGGCAAGTCGAGGCGGTGTACCAGAAAGATGTGCGTCCAGGGCGCCAGGACCAGAACTGGATGTCGCTCGGTGTGCGTCCTGCGTATGCGCTCAGCGAGCAATTCAAACTGGTCACTGAGCTGGGGCACGATCAGGTCGAGGCCACCGGCGGTACGCGCAAATTGAGCAAATTTACCTTCGCCCCGACCTGGTCGCCCAAAGGCCCTGAGTTCTGGGCGCGGCCCGAAGTGCGGTTGTATTACACCTATGCGTCCTGGAACAAAGCGGCCAAGCGTGCGGCCAATGAGCTGGCGGCGGGCTCGGCGTTGTCCGACACCGGCGCCTATGGCACCGCGCGGCATGGGTCGAACGTCGGTGTGCAGGTCGAATATTGGTGGAAGTAAGCCGGGCTCGTGTGGGAGCGGGCTTGCTGTGGCGAGCAAGCTTGCTTGCGCTGGGGTGCGAAGCGCCCCCAAAAGCCTGCGACTGCTGCGCAGTCGAGCGGGAGCAAGCTCCCTCGCCACAGCAAGCCCGCTCCCACCTTTGATCTCAACCTTGCATCGGCTCAATGATTTTTAAAGAACAACACAAACAGGTGAAGTCATGACCACATCTCAACCCCTGGAACTGCTGGCACCCTTGTCCGGGGTTTTGCTGGCGCTGGATCAGGTCCCCGACCCGGTATTTTCCGGCCGCGTGATTGGCGATGGCCTGTGCATCGACCCCACCTCGCAGACCCTCTGCGCGCCGTTGGCCGGGGTGATCAGCAACATTCAGGACAGCGGCCACGCGGTCAGTGTCACCGCCGATAACGGAGTGCAGGTGCTGCTGCATATTGGCCTGGACACCGTGAACCTTGCAGGCCAGGGCTTCACCCGCCTGGTCGAGGAAGGCCAGCGGGTGGAGGCCGGGCAGCCGCTGATAGAGTTCGATGCCGACTATGTGGCGCTCCATGCACGCAGCCTGCTGACCTTGATGCTCATTGTGAGCGGCGAGCCGTTTGTGCCATTGGTGGCCGGTCAGGCGCTGGTCGAGTCCGGCCAGCCACTGGTGCAGGTCTCACCGGGGCCGATGCCCGCTGAGGTGGACGTGGAAGAGGGCAATGCGCTGTTTTCCAAGCCAGTGACACTGCCCAATGCCAGCGGCCTGCACGCCCGCCCTGCGGCGGTGTTTGCCCAGGCGGCGAAGGGGTTCAGTTCCAGCATTTTCCTGCACAAGCAAACCCTGAGCGCCAATGCCAAGTCGCTTGTGGCGATCATGGCGCTGCAGACCTCCCAGGGCGACAGCGTGCAAGTGAGCGCGGCGGGGGAAGATGCCGAGGCGGCAATCCAGGCGCTGGTGGCGTTGCTGCTCGACGGCTGTGGCGAGACGCTGCCGGTAGCGGTCGAGGCGATCAACGAGCCCGCCACGCCTGCGTCTTCTGCGTCCGTGTTGCGAGGCGTCTGCGCGTCGCCGGGCTCGGCGTTCGGCCAGGTTGTCCAAGTGGCTGAACCGGCGCTTGAGATTCCCGAAGCCGGTGCCGGAGAAACCTTCGAACGTACCGCATTGGCCCGTGGCCTGCGGGCGGCAAACGAGGCGCTGCAAGCGTTGCAGGCCAAGGCGGCCGGCAGTGCCCAGGCCGAGATCTTCCGCGCCCACCAGGAACTGCTCGAAGACCCGACCCTGCTTGAACAAGCCCATAGCCTGCTGGCCGAAGGCAAGAGCGCGGCCTTTGCCTGGAATACGGCCACGGTGGCGACCGCCAGGCTCTTCGAAGGCTTGGGTAAAACGCTGCTCGCTGAGCGTGCGGCGGACTTGGCCGATGTTGGCCAGCGCGTACTCAAGTTGATTCTGGGCGTGCCTGAGCGATCAATGGAGCTGCCGGAGTGCGCCATCCTGGTCGCCGAACAGCTGACGCCCTCACAAACCGCCGGCCTGGATGCCAGTAAAGTTTTAGGTTTCGTCACGGTCGCCGGTGGCGCGACCAGCCATGTGGCAATCCTCGCACGGGCGCTCGGCCTGCCGTCGATTTGCGGGGTGCCGAGCCAGGTATTGGCCCTGGCCAACGGCAAGCGGGTGCTGCTCAATGCTGACAAAGGCGAGCTGCACCTGGAACCGGACCTGGCTGAAATCGAACAATTGCAGGCAGTTCGCCAACAGCAAAAACAGCGGCTGCAACGTGAAGTGGCGCAGGCCTCACGGGCGGCGGTCACCCGCGACGGGCATCACGTCGAAGTCACCGCCAACGTCGCCTCGTTGCAGGAAGTGGAGCAATCCCTGACCCTGGGCGGGGAAGGCGTGGGCCTGCTGCGTTCGGAGTTCCTCTACCTGGACCGCAACCGCGCCCCGAGCGCAGAGGAGCAGGCCGACACCTACAGCGCCATCGCCCGCGCCCTCGGCACCGAGCGTAATCTGGTGGTACGTACCCTGGATGTGGGCGGCGATAAACCCTTGGCCTATGTGCCGATGGAAAACGAGACCAACCCATTCCTTGGCCTGCGCGGTATCCGCCTGTGCCTGGAACGCCCCGAACTGCTGCGTGAACAGATGCGCGCGATTCTTGCCAGTGCAGGCTTGGCGCGGCTGCATATCATGTTGCCGATGGTCAGCCTGCTGTCGGAGCTGCACCTGGCGCGCAAGATGCTCGAAGAAGAGGCGCTGGCCCTCGGGCTGACCGAGTTACCGAAGCTGGGCATCATGATCGAAGTCCCCAGCGCAGCGCTGATGGCGGATGTGTTTGCGCCCCATGTGGATTTCTTCTCCATCGGCACCAACGACCTGACCCAATACACCCTGGCCATGGACCGCGACCATCCGCGCCTGGCCAGCCAGGCCGACAGTTTTCACCCGGCCGTCCTGCGCCTGATCGACATCACCGTCAAGGCGGCCCATGCCCATGGCAAGTGGGTGGGGGTATGTGGTGCGCTGGCCTCTGAAACAGTGGCGGTGCCGGTATTGATCGGGCTCGGCGTGGATGAGCTGTCGGTCAGCGTGCCGCTGATCCCCACCATCAAGGCCACCGTGCGCGAACTGGACCTGCACGACTGCCAGATCATTGCCCGCCAAGTGCTGGGCCTGGAAGAAGCCGATCAAGTGCGCGAGGCCCTGCGCCTGTACCACGCGGCCACCGTTGAAACCTCACCTGTCGTGGAGCACTGAGCATGTTCGAGAAATTGCAGCGGGCGTTCTGGAAAGCCCTGACGCCTGATTTGGTGGCCGAGACGGTCACGCCGACGACGCCGAGCCTGTTGTCGGCCGATGTGGTGAGTGCATTGGGCGGGGAGGGGAACGTCACGTCACAGCAGCGCGTGGCACTCACGCGGGTGCGCGTGCAATTGAAGGAGGTGGGTGGGTTGGATGAGTCGGCGTTGAAGGCTGCCGGTGTCCCCGCAGTGATGGTACTGCCGGGCGGCGTGGTCCATCTGCTCACCGGCCTATAAGGCGACGATGATCCCATGTGGGAGCCGGGCTTGCCCGCGATAGCGGTGTGTCAGGCGCCGAATACCTTGACTGTCAGGCCGCCATCGCGGGCAAGCCCGGCTCCCACAGGGATTTGCAGTGTGCGGGCTGTCGTGATCAGAGTTGAGGGGTGTCTTGCGGTGGCTTGGTCTTGTCCACGCCCGGCACATGCAGGTTGCCTTCCACCACCTGGTTACCCTCTAACTGCGGCTGGGTCACCCAGGTGAGGATGTCGTAGTAACGCCGGATGTTCGCCACAAAATGCACCGGCTCGCCGCCGCGGGCGTAGCCGTATCGGGTCTTGCTGTACCACTGCTTCTGCGACAGGCGTGGCAGCATCTTCTTCACGTCCAGCCACTTGTTCGGGTTCAGGCCTTCTTTCTTCGCCAGGATGCGCGCGTCGTCCAGATGGCCGGTGCCCACGTTGTAGGCGGCGAGGGCGAACCAGGTGCGGTCGGGCTCGGCGATCTTGTCGTCCAGCTCATCCTTGATCCGGGCCAGGTACTTGGCGCCGCCCATGATGCTCTGCTTGGGGTCCAGGCGGTTGGACACGCCCATGGCTTGCGCGGTGTTCTGGGTCAGCATCATCAGGCCGCGCACGCCGGTCTTGGATGTGACCGTGGGTTGCCACAGCGATTCCTGATAGCCAATGGCTGCCAGTAACCGCCAATCGACTTTCTCGGCCTTGGCATAGGCGCGAAAGTGCTTCTCGTACTTGGGCAGGCGTTGTTGCAAGTGCTGGGCAAAGGTGTAGGCGCCGACATAGCCGAGGACATCGACGTGCCCGTAGTAGCGGTCCTTCAGACGCTGCAAGGTGCCGTTCTTCTCGACCTTGTCCAGATAGCTGTTGATTTCGTTGAGCAGGCTGTTGTCGTCGCCTGCCGCCACGGCCCAGCTTTGATTGCTGGCATTGCCGAGGTCGAAGGCCACGCGCACGTTGGGGAAGTACACCTGGTTCATGGCGACTTCGTTGGAGTCCACCAGGGTCAGGTCGATTTGCCCTTCGTCGACCATGCGCAGCAAATCCACCACTTCCACCGCGTCGGATTCTTCGTACTCAATCGCCGGGTTCTGTTTTTTCAGCGCCGCCAGTTGTTCGGCGTGCGTGCTGCCCTTGAGCACCATGATCTTCTTGCCCACCAGGTCGGCGGCGTTGGTGGGGCGCGATTGGCCGTTGCGGTAGATGATCTGTGGGGTGACTTCAAGGTACGGGTGGGAGAAGCGCACCTGCTGCTGGCGCTGGTCGCTGCTCACCAGGCCGGCGGCGGCGAGTACCGGGCCATTGGGTTTGCCCAGCCGGCTGAACAGGTCGTCGAGGTTGTCGGCCGTCTCGATTTCCAGCTTCACTCCCAAGTCATCGGCAAAGCGCTTGACCAGTTCGTATTCGAAGCCGGTTTCGCCGTTGCGATCCTGGAAATACGTAGCGGGACTGTTGCGAGTGACCACCCGCAATACGCCATCCTCCTTGATTCGCTCCAGTGTGCTGGGTTTATCAACACAGGCACTGAGCATCAGGAAGAGCAAGGTGGCGATGAGCCATTTGACGCATCGCAGGCGCGAAACAGTTGGGAAGAACATCTGCGCAGTATACGCAAACGGCTCACGGCGCCATATCTCGACAGCGGCGCACTTGTCTGCTAGCCAGCGTAAAACTGTGCTGCAGCCCGCAGAAACGGGGCTTGGCGAGCGATTGTGACGGTTAAAATAACTGCGCCCAATACCCTGGATAACGCCGTGATCGCAGGCAAAGCGTGCCAACTGACGTTCGGCGGCGGCCACCGGTAGCGTTTCGGGTGCCGTTGGCGAAGGTTTACGCTAGAATGCACGGCCTCAAAGCACACCCCTTCCCGAGGCTGTCCCGAAGATGTTGATCCTGCGCGGCGCTCCTGCCCTTTCTGCCTTTCGCCACAGCAAACTCCTTGAGCAACTGAGCCAGAAGGTTCCAGCTGTTACAGGCCTGTACGCTGAATTTGCTCACTTCGCCGACGTAACCGGCGTCTTGACCGCCGACGAACAGCAAGTGCTGGCACGCCTTCTGAAGTACGGCCCAAGCGTTCCCGTTCAAGAGCCGACTGGCCGCTTGTTCCTGGTTCTGCCACGGTTCGGCACCATCTCGCCCTGGTCGAGCAAGGCCAGCGACATCGCCCGCAACTGCGGCCTGGATAAAATCCAGCGCCTGGAGCGGGGGATCGCCTTTTACGTCGCTGGCCAGTTCAGCGATGCCGAAGCCGAGCTGATCGCCAGCAGCCTGCACGACCGCATGACCCAGATCATCGTCAGCCAGTTGGAACAGGCTGCCGGCCTGTTCAGCCACGCCGAACCCAAGCCGCTCACCGCGATCGACGTGCTGGGCGGTGGCCGTGCCGCCCTCGAGAAGGCCAACACCGAGCTGGGCCTGGCCCTGGCCGAAGACGAGATCGACTATCTGGTCAACGCCTTCACCGGCTTGAAGCGCAACCCTCACGACATCGAACTGATGATGTTCGCCCAGGCCAACTCCGAGCACTGCCGTCACAAGATCTTCAACGCCAGTTGGGACATCGACGGCCAAAGCCAGGAAAAAAGCCTGTTCGGCATGATCAAGAACACCTACGTGATGCACAGCGAAGGCGTTTTGTCGGCTTATAAGGACAACGCCTCGGTCATTGTCGGCTCCGTCGCCGGTCGCTTCTTCCCGGACCCGGAAACCCGCCAGTACGGCGCGGTGCAGGAGCCGGTGCACATCCTGATGAAGGTTGAAACCCACAACCACCCGACCGCGATTGCCCCGTTCCCGGGCGCAGCCACCGGTTCGGGCGGCGAAATCCGTGACGAAGGCGCCACCGGCCGTGGTGCCAAGCCCAAGGCGGGCCTCACCGGTTTCACCGTGTCCAACCTGCAGATCCCGGGCTTCGAACAGCCGTGGGAAGTGCCGTACGGCAAGCCTGAGCGCATCGTCACCGCGCTGGACATCATGATCGAAGGCCCGCTGGGCGGCGCCGCGTTCAACAACGAATTCGGGCGCCCGGCGCTCACCGGCTACTTCCGGACCTTCGAGCAGTCCATCACCACCCCGCGTGGCGATGAAGTGCGCGGCTACCACAAGCCGATCATGTTGGCTGGCGGCATGGGCAACATCCGTGAAGAGCACGTCAAGAAAGGCGAGATTCTGGTCGGCTCCAAGCTGATCGTGCTCGGCGGCCCGGCGATGCTGATCGGCCTGGGCGGCGGTGCGGCCTCTTCCATGGCCACCGGCACCAGCTCGGCCGACCTGGACTTCGCTTCCGTACAGCGCGAAAACCCTGAGATGGAGCGCCGCTGCCAGGAAGTCATCGACCGTTGCTGGCAGTTGGGTGACAAGAACCCGATCAGCTTCATCCACGACGTCGGCGCCGGCGGTTTGTCCAACGCCTTCCCGGAACTGGTCAACGATGGCGACCGTGGTGGCCGTTTCGAACTGCGCAACATTCCAAACGACGAGCCGGGTATGGCCCCGCACGAAATCTGGAGCAACGAATCCCAGGAACGCTACGTACTGGCCGTCGGTCCTGAAGACTTCGCACGCTTCCAGGCCATCTGCGAACGCGAGCGTTGCCCGTTTGCCGTGGTCGGCGAAGCTACTGCCGAGCCGCAACTGACCGTCACCGACAGCCACTTCGGCAACAGCCCGGTGGACATGCCATTGGAAGTGCTGCTGGGCAAGGCCCCGCGCATGCACCGTTCGGCGGTACGTGAAAGCGAGCTGGGCGATGATTTCGACCCAAGCACGCTGGACCTGGCCAACAGCATCGAACGCGTGCTGCACCATCCGGCCGTGGCGAGCAAAAGCTTCCTGATCACCATCGGCGACCGCACCATCACCGGCCTGGTTGCCCGTGACCAAATGGTCGGTCCATGGCAGGTGCCGGTCGCCGACGTTGCCGTCACCGCCACCAGCTTCGACGTGTACACCGGTGAAGCCATGGCCATGGGCGAGCGCACACCGCTGGCCCTGCTGGACGCTCCGGCGTCGGGTCGCATGGCCATTGGTGAAACCCTCACCAACATCGCGGCCTCGCGTATCGGCAAGCTGTCCGACATCAAGTTGTCGGCCAACTGGATGTCCGCTGCCGGCCACCCAGGTGAAGATGCGCGCCTGTACGACACGGTCAAAGCTGTCGGCATGGAGCTGTGCCCGGAACTGGGTATCACCATTCCGGTGGGCAAGGACTCCATGTCCATGGCCACCCGCTGGAACGAAGACGGCACCGACAAGAGCGTCACGTCGCCGCTGTCGCTGATCGTCACCGGTTTTGCGCCGGTCACCGACATCCGCCAGACCCTGACCCCGCAACTGCGCATGGACAAGGGTACCACCGACCTGATCCTGATCGACCTGGGCCGTGGCCAGAACCGCATGGGCGCTTCGATCCTGGCGCAAACCCATGGCAAGCTCGGCAAACAGGCTCCGGACGTCGACGACGCCGAAGACCTCAAGGCCTTCTTTGCCGTGATCCAGGGCCTCAACGCCGACGGCCATCTGCTGGCTTACCACGACCGTTCCGACGGTGGTTTGCTGACCAGCGTTGTCGAAATGGCCTTCGCCGGTCACTGCGGCCTGAACATCGTGCTCGACAGCGTTGCCGAGGATGCTGCCGAAATCAACGGCATCCTGTTCAACGAAGAGTTGGGTGCAGTGATCCAGGTACGCCAGGACGCGACCCCAGACGTGCTCGCGCAGTTCAGCGCCGCTGGCCTGGCCGAGTGCGTGGCGGTGATTGGCCAGCCGATCAACAACGGCGAAGTCAATATCTCCTTCAACGGCGACACGGTCTTTACCGGTCAGCGCCGCTTGCTGCAACGCCAGTGGGCCGAGACCAGCTACCAGATCCAGCGTCTGCGCGACAACGCCGACTGCGCCGAGCAGGAATTCGACGTGATCCTGGAAGAAGACAACCCGGGCCTGAGCACCATGCTCAGCTTCGACGTCAACCAGGACATCGCCGCGCCTTACATCAAGAAGGGCATTCGTCCACAAGTTGCCGTACTGCGTGAGCAGGGCGTCAACGGCCAGGTGGAAATGGCCGCGGCGTTTGATCGCGCCGGCTTCAATGCGATCGACGTGCACATGAGCGACATCCTCGCCGGTCGCGTTGACCTCAACGAGTTCAAAGGCCTGGTGGCCTGCGGTGGTTTCTCCTACGGCGACGTGCTGGGTGCCGGTGAAGGCTGGGCCAAGTCGGCCCTGTTCAACAGCCGTGCCCGCGATGCGTTCCAGGGCTTCTTCGAACGCAACGACAGCTTTACCCTGGGTGTGTGCAACGGTTGCCAGATGATGTCCAACCTCAGCGAACTGATCCCGGGCAGCGAGTTCTGGCCGCACTTTGTGCGTAACCGTTCCGAGCAGTTCGAAGCCCGTGTCGCCATGGTGCAGGTGCAGGAGTCCAACTCGATCTTCCTGCAGGGCATGGCCGGTTCGCGTATGCCAATCGCCATCGCCCATGGTGAAGGCCACGCCGAATTCAGCAGCGAAGAAGCGCTGCTTGAAGCCGACCTGTCCGGCACCGTAGCCCTGCGTTTCGTCGACAACCACGGCAAGGTCACCGAAAGCTACCCGGCCAACCCGAACGGCTCGCCGCGCGGGATCACCGGCCTTACCAGCCGCGACGGCCGCGTGACCATCATGATGCCGCACCCGGAGCGCGTGTTCCGCGCCGTGCAGAACTCGTGGCGTCCGGAAGAGTGGAACGAAGACGGCGCCTGGATGCGCATGTTCCGCAACGCTCGCGTGTGGGTGAACTAAGGCCGTGTACAAGCTCGCCTTCTTCGTGCCCGACAGCCATGTGGAGACGGTGAAAACCGCCGTCTTCACCGCTGGCGGCGGGCGCATCGGCGACTACGACAGCTGCGCCTGGCAAGTGCTGGGCCAGGGCCAATTCCGCGCCTTGGACGGCAGTCAGCCGTTTATCGGGCAGGTGGGCCAGGTTGAAGTAGTTGAAGAGTGGAAGGTTGAGTTGGTGGTGGCAGATGAATTGATCGTGGCCGCTGTGGCTGCGTTGAAGCTCAGCCATCCCTATGAGACACCTGCGTATGAGGTGTGGCAGTTGGCGGATTTTTGATTCGTTAATTGTGTAAACAAGAAACCCGCTGGGCCAGTTTGGTCAGCGGGTTTTTTGTTGGTTGTAAATGCCAATCGCAGGCAAGCCAACTCCCACATTTGGCCCAGTTGTCAGACCATACATCAATCCCATGTGGGAGCTGGCTTGCCTGCGATGGCGTCGGCGCAAGCGCCTCAGAACTTTCCGACAAGCCTTTCAGGTTGTCCCTCGGAACCTGTCTCCCTAGCCTCAATCGGTCGCTGATAACTCAGTGATCGGGGCTTGAATTCAAGACCCGTCCAGCAATGATCTTGCGTACGGTTTGAAATTCAATATGCAAATTCCAGATTTCGTTGTTCCTCGCCTCAATACCAGCTCTGCGCTAGGGCAAGCTCTGATTTCAATGTTCAGATCCATTGAAATGGAATTGACGCTCGAAGGCGCCAGTCCGGGCGCGGTCCAGGTCATTGTATTCGGTGGTTGTGCTGTTCATTTATATACCCACCACCGTGTGTCCACGGACGTGGATGCGGAGATTTATTGCGCAAATACTCAGGACACGCTGCGCCTACGAACATTGCTTGCAGAGTTTCCAGAACAGTTTTTCGATGAGCAGTCTGGCCGTGTCATGGAGCTGAACTATGACCTCCAATACAACACTAGCTTTGGTCCGCTCCACGAAGACTACTGGGAGCGAAGTATTCCCCTGGAAGAGTTTCCTCTTGAATCTGCGCTGCATCTTCATGTAGCTGCGCCTATCGACATTGCAATCTCCAAATTGGGCAGAGCCACTGATCAGGATGTAGATGACATCATGGCGTTGCTCAGGGCTGGCTTCATAGTGACCGCTGAGCTCCGTCAGCTGGCATTGCAGGCGATTGATATGTATGTTGGCAACAAAGAGCCACCCAGATCCATACTGACCAATATCTTGCACGATTATCTGGAGACTGCAGATGGCGAAGCCCTTTAACGGTCCGGTCCTCTCGTCCGCCTTGGACACACTGGTCAAAAGCCCCTTGAATCAGGCTGATGATGCTGCCTTGGTCAGTGCAGCGAAAGCTGTGTGGTATTCGGATACGAATCTTGTGGGCGAGGTGAGGGCGTTCATTCAGGAGCACTCCAGTGAGGTAGAGCTTCGTCGCGCAGGCTATTTGCTTGAGCGCTTCACACGCTTTTCGTGTGCGACCGATAGTCGGGTAAAGGAAGCGTTGAAGGCGCTTGAACTGTTCTCAGCCTCAAAGCAATACGTGAAATCCCAAGGCGCTGTTGCGTTGCGCAGTCGTTGTGACGAACTGGCAATGTCCTGGGGATTAAGTGAGGGGCTGGGTTTGAAGGTTCAGACCTTGATGCCTTTTCAGACCCGCCACTATGAAGCCGAACAGCGTGCGGCGTCTGCCTAGGTATAGATAGCTATCAAAGAACCCGGCTTAGTCCGGGTTTTTGCTGTTTGCGATGTCTTCAGTTTTCGGAGATTTCCGACAAGCCTTTCAGGTTGTCCGTCGGAACTCGCACAACTAACCTTCTCGAGTCGCTGCCAATTCAGTGACCGGGACTGCAAGCCCGCCGAAACCTCACCAGTTAGTCACAAGCGCCTTTATAATTGCGGCGCTTTTTCATGGTCGCCATTTATGGCGGCTGTGTGCGGGAGACCTTCGGGTCTACCGAGACTTGCTGGTGACTCTCGGTCTTGCAGGCCCGCACACAGCTGCCACCCATCATCTGCAAGTGATGCTGGTAGTTCTTACTTCACACCAGAGGTTTACCATGATCAAAGACAGCCCAAATCCCCCATCTGACTCCCTGCCCACCGACCAAATCTTCACCGTCCTAAGCTGCCTGAACAGCGAAACCCTGCTCGCCAACGCCTCCGAAGACCTGGCATCCGTACAGGCACTGGCGGGTAATCTGGCTTTTGAAATCGACGGCCCGCACCGTGATGCGGTGCTAGGGATTCATCGGATAGTGGAGGGCATTCAGTTGATGGTGGATCGAGTACTGGATCTACACGAAGTACCCGCCAGTAACTGAATACACCACACTCTGTGGCGAGGGAGCTTGCTCCCGCTGGAGTGCGAAGCGCTCCCAGGATTTTTGGGGCCGCTGCGCAGCCCAACGGGAGCAAGCTCCCTCGCCACAGGGGATATCAGGCGTTGATCGGGCGAGTCACCAACCGCTCCAACGCTTCACCCAACCCCGACGCCTTGTCACCCATCAACAGGTGCCAAACACCGCTCTCAAGCTGACTCACACCCTGGCAACCGAGCGCAGTGAGCTGAGCCTCAGACAACCGCGAATCATCCCCCAATTCCACCCGCAGCCGGGTCATCGCCACCGCTTCCAGATACCTTACATTCCCCCGGCCACCCAGCGCATTCAGCCATTTCTCGGCCTCCTGCACATTCACCGTCACGGGCTTATCCACAGGCTCAACCGCTACAGGCGCTGCGGCAACAAACCCTGGCATCGCCAAGCGAATTTCATCAGCAATGCTATCGGCCATCGGCCCGACCACCACCTGCAAACTGCCGCCGTTACCCGGCCGAACCACAGCCATGGCACCCAGCGCTTTCAACTCTGCATCCACCGCCTTGTTGCGATCCACCATGTCCAGGCGCAGCCGCGTAGTACAAGCACCCACACTCAGTAAGTTCTCGGCGCCGCCCAACGCCTGGATATAAGCCGTAGCCCGCTGGTTATCACTCATCGCTTCGGCCTGCACCACCTGGATGTCTTCACGGCCCGGCGTCTTCAGGTTGAAGCGGCGGATGCAGTAGCTGAATACCGTGTAGTAGATCACCGAGTAAGCCAAGCCCACCGGTACCACCAACCAGCCATTGGTGGACTTGCCCCAACCCAGCACCATGTCGATAAACCCACCGGAGAAGGTAAAGCCCAGGTGGATATTCAGCAGGTCGGTGACCGCCATCGACAGGCCGGTGAGCAGTGCGTGAATCAGGTACAGGAAGGGCGCCAGGAACATGAAGGCAAATTCAATCGGCTCGGTCACCCCGGTGAGGAACGAGGTCAGCGCCATCGACAGGAAGATCCCGCCCATCACTTTGCGCCGCTCAGGCAACGCATTGCGGTACATCGCCAGACACGCCGCGGGCAAGCCGAACAGCATCACCGGGAACATGCCGGTCATGAACTGGCCGCCTTTGGGGTCGCCGGCAAAGTAGCGGGTCAGGTCGCCCGTGACCACCGCGCCGGTTACCGGGTCGGTGAAGCTGCCGAACACGAACCACGCCATGTTGTTAAGGATGTGATGCAAGCCAGTGACGATCAGCAGGCGGTTGAACACGCCAAACACGAACGCACCGAGGCTGCCGCTTTCCATCAACAGCACGCCGAAGCTGTTGATGCCGTGCTGGATCGGGGGCCAGATCAGGCCGAAAATCACGCCCAGGCCCACCGCGCTGAACCCGGTGACAATCGGCACAAACCGCCGCCCACCGAAGAACGCCAGGTACTCCGGCAACTTGATGTCCTTGAAGCGGTTGTACAGCCCACCGGCCATCAAGCCGCTGGCGATACCGGCGAGCATGCCCATGTTGATGGTGGTGTCCATCACCTTGAGCGTGGAGATCATCACCAGGTAACCAATCGCCCCGGCCAGGCCCGCAGTGCCGTTGTTGTCACGGGCAAACCCCACGGCAATGCCGATGGCGAAGATCAGCGCCAGGTTGGCGAAGATCGCCTGGCCGGCATCGTGCATCACCGCGATGTTGAGCAAGTCGGTGTCGCCCAGGCGCAGCAGCAAGCCGGCGATCGGCAGGATCGCGATCGGCAGCATCAAGGCGCGGCCCAGGCGTTGCAGGCCTTCGATAAAGTGTTGGTACATGGCGTGTCTCCCTATTCTTGTTGTTTTCAGCTCAGCGGCCAGTGGTGTTGACAGGCTTGGCGAACGGCCTTGGCGCTGCTCAGGTTGAGCAGTTCCTGGCTCAGCTGCCGGCATTGCGCCGCGTCCAGATGGCGAACGCGGTCCTTGATCTCTCCGATCTGCGGCGGGCTCACCGACAGCTCGGTGACGCCCAGGCCGACCAGTACCGGCGTGGCCAGCGGGTCAGAGGCCAACGCACCGCACACGCCGACCCAACGCCCGTGTTTCGCCGCACCGGCGCAGGTTTGCGCGATCAGCCGCAGCAAGGCCGGGTGCAGCGCATCGACGCGCGCGGCCAGGCCTGCGTGGTCGCGGTCCATGGCCAGGGTGTACTGGGACAGGTCATTGGTGCCGATGGACAAAAAGTCCGCATGTTCGGCCAGCTGTTCAGCCATCAGCGCAGCGGCGGGCACTTCGATCATCACCCCCAGTTCGGGGCGCTGGCTCAAACCCAACTCGGCGCACAGTTCATCCAGGCGCTGGCGAATCTGCAGCAGTTCATCCACCTCGCTGACCATCGGCAACAGGATGCGGCAACGCGCCAGCGGCGAGACTAGCAACAGGGCACGCAGTTGCTGGTCGAGCAGTTCCGGACGCACCTGGGCCATGCGAATACCGCGCAGGCCCAACACCGGGTTGGCCTCGATTGGCAGCGGCAAATAGTCGAGCTGCTTGTCGCCGCCCACGTCGATGGTGCGGATGATCACCGACTTGTCGCCCATGGCATCCAATACGGCCTGATAAGCCTGGCGCTGTTCCTGCTCATCCGGCGCGGTACGGCGGTCGACGAAAAGGAATTCGGTGCGCAGCAGGCCGACGCCATCGGCACCGTTTTCAAACGCCACCTGGGCCTCGCTGCTGGAAGCAACATTGGCGGCGATTTCAATGCTCACACCGTCGCGGGTACGTGCCGGTTGTTGCGCTTGGGCCTGCTGTTGCTGGCGACGCAGTTTTTGCGCGTCGCGTATCTGGTGCACTTCAGCATGGCGCGCATCGGTAGGGGCCAGTTCCAGGCGGCCATTGATGGCGTCCAGCACCACGCGTTGGCCCTGAGGCACATCCAGTACCTCGGCACCGAGTGCGACCACGCAGGGCAAGCCTTTACCTCGGGCAAGAATCGCGACGTGGGACGTGGCGCCGCCTTCGGCCATGCAGATACCGGCGGCCTGCTGTTCACTCAGTTGCAGCAAGTCTGACGGGGTCAGTTCATGGGCGCTGACAATCGAGCCGGCGGGTAACTCAAAGTGCCAGGCCTCACCCAGCAAGGCCCGCAATACGCGTTGTTGCAGGTCGCGAAGATCGTTGGCGCGCTCGGCAAACAACGGCTTGCCCAACGCCAACAGCACGGCGCACTGGGCCTGGATCGCATCACGCCAGGCGTGGGTGGCAGCGCTGCCGTGGGCGATGGCGTCGGTGGCCGCTTCCAGCAGCGCCGGGTCTTCGAGCAGTGCAAGGTGAGCGGCGAAGATGTCTTCTTCCTCGACATTCTTGCGTTGGCGGGCATGGTCGAGGGTGCTACGGATTTCGTCACGCACCTGCTCCAGTGCCGTGTCGAGGCGCTGCTGTTGTTCGTCGGCGCTATGGTCGCCGGTGTCTTCGGGCAGCTCGATGCCGGACAGGCGGAACAGTGGCCCGCACACCAGGCCGGGCGCTGCACAAACGCCTTGCAGTACATCGGCTTCCACACTGGCGCGACGTGGCGCAGCAGTGGCTACCGGGGCGTGATGGGCTTCGCTGACCGCCACGGATAGCGCTGCGACCAGCCCTTGCAACGCCGCCTCTGCGTCTTGGCCACGGCAACTCACCCGCACTTCGTCGCCTTCGCCGATGCCCAGGCCCATCAAGCCAATCAGGCTGTCGCACGACGCCGATTTATCAGCGAAGTGCAGGTGCGACTGGCTGCTGAAACCCTGGGCGGTCTTGCGGATCAGGGCGGCAGGGCGTGCATGCAAACCGCCTCGATGGGTAATGCGTACGCTGGCGCTGGCCTCGATGCTGGAGTTATCCACAGCTGCTTGGGCGGTAGTGGTGGTGCGCGCAGCAATCTGCAGCAACGGCTCACCGATCTTGACCGTCTTCAGCGCCACTGGCGTCAGCTCAAAGCGGTCACTGTTGGTCAGGATGATCAGGCTCACCAGGCTCTTGCACTGGCGCGCGATGCGGTCCAGATCAAACTGCACTAACGGCTGACCCTCGCTCACCCGTGCGCCGTCCTTCACCAGCAAGGCAAAGCCTTCGCCATTGAGCTCCACGGTGTCGATGCCCACATGCATCAGTACTTCGGCACCGTTATCAGCACGGATGGTCAGGGCGTGCCCGGTGCGCGCGACGTGGATGATCACGCCGTCACAGGGTGCCTGCAGGCAATCGTTCAACGGGTCGATAGCAATACCGTCGCCCATGGCGCCGCTGGCGAACACTTCGTCGGGGACGCGGTTCAGGGCCAGCACCGGCCCACTCAAGGGGGCGCTGAAGGTCAATGGATTATTGTTGTTGGGCATGGGCACGGTACTCATCAGGAAAACGCCGCTTTAGTGCGTGCGGGTGACTTTGCTCAGGTGGCGCGGCTGGTCCGGGTCCATGCCCCGTGCCTGCGCCAGGCCGGCGGCCATCACGTAGAAGCTCTGGATCGCCAGGATCGGGTCCAGGCTCGGGTGTTCGGCGCGGCTCAGCGTCAGGTCGCGTTCGGCGATATCGTCCGGCGCAGCCAGCAACACGCGAGCACCGCGTTGGCGCATATCGGCGGCCAGGCTCAACAGGCCGGCCTGCTCGGCGCCGCGTGGGGCGAACACCAGTAGGGGGTAGTTTTCGTCGATCAAGGCCATCGGCCCGTGGCGCACTTCGGCGCTGCTGAAGGCTTCGGCCTGGATCGCCGAGGTTTCCTTGAGCTTGAGCGCGGCTTCCTGGGCGATGGCAAACCCGGCGCCACGGCCGATCACCATCAAGCGCTGGCTGCCTTTGAGGGCGTCGACGGCCAGGCGCCAATCCTGTCTGGCGGCGTCACGCAGGCCCTCGGGCAAGGCCTGACAGGCTTGCAGCAAGTCGGCTTCTTGATTCCAGTGGCCGATCAACTGCGCACTGGCGCTGAGGGTGGCGATAAAGCTCTTGGTGGCGGCCACACTGAGTTCCGGCCCGGCGCACAGCGGCACATGAAATTCACACGCGGCTTCCAGCGGTGAGTCTTCGGCATTGACCAGCGAGATGCTCAAGGCACCACGCTTGCGCAACAAGCGCAGACTGTTGACCAGGTCCGGGCTCTGCCCCGATTGGGAGAAACCAAACGCCACCTGGCCGCTGACTTTCATCGGCGCCTGCAACAGGGTCACCACCGACATCGGCAACGACGCCACCGGGATGCCCACGTGTTGCATGGCCAGGTAGGCGAAGTAACTGGCGGCATGGTCGGAGCTGCCGCGGGCGATGGTCATCGCCACTTGCGGCGGCTGGCGGCGCAGGCGGCCGGCGACTTCTTCCAGCATCGGGTCCAGGCGTTGCAGTTGGGCCGCGACGGCGTCGCAGGAGGCCAGGGCCTCTTCAAGCATTTTTGAAGTCAATGGTGTCTCCTTCGACCATTACGTCGGTGAGTGTCAGGGAGCGGTCCAGACGCACGCAGTCGGCAAAGCTGCCCGGTTGCAGGCGGCCGCGTTCTTCCAGGCCCAGGTAGTCCGCAGGAAATTGCGACAGGCGTTGTGAGGCTTCACTGATGGGCAGGCCGATTTTCACCAGGTTGCGCAGCGCCTGATCCATGGTCAGGGTGCTGCCGGCCAGGGTGCCGTCGGCCAGGCGCACGCCGCCCAGGCATTTGGTCACGGTGTGGCTGCCCAGCTTGTATTCGCCATCGGGCATGCCGGCGGCGGCGGTGGAATCGGTCACGCAGTACAGGCACGGGATCGAGCGCAGGGCCACGCGCATGGCACCAGGGTGCACATGCAGCAAGTCCGGGATCAGCTCGGCGTACTGGGCGTGGGCCAACGCGGCGCCGACGATGCCGGGTTCGCGGTGATGCAGCGGGCTCATGGCGTTGTATAAGTGGGTGAAACTGGTGGCGCCAGCGGCCAGGGCGGCAACGCCTTCTTCATAGCTGCCCAGGGTGTGGCCGATCTGCATGCGCACGCCGCGTTGGCTGAGGGCGCGGATCAGGCCGTCGTGGCCGGCGATTTCCGGGGCGATGGTGATCACCCGGATCGGCGCCAGGCGCAGGTAGGCTTCCACTTCCTGCATCAACGCGGTGTGGGCGAAGTTGGGTTGGGCGCCGAGTTTGCCGGGGTTAATGTAGGGCCCTTCCAAATGCACGCCCAGCACCCGCGCACTGCCCACGGGGCGTTGTTCGCAGAAGCTGCCCAGTTCACCGAGCACGCGGGAGATTTCTTCCACCGGTGCCGTCATGGTTGTGGCCAGCAGCGAGGTGGTGCCGAAACGTACGTGGGTACGGGTGATAGTCTCGAAGGCACCCGCACCTTCCATGATGTCCGCGCCGCCACCGCCGTGTACGTGCAGGTCTATAAAGCCCGGCAGCAGGTACGGAAGGTCGTTGTCGGCCGGGTCGCACGGCGTGCCGTCAATGGCGACAACCTTGCCGTGCTCATGCACCAGGCGACCACGCATCCAGCCGCTGGGCGTGAGGATATTGTCTTCAGTCATGGGCAGTTCTCTAAGTTCGCATTCAGGCGGAGTAGTCATGGCGGCGCAGCTCTGCGACAAAGTCGTAGTAGTCGTTGCGGCAGTAGGTGTCGGTGATCTCAATCGGCGTGTTGTCGGCGGTGTAGCCCACGCGGGTCATCAGCAGCATGGCGGTGCCGGGGGCGATGCCGACCAGCGCGGCGAACTCATCCGAGGCATTGATCGCCTGGATATGCTGCAAGGCGCGCACGATGGGCTTGCCGATGCTTTCCAGGTATTCGTACAACGAATTGCCGATGGCCTGGGGATGGGGCAGCACCGAGGCCGGCATGGCGGTCATTTCAATCGCCATCACCGTGTCGTCGGCTTTGCGCAGGCGCTTGAGGCGCGCCACTTTGTCGGTGGGCGAGAGGCCCAGGCGGATCAGTTCTTCGTGGGTTGGCGGGGTTATGTCGCGCTCCAGCCACTGGGACGACGGCACAAACCCCTTGAGCCGCAGCATTTCGCTGAACCCCGACAGGCGCGACAAGGGTTGTTCCAGGCGCGGCGTAATGAAAGTGCCGGAGCCTTGGCTGCGACGGATCAGCCCTTGAGCCAGCAACACTTCCAGCGCTTTACGGGCGGTGACCCGCGAGATGCTCAACTGCTCGCTGAGGGCGCGTTCCGAAGGCAGGGCCTGCTCGGATTTCCACTGGCCGGCATGGATTGCTGCTTCAAGGCTGCGGGCCAGTTGCAGGTACAGCGGCGTGGACTGCTTGTCGTCGGGGCGCAGGGCCAGGATGGGATTCATCTGTCAGGTTTCCGATGCGTTATTGGAATGTTGTCGCCCGGTAATGGCCGAAAACTAATACCACTTAAATACCATGTCAATGCTACCAAAACGGTGCAAATCCCGGTTTCAGGGCGCTTTAATGGGGCTTGGTATCAAGTGGTATTAGAGAGGTCTTTATTGCGCGCACAAGTGCAGGGTCCCGCGCGGTGAACTGGTATTCACCGGCGGGTGCTGCCTGGGACAGGAATTATTTTCGAATTATTTTACGAACGGCACGCGATTACGGCCGAATCTCGATGAGGGTGCCGTCTTTGACCAGGTTCCACACTTCGCGCATATCCACATTGCGCATGCCGATGCAGCCGTCGGTCCAGTCCAGGGTGTGGAACCACTGTTCCGGGTAGTCTTCGGTGTCGGGGGTGCCGTGGATCATGATCATGCTGCCCGGCTTTACGCCTTCGCGGCGGGCGCGGGCGGCGTCGCTGATATTGGGATAGGAGATGTGCATGGCCAGGTTGAAGCGGTCGCTGGTCTTGCGCCAGTCGATCCAGTAGAGGCCTTCGGGCGTGCGGCGGTCACCTTCGATCAGCTTGTGGCCCTTGGGGTTCTTGCCCAGGGAAATGCGATAGGTCTTGAACGGCTTGCCGTCGTTGATCAGCTGCAACTGGTGGGCGGACTTGAGTACCAGGACTTTCTCGACCGTTTTACCACCAAGGGTTTGCACCGTGGAGGCCGGGGACAGCGTGGCGAACGACAGGCAGATCAGAGCAAGCAACCAACGCATTGAAACGGTATCCCTTTGGCGACATTGGCCGGCTTGTTATTGGGCGGGCTTGGACAGCGGTGGCACTGATTCGCTACGTACCGGGTACGCCTGTTGGCGACGGTCAGCGAAGAAGCATTCTAAGGTACGCCCGACTGTGCGGAAAGCCAGCTCGGACCAAGGGATATCGGCTTCGTCGAACAGCCTCACTTCCAGGCTCTCCTGGCCTGCGGCGAAGTCCAGG
This sequence comes from Pseudomonas sp. MYb193, assembly GCF_002966775.1. Classification (NCBI taxonomy): domain Bacteria; kingdom Pseudomonadati; phylum Pseudomonadota; class Gammaproteobacteria; order Pseudomonadales; family Pseudomonadaceae; genus Pseudomonas; species Pseudomonas sp. MYb193. The sequence continues at coordinate 5,004,140 of NZ_CP023269.1, read as the reverse complement.
TCGATCAGTTCGGCGCGGTAGAAGACATGCACCTGGCTGATGTGCGGCACATTGATCAGGGTATAGAGGCTCAGGTTGCGCACCCGGGCGCAGGCTTCCTCCAGGGTTTCACGCATGGCGGCCTGTTCGACGGTCTCGCCATTTTCCATAAAGCCGGCGGGCAGGGTCCAGTAACCCAGGCGTGGCTCGATGGCGCGGCGGCACAGCAGCACTTGGTCGCCCCATACCGGCACGGTACCGGCGACGATATTGGGATTCTGGTAATGAATGGTCGAGCAGTGGTCGCATACATAGCGCAGGCGTGCGTCGCCTTCGGGAATGCGTTGGGTTACCGGTTTGCCGCACTGGCTGCAGAAATTCATGCTGGGGTTCCTGGACAATGGGCACATCTTGGCTCGGTGCCGGGCGTTCCTGCAAGTTGTCGTTTCGCGACAGCGCTGCGGTTTTGGGGTTGGGCGCTCGCACGCTTTGGTGCATGATGCAAGGTAGCCAACAGACCGAGATGACTCATGCTGGACGAGCTACTTCGCCGGGTAAGCAACCACACCCCCCACACCCTGGAAACCGACGGGCGTTTCCCCGAGGCTGCGGTGCTGGTGCCGGTTACCCGCAGTGACGAACCCGAGCTGATCCTGACCCTGCGCGCCAGCGGCCTGTCGACCCACGGTGGCGAAGTGGCCTTTCCCGGCGGGCGCCGCGACCCCGAAGACCCGGACCTGATCTTTACCGCCTTGCGCGAAGCCGAAGAAGAAATCGGCCTGCCGCCGGGGCTGGTTGAAGTCATCGGCCCGTTGAGCCCGCTGATTTCCCTGCACGGCATCCGCGTAACGCCGTATGTGGGCGTGATCCCCGATTACGTCGAATACCTGGCCAACGACGCCGAGATTGCCGCCGTTTTCAGTGTGCCTTTGGACTTTTTCCGACAGGACCCGCGCGAACATACCCACCGCATTGATTACCAGGGCCGTAGTTGGTACGTGCCAAGCTACAGGTTCGGCGAATACAAAATCTGGGGGCTGACGGCAATCATGATCGTCGAGCTGATCAACCTGCTCTATGACGATGCCAAAATCAGCCTGCACCAGCCGCCCAAGAGCTTCATCAATCTATAAGCCATCGTTCAAATGGCATGCCGTGAGGAAAAACCATGAAATACCGCCTGGGCGACGCCCGCGTCGAGACCCATCCCCACAGTTGGGTTGCACCGAATGCCACGCTGGTGGGCAAGGTCAAGCTGGAGGAGGGCGCCAACGTCTGGTTCAACGCGGTGTTGCGTGGCGATAACGAGCTGATCCTGATCGGCAAGAACAGCAACGTGCAGGACGGCAGCGTGATGCACACCGACATGGGTTACCCGCTGACCCTCGGCACCGGCGTGACCATTGGTCATAACGCCATGCTGCACGGCTGCACCGTCGACGATTACAGCTTGATCGGCATCAACGCAGTGATCCTCAATGGCGCCAAGATCGGCAAGCACTGCATCATCGGCGCCAACTCGCTGATCGGTGAGGGCAAGGAAATTCCCGATGGCTCGCTGGTCATGGGCTCGCCAGGCAAAGTGGTGCGTGAGCTGACCGAGGCGCAAAAGCGCATGCTCGAAGCCAGCGCCGCGCACTATGTGCATAACTCGCAGCGTTATGCCCGTGACCTGGCTGAGCAGCAGGAATGAGCACGATTGAACGACCGGTCGCCTCGCCCTGCGTCAGCATTTGTGCGCTGGATGATGACGATATCTGCACCGGCTGCCAGCGCAATGTGGATGAGATTACGCGCTGGAGCCGCATGGACAACGCCGAGCGCCGGGTGGTGCTGGGGTTGTGCCATGAGCGGGCGGTGGCGAGTGGGATGGTGTGGATGACCCCTGGGAAATCTGGCGCCTGACAGGCCTTATAGCAGGCAAGCCAGCTCCCACCCTTGATGTGTGAGTACCTTCAAATGTGGGAGCTGGCTTGCCTGCGATGAGCATAGGTATCTACATAACTCTGTTAGCTCAACGGTAACCACGATGCGAAGCGAGCCGCTCTTGATCTGCTTTTGATCTTAGGCGCCCCGTTAAACCACGCTGGCCGGAATTCGACAGGGATTTGGGGGGTAAACCGGCAGGGATGCCGGTTTAGCCGCCCCGCGCCATGGATGGCGCGTGGCGGCGGCCCCCCAAATCACTGGCGGATTACGGGCACACCGAGCCTAAGCGAGGTGCCGAGTGGTGGGGCAAGAGCGTTTTGCTTACTTTGCCGCTTTTGCAAAGTGAGCCGCCGTCAGGGCGGAACCCTAAGTGGCCGTTACCTCAGGAATGGATATGTACACGGTCCAACTGTGTTGACTGTCAGGCCGTCTTCGCAGGCAAGCCAGCTCCCACATTGGATCGCGGGGCATCAGTTATATCTGTGTCGGCTGCCAGGCCGTCACGGGAGCAAGCTCCCTCGCCACAGATTTAGCGTCGTGCCGAAGTTGTGTAGATACCTATGCTGCGATGAGGCCCTGCCAGACGACCTCCTTGTAATTGTGTACCCTGTGCGGCATTGCCCACAGGTCCATCCTCCATGTTTTTCCTGATCGCCTATATCAGCAGCGTCGTGCTGATCAACTTCGCCTTCTCCACCGCCCCACACCTGGACGTCATCTGGTCCGCCTGGGGTGGCCTGGTATTTATCCTGCGTGATATGGTGCAAACCCGCTTCGGCCATGGCGCAATCATCGCCATGCTCGCGGCGCTGGTGCTTTCCTATATCACCTCCGACCCGTCCATCGCCCTGGCCAGCGCTACGGCGTTTGCGGTGTCCGAGTGCATCGACTGGCTGGTGTTCAGTATCACCAAACGCCCGCTGCATGACCGCCTGTGGATAAGTTCGGCGCTGAGCATTCCCCTCGATACCTTTATCTTTTTCGGCCTGATCGGCGCACTGACGCCGGCGGTGGCGGGCACGGCGTTGGTGTCCAAGTTCGCCGGTGTCACCGTGGTCTGGCTGATCATGGCCTGGCGTATCCGCCGGCGGGCTGTCGCCAACTGAGGCCAATTTTTACAGTTCATGTAAAATGCCGGCCTTTCTCCCCCATGATCCGCTCCCCTGAGGACCTGAGATGACCCGAATCGGAACTCCATTGTCGCCAACCGCGACCCGCGTTTTGCTGTGTGGCTGCGGTGAGCTGGGCAAGGAAGTGGTAATCGAACTGCAGCGCCTGGGCGTTGAAGTGATTGCCGTGGATCGCTACGCCAATGCGCCGGCCATGCAGGTGGCGCACCGTAGCCATGTGGTCAACATGCTCGACGGCGCGGCGCTGCGTGCGGTCATCGAGGCGGAGAAGCCGCACTTTATCGTGCCGGAAATCGAAGCCATCGCCACCGCCACCCTGGTGGAACTGGAGGCCGAAGGCTTTACCGTCATCCCGACCGCCCGTGCCACTTCGCTGACCATGAACCGTGAAGGCATTCGTCGCCTGGCCGCCGAAGAACTGGACCTGCCGACCTCGCCGTACCACTTCGCCGATACCTTCGAAGACTACAGCAAGGCCGTCCAGGACCTGGGTTTCCCTTGCGTGGTCAAGCCGGTGATGAGTTCGTCGGGCAAGGGCCAGAGCCTGTTGCGCAGCGCCGACGACGTGCAGAAAGCCTGGGATTACGCCCAGGAAGGCGGGCGTGCCGGCAAGGGCCGGGTGATCATCGAAGGCTTTATCGACTTCGACTACGAAATCACCCTGCTGACCGTGCGCCACATCGGCGGTACCACTTTCTGCGCGCCGGTGGGCCATCGCCAGGAGAAGGGCGACTATCAGGAGTCCTGGCAGCCGCAGGCCATGAGCCCGATTGCCCTGGCAGAGTCCGAGCGCGTTGCCAAAGCCGTGACCGAAGCCTTGGGTGGCCGTGGCTTGTTTGGCGTGGAATTGTTCATCAAGGGCGATCAGGTGTGGTTCAGCGAAGTGTCGCCGCGCCCCCATGACACTGGCCTGGTGACCCTGATTTCCCAGGACCTGTCGCAGTTTGCCTTGCACGCGCGCGCCATTCTCGGCCTGCCGATCCCATTGATCCGTCAGTTCGGGCCTTCGGCGTCGGCGGTGATCCTGGTGGAAGGGCAGTCCACCCAGACTGCATTCGCCAACCTCGGCGCCGCGCTGAGCGAGCCGGATACAGCGTTGCGTCTGTTTGGCAAACCTGAAGTGAACGGCCAGCGCCGCATGGGCGTGGCACTGGCGCGGGATGAGTCGATTGAAGCGGCTCGGGCCAAGGCGACCCGTGCTTCCCAAGCAGTTGTTGTAGAGCTCTAAAACCCCGTCGCGTCTATCGCAGGCAAGCCAGCTCCCACATTAGAAAGCATTCACACATCAAAATATGTGAACCCAATCAAATGTGGGAGCTGGCTTGTCTGCGATAGCGGTCTATCAGGCGACCTTGTTCAAGTCGTTATCCCGCGTCTCTTTCAGGCACAGCACCGCAATCAAACTCAGCAACGCGGCCGCCGATACATATCCTCCGACATAACTCAAACCACCCATCGCCACCAGCTTGGTCGCGAAGAACGGCGCCGCCGAGGCCCCCACGATCCCACCCAGGTTATACGCTGCCGATGCGCCGGTATAACGCACGCGGGTCGGGAACAATTCCGGCAGCAGGGCGCCCATCGGTGCGAAGGTCACGCCCATCAAAAACAGCTCCAACGCCAGAAACAGCGCTACGGCCCAGGTCGAGCCATGGGTCAGCAGCGGCTCCATGGTAAAGCCCGACAGAATCGCCAGGACCGCGCCGACAATCAGCACCGGCTTGCGCCCGTAGCGATCACTGGCCAGGGCGGCCAGCGGTGTCGCCAGCCCCATGAACAGCACCGCGAAACACAGCAGGCCGAGGAAGGTTTCACGGCTGTAGCCCAAGGTGGAAACGCCGTAGCTCAACGAAAACGCCGTGGTGATATAGAACAGCGCATAGCACACCACCATCGACGCGGCGCCCAGCAGTACCGGCAGCCAATGCTGGCTGAACAGTTCCACCAGCGGCACTTTCACTGGTTTTTCCGTGGCCACTGCATTGGCGAACACCGGCGTCTCATGCAACTTGAGGCGTGCATACAGGCCCACCATCACCAGTGCGGCGCTGAGGATGAACGGAATGCGCCAGCCCCAGCTGCGAAATTGCTCGTCATTCAGGCTCATGGCCAAAATCAGGAACAAGCCGTTGGCCGCCAGGAAGCCTATCGACGGGCCCAGTTGCGGGAACATGCCGAACCAGGCGCGCTTGCCCTTGGGGGCATTCTCGGTCGCCAGCAAGGCCGCGCCGCCCCATTCCCCACCCAGGCCGAGGCCTTGGCCGAAACGCAAGACACACAAGAGAATCGGCGCCCAGGCACCGATGCTGTCGTAGCCCGGCAGCAAGCCGATCAGGGTAGTACATACACCCATCAGTAGCAGTGAAGCCACGAGGGTTGATTTACGGCCGATACGGTCACCGAAGTGACCGAACAACGCCGACCCCAGAGGGCGGGCGATAAAAGCGATACCGAAGGTCAGGAACGATGCCAGCATCTGCGCGGTGCCGGAGGTCTGTGGGAAGAACACCGGGCCGATCACCAGGGCGGCAGCCGTGGCGTAGATGTAGAAATCGTAGAACTCAATGGCGGTGCCGACGATGCTCGCGGTGGCGACGCGGGCGGTCGAGTTGGCAGGTGCGGCGCTCGCAGCCTCTTGGTAGGTGGTGCTCATGACGTTATCCCTGACGGTTATTGCGCGTTTGGACGCGGATTATTATTGGTCGAACACCCATGGATCAGGGCTGTGCGCGGGGCGGCTCGGGATGGGAGCAAACACCGGTCGGACATGGTAAGGCGGTGCCAGGACACGCTGGGTGCGGATAGCACGCGGTCGGGCGGGGCTTGGGTAAGCCGCAGGGATTATAGGAAGGGGCCTAAGGATCCAACAAGGGGCTGGCGAGGATCTATGGCCTGGAACTGGATCAATGTGGGAGCTGGCTTGCCTGCGATAGCATCACTGCGGTGTGACTGACACCCCTAAGCGCCTGCATCGCGGGCAAGCCCGGCTCCCACACAAGCCAGCTCCCACATTGACCGGGTTGAGCCTGTTGAGGTCAGGCGGCAACCGGCACACGGCTGGTATGCCAGATCAACACCTTGCTCACCCGGTTGTCCTCGGTCTCGAGGATTTCCAGGCGATAGCGGCCGACTTTCAGGCATACCGCGCAATCGGGAATGGTTTCCAGCGCCTCGGTCACCAGGCCGTTGAGGGTCTTGGGGCCGTCGCTGGGCAGGTGCCAGCCCAGGCTCTTGTTCAGTTCACGGATCGAGGCAGCACCGTCGATGATGTAGCGACCATCGGGCTGGGCTTCGATATGCGGGTTATCCAGCGCCTGATCGCTTTCGAACTCGCCGACGATCTCTTCCAGAATATCTTCCAGGGTGACGATGCCCAGCACTTCACCATACTCGTCCACCACCATGCCCAGGCGCCGCTGCTGTTTGTGGAAATTCAGCAGTTGCAGCTGCAACGGCGTGCTTTCCGGCACGAAGTAAGGCTCGTGGCAGGCGGCGAGCAGGGCCTCTTTGGTCAGGCTGGCGTCGGGCAGCAGGTGTTGGATCTGCCGGGTATTGAGCACGGCCTGCACCTGGTTGATGTCGCTGTGGAACACGGGCAGGCGGGTGCGCGGCGAGGTGCGCAACTGTTCGATGATGTCTTCTATCGACTCATCAAGGTTGATGCCGTCCACTTCGCTGCGCGGCACCAGGATGTCGTTGACCGTGATGTTGTCCAGGGCATGGATACCGGGCAGGCCGGGAATGCGGTCGGCGTCGGTGTCGGGCTGTGGGTCGTCATCATGGTCGGGCAGGGGCTCGTCGCTGTTTTTCACCACGCCGGATTTGCGCGCAAACGGGCGCAATAACAGCTGGCTGATGCCATTGAGCAGCCAGGCCAGCGGGTAAAGGATTTTCAGCGGCACGCCCAGCAATGTATTGCCAAAGCCCAGCACTGCTTGGGGGTGACGGGTAGCCAGGGTGCGAGGCAGGTAGTCGGCCAGCACCAGCAGCCCTGCGCAGGAAATCAGCCAGCCTAGCCAGGGCCCGTTCTCTGCCCAGGCATAGATCGCCAGCAGGGTGCAGAGAATCACCACGGCGGCGCGGCACAGGCTGTTGCACAGGATCAGGCTATGGCGCGGGAAGCTCAGGCGTGCGGCCGCCTTGTCGCCCTGGCGTGTGCCAGGGCGTAGCGCCAGCAGGTGTTGTTGCGCGGCTTCAATGGCGGTAAACAGTGCTGCCCATAGAATCAGCAGGGCAATTACGGCGAGCATCGGCCCTAAGGGCAAGTTGTCCATGATCACTGCCCGTCAGATATGCAGGATGTATTCGCGAACCAGCTTGCTGCCGAAATAGGCCAGCATCAACAGGCAGAAACCGGCCAGGGTCCAGCGGATGGCCTTGTGCCCACGCCAGCCGAGGCGGTTGCGTCCCCACAGCAGCACGCTGAACACGACCCAGGCCAGGCACGCCAGCAAGGTTTTATGGACCAGGTGCTGGGCAAACAGGTTTTCGACGAACAGCCAGCCGGAGATCAGCGACAGCGACAGCAGGGTCCAGCCGGCCCACAGGAACCCGAACAGCAGGCTTTCCATGGTTTGCAGCGGCGGGAAGTTCTTGATCAGCCCGGACGGATGCTTGTGCTTGAGCTGGTGATCCTGCAGCAGCAGGAGCAGGGCCTGGAACACCGCGATGGTGAACATGCCGTAGGCGAGGATCGACAGCAGGATGTGGGCGAGGATGCCCGGCTCCTCGTCGATCACCTGTACGGTGCCGGTGGGGGTGAACTGCGCCAGCAGCACCGTGAGCATTCCCAGGGGGAATAGCAGCACCAGCAGGTTCTCCACCGGAATCCGGTAGCAGGCCAGCAGCGTCAGCGCGATGACGGCCGCGGCGATCAGGCTGGCGGCGCTGAAAAAGTCCAGGCCCAGGCCGACCGGGGTCATCAGGTGGGTGAACAGGCTGGCGGCATGGGCCAGCAGAGCCAGCACGCCAAGGCCGACGAGCAGACGTTTGTCCGCTTTGGTGCCTTGGGCCAGACGAGTGCCCTGATAGAGAGTCGCAGCGGCATATAAAATGGCGGCGGCGAGGCTGGGTAGCAAACTGGGTGACAAGGGGAGCATAAATCCTGGTAGGCAAGCCCGAAAGGCGTTGAGTTTGGCACACACCTGCGCTGCAAGAAAGACTCCCGGGCCAGACAGCGGGTGTGCATGGGCGCAGTCTTCGCTATAATCCGCGACCTGCCCATGCCGCAGGCTCGCCGAGCGCTGTGATTAATAGCGATTTGCCAGAGCCTGGGCCGCCATTACCTCGGTCTACCTGCATTTCGATGAGTAGGGCCTGAAAGGATCGCGCATGTTTGAAAACTTGACTGACCGTCTCTCGCAGACGCTGCGCCACGTTACCGGCAAGGCCAAGCTGACCGAGGACAATATTAAAGACACCCTGCGTGAAGTGCGCATGGCGTTGCTGGAAGCCGACGTGGCCTTGCCAGTGGTGAAGGACTTCGTCAACTCGGTCAAGGAGCGTGCGGTCGGCACCGAAGTGTCCCGCAGCCTGACCCCGGGCCAGGCCTTTGTGAAGATCGTCCAGGCCGAACTCGAAAGCCTGATGGGCGCGGCCAACGAAGACTTGAACCTCAGTGCCGTGCCGCCAGCCGTCGTGCTGATGGCGGGCCTGCAAGGTGCGGGTAAAACCACCACCGCCGGCAAACTGGCGCGCTTCCTTAAAGAGCGCAAGAAGAAATCCGTGATGGTGGTATCGGCCGACGTGTACCGTCCGGCGGCCATCAAGCAGTTGGAAATGCTCGCGGGCGAAGTGGGCGTGACCTTCTTCCCGTCCGACCTGAGCCAGAAGCCGGTCGACATCGCCAACGCGGCTATTAAAGAAGCCAAGCTCAAGTTCATCGACGTGGTCATCGTCGATACCGCCGGTCGCCTGCACATCGACGAAGAGATGATGGGCGAGATCAAGGCGCTGCATGCCGCGATCAACCCGGTCGAGACCCTGTTCGTGGTCGACGCCATGACCGGCCAGGATGCGGCCAACACCGCCAAGGCTTTTGGTGACGCACTGCCGCTGACCGGCGTGATCCTCACCAAGGTCGACGGCGACGCCCGTGGCGGTGCCGCGCTGTCGGTACGTGCCATTACTGGCAAGCCGATCAAGTTCATCGGTATGGGCGAGAAGAGCGAAGCGCTCGAGCCGTTCCACCCTGAGCGTATCGCCTCGCGCATCCTCGGCATGGGTGACGTGCTCAGCCTGATCGAGCAGGCCGAAGCCACACTCGACAAGGACAAGGCCGACAAACTGGCCAAGAAGCTGAAGAAGGGCAAGGGCTTCGATCTCGAAGACTTCCGCGACCAGCTGCAACAGATGAAGAACATGGGCGGCCTCGGCGGCCTGATGGACAAGCTGCCCAACATCGGCGGTGTGAACCTGGCGCAAATGGGCAACGCCCAGGGCGCGGCAGAGAAACAGTTCAAGCAGATGGAAGCCATCATCAATTCCATGACCCCGGCCGAGCGCCGCGACCCTGAGCTGATCAGCGGTTCGCGCAAACGCCGGATCGCCATGGGTTCCGGCACCCAGGTGCAGGACATCGGTCGCTTGATCAAGCAGCACAAGCAGATGCAGAAGATGATGAAGAAATTCTCCGCCAAGGGCGGTATGGCCAAGATGATGCGCGGCATGGGCGGTATGTTGCCCGGCGGCGGCATGCCTAAAATGTAAAGTATTCGAGTGGGAGCCCAGCTCCCGCTCCGACCCACAGGGATGTGGGATCTCCAGCAAACCCGCCGTTGGCGGGCGCTGACTCGCCGTTTTAACCGACGGCTCTATAGCAGATCTGAATGGCACGCTGATAGGCGCCAGAAAAAGACATTTGCAAAAGTCCGGATATTCCTTAGAATATGCGGCCTTTCGGGCACCTATGCCCGCTGTGCATTTAGATTTGCAGCACCGACTACAGGAACGATGTTCACATGCTAACAATCCGTCTTGCCCTTGGCGGCTCCAAAAAGCGCCCGTTTTACCACTTGACCGTAACCGACAGCCGCAACCCGCGTGACGGTTCGCACAAGGAACAGGTTGGTTTCTTCAACCCTGTTGCTCGTGGTCAAGAAGTTCGTCTGTCCGTGAACCAAGAGCGCGTAGCCTACTGGCTGAGCGTTGGCGCACAGCCATCCGAGCGCGTTGCAAAACTGTTGAAGGACTCGGCTAAGGCCGCAGCCTGAGCAATATGAACGCGACGCCAGCTGTTGCTGATGATTTGATCGTTATCGGCAAGATTTACTCTGTTCATGGCGTTCGCGGCGAAGTGAAGGTGTATTCCTTTACTGATCCGACTGAAAACCTGTTGCAGTACAAAACCTGGACGCTCAAGCGCGAAGGGAGTGTGAAACAGGTCGAGCTGGTCAGTGGACGCGGGAGCGACAAGTTCCTGGTCGCAAAGCTCAAGGGTCTTGATGATCGTGAAGAAGCTCGTCTTCTGGCCGGTTATGAGATCTGCGTGCCGCGCAACCTGTTCCCTGAATTGACCGACGGCGAGTACTACTGGTACCAGCTGGAAGGTCTGAAGGTTATTGATCAACTCGGGCAATTGCTGGGGAAAATCGATCATCTTCTGGAAACCGGCGCCAATGATGTAATGGTGGTCAAGCCTTGCGCTGGCAGCCTGGATGACCGTGAACGCCTGTTGCCCTATACCGAGCAATGCGTGTTGGCCGTCGACCTGGCCGCGGGCGAGATGAAGGTGGAATGGGACGCGGACTTCTAAGCGTGGCTAATTTGCGCATTGAAGTGATCAGTTTGTTTCCCGAGATGTTTTCCGCCATCAGCGAGTACGGCATCACCAGTCGGGCGGTGAAACAGGGGCTGTTGCAGCTCACCTGTTGGAACCCGCGAGACTACACGACGGATCGACATCACACTGTGGACGATCGCCCATTTGGCGGTGGCCCGGGCATGGTGATGAAGATCAAGCCCCTGGAAGACGCGTTGGTTCAGGCCAAGGCAGCCGCCGGGGAGAAGGCGAAGGTAATTTACCTGTCCCCTCAAGGCCGTCAGCTGAAACAGGCGGCGGTACGCGAACTGGCGAATGAGGAAAGTTTGATCCTGATTGCCGGTCGCTATGAAGGCATTGACGAGCGTTTTATTGAAGCTCATGTCGATGAAGAGTGGTCGATTGGGGACTATGTCCTGTCTGGCGGCGAGCTGCCGGCGATGGTCCTGATAGATGCGGTTACACGACTGCTGCCCGGAGCTTTAGGGCATGCGGACTCCGCGGAGGAAGATTCCTTCACGGATGGTTTGCTGGATTGCCCGCACTACACCCGTCCGGAGGTGTATGTGGATCAGCGTGTTCCCGACGTATTGCTAAGTGGCAATCACGCACACATCCGGCGTTGGCGTTTACAGCAGTCCCTTGGTCGGACCTATGAACGACGCGCCGATCTTCTGGAAAGCCGCTCGCTTTCTGGAGAAGAGAAGAAGCTGCTCGAGGAATACATCCTCGCGCGGGACGATAGTTAACAACGTATCGATGGTAGGTCCATTGACTTACCTTAGGAGCACAGCATGACTAACAAAATCATCCTTGCACTCGAAGCAGAGCAGATGACCAAAGAGATCCCTACCTTTGCCCCGGGCGACACTATTGTCGTTCAGGTGAAAGTGAAGGAAGGCGACCGTTCGCGTCTGCAAGCGTTCGAAGGTGTGGTAATCGCCAAGCGTAACCGTGGTGTGAACAGTGCTTTCACTGTTCGTAAAATCTCCAACGGTGTTGGCGTAGAGCGTACTTTCCAGACCTACAGCCCGCAAATCGACAGCATGGCCGTCAAGCGTCGCGGTGACGTACGTAAAGCCAAGCTGTACTACCTGCGTGACCTGTCCGGTAAAGCAGCTCGCATCAAGGAAAAACTGGCTTAAGTCCAGCTTCCCGATGCAGAAAAAAGCAGCCTACGGGCTGCTTTTTTGTGCCTGAAATTTGCCTATCTGCCGGTATTGACCCATGACCACCCGCCTCGAAGAAATCCAGCGCCGCACCAACCTGTCCGTCACGCACGTGACCAAGGCCGTGTTCCCGCCCACCACCAACCACCACAACACCCTGTTCGGCGGCACCGCCCTGGCATGGATGGACGAAGTGTCGTTCATCACCGCCACGCGTTTCTGTCGCTTGCCTTTGGTGACAGTCTCCACCGACCGTATCGACTTCAACCACGCGATCCCGGCCGGCTCTATCGTTGAGCTGATCGGTCGGGTGATCAAGGTCGGCAACACCAGCCTCAAGGTCGAGGTTGAAGTGTTCGTCGAGAGCATGAGCGCTGATGGCCGTGAAAAGGCGATCCAGGGCGTGTTCAGCTTCGTCGCGATTGACGCAGATAAACGCCCTGTCCCGGTACTGCCTGGCTTTGTTGACTGATTACTCGGTGGTACTGGCCTGCGGTTGAATGACCGCCAGCAAGGTCCAGCCCGCTACAGGCTTCAAATTGCTCTCGGGCGAGACCACGTGCACCCAGCCGCTGGTGTCCCGGGCAAACAGCAAGGTGGCGCGCTCCCCGTGCAACGCCTGGTACTGCTCCCAGCCAAAGCCGTCGGTGAGGCTGGTGCTGTAGAGCTCGGCGCCTTGGCCCAGCAGGCTGGCCAACTTGGTGTAGCTCAAGGGTTGGCTGCCCAGCAAGTGCCCGCGATGTTCGTGGCTGGCCTTGTGTTTGTCGGTGCGGCGGTTTTCCTGGCTGCTGGCCAGGGCGAACAGGCGATGGCCGAAGTCATGGCGAAAACGCATGGTGGCCAAGGCATTCAGTTCGCCAGAAGGCGAGAGCGCGAGCAGATGCCCCAGGCCGACCAGGTCCAGATGGGACTCGGCATGCTGGGAGGCCGGGTTGCCGAAGTACGTAGGCAAGCCTTCCATACGACTGGCGCGGATGTTTTCCCAGCTGGAATCCGTCAGTAACACGCGGCTGCCCAATTGCTGCAACGCCTTGCCGAGTGCCCGCGCCGGGCCGTTCGCACCCACGATCAGGAAGCCGCTGGGCGCCGGCTCGGCGACTTTCAGCAGGCGGGCTAAGGGGCGTGCCGTGGCGCTTTGCAGCACCACGGTGCCGATGATCACCGCGAAGGTCAGCGGAACGAGCAACAACGCGCCTTCGTGGCCAGCCTCATCCAGACGGATCGCAAAGATCGCTGACACCGCCGCCGCCACAATGCCCCGTGGGGCGATCCAGGCCAGCAGTGCGCGCTCGCGCCAGTTCAACCCCGAGCCAAAGGTCGAAAGCGCCACGTTCAACGGGCGTGCAATGAATTGGATGATCAACAGCAGGATCAACACGAACGGGCCCAGGGCGATCATGGCGTTCAGGTCCAGGCGCGCCGCCAGTAGGATGAACAGCCCGGAAATCAGCAACACGCTGAGGTTTTCCTTGAAGTGCAGGATGTGCCGTACATCCACGCCTTTCATGTTTGCCATCCACATGCCCATCAGCGTGACCGCCAGCAGGCCGGACTCATGCATCACTTGGTTGGAGGCAATGAAGATGCCCAGCACGCCCGCCAGTGTCGCCAGGTTGTGCAGGTATTCCGGCAACCACTGGCGGCGCATGATCTGCCCCAGTACCCAGCCACCGGCGATGCCGAACAGGCTGCCGCAGAGGATGACGCCGCCGAAGGTCAGCAGGCTGTGGCTCAAACCATCGCCCGACGCACTGGCGATGATGAAGCTATACACCACTACCGCCAGCAGTGCGCCAATCGGGTCGATGACGATGCCTTCCCAGCGCAGGATATTGGCGATGGAGGCTTTGGGGCGCACCACACGCAACATGGGCACGATCACCGTCGGGCCGGTGACCAGTGTCAGGGTGCCGAACAGCAGCGCCAGCATCCAGTCGAAGCCCAGCAGCCAGTGGGTGGCCAGGGTGATCACCGCCCAGGTCGAGAGGGCGCCGACGGTGACCAGCCGGTGGACGACGCTGCCGATTTCCTTCCATTCCGACAGGTGCAGGGTCAGGCTGCCCTCAAACAGGATCAGCGCCACTGCCAGCGACACCAATGGCATCAACAGAGGGCCGAACATTTCCTGCGGGTCGAGCCATCCGAGTATCGGCCCTGCCAGAATCCCGCTCAGCAGGAGAAACAGAATCGCTGGCAGTTTCAGGCGCCAGGCCAGCCACTGGCAGCCGAGTGCGGCCACGCCAATGCCGCCAAAAGCCAACAAAATCTGTTGTTCGTTCATTAAAGCTTCCTGTTCCTTGAAATAGCGGGCTATGAAAGACTAATGGCTCTTGTCACAGTCCTTAAATAATACGCGTATTGCCTTGTGCTAAGTCGCTTGAGTGCCCATGCCTGCCATTGACCATCCCCTGATCGACCGCTTCCTCGACGCCCTCTGGTTAGAAAAAGGCCTGTCGGACAACACACGCCAGGCGTACCGCAGCGACCTGGCGCTGTTCAACGGCTGGCTGCAGGAAAAAAACCTCGAACTGATCAATGCCGGGCGCGAGCTGATCCTCGATCACCTGGCCTGGCGCCTGGAGCAGGACTACAAACCGCGCTCCACTGCCCGATTCCTCTCCGGCGTGCGTGGCTTTTATCGCTACCTGCTGCGGGAAAAACTCATTGCCGTCGACCCGACCCTGCAAATCGACATGCCGCAACTCGGCAGGCCGTTGCCCAAATCCTTGTCGGAAGCCGACGTCGATGCCCTGCTCGCGGCCCCGGACCTGAGCGAGGCCATCGGCCAGCGCGACCGTGCCATGCTGGAGGTGCTGTATGCCTGCGGCCTGCGCGTCACCGAACTGATCAGCCTGACCCTGGAACAGGTCAACCTGCGCCAAGGCGTGTTGCGCGTGATGGGCAAGGGCAGCAAGGAGCGGCTGGTGCCGATGGGCGAGGAGGCGATTGTGTGGGTCGAGCGCTACATGCGCGATGCGCGCCACGAACTGCTGGGTGGGCGCCCCAGCGACGTGCTGTTCCCCAGCCAGCGCGGCGAGCAGATGACCCGCCAGACCTTCTGGCACCGCATCAAGCACCAGGCCAAAGTGGCCGGGATCGGCAAAGCGCTGTCACCCCACACCTTGCGCCATGCGTTCGCCACCCACTTGCTCAACCACGGTGCGGATTTGCGCGTAGTGCAAATGCTGCTTGGGCACAGCGACTTATCCACAACCCAGATCTACACCCATGTGGCACGCGCACGTTTGCAGGACATGCACGCCAAGCACCACCCGCGCGGATAAAACCGTCAGAAATGGCCCATTTTAGCTGTCGCGGTCTGCCCTCCCGCCCAACTGTGGTAGGCTTTGCCGGTTCGCGAAGGGGACGGCACCCGTTGTGTTCCAGATCAGTATTCTGCTCCCGTCCCTGCCTCTGCCTTCAGGAGTTCCCATGCGCTTGACCCAGATTATTGCCGCCGCAGCCATTGCGTTGGTTTCCACCTTTGCGGTCGCCGATGATGCGGCCGAGCAGACCATTCGCAAGAGCCTGGCCAACCTGGCGCTCGACACCCCGATCGAAAGCATCAGCGCCAGCCCCATGGCCGGCCTGTATGAAGTCAAGCTCAAGGGTAGCCGCGTGCTGTACGCCAGTGCCGATGGCCAGTACATCGTCCAGGGCTACCTGTTCCAGCTCAAGGATGGCAAGCCGGTCAACCTGACCGAGAAGGCCGAGCGCCTGGGCGTGTCGAAGCTGATCAACGGCATCCCGGTGGCTGAAACCGTGGTTTACCCCGCCATTGGCGAAACCAAGACCCATATCACCGTGTTCACCGACACCACGTGCCCGTACTGCCACAAGCTGCACGCTGAAATCCCGGCACTGAACAAGCTGGGCGTGGAAGTGCGCTACGTCGCTTTCCCGCGCCAGGGCCTGGGTTCGCCGGGTGACGAGCAGTTGCAGGCGGTGTGGTGCTCGGCCGACAAGAAAGCGGCCATGGACAAGATGGTCGACGGCAAGGAAATCAAATCGGCCAAATGCGCCAACCCGGTTTCCAAGCAGTTCGCCCTGGGCCAGTCCATTGGTGTGAACGGTACACCGGCCATCGTTTTGGCCGACGGCCAGGTGATTCCGGGCTACCAGCCGGCGCCGCAAGTTGCCAAACTGGCACTGGGTGCCAAGTAAGCATTTATCGTTGAGCCTTTGACGATCATGGCCCGCCGAACCGTCGGCGAGTCATTAATTGAGAGCCGCAGTTGTGCGGCTGTTTTCACGGCCGACCTAGCGTCGGCCGTTTCATGGGGAGTTCTTCAGTGAAACCGGTCAAAGTAGGCATCTGTGGGTTAGGGACCGTCGGTGGCGGTACCTTCAACGTACTTCAGCGTAACGCTGAAGAAATTTCCCGCCGCGCAGGTCGCGGGATTGAAGTGGCGCAGATTGCCACGCGTTCGCCAAAGCCCCAGTTCGAAACGACCGGTATTGCGATTACCAACGATGTGTTCGCCGTGGCCACCAACCCTGAGATCGATATCGTTATCGAGCTGGTAGGCGGCTACACCGTGGCCCGCGAGCTGGTGCTCAAGGCCATCGAGAACGGCAAGCACGTGGTCACCGCCAACAAGGCGCTCATCGCCGTGCACGGCAACGAGATCTTCGCCAAGGCCCGCGAGAAGGGCGTGATCGTGGCGTTCGAAGCCGCGGTGGCCGGTGGTATCCCGGTGATCAAGGCGATCCGTGAAGGCCTGTCCGCCAACCGCATCAACTGGGTAGCCGGCATCATCAACGGCACCGGTAACTTCATCCTCACCGAAATGCGCGAGAAGGGCCGTACCTTCGAAGACGTGCTGGCCGAAGCCCAGGCCCTGGGTTACGCCGAAGCCGACCCGACGTTCGACGTGGAAGGCATCGACGCGGCTCACAAGCTGACCATCCTGGCGTCCATCGCCTTCGGTATCCCGCTGCAGTTCGACAAGGCTTACACCGAAGGCATCACCAAGCTGACCACCGCCGACGTCAACTACGCCGAAGCCCTGGGCTACCGTATCAAGCACCTGGGCGTGGCGCGCAGCACCTCGGCGGGCATCGAGTTGCGGGTTCACCCGACGCTGATCCCGGCCGACCGCCTGATCGCCAACGTCAATGGCGTGATGAACGCGGTGATGGTCAACGGCGACGCCGCCGGTTCCACCTTGTTCTACGGCGCCGGTGCCGGCATGGAGCCGACCGCGTCGTCGGTGATCGCCGACCTGGTGGACGTGGTTCGCGCCATGACCAGCGACCCGGAAAACCGCGTGCCGCACCTGGCCTTCCAGCCGGACTCGCTGTCGGCCCACCCGATCCTGCCGATCGAAGCCTGCGAAAGTGCCTACTACCTGCGCATCCAGGCCCAGGACCATCCAGGCGTGTTGGCCCAGGTGGCCAGCATCCTGTCGGAGCGCGGTATCAACATCGAATCGATCATGCAGAAGGAAGTCGAGGAGCAAAACGGCCAGGTGCCGATGATCCTGCTGACCCACCGCGTGCTCGAACAGCACATCAACGATGCCATCCATGCCCTCGAAGCCCTGCAAGGCGTGGTCGGCCCGGTGGTGCGCATTCGCGTCGAACACTTGAACTAACCGATTTGTTCCAGGGGCCCCGTCCATTCGGCGGCCCCTGTTCGAGAATGTTTTAGAGGAGCCAGTCATGCGTTACATCAGCACCCGCGGCCAGGCACCGGCCCTGAATTTCGAAGACGTTCTGCTGGCAGGCCTTGCCACCGACGGCGGCTTGTATGTGCCGGAAAACCTGCCACGCTTCACCCAGGAAGAAATCGCCTCCTGGGCCGGCCTGCCGTATCACGAGCTGGCTTTCCGAGTGATGCGCCCGTTCGTCACCGGCAGCATTCCGGATGCGGACTTCAAGAAGATTCTGGAAGAAACCTATGGCGTGTTTTCCCACAACGCCATCGCGCCCCTGCGCCAACTGAACGGCAATGAGTGGGTACTGGAGCTGTTCCACGGCCCGACCCTGGCGTTCAAGGACTTCGCCCTGCAACTGCTCGGTCGCCTGCTCGACTACGTGCTGGAAAAACGTGGCGAGCGCGTGGTGATCATCGGTGCTACCTCCGGCGATACCGGCTCGGCGGCCATCGAAGGGTGCAAGCACTGCGAAAACGTCGACATCTTCATCCTGCACCCGCACAAGCGCGTGTCGGAAGTGCAACGTCGCCAGATGACCACCATCTTCGGTGAGAACATCCACAACATCGCCATCGAAGGCAACTTCGATGACTGCCAGGAAATGGTCAAGAACAGCTTCGCTGACCAGAGCTTCCTCAAGGGCACGCGCCTGGTGGCGGTCAACTCGATCAACTGGGCGCGGATCATGGCCCAGATCGTCTACTACTTCCACGCTTCGCTGCAGTTGGGTGGCCCGGCGCGCTCGGTGTCGTTCTCGGTGCCTACCGGCAACTTCGGCGATATTTTTGCCGGTTACCTGGCGCGCAACATGGGCCTGCCGATCAACCAGTTGATCGTCGCCACCAACCGCAACGACATCCTGCATCGCTTCATGAGCGGCAACCAGTATGTGAAGGAAACCCTGCATGCCACGCTGTCGCCGTCCATGGACATCATGGTGTCGTCGAACTTCGAGCGCCTGCTGTTCGACATGCACGGTCGTAACGGCGCAGCCCTGGCCGAGTTGATGAACAGCTTCAAGCAAGGTGGCGGTTTCAGCGTCGAGCAAGAGCGCTGGACCGAAACCCGCAAGCTGTTCGATTCCCTGGCCGTGGACGATGCGCAGACCTGCGAAACCATCGCGCAGGTCTATGCCGAGACCGGCGAAGTGCTCGACCCGCACACGGCTATCGGCGTGAAAGCCGCCCGCGAATGCCGCCGCAGCCTGGATATTCCAATGGTGATCCTCGGTACCGCGCACCCGGTCAAGTTCCCGGAAGCGGTCGAGAAAGCCGGCATTGGCAAGGCCCTGGAGTTGCCGGAGCATTTGACCGACCTGTTCGAGCGCGAAGAGCGCTGCACCGTGTTGGCCAACGACCTGAAGGCGGTGCAGGCGTTCGTCAGCCAGCATGGCAATCGGGGCAAGCCGCTCTAATCAAGAATGGGGTAGCGGGTTTGTGTGGGAGCTGGCTTGCCTGCGATGCAGGCCCGGCTCCCACATTCAGCTAACTCACCCGCTGACCATGAGGCGGATATCAGGCTGCTACAGGTATGCATTCAGCTTTTTTTGCAGTCGGCCAAGCCCGTCCTCGTGACGGGCTTTTTCATTCTGGCGAGCCATACTTGCCCAGTCGCCCAATCAAGGAAACCCAACCGGTGCAGGTTTTGATCCAATGGACGTTGAAGCTGGTGTGCCTGTTGTGGCTTATCCAGGTGCCCATGAGCCTGGCCGCCGTCAGCCTGCCGTTCAAACTGGTGCCGGCGTTTATCCCGCTTGAACCTATGCCGCTGGCGCCAACGGAGCAGCAGTGGTTGGCGGCGCATCGGACACTGAAGGTGGGCATCTCGATAGATGATTACCAGCCGATCGATATCACCCGCGACCGCAATCGCTACCAGGGCATCAGCGCCGATTATTTGAGCCTGGTTGGCGCGCGGCTGGGTGTGCCCATGCAAGTGCTGGGCTTTTCCGAGCGCGCCCAGGCGGTTGAAGCCCTGCGCAACGGCACCATCGACATACTCACCAGTGCCAATGGTTACGAGCGTGACGTACCTGGCCTGCAATTCACCCCGGACTACATGCCCGACCGCTCGGTGGTGGTGCTGCGTCGCGACGATACCCAAGGCGACGATCTGGCCGGCAAGAAGCTGGTGTTGCTCGACGGCTACGCCAACGTGCAGAAGGTGCACGCGGCGTATCCCGACAGCCACATCATGCTCGCCCCCAACCTCTACAGCGGCCTCGAAGCCTTGAAGCAAGGTGACGTCGATGCGTTTATCGGCAACGAAGTGATTGTGCGCGCCTATAAGTCGCTGCGGCCTTACCTGGGGTTGCAGATCAAGGAGCAGAGCCGGCTGGCGCCCATCGGTTTTGCCTTCGCCACCCGCCAGGCAGATCCGTTGTTGGGGGCCATGATGAATCGCGCGCTGGCAAGCCTCGACGAGTCGGTGCAGCGTGAAATCCTCGCGCGCTGGACCACCGGGCTCGGCGTCGGTATCAGTGGTGAGCGCATTGCGTTGTCGGCGTCGGAACAGGCCTGGGTGCGCGAGCATCCCCATGTCGTGGTGGTGGCCCAGCAGATGTCTCCCTACATATTCAAGGATAAGGAGGGTCACTGGGTTGGCTTGAATGTGGATTTGTTGCATCGCATCACGCGCATGACCGGTTTGCAATTTGTCTTTGAAGAGGTGCACTCCACCGCGCAAACCCTGGAATGGCTGGAAACAGGCAGGGCGCAGATGAACACGACCCTGGCCGTTAACCGCGAGCGCAGCACAGTGCTCAACTTCAGCCATGGGTATGGCGGGTCCGGCTGGGTGTTTGTCGAGCGTGCCGACGCCGCGCCGCTCACCGGCTTGAAGCAGTTGGACGGCAAGGTGCTGGCGCTGCCGGCACGTCATGTATTGGAAAATGATATTCGCCATGCGCATCCGAACATCACGTTGCGCCTGGTGGACAATTACAACCAGGCCCGTGAGCTGGTACGACGGGGCGAGGCGGCCGCTACCATTCAAACTGAAGTGGAAGTGCAGAGTTACCCGGAAGATGGCCTGCGTATCGGACGCAGTGTCGATGGCAAGTGGTCGTCCAACTGCCTGTCGGTGCGCAAGGACCAGCCTGAGTTGCTGAGCATTTTGAATAAAGCCCTGGAGGCGCTGCCGGTGGCTGAGTTGAGTGCCTTGCGCTTGCGTTGGATCGGTGCCGTGGCGATTCCGCTGCCGGCCTGGCAACGGGTACCGCCATGGGCCTATTGGACGGTGGCCACGGCGCTGCTGTTTGTGTTGGTGTCGCTGGTGTGGAACAGCCGGCTCAAGCGCCAGATTCACCAACGGCTGGAGGCCGAGCAACGGCTCAATGACCAGTTGGCGTTCAAGCGCGCACTGCTCGACGGCATGCCCAACCCGCTGTTCGTCCGCGACCTGGACGGGCGCCTGGTGACCTGCAATAAAAGTTATGAACAGCAATTGGCGACCCGGCTGGAGCTGATCCAGGGCCTGACGCTGATGGAGAGCAAGGTCGTGCCCGACGCCACAGCGGCGCGGCTGCACGAAGGCCACATGGAGCAATTGGCCACGCAGCAGCCGTTGTTTGTCGACCGGCAATTGGAGCTCAACGGCGGCAGTTATCACGTCTACCAGTGGACCGTGCCTTTTTTTGATGCCCAGGGCCGTCTGCAGGGATTGTTGGGCGGTTGGATCGATATCAACGAACGCAAAGACCTGGAGCGCCAGTTGATGGACGCTCGCCAGGCCGCCGACGAAGCGAACTACGCCAAAAGTGCATTTCTCTCGGCCTTGAGCCACGAGATTCGCACCCCCATGACTGCCATCATTGGCTTGCTCGAACTGGAGCAAGAGCGTTGTCTGGCAAGCGGCCAGCCGGTTTCCGAGGCGCTGCAGGTGGCCCATCGTTCGGCGCGTGAGCTGATTGCGCTGATGGGCGACAGCCTGGACTTGGCCAAGATCGAAGCCGGCCACCTGCAGCTGGCGCCACAGACCACTGAGTTGAAGCGCTTTTTCGAGGGTATCCAGAGCCTGTTCGAAGCCACGGCGCAAAAGAAGGGCCTGCATCTGACCCTGGCGTTTGATCCGGCTGCTCAGGGTTATTACTGGTTCGACCCGCTGCGGTTACGCCAGGTGATGCACAACCTGTTGGGCAATGCGCTCAAATTTACCGAGCGGGGCGGGGTTCACCTCAGCGTGACCTGCCAACGGGATGAGACCGATAGCGAATACCTGCACCTGTGCGTCAAGGACAGCGGCCCGGGCATCAGCGCCGAGCAACAGCCGCGGGTGTTCAAGCCGTTTACCCAAGTGAGCGCCCTGACCGCTGCGCAACACGGCGGCACCGGTCTGGGCCTGAGTATCTGCAAGCAACTGGTGGAATTGATGGGCGGGAGCATTCACCTCGACAGCGTGGTGGGCGAGGGGACGGTGGTGTGCATTGACCTGCGCCTGGACCGAGTCAGCACCGATGATGTGCCGGCAACGCCCGCCGCAACGTTGTCACCGACGGGGCGTAGCCTGTCGGTACTGGTGGTGGATGATTTGGCGGCCAACCGCCTGGTGCTGGCGCAGCAGTTGCAGTTCCTCGGTCACCAAGTGGTCGCCCTGGAGTCGGCCGAGGCCGCGTTGCAACGCTGGCGTGAGCAGCGTTTTGACGTGCTGGTCACCGATTGCCAGATGCCCGGCATGTCCGGCTATGCCTTGAGTGCCGCGATTCGGCGCCTCGAAGCCGAGGAACAAAGGCCTCGTAGCGCGCTGGTGGGTTGCACCGCGAACGCCATGAAAGATGAACAACGCCGCTGCGAGGACGCCGGTATGGATGAGCTGCTGGTCAAGCCGGTGACCCTGGAACACTGGACCCAAGTGCTGGCCCGCGTGGCGCCCCGGCGTTCGTTCGATATCCAGGCCCTGCGCACCATGACCCAGGCCGATGGCCCGGTGCTGCAGAGCATGTTGCACGAACTGGCCAAGAGCCTGGACCACGAACACGAGGTATTGGCGGGTGCCCTGGCCGAGCGCGACGTGGCACGCTTGAATGCATCGCTGCACCGGCTCAAGGGCATTTGCTCGCTGGTGGACGCACTGCCACTGGCCAAGGCTTGTGTCGCCCTTGAGCAGTGCGCCCGTGAACAGCGCGGCGCCGAGCTTGAAGAACCCTGGCTGCGCTTGTCCGAGGTGCTCAAGGCGTTTCGTCGCGACCTGCAACCCTATCTGGATGCCTGACACCTTAATGCCGATCAGCTAAGCGAATGCAATGCTCAAGGCAACGAAGATCCCCTGTGGGAGCTGTCTTGAACTGGCCCACCGCCTTCGCAGGCAAGCCAGCTCCCACAGGAGAGCTGCGCTTGCCCCTCCCACATTTAAGCAAGCTTTTAGGACACGTCCTATGGGGTACACCACAGCATGTGGCTACTGTGCAGGACTTTCCCTGTACCGACATCCCTACCCATGCGATCCCTGAACGTCCTGATCCTCGAAGACAACCCGTTTCAACTGATGGCTCTGCACCAGATGCTCAATGCCAACGGCGTGTTCAATGTACGGGCCGCGGAAACGGTCGAAACCGCCCGCCAGTCTCTGGACAGCAAAGGCCCGGTGGATATCGCCATCTGCGATTTGTACCTGGAGCAGGGCGATGGCCTGGAATTGATCCGTGAATTGGCGGAACGCCGCCTGGCCCAAGTATTGATCCTGCTCAGCAACGCCGAGCCCGACGTGCTGGAAGGTGTGGCGAACATGGCCTGCCAATTGGGACTCAAGGTCTTGGCGTGTTTGCCCAAGCCGGCTTCGGCCAAGTTGATCGGGCAACTACTGAGCGATTGCCAGGTACATTTTCGCCCGGGGCCACCGGTGCTGTCCTGGGAGCGCGTGCGCCAACTGTTGGGCTTGAGCGAGCGGGAACAACTGCCGCCCTCGGCGGATGTCAGCCAGGCGACTATCGCAGCCTGTGGCAGGGTCTGGTACCAGCCCATCGTCAGTCAGGCCGGTGTGTTGCAAGGGGTGGAGGCGCTGGCGCGTTGGCAGTTGCCGGACGGTGAGCTGTTGCTGCCTGAGGAGTTCCTGCCGGTGCTGGAGTTTGCCGGCATGGAAGAGGCGTTTACCTGGCATGTGCTGGAGCAGGCGCTTGGCCTGGCGAACCAGGTGATGGGCGAAAGCGGCCAGGTGCTGCCAGTGGCCGTGAACATCCCCGGGCGCATGCTGGAGCGCGAGCACTTTCCCCAGGTGCTGCAAGGTCTGCTGCAGTTGCACGGTGTACCCGCCCATAGCCTGACGCTGGAGCTGGTGGAAACGTCGACCTTGAAAACCGACAGCGCCCATGTCACCGGCTTGCTGCGCTTGCGTATGTTGGGTTGCCAGTTGTCCATCGGCGACTTCGGCATGGGCGGCACCAGCCTGCAGCATTTGCTGGAACTGCCTTTTACCGAGCTGAAAATTCCCCCGGCGTTTGCCTGTGGGATGGCCAATGATGACCGCAAGGCCGCTGTGGTGGCGGGCGCCATGAGCATGGCGGCGCGCCTGGACGTTGCCGTGGTGGTCACCGGCGTGGAAACCGCCGCCGACTATCACGCTGTGGGCGAACTGGGCGCGGCGTGGCTGCAAGGCTGCTTTATCGCCCGGCCGATGGACGCCGCGGCGCTCAAGCAATGGATCGCGTTCCAGGCTAGGCCAGCCCGTGTTCCTGCACGTAAATAAACAGGGCGGCATCGTTGGCCAGCCCCAGCTTGCGCATGGCGCTGACTTTTTGCGCGCTGACGGTCTGCTTGCTGCGATGCAGGTGCGCGGCGATCTCGCCCACCGTCATACCACTGGCCAACAGGCGAATCACCTCCAGTTCCCGGGGTGACAGGTGCTCCTGGGAATGCAGGCGATCAGCGCCGACTTCTCCGGCCAGGCTCAGCGCCTGGCGGATGGTCTGGGCCACATAGGTGCGTTGCTGGCGCACCTGGCGGATCGCCTGGGGCAGCTCATCGGCCAGGCTGGCCTTGCTCAGCAGGCCCATCACACCCAATGCCAGGATGGAATGAAACAACCCGGCATTGTTGAGCATGGTCACCACCACAATGGGCAGGTGCGGATAGTGCCGGCGCAGTTGCTCGATCAAGCGCAGCCCGTCGGCCTGGGGCTCGACGGGCATCATGAAGTCGGTCACCACAACATCGCAGGCACAGTGTTGCAACAACGCACTGAGGGCCTGGGGGGAATTGGCCTCGCCGACGATGCTGATGTGCGCGTCACGTTCGAGCACGGCGCGCAGGCCAATCAGGAAAATCGGGTGATCGTCGGCAATCACGATACGCAAGGGCGGTTCAGACGCAGCTCTCAAGGCAGGCTCCCGGGACAATCGAGGGATTCTAGCCTGTGCGCTGTTGTTTTTTCTCTGTCATCTTTTCCGTGCATGCTCGTTTTCCTCAAGCAGTGGATTACACAAAAGGTAGAACTTTCTGCTTTGAGCACGGGTCACTTGAATGTCAGCCTCTTCGTGACATTTTTGTTTTTCGAACCTTTTTCGAATGATTGAGTGGTGATCGAGATGGAAAGTATCAACCTATTGCTCAGCCAAGCACTGAGCCCTTATCAGGTTACGCTGACCTCTGCCGGTATGCGCGACGACTGCCTGGTAACCGTGAAGAACCCCGGTGGCGCCATCGTGGTTGAACGTGAAGTCGATCGTGCGCAATTGAGCGACAAGCGCGCGCTGGTGGATGTGGTGGATTGCCTGCTCCGCGACCTGAAAATCGCCGAAGGGCGCCTGGAACCTTCAGTCATCGCTGCCTTGCGCAACGCCTCCCAAACCCGTGGCGGCGCACTGGCATGAAACATTATTTTTCTTCGGAACCTTCCTACAAGGTGGTCAGTCAGAGTTTGTAACAGCAAGAGCAGGCATTGTGCTCCGGTGTTTGTCGCTTGCTGTGCGGGTCTTTTTGTAGACCACGTTTAACCCCGAGTTGTCTCCCCACTGCTCGGGGTTTCTTTTTGCCTGGGATTTGTCAGATCGCGCCATCCTCGCGCAGGCGAGTGATAGCCGCCGCGTCGTAGCCCAAGGCATTGAGCACCAGGCTGTTGTGTTCACCCAGTTGCGGGCCGACCCATTCGCAACTGCCCGGTGTATCCGAGAGCTTGGGCACGATGCCGGGCATCTTGAAGTCCTTGCCGCCCGGCAACTGCGCCTTGAGGAACATTTCCCGGGCCAGGAATTGCGGGTCGCCCAGCATGTCTTCGGCGCTGTAGATACGGCTGGCGGGCACCTCGGCTTTATTCAGGTGCTCAATCACCTGGTCGAGCGACAGCGAATTGACCCAGCGATCAATCACGCCATACAGCTCGTCGCGGCGAGCGTCACGCCCGTCATTGCTCGCCAGTGCAGGGTCGCTCGCCAAGTCGTCACGGCCGATCACCCGCATGAAGCGCTTGAAGATCGCATCGCCATTGGCGCCGATCTGCACATGCTTGCCGTCTGCGGTGGTGTGGATCGAGGACGGGGTGATGCCGGGCATGATGTTGCCGGTGCGCTCACGGATAAACCCGAACACGTCGAACTCGGGGATCATGCTTTCCATCATGGCGAAGATGGCTTCATACAGCGCCACATCCACCACTTGGCCCAGGCCGCCGTTGACTTCGCGGTGACGCAGCGCCATCAGCGCGCCGATCACGGCCCACAACGCGGCAATCGAGTCGCCGATGGAGATCCCGGTGCGCACGGGCGGGCGGTCCTCGAAGCCGGTGATATAGCGCAAGCCGCCCATGGACTCGCCCACCGCGCCAAACCCCGGCTGGTCCTTCATCGGCCCCGTCTGGCCGAAGCCCGAGAGGCGCACCATCACCAACTTGGGGTTGAGTGCGTGCAGGGTTTCCCAGCTCAGGCCGAGTTTTTCCAGCACGCCTGGGCGGAAGTTTTCGATCAGGATGTCGGCGTCGGCCAACAGTTGCTTGAGGATCGCCAGCCCCTCAGGGTGCTTGAGGTTGAGGGTCAGCGACTGCTTGTTGCGCGCCTGCACAAACCACCACAGCGAAGTGCCTTCATACAGCTTGCGCCATTTGCGCAGCGGGTCGCCGCCGTCCGGGGATTCGACCTTGATCACCTCGGCGCCGAATTCGGCGCAGATGCGTGAGGCAAACGGGCCGGCGATCAAAGTGCCCAGCTCGATGACTTTCAGGCCGGCAAGTGGTTTGGCAGTGAGCGACATGGGGATCCTTACAAGCGCGGGATGTTGATGTACTGCTTTTTAACATAGGCGAGCCGCGCGGATGCAGCGCAGTATTCGTTCAATGCCCTCGCCATCGGTTAGACTGGCCGCCTTTCCTTGTCTTTAGAAGCCCGTTCATGGCCCAGCCGTCCACGACCTACAAATTCGAACTCAACCTCACCGACCTCGACCGCTCGGTGTACGAGAGCGTCAAACAGACCATCGCGCGCCACCCTTCGGAAACCGAAGAGCGCATGACCGTGCGCCTGCTGGCCTACGCCCTCTGGTACAACGAGCAATTGGCGTTCGGGCGTGGCCTGTCGGATGTAGATGAACCGGCCCTGTGGGAAAAAAGCCTGGATGATCGGGTTTTGCACTGGATCGAAGTCGGCCAGCCGGATGCCGACCGCCTGACCTGGTGCTCGCGCCGCACCGAGCGCACCAGCCTGCTGGCCTATGGCAGCCTGCGCGTGTGGGAAGGCAAGGTGGTGCCGGTGGCCAACAACCTGAAAAACGTGCACATCGCTGCCGTGCCCCAGGAAGTGTTGGAGACCCTGGCCAAGGACATGCCGCGGGTGATCAAGTGGGACGTGATGATCAGCGAAGGCACGATCTTTGTGACCGATGACCGTGGCCAGCATGAAGTGCAACTGCAATGGCTGGTCGGCGAGCGCGGTTGAAAAGGTGGGAGCTGGCTTGCCTGCGATGGCATCCACTCGGCGTGCCTGATGTACCGAGTCGTATGCATCGCAGGCAAGCCAACTCCCACACTTGATATTTGTTGCGTTCACTATCTGTGTTTAACCGATGTATTAGAAGAGAAGCTCCCGTCACCCCATGCGTATCGATCCCCGCCCATTGCCCGCCGTCCTGCCTTTTCTCGGTGAACTGCCGCCGCTGTTGACCCGCCTTTACGCCGCACGCGGGGTGCAGTCGGAGGCCGAGCTGGACAAGAGCCTGGCGCGGTTGATTCCCTATCAGCAGCTCAAGGGCATCGACGCCGCGGTGGATTTGCTGGTGACGGCCCTGGAGCAGCGTCAGCGCATCCTGATCGTCGGTGACTTCGACGCCGATGGCGCCACGGCGAGCACCGTAGGCACCCTGGGCCTGCGTTTGCTCGGCGCGGCCCATGTCGATTACCTGGTGCCCAACCGCTTCGAATACGGCTACGGCCTGACCCCGGAAATCGTCGCGGTGGCGCTGGAGCGCGAGCCGCAGTTGCTGATCACCGTGGACAACGGTATCTCCAGCGTCGAAGGCGTGGCGGCGGCGAAAGCGGCAGGGTTGCAAGTGCTGGTCACCGACCACCACCTGCCCGGCGATGAACTGCCGGCCGCCGACGCCATCGTCAATCCGAACCAGCCTGGCTGTACGTTTCCCAGCAAGGCCCTGGCCGGTGTCGGCGTGATCTTTTACGTGCTGATGGCCCTGCGCGCGCGCTTGCGCAGCCTGGGTTGGTATGACAGCAAGCCCCAGCCGAACATCGGTGAACTGCTCGACCTCGTGGCCCTGGGCAGCGTCGCTGACGTGGTGCCGCTGGACGCCAACAACCGCATCCTCGTGCACCAGGGCCTGGAGCGTATTCGTGCCGGTCGGGCGCGGCCGGGCATCAAGGCGATCCTGGAAGTGGCCAAGCGTGATCATGCGCGTATCACCTCCACCGACCTGGGTTTTATCCTCGGCCCGCGCCTGAATGCCGCCGGACGCCTGGATGATATGAGCCTGGGCATCGAATGCCTGCTCACCACGGACTTCGCCGCCGCACGGGAAATGGCTGCGCAACTGGACGGCATGAACCAGGACCGTAAGTCCATCGAACAAGGTATGCAGCGCGAGGCCCTGGCCCAGCTCAAGGATCTGCCGGTGGAGTCGATGCCGTACGGCTTGTGCCTGTTTGATCCGGAGTGGCACCAAGGGGTGATCGGGATCCTCGCGTCACGTATGAAGGAGCGTTATTTCCGCCCGACCATCGCCTTCGCCGATGCCGGTGATGGCCTGCTCAAGGGCTCTGGACGCTCGGTGCAAGGCTTTCATATCCGCGATGCGCTGGCGGTCGTCGCCAGCCAGCACCCCAACCTGATCACCAAGTACGGCGGCCACGCCATGGCGGCGGGGCTGACCTTGCCCGAGGCCAACTTCCCGTTGTTTGCGCAAGCCTTCGATGCCGAAGTGCGCCGGCAACTGCGCGAAGAAGACCTCACCGGTCGCCTGCTTTCAGACGGCACCCTGGCGGTGGAAGAGTTTCACCTGGAACTGGCCCGGGCCCTGCGCCATGCCGGCCCGTGGGGGCAGCACTTTCCCGAGCCGTTGTTTCACGGGGTATTCCAGTTGGTGGAGCAGCGGGTGGTGGGTGAGCGGCATTTGAAAGTGGTGCTCAAGAGCGAATGCGGGTCGGTGAAGCTCGATGGCATCGCCTTTGGTGTGGACCGCGAAGTGTGGCCAAACCCGACGGTGCGTTGGGTGGAATTGGCCTACAAGCTGGATGTGAATGAGTTTCGTGGCAATGAAACGGTGCAACTGATGATTGCGCACATCGAACCGCGCTAGTTTTCATCAACACCACGTACCACTGTGGGAGCGGGCTTGCCCGCGATGACGGAGTGTCAGTCAACGCTACTGTGACTGAGCCAGCGCTATCGCGGGCAAGCCCGCTCCCACATTGGGTCTTAGGTTAAGCTGGAGTTATTCAGCTTTGGCCTGATGCTTGACGATAATATCCACCAACCGCTTGGCTAGCGCCGGGTAGTTCTCATCGAAGTGATGCCCGCCCGGCAGCTTCATGGCTTCACCCACGGCGGTCTTGTCGGTGCAGCCACTCTCGTCGACTTCTTCGGCGCCGTAGATGCACACCACTTTCTCTGGCGGCAGCTTGGCCATTTCCGGGCCGGTGGCGGCCTCTTTGCCGGCGTTGCCGAGCCAGCCTTCCACTTCGATTTCAAAGCTGCCGGTACGGGCGAAGGCCAGCAGGATGATCGCGTCCACCCGTTGCTGTTCGTTCTCTGGCATACGGTTGTAGATCGCCGGCAATACGTCGGCGCCGAACGAGTAACCGGTCAGCACGAAGCGCTTGGTGCCCCACTTTTGCCGGTAGTGTTGCATCAGCTCGGTGAGGTCCTTGGCGCTTTGCTCCGGCGTCTTGTGCTGCCAGTAGTAGCGCAGGGTGTCGATGCCCACCACCGGGTAGCCGATCTTCGCCATCTCGCCCGCCACGTCGCGGTCCAGGTCGCGCCAGCCGCCGTCACCGGAGAGGAACAGGGTCACGGTGTCCTTGGCTTGGCCGGCAGGCACTTCCACCACCGGAATCGCCAGGCCGCCATTGTCCGAACCGACCAGTTGCTTGCGCAGTTCGTTATTCAGCACCTGTGGGTAATGAATGTCGTAGTCGCTGATGCTGGTGGTGGCGCGCGGTGTGTCGCGTACGAAACTGGCGCTTTCATCGTCGGGGTTATCGTTCCACGCCACCAGCCAGCTGCCATGGGCGGCGGTTTTCGGCAGCGGGTCGTTGCAGCCTTCCTGTTTCAGGGCGAAGCCCACGGAGATGGCGTTGGCCTTGTCGTCGTTCTGGGTGGCCAGCCAGCGCCAGGCGAGTGCGGCGCCAGGGCCGATGCCGCTGACCAGGGTTGCCGGGCCTTTCAGCTGGGCCAGGGCGCCTTGCAGGGCTTTTTCCTGCAGTGCGCAGTCATCTTTTGGCAGCACCACCTGAACCAGTTGCGCTGAACCGCCCTGGCTCAGGGCAATCAGCTGGCTGTCGGTCAGGGTTTCGTCGGCCATCACCGCCACGGCCACGCGGGCTTTTGCGTTGCTTGCCGGGGTTACGCGGGTCATTACCGAACCGTCGGCCTGGGGCAAGTGCTCCAGGGTCGGTTGCGGGGCAGGGCGGTTCCAGTACCAGAAGCCACCCGCCGCGATCAGCGCAAGCAGCACCACTAAAGCCAATACATACCGCCAGGAGCGTCGAATCATCAGCGTTTCACCAATCCAGTCAAGCCGCCCGCGATCAGGGCGGCGGTATCGGCCAATGCCACCAGCGGATCCAGTCCTGCGGGCACGGCCATGTAACGGGGTTCCCAGTCGGGCTGGAACTTGTCTTTGAAGCGGCGCAAACCTTGGAAGTTATACAGTTGCTCGCCACGGCGGAACACCATCGAGCCCAGGCGCTGGGTCAGCGGTGCGCCACGGCGCGGTTGCAAGCCCGACAACGGCACCATGCCGAGGCTGAAGCGCGCGTAGTCGTGGCTCTTATAGTGTTGAATCAGGCCCACCATCATGAACTCCATGGTCAACTTGGGCGCGTCCGGGTGGGCACGCATCAGGTCGAGGCTGGCCAGATCATGATTGTAGGTTTCGAGCAAATTGGCGAAGGCCACCGGGCGTCCTTCGAAGCGAATGATCGCGATACGAAAGTGCTTGAGGTAGTCATCGCTGAAACGGCCCAGGGAGAAGCCCTTTTCCCGCACATTCTTACCTGTAAGCCAGGCATCGGAGATGACTTTTAATTCATCCATCGGCGCCTTGCCCGGTTCGCAGATTTCCAGGGACAGGCCGTCCCGGGTGCCACGGTTCCAGGTGTAGCGCAAATCCTTCATTTCTTTGCCCTTGGCTTCCAGGTCAAAGCGTTTCAGGTCGACGCGGGCTTCTTCACCCAGTTTGATCGCGGTGAGGCCGATGTCCATGTAATACGGCAGGTTTTCGGCGCGTACCTGGTAGAACACCGGACGGGCGTGGTGGATGTCGCACAGGTCACGGAACTGCCAGATCATCTCGGCGCGCGGTTGGGTCGGGCCGATCGGGTCGTACAAAGCCACCAGGCTACGCCCGCGTCGGGCATACATCAGGAAGGCTTCATCGTTGGGGTGAAACAGCAGCGCCTTGTCGCCGGTGAGCGCCAGGCCGCCGTCGGGTTGGGACGAGGCCATCAGGATCTTGCTGGCGCGCTCCAGTTCTTCCGGGGTCGGCAGGTGGATGACCGGGCGTGCCGTGCGCAGCAGCCAGGTCAGCGACACGATCACCAGCAACACGGCGGCGCCGAGCAGCGAACGCAAACCACGCGGGGCGTTGGCGTCGAGGGTGAACTGCCACCAGAGTTGGTGACTGTAGGGCACGTCCTGATAGGCAAACAGCAGCAGCCAGATCGAGGCGCCGAGCACACAGACACTGGCCACCAGGTACAGCGGCGAAAACGGCAACTCGGTCAGGCGACTGGCGCGGTAGAACGAGCGCCGGAAGATGGCCAGCAGCACTGCGGTCATGGTCATCAGGCTGGCTTCTTCCCAGTCGAAGCCTTTAAGCAGCGAGAGCAGGGCGCCAACCAGCAGCAACACCATGGTCAGCATCCAGGCGGCCGACAACCGCCGGCGCAGGCCCTGGGCGAGCAACAGGCATAACACGCCGATCAGGCTGGCACCGAAGTGCGACGCGTCAATCAGACGATGGGGAATCAGGAAGCCGATGTTTTCCAGGCGCGAGTCGATCTCTGGCGTGGCGCCGGAAAACAGCAGGACCACGCCGGACAAAAAAACCAGGACGGCCAATACTGGCGCTGCCAGCCCCGACGCTACCCGCAGGCTTTGCTGGGTCTGGAACAGGCGCTGGGCCTCGTTGACCAGCAGGAATACACAGGCGATCAACAGTGGCAGCACCACGTAGATCATGCGGTACAGCAGCAAGGCAGCAGCCAGGGGCGCGGCACCGAGTTTGTCGGCAAAGGCCGCCAGCAGGATCGCTTCGAATACGCCCACGCCGCCCGGCACATGGCTGAGCACACCGGCGGCCAGGGCCAGCAGGTACACCAACAGGAACGGGCCGAAGGGCGGCGCTTCCGGCAACAGCAGATACAGCACGGTAGCGGCTGCGGCGACGTCCAGTGCGGTGATGATCAGTTGCAGGAAAGTCAGGCGTCGGCCAGGCAGGCGCAGGGTACGACGCCCGGCCTTGACCAGCAGGTTGTCGGGGTAAGGTTGCTCCGGCAGGCGGCGGCGATAGATGCCGATGCACAGCAGGGCCGACAACAGCAGCACGGCGCCGGCAATGCCGCCGAGCAGGCTTTGCGATAAATGCAGGTAAGTGGAGGCGGCTGGCAAGTTGCTCAACGTGGCCAGCGCGGCTAGCGGCGGCAGCGCACAGCCCAGGGCCAGGCTGGCGAATACAGTCATGTGCGCCACTTCCGAGGCGCCGATGCCATGGCGTGCATATAAACGGTAACGCACCGAACCGCCCGAGAGCATCGACAAACCAATGGCGTTGCCGATAGCAAAGGCGGTGAAGCCACCCAGGGCCAGGGTCTTGGCGGGCAATTGCACGCCGGCATAACGTGCGCCGGAGAATTCATAGCCGAGCAGGATCACAAAACCGGCGACTGCCGCCGCAAAGGCCCCCAATAGCGCAGGCTTGGGCACTTCCAGGATCGAATCGTGCAGGGCGTAGAGGTCCAGCTCCAGCAGCAGGTGCCGGCAGGCGATCAGGGCGATTGCAAACAGCAGGAGCGTCACGGCCAGGCCGATGGGCTGGCGATACTTGCTCAACAGGTCCAGCCACCGCAAACGGGTGGGAGTGATCGGTTGTTCTGCTGTGACGGTGTCTTGTGGTTCAGACGAGTTGGCGCGCATCAATCACCTCGTGGATTGTGCGCGACAGGATGGAGGTATCCAGCCAAGTTACCAATCCCTATGGACAAAATAATTACAAATATTAACGCGGATCACCGGACGCGGCGACTGCGGCCATTGGTCGTAGAGGGGTAGCGCTTAGCATTGAGCATAGCGTGCAATGAGATGGACTCTGCAAACCGTCTACGGTTTCATGAAAGATGCCATGCCATTGTTTCAGAAGAACTTTTTCGTCAGATACAAAAAAGGCCACTCTTTCGAGTAGCCTTTTTTGATGTTTGGTTGCGGGAGCCGGATTTGAACCGACGACCTTCGGGTTATGAGCCCGACGAGCTACCAGACTGCTCCATCCCGCGTCTGTGGGCGGCATTCTACAGCCCAATGGCGGGGTGTCAACCGTTAATGAGCCGATCGCTGAAATAAGCGCTAATTATTCTGAAATCAAGGTGTTGGCCGAATTGTGCAGGTGTGCAGGCGCAAAACGAACACGCACAAAAAAGGCCACTCTTTCGAGTAGCCTTTTTTGATGTTTGGTTGCGGGAGCCGGATTTGAACCGACGACCTTCGGGTTATGAGCCCGACGAGCTACCAGACTGCTCCATCCCGCGTCTGTGTGTCGGCATTCTACAGAGGAACGCGAGTGTGTCAACCTGTGAATCGAAGAAAAGCGCTTTTGCTTCAATCGGTTAGCGCTTGATGAGGGGCTTCTTGAGGGCTTGAAGCCAGACAGGGCAAGGCTTTCAGCTCTATTGGGATGCTGGATTCGATTGAGGAAATATATTCATCTACGAAATTTCCTACCGCTCAGACAGAAGATTCAAACTACTGGTGCTATATACAGGGGTGAGTGCGATACTGGCCACCCGTTGGTTAACACCCCGTTTATATGACGCAGCGCAAAATCATCCACGTCGACTGTGATTGCTTCTACGCCGCCATCGAGATGCGCGACGACCCGAGCCTGGCGCAAAAGCCCTTGGCTGTCGGTGGCTCGGCAGATCGGCGCGGCGTGATCGCCACCTGCAATTATGAGGCGCGGGCGTATGGGGTGCGTTCGGCGATGTCGTCACGTCACGCCCTGAAGCTGTGCCCGGACTTGACCATCGTTAAGCCGCGCATGGATGCCTATAAAGAAGCATCGAAAGAAATTCAGCTTATCTTCCGCGACTACACCGACTTGATCGAGCCGTTGTCGCTGGATGAGGCTTACCTCGACGTGTCTGACAGCCCGCATTTTGGCGGCAGCGCCACGCGTATTGCTCAGGATATTCGGCGCCGGGTCTCCAATCAGTTGCATATCACTGTGTCTGCCGGCGTGGCGCCCAACAAGTTTTTGGCCAAGATCGCCAGCGACTGGAAAAAGCCCAACGGCCTGTTTGTGATCACGCCGGATCAGGTTGAAGAGTTTGTCTCGCAGTTGCGTGTCAGCAAGCTGCATGGCGTTGGCAAGGTCACCGCTGACAAGCTGGCGCGCCTGGGCATCGAAGACTGCCTGCAATTGCGCGACTGGAACAAACTGGCGCTGGTGCGCGAATTCGGCAGTTTTGGCGAGCGCCTCTGGAGCCTGGCCCGTGGGATTGATGACCGTGTGGTGCAAAACGACAGCCGGCGGCAATCCATCAGTGTGGAAAATACCTTCGACGTGGACCTGCCGGATCTTTCAAGTTGCCTGGCGAAGCTGCCGGAACTGATGGAGACCCTGGCCGGGCGCATGGCACGTATCGACAGCAGCTACCGGGCGGGTAAGCCGTTCGTCAAAGTGAAGTTTCATGATTTTACCCAGACGACGCTGGAGCAGGCCGGGGCAGGGCGGGACCTGGAGAGTTATCAGCAATTGATGACCCAGGCGTTCAATCGAGGGGGTAAGCCGGTGCGGTTGTTGGGGATAGGCGTACGGTTGCTGGACCTGAGTGGCGGCAACGAACAGCTCGAGTTTTCCTGGTAGCGGCCCGAAACAACTGTGGGAGCTGGCTTGCCTGCGATAGCAGTGTGTCAGTCACGAATGCTTTAACTGATACACCGCTATCGCAGGCAAGCCAGCTCCCACAGTTTGATCTTCACAGGCATTGCGCGATCAGCGAGCGCCAGGATCTGCGACGAGTCGCCCCCCATCCTTGGTCAACGCCTGCACAAACTCCTGCTGCAACTCCGGATCGTTGCGCGTCAGTTCAATCAGGCTTTGTTCCAGCTCGCTGGCTTCTTCTTCCAGGCCCAGCTCCGACAGGCGTTTGACCCGGTGTACCCACTGGTTCACTTCGTCATCTTCCAGGTCGTCATAGATCAGGGCATGGGCTTCGAGCAGCTTGCTGCGCAGCGTGTTGCTGACCGCCAGGGTCGAGTCGGTATGCACGTCGTCCTGGCCATCCGCCACAGTGATTTTCAGCGTGGTGACGCGGTTCAGGTCCTGCTCGGCAAAGGGGCTGTCCAACAGGTTAAGGCGCAGGATGCCGTTACGGTCGGTGGTCAGCTCATGGGTCTGCTTGCCGGCAGTGACTTGTACCGGGCGCTCGCTCCAGGGCAGGCTCGAATACTCCAGGCGCTTGTCGCGCTGGACTTCATCGATAGCCGCCAGGTTCTGTTGCGCACGGCCGTGGGATTGCACGTTCATGAACGGGTTGATGCCGTCCACGCCGTAGCTCAACCAGTCACGGGTCACGCTCGCGGGCAGGTTGCCGAGGGCGAAGATATTCACCACGTTGGCACCCACGCCCGCCACCAACGCCACGGCACCCAGCGGCATCTCATAGAGTTTGCGCCAGGGCTGGTAGGGCGTGTAGCGATCGTAACGACGGGTGACTTCGAATTCGGTGACCTCGAAGGTCTTCTGCTCATGAATGCGAACCCGGCGTTGCGGCAGCTCCAGCACTTTAGGCTCGCCTACATCGATCTGCAGGCTGTGGTCGAGCAACTTACGCTCGACCCGCTCCTCGTGCTCGCTGCGTTGCGACATCTGATTGGCGCAGCCGCTGACCAGCAGGGCGCCGCACAAGGCGGCGCCCCCCAGGGCTCTGGTGTTTCGCTTGAACATGACTTCTCTTGATCTGGTTTTCAGCGACGAATACGCGCCTGGAGGAAAGACAGCACGTCAGCCACCGGCAACGGTTGGGCTTCGGCTTCGGTCCGGCTCTTGTATTCCAGATTGCCATCGGCCAGGCCGCGGTCACTGACCACGATCCGGTGCGGGATGCCAATCAGTTCCATGTCGGCGAACTTGATGCCCGGGCTGGTTTTCTTGTCGCGGTCATCGAGCAGCACTTCAAAACCGGCAGCGGTCAGTTCCGCGTACAGTTTGTCGGTGGCTTCGCGTACTTGCTCGGTTTCATAGCGCAGTGGCACCAGGGCTACCTGGAACGGCGCCAGGGCGTCACTCCAGATGATGCCTTTCTCGTCGTTGTTCTGCTCGATGGCAGCAGCAACCACGCGGGATACGCCAATGCCGTAGCAGCCCATGTCCAGGGTGATCGGCTTGCCGTTCTCACCCAGTACTTCGCACTTCATCGCCTTGCTGTACTTGTTGCCCAGCTGGAAGATGTGCCCGACTTCGATGCCGCGCTTGATCTCCAGGGTGCCCTTGCCATCCGGGCTCGGGTCGCCGGCCACGACGTTGCGCAGGTCGGCCACGGTCGGAACCGGCAGGTCACGCTCCCAGTTCACGCCGAAGTAGTGCTTGTCGTCGATGTTTGCGCCGATACCGAAGTCGCTCATCAGCTCGACCGAACGGTCGATGATGATCGGCAGCGGCAGGTTCAGCGGGCCCAGGGAGCCGGCACCGGCGCCAATGGCGTCGCGCAGTTCGGCATCGGTGGCCATGACCAGCGGGCTGGCCACGCCAGGTTGCTGGGCGGCCTTGATTTCGTTGAGCTCGTGGTCGCCACGGATCACCAGGGCGATCAGCTTGCCTTCTTCTTCGGCGCGCACGATCAGGGTCTTGATGGTCTTTTCAATCGGCAGATTGAATTTCTCCACCAGGGCCGCGATGGTCTTGGTGTCTGGCGTGTCGACCAGGCGCAGCTCCTCGGTGGGAGCAGGGCGCGAGGTTTCACGTGGTATGGCTTCGGCCTTCTCGATGTTCGCCGCGTAGTCGGAACCGTTGCTGAACACGATATCGTCTTCGCCGGACTCGGCCAGCACGTGGAATTCGTGGGAGCCGGCACCGCCGATGGAGCCGTTGTCCGCTTCAACCGGGCGGAACTTCAGGCCCAGGCGCGTGAACACGTTGCAGTAGGCCTGGTGCATGCGGTCGTAGGTCGCTTGCAGGGAAGCCTGGTCGGCGTGGAACGAATAGGCGTCCTTCATGATGAACTCGCGGCCACGCATCAGACCGAAGCGTGGGCGGATCTCATCACGGAACTTGGTCTGGATCTGATACAGGTTCAGCGGCAACTGCTTATAGCTGCTCAACTCGTTGCGCATCAGGTCGGTGATGACTTCTTCATGGGTCGGGCCGGCGCAGAAATCGCGGCCATGACGGTCCTTGAAGCGCAGCAACTCAGGGCC
Source organism: Pseudomonas sp. MYb193 (assembly GCF_002966775.1). Taxonomy (NCBI): domain Bacteria; kingdom Pseudomonadati; phylum Pseudomonadota; class Gammaproteobacteria; order Pseudomonadales; family Pseudomonadaceae; genus Pseudomonas; species Pseudomonas sp. MYb193. Next base: position 4,966,239 of record NZ_CP023269.1, on the reverse strand, counting down.
GTATTCTTCCCAGCGCCCGGATTCCTGCCACAACTCAGCCGGTTGGGTGCTCGGCATCAACACTTCCAGAGAGCCGGCCGCGTTCATTTCTTCACGAACGATGGCTTCGACCTTGCGCATCACCTTCAAGCCCATGGGCAACCAGGTGTACAGGCCCGAGGCCAGTTTGCGGATCATGCCGGCGCGCAGCATCAACTGATGGCTGATTACAACCGCGTCGGAAGGCGTTTCTTTCTGTGTGGCGAGCAAATATTGACTGGTACGCATGGTAGGCCGTTGTCGGTTGCTTGGACTTGAAATGACTTGGGATTGTACGGGCGCTTGTCGCCGGAGTACAGGCGTGAGGTAGCTGGGTGTATCTGTCGTAACCGTCGCTTGTGTGGGAGCTGGCTTGCCTGCGATAGCGGCGTTGGGTTCACCATCGCTATCGCAGGCAAGCCAGCTCCCACATTGACCGAGTCGTATCAGTCTTCCGGCGGGGGATTCAGTCGGGCGCGGCGGTTCTCCTGGAACCAGTGCAGCGCAATCAGGAGCAGCGTCGGCACACCCAGCAGGCAGGTGATCATAAAGAAGTTGTGATAACCGAACTTCTCCACCATCACCCCTGAATAGCCGCCGATCAAACGCGGCAGCAACAGCATGATCGAACTGAGCAGCGCATATTGGGTGGCGGAGAACTTGAGGTTGGTGAGGCTCGACAGGTACGCCACGAACGCCGAAGTGGCCATGCCCGAACTGAAGTTGTCCAGGGAGATGGTGACGATCAACATCTGCAGGTCGGGGCCCATGTCGGCGAGCATCACGAACAGCAGGTTGGTACCGGCCGAGGCCACGCCGCCGATGAACAGGATCGGCAGTATCCCGAACCGCACGATCAACAGGCCGCCCATGCCGGCGCCGAGCAGGGTCATGATCAGGCCGAAGATCTTGCTCACCCCGGCGATCTGGTCCTTGGTGAAACCCTGGTCGATATAGAACACGTTGGCCATGACGCCCATCACCGTGTCGGACATGCGATAGGTGGCAATCAGCCCAAGCAGCAGCAGCGCCTGCCAACGGTAGCGCAGGATAAAGTCGTTGACCGGCGTGAGCACGGGCGCCAGGCCCCGGCGGCCCATGGCTGAAAGGCACAGGGTAGTGAGGATGATATAGAGGATGGCGCGCAGGAACGCGCGGTCTTCCATCAGCAGTTCCCACAGGCTCACGCCCTGAAACAGCACGCTGGCGAAGTCGGTGTTGTAAAGCTGAGTGAACATCGCCGGCACCGAGACCAACAGCACGATCAGCACAAACACCGACACCAACTGGTGCGCGAAACTGTAGCGCCCGGCCTGCAACTGGGTGCGCAGCGGCACATCAGGTTCGCGCATGAGGAAGGTGGTGAGTAACGCCGGCACCATCAACACGCCGAACAGCACATAAGTGCCGGTCCAGGCCGAGTGTTTATAGTTGAAGCCGGTGGAACCAAAGCCTTCGGCAAAGAACAGCGCACCGGCCGTGGCCAGCAGGGCGGCGATGCGATAACCGGACATGTAGCTTGCCGCCAGGGCGGCCTGACGGCTGTCGTCGGCGATTTCCAGGCGGTAGGCATCCACGGCGATGTCTTGCGTGGCCGACGCGAAGGCGACGACCACCGCAATGGCGATCAACCAGGACAGGTGTTTTTGCGGGTCACAAAAGCCCATGCCGATCAATCCGAGGATCACCAGCGATTGGGCCAGCACCAGCCAGGAGCGACGTCGCCCCAGTTTGCCAAGCAACGGCAGGCGCCATTGGTCGAGCAGCGGCGACCAGACCCATTTGAAGGCGTAGGCCAGGCCGATCAGGCTCGCATAGCCAATGGTCTCGCGGGCCACACCGGCTTCACGCAGCCACACCGAAAGCGTCGAAAACACCAACATGTAAGGCATGCCGGCGGCGAAACCGAGCAACAACAGCACTAACGTCGAAGGGCTGGCATAGGCGGCGAGCGCGGCGCGCCAGGTTTTACGGGGCATGGGCTGGAGTCTGCCTCAGATTTGCGGAAACAAAGCGCGCACTCTAACCGCTGTGCTCTACCGGGCGCCAGCCATGACGCTGAATATCAACACGATTGTTCAGGATGGTGACGCCTTCGCTACGTAAACGCGCACGTTGTTCGTCACCCGAGGCACTGCCCACCGGCAAACTTATCCGACCACCGGCAGCCAGCACCCGATGCCAGGGCAACCGCGTGTCTTGCGGCAACTGGCTCAGGGTGCGCCCGACCCAGCGTGCAGCCCGCCCCAAACCGGCCAGGTGGGCCAGCTCGCCGTAACTCACCACGCAGCCTTCGGGCACCTGCGACAACGTCAGGTAGAGGGCGGTGCGGCGCATCTCGGCGGGGCTTTGTGGTGTATCGGCGGGTAGGATCACTGTGGGTATATCCGTTGAGATCGTCGTTGTTTTGTCAGAAACGTCTGTAAACATGACGATGAGTATTGAACTCAATATAAATCCTTGAGTCAGTTCTAGCCATGTAACACTATAACGCCCCTTATTTTCGCCAACCCCGAGTCCCGTACTTGCTTATGTTGTCCAGAACCCTGTTGTGCCTTGCTGTTTTCAGTGCTTCCACGCCCTTGCTCGCCGATACCGTCTGGTTGAAAAACGGTGACCGGCTCACCGGCAAGATCAAAGTCTTCGACGGTGGCAAGTTGCTGATCCAAACCGACTACGCAGGCTCCATTCCGGTGGACTGGAAACAGGTCAAAACCCTGGAAAGCGACCAGGAACTGCTGGTCAAGCAGGACGCCTACAGCGGTGAAAAGGCCAAGTCCTTGCAGGCATCGGATGACGGCAAGGTGGTGCTGGCCAATGGCGAGGCGCCCAAGACGGTGGAACTGGCAAGTATCCAACAGATCATGAAGCCCAAGCCCGTGATCGAAGACCTGGTGTGGAAGGGCAACGTCGACCTGGCGCTGGACTACAAGCGCGCGGACAAAGACACCAACGACTACGACATCGACTTCAAGACCTCGGCCCGTCACGGCCAGTGGCGTCATACGGGCAAGGGCGAATACAACCGCGAGTTCCAGGACGACGTCACCACCACCGATAACTGGGCGCTGGAGTACAACCTGGACCGCTTCATCACCGAGCACTGGTTCTGGCAGGGCCGCCTGACCTACAAGCGCGACAAGGTCGAAGACCTGGCTCGCCAGCGCGTTGTCGGTACTGGTCCTGGCTATCAGTTCTGGGACGATGAACTGGGGGCGTTCTCCCTCGGTTCGCTGGTCAACCGCACCGATTATGAATATGCCGACGGCGGCAAGGACAACTTCTATTCCCTGGCTATGAAGTGGAACTACAACCGCTACCTGGTGGGCAAGACCGTCGAGTTCTTCACCAACGGCGAATTGGGCAAACCCCTTGCCGGGCCGGCCGAGTATTCCCTGGATGCGGAAATGGGCTTGCGCTACAAGGTCACCGAGTGGGCCTCGCTCAACTTGAAGGCTGAGCGCAACGAGGTCAGCGGCAGTTCCGAGAGCAGCCTGAGCAAGACTCGCTACACCGCCGGCTTCGGTGTGGCCTGGTAAAAGCTGCGTCGGCCACTCTGGCAACCTGCGCAGATATTGATTACCTTGTGTTGAGATCCATTCCCATATGCCATGGGCCGCGGAACACCCGAGGAGTCATCTATTGAGCACGCAGGTTGCCAAGAACGCCCGAGAGCTGTTGCTCAAGGAATACCGTGGGGCGCTCGCCACACAGTCCAAAGCCATGCCCGGCTTTCCCTTTGGCTCGGTGGTGCCCTACTGCCTGGACGAGCAGGGCCGCCCGCTGATCCTGATCAGCCGCATTGCCCAGCACACCCATAACCTGCAAAAAGATCCCAAGTGTTCGCTGTTGGTGGGTGAGCGCGAGGCCGATGATGTGCAAGCCGTGGGGCGCCTGACCTACCTGGCCGAAGCCGAGAAGCTTGAAGACGCCGCCGCCATCGAAGCTGCGGCCGAGCGCTACTACCGCTACTTCCCTGATTCGGCCAACTACCACAAGGCCCACGATTTCGATTTCTGGGTGCTTAAACCGGTGCGCCACCGTTATATCGGTGGGTTTGGCGCGATCCATTGGGTCGACCAGTTGACCTTGGCCAACCCGTTTGCGGGCAAGGCCGAGCGCAGCATGATCGAGCACATGAACAGTGATCACACCAAGGCCATCGCCCATTACGTCGACCTCGGCGGTTTGCCGACCAGCGAGCCAGCACAACTGGCCGGCATCGACAGCGAAGGCATGCACTTGCGTATCGGCCAATCCTTGCACTGGTTATCTTTCGAGACGCCTTGCAACACACCGACACAAGTACGCGAAGCCCTGGTTTCATTGGCTCACGCCGAGGCGTGGCCGAAAAAAACCACGGTTGACGCTTGAATTTACACAACGGCGACGTCATCTAAGGTGGACTGGCAAGGCATTCTTGCGTTGAGGAACCATTTGATGCGCCCTTTTTTATTGCTCTTTCTGCTGTTCCCGGTGCTGGAGCTGTTCGTATTCGTTAAAGTCAGCGGTGCGATCGGGTTTTTCCCCGCGCTGTTGCTGATCATCGTAGGCTCCATGCTCGGCGTCCTGGTGCTGCGTGTCGCCGGCCTGGCGACCGCGCTGCGTGCCCGTGAAAGCCTGAACCGCGGCGAACTGCCGGCCCAGACCATGCTTGAGGGCCTGATGATGGCCCTGGCCGGTGGCTTGCTGATCCTGCCGGGCTTTATCAGCGACGTGCTTGGCCTGGTGCTGTTGCTGCCATTCACCCGCAAGCTGCTGGCCGGCAAAATGCGCCAGCGTGCTGAAGGGGCCGCCATGCGCCAGCGTGCGTTCGCCGATGACCTGCAACCCCGTGGCGGTCCGGCTCCGCGCCAACCCCTGGGGCGTGAAGGTGATGTGATCGAAGGCGAGTTCGAACACCGCGACAACAAATAACCGCTTCACCGGCACGGCACCTTCGGGTGCCGTGTTGCATTTACCCTTGAGCCGACACAAAAAATTTCATCCCCGGCCCCTTGTAATAAGCCTGGGCGCCCTTATGTAACGGTCACCGCAAGGTTTCTGGTGGTGACATCAGACAGACTTCCGCGTCTCGCCCAGCGAGCCGCGACCGGCACCGCCGGAATTTAACCCGCCGGAATTGACACCGGCCGATGAAAAACACAATTAGGAGAGATCGACAATGAAGCTTCGTCCTCTGCACGACCGCGTCGTAATCCGTCGCAGCGAAGAAGAAAAGAAAACCGCTGGCGGGATCGTTCTGCCAGGTTCGGCTGCTGAAAAAGCCAACCACGGTGTAATCGTCGCTGCTGGCCCAGGCAAAACCCTGGAGAACGGTGATGTACGCGCACTGGCCGTGAAAGTGGGTGACAAGGTTGTTTTCGGCCCTTACTCCGGTAGCAACACTGTGAAAGTAGACGGCGAAGACCTGCTGGTCATGGGTGAGAGCGAAATTCTCGCCATTCTGGAAGACTGATTTCCTCGCTAATTTTCCCGTTACTACAAAGTATTTAAGGAATATCGATCATGGCTGCTAAAGAAGTTCTGTTTGGCGATTCCGCCCGTAAAAAAATGCTCAAAGGCGTTAACGTCCTGGCTGACGCGGTAAAAGCGACCCTGGGCCCGAAAGGCCGTAACGTGATCATCGAGAAGAGCTTCGGCGCTCCGACCATCACCAAGGACGGCGTTTCCGTCGCCAAAGAAATCGAACTGAAAGACCGTTTCGAGAACATGGGCGCGCAGCTGGTCAAAGACGTTGCCTCCCGTGCCAACGATGACGCAGGCGACGGCACCACCACTGCTACCGTACTGGCTCAGGCGATCGTCAACGAGGGCTACAAGGCCGTTGCTGCCGGCATGAACCCTATGGACCTCAAGCGTGGCATCGACAAGGCGACCGTCGCCATCGTTGCCGAGCTGAAAAACCTGTCCAAGCCATGCGCCGACACCAAGGCCATCGCTCAGGTAGGCACCATCTCCGCCAACTCCGACAGTTCCATCGGTGACATCATTGCCGAAGCCATGGAAAAAGTCGGTAAAGAAGGCGTGATCACCGTTGAAGAAGGCTCGGGCCTGGAAAACGAACTGTCGGTTGTAGAAGGCATGCAGTTCGACCGTGGCTACCTGTCTCCTTACTTCGTCAACAAGCCAGAGACCATGGTTGCCGAGCTGGACAACCCGCTGATCCTGCTGGTCGACAAGAAGATCTCCAACATCCGCGAAATGCTGCCAGTACTGGAAGCCGTTGCCAAAGCCGGCCGCCCATTGCTGATCGTTTCCGAAGACGTTGAAGGCGAAGCCCTGGCGACTCTGGTAGTGAACAACATGCGTGGCATCGTCAAGGTTGCAGCCGTCAAGGCTCCAGGCTTCGGCGACCGTCGCAAGGCCATGCTGCAGGACATCGCCGTATTGACCGGCGGTACCGTTATCTCCGAAGAGATCGGCCTGAGCCTGGAAAGCGCCACCCTGGAAAACCTGGGTAGCGCCAAGCGCGTGACCATCTCCAAGGAAAACACCATCATCGTTGACGGTGCTGGCGTTGAAGGCGACATCGAGTCCCGTATCGCACAGATCCGTGCACAGGTTGCCGAAACTTCCTCGGATTACGACCGTGAAAAACTGCAAGAACGCCTGGCCAAGCTGTCCGGCGGCGTTGCAGTGATCAAGGTTGGCGCTGGTTCCGAAGTTGAAATGAAAGAGAAGAAGGCCCGCGTTGAAGACGCCCTGCACGCAACCCGTGCAGCCGTTGAAGAAGGCGTGGTACCTGGCGGTGGCGTTGCGCTGATTCGTGCTCTGGAAGCGCTGACTAACCTGACCGGCGAAAACGCCGACCAGAACGTCGGTATCGCTGTGCTGCGTCGTGCTGTTGAAGCACCGCTGCGCCAGATCGCTGCCAACTCCGGCGACGAGCCAAGCGTTGTGGTCAACGAAGTCAAGAACGGCAAAGGTAACTACGGTTACAACGCTGCGACTGGCGTCTACGGCGACATGATCGAAATGGGCATCCTGGACCCTACCAAGGTGACTCGTTCCGCGCTGCAGGCAGCAGCCTCCATCGGTGGCCTGATCCTGACCACTGAAGCCGCAATCGCTGACGAGCCGAAGGCCGAAGGCGCAGCTGGCGGCGGTATGCCAGATATGGGCGGCATGGGTGGCATGGGCGGCATGATGTAAGCCAGCCTTACCCGGCACTATAAAAAGCCCCGTCTGCAGTGATGCAGGCGGGGCTTTTTTATGAGCGGCTGTATCTACCCGACGGCGGCCTGACAGCCACGCTTATCTAACTGATGCGCCGCGGTCAAAATGTGGGAGCTGGCTTGCCTGCGAAGACGGCCTGCCAGCCTGCAGGAATGTTGGATCAGGGCGAGTTCATATCCGTTATTTAGGCAACGGCTATCTAGGGGTCTGCCCTGACAGCGGCTAACCCTGCATCCTGTAGGGTTACCCACGAATTCAAGCCTGTGTTCGGCCAGCGTGGTTATCGGGGTTGTGGTTGCCGTCGACCGCTACAAAGTTGTGTCGATACTTATGGCCAATCGCAGCATAGGTATCTACACAACTTCGGCACGACGCTAAATCTGTGGCGAGGGAGCTTGCTCCCGTGACGGCCTGGCAGCCGACACAGATATAACTGATGCCCCGCGATCCAATGTGGGAGCTGGCTTGCCTGCGAAGACGGCCTGACAGTCAACACAGTTGGACCGTGTAGATATCCATTCCTGCGGTAACGGCCACTTAGGGTTCCGCCCTGACGGCGGCTCACTTTCGAAAAGCCGGAATGCCGGCCCAGACAAAAGTAAGCAAAGCGCTCTTGCCCCACCACTCGGCACCTCGCTTAGGCTCGGTGTGCCCGTAATCCGCCAGTGATTTGGGGGGCCGCCGCCACGCGCCATCCATGGCGCGGGGCGGCTAAACCGGCATCCCTGCCGGTTTACCCCCCAAATCCCTGTCGAATTCCGGCCAGCGTGGTTTAACGGGGCGCCTAAGATCAAAAGCAGATCAAGATCAAGAGCAGCTCGCTTCGCATCGTGGTTACCGTTGAGCTAACAGAGTTATGTAGATACCTATGCCAATCGCAGGCAAGCCAGCTCCCACATTGGATCTTCGTTGCATTCGCTTAACTGATCGGCATTACGGCTTGCCGTGAAGGCCGGTACAGCAACAAGCAATACAGCCCCAGGCAGATCAGCCAGCAAAAGATCGCTGTCCACACATTGTGGGAAAAGAAATGCGCCCCTTGCAGCATACGGCTGACTGAAAACACGCTGCCCAGGCTGACGGCAAAGATGAACGCGTAGCGCGCCAGCCGCGGCCGTCGATCCCGCAGGGCAAAGAACCAGGCGAACAAGGCGAACCCGGTGGCGGCATGTCCGCCGGGCCAGCAACGGCCGGGTTTATCGGTAGGTGGGCGCGGGCTGAGCAGTTCACTGTAGGTTTCCTGGCCGCCGAATTCCTTGAGGCTCCAGGGGCATTGCACGGCGGTGATGGTTTTCAATGGCGACACGAACGCCGTCGCCATTCCCAGCGACAGCACCAGGCACACCAGTTCACGGCGGTACGGCTTGAGTCGCTGCAGGATGAAGCTGCCGACCAGGCCCAGAATCGCCAGCACCGAAAACAGGATCACCAGTTGCTTGGCACGGTCATGCAGGATGTCTTCAAGGAAGAAGCTATAGCGGCCAATAAAGCCGCCAGCCTCCGCGCTGTAGAAATGCCTGGCCAGGTCCATGTCCAGTGACGTTAGCTCCAGTAACAGCATGGCCACTGCAGCGCTGGCAGGCAGGCCCAGGCACAGCCAAAAATCAAGCGGTTTGGAAACCGGTAAAGAGGAGGGGGATTTCATCTCGAACCTTGGTAAAAAAGCCCCACGCTCACCTGCGCGGGGCTTTTTGATTAGCGTTTGCTTAAGACTGGAGCCTCTTCCTTGGGCGCTTTCCAGCTCAGCAGTTGCTGTTTGTAGTCATAACTGGCGGCCTGGTAGTAGGTGACCGCCCGTTGAATCAAGGGGTCATCGCTACCGACGCGCAGCTCCTGGCTCTCGCCCAGGGCCTGGTCGTGGCGACGCAAGCCTTGGCGCGGGCTGAGGATTGCCAGGTCCTTGCCATCAAACAGACCCAGGTGCTGGTAATTGCCCACCACCACCCGTGGAGGTAATGGGTTGTCTTGCAGCAGGTTGCGGCCAAAGAATGTCGATTCGTAGCTCAGGTTGAGCAGGCCCAACAAGGTTGGCGCCAGGTCGATCTGGCTGGCCAGTTGGGCGGACTCCCGTGCGTCGATCAGCTTGGGCGCGTAGATAAACAGCGGGATCTGGTAGTTGGTGATAGGCAGGTCTTCCTTGCCCGCGCTGCCGGCGGTGTGGTCGGCGACGAACACGAAGATCGTGTTATCGAACCACGGCTTCTGGCGCGCTGCCTCAAGGAACTGGCCGATGGCGTAGTCGGTGTATTTCACCGCGCCGTCGCGGCCCTTGCCGGACTTGATGTCGATACGCCCGTCCGGGTAGGTGTAGGGACGATGGTTGGAGGTGGTCATCAGTTGCAGCAAGAACGGCTGTTGCTTGGCGTAGTCGGCGTCAGCCAGTTTCAAGGTCTGTTTGAACAGGTCTTCGTCGGCCATGCCCCAGGCGTTTTTGAACGAGATATCTGACTCGGGCACGCTGCTCTGGTCCACCACCCGATAGCCGTTGCCGCTGAAGAACGCGTTCATATTGTCGAAGTAACCGCGCCCGCCATAGACAAACACGCTGTCATAACCGATGGCCGAGAGCTGTTGCCCCAAGCTGGCGAACCCGCTTTCGCGGCCGATGCGTTTGACGATCGAACGCCCCGGCGTCGGCGGGACTGCCAGGGTAATGGCTTCCAGGCCGCGGTCGGTGCGCGTACCGGTGGCGTAGAAGTTATTGAAGTACAGGCTCTGTTGGCGCAACGCATCCAGATTGGGCGTGAGGTTGCGCGCATCGCCATTGCTGCCCATGTACTTGGCGCTGAAGCTTTCGATGGTCACCAGTACGATGTTGGGCTTGCGCAGTGTGCCGGGGTTGGCGATGGCACGGCGAATATCCAGCGGGTCCTGGTCGACAAAGCGGGCGTTGGGTTCACTCAGTTCGGCTCGCAACTGCTTGGCGACGACGTCGGTCGGCAGGCTTTTATAGAACTGGGTGTAGTCCAGTTCGTTGTTACGGAACGCGGCAAAGAACTGATAGGGGCCGTTGCTGGCCAATTCGTTGTTGTACGCGTTGCCGCCTTGGGTGCGCGGGCTGTCCTGGCTGACCAGTTGCAGGCTGAGGCCGGCGAGCACCAGCAGGCCCAGGGCGTTGATCACACGGCCACGCAGTGGAGGCAATGGCGCTGCCATCGCGGCATTGAAGGGTTTGCGCAGAGCCACGCTCAGAATCAGCGCCAGCATTGCCAGCAGGCTCAGCAGCTTGCCGATCGGGTAAGACTCCAGCAGGTTGTTCAGTACCTCATCGGAGTACACCAGGTAATCGACGGCAATGAAGTTGAAGCGCACGCCAAACTCATCCCAGAACAACCATTCGGCCACCGAGGTGAACAGCATGGCGAACAGGCTGACGGTCAGCACCGCTTGCAGGAACCAGCGATGGCCACGGCGGCGCCACAGGGCTGGCGGGCAGAGCAGCAAATACAGGCCAAGCGGCAAGGCTGCATAGGCGAGGAAGGCCAGGTCGTAGAGCACACCCACGCCAAACACCGGCAGCAGGTTGCCGCCGACTTCATCCAGGTGAGTGATGAGCAGCACACTGCGGGTGAGCAGGAAAACCACTAACCAGGCACCGGTGATCAACAGCAAATAACGCATTGGCGCGGTTTTGAAAAAACCCATGTCTATGTTCCTTAGATCAATGGGGGGCGATCTTCTTCCTGAGGCTGTAGTCAGTTTGTGAAGCTATAGTGAAAAACTTGTTTGGCTCTAAAAACAGTTGAAAAGCTTTATCGGCGGGGCTCTGCGCTCTATCCCTGAGCCCCGCTTGGCCTTAAGCTGCGCGAGCCAACACGGCCGTTACCGCGTACGGAGACACTGCCCATGCGAATTCTATTGGTTGAAGACAACCGCGATATCCTCGCCAACCTGGCCGATTACCTGGGGCTCAAAGGCTACACAGTGGACTGTGCGCAGGACGGTTTGTCGGGCCTGCACTTGGCAGCCACCGAGCATTACGACCTGATCGTGCTCGACATCATGTTGCCCGGCATCGATGGCTACACTCTGTGCAAACGCCTGCGCGAAGACGCGCGCCGCGACACACCGGTGATCATGCTTACCGCTCGCGACCAACTGGACGACCGGCTGCAGGGCTTCAAGTCCGGCGCCGATGACTACCTGCTCAAACCCTTCGCCTTGTCGGAACTGGCTGCGCGTATCGAAGCGGTGTTGCGCCGTGCCCAGGGCGGCGGGCGTCGGGCCCTGCAAGTGGGTGACCTGAACTACGACCTCGATACGCTGGAAGTCACCCGCGAAGGGCGCTTGCTCAAGCTCAACCCCGTGGGCCTGAAACTGCTCGCCGTGCTGATGCAGAAAAGCCCGCACGTTCTGCGCCGGGAAATTCTCGAAGAAGCCCTGTGGGGCGACGATTGCCCGGACAGCGACAGCCTGCGCAGCCACGTTCATCAATTGCGCCAAGTGATCGACAAGCCCTTCGCCAAACCGCTACTGCAAACGGTGCACGGTGTGGGTTATCGCCTGGCCGAGGGTCGTGATGGAGTTTAAGCAAAGCCTTGCCCAACGCATCATCATCGCCTTCGCCTTGATGAGTGCGTTGGTGGCGGGGGCCTTCGCCATCGGCATCATCGCGACGGTGCACCTGGTGGAGGAGAAATTGATCTCGGCTGGCCTGGGCGGTGACCTGCAGCGCCTGTTGCTGATGGACAGCGTTGAAGACTGGAGCCACCGACCAGAGCCGGACCAGCTGTTCTATTTCAGCGGCGGGCGTGGCGATTTTGAACTGCCCAAGGATCTGCGCCATCTGGACCCGGGGTTCCATGAGGTGTTTCGCGAGGCGCTGTCGTACCACGCCATGGTTGAAGTAGTCGATGGCCGGCGTTATGTGTTGCTGCAAGACCAGAGTGATTTCGAAGAGCGTGAGCGTGTGCTGTTTGCGGTGGTGCTGGTGGGGTTCGTACTCAGCCTGGCGCTGGCGGCGTTCCTCGGCTGGGTGCTGGCACGCAAGGTGATGGCGCCAGTGGTGCGCCTGGCCCGCCAGGTCCGTCATCGTGACCAACTGTTGGGCCTGGCACCGCCCTTGGCGCCGGATTACGCCGCCGATGAAGTGGGCGAGCTGGCGGTGGCGTTCGACGCTACCCTGGGGCGTTTACGCCAGGCGCTGTCACGTGAGCAATTGTTTACCAGCGATGTGAGCCATGAGTTGCGCACGCCCTTGATGGTCCTGGCCAGCTCCTGCGAACTGTTGCGCGAAAACCCAGCCATCGATCAGCGCGGTCGCAACCAGGTAGAGCGCATTGCCCGTGCCTGTGAAGAAATGCGCGAGCTGGTGCAAACCTTCCTGATGCTGGCCCGCGCCAAACACGACGACGCCGCCAGTTCGCCCCAAGGCAACCTCACCCAGGTGGCCGAAGACCTGCTCGGTATCTGGCGCGAGCCCATCGAGAAAAAAGGCCTGACGTTGATCTACCTGCCAGGCAACCCGCTGGACACCTGCTACAACACCACCTTCTTGCATGCGGTGATGGGCAACCTGCTGCGCAACGCACTGCATTACACCGAGCAAGGGTTTATCCGCCTGACCCTGGAGCTCAGTGGTTTCACGGTGGAGGACTCCGGTGTCGGCATCCCCGAAGAGAAGCGCGAAGCGATGTTCGAGCCGTTCGTGCGCGGTAGCGAGAAGCGTGGCGAGGGCCTTGGCCTCGGCCTGTCACTGGTGCAGCGGATCTGCGAAAGCCAGGGCTGGAGCGTAAGCCTGAGCACCATGGAGCCCAATGGCTGCCGTTTTCATGTGGAGCTCAACCCAGTCAAAACCTGACCTTTCAGTCTGTCGCTTTGCGGATGCAGACTGCCTGCTTTTCGGCGAAGATGGCCCGGTGCTACTGATTGTTTCTGTAAAGTCTTGAAATGTATGCAATTGGACAGGACAAGATTTTCACAACGAGTTGACCTGTTGATCACAGTTCGTTGCTTAAGGTCGTAGGCATCAGTTACTGGAGACGTAAGATGCCTTCCCCGATCAAGCTGGAATTTTCTGACAAGTACGACGATCAACACGCGCAGAAATATTTGCTCAAGCATCAGGACAATCTGGCTCGCCGGTTGTCCCACAAACGCGACGAGCAGTTGGCGCGCGGTGCGCTGGCCATGGCCGGCGAGCCGGGGCTGGTGTTGGACCTGCCGTGTGGTGCTGGACGTTTCTGGCCGTTGCTGGCCGAAAAACCCAACCGTGTGATTATCGGAGCTGACAATTCGGCGTCGATGTTGAAGATCGCCACCGCTGCCCAACCGGCAGAGGTGGTGAAACGGGTACGCCCTTTGCAGACGTCTGCCTTTGATATCGATTTGCCAGATAACTCCGTCGACAGTATTTTTTGTATGCGCTTGATGCACCACATCGGTGAGCCAGAGCACAGGCTGACAATACTGCGCGAGTTTCAACGTGTTACCCGCGACAGCGTGATTATTTCGCTGTGGGTAGACGGCAATTTCAAGGCCTGGAAGCGCAAGCGCAGCGAAGTGCGTCGTCGCAAAAAAGGTGAGCAAGACGGTTACCAAAACCGGTTTGTGTTACCGGCTGCTACTGTCGAGGCAGAATTCGAGCAGGCCGGTTTCCGTGTTCAGGAATCCCTGGACTTCATACCGCTCTACGCCATGTGGCGAGTGTATGTATTGCGCAAGAGGTAACAGGATGGCAGTTGAGTGCGTAGTAGGCAGTCATGTAGCTCCCGAAGAACGATTTGATTTTTTCTGGCGTCAGCAAGGTGAATGGGTGGAAGAACCCAACCGCCGACGTGGTGGTGAAAGTGGCGTGCAACGGGTCATAAGTCCTAACGGCCGTTTGCTCTATTGCAAGCGCCAGACCGGCCACATTTACCGCAGCTGGCTGCACCCCTTTGGACGTCCGACCGTGCTGCGTGAACGCGATGCCCTCAAAGGCCTGCGTTTGCTGGATGTGCGTGTGCCGGAACTGGTGTTTTGCGAAGCACGTCGCGACCCGGAGCACCAATGGAAAGCCCTGTTGGTCACCGCGTCCCTGGACGGTTTCGACGAGATTGAAAACTGGTACGCCGCCGGTGGCCGCGAACAGTATGGCGAGGCGGTCCACGAGCGCCTGCTGCAAGAGTTGGCCGGCACCTTGGCCCGTATGCACAAAGGCCGCTGGCAACACGGTTGCCTGTATATCAAGCACATTTTCGTGCGGGTTACCGGTGAGCCTGATGCGGCGACTGTGGAAGTGGCCTTGCTGGACTTTGAGAAATGCCGCCAGCGCCTGACCGCTTATCGGGCCGCGTCCCACGACATGCTGCAATTGCGTCGCCATTCGTCGTGGAATGATACCGACTGGAAAAAACTCAGCTACTTTTACGAGACGGCGTTTGGCAGCGCTATCAAGGGTTTAACCAGATGAAGCTAGAAATAGCACGAGGTTTGTTTCTGGTCGGGGCATTGGGTGTTGCAGCCCTGGCCCTGGCGGTATGGGAACAACCTCGTACACAAGTGTTGAGTGCGGTAGACGGTGGCGGGCAATGCCTGCTGCCACGCATTGCCAAGACGAGTGTGGCGGCCAAGCCCGACCATGAATTGCTGTTATTCATGTTCGGCATGTCTCAAGCGATGAGGCCGCAAAGTTGAAACGATTGACCTTGTGGGAGCGGGCTTGCTCGCGAAGGGGCAGTGTCAGTCACTGAAGGTGTCGACTGATCCACCGCCTTCGCGGGCAAGCCCGCTCCCACATTTTGATGTCGTCGGTCTTTAGACCAAGTGCAGGTGGTTATCCCAGAACCCCGCCGGTAACTCCAGTGGTGTGGCCAGTAACTTTTCCTGGCGGCAGTCATAGAAGCGGCAACGGCCCTGGCCGGATGTCACCACAAACCCATCCGCCACCGCACCCACCCCCGCACAGTCAGGCAAGGGCCCATCCAGGCGCAGTTCGGCGGTGTCCATGTCCCAGATAAAAAAGCGATTGCCACGAGGTGCTGTCAACGCCACCAGGCGCAGTTCGCTGTGCACCGCCACGCTGGCGGTGTAATGTCCCATCGCCTGCAACTGTTCGTCAGCCACCGGGAACGCCACGAACGGCTGCCCCGGTCGCTTGATCGCCAGCAACTCGGAACGCTCTTGGGACGGGCCCATGAACTGTTGCCCGGTGAGGATGGTGCCATCGCTGGCGATGCCCATGTGCCGCACGCTGTTCATCTGCTGGGCCAGGGTTTCCTTGCTGATCAGGCTGCCGTCGCGCCGCATCAGCACCAGGCTCGGCTCCATGGCATTGAGGTTCATCTCTACCCGGCTTTCGGCTTCGGTACGAATGCCACCGTTGGCCACGATCAGCGTCTCGCCGTCGGGCATCCACGAGACTTGATGCGGGCCGATGCCGTGGGTAGATATCTCGCCGCTGTGCACCAGCCGCTCACCTTCAAACTTATACACACCCAACAGGCCGCGGCCAGGGTCGGAGGTGTCGTTCTCGGTGGCGTACAGCCAGTCACCGCTCTTGTGGATCACCGCATGGCCATAGAAATGGCGGTTGGCGTTGGAAGTGATGGTTTGCAGCAGTCTGCCATCGCGCAGGTCGATCAGGTAACTCTCGGTGCCTGGTCGACGGGCGACGAACAACGCAATCGGCAACGTCGGGTGGTTGATGATGTCATGGCAGCGCTGGCCGACCTGGGTTGCAAATACCGGCTTGCCGTCCAGGCGATAGCCGACAGCGTAGTGCTTGCCGTCGGCATCATCGCGCGCCGACAGCAGCAGCGGGCCTTTGTCTTTGTGCTTGAACAGCGTCCAGCCACCCAAAGTGATAGCGCTGAGCAGCACGCTGCCCACCGCCAAAGCCTGTCGCCTGAGCATCATCAGTCACCGTCGTTGGCGTTAAAGCCCAGTTGTACGCCCAGCGCCTTGGCCAGTTCACCTTCATGCAGGCGGTGGACTACGTTGAGGCTGTCATAGATGTCGTTGAGTTGCTGGCGCCCGGCGGCGTCGTTCAACAATTCGTTGAGGGTGCGCTGGTTGCTGGCGAACAGTTTCAGCGACGCTGCGTAGGCGGCGTCGATTTTCTCGGCCAGGGGCTTCTGGTCCGCCGGCAGCAGGCCCCGCAGGCCTTTGTTATCGACGCCTACCCACACGGTCTGAGCCGCGGCGAGGCTGGCTTCCAGGCTCTGCAGGGACGACTGGCTGCGCCAGGCATCGGCCTGGAACGGTTGCGGGATGCCCTTGGTCTGGCGGCCCATTGGGGTGCCGAGTTTTTTCTTCAGGGTGTCCAGGGCGGTCACTTGCACGCGCAGCAGGTCGGCGATGGCTTCGTGGGAATCAGCGTAGCGCTGGTTCGGAAACTTGGTCATCTGCGCGAGCATGCCGTCGGTGCTGTTCCAGCTGGCCAGGATCTCTTCGGCCAGGACTTTCTGGCGCTCGCCGATAGCCATCAGCAACGGGCAATAGCGGGCTTTCTGGGCCTCGTCGGCGACGTCGGGCTTGGCGTCGTAGAGGATGTATTCGTAGGCCGACAGGCCCTGCACCACCACGCTGGATTTCGCCAGGGCCGCGGCGTCGATCTGCGGCTGGGCACTGACCAGTTGCTCGACCTGGCGGCCGACCAGGTTCTTCTTGTCTGGCCAGAACTGCACCTGCCACGCCCGGTTGCCTTCGGCCAGCGGGCCGATCAGCAGCGGTTGCAACTCGGCCCAGGCTTTTTGTGCGTGCAGGAAGTCAGCGCGGGCGGTGTCCAGGCTTTCCTTGCCTTGGCAGTAGGCCAGGGCGCTGACGGCCAACTGACGGTCGGCCTCAACCCAGCGGCTGTAGGTCGGCAGGATCACTTGCTTGGCGATGGCTGCCGAGGTCACTGCTTGCGGGTCTTGGGGCGAGCAGGCACCCAAGGCCAGGGCGGCGAGGCTGGTGAACAACAACTTGGGACGAAACATGTCGAGCTCCCTTCTGTAAGTGGGGCAAAGCTTATAAAGAATTCAGGAACGCCAGCAACGCGGCACGCTGCTCGGCATTGAACGACAACACATGTTGCTGCGCCGCTTGAGCTTCACCGCCATGCCACAGCACGGCTTCAAGCAGGTTGCGGGCGCGGCCGTCATGCAGGAACTGGGTGTGGCCACTCACGGTTTGCGTCAGGCCGATACCCCACAGCGGCGGGGTGCGCCAGTCGCGGCCGGTGGCTTTGAATTCGCTACGGTTGTCGGCCAGGCCTTCGCCCATATCGTGCAGCAGCAGGTCGCTGTAAGGGCGGATCAACTGGTTGGCCAGTTCAGGTTCGGCGGCATTGGCGGCGGTGGTGAAGCTGGGCTTGTGACAGCCTTGGCAACCGGCCTGGTAGAACAGGTTCTTGCCGGCCAGCACTTGCGGCGTATCAACGTCCCTGCGTGCGGGCACCGCGAGGTTGCGGGTGTAGAACAGCACCAGGCGCAGAATGTTATCGCTGACTTCCGGTTCACCCTGCGGGCCATTGCCGTTGGGCGCCTGCTTGCAGGCCACTTGGGCGTCGGTGCAGTCATCGAAGGGTCTCAGGGACGTGGTGAGGCCCATATCACCAGAAAACGCGTGAACGTTTTGTTGATTGAGGTTGGGCTGCCCGGCTTTCCAGCCAAAACGCCCGAGGACAGTTTTGGCCTGAGCGTCATCCCAGACCCAATTGGCGCGGCCCACGATGGCCTCTTTGTCGGCGGTCTTGGGGTCGGTGTTGCGCAGGATATCGGCATCGCTGATCGCTTCGAGCAGGCCCAGGCCGATCATCGGCGGGGCGATACGCGCCGAGAAGCGTGTGTCGGGGTGCATCGGGCCGTAGCCGAGTTGGGTGATCTGCAGGTCGGGCTTGCGTAATTCAACGAGCGTGCCGTCCTTGAACCTGACGTTGACCGGTGTGTAGTCGACCCGCACTTTGCCTTCCGGCGCAACGCCGGGCACGGCCATGTCCTGGAGTTGCCCGCCGTAGACCGGCTCGGGTACCACGCCGATCTGTTCGATGAGCTTGGCGTAGGCGGGCTGCTCTGTAATAGAGGGATGGATGGACAGGCGCACCAGCATCGACACGGCATTGGGTGCGTCGGGCAGTGGCGGGTGGCCACGGCCATCCTTGATATGGCAGTTCTGGCAGGCGTTGGTATTGAACAGCGGGCCCAGGCCATCGCGCGCCGTGGTGGTGGACGGCGCAATCACCCACGGGTTGCGAAAGAAACTGTTGCCGACGCTGAAGTCCAGGCGCCGCGTCGGCGCCAGGTTGGCCGAGGGCAGGGAAAAGGCGTTCTGGTCGCGCTTGGTTACCGTCGCCGCGCCACCGGCCCGCGATTCACCCGGCTCTGCTTTCGTGAAGCGAGGGGCGTCATCGCAAGCAGTCAGGCTTAAAGCCATCAACGCTGCAGGCAGGTACAAAAGCGCACGGAACATCGAGATTCCTGGACGAGGGCAGAAAATTAAGGCGCAAAGTCTAACAGGGCAGGGCAGATTGAATAAGAGCAATTATCGTTTGGTGGCATCCCGATTCTTTCCCGCTAGAATGACTGCACATTTTTTTATGGAGGTGGCCAATGCAGGCTCTCGACGCTTTGCTCAACCGTGTTTCCGTGCCCCGTTTGCTCGACCCGGCACCGACCCAGGAGCAGCGCGACCTGCTGTTCGCCGCCGCCATGCGCGCGCCCGACCACGGTCAACTGCGCCCGTGGCGTTTCCTTACCGTGGAAGGCTGCGCCCGTGAACAGATGGGCACGCTGTTGGCCGAAGCGGCTCGCCTGCAGGATGCCGACGCACCGCAAGCCGCCATCGACAAGGCCCAGAACGGTCCGCTGCGTGCGCCGCTGGTGGTGGTGGTGATTGCACGTGTGCAAGAGCATTTCAAAGTGCCCAAGTCCGAGCAATTGCTGGCCGCCGCCTGTGCGGCCCACGGCATTCTGCTGGCGGCGTACGCCCAGGGTATTGGTGCGGTGTGGCGTACCGGCGAATTGTCCTACTCAGCCCATGTCGCTAAAGGCCTGGGGTTGGCGGCGAATGAAGAAGTGATTGGCTTTCTCTACCTGGGCACGCCGCAGAACCCGCCGCGTACGGCGCCGAAGGAAGACCTGACGCCGTTCGTCCAGGCCTGGCCCGGCCGGTAATTCACCACTGTTCTGCTCTATGTGGGAGCTGGCTTGCCTGCGATGGCATCGACTCGGTTTCACAGATACACCGAGTTGTCAGCATCGCGGGCAAGCCCGGCTCCCACCCAGATGTTTAGTGTTTTCAGAACCGAGTCAGACCCTGAACTGATCCATCAACTTCATCTGCTGGCTGGCCAGCGCATTGAGCTGGCTGCTGATCGCCGCCGACTCGGTGGCCTGACCCGTGAGGGTTTCAGTCACGGTGCGAATCGCCGAGACGTTGCGGTTGACCTCTTCGGCCACCGCGCTCTGCTGTTCGGCCGCGCTGGCGATTTGCAGGTTCATGTCGCTGATCACCGTGACCGCGTCGCTGATCTTGCCCAGGGCTTGCACAGCTTGATGGATCTGCCCGGCATTGCTCTGCGCCTGGTGCTGGCTGGAGTGCATGGTCGCCACGACGCCACGGGTGCCGCTCTGGATACGCTCGATCACCAGGCGGATTTCTTCCACCGAGTCCTGGGTGCGTTTGGCCAGGTTGCGCACCTCGTCGGCCACCACCGCAAAACCACGTCCGCTTTCCCCGGCGCGTGCCGCTTCAATCGCCGCATTCAACGCCAGCAGGTTGGTCTGTTCGGCAATGCTGCGGATCACCTCCAGCACTGAACCGATTTGCTCGCTGTTGACCGCCAGGGCTTCGACTTCGCCCACGGCTTTGCTGACTTCGTCGGCCAGGGTGGTGATATCGCGGGTGCTCTGCTCAATGATCGACATGCCTTCGCGGGCCGACTGGTCGGCACCGCGTGCCGCGCTGGCGGCATTGGAGGCGCTGTTGGCCACGTCGTGGGCGGTGGCGCTCATTTCGTTCGACGCGGTGGCGACCTGGTCGATTTCACGGAACTGCACCTGCATGCCTTCGCTGGTCTGGCGCGCAATGGCGGACGACTGATCGGCCGTCCCACGAGCTTCGGTGATGCTTTGCTTGATCTGTGCAATGGTCGGCTGCAGCTTGTCGAGGAAGCGGTTGAACCAGTTCACCAGCTCGCCCAGTTCGTCTTTCTTGGCGTAGGCCAGGCGCTGGGTGAGGTCGCCGTCACCGCTGGCGATGTCCTTGAGCATGGCGGCCACGCTATTGATAGGGCGGGTCACGCCAGTAGCGGTCAGCCAGATCAACAGCAAGCCCAGCAGGCCAGCGGCGGCGGCCACCAGCAGGGCTTTGAGCGTGCCCGTTGCCTGGGCCTCGTCGAGTACGGCTTGCAGTTTTTCGTTGTCGGCCAGCATCACCGCTTTGGGCAGATTGATCACCACACCCCAGGATTTGGCACCGGCAATCGGCTTGAGGGGGTACACCGCACGAATGGTGTCGTCCTGCTCACGGATCACCGGGCGATCATTGGCCAGCAGTTGCACGATCTCCTTGCCTTCGGCGCCGAGGCTGTCGATCAGGTTCTTGCCGACTTTGGCTGGTTCACCGCTGTAGGCGGCGATCAGGCCGGTGCTGGACAGAATCTCCAGGTGGGCGGCGCCGTTGAACAGGTCTTTCTGCGCTGCATCGGTGGTCGCTTGCAGGGCGGTGAGGGCGATGTCCACGCCGACCACACCGATGACTTTGCCGTCGACGATCAGCGGCAGGGAAATGGTGGTCATCAGTACCGGTTTGCCGGCCACCGTGTCTTCGTACGGGTCCAGCAGGCACGTACTGCGGGTGTCCCGTGGGCAGGTGTACCAGATGTTGTAGGGCGTGCCGCTGAGGTTGAGGGTGGTCTTGGTCAGGTCATCTTCGACCATGATGGTGTTCTGGCCTTCGCCGCCAGCACGACTCCAGTAGCTGGAAAACCGGCCTTTTTCATTGGAAACGCGTGCCTTGTCGTCGATGAATTCGCTGTCCTTGCCATCCAGTCCGTTGGGTTCGAACGACAACCAGATGCCCAGCACTTTGGTGTTGCGCTCGAACGCGGTTTTGACGCTGCGGTTGAGCTCTTCACGCAGGGCCCCGGCTTCAAGGGCGCGTTGGGTGCCCAACTGACGCAGGTCTTTGATTTGGTCGGCCAGGGCTGTGACCACCAGCAGGTTTTCGCCGAAGGTCTGCTGCAAGTGGCCGGCCTGTTCGGCCGCTTTGGATTGCAGCAACTGCTCCACGCTGGCGGTGAGCATTCGTGAGCTTGAATCACTGACCAGCCGATCGTTCTGGTTGGTGTTGTAGATATTGATGCCGACCACCAGTGCAATCACACCCAGCAGACACAGGCCGGACAGCAACACGATTTTCAAGCGGATGGAGAGGGTGTCGAACATAGGTTCACTCACGAATGGACTTGTTGGAATGCACGCAAACGCGCCAAGTCCATTCGGCGTCATGCCTGAAACATCGGCGTCACAAATCAATTCATGAGGAACAGGCGATGAGCGGTAGGAAAACGCCTACAACCAGCCTCAGATGGGCCGTGCGAGCTGCTCGGGGCGGGACCAGATCCACAGGTTGCCCAGGCTCATCCCGGCAATCGCCAGGTACACCGGCCAGCCGTGATCGAGCATCACCAGCATCAGCACGGCGCACAGCAACATGCTCACGGTGGCGCTGACCTTGGCGCGACGGGCGATGATCTTGCCATTGCGCCAGTTGGACAGGATCGGCCCGAACAGGCGGTGGTTTTCCAACCAGGCGCTGAGGCGCGGCGAGCTTTTGGTGGCGGCCCAGGCGGCGAGCAGGATGAATTCGGTGGTGGGCAACCCCGGTATGACAATCGCCACCAAGCCGATCCCCAGGCTGACGTAGGCCAGCAGGCCAAAGAGGACTTGGGCGATTTTGGAGGAGGATTGGGGTTTTCCGGTCATGCTGCAGTTTTCTGGTGGGTAGGTTTACACATTATCAGCCATGAAATGCACCCAAGTGTGGGAGCTGGCTTGCCTGCGATAGCGGTGTATCAGGTTAAACATCTGGCGCTGACCCACCGCCATCGCAGGCAAGCCAGCTCCCACATTGAACCGCTGTCTACCAGAACACTTACGCCAGTTCTGGGGCGCTAGCGTACGCCTGTTCCAGCAACACGGTGAAGCGCACAAACGCATCGATCGCGCCTTTTTCCACGGCAGCCTCTTCTTCGGCGCTGAACTGCAGGCCGTCGAGGGTGCGGGTGAAGCGCTTCCAGCCCTCGGCGCGACCGCCGGCCGGCTCGCCCAGGTGGCGCGCACCGAAGGTTTCGCTCAGGCCCAGGCCCACGGCGCGCTTGATCAGGAACGCAGCGCCCAGCTTGGAGCCTTCGGAGACGAACAGCCAGCCCAAAGCTTCGGCTTTGCTGGGGTTGTTCACCGCGCCGGCAACCGGGGCCGGGGTTTCGGTGTCCAGGTCTGCCAGGTCGAGCTTGGCGGCTTCGGCGCGGCAGCGGGCGGCCATGTCAGGGATGATCTGGTTCAGCTCGGCATCGTTATACAGGGCCACCAGTTCCGATTGGAACAGGTACTGGGCCACCACAAAACGGGCGAAGTTGGCTTGGGTTTCGAACGGCGCGTGAGCCTTCACCAATGCGTCGAGCTTGGTGTGCGGCTCGTTGGTGATCTGGTTCAGGCGTTGGGAGCGCA
Organism: Pseudomonas sp. MYb193; assembly: GCF_002966775.1. Lineage (NCBI taxonomy): Bacteria > Pseudomonadati > Pseudomonadota > Gammaproteobacteria > Pseudomonadales > Pseudomonadaceae > Pseudomonas > Pseudomonas sp. MYb193. Next base: position 4,943,407 of record NZ_CP023269.1, on the reverse strand, counting down.
GGCTTGGGCGTTCTGCGGTGGAAGAAGCGGTCATGAAAAAAATCCTTGAGAAGAGAAGCGCCTGGGTGCCCTGAAGAGAGCTGTTATCAACTAGACGAACAAGAAGACGCGGCACAGTAAAAAATCCTCACCTCGCCGTGGATGCAATGGCGGCGAGGTGAGGCGGAAGGGTCAGATGTCCCAGATCACGTTGATCGCAAAGTTGCGACCGGGCTGGGTCAGGCGGTCGAGGTTGGCCGGGCCGGTCACACCGGCTTCGCCGACGCTGTCGTAGCTGCGCACGTCATCCCAGTTCCAGTACTTCTTGTCGGTGAGGTTGTAGAGGCCACCGTTGACGGTCACGTCTTTGCTCACCTTGTAGTAAGCGGTCAGGTCGAGGATGCCGAAGCCTGGGGTCTTGAACGGGCCGTCGGTGCCGCCGTCGGGCGCGTGGAAGGTCGTGCTGTCTACGCGGTCCTGTTTTTTCACCAAGGTCCAGCTCACCAGGCCACCGTAGTTGTCCTGGTCGTAGCCCAGGCCAAACACGCCCTTGAGCGGGTTGACGCTGTTCAACGGCTCGCCATTGTCGTCGTTGCGACCGTAGGTGTAGGCAACCGAGCCTTGGGTATACAGGCCCTTCGGCGCGCCGAAGGTATCCAGGTTCAGGCGGCCCTTGGCTTCCATGCCCTTGATGGTGGCGCGTTTGATGTTGACCGCCTGGAACTGCTCCACGGTGCCGCCGACCACGGCGTTGTCTTCGTCGATAAAGTCACGGTACTTGTTGTAGTACACCGCAATATCGAAGGAACCTTCGTCGAATTTGCCGCGAATCCCGGTTTCGATGCCTTTGCTGGTTTCTGGCTTGAGGTCTGGGTTAGGTTCGACGGTGTAGCCCAGGTTGAGGTTTTCGAAGCGACCGTAAAGCGCTTTGGCAGACGGCGTACGGAAGCCCTCGGCGTATTGACCGAACCAGGTGTAGTTGTCGGTCAGGGCATAGGTGAGGCCGAACTTGGGTGTTACGCGGTTCCAGGTCTTGTCTTTGCCATCGACGGTATAGGCGCCGGTCGGGTTGACGGTGTTGAGGAATTCCTGGGTCAGCTTGGGCTTGAGCCGGGTGTAGTCATAACGCACGGCAGGCAGGAAAGTCCATTTGTCCCAGGTGATCTGGTCCTGGGCGAACAGCGAGTAGGTGTTGATGGTTGGGTCGGGGAAGTCGCTGGCTTTCTTCACGCTGTCGCTCGCTTGCGGGCTCGGCGCGCCGATGGCGGTGCAGCCGGCGCCAATGGCCAGGCACGAGGCCGAGCCTTCGCGTGAGCCGGTGACTTTCTGCTGCTTGAGGGTGGTGCCGTAGGTCACTTGGTGCTCGGTTTCACCGAGGCTGAATGCTTTGTCCAGTTGCGCGTCGAAGACCCACTGTTTCTCTTCGTAAAGGGTGTCGCGGGTACGCAGGACGCGACGGCCGGCCTGGTAGATTTCGGCGGTGGTCTGGTCGGTCTTGGCGATCTGGTAGTTGAGGCTGGTCTTGATGCGGTCGGCAATCGGCGACTCCAGGGCGAAGGTGTTTTCCAGGCCGAAGCGCTCGCGGGTAATGGTGTCGTTACCGCGACGGTCGCGGTACAGGTTCATGCCCCGGCCACCGATGAACGGACCGCCCACTGCGTTTTTCAGATTGACGTCGCGGTCATCCTTGAACTTCTCGTAGGTCAGGCCCAGGCGGTTGTCATCGCCATAGTTCCAGCCCAGCTTGGCCAGCACGTTGGTGGTGCGCGCATCTTCCGGGTTGGCGCCGGTACGGGCCAGGCCAGTGGCGTTGTTGCCATCGTAGGATTCGGTTTCGTGGCCATTGCGTTGGCTCAGGTGCAGCAAACCGTCGAAGTCTTGCACACGCCCGGCGAAGGTGCCGGAGGTCAGCCAGCTCTCGTCGGCGGAGCTGTAGCCGGTCTTCAGGCGCGCACCGACGTCCTGGCCTGGCTTGATGATGTCATCCGGGTCGAGGGTGAAATAACTCACCGCGCCGCCGATGGCGCTGCTGCCGTACAGGGCCGAGGCCGGGCCGCGCAGGATCTCCACGCGCTTGACGATTTCCGGGTCGACGTAATTGCGTCGGGTCTTGGCGTAAGGGCCGTTGAAGAAATTGTCCGGCACTTCGACGCCATCCACCTGGGTGAGGATGCGGTCGCCGTCGATACCGCGAATGTTGTAGCCCGCGTTACCCGAGCGTGTACCGGCGCCGCCGACGGAGACGCCGGGTTCGTAGCGCACCAGTTCACGGATGTTGTTGACGTTCTGGCGGTCCAGTTCTGCGCGGTCGTGCACGCTGACGGTGCTCGGTACGCTGTTCACATCCTGTTCATTGCGGGTGGCGCTGATGGTCACCTGTTGCAGGGCGAGGGCGCTGCCGGCGCTACGTTTTTCCAGCACGATGTTGTTGGTGCCCAGTTTGCGATAGCTCAGGTTGGTCCCCACCAACAGTCGCTCGAGGGCTTTTTCCGCTGGCAGCGGGCCGCGCACGCCAGGGGACGATACGCCCTGGCCCAGTTCGGCCGGCAGGCCCACTTGCCAACCGGTCACTGCGGTAAAGGCGTTAAGTGCCGACACCAGTGGCTGCTGTTCGATGCTGAACGTGTAATTGGCGTGGCTGCGAGCGGCAGGTTCCGCGGCGGTGGCGCTCATGACGGGCGCACCAGCCAGCAGGATCGCGGCGGTCAGCAAGGACAAAACGGGCGAAGCAGACCGGCGGTTGAAACGAGAGGACATCGAGAGCGCTCCGGGATACGAATCTTATAGTTGCGAACCGAACCAAATAGGAATCAGTTGCATTGGCTATAACGAGACGTATCGCCGGTTAACATCGAGTAAAAATAATTCTCATTTAGTTCAGGATCACCAGCGCCGGGTACTCCGACAGCTTGGCCGAGGTGATGTGGGCCAGGGAGCGCACCACGTCCAGGGGCTGGTCGAGGCGGTAGTTGCCGGTGACGGCGACGCTGGCCAACTGCTCGTTGTTGTTGACGATCCAGCCGGGGTAATAGCGGCGCAGCTCAGCCAGCACTTCGCTCAGCGGGCAGTTTTCGAATACCAGCCGGCCCTGGACCCAGGCCAGGTCTTTGCTGGGGTCGAGCTTGGCCGGTTGGCCGAAACCCTTTGGGCCGATGCGGATGCTTTCACCGGCGCTCAGGCGCACACGGGCATCGTCGAACGTGTTGCTCAGGTCGACATCGCCGCGCTGCACTTGAACCTGGGCTTCGCCATTGAGGTAGCGCACGGCAAAGGCGGTGTCACGCACGCTGGCGCGCACCGGGCCGGCGTCGATTTCCAGGGGCAGGCCACGGGTGGGCGCTATTTCAAAGAACGCTTCGCCCTGGTACAGGCGGGCAATGCGCTGGTGGTCCTTGATGGTGCTGGAAAATGCCGAGTTGGTGTTCAGCAGTACCTTGGAGCCATCATCCAGTTGCAGGCGCTGGCGCTCGCCGACCACCGTCAGATGGTCGGCCTGCAAACGCACCGGCAGGTTGCTGAAACTGAACAGGCCGACCAGTAACACGGCGGCGGTGGCCAGAGGTTTCCAGTGCGGTTTGATCCGGCGCCAGCCGTTGGGCTTGCGCGGTGCGGCGAGGGCCACGGCGGCGCTGTGTACCGGCGCATCACCCCAGGCGGCCTGGGCCTTGCTGAAGGCGTGGACATGCGCCGGGTCCTGGGCCAGCCAGGCGTCGAACGCGGCCTGCTGCCCAGGTTGCGGGCACTGCAAGGCGATCAGCCAATCGAGGGCTTGGTCCATGGCCGCGTCTTGCAACACCTCATGAGCCAACGCATGGGGGCGCAGTTTATTCGGGTCCGTCACGGTGTTCCTCGGGTCTTCGCCACGTTCTATTCATTTTTCCTACAGCTTGGATCGACACCTCTGTCGGGTGACAGCTTAAGGCTGATCCAGCCGTTCGGCCACACCCACACAGATAGCCATGATCAATTTGAGTTCCTTTTGCACCGTGCTCAAGGACACACCCAACTGATCGGCAATTTCCTGATAGCTGCAACCGTGCAGACGGCTGAGGATGAAAATCCGCTGCTGGCGGGCGCTCAACTGGCCGAGGCTGACACTCAGGTGCTCCAGTAGCTGCTCGGCCTGGGTAGCTTCCTCCGGCGTGCTGGCCGGCGCGGCGACGCTTTGCAGGACATCCAGCGGGACATCCTCCTGCAGGGTACGCGCCTGAATCCTGCGCGAACGCAAGTGATCCAGCGCCAGGTTGCGCGCTGTCTGGTAGACAAAGGGTTCAAGGTGGTCGATTGGCCGCTCGCTGAGGGCCCGAGTCACGCGCAGGTAGGTTTCCTGCAACAGGTCCTCGGCAGTGCTGTGGTTATGCACCATGCGTTGCAGAGTTCGTAGCAGGATCACCCGTTGGGTGAGGAAGACGTGGTTGAAGCGAGATTGGCTCACAGTGATACCAGACCGATTTGCAGTTAATGATAATGCTTATCATCAACTGAAATGGCAAGTGGCACTTTGAGATGCCTTGGAGAGTGTGTGGGAGCCAGGCTTATGTGGGAGCTGGCTTGCCTGCGATAGCATCATCTCGGTTTGACTGAACGACCGAGTCGCCTGCATCGCGGGCAAGCCCGGCTCCCACAAAAGCCAGTTCACACAATCCAGCCCAGGGATTACTCGGCGTTGCACAACGCCAGGCAGTTATCCAGCATACGGTTGGAGAAGCCCCACTCGTTGTCATACCACGCCAGTACCTTGAGCAGCTTGCCGCTGACCTTGGTGTGATTGGCATCGAAGATCGACGACAGCGGGTTATGGTTGAAGTCACTGGAAACCAGCGGCAGGGTGTTGTAGCCGAGGATCTTCGAATGCTGGCTGGCGTGTTTGAGCAGGGCGTTGACTTCATCGGCCGTGGCTTCTTTCTTCAACTGCACGGTGAGGTCCACCAGCGACACGTTGATCACCGGTACACGCACCGCCATGCCGGTCAGCTTGCCTGCCAGTTCCGGCAGCACCAGGCCCACCGCTTCAGCGGCGCCGGTCTTGCTCGGGATCATGTTCTGGGTGGCCGAACGCGCGCGGTACGGGTCGGTGTGGTACACGTCGGTAAGGTTCTGGTCGTTGGTGTAGGCGTGAATGGTGGTCATCAGGCCGCTTTCGATACCCAGCTCGCGGTGCAGCACCTGGGCCACCGGCGCCAGGCAGTTGGTGGTGCACGATGCGTTGGAAATGATCTGGTGGGATTGACGCAAGATGTCATGGTTTACCCCATAGACCACCGTGGCGTCCGCGCCCTTGGCCGGGGCCGAGATGATTACTTTGCGCGCGCCGGCGCTAATATGGGCGGCAGCCTTGTCACGGTCGGTGAACAGGCCGGTGCATTCGAACACTACGTCGATCTTGTGCGCAGCCCACGGCAGGTCGGCGGGGTTGCGAATGGCACTCACGGCAATCCGGTCACCATTGACGGTCAGGCTTTCCTGATCGTGGGCAACCTCTGCGTCGAAAGTGCCGTGTACGGTGTCGTACTTGAGCAGGTGGGCATTGATCGAGCTGTCGCCCAGATCATTGATGGCGACGATCTGCAGATCCTGGCGATAGCCTTGGGTATACAGTGCGCGCAGGACATTACGGCCGATACGGCCAAAACCATTGATTGCGATTCGAAGAGTCATCGGAAAGTGCCTGTCGTCGATTTGTTGTAAGAATTACAAGATTATTCGCATAAAAATAGAAAACAAGCCTTTTTAGTGGCAATATTTTGTTCAATCTACAACGAGTGACCTGAATCAACTGGTCCGATGATCCAAACGACCCCCTGCCATCCCATGAGCCGTGGGCGTTTGATCAGCATAGACACTCAGGTCGCCACATCCGTTAGCCTGGAGTTCTATACATGCATCCCCGCGTTCTTGAGGTCACCGAACGGCTTATCGCCCGCAGCCGCGCCACCCGCGAGGCTTACCTTGCGCTCATTCGCGGCGCAGCCAGCGACGGTCCGATGCGCGGCAAGCTGCAATGCGCCAACTTCGCCCATGGCGTGGCCGGTTGCGGCACCGAAGACAAAAACAGCCTGCGCATGATGAATGCCGCCAACGTGGCAATTGTTTCTTCTTATAACGACATGCTCTCGGCGCATCAGCCCTACGAGCATTTCCCCGAACAAATCAAAAAAGCGCTGCGCGAAGTCGGCTCGGTCGGCCAGTTCGCCGGCGGCACCCCCGCCATGTGTGACGGCGTGACCCAGGGCGAGCCAGGCATGGAACTGAGCCTGCTCAGCCGTGAAGTCATTGCCATGTCCACGGCGGTAGCGCTGTCCCACAACATGTTCGACGCCGCGCTGATGCTGGGCATCTGCGACAAAATCGTCCCTGGCCTGATGATGGGCGCGCTGCGCTACGGCCACCTGCCGATGATCTTCGTGCCGGGCGGTCCGATGCCGTCGGGTATCTCCAACAAGCAGAAGGCCGATGTGCGCCAGCGCTATGCCGAAGGCAAGGCCAGCCGCGAAGAACTGCTGGAATCGGAGATGAAGTCCTACCACAGCCCTGGTACCTGCACCTTCTACGGCACCGCCAACACCAACCAGTTGCTGATGGAAGTCATGGGCCTGCACTTGCCCGGCGCTTCGTTCGTCAACCCTTACACGCCGCTGCGGGATGCGTTGACCCGCGAAGCTGCGCACCAGGTCACGCGTTTGACCAAGGCCAATGGCAACTTCACGCCGATTGGCGAGATTGTCGACGAGAAGTCCATCGTCAACTCCATCGTTGCGCTCAATGCCACCGGCGGCTCCACCAACCACACCCTGCACATGCCGGCCATTGCCATGTCGGCAGGCATCATCCTGACCTGGCAGGACATGGCGGACCTCTCCGAGGTGGTGCCGACCCTGTCCCACGTGTATCCAAATGGCAAGGCTGACATCAACCACTTCCAGGCGGCGGGCGGTATGTCGTTCCTGATCCGCGAACTGCTGGAAGCCGGCCTGCTCCACGAAGACGTCAACACCGTGGCCGGCAAGGGCCTGAGCCGCTATATCCAGGAACCTTTCCTGGTGGATGGCGAACTGGTCTGGCGCGACGGCCCGATCGAAAGCCTCGACGAAACCATCCTGCGCCCGGTGGCCCGTGCGTTCTCGCCGGAAGGCGGCTTGCGCGTGATGGAAGGCAACCTTGGCCGTGGCGTGATGAAGGTTTCGGCGGTAGCGCCGGAGCATCAGGTTGTCGAAGCGCCCGCGGTGGTGTTCCAGGACCAGCAGGACCTGGCCGATGCCTTCAAGGCCGGCCTGTTGGAAAAAGACTTCGTCGCGGTGATGCGCTTCCAGGGGCCGCGCTCCAACGGCATGCCGGAACTGCACAAGATGACCCCGTTCCTGGGCGTGTTGCAGGACCGTGGTTTCAAAGTGGCGCTGGTGACAGATGGGCGAATGTCCGGCGCGTCGGGTAAGATCCCTGCCGCGATCCACGTCAACCCCGAAGCCCAGAGCGGCGGGCCGCTGGCGCGGGTCCAGGATGGCGATATCATTCGCGTCGATGGCGTTACCGGCACCCTGGAGCTTAAGGTGGACGCCGAAGTATTTGCAGCGCGTACGCCTGCCACGGGCCTGTTGGGCAATAACGTGGGGGCCGGTCGCGAGTTGTTTGCATTCATGCGCTTGGCCGCAAGCTCCGCAGAGCAGGGCGCCAGCGCCTTTACCTCTGCCTTGGAGACGCTTAAGTGAAGCTTGCGCTGGTCGGTGACATCGGGGGTACCAACGCCCGTTTTGCGTTATGGCGGGATCAGGAACTGCATTCGATCCGCGTGCATGCCACGGCGGATCACGGCAGCCCTGAAGAGGCGATCAAGGTCTATCTCAAAGAAGAAGGCCTGCAAATCGGGGACATCGGTGCGGTGTGCCTGTCGGTGGCCGGGCCGGTGAGCGGCGATGAATTCAAGTTCACCAACAACCACTGGCGCCTGAGCAAAACCGCGTTTTGCCAGGCCCTGCAGGTGGATGAACTGCTGCTGGTCAATGACTTCTCGGCCATGGCCCTGGGCATGACCCGACTCAAGCCCGACGAATTTCGCGTGGTCTGCGAAGGCACGCCGGAGCCCTTGCGCCCGGCCGTGGTGATCGGCCCGGGTACGGGTCTTGGCGTCGGCACCTTGCTGGACCTCGGCGCAGGCCGTTGGGCGGCATTGCCGGGGGAGGGTGGGCATGTCGACCTGCCCCTGAGCAGCCCGCGGGAAACCCAGCTGTGGCAACACATCTACAGCGAGATCGGGCATGTCAGCGCCGAAACGGCGTTGAGCGGTGGCGGCCTGCCACGGCTGTACCGGGCGATTTGTGCGGTGGATGGGCACGAGCCGGTGCTCGACACCCCCGAAGCCATCACGGCGGCGGGCCTGGCCGGCGATCCGGTGGCCATGGAAGTATTGGACCAGTTCAGCATCTGGCTGGGCCGGGTGGCGGGCAATAACGTCTTGACCACCGGTGGACGCGGTGGCGTGTACATCGTGGGTGGGGTGATACCGAGGTTTGCCGACTTCTTTATCAACAGTGGCTTTGCCCAGAGTTTTCGCGACAAAGGCTGCATGAGCGACTACTTCAAAGGTATTCCGGTGTGGCTGGTGACGGCGCCGTATTCCGGGTTGACTGGGGCTGGTGTGGCGCTTGAGCAAGCTTTTGCATAGGTCATAATGGCGCCATCGCAGGCAAGCCAGCTCCCACAGTCTGGAATGCATTCCAAGTGTGGGAGCTGGCTTGCCTGCGATGACGGCCTAAAGGGCACCCGATGATTTAAGCCAGGCCATAACAACAAGGAGGCCCCGTGAGCGTAATCAGTAAATCCATTCTCCTCGTCGACGACGACCAGGAAATCCGCGAATTGCTGCAAACCTACCTCAGTCGCGCCGGCTTCCAGGTCCGTGGCGTGTCCGACGGCGCGGGGTTCCGTCAGGCGATGAACGAGGCGCCGTGCGACCTGGTCATCCTCGATGTCATGTTGCCAGACGAAGACGGCTTCAGCCTGTGCCGCTGGATCCGCCAGCACCCGCGCCAGGCGCAGGTGCCGATCATCATGCTCACCGCCAGTTCCGACGAAGCCGACCGCGTGATCGGCCTGGAGCTGGGCGCCGATGACTATATCGGCAAGCCGTTCAGCCCCCGCGAGTTGCAGGCGCGCATCAAGGCACTGCTGCGTCGCTGCCAATTCGGCCAGGAGCGCAGCAGCGGCGGTGATGTGTGGGTGTTCGATGAATGGCGCCTGGATATGATCAGCCACCGCTTGTTTCATGTGGATGGTGAAGAGGTGATCCTCTCCGGTGCCGACTTCGCCTTGCTCAAGTTGTTTCTCGACCACCCGCAACAGATCCTCGACCGCGACACCATCGGCAACGCCACCCGTGGCCGCGACCTCATGCCCTTGGACCGTATCGTCGACATGGCCGTCAGCCGCTTGCGCCAACGCCTGCGCGACACCGAGAAACCTCCGCGGCTGATCCGTACCGTGCGTGGCAGCGGCTATCAACTGGCAGCCAGCGTGGTTGCCGGCAATGCCCACTGAACCGCTGAACGAACGTCGCCGCCGCTTTCCGGTACCCCGCTCGCTGCTGGGGCGCATGTTACTGCTGACCTTGCTGGCGGTGCTGTTCGCCCAAGCGCTGTCCAGCGTGATCTGGGTGTCGCAATTGCGCGCCACCCAGCTTGAGGGCCTGGTCACCAGCGCCCGTAGCCTGGCGCATTCAATGACCGCCAGCGTGAGTTACTTCCGGTCGCTGCCGGTGGCCTATCGCCCGTTAGTGCTGGACCAATTGCGCAGCATGGGCGGCACGCGTTTTGTGGTGACCCTCAATGATCGCCCGCTGGACATGCAAATACTGCCCGAAACCCCGCGCAAGCAAGCGGTGCTGGTGGCGGTGGACGAAGTGCTGCGCCAGACCCTGGGTGCCGACGTGCATATCTCGGTAGAGTTCGTCAGCGCCGAAGACCTGCGCATCTTCAATGCCGGCCTGAAGCTCGACGAACTGCCGCGCTCCTGGGCCCATTACGCGCTGACCCTGGAACCGGTGAACCCGCCGGTGCTGGTCACCCAGATCCAACTGGCACCCGGTGAATGGCTGTACATCGCCTCCCTATTGCCCGAGCCCTACACCAGCCTGGAAGAGCAAGGCCTGCCGTCCCAGCAGGTGTGGTTCATCGTGCTCACCAGCGGTTTTCTGCTGCTGTTCATCGGCCTGCTGGTGCACTGGCAAAGCCGACCGCTCAAGCGCCTGGCGCGAGCGGCGCGGGACATGTCCCTGGGCGCCGATGTGGAGCCGGTGGCTGAAGGCGGCGGCAGTGAAGTGGTGGAAGTGGGCCGTGCATTCAATGCCATGCGTGAACGCATCAGCCGTTACCTGACCGAGCGCAGCCAGTTGTTCAGCGCCATTTCCCATGACCTGCGCACGCCCATCACCCGCCTGCGCCTGCGTGTGGAATTGCTGGAAGACGAGAACCTGCAAAACAAATTCGGCCGTGACCTGGATGAGCTGGAATTGCTGGTCAAGGGCGCGCTGCAATGCGTGAAAGACACCGACATCCACGAAAACATCCAGCCGGTGGATCTCAACCACGTCCTCGAATGCCTGGTGGAGCCGTACCTGGCACCCCATGGCAATGGCCGAGTGACCCTTGATGGCGCGGCCCTGTCAGCCTACCCAGGCAAGCCGCTGGCGCTCAAGCGTTGCATCGGCAACCTGATCGACAACGCGCTCAAGTACGGGCAGAACGCGCATTTGCATATCGAGGACGATGGCGTGCAGTTCATCCTGCATGTGGATGACGAGGGCCCCGGTGTGCCGCAGCAGCGACTGGAGCAGGTGTTTGAGCCGCACTTCCGCCTGGCCGGCCAGCAGCAGGGTTACGGATTGGGATTGGGGATTGCGCGCAACATTGCCCACAGCCATGGGGGCGAAGTGAGTTTGCAGAACCTGCGTGAAGGCGGCCTGCGCGTTACCCTGCAACTACCAAGAACCTTGGACTAACAAACACCTGAGATCAAATGTGGGAGCTGGCTTGCCTGCGATAGCGGTGGTTCAGTTGACTCATTAGTGACTGACACACCGCCATCGCAGGCAAGCCAGCTCCCACATGTTGCTACGCGCGCATCAGATGCTTTGGCGCAACCGGGCCAAGTCGCGCAGCGGCGGCGCACCGAACAACCGGCTGTACTCCCGGCTGAACTGGGACGGGCTTTCATACCCCACCCGATACCCCGCCGCCGAGGCCTCCAGCCCTTCGGCAATCATCAGCCGCCGGGCTTCCTGCAAGCGCAGTTGCTTCTGGTATTGCAGCGGGCTCATGGCCGTGATCGCTTTAAAGCGATGGTGCAAGGTCGAGACGCTCAGGTTCACTTCCTTGGCCAGGTCGTCGATACGCAGCGGCTGTTCGTAGTTACCGTTCAACCAGGTGATCGCCTGGCTCACCCGATGGCTCTGGCTGTTAGCCACAGCGATTTCATACAGGCGATAACCCTGCGGGCCACGCAGCAAGCGGTAGAGAATTTCACGGTTGATCAAGGGCGCGAGCATCGCGATGTCTTTAGGCGTGTCCAGCAAGCGGGTCAGGCGCAGCACCGCGTCGAGCAGTGCGTGATCGATGCGGTCGACGTACATGCCTCGTGAGGTCGGGCGCGAGGGCACGCCCATCGGCCCGGCCTCTGCGATCAGCGCTGTGAGCTGCGCCGGGTCGATATTGATACGCACCGAGAGGTTCGGGTTTTCGGCGGTGGCGTCGATAATGCGGCCGGCTACCGGCATCGCCACCGAGAACACCAAGTAGTTGAGCGGGTCGTAGGCAAAGATCTCGTCGGCCAGGCGCACTTCCTTACTGCCACTGGCGAGGATGCACAGTGCGGGTTCCACCAGCACCGGCATGAAATCCCGCGGCGCGTTGTGGCGGTTCAGGTACAGCGAGGTGATCGCCGTGCCGTAGGAGCCGTCCTCCCAGGTATGGCGGTGCACGATACTGGCCAGCTCGGCGCGTTGTTTCTCCATCTCGGCATCGAGGGGAATGGACTTGGATTCGGGCGACGGCATGGGGCGTCCTCTACACGCTTCTTTGATGGGCTCAGCATAGCGGCGGCTTTTCAAAAAGTGTTACGTCGATTCTGCAGCATCCTTGCCTGATCCTGCGAGATAGCGTGAATCAGGCAAGTGCGCAGCCTGTCATCAGCCTGAAACATGAGGCCTGGGCCTGGAATAAATCCTGGGGCCGAACGTCCTCCCTACGCTTCTCGCAGGATTGTGCAATAAGCCTGCAGGAATTGACTAACCGCGCCCACCCCCGCGCCGTTATCTTTGACCCTGTGGCAACACGCCCTCACTGTGCTTGCCGAGCATCACTTCTCAACGGGAGAGTCGAACATGTCCACCCCCATTCCCGCGAGCCATATGGCCTTTATCCGCGCCCGTAGCGGGTGCAGCACCGAGCTGGGTGCACGCTTGAGCAGTTTGATCGAACCAGGTCGCCAGGCCCAGGGTTGCCTGCAATTCTCATTGCAGCACTCCCAGGTCGATCCCGATGTCTGGTTGGTGTCCGGGTTCTGGAGCAGCGAGCAGGCCATGAGCGCCTACTTCAACTCTGCGGCCCTGATGATCTTCACCGAGCTTCTGAACGACATGGTCGTGCGCAGCATGGACTTCCAGACCTTCACCGACGCATCGGCGGCACAGGCCTACGGCGAGTACCTGCAACTGGCCGGTTAACGGTTAGAATGGCCGACTTTCCATTGGCCAGGACCTGCAACATGGCACGTAAACAATTTGCTCACCACGAAGCCGTTTCCGCCGTAGTACCGGGCGAAGGTGGCTACAGCGCCGCCGTCGCCGTCAAGGCACTGGATGGCATGGGCGCACCCAGGTTTCACAAGATCCTTGATGGGCAGACGTTCAAGACTGCGTCCGATGCCGATGATGCGGCGACGCTGCAACTTGATCTTTTGATTGATGTGAATGCTGACGGCGAACTGAGCTGGGCAACTGCTGAACGCTGAGGCAGCACACCTAACCAATGTGGGAGCTGGCTTGCCTGCGATAGCGGTGTATCAGTCACTCTTGGGTTAACTGACCCACCGTCATCGCAGGCACGCCAGTTCCCATAGTTTTGATTGCATTTCAGTCAGGGTTTGGTGGCGCCTGGTCTGTGCATTTTGAACAGGGCCTCAGGCCCCAGCTGGAAATAATCCGCCGGGCCACCCCCGCGCAAAATAGGCTCGGCGGCAGCAGTGTCGTAGATCCCATCCTTGAGCAACCATTTGGCGATGTGCACCGCAACCACCTCGCCCAGCACCAGCCAGCTTGGCACCAACTGCTGGTCGGCACGTTGCAGCTGGATGATCTGCGTCACCTTGCACTCGAACGACACCGGGCTCTCGCCCACCCGTGGTACGCCAACGATTTTCGAAGCCACGGGCGTCAGCCCGGAGAGTTCGAATTCATTCACCTCGGGCGATACGGCCGCGCAGCTCTGGTTCATCTGCTCGGCCAGCGGGCGGGTGGCCAGGTTCCAGACGAATTCTCCAGTCTGTTCGATATTGTTCAGGCTGTCTTTACGCCCGACACTGGAAAACCCAATGATCGGCGGAATGTAGTTGAACGCATTGAAGAAGCTGTAAGGCGCCAGGTTCAGGCGGCCTTCGCGATCGTGCGAGGAGATCCAGCCAATCGGGCGTGGGCCGACGATCGCATTGAACGGGTCATGGGGCAGGCCGTGGCCGTTGGCGGGTTCGTAAAAGTGGATATCGTCGGACATCACCTGCTCCATATGGAATTCTGGGGCACGCATCATAACGAATGTGGGAGCGGGCTTGCTCGCGAATGCGGTGGGTCAGTTGATACAACTTTGACTGATCCACCGCGTTCGCGAGCAAGCCCGCTCCCACATTTTTAGTCGGTGGTGATTCGCGAGTGTTTACGCGTGTCTTTCATGGTCACGTACACCATCAACGACACGGCGATACACGCGGTCACGTACCAGTAGTAGCCAGTTTCCATACCGATGCTCTTGAACCACAGCGCGATGTATTCAGCGGTACCGCCGAAGATCGACACGGTCAGGGCATACGGCAGGCCCACGCCCAGTGCGCGGATTTCGGTCGGGAACAGCTCGGCCTTCACCACGGCGTTGATAGAGGTGTAGCCGCTGACGATGATCAGCGCGGCCATGATCAGGAAGAACGCGCCCCACCAGCTCTGGATGGTGTGCAGGGTGGTGAGGATCGGCACGGTGAACAGGGTGCCAAGGACGCCGAAGGCGATCAGGATCGGGCGGCGGCCGATTTTATCCGACAGCCCGCCGATGATCGGTTGCAGGCACATGAACAGAAACAGCGTCGCCGCCGAGATGGTGGTGGAGTCGGAGATGCTCATGCCGACCGTGTTCACCAGGTATTTCTGCATGTAGGTGGTGTAGGTGTAGAACGCCAGAGTGCCGCCCATGGTCAGGCCGACCACGGTCATCAGCTCCTTGGGATGGCGCATCAAGGTGCGCATTGCGCTTTCCTTGGCTTTTTCTTTCTTGGTGAACGACTCGGTTTCTTCCATGCCGCGACGCAGGTACAGCGCGACCACTGCGCACAAGGCACCGATGGCGAACGGGATACGCCAGCCCCAGGCATACAACTGCTCGGTGGTGAGCACCTGTTGCAGCACGATCAGCACCGCCAGCGCGATGAGCTGGCCGGAGATCAGGGTCACGTATTGGAAGCTGGAGTAGAAACCGCGGCGTTCCTTGGTGGCCATCTCACTCAGGTAAGTGGCAGAGGTACCGTATTCGCCGCCGACCGACAGGCCCTGCAGCAGGCGGGCAAACACCAGCAGGATCGGCGCACCGATACCAATGATTTCATAGCCGGGGCTCAGGGCAATCAGCAGCGAGCCGAAGCACATCAGGTACACCGAGGCCATCAAGGCTTTTTTACGCCCCACTTTGTCGGCGTACAGGCCCATCAGCCAGCCACCGATCGGGCGCATCAGGAAGCCCACGGCGAAGATCGCGGCGGTGTTGAGCAGTTGGGCAGTGGTGTCGCCTTTGGGGAAGAAGGCTTTGGCGAAGTACAGCGAGAAGGCGGCGTAGACGTACCAGTCGTACCATTCGACCATGTTGCCGACCGATCCGCTGAATATCGACTTGATGCGGCTGGAGGTGGTGCGCTCCTGCGCTTTGACGGCCATCGATCCCAGAGGCACGGTGTTGGAGTTATCCATTGAAGGATCCTTCATCTAGTTGTTTTTATGGAGCGGCGCGTGCGCAGCCTGTTGGGGCTATAGCAGGAGCTGTGCCAGGTAGAGGAAGGCCCGGAATAGAAGGGTTGCGGGATTTTATTGAGCGGAAATTCGCTGATGGTTTTGGGGTGATGAGCGGAAATCCGCTTATGGCTGCCGACGCCATCGCAGGCAAGCCAGCTCCCACACCTGCCTGTGCTCACAGACCAAAATGTGGGAGCGGGCTTGCCCGCGATGGCGATCCAAAGGTCGCTACACAAACATCTCCCTTACCAACCCATGCCGCTGCATCTTCTCATTGAAGGTGCGACGTGGCAGTTGCAACTCGGCCAGCACCGCCTTGATATCACCCTTGTGACGCGTCAACGCGGCCTTCAGGCAGTGTGCCTCGAACGCTTCCTGCTGCGCCGCCAACGACTGCCCGGCTTCGATCCCTTGCGGTTCCGGCTCGTCCAGCCCCAACACCTGGCGCTCGGCGACGTTGGCCAGTTCGCGCACATTGCCCGGCCAGTCATGGCTGAGCAGACGCCCCAACTGTGGCCCACTTAAGGGCTCGACCTGGCGGCCCAGACGCTTGGCAGCGCTTTGCGCAAAATGCGCGTACAGCAGCGGAATATCTTCGCGACGTTCACGCAATGGCGCCAGGCGCAGTTGTGCGACATTGAGCCGATAGGCCAGGTCTTCGCGAAAGCGCCCCGCACGCGCTTCTTCCAGCAGGTCGGGCTTGGTGGCAGCGATGATGCGCAGGTCCACATGGATACTCTGGTTGGAGCCCAGCCGCTCCAGCTTCTGCTCTTGCAATACGCGCAGCAATTTCACTTGCTGGGCCAGGGGCATGCTTTCGATTTCATCCAGGAACAAGGTGCCGCCGTGGGCATATTCCAGTTTGCCGATACGTTTGCCCTGGGCGCCGGTAAAGGCGCCGCTTTCATGTCCGAACAGTTCGGCTTCGAACAACTGCTCGGGGATTGCCGCGCAATTGAGGGCCACGAACGGCTTCTTGGCGCGTGGGCCGAAGTCGTGCAGGCAGCGGGCGACCAACTCCTTGCCGCTGCCGGTCTCACCCCGGATCAGCACATTGACCGGCAAACTCGCCAGGTCCAGCACTTGGCGGCGCAAGCTTTGAAGGCCCATGGACACACCCAGCAGGCTGGACTCCAACTGCACGCGATGATCGGCCTGTTGATGCAGACGGCGGTTTTCCAGGATCAAGCCGCGCTTGTCCAACGCCCGGCGCAGGCTGTTGAGCAAGGCGTCGGGGCTGAAGGGTTTTTCCAGGAAGTCGTAGGCGCCGTCGCGCATGGCTTCGACGGCCATTGGCACGTCGCCATGGCCGGTGAGCAAAATCACCGGCAAATCGGCATCGCGGCGCTGCACCTCGGCCAACAGCTCAAGGCCGCTGAGCCCCGGCATGCGCACGTCGCTCAGAATCACCCCGGCAAAGTCCTTGGGCAGTTGCGCCAGGCACTCTTCGGCGCGGCTGAACAACTGCACGTCAAACCCTGACAGGCTCAGCCATTGCTCGACGGCCGTGCGAATACTGGCTTCGTCATCGACCACAATCACCGCGTTCAACATAGGTCTGGCGTCTCCAGGGCGATAGGCAGGGTCAAGGTGAAAATCGCGCCATCGCCACGGTTGGCGGCACTCAGGCGTCCGCCCAGTTCATGCACGATAGCGTAGGACACCGCGAGCCCCAAGCCGAGCCCGTCGCCCACCGGTTTGGTGGTGAAAAACGGGTCGAATACGCTGCTCAAATGTTCCTCGGCAATCCCGCCACCGCTGTCGCAGACGCTCAATTGCCATAGTTGCTGATCGGCGTGCAGGCGGATTTCCAGGCGCTTGCGCGGTTTATCGGCCATGGCGTCGAGGGCGTTGCGCAGCAGGTTGATCAGCACTTGTTCCAGGCGGATCGCGTCGCCACGTACCCAGGCCGGGCGAGTGAGGTCCAGCACCACACCGATGGCTTCGTCACGCAGGCGCGCGTCGAGCAGGTGCAAGGATTGGTCGACCACCGTCGCCAGGTCCAGCTTTTCGCGCAGACCGCTGGGGCTCTTGCGCGCGAACGTCTTGAGGTGGCCGGTGAGCGCGGCCATGCGCGTGAGCATGTCATCCAATGGCGTGAGAGCCTTGTAGGCATCGTCCACGCGACCATGGTCGAGCAACAGCCGCAGCGTCGCCAGTTGCATGCGCTGGGCGGTCAGCGGCTGGTTGATTTCATGGGCGAGGGCGGCCGACATCTGCCCCAATGCCGCCAGCTTGGCCGACTGCACCAGGCCATCCTGGGCGGTGCGCAGCGCCTGGGTGCGTTCTTCGACCAATTGCTCCAGTTCTTCACGGCTGCGCTGACGCAAGCGGGCCAGGCGCCAGTGCTGGCTGAGGAACAGCCCCAAGAACACCAATGCCAGCCACGAACCCGCAGCGGCAAGGCCCGCGTTACGTTGGTCTTCAAAGGCAAACTGGGGTTTGCGCAACAGGTGCAAGGTCCAGCCTTCGCGCTTGAGCGGCAGCGACTCCCAGATGTAATTGGCGTTGCCCTCGGGGCCGTTGACGCGGATCAAGTGGCTGTTTTCGTCAAAGCGTTGCAGGGGCTGGGTGTCCAGCGGCTGCAGTTGCTTCTTGTCGTATTGGCGGGTGGCCTTGAGTTCAGCCAGGTCATTTTCGGACAACGGCCGCAGGTTGCGATAACGCCAGCCCGGCTGGTTGGCGATAAACACGATGCCCCGCGCATCGCTGACCAACAGCAGGTCATTGCCCTGGGCCCATTCGCGCTCCAGCTCGGGGAACTCCAGCTTGACCACCATGGCCCCAAGGAACTGCTCGTGCTCATCCACGACCGCGCTGGAAAGAAAATAGCCCGGAATACCCGTGGTCACGCCCACTGCATAAAAGCGCCCGGTGCCCTGGCTCAAGGTCTGGCTGAAATACGGCCTGAACGCGTAGTTGTGGCCGACATAACTGCTGGGCAGGTTCCAGTTGCTGGCGGCCACGGCCAGGCCGGTGCGGTCCATCAGTTCCAGGGTCGAAGACTGCGCAGCGCCGTTGATGCGCTCCAGCTTGCGGTTGAGCCGGTCTTGCGTGGCGGCGTCCAGCGGGCCCTTCAAGGCGCTGATCATCTCCGAATCCAGCGCCAGTACGGCGGGCAGGGCACGGTAGCGTTCGATCAGGGTGTGCAGCGAGTTGGCATACAGCGCGAGCTGCTGATTGGCACGGGCGGCGTCGTCCACCAAGGCCTGGCGTTCGGCATGGCGCGTGGCCAAGGCGGCAGCCAGCACCGCACCGGCGATGATCAACAGAGAATAGAAGGTCAGGCGCAGGGGGCGAGGGATCACGATCATACGATGATGAACAGGCACGGTAAGGGGCGAGCACCATAGCATGGGCGGCTCATATCTTGTGACCAAGGAGCTTGTATGGGAGCTAGCCCCCCTTGCTCCCGGCAGAAAAAAAGGCGACTGGGCCATGGGGCCGCAGTCGCCTTTATTCTTTTGGATGAGGTGCTTACTGCACTTCTACCGCCAGGCTGTCACTGATCTTTTTCTGCCAGATGGCAGGACCGGTGATGTGGACGGATTCACCTTTGCTGTCCACTGCAACGGTGACCGGCATGTCTTTCACGTCGAACTCGTAGATGGCTTCCATACCCAGTTCGGCGAAGGCAACCACGCGCGACTTCTTGATGGCCTGGGCCACCAGGTAAGCGGCGCCGCCCACGGCCATCAGGTACACGGCCTTGTGGTCCTTGATCGCTTCGATGGCGGTCGGGCCGCGCTCGGACTTGCCGATCATGCCCAGCAGGCCGGTTTGCTCGAGGATCTGACGGGTGAACTTGTCCATCCGCGTCGCAGTGGTCGGGCCCGCCGGGCCAACCACTTCTTCGCGCACCGGATCAACCGGGCCGACGTAGTAGATAAAGCGGCCCTTGAGGTCCACCGGCAAGGTTTCGCCCTTGTTCAGCATCTCGACCATGCGCTTGTGCGCCGCGTCGCGACCGGTAAGCATCTTGCCGTTGAGCAGTACGGTTTCGCCCGGCTTCCAGCTCTGCACTTCTTCCGGGGTCAGGGTGTCGAGGTTGACGCGACGGGCCGATGGGCCGGCTTCCCAGACGATTTCCGGGTAGGCGTCCAACGGTGGCGCTTCCAGCGACGCCGGGCCCGAGCCGTCCAGCACGAAGTGCGCGTGACGGGTGGCGGCGCAGTTGGGGATCATGCACACCGGCAGTGAGGCTGCGTGCGTCGGGTAGTCCATGATCTTCACGTCGAGCACGGTGGTCAGGCCACCCAGGCCCTGGGCGCCGATGCCCAGTTGGTTGACCTTCTCGAACAGCTCCAGGCGCATTTCTTCGATGCGGTTCTGCGGGCCGCGCTTTTTCAGCTCGTGAATGTCGATGGACTCCATCAACACTTCCTTGGCCATTACCGCGGCTTTCTCGGCGGTGCCGCCGATGCCGATGCCGAGCATGCCCGGTGGGCACCAGCCGGCGCCCATGGTCGGAACAGTCTTGAGCACCCAGTCGACGATCGAGTCGGACGGGTTGAGCATGGCCATCTTCGACTTGTTCTCGGAGCCGCCACCCTTGGCCGCCACGTCCACTTCCACGGTGTTGCCCGGGACGATGGAGTAGTGGATGACCGCGGGGGTGTTGTCCTTGGTGTTCTTGCGGGCGCCTGCCGGGTCGGCGAGGATCGAGGCACGCAGGACGTTTTCTGGCAGGTTGTAGGCGCGACGCACGCCTTCGTTGATCATGTCGTCCAGGCCCATGGTGGCGCCGTCCCAACGCACGTCCATACCCACGCGCACGAACACGGTGACGATACCGGTGTCCTGGCAGATCGGACGATGGCCGGTGGCGCACATGCGCGAGTTGATCAGGATCTGGGCGATGGAGTCACGGGCAGCCGGCGATTCTTCGCGCTGGTAGGCTTCGTGCATGGCCTGGATGAAGTCAACGGGGTGGTAATAGGAAATGAATTGCAGGGCGTCGGCAACGCTCTGAATCAGGTCGTCTTGCTTGATCACGGTCATGAGTCGCGCTCCTCTATAAGGGAACATTCAATAAAGATGGCGTCAGTGTTGCATCGGTCGGCTGAAGCCATCTTTCCAAGGCACGCCAGAATGGTGCAGGCGCGACGCTAAAAAGGCGCGGCAGTATAACCCGGCACGGTGGCCGATACACCCGACTATGGTCAAACTGTCGCAGGCATGATTCCCTGTGCGCGCTCCTTATGATTGAGTCTTTATATGCCTGAACTGTACGTCGGCGAACGCCACTGGTCTGTATCCCTCGGCAGCAACCTGCTGGATGCCTTGAATCAGGCCGGCGTGGCTGTGCCCTTCAGTTGCCGAGCCGGCAGTTGCCATGCGTGCCTGGTGCGTTGCGAGGGTGAGGTTGACGACCAGCAGCCCGAAGCCCTGAGCCCGACGCAGCGCCAGCAAGGTTGGCGCCTGGCGTGCCAGTGCCGGGTCAGTGCAGACCTGAAGGTCGAAGCGTTTGACCCTCAGCGCGATGGCCTGCCCGCCCAGGTGGTGGGCGCCGATTGGCTGAGTTCGACGGTACTGCGCCTGCGCCTGCAACCGGAACGTGCCCTGCGGTACAACGCCGGGCAGCATCTGGTGCTGTGGGCGGGGCAGGTGGCGCGCCCCTATTCTCTGGCGGGCTTGCCCCAGGAAGAGCCGTACCTGGAGTTTCATATCGACTGCCGTCAACCCGGTGCATTCAGCGATGCGGCGCGACAGTTGAAGGTCGGTGATCCTTTGCGCCTGGGTGAACTGCGGGGTGGAGCACTGCACTACGACCCTGACTGGCAATCGCGGCCGTTGTGGCTGCTGGCTTCCGGTACTGGCCTGGGGCCCTTGTGGGGTGTGTTGCGCGAGGCACTGCGCCAGGATCACCAGGGCGACATTCGCGTGATTCACCTGGCCCATGAGGCCGAAGGTCATTATCTGGCTGAACCCCTGGCAGCCCTTGCCGCCCGGCATGGGAACCTGACCGTGGAGCTATGGACCGCGGCGCAGTTGCAGCCGGCGTTGGCGCAACTGCGGCTGGTTTCCCGGCATACCCTGGCCTTGCTTTGCGGGCACCCTGCCAGCGTCGAGGCCTTTTCCAAGCGCTTGTTCCTGGCGGGGCTGCCGCGTAATCAACTGCTGGCGGATGTGTTTCTATCCTGCCCTTTCACTTTATGAAAAGCCTGCTCAAGTCGGTATCGGAGTTTATCGCCAGGTGCTGATGACGCCATCGCAGGCAAGCCAGCTCCCACAGTAGACCGAGTTGTCTGACTATTGTGGGAGCTGGCTTGCCTGCGATGAGCATAGGTATCTACACAACTTCGGCACGACGCTAAATCTGTGGCGAGGGAGCTTGCTCCCGTGACGGCCTGGCAGCCGACACAGATATAACTGATGCCCCGCGATCCAATGTGGGAGCTGGCTTGCCTGCGAAGACGGCCTGACAGTCAACCCAGTTGGACCGTGTACATATCCATTCCTGCGGTAACGGCCACTTAGGGTTCCGCCCTGACGGCGGCTCACTTTCGAAAAGCGCGAAAGTAAGCAAAGCGCTCTTGCCCCACCACTCGGCACCTCGCTTAGGCTCGGTGTGCCCGTAATCCGCCAGTGATTTTGGGGGCCGCCGCCCCGCGCCATCCATGGCGCGGGGCGGCTAAACCGGCATCCCTGCCGGTTTACCCCCCAAATCCCTGTCGAATTCCGGCCAGCGTGGTTTAACGGGGCGCCTAAGATCAAAAGCAGATCAAGATCAAGAGCGGCTCGCTTCGCATCGTGGTTACCGTTGAGCTAACAGAGTTATGTAGATACCTATGCTGCGATGAGGCCCTGAAATTCAACACAGTGGCCTGCACTGAAATGCAAAAAGCCCCGCCATTCACATGGCGGGGCTTTTGTTTTTCAGCCTGTCACTCAGACCTGCGGGTCGCCCACATGCAGGATCTTCATGCCATTGGTGCCACCGGTGGTGTGGTAGCTGTCGCCCTTGGTCAGGATGACCCAGTCGCCTTTTTCCACGACGCCGCGTTTGACCAGCTCGTCGATCGCCTTCTGGCTGACTTCGTTCGGTGCCAGCGACGCCGGGTCGAATGGGATGGTGTACACGCCACGGAACATGGCCGCGCGGGCCTGGGCTTCGCGGTGTGGGGTGAACGCGTAGATAGGCACCGAGGAGCGGATGCGCGACATGATCAACGGCGTGTAGCCACTTTCGGTCAAGGCGATGATGGCCTTGACACCCGGGAAATGGTTGGCGGTGTACATGGCAGCCAGGGCGATGCTCTGGTCGCAGCTTTCGAAGACTTTGCCGATGCGATGGCTGGAGGTCTTGCTGGTCGGGTGCTTTTCGGCACCGACGCAGATACGCGCCATGGCCTGTACGGCCTCCAGCGGGTAAGGGCCGGCGGCACTTTCAGCCGAGAGCATCACGGCGTCGGTGTAGTCGAGTACGGCGTTGGCCACGTCGGACACTTCGGCACGGGTCGGCATCGGGTTCTGGATCATCGACTCCATCATCTGGGTCGCAACGATCACCGCTTTGTTGTGACGGCGTGCGTGCAGGATGATCTTCTTCTGGATACCGATCAGCTCGGCGTCACCGATTTCAACGCCCAGGTCGCCACGGGCAACCATCACGGCATCGGAGGCCTTGATCAGGCCGTCGAGGGTTTCATCATCGGCCACGGCTTCAGCACGTTCGATCTTCGCTACCAGCCAGGCGGTACCGCCGGCTTCGTCGCGCAGCTTACGGGCGTATTCCATGTCGGCGGCGTCGCGCGGGAAGGACACGGCGAGGTAGTCCACTTCCATTTCGGCGGCAAGCTTGATGTCGGCCTTGTCTTTTTCAGTCAGGGCCGGCGCTGTCAGGCCACCACCGCGACGGTTGATGCCTTTGTGGTCGGACAGCGGGCCGCCGATGATCACGGTGCAGTTCAGTTCGGTCGGCGTGGCAGTGTCAACGCGCATCACCACACGGCCGTCGTCCAGCAGTAGCTCGTCACCGACGCCGCAGTCCTTGACCAGGTCCGGGTAGTCGATGCCCACCACGTCCTGGGTGCCTTCGGTCAGCGGGTGGCTGGTGGAGAAGGTGAACTTGTCACCGATCTTCAGCTCGATCCGCTTGTTGGTGAATTTGGCGATACGGATTTTCGGGCCTTGCAAGTCACCCAAGAGTGCAACGAAGCGGCCATGCTTGGCGGCGAGGTCACGCACCAGCTTGGCGCGAGCCTTGTGCTCGTCCGGGGTGCCGTGGGAGAAGTTCAGACGGGCGACGTCCAAACCAGCCAGAATCAGCTGTTCGAGGACTTCCGGCGAGTTACTGGCCGGGCCAAGGGTGGCGACGATTTTGGTACGACGGACGGACATGCACGGACTCCTGAGTTCAAGCGCTGGGGAAGGCTACTATGCTCTTTCGTTGTAGTCATTGTTCGTTTGCACTACTTATCGACGATTGGCTTGTTTTGGCTGCGGTTGAATGGGCAAAGGCCTTGAAGATTTTCGACCAGGGGTCGATACACTGCACAAGACAGGAGAACCCCATGCGAATTTTGCTCGTTGCTGCCCTGGCCGTCAGTGTTGTCGGCTGTACCCGCTGGTCGATGGACCACCATTTGAACAACGCTTACCGCGCCTATGGGGTCGGTGATTGCCAGCGTGTCACCCTGGAGTTGTCCCAGGTCGATCGCGAGAGCCGAACTCGCCGCTACGTGCAACCGGAGGTTTCGATGTTGCGCGGGCAGTGCCTGGAACGCCAGAAACTGTTTGTCGATGCCGCACAGACCTATCAGTTCATCATCGGCCACTACCCGTCGAGTGAGTACGCCTATCGAGCCCGTGCGCGGCTCGATACCTTGCAGCAACTGGGGCATCTGCCGGCTGCAGGTCTGGCAAAACCAAGGCCTGCGTCGTTGTAAGGGTATTTGTCGCTTCATGGCTGGCCTGTTGCCAGTCTTGCGCTAATCTTTGAATGTCTGTTTGTGCAGTTTCCCATTCGAACGGATGCAAGGCCCGGATTCGGCAGCTGTTTGGTGACAAGCGGTACCTTTTGTCACACCGAGATCCAGGGAGAGCGAGCGATTGCTTGTTCCGAATCACTGGCACGGCCAGATTTTTGGCTAATGGATGGCGACTTCACCATGTTTACCGAACGACGGATCGAGCGGCATCAACTGCCGTATTTTTTGCAGGTGTTCAATCGTATTACCGACAAGCCAATCGGCTATCTTGGAAATGTGTCTGAAAACGGTCTGATGCTGATCAGCTCGTTACCCATGATGACCGAGGTGGATTTCGAGCTGCGCTTGAAAGTGCCGGTGGCGCAAGGCGAGTTCAAGGCAATTGACCTCACGGCAACCTGCTTGTGGAGCCATGAAGATGTTACCCCGCAGCATTACGACTCGGGGTTCAGCGTGCTTGAGGCGCCCGAAGAGTACCGGCACCTGATCAACGCGCTGTTGCAGTACTTCAGCTTTTATCCTTTGCAGGCCTCTGTCTGAATTATGCGTGGGGTCGTGGCCGTTTCCTGGCCATGCCCCTGCGCAGTCATCCTCAGAATACCCCGGCCTTTTTCCACTCCAGATAGCGCGTGACCAGCCCGGCACCCAGCGCCGATGGCAAGGTATCGAGCACCGACAGCCCATGGGCACTCAAGCGATCATGGCGTTGGTTGCGGGTGTTGAGGTAATCGATCGTGCCGCTGTAAGCCAGCGCTTCGGGCAATGTCTGCACAGGCGCCTGGCGTAGTTGGTCGAGGACCTCTTCCCTCAGGCTGGCCACCAGTACCCGGTGATGCCTGCCGATACGCTGGACGGCAGCCATCAGTGCTTCATCCTCCTCATCCCGCAGGTTGGTGACGATGATCACCAGCGCCCGGCGTTTTTGACGTGCCAACAACTGGCTGGCGGCCGCCTGGTAGTCGGCGGTTTTTCGCGTGGTCTGCAGGTCATAGACCGCATTGAGCAACAGGTTCAATTGGCCACTGCCCTTGACCGGCTTCAGGTAGCGCGGCTGGTCGCTGGCAAACGTGCACAGCCCTACGGCATCGCCCTGTCTCAAGGCAACGTAGCTCAGCAGCAGGCAGGCATTGAGCGCGTGGTCAAAATGGGACAGTTCATCATCCTGGCTGCGCATGTGCTGGCCGCAATCGAGCATGAACACGATTTGCTGGTCGCGTTCGTCCTGGTATTCCCGGGCAATGGGCGTTCGTTGGCGGGCGGTGGCTTTCCAGTCGATCTGGCGCAGGCTGTCACCTTCACGAAACTCGCGCAGTTGATGAAACTCCAGGCCTAATCCTCGCCGCTGATGTTGGCGCACGCCCAGTTGGCTGAGCCAGTTATCCACACCCCGCAACTGCGCACCGTATAAACGTGCGAAATCCGGGTAAACACGAGTGGCATCGTGGTTCTCGACCCAGCGGCGTGCCGACCACAGCCCCAATGGGCTGGGCAGCAGCAGTTCGCAGCGACTGAAATGGAAGTGCCCACGCCGCAAGGGGCGTACGCGATAACCCAGCTCAGCGCGTTCACCGGGGCGTAGTTGAATGGATTGAGGTAGGTTCTCCACACTCAGGCCATCGGGCACGTGATCGAACACCTGTACGGTCAGAGGTTGCAGGTAGTCGTGCTCCAGGCACAGGCGTATTTCTTCCCAGCGCCCCAGCGCCAGGCTACCAGGCAATGTTCTGTACACGCGGGCCGAAGGGCGGCGATGCAAGCGTGCGGCATCCAGCATCGCCAACAGCAACAGGGCCAGCAGCAGTCCCCAGGCTATCGAATGCAAGGTGGCGGGCACTTTGAACTGCAACGCTGCCGAGGCGCCCAACAGGGTGTTCAAGCCGAGCAGAACGCCCAGCCAGGTCAGCAGCAGACGGGTCGGTTTCATGATTGCGTCATTGTCTTGGTGCAGCAATCTGGTCGAGTAACTGCTGGAGCACCTGGTCGACTTCCAAGCCGTCGATGTCCAGTTCTGGTGCGATGCGTACCCGGTGACGCAGTACCGCCAGGGCGCAGCCCTTGATGTCATCGGGGGTGACGAATTCGCCACCGCGCAACAGCGCACGGGCCCGTGCCCCGCGTACCAGGGCGATGGAGGCCCTGGGGCCGGCACCGATGGCCAGCCCCGGCCAACTGCGCGTGGCACGGGCCAGGCGCACGGCATAGTCGAGCACCTGTTCATCCAGCGGCAGGTCACTGGCAATTTGCTGCATCGTTACTACGTCCGCGGCTTGCAGCACCGTACGCAACAGCTGTACCTCCAGCATGTCGGCCTTGGACGAGCGCGTCACTTCGCGGACCATATCCAGCTCTTGTAGAGCATCTGGGTAGTCCATTCGCACCTTGAGCATGAACCGGTCCAGCTCGGCCTCGGGCAGTGGGTAGGTGCCTTCCTGTTCGATGGGGTTCTGGGTCGCCAGCACCATGAAGGGCTGGCCGATGGGCAACGCCTCGCCCTCCAGGGTCACTTGGCGTTCCTGCATGGCTTCGAGAAGCGCTGCCTGGGTTTTGGCCGGTGCCCGGTTGATCTCGTCGGCCAGCAGCAGGTGGGTGAATAACGGCCCCTTGCGCAGTTTGAACTGTTCGGTCTGCAGGTCGTACACGGCGTGGCCGGTGACATCGCTGGGCATCAGGTCCGGGGTGAACTGGATACGCGCGAAATCACCGCCAAAACAGCGGGCCAGGGCCCGTACCAGCAAGGTTTTACCCAGGCCAGGCACGCCTTCCAGCAATACGTGGCCGCCTGCGATCAGGGCGGTGAGCACGTCGTCAATCACCAGGTCCTGGCCAATCACGGCCTTGCGCAATTCCACGCGCAGCGCCTGGGCCTGCTGGCTGGCGTGCTGAAGGTTTTCGGCGGTCAGGGTGGTGGCCAGTGGAGAGTCGCTCATAAGGCATTCCTGAGGGTTTGCAGGTGCGCCACCTGACGGCTGAAGTCGGCGCTGGAGAGCCGCTTCAGCGCAACGGGCTCAAGCGCCTGGCTGATGATGTGAGGGGGTTGTCGCGTAAGGTGTTCCAGCACCTGGCGTTGCTCTGACGCATCGAGGTGTTCGAACCCTGGATGGCGTCGCCGGGCTGCGCGCAGAATGTCGTGTTGCAAGGCTTGCAACAACGTGCCCTGGCCGCTGCGGCGCAACAGGAAGTCCGCGCTGGCCTTCAAGTGTTCCTGCAACTGGCGACGTGCCTTGGGCGCCGGTGCCTGGATCGGGCCCTGGCGCATGCCTGCCTGCCACAGCCCCAGAGCAAGCAGCGCAACCAGGGCGACGAGGGCCTGGGGGAAATAACGGAGCAACAGAGTGATCAGATCGTCCGTGTCGCTGTTGAACAGCAAGGTGACGTTGGTGTCCTGGTTCAGATACCACAGCAACCAGGCGTTATCATGGTTGCCGATATTGGCGGTTGTCCACAGGTCGCTGTCGGTGATCACCGTTATGCGGCCTTGCCCCAGGTCGAGTTGCATCAGGTGGCTGGACTTGGCGCTGTTGGCGGAAAACTGCGCCAGGTGCTTGGGGTCGGTGAGGTTGAAGTCGGTGTCAAAACTGAAGTACGCCGGGGCGGTTTCGTTGTCGACATAGAGCTTGGTCAGGTCCGGCTTGGTTTTTTTACGCGGTGGCACGGATTCGTCGAAGGTGTCGCTCAAGGTTTGGCGGATAGTGAGGCGATCAAGCAGCAGGTCACCGCTTGTGCCGGTTTCCTCATCCCATAATGCCTCGGCGACCAGTAGCAGGTGGCCACCGGCTTTTGCCCAGCCCAGTAGTTGTTCGACCTGGCGCGGGGTCATGTTGCTGCGCTCCCCCAGCAGCAACAGGCTATGGCCTTTGGCAGGCAGGTCGGCGAGTCGTTCAAGGCCATTGGCGTGCGCCACCACCACGCCTTGCTGGCGCAGAAAGTGCTCGGCGGCCAGATAGGGATTGGCGCGAGCCTCTGGCGACGGGCCCCGGTCAACCACTTCGTCGTAGGGAATTGCTTTGTGCCAGGCATATAAGCCGCCCGCACCCAACAGGCACGCCAACGACAGCGCTGTCCACAATAGCGCGCGATTCATTGGCTCGCTCCGTCACTGAAAAGAGCACGCCAGTCGCTGCACAGTTTTTGTTGGGCTGAAGAGGGCGGCAGACGGTGACCATAGGCCAGGTTCTGCCAGTGGCGCGTCAGTTCGTCGCTGAACGCCAGTAATTGCGGTTGTTGCAGACGATGAACGCGCTCCAGCACCTGCCCCTCGGTATCGGCGCTTGTCAGTGGCAGGTCGAACTCATGCAACAGCCGGCTGAGCAACCCGCGATACAGCAGGCCAAGGGCTTCCCGGGGCTGGGTGGGCCATAGTTGTTCGGCGGTACTGGCGATGTCTTCGGGCAATGTCTCGGCGCCCAGTTCCAACCCGAACAACTGGGCGGGAACGGGCGAGGGGGCGGTAGTGCGAGTGGGTCCAAGGCGGCTGACGAACGTGCGCAACCATTCACGGTAACGCCAGAACACCAGAGCCAGGCCGCCAATCACAAGGCTCCAGAGCAGTATTTCCAAGGTTTTGGCGACGTATTTGAAGGTGTCGCTGTTAAGGTTGTCGAGCAGTGCCTGGAGCCAGCCAGGTAATTTGCCGTCGCCCTTGGCCTTGTTTTTAACCGGCGTTTTTTCTTCGCCAAACCGATAGCGTGTGACGGTTTCCGGGTTCTTGAAAGGTGGCTTTTCCAGCAATGCCTGGATGGATTGGCTGGCGGCCTGGGTGCTAAGTGGCTTATGGGCTGTGGTTTCATCTGCCATGGTCGGTGGGCTGATTTGTAGCAGTGCCAGGCCAACGACCAGCAACAACAGTGGTGCAACGTTGTTCAGGCGCTGGCGCAGGCGACGGAATACCAGTTCCAGGTCCCAGGCCTCCAGCACCGTGCGGCGGTTGAGGTACAGGCTGAAGCCACAGGCGACGTAGATGGGTTCCCAGAACACCAGGATCAGGGCATAGAAGGCATTGCTCAGGTGCTCAAGCCAAAGCACGTCCGAGCCTGATGCCAATACCAGCCGTTGCCAGTCCCAGTCCAGTTCAACCTGTTGCGGGATGAAGAGATAGAAGAGGGCCATGCCGCCAAACCACAGACCGATTTCCAGGTGTACGCCGATCGTCGTCAGCCAGCGTGCGGCGCCAGCGTTACGTTGCAGCAACACCCCAAGGCGTCGTTGACGTGCGTCACCGTCCAGGCCTTCCAGTTGGCTGACGGGCAGGGTGAAGCTGCGACTCATGCTCAGCCGCCGCCAGGTCAGGCTGGCGAACAGTTGCCCTTTGAGCAACTGCGGCCAATGGCGAATGGCCTGTTTGAGGCTGGGGGGCTCACCAAACAGGGCCTGGGAAAGAATGTACAGCGGCAAGCGGTCGAAGGCCGGCTTGAGCCACCAGAACAGGAACATGACCAGAGACGGGTAACTCCAGAGCAGCACCGTCAACAGGCTGAATACCGGCAGGCTCACCAGCGCCCAACTGCTCATCAGCAAGAAACGGTGTTCCCGGGCCATCAGCACACCCAAATCCATGGCTTCCCAGGAAGTGCGCGGGCGAATGACTACGTTGGCGTCAGTCAGGCGCATGGCGACTCCGCCCGGCCAGGGTCAGGTAAGCGGCCACCAGCAGCCAGAGGGCGGCGCCTACCGCGTACTTGATCCAGGGCTCAATGCGAGTGGTTGAGGACCAGTAGGCTTCGATAAAGGCGGCGATCAACAGGAACACCATGACACCGCAAAGCATCCTTACGCTTTTGCGTGCGGCCAGGCGCAGGGCCTCGCTGCGCGCCAAGCGCCCGGGGACGACCAGCGACCAGCCCAGTTGTAATCCTGCGGCACCGGCCAATGTGATGGCGCTCAACTCGAATGCGCCGTGACCAATGACAAACGACCAGAAGGTTTGGCCATAGCCAATGTCGGTAAGGTGCCCGGAGACCGCACCTATGACCAAACCGTTGAAAATCAGGAAGAACACACTGCCCAGGCCAAACAACAGGCCGGCGGCAAAGGTCTGGAAGGCGATGCCGATGTTGTGCATCACGTAATAGCCAAACATCATCCAGTCTTCGCTGGCGGCACGCTCGGCAGCGCGGCCCAGGCGGCTGGCGTCTGGGTTGTACATGCCCTGCATCTCGGCCACCTGCTGGGGGCTGATGATGCTGTAGACCAGGTCGGGGAACAGGTACACCAGCAGGGCGATCCCCACCAGGCTGCCAAAGAACAGCAGGCCGGCGATCAGCACGAAGCGCCATTGTTCGCGTACCAGGCGCGGGAAGTCGGCGAGAAGAAACGCCAGTATGTTTGCTGTCAGATGGCTGCGATGGCGATACAGTTGTTGATGGCCGCGCAATGCCAGCTGTTGCAACGGATCGACCAGGTAACTGCTGTAGCCGCGTTGCTGAGCCAGGGCCAGGTGTTGGCACAGGCGTCGATATTGATGCGGGAAGTCGGCAACATCGGCGGCCTTGGCTTTACCTTGCTCCAGTTGCTTCAACTGCTCGGCGAAGGTTTGCCATTGATGCTGGCGGCGGCTTTCAAAAAGGCTCTGCTTCATGTCGGCCCCAACAAACCACGGGCTACCCCGTTCAGTTGCTCCACGGCACGCGGCGCAGGCACCTGCAGGGGCCCTGCGAGGATGGCGGCCAGTTCATTCACCCGTTCGGCCGAGAGTTCGGCCTGGCGTTCGGCGAAACCGAGGATGGCCCGTTGTTCGCTCAGTTCCAGTGCAAAGGGCAGGCGCAGGGCGGGCGCTTGAGGAATGCTCGGGCGTACCAGCGGCAGCTCGCGGTAGACCACGAGTGTGCCTGCGGCCAGGTCGCCTAGCCGCTTGAAGTGTGGATGCTGCAGGCAACTGATCGCGCCGAGGAAATAACCGAAGGGCAGCATGTCGACAAAACGCAGCAGGTTGCGTATCAATGATGCCGACCAGCCAATGGGCGTGCCGTCATCCTGTACCACGCGCAGGCCCATGACCTGCTTGCCCGGCGAGCAGCCTTGGTTGAGCACTTCGAACAACACCATGTACCACCAGCTCACCACGAACAGCAGCAGCGAACCCAGCCCGATCCCCACATTGCCGAGCAGCGCCAGCGGCACCAGCAAGATGCCCATGATGATCCCTCGCACGCCCAGGTCGAATGCAAAGGCCAATGCCCGAGAGGGCAGGCCAGCAGGGCGCAGGAGCAGGTCGATGCCCTCCGGCGTTTCTATCTGATAGTGGGTATCCAAAGGCGTTGATGGCATTGCGATCCTTGGCAGTGCGAGGCGACTTGAGAGACACGGATGCTAACAGTGTCGACGGTGGAAGCAACCACCCGAGGTTTTTCTGGGTATTTATACAGTCAGGTATCGCTGGCCCCCAACGCCTTGCAGCGCCTAGACTTTGTCGGTCTTCAGCACAGGAATAGCCCGTGACCTCGATTTTCTGGTACGACTATGAAACCACCGGCATCAACCCGCGCAATGATCGCCCGCTCCAGGTAGCCGGGATCCGCACTGACCTTGAGCTCAATGAGGTCGGTGCGCCGATCAATCTTTATTGCCAGCCCAGCGACGATATCCTGCCTCACCCGGCAGCGTGCGCGATCACGGGCATCACGCCGGGTGTCCTCGCCGAGAAGGGCCTTGCCGAAGCCGATTTCATGACTCGGGTGCACGCCGAACTGGCCGCGCCAGGTACCTGCGGCGCCGGCTACAACACCCTGCGATTCGACGATGAAATGACGCGCTACAGTCTGTACCGCAATTTTTTCGACCCGTATGCGCGCGAGTGGCAGGGCGGCAACAGTCGCTGGGACTTGATCGATGTGATGCGCACCGCCTACGCCCTGCGGCCGGAGGGCATCAACTGGCCCGAGCAGGATGGGCGTGTGACCCTCAAGCTCGAACGCTTGACCGAGGCCAACGGCATCGACCATGGCCAGGCCCATGACGCGTTGTCGGATGTGCGTGCAACCATCGCCCTGGCGCGGTTGGTCCGAGAGAAACAACCGAAGTTGTATGAATGGTTGTTTCAACTGCGCAGCAAGCAGCGGGTCATGGATCAGGTGCGGTTGCTGCAACCGATGGTGCATATCTCCGGGCGTTTCTCCGCCGAGCGCCATTATCTGGGCGTGGTCTTACCCCTGGCCTGGCACCCGCGCAATCGCAATGCCTTGATCGTCTGTGACCTGGGGCTCGATCCACAAGGGCTGTTGGACCTGGATGCGACGACGCTGCGTCAGCGTCTTTACACGCGCCGCGATGAGCTGGCCGAAGGTGAGCTGCCGGTTCCGCTCAAGTTGCTGCATATCAACCGCTGCCCGGTGGTTGCACCGTTGAAGGTGCTGCGCCCTCAAGACCTTGAGCGCCTTCAATTGGATAAGGAGGCTTGCCTCGCGCGGGCGCTGCGGCTAACTGACGCACAGGAAGTTTGGCGGGACAAGTTAGCGGCCATTTACGCCGAGGAAGACTTTGCGTCGAACTCGGACCCGGAGCAGCAGCTCTACGAGGGTTTTATGGGTGACCGTGACCGCCGTTTATGTGAGCAAGTTCGCATGGCAGAGCCCGCGCAATTAGCCCGTCAGCAGTGGCCGTTCGATGATCATCGTTTACCGGAATTATTATTTCGCTACCGGGCGCGTAACTTTCCTGAAACCTTGAACAATGAGGAGCAACAACGCTGGAAACTTTTCTGTCAACAACGTTTGTCGGATGCACAGTGGGGGGCGCCGAATACCCTGTTGGCATTTAAGCAGGCGCGTGAGGAGTTGGCGGTTAGTGCTACATCGTTTCAGTGCCAGGTACTGGCGCAATGGCAGGACTATGCGGATTGCTTAGCGGCGCGCCTGAATCTGTAGGCGCATAACTACAGAATATTCAGACAATAAAAAACGCCAGCAAGCTGGCGTTTTTCATGTGTGACGTATCGGGTGAACGTCCGACCGGGCTTAGCCCAGCAGGGTTGCCCAACCTTCAACTACGTCACCGCCCCACTTGGCTTTCCACTCTTTCAGAGTTTTGTGGTTGCCACCTTTGGTTTCAATCACTTCGCCGTTGTGCGGGTTTTTGTACTGCTTGACCTTGCGAGCACGCTTGGTGCCGGTAGTTTTCACAGCGCCACGCGGTGCTTTAACTTTCGACTCTGGATCCAGCAGCGCGATGATGTCACGCAGGGATTTGGAGTATTCGCCCATCAGGGTGCGCAATTTGCCTTCGAATTCCAGCTCGGTTTTCAGCTTGTCGTCTTCGGACAGGTTCTTCAAACGGGCTTGCAGCTCTTTGATAGCTTCTTCGGTGGCGCGGTATTCGTTGATCAGTGACATGTGGACTACCTTATGTAGAACGCTGATTGACAGGGTGAGTGGCCTAATAATAGTCAGGCAATTTCATCAAGTAAACATTTAAGACGGTATTTAGGCGAATGACATTGAATGTGTGTGGGAAAACCTGGCCGATGAGTTAATTAGTAAGCGTTATGCGCAAAAGATAATCGCCTTAATTTTTTGCTACCGGCCTGAGCATGCCGTTGTATCGTCATATAGCGCTGGTAAAACCTTACACGATTAAGGGGTGTTACCACGGCCATGCCTCAAGATAAGGTGCAAGGGAATACTGCAGTTTTTCTGCGTAATCGCTAGAATAGCGGCCTTTGTGAAGTTCTGGAGTTTCCCCCTAATGCGCACTTTTCGGCTGGTGATTGCTTGCCCGGACCGGGTTGGCATCGTTGCCAAGGTCAGTAACTTTCTGGCTTCCCATAATGGCTGGATCACCGAGGCGAGCCATCACTCGGACGATCTCAGTGGTTGGTTTTTCATGCGTCACGAAATCCGTGCCGATACGTTGCCCTTTGGCCTGGAAGCTTTCCGCGAGGCGTTTGCGCCGATTGCCGAAGAGTTTTCGATGACCTGGCACATCACCGATACAGAGCAGAAGAAACGCGTGGTACTGATGGCCAGCCGCGAATCCCACTGCCTGGCAGACCTGCTGCACCGCTGGCACAGCGACGAACTCGATTGCGAGATTGCCTGCGTGATCTCCAACCATGACGATCTGCGCAGCATGGTCGAATGGCATGGCATCCCTTATTACCATGTGCCGGTCAACCCACAGGACAAGGAGCCGGCATTCGCCGAAGTGTCGCGCCTGGTCAAGCAGCATGACGCGGATGTGGTGGTGCTGGCGCGCTACATGCAAATCCTGCCACCGGAGCTGTGCCGCGAATACGCAGGCAAGGTGATCAACATCCACCACAGCTTCTTGCCGTCCTTTGTCGGTGCCAAGCCATATCACCAGGCTTCCCTGCGTGGCGTGAAGCTGATTGGTGCAACCTGCCACTACGTGACCGAAGAGCTGGACGCCGGCCCGATCATCGAGCAGGACGTGGTGCGCGTCAGCCACAGCGACAGTATTGAAGACATGGTGCGGTTCGGCCGTGACGTCGAGAAGATGGTGTTGGCTCGTGGCTTGCGCTACCACCTGGAAGATCGCGTGTTGGTGCACGGCAACAAGACCGTGGTCTTCTGACCCAGCGGTTTTGATTGAAAGACACCGGGGCCTGGAGGTAAAACTCTCCAGGCCCTTTTTTATTTCTGTTTCAGGAGATTCCCATGAGCGACCCGCTGGATAAAGCCACCTCAAGGGCACCTGCTACCTTGGGCGAGGGCTGTTTGAGTCGTTACGACCCGGACGCGCTGGATGCCGAGGATGGTACTGATTTTCCAGGCGCGGCGCGTTTATGGGAACAGACACAGGCGCAGGACGAGCCGCCTGCCGCCCCTGAAAAAGACGCTTGAGCAGCGGTTTGCCGACCATCAATAGAAACACTGGCGCACCGGCCAGCAAATAGAAGTAGTAGGTCACCGCGCGCCAGATCAGAATCGCCGCAGCCGCTGTGGATGTGCCCACCATGGGCGCCAGCAGTGCCGCTGACGTCAACTCCGCAGCGCCGGCCCCGCCTGGCGCCAGGCTGAACTGCCCGGCAGTCAGGGATAACATCTGGATCAGAAAGCTCCAGGCCCACTGCACCTCGCCCCCCAACCCGCGCAGCGCCAGGTACAGCACGCTGTAACGCAGCAGCCAATGCAGGCTGGTCAGCGCAAAGACCCCAAGCAAGGTGCTGCGGGGTAGTTTCAGGGTGGCGCTGAACGCCGCCAGAAAACGCAGCAACCGGCGTGCCCAGCGTCGGCGGGTAGTAGCACTGACCTTCATGGCCTTGAGTGCCAAACCCGCCAGGCGAATCAGCCGTCGGTGAAAATGCACCACGGCCCAGCCACTGATTACCCCACCCACCATCGACACGGCGCTGAGCCCCAGCAACCACTCCAGACGCGGGCTGAGGCTATGGAACAGCGCATATAGCAAGATCCCCACCAGTGCGCAGAGAAAAAACACCAGGTCGCTCAACTGGTCCATGGCAAACACCGCGCTGCCTTGGGCGGGGCGGATGCCGTTGCGTGCCAGCAGGGCCATCAGGGTCAACGGCCCGCCGCTGCCGCCAGGTGTTGCACACATGGCGAACTCGGTGGATATCACCACGCCAAGGCTTTTAAGCGGGCCTAACTCGCCGCGATGCTCGCCAAGCAGCAGGCGGATACGCAGGCTGTTGATCAGCCAGCAGCCAATGATCATGGCGAACATCCCCAGTAACTGGGGCAAGGGAAACTGGCGCAGGCGCGCTATGCTTTCGCCGCCGCCCAGCCACAATGGGATCATCAGCGCCACCAAGAGCGCCAACACTAACCCGATCAGTCGGCCCATGGCTGCGTCGCCAGCCAGGCGGCCTTGGTCTGGGGGACGCGCCCTGTGCTGAGCAGGCGTTGTAAGGTGTGCAACCAATAATCGCGGGAAAACCTGTGGCGCATGTCCACCGGGTGCAAACCCAGTCGGATCAGCGGGGCGGTCTGCCAACGCTGTTCACGGCGATCACTGAGGATTTTGGACAATCCCCGGCGCCAGGCACTGCGGGCGCTCCACACCAGGCCGGGGGCGTTGATAGGCGTGAAGTCCGGCAGGCGATAAAGATGTTGTGGGTCGCTGGTGTAGCTCAGCGGCAACTGGCGCAATGCCTGCCGGGTGCCGCCGCTCATCAACCAGGCGGGCGCGACAAAGCCATGCAGCGGCCAGCCATTGCGCTCAAATACCTCAATGCCGGCGGTCAACCGGCGCAACGCCTCGGCTTCGGACAGCTGGTAAAACTCGCCTTCGTGGGTATAGATGCGTCGCATAAACCATTCTTTTGGCGTACGCGGCCGAGGTTGGTCGTCGCAATGGTAGTAACCGTGCAAGGTGAGCTCATCGCCCTTGGCGACACGGCTGTCGAGCAGGCGCCGAAAATCGCGGTGGGCGGCCAGGTCGTCATGGTGATGGAAGTCTGGCACCACCAGCCAAGTGATTGGCACGTTGCCCAGTGCATCGACGGCCTCGACGAAGGGCCGGTAGTCGGCCCAGGTGTGCGGTGCCACGTCGTGCAGTACCAGCATCAGCGCGCGCTCAGCCATGGGCGAGCATCGGTTCATGGCTGCCCAGCACGGCGTAGTAATGCCCCAGCAAGCTGTCGACCACCGTATCCCACGCATAATGCAGCTCGACATGGCGCCGAGCCTGAGCACCCAGGAGTCGGCTGTCGGTACTGAACAGCTCGCGCACCGCATCGGCCATGGCCTTGGGGTTGTTTGGCGCGCACAGCAGGCCACAACGCTCGTCGACAATCTCGGTAAAGGCCCCGGCCGCCACGGCGACCACTGGAATACCGCAGGCCATGGCTTCCAGGATCACCAGGCCGAAGGTCTCCTGGTCGCCACCATGCAGTAAGGCGTCGGCGCTGGCCATCAGCCGAGCGACATGTTGGGCGGGCCGGAATCCGTCAATCACGGTGACATTGTCTGGCACGCTGGCCGGCATGCCGGAGCCCACCAGTAGCAAGTGGTAGCCTTCCCCCAGGCGTTTCATGCAGTTGAGCAGCACCGGCAGGTTTTTCTCCTTGGAGCCGCGCCCGGCAAAGATCAGTAGCCGAGTGTCTTCGCCAATCCCCAGTTCGGCGCGCAGGCCGGGGTCGCGTACCTCAGGGGTGAAGGTTTGCAGGTCTACACCCAGGGGTTGCACGAAGACATTTCTGACGCCAAGCCCGGTGAGCTTGTCGGCCATTACCTGGCTGGGGGCGAGCACTCGGTCAAAATTCCCATAGAGTTTGCGCACATAGGCTTCAACATTGGGGGTAAACCAAGGCCCCATGCGGTTGCTCACCAGCAGTGGCAGGTCGGAGTGGTAAAAGCCGATGACCGGCACATCCAACTGCCGCCTTGCATCCAGGGCTGCCCAGGCGGTCAGGTAAGGGTCGCCAACTTCGATCAGGTCGGGCTGTAAATCGTGCAGGACATTTCGCCAAGGCGCCAAGCGAAGGGGGAAGCGATAGCCTTTGCCGAAGGGCAGGGCGGGCGCCGGTACTTTGAAGATGCCGTCCTGCTCGCTCAAGTGTGCGCCAGGAATCAACAGGCTGTGGCGAATGCCCGGCTTGAGCGCCAGACGCCGGTGCTTGGCGTCAAGGTAAGTGCGTACGCCACCGCTGGCCGGGGCGTAGAACATGGTTATGTCAGCGATATGCACGATGAACATCCCTCCGATCCATTGCTCTCCCTAGATGGACCTGAGGTAAGGATAGATGTTCGGTTTAGATTCGCAGCATGACGGTGACGGGAGCGGACAAACGCACGCTGTAGGAGCGAGCTTGCTCGCGAAAAACTCACAGACTCCGCGTTTCTTCAGGCAGCCCGCGTTATCGTTGACGTTTTTCGCGAGCAAGCTCGCTCCTACGGGTGAATTTCAAATCCGGAAGCTGCCCACCAATTGCTTCAAGCGCGAGGCCTGTTGTTCCAGGTCCGAGCAGGCGCGCAGGGTCGATTGCAGGTTTTCCACCCCTTCCTGGTTGAGGGTGTTGATCTCGGTGATGTCCATATTGATCGACTCCACCACCGAGGTTTGTTCTTCCGTTGCGGTGGCGACCGACTGGTTCATGCCGTCGATCTCGCCAATGCGCTGGGTCACGCTGTTCAGGCGCTCGCCGGCCAGGTTGGCGATTTCCACGCTGTCCAGGCTGTGGCGTTGGCTTTCGCTCATGGTAGTCACCGAGTCCCGGGCACCCACCTGTAGCTCTTCGATCATCGTCTGCACCTGTTGCGCCGACTCCTGAGTGCGATGAGCGAGGTTGCGCACTTCATCGGCTACTACCGCAAAGCCCCGCCCGGCTTCCCCGGCGCGCGCCGCTTCGATCGCCGCATTGAGCGCCAGCAGATTGGTTTGCTGGGAAATGCTGGTGATCACCTCAAGAATCTGGCCGATATTCACCGTTTTGCTGTTAAGTGCTTCGATATTGGTGCTTGAGGTGCTGATCATGCTGGATAACTGCGTCATCGCCTTGATATTGCGTTCAACCACCTGCTGGCCGTCTTCGGCCAAGTGCCTGGCATCGCTGGCTTGACTGGAGGCTTGGGCGGCGTTGCGTGCGATCTCCTGGGCTGCGGCCCCCAGTTGATTGATGGCCGCAGCGACGCTGTTGGTGCGGTTGGCCTGTTCGTCGGAGTTGACCATCGACGAGTTGGAGGCGCTGACCACCCGCAGGGCCACTTCATTGACGTGCTCGGTGGCTGAAGACACTTCGCGAATCGAGGTATGAATGCGCTCGACGAAGCGGTTGAAAGCATTGCCCAGGGTGCCGAATTCATCATTGTTCTGGATGGTCAGGCGGCGGGTCAGGTCGCCTTCACCGTCGGCAATGTCTTGCATGGCGCGGGTCATCAGGTGCAAAGGTTGCATCAAGACGCGGATCAGCATGCCGAGCAGGGCGATGATGATCACCACCGCGATGATCGTGGCGATCACCGCCGAGGTGCGGAACTCACTGAGCATGGCGAAAGACTTGTCCTTGTCCACCGAAACGCCCAGGTACCAGTTCACCGATGGCAGGCCCTTGATCGGTGTGAACGTCACGATATTGGTCTTGCCATTGGCTTGCACTTCGCTGAAGTCGCCGCTGATCTTCGGCGTGTCTTTTGGATAAACGTCCGACAGGGTCTTCATCACCAGGGCTTTATCGGGGTGCACCAGCACTTTGCCGTCGGCGCTGACCAGGAACGCATAGCCCATGCCGCCAAAATCCAGCGCGCCGATGTTATCCACCAGGGTCTGCAGGCTCAGGTCGCCGCCGACTACGCCGATGCTCTGGCCGCCCTTGGCGCTTGGCGTGGCAACGGAGATGATCAGTTGCCCGGTCGCCGCGTCGATATAGGGTTCGGTCAGGGTCGAGCCGTTACTGGCCTGGGCGCCCTTGTACCAGGGGCGAACACGCGGGTCGAAGCCGTCGGGCATCTTGGTGTCAGGGCGGATGGTGAACGTGCCC
Organism: Pseudomonas sp. MYb193; assembly: GCF_002966775.1. NCBI lineage: Bacteria > Pseudomonadati > Pseudomonadota > Gammaproteobacteria > Pseudomonadales > Pseudomonadaceae > Pseudomonas > Pseudomonas sp. MYb193. The sequence continues at coordinate 4,903,851 of NZ_CP023269.1, read as the reverse complement.
TGGCTGTCACCGACGTAGGTCGCCATGAATGACGAGGTCAGCGCTTTCTGCTCCAGCAGGCTGGCAACGACGGCTTTTTCAGGGTTGATGGCGATGTTCTGTGCGGCGTTTTCCACCAGGGCGATACGCCCGGTGAGCCAGGTCTGGATGTTGCTGGCGGTAACGTCGCCCATCTCGTGCAGGTAGTTGTTGAGGTCGTCGCGAATCGCGTTGCGCTGCAGATAGTCGTTGTAGAGGGTAAACAACGCAAAGGCGGCGATGACGATAAGGGAGGCTGCAAGCAGGATCTTGTGGCTGAAGCGCAGATTTTTGTTCATGGCTTGAAGGGTCCGCTAAGGTCTTAATATCCGAGGCGCATCCAATGCGGGAGGCGCGAAATGGCAGCGTTAAAAAAGGTGTGGTATTTCTGGTGATAGCTCCGTTGGTCCGTATCGGAATTATCTGACCGTTTTTTAGTCTTTGTCGGGCTTACATCCGTCTATATCGACCTCGCGGCACTAAAGATTAACCATAGGTGACGAAATGCCTGACTCCACACAACTGCTTATCGGTGCAGGCCTTGACGGCCAGCCCATCGCCCAGTCCATGCGCCTGGCCAACCGTCATGGGTTGATCGCCGGCGCCACCGGCACCGGCAAGACCGTCACCTTGCAGCGCCTGGCGGAAGCCTTCAGTGATGCGGGCGTGGCGGTGTTCGCTGCCGACATCAAGGGCGACCTCTGCGGCCTGGGCGCCGCCGCCAACCCCCAGGGCAAAGTGGCCGAGCGCATCGCCGGTATGCCCTTCCTTGATTATACGGCCCAGGCGTACCCGGTCACCCTGTGGGATATCCACGGCCAATCCGGTCATCCGTTGCGCACCACCATCAGTGAAATGGGCCCGCTCTTGCTCGGCAGCCTGTTGGAACTCACCGACAGCCAGCAGTCGGCGCTCTATGCGGCGTTCAAAGTGGCCGACCGCGAAGGCCTGTTGCTCCTGGACCTTAAAGACCTCAAGGCACTGCTCAATCACCTGCGCTATCACCCGGAACTGCTGGGCGAAGACGCGGCCTTGATGACCACCGGTTCCAGCCAGGCCTTGTTACGACGCCTGGCGGTGCTGGAGCAGCAGGGCGCCGAAGCCTTGTTTGGCGAGCCGGCCCTGCAACTGGAGGATATTTTGCAGCCCGCCAGTGATGGGCGTGGGCGCATCCACCTGCTGGACGCCAGCCGCCTGGTGCATGAAGCGCCGAAGGTCTACGCGACCTTCCTGTTATGGCTGCTGGCAGAGTTGTTCGAACAATTGCCGGAACGCGGCGATGCCGACAAACCGTTGCTGGCGTTGTTTTTCGATGAAGCGCACTTGTTGTTCGCCGATACGCCAAAAGCCTTGCAGGAGCGTCTGGAGCAAGTGGTGCGCCTGATCCGTTCCAAAGGGGTTGGCGTGTACTTCGTCACCCAGTCGCCGGGCGACCTGCCGGATACGGTACTGGCGCAACTGGGCCTGCGCATCCAGCACGGTTTGCGCGCATTCACCGCCAAAGAGCAGAAATCCTTGCGAGCGGTGGCGGACGGTTTTCGGCCCAACCCGACGTTCGATACCTTGTCAGTGCTTACAGAGTTGGGCACCGGTGAGGCATTGGTGGGAACCTTGCAGGAAAAGGGCACGCCGGAAGTCGTCCAGCGCGTACTGGTTGCTCCCCCGCAATCGCGGATCGGGCCGCTCAGCGAAGCAGAACGTGCAGCGTTGGTCGCCAGTTCGCCACTCTTGGGGCGCTACGACAAGCCGGTAGATCGTGAGTCTGCCTATGAAGTGTTGATGGCTCGCAAGGAACTGGGGGCTGCCGATGAGGCCGCGCCGGCCACCGAAGAGCCGAGCTTCACCGACAAGGCGGGTGCATTCCTGGGGACCACGGCGGGCAAGGCGTTGAAATCAGCCATGCAGCAGGCCGCCAATCAGATGGGGCGCCAGTTGGTGCGGGGGTTGCTGGGTTCGTTGCTGGGCGGCAGCAAACGCAAATAGCGCTTCAGGCTTTGGGCCGGGCATGGGCGGCCAGCCGTTCCAGGGCAGCGCGCAAGCCCGGGTCGTTGATCCCTTCAGCAGTGGCCTGAAGGGTTTCGGCGGCCGTTTCCGACAGGTCCATGGTATGCCCCACTGCGCCTTGCGGCACGGTGGGTGGCTGTACCTTGAACTGAATGCGCGTCAAATTGGCAAATTCGTCGAACGCCATCAACTGGCGCTGCAAGCGCTTCTGTTGGTAGCGCAAGCGGGTGGCCCAATGCCCATCGGTGACAATTAATAGCAGGTTGCCTTCACGCCAGGAGGCGACGTGACAATGTTCCCGGGCGGCCGGCTGCAGTTGGCTTTCCAGCAGGCGTTGCAGATGGCCCAAGCGTTGCGCCTGGCCGAAGATAGCTTTCAACGGTTTGGCTTCGCGGAGCAACGCGCCGGGGGCGCGGGCTGTGAGAGGGCGAAATGCCATGTTTAGACACCTTAGGTAACAGAGCGGCTATCTTAGCAGAAAGCGCCTGTATGCCCCGAGGCTCTGCGTCGGCAGGGCTTTCTCCGTCAAATCAATAAGTAACTTCTGCGTCTGATGGGTTGAAGTTCCAGCAAAAGCCCTTATTTTAAACAAGCCCTCTCACAGCGCCGTGCCTGTCTCAGGGAACAACGCCACTTTCCTCACCCACGATTCCGGGTAGAATGCGCGTTCGCAATGCGGCCGTGAGGGCTGCTCGGGCCACTCACGGTGCGCCCTCCATCCCTATGTGTGGAAGAACCTGCCGATATGTTTGCGCCTTTGTTAAAGAAACTTTTTGGAAGCAAGAATGAGCGCGAAGTCAAACGCATGCTCAAGACGGTGCAGCTGGTCAATGCCTTCGAAGAGCAGATGGTTGCTCTGTCGGACGAGCAATTGCGCGCCAAGACCCAAGAGTTCAAGGCCCGCATAGCCAAAGGTGAAACCCTCGACAAGCTGCTGCCCGAAGCCTTCGCGGTCGCCCGTGAAGCCGGTAAGCGCGTCATGGGCATGCGCCACTTCGACGTCCAGTTGATCGGCGGCATGACCTTGCATGAAGGCATGATTGCCGAAATGCGCACCGGTGAAGGCAAGACCCTGGTGGCAACCCTGGGCGTTTACCTCAACGCACTGTCCGGCAAGGGCGTGCACGTTGTGACGGTGAACGACTACCTGGCTCGCCGGGACGCCAACTGGATGCGCCCGCTGTATGAATTCCTCGGCCTGACCGTCGGCGTGGTAACGCCGTTCCAGCCGCCGGAAGAGAAGCGCGCCGCGTACGCCTGCGACATCACCTACGGTACCAACAACGAATTCGGTTTCGATTACCTGCGCGACAACATGGCGTTCAGCATGGATGAAAAATTCCAGCGTGAACTCAACTTTGCCGTGATTGACGAAGTCGACTCCATCCTCATCGACGAAGCCCGTACCCCGCTGATCATCTCCGGCCAGGCCGAAGACAGCTCGCGCCTGTACACCGAGATCAACAAGTTGATCCCGCGTCTTGAACAGCACATCGAGGAAGTGGAAGGCGTGGTGACCAAAGAAGGTCACTTCACCATTGACGAGAAGACCCGCCAGGTCGAACTCAACGAAGCCGGTCACCAGTTTGTCGAAGAAATGCTGACCCAGATCGGCGAACTGGCCGAAGGCGAAAGCCTGTACTCGGCGCACAACCTGGGTCTGTTGACCCACGTGTACGCTGGCCTGCGCGCCCACAAGCTGTTCCATCGTAACGTCGAATACATCGTGCAGGACGGCCAGGTGGTACTGGTTGACGAGCACACCGGTCGTACCATGCCCGGTCGTCGTCTGTCCGAAGGCCTGCACCAGGCCATCGAAGCCAAGGAACACCTCAACATCCAGGCCGAAAGCCAGACGTTGGCGTCCACCACTTTCCAGAACTACTTCCGTCTGTACAACAAGCTGTCCGGCATGACCGGTACGGCCGACACCGAAGCGTTCGAATTCCACCAGATCTACAACCTGGCCGTGATGGTCATTCCGCCGAACAAACCGTTGGCGCGTAAAGACTACAACGACCTGGTGTTTCTGACCGCCGAAGAGAAATACGCGGCGATCATCAACGACATCAAGGACGGTATGGCCAAGGGCCGTCCGATCCTGGTGGGTACCGCCACCATCGAGACCTCCGAGCACGTGTCCAACCTGCTCAACAAGGAAGGCATCGAGCACAAGGTACTGAACGCCAAGTTCCACGAAAAAGAAGCCGAGATCATCGCCCAGGCCGGTCGCCCAGGCGCATTGACCATCGCCACCAACATGGCTGGTCGTGGTACCGACATCCTGTTGGGCGGCAACTGGGAAGTGGAAGTGGCCTCGCTCGACAACCCGACGCCTGAGCAGATCGCCCAGATCAAGGCCGACTGGCAGAAGCGTCACCAGGCTGTGCTGGAATCCGGTGGCTTGCAGGTGATCGCGTCCGAGCGTCACGAATCGCGTCGTATCGACAACCAGCTGCGTGGCCGTGCTGGCCGCCAGGGTGATGCCGGTTCCAGCCGTTTCTACCTGTCGTTGGAAGACAGCCTGATGCGTATCTTCGCATCGGACCGGGTGAAGAACTTCATGAAAGCCCTGGGCATGCAGTCCGGTGAAGCGATCGAGCACCGCATGGTGACCAACGCCATCGAGAAGGCCCAGCGCAAAGTAGAAGGCCGTAACTTCGACATTCGCAAGCAACTGCTCGAGTTCGACGACGTCAACAACGAACAGCGTAAAGTGATCTATCACATGCGTAACACGTTGCTGGCCGCCGACAACATTGGCGAGACCATCGCTGATTTCCGTCAGGACGTGCTCAACGCCACTGTCAGTGCTCATATCCCGCTACAATCACTGCCTGAGCAGTGGGATGTTGCCGGCCTGGAAGCTGCGTTGAAGAGCGACTTCGGTGTGGACTTGCCGGTTCAGCAATGGCTGGACGAAGACGACCACCTGTATGAAGAAACCCTGCGCGAAAAACTGATGGCCGAGCTGCTGGCGGCGTACAACGAGAAAGAAGAGCAGGCGAGTGCCGAAGCTCTGCGCACCTTCGAGAAACAGATCGTATTGCGCGTGCTGGATGACCTGTGGAAAGACCACCTGTCGACCATGGACCACCTGCGCCACGGTATCCACCTGCGTGGCTACGCCCAGAAGAACCCGAAGCAGGAGTACAAGCGCGAGTCGTTCACGCTGTTCTCCGAATTGCTGGATTCGATCAAGCGCGATTCGATCCGCGTGCTGTCCCACGTTCAGGTGCGTCGCGAAGACCCGATCGAGGAAGAAGCACGCCTGCGTCAGGAAGCCGAAGCACTGGCGGCGCGCATGCAGTTCCAGCACGACGAAGCGCCGGGCCTGGATGAGCCTGAAGCATTGGGTGAAGAGGTCGATGTGGCCCTGGCCCAGACCCCGGTTCGCAATGACCAGAAGCTGGGCCGCAACGAGCTGTGCTACTGCGGTTCGGGCAAGAAATTCAAACACTGCCACGGCCAGATCGAATAAGATTTTCGCCTGACGCTGCAACACCCCGCGCCGCGACCGGCCTTTGCCGTCGCGGCGTTTTGCCATTAATTCCCACCGTCGATAGCGACGGCACAGACATCACCTATTTTTAAGGAGCGCATTCATGGCTGTTGGTCTTGGTCCTTTGCCCACGTTGCACCCGGTTGCCGGTTTTGAACTCGGTATCGCTTCGGCGGGCATCAAGCGCCCGGGGCGCAAGGATGTGGTGGTGATGCGTTGTGCGGAAGGCTCGACCGTGGCGGGCGTGTTCACCCTCAATGCCTTCTGCGCTGCGCCGGTGATTCTGGCCAAGCAACGGGTGGCCGGGTCGATTCGCTACCTGCTGACCAATACCGGCAATGCCAACGCCGGCACCGGCGAGCCGGGCCTTGTCGCGGCGGCGCGCACCTGCGCCAAGCTCGCCCAGTTGACCGGCGTCGATGCCAGCCAGGTGCTGCCGTACTCCACCGGTGTGATCGGTGAGCCGCTGCCGGTGGAAAAAATTGAAGGTGCCCTGCAAGCCGCGCTCGATGACCTGTCTGTGGATAACTGGGCGGCTGCCGCTACCGGCATCATGACCACCGATACCTTGCCAAAAGGCGCGAGCCGTCAGTTCGTGCATGAGGGCGTGACCATCACCGTCACCGGTATCAGCAAGGGCGCAGGCATGATCCGTCCGAACATGGCCACCATGCTCGGTTATATCGCCACCGACGCCAAGGTCTCCCGTGATGTGCTGCAACGCCTGATGCTGGACGGCGCCAACAAGTCGTTCAACCGCATCACCATCGACGGTGACACCTCCACCAACGACTGCTGCATGCTGATCGCCACCGGCCAGGCCAACCTACCGGAAATCACTTCCACCGAAGGTCCATTGTTCGTGGCGTTGAAACAGGCAGTGTTTGAAGTGTGCATGGACGTGGCCCAGGCCATCGTGCGTGACGGCGAGGGCGCGACCAAGTTCGTCACTGTTGAAGTCAACGGTGGCGGTAACCATCAGGAATGCCTGGATGTGGGCTACACCGTGGCGCACTCGCCGCTGATCAAGACCGCGCTGTTTGCTTCGGACCCGAACTGGGGCCGTATCCTCGCGGCTGTCGGCCGTGCTGGCGTGCCGGACCTGGACGTGAGCAAGATCGACGTGTTCCTGGGTGACGTGTGCATCGCCAGCCGTGGCGCCCGCGCCGAAACGTACACCGAAGCCCAGGGCTCGGCGGTGATGCAGCAGGAAGAAATCACCATCCGTATCGAACTGGGTCGTGGTGACTGCAGCGAAACCATCTGGACCACCGACCTGTCCCACGAGTACGTGAAGATCAACGCGGAATACCGTACCTGATACCAAGAGGAAACTGGCGGTGAAACGAGTACATGTAGCAGCAGCGGTGATCCGCGGTGTCGATGGCAGGATCCTGCTGGCGCGCCGTGCCGATACTCAGCATCAAGGCGGCCTCTGGGAGTTTCCCGGCGGCAAGGTGGAGGCTGATGAGTCGGTTGCCACGGCCTTGTCCCGTGAATTGCAGGAAGAGCTGGGCATCCAGGTCACCACGGCGCGGCCGCTGATCAAGGTGCAACATGACTATCCGGACAAGCAGGTATTGCTGGATGTCTGGGAAGTCTCGGCTTTTACCGGCGAGCCCCATGGCGCTGAAGGGCAGCCGTTGGCGTGGGTGGCACCGCGGGACCTGGTCAACTATGAATTTCCGGCGGCGAATGCGCCGATTGTCGCCGCGGCACGCTTGCCCGCCGAGTACCTGATCACCCCTGGCGAGCTGGAGACCCCGACGCTGTTGCGCGGTATCCAAAAGGCTATTGCTGGTGGCATCAAGCTGGTTCAACTGCGTGCCCCTAACGGTTACGACCCCAAATACCGCGACCTGGCGGTAGATGCGGTGGGCCTGTGCGCCGGCAAGGCGCAATTGATGCTCAAGGGGCCGTTCGAGTGGCTGGGGGATTTTCCCGCTGCCGGCTGGCACATGACCTCGGCGCAGTTGCGCAAATACGCCAGTAAGGGCCGCCCACTGCCCAAAGACCGTTGGTTGGCGGCTTCGTGCCACAATGCGGAAGAGCTGGCCCTGGCAGAAATGATGGACGTGGATTTCGTGACCCTGTCGCCCGTCCAGCCGACCCAGACCCATCCGGATGCCCAGCCGTTGGGGTGGGAGCAGGCGCAGCAGTTGATCGCCGGGTTCAGCAAGCCGGTGTTTCTGTTGGGCGGGGTTGGGCCGGCGCAGCGGGAGCAGGCCTGGGAGGCTGGTGCGCAAGGTGTGGCAGGTATTCGAGCGTTCTGGCCGCAGGTGTGATGCAGCTCTGATGGCCTCATCGCAGGCAAGCCCGCTCCCACATTTGATAGGTGAACACTTCAAGTGTGGGAGCTGGCTTGCCTGTGATAGGCATAGGTATCTACACAACTTCGGCACGACGCTAAATCTGTGGCGAGGGAGCTTGCTCCCGTGACGGCCTGGCAGCCGACACAGATATAACTGATGCCCCGCGATCCAATGTGGGAGCTGGCTTGCCTGCGAAGACGGCCTGGCAGCCGACACAGATATAACTGATGCCCCGCGATCCAATGTGGGAGCTGGCTTGCCTGCGAAGACGGCCTGACAGTCAACACAGTTGGACCGTGTACATATCCATTCCTGCGGTAACGGCCACTTAGGGTTCCGCCCTGACGGCGGCTCACTTTCGAAAAGCGCGAAAGTAAGCAAAGCGCTCTTGCCCCACCACTCGGCACCTCGCTTAGGCTCGGTGTGCCCGTAATCCGCCAGTGATTTGGGGGGCCGCCGCCACGCGCCATCCATGGCGCGGGGCGGCTAAACCGGCATCCCTGCCGGTTTACCCCCCAAATCCCTGTCGAATTCCGGCCAGCGTGGTTTAACGGGGCGCCTAAGATCAAAAGCAGATCAAGAGCTGCTCGCTTCGCATCGTGGTTACCGTTGAGCTAACAGAGTTATGTAGATACCTATGCTGTGATAGGGCACTATCAAGCGCCACATAATGGTCAGTGTGGCTTGGCCGCCGGCTGCCACAACACTTCCGCAACGCCTTGGCGCTTGGCAATCACCCTGGCCGCCACAAACAGCAAATCCGACAACCGATTGATGTACGCCAACCCCACACCCTCAAGCGGCTCCACCGCATTCAAGTGCTGACAGCGGCGCTCGGCGCTGCGCGCCAGGCTGCGGCACACATGGGCCTGGGCAATCAAGGCTGAGCCGCCGGGCAGGATGAAATTCTCAAGCGGCCCGACTTCCTCGTTCCAGCGATCAATCGCTGCTTCCAGCCGATCCACTTCCGCCGCATTCAGCGCCTTGTACACCGGCATCGCCAGTTCACCGCCCAAGTCAAACAGACGGTGCTGGCAAGGCGTGAGCACTTCAATCACGTCCTTCAACGCCGGGTGCTTGCCGCTTTGTTCTTCAAGGTTGGCCAGCAGCAGGCTCAGTTGGCTGTTCAGGGTATCCACCTCGCCAATCGCTTCCACGCGTGGATGGTCCTTGGGCACGCGGCGGCCGTCGCCGAGGCCGGTCTCGCCTTTGTCGCCGGTACGGGTGTAGATCTTCGACAGGCGAAAGCCCATGGTCAGTGCTCCAGTTGGGTAAGTTCAGTGGGGGGCAATTGGCTGCCGGCCAAAGGCAGGCGCAAGGTAAAGCAGGTGCCCTGGCCCAGGGTGGAATGCACCTCCATCTGGCCCTTGTGGTTGTTGGTGATGATGAAGTACGACACCGACAGGCCTAGCCCGGTGCCCTGGCCGATTTCCTTGGTGGTAAAGAAGGGTTCGAACGTGCGCTTGCGCACGTTTTCGCTCATGCCGATGCCGTTGTCTTCTACCTGGATTTCTGCCCACGGCGGGTTCAGACGGGTGCGCAGGATAATGCGCCCAGGTTCGCTGTCGTCTTCACGCAGGTGAATGGCTTGTGCGGCGTTCTTCAACAGGTTGAGCAGCACTTGTTCCAGCTCGTTGGCGGTGCCGGGTACCGGGCCCAGTTGCGGATCGAACTGGCGGATGATCGCCTGGCCCTTGAAGTCGAAACCAATGGTCAGGTCGAAGTCGTTGCCAGCGATTTCCACGGCCTGGTCGATCAGCGCCGGCAAATCGCAGGGCGCCATCTGGCGATTGCTGCGGCGGCTGAAGCTGAGCATGTGGGTAACGATTTTCGCGGCACGCGCCCCGGCCTGCTGAATGCCATCGAGCAATTGCGGGACTTCGCGGCCTTGCAAATATCGGTTGACCGTCTCCAGCTCGATGCCCACCTGTTCGGCAAGTTCCAGGTTCTTGGGCAGCTCGGGGGACAGGCGCCGGCGAATGTTCTGCACGTTATGCAGGATCGCGCCCAGCGGGTTGTTGATCTCATGGGCCATACCTGCAGCCAGGCCGCCCACGGAGAGCATTTTTTCCGATTGCACCATCATTTCTTCCAGGGACAGGCGCTGGGTGATGTCGTCGATTCGGATTACCACTCCGCGCCCGGCGCCGCCCATCAACGGGTAGAACGTCAGTGCATAATGCTTGGGCTCGTCGTCCTTGATCCAGGTGACCCGCTCAATCCGCTCCACCGTGTGTTGCTCCACGGTGGCCTTGATCTGTGGCAGGTACGGCTTGAGCGGCTGGAAGGCCAGGAAAACCGGCTGGTTCAGGGCTTCGTCCAGGCGAGTGCCGGATAGGGCGGTGGCTTCCTGGTTCCACTGGGTAACGTAGAGTTGTTCATCCAGGGCGATCAGCGCCGAGGGCATCGAGTCGATAATGCTGTTCAGGTAGTTCTGGAAGCCCGTGAGCTTTTTCTCGATCTTGCTGCGCACCTGGACTTCCAGTTCCAGCTTGCGGTTGGTATGCCGGGTTTCTTCGGCCAGGCCCTGAGCCTGGTCATACGCAGCCTGGGAGTCGTCGCGTGCGCGTTTGAGCTGCTGCTCGCGGGCTTCGATGCGCGACAACATGGTGTTGAACGCTTCGGCCAGGCTGCCGATTTCATCACGGTTGCCACGCCCGGCGCGCAAGGCGTAGTTCTCCTCGCGGGTCACCTGGCGGGACAGTTCTTCAAGTTCATGAATCGGCCGTGTGATCAGGCGTTTGATCTGCCGGGCGATGACCAGCCACAACAACACACTGAAAATCAGGATGCCCAGGCTGGCGGTCAGCGTGCCGGTATAGAACGCCATCGGCAGCTCACTGCTGGCCACCAGCAACAAATGCCCCGAAGGCTGAGTGCCACGGGGCAGGGTGATGACCTGGTTGCTGCGAAATTCAGTGAGGCGCCACGCTTCGATATGCCGGTAGTGGTCCGGCAGGTGCAGGCGGTCGCCGTGCTGCATCTGCGCCAGGCGGTTGCCTTCGCCATCGTACAAAGCGGCGGCGCGCAACGGTGAATAGCTGGTCAGCTCATTGAGCAGCGCCTCGGCCTTGGTCGGAGACTCAAGGGCCTCGGCGGCAAGCGCGGGGTTGGACACCAGTCGACCAATGGACTGCAAGGCCTGGGGGGCCATGCTTTCCTGGGAGATCCAGTAGGCGGCGCTGATAAACGTCAGGTTGGCCACCAGCAATACGGTGGTCAACAATACCAGCAGGGCCGCCAGCAGTTTCTGCCCTACCGGTAGATTTTCAAGACGCTGGCGCAGTGGCATCAGGGGTTTCCCAGGTGATAGACAGGTAGGCAGGGTAGCGCGTGCCTCAGTCGCTGGCCAATCCGCGTGCGCGCAGATATTCGACCAGGCGCGCTTGCAACTGTTGCAGGTGCGGCAACACCAATTGATGGCGGGCCGCCGCCTGGCAGGCATAGCCCAGCAGGTAGCTGATCTCGGTACGTCGGTGGTTGGCCACGTCCTGGTGCATGGACGAGTAATTGGCCGCCGTGGCCTGGATCACCCGCTGCACTTCGCTGTGCAGGTCCTGTGCGGCAGCAGGCTGGCCGCAGCATTCCAGCAGCTCGGCCAATTCAGCGCACAAGGTTGCCACTTCACACGCGTGGGCTTGCAAACCGCCGTTGCGGCACTGGTAAAGCACGGTCAGCGGGTTGATGGCGCAATTGAGCGCCAGCTTGCGCCACAGGCGTGTGAGGATATCACTGGCCCAATCGTGGGGAATGCCGGCCGCTTGCAGGTCGTTCAGCCACAGCGGTGGCGTGGGGTGGCTCGCATCCCCCAGCCAGGTGTAACCATGGCCGGCAAATACCACCCGCCAGTCGCCTTCGCGAAACGCGCCTTCGGTACTTGAGGCATAGATGCAACGGGCCAACGGCACTTGTGCAGCCACTGCGTCCTGGCTGCCAAGGCCGTTTTGCAGCAGGATCAGTTCGGCGTCGGGCGCAAGTCTAGGGTGCAACTGGGCGATAGCGCTTTGAGCATCGTAGGCTTTGCACGCGACCAGCAGGCGATGAATCGGCTCCGGGCTGTCAGGCGTTTCACCGACTACCGGGTAAGTCTGTTCCACACCCTGCTCGACCAGGGTCAGCCCTTGGCCGGCTCGATAGTCGGCCAGGCGCGCCTCATTGCGCAGGATCAGCCTGACGGGCACGCCTGCGCGCGCCAGACGCGTGGCCCAGAGGGTGCCCAGGCTGCCGGCGCCAAGAATATGCCACGGGGTCGACATCAGTGTGTACTCCATAAGGTCGCCAGCGGTGAACGGCGCGAAAGAACCGCTATAATGCCCCGGCATTTTAGCTCGGGCGCGCTCCATCTCTACTGAGCCCGCCCCTTATATTGGAGAAATCACATGCCTTCGTTCGACGTGGTATCTGAACTGGACAAACACGAAGTCACCAACGCCGTCGAGAACGCCGTCAAGGAACTGGACCGTCGCTATGACTTGAAAGGCAAGGGCAGCTTCGAATTCAAGGAAAAGGAACTGACCGTCAACCTGACCGCTGAAGCCGATTTCCAGCTGGAAGCGATGATCGAGATCCTCAAGCTGGCCCTGGTCAAGCGCAAGATCGACGTGCAGTGCCTGGAAGTCAAGGACGCCTACGCCTCAGGCAAACTGATGAAGCAGGAAGCCGTGCTCAAGGAAGGCATCGACAAAGAGCTGGCCAAGAAGATCGTGGCGCACATCAAGGACGCCAAGCTCAAGGTCCAGGCCGCCATCCAGGGCGAGCAGGTTCGCGTCACCGGCAAGAAGCGTGATGACCTGCAAGAGGCTATCGCAGCCCTGCGCGCCAAGACCTTCGACATGCCGCTGCAGTTCAATAACTTCCGCGACTGATGGCACTTTGGGGAACCTGTGGGCACTTTTGACGTCCGACGCCCCAAGCATCATTGCCTACAATTGAGCCCTTCGGGGCTCAATTGCGTTGTCAGGCAGTCAATACAGCCTTATCGCCGCACAATAGGAGAAAGTAGATGGATTTGAACGCTGAAATGGATCACCTGATCAAGACCTCCCAGTCTTGGCTCCCCATGATCATGGAATACGGCAGCCGGGTATTGCTGGCGTTGGTCACCCTGGCCATTGGCTGGTGGCTGATCAATGTTTTGACTCACCGCGTGGGCCGTCTGCTGGCCATGCGTAACGCAGACTTGGCACTGCAACACTTCATCACCAGCCTTGCGAACATCGCGCTCAAAGTCATGCTGGTGGTCAACGTGGCCTCGATGATCGGTGTGGCCACCACCTCGTTCGTTGCGGCGATCGGTGCCGCTACCCTGGCTATCGGCCTGGCCTTGCAAGGCAGCCTGGCGAACTTTGCCGGCGGCGTGTTGATTCTGTTGTTCCGCCCGTTCCGTATCGGTGACTGGATCGAAGCCCAGGGGACCTCGGGTACCGTCGACAGCATCCAGATCTTCCACACGGTACTGCGTACCGGCGACAACAAGACGGTGATTATTCCCAACGGCAGCCTGTCCAACGGCCTTATCACCAACACCAACCGCCAGCCGACCCGCAAGGTTGTGTTTGACGTGGGTGTGGACTATGAGGCGGACCTGCAGAAGGCCCGTGAAGTGCTGCTGGCTTTGGCTGAAGACCCGCGTGTACTGAAGGACCCTGCCGCCGTGGCGGTGGTGTCGACCTTGGGCGACAGTTCCATCACCGTCTCCCTGCGTTGCTGGACCAACACACCGGATTATTGGGACGTGATGTTTATGTTCAATGAACTGGCGCGTGACCGTTTGAAAGCGGCCGGGATTGATATTCCGTTTCCGCAACGGGTTATTCGGGTGATGCAGGAAAGTGCGCCGAAGTAACTTGGCGTGATGCTATCGAAGTTGGCCGAAAGGTCAGCTTTGAAAAACTAGTTACTTAGCTTGCTAGTTGTTTTGTTGATTGAAATAAAACTGCAATAAAAAAGCCGCTCCCTGTTTAAACAGAGGAGCGGCTTTTTGTTTAAGGCCGAGGCCTCAAGTCATCGTTGTAATTGAACCGGCAATTACAAGATGTTCAGCGGGTAGTTGGCGATCAGACGCAGCTCGTCGATCGACGGCGAACCGTAGTACACGCCATCACCGGAACGGTAAGTCGCTTGACGCAGGCGCAGGCTCAGGTCTTTTGCCGGGCCGCTCTGGATCACGTACTTGGCTTCGATGTCGCGTTCCCACTCTTTGCCATTCGAGGTGGTGCCCGTATTGGCGCCGCTACCGGTTACATAACGGGTCATGAAGCTCAGGCCCGGAATGCCGAAGGTTGCCATGTTGATGTCATAACGCGCCTGGTAGGACTTTTCGCCTTCGGCGTTGAAGTCGGAACGGGCGATGGAGTTGGCCAGGAACACCGTGCCGCCGCCGTCTACGCCGTAACCGTAGTCGCCGTCACCGGTGACTTTCTGGGCTGCCAGGGTGAAGGTGTGAGCACCGATGGTGTACGCGCCCTGCAAGCTGAAGGCGCGGTTGTCGAGCTTGGTCACGCCATCTTTCTCTGCACGTTGCAGGCCGGCGCCGTCGCTCTTGGTGTCGTAGATGTTGAAGTCCAGGGCGAACGACTGATCATCGCTCAGGGCGTGGGTCCAGTTCAGGTTGCTGTAGTACTTGCGGAAGTAATCTTCGGTTTTCGCGTAGTACAGGCTGCCGGTGACTTCTGGAGTGAAGGCATACACACCGCCGACAAAGTCGGTTTTGGTCAGGCCCAGGCTGTCGTGGTAGGTCTGGTTCTGCGCGACGCTGGAAGTGAAGTGACCGCCTTCAAGCTTCAGGCCCTTGATTTCGTTGCTGGTGATGGAGATACCTTGCGGCAGCTCTGGCAGCAGGCGGCTGTCGTCGGAGGCAAACACTGGGGCCGTGGTGTATTGGTCACCGACTTTCAGCACGGTGTTGGAGATGCGGAACTTCACCGCGCCGCCGCCTTTGGAATAGTCATCTTGCGAGCGACCGTCGGAACCGGTTGGGAACAGGCCGGTGCCGGCGCGGCCCTTGCCGCTGTCGAGCTTGACGCCCATCAGGCCGATCACGTCGACACCGACACCAATGGTGCCTTGGGTGAAGCCCGATTCGTACAGGGCATTGAAGCCCAGGCCGGTTTCTTCAGCACGGCTCTTGGAGCCTGGGCCCGACGGGTTGTTACGGAAGTCACGGCTGAAGTACAGCGCGCGAGTATTGATGCTGAACGTGCTGTCTTCAACAAAGCCCTTGGAATCGTCCTGGGCGGACGCCATTGCGAACTGCGAGGTGCCTGCTGAAACAGCCAGGGCGATCATGCTCCACTTCATCACGCGCATCGTGATTTGCTCCTTTGGTTTTAGGAAGAGTACTGCCGTCCCACCTGTATTTTTATCTGGGCGGCTCTTTCTTTTTGTGTCGGCGCAAAGTTATCTCACGCAGACCCTATTGACGATACTTACTCAATTATCCTTTCAGCTTCTTTACGAGGCTGTCGTAAATCGCTAGATCCATGTCGCAAATTCACAGCCAGAAATGTATCCAGGCTGACAACTTCAATGCTGTTTTCAGACTTCTTTCAAAGTTTGAACGCATCCCTGATACACATTGAAACGCCACTATTTTTATCGCGAAACACCTGTGTCCAAACGGGTGTCGTTGCCGACGATATGGGGGTGAATGCAACAAGCGTGCTCAAACCACTTACCGAATGTCATTTTTTCGTGAAAAGTGTGATGAACCTGTAAAAACCGCATAAGCACGGGGGTTTTACGCCATTTCGGTTGGGCTTGACGCCAAGGTGTTACCTCGGTTCGGTGGTACCTGAATCCTGTACCTGGGTAAAACGTTACCGGTTGACCCTTATCAGTGGGTAATCGGCGGATCCCTTTGAGGCACAGGTGGGTCATTTTGGTGCATCCCGTTGAGGCCCGGCCTAGCGTTGCTCACCTGGGCTATTGCCTCTAAAGGGTGCATTTTTTTGCCTGGTTGCCTCAAGGCCGCCAGCATTGCCCGTGAAGCCTTGGGCATTCGAAGGTATGCTGGGCACCTGTTACCGACCTGCCGAACGGAGTGCCACGTGTTCGCCTTAGATCAACGCCTGCAACAAGACACCTTGGCCATTGGGGACTTCCCGCTCTGTCGCCTGCTGCTGTCCAATGACGCCAATTACCCCTGGTTCATCCTGGTGCCGCGCATCGAAGGTATCAGCGAAGTGTTTCAACTGGATGTCGCAGATCAACAAACCTTGTGGCAAGAAACGACGGCCCTGGCGCAGTTGCTTAACGACGGGCTGGCGGCCGACAAGATGAACATCGGCGCGCTGGGTAACGTGGTCAGCCAGTTGCATGTGCATGTGATTGTGCGCAAGCGCGACGACGCCGCCTGGCCAGCCCCGGTGTGGGGCAAGCACCCGGCCCGGCCCTACACCGAAGAGCAGGTGGCCGCGACTCGCAGCCGATTGCGCGAGCTATTGCCTGCCGACTTCATCTTTACCCAGGACTGAACCATGGACCTGCAAGAACGCGTCACCGACCTGGAAAGCCGCCTGGCCTTCCAGGACGACACCATTGAGACCCTCAACGACATCCTGGTCACCCAGCAGCGGGCCGTCGAACGTCTGCAATTGCAGATGACTGCACTGCTCAAGCGCCAGGAAGAAATGGGCGGGCAATTCGAGTCATCCGAAGAAGAAGCGCCGCCGCCCCACTATTGAGTGCGCACGCAATAAAAAACCGCGACCCAGCCAAGGCTGGATCGCGGTTTTTTTTGCTGCGAAAGCTGGGGAATCAGCGACGCGGCAGGGCAGCGATGACATCTTCGGCTTGCAGGCCCTTGTCACGGTTCATCACCGAGAACTCTACGCGCTGGCCTTCGACCAGGACGCGATGGCCTTCGCCACGAATGGCTCGGAAGTGGACGAAGATATCGTCGCCCGAGTCGCGGGAAATGAAGCCGAAGCCCTTGGAGGTGTTGAACCACTTGACGGTCCCGGTATCCCGGTTGGTCATGTCATAGTTTTGCGACGCGGCCGCTGGAGACGAGCGGTAGAAGCTGATGGCCAGGTGAAGAACGATGGCGACCACAGCGATCACCAGGCTGAGCAGGATGGCCGGATGGCCCCCGACTTCAGGCATGGGCGCCAGGAGGGTGAGGGTTTGTACGACAACAGTCAGCACCAGCAGCGCACTGACCAGGTTTTGCAGTTGATGACGCGTGCCTTTGTTCCAGTAAGGGATTACCGGTGCGAGCGTCAGGTTAAGAAGGCCGAACAAGGCCAGGTACAGGGCGTCGTGTTGTTCCAGGTAGGGCAGGCTTTCAGGCTGCAGGCTCGGAATAAAGGACAGCAGCAAGGCTGCAACGCCCGTTAGCAGGTGGACGATTTTCAACATTTTGGTTAACTCACGTTAAGACGGATCACAAGGAAGAGCTGACTGGCACGGTTCGCTTCTGAACAATGGGAGGCGTTGAGCACGTGCGCGGGTATCAGCCTATGTGACGTGCCGCAGGAATAAACGGCAGCCACACCGCGTCTATTTAACAGCAAAGGCTGTGCCTACTCAAATCAAGCATTTCGGGGTGTTGCCACGGCCACGGCATTTCTGCGTCAAACGCTTGTCCTAGACAGGTGCGGGATTTTTTAAGTGGTGGCCTAGACCCTTCCTACAGGTAAACAGGCTTGCCAAGTCAGATCCCGCAGGCGGTGCGGGGCGATTTGCCGCATGCCGCCCGAGTGTGTCGGGCTGCACGTGGCGCACTCTCTTGCTAGAGTGGAGCTGCACCTGATCAATGAATGCTCGTCAATTGAAGGGGAAACACATGGCAATCGATATTGGTATCAGTGAAGAAGACCGTAAATCCATCGTCGACGGACTTTCCCGCCTGCTCTCCGATACCTATGTTCTGTATCTGAAGACCCACAATTTCCATTGGAACATCACAGGCCCCATGTTTCGTACGCTGCATCTGATGTTCGAAGAGCAGTACAACGAGCTTGCGCTGGCAGTGGACTCCATTGCCGAGCGTATCCGTGCCCTGGGCTTCCCGGCGCCGGGTGCCTATTCGATTTACGCCCGCCTGTCTTCCATCAAGGAAGAAGAGGGTGTGCCGAGCGCCGAAGAGATGATCAAGCAGTTGGTGGCCGGCCAGGAAGCGGTCACGCGTACCGCGCGAGGCATCTTCCCATTGCTCGACAAAGTCAGTGATGAGCCGACGGCGGACCTGTTGACCCAGCGTATGCAGGTTCATGAGAAAACCGCGTGGATGCTGCGCTCCCTGCTCGAAAACCAGTAATTGTCGAACCCAGGCGGCGCCTTTTCGGCGCCGCCTGCTGGTTTCCCTGCGCTTCCTGGCGTTGTCCTACAACTAACAACTCCCCGTCTTCTGGCTGCGCTGCGCTGGCTGCTGTTTTATAGGCCATCGTCCAATGGGAGAAGCCCATTGGCTGCTGTTTGGCAATGGAGTGTCAGGTGTATGTCACGTGGAGTGGGTAAGGGAATGATGGAAGCCTGTGGTTTTCACAAGATAAAGGTCGACCCTTTTACCAAGGGTTTTGATATGGGGCTGGCCAAGCCACTGTCCCGTTCGGTCAGGCTCAATGGGTTTTCTACCTGCCTGCGGCTTGAACAGATCTATTGGAATATCCTGACGGAAATCGCCAGGCTCAATACCTGTTCGGTCAGTGCGCTGTTGTCCTATGTCGATCGGGAAGTGCATTTGCGTTACGGAGGCGTGAAGAACTTCAGTGGGCTGGTGAGGGTGGTGTGCGTGGTTCACGTCCTCAAAGGCCGGGGCGCTCTCACGTCCGGGGATACGCTCGCGCAGTAGTCCGATGGCCGGCCCTTCAGCCCGACGGGCCCGGTCCTGGGCACAAAGCCGGCTGCGCTGTGTTGATTTACCAGATATAATCCCGCGCTTTGCTGCGCATGCCGGGCTTTATGCACAGGGCAGGGCGTGGCGCTGTAACGATCTGATCGCCGAGACATCTCCATGCCCATGTACGACTATCAATGCGCTTCCTGTGGTCATCAGTTGGAAGCCATTCAGAAGATCAGCGCCGCGCCGCTGGTCGATTGCCCTGCCTGCCAGGCACCTGAGTTGAAGAAGATGTTGTCCATGCCGGGCTTCCGCCTGAGCGGCAGCGGCTGGTACGAGACTGATTTCAAGACCGGTGCCAAGAAGAACCTGGCCGGCGGCGACAAAGCAGACTGAGTTGAACTCTACGCGCAGGCTCCTGCATTATCCGTCCCCTGCTTTAATGTGCGGTGACGAGGCGGGCCTGCCACCGAATTTCGAATTACGAGAAGTGAAACCACGACCATGATGCGCAGCCACTATTGCGGCCAACTGAACGAGACCCTGGAAGGTCAGGAAATCACCCTTTGCGGATGGGTTCACCGTCGCCGAGACCACGGCGGGGTGATCTTCCTCGATATCCGTGACCGTGATGGTCTGGCCCAGGTAGTGTTCGACCCGGACCGCGCCGAAAGCTTCGCCGCCGCCGACCGCGTGCGCAGCGAATACGTAGTGAAGATCACCGGCAAGGTACGCCTGCGTCCGGCCGGTGCCGTGAACAAGAACATGGCGTCCGGCGGCATCGAAGTGCTGGGCTATGAGCTGGAAGTGCTGAACGAGTCGGAAACCCCGCCGTTCCCACTCAATGAATACTCCGACGTGGGCGAAGAAACCCGCCTGCGCTACCGCTTCCTGGACTTGCGTCGTCCGGAAATGGCCGAGAAGCTGCGCCTGCGCTCGCGCATGACCACCAGCATCCGCCGCTTCCTGGATGAAAACGGCTTCCTCGACGTCGAAACGCCGATCCTCACCCGGGCCACCCCGGAAGGCGCGCGCGACTACCTGGTACCGAGCCGTACCCATGCCGGCAGCTTCTTCGCCTTGCCGCAATCGCCGCAGCTGTTCAAGCAACTGCTGATGGTGGCCGGTTTCGACCGCTACTATCAGATCGCCAAGTGCTTCCGTGACGAAGACCTGCGCGCTGACCGCCAGCCGGAATTCACCCAGATCGACATCGAGACCAGCTTCCTCGATGAAAAAGAGATCATGGGCCTGACCGAGCAGATGATCCGCAACCTGTTCAAGGAAGTGCTGGACCTGGAGTTCGGCGAATTCCCGCACATGACCTTCGAAGAAGCCATGCGCCGCTACGGTTCCGACAAGCCAGACCTGCGTAACCCGCTGGAACTGGTGGATGTGGCCGACCAGCTCAAGGACGTCGACTTCAAGGTGTTCAGCGGCCCGGCCAACGATCCTAAGTGCCGCATCGCCGCCCTGCGCGTGCCTGGCGGCGCGAGCATGCCGCGCAAGCAGATCGACGACTACACCAAGTTCGTCGGCATCTACGGTGCCAAGGGCCTGGCGTACATCAAGGTCAACGAGCGCGCCAACGGTGTCGACGGCCTGCAATCGCCGATCGTGAAAAACATCCCTGAAGCCAACCTGAACACGATCCTCGATCGCGTCGGTGCGGTTGACGGCGACATCGTGTTCTTCGGTGCCGACAAGGCCAAGATCGTCAGCGAGGCCCTGGGCGCGCTGCGTATCAAGCTCGGTCACGACCTGAACCTGCTGACCTGCGAATGGGCGCCGATGTGGGTTGTGGACTTCCCGATGTTCGAAGAGAACGACGACGGCAGCTTCAGCGCCTTGCACCACCCGTTCACCGCACCGAAGTGCTCCCCGCAAGAGCTGGAAGCCAACCCTGCAGGCGCGCTGTCCCGTGCCTACGACATGGTGTTGAACGGTACTGAACTGGGTGGCGGTTCGATCCGTATCCACCGCAAAGAGATGCAACAAGCGGTATTCCGCCTGCTGGGCATCAACGAAGCGGAACAGGAAGAGAAATTCGGCTTCCTGCTCGACGCCCTGAAATACGGCGCGCCGCCGCACGGTGGCCTGGCGTTCGGCCTGGACCGTCTGGTGATGCTGATGACCGGCGCCCAGTCGATCCGTGAAGTGATCGCCTTCCCGAAAACCCAGAGCGCTGCGGACGTCATGACCCAGGCTCCGGGTGTGGTGGATGCCAAGGCACTGCGCGAGCTGCACATCCGCCTGCGCGAGACGCCGAAGGCTGAGTAAGGCTGCTGCGTGAAAGCGCGATAAGGTAGCAGGCAGTCAAAAAGGCGCATCTTCGGATGCGCCTTTGCGTTTAAAAGAGGGAAATCTCGCCTGGGGCGGGATTGATAAGGTTTCTAGAGAATTCGGAGTTGTGTTATGGCTGGCCATTCCAAGTGGGCGAACATCAAGCACCGCAAAGAGCGTCAGGATGCCAAGAAAGGCAAGATCTTCACCAAGTGGATTCGCGAACTGACCGTCGCGGCCCGGCAGGGGGGCGGTGACCCGGGCTCCAACCCGCGTCTGCGCCTGGCGCTGGACAAGGCGCTGGGCGCCAACATGAGCCGCGACATCATTGACCGCGCCGTGGCCCGTGGCGCCGGTGCGGCCGATACCGACGACATGGTCGAGCTGACCTATGAAGGCTACGGCCCGGGCGGCGTCGCGGTGATGGTCGAATGCATGACCGACAACCGCAACCGTACCGCGGCAGCCGTGCGTCATGCGTTCAGCAAGTGCGGTGGTAACCTCGGCACGGATGGTTCGGTGGCCTACCTGTTCGAGCGCAAGGGGCAGATCACCTTCGCACCGGGCACCGATGAAGACGCGCTGATGGAAGCCGCGATGGAAGCGGATGCCGATGACGTGGTCACCAACGAAGACGGCTCCATCGATGTGTTCACCTCGTTCGCCAGCTTCTACGCCGTGCGTAATGCCTTGGAAGCCGCTGGTTTCAACGGCACCGATGCGGAGATCGTGATGCTGCCGACCACCAGTGCCGAACTGGACCTGGACGGTGCGCAGAAGGTGCTGAAGCTGCTGGACATGCTTGAAGACCTGGATGATGTGCAGAATGTGTATTCGAATGCCGACATCCCTGAGTCTGTGGCCGAACAGCTCGCTTAAGAACGATGAGTATTCACTGTGGGAGCTGGCTTGCCTGCGATAGCATCACCTCGATTTGACAGAAGCACCGAGGTGCCCGCATCGCAGGCAAGCCAGCTCCCACAGGGGTTCTATGCTGTTACACAAATGTGTGCCTGGCACATACCGTTGTAAATCCAACCCGCAGGCGTTATGACTTTAATCCTAGGTATCGACCCCGGTTCGCGCATCACCGGTTTTGGCGTGGTGCAGCAGACCCCACGCGGCTGTGTGTACGTCGCCTCGGGCTGCATCCGCACTGGCGCAGGGGAATTGGCCGAGCGGCTGCAGATCGTCTATCGCGGCGTACGTGAAGTCATCCAGACCTACGGCCCGGTCACCATGGGCATAGAGAAAGTCTTCATGGCCAAGAATGCCGACTCGGCGTTGAAGCTCGGCCAGGCCCGTGGCGCTGCCATCGTGGCAGGTGCAGAGGAGGGCATGGAGATCGCTGAATACACCGCGACCCAGGTCAAGCAGGCCGTGGTCGGTACCGGTGGTGCCAACAAGGAGCAGGTGCAGATGATGGTCATGCACATGCTCAAGCTCACTTCAAAGCCGCAGATCGACGCCTCGGATGCCCTGGCCATCGCCATTTGCCATGCCCATACCCGCTCCAGCCTGTTGCCTCACGGCTTGGGCGCAGCACGTAGTCGTGGCGGGCGCCTGCGTCTCTGATAGCATCAGCGCAATCGTTATTTTTGCGGTCAGGCTCCGATCTGACCCCCAAGCTTTAAGGATCTGAACCGTGATTGGACGCTTGCGCGGCACCCTGGCTGAGAAACAGCCGCCGCACCTGATTCTGGATGTGAATGGGTTGGGTTATGAGCTGGAAGTGCCCATGACCACCCTGTATCGCCTGCCGTCGGTCGGCGAGCCGATAACCTTGCACACTCATTTAGTGGTGCGCGAAGACGCGCAACTACTCTATGGTTTCATCGGCAAGCGTGACCGCGATTTCTTCCGCGAGCTGATTCGTCTCAATGGCGTGGGGCCCAAATTGGCCCTGGCCTTGATGTCGAGCCTGGAAGTGGATGAATTGGTACGTGCTGTATCGGCCCAGGATACCTCAGCCCTGACCAAGGTGCCGGGGGTGGGCAAGAAGACCGCCGAGCGCTTGTTGGTCGAGCTCAAGGACCGCTTCAAAGCCTGGGAGGTGGTGCCGAGCATGTTCGCCCTGGTACCGAACCAGCCGGATATGCCGGCGGCCCAGGTCGCCAGCGCCGAGAGCGATGCCGTCAATGCGCTGATCTCCCTGGGCTACAAGCCCCAGGAAGCCAGCAAGGCCGTATCGGCCATCAAGGACAAGAACCTGAGCGCTGAAGACATGATTCGCCGTGCCCTGAAGGGAATGATTTAAGTGATTGAAGCCGATCGTCTGATCGCGGCCACCGGCCCGCGTGACCGTGAAGAAGTCCAGGACCGGGCCATCCGCCCGTTGAGCCTGGCCGAATACATCGGCCAGCCCACCGTGCGCGAGCAGATGGAGCTGTTTATCCAGGCCGCTCGCGGGCGCAGTGAGTCCCTGGACCACACCCTGATCTTCGGCCCGCCGGGGTTGGGCAAGACCACCCTGGCCAATATCATCGCCCAGGAAATGGGCGTGTCGATCAAGTCCACCTCCGGCCCGGTGCTTGAGCGTCCTGGCGACTTGGCCGCGCTGCTGACCAATCTTGAACCCCATGACGTGCTGTTTATCGACGAAATCCATCGCTTGTCGCCGATTGTCGAAGAAGTGCTGTACCCAGCCATGGAAGACTTCCAGCTCGACATCATGATCGGTGAAGGCCCGGCGGCCCGTTCGATCAAGCTCGACCTGCCGCCCTTCACCCTGGTGGGCGCGACCACCCGCGCGGGCATGTTGACCAACCCGCTGCGAGACCGTTTCGGCATTGTTCAACGTCTAGAGTTCTATAGCACCGCCGATCTGGCGACCATTGTCAGCCGGTCGGCGAGTATCCTCGGCTTGCCCCTGGACCCGGAAGGCGCCTTTGAAATCGCTCGACGTGCTCGTGGCACGCCGCGAATCGCCAACCGCCTGCTGCGCCGCGTGCGCGACTTTGCCGAGGTGCGTGCCAAGGGCCACATCACCAAGGCGGTCGCGGACCTGGCCTTGAACCTGCTGGATGTGGACGAGCATGGCTTTGATCATCAGGATCGACGTCTGCTCTTGACCATGATCGAGAAATTCGACGGTGGCCCGGTCGGCGTGGACAGCCTGGCCGCAGCCATCAGTGAAGAGCGCCATACCATTGAGGATGTGCTGGAGCCGTACCTGATCCAGCAGGGCTACATCATGCGTACCCCGCGGGGCAGGGTGGTGACGCGTCATGCCTATTTGCACTTCGGGCTAAACATTCCGTCACGATTGGGAGAGATGCCCGTGGTAGACGAATTCCTCGATGCGGTAGACGATTAAAAAGCTTACGCCGGACGATTTATCTGAGCTTTGTGCTGTCCCAGTGTCTGGCGTCGTCATTTGAGTCACTGCAAAAGCGTTCAGGAATGAAAAAACAGTTGCCCAGCCAATTGGCAACCTGAGGAGTAAGCACTAGAGTATGCGCGCGCAAAACGGGGATCAGTCGTTCGCACATCGCTGTCGCGTTTATTACGAGGACACCGATGCCGGCGGCATCGTTTATTACGTCAATTACCTGAAATTCATGGAACGGGCTCGAACCGAGCGGCTGCGGGAGTTGGGTTTTGCCCAGTCCGAGCTGGTAGGCGAGGACCTGTTATTCGTCGTGCATTCCAGCGAGGCGCGGTATTACGCGCCGGCGCGACTGGACGATGAGTTGCTGGTAAGCGCTGAAGTCATCGAATTGAACCGTGCCAGCCTGCGTTTCAAACAGCAGGTCAGGCGGGCCACGGATGCAACGCTGCTCTGTGAGGGGCAGTTCCTGGTGGCGTGTGTGCGCACCAACAGCTTGAAACCTCGGGCCATTCCCGAAACTCTACGCGCGGCCTTTGCCGCCGTGAGCGGCGCGGGTCAACAATCAAAGCAGGAGATTTAGCGTGGAACCTACCGTCGTCGACCATTCCTCCATGTGGAGCCTGGTCAGCAATGCCAGTGTCGTGGTTCAACTGGTCATGCTGACCCTGGTAGCCGCATCGGTTACCTCTTGGGTCATGATTTTTCAGCGCAGCAACATGTTGCGCGCCGGTCGACGTGCCCTGGAGAGCTTTGAAGAGCGCTTCTGGTCGGGTATCGACCTGTCCAAACTGTACCGTCAGGCCGGTAGCAACCCGGACCCGGACTCAGGCGTCGAGCAGATCTTCCGTGCCGGTTTCAAGGAGTTCTCGCGCCTGCGCCAGCAGCCGGGTGTCGATCCTGAAGCGGTGATGGAAGGTGTGGCCCGTGCCATGCGCGTGGCCATCTCCCGCGAAGAAGAGAAACTTGAGCAGGGCCTGCCGTTCCTCGCCACCGTGGGTTCTGTCAGCCCGTACATCGGCTTGTTCGGTACCGTATGGGGCATCATGAACTCCTTCCGCGGCCTGGCCCAGGCGCAACAAGCCACACTGGCCACCGTGGCCCCGGGTATTGCCGAAGCCCTGATCGCCACCGCGATCGGCCTGTTCGCCGCTATCCCCGCAGTAATCGCCTACAACCGTTTTGCCGCAACCAGCGAAACCTTGATTGGCCGTTACTACACCTTCGCCGATGAATTCCAGGCGATCCTGCACCGTAAAGTGCACACCAGCGAAGAATAAGCAGGTAATTCCCAATGGCTTTAATCGCTCGAGCTCGCAAAAAGCGCAAGCCGGTCGCCGAGATGAACGTAGTGCCCTACATCGACGTGATGCTGGTGCTGCTGGTGATCTTCATGGTGACCGCGCCGATGCTCAACCAGGGCGTGAAAGTTGATCTGCCCAAGGTTT
The DNA here is from genome assembly GCF_002966775.1 of Pseudomonas sp. MYb193. Classification (NCBI taxonomy): domain Bacteria; kingdom Pseudomonadati; phylum Pseudomonadota; class Gammaproteobacteria; order Pseudomonadales; family Pseudomonadaceae; genus Pseudomonas; species Pseudomonas sp. MYb193. The sequence continues at coordinate 4,878,173 of NZ_CP023269.1, read as the reverse complement.
CCAGTGAAGCCTTGCCGCAGGACAACAACACTCAGGTCCTGACCATTTCGATCAAGGCTGACAAGACCTATTACTGGAACCTTGGCAGCGAAGTCGATACGCAAAAGCAGCAGGACAAGGCCCTGACCTTGCCTGCAATGACCGATGCGGTGACCAAGATCATTCGCTCCGGCAACGAAGGCGGCAAGCACACCCAGGTGTTTATCCGGGGTGACAAATCGGTCGACTACGGCTCCGTCATGGGCGCCATGGGCGGGCTGCAGAAGGCCGGCGTCGGTAACGTTGGCTTGATTACCGAGGCGCCCTGATGCAGCAACAGCGAGAGCCGTCCGCCTCGGAAAGCTACTTCTGGCCTGGCGTGTGGGCAATTGCCCTGCACGTCCTGGTGTTCGGCATGCTATTCGTCAGCTTTGCCATGACCCCGGACCTGCCGCCAGCCAAGCCGATCGTGCAGGCGACCCTGTATCAGCTGAAATCGAAAAGTCAGGCCACCACCCAGACCAATCAGAAGATTGCGGGTGAGGCCCAGAAGTCGGCCGCGCGCCAGACTGAAGTCGAGCAGATGGAACAGAAGAAGGTCGAGCAGGAAGCGGTGAAGGCTGCTGCGGAACAAAAGAAAGAAGAGGCGGCTCAAAAGGCCGAGGAATCGAAAAAGGCTGACGAAGCCAAGAAGGCCGACGAGGCTAAAAAGGCTGATGAAGCCAAGAAAGCCGAGAAAGCTGCCGAAGCGAAAAAGGCCGAAGAGAAACAATTGGCTGATATAGCCAAGAAGAAATCGGAAGAAGAAGCCAAGAAGGCTGCCGAAGAAGAGGCCAAGAAAAAGGCCGCTGAAGAAGCCAAGAAAAAGATAGTCGAAGACGCGAAGAAGAAAGCCGCCGAAGACGCCAAGAAAAAAGCTGAAGCAGACGAGGCGAAGAAGAAAGTCGCCGACGAAGCGAAGAAGAAAGCTGCCGCCGACGCCTCCAAGAAAAAGGCCCAGGAAGCAGCACGCAAATCCGCCGAAGAGAAAAAGGCCCAGGCCCTGGCAGATTTGCTTTCCGACACGCCGCAGCGTCAGCAAGCCTTGGCCGATGAGCGTGGCGATGAAGTCGCGGGCAGTTTCGACGACCTGATTCGGGCGCGGGCAGCGGAAGGTTGGACACGTCCACCTTCGGCGCGTAAAGGCATGACAGTAGTGCTGCAGATCGGCATGTTGCCGGACGGTACGGTGACTTCGGTCAGCGTGGCCAAGTCCAGTGCTGACGGTTCGTTCGACAGTTCGGCGGTTGCCGCGGTCAAGAATATTGGCCGGTTGACCGAGATGCAGGGAATGAAACCAAGTGACTTCGCTCCCTATCGTTCATTCAAGATGACATTCACACCTGAGGATCTAGCCTTGTGAGAAACCTTCTTCGAGGAATGCTTGTCGTTATTTGCTGTATGGCAGGGATAGCGGCGGCGGATGAAAAGAACATCCTGGTAACCAGCGGCAGTGATCGGGCCACCCCGATTGCAGTCGTGCCGTTCGGTTGGCAGGGCGGCAGCGTGCTGCCGGACGACATGGCCCAGATCGTCAGTGACGACCTGCGTAACTCCGGTTACTACGCGCCGATTCCGAAAGGCAACATGATCAGCCAGCCAACCCAGGCCAGCGAAGTCATCTTCCGTGACTGGAAGGCGGTCGGTGCCCAGTACCTGATGGTCGGTAGCATCACGCCGGCCGGCGGTCGCCTGCAGATCCAGTACGCGTTGTTCAACGTGGCCACCGAGCAGCAGGTCCTGACCGGCAGCGTATCGGGTACCGCCGAACAGCTGCGTGACATGGCTCACTACATCTCGGACCAGTCGTTTGAAAAACTCACCGGTATCAAGGGGGCGTTCTCAACGCGCCTGCTGTATGTCACGGCTGAGCGTTTCTCTGTAGACAATACCCGCTACACCCTGCAGCGTTCGGACTACGACGGTGCTCGTGCAGTGACCTTGCTGCAGTCCCGTGAGCCAATCCTGTCGCCGCGCTTCGCGCCGGACGGCAAGCGTATTGCCTACGTATCGTTCGAACAGCGTCGCCCGCGTATCTTCGTGCAGCACATCGATACTGGCCGTCGTGAGCAGATCACCAACTTCGAAGGCCTCAACGGTGCGCCAGCCTGGTCGCCGGACGGTTCGCGCCTGGCTTTCGTGCTGTCCAAGGACGGCAACCCGGATATCTACGTGATGAACATGGCCTCGCGTCAACTCTCGCGTGTGACCAGCGGCCCGGGCATCAACACCGAACCGTTCTGGGGCAAGGATGGCTCGACCATCTACTTCACCTCTGACCGTGGCGGCAAGCCTCAGGTCTACAAGGCAAATGTGAACGGCGGCGGTGCGGAACGTGTGACCTTTATTGGTAACTACAACGCCAACCCCAAGCTTTCGGCCGATGAAAAGACGTTGGTGATGATTCACCGTCAGGATGGTTTCACTAATTTCCGGGTTGCGGCCCAGGATTTGCAGCGCGGAACCGTAAAAATTCTTACAGATACCAACCTTGATGAGTCAGCCACTGTTGCGCCCAACGGCACCATGGTAATCTACGCCACCCGCCAGCAGGGCCGGGGAGTCTTGATGCTCGTGTCCATCAATGGACGCGTAAGGCTCCCACTTCCTACCGCACAAGGCGAAGTCAGAGAACCATCCTGGTCCCCTTACCTGAACTGACGCGGCGCTACAAAAAGAAGTACTTAACACACTGGGGTTCATTAGGAGTTTCACGATGGAAATGCTGAAGTTTGGTAAGTTTGCTGCTCTGGCTCTGGCTCTGTCCGTAGCCGTTGGTTGCTCCTCTAAAGGCGGCGACAATGCCGGTGAAGGCGCAGCTGTTGATCCAAACGCTGGTTACGGCGCCAACACTGGTGCGGTCGACGGCTCCCTGAGCGAAGAAGCTGCTCTGCGCGCTATCACCACTTTCTACTTCGAATACGACAGTTCGGACCTGAAGCCAGAAGCCATGCGCGCTCTGGACGTTCACGCCAAGGACCTGAAAGCTAACGGCGCTCGCGTTGTTCTGGAAGGTAACACTGACGCCCGTGGTACTCGTGAGTACAACATGGCACTGGGCGAGCGTCGTGCGAAAGCCGTTCAGCGCTACCTGGTACTGCAAGGTGTTGCTCCAGGCCAACTGGAACTGGTTTCCTACGGTAAAGAGCGTCCAGTTGCAACTGGCAACGACGAACAGTCGTGGGCTCAGAACCGTCGCGTCGAACTGCGTAAGTAATTCGTCATGCGAACGTGCCGTCGTGCTCTAACTGTATTGGCTCTCAGCTTCGCACCGCTTGCGGTGTGGGCTGCGGTTCCTGTAACGGATAGCAACTCAGGCTATAACAATAGCGGGAGCAGTTATCCGCCAGCGGGTTATGGCACGAACGGCGCCTATGCGGGGGGAGCGGCTACGTCCGCTCCCTCGGCACAGGGCGAACTGTTCAACCAGCTGCAACGCATGCAGGATCAATTGTCCCAGCAACAAGGCGCCATTGAAGTTCTGCAGAACCAAGTGAACCAGCTGAAGCAAGAAGGCCTGGAGCGTTACCAGGATCTTGACCGTCGTATTGGAGCCGGTGTTGCACCTGCCGCTACTCCTGATAATTCTTCTACCGGTGGCGCACCCAGTGCCGCTGCCGGTGGCGCAGCAGCGGGGGCCGCCGCTGCAGCTCCTGCCGCCAGCAGCGAACCGGGCGATCCTGCGAAGGAAAAACTGTATTACGATGCAGCCTTCGACCTGATCAAGGCCAAGGATTTCGATAAAGCCAGCCAGGCGTTTACCGCTTTCCTGCGTAAATACCCCAACAGCCAGTACGCGGGCAATGCCCAGTACTGGTTGGGTGAGGTCAACCTGGCAAAGGGTGATTTGCAGGGGGCGGGCCAGGCTTTTGCCAAGGTCAGCCAGCTGTATCCCAAGCACGCCAAGGTGCCGGATTCGCTTTATAAACTCGCTGACGTAGAACGCCGCCTGGGTCATACCGACAAGGTCAAAGGCATTCTGCAACAGGTGGTCGCCCAGTATCCGGGTACCTCCGCGGCGCAGTTGGCCCAGCGGGACCTGCAACGCTTGTAAGCAGTGCAGCCCGTTTAGAAGAAACCCGCGCTTGTCGCGGGTTTTTTCGTTAGAATCCACGCCCTTTTATGAAACACGCTTTCTGGGGTTGACGCGTTGGCGCAATCCCTTGAAGTGCCTGACGGAGGCGGACAGCCTGTTTAGCTGTTACGCCCGTGGCGACTATGCAAGACACATTACGTATTACCGAAGTCTTTTACTCGTTGCAGGGTGAAACGCGCACTGCTGGCCTGCCCACCGTATTTGTACGGCTCACCGGCTGCCCGTTGCGCTGCCAATACTGTGACAGCGCCTACGCCTTCAGCGGCGGCACCGTGCGCACCCTCGACGACATCCTGGAACAGGTTGCCGGTTACCGGCCGCGCTACGTCTGCGTGACGGGCGGTGAGCCTCTGGCGCAACCCAACGCCATTCCGTTGCTCAAACAGCTGTGTGATGCCGGCTACGAGGTCTCACTGGAAACCAGCGGCGCCCTGGACATTTCTGCGGTCGACCCGCGCGTCAGCCGAGTGGTTGACCTCAAGACCCCGGACTCCAAGGAAGCCCACCGCAACCGCTACGAGAACATGGACTTGCTGACGGCCAACGATCAGGTCAAGTTCGTCATCTGTTCCCGTGACGATTATGACTGGGCCACCTCCAAGCTGATCCAGTATGGCCTGGAGCGTCGAGCGGGTGAGGTGCTGTTCTCGCCAAGCCATCACGACCTGAATGCCCGTGACCTGGCGGATTGGGTCGTGGCGGACAACCTGCCGGTACGCCTGCAATTGCAGCTGCATAAGTACCTGTGGAACGACGAGCCGGGGCGCTGATCCGGCGGCTGCTTTAGGCGTTCTACCCACCGAATTACCGTTCAAATGCGTTTTTTCTGATTTATTTAAAATAAGGTGTTGAATAATCCTTAGAAATCAGTATTATACGCGCCACCACACAGCGGGTCGTTAGCTCAGTTGGTAGAGCAGTTGGCTTTTAACCAATTGGTCGTAGGTTCGAATCCCACACGACCCACCATTTTTGGCGGTTTAGAAAATCCGGAAGGCCCACGCAAGTGAGGATTTCCGGGTTTTTTTTTGCCTGTGATTTGGCCTGCCCGAGTCGACGTTGGGTCAACGTCTGCGCAAATTTCCGTTGTCGTCCAAAAATTCCTTAAATTCAAATATTCATATGCGGACCGGTGCTGACCCAATAGTCCGGGCGTTCGTGTGGGTGCTCGATGTGTATCAAATCTGATACCGCTGGTCGGAAAACAACCAATAACTTCAAGCAATATCCATTCTTATTCGATTATTTTCTTTATTTGTCAGCTAGTTACAGTTTTTTTAGGGTGTTACCCAAAGGTGGGTCAGATTATTGGCGAGAAAGGCGGTCGATGTTAGTTTGCCACCCTTCGTAAATTCGATGGATCGAACATGAATTCCCAACCGCCACGGACTCGGTATTCACTGAGCATTGCCCTGCTTGTCTGCCTCGCCTCCCCCAGCGTGATGGCGGCAACCCTTCCGGGTGATCAGGACCTGATCCGCGACCGGCAAAACCGCCTGTTGGAAGATCAGCAACGCCGCCTTGAACAACTCAAGGAACTGCCCGGCAAAGAGGCCAGGCCCGAAGCGCCAGCAGCCCCGGTGGACAGCCGTTGCTTCCCGATCCAAACCATTTAACTCCAGGGGGCCGACCACCTGCCTGCCCCTGAACGCGAGCGTCTGCTCAAACCGTACACCGGTCAATGCCTGGGCGTCTCACAACTCAACGCCCTGCTCAAAGACCTCACCGACTTCTACATCGACAAAGGCCTGATGACGAGTCGCGCCTACTTGCCGCAACAGGACATGTCCAAGGGGCATCTGCAAGTGCTGGTGGTGGAGGGCAAACTCGAAGGCTTGAAGGGCGCCGACAACAGCAAGTTGACGGACCGCGAGCTGGCCATGGCCTTTCCCGGCAAAAGCGGCGAGATATTGAACCTGCGAGAAATCGAGCAGGCCGTCGACCAACTCAATCGCTTGCCGTCCAATCAAGCCCAGATGGAGCTGACCCCGGGCGAGGCCGTGGGCGGCAGCTCGGTATTGGTCAAAAACAACCCGCAAAAGCCATGGCGCGCCAGCCTTTCACGTAACAACGACGGCCAGAAAAGCACCGGCGAACAGCAGTGGGGCACCGGCTTTGAATGGGACAGCCCGCTGGGCCTGGCCGATCAGCTGATTCTGCGCGGCGGCCATGACGCGGTCAGCGACCATCAGAAAACTTCCAAGAACGCGATGCTCTACTACAACGTGCCCTGGGGCTGGTGGAACTTCAGCTACAGCTACAACCAGAGCGACTACCGTTCGGTCGTCCAGGGCGACGGTTTCGACTTCAAGCAAACCGGTGACAGTGAAAACCATCAGTTACGCGCTGAGCGGGTGATCCACCGTGATGCCGTGAGCAAGACGTCGCTCAACGTCGGCCTGTCCCACCTGCGCACCAACAACTACATCGATAGCAGCCGCCTCAAAGAGAGCAGCAACCGCCTCAGTGAACTGCAGTTGGGCATCAACCATGGTCGTCGTATCGGCAGTGCGTTCGTCAACGTCGATGTGGGCATGCAAAACGGCACCGGCGCCTTCGACGCCCAAGGCAATCACAACCCCCTGCCTGGCGTGCCGGATGCGCGCTACCGCAAATACACCGCCACCGTCAGCTACCTGCAACCCTTCACGCTGTGGGGCGAGTCGTTCAGTTTTACCAGCCTGGCCACCGGCCAACGCAGCGAAGACGTGCTGTTCAGCCCCCAGCGCATGAGCCTCGGTGGCTCGGCGTCGGTACGCGGCTACAAGGATCAGCAACTGACCGGCGACAGCGGCGGTTACTGGCGCAATGACCTGCGCTGGAGCCGCCCGGTGACCCTCGGTTGGCTGCGCCCGGTGTTCGGCGAGTACGGTGCCAGCGTGGGCTACGACCAGGGCGTGATCCGCAATGGTCGCTACAACGGCGAGGTGCACGGCCGCGTCTCAAGCAACTCCCTTGAGCTGTTCGCCCGCGGCCAACACGTGAGCACCAGCGTGACCTTTGCCCACTCGCTGGAACGACCGGCCGCGCTGCTTGAGCGCGAAGCACCGATCTACTTTCGCATGGATTTCTTCCTGTAATTCAACGCCCAGTTGCAACGAGAATTTGAAATGGATGTTCGCCAATTTGCCTTCCTGGTTCGCCAGCCTTCTGCTGCCCTGAAAAGCCGTGACGCGTTCCTGGGCCTGCCCAAACGTGGCGTGGCGCTGATCCTGGCCAACGCGCTGTTCTGGCAACCGCTGCTGGCCCAGGCCGAAGGCATCGTGGTCAGCGCGCCGGGCACCACGGTCGGCCAGGCGGGCAATGGCGTGCCGGTGGTAAACATCGCCGCCCCCAATGGCAGTGGCCTGTCCCACAACCAGTTCAAGGACTACAACGTCGGCGCCAACGGCGTGATACTCAACAACGCCACCGACCGTACCCAATCGACGCAACTGGGCGGCATCATCCTCGGCAACCCGAACCTGCAAGGCCGCGCCGCCAACGTCATCCTCAACGAAGTCAACGGCGGTAGCCCCAGCCAGTTGCGCGGCTACACCGAAGTGGCGGGACAGTCGGCCAAGGTCATTGTCGCCAACCCCTACGGTATTACTTGCAGCGGCTGCGGCTTCATCAACACCCCAAACGTCACCCTGACCACCGGCAAACCGATACTCGACGCAAGCGGCCAACTGCAGCGTTACCAAGTCGATGGCGGCGCCGTGACCATCGACGGCCAGGGCTTGAACGCCGATAACGTCGATCGCTTCGAAATCATCACCCGCACGGCCAGGATTAACGCACAGATCAATGCGCGCAACTTGAGTGTGGTTGCCGGGCGCAATGACGTCGATGCTAAAAGCCTGCAAGCCACTGCCCGCGCCGACGACGGCAGCGCTAAGCCCGAGCTGGCGATTGATTCGACGGCGTTGGGTGGGATGTATGCCGGGGCGATCAAACTGGTGGGCACCGAGGCCGGGGTGGGCGTGAAGCTCGACGGTACGTTAATGGCCAGTGGCGGTGATATTCAGCTCGATGCCAGCGGACGACTGAGTTTGGCTAATGCCAAAGCCAGCGAAGCGGTGGTGATCAAGGCCGGTCAATTGGACGCTGCGGGTGCGGTGTATGCCGGCACGCGAGTCGATGTACAAACCACGACAGGCCTGAGCAACCAGAAAAGCCTGGCGGCCCGCGACAGCATCACCGTGACCAGCGGTGGGGCGCTGGTCAACAGCGGCATCATCGAAGCCGGTGTCAACGCCGATGAAAGCCGCAATGCCGGTGGCGATGTCAGTCTGCACGCGGCAAACCTGAGCAATAGCGGCAGCGTGGTTGCCAGCCGAACCCTTACCGCCACGGCCAACCAAACCTTGAACAATCAAGGCGGCACTCTGAGCGGTACCACCGCCGTGATTAACGCCGGTCAACTCGACAACCGTGGAGGTCGTGTACTGGGTACGGACTCGCTCAAGGTCACGGCCACCGGTCTGGATAACCGCACCAACGGTCTGCTGCACAGTGAAAACAGCACCGACGTTACGGTGACCGCTGCGCTGGATAACCAGAACGGTCGCGTGATCGGCCTCAAGAACCTGACGCTCAACGCCGGCCAACTGACTAACGATAACGGCCTGGTCGCCAGCCAGGCGCAGGCCCGTGTAACCGCAGGGCAACTGAGTAACCAGGCGGGTGAAATCTCTGCCAGCCAGACAACCGTGATTGCCACGAACCTGGATAACCGTTCAGGCAAATTGCTGGGCAGCAACCTCAACGTAACCGCCAGCGGTGCCATCGATAACCGCCTGGGGATTTTCTCTGCGACCAGCCTGACAGTACAGGCGGCCAGCCTGGATAACCGCGACAAAGGTTCCATCGCCGCCCAAGGCGTGATGAACCTGACCGTCGCCGGGCTGCTGGACAATCGCAATGAAGGCAACCTCGTCAGCCAGGGGGCTCAACAAATAACCGCCGGGCAGTTGAACAACAGCCAGGGCGGCCTGGTGTCCAGCAAAACCACCCTGGCGTTGCACGGCGACAGCCTGATCAACCAGGGTGGCCTGGTCATTGCCGACGGCGCGCTGACCCTCACCGGCGGCGATCTGGATAACAGCCAAGCGGGCGTGATCAGCACCAAGGCCGCAGCGCACGTACAACTAAATCAGTTGAACAACAGCAACGGCGGCAAGTTGGGCAGCGATGGTGCGCTGACCCTCAACGCCAACCAGCTCGAAAACAGCGCCGGTCGCATCAGCGCCAAGGGTGACCTGCAGGCAACCGTCGGTGTGCTCAATCAACAAGCGGGCGAACTCGTCAGCGACGGTGCGCTGAACCTGACCGGCACGTCCGTGGATAACCGCAATGGCGGCCTTATCGCTGCCACCAACGGCGTGGACCTGCGCAGCCAGACCATCCTTAACCAGCAGGGCGAGATCTCCAGCCAGGCCAAGGTGCTGGTAGTTGCCGACCAACTGAACAACACCACCGGCAAAGTCATTGGCGACAGCGGCCTGACCCTCACGGTGCAACGCCTGCTCAACCAGAGCAAAGGCTTGCTGGCGGGGCGTGAGAGGCTTGTGTTGAATGGCGGTCAGCTGGATAACAGCCTGGGTGGCCGCGTTACCAGTCAAAAAGACCTGACCATTAGCCTGACCGGTGACTTGCTCAACCAAGGGCAGGGCACGCTGCTGAGCGAGGGCGGGCTGACCGTCAAGGCTGGCACCCTGGATAACACCCAGGGCGGTATTGTGTCGGCGGCCAATGCGCTGTCGATCACCACTCAGGGCCAACTGAACAATCAGGCGGGCAAACTGCTGGCCGATGGCACGGCCACGTTGGTGAGCGCTGCGCTGAACAACAGTCAGGGCGGCGTGATCAGCGCCAAGCAACAGGTTGACGTGCACAGCGCCGGCCTGGACAACAGCCAGCGCGGCAGCATCAGCAGTGACGCCGGGATCACCCTTAACGCGGGGCAACTGGACAACAGCCAACAAGGGTCGATCTTCGCCAAGTCAGCGGTCAAGGCAAGCCTGAGCGGGCTGGATCAGCATGACCGTGGCGAACTGGTCAGCAATACCAGCATCGACCTGGACTTGAACCATGGGCAACTGATCAACCGCGACCACGGCCTGATCGCAACTCCCGGCCAATTGCTGTTGAGCAACCTGGGCAGCGTCGACAACAGCCAGAGCGGTGAAATCTCCAGCACCCAGTCATTCCTGTTGGCCACCGACGCCCTGAACAACCAGGGCGGCAAACTCATCAGTGGCGACAGCCTTCAGGTACGCGTCGCCAAGGCGCTGGATAACAGCCTCGAAGGGGTGTTGTCGGCGAAGAACTTGCTGCAGGTGCAGGCTGACAGCCTGGACAACCAGGCCGGTGGCGCACTTGCGAGCCAGGGCGCGCTAGACCTGAAGGTCACTGGCGCACTGGACAACCATAACCAAGGGCTGATTTCCGCTGCCACAGCCTTGACCACTAACGCAGGCTCGTTGGACAACAGCGACAAGGGCCGCCTCTCGGCGGGCACCCACCAGGCCCTAAACACCGGCGCGCTGGACAATCAACAGGGCGGACGAATCGTCAGCGACGGTAGCCAGACAGTCACTGCCGCCAATGTGGATAACCGCGCGGGTGTGATCGGCAGCCAACAGGCGCTGAACCTGACCACTGCCAACCTCGATAACACTGCCGGGTTGATCAACAGCCAGGCGGACCTGACCCTGACCGGGCAAACAGTCGACTCAAGCCTGGATGGCGAAATCTCAGCCAAGGGCGATTTGAAACTCATCGTCCAACAGCTGATCCAGCGTCAGGGCCGCTTGATCGGCGAGCGCGCCGTAACCCTCGACCTGCAAGGCGGCAATCTCGATAACAGCGCAGGCTTGATCAGCGCCAGAGGCCCACTGACGTTCGCACGTCTGGCCAACCTGGCCAACCGCGAACAAGGTGAAATTTCCAGCCAAACAGCATTTACCGTGGCCGCCAAACGCATCGATAACGGTGATCGCGGGGTCATCCTCAGCGCTGATCGATTGCGTCTTGAAGCGGATACCGTGGTCAACGCCAACAAGGGCTTGATCTCCGGCTGGAATGGTTTGACGGTGGTCGGCAATAGCCTCGACAACAGCGCCGAGGGCACGTTGTCGAGCAAGAGTGGCACCCTGCACACCGACCTCACCGGTGTATTGGATAACCACGCAGCCGGTGCCCTGGTCAGCCAGGGGAAGCAAACCCTTATCGCGGGCAGCCTGAACAATGATCAGGGGATCATCTCCGGCCAGGCCGATGTCGACCTCAACGTTGCCGGTCGCCTGGATAACAGCAACAACGGCCTGATTTCCGCAGCTCAACACCTGGGCTTCAATAATGCCCAGAGCCAAATCCTCAACCGTGCTGGCCGGATCAACGCCGGCAACATCGCTCTTATCGGCCAGAGCCTGGATAACAGTGCCGGCCAACTGATCAGCCAGGGCACCCTTGACGGCACCCTCAGTGGTGCGCTGATCAACGCCAACAACGCCCGCCTGGCCAGTGGCGCAGCACTGTTGCTGAACGCCGCCAGCCTGGACAACCGAGGCGGCCAACTGGTCAGCCAGGATCGCCTTGATCTGACCCTCGCCAATGGCGACCTGGATAACAGCGCCAAAGGCACACTCGCCAGCCAGAAAGACCTGGTGTTCAGGCTGTTGGCCGGTGACGTTCACAACCAGCAAGACGGCCTGATGTTCAGCCAGAAGGGCAAGCTCGACCTTACCGCCCGCAGCCTCACCAACTATCAAGGCACGCTGCAAAGCCAGACTGATAACCGCCTGCGCCTCAGTGGCGCCCTGAATAACCAGGGCGGCCGCGTCGACAGCCTCAGTGGCAACCTGGACCTGGAAACCGCCAGCATAGCCAACACGGCCGGTGGCGTACTCAACAGCAGCAAGGGCTGGGTCAAACTGGTCACTGGGCTGTTCAACAACGGCAGCGGCATCACCCAGGCGCAGTCGTTGAACATCGAAGCCAAAGGCGGGCTGCTCAACCAACTGGGGCATCTGTCGGCCCTTGGCGGTGACAGCCAGATTGTCACCACTACCCTGAATAACCAGGGTGGCGGCGTGTATGCCGACACCTTGCTCAAAGTCACGGCAGCGAACTTCGATAACCAGGGCACTGAGGTCGGTAATGGTGGCAAGGTCGGCGCCCGAGTAATTGATTTTGGCCTGACAGGCACCCTCAGCAACAGCTATGGCCTGATTGAAAGCGACGACACCCTGCGTCTCGCCGCGCACACCATCAATAACGTCAGCGGTAACGTGCGCGCCATGGGCGGTGTTGGCACCACCGATATTCGCACCACGGGCCTGTTCGATAACCGCTTCGGCGTGCTGGAAAGCGCCAACGAAACCCTCAACCTGCAAGCGGCCAGCCTGGATAACAACGGCGGGCGTATCGTCCACACTGGCGGCGGTAAATTCGACCTCACGTCCGATCAAGTCACCCGCGCCGGCGGCAGCTTCGTCACCAACGGCCAACTGGACATCAAGGCGGCAAGCTGGACCAACAGCAGCGTGATCCAGGCCGGGCGTCTGAACCTCGACATTGGCCAATTCACCCAGACCGCCAGCGGGCAATTGCTCGGCGCACATAGCCTGACCGGCACGGGCGACACCTGGACCAACGACGGCCTGCTGGCCAGTGACGGCACCCTCAAGCTGATCCTCACCGGTGGCTACAGCGGCAACGGGCGGGTCAGCAGCCTGGGCGATATGACCCTCGCGGCGGCCAACGTGGACCTGGGCGAGAATGGTCGTATTGCAGGTGGCGCGCTTACTCAAATCACGGGTACCCACGTCCTGAACAACCGTGGTCGCCTCACATCAGTAGGTGATCTGACGGTCAACGCTGCCACGTTGAATAACTACGGCACCCTGGGCGGCTCCGAGAGCGTTCGCCTCAACGCCACCCATTTGCTCAACGAAAAAGGCCTGTTGTTCAGCGGCGAGGACATGACCCTACGGGTCAACGACTTCAGCAACCGCTTTGGTGATGTCTACAGCCTGGGCGGCCTCGATATCGCCCGCGACGATGCCAATGGGCGCAGTGCGCAGATCGAAAACGTCTCCGGTACGCTGGAGAGCGACGGCAATATGCGTTTGCTGGCCGATACCCTGAGCAACCGGCGCGACCAGTTCACCACCGAAAAAAGCCTGGTTTCCGGGAGCATCAGTGTCTACGGCAACGATTACTGCAAAGGCAAAGGCTGCGAGCTGAAGTTCAGCGGCGTCGAAACCTATGAGGACGTCATCAAAGGCAGCTCCGCCTCCGCATTCATCAATGCCGGTGGCGACCTGACGGTGGGCAGCCAGACCTTCGATAACCTCTACAGCTCGGTATCGGCCGCTAAAAACATCCTGATCAACACCGACGTGCTGAACAACACCGGCGCTGCCGGCGGTGAGCAACGTAATTTCGGTTACGCCTACTACACACGAAACCGGTCTGCTTACTCATTGCTGATGAGCGAAGTCGATCAGTTCAACCGCAGCAACGATCCCAACTCAAGTGACTATAAGCCGGGTGCGTACACGTTCGACCAGTTCATTGAGAAGACGCGGTTTTCGGACACCTTCTTCACATCACCTATCGACTACACCGTCCCCACCTCTGGCAGCGTGATCGCCCAAGCTGTGATCCAGGCAGCCGGTTCGGTCACCGTTAACGCAACCAAAGAAATCAACAACAGCGTCATCCGCCCGAACGCCACCAACATCGACACCCCGGCGGCCAACCGCAACACCAACTCGGATGTATTTGCCTCCACGGTAAAACCGGCGATCACCGCACAGTTACCGCCAGACCTGGCCCAACGCCAAGTCAACCCGGTGACCTTGCCCGGCTTCAGTTTGCCGACCAGCCAGAACGGCCTGTTCCGCCTCAGCGGCCAGGCAGCGAACGCGGGTGTAGCGGGTAAAGCGGACACCGCTACCGGTGACTTCAGCGTCAACGGGCGTGTCATCACCGCCGCCGACCGCGAAAAAACCCTCGACTACACCGCCGTGCAAGAACGCGGTTTCAGCCTCGACGGCCAGCCCGTCAGCGGTGCAGTCAACGGCCAGGGCCCGCTGGCGTTGGACAACCGCGCGCCCTCCGTCACCCGCGTTCAAGGAATGCCGGACATCGCCCCGGTGGACAACAGCCACAAATACCTGATCGAAACCAACCCGGCGCTCACCGACCTCAAGCAGTTCATGAGCTCCGACTATCTGCTCGGCAAACTCGGCTACAACCCCGATGCTAGCTGGAAGCGCCTGGGCGACGGCCTGTACGAGCAACGTCTGATCCGCGAAGCCGTGGTGGCCCGCACCGGCCAGCGCTACATCAACGGCCTCGCCAGCGATGACAAGCTGTTCCGTTACCTGATGGACAACGCCATCTCTTACAAGGACTCGCTCAACCTGCAACTGGGCGTATCCCTCACCGCCGAGCAAGTGGCGGCGCTGACCCACGACATCGTGTGGATGGAAGAAGCCGAGGTCAACGGCGAAAAAGTCCTGACCCCCGTGCTCTACCTGGCCCAGGCCAACAACCGCCTGGCGCCCAACGGCGCGCTGATCCAAGGCCAGGACGTGAGCTTGGTCACCGGCGGCGACCTGCACAACAGCGGCACCCTGCGGGCCACCAACAACCTCAGCATGGTCGCCGGCAACATCGACAACAGCGGCCTGATGCAAGCCGGCAACCGCCTGGAAATGCTCGCCACCGACTCGATCCGCAACAGCCGTGGCGGCATCATCAATGGCCGCGACATCAGCGCCACCGCGGTGACCGGCGACATCATCAACGAACGCACCGTCACCACCTTTAAACAGGACGGCCAGGGCTACCAACTGCGCAACGACGTGGCCAGCGAAGCCTCCCGCTTCGAAGCCACCGACACGCTCAAACTGAACGCCGGCCGCGACGTGCTCAACCTCGGCAGCAACCTGAAAGCCGGTGGCAACGCCAGCGTAACCGCAGGGCGTGATGTGCTGATCGTCAGCCAGACCGAACAGGACGACTACGCCTACCAACGCCGCCGTATCAGCGGCACCGAGCAAACCATCCTGCAACACACCTCCGGTGTGGACGTGGGCGGCAACCTCGCCATCGACGCGCGCCGCGACATCGCCGTGGTCGCCAGCACCGTCAGCGCCGCCAAAGACCTCAGCGTCAAAGCCGGCGAAAACCTGACCCTGGCCGCCGCAGCCAACGAACAACACGACTACTCCAAAGGCAAAAAAGGCGGCACCAAAACCACTACTCAACTGGACGACGTCACCCAACAAAGCGCCGAACTCAAAGCCGGCGGCGACCTGATCGCCATCGCCGGCACCGACCTGACCCTGGTCGCCAGCAAAATCAGCGCGGGCAATGAAGCCTATGTGCACGCTGATAACGAACTGCAAATGCTGGCGGCGCAGGACAGCCACTACTCGCTGTATGACATGAGCAAGAAGGGCAATTGGGGCAGCAAGAAAACTCAGCGTGATGAAGTGACCGATGTGAAGAGTGTCGGGAGCGAGATCAAGACTGGGGGGGATCTGACACTGGAGAGTGGTGGGGATCAGAAGTATCAGGCGGCGAAGCTTGAGAGTGGTGGGGATATTGCGATTGTCAGCGGTGGGGCGGTCGAGTTTGAGGCAGTGAAGGATCTGCATGACGAGAGCCACACCAAGAGCAAGGGCGACCTCGCCTGGACCAGCTCCAAGGGCAAGGGGAATACCGACGAGACGCTACGTCAGACGCAGATGATTGCAGAAGGCAGCGTCGTGATTAAAGCCGTCGATGGCTTGAAAATTGACATCAAGCAGATCGATCAAAATACGGTTAGTCAGACGATTGATGTGATGGTCAAAGCCGACCCGCAACTGGCCTGGCTAAAAGAGGCCGAGCAGCGCGGAGACGTGGATTGGCGCCAGGTTAAAGAGCTGCACGACAGTTTCAAATACAGCAATTCAGGCTTGGGCGCCGGCGCGCAGATCATCATCGCGATCATTGTTACCTACTTCACGATGGGAGCCGCCAGCGGTGCAATTGCCGCAGCTGGTTCGGGGACATCGATGGCGAGTGCCACGGCTGTTGGGACTGCGGCCACGTCTGCCGGATGGGCCAATGCTGCGGGCAGTACCGTGCTTGCTGGCATGGCGAGTAACGGTGCGATCAGCGCCATCAATAACCGTGGAAACCTGAGCACCGTCTTAAAGGATGTCACTTCCAGCGACGCGATGAAAGGCTACGTGGTGTCCGGCGTCACTGCGGGCTTGACTGCAGGTGTCTATGACAAATGGACCGGCACTCAGACGGGCACTTCCACTGCACTCCCCAACTCAGGTGCAGTAGCCACCGTAAGTCCGTTGAGCACCTGGCAAGGCGTGGGGCAGTTCACCGCCAACCAAGTACTGCAAAACGGAACATCCCTATTGGTGGATCGGGCGCTTGGGGGCGAAGCCCGTCTTGGCGACGCGTTGCAGAATAGTTTGGCTAACGCATTTGCGGCTTATGGATTCAATCTGGTCGGGGATGTTTCCAAGAACCGGTTTGCAGAAGGTGGCATTACCAAGATTGGGCTACATGCCTTGATGGGCGGGTTGGCAGCTGAGGCTTCTGGAGGAGATTTCCGCACAGGGGCTCTGGCTGCAGGTGTGAATGAGGCGTTGCTGGATAGCCTCGCCAAGAACTACGCGGACATGCCCGATGACCAGAAGAAAGGTTTGCTGGTCATGAACTCGCAGTTGCTTGGTGTGCTTGCGGCTTCGGTACAAGGCGATGCCGATGCTAAAAATCTGCAAACGGGGGCATGGGTAGCGGGTAACGCAACGCAGTACAACTATCTGTTTCACCAAGAAGTGGAGGAGATGACTGAGGAGGTTGCTAGTAAGAAAACCGAGGCTGAGAAAAATGAGGTTCGTGCCCGCTACGCGCAACTTGACGAAGCTAGAAACGGGGAGCTGCGATCGGTTTGCCAAGCTGCTCCCGCCGCATGCGATGCAGCATCAAATCGTTTAATCGCGGATGAGCCCAAGCTGCGTGAGTTGGCCAAATCGCTCTATGCACAAGGTCATACCAGTGAGGCCACTACGATTGCGGCTATTATCATCAGCAATAACACCACTGCGACTTTAACGATAGCCACGGAACTGGCGGCATTGCGGGATGGCGACCAGTCTTCATTCTGGGACGCTGCTGCTGGTACACTGCTAGGCGCATCACTTGGAGGAATGAGGCCGAGTGGAGGTGGCGTCGCTGCAAAAGGCGCAGCAACGGCCCTAGAGACAACCAGTCCTGTTGTCGTGACTGGGAAGCGTGCAATTGATAAAGCACAAAGCTACGAGGGTGCACTTCGAGACGTATATGGTAATGTCCCGTATGCGGAGCGCCAGTACACAACTATTGTCAATGGGCAGCGTGTTAATGGTGTCGCTGATAATGTGACTATTGTTAATGGGCAACGGACTGCTGTTGAAGCTAAGTTTGTAGAGGACTGGAGGAGCTCGCTCCGAAATCCTGCTAGCTCAGTGGGCTCAAAGCCTTGGTCGGCTGCTGAACAGACCAAAATGGTAGATCAGGCAAAAAAATACTCATCCGGCTTCGAGGGTGGCGTTATCTATCATACGAATAGTCCAGAGTTGGCTAGTCATTACTCAAAAATATTTAGTGAGTCAGGTGTTAAAAACTTTAAGTTTGTAATTACGCCAGTAAAAAACTGAGGTGATGTGTTGGCTAATCAGATAGATGAGTTAGAGAAGATTTTAGGTGGGAAGCTCGAAAGGTCTGATGCTAGAGTCATCCCTGGGACGGATGGTGCAGCCACCAGGGAGGCTATGTATTTCTCTGATGATGGGAAAAATAAATTCCGAAAGCAATTTAAAAATATCACATGCTTCGCCGATCCTACGAACGCAACTAGTGGTGGGATCAATGAAGCAGGGTGTAGCATTACGCCGTTAGGTGGCCCACTATTTCACGCTGTCATATATCACGGAGATATTAACGGTTGGAGAAAGGATATTAAGGCCGGTGCCGAGGGTCTCGGGTTGCTGCTGGCTCGAATCGAGGATGATCAATTTGTTATTAGCGATGGTCGCTCCATTCCTCTGTCAGAGTGCAAGATAGAGTTCTCTTAAACTTACTCCACTGACACCGGCTTTGCACCGGTGTTTTTGCATCCTTTCTGCATCCCTTTTGAGGGGGAAGGGGGATGGTTTTATTTGATTGGTCTGTTGGCGGTTCGCTCTTTAATAACGTGGTTTTATTTTTTTCTTTTTTTTGGGGGGGGGCTGCTAGCTTTATGGTTAACCAAGACGGATGGTCTATAAAAAACCATTTTTTTGTAAATAATTCAATTGATTAAGTTTGAGTGATAGATGGGGCAGGCCATGATTTTCGAGTAAAACTGGGTAACCTACCCTCATCTATTTTTCTCTATTAATAATCAGAGGGTTACTGGGTTTGTTTTTTTCAAAGCATCGTTCACTAGAAGGTGCGCGCTTTCGATTAGCTGGGCCAAACCAAAGGTTTGAAGTCGCTGTGATCCGCTTGAGGAAAACGCTTGTTCATTCGCCATAGCTGATGCCGAAGCCAAAAGCTCACTCGCATTCACTAATGCTTCTTCGGAGCTCAAGTCTGACCTCACATTGAAAACACTGGTAGGCAAATCATTATCATCTATTTTCGTGTTCATGAGCGACACTCCAATGCACCACACATTGAATGAGCGTCAACGGCAGAGCGCGAACAGCTCATCACGACTTTTACTTCAATAACTCGACAGTTTCGATTTGTAGAAAACATCCACTCGGTCCTCAGACAGTTAAGGGACCACCACCTTCGTTGCGACACGAGTGGGTGGTGGACCGTGCGAGGGTCGCAAACCGGTGTCCGAGGGTACCGGCCGGGCAAAAGCCCGCCTCACACGGTCCACCATAGATGCGGTAAGCAGGCATAAAAAAAGCGCCTGCTACAGAGCTATGGCGCTACCGCGCCTCAGACTACTTCAGGTTGCGACACCCGGCCACAGGATTTACTGCGACGGCGAATCCTAGCCAAGTTACTTCCTATGGCTCAACCTCGGCAGGTCGTGGGAAAAGTCCGAAGCTCGGGAACACGGCATTACGTCCTCAAAAATGATTCAAACAAGGACTCGCTCAACCTGCAACTGGGCGTGTCGCTGACTGCCGAGCAAGTGGCGGCGCTGACCCACGACATCGTGTGGATGGAAGAAGCCGAGGTCAACGGCCAGAAAGTCCTGACCCCCGTGCTCTACCTGGCCCAGGCCAACAACCGCCTGGCCCCCAACGGCGCGCTGATCCAAGGCCAGGACGTGAGCTTGGTCACCGGCGGCGACCTGCACAACAGCGGCACCCTGCGGGCCACCAACAACCTCAGCATGGTCGCCGGCAACATCGACAACAGCGGCCTGATGCAAGCCGGCAACCGCCTGGAAATGCTCGCCACCGACTCGATCCGCAACAGCCGTGGCGGCATCATCAATGGCCGCGACATCAGCGCCACCGCGGTGACCGGCGACATCATCAACGAACGCACCGTCACCACCTTTAAACAGGACGGCCAGGGCTACCAACTGCGCAACGACGTGGCCAGCGAAGCCTCCCGCTTCGAAGCCACCGACACGCTCAAACTGAACGCCGGCCGCGACGTGCTCAACCTCGGCAGCAACCTGAAAGCCGGTGGCAACGCCAGCGTAACCGCAGGGCGTGATGTGCTGATCGTCAGCCAGACCGAACAGGACGACTACGCCTACCAACGCCGCCGTATCAGCGGCACCGAGCAAACCATCCTGCAACACACCTCCGGTGTGGACGTGGGCGGCAACCTCGCCATCGACGCGCGCCGCGACATCGCCGTGGTCGCCAGCACCGTCAGCGCCGCCAAAGACCTCAGCGTCAAAGCCGGCGAAAACCTGACCCTGGCCGCCGCAGCCAACGAACAACACGACTACTCCAAAGGCAAAAAAGGCGGCACCAAAACCACTACTCAACTGGACGACGTCACCCAACAAAGCGCCGAACTCAAAGCCGGCGGCGACCTGATCGCCATCGCCGGCACCGACCTGACCCTGGTCGCCAGCAAAATCAGCGCGGGCAATGAAGCCTATGTGCACGCTGATAACGAACTGCAAATGCTGGCGGCGCAGGACAGCCACTACTCGCTGTATGACATGAGCAAGAAGGGCAATTGGGGCAGCAAGAAAACTCAGCGTGATGAAGTGACCGATGTGAAGAATGTCGGGAGCGAGATCAAGACTGGGGGGGATTTGACGCTGGAGAGTGGGGGGGATCAGAAGTATCAGGCGGCGAAGCTTGAGAGTGGTGGGGATATTGCGATTGTCAGTGGAGGGGCGGTTGAGTTTGAGGCGGTGAAGGATCTGCATCAGGAGAGTCATGAGAAGAGCAAGGGAGATGCGTTCTGGACATCATCAAAAGGTAAAGGCAATACAGATGAGACCCTGCGCCAGACCCAAATGGTGGCAGAGGGCAATATCGCGATCAAGGCGGTGGAAGGCCTGAAAATCGACGTCAGGCAGGTCAACCAGCAAACCGTCAGCCAATCGATTGATGCGATGGTCAAGGCCGATCCGCAATTGGCCTGGATTAAAGAGGCCGAGGCTCGTGGGGATGTGGACTGGAGGCAGGTCAAGGAGATTCACGACAGCTTCAAGTACAGCAACTCGGGGTTGGGGCCGGCGTCGCAGATCATTATTGCGATTGTGATGGCTGCATTTGTTGGACCTGCAGCTATGGGGGCAATGACCACCGCAGGTGCTGGTATTGGCGTCGCTGCTGGCACTGGCGCTATTGCCGCAGGTGCTGCGACTAATGCCACGGTGAGTGCGGTTAATAATCGCGGCAACCTCGGCGCGGTATTTAAAGATGTCACTTCGTCTGATGCGATGAAGGGATACGCAGTATCTGGCCTCACAGCAGGTTTCACGGCGGCATATTTTGACGGTTGGACGGGAAGTAAAACGACTCAAGCTTCCGGAAAAATCGACTTACAACTTAATACGCTGAAGGGCGTAGGGCAGTTTGCGGCCAACCAGACGCTACAGAACGGCACCTCGGCCGTGCTTAAAAAAGCGCTGGGGCAGGATGCCGATTTGGGTGATGCGCTCACCAGCGTTTTATTCAACACATTGGCGGCCACCAGCTTTAACGCAGTTGGTGAAATAGGTTTGAAGACGGGCAGTATCGAAAAAGTAGCTACCCACGCGCTCGTTGGTGGATTTATCGCGGAGGTGGCCGGAGGAGATTTTGTTAGCGGGGCTATCGCCGCCGGAGCTAACGAAGCACTGGCAAATCAGCTACGCCGCTTGGCTACCGATATAAGCCCTGAGAAGCGGGACGTCTTTCTAACCACCGCCGCTCAACTGATTGGTGTCGCTGCAGCAGCAGTTGTTGATGGTGGCGCCGACACGAAAAATCTTCAAGTTGCCGCATGGGCTGCTCAGAATGCCACCAATTACAACAGCTTAAATCATGAAGATGCCGCCGATTTTGTAGCAGATATGAATATCTGCGGGAAAGACGTGACATGCCAGCAGAAAACGTGGAAGGCAGGTAAGTACGACGATATCAGCCTCGGAAATTATGAAGAGGCCATGAAAACCGCTGGCCCGGCGTGGGCAAAGTCTCAGATAACAACGCTCGAAGGTGGTTTGTTTGCGCTTAAATCGCTCAACTGCCAAACAGATGTGTGTTTTAACTACAAGCAGACATTGGAGGCTAGGGCGTATGAGAATCTGGATAAGCTCCATACGTTGGTTAACACCTATGAACCTTATATTGCAGGCATAGCTGGTGGTGTTGCTGGAGGCGTGCGTCCTAGGCAACCTACGCTTCGAGAGGGTGAGACAGCAGGTGCGCAGGCTGGTAAATCAGAGGCGTACTGGAGTAAGGTTAAAATCGAAACTGGCGGTGTAAAAACACCCACAAGCTGGCAGGGGTCAGGCCCTGCGCCTGGGGTTTTAGGCTTGGAGCCGGGGTCTGTATCATCTAAAGCTATACAGAATTATTTTCCTAGTACAAAAAACGGTTCCATTGAGTTTGTTTTTGATCCTAAAACTAGCACTTTCGCTGTCGGTAAGCCTACCACTAACCTTGGGGGCTCTCCTCATCAACAGCTGGCAGAAACTATAAAGTCCGACGGATCGGCTCTAGTTGGTGGTATGTTTCGGCGAGGACCCAACGGGGAGGTGATAACGAATGAGTTTAGCGGGCACTACTGGAAAAATTGGACACCTGAGGTCAGAGCTAAGTTTGAGCAGACTCTTAAGCAGTACGATCTCAATGTCAAACATCATCCTGGAATGTAATGTATGAAAGATTCTGAGAGAATTATTTTGGATGGGGGGGGCGTAATTTGCAGATGTGAGTCTGGTCGCTGGAAGCTATCAAGCGATGAAGCTACATGGCCTTTGGTTAGCTCGTCAGATTTCAAAAGAGTTATCTCATTACTTGAGATACCTTTTGAAAGCGTTAAATTAGCTCTAGGACTAGACTTTCCCTACATGAGTGTTGTGAGGGTTGGATTGAGGCACGATTCTGATTATTGGATAAATCTTGCCATTTCTTGGGTCGCGCAAAGTTCGGCTCAAGAGGTCGCTTCCTTTGTAGAAGACCTGAAGAAGTTATCAGTAGATAAGGCTGTCTCACAAAGTAACCGACATTTGGCAAGAAAGGAACTAAAGCGTATTCTTAATGGTTAATTGATACAAGGCGCGCAGTATCCACTGCTAAGGAGTAGAGAAAAAAAGGGGACAGAAAAAAAGAGAAAAAAGGGGACAGATTTATTTTTTTCCCATTTGCTAGGCTGTAATTCTCTAAGGAAGGAGGTTACCTATGCCCAGAGTGGGACGTGTCGTTTTGCCCAACTATCCTCATCATGTTGTACAGCGTGGTCACAACCGCCAGGTGATCTTTGCTGCCGAGGAGGACTACCAGCGCTACGTGAGAGACCTTCGAGAGCTTAAGGACGCATTTGGCATAAAAATATACGCCTACTGTTTGATGACTAATCATGTCCATTTACTGGTTTCTCCGGGTAACTCGGTTGCAGGGCTAGGGCAGTTAATGAAGGCGCTCGCGGCTCGGGCCACTCGGTATCGAAACAGGTTAGAAGGGCGGACAGGTACATTATGGGAGGGACGGTATAAATCAAGCGTGGTGCAAACGGAGACTTACTTGCTAGCTTGCTGCCGGTACATTGAATTAAATCCGGTTCGTGCATGCATGGTAGCTGACGCGGCGGATTATCCATGGTCAAGTTACAGTGCCCGCACAGGGCTGGTGCCTGATAGTGACTGGCTTGATGTTGATGCTTGTTTTTCCATATTGGGGGATACAACGCTGAAGCGCCGCGAAAATTATAAGTTATTTGTGAAGCAGTCCGTTTCGAGTGATGAGACGAAAATTATTCGTGAGGCGTTGCAACGGGGGCAGCTTACCGGAACTGCTCGTTTCATTGAAGAAGTTGAGAGGATTGCAGGCGTTCGTATTGAGCGCCGAGGGCAAGGGCGGCCAAGGTTGGATGGTGGTAAATAAATCTGTCCCCTTTTTGCTTTTTGTCGTGGTGTATCTAATATGGGAAGTAATAAGTGAAGCCAAAAACGGTAGGTTGGTACCTATTGGGTACGCTAGCTGTGTATTTTTTTCTGGTTTTTTTTGTGGTAGGTATTGTCGGTAATTTACTCGTGGCGACGATTGCATATTTCAAGCTGGGTCATTGGGCGCTTGAGGCTGGCGTTATCAATGCCTCTCTGAAAGTCGCTGCTTACTGCGGGGTTCCAGTAGGTGCGGGTATTTGGATGTTGTCATGGCTGAAAAGTCGTAAAGACAAAAAAAGGCACTAGTATTTGGAAGAAGTAGAAAAAGGGGACAGATTTGAATGGCACTTACTTAACCTTCTTTGGTTGTCCATTTCTCCTGACCTCGGCCCTTGCCGCCGAACGCGTTTGCATCAGCATCGGGTAAGGTTTTGGATAAAAGGGGACTGGATAAAAGGGGACAGATTTATTTTTTCCCCATTTGCTAGGCTGTAATTCTCTAAGGAAGGAGGTTACCTATGCCCAGAGTGGGACATGTCGTTTTGCCCAACTATCCTCATCATGTTGTACAGCGTGGTCACAACCGCCAGGTGATCTTTGCTGCCGAGGAGGACTACCAGCGCTACGTGAGAGACCTTCGAGAGCTTAAGGACGCATTTGGCATAAAAATATACGCCTACTGTTTGATGACTAATCATGTCCATTTACTGGTTTCTCCGGGTAACTCGGTTGCAGGGCTAGGGCAGTTAATGAAGGCGCTCGCGGCTCGGGCCACTCGGTATCGAAACAGGTTAGAAGGGCGGACAGGTACATTATGGGAGGGACGGTATAAATCAAGCGTGGTGCAAACGGAGACTTACTTGCTAGCTTGCTGCCGGTACATTGAATTAAATCCGGTTCGTGCATGCATGGTAGCTGACGCGGCGGATTATCCATGG
This sequence comes from Pseudomonas sp. MYb193, assembly GCF_002966775.1. Taxonomy (NCBI): domain Bacteria; kingdom Pseudomonadati; phylum Pseudomonadota; class Gammaproteobacteria; order Pseudomonadales; family Pseudomonadaceae; genus Pseudomonas; species Pseudomonas sp. MYb193. The sequence goes on along the minus strand of NZ_CP023269.1, from coordinate 4,853,557 downwards.
TCAAGTTACAGGGCCCGCACAGGGCTGGTGCCTGATAGTGACTGGCTTGATGTTGATGCTTGTTTTTCCATATTGGGGGATACAACGCTGAAGCGCCGCGAAAATTATAAGTTATTTGTGAAGCAGTCCGTTTCGAGTGATGAGACGAAAATTATTCGTGAGGCGTTGCAACGGGGGCAGCTTACCGGAACTGCTCGTTTCATTGAAGAAGTTGAGAGGATTGCAGGCGTTCGTATTGAGCCCCGAGGGCAAGGGCGGCCGAGGTTGGATGATGGTAAATAAATCTGTCCCCTTTTTGGTCCCCCTTTTTGGTCGTCCTGAACGTAACCTACAGGTATCCAATCAAGTGTGTTCAGAAAACCCGAGAGCCTTACACAGGTAAGGTTCTCGGGTTTTTTTTGCCCGTCAGAAATGTTTTCCCTGGCTCCCTCAGCCCGTTCATCCAAGCGATAGGTTCTTTTTTGCTGATTTTGCCGGTAACTCCTGACTTCCGGTCTTTGATTGTTGGTTTTTATTTCTTTTCGCAATATTTTTTCGGTTTTTTTGAGCTTTTTGGATTTTTCTTTGAATTTTTTCATTCCGCAAACTCAACAACGCAATTTGTATCAAACTATGTTCGTTTAGTATTGGATCCAATCAGTCGGCATTGCCGGTGGTGTGTCTGACACAAACAAACTGCTGAAAAAGGAGAAACGCCATGATGCTCAAGGACCCTTCCCGCAAATATCGCCACTTCACCACGGTCAACCTGCCGGATCGCACCTGGCCCAGCACTGTCCAGGCTGCCGCTCCCACCTGGTGCAGTGTGGATATGCGTGATGGCAACCAGGCGTTGATCGAGCCGATGAATGCCGAGCGCAAGCGGCGTTTCTTCGATTTGCTGGTGAAGGTCGGTTTCAAGCAGATCGAGGTGGGCTTTCCTGCCGCTTCGCAGACCGACTTTGACTATGTCCGTGAGCTGATTGAAAGCGGTTCGATTCCTGATGATGTGACGATTCAGGTCATGACCCAGGCGCGCAGCCACCTCATCGCGCGCACGTTTGAGGCGTTGAAGGGCGCGCCTCGCGCCATCGTGCATGTTTACAATGCGACGGCGCCGGTGTTTCGGGACGTTGTCTTCAATGTGGACAAGGCGGGCTGCATCGAGATCGCTACCCAGGCAACTCGGGAGATCAAGCAGCACATGGACGCGAACCCCGATACGCAGTGGACGTTCCAGTATTCCCCGGAAACCTTTTGCTTCACCGAGCTGCATTTTGCATTGCAGGTGTGTGAAGCGGTGACGGATACGTTCGGGCCGACCCCGAGCAACAAGATGATCCTGAATCTGCCCACCACCGTGGAGGTGTCTACCGCCAATGTCTTCGCCGACCAGATCGAATGGTTCTGCCGGCACTTCAGTCGCCGTGACAGTGTGGTCATCAGCGTGCATCCGCACAATGATCGGGGCACTGGAGTTTCCACCGCGGAGCAGGCGTGCCTGGCCGGTGCCGAGCGTGTCGAGGGCACGTTGTTCGGTAACGGTGAGCGTACCGGCAACGTCGATATCCTCACATTGGCGATGAACCTCTACACCAGCGGCATCGATCCGCAGTTGGATTTCTCCGACATCCTGCACGTCCAGCGTGAGGTGGAGTTCTGCAATCAGTTGCCCACCCATCCTCGTCACCCTTACGCCGGTGAGTTGGTGTTTACCGCGTTCTCCGGCTCGCACCAGGACGCGATCAAAAAAGGCTTTGCGGCGCGCCAGGCCAATCCGCAGGGCATGTGGGAAGTGCCGTACCTGCCTATCGATCCTGCCGATATGGGCCGTAGCTATGAAGCGGTGATTCGCGTGAACAGCCAGTCGGGCAAGGGGGGCGTGGCCTATCTGTTGGAGCAGCACGGCATTGTGATGCCGCGTCGCTTGCAGATGGAGTTCAGCAGCCTGGTACAACAGGAAGCAGATGGCTCCGGCCAGGAAATCAGTGGCGAGATGATCCTTGCCTGCTTCACCCGGCATTACCTGGAGCAGGGCAAGCCTTACGCGTTACGAGCCCCCAAACTGGTGAGCGAGGGCGATGTGACTTACCTGGAGGCCACCCTTGAACAAGGTACACAGCGCATCGACTTGAGTGGCGAGGGCAACGGCCCGCTGGCGGCGCTGGTCGATGCGTTTGCCCAGCGTGGCATTCATTTTGATATCGCCGATTACCACGAACATGCCACCCGTGACGGTGCCCAGGCTGAGGCGTTGGCCTATGTGGAAATTCGCGTGGGTAACCAGTTGCTGTTCGGCGCCGCTCGCGATGGCAGTAGCCTGCTCGCTTCCCTCAAAGCGGTCACCAGTGCGGTCAATCGTGCATCGCGCCTGGGCCTGCTCAGCGTGGTGAATGCTGCGGTGCCGTCCTGAGATGAACGCGCATACCGCATTGGCGGCACTTGCCGGTAATTATGGCCACGGTGACATCGTGGCCTCGCATCGACATGACGAAGGCCAACTGGTCTACGCCATCAACGGTGTGATGCTTGTGTCGGTGGAGGAGACCACCTGGGTGGTACCTTCCGGGCATGCCCTGTGGGTGCCTTCAGGTTTGGAACATCAGATCCGCATGACCGGCGAAGTGCGCATGCGCACTTTGTTGATCTCGCCGGGAGCGCACCGTCGTTTGACCGAGGAGTGCGAGGTCATCAGGGTTTCACCCTTGCTGCGCGAGCTGATTGTGGCGGCCGGCGATGAGCCTGACAGCCACCCGGCGTCGTTGCGTCATGTACAGATTGTCGAGCTGATTTTCTCGGAACTTGACCGTGCGCAAAGGGTGCTGGCTCACGTGCCGATACCGGACGAGCCGAGGCTCAAGTCACTGTGTGCGGACTTTATCGACAACCCTTCTCAGGAGTCGAAACTGGAGAGTTGGGCGGTGCAACTCAATATGAGTTCACGCACCCTGGCTCGGCTGTTCCAGAAAGAGTTGGGCATGAGTTACGGCGAGTGGCGCAAGCGCACGCGGCTGCTGCTCAGCATGCAGCGGCTGGCCAGTGGTGCCTCCATCCTTGAAGTGGCATTGGAGCATGGTTATCAGAGTCCGAGTGCATTTACCGCGATGTTCAAACGCACCATGGGCTACACCCCGAGTAACTGTCGCTTGGTCTGAATCTGACTGGCGATAGCACCACCTCCTTTTGAACATGGCCCCGCCTCCAGGCAGGGCCATGTTTACCTGTGCCTGGTGTATGGAGCCTGCGGCGCAGAGGGCGCGCCGGCACATTGTCCCAATCGAAACGATGGTTGTCTGGAACTCGGGAGATGCGCAACCCGTTGCTCTCTTACCCTGCGTCTCTACTTGGCATTCTGGATTTCTTCGATGGGTTCGCCTTCTCTTTTCCCACGGCATTGCCGTCTTTCGCTGCTTGGCATGGCGGTGGCGTTGTTGGCGGGTTGTTCGTCCTGGGTCGCCCATACACCGGCACAGCCACATCCGGAACGCATCAATGCCCTGAGCCACCTGCCCCAAGGTGTCTCGGACCAAGCGTTACCTGAGCGCTGGTGGCAGTTGTATAACGATCCGCAACTCGATGCGCTGGTGCAACAGGCGTTGCTGCACAACCGCGACCTGGCGGCGGCCCAGGCCCATGTGCAAGCGATGCTGGCCGGGATCCAGCAGGCCGATGCCGAGCGCTGGCCGTCCACCCAGGCGTCATTGGGGGCCGCTTACGGCAAGACCGCCGATGACCAGACGCTGGCCAAGGCCACCGATAGCCATGCGCCGTCAGAGTGGGCATTCAACCCAGGCTTCGAGCTGGCTTATCAAGTGGATGTGTGGGGCCAGGTTCAGCGCACCATTGAACGTGCCCAAGTGCAAACCGCAGCGGCGCAGGATGCCGAGGACTTGCTGCGCATCACGGTCGTGGCGCAAACCACTCGCGCCTATGTGAATGCCTGCGCCCTGGGGGCGCGTGCCAAGGTACAGCGCCATTCGTTGGACGTGGTCGGGCATAGCCTGGCGTTGACCGATCGCCAGCGCCAGGCCGGTGTGGTGACTGACCTTGAGTACAACCGCATGCAAGCCCTGCAAGGCGAAACCCAGGCCCTGTTGCCGATGCTGGAGGCGCGCCGACAAGCCGCGCTCTACGAATTGGCCATGCTGACCGGCGTCGCTGAACTGGACCAAGGCTCTGGCGCCGCAACCTGTGAAGTGGTGCCCCAACTCAATGCCGAGTTGCCGGTGGGTGATGGCTGGCAACTATTAGCGCGCCGCCCCGACATCCGTCAGGCCGAGCGCGCGTTGCAGGCGGCCACGCTGCAAGTGGATATCGTCCAGGCCGACCTGTACCCCAAGGTGACCTTCGGCGCTTCAGTGTCCTCCTCGGCCAACAAACCCCATGAGCTGGGGGACAGCAGTGCGGTGATGTTCGGCATCGGCCCACTGATTACCTGGCAGTTCCCTAATTGGCAGGCCAACCGCGCGCGGGTCAAGCAGGCACGGGCACTCGAGCAGGTGGAGGTCGCGCAGTTCGAGGCCAGCGTCCTCAAGGCCCTCAAGGAGGTGCGCCAGGCCCTGGCGTTGTACGACGGCGAACGGCAGCGCCACGCGGCCTTGAGCCGGGCGCTGGACAGCAGCCGCCAAGCCTACAAGTTGGCCCAATTCAACTACGACGCCGGTTCTATCGACTTTCTCGACGTGCTGGACAGTGAGCGTGAACTGATCCGCTTGCAGGCCACGCGCGCCGACGCCGATGGCCAGTTACTGCAACGCCAGATCGGCCTATTCCGTGCCCTTGGCGGCGGTTGGCAGTCCGGCGCCGTCGATACCCCGGCCGCTGCGCCCACCCACGCGTCTATCCCTTCTTCCGGTACCCAGCCATGAATATCGCCGTTGATGAAAAAACTGCTGTCCAGGACGAGCAGGAGAATGTGCTCGAGCAACTCATGCATGCGCGTAAGCAACGGCGCAAAAGAAACCTGATCCTGCTGGGCGGCGCCGGGTTGTTGATCGCGGCGGTGGTGTTCGGCGTGTACTGGATGACCGTCGGCCGCTATCTGGAGCAGACCGATGATGCGTATGTGCGGGCCGACTGGATCCCCATCAGCCCGAAAGTCTCAGGCTACGTGGCCCAGGTTATGGTAGAGGACGATCAGCCGGTCAAGGCGGGGGACGTGCTGGTACGCATCGAGGACCGTGACTACCAGGCCCGCTTGGCACAAGCCCGCGCAGAACTGGCCGAGACCCAGGCCTCGGTGGCAGCGCAAGAGGCCAACTTGACAGTCACGGACAGCCTGATCGCCCAGCAAAAGGCCGGGGTTGCCCAGGCTGAGGCCCATGCTCGCAGTGTGGCCGCTGAGTTGCGCCGCGCAAGCCTCGACCAGCGTCGCTACGAAGGCTTGGTGCGCGAACATGCTGCCAGCGCGCAGCGTCTGGAAACGGCCGCCGCCAGTTACACCCAGGCCAATGCTGCGGTGGAAATTGCCAAGGCGATGCAACGCCAGCAGGAAACCCGCTTGACCGTGGCCATCACCCGCCGTCAACTGGCCCAGGCTTCGCTCCAGCAGCAGATAGCCCGCCGCAGCCAGGCCGAGGCGCAGTTGAACCTGGCGACGCATGCGTTGGAGGACACCTTGATCCGCTCACCCATCGACGGCGTGGTGGGGCAGCGCAAAGTCCGTACCCGCCAATACGTCGCGCCAGGGTTGCCACTGCTGGCGGTGGTGCCTTTGCAGCAGGCTTACGTCGTGGCCAACTACAAAGAAACCCAATTGCGCGATATGCGTGCCGGCCAACCGGTGGATATCAGCGTCGACAGTTATTCGGGGCGCAAGCTCAAAGGCCATGTGGTGAGCTTCTCGCCAGGCTCCGGGGCGGTGTTCGCACTGTTGCCGTCGGACAACGCCACCGGCAACTTCACCAAGATCGTGCAACGCTTTCCAGTCAAGATCGTCATTGATGAGCATGACGAAGGCGGGCCCATCCTGCCGGGCATGTCGGTGATCACCACGGTGGACACCCGCCCAGATGAGCAGGGCGCTGCACATGACTGAAGCGGCTGAAAAGAGCGTCTCCTTTCGCGCCTGGGTGGCGGTGATCGGGGGGCTGTTCGGCTGTTTCATGGCCGGCATGAACGTGCACGTGACCAGCGCCGCGCTGCCGGAGATCGAAGGCTCCCTGGGCGCGACGTTCGAGGAAGGCTCGTGGATTTCCACCGCCTACCTGGTCGCGGAAATCGTGATGATCCCGCTGACCGCCTGGTTGGTGCAGGTGTTCTCTCTGCGACGTGTGATGCTCGTGGGCTCGTTTGTATTTTTGGTGGCGTCCATTGCCTGCTCCTGGGCGCCCAACCTGGAAGTGATGATCATCATTCGGGTAATCCAGGGCGCTGCCGGCGCAGTGCTGATTCCCTTGTCATTCCAGCTGATCATCACTGAACTGCCGCCCAGCAAGATCGCGATGGGCATGGCCCTGTTCGCGCTGTCCAACAGCGTCGCCCAGGCCGCCGGGCCGTCCATTGGCGGCTGGCTGACCGATGCCTATTCCTGGCGCTGGATCTTCTACCTGCAACTGGCCCCCGGCATTCTCTTGCTGCTGGCGGTAGCATGGTCGATCGATGCCAAGCCCATGCAGCTAAGCCTGCTCAAGCGCGGCGACTGGGGCGGGATCATCGCCATGATCGTCGGCCTGGGTGGCTTGCAGATCGTGCTCGAAGAAGGTGGCCGCAAGGACTGGTTCGGCTCCGATTTCATTGTATGGATGTCATTGATTGCCGGCGTTGCCTTGGTGTACTTCGTGCTGTCGCAGTTGTATGGCAGTCGCTCCTTCATCAACCTGCGCCTGCTCAAGAGCTACAACTTCGGCGTGGCCAGCGCAGCGATGTTCATCTTTGGCGCGGCCACCTTCGGCCTGGTGTTCCTGGTGCCTAATTACCTGTCTCAGTTGCAGGGCTACAACGCCCGGGAGATTGGCATCAGCCTGATCGCCTACGGCATGGTGCAACTGGTACTGGCGCCGTTCATGCCGCGCCTGATGAAGTGGCTCAACCCGAAACTGATGGTCGCCAGTGGCTTTTTCATCATGGCCCTGGGGTGCTATCTCGGCGCGCACCTGGACGTGGACAGCGCCGCCAACGTGATTATTCCGTCCACCGTGGTACGGGGCATCGGGCAGCCGCTGATCATGGTGGCGCTTTCCGTGCTGGCGGTGTCTGGCCTGGCCAAAGATGAAGCCGGCTCGGCCTCGGCCTTGTTCTCCATGCTGCGCAACCTGGGTGGTGCCGTGGGCACTGCGGGCCTGACGCAGATCGTGGCCATGCGCGAGCGTTTTCACTCTGAGCGGGTAGGGGAGTCGATCACCCTGTTTTCCCCGTCCTTTCAGGAGCGCCTGCGCGCCAGCATGGCCGACAGCGAGGCTTTTATCTTCAACCAGCTATTACCCGCTCAGCAGCAGGTCCTTGAGGGCTTGATCCACACCGTGCGTCGTGAGGCGTACCTGATGGCCTACAGCGATGCGTTCTATGTGTCCTGTATTGCTTTGATCTTGTGCGGTGTGGCGGCCCTGGCATTGCGCCAATCAGCAAAGAACTGAACTCGTTACTGCCCGCAGGTAATACGCGGGCGCTTATCAGCGCTAGAGGGAACTTGAATGGTAAAAAGGCGAATGGCCGCGTTCATAGACTAGTTAATTGCTAACTTAGCAATTCCGTACAGTTTGTTTGCACTCCCTTGAGGGGTGTTAGCCAACTATTGCCTGGCGAAGTTGATCTTATTAACTTCGGTCGGGCTTCTGTTGTTGTAGGTTTTATAACTTGGAAATAAATTGTATTAATTTTCCAAAAAACACTTGCTGATCATCATGAACTTCCTCTAAGTTTCGTCTTGCTTCGACGGCTGACCTTCGGGTCACGGAAACATAACCGTACAACTTAATTGAATAAGACTCTAGCACTGGCCAAGAACGGCGAGGCAGGCCTGCTTATGCCTTAAAAAAAGGTAAGCGGGTATCTCTCGAGTGGTCAGCGTTAACTAAAGCCTGATAAGGAGCGCAACATGGAAGATAAAAAGACGCTGTTGAACGCCAAGAAAGTAGAGCTGGGCAATCATCGGATCTTTGCTGAAATCAATTCGCTGCCGGTCCTGCGCGCCTTTATGGAAACCCATGTGTTTGCGGTGTGGGATTTCATGTCCCTGGCCAAGCGCCTGCAACAGGACCTCACCTGTACTCGCCTGCCTTGGCTGCCCCCCGTGGACCCGGCGGCCGCGCACCTGATCAACGAAATCATCCTGGGCGAAGAGTCCGACCAGAACTTGCAAGGCGGTCACTACAGCCACTTCGAACTCTACCTGCATGCCATGCGCGAAGTCGGCGCCAGCACCGACAAGATCGAACACTTTGTCAAATTGATGCGTGAAGGTGTCGATCTGAAAACGGCCTTGAGCCGTTGCGGTGCAGGCCTGGCAGCGTCGGCTTTCGTCACTGACACCATCGAAACCGCCATCAACGCTTCCACCCACAGTGTGGCTGCTGCGTTTTTGCATGGCCGTGAAAGTGTCATCCCGCAGATGTTCCAGCGCATTCTGGACGATTGGGATATCACCGCAGACGACGCGCCAACCTTTCGCTATTACCTGCAGCGCCACATCGAAGTCGACTCGGAAGACCACGGCCCGGCGGCAGAAAGCCTGTTGGCGCGCCTGGTCAATGGCGATGCGCAGCGTCAGGAAGAGGTCTACGTATCGGCTATCGCGGCGGTACAAAGCCGCCTGGCGTTGTGGGACAACCTGCGCGTGGCCATGGGCGAAACGGTCAGTGAGTGCGTGGCATGAACTTCGAAGTGATCGAGGCCGACCAGGCCCAATGGTTTGAGGTGACCTCTGAACGCGGTATCACGCTGACCGTCTTCAAAGACACATTGGACCCTGTTACGAAAACCGGAGTGCGTACACGTCTGGTACGTTTTCACCCTGGGGGCGGCACCCGTGAAATCTATACCCATGATTATCACGAAGAAGTGTATTTGATTGAAGGCGACCAGACAGAGCAGGCCAGTGAGGGGCGCCCGGAGAAAACTTACCGCGACGGTAGTTACTTCTTCAGGGCCGCACACACGGAGCACGGGCCGTTTAATTCGAAAGACGGATGCCTGTTGTTTGAAGTGCACTACTACTGAGTATCATGAATAAAGGAAGTAGTCATGAGAGCTGAAGCATATCAATCGTTTTCCGAGTCGTGGGAGGAAAGGGCGACCATTCGGACGCGCCCGAGACGACGCTTGGAAGATGACGAAAAGTTAATATTTCCGGCCAGTCGTCAACCATTGGTCATGAGCGCTACCTTCATGCAGGAGTGTAGTCACTTACAGCATTTTGTTCTCGTTCAGAGCTTGTATAAGTTCATTAATGATGTGGTGATTTTCGAAACCGAAATTGTCGACAAGACCGCCAGGAGCATTGCGAAAGATAACTTCGCTATCCGCTTTCCGTTTGCGTGCCGTTACGACGCGATGACCGTGGTCGTCGATGAGGACTATCACGCGCTAGTGGCGATGGACTACATGCAACAGACCATCGAGTTGACGGGCATCGAACCCATCACCTTGCCAGCGGAAATCGAGCTCAGCCGTTCAATCCCCAAGGCATTGGCCATGGCGCCCGCGCACCTCAAGGCTGCTGTCGAGCTGATCTGCGTGGCCATTGCCGAAAACACCCTGACCAACGATGTTGCCGCGTTTGCCCGCGACGACTCGGTCAAGGCATCGGTCAAGGGGTTGATGGCCGACCACTTGGCGGATGAGGGTCGACATTCGGGCTTTTGGGCCAAGTTGACGCGCATTTACTGGAATACCGCGAGCGAAGAGGACAAGCGTGTGCTGGCCTCGATCATGCCGGTGTTCCTGGGTGAGTACCTGACCAACGAGATCCAGCAGGGGTTTGATTTCGCGCTGATCGAGCAACTGCCGGTGAGCCCCAGCGTCAAGGCGGCGTTGCGTGAAGAGGTCGAAGGCATGAGTTTTCCGATCACGCCGTCTCACCCGCTGGTAGGCAACATCGTCCGATTCTTCAAACACAGCGGCCTGCTCGACGCTCCCTGCATGCAGGAAGCGCTCGCCGATTATCTGCGCTAGAGGACAACTTCGATGAGACATCTTGATATCGTTTTGTGCGGGCGCAGCCATGCGCTCGCCTGCCTTACGCAAGAGTTGGAACAGATGGGGCACACCGCCCGCTTGTTGACCAGCGATAACGCCGTTGAGCTTTGCCAGTTGTCGGCGCCGGACGTGCTGATAGACGACGCCAGCACGGCGCAACTCCCGCACTATCCGTCGTGTCATCACCTGTCTTTGCGGGCGCAGGCTAACGATGCGAGTGATGTTTTCGCGCCCCTGCAGGTGGACTGCCTGTGGCGTCCTGGCGATGGCGACTGGATGCTGCTGGGGCGTCGTGAAGTCAGCGCCTCCCTCGCCGGCAACGGTGCCGACCGGGCACGTGAAGCGATCGCGCAAGTGGTAGAGATGGCCAGTGTGCACATCGGGCGTTTCTCACGCAGTGCTGACTATCTTGAGGTGCCCCGTGAGCCGGTGCAGGCGATTGACCGCTTGTCGAGCCTGACCCTGCTGGATGGCCTGGCCTGGCGCCATCGCCACAATGCGAGCGCTAATATCGGCATTCTGGAGGAGGCCAGGCGCCCCTTTGTGCAGCGCTTGGCCGATAGCCTGTTGGCCAACGCCGAGCGCAACGCCCTGAAAGTGCAAGGGCGGGGTATGTCCTATGCGCAACTGCACGCTTATAGCGTTGCGATCCAGGAACGCTTGCAACCCTTGCTTGAAACCTCGACCCCAGGGTTGACGGTGGTCGGCATCTCGTTGCCCAAAGGCACTGCGCTCTATGCAGCGATCCTGGCGGTGATTGGTTGCGGTGCGGTGTACCTGCCGTTGGACCCGAACCATCCTGTCGAGCGCCGTGCGGCCATCCTCAAGCATGCCGGTGCCAGCCTGCTGATCCAGGACACCGAGGCAGACAACCCGCTACCGGGCCTGGCTACCCTGGATATTGGCCATCTGGACTTCTTCCACCACGGCGCCAAGGGCTACAGCCGTGTCGCCCTGGCCCCGGATCAGAGCCTGTTGCGCGTAGCGCTGCACGGTTCGGCACCCTGTGTGGCGATCTACACGTCCGGCACCACCGGCCAACCCAAAGGCGTGTTGCTCACAGTCGACAACTTGAGCCACTTCTGTGCGTGGTATGCCCGTTATGTGGAACTGGACCGCCATAGCCGTGCCCTGCAGTTCTCGACCATCAATTTCGATGCATCGCTGCTGGATATCTTCCCGACGCTGATCCAGGGTGGCGAGTTGATCGTGCCCACCGAAGACCAGCGCCGCGACCCGGTGGCGCTTGCTGAATTGATCCAACAGGAGCAGGTCACCCACGCCTTTTTGCCGCCGGCTTTGCTCAGCATCATCCAGCTTGAATCGCTGTACGGCATGCAGCACTTGGTGACGGGCGGCGATGTGTGCGAACCCCACGTGATCGAACAACTGGTGGGCCATTGTGCACTGCACAACATCTATGGCCCCACCGAGACCACGGTGCTCGCCACTTGCCGTACCTTCCAACGGGGGGACAACAATCGCAACCTGGGCGTACCGATTGCCAATACTGCGATTTACCTGCTGGATGAGCACGGCCAACCGGTAGGCGAAAATGACAGCGGTGAAATCCATATCGCCGGGCCAGGGGTGGGCGCCGGTTACCTGGGCGCCTTGCAAATGACGGCCGAACGCTATCGGCTGCACGAGTTGCCCGATGGCCAGTGGGTGCGCCTCTACCGTACCGGTGACCTGGCGCGCTGGACCGAGGAGGGCATCCAGATCATCGGGCGCCTGGATAACCAGGTGAAGATCCGCGGTTTTCGGGTGGAGCCGGAAGAGATCGAACACCTGCTGCAATCGAGCCAGTTGTTCCGGCAACTGGCGGTGGTCATCGATCACCAGCGCCGCATCCTGGCGTTTTTCTCTCAGCCTCAAGAGGGCGAGGGCCAGGCGGCCAGTGAGCAGTTGCAGGCCTATGCGCTCAAACATTTGCCCGACTACATGCGCCCCAGCGCCTATTGCCTGCTGGACCGGTTGCCGGCCACGGCCAATGGCAAGGTCGACCGCAAGGCCCTGAGAGACCTGCCGGTCAACTACAAGACGCAAGGGCCGCGCCTGGCGCCCCAGAACGCCACCCAGGCGCAGTTGCTGGAGCTGTGGTCCAGGCTGCTCGACTTGCCAGGGCCGGACATTTCCGTAGATGACAGTTTCTTCAATCTGGGTGGCCATTCGATCCTGTTGTCGCAGATGCTCATGGGGATTCGCGAGGCGTTCGGCAAAGGAGTCTCGATCAACCGCTTTATTGAACAACCCACCTTGGTCAACCTCGCCAACCTGATTGACCAGGACGTCGAGGCCACTGCTACGGTCAGTCCCCAGGCGCTGCAAGACGCCATGATCCGGCCTGAGCTGGAGGTACTGCCCATCAGTCGATTGGGCAACATACATAAAGTCATCGTGACCGGCTCCAACGGGTTCCTGGGTGTGCATATCGTCGAGGCCCTGCTGGAACTGGGCAGCACCGAAGTGGCGTGCCTGGTGCGCGAGTCCGGCGGCATGAGCGCGCAACAGCGCTTCGAGGATGCGCTGATCCAGAACCGCCTCGAACATCTGGACCTGAGCCGGGTCAAGGTCCTGGCGGCGGATATCAGCAAGCCGCGCCTGGGGTTGTCCGAGCAGGACTATGAATGGCTGGATCGTGAATACGGCGTGTTGATCTACAACGCGGCCAACGTCAACCACGTGCTCGACTACGAGTCGCTGGTCAAGGACAACGTCACGCCGGTGCTGGAATGCCTGCAATTGTGTGAAGGGCGCAGCAAGAAAATTTTCAACTTCATTTCCACCCTGTCGGCCTCCAGCACGGTGGACGAGCAGGGCCGGGTATTGGAAGAACCGCCTGCCTTCACGCCGCCCATCTACATCCGCAATGGTTACAACCTCTCCAAATGGGTAGCTGAGCGCATCTTGTGGAACGCCAGTGAGTCGGGGGTGTGGGTCAATCTCTATCGCCCTGGAAACATCGCGTTCAATACGCGAACCGGCGTGTGCCAGCCCCATCAGAACCGTTTGATGCTGATGCTCAAAGGCTCCTTGCAGCTTAAGCAAGTGCCCGAACTGGCGCTCAACTTCGACCTGATGCCAGTGGACTTCCTCGCACGCTTCATTGCGTTTCACGCCAGCCGTCATAACCGCACCAAAGCGGTGTTCAACTTGCACAACCCGCTGCCTTTGACATGGGCTCACTATCTGGAGGCGTTCCGCGCGGCCGGTCACGATTTCCAGATGGTCCCGGTGACACAATGGCAGCAACGCCTGTCGGCCATCGACAGTGATAACGCGTTGTTCGGCGTGGTCGGTTTTTACCTCAATGGGTTTGAAGAAGACATTGGCGATATCTCGATGATCGAGTACCGCAATGCACTCTCAGGCATCCAGAGCATGGGCGAAGACTACCCAGCCAAGAACAGTGAGTTGCTGCAAAAAGGCTGTGACTACCTCAAGCAAATCGATTTCATCTGAACAAAAAAGGAGCTTACCCATGCAACATTTTGAACCCGATACCCTGGTCCGTAATCCAGTCGGCAACCCTGTCGTCGCCAGCGTCAGCGTGAATGGCGATGCTCGCAGTGTGTGGAATGTCGTCGGAGATTTCGCCGGTTTCGCGAAGTTTATTCCGGCCTTGTCCCATATCGAGATGACGGGCGAGGGCGTGCGCTCGGTACGCAAGAAGCTGTTCAAGGACGGCAATGTCGTGATTGAGCAACTCAACAGCCATGACGATCAAGCCATGACCATGACCTGGTCGCTGATCTACACCTCGCTGAACATCGGTAACCTGTGGGCGCTGATGGAGGTGGTGCCACAAGGCCCGAACCAGAGCCTGGCGACCTGGACCATCATTGGCCAGCCCTACACGGGCGGCAAGGAAGACGTACCGGCGTTTGAAGCTTTCCTGCAAGGCTTTGCCGATGACGCGATGAAGAACGTACAGGCGCTCTTCAACTGACATAGAAAGAGCAGGCGGAGGCTGATTCCGTGGCGAGGGAGCTTGCTCCCGTTGGGGCGCGAAGCGACCCTGAGAATAGGACTGCTGCGCAGTCCAGCGGGAGCAAGCTCCCTCGCCACAGAAGCATTCTGCTGTTTTAAGCGTTAGTTGATGGCCTGATCAATCCCCGCCTGCAAGGCCTGGCTTTCACTGTGCCCACCCGCTCGCAGCGGGCCCAGGTTGAAGGCTTGGTCCTTGCGCGTGGCGTCGTCGTGTTTCTGGGTCAGTTCGTCCTTGGCACCCAGGGCCAGGTTGACCGGTGACTTCGAAACGTTCAGCCCGACATCGGCGCGGTAGTCGCTGCCGGCCAGTGTGGTTGCCGTCACCTTGGAGCCACCCAGCTCAACCTTGCCATTGGGCGCACTGATCCGTGCGCCCGTGAGCTGGGTATCACCCTTGACCTGCAGGTTGACGCCGTGGCTCGCGCGAATGCCTGACGCCTGGGTGACGCTGTCCTTGGCCACATGGCTGACATCCAGATACAGAGTCGGGGTGTAGCTGGTGTTGCCGCTCTTGTCGCCGAACAACACGCTTTCGGCGGTATTGGCCACCTTGCTGCCGGTGGTGTCTTTGCCACTGACGGTGTAGCTGTCGCTGGTTTTTGGCCAGACCTTATCCTTGAAGCCAGACAAGCGCGTGCCCAGGGCATCGGTCTTGTCTGCCAGGTAAGCCTTGGCCTTGTCCACGCGAGTACCGAAGGCGCCACGGGGTTGCGGGTTCACGTCGTAGCTGCCACTGCGGGTGAGTTTTTCGCCCAGCCGCTCCTTGGCATTGACCACGCTGTTGACCACGCTGTCCTTGGCCGAAGCCAGCTGCCCGGTGCCTTTATCGACGACGTTCTCCAGCTTGTCGCGATGCTTGTCGAACGCGCCTTCAGCCTTGGCTTGTACCTTGTCCTTCAATGGGCCGCTGGCTTTGGCCAGCTTATCCACCACCCCCGGCTGGTTTTTCTCGACATCCAGCCTGGCGTCGACATTCACCTGGGTGCTGTTGACCTGGTCCTTGCGGCTTTCGACGACGAGGTCGCCGCCCACCGTGCCATGCACCTTGTCGGCATCGATACGCGCTCCGGCCAGATGGGTATCGCCGGCACTGTTGAGGGTGACGTCGCCCGCGGTGATCACGCTGTTGTGCTGGGTGGTGCCTTGCAAGTGATCCACATCGACCTTGACCCGCGCATTGATGCCGCGCTGGGTCTTGGGTGTCTCATGTTCACCGGCGTCGGCCAAGGTGGTTTTGCCGACGCTGCCCCCTGCGCCCAGGGTGACGCCCCAGTTGCCACGGGCCTGGCTCGATTGCGCAGACTCTTGCAGGATGCCGCCGTTTTGCGCATCGAGGCTAACGCTGGCTGCGCTGACCTGAGTGCCCTGCAAGTGGATGGCATCGGTTGCCTCAGCGCCGCTGGCGAGGCTGACCTTGCCCGTGCTGTGCAACTGCCCGACGACGGCGCTCTGGTCGTTTTCCGCTACTTTGCCAATGTTGAAGTTGGCGCTGAGGCTGCCGGTCTTGCTGCTGCTTTCGGCGCTGCTGGTCTTGCCGGCACCGAGGGTCAGGCCGCCGCCCAGGTTGCTGCCGTTGCTGACGTGGCTATCGGTGGCGGCTTGCAGGTTTAGCTTGCCGCCGGCATTGAGGCTGATATCGCCAGCCTTCGCGCCCGTACTGCCGATCTGCGTGCCTTGCAGGGTCATGTCAGCGCCGCTGCTGAGCTGCACGGGGCCGCTGCCCTGGATGGTCGCGACCTGGGCCTGGCTGTCCTGGGTGTCCAAGCGTTTGTTATCCAACTGCACGCCGGCACCGAGGTTGACGTTGCTGCCATTGGCGCCGGGTGCGGTGCCCACCGTCAGTGAGCCGTTGCCGCGCAGCGTGCTGCTGTTTTTGCTCTGGGTGTTGGTGGCCTGGTTGAGCGCCAGCTCACCGCCGGTCTTGAGGTTGACCCCGGCCTGGCCGCCGTCGAACTGGCTGCCTTCATAACGGGCATCGCCCTTGGCCTCGATGCTCACGCCTTGGCTGGCCATATAGCTGCCGACCACCGCCGTGCTGGTGGATTCGCGCACATCGCTGCTGCCGCCCAGGCCACTCCCGCGCACGTTCAGGTCTTCACCGGTGGTGGTATAGACCCGTACGCCAGCCTTGGCGTCCACGCCTTGCTCGCTGCTGCTGTGGGTGTTGGCCGCTGCGGTGGCAACGTGCTCGCCCGCCTTGATGTTCAGCCCGCCCTCGGTGGCGCGGTACTGGGTGCCCTCGTCCTGCAAGGTGCCGGCCGCATTGATCTGCACCGTGGCGCCGCTGAACTGGCTGACCACGGCGGTGCTGTCCTGTGTTGTGCCGGTTTTGTTCGTATGCCCGACTTCCACGTCCAGGCCGACATTGGGTTGCTCGAACGCGTCCAGCAAACCGGGTTGATGGAACTTGGCCTGGGCCACGCCCTCGACGGCTTTTTCGATCGGGCGGGTAATGCCTTTGTATTCCACATTGGCGCCGACATCGGCGGTCCAGCCGTTTTCCTTGTGGGTGCTGGTCTCGGTGGAATGGGCAGCCTGGTTGTCGATCTGGCCAGCGTTGACCTGCAGCCCGGCGCCGGCCTTGGCCTGTGCTCCCTCGCTGGTG
Source organism: Pseudomonas sp. MYb193 (assembly GCF_002966775.1). Taxonomy (NCBI): domain Bacteria; kingdom Pseudomonadati; phylum Pseudomonadota; class Gammaproteobacteria; order Pseudomonadales; family Pseudomonadaceae; genus Pseudomonas; species Pseudomonas sp. MYb193. The sequence goes on along the minus strand of NZ_CP023269.1, from coordinate 4,836,846 downwards.
AAGGTGTTGCCAGCGTTGATGGTCAGCTTGCCGGCCGCGGCCACGGTGCTGGTTTGCGCGGTGGTTTTTTCAGCGGTGTCTTGGCTGCTTTGGTGGCTGAACTGAGCGCCACTGCCTGCCCGATCAATGCCGCCGGTGTAGTAGAAACTGCCGCCGGTGGCGGTTTTGTCGACGGCTTCGGTGCGCTTGTCGTGAGCGGCCAACAGCTCGACGTTTTTGCCGCTCAGGCTGGCATCGCCTTCGGTGGCCTGGAGGTTGGATCCGGTGATGCTGACATCGCCTGCGGCGTTAACCGCCACACTGGCGCCTTTAAGGCTGGAAGCCTGTTGTTGCGTGGTGTCGGTCTTGCGGGTTTGCTGCTGGTCTTCATAGCTCAACCCCGCACGGTACTGGCGGCTGACACCCTCGGTTTCCTTGGCGTAGCTATCGAAGCCACGGGTATGGGTGCGGGTGGTGTCGTGGGTGGTGTTCTCGGCGGCAACGACCTTGATATCGCCCTTGGCATCCGCTTGCAGTTCACCCGCGGCGGACACCTGGGAGCCACTGACGGTGATGTCCTTGGCACTTTGCAGCTTGAGGTTGCTGTCCGAGCGCAGGTTGCTGGCAACCACGGTGCTGTCCTTGAGGTTCTTGCGGCTTTCGTCCTTGGAGATACCGAAGAACTTGCTGTCATTGCTGTAGCGGTTGTCGTGGGAGGTGTCCTGGACGCCGTCGATCACCAGCGAGCCTTTGTCGCTGATGACGCTCGCCTCTTTGCCGCCACGGGCCTGGCTGCCGCTGATGCGCACGTCGTCGGCCTTGACGATCAGCTTGCCGTCGGCGTTGACCTTGCTACCGGTGTTCGACGTCTTGCCCTGGTTACCGTCACCTTGCTTGCCGAAGAAGCTGCCACCGGTGAGGTCGCCGGAGTAGGCATTGTCGCGGCTGCTTTGGGTACGGCTGGCGCTGGCGATTTCCACGTGCCGGGCGGCCAGTTGAATATCGCCGGGGGTTTTCAGCTCGGCGCCTTGCAATTGCAGCTTCTGTTGGCTGGTCAGTTCCAGTGTCTTTCCGGCCTTGAGGCTGCTGGTGATGCTGCGTTGTTCGCTGCTGGATTTATCCCAGTTGGCTTTCCACAGGTGCTTGCGATGGTTGCCCTGGTCGCGGGTTTCATGGGTTTCGGTGGCGGCGTTAACGTGCAGGTCGGCACCGCTGTCGATGCGCAGAGTGTTGCCCGCTTCCACATGGCTGGCTTTGATCTCGGTGTTGGCGCCGGAAGACAGCGCCGCATCCTGTTGCGCCACAACCTTGTTGCCGTGCTGGCGCGAGTCTTTGTCGGTGGTGATGCGGTCGTAGGTTTCGTAGGTGAACAGGAAGTTGCTGTTGTCCCACTGTTCACGCTTTTCCTGGAGCTTGCGGCTTTCCAGGCTGCTGAGGGTCAGGTTGCGGCTGGCGTCGAGTTTGACGTTGCGCCCGCTCACGTCGGTGGCGGCCAGGTTCAGGTCCTTGGCGCTGTGCAAGTCGACATCGCCCTGGCGGCTGTGCACGCCAGCGCGAGTGGCGTCGAGGCTGTCGGCACGCACCTGGCCGCTGATATCAAGGTCGCCGGCCGAACTGATCTTCACCCCGTCAGTGCCTTGCACCTCTACGCCGCCCACGCGTACACCGGCGCCTTCGGCGGTGCTGATGATATTGATGCGCCCGGCCTGCATGGCGCCGAACAGGCGCGCGTCGATGCGTTGGTCCTGGGTCTTGCTGGCCGGGTCCACCTGGCGCACTTGGCCACTGGCGAAATCGACCTGGTTGCGGCCGACGGTGAGGTTCAATTGATCGCGGGCACTGAGGCGACCTTCGCTGTCGATGCGTGGCGCGATCAGGTTGATGGAGCCTTCACGGTTTTGCAGGCCTTGGCCCTGGATCGTCAGTTGGCCGTTGGCATCGCGGGTGCTCAAGGCTTGCAGCTTGCCGTCGTTGAGTTCAGGGCGGCCCACCACCAGGTTGGCATTGGGCGTGTTGATGAAACTGCCGCCATTTACCGAGATACCGTTAGGGTTGGCCAGCACGTAATCGGCCGCCTGGCCAAAAACCTCCTGGGCGCCGTTGAGGGTCGAGGCGTTGCGGCTGATCACTTCGTTGAGGATCACGCTCGCCGCCTGGCCCTGGAACTGCGGGTTGGCCGCCAGCTGCCCGGCAAGTTGGGACTGGCCGGCCTGCAAGGCGTTGTTCAACACTAGGCCCTGGCGGTCGACGTTGTAATCCAGGAACTGGTTATGGGACAGGCCACCGGCGTTCGGCGCGACGATGTTGACGATGGGTACGCCGCCCTGGTTTTGCAGTTGCGGCGTGCCGCCAGGTCCTTCAACGACGGTCAAGCCTGCGGCGAGCGCGAGCTGCGGCAGCAGGAACAGGCTGGCGATGGCCCAGCGCAGTTTGCCCTGAGGTGAAAGGTGGAAGCTAGGTGAAGTAGTCGGCATAAATAATCTCGCTCTGTGTTGGCTGATCCACGACGCGCGTTGTTCGTTGCAGCGCTGCTGGGGGGGGTCAGGTACGGCGGTGACTCAGGCTAAAAACAGGTGTTGACTCATCGGTGCACATTCATATCTGCACGCTAAGGCGCGTCAGCCAGACCTCCGGCTCCTGGCGAAAACCTGTGGGGGTGTTGAGGTTGCGTTGGTAGTCGATGTCGAGCTGTACGTTCTTCCAGCTCAGGTTGAGCCCCGCGCTGGCGCCGCTCAGGCGTTGGCTCTGGGCGCCGTGTTCGTGCTTGACCCAGCCGTTGTCCAGGCCCAGGCGCGGGGTGAGCTTCACCGGCAAGTCAGTGTTGAGCGGCAGGCGCAAGGTGTTGCGCCAGACCGCGCCAATGGCACCGGAAGTACTGTTTTCGCGGTAGCCGCGCACGGCCGAGTCGTCGGTGATCAGCAGCTGTTCGATGGCGGGCAACGCATCCGGGCTGTACTGCACCGACAACTGGCTCTGCCACTGCCATGGCTGCGCTGCCCATTGGCCGTTGCGCCATTGGGTGAGGTTGGCGCGGTACTTTTGAAACTGCGCCTTGGGCCGGTTTTTCTGCACCTGGTCGGCATCGCGATCGGCGCCGAACCAGGTCAGACCCTGGGCGTAATTGACGTCCAGGTTCCACACCGCGCTGTTGAGCCAGAACAGGTTCAGGCCCGCTTCGGCTACGGTCAGCGTGGGGCTTTGGATGTCCAGGTGTACCTTCTGTAGGTAGCTGTCGACGTCTTTGTAGGCCAGTTGCAGGTTGGCGCTGAGTTGGTGGCCCTGGTCGCGCCACAACACACGGTCGCTACGCAGGCTGACCTGATCGGTGCGGCCACTGTTGTAAAACGTGGTGCGGCTGAGTTTGAACGGCGAGCGGTATTCGGCATGGCTGGCGAACAGGCTGTAGGTCCAGTAACCGTAGGGGATCGAGTAGAACAGGCTGTGGCTGCGGCTGTAGCGCGGCCCATGGTTGAGCGTGTCGCTGAAGCTCAGGTTGAGCGAGTCGTTGATTTGCAGCGGGCTGTCCAGGCTCAAGTTGATCGCATTGCGATCACGCCCGGTGCCGGCGCTGCCGAGGTTATCCACCCCCAGGCCCAGGGCCCAGCGCGAGGCACTGCTGCGCGAGCGCAGGATGATGCGCGACGCGCCCGCTGTGCTGCCTGGGGCGACGTCGGCGGTGAGGTCCACCGAGCGCAGGCGGTTGAGCTGGTCCAGGCCCTGCTCCAGGTCTCGCAGGTTCAGTGGTTTGCCGAGCATCCCGGGGAATGCCCCGCCCAATGACACCGGCAGGCTCTGGTCGGCCAGTTCGATAGCCTCCAGGTAGCCTTCTTCGACGTGAATATCCAGCGGTTGCCCGGCGGCGGGCGCGCTGATCAGGTAGGGGCGGCTGGCGATATAACCGGCCTCGACATACAGCCGCGTAATCTCGGCCAGCAGGCGGTTGATCTGGGTGACGCCCATGCAAGGCGCCACGTAGGGCTCGATGTGTTTATCCAACTCGGCACGGCTGAACAGCGTGACCCCGGCCAGGCGCGTACCGCTCAAGGGCCAGCAGCGTTCGTCCTTGGCGATGTCTGTTGGCAAGGCCGGTGTGGCCGCTGGCGTACCGAAACTGCCACGTTGCATCTGGCGTTGGCGTTGCTCCAATTGTAATTGCTGCAGGTCGCGTTGCTGTTGCTGCTGCAAGCGCAGGGCTTCCTGGCCTGGCTGCGGCGCCTCGGCGCCAGCCACGGGCAGCGCCCACAGGCAGAGCAGGGCGATGCCCAGGTTCCGGGTACAACTCAAGTGTCCGGTTGAGAGCTGATTTGGCACTCGACATCCTTAACGTAGAAATACACACGATCCACACCGCACGAGCTAAACCTTGAACTCAGCGCAGACTTGCCCCACTTGAGTGAGTGCTGAACGGTTTGTTACATCGCCGTAGGATTTATTGCATATTCTGTAAGAAAAATCGTGTGATGCAGTGCTCAAATGCACAAATTCAGTGCGCGAATGGGCATCTCAGCCCAAAAAATCCTGATTTTTCAGGAGGCGGGAGGGGGCGGCGCGGTTTTGATTGTTGTTTGGGCTTCACCTAATCGGCGTGCCGCGGTGAGGAACTGAACACCTTGCCCGGTTGCCAGATTAGGCTTTTGAATCCATTGGATATTCTGTAGCCTTGCGCAGCTTTAAGCTGTACCCGTGCTTGATGAACAAAAACACTTCGTCCGGCGGCGCCCGAAGGGCTCCTGAGCCGGTGGTACACTCGACTTTCGCGCTACTGCGCCTGCAGGTCTTGCGAACATGACGCACATTTCCGAACGCCTACTGGTTCAAGCTCACCTCGACGCCAAGCAGCCCAAGGTCCTCAGCGCTGCCGAAGAGGCGAGCCTGCGAACCGCCATCGCCGCCGAGCTCAAGGCTCAGGACGCGGTGCTGGTTGCCCACTTTTATTGCGACCCGGTGATTCAGGCCCTGGCCGAAGAAACTGGTGGCTGTGTTTCCGATTCCCTGGAGATGGCGCGCTTCGGCGCCGCTCACCCGGCCAAAACCGTACTGGTGGCTGGCGTGCGCTTCATGGGCGAGACCGCCAAGATCCTTACGCCTGAAAAACGCATCCTGATGCCTACCCTGGAAGCCACGTGCTCCCTGGACCTGGGTTGCCCGGTGGATGAGTTTTCCGAGTTCTGCGATCAGCACCCCGAGCGCACCGTGGTGGTCTATGCCAACACCTCGGCGGCGGTCAAAGCTCGGGCGGATTGGGTGGTGACTTCCAGCTGCGCGCTGGAAATCGTCGAAAGCCTGATGGATAACGGCGAGACCATTATCTGGGGGCCGGACAAACACCTGGGCACCTACATCCAGCGCCAGACCGGTGCCGATATGCTGCTGTGGGACGGTGCCTGCATCGTCCACGAAGAATTCAAGTCCAAGCAGCTCGAAGACATGAAGGCGCTGTACCCGGATGCGGCAATCCTGGTGCACCCGGAGTCACCGACTTCGGTGATCGAATTGGCGGACGCGGTGGGTTCCACCAGCCAACTGATCGCTGCGGCGCAACGCTTGCCGAACAAGACCTTTATCGTCGCGACCGACCGCGGCATCTTCTACAAGATGCAGCAGTTGTGCCCGGACAAAGTCTTTGTCGAAGCGCCTACCGCCGGTAACGGTGCAGCCTGCCGCAGTTGCGCGCACTGCCCGTGGATGGCAATGAACACACTGGAGCGTACGTTGCAGTGTTTGCGTGAGGGCAGTAATGAGATCTTCGTGGAGCCGGCGGTGATTCCGCAGGCGGTACGACCGCTCAAGCGCATGCTCGACTTCACCCAGGCCGCACGATTGAAACTGGCCGGCAACGCCTGAACACAAATCAAAATGTGGGAGCTGGCTTGCCTGCGATAGCGGTGTAACAGTCACAGGTGTTTTTGACTGCAACACCGCTATCGCAGGCAAGCCAGCTCCCACACTCGAGTTACTTATTTTGCTTCGGGATCCGCACCAACTGCGTATCCGAATAGATGTCATGCCAGCTGCGTTTGTGTTTATCGAACAACGACCAGATAAATCCCAACCCCACGCACAGCCATGACGCAATCGACACCACAAAACGCAGCAGTGCCTGCCACAGGCTGATCCGCGACCCGTCGGCGTTTTGCACGCGCACGCCCCACACCTGCATGCCCAGGGTTTGCCCCGAATGGGTCCAGAACTTGGCGAAGAACCCGAACAGCACGAACAGCAGGATCGTGGACAGCAACGGGTCACCGTCCAGCGCGCCGGATTCGGTGAGCGTGCGCATCTTCGCTTCGCCCACGAAGGCGATCCACACCAGCTTGTAGATAAACGCGGTGACGATCAGCAGGGCAGTGCACAACAGGAAATCGTAGAACATCGCTGCCAGGCGGCGGCCCAGGCCAACGGCGGGGAATTCGCCCTGGGGGCTCAACAGGGGTTTGGACATGGCAGGGCTCTCTGGAGAAAGCACGCAGTTTACGCAATGGCGCCCATAAAAAAGCCCCTGATGTCATATCAGGGGCTTTTTGTCGCAGGTATGGATCAGGCTTCTGCTAGGACTTCGTCAGCCTGCATGCCTTTCTGGCCTTGCACGGCAACGAAAGTCACTTTCTGGCCTTCCTTCAGGCTCTTGAAACCATTGCCCTGAATTGCACGGAAATGCACGAACAGATCCGGACCGCTTTCAGGAGTGATAAAACCAAAGCCTTTTTCGTCGTTGAACCACTTGACGGTACCGCTCTGACGCTCAGCCATTTTCTTCTTTCCTTTGACGCTAAAAATTAATGACAGCCCCTTTCACGCGAAAGAGTACTGGGCTGGGTTGCAGGAAAGTAAGAGACGTCGAACGGGTTGTAGCAAACTACTTGAGCTACTGCCCAGGTCCAGGTTCCAAGCGACCCATGCAAACACAGTGGGCAAACTCTACGCCAACTAATATGAAAAAAACAAGCCCTTGTGCAGGCCCTGATTTTACTGGGGCTCATGACACTTTGTTGAATGTTCTGATACCCGCTTATTCGATAGAGTTATTCACTTGTTATAGAGCGTCAGCTATAAAAAGCCTATCGTGAATGCACTGTTTTATGGCGGTTGCGTTACAGTTTAGTGCACATTAACGCAACCGCGTTACTTATAGAAACAGTCAATCAGCCACGGTAGTAACGTTGCGGAACAAATGGCATTTTACTTACACGCAGTGGCACCCTTTTCCCACGTACCATTGCGCAAACTTCGGTATCCAGTGCGACAAATGCGCTGTCCAGGTAACCCATCGCCAGCGGGCCACCCAAGGTTGGACCAAAGCCCCCGCTGCAGACGCTGCCGATAACGGTACCTTGTGCATCGACAATTTCAGCGCCTTCACGCACCGGGGTACGCTCCTGCGGCAGCAGGCCTACGCGTTTGCGCGCCACACCGGTTTGCTGCTGAGTGAAGATGCGGTCGGCGCCAGGGAAGCCGCCGGCCCGTGCGCCATCGGCACGCCGAGCCTTGGAAATCGCCCACAGCAGGCTGGCTTCGATTGGTGTGGTGTCGGTGTTCATGTCGTGGCCGTACAGGCACAGGCCGGCTTCCAGGCGTAGCGAATCGCGGGCACCGAGGCCGATGGCCTGCACTTCGGTTTCGGCCAGCAGGCTGCGGGCCAGGCTCTCGGCATTGGCCGCCGGCACGGAAATTTCAAAGCCGTCTTCACCGGTGTAGCCGGAGCGGCTGACGTAGCAGTCCACGCCCAGCAAACGCAGGGTGGCAAATTGCATGAAGGTCATCTGGGTGACTTCAGGGGCCAGGCGCGCCAATACTTTCACTGCCGCCGGGCCTTGCAGGGCCAGCAGGGCGCGTTCTTCGAACAGCGGTTCGATGGTGCATTGGTCGCCGATATGTGTGCGCAGGTGCGCCAGGTCCTGGTCCTTGCAGGCGGCGTTGACAACCAGGAACAATTCGTCGTTGCCCAGGTTGGCGACCATCAGGTCGTCGAGGATGCCGCCTTGCTCATTGGTGAACATCGCATAGCGCTGCATGCCTACTGGCAGGTCGATGATATCGACGGGCACCAGGGTCTCCAGAGCCTTGGCGGCATTTGCGCCGGTGAGGCGGATCTGGCCCATGTGGGACACGTCGAACAACCCGGCGTGTTCACGGGTATGCAGGTGTTCCTTCATCACGCCCAATGGATACTGCACCGGCATGTCGTAGCCGGCGAAGGGCACCATGCGTGCGCCCAGTTCCAGGTGCAGGGCATGCAATGGGGTTTGCAACAGGGTTTCGGTGGACATATTCAGCTCCTGAAAAACGTGCCGACGCGCTTGTGGGCGTCAGCACTCGATAATGTTGACCGCCAAACCGCCACGGGCGGTTTCCTTGTATTTGCTTTTCATGTCGGCGCCCGTCTGGCGCATGGTGCGGATGACCTTGTCGAGGGACACAAAGTGCTGCCCGTCGCCACGCAGGGCCATGCGCACCGCATTGATCGCCTTCACCGAGCCCATGGCATTGCGCTCGATGCAGGGCACCTGCACCAGCCCGCCAATTGGGTCGCAGGTCAGGCCGAGGTTGTGTTCCATGCCGATCTCGGCGGCGTTTTCCACTTGGGACACGCTGCCGCCCAGCACTTCGCAGAGTGCGCCTGCGGCCATGGAACAGGCCACGCCGACTTCGCCCTGGCAACCGACTTCGGCGCCTGAGATCGAAGCGTTTTCCTTGTACAAAATGCCGATGGCGGCGGCTGTGAGCAAAAAGCGCACCACGCCGTCTTCGTTCGCACCGGGGATAAAACGCATGTAGTAATGCAGCACGGCAGGAATGATCCCGGCCGCGCCGTTGGTGGGCGCGGTGACCACGCGCCCGCCATTGGCGTTTTCTTCGTTGACCGCCAGCGCATACAGGTTGACCCAATCGAGCACCGACAGCGGGTCGCGCAGCGCCGACTCCGGGTTCTTGCACAACTGCCTGTGCAAGGCCGCTGCCCGGCGCTTGACCTTCAAGCCTCCGGGCAAGATGCCTTCGTTGCGACAGCCGGCATCGACGCAATCCTGCATGACCTGCCAGATCTTCAACAAACCGCTGCGGGTTTCCGCTTCCGGGCGCCAGGCACTTTCATTGGTCAGCATCACCTGGCTGATAGACAGGCCATAGGTGGTGCAGTGGCCGAGCAAGTCCTTGGCGTGTTTGAACGGGAAGGTCAGGGGTGTAGCGTCTTCGACGATACGGTCGGCGCCCGCCGCGTCTTCATCCACCACGAAACCGCCACCGACCGAGTAGTACTCGCGGCTGCGGGTCTGGATGCCGGCGGCGTCAAAGGCACGAAAGATCATGCCGTTGGGATGATAGGCAAGGGGCTTGCGGATCATCGCCAGGTGTTCTTTCTCGTTGAACGCAATGCTGTGTTCGCCGAGCAGGTTGAGGCGCCCGTCACTGCGCATCTGTGCCAGGCGTGCAGCCACGGTTTCGGTATTCACGGTGTCCGGGTGTTCGCCTTCCAGGCCCAGCAACACAGCCTTGTCGCTGCCGTGGCCTTTGCCGGTGGCACCCAGCGATCCGTAGAGTTCCACCTTGATGCCGGTGGTGGCCGCCAGCAGGTTGTCACGCTTGAGCCCCTCGACGAATCGAGCGGCGGCACGCATCGGGCCGACGGTGTGGGAGCTGGAGGGGCCGATGCCAATCTTGAACAGGTCGAACACGCTAAGGGACATGGTTGTTCTCCGGTTTCTTATTATTTTCTGAAAGCCGACTCGGTCAATGTGGGAGCCGGGCTTGCCCGCGATAACGGTGGGTCAGGCAACATTACTGTCGGCTGATACACAGCTATCGCAGGCAAGCCAGCTCCCACACTGGCCGCGTATCTCCCGTCAGATCAGGCGTAGCTCTCGATCGACGGGCACGCACACACCAGGTTGCGATCGCCAAACACGTTGTCGACCCGGCCAACCGGCGGCCAGTACTTGCCTTCGATCAACGACGCTACCGGGTACACCGCTTGTTCACGAGTGTATGGGTGGCTCCATTCGCCTACCAGTTCCGCTGCCGTGTGCGGCGCGTTCTTGAGGGGGTTGTCGTCTTTGTCGAGGGTGCCGTTTTCCACTGCGCGAATCTCTTCGCGGATGGCGATCATGGCGTCGCAGAAGCGGTCCAGCTCTTCCTTGGATTCACTTTCGGTGGGCTCGATCATCAAGGTGCCGGCCACCGGGAACGACATGGTCGGCGCATGGAAACCAAAATCGATCAGGCGCTTGGCCACGTCGTCCACGCTGATGCCGCTGCTGTCTTTCAACGGGCGCAGGTCCAGGATGCATTCGTGGGCCACCAGGCCATTGCTGCCGGTGTACAGCACCGGGTAGTGCTCTTCCAGGCGACGGGAAATGTAGTTGGCATTCAGGATCGCCAACTGCGACGCACGCTTGAGGCCGGCGCCGCCCATCATGCTGATGTACATCCAGGTGATCGGCAGAATGCTCGCGCTGCCGAACGGCGCAGCGCACACCGCGCCTTCCTTGCGTTCCATGGCGGCGTGGCCGGGCAGGAATGGCGTGAGGTGCGACTTGACGCCAATCGGGCCAACGCCCGGGCCGCCACCGCCGTGGGGAATGCAGAAGGTTTTGTGCAGGTTCAGGTGGGACACATCGCCGCCGAACTTGCCCGGTGCGCACAGGCCGACCATGGCGTTCATGTTGGCGCCGTCGATGTACACCTGGCCGCCGTTGTCATGAATGATCCCGCAGATTTCGCGAATACCTTCCTCGAACACGCCGTGGGTAGAAGGGTAGGTGATCATCAGTGCTGCGAGGTGCTCGCGGTGCTCGATGGTCTTGGCGCGCAGGTCTTCGATGTCGACGTTGCCGCGTGCATCGCAAGCGGTGACCACCACGCGCATGCCGGCCATGTTGGCGGTCGCAGGGTTGGTACCGTGGGCTGACGACGGGATCAGGCAGATGTCGCGACGTTCTTCGCCACGGCTCTGGTGATAGGCACGGATGGCCAAGAGGCCGGCGTACTCACCTTGGGAGCCGGCGTTGGGTTGCAGGGAGATCGCGTCGTAACCGGTGGCCGCGCAGAGCATGGCTTCCAGTTCGGTGGTCAGTTGCTGGTAGCCGGCGCTTTGCGCGGCGGGGGCGAACGGGTGCAGGGCACCGAATTCGGCCCAGGTCACCGGGATCATTTCGCTGGCGGCGTTGAGCTTCATGGTGCACGAGCCCAGCGGGATCATGGTGCGGTCCAGGGCCAGGTCCTTGTCGGCCAGCTTGCGCAGGTAGCGCATCAGCTCGGTTTCCGAGTGATAACGGTTGAACACCGGGTGGCTGAGGATCGGCGACTGGCGCAGCAATGCGCTTGGCAGGGTGCTTTCGGTTGCAGCAAAGGCTGGCAGGGTTTTGCCGTCGGCGAAGATGGCCCACAAGGCTTGGATATCGGCCTGGGTGGTGGTTTCGTCGACCGACAGGCCAACGCGTTCGCCATCCACCACGCGCAAGTTGATGCGCTGGGCGCGGGCCTTGTCGTGCAGGGCTGCGGTGTGGGCGCCGGTGTGGATTGTCAGGGTGTCGAAGAAGTGTGCCTGCTCGACTTTCTGGCCCAGGGCAGTCAAACCCTTGGCCAGGATCGCGGTCAGTTGGTGAATGCGCTGGGCGATCTGCGTCAGGCCCTTGGGGCCGTGGTACACGGCATACATGCTGGCGATGTTGGCCAGCAGCACTTGCGCGGTGCAGATGTTGCTGGTGGCTTTCTCGCGGCGGATATGTTGCTCGCGGGTTTGCATGGCCAGGCGCAGGGCCGGCTTGCCGAAGCGGTCGACGGAAACACCGACCAGACGGCCTGGCATGTCGCGCTTGAACGCATCCTTGGTGGAGAAGTACGCCGCGTGCGGGCCACCGAAGCCCAGTGGCACGCCAAAGCGTTGTGCGCTGCCAATGGCGACGTCGGCGCCGAATTCACCCGGCGGCGTCAACAGGGTCAGGGCCATCAGGTCGGCGGCCACGGCGACCAGTGCGTTGGCGGCGTGGAAACGTTCGGTCAGTTCGCGATAGTCGAACACATCGCCGTTGCTGGCCGGGTATTGCAGCAGGGCGCCGAAGAACGGGCTGACGTCGGTCAGTTCGCGCTCATCGCCCACCACTACATCGATGCCCAGTGGCTCGGCACGGGTACGCAGGACGTCGAGGGTTTGTGGGTGGCTGTGCACCGAAGCGAAGAACGCGTTGCTGCTTTTGTTCTTGCTCAGGCGCTTGCAGAAGGTCATGGCTTCGGCGGCGGCCGTGGCTTCGTCGAGCAGGGAGGCGTTGGCAATCGGCAGGCCGGTGAGGTCGCTGATCAGGGTCTGGAAATTCAGCAGGGCTTCCAGGCGGCCTTGGGAAATCTCGGGTTGATACGGCGTGTAGGCGGTGTACCAGGCCGGGTTTTCCAGCAGGTTGCGCAGGATCGGCGACGGCGTATGGCAGTTGTAGTAGCCCTGGCCGATGTAGGTCTTGAACAGTTGGTTCTGGCCGGCAATGGCCTTGATCTTGGCCAGGGCCTGGGCTTCGCTCAGGCCGTCTTCCAGGCCGAGCACGCTGGTGCCCTTGATGCTTTCCGGGATCACGCTGGCGCTCAGGGCTTCGAGGGAATCAAACCCCAGGCTGGCGAGCATTTGCTGCTCATCTTCCTGGCGCGGGCCGATGTGGCGGGCGATGAATTCATTGGCGGTGGTCAGATTAACGGTCATGGCGCGCTCCTCAAGCTTCAGCGTTGGCTTTGATCAGGCGGTCGTACGCATCCTGATCCAACAGCTTAGCCACTGCATCGGCATCGGCGGGTTTAAAACGGAAGAACCAGCCTTCGCCCATCGGGTCTTCGTTGACCAGTTCCGGGCTGCCATCGAGCTTATCGTTGACTTCGAGGACTTCACCGTCCAACGGCATGTACACACCACTGGCGGCCTTGACCGACTCCACGGTGGAGGCTTCGGCGCCCTTGGTATAAGCCTGCAACTCTGGCAGTTGCACGAAAACCACATCACCCAGCGCATTCTGCGCAAAAGCGGTGATACCCACGGTGACGCTGCCATCGGCTTCGGCGCGCAGCCATTCGTGATCTTCAGTGAAACGCAACTCGCTCATGGAAACTCCTCAGGGCCAGAATCGTCTGGTGGACGGGATTGGAATAATGAGGAGTTGCTTAGCAATATCGCGGCCAATGTTATTAAGTCGTTATAGATCAACAGGTTAATAAATTTCGCGAGAAGGTTGGCTGAGTACGCTGTAGCGATTTCGCTACAGTCCGGTGCGTGAAAAAAAGCCTATGTGGATCAAAGCCTTGCATGGCGCGCAAAAAACAGGGTTGTAGCGATATCGTTACGCTGTAGCGCTTTCAGTACACTGGATGTCGTTCTCAGACCAAATCTGTAATGCGGTCTCTGTGGGAGCAGGCAAGCCAGCTCCCACAGTTGAACCGCGTTTATTCCGTCAGGGTTTGTTGGGAATGCCGTATTTGCGCAGGCGATGGGCGATAGCCGTGTGGGAGGTTTGTAGTCGGCTGGCCAGTTGGCGGGTCGAGGGGTAGCGGCTGTAGAGGCTTTCCAGCAGGCTGCGCTCGAAATCTTCCACGGCCTGTTCCAGGCTGTCGACTTCACCATCGCTCTGGCGCGCCACGGAGGTGCCGGCGATGTCCAGGTCGCCGATGTCCACCAGGCTGCTTTCACAGATGGCGGCAGCGCGGAAGATCACGTTTTGCAACTGCCGCACGTTGCCCGGCCAGTGGTTGCCCAGCAGGGCTGGATAGGTACCCGGCGCCAGGCGGCAGACCGGGCGCTGGATCTGCGCGCAGGCTTGCTGCATGAAGTAGCGCGCCAGTAGCAGGATGTCCTGGCCGCGTTCACGCAAGGGCGGTACGGCGACATTGAGCACGTTGAGGCGGTAGAACAAGTCTTCGCGAAAGGTGCCTTCGCTGACCATCTTTTCCAGGTCGCGGTGGGTGGCGCTGAGGATGCGCACATTGACCTTCACCTCGCGGTCACCGCCCACGCGGCGAAAGCTGCCGTCATTGAGAAAACGCAGCAGTTTGGCTTGCAGGTACGGCGACATCTCACCGATCTCATCAAGGAACACCGTGCCCTGGTTGGCCAGCTCCATCAGCCCTGGTTTGCCACCGCGTTGCGCGCCGGTAAAGGCGCCAGGGGCATAGCCGAACAATTCACTTTCGGCGAGATTTTCCGGCAGTGCCGCGCAGTTCAGTGCCAGAAACGGCGCACTGTGGCGCGCACTGATGGCGTGGCAGGCGCGTGCCACCAGCTCTTTGCCGGTACCGGTTTCGCCCTGGATCAGCAGCGGTGCATCCAGCGCCGCCACCCGTTGCGCCCGCGCCTTGAGCGTGCGGATCGCCGGGGATTCGCCCAGCAGCGCATCAAACCCTTCGGCGTGGTCATGGTGCAGCGCCGACAGTTGTTCGCCGATGCGGTTGGGCTGGTAGAGGGTGAGCAGGGCGCCGGCGTCGGTGATCGGCGTGGCGCCCAGCAGCAAGGTCTGGCCGTTCACGCTGATCTCGCGCAACGGCAATCGAAAGCCCTGGTCCAGCAAGGTTTCCAGCAATGCCGGATCATCGAACAGCTCGGCGATGCTCTCACCAGCCGGTTCACGCCCGTACAAGGCGATCAGCGCCGGATTGGCCAGCAGGATCTTGCCTGCACTGTCCAGGGCCAGCACCGGGTCGGTCATGGCCGCCAGCAGGGCGTCGAGTTGCAAGTGGCGACGCTGGCCCGGAAGGATGTCGACGACCTTTACCGCTTGCACGCCGTGCACGCTGAACAACGCGTCGCGCAGTTCTTCGAGCACTTCGGCGCTGAGGGTCGGCGCATCGATATAGACATTGGGCGGCACCATCTCCACCGCATCCAGATTGAGATTGCGCCCACCGAGCAAGGCCAGGACTTCCTGGGTGATGCCGACGCGGTCGATGAAGCTGACGTGGATACGCATGGGGCGGATCTTGATTCTGGAGTGCTGAGGGTGGCCAGTATGCCTTGGAGCCGGTGGAGATCAAAATGTGGGAGCTGGCTTGCCTGCGATGGCGGTGGGTCAGTTACCGAAAATATCGTCTGACACGTCGCTATCGCAGGCAAGCCAGCTCCCACATTCGATTGGGGGGAAGGTTATTCCAGGTGTTCGGGTTTGACCGGGTCGCCGGATTTCATATCCAACTGCTGGCGCACATCCTCAAACATCAGATCGTAATGTTTGTGCTGTGAACCGACGCTGCTATGGGTCTTGGGAATGCCGTATTTTTCGACAATCTTGGTCACATTGCTGGCGAAGTTATAGGCCTGGTCCTTGGTCAGGAAAAAGGTTTCCTTCATGTCCTTGCCCTGGATGCTGCCATGCAGGGTGAACTGCATGCCTTTGCCTTCGCGGTCATCCGTGACGACTTCGTAGTCCAGGCACAGGTCGTAGCTGACATCGTCCTTGTTCAGCGCGTGTCGCTCGATATGCAAGTGGCCGGGTTCAAAGATAGCCATAGGCGTTTCTCCTCAACTTCACAGGTAGGTGATGCCAGGTTTTGCCGTGCTGATGCGGGTGCCGGCGCTGCCCTGGACGATGGCTTCGATGTCCGAGAGTGAACCGATCACCGCGGTTTTGCCAGTCTGACGGGCGAACTCGCAGGCGGCTTGTACCTTGGGGCCCATGGAGCCGGCGGCGAAGCCGAGTTTTTCCATATCGTCGGGGTGGGCCTGGCCGATGGCCTTCTGGGTGGGCTTGCCGAAGTCGATAAAGGCGGCGTTGACGTCGGTGGCGATCACCAGCAAATCGGCCTCCAGTTGCGTGGCCAGCAAGGAGGAACACAGGTCTTTGTCGATCACCGCTTCAATGCCGCGCAGCTTGCCATCTTCGCCATACATGGTGGGGATGCCGCCGCCACCGGCGCAGATCACAATGGCTTTTTTCTCCAGCAGCCACTTGATCGGGCGAATTTCAAAGATGCGTTTGGGACGCGGGCTGGCGACTACACGTCGGTATTTGTCGCCGTCGGGCGCGATGGCCCAGCCTTTCTCGGC
This sequence comes from Pseudomonas sp. MYb193, assembly GCF_002966775.1. NCBI lineage: Bacteria > Pseudomonadati > Pseudomonadota > Gammaproteobacteria > Pseudomonadales > Pseudomonadaceae > Pseudomonas > Pseudomonas sp. MYb193. The sequence goes on along the minus strand of NZ_CP023269.1, from coordinate 4,820,864 downwards.
GGCGAGTTTCTCGGCTTCGGCTTTGGCATACACCGGGCCGATGGGCTTGGTGGGGTTCTGGAAGGCCGGGTCTTTGGCGTCGACTTCGACCTGGGTGAGCAGGGTGGCGAACGGCACTTCGAAGTCCAGCAGGTTGCCCAGTTCCTGTTCAATGATGTAGCCGATCATGCCCTCGGTCTCGGCGCCCAGCACGTCCAGTGGGTAAGGCGAGACGCTGGTGTAGGCCGCCGCCTGCAATGACAGCAGGCCGACTTGCGGGCCATTGCCGTGGGCGATCACCAGCTCGTTGCCGGGGTGGATCTTGGCGATCTGTTCGGTGGCGATGCGGATATTGGCGCGTTGGTTGTCTGCGGTCATGGGTTCACCACGACGCAGGAGGGCGTTGCCGCCCAGGGCTACGACGATGCGCATACAGAATGTCCTTTCAGGGAACGCATGAACACCTCGGTCAATGTGGGCGCTGGCTTGCCTGCGATGAGGGCCTGGCAGGCGACCTGCTGTTGCCAGACCCACCGCTATCGCAGGCAAGCCAGCTCCCACACTGACGGTGTTCACACCGTGGAAATTAAATGTCCGCCAACGCCGACACCAGAATCGCCTTGATGGTATGCATGCGGTTTTCCGCTTGCTCGAAGGCAATATTGGCCGGCGACTCGAACACCTCTTCGGTCACTTCCACGCCATTGGCCAGGTGCGGATAGCGCGCCGCGATGTCCTTGCCGACCTTGGTTTCACTGTTGTGGAACGCCGGCAGGCAATGCATGAATTTCACCCGAGGGTTGCCCGAGGCTTTCATCATCTTGGCGTTGACCTGGTACGGCAGCAGTTGCTCGATGCGCTCGTCCCACGCTTCCACCGGTTCGCCCATGGACACCCAGATATCGGTGTGGATGAAGTCCACGCCCTTCACGGCTTCTTTCGGGTCTTCGGTGATGGTGATGCGCGCGCCGCTTTCCTCGGCAAAGGCCTGGCACTGTTTGATGAAGTCTTCATGGGGCCACAGCGCTTTCGGCGCACCGATGCGCACGTCCATGCCCAGCTTGGCGCCGATCATCAGCAGCGAGTTGCCCATGTTGTAGCGGGCGTCCCCGAGGTAGGCGTAGCTGATGTCATGCAGCGGCTTGTCGCTGTGTTCGCGCATGGTGAGGGTGTCGGCGATCATCTGGGTCGGGTGGAATTCGGCGGTGAGGCCGTTGAACACCGGCACACCGGCGAACTTGGCCAGCTCTTCGACGATTTCCTGCTCAAAACCACGGTACTCGATGGCATCGAACATCCGGCCCAGGACGCGGGCGGTATCTTTCATGCTTTCTTTGTGGCCGATCTGCGACGACACCGGGTCGATATAGGTGACGTGGGCGCCCTGGTCATGGGCCGCAACTTCGAAAGCGCAACGGGTGCGGGTCGAGGTTTTTTCGAAGATCAACGCGATGTTTTTGCCTTGCAGGTGCGGACGCTCGGTGCCGGTGTATTTGGCGCGTTTGAGGTCGCGGGACAGGTCCAGCAGGTAATTCAGTTCGCGAGTGGTGTGGTGCATCAGCGACAGCAGGCTGCGGTTGCGCATATTGAAAGCCATGATGGAATCTCCTTAATAGTCGATAGGGTCGCGGATGATCGGGCAGGTCATGCAGTGGCCGCCGCCACGGCCACGGCCGAGCTCGCCGGCGCTGATGGTGATGACTTCCACACCGGCCTTGCGCAGCAAGGTGTTGGTGTAGGTGTTGCGGTCGTAGCCGATCACTACGCCGGGCTCCACAGCCACCACGTTGTTGCCGTCATCCCACTGCTCCCGTTCGGCGGCGAAGCTGTTGCCGCCGGTCTCGACCACGCGCAGGGCCTTGAGATTGAGCGCTGCAGCCACGGTTTCGAGGAAGTTGGTTTTCTCCCGTTGGATGTCGATACCGTGGGGCTTGCTCTCGTCAGGGCGCAGGGTAAACGGCACGATCTGGTTGACCACTTCGGGGAAGACGGTGACCAGGTCGCGGTCGCAGAAGCTGAACACGGTGTCCAGGTGCATCGCGGCGCGGGATTTGGGCAGGCCGGCAACGATGACCTTTTCCACGGCTTTGTTCTTGAACAGGTTGCGCGCCAGTTGGCCGATGGCCTGGTGGGACGAGCGCTCACCCATGCCGATCAACACTACGCCGTTGCCAATCGGCATGACGTCGCCGCCTTCCAGCGTGGCAGCGCCGTGTTCCTGGTCGGGGTCGCCGTACCAGATCTGGAAGTCGGCGTTGGTGAACTCGGGGTGGAATTTATAGATGGCGCTGGCCAGCAGGGTTTCCTGGCGTCGTGCCGGCCAGTACATCGGGTTAAGCGTCACGCCGCCGTAGATCCAGCAGGTGGTGTCGCGGGTGAACTGGGTGTTGGGCAGTGGCGGCAGAATGAAGCTGGCGTGGCCGAGGAAGTCGCGGAACATCTCGATGGTCTTGCCACCGAAGCTGCTCGGCAGGTCATCGGCCGACACGCCGCCGATCAAAAACTCGCTGATCTTGCGCGGCTCCAGGCTGCGCAGCCACGAGCCGACTTCATCGACCAGGCCCAGGCCAACGGTGTTGGCGGTGATCTTGCGTTCCAGAATCCAGTCCAGCGCTTCTGGGTTGGCGACGATGTCGGTGAGCAGGTTGTGCATTTCCAGCACATCAATGTCCCGCTCGCGCATCTTGGTCACGAAGTCGAAGTGGTCGCGCTTGGCCTGGGCCACCCACAGCACGTCATCAAACAGCAGTTCGTCGCAGTTGTTGGGGGTCAGCCGCTGGTGGGCCAAACCTGGGGAGCACACCATGACTTTGCGCAGTTTGCCGGCTTCGGAATGTACGCCGTACTTCACTTTTTCCGTGGTCATTACAGATCCTCCAGTGAACACACAATTACAGAGTCAGGAAGCCGTCATAGAGCCCATAGGCCGCCACCAGGGCGCCAATGACTACTGCGGCGAAGATCAGCTTCTCGACGTTGGTGAAAATCGGTTTGCCCAGTTCACGTTTGGCCTTGGCGAACAGGATCGCGCCAGGGGCGTAGAGCAGGGCGGAAAGCAGCAGGTATTTGGTGCCGCCGGCATAGAGCAGCCAGATCGCGTAGATCAGGGCGACGGCGCCGATGAACAGGTCTTTCTTGCGCTCTTTCAGGGCGTTCTCGTAGGTCTCGCCGCGCACCGCCAGCAGCAGGGCGTAGGCCGCCGACCACAGGTAAGGCACCAGAATCATTGAGGTGGCGAGGTAGATCAGTGACAGGTAGGTGCTGGCGGAAAACAGCGTGATCACCAGAAATATCTGCACCATCGCGTTGGTCAGCCACAGGGCGTTGACCGGCACATGGTTGGCGTTCTCCTTGCGCAAGAACTCCGGCATGGTGTGGTCCTTGGCGGCGGCGAACATGATCTCTGCACACAACAGCACCCACGACAGCAACGCGCCCAGCAGCGAGATGATCAAGCCGACGCTGATCAGCACCGCCCCCCAGTGGCCGACCACATGCTCCAGCACGGCGGCCATCGACGGGTTCTGCAACTTGGCCAGTTCCGGCTGGGTCATGATCCCCAGGGACAGCACGTTCACCAGCATCAGGAACAGCAGCACAGTGATAAAACCGATCACGGTGGCCTTGCCCACGTCACTGCGTTTTTCGGCACGGGACGAGAAGATGCTCGCGCCTTCGATGCCGATAAACACCCACACGGTGACCAGCATCATGTTGCGCACCTGGTTCATCACACTGCCCAGGTCCGGGTTTTTCACGCCCCAGATGTCGGCGGTGAAGATGTCCAGCTTGAACGCAAACAGGGCAATCAGCACAAACAGCAGCAGCGGCACGACCTTGGCGACGGTGGTCACCAGATTGATGAACGCCGCTTCCTTGATCCCGCGCAGCACCAGGAAATGCACGGCCCACAGCAGCACCGACGCACCGATCACTGCCGCCGGCGTATTGCCTTCGCCAAAGATCGGGAAGAAGTAACCCAGGGTGCTGAACAGCAATACGAAGTAACCGACGTTGCCCAGCCAGGCACTGATCCAGTAGCCCCAGGCCGATGAGAAACCCATGTAGTCGCCGAAACCGGCCTTGGCGTAGGCGTACACCCCGCCGTCGAGGTCAGGCTTGCGGTTGGCGAGGGTCTGGAACACGAAGGCGAGGGTCAACATGCCGATGGCGGTAATCACCCAGCCGATCAACACTGCACCGACATCGGCGCTGGCGGCCATGTTTTGTGGCAATGAAAAAATGCCGCCGCCAATCATCGAGCCGACGACAAGTGCGACCAGGGCGCCTAATCGAAGTTTTCCGGGAGTTTCAGACATTGCATGACTCCAATGCAGGAGAAGAGAGACCACAGAATAATTCCGTGCGCTAATCAAACAGCTGACTCAGATCACTTCATTGGCACATTCCATTGTGAATTAACGACTTAGGGTGAGGTTTTGCGGGCGAAAAAATCCCGCAAAGGCGCTGGGTAGAGCGCTCTCTGCTTTATGGTTAATCAATTGGTCGGGGCATGGGTGTTGACGCTAGTTCTTATTTGCGAATGTGCAAATTTTTTGTCCGTTGTTTGGCGAACACTTCATAATTGACGTATTTAAATTCTAAATAAGCCTAAACTTCGCGCCTTTACATATCCTTATGTTATGAAACCTTCATCCATTTGAATTACTTGTGTGCGCAGTTGTCGCCCAACCGAAAATTTCGAGGAACCTGCATGTCCCAACCCGCCCAGAAACTTCGGCTCAGTGCCCTGATTGCCCTGGTGGTGGGCTCGATGATTGGCGGCGGCATCTTTTCATTGCCGCAGAATATGGCTGCCCGTTCCGGAGTGGGCGCCATATTGATCGGTTGGGCGATCACCGCCATCGGCATGCTGACCCTGGCCTTTGTGTTCCAGACCTTGGCCAACCGCAAACCGGAACTGGATTCCGGGGTGTACGCCTACGCCAAGGCCGGCTTCGGCGACTACATGGGGTTCTCATCGGCCTGGGGCTATTGGATCAGCGCATGGATGGGCAACGTCGGCTATTTCGTGTTGCTGTTCAGCACCCTGGGTTACTTTTTTCCGGCATTCGGCCAGGGCAATACACCGCTCGCCATTGGCTGCGCGTCGCTGTTGCTGTGGGCCGTGCATTTTCTGGTGATGCGCGGAATCAAAGAGGCGGCGTTCATCAATCAGGTGACGACGGTGGCGAAGATCGTGCCGCTGCTGATGTTTATCGTGATTGCCGCGGTGGCGTTCAAGGCGGACATCTTCACCCGTGATATCTGGGGCCTGGGCAATCCGCAAATGGGCACTGTGGTCGAGCAGGTGCGCCACATGATGCTGGTCACGGTGTTCGTGTTTATCGGCATCGAAGGCGCCAGCGTTTATTCGGCGCGAGCCGAGAAGCGCTCGGATGTGGGGCGCGCGACGGTGATTGGTTTCCTGGGCGTGCTGGCGCTGTTGGTGCTGGTGAATGTGCTGTCCCTGGGCATCATGAACCAGCCGGAACTGGCCCAATTGCAGAACCCGTCGCTGGCGGGCGTGCTGGAACACATTGTCGGGCCCTGGGGCGCAGTATTGATTAGCATCGGCCTGGCCGTTTCGCTGCTCGGGGCATTGCTTTCGTGGGCGTTGCTCTGCGCGGAAATTCTCTATGCCACTGCCCATGACAAGACCATGCCGGCGTTCCTGAAAAAGGAAAATGCCAATCAGGTGCCGGTTAACGCGTTGTGGCTGACCAATGTGATGATCCAGGCGTTCCTGGTGATCACCCTGTTTTCAGCCAGTACCTACACCACCCTGATCTACCTGGCGTCGTCGATGATCCTGGTGCCTTACTTGTGGTCGGCGGCCTATGCGGTGCTGTTGAGCGCGCGCGGCGAAACCTATGCAGGCTGGCAGCGTCGGCGCATGAAAGATCTGCTGGTGGGACTGGTTGCCCTCGGTTATGCGATCTGGCTGCTGTATGCGGGGGGCTTGAAGTACTTGCTGCTGTCGGCGTTGCTGTACGCACCGGGTGTGATCCTGTTTGCCCTGGCCAAGCGCGAGCAGGGCCAACCCTTGTTTACCACCGTGGAAAAAGGCATTTTCAGCGGCGTGATCGCGGGCGCCGGGTTAGCCGCGTATGGGCTGTATAGCGGGGTATTGTCACTGTGAGACTGGCGTATCAACCGCCCTACGACTGGGCGGCGATGCTGGGGTTCCTATCGGCGCGGGCGATTACCGGGTTGGATACCGTGGTCGCCGGCGTGTATCGGCGCAGCATCAGTGTGGCGGGGCGACATGGCTGGGTCAGCGTCGAACCGGGCGCGGGGGATTGGCTGGAGGTGACGGTCGACTTTCCCGAGCCTGCCGCGATGCCTGAGATCGAGCGGCGCTTGCGCAGGATGTTTGATCTGGACGCGGTGCCTGAGGTGATCAACGCGCAATTGTCGCAAGACCCCCTGATGGCGCAACTGGTTGCGGCCCGCCCTGGTCTGCGGTTGCCTGGCACCTGGGATGGGTTGGAACTGGCGATTCGTGCGGTGCTGGGCCAGCAGATCACCGTGGTAGCGGCGATTCGCCTGGCGGGCAAGCTGGTGGCGCAGTATGGCCAGCCCCTGAAAACCCCACACCCCGGTATTACCCACCTGTTCCCGACACCTGAAGTGCTGGCGGCGGCGGACCTGGCCGCCCTGGGCATGCCCAAGGCGCGCGGCCGCACTCTGTCCGGTGTGGCCCAGGCGCTATTGGATGATCCACAGCTTTTCGAACCCAAGGCCAGCCTCCAGGACGGCGTTGCAAGGCTAGTGGCATTGCCGGGGATTGGAGAGTGGACCGCGCAGTACATCGCCATGCGCCAGTTGCGCGAGGCGGATGCGTTTGCGTCGGGGGATATCGGGCTGATCAATGCTTTGGCAGCCTTGGAAGGTGGGCCGGTGTCGGCGCGGCAATTATTGGCGCGGGCCGAGGCGTGGCGGCCGTTGAGGGCGTATGCGGCGCAGCATTTGTGGACGTCGTTGAGCCGCGGGGATTGATAGCGACGGTGATGGCCCCATCGCGGGCAAGCCCGGCTCCCACAGTAGACCGTGTTGTTTGATCCTGTGGGAGCTGGCTTGCCTGCGATAGCGGTGCCCAGGTCACCACTGAGGTCGGTGTGACCCTAACTCCACCGCCGGCAAATCCCACTGCAACGGCGTGCCACTGATGCTCAGCGGGGCTAGCAGCCGATGAGCCTGCCCCCAGGCTGTCTGCTCCACCACCAGGCCTTGGTCATTGATATCTTCTTCGCGCAATGCCGCTTGCAGTGGCACTTGCCCGGCCTCCACCAGCAACTTCGCCGTACGCGCCAACGACAAGCGCGCCGAACCGCCGCGTCCGGAGTCCAGGCGCTCGGCCAAAGCCCGGATCGCGCTGGCGGCCATCAAATAGCCGGTGGCGTGATCCAGCGCCTGCACCGGTAGCGGCAGCGGTTTATCCGTCTGTTTCCAAGCCATGCCGGCCTCGGCAATCCCGCTGCTCATCTGCACCAGGCTGTCAAAGCCACGCCGATTACGCCATGGGCCGCTCCAGCCGTAGGCGTTGAGGCTGACGTCTATCAGTCCGGGGGCGATGTGCTGACGTTCGCCAAGGGTATAACCGAGTTGCTCCAGGGCATCGGCGCGGTAACCGTGGAACAGGATGTCGGCGTCCTTGAGCAACGCTTCGAACACTTGCCGGTCGTCGTGGCTCGTTAGATCCAGGCGGGCGCAGCGTTTACCCAGGGTCATTTCCGGGACGACGCCAGGTTCGTTCCAGGTGGGCGAGTCGATGCGCAGTACGCTGGCACCCAATCCGGCGAGGAAACGACTGGCCACCGGGCCGGCCAGCACCCGGGTCAAATCCAGCACCTTGATGCCGGCCAGTGGGCGAGCGGCTGAGCCGAGCCAGGGTTTGTCGGTGCCGGGTTCGAAGACCTGACGCTGGATCAACGCTTCGGCGTTTACCGCCAAGCCTTGGGGATGCTGCTGCCAGGCTTGCCAGCTACGCATCTGCGCCGCACAACCGCCCGCATCGACAACCGCCTGTTCCAGTTCGGCGGCTTTCCAGGTCGCGACTCTACTCGCCATGGCTGCGCGATCAGCGGCAGGCCCCAATACCCGCTCGGCCGCTGCGCGATGATGGGGCGCGTTGGTGTGCAGGCGGATCCAGCCATCGACGCTGGCGTAATCACCCGCTACCGGGTCCCACAAAGGCGGCACCTGCCACCCCACGGGGCGAATCGACGAGGAGAACCACAACGAGGCCAGGCGCCGATCCACGCTCACGCTGGGCAGGCGCCCGGTTTGTTGCTCAATCAACTGGGCGACGGCCTGGCCCGCGGCGCCGATGCTGGCGGCCGCCAGGTCTGTCACGGCGAAGGTCGAGGGCAAGGCGCCGGCCTGGGGCTGGGGCTGGGGCAGTGGGGCGTGCGGTAAAGCGAGTGCGGCTTGGATGGGAGTCAGCAGGTCTGTCATCAAAGGCCCTCCGTAAGAGAAGGGCCACTATAGAAGATCATCCCACCGGTGTGGCAACCCCAGGGATCAAGGGCAGTTCGATGCTGGCGATAAAGCCGCCATCGGGATGGTTGGCCAGGATCAGGTTACCGCCATGGCGCTCGGCGGCGCGACGGGCGATGGCCAGGCCCAGGCCATGGCCTTGGGCGGTCTGGCCCGGCGCCCGGTAGAACGGCTCGCCCAATTGGCTCAGGTGCTCGGCTTCAACGCCGGGTCCGTGGTCGCGTACGCTGATCAGAATGCGCCCGCCTTGATGCTGGGCCTGCAATTCAATCGGTTCGCCCCCCGGGTTGAAGCGCTGGGCATTGCGCAGCAGGTTGTCCACGGCGCGTTCGATCATGGTCGGCCAGCCTTTAAGCTGCAAGTCATTGGCAGTCGTCAGTTGCACCACTTGCTCGGGGGCACTGAGTTGGGCGTCCTTTTGCAGCGTTTTAAGCAACGGGGTGAGGTCGATGTCTTCGGCGCTGGCGTTGTCGGCGTCGCCCCGTGCCAATACCAGGATCTCGCTGATCAAGGCCTCCAGTCGATCGCATTCGCGGGTCAGGCGCGGCCAGAGTTTTTCCCGTTCTTCGGGGCTGGCGCGTTCGGCCAAGGCCAGGGCGATACGCAAGCGCGCCAACGGCGAGCGCAGTTCGTGGGAGACGTCGCGCAGCAACTGGCGCTGGCTGCCGATCAGGCTTTGCAGGCGCGCGCCCATGCGGTTGAAGTCGTTGGCCAGCACGCCGAATTCATCGCGCCTGTTGGCCAGTTGCGCCAGACTGTTCTGTTGATAAGTGGTTTGCCCCAGGTCATGCACCGCGCCGCGCAGACGGCTGAGCGGTCGGGTGATGGACAAGGTCACCAGCAGGCTGAACAGGGTCAGCACCACCAGGGTAATCGCCAATGCACTGAGCGGCCACAGCAGGCTGCTGCGGTGCCAGGCGTCCAGCTCCGGGTGAGGAATACGGTAGATCAATAGGTAGGTGTCGCCGGTTTTGTCGCTGGTGTATTCGGCGGTCAGGCGTCGCCACGGCAGATGGCCGTCCTGGCTGTCGTTCTGGCGGGCTTCGAAGGCGGCGGCGCGGCGCGGGAAGGTACCGCGCACCACTGGCTCGCCGCTTTCGTTAAGCACTTGCACGTCGATGTGGTACTGGCGTTTGCGCTGCTGCAGCAACTCCTGGGCGGCGTCTTCACCCTGGCTCTCGTAGAGCTGCGTCCACTCTTGGGCCAGGTTGTTGAGGCCAGGGTGGCGGCTGAGAATCCAGGCGTCCTGGTTGAGCATGTGCCCAAGCAGGATCGACAAACCGGCAACCAGGGCGATGGCCAGCCAGAAACTCGCCAGGATACGCCAGAACAATGAACGCACAGGAAACCCTCAAACAGGAAAAGCCCAGCGGCGCGAGCCACTGGGCTGGGGTGAAGCTAGATCATTATTGCGCTTTTTGCGCTTGCTGGGCTTTCCAGGCCTGGAACTCTTTCCATTCGGCGCGGCGCTCGGCTTGTTTCTTGACGATTTCGTCGTACTTCTTCTGCTGGTCGGGCTTGAGCACGGCACGGATATCGGTCTGGGTTTTCTGCTTGCCGGCGGCGATTTCGTCCTGCATCGCCTTCTGGTCAGCGGCTGGCAGTTTGTCCAGGTACTTTTTGACCAAGTCTTTGCGGGCGTGCCATTGGTCACCCATCAGCTTGCGGATCTGCTCGCGCTGTTCCTTGCTCAAGTCCAGCTGGCTGAACGGGCCGCCTTTGCCACGCGGACCGTGTTCACCGTGGCCTGGGCCGCCCATCATGTGGCTTTCAGGACCACCCATCGGGCCTGGGCCTTCCGGCATTGCCATGGCAACGGTGGGCAGGGCAGTGGCGAACATCAAAGCGATAAGGGTCTTGCGCATGGTGATTCTCCTGTCTCTATTCCGGTGAGTCCGGATGTGAGTAGGTTACGCAGAGCAAGGTCAGCGGCGGTCAGGGTAGGGTAAAGCTTCGGTAAAGACGGGTTTGATAGGAACTGACAAAACCTCGAGGCTGATGAGAACACTGGTGGGAGCTGGCTTGCCTGCGATAGCGGTGTGTCAGGCACCCTCATGCTAACTGGCCCACCGCTATCGCAGGCAAGCCAGCTCCCACAGGGTTAAGCGTGATGTTTAGGGGCTGTAGTAGTAACCACGACTACGCAGCGCCACTATCCGTGGCCGGCCATCGGGGTGTGGGCCGATCTTTTTACGCAGGTTGCTGACGTGCATGTCCAGGCTGCGGTCATACAGGGTCAACTTGCGGCCCAGGGCGATCTGCGCCAGTTCCTGTTTATCCAGGGGCTCGCCGGGCTGACGCAGCAATGCTTCAAGCAGGCGGCTTTCGGAGACGGTGAGGGCGAACTCCTGTTCATCGATGCTGACAACGCCGCGCACCGGGCTGAAGCACAGGTCGCCCAGTTCCAGCTGGGTTGATACCGCGGCCGGGTGGCTGCGGCGTAATACGGCGCGCAGGCGCGCCGTCAGCTCGCGCGGATCGCAAGGTTTGGCCAGGTAGTCGTCGGCGCCCAGTTCCAGGCCAAGGATGCGGTCCAGGGGCTCGCCCCGGGCCGAGAGCATCAGCACCGGCAGCTCCGGGTGGTCGTTGCGCAATTGCTTGAGTAGCTCCAGGCCGCTGCCGTCGGGCAGCATCACGTCGAGCACGACGGCCGCAGGCGCGCTGTCGGCCAGGGCTTTTCGGGCGCTCAAGCCGTCATGGCAGGCGCGTACCTGGAAACCTTCCTGGCTCAACCAACTGGTCAGCAGCTCACAGAGCTCCTGGTCATCATCTATCAGTAACAGCTCGCTCATGACTCACTCAATTTAGCCATTGTCGGCGGCGAAGGCCCCACCGGTGATGCCGTGAGCCATTAGGAGTGCGCCGAAACGATTAGGTTCGACGCAGCCGGGTTCAAGGCAAGACTTGCTTGAACGGCTTGACCACTACATCGGCGTAGACGCCTGCTGCGACATAAGGGTCAGCCTTGGCCCAGGCCTGGGCGTCGGCCAGGGAGGCGAACTCGGCGACGATCAGGCTTCCGCTGAAACCCGCGTCGCCTGGGTCGTTGCTGTCGACGGCCGGGTGCGGGCCGGCCAGTACCATGCGGCCTTCGGCTTGCAGCTGTTTGAGGCGCTCGACGTGGGCCGGGCGTACGCTCAGGCGTTTTTCCAGCGAGTTGGCAACGTCGGTGGCAATGATGGCGTAGAGCATGTCAGTCCTCGGTTTTCGGTGTGGTGTCATGCAGGTGGCGTGACAGGTAGATGCCCTGGCCGATCAAAAACAATACGGTCATGCCCAGGCTGCCAAACACTTTGAAGTCGACCCAGTAGTCCTGGAAGGTGAAGGCCACGAACAGGTTGGCGGCGCCGCAGAACAGGAAGAACACGATCCAGGCCACGTTCAGGCGCACCCACACCGGCTCCGGCAAGGTCAGCGCATGGCCCATGATCCGCTTGATCAGCAGGCGGTCACCGATGAAGTGGCTGCCGATAAACACCAGGGCGAACAGCCAGTTCACCACAGGGGCTTTCCATTTAAGGAAGGTTTCGCTGTGGAAGGCCAGGGTCAGGCCACCGAACACCAGGCAGGCGACGAGGGTGAGCCATTGGCTTTTTTCCAGCTTGCGCTGCGAGATGAAGATGGCGCCGTACACTACGATAGAGCTGATGATCAGTACGGCAGTGGCACTGTAGATGCCCCCGAACGACAGCTCGTGGCCGGCGATTTCGATGACCCTGGGGTCGAGTTTGGTAACGATGAAAAACAGCAACAGCGGGATGAAGTCGATGAATTGTTTCACAGTAAGAGCCAGAAGCTGGATGTGGCGGCATAATAACAAACATCCTTGGTTGCGATAGCGCCAGCTGACTTGAGGTTACATACCCACGTGAATGTTGATTTGCACTGCCACAGCACGGCCTCCGACGGCGCCCTGGCGCCCGCGGTACTGGTTGCGCGTGCGTTTGAAAAAGGCGTGCGAGTTTTGGCATTGACCGACCATGACACCCTTGAAGGCCTCGACGAAGCCCGCCAGGCCGCGCACTCCCTGGGTATGCAGTTGGTCAACGGCGTGGAATTGTCCTGCACCTGGGGCGGCGCCACCATCCACGTGCTGGGCTACGGTTTTGATCAAAAGGCCCCGCCCTTGGTGGCGGCGATTGCCCAATTGCACGATGGCCGCTGGCTGCGGTCCGAAGAAATAAGCCGCAAGCTCAGCCTCAAAGGTATGCCAGGTGCCCTCGACGGTGCCCGTGCTATCCAGCAGGAATTGGGCGACAGCGGCAACGCACCGGCCCGTCCGCACTTTGCCGACTGGATGGTGCGTGAAGGCTATGTGAAGGATCGCGCCGAGGCCTTTCGCAAATGGCTGGGCGCCGGCAAGTTGGGCGATGTGAAGCTGCACTGGCCAACCCTGGAAGACACCGTCCAGACCCTGCGGGCCTCCGGGGCCTGGGTGAGCCTGGCGCATCCCTGGCATTACGATTTCACCCGCAGCAAGCGCCGCAAGCTGATCAGCGACTATATTGGAGCGGGTGGTCACGCCATCGAGGTGGTCAACGGGCATCAACCCGCCGAACAGGTCGGCAGCCTGGCGATCCTCGCCCGCGAATTTGGTCTGCTGGTCAGTGCCGGCAGTGACTTTCATGGCCCAGGCGGCTGGTCCGAGATTGGCGAATATCGCCAGGTCCCGGAAGATCTGCCGCTGTTGTGGGGGCGATTCAAGCATGACCCCATTATTGCCACCGTCTGAACAGGTAGAGCACGTGAGCCAATTCTTCCAGATTCATCCGGAAAACCCTCAGGCGCGCCTGATCAAGCAGGCCGTGGAGATCATCCGTGCCGGCGGCGTGGTGATCTATCCGACTGATTCGTCCTACGCCATTGGCTGCCAGATCGGCGACAAGGGCGCGGTGGAGCGAGTAAGGCGCCTGCGCCAGCTGGACGACAAGCACAACTTTGCGCTGATCTGCAGCGACTTGTCCCAGCTCGGGCTGTTCGCCAAGGTCGACACCGGCACCTTCCGCCTGCTCAAGGCCCACACGCCGGGGCCCTACACCTTCATCCTCAACGCCACCCGCGAAGTGCCGCGCCTGTTGCTGCACCCGAAGAAACGCACCATTGGCCTGCGCGTGCCGGAACACCCGATTGCCCTGGCGCTGCTGGCCGAGTTGGGCGAACCGCTGATGAGCGTGTCGTTGATCCTGCCCGGCGAAACCGAGCCGTTGTACGACCCTTACGAAATGCGCCGTTTGCTGGAAAAGCACGTCGACCTGATCATCGACGGCGGCTACGGTGGCAACAAGGCCTCCACGGTGATCAACCTGGCCGATGGCGAACCAGAAGTGGTGCGTGTGGGTTGTGGCGATCCGGCTCCGTTCATGGTCGAGGCCTGAATGTCAGCCGTGGAAGCCGCTGATCCCCAGGCTGGCGCCCAGCAGGAACTGCCGTTTGCCATGGTGTATGGCCAGGCGGTCATGGAAATGCCCCTGGACCTGTACATCCCGCCGGACGCCCTGGAGGTGTTCCTTGAAGCCTTCGAAGGCCCGCTGGACTTGCTGCTGTACCTGATCCGCAAGCAGAACATCAACATCCTCGACATTCCGGTGGCAGAAATCACCCGCCAGTACATGGGCTATGTCGAGCTGATGCAGTCGGTGCGCCTGGAGCTGGCCGCCGAGTACCTGGTGATGGCGGCCATGCTCGCCGAGATCAAGTCGCGCATGCTGTTGCCGCGCTCGGAGACGGTGGAAGCCGAAGAGGATGACCCGCGCGCCGAGCTGATCCGCCGCCTGCAGGAGTACGAACGCTTCAAGGCCGCCGCCGAAGGCATCGACGGCCTGAGCCGTGTGGGCCGTGATGTGGTGGTGCCCAAGCTCGACGCTCCCGAGGCGCGCGCGCGCAAGTTGCTGCCGGATGTGAGCCTGGAAGAATTGCTGATGTCCATGGCCGAAGTACTGCGCCGTGGCGATATGTTTGAAAGCCACCAGGTCAGCCGTGAAGCGCTGTCCACCCGCGAGCGCATGAGCGATGTGCTGGAACGTCTCAAGGGCGGTGGGTTTGTGCCCTTTGTCGAGTTGTTTACTGCCGAAGAGGGCCGACTGGGCGTGGTGGTGACCTTTATGGCGATCCTTGAGCTGGTCAAGGAGTCCTTGGTCGAGCTGGTGCAGAATGAGCCTTTTGCGGCTATCCACGTGCGGGCGCGAGCCGAATAACGAGCTGAATCGATGAATCTGACTGAACCCCGCGAACTGGCCCCTTTGCTGGAGGCCTTTCTCCTGGCCTCGGGTAAACCGCAATCTCTGGAGCGCCTGTTCGAACTCTTTGAAGAGGCCGAACGCCCGGAGCCGCCGGTCTTCAAGAAGGCCTTGGAGATCCTGCGCAAATCCTGCGAGGGCCGTGCCTTTGAACTGCGTGAAGTGGCGTCGGGTTACCGCCTGCAGATCCGTGAGAAGTTTTCACCGTGGGTCGGGCGTTTGTGGGAAGAACGTCCGCAGCGCTACTCCCGGGCGATGCTGGAGACCATGGCACTGATCGCCTATCGCCAGCCCATCACCCGGGGCGAGATCGAAGACGTGCGTGGTGTGGCGGTCAATAGCCATATCGTCAAGACCCTGCTTGAGCGTGAGTGGATCCGCATTGTTGGCTACCGCGATGTGCCGGGCAAACCGGCCATGTTCGCTACCACCAAGGTGTTTCTCGATCATTTCAACCTGAAAAACCTCGACGACCTGCCACCCCTGGCCGAGCTGCGCGAAATGGAGGCCGAGCCGGTGCTCGACTTCGACGACGCGCCGGTGCCGCAAAGCCTGCAGGAACTGGCCGACGCCAGCGCCGAGCCGGAGGAGCCCAAGGACGAAACCAGTTTCCATACGTTGTTGCTGGAGCTGGACGACATGGAGCAGGGGATCAAGACCGACTTCGACGATTTGCTGCGTGATGGTGCGGCGGAGCCAGAAACCCAGGTGAACGTTGAATCCGAGCCTGAGGTCGAAGCCGAAGACGATGTGCTCGGCGTGGCCCAAGCCCGGGAAAAGCTCCTGGCCGCCGTCGCCGCCCTCGAACAGCCGCCCCTGAGTGACGAAGAAGACGAAGCCCGGGCGCTGGCCGAGGCCATCGAAAACGAGCGCCGCCAGCTCGAAGACTGACCGGCTCTGACGTTCACCGCGCAACCCATGTGGGAGCTGGCTTGCCTGCGATGCAGACGCCTCGGTCTCTCAGATGCAAGGAGGTGATGCCATCGCAGGCAAGCCAGCTCCCACAGAGGATCGACCATGAGTGCCATGAAAGACCCGTGCATCAGCATCTGCAAATTCAACGATGACATCTGCGTCGGCTGTGGCCGCAGCAAGCGTGAAATCCGTGCCTGGAAGAAGCTCGATAAAGCCGACAAGCGCACGGTGCTGGCCGAAGCCGAGCTGCGATTGCTGGCCCTGGGGGCCACCGGTCGGCGGAAAAGCAAATGAGCTGGGCGTTATCGACTAGTCTGGGATGCGCAACACGCGCCATGCGCGTATGATTCGCGACCCCTTGCCGAGCTATTTGGCCAAGGCCCCGCTTTCAATACCCTCAGGCCACGCCTGAATCGACCCACCGGGAGGTGCTTACGATGAATGACCAAGACCAGAAAGACCAGGAAATCGGCCCAGCAGGCGAAAAACTGCAAAAAGTGCTGGCGCGTATCGGCGTGGGCTCGCGCCGCGACGTCGAAGCCTGGATCACCCAGAAGCGCATCAAGGTCAACGGCGTCGAGGCAACCCTCGGCCAGCGCGTCGACCTGCACGATGCAATCACCATTGATGGCAAGGTCATCAAGCGTGAAGAGGCCGCCGAATCGGTGCGCCGCGTGATCATGTACAACAAGCCCGACGGCGAGATCTGCACCCGTGACGACCCGGAAGGCCGTCCGACCGTGTTCGACAAGATGCCCAAGCCTAAAGAAGGCCGCTGGATCAACATCGGCCGCCTGGACATCAACACCACCGGCTTGCTGATGTTCACCACTGACGGTGAGTTGGCCAACCGCCTGATGCACCCGTCCTACGAGATGGACCGTGAATACGCCGTGCGTGTACGTGGTGAAGTCGATGACGAGATGATCGAACGCCTCAAGGCGGGCGTGGTGCTCGAAGACGGCCCGGCCAAGTTCACCGACATCAAGCAGGCGCCGGGTGGCGAAGGTTTCAACCACTGGTACCACTGCGTGGTGATGGAAGGCCGTAACCGTGAAGTGCGTCGCCTGTGGGAGTCCCAGGGCCTGGTGGTCAGCCGCCTCAAGCGCGTGCGTTTTGGTCCGGTGTTCCTGAATTCCGACCTGCCGATGGGCCGCTGGCGCGAAATGAGCCAGTACGAAGTCGATATCCTCAGCGCCGAAGTGGGCCTGACGCCGGTTGCCATGCCGCAGATGAACGCCAAGAGCAAAGACAAGCTTGAGCGTATGCAGCGTAAATCGTCGCGCCCAGTGCCACGTACCGAACGTGTTGCCCGCACCCTGCGCCCGGCGCTGGATGCACCGGCCACCGGCGGTCGTATCTCGCGTCAGCCGCACATTGAAGGTGAACGCCGCCCCACCACACCATCGCGTCAAGAAGGCGAGCGTGCGCCACGTACGCCGCGTCCTGCTCCGGCGGGTGGTCGCAGCAACCGTGGTGAAGCGGATCGCCCGGCCGACAACGCCAGCACCAAGCGTCCAGCCAAGCCAGCGGCGAACAAGCGCCCTGGCCCGAAACTGGTCGCGGACGAGCCTTCGGGCAAGCGCCGTGGCGCCCCGGCCGGTTCCGGCCAGCGTCCTGGTTTTGGCCGCAAGAAGCCGCAGTGATGCGCTAAGCGCTGCGCGAAAACGCCAACCCTAGGGTTGGCGTTTTTTTTGCGATCTACATTTGAAATGCAACCAACTGTGGGAGCTGGCTTGCCTGCGATAGCGGTGGGCAAGCCCTAATGCCAGTCAGTTAAGACAGAATCGGTAACTGTGGCGAGGGAGCTTGCTCCCGCTGGGGCGCGAAGCGGCCCCAAAAATGGGACTGCTACGCAGTCCAGCGGGAGCAAGCTCCCTCGCCACAAGTCACTGGTTGTCTGCTCTAGCTCTTAACTGACTGGCATTAGGGCAAGCCAGCTCCCACAGGGATCTCTACACGTCTGACGGTCTTTTAAAAGGCAAAGGCGCCATCAAATACCGGCTTGTCATCCAGCGCCAACACCCCACTGGCAAAGATCAGGTCCAGGTGATGACTGCCTTTCTGCCCGCCACCCAAGCCCAGGTGCAGCCCGCAGTGACGCTCTTCAAACCCGGCATTGCGCGCATACAAGTCCTTGACCCCTTCATTGGTGCCAATCCCCAACTCCTCCACGCGACGGTTGGACGGGTTGGCGTTCAGGTACTTGTTGAAGTCATCTGCCAGCCCCGGCACTTCGCTGGCCACGCTGCACACGGTGGAGTTCTCGATCCATAACTCCAGCGGCGATTGCAGCACGCCGTATTTGCGTGCAAAGGGGATGGTACTGAGGAAGGTGCCGACAAACCGCACCTGGCCGTTGATGGCTTCGCTGTGGGTGGCGATTTCGCCGGGCGCCAGGTCGTGGTTGCCGACGCCGTTGATATTGGTCCACTTCTTGATGCTGCTCATCGGCGCTTCCAGGCGCGAACCGTGTTTGTCGGTAAAGCTCAGCACGTTGGCCTGGGCCATGCGCCGGATCAGTGTGGCGTTGAGGTCGGCGATGCGTTGGGGCTCGACGCTGAAGGTGTCGTAGAAATAGTCGCCGTAATCCTTGAACAGCAGGGATTTCTTCCAGTGCTCGGCCATCACGCCTTGCAGGGCGCGGATAAAGTCAGGGCCTTCGGCGCGTGGGTTGGGCAGCGTGGAGGAATCGTAGAGGAACAGGTACAGGTCACAGGTTTGAATGGCCTGTGCCAGGGTGTCGCTGGGCGCCAGGTCCAGGCGTTGCAGTTGGAAGTTGAAGCGGGCGGCGCTGCCGTGGGTGATCGCCTGGGCGATGGCGTCATAGCGCTCGGTATGGCCGAGCAACACGGTGGGGCGGTTCAGGCCGTTGAGGGCCGGGTGGTGAGCAAGGTAGTAGAGAAAGTGTTCGACGGCGCGGGCCTTGTCCATGACGGGTGTCCTTCGGTGCCTTGGGTAAGGGGGCAGGCGCCGTGCACAGCGCCTGCCGGATGCCTGCCGGTTATTAGAAAGGCCACATCGCGGTGCCAAAAGGCACAACGGCATCGGCTTGCATCATTTCAACGGCGGCCTCATGGGTCGGCGCTTCAAACCAATCGTCGAGTTGCAGTTCGGTTTCCAGGTCGTTTTCCAGTGCTTGCATGGTGTATCTCCTAGAGGACGTTGATTGAGAACGGCTCACCCACGGGCTTCGCGGGCAAGTGGAAAGAACCTAGAAGAGAGTGTTTCGAAATGCAAAAAATTTATTGACACGGTTTCATTTGGATTTTTTCTTCTGTTTTTTGGCGGATTTTTTTATTCAGGCAAAACAGTAAATTGGCTGAAGCGATTCTTCAGACGTGGCCTTCCGACAGAATTCCGTTGAGGGCTGCCAAAGTCTGGCTGTAACGCAGGATTTCCGTGGTGTAACGATAGATTTACGCAACTGCCCTGGCTTTGTTGGGGGGCGCGCCGATGTAAGCATTAGCTGACAGAATTGCCTGTGCACTTTCTCGGTGCGTGCCGAAGCTGTCGAGCGGTGTACAATGCGCCGCGTTTTACTGTGACCCCCCTTGCGTACCCACGCAAAAGGCCAAGACCTCAGGGTTTGATCCCCCTGATCACTCCGCCTGGCCACGAGCCGGACGGGTTCGATTTCGTCACAGATAAAAACAAACAGGTGACGCATGACCATTAGAAAGACGCTGTACTCCTGGTGCCTGCGCTGGGGTTTGAGCGGCGCTGCTTGAGTCGGTAATTCAAGGCAGCAACCTGCATTCAACTCTTCAAACCTTGCGTGAGACCCTTTTCATGAGTGGACCCCATTCCTCTTCAGGCGAGCTGAAACGCGGCCTGAAAAATCGGCATATCCAGTTGATCGCCCTCGGTGGCGCCATCGGCACCGGCCTGTTCCTGGGCTCGGCCGGGGTGCTCAAATCCGCCGGCCCGTCGATGATCCTGGGCTATGCCATCTGCGGCTTTATCGCCTTCATGATCATGCGCCAGCTTGGCGAGATGATCGTCGAGGAGCCCGTCGCCGGCTCCTTCAGCCATTTTGCCCACAAGTACTGGGGCGGTTTCGCCGGTTTTCTGTCGGGCTGGAACTGCTGGATTCTGTACATTCTGGTGGGTATGTCGGAGCTGACGGCCGTCGGCAAGTACGTGCATTACTGGTGGCCGGAGATTCCGACCTGGGTCTCTGCGGCGGCCTTCTTCGTGCTGATCAACGTGATCAACCTGGCTAACGTCAAAGTCTTCGGTGAAGCCGAGTTCTGGTTCGCCATCATCAAGGTGGTGGCGATCGTCGGCATGATTGCCCTGGGCAGCTACCTGCTGGTCAGCGGCAGCGGCGGTCCCCAAGCCTCGGTCAGCAACCTGTGGGAGCATGGTGGTTTCTTCCCCCATGGCGTCGGCGGCTTGGTGATGGCCATGGCGATCATCATGTTCTCCTTCGGCGGCCTGGAAATGCTCGGCTTTACTGCTGCCGAAGCCGACCAGCCACGTACTGTTATCCCCAAGGCGATCAATCAGGTGATCTACCGCATCCTGATTTTCTACATCGGTGCCCTGGTGGTGCTGCTGTCGCTCACACCGTGGGACAGCCTGCTGGCGACCCTCAACGCCTCCGGCGATGCCTACAGCGGTAGCCCGTTCGTGCAGGTGTTCTCGATGCTGGGCAGTAACACCGCCGCGCATATCCTCAACTTCGTGGTGCTGACCGCCGCGCTGTCGGTGTACAACAGCGGTACTTACTGCAACAGCCGTATGCTCTTGGGCATGGCCGAGCAGGGCGATGCGCCCAGGGCGCTGGCGAAGATCGACAAGCGCGGGGTGCCGGTGCGTTCGATCCTGGCCTCGGCGGCGATCACCCTGGTGGCGGTGCTGATGAACTACCTGATGCCCCATGACGCGCTGGAACTGCTGATGTCGCTGGTGGTGGCCACGTTGGTGATCAACTGGGCGATGATCAGTTTCTCCCACGTCAAGTTCCGCCAGCACATGAACCGCACCGGCCAGGTGCCGCTGTTCAAGGCGTTGTGGTATCCGTATGGAAACTACATCTGCCTGGCGTTCGTGGTGTTTATCCTGGTGATCATGCTGATGATGCCGGGGATTCAGGTGTCGGTATATGCGATCCCGGTGTGGGTAGCGTTCATGGCAGTGTGTTACTGGATCAAGAACAAGCGCACGGCGCGGTCAGCTATTGGCGCAACGGGTCCGGTTCTGGAGTAGGACTTTTCCCCTTGCAGAAAACCCGGCGCCCTGCCGGGTTTTTTGTGGGTATGGCAGGTTAGAATCGCCCCCTCTTTTTTCCGCATGCCCGGAGGCCCCCGATGCAATACACCGACGTCGCCGATAGCGCCTTGCAGCGCGATGAGCTGGAGGACTTGATCGGCCGGCACAGCGGCCCTTTGCGCTTGATCGGAGTAGATTTAAGTGGCGTCGACCTGTCGCGCATGGCACTGGACAACTGGGTGTTCGAGCGCTGCACCCTGGTCCAGACCTCGTTTCTCGGTTCTCGACTGGAAGGGACTCAGTGGAAAAACTGCCGAGCCAGCCTCGCCATTTTCGAAGCGGCCAACCTGCTCGAGGCGCAATTCCACAGTTGCGATCTGAACAACACTCGTTGGCAGCGCAGCAAACTGTCCCAGGCGACTTTTACCCAGTGCAAGCTGACGGGCGCCAATTTCACCCATTGCGCGTCACTGGGGCTGAGCTTCAGCGAAACCCTGCTCAACAGTGCCTTTTTATCCGGGTTGTCGTTTGCTCGAAGTGTGCTCAAGAATCTGGATTTTTCCGACAGCGACTTGTCGGATACGGACTTTCGCAAGGCTGAACTGGTCGACTGCAGCCTCGCACATGCCCGCATCAACGGCGCTAATTTTGCGGGTGCCGACTTGCGCGGTGCAGATTTGAGCGGTTTTCGTCTCAATGATGCCAAACTGTTCAAAGGCGCCGTGATTTCCAAAGCCCAGGCGTCGATATTGTTGTCTGAGTTGGGCTTGTCCGTTGCCTAAGGTCTTGATTGATGCTGGAAATTTCCAACAATGTGCACCTGCCCGACGCCGAGATCGAGCTGACCGCCATTCGTGCCCAGGGTGCCGGTGGGCAGAACGTCAATAAAGTGTCGAGTGCGGTGCACCTGCGGTTTGATATTCCGGCCTCGTCGTTGCCGGCGTTCTACAAGGAGCGTCTGCTGGCGCTGCGTGACAGCCGGATCACCAGCGAAGGCGTGCTGGTGCTCAAGGCCCAGCAATATCGCACCCAGGAGCAGAACCGCGCCGATGCGCTGGAGCGCCTGGTGGAGTTGATCCAGAGCGCCACCAAGGTCGAGAAAAAGCGTCGTCCGACCAAGCCCACCCTGGGCTCGAAGAAACGCCGCCTGGAGTCCAAGACCAAGCGCGGCAGCATCAAGGCCGGGCGCGGCAAGGTCGACTTCTAGGCGTCGCGTGTTTCGCGGGCCTTAGGCGCCTGGCGGTACAGGTAGACGCTCAGCAGCAAACCGGCGAAAGCTGCGAGGGCGGCGAACAAGAAGATCGAGGCAAAGCCAAAACCTGCCGCCACGGCGCCCGCGAGCGGCCCGGTGATGCCCAAGGACAAGTCGATAAACAGCGAATAGGCCCCCACCGCCGAACCTCGGCTGGAGGCCGGCACCAGGTTGACCGCCTCTACCCCCAATGCGGGGAACACCAAGGAAAAGCCGAAACCGCTCAACGCCGCACCCGCCAACGCCAGTTGGGCATCCGGCGCCAGCCACAGCAGCAGCAGGCCCAGCACTTCCACTGACAGGCAGGCGATTGCGACGCGAAAACCGCCAATGCGGTTGATCAAATTGCCAAACAGCAAGCGTGCGCCGATAAAACTGGCACCGAACAGGCTCAAGGCCCACACCGCGTTATCCCAGTGCTGGGTGCTGTAATACAACGTGATAAAGGTGGCGATGGTGCCAAAGCCGATGGAGCCCAGCGCCAGCGCGCAACCATGCGGCAGCACGCGGCCCAGCACGTTCATGAACGGCAAACGTACGCCGGGCACAATCGGCGCCGCTTGTTTTTTCCAGGCCAACAGCACACCCAGCACGGCCAACAGAATGATGCTGACGCCCATGCTCCACAGCCCAAAATGGCTGACCAGCAGCACCCCCAACGGCGCACCCACCGCCAGCGCGCCGTAGCTGGCGATGCCGTTCCAGGAAATAACCTTGGCCGTGTTCGCCGCGCCGACACGGCCAATGCCCCAGCCAATCGCGCCCGAACCCACCAGGCTTTCAGCGCTGCCCAGCACCAGCCGCCCGACCAGCAGGCAGCCGAGGCTCAGAGCCGGCAGGCTGGAAAACCACGCCGCAAACAACATGAACACGCCACTCAAACCGCAGCCCACCAAGCCGATCAGCACGGCGCGCTTGCTGCCCAGATTGTCGATGATCTTACCGGCATAGGGGCGGCTCAGCAGGGTTGCCAGGTATTGCACGCTGATCACCAGCCCGGCGATGACGGCGCCATAGCCCAGCTGGCTATGGACATAACCCGGTAGTACGGCCAGGGGGATGCCGATATTCAGGTAGCCGATGAAGGTAAACAGCACGATGGAAACGACTTGCAGCGTGACCGCCATGGGGCGCTGGGTATCTGGCATGGGAGAGATCCACTGTCGCAGCAGGTAAAGATAGGCTGCTAATGATACCGGTGCGCAAGCCGGGCAGGGCGGCAAAAATGTAAAACGTCAGATCTAAGGCAGATCAAGCTTGGGCGGGGGCCAGCAATTGGGTGGTCACCAGGGCCGCCAGGGCGTTTTCCTGGGTGCCGAAGCGCTTGAGCAGTGCTGCTTGCTTGTCGGCACTGAGGCGGTTCCAGACTTCGACCATCTGCAAGGCAGCGTCGAGTACAGCGGTGTCCGGTGTGTCGGAAGGGGAAGTGGTCATAGTGAAGGTCTCGGATAATTCAGGCAGTGTGGAAAGCGCTCAAAGGCGCGCTTTCCACACGGTCTGGTACGGCGTCAGTCTCGGCTTTCGCGCTCGACTGGTTTTGCTTCTTTGGCCTCAGGCTGCTTGTCGCTGGCCTGCTGCGGTGTTGGCTGCTCAGTTGGGTGCAGGCTTGGGAAGGGGAGATTAGGTATCTCGTGCATCGTGGTCGCTCCTCGCAAGGTCTGTTTTTTCAATCGCAGGTGATTCCGCGCTCTCAAAAAGCCTTGGCAGGATACAGCACCGTAAATGACAAAAAGACTTTTATCTCCATAGATGCACAATTTTTAATGGTTCAGGCGCAAGTGACATGAGGTCACACCCCTAGAACGGCACCTTGCCCAGGATCATGTCGCGGTACATCACAAAATCCCCCAGCAAGCTGTAGAACGGGTGTTGAAAGGTGGCGGGGCGGTTCTTTTCGAAGAAGAAGTGGCCAATCCAGGCAAAGCTGTAGCCCGCCAGGGGCAACGCCAGCAGCAGAACCAATGAGCCTCTGCCGATGGCGTACGCGAGAATGCCTATTACCAGGGTGGTGCCGATAAAGTGCAGGCGTCGGCAGGTGCTGTTGCCATGTTCGCTCAGGTAGTACGGGTAGAACTCGGCAAAACTATTGAATTTCTTGATATTTTCCACGGTCACCGGCCCTCTGGTTGCTGTGCCGCCAACGGGTGCGCGGCGGGGAGCTTATTTGAGTCTAGAGTGATCAGTGCTAACAGCCAGTGACAATAGATGCCACTTTAGTATCCTTGGCTTCCTGGCTGCCGTTTGAGCCTGCTTTCAACAAGAAGACGCCATGAGCGAACGAACAACTTCTGCAAGCTGGGCGATGGGCATCGTCAAGGCGCTGGAAATGGATGGCCTGGATTGCCGTGCCTTGTTCAAGCAACTGGGCCTGGACTACGGCGCCCTCAGTGACCCCGATGCGCGCTTCCCGCAAGACGCCATGACCCGCCTGTGGCAACGCGCGGTAGAGGTGTCGGGCAACCCGGCGATTGGCCTGAACATGGGCAAGGTGGTGCGCCCGGCCTCGTTTCACGTTGCCGGTTATGCGTTAATGTCCAGCAACACCCTGGCCGAAGGTTTTATGCGATTGGTGCGCTACCAGCGCATCATCGCCGAAAGCGCTGATTTGAGTTTTCGACTGTTACCCGAAGGCTATGCGTTGATTCTGACGGTGCATGGCGATCACCTGCCGCCGACCCGTCAAAGCGCCGAAGCCTCGCTGGCCAGCGCCCTGGCCCTGTGCGGCTGGCTCACCGGGCGCACCCTGCAGCCCCGCAAAGTGCTGCTGCAAGGCGAGCAGCCGGCGGACCTGGCGCCCTACCAACAGGCCTTTCATGCGCCTTTGCAATTCAATGCACCCTATGACGCGCTGATTTTCGAGCAGGCGGACATGGAGGCGCCGCTGCCCACGGCCAACGAAGCCATGGCGCTGTTGCATGATCGCTTTGCCGGTGAATACCTGGCGCGTTTTTCCGAAAGCCGCGTGACCCATAAGGCGCGTCAGGTGCTGTGCCGCCTGTTGCCTCAGGGCGAGCCCAAGCGCGAAGCCGTGGCCCAGACGTTGCACCTGTCCCAGCGCACCTTGCAGCGGCGGCTGCAGGAGGAGGGCACCAGCTTCCAGGCCTTGCTTGATGACACACGGCGCGAACTGGCCGAGCAGTACCTGGCACAACCCAGCATGACCTTGCTGGAAATCGCTTACCTGCTGGGGTTTGCCGACCCGAGCAACTTTTTCCGCGCGTTTCGCCGCTGGTTCGATGCCACGCCCGGTGAATACCGGGCGCGCTTGCAACAAATGTCGTCGGTCAGTGACGCCAGAACGCCGGAATGCACAACACAAACACGGTGATGATCTCCAGGCGACCCAACAACATGCCCAAAGACAGGATCCACTTGGCGGCATCCGGCAGGGTGGCGAAGTTACCGGCCGGGCCGATGGTTTCGCCCAGGCCGGGGCCCACGCCGGAAACGGTACTGGCGGCGCCGGTCAACGCGGTCATCCAGTCCACGCCTAGCAGCGACAGGGCCAGGGCGATCATGCAGATGGTGATGGCGAAGAAAAACGAAAAAGTCAGGATCGACCGCACAATTTCTTCATCGAGGCGATGGCCGTTGTACTTCTGCTTGATCACCGCGCGCGGATGGATCAACTGATTCAAGTTGGCCTTGAGCAGGATGTAGGCCACCTGGAAACGAAAGATTTTGATACCGCCCGCGGTGGAGCCCGAGCAGCCGCCGATAAAGCCCAGGTAGAAAAACAGCATCAGTGAGAAGTTGCCCCACAGGCTGTAGTCCCCCAGTGCAAAGCCGGTGGTGGTCACCACAGACGTCACGTTCAGCGCCACATGGCGCAAGGCATCGAGCCAGTGCAGGTTGGTGGTCCACCAGTACCAGGTGCCGAGTACCAGCCAGGTCACCAGCAACAGGCCGAGCAAGCCTTGCACCTGCTGGTCCTTGATCAGCGCCCGACGGTTACCACGTAAAGTTGCAACGTACAGGGCGAACGGCAAGCTGCCCAGGATCATCACCACCACCGCGACCCAGTGCACCGCCGGTTGTTTCCAATGGGCCAGGGACTCGTCCGAGGTGGAAAACCCACCCGTGGAAATCGCCGACATCGCATGGTTGATCGCATCGAACACGCCCATTCCGGCCCACCAGAAGGCCAGGCTGCCGAAGATGGTGATGCCCACATACGCCGCCACGATCAGACGCGCCACCATGTGTGAACGAGGCATGACCTTTTCCGAGCGATCCGAGGATTCGGTCTGGAACAGGCGCATGCCACCAATGCGCAGCAGCGGCAGGATCGCCACCGCCATGCCGATAAAGCCGATACCGCCGAGCCAGTGCAGCAGCGAACGCCACATCAAAATGCCCGGCGACATGCTGTCCAGCCCGCTCAACACGGTGGAGCCGGTGGCGGTGATGCCGGACATGCTTTCAAAGAACGAGTCGGTGTAGCTGATGTGCTGGGTCAGCAAAAAGGGCAGGGCGGCGAATATGCACACCACCACCCAACTACTGACCGTCAGCAGGTACATGTCCCTGGGGCGCAGGTGCACATGCTCTGGGCGACCAGGGATGACCAGCGCCAGGCCGGCGATAAAGGTAATCAGGCTGGCCCACAGGAACGAGGGCAGGTCGCTGGTGCGTTCGAAGATCACCAGGGTCGCCATCGGGATCACCATAGCGACCGCAAGGGTGATCAGGAAGATGCCGATGATGAAACCGATGATGCGCAGGGTCGGCAACGCCATGAAGTTCGCTCGGGTGATTGGGCAGAGGCGCCATTCTACCTGCGGTGCAGGTCTTGTAAACCAAGGGCTGCCGGTTGATGGAGAACCCCTGTGTGTGGCTTGGTGTTTACACAACTTCGCAGCGACGCTGAAGCTGTGGCGAGGGAGCTTGCTCCCGTGACAACCTATCAACCGACGCAGATTTCCCTGACACACCACGATCCAAATGTGGGAGCTGGCTTGCCTGCGAAGACGGCCTAACAGTCAACACAGTTGGATTGTGTACATATCCATTCCTGCGGTAACGGCTACTTAGGGTTCCGCCCTGACGGCGGCTCACTTTGCAAAAGCGGCAAAGTAAGCAAAGCGCTCTTGCCCCACCACTCGGCACCTCGCTTGGGCTCGGTGTGCCCGAACGCAGACTTGAATCCGTGGGCCGCCGCCACGCGCCATCCATGGCGCGGGGCGGCTAACCCGGCGTCCTGCCGGGTTACCCACGAATTCAAGCCTGCGTTCGGCCAGCGTGGTTTAACGGGGCGCCTAAGATCAAAAGCAGATCAAGAGCAAGATCAAGAGCGACTCGCTTCGCATCGTGGTTACCGTCGGCTGCTACGGGCGGTCTGCAAAGTTGTGTAGATACCTCTGCTGCGATGGCGGTGTATCCGTGACAATTAGTCGACCGGACCACCGCCATCGCCGGCAAGCCAGCTCCTACAGGTATAGCGGCGGCAGTTACTGCGCGCATGAAAAAGGCGACCCGCAGGTCGCCTCTTTCAACTGCGCTTGATCAGAACTCGTGATCAGCGCTGTCCGGGTTCAGGTCGCTGATGCCCAGCTTGCCGGCAGCAGCCTCGATCGAGCCGGTCTGCTTGACCAGGGCGGCAATCGAGTCACGCACGATCTGGTTGCCCTTTTCATTGTCGGCGGCGATCAACTGGTCGTAGTGCTCGCCGTTGTTGGCGTGGTCAACCATCACCTGGATCTTCGCTTCAGTGGCCGCCAGGTCAGCCTTGAGGGCTGCATCGGCTGCCGGATCGGCCTTGGCCACCAGGGACGACAGGCTGGCGCCGGTCAGCTTGGTGCCGTCAACACGGGTGTATTCGCCCAGGTAGACGTTACGGATGCCCTTGGCGTCGTAGAAGTGCGAGTAATGGGTGTTGTCGCTGAAGCAGTCCTGTTCGTCTTCCGGCGAGTTGGCTTCCAGGGACACTTTCATGCGCTCCCCGGCGAGTTCGCCCAGAGACAGGCTGCCCATGCCGAACAGCATTTTACGCAAGCCATCGGTGCCCGGTTCCGACTCCAGGGTGGCGCGGTAGTTGTCTTCGACGTTGGGCTTCCAGTTGCCGACCATTTCCTGCAGGTCGCTGACCAGCAGTTGGGTGACAGCGCGCAGGTAAGTGCGGCGACGCTCGTTGTGGCCGCCGGTTGCACCGTCACCGGTCATGTAGTCCGATGCCGGGCGGTTGCCCGCGCCTGGGCCGGTGCCGTTGAGGTCCTGGCCCCACAGCAGGAATTCGATGGCGTGGTAGCCGGTGGCGACGTTCGCTTCGGAACCGCCCAGTTCATTGAGGCTGGCGAGTTTTTCCGGAGTGATCTCCTTGACGTCGACCTTGTCTTCGCCGACCTGGATCTCGTTATTGGCGATGATATTGGCGTTCGCACCTGGGTTGCCCAGCGCGTGCTCGTAGGACTTGTCGACGTAGTCGATCAGGCCTTCGTCCAGGGGCCAGGCGTTCACCTGGCCTTCCCAGTCGTCGATGATGGTGTTGCCGAAGCGGAATACTTCGCTCTGCAGGTAGGGTACGCGTGCGGCGATCCAGGCGGTACGGGCCGCTTTCAGGGTTTCGTCGTTCGGGTTGGCGAGGAAGGTATCGATTGCGGTCTGCAGGGTTTTTGCGGTGGATTCGGCATCGCTGTACACCGCAAACACCATGTCTGCGTAGTGCGCGACCACGGCCTTGGCGGCCGCTTCGTCGACCTGGCCAGCCGGGGCAGCCGCCGGTGCGGTAGTGCTGGCGGCAGCGGGTGCCTGGGGCGCGGCGGCCTTGTCTTTACCTTCGCCGCAACCGGCGAGAGAAATGGCAATGGCCAGCAGACTGGCGGTGGCCAGGGGCATACGAATCATGGCGAACATCCTGCTTCGGTTGTTGAAAGGGCGCGCGGGGAGCGCAAACGCTGCGACATAATGCGAAAGATTTGCATTTTGTGTAAAGGCTTATACGCGGGAAATATTGAGTATCGAAGTGTAAATTCAAAGACTCACGGCGTTATTGCGCTCTGACTGCTTCAGATAAGCCGTCAACTCCCGGGCCTGCAGCGGTTTGCTGTAGTGATAACCCTGCCCCTCATGGCACCCCTCGGAGATGATGTAGGCCTCCTGTTCGGCAGTCTCCACGCCTTCGGCAATCACCTGCATGCCCAGGCTTTTGCCCAACTGGATAATGGCGCGCACGATGGTGGCGTCATCGTCGTCGTCCTGCAGGTCCTGGACGAAGCTCTTGTCGATCTTGATCTTGTCCAGGGGCAGGCTCTTGAGGTAACTCAAGGATGAGTAGCCGGTGCCGAAG
The DNA here is from genome assembly GCF_002966775.1 of Pseudomonas sp. MYb193. NCBI lineage: Bacteria > Pseudomonadati > Pseudomonadota > Gammaproteobacteria > Pseudomonadales > Pseudomonadaceae > Pseudomonas > Pseudomonas sp. MYb193. The sequence goes on along the minus strand of NZ_CP023269.1, from coordinate 4,791,478 downwards.
TCATCAATGGCGATCAGCGCGCCGGAGCGACGCAGGCTCAGCAGGTGCTGGGCTGCGGTGCTGATGTCTTCCATCAGGCCGGTCTCGGTCACTTCCAGCTCCAGGCTGCGGGGCGGCAGGCGATAGATCTGCATCAGGTTGTTGACCACCCGCGGCAACTCGGTGTGGTGCAGTTGCACGGTGGACAGGTTGACGGCCATGCGCAGCGCGGTGAAACCCTGGTCATGCCATTCGCGCAGTTGCCGGCACGCCTGGTCCAGCACCCATTCGCCGATGGGAATGATGGTGCCGTTCTGTTCCGCCAGCGGAATGAACAAGTCCGGCGGTACCAGCCCATGTTCCGGGTGTTGCCAGCGCAGCAGGGCTTCCACACCGACCACGTGATGGTCGAGATAGCTGATTTGTGGTTGGTACACCAAGTGAAACTGCTCGCGGCCCAAGGCGTCTCGCAAGTCTTTCTCCAGTTCACGACGCCGGCGCATTTCGCTGTCGACGCTGGCGATATAAAACTGATAGCGGTTGCGCGAGCGGCTCTTGGCCAGGGTCATGGTCTGCTCGGCTTTCTGGAGCAACTTCTCGGTGCTGTCGCCATCTTCCGGGAACAGCGTGATGCCGATGGTGGCGCGCAGGCGGATCAGGTCATGCTCAAGGGCGAACTCTGCTTCCAGGTCATCAAGGATGCTTTGCGCCAGTTCGGCGGCTTCGTAGGGCTGGTCGATATCGGCTTGCACCAGGGCGAACTGGTCGCCGCCCAGGCGGGCGAGCGTGCCCAGGCGGCCACTATGGGCGCGCAAGCGATCAGCCAAGGCCAGCAAGAGTTTGTCGCCGGCCTGGTAGGTGAATTGCTCGTTGACGCTCTTGAAATCATCCAGCCCCACGCACAACACCGCGACACGGCGTTGCCGGCGGCCGGCGTCCGTGAGGATTTTGTCCAGTTGCGCCTGCAACTTCTGGCGGTTCGGCAGGCCGGTCAGGAAGTCGTATTGGGCCATGCGCAACAGGCTCGATTCGGCCTCGTGGCGCAGGTGGGTATTGCGCTCGATGGATTCGAGCAATTGGTTGGCGGTGTTTATCCACTGCCCCAGTTCGTTGCGTTCGTGGCCCTTGAGCTGAGGGATTTTGTGCTCGCTGGGACGGTCCGGGTTGATCGAGGTCAGGTGCTCGATTATCCGCGACAGCGGTTTGGTGAGCATCCAGTGATACACCAGGTACAGCACCAGCCCCATGACCAGGGCGCGCAATACGCCCGAGATAAAGATGATGACCGAGCTGACCAGAAAACTTCGGCCATAGGTGGCGGTGTCGAGAGTGATGCTCAGGTCGCCGTAATATTCGCTGTAGGGGCCCTTGCCGACCAACGCAGTAGTAAAGGAGCGTTCCTGGCCAAGAATCAGGTCGGTCAACCAGCGGCTGGGCGACTGCTGTAAAGGACGGCTTTTTTCCGCCAGCATGGTCTCGTTGGGGTGCCCGATGGAGGCCATGCGCACAGCGTCGTCCTGGAACAGACCTTCGATCACCTGCATGCCCATCTCGCGATCCAGGCTGTACACGGCCTGGGTCGAGGGGTCGCGAAACATGTCGAGGATGCGCTGGGCATCGCCCGCCACGGCCTGGCGCGTCTTGTAGGCATCAAAAACGATCTGCGCCACGCTCAGCGCCACACCCACGATCAATGCCGACAGCAGCACAACCCGTAGCAACTTCACCGACAAGCTGTTCTTGAGTTCCAGCTTCAAAGGGGCATTCCTTGTCTCATGCGGGTGGCCGTCAATATGCCATGAGTATTGGCAATCTGGTGATGGCAGTCAAAGGGACATTCGGGCTTGAGATTAATTGAAGGGGCTGGATAAACGTGGAGGGATACCCGCTTATGTCAGGACGTTTGAGGCGTGGGCTGGACGCCGGGCAGAGAAGAAGAAGGCGGAACAGATCCGCCTTCTGTTTGGCGACGCTCTCAAAAATTGATCTTACCCTCTGGCTGTTGCTCTTCCCCTCCGACCTTTGACTGTTCACCCGCTATGTCTACGAGTTTGTTCGTCAAGTCCAGTGCGCTTTTCGCCAGGTCCATTCCCTTCTCAAGAAGACCGGATAACATTGGCACTGCACCCGCGGCCGTTGAAATAGGATCCATTGTCATTCTCCACATTGATTCAGGAGGTTTATTCCTCCTGGCGTTTATGTGGTGAATAGTTACCGTTGGGTTCCGGGATTTCTGGCATGGCAATCAGGGCGCCCATGAAAAAGCCCGGCAATCGCCGGGCTCTTTTTACTGCAAGCGTCGCTTAGGCAGTGAAGGTCTTGCCTTCGAACTGCTCAGCCACGAACTTCCAGTTGACCAGGTTCCAGAACGCTTCTACATACTTTGGACGCACGTTGCGGTAGTCGATGTAGTAGGCGTGTTCCCAGACGTCGCAGGTCAACAGCGGGGTGTCGCCGTTGGTCAGCGGGTTGCCGGCGCCGATGGTGCTGGCCAGGGCCAGGGAACCGTCAGCCTTTTTCACCAGCCAGCCCCAACCGGAACCGAAGGTGCCGACCGAAGTCTTGGTGAACTCTTCCTTGAACTTGTCGAACGAACCGAACGCAGCGTTGATGGCTTCAGCCAGTGCGCCGGTTGGTTGGCCGCCGGCGTTCGGCGCCAGGCAGTTCCAGTAGAAAGTGTGGTTCCAGACCTGAGCGGCGTTGTTGAAGATGCCGCCCGAGGAAGACTTGACGATCTCTTCCAGGGTCTTGCCTTCGAACTCGGTGCCAGGCACCAGGTTGTTCAGGTTCACGACATAGGTGTTGTGGTGCTTGTCGTGGTGGTATTCCAAGGTTTCCTTGGAGATGTGCGGCTGCAGGGCATCGTGTGCGTAGGGCAGCGGCGGCAATTCGAAAGCCATGATGATTCTCCTAATCAGGTCAGTTGCGGTGAGCGCAAGGCCGATCACGGGCGGCCAAACATGCGCCGGGGAGTTTGTACTCTTTGCGGCGCAGGGGGCCGATCATAGCACCGGGGGTGCGGCATAACCACGCAACAACTGTGTGGGATAGAGGTTCCAGAGCGTTTTGGAATATTGCTCAGGCGCTGATCAGTTGATAGGCCACCGAGAACATCATCGCGGCTACCAGCAGGTCCAGCAGGCGCCAGGTGGCCGGGCGTGCCAGCCAGGGTGCCAACCATGCCGCACCCAGCGCCAGGGTGGCGAACCACAGGAACGATGCACTGGCTGCACCGGCTACGTAGGCACCGGGTTCGGTTTGTTGCGCGCCCAGGGAGCCGATCAGCAGGACGGTATCCAGGTAGACATGGGGGTTGAGCAAGGTGACCGCCAAAGCGCTCAGCAGCACAGCGCGCAATGAGCGCGTCTTGAGGCTGTCGCTTTGGTCCAGGCTCTGCTTGGAGCACGCCCTGCGCAGCGCGCATGCGCCGTACCAGAGCAAGAACGCTGCACCGCCCCAGCGTGCCACCGCCAGCAGTATCGGGCTCTGCGCCAGCACGGTGGCCAGCCCGAATACCCCAGCGGCCACTAGCAGTGCGTCGCAGATCACACACAACGCCGCCACGGGTAAGTGATGTTCGCGGCGCAGGCTCTGCGCGAGTACGAATGCATTTTGGCTGCCGATTGCCATGATCAACCCGAGGGCCACCAGCAAACCGTTCATATAGCTTTGCCACATAGAGGGAGATCCTTGTTGATGCTCAAACGATGCTGGCTATGGTGCGGGTCGGGGCTGTATAAGAAAAACCAATATTGCTGATCGCTCATTAGAGAAACTGATGTTCGACTATAAATTGCTTTCTGCCTTGGCGGCGGTGGTGGAACAAGCCGGCTTTGAGCGCGGTGCCCAGGTGTTGGGGCTGTCGCAGTCAGCCATCTCCCAACGCATCAAGCTATTGGAGGCGCGCGTCGGCCAGCCGGTGTTGATACGGGCCTCGCCGCCAACGCCCACCGATATCGGCCGGCGCCTGCTCAACCATGTGCAGCAGGTGCGTTTGCTGGAGCGTGACCTGCAAAGCCAGGTGCCGGCCCTGGACGAGGAGGGCATGCCTGAGCGCCTGCGCATTGCCCTGAATGCCGACAGCCTCGCCACTTGGTGGGCCGAGGCAGTCAGCGACTTCTGCGCCGAACAGCATGTGTTGCTGGACCTGGTGGTCGAAGACCAGACCGTGGGCCTCAAGCGCATGCGCGCCGGTGAAGTGGCGGCCTGCATTTGTGCCAGCGAGCGTCCCGTGGCCGGCGCTCGCAGCCTGTTGCTGGGCGCCATGCGTTATCGGGCGCTCGCCAGCCCGGCCTTTCTGGCGCGGCATTTTCCTGGAGGCGTGCGGGCCGACCAATTGGCGCGCACGCCTGCGCTGGTGTTCGGCCCGGATGATTTCCTACAGCACCGCTACCTGGCGTCCCTAGGAGTGGACGGTGGTTTCGAACACCATCTATGCCCGTCATCCGAAGGTTTTATCCGCCTGACGGAAGCCGGCCTGGGGTGGGGCCTGGTGCCTGAATTGCAGGTGCGCGACCAGTTGGAAACCGGTGTATTGGTCGAGTTATTGCCAGATAAGCCCATCGATGTGCCGTTGTACTGGCATCATTGGCGCAGTGGCGGGCAACTGTTGGGCTTGTTGACCGACCATCTGGCCGATGTGTGTGGCCATTGGTTGGTGCCGTTGGAGTGATGGCGCGCGTCAAGGCAAGAGCGATGAAAAATGAAAGAACACGGAGTACGACATGAAAATTCTGGTCACCGGCGCAAGCGGCTTCATTGGCGGGCGCTTTGCGCGCTTCGCCCTTGAGCAGGGCCTGGACGTGCGGGTCAACGGGCGGCGCGCCGAGGGTGTGGAACACCTGGTGCGGCGCGGTGCCGAGTTCATCCAGGGTGATTTGAATGATGCCGACCTTGTGCGCGACCTGTGCCGCGATGTCGAAGCCGTGGTGCATTGCGCCGGCGCCGTCGGGCTGTGGGGCAAGTACCAGGACTTCCACCAGAACAACGTATTGGTCACCGAAAACGTCGTCGAAGCCTGCCTGAAACAGCGCGTCGGGCGCCTGGTGCACCTGTCGTCGCCGTCGATCTATTTTGACGGTCGCGATCACCTTGGGCTCACCGAAGAGCAAGTGCCCAAGCGTTTCAAGCATCCCTATGCCGCTACCAAGTACCTGGCCGAGCAGAAGGTGTTCGGCGCCCAGGAGTTCGGCCTGCAAGTGATAGCCCTGCGCCCACGCTTTGTCACCGGTGCCGGCGATATGAGTATCTTCCCGCGCTTGCTGAAAATGCAGCGCAAGAACCGCCTGGCGATCGTCGGCGACGGCTTGAACAAAGTCGACTTCACCAGCGTGCACAACCTCAACGAGGCGCTGCTCAGCAGTTTGCTCGCCACCGGCTCGGCCCTGGGCAAAGCCTACAACATCAGCAATGGCGCACCGGTGCCGATCTGGGATGTGGTGAACTACGTGATGCGGCAGATGGAGCTGCCCCAAGTGACCCGCTATCGGTCCTACGGTTTGTCCTACAGCGTGGCGGCGTTGAACGAGGCATTCTGCGCGATGTGGCCGGGGCGGCCGGAACCGGCGTTATCGCGTCTGGGCATGCAAGTGATGAATAAAAACTTCACCCTCGACATCAGTCGCGCCAGGCATTATCTCGACTACGAGCCCAAGGTCAGCCTGTGGGCCGCGCTCGACGAGTTCTGCAGTTGGTGGAAAGCCCAGGACCCGGGCCGCCAATAACCTCATAAGCAGCAACACTTCGGGAACCCAATTCCAGGTTCCGAGTCGATCCATGCGCCGGGAGTGCGGTTTATACTCCTGCCGCTCGGCTTTACAGCCAGCCATCTCATTGATTCAGGGTAGATTCATGCGTAACGATGCTAAAGACGACTTCGACAACGTTCCCAGCCTGCGGGCCGACCTTGGGGATGACGATGATTTCGTGCCGACCCCCGCGACGTCGGTGCGTTCGCGAACGACGCCCGTGGTCAAGGTCAAGAGCGCCAGCACAGGCCCGTTGTGGGCACTGGTCGGCGCGCTGTTGATCGCTTTTGCGGGCCTGGCCTGGTGGAGCTTCCAGCAGATTTCCCTGATGGGCCAGCAGTTGGTTGCCACCCAGGAAAGCTTTGCCCGCATCAGCGAGGAAGCGGCAGGACGGCTGCAGGCGATTTCCGGCAAGGTCGTGGCCAGCGAAGCGAATGTGAACAACGGCAGCGAAGCCTTGAAGCTGCAGATCAAGCAACTGGAAGCCCAGTTGCAGGAGCAGGGCAAGCAACAGTTGGGCGTAGCGGGTCAAGCCTCCGAGTTGGACACCCGCCTGGCCCAGATGAGTGCCAGCACCACCGAACTGACAGCGGCCAATACCAAGCTGCAAGGCCAGGTGCAGGCCCTCACTGACGCGGTCGCCGGCCTCACGGCAGCACAGGCCGAGATCAAGGGCCTGGCCACCGATGTGGCGGCGTTGAAGAAACAAGGTAACCCAAGCGCGGCCATCGCCCGTCTCGAGCAAGACCTGGTGGTACTCAAGAGCGCGCAGGAAAACCAGCCGGCCAACATCGACGCGCCGACCAACAAAGAATTCGATGTGTTCCGCATCCAGACCACGCGCAATATCACCACCTTGCAGAGCCAGGTGCAGAACTTGAATCAGCGTCTCAATGCGCCTGCTGCGGTCACCCCACTGGGTCAATGAACTCAAAATCATCCTCTGTAGGAGCGAGCTTGCTCGCGAAAAACGTTAACGATCCCGCAGGTTCCCTGGAATAAACGCGGCGCTTGTGAGCTTTTCGCGAGCAAGCTCGCTCCTACATTCGGGTGTTGATTGTCACCGCTCGGTGACATTTCTTTTCCCCTTCGTTACTTGCCCCTGCCGCGCCCTTGTTTAGACTCCGGTCATCCCAAAAAAACAATAAGGGCCACCCATGACCACCCACCCACTGCCTGCCAGCAGTTGGCTGAATGCACCTGCCCATTACGCTTGGCTCGCCGCAGAAGGCCTGCGCCTGTTGGCGTTCGCCAAGGCATCGCGCCTGCCGGACGGGTTCGGCAACCTCGACGATAAAGGCCAGTTGCCGGCCAATGCCCGCGCCGAAACCATGAACACCGCGCGCATGACCCACAGCTTTGCCATGGCCCATGCCATGGGGTTGCCGGGTTATGCCGAACTGGTGGCGCACGGTGTGGCAGCGCTCAGCGGCCCGCTGCGTGACAGTGAGCACGGTGGCTGGTTCGCCGCGCCCCAGGCGGCTGATGGCAACACCGGCAAGGCCGCCTACCTGCACGCCTTCGTGGCCCTCGCCGCCAGCTCTGCCGTGGTGGCCGGCGCGCCGGGTGCGCACACATTATTGAACGACGCCGTCCATATCATCGACCAGTTCTTCTGGAGCGAAGAGGAGGGCGTCATGCTCGAATCCTTTGTCCGGGACTGGAGCGGCGTCGAAGCCTATCGTGGCGCCAACAGCAACATGCACGCCACCGAAGCTTTCCTGGCATTGGCCGATGTCAGTGGTGATACACGTTGGCTGGACCGTGCGCTGCGCATCGTCGAACGGGTGATCCACACCCACGCCGCTGGCAACCAGTTCATGGTCATCGAACATTTCGATGCGCACTGGAAGCCGTTGCTCGGTTACAACCAAGACAACCCCGCCGATGGCTTTCGCCCCTACGGCATCACCCCCGGCCATGGTTTCGAATGGGCGCGGTTGCTGCTGCACCTTGAAGCTGCGCGCCTCAAGGCCAAGCTGGCCGCGCCGGACTGGCTGGTGAGCGACGCCAAAGGCCTGTTCGCCAGTGCCTGCGAGTATGCCTGGGCGGTGGATGGTGCGCCGGGCCTTGTCTACACTCTGGATTGGAACCAGCGCCCGGTGGTACGCGAGCGCCTGCACTGGACCCATGCTGAAGCCAGCGCCGCTGCTCAGGCGCTGCTCAAACGTACCGGCGAGCTGCATTACGAAACCTGGTACCGACGCTTCTGGGAGTTTTGCGAAACCCACTTCATCGACCGGCTCCAGGGCAGTTGGCACCACGAACTCAGCCCGCACAACCAACCCAGCAGTAAAATCTGGGGCGGCAAACCTGACCTGTACCATGCCTGGCAAGCGGTCGTGCTGCCTGCACTGCCCTTGGCACCCAGCCTGGCCAGTGCATTGGGCAGTGGATGCTATGTCACCAAGTGGTGACATTTGTACGTCCCTTTGTTACCTGCGCCCCGAAAATCCATGTTTAAACTCCGTGCAGCGCAAGCTCTAGACTTGCATGCATAACAACAAGAAAAGGTACTCAGATGAACGCGATTAATCGCCTCGCCGTCGCTATTTCCATTGCCTCGTTGTTCCCCCTCAGTGCATTTGCCGCCGACTCCAAAGGTACGGTGGAAGTGGTGCATTGGTGGACCTCCGGCGGTGAAAAAGCGGCTGTGGATGTCCTGAAGGCCCAAGTTGAGAAAGACGGCTTCACCTGGAAAGACGGTGCAGTGGCAGGCGGCGGTGGCGCCACCGCCATGACCGTGCTGAAAAGCCGCGCGGTCGCTGGCAACCCGCCAGGCGTTGCCCAGATCAAAGGCCCCGATATCCAGGAATGGGCCTCTACTGGCCTGCTCGACACCGATGTGCTCAAAGACGTCGCCAAAGAAGAAAAATGGGATTCGCTGCTCGACAAGAAAGTCTCCGACACCGTGAAATACGACGGTGACTACGTGGCCGTGCCGGTGAATATCCACCGCGTGAACTGGCTGTGGATCAACCCGGAAGTCTTCAAGAAAGCCGGCATCACCAAGAACCCAACCACCCTCGAAGAATTCTATGCAGCGGGCGACAAGCTCAAGGCTGCAGGCTTCATTGCGCTCGCCCACGGCGGCCAGCCTTGGCAGGACAGCACCGTGTTCGAAGCGGTGGTGCTTTCGGTAATGGGCGCTGATGGCTACAAGAAAGCGCTGGTCGACCTGGATAACGGCGCACTGACCGGCCCGGAAATGGTCAAGGCCCTCACCGAGCTGAAGAAAGTCGCGACCTACATGGACGTCGACGGCAAGGGCCAGGACTGGAACCTGGAAGCTGGCAAGGTCATCAACGGCAAGGCCGGCATGCAGATCATGGGTGACTGGGCCAAGTCCGAGTGGACCGCCGCCAAGAAAGTCGCCGGCAAGGATTATGAGTGCGTAGCGTTCCCGGGCACTGATAAAGCCTTCACCTACAACATCGACTCCCTGGCGGTGTTCAAGCAGAAAGACAAAGGCACTGCCGCGGGTCAGCAGGACATCGCCAAAGTAGTGTTGGGTGAAAACTTCCAGAAGGTGTTCAGCATCAACAAGGGCTCGATCCCCGTGCGTAACGACATGCTGACCAAGATGGAATCCTACGGCTTTGATTCCTGCGCCCAGACCGCCGCCAAGGACTTTTTGGCCGACGCCAAGACTGGCGGCCTGCAGCCAAGCATGGCGCACAACATGGCCACCACCCTGGCGGTGCAAGGTGCGTTCTTTGATGTCGTGACCAACTTCATCAACGACCCGAAAGCCGACCCGGCCGACACGGCCAAGAAGCTTGGCGCGGCGATCAAGTCGGCCAAGTAACACCCTATGTAGGAACCCGGCTTGCTGTGGCGAGGGAGCAAGCTCCCTCGCCACAAAAGCGGGTTCCTGCAGGCTGTAGTCCTTTTTCCCTGTACTGGATTTTCCCATGAGTTCTGTTGCTGTGTTCAGCAAGGCCTCGCCATTCGATGTGCTGCAGCGCTGGCTCCCTAAACTGGTGCTGGCGCCGAGCATGTTCATCGTGCTGGTGGGCTTTTATGGCTACATCCTGTGGACGTTCGTGCTGTCGTTCACCACCTCGACGTTCCTGCCCAGCTACAAATGGGCGGGCCTGGCGCAGTATCAGCGGCTGTTCGATAACGACCGCTGGTGGGTGGCGAGTAAGAACCTGGCCGTGTTCGGCGGCATGTTCATCGGCATCACCCTGGTGATCGGTGTGCTGCTGGCGATTTTCCTCGACCAGAAAATCCGCCGCGAAGGCTTTATCCGCACCATTTACCTGTACCCGATGGCGCTCTCCATGATCGTCACCGGTACCGCCTGGAAATGGCTGCTCAACCCGGGCATGGGCCTGGACAAACTCCTGCGGGACTGGGGCTGGGAAGGCTTCCGTCTCGACTGGCTGATCGACCCGGACCGCGTGGTCTACTGCCTGGTGATCGCCGCTGTGTGGCAAGCCTCGGGCTTTATCATGGCGATGTTCCTCGCCGGCCTGCGCGGTGTTGATCAGTCGATCATCCGCGCTGCGCAGATCGATGGCGCAAGCCTGCCGCGTATCTACTGGAGCGTGGTGCTGCCGAGCCTGCGCCCGGTGTTCTTCAGTGCGGTGATGATCCTGGCGCACATTGCGATCAAGAGCTTCGACCTGGTGGCGGCAATGACCGCAGGCGGCCCGGGCTACTCGTCCGACCTGCCGGCTATGTTCATGTACTCGTTCACCTTCAGTCGCGGCCAGATGGGCATGGGTTCGGCCAGTGCAATCCTGATGCTCGGTGCGATCCTCGCGATCATTGTGCCGTACCTGTATTCCGAGCTGAGGACCAAGCGCAATGACTAGTCTCGCCGCAAAACCTGCCATCAGCCTGAGCCGCATCGCGATCTACGCGGTGCTGATCCTGGCGGTGCTGCTGTACCTGGTGCCGCTGGTGGTGATGCTGCTCACCAGCTTCAAGACCCCGGAAGACATCAGCACCGGTAACCTGCTGAGCTGGCCCACCGTGGTCAGCGGCATCGGCTGGGTCAAGGCCTGGGCCACCGTGGATGGCTACTTCTGGAACTCGATCAAGATCACCGTTCCTGCTGTGCTCATCTCTACCGCCATTGGCGCCTTGAACGGCTACGTGTTGTCGTTCTGGCGCTTCCGCGGTTCGCAGTTGTTCTTCGGCCTGCTGCTGTTCGGCTGCTTCCTGCCGTTCCAGACTGTGCTGCTGCCCGCGTCGTTCACCCTCGGCAAGATGGGCCTGGCCAGCACCACCACCGGCCTGGTGTTTATCCACGTGGTCTACGGCCTGGCGTTCACCACGCTGTTTTTCCGTAACTACTACGTGAGCATCCCGGATGCGTTGATCAAGGCGGCACGCCTGGACGGAGCGGGTTTCTTCACCATCTTCCGCCGGATCATCCTGCCGATGTCGACGCCGATCATCATGGTCTGCCTGATCTGGCAGTTCACCCAGATCTGGAACGACTTCCTGTTCGGTGTGGTGTTCTCCAGCGGCGACTCCCAGCCCATCACGGTAGCGCTGAACAACCTGGTCAACACCAGCACCGGGGCCAAGGAATATAACGTGGATATGGCGGCGGCGATGATCGCCGGGCTGCCGACCCTGCTGGTCTATGTGATCGCAGGCAAGTATTTCGTGCGCGGCCTCACGGCCGGCGCGGTCAAGGGGTAATCATGGCTACGCTTGAACTTCGCAATGTAAACAAGACCTATGGCGCCGGCCTGCCCGACACCTTGAAGAACATCGAACTGTCGATCAAGGAAGGCGAGTTCCTCATCCTGGTCGGCCCGTCGGGCTGTGGTAAATCCACGCTGATGAACTGCATCGCCGGCCTTGAGACCATCACCGGCGGCGCGATCATGATCGGTGATCAAGACGTGAGCGGCATGAGCCCCAAGGACCGTGACATCGCCATGGTGTTCCAGTCCTACGCGCTGTACCCGACCATGAGCGTGCGCGAGAACATCGAGTTCGGCCTCAAGATCCGCAAGATGCCGCAAGCCGACATCGACGCCGAAGTGGCGCGCGTGGCCAAGTTGCTGCAGATCGAACACCTGCTCAACCGCAAGCCGGGCCAGTTGTCCGGTGGCCAGCAACAGCGCGTGGCCATGGGCCGTGCCCTGGCGCGTCGACCGAAGATCTACCTGTTCGACGAACCGCTGTCCAACCTCGACGCCAAGCTGCGGGTCGAGATGCGTACCGAAATGAAGCTGATGCACCAGCGTCTGAAAACCACCACCGTCTACGTGACCCACGACCAGATCGAAGCGATGACCCTGGGCGACAAAGTGGCGGTGATGAAGGACGGCATCATTCAGCAATTCGGCACCCCGAAGGAAATTTACAACGACCCTGCCAACCTGTTTGTGGCAAGCTTTATCGGTTCACCACCGATGAACTTCGTTCCCATGCGCCTAAAACGCCAGAACGGTGGTCTGGTCGCGCTGCTCGACAGCGGCCAGGCCCGTTGCGAGTTGCCGCTGGGCATGAATGACGCCGGTTTGGAAGACCGCGATGTGATCCTGGGCCTGCGCCCGGAGCAGATCGTGCTGGCAGCGGGCGAGGGCAACGGCTCGTCGAGCATTCGCGCCGAAGTGCAGGTGACCGAGCCTACCGGCCCGGACACCCTGGTGTTTGTGCAGCTCAACGACACCAAGGTCTGCTGCCGTTTGGCGCCGGACGTGGCGCCGCAAGTGGGCGAGACCCTGACCTTGCAGTTCGACCCGGCCAAGGTATTGCTGTTTGACGCCAAGACCGGTGAGCGGTTGGGCGCAGTGGCTTCATTGCCGGCACAGGGGCATGCCGACAATGTGACCCAGTTCAAGGGCCGTTAAGCAAGATAAGTGATTGTTTTAGTTAAAAAATGTAACCCGCGTTAGATAAAAACAGTTTAATAACAATAAAGACGAGGATGTAGGGATGAAAAAGCAACACAACAACACCCGGCTGATCTGCCAACTGTCAGCGGCAGCAGCCCTTGTATTGTCCGCCAATGCGATGGCGGCCGATGCATTCAGCGCCGATTCCAAGTGGATGACCGGCGATTGGGGCGGCGAGCGTACCAAGCTGATCGAGCAAGGTATCGACATCAAGGCTGACTACGTGGGCGAGATGGGCTACAACGCCCACGGCGGCTACAACGACGACAAGACCGGTCGTTACTCCGACCAGTTCGGTCTGGGCGTGGCGCTGGACCTGCAAAAACTGTGGGGCTGGGATAACACCCAGGCCAAGATCCAGTTGACCAATCGTAATGGCCAGAACATCTCCAATGACCGCATTGGCGACCCGCGTGCCGGCACCTTGAGTTCCTCGCAAGAAGTGTATGGCCGTGGCCACATGGTGCGTCTGACCCAGTTCTGGATTCAGCACCAGATGTTCGACAACAAGCTGGACGTGAAGCTCGGTTACTTCGGTGAAGGCGAAGACTTCAACACCTTCCCTTGTGACTTCCAGAACCTGTCGTTCTGCGGCTCGCAGGTCGGTAACTACGTCAATACCTGGTACAACTGGCCGGTCGCCCAGGCCGCTATCCGCGTGAAATACAACATCACGCCTGAGCTGTATGCGCAAATCGGTGCCTACAACCAGAACCCGTCGCAGCTGGAGCACGGCAACGGCTTCAAACTCAGCGGCAGTGGTACCAAGGGCACCGTGATTCCGGTGGAATTGGTCTGGTCGCCGAAGGTTAATAACCTGCCGGGCGAATACCGTGTGGGTTTCTATAAAAGTGCGGCCGATGCTCCGGATGTACGTGAAGACGTCAACGGTAACGATGCGGTCCTCAGCGGCGCCGACTTCCGTACCCGCAGCAGCAAGAAAGGCTACTGGTTCGTTGCGCAACAGCAACTCACCACCCATAACGGCGACGCTTCCCGTGGCCTGAACATTGCAGCCAACGCGACCTTCCATGACAAGGAAACCAACCTGGTCGACAACTACCAGTCGTTGATGCTCGTGTACAAAGGCCCATTCGACGCGCGTCCAAAAGATGACGTCGGCATTGGCGTCGCTCGCCTGCATGTCAACGATGACGTGAAGAAGAACTCTCAATTGCTCAACGCCGCCAATGGTGTGAGCGACTACGACAATCCGCTGTACACGCCGATTCGTGAGACTGAATACAACGTCGAACTCAACTACGGTTTCCACGTCACCAACTGGCTGACTGTGCGTCCGAACCTGCAGTACGTTGTCCAGCCTGGCGGCGTGGATAAAGTCGACAACGCGCTGGTAGCGGGCCTGAAAATTCAGTCTACGTTCTAACGCTGTTGCGATAAGCTCCTCTCTCTGTGCGCATTTGCGGGTAGCCATGGCTATCCGCTTTTTTTTGCGTGGCACTGTGATATTCGGGACCTGGGCACATGCACGAGCAACCGCTGCAACGCTTTTTCAAATCCCTGCGCGAGCGTCCGGTGTTCGCCTGGGAGCGCTTTCAGATGCGCGATGTGTTGGTGATCGACCACCCCCTGTGCCAGGCGGTGTTCAGTCGCCAGGGCGCGCAATTGCTGCACTTTCAACCTACGGGCCAGAAGCCGTGGCTGTGGTGTGCCGCCAAATGGCCGCAAGTCGGGGCTATCCGTGGTGGCGTACCGGTGTGCTGGCCGTGGTATGGCCGCCACCCCAGCGAAAATGCCTGGCCGTCCCACGGATGGGCCCGCTTGATCGACTGGAAACTGCTCGACAGCAGCACCGATGACGACGGCGTGCGCCTGCACTGGCAATTGCAGCTGTGCGACTGGCAGGTGGACTTGCACGCGCACCTGGGTGACACCCTGGAACTGCGCCTGAGCACCGAGCATCACGACGAGCTGCCGTGCCAGTTGAGCCATGCATTGCACGCTTACTGGCGTATTGGTCACGTCGATGAGGTAGCGCTGTCTGGGCTCGAAGGAGCACAAGGTTACGACCAGCTCAATCGCCAGGTTTGCCAGCAGGAAGGTGAATTGCGGGTCGATGGCGGATGCCAGCGGGTGTTCCAGCATGAGGGCGAATTGCAGCTCAAGGACCACGCCTGGCAGCGTGAACTGTGCATCGACACCGGCGACAGCGCCGATACGGTGGTGTGGCACCCGGGGAGCCGGCCGCTGTTGGGCGTGAGCTTTAACGAAGCGTCGGGGTTTGTGTGCGTAGAGGCGGCGATGGCGGCGGCGAGCCTGGCGCCGGGGGAGAGGGCCCACTTGAGTTTGCAGGCCAGGGCAGGGGTTTAGCGGTGTGGCTGATGGCGCTATCGCAGGCAAGCCAGCTCCCACCTTTGGAATGCATTCCCCTGTGGGAGCTGGCTTGCCTGCGATAGCGCCGGTACTGCTGGTAGAGCTGCCTGCTAGTTGAATTCATCCCCAACCGGATACCGGCTGTCATTCAAACTCTCTTTGATCTTGCGCAAATGCGGCTGGAAATCCACTCCGCGACGCAGGGTCATACCCGTTGCCAACACGTCCAATACCGTCAATTGGATAATCCGAGAAGTCATCGGCATGTAGATATCCGTGTCTTCCGGCAACGGGATGTTCAGGCTCACCGTACTGGCCTTGGCCAGCGGCGAGTTTTCGGCGGTCACGCCCAGCACTGACGCACCGTTTTCCCGAGCGATACGCGCCACTTCCACCAGTTCGCGGGTACGGCCGGTGTAGGAAATGATCACGAACAACTCACCAGTGTGCGCCACCGAGGCGATCATGCGTTGCATCAGCACGTCGGCGTGGGCGGTCACCGCCAGGTTGAAGCGGAAGAACTTGTGCAACGCGTCCATGGCTACGGGGGCCGAAGCGCCGAGGCCAAAGAAGTGGATTTGCCGCGCCTGGATCAACAAGTCCACGGCCTTGCTGATCAGCGCCGGGTCCAGGGCCTGGCACGCACTGTCCAAGGAGGCAATGGCGCTGCCAAAGATCTTCTGGGTGTAGGCCTCGGGGTTATCATCGGCCTCCACGGCGCGGCTGACATACGCGGCGCCACTGGCCAGGCTTTGCGCCAACTGCAATTTGAGTTCAGGGTAACCGCTGACACCGAACGAACGGCAGAAGCGGTTGACCGTCGGTTCACTGACCGAGGCGGCCTGGGCGAGGGCGGCGATCGAGAAGCGTGTGGCCTGCTGCGGGTTGAGCAGGATCACTTCAGCGACTTTGCGCTCGGCCTTGTTCAATTCTTCGAGGCGGTTCCGGATCTGTTCCAGAAGATTTCGCACGCGGTCCATTCAGTCTTTCCTTCGGGCGACGATGCAAATAAAAAGGCGGTAACCAATCGATGAGTGGCTTTTCGCGGTGGCCTATCCTACTGAGGGTAGCTGAACACCACCACTCGCAATGCGTATTTCGGGAAAATGTTGTGGTTATTACTACATTTTTCCTTGAGTGATGCCTTGAAAAAAGGTATTTGTAGCTTAACTTGATAAAAGAACAAACATCATGCCTTCGATAACCGTGGAACCCTGCACCTTTGCCCTGTTTGGCGCCTTGGGTGATCTGGCGCTGCGCAAGTTATTTCCTGCCCTTTATCAACTCGATGGCGCCGGGTTGCTGCACGACGACACACGCATCCTGGCCCTGGCCCGTGAAGCCGGCTCCGAGCAGCAACACCTGGCCCATATCGAAAAAGAATTGCGTAAATACGTCGGCAAAGAGCTCGACGAAGCCGTGGCCCAGCGTTTCCTCGCACGCCTGGCTTATGTGCATGTCGACTTCATGAAGGCCGACGACTACGTCGCCCTGGCCGAAAAAGCCGGCAGCGAGCAACGCCTGATTGCCTACTTCGCCACCCCGGCGGCGGTGTACGGCGCGATCTGCGAAAACCTGTCCAAGGTCGGCCTGGCGGAAAATACCCGCGTAGTGCTGGAAAAACCCATCGGTTCGGACCTGGAGTCGTCGCGCAAGGTCAACGACGCCGTGGCGCAGTTCTTTCCGGAAAACCGCACCTACCGCATCGACCACTACCTGGGCAAAGAGACGGTGCAGAACCTGATCGCCCTGCGTTTCGCCAACAGCCTGTTCGAAACCCAGTGGAACCAGAACTACATCTCCCACGTGGAAATCACCGTGGCCGAGCAGGTTGGCATCGAAGGCCGTTGGGGTTACTTCGACAAGGCTGGCCAACTGCGCGACATGATCCAGAATCACCTGTTGCAACTGCTTTGCCTGATTGCCATGGACCCGCCCGCCGACCTGTCCGCCGACAGCATCCGCGACGAGAAGGTCAAGGTGCTCAAGGCCTTGGCGCCGATCAGCCCCGAGGGCCTGACCACTCAGGTAGTCCGTGGCCAGTACATCGCCGGCTACAGCGCTGGTAAAGCCGTGCCGGGTTACCTGGAAGAAGACAACTCCAACACCCAGAGCGACACCGAGACGTTCGTTGCCCTGCGTGCCGATATCCGTAACTGGCGCTGGGCCGGCGTGCCGTTCTACCTGCGTACCGGCAAGCGTATGCCGCAAAAACTGTCGCAGATTGTCATTCACTTCAAGGAACCGTCCCACTACATCTTCGCCCCGGAGCAGCGTCTGCAGATCAGCAACAAGCTGATCATCCGCCTGCAGCCGGACGAAGGTATTTCCCTGCGTGTGATGACCAAGGAGCAGGGCCTGGACAAAGGCATGCAACTGCGCAGCGGACCGCTGCAATTGAATTTTTCCGACACCTATCGCAGCGCACGCATCCCCGATGCCTACGAGCGATTGTTGCTGGAAGTGATGCGCGGCAATCAGAACCTGTTTGTTCGCAAAGATGAAATCGAAGCCGCGTGGAAGTGGTGTGACCAGTTGATCGCCGGCTGGAAAAAATCCGGTGATGCGCCCAAGCCTTATGCGGCGGGGTCCTGGGGGCCGATGAGCTCCATTGCACTGATCACGCGGGATGGGAGGTCGTGGTATGGCGATATCTGAATTGAAACTGCCTCAGGGCGTCACTGCCCATGAGTACCGTACGCCTGCGCTGCTGGCCGATGGCCTGGCCAATGACGTGGCTGAACAACTGCGCTCGGCCATCAGCGCCCGTGGCGAGGCCACGTTGGTGGTGTCCGGTGGCCGCAGCCCCGTGGCGTTTTTCCAGAACCTGGCCAAGCAGGGCCTGGACTGGTCCATGGTCACCATCACCCTGGCCGATGAACGCTGGGTGCCGGTCGAACATGCCGACAGCAATGCTGGCCTGTTGAAGCAACACTTGCTGCAAGGTCCGGCGGCCAAGGCGAAGTTCTTGAGCCTGTACAGCCCCGCTGCCAATCTTGAAGACGCTGCCGAGCAGGCCGATCGCCTGCTGGGCGAGTTGCCAGCCATTGATGTGCTGGTGCTGGGCATGGGCGATGACGGCCACACCGCATCGCTGTTCCCCAACAGCCCTAACCTGAGCGAAGCGCTGAAGGCCGACGGTACCCGCCGTTGCTGGCCGATGCTGGCGCCCACTGTGCCGCACCAGCGCCTGACCATGAGTCGTGCGCTGCTGGCCACGGCCAGCTACACCGTGCTGTCGATTTCCGGCAGTTCGAAATTGACCACCTTGAGCGCCGCGCTGGCCAGCGACGATGTTGCTGCCATGCCGATTCGCGCGTTTTTGCAACCTACTCTAGAGATTTACTGGTGCCCATGAGCCAAGGATCAGCCGCTATGAAAAGCCCTCAACCGACCGTGTCCATGGCGGATAAAGTTGCCTTGATCGACAGCCTCTGCGCCAAGGCGCGGATCCTGCCGGTGATCACCATCGCCCGCGAGCAGGACATCCTGCCGTTGGCCGACGCCCTGGCCGCTGGCGGTTTGACCGCGCTGGAAGTGACCCTGCGTTCCGAGTTCGGCCTCAAGGCCATTCAGGTCTTGCGCGAGCAACGTCCTGAGCTGTGCACCGGTGCCGGTACCGTGCTCGACCGTCACATGCTCGAAGCGGCAGAAGTGGCAGGCTCGCAATTTATCGTCACCCCCGGCATCACCCGTGACTTGCTGGAAGCCTCGGTACACAGCCCGATCCCGCTGTTGCCGGGCATCAGCAACGCCTCCGGCATCATGGAAGGCTACGGCCTGGGTTATCGCCGCTTCAAGCTGTTCCCGGCTGAAGTCAGCGGTGGTGTTGCTGCCATCAAGGCTCTCGGCGGCCCGTTCGGCGAAGTCAAATTCTGCCCGACTGGCGGTGTTGGCCCGGCCAACATCAAGAGCTACATGGCGTTGAAAAACGTGATGTGCGTGGGCGGCAGCTGGATGCTGGATCCGGAGTGGGTCAAGAACGGCGACTGGGCGCGTATCCAGGAAGTCACTGCCCAGGCGCTGGCGCTGCTGGACTGAACTGATTTATCGAATCGTTGTTGCTGTGCTTAACGGCATTTTTGCGGCGCACTTGGTCGGTGTGCCGCTTTTTTTTGCCTGTAAAAAAACCTCAAGCACATCGCCGCTTTGAAGGTGGGAGCTGGCTTGCCTGCGATAGCTCTTTATCAGTTAGCCCATCTTTGGCTGATACACCGTTATCGCAGGCAAGCCAGCTCCTACAGTTTTAAACGGTGTTTAGTTTGGTGATCGCATGGACTAGCGCATTGATGTCCGCCGCCGACGTCAACAGCCCCGGCGTCACCCGGATACAGGTGCCAAACGCTGCTCCCGTGCGCGTGGTGGTGAACAGGCCGTGCTCCTTGAGCAACCGGTCCACCATCGTCTGCTGATCACGCCCGATGAGCTTGAAGGCTGTGATCCCGCAGTACAGTCGCGGGTCATCCGAGGTCAGTACTTCAATCCCCGGCAGCGGCCGTACCTGGTTTACCCACAGGTTGCGCAGGTAATTGACGCGTGCGCCCTTGGCCGCAGCGCCACCCAACTGTCGATGCTCTTCAAACACGAGGGGCAAGGTCATGAGCGCCGGAAAGTTCGGCGTGCTGTAGGACGTACGCGCTCGCACATCGGTGGCTGGGTAGTGAAACTCGCCCATATCCGGGTCGATATCGGCCAGGCGCTCCGGTGCGATGTACAAAAAGCCCAGGGTCAGCGGCGCGCCGATCCACTTGTGCAGGTTGAAGCCTGCGAACTGAATGCCCAGTTCGGCCAGGTTGAAGTCGATCTGGCCCAAGGCGTGGGCGCCGTCGAGGATCACGTCGATTGCGCGTTCGCGCGCGGCCTTGGCAATGGCCGCAACCGGCATGACCAGGCCCGTACGGTGGGTCACATGGGTCAAGGCCATTAATCTCAGACGCGGGTACTGCACAAACGCATCGTGATAAGTCTGCACCAGGCTGTCGAAACTGGCCGGGTGGGTGTGGGCCACCTCTATCACTTCCACGCCGCGAGTCGCTGCCAGCCAGCGCATGGCGCCTTTGACCGTGTCGTATTCCAGGTCGCTGATCAGCACCTGGTCGCCGGGTTGCAGGCGGTTGTAGTTGCGGATCAGTGACTGCAAGGCTTCGGTAGCGTTACGGGTGAAAGCGACCGATTCGGGGTCGACATCAATCAACCCGGCCAACTGGCGGCGTATCTCGTTGTTTTCACCCTGTTCAAAACGCTGGCGCACATGCACAGAGTTGCTGCGGTTGATAAAGCTGATGTGCTCAAGGTACTGGGCCTGCACCGCCCGGCTCATGCGCCCGAAGTAGCCGTTTTCCAGGTTGATCGGGCCGGGCTCGTATTCATAGCGCTGGGCGATGGCGTGCCAGTGCGGTTCGTTATCGGCATTCCTTGGCATGGTGAGTCTCTCAGTGGCGGGGGGCGGGTCTGCCATGTTTGGCGCGCAGTGGTTCAAGCAATTCGGACAGGCCGTTGTGGTCGATTTCCTGCATCAAGGCCAGCAAACCGCCCAGTTCCCCGTGGGGGAAACCTTCACGGGCGAACCAATTCAGGTAGGGCCCGGGCAGGTCGGCAATGATCCGGCCTTTGTATTTGCCAAAGGGCATTTGACGGGTGATCAGCAGTTCGAGTTTTTCGGGATTCATGAGCGTCGTAGGGTTGAGGCCAGGCTTTCGAAAATACAGGCATTCTGCATGAAGGCCAAATGACAGATCATGCAAATAACCAACATACAGATGGTTCAATAATTCGTAAGATATTGAAAATAAACACAAAAATAATTTTTCTAAACCTGGCACGGGCGCTGCAATAACCAAGGCAACCTTCTAACCCGTACAAGGAATTGAAAAATGACTGATATCAACAAAGAATCGATCTCCGTACTGAACGACCTGATTGAGACCAGCATCGACGGCCAAAAGGGTTTCAAGGAATGCGCTGAAGACATCAAGCATCCAGAACTCAAGGCCCTGTTTGCAAAGCGCTCCGCTGATTGCGCGACAGCCGCTGCTGAACTGAAAACTGCTGTGCGTGCCTTGGGTGGCGATCCTGAAGATTCCGGCAGCATGGCCGGCGCCTTGCACCGTGGCTGGGTCGACGTGAAGTCGATGGTCACCGGCAAGGACGAAGAGGCCGTATTGAACGAAGCCGAGCGCGGTGAAGACCACGCACTGAAGGCTTACAAGGAAGCGATCGAGAAGATCAACAAGCACAACCTGGTGGGCATTCGTGACTTGGTTGAGCGTCAGTACCACGGTGTACAGCGTAACCACGACCAGGTAAAAGCCCTGCGTAACCAGGCTCGCGCTCAGTCGTAAGACCTGAGGTAAGACCTACGCTGGACCTAGTGTGGGAGCGGGCTTGCTCGCGAAAGCGGTGGATCAGTCACTGTTGTATTGGCTGATACACCGCATTCGCGGGCGAGCCCGCTCCCACATTTTTTTATGCAAAGGCTGGAATGTAGATCAGCCGATGCTGATTGGCGGCAGCTCGGTCAGGGTCACGACTTGCTGTTTGCGTGGCGCCAGAATTTCCGCCTCGCCATCGACTACCAACTCATCACGCTGATTGAACACCCGAGTGGCAA
This sequence comes from Pseudomonas sp. MYb193, assembly GCF_002966775.1. Lineage (NCBI taxonomy): Bacteria > Pseudomonadati > Pseudomonadota > Gammaproteobacteria > Pseudomonadales > Pseudomonadaceae > Pseudomonas > Pseudomonas sp. MYb193. Next base: position 4,769,939 of record NZ_CP023269.1, on the reverse strand, counting down.
TGCGCACGCGAAACTTCGGCAGTTTCTCGAGGATTTCCAAACGCACGGTCAGGGTGTCGCCGATCTTCACCGGTTTCTGGAAGGTCATTTGCTGGCCGATATAGATCGTGCCTGGCCCAGGCAACTCGCAGGCCACCGCCGCGCTGATCAGCGCGCCGCTGAACATGCCGTGGGCAATTCGCTCCTTGAACATGGTCGCCTTGGCGTATTCAGCGTCCAGGTGCACCGGGTTGTGGTCACCCGACATGGCGGCGAACAGCTGGATATCGCGCTCTTCGACGGTTTTGCTGAAGCTGGCAGTCTGGCCCACTTCAAGCGCTTCGTACGGGGTGTTGGTTACCTGGGTCATCTCAACGTGCATCCTGTGGCTTAACGGTAATTAATCGGCTGATTTTAAAGCAAAAACTATTCGCAGCGGGTGGGCCTGCGCAACGCCAGCGCCTGGTCGAGCCAGGTCAGCAGGTCGGCGGTGACTTCATCACGGTTGGTTTCGTTGAATACTTCATGGCGCGCCTGCGGGTAAAGCGTCAATTGCACGTCCTGGCAACCGGCCTCACGCAGGGCGTGGGCCAGGTGCTTGAGACGCTTGCCTTCACTCACCGGATCACGATCGCCGCCCATCACCAGGATCGGCAGGCCGGGATCAATCTGCGCCAGGTTGGAGACTTTGCTGATCTGCTGCAAGCCGCCCAACAGGTCGATCCACAGTTGATTGGTGCAACGAAAGCCACAGAGTGGGTCGTTGATGTAGTTGTCCACTTCAACCGGGTCGCGGCTGAGCCAGTCAAAGGCGGTGCGATTGGGTTTGAAGGCTTTGTTAAATGAGCCGAACGACAAGAAGTCGATCAACGCACTGCGCCCTCGCAGGCCTTGGCGTGCACGCTCGATGCGCGCAATGATTCGCGCTGCACGGTAGAGGGCCACCGGTTGGAAATTCGAGCCGCTGAGTATTGCGCCATGCAAGCTGGCGCTGTGATGCAGCAAGTATGCCTGGGAGATATAGCTGCCCATGCTGTGGCCCAGCAAGATGATCGGTAGCGCGGGGTGCTGTTGGCCGATGTGCTGATTAAGGCTGGCCAGATCGCCCACGACTTTGTTCCAGCCATCCGTTTCAGCATATAGCCCAACGGTGCCGGCCTCGGCGGTACGGCCATGCCCACGCTGGTCCAGCGCATATACGCCATACTCTGCGCCACACAACGCCTGCGCCAGGCGCGCATAGCGACCGCCGTGCTCGGCCATGCCATGGGAAATCATCACCACGGCCTTGGGCGGGCCGTCGGGCATCCATTGGTTGACGTACAGACGGGTGTGGTCGTTCGCGGTCAGCCAGAAGGTGCTGTGGTTCATGGCGGCTTCCTTTGCTCAGGGTGGTGGCATTGTATAGCTCATCCGGCGTGAGGCGGGGTATCTGCCTACGCCTTAGGTACAAGATTCATACAATCAATGACACAGTTCAGCGTCTTGCCTGTTTGGCCATAGCTGCTAACTTCCCCAAAGCTCCGCTTCTTATTGCTGCACATCTGCATGGCAGCGGCCGGACACACTCAGGTAAAGAGGACAAGAATAATGCAACCTGATTTCTGGAATGACAAACGCGCGGCGGGAGTCCCCAATGCCATCGACCTCAGCACCTACAAGTCGGTGATCGAGGTCTTCGAGCGTTCCTGCAAGACCTTTGCCGACCGTCCGGCATTCAGCAGCATGGGCATTACCCTCACCTACGCCGAGCTTGAGCGCCAGAGTGCGGCGTTTGCCGGTTACCTGCAGCAGCACACCGACCTCAAGCCCGGCGAGCGCATCGCGGTGCAGCTGCCCAACGTGCTGCATTACCCGGTTGCGGTGTTCGGCGCACTGCGCGCCGGGCTGATCGTGGTCAACACCAACCCGCTTTATACGCCGCGCGAGATGCGCCATCAGTTCAAGGATGCCGGTGTGCGGGCGCTGGTCTACCTCAACCTGTTCGGTTCACGTGTGCAGGAGGTGTGCACCGATACGGAGATCGACTACCTGATCGAAGCCAGGATGGGCGATTTCATGCCCGCCGCTAAAGGCTGGCTGGTCAACACCGTGGTCGACAAGGTGAAGAAGATGGTCCCGGCCTATCACCTGCCACGGGCGGTGTCGTTCAAGCGCGCCCTGCGCATGGGCGCGGGCCTTGGAGTGACGCGCCATCCGGTGACCCTGGACGACGTCGCCGTGCTGCAATACACCGGCGGCACCACTGGGCTGGCCAAGGGCGCGATGCTCACTCACGGCAACCTGGTGGCGAACATGCAGCAAGTGCGGGCGTGCATGTCGCAACTGGGCGACGACGGCCATCCGCTGATCAAGGAAGGGCAGGAGGTGATGATTGCACCGCTGCCGCTGTACCACATCTATGCATTCACGGCCAATTGCATGTGCATGATGGTCTCCGGTAACCACAACGTGCTGATCACCAACCCACGGGACATCGGCGGGTTTATCAAGGAGCTCAAACAGTGGCAGTTCTCCGGCCTGTTGGGGCTCAACACACTGTTTGTGGCGCTGATGGACCACCCGGATTTCAAGACCCTGGATTTCTCCCACCTGAAGATTACCAACTCCGGCGGCACCGCCCTGGTCAAGGCCACGGCGGAACGCTGGAAGGCGGTGACCGGCTGCGCCATCGGCGAAGGCTACGGACTCACCGAAACCTCGCCAGTGGCCAGTACCAACCCCTATGGGGGCCTGTCGCGCCTGGGTACCGTGGGCATCCCGGTGCCGGGTACGGCGATGAAAGTCGTGGATGACCTGGGGCAAGAACTGCCATTGGGCGAGCGCGGCGAGCTGTGCATCCAGGGCCCACAAGTGATGAAGGGCTACTGGCAGCAACCGGCCGCCACCGCCGAAACCCTGGACGCCGATGGCTGGTTGAAGACCGGTGACATTGCGGTGATCGACACCGATGGCTATATCAGTATTGTGGATCGCAAGAAGGATTTGATCATCGTCTCGGGTTTCAACGTGTACCCCAACGAAATTGAAGACGTGATCATGGCCCACCCGGCCGTGGCCAACTGCGCCGTGATCGGCGTACCGGACGAGCGCACGGGGGAGGCGGTAAAGCTGTTCGTGGTGGCACGGGCCCAGGGGGTGAGCCTCGAGGAACTGAAGGCGTACTGCAAGGCCAACTTCACGGGGTACAAGGTGCCCAAGCATATTGTGTTGAGAGAGTCGTTGCCGATGACGCCGGTGGGGAAAATTCTGCGCCGGGAGTTGCGCGACATCGCTTGAATTGAAATAGGGTACAAAAATGTGGGAGCTGGTTTGCCCGCGATAGCAGTGTTTCAGTCGCCTGTTGAATTGACTGATCCACCGCTATCGCAGGCAGGCCAGCTCCCACACTGTATTTTTCGCCCTTGAGAGCCTGTTCTAGAGCCATTTCTGGCGTTATAGAATTTTTGCTCTAAAAGTGACCATTGGATGTTCTTGAGTCATGCTTATGACTGTAGGGCCCTCTTTTGGCTCTAGGCGGCCCTTGGCAAAGCTGCTACTCTCGGCGCGCTTTGTGACTTCTAGGCCTGCTTGAAAGCGCCAGACTCACCTAAAAACATACACCAATAATAATCGCATCAAATGCGATGATGAATTCGCGTCGCTGAGGAGTGGGCTTCCATGAATGAAGACTTTTGGAAGGATAAGTACCCCGCCGGGATTGCTGCACAGATCAATCCAGACGAGTATCCGAATATTCAGGCGGTACTGAAGCAGTCCTGCCAGCGCTTCGCCAACAAACCGGCTTTCAGCAACCTGGGCAAGACAATCACCTACGGTGAACTGTACGAATTGTCCGGCGCATTCGCCGCGTATCTGCAACAGCATACCGATTTGAAGCCTGGCGATCGAATCGCCGTGCAACTGCCCAACGTTCTGCAATACCCCGTCGCTGTATTCGGTGCGATCCGCGCCGGCCTGATCGTGGTCAACACCAACCCGCTGTACACCGCGCGGGAGATGGAACACCAATTCAATGATTCGGGGGCCAAGGCCCTGGTTTGCCTGGCCAACATGGCGCACCTGGCTGAAAAAGTCGTGCCCAAGACCGCCGTCAAGCACGTGATCGTCACCGAAGTTGCCGACCTGCTCTCGCCGTTCAAGCGCGTGCTGATCAACAGCGTGATCAAGTACGTGAAGAAAATGGTCCCGGCCTATCATCTGCCCCACGCCATCAAGTTCAACGACGTACTCGCCAAGGGCCATGGCCAGCCGGTCAACGATGCCAGCCCGGCCAGCGGCGATGTGGCCGTGCTGCAATACACCGGCGGTACCACCGGCGTGGCCAAGGGCGCGATGCTGACCCACCGCAACCTCGTCGCCAACATGCTGCAATGCAAGGCGCTGATGGGCTCCAACCTCAACGAAGGCTGCGAGATCCTGATCACGCCGCTGCCGCTCTACCATATCTATGCCTTCACCTTTCATTGCATGGCGATGATGCTGATCGGCAACCACAACATCCTGATCAGCAACCCGCGCGACCTGCCGGCGATGGTCAAGGAACTGTCGAAGTGGAAGTTCAGCGGCTTCGTCGGCCTCAACACCCTGTTCGTGGCACTGTGCAACAACGAGGGTTTCCGCAAGCTGGACTTCTCTGCGCTGAAGGTCACCCTGTCGGGCGGCATGGCGTTGCAACTGGCTGCGGCGGAGCGTTGGAAGGCTGTGACCGGCTGCGCGATCTGCGAAGGCTACGGCATGACCGAAACCAGCCCGGTGGCTACGGTCAACCCGATCCAGCACATCCAGATCGGCACCATTGGCATTCCGGTGCCTTCCACCGCGTGTAAAGTCATCGCCGACGACGGCACCGAGCTTGCACTGGGCGAAACTGGCGAGCTGTGTGTGAAAGGTCCGCAAGTGATGAAGGGCTACTGGCAGCGTCAGGACGCTACCGACGAGATGCTTGACAGCGAGGGTTGGCTGAAGACCGGCGACATCGCGATCATCCAGCCAGACGGCTACATGCGTATCGTCGACCGCAAGAAGGACATGATTCTGGTCTCCGGCTTCAACGTCTACCCCAACGAGCTGGAAGACGTGCTGGCGGGCCTGCCGGGTGTGCTGCAGTGTGCGGCTATCGGCGTACCGGATGAAAAATCCGGCGAGCACATCAAATTGTTCATCGTGGTCAAGCCAGGGGCTACCCTGACCAAGGACCAGGTGATGGAACACATGCGCGCCAACGTTACCGGCTACAAAGTGCCCAAGGCCGTCGAGTTCCGTGATGCGCTGCCGACCACCAACGTGGGCAAGATCCTGCGGCGTGAATTGCGTGATGAAGAACTGAAGAAACTCGGTCTTAAAAAGTAACCCATAAGAAACCCCGCCGATGCGGGGTTTCTTATGAGGGCGCTGGCGAAACACTTACCCCCTGTGGGAGCTGGTTTGCCTGCGATAGCGCTACAGCAGCCACTGCTGTATCGCCTGACTCACTGCCATCGCGGGCAAGCCCGCTCCCGCAGGGTTACCAGGGTTACAGCACGAACTGCGCGAAGCTCACACCCGCACCGGCGGGGCGTACGTCCTTCAAGAACGAGTCCTTATCCGCGCTTAGCTCCAGCGTAATCTCTGGCTTGCGCTTGCCCGCATTGCGTACCACCAGCCCTTCGAGTTTTTCACGCAGGAACACGGTCGGCACCTTCAGGTGCAGCAACTGGTCGGTGTCGGCGTTGTGCATCAACAGGTGGATCCACTCGTACTGGCCTACGGCAATACGCCCCACCGGCAGGTCGAACCACCAGATGTTGCGTTTGCGGTCCAGGTCGGTGAAGTGGCAGTTGTTGACGCCGAGTACGGCACCGCCCAGTTCCTGGTTTCTGCGGGCAATGGCCTGTGCTTTATTGAGTTTCATAACCTTCCTACGGGATCTGTTATTCAGCGTTGCAGCCTGAATGTGCCGGGCATTCTCGTGGGTTGGCTGCAAAACATAAAGCCAAACCTGCCGCTTTCGATGAAATGCTTGCGCAAAAATAATTGAAACTCTGCCGCTGCGCTTCAGGTCAACCGCTACGTAGTGACCAAAAACCATTTGATTGTTATCAGGAGTAATACCATGAGCAGCACTTCCGATAAGGTAAAGGGCTTGGCGAACGAAGCTGTCGGTAACATCAAGCAAGGCGTCGGTGAAGTCACAGACAATGACAAACTGCGTGCTGAAGGCATGATCCAAGAGAAAAAAGGCGAAGCTCAGCAAGCAGTGGGCAAGACCAAGGACGCAGTGAAAAAAGCCACTGAGTAACACGTCCTGGCTGGCTGACCCCAGCAGCCCGACGGCCATCCACGGATGGCCGTTTTTGTATCCGGTGCTGCAACTAAACTTTCGAAATTGTTTCAAAGTCGCCAAATGGGCTACTTTGATGTAGAAAACGGCCCCTGAGTCGCCCACGAACTCAACCTCTTTTGCGGCGAAAGGAGACGCTATGCTTTTTCCAGTACTCGATGGTCTCAAGCTGCACAAGGTGCTGGTACGCACCATCAAGGAATTCGTCGATGACGAGATGCCTACCTACGCCTCGGCACTGGCCTACCAGATGCTGTTCTCTTTGTTTCCGTTCCTGCTGTTCCTCATTGCCCTGATCGGCTTCCTGCACTTGCCCGACTTCTTCAGTTGGCTGCGCCTGCAATCGGAGCTGGTGTTGCCTCCCCAGGCGCTGGAACAGGTCAACCCGGTGATCGATCAATTGCAGCAGTCCAAGGGCGGCTTGCTCTCGGTGGGTATCGTTATCGCCCTGTGGACGGCCTCTGCGGGCGTGCGCCTGATGATGAGCGCCATGAACGCCGCCTACGATGTAGTTGAAGGTCGGCCGATCTGGAAGCGTTTCCCGCTGTCGATTTTCTACACCGTGGGTATCGCCGGCATGCTGCTGGCGGCCGCCGCGCTGATGGTGCTGGGCCCGCAAGTCATGGAGTGGCTGGCCGGGCAGATCGGCATGCAGGAATTCGTGGTCACGCTGTGGACCATCCTGCGCTGGCCGCTGATTGTGATCTTGCTGATGTTCGCCGTGGCCCTCATGTACTACGTGATGCCGGACGTCGAACAGGAATTCCGCTTTATCACCCCCGGCTCCGTCTTGGCCGTGGTGGTATGGATCGTCGCCTCCCTGGGCTTTGGCTACTACGTCAAGACCTTCGCGGACTACAACGCCATGTATGGCAGTATCGGTGCGATCATTGTCTTGCTCCTGTATTTCTACATCTCTGCCGCCGTACTGCTGCTGGGCGCGGAGATGAACGCGGTGATCGAGCATATGTCTGCCGAGGGCAAGGACCCCGGTGAGAAGGAAATAGGCGAGCCGGGCCACACCGATGAAAAACAACACGTCTCAGGCTTAGGCCGGGACCACTCCAAGCCTATGACCGAGCCTGAACAATGATCCGTGAAATCCTGAAAATGGGCGACGAGCGCCTGCTGCGTATCGCCCCGCCGGTGCCGCCGGAAATGTTCGACAGCCCGGAGTTGTGGCAACTGATCGACGATATGTTCCAGACCATGGAGCACGTGGGCGGCGTTGGCCTGGCGGCGCCGCAGATTGGCGTGGACCTGCAACTGGTGATCTTCGGTTTCGAGGCCAGCGAACGCTACCCGGACGCGCCGCCTGTGCCGCAGACCATCTTGATCAACCCGCTGATCACACCGCTCAGCCCGCTGCAGGAAGAGGGCTATGAAGGTTGCCTGTCAGTGCCCGGCCTGCGCGGCGCCGTGAACCGTTACCAGCAGATCCGCTACGAAGGGTTCGACCCCAAAGGCGAGCCGATCGTACGTTTTGCCGACGGCTTCCATGCGCGGGTGGTGCAGCATGAGTGCGACCATTTGATCGGCCGGCTGTACCCATCGCGGATTACCGACTTCAGCAAATTCGGATTTATTGAAGTGATGTTCCCGGAGCTGGACCCAACGGCTGACGAATAGCCCTTCTGAACCCACATTGGATCAGTGTTTATTCAGGACTGGGGCATTGAGCCCCATCGCAATCATCGGTTTATTGCGCTTGTAACGCACCAGCCGCTCACTCAGCGATTGCGGCAAAACCGTGTCCTGGCTGAACCCCATGCCCTGATACAACCCTTCCAGGTCCGGATGGCACAGCAACCAGACAGTCTCCTCACAACCTGCCACGGCCTCTTCAATCAGTCGCGCCGCCAGCTGCTGGCCACGATAAGTCGGCGCCACAAACACCCCCGTCAGCCACTGCCCACCCATCACCGGGCTCAAGCACAAGCCGGCCACGATCTCGCCATCTCGCACTACCCACAAACGGCCGCCCTTGAGCGCTTTCATCGATGAATTGTGGCTGCGGTAAAACTTGTTCAGCAGTGGCCATAGAGGCTCGGCCAGCGGTTCGATGTGCAATGGGGGCATGGGGTTCAGACAAGCGTTATCCAGGGCAGGGGATTATAAGCGCCTTCTGCCGGGCAATAGGTGGTATACCCAGTGCTACATCCCCTGTTAGTGGAGCATGCATCATGGCCAAAGGTATGGATTCAAAGAAAGCCGCGAAGAAAAAACCGGCAAAGACCGCGGATGAAAAGCGCGCGGACAAGAAGACCAAAAAGTCCGAAGCAGGCCTTTTCGGTCACTGAGTTACACGCTTAGAACCAAACGATCTGCAAGATTTTCCCGCCTCATTGCACAGAGCAGGAAACACCTGCTCTGAGCTGCCGATGGCCAATTACCTTGATCCGACCCACCGCCGGGAAATCGAAGCCCTGGCGACGACCTTTGTGGCAAGAACCGAGTGGCCGACCTGGCTGCTGTTGATCGGCGTATATGCCGGCTGGTTTGCGGTGATCCTTGGCAGCCGGTGGCTGGGCCTGTGGCTGAGCATGTTGCTGCTGATTCCGCTGCTGACCCTGTGGCTATCGGTGCAGCACGAATTGCTCCACGGCCATCCGACCCGTTCGTTATGGCTGAATAAACTCCTCGGCTATGCCCCTTTCGCGGTGTGGTATCCCTACACGCTGTACCGCGATAGCCACCTGTTGCACCATAACGATCATGACCTGACCCTGCCGGGCATCGACCCGGAAAGCCGCTACCTCAATCAGCAGCAATGGAACAACAGCTCGCTGTTCGAACGTGGCGTGCATTGGCTGACCAAGACCGTGTTTGGCCGCTTCCTGCTGGCTGCGCCGTTGGCCATTGGCCGGTTGGCACGTCACGAGTTTCAACGCCTGCCCCAGGTATGGCCGATGTGGCTGGCCCACGGCGCCGTCACTGTGCTGATGCTGAGTTTCATCGCCTACTACAGCGCGCTTGCGGTATGGCATTACCTGCTGCTGGTCAGCGTGCCAGCCTTGTCCCTGGCCTCGATCCGTTCCTTCTATGAGCACCGCCCCCATCCCCGGCCGGAACAGCGCACAGTGCTCAACGAAGCGTCCTGGCCCTGGGCCTGGCTGTTTCTCAACAACAATCTGCACCTGGTGCACCACGATCTGCCGATGTTGCCGTGGTACCTGTTGCCCAGGGTGTACCGTGCCCGGCGCGAGCAGTGGCTGGCGCGCAGCGGTGGTTTCCTGGTGCAAGGGTACGGCCAGTTGATCAGCCGCCACGGCCTCAAGGCCATCGACAGTCCCCGGCACCCGTTTGCCTGAGAGGCGACCATGAGTGAGCACTACGCCGACCTGCGCATGTACGTTGCGCCCGAGCCTATCCAGCAGGCCAATCAACACTGGCTGGCGCGCATCCTCGAGCGCTTGACGCTGCATCGTCTTGATGCCGACCACCTCGACTTGCCCGGCCTGTGGCTGGCGCCGCAATTGCTCGTCAGCCAAACCTGCGGCTACCCGCTGATGACCCAACTGCGCGGCCAGGTGCGCATCATTGGGCGCCCCCGTTACGAGTTGGCCCACAGCAGCCACGGCGAACATTGCAGCCTGCTGTTGACTCGCGCTGACAACCCGCGTACCCGCCTGGCGCAGTTCTACCAGAGCCGCGGCGTGATCAACGGCCACGACTCCAACAGCGGCATGAACCTGCTGCGTGACTGCCTGGCGCCGTTGCAGCGCGACGGGCGTTTCTTCGCCAGCGTCGGCATCAGCGGTGCCCATCGCGAGAGCTTGCGCTGGCTGCGTGAAGGCCGCGCCGACCTCGCTGCAATCGACAGCGTCACCTACGACTACCTCGCCCGATTCGCCCCCGAAGAGGTCGCGGGCCTGCGCGTCATCGCCCGCAGCGCGCCGAGCCCGACTTTGCCCTACATAGGCGCGCTGGGCTTGAGCGATGCGCAGGTAGCGCAGATTCGTGAGGCGATGAACCTGGCGTTGCAGGACCTGCCGCAGGTGGCGCAAACCCTCGGTGTCCGAGCTGTGCTTCCTGCCAGCGAAGATGACTACCAGGTGGTGTTGGATTACCAGCGTAAAGCCGCCAGCATCGGCTATCCGGTACTTCAATAAGGTTATATAAAAATACGTTTTAAATATTATTAAAGCATAAGAAGCCTTGCTAGGATTGCTTCACCGGAACACCGGACATACCGCGCAACCTACTCAGAAGGAGCCACTATGTCCGGCGCCGATCGTGCTCACAGCGACTACGTGGGCTCACTGTTTCGCATTCATTACCCTTGGCTGTGCAGCCGCTTGCACCGCTACCTCAACTCCCGTGCCCACGCCGAAGACATCGCCGTCGACGCGTTTGTCCAGCTCTTGAGTGCACCCCAGGTAGCGCCGATACGACAGCCCCGCGCATTGCTTACCACCATTGCCCAGCGCCTGGTGTACCAGGTGTGGCGCCGGCGTGACCTGGAGCGTGCCTACCTCGCTGCGCTGGATGACGATGCAGCCTGCGCCGAGGACCGGGCGCAGGTACTCGAAGCCCTGCAAGCCATCGATCTATCGCTCGACCGCTTGCCGGCCAAGGTCAAGACGACGTTCCTGTTGTCCCGCGTCAACGGCCTGACGTACCCCCAGATCGCCGCCGAACTGGGGATTTCCCAGCGCTCGGTCAGTGACTACATGGCCCGCGCTGTTACCGGCCTCGAATCCCACACTGACGGTGCTCACTTTGAATCTGAATCGAACCACCAAGAGGCAACTTATGAAAGCAATCAAACACCTGCTGGGCAGTTCGCTGCTGGCATTGGCGGTACTGGCGCAACCCACCTCGGCGGCCGAACCTTCCACGCTGCGCATCGGCTACCAGAAAAGCTCGGTCAGCATGGTGCTCGCCCGTGAGCACAAGCTCTTCGAAGCCGCACTGCCGGGCACCCAGGTGCAGTGGACCGAATTCCTCGGTGGCCCGCCGCTGATCGAAGCGCTCAACGCCGGCAGCCTGGACATCGGCAATATTGGCGATATCCCGCCGATCTTTGCCCAGGCGGCCGGGATCGACTTGCAGTATTTTGCCGTCGAGCCCAACGAGGGCAAGGCCGAAGCAGTGCTGGTGCCCAAGGCCAGTACCGTGCAGAACGTGGCCGAACTCAAGGGCAAGCGCGTGGCATTGCTCAAGGGCTCCAGTGCGCACAACCTGTTCCTCAAAAGCCTGCTGCACGCCGGGTTGCAGTGGAAGGATGTGAACGTGGTGTACCTGTCGCCTTCCGACGGCCGCGCCGCGTTCGAACAAGGCAAGGTGGACGCATGGGTGGTGTGGGACCCGTACTACTCGGCCGCCGTGATCGACGGCTCGGCACGCGTGCTGCGGGACGGGCAAGGGTTGAACCCTGCGGGCAGTTTCTTCGTGGTCAACCACCCGTTTGCCAAGCAGCACCCAGAGGCCATCGCCACGATTATCCAGACGCTTGGCAAGGCGCAGCGCCTGTCGCTTGATCAGCCTGACGCGAGCATCACGCTGATGGCCGGCACCCTGGGCCTGCAACCGGCGGTGGTCAAAAGCTACTTCGAACATCGCTCGCCCGAGCCGATCCGCCCCTTGGCGGCCATCGACATTGCCAACCAGCAACGCACCGCCGACCTGTTTTTTGCCAACGGCCTGATCCCGAAAAAAGTCGATGTGCAGCAGGCTGTCTTCAAGCCCCTTGGTCATCCATGAGCCAGACCGCTAAACCGATCAGTGTGGGAGCTGGCTTGCCTGCGATACAGACACCTCGGTGTATCAGATGAGCCGAGGTGTCTGTATCGCAGGCAAGCCAGCTCCCACAGGTTCAGATCGCAGCCAGGGTCTCTTTCATTGTCTGGGCTGGCGAAGCAGTGGCCTTCGCCGCCACCTGCTGCTGTTGCTGCTCCTTCAAACGCTCGGCCACTTGTTTGGCGATGGCGTCTTGTTTGTCCTGGGGCATCGCCTGCACCTGTTCTTCGGTCAGCCCTTGTTCCTTGAGTAACTGTTCACGAATACGTTCGGCTGGGGTCTTGCTCATGTATTCGGTGAACTCGGTACGCGCCCCATTAGTTGTGGCCTGTAACTGCACGCGGGTCTTGGCGAAGGCTTCGTCGATGCGATCGCTGGCCTTGTCCAATTCCCTCTGCGCGGCGGGCACTGTCACGCTGTGTTGCGCAGCCTGCAGGGCGCCGCTGTACAGCGCACTGGCGGCGGCGTTGGCGGGGTCCATGTCGGGTCGCGTGATCTGTTGCACGTTCGACGCCGCTTGAGTGTTGTTAACCAGCATGATCGTTCACCTATGAAAACAGACGGTGCGACAGCTGGAGCAAATACTGTGCCGGTTGCCAGACCCCAGTGTTTACTGGGGCTGGCGTCGTCGGCGCGGCAAGCCTTCTCCTTGTGCGGCCAACCGTTGCCGTCAGTGAGCGATGTTCTCCAGCGCCAGGTTGCGCGTGCGCGGCCCAAACCAACTGATGGTAATCATCACGATCAACATGCTGCTGGCAATAAACGCCAACACGCCCGGCGTGCCCAGGTGCTCGAGGATAAAACCGATCAACAGGCTGCTGAACACCGTGGATAAACGGCTGAACGAATAGCAGAACCCGACCGCCCGCGCACGGATATTGGTGGGGAACAATTCGCTCTGGTACGAGTGATAACTGAAGCTCAGCCAGGCATTGCAGAAGGTGATCATCACCCCGCAGAAAATCAGCCCTAACGCTGTGGTTTGCAGGGCAAACAGGCTGCCGAAGATCACTGCACCCATGGCCGAGCCGACAATTTGCCACTTGTTCTCAAAGCGGTTGGCCACCTTGACGAACAACAGCGGGCCCAGCGGGTAGGCGAGGGTGATGATGAAGGCATAGAGCAGGCTGTGGGTCACGCTGACACCCTGGCCCGAGAGCAAGGCCGGCAGCCAGTTGCCAAAGCCGAAGAAGCCGATAGCCTGGAACACATGGAACACGATCAGCATCAAGGCGCGGCGACGGTAGGGTGGCTGCCAGATGTCGGCGAAACGGCCATTGCCCTGCACGCTGATCGCTTCGGGTTCCGGTTCGTCCAGCGGCTTGCCGTGATCCTTTTGGCAGCGTGCCTCCAGGTTGTTCAGGATCGTGTCGGCTTCTTCGAAGCGTCCCTTTTGTGCAAGCCAGCGCGGTGACTCCGGCAGGCGCTTGCGCAGTTGCCAGATAAACAGCGCAAACACCGCACTTGAGAGCACCACCCAGCGCCAGCCCGCGATACCGAACGGCGCCTGTGGCACCAGCCACCACGACATCAACGCCACGGCCGGCACCGACAGAAACTGGATAAAAAACGCAAAGGCAAACGCCGAACTGCGCATGCGCTTGGGCACCAGCTCCGAAAGGTAGGCGTCGATGGTCACCAGTTCGATGCCAAGGCCAATGCCCACCAGAAAGCGCATGCAGATGATGCCCACGGCCGAGGTCTGGATGCCCATCAACACTGTGGCCACTGTGTACCAGACCAACGCAAAGGTGAAAATCGCGCGTCGCCCGAAGCGGTCAGCGATGGGGCTGAGCAGGCTGGCGCCGAGGAACAGGCCGAGGAACGTGGCCGAGGCGAAAGCGGCTTGGTCCGAAAAGCCGAAAACACCTTCGCTGCCGGTATGAAAAATTCCGTCGTTGATCAGGCCAGGGCTGATATAGGCGGTTTGGAACAGGTCATACAGCTCGAAAAAACCGCCGATGGAGAGCAACGCCACCAGGCGCCAAATAGTGGCGACGGCGGGCAGGCGGTCGATGCGGGCGCTGATGTGGGCGGCGCGGGTTGGGTCTGAGACGCAAGCGGCGAGTGGGGGCATGAATAACCTTCAGTTGGGCGAGTTGGAAGCTTCGAGCTTTAAGCCAAACCGCTATTGGGCTTGGAGCTTAACGTGCGCAACTGCTTCTCTAATTGTGGCCGTCGAGCGCGTACGTCTTGAAGCCGGCGTGCTGGCTGAGGCGTTGGTAATACGCCGCGATGGCGGGGTAAGGCGGCCGCTCCATGGGTGTCATCTGCCACCGATGTACCGAAAGGCCTATCAAGATGTCAGCGAGGGTGAACTCTTCGCCGACGACGTAGGCACCGGTCTTGGTCAACTGTTGTTCTAGCAGGGCCATCTTGTCATTCCAGGCCTGCACACCCGCCTGGATGCGTTGCGGGTCCTGATAGTCCGGGTTTTGACGCACCAGTGCGTGGAACGCATAGCCCCACGAAGGGTTGAGTTCGGTGGCTTGCCAGTCCATCCACTGTTCGACCCGTGCACGCAAGGCAGGCTCAACGGGTAGCAAGTCATGGCGCTGATAGAGGCCGACAAGGTAGCGGCAGATGGTATTGGACTCCCATAGCACGCCATGGTCGTCGATCAGCACTGGCACCTGGGCGTTGGGGTTCAAGGCGAGGAAATCGGGGGATTGGGTAGGCTTGAAACCGATGCCCCAGTCTTCGCGCACGTAGTCGATGCCCAATTCCTGGCAGGTCCATAGTACTTTTCGCACGTTGATTGAAGAGGTACGACCCAAGATTTTCAGTGAATGGCCCATGGTGCTTCCCTGGCATTTGGAGAATGACCAATCTAGCAGGGGCCGGGCACGGCGGCGAGGGTATGAAGCGGGCACGGTCGAAAATGTGGGAGCTGGCTTGCCTGCGATAGCGGTGGTTCAGTTGAAGATGCGTTGACTGACCCACCGCTTTCGCGAGCAAGCCCGCTCCCACAGGGGATCTGTGCCAGGCGCTGATTTTGTGGACACTACATGGCCAGCTCTCACATTGATTGCGTTCGGCTCGACGCTCAGGTGCTCTCGCGCACCTGCAACTCAAACCCCATATCCACCACTGGCTTGGCCACCTTGTTGCCCGCCATGATCGTCAGCAGATGCTCTGCTGCCCGACGCCCGATGGCTTCCCGTGGCGTGCTGATGCTGCTCAGGCGCGGCACCATGAATGACGAGGCGGGTAGGTCGTTGAAGCCCAGCACCGCCACACGTTCAGGCACCTTGATGCCATGGCGCAGGGCTTCGAGCAGGGCGCCCTGGGCCAGGTCGTCGTTGCCGAAGAAGATCGCGTCCACATCCGGATGGGCGGCCAGCAGTTGCAAAAACAGTTCGCCTCCCAGGCCCACGGAAGACGGGCGTGGCGTCAGCAGCTCCAGCGCCGGGTCGTACATGCCGGCCTGTTGCAAGGCGCGGCGAAAGCCTTCGCCGCGCAGCAAGGTGCGTTGGTCCAGTTGTGCGCCGATATAGGCCAGGCGCTTGCGACCACGGGACAGCAAGTGCGCCGCCGCGGTCTCGCCGGCGGCCAGTTGCGAGAAACCCACACAGTTCACCCCGGCATTGGGGTCCAGATCCATCATGTACACACAGGGCACATTGCTGGCCTCGACCATTCGTCGCGCGCTTTCGGTACGGTCAAAACCGGTCAGCAACAAACCCCGTGGCTGGTAGGCCATGTAGTTGCGCAACAGGTCTTCTTCTTCATCGCGCGAATAATGGGAGTTGCCGATCAGTACTTCAAAGCCCTTGGGCCGCAGCACTTGGTGGATGGCTTCGAGGGTTTCGATAAACAGCAGGTTGGACAGTGACGGCACCAGCACCACCACCGAATGGCTCTGCGCCGAGGCCAGGGCGCGGGCGGCGGGGTTGACCACGTAGCTCAGCTCGGCGGCGGCCTGTTGCACTTTTTCCACCAGTTCGGTGGCCACGGTACTGATACCGCGCAGGGCACGGGAGGCGGTGATCGGGCTGACGCCGGCCAGGCGCGCCACTTCATTGAGGGTAGGGCGGCCCGTCGTGCGGGTATTTTTATCGTTCTTGGAGGTCATCAGGCGGCTTGCCAAACAAAAATCGAGGCACTAAGGTAGCGCTGTCTCCAAAGGGCTGCAAATTCTTGGATAAAGGGTTGCCTGATCCTGTCCAGCTCTTGAAGTCAATCTGTTGGAACGGATGCACGCGTCACTCCATAAAAATGACAAGTCGGCGCGGGAAAAGCCTGTTTTTGCACTAGCCTTACGCTATGCAAAGGTAGCGCTATCTGCGTCCTGAGGTGTTTCATGAGTCAACCTGTTACCGCCCTGGTCATCATGGGTGTTTCCGGCTGTGGCAAGTCCAGCGTCAGCCAAGCCCTGTGCGCCCTTAACGGCGCCACTGCCATTGAAGGCGACAGCTTTCACCCTGCCGCGAACATCGAAAAGATGAGCGCCGGCCACCCCCTCAACGACGACGACCGCGCCGGCTGGCTCGACATCCTGTGCGATGAACTGCGCCGCGCGTTGAAAGCGGGCGAGCATCCTGTACTGACCTGTTCGGCCCTGAAGAAAAAATACCGTGACCACCTGCGCGAAGCTGCGCCGGGCCTGGGTTTTGTCTTCCTGGAGCTGACCCGCGAAGTCGCCGCCGACCGCGTGTCTCACCGCCCCGGCCATTTCATGCCGGCAAGCCTGATCGACAGCCAGTTCGCCACCCTTGAATCGCCCAAGGGCGAGCCGCTGACCCTGGCCTTGAACGCCAGTGAAGACAGCGTCGAGGAGCTGGCCGCGCAGACCCATACCTGGTGGCGCAAGCACGGCTTTGAACCTACTCATTAATTTTTTGCCGGAAAAGATAGCGCTATCCCCGGCAGGAAGTTCAACACCCGCTTTAATAACAACAACAAACAGGAGAGACCCCCCATGTTTGGCATGTCCCACGAGTCTTACCTGCTGCTAGATGCAGTAGTCACTATCATTGGGTTGATCGTACTGATCACCAAGTTCAAGGTGCACCCGTTCATTGCACTGATCATCGCGGCCGGTTTCCTCGGCCTGACCTCGGGCATGCCCGTGGACAAGATCATCAAGGCGTTCCAGGACGGTTTCGGCGGGGTGCTCGGCTTTGTCGGCATCATCCTCGCGCTGGGCACGATGCTCGGCAAGATGATGGCCGAGTCCGGCGGTGCCGATCAGATCGCCCAGACCCTGATCCGCGCCTTCGGCAAAGAGAAGGTCCAGTGGGCCATGATGTTCGCCGCGTTCCTGGTGGGCATCCCGCTGTTCTTCGAGATCGGCTTTGTGTTGCTGATCCCGCTGGTGTTTATCGTCGCCCGGCGTACCGGCGTGTCGCTGATCAAGATCGGTATCCCGTTGCTCGCTGGCCTCTCGGCGGTGCACGGCCTGGTGCCACCGCACCCGGGCCCGCTGCTGGCCATCGGCGTGTTCGGTGCCGATATCGGCAAGACCATCCTGTACGGCCTGATCGTCGCCCTGCCGACCGCCATCATCGCCGGCCCGATCTTCGGTACGTTCATCGCCAAGTACATCCCGGGCAACCCGTCCCAGGAACTGGTGGACCAACTGGCCCGCGAGACCGATAACAAGTCGCTGCCCAGCTTCAGCATCACCCTGGTCACCGTGCTGCTGCCGGTGTTCCTGATGCTGCTCAAAACCTTTGCCGACATCGCGTTCGCCGAAGGCAATGTGGTTCGCAACTGGATGGACATGATCGGCCACCCGATCACCGCACTGTTGCTGGCTTTGCTGTTGTCGCTGTACACCTTTGGCCATCGCCAGGGCATCCACTCCAAGCAGATCCTCAAGCTGCTCGACGCCAGCCTTGCGCCGACCGCCGCGATCATCCTGATCATCGGTGCCGGTGGTGGCTTCAAGCAGATGCTGGTGACCAGCGGCGTGGGCGACGTGATCGGCCATATGGCGGTGAACGCGCAGATCAACCCGATCCTGCTGGCGTGGCTGGTGGCGGCGGTGATTCGGATTGCCACCGGTTCAGCGACGGTCGCGACCATTACCGGCGCGGGCATTGTGGTGCCGGTGGTGGGGATGATCCCTGGGGTTAACCGCGAGTTGCTGGTACTGGCGACGGGCGCGGGTTCGTTGATCCTGTCTCACGTCAACGATGCGGGGTTCTGGCTGGTCAAGCAGTACTTCAATATGACCGTGGCCGAGACGTTCAAGACCTGGACGGCGATGGAGACCATTCTGTCGATCGTGGCGCTGATCTTCATCATGTTGCTGTCGTTGGTGGTGTAAGCCACACCCCAAAGCAAGGGTGGGAACTGATCAAATGTGGGAGCTGGCTTGCCTGCGATAGCGGTAGTGAATCCAACACTGCCATCGCAGGCAAGCCAGCTCCCACATTGATTGGGTTTCTTCAGGTAGATCAGGTCAGGCTTTAGTCACCAACGCATCCGCCCTGAACATCCCGCGAATCCCACGCACGGCCTGGCGAATCCGGTCCTGGTTTTCGATCAGCGCAAAGCGCACATGATCGTCGCCATACTCACCAAAGCCGATCCCCGGCGACACACACACCTTCGCTTCCAATAGCAGTTTCTTGGCAAACTCCAGCGAGCCCATGGCTGCGTACTGCTCGGGAATCTTGGCCCAGACGTACATCGACGCCTTCGGATTCTCCACCATCCAGCCCAGTTCATGCAGGCCCTTGACCAGCACATTGCGACGCTGGCGGTACTGCTCGGCGATGTCCTTCACGCACTGTTGGTCGCCTTCCAGCGCCGCAATCGCCGCCACTTGCAGCGGGGTGAAGGTGCCGTAGTCGTGGTAGCTCTTGATGCGTGCCAGGGCGTTGACCAGTTCCGGGTTGCCCACCATGAAGCCGATGCGCCAGCCGGCCATGTTGTAGCTCTTGGACAGGGTGAAAAACTCCACCGCAATGTCCTTGGCGCCGGGCACTTGCATGATCGAGGGGGCTTTCCAGCCGTCGTAGACGATGTCGGCGTAGGCTAGGTCGTGCACCACCAGCACGTCGTACTGCTTGGCCAGGGCGATCACCCGTTCGAAGAAGTCCAGTTCCACACACTGCGCGGTCGGGTTGGACGGGAAGCCGAGGATCATCATCTTCGGCTTGGGGATCGAGCCGCGAATCGCGCGCTCCAGTTCTGCGAAGAAATCCACGCCCGGTATCAGAGGCACCGAACGTACCTGGGCGCCGGCTATCACTGCGCCGTAGATATGAATCGGGTAGCTGGGGTTGGGCACCAGCACGGTATCGCCCTGGTCCAGGGTGGCCAGCATCAAGTGCGCCAGGCCTTCCTTGGAACCGATGGTCACGATGGCTTCGGACTCCGGGTCGATATCCACCTCATAACGGTCCTTGTACCAACGCGAAATCGCCCGGCGCAGGCGCGGAATGCCTTTGGAGGTGGAGTAGCCGTGGGTGTCTTCACGCTGGGCGACGGTGACCATTTTCTCCACGATATGAGGAGGCGTGGCGCCGTCAGGGTTACCCATGCTCAAGTCGATGATGTCTTCGCCGCGCCGACGCGCAGCCATCTTCAGCTCGGCAGTGATATTGAAAACATACGGGGGGAGTCGATCTATGCGCGCAAAGCGGCGCGGCGAACCTTGGTCTGCCATTGTTGCCTCGAGGTACGTAAGCGCCCGGAACCGTCCGAGCGACGTCGGCCACTGCGGTGGCCTGCGGGGCAGACAATACGGGCGATGATGGCCAGTTGTCCAGATGCGTAGGAAATTTTTCTACATGGAGTACAACGCGGATATGCCCCTATACTCGATGCGGGTTTGTTCCCTCATAAGAAGGAGACTGTTCGTATGGATCAGCAGACAAAACAACCGTTGGAGCCACGCCTGGAAGCCGGCAAGACCCTGGTGATCGCCGGGGTGCAAGGGCGATATTCGAAGGCCACCGTGGGCGATATCCCACGGCTGTGGGAGTTGTTCGATACCTGCATCAAGGACATCAAGAAGCGCGTCGGCGGTGTGACCTACGGGGTGTGCCATAACCCGCATCACGGCGAATTCGATTACCTGGCAGGTGTTGAAGTCCCGGCCAAGAAGGACGTGCCGAGCAATTTCGAGGTGATCGAAATTCCGCCACTCAACTATGCCGTGTTCCCCCACTACGGGCCGGTGCAGGCGCTTGAGCAAACCTACGAGCGCATCATGTTCGAATGGCTGCCGCACTCGGGCTACAAGGTCATGGGCGCGGATTTCGAGCGCTATAGCGCGGACTTCGATGCCAGGAAGGGCACGGGGACGGTGGAAATCTGGCTGCCGATCGGGGAGCGGGGCTGACACTGCACCCGATGTCACGTAAACACGACATGCACGCTTAAAAGTCATGTTTACGTGACATTGCCGCTATGGATTAAACCTGAAACTCAACCGGCGCTCATACCCTACGCGACCCTTGTACGCCTCACCGCGATCCACCCATCCCGCCCCCAGATACAATCCCATTGCCGCCAGGTTGTGGGCATCCACCGACAACTCCAACCCCTTGATCTGCGGCCAGGCCTCGCGCGCCACGGCGGGCAACGCCTGCAAACACATCTTGCCGTATCCACGCCCCTGCTGATGCCGGTCTACCTGTAGCGCGTGGAGTGTGGCGCTGTGTTCATCGGCCCAATGAGGCAGGCACGGTGGTCGCTTGAGCAGCAGGAACGCCACGGGAAGGTCGTCGACCAACAGCGCAAAGCCCTTGACCCCAGGGCTCGGGTTGGCGAGCAGGGTATTGAGGGCGC
The DNA here is from genome assembly GCF_002966775.1 of Pseudomonas sp. MYb193. NCBI lineage: Bacteria > Pseudomonadati > Pseudomonadota > Gammaproteobacteria > Pseudomonadales > Pseudomonadaceae > Pseudomonas > Pseudomonas sp. MYb193. Next base: position 4,749,148 of record NZ_CP023269.1, on the reverse strand, counting down.
AATACATATCACCGCAAAACGGCAGTTGTTCAGGGTGAACTTCGATGGCGCCGACTTGCTGTTGTTGCACAGCGTTCAGCGCCTCGTAGGCAACGAGGCGGGTTGGCATGGGACTATCCGAACGGCTGCAAGGGAAGTGGCAGTTTATCGGGTTTGAGCCACGGGAAATTATTTTTCAGGGGGATGTCGATTTCCCTCGGGGCCATTCGACTAAGGGTGTCTTCCGTGATTTTCCACCCCAAGGAGTCATCGCCATGAGCACTGCAATCAAGAGCCTGATCGAGCAATGGAAAGACGCCGTCGTCAGTCGCCAAATTGACAAAATTGTCAGCTTTTACGCCGACGATATCGTCTCGTTCGACGCTGTAACCGCTCTGCAATTCAAGGGCAAGGCGGCCTATCGCGCGCATTGGGAGGCGTGCATGGAGCACTGCCCCGGCCCCGGCATCTTCGGGTTTCATGAATTGCATGTCGTCGAAGCGCCAGACAGCGCATTCGCCCACTGGCTGGCCCACTGCGGCGGTGCCGGGCCGGACGGTGAGGTGAAGGCTTGCTGGATGCGTGTCACCGCCGGCTACCAGCGCATCGATGGCCAATGGAAGGTGGTGCACGAGCACTGGTCGGCGCCGTTTGATATGCAAAGCGGCACGGCGTTGTTCGACCTGAAACCTTGAGCACCGCGAACTATAGTCAGTAGTCCGAAAACGGAGAACGCCATGAAATACCTGTGCCTGATCTACAGCAACGAACAGGCGTTGCACACTTCGCCCGACAGCCCCCATGACTCGGAATGTCTGGCTTACGCCGAGGCCATCCAGGCCAGCGGGCGCATGCTGGCCGCCGAGCCGCTGGAGTCGGTGACCACCGCCACCACCGTGCGCATGCGCAACGGCAAGCTGTCGATCACCGACGGGCCGTTTGCCGAAACCAAGGAGCAGCTCGCCGGGTTCTACCTGATCGACGCCAAGGACCTCAATGAAGCGCTCCAGGTGGCTGGCGGCATTCCGGCGGCCCGGGTCGGCAGTGTGGAAGTGCGCCCCGTGCGCCAATTGAATCTCTCAACACAATAATCAAAAGACTTGAGGAGGTTTCCCGTGAACACTCAACCCGCCCAATTTGAACTGTCCATCAGCCGCTTGATCGATGCGCCGCGCCGCCGGGTGTTTCGCGCCTGGACTGAGCCAACCCTGCTGCAACAATGGTGGGGCCCCCACGGCATGACCACCCCTGAATGCGAGATGAACCTGTGGGTCGGCGGCTTGTTCCGCACCTTGATGCGCGCCCCGGATGGCAGCGAGTACCCGACCCAGGGCGTGTTCCTGGAAATCGACGCGCCCAACCGCCTGGTGTTTACCGACGCGTTCATGCCGGGTTGGGTGCCCTCGGGCAAGCCGTTCATGAGCGCCGAAGTCACCTTTGAAGATGTCGGCGGCAAGACCCTCTATACCGCCCGCGCCATGCACTGGAGTGCCGAGGACAAGCAGGCCCATGAAGCCATGGGCTTTCATGACGGCTGGGGCCAGAGCCTGGACCGCCTGGTGAAGTTGGTGACCGAGGACATGGTCGATTGACCCAGCAGATCGACGCTATTTACCGCCGCGAATCACGCCGCGTGCTCGCGACGTTGATTCGTGTGCTGGGGGATTTCGACTTGGCCGAGGAGGCGCTGCACGAAGCATTTTTCGTCGCCCTGCAGCGCTGGCCCCAAGATGGCGTGCCGGATAATCCACGGGCGTGGCTGGTGTCCACCGGCCGCTTCAAAGCCATCGACCGTCTGCGTCGGCAGTCGCGTTTTACCCCGTTATTGGAGGAGCAGGCCGAGGCGTTGGAGGCCGTGCCTTGGAGTGATGACGACGTGGAAGACGACCGCCTGCGCCTGATGTTCACTTGCTGCCACCCAGCGTTGGCGGCCGATGCCCAGGTTGCGCTGACCTTGCGCGAGATCTGCGACCTGAGCACCGAGGCCATCGCTCACGCTTTTCTTGCCACGCCCACCACCATTGCCCAACGCATCGTGCGCGCCAAGGGCAAGATCCGTGAGGCGAAAATTCCCTATCAAGTGCCGTCCCGCGCCGAATTGCCCGAACGATTGGACAGTGTGCTGCGGGTGATTTACCTGGTGTTCAACGAGGGCTATTCGGCCTCGGCGGGTGCCGACCTCACCCGCGAGGACCTGACCTTGGAGGCCATTCGCCTGGGGCGTTTGCTGCTGGAGTTGCTGCCCGAGCCGGAAGTCATGGGCTTGCTGGCGTTAATGTTGCTGCACGAGTCGCGTCGGCCTGCCCGCACTTCTGCCAGCGGCGAACTGGTGCTGTTGGACGCTCAGGATCGTACGCTTTGGGACAGGGCCTTGATCGCTGAAGGATGCGCATTGGTGGAGCAGGCGCTGATGACGCCACGCTTCGGGCCGTATTGCTTGCAGGCGGCGATTGCCGCCGTGCACGCCGAGGCGCCCAGCGCAGGGGAGACCGATTGGCGGCAGATTGTCGGGCTCTACGATGTATTGCTCAGGTCTGTGCCGTCGCCGGTGATCGAGTTGAACCGTGCGGTAGCGGTGGCGATGGAGCAGGGGCCGTTGGCGGGGTTGGTGCTGGTAGACAATCTTTTGCAGCGCGGTGAGTTGCAGGACTACCACTTGGCGCATTCGGCGCGTGGGGAGTTTTGTCGGCAGTTGGGGCGGTTTGACGAAGCCCGCAGCGCGTACGAAAAAGCGCTGTCGCTGACGCAACAGGCGCCAGAAAAACGCTTCATCACGCGGCGTCTCGCCGAACTCAAATAGCCAAAACAATGTTATGACGCCCCGCGATCCAATGTGGGAGCTGGCTTGCCTGCGATGACGGCCTGACAGCCAACGTCTCTCTAACGGCCCCCTCTACATTGCACTGCGTTCACTCCAGCATCTTGCCCAGCAACCAGCTCCCCGCAGGCCCCGGCGGCTGGTGCCGGGACCACAGCGCATCCACCGCCACCGAACGCGGCCAACTGCGCACCTTGAGTTCAACCAACTGGTTACCGCCAAAGCGCTCCACCAGCCAGCGTGGAATCGGTGCCCAGCCAAACCCCAGCTGTGCCATTTCCATCAGCATCAGGTAACTCGGCGCCGACCATACTCGCTGCGTGCCGCGGTTTTCATTGGGGCTGATGATGCTCGCCAAACGCAACTCCCGGTGTTGTTGCAAGGTGTGCGGATGAACCTTGTCCAGACTCGCCAATGGGTGTCCAGGCGAGACGAACAGTGCGATCTCCGTGCGCTCCTCCACCGTGGAGAAGGAAAGGTCCGGCGGGTAGGCTTCTTGTTTCTCGATAAACGCGATCTGCGCCCGGCCACTTTGCACCAGCGCGATCAAGTCTTCGCATTCCGCGATCAGGCATTCCAGCTCAAGGTCCGGGTAGCGTTGCTCGAAGGCAGTGAGGGCGACCTCGAATCGATCGGATTGGTAAGTATCGGACATGGCGATACTCAATTTCGGCTCCAGGCCTTGCGATAACTGACTGGCTGCCAGCTCCAGGCGGTTACTGGCTTCCAGCACTTGCTCAGCCCGTTGCAGCAACACTTGCCCCGCCGGCGTGAGGGTCGGCTTGCGGCTGCTGCGGTCAAACAGCACCACGTTCAGGTCAATCTCAAGGCTGGCCACTGCCGCGCTCACGGTGGACTGGCTTTTGCCCAGCTTGCGCGCCGCCGCGGAAAACGAGCCTTGGGTGGCAGCCTGGACAAACGCCTGAAGCACTTCATGGGAGGCCATGACTATCGCCTTGATCGATGGTTATTGGTTATGAAGTATCGAGACAAAGCCTGATCATGGCAACCATCGTCACTCACGGAGCCGGTCATGACCCCTACCAAATCCTTTACTGAACGCGTGTTTCAAGCCCTTGGTTTCGAAGGGCTGGCCTTATTGATTTGCACGCCGCTGTTGGTGTGGATCACCGGCCGGCCGGCGCTGGAAATGGGCGCAGTGACCCTGGGCATCAGCCTGTTGGCACTGAGCTGGAACGTGGTGTTCAACAGCCTGTTCGACCGCCTTAAAACCCGCCTGCAACTGGACAACGGTGGTTGGACCCGTGTGCTGCACGCGCTGTTGTTTGAAGGCGGTCTGATTCTCTTGGCAGTGCCGTTGATTGCCGCCTTGATGAAGATCAGCCTGCTGGAGGCCTTCATCCTCGACATTGGCGTGCTGTTGTTCTTCCTGCCGTACACCTACGTGTACCACTGGGGTTATGACGTGTTGCGCGAGAAATTCGCCGGTAAAACCCCAGTTACCCCGTAGGCGTGCGTCGCTTATAGGAACATCCCCCCCGACGCCTCGATCCGCTGGCCGGTGATCCAATGACTGCCATCGGCCAGCAAGGTCGAAATCGCCCCGCCAATATCGTCCGGCAAGCCAGCGCGGCCCAGGGCGGTGTTATTGGCCACCATCGCATTCACATCGGTGTTATCGCGCACCGCACCGCCGCCGAAGTCGGTGGCGATAGCACCCGGTGCCAGGGTGTTCACGGTAATGCCCCGTGGGCCCAGCTCTTTAGCCTGGTAGCGCGACAAGACTTCCACCGCGCCTTTCATGGACGCGTAAGCGGCATAACCCGGCAGGCTGAAGCGCGCCAGGCCGCTGGAGACATTGATAATGCGCCCGCCATCGCTGATCAGCGGCAGCAGTTTTTGCGTAAGGAAAAACGGTGCCTTCACATGGATCGCCACCAACTGGTCGAACTGGGCTTCGGTGGTTTCGGCAAAGCTTGCGTAGGTGCCAACCCCGGCGTTGTTGATCAGGAAGTTGAAATGTTCCTGGGCGAACACATCCTTGAGCAGGGTGCCGATCTGGCCAACGAATGCATCGAAGGTTGCGCTCTGGCTGACGTCCAGCTGCAGCATGGCGGCGCGACCGCCCAAGGCCTCTACCTGGGCAACCACGGCTTGGGCTTCAGCCGCTGCGCTGTGGTAAGTGCCGATGATGTCGATGCCTTGCGCAGCCAGGTGCAGGGCGGCGCTTTTGCCCAGGCCACGGCTGGCGCCAGTGATGAGTGCGATTTTACGGGTCATGGTGCAGTCCTCGAATGGGGTGAGTGGGACTGAGTGTATTTGTCCGGCCATAACGTGATAAACAGGCTGATATCGGAATCACTGGCCGGATAAGGCGAACAATCTAATGAACAAGCTTGAGTTGCTGCGCACCTTCGTACGCGTCACTGAGTTGTCGAGTTTTACCCAGGCCGGTCAAAGTCTGGGCTTGCCGCGCTCTACGGTATCCGAGCATGTGCAGGCGTTGGAGGAGTTGCTCGGCGCACGGCTGTTGCAACGCACCACGCGCAAGGTGCAGGCGACCCAGGATGGTCGTGTGTTGTATGAGCGCAGCAAGGATTTGCTGGCGCATATGGAGGAGCTGGAAGGTTTGTTCCGTCAGGACGAAACCCAATTGGCCGGGCGCATACGGGTGGACATGCCCAACGTCATGGCGCGGGGCTTGATCTTGCCGAACTTGCCCACGTTCATGGCGCGCCATCCTCTGATCGACATGGAGATCAGCTGTTCAGATCGCCAGGTGGACCTGATCGCCGAAGGTTTTGATTGCGTGGTGCGCGTCGGCGCCCAGCCCGATCAAACCGTGGTAGCGCGGCGGGTGTGCAGCATGCCGATGGTCAACTGCGCGAGCGCGGCGTACCTGCAACGGTATGGCGTGCCCAAAACCCTGGCAGACCTGGCGCATCATCAGTTGGTGCATTACGTGCGGCCGCTGGGCGCACGCTCGGCCGGGTTCGAATACATGGTGGGCAACAAGGTGCAGCGGCTGCCGATGGCAGGCCGGGTGACGGTCAACAGCACCGACGCCTATCAATCGGCGTGCCTGGGCGGGTTTGGCATCACTCAGGTGCCGCAGCTCGGCATACGCGACTTATTGGCCAGCGGCGAGTTGGTGGCGGTGCTGCCCGACTACCAAGCGCCGCCCTTGGATGTGTCGTTGCTGTACGCCGGCCAGCGGCATCTGCCGTTGCGAGTGCGGGTGTTCATGGACTGGTTGACCGCCACCCTGCAAGCTCATCTTTAACGGCGTGCCGACAACTGCTGGGGCGCCAGAAACGCGTCGTGGAAGTAATCCCGGAACGCTTGCATCGCTGGGGTAAACGCACGCTCGCGGTGCCAGGCCAGGCCGACGCTCATGGGTGTGACCGGGTCGGTCACGGTCAGGGTTTCGATGCGTTTGCCTTCCAGGGACCAGGGCCGGTGCACCAGGTCTGACAGGATCGCCACGCCGCTGCCGTTGGCAACCATGCTGCGCACCGCCTCCACTGAGCTGGTGCGCAGCCGCACCTTGGGCGTTTGCCCGGCCTGTTCCCAGTAGCGCATGGCGCTGTGTTCGGCTTCGTCGACGGTGAGCAAAATGTAGGGTTCTTGGGCCACGTCGGCCAGGCTCACGGCACCGCGTTCGCACAACGGGTGATGGCTGGGCAGCCACAAGCGGCGCTCGGAGTTGAACAGAATTTCCGAGACGATATCCGCGTGGGTAAGGTTGGCGGTCAGCACCACGGCCATGTCGAACTGACCGTCGAGCAGGCCCTGTTCGATGGCCTGGCGCTCCTGTTCGAACACCTCGATGGTTACGTCCGGATGCCAATGCTCCATGCGCTGCAAATGGTGCGGCAGAAAATAACCCAGCACCGTGTAGCTGGCCGCCACCCGCAGCACGCCGCTGGCGCGGTAGTCCGGCAACGGGCTGTTGAGGGCATCCTCCACGCTGCGCACAATCACATAGGCACGGTTCAGAAAATGCCGTCCGGCGTCGGTGAGGTTCATGCCTTGGGCCGAGCGCACGAACAACTGCACGCCGAGCATGGCTTCCAGCTCCTTGATCGCCGTGGTCACCGCCGATTGGGAAATATTCAAGTGAATCGCCGCCTGGGATATCTGGCCGATCTCGGCGGTGGCGACGAAGTAGCGAACCTGACGCAAGGTGAGGGACATGAGCGATATCTGATTTTCAGAAGATGGGCCATCTGATAATAGATCTTCCCAAGGGGTCAAGCCCCGGCCTACTTTGCGGGCATCACCTTTGGCGGAGCGACCCCGATGCAGGCAGTGGATTTCAATTCAGACATGGGCGAAAGCTTTGGCCCCTGGACCATCGGCGACGGCGTCGACGCAGAGCTGATGGCCTATATCAGCTCGGCCAATATCGCCACCGGCTTTCACGCCGGCGACCCCGGCACCATGCGCCGCACCGTCGAGCGCGCCAAGCAACTGGGTGTGGCCATCGGCGCGCACCCAGGCTTTCGTGACCTGGTGGGGTTCGGTCGCCGGCATATCAACGCACCGGCCCAGGAACTGGTGGACGACATGCTCTACCAGCTCGGTGCCCTGCGTGAAATGGCCCGTGCCCAAGGCGTGACCCTGCAACATATCAAACCTCACGGCGCGCTTTACATGCACCTGGCCCGTGATGAAGAGGCCGCCCGGCTGTTGGTGCAGAACCTGCAAATCATTGAGCCCACGCTGATGCTGTACTGCATGCCCAACTCGGTGATCTGGCGCATCGCCAAGGAACTGGGGCAGCCGGTGGTGCGCGAGTTCTATGCCGACCGTGAATACGACCTGAGCGGCTCCATCGTGTTTACCCGCAATGTGCGGGCGCTGGATCCAGCCACAGTGGCCGCCCGGGTCTTGCGTGCGTGTCAGGCCGGCCTGGTACGTACCGTCGAAGGCGAAGACCTGGCGATCGAGTTCGATTCCATCTGCCTGCACAGCGACACCCCTGGCGCCCTGGATCTGGTGGAGGCTACCCGTGAAGCCTTGGACCAGGCGGGTATCGACGTCAGAACACCCCGATAAGATCCAACCCTTACTTTTTTGCCTGCCTTTCTACAAAGATTCCAAGAGGAACAGACATGGCTGAAACGTCCCCCATCCGCTACAGCTTCGGCGGTGATGAACACCTGTTTGCCGAGGTCAGCGACAGCATGTCCCTGGAGGCTTTTTTCAAGGGCATGGCGGTGACCCGTGCGGTGGAGCGCCTGGCGCTGGAAGGCGTACTGGATGTGTGCCTGGCCAATGCATCGTTCCAGATTCGCTTCGACCCCGACCGCATCGCGCCTCACGCGTTGCTCGACGCCGTGCAAAGCGCCGAAGCCCAGGCGGTGACTGAGCGCACCTTGCGCACGCGCATCATCGAAATCCCGGTGCTCTATAACGACCCCTGGACCCACGAAACCCTGATGCGCTTTCGTGACCGCCACCAAGACCCCAGCGGCACAGACCTGGAATACGCCGCACGCATCAATGGCCTGGCCGACGTGGACGCGTTCATCGCCGCCCACAGTGGCGCGCCGTGGTTTGTGTCGATGGTCGGCTTTGTCGCGGGCTTGCCGTTCATGTTCCAGATGGTCGAACGCGAGCGGCAATTGCAGGTGCCCAAATACCTGCGGCCACGCACCGACACACCGAAACTGACCCTGGGCCATGGCGGTTGCTTTGGCTGTATCTACTCAGTGCGAGGGGCGGGCGGTTATCAGATGTTCGGCGTTACCCCGGCACCGATCTACGACCCGGCGCAGCAGTTGGCGTACCTCAAGGAGCACATGGTGTTCTTCCGCCCTGGCGATATCGTGCAGTTCAAGCCGATGGACCGCGAGGCATATGACCTGGCGGTCGCCGAGGTGGACGCCGGGCGTTTCGACTTGCGCATTCGCCCGGTGGAGTTTTCCCTGGATGCCTTTCTCGCCGACCCCATCGGCTATCCGAAAAAACTGCAGGAGGCGCTGGCATGATCAAGGTCCTCAAACCCGGCCTCGCCACCTCCGTGCAGGACCTGGGCCGCGAAGGTTATTACCATTTGGGCATCCCACCATCGGGGGCGCTGGACCAATACGCGTTGAGTGCGGCCAACCACCTGGTGGGCAATCCCGTGGGCGCGGCGGGCCTGGAATGCACGCTGATCGGGCCGGCGCTGGAGTTCCAGCAGGACGCGCTGGTGGCCTTGAGCGGCGCCTTGATGTCGCCGCGCCTGGACGGTGAAGTGGTGCATCAGGATACCGCCTTTGCCGTACGCGCCGGGCAGGTGCTGCGGTTCGAGTTTCCCAAGGCCGGCGCACGCACCTACCTCGCCGTCGCCGGCGGTATCGACGTGCCGTTGGTGCTCGGCAGCCGCTCCACCTACACCCTCGGCGCCCTCGGCGGGTTTAATGGCCGACGCTTGCAGGAGGGCGATCAATTGCCGATCGGTACCGCCAGCGGCACCGGGCGTGCGGGCAACAGCTTGCCGATGGCGTTGCGGCGTTCGGTCGGCGGCGATGTGACGTTGCGGGTGGTGCCGGGGCTGTATTACGAACGCTTGAGCTTGGAGGCCAAAAGCAGTTTTTTTGCCGAGCCGTGGACGGTCGGCTCCGAGGCCGATCGCATTGGCTATCGCTTCAAGGGCGGCAGCGCGTTGAGCTTCCAGCTGCGGGAACAGCCGTTTGGCGCCGGCTCCGATCCTTCCAACATCGTGGACAGTTGCTACCCGATTGGCTCGATTCAAGTACCGGCCGGGCTGGAACCGATTGTGCTGCACCGCGATGCGGTGTCGGGCGGTGGCTACGCGATGATTGGCACGGTGATCAGCGCCGACCTGGACTTGATCGGGCAGATGCAGCCCAACCAGCGAGCGGGGTTTGTGGCGGTGAGCCTCGAGGAGGCTTTGGAGGCGCGGCGGGTGTACAAGAAGCGGCTCAAAGCGATGACGGGACTCTTCAATCACTGAATAAACGCAAACTCCTGTGGGAGCTGGCTTGCCTGCGATAGCGGTGGGTCAGCTTGCATCGCCTTGGCTGATACACCGCCATCGCAGGCAAGCCAGCTCCCACAGTTGGGCTCATTTCAATTTGAGCATTTGCGCAATGCCCACTGGCCAGTGATCAAGGCCGCGCCAGCATCGTGAGGGCGATGGCTGGACGCTTCCATCACTGAATAAACGCAAACTCCTGTGGGAGCTGGCTTGCCTGCGATAGCGGCGGGTCAGCTTGCATCAGCCTTGGCTGATCCACCGCAATCGCAGGCAAGCCAGCTCCCACAGTTGGGGGGCATTTCAATTTGAGAATTTGCGGAATGCCCACCGCCCGGCGATCAGGGTAAAAGTTGCGACCAAGGCCACCAGTATCCAGAAGCCTTCCGGATCTTGGGACAGGGGCACCCCACCCACATTCATGCCAAAAAAACCGGCAATGATATTGATCGGCAGCGCCAGCACCGTCACCACCGTGAGGGTAAACAGCGTGCGGTTGCTCTGTTCATTGAGGTTGGCGGCGATCTCTTCCTGCAACAGTTTGATGCGTTCGCCCAGGGCGGTCAGGTCGTTGATGATCAGCGCAAACTCTTCGGTAGATTTGCGCAATTCCTTCACGTCTTCCTTTTGCAGCCATTGGGGCGGGCGATTGAGCAGGCGCAGCAGCGAGCCCGGCTCCAAAGCCAGCAGGCGTTGCAGGCGCACCAGCACGCGGCGGGCGGCGCCCAGTTCGGCACGATTGGTGGACAGGCGCGAAGACAACAGCTGATCCTCGATTTGGTCAACGCTGATGCTGGTCTTGCGCACGATCTGCGTCAGCACTTCGCCCTGGTCGCGCAGCAGGTGCACCAACAGCTCCAAGGGGGAGCGAAAGTGTTCGCCGGCCTTCACCGACGAGCGCAATTTATCCACCGAGTGCAACGGCTGCAGGCGTGCGCTCACCAGCAAGCGGCTGCGCGCGCACACCCACAGCGTGGAAATATCCGACGAGACCATGCTGCTGAAGTTGAACACCACATCGTTGACCACGGCCAATAAGGCCGAGTCCACATGCTCGATGCGCGTGGAGCGTGAGCCCTCATGCAAGGCTTCAAAAAACTCTTCTGGCAGTGACAAATGCGCCTGCATCCAGCGCTCGCAGGCGGCGTGCGCCAGGTTCAGGTGCAGCCACAGGAATTCTTCCGGGTCTGGCGGTTGCTGCAAGGCGGCGAGGGCGGTGGCGGAATCAATTTGCTGGCCTTTCTCGCCGGGGCGAAAACGAAAACCGTAAAGCAGGCCAAACAGATCGGAATCCTGATGGCCGTGGTCGATGCTGTGGTTCATGGCGACTCGCAGAGAAAGGGCCTGTAGGACGTTTCACAGGTTCCTGAGCGAATCATTGCAAGGCGGTATGACGGTTATGTGACGGTTTGAGGCTCGCATAAAAAAACGCACCACCCGAAGGTGGCGCGTTTTTTCAAGGTTCAACTCAGGTGTCTTGCTTGTTTTCCAGCACGGCACCGGTTTTGGCGTCGAGCTTCACATCCCATTTCTTGCCGGTGGTGTCGGTCAGGTCCACTTCGTAGACCAGCTTGCCAGCTTCGTGATCCAACTCGGTATCGTTGATGGTCGCGCCGGCATGTTGGGCGACGGCGGCGGCGTTGAGCTTTTCGAACGCCATCACTTCACCGGACTTGAGCAGGCTAGGAATCTGGTCTGGACGGACATCAGCCTGGGCCAGGCCGGCGGTCAAGGTCAGGGCAGTAGCGGCGAACAGGGCAGTCAAGGTTTTCATGGTGTATGTCCTTCTTAGGTTGAGCTGTTTAAGTGGCGCCAGATTAACCAGCGCAACTTAACTCAGCCTTAATGGCTCACTGACACCAACGCTTTTAGTACTTATGGTCGTTGAGCAGGTCTTGCACGCTGGACGACGGCCAGCGCTTGTAGAACTTCAACAACTCGGCGGCGCGGTTGGTGAAGATGCCGTCGACGCCGGCCTTCATGACCTTCTCGAAGTCCACCGGCTCATCCACGGTATACACATGCACCAGCAGGCCCTTGTCGTGGGTCAGCTTGTTCATTTCCGGCTTCACCAGGTCGGTGTAGCTCTGGTCGCCGTGGTCGGTCAGCTCAGCCGACGGGCCGGTGCCGATGGCGCCGAGGCTTTTGGCTTCATCGACCCACTTTTCGAATTCGGCGGCGTCTTTGGGCTCTTGCTTGGCGTAGTAGGCGGCCTTGGTGGGTTCGCCAGACTCGGCGAAGGTCACTTTGGATTTGGGTTCGATGCTGCCTTCACCCACCCACAACAGCAGGATTTTCGGGGTGTTGGGCATTTCTTTCTGCAGCTCTTTGAGGCTGGCGGTTTCGAAGGTTTGCAGCACCACGCGGCCCTTGCCTTGGCCGACACCGGTGTTGCTCTTGCCCAGTTTTGAGCCGGCGGAGCTCAGCCAGCCTTTGTCGAGCAGCTTGTTTTTCAGGTCAGCTTCGATACCGGGGAACTGCTTGGGCTCCTTGGTCTCGATGTACAGGCCGGGTTTGTGCGAGGGGTTGCCTTCGGCGATCTTGATGATGTCGTCCAGGCTCAGGATTTTCAGGCCAACGAAACCAGGGCGCGCGCGGTCCGGGTAGGCGGCGTTGAACCAGCTGCCGGCGTCGAGGGTTTGCAGTTCTTTCCAGGTGAACTCGTTGGCAGGCGCGTCTTTGCGCTCGGGGAACTTGGTGGCAACGTCGGTGGTGCGCTGCAGGTTGTTGTCGTGCAGGGCGAACAGTACGCCGTCCTTGCTACGTTGCAGGTCCAGTTCCAGGTAGTCGGCGCCCAGGTCGCGTGCAACCTTGTAGGCAGCGGCGGTGGATTCAGGTGCGTCGTAGGATGCGCCACGGTGAGCGATCACGGCAGGATAGGGGATGCCTTCGTTTGTCGCCAATTCGGCCGGGCTGACCGGTTCGGCAGCCTGTGCCTGGCCAAGGCCGAGCATCAACGCCAGCAGCAAGGCGCTTTTGGAAAACGTGACAGGCATATGCGAAGTCCTTTCGTGGAGGTAACTTTGAGAAGGTGTCCTTTTTAACAATTGATTGCGAACGGCGCTATCACCAAACCGACATTAACGTGCGCACCGGCCAATTTTGTCGACTTTTTTGCAGGGGGTTGCAGTATTCTTACGGGTAGCTGCCCCGTCAGAGGGCGGTAATTTCTGCCACGCGTGTAAACCATCTTTCCAGTCCCTGTGGGACTTTTCAGTGAGGTTTACCATGCGCATCACTTCAGAGCTTATCTGCCAGGCCGCCGACCAACTCCAGGGATTTGTCGGCCTCAACCGCAAGACCGGCCAGTACATCGTACGTTTCAGCGAAGACTCATTCGGCATGGACGTGGCCGATGACGGCATCATCCCCACGGCCGAGTTCGTCTGGCTGCCGGCTGCCGACCACACCATGACCCTGTGCCGAGCCCGCCTGCAGTTGTTGCTCGACCAGAATATCGACGAGCGCATCAACATCACCGAGCCGCTACGCGTGTATATGCGCCGGGTAGAGATCCCGCAGATCAGCGCGTTGCGTAGTTTGGTGAGCTGAGCGTCCGCGATTACTAACGATGACGAGCAAATGTGGGAGCTGGCTTGCCTGCGATAGTATCACTGCGGTTTCACTGCATCACCGAGGTGTCTGCATCGCAGGCAAGTCAGCTCCCACCGGGTTCGGTGATTCAAGTGGAGAAGGTGTAGGCCCGCTCTACCTTGCATACCCGTGTGTGAAACGCCGCATACCAAGTGGCCCGCCCTTGCTCGCGCACCTGCCGATGCTCGGCCTGCTGTTTCCAGGCCAGTATCGCCGCCTCACTGGCCCAGTAGGACACGGTGATCCCCAGTCCATCCTCCCTCGCCGATTCCACCCCCAGGAACCCCGGTTGTTGCCTGGCCAGTTCCAGCATGCGTGTGGCGGCCTCGCCATAACCCAGGTCGGCGCCGGTGCGCAGCGAGCTGAAAATCACCGCGTAATAAGGTGGGGCGGGTGTCTTGGCGATCATACCGATACCTCCTGGCAGGCCTTGAGCAGCGCAATCGTCAGCGGCGGCGTGATGCCCTTGAGTGCGGCGCGTTCGGGCTGGAACAGGGTGGCGACGAAGAACGGGTGGTCGAGCAGTTCCACCGCGCGCAGATCGCCCGCCGAATCGTGGCCGGTGGGAATCAGGTTGGCGTCCAGCAGGGCGTCGGCAAAGGTGGGGTTGATGCCGTAGCGGCAACGGTAACCCTCGTGGATGTCCAGGCTGCCGTAGGCCTGGGCAATGCGCGTGTATGGGGCCAGGCGTACGGTGTCGCTCACTTCCACCAGGGAGCAGTCCAGCGGCGTGATGACGGCGCGTTCAGCATCCGGCATTAATTCGCCGTGCTGGGCATCGGCCCAGCCGAGCACATGGCGGGCATATTCCAGCACGGCATGTTGAAAACCGCCGCAGGTACCGAGGAAAGGGCGATCTTGTTCGCGGGCAAAACGTATCGCCCGCAGGGCGCCGTCGACATCGCGATAGGGGCTGCCGGGCACGCACCAGAAACCGTCGAAGTCGCTCAGGGCAGATGTGGAGGTGAGGGTGTCGGTGGCCAGCCATTGCACTTGGACGTTCAGGCCCAGAACGTCGGCGGCCTGTTGCAGGGCCATGGGAATGGCCTGGTGGGCGGTCACATCGGGGTTGTAGTCACCGATCAGGGCAAGGTGCAGCGCGGGTGTTGGCATCATGTACGTCCATGACTTGTGGTGGGGTGATACCCACTATAGATTGGCGCTCACGCAATCAATATTGGCGTTTGCCCACATGTTCAATGCAGTCACGCACTATCAAATCGACTACGCCGACCTGTCATTGATCCTGGCCCTGGTGCGCGGGGGGACCCTGGCGCGGGCGGCGGCGCTGCTGCGGGTGGATGTATCCACGGTGTTCCGTGCGGTGCGGCGGCTGGAGGCGGCGCTGGGCCAGACCCTGTTTGAAAAAAGCCGTGCCGGTTATTTGCCCACCAGCCTGGCGAGCAACCTGGCCCAACAGGCCGAGCGTGCGGAGCAGGCGCTGGAGGCCGCGCGCATCGGTGTGGAACAGGGCGGTGAAGTCATCAGCGGCACCGTGCGCCTGACCTGCACCGACTCGGTGTTGCAAGGTTTGCTGTTGCCGGCCCTCGCGCAGTTCATGCCGGCCTACCCGGCGTTGACCTTGGAACTGAGCACCTCCAATGACTTCGCCAACCTCAGCCGCCGCGATGCGGATATCGCCCTGCGCCTGACCAGGACGCCGCCAGCGCATCTTGTCGGACGTTGCCTGGGGGCGGTGACCTATCAGGTGTGTGCCAGTGCCGACTATGCGCGCCTGCACCCAGACCATGAGTGGGCCGACCTGGCCTGGATCGCGCCGGACGATTTTTTACCCGATCACCCCACCGTCATCTGGCGCCGTGAGCATTTGCCGGGCGTGCGTCTCCGTTATCGGTGCAACAGCATGCAGTCGGTGACCGAATTAGTGCGCGCGGGGTTGGGCGTGGCGGCGCTGCCGGATTTTCTGATGGGCGATGGCCTGCAACCGCTGGGCCCTGCGCTGGCAGGGCACGATACGGCGCTGTGGTTGTTGACGCGGCCTGATTGCCGGGCGTTACGCTCGGTGGTGACGCTATTTGATGAACTGGGGCGGCATGTGCGCTGGCTGCGGAGTTAACCTGCAGACAGCCAGCGCCAATGGCTCAGCGATTGCCCCGCTCATTGGCAAACGCACTTACCGCTTGTACTGCTTCGCCGGTGCCTTCGCGAATCTGCAGGATCACCGTGCCGGCCTGGTTGGCCAGCTCCACACCTTGGGCGGCGCGGTCGCGGGTGGCGTCCATGCTGTCGATGGCTTGGCGGGTTTCGTCCTGGATCATGGCGATCATGCCGGAGATTTCCGCGGTGGAGCCGCTGGTGCGCGCCGCCAGTTGCCGCACTTCATCGGCCACCACGGCAAAGCCACGGCCCTGCTCGCCGGCGCGGGCGGCTTCAATGGCGGCGTTGAGGGCCAGCAGATTGGTCTGGTCGGCAATGCCGCGAATGGTATTGACGATGGCGGTGATCTGTTGCGAGCGTTCGCCGAGTTTGGCGATCAGTTGCGAAGAAGTGTCGATATCCACGGCAATTTCGCGCATGCCGCTGGCGGTTTTCTGAATCACCTCGGCGCCTTTTTCCGCCATCTCCTGGGTGTTCAACGACAGGTGGTAAGCCTGGGCGGCGCTCTGTGCGTCAGCGGCATGCTGTAGCACGCGGGCGGTGACATCCGAGGCGAACTTCACCACTTTGCACAGGCGCCCGCTGGCGTCGTACACCGGGTTGTAGTTGGCTTCCAGCCACACGACCTGGCCGTGTTTATCCACCCGCTCGAACTGGCCATTGAACAGCTCGCCCTGGTTCAAGCGCTTCCAGAACTCGCTGTAGGCCGCACTGTTGGCCAGCTCGGGCGTGCAAAACAGGCGGTGATGCTTGCCCTGGATCTGCGCCAGGCTGTAACCCATGCGCTGCAGGAAATTGCCGTTGGCGGTGATGATGGTGCCGTCGAGGTTGAACTCGATCATCGCCATGGCGCGGTCGATGGCTTCGAGCTTGGCGTTGGCTTCGCTTTCGGCTTGTAGGCGCGGGGTGACGTCCATGGCGTATTTCACCACTTTGATCACATTTCCCGCCTCATCCCGTACCGGGTTATAGCTGGCTTCCAGCCACACCGAGGCGCCGTTGGCACCTACTCGTTCAAAGGTGCCCGACTGGAATTGGCCGTTGCGCAGGTGCGTCCACAGCTGGTTGTAGTCAGCGCTGCGGGCGAACGCCGGGGTACAGAACATCCGATGGGGCTGGCCCAGGATCTGTTCGGCGCGGTAGCCCATGGTCTTGATGAAGTTGTCATTGGCGCGCAGCACGGTGCCTTGCAGGTCGAATTCGATCACGGCCATGGAGCGCTCGATGGCGTCCAGCAGGCTGGTCTGTTGGGCAAGGCTGTGTTGCAGGGTACTGATGGTTTTCTTGTGAGCGTTGAATAGCATGGTGGAGGGCTCGGGCATGCAAGCGTATGCGGGGTCCATGTATTTGCGCCTGACCCCGTAGGGCCCCTGGCCTTACGGTTGACTTGCTCATTGCCAGCTTCCTGATGCTGACAGAGGGGGGTAGAACAACGGTGTCAGAGTGATCAACCGACCTGGAAGTTCGCCCGTCAGGCAGGACTATTTTGACCAGGCGACCAATGGCGGCATTATGCTATTGCGGCAGGCCGGCGAATGAAGTTTCAGACGAGGTGTCATCAGACAACTCAGGACGGATGGGCGACCACGCAACGGGTGGAATACGCCAAAACGCTCTGCAATAACGCGCCTTAGTGTGAGGGCGGAGTGCTGGCTTCGTAGCCGGCCAGGAACAGGTCGATGGCTGATTCGATGACACCAGCCTGGGCGGCAGGGTCGAGCGTGGGCTGGCCGAGGGTAATCTGCGGCCAGAATGCAAACGCCTTGAGCAGGCTTTGGATCTGGTGGGCGGCGAACGCCGGGTCGGTGCAGGTGAGACGGCCGTCTTCCTGGGCGGCGCGCACCCATTGGGTAAAGCCTTCTTCTCGTGCGCTGAGGCGGTTGACCATGTCTTGAGCGCGTTCCGGCGAATGAATGGTGGCAGCAATGGCTACGCGTGCCAGGTCGAGGAAGTTGGCGTCCGACATCATCTGCATTTTCGCTTCCAGCAACGTGCGCAGTTGGTCGCGCAGCGGGCGGTCGCTGGTATAGATCACGTCCAATTGGGCAACGCTGCTGGCCCATAGTTGGTGGAGGATCTCGGCGAACAGTTCTTCCTTGCTGGGGAAATGGTTGTACACCGTGCGCTTGGAAACGCCAGCAGTAGCGGCGATCTTGTCCATGCTGGTGACCTCGAAGCCGTGCTCGCGAAATTCGGCAATCGCCGCAGCCACGATGGCTTCGCGTTTACGCTCGGTGAGGCGTTTGGGGGCAGTCATGGAAGGCATTCGACTCAACAATGAAATTACACCGGGCAGTTTACTTGCTCCGGATTTTGTTGCAATCTAGAAACTACACTGTGCAGTGTAATACTTGAGCGGACCGCCGGAGTCACATCGTCATGGCCACTATTTCAACCCGTCTCGACCCGGCGCCTTCGGCGCCCAAGCCTGCCGAACAGGGCCTGGGGCATTTCAGCAACGACGCCCCGGTGCAACACGGTGGCTTGGGCAAGACCCTGCGTATTTTCTGGAACATGCTGTTCAACAAACCGCGCACGACCCGGCCGGTGGGGCAAATTCCGGTGCAGCCACTGACCCGCGAGCAGTTACTGGCCGCACCTGATCACAGCGTTTATCGCCTGGGCCATTCGACCGTACTGCTGAAAATTCGCGGTAAATTCTGGGTCACCGACCCGGTGTTTGCCGAACGCGCCTCGCCATTCAGTTGGGCCGGCCCCAAGCGTTTTCATCAGCCGCCCGTCAGTCTTGATGAGCTGCCAGCGCTGGAAGCGGTGATCCTTTCCCATAATCATTACGACCATCTCGACCGCAAAGCGGTAGTCCAATTGGCCGAAAAGACCCGCTACTTCCTGGCGCCCCTGGGCGTGGGTGACACGCTGGTCAAATGGGGCGTAGACGCCAGCAAAGTGCGCCAGCTGGAGTGGTGGCAGGGCATCGAAGTCGATGGCGTTCGTTTTGTCTGCACGCCGGCTCAGCACTTTTCAGGGCGCGGCCTGTTTGATGGTAACCAGACCCTGTGGTGCTCATGGGTCATGATCGACGCTACGCGACGTATATTTTTCAGTGGCGACACTGGCTATTTCGACGGTTTCAAACGCATCGGCGAGCAGTACGGGCCTTTCGACCTGACCCTGATGGAAACCGGCGCTTACAATGTCGATTGGCCCCATGTGCACATGCAGCCGGAGCAAACGCTGCAGGCGCATATCGATCTGAAAGGGCGGTGGCTGCTGCCGATTCACAATGGCACCTTCGACCTGGCCTTCCACGCCTGGCACGAGCCCTTCGACCGCATCATGGCCCTGGCCTGGGAGCGCAATGTCTCGATCACCACTCCGGCAATGGGCCAGGCGTTCCGCCTGAACCAGCCCGAGCGCGGGCAGGCCTGGTGGCTGGAAGTGGAGCCTCAACCGGTCAACGAACACGCAGCAAGCTGAGTCGATGGCCCGCTTGGAAAAGAGTTTTTCATCGAATTTCTGCTCTGCGACAAAGGGCAAATGAGAGTGCGATGATCCCGCGGGAATTTTATTTCCGGGAGGATGTTTCGATGGACAGCCACTGTAAGAAGCTTTGGAAAATAGGGGTGCCTTGTGCCCCAGCCCAACCGCTACCCCCGCCAATGAACGCCGCCGACGTACCCGCTTCACCACCCCATGCAGCACCCACCTCTATTGTCTTTGGCACCGAGCAGGCTGCGGGCGCCATGCTCGTCCCTGGGTATAACGCCCTGGCGCCCCATCTACGGCCGGTGCGTGACCCCGCGCTATCACTTGTCGCCCTCAGCGGCGAGGACCCTACCGAACCAGTGATGGTAGAGGTACCGCTCGTGTTGAATAACACCACGTTCACCGCCACGCGGGCGTTGACGGGCTATCGGGTCGGGTATGTCGAGCGCTATGTGCAGGGCAATCACGTTGAACGGGTCGAACACAGTGAGGCCTTGCACCGAGTCTTCGACATCCTGCGCAGGGCCGGTGTCCAATGGGTAGCGGTGGACATGCAGCGCAGCGGCGACGGTCAGCAGGCCTGTCGTGAAATCGATGAGCGGGTGGCAGCCCTTCGCCTGGATGCCTTGGTGTCGGAAGATCCAGAAGCCGCCTTTCATAACGCCTCGAGAAGCGGATACCCCACGGTGTGTGAAACCCTGGAGGATGGCTCCAGAGTCTGGTTTTACAGTGCACGCTGGGCAGGTGATCGTTTGGCGGCACTGGTACGCGCTTACCGCCAGCTACGGCCATAGAGGTTATTGAAGACTACGTCGAGCTGGGAAGAGTAGGGCGCAGCAGCAGGATTCGCCCGAAATAGTGATGGGGTGTCGGCTCTTAGACTGGTGCGGTGTTATCGACCGATAACGCTCACATCCAGTTAGACAGAGGGGAACTTCATGATCGGACCAGTTTCGGTAAGCGGATGGGCAACAGGCCTGCTTCAGGAACTTGCAAACCCTGTGCAAGGTTTCAAGAGTGCCCGCCAGATGTCAGTGGAGATGGGCCAAGGAGGCGGCGTTACCTCAGAGTCACTGTTGAGGGACTCGCTCAAGCAGATTGCCAATATTGATCGTGGGCTACAGGGCGGCAATGCGTTTTTGGAAACCAACCCGGATGCCATGACGCAGGCGAAGGCCCGCGACCAGGAACGTGCCAATGGCCGCGTACTCAAGCACTTGCATGGGGTGCCGATAGCGCTGAAGGATGTCTTCGAAACCAACGACCGCATGCAGACCAGTGCAGGTTCGAAGGCTTTGGTGGGCACGCCGGCCACTAAAACCGCCAAGGTTGTCGACAATTTGTTGAAGAACGGAGTGGTGATTGTGGGGAAAACCAACATGAGTGAGCTGTCCAACTTTCGGTCACTATTACCTGTGGATGGCTGGAGCTCCCGAGGTGGCCAGACGCTGAACCCTCATCGACTCGGAGGGCCGGTGGCTGGGTCGAGTTCGGGTTCGGCAGTGGCGGTCGCCCAAGGGCATGTGCCTGTGGCACTGGGGTTGGAAACCAACGGATCGATCATCAGCCCCGCCGCCTACAACGGTGTGTTTGGCCTGAAAACAACAACGGGCCTGGTCAGTACCGAAGGCGTCATGACCAGCACTCGCATGGATGCGGTGGGGACTTTTACCCGCAATATCTGTGATGCGGCAGAAGTGCTTAACGCAATGACCGAGACCACTGCCTACACCAAGGGCCTGCGCTCCGACGCCTTGAAGGACAAGCGAATTGGCTATACCCCTTTACCTGAGTTGTCCGCTGAGCAGGCCAAGGACCCGGCCAAGCGAGCAGACCGCAAGCATTATGAGGCGGCGCTCGACGTGATGAAGGCCCAAGGGGCGATTCTGGTGCCGATGGCGCGGTTGGATGCTGGCGTCCCCGAACAAACCTATGTCGATTATAACAACGCGCTGTTCTCGGACGTCAGGCAAGCGCTGGAAGACTACCTGGCTGGGCGAGAAGGTTTGCCGGTCAAATCACTCTCTGAGCTGATTGCTTTTATCAACCGCACCCAAAAACCTGGTGAGCCTGACCAGAAACTGCTGGAAATGATCAATGGGGTGCAGACCAGCAAGAAAGATCGCGATGCGCTGTGGAAAGCCATTCTTCCTATATTTCAGAACACCATTGATGACCCCATGAAGGAGCACAAGCTCGACGCCATGGTGTCGAACTTCCAGTCCGACAATTATTTTTTCAGCGCTGCGGCCGGGTACCCAGGCATATCCGTTCCGTCAGGCATGGATGAAGACGGCATGCCCACGGCACTTTACGTGTATGGCTCCGCCAACAGTGAAGCCACCTTGCTGTCAGTCGCCTATGGTTATGAACAAGCCTCACAGGCCATTCAAAAACCGGCTTTTCTCCCAGGTGCTCCCTTCACACCGACACCTGCCAGTACAGATGGCTTGATTGAGACTACTGACACTTGAGTTTGAATCAGCCTCTGCAGACGGCTGCCTCGCAGAGGTTGTGCCAGGGTTCAATCGACCGCCACGGGTGCATTTGAAACCATTGAGGTGCCCGGAGAAACGCCTGGACTCTACGCACCATTGGGTTGAGGCGTTTGTGAGTCAATGGTTGCGGTGGTTGAACCCATCAACCGGGAGATGAGGCCTTGCGCAGAAGGTTGCGCTGCGGCGGTATCAAGCCGCCGCGCACTCATCCCCCACCCCGGCGCGAACCCCGGGAAAAATACCAGCCCTTCGGCCTCCAGGCGAAACGCCAGGATCAAACGAGTTTCATCGTCCACGTCTCCGTGGCCTTCCAGTTTCTCAATTGCCTGCACCGCCACGCCAGCCTGGCGAGCCAGCTCTTCGCGGCTCCAGCCCAGCATGACGCGCGCCTGCGCGCAGTGTTTGGTGGTGAATTGATGCAAGACGATCTGTTGTTCTACGAAAGAACTCATTGCCAGAGAGGACATGGGGTTTCTCCAGGTTCGACAGGGGAGGCGCAACTATACTGTGTTTTTGTACAGTTGTTTCTACCGCTCATCCACTGGCGTTGCAACCCCTTATGATTCCAGCCCTGGTGCCTCACGAATAATCAGGTGATCCAGGTTCTCGATCCTGGCGCTGAATACCCCGAACGTCTGCTCGGGTTTTTTCTGGCTGGGCACCTGCACAAGCTGCGGCGTGACCCCGTAGAAAAAGCAATACAGCGGCCGCTCGCTGCTGGCTGCCGCCTTGATCTGTTCCAGGAATGCCGTGCGCTTGCGGTAGTTTTCGATAAGCTTTTTGCTCAGGTAGACATTTACCGAATAGGGCTTTTTGTCGAGCCACACCTTCTTTTCGAAGTCGATGCGAAAACTGCTGGTGTAGTCTTTGATGGTCTTGATCTTGCCCCAGTAAATCAAACCCTGGTTGTCTTGCAGGTATTCAATCTTCTTGAAGAATGCCCAGTAGGTCGCCGTGTGCTCACCGATCTTCAAAGGCATTGCCTTGAGCTTGTCCTTGTCATCGATGTTGGACACGTAGCACTCCACTGGGTGTGCGAATACGCTGGTTTTGTCCGGGATCGAGTCATTGCTGCCAGAAGAGGTGGTAGCGCAGTTTGCGGGCACTTTCGTCGGCTCCTGCAGGACGCTTCCAGCGGTGCCGACTACCGGCGTTCTAGGCTCGTACAGTCGCCGCGTCAGCACAAGTTCCGATGGAAAATTTTCCTCACGCTCGTCGTCATTTTCACCCATCGCAGGTTTATGGCTGCCGGCATAGCGGCAGCCGTCGATATGCCGCGTGCCGGGTTTGTTCTTGAAGTGCGGCGTGCGCTGGTAGTTGACGTTCTTGGCGTTGAAAGTACTCAACGCATTGGCGCTATCGAACGCCGCACGGCAGGCGTCGTTGGGGCACAGGAAGCTGTCCTTGTCGGAATCGAAGGCGGTAGTTTCATCGAAATTCAGATCTCGCACGTCGTAGATCGACAGCTTGTCGTCGAGACTCAGGCTGTAGGCCGTGTCGAATTTCATAGGGCTCGGGTCCGTCAGAGGTTTGGCTATTAATAGCCGGATCTTGCGTAAATATCAGCAAGAAACTGCCACGCGTCGCCCGCTCAAGAAACACAGGGTGCCGCCCATGGCCGTGAGTGCGGCCAGGGCAAAGAACATGCTGGTGGGCGCCGCATTGATCAGCAGATAGCCACAAATCACCGGGCTCATGGCCCCGCCAAACGCGGCCAGGTTCTGTGCGCCGTAATAACTGCCCCGTAGTGCATCCGGCGCGATGGTGTCGATAAAGAGGAACTCCGAGGGGTAGATGATCATCTCGCCCAGGGTGAACACGAACATTGCCAGGCACCAGGTCAGCAGACTGTGCGCCTGGCTGAAGCCGACCAACCCGGCAATAAACAGCAGGGTGCCCAGCACGATCCAATGGCGCAGTTGCTCGCGCTTGAGAAATCGGCCGATTTGGTACTGCATCAAAATCACGGTGATGGCGTTGCAGGCGAGCACCGCAGACAGAATTTTCAGTGCCTGGTCGGGTGTGTAGGCCACTAGCAAAAACTGCGACAGATACAGGGTGTAGCGCCCATGGACGATGGTGCTCAACAGGCTGCCGCTGGTGAAGAGGATCAGCGTGCGGTCGCTGCGCAAGGTGCGCAAGGTGCTGAGGAAGCTTTGAGGCTTATGACTGTCGTCGCGCTGGGTCGGCGCAATGCCGATCATCAGGAACAGGCTGCCAAAGGCAATGGCGCTGGCGATCAAAAACGGTGCCCACGGCAATTGGCCGGCAATCACTACGCCCAACATCGGGCCCGTGGCATAGCCGACATTGGTCAGGGTGTAGCGCAGGGAAAACACCTTGGCGCGCTCACCCACCGGCAGGTTTTCGCTGATGATCGCCTTGGAGCCGATCAGGAACAGCGCTGACGCGGCTTCAGTCACAACAAGGGTCAGCGTGGTGAGGTAGAGGTTGCTGGCAAAGGTCAGCAACAAAAAACCGATGGAGCTGGAGAGCATGGCCAGGATCAACAGCTTGCGCTTTTCCAGGCGGTCGATGATGTAGCCGCCGTACAAACCCAGGAGCGTGGCGATGAACACGGCGACCCCCATCAGCAGGCCGATGTCCTGTTGGTTGAGGCCCAGACGTGTGCTCAGCCAGAGGGCCAGCAACGGGCTGGTCATGGCACGGCTGACCACGATGGTCACCGAGCAGATCATCAGGCGACGGATTACCAGGGAGTAGGTGGCCACGGTGGGGTGCGCTCCTTGTGATTCTTACCTACACGACTCAGATCACCAGCGAACGCAGATTGAGTGTGGGAGCTGGCTTGCCTGCGATAGCGGAGTAACAGCCAACATTGTTTTAGCTGACCCACCGTTATCGCAGGCAAGCCAGCTCCCACATTCGATGGCGTTATTGGCCAGAGTTGATGGTGATTTTCTCGACCGCCCCCTGTTCCAGATCCCACTTCTTCAGGATCTTGCCGTAAGTTCCGTCATCAATCATGCCCTGCAATGCCTCACTGATCGCCGTGACCAACTCGGTATTGCTCTTCTCAATCCCAAGCCCGGTGAATTGCTTGGAAATCGCCAGCCCCACCGGCTTGTACTTGCCCTTGTCCAGCGACATCAAATAAGGAATGGTCTCGCTGCCCTGCATCGCCGCATCCAGGCGGTTCTGCTGCAACTGCGCCCGCGCATCTGCCGAGCCTTCGGTGCCGATCACCACGATTGCCGGCTTACCCGCCGCTTCGCAGTTTGCCTTGCTCCAGGCGGTAATTTCCGACGGCCAGGTGGTGCGGCGGCTGGTGCCGACTTTTTTACCGCACAGGTCGGTCAATTCCTTGATCTCTTCGCGCTTGGCCAGGGTGTACAACTGTGGGCCGCTGGTGAAGTAGTCGATGAAGGTCACGGCTTTCTGGCGCTCGGCGGTATCGGTCATGCCCGACAGCACGATGTCCACGCGCTTGGTGGTCAGGCCGCTGAGCATTTGTTCGAAGCCGGTTTCCTGCCATTTGATCTTCACGCCCAGTCGCTCGGCCAGGGCGTTGCCCAGGTCGAAATCGAAACCGGTGAGTTTGTTGGTGGCCGGGTCCTTGAAGTCCATCGGCGGGTAGTTCGGCACGATGGCCGCGCTGATCTCACCCTTGTCCTTGATGGCTTGCGGCAAGGCCGCGAATACACACGAGGAGGCCATCAGGCCTGCAAGCAAGGTAGGGATAAATATCTTCTTCATAGGGGCGTTCTCGTTAGTTTTTTAGTTAAGTGCGAACGGCAGAAATAAAGCTTTGGGTACGCGGGTTTTGTGGGCTTATTAGAATGTCTTCCGGGCTGCCGGCTTCCACAATCTGGCCGGCGTCCATAAACACCATGCGGTTGGACACTTCGCGAGCGAAGCCCAATTCATGGGTGACCACGATCATGGTCATGCCGGTGGTGGCCAAATCGCGCATCACCGACAGCACTTCGCCTACCAGCTCCGGGTCGAGGGCTGAGGTGGGTTCGTCAAACAGCATCAACTTGGGGCGCATCGCCAAGGCTCGGGCGATTGCCACACGCTGTTGCTGGCCACCGGACAACTCCACTGGGTAGGCATTGCGCTTGTCCGCCAGGCCAACGCGGGCCAGCAGTTCCAGGGCATCTTCGATGGCTTCCTTGGGCGAGCGCTTGAGCACCTGGCACGGGCCTTCGATGATGTTTTGCAACACAGTCATGTGCGGGAACAAATTAAAGCGCTGGAACACCATGCCGGTGGCCAGGCGCTGGCGGGCGATCTGCGCTTCGTTCATCTCGTGCAGCTTGTTGCCGACCACTCGATAACCAACCAATTCGCCATCGACCCACAGGCCGCCCTTGTCGATCTTTTCCAGCTGATTGACGCAACGCAGCAGGGTACTTTTGCCCGAGCCGGACGGGCCGATGATGCACATCACTTCGCCTTGCTCGACCTCTATATTGATGTCACGCAGGGCGTGATACTGGTCGTAATACTTGTTCAGGTTGACAGCCTTGACGATGCTTCTCATGGGGCAAATCTCCTCAACCCAGGCTTACGAACGCTTGCCGGCGCCGCGGGCAAAACGACGCTCGAGGCGACTTTGACCAAATGAAAGAACAGTCACCACCGCCAGGTACCAGATGCCCGCCACAATCAGCAGCTCCATCACCCGGGCGTTGGCGTAGTAGATGTTTTGCGCGTTGTGCAGCAGTTCCGAGTACTGGATCACACTGGCCAGGCTGGTCATTTTCACCATGCTGATGAACTCGTTGCCTACGGGCGGGATGATCACGCGCATCGCCTGCGGCAGAATGATCCTGCGTAGCGCCTGCAGGCTCGGCATGCCGATGGACTTGGCCGCCTCGTATTGGCCGGTGTCCACCGACAGCAAGCCGGCACGCACCACTTCAGCGGTATAGGCGCCCTGGTTAATGCTCAAGCCGAGCAGGGCGGCCACGAAGGGCGTCATCAGGTCGACGGTGTCGATGCTGAACAGGCCCGGAATCGCGATCACCGGGAAGATCAACGCCAGGTTGAACCACAGCAGCAGCTGCAAAATCAGCGGTGTACCGCGAAACAACCAGGTATAGGTGATGGCCACGTAACGCAGGATCGGGTTGGCCGACATGCGCATGATCGCCGTGATCACTCCGATCACTACGCCCAATGCCATCGCCAGGATCGACATGACGATGGTGTTCACCAGGCCCCAGAGGATGGCTTGCGACGTAAGGAACTGGCCAATGTAGGACCATTCGATCTGGCCATTGGCAAACGCGCGCAACAGCGCCGCCAACACAATCACGATCAGGGTGGCAAAAAACATCCGCCCGTAATAGCGCCGCGGCACATGTTCGTACTGGGTGATATCGAACTGGTTTTCGGACAACTTGCGCTCGGCTTCCAAGCGCTCGGCCGGGGTTTGGTTCATGCTGCTACTCCAAAACTAATGACGCTCTAACCGATGTACACGGTGTTACGGCTGAAACCCGGTCAAATGTGGGAGCTGGCTTGCCTGCGAAAGCGCCGGTGAGCTCACCACACCTACCAAGGCTTAAATCCGAAACCCCTGATAACTCTCAGCCCACTTCTGCTGTTCAGTCAAAGCAATCTTCAACCGCCCAATCTGCTCCTTCACCCGCTCCGGCGCCGTCCCACCCCACCCACTACGCGCCGCAATCGCCGCCTCCAGGGTCAGGCAGTCGCGCACGTCCGCGGTGAGTCGCCCATCCACCTCGGCCAACATCGCCGGTGAGGCTTGCCACAACTCAATCTCATGCTGCTCACAGGCCTGCACCAGCGCGCCGGTAATCTCATGGGCCTCCTTGAACGGCACACCACGGGTGGCCAGCCAGTCCGCCACCTCAGTCGCCAAGGTAAAGCCCATTGGTGCCTGGCGCCGCAACTCCTCTACCTGCACCTTCATGGTCGCCACCATGCCGGCCATCGCCGGCAACACCAGCAGCAAGGTGTCCACGCTGTCCAACACGCTGTGCTTGTCTTCACTCAAATCGCGGTTGTACGACAGCGGCAGCGACTTGAGCGTCGACATCAGCCCGGTCAGGTTGCCGATCAAACGCCCGGCCTTGCCCCGCGCCAATTCGGCAATGTCCGGGTTCTTTTTCTGCGGCATGATCGAACTGCCGGTGGCGTAGGCATCGTCCAGCACTACCCAGCAAAACTGGCGCGACGACCACAGGCAAAACTCCTCCGACAGCCGCGAAATATTCACCCCGAGCATGCCGGCCACAAACAGGAACTCCGCCACATGGTCACGGCTGGCGACGGCGTCGATGGAGTTTTCGCATGGCCCGGTGTAACCCATTTCCCTGGCCGAGTGCTCTGGCTGACGCGCTATCGCCGAACCTGCCATGGCGGCCGCGCCCAATGGCGACAGGGCCGTACGCGCATCCCAATCCACCAGGCGCTGCACATCGCGCAGCATCGACTGCGCGTGGGCCAGCAAGTGATGGGCGAACACAATGGGTTGCGCCTGCTGCAAATGGGTGAAGCCCGGGCAGATGCTCTCCACATGTTGCTCGGCCTGCTCAACCAGCGCCTGCTGCAAACCCAGCACCTCGTTGGCGATGGTGCGCGCATGGTCACGCAGGAACAGGCGCAGGTCGTTGGCCGTCTGGTCATTGCGCGAGCGTCCGGCGCGCAACTTGCCGCCCAGGGCGCCCAGGCGCTCGGTCAATACGCGTTCGATAAAGGTGTGCACGTCCTCGTCATCCAGGGTGGGATGCAGGCGACCGGCGGCGAAATCCTCACCGATACGGTCCAGGGCTTCGAGGGTGCGCAGGGTTTCCGACTCATCCAGCAAACCGGCGCGCTGCAACTCACGGGCATGGGCACGGGAGCCGGCCAGGTCGTAGGGCGTCAGGCGAAAATAACGCTCTGGGCAACGCGACAACGCGGCCAACGCCGCAGACGGACCGGTCTTGAAACGAGCGCCCCAAAGGCGGTCGGTGGGCTGGGACATGGGTATTCCTCACGCTTGTTTTTAGAAGAGTCGGAGGCAGTTTCAACAGAAGTTTATCGGTGTAGAACCGGCATCTGACGCGCCGTATTCAAGGTTGCCAAGGGCGGATGTTTATGTTCATTATCGCCGCCTGGCTATGTTCAAGGATTGGGTTCAAGCCTGTTGAATATGGCACTCGAGGTCAACGCGCATTATGGAAACCCCACTTTCCACTTCTGGAAACCTGCCGCCAAAACCCGGCACACGAGCACCGCTGCAACTGAGTGGGCTGGACTTCAAATTGCTGCGGGTATTTATGGCCGTGGTCGAAGCCGGCGGCTTCAGTGCTGCGCAAAACGAGCTGAACGTGGGCCTGGCGGCCATCAGCAAACAGATCTCCGACCTCGAGATTCGCATCGGCATGCGCCTGTGCACACGGGGCCGCGAAGGGTTCGGGCTGACCGAAGAAGGCAAGTTGGTGTATCAGGCATCCATCGAGTTATTTACCTCAGTGGACAGTTTTCGCGACAAGCTTAGTTCGGCGCAAAACGAACTGATCGGCGACCTGAGTGTGGGCGTTATCGATAACACCGTCTCTGACGTCAATTCCCCGCTGATTACCGCCCTGGGCAACTTACATCGCCAATCGCCAAAAATAAGATTGCGCCTACATGCCTCGCAATTGGACGAAGTTGAACGCGGAGTAGTGGAAGGGCGCTTGGTCGCCGGCATTGTCCCGGTGTACCAACGCCGTGAAGAATTCGACTACTTCCCGCTCTACGAAGAAAAGGCCCACGCCTACTGCGCCGTAGGGCATC
This sequence comes from Pseudomonas sp. MYb193, assembly GCF_002966775.1. Taxonomy (NCBI): domain Bacteria; kingdom Pseudomonadati; phylum Pseudomonadota; class Gammaproteobacteria; order Pseudomonadales; family Pseudomonadaceae; genus Pseudomonas; species Pseudomonas sp. MYb193. Next base: position 4,719,987 of record NZ_CP023269.1, on the reverse strand, counting down.
CCTTGTTCACTGCGAGCGACATCACCCCCGATGCGCTTCGCCAATACGAAGTGGTCAACCATCGGTATGCGATCCATCGCGACAAGGCCAACTTCGTCAGCCACGACAGCCAGTCCGCCTCGGCTTCACAAGTGGAAGCCGTCGCCATCCTGATCCTCACCGGCCGCTTCCTGGGCTTTCTGCCAGAACACTACGCCACGCCACTGGTGAGGGAAGGGCGCCTGCGCGAACTGTGCCCAGAGCAGGTTCATTTAAGCACCGCGTTCAACCTGATCCTGCGCCACAACGCGCCGAGAAGCCCGATGGTAAAAGCCTTCGCCACAGCGCTGGGTGTAGACCTGAAGACGTCGGCCTAAGCCTCAATAAAGCTCAAATGTGGGAGCTGTCGAGCCCCGGCGAGGCTGCGAAGGGATCGCCTCGGTCTCCCCGCCAACCCCACCTACCCGCATCACCGCTGCAACCGAGCCCGCTTTTTCTTCTTCGCATGAAAATGCCGAAAATGCGCATCCTGCGCCGCCGCCAACAACTCCCGATCCCCACGCGTATCGCCCCAGGCCCTGAGCCGATACTCCCCCAGGTCGCCATAAACCGCTTCAAGGCGCAGCACCTTGTTCTCACAGCGGCAGTTATTGCCGGTGAGCTTGCCGGTCAACACACCGTCGACCACCTCAAGCTCAGTGCCAATCAACTTGATCCCAAGCCGATCCGCAAACGGCTGCAACACCAACGCAGGCGACGCCGAGCACAGCGTCACCACCGCCCCCGAGCCCAACTCCTGCTCCACTGACAACACCCCCGCAGGGCGCATCAACCGCGCCCAATTACGCTGGCAATACTCCTCGGCTTTTTGCTGCACCCAGGTCTTTTCCACACCCGTCATAAAGGTGCGAATCAACTGTGCCTTCAACTCATCCCGGCTGATCTGCCGCATCAAAAACCGCAGCCCAGGCACCGCCAGCTTGACCATCCGGCCATAAAACTCACCGGGGCCAAAGGCAAACTTGAGGAAGGGCACGAAACTGTCGTGGTGGGTGAGGGTGCCGTCGAAGTCAAAGACGGAAAGTACTTTGGCGTCTGCGGGGCCGGCTTCGAGCATGTCTGGGTTCACGGGTGGTCCTTATCAGGTAGGGCGGTTTCATAGCGTTGTGACTGGCGCTTGCCTGCCGGGGTTCAGGTTGACGGTTCAGCCTGGTCGCTGCGGGTCAGCCTCTGCGCTCTTTTGTGTGCGTGCGACGGTCCATGCGTTTATGGCGATACGAGTTTACTACCCCTGAGCCAGGAGTGGGGCTTCCGAGGTTCCGGCACGCTCATTCGAGAGCGAGTGCAGTTAGGTCTTACAAGTGTTTTGGCCGACTGATTGGAGTGTGGGTTAAATTTCCTACATACCACTCGCACCACTTAAAGCGAACTTTCCGATATTTCCTATTTGCTATTTTTCGTATGGTAAATGCCAAAAACAACAAGGCGTTAACCCTATGGCAAACCACGGCTACATGACCATCAGCGGCAAATCCCAAGGTCTGATTTCTGCAAAGTGTTCGACTCAAGACTCTATCGGCAACAAGTGGCAGGAGGGGCACTGCGACGAGATAATGGTGCTGTCCTTCCACCATAATATGGCCAACAGGGGCAACGTCAGGGCGTCGAGTCATGGGCCGATTGCCATTACCAAAAATATCGATAAATAGTCACCCTTGCTGGCGGTAGCGCTCTCCAACAGGGAAGAGCTCAACTGCGTCATCAATTTTTATCGGATCGCCCAATCGGGCTGGCATGAAAAATACTACAGCGTCGATATTCGAGGCTGCATCATCACCGACCTCACTGTCGACGTACCGCATTCTGTTTTGCATATTGATGCAGAGGCACAAGAGCATGTTGCGCTTAAATATCGTGAAATAATCTGGACTCACCATAAGGCGGGTACAAGTGGCTTCAGTACTTGGGAGACAGGTCGGTGAATAAAAATTATGAAAAACAGCAGCCCACATTTTACGATATCTGGGTGGTTAGTCAGGCTGCAGCGTATCTGACTAACCAAGCTTGTACCATCAGTGCTCGGAATATTAATGATGGGGTTGTTCGGTTACAGTTCAATCGGGAGGTGGCTTATTACGCGCGGAGTATTGTTAGGGATGTTGAGGAAGGCAGGAAAACTATTGATCAGGGATTGAAAGAAATAAAGCAAGAACAAGAAAGCCTCATAAACCAATCTCTGGAGGTGGGGAGGAAAGGCATCGGGGCTATCGCGGGCGCACTTCAGTTTGCGACTGGGGCAGGAATTTGCTACGCCTCAGTCGGTACGCTGTGTTTGCTGGCGGGTATCCCGATCATGGCACACGGCGCTAATAATATTTATGAGAACGGTCGCAATTTAATGAATGATGTCTCAGATACAGCGGGACCAGTCAGGAGCGCATATCGCGCCGCAGCAACGTCATTTGGATATGGTGAGCGTGAAGGCGACCTAGCCTACGGTGGTACTGATATAGGATTGTCAATGTACAGTCTTGGTAGGCGTGTGATTAAACCTGACGCATGGCGATTGTTTAGATACATAAGATCAGATAAAGAACGGGCTTATAAAACTATGGGTGCCGCGCCGTTAGGGTTGGAAGCTTATACCGACTACGAGACCGGTAGGCAAATATATAAAAGGCTTAATGAATGATTGTGCTCTGGTCTGCGTTGTTTGTGATGGGTGGCGTATGGTCCGCTTATGCTCTGAAAAGGAGGTTTTCTGGGTGTGATTTGAATCATATAAAGCTGTATTCTTGTGTGGTCTATAACGGCTATTTTGTGGTGTCCTATATTGAGGTTATTAAGTATGGCGAGTTTCCTTTTTTTGGGATTAGGACTGATTTTATTATTCAATATCCCATCATCGAGTGGATTGCCTTTTTCGGCATATTGGCTCACGGATTTGCACTTCCGATGAAGTGGAAGGTCAGGCGCTGGTTCTGAACGAAAAAAGAGAGTGTAGGCTTGTCGGAGGCAGAGAGTACTCAGGCCTTAGGTTCGGCTTCGAGCATGTCTGGGTACACGGGTTGGCCTAGGTCCTATCTAATAGTATTAAGCATGCATCAGCTATGACAATAGGAGCCTACTCCCGTGCCAGTCTTCCGATCTTGGCGTAAAGCCTTTCGCTAAAAGCCTCCCGACCACTCGACCGATGACAACGCTGATGGCAATTGGGCACAAGGCTACAGCATTGGTGATGCGATCCGAGCCCTTCTGGGCCAGGTGCTTGACGTGATGGACTTCAAGAAATAGCAAATTCCTTTTTTACCGACGAAAAAAAGCCCTGAACATGCCAGGGCTTCCTTTAGCGCTTAGTCCGGATCAATCCCAGCTCAACGCGCCGCCGGTCTGATACTCGATCACACGGGTCTCGAAGAAGTTCTTCTCTTTCTTCAAGTCCATGATCTCGCTCATCCACGGGAACGGGTTAGTCGTGCCTGGGTACTCTTCCTTCAAGCCGATCTGCGACAGGCGACGGTTCGCGATGAACTTGAGGTAATCCTCCATCATCGCCGCGTTCATGCCGAGAACACCGCGAGGCATGGTGTCACGCGCATATTCAATCTCCAACTGCGTACCCTGCAGAATCATCTGGGTCGCTTCTTCCTTCATCTCGGCATCCCACAGGTGCGGGTTTTCGATTTTGATCTGGTTGATCACGTCGATACCGAAGTTCAGGTGCATCGACTCATCGCGCAGGATGTACTGGAACTGCTCGGCCACGCCGGTCATTTTGTTGCGGCGGCCCATGGACAGGATCTGGGTGAAGCCGCAGTAGAAGAAGATGCCTTCCAGCACGCAGTAGTAGGCGACCAGGTTGCGCAGCAGTTCTTTGTCGGTGTCGACGGTGCCGGTTTCGAACTTCGGATCGGAGATCGAGCGGGTGTATTTGAGGCCCCAGGCGGCCTTTTTGGCGACTGATGGAATCTCGTGGTACATGTTGAAGATCTCGCCTTCATCCATGGCCAGCGATTCGATGCAGTACTGGTAGGCGTGGGTGTGGATCGCTTCTTCGAAGGCCTGGCGCAGGATGTACTGGCGGCACTCCGGGTTGGTGATCAGGCGGTACACGGCCAGCACCAGGTTGTTGGCTACCAGGGAGTCGGCGGTGGAGAAGAAGCCCAGGTTGCGCATGACGATACGGCGTTCGTCGTCGGTCAGGCCTTCGGGGTTTTTCCACAGAGCGATGTCGGCGGTCATGTTGACCTCTTGCGGCATCCAGTGGTTGGCGCAGCCGTCGAGGTACTTCTGCCAGGCCCAGTCGTACTTGAATGGCACGAGTTGGTTGAGGTCGGCGCGGCAGTTGATCATGCGCTTTTCGTCAACGGCGACGCGGGCGGAGGCGCCTTCCAGCTCGGCGAGGCCTTCGGCGACGTCGAGTTTGTCCAGGGCGGCCTTGGCGCGCACGATGGCGGCGGAGTCGTTGGCGGTGACGGCACGGGCTTCCACGGCGGCAGCGGCGCCGGCACCGTCGAGGCGGTCCATGTTGGCTTCGGTGGCGTGGCCGGCGTTGGCGCCTTTAGCGGCTACTTCGCCTTCTTCTTCTTTGTCGAATTCGTCCCAGCTCAGCATGACGTGTCGTCTCCTGCGTGAGGGCTCAAAGGTGCCCGTGTGAAACCGGATGGTTGGGTGTTCACACGGCCCTAGGGCCGCGGTGGATCTTAAGGAATCGTTTGTTGCAACAGCTCGCGCAGGCAAATAAACGGAATCAGGTTGCGGGTGCTGCATGAGGCTTGAGGGGCGCAGCGATGCGTGCTTGCTGCAGCGCAGGCTCAAGGTCTGGCTCTTTATCCCTGTGTAAAGGGATATTGCAGGCCCGATTTACCCGCGCATTATAGGGAAAAATTCAGGTTTGTGTTGCGGCGGATGGTCACTTGGGAGCGCCAAAATGACGTGGGTTTCGGCCAGAGCGAGTGTTTGCAAGGCTTTGCTGGGCGTGGGAGTTTTTGACGGGCGGGGATGTTTTTTTTGGGGCAGGGGAAGGGGGCGTAAAAAGAGTGGCCGTGGCTGAAATCGCCATCGCAGGCAAGCCAGCTCCCACAATTGATGTGGGGTGTATGCAAGGGCGGGTTCTTGGCCGCAAGAACGATTTCTTGCGGCAATTAAGAATCCAACTTCAGAAGTTGTTAGCCGTTAGAGCACCCATTGCCCATTACTTGATAGTTAAGAATATGACGCTGGCCTTGAGAATCTTCATATTCCATCTTCACCGGTACAACTTCGCAGACTTCTGGAATGCTGCTCATGGACAAGACTTTGGCCACATCCAAGTGCGTGCTATAGGTGTAGTCCTCGACAATCGGGGCGTTCTGGCCGGCCAGTTCAGTCGGGGCTTCGTCCGCCAGGGCGGCGGTGGCGCACAAGCTGCTCAGGGCCATAACTAATAACGCTTTCATTTCTTCATTACCTTCTTCAGGGCGAAAGGGGGCACGGGGCCCTTGTGAGGCCGCGTGTGTCACTTAAAAGTTGGGAAGTTCGGATTAACGTTGCCTTCGTGGGGGCTGTTGCGTTGTTAATCAGAGTGCCTTGTTGGCGGAGTTGATTTTAGGCGCCTCGGTTATATTCATATACCCGTGGTTTTGATAAACACTTTTGGCGGTTTTTGTAACAATCCCTCAATCAAGATTTTTTCAGAAGCCTGCCAGCCGCCGCAGCACGCGGGCCAGAGCGGTGAAAAGGCATAGCAGGGCAATTTGTAGGGTCTTGTTACTACCATCGTCGAATGGTTCTATAGGCCCACCCCGGCTACAACAGGGTCCATACAACAACAACTATGTCACCGAGGTAAGAAAGATGAGTGCGGCTTCCCTGTACCCCGTTCGCCCCGAAGTAGCAGCCAACACGCTGACCGACGAGGCGACCTACAAGGCCATGTACCAGCAGTCGGTGGTCAACCCCGATGGCTTCTGGCGCGAGCAAGCCAAGCGCCTTGACTGGGTCAAGCCTTTCACCGCGGTGAAGCAGACCTCTTTCGACGACCACCATGTCGACATCAAATGGTTCGCCGATGGCACTCTGAACGTTTCCTACAATTGCCTGGACCGTCACCTCGCCGAGCGTGGCGACCAGATCGCAATCATCTGGGAGGGCGACGACCCTGCCGAGAGCCGCAACATCACCTACCGCGAGTTGCATGAAGAAGTCTGCAAGTTCGCCAACGCCTTGCGCGGCCAGGACGTGCACCGCGGCGATGTGGTGACTATCTATATGCCGATGATTCCCGAAGCCGTGGTCGCCATGCTGGCCTGTACCCGCATCGGCGCGATCCATTCGGTGGTGTTTGGCGGTTTCTCCCCGGAAGCCCTGGCCGGTCGCATCATCGACTGTAAGTCGAAAGTGGTGATTACTGCTGACGAAGGCATCCGTGCCGGTAAGAAAATTCCGCTTAAGGCTAACGTTGACGACGCACTGACCAACCCGGAAACCAGCAGCATCCAGAAGGTGATCGTGTGCAAGCGCACCAATGGCGCGATCAAGTGGAACCAGCATCGCGACATCTGGTACGAAGACCTGATGAAAGTGGCGGGCACCGTCTGCGCGCCAAAAGAAATGGGCGCCGAAGAAGCGCTGTTCATCCTCTATACCTCCGGCTCTACCGGCAAGCCCAAGGGTGTGCAGCACACCACCGGTGGCTACTTGCTCTATGCGGCCCTGACCCACGAGCGCGTATTCGACTATCGCCCAGGCGAAATCTACTGGTGCACCGCCGACGTCGGCTGGGTCACTGGCCACACCTACATCGTCTACGGCCCGCTGGCCAACGGCGCGACCACGCTGCTGTTCGAAGGCGTGCCGAACTACCCCGACATCACCCGCGTGGCGAAGATCGTCGACAAGCACAAGGTCAACATCCTCTACACCGCACCGACCGCGATCCGCGCCATGATGGCCTCCGGCACCGCTGCCTGTGAAGGCGCCGACGGCAGCAGCCTGCGCCTGTTGGGTTCGGTGGGTGAGCCGATCAACCCGGAAGCCTGGGACTGGTACTACAAGAACGTCGGCCAATCCCGTTGCCCGATCGTCGACACCTGGTGGCAGACCGAAACCGGTGCCACGCTGATGAGCCCACTGCCAGGCGCCCATGCGTTGAAGCCGGGTTCGGCGGCACGGCCGTTCTTCGGTGTGGTGCCGGCGCTAGTGGACAACCTGGGCAACATCATCGAAGGCGCCGCCGAAGGCAACCTGGTGATTCTGGATTCCTGGCCAGGCCAGGCGCGTACGCTGTACGGCGACCATGACCGTTTTGTCGACACCTACTTCAAGACCTTCCGCGGCATGTACTTCACCGGTGACGGCGCACGTCGCGATGAGGATGGTTACTGGTGGATCACTGGCCGTGTGGATGACGTGTTGAACGTGTCCGGCCACCGCATGGGTACTGCCGAGATCGAGAGCGCCATGGTTGCGCACCCCAAAGTCGCCGAGGCGGCGGTGGTGGGTGTGCCGCATGACATCAAGGGGCAGGGCATTTATGTGTATGTCACCTTGAAGAATGGTGAAGAGCCCAACGAAGCACTGCGCCTGGAGCTGAAAAACTGGGTGCGCAAGGAAATCGGGCCGATTGCCTCGCCGGACGTAATCCAGTGGGCGCCTGGGTTGCCGAAAACGCGCTCGGGGAAAATCATGCGGCGCATTTTGCGCAAGATCGCCACGGCTGAATACGACGGGTTGGGGGATATCTCCACCCTGGCAGATCCGAGCGTGGTGGCGCATTTGATTGAAACGCACAAGACCATGAACGTCGCGTAAGCGGGGTAGGTGGGACAGAGCCCCATTCGGTGCAAGCCGGGTGGGGCTTTTTTTGGGGACTCAGAAGCACCGAGGTTCAATGTGGGAGCTGGCTTGCCTGCGATAGCTATTTATCAGTTAGCCCATCTTTGGCTGATACACCGTTATCGCAGGCAAGCCAGCTCCCACAGTTCAGATCGCATTTCATAAAGGGGGGGGGTGGCGGTCTAACAGGGTCGCATCACAACCAAGCCAATAAATATCGGTTTTTCCGGTAGGACATTTCTGAATGTTACCGGCCCGCTCAAATGTGTAACCACCCGCACAAAGCTGGGGCAATGGACCACGCCCATGCCCCGAAAAACCGCGTTCTAGACACCCCTAAAAATAAGATTAAACGCCAGACTTGCCGTGCTAGAAGGGTTTGCGAATAATAGGCCCGCAATTTGCAGCATCATCAGGTTTAATATCTTTTGTCTCTGCATAAATTTCAGAGACTGTCAATGAGTTGGAACCGCTTTCTCAGTGCTTCTGTAAATTGTTGTCGCATTGAGGAAATATCGGCTTCCGGCCTGTCGTTAGAATGCCGATCACTCGCTCGTCGTCGCAGGTGTCGCCCGCGCAGGACGCAGCACCGCTATTCGGTTACACCTTCGCCGCATCGTGGGCCATGGCTCATACTGCTGTTTTTGCCCTATACCGATGGAGTCCCAAGATGAAGAAACTCGTGCTGTTGGGCGCCCTGGCGCTGTCCGTGCTGTCCATGCAGGCTTTCGCCGAAGGCAAGCCGCTGAAAATTGGTATCGAAGCGGCTTACCCTCCGTTTGCCTCGAAGGCGCCGGATGGCAGCATCGTCGGTTTTGACTACGACATCGGCAACGCCCTGTGCAAGCAGATGGACGTCAAGTGCACCTGGGTCGAGCAGGAATTCGACGGCCTGATCCCTGCGCTGAAAGTGCGCAAGATCGACGCGATTCTGTCGTCCATGTCCATCACCGAAGACCGCAAGAAATCCGTGGACTTCACCACCCGCTACTACCTGTCCCCAGCGCGCCTGGTGATGAAGGAAGGCACCACCGTCAGCGACAGCCTGGATGAACTCAAAGGCAAGAAGATCGGTGTGCAGCGCGGTTCGATCCACGATCGTTTCGCACGTGAAGTCCTGGCGCCAAAAGGTGCGGATATCAAGGGTTACAGTACCCAGAACGAAATCTACCTGGACGTGGCTGCCGGTCGTCTCGACGGTACCGTGGCTGACGCCACCCTGCTGCAAGACGGTTTCCTGAAAACTGACGCCGGCAAAGGCTACGCGTTTGTAGGCCCATCGTTCACCGAAGCCAAATACTTCGGCGACGGTATCGGCATCGCAGTGCGCAAAGGTGACAAAGAAAACCTTGAGCGCATCAATGCGGCCATCGCTGCAATCCGTGCCAACGGCGAATACAAGAAAATCCAGGACAAGTACTTCGACTTCGATATTTACGGCGCTGACGCCAAGTAACTCATCGCAGCTGTCTGTCCGAAATGGCGCAAGCAACAGTCATCCTGAAGTTTGCGCCATTTTTTCATCCCCCTTTTCGAGGACCTGAATCATGTTGAAAGGCTACGGGGCCGTCATCCTCGATGGCGCATGGTTGACGCTTCAGCTCGCCTTGTCGTCCATGGCCTTGGCCATTGTTCTGGGTCTGATCGGGGTCGCGCTACGCCTGTCGCCGGTACGCTGGCTGGCTTGGCTGGGCGACTTGTACTCCACGGTGATCCGCGGGATCCCCGACCTGGTGCTGATCCTGCTGATTTTCTACGGCGGTCAGGACTTGCTTAACCGCGTCGCGCCGTTGCTGGGCTTTGACGACTATATCGACTTGAACCCCCTGGCCGCCGGTATCGGCACCCTGGGTTTCATCTTTGGCGCCTATCTTTCGGAAACCTTCCGTGGCGCCTTCATGGCCATTCCCAAGGGGCAGGCTGAAGCCGGCCTGGCGTATGGCATGAGCAGCTTCCAGGTGTTTTTCCGGGTGATGGTGCCGCAGATGATTCGGCTGGCGATCCCCGGGTTTACCAACAACTGGCTGGTATTGACCAAGGCCACCGCGCTGATTTCGGTGGTAGGTCTGCAAGACATGATGTTCAAGGCCAAGCAGGCGGCAGACGCCACCCGTGAGCCTTTTACCTTCTTCCTCGCAGTGGCGGCGATGTACCTGGTGATCACCAGCGTGTCGTTGCTGGCCTTGCGTTACCTTGAGAAGCGCTACTCGGTAGGCGTAAGGGCGGCTGATCTATGATCTTCGACTACAACGTCATCTGGGAGGCCATGCCGCTGTACCTCGGCGGCCTGCTGACCACCCTGAAACTGCTCGGTATCTCGCTGTTCTTCGGCCTGCTCGCGGCCTTGCCCCTGGGCTTGATGCGCGTGTCCAAGCAGCCGATCGTCAACGGCGTGGCCTGGCTTTACACCTATGTGATCCGCGGCACACCGATGCTGGTGCAGTTGTTTTTGATCTACTACGGCCTGGCGCAGTTCGAAGCGGTACGCGAAAGCTTCCTGTGGCCGCTGCTGTCCAGCGCGACATTCTGTGCGTGCCTGGCGTTTGCGATCAACACCAGCGCCTACACCGCCGAAATTATCGCCGGCAGCCTCAAGGCCACGCCTAACGGTGAGATCGAAGCGGCCAAGGCCATGGGCATGTCGCGCTACAAACTGTACCGCCGCATCCTGTTGCCGTCGGCCCTGCGCCGTGCGCTGCCGCAGTACAGCAACGAAGTGATCATGATGCTGCAGACCACCAGCCTGGCGTCTATCGTTACCCTGATCGACATCACCGGTGCCGCGCGTACGGTCAATGCCCAGTATTACCTGCCGTTCGAAGCCTATATCACCGCCGGCGTGTTCTACCTGTGCCTGACCTTCATCTTGGTGCGCCTGTTCAAGTTGGCCGAGCGCCGCTGGCTGAGCTACCTGGCTCCACGGAAGCACTGATATGGAACGTATCGATCATCTGCTGCCCTGGGGGCATTTGGGCTGCGAGCGCCAACTGAGCGTGTTCCGCTTTGGCAGCGGCGAGCGCAAGGCCTATATCCAGGCCAGCCTGCACGCCGATGAGTTGCCGGGTATGCGTGCCGCGTGGGAACTGAAAAAACGCCTCACAAAGCTGGAGCAGCAGGGCGCCCTCAACGGCGTGATCGAGCTGGTGCCGGTGGCTAACCCGATGGGCCTTGGCCAGCTGTTGCAAGGCAGCCACCAGGGGCGTTTCGAAGTGGGCAGCGGCAAGAACTTCAATCGCGACTTCGTTGAGTTGAGCGAGCCGGTCGGTGCATTGTTGCAAGGCAAACTGGGTGATGACCCGCACGCCAATGTGCGCATGATTCGCCAGGCCATGAGCGATACGCTCGCCGCCTTGCCCGAGCCGAGCAGCCAGTTGCAAGGCATGCAACGCATCCTGCTGAGCCATGCGTGCACCGCCGATGTGGTGCTGGACCTGCATTGCGACGCCGAAGCCGCACTGCACATGTATGCGCTGCCCCAACACTGGCCGCAGTGGCGGTCGCTGTCGGCACACCTGAATGTGAAGGTCGGCCTGCTGGCGGAAGATTCCGGCGGCAGTTCGTTTGACGAGGCGTGCTCGTTGCCGTGGCTGCGTTTGTCGCGCACGTTCCCGCAGGCGCAGATTCCGCTGGCCTGCCTGGCAACGACGTTGGAGTTGGGCGGCCAGGCCGACACCGGCCGTGATGAAGCCATCTTCCACGCCGAAGGCATCCTTGCGTTCCTCGCCGAACAAGGCTTGATCAAGGGCGAGTGGCCCGCGCCGCAACACGAACCTTGCGAAGGTGTGCCTTTTGAGGGCACCGAACTGCTGTTCGCGCCCCATGCCGGGGTGATCAGTTACCTGCGTAAAGCGGGCGACTGGGTAGAAACCGGCGACGAGATTTTTGAAGTGATTGACCCCCTGACCGACCGCGTAAGCACTATTTGCGCGGGCACCTCGGGGGTGTTGTTTGCCGTTGAACGGCTACGTTATGCCCAAGCGGGTTTCTGGCTGGCCAAGGTGGCGGGGCGCGAAGCGCTGCGTCACGGGCGCTTGCTCAACGACTGACCACCTGTTTTTGTGAGAACCGACCGCATGTACAAGCTTGAAGTCCAAGACCTGCATAAACGCTATGGCAGTCATGAAGTGCTCAAAGGTGTGTCCCTGGCCGCCGCCGCCGGTGATGTGATCAGCATCATCGGTTCCAGCGGTTCGGGCAAAAGTACCTTTTTGCGCTGCATCAACCTGCTGGAGCAGCCCCACGCCGGCAAGATTCTGCTCAATAACGAAGAGCTGAAACTGGTGGCCAACAAGGACGGCGCCATGAAGGCTGCCGACCCCAAGCAACTGCAACGTATGCGTTCACGCCTGTCCATGGTGTTCCAGCATTTCAACCTGTGGTCGCACATGACCGCGATTGAAAACGTGATGGAAGCCCCGGTGCACGTGTTGGGCATATCGAAGAAAGAGGCCCGTGAAAAGGCCGAGCATTACCTGGCCAAAGTTGGTGTGGGCCATCGTAAGGATGCGTTCCCGGGCCACATGTCCGGTGGCGAGCAGCAGCGCGTAGCGATTGCTCGTGCGCTGGCGATGGAACCTGAGGTGATGCTGTTCGACGAACCTACTTCGGCGCTGGATCCGGAGTTGGTGGGCGAAGTGCTCAAGGTCATGCAGGACCTGGCCCAGGAAGGCCGCACCATGGTGGTGGTGACCCACGAAATGGGCTTTGCCCGGGAAGTGTCGAACCAGTTGGTGTTTTTGCACAAAGGCATTGTTGAAGAGCGTGGCAATCCGAGGGAAGTGCTGGTGAACCCGCAGTCGGAACGGTTGCAGCAGTTCCTCTCTGGCAGTTTGAAATAATCAAGACTGCTTTTGTGCACCGGGATAGTGCATGCTCCGCAGTCTTGAGGTAAGCCCCGATCCCGTGTGGGAGTTGGCTTGCCTGCGATAGCGATGCATCAGCCAATGATGTGTTAACTGACCCACCGCCATCGCAGGCAAGCCAGCTCCCACTTTTGATCTGTGTTTGTTTTGGGATTTGTAGTTGATTACGGGCTAGCATTGGCCCACAGCTTCTTTCACCGTTTTCGCTCCGGATAGCACTCCATGACCGCCCACAAAATTGGTTTCCTGATTTGGCCCAGCACAAAAGCACTCACGCTTGCGCTGGCTGAGGAGGCCTTGCGCGTTGCTCAGCGGGTACATCCGGATGTGGTCTACGAATTGTCGTTTCTGCAGGCCGAGCCGCAAACCGAGGGGGCCTGGCAACTGCCGGGCGAGCCGTGGGCCGGCAAGCTGGAAGGTTTTCAGAAACTGTTCCTGCTGGCGGATGAGCCGCCTGCCGCCATCGCCTCCCAGCTCAGCACAGCGCTCAAGCAGCTGGTTCGGGCTGGTTGCGTGATCGGCGGGTTATCGGCAGGCGTGTACCCATTGGCCCAGCTTGGTTTGCTGGATGGTTATCGTGCTGCCGTGCATTGGCGCTGGCAGGACGATTTCGCCGAGCGTTTCCCCAAGGTCATCGCCACCAGCCACCTGTTTGACTGGGACCGTGATCGCCTGACCGCTTGCGGCGGCATGTCGGTACTTGACCTGCTGTTGGCGGTACTGGCCCGTGACCATGGCGCCGAGTTGGCCGGTGCCGTGTCTGAAGAATTGGTGGTGGAGCGCATCCGTGAAGGCGGCGAGCGCCAGCGCATTCCGTTGCAAAACCGCCTGGGCTCCAGCCATCCGAAGCTGACCCAGGCGGTGTTGCTGATGGAAGCCAATATTGAAGAGCCGCTGACCACCGATGAAATTGCCCAGCACGTGTGCGTGTCACGACGACAGCTGGAGCGCATCTTCAAGCAGTACCTTAACCGCGTTCCCAGCCAGTATTACCTGGAACTGCGCCTGAACAAGGCGCGCCAGATGTTGATGCAAACCAGCAAGTCGATCATTCAGATCGGCCTGTCGTGCGGCTTCTCCTCGGGGCCGCATTTCTCCAGCGCCTACCGTAACTTCTTCGGCGCTACTCCCCGTGAAGACCGCAACCAACGGCGCAGCAGCAGCCCGTTCGAGTTGTCGTCGGTGCCCTCCGAGCGCGGTTGAGCGGCGGGCTATTCATCGCCCTCTGTGTCGGGTCCACCGCTGACGGAGTCCTGGTTGGGATTGATCGGCGGGGGTTGTAAAGCTTCCGGTACATCGAAACTTACCGCCGTGCGGTTGTAATAACTGCGCAGCATGGCGATCGCCGCGGGCGAGAACGGGTTGCCGCTGAGGTCGAAGCCCTGGGCTCTGTCTGCATCCATTTCAAGGAGGTCGCTGGGCAGCTCGCTAATCTGGTTATTGCGCAAGCTCACTTGATCAAGCGATGGCAGGTTGAATATTCCGTTCGGCACTTGCGTGAGGCCAGCTTCTTCGATCATCAAACCTGTCAGTCCCGACATTTTGCTGATGTCGGGCGCGACGCCCAGCGGGTTATGACTCAGGTCTAGGTACTCAAGGTTTTGCAGGTCGCTCAGGGCGTCGGCGCTGGTGGTGGTCAAGCGAATATGGCTGTTTGCAAGGCTCAGTGACTTGAGTTTGGGTAGATTGAACACGGCGCCTGGGATGTCGTTCAAGGCATAGCGGTAGATCAGCAGGCTTTCCAGGTTGGGAAAGTGCTCGAGAAATCCCTGGGGAATCGACGTAGTTTCCTCTGCCCTCAATTCCAGCTTCGAAATGTGCTCGAAATCGATATTCAATGACGGTAGATCGCCTAGCGGCGCCAGCGTCACTTCCATTTCATGGGAGGCGGCGGGTGGCTCTTGGTCGGAGTCCAGAGCGGTTTCCCGTCGCCAGGCTGCTTCCAGCACTGTTTTGAGTTCGTCTCGCACCAACTGCTGCTGAGCCTGCGCTTGCTCGTCCAGTGGTGCCCTCGTAAGCGGATGCTGTGCCGGCACACTCACTATCCATTCCTGCAAATCGGCTTGAAGACGCTCGTAGTCCGCTTTCAAGCGCACCAAGTGTGCCATTGAGTCGTCCAGGCCGCCGGGCAGCCTGAAGATGAAGTTATTCGCCTGGTCGACGCTGTACTTGGGGTAAAGCGCTTGCACCATAAGCCTCTGCGCGGGGTTGGCATCAGCACCAAAATGTTCACCGGTTATCTGGCAATAGGCTTTGATCCTCTGCAGCGTGGCGCGTGAGAACCCGTTGCCTGACAGGTTAAAGGCTTTGGCGGCATTGCCTGGCAGTTGGAAGATCGCATCAGGCAGCCGACTCAAATAGTTGTTGCTCAGATCGGCGCTGACTAGTTGGGGGCGATTGAGCAAGTTCTCGGGAAACAGGGAGATATGGGTTCCGCTCAGGTTCAGCGTCTGTAGTTCGGGCATGTGCCCGAGGTTGGGAGACCGTGACAGCTGATTGTTGCTGGACAGGTCCAGGCTTTTGAGTCCTGTGAATGGATCAAGGTCTGCGCGGTTTTGCAGGGTCAGGTTGCAGTTGCGCAGCGTCAGTCTGTCAAGGTGAGAAAGTGCGATGACCTCGGGAGGAATTGTGTTGAGGGCAACGTCGCTCAGATGCAACGTACGTAGGTTGGGGAAGTGGGTGAGGAAACCTGGCGCTCCCCGGGTAGTGGGGTAACCCTTTAGCGTCAAACTGGAAATGTGATCGAAGTTTGCATTGAGTACAGGCAGTTCGCCGTGTATGGGGTAGCCAAGGTTCAGTGTGCGTCCGATGGCGTGGTCAGTATCGATCGGCGTTTCATGGCGCCAGCCGCGGAGCAGTTCTTGTGTCCATATCCAGCGGTGCAGTTCCGCTTCGGCGACCGTGGAAGGGGGCAGCGGGGCATCGGTGTTGAGAGAGGCCTGCAAGAGGGTCGAGCGCCAGGCCATCAGATCGGTTTTGAGTCGTAAAAGCTCGTTTTTCAGGTAGCGGAGCGTCTGTAAGGGAGTGCTGGGATAGCTGTTCAAAATGTCCAGTGTCTGAGTCAGCTCTTGCGGGCTCAGACCAGGGTACAGCTCGTGTAACAACGCCAACTCGGGGGTGTTGCCGGCCTCTGGCGGTGTGGCAGGGTAGCCTTCCATGCCGCCGGGCAGGCGCATCAGCCTGGGGTCGTAGGCAGGTTTGCGCACTGGATCCTGGGCCAACAGCGCGCCGAGCGCTTCACGTGTCAGGGGGCGCTGGCTCAAGGTTTGCCGTAGCAACGGACCCTGGCCGATATGAATGCCCAGCGCATCGCGCTGAGTGTCAGGCAGGGCCTGCAGGACGGCAGTGTAAAAATCCGTTTCGGCAAGCACCATGCCTTTTTCGTCTTCGGGGATGTACTCGCCTTCGATGGTACGCACCAGGGTGCGTTTGATCGGTGCTTCAGGAGCGCCGATTGCATCGTGCAGCTTGCCGGTTTGCTTGAAATCGCGCACTTCCAGGCGCACAGACGGCGACCAGCCCGGCAGGTTTTCCAGCGAGTGCAGGGCGAGGCGGTGGGTGTCGCTGTTTTCCAGAGCGCTCATGTACAACCCTTCATGCGCCCGGCTGATTCGAACGTGATGAGCGGCCCAGCGCGCTCGCTCAAGTACCGGTGCGGGTACCTTGCCTTGGTCGATGTCCAGCAACTGCTGGCCGGTGGAGCAGCGTAATACGTCTTCGGCGGCGCTCGTTGGCAGGCCGGGCGCGGCGTCGATGATGGTTTGCAGGCGTGCGTCAGCGGTTATCTCCAGCCCGCGATAACGCGAGTCGAACAGCGAGGCGCGGCTTTTCTGAGCTGCGCGTGCCAGTTGTTTGCGCAGTTTGGCGGTGCGTGCAGGCAGGGTGGGCGTGGGGCCGAACGGCTCTTCAAGCAAGGTTTTGCGTTCCGACTCGTTCAAGGTTTCCAGCACGATCGTCAGCAAATCGCCCTTGTTCATCTGGGCTTCGTGTATCTGTGCCACGGCGGCGTTTTTATGGCCTTTGTGCTCCCAGACGGTTTCACCTTTGGCGTTGAGAAACCGCAGGGTCTTGGATTCGGGCCATAGGCCCGTCTGGCTCAGCAACCACAGTTGCGTTTGGGTATCAGCCTTCTGATACATCGCAGGGTCATCGCTGTTCATCTGGTCGATGAAAGTTTGCAACTGCTCATCGATCCGGATGCGCTTGAGTGTGTCGGCCAACAGCGGCGGCGGCGGTTGGTGGTCCATGTACAGTTTGCGCAGGACGTCATCATTGGTCTCGCTGATGCGACTGGCTCTTTCAAGACCGGCTTCGCTGATACCTTCGGCAGATGGGCCGAGCCGGCGCAGCAAGGTGGTGCGATTCCAGGTCAACGGGCGATCCACGGGCGTCAACCAGGCGCCCTTGCCATTGCTCAGTACGCGTGGGCGGTAGGCGTGGGGGCGCGTCGGATGTTCAAGGCTAGCGTTGCCCGAGGGTTGCTTGATGGAAAAATATTGTCCGTCCAGCGCCAGGATCTGCTTTTGTTGATGGGCATGTAATCCCTGCGGGCTGGGGCGCGACCCCGGCACCAATTGAATGTCATGGGCGTAGGGCGCCAGGTCGGGGTTCCACAGACGGGTTTTACGGTCGGTGGTCACCGGAGTGAGTCTGTCAAAGAAGTCCCATAGCGCCTTCGGTAGCGTCTGTCGCAACAGGTTTTCGGCGATCGGTGCGCCGACCGCGAACATCCCCAGTTGGACCATTTGCTCAAGGATTGACATCAGGTGCCCGAATGCCTGGCGCTTGAGCCCTTCGGCCCAGTCGAGCACGCCTTCGAACACATCGTCGAGCAGTTGATAGGCGGTATAGCCGAGCATCAGTAAGCCCAGCGGCGGAACAAAGGGTGTTGCGATGAAGGCGGCGATTTCGAGAATGGCTTCACCGATTTTCTGCACAACCTCCCAGTGCCGCCAGCGAGCATTTCTGTCAGCGTCGGCGGTGGGAATGGCCGTTACGCGAGCATCGTTGAGCAACTTATCAAGCTTGTTCTCATACAGGTGCTCGTACAGGTCGTTGGTGATTTTCGTCGCATAGAATTGCAGGTTGGTTTTGGCCACGGGTTCGTCACGCCAGACAGGGCGGGGGTCGCCCGAAACATGCTCGTGCCAGACGACCTGTGATAAGCGGCTGTTGAGATCGGCAAAGAAGTAGCCGCGCTGTTCATGCCTGACGAAACGGCTGAAAAACGCCTGATAGTCGGCGCTGCGCAGTTTGTTCGCCAGGTCCTGCATGAAGGCCTGACCGTTGGCGTAATACTTGAGCGGCGATTGCGGGTCGCCCGGAATATAGGCCACCATCGGGACGGCGCTGCGATTGGACTCCAGGTCGGCGGCGAACAGCACGATGCCGGTCAAGGGGGCGTTCATCAGGCTAAGGTCATGGCACAGCAACGGCCTGCCGTTCAGGTCGCCGATCAGGTTTTTGAGAAAGCTGCGAAGTGTATTGAACGCTTGGGGCGATACATCTTTTTTCAGCTGCGCCATATGCAAGCTGGCTTGGGCGTCGGCTTTCAGGCTGTTGATGACCTTTTGGCGCAGTTGAGCCTTGATCGCCGCGTCATTGAAGCCCAAAAGGTTCTTGAGGTAGCGCTGGTATTGCTTGCCGACATCCAGCGTGCGGCATAACCCGATGAATTGCGCGATGCTGATTTTCTCGCGTAATTGGGGCAACGTGTTGAATTGCCCGGTGGCGGAGGGCTGAGTAATGAATGTCGACTCTGGGGCATATGCCGCCGGCTTGCTTTCGCCCGCATCAAAGTTGTGCAATGCCGCCTCCACCATTGAAACGGTCCAGGTTTTGGCGCCAGTTTCTATGGGAAGCAGCGGTGTGGTCTGTGGGATATACAACCGCAGGTAAATAGCGCTGACGTCGCAGTCGGCGTCGAACTGCTGCTTGAGTGCCTGCTGCAGCAAGGGGGCGGCAAATGCCTGCGGGGATTGGAGCGTGGATAGGGCGCTGTCGACTTGGTTTTGTGCCTTCCAGCTGTTCTCCAGGGCCTTCTTGGCGGGAGCTTGCTGGGTGCGGTTGGCATCGCCATACCAATCGGCGAATTCAATTGGGCTGTTTTTCAGGGCCTGGCGCCGGGCACTTGAGGCGTTCCCTAGCCATTTCGGTAGGCGGGGGTTGACCTCGGCGGGCACTACGGCTGCGACTTGTGCGAGGTGTTGGGAGAGCGAGGTTTGAGTTGGGGTGGGCATGGGCTGGATCTTCATTGAGTTGAGGCAGCGACATCACACCAACTTTGATGCAGGGCGGGAGCATATATAGTGATGCCCGCAACGAAACCCGCAGATCTTGCGCTTGCCTCCCTTGCTTATGAGGCCGTGCTGCCCGGAACTCGGGTAGGCGCGGTTAGATCGTCAGGGCGCGCCAACCCTTTCGCTGCATGATCCTGACGTAAACCTGCCGCAGCGTTTAAACTGCGCCATTGCGACGCTATTTGTCGCATTGGCGTAAACCCGCGAAAAACACGGGTTGGCGCTATAAGAAGTTGTCGCTTGGCGACAAGGCCCCACTGAAAACTGTCCTTACAATCCCTGCATCGCCCGCCAGTTCCAGGCAGGCGTTCCTCTTCAGGAGACTCCGATGTCCGTTGAGCAAGCCCCGGTGCAACGTGCCGATTTCGACCAGGTGATGGTGCCCAACTACGCACCTGCTGCCTTTATTCCTGTGCGTGGCCAAGGTTCGCGCGTGTGGGACCAGGCCGGTCGCGAGCTGATCGACTTTGCCGGCGGCATCGCGGTTAACGTTCTGGGCCACGCCCATCCGGCACTGGTCGGTGCCTTGACCGAACAGGCCAACAAACTCTGGCATGTCTCCAACGTGTTTACCAATGAGCCGGCGCTGCGCCTGGCCCACAAGCTGATCGACGCCACCTTTGCCGAGCGCGTGTTCTTCTGCAACTCCGGCGCCGAAGCCAACGAGGCCGCCTTCAAGCTGGCCCGTCGCGTGGCGTTCGACCGTTTTGGCAGCGAGAAGTACGAGATCATCGCCGCGCTGAACAGCTTCCATGGCCGTACCCTGTTCACCGTCAACGTCGGTGGCCAATCGAAGTACTCCGATGGTTTCGGGCCTAAAATCACCGGCATCACCCACGTTCCTTATAACGACCTGGCTGCGCTGAAAGCGGCGGTCACCGATAAGACCTGCGCCGTGGTTCTGGAACCGATCCAGGGTGAAGGCGGCGTACTGCCAGCCGAACTGGCTTACCTGCAAGGCGCCCGCGAACTGTGCGACGCGAACGACGCGCTGCTGGTGTTCGACGAAGTGCAAACCGGCATGGGCCGCAGCGGACACCTGTTTGCCTACCAGCATTACGGCGTGACCCCGGACATCCTCACCAGCGCCAAGAGCCTGGGCGGCGGCTTCCCGATTGCGGCGATGCTGACCCGTGAAGACCTGGCCAAGCACCTGGTAGTCGGCACCCACGGCACCACCTACGGCGGCAACCCGCTGGCGTGCGCGGTAGCGGAAGCGGTGATCGACGTGATCAACACTCCAGAAGTGCTGGCGGGTGTGAATGCCAAGCACGACCTGTTCAAGGCGCGCCTGGAGCAGATCGGCAAGCAGTACGGCATCTTCACCCAAGTGCGTGGCATGGGCTTGTTGATCGGTTGCGTACTCAGTGATGCCTTCAAAGGCAAGGCCAAGGACGTGTTCAACGCGGCCGAAAAAGAAAACTTGATGATCCTGCAAGCCGGCCCCGACGTGGTGCGTTTTGCGCCGAGCCTGGTGGTGGAAGAGGCGGACATCAATGAAGGCCTGGATCGTTTTGAGCGTGCTGTGAAGACGTTGACGCAAGCCTGATAGCGACACATTTTATTGGCCGGACCTGAACAAATGTGGGAGCTGGCTTGCCTGCGATAGCATCACCTCGGTGCCGTTGATATACCGAGTTGCCTGTATCGCGGGCAAGCCAGCTCCCACATGGATCTGCTTACACATTGAGACCGATGTGTATCCAGGGCCTGTGTCCGGCATTTTTTCCTCTGTGAGTTTTCGAGTTAAGGAGTGACACCATGCTGGTGATGCGCCCCGCGCAAATGGCTGATCTGGGCGAGGTACAGCGTCTGGCTGCGGACAGCCCGATTGGTGTCACCTCCTTGCCGGATGATGTGGAACGCCTGAGCGATAAGATCGCGGCCAGCGAAGCTTCTTTCGCGGCCGAGGTGAGTTTCAACGGTGAAGAGAGCTATTTCTTCGTGCTGGAAGACACCGAGACCGGCCAACTCGCCGGCTGCTCGGCCATCGTAGCCTCGGCTGGTTACTCCGAGCCGTTCTACAGCTTCCGTAACGAGACCTTCGTGCACGCTTCCCGCGAGCTGAAGATCCACAACAAGATCCACGTGCTTTCCCAGTGCCACGACCTTACCGGCAACAGCCTGCTCACCAGTTTCTACGTGAAGCCTGCGCTGGTCGGTTCGCCGTGGTCGGAACTCAACTCCCGTGGCCGACTGCTGTTTGTCGCCAGCCATCCCGAGCGCTTTGCCGACTCGGTGGTGACCGAGATTGTTGGCTACAGCGACGAGAACGGTGACTCGCCGTTCTGGGATGCCATTGGCCGCAACTTCTTCGACCTCAACTACGCCGCCGCCGAGCGCCTGTGCGGGCTGAAAAGCCGTACCTTCCTCGCCGAGCTGATGCCGCACTATCCGATCTACGTGCCGCTGCTGCCGGACGAAGCGCAAGAAGCCATGGGCCAGGTGCACCCGCGTGCGCAAATCACCTTCGACATCCTCATGCGTGAAGGTTTCGAAACTGACCATTACATCGACATCTTCGACGGTGGCCCGACGCTGCACGCCCGGGTCTCGGGCATTCGCTCGATTGCCCAGAGCCGCGTGGTGCCAGTGAAAATCGGTGAGATGGTCAAGGGTGTTGGCCGCCAGTACCTGGTGAGCAACGCGCAGTTGCAGGATTACCGTGCGGTGATGCTGGAGCTTGACTACGCGCCCGGCAAACCAGTGACCCTGGACCTGGCGGCAGCCGAAGCGCTGGGTGTTGGCGAAGGCGCCAGTGTGCGCCTGGTTGCGGTTTAAAAAGAGAGTTTCGCGGGTGGCTGACAACAGCGGCCCGTTCGAGGAGATAGCATGATCGTTCGTCCCGTACGCAGCAGCGATTTACCGGCCCTGATAGACCTGGCGCGCAGCACTGGCACCGGCCTCACCACCTTGCCGGCCAACGAAGAGCGCCTGACCCACCGGGTGGGCTGGGCGGAAAAAACCTTTCGCGGCGAAGCCGGGCGCGGCGATGCCGACTACCTGTTCGTGCTGGAAAACGACGACGGCCGCGTAGTGGGAATCTCCGCCATTGCTGGCGCCGTTGGCCTGCGCGAGCCGTGGTACAACTTCCGGGTTGGGCTGACTGTCAGCGCTTCCCAGGAACTGAATATCTACCGTGAGATACCGACGCTGTTCCTGGCCAACGACCTCACCGGTAATTCCGAATTGTGCTCGTTGTTTTTGCATGCCGATTACCGCAACGGCCTCAACGGTCGCATGCTGGCCAAGGCGCGCATGTTGTTTATCGCCGAGTTCCCGCAACTGTTCGGCAACAAGATCATTGCCGAGATGCGCGGTGTGTCCAACGACGCCGGGCGTTCGCCGTTCTGGGAAAGCCTGGGCCGGCACTTCTTCAAGATGGAGTTCAGCCAGGCCGACTACCTCACGGGCGTGGGCAACAAGGCGTTTATCGCCGAGCTGATGCCCAAGTTCCCGCTGTACAGCTGCTTTCTCTCCGAAGACGCGCGCAATGTGATCGGCAAGGTCCACCCGGACACCGAGCCGGCGCTGAGCATGCTCAAGAGCGAAGGCTTCAGCTACCAGGGCTATGTGGATATTTTCGACGCGGGCCCGGCGGTGGAATGTGAAACCAGCAAGATCCGTGCGGTGCGCGACAGCCAGTCACTGGTGTTGGCCATCGGCACGCCGGGGGACGACGCCACGCCGTTCCTGATCCATAACCGCAAGCGCGAAGAATGCCGTATCACCGCCGCTCCGGCCCGTCTGGCGGCAGGTACGCTGGTGGTCGATCCACAGACCGCCAAGCGCCTGCAACTGGTGGTGGGTGATCAAGTGCGTGCTGTTGCGTTGTCTGCTGCTCGGGAGTCCAAATAATGAATTCGCTGTATATCGCAGGGAGCTGGCTGGCTGGCCAGGGTGAGCTGTTTGAATCGCGCAACCCGGTGACTCAGCAAGTGCTGTGGGCTGGCAATGGTGCCAGTGCTGAACAGGTCGAATCCGCCGTGCAGGCTGCGCGTCAGGCATTCCCGGCATGGGCCAAGCGCCCGCTCGAAGAACGCATCAGCGTGCTGGAAACCTTCGCCGCTACGCTTAAAAGCCGTGCCGATGAAATCGCCCGCTGCATTGGCGAAGAAACCGGCAAGCCACTGTGGGAGTCGGCCACTGAAGTCACCAGCATGGCCAACAAGATTGCGATCTCGGTGCAAAGCTACCGCGAGCGTACCGGCGAGAAGAGCGGCCCCCTGGGCGACGCCACCGCTGTGTTGCGCCATAAACCCCACGGTGTGGTGGCGGTGTTCGGCCCTTACAACTTCCCTGGGCACTTGCCCAATGGGCACATCGTCCCGGCGTTGCTGGCGGGCAATACCGTGCTGTTCAAGCCGAGCGAGCTGACCCCCAAGGTCGCCGAGCTGACCGTACAGTGCTGGATCGAAGCCGGTTTGCCGGCGGGCGTGCTCAACCTGCTGCAAGGCGCGCGGGAAACCGGCATCGCCCTGGCGGCCAACCCAGGCATCGACGGCCTGTTCTTTACCGGCTCCAGCCGCACCGGCAACCATTTGCACCAGCAATTCTCAGGGCGCCCCGACAAGATCCTGGCCCTGGAAATGGGCGGTAATAACCCGCTGGTCGTGGACGAAGTCGCCGACGTGGATGCGGCGGTGTACACCATCATCCAGTCGGCGTTTATCTCGGCGGGCCAGCGTTGCACCTGCGCGCGCCGCTTGCTGGTACCGCAAGGTGCCTGGGGTGATGCCTTGCTGGCGCGCCTGGTGGCGGTGAGTGCGAGCATTGAAGTGGGCGCTTTCGACCAGCAACCGGCGCCGTTCATGGGCTCGGTGATCTCCCTCGCTGCGGCCAAAACCCTGATGCAAGCCCAGGAACTGATGTTGGCCAACGGCGCGGTGGCGCTGCTGGAGATGACCCAGCCTCAGGCTCAGGCCGCTTTGTTGACCCCTGGAATCATCGACGTAACCGGGGTGACGGAACGTGAAGACGAAGAGCTGTTCGGCCCGCTGCTGCAGGTGATCCGCTATGCGGATTTTGCCGGTGCCATCGCTGAGGCCAACAACACCCAGTACGGCCTGGCCGCTGGCCTGTTGTCGGACTCCGAAGCGCGTTACCAGCAATTCTGGCTGGAAAGCCGCGCCGGTATCGTCAACTGGAACAAGCAGTTGACCGGCGCTGCCAGTACCGCGCCGTTCGGTGGTGTCGGGGCGTCGGGCAATCATCGCGCCAGTGCCTATTACGCGGCGGATTATTGCGCGTACCCGGTGGCGTCGCTGGAGACGCCAAGCCTGGTCGTGCCAGCCACGTTGACCCCTGGCATAACACTCAAGTGAAGGTGACACCGATCTAAGGTGGGAGCTGGCTTGTCGGATCGCCGCATCGCTGCGATGGCATCACCTCGGTTTGGTTGAAAGACCGAGTCGCCTGCATCGCAGGCAAGCCAGCTCCCACACTGGGTCGGGTTAACAGATATAGACCTGCAGTTGATGCCTATAAAAACAGATGTTCGTGGAGCCTCGCCGATGAAATCCTGTGAAGTCAATTTTGACGGTCTAGTGGGGCCGACCCATAACTACGGCGGTTTGTCCTTCGGCAACGTCGCGTCCCAAAGCAACAGCCAGCAGTCTTCCAACCCGAAGGAAGCGGCGTTGCAGGGCCTGCAGAAAATGAAAGCCCTGATGGACATGGGGTTTGTGCAAGGTGTGTTGGCGCCCCAGGAACGCCCGGACGTGGCCGCGTTGCGCAACCTCGGTTTCAATGGCACTGACGCTCAGGTGATTCAGCAGGCGGCCAAGCAGGCCATGCCTTTGCTGGTGGCCAGTTGCTCGGCATCCAGCATGTGGGTAGCCAACGCCGCCACCGTCAGCCCAAGCGCCGACACCGCAGACGGCCGTGTGCATTTCACCGCCGCCAACCTCAATTGCAAATACCACCGCAGCATCGAGCACCCCACCACCAGCCGAGTGCTGGGGGCGATGTTCGCCGATGGCAAGCATTTCGCTCACCACGCCGCCTTGCCGGCCGTGGCGCAATTTGGCGATGAAGGCGCGGCCAACCACACGCGTTTCTGTCGTGAGTACGGCGAGGCGGGCGTCGAGTTTTTCGTCTTCGGCCGTAGTGCTTTCGACCCCCGTTACCCGGCCCCGCAGAAGTACCCGGCGCGCCAGACCCTCGAAGCCTCCCAGGCCGTTGCGCGCCTGCATGGCTTGAAGGATGACGGTGTGGTCTACGCTCAGCAGAACCCGGCGGTGATCGACGCGGGTGTGTTCCACAACGATGTGATCGCAGTGGGCAACGGCGAAGTGCTGTTCTATCACGAGGATGCGTTCCTCAACACCGAACAGATGCTTGCCGAGCTGCACGGCAAGTTGGGCAAGTTGGGCGGCAACTTTCAGTCGGTGTGTGTGCCTCGCGCGTTGGTCAGTGTCGAGGACGCGGTGCGTTCCTACCTGTTCAACAGCCAGTTGCTGACTCGTCCTGACGGTTCGATGCTGCTGATCGTGCCGGAAGAGTGCCGCGCCAATGAGCGCGTGTGGCAGTACCTGCAAGGTCTGACCGCTTCCGGCGGGCTGATCCGCGAAGTCAAGGTCTTCGACCTCAAGCAAAGCATGCAGAATGGCGGCGGGCCGGCGTGCCTGCGCCTGCGCGTGGCGTTGAATGAAACCGAGCTGGCGGCCGTGAACCCAGGGGTTATCATGACCGCGCCGTTGTACGAAACCCTGACCCAATGGGTGGGCAAGCACTACCGCGACAGCCTGCGCGAAACCGACTTGGCTGACCCGCAGTTGCTGCTTGAGTGCCGGACGGCACTGGATGAACTGACGCAAATCCTTAAACTGGGCTCGGTTTATCCTTTCCAGATCAATTAATGCCACACGGCTGAGATATTTTATTTATGACCGACACCCTGAAACTCATCCTTGAAGACACCGACGGCACCCAGCTGGAAACCTCCTGCACCCGCGTCGCCGTAGTCTGGCAGGGCAAGGAGATCTGGATCCAGCACGATGGCCGCGGCCAACTGCTGATTGGCGTAGACGTAGAGGAGGGCGACGCCGAGTACGCCAACCTGCTGATGCGCCCATTGGCCACCAACCTGATGAGCCTGCAACTGGAAATGGAACCGGCCGACGTTGAAGGTGACGACGACGATCACGTCCATGGCCCAGGCTGCAACCACTAAGGAAGCTGCTTATGCTCGCCCTCGGCAAACTGCTTGAACTGACCCTCGCCGGTCGTGAACCGGCGCAAAAAATTCAACTGACTGTCGACGGCGTGCAGATGCGCTGGCTCAGCGAAGGCGCGCTTGAAGTGCGTCCTCCTGAAGCTCTGGACAACGGCAGCGACTTGCTGCTGTCGTCCGGCATCCATGGCAACGAAACCGCGCCGATCGAATTGCTCGACCGCCTGTTGCATGGCATTGCCCGCGGGGAGATCAAACCCCGCACCCGTATTCTGTTCCTGTTCGGTAATACCGAGGCCATGCGCCGCGGTGAGCGTTACCTCGAGCTGGACGTCAACCGGCTGTTCAATGGCCGTCATGAACAAAACATCGGCCCCGAAGCCATGCGCGCCGCCGAGCTTGAGCAATTGGCCCGCAGCTTTTTCAGCCTGCCTGGCCGCTCGCGCCTGCATTACGACCTGCATACCGCGATTCGTGGTTCGAAAATCGAGCAGTTCGCGTTGTATCCCTGGAAGGAAGGGCGCCAGCATTCGCGCCACGAGCTGGCACGCCTGCGCGCTGCCGGTATACAAGCGGTGTTGCTGCAGAATAAAACCTCGATCACCTTCACCGCGTTTACCTATGAACAGTTGGGCGCCGAGGCCTTCACCCTTGAATTGGGCAAGGCGCGACCATTCGGGCACAACGAGGGTGTAGACGTGCGTCTCCTGGAGGCTCGCCTCACGCAGATCATCGAAGGCACCGAGCCTGTGACCGAGAGCCTGGACGGCCTGCAGCTGTTTGCCGTGTCCCGTGAAGTGATCAAGCATAGCGACGCGTTCCTGTTGCACCTGCCGGCGGATGTGGAAAACTTCTCGCCGTTGGCCAAGGGCTACCTGTTGGCCGAAGACGTGGCCAAGACCCGTTGGGTGATCGAGGAGGAGGGCGCGCATATCATTTTCCCCAACCCGAAGGTCAAGAATGGCCTACGGGCGGGGATATTAATTGTGCCGACCTCAGAAGACGCCGCGGAGCTTAAACAGGGTTAAAGGAATACTGTTTGCGCGGCGGCATGTTCAGTTCTTCGCGGATACCATTCTCACTGAATGACACCGGGTTGGAATTGGTGGGTGGAGTCGACGGGTCGTTGTCGAAGTCGAAAGGGGCGGCGTCTGTAGGCAGGCCCACCGCCTGCAGTTCGCTGTTGCGGATGAGCGGACGGGCCTTGTCGCCGTCGACACCGTCCTCGCTGTATCCTGGCAGGGTGGTTCCGGTGACCGCGTTGTACGCATGGCACAGCTCGTGATAAAGCAACGGTATGTTGGTCATTCGATTGCCGATGAACGTCGGATTGTAGTAGATCGAACCACCGTAGGCCGGTATGCCCCGTTGATTATTCTCAATGAATGACCTGGGTTCCGATTCGTTGCTCGGCGCAAACAGCCCGTTGCTCTCATCTTGCAACTCATAGATATTGATTGGGGTGCCGCCTATCAATTGCGCGGCGTACAGCGCTTGCAGCAATTGTTGCCCGTTCGGCGATTGGGCCAGCAGCGAGAGGTCATCGTTTACTCGTTGTTGAAACTGGAGGCTACCGACTACTCGAACGCCGCTGTGGATCAGAGGGTAGTAATTGATATCGGTCACCCGCGCTTGCTGGACATCTATTGGCGAGCTGTTCCCTGATGTGGAAGCGGGCACGCTGAACTGCTGCGCAGCAACAAGGATGGTGTTGGAGTCTTTGAAGACTATGTCCCTCGGCTTGAGCTGAAGTGCCAGATCCATGCCGTGTCCGGCATACATCACATTGCTGTGCGGGCCTGCCTGTAAAATATCATCGCCTGGCCCACCCACCAGGATGTTGTGCTTGCCTCCCCCTGTCAGATGATCATGGCCCTCTCCGCCATTGATAAAGGCCTGCCCTTGGGCGCCAATGACGGTATCGTCCCCGGCGCCGGAGTAGACCGTCATGTCACCGTCGGCGAGGGCAACAACCCTGTCGTTTCCATCACCTGCCTCGATATAGCAGGCGCCTCGCCGAGTCAGGATCATATCTTCGCCGGGGCCGGCGAAAATGCGCGAGTAGCCGCCTCCGGCCCAGATGCGATCACTGCCTTCACCGGCGTCGATCAGGATGGGGTGGGTGACATCGTCGGCAACATTAATAAGGTCATCACCGCCCTGTGTCCGGAACACCACGAACTGATTGAGCCCGTTCAGGGTGACATGGAAACGTTGCGTATTGACTATGACGCTGAGGCCTTCACCTTCGCCTTGCGCGGGGAGGTCGACGCAGATTCGGTCGGCTTTATCGGTGGTTGTGAACACAAGGTAATCGTGCAGTTCATCGGCCAATTCGCGCTCGACAAGCACGGTATTATCGGCATGCAGCGTGATGAACACTAACGGCAGTTGGGCGTGCGGGCCCCTTTGGAGGTTTTTGGTGCGGTTGATGGGGTCGCTGATTCGTCCGTCAATCATCCAGACGTTATCGGGAGCGCGCGGAGCGCTTGGAAGGTTAATCTCAGACATGCTGACTCCGTTGATGATGGGAACTCTTTTGAGGTAAGCCTCAAAACCATTACATCGTCGGTACATCAATCACTGGTTTTACTTATATATATGCCCTGTCGATCCAAAGAAACTCGGCTGGACAGGGCTCGGATGCAATCAGCTAACGCGCTTTTGCGGCTCGCTTTGATAGATCGCCCGCACTTTGTGCAGGGTATCGGCGCAGGTACGCGCAGCTTCCTGACCCTTGTGCACGAAGTGCTCATAGAAGAACGTGGTGTGCTCGCTGCCGGCATGGAAGTGGTGCGGCGTCAGGGACACCGAGAACACCGGCACTTCAGTTTCCAACTGCACCTGCATCAGGCCGCTGACCACTGATTGCGCGACGAATTCGTGACGGTAGATGCCACCGTCCACCACCAGCGCGGCAGCGACGATCCCGGCGTAACGGCCGGTCTTGGCCAGCAACTTGGCGTGTAGGGGCATTTCAAAGGCGCCGCCGACTTCGAAGAAGTCGATGTCCGATTCCTGATAACCCTGGGCGATCATTTCGGCGAGGAAGCCTTTGCGCGATTGGTCGACAATATCCTTGTGCCAGCAGGCCTGGATAAACGCGACGCGCTCGCCGTGATGGTTTTTGCTTTTGCTGTCGATTGCGGTGGGTTGCATGTTCTGACTCCTGTTTAAGAAAAAAACAGGGCGTTATGAATCGAATGGGATTTAAGGGTACGCATGCGCAAGCAGGCGCGCGGCCCTTAGGTGCCAATCCCGTTCTCTCTTCATCCGGACTATGACCGTCGGCCCCGGGATCACACCGGGTCTGCTGACCTTGTCGCCGTCCTGCCTGAGCAGTTCAAGGCGCCAAGCGCTCGCGGGCTATGCACATTGCGTGCAATTACCGCCGGTGGGGAATTGCACCCCGCCCTGAGAACGTTGCCGCCAGAACCCTGGCGGCGGAGAGTTTTTAACATGGTTTTTCGAAAACTGCACGGCTGCCGTCTCGATAACTTATATCGGTTTGATTGGTTGGTATTCGAATGAATGCAATAGGGGCTTGATATTCCGTGGCTTTGCCCGCAGTAATCACACACAAAAGGACTTATCCACTCCGTTAGAGGCCCCCTTCATGACCGTGATCGACCTGCGCAGCGACACAGTGACCCAACCTACCCCCGGCATGCTCGACGCAATGGCCAGCGCCGTCAGCGGCGATGATGTTTATGGTGAAGACCCCAGCGTCAACCGCTTGGAGGCTGAGTTGGCCAAGCGCCTGGGCTTTGCCGCGGCGCTGTTCGTACCCACCGGCACCATGAGCAACCTGCTGGCGTTGATGGCTCACTGTGAGCGCGGCGAGGAATATATCGTCGGTCAGCAAGCCCACACCTACAAATATGAAGGCGGCGGTGCGGCGGTGCTGGGGTCGATCCAGCCGCAGCCCCTGGAAGTGCAAGCTGATGGCTCCCTTGATCTGAACCAGGTGCTTGCAGCCATCAAGCCCGACGACTTCCACTTCGCGCGCACGCGCCTGCTGGCGCTGGAAAACACCATGCAGGGCAAAGTGCTGCCGCTGGATTACCTGGCCAAGGCCCGTGCATTTACCCACGAGCACGGCTTGGCCCTGCACTTGGATGGCGCCCGTCTCTACAACGCGGCAGTCAAGCTGGGCGTGGATGCGCGAGAAATCGCCCAGCATTTCGATTCGGTGTCGGTGTGCCTGTCCAAGGGCCTCGGCGCGCCGGTCGGTTCGGTGCTGTGTGGCTCGGCGGCGCTGATCGCCAAGGCTCGGCGCTTGCGCAAGATGGTCGGCGGCGGCATGCGCCAGGCCGGCTCACTGGCGGCGGCGGGGTTGTATGCTCTGGATCATCAGGTGCAGCGCCTGGCTGACGACCATGCCAACGCGCAATGGCTGGGCGATGAGTTACGCAAGGCCGGCTACAGCGTCGAGCCGGTGCAGACCAATATGGTGTATGTGCAGGTAGGCGATCAGGCGCAGGCGCTGAAGGCCTTTGCGGCCGAGCGTGGGGTCAAGTTGAGTGCCGCACCGCGCCTGCGCATGGTCACCCATCTGGACGTCAGCCGGGCGCAGATCGAGCAAGTGCTGCAGACATTCGTCGCGTTTTCGCAGAAATGACAGTGCAGGCCGTCTAATTGACTGTTTCTATCACATAAACACGCTGTACCACCGGCAAAGGGCCGATATAATGCGGCCCTTTGCCGTCGCTCCGTCTGATGATGTTGCGCACTGGCCTTTGGCCGCAGCCTCCGTGGAAGAACCTAATGAAAAGCGCAGAAATCCGTGAAGCCTTCCTTCGCTTCTTCGAAGAGCAAGGTCACACCCGTGTAGCCTCCAGCTCCTTGATCCCAGGCAATGACCCAACCCTGCTGTTCACTAACGCGGGGATGAATCAGTTCAAGGACTGCTTCCTGGGCCAGGAAAAGCGCGCCTACACCCGCGCTACCAGCAGCCAGAAGTGCGTACGCGCCGGCGGCAAGAACAGTGACCTGGAAAACGTCGGCTACACCGCTCGTCACCACACCTTTTTCGAGATGCTGGGTAACTTCAGCTTCGGCGACTATTTCAAGAAAGACGCGATCACGTTCGCCTGGACCTTCCTCACCGGCGTGCTGAAGCTGCCCAAGGAAAAACTCTGGGTCACCGTGTACGCGACGGACGATGAAGCGTATGACATCTGGACCCAGGAAATCGGTGTACCTGCCGAGCGCATGATCCGTATCGGTGACAACAAAGGCGCGCCCTATGCGTCCGATAACTTCTGGACCATGGGCGATACCGGCCCGTGCGGCCCGTGCACCGAGATTTTCTACGATCACGGCGACGATATCTGGGGTGGCCCGCCGGGCTCGCCGGAAGAAGACGGCGACCGTTACATCGAGATCTGGAACAACGTGTTCATGCAGTTCAACCGCACCGCCGATGGCGTGTTGCATCCGCTGCCAGCACCGTCGGTGGACACCGGCATGGGCCTGGAGCGGATCAGTGCGGTGATGCAGCACGTTCACTCCAACTACGAAATCGACCTGTTCACCAACCTGCTGAGCGCCTCGGCGGCAGCTATTGGCTGCGCCAATGAAGGCCAGTCTTCGCTCAAGGTAGTGTCGGACCACATCCGTTCCTGCGGTTTCCTGATCGCCGACGGCGTGCTGCCGTCCAACGAAGGCCGTGGCTACGTGCTGCGTCGCATCATCCGTCGCGCGTGCCGCCACGGTAACAAGCTGGGCGCTACCGGCAGCTTCTTTTACAAGATCGTGGCCGCGCTGGTTGCCGAGATGGGCGATGCCTTCCCGGAACTCAAGCAACAGCAAAGCAACATCGAGCGGGTACTCAAGGCTGAAGAGGAGCAATTCTCCAAGACCCTGGAGCACGGCTTGAAGATTCTGGAACAGGACCTGGCTGAGCTCAAAGGCACCGTGGTGCCGGGTGATGTGGTGTTCAAGTTGTACGACACCTATGGTTTCCCGATGGACCTGACTGCCGACATCGCCCGCGAGCGCGAGTTGACCGTCGATGAAGCCGGTTTCGAGCGTGAGATGGAAGCCCAGCGCGTGCGCGCACGTTCGGCCAGCTCCTTTGGCCTGGACTACAACACCCTGGTCAAGGTTGACGTACCGACCGAGTTCACCGGCTACAAGACGACTGCGGGCTCGGCCAAGATCGTCGCCATCTATAAAGACGGTAAGTCGGTCGACGTGTTGAGCGAAGGTGAAGAGGCGGTGGTGGTACTGGACCAGACGCCTTTCTATGCCGAGTCGGGTGGCCAGATTGGCGATTGCGGTTTCCTGAGCTCGACATCCGGTCGTTTTGATGTGCGCGACACCACCAAGACCGGCGGGGCTTTCCTGCATCACGGTGTGCTGGTGCTGGGCAAC
Organism: Pseudomonas sp. MYb193; assembly: GCF_002966775.1. Taxonomy (NCBI): domain Bacteria; kingdom Pseudomonadati; phylum Pseudomonadota; class Gammaproteobacteria; order Pseudomonadales; family Pseudomonadaceae; genus Pseudomonas; species Pseudomonas sp. MYb193. Next base: position 4,687,480 of record NZ_CP023269.1, on the reverse strand, counting down.
TTGACCGTGGGCGCACCGGTAGACACCCAGGTCGATGCCGACGTACGGCATGCCACGGCGTTGAACCACTCGGCCACTCACTTGCTGCACGCCGCGCTGCGCCAGGTGCTGGGCGAGCACGTGCAGCAAAAAGGTTCGTTGGTGGACAGCCAGCGCCTGCGTTTTGACTTCAGCCACTTTGAAGCGATCAAGCCTGAGCAGATCAAGGCGCTGGAAGACATCGTCAACGCCGAGATTCGCAAGAACACCCCGGTTGAAACCGAAGAAACCGATATCGAGACCGCCAGGAATAAAGGCGCCATGGCGCTGTTTGGCGAGAAGTACGGCGACGAAGTCCGCGTACTGAGCATGGGCGGCAGCTTCTCGGTAGAACTCTGTGGTGGCATCCACGCCAACCGCACCGGCGATATCGGCCTGCTGAAGATCATCAGCGAAGGTGGTGTGGCCTCGGGCGTACGTCGTATTGAAGCGGTAACCGGTGCTGCGGCCCTGGCTTACCTCAATGCAGCCGAAGAACAACTCAAGGAAGCGGCCGGCCTGGTCAAGGGCAGCCGCGACAACCTGATCGACAAGCTGTCCGCCGTGCTCGAGCGCAACCGTGCGCTGGAGAAACAGCTGGAGCAGTTGCAGGCCAAGGCGGCGAGCGCTGCGGGCGATGACCTGTCGGCTGCGGCGGTTGACGTCAAGGACGTAAAAGTCCTGGCTGCGCGCCTGGACGGCCAGGATGGCAAGGCGCTGTTGGCCTTGGTCGATCAGTTGAAGAACAAGCTCGGCCGCGCAGTGATCCTGCTCGGCAGTGTCCATGAGGATAAGGTCGTTCTGGTTGCTGGTGTAACCAAGGACCTGACTGGCCAACTCAAAGCCGGTGATTTGATGAAGCAAGCCGCTGCGACAGTGGGTGGCAAGGGCGGTGGTCGTCCGGACATGGCGCAAGGCGGTGGTGTCGATGCCGCAGCCTTGGACGCGGCGCTGGCCTTGACCGTGCCATTTGTCGAGGCAGGTATTTAAAGCACTGTTAACCGGCCCGTGGTCTAGTCACGGGCTTGTTCAGTGCGGGTGGATTGGAAATTAGGCGCCCCTTTACGGGCTGAGGCGGCTTGGAAATGGCTTTGATCGTACAGAAATTTGGAGGTACCTCGGTCGGTTCTGTCGAAAGAATCGAGCAGGTCGCCGACAAGGTTAAGAAGTTCCGCGATGCTGGTGATGACCTGGTAGTGGTGCTGTCGGCCATGAGTGGCGAGACCAATCGCCTGATCGATCTGGCCAAGGCCATCAGCGGTGATCAACAGCCGCTGCCGCGCGAGCTGGATGTGATCGTCTCCACGGGCGAGCAGGTAACCATTGCGCTGTTGGCCATGGCGCTGAACAAGCGTGGCGTGCCAGCGGTGTCCTACACTGGTAGCCAGGTGCGCATTCTTACAGACAGCGCACATACCAAGGCGCGGATCCTGCAGATTGATGATCAGAAAATTCGCACTGATCTGAAAGCAGGGCGCGTGGTAGTTGTAGCGGGTTTCCAGGGCGTGGATGAGCACGGCAACATCACCACGCTGGGTCGTGGCGGTTCGGACACCACCGGTGTGGCCCTGGCGGCAGCGCTCAAGGCTGACGAATGCCAGATCTATACCGATGTGGATGGCGTCTACACCACTGACCCACGCGTCGTGCCAGTGGCCCAGCGGCTGGACAAGATCACCTTTGAAGAAATGCTGGAAATGGCCAGCCTTGGTTCCAAGGTGTTGCAGATTCGCGCGGTGGAGTTCGCCGGCAAGTACAACGTTCCGCTGCGCGTATTGCACAGCTTCAAGGAGGGTCCGGGCACCCTCATTACTATTGATGAAGAGGAATCCATGGAACAGCCGATCATTTCCGGCATCGCTTTCAATCGCGATGAAGCCAAGCTGACGATCCGTGGCGTGCCAGACACCCCAGGCGTGGCTTTCAAGATTCTGGGGCCTGTCAGCGATGCGAATGTTGAAGTCGACATGATCGTGCAGAACGTTTCGCACGACAACACCACCGATTTCACCTTCACCGTGCACCGCAATGAATACGATGCAGCATTGAAAATCCTGCAGAACACTGCGAGCGAGATTGGCGCCCGTGAAGTGGTCGGCGATACCAAGATTGCCAAGGTGTCGATCGTCGGGGTGGGCATGCGTTCCCATGCTGGCGTTGCCAGCCGTATGTTCGGGGCTCTTGCCAAAGAAGGTATTAACATCCAGATGATTTCCACCTCGGAAATCAAAGTCTCGGTCGTCCTCGAAGAGAAGTACCTGGAGCTGGCTGTACGCGCGCTGCATACGGCTTTTGAGTTGGATGCTCCGGCCCGACAGGGCGAGTGATGCGTTGCCAGGAAGGCGCGGTTTACCGCGCCTTTCATTTTTTTGTGGGGTACATGGTCTTTTGCATGGGCTCGACAATACTTAGCGAGTAGGGCTACGACCTTTTGGTTGTAGGTCGAATGCTTTTTTTTTGCAGACTGTTGTTCCTGAACTGAAATGCGTGAGGTGAAAGGTATGCTGATTCTGACTCGTCGTTGCGCAGAAAGCCTGATTATCGGTGATGGCGAAATCACTGTGACCGTGCTCGGCGTCAAAGGCAATCAAGTACGTATTGGGGTTAACGCTCCGAAAGAGGTGGCGGTCCACCGCGAGGAAATCTACCTGCGGATCAAGAAAGAGAAGGACGAAGAACCAAGCCTTTAATTTTTATCGTTTTTTATGTTTGCAAACGGGGAGGAACGTGGTTAATATACGCCCCGTGTTGCGGAGAGCTGGCCGAGTGGCCGAAGGCGCTCCCCTGCTAAGGGAGTACACCTCAAAAGGGTGTCGGGGGTTCGAATCCCCCGTTCTCCGCCATTATTTGCTTAGTACGTTGCAATCTGGTTTTTTCGGTAAGTTGTTGAAAATACTCGAAAAAATAGCTTTACATAGAGATTGAACGGCCTATAATGCGCGGCAACAAATGCACTCGTAGCTCAGCTGGATAGAGTACTCGGCTACGAACCGAGCGGTCACAGGTTCGAATCCTGTCGAGTGCACCATTTAAGAGTTAGTTGCAGCGATGCAGGTAGCTTGGCTTCAACCAGTTGTGATCTGGTCTAAAAACACAATCTGCACTCGTAGCTCAGCTGGATAGAGTACTCGGCTACGAACCGAGCGGTCACAGGTTCGAATCCTGTCGAGTGCACCATACAAACAAAAAGCCCGCCTAGTGCGGGCTTTTTGCCGTCTGGCGTTTGTATAGGTTTTATTTGGCACGCTCCTTTTTCTCCCTTCTCATGTGTTTTCCCTCGCGCCTGCGTCGTCGCATTTCATAGATGCAGCCAATACTGAGCTTTGGCGTGCAAGCGCTTGTTCTTTCCAGTTTTTTAACGTTTAAAACGTCCGGGCGGTGTATCATGCGCCCGTCAGCCCCGCCGGGGCTTGTGGAATACCTCCATGGACTTACCCAGTAGTTACTCAGTACCCCGTTTTACCAATCATGAATTGACTGATTGATCCTTCCGGCGTGCCCCGCTGCTGGGAGTGGAGTTCGCCTATGACCGAAATAGAAGTAAAGAAAACACAAGAAAGCCTGCAGGATCGTCTGGCTCAAGTTATCGAGCTGCTGCAGCGCCAGCGCGTGGTCGAAGACCTCACGCACCGCCAGGAAGGTCCGAACCACGACCGCGTCGAAAACCTGGTTCACCGGCAAAACCTCGTCGAGTTGCAACGCAAGCTCGATGACCTGCACTCCGCCGACGTCGCTTATATTCTTGAAGCCTTGCCGCTGGATGATCGATTGACCCTGTGGCAGTTGGTGAAGGCTGATCGCGACGGTGACATCCTTCTGGAAGTGTCGGACTCGGTGCGTGAGACGCTCATCGCCGACATGGATGACCACGAACTCCTGGCTGCTGCCAAGGAGATGGATGCGGACGAGCTTGCTGACCTGGCCCCTGAGCTGCCCCGTGATGTTGTCCATGAGTTGATGGAAGCGCTCGACACGCAGCAGCGTGAGCGTGTGCGTTCCGCGCTGTCGTACGACGAGGATCAGGTCGGCGCCCTGATGGACTTCGAGATGGTCACCATCCGCGAAGACGTCAGCCTGGAAGTGGTGTTGCGTTACCTGCGCCGCCTCAAAGAGTTGCCCGGCCACACCGACAAATTGTTTGTGGTCGACTATGAGGGCATCCTCAAAGGCGTTTTGCCGATCAAGCGCCTGCTGGTCAATGATCCGGAGAAAAAAGTTGCTGACCTGATGGCCAGCGATACCGTGAGCTTCCACCCGGACGAAGATGCCTACGACGCGGCCCAGGCATTCGAGCGTTACGACTTGATCTCGGCTCCCGTGGTGGATAAGAACGGCAAGTTGATCGGTCGTCTGACCATCGATGAAATCGTCGACTTGATCCGTGAGGAAAGTGAAACCGAAGTCCTCAACATGGCGGGTTTGCGTGAAGAGGAAGATATTTTCGCGTCGGTCTGGCGTTCACTGCATAACCGCTGGGCCTGGCTGGCTATCAATCTGATTACCGCGTTTATCGCTTCTCGCGTGATCGGGTTGTTTGAAGGCTCCATCGAGAAGCTGGTTGCCTTGGCGGCGTTGATGCCGATTGTGGCGGGCATTGGCGGCAACTCCGGGAACCAGACCATCACCATGATCGTGCGCGCCATGGCGCTGGACCAGGTCAGTACCGCCAATTCCTCACGGCTGTTGCGCAAGGAACTGGCTGTAGGCCTCATAAACGGATTGGTGTGGGGTGGCGTGATTGGCGTGGTGGCCTACTTGCTCTACGGCAGTTGGTCCCTGGGCGTGGTAATGACTGCGGCCATGACCCTTAACCTGTTGCTGGCGGCATTGATGGGGGTATTGATCCCCATGACCCTGGCGCGTCTAGGTCGCGATCCCGCCATGGGTGCCAGTGTGATGATCACGGCCATGACTGACAGTGGTGGTTTCTTCATCTTCCTGGGCCTGGCAACGATCTTCCTGCTCTGACCCTTCCCGCGGGGGCAAACCTGCCCTCGCTTTGTTTCTTATTCCCAAACTCCCAGCAAAAAAAAGCCAGCACAGGGCTGGCTTTGGCTTTCAGGTGTCAATCAATTGGCTTCTGCGGCCGCCTCCACGTCGTGCGCGATCAGCGAGACGAGAGCATTTTGCTGGCGGTGGGAGAGCTGACGAAAACGCTGCAGCAGTTCGCGTTCGTGCAGTGACAGCTCGGGGCTGTCCAGGCGCATGCTCAACTCTTCACCCAAGGCACCTTCCTGAATAAGGCTTTGTTCCAGGCGTGCGATGATTTCGGAGTTCATGCTGCGGTGATGATTGCGAGCCACCTCGGCAATGCGTTCCCGCATTCCGTCTGGCAGACGTACGACGAATTTGTCAGCCGTACGGCTGGAATAAATTGCCTGTTTCAATGGGCGCATATATTTAACCGGTTAGTTCAGGGGAGCGGTTTCTGGAATTGGCCGCAAGATGAGTGTTAAGACAAGGCTCACGACCAAAGTTCAACCCGAATTGCAAAGAGGCCGCATCATGCCTCAGATTTGCCATTTCATTGGCGTCAATTCTGTGACAAATATTGAACCGCCTACAGGCTTTATGCCAGTACTGATTTGCGTTTTTGCGGACTGGTTGGAAAAAATTCCCCGGGCTGCAGCGAAGCTCGCCAATCTTCGCCCAGGCCTGCGCGGAATCTGGGTTAAAGGGCGCCCGTCCTACAGCGATATGGCCTTTTGCCCTCAAGCTTAAGGTTAGTAGCTGCTCGGTTATTTACGAGTGTCAGGCGACATAAGGTAGGGAGAAAGGGCGGCGGGGGAGGGCTAGCGAAGGAGTGGATCGAATTTGATTCGGCGACCCTTGATGAGTGCCATTATCAGTAGGCTGCCCAGCACGGCGCTTGCGACCAAGGCTAGGGTTTGAGCTTGTTGTGAGGTGGCTCCCAGGCCTAGCGCGGCGGACATGAGGGTCAGGCACAGAAATAACCAGGCAGATTTGGACATGAATAATTTTCTCAGAAAACCCAATGCTCGCCCGCTGGGGCAGATTGGGTATCTTGGGTCAGGCGGATGGGGGACTGGGGGTTGGCAGTCATCAGTGCGAGTTGAGGGCGCTGTTGCAGATGGTGGGGAATGGCTTGGCTGATTTGCGCGCCGTCTTCAGTATTGATCGGCTGAAAATGAAACGTCACCACCGCGGCCAGTGCCACAGCGTTCAGTGCTAATAGAAGGACGCTGTTCATAGTCATGGTCTCCACGGTGCCTGGAACGATTGGTTTTGTATGTATGACTTTGCAGATGTCGTGCCAACCTATTAGGTCAATAAAAACAAAGGGTTAGATTTAATTTGTGAGGTGTTGAGGTTGCAGTTTGCAATGATGGCATATTGGCGCAGTGCAATTTGCACGATGCATCTGAAGGCTTTAGTCTGCAGCGAGAGGCTTTGAATGCATTCGCAGGGATCGGCCTACATTCAAAATGCCAACGGACGACATGACAAAACCAGCCTCGGCCGTTAAGATGCACGCCGTCTGTCGCTAGCCCTTCCGGGTAAGCATTTGGCATTTGTCCCAGTAGCTCAATTGGATAGAGCATCCCCCTCCTAAGGGGAAGGTTGGCCGTTCGAACCGGCCCTGGGACACCATATTATTCAAGGCTTGTAGCGCTTTACCCAGCATTTGTAGACTGTTTATGGGTGCAATATGGGTGCAGTCACTTGCCCCGACTCCCGACTAGAGGAAGTTTTTGCTCAACCCTAACCTTGGAAGGGAAAGCGAGCATCGTGCTAGTCATTCAGAATTAGCCGCAGCAGGGCTCATGTCGAAGCCATCCCCATATTTTTGGACTGCGAAGAGTTTACTGATACGAGTGGCTCCCCCGTCGTAGCTCCAAATACCTTTTGCGTAGGTCAGTCCAATCGCAGGCGACAGGCCATCCGCGTGACTCCCAAGGCCCCCCACAGGTCGATAGAGGTCTGGCAGGGGGAATCCGAGATAACTATTCACATGTCACTTCCTCGTGGTCGATGAAAAGTCCTCCTCAGGCGGGTATATTGTGCGGACTACTCTGGGGGGGAGCCCAAAATGTTGAATTTTGAGAGTCGCATAGGAAGCGGTGGGTTTGGTAACGTCGACCTCGTTAGGGATCTAAACGGGAACGCTTTTGCCAGGAAGACCTTCAGCAACAATCAGCCTTCCAGTTTTCCGGATGAGCTAGTTCCTAATATTAGGAGTCGCTTCATTCGTGAGGCTAGCGTCCAAGCTAACCTACAACATCGTAACATCATGCCAGTGCTGCACTCTCAGTTGGCAGATAATCCTCCTTGGTTTTTGATGCCCGTGGCTGCGTCTACCCTTGACAAAGATCTGCGCTTAGATCAAACGTTGGGCGGAAATCCGATCGCCGTTATGATGGATATACTTGCTGGGCTAGAGTATTTGCACAGCGTTGGAATTACGCATAGGGATCTGAAACCACAAAACGTACTAAAGCTTAATTTCAACGATGGTGCTGCTTATGTCATAAGTGATTTCGGTCTCATATCATTGAGAGATACTCAACTGTCTGTTCTTACACAGACCGGGATGAGGATGGGATCTGACTACTATACTGCGCCAGAGATAGTTGCTGACTTGCGTCGTGCATCTGCGATGTCAGACATATATTCGGCTGGCTGTATACTCCACGACCTTTTTGGGGTCGACGATCGGATTCCGTGCTCTGAAATTCAAGAAATCGGTCCCTACGCAGACATCATGCGTTGCTGTACTAGACGAGAGCCCAATCGACGCTTCCAAAGTGTAGCTGCTTTGAGGGATGCCATTCTCTCAGTAGGGCAAGCCCCTGTAGTAGTTGCTCAAGCGCAAGTAGCGGCATTGATAGATTTGTTGAAGAATGGCTCTCCTTTGACTCAGCAGATTTGGAGAACTATTGTCGAGAAAGTCGAAGATGAATCTTCTTCAAGTGATATGCGAGCACTACTTTCCACTATTTCGATAGATCGGATTGATGAGTTAATTCTGCTTAGTCCTGACCTTGCTAGTAGGCTTGGGGTCGAATATGCAAAGTGGGTCAAAGATAGTTCCTTTGACTTCAATGAGTGTGACGGTATCGCAAATCGCCTTTCACGGTTCTTTACTACTGAAAATATCGACTGCCAAGTTGAAGTTCTCTTGGCATATCTCGAGATGGGAACGAGCCACAATCGTTGGTATGTTGAGCAAAAGTTTCATAACGTATGCAAGCCAACGCTTGATACTCGGATTGCTAATCGTCTCGCGTTAGAACTACGTGTGCTTGGTCATAAGGCGTGCCGAATGATAGCTCACATGGAAAACTCCATTGGAGTGGAAAGAGCGTCTTTGCATCCGAGCATTGTATCAACGCTAACACAAATCTGCCCGGTGTAATTTATGATGGTATTTTCCCAGACAGATAAGGGGCCTAGGGAACAAAATCAGGACTTTTTCCTGGTTGAAAATGTTTCTGATAGCCTCTATCTTGTTGTCGCAGATGGCGTGGGTGGCAATAAGGGAGGGCAAACTGCATCACGAAAAGCTTGTGAAAACTTCATGGCCGCAGTGAGAAATGGCTTTTCGCCAAAAGATGCCATAATTAGTACGCATGATGTGATACTTGATCTCGCTTCGAAAAATCCAGACTTGACCGGTATGGCGACAACGCTTACTTGTTTAGTACTCTGTGGCAATAAAGCTTACGGAGTGCATAGTGGTGATAGCAGAGTTTACCTTCTCAGGAAAAACGGATTGCAACAAATTACCCAAGATCACTCGGAAGTTGCAAGGCTTCTTCTATCGGGTAAACTAAATAAGTCAGAGGCCAGTACATACCCCCGACGAAATGTGCTCTATAGTGCGGTCGGAACCATGGCCAAATTTGTTTTCCAAGAATTTGAGCTGGAAGTGGCTGACGGTGATCGCCTTTTAGTTATGACGGATGGCGTTTATTCTGTTGTACCTAAAAAATATTTCAGGGACTTGTCTTTGTCATATGCTAGTCTCCAGGAATATTGTGACTCTATCATAAGATGCGTGATTGAGGGTCAGACTAAGGATAACTACACTCTTGTCGGAGTGGAGGTGTCTAGTGCAAAAGATCAAGAGTCAGTTTAAAGAGTTTGAGTGGCAGCGTTACTGGTTAATAAGTATCTCTAAATCTCAATATTGATCGCTTACAGAGAATGATCAATAGAAAAGCTATAGAAAAAGGCCTTGCTCTGGAAGTTTCAGGCGAGGCCTTTTTCGTTTCGCTGATCAGTTAGTTGGTCGAGTAGCTACGTCTATACAGATTGCACGTGGTCTATCTTCACAGAGCATCTTGCTCTGCTTCCTGTTTATCGTCCCCGTTGTCTTCCTCTTGAGAGCGCACCCAATGGCCCGAAAATGTCCCTGATAGGCCGCAGTACTCACTAGGAGTGGACGATGTAATTACTGCTGCTGACTTTCCTATAGTAATATCAAAAGTCTCGCCAGTAGCTTTTTTGTTTCTATCTACTACCCGCATCGACGTGGATATCTCTCCATTCGACTGGATTCTAGCTACCGTATTTTCCATCGCCCAAACATCACATTCGTGATGAGTGCCAGTATCTACAGTCTGGATATGAACCGCGATCGGCTGCACTGGGCTACCATGCGCTAGTTCGTTCGCAACAAGCATTTTTCCAGTATAACCGCCTTCCTCATATGAAAAGTAGGTGAACTGCTGAGAAAATGCAAAAGTAGGAATGCTTGAGATTGCAGCAATGATAAAGCATTTGAAAATCTTCATAGAGGTTCCATTTTCTAAATGATATGGTCGCTTAATTAAAAATTATTAGAGGACTTTAAACATCAACTTATGGCTTAGGTCAAAAAGTAGCGGGTCAATGGCTATATCTTTGGTGTTAGGTTCTCCTATCACTTGCCCTTTAGCTATAAAATAAACACCTTCTACTTTTACTCTTTTTCCATTCAATGCTTTGAAAACCTCGGCTTCATCGTCGTCAAGACTAGAAATTTGTGCCAGTCCGATTCCATACTGTTCGCCTCTTCGTGCTTCCCATTCAAAATACAACCAGTCTTTCCAGGGGCCAGTGCCCATCTTGACTTGACCTATGAACCTTCCGTTTTCTCTGCTGTAAGCCTCGCTGCCCGGTACCAAATACCCTGGTGTTGCTTTAATTAAATAGTCAACGTTAGTGACTGGAAAATCTATCGCAACATCCTTTGCATACGCTATTGTTCTTTCAGAAACTGCTTCTGCTTTAATGAATGCATTGGCAGTACCAGTACTCTTGAGCGAAATAGCATATTGTGTAAGGTTCAATTTTTGCATGAATAAAACATTCGGATTGCCAGCTGTGCCACCAGATATTCCGCCTGTTTTGAAAAACTCATACAGTGTTTCGTCCAAGCTATAACCAGCCTTGTTGAACGCCTTATTCATGTACTTTGCATAAATATATGACTGTTCTTGAGTCGGAAATGGAGATTTCGCAACTCTGGACATATCATATTTAAAGTCATCCTCGTAGTAGTCCCTGAATTTGTTTACTACTTCTTGGGCCGCCGATATAGTCAAAGGCGCAGGCGGCAAAGCAGCATGAGATAGTGAACACAGTAGTATGAAATAGAGAGTCACAAAAACCCTGAGCATATCCAACTTCCTTATCAGTATTAAAATTTGATGTGTATGTGGCGTCGACGTAGCACGCGAAGCCAACCAAGTATGAGATCTGATTGCCTCGAGAGCCTGGCACCGGCAGCTTTAGCGATAGGTTCCACTATCGCAGACAGAACGCTTGGGTACCGAGCTACTACAGTGCAGGCCGGAACCAAAGGGTTTTCCACAAAATTGATCATAAAACGTCCAATGTCACGATTAGTGTGTTCACGATTAGATCACATCAGCACACGATGTGGGAATGCCTCCTTCACTACGTCATCGCTTTGGTCATCGTGTTCGTGAACTTCGTCTTGCCACAGGCATGACCCAGGAGGAGTTCGCTGATAGGTGCGGTTTCGCTCGGACTTACATGTCCAGAATCGAGACGGGTGGAGCGAACCCCAGCCTAGATGCGATTCAAACACTTGCGGACGGGTTGAAAATCGAGCTTTCAACATTATTCAAAGAGATTTGACGTTTTAAGCAGAGGGCGGAATAGAGGGTATTCCGCCCAGCAAAAGTTACAATGCTCTAGCCCACGCCAAATCGAGCGCTTGTTTTAATGTTTTCATCTCCCCTTCAAACATCTCTAAAGTAATCTCATCCCCTACACGTCTTGCAAGTTTTTTCTTTTGATCTCCATTCATCGCGTTCACCGCATCAGCGGTTCTTCTCCAATCTAAGAAATCTGGATAACACTCCTCAAGACTACCAAAGCTAAGCACGTGAATTTGATCGTTGTCCCTAAGTGGTTTATTAAGCTTCATGAACTCATCGAAACCTGGCTTAGCTTTAATTGAAGGCATATCACACAGAACTACGAATCGATTACTATAAATAGAGTTGCTCATTGGTGAGAAAGCTTTGGTTATCGCATTGATAGTCCGCTTAGCCTGGTGTGTGTCGCCTTCGGCGGAAACTATTTGCAACGCAGGCATGGTCTGATAATGTCTTTTTATCACCCTTGTCAGAAGCTCGAATTCGCTGGGTCCCTCAACAATCAGAAAGTTTCTTGGAAGGAGTAAGTCTGCTGGACTACCGCCTAAGAGCTCATAAATAATATATGGCTTATCGAAGTCATCCGTTTTGCGAATGATAGTTGTGCATTCAAATTTCTCTGTCTTGAATATACTTTCCACCTCGCTTGACTCAGCAACGAATACCGACGAATGAGTGCTAATAAATACTTGATCAAGCTTCTCGCTCAACTCTAGAAGAACTCGTTTTAATTTCCGCTGGGCCGTAGGGTGTAAGTGCAGTTCGGCTTCATCAATGAAAAATAGAAAAGACTTTCCGGCGTCTTCTCTTGCCTTGCGATAATCAGCGTAGGCAGTTGAATAACTGCGAGCATTAAAGCTCTCTGCATTCCGTCACCTTTTTCGCTTGCATAAGTTTCAATTCCATCATCTACCACTGTTTCGAATTTTTTCAGTAGATCCCCAAACTCTGGTGAAATGACTTCAAATAATACTTTAGAACACTCTGAAAATTGCTTCTCTAGATGTCCCTTTACTGCACTACCCAGATCACGGAAGTGACCGTAAATTGCAGAGTCCTCTGAGTTGAATAGTTTTTCGAAGGTGGCATGAAACTCCTTGTACTTAGGATCATCGTCAAGAATTTGCTCTATTACAGAAGCCAGCATGATCCCTACGGCACTTTTCTGGCTATATTTAGTGAACTCCTCAAAGTATTGCCTTGTATGAATATATTCAAACTTCGGTAGAAAGTCATTTAGCGCGGAATCGAAACCGGCGGGGTTTTTAGCAACTTGCCCCTCAATTTCGACGGTTCTTTTTTTGGGGTCACTGCTTCTTCTAGTTATCGTGATCGTATCTGAACCTGAGAGTATTGCTAGAATTTTAGTTTTGTTCCCCGCATTGATCATGTTTTCAGCGCCATGTTGAGCGCCCGAAAACTCGACACTCACAATTACTTCCTTGCTTGAGTCTCGCATGTATTGAATGTTTTCTATTGTCCCTGATTTGGATGAGCTGGTATAAAACCAGTTGATAGCTTCAAAGAAGTTTGTTTTGCCTGTGTTATTTTGGCCTACAAGTATATTAAAGTCTGAGAAAGCCAAATCAATATATTCTATTGATCTAAAGTTTTTGATTTTTATTCTAGAGATCTTCATGCTTTCCCTGCCTTTTAAATGATGGTCAGGTGAGTGTCCTCTGCGCGATATGGCTTGTCAATGATTCGACTTGACTAGTCAGGATATGGGGACGGCTTAGAATTTAAAACTGTAAATAATGACTACGGCTTAGAAGAGGTAGTCATGAAAAAAACATGTGCAGCATGTGAAGGCGTAATTGAAAAAAAGTCTAAACAGTGGGCAGTTCAGAAGTATTGCAGTGTAAAGTGTAGGAAGATTGATAATCGGAAGAAAAAGTCTCGTCAGACAAGGCTGGATCAGAAAAGATCAAACTTGCGACAAAATGATGAGATGCTTTATCTGGTTCGGCAATGTAGGAACGCTGGGACAGTTCAAATTCTACAAGGTCACACTTTAGACTCCTTTATTAAAACCATGAATCTTGTGAAGGATCGTCCTGCTGGCAAGGTGCATCTTTGTCATATTGCACCTGTTAAGGGGGAGGGCTTTATTGGTCTGTTTCATTATCTGAATCTTTTTTATGGGGGCGCTCACCAAAATTTTAAGTTTCGCAATGCATATATTGCTGGTGGTTTGCTGATAAAGAGTGAAGAGTTGCTGGGTGAGTGGTGTGTTGATGAAGTGATGAGCAATAATGATATTTTGATAAAGATAGAAGAATATTTGGGAGATATTATTTCTGAGTATATTCAGTGCAGTCCTGTTAGGAAATCAAAGAAGGTTCAGGTCGCTTTGAAGATCCTATCGCTTGATAATAGTCTTGTTTTTGATGACCTCCTTCAAAGTGGTTATGCAAGTTTGTTGGAACGGTGGTCTGCTCTGTCTAACCAATCTTGTTCGTTCGTCCCTGAATGCAGGGAGTCTAAGTATCTTGCTTACATGGATAGTGTCTCGAGGTTTATTTCTGTTGATATGAAGCGTTCTAAGAGTCTTGAAAAGCTTAGGCTGATTATGTATGTAGGGTATATGGCTCTTTCGCGAGTGGAAGAAAGTAGGACTTATAATAAATATTTCTATGTTAAGTATGAGTATTTGATGGTTGCAAAATATGGTCAGGCTATGCTTAAGGATCCTCATGACTGGCGGGCGTTTAAGGATGTTTTGTATGATGCTGCTTTCGAAGCACTCCAGGGCGGGATGCCTAATATGAAGAAGCTAAAGAGAGTAGTGATGTCATACTTGGATTTTCCAGAGAGAGCATATTTCGTTGGTAGGAATATTTAAGGTGGTGTGAATTTTGAATCCGTTTGTTGTTCAATTATATTTTTCGGAAGTATAGGGTGGATGGTTTTAATTGGCGAGCGGGTTGTCTTTTGATTTTTTTATTCGCGTAAATTGCCGATTTCTGGAATTCACTATAGTTCAGCGCTTAATGAAAAACTGTCAAAAACTGTCTGGATATAGTAAAATCTCCCCCGCAGACGTATTAGGGGTGGATATGACGCAGCCAATAGTTGAAAAAGTTACACGTGAATCTGTTTTTAACCTCGATGCATCTACAATCTTTGAGGGCGACGCGCTTACTGTTCTGCGTCGGTTGCCGAGCGGAAGTGTGCGCTGTGTTGTGACGTCGCCTCCTTATTGGGGGCTTCGTGACTATGGAATTGAAGAGCAGATAGGCCTAGAAATGGCTATGCCTCAATTCATTCAAAAGTTAGTGATGGTTTTTTCCGAAGTTAAACGAGTGCTTACTGATGACGGTACGCTCTGGGTTAATATAGGTGACGGTTATACGAGTGGCAATCGTGGTTACAGGGCCGCGGATAAAAAGAATCCAGCTAGAGCTATGACTGTTCGTCCGGACACTCCAGAAGGGCTCAAGCCGAAAGATTTGATGGGTATTCCCTGGCGTCTTGCTTTCGCTCTTCAAGATGACGGGTGGTACCTCAGGACAGACATCATCTGGAACAAGCCAAACGCAATGCCCGAGAGCGTAAAAGATCGTCCGACTCGATCGCATGAATTTCTTTTTATGTTCAGTAAATCTGAGAAATACTATTATAACTCAGATGCTGTCAAGCAAGTTGCTGATGGTGGGGGGTTGCGGAATTTGCGGTCAGTTTGGAATGTCAATACAAAGCCATACGCTGGAGCTCATTTTGCAACTTTTCCTCTGGATTTAATTCGTCCATGTATTAAAGCTTCTTCTGAGCCGGGTGATTTTGTTTTAGACCCATTTTTTGGTTCCGGTACTGTCGGTTTAGTATGTAATGAAGAAAATCGAAATTTTGCTGGCATAGAATTAAATCCGTCATACGTGGATCTTGCGCTGGATCGCTTGGGCGGCACTTTCAATAAAATTGTTAGGATCAATGCTGCATGAAGACGGACCTCTCTTTTCCATTGCCCGAATTGCAAGTATCTTTCGCTAGCAAGCTTCAAGAGTTTCGAGAGCTGTGGTTACAAAATGCTCTTCTGGAAACCGTAGGCGAGCTTGAAGTTTCGAATATAGATATAGAGCTTTCGAAATTCGTCTCTAGCGAAAATCTCAAGAAACTTGCCTCGAAAGGACTTAGGGGAGAGTTAGTCTTTGCGGTGCCTGCCGTGCTGCGCGCAAACCCACGATTGCTTGGTTATTATCGGCTATTGCTTGGGTATAGCCAAAAAGAGTTTTATGGCCCGGGCTTTGGTGTTATGTCTCTTAAGTCAATGGAGACGACTGGGAAACTCAATAGTAAAGCTAAAATAAGCATTGAAGAGCTTTGCCAGGCATTATGTGGTGCAGCATCTCATCTTGTGAATGGATTGAGTTCTTCACATCTTAATATTGATCTTTTAGATGATTTGACATTGTTGACGGTCGGTCCCCAAATGCGGGGAGGAGTCAATAATAAGCTTGGCCAAAAAGGTATCGTAGACGTATTCGCGGTTATTCAAGAAATCTTGAGTCATGCAATCGTCAGCTCCACACGTGAGGCAATTGAAATAAAAAATGCGGGTGGCAGAGATGTTTGGGTAAAATTTGCATCTGATCCAGATATTGTAATTCGTGAGACAATGGCAGATGGCGCGATCAGAAAGATTCTTGCTATTGAAGTCAAGAGTGGAACAGATATATCCAACATTCATAACCGTATTGGCGAGGCTGAGAAAAGCCATCAGAAAGCAAAGAACGAGGGTTATCGTGAGTGCTGGACAGTAGTTAATGTCGCTAAATTGGATATAGCCAAAGCAAAAACTGAATCTCCGACCACCAATACGTTCTACTCGCTGAAAGACCTTATGCACAAAAAAGGTGCGTCTTACGAGGAGTTCAAACAAAATATTATTGCCATGGTCGGGATTCCATCCGCCTCATAATTATTTCCAATGGCCTGGAATTTGAATGTTAAAGTTTTTTGCTGCTCTTTCCAGGCCTTGTAAGATTTGCTTGTGGCGTTCCAATTCGCCAGTTTTCCAAGAAGTACGTATTGATAACAAAGCTTTAAGATCTGGTAAATCATACATTTTTAATTTGTGCAGGTTTGCCCAAGTGGGTTTGGCAAATAAATTATAGATTATGGTGTTGTCATCTCTTTCACTTGCGACTCGTGTTGGCCCTTTCAATAAGGTAGCATCTTCATTGGCTTCATCTTGTGATTCATAAGTTTTAATAAGATGCATGGCTAAGCGCTCTATGGAAATTTTTCATATTGTATCTAAATCGCAGAAAGCGGAGTTAGTCGGATTTTAAAGGATTTCACGCACTAAGCCTAGTGCTCTTGTCGAAGCTTCTGCGCTGTGCGCGTCGATACCTTACGAGTTAACCTTAAGTTTATATCGCGCTTGAGTCCTGCCGCGATTCTTAATGAGTACATATTGTGGTGCGCAGAGTGAAATTGCGTTCGAACTCATTGGTGTTATCTGAGGTAGTTCGAGATGAAGAGCTAAGGGCTTATGGAGTGTTACTTGGGAATTTGGAGCTGACAGTGATCCGCTTGTCTGCGTTGTAACACTATGGCGTTGCATTTCGTGATCTCCGTGCAATCAGCGCAGACCCCTCAAATTTTTAATCGCGCTGGTTTCATCGTTCAGACATGGATCTGAGCTGGTTTTCCGTAACAAGCCACTATCAATTAGGTCTACCTTTAAGAGAGTTGCTTGAGCACCAAGGATGGCTATCAAATAGATACTGGCATAGGTCCAAATGATAGATTATCATTTGATTATCGTTTTGTATGTCTTAATGAGAGCCTTTCTACATGATTCTTGCACATCTCTATCTGAGAGCGTCTACACAAGATCAAGATGCGAATCGTGCCCGCGCTGCATTGCTGGCCTTTGCAGCAAGCTGAAATTATGGAGTTGCAGGGATCTATGCCGGCAATTTCTTCGGTACCAAATTGCATCGATCTGAGCTCCACAGGCTGTTGACCTGCGCGGAGCCTGGGCAAGTTTTATGTGTTGAATCGGTGGATCGTCTTTCCCGGCTTGGCCAATTGGATTGGCAAACCCTAAAGGGAACGATCAATTCAAAAGGTATGAGGCTGGTAGTAGCCGGCTTGCCTACGAGCTGGGAACATCTGGACGCAGGTCTGAACGGCCGCAGCGACATTGCTGGCTCTGTAATGCATGTAATCAATAACATGCTCATCGACCTAATGGCGACGATGGCTCGTCTCGATCAAGAGAAATGAGTCGAACGCATTAAAGAGGGGATTGCCAACAAGAGAGCCGCAGACCTTAGTTGGAAAGCGCAGGGGAAAAGCAAAAACGTAGAGAAATGGGCGATTGTTGAGAAGCTACTGAAAGGTCAACCGGCTTCTAGAATGACCATTCGCGAAATCGCCCAGGCCGCTAACGTTGGAGAAGCAACTGTTTATAGAGTTAAGCAAACTAGATCCACGCCCGTGCTTGTGATTGAGGAGCGTTGCGAGGGCGAGCACTTTGATGGCAATCCGAAGCGCAACCTTCGGATTGCAGATCCTTTTGGTCCTCAGGAAAAACCCACCTCCTTCTGGCATTCACCAGCTCGACTTTATGAGCTCCCAACCAGCGCAAAGATTCTAGATCTACCACGCTTATAGACCCTTGCAATTGCAGCATCCCGAGTAGATTTCCGTTGCGAGCTACGATACGAAAGCTTATCGACTATAACGGCAACCAATGCTTAGGGCTGTTCGCGCTTTCGTCTGCCGATTCCACTGGCTTTCCTCGAGGCTCTGAGTTTTCGACGTATTTAGCGCGCTCTCATGCGCTTCCTGGACTCAAGTCCCTTACCTTCCGACAGCTGAGGTTTTAGGGCTGTTAGGATTCATATGAATCACAAGAATGTTAGCCGTTAAAGGCTTCAGACCTTCTCGATCCAACCCGCCGGTGCTTCGATGTCACCGTTTTGGATACCCGTTAGCTCGTTGAATAGAAGCTGCGTCAAAGGGCCGGCCTCATTCTCGCTGTGGAATACATGCAATCGATCCTTGTAGTAGATACCGCCAATAGGCGTAATGACCGCAGCTGTACCACAGGCGCCCGCTTCCTTGTAATTTCCCAGATTTTCGATATAGACATCTTCTTCCACGGCGTTGAGCCCTAGGCGGCTCTGGGCAAGCTCGATCAACGAGGCGCGGGTGATCCCGGGTAGTATTGAAGGAGAACGAGGTGTAACAAAGGTATTATAGTTGCTAATGGCGAAAAAGTTGGCCGAACCGACTTCTTCGATTTTTCCATGAGTCATCGGATCGAGGTAGATACAATCGGCGAAACCGAATGCCCGTGCTTCACTACCTGGTAATAGGCTCGCTGCATAGTTTCCTCCCACCTTTGCGGCACCTGTGCCATTGGGAGCTGCACGATCGTAATCTGAGATGAAGAAGTTACTAGGTTTCAGCCTACCCTTGAACAAACCGCCAACCGGGATACAAAATACGCAAAATATAAACTCCGGCGCACTACACAGACCGATGTTGTCTCCTACGCCGATCACGAAAGGTCGTAGATACAGAGAGCTGCCCGTACCGTAGGGTGGCAGAAACCTTTCATTGGCCTTAACAACTTGTTTGCACGCATCGATGAACTGGGCAGTAGATACCATTGGCATAAGAAGCCGCGCGCAACTGTGTTGCATACGCGCAGCATTTTGATCGGGGCGAAACAGATTGATGGAACCATCTTTACAACGATATGCTTTCATGCCCTCGAAACACTGCTGCCCGTAATGCAGCGCAGTCGAGCCTTCGCTGATATGTAAATGATTGTCCTCGGTCAGATAACTTTCATGCCATTTACCATTACGCCAGTGCGAAATATAACGAACATCGGTTTTCATGTAATTGAAACCTAGATTATTCCAATCTAGTTGCAAATGTTCCATGCCGTTACTCCTGATTACTATTGATAGCTTTGCCTGCGCTTAACAGCCGACCCTCTTGTGCTTTTCCGCCGCCAACGAGAAAGCCCGCCGGGGTCTAGCGACCCTTACCCTCCATGGTTAAGACAGGCCCATCGCCGGACAGATAGCCGTAATTGTCTTCTGGCGTTGAACGCTTTACTGAATAACACGAGCTCCGGTGTAGGCATCCCGACCAAACTCTTCAAGTTCACGAAATATTCAATTCCCAGATGCTCATGCAGGGGCCAACGAAAGCATACCTGTACTATTTTGCCGGGCTTGCTTCGCGTAGCTTTGGTTGAGGCTCCCACACCATCCTCTTGAAAGCGGACTTCATCATTCAGTATCAGGGAACTGGCGTGTTCAAATTGATCAGAACCTTGGCACGAAGGCTCAATCCAATGGGGATCGAAATAGAAGGGGCGGTATAGTGCGGCGGGTAGTAGATCAATGACCGCCTCGGTGAGGCCTGCGTTATTTTCTTGGGGCAAAGGAGGTAGGGAAAGGAAAGCAGAGAGACTTTTTTCTACCCGCAGCAATGTTGGGGCAAGCGGGAATATTAAGCTTATGCTCAAATTAGCCCAATAGTCGTACGTCTTCATGTGGCAATCACGGAAGCAGTACCGTTGAACCGGTGGTCTTCTGTGCGCTGAGCGCCTCATGCGCGAAGCGGGCATCTGCTAAGGAATACCGTTGACGAATATCTGCCGTGATGTGGCCTTGGTCGATCATTGCAAACAGCTCGTTGGCCATTATTTGCAGGCTATCTGCGCTATTTGCGTAGGAGGGCAGACCGGGGCGCGTTACGTAGAGCGAGCCTTTTTGAGCTAGTGAACTCAAGTCGACGCCTTTGACGGCTCCCGATGCATTCCCGAAACTAACCATCAGCCCGCGAGGTGCTAGGCAATTCAAAGAAGTTTCCCACGTATCTTTTCCTACTCCGTCATATACGGCTGGGCACTTTTGGCCACCTGTCAACGCCATCACTCGCTCGGCAACGTCTTCCTCGCGGTAGACTATAGCTTCCCAGGCCCCTGCAGATCGAGCGATTGCTGCCTTCTCTTGAGAACTGACTGTGCCAATGAGTTTGGCACCCAAGGCTTTTGCCCACTGGCACGCAATTGTGCCGACACCACCAGCAGCCGCGTGAAATAAAATAATTTCCCCAGCTTTGAGTCTATAAGTCTGGCGAAACAGATATTGCACCGTGAGGCCCTTTAGCATTAAGGCTGCGGCCTCTTCGAAGCTGATGCTCTTCGGCAAGTGCACCAGATTATCTTCGGGCAGCGTGTGCACATCGCTGTAAGCGCCAAGCGGCCCTGTAGCATAAGCGACTCGATCTCCTGGTTTGAACCGAGTGACCGCGCTGCCTACGGCCTGCACTAAGCCCGCACCTTCAAAGCCCAATCCTGATGGGAACGCGGGGACCTCATACAGACCGTTGCGAAAATAGGTGTCGATAAAGTTTAAACCGACAGCCTTGTTCCTCACTTGTACCTGGTGAGGATTTGGCGCGATGCAAGAGAACTCTACGAAATCTAGAACCTCAGGGAGGCCATGCTGTTTGAATTCAATTCTTCGCGTCAAATGAGATCTTTGGTCTTCCATGTAAAAAGCGTACCCGTCCATGTCTATGGGGCCTTATATAGCGTGTTTTCTGACTCCGTGGAACATTTTTTTTGCAATCGAAAAGTTGTATTTAAAAATTTCATAATTCTACTTTTGGTGCGCACCTATTTGGTGCAATTCGAGGAGTAGCTAATTCACAAAGCCCTAGATTTTAAAAAAATAACTAAAAAACAATTATTTACATGGATTGGTTGTAAAAAATCAGTGCAGTTTAATCTCGCTGAAGGCCATTTTTTACTAATATTTTGCACAATTTTGGTGCGTAAAAAAAATTGTAAAAGGGTGTTTCTATGCCGTCAGCTATGCTATTTTTTTCACCAAGTGCTTTAAGAAACGGATAACAGCGTTGGCGGAGAACCCAAATGGCAACGGATTGCATGATTGTAGGTTTCAACGATTATAATTTTGACGCTTATATCGATGCGCTTGAAGTGGGTGGCAAGACAGGCGTTTCCTATCGCGACAGCAATCTGTCTTTTTTGACCTACGAAGGCACTAGGCTTCGAGCTCTTGATGTCCTCAATAAACATGCTGGCTTTCTGAGACACCAAAATTCAGAATTGAATAACTCCGACTTTCTCTGGCCTGTTATTACGTATTTGGGTACATATCTAAACAGGCGTGGAATAAGCTTTGATTACATTCGCCTGTTTCATCAAGACCACGAAAAGCTCAAAGCTTGCTTGATTCAGCAAGATGTGAGAACGGTTGCAATTACCACCACGGTTTATGTAACGCCTCAGCCTATTATGGAGATTGTTGAATTCGTCAGGCAACAGAGTAAAAACACGACTGTTATAGTTGGCGGACCGTACTTGGCTGACCTGCCAAAAATCCTTGACGAAGCTGCACTCGCAGAGCATCTTGAAATGCTAGGCGCTGATATTTACATCTTTGGAGCGGAGGGTGAGGAAACATTAGTTAAGGTTATATCCGCGCTTAAACTTGGCGAAGACTATCGTCATATAGATAGTATCGGCTACAACACGGAGAACGGGTTCAAAATTAATCGAATCGTTCCTGAAGGAAATAATCTTGAAGACAATATGGTGGACTACAGTCTTTTTGATAAAAAAGATATAGGTGAATTTGTGACGGTCAGAACTGCAAAGTCCTGTCCTTTCGCTTGTGCTTTTTGCGGGTTTCCAGAACGAGCAGGAAAGTATAAGTATCTACCAGTTGATTATGTTGAAAAAGAGCTGGACGCAATTCGTGATATTGGTGGCGTTACGACAATCACGTTTATCGATGATACGTTCAATGTGCCTAAAGGACGTTTCAAAGACATGCTGCGGATGATGATAAAAAATGACTATCAGTTTCGGTGGAACAGCTACCTGCGTAGCGATCATGTGGATGATGAAGCTCTTGAGTTGATGGCGGCAAGCGGATGTGACGGGGTATTCCTCGGCGTGGAATCCGGAAGCACCGATATATTGGTCAATATGGCAAAAAACAGCCGTCCTGAACATTATAGGAGAGTCATTAAAAAGTGTAGGGAGTTAGGCATCATTACCTACGCTTCTGTAATCATAGGCTTCCCAGGTGAAGACAGGAGAACTGTTCAAGAAAGCATCGATTTTTTGAACGAAGCGAAGCCGGACTTTTTTCGAGCCCAGGTGTGGTATGCGGATCCCATTACGCCAATCTACAAAAAAGGCCAAGACTACGACTTATCAGGTCAGGCTTTCCAGTGGCGGCACAAAACCATGGATTCGATGGAGGCTGCTTACTACGTAGAGAAGATGTTTTTATGCGTCACTGGTAGTACTTGGTTGCCACAGAACGGATTTGAACCCTGGAGCCTTTACTATCTCCAGCGCAAAGGGATGACGCTAAGCAAAATACGCTCATATCTTGAATACTTTAACGACGGCTTGAAGCAGAAGTTGTTGAGTAAGAATTCGCCGGACGTCGGTCGAGTTTTCTACCAAAATATGGTCAGCGTCTTATTGGGTGAACATCTACCTACTACATCATTAAGGTTCGGAGCGCGCTCTCTGGACTGCAGACTCTTGCAATGGGCTGAGTACCTCAAACAGCTTTCTTTAAGTAAAGCGTCTTGGCACGCGGATACTAAGCGACAGGTACCGAGCTTTAGCAGGACCTTTTCAATTAATTCAGCCCCTTCACTACCGCTATTACTTGAGCACCTTATTACCACAGCAGGTACAGCTGGCGGACTGAATCTTCTCGTAGATTATTCAAACTTGATGAATACTGAGGTACCAATCCCGTTTGTGATGACTTCGCCGCTCGAACATTGTGATACACCGTTCAACGATCCGAGTTTTGATGCGCTTTCATCACTGCCGGGGCTATATCTGCTAAGGGATCATCATGCTGGCGTGGATCTATGTGGTACTGGAATAACTGAAATGCCTCTTGGGTGTGTGGTGTTCATTCAAGGACCAAAACAAAGCCTCGAAGACGCAAAAGCGTGCTATCTCAGCCATATTTCGACTTACCATAGGTCGTTGGCATTTATTGTCGTCAATCAGAGTACTAAGCAAGTAGTCGTGTATATGCCGAAGCTATATTTGGATGATCCACAGTGGCTGATACATCCGGCTTGGGAAGAAAATTCAATGTCGCAAACTGAGTCACCATCAGCGGCGGTTGTCGCCCCTAGTTTTAGCTTTGAGTGAGGAAGACTAAATGACAATGCAGAAAGAGCGTCAGTATGAAGTTGTCGTAAATGATGAAGAACAATATTCTATCTGGTTTGCCGAAAAAGAGATCCCGATAGGTTGGCGAAAAGCTGGATTTTGCGGACCTAAAGAGAGTGCGCTCAGCTATATAGAAAGCGTTTGGGTTGATATTCTGCCTCGTTCGATTCGAACTGCTAATTAGTAATTGTAGTAAGCAGCAAATATGAGCTCTCTACTTTATACCTAGTTAAAATATTCAAGGACGAAAAATGACTAAGCTATACCTGAAGCAAACTACGACCGTAGAGCCGCTATTCAACAATTGGTTTTCCTGGCCGGTTTTTATTCCGCCTCATAGTGCAGCGCTTTATTTAAAAAATCATTATTTGCCTATGGTTGCTTCATTTCTCGAAGAACCTGAATTGCACGCAGCAGCTATTGAGAATCCTGCAATGCGTGCCGGTCCTTTTATAAACGGTCATTGCGGATACAAAAGGTTAGAGCTGTTTTTCGAAGATTCGAAAAACAACCTAGCGCCATTGCTTAATCTCGCTTCGATGATAGAGCAACTCGAACAGCTGATGAAGGCTCAAAATGGCTATACCCTAATCAATCTCTATAAACAATTGCCTAGTGCGCTTCGCGGGATGGTCGAGCTAGTCTATGATCTCAATCATAGTCCGTCCATCCGGTTCATAGAAAGGCTGTTATATAAAAGTGAGTTCTATAATCCAGACCTGCAAAGTATAAGGCTGGGAAGTATCGAGAGTGATGTCCAGCGCTTCTCATTGAATACGCCTAAACTTGATCCTGG
Source organism: Pseudomonas sp. MYb193 (assembly GCF_002966775.1). NCBI lineage: Bacteria > Pseudomonadati > Pseudomonadota > Gammaproteobacteria > Pseudomonadales > Pseudomonadaceae > Pseudomonas > Pseudomonas sp. MYb193. The sequence continues at coordinate 4,663,308 of NZ_CP023269.1, read as the reverse complement.
AATACTAAATTTGAGAGTGCCGCACTCAGATCGCTTAATAGATGCGTTGTCTGTATCCCGATATAAAGGCCTAGATCAGGAGCAACTTATAGCAGCGCTACCGTGGGATAGGCTATCGGATACGGAAAAAAAACATATTTTTACATGCTTTACCGAGCAGCTTCCGTCAAATATCCGTCATTCTAATCCCCGCGAGTTCAGTATTAAGTACTTTGGGCATGCTACTCTTTTGATTCAAGCTCAAGGTATGTCTATTATGACTGATCCTTGCGTCAGTCCTTATGTCGAAGGCGCAAAACGTCGATATGATTATTCGGATCTGCCGGAAGTTATTGATGTAGTCCTCATTACTCACGCGCATCAAGATCATGTAATTTTTGAAACATTGCTTCAGTTACGGCACAAGATAAAGAAGATTATTGTACCCAGAAGTAGTGGTGGGTTCCTGCAGGACCCTTCATTAAAGCTAATGTTAGAGATACTAGGATTTGATAATGTAAGCGAGCTTGGCGAGCTGGAACACTTTGAATACGGCCCCGCTAGAATCACCGGCATCCCTTTTTTTGGTGAGCACGGCGATTTGCATATTCAGACTAAAATTGGTTACTGCGTAAATATCAATCAGTTTTGCGGTTTGTTTTTAGCTGATTCTGATGTTTTAGATCCCGAGATGTACGACGCAACGCTCCGAGAGATTGGCAGCATAGATGCGGTATTTATTGGCATGGATTCGGTCGGAGCGCCCTATCGTTGGCTGTATGGAGCGCTTTATAACACGCCGCTGGATCACGCTCGTGGAAAGGATCGTCGTATAAATGGCTCTAACGCCGATAAAGCCTTTGAATTTGTCAAACGGATCAGTCCGAAGGCCGCATACGTTTATGCGATGGGTGCTGAACCTTGGATTTCGCATATCACCGGATCGAATACCGATCCAAATGCTGCGCAGAACCGTGAGGCGCGCCAATTTGTTGAGAAGTGTACAGCGCAGGGAATTGAATCAAAAGTATTGTACTGGATGGATCAATTGTAACGCCGAGAACTCGTACGCATTATATTTTAAGGGGAAATCATTTGTTTAAAACGAGCCCTATCCGCCTTGCCGGCAGCCTAGCGTCAACAGCGTTGGGTGTCGAGTTTATGCAAGTAGCTGTACCTGTACTGGCAAGCAGTTATTTGGGCCTGACAGCCTCACAGACGGGCTGGGTATTGGCTACTCGCTATCTACCTATCTTTCTTATTGGATTATTCGTAGGCGCTTTTTTGGATAGGGTTTCGTTGCCGCGCGCACTTCGTCTCTTCAATATATTAGGGGGCATTGGAGCCGCATTGTTTTCATTGCTGATTTTGAACGATGCCGCGGACGTGTACGCATTAATGTTACTGACATTCATAGTTGGTACGATAAAGTTGGTAACAGATACTGCAAGTGCGACTATTGTGCCGTTGATGGTTGAGAAAAAAGAGTTTCTCAACTTGAACTCTACTCTTATATCCAGTCAGTCGGTGGCGAAACTCGTAGCTCCGTTGATAGCGGGTAGCTCATTATCTCTCATAGGCGCTGGCGCAGGACTGTTGATACAGTCTAGTACTTTCTTTCTAGCGTTCTTGCTTTTTTTTGGTTTGCGGATAGAGGTGGTCAGGAAGGAGCCTGAGCCGTTTTCGACCGCGACGTTGATTAGCGAAGTTAAAGAGGGCGTGGAGCTGATTTTTTATGACAAAAACTTACGGTGGTTGGTCTTAACAGCATGTTGCTGGAATTTTATTGCTGAAACAATTATTAGTTATGTGTTGGTGTACTCGACGCAAATTTTATATCTTTCGGCAGTTGAGGTCGGTGCCTGCCTAGCGGTCGGTGGGGCTTCATTTCTGGTGGGCTCGCTCAGTTCGCGATACCTGTTAAGATTTTTTTCTTTTAAATGCGCAATCATCGCAAGTATGTGTGCGCCAGTTTTTGCTGGGCTGCTATTAGTTTTATTAAATATCTCGGGTGTTTATCCGGTTGTGATGGTATGTGCCGTGTTTGCCTCGATGAACTATGCAGCCTCAATACACATGGTCTCGTCGTTGAGTGAACGTCAAATACAGACCCCAATTACCGCTCTAGGTAGGGTTCAGGCTGCATCTCGGTTAATGATGTCAGGAGTCATGCCTATTGGATCAATAATGGGGACATCATTGATTCGGATAAAGGGCGAATATTCTGCGCTTATCGGGATATTTCTAGCCAGTTTTTTTCTGTTAGGAATTGTAGCCGTCTTATCTAGGCACACGGACCTACAGCGAAGTAACGCCTAATTAGAGTCTGCCAAAGGAATAAGCTTATGGCTTTCAAAGATTGCATTATTTTAAGTGCCGAAACCTATGATCGGTTGATGTTAGTCACCCAAGGTCATGAAGAACTCATGCTTTGTGTTAGTGCTGTCGCATTGACCCATTTGTATGCCCGGTTTTCTGAGCTCAAGAGTCCGTGCGTAGCGTTATGCACGCAAAGCGGAAGATATCGCTTTGTCAAACAACTCGACAACCTTACGGTTAAGGCCGCGCTCTATGCGTTTAAAGAGCGAATTCAACAGCAGGTTGAAGATAGTGCCTCAGGTGCTTCTACTGATCTGATTGTCACCAGCACGGCGGGCTGTGCTGCAAATGCACCCGATTCTCTATGCTTCACTCTGGAAAACGGAGCGAAGCACATCGTAGTCGAATGTGTGGCAGTTTCACGTAGAAAAAATCTTTTAATGGCGATCAGTGGCGTATTGGATTTTTTCTTAGGCAGGATGCTTTGTGAACTTGATTCAGTGCTGTCTTCTCTACCAGTGATTAATATACCGCAAACGATAACGTCAGCGAGGGAGGTGCGTAATAAGACTATAGATTTCGAAAGTGAATTATACGATTTATGTGTCACCTATGCGAAAAAGATCGCGCTTTACGATGCAACACGAGAGCTGACTTTCCAACAGCTATGGGACAGTGTCCAGCAACTAAAGGGAACACTAAAGCATCGCGGGGTCCGCCCAGGAGATGCAATTGCGATCTACTGCTTACGTGATATCGACCCTATCTTATTGATGCTCGCCGCACTTTGCGTAGGCGCGTGCTATGTTCCGCTTGATCCTGGTTATCCATTAGAAGTTTTACAAGACTACATTAGCGAATCCGGAATCTCCTTCATCGTTGTCGATGACTTTGCCCAACCGCATGTGGAGAAGATATCCAAAGTCCACCCTATATTAAAGCTTCGCGAACTGCTCGAAAGCCCAATTATTAGCGTTAGTAACTGCGGGCCGAATACTATTGATAGGGTTGCTTATGTGATTTTTACTTCGGGTAGCTCCGGAAAACGCAAAGCGGTCGGGATAACTATATCGGCGTTGCTTCAATCTACACGCGCACGGGTCGAATATTATGGTTGCGACCAGGGTGAAGTCAGGAATATCTTGATTGCCTCCATCAGCTTTGACAGCTCAGTGGGTGTCATTTATGGCAGCTTATTTTCGGGAGAAGCACTTTTTATCCCTGTAGCCGGCAGTGAGAGGGACGTCAATCTTATCTTAGATACAATCGAGGCAAATGCAGTTACTTCATTATTGACACTACCTTCTTATATAAAGTTGCTCCTCGAGGCTGACCAATCTTCTTCTCGTTCAAAGGGGCTGCGGCGTATCATCTGCGCTGGAGAAGTATTGGAAAAAACGCTGGTAAACGCGCTGTACCATCAGCGCAATGAATTGACTATATTCAATGAATATGGCCCTACTGAAGGTACTGTCTGGGCGACTGTGAACCGGATCATTGCTGAAAAACCAGAACCAGACATTTCAATAGGCTGTGCGCATTCCAATAACAGTGTTTATGTGTTAGATGAAAATCTCAATCTAGTGCCACCTGAGATTGAGGGAGAGCTCTATATTGCCGGCGGTACATTAGCGATTGGTTATCTCAATGACGTCTCTGAGACGGCAAGCCGATTTCTGCCGAATCCTTTCTCCGCATCTGGTGAACGGTTATACCGGACTGGTGATAGGTTCTCCAGAACTGCGGCTGGCGCTCTTCATTATCACGGTAGGCTTGACCGTCAACTGAAAATCAGTGGATATCGAGTCTCCTTAACTGAGCTGGAAGAACAGGCTGTCTCCATTACTGGAGTGCAAGAGGCGGCAGCGGTTATTGTAGAAAAAGATACGGGCAGCATTAAATTATTTATTCGTGCTGATATATCCGTTGCCGAGGCTTTAGACCAGCTTAAAGCGAAAGTTCCTACCCACGCAATTCCCTCATCGGTCACGCTTATAGAGAATTTTCCGAGGCTGCCCAATGGTAAGAACGATTATCAAAAGTTGGCTGAAATAGCAGTTGCCGAAGCGTTACGCTCAAATAAGAACAATGAGGGTCACCCTATTGAGTCACTTGAAACATATCTATTTACGCTGTGGCAAAGCATATTAAAGGTGGAAATTACTGAGCCGTCAGTAGATTTTTTTGAACTAGGAGGCAGCTCAATAAAGGCGATCATGCTGCTTAATCGTATCCAGAAAAAAATCGATCGCACGTTATACGTAGGTGCGGCTTTTGAACAGCCGACTATTATCGGTATGGCTAACTACCTGAAGTCGAATTTTTCCGAAGCATTGATTGACGCGAATATCAAATTCTGATTTTGGAAGTTAAAACGATAAAGTCTACGGTACTTGAATAGTGAAGGAGCACTCTGATGACGCATGAAATTCGTAAGCGGCGAGAATTCGACACCGTACAAAGAAGAACATTGACCTCATTCAGTCAAGATCGTTTTATATTTTCACATATGCTGAATCCCTCGGATTGCTCATCTAATATACCGCTCATATTAACCTTCCGTGGTCAGCTAGATAGGCAGGCCTTACAATGCGCTTTGGACGATATTGTTAAGCGTCATGAAGTCTTGCGCACTGCAATTGAATTTGATTTGGATAAGCCAATTCAATTAGTTTATAAAGCTTTTTCTGTAAACGTGCTATTTCATGACTTGTCAGCTTTTTCTGCACAGGACAGGGAGCCGGCAGGGGAAAGCATAATCCAAAGAGAAGTTGACACCGCATTTAATCTAGCGCACCCCCCTTTGTTCCGAACCGTAGTGCTTAAATATTCAGATACGAAATTTAAGTTACTAATCAATGTTCATCACGTGGTGTTCGATGGCTGGTCGGGCAATCTGTTGGTCAGCGAATTGATGGATTATTACCAAGGTTATATAAGCAGTAGTTCGGTGATCCGCCATACATCGGCTTTTCAATATTCAGAATTTGCTTTGCAGCAACGTGCCTGGTTGAATGGTACTGAAGCGCAAAAACAGCTTAATTTTTGGCGAGATAGACTTCAGTCGGCTCCTCAGACGTTAAACTTACCTACCGATATCCACGGCGAGGCAAACAGAGGTCCTATGGGAAGGACTATTGAAGTTGAGTTCCCCATAGGGCTAATGGAAATAGTAACACTGTTTAGTCGGCAGTATAAAGTTACCAACTTTATGGTCTTGCTTACAACGTTCTTCATTATTCTTTATAGGTATACAGGTGAAAAGGATATTTGTATCGGTACTCCGGTCGCCAATAGGAATCGGGAAGAATACGAGGACGTCATAGGGTGCTTTATCAATACGTTGGTTATTCGCGTGGTGATGCGCGGCGATATTTCGTTTCTAACACTTGTTGATGAAGTAAGGAAACAAGTGATGGCGGCCTATTCGAATCAAGACTTTCCATTTGATCAATTGGTTGAGAGGTTGTGCCCTACCCGAACTGATGGGCAATCGCCTTTTTATAATGCAATGATGGTCTATCAAACAGAACCTGAGCGAATAGTTTCTGAGACTGTAAGTGTATCTCCTGAATATCATACCCGAGCAGCTCATCTTAATAATTTGAATTTCAGCATCTTTGTGCGTGATGGTAAACACAGGATGTGGTTAGAATATAATTCCGGTTTATTTACCGAGCGATTTGTGGATAAGATTGGGTTTGATTTTTTTTCGATGCTGTCAAAATTTATAGAATGCCCAGAGCTGCCTATTGGAGTAGCCTCAGCCGGATTGTTTTCTCAGAATCCCGCCGTCGCCTCTTTTGAGCAAAAAGAGTACGATAGTGAGACGACTGTTCATGGATTATTTACCCATACTGCTCTTCGCTGGCCAGAGCAACCGGCATTGTTGTACAACAACCGCGAGATAAGTTTCGCTCAGTTGGATAATGGCTCCAATTTGATTGCTCGACGATTGATCAACAGTGGAGTGCAGCCTGGTGACTTAGTTGCTTTTTATCTGGAGTCGACTCCCGAAGTTTCGCTCTGCCAGTTGGCTATAATGAAAGCCGGTGGTGGATACCTGCCTATCGATATAAATTTACCGATTGATAGACTCGCATTTATCCTACTGGATTCCTGCCCAAGGCTGATCGTGACTCAACAATCGCATCTGCAGGCTTTGGTAGATATCGATACACCGAAACTAATATTAGGCGATGAGGACTTATTCGCACTATGTAGAGTGTATGGTCAACCGGATATCGATGTAGCTCCGGCGCAGGTTGCGTATTGCATCTATACCTCTGGTTCCACTGGTCAGCCGAAGGGCGTAATAGTCAGCCATCAGCAGGTTATGAGTTTCTCCGCTGGATTATCAACCCTATTGGACAGAATACCAATCGCGGGATCGCGAATGGCGTCATTGGCTTCACCTGCGTTCGATGCGTCTGTGCGCCAGTTGCTCTTCATGTGCCAGGGAGCCACCAACTGCATCATTCCCGAACTAGTTCGCGCTAATATCCAGCTATTAGCCGAATTTACAGCCGAGTATCAATTGGATGTACTCAACCTCACCCCGTCGACTTGCTCTGCTTATTTAGACGTCATGGAGGCGACTGCATTGAGCTCCAGTTTACCGTCGACGTTGATATTAGGGGGTGAGCGAATCGACCATGGATTATGGGAAAGGCTGTCACATATTCAAAGTCTCAAAGCGTTTAACGTTTACGGGCCAACCGAAGCGACCGTGCATTGCTGTTTCAGCCGGATCGAACAAGGGCAAAAGCCTTCTATTGGCCGGTCGACGGCAAACGCGCAGCTGTATTGTCTGGACGAGGATTTGAACTCTCTTCCGATTGGCGCCATTGGCGAGCTCTATATAGCAGGGACGGCTTTGAGCTACGGGTACCAAAGGCGGCCCGGATTGACGGCTAGCCGCTTCTTACCGAATCCGTTCTCTTCAGTTCCAGGCTCTCGTCTCTATCAAACCGGTGACCTAGTCAGATTCCACAAGGATGAAAGTATTGAATATGTCGGGCGAAATGATCTGCAGGTGAAAATAAGAGGATATCGAATCGAGTTGGGCGAGGTCGAAGTTGCGCTAAGGAATATTGAAGGGATAAAAGATGTAGCTGTTATCATTAAAAACTATTTGGGCGTCGACAGAATAGTGGCCTACATAGTTCTCACAAAAGCTAACGTTCTCGATAGTGTATCTGTCAGAAGTCAACTGCTGCTTTGGCTACCCAGCTATATGGTCCCCAGTCTGATTTTTACATTAGAATCTATGCCGCTGAATATTAGTAACAAGACGGACAGAATTTTACTTTCGAGGCGACAGGATACTCAAATTGTTAGATACGAGCCGGCTCAGATGTCTGGAATAACCGAAAATCTCGCGGTTATCTGGCGAATGATTTTATGTCTCGATAATGTCCATCTGGATGGCGACTTTTTTGATCTGGGCGGACACTCGCTGCTGGCAATAAAATTAGCCAACCATGTCTTAAAGACTTTTAAGATAAAGTTACCTATCGCCCAAATATTCAGCCTCCGTACGCTTCAGCATATAGGTGCTTACTTGGAGCAGTTTTCCGAGGGGGGAGGGGCTGAGGAAGTGAATTTGAGATCTGCTACGCAATCAGAAATGATCCCACTTTCTTTCGCACAAGAGCGGCTTTGGTTGCTGGAACAACTAACTCCGGGAGTGGCTTCTTACAATATACCACTTATACTTAAATTTGATGGCGAGCTGGACGTTCAGCGACTACGTGCCTGTTTTTCTGCCTTGTCGAAGCGACATGAAATTTTACGTACAGCTATACGTATGGTCGATGATCAACTGGTGCAACATATAGCAGAGCCTTTTGAAATACCCATGAAGGTCAGCTCGATGGAACATCTGTGTGCTGAAGAGAGAGCGCTAGAGACGTCAAGTTTGATTGAGCGTGAGGCGAAGAAGCCTTTTATATTATCGGATGTTCCGCTCTTCCGTTTGCACTTGATAAGACATAGTGATGAGCGTCATATTTTAGTAGTTAATCTTCATCACATGATATTCGACGGACTTTCTACACAACTATTTCTCACTCAATTGCGCGACAGTTACGAGGCCTACGGGAGCGGTAGCCAGCCCACTTCACTCAATCCTGGGGCGCAATATGCTGATTTCGCATTATGGCAACGGCGCTGGATCGACAGTGGAGAGTCCTCCACGCAATTAGCATTTTGGAAGAAACATCTAAAGAACGTATCGCCCGGATTAAATATGCCATTGGATTTTAAGCGGCCCCAAAGCGCCGCTTATCACGGGATGATTGAAACGTTTGAATTGCCAGTGGAGTTAGTTATACCGTTGCAAAAAGTCTGCAAAGAGAAGCAACTGACGATGTTTATGTTGCTCTACGCAGCGTTCAATATTCTGCTTAGCCAATGGACAGGTGATCGGGATATTTTGGTTGGAACACCTGTAACAAACCGAACACGTGAAGAGTTCGAGGAGTCGATCGGGTTGTACGTCAATACTATCCTTCTGCGCACTGTCGTTGATGAAGGTATGACGTATGAACAGTATTTCAAATTAATCATGTCGAATGTGTCCAGTGCATTTGATAACGCGGATCTGCCGTTCAATGTATTAGTTCAGGCGCTGAACCCAGTTCGGTTACCAGGATGCTCTCCGCTAAGTCAAACCATGTTTGGCTTTCAGAGCAGGGAGCCCGAAATTAGTCACATAGCTGATCTTGATGTTGAAGTTTCCTATCAGGGTGGAGACGTGGCTAGGTTCGATCTCGTCTTCAATACCTTTATGTCAGCAGGGAGACTGCATGGCTATGTGGAATATAAGAAAAGTTTATTTTTATCATCAACAATTCAGTCGTTGATTCAAAAGTTTCAGCATGTACTAGTAACATTGATCAACGCAAATTTTTCGGTAGATCAAATTTTGAACGATGCGTCAACGCCCAGTGAGTTAGTTAAGTTATCTGAGTAGCGTGCATACTTTTATTCGATTTAACATAAGGAGATTGTATGGAGCATTATCAGGATAGTCAGCGTTATTCGTTGGGCAAGTTGTACGACGCAGTGGTCGAAAAATTCCCTTCGCATCCGGCCGTGATTCATGACGGTATCACGTTGACATATTCCGAACTTAGAGAGCGGGCTGATGCTCTAGCTTCTGAGCTATCTCGCTCATTTGGAGTTAATCAAGGTGATCGAGTTGGTATATATCTCGACCGATCTGATCAATTAATTGTGGCTATTCTTGCCACTGTTCGGCTGGGTGCTAGCTACGTACCGCTAGATCCGGACTATCCAATTGAACGCGTGCGGTACATGTTTCAAGATTCTAATAGTGCGGTATTGATTACGCAGTGTAAACACCGCATAAAAGCTAGACAGCTTACAGATGCAGTGCTTGACCTAGACAGTCCTTACCTTATTTTAAATGGTGGTTTTACACCCGAACTTTTACATAGGGCTGGGGCATCGAGTTTGGCTTATGTTATGTATACCTCTGGTTCAACTGGCGACCCTAAAGGGGTCGCAGTGACCCACGGGAATATAATAAATTTGATCTCTTCTGATTATTACTCAGACATAACTTCATCGTCGAGAATGGCTCAACTGTCCAACAGTTCTTTTGATGCTACCACATTTGAGTTGTGGGGGGCGCTCTTGAACGGTGCGTGCTTGATCATTATAAAGGGTACCGCAGCCTATGATCCGAATACGCTTCCTTCTCACCTTGCTATGCATCGTATTACCCATGCGGTGTTAACATCTGCGGTTGTTTCACAAGTGGCTGCGTATAATCCAGCCGCCTTCAAAGGCTTGGAAACATTATTATTCGGCGGAGAGAAAGTTGACCAAAAGTTTATAAATTTGATAATCAACAGCGAGCCCCCGAAGCGATTGATGTATATGTATGGGCCAACTGAATGCACCACATTTTCTACGGGCTATGAGGTGCATGCAGTCGATCTGTCCGCCAGCAGTATTCCGATAGGGCTAGCCATCAGTGGGGCGACTGCCTTTATCCTCGATGATTTTCTCGAACCTGTCAGCATCGGCCAAACGGGCGATTTGTATATTGGTGGTAACGGTGTTGCACATGGATACCTCAATAAACCAATTTTAACGGCCAGCCATTTTTTGCCTGATCCTTTCAGTCCGATGCCGCGGGCCCGGATGTACAAGACCGGCGATCTCGCTCGTTATCTGCCAGATGGTCAGATTGAATTCATGGGCCGTAACGATGAGCAGTTAAAAATCCGTGGATTTCGAATTGAGTCTACAGAAATAGAAGCGAAATTGAGCCAAGTTCCCGGTGTCAATGATGTAGTTGTTGGCGTCAAAGTTGTCGATCAAGAGACTCAGTATCTTGTTGCCTTTATTGTTACCACGGATGGAGCCTCCCTTGATGATTCGTTTCTAAGGCGTGCGCTGCTCAAGCAGCTTCCTGCATACATGGTGCCAGCGGTCTTCGTCTATTTGGAGGAGTTTCCTCTTACGATAAATACTAAGGTCGACCGAACATTACTTTTACAGAAAATGACCCTACCCTCCATCGGTAACCGAGGCGAAGGCTTTGAAACTCAACAGCAATTATTAGCAATCTGGCGTAAGCTTTTGCTAATAGAAGAGATTGCTCCGGATGATGACTTTTTTTTGTTGGGTGGTCATTCACTGCTGGTGATCAAGCTAGCTGGACATATCAAACGTGATCTTCATGTGACTGTGCCGATTGACATGTTGTTTCAGTACACACGTCTGGCTGACATGGCTTCTTATCTTCAACGTGAGATCGAACAGGGCCTTCAGTCTGTATCTCACTCAATGATTGAGCCGCCGTTAGCAAGCGATGATCATGCTTCTATCTTCGCGCCGATCATGCTGAAACAAGGGCACTCGGATAGTATTCTAGTGCTAGTTCATCCTGCGGGTGGAGAGGTTACTTGCTACCGATACTTGATTGAAAAGTTACCACCTGAATGGACCGTGTTGGGCTTTCAACGACCAGAATTAACCGGCGGGACAATTCCGTCGTTCATAACTTTGGAGAAATTAGCCCAATCGTATGTGAATGAGTTAATAAGTGTACAACCTAATGGGCCGTACCGGCTGGGCGGTTGGTCCATGGGAGGCGTCATTGCCTTTCATATGACCACATTACTTGAAGCCCAAGGACATGATGTAGTATTTCTAGGGCTAGTCGACTCGCACTTTGTTGTTGCTCAAGCTGAATGGCAGTCTATTGAAAATGATTTGATTGATCTTTCATCCACTGATTTAACGCAACACACGAATTATCGGGCAGTTATGTCCTCATTCGAAGAGCATATGTCAGCTCAGTCTTCGGTAGTTAACCAACTCGAAATTGATGTTGATGTCCTTCGCCGTCTTTATATTGCTAATTGGATAGCACTTTGCAGATATCAACCAAGTAATTCGGTCTCGAGTTTATCTTTCTATGCTGCGCAGAATAGCCGTTCAACATTCTCTTTCCCTGAGCGAATGAGACATCTTCAAGCGCTTTGCGACAGTCCGTTGCGAGTGAGTATCGTGCCAGGCGATCATTATTCCGTAATGCAAGGTGAGGATTTGGCAACATTCGCTGAGCAATTTATTGAAGATCTAAATCTTTCATTAGGCGACACTCAGTAGTGAACCTTTTTTGTAAACTTGTGTATCGTCGTTAAGGGAGCCACCTATGATTAATGATCCACGCATGCAAAATCTACACACGCCAACATTGGCTGATGTATTAGACACTTTTGGTGTGTGGGGGGTCCTTGATTCAAGGATTATTCCCATGAATGATTTCACGGGGCCCGTGTTTGGTATTGCCTATACGGTGCGCTGGGCGCCAGTTCGCAAACCAAGAGATATTATGGCTGCGCAACCCTCTACCTGGAATGACGTCAAACATTTTCTGGCCCCCGAAGTTAAAAGTGGGCGAGGCAAGATTTATGTCGGAGGGGTAGATAATGGTGTTTTGACGGAACTGGCGCTGGCTGGCGGATTCAGTGCTGCGGACTTCAATTTGAGGGGATTCGAGGGTATCATCTTGGGGGGGGCGATCAGGGATGCACATGTTATCAAGCAATTGAGTATTCCGGTTTGGGCAACCAATTTTACGCCTGCAGACACCCAAGGTAACTTCAAGGTGTCTGAGGCCGGAACGACGTGCAACATTTCAGGCATAACAATTAAAACGGGTGACCTAATAGTCGCGGACGCATCAGGATGTGTGGTTGTGCCGCAAGAGTTAATAACTGACGTACTGACCAGAGCTTTTGAGATCGAACAGAAAGAAAAGATAATATTCGATAGAGTTTCAGCGGGTGAGGTACTTTGGGATGTTGTTCATGATCTAGGTCGATTATAAAATGATGATCATAAATAAATAAATTTGGTTTTCAGCCGACGATATCATTAAGGTTTATGGGGGGGTTGCGTATGGAAAAAATTAATAAGGGGTACGTGCTGGCAATTATCAGTGTGGATGATCCAGAAGTCTTCAAGCAGTACGTAGCACGCACTCCGCATGCAGTGGAAAAATTTCGGGGAACGTTTTTATCGAGGGGCACGGATTATACGATTCATGAGGGCGGAAGCGATCCCGCGCGTATTGTGCTCCTTGAGTTCGAGTCTTATAAGGTTGCGAAAGATTTTTACGAATCTCCGGAGTATCAGGAGGCTGCCAATTTTCGACGGAAATCAGCGGCTACCCATTTTTTTATTCTCAACGGTTATGACCACAGCCTTGCAGCTATTGTCCCGGGTGGGTTGAAGGAAAAAGGTGATTAATGAAAAAAGTTAATGTCAATGCTGTACGCGGAACGAGGGATATGCTTCCCGCCGCTACGGAATTTCGTGATACGGTGCTCCAGAAAATATTAAGCGCTTATCAGGCATGTGGTTTTCGGCGGATAGAAACTCCAGTGCTTGAAAGTCTTGATCTATTGCTGGCCGGCCAGGGCGGCGAGAATGAAAAACTAATTTTCAAGGTCATGAAGCGTGGCGAAAAGCTGGATATTGCCGGTGCTCGAGAGGAGTCGGATATTGCTGAATATGGTTTACGTTTTGATTTGACTATCCCGCTTTCGCGTTTTTATGCAAATAACATTTCACAATTGCCGATGCCTTTCAAATCTGTACAGGTGGGGCCCGTATGGCGCGCGGAACGACCTCAGCGAGGCCGCTATCGTCAGTTCATACAATGTGATATAGATGTGATTGGGGAGCCATCAATTAATGCAGAAGTTGATCTTATTAGGACAACTGCTAAATGTTTGAGTAGTGTTGGCCTTAAAGATTTTGTTATCCGTATCAATAACCGAAAACTAATTGAAGCTTTATTGGTAGAGTGTGGTTTTTTTGACCGCGATTTCTCCGGTATTATGATTGCCTTGGATAAACAGGACAAGATTGGTATCGAGGGTGTGCGCTCTGAACTCAACGGGTATTCGGCTGAAGCAGTTCAACGATTGATTGATTTTCTCAATGAAGGAGTTGAAACTCCTCAGGGTGTTACTTCGATTTTCAAAGGTTCAACTCCAGCGGGTGTGATCGCACTAATTGAAGATTTGGATGTCGTAATGGATACGGTTCGTTCATTGTCGCAGGGTAACTATGAAATTATATTTGATCCTTCTCTTATAAGGGGGATGGGTTATTACACTGGGCAAATATTTGAAATTACTTATAAGGAGTTTCCATTCTCTATAGCCGGCGGTGGTCGTTATGATGGTGTCATCGGTCGATTGCTCGGGCGTGACGTAGCTGCTTGCGGTTTTTCAATCGGATTTGAGCGGTTGTGCGAGGTTTTGGAACTTGAGAAGTTGGTGGAGGCGAGCCAAGGCGATCGAGCTATTATTTTCGTTGAAGAGGATGCTCAATCCTCATTCGCTTATGGATTAGCCGTACAGATCGAAAAAGATTACGCCGTGGTGAATGTGCTGCGGAAGCTAAAAAACCATCATCGCCAGTTAGAAAACCTATACGCCGAGGGTTATCGGGCATTTTATTATCCGACTGAGACAGGGTATCAGCAGCGCGTTGTAGAATTTGATAAGGTTTGAAGTGTAAGCCTCATTCTTTCTGTAGCTCCGAAAGCATGAGGCTATCCATTATTTCACAGTATGAATAGAGAAACCCATTGGTACTTCACCAAAGTCTTCTTTTATATGCAAGTTGTTATTTTTTGCGGAGGGTAGGGTTGTAATGCAAGCGTCTACTAATCCGTTGGCGCACTGTATTGCCGCTTCGGAGTTGCTGGTGACAATGCTTTTTTTATAGTCGGTCGATACAAGTAACTGTGGAGCGGGGTGGGTCGCGACTGAACTGACAGGTCCCTCGTTACGGGCAGCTAACACCATATTAAAGGTATGCATAATAAAGCAATCAGACAGTGTTAGTGTTTTCAGATTTGAGAATACGAGTGTGTGTAGTTCCGGATAAACGATACAGCCCAGTAACGCGTGACTGGGGTTTTTTGGCATTTGTTCCAATGCTTTTTCCAATGTTTGATAAAGCTTAACCTCACCAGTTCTTCCTTGCCGCTTATACCATTCGTTAGCTGCTTTTTCACAGTTTGTCCCTGCCGGGCCAAGTGTATGGATCACTTCAATCGCGTTCAAACTATCGGCGTTCATGCTTGACTCCTTTCAAGGTGGTTACATTTTGTTTTTAACAAAAGCTCAGCGCTCTGTAAAGTCTTGTAACAATTTATTTTTGACTTCCATATTGCCATCCAACGAATCCAGTTTTTTGACGTCGCGCCTTAATTAGCCAGTCTCTCAAGTCTTCACCTCTTCACGCTGGTGATAGCTTCGTTCAGCTACGACGTGGGTAGCGAGGTGAAATTTGCGGATAGCATCTGTGTCGGTGGTTGCGCAGCCGTGGTTGAGGCTATCGCGCGATTTTTTTGGTGGGTTTATCAACGTTTAAGCAAAGGAAGGATCTATGGGCAATGGCAGGTATCAGTAGTCTGGCGGATACGAGTCTCAGCGTTGATATGGGATGGTCAGCAAATGCCGGACGCAACGTTAAGTTTTTCCACGGCCCGAGCTGGCGCCGATCCACCGTTGAGTTGGTGATGCCGTTCCAGTTGTACCGGTGCATCAAAAATGGCTGATATACATTGTGTCTCCAGCGCAGTTCGATCACCCAATGTTGGTATTAATTCTGTTTTGAGACTACTAATGCAAGCTCTGCTGTCGTACTTTCCTAGCAGTTTCATCGTCGACTCATGCTTTGTTGAACGCGATCTCGCCATAACCCCTGCCGAAATAATCGCCTTGTGTATTGCCCCCTGATCTGAGTGAAATAGTAGATCTTAAGGTCTGCTACGCTGCTAATAACCAATGTCCACTGCATTGATCACGAGTTCGGCCTCCGGTTTTTTTAACGGTGCCCAGCCAACGATTCTATGTTGCGGAGAACTAATAGATGGCTAGGTAATGCCACTTTGCTTGCGCCCAGATATAGATCTATAGATAGATGATGTCGCGGTAGCAGGCTTGATTCAGGGCTGGCACGGCAACTCACGGTTAAAGTTCTTCCGACTGTTGCTCGTTTGTAGGCATGGGTGCCGTTTTCTTACCATGCTACGTACACTGAACCGTCCAAGCTGTTCACTCCTCTCACGCATCAATGACAAAATTCTGCGGCTACCCTTAGCGCGACGACTTTGCGAGAAAAACTCATCGATTCGACTGCTCAATCAAAGCCTTTAACATCGGACAGGTTCTTGGCGTAGTAGCGTCAGCGGGTAATATTAAGCGCCTTACACAGCCACTGACTCGTGATATTCACCAGCTCGACTTTATGGGCTTTCGATCAGTGCATAGATTCTAGATCTACCGCGCATACCGTCCCTAGTGTCCTGAGCGGTTAATTCAAAAATCTATTTTTAATCGCACCCAGCTTTGCTTTATGCACCGAGCTGATGATGGTTTCAGCCGTTTTGTTCCACTTGAATGGTTTTGCTGAGTGCTCATTGTGGGCTTCGATGAATTGACGAATGCCCGTTTTCAGCTCCGCGACGCTGGTAAAAACACCCCGATACAGGGCTCGCCGCTCCAGTTGAGCGAACCAGCCTTCCACGGCGTTCAGCCAAGAGGCGCTGGTCGGCGTGAAGTGCAGCTTGAAGCGTGGATGCTTCTCCAACCACTGCTTGATCGCGAGAGTCTTGTGAGTCGAACTGTTGTCCAGGATCACATGCAGATCCAGTTCGGCCGGTGTGCTGCGGTCGATCTGTTGCAGGAAAGCCAAAAACTCCTTGGCCCGATGACGCTGGGTAATCCGCCCGATCACCTTGCCCGTCAAAATGTCAAAAGCCGCGTACAGACTCGCCGTCCCGTGGCGTTTGTAATCGTGGGTTCGACGCTCGATCTGCCCCGGACGTAGCGGCAACATCGGCTGTGTGCGATCCAGTGCTTGGATCTGGGTTTTCTCGTCAACCGACAGCACCAGCGCGTTATCCGGCGGGTTCAGGTAGAGCCCGACCACATCGACCACCTTGTCGGCAAAGAGAGGATCGTTACTGATTTTGAAGGTCTTCAGCCGGTGCGGCTTGAGGTCGGAAGCGGCCCAGACTTGTCGAACCTGCCACGTGCTGACCTGCGCATATTTGGCCATCAGGCGAACACTCCAGTGTGTTGCCTCACGAGGGACACGCTGAGTTGTTAACGTCAGGATGTCGTTGAATTTTGCAGCACTGAGCTTGCGCGGCTGGCCGCTACGCGGCAAATCGTTCAATCCCTCAAGCCCTGCCTCCTGATAGCGCTTGCGCCATTTAAAGATCACGGATGCCGATACTTGCATCTGCTCAGCAACGGTATTGGGTGTGAGCCCATCCGCCAAGAGAAGCAATATTCTGGCGCGTTGTGCGAGGTTCTGCGCCAATGACCCCATCCGCAACCAGCCTTGCAGGGTGACGAGGTCGGAAGGTGTTAAAGCAAAGGGAGCAGCGGGACGGGCCATTTGTACAATCAGTCCATGACGGTGGGCCATCAGTTTACCGCCCCTCCGATTGATAGTCGAACTAACCGCTCAGGACACTAGCTCGTAACAAAAAGAAATAAAATAATAAAAATTAATTGAGATGTAGGTATTTACATCTTTGATATGTAGGAGATTGCCGATTTTCTATGTTTTGATCGAGCAAATGTATTTTTTAGGTATACCCATACGAGACTCTCGTTTGAGACAGTTTTCTCGTCTCAATAGGGTTGTCTTTCGTTTTTGGTATGCTAGTTTTACAACGTCTAAAGCCTAATGAGACAAACCTCGCCCATGGCACTTTACGGATACGCCCGAGTCTCCAGCAGCGACCAAGATTTTGTGCTGCAAGAAAAAACCTTGCGCGAAGCGGGTTGTGACGTGGTTCGTTCCGAAAAAGGAAGCGGGGCAAGCCGAGTGGGTCGAACGGAGCTTCAAACGCTGCTCGATTTCCTACGCCCTGGCGATACGCTAGTGGTTACACGCATTGACCGCCTTGCACGCAGCATCAAAGATCTTCAAGACATCGTTTACACGCTAAAAGAGCGGGGAGTCAGTCTCAAGGCGACTGAGCAGCCAATCGATACGCTCAGCGCGGCGGGGAAAGCCTTCCTGGACATGCTGGGCGTTTTTGCAGAGTTTGAAACCAATTTGCGACGTGAGCGCCAACTTGAGGGGATTGCTGACGCTAAAGCTCGTGGCGTTTACCGGGGCCGTAAACCGTCCATTGACCCTCTGGAGGTTCAACGCTTGCGGGCTGAAGAGAAACTAGGCGCGACAGAGATTGCTCGACGGCTTGGCGTCGGTCGTGCCTCAGTGTATCGAGTGTTAGCTCAGCATGGACACCAAGCGTAATTCCATTCCTGTCGACTCGCTGTTGCAGTTGCGGCAGCGATTGGATCTTTTGCCACGCAAAAGTCCTGAGCGCGCCAGACAGGTGCAGGCCGTTGCCGAGCTATACGGCATGTCGTCTACCACGGTCTACCGTGCATTGCATGCTTTCAACAAACCGCACGCAGTACACCGCGCTGACCACGGCAAACCACGCAAACTCCCAAAAGCCGAGCTAGAGCGCTATTGCGATCTGGTCGCGGCTTTGAAACTGCGCACCACCAACAAGAACAAGCGCCATCTCTCTACAGCCAACGCAATCAAGCTGCTGGAGGATTTCGGTGTTGAGACGAAGCAAGGCTTAATAAAGGCTCCCAAGGGGCTGTTGACCAAGCCGACCGTCAATCGCTATCTGGATCGTTGGCACTTGGATCATGCGCATTTGACGCGAGAACCAGCTGCGGTGCGTTTCCAGGCGGAGCACAGCAACGATTGCTGGCAGTTCGATATCTCTCCGTCCGATCTCAAGCGCATCGACAAGCCAAACTGGATCGACCCCAGTAAGGGCGAGCCTACACTGGCGATTTTCAGTGTGGTCGATGACCGCAGTGGTACTGCTTACCAGGAGTACCACTGCATCTACGGCGAGGATGCAGAAACAGCATTGCGTTTTCTGTTCAATGCCATGGCGGTAAAGGCCGACGCCGAGAATCCATTCCAGGGCCGACCAAAGATGATCTATCTCGACAATGGCCCTGTCGCTAAATCTCGCGTGTTCCAGAATGTGATGCAAGCGCTCGCGATTGAATGGCAGACGCACCTGCCTGCCGGCAAGGACGGTACGCGAACAACGGCTCGATCCAAGGGAAAGGTCGAACGTCCGTTTCGTACGGTTAAGGAGGCGCATGAGACGCTGTACCACTTTCACAAGCCGGAAACTGAGCAGCAGGCGAACGAATGGCTGTCGCACTATCTGGTGCACACCTACAATCAGCAGCGCCATCGTTCAGAGTCGCGCACCCGCATGGCGGACTGGCTCACTATGCTGCCAGATGATGGCCTGCGCGAGATGTGTACCTGGGAGCAGTTTTGTCGATTTGCACGCGAGCCGGAACGGCGCAAGGTTGGCATCGATGCGCGTATTACCATTGATGGTACACAGTATGAGCTTGAGCCCGGCATGGCCGGAGACCATGCGATTTTGTTGTGGGGCCTGTTCGACGATGAGTTGTACGCCGAATATGAAGGCGAGCGCTTCGGCCCCTATTATCCTGTAGACGGTCCTATTCCGCTGCGCCGGTATCGGGCATTCAAACGAACCAAGGCGGATGAGCGCGCAGACCGCATCCGTTTACTGGCCGACCGGCTTGGATTGCCGATTGCGGCACTATCTGGCACCGACGTGCACTTGTCTGATGCTCCCATGTCCGCGGCGGACATTCCACGTCAGCCGTTCGACCCGCATGCCCACGAATACCACTATCCGACAGTGATTGCTGCCAAGTTGGCCATCGCTGACGAATTGGCCAAACCGCTGGCCAAGCTTGTGGCTGAAGACAAAGTATTCATCGATCAGGTGCTGGCCGAAACGCTTATGCGCCGGGTCGTTCTGGAGCGCGTGCGCGAATATTTCCGACACAAAAAAGGAGCTCAACATGCGGGCTGAAGTGATGCAGCATTTCGGGTTGACGGTGCCGTTCAAGCAGGCTGGCTACTATGAGACTGAACACCACAAGGATCTGATAAAGGACGTTCGTGGAGCGGTGCAGGAAGGTCGTTTGGTCGCAATCTGTGGTGTGATCGGCAGCGGCAAGACCGTGCTGCTACGCCGGTTGACCAAGATGCTGCAAGACGACAAAAAAGTGATCGTCTCCAAATCTGTCGCCGTGGATAAGCACAACATCAAGCTGGCCACGTTGATCGAGGCTCTTTATTACGACTTATCGTCCGAAAAGCAGGTGCAAATTCCCAAGAAGATCGAGCGCCGAGACCGACAGCTTCAAGAAATGATTTTAAAGGGTAAGAAGCCCATCGTCATGTTCGTCGATGAGGCGCATGACTTGAATGGGCACACCCTCACTGGCTTGAAACGTCTGATGGAACTGGCCGAAGACGTGGATGGACTGCTTTCGGTAGTGCTTGCAGGCCACCCTAAACTGCGCAATGACCTGCGCAAGGACAACATGGAGGAAATCGGCGCCCGTACCGATGTGTTCTCGCTGGACGGCATTACTGGGGCACAGCGCGAGTATATCGAGTGGTTATTACGTACCTGCACTGGAGCGGAAGACGCCAGCGAGTCAATCCTGACGGACGCTGCCATCGACCTGCTCGCGAGCAAGCTGCGGACACCGCTGCAAGTGCAACTTCACCTCACGCTGGCCTTAGAGGCTGGATACCAGACCGGCGAGCGGCCTGTGTCGGTGGATGTCGTCGAGTCGGTACTCTCACGACATATCGATGACCTGGAGCCCACGTTGACGCGCAATGGTTATCGCATGAAGGACTTGGTGGAGCAATTCAGCGCCAAGCCGCATGAGTTCAAGGCGTTGTTCAATAACACCCTGGATCTCGAACGGGCGACTGAGCTGCGCGACAAGATGCTCGCGGCCGGCATTCCTCTGTGATCCCAAACCACCGCTGGTCATTTGCAGATAACGTGAGCCCGTCGCAATGAAACGCGAGCCCGCGTCGTCGAATGCAAGCCCATTTGCAATTAATGTGAGCCGGAACCTTTGGTTGGTTGCAGCTAATGTGAGCCAGAAATGCCGCTTAATGCGAGCCCGAGTGTTTTCAAATGCGAGCCGCTACACGTAGAATAGCCCCACACCCCGACGAGATGCGAGATGGCCAGGCCCCGCGAGTTTGATGAGAAACAAGCACTTCTGGCGGCCATGCATGTCTTTTGGAACAAGGGTTATGCCCGCACCTCGCTCAACGATCTGCTACGAGTCACCGGCCTCAGCAAGAGCAGTTTGTATGAGACCTTCGGGGACAAGCGCAAGTTGTTCATGGCCGCCTACGAGGTTTATCGCCAAGAGCGTATGCAGATGCTGCGCGGTTACCTTTCGAGCCAGCCAACAGCCTATGCCTCGATCGAGACATTCTTCGAAACAGTCTTGGAACACGCCAAGAACGATGACAAGCCCTTCGGCTGTATGAGTTGCAACGAGGCGGTCGAATTCGGACCGCATGACCCGGAACTGCAGGAGCTGATTCAACTGGACTTTCAAGGAATGGAAGCGGCCTTTGCCTATGCGGTGAGGGATGGTCGGCAGGATAGTTCGATCGCCTCGACCCTAACTGACCAGGCTCTGTCCAGCTTGCTGACGGTCAATCATCAGGGCCTGCAAATCATGGCCCGATCCAGGATGGATCCCAACAGACTCCAGATGGCGGTGGCAGCAATGCTTACCGTGCTGAAGTAGATGCCATTTTTTTTACCCATTACGGACCGTTCGGTCCGTAAAGTAAATGATGAGCGTCAATAGCTGCACCTGAAACACCCCCTTTTCGTCAACTAGAGAGCAAATGCCATGAAGATGTTTACTGCCGCTGACTCGGTTCTGCTGCTGATCGACCACCAGGTCGGCACCATGAAGCTGATCCAGACCCTGCCGTTTGAGGTCGTCAAGCGCAACACCCTGGCTCTGGCCAAGGCTGCCAAGGAACTTGGCGTGCCGATCGTGCTGACCACCGGTACCGAAACCCAGTTCCAAGGGCCGCTGCTGCCGGAATTCAAGGAACTGTTCCCGGAAGAGTACGAAGCCCGTATCGCCCGCGGCGGCATCGTCAACACCTGGAGCGACCCGATCTTCCGCGATGCAGTGCTGAAGACCAACCGTCGTAACCTGATCATGGCCGGCGCCACCACCGACGTGTGCGTCATGCCGCCGGCCATTAGTGCCCGCCAGGATGGTTTCCAGGTCCAGGTCGTGCTCGATGCCTCCGGCTCTCCGTACGAGTACTCCGAAGAGGCTGCTCGCCTGCGCATGGTTCAGGAAGGCGTGACTCTGACGGCCACCAACACCATGATTGCCGAGCTGGCTCAGGACTGGAGCCGCCCGGAAGTAGGCAAGGTGCTGCAGATCATGAAGCACGAAGTGCTGCCGCAGGTCTTCTGAAGGCTCACGCCGTTTGGCGGTGAAGTGGCGGTCGCTCCAGCAAACGTGAGGGTGCTGGAGCGGCTGTCACCCTGTTTTATCCCCTCTCAGGGCAGCATCTGCCCACAGCCAACGGGCTCGGCCCTGAAGTAACTCATCCCCAACAAACTCATCAAGGTGAACTCATGGACATCAAGAACACCCGAATCCTTGTCGCCGGCGGTACCGGAGGCGTTGGCGAAGGTATCGTGCGCGCCCTGCTGGCTGCAGGCGCAACCGTAGCGGTCACAACCCGCTCCGACTCCAACGTGGCAAAGCTGCGCAGCTATGTTCAAGACGTCGCCGGCGACCGGCTGCACGCCTTCATCGGTGGCTTCAGCAGCGAACATGAAGCGCTCTCGCTCGGCCAGACGGTCAAGAATCAGTTCGGCGAGGTCGATGTGGTTGTCGCCTCCCTCGGTGGCTGGACCCAGGGTCAAGCCATTCCCAATGTCTCGGTGCAGACCTGGGAAGACGTCGTTCGTGACAACCTCACCTCTCATTTCCTGGCCATGAAAGCACTGTCCCCGCTGCTGGCCGCCCGCCATGGCCGCTACGTGCATATCAACGGCTCCAGCGCGGAAATGTCCTACCCCGGCGCCGGCCCGGTCGCCGCGATGGCCGCTGCCCAGAAGTCGCTGACGCTGACTCTTGCCAAGGAACTGGGGTCCATCCAGGTCAAGGTAAACGAGCTGATCCTGCCACCGATCAACACCCGTCAGCGCATGGCTTACGGCAAGCAAGACTTCCTGAGCGCTGTGCAGGTGGGTGAGTACATCGGAAAGCTCATCGAAGAAGATGACAACGAAGTGCTGCACTACCTGGATCGCTAAGGTTTTGCGGCCGACTTTGGCCGTCAATGCCTATCCACCTTCTGTAATCCAAAGGAGTCATCCATGAGCTATTCGCTTCCCCAGCTGCCCTACGCATATGGCGCCCTCGAGCCGCACTTTGATGCGCACACCATGGAGATCCATCATTCCAAGCACCATCAGACCTACGTCAACAATCTCAATGCGGCCATTGACGGGCTAGGCCTGAAAGCGATGTCTGTGGAAGAGTTAATTGCCGGCTTGGATGGCTTGCCGGCGAGCGTGCAGACCGTTGTGCGCAACAACGGTGGCGGTCACGCCAACCATTCGCTTTTCTGGACGATACTCAGCGCCAATGGCGGCGCACCGGCCGGCAAGCTGGCCGCATGTTGGCGCTGATTGAAAACTGACCCACCCTGCCGATTGAAAATTGACCCAGGACGGATTGCTGATTTCTGTCCCAGCAATTGTGGATAAGCTTAGCAGCAGTGTTCCGATTAAAGACGCATCAAGCCCCACCGCATGCAGCAGGGCGTTTATGGTGCGGATCAAAATGGCTCATCGTCCTCGATATCATTTCCGTCCTTTCGCTTTCGTTCCCGTGACTTGATCTTTGTCTGGGCCGCCAAGGTGCTGTGTTGCAAGCGGTAAGACTCGTTGCCCGTTTCGACGATGTGGCAGTGATGTGTCAGCCGATCCAACAACGCTGTGGTCATCTTTGCGTCGCCAAACACACTCGACCATTCCGAGAAGCTCAGGTTGGTGGTGATGACCACGCTGGTGTGTTCGTACAGTTTGGACAGCAGGTGAAATAACAGGGCACCGCCGCTTTGACTGAAGGGCAAATACCCCAGCTCATCCAGTATCACCAGGTCTGTTCGTAGCAGTCCCTGGGCGATTCGGCCTGCCTTACCATCGTACTTTTCACGCTCCAGCAGATTGACCAGATCCACCGTGGAGAAAAAGCGCACGCGTTTGTTGTGGGCCGTAATTCCGGATATAGCCAAGGCACTGGCCAGGTGTGTTTTCCCGGTTCCAGGCCCGCCGATGAACACGACATTCTGCGCGGTTTCAGTGAACGCTAAGCTGGATAGATCGCTGACCAGCCGGGCATCAGCGCTGGAAGCGCTGAAGTCAAAGCCAGCTAAGTCACGGTGCATGGGGAGTTTTGCCATGTTCATCTGATGATTCACCGAGCGCACCGCGCGATCTGCATGTTCCTGCTGAAGCAGATGTTCCAGCAGCCATTTCGATGAAGCCGTCGACGCTGTTCCTTGAGATACCAGTTCTTCCCAAGCACTGGCCATACCGTGCAGGCGCAGTTCTTTGAGTTCAGTCATCAGGTCACGCATTGCGATTCTCCTCATCGGTCGTACGGAGCCGGTCGTAGCGCGCCGTATTGGCAACAGGCGCGACCTTGAGTTGCAGGCTGGTTTCTACACAGGGAGGTGGTGCGGTGGAGGTCAGGCGGGCAAGGACATTGAGGATGTGATCGGCGCTCAGACTTCCCGATTCAAGTACCAGCTCCACCGCCACCAGCACAGGTTCGAGACCCGCAATTGGCACAGCAGCCAGTACCTGCATCATGATTCGATCACCGTTGGTGTGACGCCTCAGCCCTCGTTTGAGAAGCCGTAACGGTTTTGGCAGATCAGCAAATGGCGCGCCATTGCGCAGTGCACCAGGCTTGCGCTCGATGAGTGGGATGTAGTGCTGCCAGTCAAAACTGACCTGATCTCGATCAAAGAGGCGCTCATGGCTGGCGATCACCGTTTCGTCGGCAATGACCACGATCCGCGAAGGGTACAAACGGCTGCTGACCCACTGACCAACACGCTCGCAAGGTACCGAATAACGATTGCGCGCCACGCTGATTAGGCAGGTGCTAGTGTCCTGAGCGGTTAATTCAAAAATCTATTTTTAATCGCACCCAGCTTTGCTTTATGCACCGAGCTGATGATGGTTTCAGCCGTTTTGTTCCACTTGAATGGTTTTGCTGAGTGCTCATTGTGGGCTTCGATGAATTGACGAATGCCCGTTTTCAGCTCCGCGACGCTGGTAAAAACACCCCGATACAGGGCTCGCCGCTCCAGTTGAGCGAACCAGCCTTCCACGGCGTTCAGCCAAGAGGCGCTGGTCGGCGTGAAGTGCAGCTTGAAGCGTGGATGCTTCTCCAACCACTGCTTGATCGCGAGAGTCTTGTGAGTCGAACTGTTGTCCAGGATCACATGCAGATCCAGTTCGGCCGGTGTGCTGCGGTCGATCTGTTGCAGGAAAGCCAAAAACTCCTTGGCCCGATGACGCTGGGTAATCCGCCCGATCACCTTGCCCGTCAAAATGTCAAAAGCCGCGTACAGACTCGCCGTCCCGTGGCGTTTGTAATCGTGGGTTCGACGCTCGATCTGCCCCGGACGTAGCGGCAACATCGGCTGTGTGCGATCCAGTGCTTGGATCTGGGTTTTCTCGTCAACCGACAGCACCAGCGCGTTATCCGGCGGGTTCAGGTAGAGCCCGACCACATCGACCACCTTGTCGGCAAAGAGAGGATCGTTACTGATTTTGAAGGTCTTCAGCCGGTGCGGCTTGAGGTCGGAAGCGGCCCAGACTTGTCGAACCTGCCACGTGCTGACCTGCGCATATTTGGCCATCAGGCGAACACTCCAGTGTGTTGCCTCACGAGGGACACGCTGAGTTGTTAACGTCAGGATGTCGTTGAATTTTGCAGCACTGAGCTTGCGCGGCTGGCCGCTACGCGGCAAATCGTTCAATCCCTCAAGCCCTGCCTCCTGATAGCGCTTGCGCCATTTAAAGATCACGGATGCCGATACTTGCATCTGCTCAGCAACGGTATTGGGTGTGAGCCCATCCGCCAAGAGAAGCAATATTCTGGCGCGTTGTGCGAGGTTCTGCGCCAATGACCCCATCCGCAACCAGCCTTGCAGGGTGACGAGGTCGGAAGGTGTTAAAGCAAAGGGAGCAGCGGGACGGGCCATTTGTACAATCAGTCCATGACGGTGGGCCATCAGTTTACCGCCCCTCCGATTGATAGTCGAACTAACCGCTCAGGACACTAGGCTCTGTACGGAAATTTCGTACAAATTGCATGGCTCAGGCCAGCGAGACCAACGCCGCATAACTTTTCGCGGGTTTTTCGAAGCGCGTAACGATGCGGCGGTTCTCCTTCAGCCAGCCAAACATAGGCTCGGTGATATTGCGCTGCCGGCACTTGGTGGGTTTTCGCTTCATACTGCGCAGAGGAATAACAGGTTGCATCCGATGCCTGTCGCAGTAGCGACGCAATGCCTTGGCGTCATAGCCTTTGTCCGCCAACAACAGTCGGCAGCGTTTGCGGGGCCGACCGTGCAGACTGGGTATATAGGCTTCATCAAGCAACGGCTTGACGCAAGCGATATCGCTGGCTTGTCCGTCCGAATAGAAACTTCAGCGGGATGCCGTTGGCATCGCACAGCATATGGATCTTGGTGATCAGGCTGGCCCAGCTGCGCCCGAGCGTGTGATTTGCGGTCCTTCAGGTCCTCTTTTTTCCTGCACCAGAAGAGGCCCGGGTTGCTCGTACCACACTGGAGTCAATCAACCAGGTCTCCAGATCAATTAACCATGCTCGTTTAGCTTGATGCGAAGCCGCTTGAGCATCTGGTCAAACTCTACTCGATTGCGCCAATCACGGAAGCGCTGATATAAACCGTCGACCATGGGTCAAAGTATTCAGGCATATCGTGCCATACAGCGCCAGGATAGAGTACCCAGAAGACGTCGTTGAGCATCAAGCGATCATCTGTTCGTTGCCGCCCGCTGCGGCGTGGCTTATAGAAAATTTCTGCAACTAAATCCCAGGCTGCGTTGGGGAGTCCGTACCGTTTGGCTATCGTAGGCTCCTGCCTTCGATGAGCGCGGACTTTATTGAATCTCGACGCCCGTGGAAGTTAAATTGGTTTCGACTAATTTCGTACATCGCAGCCTCCCGGTAGATTTCTGTTGCGATTTACGATGCGGAAGCTCATCGACTATTCTCCAGGGCTTGCCGGCTAACGAACGCCTCAAGACTCTTAAATAATATGAGTCTCCGCCTGCCTAGCTTGAACGTTGGGATCTCGCCACGACCGATATAGTCATACATTGCGGATCTCGCCACGCCTATCAAACGAGCCCCTTCCTCAACGCCAACACTAATGGGGTTTGCACGGATTTCTGAATTCATCACTCGATCCTCTACCGCTTTAAGAAGGGTTTTTACAGTTGATGGCGTTACGATATGTGGCTGTACATCGAATGTCAACACATTCGTTGTGCTGAAGCTAAAGGTGTGACAGGCTATCTACCTCGAATTTCCTTTTAGGAGTACCGCTGTGGCAGTCAGAAAAAAATCCGAAACGATCAATCTCCGTGTCAGTCCTGAGTCAAAAAATCTACTTGAAGGGATGTCGAATGTTCTCGGCAAGACAGCTACCCAGATCATTGAGGAGCTGATTGCCGTCGCAGCGAAGAGCGTGCAGCTCAAAAAACTGGGCGACATTGTGGACACGGAGAGTTTGAAGGATGAAGGTTTGGATCTACCAACAGTGGTAGAGGCCGCTTACGTTGAGGGCGACCCAGTACTTACGAAACTTAGGATGTTTTACATTGCGCCTAGTGCAGTCGGCGAGCGTGATAAACTAATTGTTTCTGCTATTGTTGAGTCGTTAGATATATTTTTTGGTCCATCTGAGCTATTTTCTGATGAGGATATTCCTCTGAAGTCAGATTTTCGATCTATGACGCCGATGTTGGATTTGCATAAAATATACAATAAGTGGGATGTTCTTGAAGAGTATGCGGTTTTTAGAGGGAAAAATAAAAGTTTAAACTCTACCTTTTCCGCATTTCTCAAATTGACGAATAGAGACTAAGGGCCTCAACTGCTCTAGCCTTGATGTCGGGTGCAAGATGGGCGTACCGCAACGTCATTTTGATGTCTGTATGCCCCAATAGATCACGCACCGTGTTTAGCGGGTATCCTGCCGCGACAAGGCGTGAGGCGAAGTCGTGGCGCATATCATGCCACCGAAACCCGCTGATACACGCTTCCTGTAAAAGCTTTTTCCACGCGGTTTTGACGTCCTCCATTCGGCCACCTTCAAGTCCTGGGAATACAAAGAGGGATTGTCCGCTTTGATCTTTCCAAGCACTAAGCGCTTTAGTTGTTTCGGTATTCATCGGTATATGGCGAGTCTCAGAAGTCTTTGTGATGTCGCCGCCAACAGTGATTATCTTTCTGTCAAAGTCAATCGCATTCCATGTTAATCCAAAAATTTCCCCCCGTCTCATCCCTGTGCTCAATGAAACGATAATCATCGGCTTTAAATGGTCGGTGAATGTAAGTTCACGTAGGTTTTGGTACAGCTCCTTGTGTCTTGCAGTTCTCCACCGATTTGCGCTGTCGCGTTCTAGTATTGCTCGGTGCTCTCTAACTTCCAATGCATTGAGCAGGTTGCGCATTTCATTTTCGGATAGGTAGCGGATCGTTCCCTTGGAGTCTATTTTCAGAGGCTTGATTTTTTCTGAAGGAGAGATAGACAGATATCCCCAATCCACCGCACGAGAGAACACTCCACCTATAGATCCCATTTTGCGGTTAGCGGTGGACGATTTGTTGCCTAATTGCATCCATGTGGTGCGGATCTGTTCGAGATCGCGGCCAGTAATTGCGTCGATTCGCTGAGCCATAATCGGACCGAAGTTGTTGTCCAAGGTGTGCAGAGTTTTTTCATGGCCCTTATGGTGGGTCTTGAACCACGGCATATAGGTATCATTGATGAAGTCGCGTAGAGAGGGGAGAGCAGTACCTTTTCGGTTTTGGGTGACTGCCAGTGGTTCGCCGTGATTCCGCGCTTCATACAAGTACTGTGTTGCTTCCTGGCGAGCTTGGTCGAGGGTAAGGATGCCGACTCGCCCCAGAGCTTTTTTGGATGCTCGCCTCCATCTGACTACGTACGATTTAAACCCAGCAGCCGTAACACGGACGAACAGACCCGCTACCAATGTGTCGTGGACCTCATATTCTTTGCCGGTGGTTTTCAAAGCTGAGATGAGCTTACCAGTTAGCTTCTCTTTCATTTGCTATCCGTGGGTGCATTATGGGTGCAAAAACTACTATACGGACCTGTATTCTCAGACGCAACCGGACGATATACCCAATAAAATCTGGGGGGCGCCAATATACATAGAGGGCGAAATGGCCCTCCTAAGGGGAAGGTTGGCCGTTCGAACCGGCCCTGGGACACCATCTCTGTTGAGTTTTCCCTTTTCGGTATTCGCCGGTCTAAAAAACAGTCTTTCTCGCTCCTCGCTTTCGCAGGTCTCAGCCGGGCTTCTTCCGGTTGGAGCTCGATGCATTTGTGTGGGTGGGGGTATTCACGCCCCAGGGCTATACGCTTCTTCTTATATAGAAGAGGCGGCGAGGCATCCTGATTTTATAGGCGAATGGGTTTTTAGCTTTTTTGCGGATAAGGGGTTGACGTTCATGGCGATCCCTGTAGAATTCGCCTCCCGCTTACGAGAGATCGCAAGCGCAAGTGGTTGAAGTTGTTGAAGAAATCTTCGAAAACTTCTGAAAATAACCACTTGACAGCAAATGAGGCTGCTGTAGAATGCGCGCCTCGGTTGAGACGAAAGATCTTAACCAACCGCTCTTTAACAACTGAATCAAGCAATTCGTGTGGGTGCTTGTGGAGTCAGGCTGATAGTCAACAAGATTATCAGCATCACAAGTTACTCCGCGAGAAATCAAAGATGTAACCAACGATTGCTGAGCCAAGTTTAGGGTTTCTTAAAAACCCAAAGATGTTTGAACTGAAGAGTTTGATCATGGCTCAGATTGAACGCTGGCGGCAGGCCTAACACATGCAAGTCGAGCGGTAGAGAGAAGCTTGCTTCTCTTGAGAGCGGCGGACGGGTGAGTAATGCCTAGGAATCTGCCTGGTAGTGGGGGATAACGTTCGGAAACGGACGCTAATACCGCATACGTCCTACGGGAGAAAGCAGGGGACCTTCGGGCCTTGCGCTATCAGATGAGCCTAGGTCGGATTAGCTAGTTGGTGGGGTAATGGCTCACCAAGGCGACGATCCGTAACTGGTCTGAGAGGATGATCAGTCACACTGGAACTGAGACACGGTCCAGACTCCTACGGGAGGCAGCAGTGGGGAATATTGGACAATGGGCGAAAGCCTGATCCAGCCATGCCGCGTGTGTGAAGAAGGTCTTCGGATTGTAAAGCACTTTAAGTTGGGAGGAAGGGTTGTAGATTAATACTCTGCAATTTTGACGTTACCGACAGAATAAGCACCGGCTAACTCTGTGCCAGCAGCCGCGGTAATACAGAGGGTGCAAGCGTTAATCGGAATTACTGGGCGTAAAGCGCGCGTAGGTGGTTTGTTAAGTTGGATGTGAAATCCCCGGGCTCAACCTGGGAACTGCATTCAAAACTGACTGACTAGAGTATGGTAGAGGGTGGTGGAATTTCCTGTGTAGCGGTGAAATGCGTAGATATAGGAAGGAACACCAGTGGCGAAGGCGACCACCTGGACTAATACTGACACTGAGGTGCGAAAGCGTGGGGAGCAAACAGGATTAGATACCCTGGTAGTCCACGCCGTAAACGATGTCAACTAGCCGTTGGAAGCCTTGAGCTTTTAGTGGCGCAGCTAACGCATTAAGTTGACCGCCTGGGGAGTACGGCCGCAAGGTTAAAACTCAAATGAATTGACGGGGGCCCGCACAAGCGGTGGAGCATGTGGTTTAATTCGAAGCAACGCGAAGAACCTTACCAGGCCTTGACATCCAATGAACTTTCCAGAGATGGATTGGTGCCTTCGGGAACATTGAGACAGGTGCTGCATGGCTGTCGTCAGCTCGTGTCGTGAGATGTTGGGTTAAGTCCCGTAACGAGCGCAACCCTTGTCCTTAGTTACCAGCACGTAATGGTGGGCACTCTAAGGAGACTGCCGGTGACAAACCGGAGGAAGGTGGGGATGACGTCAAGTCATCATGGCCCTTACGGCCTGGGCTACACACGTGCTACAATGGTCGGTACAGAGGGTTGCCAAGCCGCGAGGTGGAGCTAATCCCATAAAACCGATCGTAGTCCGGATCGCAGTCTGCAACTCGACTGCGTGAAGTCGGAATCGCTAGTAATCGCGAATCAGAATGTCGCGGTGAATACGTTCCCGGGCCTTGTACACACCGCCCGTCACACCATGGGAGTGGGTTGCACCAGAAGTAGCTAGTCTAACCTTCGGGAGGACGGTTACCACGGTGTGATTCATGACTGGGGTGAAGTCGTAACAAGGTAGCCGTAGGGGAACCTGCGGCTGGATCACCTCCTTAATCGACGACATCAGCTGCTCCATAAGTTCCCACACGAATTGCTTGATTCATTGAAGAAGACGAAAGAAGCAGCCCGAAATTGGGTCTGTAGCTCAGTTGGTTAGAGCGCACCCCTGATAAGGGTGAGGTCGGCAGTTCGAATCTGCCCAGACCCACCAATTTTGTGTGGGAAACGCCTGTAGAAATACGGGGCCATAGCTCAGCTGGGAGAGCGCCTGCCTTGCACGCAGGAGGTCAACGGTTCGATCCCGTTTGGCTCCACCACTACTGCTTCTGTTTGTATAAAGCTTAGAAATGAGCATTCCATTGTTGTGATGGTGAATGTTGATTTCTAGTCTTTGACTAGTTCGTTCTTTAAAAATTTGGGTATGTGATAGAAAGATAGACTGAACGTTACTTTCACTGGTAACGGATCAGGCTAAGGTAAAATTTGTGAGTTCTCTTAATTGAGAAATTCGAATTTTCGGCGAATGTCGTCTTCACAGTATAACCAGATTGCTTGGGGTTATATGGTCAAGTGAAGAAGCGCATACGGTGGATGCCTTGGCAGTCAGAGGCGATGAAAGACGTGGTAGCCTGCGAAAAGCTTCGGGGAGTCGGCAAACAGACTTTGATCCGGAGATGTCTGAATGGGGGAACCCAGCCATCATAAGATGGTTATCTTGTACTGAATACATAGGTGCAAGAAGCGAACCAGGGGAACTGAAACATCTAAGTACCCTGAGGAAAAGAAATCAACCGAGATTCCCTTAGTAGTGGCGAGCGAACGGGGACTAGCCCTTAAGTGGCTTTGAGATTAGCGGAACGCTCTGGAAAGTGCGGCCATAGTGGGTGATAGCCCTGTACGCGAAAATCTCTTAGTCATGAAATCGAGTAGGACGGAGCACGAGAAACTTTGTCTGAATATGGGGGGACCATCCTCCAAGGCTAAATACTACTGACTGACCGATAGTGAACTAGTACCGTGAGGGAAAGGCGAAAAGAACCCCGGAGAGGGGAGTGAAATAGATCCTGAAACCGTATGCGTACAAGCAGTGGGAGCCCACTTTGTTGGGTGACTGCGTACCTTTTGTATAATGGGTCAGCGACTTATTTTCAGTGGCGAGCTTAACCGAATAGGGGAGGCGTAGCGAAAGCGAGTCTTAATAGGGCGTCTAGTCGCTGGGAATAGACCCGAAACCGGGCGATCTATCCATGGGCAGGTTGAAGGTTGGCTAACACTAACTGGAGGACCGAACCGACTACCGTTGAAAAGTTAGCGGATGACCTGTGGATCGGAGTGAAAGGCTAATCAAGCTCGGAGATAGCTGGTTCTCCTCGAAAGCTATTTAGGTAGCGCCTCATGTATCACTGTAGGGGGTAGAGCACTGTTTCGGCTAGGGGGTCATCCCGACTTACCAAACCGATGCAAACTCCGAATACCTACAAGTGCCGAGCATGGGAGACAAACGGCGGGTGCTAACGTCCGTCGTGAAAAGGGAAACAACCCAGACCGTCAGCTAAGGTCCCAAAGTTATGGTTAAGTGGGAAACGATGTGGGAAGGCTTAGACAGCTAGGAGGTTGGCTTAGAAGCAGCCACCCTTTAAAGAAAGCGTAATAGCTCACTAGTCGAGTCGGCCTGCGCGGAAGATGTAACGGGGCTCAAACCATACACCGAAGCTACGGGTATCACGTAAGTGATGCGGTAGAGGAGCGTTCTGTAAGCCTGTGAAGGTGAGTTGAGAAGCTTGCTGGAGGTATCAGAAGTGCGAATGCTGACATGAGTAACGATAATGGGTGTGAAAAACACCCACGCCGAAAGACCAAGGTTTCCTGCGCAACGTTAATCGACGCAGGGTTAGTCGGTCCCTAAGGCGAGGCTGAAAAGCGTAGTCGATGGAAAACAGGTTAATATTCCTGTACTTCTGGTTATTGCGATGGAGGGACGGAGAAGGCTAGGCCAGCTTGGCGTTGGTTGTCCAAGTTTAAGGTGGTAGGCTGAAATCTTAGGTAAATCCGGGATTTCAAGGCCGAGAGCTGATGACGAGTTATCTTTTAGATAACGAAGTGGTTGATGCCATGCTTCCAAGAAAAGCTTCTAAGCTTCAGGTAACCAGGAACCGTACCCCAAACCGACACAGGTGGTTGGGTAGAGAATACCAAGGCGCTTGAGAGAACTCGGGTGAAGGAACTAGGCAAAATGGCACCGTAACTTCGGGAGAAGGTGCGCCGGTGAGGGTGAAGGACTTGCTCCGTAAGCTCATGCCGGTCGAAGATACCAGGCCGCTGCGACTGTTTATTAAAAACACAGCACTCTGCAAACACGAAAGTGGACGTATAGGGTGTGACGCCTGCCCGGTGCCGGAAGGTTAATTGATGGGGTTAGCTAACGCGAAGCTCTTGATCGAAGCCCCGGTAAACGGCGGCCGTAACTATAACGGTCCTAAGGTAGCGAAATTCCTTGTCGGGTAAGTTCCGACCTGCACGAATGGCGTAACGATGGCGGCGCTGTCTCCACCCGAGACTCAGTGAAATTGAAATCGCTGTGAAGATGCAGTGTATCCGCGGCTAGACGGAAAGACCCCGTGAACCTTTACTATAGCTTTGCACTGGACTTTGAATTTGCTTGTGTAGGATAGGTGGGAGGCTTTGAAGCGTGGACGCCAGTCTGCGTGGAGCCATCCTTGAAATACCACCCTGGCAACTTTGAGGTTCTAACTCAGGTCCGTTATCCGGATCGAGGACAGTGTATGGTGGGTAGTTTGACTGGGGCGGTCTCCTCCTAAAGAGTAACGGAGGAGTACGAAGGTGCGCTCAGACCGGTCGGAAATCGGTCGTAGAGTATAAAGGCAAAAGCGCGCTTGACTGCGAGACAGACACGTCGAGCAGGTACGAAAGTAGGTCTTAGTGATCCGGTGGTTCTGTATGGAAGGGCCATCGCTCAACGGATAAAAGGTACTCCGGGGATAACAGGCTGATACCGCCCAAGAGTTCATATCGACGGCGGTGTTTGGCACCTCGATGTCGGCTCATCACATCCTGGGGCTGAAGCCGGTCCCAAGGGTATGGCTGTTCGCCATTTAAAGTGGTACGCGAGCTGGGTTTAGAACGTCGTGAGACAGTTCGGTCCCTATCTGCCGTGGACGTTTGAGATTTGAGAGGGGCTGCTCCTAGTACGAGAGGACCGGAGTGGACGAACCTCTGGTGTTCCGGTTGTCACGCCAGTGGCATTGCCGGGTAGCTATGTTCGGAATAGATAACCGCTGAAAGCATCTAAGCGGGAAACTAGCCTCAAGATGAGATCTCACTGGAACCTTGAGTTCCCTGAAGGGCCGTCGAAGACTACGACGTTGATAGGTTGGGTGTGTAAGCGCTGTGAGGCGTTGAGCTAACCAATACTAATTGCCCGTGAGGCTTGACCATATAACACCCAAGCAATTTGAGTCGAAAGGCCAGATTGCGGTGTGTGAAGACGCAATGAACCGAAAGTTCGACGCTCACAAAACACCACGATCTATCACATACCCAATTTGCTGAAGCGAGGCCAGCTGGCCACGACTCAGTACCCGAATTTCTTGACGACCATAGAGCATTGGAACCACCTGATCCCATCCCGAACTCAGCAGTGAAACGATGCATCGCCGATGGTAGTGTGGGGTTTCCCCATGTGAGAGTAGGTCATCGTCAAGATTAAATTCCGAAACCCCAATTGCGAAAGCAGTTGGGGTTTTGTTTTGGGCGCTCGAAAAGCACGCCAACTTCCAAAGCCTGCACAGCGCTCCATTGAAACCTTTTGTACAGATACCCGAATACCAGTCGAACCTTGCGTGTTATCAAGGTTCACAGGTGGTGCGCCGTGTATTTATCTCCACGGTTATGTACCTCACAGACACCCGCGTAGCGTCTGAGCTGTGAAACAAAATAATCGCCGGGAACAGGCCCTGCTGCCTGTCCGGATTCAACCGCCCCGGACTATCATGCTGATAGCCCTACCCCTCACCGCAAGGAGCCGCTCGGAACGCCGATGCGCCAGATCTGGAAATCTTTTCGAGCCCTTTATTTCGCCTCTTTGATGATGCTGATCGGCTCCGGCCTACTTAGTACTTATCTGGCTTTGCGTCTGGCAGCAGACAATGTCGACAGCCTGTGGGTCGGTGCGCTGATGGCCGCCAACTATTTTGGCTTGGTGCTGGGCGGTAAGCTCGGACACCGACTCATCGCCCGGGTCGGGCATATTCGCGCCTACGCCACCTGCGCGGGCATCGTCGGTGCAGCGGTGCTGGGGCACGGTTTGATTGATTGGCTGCCAGCCTGGATCGTGCTGCGGATGATCGTGGGCCTGGGGATGATGTGCCAGTACATGGTCATCGAGAGTTGGCTCAACGAGCAGGCGGATGCCAAGCAGCGCGGTGTAGTGTTCAGCGGCTACATGATTGCGTCCTACCTTGGGTTGGTGCTGGGCCAGCTGATCCTGGTCATGCACCCCCATCTTGGGCTTGAGCTGTTGATGCTCGTGGCGTTGTGCTTTGCCCTGTGCCTGGTCCCGGTGGCAATGACTCGACGTATTCACCCGGCCCCACTGCACCCGGCCCCGATGGAGCCGCGCTTCTTTATCAAGCGCGTGCCGCAGTCGCTCAGCACCGTGTTGGGCGCTGGGTTGATCGTCGGTTCGTTCTACGGCTTGGCACCGCTGTACGCCTCTCAGCAGGGCCTGACGACCGAGCAAGTCGGCCTGTTCATGGGTAGCTGCATTTTTGCTGGATTGGTCGTGCAGTGGCCACTGGGCTGGTTGTCAGACCGCTATGACCGCGCGCTGCTGATTCGCTGCTTCGCCTTGTGCCTGGCGGTGACGGCCTTGCCGTTGGCAATCATGACGCAGGTTCCGCTGGAAGTGTTGTTCGTGGCGGGCTTCTTCTGTTCGCTGGTGCAGTTCTGCCTTTACCCTTTGGCAGTGGCCTTTTCCAACGACCATGTGGAAGGCGATCGTCGGGTATCGCTGACGGCCATGTTGCTGGTGACCTACGGGATCGGCGCCAGCGTGGGGCCGCTGTTGGCCGGTGTGGTAATGAAGCTATTCGGCAGCCAGATGCTCTATGCGTTTTTCAGCCTGTGTGCATTGATCCTGGTGTGGCGCATTCGCCCCAAGGCGGTGACCAACCTGCATCAGGTCGATGACGCGCCGCTGCATCACGTGGCGATGCCCGACAGCATGTCCAGTTCGCCTTTGGTGGCTGCCCTTGACCCGCGGGTGGATGAGCAGGTGGTACAGGATCAGATGCAAGTCACTGTGCCCGATCCAGAGCCTGCCCCTGAAACCGATGAGCCGACGAGCGAAGAGCCGCACGAGCCACCAGACCCGGACGAACATCCCCATGACTTAAGCAGGGCACGCCCCTGAACGAAAAAACGGGCAGATCCCATCAGGATCTGCCCGTTTTTTTATCTCAGCGTCTAACGCTTAGAGATCGTCGTCTTTATCGAAGCGCCGAGCTTCACGCTGTAATTGGTAGACAAAGCGTTCCACTTGTCGCTGCACCAAGCCACTCATGTTATGAAAGTGCACGCCGGCAAAGGTGGTGTTGATCTTGTCTTCGAAGTGCAGATAGCGCAGTTCCACAGAGGTGGTCATGCTGCCGAAGGGCAGGGCAGCGATAAAGCGATCATAGACCTGGCCTAACTGCAGACGCTCGGAGATGTCGCCTTCAAAGCGCAATTTGCAGCCGGTTGCCGAGATGTCCAACAGCTTACCGCTGACAGGCACCTTGAGCTTCTCGCCACCTAACTGAATATCCACCAATTGCGCGAGTTTCAGTGCGGCGCGGAAGGCATTGCGTCTTTGGTGGTAAACCACTTCGCCGGGCAGGCTGCCGCTGTAGATGCGGTGGCCGCCTTTCTCGCTGATGGTCAAGGTGCCGTTGCTTTCCCAGGCAACCCGCACGCCCTCATGGAAACCTTCGATACGGAAGGCTTCGCCATTCTCAAGATAGCGTTCACCGTCGCGGGGAATCATTTCGTCCAGTATCAGCGTCTTGCTGTCCCGGTCGATGTCCACCAGGTAGCTCTGGAAGCGCTGGCTACGTTCGTGGAAGGTGATGATCAGCGGGTCATGGCTTTCTTGCAGCATCCGCAACGTGCTGGCGATTTCCAGAGGCGTGGTGAGCACCTTGGGTGGCTGCGGTGCATCTTCCGCATTAAGGGCGTTGAACACGGTTCTTCCATCTCCAGGCAAAATACGACTACACGCAAGAACCGGCATTTTGCCAGTATGTAGCGCGCCTTGGATAGGTCGCGCTGTAAACCGGCGTCAGGCTTGGCTGCGGGTGCTTGGTTTGATCAGGCGTGAGGTGGAGCCTTGGGCGTTATACAGGGCCGGAGGCTCTCCGCCGTGCAGTATGCGCAACTGATTGGCGGTGGTGGCTTGCTGAAGCTGGATCGACTGGCCGTTGAGCAGGTTGGCTTCCTGGCACTGGGCGAGCAAATGATTGAGTTCTTTGCTTTGTGCCAGCAGTTGATCGCCGACTGAGGAGTGGCTGGCCAGTTGTGCCAGGCCATCATGATCGGCGGGCAGGCCCAGGCTGATCAGAATCTCGCTGCGTTTCTTGCCGTGCTGTTCGAGCAAGACAATCAGCGACTGTTTGCGCGCCAGGATTTCTTCCAGCAAGGGCATATCCCGGCCGTACAAGGCCAGGGATTCTTCCTTGAGCAGCTCGAGCAATTGTTGCGTCGGCGCCAGATCATCAATGATCAGTTGGAGCAAATGTTCGTCGTGGTGCATGGCTGGCCTTGGGTTTTAAGCGTCCAAAAGCCCTGCGCAGGCTTTTGCCTAGCGCTCGGCTTCGAAGTTGAGCAGCTTGCTGGCTACACGGTTGCTGTCGACTTTATAGCTGCCATCGGCGATAGCCTGTTTCAACTCGGCCACGCGGGCTTTATTGACGACGGGTTGATCGCGCAGCGAGTCAGTGACCTTCTGCAACTGTTGAGCCTCATTGCTCAGGTGTACCGATTCCCCACTCTGGCTGGCGGCGGCCTGTTCTGCTTTGGCAGGCAAGGGCTGCGGCTTGGCCTCTACGCTGTCCTTGGTACCGCCGGTGCGCGTATTGCCGGGCAAAGCCGGGGCGTTATTCAAACGACTGAAATCAATGACCATGTTGAAAAACCTCTGGGTATTTGGACGCTTGCCATGTTTTCGGCCATACCCGGGCAA
Organism: Pseudomonas sp. MYb193; assembly: GCF_002966775.1. Taxonomy (NCBI): domain Bacteria; kingdom Pseudomonadati; phylum Pseudomonadota; class Gammaproteobacteria; order Pseudomonadales; family Pseudomonadaceae; genus Pseudomonas; species Pseudomonas sp. MYb193. The sequence goes on along the minus strand of NZ_CP023269.1, from coordinate 4,624,664 downwards.
ACTTTAGGCTCGATTGACAATAAACCTGTTCGGCTCAATATCCAGCACACAGTGTAGGAAAAGCTGGCATTTGATTCCAGTCATCTATAGCGCCACCTCGACCTGGCCTGGTGCCGTGACCCGCGCCTTGATCACGCGATTGGAGTTGAGGTTCTTGACGCGGATCTGTTCGCTCATGCCGCCATTTGACAGCGCCTCGCCCGGCATCCTGACGTTCAGGCCGCCGCTGCTGGCGGAAATTACCACCTGGTCACCCTTGCGAATCACCTCGGCCTGTTCCAGATGAACCAGCGTGAGGACTTGGTCGGTGACCACTGGCCGCGTGAGTTTCTGCCCGACGGCCTGGTCCAGCGACGTCAGGTAGCCCTGGTTGATCAAGCTGATATCCCGCTCGCGCAACGCCACGTCGTCGTAGCCGATGATGCCCGTGCGCTTCAACGGTCGCGCCACTACCACCACATCGCGATACAGCTTGACCTGAGCCGGTACGAAAACCGTCCAGGGCGAGGCGCCCTCGCAGCGTACCTTTACGGTCACACGGCCGATGGGCTGGGCGGGGCTTTCCAGAGTGGCTGTCAATTCCTTGTCGCACAGTGGCATGCGCAAGCGAGGGTCCAACTGGTTGACCTGAATTTCATAACGCCCCGGCGTCTGGGTAGTCGCCAGATAATCTTCTACAGTGAACTCAAGAAAGCCTTGGGTGACGCCGATAAGTAGATCAGGCAGGGTGACGTTGTCGGCACGGGCCGTGACGCCCAGGCCCGAGACAAGCAGTGCCATCGCGGCGCAGAGCAGTCTACGGTAGCGTGAGCGGCCAGGGTGTCGGGAAACTGTCGTTTTAATATCCATACTCAGTAAATAGCAAAGCTCGTGCCGTTTAGTGTTGGGTACGCGTCGTACCCCTAGGATTTAGGAGTCTGGGCATGGCAGGTGTAATGGATTCAGTAAACCAGCGCACACAGCTGGTAGGGCAGAATCGCCTGGAGTTGTTGCTTTTCCGCCTGGATGGCAAACAGTTGTATGGCATCAACGTGTTTAAAGTGCGTGAAGTGCTGCAATGTCCCAAGTTGACGATCATGCCCAAGTCCAGTCCGGTGGTGTGCGGCGTGGCCAACATCCGTGGCGCGACCATTCCGATTCTTGACCTGGCCATGGCCACGGGCGCCGCGGGTTTGCAAGACCGCCAGAACCCCTTCGTGATCATCACCGAATACAACACCAAGACCCAGGGTTTCCTGGTGCGCTCGGTGGAGCGCATCGTCAATATGAACTGGGAAGAGATCCATCCGCCGCCCAAGGGCACGGGGCGCGATCACTACCTGACGGCGGTGACGCGGGTCGATAACCAGTTGGTGGAAATCATCGACGTGGAGAAGATCCTCGCCGAAGTGGCCCCCACCTCGGAAACCATCTCCGTCGGGGTGGTGGATGCCGAAACGGCACACAAGGCGGTTTCGCTGCGTGTGTTGACCGTGGACGACTCTTCTGTGGCGCGCAAGCAGGTCACGCGTTGCCTGCAAACGGTCGGGGTTGAGGTGGTAGCCCTCAATGATGGCCGCCAGGCCTTGGATTACCTGCGCAAGCTGGCGGACGAAGGCAGGAAGCCTGAAGAAGAATTCTTGATGATGATCTCTGACATCGAGATGCCGGAAATGGATGGCTACACGCTCACGGCCGAAATACGTAACGATCCACGCATGCAAAAGTTGCATATCATCCTGCATACTTCGTTGTCGGGGGTATTCAATCAGGCAATGGTCAAGAAGGTCGGTGCGGATGACTTTCTGGCCAAGTTCCGTCCTGATGACCTCGCATCCCGGGTGGTCGACCGGATCAAGGCAGCAGATCACGGCTAGGGGATTTCCCCCGGCGGTCACACGATTTAAGAGGCGGCATCATTGTCTACGGGTAATTTGGATTTCGAACAGTTCCGGGTCTTCCTGGAAAAAGCCTGTGGCATATTGCTCGGTGAAAACAAGCAGTACCTGGTATCCAGCCGTCTCAACAAGCTGATGGAACAGCAGGGCATCAAGTCCCTGGGTGAGTTGGTCCAGCGTATCCAGGGGCAGCCGCGCAGTGGGCTCAAGGAAATGGTGGTCGATGCCATGACCACCAACGAAACCTTGTGGTTTCGCGATACCTATCCCTTTGAAGTGCTCAAGAACAAAGTCTTGCCGGAAGCCATCAAGGCCAGCCCGGGCCAGCGCCTGCGCATCTGGTCGGCGGCCTGTTCCTCGGGGCAGGAACCGTACTCGATCTCGATGTCCATCGACGAGTTCGAGCGGACCAACATGGGCCAGTTGAAAGCCGGCGCGCAAATTGTGGCCACGGACTTGTCCGGCACTATGCTCACCAACTGCAAGACCGGTGAGTACGACAGCCTGGCGTTGGGCCGAGGCTTGTCCCAGGAGCGCCTTCAACGTTACTTCGATCCCAAAGGGGCGGGGCGTTGGGCGATCAAGGCGCCGATCAAGAATCGCGTCGAATTCCGCTCGTTCAACCTGCTCGACAGCTACGCCAGCCTGGGCAAGTTCGACATGGTGTTCTGCCGCAATGTGCTGATCTATTTCTCCGCTGAAGTGAAGAAAGACATCCTGTTGCGTATCCATGGCACGCTCAAGCGCGGGGGTTATCTGTTCCTCGGTGCTTCCGAGGCGCTCAATGGGCTGCCGGATCACTTCCAGATGGTGCAATGCAGCCCGGGGATCATCTACCAGGCCAAATAGCCTGGGTGTATGCAATAAAACTGTGGGAGCCGGGCTTGCCCGCGATAGCGTTTTGTCAGTCGACGAATAGGTCGGCAGGCACTCTGCCATCGCAGGCAAGCCAGCTCCCACATTTGTTTTCTCGGCAAGCTGGCGTAAAGCGGCAACTGCCCATTGCCGCTTTACTGGCACTACGCGGAAATCGCTTGCCGCTTTTCTGGCATAGTCGCCGGCAACTCCCTTCGAAACCCTTGATATACGGGGCTTTCGCAAGTTTGGCATACACCTTGCTATAACCCTGCTAACGAACAGCAGGTCAGCCTAAAGGTTTCCGCCATGAGCATCAGCTTCGATAAAGCGCTCGGTATCCACGAACAAGCCCTGGGCTTCCGCGCCCAGCGTGCCGAAGTCCTGGCCAACAACATCGCCAACGCCGACACCCCGAACTACAAAGCTCGGGACCTGGACTTCTCCGCCGTGCTCGCCGCACAACAGGACAAGACCAAGAACGGCACCTTCGCCTTGAACATGACCAATAGCCGTCATATCGAAGCGCAAGGCGTGGGCAATGGTGACGAGTCGCTGCTGTATCGCACGCCGATGCAGCCGTCGATCGACCAGAACACCGTTGACGCCCAGCTGGAGCAATCGAACTACGCCGAAAACTCGGTGAACTTCCAGGCCAGCTTCACCCTGCTCAACAGCAAATTCAAAGGGCTTATGTCAGCCCTGCGCGGAGAGTAAGCCATGTCCCTGTCCAGTGTTTTCAATATTGCCGGCAGTGGCATGAGCGCGCAGACCACGCGTTTGAACACCGTCGCCAGTAACATCGCCAACGCCGAGACCGTCTCCTCGAGCATTGACCAGACCTATCGCGCCCGCCATCCGGTGTTCGCCACTATGTTCCAGGGTGGCCAGGCAGGCGGCAGCGAGTCGCTGTTCCAGAATCAGGACGCAGCCGGCTCCGGCGTGCAGGTGTTGGGCGTGGTCGAAGACCAGAGCAACCTGGAGGCCCGTTACGAGCCCAACCATCCTGCCGCGAACGAAAAGGGCTACGTCTACTACCCCAACGTCAACGTGGTCGAGGAAATGGCTGACATGATTTCCGCCAGCCGCTCGTTCCAGACCAACGCGGAAATGATGAACACCGCCAAAACCATGATGCAGAAGGTCCTGACCCTGGGTCAGTGATAAGGGGCGCCAAATAATGGCCATCGTTGATACGTCAAACAACACGGCTGTCCAGGACCTGTTCAACTCCAAGGTCAAGGACGCGTCGAACAATGTCTCGAATGTTTCCAAAGCGGCCACGGGTAACCAGGCGCTGGGCAAGGACGCATTCCTGCAGTTGCTGGTGACCCAGCTGAAAAACCAGAACCCGCTGTCGCCCCAGGACAACGGCGCGTTCGTGGCCCAGCTTGCCCAGTTCAGCAGCCTGGAAGGCATCAACACCCTGAACGACTCGGTGAACAACATCTCCAGCAACTTCAGCTCTTCTCAAGCGCTGCAGGCTTCGTCGCTGGTGGGGCGGTCGATCATTATCCAGACCGACAAAGCCATGGTGGATACCAGCAAGAGCATGAACGGTTCAGTGGCGGTGCCATCGGCTGTTGGCAACGTGTCCGTCAAGATCACCGACAAGGACGGCAACGTCGTGCGCACCGTGGATATGGGCGCGCAGAGTGCCGGCAGCCAGAGCTTTATCTGGGACGGCAAGAACGACAAGGGTGAGGTCGCCCCAGCCGGCACCTACACCTTCAGTGCCTCCACCAAGAACGACAAAGGTGACGCGGTGGCCCTGACCACCTCGCTACCAGCCACGGTCACCAGCGTGACCCTGAGCAAGACCGGCGGCGAAATGCTGCTCAACCTTGCAGGCGGCATGGGCAGCGTCAAGCTGTCGCAAATTCAGACTATCGGTACATAGAGCCGGCTAAATACGGCAGAGGAGAGAAACATGTCTTTTAACATCGGCCTTAGCGGCCTCTATGCGGCCAACAAACAACTGGACGTGACCGGCAACAACATCGCCAACGTCGCGACCACTGGCTTCAAGTCATCCCGTGCTGAATTCGCGGATATCTACGCGGCCTCCAAGCTGGGCACCGGCCAGAACAGCATCGGCAACGGTGTGAACCTGGCGGCGGTGTCCCAGCAGTTCACCCAGGGCGACGTCAACGGGAGTGGCGGCATCCTCGACATGGCGATCCAGGGTGGTGGCTTCTTCGTGCAGAAGGGCAGCGACGGTTCGCTGGAATACACCCGTAGCGGTGCTTTCCGTGCGGACAAAGACGGCTATATCACCAACAATACCGGCACCTCGCGCCTGCAAGGCTATGCCGCGGACGAGAATGGCAAAATCACCAAAGGCGGCCTGGTTGACCTGCAGCTGAACCTGGCGAACCTGCCGCCGAAGGCGTCTACCAAGGTGGACTCTTCCAGCAACCTGAACTCCTCGTCGCCGGTGATCGATCAGTCCAAGAACCCGTTTGATCCAACCAAGTCCGAAAGCTTCACCACGCAATACAGCACCACCTTGTACGACTCCCAGGGCAATGCGCACCCGATGGTGCAGTACCTGGTCAAAACCGATGCCAACCAGTGGCAGGCCTACACCTTGATCGATGGCCGCAATCCTGATGGTTCGGCTCCTACCGGTACCGGTGCTGACGTGAAGGCGCCTGTGCCGTCGACGTTGAGCTTCGATGGTGCTGGTAACCTCAAGAGCATCGTGACCGGCGGTGTTGCCGGTAACACCTTGACCATCAAGGATTGGGTGCCTGGCACGGTGACCGATGGCGTATGGAAGGCTAACGATGCGACGGCTAACAAGGATGGCATCGCCATCAACATGGGCACTGTCACCCAGTACAACTCGGCCAGCTACCGTAACCCGCCGGTCACAGATGGTTACGCCACCGGCCAGATCACCGGCCTGAAGATCGATGGCAGCGGCGTGCTCTTCGCCACCTTCAGTAACCAGCAGAGCAAGGCCATCGGCCAGATTTCCCTGGCCAGCTTCAACAACGAGCAGGGCCTGCAGCCCGCCGGTGGTACGACCTGGAAAGAGACCTTCGCGTCGGGCCAGCCGGGCTACGACGCACCGGAATCTGGCACTCTGGGGTCGATCAAGGCCTCCTCCCTGGAGAACTCCAACGTCAACCTGACCAACGAGTTGGTGGACCTGATCAAGGCCCAGAGCAACTACCAGGCGAACGCCAAGACCATCTCCACCCAAAGCACCATCATGCAGACCATCATTCAGATGACCTGATAGGTTAGCGCTTTAAAATGTGGGAGGGGGCTTGCCCCCGATAGCGGTGTATCAGCCAAGTATCCATTGACTGACACCCTATCGGGATCAAGCCCCCTCCCACATTTGCATCTGCTTCACGCTGCCCATCCAGGTATTGACCGAACAGCAATACAGCAACAAGGGCTTTATGCCCGCCCAAGAAAAAGCCCCCGATACACCCTAGGTGTATCGGGGGCTTTTCTGCCTCGGGTGGTTAAACCCAGGGCAGGTTCAGCTTATTGGCAAGCTTCGCAATCCGGCTCGTCAATCGCGCAGGCCTTTGGCACAGGTGCCGGGCCGGCTGGCGCTGCGAGTACCGAGTCATCACCGTGGTTGCCGCTGGACACTGCGTTCAGCTTGCCGGTGTTGATGGTCGACTTCTCGGTGCTGGTGGCGGCCAGGGCACGGAGGTAGTAAGTGGTTTTCAGGCCACGGTACCACGCCATGCGGTAGGTCACGTCCAGCTTCTTGCCCGAAGCGCCGGCGATGTACAGGTTCAGGGACTGGGCCTGGTCGATCCACTTCTGACGACGGCTGGCGGCGTCAACGATCCACTTGGTGTCCACTTCGAAGGCGGTCGCGTAGAGCTCTTTGAGTTCTTGCGGGATGCGCTCGATCTGCTGCACGGAACCGTCGTAGTACTTCAGGTCGTTGATCATGACCGAGTCCCACAGGCCACGAGCTTTCAGGTCGCGAACCAGGTACGGGTTGATCACTGTGAATTCGCCCGACAGGTTCGATTTCACATACAGGTTCTGGTAGGTCGGTTCGATCGACTGCGACACGCCAGTGATGTTGGCGATGGTGGCGGTCGGTGCGATGGCCATGATGTTGGAGTTACGAATACCTTTCTGCACACGGGCACGTACCGGTGCCCAGTCCAGGGTTTCGTTCAGGTCGACGTCGATGTACTTCTGGCCACGGGCTTCGATCAGGATCTGTTGCGAATCCAGCGGCAGGATGCCCTTGGACCACAGCGAACCCTGGAACGTCTCGTAGGCGCCGCGCTCGTCGGCCAGGTCGCACGAAGCCTGGATCGCGTAGTAGCTGACCGCTTCCATGGACTTGTCGGCGAACTCGACCGCTGCATCGGAACCGTAAGGGATGTGCTGCAGGTACAACGCGTCCTGGAAGCCCATGATCCCCAGGCCAACCGGACGGTGCTTGAAGTTGGAGTTCTGCGCCTGTGGCACCGAGTAGTAGTTGATGTCGATGACGTTATCGAGCATGCGTACGGCGGTGTTGACGGTACGCTCCAGCTTGGCGGTGTCCAGCTTGCCGTTGACGATGTGGTTCGGCAGGTTGATCGAGCCCAGGTTGCAAACGGCGATCTCGTCCTTGTTGGTGTTCAAGGTGATCTCGGTGCACAGGTTCGAGCTGTGGACCACGCCCACGTGCTGCTGCGGGCTGCGCAGGTTGCATGGGTCCTTGAAGGTCAGCCATGGGTGGCCGGTTTCGAACAGCATGGACAGCATTTTGCGCCACAGGTCTTTGGCCTGGATGGTCTTGAACAGCTTGACCTTGCCCGGGTACTCGGTGAGGGCTTCGTAGTACTCGTAGCGCTCTTCGAAGGCCTTGCCGGTCAGGTCGTGCAGGTCCGGCACTTCGGATGGCGAGAACAGGGTCCACTTGCCGTCATCGAAGACGCGCTTCATGAACAGGTCAGGGATCCAGTTGGCGGTGTTCATGTCGTGGGTACGACGACGGTCATCACCGGTGTTCTTGCGCAGCTCGATGAACTCTTCAATGTCCATGTGCCAGGTTTCCAGGTAGGCACATACAGCGCCTTTGCGCTTGCCACCCTGGTTCACGGCAACGGCGGTGTCGTTTACCACTTTCAGGAACGGTACGACGCCCTGGGACTTGCCGTTGGTGCCCTTGATGTACGAACCCAGTGCACGCACCGGTGTCCAGTCGTTGCCCAGGCCGCCGGCGAATTTGGACAGCATGGCGTTGTCGTGGATCGCGTGGTAGATGCCCGACAGGTCATCCGGCACGGTGGTCAGGTAGCAGCTCGACAGCTGTGGACGCAGGGTGCCGGCGTTGAACAGGGTTGGGGTCGACGACATGTAGTCGAAGGACGACAGCAGGTTGTAGAACTCGATCGCGCGGTCTTCTTTGTTCTTCTCTTCGATCGCCAGGCCCATGGCCACGCGCATGAAGAACACTTGCGGCAGTTCGAAGCGGATGCCGTCCTTGTGGATGAAGTAACGGTCGTACAGGGTTTGCAGGCCCAGGTAGGTGAACTGCTGGTCACGCTCGTGGTTGATGGCCTTGCCGAGTTTTTCCAGGTCGAAGGTGGCCAGGACCGGGTTCAGCAATTCGAATTCGATACCTTTGGCGATGTAGGCGGGCAGGGCCTTGGCGTACAGGTCGGCCATCTCGTGGTGAGTGGCGCTGTCAGCGACTTTCAGGAAGCCCAGGCCTTCGGCGCGCAGGGTGTCCATCAGCAGGCGGGCGGTCACGAACGAGTAGTTCGGCTCACGCTCGACCAGGGTACGGGCGGTCATCACCAAGGCGGTGTTGACGTCGGTCAGGGCCACGCCGTCGTACAGGTTCTTCAGGGTTTCGCGCTGGATCAGGTCACCGTCGACTTCTTCCAGGCCTTCGCAGGCCTCGGTGATGATGGTGTTCAGGCGGCCCAGATCCAGCGGTGCGAAGCTGCCGTCGGCCAGGGTGATGCGGATCGACGGGTGCGCTTGCACGGCGGCTTCTTCGGCCGGGGAACGTACGGCACGCTCCTTGGCTCGCGAGTCACGGTAGATCACGTAGTCGCGGGCCACTTTCTGCTCGCCGGCACGCATCAGGGCCAGTTCGACCTGGTCCTGGATTTCTTCGATGTGGATAGTGCCGCCCGATGGCATGCGACGCTTGAAGGTCGCGGTGACCTGTTCGGTCAGGCGTGCAACGGTGTCGTGGATGCGCGACGAAGCGGCAGCGGTGCCGCCTTCAACTGCAAGAAACGCTTTGGTGATGGCGACGGTGATTTTGTCATCGGTATAAGGAACGACAGTGCCGTTACGCTTGATCACGCGCAGTTGGCCAGGTGCAGTGGCGGACAGATCCAGGTTCGAATCAGCGGCCTGCGGCACGGAGCCCTGCGGGTTCTCGCGAGTTGTGTCGGTTTGCATGAGGGGGTGTCTCCACATTCTATATTTATTTGGGCACCATCACGGTGCCCACCGTTCCGTCCTGAAGCACTTACAGCAGGCCTGGGCCTGGCATAACAACTTCGGGACAGGAGGAAGGGAGCTCATCGCGCCGCTTCCATGCCGAAGTCTTTGGTTCGGGGCCGGGGAGCCCTTCGCCGTATTCCTGGTGGGTGACAGTGGCCCCATTCAAGCCCTGCAACACCCGTACCGTTTTCTGCCAATCGGGCTGGAAAACGGTTGCCATCCGCGTGCGCGGTTTGGGCTTTCAAAAAATGCTTTGGTTCAACCAAACGCGAGCAAGAAAGCGCTTGAGTTTCTTGTCTGATATGTGTTTGGTCTTTTCGCTGAAAACCCTACATGTAGGGTTTTTTTAGCGCCGAGGTACAAGATAATGCGTTTTTGGGGGCTTAGCAACGCACTACCTGTGGATAACGCTGTGGGTAAAATGTGTATGAATCATGGAACACCCGTGTAGGCCGCATTACTACTGGATTACACCGTTTGTCACCGAATATTCCCGGATAGAAACTGCCGGCGGGAATTTTGAGGGCGCGAACCCTACCACAAAAAATCGCCATGACCGAATGGATTTCCCGGCTTGTGTTCAAGGGCCGGTGCATGGCTACAATCGGCCTTGATCAGGGCAATAGCATGCTTGCTCCACATGACAACTGTAGGAGCGAGCTTGCTCGCGAAAATCGTCAACGATAATGCAGCAAACCTGGATAAATGCGGTGCCCTTGCGTCCTTCGCGAGCAAGCTCGCTCCTACAATAGAGAACCGAGGTAGCGCATGGAGCAAGAAACCTGGCAGATACTGATCGTCGAGGACGACGAGCGACTCGCCGAGTTGACCCGTGAGTACCTGGAAAGCAATGGCCTGCGTGTGTCGGTGGAAGGCGATGGTGCCAAGGCCGCGGCGCGCATCATCGCCGAGCAGCCGGACCTGGTGATCCTCGACCTGATGCTGCCCGGCGAAGACGGCCTGAGCATCTGCCGCAAGGTGCGCGAGCGCTATGACGGCGTGATCCTGATGCTCACCGCGCGCACCGACGACATGGACCAGGTGCAGGGCTTGGACATGGGCGCCGACGATTATGTGTGCAAACCCGTGCGCCCGCGTTTGTTGCTGGCACGTATCCAGGCGCTGCTGCGCCGCAGCGAACCGGTGTTGCCCGTTGCAGTGGAAAACCAGCGCCGCCTCCAGTTTGGTCCGTTGGTGGTGGACAATGCCTTGCGCGAAGCCTGGTTGCATGAGGGCAGCATCGAACTGACCAGCGCTGAATTCGACTTGCTGTGGCTGCTGGTCGCGAACGCCGGGCGCATCCTGTCCCGCGAAGAAATCTTCATAGCGCTGCGCGGTATCGGTTATGACGGCCAGGATCGTTCCATTGACGTGCGTATCTCGCGCATTCGGCCAAAGATCGGCGACGATCCGCTCCACCCACGCCTGATCAAGACCATCCGCAGCAAAGGCTACCTGTTCGTCCCCGAAGCCGCTGCCGATATGCCGCTGTGAACTCGATCTTCCTGCGCATCTACGGCGGCATGTGCGCGGCGCTGATCCTGGTGGCGCTGCTCGGCGCCCTGGCACTGCACCTGCTTAATGACGTGCGCAGCGGCCAGTACCGTGAGCGCCTGGCCCACGGCACCTTTGCGTTGATGGGCGATAACCTGCAACCCATGAGCACCATTGAACGGCAGCGCGCCTTGGCGGTGTGGGAGCGTTTGCTGGGCATCCCGCTGGAGCTGCGCACGTACACCGATGCGCAATTGGACCTGGGCCAGCGCAACCGCCTGCAACGCGGCCAGGTCCTGGTGGAACAGACTGGGCCTCATGCGGCGCGGGTGCTGCGGTTGGTCAGCGAGCAAGAGCAATTGGTGCTCACCGGCGAAGTGCAGCAGATCAGCGAGCAATTGGCCCGTGCGACTATTTACCTGCTGGCCGACGAACTGGTGCGTTTCCCGGTGGCCGAACAGCCCCAGCGCCTGGCCGACATCAAACACGCCAAGGGTTTTGGTTTTGAAATGCACCTGATGGCCCTTGACCAGGCCGACATGGACGACGACCAGCGTCGTCGCGTGGCGGAGGGCGATACGGTGATGGCGCTGGGCAAGGGCGGCGATTCGATTCGCGTGTTTGCCGGCATGGTCGGCACCCCGTGGGTTCTGGAGATCGGCCCGCTGTACCAGATGAATCCGTACCCGGCGCAATGGCTGATCCTGATCACCTTGATCGGCCTGACTTTGATCGGCTTGATCGTCTATTTGCTGGTGCGTCAACTTGAGCGCCGGCTCAAAGGCCTTGAGGCGGCGGCTACGCGTATCGCCAAGGGCAATCTGGAAGTGCGCGTACCCGCTCGCGGTGCAGACTCGGTAGGGCGGCTGGCGGCAGCTTTCAATGGTATGGCCGAGCACCTGCAGCAATTGCTGGCGATTCAGCGTGAGCTGGTGCGGGCGGTCTCCCACGAATTGCGCACACCCGTCGCGCGCCTGCGTTTTGGCCTGGAGATGATCGGTGACGCCGCCACGCCCGAGGCGCGACGCAAATACCTGGAAGGCATGGATGGCGATATCCAGGACCTCGATGGCCTGGTGGACGAGATGCTCACTTATGCGCGCTTGGAACAGGGGGCGCCGGAGCTGAATTTCCAGCGCGTAGACCTTGATGCATTGCTCGATCAGGTGATTGGCGAATTATCGCCATTGCGCCCGCAGGTCACCGTCACCCGGGGTATTTGCCTGTCCTCGGCACATTGGGATGACGCTTGGGTCGACGCTGAACCGCGCTACTTGCACCGTGCCCTGCAAAATCTGGTGAGTAACGCCATGCGCCACGCCAGAGGCCAGGTGTTGATCAGTTATCAGGTGGGGCAGGTGCGCTGTCGCATCGATGTGGAAGACGACGGTCCTGGTGTGCCGGAAAGCGCCTGGGAGCGCATCTTCACGCCGTTTCTGCGCTTGGATGACAGCCGTACCCGCGCTTCTGGCGGGCATGGCCTGGGCTTGTCGATCGTGCGGCGGATTATCTATTGGCACGGCGGGCGGGCGCTGATCAGCAAGAGCAATAACCTGGGTGGGGCGTGTTTCAGCCTGAGCTGGCCCAGGGATCAGAATAAACCCTGAAACCGCTATCGCAGGCAAGCCAGCTCCCACAGGTGAATGCGTTCCCAATGTGGGAGCCGGGCTTGCCCGCGATGGCGGTCTACCAGGCGCTGATAGCCACCAGGCTCAACAACTGCTCCCCTTGCACCACAAACTGCCCTTCCAGCTCTTTGCCATGCTTCCATTCTTGCGAAAGATCGGTCAGCAACCGCAACCGCACCCCCCCAGCCGCTGACCACTCCAACACCTCGGCATGCTCGAAATAAAAGCGCTTGTGCACGATCGGATAGAGCGCCTTGAACAGGCTTTCCTTGACCGAAAACGTCAGCGTCACCAGCAAGGCGTGTTGCTCACGGGGTAGGGTGGCCATGCGCTGCAACTCATCGGCCGTCAGGATTTCCCCGGCCAGGCGTTCGGCCCGTTCCAGTGACAACAGGTGCTCCAGGTCCATGCCCAGCCCGCGCCATTGCGCCTTGTGCCCGACAATCGCCGCAGCGTGCCCGGTGCTGTGGGTGATGGAACCACTGATATGCCCTGGCCAGACCGGGGCGCGGTCTTCGCCGATGGCCGGGATGCAGCGCAGATGATCGAGTCGTTGCAGCGCTTCGCGCGCGCACAGGCGGCCGGCGAGAAATTCCGCCTGGCGCTTGGCGACCGAGCGCTGGATGCTCGCAGGCGGTGGCACATCGCAGCGCTGGAAATCACCGGGGCTCAATAAAGCCGGGTCGAATCGCGTGCTCAAAAACACCGTGCCCGGCAAAGAAACCGGCAACGGCCAATGATCATCGAGTGGGGTGCAGCAAGCGGGTAGGGGCGTCATGCGCGGTATTTTGCCGAGTTGGCGCGCCAGTGGATAGCCCGGTGCGGTTCAGCTGCGGTTCAGAGCCTGTTCAGGGGGAGTTCAGGGGCGCCTGCGTAGTCTGGACCCCACAGCCTAAATGCGTATGAGGTAACCACCATGACTGCGATCAAAAAGCTGATGTTGGCCTTGACCATGCTCGGCGCCACTGCCGGCGTGCAGGCGTCCGATGGCGCCTTTGCGGCCTTTGGCAGCGAGAAAACCAAGAAATCCAGCAACCTGATCCATCGTGTCAGCTTCGAAGACGCCGGCACCCAGGCCGCGCCGTGGGGCCAGGCCCTGGGCGCTAACGCCGCGCAACCCGACTATCGCAGCGGCTACGCGCACCTGACTGGCCACTACAATGGCATAAAACTGCGCCCCCAAGAGCTGCAGGGCCGCTATGATATCCCCCTGTCGGCTAGTTGAATTGCAGTGGAGAACCTTATGAAATTGCTGGTGGTGGAAGATGAGGCGCTGCTGCGTCATCACCTGTTTACCCGCCTGACCGACAGCGGGCACGTGGTCGAAGCCGTGGCCAATGCCGAAGAAGCCCTGTACCAGACCGGCCAGTTCAACCATGACCTGGCGATCATCGACCTTGGCCTGCCCGGTATGGGCGGCTTGGACCTGATTCGCCAGTTGCGCACCCAGACCAAGACTTTCCCGATCCTGATCCTCACCGCCCGCGGCAACTGGCAGGACAAGGTTGAAGGCTTGGCGGCCGGGGCCGACGACTACGTGGTCAAGCCGTTCCAGTTCGAAGAGCTGGAGGCACGCATGAACGCCTTGCTGCGCCGCTCCAGCGGTTTTACCCAGTCGACTATCGTTGCCGGGCCGCTGCTGCTGGACCTCAACCGCAAGCAAGCCTCCCTGGACGAGCAGCCCCTGGCGCTGACCGCCTATGAGTATCGGATCCTCGAATACTTGATGCGTCATCATCAACAAGTGGTCGCCAAGGACCGCTTGATGGAGCAACTGTACCCGGATGACGACGAGCGCGATCCAAACGTGATCGAAGTGCTGGTCGGCCGCCTGCGCCGCAAGCTGGAAGGCCCGGCGGGGTTCAAGCCGATCGATACCGTGCGTGGCCTGGGCTACCTGTTCAATGAGCGCTGCCGTTGATTCGTTCGCTACGTGTGCGCCTGATGCTGGCGGCCGCCACCCTGGCCGTGCTGTTTATGCTCGGCTTGTTGCCGGCCATGCAAGGCGCGTTCAGCCTGGCGCTGCAGGATTCCATCGAACAGCGCCTGGCGTCGGATGTGACCACCCTGATATCTGCGGCGCGGGTCGACAATAACCGCCTGCTGATGCCGGCGCAGTTGCCCGATGAGCGTTTCAACCTCACCGACAGTCGGCTGTTGGGCTATATCTACGACCGTGAAGGTCATCTGGTATGGCGCTCACGGGCGACCCAGGAAGAAAACATCAACTACAAACCGCGCTATGACGGGCGCGGCAACGAATTTGCGCGGATTCGCGAGGCCAATGGCCAGGAATTCTTTGTGTATGACGTCGAGGTCCGGCTGCTGGGAGGCAAGAGCGCGGCGTTCAGCATTGTCGCCCTGCAGCCGGTACGCGAATACCAACTGACCCTCGAAGGCCTGCGTGAGAACCTCTACCTCGGGTTCGGCGCGGCGTTGCTGGTGCTGTTGACGCTGTTGTGGCTGGGCCTGACCTGGGGCCTGCAAGCCCTGCGGCGCCTGAGCCATGAGCTCGACCAGATCGAAGGCGGCACCCGCGAAAGCCTCAGCGAAGAACACCCCCGTGAGCTGCTGCGCCTGACCGGCTCCCTGAACCGCTTGCTGCACAGCGAGCGCGAACAGCGTGCGCGCTACCGCGACTCCCTCGATGACTTGGCCCACAGCCTGAAAACGCCACTGGCGGTGTTGCAGGGCGTGAGCGAAGACATGGCCCAGCGCCCGGAAGAACGTAGCCAGGCGTGGGTGTTGCAATCGCAGATCGAACGCATGAGCCAGCAGATCGGTTACCAACTGCAGCGTGCCAGCCTGCGTAAAAGTGGCCTGGTGCGCCATCAGGTCCGCCTGGAACCGGTGGTGCAAAGCCTGTGCGATACCCTGGAAAAGGTTTACCGCGACAAGCGGGTCACCGTGACCTTCGATTTACCGCAGGCCTGCGAAGTGCCCATCGAGAAGGGCGCGTTGCTCGAAATGCTCGGCAACCTGCTGGAAAACGCCTACCGCCTGTGCCTCAAGCAAGTGCGTATCAGCCTGGTGGAAAACCTTGATGGCATTGAGCTGTGTATCGAAGACGACGGCCCCGGCGTACCACCGGACCAGCGTGCACGGATCCTGCAGCGCGGCGAACGGCTCGACCGCCAGCACCCGGGGCAGGGGATCGGGCTGGCGGTGGTCAAGGACATCATCGAAAGCTATCACGCGCGGTTGACGTTGGGGGATTCAGCGTTGGGTGGGGCGGCGTTCAGGATTCACTTTCCTGCCTTGTGATCTGCACTGGCCTCATCGCAGGCAAGCCAGCTCCCACACTTGAATGTATTCACACATCAAAATTTGTAAACCCGATCAACTGTGGGAGCTGGCTTGCCTGCGATGAGGCCCTCCCAGCCGATACGCCTCTAACTCTCCTGCGCTCTGTAGGCCCCCGGCGTCAACCCCGTCCACTTCTTGAACGCCCGATGAAACGCCGACGGTTCGGAAAATCCCAACTGCTCGGCGATCTCCTGCAAAGACAAATCCGCCCGCCCCAGGTGGTAAATGGCGATATCCCGGCGTAGCTCATCCTTCAATGCCTGAAAGCTCGTGCCTTCTTCGCGCAGGTGGCGGCGCAGGGTCTGTGGGCTGATGTGCAGGTGCTGGGCAACGGCTTCCAGGTCTGGCCAGGGCGTGCGGTCGCGGCTCAGCAGGCGGCGCAACTGGCTGCTCAGGCTGTCGCCTTCATCCGGCCGGGACAACAAGTCGGCAGGGGAGCGCTGCAAGAAGTGCTTGAGGGTGCGTTCATCCTGCAACAGCGGCAGGCTCAGGTAGCGGCTGGGAAACACCAGGCTGCTGTTCGGCGCACCGAACACCTGAGGGCAGGGGAACAGCAGGTCGTATTCACCGGCATGGGCTGGCATCGGGTAACTGAAGGTGGCCTGCTGCAGCCGGATACGCTGGCCGATCAACCAACTGCCCAGGCGATGCCAGATCACCAGCAGGCATTCACTGAGGAAGTGGTCCGGGTCCCATAGCTGTGAGTCGTCCAGGCTCAGGCGCGCCATGTCGCCTTCTTTGGTCAGCTGCCAGCGTGGGCCTTGGGGGAACAGGCTATAAAACAATAAGCCGCGCTCCAACGCCTTCTCCAGCGTGCGGCAATGGATCAGCGCGTGGCACATCATGGCGAAAGTGCCGCGTTTGCTCGGCCCTTCGGCAAATCCGAGGTATTCGTCATCCAACCCCAGCCAGAGCATTTGCAGCAAGCGCGTAAATTGCTCTGGAGCGATGCGGGCGCGGGGTTCGGTCAGCAGTTCCGGGGTGATGCCCACCTGCTGCAACACCCCCGAGTAGTCAAAACCGACCCGGCGCGCACCGCCGAGTGCCGCTCGGGCGTAATGGCTGGCGATGGTACGTTCACGCATGCAAGGGCCTCATCCATGGAGTGGCGAATGGTAGCCATCACCCGGCGGAGCGACAAGGCGGATATCCGCCAAATTGTAGGACGAGACAGGATGAGTGGGCGGAAATCCGCCACTGTGTTGCACTCTCCGGAGTCGCCCGTGAACCCCAAGCCCCGATGTCTAAAGGCCTTCAGCGCGTTTAAGCAAAGTGGCACGCTGTTTGCGATAAGGATTACAGCGCAGGCTTGCTCCTACAGGCTTCGCAAACAACAAATCCCTCCAGTGCAGGAGGGTTCGCAATTCAAGTGCCGTGGGCAATGGCGGATATTTGCCACACGGGACGATTGAGGAACTTTGCAATGACGACTCGTCAGCCAATCTACAAATCCCTGTATTTCCAGGTGATCGTTGCAATCGTTATCGGTATTTTGCTCGGCCACTTCTACCCGCAGACCGGCGTGGCCCTCAAGCCACTGGGTGACGGCTTTATCAAGCTGATCAAAATGGTCATCGCCCCGATCATCTTCTGTACCGTGGTCAGCGGCATCGCTGGCATGCAAAGCATGAAGTCGGTGGGCAAGACCGGCGGCTATGCGCTGCTGTACTTCGAAATCGTTTCCACCATCGCCCTGCTGATTGGCTTGGTCGTGGTCAACGTGGTGCAGCCGGGCGCCGGCATGCACATCGACGTCGCGACCCTGGATGCTTCCAAAGTGGCGGCCTACGTCACCGCCGGTAAAGACCAGAGCATCGTCGGCTTTATCCTCAACGTCATCCCGAACACCATCGTCGGCGCCTTCGCCAACGGCGACATCCTGCAAGTGCTGATGTTCTCGGTGATCTTCGGTTTCGCCCTGCACCGCCTGGGTGCCTACGGCAAGCCCGTGCTGGACTTCATCGATCGCTTCGCCCATGTGATGTTCAATATCATCAACATGATCATGAAGCTCGCCCCAATCGGTGCCCTGGGTGCCATGGCGTTCACCATCGGCGCCTACGGTGTCGGTTCCCTGGTGCAACTGGGCCAGTTGATGATTTGCTTCTACATCACCTGCATCCTGTTTGTGGTGCTGGTGCTGGGCGCTATCTGCCGCGCTCACGGTTTCAGCGTGTTGAAGCTGATCCGCTACATCCGTGAAGAACTGCTGATCGTACTGGGCACCTCGTCTTCCGAATCCGCACTGCCACGCATGCTGATCAAGATGGAGCGCCTGGGCGCGAAGAAGTCCGTGGTCGGCCTGGTGATTCCAACCGGTTACTCCTTCAACCTCGACGGTACGTCGATCTACCTGACCATGGCGGCCGTGTTCATCGCCCAGGCGACCGACACCCACATGGATATCACTCACCAGATCACCCTGCTGCTGGTGCTGCTGCTGTCGTCCAAAGGCGCTGCTGGCGTGACCGGTTCGGGCTTCATCGTACTGGCCGCCACCCTGTCGGCCGTTGGTCACCTGCCGGTTGCCGGCCTGGCGCTGATCCTGGGTATCGACCGTTTCATGTCCGAAGCCCGTGCGCTGACCAACCTGGTGGGTAACGCAGTTGCCACCATCGTTGTGGCCAAGTGGGTCAAGGAACTGGACACCGACAAGCTGCAAAGCGAGTTGGCGTCTGGCGGTACCGGTATCTCCGAAACCCGCGAGCTCGATGACCTGGGCGTGGCTGAAGGCCCGGCGCCTGTCGTCAAGTAAGTGGCTGTTGGCGTGAACTGACGCCAACGCTATCCGTAAACGCCCCGACTGGTTCGGGGCGTTTGCGTTTCTGGCGGGATACAACGGATATTTTTGGTTTACAGTGAGCGCGACAGTACTTACCGGAGGCCTGATGGACAGTGTGGATCTGAACGTCCTGCGCAGCGTACTGCAATGGCGCCGCGCCGGGGAGCGCGTGATGTTGTACAGCGTGGTGCAAACCTGGGGCAGCGCGCCGCGCCCGCCGGGGGCGATGCTGGCCCTGCGCGGTGATGGCGTGGTGATTGGTTCGGTGTCGGGCGGTTGCATCGAGGATGACTTGATCGCGCGCCTGCAGGACGGCCGCTTACCCGCTGACGGCCCGCCCGTGCAGTTGGTGACCTACGGCGTCACTCGCGACGAGGCGGCGCGTTTTGGCCTGCCCTGCGGCGGCACCCTGCGGCTTACCGAGGAGCGCGTGGAAGAGTGGGGTTGGGTCGAAGCGCTGCTGGCGCGTTGTGAAGATCATCAGATCGTCGCTCGCGAGCTGAACCTGGCCACCGGCGAGGTGACGTTGAGCGCCGCCAGCAAGACCGACGTGGTGAGCTTCGACGGCGAACGCTTGCGCGCCATCTATGGCCCGCGCTGGCGCCTGCTGTTGATCGGCGCCGGGCAGCTGTCGCGCTACGTAGCGGAAATGGCACGCCTGCTGGATTTCGAAGTGCTGATCTGCGACCCCCGCGAAGAGTTCGTCTACGGCTGGGAAGACCAGCATGGACGCTTTGTGCCGGGCATGCCCGACGAGGCGGTGTTGAACATCCATACCGATGAACGCACGGCCATTGTCTGCCTGACCCACGATCCACGTCTGGATGACATGGCGTTGCTGACGGCGCTGAACTCCACGGCGTTCTATATCGGCGCCCTGGGGTCGCGGGTCAATACCCAGAAGCGTCGGGAGAACCTGGCCGCGCTGGGCCTGTCGGCGGACGCCATCGCACGTTTGCACGGGCCGATCGGCCTGCACATCGGCAGCCATACGCCGGCGGAAATTGCGCTGTCGCTGATGGCGGAAATTGTTGCGATCAAGAACGGTGTGGCACCGATGCAGAAGAAACCGATGGCGGTGGTGGCTGAGTGACGGTGACGGCGATTGTGCTGGCGGCGGGGCAGGGCAGTCGTTTTCGCGCTGAAGCCGGAGCGGATCAAGACAAATTGCTCGCCGCCAGCGTGGGGCTGGATGGCGTTACTCGGCCGGTCATCGAGCAGGTATTGGTGAACCTGCCGGCGACGCTTGTTGAACGCTGGGTGGTGACCTCGCCGGAGCGCCTTGAGGTTATTCGGCTGGCTGAGGCGCATGGTTGCAAGGTCCTGCTGCTGGAATCGGCCGGTATGGGCGACAGCATTGCGGCGGCGGTCAAGGCCAGCGATGCAGCGGATGGGTGGCTGGTGGTGTTGGGGGATATGCCGTTTATTCAGTCATCGAGTATCGAACGGGTGATTGCCAGCGTGGAGGGCGTCACTGTGCCGGTATCTGCCGGGCAGTACGGGCACCCGGTGGCTTTCCATCACACGTTTGGGCCGGCGCTGATGGCTCTGAGTGGGGATCTTGGGGCCAGGCCTTTATTTGCACAAACACAGGTGCGAGAGGTGCAGGTAGATGATCCTGGTGTGCTTTGGGATGTGGATGTGCCGCAACGGTTGAGTTTTACTGCAGGTTAAGTGTGGCAGCTGGCTTGCCTGTGATAGCCATAGGTATCTACTTAGAGCCGACGTTGGACCTGTGGCGAGGGAGCTTGCTCCCGTAACGGCCTGATAGCCGGCGCTTATCTACCTGACGCACCACCGTCCAATGTGGGAGCTGGCTTGCCTGCGATAGCGGCCTGACAGTCAACACAGTTGGATTGTGTACATATCCACTCCTGCGGTAACGGCCACTTAGGGTTCCGCCCTGACGGCGGCTAAACCGGCATCCCTGCCGGTTTACCCTCCAAATCCCTGTCGAATTCCGGCCAGCGTGGTTTGACGGGGCGCCTAAGATCAAAAGCAGATCAAGAGCGACTCGCTTCGCATCGTGGTTACCGTCTGCCGTTACAGCTCACAAAGTTGTGTAGATACCTCTGCTGCGATAGCGGTGTGTCAGTCACCGCCACGCTGGCTGAATCGACGCTATCGCAGGCAAGCCAGCTCCCACAGTGATTGCATTCTAGGTCGAGATAATCAGCCATAAAAAAGCCCCGCCTGATCACTCAGGCGGGGCTTTTTAGTGACTTATGGAATCAGACGAGGGGTTTAGGCTCGTGCTCTGCTTCCTGGGCCTCGTGCTCTACCGCCTTGGCTGCGGCTGCAGCAGCTTCGGCTTCCTTGCGGCGACGACGCACTTCGCGCGGGTCGTTCGGCGCACGGCCGTTTTCGGTGAGGGCGCTTGCAGGCGCAGCTTCAACCACTGGGGCGGCCACTTCGGCAACCACTGGGGCTTCAACTTCAACCACGGGCGCAGGCTCAGCAACCGGCGTAGGCTCAACCACTGGGGCTGGCTCGGCGACGACTTCAGCAACCGGTGCCGGTGCTTCTTCTACCACTGGGGCAGGCGCTGGCGCTTCAACCGGTGCAGCCGGTTCGGCAGTCCACTGGAAGGCGGTCTGTTCTTCGCGAACTTCACGCACAGCCGGGGCGGCTTCTTCGACCACCGGAGTTTCTACAGCCGCTTCGACTACTGGCTGAGGCTCAACCGATGGAGCTGGCTCAACGGCAACCACGTCGGTTTCTGGCTGTGCATCACGAACCGGGGCTACTTCCACTTCCGGAACCACTGGGGCTTCGACAGGGGTCGTGGCTTCAACGACTGGCGCTTCAACAACCGGCGCTTCAACCGCTGGGGTTTCGGCGGCTGGCGCTTCTACGGCAACAGTGTCTTCGATGGCAGCGGTAGCACGTTCGGCTTGCTCGTGAGCCTGGGCTTCAGCAGGGGCGCTGATGACCGAGCTGGCAACGGCAGCGGTAACGGCCAAGCCGGCAGCCAGTTCGGCGCCTGTTGGCTCGTTGTTGGCAGCTTCTGCGTTTTCGCCGGTTTCTTCCGAACCTTCGATTACGTTGCCGTTGGCATCACGTTGACGCTCACGACGGTTGCTGCGACGACGCTGGCCACGGGAGCGGCGGCGTGGACGATCGCCTTCGGCGTTGTCCTGGCCGTCTTCCTGCAACTGCTCTTCGCCGGTCAGTACTTCTTCTTCGGAAGCAGCAGCGGCTTGCTCGGCGCGTGGTTGACGCTCTTCACGTGGCGGGCGCGGTTGGCGCTCTTCGCGTGGTGCGCGTTCTTCACGCGGCTGGCGGGCCGGGCGTTCTTCGGTGCTAACGGCTGCGGCAGCGGCAGGTGCCGCGTCCAGAGGCTCGCGCAGTTCACGCACGCGTTCTTCACGCTCGCCGCGCGGCTTGCGATCTTCACGTGGAGCGCGTGGGGTACGTGGGGCGCGCTCTTCACGCGGTGCACGTTCTTCACGGGCTACGGTCGGGGTGTCTTCACGGGCTTCACGAGGCGCACGCTCTTCACGTGGTGCGCGTTCTTCACGCGGGGCACGTTCTTCGCGAGGCTTGCGCTCTTCGTCACGGCGGCCATTGCGGTTACGGCTCTGCTGGCGACCGTTGCGACGCTCTTCATTGCGTGCTGGGCGCTCGGTGGCAGGCTTTTCAACCACAACCGGGGCAGCAGGCTCTTCCTTGGTGGCGAACAGGCTGACCAGCGACTTCACCAGGCCCTTGAACAGGCTTGGCTCAGGCAGGGCGGCCGGCGCGGCAACCGGGGCGGCAGCTTCGGTCGGTACCGGTGCGTTGGCACGGGCCGGTGCAGTCTTCACCGCGGCTTCCTGGCGAACCAGGGTGCGGGTCGCAGCGGCTGGCTGGACTTCTTCGACTTCGGCGGCAGCCGCGGCGATTTCATAGCTGGACTGCCCGCTATGGGCTTCCGGGCTGTCATCACGCAGGCGCTGGACTTCGAAGTGCGGCGTTTCGAGGTGATCGTTCGGCAGGATGACGATACGGGCACGGGTGCGCAGTTCGATCTTGGTGATCGAGTTGCGTTTTTCATTGAGCAGGAAGGCGGCAACCGGAATCGGCACTTGTGCGCGAACTTCGGCGGTGCGGTCTTTCAGGGCTTCTTCTTCGATCAGGCGCAGGATCGCCAGGGACAGCGATTCAACGTCACGGATGATGCCGGTGCCGTTGCAACGCGGGCAGACGATGCCGCTGCTCTCGCCCAGGGAGGGGCGCAGGCGCTGACGGGACATTTCCAGCAGGCCGAAGCGCGAGATGCGGCCGACTTGCACGCGAGCGCGGTCAGCTTCCAGGCATTCGCGGACTTTCTCTTCCACGGCGCGCTGGTTCTTGGCAGGGGTCATGTCGATGAAGTCGATCACGATCAGGCCGCCGATGTCACGCAGGCGCAGCTGGCGGGCGATTTCTTCAGCCGCTTCCAGGTTGGTCTGCAGGGCGGTTTCTTCGATGTCGCTGCCTTTGGTCGCACGTGCCGAGTTGATGTCGATGGACACCAGGGCTTCGGTCGGGTCGATCACGATGGAGCCGCCGGAAGGCAGTTCGACCACGCGCTGGAAGGCGGTCTCGATCTGGCTTTCGATCTGGAAACGGTTGAACAGCGGCACGCTGTCTTCGTACAGCTTGATCTTGCTGGCGTACTGCGGCATCACCTGGCGAATGAAGGTCAGGGCTTCGTCCTGGGCTTCAACGCTGTCGATCAGCACTTCGCCGATGTCCTGGCGCAGGTAGTCGCGGATGGCGCGGATGATCACGTTGCTTTCCTGGTAGATCAGGAACGGCGCGGAACGATCCAGGGACGCTTCTTTGATAGCGGTCCACAGTTGCAGCAGGTAGTCGAGGTCCCACTGCATTTCTTCGCTGCTGCGGCCAAGGCCGGCAGTGCGCACGATCAGACCCATGTCGGCCGGTGCGATCAGGCCGTTCAGCGCTTCACGCAGTTCGTTACGCTCTTCGCCTTCGATGCGACGGGAAATACCGCCGGCACGTGGGTTGTTCGGCATCAGCACCAGGTAACGACC
Source organism: Pseudomonas sp. MYb193 (assembly GCF_002966775.1). Classification (NCBI taxonomy): domain Bacteria; kingdom Pseudomonadati; phylum Pseudomonadota; class Gammaproteobacteria; order Pseudomonadales; family Pseudomonadaceae; genus Pseudomonas; species Pseudomonas sp. MYb193. Next base: position 4,601,257 of record NZ_CP023269.1, on the reverse strand, counting down.
GGCGAGGCTGATGAAGGTGGTCAGGGCTGCGCCCTTGTTGCCACGTTCTTCTTTTTCGACCTGGACGATGACTTCCTGGCCTTCGCTCAGGACGTCCTTAATGTTCACGCGGCCTTCAGGGGCTTTCTTGAAGTATTCGCGGGAGATTTCTTTGAGGGGCAGGAAGCCGTGGCGCTCGGAGCCGAAATCGACAAAGGCAGCCTCAAGGCTTGGTTCGATGCGAGTGATACGGCCTTTATAGATGTTGGCCTTTTTCTGCTCGCGTGCACCGGATTCGATGTCCAGGTCGTAGAGACGTTGGCCATCTACCAGTGCAACACGCAACTCTTCGGGTTGAGTTGCGTTAATCAGCATTCTTTTCATGTTGTACCGTCGGTTTCCGGGCTGCCGGAAACGGCGTTCGGCACACACGACTTCTCACGGTCGGTGTCAGGTGCGTCAAGAGTGGTTGGCCACTCCAGTGTCCAGCAAAATCGGCCAATTGGGCCGGTATCGCGACGGACGCGTCCTGCTCGTTAGCGGTGGTGACAAAGGCACCACTTCAACAAAAGCTAAGGTCAGGAGGAGGAATCAACCGGCGACTGTGGACGAGATGAAGCGTCTAAAACAAGCCTAGTGCTACACAGTCCGACGGTTGTGCATCTCCACCCTACACGTATCCCTGATAATTCGGGTGCTGCCGCGCGCAGAATCCGCAGCGGGTTGGCATTTACCGTGTTCTCCAATGGGGAGTCCACGCTCATGGCTAAACAAGACTAGGTGTGGGCGGTTGCGCTCTCACTCAGCTCTTAACAGGCGTTGTTTCCGAAGCATTCGCCATGGTCTGGCTCAAAACTGACTGCACTTTGTGAACTGGCCGTAAATATCGGCGCAAAAGACGAGTATTCACTCTGCTTTCTGCACTCGCTTCAGGCCTCATGTCACCTGCGCTTGTTACAATCTTGAGCCTTCCTGGGTGGCGAAAGCCCCGTAGGACGGCCTCGCGTCCTGATGAATTGCGATGGTCAGGGCCGGCAGTTTGCCGCATGTCCTCTGTCCAGGCCGCTTTTGGCGGCGTTCGCGACTATAGCAGTAATGATTAAGTGCTTCAATTCCATAAAAAATTGTTATCATCGCCGCCATGACGACTACCACCCCCCCGACCCCCAGCGTCCAGCTGCTTGAGGTCTCGCCGGAATATGCCGGCCAACGCATCGACAACTTTCTTTTGGCCAGGCTCAAAGGCGTGCCCAAGACCTTGATTTATCGCATTTTGCGTAAAGGCGAAGTGCGCGTGAACAAGGGGCGCATCAAGCCTGAGTACAAGCTGCAGGCGGGCGATATCGTCCGTGTGCCGCCCGTGCGCGTGCCTGAACGCGACGAACCGGTACCGCTGGCCCAGGGGTTGTTGCAGCGCCTGGAAGCGTCGATCGTGTTCGAAGACAACAAGCTGATCGTGATCAACAAGCCCTGTGGCATTGCGGTTCATGGTGGCAGTGGCTTGAACTTCGGCGTGATCGAAGCCTTTCGTCAGTTGCGCCCGGATGCCAAGGAGCTGGAACTGGTGCACCGCCTGGACCGTGACACCTCCGGCCTGTTGATGATCGCCAAGAAGCGCAGCATGTTGCGCCACTTGCACACCGCCCTGCGTGGCGACGGCGTGGACAAACGCTACATGGCGCTGGTGCGCGGCAACTGGGCCAGCTCGATCAAGAGCGTGCGTGCGCCGCTGCAGAAGAGCAACCTGCGCTCCGGCGAGCGCATGGTCGAAGTGGACGAGGAGGGCAAAGAGGCCCTGACCCTGTTCAAGGTGCTGCGTCGCTTCGGTGACTTCGCCACGATGGTGGAGGCCAAGCCGGTCACTGGCCGCACTCACCAGATTCGTGTGCATACCCTGCATGCGGGCCACTGTATCGCGGGTGACACCAAGTACGGCGACGAGGACTTCTCCAAGGAAATTCGCGACCTGGGCGGCAAGCGCCTGTTCCTGCATGCCTACATGCTCACCGTGCCGCTACCCGATGGCGGCGAGCTGAAATTGCAGGCGCCGGTCGATGAAATGTGGGCCAAGACCGTGGAGCGTTTGAGTGTCGCACCTTGATTACAAACTGCTGATCTTCGATTGGGACGGGACGCTGGCCAATTCCATTGGCCGCATCGTCGAGTCCATGCACATGGCGTCGACCCGCTCGGGCTTTGAGTTGTGCACGGACCTGGCGGTCAAGGGCATTATCGGCCTGGGTTTGCCTGAAGCCATTCGCACCCTGTACCCCGACATCAGCGACGCCGAGTTGGTAGCGTTTCGCGAGCACTACGCCGACCACTACATTGCGCTGGAAGCTACCCCTTCGCCGCTGTTTGAAGGCGTGGTGCAATCGCTGCAAGCGTTTCGTGCCCAGGGTTATCACCTGGCGGTCGCCACCGGCAAGGCTCGTCGCGGCCTGGACCGTGTGCTCAAGGCTCACGGCTGGGATGATTACTTCGATATCACCCGGGCTGCGGATGAAACCGCGAGCAAGCCTCATCCCTTGATGCTGGAGCAGATCCTTGCGCACTGTGGCGTTACGCCACGCGAGGCATTGATGGTGGGTGATGCGTCTTTCGACCTGATGATGGCCCGCAATGCGGGCATGGATAGTGTCGCCGTCAGCTACGGCGCCCAGTCTGCCGAGGCGTTGCAGCAGTACGAACCGAGGCTGACGATTGATCATTTTTCCGAACTGCAGGCCTGGCTCAGCCGGGCCCGATAAGTCTTTGCTGGGGTTAATGGCATGAGTGACGAGTGGAAGGCGCCTGAAAAGGCCGAGAGCAGTGATGGTAAAAGCTGGAAGCTTTTGGAGAAGACCCTCCTGGCCAGCGTCCAGGAACAGCGGCGTTCGCGGCGCTGGGGGATTTTTTTCAAGCTGCTGACCTTTGTGTACCTGCTTGGGATGCTGGCGCTGTTCAGTCCGCTGATGGACATGGAAAAGAGCGCCACCCGTGGCAGTCACTACACCGCCTTGATCGAAGTGCGCGGCGTGATTGCCGACAAGGAGCCCGCCAGTGCCGACAATATTGTCACCAGCCTGCGCGCGGCTTTTGAGGATGCCAAGGTCAAGGGCGTTATCCTGCGCATCAACAGCCCAGGTGGCAGCCCAGTGCAGTCGGGTTATGTGTATGACGAGATTCGTCGTCTGCGCGCCTTGCATCCGGATACCAAACTCTATGCCGTGATCTCCGACCTGGGTGCCTCGGGTGCCTATTACATTGCCAGTGCTGCAGACCAGATCTATGCCGACAAGGCCAGCCTGGTGGGTTCTATCGGTGTGACGGCGGCCGGTTACGGTTTTGTCGGTGCCATGGAGAAACTGGGGGTCGAGCGTCGCACCTATACCTCGGGTGAGCATAAGTCGTTCCTCGATCCTTTCCAGCCGCAGAAGGCGGATGAAACCGCGTTCTGGCAGGGCGTGCTCGACACTACCCATCGTCAGTTCATCGCCAGCGTCAAGCAGGGGCGTGGGGATCGCTTGAAAGATAAAGAGCATCCGGAGCTGTTCTCCGGCCTGGTCTGGTCGGGCGAGCAGGCATTGCCGCTGGGCTTGATTGACGGCTTGGGCAGCGCCAGCTCGGTGGCGCGGGATGTAGTGGGTGAGAAGGAGTTGGTGGATTTTACGGTCGAGGAATCGCCGTTTGATCGCTTCTCCAAGAAGCTCGGTGCCAGTGTGGCGGAGAAGCTAGCCCTGTACATGGGCTTCCAGGGGCCGTCCCTGCGCTGAAATTCCAAGCTAGGTGTAGATCAACTGTGGGAGCGGGCTTGCCCGCGATAGCGATGGATCAGTCGATATAAGTGTCGCCTGGTACATCGCTATCGCAGGCAAGCCAGCTCCCACATTGCTTTACGAGGGTTTCAAGGGATCTGTACGCCTTCGGTCAGCAGCATGTCCACCAGTCGAATCAGTGGCAGCCCAACCAGGCTGGTCGCATCCGGTCCCTCGGTGCTCCGGAACAAGCTCACACCGAGCCCTTCTGCTTTGAAGCTGCCTGCGCAGTCATACGGCTGTTCAATTCGCAGATAGCGCTCAATACGCTCTGCATCCAGTTCACGCATGTGTACGGTAAACGGCACGCAGTCCACCTGGCAGCGCCCAGTCTCGCTGTTGAGCAGTGCCAGCCCGGTAAGAAAGCTCACACGCTTGCCGCTGGCAGCCAGTAATTGCTCGCGGGCATTTTCGAAGGTGTGCGGCTTGCCGATGATCCGGCCTTCCAGTGCGGCGACCTGATCCGAGCCAATGATTAAATGCCCAGGATGGCTGGCGGCGAGGGCGCGGGCCTTTTGTTCGGCCAGGCGCTTGACCAGTTCGATGGCGGATTCATCCGGGCGGTGGCTTTCGTCGATATCCGGCGAGCTGCAGGTGAACGGCAGGTGCAGGCGACTCAGTAATTCCCGGCGATAAACCGAGCTGGACGCGAGTAATAAAGGCAGCATATACGTCTCCTCAAGGCAGTCGCCGATTCTAGCGACGTGACCGGCTGACGCACAGGGCTGAATTTCCTTTGACATGGCCGGGTGCATCCCTATAATGCTGCGCCTATGTTGAATGACCCGATTCCACCTCACGTTGACCCGCGCAAATTGGCTGATCGTGGCACCACCCTTCAAGGTGAAGTGCTGCTGGCCGATTTGGAGAGACTCTGCGACCCGCTTTCCGACACTGTCGGTACGGTGCAGGCGAAATTCGTTTTTGAACGAGATGAACGTAAATCTGTGGTAATCCACAGCGTTATCGACACCGAAGTCAAAATGGTTTGCCAGCGTTGTCTTGAGCTGGTCACCCTGCCGATCCACAGCGAATGCAGTTATGCTGTGGTGAAAGAGGGTGCGAATACCCAGTCGTTGCCGAAAGGTTATGACGTGCTGGAACTGGGCGAAGATCCATTGGATCTGCATGCACTGATCGAGGAGGAGCTTTTGCTCGCCTTGCCCATTGTGCCTGCTCATCATCCGGAAGAATGCCAGCAGCCGGAGGGTCTCGATGACGAGGCCGAGCCGAGCGAGGACGAGGTAACGCGGTCCAACCCGTTCAGTGTATTGGCGCAGTTAAAGCGTGACCCAAACGTTTAGGAGTTAATCAATTATGGCTGTTCAGCAGAACAAAAAATCCCGCTCCGCCCGTGACATGCGCCGTTCGCACGACGCTCTCGAGGCTAGCACCCTGTCCGTGGAAAAGACCACTGGTGAAGTTCACCTGCGTCACCACGTATCGCCAGAAGGCGTATACCGTGGCCGTAAAGTGATCGACAAGGGCGCTGACGAGTAATCACTTGTCTGCTCAAGTCATCGCGATTGACGCAATGGGCGGGGACTTCGGTCCCCGCAGCATTGTTCAGGCCTGCATTGCCAGCCTGTCTGCCACGCCCTCGCTGCACCTGACCCTCGTCGGTCAACCCTCCCTACTTGAAGAACTGATTGCCAGCCATCCGGCGGTGGATCGCGCGCGCCTGACGATTACGCCAGCCAGCGAAACCATCAGCATGGATGAAAAGCCGGCGGTTGCCCTGCGTGGCAAACCCGATTCTTCAATGCGGGTGGCCCTTGAGCTATTGCGTGATGGCAAGGTGCAAGCCTGTGTCAGTGCCGGTAATACCGGCGCGTTGATGGCCTTGTCGCGGCATGTGCTCAAAACCCTTCCGGGTATTGATCGGCCGGCGATGGTGGCGGCGATCCCGACGCAGAAAGGCTATTGCCAACTGCTGGACCTGGGCGCCAATGTTGATTGCAGCGCCGAGCACCTGCTGCAGTTCGCCGTAATGGGCTCGGTGGCCGCCGAAGCGCTGGGCGTGGCCCGGCCCAGGGTTGCCCTGCTGAATATCGGTACCGAGGACATCAAGGGCAACCAGCAAGTCAAGCTTGCCGCCACCTTGCTACAAAGCGCGCGGGGCTTGAACTACATCGGCTTTGTTGAAGGTGATGGTTTGTACCGTGGTGAAGCTGATGTGGTGGTGTGCGACGGCTTTGTCGGTAATATCCTGCTCAAGTCCAGCGAAGGCCTGGCAACCATGATTGCCACGCGTATTGAAGCTTTGTTCAAGCGCAACCTGGCGTCACGTATGGTGGGGGCTTTGGCGTTGCCCCTGATGCGACGCTTGCAGGCTGACCTGGCGCCAGCACGGCACAACGGTGCAAGCTTTCTTGGCTTGCAGGGCATTGTGGTAAAAAGCCATGGCTCGGCCGGTGTGCTGGGCTTTCAAAGTGCAATTGCACGGGCCTTGATCGAGATTCAGGAGAACCTGCCGCAACGCTTGCACGGCCGTCTCGAGGATCTGTTGCCTTAGGCGAATTGGCCCGGGAATGCTTAAATGTGACCGGCCAGTTCAATTGACCATCCAATCAGTCAGTTTCGTTCGCGCCCACCGTAGGCGCGAGCATTTTTGACGACCAGATCATTAGGGGCTTGTTACATGTCTACATCCCTCGCATTCGTCTTTCCAGGGCAGGGTTCGCAGTCCCTCGGCATGTTGGCCGAGCTGGGCGCGCAATACCCGCTGATCCTGGACACCTTCAAGGAAGCTTCCGACGCCCTGGGTTACGACCTGTGGGCACTGACCCAGCAAGGGCCGGAAGCATTGCTCAACCAAACCGATAGAACTCAGCCGGCCATCCTGACCGCCTCGATCGCCCTGTGGCGCTTGTGGCTGGCAGAAGGCGGCGCACGCCCTGCCTTCGTCGCGGGCCACAGCCTGGGCGAATACAGCGCCCTGGTGGCCGCCGGCAGCCTGACCTTGGCTGAAGCGGTCAAGCTGGTCGAGCGTCGTGGTCAACTGATGCAAGAAGCCGTTCCGGCCGGGCAGGGCGGCATGGCCGCTATCCTGGGCCTGGACGACGCAGTGGTGATCGAGGCCTGCGCCGAAGCGGCGCAAGGCGAAGTGGTCAGCGCGGTGAACTTCAACTCCCCAGGTCAGGTGGTGATCGCCGGTGCCAAGGCGGCCGTCGAGCGTGCCATCGAGGGTTGCAAGGCCCGTGGCGCCAAGCGAGCGCTGCCATTGCCGGTGAGCGTACCGTCCCACTGCGAACTGATGCGCCCGGCGGCCGAGCGCTTTGCCGAGTCTATCGCTGCCATCAACTGGCAGGCGCCGCAGATCCCGCTGGTGCAGAACGTCAGCGCGGCCGTGGCCGCCGACCTCGACACCCTCAAGCGCGATCTGCTGGAGCAACTGTACAAGCCAGTTCGCTGGGTTGAGTCGGTCCAGACCCTGGCCGCCAACGGTGCCACCGAACTGGTCGAGTGCGGCCCGGGCAAAGTCCTGGCCGGCTTGAACAAGCGCTGCGCCGACGGTGTGTCGACCGCCAACCTCAATACCCCAGAAGCCTTCGCTGCCGCTCGCGCGGCACTGGCCTGAATCCCGTACTTAGGAGAAGCCTGCATGAGTCTGCAAGGTAAAGTTGCACTGGTTACCGGCGCAAGCCGTGGCATTGGCCAGGCGATCGCCCTGGAGCTGGGCCGTCAGGGCGCCGTTGTGATCGGCACCGCCACCTCCGCCTCGGGCGCCGAGCGTATCGCCGCGACCCTGAAGGAAAACGGCGTGCAAGGTACCGGTCTTGAACTGAATGTGACCAGCGATGAGTCCGTGGCTGCCGTACTGGCCCAGATCACTGCTCAGTTCGGTGCACCGGCTATCCTGGTGAACAACGCCGGGATCACCCGTGACAACCTGATGATGCGCATGAAAGACGACGAGTGGTACGACGTGGTCGATACCAACCTGAACAGTCTGTTTCGCCTGTCCAAGGGCGTTTTGCGCGGCATGACCAAGGCGCGTTGGGGCCGAATTATCAATATTGGCTCCGTAGTGGGTGCCATGGGCAACGCAGGCCAAGTAAACTATGCCTCTGCCAAGGCCGGCCTGGAAGGTTTCAGCCGCGCACTGGCGCGTGAAGTCGGCTCGCGGTCGATTACGGTCAACTCGGTGGCCCCTGGGTTCATCGACACCGATATGACCCGCGAACTGCCGGAAGCACAGCGCGAAGCCTTGCTGACGCAGATTCCGCTGGGCCGTCTGGGCCAGGCCCAAGAGATCGCGAATGTGGTCACTTTCCTGGCATCTGACGGTGCGGCATACGTGACTGGGGCTACAATCCCGGTTAACGGCGGGATGTACATGAGTTAAATTGTGACGGATCGCTTCAAAAAAATGTCATACGAGCTGTCTAAAATCCGTTATAAAGCTGCAACTTAATTTATAGGCAGGTGGCCGACCGGGTACAGGGTGAAGCTTTCAGTTGAAAAGCTGAAATGGCTTTCTATACACTTACCCACTGGCCAGCTGCCTGAATTTGTCCATTAGGAGTTAAACAAGGTATGAGCACCATCGAAGAGCGCGTCAAGAAAATCGTCGCCGAGCAACTGGGCGTTAAGGAAGAAGAAGTGGTCAACACTGCTTCCTTCGTAGAAGACCTGGGTGCCGATTCCCTTGACACCGTTGAGCTGGTGATGGCTCTGGAAGAGGAATTCGAGACCGAAATCCCGGACGAAGAAGCTGAAAAAATCACTACTGTTCAAGCTGCCATCGACTACGTTACTAGCCACCAGGCGTAATAGTTTGTAGTCGTCGCTTGCTGTCAGGGAAAAACCGCACTGCTGTAAAGGCGTGCGGTTTTTTCTTTAGCGGCGATGAAAAGTGTCGTCATTAGAAAAAGGAGAGTGCTGTGTCGCGTAGACGCGTCGTAGTCACCGGTATGGGTATGTTGTCGCCACTGGGTACGGATGTGCCGAGCAGTTGGCAGGGCATTCTGGCTGGCCGCAGTGGTATTGGTCTGATCGAACACACGGACCTTTCTGCCTATTCCACCCGTTTTGGCGGCTCGGTAAAGGGCTTCAATGTCGAGGAATATCTCTCGATCAAAGAATCCCGCAAGCTCGACCTGTTCATTCAGTACGGCCTGGCTGCCGGGTTTCAGGCTGTGCGTAACGCCGGCCTGGAAGTCACCGACGCCAACCGTGACCGCATCGGCGTGGCCATGGGTTCAGGTATTGGCGGTCTGACCAATATCGAAGAAACCAGCCGCACTTTGCATGAGACTGGCCCACGTCGAATTTCACCGTTCTTCGTACCGGGCTCGATCATCAATATGATTTCCGGCTTCCTGTCCATTCATCTGGGTGCACAGGGACCGAACTACGCAATCGCCACGGCGTGTACCACAGGTACCCACTGCATTGGCATGGCGGCACGCAACATTGCCTACGACGAAGCCGACGTGATGATCGCCGGCGGCGCCGAAATGGCCGCGTGCGGCCTCGGCATGGGCGGCTTCGGCGCGTCTCGTGCGCTGTCGACCCGCAACGACGAGCCGACCCGTGCCAGCCGTCCGTGGGACAAGGGCCGTGACGGCTTTGTGCTCTCCGACGGTGCCGGTGCGCTGGTGCTCGAAGAGTTGGAGCACGCCAAGGCGCGTGGTGCCACTATCTACGCCGAATTGATCGGGTTTGGCATGAGCGGCGACGCTTACCACATGACCTCGCCGCCGTCCGACGGAGCGGGTGCTGCGCGTTGCATCACCAATGCCCTGCGCGATGCGAAGGTCAACCCCAACCAGGTGCAGTACATCAACGCCCATGGCACTTCGACCCCGACCGGCGACCTGGCGGAAGCAGAGGCCATCAAGTCGGTGTTCGGCGAGCACGCCTATAAGCTGGCGGTCAGCTCCACCAAGTCCATGACCGGCCACCTGTTGGGTGCGGCGGGCGCGGTCGAGGCGATCTTCAGTGTGATGGCAATCAGGGATCAGGTCGCTCCGCCGACTATCAACCTTGATGAGCCGGACGAAGGCTGCGACCTGAACTTCGTGCCCCACGAAGCGCAGCCCATGCCGATCGACGTGGCGATTTCCAACTCGTTCGGTTTCGGTGGCACCAACGGTTCCCTGGTGTTCCGCCGGTTCGCCGAGTGATGCACAGCTGGGTCGACGGTCAGCCAGCGGACAGCGTGCCCCTGAAAGATCGCGGCCTGGCCTATGGCGATGGGGTGTTCGAGACCATCGCCGTCAAGGCCGGGCAGCCGTTGCTGCTCGACCGTCACCTGCAACGCCTGGAAGAGGGTTGCCGGCGTTTGGCATTGGTGGTGGATCACGGGTTGATTCGCCACGAAGTACTGAGCTTCGCCGCCACCCTTGGCGACGGTATTCTCAAATTGATCCTCACCCGTGGCGACAGCTTGCGCGGTTACGGCATCAACCCTGGCGCCCCGGTGCGCCGCATCTTGCAGGGCAGCGCGCCCGCTGTTTACCCGTCTACCCATGAAGTCGAAGGCGTGCGCCTGTTCGCGTGTGCCACGCGCTTGGCGCAGCAGCCGTTGCTGGCCGGTATCAAGCACCTCAATCGCCTGGAGCAGGTGATCGCGCGTGCCGAATGGCAAGATGCCGAACATGCCGAAGGCCTGATGCTGGATATGTCTGGCCGGGTGATCGAAGGCATATTCAGCAATCTTTTCCTGGTGAGCAACGGCTTGTTACTAACCGCTGATCTGAGCCGTTGTGGCGTTGCGGGCGTGATGCGCGCCGAAGTTCTGGCCCAGGCACAAGCGCTGGGCGTCCCGGTGGCCGTGGCCGACATCAGTGTGGAGCAGTTGCAACAGGCCGATGAAGTCTTCGTCTGCAACAGCGTTTATGGCATTTGGCCGGTGCGAGGCTGCGCTGCGATGAGCTGGCCGGTTGGGCCGCTCACCCGTAAACTGCAGGGCATTGTTCGCGCGCTATTGGATATTTGAGTTGATACGAAAACTGGTGTTACTGCTGCAGATCAGCCTGATCTCGGCGGCGTTGCTCGTGGGCTTTTCTGCCTGGAAACTCGACTCTGCCCTCAAGCAGCCCCTGAAGCTGCCTCAGGAGCAGTTGCTCGATGTACCTGCTGGCGCTACGCCGACGGGCACCTTCAATCGTCTGGAAGCCGACGGCGTGCTCGACGATGCATTCTGGTTGCGTCTGTACTGGCGCTTCAACCTCGAAGGCCAGCCACTGCACAGCGGCGAGTACCGCATGAGCCCGGGCCTTACCGCCGAGGGTTTGATCGGCCTGTGGCAGCGCGGAGAAGTGGTGCAGTACAGCCTGACCTTGGTGGAGGGCTGGAATTTCCGTCAGGTGCGCACCGCCCTGGCCAAGCATGAAAAGATCGTGCAGACCCTCGCGGGCCTGACTGACAGCGAAGTGATGGATAAGCTTGGCCACCCAGGTGTGTTTCCTGAAGGGCGGTTCTTCCCCGACACCTACCGTTTTGTCCGCGGCATGACTGATGTCGAGTTCCTGAAAAAAGCCTACAACCGCCTGGACGATGTACTCGCCCAGGAGTGGAGCAAGCGTGCCGCTGACGCGCCCTACACCGACCCTTACCAAGCACTGATCATGGCGTCGCTGGTGGAAAAGGAGACCGGGGTGCCTCAGGAGCGCGGGCAGATTGCCGGTGTGTTTGTGCGTCGCCTGAAGATCGGCATGCTGCTGCAGACCGACCCCACCGTGATCTACGGCCTGGGTGAGCGCTACAACGGTAAATTGACCCGCGCCCACCTCAAGGAAGCCAACCCCTACAACACCTACATGGTCGCCGGCCTGCCGCCCACGCCCATCGCGATGGTCGGCCGCGAGGCCATCCACGCAGCGCTGAACCCGGTACCGGGCAGCAGCCTGTACTTCGTCGCCCGTGGCGATGGTAGCCATATATTCTCGGATAACCTGGATGCGCATAATGCCGCTGTGCGTGAGTTCCAACTCAAGCGCCGTGCCGATTACCGTTCCAGCCCGGCACCGGTGGTGAAACCGCTGGAAGATTCGGTACCTTCCAGCGATGCGCCTACCCCCGACGCTCCGATCGAGCCCGCGCCGGACACTACCGCGCCGCAAAGCCCGCAATGACTCTGACTAAGGACTGCCTGTGACTGGCTTGTTTATTACCCTGGAAGGCCCGGAAGGCGCCGGCAAAAGCACTAACCGTGACTACCTGGCCGAGCGCCTGCGTGCGCAGGGCATCGAGGTGGTGCTGACCCGTGAGCCGGGTGGTACGCCGTTGGCCGAGCGCATTCGCGACGTCCTGCTGACCCCGGGTGACGAGCCGATGAATCCGGACACCGAGTTGCTCCTGGTGTTTGCCGCCCGTGCCCAGCACCTGGCCGAAGTGATTCGCCCGGCCCTGGCGCGGGGGGCCGTGGTGATCTGCGACCGGTTTACCGATTCCACCTACGCCTACCAGGGTGGGGGCCGGGGGTTGTCCATGGAGCGCATCACCACCCTGGAAACCTTCGTGCAAGGCGATCTGCGCCCCGACCTGACCCTGTTGTTCGACCTGCCGGTGGAAGTGGGCATGGCCCGCGCCAGTGCGCGAGGTCGTCTGGATCGCTTCGAGTTGGAAGGCCAGGCCTTTTTTGATGCGGTGCGCAGCGCTTTCCTGCAGCGCGCCAAGGCCGAACCCGCACGTTATTATCTATTGGACGCCGCCCAGCCGCTGAGTCAGGTGCAACAGGCTATCGACGCGCTGCTGCCCACTCTGTTGGAGCGTAGCCGTGGCTGAGTCCTACCCGTGGCAGGACGGCCTCTGGCAGCAACTGGCGGGGCGCGCCCAGCACGCCCACGCCTATCTGCTGCATGGGCCGGTGGGCATCGGTAAACGCCACCTCGCCGAACGCCTGATGGGCAGCCTGTTGTGCCAACGCCCGGTCAATCTGGAGGCATGTGGCGAGTGCAAGTCCTGCCTGTTGCTCAAGGCTGGCAGTCACCCGGACAACTATGTGCTGGAGCCCGAGGAAGCGGACAAGGCCATCAAGGTCGACCAGGTGCGCGACCTGGTGAGCTTCGTGGTGCAGACCGCGCAGATGGGCGGGCGCAAAGTGGTGCTGATTGAGCCGGTTGAGGCGATGAACATCAACGCGGCCAACGCCTTGCTCAAAAGCCTTGAAGAGCCGTCCGGCGATACCGTGCTGTTGCTGGTGAGCCACCAGTCCAGCCGCTTGTTGCCGACCATTCGCAGCCGTTGCGTGCAGCAGGCTTGCCCGTTGCCCAGCGAGGCCATGAGCCTGCAATGGCTGGCGCAGGCGTTGCCGGAATGCAGCGCAGAAGAACGAGGCGAGTTGCTGACCCTGGCGGCCGGCTCGCCTTTGGCGGCAGTGAAGCTGCAGGCTCAGGGCGTGCGCGAACAGCGTGCACTGGTCGTGGATGGCGTGAAGAAGCTGCTCAAGCAGGAATTGTCCGCCACGCAACTGGCCGAAAGCGCCTGGAAAGATATTCCGCTGTTGCTGTTGTTCGACTGGTTCTGCGACTGGTCCAGCCTGATCCTGCGCTACCAGCTCACCCAGGATGAAAACGGCCTGGGCTTGGCGGATATGCGCAAGGTCGTGCAATACCTGGCGCAAAAAAGTGCCCAGGACAAAGTGCTGAACATCCAGGACTGGATCCTCGCCCAGCGCCAGAAAGTCCTCGGCAAGGCCAACCTCAACCGCGTGCTGTTGCTCGAGGCATTGCTGGTGCAGTGGGTCGGCCTGCTCGGGCGCCGTTAAATTCCGTGGCTGACGGGTGTATCGTTGGCCCTACCTCTTTTGTGACTTAAGCTCAGATTCCTATGCTCGTAGATTCCCATTGCCACCTTGATCGCCTCGACCTTGCCCAGCACGGCGGCTCCCTCGACGTCGCCCTTGAAGCTGCCCGCCAGCGTGGGGTAGGGCACTTCCTGTGCATTGGCGTCAGCGCCGACAACGCCGCCGACGTCAAAGCCCTGGCTGATCGCTACGCCGACGTCGATTGCTCGGTGGGCATTCACCCGCTGGACCTCAAGCCAGGCGAAGCGCCGGCTCTGGACTGGCTACTGGGCGAACTCAACCATCCGCGAGTGGTGGCCATTGGCGAAACCGGCCTGGACTATCACTACGAGCCTGAAGCTGCCGAGTTGCAGCAGGCCTCGTTCCGCCTGCACCTGCAAGCCGCCCAGCAGACGGGCAAGCCGGTGATCGTCCACACCCGAGGCGCCCGTGCCGATACCCTGGCTTTGCTGCGTGAAGCCGCGTTGTCGCAGGCTGGCGTGTTGCACTGCTTTACCGAAGACTGGGACATGGCCAAGGCGGCCCTGGACCTGGGGTTCTATATTTCCCTGTCGGGCATCGTCACCTTCCGCAATGCCGACGCGCTGCGCGATGTGGCCCGCCAGGTGCCCGCCGACCGCCTGCTGGTGGAAACCGACTCGCCGTACCTGGCTCCCATCCCCCATCGTGGCAAACCGAACTTGCCCGAATATGTACGTGACGTGGCTGATTACCTGGCGATGCTGCGCGGCGAGTCGTACGAACGCTTTGCCGAGCAGACTACCGAGAATTTCAAGCGCCTGTTCCCGCTGGCCCACGTAGCCGGTTAGGGCGGCCGAATCCCAGGCAAAAAAAACCCGGGTTCTGGGGGGGGAATCCGGGCTAAGACCATTAGGAGTAAAACAAGGGCACGCAGTCCGTCGGTACCCAGGTCGACGCGTCACTTGGGGGAGATGTCGCGCCGACAGTTGAAGTATTGACCACTATCCCATTCAGTCCAGTCGTGATTGATCGTTTTTTAAACAGATTTGGAATACGCGGCCTTCGCTTGAGTTCTCATTGCGCTGATGGGCAGGTTCAGGTGTTGCGTATTATTTCTGACTGATAACGGCGAAATCGTTGGCGCATTGAAAGTTATGTGCCTGACGGGTTCACATAGACATTGCCCAACGACCGTTCAGTCGGGATAATCCCTCGCACCGGGTAAATCGTATCGCCACGTATCCATGGCCCTGCGCAACCCTCCCTATTTCCGACCTTTGCAGACTCTTCCTCATGCACAAAGAACCCCGTAAGGTCCGTGAATTTCGCCGCCGTGAGCAGGAAATTCTCGACACCGCGCTCAAGCTGTTCCTCGAACAAGGTGAAGACAGCGTCACCGTCGAGATGATTGCGGATGCCGTGGGTATCGGCAAAGGCACGATCTACAAACACTTCAAGTCCAAGGCCGAAATCTACCTGCGCCTGATGCTTGACTACGAGCGCGATTTGAACGAGTTGCTGCACTCGGCGGATGTCGACAAAGACAAGGAAGCCCTCTCCCGCGCTTACTTCGAGTTTCGCATGCGTGACCCACAGCGCTACCGCCTGTTCGACCGCCTGGAAGAGAAGGTGGTCAAAGGTCACCAGGTGCCGGAGATGGTCGAGGAGCTGCACAAGATCCGCGCCTCGAACTTCGAACGCCTGACCCTGCTGATCAAGGGCCGTATCAGCGAAGGCAAGCTTGAAGACGTGCCACCGTATTTCCACTACTGCGCCGCCTGGGCCTTGGTGCATGGCGCTGTGGCGCTGTACCACTCGCCGTTCTGGAGCAATGTGCTGGAAGACCAGGAAGGTTTCTTCCAATTCCTGATGGACATCGGCGTGCGCATGGGCAACAAGCGCAAGCACAGCCCGGAACTGCCGGGCGCCGAGAAGAGCGGCGACACCCCTGCCACGTAAGTCATTCGCCACAGTGATGGCGCAACGATTTACTGCCAGGCGCAGTAACCCAGGAATATACTCAGGCAAGGACCTTGCTAAAAGCTGATTTATGAGTCAGCTTTTAGCGCGCCCGAATTATCCTCTGCCGGAGTGATCCATGATCGTTGATCGTCAAGGCAGGCGTTTTCGCAATTTGCGGATCAGCCTGACTTCAGCCTGCAATTATGCGTGTACCTATTGCGTGCCTGACGGCAAGCGGCTGGTGGCTGCCCAGGATGAACTGTCGGCCGAGGCCATGGCCCGAGGCGTGGCTTATCTGATCGAAGCGGCGGGTATCGAGCGCTTGCGCATTACCGGCGGTGAGCCGTTGGTCAGCCCCAAGTTGGAAGCCTTCATGGGGGCGGTAGGGCAGATGGGCCTGAGCGACATCAGTCTGACCACCAACGGCCAACTGCTGGCGCGTAAACTGCCGTTGCTGGTGGCAGCCGGTATTCGGCGCATCAATGTCTCCCTCGACACGCTGGATGCCGACGCTTTCCGCAGCATCGCCCGTGGCGGCGACCTGGCCACCGTGCTCGATGGCATGGACCAGGCCAGTGCTGCCGGAATCAAGATCAAGGTCAACATGGTGCCGTTGCGCGGCCAGAACCTGGACCAGGTGATGCCGTTGCTCGATTACTGCCTGGCGCGAGGATACGAGCTGCGCTTTATCGAACTGATGCGCATGGGGCACCTGGCCAAAGACTCCAACGCGTTCCTGCAACAGTTCGTCAGCTTGCAACAGCTGCTCAGCTTGATCGGCGAGCAACATGAATACCTGCAAGCCAACGCACCCGTCGATGCGACGGCGGTACGCTACGAAGTGCCGGGCAAGGGCTTCTTCGGTGTGATCGCCAACGAGAGTGTGCCGTTCTGCCGCACCTGTTCGCGGTTGCGGTTGTCCTCCACCGGCTGGCTGCATGGGTGCCTGTCCTCCAGCAATCGCCATTATGTCGGTGACTTGCTCGATCAACCGCGTCACCAGGCGTTGCCAGCGTTGCAGGGCTTGTTGATGAAGGCCTTGGCTGACAAGCAGGAAGTGGCGTTCTCCGGCGGTGCCACGATCATGAAGATCATTGGTGGCTAAGCTAGATATTGCGAGTTCACACATTTGATTTGTGGCGCAGCTGAATGGCGCGGATTCTGCATCCCACGCCCCATTCGCCGGTTTCCTGTCACCGGCCTCTGGAGGATTAGGATGCGTAGTCTGGTTTTGCTGCTGGCGTCATTGGCCCTGGGCGGTTGCATGACCGTCAGTGATATGGCCGAAGGCACCCGCTATCAGATGAGCGATGCCGGGCTGCTCGATCACAGCGATACGCGGCGTACCGCCTCGGTGCGCATACAGCCGGACTCCTTTGTGTTTATTGCCCAAGGCGCCTTCGTGCCGCCGGGCAGCGCCTACCCGCGGCCCAATGTGGTGGCCGAGGAAGCATTCAATGGCTTCGTTGAATATTTCCCTATGGTGCGTCGCGCCCGCCAGCCCGAAGGTCTTGAACAGGCCATGGCCGAAGCCCGTGCCGTCGGTGCTCACTACCTGCTGTATTGCCGTTTTGCGGCAGCCGATGACCGTATCGGCAACGCCGACGAGTGGACCGACCAGCAAGCCCTGGACCGCCTTGGCCTGGACAGCGGGGTGATCCAAGTCATGTTGATCGAGACCAGCACCCAGTATTTGATTGATACTGCACGTATTCGCAGTCGTGGCGGTTTACTGACGTTCCACGACACATCGCCACAAGATTTGATCGCTCGCCCCCTGGCGCAATATGCCCGCGGTTTGCTGGGTATGAGTGATCAGTAAGACAGAGGAGCCCGCCATGACCGATTCCGCCAAGGCCAATGATTTATTGGCCCAACTGCCCAAGGGCAAGGGGCCGGCACCGGTGCATCTGTGGAACCCGGATTTCTGCGGCAACATCGACATGCGCATCGCCCGCGATGGCACCTGGTTCTATCAGGGCACACCTATCGGGCGAAAGCCGATGGTCAAGTTGTTCTCCAACATCATCCGCCGCGATGGCGACGATTATTTCCTGGTGACGCCCGTGGAGAAGGTCGGCATCCGTGTCGATGACGCACCCTTTGTTGCAGTGACAGTGGAAGTGCAAGGGCAGGGCGAAAGCCAGGTATTGCGTTTTACCACCAACGTCGACGAACAGGTCGAGGCAGGCCTCGAACACCCGCTGCGGGTGGTCACCGACCCCATCACCCAGGAACCCGCCCCCTATGTGCGCGTTCGCACCAACCTCGAAGCCCTGGTGCATCGCAACGTTTTTTACCAGTTGGTGGAGCTGGCGGTGAGCCGTCCGATCAACGGTCAGAACTGGCTTGGCGTCTGGAGCAACGGGGAGTTTTTCCCCATCGGCCTGGAGCCCTGAGGCGGTTTTTGCCTTCAGCCTGAAATAATCCTCTTGCGGTAAACGCGCGCTTTCGGTTATCAATTTGTACATGATTAGACATGTTCGATTTGATAAGAAAAAACGCGTCGTCGATGAGCTCATCCGCCGTATCGAAGGTGGAGTCATGGCCGACGGCTTTCTGTTGCCGGGCGAGCACCAACTGGCCGAGGAGTTTGCGGTCAGCCGCGGCACGCTGCGCGAGGCGCTGGCCGAGCTCAAGCGTCGCAACTACATCGCCACCCAGAGCGGCGTCGGTTCGATTGTCACCTTTGACGGCATGGTGTTGGACCAACGCAGCGGTTGGGCCCAGGCCTTGGCCGATACGGGCGCCCAAGTAAGCACCGACGTCCTGCGTTTCGAAGCCGTGACGCGCCCGGATCTGTTCAGCCGTTTCGGCACCGACCAGTTCATTACCCTCGACCGCCTCCGGCGCACGGCTGACGGTACAGCGGTGTCGCTGGAACGCTCGTTGATGCCGGCCGTTGGCGATCTGGAAAACCTGCCCCACATTGGGCTGATCGATAATTCCCTGACCATCACTCTGGCCGCCTACGGCTACGTCGGGGCCGACGGCGACCAGTGGATCGGTGCTGAACCCCTGAGCGATGAAGACGCCGAATTACTCGGGCGCCCCAGCGGTACGGTATTTCTCAAGGCGTCGCGCACCACCTATGATCGTCGCGAGCGTTTCATGGAGCATGTCGAAAGCCTGCTTGACCCGTTGCACTTTCGCCTGCATCTGCAGTTTGGAGCGTCGAAATGAGCCGAGAAAATCGCGCACTTGGCGCCTTTTATGGCCTGGCCCTGGGCGATGCCTTGGGCATGCCCACCCAATCCTTGAGCCGCGAGCAGGTCCAACAGCGCTTCGGTGCCATCACCGCCTTGGAAGACGCCGACGCGGACCAGCCCATTGCGCCCAACATGCCTGCCGGTTCCATCACCGATGACACCGAACAAGCCATCCTGGTTGCCGAGTTACTGGTGCAAGGCCAGGGCAATATCGAGCCCACCGTGCTTGCCCAGCGCCTGATCGACTGGGAAGCAGGGATGCGCGCCAAGGGTTCCCAGGACTTGCTCGGGCCGTCCACCAAGCGCGCGATTGACATGATCCTCGCCGGCCATACCCCGGAAGAATCCGGGCGCTACGGCACCACCAATGGCGCGGCGATGCGCATCACCCCGGTGGGCGTCGCCGCCGATGTTGGCGACCCGGGGCGGTTTATCCAGGCGGTGATCCAGGCGTGCCAGGTCACCCATAACACCAGCCTGGGTATTTCCAGCGCTGCGGCCGTGGCGGCGGTGGTCTCGGCTGGCATCAATGGCGTGGACCTGGGGGAAGCCCTGAATATCGGGACCCAGATTGCCCGACAGGCCGAAAGCCATGGTCACTGGATCGCGGGCGGACGCATTTCTACCCGCATCAGTTGGGCTCGCACCCTGAGCGTCGGCAGCGGCGATAAAGCGTTGTTTGCCGACCTGCTTTACGAGTTGATCGGTACTTCGGTGGCTTCTCAGGAATCGGTGGTGGTCTCGTTTGCCTTGGCCCAGCAAGTGGCGTCGGGTGATATGAATGCCTTCGAAGCCCTGTGCCTGGCGGCCAGCCTGGGCGGCGACACCGACACCATTGCCGCGATCCTCGGCGCCATGCTGGGGGCGTGCCTGGGCATGCAGTGCTGGCCTGAGGCGTTGGTTGAACAGGTCAAGCGGGTCAATGGCCTGGACTTGCAGCCGCTGGCTCAAGGGTTATTGGCCTTGCGATAAACACGGAACTAAATGTGGGAGCAGGCAAGCCAGCTCCCACATTCAAAAGCGTTGGGTCAGGAAGACCGGATAACGATTCGACTCGCTGCCACAACCACAACAACAATACAGGCACCAGGAGCACCCCTTAATGAGCAGCCCCTCTTCCGGCCAAACCGCCGGGCAACTGGAAACACGCGGCATCGAACCGGTCCCGGAAGGCGAGTGCAACGGTCATCCGCTGCAACTGTTCTGGGTGTGGTTCGCGGCCAATATCAGCATCCTCGGTTTGCCCCTTGGTGCAACGCTGGTGGCGTTTCGTGGCCTGGCCATCTGGCAGGCGATCATCGTCGCGATTCTTGGCGCCGCGGGGTCCTTTGCCGTAGTGGGCATCATCTCCATCGCCGGTCGCCGTGGTCGTGCGCCCAGCTTGACCTTGTCCCGCGCCATTTTCGGTGTGCGCGGCAATATCGGCCCGACATTGGTGTCGCTGATGTCCCGCCTGGGTTGGGAAACCGTCAACACCACCACCGCAGCCTTCGTATTGTTGTCGTTGAGCTCCATCCTGTTCGGCTCGGCAGTGGAGGCCAAGAGCGCGCCGGTGCTCACCCTGATCTTCATTGCCATCTTCGTGCTGTTGACCCTGGCCGTATCGGGCCTGGGCCACGCCACGTTGCTGGTGATCCAGAAGTGGGCCACCTACGTATTCGGCGGCCTGAACATTCTGGTGGGCGGCTTTCTGTGTGCCACCATCGACTGGAGCGCGGTGTTCAACGCCACCCCGGCGCCGTTGAGCGCGATGATCATTGGCGTAGGCACCATGGCGGCCGGTACCGGTATCGGTTGGGCCAACGCCGGTGCAGACATGTCGCGTTACCAGCACCGCAGCGTCAAGGCCGTGCGCCTGGTGGCCTCCGCCGCGTTTGGTGCAGGTATCCCGCTGGTGCTACTGATCACCCTGGGTGGCCTGTTGTCGGTGGGTAACAATGACCTGGCATCGGCCACCGACCCCATCATCGCGATCCGCGACATGCTGCCGACCTGGATGGCCGTGCCGTACCTGATCACCGCGTTCGGCGGCCTGTTGCTGTCGAACAACCTGTCGGTGTACTCGGCCGGCCTCACTACCCTGACCCTGGGCTTGAAGGTCAAGCGCGTGCATGCGGTGATCGTCGATATCGTGGCGATTTTTGCCGGCTCCATCTATTTCATGCTGATCGCCGATAGCTTCTATGGCCCGTTCATTACCTTCATTTCGTTGCTGGCGGTGCCGATCACGGCGTGGGTCGGGATCTTCGTGGTCGACCTGATTCACCGTCATTACTACAGCCCCACCGACCTGCTGGACGTCAGCGCCAGCAGTGCCTACTGGTATCGCGGTGGCGTGGAGTGGCGTGCATTTGGCGCCTGGGCCGTGGCCATTGTGCTGGGGTTCAGCTTCACCACCATCGGCACCACCGCCGAAAACATCTGGTTTGCCGGGCCGCTGTCCGACTCCTGGCTGGGCCACAACGGGCTGGGCTGGATCGTGACCTTCGTGGTGGCTGGCGGAATATATGCAGTCTTGGGCGGAGCGTCTGACCGTCGTCCGGCTTTAGCAGAGAGCGCCAATGTCTAGATTGCTGCACACCGGCCAGGTCATTGTCGACCTGGTCATGGGCCTCGACACCCTGCCGGCAAGCGGCGGTGACGTGCTGGCCAACTCCGCCAGTTTCCAAGTCGGTGGCGGTTTCAACGTAATGGCTGCGGCACGGCGCAATGGGTTGCCGGTGGTTTATCTGGGCCGCCATGGCGATGGGCGCTTTGGCGAGCTGGCGCGTGCCGCGATGCAGGCCGAAGGTGTTGAAATGGCCTTGGCGGCCAGCGCTGGCAAAGATACCGGGTTGTGCGTGTCGCTGACTGAAGCGAGCACCGAACGCACCTTCATCTCCCATCTCGGCGCCGAGGGTGAGCTGAGCGCCGACGAC
Source organism: Pseudomonas sp. MYb193 (assembly GCF_002966775.1). Taxonomy (NCBI): domain Bacteria; kingdom Pseudomonadati; phylum Pseudomonadota; class Gammaproteobacteria; order Pseudomonadales; family Pseudomonadaceae; genus Pseudomonas; species Pseudomonas sp. MYb193. Next base: position 4,579,674 of record NZ_CP023269.1, on the reverse strand, counting down.
TTGGCTCAGATCGTCCCGCGTATCGATGATTACGTGTACGTCAGTGGCTACAGCTTGCTGCTTGAAGGTAAGGCGCAGCCGTTGCTTGACTGGCTGCTGGCGCTGCCGCGAGAGATCGTGGTGGTATTCGACCCAGGCCCGCTGGTCAAGGCGCCGGACTCGGCGTTGATGCGTGCCTTGTTGCCGCGTATCGACATCTGGACCAGCAATGGCCCTGAAGCCCTCGCGTTTACCGGGGCGACGGATATGAGTCAGGCGCTGCCCGTGCTGAATCAGCACTTGCAGGCACTGCTGGTTGTGCGTGATGGACCAAATGGTTGCTGGGTAGGGCGTGGGGCAGAGACTGAGCATGTACCTGGCTTCAAGGTGCAGGCGGTAGACAGCAATGGTGCGGGGGATGCGCATGCAGGGGTATTCATTGCCGGGTTGGCGAAGGGTTTGAAACCGGTTGAGGCGGCGCGTCGAGCGAACGCAGCGGCGGCATTGGCGGTGACGCGTTGGGGGCCGGCCACTTCACCTGGCGTCACCGAAGTCGACGCATTGCTGGCTGAATAAATACGCACAATTCAGTGGGAGCGGGCTTGCTCGCGAATGCGGTGTATCAGTTAAAGCATGTGCTGACTGACACACCGCATTCGCGAGCAAGCCCGCTCCCACAACGGGTTCTGCGTCTAACCTGCTTTTTTCAGCGCTTGAATCAACTCATCTTTGCGCATGGTTGAGCGCCCAGGAATATCCTTGGCCCGCGCCTCTTTCATCAAACTTTCCTTGGTCTGCGTACCCAGCGAAGCCCCACTGCTGCGCGGGTGGCCTTCACGGCTGGCAGCGGCACGCTTGGCCGATTCCTGCCGGTCCTGGGTCTTCTTGGCTGGCGCCTTGCGTCGGCCTGATCCGCCGGCTTTTTCACCACCGCCGGACTGTTTGTTCACGGTAGCCCAGGCACGGGCTTCGGCTTCGTCTTTGGGCAACCCCTTATGCTCATAACTGTCTTCGATATGAGCGGCCTTGCGTTTCTGTTCGTCGGTGTATTTGGCTTTGCTTCCACGAGGCATCGCTAAAACTCCCTCTGGCCCCAGTCGCGGGGCCAGGCCAGAAATGGATTACTGAGTACTTTGAGCGTCGAGCTTGCGCGCCTCATCCACACCAGAAGCGGTGAGCTTGATCGGCAGGTTCAACGCGTATTCGCCGGCGTCGTCGGTGGTCACATGCCCATCCTTGATCAGCCCGCGGTCCTGCAGGAACGCCAAGACACTGGCGACCTCTTTTTCACCGCGGTAATTGTCCAGCACCTCCTTGCCCAAGCCTTGCGGATGGGCGTGCAGCAGGCGGGTGAGGACTTCTTTTTCAAGGTTTCTATCGACGTTCATGCGTACCTCTTCACTGGGAAATGGTCGGGTGTTGGTCGTACCAAATGTGCATCAAGGCGCTGGTTGTTTCTGTGCGCCGGGGATGTTCGAGTCGTCGCCTTTGTTGATCTTCGGCTCATTGTTGCTCGTGCCAGGGCCCATCTTGCCGTTGCCTACGGCAGGCGGTGCCTGGCGCTGGGTGTCGTTGCCTTTGGTGCGTGGGTCGGCGCTGTTGTCGATGATCGCGCCACCGTTGGTGTCCAGGCCGGTGCCCATGGACTTTTGCGATTCGGTAGTGGCGTCCGGCGTTGGATCGGTGGGGCCAGTGGTCGAGCTAGCCGCGAAGGCGCTCAAGGACGCGGCAGACAACAGGCCGGTGAGGGCGAGGGCAGCAAATTTGGAATTTTTCATCAGGGTGTCTCCATATGATTAATGTCCTTACCCTGTATTGGTCTGCCCGCATTTGACGATCGTGCCGGGATGGCGACGAACGGTACTGCTGTGCCTGTAAGATTTTGTGTGTCGGTAAGGGCAATTGCACTGCAAACGGCCATCAAACCGTCTTAGTATGTGGCCTTTGAATTTGCCCAAGGCTCGCCCATGACCATCGAGATTCGCCCCGCCGTGCCCAGCGATGCTGCGCAGATCCTGACCTTTATCACTGAACTTGCCGAGTACGAGAAAGCCCGGCATGAAGTGATCGCCAGCGTGGTGGATATCGAACGCAGCCTGTTCAGCGAAGGCGCCACGGCCCACGGCTTGATCTGCTTGCGCGACGGCTTGCCGATTGGCTTTGCGGTGTTCTTTTTCAGTTACTCGACGTGGCTGGGCAGTAACTGCCTGTACCTGGAAGATCTGTACATCAACCCGGAACAACGCGGCGGCGGGGCCGGCAAGAAGTTGCTGCGCCACTTGGCCAAGATCGCCTGTGACAACGGTTGCGGGCGCTTTGAATGGAGCGTGCTGGACTGGAACGAGCCAGCGATCGCCTTCTACAAATCCATAGGCGCCCAGCCTCAGGAAGAATGGGTGCGTTATCGCATGGAAGGCGATGCCCTGCGCGACTTCGCCCAAGGCTGAAGCCTCATTTATGTAAACACTAAAACCAGAATGTGAGCTTTCCTGTGGCGAGCAAGCTTGCTTGCGCTGGGGTGCGAAGCGCCCCCCCAAAAAGCTGGAGTCTGCTGCGCAGACAGCGGGAGCAAGCTCCCTCGCCACAGCTAACCCGCTCGAACATTTTGTTTTTTCTCAATATATGGGATCTTAATTTATATATTGAGATATTTCAGGCGATGGGTTTATAGTCGCCAGCATCAGCACTCACTACAAAAAATAAAAAGGTGAAGCGATGCAGGCGCAACCGTTGTCCCTACCCGCCGTGCCCGAGCCGACTTACGGCGAGCGGCTGAAGAACAAGGTGGTGATCGTCACCGGCGCCGCCCAAGGCATTGGCGAAGCCATCGTTGCGTGTTTCCAGGCCCAGCAGGCGCGGTTGATCATTGCCGATATCCAGGGTGACAAAGTCGAGAAAATCGCCGCTCATTGGCGCGAACACGGTGCGCAGGTTTACGCTCAACCGGTTGATATCACTTCCAAGGATCAGTGGCAGGCATTGGTCAACCTGGCCATCGAGCGCTTTGGTCGCGTGGATGTGCTGGTCAACTGTGCCGGAGTCAACGTGTTCCGTGACCCGCTGGAGATGAGCGACGAGGACTGGCGCCGCTGTTTCGCCATCGACCTCGACGGTGCCTGGTACGGCTGCCGCTCGGTATTGCCGCACATGATCGAGCAAGGTATCGGCAACATCATCAATATCGCGTCCACCCATTCCAGCCACATCATTCCCGGTTGCTTTCCTTACCCCGTCGCCAAGCACGGCCTGCTCGGCCTCACCCGTGCACTGGGCATCGAGTACGCGCCCAAGGGCATCCGCGTGAATGCCATCGCCCCCGGCTATATCGAAACCCAGCTCAACGTCGATTACTGGAACGGTTTCCCTGACCCTCACGCCGAACGCCAGCGTGCGTTCGACCTGCACCCGCCCAAACGCATTGGCCAGCCCATCGAAGTGGCCATGACAGCACTGTTCCTGGCGACCGACGAGGCGCCCTTTATCAACGCCACTTGCCTGATGATCGATGGCGGGCGGTCTGTGATGTACCACGACTAAAGCGTTTTCCAATAACAAGAAGGAGGTGGTCCATGTTCAAGCAAACACTCGGTGCCGTGGCACTGGCAATGGCGTTCTGCGGCTGGGTATCGGCTGAAGAAGTGAAGATCGGTTTCCTGGTCAAGCAGGCCGAGGAACCCTGGTTTCAAACGGAGTGGGCATTCGCGGAAAAAGCCGGCAAGGAGCATGGTTTTACTGTGATCAAGATCGCCGTGCCCGATGGCGAAAAGACCTTGTCGGCCATCGACAGCCTGGCTGCCAATGGCGCCAAGGGTTTTGTGATCTGCCCGCCAGACGTGTCCCTGGGCCCGGCCATCGTTGCCAAGGCCAAGGTCAACGGTTTGAAAGTGATGGCCGTGGATGACCGCTTTGTCGATGCCAAGGGCAACTTCATGGAAGACGTGCCGTACCTGGGCATGGCCGCGTTTGAGGTGGGCCAGAAGCAGGGCGCCGCCATGGCCGCCGAAGCGAAAAAGCGCGGTTGGGACTGGAAGGACACCTATGCGGTGATCAACACCTTCAACGAGCTCGACACCGGCAAGAAGCGCACAGACGGCTCGATCAAATCCCTCGAGGAGGCCGGTATTCCCAAGGACCACATCCTCACCGCTGCGCTGAAAACCCTCGACGTCCCCGGCAGCATGGACGCCACCAACTCGGCCTTGGTCAAGCTGCCGAGCGGAGCGAAGAACCTGATCATCGGCGGCATGAACGACAACACCGTGCTCGGGGGCGTGCGCGCCACCGAAAGTGCCGGCTTCAAGGCCGCCAACGTCATCGGCATCGGCATCAATGGCACCGACGCCATTGGCGAATTGAAGAAAGCCGACAGCGGCTTCTTCGGCTCCATGCTGCCCAGCCCGCATATCGAGGGCTACAACACCGCGCTGGCGATGTACGAGTGGGTCACCACCGGCAAGGAACCGGCCAAATACACCGCCATGGACGAAGTGACCTTGATCACCCGCGCCAATTTCCAGGAAGAACTGACCAAGATCGGCCTGTGGAAATGAGCGGCGCGGCCCTGCGTTTCAATGGCATCGGCAAGGAGTTTCCCGGTGTGAAAGCCCTGGCGCAGATCAGCTTTGAAGCGCGGCCGCATTCGGTGCACGCGCTGATGGGCGAGAACGGCGCCGGCAAGTCGACCCTGCTGAAAATCCTCGGCGGCGCCTACATTCCATCCAGCGGTACGGTGCAGATCGGCGCGCAGACCATGGCCTTCAAATGCGCCGCCGACAGCATCGCCAACGGTGTGGCGGTGATTCACCAGGAGCTGCACCTGGTGCCGGAAATGAGCGTGGCCGAGAACCTGTTCCTCGGGCATTTACCCACACGCTTTGGCGTGGTCAACCGGAGCCTGCTGCGCAAGCAGGCCCTGGCCTGCCTCAAGGGCCTGGCCGATGAAATCGACCCCGACGAAAAACTCGGGCGCCTGTCCCTGGGCCAGCGCCAACTGGTGGAAATCGCCAAGGCGCTGTCCCGTGGCGCCCATGTGATCGCGTTTGACGAGCCGACCAGTAGCCTCTCGGCGCGGGAAATCGACCGCTTGATGGCCATCATCACGCGCCTGCGCGAGGAGGGCAAAGTGGTGCTCTACGTGTCGCACCGTATGGAAGAAGTGTTCCGTATCTGCGACGCAGTGACGGTGTTCAAGGACGGTCGCTACGTGCGCACGTTCGAGGACATGAACACGCTGACCCACGATCAGCTGGTGACCTGCATGGTCGGTCGCGATATCCAGGATATCTACGATTACCGACCGCGTGAGCAGGGCGAAGTGGCGCTCAAGGTCGACGGCTTGCTCGGTCCTGGCCTGCGTGAACCGATCAGTTTCCAGGTGCGCAAGGGCGAGATCCTGGGCCTGTTCGGGCTAGTGGGCGCGGGGCGTACCGAGCTGTTTCGCCTGCTCAGTGGGTTAGAGCGCGCCAGTGCCGGCAGCCTGGAACTGTGCGGGCAAGCGCTGCAACTGCGCTCACCCCGCGACGCCATCGCCGCCGGGGTATTGCTGTGTCCGGAGGATCGCAAGAAAGAGGGCATCATCCCGCTGGGCAGCGTCGCTGAGAACATCAACATCAGCGCCCGTGGTGCCCATTCCACCTTTGGCTGGCTGTTGCGCGAAGGCTGGGAGAAAGGTAACGCCGACCGACAGATTCAGGCGATGCGGGTCAAAACGCCGAACGCGGCGCAGAAGATCATGTACCTGTCCGGCGGCAATCAGCAGAAGGCCATCCTCGGCCGCTGGTTGTCGATGCCGATGAAGGTCCTGCTGCTGGACGAACCCACCCGGGGTATCGACATCGGCGCCAAGTCGGAGATCTACCAGATCATCCATAACCTGGCGGCCAGTGGCATTGCGGTGATCGTGGTGTCCAGCGACCTGACGGAGGTGATGGGCATCTCCGACCGCATCCTGGTGATGAGTGAGGGCGCCTTGACCGGTGAGTTGCCCCGCGCCCAAGCGGATGAAGCGCGCCTGCTGCAACTGGCGCTGCCACAGTCGCGGGCTTGAACAAGAACAAGAGGGTTTGGCTATGTCTGAGGTAAAAACTGCAAAGGGTTTCTGGCCGGGTTTCAATCAGCGCAAATTTCTCGATGACTGGGTGATGCTGCTGGCGGCACTGGGCATTTTTGTGCTCAGCGCGGTGTTCATCGATAACTTCCTCTCACCGCTGAACATGCGCGGTCTGGGCCTGGCGATTTCGACTGTCGGTATTGCTGCGTGCACCATGTTGTTCTGCCTGGCCTCAGGGCACTTCGACTTGTCGGTAGGCTCGGTGATCGCCTGCGCCGGGGTGGTGGCGGGCATCGTGATGCGCGACACCGACAGCGTGGTACTCGGCGTGTCGGCGGCCTTGGCCATGGGCCTGGTGGTAGGGCTGATCAACGGCATCGTGATCGCCAAGCTGCGCATCAATGCGTTGATTGCCACCCTGGCGACCATGCAGATCGTGCGCGGCCTGGCCTACATCTTCTCCAACGGCAAGGCGGTGGGGGTGATGAATGAAGGGTTCTTCGTGTTCGGCAACGGCCAACTGCTGGGCGTGCCGGTGCCGATCATCATCACCGTCCTGTGCTTTGTGTTCTTTGGCTGGCTGCTCAATTACACCACCTATGGGCGCAACACCATGGCCATTGGCGGCAACCAGGAAGCCGCGTTGCTCGCCGGGGTCAATGTCGATCGCACCAAGATCATCATTTTTGCCGTGCATGGTTTGATCGGCGCATTGGCCGGGGTGATCCTCGCGTCACGCATGACCTCGGGCCAGCCGATGATTGGCCAGGGGTTCGAACTGACCGTGATCTCGGCTTGTGTGCTGGGCGGGGTGTCGCTGAGCGGTGGCATCGGCATGATCCGCCATGTGATTGCCGGGGTGTTGATTCTGGCGATCATCGAGAATGCGATGAACCTGAAGAACATCGATACCTTTTACCAATATGTGATTCGTGGCTCGATCCTGTTGCTGGCGGTGATAATCGACCGCATGAAACAACGTTAATGGTCGCCCTGTGAAGATCAAACTGTGGGAGCTGGCTTGCTGTGGCGAGCAAGCTTGCTTGCGCTGGGGTGCGAAGCGCCCCCAAAAGCCGGCTCCAGCTGCGCTGTCGAACGGGAGCAAGCTCCCTCGCCACAGCAAGCCAGCTCCCACTTTGGATCTCCTGTGTTCAGGAGGGCGGTATTTGCCATAATGCCCCCGCTTTCATACTTATAGGCCCGATATGCAGGAAAACGTCCACACCCCCGTCAAAGACGCCGCCCCCACCGGTACCCAGACCCTGTTGCGCGGCCTGGGCGTGGTGCAAGCGGTGGCGGCTGGTGCGCGGGATCTCAAGGAGATCGCCCGGCGCATCGGCACCACGCGCAGCACGACGCACCGCCTGGCCAGTTGCCTGGTGGACGAGCGTTACCTGCGCGTGGTGCCCCAGGTCGGTTATCTGCTGGGGCCCAAGCTGATCGAGTTGGGGTTCCAGGCCCGTGAAGAGTTGCCCTTGGTGAACCTGGCGGTGCCCTACCTGGATGAGTTGTCGGCGCTGACCGGCGACACCATTCACCTGGCGATTCGTGAGTACGACGAGGTGCTTTACCTGCACAAGAACCCCGGCCGCAATGGGCCGGAAATGCGCTCGCGGGTCGGCCATCGCATGCCGCTGGCGCGCACCGGTATCGGCAAGGCGTTGATGCTGGATGATTCGCCGCAGGAGTGGCAGCGCTTGTACGAGGCGAGCTTGCCGACGGCGGGCAAGAGCCTGCAATGGCCGCAGCATCCGGAGCAATCCTGGGCGCAGTTCGAACAGCGCATGCATGAGTATGTAGAGGGTGGCTACGCGTTTGATCTCGAAGACAACGAGCCTTCGATCCGCTGCGTGGCCGCACCGGTGCGCGATGCCAGCGGGCGCATTGTCGCCGGCATCAGCATTGCCAGTACGGTGCCCTACATGCCGCTGGAGAAAATGGCCGAACTGATCCCTGTGATCAAACAGGTCGCAGCCCGGCTGTCAGCGGAGTTGGGCGCCAAGGCCTGATCAGGCTTTCAGGCTCGCCATGTCGATGACAAAGCGGTACTTCACATCACCGGCAATCATGCGCGCATAAGCTTCGTTGATCTGGCGAATGTCGAGCATCTCGATGTCGCAGGTAATGCCATGCTCGGCGCAGAAATCCAGGACTTCCTGGGTTTCGGCAATGCCGCCGATCAGCGAGCCGGCCAAGACTTTACGACCCAGCACCAGCTTGGCAGCGTTGACGGGTGGGTCCACCGGCTCGATCAGGCCGACCAGGATATGCACGCCGTCAAAGCGCAGCACATCGAGGTAGGGGTTCAGGTCGTGCTGCACCGGGATGGTGTCCAGCAGGAAATCGAAGTGCCCGGCAGCGGCTTTCATCTGCTCGGCATCCGTGGACACGATCACATGGTCGGCGCCCTGGCGACGGCCTTCCTCGGCCTTGCTGGCCGAGCGTGTGAACAACGTGACTTCGGCGCCCATGGCCTTGGCGAACTTGATGCCCATGTGGCCCAGGCCACCCATGCCGAGAATCCCGACTTTATCGCCGGCCTTTACGCCGTAGTGCTTGAGGGGCGAGTAGGTGGTGATGCCTGCGCACAGGATCGGCGCAGCGCTGGCCAGGTCGAGCTTGGCCGGGATCTTCACCACAAAGTGTTCATTGACCACGATGCTGTCGGAGTAGCCACCCATGGTGTTGCTGCCATCCACGCGGTCCGGCGTGGCGTAGGTCATGGTCGGGCCTTCGAGGCAGTATTGCTCAAGGTCTGATTGGCAGGCTTCGCAGTGACGGCACGAGTCCACCATGCAACCCACGCCAACCAGATCACCGACTTTATGCGCGGTCACGTTGGCGCCGACCGCGGTGACTTTGCCGACAATCTCGTGGCCCGGCATCAGCGGGTACACGGCGATGCCCCATTCGTTGCGAGCCTGGTGGATATCGGAGTGGCACACGCCGCAGTAAAGGATCTCGATGGCCACGTCATCGACGCGCGGGCTGCGGCGTTCAAATGACATCGGGGCGAGGGGCGTGGTGGCCGACTGGGCGGCGTAACCGATGGCGGTGTACATAGTAAACCTCACAAAAGCTTGGACTGCAGAGGCGGCGAATTCTGCGCGCAGGCCTTTGGCGCGAACATGGCAATTGCTCCGAGTCTCATGCCTATTCGTCCGGCAGTGCCTGAGGTTTGGATATATTGGCCGCCAGACCTGCGATGATGCTGTCATCCCTCATCCGCGAAGTTTTTTGCCATGCTGTTGACCCGCCATTTGGACGCCAATGCCACGCTGGTTTCCTTGATCGAAGGGCTCACGCCCCGCGATGGTTTTTCCCCGACTCACCTGCCCGGTGTGCAGGTGCTGCGCGCCAGTTGCGATGTGGCGCGTGGGCCGCAGATCTATGAGCCAAGCCTGATGTTCGTGGCCCAGGGCAGCAAGGTCGCCTACCTCGGCCCGCGCACGTTGGAGTATGGCGCCGGGCATTACCTGATCCAGGCGATGCCGGTGCCGTTCGAATGCGAAACCTTTGCCATGGCCCCCGAGGCACCGTTGTATGGCGTGACGGTAGGCATCGACCGCGTGGTGTTGGGCGAGTTGGTGATTGCCATGGGCATGCAAGCCGGGCCGCCGCCGACCGCGCAGACCTTGGAGTCGATGAGTTCGGTGGTGCTCGATGATGCCATGCGCGGCTGCGTCGAGCGGTTGTTGCAGTGCCTGCACGATCCGCTGGAAAGCCGGATCATGGGGCCTGCGCGGGTGCGCGAATTGTTGTTCACCGCCTTGCGTGGGCCTCAGGCCGATGTGTTGCGTGCGCTGGTGGAACAACAGGGGCAGTTTTCGCGCATCGCCACCTCATTGAATCACCTGCATGCCCATTACGCCGAGCCGCTGAATATCGAGACGTTGGCCGGGTATGCGCACATGAGTGCGTCGACCTTTCATGAGCATTTCAAGCGCTGCACCTTGTTATCGCCAGTGCAGTACCTCAAGCGCCTGCGGTTATTGAAGGCCCAGCAGTTGCTGCTGGTGGAAGGCATGAGCGTGGCGCAGGCGGCGCACAAGGTGGGGTACCAGAGCACGTCGCAGTTCAGTCGGGAGTACAAGCGCTATTTCCTGCGCAACCCGGGGGAAGAGCGGGCCGCCTGACACCACGAGGTCATTGTGGGAGCTGCCTGCGATAACGGTGGGTCAGCTATACATTTGGCACCTGAAGACCGCCATCGCAGGCAAGCCAGCTCCCACATTTTGATCGATGCCGCCCACAAAAAAGGCTCCCATCTCGGGAGCCTTTTCTGGTTAAGCGAACGACTTACATATTCGGGTAAGTCGGCCCACCCGCACCTTCCGGCGTCACCCAGGTGATGTTCTGCGAAGGGTCCTTGATATCACAGGTCTTGCAGTGCACGCAGTTCTGGGCGTTGATCTGGAAGCGTTTCTCGCCGTCTTCCTTGGTCACCACTTCATACACGCCAGCCGGGCAGTAGCGCTGCGCCGGTTCATCGTAGAGCGGCAGGTTGGTGCCGATCGGGATGCTTGGGTCTTTGAGCTTCAAGTGGCACGGCTGCTCTTCTTCATGGTTGGTGCCGGAGATGAACACCGAGCTCAGTTTGTCGAAGCTCAGCTTGCCGTCGGGTTTGGGGTAGTCGATCTTCTGGCTGTCTTTGGCCAGCTTCAGGCAGGCGTAGTCCGGCTTGGTGTCGTGCAGGGTGAAAGGGATCTTGCCGCCGAAAATGTTCTGGTCGAGCCAGTTGAAACCGCCGCCGATGATTGCGCCGAACTTGTGCACGGCCGGGCCGAAATTACGGCTGGCGAACAGTTCTTCGTACAGCCAGCTGGCTTTGAAGCTGTCGACATATGTGGTCAGCTCATCACCGCCCTCGGATTCGGCAAACAGGCGGTCGGTCACGGCGTCGGCGGCGAGCATGCCGGACTTCATCGCGGTGTGACTGCCTTTGATCTTGGCGAAGTTCAGGGTGCCCAGATCGCAACCGATCAGCGCGCCGCCCTTGAAGACCATTTTCGGCAGCGAATTCAGGCCACCTTTGCAGATCGCGCGGGCGCCGTAGCTGACCCGCTTGCCGCCTTCCAGGTACTGGGCCAGCACCGGGTGGTGCTTGAGGCGCTGGAATTCATCGAACGGCGACAGGAAGGTGTTGCTGTAGGACAGGTCGACGATCAGCCCGACCACCACCTGGTTGTTTTCCAGGTGATAAAGGAACGAGCCACCGGTGTTCTCTTTACCCATGATGTCCAGCGGCCAACCGGCGGTGTGCACCACCAGGCCCGGCTGGTGCTTGGCTGGGTCGATTTCCCAGATTTCCTTCAGGCCAATGCCGTAGTGCTGGGCGTCGGCGTCGCTGTCCAGGTTGAAGCGCTGGATCAGTTGCTTGCCGATGTGGCCACGGCAACCTTCGGCGAACAGCGTGTACTTGCCACGCAGCTCCATGCCCGGGGTGTACAGGCCGTCTTTTGGCTTGCCTTCACGGTCGACGCCGAGGTCGCCGGTGATGATGCCGCGTACTACGCCGTTCTCGTCGAACAGCGCTTCCTGGGCGGCGAAGCCTGGGTAGATTTCCACGCCCAGGTTCTCGGCCTGCTGGGCCAGCCAGCGGCACAGGTTGCCCAGGGAAATGATGTAGTTGCCTTCGTTGTGCATGGTCTTGGGCACAAAGAAGTCGGGCACCTTGGTGGAGGCTTCCGGGCTGCGCAGTACATAGATGTCATCGCGCACCACGGGCGTGTTGAGCGGGGCGCCGAGTGCTTTCCAGTCCGGGAACAGTTCATTCAGGGCACGTGGTTCAAACACGGCACCGGAGAGGATATGGGCGCCGACTTCGGAGCCTTTCTCGACCACGCAGACGCTGATTTCCTTACCGGCTTCGGCGGCCTTCTGCTTCAGTCGGCAGGCGGCAGACAGGCCAGCCGGGCCAGCGCCGACGATGACCACGTCGAATTCCATGTATTCGCGTTCCACAGGCTATCTCCTACTCAAGGCTCAACAGGCTTTTTTTTCTAATGGGTGGAGGTTCGGTGTGGTTCTGCGCGAAGGCAGCACCCACCTGTCTCTCTAGGTGGCGCATTATATATAGACCACTGACAGCGTCCAATACAAACGTTTGTTTGAATTGCCTGCAGCCTAGATAAATCAAAGCAACGGGGCTTATGACTGACCATTTTGCCGTATTGACCAGAATAGGCGTTCCGGTCAAGATACGGTCGGTTTTGCGCTTCCCGTAGGCAGACTGCAGGTTTCAAGAGCACGTCCAAAGACAGGCCGAAGGCAATGAAGGTGATGCGCACCCAAACGTTGGAGCGCAGTTTACACGCCGCGATAAAGAATGACCTCTCAGTCACCACTGACGAACGGTCGTCATTTCCCGTGTGCAAGGTCACTGCCGAGGTCTTTGGAGGTGCCCTTGTGTGCCGATGAGCATCAACCGCCAGGTTCGCCTAGGCGACTTTCTTTTCACCGGAGAGTAACGAGGAATCCATGAAGGTTCTTGTAGCTGTCAAACGCGTTGTCGATTACAACGTGAAAGTTCGCGTCAAGGCGGACAATTCCGGCGTCGACCTTGCTAACGTCAAGATGTCGATGAACCCTTTCTGCGAAATCGCTGTGGAAGAAGCCGTACGCCTGAAAGAGAAAGGCGTGGCGACGGAAATCGTCGTGGTGTCCATCGGGCCGACCACTGCCCAAGAGCAGTTGCGTACCGCTTTGGCCCTGGGCGCCGACCGCGCCATTCTGGTGGAGTCCGCTGAAGAGCTGACCTCCCTGGCCGTTGCCAAGCTGCTCAAGGCCGTTGTCGACAAGGAACAGCCACAACTGGTGATCCTGGGCAAACAAGCCATCGACAGCGACAACAACCAGACTGGCCAGATGTTGGCTGCACTGACCGGTTACGGCCAGGGCACCTTTGCTTCGAAAGTCGAAGTGAGCGGCGACAGCGTTGCGGTCACCCGTGAAATCGACGGCGGCGCCCAAACGGTTTCCCTGAAACTGCCGGCTATCGTCACCACCGACCTGCGTTTGAACGAGCCGCGTTATGCGTCCCTGCCAAACATCATGAAAGCCAAGAAGAAGCCTCTGGAGACGCTGACTCCGGACGCTTTGGGCGTTTCCACCGCCTCTACCAACAAGACCGTCAAAGTCGAAGCGCCGGCTGCACGCAGCGCGGGCATCAAGGTCAAGTCGGTGGCTGAACTGGTCGAGAAACTGAAAAACGAAGCGAAGGTAATCTAATCATGACTATCTTGGTAATCGCTGAACACGACAACAAGGTACTGGCCCCGGCCACCCTGAACACCGTGGCCGCTGCCGCTAAAATCGGTGGGGACATCCACGTGCTGGTTGCTGGTCAGGGCGCTGGAGCCGTGGCTGAAGCGGCTGCAAAAATCGCAGGCGTGAGCAAAGTCCTGAACGCTGACAATGCCGCTTATGCGCATCAGCTGCCGGAAAACGTTGCGCCGCTGGTCGCCGAGCTTGGCGCTGGCTACAGCCACATCCTGGCCGCCGCTACCTCCAACGGCAAAAACATCCTGCCACGCGTTGCCGCGCAGCTGGACGTTGACCAGATCTCCGAGATCATCTCGGTAGAAAGCGCCGACACCTTCAAGCGCCCGATCTACGCCGGTAACGCCATCGCTACCGTGCAGTCCAACGCCTCGGTCAAGGTCATCACCGTGCGTGCCACCGGTTTCGACCCGGTTGCCGCCGAAGGTGGCTCGGCTGCCGTTGAAGCCGTCTCCGCTGCCCACGACGCTGGCACTTCCAGCTTCGTCGGCGAAGAGCTGGCCAAGTCGGACCGTCCTGAACTGACCGCTGCCAAGATCGTCGTTTCCGGCGGGCGTGGCATGCAGAACGGTGACAACTTCAAACACCTGTACGCCCTGGCAGACAAGCTGGGCGCTGCGGTCGGCGCTTCCCGCGCAGCCGTTGACGCAGGTTTCGTACCCAACGACATGCAGGTCGGCCAGACCGGCAAGATCGTTGCGCCACAGCTGTACATCGCCGTCGGTATCTCCGGCGCGATCCAGCACTTGGCCGGTATGAAAGACTCCAAAGTGATCGTTGCGATCAACAAGGACGAAGAAGCGCCGATCTTCCAGGTTGCCGATTATGGCCTGGTGGCGGACTTGTTCGAAGCCGTACCTGAATTGGAGAAGCTGGTCTAATCCAGCCGCTTCACTTATAAAGAGCCCGGTCTTATGACCGGGTTTTTTTTTACTGATCGGGAGAGTCTTGCCATGGAACTGCGCCCCTGGGCCTTACTGCTGAGCCTTACGCTGCTGCCGAGCCTGACGCTCGCCGCCGGCAAGTGCGAGCGTCTGGTGATCACTGGCAGCCCGGACGCACCGCCATTTCTCTGGCGTGACCCCCAGGACCCTACGCACCTGATCGGCGCGACCGCTGACGTGCTGCAACAAGTGGGCAAGGAGCTCGGGCTGAAAATCGACCTGCTCTACGGCGGCAAACGCTCCCTGGCCCTTGATGAAGCGCGTAGCGGGCGCATGGACATTCTCGCCGACGCATCGCTGAACCTGGGTGAGCTGGACCACTTCGACTACATCCATCCGGCGCTGATGCAGACCGACTACCTGGTATGGACGCTTAAGGATTCAGCCGTGGTCTATTCCACCGCCGCCGATTTGCACGGCCACAAAGGCGCAGTCTCGGAACGTGCGCGCTTGAGCGCGGAGTTCGAAACCTTCGCCAGCCAGCAACTCAACCTGCAACGCCTGCCCAATGTGACGCCGGCTTTCCAGAAACTGTTGCTCGGTGAGGTGGACTACGTGCTGGCTGGGCGCTATTCCGGCATGGCCATGGCCCAGACCCTGGGCATGAGTAATGACCTGGTGGCCCATGAGGTGCCTGTCGATCAGCCTGGCCTGTACCTGGCGATTTCCCACAACTCGGCCTGCAATGATCCTTGGCTTCGCGGACAGCTGACGAAAAAGATGACAGAATTGCCCGCCTCCGGTGCCGCTCAAGCCGCGCTGCAGCGCAATCTGGAGCGTTGGAAAGCGCAACTGCAACAACCTGTCGGCACCCCAATAAAGTAGGGATTTACAGTGATTTTTCGAGCTCTTTTCGCGGCCCTCGCCGTTGTCGCGCTGGCGGGATGCGCAACCGATCCTGCGCCGATCGAACAAATGCGCCTGACCCAGCAAGCCTTGGAACAAGCCACCGCGGTCGGGGCCAACACCGATGAATCCTCCGAACTGAAGCTGGCCGAAGAAAAATTCGCCCGGGCCAAGGGCAACATGGCCGACCAATCCTACAAGCGAGCGCGTATGCGCGCCGAGCAGGCTGAACTGGACGCACGCCTGGCCGAAGCCAAAGTGCTGACCGGCAAGAGCCAGGAACAGTTGAACGTGCTCAATACCCGTATCACTCGCCTGCGCAAGCAGCTGCAGTTGGGAGAAGCACAATGAGCCCGATGATCCGTGGCCTGAGCTGTGTACTGCTGCTGGGCAGCGTGGCCTTGGGTGGTTGTGCCAGCCAACCCACGAGCGAGCAGGCGTTGCAGCAGGCCGGCGATGACTTTCAAAAGGTCAAGGAAGACGCCAACGTGCTGCGCTTCGCGCCCAAGGACGTGATCCGCGCCGGAGAGTCCCTGGCCCGCGCCGATCGCCTGTCCAGCTACTGGGGCAGCGGCTCCGATGTGGTGCATTACGCCTACCTGAGCCAGCGGTACAGCGCCATCGCCCGAGAGCACACCCAGCAGGGCCTGAATGCCGAGCGCGGCACCCAATTGGAGTTGGAACGTCAGCGCCTGCAACTGGCCTTGCGCGAAAACAAGCTGGCCAGCGTGCAACAGCAGGGCAAGTGGGTTGAAGCGCAAATCGCCAGCCTCACCACCCAGACCGACCGTGGCCTGGTGATGACCCTGGGCGACGTATTGTTCGACACCGGCGAAGCGGAGCTGCAGAACTCGGCCAACCGCACGGTGCTCAAGATCGTGCAATTCCTGCAACTGAACCCCAAGCGTCGGGTGCGCATCGAGGGCTACACCGACAACACCGGTGGCGAGCAGGAAAACCTGAAACTGTCCCGCGACCGGGCTCAATCGGTGGCCGACCTGTTGATGGACCTGGGTATCGATGACAAACGCATTGAGGTCGAGGGGTATGGCGACCAATACCCGGTGGAAGCCAATGCCTCCGAGCGTGGTCGTGCACAGAATCGTCGGGTGGAAATTGTGTTCTCTGACGAGAAGGGCCAATTGGGCGCTGCGCGCTAATAGCTGACGTAGATCCAAATTGTGGGAGCGGGCTTGCTCGCGAATGCGGTGGCTCAGTACTGGATGTGCTGACTGACACACCGCCTTCGCGAGCAAGCCCGCTCCCACATTTCGTTTCGGCGATGCCCCAGCTCCCCCCGGCAGTTTTTACTGTCACTCCCGCCCGCGCTCGACTATTGTGGCAACTGTCCCCGTACACTTCTAAACTGTGCCGGTATGTTTCACACAAAAATAAAATGCCCGTGAAATCGAGTGCTGCGTCATGACCAATCTGTTGCTTTACCAACGTATTGCCCAGCAACTGGCTGAGGACATCCGCCGCGGTGTCTACCAACCGGGGGAGCGCGTGCCGTCGGTGCGCAAGATGAGTTCCCAGCTCAATGTGAGCCATGCCACGGTGCTGCAGGCCTATGCCAACCTGGAAGACCAGGGGCTGATCCGGGCGCGGCCACAGTCGGGCTACTACGTGCACCAGACGCCAGCACTCACGGCGCCTACGCCTGATATCGCACGGGTCGAGCGCCCAGGGTTGGTCACCCGTAGCAGCATCATCCAGCAGGTGCTGGTCGAGTCGCGCCGTGAAGGGGTGTTTCCCTTGGGCGCGGCGGTGCCGAGTGTCGACTACCTGCCAGTGCGGGCACTGCATCAGCAGTTGGCCAAGGTCACGCGTTTCCAGAGCCCACGGGCGTTCAGCTACATGTTCAGCCCTGGCTTTGAACCCCTGCGGCGTCAGGTGGCGATCCGCATGCGCGATGCCGGGGTGGTAGTGGACCCTTCCGAAGTGGTGATTACCCACGGCTGTGTCGATGCCTTGCAAATGTCGTTGCGCGTGCTGACGCGCCCTGGCGACCTGATCGCGGCTGAATCACCGACCTATTACGGCTTGCTGCAATTGGCTGATCTGCTGGGCCTCAAGGTGATCGAGATCCCCAGCGACCCCGCCACGGGCATGAGCCTGGAAGCCCTGCAACTGGCCGCCAACCAATGGTCGATCAAAGCGCTGGTGCTGACCACGCGCTTGAGTAACCCGCTGGGCGGCACCATGCCAGAGGAGCGGCAGAAACAGTTGCTGCGCCTGGCGTCGGACTTCGATATCCAGATTGTCGAAGATGATATTTACGGCGAGTTGATGTTCGAACTCGGCCGCACCAAAGCCCTCAAGGCCTACGACCGCCTTGACCGGGTGATCTATTGCTCAAGCTTTTCCAAGACCTTGTCGCCGGGCGTGCGCATTGGCTGGATGATTGCCGGTAAATACCAGCAGGAAATCCAGCGCCTGCAGATGTTCAGCACGCACTCGGCATGCAGCGTCACCCAGATGGGCGTCGCGGCTTATCTGGAAAATGGTGGCTACGACCGTCATTTGCGCTACATCCGCCAGGAATACCGCAAGAACCTCAGCGCCTTCCAATTGGCGGTGCAGCAGTACTTCCCCGAGGGCACCCAGATGACCCGTCCGACCGGCGGCTTTATCTTGTGGGTCAGTTTGCCGGGGCGGGTCAATACTCAGGAACTGCATGTGCGCGCCCTGCAACAAGGCATCAGCATTGCGCCAGGGCTGATCTTCAGTAATACCGAACAGTTCAACCACTGCATTCGCCTCAATTGCGGCACGCCGTGGAACCGCGAGGCGGAGAGGGCGTTGATGACCCTGGGAATGCTTGCCAGCCAGCTGTGCCAGGAGGCCGCAGCGGGTTTTTGAGGCGAGCAAAGGGGACAAGACTGATCTGTGCCCTTGTCATGCCGCGCACAACAAGCGAGCATATGGCCTTCTGCCGTTAATGCTGTTGGCGATATGACTTCTATTTTTCGCGTTACGTTGATGCTTGGTCTGCTGAGCCTGTGCAATGCCGGTAGCGTGCTGGCTGCAGCGCCGGTGGCTGAAGGCAAGCCTGCTGTCGGTGCCGAGCAAAAGACCTCAGCCAAGCAGCCAGCGCCTGCGAAAAAAGCCCCCGCCGCACAAAAGAAAGCCGCTTCGACCAAAAAGCGTGCACCCGTGGCGAGCAAGTCCAAGTCGGCCCATGAGGTCGCCCAGACCAAACTGCCACCGGCACAGTTGGACCTGTCCCTGCCTTCGGACATGGTCAGGCACTTGCAACCCATCGGCACCATGCCCAAGCCCAAGAGCGTGCCTCTGTTGCCGCCGATGTTTGGCGAAAAGCCAACCGACAATAGTGCATTCCAGATCAACGGCCGCTTGCTCAGCAATGAGATGAAGCTGCAACTGCGTAACGAAGAGCGCCGTGATGTTGAAGGCGCTGCGCTGGATTTCGAATTCAAGCAATAAACTTCGGGCTACAGGTGACCCAGGTTGCCGACCATCTGTCGCAGACTGGTTGGTCATTTTTGTTTTGTGCGAAAAACTCCTGTTGGCCCATTTTAAAACGGCTGTTTAAGGGCGTACTCTAGCCCGGCCATCCCTATTGAGTCGTCGAGGACCTGCTGGTCATGAAATGCCGTGAAGGCTGTGGCGCCTGCTGCATTGCCCCCTCCATCAGTTCGCCACTACCCGGAATGCCTCAGGGCAAACCCGCTGGCGTTCGCTGCGTGCACCTGTCGGTGGAACAACTGTGCCAGTTGTTCGGTCAACCGCAGCGGCCAGCCGTGTGCAGTGATTTCAAGGCCGATATTGAGGTGTGCGGCAACGACCAGGCCGATGCCATCCGCCTGATCGGCTGGTGGGAGCAGATGACGGCGGCTTGATGGGCTTTACTATCGGAACTTCAACAATAAGGAATACAACGATGGGTTCGCTGAAACGAGTGGCTGTGCTGTGCGGTTTTACGCTGTTGTTTGCGGCCACTGCCCAGGCTGAGGATTGGCAAGTCGCCAAGGACGAAGACGGTATCAAGGTGTCGCTGAGCGAGATTGCCGGTTCCAAGTACAAGGCCTATCGCGGCGTGACCGTGATCAAGGCGCCTTTGGCCAAGGTCCAGGCGCTGCAGGAAGATGTGGTCGGTGCTTGCGCATGGATCCATGAATGCAAATCCCAGAAGCTCGTCGACAAGAAAGGCGACGAAGCCTGGACCTACACCCAGTTCAAGGCCCCGTTCCCTGTGACGGACCGCGACTCGTACATCCACGTCACCACCACCAAAGCCGCTGACGGCACCGTCACGCGCAAGCTGGAAGGCGTGCCGACCTACAAGCCTGAAGCAAAAGGCTACGTGCGGGTCGCCCAGGTGGAGGGTTTCTGGAAACTGGTGCCAAAGGGCGATAACCAGACCGAAGTCACCTACCAGGTACACACCGAGCCAGGCGGCAGCGTGCCGTCGTGGCTGGCCAACAAGTTTGTGGTGGACGCGCCGTTCAACACCTTGAAAGCCTTGAAAGAACACGCTGAAAAATAAGTGCAGTTGATCCGGTGCCTCCGGCCTTGAGTGGAACGTTTGGCGAGCCCTCACGGTCCAGATAGAAGTAAGCCCACCTATGGGTTTTATCGAGGAGGCACCGATGCCGAAGTGGAATGTTTCTTTCATCAACGACCGCGGCGAGCCGGTAGTCGAGCAATTCGACTGCGAGCATGAGCCGACGCTGGAAGAAGCCGCACAAATGGTGCGCGTGCGTGTGTCGCCGGTGTTGGAAAAGCTGGACCTTAACGATCTTGCCGACCGTGTCCCCGACCCCACGGTCAAGAGCCTGCATGATCAGAATGGTATCAAGGACCTCAAGGTCGAACCCGCGGCCTGAACATTTTCTATAGACCCTTCAAGCACCTCTGGTGGCGGCGATAGCTTCACGCTACTCTGCAATCGAGATCAGCGAATGAATCGCTAAGGTCTGGTCTTGTCAGCTACATGCTTGTTTTCCTGCGGTGTTGTTATGCCGTGGTGCCCGCGTCAGCAGGGCGCGGGGCTTCAGGAAGCACGGAAAGTCTATCCATCGGTGTGAGGAGGACGTTTCATGAGCACAGCCTATCAAGAAGACATCAGCACCAACGTACTGCGCCGCATGAAAGAAGGCGGCTTTGATTTCTCGCGTTTTCACCCCATCGAGTTCTACGCCATTTTCCCGGATGAGGAACGGGCGCGCAGGGCTGCGGGTCGATTTCGTGGGGAGTCCCTCAACGCCCAGGTCAGCGCGCGCGACGATGGCGCCTGGTACCTGGAACTGAGCAAAATCATGTTCGCAACCTACGACGGCATAGGAGACTTCGAGCAAGACTTTGAAGCGGTGGTCGAGCCCCTGGGAGGGATCATCGAAGGATGGGGCGTCAAGCAGGAGGTGCGTGGGTTACCCATGTAGTTGGTATTTATGAGCAGCACAGCGTATCGGCTGACCTTTGGGTCGGCCGATTTTGTTTGGGCTACCGTCGCAACGGAATCTGCCGTTTCAGGCGCAAAAAAAAGCCACCCGAATAGGGTGGCGGAAAGGGAAGACCGAGGAGTCATCAGTACACGAGTCAATACGTTACTGAATATGCAAAGGGTTTGGCTGTAGGACACGTCCTGTTCAACCGATGTGGGCGATTATCCGCATGTGCAGGCGGGCAGTGAAATCAACTCTGACTATGCTGTTGATAGCCAAACGCCGCATTGCAACGGAGCGTACGGCGTGGCCCAGGCAATTGCGCGCACCAGGACGGTGCGGCAAATCCCTTCGGATTATGCAACTGTTTGATTATCAAGTGTTTATGCCGCTGGCACGGGCCTTGCGAAGGTTCTTGCGTCCGGGTGACAAGGAGTACGGCATGATCCGCACTTATTACGATGAAATGTACGATGGGGCAGGGCAGGTTCGCCCCCATTATCGCGAGTTCGCCCGTTGGTTGGCCGACACCCCTGCCGAACTGCTGGCCCAGCGCCGGCGTGAAGCCGATTTGCTGTTCCACCGCGCCGGCATCACCTTCACCCTCTACGGGGACGAACAAGGCACCGAGCGCCTGATCCCCTTCGATACCATCCCCCGCAGCATTCCGGCGAGTGAATGGCGGGTTGTCGAACGCGGTTGCATCCAGCGGGTCAAGGCGCTGAACCTGTTCCTCACCGACCTGTACCACGACCAACGCATCATCAAGGCCGGCATCATCCCCGCCGAGCAGGTATTGGCCAACGAGCAATACCAACTGGCAATGCAGGGCCTGGATTTGCACCGCGATATCTATTCGCACATCTCCGGGGTGGACCTCGTACGCGATGGCGACGGCACGTACTACGTGCTCGAAGACAACCTGCGCACGCCCAGCGGTGTCAGCTACATGCTCGAAGACCGCAAGATGATGATGCGTCTGTTCCCCGAGTTGTTCGCGGCCCAGCGCATCGCGCCCATCGACCATTACCCCAACCTGCTGCTCGACACCCTCAAAAGCGCCAGCCCCCTGGATAACCCCAGTGTGGTGGTACTGACGCCCGGGCGTTTCAACAGCGCGTTCTTCGAACATGCCTTCCTGGCTCGGGAAATGGGTGTGGAGTTGGTGGAAGGCGCGGATTTGTTCGTGCGCGATGACCGTGTGTTCATGCGCACCACCGATGGGCCCAAGGCTGTCGATGTGATCTACCGTCGCCTCGATGATGCATTTCTAGATCCCTTGGCATTCAACCCCGACTCGATGCTTGGTGTACCCGGCCTGCTCGCCGCCTATCGTTGCGGCAATGTGGTGCTGGCCAACGCCATTGGCACCGGAGTCGCGGACGACAAATCGGTTTACCCGTTCGTCACCGAGATGATCCGCTTCTACCTCGATGAAGAGCCGATCCTGCAGAACGTTCCGACTTTTCAATGCCGTAAGCCTGACGAGTTGTCCCACGTGCTGGCCAACCTGCCCGACCTGGTGGTCAAGGAAACCCAGGGCTCCGGTGGTTACGGCATGCTGGTTGGCCCGGCGTCTACAACCGCAGAAATCGAAGCGTTCCGGGCGCGTATCAAGGCCAAGCCACACGCCTATATCGCGCAGCCGACCCTGTGCTTGTCCACCTGCCCGACCTTTGTCGAAAACGGCATCGCCCCGCGCCATATCGACCTGCGCCCCTTCGTGTTGTCCGGCAAGGACACCCGCGTGGTGCCGGGTGGCCTGACGCGTGTGGCGCTGCGCGAAGGCTCGCTGGTGGTCAACTCGTCCCAGGGCGGCGGAACCAAAGACACCTGGGTGGTTGAGGACTGATGCCATGTTGAGTAGAACTGCCTCGGATTTGTACTGGATGTCGCGCTACCTGGAGCGTGCCGAAAACCTCGCGCGCATGCTCGATGTCAGCTATTCGCTGTCGCTGATGCCCCAGGACGGGCGCGGCGATGGCCTGCACGAATTGGCCATGCCGCTGTTGATCACCGGCACTCTGGACGATTACCACGAGCGCCATGGCCCGTTGCACGCTGAACGCTTGCTGCACTTTTTTGCCCTGGACGCGGCCAACCCGGCGAGCATCTACAGCTGCCTGGGTGCGGCGCGGGCCAGCGCCCATGCGGTACGTGGGCGGATCACCGCCGACATGTGGGAAAACATCAACGCCACTTGGCTGGACATTCGCGATATCGCCCAGCAGGGGCTCAGCCATTACGGCATGAGCCGGTTTTGTGAGTGGGTCAAGGAGCGTTCCCATCTGTTTCGGGGCGCCACGTACGGCACCATCATGCGCAACGATGCCTTCCGCTTTATCCGCCTGGGCACCTTTATCGAGCGCGCCGATAACACCCTGCGCCTGCTGGATGCCCGCTACGAAATGGCCGGCGAACAGGCGGCGGCGGTCAGCGATGGCACGGCTCACGCGTATTACCAATGGAGTGCGTTGCTGCGCGCACTGTCGTCGTTCGAGGCGTACACCGAGATTTATCGCGATGCGCCAGGCGCTCGGCAAGTGGCCGAACTGCTGCTGTTACGCGCCGATGTGCCGCGTTCGCTGCGTGCTTGCAGCGAAGAGATCGACCAGATCCTCGCCAGCCTGCCAGGCCTCAATGGCCGCCCGGCCCAGCGCCTGGCTGCCGAGATGGATGCGCGCCTGCGCTTTACCGCCATCGACGAAATCCTCGAGGAAGGCCTGCATGCCTGGCTGACCGACTTTATCCCTTTGGTCCGCCAGTTGGGCGACGCCATCTACAGTTCCTACCTGGAGGCGGCATGAGACTCTCCATCAGCCACGACACCACCTACCACTACGAAGACCAGGTGCGCGCCAGCATCCAGTACCTGCGCCTGACCCCCCATGACAGCGAGCGCCAACACGTGCTGAGCTGGCAACTCGACCTGCCGCGCCCGGTGCGGGCGCAGGTGGACCCGTTCGGCAACATCCTGCATGTGCTCACGCTGGACGAGCCCCATGACGCCATCATCATTGGCGCCCGGGGCGTGGTGGAGATCGATGAATTACGCGAGGCCGAACACGAAAGCCAGTCTGCCTTTCCGTTCCTGCGCTCCACGCGCCTCACCGAGCCCGACGACGCCCTGCGCGGGTTTGCCGAGCAAAACTGCCATCAGCGTCGCGACCGCACGGCGCTTATCGACTTGATGCAGGCGCTCAACCACACCATGGTCTACACCCCCGGCGTGACCGACGTCGATACCTGCGCCGCCCAAGCGTTCGCAGGGGGCGCTGGGGTGTGCCAGGACCATACCCATGCGTTCCTGGCCTGCGCACGCAGCCTGGGGATCCCGGCGCGGTATGTGTCGGGGTATTTGTACACCGAAGACAGCGCGCACCTGGCCAGTCATGCCTGGGCCGAAGCCTGGCTGGATGACGCCTGGTACAGCTTTGACGTGACCAACCAACTGGCCCGGCCGGAGCGGCACTTGAAGCTGGCCGTGGGCCTGGACTACCTCGACGCCTGCCCGGTACGCGGTATGCGCCGTGGCGGAGGGCATGAGCAGATGCATGCCAAGGTATTTGTGGCGCCGCAGCAATGACCGATAACTGATAACTGTAGGAGCGAGCAAGCTCGCTCCTACAATTTGCGGCCCGCCATATGCCGCAGATACCCCACCAGCAAATCCAACTCATTGTCTGGCAATACACTGGCTGTAAACGCCGGCATCTTCGCCTGTGGCCAATGCCTCAGGCTTTGCGGGTCGCGGATGTAACGCTTGAGGAAATCGCCACTGAAATATTCGGTGGGGTTGTAGGGCACATTCAGGTCCGGCCCCATCTGGGCATCACCGCCGCCATTGAGGCGATGGCACGCCAGGCAGTTCTTCTGGAACAACGCGAAGCCTTGGTTGATCGGGTCGTTCGCCGCCAGCTTCGGGTCGGGCAATAACGCCGGGAAACGCTCGCCAACCGTCTGCAACTGTTTGAACCTGGAGACTTGGAACGGCCACTGTTCCGGGCTGATACGTCCTGCTTGAGGGTTGGTCCAGACCAGATAGAACGGTCCGGCGCTGGGCTTGCCCTTTGCCAGCGGTGGCCATGGATGGGCCGGGTCTTCCACGGCCAGCCAGGCGCGGGCGCCGTTTTTTTCCAGCAACGGCGCGGCGGCAAGTTCGGCGGCAAAACCATCAAGGGCAACGGCTTGCAGGTGGTTCGCAGGTTTAAGGCCCGGCAAGAGCACCGCGAGGGGCACCGCACGATAGGTCATGTTGCGCTTGTAGGACACATCATCAACGATCTGCACCGTCTGAGCGTCGGGATGCTTGAGCAGCTCGGCGGTCTCCCAGGTTTTGTGGGTGTGGTCCAACTCGATGGTCAACTGTGCCGCCGCCGCAGGCAGACTCAGCAGCAGGGCAAAAAGGGCGAGGATCGGTTTCAAGGCACAGGCCCGTTGCGAGAGAGTGAGGGCGCACACGATAACGGAAAACGGCAGGTAAAAAGACAGCTCCTGCAACAGAAGCGCTAAGCGCAATGTCCTGGCAGGTGCTGCCAAAAGCTGCAGGCCTGGTGCGGTGTGTGCACGGAAGCTGGGAGTGTCACCCAATAACCTTGGTTAAATTGGGCAAGATCAGAATCAAGGTGGTGGCGAACAGGATAAGTCCCGCCTGACGTACTTTCGATTGTTTGAACATGGCTGACTGCCTTTTCTTTTGTTGTTATTCCTGAGCGTCAAATGCGTGCCGTTGAAGTCAGTATCGCGAGGTGACGTTGCACTTTTCTTACAGCTGCTCCAGCAAAACCCGGCAGCAGCGTCTTACAGATTCAACCTTAGAGCGCCCGTTCTTTCTGGCTTAGACTCATTTCATATCAGCTAAGAAGTATTTGCGCTAAAAACGGCATGAGGCTTATTGCCATCTTGGCGCCAGCCCTAGGGCTAGACAGCTAAAACGATTAATCAGGCATTTCCCGTAGGTACCTACCGTTCGTCCGAGCGAGGGGGTCAAAAGCAATGAGCGCATCCGTCATTGAAACCGTGTCAATCGGGCCTAAGGTAGGGGCACACACCCATAGCGGTTCGAGGATGTCATGACCCAAGCTTTGATCTTTGATGCGATACGCACGCCCCGGGGAAAAGGCAAGGCCGACGGTGCCCTGCACAGCGTCAAGCCGGTAAACCTGGTGGCCGGCTTGCTCACGGCGCTGGCGCAACGCAGCGACCTCGACACCCGCCAAGTGGATGATATCGTCTTGGGCTGCGTCACCCCCGTGGGCGACCAGGGCGCCGATATCGCCAAGACCGCCGCGCTGGTGGCCGACTGGGATGTCAGTGTTGCCGGTGTGCAGGTCAATCGTTTCTGCGCGTCGGGCCTGGAAGCGGTGAACCTGGGGGCGATGAAGGTGCGCTCCGGCTTCGAAGACCTGGTGGTTGTCGGCGGCGTCGAGTCCATGTCCCGCGTGCCCATGGGCAGCGATGGCGGCGCCTGGGTGCTCGACCCGCAAACCAATATGCACAGCCACTTCACGCCCCAAGGCATTGGTGCCGACCTGATCGCCACCCTGGAAGGCTTCACGCGCCAGGATGTCGACACCTTTGCCCTGCAGTCCCAGCAGAAAGCCGCCAGGGCGCGGGCAGACGGTTCCTTCAATAAGTCGTTAATCGCGGTGCACGACCAGAACGGCATCGTGCTGCTGGACCATGACGAATTTATCCGCGGCGACTCAACCCTCGAGGGCTTGGGCAAGCTCAATCCCAGTTTCGAAATGATGGGCCAGATGGGCTTCGACGCCACCGCGTTGCGGGTCTATAGCCACGTGGAGCGCATCCACCATGTGCATACGCCGGGCAACAGTTCCGGCATTGTGGATGGCGCCGCGCTGATGCTGATCGGTTCCGAGGCCAAAGGCCGTGAACTGGGCCTGCAACCGCGGGCGCGTATTGTCGCCACGGCGGTGACCAGTACCGACCCGACCATCATGCTTACAGGCCCCGCGCCGGCCACTCGCAAAGCACTGGCCAAGGCCGGCCTGCGGGTTGAAGACATCGACCTGTTCGAAGTCAACGAAGCCTTTGCTTCGGTCGTGCTCAAGTTCATCAAGGACATGGGCATCGACGCCGCACGGGTCAATGTCAACGGCGGCTCCATCGCCATGGGCCACCCCTTGGGCGCCACCGGCTGCGCGATTCTCGGCACCTTGCTCGACGAGCTCGAGGTGCGCCAGCAACGCTACGGCCTGGCCACCTTGTGTGTCGGCGGTGGCATGGGGATCGCCACCATTATCGAACGCCTCTGAGCCTAAGGAATTTGTCATGACCGATGCCATTCGTTACGAAAAAGGCCAGGACCAGATCGTGGTACTGACCCTGGACATGCCCGGCCAGAGCGCCAACACCATGAACGCCGCCTACCGCGAAGCCATGGCGGCCACCCTCGCGCGCCTGGAAGCGGAAAAGGACGAGATCGCCGGAGTGGTGATCACCTCGGCCAAGAAAACCTTTTTTGCCGGGGGCGACCTCAATGAGCTGATCAAGGTCGATAAAGCCCAGGCCAAGGCGTTCTACGACAGTGTCTTGGTATTGAAAGCGCAATTGCGCCGCCTGGAAACCCTCGGCAAACCGGTGGTCGCCGCGATCAATGGCGCGGCCCTGGGCGGTGGTTGGGAAATTTGCCTGGCCTGCCATCACCGGGTCGCGCTGGACGACAAGTCAGTGCAACTGGGCTTGCCGGAAGTCACCCTTGGCCTGTTGCCCGGGGGCGGCGGCGTGGTGCGTATGGTGCGCATGCTTGGCCTGGAAAAAGCCTTGCCGTATTTGCTCGAAGGCAAAAAGGTGCGGCCCGCCCAGGCCCTGCAAGCGGGTTTGATTGATGAGTTGGCGGCGGATCGCGAGGCATTGCTGGCCCAAGCCCGTGCCTGGATTCTGGCTAATCCGCAGGCCAGGCAACCCTGGGACACCAAGGGCTACGCGATTCCCGGCGGCACGCCGTCCCACCCTAAAGTCGCGCAGATGCTCGCCATTGCGCCGTCGATTTTGCGTAGCAAGACCCAGGGCTGCTTCCCCGCGCCGGAGAAAATCCTCTGTGCTGCAGTCGAGGGCGCCCAGGTGGACTTCGACACCGCACACCTGATCGAAACCCGTTACTTCACCGAACTGGTGACCGGGCAAGTAGCGAAGAACATGATCGGCACCTTCTGGTTCCAGCTCAATCAAATCAATGCCGGCAGCTCGCGACCGCAGGGTTTTGCGCCTTATGTAACGCGCAAAGTCGGCGTGCTCGGCGCCGGGATGATGGGCGCGGGCATCGCCTATGTCAGTGCCTGTGCGGGGATCGAGGTGGTGCTCAAAGACATCACCCTGACCGCCGCCGAAAAAGGCAAAGCCCATTCAGCCGCATTGCTGGACAAGAAAGTCAGCCGTGGGCAATTGACCGCCGAACAGCGCGAAACCACCCTGGCGCGCATTCATCCTACGCAGGATGACGCCGACCTGGCCGGCTGCGACCTGATCATCGAGGCCGTATTCGAAGACCGCGCACTCAAGGCCAAGGTTTCGGCTGCGGCGCAAAGCGTGGTGGGGGCCGACGCGGTGATCGCCTCCAACACCTCCACTTTGCCCATCAGCGGCCTGGCCACGGCGGTGCCTGATCAAGCCAGGTTCATCGGCCTGCACTTCTTCAGCCCCGTGGACAAGATGCCCTTGGTGGAAATCATCAAGGGCGCGCGCACCAGCGACGAAACCCTGGCCCGAGGTTTTGACTTCGTACTGCAAATCAAGAAAACCCCGATTGTGGTCAACGACAGTCGCGGTTTCTTTACCTCGCGGGTATTCGGCACCTTTACCAACGAAGGCATCGCCATGCTCGGCGAAGGCGTGGCGGCGCCGATGATCGAGACCGAAGCGCGCAAGGCCGGGATGCCAGTGGGGCCGCTGGCGGTGTCCGATGAAGTGTCCCTCAGCCTGATGAGCCATATCCGACAGCAAACGGCCAAGGACCTGCAGGCCGAAGGCAAGGCTATGCCGAACCATCCGGCGACGGCGGTGATTGATCTGTTGGTGAACGAATACAAGCGCACGGGCAAGGCGGCCGGCGGTGGTTTTTACGACTATCCCGCTGGCGGCCAGAAGCACCTGTGGCCTGAGCTGAAAAACCGGTTCGAACAGCCCGGCAAGCAAATCTCCCCCCAGGATGTGCGTGACCGCTTGCTGTTTATCCAAGCCATCGAAACCGTGCGCTGTGTGGAGGAGGGCGTGTTGATGTCCACGGCGGATGCCAACGTTGGTTCAATCTTCGGCATCGGTTTTGCCGCTTGGAGTGGCGGCGCGTTGCAGTTTATCAACCAGTACGGGCTGAACGACTTCATCGCCCGCGCCCGCTACCTCGCCGAGGAGTACGGGGAGCGCTTCTCGCCGCCGGCGTTGTTGCTGGAAAAGGCCGCGCAGGGTGAAGTGTTCCGGTAATCAAAATGTAGGAGGGGAGCTTGCTTTGAAGGTGTATTTCAAGGCAGGCTCTGGGGTGTGCAATATTCCCATCGCCGTGTCAGGTATTTTTTATGTCGCTACGCGTCTGCATCCTGGAAACCGATATTCTGCGTCCCGCTTTGATCGATGAGTACCAAGGCTATGGGCAGATGTTCAAGCGCCTGTTCGCCAAGCAACCGATAGCCGCCGAGTTTGTGGTCTACAACGTGGTGCAAGGCGAGTACCCGCCGGATGACGAAGTGTTTGACGCGTACCTGATCACCGGCAGCAAGGCCGATTCCTTCGGTACCGACCCCTGGATCCAGACGCTCAAGACCTACCTGCTCACGCGTTATGAGCGCGGCGACAAGCTGCTGGGCGTGTGCTTCGGCCATCAGTTACTCGCGCTGCTGCTGGGCGGCAAGGCCGAACGTGCCAGCCAGGGCTGGGGGATGGGCACCCACGGCTACAAACTGGATGCCAAGACGCCATGGATGAGCCCCGAGGTGCCGGAGCTGACGCTATTGATCAGCCACCAGGACCAAGTCACCACCTTGCCGGAAAACGCCACCGTGATCGCCTCCAGCGAATTCTGCCCGTTTGCCGCGTATCACATTGGCGACCAGGTGCTGTGCTTCCAGGGCCATCCGGAGTTTGTTCACGACTATTCCCGTGAGTTGCTGGAAATACTTCAGACAACCCTGGGTGAAAAGGTCTACAGCAACGGCGTGGCCAGCCTGGAGCGCGACCACCACGGCGTGACCGTGGCGGAGTGGATGATGCGCTTTGTGGCGCACCAGCCTGAAGCCAAGGCTTAAAGCCAGCCCGAACGCTTGAAGCTGGCCCATAAACCGGTACAGCCCAAGGTAATAAAACCGAGCACCCCAAAATAGCCGTAGTGCCATTGCAGCTCGGGCATGTTCTGGAAGTTCATCCCGTAAATCCCCGCCACCGCCGTGGGGAACGCCAGGATCGCCGCCCACGCGGCGAACTTGCGCTGCACCACGCTCTGGCGCGAAGCCTCCAGCAACACACCGATCTCGATGGTCTGGCTGGCAATGTCGCGCAGGGTGGTGAGGTCTTCCATCTGTCGCGTAACGTGGATTTGAACATCACGAAAATACGGGCGCATGTTCTTGTCGATAAACGGGAAGCTGAGCTTCTGCAACTCTTGGCTGATTTCCACCATCGGCGCCACATGCCGCTTGAGCCGCAGCACGTCACGACGCAGCCCGTGGAGGTGCTGGATATCGCGCTCGTTGAGTGAACTGCACAGTACGTTACGCTCCAGCTCATCAATCTCGGCGTGGATCGCCTCGCTCACCGGCTGATAGTTTTCGGTGACAAAATCCAGCAACGCATAGAGTACGAAATCTTCCCCATGCTCCAGCAACAACGGGCGCGCCTCACAACGCTGGCGCACAAAACCGTAGGACGCCGAGTGGCCGTTGCGTGCGGTGATGATGTAGCCGTTGCCGGCAAAGATATGGGTTTCGATAAACTCCAGCTTGCCGTTCTCGCGCACCGGTGAGTAGGTGACGATAAACAGCGCGTCGCCGAAAGTTTCCAGCTTCGGGCGGCTGTGTTTTTCCATGGCGTCTTCAATCGCCAGCTCGTGCAGGTTGAACTGGCGTTGCAGGTTGTTCAGTTCCTGGGCGCTGGGTTCTTCCAGGCCGATCCACACAAAGTGCCCAGGTTTGGCGGCCCAGGCCGCGCCTTCATCGAGAGTGATATCCGAGACTTTCTTACCGGCGCTGTAGACGGCAGCCGCAACAACTCTACCCATGGTGCTGATCACTTCTTATCAAGAGGACAGATGTTGGGCAGCTTAGCCTGAATGGCGTTCCGTTGTTGCTCACCGACATTGGCCACTCCCCTGTAGGAGCGAGCTTGCTCGCGAAAATCGTCAACGATAACGCAGCGCCCTCAGGTGACCCGCGTCGCTTATACGTTTTTCGCGATCAAGCTCGCTCCTACAAGCTCACGGTCCATTTGTGCAATGCACTCATCCATCTGCGTCTGACACGTCAGCAGCAACTGAGGGATGTCATCCACCGTCAAGCCACAGGTAGGAATCGGCGGCAACGAGCGTATCAGCACACTGCCGCTGTCCCAACGATTGAGCTTCATCTGCGTCACGTAATTGCTGACACACACCTGCACGATAGGCACACCGGCCGCAATCGCCATATGGAACGCGCCTTTCTTGAACGGCAACAACCCTTTGCCCAGGTTGCGCGTACCTTCCGGGAACACCCAGATCGACGTGTCCTCATGCTGCAAGGTATGCGTGGTGGTCAGCATCGCACGCCGCGCCTTGTGCGCATTGCCACGGTCGATCAGCACATTGCCCGCCAGCCAGAACAACTGGCCGAACAGTGGTACCCATTTCAGGCTTTTCTTGGCAATGCAGACCGTGCGGTGAGGCACTACATTGCCGAACACAAACAGATCGTAGTTGGACTGATGGTTGGCGATCACCACGCAGGTACCGGGCTTGTTGCGCAGCGAGTCGACGTCGGTCTTCACGTTCAAGCCCAGGATCCGCATGGCCGGCAACGCATAGAGGCGAGCGCAGAGACGGCTGTTGTCCGGGTTGAACGGCCGGCACACACCGACCAGCACACCCAGCACGCCAGCGATCATAAAATGCAGGCCCATCAACAACATACGCAACAGAAAAAGCATCGACACGGCCCATCGGGACAAAAGGTGGCGCAGTGTACGGATGTGCACTGTATTCGGCAATTGCCCCTACAGATGTAGGAGATAGCCGATGTTTAAGCGCATGTTTCCACATGGGCCGATAACGGCTAGCTAGAGCGGCTACGGACGTTTCACATTTATAGGTAAGAAAAAGCCCGACTCAAGGTCGGGCTCTGGCGCAGTAGGGGTAGGACTTAGCTCAGGCTATGGCCCTGATCCTGGATGATTGCATCGTCCAGGGCTTCAAGCAGTGCGCGGCGTACTTTCAACTTAGTGTGTTTGTGCGCGTTCATATTGATCTTCTTCAGCTGCCGCGCCGCTTCCAGTGCTGCAGCGTGCAGTTCTTCGGGTGCCACCACCTTGTCGAGGAAACCGGCGTGCAAGGCGCCTTGCGGATCAAACATCTCGGCATTGATCACCGAACGCTGAAACGCCGACTTACGCAGGCGATCCCGCGCCAACTCGATACCGGCATGGTGCATGGTCATGCCAATCGCCACTTCATTCAGGCCAATGCTGAACGGGCCTTCGACGCCAATCCGATAATCCGCCGACAACAACAGGAACGCGCCCTTGGCCACCGCATGCCCAGGGCAGGCCACGATCACCGGGAACGGATGCGCCAACATCCGCCGCGCCAGGGTCGAACCCGAGGTCACCAGGCTGATTGCCTCTTTAGGGCCGGCCGTCATCACCTTCAAATCATAACCACCCGACAAAATCCCCGGCGTGCCCGTGATGATCACCACCGCCCGATCCTTCTCGGCCTGATCCAGCGCTGCATTAAACTCACTGACCACCGCCGGAGAAATGGCATTCACCTTGCCGTTGCTCAGGGTCAGGGTCGCGATACCGTCTTCGAAGTGGTAGGCAATCAACTCACTCATGACGCGATTCCTTGTAGGGCTTGTTATAGAGATAGATGCGCAGACGTTACTCACCACGCCCGTGCGGGTAAAGCGCCGTGACTGACTACCCAGTCAGGCTTTTCCTGCATCCCCAAGCGTAGACGCCCCGGAGCAGGGCGCAGCAAGCGCTCCAGACGCGTGCCGCCGATGCCTGAGAATGGCACAATCACCACCCCTTGCCGGACGGTGAATGGCATAACGGTCTAACCGCATGAAAATTCTGAAAAAAACCTTTGCCATCAGAAAGGCTTTCGACTACATTAGCGCGCCTCGACAGACTGAACTGGTTTGACGAGATACGGTGAAGTGTCCGAGTGGCTTAAGGAGCACGCCTGGAAAGTGTGTATACAAGAAATTGTATCGAGAGTTCGAATCTCTCCTTCACCGCCAAATTTAAAACGACTAAACCCCTGAAAACGTTAAAGTTTTCAGGGGTTTTGTGTTTTAAGAGGGTCAAAAAAGGCCCATATGGGAACATCCATGGGAACACAGGCTGCCGGATTGCCTACGTTCGAACCTCGGTCTACGGGGCTTTGTCACCACCTGGTGGCTGGATGCCCAGGGCGTGCTGCAGCATGCCGATGACGTCCGGGCCGTCCTCGTTGATCCACATGCCGTAGTGCTGTCGAATCATGTTCGCGCTGGTGTGGCCCATCTGCTCGGCGATCCAGTCAACCGAAGCCACGCCGGTGGTAAGCAGCTGGCTGGCGTAGGTGTGCCGACACTGGCCGGGCCCGCGATAACGAACGCCGGCCGCTTTCAAGTGCGCTTTGAAGAACCTGTCCCTCACGACGAAGTCGCTGACATGCGGCAAGCCGCTCTTGGTGTTCAGGAACACGAAGTGCAGCTTGTGCTTGCGGATGGTCTTGTTGTCCCGCTCGACGACATCCACCGTGTCCACGGTCTTGAGCTGGTTGATCACGTCCAGCTTGCGCAGGGCATCCCACGCCGGCTCCAGCAGACGCACCTTGCGCGTAGAGCGCCGGGTTTTCGTCACTCGATAGGCCCCGCGCACCTTCGAACGACGAAACGTCACCGTCCCCTGTTTCAGATCGACATCCTCCCAGGCCAGCGCGATGGTCTCCGACACCCGTGGCCCTGCCCAAATCATGAACTGCACCATCAGCAGCTCCTGGGTGCGGCTGGTGTGCGTATTGAGGATTTGCTTGATCTCCGCCCTGGTGAAAGGGTCCGGCGCCTCTGGATCGGGCAAACGCACGAATAACCCCTCGGTTGGGTCGTGTGCGACCTTCTTCCGGGTGCGGTACAGCCGGAAAACCTGGCGCACATTGCTGATGATGTCGCGGATGGTCTTGTTCTTCAGCCGCTTCGACAGCGGCCCCTGGATCCACTCCTGCAGGTCCAAGTGGTCAATCTGATCGATCTGAACGTCACCCCAGCGCGGCCGCACATGGACCTCAGCCTTGTTCTTGTACCCACGGAAAGAGGTCGCGGCCACGCTGTTGCTCTTGATGGTCAACCACAGGTCCAGGTAGTGCCCAAAGCTGTTCTCGGCCAGTTTGGTCGACTCGGGAAAATGCCGGCGGTAATCGAAAGTGCCAGCGGCTATCTCGTACTCGATCACCGTCACCAGGCGCTTTGCATGCTCGCGGTTGGCCTGAGTGTTGCCACCGGGCACCAGCTCCCGGCACAGCTCGCCATTAAAACGAAAATAGACCCGTACCGAATTGCCACGGGCCTCTACGCCATCTGCCATATGCGTCCCCACGCGATGTATTGAAAGATTCTTCCAACAGGAAGAAAAAAGGCCCGTCGCCGGGCCTGATGTATTGCGGTTTAAGTGTTGCCGATCACTGCTGGCGAAGTAACCAGAACAGGCTGGCACTTTTTCTAGGCGCCGGTGTTACCCCGGCTTGAGCCTCCTCGGCGCGACGCTTGGCGTTGGCAGCCTGGCGCGCTTTGCTGCACTTCTGGTGGTTGCCGTGGGCACGGGATCTGCCGCATTGGTCGCATACGCCGGTTAGGTCGAGGTTCCAGGGAAAGGATTTACCGTTGTTCAAGGTGCTACCTCGCTTTCGGTCCATTGAACGATGTCGGCTCCAAAATCCACGGCAACGAATTCCAGCGAGCCAAATGACCAAGCGTACTTATCGCCAAAACGTTCCAGTCGTTTTAATACGCTTCCGCAAGAGAGCTTGACGTCAATGAATGCTGGAGCTTCCTGGAAGTCGTCAGGGTCCGCATTGCTCCAACTGACAGTAAGTTTCTCCACGGCCGTGATTACGTCTGCAATTTCGAATTCACGGCCTTTGGGACCTACCAGGCTCCGAATTTGGTGAACGGCTGTTTGCCAGCGATCCTTGCGTACAACTGCGCCGTCCTCACGAAACTCATAGTCGGCAGGGTCAGCGTTGGCAAACTCTGGCTTTCTGAAGTCTCGCTCAGTGACAATTCTGGTCATGAGTTCTCTCCGTCACATCCGAAATGATTGATGAACAAAGGTCGGCGGCGCTTTGTGTTCTGCGGGTTTTGCGCTGTCGCCCTGGACCTCACAGACAAACCGATGCCGCTTTTGGTTGGGCGCCGTCAGGGCCTTGGTCAGGCCTGGCACGGCGGCGGAGCATTGCTCGTAGGCGTGAGTGCCTTTCCAACTATCCGCCATCACCACCTGGCAATCCGTCCGGGTTGCATCCGCGCACAGGTAAAGCAAAAGGAATACGGTCATGGTGCATTCCCCGCGCCGCAGTTCGGGCAGTCGTCGAAGCGCTGGCGCTCGCTGAGAAAACGCCCGCAGCCTTCGCAGTTGAACCGGTCGCTGTAGATGCGGTTGCGCTGGTGCCTGAGCTTGGGCAGCTTGAGGGTGACTGAGCGCAGTGCCTGCTTGTGATCGAGCAGCGCGGCCCGGACCACCGGCCGGGAACGCTCGACGATGTACCCGCATGGCCAGAGCTCGAAGCCTTGGGCCAGGTACCCAGTGGCATCTGCCGCCCCCGGGTGGATGGCGTCATCCAGGTTGGCGGTTGGGCCTTTGCCGCCACGCCACACCAGATCATTGCCGTCCCACTCGCGTGCGTAGGCCACATATACGCGGCCGTCTTCGTTGCGGTAGGCCTCGGCCTCTGACTTGGTGAGGAACTGGCAGTCAACGCCGACCTCTGCCCGGTTGCGGATGTACTCCACTGGCCAGGGCAGGTCGGTTTCGCGGCATTCGTACTGCTTGACCGCGGGCTCGCGTTTGAACTGCTCAGCCTCGTTCAGGTTCGAGGTGTAGCCGCCACCCTCGCGCCAGAACATGGCCCGGCTGCCGACATTGCTGCGGCTGTCCTGCAAGAAGAAGAGGTCAGACATGACCAGCCTCCTGCTGCGCTACGCTCAGCGCAATCGCTACCGGCTGCACCCAAATCGACACGTTGCTGAGCATGAACGTCTCACCCGCCTCGGAAAGCAGCAGCGTCATGCCGAACACGTCGGCCATCGCCCTTGCCGCCGCACGCGGCACCGCGTTGCCAATCCGCTCCCGGTGGTGGCCGTCGTTGATGCCGTCCAGCCGGAAGACTCCCGCCTGTTCGATCTTGCGAACGCGCTGCATCCGCTCGATCTCATGTGCGGTCTGCGGATCTGCTGACCAGTGGTCTTCTGGATCAAACAGCGATTGCAGCGCGGCCAGCTCCAGGGTGGTAAACGGGCGGTGCCAGGTGCCGTCGAGGCTGGTGATCATGCAGGTCAACCGGTCATTGGGCGCCGGCATGCGCTGATCGGCAACAGACCACCGGCCGTTGTCATGGCAGGCGCTGGCGGACACGGCACCGGCCGGCGCGTTGTACTCGACCACGCCATAATGTCCGCCCGTCAGGTACGCATCGCCCTTGGTGCGCGACATGCCTGGGCGCGGGTCTGCGATCGATAAAGTCCCGCTGGCAACCTGTTGTGAGCCGGTCACGGTCTTGGCGTTCTCGCACCAAGGCGTTATCCGCAGCTTTTGGGTGCTGGCGTTCGGGTGCCAGTTTTTGTAGGCAGGATCTGCCACAGCGAAAGCGCCTTGCCCGGTGGTGCTGCCGGCAATGACGGTACCGGCCGGCTTGCTGTAGTCGGTGACCAGGTACTTGCCGAAGCCCTTGGACGGTTGTCGCGGGTCGGCCACAGCCTGCCCGCCGGAGCTGGGCCCGTGCCCTGCAGTGACAGTGCCGGCGGCTTGGTCGTTGCGAACCACTCGGAAAACGTTGTTGTGCCGTTCGCCGCTCATGCGTGGGTCTGCAACGCTGAATGTTCCTTGCCCAGGGCTGCGTTGGCCGGTGACCACACCACAGTGACGGTCATAGGGCAACACGCCGTATTGGGTGTATTCGAATTTGCTGGTCGGTCGAGGGTCGGCAACGGAGAACTTGCCGTTGGTTGGGCTCGACCGGCCGGCGACTGTGCCAGCGGTGTCCTGCCAGTCGTGCACACCCATATAACCGGCGCGATATTCCGGCACGATCACGAAGTCACGCAGGTAACCGTCCTCGATCGCAAACCGGCTCAGGCTGCGCCAATCCTTCCCAGCCTCAACCAAGGCCAGGCGCACCCACGTTTTCCACTGCAACGCTGGCACCCGGTGCATCGGCCCTGCCTGATCGATATCGCCGGCCAGGGGCATGCGGCTCAGCACATCACCGACAGCACGCAGACTGCGCTTTTCAGGTTCGTACAAGAATGCCGGAACCTGCTCGACGTGCCTGGCAACCAGCAAGAATCGCTTGCGACTCTGTGCCAGCCCGCCAATTTCGCCACAGTCGTGGGTGGTTTCCGCTACCGCGTAGCCGTAATGGCGGAGCAGCTTGGTGATCTGGTCCAGCAGGTAGCGGCCACGTGTTGCCAGGCGCGGCACGTTTTCGAACACGATCAACTTCACCGGATTGTGCTTCCAGGCTTCACACATCAGCCACACGCAGCGCAATGTCAGCTCGTTGAGTGCACGGTATTTGGGCGTCTGGCTCATTGTCTCGGACAGCAAGCCTGAAGCGCCCTTGCAGGGGCTGCTGATGAACACCGCGTCCGGGTCTTCGTCGCCGGCGGCGCGGCGCAGGTCTTCGGCGGTGGCTTCTTTCCAGCCGGCGGGTGGCTGCTGGCCGTGGAACGCGGTGAACTGGTCACGGGTGAACAGGTCCATCAGCGTGCCAGGCACACCGGTCATCATCTGGAAGTCACGCAAACCGGCCGGGTCGACATCGACGCCACCCAGGCAGCGCCATTCAGCTTGCACGGGGCCCAGTACAGGTTTGGAGTCGCTGAAGCCAGCGGCGCCGCTGCCGAGGCCGCAGCAGAGGTGGAAGTGGGTGAGGGTGCGCTTAAGCATAAGACACCTCCACCAATTCGACGTCGTCGTAACTAGGTGTATCGACATCAGCTGCGATAACGCGAATGCCGCAAAATCCGTATGGCCCAGGTTCATTGCCCCCCCAGCCTTCTTCGTTGTGAAGGTCTTCGGTCCAAAAAGGTCCAGGGTTGTCACCTGTCATAAGATTTTTGGTGGTGATGCTGAAGCTTGCGCCGCCTTCGCTCAGCATCCGGTAGATCATCGTTTGACCAAACAAGCGGATAACGGTCCGGACGACATCTCCATTTTCAGCAGAGAGCCGGTCATCGGCGTTCGACCAAAAACCATTGATTAGTGAGGCAGTTTCCTCGGTCAGTACGTCGTGATTTACCTCAAGAGTGACCTGGTATTCCTTCCAGGTTTCCTTGACCAGGTATCGCTTGATGTTCGGTGGGGTGCTAGCCTCTACGGCGCTGCTGCTTGGGTTCTGTGCTTGCATGGTGCTGCTCCTTTGTAGTGGTAGGTGTCGGGGAGTTGGCGCTCCTCGACACCATCTTTCAGGCCGGTTTGGCCTGGTCTTGCTCAATGATCGTTATGACTTCGTCCCGGTCTTTCGCATAAGCGAAGGGCAGTTCGCCCCCAGGGCGAGTGATGGGGTAGCGCGACTCAGGCAACCGGCACAGCGCGACGGTATAGCCGTTGTCGGTAACCCAGCAGTTCTGCTGGACTTGCCCGTCCCTATTGCGTTTCGGCGCCCATTTCATGCCCAGGTACCTATCAGTTCTTCCCAGATCGCATCGCCGTCAGGCAGGTACGTGTGCACCTCTTGCTCTGGCGAGTAGTCCAGCTGCAGCACCGCCAGGCAGTCGTCGAACAATGCGGTGTCGAGGCCGCGCAGACTGGTCAGGACGAAGGGGTAGTCGCGGCCGTTGTAGAGCCCGAGCAGGAAGCGACCGATGACTGCGCTCTGGCCTGTATCCCGCTGGGCGACAGGAACCAAGCGAGCCAGTGCCTCGATACCTGCCTTTCGGATGGCGGGGCGGTTGGCTTCAAACTCTTGCAACTGCTGAAACCAGTTAGGCTGCGGCTTTTCGGCAGGCATGTTCATGCGAGTTCTCCTTTCGAAGGCCGGATCAGTAAGGAATGGTGTCGTGGAAAGCGATGTCGTGAACCAACTTCCTGGTCTCAAGCTGAAGGTCCTGGGGAACAGCGAGAAGATTGCAGAGCAGGTCAACCAGACAGATCATCTGCGCACAGTTGAGGGCTGTGCGCCCGTTGAGGTCCGCCCCGTATTTACGAGTGAGCTGGCCTTGATATGCGGGTAAAAAAGCATTGAGACTGCTGCAAATCCATTCTCCAGACTGCGCAATCTCGATACCAAACGCACTTGCCTCAGCTGCGTCGACGTTGCCAATGGCTTCCGGCCGGATCATTGGCGTGTGGTCGTCGTGAGCTGAGAGATCGACCGTAACCATTCTACTGGTGACCGCATCACTGCATTCCAGCCGTTGGTTGGCGGTTATCACCAAAGCCCCGCGGAATGTCACTTCCTCACTCAGGCCATCCCCCGAGCGAAGGCTCACGCTGCCGGAGCTGAAAAGCGGCTTCAATTCATCCCAGTCAATGGATTGGCCTAACTCGCCTTGTTCCTCGCAAATAACAATCCGTTGCCCTGCGCTGGCAAACGTGCGCGCTCGCCCGGCTGGAGTGGAATGCCCCAGAAAGTTGGAATAAGGCGTTTGCCCGTTCAGCTTTTGGAGGTAGCCCAGCAGCAGACTCTTGCCGCTGCCGGCGGCGCCGACGATCTGCAGGAATGGGAAGCTGGTCTGGTCTTCGCGAATTCGGCCGGCATGCACCGCTCCCATCCACCAGGCCATAGCCAGTACCCCGCGCGCGCCGAAGTAGGAGACAAAGTCGTTGAAGCGAATGGCCGATTTGAGTTCGTTTTGCATGGTGCTGCTCCTGTTGTTGCGGTGGTTACACGCCCTGGAATACCCAGCAGCGAATGGTTTTAGGCTTGTCGAAGGCGTCGACCTGGCGCGACGAGTTGACGGGCTTGTTCGATTCCAGAAATTTGGGTGACTTGCTGGTCTTCAGTAGGCGTTTCAGGTCACTCAGCGGCGGCACTTGCTGGCGTTTATTGGCGGCCATTTCCACAAATTCGTTGAGGTTCACGGCGATCAGCCCATCGCGGCGCGCATGGTTCAGCGCGGCTTTCTCGTCCATGCCATTGAGGAATTCGTACAGGTCCCAAAACTCGCGCACGGTCGGGTGGTCGGCATTGATTGCCTGCTGCCGCTCCAGAGCCATGCGGCTGATTTCGGCGTGGGCGAGGGCCTTGCGGCGATCGCCGAGCGGTACGACTCCGGCCAATGCGTCCACCAGGCTGCGCAGCTGGGCGTGGTTCTTGGCGATACGCACGGTGCGCACACCAGGCAGGGCCAGCAGCTCCTGTTCGTAGCCGGAGGTGTTTTCCTCCAGCAGCCGCATGGTTTCGGCCTCGCGTTGTAGCGCCTTGACCAGGAAGCCGCTGATGCTGTCCATCGGCATGCGTTCCAGCTGCTCGGCGTACTGCTTGGTTTCCGGCGTGTGGTGCTCACGTGTCAGATGGACGTGGCAGATACGCTGCAGGATTGGCTCTGATGCGTTCACCGGGTTGTTTTGCGCAATCAGCAAGGCGGCGCGGAATGGCGGTTCGTGGGTGTCGTTACCGTTGTTTTTTACGCCGGTGGAGCGAACGCTGCGGCCGTTGTAGGCGGTTTTCAGTTCATCCCAGTCGAAGTGTTTAACCGGCTGGCCTTCCTTTTGTTCACGCTCGGATTCGATCAGCACTACCGGCAAGTTGCTGACCTGCGAGAAGTTACGCGCACGGCTCGCGGCGGTC
Organism: Pseudomonas sp. MYb193; assembly: GCF_002966775.1. NCBI lineage: Bacteria > Pseudomonadati > Pseudomonadota > Gammaproteobacteria > Pseudomonadales > Pseudomonadaceae > Pseudomonas > Pseudomonas sp. MYb193. The sequence goes on along the minus strand of NZ_CP023269.1, from coordinate 4,538,970 downwards.
GCTTTGGACGGGTCGAAGCCTTCGTAATCAGTGCGCCCGACCGACTTCCACAGCAGCTCAACCAGGGTGGTCTTGCCAGAGCCGGCTTCGCCGACCAGCTCCAGGAACATCAGCGACTTGTGGATCTGGCGTATCTGCTCGGCGTGCAACGCGCCCAGCCACCAGGCCAGCACCACCAGGCCCTGGACGCCAAAGCATCGCCAGTAGATATCGAACCAACCCTCGTTGTAGTCATTGAGGTCGGTATTGATGTGCAACACCGGTGACTGGCTCTGCGACTTAATGCTCAGCTTGCCGAGGTCAAAGAAGTCTTCCTTGTTGCGCACCTGCACCTTGCCGCCGTGAAAGGCCAGGTCGTTGAAAACGTAGGCTCCATGGTCGCGGCTGTAGCCGATCCATTCGATGGTGTTGACGGTTTTCAGGCAATCGAGCTGCGGCGCCAGGATCCGTTTCAACTGCTGGGCGCTACCCTCGAACATCGCGCCGTTGGAGACGTTGAGCAGGCGATTCGCGAACTCAGGCGCCGAAGTGAGCTGCTTAGCGGTGAACGTGCTTTTGATGGCCGGCCCTTGCGGACGCTCGATACGGAAGTAGTACCAGGCCTCATCGGTCAGGTCATTGCGCATGTAATACAGCGCCTGGAAGTTGCAGTTGGCGATGCTGGTCACTGAGCCAGACTGGCGCAGTGCCTTGTAGCGTCGCTGTTCCTCTGTAAGCAACTGGTCTTCGTGGCGCTCCGAGCTTTCCAGATCGGTCATTGCACGGTCGTATTTTTCAAGGTCCAGCCGAAACCAGTACAAGCGTTTGCGGAACGTGAAGTGGAATTCTTTGCGCTCGTTGCGCACGTAGATCAGGAACGCCTTTTCTTCGGCTGAATCAGCCAGCAGCAAATCGCCCTGGTGGCGCGCTTCTCCAAGGTCCAGCTCGATGCGCTCTGCTCGTTTGTCGTCGCCCTCGATCGACTTCCACCGCAAGTGCAGATCGTTCCAATCGACCTTTTTCCCGTTGGGCTGCGGGATAACGGCTGCTTTACAGGTGAAGCCCAGCTCGCTCGCTTCCTTCGCCCAGCGGCGCATGTTGGCCTTGGCGATTGGCTCGTTATCCAGCGCCCACACCAGACGCGGCAGACGTTTGCCGGCGTCCTGACGTAACTTGACCAGGGCCTTGAGTGAGTCGATGGGGCAGGGAGCGCTGGACATCATCGACACGGCCGGCACTTCGTTGTGCAGCAGAGCGATGGAGTCGAAGATTCCCTCGACTATGAATAGTTCGTCGACCTCCAGCAGGTCCACACTCGGCGGGCACCACCAGACGCCTTTGTAACCGGTCAAGCCTTCCCCGGTGGGGCGGAAGCGCGCTTTCATCTTGCCGAATCGGTCTGGCCGATCTATCAGGCGCTCCCAGTAGCCACCCTTCTCCAAGGCGAAACGCACCGTGGCGCTACCGATGTTGAGCCGTCCATCCCAGTAGTTATCCTGAGTGAACAAGCCGGCGATCAGCTCAAATTTGAAACCCCGCGCAAACTCAAGGTAGGCGCGTGCTGTGGCCTGGGGGTTGTCCGCTGTCGACGGCGCGGTCTTGCTCCAGTCGTTGAACAGATCGTCGTAGACGTCTTTTACGTAGACTCGGTGGTCGCACTTTTCCGGCCGTCCGCAGATCAACGTCCAGGGCGAGTCGTAGAAGGTGTACAGAGTTTTCTGGCGGCAGGCTGGGCATACACCCTTGCGCATGTAATTGGTGTTGGCCATGTGCTTGAGCTGGTAGTCCCGCTCAATGCGTTGGATGACGTCGGCTCGCAGCCTTTGTTCCATTTCCATCGTGGCTTACTTCGCTTCGTCGAGACTGTGTTTAAGGGCGCCAATCAGGCTTTTTCGTGCGGCCATCGCGGGGAAGGCCACGAGCAACGAGCCGTGCCGCAAACCCTCGGGGATCAAGCGAAAGCGGTCGTCATACCAATGCTCGTTGAGCATCACCGCGTACTGCGCACGGAGCTCAACGAGCAGTGCCTCAGCGTGGTCGCGGGGCAGTTTTGCGGTGATGGCGATGTCGATTTCCATGGTCCACCTCGGATTGCGGGCAAAGCTCACCCAAACCCATTGGGAACGGGGCAGGGCGGGGTTTAAAAGGGAGCGTTACTGAAGGTGTGGCTTGTGTACTGCGTTGCGCTGGTCGAGCATTTTTTGCGGAAGGAAGCGAGCCGGAACTGGGAAGCGTTGATCCGCCAGAATGTCCACCAGATGTACACGGGTGCTGTCAGCCCCGGTGGCCCAGTCGACGCCTATCCAACGACGCTTTTTGATCATTTGCAGTTCAGTCCAGGCGTTGTGAACAAGCTTTGGCGCCATGAACACCGGAACTTCCAACGCAAGCGTCAGGTGGCGAATACAGCGATCAAACAACAAATCGGAGTCCACAAGGTGTTCAGCCTCGTGATGCTGCAGGTAGGCGAAAGCAGCTTGTTGCATGCTGCTGCGGTAGTCATGAGTCTGTTGATCAAGGTTCATCACGCGCGCTCCATTTCCAGTTGGTCCAGCAGATCGGGTTGATCGTTTTTTGCCGTGAGATTTCGACGTGCAAGTAACCGCACTTTTGTAGGCGCCATGGGCAGGACCGTAAGGGGGTGGTCAATGCCTGTTGGGCTGAGCTGATACTCCCAGACCAATGAACCGGAGAACGTGGCGCCGCATAGCAAGTTGGTGCATTCCGAGTACATCGAGCGGAAACAAGGCGTCTGCCCTTCAGAGGTTCGGATACGCATAGAACTGTTGCAGCAAGGGCACACCAGCTTGTAAGTACTCACTGTACGGTCCCCTTGGTGTGCAACAGGATCGTGGCAAGTACTTCCGAGTGACGGGCCGACATGTACCGGTTATGAGCAGCAAGGATCGCCTCGGCTTCATCCGGTTCAATGACTCCATCGTCCAGCGCCTTGGCTATGATCTGGTCGACCACGCCTCGCTTGGCGGCAGCGTTGACCGAGCGGTTGTAGAGATCGACGTTGTCCAGAGTCTCTGGCTTGGCCAGGGGCACGAACATGCCGCCGTACAGTGCCGCGATATATTCCGGGAGGTGTGTGGTGCCCGCGTCCTGCTCCAGGCAGTGAATCTGCTCGTCGGTCAAAGGCCGGCTACCGGCGTTTTCGTAGATGTGGTTATCGAACTTTTTGAGTTCGTAACCGAGGCGAGCGGCTGCACATTCGCGACCACCTTTGTAGTCGCTGATTACTGCGCTCATTACTTGGCGCTTGGTCGCTAGAACTGGGCGTTTCATCTTCTGGTATCCCCTTGGAGCCAGAGGCCCTAGTTTGTAATCACGCCGTCTTTGATTCCGAGCAGCACGGCCGCGCGATGAGCCTCACCGCGCAAGCACTTCTTCTGTCCGTTCAAAACCGCGTAGACCGTTGATGGGTTGAATTCATTTTTTTCAGCCCAGTCTTTGGCCGAGATCCCGAGACGTGCGAGACGATCACGGGCCTCTTGGCATGCTTGCTCGATGGGGGATGCGTTCGGCATAGTCTCGTTTCGTGTGGTTTCGTGTGATGACAGGCGAAGTATTTCCCATGTACGTGGGATCGTCAAGCCTTGATGGAGACAATTGTGGGAATTGGTGACCGCCTCAAAGAGGAACGGGAGCGTCTGGGGTTCAGTCAGACTGAATTTGCGGCTGTTGCTGGGGCTTCGAAAAACAGTCAATACAACTACGAAAAAGGTGACCGGAGCCCTGACGCGGACTACCTCGCGGCTATTGCAGCTAGAGGCGTCGACATTCTTTACGTGGTGACTGGCGAGCGTAAGCGCCAAGCAGCCGATAGCATCAGCGATAATGCATCGGAGTTCCTTGAGGTCTACGAGCGAATCAATGGTGACGATCGGCAGGTCCTACTGCGGATGGCTTCAGCATTCGCCATTGCTGCTGATTCAACGGCAAGGAAAGCCAGCAACTGAGAAGTCCCTGTCGGGGCCGGATAAGCGGACGCAACAAGCCGGCCAAGAAGTTCGGTTTTTCATGGAAGTTCAAAGGAGAAAGGAATGGCACTGAGCCCTTGTAAGTCTTGCAAACACACGGTGGATACCACCGCAAAAATCTGTCCCAAGTGCGGCACTAAAAATCCCGGATTAACCACGGGCCAGAAAGTATTCAGGCTTGCGACACTTTTGCTTATTATCGCTGTGGTCGTTTCGATGTGTTCGATAGCGAGTAATGACAGCACTCCTGAAAAAGCTGCGAAGCAAGCCGCTGCAACTACCGTTTTGCCGCCTAGCTACTCAATCACCAAAGATGACTTCCGGGAAGGCAGACCACGAAAGGTCGAGGTAATGCTCCCTAAGCGATTAAACGAAGCTGACTTGTTTGAAGTGGCTGAAGCCATTCGGGCCAACACGAAAATAAAGGCTGACAGAACCTTCATTGGTTTCCGTGTTGAGGGGCAATCCGAAAGGACCTACTGGGCAAACGCCAGTTTTGATCCAGACTATAAAGCCTCGCTGATCGGTTTGAGTCTGCAGGATTACCAGACCCTGAAAGCGCTTGACCTGAAGGCTTACCCAAACAGGATTGGGAGCTGGTTGCGGGACGGTTCAACGGGTTACGTGATGGTGTTGTACAAGCAGGATGACAAGTATCTGATTGACTCTGTTTTCGCCAGTGGCGGCAAAAATACAGCGAAGTATGTCGCCAAAAAACTACCAGACGGCGGATTGCGCCTTGACGATCCCGAGAGTGATTTCAACGAACATTACGTTGTGGATGCCAAGGGCAACCTGCAAGGCTGGGGTGAAAATGGCGTGTACATGACGCTGCCCCCGTTCAAGCCCGCGTCGTGACGTAACAACACACATATTTTTTGCTTGCTGTCTGATGACACAGCAAAACGTGATGGAAATTAGCTGTTCCCCGGGAGACTTTAACGGCGTCATGTAGGCGCCGAGTACCCGTTGCGTGTGAAAGGAGTATTCGCATGATGGAGAACAGTGGTGTGTCGGAAAGCCAAGTGTCAGTCGTAGATGCGAACTGCCTTAGCGATCAAGAAGTGAAGTTGCTGGTAATGTTCCGGGCCATCAGTGCCCAGCGGCAACAAGATGTTCTACGATTGTTGGAGGTTTTTACACACACGCCTGAGCAGTAAACCTGCGGACCCCGGACAGGTTCCGGGGTTTATGCTGACTTTTCAGCCTGTGCCTTCTTCCACTCTCGATCTACCGCTCGTTTGGCCGTCGCCTCACTGGCGTACAGCCACCGTAACCGCCTCAGCTTTGATTGATCCCCCGCAGTAATCGTTTTTTCTTTCCCTGTTCTCTGGTCGCGGTAGTACGCGATGATCCCCGTGTAATCGCCCTTGTCCTCTTCTGCGAGATCCTCGACGTTATCCTCCGGCAGCTTACTTTCCAGCTCGAGGTTCACCGTGTATCCACCGTCTGCGCTCAGACTGTGTTGCACGTTGCCGCCGTACCAGATGATCTCGTCGATTTCCTGCTTCACGCCCTGGAGCGTGTACGTCAGCTCTGGTATCAGATCCGGCCGCCCCATGGCCAGGTTGTAGCTGAGTGTGGCACTGCCACGTTGCAGCCTCCGGAATTCCGCCCTGGCGGCACGTAGGGCCGACTGCTGGTCGCTGTACGTGTGTCGCAGATCTTTGAGGTTATCGCCGCCGCCGGCAATAGCCTCCTGTTTTTTGGCACTGTTCACGTCGTAGTAATAGGCGCGCACGCCGTCGTAGCTATCGCGGTCGGCCTGTAGGTAGCGGTGTTGGTCACCGTCGGCGCGGGTGAGGGTGATGTGCGGCAGGTCCAGGCCGCTGGCCGTCTTGCCGCCACCCGCCGGCAGGCACATTAGGCAACCCGCTTTCACGCTGGCCACCGCGTCGAATTCCTCACCCAGGCGGCTGATCAGGTTGGCGTCGGACTCGTTGGCCTGGTCGAGCTGCAGGATGGGCAACCCGTCCAGAGCGCCTGCGATGGTCGCGGTCAGGCCGTTGCCGATGGCGATATCGCCCAGGACGTCGCCGAGGGTGGTGTTGCTCCAGCTACGCTCCCGTTTGGTTTTCAGGCCCTTGCGCAGGTCTGCCGATCGAGCACGGATGCTCAGTACGTCAGGCGCGCCACTGTGTTCGGTTTCGTCGACGGTATAGGTGCCCTTGTCCACCAGTCCGGTGTCGCTCCAACCCAGCCACAACCGCAACACCGCGCCCTTGGGTGGGATCGCCAGCAGGCCGTCGTGGTCGCTGAGGGTGATGCTGAGTTGGTCCGCCTCGACGCCGCGGTTGTCGGTCAGCTCGAGGCCCATCAGGCGAGGGCTGATCAGTTGGGCGATGTCCAGACCGTCGACGGTGAGCCGAAAGGCGGGCACGGGGTAGGCTGCGTCACGAACGTACCGCTCGGCGGTGCTACGTACGTAGCCGGTGACCTTGGAGATTACCGATTCGATCACAGCAGGCCTCGCAGGATGTTGACGCCAATGCTGGTACCGGCGCCGAGCAGATCGATGCGGTCATCGTCGGTGCGCTTGAGGCTCAAGGTAAATTCAATACGCCGAGGCTCGCCGTTGCTGAAAAAGATGGTCTTGGTCTCGCTCATACTTTCGATCACCCATAGGCCGTATATCCGGCCGCTGCCTTCGACCATGGGCCATGCCTTGCCTGTGTTCGCCATCAGGCGCAGGGCGTCGAGGCTGAGGGCGCTGCCGGCCAACTCCGGGAGGATTATGCCGGGGAGGGTGATTGCATCATCGCCACGGCCAACGAATTGCCACGCGGGAGCTGCGCCAACCCGGTTGTTGCTGGCATGGCGCCAATCTGTTTGGCGTTGCAGCTCTTGGTAGGCGGCGGTTCTAAGGCTAAACACGAACATGCCGAGGGCGAGCATCATGGTGGCTATTCCAGGTCAGAAAGTTTGCTGCGCTGACGCGCCTTCTTTTCGTTTTCGATGCGGGCGATCATGGCTCGCAGGGTCTTTTCCAGGCTTTGCATGTCCGTACCAGGCCCCACCGGGAAGTTGAATTCGTAGGTGTCGTGGCTATCGTAAACGGCTGCTGCGGGCGCGCTGCTGATGGGCGGCGTGTTATCCACGGCAAACGCCGGCATGGCGGTCGCTCCCAAAGCCAGGGTGCTTGCGGCAGCCATCTGTTTGCTCACGCTGGTCAGGGCGTCCAGCGGGCCTTTCTGCCCGCCTTCCAGCCCCTGAGTCAGCCCCGCCATGGTGAACCCGCCCAGCTCCGCAAACACCCGGGACGGGCTGTGGATGCCGAGCTTTTCCTTGAACCAACCGATACTGGCGTCGCCGATCGAGCCGATGGCGTCTTTGACGGCGCCGACTCCAGATGTGAGGCCATTGATCAAGCCGTTGATGATCATGCCGCCGAACTCAGTGAATTTCCCCGGCAGTTCCACGCCGAAGTAACTCATAACCCCGGAAAAGGCCTGGTAGAACAAGCCGAGTGGGCTGAAGTTAGCAATCAATTGAAGGATGCCAGACAGGCCTTGATCAAAGCTGGTCTTAATACTTGCCCACAGATTGGCGGCGCCCGTAGCAAGAGAAACGATGCTCTGCACAAGCGTGGCGATCATGTTGCCGATGGCTGCCCCGAACCGTTGCCCCATTGACTGAGCGGCGCCGCCGACGTCCTCGACCGGCTTCAGCAGGTCACTGAACCACCCAATCAACCCGCTGATTCCGTTGGATATCATGTTGAACAGAGGCTGTGCGATGCTGCCGAGCAGCCTTAACGCAGCGCCTACACCTGGTATGGCATAGGCGGCTTTCGCCAGGTTGCCCAGTAGTTCGCCGAACTTACTGAATCCGGTGAGCACTGGTTGCAGTGCAGCGGAAAGCCCCTGCCAAAAGCCGATGAAGAAACCCTTTATCGGTTTCCAGTATTTGTAAACAAGGAACCCGGCAGCGACTAGTCCAGCAATTGCTGCCATCAACCACCCTATGGGTGTAGCCAGGATCGCTGTGCCGACTGAGCTGATAGCACTGATCAGTGTGGTGGCGAATAACCGGGCTGCTTGCACCAACATTGGGAACGCGTTACGAGCCAAGCCCGTCAGCGTTGGTAGCAGCTTGCCGAGCATCTTGGTGACGACGCCACCCTGTAGACCGAACATCGTCATACCGTAGCGGAGCACGGCGAACGGTCCCAGCATGCTCGCCATGGTCAATGCTAGAGCGCCGAACACGAATGCAAGCGCGGTAATCGCGCCCACCACTTTGACCAAACCACCGGCCAATTTGGGATTCTCTCTGGCCCATGAGCCGACGCTGTTTGCGACTTCGCCCAGGGTGTTGATCAGGCTCTTGAGTTCTGGCGCAACGGCTGCGCCGAACTCTGCCATGGCGTTGGTAAAGCTGCCCTCGGCAGCCTCCATGACGTTGGTTAGCGTGCCGAGCTGTTCGTTGACTCGGGTACGCAGATCAGCCTGGACTTGCAGTTTTTGCTGGACCTCTTGATACCCTGCCAGGCCCTTGTTCATCATCACGTTTAAGGTGGTCAGCGTTTCAGCGTCATCCCCAAAAAGCTTGCCAATCACAGCCGTACGGTCGGTGTCGTTCAGAACTTTGAGCTTTTCCACCTGCGCGTATAGGTTTTCCAGTCCAGCAAAGTTGCCCTCATCATTCGTGAATTTGAGAGCTACGCCTTTGTTAGCACCCGCTGCAATTTTGTTGGCTTTGTCGACCTTGCTCTGATCAAGTCCCGCCTGAAAGATCTTGCGGAAGGAGTTTCCCGCCGCGCCTCCATCCATCCCGGCCTGGTCCATCATGATCAACAGCGGCGCCAGTTCCTTAGCTGCATCAAGCCCCGACTTCTTGATTGTGTCCATGACGGGCGAAATTTTGCTGAAGCCCTGAAGCATTTTGTCCGGGTCCAAACCGGCGTAGAACCCGCGCTGGATAGTATCCATTAGGCTCATCATGTCTGTTTCGCTGGTACGCGTCGCATCCTGCATTTTGGCGGCGAACTCTGCTGCCTCCGTCGCTCCCATCTTCAGCTGGACACCCAGGTATGCAGCGGCTTCACCCGTACCGCCCAGAATGCTCTTGGCACTCAGGCCCTGGCGCCTGAGCATTGTCATCATGTTCTGGAAGTCGGCCGTGGTGCCAGGCAAACGGTCGCCCAGCTTGGTGGCCAGGTCGGTGATTTTCTGGAAGTCCTCCGAGACCTTCCCAGTGTCATCCATCATCGACACCTTGAGCTGCGTAGCGGAATCCTCGTTGGGTGCGAATGAATTAACTACTGCAGCAAGGGGCCGGCTCGCTGCATAGCCTACGCCCAGGCCAGCGGCCCCACCCATGGCGAGTCGTCCAGCATTTTGCTGACTACGGCGAAGACGTTCGCTCGCCTGCGCGCTAGCGCGCTGACGTCGTGTCAGTTCCTGAAGGCGTCGCTGTTGCTCTGCAATTTCAGCATTCGCCCGAGCCATATCAGCGCGTAACTGTGCGCTGTGCTGCCCAAGATTACGCGTGCTGATCCCGGCAGCCTGAAGGCTCTGACGCATTGTTTGAAGTTGACGGGTCTGGGCGGTCTCTTGGTCTTTCAGTCGTTGTAGAGCAGTGCGCGCACGGTCAAAGTCCCTCTGCATGGCGCGGGTTGGATTTTGCGTTTGGGACAGTGCGCGCCCCAGTTCCTGGGTGCGCTGTTGAGCCGCTTGCAGTTCGGTTCGGGTCGAACTCAGCCCCTGCTTTAGCTCGCGGAAACCGTTTATTTGTTTCTGCGACTCGTTGAGACCTTTCAGCCGGTCCCTGGCTGCCTTGAGCGCCTGCGCAGCTACGGTGGATTGCCGTTGAATACTGCGCAACGGGGCTGTGACGCGGTCAATGGCGTTCAGAATCAGCTGTAGCCGCAGATCATTTGCCATCGGTGGAACTCCGCACCCTGGCGCGCTCGCGCCAGTCCATCAGTTCTTGCAGGCCCAACTGATCCATGTCAGCCGGTGCCCAGTGAAAAACCACAGCCAGGTCGGCCATGGCGTCCTCTACGCAACGAGGGATGCGTCCGTCTTCATCGATTTCTGTAGCAAAAAACCAGACACCTTGGTGCCGAGCGCGAAAAGGTCGGCGGGGTCCATCGAGTTGACTTCAACGGGGGTGAGGGTTGGGCTGCTGATGCGCGGCACTACCTTTACCAAGCTGTTGACGTCCATTTGCAGCAGCTCTGCCAGGCTCACACCGCGCAGCTCGCCCGAGTTGGGCTTGCGCAGGGTGATGCTGTCGATGACAGTGGTGCCACGGCGAATTGGGGTATCGAGGACGACGGTGTTGTCGTCGGCCAAAGGTTGAATGTCAGGTTGTTCGGTAGCTGCGGTTTTCATGGATAAAGCTCCTGGTGATGGGTAAGCGTTCTATGTTTTGGGTGGGCTATCAGAAGCCCAGGGCTTTGCGCTGTTTCTCCAGCATGTCGACCCCGTTGACCTTCTCGATGAAGTTGAGCAGATCAATTTCGATGATCTCTTCGTTGTCGACGGTCAACTTGTAATAAGTGCAAGTGGTGGTCATCGAATGTTCGGTGTCTTCGCCTGGCTGGGCGTCACCCATTTCGATGGTCTCGTGACGGCCGCGCACAACGACTTCCACGGCGCTCACTTCGCCCGTGTCGTCCTGCTCAAAGGCACCGGTAAAACGCAGGGCCACGCCCGAGGCGTTGACCATGGCGAACTGTTTCAGGCTGATCAGATCCAGGCCACCGGTTTTCCATTCGAACTGGATACCGTCGTCGGAGAAACCCAGGTCAGCCTTGACCGGGCCGTTCATGCCGCCGCCGCGATAGGCTTCCATCTTGCGGCCGAGGGCGGGCAGGGTGACGGACTTGACCACACCCCTGTAGATGTTGGCGTCGTTGAACAACATGAGGTTCTTGAGTTTGCGTGGCATAGCCATGGCAGTGTTCTCCGGGTGTTTGGCTGGGGGTTAACTCCCCTTGCGGGGAGACCCGGTTTAGCTGTTGATCTGGCTGGCAAACTGCATCAGGTAGCTGTCGGTGATGCGCTGGCGAAGGGTGAGGTCTTCCAGGGGAGGCACTGGCGTGTAGTCGTAATCGATCGTCAACTTGCCGGCCTTGAGGGTGTCTTTGTCGTTGATGTCTTCCGGGTACCAGCAGCTGCCGCCGATCAGGTAGCCCTGGGCAACCATCTCGCGGAACTTGGCGTTGATGCCTTCGATGATGTCCCGCACCAGGGAAGCGTGCATGGGCTTGTCCACGGCCCACATGTGCGCCTCGGCCATGGTGTCGGCGAGGATCTGCGCGGTACGGGTGTAGTTTTCGAAAGCGAACTGCGGGTCGTCGCTGCAGGTGCGGCTGCCCCAGAAGCGAAAGCCGTTGGCGTTGATGAGGGTGGTGACCTCGTTGCTGTTGAGGTAGTTGGCGTCAGTGGCCGGGTTTTGCAGATCCCAGAACACGTCGGCGCTGATGCCGGTCGCGCCGTTGACGGCAACGTTGGAGAGGGTCTTGTGCCAGCCGGTTTCCTGATCGATCTTCGCGCGCAAGCCCAGGGCGCGCGCCGTGGCAGCGGCGGTGACGGTCTTGCTGGTGACGGTGTCCCAGTTGAGGAAGTCCGGCCAAATCACCATGACTTCACGGGCGCCGAAGTTCTCGCGGTAGGCGACCACCTCTTCCTTGGTTTTGCAGTTCCAGGCGCTGACGTATGCGAAAGCGCGTAGGTCTTGAGCAACCGATACCAGGGCGGTGGCCACCGGCAAACTGTCGAGGCCTGGTACGCCGAGGATACGCGGCGTCATGCCCACCCGGGCCTTGGCCGCGAGCAGGGCTTTCATGCCGGTGTACTGGCCGTTGGCGTTAGTGGTGCCGATCAAGGCGCTGGTGGTGGTGGCTTCGTCTGCGCCTTCCTTGACCCGCACCACGATGACGTAGGGCTTGGTCTGATCGCTGATGGCTTGCAGGCTGGTCGCCAGGGTGCCTTTGACGCCAGCTTTGCCGATGGCGGCTTTAACGCTGGTCAGCAGTACTGGGGTGTCCAGCGGGAAAGCGAGCGGGTCCGCATCTTCAGCCGTGCAAACCAGGCCGATGACTGCGGTGGGGATGGTACGAATGGGGCGGGTGCCGTCGTTGAGTTCGATGACCCGCACGCCGTGGAGATAGTCTGAACCGGCCATGGGTGGTTGCCTGCGCTGTGATGGAATGACAGTGCACAGGCTGCCGCGCGCGCGACCTCTGTGCGAGAGGTCGGCGTTGTAGCGCGGCCCGCTACAAGGATCAGTCGATGGTCGCTACTACCTGGTCCATTGCAGTCGTGATTTCCTTCGCCCGTTCCAATGCGGCCAGCCCCTGTAATTCACTCACTTCATACTTGCGCATGCGCAGAGCTGCCAACTGTGCGAAAGCATCAGCGAGCGCGGCTGATTGGCTGAGAATACGCTCCGCCGCTGCCTGTGGTTCAAGCGCTGTGGCGCGGGCGAAAGAGGTGATCCAAATACCGGGCTCACCGTTGTAGCCAGCATCCTTGTAAGTGTTAGCCGCTGCGGAGCGTTCTCGGTACTCAACCTCAAATCGGTTCAGGTATGTGTATTGGTTGGCGGCGTAATCATCAATCCGCCTGACCAGCTCAGCCACGTCAGGAATAACGGGCGGTGGATCGCTGAGGTATGGCACCCCCTCATCATCGGCCAGGATGACCTTACGATCTGACTGCCCCATCAACAGCTCCTGATGGCGCTCATGGGTGATGGGTTGTGCATCTGTCGGGATGTCATGCAGCGCATGCAATTCGCTGTCATAGAACCCTTTTTTTTCCGCGCTGTAGAAAACAGTCATGCATCAGTCCTCAGTAGCCGTATGAGACCCAGCGGGCCGCTACGATGTTGTTCGCCCATGGCCCGCCGCTGGATGACATCGACTGGGTAAACAGGTTGAAGTAGTTCGTGTAGATGTCGCCGACATAAGCGTGGTCGATGTCACCGGTCGAGTTATAGGCGCATACCACGGTGGATAGGTTGGCGTTCGGGTAGGTGGTCGGCAGGATGATCGACGTTCCAGTGCTCTGGTCTCCGTTGGCGGCAAAGCCCCATTGACGAATGATCCCGCTTGGCGATTTCTCCCAGCCATTGATCGACTTCAGGCTGGCAAAATGGGCCATTTTGTCCAGCACCGCCGAACCCTGGACAAACCAGTCACTTGGCCCGATGCAGGTGAACACCGCTTCGGCGCCGCCTGGGATGACCACTGTCGGAAGGACTGAGCCGCCAATCTGGACGTTATCGGTGCCCGCGCGATTGATGCTGACGTTGTTTGGCGACAGGTTCTGAATCTGGATCATCGCCCCCACTGGAAGCGCGGCGGCTACCGGCAATGTCAGTGCTTGGTTAACGGCGGACCCATAGAAATAAGTGAGCTTTCCCGCCGCTGATGCGGGAAGTGCAGCGCTCGCCGTATAGGCGCTGACGCCGCCGAACTGGTTACCTGCACGCCGCACAAAGGCTGTTGTCGCGATCTGGTTGGAGTCGTCGAACTGAATAGCCAGTGGCGCAGTTGGCGTCCCGGTCAGCGCCGGGTTTGCGAGCGGCGCTTTCAGCGACAGGTAGTAGTTCATAGTCGCGGCAAAGTTGGGATCGTTGCCCAACGCTGCGGCCAGTTCATTCAAGGTATCCAACGCACCAGGTGCAGCGTTCACCAATGCTGCGACCGCAGCCGCGACGAAGGCAGTCGTTGCGATCTGCGAGTTGTTCACGACCAGGGCAGGTGTAGGTGCTGTTGGGATGCCCGTCAGAGCCGGCGAATTCAGGGGCGCGCGGCTGGTATCAATTGGGTGCCGGTGATCTTCTCGAGACTTTTTCACCGACACGCCTGGTGCTGGCACACCGTCCATCAAAGGCGACAGGCTGCCTCGCTCCGCTGCCAGCTCTTGCTGGACAAATTCAGCATTAGCGAGCTGACCGTTCGATGTCCCCACCGGAAGTGTCGGCAGGCCGTTCATGCGGTGCAGTGCGCCGGTCCCTTGGGCGAACCACTCGTAATTACTGACGCAGGTGAACTCCAGTTCACTGCCTGGATACAGCACCAGGGTATCGATCAAGCCGCCGACGCCGCCGATTTGGATGGTGTCGGTACCAGCTTTCGCCATGGTGATGGGAACGCTGGAAACGTTCTGCACATTGATCGTAGCCCCTACCGGCAGTGCGGCGGCGCTGGGTAGGTTCAGCGTCTGGCCAGCCTCGGTGCCGTAGTAGTAGATCATCTTGCCGGCTTCGGCAGGGACGATGGCACCGCCGCTGTTGCGCGGGGACGTACCGCTGTAGCCCGTGGTGACGTTTTGGAAAAGCAGCGGCGTGGTACCCAGCACCAGGGGCGCGTCAGTCACCAGTTTCCAAAGGGTATCGGCCTGTTTTTCACCCAGCTCGACGGTAACGGTCAGTCCTGGCGTGACATCGGAGCTGCTGTCGGCGTCGCGTGTTCGCGTCCAGGCACCAGCGGCGACCAGGTAGATGCCGTTGTCCTTGCCTTGCACCTGGTCTTTGACCAACACCCGGTCACCAACTTGCACTGCGACACCATCCAACATTTTTGTGCCGGAAAGTGTGATCGGCACTGTGGTTGCCGCACGCACGCTGTTTTTACCGTCGAGCTTGTCCAGTTCCTCGGCAATGCGGGAGTCAACAAACTCGCGGGTAGCGAGCACCACGGCAGGGTCAATTTTCAACTGAACGTTGGCCGTACTGGTGACGATGATATTCAGCCGCACGATCTGAGTTTTACCGGTGCCTTGATTCAGCAGGGGCTTGAAGCTGGGTGCACAGTTGGCGACAGCTACCAAATCCCCGTCGACGTCGTACAGACCGATTTCCCGGATCCACCATCCGCCAACGTCCGGGGGAATGACCTGCTCGGCCACGATGACGCTTGCGTTTGTCGGGTCAACCTTCAGTTGGTTGAGCGGCGCGCGGCGGCGCTCATTGATCAAACGGGTTTGAGTTCGCGATGGGATTGGCTCTGTGCCGTTGGCGTCGCCGACTCCCATTTGAGAGATTGTCCACGCGATGCCCAGGGCATCAGCGTTGGCTTGCTTGGCTTCGCCCACGGCCGTGAGAATGGCAAAGAACTGGCTGTTTTGATCGATCATGGGTAAACGTCCAGGGTTTCAATTTGATGGTCACGGCCGACATGGCCAAAGGTGCCGGTCACTTCAATGTCGCGGAGGATCGGCGGGTAAATGTCGATTTCATCGCCTTCGTAAAGGCCTGCTGCGAGGTTCATGACGCCACTGGTGGAAAGCGTGATTGCCAGCCCGGTCAGGTGCCGCGTTACAGGTCGCGCGTCGTCGATCAGCCAGGTAAGTTCCTGATACATCTCCTCCGTAATACCGGTGTCCAGCACGCCAACCTTGATGGCGAACGTCCCCGGCACGCCCTCGGGGAAGGTTTGCCACCACTCCAGCACCTCAATCAGGTAGCCAAGTGGCTCAACCACACGGCGCAGGGCGCCGATGGTGCCTTTGCGTGAGTGGATGTAATGGGATGAGCGAATGGCGGTGCGTTTCGCGGCTTCGGTCCACTTGCTGTCCCAGCGGTCGACGGAAAATGCCCACGCCAAATACGGGAGTAATTGAATGGGGCAGGTGTCGGGGTTGCACAGCTGTCGCAGTGGTATGGGAACGCGCTGGATTTGCGCGAGCGCCTGAGCCGCCTGTCGTTCCAACGCGGTGGCGTTTCCCGGCAGCAGTTGGCCGCTCATTACTCAACACCACGGGTAACGGTGACGCCAGTGCAGTAGGGCGCCTGGGCTTTGGTGGCGACGATATCGGTCCAGCCTTCCAGCTCGACCTTGCGCACGCCCTCAACATGTGCGGCAGCGTGGAGCGCGGATTCCGTCACCTCCATCCCAAGGCGTCGACGCTGGTTGACGTAGGCCAGCAAACGCTTTTCAGCCGCTGCAAGGATTGGTTCGATTTCCGGCCCGCTGGAGAGTGAGTACAGCTTGGCCTTTACCTGGTACGGAATGATTTCCGCGCCTTGCACGGTCAAGCGGTCGGCAACTGGCCGACGGTCATCGTCGCTGAGGTAGATTTTGACGGCTGCGAGCAGGTCGGCAGGGGCCGAGCCATCACCTAGCAGGGCTTGCACCGTCACCACGGCCACTGCTGGCGACGGGCTTTCGGCGGTGGCATCGGCCACCCGGCCGTCAGCCCCGCGAGCGTGAAAGATGTAGCTGTTGCGTGGGCCGGCGGTGCTTAAACCTTCCCAGGCCATTTGCGCCCGCTCGCGCAGGCTGTCGTCGCCTTCCATAATTTTGGGGATGGGAGGAGTGGTATTGGCGCGTGCTTCCTGAATCACCAGGCGCTTGACGTTGAAGTTGGCGGCCAGTTGCTCCAAGTCGGGCCCGCGTGCGGTCGCGAGCAGGTTGGCCAGGGACGCCTCATTCACTCGCTGCCGCCAGATGGTTTCGCGGTAGGCATTCTCCTGCAGCAGTTTGGTCAACGGCTCGGATTCCATCTCCAGGCGTGTGGCGATTTCTGCCTGTTCCTCGATCGGCCATAGGCTGATCATGTAGGTCCTGCGCTCGGCCAGGATCTGTTCGAAGTCGATTTGTTCGACGATCTGTGGGGGAGGCAACTGGCTGAGGTCGATGGCGGCGAAGCTGTTCATACACTGCCCCCAAGTTGTAGCGGCACGCTGAGGCTTAAAGGTTGATTCGTGTCGACCACGCTGCCTTCCAGCTCAATAGCTGCCTGGCCGAGCAGGTTCGCGCCAGTAAATTGCACGCGGCTCAAACTGATACGGGATTCCCAGCGCATTAGCGCCATGACAGTGGCCGCGTATACCCGCAGGCGGGTGACGTCGTTGAAGGGGTGGTCCACCAGTTCGGGAAGCAAGCTGCCGTATTCGCGGCGCATCACTCGGGTTCCGATACGGGTGGTGAGGATGTCCGTGATGCACTGGCTGATGTGATCCAGGGTGCCGATGGCTGCGCCGGTTTCTCGGTTCATTCTGGTTTCCCTGTCTTGCCGCTGCCTGGCATCACGCCGCCGTGCGGGTGGTTGACCAGGCTGATGTTGGCCGCGATCACGTCAGTGGAGACGGTCACAGTGCCGGTGACGTTCTGGTTGCCGGTTTGGGTGTAGTTGCCTTTGTGCGTGATATCGCCGACGAGATTGATGCCGCCCGTGCTGACCAGGTTGGTGGTACCGCCCTCGGCCAGGGTCGCGCTGAGGTGATGGGCCACGCTGTCGTACTCGATCACCGTGCCGTCGGCGTAGGTGCGACGGTGCAGGCCGGGGCGGTTGCCGTTGGCGGGGATGTGATCGCTGGGCAAGCCGGTGATGACTATGCCATTGGCGAGTTGGCCGGACGGGCTGAATAAGATCACCTGCTCGTCGACGGTCGGCGGGTCCCACTCGCGGTCAGATCCGGCGCGCAGGGCGAGCCATGGCAGCCAGGCAGTGGTTAGTGTTCCGGTTTTAACCTGCACGCGCGGGGGCTCCATCTGCACGGCGGCGATGACGCCGAAGCGGATGAGGTTTTCGAGCATGCGGGAGAGGGCGGCGAAGTCGTTCATGGCGCCGATGGTGGCGCCACGCGCGTGCGGGTGCAGCTTCGTTGCCTTGTAGGAAGGGTAGTTACAGTGTCAGGTGTGCGAGCAGGCCGTCGCGAATCAGTTCGAGGTCAGCGTCGGTGAAGCCCAAAACCTCCCGCTGTTCGTAACGCACGTCAGGAGCGCCAGGCTCTGCACGATCCTTCAAACCATACTGGTGAACCCTGGCAATCCGAGCGATACGCCCGGTGAACCCAACCGTTACGGCGTTGCTATCGCCACGGACCTTGAGGTATGACGCTGTACGTAGCTTCTTGAACATCGCCAGCTTGCGACGAATACGGCCCTGCTTACCGCGCAGGTTCCGCTGCTTACGCGGTGCAAACTTGCTCCCGTCCGGATTTTGCTGAGCCACCACGCGCTTCTGCTGACTACGACGCAACTCCTGGCCGATGGTCCGGGCCAGTTTGCTTCGCTCTCCTGGCTCCAACCGAGCCAGCAGCACTCCCGCCCAGTCCTCCAGTGCTTCCAAGTTACTTGCCATCGGGCACTATCCACTCACTGGTGTTGCCATGTGCCCCTGGTTTCCAGTTCGGATCGAGATAGCCGGCCACTCGCTGCGGTTCGTTAGGATGTTTGACGGTGGTGTTGCCCTGGTCGTCATTGCCCACGACGACGCGCTCTGTCAGCTGCAGGGTGATGCTGAGGTCCACCTTGTTCTTGTCCAGGATGTCGGCTTCGAACTGAATGCCGTTTTTGACCTTGTCGAGGTTTTCCAGCATCTCGGACTGATTGACGCTGAGCCAACCTAGAATCGGCAGGATCACGCTGTCAGGGTGGCCGGCGAACTCGGTGAGGATGATCTGCAGGTCAAAGCTGTATTCAAACGACAGGGTATGGGCAGCGGTGCAACGAACCCTGCCGTTGTCGATGAAGATCAGCAGGCGGTCGGGGTTGTGTTTGAACTCGGCAACGGTGGCCAGCAGGTGGGCGCGCAGGCTTTCGGGCTTGTTCATGGTTGGGCCTGCTGGTGTTTGTAAACCATGTCTACCTGGGCGGCGCAATCGGCCCAGGCGGCTTCGGCGCGGTCTTGGTCGGTGAGTTGGTCGCCATTACTGAGTGGGCTGGTCGCCGGCAGGACGCACGGTACTACGGCCGGACAGCCAGTCACGATAAGCGGCGGCGCCGGTGATGGCGGGGCGCTCGCGCAGCCGGCGAGCAGCGTCAGGCAAAGGCTGATCAGCCCAGTTGCGTAGTTCGTCGTTTTCACGTTTCAGCTCCTCTATGGTTCGCTCGCGTTTCGCCAGGCTCAAGCGCAGTTGGTCCTGCTGAGTGCGCAGGTTGCTCTGTGCATCGCGCTCCTGCTTAAGGGTGGTGCTAAGCGTGTTGGCGGTCGCCAGGTTGCGGTCGGCGTCATCGCGGGCCGTCTTGGCCGTATTTTTCGCCAATTGGGTTTGGCCCTCGGCGATGTCGATCCGTTTTTCCTGACCCCAGATCAGCAGCGTCAGGGCGCCGAGCAGGGCGATGCCATACAGCGCCTGGCGCAGAACGCTCACGCGCGGTACCAGCCGAGCTTGTTCATGGCCGCGGTGTCGAGCTGCTTGATAGGGCCGCGCACGACCACGGCCCGGGCGCCGTTCATTATCTGGATGGACTCGGCCAGGAGCTGCATGTCGTCATGTTCGGACGACGCAGGCACCACCAGCACGTCCCCGTCCTGTACCCGTAGTTTTTCTACCGCGTCGAAGTCGATCATGCCGCCACTCCTTGTCCACACTCGCAACCGGCGTGCCGCTCGTAGGCGCGCTGGAGCTTGGTGTCGTAGAGATTGCGCAGATAATCCGGCCCGTTGTAGAGCTTGGCGAACTCTGCCCATTTACGAGCTTTCAGGGCCTTGTGTAGCGCCGGGTCGGTCTCGATAAAGCGGGTGAAGGCTTCAAACTGCTGTGATTCGCCGGCACTCATTGCCGCCACAAAGTCCTGCACGCTGGCATAGTTGAGGCGCTTCCAGTGGAAACCCATGATCTGGAAGGCACCCCAGGACGCTGATTCCAGGGCGGCGGTGTCATCGATCAGGCGAGCCATTGCCAGACGTTGGTGTTCGGCGGTGCCGCCTATGTATCCACCCGGTTTCGGGTTGACCAGGGCAGGTGTGGCGACAGCGAGCTGGCCGGCGTGGCGCTTGAGTTCGTCCGGGTCATCGCCTGCGTTTCGAGGTGTGGCGAGCTGGCGGTACATGATGTGGCGTTCGAAGAGGATCATCGGCTTGCCGTTGTCGAGAAAGCCCTTGCCCTTGGATTCCACTTCGTTGACCGCGTAAATGCTCGCCAGCGGTACGCCGAGACGTTCGGCTGCGACCACCAGGTCGTTGTTGCGGAGGAGTTGGGTGCAGTCGCCACCGGCAAGACTGGCTTGAGTCTTGGTGCCGGCGACGCCGTCGGCGACCAGGCCTACTTTGACCTGGTACGCGCGGACGGCGGCTTCTGTGGCGTCGCCGTAGTCACCGTCCGGCACGACGTTGGCACCGTTCTTGTTGAGATTCTTTTGCAGCATCAGCACCGCTTGTGAACGGTCGCCGTGGCGGAGGGTGGTGGTCATGCGCTGGGCCTCAACAGGGCGGCGACGTTGCCGCGTGAACGGAAAATCAGAATGCAGAGCAGCACGATGGAAGCGGCCTGGCCGAGGCTGGTTGGCTGGCGGTCCAGTAGGATCTCCAGACCGCAGATGCACAACGTGGCGCCAAACACGCTTGCCAGCAGCGAGATGCTGCGCCGGTACCGCGCATCGCCTCGGGTGTAGCAAGCAAGGCGCAAGGCACTCAGCAGGTAGGCGATTGCCGCGATCAACTGCACGGCCAGTTCGATGTTCTGCATATCAGGTGCCCCCTCTGATGCGACGCCAGATGTCCCAGATATCCGCCTTTTCCACCCAAACCATCAGTTTGATGCTGATTGGGATGACCACCAGGGCACAGAGAAAGGCGCTGCCACCGCTGGTGATAAACGGAATTGCCTGTAAAGCCATTGGCGCGAACAAGTAGCCCACGCCGGCGGACAGGAATAGTGAGCCCAGCCGTTGCCAGACCTTCAGGTCACGCTTGGTGCTGGTAACCAGCCAGGCACCGAGGATGGCGCCGAATAGCGCCCCGTCATCGATGACTGGCGTGACGCTGGCCAGGCCCAAGCCAATGAGCAGGCCAGACACAACGCTGGAAGTCGGATCAGCCATGGTGTGGGTTTCCTTGGTTGCAGAGGGTCAGTTCCATAGCTGCACCATCTGCCGCTGGGGCGCGCTGGTTTGGGCTTCGGGCATGTTGACGACAAGGCCGTGCGGCAGGATGGGGCCGTAGTCAGCCAGGCCGGGGTTGGCTTCAAGCACGGCCTCGGTGACGCCAGCAGTGCGGCCGTAGAAACGCCAGCAGAGGGCGTCAACGGTGTCGTTTTGGTTCGTGCGGACAGCGATGGGCATCAGATCAACTCCACGGTGGTGCGGCTTAAACCGAGGAAGTCACGCACGGCCCAGCGCAGATCGCGGCGGTAGTCGTCGATGGTCGGGGCTGTTTCTTCTGCTTTATCGGTGCCGGTGTTGGTTGCGCTGTAGTCGCGGTACCGCTCGCAGACTTCGGCGCCGGTACCGGCCTCGATCGCGCGGCGATACAGGTGGGCCTGGACCGATACATCTTTGATCTTGTCGTCGGGTACTTCCGTCAACGTGGCGTAGCCAGCCGCCAGTTGTTTGGCTTTCCACGACTTCAATTCACGGTTGAGATTGATGGCTGCGGCGATTACGGCAGTTTCAAGGCGTGCGGGGCTGACGCTGCTGTCAATGCGCAGGGTGGCGCGCAGCTGCTCAAGGTCGATTGAGGGCCAGAACGGGTCGGTATTGATATGACCGCCGCTGACTGGGCCGCTGGCTACAAATGCGCTCAAAGGGAAGGGCCTCGGATGTCTGCGCGGGAAACTTCGCGCAGGATCTGCTGCCTGGTGAATTCGGGGTGTCGTGTGCAGAGATTGTCCATCGCCCGCATAGCGTTGCGGTTCACCAGCCCACGCTCGTGCGAGTTAGCCGGCATGATGGCGCCTTGCTTGATGGGGCCGGTGCAGACGGTGCGGTCGTAAGCCTCTGTCTCAGCGATGTACTGTTCAGCCGCAGCAAACAGGCGCCTTTCGGATTCAGAAGGAGTGAAATCACCCTGGTAGAGGTTGGCGAAGGCGGTATTCATGACTGCTCCGATAGATCGCCGGTGGTCGGGGCTTCACGTTCAGGAGGAGCGGCCTGGCCGATCCGCCCCGAGCCGGCGGGGTGCGTGGGGACGCTCGGTTAACTGCCTGGGGCAGTGTGTTTTTTGAGGAGACGCTCGACGCGCTCCAAATCTTTTTTGCCGCCGCAGTTGCTGTGCAGATCGATGGCTTTGGCCAGGTGCTGCTTGGCCTCTGCCAGGGCTACCAGGTTGTCGGCAGCCGAATCATCAGGAATGGCTGCCAGTGCCTTGCCAAGCGCCAGGTGCAACTTGGCGCGAGCCTGGTCGGGCATGTCCTGTTCAGCAGTGATGCGCTGGGCTTCCTCTAGGAACTCCAGTGGAAAACGATCGCCAGCCTTTTGCGCCTTGAGGGCGGCTTCGGCGATTTCCTCGGCGATCAAGGTGCCGGTGGTACGTTCGAAGCGGTCCGGCATTTTCAGACCGTGCTTGATGACGTAGTCAGCAATCGTCAGCGCCCCGCCGTAGCCGCCCGCGTCAATACACCAGAGCATGATCGTGGTCAGGACTTCGTCCTGGGCACCGTTGCCAGCGTCCAGCACACCTTGCACGTAGGGCTCGTACTCAGGGATCAGCAGCGCCTTGAGTTCAGCTTTGCCCTGGTTGGACTGCACCTGCTTGAGGCGCGCGCGGTGCTGGGCCAGTTGGGCCAACTGGTGCTCGTAGGCAGTAGCGCCTTCCATTGAAGTGGCCGGCGCAGTTGCGGCGGACTCAATGGCTGCGCGTTTGCGCAGCTGGTTACGTTGGGCTGGTGTCTGGTGCATGGCGCGCCTCTTAGGCCTCGGTCGGTGCTGGATAGTTGACGGCCGTGATGCCTTCCACCAG
This sequence comes from Pseudomonas sp. MYb193, assembly GCF_002966775.1. Taxonomy (NCBI): domain Bacteria; kingdom Pseudomonadati; phylum Pseudomonadota; class Gammaproteobacteria; order Pseudomonadales; family Pseudomonadaceae; genus Pseudomonas; species Pseudomonas sp. MYb193. The sequence continues at coordinate 4,516,418 of NZ_CP023269.1, read as the reverse complement.
TGCGACCAGGCCGAAGTCTTCGATCACGTAGGCTTCGTTGGAGGACTGGTAGTCGGCGACACGATCCAGCTCGGGTTCGTCTTTCAAGTGGCGACGGCGGGCACCGTTTTGGTAGTAGATCGAGAGGTTGCTGAGGGTGGTGACCAGGACGGTGTTATCCGGGAAGAACGGGGCGTCGACGACCGGCAGGCCACCCAAACGGGCGCGGCTGACAATCTCTTGAGCGGCGTTTTCTTCCTGGTTGGAGTCGGCGCCCTTTTCCACGGCTGCCAGCAGTTTGCTGTGCATCAGGTTGCGGGAAACCATGACGCGCAGATCCGGGCGGGTGCGGTGCCATGGGTCGAGCATCTGGATGGCGTCGAACACCAGGCCGTCGAGGTTGGCGTAATCGCCCTCGAATACGGTGTCGACACCCGCAACCTTGATGACCTTGCGGGGGCCGATGGTGGCAGCATCGAGCACGCGGTCGTCGGCGCTGATGCGGATTTTTTGCAGCCAGCCGATGTTGACGTCTTGCAACAGTGGGTTAGCGGCGCGGTTGGTGGTCGCAGCGGCGCTGGTACCGTTGAAACCGATCATGATGCGGTCTAGTGCCTGGCGCAGGATGATCGCGTTGCTCAGCTTGACTTGGAAGTCGGGAAACTTGGCCCAGGCATCCAGCAGGGCATATGGGAACGCGCTATCGAAGTTCGTCTGCTTGCAGACGTAGCTGTCCTTGCTCAGCGTGCTACGGCTCAATGGGCTGCGAGGGGTGCCACCGGAGGTATCTGTGCGGCTTGCAACCGGGCCATTGACACCCAGCAGCAGGGCCTCGCCGGACTGCTCGTCGACGCCAATGATGTTGATCTGTTTCAGGAAACCATCGGATTCCTGCACCGCAACTTCCAGTTTTTGCTGGATGCTGGGGTCGACGCTGAATTTTTCGTGGGCACTGGCTACGCCGTTGAGCAGGGCGATCTGCACGGCCAGGGCGGCGAAGGCAAAGCGTGTTTCTTTACGCATGGGGGTGTTCTCCGGTGAATAGGCTTGTCGGTGTTGGGCCGTGGGTTCAGTAAGCAGTCAGTACGGTGCCTGCACCGCCGGTGCTGTGCGGGCGCTGTGGCTGGCTGAGGTCAGCGGTTTGCCCGAGCTTGGTTTTGAGCTCTTTCAGCTCGGTATCCAGGCTGGTGAACTGCTTTTTCAGATCGACCAAGGCCTTGCTTGAAGCGTCGGCTTGCTCAGCCTGCTGGGTGGCGAGGGTTACCAGGCTTTCCAGCGCTTCACCGATGTCGGAGAAAGTGTTGGCGTCCTTGCCATCCTTGTCCTTGCTCAGTTTGATGAACTCACCGAGCTTGGCCTTGATTGCTGCAAAAGCACTCGGCTGGTCGGTGACTTCTTCGAATTCGAGTAAGGCTTCCTCAGCAGCGCTGAACAGGTTGTCTTTGTCCTGTTTGCGTCCGGCCAAGGTGCCGTGTGTAGCGCTGAAGCTCAGGGCTTCGGTGCCCAGGCTGGCTGGGGTGTCAGTGATGGCGAGGCCGACCAAGTAGGCCTTGCCGCTATCGGCAAACTTGGGCTGGATCTCGACCGAGGTGTAGACCTTCTGACCGGCCTTGTTCAAAGCCAGCAATGCATCGTTGGGTTCGAGCTGGGCGAACAACGCCAATTTCTTGATGCCGGCAATCTCGACTTCTTCAGCCTTGAGCGCCACTACGTCGCCATAAGCGCCGAACTCGCCGCCGGGCCAGTAACCCTTGATGTGTTCGCAGTTGATGCGAGCGCCATAGGTGTTCTGGCTGTACTGCGAGGCCATGTCGTCAATCCAGCTCCGCTCGATGATGCGGCCATCGGTGGTCGCGCCTTCTACGGCAATGCGGGTCCACTTGGAGCGGAATTTCTGTTTGGTGCTGCTGGCCATGGGGAGTCCTCAGTGCGGTGGCGGCGAACTGCCGTTGCGATGTGGGCATGGTCGGCAGCTGTGGCCTCGCGGGCAACGAGCCGCACTTGTAGAGCAAGGCTTTACAGGGAGCAGAGCGGGTGTACCACGCGCGCGGGAGGCAGCATCTGCGCCATGAATGCTCTCGCTGAAATTCCCGTCCGTGATAACCGTCGCCAGGCCAAATTTTTGTACTGGACGGGTTGGCGCATCACCGAAATTGCCGAGTACCTGGACGAAAAAGAGAAGACCGTCCACAGCTGGAAGGCCCGTGACGAATGGGACCGGGCTGATAACGTCGAACGCATCGGCGGGGCGCTGGAGGCGCGTTTGGTGCAGCTGATCCTGAAGGACGGCAAGACCAGCGGCGACTTCAAAGAAATTGATCTGCTCCACCGGCAGTTGGAGCGCCAGGCCCGTATTGAGCGGTTCAAGGGCGGCGGTACCGAGTCTGAGCTAAACCCGAAACTGAATGACCGCAACAGCGGGCCGAAGAAAAAGCCGAGTCGCAATGAGTTCAGCGAGGAGCATATCGAGCTGCTCACTCAGGCGTTTGTCGATGGGTGCTTCGGCTATCAGTTGGATTGGTACAAGGCTGGCAATCAGCGCACCAGGGCCATCCTGAAAAGCCGGCAGATCGGGGCGACTTTCTACTTCGCCCGTGAGGCGTTGATTGATGCCCTGACCACGGGCCGTAACCAGATTTTCCTGTCGGCTTCGAAGAATCAGGCTCACATTTTCAAGTCGTATATTCAGTCTTTTGCCAGGGAAGTCGTCGGCGTTGAGCTGACTGGCGATCCCATCACGCTGGCGAATGGCGCCGAGCTGCACTTCCTGGGCACCAATGCCCGCACCGCCCAGGGCTACCACGGCAATTTCTACTTCGACGAATTCTTCTGGACGTTCAAGTTCAAGGAACTGAACAAAGTCGCCTCGGGTATGGCGATGCAAAAGCAATACCGCCGTACCTACTTCAGCACGCCGTCGAGCATGGCTCACGAGGCATACACGTTCTGGACGGGTGAGCGATTCAACAAGGGCAAACCCGCTGCCAATCGTATTTCGGTCGATGTTTCCCACGATGCCCTGCAGCAGGGACGTTTGTGCGAGGACAAGGTGTGGCGGCAGATCGTCACGATTCTGGACGCTGAGCAGCGCGGCTGTGATCTGTTCGACCTTGAAGAGCTGCGGCAGGAGTATGACGCCGAGGCCTTCCAGAACCTGCTGATGTGCCAGTTCGTGGACGACGGGGCGAGCATCTTCCCTCTGTCGATGTTGCAGTCGTGCATGGTGGACAGCTGGGTTAACTGGGCCGAGGACTACAAACCATTGGCGCCGCGCCCGCTTGCAGACCGCCAGGTGTGGTTGGGCTATGACCCGGCTGAAACGGGCGACAGCTCTGGTCTGGTGGTCGTAGCGCCGCCGATGGTGCCGGGCGGTAAGTTCCGGGTCATTGAGCGGCACCAGTTCCGGGGCATGGATTTCGCGGCGCAGGCTGAGTCCATCCGCATGGTGACCCAGCGCTATTGGGTCACCTATATCGGTATCGACGTAACAGGCATGGGTTCTGGTGTGGCGCAGCTGGTGCGGCAGTTCTTTCCCGGACTGACAACGTTCAGCTATTCGCCAGAGGTGAAGTCGCGCCTGGTGATGAAGGCCTATGACGTGATCAACAAGGGCCGACTGGAGTTCGACGCCGGCTGGACGGACTTCGCGCAATCACTGATGGCGATCCGTAAAACCATCACCGCCAGCGGCCGACAGTTCACCTATACCGCCGGGCGTAGCGAATCCACCGGCCACGCCGACCTGGCCTGGGCTCTTTTCCATGCACTACACCACGAACCGCTCGAAGGGCAGACGGCTGCCAATACCGGGCTGATGGAGCTTTTTTGATGAGTATAAACAATGAGGTGGCGGTTGCCACTGAGCAGGCGGCAAGTGACCACAAGTCGGTGGCATTCACGTTCGGCGAGCCGGAGTCAGTGTTGTCGGCCAGGGAGATATTTGATTCGTTGGAGTGCTGGTTTAACGGGCGCTGGTATGAGCCGCCATTGTCGCTGGATGGACTTGCCCGGTCGGTTAAGGCCAGCGTTCACCTCGACTCGGGGCTGCGATTCAAGCGTAACCAACTGACCCGCACGTTCATCCCGCACAAGATGCTGAGCCGCGAGGCGTTCGACCAGTACGCGCAGGATTACCTGGCATTGGGCAATGGGTATGTGGAGGCGCGGCGCTCTTTGCTGGGCTCGACCGTGGCGCTGAAGCCCCCGCTGGCGAAGTACATGCGGGTCGGGAAGGACGAGCGCTATTTCCAGGTACAGGGCTGGAAGAATGAGCACGAGTTCGACCAGGGCAGCGTGTTCCATTTGCGTGAGCTGGATCTGCACCAGGAAATTTACGGGTTACCGGAGTGGCTGTGTGCGCTGCAATCGGCGCTGTTGAATCAGTCGGCGACGCTGTTCCGCCGCAAGTATTACGAAAACGGTAGTCATGCTGGTTTCATCTTGTACATGACGGACGCGGCGCAAAACGAGTCCGACATCGACGATCTGCGCACGGCTTTGAAAAACTCCAAGGGGCCGGGCAACTTCCGCAACCTGTTTGTGTACGCGCCGAATGGGAAGAAGGAGGGCATTCAACTGATACCGGTTAGCGAGGTGTCAGCGAAAGACGAATTCAACTCGATCAAGGACCAGACCCAGGGCGACGTTCTTGCCGCCTTGCGGGTTTATCCCCAGCTGATGGGCATCGTGCCGAAAAACGCCGGCGGCTTTGGCTCGCCGAAGGAAGCGGGGGAGGTCTGGGCCACCCTGGAGCTTGAGCCGATTCAGACACGCCTGGCCCTTCTCAATGATTGGGTTGGCGAGGAGGTCGTGCGCTTCAAGCCCTTTGAACTTGGAGCGGGGGAGAAATAGTACCCCCGCGCAGTAAACGAGGCGACGAGCTGGTGCGCTAACACCCGCTCGACGCTGAATCACTCGAACGTGCCGAGTGCTCCAACCAAGGCCTCGCCCCACTGCGCAGGGGGTGCGAAGCCTAAGCGAATCCAATTGTCGAAACAAGGATCACTTAATGAGCACACCAATTATCCCGTGGATGGGCGGCAAGCGTCGCCTGGCAGATCGCCTTATCCCGCTGTTTCCACCTCACGAATGTTACGTCGAGGTCTTTGCCGGCGGCGCCGCGCTTTACTTTATGCGGCCCCAGGCCGCCCCGGTTGAAGTCCTTAATGACATCAACGGCGATCTGGTTACGCTGTATCGCGTGGTGCAGAACCACCTGGAGGAGTTTGTGCGCCAGTTCAAGTGGGCGCTCAGCTCTCGCCAGGTGTTCGAATGGCAGAAGATGACCAGACCGGAAACACTCACCGACATCCAGAGGGCTGCGCGGTTTTTCTACCTGCAGCACCATGCCTTCGCTGGCAAGGTCAGCGGGCAGACCTTCGGTACTGCCACCACCGGCCCGGCCATCAACCTGCTGCGGATCGAAGAGAACCTGTCGGCAGCTTGGCAGCGCCTCTCCGGTACCTATGTCGAGAACCTGGGTTGGCTTGAGTGCGCTGAACGCTACGACCGACCGCACACCTTCCATTACATGGACCCACCTTACTGGCAGACCGCTGGTTATGGAGTGGATTTTCCGTTTGAGAACTATGAACGGATGGCCGACTTCATGCGGCGGTGCAAGGGCAAGGTGATGGTCAGCATCAACGACCACCCGGATATTCGAAGGGTGTTTGAAGGATTCCACTTTGAGACGGTGGACATTCGGTACAGCACTACCAATCAGCGGCAGGGGAAGGCCGAGGTCAGTGGAGAGCTGGTCATTATGAACTGGGAGCCGGCGGCACTGGGGGGGCTATTCTAACCAGACTGCATTGGTAGAGCATCACGGCTTGCGCATACGGGTCATAGACCCCGGCTGGCACTCGCGCGGCAGGCTTTAACTGCACATCGCCTAGATACTCTCCGATACGTTCTCTGCAAAACATTGAGCCGCCCATGAGGCGGCTTTTTGCTGCTCGTGAAAGGGGTCTTTGGGATAGAAAAATCCTGCTCGGATGAACGAAAGTCTGTCGTTCTTTAGCATGAAAAAACCCACTTCAACATAGCACTTACGGGGTGTCACGACAAGCAATAAGGGCTGTTCGGCCCAGCAAATACGGGCGATGGCCGTAGGGGGGAGGTGATCAGAGTCACCCTTGCATGGGCGTTTGTCGGGTGGGGTTGTGGCGTGCCACAAAACTCAGGTCGGGGGAGTTGACGTGCTTCACCCTGGCGCGCGCCGTCATCCCCCCACCTCGCCTGCGGGCTAAATGGGTCGTTTTTTCTGCGCACCTGCGGACCATTTGCAGGTGGCCAGGCTGGGGCTCTGCTGGGCGTTGTGGGGAGGTCGAAAGCCTGCGGAACCCTGCACCGAGGGGGGATTTCTTTGAAAGGTCTGGAGGCTTTGCTGTGGAGGTAGAGGGGGGGTATCTCAAAAAGAGTAATTTCAGTAACCACCTCCCGGGAATGGGCTGGAGGCCGCGTATTCCGTGGGGTTCGGTATTACAAAAAGGAGTAACAGAGAAGTAATTGAAAAGGTAATTATTTTTCAAGTTGTTGTTTTTAAAGGGGTTTTATAAATATGAGAATTACATTTATAAAGAGTAATCAGATTACTTCAATATTACTTAAAGATTACCTTTTGGATGAAACTAAAAACCCTTTAATTTCAATGGTTTGAGCGTTAAAAGCGGTCAAGATTACTAATGTTACTCTTTTTTTTACCCCCCTCCAGATTTCGGATTCTGGCCCCCTCTACGTGTGATGCGCACGCGTAACGCGGTGTAAGCTGAGGCCCATGGGAATGGCGTGGGAATACTTTCGCGCAACTGGCACCGCTGGAGCCCTTGTATTCCGGGGCCTCGGCTCAGCGATCGAGGGTGCGGGTACTTTCGAATCTCTCCTTCACCGCCATATTGATACCTAAAGGCCCCATAAATGGGGCCTTTTTGCATTCTGCGTATTCTGTTTCCCCACTCAGGTTTCGCATGGTTTGGTCCCGGGGCCTTTTGAGCCTTAAGCCTGCCATTGTACGAACTATCCTTTTTTAATCGTGATCTGGTTGGCCTCCTTTTTGATTAGGAGCCAGTTCAGGGGGCTGTTATTTGTGAGGTTTGTGCTGGCATTGGTTGATGATGAAAAGAGCCCCAGACGTCGGGGCTCAATCCGATTCTCTACTTCAACTGGGCGGGCGTTCCTTGGGTATTGAAGGTTGCCCAATCTAGCACCTGAGATACGACGATTCCGTCATCACTATCTATTAGCGTCCTAAAGTAGTCTCGGAGGCCAACTGCACTGGTGTTGTCGCGATTGAAGCACCAGAGAGACTCAAGGATACGCACCGCGCCAAATGTCGCTAGCATGTCATACAGAGGCTTATAGTTGCGTTGCTTTCGTAGGTCATATTCCAAAAAATACAGAGCCATATCGTCTCTCCTTATCGCGATTTGTCAGATTGAGATAGGACAGACGCAGCGAGCGTCTTCGTGGTATCGCTGTACTTCTCGGATTGCAGAACCTGCGAGGCCTTTGTCTCCATTGCTTTCCCTGTCTCCTTTGCAGAACAGGATTGGGAGAGCGCAGATGCTGCTAAGCTTTTCGCAATGGCTGAGGCGTTAGGATCGCGAAGGGTTTCAGACGCCAGGGTGGCGACCTTCGGCGATGATTGCTTAGTGTTTTTGCTCATGATAGCGGTACCTATCTCAGTGGGATTTGCCCGCCTGAAAAAAGGCACCGTTGAGCAGGTTTCACAATCCATCGTTTGACGATGGGGTAGTGATTCGCTCTAATGCCGACTCTCAGGTCGGGTTACAACAAACCGCTGGCTTGAGTGGGCGAGTGATTACGTTCTGTCCGGAAAAACGAAGCGTAATCACCCGCTGTCTTCTTACCTGCCCATGTTAGGGCACGGCCAACGCTAACCCCTACATGTAGGGTTTTTTTTGCGTCTGAACACAAGATAATGCGTTTTTGGGGGCTTAGCAACGCACTGCCTGTGGATAACGCTGTACGTAAAATGTGTATGAAACGTGGAGCACCCTTGTAACCCGCATGGCTACTACATTCAGCCGTTTATCACCGAATATTCTAGGAAAAAGGTGACTAGGAAAAAGGTGACTAGGAAAAAGGTGATGGATTTATTTGATTTTCTCTTCACTACCAAATTCGAAGCAAACAATCCCTCTGGTTTGAGAGGAAAACAGAGGGATTGTAGTTTTTAAGTTTGAGAACGTAGATTTCTTAGGTCACGCGCTCGGCACATCCATCCGTCGTCCAATCACATCGAGCAAATCGCACCCGTCCCGCAGCGGAATTGAGCAGAGCAGTGCAAAATCACTGAGCACCACCGCATCACTACTGATTTCACTACGTAGAGCAAGGTTCTCAAGGACTTGTGTAACGGCACGAAGTCGATAGGTCGCGGCGTCGAGGAGTATTTCCAGCGGCACGGTGGTATCGACAAAAAGGGCAGGAGTGGCGCTGTCGTTGCTGGTGAGGGCAATGTATTGGTTCATGTGTAAAACTCCGGTTGTCAGAGGAGAGCAACCACACATTTGTCGCCAAACAAAAGGGTGGCAGCTGTACGCAGGTTGGCGAACCGGGACAATCGGAAAAACCGGCAGACCCGAAGGTCTCCCGCGCACAGCTACCGTCGAGCAGCTTATTGCGCGCAGAAGCATCCCGCAAATACATAGGGGAGTTTCTATCGATTTATCGTCGAGTCGCCAAACCCGGTCGCTGTGTGAGCGACCGAGAGACTATAGGTGTGGCGATTTTAAAAAGGCAGCCTGTCGCTTCTGAATGGAGTGTAGGACGTTGCCCAAAGCCACCAGCACCCGCCCTCAATGCCTATGCCGATGATGCACATCCGGAAAATGCGCATGGCTATGTCTCATCACTCCATGTGCATGCACATGGCTATGAGGCACCTTCGAGTCCCACTCAAACCCATGCTCATGTTGATGATGCTCATCATGCACATGCCAATGCCCATGTTCCGTTGCCTCATGCAGATGCTCATGGGCATGCCGCTCCGTCAGGTGCAGCCACACGCCTACGGCCATCAGCGCCGAGGCAATCCAGAAGGCCACGGTCACCGATTCGCCAAATACTAGCAACGCCACTGCAGCACCGAGAAAAGGTGCCGTGGAGAAGTAAGCGCCGGTGCGCGCGCTGCCCAGCCCGCGGAGGGCCAGCACGAACATCACCAGGCTGATGCCATAGCCGAGGAAACCTACCACCAGGATCGGCGCCAGTTGCGCCATGCCGGGAATCTGCGCCCCGAGGTAAAGTGCCAGGCTGCAATTGACCAGCCCCGCAATCAAGCCTTTGGCACCTGCGATAAACAATGCGTCAGACGCGGACACTTTGCGCGTGAGGTTGTTATCGATCCCCCAGCACAAACACGCCAGCGCAACGGCAAGCGGTCCGGTCCAGTCCTGGCGGCTGCCGTCGGCACCGGACCACGACAACACCACGCCGCCCAACACAATGGCAAGCATGCCGAGGACGATGCGTCGGTCGGCGTTTTCGCGGAACACAACCCAGGCGATCACGGCAGTCAGTACCGACTCAAGGTTGAGCATCAGGGAGGCGCTGGCGCTGGTGGTACGGGTCAGGCCGAACATCAATGCAACGGGGCCGAGGATGCCGCCGAAGGCGATGGCGCCGAGTAGCCAGGGCCATTCCGATGGGGTTAGCCCGGTAGGTTTCCAGCCGCGATCACGGATCAAGCGCACACCGGCAAGGCCGATGCCGCTGCCGAGGTAGAGCAGGCCGGCGAGCAGGATGGGCGAGAGGCTCAGGCCAAGGCTTTTGGCCAGTGGGGTGCTGGCGCCGAACAGGGCGGCGGCCGCGAGGGCGTAAATGATGCTGAGGTTCATGGGCCATCCTCGAAAGTCAGGCCCATGATACGTCGCTTACCGGGGTCAGCGCCCTGGCAATTTCGTACTTTATTGCGCGGTTTTCAGCTTGATCACATCACCGGATATTTTGGTGGTGTAGCCGTTCAATACCCAGGCCCAGAACCACTTCTCTTGCACTTGCGTGTTGATCAACGCGTCGCCGCCCTTGGCCTTGATGGCTGCATCCTGGGCGCGCACGAAGCGGTTGTTCTGGCCTATCGGGATGACGCCCAGCAGCATGATGCCGGTGGCGCTGGCTTCGCTGTGGCCCAGCACGGTGTATTGGCTGGCGTCGTATTGCTGGGTTTTCATGGCGGTGCCGGTGCAGCCTGCCAGGGTGAAACCAAGTACGGCTGCTGCAACGACTTTACTGACGTATTTCACTCATAACTCCATAGGTTCAATCTCGAGATTCAATTCTCGGGGGGCGACACTCTAAGCGCTCAGTTGGCAGATTGAAATCAATCAGCGAGGCTGTGATGCAGATGACTCAGTCTGGCGCGTGCTCTGCGGTGATCCCATCACAGCCTCGCTGGGGCTCGACAGCTCCCACATTTGCTCTTCGGCGTGTCATAGATGCAACCACGACGGAATGAGGTGCGCTGATTTTTCACCAGCGCAGCTGTCTCAAGCCTGTACGTAACGGCGGATAACCCGCCCATACACCGCGAGGTTGATCACCACCACCACAGCTCCCAGCAGCAGTTGGATATTGGCAGTCAGCCCGGCGGGGTAGATCAGCGTCAGAATGTAGTGCTCGATAAACCCACCGCCATAACCATCCTGCCCGGCCAAGTGGCGAAACAGGTTTTCCCAACGGGTAAGCGGGCAGGGCAGGTGCAGCACCTCTACCGCGATGCCCCAGGCAACGGCGGGCAGGTGCAGCCACATTACCCGGGGCCACTTCAGGGTGAGCAGACCGCCGAACAGCACGAACAGGATAAAGGCCAGGTGGAACAGCACGAGGCCGTCGGCGGCTAGGCGGTAGAGCATGTTTGAGCTCGATGTGAGGTGAAGGGATACGTGAATTTTTGCAGCGTGCCGTTATAGCTCCAGTTGACTGGCATTGATACCGAACGCCTTGGCTATCTTTTCTCGCGTGGTGCGGCGGGGTTTGCTGACCGCTTCCTGCTGGGCAAATGCCGATTGTGAAATACCCAGGCGTCTGGCGACTTCTTCCTGGGTCAAGCTCAGGTGCTCGCGCCACGCGCGAATAGGTGTTGCGCCATCCACCAGGCGGCTGACTACCGCATGGGGGATCAGGTTTGGATCGTTTTGCTGCGCCACATAGTGTTCATAGGGAATCACCACATAGGCTGGCTTGCCCTGCGTATTGTGGATGATCTGTACGGCAGTAGGTTCGCTCGTCACGTTTTTTAACCTCTTGGATACTGACGACCTGGATGCTGCCGTCCCAGTCGAAAAGGACCCGGTAATGACCTACCCGCAAGCGATAGCTGTGAGGATGGTTAACCAGCGCCTTGACGTTGATTGCATCGGGCATGTGTTCAAGAGCGGACACGGCATCGCGTACCTGTTGCTGATGATACGAATGCAACCGAAGCAATTGTTTGACGGCTTTTCGCGTCCATTGGATTGAATTCATGAGAGGTTAATAAGTCTTTTATAAGGTTTGCAATCGGTATTTTCAGATCCGCGTCAACGGGTCATGACGTTTTCCTCTCAAACCCTAGACGGCCGCCGTCAGCGCCGACGGGTAAAACTGTTGCGTGGTATGAATCAACGGATGGTCCACGAAGGTTGCTTGCAGGCAATGAGGGCCGTTATTGTGCTGAATCCTTTTAGTCCTCGCCCCAAGGTTGTGTTGTGATGAATGCACCGCGTAACGCTGTCCCGATCAAAGCCGTGATTTTCGATATGGACGGGTTGTTGCTGGATACCGAAGGCATCTACACCGAAGTCACGCAGATCATTGCCGAACGCTATGGCCGTACCTACGACTGGGGCATCAAGCAGCACATCATCGGGCGGGGTGCCCAGGATTTGGCCGATTACGTGGTCAAGGCACTGGACCTGCCGATCACGCCCGCCGAGTTTCTGGAAATACGCGAACCGCTGATGAGCGAGCGCTTTCCCAAGGCCCTGGGCATGCCCGGCGCCGAGGCGTTGGTGCGGCACTTGAAGGCGCACAATATTCCGATTGCGGTGGGCACCAGTTCATCGCGTAACTCGTTTGGCCACAAGACCACCCTGCACCGTGAATGGTTTGGCCTGTTCGACACCATCGTCACCGCTGACGACCCGGAAGTAGGCGCTGCCAAGCCCGCGCCGGATATCTTCCTCACCGCTGCGCGCCGGTTGGGTGTAGCGCCTGAGGATTGTCTGGTGTTCGAAGATTCGCCGTTCGGCGTGACGGCCGCGAAGGCTGCGCACATGACCGCTATTGCGGTGCCCGATGAGGCGATGGCTGACAGCAAGTACCAGCATGCTGACCAGATTATTCGCAAGCTCGCCGACTTTGATTTGGCGGCCTATGGCTTGCCACCCATGGCCTGACCCCGCGTGGTCAAAAATGTGGGAGCTGGCTTGCCTGCGAAAGCGGTAGTGCAGTGACAGATGTGGCTCTGACACACCGCCTTCGCGGGCAAGCCCGCTCCCACATTCGGTTTGCGGTTTTGCAAAATCAGGCGCTGAAACCACCATCGATGGTCAGGCTGGCGCCCGTGATATAGCCGGCTTCCGGCCCGGCCAGATAGGCCACAAAACTGGCAATCTCCTCCACATGCCCATACCGTCCTACCGCCATCAACCCGATCAGACTTTCGGCAAAATCACTGTTCGCCGGGTTCATATCGGTGTCCACCGGCCCAGGCTGCACGTTGTTGATGGTGATGCCCCGTGGCCCCAGGTCCCGCGCCAATCCCTTGGTCAACCCCACCAGCGCCGCCTTGCTCATGGCGTAGGGCCCGCCACCGCCAAACGGCATGCGCTCGGCGTTGGTGCTGCCGATATTGATTACACGGCCACCTTCGCCCATATGCTTGGCGGCTTCCTGGGTGGCGATAAACACGCTGCGTACGTTGATCGCCAAGGTCTGGTCGAAGTCTTCCAGCTTGAATGCTTCCAGCGGCGCGATGGCCAGCACGCCAGCGTTATTCACCAGGATATCCAGGCGTCCAAACGCCTCGACCGTGGCGTTGACCGCAGCGCGAATCGCCGTGGCATCGGCGCTGTCGGCGTGTATCGCCAGAGCCTGCCCCCCTGCGCTGATCACCTCGTTCTGCAGTGTTTCAGCCTTGGCGGCCGAGCTGACGTAGGTAAAGGCAACCGCTGCCCCCTGGGCGGCGAGGCGCTTGACGATGGCGGCGCCGATGCCGCGGGAACCGCCTTGAATCAAGGCGACTTTGCCGGTGAGGTTGTGTGTGGTCATGTCGATCTCCGAGGTAGTTGATGGAGCGAGTATCGACCTCACCCGCGCTGCTCGGTAGCCCGTGGTTGCTATAGTCTGTGTAAACCAAAAGTTTAGAGTGGGGCGATATGGAAAGCTTTGGCAGTATCGAATGCTTTGTGCGCAGCGCCGAGGGTGGCAGCTTTGCCGAGGCTGCTCGGCACCTGAGCCTGACCCCGGCTGCGGTGGGTAAAAGCGTTGCCAAGTTGGAGGCGCGCCTCGGTGTGCGGCTGTTTCAGCGCAGCACTCGGCGTCTGGCGCTGACCGAAGCCGGCAAGATGTTCCTGGCGGAAGTCAGCGGCAGCCTCACCACCATCCAAAATGCGGTCGCCAACCTGGCCAGTGCCGAAGGGCGGCCGGTGGGCACGCTCAAGGTCAGCATGGGGCCAGTGTTCGGTAACCGGTACGTGGTGCCGTTGCTGGGCGAATTTATGCGGCGTTGTCCGGATATCAGCCCGGACTGGCATTTCGATAACCGCCAGGTCGACCTGATCGGGCAAGGCTTCGATGCGGCCATTGGCGGCGGGTTTGAGCTGCCCCAAGGCGTGGTGGCGCGCAAGTTGACCCCGGCGCACCGGGTGCTGGTGGCGTCGCCGGATTACCTGGCGCGACGCTTGCCGGTGCGGGCGCCCGACGACCTGTCGCACTGCCTCGGCATCTTGATTCGCTCGCCGCAGACTGGCCGGGTGCGTTCGTGGCAACTGACCCACCGTGAGCGCGAGCACAGCCCTCTAGTGCTGAAACCAGCGATGACCATGAGCGACTCCGAAGCCGCTTGCTGCGCCAGTGCCCAGGGCCTTGGCATCGCGCTGGTGAGCATGCCGATGGCGGTGCCGTTCCTGGACAGCGGTGCGTTGGTGCGAGTGTTACCCGATTGGTATGTGGACGACGGCAATATTTCCATCTACTACGCCGAGCATAAATTGCTGCCGGGCAAGACGCGGGCGTTTGTGGATTTCATTATTGAGCAGTTCGCCGAGCAAAAACTGGCTCAACGGTTCAGTGCTATCTGAGCACGGCCTTACATCGAGTCGTGGCCATCACGGGCAAGCCCGGCTCCCACATTGGATTGCGATCACTGTGGGAGCCGGGCTTGCCCGCGATGCAGGCGCATCGGTCTACCGTCCGAACTTGCCCGGCCAGCCGATGACCTTCTTCGGCCTCGGTGTCGCATAAGTCCTGACCTTCGAGGTCGACAACCCCAACCGCACCAACGACTCGGCCACCATCACCGCCGCCGTCACCCCGTCCACCACCGGCACCCCGGTGCGCTGGCGAATCTGCTCGTCCAGCCCGGCCATGCCGCCGCAGCCCAGGCAGATCACTTCGGCCTTGTCGTCGCGGATGGCCAGTTCCGCCTGGTGCACGATGGCCTCCATGGCTGCCAACGGGTCTTCTTCCAGCTCCAGCACCGCCATGCCGCTGGCGCGCACCGAAGCGCAACGCTGGTAGAGGCCGGCGAGTTTCAGCCGGTCTTCAATCAGCGGCACCGTGCGGTCCAGGGTGGTCACCACCGAGTAGGCGTGCCCCAGGAACATCGCGGTGCTGGCCGCCGCTTCGGTGATATCCACCACCGGTACATTGAGCAGTTCCTGCAAGCCTTCACGGCCATGTTCGCCATAGCCGGCCTGGATCACCGCATCAAAGGGCTGGTCGTAGGCCATTACCCGATCCATCACGGCGATGGCTGCCAGATAACTTTCAAAGTTGCCTTCCACCGATTCTGCGCCGAAGTACGGGGTGAGCCCGACAATCTCGGTGCCCGGTGAAGCCACGGCCCGTGCTTGCTGGGCGATGGTGTCGGTGATGGATTCGGTGGTGTTGACGTTGACCACGAGGATACGCATGGAAAGTCCTTGTTTAATGACTGACGTTATCGACGGCGATGCTTTCGCCGCTGACATCGGCGTAGTGCGGCTGACGCTTGGCAATCAGCAGGTACAGCAACCCGGCAATGCCGGCGCCAAACAACCAGGAAAACGGCGAGACGCTGGCAAACCCCGGCAGCAGCGCCAGTAAGATGGCGATCACCGCCGCAGGAATAAACGCCGCCACGGCGCGCATATTCACGCCTCGGCTGTAGTAATAAATGCCTTGGGGGTCTTCGCTGTACAACTGCGGCACATTCACCTGGCTTTTGCGAATCAGCCAGTAATCGACCATGATCACCCCGTACAACGGCCCCAGCAGCGCGCCGAGGCCAGAGAGGAAGTACACGATCACCAACGGGCTGTTGTAGAGATTCCACGGCAGGATCAGCACGGCAACGAAGGCGCTGATCAGCCCGGCGCGCCGGAAGTTCAGGTACTTGGGCGCCAGGTTGCTCAGTACAAAGGCCGGGGCGACGAAGTTGGCCATGATGTTCACCGCCACGGTGACGATCAGGAAGGCCAGGCAGCCGAGCACGAGAAAGAAGGTGTTGGGGATCGCCGCGATGATTTCGGTCGGGCTTTCGATCACCCGGCCATTGAGTTGGAACTGTCCGCCGCACAGCAGCACGGTAATCGCGGCGAACACCAGGATATTGACCGGCAGCCCCCAGAAGTTCCCGACCTGGATGGTCTTGCGGCACGGCGAAGAGCGGGCGAAGTCGCAGAAATTGAGGATCAGGGTGCCGTAGATGGCCAGCCACAGCGCGCCGCCGGCAAAGATATTGCGCCACATCTCGCCGCCACTCAGAGGCTCGCGGATCGACCAGGCAATCTGCCCGTTCGCCTGGAAGTACATCCAGCCGGCCAGTGCGGCCACGGTCAGCAGTATCACCGGCCCGGCGAAGCCTTCATAGCGACGTACCATTTCCATGCCGTAGGCGAGGATCACCAACTGCACCAGCCAAATCGCCACAAAGCACGCCCAACCCAGGGTCGAGAGGCCGAGAATCGAGTCGTGGTCATAATCGGCAAACCCTGGGTGAATGGCCGTCAGCAGCACGCGGAAAACTACCGAGGCCAGGTAGGTCTGGATCCCAAACCAGGCAATCGCAATCACCGCTCGGATCAAGGCTGGAATCTGCGCACCGTGAATGCCGAAACTGATGCGGCTGATCACGGGAAACGGCACACCGGTCTTCTGCCCCATATACCCCGAGAGGTTCATGAAGAAGTACACCAGTGCTGCGCCGATCCCCAGAGACAACAATATTTGCCAGCCGCCCAAACCCAATGCGTATAAACCGATGGCAAATGAATAGTTGGCGATGTTGTGCACGTCATTGGTCCACAACGCAAAAATGCTGTAGCGCCCCCAGCGTCTGCCCTCGATTTTGGTGGGGGCCAGGTCCTTGTTGTGCAGGCGTGGGCTGAGTACCAGCGGGCCGGGGCATGCAGCCTTGGGGTGGAGGGTAGAGGAGGGCAGATCCAGCGCGATATTGCTCGAAAGACTTGTACGCATTCGGCAGGCTCCAGCACATCCGCGGCAAAGCGGCGGACGGCAAAGTGTATGTAGGTTTTGTATTGATTGTATACAAAGCGTACTTCTGCCTAAGCCATATGCGTGCCAATTCTGGATATATGAAAAGCTTGGATAATTTCGTTTTTATATAGGTTGCGAATAACTTACTGAATTACAAACGTTATAAATTGACCGTTTGAACAGGTATTTATTTGTTTGTTAATTGCAGGGCTATTTATAGACAGCGCCATTGGCGCAGGGAGATGTTACGTTTTGGTGCGTTGTACATTAAGTTGCACACAAAAATGGCACTTATGGTTACAAGGTTGTGTACAAGATTTATCCCGCCCAAAAGCAGATATCGCATTCTGTAGGAGCGAGCTTGCTCGCTCCTACAGCGGCGGTGGCATCAGAGGCTCAAGCCTTGCTGATGATATTCCCCGCATGCAGTCCGCATTCTTTCTGCGTGGCTTCTTCCCACCACCAGCGGCCTTCGCGCTCATGCTGGTTCGGCAATACCGGGCGGGTGCAGGGCTCGCAGCCGATGCTGATAAACCCACGCTCATGCAGGCTGTTGTAAGGCAACTCCAACATGCGGATATAACCCCACACCTCTTCGCTGGTCATCTGCGCCAGCGGGTTGAACTTGTACAGGGTACGTTCCGGGGTGGAGAACGCCGTGTCGATTTCCAGCGCCGCCACCTGGCTGCGGGTGCCGGGGCTCTGGTCGCGGCGCTGGCCGGTGGCCCAGGCGCTGACACCTGCGAGTTTGCGGCGCAGCGGTTCGATCTTGCGGATGCCGCAGCATTCGCCATGGCCGTCCTTATAGAAGCTGAACAGGCCTTTCTCTTTGACGAAGGGCTCCAGCTTGCTCGGGTCTGGCGAGATCAGCTCGATGTCGATCTTGTAGAACTCACGAACCTGCTCGATAAACCGGTAGGTCTCCGGGTGCAGGCGGCCGGTGTCGAGGCTGAACACCTTGACGTTCTTGTTCAGCTTCCAGGCCATGTCCACCAGGACCACATCCTCGGCACCGCTGAAGGAAATCCACAAGTCATCGCCGAACTGGCTGAACGCCAGCTTGAGAATGTCCTGGGCAGACTTGTTGGCATAAGTCGTGGCGAGTTCAACGACGTCGAAGGCTTGGTTCATCAGGACGGTTCCTACAGGTCAGTGGCGCTGAGCGCTCTCTAGGAGGGCGATGGTATCAAAAACTGTCCCGCGTTGCGGCGGCGGGCTTGAGTCGCTAGAGTTCGGCAGTCCTTTTGCTCGCTCAACTAACAACATCTAACAGGAGTGTCGTGTGGAAATTGCCTGCCTTGACCTGGAAGGGGTACTGGTTCCGGAAATCTGGATCGCCTTTGCCGAGAAAACCGGCATTGAGTCCCTGCGGGCCACCACCCGTGACATTCCCGACTACGACGTGCTGATGCAACAGCGCCTGCGCATCCTCGACGAGCATGGGCTCAAGCTGGCCGACATCCAGGCCGTTATCGCCACGCTCAAGCCGCTGGACGGCGCCATTGAGTTCGTCAATTGGCTGCGCGAGCGCTTCCAGGTGGTGATCCTGTCCGACACCTTCTATGAGTTCTCCCAGCCGCTGATGCGTCAGCTGGGTTTCCCGACCTTGCTTTGCCACCGCTTGATCACCGATGAAAACGATCGGGTGGTGAGCTACCAACTGCGCCAGAAAGACCCCAAGCGCCAATCGGTATTGGCATTCAAGACCCTCTACTACCGCGTGATCGCTGCCGGTGATTCCTACAACGACACCAGCATGCTGGGTGAAGCTGACCGTGGGATTCTGTTCCATGCGCCGGACAATGTGATTCGCGAATTCCCGCAGTTCCCGGCGGTGCATACGTTTGAAGACCTGAAGAAAGAGTTTATCAAGGCGTCGAATCGGCAGTTGAGCCTGTAAGTTATGCGGCGTGGCTGATTGCCTCATCGCAGCATAGGTATCTACATAACTCTGTTAGCTCAACGGTAACCACGATGCGAAGCGAGCCGCTCTTGATCTTGATCTGCTTTTGATCTTAGGCGTCCCGTTAAACCACGCTGGCCGGAATTCGACAGGGATTTGGGGGGGTAAACCGGCAGGGATGCCGGTTTAGCCGCCCCGCGCCATGGATGGCGCGTGGCGGCGGCCCCCCAAATCACTGGCGGATTACGGGCACACCGAGCCTAAGCGAGGTGCCGAGTGGTGGGGCAAGAGCGCTTTGCTTACTTTCGCGCTTTTCGAAAGTGAGCCGCCGTCAGGGCGGAACCCTAAGTGGCCGTTACCGCAGGAATGGATATGTACACGGTCCAACTGTGTTGACTGTCAGGCCGTCTTCGCAGGCAAGCCAGCTCCCACATTGGATCGCGGGGCATCAGTTATATCTGTGTCGGCTGCCAGGCCGTCACGGGAGCAAGCTCCCTCGCCACAGATTTAGCGTCGTGCCGAAGTTGTGTAGATACCTATGCTCATCGCAGGCAAACCAGCTCCCACCTTGACCATGTAACGTCAAACGACGCGGTCAACTGTGGGAGTCGGGCTTGCCTGCGATGACGTCGGCGCCGTCACGCCTTACCCTCGGCCAGCAAGCGCTCATAAGGAATACGCAAGCCTTCATGCAGACGCTTGATCATCGACAGGCTTAGCTTGCGCTTGTGGTTCAGCACCTCTGACACCCGCCCACTGGTGCCGATAAACGGCTCCAGATCGCGTGCGGTCATGCCCAATTGCTCCATGCGAAACTTGATAGCCTCTACCGGATCCGAAGGGGGCATGGGGTAATGCTCGGCTTCGTACTTCTCGATGAGGACTGCCAGGATTTCCAGCTCATCACCTTCAGGCGAGCCGGGTGGTGCTCCCCATATCTGCTCGACTCGTACGAGTGCCGCAGTCAGGTCTTCCTGGGAGTGAATAGGTTTGATGTTCATCACGCAGTCTCCGCGTTGATCTGGTCGTACTGAGCGTGGGTCCCCACGAACCGTATAAACCCTAGTTGTCGCTGGTAGTCGATCGTCATGATCACTCGATACTTGTTGCCGCCAACGTTGAACACGACCCTGCCCCCCTTAAGAATGCTCGCTGTTCTGAGTTCGGCCTTGAGTGCTTGCGGTGTTGGATAATTGGCCTTTTCCATGTGCCGATACAACTCGACCAGCGGTGTTCTGGCGTCGCTATAAGCTGAATGGCTTTCCCAGAATATTCGTAGGGTAGATAGAGCGATTATCCGCATCGCTTCAACCTCCCGTTTTGGGAGATCATAGGTGCGATTGCGTGGATAGGCAATCTCGGAAATATTTCCAGACGAGGAGGTAGTCGCTTCATGTGATCCTTCACAGGTGGCGGGTGGACGGTCGCTCCGGACGCTATCTGCAAGCGTCTATCCCGTCCACAGCGGTTCTGATTCAGGCTTTTTCTATCGCATGGCGTTCTACTCGAACGCTAGGAAGGGGCTGTACCCTACAGATTTTCCAACGTTTGTAACAACACACGCACCTTCGTCAGAGACTCCTGATACTCCGCCTGCCACTGCGAATCCGCCACAATCCCACCGCCACCCCAGCAACACACCTGTCCGTCCTTGACCAGTAAGCTGCGAATCGCGATGGAGCTGTCCATTTCGCCGCGCACGTCCAGGTACACCAGCGAGCCGCAATACAACCCGCGGCGGGTGGGCTCAAGCTCGTCGATGATCTGCATGGCGCGAATCTTCGGCGCGCCGGTAATGGAGCCGCCAGGGAAGCTGCCGGCGATCAGGTCGAGGGCGTCTTTGTCGTCGGCCAATATGCCAGTGACACTGCTCACCAGGTGGTGCACGTTGGGGTAGCTTTCCAGGCTGAACAGCTCCGGCACTTTCACTGAGCCGATACGGCAACTGCGGCCAAGGTCATTGCGCAGCAGGTCAACGATCATCAGGTTTTCTGCGCGGTCCTTGGGGCTGGCGAGCAGCTCAGCGGCGTTGGCAGCGTCCTCTTCCGGTGTTAAACCGCGAGGGCGGGTGCCTTTGATCGGGCGGGTTTCGACCTGGCCTTCGCTGATGCGCACGAAGCGCTCCGGCGACAGGCTCAGCACCGCGCCGTCATCGGGCAAACTCTGGAACCCGGAAAACGGCGTCGGGCAGGCTTCGCGCAGCGCGCAGTAGGCTGCCCATGGATCGCCGATGCACGGCGCACGAAAGCGTTGGGCAAAGTTGACCTGGTAGCAGTCGCCGGCCTGGATGTAATCCTGGATACGCAGGATGGCCTGCTGGTACGCATCCACGCTGAGGTCCGGCGCCATGGTGCCCTGGAGCTTGAAGGTGGTGGGGGTGTCACCTGTTGCATGACTGAACAGGGCGATCAGACGTTGCCGCTCGCTATCGGCCAGCACTGGGTGAAACACCAGTTGGCTGGTGCGCGCCAGGTGATCGCTGACCAGTGCCCAGGCATACAGCCCCAGGCGCGCATCCGGCAGATGCAGGTCGTCCACGGCCAGGCGCGAGACCTGTTCCAAGTGCCGGCCGAAGTCATAGCTCAAGTAACCGATCAAACCGCCGGCAAATGGCAATTCAACGCCAGCAGGCAGGGCCGCCTCACCCAACTGCGCCAGGTTCTCGCGCAGGCGTTGCAGGAAATCGCTGCCGCGTTCATCCGGCCCAACCGTCAAGGTCGCTTCGGGCCAGGCGCTGAGCAGGTCATAACGCCCCCGCTCGGCAGCCGGGCGGCCGCTGTCGAGCAGCACCGCGCCAGGCGCATGGCGAATAGCCGCAAAGTACTCGGCGGGGTTGGCCCGGTAGGGTAAGGGGTAAACGGAGCAGGTCGACATGCGAGGGTGAATCAGCCAGTGGCGGGGGGGGAGGGGATTGTAGTCCTCTGTAGGACTTGCTCCTAGAGGGGATGTCGGTGATAGCTCGATAGAGGGTATAGCCTGAGGGGCAAATGGCTTGTCAGAAAGCCATCGCAGGCAAGCCAGCCCCCACCTATCGAGCCCGGGCTTGCCTGCGATGCGCTGCTTAGCCTTCAACCGGCGGAATATGCCCGAACATCTCCTGCACGAACTTCACCCGTTCCTCGGGGGTTTCTGTCACCCCGGCCGCCTTGAGCTCTTCAAGCCGTGCCTCCACCGCATGGGTGCGCAAAGTCAGGCCGCAATCGTTGGCAATCTGGATGTTCAGCCCAGGCCGAGCGTTCAGCTCAAGGATCAATGGGCCTTTTTCCTGGTCCAGCACCATGTCCACGCCGATATAACCCAGCCCGCACAGCTCATAGCAGCCGGCGGCGAGCTTCATGAAACCGTCCCAGTTGGGCAGTTGCACGCCATCGACGGCGTTGGTGGTGTCGGGGTGCTTGGTGATGATGTTGTTCAGCCAGGTGCCGCGCAGGGTCAGGCCGGTGGCCAGGTCTACACCCACGCCGATCGCGCCCTGGTGCAGGTTGGCCTTGCCGCCGGACTGGCGGGTGGGCAAGCGCAGCATCGCCATCACCGGGTAGCCCATCAGCACGATGATGCGGATGTCCGGCACGCCTTCATAGCTGATGCTCTTGAAGATCTGGTCGGGCACCACGCGGTACTCGATCAACGCGCGGTCGCGGTGGCCGCCGAGGGAATACAGGCCGGTGAGGATGCTGGAAATCTGGTGCTCGATCTCCTCATGGCTGATGATTTTGCCGGACACCGTGCGGTAGCGCCCTTCAAACCGGTCGGCCACCACCAGGATGCCGTCACCGCCGGCACCCTGGGCGGGCTTGATCACGAAGTCGCTGCGCCCACCGATAATCTCGTCGAGCTTGTCGATCTCCTTTTCGGTGGAGATCACCCCGTACATTTCCGGCACGTGGATGCCGGCCGCCAGGGCCCGTTCCTTGGTGATGATCTTGTCATCCACGATGGGGTACAGGCTGCGCTTGTTGTACTTGAGCACGTAGTCGGCATTACGCCGGTTAATGCCCATGATCCCCCGCGCTTCCAGGGCCTTCCAGGTCTTCCAGAAGCCGAACATCAAGAGTCAGCCTTCAGGAACGCCTTGAAACGCACCAGCTCGGTGAGGCGATAACCGCGGTAGCGACCCATGGCCAGCATGAAGCCCACCAGGATCAACAGGATCGCCGGGAAGGTGAACACGAAGTAGACCAACTCCGGCACGCTCATGATCAGGTGCGCCAGGGACGCAGCGAACAGCGTGCCAATCGCCACTTTCAGCGCATGGTTGGCGCCACGCTCCTCCCAGGTGATCGACAGGCGTTCGATGGTCATGGTCAGGATCACCATCGGGAACAGCGCCACCGACAAGCCGCGTTCCAGCCCCAGCTTGTGGCTGAACAGGCTGATGGCGGCAATCAGCACCACCACGAAGGTCAGCACCACCGACAGCCTCGGCAGCATCTGCAGTTTAAGGTGTTCAAGGTACGACCGGAGCGACAGGCCCAGTGCCGTGATGATCGTGAACAGCACAATCCCGAAGCCCAACTGGGTCTCGCGGAATGCCAGGGCGATCAGTACGGGGGTGAAGGTGCCCAGGGTCTGCAGGCCGATGAGGTTGCGCAGGATCAAGATCACCAGCACGCCTATCGGGATCATCACCATGATCATGAAGGTCTGCTGGGTTTGCAGCGGCAGGCCGTACAGCGAGTATTCGAGGAAGTTGGCGTCGGTGTTTTCGTCCGTCAGCTTGGCCAGGCGGATGGCGTTCATCTCGCTGTTGTTCAGGCTGAAGGTCACCATGGCTTTCTTGCCGCCATCGACGGTGATCAGGTTTTCATCGCCGGTCCACCACAGCAGGCGGTCGGCGGGCAGGCCCTGTTCACCAGTCTCCGGGTTGAAGTACAGCCAGTCGTTGCCGTTGAAACTGCGCAGCCATAGTTCCGGGGTTTGCGGCTGGTCGGCCACCAGGCGGATGGTGTGGACTTTCTCTACCGGCACGTGGGCGATGGACAGCAGCAGTTCGACGATCTTGGCTTTGTGCGGCGTCGAGGGGTCGCCGGCCAGCAGCAACTTCACATTGTCGTCGTTGAGGTTGTTGGTGCGCTTGATGGCTTCACTGATAAAGGTCTCGACGTCGGCCGAGTGCTGGCGGATCGGGGCCAGCAAGGCTTCGGCGGCGATCTTCTCGGGGCCTTCCACGGGCATGCTGTCGCGGAAGGTCGGGCCTTTGATCTTGACCTTTTCGCCGCTGTAGCGCTTGGTCAGCACCAGGCGGTAATAGAGGGTCTGGTTGCCCTTGGCCCGACGCGCCGACCAGGTGACCTTGCGGTTGCCGTCGATGCGGTTGACGCTCACCCCGTAGTTGTTCGAGATAAAGCTCTCATTGAGGCTGACGAAGTCGCGGCTCAAGGGCGGCACGAACATCTGGATCTTGACCGGGTCTTTCGGGTTGGCGACGAACTCGACCTTGGCGTCGATGTTCCACAAGTCGTCGGTGGCATCTTCGGTGACGGGAATTCCCAGCACGAAGATCTGATAAGCGGTGACCGAAATGCCCAGCACCACCAGCAAGGTGATCAGGATTTTCAGGTGCAGGGTCAGAGAGCGCATTCGGTTTACTCGGCGGTATTAAGCGTCGGCGGCGCAGGCGGGTTTGCCTGCTGCATATTTAAGACTAGGGTCGACCAGCGCATCAAAGCGTTTCAAGGCTTCGGAGCCAATCAGCAGCGGGTATTGGAATGCGCTGCGGTCAGTCAAGTTCACTTCGATGCTGCGTAAAGCACTGCCCATGCAGATATCCAGCGCAATCACTGGGCGGGCGGTGTAGTTCTTGTCCTCATCGGGATCGTAGTCGCCGGCGCGGCGCTTGATCTTGCTGACGCGCGCCAGGGGCAGTTCGATGGGGTGGGAATGGGCGGTGTCGATGGCCAGGTAGAAGCGTACCCAGGATTCGCCATTGCGCTTGAAGCGCTTGATATCGCGGGCACTCAACGAGGCGGTCTTGGCGCCGGTGTCGAGTTTGGCCGCCACTTCCAGGTCGATACCCGCAAGCTTGGCGTATTCATTCAGGCCGTACACGGTCTTCTCGGCGCCAGCGCCAAGGCTCGGTATGCACAGCAGGCACATCACTAGTAGGTAAGGCTTGAGTCTCATAAATCCTGAGGCAGGGCAGTGCACTGTTCATTTCATGGGGACTGGCATTGCTGCGCAATCTCGGGTGCGCCCTTTCATCATTTGATGTCAGGCAAAAGCGGCGGGCATTCTAACATGATGCTTTTTTGGCGCCAGCGCTGGCAGGCGGCCATGCCTTGGCAAGCGAATGAGGGGGTTATTAGACGATTGTCGACAATGTGTATTTATTCTTTGACTGTGAGAGGCTTATTGGCTAGTTTTTGCGGCATTGATTTTAAAGGTGTCGACAATATGCTGGAGCAACTGGAAAAACCATCGGTGGCACCAGACGATTCCCAGACCATGTCGGAGAACGTCTTCCGGCGTATCCAGGCCGCCATCGTCAAAGGCGAAATCGCCCCCGGCAGCAAGATTTCCGAGCCGGAGCTGGCGCGCACCTACGGCATCAGTCGCGGCCCGCTGCGCGAAGCGATCCATCGCCTGGAAGGTCAGCGCCTGCTGGTGCGGGTGCCTCATGTCGGCGCACGCGTGGTGTCTTTGAGTCATGCCGAGCTGGTCGAACTGTATGAGATTCGCGAGTCCCTGGAGGGCATGGCCTGTCGCCTGGCCGCCGAGCGCATGACTGACGCAGAGATCGAGGAGCTGCGCCAGGTGTTGCACACTCACGAACGGGATGCGGCGTTCCAGGCCGGTGTCGGCTATTACCAGCAGGAAGGCGACTTCGATTTTCACTACCGCATCATTCAAGGTGCCGGTAACCGCACCCTCACCCAAATGCTCTGCGGCGAGCTGTATCAACTGGTGCGCATGTACCGCATCCAGTTCTCCGCCACCCCCAATCGTCCACGCCAGGCCTTTGCCGAGCATCACCGCATTCTGGACGCGATTGCCGATCGCGACGGTGAACTGGCCGAACTGTTGATGCGCCGGCATATCGGCGCCTCCAAACGCAACATTGCCCGTCACTTCCCGGACGGTGCGCCTTCATCACGAGGTGAGTCATGAGTTCCAACAACAACAGCACTCCCGGCCAGCGTTTCCGTGACGCCGTCGCCAGTGAACAGCCCTTGCAAGTGGTGGGCGCCATCAACGCCAACCATGCGCTGTTGGCCAAGCGCGCCGGCTTCAAGGCGATTTATCTGTCAGGTGGCGGTGTAGCCGCCGGCTCCCTCGGCGTGCCGGACCTGGGTATCACCGGCCTGGATGACGTGCTCACCGACGTGCGCCGCATTACCGACGTGTGCGACCTGCCGCTGCTGGTGGACGTGGACACCGGTTTCGGCTCCTCGGCGTTCAACGTGGCGCGTACCGTCAAGTCGATGATCAAGTTCGGCGCCGCCGCCATCCATATCGAAGACCAGGTGGGCGCCAAGCGCTGCGGTCATCGCCCCAACAAAGAAATCGTGTCCCAGCAGGAAATGGTCGACCGCATCAAGGCCGCCGTGGATGCGCGCACCGATGACAGCTTCGTGATCATGGCGCGTACCGACGCCCTGGCAGTCGAGGGCCTGGAGTCCGCCCTGGAGCGTGCAGCCGCGTGCATCGAGGCCGGTGCCGACATGGTATTCCCGGAAGCCATCACTGAACTGGAGATGTACAAGCTGTTCGCCTCCCGCGTGAAGGCGCCGATCCTGGCGAACATCACCGAGTTCGGCGCGACACCGCTGTACACCACCGAACAGTTGAAGTCTGCGGATGTTTCCATTGTGCTGTACCCGCTCTCGGCCTTCCGTGCCATGAACAAGGCCGCCGAGAATGTCTACACCGCGATTCGTCGCGACGGTACCCAGCAGAACGTGATCGACACCATGCAAACGCGCATGGAGCTTTACGATCGCATCGACTACCACACCTTCGAGCAGAAGCTCGACGCGCTGTTCGCCGCGAAAAAATAAACCCTGTGGTTCCCTGAACAACTACAAAATTGGAGAACGAACATGGCTGAAGCAAAAGTATTGAGTGGTGCTGGCCTGCGTGGCCAGGTCGCCGGGCAGACTGCACTGTCCACCGTGGGCCAGGCCGGCGCCGGCCTGACCTACCGTGGCTACGACGTACGCGAACTGGCCGCCGACGCCCAGTTTGAAGAAGTCGCCTACCTGCTGCTGTACGGTGAGTTGCCAACCCAGGCAGAACTGGCCGCCTACAGCAACAAGCTGAGCAAACTGCGTGACCTGCCCCAGGCCCTGAAAGAAGTGCTCGAACGCATCCCCGCCGACGCCCACCCGATGGACGTGATGCGCACGGGTTGCTCGTTCCTGGGCAATATCGAGCCGGAGAAAGACTTCAGCGTACAGCGCGATGTCACCGACCGCCTGCTCGCCGCGTTCCCGGCGATCATGTGCTACTGGTATCGCTTCAGCCACGACGGCCAGCGCATCGATTGCGTGACCGACGAGCCAAGCATCGGTGGCCACTTCCTGCATTTGCTGCATGGCAAGAAGCCGAGCGAGCTGCACGTCAAAGTGATGAACGTGTCACTGATCCTCTACGCCGAACACGAATTCAACGCTTCGACCTTCACCGCACGGGTGTGTGCATCGACATTGTCCGACCTGTATTCCTGCGTCACCGCTGCCATCGGCTCCCTGCGCGGCCCGCTGCATGGCGGTGCCAATGAAGCGGCGATGGAAATGATCGAGCGTTTCTCCTCGGCCCAGGAAGCGGTTGAAGGCACCCTTGGCATGTTGGCGCGCAAAGACAAGATCATGGGCTTTGGCCACGCGATCTATAAAGACAGCGATCCGCGCAATGAAGTGATCAAGGGCTGGTCGAAAAAACTCGCTGACGAAGTGGGCGACACCGTGTTGTTCCCGGTCTCCGAAGCCATCGACAAGACCATGTGGGAACAGAAGAAGCTGTTTCCCAACGCCGATTTCTACCATGCCTCGGCGTACCACTTCATGGGCATCCCGACCAAGTTGTTCACGCCGATCTTCGTATGCTCGCGCCTGACCGGCTGGGCTGCGCATGTGTTCGAGCAGCGCGCCAACAACCGCATCATCCGTCCAAGCGCCGAGTACACCGGCGTTGAGCAGCGCAAGTTCGTGCCAATCGAACGTCGCTGAATGGGATGGGCTGTGCCCGCTGGCTCATGTGCTTTTTTGTGGGAGCTGGCTTGCCTGCGATGGCATCACTGTGGTGTGACAGGTACACCGAGGTGATGCCATCGCAGGCAAGCCAGCTCCCACAGGAAACAAAGCCAGTGTCGACAGTTCACCTTTCGAACTTACCGTGACCGAGTCCTGACGATGAACACTGAATTTCGCAAACCGCTCCCCGGCAGCCGCCTGGATTTCTTCGACGCCCGTGCGGCTGTCGAGGCAATCACCCCCGGCGCCTACGCCACGCTGCCCTACACCTCGCGCGTGCTCGCCGAGAACCTGGTGCGCCGTTGCGACCCGGCCACCCTCGACGCGTCCCTGAGCCAACTGATCGAGCGCAAGCGCGACCTCGACTTCCCGTGGTTCCCGGCCCGCGTGGTGTGCCATGACATCCTCGGCCAGACCGCACTGGTCGACCTCGCCGGCCTGCGCGATGCCATCGCCCAGCAAGGCGGCGACCCGGCGCAGGTCAACCCGGTGGTGCCCACCCAACTGATCGTCGACCATTCCCTGGCCGTCGAGGCCGGTGGTTTTGACCCGCAAGCCTTCGAAAAAAACCGCGCCATTGAAGACCGTCGCAACGAAGACCGTTTCCACTTTATCGAGTGGACCAAAAAGGCCTTCAAGAACGTCGATGTGATCCCGCCGGGCAACGGCATCATGCACCAGATCAATCTGGAGAAAATGTCTCCGGTGATTCAAGTGCGTGACGGTGTGGCCTTCCCGGATACCTGTGTCGGCACCGACAGCCATACGCCTCACGTAGACGCCCTGGGTGTGATCGCCATCGGCGTCGGTGGCCTGGAAGCCGAGAGCGTGATGCTCGGCCGTGCGTCGTGGATGCGCCTGCCGGAAAGCGTTGGCGTGGAATTGACCGGCAAGCTGCAACCGGGCATCACCGCCACCGATATGGTGCTGGCACTCACCGAATTCCTGCGTCAGCAAAAGGTGGTCGGCGCCTGGCTGGAGTTCTTCGGCGAAGGGGCTTCGGCACTGACCTTGGGTGACCGTGCCACCATCTCCAACATGGCCCCGGAGTACGGCGCCACCGCCGCGATGTTCTACATCGACGCGCAAACCATTGCCTACCTCAAACTCACCGGTCGCGAAGACGAACAAGTCGCCCTGGTCGAGCAATATGCACGCCACACTGGCCTGTGGGCAGACGACCTGAAAGGCGCGCAGTACGAGCGCAACCTGAGCTTCGACCTCTCCAGCGTCGTGCGCAACATGGCCGGCCCGAGCAACCCCCATGCCCGCCTGGCCACCCGCGACCTGGCGTCAAAAGGCATTGCCGGCCAATGGGATGACTTGCCGGGGCAAATGCCCGACGGCGCAGTGATCATCGCCGCCATCACCAGTTGCACCAACACCAGCAACCCGCGCAACGTGATCGCCGCCGGCCTGTTGGCACGCAACGCCAACAAGCTTGGGCTGACCCGCAAACCGTGGGTCAAGTCGTCCCTGGCGCCGGGCTCGAAAACCGTGGCCATGTACCTGGAAGAAGCCGGACTGGGCCATGAACTGGAAAAACTCGGCTTTGGCGTGGTGGCCTTTGCCTGCACCACCTGCAACGGCATGTCCGGCGCGCTCGACCCGGTGATCCAGCAAGAGATCATCGACCGCGACCTGTACGCCACCGCAGTGTTGTCGGGTAACCGCAACTTTGACGGGCGCATTCACCCTTACGCCAAGCAAGCGTTCCTGGCGTCGCCGCCGCTGGTGGTGGCCTATGCGATTGCCGGTACCATCCGTTTCGACATCGAAAAGGACGTGCTCGGCCTGGATGCCGACGGCAAGGAAATCCGCCTGCAAGACATCTGGCCGAGCGATGAAGAGATCGACGCGGTGGTCAAGGCTTCGGTGAAACCCGAGCAATTCCGTGCGGTGTATATCCCGATGTTCGCCATCCACGAAGACACCGGGCCCAAGGTCACGCCGCTGTACGACTGGCGCCCACAAAGCACCTATATCCGCCGCCCGCCGTACTGGGAAGGCGCGCTGGCCGGTGCACGGCCGCTCAAAGGCATGCGCCCGCTGGCGGTGCTGCCGGACAACATCACCACGGACCACCTGTCGCCGTCCAACGCGATCATGCTTGACAGTGCCGCCGGTGAATACCTGGCGAAAATGGGCTTGCCGGAAGTCGACTTCAACTCCTACGCGACCCACAGGGGCGACCATTTGACGGCGCAGCGCGCCACCTTCGCCAACCCGAAACTGTTCAACGAAATGGTGCAGGAAAACGGCAAGGTCAAGCAGGGCTCTCTTGCGCGTATCGAGCCGGAAGGCAAGGTCACGCGGATGTGGGAAGCCATCGAGACTTACATGGAGCGCAAGCAACCGCTGATCATCATCGCCGGCGCCGACTATGGCCAAGGTTCGTCCCGCGACTGGGCGGCCAAGGGCGTACGCCTGGCCGGTGTGGAAGCGATTGCCGCCGAAGGCTTCGAGCGTATCCACCGCACCAACCTGGTGGGCATGGGCGTGTTGCCCCTGGAGTTCCTGCCGGGCACCGACCGCCACACCCTGCAAATCGACGGCAGTGAAACCTATGACGTGGTCGGCGAGCGCACCCCGCGTGCGCAACTGACCTTGGTGATCAACCGCAAGAATGGCGAACGTGTCGAGGTGCCAGTGACCTGCCGCCTGGACACCGCCGAAGAAGTGTCGATCTACGAGGCCGGTGGCGTGTTGCAACGTTTCGCCCAGGACTTCCTGGAATCAAAGGCGACCGCCTGAAGAGGATAACCATGGCACACGTAGCGCAAATCAAGATCCCCGCCACCTACATGCGTGGCGGCACCAGCAAGGGCGTGTTCTTCAGCCTCCAGGACCTGCCCGCCGCGGCGCAGGTGCCGGGCCCTGCACGCGACGCTTTGTTGCTGCGGGTGATTGGCAGCCCCGACCCCTATGACAAGCAGATCGACGGCATGGGTGGGGCCACCTCGAGCACCAGCAAGACCGTGATCCTGGCCAAAAGCAGCCGCGCCGATCACGACGTGGATTACCTGTTCGGCCAGGTCTCCATCGACAAGCCATTTGTCGATTGGAGCGGCAACTGCGGCAACCTGTCGGCGGCGGTGGGTTCGTTCGCCATCAGTGCCGGCCTGGTCGATGCAGCCCGCGTACCCCATAACGGCGTGGCCGTGGTGCGGGTGTGGCAGGCCAATATCGGCAAGACCATCATCGCCCACGTGCCGGTCACTGACGGCGCGGTGCAAGAAACCGGCGACTTTGAACTGGACGGCGTGACCTTCCCGGCCGCCGAAGTGCAGTTGGAATTCATGGACCCGGCGGCGGAAGAAGAGGGCGGTGGGGGTTCGATGTTCCCCACCGGCAACCTCGTCGACGACCTGGAGGTGCCCGGCGTCGGTACCTTCAAGGCCACGTTGATCAACGCCGGTATCCCGACGATTTTCATCAATGCCCAAGACCTGGGCTACACCGGTACCGAGCTGCAAGGCGCGATCAACAGCGACCCCAAGGTCCTGGCGATGTTCGAGACCGTGCGAGCGTATGGCGCGTTGCGCATGGGCCTGATCCAACACCTGGACGAAGCCGCCCAGCGCCAGCACACGCCCAAGGTGGCGTTCGTCGCCAAGCCTGCAGATTACGTGGCCTCCAGCGGCAAGGCGATCAAGGCCGGCGATGTGGACCTGCTGGTGCGCGCCTTGTCGATGGGCAAACTGCACCACGCGATGATGGGCACCGCGGCGGTGGCGATTGGCACCGCCGCGGCAATTTCCGGCACCTTGGTCAACCTGGCGGCGGGCGGCGTAGAGCGCAATGCCGTGCGCTTCGGGCACCCGTCCGGCACCTTGCGTGTGGGGGCCGAGGCCAGCCAGGTGGACGGTGAATGGGTGGTAAAGAAAGCCATCATGAGCCGCAGTGCGCGGGTGTTGATGGAAGGCTACGTGCGCATTCCCGGCGACGCGTTCTAAAGGTCTACACAGAACCCCTGTGGGAGCGGGCTTGCCCGCGATGACGGAGTATCAGTCGACATCTTTATCAACTGAAAAATCGCAATCGCGGGCAAGCCCGCTCCCACAAGGAATCTTTATTCCAAGGCGGGCAACCAGACCCGCCCTGATGATCAACCGTGAGCTTGAGGAATAAACCCACCTATTTAGGAGAACTGCCATGAGCGCCAACGTCGACCAGAACAACCGCCCCGACTACGACCCGGTTTTGCAGGGCATCGCCGACTACGTCCTCAACTACCGCATTGACTCCCAGGACGCCCTGGATACCGCCCGCAACTGCCTGATGGACACCCTCGGCTGTGGCCTGCTGGCCCTGCGCTTCCCCGAGTGCACCAAGCACCTGGGGCCGATGGTCGAGGGTACCGTGGTGCCGTTCGGTGCACGGGTGCCGGGCACTTCGTTTCGCCTGGACCCGGTCAAGGCCGCCTGGGATATCGGTTGCATCGTGCGCTGGCTCGACTACAACGACACCTGGCTTGCCGCCGAATGGGGCCACCCTTCAGACAATCTTGGCGGCATCCTCGCCGTGGCCGATCACCTGTCGCAAAAGCGCCTGGCCAATGGCGACGCGCCGCTGACCGTGCGTGCAGTGCTGGAAGCGATGATCATGGCTCACGAAATCCAAGGGGTGATTGCCTTGGAGAATTCCTTCAACCGGGTAGGCCTCGACCATGTGTTGCTGGTGAAAGTCGCTACCACGGCGGTCACCGCCAAGCTGATGGGCGCCAACCGCGAGCAGCTGCTATCGGCGTTGTCCCACGCCTTTGTCGATGGCCAGGCGCTACGCACCTATCGCCATGCACCGAATGCCGGCTCGCGCAAATCCTGGGCTGCAGGCGATGCATCGAGCCGCGGCGTGCGCCTGGCAGACATCGCCCTGCGTGGCGAAATGGGCATCCCCGGCGTGTTGAGTGCGCCGCAGTGGGGCTTCTATGACGTGCTGTTCAGCCACACCAACAAGGACCTGGCGCTCAAGCCCGAGGACAAGCGAGCTTTCAGCCTGCCCCAAGCCTACGGCACCTATGTGATGGAAAACGTGCTGTTCAAGATCAGCTTCCCTGCCGAGTTTCACGCGCAAACCGCCTGTGAAGCGGCAGTCGCCCTGCATCCGCAGGTCAAGCATCGTTTGCATGAAATCGACCGTATCGTGATCACTACCCATGAGTCGGCGATTCGCATTATTTCCAAGGTCGGCCCATTGGCGAATGCCGCCGATCGCGACCACTGCCTGCAATACATGACCGCCGTGCCCTTGGCGTTCGGCAATCTGGTGGCCGAGCAGTATGAAGATGATTTCCACGCGGCCCACCCGATCATCGATGAGCTGCGCGACAAGATGGCTATCGTCGAAGACCCGCGCTACAGCCGCGAATACCTGGAGGCCGACAAGCGCTCGATTGCCAACGCGGTGCAGGTGTTTTTCACGGATGGCACCTGCACCGAGCAGGTGGTGGTGGAGTACCCGATTGGCCATCGTCGTCGTCGGGTGGACGGCATTCCACTGCTGGAAGACAAGTTCAAGGCCAACCTGGCCACGCGGTTCACTGCGCAACGCAGCGCTGAGATTGTTGCCCTGTGCAAGGACCAGGCGCGGCTTGAAGCGACACCTGTGAACCGTTTCATGGACCTGTTCACGATCTGAAAAACAGCACGGTCGCTGTGGGAGCTGGCTTGCCTGCGATAGCGGTGTGTCAGCCCCACATGAATTGACTGGATGTCAGCTATCGCAGGCAAGCCAGCTCCCACAGTTGACTGAAGTTTCTGCTTCAGAATCTATTCAAACCGCAGTATCACCCGGCGGTTGTGCTTGCTCTTTTTCTCGATCTTCTCGCAGAACACCCGGCCGATTTCCTCGGTATTGAGTACATGGGTACCGCCGCAGGGCTGGATATCGATGCCGGGGATTTCAATCACCCGTACCGAACCCGAGACCACCGGCGGCGCAACCGCCTGGGTACGGGTGATCTGCAGCAGGGTCGCGTACTCGGTGGCAGGCATCGACAGAGTTTTGACCGCGTGGGCTTGTTCGATAAGGGCGTTGAGGTCTTGGGTGAGGCGGTCTTTGTCCAGGGTCATTTCTGGCAGGTCGAAATCCAGGCGGCCTTTATCTGCGCTGATGCTGCAACCGGTCACGGGCGCGTCGATGAGGGAGCACAGCAAGTGCAGGCAAGTGTGCATCTTCATGTGCTGGTAGCGCCGCTCCCAATCCAGCCCGGCGTCGACCTGGACGCCAGCGGCCAACTGTTCGGGGCAGTGATCCACCTGGTGCCAGATGATCGAGCGCAACACCGGGTCGCGCACGGTGCCGGTCACTTGCACCCGGGTGCCATCGGCCAGGGTGAGGTGACCGGTATCGCCCGGTTGCCCGCCGCCGGTGGGGTAGAACAGGGTGTGCTCCAGGGCGATACCTTGTTCGCTGACGGCAATCACCCGGGCGCTGAAGGCGTTCTGGTAGGGCGCGCTGTCAAACAGCGCCAGGGTTTCCATGGTATGCACGGACATGTTCAACCTCCGACGATCAATGGGGTGGCTTGCAAGAGGTGGCGCACCAGTGCGCTCAAGCCAGGGGGAGAGAGCAGGGTGATTTCAAATTCCGGCCCGCACACCTTCAGGTTCAGCGGCAGGCGTGGCAGTTGTTCGCCGGTGTCGAGGCGACGCAGGCGAAACTGCAGGTGGTGCCGCTCTTTCACCGTGGGTTCAAGCATCAGCCCTTGCAGCGGATGAAAGTCGGCGTCCAGCACGGTGACCTTGTGGCCGGCACTCACTTCGCCCACCACGTGCAAGCGCTCATCCAGGGCGAAGGCGCCGAGGTAGTTGCTGTGGTCCGATTCATCGTTTTTCTGCAGTTGGATCTGGTTGACCACCTTGACCTTGGTGCCTGCCGGCACGTCCTGGGTAATCACGCAGGAGGGGCTGATAAACACGTTATCGCCGATCGAAACATAGCCCAGCACGCGGGCGCCGGCGCCGACTTCGACGTTGTTGCCCAGGCGCGGGTGGCGTTTGCCGTCCGGGTTGTTGGCAATACCGCGCGCACCCAGGGTCACGCCGCAGAGGATGTAGCAGTCGTTGCCGATCACGCAGGTCTCGCCGATGACCGTGCCGTAGCCATGGTCCAGCACAAAGCGCCGGCCGATGCGCGCTGCCGGGTGAATCTCGGCGCCGGAGAGAATCTTGCCCTGGTTACTCAGTTTGAGGGCCATGCGCGAAAAATCGCCGTGGTCAGCGGACTGGAAATGCCACACCAGGTGCGCAAGGCGGTAGAACAGCACGGCCTTGAACGAGGCGTAGGATTCCAGGATCAATTCACCGCGCCCACGGGACGCGGGGTCGCGATAGGCATAGGCAATCAGATCCTCGGCCACCGCCTGGGCGGCGGTCTGGATCAACGGCGCCAGGTGCGGCTCCAGCTGCTTCATCTGTCTGGGCGTCAGGGTGGTGATGAGGTGGGTGAGCAACTCATCGTGCAGCTGTTGCATGTCGATAAAGCCCCCCATGGAGACACCCCCGTACGTTGAATGGTTGGAAGCCCCGTTATTCGAAACTGGGCAGGTAGCTGTCGGCATTGTCGTAGACCATGGTCAACACCACCGTTTCAGGCGGCAGTTCGGGGGCGAGTTGGGCGATGGCAACCATGTTGGCGGCCGAAGATAGCCCCAGGCTGATGGCATCGGTGCGCATGATGCGTTTGATCATGTCCAGGCAATCGGCGTGCGACACCTTGAGCATGCCGTCGATCACGTCCAGGTTCAGGATGCTGGGGATCAGGCCGATCGACAGGCCCTGGATCCCGTGCGCCGCGTGCCGGTCCTTGAGCAGGTCGCACTCTTCCGGTTCTACGCCCATCACCCGCAGCGCTGGCCAGGCGGCCTTGAGGGTTTCGCCGATACCGGTGATGTGTCCCCCGGTGCCAATGCCGCTGACGAAGTAGTCCGCGCGCTGTTCACCGAAGGCGCGAAGGATTTCCGGGGCGGTGGTGTCGCGGTGGGTTTGGGGGTTGGCGCCATTGCGTTGCTGGTTGAGCATCACGTAGTTGGGGTTCTCCAACTGCAGCTCCATGCACTTTTCACCGTGGGAGTTATTGCCCAGGCGACTGTCGGACAGCACTACCCTGGCGCCATACAGACGCAGCAGCTTCTGTTTTTCCGGGCTGTAGTTGTCAGGGATCACCAGCACCACTTTATAGCCCAGCACATTGCCGGCCATCACCAGGCCAATGCCGGTGTTGCCGCCACTGGGTTCGATGATGGTCTGCCCGGAATCACGGATCAGCACGCCGCGGCGCTCGGCATCCAGGATCATGCCCAGAGCGATGCGCGCCTTGTGGCTGCCGCCGGGGTTGAGGGACTCCAACTTGGCGTAGACCTCGATGCCGAGGTCTTCGGAAAACTGGGCCAGACGCACGATCGGCGTTTGACCGATGACGTCGAGAATGGAGTTATGCAGCATCAGCACGTCCCCACTTTCAGTACAACGGCATGTCAGGTTCGACGTCGCGAACCCAATGTTTCATGCCACCCTGCAGGACTTTGGTGTTGGCAAAGCCGGCTGCCAACAGGGTGCTGGCGGCTTGCTCGGCGCGGGCGCCTGCGTAGCAGATCAGGTAGTGGGTGTTGTCGCGGCTCAGGCTGGCGAGTTGCCCATCCAGTTCTGCCAACGGGATATGCACCACGCCCGGTAATTTGCACACTTCCAGTTCGCTGGCGTCCCGCACGTCGAGCAATACATCGGCGCTGCTGGGGTGTTCGAGCACTTGCTTGAGCACCTGGGGCTTGATGTAGCGTTCCGCGGCCAGGGAGGGCTGGCTCGGTACGGCATCGGCGCAGGTGGCCGGCGCGACGGTTTCGCTATGGCGCAGGTCCGAGCAGCAGGGGCAATCAGCGCGGCGCTTGAAGCGAATCTCGCTGAACTTCATCGCCAGTGCGTCAAAGCGCATCAAACGGCCGGACAGGGGTTCGCCAATGCCGATCAGCAATTTGATCGCCTCGGTGGCCTGGATCATACCGACCACGCCCGGCAACACGCCGATCACACCGCCCGCGCTGCAATTGGGCGCGAGCTCAGCGGGCGGGGCCTTGGGGAACAGGCAGCGGTAGCAAGGCCCACCTTTATAGTTGAGCACGCTGATCTGCCCGTCGAAACGGTAGATAGCGCCGTACACCAAAGGTTTGCCCAACTGCACACAGGCGTCGTTGACCAGGTAGCGGGTGTCGAAATTGTCGGTTCCGTCGATCACCAGGTCATAGGCGCCCACCAGCGCCAGGGCGTTGTCGCTGTTGAGCGCGGTGTTGTACGCGTTGATCTGGATATGCGGATTGAGGTCCAGCAGGCGCTGCTTGGCGGACTCGACCTTGGGCATGCCCAGGGTGCTGTTGCCATGCACAATCTGGCGTTGCAGGTTGCTGCTTTCCACCACATCAAAGTCCACCAGCCCCAAGGTGCCGATGCCGGCCGCGGCCAGGTACAGGCTGATGGGCGAGCCCAGCCCGCCGGTACCGATGACCAGCACCTTGGCTTTCTTCAGGTTCAATTGGCCTTCGCGGCCGACGCCCGGCAGGGTGATGTGGCGCACGTAGCGCTGGACTTCTTCGTTGCTCAGGGTATCGATGTCCATGCCGCCTGAGGTGGCGAGCAACACTTCGATCCGGGATTTCGGCGGCAGGGCTTCATCGGCTTCGATCAGCGCCTCCTCGGCGGTAAACAGGAAGTGTTCCTTGAGCTGGTTGTTCTTTTCATGGAACAGGTGCTGACGCAATTGGGGGTGATGGGTGCAGAGATTTTCAATGACTTCGCGCAATGTCGATCCGGCGCCCTCAAGGGTCGATTCCGGCAGCTTGGCCACGCGAACCAGAATGTCGGGGAAAGAGACAGCGTTCATGGACAACTCCGTGTGCAGGTCGTTGAAAGGTTGAAGGGAGAAATGCTTGCCATCCCAGGCAAACAGCTTGGAGCCCAGGGCCTGGCCCTGGCGGACATCCACCACCAAATAGCTGACGGGGAAGATCGGCTCGCCCAGGAACAGTGCCTTGTCCTGGTCTTCGTCACTGAAATAGGCGCCGACATCCGGGTGTGAGTGGTAGATCACCACCACCGGGTTGTCACTGCGAAACGCCTTGTTCATCAGCAGGGTGTCGGCCACCGAAAAGGTGTAGCCGTTGGCCGCGCTGCGTGGGTACATCTGGGGGTTCTTGCGGTGCAGCTCATTCTGGATATTGCTGCCCAGGTACACGCTGCCGTCGGCGAAGACGAAACCACAGCACTCCTCGGGGTAGCTGCGACTGGCGTGGGCGTAGATCTGTTCCAGGGCGGTGGGGCGGAGGACGTCCATGTTTCTCTCGCGTTGGTTGAGGGTCACTTTTTCTTGGCCATGAGTTTTTCAATTGGCAACTTGGTGATCGCAAAGCCGGCCAGCAGGATCGCCGAGTACAGCATCAGGTCGCGGGAAATTTCCACGCCTTCGTACCAGGCTCCGATGATGACCGCGAACACCGGGAAGATGATGAAGACGAACGACAGGATGATCGGGCTCAGGCGCTTGAGCAGCATGAAATACACAATGAACCCACCCACCGAGGCCACTAGCCCCAGGTAGAACAGCGCGCTCCAGGAGCGCAGGGTGATGTCGTCGAACGTCGGTGTTTCAAACCACAGTCCGGCCAGGAACAGCATCAGCCCGGCAATGCCGATGGGCAGGGTGTTGTAGGTGATGACGCTGATGGCGCTGCCTTTTTGTTTGGTAATGACATAGCACAAGGCGTGCATGATCGCGGCGCTCAGAATGGCCAGTACCCCGAAGAACTCGGCGTGGTCCAGGTGCAGGCCCTGGCTCTTGATGATCATGTAAAGGCTGCCGAAACCAATGCCGATGCCGACCACCTGGGAGAAATAGATGCGCTCGCGCAGGAACAGCGCGGAGAAGATCAGGATGAACACTGGCATGCAGCTGAACAGCAGGGCCGTGAGGCCCGACGACACATGCATTTCGCCGTAATTGAGCAAATAGTAGGGAACGCTGAAGTAGGACAAGGTCACGAATACGAAGAACCAGCGGCTTTCCCGGGGAAACAGGATCGGCTCACGGCGCACCATGGCAAAACACAGGAACAGCGGAAACGCGATCAGAAAGCGCAGGCCGGCGGATGTCAGCGGCGGCACGCTCTCGACGGCAATCTTGATGCCCAGCCACGTAGTGCCCCAACT
This sequence comes from Pseudomonas sp. MYb193, assembly GCF_002966775.1. Lineage (NCBI taxonomy): Bacteria > Pseudomonadati > Pseudomonadota > Gammaproteobacteria > Pseudomonadales > Pseudomonadaceae > Pseudomonas > Pseudomonas sp. MYb193. Next base: position 4,477,443 of record NZ_CP023269.1, on the reverse strand, counting down.
CAGGCACACGATAAGGAACATCACGCTGGTCACCAGCCCGGCGAGCCACTGTTTTTGCGTTTTTGTTTTTGCAGTGTTTTCGAGAACGGCGGACATTGGCATCGTATATTGCTTCCCTGAGCCGAAATTGAACTCTATATTGAACTTGTAATGAGTTATGTTTATCGGCGATTGAACCCGTAAAAGCACACTATTAGGGCGAAAGATGGCTGTCAAAACAAATATTGACATGGTGTCAATTATGCGTGAGGGCCTGTCCAACGGGCAGGGCGTGAAGTACAAGCGCCTGTCTGATGTGATGGAACGGGGCATCCTCGAAGGCTTGATTGAACCGGGACGAAAACTGCCGCCCCATCGGGTGCTTTCCGACAATTTAGGCGTGACCATCGGCACCATCAGCCGGGCTTACGGTGAACTGGAACGCCTGGGCCTGGTGGTTGCGCGGGTAGGTGACGGCACCTTCGTGCGCAAGCGTGGGATGGAGCGCCAGCGTGATGAGGGCTTTCGTAATTTCAGCGAGGAGCCGCGCCAGTACTTCGACATGAGCCGCAACATGCACATTCCCGGGCAAGAGACGGTGTTTCTCGCCCAGAGCTTCCAAACCCTGTCGACCAACGCCAAGTTCCTCCAGGACATCAGCGCCTACACCCCCGACGCCGGCCTGCCGCGTTACCGTGAAGCGGGCGCGCAATGGCTGGTGCAGCGCGAGTTTCATCCGATTCCCGAGCAGGTCATCTGCGTCAACGGCGGCCAGCACGGCTTGCTGTGCGCCATGATGGCGTTGCTGCGTGCTGGCGATACGGTGGTCACCGAGCAGTTGACTTATCCCGGGCTGATTACCGCTGCGCGTATGCTGGGGGTGCGGCTGATCGGCCTGGAGATGGATGAGGAAGGCGTACTGCCCACGGCGCTGGATGAGGTCTGTCGCAATCACCGTATTTCGGCGTTGTACTGCACGCCGACTATCCAGAATCCGACCACCGCTGTGTTGTCGGTGGCGCGCCGCGAAGCCTTGGCCAGGGTGTGTCGCGAACATAACCTGCTGATTCTGGAGGACGAAGCCCACGGTGTGCTGGTGGAGGACCGTCCGCCGCCCCTCAGCTATTTCGCGCCTGAGCGTACGATCTTGATCAGCAGCCTGAGCAAGGCGGTATCGGCCGGTTTGCGGGTGGGCTACGTGCATGCGCCGCCGGCGCTGGTCAGCCGCATCTCGGCGGCGCTACGTTCGACCTGCTGGATGGCCACACCTGTGACCCTGGAACTGGCGACCCAGTGGATTGAAAACGGCACGGCGGAATATTTGTTGCGTCAGCAGATCAACGAGATCAGCCGTCGCAAGACGCTGGTCGAAGATTTATTGACCGGCTTAGCCTATCGCACCCACCTCAACAGCCCGCATTTCTGGATCGAAGTACCGGAACCCTGGCGCGCCTCGGAAATCGAGGCGGAGCTCAAGCAGAACAATTACCTGATCGCCACCGCCGAGGCGTTTGCCGTGGGGCAGACAGCGGTGCCGCAGTTTATTCGGGCGAGTATCTGCAACACGTCGGGCGATGATCAGTTATTGCGCGAGGGGTTTGATGCGCTGGCGACGGCGTTGGGGCAGGGGGGCGGGCGGTTTCATCTGTAAATCCGCGTTACCGTTCATCGCAGGCAAGCCAGCTCCCACAGGGGAGTGCATTCCAACTGTGGGAGCTGGCTTGCCTGCGATAGCGTCAGTTCAGGCGACAGAGATCACTTGAAGCGCCGCTCCACACCCTTCTCCACCAGAATCTTCGCCGAAATCTCTTCCACCGAAAAATGCGTGGAATTGATGTGCGCGATATTCTCCCGGCGGAACAGATTTTCTACTTCACGCACTTCAAATTCGCACTGGGCATAGCTGGAGTAGCGGCTGTTGGGCTTGCGTTCGTTGCGGATGGCGGTCAGCCGGTCCGGGTCGATGGTCAGGCCGAACAGTTTGTGTGAATGCGCGCGCAAGGCGGCGGGCAGGGTCAGGTGTTCCATGTCGTCTTCGGTCAGCGGGTAGTTGGCTGCACGAATACCGAACTGCATGGCCATGTACAGGCAGGTCGGGGTCTTGCCGCAACGCGACACGCCCACCAGGATCAGGTCGGCCTTGTCGTAGTAGTGGGTGCGGGCACCGTCGTCGTTGTCGAGGGCGAAGTTCACGGCCTCGATACGCTCCATATAGTTGGAGTTATGCCCGATGGAATGGGACTTTCCGACGGAATAGGACGAATGTTCACTCAACTCCTGTTCCAGCGGCGCCAGGAAGGTGGAGAAAATGTCGATCATGAAACCATTCGACGTTGCGAGAATCTCACGAATGTCTTGATTGACGATGGTGTCGAAAATGATCGGGCGAAAACCGTCTTTTTCAGCCGCCAGATTGATTTGTTGTACCATGGCCCGCGCTTTATCCACGCTGTCTATATAAGGCCGGGTGAATTTGGCGAAGGTAATGTTTTCGAACTGCGCGAGCAGGCTCTGGCCCAATGTTTCGGCTGTGATGCCGGTGCCGTCGGAAATAAAGAAAGCAGATCGTTTCATTTGAGCCCTGGGCCTTAAGCTGATGGCGAATCTTGGATATGATAGGCGCGATTTTGCCGTCCCGCAGTGGGCCGCATTCTCACTTATTTTCCAGGTCCAGGCCACAAGCGCTGGCGTTAGCTCCTACTGAGCAACCCGCGTCCTGAGCTTTTCCAACACAGAAAGTGGAGAGATCACCTTGGTAGAGTACGTAGTTTCCCTCGATAAGCTCGGCGTCCATGATGTAGAGCATGTGGGGGGCAAGAACGCATCCCTCGGCGAGATGATCAGTAATCTTGCAGGCGCTGGTGTCTCGGTGCCCGGTGGTTTCGCCACCACGGCCCAGGCTTACCGCGACTTCCTCGAGCTGAGCGGCCTCAACGCCCAGATCCACGCCGCGCTGGACGCCCTGGACGTCGATGACGTCAACGCCCTGGCCAAGACCGGCGCCCAGATCCGCCAGTGGATCATGGAAGCCGAGTTCCCCGAGAAGCTCAACGAAGAAATTCGCACCGCCTTCGCCACTCTGTCGGCCGGTAACCCGGACATGGCTGTTGCCGTGCGTTCCTCTGCCACCGCCGAAGACTTGCCGGACGCCTCCTTTGCCGGCCAGCAGGAAACCTTCCTCAACATTCGCGGCGTCGAAAACGTGATCCGCGCGGCAAAGGAAGTGTTTGCCTCCCTCTTCAACGACCGTGCGATTTCCTACCGCGTACACCAGGGTTTCGACCACAAGCTGGTGGCCCTGTCTGCCGGTGTGCAGCGCATGGTGCGTTCGGAAACCGGCACTGCCGGTGTGATGTTCACCCTGGATACCGAATCCGGTTTCCGTGACGTGGTGTTTATCACCGGCGCCTACGGCCTGGGCGAAACAGTCGTACAAGGCGCGGTCAACCCGGACGAATTCTACGTACACAAGGGCACCCTCGAAGCGGGCCGCCCGGCCATCCTGCGCCGTAACCTGGGCAGCAAGGCCATCAAAATGATCTACGGCGACGAGGCCAAGGCCGGTCGCTCGGTCAAAACCGTTGAAGTCGACAAGGCCGAGCGCGCGCGTTTCTGCCTGACCGACGCTGAAGTCAGTGAGTTGGCCAAGCAAGCGATGATCATCGAAAAGCACTACAAGTGCCCGATGGACATCGAGTGGGCCAAGGACGGTGACGACGGCAAGCTGTACATCGTGCAGGCGCGCCCGGAAACCGTGAAGAGCCGCACTTCGGCCAACGTCATGGAGCGCTACCTGCTCAAGGAAACCGGCACCGTGTTGGTAGAAGGCCGTGCCATTGGCCAACGCATTGGCGCAGGCAAGGTGCGGATCATCAAGGACGTGTCCGAGATGGACAAGGTCCAGCCGGGTGACGTACTGGTTTCCGACATGACCGACCCGGATTGGGAACCGGTGATGAAGCGCGCCAGTGCCATTGTCACCAACCGTGGCGGGCGTACCTGCCACGCGGCGATCATTGCCCGTGAGCTGGGGATTCCGGCAGTCGTGGGTTGCGGCAACGCCACCCAACTGCTCAAGGATGGCCAAGGCGTGACCGTTTCCTGCGCCGAAGGCGATACCGGCTTTATCTTCGAAGGTGAGCTGGGCTTCGATATCAAGCAAAATTCCATCGATGCCATGCCCGACCTGCCGTTCAAGATCATGATGAACGTCGGCAACCCGGACCGCGCCTTTGATTTTGCGCAGTTGCCGAACGCCGGCGTGGGCCTGGCCCGCCTGGAGTTCATCATCAATCGCATGATCGGCGTGCACCCCAAGGCTCTGTTGAACTACGACGGCCTGCCGTTGGACATCAAGGAAAGCGTCGACAAGCGCATCGCTGGCTACAACGACCCGGTAGGTTTCTACGTCGAGAAACTGGTCGAAGGCATCAGCACCCTGGCTGCGGCGTTCTACCCGAAAAAGGTCATCGTGCGCCTGTCGGACTTCAAGTCCAATGAATACGCGAACCTGATCGGCGGCAAGCTCTACGAACCGGAAGAAGAAAACCCGATGCTGGGTTTCCGCGGCGCCTCGCGTTACATCAGCGAAGCCTTCCGTGACTGCTTCGAGCTCGAATGCCGTGCGCTCAAGCGTGTGCGCAACGAGATGGGCCTGACCAACGTCGAGATCATGGTGCCGTTCGTGCGCACCCTGGGCGAAGCGAGCCAGGTCGTGGACCTGCTGGCAGAAAACGGCCTGACCCGCGGCGAGAACGGCCTGCGCGTGATCATGATGTGCGAATTGCCGTCCAACGCCATCCTGGCTGAAGAGTTCCTGGAGTTCTTCGACGGTTTCTCCATCGGCTCGAACGACCTGACCCAGTTGACCTTGGGCCTGGACCGCGATTCGGGGATCATCGCCCACCTGTTCGACGAGCGTAACCCAGCGGTCAAGAAGCTGCTGGCCAACGCCATCCAGGCTTGTAACAAGGCTGGCAAGTACATCGGTATCTGCGGCCAAGGCCCTTCGGACCACCCTGACCTGGCCAAATGGCTGATGGAGCAGGGGATCGAGAGCGTCTCGCTGAACCCCGATTCCGTGCTGGAAACCTGGTTCTTCCTGGCCGAAGGCCAAGCGTCCGCCTAAGGGCGTAAGGTCAAAAGTGCCGGTCACTCGTTGCGGGTGACCGGCATTCTTATCTGTACAGGGCGGGAATCCTTGCGGACGCCGCCCTTTTTTGTGCAAGAGCATTATGCAAAGCAGCAGCCATCTGTTTCCTGTCGCCCTGATCAGTGCTGAACGTCGCGGCGACCTGAGTGAAGACGTCTACCGGCTCAAGCCCGGTAACAGCCCGGACGGCACCGTCGAGCTGGCGGTTACCCGTTTGGGCCTGGCCGATGTCCCGGAAAACCGGGGCACGCCGATTATTTTGTTGCATGGCAGTTTTTCCAACCGGCGTTTCTGGTATTCGCCCAAAGGTATCGGCCTGGGGGCTTACCTGGCGCGTCGCGGATTTGATGTGTGGATCCCGGAAATGCGCGGCCATGGTTTGTCCAAGCGCAATCACGACTACGCCAGAAACCGTGTCGCCGATTACGCGCGCTACGATTTGCCGGCCGTGGGGGCGTTTGTGTGTGAGCAAAGCGGGCAGATTCCGCACTGGATCGGGCATTCCCTCGGTGCCACTACCCTGGCTGCGGCCTTGGGTGGGCGGCACTTGGATGCATCGGCGGTGGCCTCGGTGGCGTTGTTCGGCTGCCAGGTCAGTCGCACCCACTGGCCGTTGAAAATTCCACCGGTGGAGTGGAGTGGTCGCTTTATTCTCAAGCGCCTTGCCCATCTGTCCGGCCCACGCTTCAAGCGTGGGCCCGAGGACGAGCCGGCCGGCGTGATGATCGAAGCGATGCGTTGGAATGGCCTGTTCGGCCGGTTTGGCGATGCCGAGCATGACTGGTGGAAAGGCTTGGCGCAGGTCGATGTGCCGCTGTTGGCGGTGAGCGCAGCGGGAGACCGGCAAGACCCGGACTGGGCCTGCCGCAAGCTCTTCGAGCAAGTGGGTAGTGAGCATCGCCAGTACCTGTGCCTGGGACGCCAGCAAGGTTTCAGCGAGGATTTCGGCCATGTGCAGATGCTGGTCAGTAAAGCGGCCCAGGCCCAAGTGTGGCCTTTGGTCGAGCGTTGGTTGAACGACCCGCTGACACCCTTGTTGGGTACGCAGCCCGAGGTGTCCGCAGCGGTTTGACGAAACGCTCTACCAAGGGCGTTTCACTCTTGAATGGTTGCGGCTAAGATATGACGCGCCACGCGCTTCTGGTCATATTCAGTCGCGTAACGTGTATTGCGTTGCGCTGATCGTGGTTTGATCATGGCCGCCGCCCACCCGCAGGCGCTTAAAGAATGCCTGTCGCGGGGCGTTTTCTTGATGTACACCGTGGATGTTCGACCTCTTCTTTGATGACAGGAGTTTCTCGATGAACCATTACGTGACCCCCGACCTGTGTGACGCCTACCCGGAGCTGGTGCAGGTAGTGGAGCCGATGTTCAGCAACTTCGGTGGCCGAGACTCCTTTGGTGGCGAGATAGTCACCCTCAAATGCTTCGAGGATAACTCCCTGGTCAAGGCGCAGGCTGACCTGCCGGGCGCTGGTAAAGTGCTGGTGGTCGACGGTGGTGGTTCGCTGCGCTGCGCGTTGCTGGGTGACATGATTGCCGAGAAAGCCGCGAAAAATGGTTGGGAAGGGCTGGTGATCTACGGGTGCATCCGTGACGTAGACGTCATCGCCCAGACCGACCTGGGTGTGCAGGCCCTGGCCTCTCATCCGAAAAAAACCGACAAGCGCGGCCTTGGCGACCTGAACGTCCCGGTGACATTCGCAGGCGTGACGTTCCGCCCCGGTGAGTACATTTATGCCGATAACAACGGGGTGATCGTGTCACCCAGCCCGCTGAAAATGCCTGAATAAACTGCCGCAACCGATCGGGGTGAGGATGTTCGAAGAAGAAAACGCGCAATGGGGGCTGGTGCATGCCCTGGTGCTGGACGGTAAAGGCGGTGCGCGTTCGATTGCCCGGACTGAGCTCGACGATTTGCAGTTGCAGCCCCAGGAAAGCCTGTGGCTGCACTGGGATCGCAGCCATCCTCAAACCCAGACCTGGCTGCGTAAATCCAGCGGCCTGAGCGAGTTTGCCTGTGACTTGCTGCTGGAGGAAAACACCCGTCCACGCCTGTTGCCGCTGCCGGACGCCGAATTGCTGTTGTTTCTGCGCGGGATCAATCTCAACCCAGGCGCGGAGCCGGAAGACATGGTGTCGGTGCGCATCTTCGCCGCCGCCAACCGAGTGATTTCTCTGCGTTTGCGCCCCTTGCGCGCTACCGATGAGTTGCTGGTGCAACTGGCAGACGGCAAAGGCCCCAGGACGGCGTCTGAACTCATCCTTTATATGGCTCAGTACCTGACCAACAAAGTGCAGGATCTGGTTGCTGGCTTGTCTGAAATCGTCGATTCCGAGGAAGAAAAACTCGATGCCGACGAACGGTATACCCCGGAGCATGGCAGCGCTCTGCAGATCCGTCGAAGAGCCGCCGGACTCAAGCGCTTCCTGGCCCCCCAGCGGGATATTTTTGCCCAACTGACACGAATCAAATTGGCGTGGTTCTGCGACGACGATGCCGACTATTGGAACGAACTGCACAACAGCCTGACCCGTTACCTGGAAGAGCTGGAATTGGCCAGAGAGCGCGTGGGGCTTGTGCTGGAGGCTGAAGACCGGCGCTTGAGCCTGCGCATGAACCGCACCATGTACCGCTTCGGGATCATCACCGGGATCTTCTTGCCGATGAGTTTTCTTACCGGTTTGCTCGGTATAAATGTGGGCGGCATTCCGTTCTCTGCCAGCCCTTACGGATTCATGATTGCGTGCCTGTTGATGGTGTCTGTGGCACTGGGGCAATGGTGGCTGTTTCGACGATTGCGCTGGGTTTGACCTGAATATGACCTGAACGTAAGAAAGGGCCGATGTGACCCGATGAATTTTACCCTCGTCTTTTAAATCACTTGCGAGAGGTCTCTATGCACGATCCGTTCGAACAGTCTTTGCGTGACATGCTCAATGCTTCGCCATCCGACCGTGATGACGATGCCTGCCTGGGCCGCGTACTAAAAACCGCCAACCGTCAGGTAGGGGCGGGTGACCTGTTCGGTCTGCTCGGGCGTTGGTTGCCGGCGTTGATGATGGCCCTGAACAATGGTTCGGCCCATGTATCACCGGTTTCCCGTCGTAAACCTCTTGCTAGCACTGCTGATAAGGCTGATTGAATATGGAACTTGATCTCTGGACCCAGAGCCTGGTCACCGCGATGACCGCATTGTGGACCAAGGTGGCGAATTTCATTCCCAACCTGTTTGGTGCCCTGGTCCTGGTATTGCTGGGTTTTGTCGTGGCCAAGCTGCTCGATACCCTGCTGTCCAAATTGCTCGCCAAACTGGGGCTCGATCGCCTGATGGCCGGCACTGGCCTGACCAAATTGCTCGGCCGCGCAGGGTTGCAAGTACCGATTTCGACCCTGATCGGCAAGATCGTCTATTGGTTTGTTCTACTTATTTTTCTGGTTTCTGCAGCGCAGTCCCTTGGACTTGAGCGAGTTTCAGCTACGCTCGACATGCTGGCACTGTATTTGCCGAAAGTTTTCGGTGGCGCGCTGGTGCTGCTGGTGGGGGTTTTACTCGCGCAACTGGCCAACGGGCTGGTGCGCGGGGCCGCCGAAGGCGTGGGGTTGGACTACGCGGCAGGCCTGGGGCGAATCGCACAGGGGCTGGTGATCATCATCAGTATTTCCGTCGCGATCAGCCAGTTGGAGGTCAAGACTGACCTGCTCAACCACGTTATTGTGATTGTTTTGATTACCGTTGGTCTGGCAGTTGCGCTGGCCATGGGGTTGGGAAGCCGGGAAATTGCCGGCCAGATTCTTGCGGGAATCTATGTGCGTGAGCTGTATCAAGTTGGGCAACAGGTGCGTGTGGGCGAGGTCGAAGGGCAAATCGAGGAGATCGGCACAGTCAAGACGACCGTGCTGACCGATGACGGGGAACTGGTGTCGCTGTCCAACCGGATTCTCCTGGAGCAGCAGGTCAGTAGCCGCTAATCCGGCAAATCCTGCTAATGTACGCCGCCGCAAACCCGGGTGACCGGGTTGCAGCGGACATTGACCTGACTGTCGGCACGACTTGTTTTGAATAAAGCCCAAACGCTGTCCACGCGCTATGACCCCCGTGAGCTCTCTGATGAGGAGTTGGTCGCGCGCTCGCACACGGAGCTGTTTCACGTAACACGCGCGTACGAAGAATTGATGCGCAGGTATCAACGCACTCTGTTCAACGTTTGTTCAAGGTATTTGGGGAACGATAGAGACGCGGATGATGTCTGTCAGGAAGTGATGCTCAAGGTGCTATACGGCCTGAAGAACTTCGAGGGCAAATCGAAGTTCAAGACCTGGCTGTACAGCATCACGTACAACGAGTGCATCACGCAGTATCGGAAGGAACGGCGAAAGCGTCGCTTGATGGACGCTTTGAGTCTGGACCCCCTTGAGGAGGCGTCTGAAGAGAAGGCGCCGGCACCCGAGGAAAAGGGCGGACTTGATCGCTGGTTGGTGCATGTGAACCCGATTGACCGCGAAATTCTGGTGCTTCGATTTGTCGCAGAGCTGGAATTTCAGGAAATCGCTGACATCATGCATATGGGTTTGAGTGCTACAAAAATGCGGTACAAGCGTGCTCTTGATAAATTACGTGAGAAATTTGCGGGCGAGACTGAAACTTAGTGCGTAGCAAATATCTCTTACGTGTAGGCAAGTTCTGTTAGACTTGTCGCCGAGTTGTCCCCCGGTTTGTGGGACTGCTTTACAATCACCAGATGGGGATTTAACGGATGAAACTGAAAAACACCTTGGGCTTGGCCATTGGTTCTCTTATTGCCGCTACTTCTTTCGGCGTTCTGGCACAAGGCCAAGGCGCAGTTGAAGGCGAGCTGTTCTACAAGAAGCAGTACAACGATAGCGTTAAGCACATCGAAGACGGCTTCAACCCAGGCGCTCGCATTGGTTACTTCCTGACCGACGATCTGTCGTTGAATCTGTCGTACGACAAGACCAACCACACCCGTTCGAACGACGGCACTGGCAACCAGAAGATCAAAGGTGACACTGGCAGCCTCGTTGCTCAGTACCACTTCGGTCAGGCTGGCGTTGATAGCCTGCGTCCATACGTTGAAGGCGGTTTCGGCCACCAGAGCCGTACCAACGTTAAGGCTGACGGCCACAGCGGTCGCGACCAGACCACTTTCGCTACCATCGGTACCGGCGTGAAGTACTACTTCACCAACAACCTGTACGCTCGTGCTGGTGTTGAAGCTGACTACGGTCTGGACAACGGCAAGTGGGACTACTCCGCACTGGTTGGCCTGGGCGTGAACTTCGGCGGTAACGCTGGCGCAGCTGCTCCAGCTCCTACCCCAGCACCAGCTCCAGAGCCAGTTCCAGAGCCAGAAGCTCCGGTTGCTCAGGTTGTTCGTGTTGAGCTGGACGTTAAGTTCGACTTCGACAAGGCCGTTGTTAAGCCTAACAGCTACGGCGACGTTAAAAACCTGGCCGACTTCATGGCTCAGTACCCAGCTACCAACGTAGAAGTTGCTGGTCACACTGACTCCGTAGGTCCAGACGCTTACAACCAGAAGCTGTCCCAGCGTCGTGCTGACGCTGTTAAGCAAGTCCTGGTTAAAGACGGCGTTGCTCCTAGCCGTGTAAATGCTGTTGGTTACGGCGAATCCCGCCCAGTTGCTGACAACGCAACTGAAGCTGGTCGCGCTGTTAACCGTCGCGTAGAAGCGTCGGTTGAAGCTCAAGCTCAGTAATTACTGAGTAAAGAAAAGCCCGGCTCCGGCCGGGCTTTTTTTCGCCTGCGATTTGCCTCAGGCGCTTGCCGCAGCGGCGATGCTAGCCATCTGTGCGGCGCCGGCAACCTGGCCAATCACCAGGATGGCCGGGCTCTTCAGCGCAAAAGCTTTTGCAGCTTCATGCATGGCCGCCAGGGAGCTGCGGCATTCGCGTTGTTGGGGTAACGAAGCGTTTTCGATCATTGCCACCGGCATATCCGCAGCCATGCCGCCGTTGAGCAGCTGTTCGCGGATTTCTTCCAGCTTGGCCACGCCCATATACACCACCAGCGTGGTTCCACCCTCCGCCAGCGCACGCCAGTTCAGGCTACTGTCGTCCTGGGTATGCGCGGTGACCAAGGTCACTCCACGGCTCACCCCGCGCAAGGTCAACGGGATGTCACACTGGGTCGCCCCGGCCAGGCCTGAGGTGATGCCATTGACCAATTCCACCTCGACTCCACGCTCGCGCAGCCAGGTTGCCTCCTCGCCACCGCGGCCAAAAATACACGGGTCACCGCCTTTAAGACGTACTACGCATTTGCCCTGGCGTGCATAACGCAACATCAGGCGGTGAATGAAATCCTGCGGGGTAGAGCGACATCCCCCGCGCTTGCCGACGGTAATTATCCGAGCGCTGGTGCAGTGTTCCAGTACTGTCGGGTTGACCAGATCATCAATCAGCACGACGTCCGCTGCCTGCAGAGCCCGGACCGCTTTCAGGGTCAGCAACTCCGGGTCACCCGGTCCTGCGCCTACCAGCCACACTTTTGCGCTCATGTTGTTCCCCTTACACACTGATGGCGATTGGCTGCGGGTTGCTGGCCAAAAGACGTTTGATTTCCGGCACGCAGGAGCCGCATTGGGTGCCGCAGCCCAGGGCCTGTTTGAGGCCATCCAGGTCCAGGCCGCTGCCGATACCGGCACACACGGCGTTTTCGCTGACGTTCTTGCAGTTGCACACAATCTTGTTGCTGGCCGTTGTACCGCCCGGCGGCGCGCTTAAGGGCGCCAGCAACCAGCGCCGCAGTTGCTCGTCGGCCCGGCCTTCCAGCCACAGGCTTTGCAGCCAGTGACGGGCCAGGGTTTCGCCGGCCAGGCGCAGGGCGGTGATGCGACCTTTCTCGATTTTTACGCGCTTGCCGATTGAGCGGCGCGGGTCGTCATAGGCCATTACCGGGCCGTCGTTGAGGCCCAGCAGGTGGTCGATACGGGTCAAGAGTTGCAGGTCGGGCGCCTCGGTATGCGCGGCGCGCACCAGCAGCGCGGGACGTTCACGGCCAGCCAGGCTCAGGCTGACGTAGGCAAAGGTTTCACACAGTGGGCGCAAGGCTTCGAAGTGCTGCTGTACATCGCCTTCGATCAGCGCAAACAGCTGCCACGGCAGTTGCACTGCTTCCAGGCGCACGCCGCTGTGCTTGAGCTCCGGCTGCTTGGACAAAGGGTCGAACGCCGGTTGAGTGAGGGTATTGACGCCGCCCTTGAGAAAGCGATCGCCCCAGTGCATGGGCAGAAACGCTTGGCCGGGACGCACACTGTCATCGCTGCCGACGGCGACGATCACGCTGCCGCGACGGCTTTTCAGGCTGACCAGGTCACCCTCTTTGAAGCGGTGGCGGCGTAGCTCATCCGGATGCAGGCTCAACAATGCTTCACTGACGTGCCCGAACAGCTGCGCTGCCGTGCCGGTGCGGCTCATGCCGTGCCATTGATCACGCAGGCGACCGGTGATCAGGGTCAGGGGGAATCGCGCATCGCGCTGTTCCTTGGCGGCGCGGTAAGGCTCGGCGACAAATCGCGCCCGGCCCGTGTCAGTAGGGAAAATGCCGTCGGTGTACAGGCGCGACGTACCCGCTTGCGCACCCTCGGGAAACGGCCACTGCTGCGGGCCGAGCCGGTCGAGCAGGGCGTGGCTGATGCCGGACATATCCAGGTCACGGCCTTGGGTCAGTGGCTTGAATTCATCAAACAGCTGCGCCGCTTGCTCAAAGGCGAACAGGCTCGGCAACCCCGGACGCAGACGACGCTCCAGGCGCTGTGCGAAATCCACCGTGATCGCCCAATCCGCGCGTGCTTCACCCGGTGGGTTGATGGCGCGGCGCACGTGGGAAATACGTCGCTCGGAGTTGGTCACCGTGCCGTCTTTTTCACCCCAACTGGCGGCGGGCAGTAGCAGGTCGGCATAGGCGGCGGTTTCGGTGGTACGAAACGCTTCCTGCAACACCACGAACGGGCACGCGGCCAAGGCGGCGCGCACCGCGTTCTGGTCGGGCAGCGATTGGGCTGGGTTGGTACAGGCGATCCACAACGCCTTGATCTTGCCAGCCTGCACCTGTTCAAACAGCTCGATGGCGGTAAGGCCCGTAGTCGCGGGCAGTCGCTCCACGCCCCAATAGGCCGCCACTTCAGCGCGGTGTTCAGGGTTGGCCGCTTCGCGGTGGCCCGGCAGCAAGTTGGACAGGCTGCCGGTTTCGCGCCCGCCCATGGCGTTCGGTTGGCCGGTCAGGGAAAACGGCCCGCAGCCCGGCCGGCCAATGGTCCCCGTGGCTAGATGCAGGTTGATCAACGCGCTGTTTTTGGCGCTGCCGGCGGTGGATTGGTTAAGCCCCATGCACCACAGCGACAAAAAGCTGCTGGAGGTGCCGACCCACTGCGCGCACAGGCGCAGCTGTTCGACGCTGATGCCGCATAGTTGCGTGACCATCTGTGGCGTGTAGTCATGCACCAGGCGCTTGAGTTCGGCCAGGCCGTCGGTGTGGGCCTGGATAAACGCGCGGTCGATCCAGTCTTCCCACAGCAGTAAATGCAAAATGCCGTGGAACAACGCCACATCCGTTCCCGGCAAGATGGCCAAGTGCAGGTCGGCCAAGTCGCAGGTGTCGGTACGCCGAGGATCAATCACCAGCACTTTCATCTGCGGGCGTTGCGCCTTGGCTTGCTCCAGGCGTCGGAACAATACCGGGTGGGCGTAGGCCATATTGCTGCCGACGATCATCACGCAGTCGCTGTTTTCCAGGTCTTCATAGCTGCACGGCGGCGCATCGGCGCCCAGGCTGCGCTTGTAGCCGACCACCGCCGAAGACATGCACAGCCGAGAATTGCTGTCGATATTATTGGTGCCCACCAACGCGCGGGCCAACTTGTTGAAGCTGTAGTAGTCCTCGGTCAACAGTTGCCCGGAAATATAGAACGCCACACTGTCGGGCCCGTGTTCGGCAATGGTATCGGCGAACACGTTGGCCGCGTGGTCCAGGGCGGTGTCCCAGTCGGTGCGGGTGCGTGCCAGTTCTTTGCCCAAGCGCAATTGCGGGTAAAGAGCACGGGCGCTCAAGTCGCCGGTCAGGTGCAGGCTCGCGCCTTTGCTGCACAACTTGCCGAAGTTGGCCGGATGGCTGGGGTCGCCTTGCACCCCCAGGATCTGTTCGCCGTCATGCTCGATCAGCACGCCGCAGCCCACCCCGCAATAACAACAGGTGGACGCGGTGGTCTGGCGGTTCATCAACCCGCGTCCCGCAGGGCCAGCATCACCCGGCCGTTTTCGACCCGGGCTTGATGATGGTGGGCGCAGCCGATATCCGGGGCCTGGGCTTGGCCAGTCGCCAGGTCGATCTGCCAGTTGTGCAGCGGGCAGGCCACCCGCTTGCCGTAGATCAAGCCTTGGGACAGCGGCCCGCCTTTGTGTGGGCAGCGGTCGTCGAGGGCAAAGACTTCATCGTCACTGGTGCGAAAAATCGCAATGTCACCTTTCGGCCCGCTGATGATGCGCGAGCCCAGGGCGTTGATTTCATCGAGGGCGCAGATATCCAGCCAGTTCATAGCGAGACCTCCAGTTGTTTGACGGGGATCACGTCGAATTCCTTTTTCAGCAGCGGCTGTTCCAGGCGTTCTTTCCACGGGTCCTGCTCGAATGACAACGAGAACTGCAAACGCTCATTGAGGGCCCGGCGGCGGGCCGGGTCTTCCAGCACAGCCTTCTTGATATGCTCCATGCCCACCCGCTGCAGGTAGTGCACGGTGCGCTCCAGGTAGAAGGCTTCTTCGCGGTATAGCTGCAGGAATGCGCCGTTGTATTCGCGTACTTCCTCGGCGGTTTTCACCTTGACGAAGAACTCCGCGACTTCGGTCTTGATCCCGCCGTTGCCACCGATGTACATCTCCCAGCCCGAGTCGACACCGATAATGCCTACGTCCTTGATGCCCGCTTCCGAGCAGTTGCGTGGGCACCCGGAGACCGCCAACTTGACCTTGTGGGGCGACCACATATTGAACAGGTCATGCTCCAGCTCGATGCCCAGTTGCGTCGAATTCTGCGTGCCAAACCGGCAGAACTCGCTGCCCACACAGGTTTTGACGGTGCGGATGGATTTGCCATAGGCATGCCCGGACGGCATATCCAGGTCCTTCCATACCCCTGGCAAGTCCTGCTTCTTGATACCGAGCAAGTCAATGCGCTGGCCGCCGGTGACCTTGACCATCGGCACGTTGTACTTGTCGGCCACATCGGCGATGCGGCGCAACTCCGAAGGATTGGTCACGCCGCCCCACATCCGTGGGACCACAGAGTAGGTGCCGTCTTTTTGAATATTGGCGTGGGCCCGTTCGTTGATCAGCCGCGATTGCGGGTCGTCCTTGGCTTCGCCGGGCCAGGTGGAGATCAGGTAGTAATTGAGGGCCGGGCGGCAGGTGGCGCAGCCATTGGGGGTGCGCCAGTTCAGGTAACGCATGGTGCTGTCGATGGTCAGCAGGTGCTGCTCGCGGATGGCCTGGCGGATCTGCCCGTGGTTGAGGTCGCTGCAGCCACAGATGGCTTTTTCACTTTTGGGTTTGACGTCGGCGGCGCCGCCCACGGTGTTGATCAGGATCTGCTCGACCAGCCCGGCACAGGAGCCGCAGGAACTGGCGGCCTTGGTGTGTTTTTTCACCTCATCGACACTGAACAGCCCTTGTTCCTGGATCGCCTTGACAATGGTGCCCTTGCACACGCCGTTGCAGCCGCAGACTTCGGCGCTGTCGGCCATGCTCATGGCTTTGTCCTGGCCTTGGTGGCCGACATCGCCGAGTGCATTTTCACCGAACATCAGATGATCGCGGATTTCACCGATGGCGTGGTTCTCACGGATCTGGCGGAAATACCAGCCGCCATCGGCGGTATCGCCGTACAGGCAGGCGCCGACCAGAATGTCGTCCTTGATCACCAGCTTCTTGTACACGCCGCCAATCGGGTCGGAGAGCGTGATGGTTTCGGTACCTTCGCCGCCCATGAAGTCGCCGGCGGAGAACAAGTCGATGCCGGTGACTTTCAGCTTGGTCGAGGTCACCGAGCCCTTGTAAGTGGCAAAGCCCAATTGGGCCAGGTGGTTGGCGCAGACCTTGGCCTGTTCGAACAAGGGCGCCACCAGGCCATAGGCGATGCCGCGATGGCTGGCGCATTCACCGATCGCATAGATACGCGGGTCGTAGGTTTGCATTGTGTCGTTGACCAGGATCCCACGGTTGCAGGGGATGCCGGACTTTTCCGCGAGTTCGGTATTGGGGCGGATGCCGGCAGCCATCACCACCAGGTCGGCGGGGATGATGTCGCCATTCTTGAACTGCACCGAGCCGACGCGGCCATTGCCGGCATCGTGCAGGGCCTGGGTCTGCTCGCACAGGCGAAACACCAGGCCGCGGCTCTCCAGTTCGGTTTGCAGTAGCTGGCCGCTGGTCTTGTCCAGTTGCCGCTCCAGCAGCCATTCACCGATGTGCACCACCGTCACGTGCATGCCGCGCAGCATCAGGCCGTTGGCCGCTTCCAGGCCGAGCAGGCCGCCGCCGATCACCACCGCATGCTTGTGGGTCTTGGCGGTGTCGATCATCGCCTGGGTGTCGGCAATGTCGCGGTAACCAATCACGCCCTGCAAGCTGTTGCCGGGAATTGGCAGGATAAACGGCGTGGACCCGGTAGCGATCAGCAGGCGGTCATATTCGGCTTCGGTGCCGTCTTCGGCGATGACTTTGCGCTTGACCCGGTCGATCTGCACCACCTTGCGGTTGAGCAGCAACTTGACGTTGTTGTCCAGGTACCAATCCAGGTCGTTGAGCACGATCTCTTCGAAGGTTTGCTCACCGGCCAGTACTGGCGACAGCAGGATGCGGTTGTAGTTGGTGTGAGGCTCGGCGCCGAACACGGTGATGTCGTACAGCTCGTTGCTCAGCTTGAGCAGTTCTTCAAGGGTGCGAACCCCGGCCATGCCGTTGCCGATCATCACCAGTTTGAGTTTTTTCATGTCGTTCTCCGCAATGGCTCGACAAATCGTGCGCAAACAAAAAAGGCATCCCCGCTAGTCAGCTAGCGAGGACGCCTTTGTCCTGGTCCCGTTCTATCGGGAAGCTCGGCCCTTCGTCGTTGAAGGAGCGGCTATATGTGGGGTGTTGAGAACGTTAATGCAGCAGCTGTGCCAAGTCCCTATAGCCCAGGTTTACTGGGCGTTTACACGGAGAGTCGGCGCATTCTGCCCGTTAGTGGTGCATCAGCCAGTACAGCAGCACCAGATTGAGCAGCAGCGAAGCCATCGCCAGGGTCTGCCAGACTTTCAAGGGTTCGCGTTCAAGCAAGGGGCGTGGGCGTAGGCTCAATTCGCGGCGATCGGCCTGCTCCAGCACCAACAGCCATTCTTCGGCGGTTTCATAACGCTGGGCCGGGACAGCGGTCACCGCTCGTTCCAGGCTGTGTGGCAACCACTCCGGCAAGTCGGGGCGATAACGGCTGGCGCTGACGGGTTGGGAAAACCTGGGCCGTTGGAAGGCCTCGATTTCACCGTAGGGGTAATGCCCGGTCAGCAGGTAATACAAGGTCACGCCGACGCTGTACAAATCCTGTTGTGCCGTAGGCTGCTCGCCAGCGAACGCCTCGGGCGCGATGAAACTCGGGGTGCCGGGCAGCAGGTGGGCACGGTCCTCGGAGAGCCCGGGGCAATAGGCCAGGCCGAAGTCCAGCACACGCAGTTCGCCATCTTCTCCCAGCAGCAGGTTTTCCGGCTTGATGTCGCGGTGCAGGATCTGCCGGCGATGCAACAGGCCCACGGCGCGCAGCAAGCGTTCGGCAATCGACTGCCATTGCGCCAACGGCAGCGGGCCTTGTTGTTGGAACAGTTGGGCCAGGGTTTGTCCGGCGTATTCGCGCATCACGTAGTACAAATGCTGACGGCCACTGGCCGCATGCACTTCGGGAAAGGCACGGCCGGCGACCCGGCGCAGAAACCATTCCTCCGACAACAAGGCCTGTGCGGCGTCGGTATCGTCGCAACGCAACGGTAAGGTCTTGAGCAGCCAGGGTTGCCCCTGGGCGTCGTGCACGCGGTACAGCAACGACTGCCGACTCTGCGCCAGCACGCTTTGCACCTGCCAGCCTTCAAAGGTTTGCCCGACTTTCAGTGGTGGCGGCAGCGGCCATTGCTGCAACTGCACCAAGGCGTCGCCGAGGGTGGCCGCGCCGAGTTGATCGATGCGCACCAGCAAGGCGCTGGCGTTGTCTTGGCTACCCGCCAGGTGGGCGGCGTTGACCAGGGTGTTGACGGCCAGCTCGAGGTCGCTTTGTTCGCGCAGGATCGCGCCGATGCTGTGATCGCCCAGCGTGGCCCACACCCCATCGCTGAGCAGCAGGAAACACTCGCCCTCGCGCAACGGGCCATCGAGGAAGTCCAGCACCAGATGCTGATCCAGGCCGAGGGCGCGCTTGAGCACATGTTGCATGCCCGGCTGTTCCCACACATGGTCTTCGCTGATGCGTTGCAACTCGCCGTCAAGCCAACGGTACGCCCGGCAATCACCGACATGGGCCAGGGTGAAACGCTGGCCGCGAAACACCAGGGCGCTGAGGGTGGTGAGCAACGGTTGGCCGCCGCCGTTGGCTTGCAACCAGCGATTTTGCGCCAGTAACAAGCGCTCCAGCGCCTGGGCCACGCCCCAGGTCTGTGGCGTAGCGTAGTAGTCCAGGGCCAGGGCCTGCAGGGTCGAGCGTGCGGCCAGGCCACCGTCGGCGCACTGGCTGACGCCGTCGGCCAGTGCGCACAGGTAGCCTTTGCTCGCGGCCAGTTCCGCCATGGGCGTGACCACCCGCAGCGCATCCTGGTTCTCGCTGCGCGGGCCGATGGCACTGGCCTGGGCGACGCTCAGTTGCAGGCTCATCAGACGCGGGCGGCGGTCACGGCGGCCGAACCCCAGGTGGTTCTCCAGCGCCGTTTCACCCCATGCAGGCCGAACCAGGCCAACACACCGAGGCTGGCGAACAACCACAGGGCCAGTTGATAGCTGCCAGTACTCTGCTTGATGGCGCCCATGCCCGCCGCAAGGGCGAAGCCACCGATGCCACCGGCCATGCCGATCAGGCCGGTCATCACGCCGATCTCACTGCGAAAACGCTGCGGCACCAATTGGAATACCGCGCCATTGCCGGCGCCCAGGCCGAGCATGGTGCAGACGAAAAGCGCCAGCGCTGCGTAGGAGCTGGGCAGGTTGAACCCCACTGCCGCAATGCAGATCACCGCCACGCTGTACATGCCGAGCAGGGTCTTGATCCCGCCGAACCGGTCTGCCAGGGCGCCACCCAATGGGCGCATCAGGCTGCCACCGAACACACAGGCGGCGGTGTAGTAGCCGGCGGTCACCGGGCTCAGGCCGTACTGGTCGTTGAAGTAGCCGGGCAGGGCGCTGGCCAGGCCGATAAACCCGCCGAAGGTCACGCTGTAGAAGAACATGAACCACCAGCTGTCGCGGTCGCCCAGGGCCTTGAAGTAGTCGGCCATGGATTTGGCTTTCGGCCGTTCAGGCGCATTGCGCGCAAGCCAGGCGAATACGATCAGGGTCAGCACCAGTGGGATCAGCGCAAAGCCGAACACATTGCTCCAACCAAAGGCGGCCGCCAGCACGGGCGCCAGCAACGCCGCAAACACCGTGCCGGAGTTACCGGCGCCGGCGATGCCCATCGCCTTGCCCTGATGCTCCGCCGGGTACCACTGTGACGCCAAGGGCAGGGCGACCGCGAAGGACGCACCGGCCATGCCCAGGAACATGCCCAGCAGCAGCGCTTGTTCGTAGCTGTGGATCCCCAGTTTCCAGGCGCAGAACAGCGCCACGATCACAATCACCTGGCCAATCAGCCCGGCGGTCTTGGGCGACAGCTTGTCGGCCAGCATCCCCATCAAGAAGCGCAGCACCGCGCCCGCCAGGATCGGGGTGGCCACCACCAGGCCGCGCTGTTGAGTAGTCAGGTGCAAGTCAGCGGCAATCTGCACCGCCAGTGGGCCCAGCAGGTACCAGACCATGAAGCTCAGGTCGAAATACAGGAACGCGGCAAACAGGGTCGGGGTGTGCCCGGATTTCCAGAAGCTTGATTTCATCACGCACCTCAACGGTTGGGGGTCTAGAAACGAAAAAACGCCGCCACCGGGTTCGCGAGGGCAAACCGGGTGGGCGACGTCTTTGTCGTGAAGGGGCAACCGCCGTTGGCTACCTGTGATAATTCTTTAGCAAGAGCTGAGCCAGATCAGCCGAGCAACTCGCTCATGGCAATAATCTGCTCCGCCACCTGGATCAGTTTCTGTTGACGGCTCATGGCCTGGCGGCGCATCAGGGTGTAGGCCTCTTCCTCGTTGCAGCTCTTCATCTTCATCAGCAGGCCCTTGGCCAACTCGATGCGCTTGCGTTCGGCCAGTTGCTGGTCGCGGGCATGAAGCTGGGCGCGCAGGGCCTGGTCACTCTCGAAGCGCGCCATGGCCACATCGAGGATCGGTTGCAGGCGCTGGGCCTGGATACCTTCGACGATATAGGCACTGACGCCGGACTTGATGGCCTGGCGCATCACATTCGGGTCGTGCTCGTCGGTGAACATCACGATGGGCCGTGGCTGATCGCGGCTGACCAGCACCACTTGCTCCATCACATCGCGCCCGGGTGACTCGGTATCGATCAGAATCACATCAGGACGCACTGTTTCGACGCGTGCGGGCAGGTCGATGGTCAAGCCGGACTCATCGATCACCTCGAAGCCGGCCTCGGTCAATGCGGCCTTGAGGCGCCCGACCTTGCGCGGGGTGTCGTTGATCAACAGGATTCGCAGCATCGTCGGGCTCCTGTCAGCGCAGCGCTTGGCGATTGGCATCATCGACCAGGGCATGCAGGTGGAAGCTGCGGGCGTAGCCGGCGGGGTCGCTGCCGTCCCAGGTCTTGCCGTCGAGCAACTGGCTGCGGCGCATGTCCGAGTCGCCTGCGGTAATGCCCAGCGCCTCGGCAGCCTGGCGATACAGTGCCAATTGCTGAACTTGCCGGGCAACGCCCAGGTAGTCAGGGTCTTCCCGCAGCAAGCCCCAGCGCCGGAACTGGGTCATGAACCACATGCCATCACTGAGGTAAGGCAGGTTCACCTCGCCGTCGGCGAAAAAGCGCAGTGCATGGGGATCCTGCCAGTGGTTGCCCAGGCCATCGTCATAGTGCCCCAGCAGGCGCGGTTCGATGCAGGCCACAGGTGCGTCGAGGTATTCACTGGCACTGAGCAACTGGGCGGTAGAGCGGCGGTTTTCACGGCTCTGTTCGATAAACCGGCTGGCCTCGAGGATCGCCATGACCAGCACGCGTGCGGTATTGGGGTACGCGTCAGCGAAGGCTTGGGTGCAGCCCAGGACTTTTTCCGGGTGGTCCGGCCAGATTGCCTGGCTGGTCGCCAGGGTATAGCCCTGGTTCTGTTGCACTGCGCTGGCGCACCAGGGTTCACCTACGCAAAGTCCATCGATGCGTCCGGCTTGCAGGTGCGCCACCATTTGCGGCGGCGGCACCACCACACTGTTCACATCCTGCAATGGAT
The DNA here is from genome assembly GCF_002966775.1 of Pseudomonas sp. MYb193. Lineage (NCBI taxonomy): Bacteria > Pseudomonadati > Pseudomonadota > Gammaproteobacteria > Pseudomonadales > Pseudomonadaceae > Pseudomonas > Pseudomonas sp. MYb193. The sequence goes on along the minus strand of NZ_CP023269.1, from coordinate 4,455,715 downwards.
GGATGCCTTGGCTCGCCAGCCAGTAATACAACCACATGGCGTGGGTGCCGGTGGGAAACGTCTGAGCGAAGGTCAGTTTTGTCCGGCTTTGGTGCACATGGCCTTTCAACGCCTCAGGAGTGATCACCCCTTGCTGTTGCAGGCCGTGGGACAGGTTGATGCCCTGACCATTCTGGTTCAGCCCCATCAGCACTGCCATGGGGCTGGCGGCGACGCCGCCGATGCCCAGGTGTACGGCATAAATCAGCCCGTAGAGACTGTGGGCGGCGTCCAGTTCACCGCTGACCAGCTTGTCGCGCAGGTTGGCCCAGGATGCCTGGCGTTTGAGGTTGAGTGTGAGGCCGTAGGGTTGGGCGAAGCCCTGGGTGGCGGCGACCACCAGCGAGGCGCAATCGGTCAGGGCCATGAACCCAAGGTCCAGGCTGCTCTTTTCCGGGGCATCGCTGCCATTTACCCAAGCCAGCGGATCGTTCATCAATACCTGCCTTTTCTGAAAAAAAAAGCGCCGTTTCCCAGGTTGGCGTTACAGGCCATTGCAGGGGAACGACGCCTTTGTCCGTAGGCCCGTACCGCCGTTGGTGCGAGCCTGATACAGAGTGCATAGCAAGGCACATGCCATGGGTGGGCCGGTGCAACTGGCCGTCAACTTTCCATCATGATTGAACCTCGTGCGCCTCGCAGTATGGCCGCTTCCTCAGGCCAGACCGTCAGGCATTCCCACGGTGCACGCTGATTTCCTCGCAACCCTCAATTGCCGCTGGCTGTACAGCGTGCTGCTGTGCGCCGCGCTGTTGCTGGGCAGCCGCACGGCCTGTGGCGAGGTGTACCAGGCACAGGATGAGGGGCTGCCGGCTTTCTTTGCTGCGCTGTCTGTGTCATTGGGTCTGCCCGTGGTGACCAGCCGTGCCGTGGCTAATAGGCAGGTGAGCGGAGCATTCGATTTTGCGGCGCCGCAACAGGTCATTGAAACGCTCGCCGCGCGCGAAGGCTTGATCTGGCACAGCGATGGCCAAGTGTTGCACGTCTACGCTGCCGACGAAGCGAGAAGCTCGGCGGTGGCGCTGCAACATATTAGTGTCGACAGGCTGCGTGGCATCATGCGACGTGCAGGGCTGGATGAGCCACGTTATCCGCTGCGCGCAAACGGGGCGCGCATGTTCTACGTATCCGGGCCTCCCAGCTATGTCGATCATATATTGCGGCTGACGCAACTGATGGATCGACCCCCTCGCAAGTTGCCAGAGCGCCCGCCTGCATTTGGCGTGGTGCAAGTGGTCAATTTCCCGGTGGAAGATCACCCGCACGGCGTGGGTACCAACAGGGGCCTGGTACCAGGCATGCTCTCGATGATCCATGCCCGGCTATCCCAGGCGCAGAGGGTCCAGTTGGCCGACGGCCGCCTTGCGTTGCTGGCCTATCCGGATACCAACAGTGTGTTGATCAAGGGCTCGCCTGCCCAGGTGAAAGTTATCGAGAAACTGCTGGCCGAGCTGGATGTGGCCCAGGTGCTGAATGAAACTTTGCCAGGGCAGGCGCATGCCGGTGGTGGAGACCCGCAGGCCGGGCCACCTCAGTTGACCGCCGCGCAATATGAGCGTGTGCAACGTGCGTTCCTACGGACGGAGCGCGAGTTTTCCCCCTGAGAAGGCGTTTGTCCATGCACCTGGAAATACTGCTGCAGGAGCAATTGATCAGCCGCAAGCGTTTGGCCGCGTTCGCGCCGGGAAAAGTGCTGCCCTTGGACCCAGGCGTCACACGATGTGTGGAGGTGCGGGTCAATGGACAATTGATGGCGTTAGGTGAGTTGGTGCAGTTGGAGGACCGGCTAGGAGTTGAGTTGCAGGAGACTTTCCAGGAGTGGCTGTCGCGATAAGGGGCGCAAGCGATTTGTCTGACCGGCAGCGGCCCAAAAAAAACCATTGAATGGGTTTTTTCCTAACGCGAGTCTGCGGGGCGGTTTTTATAGTCGTGCCAATGGCAGGTGAGCCGGTTCACACAGTAAGGATTTGAATGTCAGTAGTCGATACAGAGGTGCCTATGGCCGTCGTGACGCAAGAAGCGGCGGCATCCCTGGTCTTCGCTCGCTGGACCTTGCACGGCGATGGTCGGTTGATAGGCGCGGATGCGGATATACAGCTGCCTCCCAAGGAGGGGCAGGTGCTGCGGTTGCTGCTGGCCTCCGGTGGCGCACTGATGACCAAGGACCGCTTGCTGGAACTGGCCTGGCCTCGGGGCGAGGTAGCCGATGAGTCACTTACGCGTTGTATTTATTCCCTGCGCAAGCATTTGAGGGCCGACAAAGGCTTTATCAAGACTATTTATGGCAAGGGCTATCGCTTTACATGCCCGGTACGGGTGGGTGATCAACCGAGGGCTGTCCTGCACCTGTGCGCCGTCTGTGGTCAGGCCAGTAATGTCAAAGGTTAGGGTCGGGGGCAGAGGCCTGTTGTTCAGTGTGCTGATGGGCTGTAACCCGGCATGGGCCTATTGCTGGGAAGAGGCGGCCAGCCGCTACGATCTCGAGCCAGAGTTACTGCAGGCTATCGCCTCAGTCGAGTCGGGTTACCGTGCGCAAGCCATGAACTACAGCAACCGAAACGGCACACGGGATATTGGCTTGATGCAGATAAACAGCATTCACCTGCCTCGTTTGCTCAAGCAGGGTATTACCGAAGAGCGGTTGTTGAACGAACCTTGCCTGTCGGTGGAAGTAGGCGCCTCGATTCTTGCCGATTTTATACAGCGTTTTGGCTACAACTGGACGGCAGTGGGCGCTTACAACGTTGGGCCCGGCCCCGGCCCTCAGCGTGAGGCATTACGCCTGCGCTACGCCGAGAGGATCTGGGTGCGCTATGAGGCCTTGATGGCGCAGCGTCAATGAGATCGAGTGTCATGCCTCGCATGCAACCCACCGCCGCGGCTATAATCACCGCCACCTTTTACCGCCATCCGAGTCTAGCCCGCCCATGTATAACCTGGCCCGCCAGCTGTTGTTCAAACTTTCCCCGGAAACCTCCCACGATCTGTCCCTGGACCTGATCGGTGCTGGTGGCCGCCTGGGGCTCAATGGCCTGGTATGCAAGGCACCGGCGAAAATGCCGGTGTCGGTGATGGGGCTCGACTTCCCCAACCCGGTCGGGCTGGCAGCCGGCCTGGACAAGAACGGCGCCGCCATCGACGGGTTTGCGCAGTTGGGTTTCGGCTTTGTCGAAATCGGCACCGTGACCCCACGGCCGCAACCGGGCAACCCCAAGCCCCGCATTTTCCGCCTGCCGGAAGCGGAGGCGATCATTAATCGCATGGGCTTCAATAACCTCGGCGTCGACCATCTGCTGTCGCGGGTTCAGGCGGCGAAATACACCGGCATCCTGGGTATCAACATCGGCAAGAACTTTGACACCCCTGTGGAACGTGCGGTGGATGACTACCTGATATGCCTGGACAAGGTCTATGCCCACGCCAGCTATGTCACCGTCAACGTCAGCTCGCCCAACACTCCGGGCCTGCGCAGCCTGCAATTTGGCGATTCCCTCAAGCAACTGCTCGAAGCCTTGCGCCAGCGCCAGGAAGACCTGGCCGTGCGTCACGGCAAGCGTGTGCCCCTGGCCATCAAGATCGCGCCGGACATGAGCGATGAAGAAACCGTACTGGTGGCCCAGGCCCTGGTGGATTCAGGGATGGACGCGGTGATTGCAACCAATACCACCCTCAGCCGCGTGGGTGTCGAAGGCCTGGCCCATGGTGACGAGGCGGGCGGCCTGTCGGGCGCGCCAGTGCGTGACAAGAGCACCCATATCGTCAAGGTGCTGGCGGCCGAGTTGGCTGGGCGTTTGCCGATCATCGCGGTGGGCGGTATTACCGAAGGCAAGCACGCGGCCGAGAAGATCGCGGCTGGCGCCAGCCTGGTGCAGTTGTACTCCGGCTTTATCTATAAAGGGCCGGCGTTGATTCGCCAGTCGGTGGATGCCATCGCTGCCTTGCGCTGACAATCTGCTGGGCAATAAAAAGGGCTCCATAAAGGAGCCCCTGGGCCGAAGCCCGCCGCCCGGATGGGGCGCGCGTGGTTAAGTCGTTACTCGTTCAGAGATGTGTGTCGGAATAAAGTGCCCCTGATTAGCCGACGGCGTGAAGTTCGTTGAGTCTGTGGATGCCCGCAGTGCCTGTCATACCGTCCCAGTTGTCGCCGCGTCCTTCTCGCCAGCCGTTGATCCAGGCTTGGCGTACCGACGGTAGAGTAAATGGGCAAAGCTCACGGGATTTTCCATGAACGCCATATTGATATCCGCGTAAAAATGCTCTTTCCAACGGATCACGCTTAAGTCTTCTCATAGGGTGTTTCCCTCACTTGTTGACTGTCTAGATATCCTTCGGCCTTGTCCAAGGCCGGGCAGAGTTTTTCTGCCGTTGGTGGGCTCGCTGCCGGCGTGGCGAGCCGATGTGTCGGCACCGTTACGGCGCCAACCTGTGTTGAGTTCTAACCAATAGGTCACATGTATTCAATGATCGTTTTGTCATAAGCACGTAACGATAACGATGCTATAGCCATAAGCTGGGATGGTTATTCGCCCCTTTTATAGGGCAAAGCCAGCTATGATGTGCCCTGCACAGAGGAAAGGTTTAATCCCTTGGTGAGAATGACCGCCTGTTGCAGTCAGTTATTATTCGACGAAGGGTCGGAATATTTCTTTTTGTTGCACAACATTCTTCTTCTGCCTCGCCAATAAAGGCTCAAGGGCCCGTCAGACGGGGTGGAACGGCACATTCGTGCCACGCGAGCACTCTTCGAGAAAAGTGCTTGATTGAAAACCGAACCGGCGATGCGTCGCCTGTTCACTTATTGCTGAAAAGCCTGGAATGCCCCATGTCGGACCGTTTTGAACTCTTCCTCACCTGCCCCAAGGGCCTCGAAGGCCTGCTGATCGAGGAAGCCGTCGGGCTTGGCCTTGAGGAAGCCCGCGAGCACACCTCGGCCGTGCGCGGCATGGCCGACATGGAAACCGCTTACCGCCTGTGTCTCTGGTCGCGCCTGGCCAACCGTGTGTTGCTGGTGCTCAAGCGCTTCCCGATGAAGGACGCCGAAGATCTTTACCACGGCGTGCTGGACATCGAATGGGCTGACCACATGGTCCCCGACGGTACCCTCGCGGTGGAGTTCAGCGGGCACGGCTCGGGCATCGACAACACCCACTTCGGCGCCCTGAAGGTCAAGGATGCGATCGTCGACAAACTACGCACCCCGACCGGCGAACGTCCGTCCATCGACAAGATCAACCCTGACCTGCGCATTCACCTGCGCCTGGACCGTGGCGAAGCCATCCTGTCCCTGGATCTTTCCGGCCACAGCCTGCACCAGCGCGGCTACCGCCTGCAGCAGGGTGCGGCACCGCTGAAGGAAAACCTGGCGGCGGCGATCCTGATCCGCGCCGGCTGGCCGCGTATTGCGGCCGAAGGCGGCGCGCTGACAGACCCGATGTGCGGTGTGGGTACCTTTTTGGTCGAGGGCGCGATGATCGCCGCCGACATGGCCCCCAACCTCAATCGTGAACTGTGGGGGTTCACCACCTGGCTGGGCCACGTCCCGGCGCTGTGGAAAAAACTGCACGCAGAAGCCACTGAGCGCGCCGCTATCGGCATGAACAAGCCGCCGTTGTGGGTGCGTGGCTATGAAGCCGACCCACGCTTGATCCAGCCTGCTCGCAATAACATCGAGCGCGCCGGGCTGAGCCATTGGATCAAGGTGTACCAAGGCGAAGTCGGTACTTTCGAGCCGCGCCCGGACCAGAACCAGAAAGGCCTGGTCATCTGCAACCCACCTTACGGCGAGCGCCTGGGTGATGAAGCCAGCCTGTTGTACCTCTACCAGAACCTCGGCGAGCGCCTGCGCCAGGCCTGCATGGGCTGGGAAGCGGCGGTGTTTACCGGCGCGCCGGACCTGGGCAAGCGCATGGGTATCCGTAGCCACAAACAGTATTCGTTCTGGAACGGCGCATTGCCGTGCAAGTTGCTGCTGATCAAGGTCAACCCGGATCAGTTCGTCACGGGCGAGCGCCGCACTCCTGAACAGCGTCAGGCCGAACGTGAGCAAGCGGCCTACGACCAGGCCCCGAGCGAGCCGGCAGAGCGTCAGTACAACAAGAACGGCAATCCGATCAAGCCCGCCCCGGCCCCCGTGGTGGAACAGGCGCGCTTGAGCGAAGGCGGGCAGATGTTCGCCAACCGCCTGCAGAAGAACCTCAAGCTGTTGGGCAAATGGGCCAAGCGCGAAGGGGTGGATTGCTACCGTGTGTATGACGCCGACATGCCTGAATACTCCATGGCCATCGACCTGTACCACGATTGGGTGCACGTACAGGAATACGCCGCGCCTAAATCCATCGACCCGGAAAAAGCCTCGGCCCGCATGTTCGATGCCCTGGCGGCAATTCCCCAGGCACTGAACGTCGACAAGAGCCGTGTGGTGGTCAAGCGTCGTGAGCGTCAGAGCGGCACCAAGCAATACGAGCGTCAGAGTGCCCAAGGCAAATTCACCGAGGTCAGTGAAGGCGGGGTTAAGTTGCTGGTCAACCTCACCGATTACCTGGACACCGGCCTGTTTCTCGACCATCGCCCGATGCGCATGCGCATCCAGAAGGAAGCGGCGGGCAAGCGCTTCCTCAATCTGTATTGCTACACCGCCACAGCCAGTGTGCATGCTGCCAAGGGCGGCGCGCGCAGTACCACCAGCGTCGACTTGTCCAAGACCTACCTGGACTGGGCGCGTCGCAATTTCTCCCTCAACGGCTTCTCCGACAAGAACCGCCTGGAGCAGGGTGACGTGATGGCGTGGCTGGAAGCGAGCCGCGATGAATTCGACATGATTTTCATCGACCCGCCGACCTTCTCCAACTCCAAGCGCATGGAAGGCATCTTCGACGTGCAGCGTGACCATGTGCAGTTGCTCGACCTGGCCATGGCGCGCCTGGCGCCGGGTGGCGTGCTGTACTTCTCCAACAACTTCCGCAAGTTCCAGCTGGAAGACAACCTCAGCGAACGCTATGCGGTCGAGGAGATCAGCGACAAGACCATCGACCCGGATTTTGCGCGCAATGCCAAGATCCACCGCGCCTGGAAAATCACCGCACGCTGATTTTTCCCTGTAGGAGCGAGCTTCTGTGGCGAGGGAGCTTGCTCCCGCTGGGCTGCGCAGCGGCCCCGGAAGCTTGTGGGCGCTTCGCACCCGAGCGGGAGCAAACTCCCTCGCCACAATAAGCCCTTTGACGGTTTTGCGCTGGTCAAACCCATGACCGATGGCTATAACTTAAGCCCTAGCCAAAGTGACACCCCCGCACACTGGCGCTGTGAGTGTTGCCTATGCCGATGCAAGTCGTTCGCCCGAAAATCCTTGGTTTTATCAGTGAGCAGGCATCGGCTTGGCTGGTGGCATTGGTGGTGTTAGTGGTTGGTAGCGCGCTGACGGTGGTCGTCGCGTGGGCGGCGTCCGACCTGTATCAGCAACAGGTGCGCCAGCGGTTCCAGTTGCTGGTCAACGAGCGCTACAGCCGCATCCAGGAACGTTTTGAAGACCAGGAACAACGCCTGGGCAGCCTGCAGCGTTTCTTCGTCAATTCCGGCGAGGTGTCCCGCACCGAGTTCGACGGTTTCGCCAAACCGCTGTTGTTGCATGCCCGTGCTTATGCCTGGGCACCACGGATATTTCGCACGCAGCGCAGCCTGTTTGAACAGGATATTTCTCGCCAGCGTGGCATTCCCTTCAGTATCCGCGAACTGAATACCTCCGGTGAATTGGCGCCAGCGGCCGAGCGCGATGAATACGTACCGGTGCTGTACAGCCAGACGCAAAGTTTGCTGGGCTCGCCGCTGGGCTTTGATCTGCTGGCGCAGCCCCTGCGCCGTGCAGCGCTGGAGCGTGCGCAACAAAGCGGCCAGTTGGCGGTGTCACAGCCCATGCAATTGGTGGGGGTGGAGCCCGCTTATGCGGCAGGCGTGTTATTGGTGGCGCCCGTGAGCAAAGTCGCGGGGGCCGAGCCTTATGGTTTTGTGATGGCGGTGATCAGCATGCGCCAGCTGGTGGCCGAGGGGTTGCCCAGGCCCAACCGTGACAATTTGGTGATGCAGATCGTAGACACCTCCGACACCCAGCAACGGGTGTTGTATGCGTCCAGTAACGCCTTGGGCAGCAGTGGCTTGACGGCTGCACGCCGCCTCTCCCTGGGCGATCATGTCTACGCTCTTAGCCTGAGCGCCAGCGAGGTGTTCGACAGGGCCAACCATTCTTCGATGCACGCCATTCTGGCGATGGGCGTGTTGCTCAGCGCCTTGCTCAGTGCGCTGCTTTACATGTTGGTCAGCCAGCGCCAGCGCGCACTGAAATTGGTGGAGCAACGCACCGTTCAATTACGTGCCCGTGAGCAGGAGTTGCGTGGCGCCCATGGGCAACTGCGCAGCGTGTTGAATGCGGCAACTCAAGTGGCGATCATTGCCACTGACCTGCGCGGTGTGATCAACACCTTCAATGCCGGTGCCGAACAGATGTTGGGCTTCAAGACCGAGGAGGTGCTGGGGCATATGACCTTGGACCGTTTGCATGTGGCCGTGGAACTCGACGCCCGCGCTGAGCCGTTGAGCAGGGCGCTGGGCAAGCGCATTCCGGCGAGCCAGGCGATGCTGGTGGAGAGCCCGGACAGTCAACATGAAGGACGTGAGTGGACGCTGGTGCGCAAGGATGGCAGCCAGTTGACGGTCAACATGTTGCCGACCGTGCTCTTGGATGACCATGGCCTGTGGGTCGGACACCTGGCGATTTACCTGGATGTCACCGAGCAAAAGCGCGCCTATGAGGCCCTTGCCGTCCGCGACCGCCTGCTGAAAAAACTCAGCGCCCATGTGCCTGGTGGCATCTTCCAGTTCACCCTGGAGCCCCAGGACAACGGGCGTTTCATCTATGCCAGCGAAGGCATGCGCGATATCTATGAAATCGAGCTGGGCATGCTGCAGAAGGATGCGCGCACGGTGCTGGAGCGCATTCACCCTTTGGATCTGGAGCGAGTGCGTGCGTCGATACGCCTTTCTGCGTTGCAACTGAGCCATTGGCGAGAAGAGTACCGCGTGCAATTACCCCAGCGAGGCCTGCGCTGGATTCGCGGCGAAGCGACGCCGGAAGAGTTGCCGGGAGGCGGTACGCTTTGGCACGGTTATGTATCGGATATTTCTGACCTCAAACGGGTCGAGGAAGAACTGCGCGCGCTGTCCATCACCGACTCCCTGACAGGGATCTATAACCGGCGCTATTTCCAGGATCGTCTCAAGGGCGAAATGCTTCGGCTCAACCGTATATCTGGCGCGCTGTCGTTGATCATGCTCGATATCGACCACTTCAAGCGCATCAACGATCAGCACGGCCATGCCGTGGGCGACAGCGTGTTGCAGGAGTTGTGCAAGCGTATCGGCCAACGCTTGCGCCGCACCGATGTGTTTTGCCGGATCGGCGGGGAAGAGTTCGTGGTGCTGTGCCCCAACACCGACGGCGCTCAGGCCTACAGCCTGGCGATACAGTTGTGGCAGTCGTTGCGCGATGCGGCGATGGAACCGGTGGGGGTGGTTACCGCCAGCTTCGGCGTGGCCAGTTGGCGGATCGACGAAGGCATCGATGGGTTGCTGCTGCGCGCTGATTCGGCGGTGTACGTGGCCAAGCAGGCGGGCAGGGATCGGGTGCAGGTATGTGGGAGCGGGCTTGCCCGCGAAGGCGGTGTGTCAGTTGTCGAAGATATCGACTGAACACCCGCTATCGCGGCATAGGTATCTACATAACTCTGTTAGCTCAACGGTAACCACGATGCGAAGCGAGCCGCTCTTGATCTTGATCTGCTTTTGATCTTAGGCGCCCCGTTAAACCACGCTGGCCGGAATTCGACAGGGATTTGGGGGGTAAACCGGCAGGGATGCCGGTTTAGCCGCCCCGCGCCATGGATGGCGCGTGGCGGCGGCCCCCCAAATCACTGGCGGATTACGGGCACACCGAGCCTAAGCGAGGTGCCGAGTGGTGGGGCAAGAGCGCTTTGCTTACTTTCGCGCTTTTCGAAAGTGAGCCGCCGTCAGGGCGGAACCCTAAGTGGCCGTTACCGCAGGAATGGATATGTACACGGTCCAACTGTGTTGACTGTCAGGCCGTCTTCGCAGGCAAGCCAGCTCCCACATTGGATCGCAGGGCATCAGTTATATCTGTGTCGGCTGCCAGGCCGTCACGGGAGCAAGCTCCCTCGCCACAGATTTAGCGTCGTGCCGAAGTTGTGTAGATACCTATGGCTATCGCGGGCAAGCCCGCTCCCACAGGGTAATGGAGTGCTTAGAGGACCGGCGCGGCCGCAACGACCTTCGGCTGGCGATACAGGTCCAGCAGCACCTGATCCAATACCGACGAGGCTCCCCAAGGCTTGGAGTCGTTGAGAATAGCCACCACCGCCCAGGTATTGCCATTGTTGTCGCGGCTGTAACCGGCAATGGCGCGTACGGTGTTCAAGGTGCCGGTCTTTACGTGGGCTTCGCCGCGCAGGGCGGTGGTTTTCAGGCGTTTACGCATGGTGCCGTCGGTGCCGGCGATCGGCATCGAGCTGATGTACTCCGCCGCATAAGGACTTTTCCACGCCGCTTGCAGCATGGCCGCCATTTCGCGGGCGCTGACCCGTTCGGCGCGGGACAGGCCGGAGCCGTTTTCCATCACCAAGTGCGGCGCGGTGATGCCTTTCTTGGCCAGCCACTGGCGCACGACGCGTTGCGCGGCCTTGGCATCGTCGCCATCGGCATCGTTGCGAAACTGCGCACCCAGGCTCAGGAACAACTGCTGGGCCATGGTGTTGTTACTGTATTTGTTGATGTCGCGGATGATTTCCGCCAGGTCCGGCGAGAAGGCGCGCGCCAGCACCTTGGCATCCTTGGGCACCGGAGCCTGGATATCACGGCCCTGGATGGTACCGCCCAGCTCCTTCCAGATCGCCCGCACGGCGCCTGCGGTGTAGGTGGCGTGGTCGAGCAGCGACAGGTAAGTCTGCGAGCTGCAGCCATCACCCAGTTGGCCGCTGACGGTCACGGTCACGCTGCCGTCGGCGGCGGTCACCGGGCTGTAGCGCACGTCACCGGTACACTGCTTGGCGTTGGTGACTTTCACCTGGTTGTCGATGCGAATGCTGGCAATCGGCGGCTCGACCGATACAATCACCCGCCCCGAATCATTGCGGGTCACGAAGCGCAGGGCCTTTAGGTTGACCAGCAAGGCGTCGGGCTTGACCAGGAACGGCTTGTTCTCATCGTTGCCGTCGTCGTTGAACTCGGGTAATTGCGGCTGGTTGAAGAAGTTACGGTCTAGCACCAGATCGCCGGTGACTTGCTGAACGCCATTGGCGCGCAGGTCGCGCATCAGCAGCCAGAGCTTTTCCATGTTCAGCTTGGGGTCGCCGCCGCCCTTGAGGTACAGGTTGCCGCGCAATACGCCGCCGCTGAGGGCGCCATCGGTGTAGAACTCGGTCTTCCACTGATGGTTGGGGCCGAGCATTTCCAGGGCCGCATAAGTGGTGACCAGCTTCATGGTGGAAGCCGGGTTAACCGAGACGTCGGCGTTGAAAACCGTAGGGGTACCAGGGCCGTTCAGGGGCAGCATCACCAGGGACAGCGCGGTATTTTGCAGCTTGGCTTTCTGCAAGGCCTGCGCAACGCTGGGTGGCAGGGTGTTATTGACGGGAGCAGCGGAAACGGAAAAGGCCAGGGGCAAGACAACACTGGCAAGTAACACTGAACGCAAAGATTTGATCATAAGAAATAAAACCCTACTGCTGAGGAGGGTGAAAAAGGCGAGGGGTACGGAAGAAAATCCCTCATTGGTCACGAAAGTGTCGGCATTATGCCCCAAGCTGGCGCTGCTTGTAGCTGAACGATAGCCGCTAATTGCGGTTTTTTTGCGCGCATTTGCCCGTCGGTCCCAGAGAGTCGGGCAATTGCCGCCTTAAACTGCTAAAGTGCCGCCCGTTAATACTTATGAGGATTGTTCCAATGGCGACTAACCGTTCCCAGCGTCTGCGCAAAAAACTGTGCGTTGATGAATTTCAAGAGCTGGGTTTCGAACTGAACCTGGACTTCAACGAAGGCCTGAGTGAAGAAGCTATCGACGCTTTCCTCGAAGCATTCATCAAAGAAGCCATGGAAGCCAATGGCCTGGGCTATGTCGGCGGCGATGACTATGGTCTGGTTTGCCTGCAAAAGCGTGGCTCGGTCTCCGAAGAGCAGCGTGCTGCGGTCGAAGCCTGGCTGAAAACCCGTTCCGAGCTGACCAAGGCTGAAGTCAGCCCGTTGCTGGACGTGTGGTATCCGGAAAAGCCGATCAACGCGGCTAAGTGATACTAAAAAAAACGGCGACCTGAGGGTCGCCGTTTTTTTATGCCTTGCGCCAATTCAGAATCAGCAGCGTCAACACCCCCGCCACAATCCCCCAGAACGCCGAACCGATGGAAAACAACGTCAAGCCTGACGCCGTGACCATAAAGGTAATCAGCGCCGCTTCCCGTTCCTTCGGCTCATTCATGGCGATGCTCAAGCCATTGATGATCGAGCCAAACAGCGCCAACGCCGCAATCGACAGCACCAGTTCCTTGGGCAGGGCTGCGAACAGTGCTGCCAGCGTGGCGCCGAATACCCCGGCAATCCCATAGAACACCCCACACCACACCGCAGCGGTGTAGCGCTTGTTGCGGTCTTCATGGGCGTGCGGCCCGGTGCAGATTGCGGCGCTGATCGCCGCCAGGTTGATGCCGTGGGAGCCGAACGGTGCCAGCACCAATGACGCCAGGCCGGTGGTGGTGATCAATGGTGACGCCGGCACGGTGTAGCCGTCGGCCCGCAGCACGGCTACGCCGGGCATGTTCTGCGAGGTCATGGCCACCACGAACAGCGGGATGCCGATGCTGATGGTCGCCGCCAGCGAGAAGTGCGGCGTGGTCCACACAGGCGTCGCCACCTCCAGATGAAAGCCGCTGAAGTCCAGCAGCCCCATCAGCCCTGACAAGGCGGTGCCGATGAGCAGGGCGGCCAGCACGGCATAGCGCGGCGACAGACGCTTGATGATCAGGTAGGTGAAGAACATCCCCAGCACCAGCCCGGTACGGTGCTGGGCGGCGACGAAAATTTCGCTGCCGATCTTGAACAGAATCCCGGCCAGCAGCGCCGCCGCCAATGACGCCGGAATCCGCTTGACCAGCTTCTCAAAGCTGCCGGTCAACCCGCAGAGCGTCACCAATACAGCGCAGGTGATGTAAGCACCGATGGCCTCGCCATAGCTCACCCCGCCCAGGCTTGTGATCAGCAGCGCCGCGCCAGGGGTGGACCAGGCGATGGTGATTGGTGTGCGATAGCGCAGGGACAGGCCGATGCTGCACACTGCCATGCCGATGGAAATCGCCCAGATCCACGAAGAAATCTGCGCCGTGGTCAAGCCGGCGGCCTGGCCGGCCTGGAACATCAGCACCAGGGAGCTGGTATAGCCGGTCATCATGGCGATAAAGCCGGCGACGACGGCCGACGCAGAAGTGTCGGCCAGCGGGCGCAAGGGCGCTTGGGTGGCGTCGGTCATGGAGCGATGATCCTTGTGTCAGGCTTTCCTGTAGGAGCGAGCAAGCTCGCTCCTACAAAGAGGGCGTGGGAAATCGTGGAATCAAGCCTAAACTCAAACGTAACGAGTCATTGCAATACAGCCGAGGCCGCAAACAGCCGTACAGTGTGTTGGCGCAGTGGGTTGTGTACAATGTGCGCTGTTTTTAGGTGATACTTGCCAGCGACACGCTGTTGCCGTATTACCGTTAATTCGCCGTTCTCAAACCCGAGTGCCCATGAACGAACAGTTGCAACCTCTCAAGAAACAACCGCGAGCCGGCAAGGCCGGTCGCAGCGGAACCCAGGACGATATCGTCTATGCGCATATCTTCGAGGCGATCCTTGAACAACGCCTGGCGCCCGGAACCAAATTGAGTGAAGAGGCACTGGGCGAGATCTTCGGCGTGAGCCGCACCATCATTCGCCGCGCGCTGTCGCGCCTGGCCCATGAAAGCGTGGTACTGCTGCGGCCCAATCGCGGTGCGGTGGTTGCCAGCCCAAGCGTCGAAGAAGCGCGTCAGGTGTTCATGGCCCGGCGCCTGGTGGAGCGGGCGATCACGGAGTTGGCGGTGCAGCACGCCACGGCCGAGCAGTTGGCCGAGTTGCGCCAGATGGTCAACGACGAGCGCGACAGCTTCTCGCGCGGTGACCGTGGCGCCGGTATCCGTCTCTCTGGCGAATTCCATTTGAAGCTGGCCGAAGCCGCGAAGAACGCGCCGCTGATCAGCTTCCAGCGCAGCCTGGTGTCCCAGACGTCATTGATCATCGCCCAGTACGAAAGCGGCAACCGCTCGCACTGTTCCTACGATGAGCACACCCAGTTGATCGACGCGATCGAAGCCCGGGATGCGACGTTGGCGGTGAACTTGATGATGCATCACATGGATCACATCGACAGCAAGCTCAACCTCGATGAAGAGAGTGCGTCGGATGATTTGCATGCGGTGTTTTCGCATCTTTTACAGACTAAAAAACCTGGGCGCTCGTCTGTAAAGTTGTAAACCCAATCAAATGTGGGAGCAGGCTTGTGTGGGGGGCTTGCCCGCGATGCAGGCGCCGCGGTGTATCAGTTACACCGCGGTGATGCTATCGCAGGCAAGCCAGCTCCCACACAAGCCTGCTCCCACATTTGTTGTATGTAGCTTGAATCAGCGCTGGTGCACCAGTTGCCCGGCTGCATAGGTTTGCAACACCGTCCGGTCATCCCCCAACGTCATCAGCACAAACAACGTCTCGGCAATGTTATTGGCCTGTTTCAGGCGATAGCTCAGCAGCGGCGTGGCGTTGTAATCCAATACCAGGAAGTCTGCATCGGTACCCGGCTGCAACGTGCCGATCTTGTCTTCCAGGCGCAGCGCTCGAGCGCCGCCCAGGGTCGCCAGGTACAGCGACTTGAACGGGTTCAAGCGCGCACCTTGCAGCTGCATGACCTTGTACGCTTCGTTCAGGGTTTGCAGCAGCGAGAAGCTGGTGCCGCCACCCACGTCGGTGCCCAGGCCCACGTTCAAGTTGTGTTTCTCGGCCATCGGCAGGTTGAACAACCCACTCCCGAGGAAGAAGTTCGAAGTCGGGCAGAACGCCACCGCCGAACCAGTCTCTGCCAGCCGTGCGCATTCGTCGTCGCACAGGTGTACGCCGTGGGCAAACACCGAGCGCTCGCCGAGCAGCTTGTAATGGTCGTAGACATCCAGGTAGCCGTTGCGCTCCGGAAACAGCTCATTGACCCACTCGATTTCCTGCTTGTTCTCGCTGATGTGGGTCTGCATGTACAGGTCTGGGTACTCGCCCAGCAACTGACCGGCCAGCGTCAGTTGCTCCGGCGTGCTCGTAGGGGCGAAGCGTGGCGTCACCGCGTAATGCAGGCGCCCCTTGCCGTGCCAGCGTTCGATCAGCGCCTTGCTTTCCTGATAGCCGGATTCGGCGGTGTCGGTGAGGTAGTCCGGCGCGTTGCGGTCCATCATCACCTTGCCGGCGATCATGCGCAGGTCGAGTTTCTCGGCCGCTTCAAAGAATGCATTCACCGATTGCGGGTGCACGCTGCCGAACACCAGCGCCGTGGTGGTGCCGTTGCGCAGCAGTTCCTTGATGAAGATATCGGCGACTTCTTCGGCGTGAGCCTTGTCGGCAAACTGGCTTTCACAGGGGAAGGTGTAGGTGTTGAGCCAGTCCAGCAACTGCTCGCCATAGGCGCCGACCATACCGGTCTGCGGCAGGTGGATATGGGTGTCGATCAAGCCAGGGGTGATCAGCGCGTCCTGGTAATGGGTGATGTCGATATCGGCGGGCAGGCTCGGCAGCAGGTCGCTGGCGTGCCCAAGGGCACTGATCTGGCCGTTGTCGATCACCAGCAGGCCGTCCTCGAAATATTCATAGGAGGCTTCGACCCCCACGATGGCAGGGTCGGCGATGCTGTGCAGGATGGCGGCACGGTAGGCTTTGCGAGTCAAAGGCATGATCGTCTCAATTCAGATAGCGTGGCTGCGGCGCGAAGCCGGCAGCAGTTTGGCAATAGGTTCGGCGCCGGCAAGGTGCTGGCCGAAATTGGCGTTATAGGTGGCGATGATTTCGCCGGCGATGGAGATGGCGATCTCCACCGGAAGCTTGCCCTTGACCTCGGGGAGGCCCATGGGGCAACGCATGCGTTGCAACTGCGCGGCGTCAAAGCCGCGATCACGCAGGCGGTGTTCGAATTTGACCCGCTTGGTTTTCGAGCCGATCAGGCCGAAGTACGCGAAGTCGTTGCGCTTGAGCAGGGCGGCGGTCAGTTCCAGGTCCAGCGCGTGGTTGTGGGTCATGACGATGCAGTAGCTGCCTGCAGGCAGGTCGGCAATTTCGTCGACCGGCTCTTCGCTGACGATTTTACGCACGCCTTGGGGGATGTGCTGCGGGAATTCCTGCTCGCGGGAATCGATCCAGCGCACCCGGCAGGGCAGACTCGCCAGCAATGGCACCAACGCACGGCCGACGTGGCCGGCGCCAAACACGGCGATGTGCGCTTGCGCCTGGCCCATGGGTTCGAACAGCAGCACGGTCACGCCGCCGCAGCACTGGCCCAGGCTGGCGCCGAGGCTGAAGCGCTCCAGATGGGTGTTCTGCTGCCCGCGCACCAGCATGTCCCGGGCGATCTGCATCGCCTTGTATTCCAGGTGCCCGCCGCCGATGGTGTCGAAGGCGTGCGCGGCGCTGATGACCATCTTGGAACCGGCGTTGCGCGGGGTTGAGCCGAGTTCTTCGATGATGGTGACGAGCACGCAGGGTTCGCCCTGGTTTTGCAGGGTGGCGAGGGCGCTGATCCAGTTGTCCATGTCTACCTCAACATTTCTGCTGTTAGTTCGGCCGCTATCGCAGGCAAGCCAGCTCCCACATTTGATCGGGTTAGCACCTCAAAATGTGGGAGCCGGGCTTGCCCGCGATGGCAGCGCCTGGGTCTAGAGCGAAGCCAATTCAGTGTCAGCCTCGACAGCCTTCGCCGCCCGCAACTGCCGCATCTGTTCACACCCCCACAACACCCGCTCGGGCGTGGCCGGCGCATCGATCCTGGGCTGCTGGCGATAGTCAGCCAAGCTCGCCACCGCATCCTTGATTGCACACCACGAAGCAATCCCGAGCATGAACGGCGGCTCGCCCACGGCCTTGGAATGGAACACCGTGTCCTCCGGGTTCTTGCGGTTCTCTACCAGCTTCACCCGCAAGTCCAGCGGCATGTCGGCCACTGCCGGGATCTTGTAGCTCGCCGGGCCGTTGGTCATCAGCTTGCCCTTGTTGTTCCACACCAGCTCTTCCATGGTCAGCCAGCCCATGCCCTGGATGAAGCCGCCTTCCACCTGGCCGATGTCGATGGCCGGGTTCAGCGAAGCGCCGACGTCATGCAGGATGTCGGTGCGCAGCATTTTGTATTCACCGGTCAGAGTGTCGACGATCACTTCGCAGCAAGCCGCCCCGAAGGCGTAGTAGTAGAACGGTCGCCCGCGTGACTGGCTGCGGTCGTAGAAAATTTTCGGGGTTTTGTAGAAACCTGTGCTGGAGAGCGATACCTGGGCGAAATACGCCTGCTGGATCAACGCCTCGAAGCTCAGGATCTGCTCGCGCACGCGCACATGGCCGTTGCGAAACTCCACGTCCGCCTCGCTTACGTCGTACTTGCGCGCCGCAAACTCCACCAGGCGCTGCTTGATGGTTTCGGCCGCATTCTGCGCGGCCTTGCCGTTCAGGTCGGCGCCGCTGGAGGCAGCGGTGGGCGAGGTGTTGGGTACCTTGTCGGTGTTGGTGGCGGTGATCTGGACGCGGTCGATTTCTACCTGGAATACCTCGGCCACGACTTGCGCGACCTTGGTATTCAAGCCCTGGCCCATCTCGGTGCCGCCGTGGTTCAGGTGGATGCTGCCATCGGTGTAGATATGGATCAGCGCGCCGGCCTGGTTGAGGAAGCTGGCGGTGAACGAAATACCGAATTTCACCGGGGTCAGCGCCAGGCCTTTTTTCAGGATCGGGCTGTGGGCGTTGTAGAGGCGGATTGCTTCGCGGCGCTCGGCATATTGGCTGCTGGCTTCCAGTTCGGCGGTCATTTCTTCGAGCATGTTGTGCTCGACGGTCTGGTAGTAGTGGGTGACGTTGCGCTCGGTCTTGCCGTAGTAGTTGGCCTTGCGCACCGCCAGCGGGTCTTGGCCCAGATGGCGCGCGATGGCGTCCATTACCTCTTCGATGGCGACCATGCCTTGGGGGCCGCCGAAGCCGCGATAGGCGGTGTTGGAGGCCGTGTTGGTCTTGCAGCGATGGCCATTGACCGTGGCGTCGCCCAGGTAATACGAGTTGTCGGCGTGGAACATGGCGCGGTCGACAATCGAGTTGGACAGGTCCGGCGAACAACCGCAGTTACCCGCCAGTTCCAGGTTGATGCCGTGCAGTCGGCCGTTGTCGTCAAACCCCACGTCGTATTCGATATAGAAGGGGTGGCGCTTGCCGGTCATCAACATGTCTTCGACCCGTGGCAGGCGCATCTTGGTCGGCTGGCCAGTGAGGCGCGCCACCACGGCGCACAGGCACGCCGGGCTGGCGGCCTGGGTTTCCTTGCCGCCAAAGCCACCGCCCATGCGGCGCATGTCGACCACGA
Organism: Pseudomonas sp. MYb193; assembly: GCF_002966775.1. Taxonomy (NCBI): domain Bacteria; kingdom Pseudomonadati; phylum Pseudomonadota; class Gammaproteobacteria; order Pseudomonadales; family Pseudomonadaceae; genus Pseudomonas; species Pseudomonas sp. MYb193. The sequence goes on along the minus strand of NZ_CP023269.1, from coordinate 4,436,973 downwards.
TCTTGTTCATCGACACATCCAGCACTTCGGCCACCAGCTTCTGCACTTCGGTGGGGTTTTGCGTGGAACAGTAGACGATCATGCCGCCGTCTTCGGTGGGCATCACCGAAGAAATCTGGGTTTCCAGATAAAAGTGTTCCTGGCCACCGATATGCAAAGTGCCCTGGATACGGTGCTTGGCGCTTGCCAGCGCAGTGGCCGAATCGCCGCGCTGGTGGGTGTGGCTGTCGAGCACGAAGTGCTTGTTGCGAAACGCCTCGACCACATCCAGCACCGGTTCCAGGTCTTCATATTCGATCACCGCCGCCATCGCCGCCTTGCGTGCGGTCTCCAGGTCGCGGGCGGCCACGGCCAGTACCACCTGGCCGACGAACTGCACGGTGTCGATGGCCAGCAGCGGGTCGCCGGGCATCAACGGGCCAATGTCTTTCAGGCCCGGTACGTCTTCATGGGTGATGGCAATGCGTACGCCGTCGAAGGCGTAGCAGGGCGCGGTGTCGATGCTGATGATCCGGGCATGGGCGCGGTCGGACATGCGCGCATACAGGTGCAACTGGTTGGGAAATTCCAGGCGGTCGTCGATGTACTGCGCTTCACCGCTGACGTGCTTGGCGGCGCTGTCATGCTTGACGCTGCGACCTACCCCGGTGGTGAGGTCCTGGGCAAAGAGTGCGGCAAGTTCGGCCTGGGTTTTTACCACGGCGTGATGGTTAGACATAAGCGGTCACCCGAGTCTCGATGTGCGGCGTTTGCAGTTCGATGAAGTATTTGCGCAGCAGGTTCTGCGCGCTGAGCAGGCGGTATTCCTTGCTGGCGCGGAAGTCCGACAGTGGGGTGAAGTCCTGTGCCAGGGCGGCGCAGGCTTTCTCGACCGTGGCCAAGTTCCAGATGGCGCCCACCAACGCGGCCTCGCAATTTTTTGCGCGTTTTGGTGTGGCGGCCATGCCTCCGAAGGCAACGCGAGCCGCGCTGATCACACCGTTGTCGATGTTCAGGTTGAACGCCGCGCACACCGCGGAAATATCGTCGTCCAGGCGCTTGGACACCTTGTAGGCCCGGAACAGCGTGTGGCCCTTGGGCACGATGATGGTCTCGATGAACTCGCTGTCCTGGCGCGCGGTGACGCGGTAGTCGATGAAATAGTCTTCCAGCGCCAGGGTGCGGCGGGTGTTGCCTTTGCACAGTACGATCTGCGCGCCCAGGGCAATCAGCAGCGGCGGCGAATCACCAATGGGCGAAGCGTTGCCGATATTGCCGCCCAGGGTGCCCTGGTTACGAATTTGCAGGGAGGCGAAGCGGTGCAGCAGTTCGCCGAAGTCCGGGTATTCGTGGTGCAGCGCGGCGTAGCAGTCGGAGAGGGCGGTGGCCGCGCCGATTTCCAGGCGGTCGTCGAACTGCTCGATGCGCTTCATGGCTTCAATGTTGCCGACGTAGATCATCACCGGCAGGGTGCGGTGGAACTGGGTGACCTCCAGCGCCAGGTCAGTGCCGCCGGCCAGCAGGCGGGCCTGCGGGTAGGCGTCATAGAGGTCGGCCAGGTCGGCGACGGTCAGTGGCACCAGGCAGCGCTTGTCACCGCTGTTGAGTTCACCGGTTTGCGTCGGCGCGATGGCCTTGAGGCGGGCGATGGTTTCAGCCTGGCGGCTGTCGAATTGATCCTGGGGCTTGTTGCAGCAGGCCTGTTCGGCGGCGGCGAGGATCGGGCGATAACCGGTGCAACGACACAGGTTGCCGGCCAGGGCTTCATGGGCTTTCTGGCTGTCGGGGGCATCGCTGTTCTTTTGCAGGGCAAACAGCGACATCACGAAACCTGGGGTACAAAAGCCACACTGCGAACCGTGGCACTCGACCATGGCCTGTTGCACGCTGTGCAGTTGGCCCTGATGCTTGAGGTCTTCGACGCTGATCAGTTGTTTGCCGTGCAGTGACGACACGAACGTCAGGCAGGAATTGAGGCTGCGATAACGAATCTGCTCGACGCCTTGCTCGTCGGTGTGCAACTCGCCGACCACCACGGTGCACGCGCCACAGTCGCCGCTGGCGCAGCCTTCCTTGGTACCGGATTTGCCCACATGCTCGCGCAGATAGTTGAGCACGGTCAGGTTGGGGTCCAGGGCGTGCTCGCTACGGAGTTCCTGGTTAAGTAAAAACTGGATCACGGAAGGCCTCGCAGACTCATTATTGTTGTTAACCGCTTTGCGCCGAATCTAGTCATGTCTGACTTTTCGGTCAATGGTTTTCTGACCTAAGGGTCAAGAAAATACGATCACAACACTTTCAATTATGGTCCAGTCTTCTGGAACCGGCGTTTTTGGCGGCTTACAGGCTTTCAACGTTGCTTATTTCGTGCCAAATTCGCCACGGTGGGCGTAGCGCCATCAGCGGGCCAATGCGCTACACTGCCGCGCTTGTACCGATAGCAGATTTTGAAGGGAAAACATGACGTTCAAGGCGCCGGACAGTCTCGCCGAGCAAATTGCTCACCACCTCGCCGAACGTATCATTCGCGGCGATCTCAAGCCTGGGGAGCGGATCCAGGAACAGAAAGTCACGCTGGCGCTCAACGTCAGCCGTGGTTCCGTGCGCGAAGCTTTGCTGATCCTTGAGCGCCGCCATCTGATTGCGATCCTGCCGCGCCGTGGCGCCCACGTCACAGAGCTCACCGCGCACAAGGTGCAGAGCCTGTGTACGTTGATGGGCGAGATGTACATCCTGCTCGGCAATGCGGTTGCCGAAGGCTGGCAGACCCAGGCCGACATGGCGCCGTTTCTGCAGATCCAGCAACGCCTTCAATTGAGCCTGGAGCGTGAGGACATCCGCGCTTTCGTCGAAGAAAGCTTCAATGTGATGCGCGCTGCATACCCCTTCGCCAACAATCCGTATTTGCAGGAAACCGTCGAGAACCTGCAGCCGGCGATGAACCGCGCCTATTACCTGGCCCTGGATCAGCGCAAGGCGTCCATGAGCGAGTTCCTGGCGCTGTTCGAGCAATTGCTCGCCGCAGTACTGGCCCGTGACTTGGTGCAGATACGTGGGGTGCTCACCGCCTACTGCCAGCGCAGTAGCTCGCTGGTCATCGCTGCGTTGGCGGACGCCTAAGCGTGCGGCTCAAGTGCATCAAGTTGGCGGGGTTCAAATCCTTCGTCGACCCGACTACCGTCAACTTCCCCAGCAACATGGCGGCGGTGGTGGGGCCCAATGGTTGCGGCAAGTCGAACATCATCGACGCCGTGCGTTGGGTGATGGGCGAGAGCTCGGCGAAAAACCTGCGCGGCGAGTCGATGACCGACGTCATCTTCAACGGCTCCACCAGCCGCAAGCCGGTGAGCCAGGCCAGTATCGAACTGGTATTCGATAATTCCGACGGCACCCTGATCGGCGAATACGCAGCCTACGCGGAAATTTCCATCCGTCGTAAAGTCACCCGCGACAGCCAGAACAGTTACTTCCTCAACGGCACCAAGTGTCGCCGTCGCGATATCACCGATATCTTCCTTGGCACTGGCCTGGGCCCGCGCAGCTACTCGATCATCGAGCAGGGCATGATCTCCAAGCTGATCGAGGCCAAGCCCGAAGACCTGCGTAACTTTATCGAAGAAGCGGCTGGTATCTCCAAGTACAAGGAGCGCCGCCGCGAGACTGAAAACCGTATCCGCCGCACCCACGAAAACCTCGCCCGCCTCACCGACCTGCGCGAGGAGCTGGAGCGCCAGCTCGAACGCCTGCATCGCCAGGCCCAGGCCGCCGAGAAGTATCAGGAATACAAGGGTGAAGAGCGCCAGCTCAAGGCGCAATTGTCGGCCCTGCGCTGGCAAGCATTGAATGACCAGGTGGGCCAGCGCGAAGCGATTATTGGCACCCAGGAAGTCAGTTTTGAAGCGCTGGTGGCCGAGCAGCGTAATGCCGACGCCAGCATTGAGCGCTTGCGTGACGGCCACCATGAGTTGTCCGAGCGCTTCAATCTGGTGCAAGGCCGCTTCTATTCGGTGGGCGGTGACATTGCCCGGGTCGAGCAGAGTATCCAGCACGGCCAGCAGCGTTTGCGCCAGTTGCAGGATGACTTGAAGGAAGCCGAACGCGCACGCCTGGAAACCGAATCGCACCTGGGCCATGACCGTACCTTGCTGCTGACCCTGGGCGAAGAGCTGGACATGCTCACCCCCGAGCAGGAAATCACCAGCGCCGCCGCCGAAGAAGCCGCCGCCGCCCTAGAAGAATCCGAAGCCACCATGCACGGCTGGCAGGAACAGTGGGACGCCTTCAACCTGCGATCTGCTGAGCCACGCCGCCAGGCCGAGGTGCAGCAGTCGCGCATCCAGCAGTTGGAAACCAGCATGGAACGTCTGGCCGAGCGCCAGCGCCGTCTGCAGGAAGAGCGTGTCCTGCTCGCTGCCGACCCGGAAGACGCGGCGATCATGGCGCTGAGCGAACAACTGGCCGAAAGCGAAATGACCCTGGAGGAGCTGGAGGCCAGCGAAGAACAGCAAGTGGAGCGCCTGGAGCAACTGCGCCAGCAATTGCACACCGCGACCCAGGCGCAGCAGCAAGCCCAGGGCGACTTGCAGCGGCTCAATGGTCGGCTGGCTTCGTTGGAAGCCTTGCAGCAAGCCGCGCTCGACCCCGGCACTGGCACCGCCGAGTGGCTGCGCGACCAGCATTTGGCCGAGCGCCCGCGCCTGGCTGAAGGCTTGAAAGTCGAAGCCGGCTGGGAACTGGCGGTGGAAACCGTGTTGGGTGCCGATCTGCAAGCGGTGCTGGTGGATGATTTTGCGGGTTTCGACCTGGCCGGGTTTGCCCAGGGCGATTTGCGCCTGCTCAGCCCGGCGCCCGAGGGTGCAAGGGTACCGGGCAGCTTGCTGGACAAGGTCGAGGCGGCGATGGATCTGTCGCCATGGCTGGGCCAGGTCAGGCCCGTGGAGTCCCTTGAGCAAGCCTTGGCCCAACGCGGCCAATTGGCGGGCGGCGAAAGCCTGATCAGCCGCGATGGTTATTGGGTCGGCCGCCACTTCCTGCGCGTGCGCCGCGCCAGTGAGGCGGAAAGTGGCGTATTGGCCCGTGGCCAGGAAATCGTCAACCTGAGCGCCGAGCGTGAAGAGCGCGAAGCCACACTGGAAAGCCTGGAAACCGAACTGCAAACCCTGCGCGCTACCCAGCGCCAGCAGGAAACCGGCCGCGAACACCTGCGTCGGCTGTTGCAGGACGAAGCGCGCCAGCAAGGTGAGTTGAAAGCCCAGTTGTCTGCGAGCAGGGCCAAGGTGGAGCAATTGACCCTGCGCCGCACCCGTCTTGACGAAGAAGTGGCCGAAATGGGCGAACAGCGCGCCCTGGAACACGAACAGATCGGTGAAGCGCGCCTGCACTTGCAGGAGGCCCTCGACAGCATGGCCCTGGACACCGAACAGCGCGAGTTGCTGCTGGCCCAGCGCGACAGCCTGCGCGAGCGCCTTGACCGCGTGCGCCAGGAAGCCCGGCAGCACAAGGACCACGCCCATCAGTTGGCCGTACGCCTGGGCTCGTTGCGCGCCCAGCATGATTCCACACGCCAAGCCCTTGAGCGCCTGGAGATGCAGTCCGAACGCCTGACCGAAAAGCGCGAGCAACTGAGCCTCAACCTGGAGGAGGGCGAGGCACCGCTGGAAGAGCTGCGCCTCAAGCTTGAGGAATTGCTCGACAAGCGCATGACCGTCGATGTCGAACTCAAGACCGCCCAGATCGCCCTGGAAGACGCCGACCGTGAACTGCGCGACGCCGAAAAGCGTCGCACCATGGCCGAGCAGCAATCGCAGTTGATCCGCGGCCAGCTCGAACAACAGCGTATGGAATGGCAAGCCCTCACCGTGCGCCGCAAGACCTTGCAAGACCAATTGCTGGAAGACGGCTATGACCTGCACGGCGTGCTCAACACCCTGACCGCCCAGGCCAACGAGAAAGACGCCGAAGAAGAACTTGAACGGATTGCCGCACGTATTCAACGCCTGGGCGCGATCAACCTCGCCGCTATCGATGAGTACCAGCAGCAGTCCGAGCGTAAACGTTATCTGGATGCCCAGGACGCCGATCTGGTTGAAGCCCTGGACACCCTGGAAAACGTGATCCGCAAGATCGACAAGGAAACCCGCAACCGCTTCAAAGATACCTTTGATCAGATTAATGGCGGTTTACAGGCGTTATTCCCAAAAGTTTTCGGTGGTGGCAGCGCCTACTTGGAACTGACGGGCGAAGATCTACTCGATACAGGGGTAACGATCATGGCGCGGCCTCCGGGCAAGAAGAACAGCACCATCCATTTATTGTCCGGCGGCGAAAAAGCCCTGACCGCATTGGCCCTGGTATTTGCCATCTTCAAGTTGAACCCGGCGCCGTTCTGCATGCTCGACGAGGTTGACGCACCGCTGGATGACGCTAACGTTGGACGCTACGCTCGGTTGGTCAAAGAGATGTCCCAGACGGTGCAGTTCATCTATATCACCCACAACAAGATCGCCATGGAAATGGCCGACCAGTTGATGGGGGTGACGATGCATGAGCCCGGCTGTTCGCGATTGGTCGCGGTGGATGTGGAAGAGGCGATGGCGATGGTGGAATCCTGAGCCACGCTGGGAGAGAGAATTTACAGCACGCTGTAGGGCGATTTACCGGCCTGGGGAAAGTGGCAAATGGACATATTTGTTCAAGGCATTTTGACAGACGGTGTAAAGTTATCTTTGGTCGTGCTAGTTTAATGTCAATTTTTCGTGTGCGTGGGCAAAACGTCAGTCAGAACATAGAGTTGGCGCCACGTTTTAAAGCGGTTTGCACGGTGCTAAACCCCTTATTTTTCAGCATTTTTTATTAGAGGCACGGGATTACATGGAAATCGGTCTGCGCGAGTGGCTGATCGTCATCGGCATTATTGTCATTGCCGGTATTCTTTTCGATGGCTGGCGCCGCATGCGCGGTGGCAAGGGCAAGCTCAAGTTCCGGCTGGACCGAAACCTGTCCAACTTGCCTGACGACGACGGCGCCGCCGAGCTGCTGGGGCCGCCCCGTGTGCTGGATACCCATAAAGAGCCGCAACTGGATGAGCACGACCTGCCGTCGATGAGCGCCCCGCTGCGTGAAGCCCGCGAGCCGTCGTCCAAGCGTGGCAAGCGCGGTAGCGCGGCGGTTGCCGAGCCGCACCAGGGCGACCTGAACCTCGACGTCGATGATGGCCCGAGTTTCAGCAGCCGCGATGACGATTTCCCGGACGAGACGTCTGCCAAGAGTGCGGCGCGCCAATCGGTCAACGATCAGCCGGCTGCCGAAGAAGTCCTGGTCATCAGCGTGATCTGCCGCGATGCCGGCGGTTTCAAAGGCCCGGCACTCTTGCAGAACATCCTCGAAAGCGGCCTGCGTTTTGGCGAGATGGATATCTTCCATCGTCACGAAAGCATGGCCGGTAATGGCGAGGTGCTGTTCTCCATGGCCAACGCGGTCAAGCCCGGCACGTTCGATCTGGACGATATCGACCTGTTCAGCACCCCGGCGGTGAGTTTCTTCCTTGGCCTGCCAGGCCCGCGTCACCCCAAACAAGCGTTCGACGTGATGGTGGCCGCTGCCCGCAAGCTGTCCCAGGAGCTCAACGGCGAGCTCAAGGACGACCAGCGCAGCGTGCTCACCGCCCAGACCATCGAACACTACCGTCAGCGCATCGTCGAGTTCGAGCGTCGCGCCCTGACACAGAAACGCTGAGGATCGATCTTAAGCGTTGTCTGTAGAATCCGTGCACTAACATATTGAGCAGCTTCGGCTGCTCTTTTGCTTTATGAGAGAACACCCATGACCGCCGCCCAAACCCGCATCCTCGAACTGCGTGCTGAACTGGATCAGCATAACTACCGCTACCACGTCCTCGACGAGCCGAGCATCCCGGACGCCGAGTACGACCGCCTGTTCCATGAACTCAAGGCCCTGGAGGCCGAGCACCCGGAACTGGTGACGCGTGATTCACCGACGCAGCGGGTCGGCAGTGCGGCATTGTCGGCGTTCACCCAGGTCAAGCACGAGATCCCGATGCTCAGCCTGGGCAACGCCTTCGATGAAACCACCATGCTGGAGTTTGATCGCCGGGTCACCGAGGGCCTTGATCTGCCGGTGGGCGATCTGTTTGGCGCTGGCGCGGCGGTGGAATACAGCTGCGAGCCGAAGCTGGATGGCCTGGCGGTCAGCCTGCTGTACCAGGATGGCGAGCTGGTGCGCGGTGCCACCCGGGGCGACGGCACCACCGGCGAGGACATCAGCGTCAATGTGCGCACCGTGCGCAATATCCCCCTGAAACTGCACGGCACGGGCTGGCCAGCCACCCTGGAAGTGCGCGGTGAAGTGTTCATGTCCAAGGCCGGTTTCGAGCGGCTGAACGCCTCGCAACTGGAAGTGGGCGGCAAGACCTTCGCCAACCCGCGCAACGCCGCGGCGGGCAGCCTGCGCCAACTGGACTCGAAGATCACCGCCAGTCGCCCGCTGGAATTCTGCTGCTATGGCATCGGCCAGGTGACCGCGGATATCAGCGACACCCATATCGGCAACCTCAAGCAGTTGCAGAAGTGGGGTATGCCGATCAGCCACGAATTGAAGCTGGCCAAGGGTATCCAGGAATGTCTGGACTACTACCGCGACATCGGCGAGCGCCGCAATGCGCTGGGCTATGAAATCGACGGCGTGGTGTTCAAGGTCAACAGCATTGCCTACCAGCGTGAACTGGGCTTCCGTGCCCGCGAGCCGCGCTGGGCGATCGCGCACAAATTCCCGGCCATGGAAGAACTCACCGAGCTGCTCGACGTGGAGTTCCAGGTCGGTCGTACCGGTGCGGTCACGCCGGTGGCGCGCCTCAAGCCGGTCAAGGTGGCCGGCGTGACCGTGTCCAATGCCACCCTGCACAACATGGACGAAGTGGCACGCCTGGGGCTGATGATTGGCGACACCGTGATCATCCGCCGCGCCGGTGATGTGATTCCGCAGGTGGTCTCGGTGGTCACCGAACGCCGCCCGGAAAACGCCCGCGCCGTGCAGATCCCGCAGAATTGCCCGGTGTGCGGTTCCCATGTGGAGCGTACGCAACTGGTCAAGCGTAGCAAGGGCAAGGAAACCGTCAGCGAAGGCGCGGTGTACCGTTGCGTCGGGCGCCTGGCCTGCGGTGCGCAACTCAAGCAGGCAATCATTCATTTCGTCTCGCGCCGGGCCATGGACATCGACGGCCTGGGCGACAAGACCATCGAGCAACTGGTGGATGAACAGCTCATCGGTTCGCCGGCCGATCTCTACAAGCTCAAATATGAACAGATCATCGACCTGGAAGGCTTTGCCGATATCTCCAGCAAGAAGCTGATCAGCGCCATCGAAAACAGCAAGACCCCGACCCTGGCACGCTTTATCTACGCCTTGGGCATTCCCGATGTGGGCGAGGAGACGGCCAAGGTGCTGGCGCGCTCGCTGGCGTCCCTGGAGCGTGTTCAAAAGGCGTTGCCTGAGGTGCTGACGTACTTGCCGGATGTTGGGCTGGAAGTGGCCCATGAGATCCATAGCTTCTTTGAAGACGGGCACAATCAGCAGGTGATTGGCGCGCTATTGTCACCGGACGAATGCGGCCTGCAATTGCAGGAGCAAGGCGAACTCAGCGCGGAATTCGCCGCCAGCACCACCTTGGGCGGTTTGCTCGACAAGCTGCACGTGCCGTCGGTGGGGCCAGGTGCTGCGCAGAAGCTCGCGGACAAGTTCGGTTCGCTGGAGGGCGTAATCAAGGCTGACTGGCTCGATATGCGCCAGGCGCTGCCCGAGAAACAAGCCAAGGCTGTACGGGACTTTTTCGATAATGCCGACAACGCCAGCCATGCCCTGGCCATCGAGCAGCAGCTCAAGGACTTTGGCATGCACTGGCAGAGCGAGAAAAAGCTCGTTGAAGGCTTGCCCGAAGCCGGGCACACCTGGGTACTCACGGGCTCCCTGGAGCTGATGAGCCGCGATGTGGCCAAGGACAAGCTCGAAAGCCTGGGGGCCAAGGTGGCCGGTTCCGTTTCGGCGAAAACCCACTGTGTGGTGGCGGGACCGGGCGCCGGCTCGAAACTGGCCAAGGCCAATGAACTGGGCCTGAAAGTACTGGACGAAGAGGCCTTCGTCGCCTTCCTGGTCAAGCACAACATCACCGTCTGATTGATCGTCCCCACTCCGCGTGGGAGCGATCTCTCAACACTGTAGGAGCGAGCTTGCTCGCGAAGAATCAAAGGGCGCCGCTGTAAATCAGGCGCCCCGCATTATCGTTAACGATCTTCGCGAGCAAGCTCGCTCCCACAGGGAGCAGAGGCATCTCCTGCACGTGTTGAACGATCTCTCCCGATAAATGATCTAGTCTCTGTCACCCAGGGAGAGATCGCCATGTTCCGCTACTTCGAGCAACTCAGCACGCGCATCGCCGCTCCGTTCATGGCCGAAACCTCGCGCAACAGCAAGGTGTGGCAATGCCGGTGTGGCCAGTCGCTGTTTTTTCGCAACAGCCAATGCCTGGCCTGCCAGGCGGCATTGGGTTACCAGCCGCAGCAAAGCCACCTGTCGTCCTTGCAACCTGGGCCGGCGGTCGGTACTTGGCTGGCGGACGATAATCTCGATGCCGGCGCATTCCGGCGCTGTGCAAACCTCGATTCACCCGCCGCCTGCAACTGGCTGATACCTGCTCACAGCACTGCACCGTTGTGCGTGGCCTGTAGCCTGAACCGCACCATTCCTGACCTATCAATTGCGGAAAACCCCGAACGCTGGCGCAAGGTCGAAACCGCCAAGCGCCGCTTGGTGGCGCAACTGATCAGCCTGGGCCTGCAAGTGGTGCCCAAGAGCGTTGACGAAGAGACTGGCCTGGCCTTCGACTTTATCGGTATCGACCTGGAAGGCAACGCACCCACCACCGGTCACGCCAATGGGCTGATCACCCTGGACATCAAGGAAGCCGACGACGCCCACCGCGAAAAAGTCCGCGTACAGATGCGCGAGCCGTACCGCACCTTGCTTGGCCATTTTCGCCATGAAGTCGGCCATTACTACTGGGATCGCCTGATCGCCAACAGTCACTGGCTCACACCTTTTCGCAACCTGTTCGGCGACGAACGCGCCAGTTATGCCGGGGCCCTCGACCGGCACTACCAGAACGGCCCGCGCCCGGACTGGCAACTCACCTGCGTGAGCGCCTACGCCACCATGCACCCCTGGGAAGATTGGGCTGAAACCTGGGCCCACTACCTGCACATGATGGACGCCGTGGACACGGCCCTGGGCTTTGGCATGAGCGCCCGCGAGATGGACCTGGATTACCAGCCATTCCCCCTGACCACGCTCTACGACCCGCAACACCCTGGCGGCCCGGCATTCCTTTCCTTCGTCAATGCCTGGATCGAACTGGCCGGCATGCTCAACGAACTGTCCCGCGCCATGGGCCAGCCGGATTTCTACCCCTTCGTGCTGCCGCCCGCGGTGATTGCCAAGCTGCACTTTATTCACCTGGTCATCCAGGAAGAAGGCGGCAGGGCTGATGGGGTTATGGCAAGTGCTTGAGCCTTCTCATTTTTTAATCCGGAACCAACGGTTGTAACTTCCGATGAGATGGGTACAATGGCGCGGCTTGCCGAGAGGCAGCGTCGTTATGGTGACCCCATCGGTCCCCCCGCAACGATTACCCGTGAACCTGGTCAGAGCCGGAAGGCAGCAGCCACAGCGGGAACATTGTGTGCCGGGGTGTGGCTGGTGGGGTTGCCTCCATAACGCTCCCTTCTGCAGTCCCTTCTAAAACTCAAGTTATTTTCAGCCAGTCATCTGTGATGCTTCCTGCACAGTGCATGACGGTCATTTCGCGTCTAGTGGCATACTCCCAAGCGTCTCTTCCCCTGGCTACGAGGCTCTATGCACTCGGAACATTTCGACTTATCCAGCCCCGTATTCTTGCCGATCACCGAGCACACCTGTGCGGGTTTGTTGGGCGGCGAGGGTTTCGATGCGCTTGTAGCCCTGAGCGAGCCCCAATTGGCGGCGGTGCTGGTGATCCAGAACCTGGCGCAGGTGCCGGAAAGCGACCTGAGCGCCAACGGTGCTGAAAAAGTGTTGGCCAAGCTGATTGACTGGGCAGTCGATGCCCGCCATTCGGCCAGTGTGTCCCTGCTCTCTGAAGCGCAGCGGCTGTTCGATCAGAGGAAGCTGTACTTCGGCCTCAATGTGGTCAAAAGCCTGAAGCTGCGCTTTCTGCTGGAGGAGGAAGTCCAGGCGCGGGACTACCTGTTACCCAGTGGCAAATGGGACGTCGAGTATAAAGTCCGCCATCTCAAGGCCAATGATCCGTTCAGCCAGCAGGTGATCACGCCCAGGCATCGCGAGCGCTGGTTGAGCGCCGAGCAGGACAAGCTGCTCAGAACCTTCCGTGCCAACCTGAACGAAGACCTGCATGTTCAAGGCTATGCAGGCATTGGCAAGAGTCACCTGCTGGTGGCCTTGCTGGAGCACCTGCGCCCGGAAAAGACCTTGCTGTTGGCACGCACCCCGGCAAAACTCGAAACCCTGCGTGCGCGCATGGTGGGAGCGCGGGAGCGTAAGGCCGGGCATACCTTCCAGGACTTCGCCCATGCTCTATTGCATGGCCCGAGGCCAAAGCCGCTGAATACGCCGGCGAGGGTGCCGACCAAGCAGGCGCTCGCTCAAGAGCTGAATATCTTTGGTTTCCGCCGCCTGGAAGGGCAAGCGGTGGTGGAGGTGTGCCTCAAGGTGCTTGAGGCCTACTGCCGCTCCTGGGAGTACAGCTTGTCGGCCCAGCATTTGCCGCATTTCAAGCAACCGCTCGCCGGCGTCGATGCCAGGGCGCTGCTCGAGTATGCCAGCCGGTTGTGGGGCTACCTTGAGGCGAACCCGGCCTGGGGCCGGCATACCGGGTTTGAAGGCTTGTTGATGATCAAGCGCGCCAGCCTTGCAGGCTGCGTGGTGCCCGAGCGCTATACCCATGTGCTCATCGATGAGAGCCAGGACATCCCGGCGCCGCTGTTGCAAATCATCGAGCGCGGCTGCCAGGTGCTGATCACTTTGGGGGATGAGTATCAGCAGGCCAGTGGCGGCGTGGTCAAGCGTGCCCGTGAGGTTCGCCATACCGACGTGTGCTACTCCGTGCGTTCCGGGCGCAATGTCGAGCGCCTGGTCAACCCGTTGATCAGCTTGCACTCGGAAAAAAGCAAATCGCTTTTCGAGGGCGCGCGCGATGCCGATGTCGGCATTGAGTTTTATCCGCAGGGTTTCGTGCCCCCGCAAGGTTGCGTGGTGTTGACCGCTTCCCATTGGGACACCATGCAGTGGGCGATCCAGCTGAGCCACGCCCGCTGTGCGTTCGGCCTGGCGAGCAAAGAGGCCCAGCAGTCGCTCAAGCATTTCATGGACACGGTCATCGCGTTGTTCAAACCCGATTTCTATAGCAATGAGTTCAATGACCTCGGCCCCCATGCGTTTTTCAGCGACATGGCCGATTGGCAGCAGGTGCGCGAAGCCTGCCAGTTCGATGAGGCGTTTCTGTGGGTCGAGGCCGAGCTGGAAAAAGGCTTTAACGGGGCGGATGTCACGCGTCTGAACAGGTTGATTGGCCATCCGGACGAGCGCGTCCTGTTGATGCTGGCGCAGGATGCGGGTGGCATGGAGTTCGACCGGGTACTGCTCACCCCGGAATTGTTGACCAATGTGAAGTTCCAGGACGCCTACGCGTTCGATCAACGACTCTGTGCGGTGTATATCGCGATTTCACGGGCCAGGGTGCAGTTGTACCTGCCCTACGATGTGGTCGAGTGGCTCGACTATCACAAGTATCAAAAGACCCGTGAATCCCACGGTTACTGACGGTTTTAATCCGGCTGTTTCACAACTTTCATAAAGCCCTCTGGACAATCCGCAGACCGCCTTGTTAGCTTGCGCCGGCCACTTGTTTCAGAGTATGACAAGGGCATGGATTTGATGTTGAAGTGCTATCACTTCTTTCACTCACAAGGATGTCTGTCATGAAAAGCCTGCAAGGGTTGCCTCGTCTTATCAGTGCTTCGGTAGGGACGCCCGGCAAAGCCCGCAACTTGCCCGCCGATGTTCAGTGCATCCAGTATTTATTCAATTTGATCATTCCCAAGATGGGGTTTGCCTTGCTGGAAAACGGCAAGTGCGACGGCCAGTTGGTGCAGTGCATCAGCCAGTATCAGTTTCGCCATCTCAAGTACGCCCATCCCGATGGCGTGATCGACCCCACCGGGCGGACGTTCAACAGTCTGATCGAAGAGGCGCTGAAGGTACCGGTGCGGGCTTTTCCCAATACGCGCATTCCGACGTTTCTCAACATCTTCGGCAATAACAACGTCGATGCGGTACAGGCCACGGTCAATGTGTACCTGGACCGCGTGCGTGCGGTGATCGAGGCCGAGCGGCGTAACCGGCAGTTGATGATGCAGTCCACCTGCGATGGCGGGACGACATTGAGCGATACGGATTTCCAGAACGCCGCCAAGCAATTGGGCAACGGTATTTCGGTGAATGTGGTCAAGGCGTTCGCCACGGTGGAGTCGGGCGGGAAGGTGGGGTTCGGGCCGGCCAAGTTGCCGATCATCGCCTTTGAAGGGCACCACTTTCGCAAGTACACCAAGCACATCTACGACCAGTCGCAGCCGTTGCTGTCGTATGTCTACAAGAAAAAAGCCGGCCCGCAATGGCAGGCGAACAACAAGGATCAGGTCAAGGCCTGGGAGACCATGGCCACCGCCTTTGCGCTGGATCAGGAAGCCGCCTTGATGTCGGCCTCCTGGGGCATGTTTCAAATCATGGGGTTCAATTTTGCTGCGTGCGGATTCAAGACGGTGTTTGAGTTCGTGGCGTCATTAAAGATCAATGCCGGTAACCAACTCAAAGCCTATCTCAGCCTTTGCAGCCACAACTCGGCATTATTGAGTGCCATGAAAAACAAGGACTTTACCGCCATGGCCCGAAACTATAACGGTGATGATTACGGCAACTATGACGTCCTGATGAAACAAGCCTACGAAGCCTTTGAAGGGAAGAAATAAGATGATTCGTTATCTGGCGATGGGAGTGTTGTCGTGGTGCGCCGTGGCGCCTGCGTTGGCCGGCCCGGCGGCGTTGCATTCAGGCCAATATGAAGGGCTGATGCTGGCGGTGACGCCGGGGCATCAGGTGGAGGGTTTCTACCAGGAATCGATGGGCGAGGGTGTGGCCCGTGGTTGCACGTTCTACTTGCAAGGCAAACCCGAAGCGCTCACCACCTGGCTGGACGCTGCCTACCCAGGCAGTGTGGCAGCGGCGTCCGACGGGGTGACCCTGACCGTGGCGCAGGGCCGTCAACACCCCGGCTGCATCAACGTGCTGATGCCGGAAATCGCCACCGGCCTGGCGCTGAGCCAGACCGCCAGCAAACAATGGATCGGCTTGGTGACGGTGTCTGCCGACAAGGCTTACTTGCTGAAAACGCCGGGCGCCAAAGCGGCAAAGCGGCCCTACATCGTCAAGCATGACGTAGTGGGCGTACTGGCATTCAAGGACGGCTGGGCGCAGGTGGAATTCATCAACGCTGACGACCGTTCGTTCACGGGCTGGATCAGCCAGGGCCAGTACGCACGGTTGGCTGCGCCGAAGCTGTAAAAAGGTGGGAGGGGGGCTAATGCCCGCTCCCACATTTGATCTTCATGGCTGTGAGCATTAAGGCAATCCCGTCAGCCAAAGGTCTCGCGCAGTAGCCCGGCAAACGCATCTCGCGCCAGGTGCCGCTGGGTGTCCGTGTGCCAGAACAACAGGTTGTCCACGGGCGCCAGTGCTTCAAAGCGATACGATGCCAGCTGATTGGCCTGTTCATAGCGCGCCAGGATCCCCTCGGGTGCCAACGCCACGCCAATCCCCGCGCTCACGCATCCGATGATCGTGCCCCAACTGGCGTAGCTGGCGATTGCTGGCTTGATGTCATGGGGCTTGAGCCAGTTTTCCAGGGCGGCGCGATAAGGGCAGCCCGGCGGCCACACCAGCAGGGTTCGGCCGGCCAGGTCCTCGGCACTGTTGATAGGGGCGCTGCACGCGCTGGCGATCAGCACCAGGCGCTCGCTGTAGACCACGCTCTGTTCCAGCTTTGTGCGTTTGCCGCCGGCAGCCACCAGCGCCACATCCAGGCGGTGGTGCTGCAGGTCATCCAGCAGTTGCGCCCAGGCACCGGTGACCAGTTCCAGGCTGACATCGGGATAACGCCGATGGTATTCCGCCAGCAGCGGTGGCAAGCGCCCGCTGGCGCTGGATTCCACCGCACCGATGCGCAAGGTGCCACGGGGAATGGCGCTGGCATCCACGGCGCGTTTGGATTCATCCACCAAGGCCAGGATACGTTCGCAGTAATCCAGGAAGATCTCTCCCGCGGCGCTGATCGCCAGCCCTCGGCCAGCACGGATAAACAGCGGTGTGCCCAACTCGCTTTCCAGCTGCTTGATGCGCGTGGTGATATTGGACGGCACGCAGTGCAATTGCAGCGCAGCCTGGGCCACGCTGCCGGTTTGCGCCACGGCTCGTACCATTTTCAGTTGGGCCAGTTCCATTGCTCAGTTCCAATGATTTCAGAAGTCAGAAACGCTTAATTGTCCTATGCCTTGCCTGGGCCAAGACTGGCAGCATTCCTTTTGCGTGGATGCTGTCGATGAATACTCCGTCACCTCTGAAGCTTACGCTAGTCATTGCCAGCGTCATCCTCTGTTGGGCGTATTCCCCCATCGGCGTACACATGGGGCTGCACAGTTACAGCCCCGGCCAATTGGCGCTGCTGCGGTTTTTGATCGCGTCGGTATTCATGGGCGGCGTGGCCTCGGTGGTGGGAATTGGACGGCCACCATTGCGCGACCTGCCGTGGTTGTTGGTGCTGGGCTTTTTCGGGGTGTTCCTGCACCACACCAGTCTCAATTACGGGCAGCAATGGGTGACGGCGGCAGCGTCGAGTGTGTTGGCACAGTCGGCGCCATTGTTCAGTGTGTTGATCGCGTTTTTGTGCTTGAAGGAGCAGGTCAGCACCTGGCGCTGGGGCTGCGTGCTGTTGGGGTTGGCCGGCGTAGTGGGGGTGATCTGGGGCGACCGGGGCATAGGCGATATCAACCCACGGGGTTTGCTGATCTTGTTGGCGGCCTGCTCATGGAGTGTGTACTTCGCCATCCAGCGACATTACGCCCATCGCTACAGCCCGTTGACGATGGCGTGCTACATGGTGTGGTCCGGCACCCTGATGCTGTGCGTGAACCTGCCGGGCCTGCCCGTCGCCATCGTGCAGGCACCGATGGTGGAGAATCTTGCCGTGCTGGTGCTGGGCATTTTTCCCAGTGCCTTGGCCTATCTGGCCTGGGGTTACGTGTTGAAGTACGTCGAGGTCAGTCGTGCGTCGGTGGCGATGTACCTGATTCCACCGGTTGCCATGCTGATGGCCGCCACGCTGCTTGGCGAACACGTCACCCTGCAGGTGATGCTGGGCGCGGTGATCGTGCTGGCAAGTGTCGCCGCTATCAGTCTGGAAGGGCATTGGCGCTCCAAGGTGCCAGCAAAACGCCCGCAGGTGCCCTCCGGGAGGCCAATCGAACAAGCTTCGTCAGATTAGACGAGCGTGCCGGATGCAATTTCCCCCTTGCTCCGCTAGCATTACCGGCTTCTGCTTCCCAGTTGCGACGGTTTTCGATGAGTTATCAGGTTCTTGCACGTAAATGGCGCCCGCGCTCGTTCCGCGAAATGGTCGGCCAGACCCATGTGCTCAAGGCTCTGATCAATGCCTTGGACAGCCAACGGCTGCACCACGCCTACCTGTTCACCGGTACGCGCGGGGTGGGCAAGACCACGATTGCGCGCATCATCGCCAAGTGCCTGAATTGTGAAACCGGTATTACCTCGACGCCTTGTGGCACCTGTTCGGTGTGCCGTGAGATCGACGAAGGGCGTTTCGTCGACCTGATCGAGATCGATGCCGCGAGCCGAACCAAGGTCGAAGACACCCGCGAACTGCTGGACAACGTGCAGTACGCGCCGAGCCGTGGCCGCTTCAAGGTCTACCTGATCGACGAAGTGCACATGCTGTCCAGCCACTCCTTCAACGCCTTGTTGAAAACCCTGGAAGAGCCGCCGCCCTACGTCAAGTTCATCCTGGCCACCACCGACCCGCAGAAACTTCCGGCAACGATTTTGTCGCGGTGCCTGCAGTTCTCCCTGAAAAACATGACCCCCGAGCGTGTGGTCGAGCATTTGACCCATGTGCTGGGCGTCGAGAACGTACCGTTCGAAGACGACGCGCTGTGGTTGCTGGGCCGCGCCGCTGATGGTTCGATGCGCGATGCCATGAGCCTCACCGACCAGGCTATCGCGTTTGGTGAAGGCAAGGTCATGGCCGCCGACGTGCGCGCCATGCTCGGTACCCTGGACCACGGCCAGGTGTTCGACGTGCTGCACGCGCTGATCGAAGGCGACGCCAAGGCGTTGCTCGAAGCGGTGCGCCACCTGTCGGAGCAAGGCCCGGACTGGAATGGCGTGCTCTCGGAAATCCTCAACGTATTGCACCGCGTCGCCATCGCCCAGGCCCTGCCGGAAGGCGTGGACAACGGCCATGGCGACCGTGATCGCGTATTGGCCCTGGCCCAGGCCTTGCCGGCCGAAGACGTACAGTTCTACTACCAGATGGGCCTCATCGGTCGCCGCGACCTGCCCCTGGCACCCGACCCTCGGGGTGGCTTTGAAATGGTGCTGCTGCGCATGCTGGCATTCCGGCCGGCAGATTCGGCAGACGCACCGAGACAGCCGCTAAAGCCAGTGGGGATCAGCCAGGCCACAGTTGATTCCGCCAAACCAGTGGCTGGCGCGGCTGTTGTTGCGCCAGTAGTTGCTGCGCCTGCGGTTGCTGTGCCTGAGCCGGTTGCGCCGGCACCTGAGCCCGAACCTGCGCCGGTTGCCGTCGCACCGGTGGTCGAGCCCGAGCCGGTCATCGAGCCCGAGCCCGTTGTCGACTTGCCTTGGAATGACCCGGTCGAAGCGCAAGTAGAGCCCGAGCAACAGCCCGCCGTGGAGCCCGTGCTGGAAACCACCGGCGAGCAACCCGAGCTGACACCGATGCCTGCGCCGACTCCGGACAGCGTGGTGCCGGATGCCCCTGAGTGGGTATCGGCCCCCGTTCCTGAACCGACGGTCGCCCAGGTCGACGCGGCCACTCCCGGCATTGACCTGGACGACGAACCGCCGCTGGACGAAGACTACATCGAGCCGGACATGGATTCGGCCTACAGCTACCTGGACGATTTGGCCAGTGAGCACACCGCGGAACCTGCGCCCGAGCCCGAGGTAGAGCCTGCCGCGGCTCCGGCTACCGGCCTGGCCCTGCAATGGCTGGAATTGTTTCCGAAATTGCCGATCTCCGGCATGACCGGCAGTATCGCCGCCAACTGCACCCTGATTTCCATCGAAGGCGACCACTGGCTGCTGCACCTGGACCCGGCCCATAGCGCCTTGTTCAACGCCACCCAGCAGCGCCGGCTCAACGATGCGCTCAACCAGTACCATGGGCGCACGCTGACCATCGCCATCGAGCTGATCAAGCCCGAGCAGGAAACCCCGGCTCAGGCAGCGACCCGTCGGCGCCTTAACCGCCAGCGCGAGGCCGAGGACTCGATCCACGCAGATCCGCTTATCCAACAAATGATGCAACAGTTCGGTGCGGTCGTCCGCCACGATACTATTGAACCTGTCGAAGCCCCGGTGCCCCAAGCGTCATGACACCGGGCTACTCATTGATCCACGTACTTTTGAGGTGATTCCCATGATGAAAGGTGGCATGGCCGGCCTGATGAAGCAGGCGCAGCAGATGCAGGAAAAAATGGCCAAGATGCAGGAAGAACTGGCCAACGCCGAAGTCACCGGTAAAGCCGGTGGCGATATGGTCAGCGTGGTGATGACCGGTCGTCACGACATCAAGCGTGTCAGCATCGACCCAAGCGTATTGCCGGGCGTGGGTGAAGATGACCTGGAAATGCTCGAAGCGCTGTTCGCCGCAGCCGTCAACGACGCTGTGCGCAAGATCGAAGCCAACAGCCAGGACAAAATGTCCGGCGTGACCGCTGGCATGCAACTGCCACCGGGCATGAAACTGCCGTTCTGATACACGCTTTAGCTAGACTCAAATGCCAGGCATCGCGCCTGGCATTTTTTTTGGCCGGTCGAAACATCGAACCCCAGGCCTTCACCGATGGTCTGCACCCTATACCGTTGAAACCACTCACCGATAAAGGAGCCCCGCTGATGCCTCAAGAAATGACGCTCAACCAACGCATCGTTCTGGTCTCACGCCCTCAAGGCGCACCCACGCCGGAAAACTTTCGCCTGGAACGTGTGAGCCTGCCGGACCTGGCAGACGGTCAGGTGTTGCTCAAGACCCTGTACCTGTCCCTGGACCCCTACATGCGTGGACGCATGAGTGACGCGCCGTCCTACGCCGCGCCCGTGGAAATCGGCGAGGTGATGACCGGTGGGGCTGTCAGCCGTGTCGAGCAATCGCGCAACCCGAAATTCGAAGTGGGCGACCTGGTGGTCGGCGCCACTGGCTGGCAAAGCCACTGCATTTGCGAAGGCCATAACCTGATCCCGCTGCCCAAGGGGTTGCCGAGTCCGTCGATGGCCTTGGGCGTACTGGGTATGCCGGGCATGACGGCCTACATGGGCTTGATGGATATCGGCCAGCCCAAGGCCGGGGAAACCCTGGTGGTGGCGGCTGCGTCTGGCGCGGTGGGGTCGGTGGTGGGCCAAGTGGCCAAGCTCAAGGGCTTGCGCGTGGTGGGCATTGCCGGTGGCGCAGACAAGTGCCGCTACGTGGTGGATGAGTTGGGCTTTGACGCCTGTATCGACCACAAGAGCGAAGATTTTGCCCATGAGCTGGCCCTGGCCTGTTTCAAAGGCGTGGACATTTATTTCGAAAACGTCGGCGGTAAAGTCTTCGATGCCGTGCTGCCTTTGCTCAACCCCAAAGCGCGCGTGCCGCTGTGCGGGTTGATTGCCGGCTATAACGCCCATGAAGCGCCCAGCGGCCCTGACCGTTTGCCGGCGCTGCAACGCACCTTGCTGACCAAGCGGGTGCGCATCCAGGGCTTTATCGTGTTCGATGACTACGGCGACCGCCAGCCGGAGTTCCTCAGTGCCATGGCGCCTTGGGTGCGCGAGGGCAAGATC
Source organism: Pseudomonas sp. MYb193 (assembly GCF_002966775.1). Classification (NCBI taxonomy): domain Bacteria; kingdom Pseudomonadati; phylum Pseudomonadota; class Gammaproteobacteria; order Pseudomonadales; family Pseudomonadaceae; genus Pseudomonas; species Pseudomonas sp. MYb193. The sequence continues at coordinate 4,415,739 of NZ_CP023269.1, read as the reverse complement.
AAGTTCCGCGAGGACGTGGTCGACGGCCTGGAGCAGGCGCCCGAAGCCTTTATCGGCCTGCTCGAAGGGCGCAACTTCGGCAAGTTGGTGGTGCGCGTCGCGCAGGATTGAGTATTTGACGCTAATCCGGGGCGCGGGTATAAACCGCGTCTCGTTGTTTTGTCGGACCCTTCGCCCATGAGCTTCAGCCCCCTGATTCGCCAACTGATCGACGCCTTGCGCACTTTGCCCGGCGTCGGCCAGAAAACTGCCCAGCGCATGGCGCTGCAACTGCTGGAGCGTGACCGCAGCGGCGGCACCCGCCTGGCCCAGGCCCTGAGCCAGGCCATGGAGGGCGTGGGCCACTGCCGCCAGTGCCGCACCCTCACCGAAGAAGAACTCTGCCCGCAATGCGCCGACCCACGTCGCGACGACACGTTGCTGTGCGTGGTGGAAGGGCCGATGGATGTGTACGCCGTGGAGCAGACCGGTTACCGCGGGCGTTACTTTGTGCTCAAGGGCCACCTGTCGCCGCTCGACGGTTTGGGGCCGGAAGCCATCGGTATCCCGCAATTGGTGGCACGAATCGAAGAGCAGGGCACCTTTACCGAAGTGATCCTGGCAACCAACCCGACGGTGGAAGGTGAAGCCACTGCGCACTACATCGCCCAGTTGCTGACCAATAAAGGTTTGATTACTTCACGGATCGCCCATGGCGTACCGTTGGGTGGCGAGCTGGAATTGGTGGACGGCGGCACCCTGGCGCACTCGTTCGCAGGCCGCAAACCCATCGCGCTCTAAATGTGGGATCTGGCTTGCCTGAGATAGCATCACCACGGTGTAACTGAAAGACCGAGGCGCTGGCATCGCGGGCAAGCCCGGCTCCCACCTGGGTCTTGTGTGGTGGTAAAAAATGTATTCGGCTTGATAACCAAGCAAGCGCTTGGTAAGTTCGCTCCATCTCGCCATGGAGCTTGCCGATGTCCGCCTGTCAGGAATACTTCGACCCCAGCCACCAATTGGTCCGCGACAGCGTGCGCCGCTTCGTCGAACGCGAGATGTTGCCCGGCATCGAGCAATGGGAGGAAGCGGAAAGTTTTCCCCGCGAACTTTACCTCAAGGCCGGTGCGGCGGGCATTCTGGGCATCGGCTACCCCGAGGCGCTGGGTGGCAGCCACGAAGGCGATCTGTTCGCCAAGGTCGCCGCCAGCGAAGAACTGATGCGCTGCGGCTCCGGTGGCGTGGTGGCAGGGCTCGGCTCCCTGGATATCGGCCTGCCGCCCATCGTCAAATGGGCCCGGCCCGACGTGCGTGAGCGCATAGCGCCTCTGGTGCTCGCCGGCGAGAAGATCATCGCCCTGGCGGTCACCGAGCCCAGCGGCGGCTCGGATGTAGCCAACCTGCAAACCCGCGCCGTACGTGAAGGCGAGCATTACCGCGTGAGCGGCGCCAAGACCTTTATCACCAGCGGCATTCGCGCTGATTTCTACACCGTGGCCGTGCGCACGGGCGGGCCGGGCTTTGGCGGCATCAGCCTGCTGCTGATTGAAAAAGACACGCCCGGTTTTACCGTCGGCCAGCCACTGAAGAAGATGGGCTGGTGGGCGTCGGACACCGCCGAGTTATTCTTCGATGACTGCCGCGTGCCTGTGGGCAATCTCGTCGGTGTAGAGAACATGGGCTTTGCCTGCATCATGGGCAACTTCCAGAGCGAGCGCCTGGCCTTGGCCCTCATGGCCAACATGACCGCGCAACTGGCCTTGGAGGAAAGCCTCCAGTGGGCCGCCCAGCGCGAAGCATTCGGCAAACCCATCGGCAAATTCCAGGTGCTCAAGCATCGCCTGGCGGAAATGGCTACCGCCGTGGAGGTTTCCCGCGAGTTCACCTATCGCCAGGCCGCGAAGATGGCCGCCGGCAAGAGCGTGATCAAAGAGATTTCCATGGCCAAGAATCTGGCTACCGATACCGCTGATCGGGTGACGTATGACGCGGTGCAGATATTGGGCGGGCAGGGATATATGCGTGGCAGTCTGGTGGAGCGGCTGTATCGCGATAACCGGATTTTGTCGATTGGTGGCGGGACGCGCGAAGTGATGAATGAAATCATCAGTAAGCAGATGGGGTTGTAAACCGGGGTGTTCTTTCGGGCCTCATCGCGGGCAAGCCCGGCTCCCACAGGGGAATGCATTCCAAGGTGGGAGCCGGGCTTGCCCGCGATGGCGTCAGTACTGACGACGCTTATCTCTCGGTCAGCCCGAACTGCGTCAGGCAATACGTCGGAATCCCCATGTCTGCCAACCGCTGCGAGCCACCCAGCTCTGGCAAATCAATAATCGCCGCGGCTTCAAAGATCTTTGCCCCCATGCGCCGCACCAGGTTCGCCGCCGCAATCAGGGTGCCGCCGGTGGCGATCAGGTCATCGAACATCAGCACGGAGTCGCCTTCGCACAGGCTGTCGGCATGCACTTCCAGGAAGGCTTCGCCGTACTCGGTCTGGTAACCCTCGGCCAGCACGTCCGCCGGCAGCTTGCCTTGCTTGCGGAACAGGATGAGCGGCTTGTTGAGTTGGTAGGCGATGATCGAGCCGATCAGGAAGCCACGGGCATCCATTGCACCGATATGCGTGAAATCGGCTTCGACATAGCGTTGGGCAAAGCTGTCGGCCACCAGGCGCAGGGCGCGGGGCGATTGGAACAGCGGCGTGATGTCACGAAAGATCACACCCGGCTTGGGGAAGTCGATAACGGGGCGAATCAGGGATTTGATGTCGAACGAATCAAAAGTCATCGTCGAGGAGTCCAGAGCGGAAAACGGACTCGAAGTATACCTGCGGCCTCGCCGATTGGCGCGGCCGCAGCCTGGATCAGACCTCCAACGAACCGCCAGCCAATGCACACAGCTGGATCGGGTCGAGGATATGCACTTCTTTACCCTCGGCGGCAATCAACTGGTTCTGCTGGAAACGGGTAAACACGCGGGACACAGTCTCCACTGCCAGGCCCAGGTAATTACCGATCTCATTGCGCGACATGCTCAGGCGGAACTGGTTGGCCGAGAACCCACGGGCGCGAAAGCGCGCCGACAGGTTGACCAGGAACGTGGCGATGCGCTCGTCGGCGGTTTTCTTCGACAGCAGCAGCATCATTTGCTGGTCGTCACGAATTTCGCGGCTCATCACGCGCATCAACTGGCGGCGCAATTGCGGCAGTTGCAGGGCCAGTTCATCCAGGCGCTCGAAAGGAATTTCGCACACCGATGTGGTTTCCAGGGCCTGGGCCGACACCGGATGAATCTCGGTGTCCATCCCCGACAGCCCGACCAACTCACTGGGCAGGTGAAAACCGGTGATTTGCTCTTCGCCGCCGTCGCTGAGGCTGAAGGTCTTCAATGCGCCCGAGCGTACTGCATAGACGGAATCAAACTTGTCGCCCTGGCGAAACAGAAACTCGCCTTTTTTCAGTGGGCGGCCGCGTTTGACGATGTCGTCCAGCGCATCCATGTCTTCCAGATTCAACGAAAGTGGCAGGCAGAGGGGGGCCAGGCTGCAATCCTTGCAATGGGCCTGGCTGTGAGCGCGCAGTTTGACTGGCTCGGACATTTCTTAAATCCTTGTGGGAAAACACACATAAGACGTAAGGGTAACGCACTGGGGGGCAGCGAAGCCAGCGTGTACAGAAAACCTGCACAGGTATAAAGATTTGTTGCTTGAGGTCGATACAAAGAGCACATCTCTTAGACGGAGCTCGGATCATGTCTGTTATAGCGGCCTACAACCCGGCTATTCGCATCCCTGTTGTGCCTGACGCGAAGCCGGTTACTGCGCTCGAGGACGAAGATCCCACCCTTGAAAAGTCCGCTGAAACCAAGGTCGTGGAAGGTGTGACAGTGACTATTTCCGCTGCGGCATTCAAAGCTGCAGGCGTTGAGCAGCGCAGCAATGCGGACATCGATGACAGTGGCCTGGAAGATAGCGTCAAACAGGTATTGAAAATGATCCGCCAACTGAAGCAGCAGATCGCCGAAAAACAGGCCGAACTGGCGGCGGTGGCCGCAGACAATACTCTTTCCCCTGAAGAGGCGCGTGCCAAGGCCAGCGCGCTGCAGACCGAGATCGGTTCGCTGCAGGCTGGCCTGATGTCGGCTCAGACGTCGCTGGCCAAGGCGATGAAAGGCATGAGTGCCGAGGATTCGATGAAAGCTGCCTCCCTGGCGATGTAATCAAATCACCCGCGAAAACCGTTGCCTGTTCTGGTGCTCCAGGTAGGCATCGAACACCATGCACACCGAGCGCACCAGCAAGCGCCCGGCCGGCAACACGCGAATGCCCTGGGCGTCCAGTTCGATCAAGCCATCATCGGCCATTGTCTGCAATTGCGGCCATAACTCGGCAAAATAGCCGCGAAAATCGATGTTGTACGCCTGTTCGACCCCCTCGAATGCCAGGCTGAAATTGCAGATCAACTGCTGGATCACGTCCCGTCGCAATCGGTCGTCCGTAGTGCAGACCAGGCCGCGGCTGGTCGCCAGTTGCGCGCCCGCCAAGGCATTCTGGTACTGGTTCAGGTCACTGCTGTTCTGGCAATACAAGTCGCCGATCTGGCTGATCGCCGACACCCCCAGCCCAATCAGGTCGCAATGCCCGTGGGTGGTGTAACCCTGGAAGTTGCGCTGCAGCTTGCCTTCTTCCTGGGCCACCGCCAGTTCGTCGTCCGGCAGCGCAAAGTGGTCCATGCCGATGTAGCGGTAACCGGCCTGGGTCAGCTGTTCGATGGTGGTTTGCAGCATCAGCAGTTTTTCTGCCGGCGAGGGCAGGTCGTCGGTGTTGATCCGCCGCTGGGGCATGAAGCGTTCCGGCAGGTGCGCGTAGTTGAACACCGACAGGCGGTCAGGCTGCAAGCGGATAACTTCCTCCACGGTGCGCGCAAAGTTCAACGGCGACTGCTTGGGCAGGCCGTAGATCAGGTCGATATTGATCGAGCGAAATTGCAAGGTGCGCGCTGCATCGATCACGGCGCGGGTTTCCTCCAGGCTTTGCAGGCGGTTGACCGCCCGTTGCACGTCGGGGTCGAGGTCTTGCAGGCCGATGCTCACGCGGTTGAAGCCCAGTTCGCGTAGCAGGCCCATGGTGGCCCAGTCGGCTTCGCGCGGGTCGATTTCGATGCCGTAGTCGCCCGAGTCATCATCCAGCAAATTGAAATGCTGGCGCAGGCGTGTCATCACCTGGCGCAGTTCATCGTGGCTGAGAAACGTTGGCGTACCGCCGCCGAAATGCAGTTGCTCAACGGGTTGCTGCGGGTCGAGGTGGCAGGCCACCAATTGGATCTCCTGCTCCAGGCGCTGCAGGTAGGCCTGGGCGCGCCCCCGGTCCTTGGTGATCACCTTGTTGCAGGCGCAGTAGTAGCAAATGTTGGCGCAGAAGGGTACATGCACGTACAGCGACAGTGGCCGCACGGCCTTGCGGCTGTCACGCAGGGCGTGGAGCAGGTCGAAGGTGCCGACCTGGCTGTCAAATTGTACGGCGGTGGGGTAGGACGTGTAGCGCGGCCCCGCCAAGTCGTAGCGGTGAATCAGATCTGTGTCCCAACGAATGGCGTCGAGCATGCGGGCGGTCCCCCGGATTGGCTAGTGGGCCGAGTCTAGGGGCAGGGCGGTGCAGGCATCTTGATTTGCATCAACGGGGAGCGGCGCTATGCCACAGGGCCTGTTAATGCCCCATTAGCCAGTGCTGATGAGGGCCGGGCAAGGTCCAGAGGCCGAAGATCATCACCAGCACCCCACCGGTCACCCGCACGCTGCGCTTGCGCAATAACGCCGTCACCCGTTCGGCGGCCAGCCCGGTGGCCAGCAGCACCGGCCAGGTGCCCAGCCCGAACGCCAGCATCAGCAAGGCGCTGTCCAGTGCATTGCCCTGGCTCGCCGCCCATAGCAGGGTGCTGTAGACGAGCCCGCACGGCAACCAGCCCCACAGCGCACCCAGCAACAAGGCGCGGGGCAGGCTGGACACCGGCAGCAAACGGTTGGCCACCGGCTGCAGATGCCGCCACAGGCCGCGCCCCAGGTTTTCGATACGGGTGAGGCCGCTCCACCAGCCGGCCAGGTACAGGCCCATGCAGACCAACAGCAGGCCGGCGAGCACACGTATGAACATCGCCGCCGGGCTGTTGGCCACCGCCCAGCCGGCCAGGCCGATCAATAAACCGGCGGTGGCATAGCTGAGGATGCGCCCCAGGTTGTACGCCAGCAGCAGGCGAAAACGGCGGCTGCGTTGTTCCTTGGGGATCGCCAGGGTCAGTGCGCCCATCAGCCCGCCGCACATGCCCAGGCAATGGCCACCACCGAGCAGTCCGAGGATCAGCGCCGAGACCAGCAAGGGCACCAGCTCAAGCATGAGGGGGCTCTTTGGGCGCTTGCTCGGGGTTGTTGGCTTCATCGATGGCGGCCAGGTGGTTCGGGTCCTGGTCGTCGAACAGCACGCTGTGGGCCGGGCCATCGAGGTCTTCGTACTGGCCGCTGTCCACGGCCCAGAAGAAGATGTAGATGGCCACGCCCACTAACAGCAGTGCCGCCGGAATCATTACATAGAGAGCTGGCATCTGTACTCCATGCCCACGCGGCTCAGGCCGGCAGCGGGCGGGTTGCTGGGGCGGTACCCGGGGCTTGCGCGCTCGGCAGGCGAGTCAGGCGCAACGCGTTGAGTACCACGGTCAACGAACTGAGGGACATGCCGATGGCCGCCCAGATCGGAGTGATCCAACCCAGGGCGGCGAACGGCAGCATAAGGCCATTGTACAACCCGGCCCACAACAGGTTCTCGATGATCACTCGGCGGGTGCGCCGCGCGAGGCTGAAGGCCTGCACCAGCGCATCCAGGCGGTTGGACAACAGCACCGCATCGGCGCTGGTTTTCGCCAGGTCGGTGGCCGAGCCCATCGCCACACTGATATCGGCAGCAGCCAACACCGGCACATCATTGACCCCATCGCCCAGCATCAGCACTTTGCGACCTTCCTTGTGCAGGTTTTGCAGTACCTGCAGCTTGTCGTCAGGGCGCAGGCTGCCGTGGGCTTCGTCGATACCCAGCTCAGAGGCGACACTGGCTACCATCGGCGAACTGTCGCCGGAGAGCAACAGCGTGCGCCAGCCCCGCGCCTTGCATGCAGCCAGCAAGGCGGGGGCGTCGCTGCGCAGACGGTCGTCGAGTACGAACCAGGCCAGCGCCCCGCTGCGGTCGCCCAGCAGCAGCCATTGCCCGGCTTCGTCCGGCGAGGCGGGAATCGCGCAGCCACTGAGTTCACAGACAAAACCCGGCTGGCCGATGCGCAACAGACGTTCTCCCACACGACCCTCCAGGCCCAGCCCTTGCGTGCTCAGCACTTCATCGGCGGCCAGCGGCGCACGGCCGAAGGCACGGGCAATCGGGTGTTCGGAGCGGTTCTCCAGGGCGGCGGCAAGGCCCAGGCATTGGTCGCTGTCCAGCGCGCCGAGGGGCCGGATGGCGCGCAACGCCAGGCGCCCTTCGGTGAGGGTGCCGGTCTTGTCGAAAATCACCGTATCAATCTGGTTCAGGCCCTCAAGCACATGGCCGCGGGTCAGCAGTAACCCGAGACTGTGCAAGGTGCCGGTGGCGGCGGTAAGGGCGGTGGGCGTGGCCAGCGACAGGGCGCACGGACAGGTCGCCACCAGCATCGCCAGCACAATCCAGAACGCCCGTGTGGGGTCCAGCTCCCACCACAGCAGGCCGATCAGTGCGGCGGCGATCAGCGAGCACAACAAGAACCACTGCGCAGCGCGGTCGGCGATCTGCGCCAGGCGCGGCTTCTCGGCCTGGGCGCGCTCCAGCAGGCGCACGATGGCGGACAGGCGCGTGTCATGCCCCAGGGCGCGTACTTGGACGGTCAGCGCGCCTTCGACATTCAGCGTGCCAGCCGTGACGCTGTCACCCGTGCGCCGAGGTTGCGGCAGGTACTCGCCGGTCAGCAGGGATTCATCGATGCTGGATTGGCCGTCGAGAATCACGCCATCCGCCGGCAGCACCGCGCCGGGATGCACCAGTACACGCTCACCCACTGCCAGTTCACTGAGCAGGATGCGTTCGCTCTGGCCGTCGTCCTTGAGGCGCAGGCAGGAGGCGGGCAACAGGTTGACCAGTTGGGCGGTGGCTGCGGCAGTACGCTCCCGGGCGCGGCGCTCAAGGTAGCGTCCGGCCAGCAGGAACAGGGCAAACATGCCCACGGCATCGAAATACAACTCGCCTACGCCAGTGATCGCCGTCCAGATGCCGGCCAGGTACGCGCCGCCAATCGCCAGGGACACCGACACGTCCATGGTCAGGTGGCGCGTGCGCAGGTCACGCAGGGCGCCTTTGAAGAAGGGCGCGCAGCTGTAGAACACGATGGGCGTGGTCAGAAACATCGCGACCCAGCGCAGGATGACGTGCAGTTCCGGGCTCAGGTCGATATTGAATTCCGGCCAAGTGGCCATGGTTGCCATCATGGCCTGGAACCACAGCAAGCCGGCGACCCCCAGTTGTCGCAGGGCCAGGCGATTCTCGCTGGCCAATTGTTCGGCGGCGCGGTCGGCCTGGTAAGGGTGGGCGGCGTAACCGATATGGCGCAGCTCGCTGAGCAGTTGGCTCAACGGCAATTGCCCATCGGCCCAGCGCACGTGCAGGCGGTGGTTGGACAGGTTCAATCGCGCTTCGGCCACGGCGGGCAGGCTGCGCAGGTGTTTCTCGATCAACCAGCCGCAGGCGGCGCAACTGATGCCTTCCATCAGCAGGGTGGTTTCGGCCAGGTCGCCTTGATGGCGGACAAAGGGTTTTTGCACATCGGGGCGGTCGTACAGCGCCAGCTCGTCCACCAACTGCACGGGCAGCGCCTCGGGGTTGGCCGAGGCTTCGCTGCGGTGTTGGTAATAGCTTTCCAGCCCGCCGGCCACTATCGCCTCGGCCACGGCCTGGCAGCCTGGGCAGCAGAGTTCGCGGCGTTCGCCGAGGATCTGGGCGGTGAACCGGCTTCCGGAGGGGACGGGTAGGGCGCAATGGTAGCAGGGGGTGGTCATGGTTCGAGGTCTTTGGTGGCTGGGAGGGCCTCTTCGCGGGCAAGCCCGCTCCCACAGGGGCACGCGGTGTCCTTGTGGAAGCGGGCTTGCTCGCGAAGCGCGGAGCGCAGGTTGTTTATTTTCTCAGGTCCTCGGCGCCCTGCAACGGTTCGTCACCCAGCAACAAATCCTTGTCATGGCTGACCTCTTCTTCTTCGAACAGGCGCCAGGTGTTGCCGCCTTCCACGCCAAGCAGTTCCACGAAACGGCGACCTTCGACCTTGTCGGTGACCTGGCCGATGTAGCGGCCGGGCTCGCTGTCGCTGCGGGTGAGGTTGATCTTGCGATCCTTCTCTGGCTGGGTCGGGGAGATCAGGTTCAGCTCCAGGGTATCTGGATTGCTGTAGCCAGTCAGTTGCAGCTCGACCTCGCCGGTCAGTTCGTCCAGGTGCAGCTTGCCGCGCAGTTGCAGGGTCTGGGCCAGGCGTTCGCGGTCCAGGGAACGGTTGATGCCTTTGCCGGCCTCGTAGTAGTTGTCGTTGACCAGATTGTCCGGGTTGTTCACTGCGATGGTCACCATGGACAAGGTCAGGGTCACCGAGCAGGCCAGAATCGCGATGATGATCCAGGGCCAGAGGTGCTTGTACCAAGGGCTGGCGGCAGTAGTTGCGGGCATGCGTATGTTCCCTGTTAACGGACTTGTGGGCCGATGAATCGGCTCTTGGCTTCAATATGGACGCTGGTGTCATCGGCGTCTTCGAGGATGAAGGTCACCTCGTTGGTGCTCGACGGCAACTGCTCCGGCGCACTCGACAACTCCACCGGCATGCTGACGATATCGCCGGCGGCCACTTTGATTTCGCGCCGGCCTTGCAGCTTGAGGTCCGGCAGGCCAGCGGCGTCGAGCACGTAGGTGTGATCGCGCTGGTCTTTGTTCATGATCTTCAGGCTGTAGACGTTTTCGATGCGCCCTTCGGCGTTCTCGCGATACAGCACGCGGTCTTTGCTGACGTCGAAACCCACCAGCGAGCGCATGAAGAAGGCGGCCACCAACAGGCTGATCATCGCCAGCAATACCAGGGCGTAACCGATCAGGCGCGGGCGCAGCTTATGGGTTTTCTGCCCCGAAAGGTTGTGTTCGGTGGTGTAGCTGATCAGGCCGCGTGGGTACTCCATCTTGTCCATGATGTTGTCGCAGGCATCGATACAGGCGGCGCAACCGATGCACTCGATTTGCAGCCCGTCGCGGATATCGATACCGGTAGGGCACACCTGCACGCACATCGTGCAGTCGATGCAGTCGCCCAGGCCCTGGGCCTTGTAGTCGGTACCCTTTTTACGTGGGCCACGCACTTCGCCACGGCGCGGGTCATAGGACACGATCAAGGTGTCCTTGTCGAACATCACGCTCTGGAAGCGCGCATAGGGGCACATGTAGATGCACACCTGCTCACGCAGCCAGCCGGCGTTGCCGTAGGTGGCGAGGGTGAAGAAACCCACCCAGAAATACGACCAGCCATCGGCCTGGCCAGTGAAAAAGTCGAACACCAGTTCGCGAATCGGCGAGAAGTAGCCGACGAAGGTGATGCCGGTGGCAAAGCCGATCAGCAGCCACAGGCTGTGCTTGCTGAACTTGCGCAGGAATTTGTTGGCGCTCATGGGCGCCTTGTCGAGCTTGATGCGTTGGTTGCGGTCGCCTTCGGTGACCTTTTCGCACCACATGAAGATCCACGTCCACACGCTTTGTGGGCAGGTATAGCCGCACCACACGCGCCCGGCGTATACGGTGATAAAGAACAGGCCAAATGCCGCGACAATGAGAATGCCCGATAGCAGGATGAAATCCTGGGGCCAGAACGTTGCGCCGAAAATAAAGAATTTACGCTCCGGCAGGTTCCACCACACTGCCTGGTGACCGCCCCAGTTCAGCCACACCGTGCCGAAGTACAACAGGAACAGAGCGGCACCGCCGACCATGCGCAAGTTGCGGAACAAGCCAGTGAAGGCGCGGGTGTAGATCTTCTCTCTCGAAGCGTAGAGGTCAACGGTCTTGGCAGGCGGGGTAACGTCATGTACCGGTATCTGGTCGCTCATCATTGCATCCCACGGCGGTGGAGATTTGCCTCGGCCAGTACGTGCCAGCCGGGGTCAAATTAAGGGTGTTGCAGTGGCCTAATGATACGCCCCCGATGGTGCGCAAAGGGTGCGACCTTTGGTCGCGTTGGGGGAAATCAATTGATGGTGTACGTGACCTGGATCAATTGACTTGGCAAGTATGGACGGTTTTTGTCGGTAAGCCGGTCATTCGTCCCATGGATTGATCAGTGCAACGCCGCTCGATTGGAAGTCGCTGATGTTGCGCGTGACGACGGTGAGCCCATGAACCAGCGCGGTAGCGGCAATCAATGAATCACTTTCGTTGGCTCGGTCGGGTACATGCAAGTGTGCGCAACGCAACGCGACTGCTGCATCGACGGGCAGGATTCTGGCATCAAAGGCGGGCATCACATGACGCTTGAGCCAGGCTCTCAACACCTTCCCCTGTGCCGGGTCTCGCCGCTCAATTCTCAGGACTCCGGTTTCCAATTCCTTCAGCGTGATCGCCGAAATAAACATACGTGGCGCCACCACACTTTTTGCCCACGCCACGACATTCGCATCAGCCTGAGGTTTACGCAGTTCAGAGATCACATTCGTGTCGAGTAAATACATCAAGAAAAGTCCACGGGGCGATGAATGATCACGGCACGTTCGATTTCGAAGTCGATATCGGCCGCTTCCGGCATCACCAAAAGATCAACGATGTCGGCGTTCAGACCTGTCAGCTTCTGGTAGTCCTCAATGCTTAGCAGTACATGGGCAGGCTTGCCGCGATCAGTGATAAAAACCGGCCCTTTGCGGGCGGCTTTTTTGGCACCACTTGTGTCTTGATTGAATTCGCGGCTGGAGATGGTCGTGATGGTCATGGGGTGGGTCCCCCTTCGCTGGACTTAATGTAGTTACGTTACTACCTTGCGAATGCGTGCGGCAAGGTTGAGGCTACGAACGGTAGATTTGGCTTTGGAAGGTTCGCAGTTGAAACAAAAAAGCCCCGCCAGCATTCGCTGCGCGGGGCTCCATTGTTTCAGAGGTCTTACTGCTCCTCAGCCTTCTTATCCCCATGAGACAAGCTATACACATACGCCGCCAGCAAATGCACCTTGTCATTGCCCTGCAACTGCTCCTGCGCCGGCATCTGGCCCTGGCGGCCGTAACGGATGGTCTGCTGCAGTTGCGCAAAGCTTGAGCCGTAGATGAACGCACCCGGATGCGTCAGGTCGGGTGCGCCCATGGCTGGGGTGCCTTTACCGGCCGGGCCGTGGCAGGCCACGCAGTTGGCGGCGAAGAGTTTTTCACCGTTGGCCACATCGGCCTTGGCGCCTTCCGGCAGTTTGCGGCCATCGAGCTGGGTCACCACAAAGCCTGCTACGTCAGCCACGCCTTGCTCGCCGATGACTTCGGCCCAGCCTGGCATCACCGCGTGGCGGCCCTTCATGATGGTTTCCTTGATGGTGTTGGGTTCGCCACCCCAGCGCCAGTCGGCGTCGGTCAGGTTGGGGAAACCGTAGGCGCCCTTGGCGTCGGAGCCGTGGCACACCGAGCAGTTGGAGGCAAACAAGCGGCCGCCCATCTTCAAGGCTTGTGGGTCCTTGGCGACTTCCTCAATCGGCATCGACGCGAATTTGGCGAAGATCGGCCCGAACTTGGCCTCCGACCTGGCCATTTCCTTTTCCCATTCGTGCACGCCGGTCCAGCCGGTCTGGCCGTTGGCGAAAGGGGTTTGCTTGTCGTTGTCGAGGTAGTTGTAGCCTGGTAGCAGGCCCTTCCAGTTGCCGAGGCCAGGGTAGAGCACCAGGTAACCAAGGGCGAAGACGATGGTGCCGACAAACAGCATGAACCACCACTTGGGCAGCGGGTTGTCGTACTCCTCGATGCCGTCGAACGAGTGGCCGACGGTCTCGTCCGTCTGTTCGGTGCGCTGGCCCTTGCGGGTCGACAGCAGCAGCCAGGTCAGGGCGAAGATGGTACCCAGACTGAGGACTGTGACGTACAGACTCCAGAACGTAGTCATTCTTTGTTACTCCTAGAAGCTTGCTCGACGTGCTTGATGGCTTCGGGATCATCTGCAAAGGGCAGCATGGTCGCGTCGTCAAACTCCGACTTGCGCCGCGGGCTGAACACCCACAACGCCAGGCCGACAAAGGCCACCATCACCACAACGGTGCCCAGGCCACGAATCATCCCGATATCCATGTAGGTCACCGTTTGCTTTTGATGATGGTGCCAAGGCCTTGCAGGTAGGCCACCAATGCGTCCATTTCGGTCTTGCCCTTCACGGCGGCGGCCGCACCGGCGATGTCTTCGTCGGTGTAGGGCACGCCCAGGGTGCGCAAGACTTCCATCTTCTTCGCGGTGTCCTTGCCGTCGAGCTTGTTTTCCACGAGGAACGGGTACGCCGGCATTTTCGACTCAGGCACGACGTTGCGCGGGTTGTACAGGTGCGCACGCTGCCAGTCATCGGAGTAACGCCCACCCACACGGGCCAGGTCCGGGCCGGTGCGTTTGGAGCCCCACAGGAACGGGTGGTCCCACACGCTTTCACCGGCGACCGAGTAGTGGCCGTAGCGTTCGGTTTCGGCGCGGAACGGGCGGATCATCTGCGAGTGGCAGCCCACGCAACCGTTGGCGATGTAGACGTCGCGGCCTTCCAGTTCGAGGGCGGTGCGCGGCTTCATGCCTTCGACCGGCTTGTTGGTCACGTCCTGGAAAAACAGCGGGACAATTTGGGTCAGGCCGCCGATGCTCACGGCGATGACCATGAAGAAGGCCAGCAGGCCGATGTTCTTCTCGACTACTTCATGCTTCATCAGTGAGCTCCCACAACGGCGATCTTGGCGGCGGCTTCGGCTTCTACAGGGTCGCTGGCACGCACGGTGCGCCAGACGTTGTAGGCCATCAACAGCATGCCGCTGGCAAAGAACGCACCGCCCAGGGCACGTACGATAAAGCCCGGGTGGCTGGCTTGCAGCGCTTCGACGAAGGAGTAGGTGAGGGTGCCGTCATCGTTGATCGCACGCCACATCAGGCCCTGGGTGATGCCGTTGACCCACATCGAGGCGATGTAGAGCACGGTGCCGATAGTGGCCAGCCAGAAGTGCGCGTTGATCAGCCCGACGCTGTGCATCTGCACGCGGCCGAACAGTTTGGGGATCATGTGGTACAGCGCGCCGATGGAGATCATCGCTACCCAGCCCAGCGCCCCGGCGTGTACATGGCCGATGGTCCAGTCGGTGTAGTGGGACAGCGAGTTGACGGTCTTGATCGCCATCATCGGACCTTCAAAGGTCGACATGCCGTAGAACGCCAGGGACACCACCAGAAACCGCAGGATCGGGTCGGTGCGCAGCTTATGCCAGGCGCCCGAGAGGGTCATCATGCCGTTGATCATGCCGCCCCAGCTTGGCGCCAGCAGGATGATCGACATCGCCATGCCCAGGGACTGTGCCCAATCCGGCAAGGCGGTGTAGTGCAAGTGGTGAGGGCCGGCCCAGATGTACAGGGTGATCAGCGCCCAGAAGTGCACGATGGACAGGCGATAAGAGTAGATCGGGCGCTCGGCCTGCTTGGGCACGAAGTAGTACATCATCCCCAGGAAACCGGTGGTGAGGAAGAAGCCTACGGCGTTGTGGCCATACCACCACTGGATCATCGCGTCCGTTGCGCCGGAATAGGCCGAATAGGACTTGAACAGGTTCACCGGCAGGGAGGCGTGGTTGACGATGTGCAGCATCGCCGTGACCACGATAAAGGCCCCGTAGAACCAGTTGCCCACGTAGATGTGCTTGGTCTTGCGCTTGACGATGGTGCCGAAGAACACCAGGCCGTAGGTCACCCACACGATGGCAAGCAAAATGGCGATCGGCCATTCCAGCTCGGCGTATTCCTTGGTGGTGGTGTAGCCCAGGGGCAGGCTGATGATGGCGCCGACGATGACCGCTTGCCAGCCCCAGAAGGTGAAGGCGGCGAGGCCATCGGAGATCAGTCGCGTCTGGCAGGTGCGCTGCACGACATAGTAGGAGGTGGCAAACAGTGCACATCCGCCGAAGGCGAAGATCACCAGGTTGGTGTGCAGTGGGCGCAGGCGGCCGAAAGTCGTCCAGGGCAGGTCGAAATTCAATTGCGGCCAGACCAGTTGCGAGGCGATGAACACCCCGAGCCCCATGCCAAGGATCCCCCAGACCACCGTCATGATGGCGAACTGGCGGACTACCTTATAGTTATAAGCAGTCGGACTGATTGCTGTGCTCATTCTAAGGTTCCACGGTTTAGGTTTTTTTATAGGTAAAATCGGCCGCAAGTATGTAGAAACCGAGGGGCCATTGCAACGCAATGGCTGACCTGTATCAATACGTTCCACGCCAGATTCTGCGCCCTTTCCATGTTTGGTGTAAGGATAAAGACCGAAATAGAAAGCTGATCAAGTGGACAGGAATTTTAGGGGGCGCAACGGATACCGTCGCCTACGCCAGAATTGCTCCACTGTGGGAACAAGCGTAGACCCGAATAGGAGGAGGGGAAAGTTGGGTTTGGAAGGGGTGCGACACTTGGTCGCGACTTATGCCTGTGGCGAGGGAGCTTGCTCCCGTTGGGCTGCGCAGCGGCCCCAAAATCGTGGGAGCGCTTCGCACTCCAGCGGGAGCAAGCTCCTTCGCCACAGGTAGAGCTTTTACTGCGGTTGGCTGTCTGGCGTTGCGCCTTCAGCGTTATGGGACAGGCTGTACACGTAAGCCGCCAGCAGGTGCACCTTGTCATTGCCTTGCAGCACGTCCTGAGCCGGCATCTGGCCCTGGCGACCATGGCGGATGGTCTGCTGCAACTGCGCCAGGCTGGTGCCGTAGATAAAGCCGGCAGGCTCGGTCAGGTTGGGCGCACCCATGGCTTCCACGCCGTGACCTTGCGGACCATGGCACGCCACGCAAGTGGTGCTGAAGGCGGCTTGGCCGGCGGCCAGGTCGGCGGTGTTGTCGGCGGGCAACGGCAGCTTGGCCAGGTCGTGACGCACATAGGCGGCGACGTTCTTCACCCCGTCCTCGCCCAGCACTTCACCCCAGGCCGGCATCGCCGCGTGGCGACCGTTCAGGATGGTGGCCTTGATGGCCTCGGCCGAACCGCCCCAGCGCCAGTTGTTGTCGGCCAGGTTGGGGAAGCCGTAGGCGCCCTTGGCGTCCGAGCCGTGGCACACCGCACAGTTGGAGGCAAACAGGCGACCGCCCATCTTCAACGCTTGCGGGTCCTTGGCGACTTCTTCCACCGGCATGGCCGCGAACTTGGCGAAGATCGGCCCGAACCTGGCGTCGGCCTTGGCCATTTCCTTGTCCCATTCCTTGGTCTGGGTCCAGCCGTCTTCATAGCCCGGCAGTACGCCTTTCCAGTTGCCCAGGCCCGGGTAGAGGATCAGGTAGCCGACGGCAAACACCAGGGTGCCGGCGAACAACATGAACCACCACTGGGGCAGCGGGTTGTCGTATTCCTCGATACCGTCGAAGGCGTGGCCCATGGTCTGGTCGACGCTGCCCTTGGTCTCGCCCTTGCGGGTGCCGACCAACAGCCAGGTCAGGCCGATCAGGCTGCCCAGGGTCAATACGCAGATCCATGTACTCCAGAACGTAGTCATGGCCGAGTGCTCCTTGTGGCTGGCTCTGCTTGAGCGTCGGGTGGGGAAGGTTCATCGGCAAACGGCAGCAGGCGGGCCTGCTCGAATTCCGCATTGCGGCGGTTGTTGAATACCCACAGCGACAGGCCGATAAAGGCGATGGCAACCACCAGCGTACCCAGGCCGCGGATGGTGCCCGCATCGAATTCAAATCCCATGGCTCACCTCTTGCTCTTGATGGCAGTGCCGAGCACTTGCAGGTAGGAAACCAGCGCGTCCATCTCGGTCTTGCCCTTGAGGCTGGCGACTGCGCCATTGATGTCGTCGTCGGTGTACGGCACGCCGAGGGTGCGCATCACTTTCAACTTGGTCTCGGTGTGGCTGCTGTCGACGGCGGCGGTGACCAGCCAGGGGTAGGCCGGCATTTTCGACTCTGGCACCACGTTGCGCGGGTTGTACAAGTGAGCGCGGTGCCAGTCGTCCGAGTAGCGCGCGCCGACGCGGGCCAGGTCCGGCCCGGTACGCTTGGAGCCCCACAAGAACGGGTGGTCCCACACGCTTTCGCCGGCCACCGAATAGTGGCCGTAGCGCTCGGTCTCGGCGCGGAACGGGCGGATCATCTGCGAGTGGCACTGCACGCAGCCTTCGCGGATGTAGATGTCGCGGCCTTCCAGTTGCAGCGCGGTGTAGGGCTTCATGCCTTCGACCGGTTTGTTGGTCACGTCCTGGAAGAACAGCGGGACGATCTGCGTCAGGCCACCGATGCTCACGGCGAGCACCATCAGCAGCATCAACAGGCCGACGTTCTTTTCAATCGTTTCGTGTTTCATCATCGACTCCTCAGGCCATCTGCGCGGCAGCGGTGACTTCGGCAGGTTGCGCCGAACGCACGGTGCGCCATGTGTTGTAAGCCATCAGGAACATGCCGCTGAGGAAGATCGCACCGCCCACCAGACGCACGATGAAGCCTGGGTGGCTGGCCACCAGGGTTTCGACGAAGGAGTAGGTGAGGGTGCCGTCTTCGTTGACCGCACGCCACATCAGGCCCTGGGCGATGCCGTTGACCCACATCGAGGCGATGTAGAGCACGGTGCCGATGGTGGCCAGCCAGAAGTGCGCGTTGATCAGGCCGAGGCTGTACATCTGCTCGCGACCGAAGACTTTCGGGATCATGTGGTACAGCGCGCCGATGGAGATCATCGCCACCCAGCCCAGCGCCCCGGCGTGTACGTGGCCGATGGTCCAGTCGGTGTAGTGGGAGAGGGCGTTGACGGTCTTGATCGCCATCATCGGGCCTTCGAAGGTCGACATGCCGTAGAAGGCCAGGGAGACGACGAGGAAGCGCAGGATCGGGTCGCTGCGCAACTTATGCCAGGCACCCGAGAGGGTCATCATGCCGTTGATCATGCCGCCCCAGCTTGGCGCCAGCAGCACCAGTGACATCACCATGCCCAGGGACTGCGCCCAGTCCGGCAAGGCGGTGTAGTGCAAGTGGTGAGGACCGGCCCAGATGTACAGGGTGATCAGCGCCCAGAAGTGCACAATCGACAAGCGATAGGAATACACCGGACGCTCGGCCTGTTTGGGCACGAAGTAGTACATCATGCCGAGGAAGCCCGCAGTCAGGAAAAAGCCTACCGCGTTGTGCCCATACCACCACTGCACCATGGCATCCGTCGCACCGCCGTACAGCGAGTAGGACTTGGTCAGGCTGACCGGGATTTCCAGGTTATTGACGATATGCAAAATGGCCACGGTGATGATGAACGCGCCGAAGAACCAGTTGCCCACATAGATGTGCTTGGTCTTGCGTTTCATGATCGTGCCGAAGAACACGATGGCGTAGGCGACCCAGACAATGGTGATCAGGATGTCGATCGGCCATTCCAGCTCGGCGTATTCCTTGGAGCTGGTGTAGCCCAGTGGCAGGCTGATGGCGGCCAGCAGGATCACAAGCTGCCAGCCCCAGAAGCAGAACGCGGCGACTTTCGGCGCGAACAACTGCGTCTGGCAGGTGCGTTGCACCGAGTAAAAGGAGCTGGCGAACAGCGCACAGCCACCGAACGCGAAAATCACCGCGTTGGTGTGCAAAGGGCGCAGGCGGCCGAAGCTGGTCCAAGGCAAATCGAAGTTGAGCGCAGGCCAAACCAATTGGGCCGCGAGAAAAACCCCGAGCCCCATGCCGACGATGCCCCACACCACCGTCATAATGGCGAATTGGCGGACCACCTTGTAGTTATAGGCGGTACTTAAAGTAGTGTTCATGGTTCCCCATCCACGGTTCAACCCAAGCAAGTGCAGCACTTGGGCTGGAGTTATAGGCAGACTAAAAAGCGAGGCAAGCATGGGCAAAGAGCACAAGGCCAGTATTGACGGGGATCAATGGGCGCAGTGTGTACGGGAACATGGCTGGTTGTGGGATGTCGCCACGGGCACGACGTCGGATAAGCCGGTCACGTTGATCCTGGCCCACGGCGCTGGCGCACCGATGGACTCGGCATTCATGAACGACATGGCTGCACGCCTTGCCGGGCATGGCGTGAACGTGTTGCGCTTCGAGTTCCCGTACATGGCCCAGCGCCGCTTGGACGGGGGCAAACGCCCGCCAAATCCGGCGCCGAAACTGCTGGAGGCGTGGCGTGAGGTGTATGCCCAGGTGCGACGTCATGTCGCTGGGAAACTGGCGATTGGCGGCAAGTCCATGGGCGGGCGCATGGCCAGTTTGTTGGCCGATGAATTGGGCGCCGATGGGTTGGTGTGCCTGGGGTATCCGTTTTATGCGGTGGGCAAGCCGCAAAAGCCTCGGGTGGAGCACTTGGCCGGGTTGAAGACGCCGACGTTGATTGTGCAGGGCGAGCGTGATGCCTTGGGCAATCGAGCGGCGGTGGAGGGGTATGCGTTATCGCCGAGCATTGAGGTGATGTGGCTGGTGGCGGGGGATCATGATTTGAAGCCGTTGAAGGCGTCGGGGTTCAGTCATGAGCAGCATTTGGAGGCGGCGGCCATCAAAGCGTCAGGTTTTCTCGCCTGACGCTTTGCAGGTTTCTCCATGTTGGGACATTTCGGCTAGTGTTTTCGTGAGATTTAACACTAGCGGTCCCTAATGAGCGTGAAGTGTCCTGTCGCATCGTATTGAGCATACTCACTGTCGAAGGATGCCTCGAAGTTGCCATTGGCCGTGCCTTCAGCAGGGTTGAGCTTTATTGTGAGCGTTGCGTGTTTGGCGGGAATCGCTTTAGTGCCAGGCATGTCCCCAGGGCCAGAGATGTAAAGAGCATAATGTAACATTCCGTCGAGTATATAGGTATTGTCTATCGGCGCTTCTCCTAGGTAAGGAATATGAAAATAATATGAAGAAAAATTTTTTTCACGTTGATCTCCAATGGCTCCTGAAAATATCCAGGTATTTGTCTGTGTGCTATGACCAAAAATTGTTCTTTCTGCAGTGATTGATGTTTGAGGGTTTTTAAATGTCCATTCAAAATGGTTGTTTGCAGATTGAGAGAAATAGCAGTCGGGGATGAAAATAATTTCTTGGTTCATGGTGAGGCCTTTTTACGCGTGGGGTTTGCGTTATCTGATTTTTCAGAAATACCAGCTTGAATGTGTCGCGCTCGACTAAGACGTGAAACTTATTTTGTTTTAAGTCTCTTTTGTCGCGCCCTATTACGATGGGGGAGTAGGCTCTTTTATAGGCTGAAACGTGCCGTTAGTCATGTCTAAACGGTCGCCGATTTTATTTTTAAAGGTGGCTTCGCAGCGCAATGGCTGCTGAGTCAGTGTAAGCGTTACATTATACGCTCCTTCATAGGTGCCACCGCCGTGAGGGCGATAGTAAAAATTCGATTTTCCATCATTCGTCATAAATGTTTTATTAATGATCTGTTCATTTTCATCGTCGCAGTAAATATAAATAACCCAGTCACGGTATTGAGGCGTATTCCATTCTCCCTCCTCGCTGGTCAGATACCATGCCTTGCTTGTATTGGAGTAGGTCAGCCAGCCCTCCGTTTTGTATTGAGTTTGTCCTTCTGTCCACTCAAAGATCGAACGTTGTGAGGCAAGGGTAGTTCCAGGCCACTCACAGCAGCATTTTATTTCGCGTAATTCCGGCGCTGTGTCAGTGAAAGAACCTTCGAAATTCAGCGTTGTGTTCCCTGTGCTTTCGTCAACGGTTATCTCAATGTCACCGACAGGTTTAAAGCGTTCTTCAGTTTCAGGTGCGTTATTGTTTGCACCTTGAATGTACATATGGGCGAAAGCTTCCGGGGTTTGCTGGATTGATTTGTTAGGTGATGTGCTTATGGAGTCGCAAGGTATTTTCAGTAACAGTGATTGTTGAGTGTCTGGGGACTGGAGCGTCAACTTGACCCAATACTGATTATTGTATTCGGATAGGTGCAGTGGGAGAGCCCAGCCTTCCAATGTTCTTTCGTTGTTCGATGATTTTTCAGTCCATTGCACACGCCCCATGGTTTTTGGGAAGGGATGCAGGGCGCTATTTGAGTCGGTAGACCGGGACATGACGGTGTGCTCCTGTTTGACAGGTTCACACTATAAGGAGGGAGGCGTTCAAAGATTAACTGTGAGAATTGACAGTTTTATAGAATGCTTGGTGATAAAAAGATGATGAGTGATAGCCATCTGCAAGGGGCTCACTTGTTGGAGAAAGTGAGCCCCTGAAGTTCTACCGGTTAAAACGCTCCACCAGCGAGTACTGAGTATTCGCCGTATGAGTCAGTTCTTCACTCAACTGCGCCGAGTTCATCGCCTGCTCTGAGGTCTGGTCTGCCAACAGCGCAATAGTGCTGATGTTACGGCTGATCTCCTCGGCCACCGCACTTTGCTCCTCGGTTGCGGCTGCGATCTGAGTGGTCATGTCGGTGATATTGGCCACCGCCTCACTGATGCCCACCAATGCCTGGTCCGCTTCCATCACCCGCGCCACACCTTCTTCGGCCTGGCGGTGCCCGGCGTCCATGGTTTGCACGGCCGCAGCCGCCGTGTGTTGCAGCTTGGCGATCAGGTTGTGGATCTGCCCGGTGGATTCGGCCGTACGCTGCGCCAGTTGGCGCACTTCATCGGCGACCACCGCAAAACCACGGCCCATCTCACCGGCACGCGCTGCTTCGATAGCGGCGTTGAGCGCCAGCAAGTTGGTCTGGTCGGCGATGCCCTTGATTACATCGACAACGCCGCCAATTTCATCGCTGTCTTTGGCCAGTTGCGTGACGGTCACGCCGGTCTCGCCAACGGCGGCCGAAAGCCGCTGAATCGCCTCGCGGGTTTCCCCGGCGATATCGCGGCCGCGACCGGTCAGGCGGTTGGCTTCCTGGGTGGCGTCGGCGGTGCGCTGCACGTTGCTGGCGACTTCCTGGGTGGTCGCCGCCATCTGGTTTACCGCAGTGGCCACCTGTTCGGTTTCCACGCGCTGGCGTTCCAGGCCGCTGGAGCTGTTATGCGCCAGGGTGTTGGATTGCGCCGCCTGGTCGTTGAGGTGCTCGGCGGTGTCCTGCAAGCGGGTAAGACAGGTTTTCAGACGCGCTTCCTGGCTGAGGATCGACATTTCCAGTCGGGCCTGGGCGCCACGGCTGTCGGTGTACATCTGCGCGATCAGCGGGTCGGACGTGGTTTGCTCGGCCAGGCGCAGCAAGCGCTTGAGGCCGCGTTGCTGCCAGCTCAGGCCCAGCAGGCCCAACGGCACCGACAGCGCCGCAGCCAGGGCAAAGCCCCACTGGGAGGTGAGGGTGGCGCCGATCATGAAACTCAGTTGGCTGACCAGGATAAACGGCAGCCAGTCCTGCAGCACCGGCAGCCATTTGTCGCGCTGGGGAATCGCCGACTTGCCCTGGTTGATGCGTTGATAAAGCGCCTCGGCCCGACGGATCTGCTCGGCGGTTGGCTTGATGCGCACCGATTCGTAGCCGATCACCTGGTTACCGTCGAACACCGGTGTTACATAGGCGTTAACCCAGTAGTGGTCACCGGTCTTGCAGCGATTCTTGACAATGCCCATCCATGGCAAGCCTTGTTTGAGCGTGGACCACATGTGCGCGAACACCGCCGAGGGCACATCCGGGTGACGCACCAGGTTGTGCGGGGCACGGACCAGTTCGTCGCGGGTGAACCCACTGATTTCGACAAACGCGTCGTTGCAGTAGGTAATGACACCCTTGGCATCTGTGGTGGAGATCAACCGTTGCTGAGCGGGGAAGGTACGTTCGCGCTGGGTAACGGGTTGGTTATTACGCATGATTGTTCAATCCGCAAGGCTTTCAGGGGGTATCGGCCATGCTGGGTATTTATTTAACTTATTTTTGCAACAATCCTGGGAGCAGAGTGCCGACTGTGGCGAGGGAGCTTGCTCCCGCTGGGCTGCGAAGCGGCCCCAAACAACTTGCGGGCGCTACGCACCCGAGCGGGAGCAAGCTCCCTCGCCACAACAGCTCGTTCTTACAGTCGGGCAGGCTTAGCTGGCCAGCATCGGGTAGGTGAACAAGCCGAAATGCAGCAGATTCAAGCCAAAATGCGTGGCAATCGCCGCGCCCAGCCCGCCAAAGCGATACGCCAGGCCGTAACCGACCCCGGCAATACTGGCCAGCGTCACCCATTGCCAACCCGCACCACAATGCATCAGGCCGAATAACAGCGAGGACAGCAGCAGCGCGAGGTTCTCGCCGTAGGGCAAGTGTTTGAAGCGTTGGCTCAGGCCGCCCTGAACATAGCCACGAAACAGCGCTTCTTCCACCAGCGTCACCAGCAGCAGGTTATTGAGTACCCACAGCCATGCCTGGTCCGGCCATTTCGGTGCCCAACTGATCATTCCCATCAGTGCGGCCCCACCCAATACGGCGATGGCGGTCAGTGTCAGTGCCAGGGCGGTGACGCAGATCGACAGGCGCAATGAACGTCGCGCCACAATCCACGGGCAGGCCAGCAACAGCCAGAAGCCTATCAGGGGTTTGTCCTGGTTCAGGTACATCGAGAAGGGCACTGAGTCCGGAGTAAAACGCTGGGGCGCGATACCGCGACCGTTATAGAAACCCGGCAGCCAGTGCATCACCAGGCCCAGGGCCAGGACGATAAACAAGCCGTGGCCCAGGTAGCGTGCCCAAGGGTTGCGTTGCTGTCGTACGGCGTACCCGGCCGCCAGCAGCAGTGCGATGGAGACCGCCGCCAGTACGCCCAGTTGGCCGTAGATCAAAGCCACGACATAGCCAATGGAAAGTAGGGTGAGGTACAGCCAGGGCAAAGCAGTCATGTGAAATCCTTCGAAAAATCCGGGCGGCATTATAGCGAGTGGCCAGGTTCTAGGGCATGAAAACGCCTCCATGTACAAGGCAAGGGGGAAAGGATTGCAAAGTATGTTTGCGGCTGGTTATAGTCGTCGCGTCTTTATATCCCTTCAAAAAGATCAGCACATGCCAGCTTCCCAGCGCATAGCGGTAGTCGATTCAGCGGTCAACGCCGTGGTCGTGCCGTGCCGTGGCAAGCAGCCTGCGCAGATCAGTCATTACCCCCCACCTGTCAGTAGCACGCCGGTGTACGCAGTCGTATCACCGCCGGGTGTTGGCATTTCGGGCTGATCAGCGATTCGCTGTTGCCCGTGCCTGCCTGAAAAAAACCTACTGAAATTCAGTTTTTTACTGAGTCGGCTTTTTTGCCTGATAACAGGTGGTAACCATGTCTGTGCTTTCGAAACAATCCGTGGCCGCGGCGGCCTCGACGAGCGTGTTTGTCTTGCTGTGGAGCAGCGGGGCGATCTTCTCCAAGTTGGGCTTGGCCCATGCTTCGCCCTTTGCCTTTCTGTTGATCCGGTTTGCCATCGCCCTGATGGGGTTGGTAGTGCTGGTGCCGCTCCTCAAGTTGAAGCTGCCACGTCCCGGCAAGCCGCTGCTGTATGCGGCGGCGACGGGCCTGGTCTTGCTGGGGGCCTATCAGATTTTCTATCTGCTGGCCCTGGACCTCAACGTCACCCCTGGGGTGATGGCGACCATCATGGGTGTGCAGCCGATCCTCACCGTGGTGCTGATGGAGCGCCAACGCTCCTGGCGCCGGCTGTTCGGCCTGGGGTTGGGGTTGGCTGGCTTGATCATGGTGGTGTACCAGGGCATCGGGTTGGCGGGCATGTCCCTGGTCGGGATGGTGTTCGGGCTGCTGGCGCTGGCGAGCATGACGTTTGGCTCGATCATGCAAAAGCGCATCACCGACAACCCCTTGGGCACGCTGCCACTGCAATACTTGGCCGGGCTGTTGCTGTGCGGAGTGTTCGTGCCGTTCCAGCCGTTCCACTTTGAACACAGTGCACGTTTTTACCTGCCGGTCCTGTGGATGGGGCTGGTGGTGTCCGTGCTGGCGACGTTGTTGCTGTACCGCCTGATCGCCCGGGGCAACCTGGTGAATGTCACCAGCCTGTTCTACCTGGTGCCAGCAGTGACGGCGGTGATGGACTACCTGATCTTTGGCAATCGCCTGGCCTTGTTGAGCGTGCTGGGAATGGCGTTGATCATCGTCGGCTTGGTGTTTGTATTCCGTAAGTAATAAACCCACCCCTGTAATTAGATGGACTCGCCCAAGCCGAGGCGTCTATGCGCCACGGTGGCATTCTTATAGAAGCCAACGACAGCGAGGGCGAGCCCATGAAAAAGCATACGACGATCAATCAGTCTTTGTCAGCCGATGTATCTACTTGCGTAAACGTCGCGGTAGACCTTGCCAAAAAGGTCTTCCAAGTGGCCGGCGAGAATGCGCTCGGCCAGGTGATATTCGAGGATCGGATTAAGTCACGAGAGGCCTTTCAAACCTTTCTTCTTAAGCTTCCAGCAAGCGTAACGGTGCTGGTGGAAACCGGGCCAGGTGCTCAGGCATGGGCGCGATTGCTGCAAACGCAGGGCAATTCAGTGCGCATCCTACCGGCTCAGCATGTGGCCACTCATCGCAGCGGTCCGAAAAATGATCGCAACGATGCGTTGGCGATCCTGCGTGCTGGACGCGACTGCAGGATATCTGCCGTACCGGTCAAAAGTGCGGCGGCGCTCGCAATGCAAGCGCTGCATCGGGCCCGACAGGGATATATACGGCGACGTACGGCAGTCGGTAATCAGATGCGCGGCTTACTGCTGGAGCAGGGAGTATCCATGCCCCAAGGCGAAATGGCCATCAGCCAACGTATCCCGCGAATACTGGAAGACGCCACTCAGCCATTACCCGATTTGCTGCGCGAACTAATCGCCGAACTGCTAGTTGAATGGGTTCATTTGGGCGAACGCGTCAACGTGTTGACCGGTCGGCTCGAAACAGCGGCGAAGAACGATGAGACAGCCAAGCGATTGATGACGGTGCGCGGAGTTGGCCCGATCATAGCCACAGCACTGTTGGCCAAGCAGACTGAGCCTGAACGCTTCGCAAATGCCCGACAGTTCGCCGCCTACTTCGGGCTGGTGCCCAGCCAGCACAGCAGCGGAGAAAAAATCCGGCTCGGCAAGATGAGCAAGAAGGGTGATGCGTATTTGCGCAGTCTGGCGGTCCAGGGTGCCCACGCCGTTTTAAGACAGGTACGACCGGATTCAGAGCAGCCCGACGACCAGCGGTTACAGCGTTGGGTATCTCGTCTGGGGCGCAAGGAGGCGGCAGTGCGTTTGGCCAACCGTAACCTGCGTATCCTCTGGCGGCTCTTGCAGAACGACCAGACGTATCGCCGCCAGCCAGGCAACAGTCAGGAGGCTGCGATGAGCCACTGATTTACAGAGTTCTGCCACCGGGGCGTTTAGCCGCTCCAACCCGTGCTAACGAACATTGACCCCTGGTCAGACCGTCGCGAATTGATGCCTGCGCTCCTACCGGCCCTTGAGGCCTTTTTGTAATGGGCAGATCGCGAGCTGATCCAATGTTGGCCAGAAGCTGTTTGGAGCTTCCTCGGATAGGCCTGATACATAGATGCAACCGGGTACCAATGTTTGAAAAGCGGGTTGAAAGTGGGGGCGAGTCCATACATAGGAGCGAGATTGGTCGCTCCTACAGTTTTTGCGGGCGCAGCACCAACCACAACGCCCCGGCAATCAGCACACCGCCATACAGGTGGGCCATGGACAGCGGCTCATCCAACAACAACGCACCCCACAACACGCCGAACGGCGGAATCATGAAGGTCACGGTCATCGACTTGACCGGGCCGATGGATGACAGCAGGCGGAAGTACAGGATGTAGGCGAACGCAGTACACACCAGCCCCAAGCCCAGCAGCGACACCCACACCTGCCAGCCGCCCCAACTCGCCGGTGGCTGGGTGATGGCGCTGAAGGCGAAGAACGGCAGCAAAAACAACGTAGCACCCAGCATACTGCCCAAGGCAGAGAGACGACTGTCCAACCCGCCGCGCTGATCCAGCCAGCGTCGCGCCAGGAAACCGGCGAAGCCATAGCAGGTGGTCGCCAGCAGGCACGCTAATGCGCCCATTAACAGTTCCAGATCAAATGCCACCGGCCCTGCGCGGGTGAGCACGGCAACACCAAGCAGACCCAAGGCCACCCCCGCTATTTTCGACGGCGTCAGGCGTTCGCTGAAAAACAATCCGCCGATCAGCACACCCATCAGCGGTGTGGTGGCGTTGAAAATCGCCGAATAACCCGCTGGCAGTACCTGCGCCGCCACCGAGTACATCGTCGCGGGAATCCCCGAGTTGATCACGCCCAGCAGCAGGACCGTCTTGAACTTGCTTTGGAAATCCCAGCTCACGCGCAGCATCGCCAGGATCACCAGTAAACCCGCGGCGGCAATCGACACGCGGAAAAACGCGGTGGGCACCGTGCCGATTTCCGGCGCGATGATGCGCATGAACAGGAAACTCGCGCCCCAGATGGCAGCCAGCCCCAGCAGATACAGGGTGTCAACAGGTCTCACGGAAAACTCCTATGTCAATCGGGCGCAGAAGTGTTGCCCAGCGGGCAGGTCGGCACAATGGCTAATTGCAGTCAGTTTGCCCCCATGCAAAATCATTCTTCTCCTGCCTCGGTTCACTGGCTAAGCTCTGGGCTTCCAGATACCCGTTCGAGGTTTCCCGCATGTCGCAGTCCGCCCTCGCTATCGCCCGGATGATCCTCGACGGTTTCGACGATTACCGTGAGCACTTCCGCCAGATCACCGATGGCGCCCGTGAGCGTTTCGAGAAGGCCCAGTGGCAGCAGGGGCAGGCCGCGTCGGCGGCGCGCATCAACCTCTATGAGGAAAAAGTCGCTGAGGTGACTACTCGTCTGCGCGCCAGTTTCGACCCTGCGGGATTGCAGGACATCGGCCAGTGGCCCTTGGTAAAAAGCGCTTATATTGGCTTGATCGACCTGCGCTTTGACGATGAGCTGTCCGAGACCTGGTACAACTCGATCTTCTGCGGCCTGTTCAGCCATGACCTGATCAGTGACGGCTGCATGTTCATCCATACCACCCGGCCTAGCCTGCGCCGGGCGCGGGCGGCGCAAACCCGTATCTACACGCCGGCCGGTAAAATAGCGGAGATGCTGGCGCAGGTCTTCTCTGACTACAGCTTCAGCGAGCCCTACGCCGACCTGCCCGCCGACCTGCGCCGCCTCGAAGCCCAGTTGCGGGAAAACCTGCCGGATTGGGTGTGCAAGGACCCGGACCTCAAGGTCGAGTTGTTTTCCTCGGTGCTGTACCGCAACAAAGGCGCCTACCTCGTGGGGCGCATCTACACCCGCGACGAACAATGGCCGCTGGTGATTCCGCTGCTGCACCGCGAAGGGCGAGGCATCCAGATCGATGCGTTGATCACCGACGAAGCCGACGTGTCGATCATCTTCTCGTTCACCCGTTCCTATTTCATGGTCGACGTGCCCGTGCCTGCGGAATTCATTGGCTTTCTCAAGCGCATCCTGCCGGGCAAACACATTGCCGAGCTGTACACCTCCATCGGTTTCTACAAGCACGGCAAATCCGAGTTCTACCGCGCGCTGATCAACCACCTGGCCACCACCGATGACCAGTTCATCATGGCCCCCGGCGTGCGTGGCATGGTCATGAGCGTGTTCACGCTGCCGGGTTTCAATACGGTGTTCAAGATCATCAAGGACCGCTTCTCGCCGTCAAAAAACGTCAACCGCGCCACGGTGATCGAAAAGTACCGTCTGGTGAAAAGCGTCGACCGGGTAGGGCGCATGGCCGACACCCAGGAGTTCGCCGACTTCCGTTTCCCCTTGAGCAAGTTCGAGCCCGAGTGCCTGGCCGAGCTGCTGGAAGTCGCCGCCGGTACCGTCGAAGTGGAGGGCGACACCGTGCTCATCCGCCACTGCTGGACCGAGCGACGCATGACCCCGCTCAACCTCTACCTCGACAACGCCAACCCCGCTCAGGTGCGCGAAGCATTGGAGGATTACGGCCTGGCGATCAAGCAACTGGCGGCGGCGAATATCTTCCCCGGCGACATGTTGCTGAAGAACTTTGGCGTCACCCGCCACGGCCGCGTGGTGTTCTACGACTACGACGAAATCTGCTTTCTCACCGAAGCCAACTTCCGCCATATCCCCGCGCCGCGCACCCCCGAGGATGAAATGGCCTCCGAGCCCTGGTACTCCATCGGCCCGCTGGATGTGTTCCCCGAAGAGTTCCCGCCGTTCCTGTTTGCCGACGCCGGGCAGCGCCGGTTGTTCGATGAGCTGCATGGCGAGTTGTACAACGCTGACTACTGGAAGGGCCTGCAGGACGCGATTCGTGCCGGCAAGGTTATCGACGTGTTCCCCTACCGCCGAAAAGACCCGCTATAACCCATTCCCTCCCTGTGGGAGCGGTTTACTCCCGTTGCAGCTCAACCGGCTGCCCGCTCGGCTGCTTTTCTGCCACACTTGCCGGCCGTGCATAAATAGATGACCGTCGAAATAGCTGATGACAGACCAAGCACCCACCATCGACCAACTGCTCAAAACCCTCGATCACGCCATGCTCGCCGACCGCCACCGCTTGCGCCGGCAGTTGCTTGAGCTGCGCAAGAAGCCCGATGAGGAGAAGCTGGCGCAGTGGGTGGCGCGCATGCAGGCATCGTGCGCCCAGGTCACGGCGCGGCGCGCCAGCCTGCCGGTGATTCGCTACGACGACAGCCTGCCGATTGCCGCCAAGCGCGATGAGATCAAGGACGCGCTGAACAAGCACCAAGTGCTGATCATCGCCGGTGAAACCGGCTCGGGTAAAACCACGCAGTTGCCGAAAATCTGCCTGGAAATCGGCCGCGGCCAGTTCGGCCTGATCGGCCATACCCAGCCACGCCGGATCGCAGCGCGCAGTGTCGCCAGCCGTGTCGCTGAAGAGCTGGCCACGCCATTGGGTGCGCTGGTCGGTTACCAAGTGCGCTTCGAAGACCAGAGTGACTCCAACACCCTGATCAAGCTGATGACCGACGGCATCCTGCTGGCCGAAACCCAGAACGACCGCTACCTCGAGCGCTACGACACGATCATCGTCGACGAAGCCCACGAACGCAGCCTGAACATCGACTTCCTGCTCGGCTACCTCAAGACCCTGTTGCCGCGCCGCCCCGACCTGAAAGTCATCATCACTTCGGCCACCATCGACCTGGAGCGCTTTTCCAAGCACTTCGACGATGCGCCGATTGTCGAGGTGTCCGGCCGTACCTTCCCGGTGGACACCTGGTATCGCCCACTCACCCTGGAACAGGACGAGGAGGGCAACCGCGTCGAGGACGACCTGACCGTCGACCAGGCGATCCTCGCCACCCTCGATGAAATCGCCGCCTATGAGCGCAGCGAACGGCGCAGCCCCGGCGACGTGTTGGTGTTCCTGCCCGGCGAGCGCGAGATTCGTGACGCGGCCGACATGCTGCGCAAGGCCCAACTCAAGCACACCGAGATTTTGCCGTTGTACGCACGGCTGTCGCCGGCCGAGCAGCAGCGCATTTTCCAGTCCCACCCGGGCCGGCGCGTGGTACTGGCGACCAACGTCGCGGAAACCTCGCTGACGGTGCCGGGCATTCGCTATGTGATCGACAGCGGCACGGCGCGCATCAGCCGCTACAGCTACCGCGCCAAGGTGCAGCGTTTGCCCATCGAGGCGATTTCCCAGGCCAGCGCCAACCAGCGTAAAGGCCGTTGCGGCCGGGTTGAGCCGGGTATTTGCGTGCGCTTGTACAGCGAAGAAGATTTTATCGGGCGCCCGGAATTTACCGACCCGGAAATCCTGCGCACCAACCTCGCTGCCGTGATCCTGCAGATGCTGCACCTGCGCCTGGGCGAGATCACCGATTTCCCGTTTATCGAACCGCCGGATGGCAAGGCCATCAGCGACGGTTTCAACCTGCTGCAAGAACTCTCGGCGGTAGACCGCAACAGCCAGCTCACGCCGTTGGGTCGCCAGCTTGCCCGCTTGCCGGTGGACCCGCGCATGGGCCGCATGTTGCTGGAAGCGGCCAAGCTGGGCAGTTTGCAGGAAGTGTTGATCGTCGCCAGCGCCATGTCGATCCAGGACCCGCGCGAGCGCCCACCGGAGCGTCAACAAGCGGCCGACCAGGCCCACGCACAGTGGAAAGACCCGGATTCGGACTTCGCCGGGTTGGTCAACCTGTGGCGCGGTTTCGAGGAGCAGCGCCAGGAACTGACCGCCAGCCCGTTGCGCAACTGGTGCCGCAAAAACTTCCTCAACTACTTGCGCCTGCGCGAGTGGCGCGACTCCCATCGTCAATTGAGCCTGATCTGCCGCGACATGCAGCTGAGCCTCAACAAAGAGCCCGCGGACTATCCGAAGCTGCATAAAGCGGTACTGTCCGGCTTGCTCAGCCAGATTGGCCAGAAGACCGAAGACGGCGATTACCTCGGCGCGCGCCAGCGTCGCTTCTGGATTCACCCGTCTTCGGGCATCGGCAAGAAGCGCCCGCAATGGCTGATGACCGCCGAACTGGTGGAAACCACCAAGCTCTA
Organism: Pseudomonas sp. MYb193; assembly: GCF_002966775.1. Taxonomy (NCBI): domain Bacteria; kingdom Pseudomonadati; phylum Pseudomonadota; class Gammaproteobacteria; order Pseudomonadales; family Pseudomonadaceae; genus Pseudomonas; species Pseudomonas sp. MYb193. The sequence goes on along the minus strand of NZ_CP023269.1, from coordinate 4,384,098 downwards.
TGCACGCATGGTGGCGAAAATCGACGCCGACTGGATCGAGCCGCTGGCCGGGCATCTGATCAAGAAAAACCACTTCGAACCCCATTGGGAGAAGAAGCGCGGCCAGGTGGTGGCCTTTGAGCAGATCACCCTGTTCGGGCTGATCGTGGTCGGGCGCCGGCCGGTGCATTACGGGCCGATTGACCCGGTGGTGTCCCGTGAGTTGTTTATTCGTGAAGGCCTGGTGCGCGGCGAGATTCAGTCCCGTGCCAAGTGCCTGACGGCCAACCAGAAACTGCTGGAGCAACTCGACGAGCTGGAAGCCAAGGCTCGCCGTCGCGACATCCTGGCCGATGAAGAAACCCTGTACGCCTTCTACGATGCGCGCCTGCCTGCAGAGATTCACCAGACCGCCACCTTTGACAGTTGGTACAAGGTCAACAGCCAGAAAGACCCGCAACTGCTGATCATGCGCGAAGAAGATGTATTGGCCCGCGAGGCCAGTGAAGTCACCGCCGCGCATTACCCGGACACCTTGCACTTGGGCGACCTGGCCCTGGCCTTGAGTTACCACTTCGAACCCAACCACCCCCGTGACGGCGTGACCCTGCGGGTGCCGGCGCCTTTGTTGCCGGCCTTGCCAGCCGAGCGCCTGGAGTGGCTGGTGCCGGGGTTGATCGAAGCCAAGTGCATCGCTCTGGTGCGCAACTTGCCCAAGGCGTTGCGCAAAAACTTCGTGCCGGTGCCGGACTTCGTCAAGGCCGCGCTGCAACGCATCGAATTCGGCCAGGGCTCGCTGCCCCAGGCGCTGGGGCGTGAATTGCTGCGCATGACCGGTGCGCGGGTCAGCGATGAAGCGTGGGCCGAGGCGGCGCAACAGGTGGAGAATCACCTGAAGATGAACCTGGAAGTGGTCGACGGCCAGGGCAAGTTCCTCGGTGAAGGCCGTGACCTGGCCGAGCTCACCGCACGGTTCGCCGAAGCCAGCCAGGCGGCCTTGGCCGTGCCGCAAACCGCGAAAAGCCAGCAGCCGGTGGAGGCCAAGGTGTTTGCGGCGGTGGCGGAAAAAACCCAGCAGAACATCGCCGGCCTATCGATGACGGTGTACCCGGCACTGGTGGAAGAGAACGGCACGGTCAAGGAGGGGCGCTTCTCGACTGCCGCCGAAGCCGAGTTCCAGCACCGTCGCGCCTTGCAGCGCCTGCTGATGCAGCAATTGGCGGAACCGGCGAAATTCCTGCGCGGTAAATTGCCGGGCTTGACCGAGTTGGGCTTGATGTACCGTGAACTGGGGCGTATCGACACGCTGGTGGAAGACATCCTGCTGGCCAGCCTCGATACCTGCGTACTTGAAGGCGAAGATAGCCTGCCACGGGACGGCGCTGGCCTGGCAGCCTTGGCTGAACGCAAGCGCGGCAGTTGGACCGAGCACGCCGAACGCTTGGCGCGCCTGACCCTGGAAGTGCTGAAGCTCTGGCACGGCCTGCAAAAACGCTTCAAAGGCAAGATCGATCTGGCCCAGGCCGTGGCCTTGAACGATATCAAGCAGCAACTGAGCAACCTGGTGTATCCAGGTTTTGTGCGGGAAACCCCGGCCCAGTGGTTCAAGGAACTGCCGCGTTTCCTCAAGGCCATCGAACTGCGCCTGGAAAAACTGCCGAGCCAGGTGCAAAAGGACCGCGTGTGGAGCAGCGAATTGGGCGGCCTGTGGGCGCAGTACCAGAACCGCCTGAACAAACACACCCAAGAAGGCAAGCGCGACCCGCAGCTGGAGCTATACCGCTGGTGGCTGGAGGAATACCGAGTGTCGTTGTTTGCCCAGCAGTTGGGCACCAAGGTGCCGATTTCCGATAAGCGCTTGAGCAAGCAGTGGTGTCAGGTAGAGCCCTGAAATTACCCCGGTTTCAGAACCGGGCAGGGCCATTGAGGTGATTGTCTGGCGCTATAGCGCCAAACCCCCGGGGTTGTGGCAAACTTCGCGGTTACAAGATTGAATAAAAGCATTGCCAGTTTGATGCCCGCTGGATGACATCAAACGACTTTAATTTTGGTACGACGGTACCAATATCTTCTGCCTGACAGATTTAGAGGAACGACCGTGCATAACGTCGTCATCAGCGGCACCGGCCTGTACACCCCGGCCAACAGCATCTCCAACGAAGAGCTGGTGCAGTCTTTCAATGCCTACGTACAACAGTTCAACGCCGACAACGCCGCCGCTATCGAACGTGGCGAGGTGCAGGCGCTGACCGAGTCGAGCGCGGCATTCATCGAAAAGGCATCCGGCATCAAGAGCCGTTTTGTGATGGACAAAGACGGCATCCTCGATCCGCAGCGCATGGCGCCGCGCCTGCCCGAGCGCAGCAACGACGAATGGTCGGTGCTTTGCCAGATGGCCATCGGTGCCGCCGAACAAGCCCTGCAGCGCGCCGGCAAGACCGCCGCCGACATTGATGGCGTGATTGTCGCCTGCTCCAACCTGCAACGTGCCTACCCGGCGATCGCCATTGAAGTCCAGGAAGCCTTGGGTATTCAGGGTTTCGGCTTCGACATGAACGTGGCGTGTTCCTCGGCCACCTTCGGCATCCAGAACGCGGCCAATAGCATCCAGTTGGGCCAAGCCCGGGCGATCCTGATGGTCAACCCGGAAGTCTGCACCGGCCACCTGAACTTTCGTGACCGTGACAGCCATTTTATCTTCGGTGATGCCGCCACGGCGGTGATCCTGGAGCGTGCTGACCTGGCGACGTCCGAACATCAGTTCGATGTGGTGAGCACCAAGCTGCTGACCAAGTTTTCCAACAACATTCGCAACAACTTCGGGTTTCTCAACCGCACGGCGGAAGAGGGCATCGGCGCCCCCGACAAGCTATTCGTGCAGGAAGGCCGCAAGGTATTCCGTGATGTTTGCCCGATGGTGGCCGAATTGATCGGCGAACACTTGGCAGAAAACCAGCTGAGCGTGACTGATGTGAAGCGTTTCTGGCTGCACCAGGCCAACCTGAGCATGAACCACCTGATCGTGAAAAAACTGCTGGGGCGCGACGCGTCGGTGGAAGAAGCGCCAGTGATCCTCGATACTTACGCCAATACCAGCTCGGCCGGCTCGGTGATTGCGTTTCACACTTATCAGGATGACCTGCCCAAGGGCGCGGTTGCCGTACTCAGCTCCTTTGGCGCCGGGTATTCGATTGGCAGTGTGATCCTGCGCAAACGCTGAGTGTGTGGCCGGAGGCGGTCAACTGTGGGAGCTGGCTTGCCTGCGAAGGCATCGGCTCGGTGTGCCTGAATCACCGAGTTGTCTGGATCGCAGGCAAGCCAGCTCCCACATTGACCGTATTTCCACGGCAAGATTGAGGTAAACGATGCCAGCAGCGGACGACGCGCACCTGCTTGAACGCCTGCTCAAGGGGGAGCAGCGGGCCTATAAGGAATTGGTCACCACTTATCAGAGCGCAATGCGGGCGGTGGCCTATGCCATCGTTGGCCAGCGCCACGCCGATGAAATCGTGCAAGACGCCTGGGTTTCAGTGGTACGCAACCTGGCCAGGTTCGAAGGGCGATCAAGCCTGAAGACGTGGCTGTTGACCATTACCGCCAACGCTGCCAAAGGTCGTTATAAACAGAATCGTCGGGAAGTACTGCTCGACGATTTGCCTTCACCCCACGGCACCATTGGTGATGATCGCTTCAGCCCAGATGATGGCCATTGGGCTGTCGCCCCGTATGCCTGGCACCAGGACACCCCGGAAGCGCTGCTGACCGAAGATGAACTGCGCAAATGCCTGGAGCATACGATTCTGAGTTTGTCCGAATTGCAAAGCAGTGTGCTGGTACTGCGTGAACGCCAGGGCCTGGAACTGGAAGAAATCTGTAATCTTCTGACCCTTTCACTCTCCAACGTCCGTGTGCTGTTGCATCGAGCGCGGCTTAAAGTCTTCGCCACGGTGGAGCATTTTGAGGAAACGGGCGAATGTTGACCTGTAAAGAACAAGTAGCGCGTTCCAGTGACTATCTCGATGGGCAATTGACCTTTCGGGAGCGTCTGCTGGTGCGTCATCACTTGATGTTTTGTCCGAACTGCCGGCGCTTTATCCGTCAGATGCGCCTGATGCAGGCAACGCTCAAGCGTATGCCGCAGGAGCCGGTGGAGGGTGTTGATGCGCTGGCCGAACAACTGGCCGCCGAGCGGCGTAAAGACATCATGTAATTAGATGGACTCGCCCAAGCCGAGGCGTCTATGCGCCACGGTGGCATTCTTATAGAAGCCAACGACAGCGAGGGCGAGCCCATGAAAAAGCATACGACGATCAATCAGTCTTTGTCAGCCGATGTATCTACTTGCGTAAACGTTGCGGTAGACCTTGCCAAAAAGGTCTTCCAGGTTGCCGGCGAGAATGCGCTTGGCCAGGTGATATTCGAGGATCGGATTAAGTCACGCGAGGCCTTTCAAGCCTTTCTTCTTAAGCTTCCAGCAAGCGTGACGGTACTGGTGGAAACCGGGCCAGGTGCTCAGGCATGGGCGCGATTGCTGCAAACGCAGGGCAATTCAGTGCGCATCCTACCGGCTCAGCATGTGGCCACTCATCGCAGCGGTCCGAAAAATGATCGCAACGATGCGTTGGCGATCCTGCGTGCTGGACGCGACTGCAGGATATCTGCCGTACCGGTCAAAAGTGCGGCGGCGCTCGCAATGCAAGCGCTGCATCGGGCCCGACAGGGATATATACGGCGACGTACGGCAGTCGGTAATCAGATGCGCGGCTTACTGCTGGAGCAGGGAGTATCCATGCCCCAAGGCGAAATGGCCATCAGCCAACGTATCCCGCGAATACTGGAAGACGCCACTCAGCCATTACCCGATTTGCTGCGCGAACTAATCGCCGAACTGCTAGTTGAATGGGTTCATTTGGGCGAACGCGTCAACGTGTTGACCGGTCGGCTCGAAACAGCGGCGAAGAACGATGAGACAGCCAAGCGATTGATGACGGTGCGCGGAGTTGGCCCGATCATAGCCACAGCACTGTTGGCCAAGCAGACTGAGCCTGAACGCTTCGCAAATGCCCGACAGTTCGCCGCCTACTTCGGGCTGGTGCCCAGCCAGCACAGCAGCGGAGAAAAAATCCGGCTCGGCAAGATGAGCAAGAAGGGTGATGCGTATTTGCGCAGTCTGGCGGTCCAGGGGGCCCACGCCGTGTTAAGACAGGTGCGACCGGATTCAGAACAGCCAGACGACCAGCGGCTACAGCGTTGGGTATCTCGCCTAGGGCGCAAGGAGGCGGCGGTGCGTTTGGCCAACCGCAATCTGCGTATCCTCTGGCGGCTCTTGCAAAACGACCAAACTTATCGACGTCAGCCAGGCAATAGTCAGGAGGCTGCGATGAGCCACTGATTTACAGAGTTCTGCCACCGGGGCGTTTAGCCGCTCCAACCCGTGCTAACGAACATTGACCCCTGGTCAGACCGTCGCGAATTGATGCCTGCGCTCCTACCGGCCCTTGAGGCCTTTTTGTAATGGGCAGATCGCGAGCTGATCCAATGTTGGCCAGAAGCTGTTTGGAGCTTCCTCGGATAGGCCTGATACATAGATGCAACCGGGTACCAATGTTTGAAAAGCGGGTTGAAAGTGGGGGCGAGTCCATACATAGGAGCGAGCTTGCTCGCTCCTACATGTTAAGCGTTAGAACTTGGCTTCAGCATCCAGCTGCAAGGTGTTGGTATCGGCATCCCGCTGGGTCCGGCTGGCGAAGTCAGCCTTGGTCAGGAAGTAGGTGGCGCCAATGGCGAAGTTCTTGTCGATGTCGTAGCTGACTTTCATCTTGTGACCGCGCGAGCCGGTGGTGCCGTTGGCGAAGTCCGAATCGGTGAAGGCGCCTACGACGGCATTACGTTGAACGTCGCGGTAGTTGTAGTCCAGGTTCAAACCGAACACCTTGGACTTGGCACCCAGCAACCAGGCGGTGTCCTGGTCGGTCACCGCATCGTTGTTTTTCACGTATTGGCCGTAGAACGACAGCGGCACGGCCAGGCCACCGATGTCTGCTTGCGCAAAGCCTTCGTACAGGCGGAATTCATTGTTGGCCGAGTTGCCGTTGACCGCCAGTGCGCAAGGCGTGGTGGTGGTTGTGCAGCGGCTGTCCTCGTCATTCTTGTAGGCGTAGATACTGCCGCCCAAGGTCATTTTCAGGTTGTCGGTGACCGAGAACCGCGTGCCCAACTGGCCGGACGTCAGGCGCAGGTCATGGCGAAATTGCACGCCGTCACCGTCCACGTTGTCCTTGAGGTTGTAGTTACCCAGGCTGCCGAACAGCTCAGCGCTGCTACCCAGTGGGTATTTGTAGGTGACGGCCAGGCCTTCAGGGTTGATGTCGCTATCCCAGATCACATCGCCCATGTTCACCCACGGCTGCAGCATCTTGCCGCCGATCACGTGCAGGTTCTTGATCTGGTCCGGGTGGTAGTCGATGTAGCCGAGGTCCAGCCAGATCGACTTCTTATCGAAGTAACCATCCTGGTCCTGGTTGGTGGAGCGTGCATCATCGCCGCCGCCGGTGGCGATACGGATACCAGTGTCCACTTGCGGGTTGATTTCGGTGTAGGCACCCAGGCGGGCACGGATACGTTGACGGTCCTTGTCACGCCCACCGTTGTTGGGCTCGCCGTCGATCTTGATGGTTTCCTGGCGGAAGCGCACGTCACCCTTGAACTGGGTCTTGGCTGCCCAAGCCAATTTCTGGTCGAAGCTGCTCAGCTCGTTGGTTTTTTTCGCAGTGGCCGCGATCTGCTCGTTGGTCTCTTGTTGAGCCTGGCGTGCGATCTGCTGCTCTTTCTGATCCCTGGCCAGTTCCATTTGCAGTTCGGTGTACTGTGCCGCGGTGATCTGGCCGTTGGCCTTGAGCATGTCGAGCAATTTAGCGTCGACTGCAGCGCTGGCCGGAACGCTCAGTGCCAGCAACAGGCCGCCACACAGGACCGCCGCAGTTTTAGTGGAAGCAAGACGCATATCAATCTCCGAAAGTGAGGAGGGAGGGCAACACCCTCCAGGACACAACCGACCCATGACGGACGGAAAAAATGTCGCCCGGTAGACCCGGACGCTCTAAAAACTGGCGTCAGTATCGCGACCGTTTATGACGGAGTAGTGGCTAAGTGATTTCATCTAGATGACAAATCGTTACGCTACGGAACTAAGGGTTTTGACGTCTGTCCGCGTGTTTTGAGGATGTGTGCGCGGCTGTGATCAGCGATACTCCCCAGGTTTTCATGCCAAGAAACGATGAGGATGCCGATGCCGCTGCAACGCCTGGACAGCCTGTCCGATATCGCTGCGCACACGTGGGATGCCCTGATGCCACAGGCCCAGCCGTTTATGCAGCATGGGTTTCTCAGTGCGCTGGAAGACAGCGCCAGCATCGGCCCGCATTCGGGCTGGCAGACGGAGCACTTGCTGCACTGGGAAGGCGACCGGTTGATGGCGGCATTGCCGGGTTATCGCAAATGGCATTCTTATGGCGAGTACGTGTTCGATCACGGCTGGGCCGACGCTTGCGAGCGCGCCGGCATCGACTATTACCCCAAGTTGCTGACGGCCGTGCCGTTCAGCCCGGTCGGTGGGCCGCGCGTATTGGCTGCCAGTGCCGCAGACGCTTTCGAATTGCTTAATAGCCTGCCGGGGTATCTGGAGATCGAGGGCCTGTCGAGCGCCCATATCAACTTTACCGATGCCCTCGCCGATGAAGCCATGGCCCAACACCCCGGTTGGTTGCAACGCCTGGGTTGTCAGTTTCATTGGCAGAACCGTGGTTATCGCGACTTCCAGGATTTCCTTGACGCCCTGAGTTCACGCAAGCGCAAACAGATGCGCAAAGAGCGCGAACAAGTGGCAGGGCAGGGTATCGAGTTCGAGTGGTTGCAAGGCCATGAGCTGAGCGAATCCCAGTGGGATTTTGTTTACGCCTGCTACGCCAACACCTACGCGGTGCGTCGGCAATCGCCCTACCTGACCCGCGCATTTTTCAGCCTGTTGGCTGAGCGCATGCCCGCAGCCATACGCGTAGTCTTGGCCAAACAAGGCACGCGCCCGGTGGCGATGGCCTTCAGCCTGATCGGTGGCGACAGCTTCTACGGCCGCTACTGGGGTTGCCTGGCGGAGTTCGACCGCCTGCATTTCGAGACCTGTTTCTACCAAGGCATGGACTACGCCATCGCTCACGGCCTGCAACGCTTCGATGCGGGTGCCCAGGGTGAGCACAAATTGATTCGCGGGTTTGAGCCGGTGATTACGCGGTCATGGCACTACCTGCGCCACCCTGGGTTGAAGAACGCTGTGGAAGATTTTCTTGAGCGCGAACGGGTCGGGATTCTGGCGTATGCCGAAGAGGCGAGGGCGGCCCTGCCTTATCGGCAGGTCTGAACCATCGGTCTGGCAACCCTGCTGACTAACAATAAAACCGCTAATCTGTATGTACAGACGTACATACAGGATGTGTCATGCATTTTGAGTGGGATGAATCTAAGAACAAAGCCAATATTTCTAAGCACGGCATCGACTTTAACGACGTCCCAGATATTTTTCGGCATCCAATGCTGGCCTTGCGCGATGATCGGGCAGATTATGGCGAAGAGCGTTGGATCAGTATTGGCTGGATCAAATTGTTAATGGGTGTGGTCGTATATACCGAGCGGTGTGGTGATGTGATCCGTATCATATCTGCGCGAAAAGCAACCAAGAAGGAGGCCAAATACTATGACGCAAACATCGAAAACTGATTGGGAGCGCCTGGCCAACATGAATGATAAAGAAATCGACACCAGCGATATTCCTGAGCTGGACGCCGAATTTTTTCGACGCGCCGAGTTACGTGTTCCGGTGAAGCAGGCCGTGACCATTCGACTGGATGCCGATGTTCTGGAGTGGTTCAAAGGCCAAGGCACCGGATATCAGACACGTATTAATCAATTGTTGCGTCAGTACATGCAAGCCCACCAAGGTTGAAGCGCATTCAATTGAAGTCAGCCAGTAAAACACCCTGTAGGAGCGAGCTTGCTCGCGAAGAACGTGCAGACGACGCGGGTTTACAGCTATAAGCACTGCGTCATCGTTGGCGTTTTTCGCGAGCAAGCTCGCTCCTGCAGGGATTGGGTCAAGCGGTTTTTTCTGCACCCAACCATCGGTACGTAATGCCGCCGATCACCGCGCCGAGGATCGGCGCGAGCCAGAACAGCCACAATTGCTGCAGCGCCCAGCCGCCGACAATCAACGCAGGCCCTGTGCTGCGGGCCGGGTTGACCGAGGTGTTGGTCACCGGGATGGAGATCAGGTGGATCAGCGTCAGCCCCAGGCCAATGGCGATGGGCGCGAAGCCTGCCGGGGCTCGACGGTCGGTGGCGCCAAGGATGATCAGCACGAACATCGCCGTCATCACCAGCTCACAGACAAAGCCTGCCGCCATTGAATAACCACCGGGTGAATGCTCGCCATAACCATTGCTTGCCAGCCCGGAGGCCAGTTCGAACCCGGGTTTGCCGCTGGCGATGAAGTACAGCAGTGCGGCGGCGATGGCGCCACCGATCACTTGCGACACGATGTAGGCCGGCAACTCCTTGGCCGGGAATCTGCCGCCGACCACCAACCCCACCGAGACGGCCGGGTTAAGGTGACAGCCGCTGATATGCCCGATGGCAAATGCCATGGTGAGCACCGTGAGCCCAAAGGCCAGGGATACGCCGAGCAGGCCGATGCCGACGTTGGGGAACGCTGCGGCCAACACCGCACTCCCGCAGCCACCCAACACCAGCCAAAACGTACCCAGTCCTTCCGTTACGGAACGTTTGAACAGTGACATGAACACTTCCTTAGATTGCTCTATCTGATTAACGGTCTGTGTGGCTTCCCTGCTGCCTTAAATCAGGGCCATCCTGGGGCCTGATTGCAGTACAGCAGGATTGTGTCGCAAGACCAGCCAGATAGAGAAAGCTGTCAGAATTGTTCGGAATTGAGCGGGGCTTTACCCAGCAAAATCAGTCTATGCCGACAAACCCCCCGGTCTGATGCTGCCATAACCGCGAATAAAGCCCGCCGTATGCCAGCAACTCGGAATGGCTGCCGCTTTCGGCAATCTGGCCTTTTTCCAGCACCACCAGGCGGTCCATTCGTGCGATGGTCGACAACCGGTGTGCAATCGCGATCACCGTCTTGCCCTGCATCAGGGTTTCCAGGCTCTCCTGGATCGCCGCTTCCACTTCCGAGTCCAGCGCGGAGGTGGCTTCGTCCATGATCAGGATCGGCGCGTCCTTGAGCAGCACGCGGGCGATAGCGATACGTTGGCGTTGCCCGCCGGAGAGTTTCACCCCGCGTTCACCCACATGGGCATCCAGCCCGGTGCGGCCCTCGGAATCCGACAGCAGCGGGATGAATTCATCGGCGCGGGCCTTGTGCACCGCCGCCCACAGTTCTTCGTCTGTCGCGTCGGGCTTGCCATACAGCAGGTTGTCGCGGATCGAGCGGTGCAGCAACGAGGTGTCTTGGGTGATCATGCCGATTTGTGCGCGCAGGCTCTCCTGGGCGACCTCGGCGATGTCCTGGCCGTCGATGAGGATGCGCCCGCCCTGCAGGTCGTAAAGGCGCAGCAGCAGGTTGACCAGCGTCGACTTGCCCGCGCCGGATGGGCCGATCAAGCCGATCTTTTCCCCGGCCTTGATCTCGAGGTTGAGGCCGCCAATGATTCCGCTCTTCTTGCCGTAGTGGAAGTCCACTTGCTCAAAGCGTACCTGGCCGTGGGGTACCGTCAGGCGCGGAGCGTTTTCACGATCGATAACGGCCAGTGGCTGGGCGATGGTCTTCAGGCCGTCTTGCACAATGCCGATGTTTTCGAAGATGCCGTTGACCACCCACATGATCCAGCCGGACATGTTGACGATGCGGATCACCAGGCCGGTGGCCAGGGCAATCGCGCCCACGGAAATCAGCGACTGGGTCCACAGCCACAGGGCCAGGCCAGTAGTGGTGACAATCAGCAGGCCGTTCAGAATACAGATCACGGTGTCCATGCTGGTGAGCACGCGTGCGGCCAGTTGGGTTTTTTCGGTCTGCTCGATGATCGCTTGCTTGGCGTATTCCTGTTCGTTCTGCGTATGGGCGAACAGCTTCAAAGTGGTGATATTGGTGTAGCCGTCGACGATTCGGCCCATCAACTTGGAGCGCGCCTCCGAGGAGACCACCGAGCGTTCTTTCACCCGAGGTACGAAGTAACGCAGGGCCAGGCTGTAGCAAACGATCCAGGTGATCAGCGGAATCATCAGCCGCCAGTCGGCCTCGGCAAACAACACCAGGGCACTGATGGCGTAGATCGACACGTGCCAGATAGCCTCCGCGGTCGCCACCGCCGAGTCACGCAAGGAGTTGCCGGTTTGCATGATCCGCTGGGCGATGCGCCCGGCGAAATCGTTTTGAAAGAAATTCAGGCTCTGCTTGAGCACGTAGCTGTGGTTCTGCCAGCGAATCAGGCTGGTCATGCCAGGGTTGATGGTCTGGTGCACCAGCAAGTCATGCAGGCCGTTGAAGAGCGGGCGCAACAACAGGGCGACCACGGCCATCCAGATCAGCTCTGCGCTGTGGATCTGGAAAAAATTCGCTGGTGGCGTGCCCTGGGCCAGGTCGATGATGCGGCTCAGGTAGCTGAACAACGCAACTTCGATCAGGGCGCCGACCAGCCCCACCACCAGCAGTGCGGCGAAGCACGGCCACACCTGGCGCAGGTAATAAAGATAGAAGGGCAGGACTTTTTCGGGAGGGGCCGCGCTGGGGGCGTCGCGGAAAATATCGATCAGTTGTTCAAAGCGACGATAGAGCATTGGGTTTGACGCCCGCCGGGCGGGCTCTCCTTTCAAAGGTGCACGGTGCCATGCGGGCACCGTGCAAAGCTGCCTGCAGACCTCAGTCGATGCGCTTGGCCGACTTGATGATCACAGGATCGATAGGCACGTTCTGCATGCCTTGCTTGGTGGTGGTCTGGGAGTTGACGATGATGTCGACCACGTCCATGCCCTTGACCACTTTGGCGAACACGGCATAACCGGCATCGCGGCCCGGGTCGAGGAAAGCATTGTCGGCCACGTTGATGAAGAATTGGCTGGTGGCCGAGTTCGGGTCATTGGTGCGAGCCATGGACAAGGTGCCACGCACGTTATGCAGGCCATTGCTGGCTTCGTTCTTGATCGGCGCTTCGGTCGGCTTTTGCGCCATTTGCTGGGTGAACCCGCCGCCCTGGACCATGAAGCCTGGGATCACGCGGTGAAAGATTGTGTTGGTGTAGAAGCCCTTGTCGACATAGGTCAAAAAGTTCTTGGTGCTGATGGGCGCCTTGACCGGGTCCAGTTCGATTTCAATCTGGCCGTTGGTGGTGTCGAGCAGCACGTGTGGCGCCTTGGCCGGCTCGGCCGCCATCAGGTTGGCAGCGAACAGGGCGGAACCGGCAAAGAAGGCGATTTTTTTCAGCATGGGTCAGTGATCCTGGGTAGTGGTTTCGACGGTCTTTAGAAACTCGAGCAAGGTCGCGTTAAAGACCTCGGGTTGATCCAAGGGCGTGGCATGGCGGGAATCTTCGATGACCACCAGCCGCGCATCGGGCAGCAGTTTTACATAGATTTCTTTCTGCGCCACGGGGGTGTAGTCATGGTCGGCGCTGATGACCAGGGTTGGACAGGCAATTCTCGACAGTTGTTCCTGCACGCCCCAGCCCACAATGGCGTCGAAGCTGGCGAGATAAGCACGTTTGTCGTTGCTTGCCCAGCGTTCGGCCATCTTGCGGCGCAGGTCGGCCTGCTCAGGTTTTGGGAACAGCCGATCGCCCAAGGCCTTGCCGATGGTGCCCAGGCTGAGCACGCGGGCCAGGGTCCAGCGTTTGGCCCACTGCCAATAGTCGTCGGCACTGCGCACCTTGACCTCAGGCGCGCTGTTGACGATGCACAGGCTCTTGACCCGCAGGGGTTCATCCACCGCCAGTTGGAAGGCGATCATGCCGCCCATGGATAAACCCACCACGTGGGCCGCTGGCAGGTCCAGGTGTTCGATCAGGGCGACCAGGTCGAAGGTAAACCCTTTGATGCTGTAGCGCTCCCGGGGTTTGTCCGAGCGACCATGGCCGCGCACGTCAACCACGATCAGGCGGTAGTGGCGGGCGAGTACCGGTATTTGCAGTTCCCAATCCTGGCTGCTGGAGCCCAGGCCGTGGATCAGGATCAGGGGGGTGCCATGGCCGTATTCCTCGTAATGCAGGCTGCAGCCTTCATGATCGAACCAGGCCATGGATGAACTCCGTTTCAGGCTTGTTGGGGAGCGGCGAAGGGCGCGTCCAGGGGAGCGGTGTCAAAGGTGCGCAGCAATTCCACGAGGATCTGCGTGGCGGGCCCCAAGGGTTTGTCTTTGTTGGAGTACAGGTAAAACGTCGGGTTGCGACTGCCACCTTTTTCCAGGGGAAGCTGCTTGAGCACGCCTTCCTTGAGTTCGCGCTCGATCATGTGCCGGGGCAGCCAGGCAAAGCCCAGGCCGCTGCCGACGAAGGTGGCGGCGGTAGCGAGGCTGCCGACAGTCCAGCGCTGTTCGGCGCCGAGCCAGCCGACGTCGCGAGGTTGCTGGCGGCCCGAGTCACGGATCACCACCTGCATCTGGCTCTCCAGGTCGTGGAAACTCAGCTCACGGTTGAGGCGATGCAGCGAGTGATCGGGGTGGGCCACGGCGACAAACTCCACATCGCTCATTTCCGTGCCCAGGTAGCCCGGGATGATAAACCCGCAAATGGCCAGGTCCGCCATGCCGTCGAGCAGCAACTCTTCGACACCGGACAGCACTTCTTCGCGCAGGCGCACCCGGCAGCCACGGCTTTGGGGCATAAAGGCGGTCAGCGCGCGAACGAGGCGTGCGCTGGGGTAGGCGGCATCCACCACCAGGCGCACTTCGGCTTCCCAGCCCTGCTCCATGTGATGGGCGAGGTCTTCCAGTTGGCTGGCGTTTTTCACCAGTTGGCGGGATCGGCGCAGCAGCACTTCACCGGCCTCGGTCAGCACCGCCTTGCGCCCGTCGATACGCAGCAAGGGGACACCGAGTTGGTCCTGCATGCGCGCTACGGTGTAGCTCACTGAAGATTGCGAACGGTGCAGCGCTTCGGCGGCTTGGGCAAAGCCGCCATGATCGACCACGGCTTGCAAGGTGCGCCATTGATCGAGGGTAACGCGGGGCGCTTTCAAGATGAGCTCCTCTTGTCCTAAGCTGGCGGTCCTTATTGGAGACTGCCGAATGAGAAAATTGTGTTGTGTGTTGCTGGCGCTGCTGCCGATGAGCGCGTTTGCCTACCCTATCGACGTGACGAAAAAGATCGATGGCGTGAGCATTGATTACACCGCCTCCGATGTGGACGGCGACATCAGTTCGATCCAGCTGAACAACTACGGTACCCAGGACGCGGTGTGCAAGGTTACCTTCACCAACGGCCCGGAATCGCCACGCCGTCGCACCGTGACTGTGCCGGCAGGCAAAAGCACCAACACCACGGTCAAGTTCAACCGCGCCATCATCAAGATGCGCATTGCCTTGGACTGCGCGCCAAAATAAAGCGGTAGCGGGGCATGCCCACAGGAATACTCCGCTTATAAACGAATTTCTAGATGGGTTGTAGCAGTTTTTTGCGCTTTTTTATCGAATAGGCCCTGGTTAACCTTCTCTCCATCGACTTACAGCAATTACCGATGGAGCCTACGAAGCCATGTCCAATGTTCTGATCATCGAAAGCAGTGCGCGCCAGCAGGATTCCATTTCCCGCCAGCTCACCCAACAGTTCATCAGCCAATGGCAAGTCGCCTATCCGGCAGACCGTATCACCGTGCGCGACGTTGCGCTCAATCCGGTACCCCACCTGGATGCCAACCTGCTGGGCGGTTGGATGAAACCGGCGGAGCAGCGTAACGACGACGAACAGGTGTCCCTGGACCGCTCCAACGAGTTGACTGACGAACTGCTGGCCGCCGACGTGTTGGTGATGGCCGCGCCGATGTACAACTTCGCTATCCCCAGCACCCTCAAAGCCTGGCTGGATCACGTGTTGCGGGCCGGTGTGACTTTCAAATACACCGCCACTGGGCCCCAGGGCCTGTTGACCGGCAAGCGCGCCATCGTGCTCACCGCACGCGGCGGTATTCACACGGGTGCTACCTCGGATCACCAGGAACCGTACCTGCGCCAGGTCATGGCATTTATTGGCATTCATGACGTCACCTTCATTCACGCCGAAGGCGTCAACCTGGGCGGCGACTTCCAGGAGAAGGGCGTCAATCACGCCAAGGCACTGCTGGCCCAGGTGGCCTGAGGCGTTAATCGTCAGATAATCCCGTGCTGCTTATATAGCCCCACGCAAACCCTTCAAGTACGCGTATCGAACCTCCCTTTGCACTTTTTGCTCCTGAGTGCTCCTGCCCGACTGCCGCTTTAGCGAGGTCGGGTTTTTTTTGCGCCGAGTTTCTTCAACCCCCAAAAAGCTTTAATGTCGCGCCCATTCGAAACGAGGCGCGCATGGGCTATCTACTGGTTGTCACCCTGATTCAGGCATTTTCCTTCAGCTTGATCGGCGAATACCTCGCCGGTCACGTCGACAGCTACTTTGCGGTGCTGGTGCGCGTGGTGCTGGCCGGGCTGATCTTTATCCCGCTGACGCGCTGGCGCTCGGTGGAGCCCGCGTTCATGCGCGGCATGTTGGTGATCGGTGCATTGCAGTTCGGCGTGACCTACGTCTGCCTGTACCTGAGCTTTCGCGTGCTGACGGTGCCGGAAGTGCTGCTGTTCACCATCCTCACGCCGCTGCATGTGACCCTGATCGAGGACGCGCTTAATCGCCGCTTCAATCCCTGGGCGCTGGTGGCGGCCCTGGTGGCGGTGGGCGGTGCGGCGGTGATTCGTTTCGATCAGATCACCCCGCACTTCCTGATGGGGTTCTTGCTGCTGCAATTGGCCAACTTCACCTACGCCGCCGGGCAAGTCATGTACAAGCACCTGGTGGCGCGTTATCCCAGTGACCAGCCGCACTTCCGGCGTTTCGGTTATTTCTACCTGGGTGCCTTGTTGGTGGTGTTGCCGGCATTCCTGCTGTTCGGCAAGGCTGACTTCCTGCCGCAAGCGCCGCTGCAATGGGGGGTGCTGGTGTTCCTCGGGTTGGTCAGCACCGCGCTGGGCATGTACTGGTGGAACAAGGGTGCTTGCCTGGTCAATGGCGGCACCCTGGCGGTGATGAACAACCTGCATGTGCCGGTGGGGTTGCTGCTGAACCTGCTGATCTGGAACCAGCACGAACCGCTGGGCCGTTTGGCCCTGGGCGGTCTGGTGATTCTGGGGGCGGTTTGGATCAGCCGGCTGGGTGTGCGTCGGGCGGTGCCGTCTCCATCGTGATCACCACCTTGCCTTTGGCGCGGCCTTGTTCGACATAGTCCAGGGCCGCCGCTGTGGATTCGAATGGAAAGGTACGGTCGATAACCGGCCGGAGACTGCCGGACTCGACCAGCGCGGTGATTTCATCCAGTTGTGCGCCACTGGCACGCATGAAGACAAACTCATAGCTCACGCCTTGCTTGCGTGCTTTCCTGCGGATACCGCTGCTCAACAGGCCCATGACCAGGCCTAATACCCAGGGCAGGTTCTGGGCGCGGGCGAAGGCGGGTGTCGGCGGCCCGGAGATGGAGATGAGCTGACCGCCGGGCTTGAGAATCTTCAGTGACTTGGCCAGCGCATCTGGGCCCAGGCTGTTCAGCACCACATCGTAATCCCGCAGCACGGCCTCGAAGGCTTGCTGTTTGTAGTCGATCACTACATCCGCGCCCAACGCCTTGACCCACTCGACATTGGCGGTGCTGGTGGTGGTGGCGACAAAAGCGCCCAAATGCTTGGCCAGCTGAATGGCGATACTGCCCACTCCGCCTGAGCCCGCATGAATGAACACTTTCTGGCCTTTCTTCAGCTTCGCGGTTTCCACCAGCACCTGCCACGCCGTGAGCGCGACCAGGGGCAGGGCCGCGGCTTGCTCCATGGTGATGTTGTCGGGTTTGCGCGCCAGTGCGTCTTCGTGCACGGCAATCAACTCAGCGAAGGTGCCGATACGCTGCTGGGGCGGGCGGGCGTAGACTTCGTCCCCCGGCTTGAAGCGTCGTACCGCCGCGCCGACGCTGAGCACCACGCCGGCCAGGTCATTGCCGAGTGTCAACGGCATCGCATAGGGCAGGATCAGTTTGAATTCGCCCTTGGCGATCTTTGCATCCAGCACATTAACGCTGCTGGCCCGCACCTGAACCAGCACGTCATGTTCACCCACAACAGGCGCGGGGGCCTCGATGAGGCGGCCGGGCTGCTTGCCGTACCGTTCGATGGAAAATGCCTTCATGGTTCAACGCTCGTTGCTTCGGTGAGAAGGGCAGGCGCGGAGCACGCCTGCTACCGGTTGATCAGGCGTTGACCAGGTAACGCTCGGCAACCTGGGACTGCTTGATCTGCGCCAGCAAGCCTTGCCGCGCAGCCTGCAACGCGTCCCAACGGGCGCCATCCTGCAACGGTGGAATGGTTACCGGCTCGCGGCGGTCGAAACCGACCAGCGCCGCGTCCACCAGATCACCCACTTCCATCACGTCCGTGAGGGTGTTGATATCAATGCCCGCACGCTCCCAGATCTCGGTACGCGTGGCAGCGGGTAGCACGGCTTGCACGTACACGCCTTTGGGCGCCAGTTCCAGGCTCATGCCCTGGGACAGGAACAGTACGAACGCCTTGGTCGCGCCGTACACCGTCATGCCAAATTCCGGGGCCAGGCCTACTACCGAGCCAATGTTGATGATCGCGCCGTTGCCGGCTGCCGCCAGGCGCGGGGCGATGGCACTGGCCAGGCGTACCAGCGCCGTGGTGTTGAGGGCGACCAACTGCGCGACGCTTTCGGTGGACTGTTCAATAAAACTGCCGGACTGCGCGGCGCCTGCATTATTGACTAGCGTGCCAATGCTGGCGTCATCGCGCAGGCGCGCTTCAACTGCGGCAAGGTCAGCGCTTTGGGTCAGGTCGGCCGGGAGGATATCAACGCTGACGGCGTGGTGCTCACGCAGCCTGGCGGCGAGCGCTTCCAGGCGCGTGATGTCACGGGCCACCAATACGAGGTCGTGGCCGCGTGCGGCAAAACGTTCGGCGTAGGCGGCGCCAATGCCGGTCGAAGCGCCAGTGATCAGAACGGTGTTGGAAGTGCTCATGGTGTGATGCTCTGTGAGTGCGAGGAGTTTTTATGATGTCGATCATAATCAAAGCTGTCAACGGTTTTGATTATGATCGACATCATAGTAATATACCTATCTCGCAAGCTGGCAGGACCACAGACATGAAGATCACCAAGGCGCAGTCACAGAGCAATCGGGCCCATATCGTCGCGACAGCTTCGGAGCTGTTCCGCGAGCGGGGTTTCGATGGGGTGGGCGTGGCCGAGTTGATGGCTGCGGCCGGTTTTACCCAAGGCGGCTTTTACAAGCACTTCGGTTCCAAGGCGGACTTGATGGCGGAAGCAGCCGCTAACAGTCTGGCGCAGTCACTGGCCGACAGCGCGGAGATGGAGGTGGAGCAGTTTTTCGAGGTTTACCTGTCCAGGCAGCACCGCGACCATCGCGGCGGCGGATGCACATTGGCGGCGTTGTGTGCCGATGCCGCCCGTCAATCGGACACGCTGAAGGCGACCTTTGCCGACGGTTTGGAAAATACCCTGCAGGCCCTGGAAGCAAAGTACAACGCAGCTCATGAGACGCCACAAGAAGGCGTGCGCGCGAAAATGCTCGACAGCATGGCTCATGCCATCGGCGCAATCATGCTGTCGCGGGCGTGCCCGGATGATTCCGCACTGGCCGATGAAGTGCTTGAGGTTTGCCGCAAGGAGATTACGGCGTCACTGCCGTAATCCCGTTTGCATCACTCATGCCGTTTCGGCGACGGGTACCTGCGTGGCTCCGGCCAACGCCGGCAGCACGCCGGCGCGCAGGTCGTTGCCGCTCGGCTGCTGATACAGGCTCAGCCCGAACTCCGGCAACACTGCCAATAGATAATCGAAGATATCGCCCTGGATCCGCTCGTAATCGCCCCACGCCGTGGTGCGGGTAAAGCAGTAGATCTCCAGCGGCACGCCCTGGGCGGTGGTTTGCATCTGGCGCACCATGCAGGTCATGTTCGGCTGGATGTCCGGGTGGCTTTGCAGGTATGCCAGTGCGTAGGCGCGGAAGGTGCCGAGGTTGGTCATGCGCCGACGGTTGGCCGACAGTTGCGCGCTGTGGCCCTGAGCCTCGTTCCAGGCCTTGAGTTCGGCCTGCTTGCGGCTGATATAGCCGCTGAGCAAGTGCACCTGGGTCATGCGCACTTCTTCCTCGTCGTTCAGGAAGCGTACGCCGCTGGCGTCGATGTACAGGCTGCGCTTGATACGGCGCCCACCTGAGGCCTGCATGCCACGCCAGTTCTTGAACGACTCGGACATCAGGCGCCAGGTGGGGATGGAAACGATGGTCTTGT
Source organism: Pseudomonas sp. MYb193 (assembly GCF_002966775.1). Classification (NCBI taxonomy): domain Bacteria; kingdom Pseudomonadati; phylum Pseudomonadota; class Gammaproteobacteria; order Pseudomonadales; family Pseudomonadaceae; genus Pseudomonas; species Pseudomonas sp. MYb193. The sequence goes on along the minus strand of NZ_CP023269.1, from coordinate 4,364,558 downwards.
CGAAGTTCTGCACCTTCACCGTGTGCAGGGTGATGTCCACCACATCGCCATCGGCACCCACCTGGGGCATTTCGATCCAGTCACCGACGCGCAGCATGTCGTTGCTGGTCAATTGCACACTGGCGACGAACGACAGCAGCGTGTCCTTGTACACCAACAGAATCACCGCCGACATCGCACCCAGGCCCGACAGCAGTAACAGGGGTGAGCGGTCGATCAGGGTGGCGACGATGATGATCGCGCCGAACACGAACAGCACCATTTTCGCCAGTTGCACATAGCCCTTGATCGAGCGGGTGCGTGCGTGTTCGGTGCGTGCGTAGATATCCAGCAACGCGTTGAGCAGGGCACTCATGGCCAAAACCATGAACAGAATGGTGATCGCCAGGGCTACGTTGCCGATAAACAGAATGGCGGTCTTGCTCAGGTCCGGCACCAGGTACAGGCCGAACTGGACCACCAGCGATGGCGTCATCTGCGCCAGGCGATGGAAGACTTTGTTATGCCGCAGGTCGTTCAGCCAGTGCAGGGCCGGCTGCCGGCCGAGCAATTTGACCGCGTGCAGGATGAGGTAACGGGCGACCCGTCCCACCACCAATGCCACCACCAGCAACACCAGCAAGCCTAGGCTGGAATGCAGGACCGGGTGTTCATCGAGGGCGCCCCAAACGTCTTGGACGTTGAGCCAGAGCTGTTTGATATCCATGAGTGAACCGATTCTTCTGTAAGACAACACGGGGCGATTAGAGCATTTAAGTGCAACAAAGTTGACGCTCTGGACAAAATCGCTGACAAAAAAGCAGCTGATTAGCCCCGTTCGCGTAAAGAAACTCGGTTTGGGCGCCCGAAACCGGTAACCTATGCAGCTGATATTTTGTATTTCTTCGAGGTAGCACCCGTGTTTTCCCAATTCGCCCTGCACGAACGCCTGCTTAAAGCCGTGGCCGAGCTTAAATTTGTCGAGCCTACGCCTGTGCAAGCAGCGGCCATCCCGCTCGCGCTGCAAGGGCGTGACCTGCGGGTGACGGCGCAAACCGGCAGCGGCAAGACCGCCGCTTTCGTCCTTCCGGTACTTAACCGCCTGATCGGCCCGGCCAAAGTGCGCGTCAGCATCAAGACCCTGATCCTGCTGCCGACCCGCGAGCTGGCCCAGCAGACCCTGAAGGAAGTCGAGCGCTTCTCGCAGTTCACCTTCATCAAGTCCGGCATCATTACCGGTGGCGAAGACTTCAAGGTCCAGGCCGCGATGCTGCGCAAGGTACCGGACATCCTGATCGGTACCCCAGGGCGCATGATCGAGCAGCTCAACGCTGGCAACCTCGACCTCAAGGAAGTCGAAGTGCTGGTGCTCGACGAAGCCGACCGCATGCTCGACATGGGCTTTGCCGATGATGTGCAACGTTTGGTCGGTGAGTGCGTCAACCGCCAGCAGACCATGCTGTTCTCCGCCACCACCGGTGGTTCGACCCTGCGCGATATGGTCGCCAAGGTGCTGAACAACCCTGAGCACTTGCAGGTCAACAACGTCAGCGACCTGAACGCCACCACGCGCCAGCAGATCGTCACCGCTGACCATAACGTGCACAAAGAACAGATCCTGAACTGGTTGTTGGCCAACGAGACCTACCAGAAGGCCATCGTGTTCACCAACACCCGTGCCGCCGCCGACCGTATCTACGGGCGCCTGGTTGCGCAGGAATACAAGGCGTTCGTGCTGCACGGCGAGAAAGACCAGAAGGACCGCAAGCTGGCCATCGACCGTCTCAAGGCGGGCGGCGTGAAGATCCTGGTGGCCACCGACGTGGCCGCACGCGGCCTCGACGTCGACGGCCTGGACCTGGTGATCAACTTCGACATGCCCCGCAGCGGCGACGAATACGTGCACCGTATCGGCCGTACCGGACGGGCCGGCAATGATGGCCTGGCCATTTCGCTGATCTGCCACGGCGACTGGAACCTGATGTCGAGCATCGAACGCTACCTGAAGCAGTCGTTCGAGCGCCGCACCATCAAGGAAGTCAAAGGCACGTACACCGGGCCGAAGAAGGTCAAGGCGTCGGGCAAGGCCGTTGGCGTGAAGAAGAAAAAGACCGACGCCAAGGGCGACAAGAAGAAAACCGGCGCCAAGTCGCCGACCAAGCGCAAGATCGCCAACCGGCCGAAGACCGACAATCTGTCGCTCGTCAGCAAGGATGGCATGGCGCCGCTCAAGCGCCGCAAGCCAGAATCTCCGGCTGCCGAATAAGCAGGCGGGCCTAAAAAAACCGGACGATGTCCGGTTTTTTTTTCGCCATCAGTTTTTAGTCTTGGCGGCCGCTTCCTTGAGCTCCTTGAGCCGTGCATCGATCAATTGGCACTTGTCAGGAAACTCGGCGCTTTCGGTATCCAAGTCCATCTTCTGCAGCTGGTCATTCATCTCCTTGGCCTTGGTCGGGTCCTGCTCTGTGAGCTTGGTCACTTCCTTGGCCAGCTCCTCCCGCTTGGCCGTGGCCTCCTCAGGCGTGCAGGCCCAGGCGGGCAGGGCGCTCAGCAGCGTGGCGGCGAGGGTCAGCTTCATCAAGGTTTTCATGGTCGGACTTCCTTGGCAGTGATGTGCAGTTGAGGCGGCGAACCTCTGGAAAGTTCAGAGAAATGACGCCCGTCCGTTCGGTTGAACGGCCAGTGCCGGAGCGTGTCACTCCCTTAGACGGGCTAACTCCATCGGCCTGCAGGAGGAATCAGGATGACGACTTACAATTGGGATCTGATTGAACGTCTGCTGCATGAAGTGCAGAACGGCGAGGGCAGCTTTGCCCCGCGCAAATACGCCGAACAAGAAGCGGCCGAGAAGGCGACGGCCGGCGAGGACACTGGCAACCTGGACGCGCTGAAGAAGACCGCTGCCGACTACGAGGCGCTGCTGTTCAAGCGTGGCTTTATTGAGTCGCGGCCTGAAGAAGAGGGCGGCAATGGCGAGAATTTCATTCTGACGGCGCTGGGTGCGCAATTGCTGGCGCTGATCGACAGTTCGATTCCGGGTAATGATCATCCACGTCAGGTGTTGGATGAGCAGGAGGACGCGCTTGATCCGGCAACGTTCGCTGAAGTGGCCTCCAAAGCCCAGATCGCCTGATCTTCTTATGCCCCGGCGCCCCGAGGGAGCCGGGTGAACCTGTCGAATCGGTAATCTGCCGCTAAGGTTGCTGACAGCCAGCGACGCCTAATCTGCTGCCATTCAACTCGCGGACTTGAATCGGCATGCACTCCACAACCTCCAGACGCACATTCGTCAAAGGCCTGGCCGCGGGCGGCCTGCTGGGCGGGCTCGGGCTTTGGCGCCCGCCGGTGTGGGCGCTGGCCAGCGCCGGCCAGCCCACGGTACTCGCCGGCAGCGAATTTGACCTGTTTATTGACCAGACTCCCGTCAACCTGACCGGCCGTGCTCGCACCGCGTTGACCGTCAACGGCAGCCTGCCAGGCCCGCTGTTACGCTGGCGGGAGGGCGACACCGTGACCCTGCGCGTGAAAAACCGCCTTGGCGAGCCTACCTCGATCCACTGGCACGGCATCCTGCTGCCATCGACCATGGACGGCGTGCCCGGCCTGAGCTTCAAGGGCATCGAACCGGGCGGCCTTTACGTCTACCAGTTCAAGGTCAAACAGCACGGCACTTACTGGTATCACAGCCATTCAGGGCTTCAGGAACAGCAGGGCGTGTATGGCCCGCTGGTCATCGACCCCAAGGAACCCGAGCCGTATATCTACCAGCGCGATTACGTGGTGATGCTGTCGGACTGGACCGACGAAGACCCCGTCGCCCTGATGAAAACTCTCAAGAAGCAGTCCGATTACTACAACCTGCACAAACCCACCCTGGGCGATTTTATTCAGGATGTGGGCAAGCAGGGCTGGTCGGCCACGGCTGCCGACCGGCTGATGTGGGCGCAAATGAACATGAACCCCACCGACCTTGCGGACGTCAGCGGCGAGACCTACACCTACTTGGTCAACGGCCAGCCGCCTGGGCAGAACTGGACCGGAGTGTTCAAGGCGGGGGAAACGATTCGCCTGCGTTTTATCAATGGCTCGGCGATGACCTATTTTGATGTGCGCATTCCAGGGTTGAAGATGACCGTCATCGCCGCGGATGGTCAGCCGGTAAAGCCGGTAAGTGTCGACGAGTTCCGTATCGCCGTGGCGGAAACCTACGACGTGCTGGTCGAGCCTGTGGCAGAGGCCTACACCCTGTTTGCCCAGTCCATGGACCGCACAGGCTATGCCCGTGGCACCCTCGCCCGGCAGATGGGAGCGACCGCCCCAGTTCCACTGCTTGATCCGCGCCCGTGGCTGACCATGGAGGACATGGGCATGGGCGGCATGGACCACGGCGCGATGGCCGATATGCCGGGCATGGAAGGCATGGATCACAGTGCCATGGGCGCGATGGCGATGCAGAAACACCCCGCCAGCGAGCAGAACAACCCGCTGGTAGACATGCAGGCGATGAACCCGGTGCCCAAGCTGGACGACCCTGGAATCGGCCTGCGCAACAATGGCCGCCGGGTGCTCACCTATGCCGACCTGCGCAGTACCTTTGAAGACCCCGATGGCCGCGCCCCCTCGCGCACCGTCGAATTGCATCTCACCGGGCATATGGAAAAGTTCGCCTGGTCGTTCAACGGCGTGAAGTTTTCCGATGCCGAGCCCTTGCAACTGACTTATGGCGAGCGCGTGCGGGTGGTGCTGGTCAACGACACCATGATGGCCCACCCGATTCACCTGCATGGCTTATGGAGCGACTTGGAGGACGAAAACGGCCAGTTCCTGGTGCGCAAACACACCATCGACATGCCACCGGGCTCCCGTCGCAGTTACCGCGTCACCGCCGATGCCTTGGGGCGATGGGCCTATCACTGCCACCTGCTGTACCACATGGAAATGGGCATGTTCCGCGAGGTGCGCGTGCATGAATAAGGAAGCGAGCATGAACCGTTGCGTCTCGTCCCTTTGCATCGCTTTCGCCACGCTGGGGTTCGCCCCATGGGCGTTGGCGGCCGAGGATGAATTTCAGGGCATGAGCCCGGCGACGCCAGCGTTGACGCAAAGCCGTACGCCGATTCCGGCGCTGACCGACGCAGACCGCGCAGCGGTCTACAACGCGCCGGGAGGGCATCAGGTACATGACAGCGGCGTCAACTCGATGCTGCTGGTCAACCAGTTGGAATGGCAGGGCGGCGACGGCAACGCGCAGAGTTGGGACATCAAGGGTTGGGTCGGCGGTGACATCGACCGGTTGTGGCTACGCAGTGAAGGCGAACGCAGCGCCGGCCGCACTGAAAGTGCCGAAGCCCAAGCGTTATGGGGGCACGCAATCAGCCCTTGGTGGGATGTGGTCGGCGGCGTGCGCCAGGACTTCAAGCCCGGTGCCAGCCAGAGCTGGGCGGCCTTTGGCCTACAAGGCATGGCGCTCTACAACTTCGAGGCCGAAGCCACGTTGTTTGTCGGCGAATCGGGGCATACGGCCGCACGCCTTGAGGGTGACTACGACATTCTGCTCACCAATCGCCTGATCCTGCAGCCCACCGCAGAACTCAATTTTTATGCGCAGAACGATCCGCAACGCGGTGTCGGGTCGGGCTTGGCGGAAAGCGAACTGGGCCTGCGCTTGCGCTACGAAATTCGCCGCGAGTTTGCGCCCTACGTTGGGGTCAGTTGGAACCGGGCTTATGGCCAGACCGCGCAATACGCACGGGACGAAGACGAAGACATCAATCAACTGCGCTGGGTGGTCGGCGTGCGCTTGTGGTTCTGACGGGTTTCCCTTTTTATTATTCGCCGCCTGGCGCGGCCTGGAGTCTTGCATGTCTATGTTGAAAACCACGCTGCTGGGTGCTGCGTTGTGGGTAGGTTTAAGTCTTAGCCTGCCCGCTTCGGCCCACCCCAAGCTGCTGTCATCCATTCCGGCGGCAGGCGCACAGGGCGCCGCTCCCTCCGTGATTGAATTGCATTTCTCAGAAAACCTGCTGACCCAGTTTTCCGGGGCCAAGTTGATCATGACCAACATGCCGGGCATGCCCAATTCGCCGATGCCGGTGAAGGCCAGCGTGTCGGCGAGCAGCGACCCCAAGGTGATGTTGATCAAGCCGGCCTCCGCACTCACCACTGGCAGCTATCGGGTGGATTGGCGTGCCGTGTCGTCCGATACGCATCCGATCACCGGTAATGTGGTGTTCCGCGTGCAGCCATGAGTGAGCTGATCCCCATCGTATTGCGCTTCGCGCTCTATCTCGACCTGATGGTGCTATTTGGGCTGGGGCTGTTTGGCCTTTATGGCCTGCGCGCAGAGCAACGCGGGCGGCTCAATCTCAGGGCCTGGATGGGATTGACGGGCGGCTTGGGGCTGGCGTTTTCGGTGGCGTCGCTATTGATTATGACCCAAGCCATGAGCGGCGCCACGGATTGGCAGACGCTGTGGCCGCACCTGCAAATGATGCTGTGGCAGACCGACCTGGGGTTGACGTGGTGGGTGCGTATCGCGGCGTTGATTGTTGCGGCACTGAGTCCGCACCTGGCGCTGGCCACGCTGTCGGCTGGCGTGGCGTTGGTCACCCTGGTGTGGACAGGGCACGGCGTGATGCACGAAGGTGCGCAAGGTGTGTGGCATATCGTCAGCGACAGTGCACACCTGTTGGCAGCGGCGGGTTGGGTGGGGGCGTTGGCGGCATTTGGTTTGTTGTTGATGCCTGCGCCGTTGCCACATGATGATCGGGTCCAGGTTCTGGCCAGAGCATTGGCAGGCTTTGAGCGCATTGGCGCGGGATTTGTCCTGGTGCTGATCGGCACTGGCGTTGCCAATTACCTGTTTGTTGTCGGGCCGAATCTGGGGGGCATCAACGGCGGAGTCTACGCGGTGCTGCTATGCCTGAAGCTGGGGTTGTTCGGCCTGATGCTGGCCTTGGCGGCGCTCAATCGCTTTCACCTAACGCCGCTTCTGCAACGATCCATCGCGTCGGGCGACTATAACGTGGCGATCCGTGCGTTACGGCGCAGCATGGCCCTGGAGTTTGGCGCTGTGGTGCTCATCCTTGGCCTGGTGGCCTGGCTGGGCACCTTGGCGCCTGACTAAGACTGTGCGCTTTTCAGGCATTTGAGCGCCTGGAAGTCGCTGCGGACTTTGTCGATTTTCTGGGTGAGTTTCAGGCGCTGCGCTGGGGAGCTTTGGGCCATCACATCAATGAGCAAGCTGCGCGCGGCGGCTTCGGTCTGTGCGTAGGCGGCGCGGTATTGCGGGGTCCACAGGCTTTCGCGATCCACCAGCAGTTGCTGGATTTTCTGCGGGAAATCGGCATTGTGGCGTTGTTGCAGCGCCTCGATAAATTGCGCCTGCCAATGGGCGCGGTTGCCGATCCACGCTTGGTTTTGCGCGCCCAACTCGGCGGACCAGGCCGTCACGCGATTTTGCTGGGCCGGACTCAATGGGCCGATCCAGGCGTCCAGGCGCTTGCTCATGCGCTGGGCGCGTTCCTTGATCTGCTGGGCCAGCGGCGGCTTGAGGTATTCGTCCTGGCGTTTGCGCAGGTCCTTGGCCAGAGCATCGCTCATGTCCTTGACCTGCTGATCGTCCAGGCCTTGCAGCAATTGCACAGCTGAGGGCGTGATTTCCCGAGCAATCTCGGCAATTGCCTGTTTGGCTTCGACAGTACGGGTTTGCAATGCGGCGTCGGTGACCTGGTTACTGTCGACCATCTGCTGCAGGCGGTCGAGCCAGTCCAGGTAGCCAGGCAATTGCGTGGTGCAGTGCCAGGCCAGGTGTTCCTTGAGGGTGTCGTTGAACCAGCTCTTTTGCCCGGCATTCATGTCCAGGTAGTCGTTGAGGGTCCAGGGGATGATCACGTCGAGGTTACGGTAGGCCAGGCCCACGCGATTGCAGCCGGCGAGCACCAGGCTCAGGGTCAGCAGTACCATCAGGAATTTGAGCCGGCGCAACATGGGCAGGTCCTTGCATGGAGGGCGTTAATGCATGTGAACCTGCGCGGGGTGCGACAGTTCAGCCCATCAATAAAACGACCGCGCGGCCTTCAAGGTCAACAGCCCATCACATTGCGAGTTGTGTCCGGAGTAGGCCGAGCAGTCACTGCCGCTGAGGCTGGAGCCGCTGTAGATCAGGTCCAGGTCAATGCCTTTCCAGGCCCGGGAAAACTGTACCGACCAATCGCTGAAACTGCTGATGGCGCCGTTCTCTACCGAGACCGGTGTGCCCAGTTGATGGGTTGTGTACTTCATGCTGACGCCGATGCCGAAAGGCTGGGTGCCGCCCAGATCTGCAAACAGGGTGCTGTCCTGGCGGTCGGGGTCGTTACTGAAAGACACGCCAAAGCGATTGCCCAACAGGTTCAGCCCGCCGTAGAACTCCTGGCTGTCGAGGGGGCTGAGCTTGGGGTAGCTGTAGTGGATCAAGCCGACTTCATAGCCCAGGGTCTGGTCGAACGGACGCTTGAAGCCCATGTAGGAGTCGACTTCAAGGTTATTGGCCGACGACAGGCCCATGTTCGGGGAAAACTGGCCGAAATACAGGCCGCTGTCGTGGGTAAGGTCCAGGCCTCCGTGGAACGAGTCGCTGCCAGGGGCGGTCGGCTTGACCAGGCCCTGGGCCATGGTGCGGCTGGGGGTTGTACCTAATTTCAGGTCGAAGTCACCCAATTCGCGCTGGAAGATATGCGCTTCGGCCAAAGGGCTGGCGACCAGGATGCTGACCACGAAAATACAGCGTTTAAGCATGCTTCACTCCATGAAAAGCGAGGAGCAGTAACGGAAAGATTCAGGCAGATGCCCGTGCTAGACGTGTGCAAGGATACCGGCGAATGCCAGGCATTGAGGCCCGTTCGTCGATTAGCTGCGTATTGAGGGTGTCGGGAGGGGGTGGCAACTCTAGTCCTAGCGCCTCGAAGGCAAGACGCTTAGGGACCAGATGCAGTGCGCGGGTATGACTATTACTTCTTGCCCAGGCTGATCTGCTTGGACGGGCCGAAAGTCTGGCCGCTCACGCCCTTGGCAATTTGCTGGATTTCGCCGCCGGACTTGAGGAACGCAGCGATCTGGCTGTTGATCGATTCGCTGGTTTCAACGGCGGGAGCTGGCTTTGCTTTGCTGTTGGATGCTTTTACACGCATGGCGGCCACTAACCTGTAGAAAATTAACTTGGCCAGCTATCGTACAGGAAATACTTGACAATTGCTTGGCAAATATCCCTCGAGAATAAGTGCTCGCGGTTGGAAATAGCCGAAGTTCAGCGCTGAAATAAAGCGCTAACTTACTGTTTTAGCTGGAAACCCGAGGCTGGTGGACACGCTGATGGCCTGCTCAAAGTGAACCGAACGATCAGACGAGTGGGGCGATGCCACTGGAACGCCATGCCAGCCCGCGATTTTTCAGGCGTGTGCGCGTGCAGGGCACAACTCGGGTAGAATGCCGCCCACGCAATGAGGGTATTGGAAATGGCTTTAGTCGGGCGCTACAACAGCTTGCAAGTGGTCAAGCACACTAACTTTGGTTTGTACCTCGATGGTGCGCAAGATGGCGAAATCCTCTTGCCTAATCGGTATATCCCTAAAGATATTCCCAGTGAAGATGAAGACTGGCTCAACGTTTTCATTTATCTGGACAGCGATGACAAACTTATCGCCACCACCGAGAAACCCAAAGTTCAAGTCGGTGAATTTGCCAGTTTGAAAGTTGTGGAAGTCAACAGCATTGGCGTGTTCCTTGATTGGGGTTTGCCCAAGGATCTGCTGCTGCCGTACTCGGAAGAAAAACGCCAGATGACCGCGGGTGAATATTGCGTGGTGCATGTCTACCTCGACAAGCACACCAAGCGCATCACCGCCACCGCGCGCCTTGACCGTTACCTGGACAAGACGCCGGCCAACTACCAGGTGGGCCAGGAAGTCGACCTGCTGGTGGCCGAAGCCACTGACATGGGCTTCAAGGCGATCATCAACAACAAGTACTGGGGCTTGATCCACAAGAACGAAGTGTTCAAGTTCCTGCGCCCGGGCAAGGAAGAGAAGGGCTTTATCAAAGAGATCCGCGCCGATGGCAACATCAGCCTGAGCCTGCAGCCGGTGGGCCAGGAAGCGGCCTCCAGCCTGAACTCGAAGATCCTCGCCAAGTTGCGCGACAACAATGGCAGCCTGCCGGTCAGCGACAAAAGCGACCCGGCGGTGATCAGCAACTTGTTCGGCGTGAGCAAGGGCAACTTCAAGAAGGCCATTGGTGCGCTCTACAAGCAGGGTCAGATCGTGATTCATGCGGATCGCATTGAACTAAGCTGAATACGCTTCGCTCTCCTATGGACGCGAGCTTGTTGTGGCGAGGGAGCTTGCTCCCGCTCGACTGCGTAGCAGTCGCAAGCTTTTTTGGGGGCACTTCGCACCCCAACGCAAGCAAGCTTGCTCGCCACAACAAGCTTGCTTTCACAGTAGGGCTTGCTCATGTCCAGAAAGTCGTTGTATGCCTACCTCGGTACCTTGCTCGCCTTCCTGGTCCTCGACGGCCTTTGGCTCGGCGTGCTCATGGGGCCCACCTACAAATCCCTGCTTGGCGCGCTGATGCTTGATCAGCCACGCCTGTTGCCTGCGGTATTGTTCTATCTCCTGTATGTCCTTGGCTGCGTAGTGTTGGTGGTCTTGCCCAGCGCCAGTTGGCGGCGCGCTGCGCGTTTGGGCGCATTGCTTGGGCTGGTGGCCTACGGCACTTATGACCTGAGCAACTGGGCCACGCTTCAGGGCTGGTCCGCTGGGTTGGCGCTGATGGACATGGCGTGGGGCACGTGCCTAACCGCCATTTGCTGCACTGTTGGCCACTTGTGTGCAAATCGGCTGTGGCGGTAGAGGGCGGTTGATCAGTACTGAACCTGCTAATAACAACCCGGTACCGGCAACGACCAACGCCGGTTGCAGGCCGCCACTGAGATGGCTGCTGACTGATGCCAACAGTGGGCCGCTCAATTGGCCGACGGCGAAGCTGGCGGTCAGCAACCCCGTGCTGCGTTGGTAGCCATGGGGCGCGACCTCCCGTAATCGCGCCATCACCAACTGCATGCAGGCCAGAAATGGCGCACCGCACAGCAAAACGCCCAGCGCCAAGCCCCAGCCATTGCCAAGCAGGCAGGCAAATACCCCGGCTGCTTGCAGCCATAAAGTCGCCATCAGCCAGCGACGGGTGGTGTTCGGGTGCTTGCGGCGCAGGCTGGCCACCCCCACTCCCAGCGCGGCCGCCAGGCCAAAGCAGGGCCAGAACAAGTCGGCCTGCCAGGCCCCGTGGAGTTGAACGCTGGCCATCTGCGACAGAAAGGTCGCCGGGATGATGTAGCCCAGGCCGTACAAGAAATAGATACAGCACAAGTGCGCGATGCTGCCGTTGCTCCCCGCGTTGGTGGGCTGGGTCACCGTGAGGTTCGGCTTGGGTAGAAACGGCAGGATCGCCAGCAACATCACCAGCGCCACCGTCCCGTAGATCAACCACAGCGCGGCAGAGCTTTGCCCCGATAGGTTCGACACCAGCGCCAGCAGCCCCGTCAGCACAATCCCCAACCCCGGCCCAGCAAACACCAGCGCCCCCAGGCGCGGGCGGCCGGCGGCAATCGCCAGTGGCTGGCTCAGGCTGGTAATCATCACCAGGGCCCAGGCACTGGCGACCCCGGTGCCAAAGCGCAGCAACAAGTGCGGCCAGAACCCGTTAGCCCAATAGGACGCCAAGGTCAGCAATACGCACAACCACAGCCCGCCGTAGAGGCGCCCGCGCACATGCTGATGGCTACGGGCAAAGATCGAGTCCACCGCGCCGACGAAATAACCCAGGTAATTGGCGGCTGCGATCAGGCCGGCGCCGGTCAGGTCGATCTGGCCTTCACTGAGCAAATGCGGCATTTGCGGAGTCAGGGCGAAGCGGCCAATACCCATGGCCATCATCAGGGCGACGAAGCTGGCGAGTAAACGAATCAGCGGGGACATGTTCAGGTTTCCTGCAAAGAAGCGAATGCCTTGCAGGCTAAGGCGGATTGACTTTCTGTAAAATTGAATAATAGTGAGTAACTTGTTCAGTTTTGGAGAAAGTAATGGAGTTCAGTCAATTGCGCATTTTCCAGGCTGTGGCGGAAGAGGGCTCCATCACCCGCGCCGCCGAGCGCCTGCACCGCGTGCCGTCCAACCTGTCGACCCGGCTTAAACAAATGGAAGAGCAATTGGGTGTCGACCTGTTCGTGCGCGAGCGCCAGCGTTTGCAGCTTTCTCCGGCGGGCAAGGTACTGCTGGACTACAGCACTCGCCTGCTGGCGCTGCATGATGAAGCACACGGCGCCGTACAAGGCGGGCAACCGGCCGGTGATTTCGTATTGGGCAGCATGTACAGCACCGCCGCAGTTCATTTGCCGAAGCTGCTGGCGCGCTATCACAAGACTTACCCCATGGTGAATCTGCAGGTGCAGTCGGCACCCAGTGGGGAGTTGCTGGAAGGGCTGATAACCGGGCGCCTGGACGCAGCCTTCGTCGACGGCCCGCTGACCATCGCCACCCTGGATGGCGTACCGCTGTGCGAAGAGCGCCTGGTGCTGATTTGCGAGGCCTATCATCCGCCGGTGTGTGGCCCTCAGGATGTGGCGGGCCGTGCGGTGTTCACGTTCCGGCGCAGTTGCGCCTACCGCACGCGCCTGGAAACCTGGTTTTCCCATGAGCGAGTGGCGATGGGGCGGGCGATCGAGATCGAGTCCTACCAAGGCATGCTCGCTTGCGTGATCGCAGGTTCCGGCGTGGCGTTGATGTCTGAGTCCATGCTCGCAAGCCTGCCCGGCAAGGACAGCGTGTCCGTTCATCCGCTGACCGGGCCTTTTGCCACTGCGACCACCTGGCTGATGTGGCGAAAAGGCATGCTCGGCGCTAACCTCAATGCATGGATAGACCTGCAGCAAGACGGCAACCCGCGATGCGTGCAAGACACACGCGCCATTGCTTGAACGATCCGTCAGGATTCGGATCAATTCAGTAATAGTTCGTTGTGGTTTCCTTCAAGCATTACCTAGGACTTAGGGCTACTATCACTGTAGGAAACGGCGACAGAACTCCCGCCGGCCAGCACTACCCTCAAAGGGGGCAATCATGAAAGAGAAAATCCAAAACTGGCTCCACGACCTCGGCGTTGCATTGGGCTTGATCGAGCCTCCGCTGCAACCGGTGCCGATTCGCACGGATGACGAGCAACGTCGGCCACGTCGCCGCTAATCACGCGGTCCAGAAAATGTGGGAGCGGCGGTGCGACGATTCGACTTGCTCGCTCCCACAGTTGTTTTGTACCAGGCGAAAAAAACGGGCGCGACCTCCGACGTCGCGCCCGCTGAAGAAAATATCCCCGCCTTTGTTATAGCTCAAACCACCGCAGCCGCCACCTTTGCCGGCCGACGCGACAGCAGGCTCACCAGCACAAAGCTCACCAGCGCCACCGCCAGGCTGTAGTAGATCGGCGTGTTTGCATCCAACCCATCCTTGAACATAAACACCAGCGCGGTCACAAAGCCCAGGCTCATGGACGTGATTGCGCCCGAGGTGGTCGCGCGCTTCCAGAAGATCGCGCCGATCAAGGGCACCAACATACCGCCCACCAATAGGTTATAGGCCAGGGTCAGGGCGCTGATCACATCGTTGACCACCAAGGCGATACCCAGCACGGCAACGCCGGTCAACAGGGTGAACAGGCGGTTGATGCTCAGGCTCGACGCCTTGCCGCCGCGCAGGCGGGGCAGCAGGTCTTCGGTCAATACGGTGGAGGCGGCGAGCAGGCCGGCGCTGGCGGTGGACATCATGGCGGCCAGCGCGGCGGCGATGACCAGGCCGCGAATGCCGTCCGGCAGCGAAGCTTTGACGATCGCGGCGAAGGCATTGTTGACGTTGTCCAGGTCCGGGATCAGCACATGGGCAGCCATGCCGATCAGCGCACAGGCCAGGCCGTACAGGATGCAATAGAAGCCGGCAAAAGTGCCTGCGTACTGGGCGACCTTTTCGTCACGGGCGGTGAAGACCCGTTGCCAGATATCCTGGCCGATCAGGATGCCGAAGAAGTAGATCATGAAGTAGGTGATGATCGTGTCCCAGCCGATCGCGGTGAAGCTGAAGTTTGACGCTGGTAGCTTGGCCACCAGTTCATCCCAGCCGCCGACGCGGTACAGGCAGATCGGCAACAGGATGAACATCAGGCCGACGGTCTTGATCACGAATTGCACAATATCGGTGAGGGTCAGCGACCACATGCCACCGATGGTCGAATACACCACCACCACGCCGCCGCCCACCAGTACCGACATCCAGAACGGCAGGTCGAACAGCACTTGCAGCACGGTGCCGATGGCCAGGATCGAGGTCACGCCGATCATCAGCGCATAGGCCAGCATGATCACCGCGCTGGCCTGGCGGGCCATCGGGTTGTAGCGTTTTTCCAGGACCTGGGTGACGGTGAAAGTTTTCAGCTTCAACAGGGGCTTGGCCAGGAACAGGTTCAGGGCAATGATGCCCGCGCCCAGCGCGGCGCACAGCCAGAAGCCCGAAATACCATGCACATACCCCAGACGCACGGTGCCGACGGTGGACGCACCGCCCAGCACCGTGGCGGCCATGGTGCCCATGTACAGCGATGGGCCGAGGTTGCGGCCGGCGACCAGGTAGTCTTCGTGAGTCTTGGCACGACGCATGCCGTAGTAGCCGAGCACCAGCATGCCGGCGGCGTAGATGAGTACGACGAATAAATCCAAAGCCATGACGGCGGTTCTCCGATTATATTTTTTATGGGCGATCAGGCGGCAGCTGGCTCGGTAAACACGCGAGCGAAAGTCAGGTACATCGTTGTCGGGGATCTGTGCGACCCCCCTTGGTTATGAGTGTGAAGACGCGGTTTTTATTGTTCTCAGCGCGTTCGCCTTATCAGCGATGCGCGACGCCAGGCAATACGCAGAGCATTTCGTACAGCAAGTTGGCGCCCAGCAACGAGGTATTGCCGGTGGTGTCGTAAGGCGGCGAAACTTCTACCAGGTCGCAACCAATCAGATCGAGGCCCTGGCAGCCGCGGATGATTTCGATGGCCTGGATGGTGGTCAGCCCGCCGATTTCCGGGGTGCCGGTGCCGGGCGCCCAGGCGGGGTCGATGCCGTCGATGTCGAAGCTCAGGTACACCGGGCCACCGCCGACTTTTTCTCGCACTTCGGCCATCAGCGGCGCCAGGGAGTGATGCCAGCATTCTTCGGCCTGGACCACACGGAAGCCTTGCTTGCGGCTCCAGTTGAAGTCTTCGGCGGTATACCCCTGGGCGCGCAGGCCGATCTGCACCACGCGGTCGCAATCAAGCAAGCCTTCTTCCACGGCGCGGCGGAAGGTGGTGCCGTGGGCAATTTTCTCGCCGAACATATGGTCGTTGACGTCGGCGTGGGCATCAATGTGCACCAGCCCGACCTTGCCGTGTTTCTTGTGGATAGCCCGCAGGATCGGCAGGGTGATGGTGTGGTCGCCACCCAGGGTCAGGGGGATGACGTCGTGCTCGAGGATCTCGTCGTAGGCCTCTTCGATGATGCGCACCGCGTCGAGCAGGTTAAAGGTATTGATCGCCACGTCGCCGATATCGGCCACCGACAGTGAGTCGAACGGTGCGGCGCCGGTGGCCATGTTGTAGGGACGGATCATCACCGACTCGGCGCGGATTTCCCGTGGGCCGAAGCGCGTACCGGCGCGCAGCGAGGTGCCGATATCCAGAGGCACGCCGACGAAGGCGGCGTCCAGGCCCTTGGCGGTTTGCAGGTGGGGAAGACGCATCATGGTGGCGATGCCGGCGAAGCGCGGCATTTCGTTGCCGCCCAGTGGTTGGTGGAAAATCTTGTCCACGGGATTGCCTCATCGTTGTTTTGTTTATTGATGGCCGATTCTGCGAAAAGCCTGGCTTAGGAAGAATCGGCAGAGGCAAATACTTAGTTCAGATTTTTCTAAACTAAAGCCTGGGGTAAACTCCATTCAAATGTGGGAGCAGGCAAGCCAGCTCCCACAATTTTAGTGTGTCCCCTGGAGCCCCCATGGCCAACGCCTTGCCCGACCTGAAACTCCTGCGCATCTTCGTCAGCGTCGTGCGCCACCAAGGGTTTGCCAACGCCCAGCACGAGCTCAACCTGTCGACGTCGGCCATCAGCACCTACATGAGCCAACTCGAGTCAGCCTTGGGCCTGGTGCTGTGCCATCGTGGCCGTGGCGGCTTCAGCCTGACCAGCAAGGGCGAGCTGTTTCATCAGGAAACCCTGCGCCTGTTGGGCGAACTCGAAGGTTTCGAGCAATACGCCGCCGCGTTGAAAGGCGAGTTGCGCGGCACCCTCAAGCTCGGAGTGCTCGACTCCACCGTCAGCGACAAGGCCTTGCCGTTCGCCGAAGTGATTGGCGCCTACAGCCTGGAGCACCCGGCAGTGCATTTGCACCTGTCGGTGATGAGCCCCTACGAATTGCAACTGGGGGTGCAGGACAACCGCCTTGACCTGGCCATCGGTGCGTTTTCCAACCGCATGAGCGGGCTGGTCTACATGCCGCTGTACCGCGAACAGCACTGGTTGTATTGCAGCACCCGGCACCCATTGTTCAACGAGCGGCGCATCCCGGAACAAGTGATCACCCAGCAACGCATGGTCGGGCGAGGTTACTGGAGCCAGGCCGAGCTGGCGCGCCACGGCTTCAAGCACAGCGCTGCCACGGTGGAAAGTATGGAGGCGCAACTGATTCTGGTGCTGTCGGGCGCTTATATTGGCTACCTGCCCGAACACTACGCCCAGGCCTGGGCTGACAAGGGCGACCTGCGCGTTTTGCTGCCGGCCACCTTCGGCTACCAGGCGCCGTTTTCGATGATCATGCGCCGTGGTCGTAGCCGCGAGCCCCTGATCCAGACCTTCCGCGATTTGCTCAAGACCCAGCTCAACCAGGCCTGAACACACCATGTCCCGACCCCATTGCCCGCGCTGCCTGCGCCCGACCACGCACTGCCTCTGTGCGCTGATCCCCCACCTCGACAGCCGCACCCGCGTGTTGCTGTTGCAGCACCCGAGCGAGGTCGGCCATGCACTCAATACTGCGCGGTTGGCGGCGCTGGGCCTGAACAACGCGCAGTTGGTGGTGGGGGAGGTGTTTGATGACCTGGCGACGCTATTGAACCCGCCTGGCTATCGGGCACGCCTATTGTTTCCGGCGGATGACGCCGAGCCGCTGCACGCCTACGCACCTGACGATCAGCCAATGCTGTTGGTGGTTCCCGATGGCACCTGGCGCAAGGCGCGCAAACTGTTGCACCTCAACCCCTTGCTGGCGGCGTTGCCCCGGGTGACATTGGCCGAAGGTGGCGTTTCCCGCTATCGCTTGCGCAAGGCGCCGGGGCCTGGCGCCTTGTCGACGGTCGAAGCGATCACGCAAGCGTTGCAGGTATTGGAAGCGCCGACGTCGTTTGAGCCACTGCTCAAACCCTTTGAAGCGCTGATCGAAGGGCAGATTGCTGCGATGGGCGATGAAGTATTCCAGCGCAACCATGGCGACCCGACATAAACCCGGCTTATGCCTTTAAGCCATAAGCACCACACTTTGCGTGATATGGCCCGCCGGCCTTTCCCGGTATGATGTGCGCCCCGCAGTCTGGATTGCGAATACGCCATGACCTTGCAGTACCCAACAATCGCCGATTGTGTCGGCAACACGCCCCTGGTCCGCTTGCAACGCATGGCGGGTGAAACCAGCAATACCCTGTTGCTCAAACTCGAGGGCAACAACCCGGCCGGCTCGGTCAAAGACCGCCCGGCACTGTCGATGATCGCCCGCGCCGAGTTGCGTGGGCAGATCCAACCCGGCGACACCCTGATCGAAGCCACCTCGGGTAACACCGGGATCGCCCTGGCCATGGCCGCAGCGATCAAGGGTTACAAGATGGTGCTGATCATGCCCGACAACGGCAGTGCCGAGCGCAAGGCGGCGATGACCGCCTATGGCGCCCAGCTGATCCTGGTGACCCAGGAAGAAGGCATGGAAGGCGCCCGCGATCTTGCCGAGCGCATGGCCGCCGAAGGCCGTGGCGTGGTGCTCGATCAGTTCGCCAACGGCGACAACCCCGAGGCGCACTACACCAGCACCGGCCCGGAGATCTGGCGCCAGACCCAGGGCACCATCACTCACTTCGTCAGCTCCATGGGCACCACCGGTACCATCATGGGCAACTCGCGCTACCTCAAGGAGCAGAACCCGGCGATCCAGATCGTCGGCCTGCAACCGATGGAAGGCGCGGCCATCCCGGGTATTCGTCGTTGGCCCGAAGAGTATTTGCCGAAGATCTACAACGCCACGCGGGTAGACCGCATCATCGACATGGCCCAGCGCGAAGCCGAAGACACCACCCGCCGCCTGGCCCGTGAAGAGGGCATCTTTTGCGGCGTGTCCTCCGGTGGCGCCGTGGCCGGTATGTTGCGCTTGTCCAAAGAAGTGGAAAACGCGGTGATCGTCGCGATCATCTGTGACCGAGGCGACCGTTACCTGTCGACCGGCATTTTCGACGAACCCAACTGATGGCCAAGCACGAGAGAGGCCTGCGCTTCCAACCGACGGGCGGCAGCCGGGCCCCACAGATACCCGTGGGCAAGAAACAGCGCCTGACCATCGAGCGCCTGGCCAATGATGGCCGGGGCATCGTGTTCTTTGAAGGCCGCACCTGGTTTGTGAATGGTGCGTTGGCCGGCGAAGAGGTGGAAGCACGGGTGTTGGGCGCCCATGGCAAAGTGGTCGAGGCGCGCACCGAGCGGGTGTTCCAGGCCAGCGAGTTGCGTCGCCCGGCACCCTGCGCCCATGTTGGCCGCTGCGGCGGTTGCAGCGTGCAGCACCTGCCCCATGAAGAACAACTTGCCCTGAAACAGCGCATGCTTGCCGAGCAATTGTCCCGGGTGGCCGGTGTCGAGCCACAGGAGTGGGCAGCGCCGTTGAGCGGGCCGGAGTTCGGTTATCGGCGCCGCGCCCGCGTGGCCGTACGTTGGGACGCCAAGGCGAAGAAACTCGAAGTGGGTTTTCGCGCCGTGGCCAGCCAGGACATCGTCGCTATCGATGATTGCCCGGTGCTGGTACAGGCCTTGCAACCGATCATGCAGCGTTTGCCAACGATGCTGCGTCGCTTGAGCAAACCGCAGGCGTTGGGGCATGTCGAGTTGTTCAGCGGTTCGTCCATCGCCGTGTTGCTGCGGCATATGGCGCCGTTGTCCGAGGCTGACCTGCAGATCCTCAAGGAATTCTGCACCTTCCATGACGCCCAATTGTGGCTGCACGGGGAAGGGCAGCCGGAGCCCGTCGAGCCGGGTCAGGCCCTGGGCTTCCGTTTGGAGGCGTGGGATCTGGAGCTGGCGTACCGGCCGGGCGACTTTGTGCAGGTCAACGCCGGGGTCAACCAGGCGATGGTCGCCCAAGCGCTGCAATGGCTGGCGCCACAAGCCGACGAACGGGTACTGGACCTGTTTTGCGGCCTGGGCAACTTTGCCCTGCCACTGGCTCGCCACGTACGCGAAGTGGTGGCGGTGGAGGGCGTACAGGCCATGGTGGACCGTGCGGCCCTCAATGCCGTCAGCAACCATTTGCATAACGTACAGTTTTTTCAGGCCGATTTGTCCCAGCCTTTGACCGACGCAGAATGGGCCAAACAGGGCTTTTCTGCGGTACTCTTGGACCCACCCCGCGATGGTGCCCTGGAGGTTGTGCGCAAACTTGCAGCCTTGGGGGCCAAGCGCCTGGTGTATGTGTCCTGCAACCCAGCCACGCTGGCGCGGGACACGGTTGAGTTGGTCAAGCAAGGCTACCGGCTAAAGCGTGCCGGGATCCTCGACATGTTTCCGCAGACCGCGCATGTCGAGGCCATGGCGTTATTTGAAGCGGGCTAGGATGCCCGTTTAATCCGACTGGCCTGCGTTCTCCAGGGCCTGAACACTGCCACGGAGCTCGCAGTAAAAGTCGGCGATGATTTTGGCGCATCGAAGGTGCGTCGTAGGGAAGGTAAGCAAGATGGTACAGGTGAGAGCACACCAGCCGATCAACACCGACGGCAGTATCAATCTCGAGGCATGGCTGGATCATGCCGTCAGTGTCGACCCGGCACTGGACCGTGAAGCCTTGAAAGCAGCCTGCGAGTTCGCTCGTGAGTCTGAACAGCAAGACAATGCGGCCAAGAACCTGTGGGCCGAAGGCACTTCAAGTTTTCGCACTGGCCTGGAAATCGCCGAGATCCTCGCCGATCTCAAGCTGGACCAGGATTCGCTGATTGCCGCCGTGCTCTATCGCGGCGTGCGCGAAGGGCATATTCCGTTGGCCACCGTTGGCCAGCGTTTCGGTTCGGTGGTGGCCAAGCTGATCGACGGCGTGCTGCGCATGGCGGCCATCAGCGCCAGCCTCAGCCCGCGCCAGTCGATGGTGTTGGGCACCCAGGGCCAGGTAGAGAACCTGCGCAAAATGCTGGTGGCGATGGTCGACGATGTGCGCGTCGCGCTGATCAAGCTGGCCGAGCGTACTTGCGCGATCCGTGCGGTGAAGACCGCCGATGACGAAAAGCGCAACCGTGTGGCCCGCGAAGTCTTCGACATCTACGCGCCACTGGCTCATCGCCTGGGCATCGGCCACATCAAGTGGGAGCTGGAGGATTTGTCCTTCCGCTACCTGGAACCCGACCAGTACAAACAGATCGCCACGTTGCTGCACGAGCGGCGTCTGGATCGCGAGCGCTTTATCAGCGACGTCATGGGCCAGTTGCGTTCGGAGTTGCAGGCCACCGGCGTGGACGCCGATATCAGCGGCCGCGCCAAGCACATCTATTCCATCTGGCGCAAAATGCAGCGCAAGGGCCTGGCCTTCAGCCAGATCTACGACGTGCGTGCGGTGCGCGTGCTGGTGCCGGAAATGCGCGACTGCTACACCGCGCTGGGTATCGTCCACACGCTGTGGCGGCACATTCCCAAGGAATTCGACGACTACATCGCCAACCCCAAGGAAAACGGCTATCGCTCGCTGCACACGGCGGTAATCGGCCCTGAAGGCAAGGTGCTGGAAGTGCAGATCCGCACCCACGCCATGCACGAAGAAGCCGAGCTGGGGGTGTGTGCGCACTGGCGCTACAAGGGCACCGACGTCAAGGCCGGGTCCAACCAGTACGAAGAGAAAATTTCCTGGCTGCGCCAAGTGCTGGAATGGCACGAGGAGCTCGGCGACATCGGCGGCCTGGCCGAACAACTGCGGGTGGATATCGAGCCGGACCGGGTCTATATCTTCACGCCTGACGGCCACGCCATCGACTTGCCCAAGGGCGCCACGCCGCTGGACTTCGCCTACCGCGTGCACACCGAAATCGGGCATAACTGCCGCGGCGCCAAGATCAATGGGCGCATCGTGCCGCTCAACTACAGCCTGCAAACCGGTGAACAGGTCGAGATCATCACCAGCAAGCACGGCACGCCGAGCCGCGACTGGCTGAACCCGAACCTGGGCTACATCACCACCTCGCGGGCGCGGGCGAAGATCGTCCACTGGTTCAAGCTGCAGGCGCGTGACCAGAACGTCGCCGCTGGCAAGACCTTGCTTGAACGCGAACTGGCGCGCCTGGGCCTGCCTCAGGTGGACTTCGACAAGCTGGCCGAAAAGGCCAACATGAAGATCGCCGAAGACATGTTCGCCGCCCTCGGCGCGGGCGACCTGCGCCTGGCGCAACTGGTCAACCTGGCCCAGCAACTGGTCGAGCCGGAGCGCGGCAACGAACAGCTGGAGCTGATCCCGCGCAAAGCCACTGGCTACAAGCCGGGCAAGCGTGGCGATATCCAGATCCAGGGCGTGGGCAACCTGATGACGCAAATGGCCGGCTGCTGCCAGCCGTTGCCGGGCGACGCCATTGTCGGCTACATCACCCAGGGCCGTGGCGTGAGCATTCACCGCCAGGATTGCGCCTCGGTGCTGCAACTGGGCGGGCGCGAACCGGAGCGGATCATCCAGGTCAGTTGGGGCCCGGTGCCGGTGCTCACTTACCCGGTGGACATCATCATCCGTGCCTACGACCGTTCCGGCTTGCTGCGTGACGTCTCGCAAGTGCTGCTCAACGAGCGGATCAACGTGCTGGCGGTCAACACCCGTTCAAACAAGGAAGACAACACTGCATTGATGTCCCTGACCATCGAGATTCCGGGGTTGGACGCACTGGGACGGTTGCTGGGGCGGATTTCCCAGTTGCCGAACATCATCGAAACCCGGCGTAACCGCACCCCATGATTAGCAGGATGATTGCTCACTGACATGTGGAGTTGTTTTCTGTGGGAGCTGGCTTGCCTGCGATAGCATCACCTCGGTTTAACTGAAGCACCGAGTCGCAAGCATCGCAGGCAAGCCAGCTCCCACATTAGATATTCAGCGGAAAGAGATACGATGTATTCACTCGAAGACCTGCTTCACCTGATGAGCCGCCTGCGCGACCCGCAGTACGGCTGCCCGTGGGACATCAAGCAAACCTACGCGACCATCGTCCCGCACACGCTGGAGGAGGCCTATGAAGTGGCCGACGCCATCGAGCGCGGCGACTTTGACCATCTGCAAGGCGAGCTGGGCGACCTGCTGTTCCAGGTGGTGTATTACAGCCAACTGGCCCGGGAAGAAGGGCGCTTCGAATTTGCCGGCGTGATCGACAGCATCACCCGTAAGTTGATTCGCCGGCATCCTCACGTGTTCCCAACCGGCGACCTGTACGCACCGCTGGATATCCCGCAGTTGAGCGAAGAACAGGTCAAGGAACGCTGGGAGCAGATCAAAGCTGAGGAGCGCGCAGAAAAGTCCGACGCTCCCGAGCAACTCTCCCTGCTCGACGATGTGCCCACCGCCTTACCCTCGTTGTCCCGTGCGGCCAAATTGCAAAAGCGCGCCAGCCAGGTCGGTTTTGACTGGCCGTCCGCGTTGCCGGTGGTGGACAACGTTCGCGAAGAATTGGATGAAGTACTCGAAGCCATGGCCGAAAACGACGCGGTGGCCATCGCCGATGAAGTCGGTGACCTATTGTTTGCCGCGGTCAACCTGGCCCGTCACCTCAAGGTCGACCCGGAAACCGCCTTGCGCGGTGCCAATGCCAAGTTCGAACGACGTTTCCGATTTATCGAACAGGCATTGCGCGATACACACCAACCCATAGAAGATTGCACCCTCGAAGAGTTGGACGCCCTCTGGGGTGAAGCCAAACGTCAGGAAAAGAATGTGTCCAGCTGCGGTTGAGCAGCTGCCTAAGTGAGTAAGCACCATGAGCCTTTCCCTTCGCGACCAGTTGCTCAAAGCAGGTCTGGTCAACCAAAAGCAGGCCAAACAGGTCGGCAAAGAGAAGCAGAAACAGCAGCGCCTGGTCCACAAGGGCCAGGCCGAAGTCGATGATACCCAGGCGCGCCTGGCCGCTGAGGCACACGCCGAGAAGGTCAAGCGTGACCAGGAGCTGAACCGTCAGCAGCAGGAAAAAGCCGAGGCCAAGGCGCGTACTGCCCAGGTCAAGCAACTGATCGAGACCTCGCGCCTGCCCAAGCTGACCACCGAGGACTACTACAACTTCGTCGATGACAAGAAGGTCAAGCGCCTGTCGGTCAACACCTTGATGCGCAACAAGCTGAGCAACGGCTCCCTGGCGATCGTGCACCACGGTGGCGGCTACGAGGTGATCCCACGGGAAGCGGCGCTGAAGATCCAGGAGCGCGCGCCTGAGCGTATCGTGCAGCTCAACATCCTCACCGAAAGCCAGGTGCCGGATGAGGATGATCCGTACGCCGCTTACCAGATCCCTGATGATCTGATGTGGTAAGCCGCTGGAAATGACAAACCCCGCCAAAAGGCGGGGTTTGTGTTTTAAGCGTGCAGCACCAACCGGTTACCAATCCACTGCGTAACTCAGGCTGAAGGTACGACCCTCGGCATTCGGGTACGGTGCGCGAGCATTGGCCTGGGCGAACATGTTCTGGTAGTTGCGGTTGGTGAGGTTGTACACCGCCCCTTCGAGGCGGCCTACCGGTAGCCTTACCGAGCCCAGCAGGTCGACCAGGGTGTAGCCCTGGATATCGCGACCGTTGTTGTCCTTGGCCGCAGCGTCATAATTGGCCAGGCGCATACCCTGCAAGCGCAGGCTGTAGTCGTCACGCTCATAGCCGACAAACGCTGTGGTCTTGGCGGGGGAGATGCGGGTGGCAGGCAGGTCGATCCACTTGCCGTTCTGCTGGGTCTCGCCTTTGGCGTAAGCGTAAGTACCACCGACGGACCATTGGTCGGTGATGTTATAGGTCAGGCCGGTTTCGACGCCACGCACGCGTTCTTTCTGATTGATCAGGCGCAGCACACGATCATTGGCGTCATAGAACTGCGTGACATCCGAGGTGTTTTCGTACGCGGTGACACTGGCCTGCCACTTGTCCCAGTCGCCACGCCAGCCCAGCTCGTAACTGTCGACCTTCAAGGCCTGGGCATTGAGGTCCTGGATATCGTATTTGCTGTTCACGTCACGCAGGAAGCGCTGGATATCCGGCAGGGAAAAGCCCTGGCTGAAGTTGACGAACACGTCCTGGTTTTCGGTCAGGTGATACACCGCCCCGAGGTTATAGAGCGTGTCATCGTATTTGAGCGTGCCGCCGGGCAGTGTCGCGCGGTTGCCGGTCTGGACGATTTCCCCGTACGCGATGCTGTCGGAGACTTTGCTCTCAATCCACTCGCGACGTACACCACCGCGTAAGGTCCAGTCATCGATGTCGTAAGACAGCTGGCCAAAGATGGCTTTGGTGGTGGTCTCGATATCCGGGCCCAGTTCGAACGTGGTACCGGTTTTGCTGTAGCTCAGGCCATTGACCCGGTATTGGTCGCCACGCTGGCGTGAGGTTTCATGGTCGTAGTCCGCGCCCCATACCAGGTTGCCCGTTGCCGGGCCGATGTCCGGCATCTGGGTATCGACCGCTGCACGCAGGCCGTAGACGTCCTGCACGCTGTTGTTGTCTGACACGCCTGCCCGGCCCCGGGACAGGTCGGGGAAGAACAGTGCGTCGGCCCGCCGCCAGTAGCTTTCGATCTGCAGGCCCTGGCCGTAGAAATCCTTGTCGGCGTAGTTGAGGTTGACCGCCTGGTTGTGGGTGTAGGGTTGGTCGCCCAGGTCCAGGCCTTTTACGGCGACTGCGTTGCTGGTGATGCGGGGGTTCTTGGTATAGCGGGTGTCTTGTTCGTCCTTGTAGTCTTGCAGCGACAGGCTGATCTTCTTGTCGTCATCAAGCTCATAGCCGAAGCGACCTTGCAGGTCGTAGGTATCGGTGTCCATGTTGCTGCCCTGGGACGTGTCCTGGGGAATGCGCTTGCCATTACCGTCGAACTGATCGTTGCGCTGCACGGTGTTGCCCGAGAGGTACCAGTCCACCGGGCCTTTGCGCCCGGTGGCGCTTTGGAACGCCTGGTAAGCGAACCCCTTGTGGCTGAGGTTGTTGCCGGCGGTCATGCCGATCTTGCTGCTGAACGCCAGGTCTTCACCTTGGTTGCGTTTGGTGATGATGTTGATGATGCCGCCCGATGCGCCTGCGCCGTAGACACTGCTGGCGCCGGAGATCACTTCGATACGCTCGATGCTTTCCGGTGCCACGCTGTTGAGCTGGCGGAAGTTATCGCGCGTGGCGTTTTGTGAAACCCCGTCGATCAGGATCAGGGTATTGCGCCCGCGAAGCGTCTGGCCGAAGTTGCTCATGCCGCCGCTGGAAGGGGCAATGCCAGGTACCAGTTGGCCGAGGATATCTGCAACCCGACGTCCTGCCCCGGTCTGCTGGCGGATTTGCGCTTCATTGATCACCTGCACTGAGCCTGGAATCTGCGCAATGCTGGTTTCGCTGCGCGTGGCCGATACCACTGTCGCCTGCAGTTGCAGGCTGGTCGGGGCTGCCTGTGTCTGCTCTGTCTGATCGGCCCAGGCAGGGGCACTTATTGCCCCGAGAAGTGGCAGCATTACTGCCCATTGCGATGTGTTCATGATCATGTCTCAGAGTTATTAGAAGTATTGACAGAAAAATCGGATGTCTCAGGCGCTCGCGCAAACGAACGGATGGCGCGGATACTCACGGCGGCCAAGGCGTAGGTCAGTGCGACCAGCCAGAAGCTGTGCGCCAGGCCCACCCATCCCATGCCGATACCACCCAACAGTGCGCCGCACAGTGCACCGGCTTTCGCGGCGCTGTTGCCCATGCCCAGGGCAAAACCCTGCTGGCTGTGCGCTACGGTAGTGGCGATCAGTGTGTAGGCCACGGGCAACAAAGCACCCTGCCACACGCCCCACAGCAGCCGGCTGGCGATGAACCCCGACCATTCACCGGCCAGCGCCGTGCACGCCAGCGTGAGGGCGCAGGCCCACGTGACCCACTCGATGATGCGCAGCGTATGCGCTGGCTGATGTCGATCGAACAGGCGGCCCCACAACGGCGCGGACAGTGCCAGGGTCAAGGCACTTGCGCCATAGCTGGCGCCGATCAGCCACGCGGGCGCGTGCAAAACCTGGGCGACATATAAGGCGTAAAACGGTTGCGGCATCATCCTGGCTGCCTGAATCAATACGATGATCCCCAACATCGCGCCAATCCAGCCTTTGGGGAGTGCGGCAGGCTTGGACGTGCGGGCAGGTCTCGATCGTGGTGAGTCACTGGGTAAAAACGCGCTGATTATCGCGCACAGCAGGCAGACGGCGGTGGCGCTGTAGCACAGCAATGCGAAACCGGATATGTCCATCAACCAGCCGCCCAATACCGGCCCGGCCAGGGAGCCTACAGCGGTGGCTGATTGCAGCCGCGCAAGAATGTGCCCCCGTCCGCCGTCGCCGCAGCAGGCCAGTGCGTAGGCTTGGGCTGCGGCGATGAAACCGGCCAATGCGCCCTGTACCACGCGGATGGCCACCAACCACCACGGGTCAGGCGTAATCGCAGCCAGCGCCTGGCATACCGCCAACGCCAGCAGCGCGCGGATAATCATCAGCTTATGGCCGGTACGGTCGCCGAGTCTTCCCCACAGGGGCGTGAGAATCATCGCTGCCATCATCGGCCCGGCATACACCAGCGACGACAGCAGGCCGGTGTACTGAGCATTTGCAGTGCCCAGCAACTTCTGGATTTGCAGCGGCCAGAACGGGCCGCTCATTTCCATCGCCCCCATCGACACCAACTGAATCACCACCAGCAGCCGCAGCGCTGTGTTGTTAGTCGGCATTGGCGGCCGCGCTCAACGGGTTAGGCAACCGCCCGACGATATCGGCATGACTCTCCAGCAGGCGCATGCGCATGAACGACTTGGCCGGCCATGCTTGCTCCAGCAGTGCTTCGCGCTCGGTGGCCCAGCGCTGCGGATCAACCTGCGAGCGCAGGTCGTCAAAACACTGGCTGACCTGAGCCGACAGTTCATTCCAGAGCAGCGCCTGGGGGATGTCGAAGTGGCGCGCGGCAAGCAGGATGAGCTCGCCAAGATGGCACATGAATACGGTGTGCAGCAGCTTGTCCCGTACGAAACCCGCGTCGTCGTACAGCGTCATCTTCGGGTCGTGCAGTTCAATGTCCAGGCCGTGGGCGTGCAAGGTCTTGCGGTCGATTCGGATATCGCCGAAGTCGCGCAACAGAAGGCGGCTCAATTGTCCGTCTGCGGCCATCACCATGAAGGAGTTCTGTTGATGGGCCTCAAAAGCGATGCCGTAGCGCAAATACATGCCCAGCAGTGCCGGCACACTGATCGCCGCGTAATCATGGAAGAAGGCGAGCATGGCCGCCGCGTCATCCTTGCCTTGGCTCAGGCGCACCCATTGGCGCAGCAGCGGCTGGCCGTGGTGATCAATGGCAAACAGGCTGCCCACAGGCACGGCCATTTCGTCCGGCTGGAGCTGGCTCTGGGGATTGTCGCGATAGAGCACCGCCAAGTGGCGGGAGTGCTCGTCATTGGCCGGTTGTGGCTGGAAATGCACACCGATCCGCTCGGGAACGATGTTCAGGCATTTTTGAATCGCAGGCTCGCGTTCCAGGATGCTCAGCAGCAGATGGCTGATCCGTGGGCCCATGCGCGCTGAACGCGGCGATACGGTGCGCTGTACGCTGGTCAGGCGCAGTGACACGGGCAGTTTGACCATCGGTGCATCGCGACGGCCTTCAGGCAACACGGTTCTGAATGACATGGTGGGGTGGGCGGTAAACGCGACGATATCGGTCAGCACCAGCAGTTTGTCGCCGATTTCGTTGGCGAACAGTTGAGGCAACTCCTGGCGTGCCTGCCAAGGGTGGGCAGGCAACGGCAGATAATCGTCTGCTTCAAGGCCTTGTGTTTGAAGTGTGGTGGTTAATTGCTGCGCCGCGTGCGGAAAGTGATTGCTCCACCACTGCCAGTAATCTGCCGTCCCGGCCAACGTTTCGACATGGGCAAACTGGCGATGCAGCGCGCACAGCAGCACCGGGAAGCGTGCTTCGAACTCTGGCGAATAGTCGATGACTTGTGCGGTATTCAGGCCCAGCTTGGTCTTGTAGTTGGGGTGCCATGGGTGACCCAATGTTCCCCACTGTTCAAGCACGGAAGTTGGGTTGATAACGCTCGGGCTGTTCTTGAGATGACTCAGCAGGTTGTCTTGATGCACCGGGTCCATTGACGCATGCAGCTTGAGCGTCCATTGCTCATGGAAGGCGAGGCACAAGGTGTCGTTGATGAAGCTGTCGTCGATCTCTACGTTGAGGCGGTTGAGCACTTCCCGGTCGGCAGGCGACTCGAGGCTGGCGTTAAGCAACGTCAACAACTGCGATGGGAACTGGATTTTCTGTTCGGGCTGGCCTTCGCGCAACAGGATGACTTCGCCACGCAGGTCCCAGCTTGCCATGCGGCCAGGGTGCAAATGTTCGAAACGCAATCGGGCCTGGCAAGCCAGTGTCAGCGAGCAATGCCCATGTTCGTCATAGAGGAGAGTGCTGGGGTCCAGCAGGCTTTCACGAAACAATGCTTGGATCAGGCGTTGGAAGCTACGTTCGGCGGCGGGGGCCAGCGTATTGATCAAGGCGTCGAGGCCGATGTGGCTGGCCTGAAATTGCGCGGTGGCAAGCGCTTCGCTCCAGCGTTCCAGCAACGTGTTTTCCGGCTTCCTGCTATTTCCGTGCATCAAATTGATTCCCTAATCGTGAGCCTGAATGAAAGGCGCACGAATGATATCGAGAATCATTATTTGTGTGTGCTTTTGTTACATTAATTTATACCGAATCTTTGACAAAAAAACCGCGCTCGAATGGCGCGGTTTTTGATGTAGACGGCCCGGCTGCGTGGGCCGGGCGTCAACATGATTTCAGAGCTTCAGGAGCTTTTTGCCTGGCGTTGCAATTCGAGAGTTTCGAGCTCGTTTTTATAATTGTTGGCGTCGCTCTCGTTGTGAAACATGCCGACCAATACGTCTTGCTGATGGACATCCCAGATGTGAATCCCGTGGCCTACTGCTTCGTGGGACATATGTTCATCGTCGCGTTCAGTTACTTTTACAGTCATCTGCTTGCTCCAATCTCTGGTTGATCTGCGGCAAGGCGTCGCAGGCCTCTGTTATATGATCTGTTAGCTTGCTAAGTAAACTGATTTTGCGCGCAATAATTCATTGCGGGGAATGCAACAATGCTGCAGGCCACGTAAACCAAGGCATTGCGTCGCCATCGCAGCGGCTTTATGACAAAAGTTTCATGTTCAGGTCGGCTAGGTTGACCTCGGCACCGCTATCGCAGGCAAGCCAGCTCCCACCTTGGAATGCATTCCAAGGTGGGAGCTGGCTTGCCTGCGATAGCGGGAGTGGCGTCCCCTAAAAATCCCAGGCAAAAAAAAGCCCCGCATTCAGCGAGGCTCTTGTCCGGTGCATCAGCAATCAGCTGCCTTTGACGGCCTTACCGTCAACAGTGCCATCTTGCAGCATGATGTTGTACTCCTTGCCGTCAGTCTCAACCTGACGCAGGGCAACCAGAATGCCGCCCTGGTCCTTGGCAAACCACATCTGTGTGATGCGCTTGCTCTGCGACGGGTCGCGCACGCGCTCGACCTTGATCGCGTCGATCGAACCGACCTTGGTCTGGACCTTTTCCGAGCCAATCACGCGGAAGTCGTAGGTATCGGTATCAGTACCCTCAACCACGCGGTAGCTCATGCTCTTCTTGCCCGCGGCAACATCGCGTTGCAGAGCAAGTTGGTAGGTGGACTTGTCGAGCATGCCGCTTTCGAGCGTGACATTGACCGGGTCTTTGTTTTCAAAGCCGGTGACTTTCTTGGCGCTCTGGTCGAAGTCCAGATTGATCTTCTTCGCCTTGCCCAGGCCGCCGCGTTCGAAGCTGTAGCTCTTGGGTTGCAGGGTGTCCTTGTCGAACAGGATCACACTGGTTTCGGTCAGGCTGGCAATCATCATCGAGGCCTTGAAATTCAAGGTCCAGGTACCGTCGCCATTCTTGCTCAGGCTGCGTTCAGCCGAACCGCTCATGGGCAGTTGTTTCCAGTCGGCGGTGTAGCTGACGGAGAAGGGGTGAAGGTCTGCCGCTTGTACGGCAGGCAAAGCGAACAGCGCAAAAGCGAAAAGCAGGGCGCGACGCATAAAATCTCCTAGGTTCGAATCAAGTGGCCGCTGGCCGCGAGTAACTGGCCGTCCAATAATGCACCCTGGTCGCCAAGAATCAACCGTCCTTCGGCAAACCAGCGAACGGCCAGCGGGTAAATCCTGTGTTCCTGGGTATGAACCCGTTGCGCAAGCGTCTGCGCCGAGTCGCCTGACTCTACCGGAACCACTGCCTGTACGACCAGAGGCCCGCCATCGAGTTCCTCGGTCACAAAGTGCACGCTGCAGCCATGTTCACGGTCGCCGGCGTCGAGCGCGCGCTGGTGGGTGTGCATGCCTTTGTACTTGGGCAGCAGGGAGGGGTGGATATTGAGCAGGCGCCCTTCGTAGTGCCGGACGAAATCTGCGCTGAGGATGCGCATGAAACCGGCAAGGACAACAAGTTTTGGGTTGAAGGCGTCGATCAGTTCGATCAAGGCGCTGTCGAAGGCCTCGCGACCGTCGAACGCCTTGTGATCCAGGGCACGGGTGTCGATACCCGCGTCCCGGGCGCGTTGCAGGCCGTAGGCGTCGCTGCGGTTGGAAATCACCGCAGCGATGCGCACCGGGCTGTTGCCGGTGCGCGTGCTGTCGATCAGGGCCTGCAAGTTACTGCCGGTGCCGGAAAGCAGCACCACGACATCACAGGTCTGGGGCATCAGTGAGCCTTGAGGTTCTTCAGTTCAACCTGGGCTGCACCTTCGGCAGCAGTGGCGATCTGGCCAATGACCCAAGGTTGTTCGCCGGCTTCACGCAGCACGTTCAGCGCGGTTTCAACGTGTTCCTGCGCGACGCAGATCACCATGCCTACGCCGCAGTTCAGCACGCGGTGCATTTCGGTTTCGTTGACGTTGCCTTTTTCCTGCAGCCAATCGAAGACTGCCGGGCGCTGCCAGCTGGCCACGTCGACAATCGCCTGGGCACCTTTTGGCAGGACGCGCGGGATGTTGTCCAGCAGGCCGCCACCGGTGATGTGGGCCATGGCCTTGACGGCGCCGGTGTCCTTGATCAGCTTGAGCAGTGGCTTGACGTAGATGCGGGTCGGCGCCATCAGCAGGTCGGTGAGTGGCTTGCCGTCGAGCTGGATGTTCTCGATGTCGGCGCCGGACACTTCGATGATCTTGCGGATCAGCGAGTAGCCGTTGGAGTGCGGGCCGGACGATGGCAGGGCGAGCAGGGCGTCGCCAGCAGCTACTTTGGAGCCGTCGATGATCTCGGCTTTTTCCACCACACCCACGCAGAAGCCGGCCAGGTCGTAGTCTTCGCCTTCGTACATGCCTGGCATTTCAGCAGTTTCACCGCCGACCAGGGAGCAACCCGACAGTTCGCAGCCGGCGCCGATGCCGGTCACGACCTGGGTCGCGGTCTCGACATTGAGCTTGCCGGTGGCGTAGTAGTCGAGGAAGAACAGCGGCTCGGCGCCGCACACCACCAGGTCGTTGACGCACATGGCGACCAGGTCGATGCCAATGCTGTCGTGCTTGTTCAGGTTCAGGGCCAGGCGTAGCTTGGTGCCTACGCCGTCGGTGCCGGACACCAGTACAGGCTGCTTGTAGCCGGCCGGGATTTCGCAGAGGGCGCCAAAACCGCCCAGGCCACCCATGACTTCAGGGCGCGCAGTGCGCTTGGCGACGCTCTTGATGCGTTCGACCAATGCTTCACCGGCGTCGATGTCTACACCGGCGTCCTTGTAGCTCAGGGAGGGTTGCTTGCTCATGATCCAGGCCTTTAGGGGGGATTTCTGGGTAACGACCGGGCGGGCGGGGGCTTTTGGAAAGGGCCCTGCCGTTGACGGTCTGCGAAGGCGCGCGATTTTATCAGGCTTGAGGGGCAGCGGCCATCCTCGGGCCGACGGGCAGGGCATATGAGTTCAAAAAAATGCAAATCGGGCCGGTAATCGTGCGTATTAAGGTATAGCCTTGAACTCGCTAGCGTTATGACAGTATGAAAACTTACCGGGACCCTGTGAATGTTTTACCGGTCGCTGTGTCACAGCCTTGCCAAGCCGAGATCACGCGGTCTGTTCCAACCGCTAAATTTGTCGTTCGGGAATCTTCCATGCGTCTGTGTAAATTCTTCTTTGTAGGCTGCTTGTCGTTGGTCAGCCTGGCGAGTCATGCCGAAACCCTCAATGGCCTCTATCAAGTACTTGAACCGGTCAGCAGCCAGTCGCCCCAAGAGCGCGACCAGGCCACCCAGCGTGCCGTGCAGACCCTGGTGATCCGCCTGACCGGCGACGCCAAGGCCGCCGATGGCCCAGGCCTGGCGGCGATCCGCAAAGACCCGCAACAAATCATCAGCCAGTACGGCTACGACGCCGGCCCGCCCGAAAGCCTGCAAGTGGACTTCGACCCGGTCAGCACCGACCGCGCCTTGCGTGATGCCGGCCTGTCGATCTGGGGCAGCAACCGGCCGTCGATCCTGGGTTGGTGGCTGAACGATTCAACTGAAGGCAGCAGCCTGGTCGGCGATGGCCAGGCCGTTGCCCAGGCCCTGCGCAGGGCCGCGCAACACCGGGGTCTGCCGCTGCGCCTGCCGCTGGGAGACCTGGATGAACAGGTAGTCGCCACCGCGCCGAATCTTGAAAGCCCCGACGCCACGCCTTTGCGCGCAGCCTCCGAGCGTTACGGTGCCGATGCTTTGCTGGCGGTGCATGCGCGCCAGGAAGGCAGTCAATGGCAGGCCAAATGGCGCCTGTGGCTGGGCGACAAGGCTGAGGAGGGCACCGCCCAAGGCGCTGACACTGCCGCGCTCGCCGATGCGGTATTGCTGGCGGTCAGCCAAAAGCTGGCGCCACGCTTTGCGGTCAAGCCGGGCGTGAGCACTGAGCAACTGCTTGAAGTGCAAGGCATGAACCTGGAGCGCTACGCCGCCCTGGGTCGTTTGCTGGAGCCCTTTGGCGGCCAGCCGCAGTGGGTGGATGGCAACCGGATTGTGTATCGCGTCAATGGCAGCGCCGAACAATTGCGCACCCAATTGAGCCTGGCCAAGCTGCAGGAAATTCCTGCTGGCGAAGCCCCGGCCCAGCCAGCCGTGATCGATGGCACGCAACCGGCTGTTGCACCTGAGCCCCAGGCGCAACTGCGTTTTCGTTGGTAACTAGTGGTCCTCCTTCTATATAGAAGAAGGGCGTAAAAAACAGATGGAGTGGTTTATGGCGGATACGCGTCGTTGGGTGTGGCTTGGCGGGATTGTCCTGCTGTGCGTTTTTGTGTTCTTGCTGCATTCGATCCTGACGCCGTTTCTGGTGGCGCTGCTGCTCGCCTATCTGTTCGATCCCGTGGTGGATCGCTTGGAAAAAGTCGGCATGTCGCGCACCTGGGGCGTGATCACGGTGTTTGCGCTGTTCACGTTGATCATCACGGCGCTGGTGTTGATATTGGTGCCGATGTTGGCCAAGCAACTGTTTCGCCTCTATGAGCTGGCGCCGCAGATGCTCGACTGGTTGCAGCACACGGCAATGCCGTGGGCCCAGTCCAAGTTCGGGCTGGCGGATGGCTTCTGGAAGTTCGACAAGGTCAAGGCAGCTATCAGCGAGCATATGGACAAGACCACCGATATCGTCACGGTGGTGCTCAGCCAGGCGACTGCGTCGAGCCTGGCGCTGATCGGCTGGTTGACCAACCTGGTGCTGATCCCGGTGGTGGCGTTCTACCTGCTGCGAGACTGGGACATCATGATGGCCAAGATCCGCAGCCTGCTGCCCCGCGACCGGGAAGAGCGCGTTGTTTCCCTGGCAGCGGAGTGTCATGAGGTACTGGGCGCGTTCGTGCGTGGCCAGTTGCTGGTGATGCTGGCCCTGGGGGTGATTTATGCTGCCGGCCTGATGGCGATCGGCCTGGAGCTGGGGCTGTTGATCGGCTTGATCGCGGGCCTGGCGGCCATCGTGCCCTACATGGGCTTTGTGATCGGCATCGGTGCGGCGCTGGTGGCCGGGCTGTTCCAGTTCGGCGGCGACCTGTACCCGATGCTGGGGATTGTCGCAGTGTTCATGGTGGGCCAGGCCTTGGAAGGCATGGTGCTGACGCCACTGCTGGTGGGCGATCGGATCGGCCTGCACCCTGTGGCAGTAATCTTTGCGATTTTGGCGGGTGGCGAGCTGTTCGGCTTTACCGGCATCCTGTTGGCGCTGCCGGTGGCGGCGGTGATCATGGTGCTGGTGCGCCATGTGCACGACCTGTACAAGGATTCGGACGTGTATACCGGGGTGGATGAGCCCGAGTTGTAATCGCGGTGTCACAAACCCGGCCCTGGCCGGGTTTGTTGTTTCTGTCGCCGGGTGCGTCAAACAATCTGCGTAAAACCGCCGGGTTAACGCAAACCTTTGATTTTGCTTGTGGTCTGCTGCATTGTGCACCCGGCGTCACGGGTATAAACTTTGCAAACTTTACATAGAGGCCACTAACGGTTCGATGGGAGCCGTTCAGTCAGCATGAAACCGATTCAGCTGCCCCTAGGTGTGCGTCTGCGTGATGACGCTACCTTTATCAACTACTACCCAGGCGCCAATGCCGCTGCACTCGGCTATGTGGAGCGGCTTTGCGAAGCCGACGCCGGGTGGACTGAAAGCCTGATCTATCTGTGGGGCAAGCATGGCGTGGGGCGTACCCACCTGCTGCAGGCCGCATGCCTGCGTTTCGAGCAGACGGGCGAGCCGGCGGTCTACCTGCCCTTGGCCGAGTTGATGGACCGCGGGATCGGCATCTTCGATAACCTTGAGCAATATGAACTGGTGTGTCTCGACGACCTGCAGGCAGTGGCCGGCAAGCCGGAGTGGGAAGAGGCGCTGTTTCATCTGTTCAACCGCCTGCGCGACAGCGGCCGGCGCTTGCTGATCGCCGCGTCCACCTCGCCGCGTGAACTGCCGGTGAAGCTGGCAGACCTCAAGTCGCGCCTGACCCTGGCGTTGATCTTCCAGATGCGTCCGTTATCCGATGAGGACAAGCTGCGTGCGCTGCAACTGCGCGCTTCCCGTCGTGGCCTGCACCTGACCGACGAAGTCGGGCACTTTATCCTCACCCGTGGCACCCGCAGCATGAGCGCGCTGTTCGATTTGCTTGAGCAACTCGACCAGGCTTCCCTGCAGGCACAAAGAAAATTGACGATCCCTTTCCTGAAAGAAACCTTGGGCTGGTAAGGTCTTGATTTTCCGTGTGTCGGCATTTTCAAGGCGTCAGAAAACCTGCGTTTGAGCCCGAAGGGCTACGCAACTGAAGCGATAAATGGAATCACGGCTTAGATGGCATAGTCGAAACGATAAGTCACATAGATCACGATTGAATTTGCAAATCGATGTGATAGAGGGCATAGTCTCGGCTTCTTTACACATCAGCCACGGTCGTGCCCATGCTAAATCGCTTCGCACCCCTCGTGCCTCTCGCACTCGTTACCCTGTTGTTTGGTTGCGCCTCCCACCCTCAGCAGGTGGCAGAACAGCAAAAACCACAGGTTCAAAATCAGGCAAAGTTCGTTGCTGCACAGTCTGCTTCTGTTTATGAAGAAGAGGTGGCAACCGAAAAAGAACTCGCCGAGTTCTCTGACAGCAAGCCTTACCAACTGCCTCTTCTGGCCGACAGCATCCTTGAGCGCGGCATGTCCTTGATCGGTACCCGTTACCGTTTCGGCGGCACCTCGGAAGCCGGTTTTGATTGCAGTGGTTTCATTGGCTACCTGTTTCGTGAAGAAGCCGGCATGAATCTGCCGCGCTCTACACGCGAGATGATCAACGTGAATGCACCGTTGGTCGCACGCAACAACCTCAAGCCCGGTGATCTGCTTTTCTTTAGTACCAGTGGCCGCGGTCGTGTCAGCCACGCCGGTATCTACCTGGGCGATAACCAATTTATCCACTCCAGCAGCCGCCGCAGTGGTGGTGTTCGGGTCGATAACCTGGGTGACAGCTACTGGAGCAAAACCTTCATCGAAGCCAAGCGCGCACTCGCCATGGCTCCGACTACGGTTACCGCTAGTAAGTAAAGTTAAAGTGTTACTTGAAGTTTGACGTGTAAGCGCTAGAATCCCTGGACATTGTTGTCATCCGTTCGCGCGAGCTTTGCTTGCGCGTTCTGGTTTTCAACGTTCGGCAGCGAAAGCCGCATCCAGACCAGGATTGTTCTGCACATGTCGACCTCGGCCCGCCTGATGCTTATTGTTTGCGCCGCGCTGCTCAGCGCCTGCGCCAGTCGTACACCGCCGCCCGCGCCCGTCGCGGTCAAGCCTAAGCCGGTGTTCAACTATGCCACCCAGAATTTCTCGCCTGCTGCCGAAGACGTGCTCTTTCGTGCGCTGGGCCTGGTCGGCACACCTTACCGCTGGGGCGGCAACACACCGGACTCGGGATTTGATTGCAGTGGCCTGATCGGTTTTGTATTCCGCGACGCTGCCGGCATCTCATTGCCGCGCACCACCCGTGAATTGATCGTGATGCGTGCCCAGGACGTCAGCGAACAAAACCTGCAAACCGGCGACCTGCTGTTCTTCGCCACCGGTGGTGGTTCGCGGGTCAGCCATGCGGGCATCTATGTGGGCGAAGGGCGCTTCGTGCATGCACCGCAGACCGGCGGTACGGTGAAGCTGGATACGCTATCCAAAGCGTATTGGCAGAATGCCTACCTGAGTGCCAAGCGCGTGTTGCCAGGGAATCTGGCGCGTAATCCCTGAATCAATAAAACTCCAAAATGTGGGAGCGGGCTTGCCCGCGAATACAGTGTGTCAGTCAAAGGATTGGTTGGCTGGGGCACCGTAATCGCGGGCAAGCCCGCTCCCACATTGGTGTGTGGCGATTTACTTAACAGCCGACACCCGCCAAACCTTATTGCCCACATCATCGGCCACCAGCAAATCCCCCTGCTGATCTATCACCACGCCGACCGGCCGGCCCATGGCTTTCTCATCGCTATCAAGAAACCCCGTCAGCACATCCACCGGTTGCCCTTTCGGCTGGCCCCCTTCGAAGGGCACGAAAATCACCTTGTAGCCACTGTGCGGCTTGCGGTTCCAGGAACCATGCTGGCCGATAAATGCGCCATTACTGAAGGGAGCGGGCAGTTTGCTGCCCTCGGCGAAGGTCAGCCCCAGCGACGCAGTATGAGGGCCTACCGCGTAATCGGGAGCGATGGCCTTGGCGACCATGTCCAGGTTCTGCGGGGTGACACGCACATCCACATGCTGGCCGTAATAACTGAAAGGCCAGCCGTAGAAGCCGCCATCCTTGACCGA
Organism: Pseudomonas sp. MYb193; assembly: GCF_002966775.1. Taxonomy (NCBI): domain Bacteria; kingdom Pseudomonadati; phylum Pseudomonadota; class Gammaproteobacteria; order Pseudomonadales; family Pseudomonadaceae; genus Pseudomonas; species Pseudomonas sp. MYb193. Next base: position 4,326,698 of record NZ_CP023269.1, on the reverse strand, counting down.
GGTGATGTAATCCGGCACCAGGTCACTGCCGATCTCATCGCGTTCGTTGACCGCCGTCCACAGCTTGCCGCTCTGTGGCTCCCACGCCATGCCGTTGGGGTTGCGCAGGCCGGAGGCAAAAATGCGGTGTTGGCCGCTGGCGCGGTCGACTTCCCAAATGGCGGCGCGGCCCTGTTCGGCTTCCAGGCCGTTTTCGCCGACGTTGCTGTTGGAGCCGACGCTCACGTACAGCTTACTGCCGTCCTGGCTGGCCACTACATTTTTGGTCCAGTGGTGGTTCAGGGGGCCACCGGGTAAATCCACCACCTTGGTGCCTGGGGAGGTGATTGCGGTTTCACCCGGCTGATAAGGGAAGCGCAGCAACTTATCCGAATCGGCCACATACAGGTCGTTGCCTACCAAGGTCATGCCAAACGGCGAATTGAGGTTCTCCAGGAACACCGTGCGAGTTTCTGCTACACCGTCATGGTCGGCATCGCGCAGCAAGGTAATACGGTTCGGGCTCGGCCCCCCGGCACCGGCACGGTCCATAACTTTTTCCATCACCCAGCCACGTACGCCTTTGGCATCGTCCGGCTTGGGCGGTGCATTGGTCTCGGCCACCAGCACGTCGCCGTTGGGCAGCACGTAGAGCCAGCGCGGATGATCCAGGCCTTCGGCGAACGCGGCCACTTGGGTGCCGGCGGCGGCGATGGGCTTGGCGCCTTCGGGCCAGCCGATGGCCGGGGCGATATTGACGGTGGGGATCAGCGTCTTGTTCGGCTCCGGCAACTTGGGCGAGGGCCCGGTGCCATCGGCGACCTGCAGGGTCGAACTTTCGCCGCACGCCGCGAGGCTGCCTGCAAGCATGATCAGTAGGGCGAGTCGGGTTTTAGGCATGGTTTTCTCCTTGATACCTGTAGGGGTAGAGAAGCACGAACGGCAGATGGTTCAAGTACAAGGCCAGCTTTAATTGACGCTCCACCCCCAACCCACTAACCTTCGCGGCTTGTTCCAGGTGCTCTGTGGCGCGCGCGTCGACAGAGTGAAACAGGGAAACCGGTGAGTGAGCGCACTTGTACACAGTGCCGCCGCGATTCCGGCGCTGCCCCCGCAACGGTAAATGAGTCAAGACGGTGCTGTTTGCCACTGTATCGCGTGCGATATGGGAAGGCGCACCCTCGGCTGCTTGCTATCAAAAGCGCCACTCATGAGCCCGGAGACCGGCCTGGATCATCCAACAGCATCACGGTGGGCGATGCTTGGCTGTCTGTTTTTTCTTTTTCCTGCCCGCCGTTTTTGTCCAGCCCCAACGGAGCGCTGCCATGACTGATTCCCCCGACCGCGACGAACGCCACCTGGCGCGCATGCTGCGCAAAAAAGCCGTGATTGACGAGCGCATCGCCAATTCCCCCAACGAGTGCGGCCTGCTGCTGGTGCTGACCGGCAACGGCAAAGGCAAGAGCAGTTCGGCGTTCGGCATGTTGGCCCGGGCCATGGGGCATGGCATGCAATGCGGTGTGGTGCAGTTCATCAAGGGGCGTAACAGCACCGGCGAAGAATTGTTTTTCCGCCGCTTTCCCGAGCAGGTGCGCTTTCATGTGATGGGCGAAGGCTTCACCTGGGAAACCCAGGACCGCCAGCGCGATATCGCCGCTGCCGAAGCGGCTTGGGCGGTGTCCCGGGCCATGTTGAATGACCCCTCTATCGGCTTGGTGGTGCTGGACGAACTGAACATCGCCCTCAAGCACGGTTACCTTGACCTGGACCAGGTACTCAGCGATCTGCAAGCGCGCCCGCCCATGCAGCATGTGGTGGTCACCGGCCGTGGCGCCAAGCCTGAGCTGATCGAAATGGGCGACACCGTCACCGAAATGGGCATGCTCAAGCACGCGTTCCAGGCCGGTATCAAGGCACAGAAAGGCGTCGAACTTTGAATCAGCCCCGTCATTGCCCGGCCGTATTGATCGCCGCTCCGGCGTCTGGCCAGGGCAAAACCACGGTCACCGCCGCGCTGGCCCGTTTGCACCGCAACCTGGGGCGCAAGGTGCGCGTGTTCAAATGCGGGCCGGACTTTCTCGACCCGATGATCCACGAGCGTGCCAGTGGCGCGCCGGTGTACCAGTTGGACATGTGGATGGTGGGCGAGCAGGAAAGCCGCCGCCTGCTCTGGGAGGCAGCGGGGGAAGCTGACCTGATTCTCATCGAAGGCGTCATGGGCCTGTTCGACGGCACGCCTTCGAGCGCTGACCTGGCGCGGCACTTCGGTGTACCGGTGCTGGGCGTGATCGATGGCACCGCCATGGCCCAGACGTTCGGCGCCCTGGCCCTGGGGCTGGCGCGCTATCAGCCCGACCTGCCGTTCGCCGGCGTGCTGGCCAATCGCGTCGGCACCCTGCGCCATGCGCAATTGCTCGAAGGCAGCCTCACCGAGGGCTTGCGTTGGTACGGCGCGTTATCCCGTGAGACTGGCATCGAACTGCCCAGCCGCCACCTGGGCCTGGTGCAAGCCAGCGAACTGAATGACCTTGATATACGCCTGGATGCTGCCGCCCAGGCGTTGGGCAGCAGCTGCGAAGTGGCCCTGCCGCCGCCGGTGACCTTTGCCGCGCCCGAGGTGATCGAAGCCGAACCCTTGCTGGCCGGTGTGCGGATTGCCGTGGCCCGTGACGAAGCCTTTGCCTTTACCTACGGCGCCAGCCTGGATCTGTTGCGGGCGATGGGCGCCGAGTTGAAGTTCTTCTCACCGATCCATGATCGCCAATTGCCTGAAGCTGACAGCCTCTATCTGCCCGGCGGCTATCCGGAATTGCACCACCAGGCATTGTCGGCCAATACCTCGATGCTGGACGCCATTCGTGCTCATCACGCCGCTGGCAAGCCACTGCTCGCTGAATGTGGCGGCATGCTCTATCTGCTCGACTCCTTGACCGATGTGGACGGTACACGCGCCGAACTGGTTGGCTTGTTGCACGGCGATGCGGTGATGCAAAAGAAACTCGCGGCCCTGGCGCTGCAAAGTGTCGAGCTGCCGGAGGGGACCTTGCGTGGGCATACCTATCATCATTCCCTGACCAGTATCGAATGGGCGCCGATTGCCCGTGGGCTTAGCCCTAACGGCGGGCGCGGTGCCGAAGCGGTCTATCGACAGGGGCGGATGACGGCGTCCTATGTGCACTTTTATTTTCCGTCGAATCCTGGCGCGGTGGCCGCGTTGTTTGCGCCTGACCTTGAGACAGCTATCGCAGGCAAGCCCGCTCCCACAGGGGAATGCATTCCAAATGTGGGAGCGGGCTTGCTCGCGAAGAGGCCATGACTGACAACGCTTTCCCCCAAGCCGATCGCGAGGCCGTCTATCGCGCCATCGCCGAACGCCGCGACATGCGCCACTTCCGCGGTGGCAGCGTCGCGCCTGAGCTGCTGCAACGCCTGCTCCACGCCGCGCACCAGGCGCCCAGTGTCGGCCTGATGCAGCCGTGGCGTTTTATCCGCATCAGCGACCGTTCGTTGCGCAGCCAGATTCAACAGTTGGTGGAAGAAGAGCGTGTGCGCACCGCCGAAGCATTGGGCGAGCGCTCCGATGCGTTCATGAAGCTCAAGGTTGAAGGCATCAACGACTGCGCCGAGGTACTGGTCGCCGCCTTGATGGACGATCGTGAGCGCCACATTTTCGGGCGCCGCACCTTGCCGGAAATGGACATGGCCTCGCTCTCCTGCGCCATCCAGAACCTGTGGCTGGCGGCGCGCGTGGAAGGGTTGGGCATGGGCTGGGTTTCGCTGTTCGACCCCCAGGCCCTGGCCGAGTTGCTGGGTTTGCCACCCGGCGCAAAGCCCCTGGCAGTGTTGTGCCTGGGCCCGGTGGCAGAGTTTTACCCAGCACCGATGTTGCAGCTCGAGGGCTGGGCCGAGCCGCGACCGCTAAGTGACATGCTGTATGAAAACAAGTGGGGAGTGAGTCAATGAGTGTGGCCTTGCTGTGTGTCGCTGCGGTGGCGCTGGATGCGCTGCTGGGTGAGCCCAGACGCTGGCATCCGCTGGTGGCGTTCGGCAATTTCGCCGGGCGCATCGAACAACGTTTCAATACTGGCGGGCGTGGCTGGCGCAGCCATGGTGTGACCGCGTGGTTTATCGCGGTGGTGCCGCTGACCCTGTTGGCCACGGCATTGTCGTGGGCGCCTTATATCGGCTGGCTGCTGGAGATCCTGGCGCTGTACTGCGCCTTGGGCATGCGCAGCCTGGGTGAGCACGTGATGCCGGTGGCCCAGGCCCTGCGCAGTGACGACCTGGACGAAGCGCGTACACGTGTGAGTTACCTGGTCAGCCGCCAGACCAGCGAACTGGACCACACGGAAGTCGCACGCGCAGCCACCGAATCGGTGCTGGAGAACGGCAGCGATGCGGTATTCGCCGCGTTGTTCTGGTTCGTGGTGGCCGGTGTGCCGGGCGTGGTGCTCTATCGTCTGAGCAACACCCTGGACGCCATGTGGGGCTATCGCAATGAGCGCTTTGAGCGCTTCGGTTGGGCAGCCGCCAGGATCGATGATGTGCTCAACTATATTCCTGCGCGCCTGGTGGCTTTAACCTACGCGCTATTGGGTAAAACCCGCCTGGCGCTCAAATGCTGGCGCACTCAGGGGCGGACCTGGGACAGCCCCAACGCCGGCCCGGTGATGGCGGCGGGGGCCGGTGCCTTGGGTGTGGAGCTCGGCGGCGCGGCGATTTATCACGGCGAGGTGCATCAGCGCCCGCCATTGGGCGAAGGCCCGCCGGCCGACGCCGATTCCATTGATCGCGGCTGGCAACTGGTGCAGCACGGCGTATGGCTGTGGCTGCTGGTCCTGTGCGTGGGGGCGCAAATCTATGCTTGAACATGGTGGTCGGCTGCGTAAGGCCGCGATTGAGTACGGCATTGCCGAAGCGGATTGGCTCGACCTGTCCAGCGGCCTGGCGCCCTGGCCGTGGCCGATTCCCGAGATTCCCTTGCGTGCCTGGGCGCGCTTGCCGGAAACCGATGACGGCTTGGAGAAGGCTGCCAGCGAGTATTACGGTGCCGGCCCGTTGCTGCCGGTGCCGGGCTCCCAGGCAGCGATTCAACTGCTGCCGCGCCTGCGTCGTTCCGGTAAGGTCGGCGTGCTTTCGCCCTGTTACGCCGAGCACGCCGAAGCCTGGCGCCGCGCCGGTTATGTGGTGCGCGAAGTGCAGGAGCAGGAAGTCGACTTCTTTCTCGACAGCCTCGACGTGCTGGTGGTGGTCAACCCCAACAACCCCACGGGCTTGAGCCTGAGCCCGCAACGCCTGCTGGACTGGCATGCGCGGCTGGCCCAGCGCGGTGGCTGGCTGGTGGTGGACGAGGCGTTCATTGACGTGACCCCGGACTTGAGCCTGGCCAGCCATGCCGATCAGGTCGGCTTGATCGTGCTGCGCTCATTCGGCAAGTTCTTCGGCCTGGCCGGCGTGCGCCTGGGCTTTGTGCTGGCCGAGCGCAAGTTGCTCAAGCTGTTGGCCGAACAGGTCGGGCCCTGGGCCGTCAGTGGGCCGACGCGGGTGCTGGGCCAAGTGTGCCTGCGCGACACCGACGGGCATGCGCGCCAGCGCAGCCGTTGCATCGCAGCCGGCCAGCGTCTGTTCGAGTTGCTTGAGCGCCGCGGCCTTCAACCTCAGGGTGGCTGCGCATTGTTCCAGTGGTTGATTACCCCCCACGCTGAACGGCTTCACGAGTTCATGGCCCAGCGCGGCATCCTGCTGCGCCTGTTTGTGCACAACAGCAGCGTGCGCTTGGGCCTGCCCGACACCGAAGCCGACTGGCTGCGCCTTGATGAAGCCCTGGCCGCCTACAAGGACGCCACATGACCACGTTGATGGTGCAGGGCACCACCTCCGACGCCGGTAAAAGCACCCTCGTGACTGCGCTGTGTCGCTGGCTGGTACGCCAGGGTGTCGCGGTGGTGCCGTTCAAGCCGCAGAACATGGCGCTCAACAGCGCGGTGACCGCCGAAGGCGGCGAGATCGGCCGCGCCCAGGCGGTGCAGGCCCAGGCTGCCAACCTGGCGCCCCACACCGACATGAACCCGGTGTTGCTCAAGCCCAACAGCGACACTGGCTCCCAAGTGATCATCCATGGCCGTGCTGTCACCAGCATGAATGCCGTGGCCTATCACGACTACAAAGCCATTGCGATGCAAGCGGTGCTGGCCTCCCACACGCGTTTGAGCCAGGCCTACCCGGTGGTGATCGTCGAAGGCGCGGGCTCACCGGCCGAGATCAATTTGCGCGCCAATGACATCGCCAACATGGGCTTCGCCGAAGCGGTGGACTGCCCGGTGCTGTTGATCGCGGACATCAACCGCGGCGGCGTGTTCGCCCATCTGGTCGGCACCCTGGAGCTGCTGTCGCCCAGTGAGCAGGCGCGGGTCAAGGGCTTCATCATCAACCGTTTTCGCGGCGATATCGCGTTGCTGCAACCAGGCCTGGACTGGCTCGAAGCGCGCACCGGCAAACCGGTAGTCGGCGTGCTGCCCTACGTGATGGACCTGCACCTGGAAGCGGAAGACGGCATCGACCAGCGCCAGATCGACAAGGCCGCCCAGGTGCTCAAGGTGGTGGTGCCGGTGCTGCCGCGCATCAGCAACCATACCGACTTCGACCCGCTGCGCTTGCACCCCCAGGTGGACTTGCAGTTCGTCGGGCCGGGCCAGGCGATACCTGCTGCTGACCTGATCATCTTGCCGGGCTCGAAAAGCGTGCGCAGTGACCTGGCCTATCTGCGTGCCAACGGCTGGGATACTGCCGTGGCGCGGCATCTGCGTTATGGCGGCAAGGTACTGGGGATCTGCGGCGGCTTGCAGATGCTCGGCGAGCAAGTCCACGACCCGTTGGGCCTGGAAGGGCTGGCCGGTTCCAGTGATGGCCTTGGGTTGCTGGCGTTCAGCACCACCCTGGAACAAGAGAAACAACTGCGCAATGTGCGTGGGCGTCTGGTATTGGAAGATGCCGACGTCAGCGGTTATGAAATCCATGCGGGGGTGACCTGCGGCGCTGCCTTGGCAAGCGCTGCGGTCCTGCTGGACGATGGCCGTAGTGATGGCGCGCAGAGTGCCGATGGGCAAATTCTAGGCACCTACCTGCACGGCCTGTTCGAGACCCCGGCAGCGTGCAGCGCGTTGCTGCGTTGGGCCGGGTTGCAGGATGTGCAAGAGGTGGATTATCACGGCTTGCGCGAGCGCGATATCGAGCGGTTGGCGGACTTGGTGGAGCACCACTTGGACACCGATTTGTTGCGCAAGCTATGTGGGATCTGACGGTGTTCACACGATCCAACTGTGGGAGCTGGCTTGCCTGCGATAGCCATGTGTATCTACACAACGCTGTAGTGCTCAACGGTAACCACGATGCGAAGCGAGCCGCTCTTGATCTGCTTTTGATCTTAGGCGCCCCGTTAAACCACGCTGGCCGGAATTCGACAGTGATTTGGGGGGTAAACCGGCAGGGATGCCGGTTTAGCCGCCCCGCGCCATGGATGGCGCGTGGCGGCGGCCCCCCAAATCACTGGCGGATTACGGGCACACCGAGCCTAGGCGAGGTGCCGAGTGGTGGGGCAAGAGCGTTTTGCTTACTTTTGCGCTTTTCAAAAGTGAGCCGCCGTCAGGGCGGAACCCTAAGTGGCCGTTACCTACATAACGGATATGCACTCGGTCTAATCCAACATCCCAGTTGGCTGTCAGGCCGTCTTCGCAGCGATGCGGCGACCCGACAAGCCAGCTCCCACATTTGGATGGCGGAGCATCAGATGGATATGCGCCGGCTGTCAGACCGTCGCGAATGCGGTGGGTCAGCCATAGGTGCATTCACTGATACACCCTATCGGCGAGCAAACCCGCTCCCACATTGTTTGTCAGGGGCCTTTGCATGTATCAATTGATCCTCGGCGGCGCCCGTTCGGGCAAGAGCCGCCTGGCCGAAAAGCTTGCCGCAGAGAGCGGGCTTGCCGTCATTTATATCGCCACCAGCCAGCCGCTCGACGGTGAGATGAACGAGCGTGTCACTTTGCATCGCCAGCGTCGCCCCGACCATTGGGGCCTGGTTGAGGAGCCCATCGAGCTGGCACGTGTGCTGCGCGAGAACGCCGCCACTGATCGCTGCCTGCTGGTGGATTGCCTGACCTTATGGCTCACCAATCTTCTGATGCTCGAAGACCCGGCGCGCCTTGCGCGCGAGCGTGATCAACTGTTGCAAACCCTGGCTTCGCTGCCGGGGGAAATCATTTTTGTCAGCAACGAGACCGGTCTGGGTGTCGTGCCGCTGGGCGAATTGACTCGCCGTTATGTGGATGAAGCCGGTTGGCTGCATCAAGCCTTGGCCGAGCAATGTCAGCGCGTTGTGCTGACGGTCGCCGGCTTGCCCCTGACTTTGAAAGGTACTGCGTTATGACCGATTCCTGGTGGCTCAACCCCTGCAAGGCGGTGAATGCCACAGCCCACGAACAGGCGCTGGCGCGTCAGCAGCAGTTGACCAAGCCCGCTGGCTCCCTCGGCCAGTTGGAGGCCCTGGCGGTGCGGTTGGCGGGTTTGCAGGGCCAGGTCAAACCGTCGGTGGATCACCTGTGGATCGCGATTTTTGCCGGCGATCACGGCGTGGTCGCTGAAGGCGTGTCGGCATTTCCCCAGGCGGTGACCGGGCAGATGCTGCAAAACTTCGTCACCGGTGGTGCGGCAATCAGCGTGTTGGCGCGGCAACTGGAAGCGCAATTGGAAGTGGTTGACCTTGGCACGGTCACGCCTTCCCTGGCTTTGCCTGGCGTTCGTCACCTGAATATCGGTGCGGGCACGGCCAATTTTGTCCATGCCCCGGCGATGACCCAGGCCCAGGGCCAGTTGGCCCTGCAAGCCGGGCGAGACAGCGCACACCGCGCCCTGGAAGGCGGCGCGCAGCTGTTTATCGGCGGCGAGATGGGCATCGGCAACACCACCGCGGCCAGTGCCTTGGCCTGCGCATTGCTGGATTGCCAAGTCACTGACCTTACAGGCCCTGGTACCGGTTTGAACGCCGCAGGGGTCAGCCATAAGGTCGCGGTTATCGAGCGCGCCTTGGCGTTGCACGCCGGTCAGCGCGGCGATGCATTGCAAACCCTGTTCAATCTCGGCGGTTTTGAAATAGCCGCGCTGGTCGGTGCTTACTTGGCCTGCGCCCAGGAAGGCATCGTGGTGCTGGTGGATGGGTTCATCTGCAGCGTGGCCGCGCTGGTGGCGGTGCGCTTGAACTCTGCATGCCGCGAATGGCTGGTGTTCGGCCATCGGGGTGCTGAGCCGGGTCATCGCCATGTGCTGCACAGTCTCGATGCGCAACCGTTGCTGGAACTGGGCCTGCGCCTGGGCGAAGGCAGCGGCGCGGCGTTAGCGGTGCCCTTGTTGCGCCTGGCGTGTGCGCTGCACGGGCAGATGGCGACCTTCGCCGAAGCCGCCGTGGCGGACCGCCCCGCATGACCTTGCGCCTGGACCTGCTGCGCCACGGCGAAACCGAGCTGGGCGGCGGCCTGCGTGGCAGCCTGGACGATGCGCTGACCGCCAACGGCTGGCAGCAGATGCGCGACGCAGTGGTGGGGCAAGGGCCGTGGGATCGGCTGATCAGCTCGCCGCTGCAACGCTGCGCTCTGTTCGCCCAGGAGCTGGGGACGCAACTTGATTTGCCGGTGAGTCTGGAGCCTGACTTGCAGGAGCTGCACTTCGGCGCCTGGGAAGGGCAGAGTGCGGCCGCGTTGATGGATACCGATGCCGAAGGGCTGGGCTTGTTCTGGGCCAACCCCTATGACTTCACGCCGCCGGAGGGTGAGCCTGTCATCCAGTTTTCCGGGCGGGTGCTTGGCGCTATCGCCCGGTTGCATCAGGCCTATGCTGGTCAGCGGGTGCTATTGATCAGTCATGGCGGTGTGATGCGCCTACTGCTGGCCCAGGCGCGAGGGTTGCCCCGTGAGCAACTGCTGAATGTCGAAGTTGGTCACGGCGCCTTGTTCGGCCTGCAGGTTGAGGCCGATGGCGTGTTGAAGGAAGGACTCTGACGATGCTGCCGTTCTGGATCGCCCTGCAATTTCTGAGCAGCCTGCCCATTCGCTTGCCGGGCATGCCGCAACCTCAAGAACTGGGCCGTTCGTTGTTGTTTTATCCGCTGGTTGGGTTGCTGTTCGGCGTGCTGTTATGGGGCCTCAACCAGGTGTTGCAGGGCGCCCCGTTGCTGTTGCACGCCGCGTTGCTGCTCACAGCCTGGGTGTTGCTCAGCGGTGGCCTGCACTTGGACGGGCTGGCCGACAGCGCCGATGCCTGGCTGGGTGGTTTTGGCGACCGCGAGCGCACCCTCAGCATCATGAAAGACCCGCGCAGCGGCCCGATTGCGGTGGTTACCCTGGGCCTGGTGCTGCTGCTCAAGTTCAGCGCGCTGGTGGCGTTGATCGAGCAACACAATGGCGCCGCCTTGATCCTGGCGCCCCTGATCGGACGCGCTTCGATGCTGGCGCTGTTTCTCACCACGCGCTATGTGCGGGCGGGCGGATTGGGCCAGGCACTGTCAGACCATCTGCCGCGAATTGTCGGCCAACAGGTGCTGATCCTCAGCGGGTTGGCCTGCATTCTGATCGGCGGTTTCAGCGGCGGTATCGCGGTGTTGCTGGCGGCACTGTGTTTCGTGTGGCTGCGCCAGTTGATGGTCAAGCGTCTGGGCGGTACCACCGGCGACACCGCTGGCGCACTGCTGGAGCTGCTTGAAGTCGCGGTGCTGGTCGGGCTGGCGTTGTAACGCCTTCTTGCAATTGGTTAACTCCGGGTATATACACGCTCTATGCTTGCCTCCCAATGTTTATGCACCAACCTGCGACGCGCCGCCCGTGGCGTCAGCAGGCACTACGACGGCGCTCTCGACGGCTTCGGGATCAACGTTGCCCAGTATTCTCTGTTGTGCAACCTGCAGCGCCTCGATCAACCGAGCATTTCCAGCCTGGCGGACGCCATGGGCCTGGATCGCAGCACCCTGGGGCGCAACCTGCGCGTCCTGGAAGGTGAGGGGCTGGTGCAGTTGGTGGAGGGCGATGATTTGCGCAACCGCCTGGTGGTGTTGACTGCCACAGGGCAAGAGCGGCTGACTGCCGCGTTACCGGCTTGGGAAGCGGCGCAACAAAAATTGATTGATAAGCTCGGCGCCGAAAAGCGCGAAATGTTGTTGGCCTTGCTGGATGAACTCGCCTGAACGGCGGTTTGTTCGACTACAAGCGGGTATATACCCGCGAACGGAGAATAAGAAATGACCTCGATGTGGCGCACCAGTGGTTGGGTCCTTTTAGGGAGTGCGCTGATCCTGGCGTTGTCCTTGGGCGTACGGCATGGCTTTGGCCTGTTCCTGGCGCCGATGAGCAGCGAATTCGGTTGGGGGCGTGAAACCTTTGCCTTTGCCATCGCCTTGCAGAATCTGATCTGGGGCTTGGCGCAGCCATTTACCGGGGCCTTGGCCGACCGTTTCGGCGCGACCAAGGCGGTGTTTGTCGGGGGGGTGTTGTACGCCGTCGGCCTGGTGCTGATGGGCATGTCCGACTCCGCGTGGTCCCTGTCGTTGAGTGCAGGTTTGCTGATTGGCATGGGCCTGTCCGGCACCTCGTTCTCGGTGATTCTCGGCGTGGTTGGCCGCGCCGTTGCGCCGGAAAAACGCAGCATGGCCATGGGCATTGCCAGCGCCGCCGGCTCGTTCGGCCAGTTCGCCATGGTGCCCGGCACCCTCGGCTTGATTGGTTGGCTGGGCTGGTCCGCAGCGTTGCTGGCGCTGGGCTTGATGGTGGCGTTGATCCTGCCGCTGGTCGCCATGCTCAAGGACCGGCCGCTGGCGGTTACGGTGGGCCAGCAAACCCTGGGCGAAGCGCTGAAAGAGGCTTGTTCTCACTCCGGCTTCTGGCTGCTGTCCTTCGGCTTTTTTGTGTGCGGTTTCCAAGTAGTGTTTATCGGTGTGCACTTGCCGGCGTACCTGGTCGACCAGCACCTGCCGGCCACGGTGGGCACCACGGTGCTGGCCTTGATTGGCCTGTTCAACGTATTTGGCACCTACACGGCGGGTTGGCTCGGTGGCCGCATGTCCAAGCCGCGTCTGCTCACCGGCTTGTACCTGTTGCGGGCGGTAGTGATTGTGTTGTTCCTGTGGGCGCCGGTCACCGAAGTCACGGCGTATCTGTTTGGCATGGCGATGGGCTTTTTGTGGTTGTCCACGGTGCCGCTGACCAATGGCACCGTCGCGACCCTGTTTGGGGTGCGCAACCTCTCGATGCTCGGCGGGATTGTGTTCCTGTTCCACCAGCTTGGCTCGTTCCTCGGCGGGTGGCTGGGCGGGGTGGTCTATGATCGAACCGGTAGCTACGATTTGATCTGGCAGGTGGCAATTTTACTCAGCCTGCTCGCCGCCGCGCTGAATTGTCCGGTGCGTGAGCGGCCGGTGGCGCGCATTCAGGCGCAGATGGAGGCGGCATGAGCATGACAGCGCGTCTTATGCTGTTGGCTGTGGGGCTGGGGTTATTGCTGCTGGCCTGGTGGGGTTGGCAACGGGGCGGCCTGGCGTTGATGCAACTGGGCATGGCGATCTGCTAAGTTGTGGGTCTGAACTGACTCAAGGACTTTTGACATGCAGATGCGCTGGCTCGCTGTACCCGTCCTGATGGCTATTGGTAGCGTGGCGATGGCCGCCAGTTGCCCACCGTTGCTGGACGGCCAATTGCCCAAGCTGCGGGCCAAGGAATCCATCGACCTGTGCCAGCAATTCGCTGGCAAGCCCTTGGTGATCGTCAACACGGCGAGCTTCTGCGGCTTTGCCCCGCAATTCAAAGGCCTGGAAGCGTTGTATCAGCGCTACAAGGGCGAAGGCCTGGAAGTGATCGGCGTGCCGTCCGATGACTTCAAGCAGGAAGCCAAGACCGGGGAAGAAACCGCCAAGGTCTGCTACGTGAATTATGGCGTGACCTTCACCATGACCGAGCCGCAGAAGGTCAAGGGGCCGGATGCGGTGCACCTGTTCAAGGTACTTGCACGGCAGGCCGACGCGGCGCCCAAGTGGAACTTCTACAAGTATGTGGTGGATCGCCAGGGCAATCTGGTTGCCAGTTTTTCCAGCCTGACCAAGCCGGACAGTCCAGAGCTGATCAAGGCGGTGGAACAGGCATTGGCTTCCAAACCCTGACCGCCAGCCAAACAAAAGCCCCGCCTCCTTCACAGGAGAGCGGGGCTTTTTATACGACTGCGGGTTAGAACTTGTAGGTCATGCCCAAGCCGAAACCGTTGGCGCTGTTTTCATACTTGGCGTTGTAGCTGGCCAATTGGTTGGAGCGTGAAACCTTGACGTCCTCTTCCTTCAGGTAGGAGTAGGCCAGGTCGATGGTCATGTTATCCATGACCTGGTAGCCCAGGCCCAGGCTGAAGATAGTACGGTCGCCGGTCGGGATGCGCGGTGAGCGATCCGTGTTGTTGGTGGGCGACTGGTCGAATGTCAGGCCGGTACGCAGTACCACTTGCTTGGTGAGCTGGTACGAAGTACCCACGGCGTAGGCCCAGGTGTCGTGCCAGTTCTGGTCTTCCTTGATTGTGCTGACCAGGCCCGGGGCAAGCGCGCCGCCAGTAGCGCCGCTGACGCCTTCGTTCTTGACGGTGATGTCTTTCAGGCGGCTCCAGCGTGTCCAGGTTGCACCGGCATAGAGTTTCCACGCGTCGGTCAGGTCTTGAGTGACGGACAGGTCGTAGGACTCAGGTGTGTCGATTTTCAGCGAGGCGTCATAGCGGTTGCTGCGCAGGAACGGCGAGGTCGCGGTCGGTGCGGTGACTTCGGTGTGGCCGTCCAGCTTGTAGCTGACCTTGGAGTGGTAGGTCAGGCCGACGCGGGTGGTATCGGTGGCTTGGACCAGTACGCCGATGTTGAAGCCCAGCGCGGTGTCGTCACCCTTGATCTTGATATTGGTGTCTGGCGCGCGAGGGTTCAGCGTCAGGTCCGATTCCAGGGTGCCGGCGATGCGGTTGATGGTCGGGCCAAAACCCACGGAAACGCGGTCGTTGAAGGCGTAGCTGACGGTCGGTTGCAAGGTGATGACTTTCACTTCGCTCTTGCTGCCAAAGCCACGGCCCTGGAAGCCGCTTTCGTAGTCGGTCACCAGGCCGAACGGCGCATAGACGCCGAAGCCGACAGCCCACTGGTCGTTGAGCTTATTGGTGTAGAAGCCGAAAGGCACGGCAGTGAAAGGCACCATATCGCCTTTGTTGCTGCCAGCGGAGCGGCCGCTGACATTGCTGATATCGGTGGAGGCATCAATGGCTGCAACGCCACCGGTGATCTGTTGGCCTTCCAGGCGTGCCATACCGGCAGGGTTACCGAACACAGTGCTCGCATCATCGGCAGAAGAAGAGCGACCTGCGAAACCGGTACCCATCCCGCTGACGCTCTGTTCGTTGAGGGCAAAGCCGCTGGCGAACAGTTGGGAGGATGCCATGGCAACGGCGAGGCCAAGTGTGGTCTTGAGCATTACTTTTTTCATTATTAGAACTCCGTGTGATCACCGCAGCGGAAAGTATCAATAAATTTCACATCGCGCTATAGGCTGTAATGCAGGAGATAGATCGGTTTTGTAGGACAATCCGACCAAAATTGCCGTTTTTTGCCGAATCTTGCAATTTGCCCGGTCAGCAAGCTGCCTGTTTCATGGGGCTTACACAGGTTTGCCACGCTTGGGTGAAATCTCGCAGGCGGCCTTGTGGATGGAATATTTCTTTCCAGATACGCGCCATGGCCAGCACATCGCCGGGTGCGGGTAGGGCAGGGCGCTGTTGTTCCACCAGCAACCAGGCGATGGCCGTGGCGTAGCGCAGGTTCACCGTCAACTCCAACTGAGGCGCGCTGAGGAACGCATGTTGGCTGGCCAGCCCGCGCACCAGGCTGGCGCGTTCCGGGTCCAGGGCCAGGTAGTCATCCCAGAGAGCGCGGTGACGTGGTTCGGTGATGCTGTAGAGGCCATGGCCGCGCCGGTCATGCAGCGCCGAGCCCAGTTCTGACTGGCTGGCGGCAATGCCCAGCAGCAGGGATTCGGCTGTCGAGCTGTGACGGCCGAGGTACATCAGCGTCGGCCGGATCACATAACGACACAATTCACTGGCGGCAATACCCATACGAGCCTCAGTCCTTGCAAAGGGTGGACGAGCCTGAGAAGGGGAGCTTGGCAGCAATGAATCGGATCTCAGGCCCGTCGTAAGCGGATCAGGTCGCTTGAGTTGAAGTGTAGTGTCATATTCCTGATGTAAAGGACTGTTTTTAAAACATCTTCTGCAATCGGTTATAACGTTTATATCGATTTGTACTTAGCGCCACCGACTCAAGGCCAAATTCCAGGCAATAAAAAACCCTGTTATTCAAACAGGGTTTTTGCGGTTTCAGCGACGCGGGTCGATCAGGCAGTCAGTGCCTGACGGGTACGATCGATCACGGCCTGCAGCGGTTCTGCGCTGGAGTATTGATCGGGGTACAGGCGTTCGCTGTGACGAGCGATGCCGTGTTCGTTGACCAGGGTGAAGCTGAAGCAGCCTTTGCGAGCGGCCATGATCAGGCAGTTCATTGGGGCAAAAGCGTTGGTGAGGGTGCGAATGGCATCCTGAGTGTGGATTTGAGCGTTCATATTATTGGTGTTCCTACAAATGACACGGATAAGAACCGTGCAACGTTAAAACGTTCCAGTAACGCTGATCACCATTGATCAAACGAAGAACCCGACTGGAACAAAGCAGCCAGTTTGAAGCGCTATTGAATTAGGCGCGCTTGGGCTGGCAGGTAGGTACTTAGGAGGGCAGGCAACACAACAGGGGCAAAGGTTCTGGGCCCGGGGTGAAGATCCTGATCAATTTGCAGGTTGGTTCGGTCAGAGTATTGGAACTTCGCGGCACCCTTTGCTTGTTCAAAGGCAGTGTCGTCGCAAGGAATACCTGGAAACCATCGAGGTGGCCGATCCCATGTGGTTCAGGGGACGTATTCGACCAGAATTGACTTTCAGCTTGGTACTAACGCCGCGGATAGTAACGGATTGAGACAGGGAAGGGAAGGCCGATTGCAAAAAAACTTCGATCAGCCGCCGAGCAACTCGCGATAGACCAGCACGGTCATGGACGCGGCCAGGGCGCACCCCAGCCCGTAGGCGGCGAGCGTCAATCGCAAGGACTGGCCGGTCTCGATCATGTGGATCACTTCGCGCATGTCATTGATCCTTCCGTCACTGAGTTCGATGCACAGGACCACGGCGGTAAAGGCGGCTGACAGCAAGATAGCAATGGCGAACAGTGCGCCGTCCGGAGAGGGGAGTGCGGCATTGATTCCCAGGGAGATCGCGCAGATGGCCAGTAGCAGCCCGGCGAATATCAGAATTCCTTTCATCGGCCCTACTGGTTTGCATTGTCGGTGGCGCAGTGTGGCGAGCCGAGGCGGATTTGAAAAGCCCTCGGGTTTGCCCGGTCAGTAACATGTTTAACCGGAGTTGAATCAAAAAGCGCCGACGATATAACCAGTTGATCGGGACTTGTGCACATTTGTGGCCGAGGGTGTAACCCTGCTGTCACTGATCTGCAAGTGCGCCCATTTGCCTGTAATCAAAATTTAAGTCAATGAAAAATCTCGCTTTTTTTTATTGGTGAAAAAATCGTCAGTTTGACTGCGGCCCCCGTTCCATGGGGCTTTGCGCCTGTTCAAGGGGGGTTGTCCACTGAGTTATCCACAGCTTCTGTGGATTGTCCCGAGCGCTTGCTCTAGGACGGGCGTGCACGGTTTTTTCAGCTTTACCTGTACGAAAAAAAGAGTAGAGTGGCGCGCCTTCCGTTCTGCCCCACAGTGCTTTATGAAGTTTCGCTCAGTATCACCTTCTGTTACCGACACGCCCCAAACTGTTACCGCACCCAAGCGTTTTTCCTTGAAGGTCGCATTGTGGCTGCTCGACAGCCCGCGCCTGGGGCAGAGCACCAATATCAAGCATCTCGCCGGACGCTTGCTCAAGCAGCCCGCCCGCGAAGGCGTGGTGGCCGCGCAGAGCCGTCTTGGCCAACTGATGTGCCGCGAGTGCGGAAACGCCCGTGACCGGCGCATCGGCCACGATTTGTTGCGTTCGGCTGCTCGCGCCGGCGACCGTCGCGCCCAGCGCGAACTGGGCCAGGTCGAAGACTGAGCTGTCCTCCGGCCTTAGGCTTGGTTACCCTTGATCTTTTTCGGTGATGGCAGAAATGGCTATGGTGTTTGACTGGACCAGTATCGCCTTGGGTCTTGTGGGCGCAGCCGTGCCGCTAATGGCATTGTGCTGGCAACTCCAGCGGCGCCTGACCGCACGCACCACCGGCTGGGAGCTGCTGGAGGAACGCCTGGCGACCGCACAACTGGCCCAGGAAGGGCTCGCCGCGCAATTGGACGCCAGTCGCGATGAGATCAGTGACCTCAGCCAGGCCAATGCCGCCAAACAAGCCGACCTGGCGGCGCTGCGCCGTGAAGTCGAGTTGTTGCAGATCGACCGCGATAACGCCCGCGATGCCGCGCACGCCTGGAACCTCGACCGCAGCGCCAAGGAAACCGAACTGCGTCGCCTTGACGCCTTGGCCGCTGCCCTGAGCGCCGAATTGCGCGAGCAGCAAGAGAGTCATCAGCAACGCCTCACCGACCTGCAAGGCTCACGGGACGAGCTGCGTGCACAATTTGCCGAGCTGGCCGGCAAGATCTTCGACGAGCGTGAGCAACGCTTTGCCGAAACCAGCCAGGAACGCCTCGGTCAACTTTTGGACCCGCTCAAGGAACGTATCCAGTCCTTCGAGAAGCGTGTCGAAGAAAGCTATCAGAACGAAGCCCGAGAGCGCTTTTCCCTCGCCAAAGAGCTTGAGCGCCTGCAGCAATTGAACCTGCGTCTGTCGGACGAAGCCACTAACCTGACCCGCGCCCTCAAGGGCCAGAAAACCCAGGGTAACTGGGGTGAGCTGATTCTTGAGCGGGTGCTGGAGCACGCGGGCCTGGAGAAGGGCCGTGAGTACCAGACCCAGGTCAGCCTCAAAGGCCCGGATGGCGAGCGTTTTCAGCCCGACGTGCTGATCATGTTGCCGGGCGACAAGCAGGTAGTGGTCGACTCCAAGGTCAGCTTGACCGCCTATCAGCAGTACGTCGCGGCGGATGACGAGGTGATTGGCCAGGCCGCCTTGAAGCAACACGTGCTGTCCTTGCGTAATCACGTCAAAGGCTTGGCCGGCAAGGACTACAAGCGCCTGGAGGGGTTGCACAGCCTGGATTTCGTCCTGCTGTTCGTACCGATCGAGGCTGCCTTTTCTGCGGCATTGCAGGCCGAGCCCAACCTGTTCCAGGAAGCCTTCGACCGTCATATCGTAATCGTCAGCCCCACGACCTTGCTCGCCACCCTGCGCGTGATCGACAGCCTGTGGAAGCAGGAGCGCCAGAGCCAGAACGCACGAGAAATTGCCGAGCGTGCCGGTTGGCTGTATGACAAGTTCGTGCTGTTTATCCAGGACCTGGACGAAGTGGGCAACCGGCTACAACAGTTGGACAAGGCCTACAGCGCGGCGCGCAACAAGCTGACGGATGGGCGTGGGAACCTGGTCAGCCGTACCGAGCAACTCAGGTTGCTCGGTGCCCGCGCCAGCAAGAGCTTGCCGGCGGATCTGCTGGAGCGGGCGATGACCGATTCGGATGGCGTGGCGCATCTCCCGGAATAAATAAATACCTGAATTGTGAATAGATCGAATACAGCCCCGTTACAGGGGCAGATGTCTGCTCAATAGCGCCCGCAACGCCGCCGGCTTCACCGGCTTGGCCAAGTAGTCCAACCCCGCCCCATGCACCTCGGCAACCATCTCCGGTCGCCCATCGGCACTGATCACTACGCCGGGAATCGGCTCGGCCAGTTGCGCACGCAGCCAGCCCATCAACTCGGTACCGGTTTCGCCGTGGTCCAGGTGGTAATCCACCAACGCCAGTTGCGGGCGGATGCCCTCGGCCAGCAATGCCGCGCATTCGGCCTGGTTGGCGGCCGTCCAGACTTCACAGCCCCAGCGCGTGAGCAGGCTGCGCATGCCGATCAGGATGCTGTCTTCGTTATCCACACACAGCACGCGTGCGCCACTCAAGGGCAGGCCGGTTTCTGCGGGCGCCTTGGGTTGCACGCTGGTCTGGTTACGGGCCAGCGGCACGCACACGCTGAAGACGCTGCCTTTGCCCGGCCAGGAGCGCACGCTCAGGCGATGGCCCAGCACGCGGCACAGGCCGTCGGCAATCGCCAGGCCCAGCCCCAGGCCCTTTTCGGCACGGGTCTGGTGACTGTCCAGGCGCTTGAACTCTTCGAAGATCACCTTTTGTTTATCGGGCGCAATACCAGGGCCGCGATCCCAGACCTCCAGGCAGAGTTCGCCCTTGCGACGACGTACGCCCAGCAGCACCGGGCCGTCGGCATAACGGAAGGCATTGGTCAGAAAATTCTGCAAAATCCGCCGCAGCAGCTTGATGTCGCTGTCCACTCGCAAACGGCTGCCGCGCCAGCGGAAGCGCAAGTGTTGCTCCTGGGCCAGCGCCTTGAATTCTGCGCCCAGGGTGTCGAACAGCTCGTTGAGGACAAAGGGCTGGCGTTGTGGGTTGATCTTGCCGTTTTCCAGGCGCGAAATGTCCAGCAAATCGCTGATCAGGTCTTCGGCCGAGCGCAGTGAGCTATCCAGATGCTGCACCAACTGCCGTGCCTCGCCGGACAGGCCATCGGTCTGGTGGGAGAGGGCGGCGGAAAACAACCGCGCAGCGTTCAGCGGTTGCATCAGGTCATGGCTCACGGCCGCCAGGAACCGCGTCTTCGACTGGCTGGCGGATTCGGCCACGCCCTTGGCGTCGGTGAGGGCCACGTTCAGTTGCGACAGTTCATGGGTGCGCTCGGTCACCCGCTGCTCCAGGCCCTCATTGGCCTCGGTCAGCGCTTGTTCGGCTTCGCGGAAGGCGGTGATGTCGGTGAAGCTCATGACAAACCCGCCGCCGGGCATCGGGTTGCCGATCAACTCGATCACCCGGCCATTGGGGAACAGGCGCTCGGAGGTGTGCGCACGCCCCTGGCGCATCCAGTGCAGGCGACGCGCCACGTGCACTTGCGCTTCACCGGGGCCACACAGGCCGCGCTCGGCGTTGTAGCGAATGATGTCTGCAATGGGCCGGCCGACGCTGATCAAGCCGTCCGGGTAGTTGAACAGTTCCAGGTAGCGCCGGTTCCAGGCCACCAGCTTGAGCGACTGGTCCACCACGCTGATGCCCTGGGTGATGTTCTCAATGGCACCTTGCAACAGAGCGCGGTTGAACTGCAGCACTTCCGAGGCTTCGTCGGCGATACGGACCACGTCCTCCAGCTGCATTTCCCGCCCTTCAATCGCCGCTTTCACCACCGCCCGCGTCGAGGAGGCCCCGAGTACGCCGGCCAGCAAGCGTTCGGTGTGGGCGATCCAATCGTTATCGGCATTCTGGTTGGGGTTGAAGCCTTTGCCCTGGCGATAGGCGAAGCGAATAAAACTCTGCTGGGCCCGTTCTTCCCCGACGAAGCGTGCCGCCAGGCTGAGCAGGTCGCTGATCTGCACCGACAGCATGGAGCGCGCACTCGCACGCTGGCTGATTTCCTGGCCAATAAAACGGCCTGCCTGCCAGTGCTCGGAAACCCGTGTGCGCGACAGCATCGACACCCACACGAAGAGGGTGAAGTTACCTGCCAGGGAGAACACGGTGCCCAGGGTCAGCGAGGTGACCGACAGCCCGAACGGGTGGGAGTGCATCCAGGTCAGGCCGGGGAAAAGGCTGAGCGACCAGCCCAGACTTTTCGCCGTCACTGGCAAGACCAACGTGTAGAACCACAGGAAAGTACCGGCGGCCAAACCGGCAAACACCCCACGCCGGTTGGCCTGCTTCCAATAGAGGGCGCCGAGCATCGCCGGGGCCAGTTGGGTCACAGCGGCAAAGGCGATCTGGCCGATGGTCGCCAGGCTGGCGGTGGAGCCCAGCAAGCGGTAGCTCACGTACGCCAGCAGCAGGATGATCACAATGCTCACCCGGCGAACCGACAGCATCCAGTGACGGAAGACTTCGAATGGCCGCTCGGCGCTGGATCGGCGCAACAGCCAGGGCAGCAGCATGTCGTTGGAAACCATGGTCGACAAGGCGATGCTCGCTACGATGACCATGCCAGTGGCCGCCGATGCACCGCCAATGAATGCCAGCACGGCGAGGGCAGGATGGGCCTCGGCCATTGGCAGGCTGATCACATAGGAGTCCGGCAGCACCGAGCCGGGCAACAGCATCTTGCCGCCCAGGGCGATGGGCACCACGAACAGTGCCGCGAGGATCAAATAAGCCGGGAACACCCACTTGGCCAGGCGCAAATCCTGGGGGTCGATGTTCTCCACCACCGTCACATGAAATTGTCGCGGCAGGCAGATGATCGCCATCATGGCGACGCCGGTCTGTACCACCATCGAAGGCCAGTTGATGGTCTCTTTCCAGTATTCCTCCAGGCGCGGGGCGAGCATGGCCTGGCTGAACAGATCGCCGAAACCGTCGTACAAGCCGTAGGTGACAAACGCACCGACGGCGAGAAAAGCGAACAGCTTGACCAGCGACTCAAAGGCAATCGCCAGCACCATGCCGCGGTGGTGTTCGGTGGCGTCGAGGTTGCGTGTACCGAACACGATGGTAAACAGCGCCAATACCAGCGACACAATCAAGGCCGTGTCCTGGGCGCGGGTGCCGGTGGTGTCGGGGCCGGCGCCGATCAGCAGGTTCACGCCCAGCACGATGCCTTTGAGCTGCAACGCGATATAGGGCAGCACGCCGACCAGGCAGATCAACGCCACCACCACCGCCAGGGACTGGGATTTGCCGTAGCGGGCGGCGATAAAGTCGGCGATGGAGGTGATGTTTTCCTGCTTGCTGATCAGGATCATCTTTTGCAGCACCCAGGGTGCCAGCACCAGCAGCAGCACAGGTCCCAGGTAGATCGGCAAGAATGCCCACAGTTGTTCTGCGGCTTGGCCTACGGCGCCGAAGAAGGTCCAACTGGTGCAGTACACCGCCAGCGACAGGCTATACACCCAGGCACGCACGCGCGGCGGCAGCGGCGCATGGCGGCGGTCACCGTAAAAGGCGATGGCAAACATGGTGGCCATATAGGCCAGGGCAACGGCGGCGATCAGCCCGCTGGACAGCGTCATGGTAACTCCGAGCATAAGAACACCCGGGCATTCCAGGCCCGGTTGGACAGTCTCGCATGATGCCTGGTGTTAGTCAGTGTCGACCAAGGTCGTGTGGGATCTAATGTCGCAGGCGGCGCTCAGCGTGGCGGCAGAGTTTTCTGGCGCAGGATGTAGATCGTCACCAGCACCGCACTGGTCAGCATAAAGCCCCGTGCCCATGGCAGTGGCACCAGGTAGCAGGAAATCGAGATGCTCAGCCACATCAAGCCGATGGCGTAGACCTTGCCTTTGAGCGGGATGCCATTGCCGTCGAGGTAATCGCGCACCCAGGGCCCCAGGCGCGGGTGTTCCACCAGCCAGTGGTAGAAGCGCGGGGAGCTGCGAGCGAAGCAGGCGGCGGCGAGTAGCAGGAAGGGTGTGGTCGGCAGTACCGGCAGGAAAATACCGATGACTCCCAGCGCTACGCTTAGCCAGCCGATGGCCAGCAGCGCATAGCGCAGGAGCAGTGGACGGTTGCCCATGGGAGCCACGGGCAAGCGACTCAGTGGTGACGTGGCTTGAGGATCGCCGGTTTTTCGTCAGGCGCGTTGCACAGCAGGTACAGCGCGGTCAGGGCTTCCGGGATCTGCACGATCATGTCGTCCATCAGGTTGGCGTCGGCGGCGATGTCGGAGAACTCTGCTTCCTCTTCGAACAGGCCAGAACCGACCATGATCGGCAGCAGCATTTCGCTGACTTCTTCTTCGGCGGTTTCGAACCAGGCGGCTTCGCGCAGGAATACGCCTTCCATGAAACCGATGCACCAGCCGCGCAGGTCGGAGTCATCCGGATCGTCGCCCAGGTCCAGCTCGCACGGCAACTCGAACTCTTCGTCGGAGGCCAGTTGGCGCGCGATGTGGGCCTTGAGGGCGATCAGGGTGGATTCGATTTCTTCGCGATGGGCGGCGTCGCTGTAATGAGGCTCTTCAGCGAACAGCGCGTCGATCCATTCACGGTCCGGGACGGGGTCGGAGCAGATCGACAGGGCGGTCAGGTAGCCGTGGGCGGCCACGTAGTCCAGCGCCTCGTCATGCAGCTCATCGGCGTCGAGGAAGGCTTGCAGGCGGGTTAGTTGCTCAGCGAAGGACATTGAAGGGCTACCTTGGGAATAAACGATGCTGAATTCTAGGCTTTCTTGAGCGCCCAGGCCAGCCGCACGGCATATTTGCCCGGTTTTAGCCTGGTGCGTCTATTCGTCAGTCGCGCCCTTTGGTGGATAACGCTCGGGTATACTGCCGCGTTTTGTGATGCCCCTGCAGGCCCAGCGCCAATCCGGGAAAACTTCGCTTACGGATTATTTTTCGTGAGCGCGGATATTTTCGGCCAGCCTGTATTGAGGGATTTCGGCACCATTTTGGAGTTTTACATGCTCGAGCAGGCTCAACGCGTCCTCAAGGACATCTTCGGCTACGACAGTTTTCGTGGCCGCCAGGGTGCGATCATTGAGCGCGTGGCCAGTGGCGGCGATGCCCTGGTGCTGATGCCTACCGGTGGCGGCAAGTCGCTGTGCTTCCAGGTGCCGGCGCTGTTGCGCAATGGCCTGGCCGTGGTGGTGTCGCCGCTGATTGCGTTGATGGACGACCAGGTCGCCACCCTTGAAGAACTCGGTGTCGCCGCCGCGTCGTTGAACTCCACCCTCAGCGCCGAGCAGCAGCGCGACCTGGCTGCACGCATCAAACGTGGCGAGGTGAAAATGCTTTACCTTGCGCCGGAGCGCCTGGTGCAGCCACGCATGCTGGCCTTTTTGCAGAGCCTTGAGATCGCTCTGTTCGCCATCGACGAAGCCCACTGTGTGTCGCAATGGGGCCACGATTTCCGCCGCGAATACCTGCAGCTTGGCCAATTGGCCGAACTGTTTCCCTATGTGCCGCGTATCGCCCTGACCGCCACCGCCGACAAGCGCACCCGCGAAGAGATCGTCGAGCGCCTGCATTTGCAGAACGCCGAGCGCTTCCTGTCGAGTTTTGACCGGCCCAATATTTTCTACCGCATCGTGCCCAAGGAGCAGCCGCGCAAGCAGTTGCTGGCGTTCCTGTCCGAGCGGCGCAGTGACGCGGGCATCGTGTATTGCCTGTCGCGCAAGAAAGTCGACGAGGTCGCGGCGTTCCTCTGTGAACAAGGCTACCCGGCGCTGCCTTACCATGCCGGGCTGCCCAATGAAACGCGATCAGCGCACCAGAAACGCTTCCTGAACGAGGAAGGCCTGATCATGGTGGCGACCATTGCCTTTGGCATGGGCATCGACAAATCCAATGTGCGTTTCGTGGCGCACATGGATCTGCCCAAGTCCCTTGAGGCTTATTACCAGGAAACCGGGCGTGCCGGCCGCGATGGCCTGCCGGCGGATGCCTGGATGGTCTACGGCCTGCAAGACGTGGTGATGCTCAAGCAGATGCTGCAGAACTCCGAGGGCGACGAGCGCCACAAGCGCCTGGAGCAGCACAAGCTCGATGCCATGCTGTCGTTGTGCGAAGAGACCCGCTGCCGCCGCCAGACCCTGCTGGCGTATTTCGACGAAGACATGCCTGAGCCCTGCGGCCACTGCGATAACTGCATCGACGGCGTGCAAACCTGGGACGCCACCGAACCGGCGCGCCAGGCGTTGTCGACGATCTATCGCACCGGCCAGCGTTATGGCGTGGGCCATCTGGTGGATGTTCTGCTGGGCAAGGACAACGAAAAAATCCGCAGCTTCGGCCACGAAAAACTCTCGGTGTACGGTGTCGGTAAAGCTCGCGCCGAAGGTGAGTGGCGTTCGCTGTTTCGCCAGATGGTTGCCCGTGGGCTTGTCGACATCGATATCGAAGGCTACGGCGGGCTGCGCCTGAATGACAGTTGCCGGCCGTTGCTCAAGGGCGAAGTGAGCCTCCAGCTGCGCCGTGACCTCAAGCCGCAGACCACCGCCAAAAGCAGCAGCACCAGCCAGGCCAGCCAACTGGTGCGGGGTGAAGAGCGCGAACAATGGGAAGCCTTGCGCACCCTGCGGCGCAAACTGGCGCAGGAGCACAGCGTGCCACCCTACGTTATCTTCCCCGACTCCACCTTGCTGGAGATGCTCCGCGAGCAGCCCACCACCATGGCCGAGATGGCTCGGGTCAGCGGTGTGGGCGCACGCAAACTGGAGCGCTACGGCCAGGCCTTCCTGGAAGTGCTCGGCGGCCAGGCCGAAGCGCCGAAGGAAATCGCCGATATTCGCCACGAACTGATCAGCCTGGCCCGTGCCGGCATGACCCCGATCCAGATCGCAGGCCAACTGCAATGCTCGGAAAAAAACGTGTACACCTTGCTCGCCGAAGCCATCGGCAAGCAGCAATTGTCCCTGGAGCAGGCCCTTGATTTACCTGAGGATTTGCTCGGTGAAATCCAGGACGCCTTTCTCGATGGAGAAGGCGAATTGCCAGCTGTCACCGAAATTGCGCCGTTGTTTACCGGGCGTGTTCCGGAAGGCGTTTTGTACTGCGTGCGTGCCGCTTTGCAGTCTGAATTCGAAATTTAGTGTGCCAATTACGACAATGTAACGAATCAGTACATAGCGGGCCTTGCCTATGGGCAGGGCTCATGCTTAGCTGACTAATAATTAGCCATACTTTATTTTCAGTCTTAAACACGAGTTTTTTATGCCGTTAACCGATCAACACCGTTTTGGCATGCAGTTGGCGCAAATGTCGCGAGGTTGGCGCGCCGAACTGGACCGCCGCCTGGCGGGGCTGGGCTTGTCCCAGGCGCGCTGGTTGGTGCTGCTGCACCTGGCCCGTTTTGTCGAAGCACCCACCCAGCGTGAATTGGCCCAAAGTGTCGGCGTGGAAGGGCCCACCCTGGCTCGCCTGCTCGACAGCCTGGAAGGCCAGGGCCTGGTGCAACGCCAGGCCGTAGTGGAAGACCGTCGTGCCAAACGTATCCTGCTGTGCGACACCGCCCAACCGTTGATCGACCAGATCGAAACCATTGCCACGGCGTTGCGCCATGAATTGTTCGTGGGCGTGAATGAAGAAGACCTGCGGGTGTGCATGCGGGTGCATGAGCACATCCTGGCGAACCTGGAAAAGTCCTGATCTAAATAATGTGAGAGCTGGCTTGCCTGTGATGACGGACATTCAGTCAAGTGATTAGCTGACTACTGACGCACCGCTATCGCAGGCAAGCCAGCTCCCACATTGGGTTTCGTGTTCGGCTTCTTAGAACGTCTGGCCCAGGTTCAAGTACACCGCCTTCTGATTATCATCATTGAACCCATAGCTGAAATTCAGCGGGCCCAAGGGTGTGTCAAACCCCAGGAAAATACTCGCGGCGTTGATATAGCCGCTGTCGAACTCGTTATCGCTGTTCCACGCCCGGCCCCGTTCCAGGGATGCACCCAGGTACAACGGGAAGTCCAGCGGCAGGTAAGAGCGTGGGGTGAGCCTGCGGAAGTACACCGCGCGCATGAGGCTGATGTTCTGCCCCGAAATCGCATCCTGGCGGAAGCCCGACAATTGCCGTGCGCCCCCCAGCAGGAAGCTGGAAATCACCACATCCGAATTATCCAGTGTGCGACCGTAACGACCGCCCAGTATCAAGGTATCCGGCCCGTGGCTCATGGCCTTGTCCAACTTGAATTCCCACTGGCGGTAGCGCTGGTCGGAGCCCAGACCGGGTTCGAATTCGCGAAAGGCCAGGCCGATGTCTTCGCCGCTGTGGGGGAAGTACACGTTGTCCAGGGAGTCGAAGGAATATTTGAGTTCATAGAAGCCTTCGCTGAAGCTCACGCTCGGCAGGTCGCGGTCGCCAATGCGCACGTCCGCCTTGCCCCAGGCTTCGCCCACGCCAAAGCGGATCTCGCCGCTGTTGCCGATCTGCCGGCCCACATTCAAACCAAAGCCATAGCGTTCCAGGCGGTATTCGGAGATGGGGTCGTTGTCCAGGATCAGCTCGACGTTCTGTGCCTCGGCCCTGATGTAGGGGGCCACAAAGTAGCGTGAGCCGGTGTCCATGGGTTGGTAGAACTCGCTGTAGAGCTCCTGCCGATCACCAATCTGCACCCGTGTGAGCCATTCCGCGCCGAGGCGGTTGATGCCATTCACACGGTAACTGGCGCCGAGGTTGAAGGCGCTATCACCGCGCATGTCATCCGAGAGGTTCAAGCCCAGGCGCAGGTAGTCGGTGCCGCTGCGCTTGCCGCGTGCGCTGATCACCAGGGTGTTGTCCTGGCCCTTTTTCACTACGCGGTATTGCACCTGCTCGAAGTAATCCAGGCCGTACAGGGTGCCCATGTCCGATTGCAGGCGGCCCAGATTCAAAGGTTCTCCCAGGCCCTGGCGAATGTAGTAGCGGATAACGTCATCGCTGACCTTGGAGTCGTTCTCCACCTGGATCGCGGTGATCACCGGGGTGCGTTCGCCCGGTGTGCGCGCGGCTACCAGGTCGGCGTCGATGGGTTCGGCAGGGCGCAGGTGTGCCAGGCGTACGTCGAGGGCACGGGTGGCGCGGTAGCCAGCGTCGATCATGTCCTTGGCGCGGCCAAAGTCGGTGACGCCATAAGCGGCCAGCGGTGGTTGGATCAACACATCCTTGGGGTTCAGGGCCTTGAGCTGCTCTTCGGAGTTGCGCCGGGTCATCAGGGTGATGGACTGGTTGAGCACATCCACCACGGTTGCCAATTGCTTGCGCGAGCGTAGCGGGGTGCCGATGTCGACCACGATGGCGATATCGACGCCCATCTCCCGCGCCACGTCCAACGGAATGTTGTCGGTCATGCCGCCATCTACCAGCAGGCGGCCATCCAGCTCCACCGGGGCGAACACCGCGGGGATCGACATGCTGGCGCGTATCACCTGGGGCAGGTGGCCTTTGCTGAACACCACTTTTTCGCCGGTGGTGATGTCGGTGGCCACGGCGCGGAATGGGATCGGCAGCTTGTCGAAATTACGTGTGTTGCTGCTGTGGGCGAACATGCTTTCCAACAGCAGTGCCAGGTTCTGGCCCTGGATCACGCCCAGCGGCAGGCCTAGGCTGCCATCGTCGCGGAAACTGAGTTTTTGTTTGACCAGGAAATCCCGGTCATCCTGTTTGCGCCGAAACGGTACGTCTTCACGTGGTGGCGCGTCGGACAGGGCCTGCTGCCAGTCGATACCCAGCGCCAACTTCTCCAGCTCGTCGATCTTGTAGCCTGACGCGTACAACCCGCCAATCACCGCGCCCATGCTGGTGCCGGCAATCGCATCGATATGAATACCTTGCTCCTCAAGCGCCTTGAGCACACCGATATGCGCCAGGCCACGGGCGGCCCCGCCGGACAGCACCAGGCCGATTTTCGGGCGGGGCGCTTCTACCGCGTCGGCAAGTAGGGGGACAAGGCACAGGAACAGGCAAGACAGCAGGCGGCGCATCATCAATCTCGTGGCTGGGCGACAAAGGCCGCTATTATAGCCACCCGATTCGCTGAGCCTGTTACGCCAGGAGCCGCTTAATGATGTCTGCATGCAAACCCGAGATCGTGATCACCTATTGCACCCAGTGCCAGTGGTTGCTGCGCGCCGCGTGGCTGGCCCAGGAGCTACTCAGCACCTTTGCCGATGACTTGGGGCGCGTGGCACTGGAACCGGCCACCGGCGGGGCCTTTCGCATTACCTGCGATGGCGTGCAGATTTGGGAGCGCAAGGCCGATGGCGGTTTTCCCGAGGCCAAGGTGCTCAAGCAACGAGTGCGCGACCAGATTGATCCCGAGCGCGACCTGGGCCATAACGATCGTACGCAATGAAGGTCACCGCCACTGGAGGACGGTGACCCCTCTCGCTATTTGGCGGCGAGTTTTTGCTTGATAAACCCGACCACCCACGTCAGCACCAACCCACCGACACCACCGCCGACAATATTGCTGCCAACCGCGGCCATATCCAGCGCTTCGCCGCTGGTGGTGCCCGTAAGTGCGGCGACAACCTGGCCCAGCACGAGGCCACCGACCCCGCCGAGGAAAGTATTGAGTCCGGTCCCCAGACCTTGTTTGGTCATGCCAGCGATGTTGCCGCCGACGGCACCACTGATAATCTGAACCAGCAAGCTGATGAGCATTTCCATGATGAAGCTCCTGCATCGCATTGAGGGATGACCACTCGCTTGCAGCAACTTCAGAAAACACCATGGCTGTCGTCGAGGAGTCTTTATCCGTTGAACGACTACAGACTGTTGCGGACGTTTAAAGTATAGATCAGGCTGTGGCTGCCGGCTGTTTGGCCTGGCTGGCGCTGCCCATCAGGCCGGAGAGCACGATGGCGACGATGATCAAGGCGCCGCCCAGCAGCATGCGCAGGGTCGGGGTTTCGGCAAACAACAGCCAGGCCACGGTGATGCCGTAGACGGGTTCCATGGCAAACACCACCGACGCGGTGCGCGCCTTGATCACCGCGAGGCTGGCGACAAACAGGCTATGGGCCAGGCCGGTACAGAACACCCCCAGCAGTCCGATCCACAGCCAATCTATCCCACGTACATCCGCCAACCCCGGCGCGGCTACGGGCAGCAGGCACGCGGCGACCACGACGTTCTGGCACAGCGCGGCCTGTACCGCTGGAATTCGCCCGGAACTGGCGCGATTGTTCAACGACAACAACGAGAACAACAGGCCCGAGGCGATCCCCCAGAGCAGCCCGCCGGTGGCTTGGCTGGCGAGGTCGAAATCGGGGGTGACCAGCACCAGGCCAACGGTAACAAGGGCGACCAGCAGCACTTCATTGGGCCGAATACGCTCGCGGAAAATCAGCCCCTCAAGGATCACCGTAAAGGCCGGAAACGCGGTGAACCCCAGGGTCGCCACGGCCACGCCGGCGACTTTGACGGCGATAAAGAACGTCACCCAATGGGCAGCCAACAACACACCGCTGACCAGCAGCCGGCGCCAGTCACGCATCTCCAGTTTTTTCCAGGGAGCGTTGCTGGCAAAGCGCGCAAAGACCGCCAGTGCCAGCACGGCAAACGCCGCCCGGCCAAATACGATGATGGCGGGGGAGGCCGCCGCCAGCTTGCCGAACACGCCAGTGAGGCCAAACATCAATGCGCCGATATGCAGGGCGCCAAGGGCTGAGCGGGGAGTCATTGCGATCCTTGATCCAACAGGGGGTGAGAGCCTCGCAGTCTAGAGGGTTGGCGGGTGGGCGTCTGTCGCGGGTGGGGTGATTTTTAGCGCAAGACTCTTGCTAGCCCGCTCGACGCAACGCACCGGGCGAGGCGCCAAACGCCCGAAGCATGGCCGCGCAAAAGGCACTTTGCGAGGCGTAGCCGACGCGCTCGGCAATCTCGCCGATGGGCAGGGAGGTTTCGCGTAAAAGCCTGAGCGCCATGTGCAAGCGGCGACTGCGTAGATAGTCCATCGGCGTTTGCCCGCACTCAGCCATAAACCGTGCATGCAGGCGCGGCACGGACAAATCGGCAATTCGCGCCAGGTCGGCCACCTGGAGCGGACGCGCCGCATGGCGCTCGATATGGGTATTGAACGCGGCATAAGGCAGGCGTCGGCCAGGCAGCGGTTGGGCCTGAGGGTGGTTGAGGCTGGCCAGTAACAACACGGCACCTTGCTGGACGATCAGCGGGTCGTGCACCGGGCTTTGTGCCAGCCACTGCACTAACTGGTGTTGCCGGGCATCCAGCGCCAGGCGCGCGGGTTGGTCGAGCAAGCGGCGGCTGGCATCGGCATGTTCGCCCAAGGATTGCACCACCCAGTGCTCGGTCGGCACATCCAGCACCAGGCAGCGGCTGCCATCGCGGCTGATGCAGGCGTGGTGGGCGGAGAAGGGCAGCACCATCACGCTGCTTTCGCGCACCTGGCTGCCACGGCCATCGACTTCCAGGTCCAGGTGCCCGGAAAGGCCGAACACCAACTGCGCATGCTCATGGCTGTGGGCAATGGGCGCTTCGAGGTAGTGGCGTAGCGTGAGGGTCGGGCTCATCGCGGTCTCCAGGGCGGCAAGCCGTCAGTCTACAACGCTTGGCGGGCCGCGGGCGCTGTCATCAGACTGACGCACGCTTGTCATGGGCTATTAATCGCCAAGGCGCAAGCTCGCCAAAACAGCGTCGAGGGATGCCCATGACCCGTGCCGAGTTCACCAAGCCCAGCCGCAAGCAACGGGTGCGAACCCTGTGGATTTCCGACGTGCATCTGGGCACTCGGGATTGCCAGGCCGAACACCTGTCGCACTTTCTCAAGGGCTACCACGCCGACAAGGTCTACCTGGTCGGTGACATCATCGACGGCTGGAAACTGCGCGGCGGCATGTATTGGCCTCAAGCCCACACCAACGTGATCCGCCGCTTGCTGACCATGGCCAAGCGTGGCACCGAGGTGATCTATGTCACCGGCAACCATGACGAGTTCCTGCGTCGCTATTCCAAGCTGATCCTGGGCAATATTCAGTTGGTCGATGAGGCTGTACACGTCACCGCCGATGGCCGCCATTTGCTGGTGATTCATGGCGACCAGTTTGATGTGATCACGCGCTATCACCGCTGGCTCGCCTTCCTCGGCGACTCGGCCTACGAATTCACCCTGACGCTGAACCGCTGGCTGAACCACTGGCGTGCGCGGTATGGCTACGGTTATTGGTCGCTGTCGGCGTACCTGAAACACAAGGTCAAGACGGCGGTGAGTTTTATCAGCGATTTCGAAGAGGCGATCGCCCACGAGGTGACCAAACGGGAATTGCACGGGGTGGTGTGCGGGCATATTCACCATGCCGAGATTCGCAAGGTGGGCGAGGTGGATTACCTCAACTGCGGGGACTGGGTGGAGTCGTGCACGGCATTGATCGAGCACTGGGATGGGCATATCGAGTTGTATCGGTTGGCGGATGCGCAGGCCAAAGAGGCACTGCTAAAGGCCGAAATGGTCGCTGGCTGAACCTGTGGCGAGGGAGCTTGCTCCCGTGACGGCCTGACAGCCGACGCTGATCTACCTGACACCCCACGATTCAAATGTGGGAGCGGGCTTGCCCGCGATGGCGGCGGGTCAGGCAATTAATTTGCAACTGAAGCACCGCCATCGCAGGCAAGCCAGCTCCCACAGTTAATCCTGTTGCTTCAGTTGGAAACGTCGGCGATGGCTTGAGCCAGCAACGTCAAGCGCGTCGCATCAACCCCAGCCACGTTAGCCCGCCCCGAACTGACCATATACACACTGTGCTTTTCGCGCAGTTGCTTGACCTGCTCGGCACTCAAGCCGGTATAGGAAAACATCCCACGCTGCGCGCCGATATGTGCGAATTTCTCGGCCAGGCCATGGGGCGCAAGCGCTTCCACCAATCCTGCGCGCAAATGGGCGATCCGCGAACGCATGGCCTCGACTTCCTCGCTCCACTGCTTTTTCAACCGTGCATCACCGAGGATGGTCGCCACCACGGCGGCACCGTGATCCGGCGGTGTCGACCACAGGTTGCGAGCGATATTCGCCAGTTGGCTACGCACATCGGTGAGCTTTTCAGCATCCGCCGCACACACGATCAATGCACCCACGCGGTCGCGATACAGGCCGAAGTTTTTCGAGCACGAACTGGTGATCAGCACTTCCGGCAGCTCGGCGGCAAACAGGCGCACCGCCCAGGCGTCCTGCTCCAGGCCATCGCCAAAGCCCTGGTAGGCGAAGTCGATCAGCGGCAGCAACTGGCGTTCACGCACGATCTGCAAGACCTGGCGCCAGTCATCCTGGGACAGGTCAAAGCCGGTCGGGTTATGGCAGCACGCGTGCAGCAATACCACGTCGCCCTTGGGCACGCTGGACAGGGTTGCCAGCATCGCCGCCACATCCAGGCGGTTGTCACTGCCCACGTAAGGGTAATGGCTGACCTTGAGCCCGGCCTTGGCAAAAATGGTTTCGTGGATCGGCCAGGTCGGGTTGCTCAGCCACACGCCACGGCCCGGCAGGCTGTGGGCGATAAAGTCGGCACTCAAGCGCAGGGCGCCGGTGCCGCCTGGGGTTTGCGTGGCGCCAGCGCGGCGGTCACGCAGCAAGGCCGAGTCGGCGCCGAGCACCAGTTCGCTGATCAGGCTGCCAAAGGCCGCATCGCCATGGCCACCGATATAGGTTTTGGTCACTTGAGTGTCGATCAGGCGCTGTTCCGCCAGCTTCACCGAGTGAGGAATCGGCGTGAGGCCTTGGTCGTCCTTATAGACACCTACGCCCAGGTCGAACTTGTTCGGGTTGGCGTCCTGAGCATACAGGTCCATCAGCCCGAGGATCGGGTCGCCGGGCACGCGGTCGATGGCATCGAAATGCATTACTTGCGGCCCTCGGCAGTCTTGGCCACTTCGTCGGTGCGCGCGGCCATGATGAAGTCGTTGCGGTGCAGACCCTTGATAGAGTGGCTCCACCAGGTCACGGTGACTTTGCCCCACTCGGTGAGCAGGCCTGGGTGATGGCCTTCGGCTTCGGAGATTTCACCCATGGCGTTGGTGAAGGCCAGGGCGAATTTGAAGTTCTTGAACAGGAAAACCTTTTCCAGCTGCATCACGCCGTCGCGCACTTCGATGTTCCAGTCAGGGATCTGCTTGATCAGCACCGGCAGTTCTTCATCGCTGACTTGCGGGGCATCGGCGCGGCAGGCTTCGCAGTGGGCTTGGTTCAAGGTGGTCATGGAAGGTGTCCTGAATTCGAATGATTGAAGGTCAGTGGCGTTACCCTAAAGCAACGCGGGGCCAGGGAACAGACTCACCTGGCCTTAAAACGCAAGGTTCACGCGGCTTTGGGCTTGGGTGGGAATTTCGGTGCGTGCAGACCCAACTGCATACCGCGCTCGACCATGCCCATGATGTCCTCCTGCGCCACGTCGAACAGGCGCTTGAGTTCGGGCAAGACGAAGTACAACGGTTGCAGGATGTCGATGCGATAGGGGGTGCGCATCGCTTCCAGCGGATCAAAGGCCTGGTGCTCAGGCTCGTCCGACAGGCAATACACACTTTCTTTAGGCGACGACAGAATGCCGCCACCGTAGATACGCCGGCCCTGGGGCGTGTCCACCAGGCCGAACTCGATAGTCATCCAGTACAGGCGCGCCAGGTACACCCGTTGCTCCTTGGTGGCCGCCAGGCCGAGCTTGCCGTAGGTGTGGGTGAATTCAGCGAACCAGGGGTTGGTCAGCAGCGGGCAGTGGCCAAAGATCTCGTGAAAAATATCCGGCTCTTGCAGGTAGTCCAATTCTTCACGGGTGCGAATAAAAGTCGCCACCGGAAACTGCTTGCTGGCCAGTAATTCAAAAAAGGTCTGGAAGGGGATCAGCGCCGGCACGCGGGCGACTTGCCAGCCGGTGGTGTCGGCCAGCACCTTGTTGATTTCGCCCAACTGGGGAATGCGGTCCAGAGGCAGGCCGAGCTTGTCGATACCGTCCAGGTATTCCTGGCAGGCGCGGCCCTCGATCACTTTCAATTGGCGAGTGATCAGGGTGTTCCACACCGCATGTTCTTCTGGCGGGTAGTGGATAAAACCTTGCGCATCGGGCTCGCGGGCCACGTAGTGCGTCTGCTTCATACGGCTCTCCTGCTAGGCATTCGTTCTTGTTATGTCCTGGGATGCTCCTATTGATAACCGGATAGGCGCCGGTTTCCATCAGCCTTAACGGACTAGCGTAGGAAAAATTACCGATTATCGTAAAGTATTCGTTACGACAGGCCCGCTCGTCGCAGCCATGGGCTGGGAAAAGTCACCGCGCTGTCACATAATCTTGACGACTATCTGCGCCCGGCGACAAAAAGACGCGGCGCCTACTCCCTTTTCGAGTCTTTCCATGCGTATCAAAGTGCACTGCCAGAACCGCATCGGCATCCTGCGGGACATCCTCAACCTGCTGGTGGAGTACGGCGTCAACGTCGCCAAGGGCGAAGTCGGCGGCGAGCACGGCAATGCCATCTACCTGTTCTGCCCCAACCTGGTGAACATGCAATTCCAGGCGTTGCGCCCGCAGTTCGAGGCGATTGCCGGGGTGTTCGGGGTCAAGCGGGTAGGGCTGATGCCCAGTGAGCGGCGGCATATGGAGCTCAATGCGTTGCTCGGCGCCCTGGAGTTCCCGGTGCTGTCCATTGATATGGGCGGCTCCATCGTGGCCGCCAACCGTGCGGCGGCGCAGTTGCTTGGCGTACGGGTGGATGAAGTGCCGGGGATTCCCCTGTCGCGTTACGCCGAGGATTTCGACCTGCCGGAACTGGTGCGCGCCAGCAAATCGCGAATCAATGGCCTGCGGGTCAAGGTCAAGGGCGACGTATTTCTGGCGGACATCGCGCCCCTGCAATCCTCCGAGCACGATGACAGTGAAGCCATGGCCGGCGCCGTGCTCACCCTGCACCGTGCCGACCGTGTCGGTGAGCGTATCTATAACGTGCGCAAGCAAGAGCTGCGCGGTTTCGACAGCATCTTCCAGAGCTCCAAGGTCATGGCCGCAGTGGTACGTGAAGCGCGACGCATGGCGCCCCTGGATGCGCCACTATTAATAGAAGGCGAAACCGGCACCGGCAAGGAGCTGTTGGCCCGGGCCTGCCACTTGGCCAGCCCGCGCGGGCAGTCGCCGTTGATGGCGCTCAACTGCGCGGGGTTGCCCGAGTCGATGGCCGAGACCGAACTGTTTGGCTACGGCCCCGGCGCATTTGAAGGGGCGCGGGCGGAAGGTAAGTTGGGCCTGCTTGAGCTGACGGCGGGCGGTACCTTGTTCCTGGATGGCGTGGGAGAAATGAGCGCGCGCTTGCAGGTCAAGCTGCTGCGCTTTCTGCAGGACGGTTGTTTTCGCCGGGTGGGCAGTGATGAAGAGGTGTACCTGGACGTGCGGGTGATCTGCGCGACCCAGGTGGACTTGTCGGAACTCTGCGCCCGGGGTGAGTTTCGTCAGGACCTTTATCACCGGCTGAATGTGCTGTCTTTGCATATTCCGCCGTTGCGCGAATGCCTGGATGGCCTTGCGCCGTTGGTCGAGCACTTTCTCGACCAGGCCAGTCGGCAGATCGGTTGCCCACTGCCCAAGCTTGCACCTGCGGCCATGGACAAGCTCAGCCACTACCACTGGCCGGGCAATGTGCGGCAGCTGGAAAACGTGCTGTTCCAAGCGGTGTCGTTGTGCGAAGGCGGCACGGTCAAGGTTGAGCATATTCGCTTGCCCGATTATGGCGTGCGTCAGCCGCTGGGCGATTTTTCCCTGGAGGGTAGCCTGGAGGATATCGTCGGGCGCTTTGAAAAGGCGGTGTTGGAAAGCCTGTACGCCGAACACCCGAGCAGTCGCCAGTTGGGCAAGCGCCTGGGGGTGTCGCACACCACCATTGCCAACAAACTGCGTGATTACGAAGTGCTCAAGGCCGATCGTAGTTAAAACGGTGGGAGCTGGCTTGCCGGCGATAACGGACTGTCAGTTGGCATATCAGTTCCTGCCCAACCGCTATCGCAGGCAAGCTCCCACATTGGTTGGGTATTGCCCACGGAATCAACGCCCAGCATCAATCCTCTGTGGGAGCGGGCTTGCCCGCGATGGCGGCGTGTCAGTCAATGAGTCTGTCACTGAACCACCGCTATCGCAGGCAAGCCAGCTCCCACATTGGTTGGGTATTGCCCACGGCATCAGCGCCCGGCATCAATCCCCTGTGGGAGCGGGCTTGCCCGCGAAGGCGGCGTGTCAGTCAATGAGTCTGTCACTGAACCACCGCTATCGCAGGCAAGCCAGCTCCCACATTGGTTGGGTATTGCCCACGGCATCAGCGCCCGGCATCAATCCCCTGTGGGAGCGGGCTTGCCCGCGATGGCGGCATGTCCGTCAATGAGTCTGTCACTGAACCAACGCTATCGCAGGCAAGCCGGCTTTGATCTGTACCGGATTTAAGGCCGGTGTTTGCCGCAGGCGGCAGTAGTCCGCCGTTTTTTCGACTGTTTCTCCCCTGCCAATTTCACATACCTCCACGAAACCCCCGCCGCGCCTGGGTTTGCGCCTCTTTTGAAAAGTTGGTTCGCAAATTGCTTAAGCCTCCTCAGTACAGCGGTGGGCGGCAAGCGTCCGTCAGAAAGAGGATAGAGCGTGGACAAGTACCTTTATGTGGCAATGACCGGCGCCAGCCAGAATGCACTGGCGCAGAAGGCCCATGCCAACAATCTGGCGAACATTTCCACCAACGGCTTTCAGCGCGACCTGGAACAGGCGCGTTCGATGCCGGTGTTCGGTGACAGCTTTCCGGCGCGGGCGTTTGCCATGACCGAACGTCCGGCTACCGACTTTTCACCGGGCGCGATGATCGAGACCGGCCGCGACCTGGACGTAGCCGTCAGCGGCGACGGCTGGATGGCGGTGCAGACCCCGGATGGCGGCGAAGCCTACGTGCGCAGCGCCAGCATGAACGTGGATGCCTTGGGCGTGCTGCGTGCCGGCAACGGTATGCCGATCATGGGCAACGGTGGCCCGATCGCCGTGCCGCCCCAGCAGAAAATCGAAGTGGGTTCGGACGGCACTATCAGCATCCGCGCCATGGGCGAAGGCCCGCGAGTAATGGCTGAAGTGGACCGTATCAAGATGGTCCAGCCTGACCTCAAGAACATGACCAAGGGCCTGGACGGCACCATCCACACCAAGGATGGCCAACCGGCCCAGGCCGACGCGAACGTGCGGCTGACCTCGGGTTTCCTGCAGGCAAGCAACGTCAATGCCGTGGAAGAAATGACCGCAGTGCTGGCGCTGGCCAAGCAGTTCGAGCTGCACATCAAGATGATGAACAGCGCTAAAGAAGACGACCAGGCCATGACGCGCGTCATGCAGATGAGCTGATCCGAGCCCATTAACTAATTTGCAACGTAGCGCCAACCATCCGGCGCACGAAGGAGAACAGCATGCTTCCGGCTCTATGGGTTGCCAAGACAGGCCTGTCCGCCCAGGACACCAACCTGACGACCATTTCCAACAACCTGGCAAACGTGTCGACCACGGGCTTCAAACGTGACCGCGCCGAGTTCCAGGACTTGCTCTATCAGATCAAGAAGCAACCGGGCGCCCAATCGACCCAGGACAGCGAACTGCCGTCGGGCCTGCAACTGGGTACCGGTGTGCAGATCGTCGGCACCCAGAAAAACTTCAGCGCCGGCAACCTGCAGCAAACCGGCCAGCCCCTGGACATGGCGATCAACGGCCGGGGCTTTTTTCAAGTGCTGCAACCGGATGGCACCACTTCTTACACCCGTGACGGCACCTTCCACCTGGACTCCAACGGCCAGATCGTGACCGCCAACGGTTTCGCCCTGGAGCCTGCTGTCGTGGTGCCGCCCGACGCCAAGACCTTCACCGTTGGCAACGACGGCACCGTGTCCATCACCGTCGCTGGCAACCCAGCGTCCCAGGTGATCGGCAACCTGCAAACCGCCGACTTCATCAACCCGGCCGGCCTGCAGGCCATGGGCAACAACCTGTTCCTGGAAACCGCCTCCAGTGGCGCGCCGCAAATCGGCACCCCTGGCTTGAACGGCTTCGGCACCACGCTGCAAAGCACCCTGGAAACCTCCAACGTCAGCACCGTTGAGGAGATGGTCAACATGATCACCACCCAGCGCGCCTACGAGATGAACTCCAAGGTGATTTCCACCGCCGACCAGATGCTTTCGTTCGTTACGCAGAATCTGTAATCAAGTCTATGGGGCGCCCTTGAGGGGGCCTGCAACACCGTGAGGTTAGGGTCATGAATCGCTATGTTTGTGTGTTGGCATTGAGTGGGATCGCCGTGCTTGCGGGCTGTGTCGCCCCCACGCCAAAGCCCAATGACCCGTACTACGCGCCGGTGTTGCCACGCACGCCGCTGCCTGCGGCGGCCAACAATGGCTCGATCTACCAGGCCGGTTTCGAGCAGAACCTGTACAGCGACCGCAAGGCGTTCCGGGTCGGTGACATCATCACCATCACCCTGAACGAGAAGACCCAGGCCAGCAAGAACGCCAACTCGCAGATCGGCAAGAACAGCAAGACCAGCATCGGCCTGACCTCGCTGTTCGGCGGCGGCCTGAACACCAACAACCCACTGGGCGGTGGTGACCTGAGCCTGGACGCCGGCTACAGCGGCGACCGCGCCACCAACGGCAAGAGCGCGGCCGGGCAGGGCAACAGCCTGACCGGTTCGATCACCGTGACCGTCGCCGATGTATTGCCCAACGGCATCATTGCCGTGCGCGGTGAAAAGTGGATGACCCTCAACACCGGCGACGAGCTGGTGCGCATCGCCGGCATGGTCCGCGCCGATGACATCTCCACCGACAACACCGTGCCGTCGACGCGCATTGCCGATGCACGCATTACCTACTCGGGCACCGGTTCGTTCGCCGATGCGAGCCAGCCGGGCTGGTTCGACCGCTTCTTCCTCAGCCCGCTGTTCCCTTTCTAGGTGGCCATTTTGAAGTTCAAACAGCTGATGGCGATGGCGCTTTTGCTGGCCTTGAGTGCTGTGGCCCAGGCCGAGCGCCTGAAGGACATCGCCAGTATTTCCGGCGTGCGCTCCAACCAGTTGATCGGCTATGGCCTGGTCGTGGGGCTCAACGGCACGGGTGACCAGACCACCCAGACGCCGTTCACCCTGCAAACCTTCAACAACATGCTCTCCCAGTTCGGCATCAAGGTACCGCCAGGCTCGGGCAACGTGCAGTTGAAGAACGTCGCGGCGGTGTCGATCAGCGCCGATCTGCCTGCGTTCGCCAAGCCGGGGCAGGTGGTGGACATCACCGTGTCGTCCATGGGTAACTCCAAGAGCCTGCGTGGCGGTACCTTGCTGATGACGCCGCTCAAAGGTATCGACGGCAACGTCTACGCCATCGCCCAGGGCAACCTGGTGGTCGGCGGTTTTGACGCCGAAGGCCGCGATGGTTCGAAGATCACCGTCAACGTGCCGTCGGCCGGGCGTATCCCCGGTGGCGCCACGGTTGAGCGCACCGTGCCGAGTGGTTTCAACCAGGGCAACAGCCTGACCCTGAACCTCAACCGCTCCGACTTCACCACCGCCAAGCGCGTGGTCGACAAGATCAACGACATGCTCGGCCCTGGCGTGGCCCAGGCTATCGACGGCGGCTCGGTTCGCGTCACTGCGCCTTTGGACCCGAGCCAGCGCGTGGACTACCTGTCGATCCTGGAAAACCTTGAAGTGGACCCAGGCCAGGCCGTAGCGAAAGTCATCATCAACTCGCGCACCGGAACCATCGTGATCGGCCAGAACGTCAAGGTCTCGCCAGCGGCGGTAACCCACGGCAGCCTGACGGTGACCATCACTGAAGACCCGATCGTCAGCCAGCCTGGGCCGTTGTCCGGTGGCCAGACTGCCGTGGTCCCGCGCTCGCGCGTCAATGCCCAGCAAGAAGCCAAGCCGATGTTCAAGTTCGGCCCCGGCACCACCCTGGACGAGATTGTCCGTGCGGTGAACCAGGTGGGCGCTGCGCCCGGCGACTTGATGGCGATCCTCGAAGCTTTGAAGCAGGCCGGCGCGTTGCAAGCCGACCTGATCGTGATCTGAGGCCATGGCCATGGATATGCGCAAGAGCGGCATCAGCAGCACGGCAGACTCGGGGTCTTACTCCGACCTGAACCGGCTTAACCAGCTCAAAGTCGGTGACGACAAAAACAGCGAAGGCAACCTGCGCAAGGTGGCGCAGGAGTTCGAATCGCTGTTTTTGAACGAGATGCTCAAGTCCATGCGCTCGGCCACCGATGCCCTGGGCAAGGACAACCCGCTGAACACCCCGGCCGCCAAGCAGTACCAGGAAATGTACGACCAGCAACTGGCGGTATCGATGTCCCGCGAAGGTGGCGGTATCGGCCTGGCCGATGTGCTGATGCGCCAGATGCAGAAGAACAAGCCGGTGGAGGCCCAGGCCGCCACCTTGCAAGGCCCGGCGGCGGACGCGCCGGTGAAGAAAGTCGATGTGCCGACCGAGATTGCCGCCGGTACCCAGGCCGAAGGCCCGTTGGGCCGCTCCAATGGCCAGCGGCCTTTGTGGGCGTATCGCGTGGCCGTGCCTGAGGGCGCCAGCACCCATGCCAACGACATGGAACTGATGAACCAGCGCCGTATCGCCTTGCCCAGCAAGCTGGCCGACCGCCTGCTGGCGGGCATCGTGCCGAACGCTCCGGTCGAAGCCAAAGCCGCGCCCCTGCGTAACAGCGCTGCCGACGACACGGTCATCAACAGCAGCGCGCGTAGCTTTGCCGTGCCGAGCGGGCGCATGCAGGTGTATGGCCGCGCCATTGCCCAGCCA
The DNA here is from genome assembly GCF_002966775.1 of Pseudomonas sp. MYb193. Classification (NCBI taxonomy): domain Bacteria; kingdom Pseudomonadati; phylum Pseudomonadota; class Gammaproteobacteria; order Pseudomonadales; family Pseudomonadaceae; genus Pseudomonas; species Pseudomonas sp. MYb193. The sequence goes on along the minus strand of NZ_CP023269.1, from coordinate 4,285,253 downwards.
CCGCTGGCGCCGGCCAAGAAAGCCTTCAGCTCCCAGGATGAATTTGTCGCCACCATGTTGCCGATGGCCAAGGCCGCTGCCGCACGGATTGGTATCGACCCCAAGTACCTGGTGGCCCAGGCGGCACTGGAAACCGGTTGGGGCAAATCAGTCATGCGTGCCGAAGACGGCAGCAGCAGCCACAACCTGTTCGGCATCAAGGCCGGGCAGAGCTGGCAGGGCGGTCAGGCCCGGGCGATCACCAGCGAGTTTCGCGATGGGGCGATGGTCAAGGAAACGGCGCAATTCCGTTCCTACAGCTCCTACCAGGACAGCTTCCACGACCTCGTGACCCTGCTGCAAAGCCATGATCGCTATAAAGAAGTTGTGAAATCAGCCGACAACCCGGAACAGTTTGTACGCGAGTTGCAAAAAGCCGGTTATGCAACCGACCCGGATTACGCCAGCAAGATTTCGCAGATCGCAAAAACCATGAACAGTTACCAGAACTACGCTGCCGCTGGCGCAACCACACATTTATAAGGTCTGAACCATGAGTTTGCTCAGTATCGGGATGTCAGGGCTCAATGCCGCTCAAGGATCGTTGTCGGTCTTGAGTAATAACATCGCCAACGCCAACACCTCGGGTTATTCGCGCCAGCAGACCACGCAGAATGCGAGTGCCAACAACCCCTACGGCGGTGTGTACATTGGCAGCGGCACCACGCTGGCGGATGTGCGTCGGGTCTATAACGAGTTCCTGGACGCGGCCTACCAGAACAGCACGGCGCTCAATAACGATGCCAAGGCTTATTCCAGCCAGGCCAGCGCTATCGACAAGACCTTGTCGGACAAGACAACCGGCATGTCTTCGGTACTCAGCGCGTTTTTTGCCGCTGTGCAGACCTCTGCGGCCAACCCCAGCGACGTGTCTGCCCGGCAAGTGCTGCTGACCAGCGCCCAGACCCTGAGTAACCGTTTCAACGCCATCTCCAGCCAATTGACTCAACAGAAAGAGTCGATCAATGGCCAGTTGAGCACCATGAGTGACCAGGTCAACCAGTTGACCTCCTCGATTGCTTCGCTCAACAAGCAGATCACCCAGGCCCAGGGCTCAAGCAACAGCGCCCCGGCCAACCTGCTGGACGCCCGTAACGAGGCGGTGCGCTCGCTCAATGAACTGGTGGGTGTGACCACCAGTGAACAGAATGGTGTGTTCAGCGTCAGCACCGGCACGGGCCAATCCCTGGTATTGGGCGACCGGCCCAACACCCTCTCGGCAGTGCCGAGCGCTAGCGACCCAAGCCAGTACACCATTGCGCTCAATGCTGGCGGCGGTACGGCGATCGACCTGGGCAACGTGCTCAGTGGGGGCAGCATCGGCGGCCTGTTGCGTTATCGCAGTGATGCCCTGATGCCGGCCATCAATGACTTGGGGCGTATCGCCCTGGCGACAGCCGATACCATCAACAGCCAACTGGGGCAGGGCCTGGACTTGAACGGTGACTTCGGCTCATCGCTGTTCAAGGACATCAACAGCGCGGCGGCCATTGCTCAGCGCAGTCAGGGCGCGCTGGGCAACAGCACGGGCTCCGGCAATTTGAATGTGACCATTGCCGACACCAGCAAGCTGTCGACCTACGACTACAAAGTGACCTTTACCAGCGGCAACAACTACACGGTGGTGCGTTCCGACGGCAAGGCCATGGGCGCGTTCGACACCAATACCGCGCCGCCGCCGGTGATCGATGGCTTCACCCTGGCGCTGGATGGCAAGGGGCCGATGGCGGCGGGCGATAGTTTCAAAGTCAGTCCTACCGCCAGCGGGGCCACCAACATCGGCACGACTTTGACGGACGCCAATAAAATCGCGTTCGCCGGGCCATTGCTGGGCGAGGGCAGCAAGACCAACCAGGGTACCGGCACCTTTACACCGCCGACCCTAACCCTGCCTATCGATATTCATGGTGGCGCCGATACCGCGCAACTGCGTACCGGCATTGAGCACTCGATGCCAGTGAAGATGGTATTCGGCAAGCCGGCCGCCGACGGTACCCAGGGCTACACGCTCAACGATGCCCAGGGCAACCCGATTGGCACCGGCACCATCGTGCCGGGCCAAGGCAACAAAATCACGGTCGACGTGCCGATGCGGGATGCCAACGGCACGCTGCTGGTGCCGGCCAAAAGCTTCAAATTCGATACCACGGTCGCCGGGTCGCCCGCCGCTGGCGACAGCACCACGTTTTCCTTCAACGCCTCGGGCAAGTCGGATAACCGTAACGCCCAGGCGTTGCTCGACTTGCAGACCAAAGCCACGGTCGGCCTGTCCGATGGCAGTGGCGGCGGAGTGAGCCTAGTGGCGGCCAACAGTCGCCTGGTGTCGACCGTCGGGGCCAAGGCCGCGTCGGCCAATACCGACACCACGGCCACGGGCGCCTTGCTCAAGGCCAACCAGGATGCGCGCAACTCCGTGTCCCAGGTCAACCTCGATGAAGAGGCGGGCGACATGATCAAATTCCAGCAGTACTACACCGCCTCGTCGCAGATCATCAAGGCTGCGCAAGAAACCTTCAGCACGCTGATCAATAGTCTTTAAGGGAGTCTGGGACGATGCGTATTTCCACTGCACAGTATTTTGAAACCAGTGCCGCCAAGTACACGGACAACTATTCCAGCGTGGTGAAGGCCCAGGAGCAGGCCAGTTCCGGTGTGCGCGTGCAGACCGCAGCGGATGACCCGGTGGCGGCGGCGAGGTTGTTGTTGCTGCAACAGCAGAAGGACATGCTCGGGCAGTTCAACGGCAATATCACCAGTTTGAAGAACTCGTTGACCAACGAGGAAAGCGTATTGGGGGCAATCAACGAGGCGCTGCAGGCGGCCAGTACCTTGGCCATTGAAGCGGGCGGTTCGCGCAGCGATGCCGACCGCAAGTCGATTGCCGGCCAGATCGGTGCGCTTGAAGACCAAGTGCTGGGCTTGCTTAACAGCAAGGATTCCTCGGGCAACTATCTGTTTTCCGGCTCCAAGACCTCGACGCCGCCCTACAGCCGTAACAGCGACGGGACCTACACCTATCAGGGTGATGAAACGCCGCTAAGCCTGCAGGTTTCCGATTCCCTGAGAGTCAGTGCCGGTGACACCGGCAAGAGCATCATGGACGGTGCCGTTAACTCGGGCCGCACCCAGGCGACCTGGATCGCACCTGCCATCGTGCCGCCGGCAACGGCGCCAGTGCCCAATGATCATAAAGTCTCAGTGTCGGCCGGCCTGGTGACTTCAGGCTCGGATTACACGAATAAATTCGCCGATGGCGAGCCATACAAGCTGACCTTTACCAGCAGCACCCAGTACAAGGTCTCCGACAAGAACGGTAATGACGTCACGTCGGAGATCCCTGGCAACGGCACCTTTGATTCCACCAAGGAAGGCGGCTCCACCGTGAGCCTGCGCGGCGTGAATTTTGATATTGCGGTGGATCTCAAGGATATAGCGACGGGGCCGGACGCCGATGCGTTGGTCAAGGACCGGTCGTTCAGCCTGGCCGCCAAGCCCGACACCTTCAGTGTTTCGCGCACGCCCAGTAATACCTCCACTGCGCAGCTGACGAATGCGCAGGTGAGCAACCCGGCCACCTATGCCAGTACGTTCCCGGCTAACAGCGGGGCGGTGATCAAGTTCACCAGTGGCACGGCGTATGAAGTCTATGCCCAGCCCTATAGCGCCGACAGCAAAGCGATCGCAACCGGCGACACCGGTGGCGGTACGACCGTGACGGCAGCAGGCGTGATCTTTGATGTCAGCGGCACACCGCAAGCCGGCGATCAGTTTGCGGTCGCTGCCAGCACTGCCAAGACCCAGAACGCGCTGGATACCCTGAGCCAACTGCGCAAGGCGCTGGAGCAACCGGCCGACGGCAACCCGGCGGCGATGGTCAAGCTCAAGGATGCGCTCGACGCTTCCATCAGTAATTTTGCCAATTCACGTGCCCAGGTCGACAACGTGCGCGGTTCTATCGGGGCCCGCGAAGCTGCACTGGATATCCAGTCGGCGGAAAACATCAGTATCGGCACTGCAAACAAAAGCACTATGAGCGACCTGGCGAACATTGACATGGGCGAAGCGGCGATCAACCTCACGTTGCAGCAAACCATGTTGCAGGCCTCGCAACTGGCGTTCGTTAAAATCTCCCAGCTGAACCTGTTCAGTCGCATGTAATCGTCGCAATGAACAACGGCCTCCCCTGGCGACAGGGGAGGCCGTTGTCGTTTCTGGCCTGGAAATGTTGCCGGTTTTTGCACAAAGCGCGCAAAATTGAGTGACCTGTGAGTCATAAAGCGCATCTTCACTGTATCGTGTGAAAAGGATAAGTCGTCACAGGGCCTTTATCGGGCGGCTTTCAGCGAGATTTTCATGGGGTTATCCCCTTTATTGTCAGCACTCCCGGCGTAGTCCGAGGGGTGTTCTCCAGCTATTTAGTATTGGGAAGCCACAATGATTGGCATAAAAAGCATCGCCAGTTACGTGCCGGCAGACGGGATCGATAACTACGCCCAGGGTGCCAAATTCGCCAAGGATGAAGAGTTCATCATCGGCAAGATCGGTTCGGCCTTCCTGCCGCGCAAGGAAGCTGCACAGGAGACTTCCGACCTGTGCGTCGAAGCCGTCAATGCATTGTTTGCCAACAACCCGGATTTGAAGCGCGAGTCCATCGACGCGCTGATCGTCGTCACCCAGAACGGCGATGAAGAGGGCTTGCCCCACACCGCCGCCATCGTCCAGGACAAATTGGGCCTGCCGACTCACGTTGCCGCCTTCGATATTTCCCTGGGCTGCTCCGGCTACGTGTACGGCATCTACGCGATGAAAGGCTTCATGGAAGCCGCCGGCCTTAAAAACGGCCTGCTGATCACTGCCGACCCGTACTCCAAGATCGTCGACCCGGAAGACCGCAACACCACCATGCTGTTCGGCGATGCTGCCACCGCCACCTGGATGGGCGAGGACGCGCCGTGGTTGCTGGGCAAATCCAAGTTCGGTACCGACGGTTCCGGCGCGCCGCACTTGAAGGTCAGCGATGGTGTGTTCTTCATGAACGGCCGCCAGGTGTTCAACTTCGCCTTGCTCAAGGTGCCGGCACACTTGCACGAGCTGCTCAATGAGTCGGACCTCAAGGCAGATGACATTGATGCGTTCTGTATCCACCAGGGCAGCGCGGCCATCGTCGACGCCGTGGCGCGCCGCTTTGAAGAAGCGCCGGTGGACAAGTTCATCAAGGACATGGTCGAGACCGGCAATACCGTGTCATCGAGCATTCCGTTGCTGCTGGAAAAACACGTGATGGACGCCACCTGGAAGCGCGTGGCAATCAGCGGTTTTGGTGTGGGGCTGTCGTGGGGCTCGGCGATTCTCTATCGTCCGTAATGCTTTAGCGGCTTCATGAAAAACGCCGATGATCGAATGATCATCGGCGTTTTTTATTGGCGCCAGAAAAGCCAATGAAACCGAGGTTTTATGACTGCGTAAGCCGTTGAAATACAAGGGCTGGCACAGGGCTAGTAAAAAAAATCAAAAAAACCCTCAAGCAACCGGCTACCACGACGATAACTATTACGTAGGTTCTCAGGCCACACCCGGCGGTTGCCAGGGCCGGAAGCCGCAGTATCCATCCAACGAGGATTTCGTCATGGCTTTAACAGTAAACACCAACATTGCTTCCATCACGACTCAGGGCAACCTGAACAAAGCTGGCGGCGCCCTGGCCACTTCCATGCAGCGCCTGTCTTCCGGCCTGCGTATCAACAGCGCTAAAGACGACGCTGCCGGCCTGCAGATCGCTAACCGCCTGACCAGCCAAATCAACGGCCTGGGCCAAGCTGTAAAAAACGTGAACGACGGCATCTCCATCGCTCAGACCGCTGAAGGCGCGATGCAGGCTTCGACCGACATCCTGCAAAAAATGCGTACTCTGGCCCTGTCCTCGGCTACCGGCTCCCTGAGCGCCGACGACCGTAAGTCGAACAACGACGAATACCAGGCCCTGACTTCGGAACTGACCCGTATCTCGCAAACCACTACTTTCGGTGGCCAAAAGCTGCTGGACGGTTCGTACGGTACCAAGGCTATCCAGGTTGGCGCCAACGCCAACGAAACTATCAACCTGAGCCTGGAAAACGTTTCGGCCAACACCATCGGTTCGCAGCAGGTTAAAAGCAAGGCCATCGCGCCTAGCCCTACAGGCCTGGCTGGCGGTGCCATCACTGTTACTGGCAACGGCCAAACCAAAACGGTTAACTACGCTGCTGCTGCCTCGGCAAAAGACATCGCTGCCGGCCTGAACGGTTCGATCGGTGGCCTGACCGCTACCGCCAGCACCGAAGTGAAGCTGGAAGTGGGTGCTGCCACACCTTCGAACTTCACCCTGGCTGTAGGTAACAGTGGTGCTGTGTCCTTCGTCGGTGTTACCGATCTGGCTGGCCTGGCTGACCAACTGAAGTCCAACGCTGCCAAGCTGGGCATCAGCGTCAACTACGACGAAGCTAATAAGAGCCTGTCGGTTAAGTCGGATTCCGGCGAAAACCTGTCGTTCGCTGGCGCTGATGCCAACGCTCAGGCGAACATCCTGGTTGGCGCGAAAGATGGCGCTGGCGCATTCGCTACCCCGGCTGCGCTGGGTGCTCCTGCGATCGTTGTGACCGGTCAAGTTTCCCTCGATTCGGCTAAAGGCTACTCGCTGAGCGACGCCGCTAACGGTGTTTCGGACTTGTTCGCTGGCGCTACCGTTTCGTCGACCAAAACCACCATCGCTCAAACCGACGTGACCGACGCGACCAAGGCGCAAAACGCCCTGGCAGTAATCGACAAAGCCATCGGCACCATCGACGGCGTTCGTTCGGGCCTGGGTGCTACCCAGAACCGTCTGACTACCACTGCAGACAACCTGCAGAACATTCAGAAGAACTCCACCGCTGCACGTTCCACCGTTCAGGACGTCGACTTCGCTTCCGAAACCGCCGAACTGACCAAGCAACAAACCCTGCAGTCGGCTTCCACCGCGATCCTGTCGCAGGCTAACCAGCTGCCATCCGCTGTACTGAAACTGCTTCAGTAATCAGCGCGCTTGGTAACTAACGGAAGGGCGCGTTTACGTGCCCTTCCGTTTTTTCGGTTTAGAGGAGATTGGACATGGACATGAGTGTAAAGCTGAACCAGTCTTATCCGCCGGTTGCCCCTCAAGGCGCGCCTCCCAAGGTGACTGCCGATCAAAGCAGCAGCAAGGCCCAGGAAGTGGCGGCAACCGGCAAAGAGCCTGAGCGCGCGGACCTGGAAAAAGCAGTAACCGATATTCGCGAATTCGTCCAGGCTGCCCAGCGTAGCCTGGATTTTTCCATTGACGATTCGACCCACCGGGTCGTGGTCAAGGTCATTGCCACCGACAGTGGTGAAGTGATCCGTCAGATTCCGTCGGAAACGGCGTTGAAACTGGCACAAAACCTTTCCAGCGCAAGCAACGTGTTGTTTGACGACAAGGTGTGAGCTGGCATGAAATTTGTTGCTGTCAGGTCTTGAGGCGCAATAAGTCAAGATAACGGCAGCCACCGAACAGGAGATAGATGATGGCGGGTTCAACGGTAAGTGGTATCGGTTCGAACATCGATACGCAAGCGATCGTGAAGTCCTTGGTGGACGCCGAAAAGGTGCCCAAGCAGACGCAGATCAATACCGCGTCCCAGAAGGCGACCACCACGCTGTCTTCGATCGGCAAGATTCAAGCAGCGTTGGATGCATTCCGTGGTGCCTTGGACACCATGTCCAAAGACAGCAGTTTCACCGGGCTGACGGGCTCGTCGTCAGATGAGAAGACGGCGACCATGACTGCGAGTAATACGGCTTCCAATGGTAGTTTTCGGCTGATCGTCGACCAGTTGGCCCAGGCTTCCAAGTTGTCCACCAAGAACTTCTCCGGCGGCACCTCCGCCGTGGTGAACGCTACGGATAAGCCGACCACCTTGACCATCTCTCAGTCGGGCAAGGATTACAGCGTCAATGTTCCAGCCGGCGCGACCTTGCAGCAGGTGCGGGATTCGATCAATACCCAGTTTGGTACTTCCGGGCTGAGTGCCAACATCCAGACCGACTCCAATGGTTCCCGATTGATCCTGACCTCTACCACCATGGGGACCGGTTCCGACCTTACGCTTTCCGGCACCTCCGGTTTGGATGTGGGTTCAACGGTCGTCGACGTGCCCAAGGATGCGCTGTACAGCATTGATGGTGTTGCGTCTGTGTCCAAGACCAACAGTATCGAGGGCGCGCTCAGTGGTGTGAACATCAAGTTGGTGGCGCCGTCGACTTACAAGACGGGCACCTCTGGCGATAAAAACGCTACGCTGATCACCGTCAGTACCAACAACACGGCGCTCAAGTCCGGAGTCAAAGGCTTCATTGATACCTACAACGCCTTGATCACCGCAATGAACGCCGAAACCAAGGTCACCAAGAATCTTGACGGCAGCACGACGGCTGCGGCATTGACGGGTGACTCGACCATGCGTTCGCTGCAGGCGGCGATCCGCAATGAATTCAACACGCTTTCGGGGACTGGCACTTTCAAGTCGTTGGCTCAATTTGGCGTGAGCACAAGCTCTACTACCGGCTTGCTGACAATCGATGACAAAAAGTGGGACGCCGCCGTCAAGACTAATGCAGCCGATATCAACAGTATGTTCAGCGGCAAAGACGGCATGTTGGCGCGCATGAAAAGTGCAACGGATGACTTTGCCAGGGCCTCTACCGGGGTGTTGGCGACACGTTCCACTTCCTTGTCCGATAGCCTCAAGGACATCGCAAAGCAGCAGGAAACCCTGAACGAGCGCATGGAACTGCTGACCAACAGCCTCTCCGCCAAATACAACGCCATGGACACCCTGGTTGCCCAACTGCGCCAGCAAAGCACCAGTGTCATGACCACGCTCAATGCCTTGAACAACCCTAAAACCAATAACTGATCGCCACTCACGCAAAAGGCCAGGCAACCTGCCTGGCCTTTGCGTACCGAAAGACGACCGGTGTTAAAGCTTTTTGCGGCCCAGTCGACATATTGGTTACTAGAATCCTTTTCGCTGTCGCCTGTCACGAGGTAGAAACATGAACCCTATGCGAGCCCTTCGCCAATACCAGAAGGTCAATTCCCACGCACAGATCTCCGAAGCCAGCCCGCATCGCCTGGTGCAGATGCTGATGGAAGGCGGCCTGGATCGCATGTCCCAGGCCAAGGGCGCCCTGGCGCGTGGTGACATCGCACAGAAGGGCTTGATGCTCGGCAAGGCCATCGACATCGTTATCGGGCTGCGCGACGGCCTGGATGCTGAAAAGAGTGATAACCCGGCTTATGTTCAGCAGTTGGAAAGCCTTTATGTCTACATGACCAACCGGTTGATGGAGGCTAACCAGCAAAACGACGCCGAGATCATCGACGAAGTCGCTCGATTGATGATTACCGTAAAAGAAGGCTGGGATGCTATCGGCGCGCCACAAGGCGCAGCAGAATAAGGCCATGGGCCTTGAGGAACTCGTCATGAGCCACGCACTGCAACGCATTGATGAAACCCGTGAAGCCCTGGTCGACGCGCTGGCCGCGCGCAACTGGGATGCCATCAGCGAGCTCGACCTGGGCTGCCGCAGTGTGATCGATCAGGTGCTGAGCGAAGCGCCGGTGGATGAGGATGCGCTGCGTGGAAAGCTGGAAAGCCTGTTGGCGGTTTACCAGCAGTTGCTTGAGGTGACGACCGGCGAGCGCCAGGCGATTTTCGAAGAGATGTCGCAGATCAACCAAGCGAAAAATGCGTCAAAGGTTTACCATCTGTTCGGTTGAAAGGGCGCAGTTAATCCGAACGGTGCGTCATATATTTGACTGTGCCAGCATTTTTGACTTAACTAGTGCTGTTTTCAGATTTCAGACGTCTAGTAGGTAACAAATCTTACAGAAGTCTAGATTGCCCTCATTCCGGGGCAGGAAGTTTTACTAGGGAAGTTGCTATTGCATGTGGCGTGAAACCAAAATTCTGCTGATCGATGACGATAGCGTCCGCCGCCGCGATTTAGCGGTGATTTTAAATTTTCTTGGTGAAGAAAATTTGCCCTGCGGCAGCCACGATTGGCAGCAGGCGGTCAGCTCGTTGTCGTCGAGCCGTGAAGTCATTTGTGTATTGATCGGGACGGTAAACGCTCCTGGCGCAGTTCTGGGCCTGTTAAAGACACTGTCTACCTGGGATGAGTTCCTTCCGGTGTTGCTAATGGGCGATATTTCTTCCGTGGACCTGCCGGAAGACCAGCGCCGCCGCGTGCTTTCCAACCTGGAAATGCCGCCCAGCTACAGCAAATTGCTCGATTCCCTGCACCGTGCCCAGGTCTATCGCGAGATGTACGACCAGGCCCGCGAGCGCGGCCGTCACCGTGAACCCAACCTGTTCCGCAGCCTCGTCGGCACCAGCCGCGCCATCCAGCACGTGCGCCAGATGATGCAGCAAGTGGCCGACACCGACGCGAGCGTGCTGATCCTCGGCGAGTCGGGCACCGGCAAGGAAGTGGTCGCGCGCAACCTGCACTATCACTCCAAGCGCCGCGACGGGCCCTTTGTGCCGGTCAACTGCGGGGCGATCCCGGCAGAGCTGCTGGAAAGCGAATTGTTCGGCCACGAGAAGGGCGCCTTTACCGGGGCGATCACCAGCCGTGCCGGGCGCTTTGAGCTGGCCAATGGCGGCACCCTGTTCCTCGACGAAATCGGCGACATGCCGTTGCCGATGCAGGTCAAGCTGCTGCGCGTATTGCAGGAACGCACCTTCGAGCGCGTGGGCAGCAATAAGACCCAGAGCGTGGACGTGCGCATTATTGCCGCCACCCACAAGAACCTCGAAAGCATGATCGAGGTCGGCAGCTTCCGCGAAGACCTGTACTACCGCCTCAACGTATTCCCCATCGAGATGGCCCCGCTGCGCGAGCGCGTGGAAGACATCCCGTTGCTGATGAACGAACTGATCTCGCGCATGGAGCACGAGAAGCGCGGCTCCATTCGTTTCAACTCCGCGGCAATCATGTCCCTGTGCCGCCACGGCTGGCCGGGCAACGTCCGCGAGCTGGCCAACCTGGTGGAGCGCATGGCGATCATGCATCCGTACGGGGTGATCGGCGTGGTCGAGTTGCCGAAGAAATTCCGCTACGTCGACGACGAGGACGAGCAGATGGACAGCCTGCGCAGCGACATGGAAGAGCGCGTGGCAATCAACGGCCATACTCCAGACTTCGGCGCTAGCGCGATGTTGCCGCCCGAAGGCCTTGATCTCAAGGACTACCTCGGCAACCTGGAGCAAGGCCTGATCCAACAGGCGCTGGATGATGCCAACGGCATCGTCGCCCGGGCCGCCGAGCGCCTGCGTATCCGTCGCACCACCCTGGTGGAGAAGATGCGCAAGTACGGGATGAGCCGCAAAGAAGGTGATGAACAGGCGGATGATTGACGCCTGTTTTTCAACTACCTGATTTATAGGTAGTTTTTTTTCGGCACGGGTATTGCTACAACCCTCGCAACGTTCCGTTTAACTGACGGTCAGCCAAGCGAGAGAGCATCATGCCCCACGCCGCCCAACTATCTTCGGCCCCTGCCATCCAGGGGCTGGTTTCGCCTGTAGAGCCGCCGACCCGCCAGGGCCTGGAGCACGCGCTCTCGCAGTTCAACCAGATGTCGAACCAGCTGACCGACTCCTACAGCCTGCTTGAGGCCCGGGTTTCCGAGCTTAAAGGCGAACTGGCGGTGGTCAGCGCCCAGCGCATGCAAGAGCTGGCCGAGAAAGAACGCCTGGCCAACCGCCTGCAAAACCTGCTGGACCTGTTGCCCGGTGGCGTGATCGTCATCGACGACCAGGGCCGCGTGCGCGAAGCCAACCCGGCCGCCTGCGACCTGCTTGGCTTGCCCCTGGAAGGCGAGCTGTGGCGTGAAGTCATCACCCGCTGTTTTGCCCCCCGTGAAGACGACGGCCACGAAGTCTCCCTCAAGGACGGGCGCCGGCTGTCCATTGCGACCCGTTCCCTGGACGCCGAGCCGGGCCAGCTTGTGCTGCTCAATGACCTGACAGAAACCCGGCACCTGCAAGATCAGTTGGCTCGCCATGAGCGGCTGTCGTCGCTGGGGCGGATGGTCGCTTCCTTGGCCCATCAGATTCGTACGCCGTTGTCGGCGGCATTGATCTACGCCAGCCATTTGACTGACGAGCAATTACCAGCGGCCACCCACCAACGCTTTGCCGGGCGCCTCAAGGAGCGCCTGCATGAGTTGGAACACCAAGTACGTGACATGCTGGTATTTGCCCGTGGCGAACTGCCGCTGACCGATCGCGTTACCCCTGCCGGTTTGATGCAGTCGCTGCAAGCGGCAGCGGCGACCCATGTGCAGGAGGCCAACCTGCGCTGGCAGTGCGACAGCCACCAGGGCGAATTGCTGTGCAACCGCGACACCCTGGTGGGCGCGCTGCTCAACCTGATCGAAAACGCCACCCAGGCCAGTGGCCCCGGGGCGCGCCTGAAAGTGCACCTGTACACCCGCGGGCAAACCCTGCGCCTGTGCGTCAGCGACAGCGGCAGTGGTATCGCCCCGCAGGTGCTGCAGCGCCTGGGCGAGCCGTTTTTTACCACCAAGACCAACGGCACTGGCCTGGGCCTGACCGTGGTCAAGGCAGTGGCCCGTGCCCATCAGGGACAATTGCAACTGCGTTCGCGCCTGGGGCGTGGCACCTGTGCATTGATGACCTTGCCGCTGTTTTCCAGCGCGGCAAGCGCGGAGTAAGAGGATGATGGCTATCAAGGTTTTATTGGTGGAAGACGATCGCGCCCTGCGTGAAGCATTGGCTGACACGCTGCTGTTGGCGGGCCATGACTACCGTGCGGTCGGCTCTGCCGAGGAAGCCTTGGAGGCGGTCGAGCAGGAAACCTTCAGCCTGGTGGTCAGCGACGTCAACATGCCCGGCATGGACGGCCACCAATTGCTCGGCCTGCTGCGGGTGCGTCAGCCGCAGCTGCCGGTGCTGCTGATGACCGCCCATGGCGCGGTGGAGCGGGCGGTGGATGCCATGCGTCAGGGCGCGGCGGATTACCTGGTCAAGCCGTTCGAGCCCAAGGCGTTGATCGAACTGGTCGCCCGGCATGCCCTGGGCGTGATGCCCGCAGCCGACGGCGATGGCCCGATTGCCTTTGAACCGGCCAGCGCGCAGTTGCTTGAACTGGCGGCGCGGGTGGCGCGCAGTGATTCCACTGTGCTGATTTCCGGCGAGTCCGGCACCGGTAAAGAAGTGCTGGCGCGTTATATCCACCAGCAATCGGGCCGTGCCAAACAACCGTTCATTGCGATCAACTGCGCGGCGATCCCCGACAACATGCTGGAAGCCACCTTGTTTGGCCATGAAAAGGGCTCGTTCACCGGCGCCATCGCGGCCCAGGCCGGCAAGTTCGAACAAGCCGACGGCGGCACCATTCTGCTCGACGAAATCTCGGAAATGCCCCTGGGCCTGCAAGCCAAGTTGCTGCGGGTATTGCAGGAGCGTGAAGTGGAGCGGGTGGGCGCACGCAAGCCGATCCAGTTGGATATCCGCGTGGTTGCCACCACCAACCGCGACCTGGCGGGCGAAGTGGCGGCGGGGCGCTTCCGGGAAGACCTGTTCTACCGGTTGTCGGTGTTCCCGCTGGCCTGGCGCCCATTGCGTGAGCGCCCGGCGGATATCATTCCCCTGGCCGAGCGCCTGCTCAACAACCACGTCAAAAAAATGAAGCATGCCCAGGCGCGTTTATCGCCCGAGGCTCAGGCGTGCCTGGTCAGTTACCCATGGCCGGGCAACGTGCGCGAGCTGGACAACGCGATCCAGCGTGCGCTGATTTTGCAGCAGGGCGGGTTGATCCAGCCCCAGGATTTCTGCCTGGCCATGGGCAATGGCGCTGCGCCGTTGCCGAGCCTGGCCCCGGCTCCAGTGGTCGCCGAGACGGAATCAGCCGGTGCCCTGGGCGATGACCTGCGCCGCCGTGAATTCCAGATGATCATCGACACCCTGCGCGCCGAACGTGGCCGCCGCAAAGAAGCGGCCGAGCGCCTGGGCATCAGCCCGCGTACCTTGCGCTACAAGCTGGCGCAGATGCGCGACGCCGGTATGGATGTGGAAGCGTATCTTTTCGCCACATGACCGGTAACAAGTTCGACAAGCTTTGTCGCCTTTTCTTACGAGTTGCTCCAGAGCTGGCACCCTTGTTGCTACCACCCCTAGTAACCGCTGCGTAGTGTCAAAAAATTGCGGGTCGTCGGAGAGAGAAGGTCATGAGCCAGGGTATTGAGTTCAATCGGTTGATGTTGGATATGCGCGCCATGCAAATGGATGCCATGGCTCAACCGAAATCCGTCGCGCCAGCGCCGGAATTGGGCCAAAGCAATTTTGCCGACATGCTCGGTCAGGCAATCAATAAAGTCAGCGATACCCAGCAGGCGTCCAGCCAGTTGGCGACGGCCTTCGAGATCGGTAAAAGCGGCGTGGACCTCACCGATGTGATGGTCGCCTCGCAAAAGGCCAGTGTGTCCTTCCAGGCCTTGACCCAAGTGCGTAACAAGCTGGTTCAGGCGTATCAAGACATCATGCAGATGCCGGTTTAAGGACGAGATTTAAGTCATGGCTGAAGCAGTCTCCGACAACCTCCCCGCCAAGGCCGACGGCAAACCGCCGTTGTTTGGCCTGTCGTTCCTGGAAAACCTCTCGGAAATGACCATGCTGCGTCAGGTGGGCCTGATGGTGGGCCTGGCCGCCAGCGTGGCGATTGGTTTTGCCGTGGTGCTGTGGTCGCAGCAACCCGATTACCGCCCCCTTTACGGCAGCCTGTCGGGCATGGATTCCAAGCAGATCATGGAAACCCTCGCCGCCGCCGACATCGCCTACACCGTGGAGCCCAACTCCGGCGCCTTGCTGGTCAAGGCGGATGACGTAGCCCGCGCCCGGATGAAACTGGCCGCCGCTGGCGTGGCGCCGTCCGACAGTAATATCGGTTTTGAAATCCTCGACAAAGACCAGGGCCTGGGCACCAGCCAGTTCATGGAAGCCACCCGCTATCGTCGTGGCCTGGAAGGCGAACTGGCGCGCACCATTTCCAGCCTCAATAACGTCAAGGCCGCCCGTGTGCACCTGGCGATTCCGAAAAGCTCGGTGTTCGTGCGTGACGAACGCAAGCCCAGCGCCTCGGTCTTGGTCGAGCTGTTTGCTGGCCGCTCCCTGGAGCCTGGCCAGGTACTGGCGATCGTCAACCTGGTGGCAACCAGTGTTCCCGAATTGAGCAAGTCGCAAATCACCGTGGTGGACCAGAAGGGCAACCTGCTGTCCGACATGGCCGAAAACTCCGCGCTGACCCAGGCCGGCAAGCAGTTCGACTACAGCCGCCGCATGGAAAGCATGCTCACCCAGCGCGTGCATAACATTCTGCAACCGGTACTGGGCAACGACCGCTACAAGGCTGAAGTGTCGGCCGACGTGGACTTCAGCGCCGTCGAGTCCACCTCCGAACAGTTCAACCCGGACCAGCCAGCCCTGCGCAGCGAGCAGTCCACCAGCGAACAACGCACCGCCAGCAATGGCCCCCAAGGTGTGCCAGGCGCCCTGAGCAACCAGCCACCCGCGCCGGCCTCGGCACCGCAAACCACTGGTGGCGCCGCCGCCACGGCTGGCGCGATCCAGCCTGGCCAGCCGCTGTTGGACGCCAACGGCCAGCAGATCATGGACCCGGCCACCGGCCAGCCGATGCTTGCGCCATACCCTGCGGACAAGCGTAACCAGTCCACCAAGAACTTCGAACTCGACCGTTCCATCAGCCACACCAAGCAGCAACAGGGCAAGATCAATCGCCTGTCGGTGTCGGTAGTGGTCGATGACCAGGTCAAGGTCAACCCTGCGGACGGCGCGGTGACCCGTGCGCCGTGGACGGCTGACGAACTGGCGCGCTTCACTCGTCTGGTGCAGGACGCTGTTGGCTTCGACGCCAGCCGTGGCGACAGCGTCAGCGTGATCAACATGCCGTTCTCCGCCGAGCGCGGTGAAGTGATCGCCGACCCGGCGTTCTACACCCAGCCGTGGTTCTGGGACATCGTCAAGCAAGTGCTGGGGGTGCTGTTCATCCTGGTGTTGGTGTTCGGCGTATTGCGCCCGGTGCTCAACAACATCACCGGCGGCGGCAAGAAGCAACTGGCACTGGCCGGTGGCGACGTCGAGTTGGGTGGCATGGGCGGCCTGGACGGCGAACTGGCCAACGACCGCGTCAGCCTCGGCGGCCCGCAAAGCATCCTGTTGCCAAGCCCGAGCGAAGGCTATGACGCTCAGTTGAACGCAATCAAGAGTCTGGTGGCAGAAGACCCGGGCCGTGTGGCTCAGGTCGTGAAAGAGTGGATTAACGCAGATGAATGATCGAGCCGCTGTGGCCAAGCTGTCCCGGGTCGACAAAGCCGCCGTGCTGCTGCTGTCCCTGGGTGAAACCGACGCCGCCCAAGTGCTGCGCCACATGGGCCCCAAAGAGGTCCAGCGTGTCGGCGTGGCCATGGCGCAGATGCGCAATGTGCACCGCGAGCAAGTCGAGCAGGTGATGAGCGAGTTCGTCGAGATCGTCGGCGACCAGACCAGCCTGGGCGTCGGCTCCGACAGCTACATTCGCAAGATGCTCACCTCGGCCCTGGGCGAAGACAAGGCCAACGGCCTGATCGACCGCATCCTGCTGGGTGGCAACACCAGCGGCCTGGATAGCCTCAAGTGGATGGAGCCGCGTGCGGTGGCCGACGTGATCCGCTACGAGCACCCGCAGATTCAGGCGATCGTGGTGGCCTACCTGGACCCCGACCAGGCCGGCGAAGTGCTTGGCCACTTCGACCATAAAGTGCGCCTGGACATCATCCTGCGTGTGTCGTCGCTGAACACTGTGCAGCCGGCAGCGCTCAAGGAACTCAACACGATTCTGGAGAAGCAGTTCTCCGGCAATTCCAACGCCTCGCGCACCACCCTGGGTGGCATCAAGCGCGCAGCCGACATCATGAACTTCCTCGACAGCTCGGTCGAAGGCCAGTTGATGGACTCGATCCGCGAGATCGACGACACCCTGTCCGGCCAGATCGAAGACCTGATGTTCGTGTTCAACAACCTGGCCGATGTCGACGACCGTGGCATCCAGGCGCTGCTGCGCGAAGTGTCCTCGGACGTGCTGGTGCTGGCGCTCAAGGGCTCGGACGAAAACGTCAAAGAAAAGATCTTCAAGAACATGTCCAAGCGCGCCTCGGAGCTGTTGCGCGACGACCTGGAAGCCAAGGGCCCGGTGCGCGTCAGCGACGTGGAAACCGCTCAGAAAGAAATCCTCACCATTGCCCGCCGTATGGCCGAAGCCGGAGAAATCGTTCTCGGCGGGAAGGGCGGCGAAGAAATGATCTAAGGCGCCTTGCATGTCGAATAAAGATGAGGCGCCCAGCGATCTGATTCGCGCGCGGGATGTCGGCGGCTTCGACATCTGGTCGCTGCCCAGCTTCGACCCCCATGTGCCGGAGCCCGAGCCTGAACCGGTTGAAGAACCTCCGGCAGAGATGGAAGAAGTGCCACTGGATGAAGTCCAGCCACTGACCCTCGAAGAGTTGGAAACCATTCGCCAGGAGGCCTACAACGAAGGCTTTGCGGCGGGGGAAAAAGACGGTTTTCGCAGCACCACCCTCAAGGTTCGCCAGGAGGCCGAAGCGGCGCTGGCCACCAAGTTGGGCAGCCTGGAGCGCCTGATGGGCAACCTGTTCGACCCTATCGCCGAACAGGACTCGCAGCTGGAAAAATCCATGGTCGGCCTGGTGCAGCACATTGCTCGCCAGGTGATCCAGCGCGAACTGGTGCTCGATTCCAGCCAGATCGAAGGTGTGATGCGTGAAGCCCTCAAGCTGCTGCCCCTGGGCGTCGGCAATGTGCGGCTGTACATCAACCCGCAAGATTTCGAACAGGTCAAAGCCCTGCGCGAGCGTCATGAAGAAACCTGGCGCATCGTCGAAGACGCTTCGTTGCAGCCGGGTGGTTGCCGCGTCGAGACCGAACACAGCCGCATTGACGCGACAGTGGAAACCCGTATCAGCCAGATCATGGCCAAGTTGTTTGATCAACTGCATGAACAGGCCCTGCATCCCGCCGAGCCTGACCTGAGCGTTGACCTGGACGCCACCGATGCGCCTTGATCGCACCAGCTTCGCCAAGCGCCTGGGCAGCTACGCCGAGGCCACCGAGTTGCCCGGCCAGCCGGTTCTTGAAGGGCGCTTGTTGCGCATGGTCGGCCTGACTCTCGAAGCCGAAGGCCTGCGCGCCGCCATGGGCAGCCGCTGCCTGGTGATCAACGACGACAGCTACCACCCGGTGCAGGTCGAAGCCGAGGTGATGGGCTTTTCCGGCAGCAAGATTTTTCTGATGCCGGTGGGCAGCCTGGCGGGTATCGCTCCCGGCGCCCGCGTGGTGCCGCTGGCCGACACTGGCCGCCTGCCCATGGGCATGAGCATGCTGGGCCGCGTACTCGACGGTGCCGGCCGTGCGCTGGACGGCAAGGGCGGCATGAAGGCCGAAGACTGGGTGCCGATGGACGGCCCCACCATCAACCCGCTCAAGCGCAACCCCATCAGCGTGCCGCTGGACGTGGGCATTCGCAGCATCAACGGTTTATTGACGGTCGGTCGCGGCCAGCGCCTGGGCCTGTTCGCCGGTACCGGCGTGGGTAAGTCGGTGTTGCTGGGCATGATGACGCGCTTTACCGAGGCCGACATCATCGTGGTGGGGCTGATCGGTGAGCGGGGCCGCGAAGTGAAGGAGTTCATCGAGCACAGCCTCGGTGAAGAAGGGCTCAAGCGTTCCGTTGTCGTCGCTTCTCCGGCAGACGATGCACCGCTGATGCGCTTGCGTGCGGCGATGTACTGCACGCGCATCGCCGAATATTTCCGCGACAAGGGCAAAAACGTCCTGTTGCTGATGGACTCGCTCACGCGTTTCGCCCAGGCCCAGCGCGAGATCGCCCTGGCCATCGGTGAGCCGCCCGCGACCAAGGGTTACCCCCCGTCGGTATTTGCCAAGCTGCCCAAGCTGGTAGAGCGTGCCGGTAATGCCGAAGCCGGCGGTGGCTCGATCACCGCGTTCTACACCGTGTTGTCTGAAGGCGACGACCAACAGGACCCGATTGCCGACTCGGCCCGGGGCGTGCTCGACGGCCACATCGTGCTGTCGCGGCGCCTGGCGGAAGAGGGGCATTACCCAGCCATCGATATCGAAGCGTCCATCAGCCGGGTGATGCCGGCGGTGGTCACGCCGGAGCATATGGCCCGTGCCCAGCAGTTCAAGCAGCTGTGGTCGCGCTACCAGCAAAGCCGTGACCTGATCAGCGTCGGCGCCTATGTGGCCGGTGGCGACCGCGACACCGACCTGGCCATCGCCTTGCAGCCGCAACTGGTAACCTACCTGCGCCAGGGTCTCAACGACAAGATCACCATGGGCGAAAGCCAGTCGCACTTGCAGTCCATCTTCGCCCCGGCGCCGGGCGGCTAAGCCATGGCCAACAGCCGCGCCGCACGCCTGGCCCCGGTGGTGGACATGGCCGAAAAGGCCGAGAAAGCCGCCGTACAGCGCCTGGGTTATTTCCAGGGCCAGGTGCGGTTGGCCCAAAGCAAGCTGGGCGACCTGGAGCGTTTTCGTGGCGAGTATCAACAGCAGTGGATCGAGCGCGGCAGCCAGGGTGTTTCTGGCCAGTGGCTGATGGGGTACCAGGGCTTTCTCAATCAGCTTGAAACTGCCGTCGGCCAGCAACGCCAGAGCCTGGCCTGGCACGAGGCCAACCTCGACAAAGCCCGCGAGGCCTGGCAACAGGCGTTTGCCCGGGTCGAGGGGCTGCGCAAGCTGGTGCAGCGCTACATCGACGAAGCGCGAGCCATCGAAGACAAGCGCGAGCAAAAACTGCTCGATGAGTTGTCCCAACGCCTTCCCCGCCCAGAACAGTTCTAACCGGCACCACAAATCCAATGTGGGAGCTGTGTTGCTCAGATGCGGTTCAGCTGCTACACCTTGTGTCTAGTGCAATGACAAGGAAGCAGTCACATGTCAGTCGAGTCAGAAGTATCCCTGGACGGGAAAAAGTTGACGATCGCAATCAAGGGCCGGTTCGATTTCGGCAGCCACCAGGCGTTTCGGGAAGCCTACGAGCGTTTCTACAAGGTCCCCGAGACCTACATCGTCGACCTCAAGGATGCCACCTACATGGACAGTTCAGCCCTCGGCATGCTGCTGTTGCTACGGGATCATGCCGGCGGCGATGACGCCGAGGTCCGCGTGACGAACAGCAACTCCGACGTGCGCAAGATCCTCGCCATCTCCAACTTCGACAAACTGTTCGATATCAATTGAGCGCCCTGGCCCCTGTCCTGGAGGCGCTGACCATCCTGATCGCCGAAGACAGCGCCGCCGACCGCCTGTTGCTGGCGAGCATCATCCGCCGCCAGGGCCATCAGGTGCTGACTGTCAGCAATGGCGCCGAAGCGATTGAGGTGTTTGCCCGCGAGCGTCCGCAACTGGTGTTGATGGACGCACTGATGCCGGTCATGGATGGCTTTGAAGCCGCGCGGCAGATCAAGCAACTGGCGGGGGAGGCGCTGGTACCGATCATCTTCCTCACGTCGCTGCGCGAAAGCGAAGCCCTGGCCCAGTGCCTGGACGCCGGCGGCGATGACTTTCTGCCCAAACCCTATAACCCCTTGATCCTGGCGGCCAAGATCAACGCCATGGACCGCCTGCGCCGCCTGCAAGCCACGGTTTTGCAACAGCGTGACCTGATCGCCAGGCATCACGAACACCTGATGCATGAGCAGCGGGCGGCCAAGGCGGTGTTCGACAAGGTCGCCCATTCCGGTTGCATCAACGCCGCGCCGAATATCCGCTACCTGCAATCGCCTTATGCGTTGTTCAACGGTGACCTGTTGCTGGCGGCCTACACACCGTCCGGCGATATGCACGTGCTGCTAGGGGATTTCACTGGCCATGGCTTGCCGGCCGCCATCGGTGCCATGCCCCTGGCCGAGGTGTTCTACGGCATGACCGCCAAGGGCTATGGCCTCACGCAGACCCTGCGGGAAATGAACGCCAAGCTCAAGCGCATCCTGCCGGTAGACATGTTCTGCTGTGCCACCTTGCTGTGCCTGAGCGCCCAGCGGCGTGCGGTGGAGGTGTGGAGCGGCGGCATGCCCGAAGGCTATGTGCATGAAGTCGCCACGGGCAGGCGCACGCCATTGATATCGCGGCACCTGCCCTTGGGGGTGTTGTCGGCAGAGGCGTTCGATGACAGCACCGAGGTCTGGCCCATGGCGTTGGGCGACCGGGTATTCCTGCTCTCCGACGGTGTGCTGGACACCGCTGACGCCAACGATCAACTGTTCGGTGCCGAGCGCTTGCAGCAGGTGTTCGCCGCCAACCGCGAGCCCGACCGCCTGTTCGAGGACATCGAGCAGGCCCTGGCGGCCTTTCGCGGCCAGGCGCGCGATGACGTCAGCATGGTCGAGATCACGTTGCAGGCAGGCCAGCCATTGCGGGCGGCCGAGCCGATGTATGCCGACAGCGGCCAGTCGTGCCCACTGGATTGGTCGGTGAGTTTCGAATTCCGCGCCCAGACCCTCAGGACCTACAACCCGCTGCCGTACCTGCTGCAGCTGCTGTTGGAAATCCACGGCCTGCGCGAGCAGAGCGGGGCGCTTTACAGTGTGATGGCCGAGTTGTATTCCAACGCGCTGGAGCATGGCGTACTGGGCCTGGACTCACGGCTCAAGCGCGATGCCCAGGGGTTTGCGCAGTATTATCGCCAGCGCCATGAGCGCCTGGCGCAGTTGGACAGCGGTTATGTGCGCCTGCATATGCAGGTGGTGCCCACCGACAAGGGCGGCAAATTGAGCGTGCGCCTCGAAGACAGCGGGCAGGGCTTTGATGTGGAGCAGGAGCTGGCACGCCCCGTGGACATAGACCGTCTGTCTGGCCGGGGCCTGAGCCTGGTGCGTCAGTTGAGCAACGCGGTACGCTGGTCCGATGGCGGTCGCAGTGTCTGCGTGGAGTTTTGCTGGGAGGCTCTGGCATAATCCGCCGATTCTTGATCAAGGAGCGAGCAAGTGGCTGAGATTCATATGGACCCCGAGGTGTTGTCGGGTTTGCAGGAAGTCATGGAAAGCGAGTACCCCACGCTGCTGGACACCTTTCTGCATGATTCTGAAGAGCGCGTGCAAGCGCTGCGCAAGGCGCGCAACGACGCCAAGACGTTGGGGCGCATTGCGCACAGCTTCAAGGGCAGCAGTGGCAACCTGGGAGCGGTGCGGTTGGCGACGTTGTGTGAGCGGTTGGAGACCGAGTCCATCAAGCCAGCTTCGGACTTGGGGCCTTTGGTGGATCAGATTGATCGTGAGTTTGCGCTGGTTCGCCCACTGTATGAGCATGAGCGGGAGCGGTTTTCTGGGGTTTGATATTTTATCGGCCTGACTTGGCCCGACTCTTGCTCTACCTCCATAGACTGCATCCCCGACCCCATGCAGTGGAGACCCTAACTTATGCCAGTCGTCCCCAATTCGCTTCTTCAGGCTGCCACTGCGGCCAAGCCTCAAGCGCCGGCCGCCACGCCTGCGGTAGCGCCTGCGGTTCCGCGGGACAAGGGCGCTGGCTTCGCTCAAGTGTTTGCCAAGCAAGCTGCCAAGCCGCTGGCCAAGAGCGACGACGCGCCAGCCAAACCGGTGCGCGACAAGGCTTCTGATGCCAGCGCCAAACCGCCCGCCGGCGACGATAAACCTGCCGCCAGCGCGCCAGCGGTTGCCGATAGCGGCAATCCCTTGCCTGCCAAGCCGGCCAAGAGCGACGACCACGCTGATAGTGAAGGCGAGCCACCTGCCGACCCGTCCCTGGCGCTGCAACCGGTTGCCGACCCGGCGCTGGTTGCCACCGTGACGCCTGTGGCGGTCCCTGTGCCGGTACAAGCGCCTGCCGTCACGGCCGCAGATGACAACGCCCAGCCGCTCATCGCGGTAACCGAGGAGCCCAAGCAGCCGGCCTTCGACCCTGAGGCCGACCCGCTGGATTCGATGCCGGCCGTGCGCCTGGCGATGGAGCAGGGCGGTCATGTCTCGGCCAGCAGCCAGGCGCCGCAGAAAGCCGCGCCCACCACTCAGGATCAGCCGACCGCCGCGCAGAGCTTTGCCGCCGGCCTGGCCAACATGGTCGACCAGCAAGCCACCAAGGACAGCACCGACCAGGGAGGCGACAAGGCCTTCGGCGCGCTGATCGATGACGGCCTCAAGGACCTCAAGAACGCCAGCAGCGACACCCGTGTGGATGATTTCGCCAACCGCCTGGCGGCGCTGACCCAGGCGGCCACGCCGAAAACCGCGAATGCCTTGGCGCCCGTCCCCAATGCGCCCCTGGCCATGCACCAGAGCGGCTGGACCGAGGAGGTGGTCAACCGCGTAATGTACCTCTCCAGCGCTAACCTCAAGTCGGCCGAGATCCAGTTGCAGCCCGCTGAGCTGGGGCGCCTGGACATCAAGGTCAACATGACGGCGGACCAGCAGGCCCAGGTCAACTTCATGAGCGGCCATGCGGTGGTGCGTGAAGCGCTGGAAAGCCAGTCTGGCCGTTTGCGCGAGATGTTTGCCCAGCAGGGCATGGGGCAGGTGGATGTGAATGTCTCCGACCAGTCGCGGGGCCATGACCAGCAGCAACAGCAGAGCCAGGCGCGAGGCGTCAGTAGCAGCGGCAGGCGCGCTGACAGCGGCGACGCCGGTGGCCCTGTGGATGTGGCCGAAGTGGCAGCGCCCGTGAGCCAGAGCGTGATCGGCTCCAGCGCCGTCGACTACTATGCCTGACTTCCTGCTCAAACCCGGTCAGTGTGGGAGCTGGCT
Organism: Pseudomonas sp. MYb193; assembly: GCF_002966775.1. Lineage (NCBI taxonomy): Bacteria > Pseudomonadati > Pseudomonadota > Gammaproteobacteria > Pseudomonadales > Pseudomonadaceae > Pseudomonas > Pseudomonas sp. MYb193. The sequence continues at coordinate 4,261,297 of NZ_CP023269.1, read as the reverse complement.
TGCCTGCGATGGCGGTGGATCAGTGACACACATGTGCACTGACCCACCGCCATCGCAGGCAAGCCAGCTCCCACATTTGATTTAGGTTGTCTTCGCCTAAGACAACTCTGGCATAACACTTGCTCTTGCCTTGCCATAGATCTACGAATCCCCGAATAGTGACGGATTATTGGCATGGCGAAGAGCGACGACGCAGCAACTCCCCCCGCAGGCAAAGGCAAGCTCAAGCTGATCCTGTTGATTGTGCTGGGCCTGCTCCTGGCGATCGGTGCCTCGGTGGGCGGCACCTGGTACATCATGCACAGCAGTGCGAGCAAACCGGCGCCCACCGCCGAAACCGCCACCAACGTCAAGCAACCGGCAATCTTCGAGCAGATGCTTCCGGCCTTTGTCGCCAACTACAACCAGAATGGTCGTCAACGCTACCTGCAGGTGAGCATCACCTTGCTGGCGCGCAACCAGGCGGACCTGGATGCCCTCAAGGTGCATATGCCGGTGATCCGCAACAACCTGGTGATGCTGTTCTCCGGGCAGAGCTTCGACAGCCTGGCCACGCCAGTCGGCCAGGAAATGTTGCGCCAGAAGGTCACTGCCAGCGTGCAGGAAGTGGCCCAGAAAGAACTCGGCAAAGTCGTGGTCGAGCAGGCGCTCTTCACTAACTTCGTATTGCAGTAGGATCACGACATGGCCGTGCAAGACCTGCTGTCCCAGGATGAAATCGACGCGCTGTTGCATGGCGTGGACGATGGTCTGGTACAGACCGAAATGGCTGCCGAACCCGGCAGCGTCAAAAGTTATGACCTGACCAGCCAGGATCGCATCGTGCGGGGACGCATGCCGACCCTGGAGATGATCAACGAACGCTTTGCCCGCTACACCCGCATCAGCATGTTCAACATGCTGCGCCGCTCGGCGGACGTGGCCGTGGGCGGCGTGCAGGTGATGAAGTTCGGTGAATACGTGCACTCGCTGTACGTGCCCACCAGCCTCAACCTGGTCAAGATCAAGCCGTTGCGCGGCACTGCGCTGTTCATCCTCGACGCCAAGCTGGTGTTCAAGCTGGTGGACAACTTCTTCGGTGGCGACGGCCGTCACGCCAAGATCGAAGGGCGTGAATTCACCCCCACCGAACTGCGGGTGGTACGCATGGTGCTGGAGCAGGCCTTCATCGACTTGAAGGAAGCCTGGCAGGCGATCATGGAAGTCAATTTCGAGTACATCAACTCGGAAGTGAACCCGGCCATGGCCAACATCGTCGGCCCCAGCGAGGCCATTGTGGTGTCGACCTTCCACATCGAACTCGATGGCGGTGGCGGCGACCTGCACGTGACCATGCCTTACTCGATGATCGAACCGGTGCGCGAAATGCTCGACGCCGGCTTCCAGTCCGACCTCGACGACCAGGACGAACGCTGGGTCAAGGCCCTGCGCGAAGACCTGCTGGACGTCGACGTGCCGCTGAGCGCCACCGTGGCCCGCCGTCAGTTGCGCCTGCGGGATATTTTGCACATGGCGCCTGGGGACATCATCCCCGTCGACTTGCCGGAAGAGCTGATCATGCGCGCCAACGGCGTACCGTCATTCAAGGTCAAGCTCGGTTCCCACAAGGGCAACCTGGCGCTGCAAGTGGTTGAGCCGATCAACCGCCGCTGATTCAACCCCAATTCATGATTGTTTGCTGCGCCGAGGACATGTAATGGCTACCGAACACGAAAACACTTCCGCCGAAGACCAGGCCCTGGCTGACGAGTGGGCTGCGGCCCTGGAAGAAACCGGCGATGTTGGCCAGGACGACATCGACGCGCTGCTGGCCGCCGACGCCGCCACCGCGCCGGCCGGCAACCGCCTCGCCATGGAAGAATTCGGCAGCGTGCCGAAGAACAACGAGCCGGTGAGCCTCGACGGCCCGAACCTGGATGTGATCCTCGACATCCCGGTGTCGATTTCCATGGAAGTGGGCAGCACCGAAATCAACATCCGCAACCTGTTGCAGCTCAACCAGGGCTCGGTGATCGAGCTGGACCGCCTGGCCGGCGAGCCGTTGGACGTGCTGGTCAACGGCACCCTGATTGCCCATGGCGAGGTGGTGGTGGTCAACGAGAAGTTCGGCATCCGCCTGACCGACGTGATCAGCCCGAGCGAACGCATCAAGAAGTTGCGCTGAGATGAAGTACTCGATGGCGGGACTGTTGCTGGCGCTGCCATTGAGCGCCCTGGCGGCTGAGCCGGTGGTGCAGGTGGCTACGGCGCCAGCGGTCGGCAGTGTCAGTGGGCAGTTGACGCAGCTGGTGCTGGGCCTGTTGCTGGTGATCGGCCTGATCTTCCTGCTGGCCTGGTTGATGCGCCGCGTGCAGCGCATCGGGCCGGGCAACGGCCAGGTGATCGAGCTGGTGGGCTCGCGCGCCCTCGGCCCGCGTGATCGGCTGGTGTTGGTGCAGGTGGGCGAGGAGCAGATCCTGCTTGGCATCACCCCCGGCCGCATCACCCCGCTGCATGTACTCAAGACCCCGGTGGATGCGGTCAAGACCGAAGCCGCCACGCCAGAATTCGCCCAGCGCCTGATGGAGTTGCTGGGCAAGGATCAGAAGGATAAGAAGTAATGCGCGTTTTGTTGACGCTCATGCTGTTGCTGGCCGCGCCGATGGCCCTGGGCGCCGACCCGTTGTCGATCCCGGCGATCACCCTGGGCACCAACGCGGCGGGCGCGCAGGAATATTCGGTCAGCCTGCAGATCCTGCTGATCATGACGGCGCTGAGTTTTATCCCGGCGTTCGTCATGCTGATGACCAGCTTTACGCGGATCATCATCGTCTTCTCGATCCTGCGCCAGGCCCTGGGCCTGCAGCAGACGCCGTCGAACCAGATCCTCACCGGCATGGCGCTGTTTTTGACGCTGTTCATCATGGCGCCAGTGTTCGACAAGGTGAACCAGCAAGCCCTGCAACCTTATCTGGCGGAAAAGCTCACAGCCCAGGATGCCATCGACAAGGCCCAGGGCCCGATCAAGGACTTCATGCTGTCGCAAACCCGCTCCAGCGACCTTGAGCTGTTCATGCGCCTGTCCAAGCGCACCGACATCGCCACCCCGGACCAGGCACCGCTGACCATCCTGGTACCGGCGTTCGTCACCTCCGAATTGAAGACCGCGTTCCAGATCGGCTTCATGATCTTCATCCCGTTCCTGATCATCGACCTGGTGGTGGCGAGCGTGTTGATGGCCATGGGTATGATGATGCTGTCACCGTTGATCATCTCGCTGCCGTTCAAGATTATGCTGTTTGTGCTGGTGGACGGCTGGGCGCTGATTATTGGCACCCTGGCCGGCAGTTTCGGAGGGGTATAGCGCTATGACGCCAGAAGTCGCCGTTGACCTGTTCCGTGAAGCGCTGTGGCTGACCACCCTGATGGTCGCCGTGCTGGTGGTGCCCAGTCTGCTGGTGGGCCTGCTGGTGGCAATGTTCCAGGCCGCCACCCAGATCAACGAACAAACCCTGAGCTTTCTGCCGCGCCTGCTGGTGATGCTGGTGACCCTGATCGTCGCCGGCCCGTGGCTGGTGCAAACCTTCATGGAATACATCCTGCAGTTGTACGGCAGTATTCCGCAGTTGATCGGCTGAGCCGATGCAATCCTTGCTGGCCTTGACCGACACCCAGATCAGTACCTGGGTGGCCTCGTTCATCCTGCCGCTGTTTCGCGTCACGGCGATGTTGATGGCCATGCCGGTGTTCGGCACCACGCTGGTACCGCGTCGTGTGCGCCTGTATTTTGCCGTGGCGATCACGGTGGTGATCGTGCCGGGTTTGCCGCCGATGCCGCCGGTCAACGCGCTGGATCTGAGCGCCTTGCTGCTGATCGCCGAACAGATCCTGATCGGCGCCATGCTGGGGTTTTCCCTGACGTTGTTCTTCCAGGCTTTTGTGATCGCCGGGCAAATCATCTCGATCCAGATGGGCATGGGCTTCGCGTCCATGGTCGACCCCACCAACGGGGTGTCGGCGGCGGTGATCGGGCAGTTTCTGACCATGCTGGTGACCTTGCTATTCCTGGCCATGAACGGACACCTGGTGGCGTTCGAGGTGCTGACCGAGAGCTTCACCACCTTGCCGGTGGGCGCAGGCTTGGTGGTCAACCACTTCTGGGAACTGGTGGGGCGCCTCGGTTGGGTGCTGGGCGCGGCGCTGTTGCTGGTGTTGCCGGCGATCACGGCGCTGCTGGTGGTCAATATCGCGTTCGGCGTGATGACCCGCGCGGCGCCGCAACTGAACATCTTCTCGATTGGTTTCCCGCTGACCCTGGTGTTGGGCATGGGGATTTTCTGGGTCGGCCTGGCTGACATTCTCAATCAGTATCAACCGCTGGCCACCGACGCCTTGCAGTTCTTACGTGATCTGGCACGGGCGCGCTGAGCCATGGCCGAGAGCGAGAGTGGTCAGGACAAAACAGAAGACCCCACGGAGAAACGTAAAAAGGACTCCAGGGAGAAGGGCGAGATCGCCCGCTCCAAAGAGCTCAACACCTTCGCCACCATGATCGCCGGCGCAGGCGCCTTGCTGATCTACGGCGGGGGCCTGGCGCTGGACTTGCTGGAGATGATGAAACACAACTTCAGCTTGCCCCGCGAGGTGCTGCTCAACCCCGATGCCATGGCCCAGTACCTGCTGCACTCGGGCAAAATCGCCCTGTTGGCGGTGCAACCGATCTTGATCACCTTGCTGCTGGCCGCGCTGATCGGCCCGGTCGCCCTTGGTGGCTGGTTGTTTGCCGCGGGCAGCATGGCGCCCAAGTTCAGCCGCATGAACCCGGGCGCGGGGCTCAAGCGCATGTTCTCTGCCAAGGCCCTGATTGAATTGCTCAAGGCCCTGGCCAAGTTTTTCCTGATTCTGTTCGTGGCGTTGGCGGTGTTGTCATCCGACATCGACGACTTGCTGCGCATCGCCCATGAGCCGCTGGAGTCGGCGATCATCCACAGCGTGCAGGTGGTGGGCTGGAGCGCACTGTGGATGGCCCTCGGGCTGATCCTGATCGCCGCCGTGGATGCGCCGATTCAGTTGTGGGAAAGCCACAAGAAACTGCTGATGACCAAGCAGGAAGTGCGCGACGAACACAAGGATCAGGAAGGCCGCCCCGAGGTCAAGCAACGCATCCGCCAACTGCAGCGGGAAATGTCCCAGCGCAAGATGATGGCCTCGGTGCCCGACGCCGACGTGGTCATCACCAACCCGACTCACTACGCCGTAGCCCTCAAGTACGACCCCGAAAAGGGCGGTGCACCAATGCTGCTGGCCAAGGGCAGCGACTTCACTGCGCTGAAAATCCGCGAAATTGCGGTGGCCAACGACATTCTACTATTGGAGTCGCCAGCATTGGCGCGCTCGATTTTCTACTCCACCGATCTGGACCAGGAAATCCCCGCCGGCTTGTACCTGGCCGTTGCACAGGTACTGGCCTACGTTTACCAAATCCGTCAATACCGCGCCGGCAAGGGCAAGCGGCCTGATCCGCTCAAGGATTTGCCGATCCCGCCGGACCTGCGTCGCGATTCCTGAACGCTGCTGCTCACTGTAGGAGCGAGCTTGCTCGCGAAAAACTCACCGTCGCCGCGTTCATCCTGACTTCCCGCATTATCGTTACCCACCTTCGCGAGCAAGCTCGCTCCTACAACCTGTCAACTTTGACAGTAGCCATTACGCCGCCTTCACTGTTTGATACAGCGATGAGGCGTGCAGCTCTGCACGACTCGGGAGGCGGTGATGGATAGGGGTACGGTCAGGTGGTTTGATGCGGTCAAAGGCATCGGCTTTATTGCCCGGGATCGCGATGGCAACGAGGTTGCCGTCCAGTCGACAGGCGCTCAACGCGGTGATGTCCCACCCACCTCTTCCAAACCGCGAAAACCCCGCAAGCGCAAGAAACCCTCGGATGCATGAATCTTCTGCTGTTCCACCGCTACCACCCATCGGCAGCTCGCGTCTACCTGTCAACTCTGACAGTAGCCAAAGGATATTTCCCGTTGTTCTATGACTGAACCAAACACTGCGCGTATGTAGTAAACGAGATGCAGGGAGAGCGGGATTGAAGGTGGCTACAGGAACTGTCAAATCCTATGACTGGGTCAGGGGCGATTGGCTGATCGAATTGGATGATGAGGCAGAAGAGGTATTTATCAATCGCAAGGATTGGCGTTGTACAGCGCTGTCGGTGGGTAAGCAACTGAGGTTTCAAATGGTCCATCGGCCCAAGGGCGTCTATGCGTTGCCCGTCAGGGTGCGTCACCGGGGTGGGTTGGGTTCTGAGTAAGTGTAAGGAGAGCGGCAATGGCAACGGGTACTGTGAAATGGTTTAACGCGGAGAAGGGGTTTGGTTTTATTACCCAAGATGATGGAGGGCTCGATGTGTTTGCCCATTACTCGGCAATTACGACGGCTGGGTACAAAAGCCTGGATGAGAATCAAAAAGTAGAGTTTGACATCACACAAGGTCCAAAAGACCCACAGGCTGAGAATATACGACCTGTTTAGAGCGCACCCAATCATCCCCAGACAGAAATCAGTCCAAATGTGGGAGGGGGCTTGCCCGCGATAGCAGTGGCTCAGTCAATGAATCCATTGCCTGATACACCGCGATCGGAGGCAAGCCCCCTCCCACAGTTTTGACCGTGTCACCCGCTACCTGCGGTGTTCGTCGGTCTTGCTCCAGCTCGATCAACTGCGCAACGCCGAGCAATTCCAGTGTGAAACGTTTGATTTGAGCGAGGCTGCCACTTAATCGCCCCGCGCAGTCGCCATAACGACGAACAGTGCGCCTTTTTTTCCTCCGATAAGCCCTCTCGGCTCTTGGGCAGGTTGGCTGTATCAACTACCTGTCAACGTTGACAGTAGTCAGCGTCGGTTCCAGCTGTTCTATTACCTATGCACGTATGCAGTAAACGAGATGCAGGGAGTGCGGTCTTGAAGGTGGCTACGGGTACGGTCAGGTATTACGTCTGGCTCAGAGGCGATTGGTTGATCAAACCCGATGGCGGGAGAGGGGATGTGTTTATCAATGGCAGGGACTGGCGTTGCACTGCGCTGTGGTTTGGCAAGTGCATGGAGTTCCAAATGGTCCATCGACCCGAGGGTATTTATGCGCTGCCTATCAAGTCGCACAGCCCACGTGAGTCGGGTCTCAAATGAAGTGTAGGGAGAATGGCAATGACAACTACAACTGGCAGAGTGAAGTGGTACAACGATGAAAAAGGGTTTGGTTTTATTACTCGGGATGATGACGGGACGGACATTTTTGCCCATTTCAAGGACATCCAGTCAGATGGTTTTAAATCTCTGATGGAGGGTCGGGAAGTAGAGTTTGAGGTCGTACAAGGTTCAAAAGGCCTGAAAGCTGTGGCAATACGGTATATTTAAAGCCCACCCAATCATCCCAGACAGAACTCAGTCCAAGTGTGGGAGGGGGCTTGCCCCCGATAGCAGTGGATCAGTCAATGAATCCATTGCCTGATACACCGCGATCGGGGGGCAAGCCCCCTCCCACAGTTTGGACCGTGTCACCCGCCGCTTGCGGCGCTCTTTATTCCGACGCCAACGTGCAAGCGATCAGCCAGTAACTGCGCCAGTTCGATCAACTGCGCAACGCCGAGTAATTCCTCTCGTTTCGAACCTTCCAGGTCAAAGGCCAGGTCGCAGCTCAAGGCGTTGGCCGAGGCGAGTGTTTCACTGAGGTTGACCAGCAGGTCTTCGGTGCTGATGCCGTCGGCTACGGTAAACAGCCGGGCGGGGGGATTTGGGGTAGGTTTGATCACTGTGAAGCTCCTTATGAAAGTGAAGCCGCCACTGATCGCCGCGACGCGATGGAGGGTGGCAGCTGTACGCAGGTTCGCGGACCGGTGAAGGAGCAACCCGGCATACCCGAAGGTATCCCGCGCACAGCCGCCATAGCGCCGCACAGTAGACGATAAAAAACCGCTTACTGAAAGGGAGATGGTGCTTTTGCTCCGTTGTGAACCGGGCCGCGACGCCCGTCCGCTGCGTTTGCAGCGGTGTACGGAGACTAGAGATCACATTTCCTAGGGGCAACCCCAAATCCATGTCGGAAATTTCCTCGATATCCACGATGCACACAAATCCAAATGTGGGAGCGGGCTTGCCTGCGATAGCTGACTCACAGCCACTATCCCAGTGGCTGACACACCGCAATCGCAGGCAAGCCAGCTCCCACACTTGAATCGGTTACCACCCGAAAATCGTCCCGAAAGCAAAGTTGGAAGGCTTCTTGCAACCCCGCCTCCAAGTCGCCCTCCAGCGTCAAAACTTTGCTTCAAGGACCCGAGGAATACCGGTGGTAGATCGCTCTCAAATGCTCAACACGGCCCGTGGCACCCTGACTGACCTGTCGCGGGGCAATCTGGGTGTGCCGTTGTTGTTGCTGGTGATGCTGGCAATGATGATGTTGCCGATGCCGCCGTTCCTGCTCGACGTGTTCTTTACCTTCAACATTGCCCTGTCCGTCGTTGTGTTGCTGGTGTGCGTGTACGCCTTGCGGCCGCTGGATTTCGCGGTGTTCCCGACGATTCTGCTGGTGGCGACCCTGCTGCGCCTGGCATTGAACGTCGCTTCCACGCGGGTGGTGATGCTCCACGGCCAGGACGGCCACGCCGCCGCCGGCAAGGTGATCCAGGCCTTCGGTGAGGTGGTCATCGGCGGTAACTACGTGGTCGGTATCGTGGTGTTCGCGATTCTGATGATCATCAACTTCGTCGTGGTGACCAAGGGCGCCGGGCGGATTTCCGAGGTGAGCGCGCGGTTTACCCTCGACGCCATGCCCGGCAAGCAGATGGCCATCGATGCCGACCTCAACGCCGGCCTGATCGACCAGAACCAGGCCAAGTCGCGCCGGGCCGAAGTTGCCCAGGAAGCCGAGTTCTACGGCTCCATGGACGGCGCCAGCAAATTTGTGCGCGGCGACGCCATCGCCGGCCTGTTGATTCTGTTCATCAACCTGATCGGCGGCGTGGCCGTCGGTATGTTCCAGCACGGCATGACATTCGGCGATGCCGGCAAGGTGTACGCCTTGCTGACCATCGGTGACGGTTTAGTGGCGCAATTGCCATCACTGTTGTTATCCACAGCGGCGGCCATCATGGTTACCCGTGCTTCGGGCTCCGAAGACATGGGCAAGCAGATCAGCCGGCAGATGTTCGCTTCGCCCAAGGCCCTGGCCGTGGCGGCGGGCATCATGGCGATCATGGGCATTGTGCCGGGCATGCCGCACTTCTCGTTCCTGAGCATGGCGGCCCTGGCCGGCGGCGCGGCTTACCTGTTCTGGAAAAAGCAGAACGCGGTCAAGGTCCAGGCTCAGCAAGAGATTGCCCGCCAGCAGGATCTGCTGCCATCCCCGGCCCGCGCCCAGGAAACCAAGGAGTTGGGCTGGGACGACGTCACGCCCATCGACATGATCGGCCTGGAGGTCGGTTACCGCCTGATCCCGCTGGTCGACCGCAACCAGGGTGGGCAACTGCTGGCGCGGATCAAGGGTGTGCGCAAGAAACTGTCCCAGGACCTGGGTTTCTTGATGCCCACTGTGCATATCCGTGACAACCTCGACCTGGCCCCCAGCGCCTATCGCCTGACCCTGATGGGGGTAATCCTGGCCGAAGCCGAGATCTACCCGGACCGCGAACTGGCGATCAACCCCGGCCAAGTGTTCGGTACGCTCAACGGTATTACCGCCAAAGATCCGGCTTTCGGCCTGGAAGCGGTGTGGATCGAAGTCAGCCAGCGCAGCCAGGCGCAGTCCCTCGGTTACACCGTGGTGGATGCCAGCACCGTGGTCGCCACGCACCTCAACCAGATTCTCTACAAGCACTCCCACGAGTTGATCGGCCACGAGGAAGTCCAGCAATTGATGGGCTTGCTGGCCAAATCGTCGCCAAAACTGGCCGAAGAGCTGGTGCCTGGCGTGCTGTCACTGTCGCAGTTGCTCAAGGTGTTGCAAGCGCTGTTGGCCGAACAGGTGCCCGTGCGCGACATTCGCAGCATTGCCGAGGCCATCGCCAACAATGCCGCCAAGAGTCAAGATACTGCCGCTCTGGTGGCGGCGGTGCGTGTCGGCGTGTCCCGCGCAATCGTGCAAAGCATTGTAGGGACTGAGTCGGAGCTGCCTGTGATCACCCTGGAGCCCAGGTTGGAACAAATATTGCTCAATAGTATTCAGAAGGCAGGGCAAGGCCAGGAAGAAGGCGTTTTACTGGAGCCAAGCATGGCTGAAAAGCTGCAGCGTTCGTTGATCGACGCCGCACAGCGCCAGGAAATGCAGGGCAACCCGGTGATCCTGCTGGTGGCCGGCCCGGTTCGCGCGATGTTGTCGCGGTTCGGGCGCCTGGCTGTACCGAATTTGCACGTGTTGGCTTACCAGGAAATTCCTGACAATAAGCAAGTGACTATTGTCGCGACAGTTGGGCCCAATGGCTGAGGTAGTGGGTTATGCAAGTTAAGCGTTTTTTCGCCGCCGATATGCGTCAGGCCATGAAACTGGTCCGTGATGAGCTGGGCGCCGATGCCGCGATTATCGGTAACCGTCGTATCGCCGGTGGTGTCGAGCTGACGGCTGCCCTGGATTACACGCCCCAGGCGCTGGCCCCGCGCGTGCCGAACATGGAGCTCGAAGACGAGCTGCGCAAGACCGCCTCGCGCATTGTGTCGGCCCAGGCTGAACTGAGCATGCGTGGCGACAGCGATGCCAGCACCAATCGCCAGTTGTTTGCCGGCTTGCCGCTGACCGCCGCCGAGCCGCTGGTTGAACCCACCTTTGTCGAACCGCCGCGTCCTGCAGCGCCTGCCCCGGCTGCCGCAGTTGACCAGCGCGTGATTGACTCGATGCGTTTTGAACTCAACGGCCTGCGTGAATTGCTCGAAGTGCAGCTCGGCTCGCTGGCCTGGACCCAACTGCAAGGCAGCAAGCCGCAGCAAGCCAACCTCTGGCGTCGCCTGCAACGCATCGGCCTGTCCGGCCCGTTGTCCCGCGACCTGCTGGCCTTGACCGCCGAAGTCGAAGAACCCCGCCAGGCCTGGCGCATGCTGCTGGCGCACTTGGCGCGCATGATTGCCACGCCGGAAATCGAACCCCTGGAAGAGGGCGGTGTAATCGCCATGGTCGGCCCCGCCGGCATGGGCAAGACCACCACCCTGGCAAAGCTGGCGGCCCGTTACGTGCTTAAATATGGCGCGCAGAATATCGCCCTGGTGAGCATGGACAGTTACCGTATCGGCGCTCAGGAGCAGCTCAAGACCCTGGGCCGCATCCTCAACGTGCCGGTGACCCATGTCGACCCGGGTCAGTCCCTGGCCAATGCCCTCGACCCGTTGCTGCGCAAGCGCGTGGTGCTGATCGATACCGCCGGCCTGCAAGCCAGTGATCCGGCGCTGCGCATGCAGCTCGAGAGCCTGGCCGGGCGGGGCATCAAGTCAAAAAATTACCTGGTGCTTGCAACCACCAGCCAGAAACAGGTTCTTACCGCTGCTTATCACAGTTACAAGCGTTGCGGCCTGGCCGGTTGCATCCTCACCAAGCTCGACGAAACAGCGAGCCTGGGCGAGGTGTTGAGCCTGGCCATCAGCCATGAATTACCGGTTGCCTACCTGACCGACGGGCCGCGGATCCCGGATGATCTGCATCTGCCGCGCCGTCATCAGTTGGTCAGCCGTGCCGTGAGTGTGCAAATGCAAGACGAGCCTAGCGAGGAAGCGATGGCCGATATGTTCGCCGACCTTTACCACCACCCGGCTAAACGGGTGGGTTGAGGCAGGATGAACACCGTGAAATGTACCTACATCGATGGTCTGCAAGCGATTCACGCGGCCAAGCCATGTAGCCTGCGTCTAAGCAAGACAAGGTAAAGAAATAAAATGGGCAGCATGCATCCCGTACAGGTGATCGCGGTGACCGGCGGCAAAGGTGGCGTCGGCAAAACTAACGTGTCAGTGAATTTGTCCCTGGCCCTGGCAGAGCTTGGCCGTCGCGTCATGCTGCTGGATGCTGACCTGGGCTTGGCGAACGTGGACGTTCTGCTGGGGCTGACACCCAAACATACCCTGGCCGATGTGATCGAGGGCCGCTGTGAGCTGCGCGACGTGCTGCTCCAGGGCCCCGGAGGCATTCGCATCGTGCCGGCGGCCTCGGGCACCCAGAGCATGGTGCACCTGAGCCCCGCGCAGCATGCCGGGCTGATCCAGGCGTTCAGCGACATCGGCGACAACCTCGACGTGCTGGTGATCGACACCGCCGCCGGGATCGGCGAGTCGGTGGTCAGCTTCGTGCGCGCAGCGCAAGAAGTGCTGTTGGTGGTGTGCGACGAGCCCACCTCGATCACCGATGCCTACGCGCTGATCAAACTGCTTAACCGTGACTACGGCATGAACCGCTTTCGCGTGTTGGCCAACATGGCCCAGAGCCCGCAGGAAGGGCGCAACCTGTTCGCCAAGTTGACCAAGGTCACGGATCGCTTCCTCGATGTGGCTTTACAATACGTCGGCGCAGTTCCCTATGACGAGTGTGTGCGCAAGGCCGTGCAAAAGCAGCGTGCGGTCTACGAAGCGTTCCCTCGTTCGAAATGCGCACTGGCGTTCAAGGCCATTGCCCAGAAGGTCGATACCTGGCCGTTGCCCGCCAACCCGCGGGGGCATCTGGAGTTTTTCGTCGAGCGTTTGGTGCATCAGACGAGCGCAGGACCGGTGCTATGACATCCAGCGGCTACAACCTTTACAAAAAGTCGGCACGTGACAGCCAGGGCGAATTGATCGAGCGCTATGCGCCGTTGGTCAAGCGCATTGCCTATCACCTGTTGGCGCGCCTGCCCGCGAGTGTGCAGGTCGAAGACTTGATCCAGGCCGGCATGATCGGCCTGCTTGAAGTCTCGACCAAATACGACGCCAGCAAGGGTGCCAGTTTCGAAACGTATGCGGGTATCCGTATCCGTGGCGCGATGCTCGATGAAGTGCGTAAAGGCGATTGGGCGCCGCGTTCGGTACACCGCAATACGCGCATGGTCAGCGATGCAATTCGTGCAATTGAAGCAAAAACCGGTCGTGACGCTAAAGATCATGAAGTTGCGGCCGAACTCCAATTGAGTCTCGACGATTACTACGGGATTTTGAACGATACCTTGGGCAGCCGCCTGTTCAGTTTCGACGACCTTTTACAGGACGGCGAACACGAAGGGCTGCACGAGGACGGCGCGAGCGCGCATACGGAGCCGTCGCGCGACCTGGAAGATGAACGTTTCCAGGGCGCGTTGGCCGATGCAATCGCCAATTTGCCAGAGCGTGAGCGGCTGGTGCTGGCGCTGTACTACGACGAAGAGCTGAACCTCAAGGAAATCGGTGAGGTCCTGGGGGTCAGCGAATCGCGTGTCAGCCAGTTGCATAGCCAGTGCGCAGCCCGCTTGCGGGGGCGATTGGCCGAGTGGCGCGCGCGCTGACAGGCAGTGTGGGGGCACTGCAGACGCTGCCGTGAGATCGCAAGGTTTCGCGGCTATGTGCCGTGGTGCCCTGGGCAGTCCTTTTTGTGTAACGCCTGTTGATTGAAATGGCGCGTCCAGGTGCTGGGCGCGTTTAAGACTGCTTGGAGGTCGAATTGGACAAGAACATGAAAATCCTCATCGTTGATGACTTCTCAACGATGCGGCGGATCATTAAAAACCTGTTGCGTGACCTTGGGTTCACCAACACGGTCGAGGCGGATGACGGCCTGACGGCCATTCCGATTCTCAACAGCGGGAGCATCGACTTTCTGGTGACCGACTGGAACATGCCGGGCATGACCGGTATCGACCTGCTGCGCCATGTGCGCGCCGATGAAAAACTGCGCAGCCTGCCTGTGCTGATGGTGACCGCCGAAGCCAAGCGCGAACAGATCATCGAAGCCGCCCAAGCCGGGGTCAACGGTTACGTGGTCAAGCCATTCACGGCACTGGCGTTGAAAGAGAAGATCGAGAAAATCTTCGAACGCATCCACGGCTAATGCCATCGCGGGGGAGCTATGGAGCATAACGAAACGTCACAGGGCGACTTTGAGTCGACCCTGAAAAAACATGCTCACCAGTTGGTCGACAGCCTGGAAAAAGGCCAGTTCGCCGATGCGGTGCAGTTGATCCATGAGCTTAACCAGACCCGTGACCGCGGCCTGTACCAGGAAGTGGGCAAGCTCACACGCGAGCTGCACAGTGCGATCGTCAATTTCCAGATTGACCCGCGCATGCCCCAGGCCGAAGAAATTTCCCAGATCACTGATGCCACTGAGCGCCTGTCCTATGTGGTCAGGCTGACCGAGGCAGCGGCCAACCGCACCATGGACCTGGTGGAAAACGCCACGCCCCTGGTCAACGGCATGGCCACCGAAGCCCAGGCCTTGAGCCAGGACTGGGGCCGCTTCATGCGCCGCGAAGTCGGCGCTGAAGAGTTTCGTGAATTGGCGCGTCGCGTCGACGGGTTCCTGTCGCGCAGCGAACAGGAAAACCGCACGGTGGCCAGCAACCTCAACGACATCCTGCTGGCCCAGGATTACCAGGACCTCACCGGCCAGGTGATCAAGCGCGTGACTCAGTTGGTCACCGAAGTGGAAAGCAACTTGCTCAAATTGGTGCTGATGGCCGGCCAGGTCGATCGTTTTGCCGGCATCGAACATGACCGCGAAGCGATCCTCTCGGAAAAAGATCCACAAAAACATCTCGCCAAGGGTGAAGGTCCGCAGATTCATGCCGATAAACGTGAAGACGTTGTGTCAGGTCAGGATGACGTAGATGACCTGTTATCCAGTTTAGGCTTCTAAGGAGCACCCACATGAGCTTCGGCGCCGATGAAGAAATCCTTCAGGATTTCCTTGTAGAGGCCGGCGAAATTCTAGAGCAACTGTCCGAACAACTGGTCGAGCTGGAAAGCCGACCGGATGATGCGAACCTGCTCAATGCAATTTTTCGCGGTTTTCACACTGTAAAAGGGGGCGCCGGCTTCCTCCAGCTCCATGAGCTGGTGGAGTGCTGCCACATCGCCGAGAACGTCTTCGACATCCTGCGCAAGGGTGAGCGTCACGTTGACTCGGAATTGATGGACGTGATTCTCGAAGCACTGGATGCGGTCAACGGCATGTTCAGCCAGGTGCGTGAACGTGCACCGATCACCGCCGCTACCCCGGCACTGCTGGCCGCCCTGGCGCGCCTGGCCGAACCTGCCGACACCACGGCTGCGCCGGTGGTCGAGGCCGCACCGGAGCCGGTGGCGCAAGCCGAGCCGGACGTGACCGACAGCGAGTTAGAACAACTGCTCAACTCCCTCAGCGCGGTCAAGGCCGAGGCTGAAGCGCCGGTGCAGCCTGCCGCGACGCCGAGCAGTGAAGACATTACCGACGCCGAATTCGAGTCGTTGCTCGACCAGTTGCACGGCAAAGGCCAGTTCGCAGCAGATGCCGTGGCACCTCCTACGGCGACGCCAGAAGCACCCGCTGCCAACACCAGCACTGACATTACCGACGACGAATTCGAGGCACTGCTCGACCAACTGCATGGCAAAGGCACCTTTGTGGCCGAAGCCCTGCCTGAGGTGGCGGCGACTGCCGCCGCCGCGCCAGCGGCCACTGCCGCACCGGCCGGCGACGGGCTGATCTCCGATCACGAATTCGAAGCCTTGCTCGACGAGCTGCACGGCAAAGGCAAGTTCAGCGAAGTGGCCCCGGCAACCGCCGCCCAGGTTGCAGCACCAGTCGCTGCGGCACCGGTTGCTGCCAAACCTGCGCCGGCTGCCAAGCCAGCACCTGCCGCCGCCCCGGCCCCTGCGCGTGCAGCCGCGCCGGCTGCTGCGGAAAAACCCGCCAGCGAAGCCGAAACCACCGTGCGCGTGGATACCGCGCGCCTGGACGACATCATGAATATGGTGGGCGAACTGGTGCTGGTGCGTAACCGCCTGGTGCGCCTGGGCCTGAACAGTGGCGACGAAGCCATGCAGAAGGCCGTGTCGAACCTCGACGTGGTCACCGCCGACCTGCAAACCGCGGTGATGAAAACGCGGATGCAGCCGATCAAGAAAGTCTTCGGCCGTTTCCCGCGCCTGGTTCGCGACCTGGCGCGCCAGCTCAAGAAAGAAATCAACCTGGAGTTGGTGGGCGAAGAAACCGACCTCGACAAAAACCTCGTCGAGGCTCTGGCCGACCCGCTGGTCCACTTGGTGCGCAACGCGGTCGACCACGGTGTAGAAACCCCGGAAGAACGCGAAGCCGCCGGCAAGTCCCGCAACGGCAAGGTGATTTTGGCGGCGGAGCAAGAGGGCGACCATATCCTGCTGTCGATTACCGATGACGGCAAAGGCATGGACCCGACCATTTTGCGCAATATCGCGGTCAAGCGCGGCGTGATGGACAAGGACGCCGCCGACCGTCTGACCGACACCGAGTGCTACAACCTGATCTTCGCCCCGGGCTTTTCGACCAAAACCGAGATCTCCGACGTGTCCGGGCGTGGCGTGGGCATGGACGTGGTGAAGACCAAGATCAGCCAGCTCAACGGCTCGATCAATATCTACTCGACCAAGGGCCAGGGCTCCAAGATCGTCATCAAGGTGCCGTTGACCCTGGCGATCATGCCGACCCTGATGGTGATGCTGGGCAACCAGGCGTTCGCCTTCCCGCTGGCCAACGTCAACGAGATCTTCCACCTCGACCTGTCGCGCACCAACGTGGTGGACGGCCAGGAAGTGGTGATCGTGCGCGACAAAGCGTTGCCGCTGTTCTACCTCAAGCGCTGGCTGGTGGCCTCGGCCGCCCATGAAGAACAGCGCGAAGGCCATGTGGTGATTCTGTCCGTGGGCACCCAGCGCATCGGCTTTGTGGTCGACCAACTGGTGGGCCAGGAAGAGGTGGTGATCAAGCCTTTGGGCAAGATGCTGCAGGGCACCCCGGGCATGTCGGGCGCAACCATTACCGGTGACGGTCGCATCGCACTGATTCTCGATGTTCCGAGCATGCTCAAGCGTTACGCCGCACGGCGTATTTGATTCTGGTGGGGCAGGGCGGTCATGCCCGCCCCGCCTAACGGAGTGTTTATGGCAGTCAAGGTCCTGGTGGTGGACGATTCGGGTTTCTTCCGCCGCCGCGTCTCGGAAATTCTTTCCGCTGATCCAACGATCCAGGTGGTCGGCACGGCCACCAACGGCAAAGAGGCGATCGATCAAGCCATTGCCTTGAAGCCGGACGTGATCACCATGGACTACGAGATGCCGATGATGGATGGCATCACGGCCGTGCGCCACATCATGCAACGCTGCCCCACACCGGTATTGATGTTCTCGTCGCTGACTCACGAAGGCGCGCGGGTGACCCTCGACGCCTTGGATGCCGGCGCGGTGGATTTTTTGCCGAAGAACTTCGAAGACATCTCGCGCAACCCCGACAAGGTCAAGCAGATGCTGTGCGAGAAGGTGCACAGCATTTCCCGCAGTAACCGTCGCAGCCTGTTCAGCACGCCCGCGCCAGCTCCCACGCCTGCGCCCGCAGCAGCGGCGCCTACCTCGTCGTTTGCGCGCCCGGCGCCTGCGCCTGTGGCCCGGCCTGCGGTAGCGCCGGTACGTGCCGCCGCAGCGCCGAGTGCGCATTCGCCCGCGCCCAAGCGCAAGGCTTACAAGCTGGTCGCCATCGGCACCTCCACCGGCGGCCCGGTGGCCTTGCAGCGGGTATTGACTCAACTGCCGGCCAACTTCCCGGCGCCGATTGTGCTGGTGCAACACATGCCGGCGGCGTTCACCAAAGCCTTCGCCGAGCGCCTGGACAAGCTGTGCCGTATCACCGTCAAGGAAGCCGAGGATGGCGACATCCTGCGTCCTGGCCTGGCACTGCTGGCGCCGGGCGGCAAGCAGATGATGGTGGATGGGCGTGGCGCGATCAAAATCCTGCCGGGCGATGAGCGCCTGAACTATAAGCCGTGCGTGGACATCACCTTCGGTTCTGCAGCCAAGTCCTACGGCGACAAAGTTCTGGCGGTGGTGCTCACCGGCATGGGCGCCGATGGCCGTGAAGGTGCGCGCCTGCTCAAACAGAGCGGTAGCGCCATATGGGCCCAGGATGAAGCCAGTTGCGTGATCTATGGCATGCCCATGGCCATCGTCAAGGCTGACCTGGCCGATGCGGTCTACAGCCTGGACGACATCGGCAAGCACCTGGTGGAGGCCTGCCTCTGATGGATGTCTTGAGCCTGATCGGTATCACCATGGCATTTGTCGCCATCATTGGTGGCAACTACCTGGAGGGCGGCCACCTCGGCGCCTTGGCCAACGGCCCGGCAGCGCTGATCGTGATCGGTGGCACCGTGGGCGCGGCGTTGTTGCAGTCGCCCCTGAGCTCGTTCAAGCGTGCCATGCAGATTCTGGTGTGGATCATTTTCCCGCCACGGGTCGACCTGGCAGGCGGCATCGACCGCGTGGTCAATTGGAGCCTCACCGCCCGCAAGGAAGGCCTGTTGGGCCTGGAAGGCGTGGCCGATGCCGAACCTGACGGCTACGCGCGCAAAGGCCTGCAACTGTTGGTCGATGGCGCCGAACCGGAAGCGATCCGCAGCATCCTCGAAGTGGATTTCTACACCCAGGAAAGCCGTGACATCAATGCGGCCAAAGTCTTTGAAAGCATGGGCGGCTACGCGCCGACCATCGGCATCATCGGCGCGGTAATGGGCCTGATCCACGTGATGGGCAACCTGGCCGACCCCTCGCAACTGGGCAGCGGCATTGCCGTGGCGTTTGTCGCGACCATCTACGGCGTGGCCAGTGCCAACCTAGTGTTGCTGCCGGTGGCCAGCAAGCTCAAGTCGATTGCCATGCGCCAGTCGCGTTATCGCGAGATGTTGCTCGAAGGCATCCTGTCGATTGCCGAGGGCGAAAACCCGCGCTCCATCGAATTGAAGCTTCAGGGCTTCATGGATTGATGGGTATGCACATTGAGCTGTGGCCAGTGAGCTTTATGTGGCGAGCGAGCTTGCTCGCGCTGGGCGGCGAAGCAGCCCCAAAACCAGGCACCGCAATCTGTCTGAACAAACGCGTTGCCTGGATGGGGGCCGCTTCGCGCCCCAGCGCGAGCAAGCTCGCTCGCCACAGTAAAGCGGCCAATAGCGGTCAGGGAGGTATTTGCCTGTGAGCCGTCGCCGTCGCGAGCCTGAAGAGCACGTCAACCACGAACGCTGGCTGGTGTCCTACGCGGACTTCATCACCTTGCTGTTCGCGTTTTTCGTGGTGATGTACTCGATCTCGTCGATCAACGAAGGCAAGTACAAGATTATTTCCCAGGCGCTGGTCGGTGTGTTCAACGATGCCGAGCGGGCGCTCAAGCCGATCCCCATCGGCGAAGAGCGGCCCAAGACCGTGACCCCGGCCAAGCCCCTGGTCAATGACAGTGAGGAAACCGCCGCCGGCATCCAAGGCACCAGCGACCCGCTCAAAAGCATCGCCGACGATATCAGTGCCGCTTTTGGCGACCTGATCAGTTCCAACCAGATGACCGTGCGCGGCAATGAGTTGTGGGTGGAGATCGAGCTGAACTCCAGTCTGTTGTTCGCCAGTGCCGATGCGTTGCCCAGTGACCAGGCGTTCACGATCATCGACAAGGTGGCGGCGATCCTCAAACCGTTTGAAAACCCGATCCACGTAGAAGGCTTCACCGACAATTTCCCTATCAGCACTGCGCAGTACCCGACCAACTGGGAACTGTCCTCGGCCCGCGCATCGAGCATCGTGCGCATGTTGGCCATGCAGGGCGTGAACCCCCAGCGCCTGGCGTCGGTGGGCTATGGTGAATTCCAGCCGGTGGCCAATAACGCCACGGTGGAAGGCCGCGCCCGTAACCGCCGGGTGGTGCTGGTGGTCTCGCGTAACCTGGATGTGCGTCGCAGCCTGACCGGTACTGGCACCGCCAATGCCACCCCGGATGCGGCGTTGAAGCGTGCTGGCACACAAACTGCACCGCCCGTTGTCAAGCCGCCGGTCCGACCGAGTAACGTCAATTCTCCGTCGCTGGCTCAATAACCGTATGCAATGTCTCGGTCGCGCCTGTGCCCGCCGGGAGGAACCAACCGAATGAGAGTCTGGGCAGTTGCCAATCAAAAGGGTGGGGTCGGCAAGACCACCACTTCCATCGCCTTGGCCGGCTTGCTGGCCGAAGCGGGCAAGCGTGTGGTCGTGGTCGACCTGGACCCCCACGGTTCCATGACCAGCTATTTCGGCTACGACCCGGATGCGCTGGAACACAGCTGCTATGACCTGTTTTTGCACAAGGGCAGCGTGCCGGCGGATCTGCCTGGGCAACTGCTGTTGCCCACCAGCAACGAAAGTATTTCCCTGCTGCCGTCGAGCACCGCCCTGGCCACGCTGGAGCGCCAGTCGCCAGGCCAGAGCGGCCTGGGCCTGGTGATCGCCAAGACCCTGGCGCAGCTGTGGCAGGACTTCGATTACGCGATCATTGACAGCCCGCCGTTGCTCGGCGTGCTGATGGTCAACGCGTTGGCGGCCAGCCAGCAATTGGTGATCCCGGTGCAGACCGAGCACCTGGCGGTCAAGGGCCTGGAGCGTATGGTCAGCACCCTGGCGATGATCAACCGTTCGCGCAAGCAGGCGCTGCCGTTCAGCATCGTGCCGACCTTGTTCGACCGTCGCACCCAGGCGTCCCTCGGCACCTTGCGCGTATTGCGCGATGCCTACCCGGACACTATCTGGAACGGTTACATCCCGGTGGACACGCGCCTGCGTGACGCCAGCCGTGCCGGGCTCACACCGTCGCAGTTCGACGGCAAGAGCCGTGGCGTGCTGGCCTACCGTGCGTTGCTCAAGCACCTGCTGTCGCAACAACTTGTGGCGCAGGTGGCGTGATGAACCGTCCTGTCGAATTCAAGACCCGCCCGCAACTGGCACTGGAATCCTACCTGGATGCCTTGCTGCAGGATGCGACGGCCGAGGAACTGCCAGAACCGATTCTGGTACTTGAGCCTGCTGTCGAACCCGAAAGCCCGCTGGATGAATTCCAGCAGGCGGTGATGGAAGAGCAGGCACGGGATGCGCAGGGGGTGGAGGCGCCCGTGGTGGTGCCGAGCGCCCCGGCAGTGGTGGCGCCCCCGGTGGTTGAACCGCTGGTGGACGTGCACTTGCCGCCCAGCATCACGCCGCCACCGGTGACGGGCGACGGTCGCCCCTCGTGGGCTGCCGAGCCGTTCGAGTGCCTGCTGTTCGACGTCGCCGGGTTGACCCTGGCGGTGCCGCTGGTGTGCCTGGGCTCGATCTATTCCCTGGAAGGCCAGGAGCTGACGCCGCTGTTCGGGCAGCCGGAGTGGTTCCTCGGCATCCTGCCCAGCCAGGCCGGCAACCTCAAGGTGCTGGATACGGCGCGCTGGGTGATGCCCGACCGCTACCGCGATGATTTTCGCCAGGGCCTGCAATACGTGATCTCGGTGCAGGGCTACGAGTGGGGGCTGGCGGTGCATCAAGTCAGCCGCTCGTTGCGCCTGGACCCCAATGAAATCAAATGGCGCAGCCACCGCGGCCAGCGGCCGTGGCTGGCGGGCACGGTGATTGAACACATGTGCGCGTTGCTGGATGTCGCCGAACTGGCCGAGTTGATCGCCAGCGGTGCGGTGAAGGCCATGCCACAGAACAAACGCAGTTGATTGAACAATAAGGGCCTCGCGGTTGCGCGGCCCACTTGCACACACGCCGTCGATAGCGGCATTTGAAGGGGTCAGATGAATGAACAAGTCAGCGTCCGCACAAGGTTTGGATGATCCGATCCTGCAATGGGTGACCTTCAAGCTGGACAACGAAACCTACGGCATCAACGTGATGCGCGTGCAGGAAGTGTTGCGCTACACCGAGATCGCCCCGGTTCCAGGCGCACCAAGCTACGTGCTGGGCATCATCAACCTGCGCGGCAACGTGGTGACGGTGATCGACACCCGTCAGCGGTTCGGCCTGGACACGGTTGAAGTCAGCGACAACACCCGTATCGTGATCATCGAAGCCGACAAGCAAGTGGTCGGCATCCTGGTCGACAGCGTGGCCGAGGTGGTTTACCTGCGCCAATCGGAAGTGGAAACTGCACCGAACGTGGGTAACGAAGAGTCGGCCAAGTTCATCCAGGGCGTGTGCAACAAGAACGGCGAACTGCTGATTCTGGTTGAGCTGGACAAGATGATGAGCGAAGAAGAATGGTCGGAACTGGAGAGCATCTGATTGTTCCTTGAGGCAGCGGTGATTGTCCTGGCCCTCTTGTGGGCCGGGACCTTGGCGTTTGTGCTGCGCTATCTGCGCCAGCAGCGGGAATCGGCCTTGCAACAGGCCGAGCGCGATGCGGTGCGCGACCGGCGCATTCTGGAACTGGTCAAGCGTGTTGATCACTTCCAGCAAAGTGCGGTGCGGGTTGGGGATGAAGTGCATGAACTGCGCGCGATTCTCGCGCCGTTGCCCGACAGGTTGGTGCAGTTGGAGCAGCGTGATCCGTCGAACCTGTCGTTTGCCCAGGCGGCCAAGCTGGTCGGCATGGGGGCTACGGTGGATGAGCTGACCCAGTCATGTGGGCTGACCCAGGCTGAGGCGCAGTTGATGAGTAAGTTGCACAAGGGCTGATTCTCGACGCGGCTTGGCCGCCGCAGCGATCAACTGTGGGAGCTGGCTTGCCTGCGATGACGGCCTACCAGCCGACACCTCTCTACCTGACACCCCCCGATCCAACTGTGGGAGCTGGCTTGCCTGCGATGACGACCTATCAGCCGACACTTCTCTGCCTGACACCCCACAATTCAACTGTGGGAGCGGGCTTGCTCGCGAAGGCGGCCTGACAGGCGACGCTGTTATAGCGAGTACATATCCATTCCTGCGGTAACGGCCACTTAGGGTTCCGCCCTGACGGCGGCTAACCCGGCGTCCTGCCGGGTTACCCACGAATTCAAGCCTGCGTTCGGCCAGCGTGGTTTAACGGGGCGCCTGAGATCAAAAGCAGAGCAAGATCAAGATCAAGAGCGGCTCGCTTCGCATCGTGGTTACCGTTGGGTGGCAGATTTGAGGTCTTTGTCGATTGAACCGCCGCCATCGCAGGCAAGCCAGCTCCCACCTTTTGATCTGTGTACTTCAATCAATTTTCTCCAGCCACAGACTTTTCCTGTTCCCCAAAGGTCAACATCCTTCAAGCACCTTGACCCAGGAGATACCCCTAAATGACCGCCCCCAAAGCCCTGTTGATCCTCCACGGCAAACAAGCCCTCAACGAGGATGTGCGCGCCGCCGTGCTGGCCCGGCGTGAGCAGGGTTGGGAATTGGCCGTGCGGGTGACCTGGGAGGGCGGCGATGCTCGGCGACTGGTCAATGAAGCCCTGGCCGAGGGGTACACCCATATCATTGCCGGCGGTGGCGACGGCACCTTGCGCGATGTGGCCGAAGCCATGGCCCATGCCAACACTGACGCCAGCCTGGTGCTGATGCCCCTGGGCACCGCCAATGATTTCGCCAAGGCCGCCGGCGTGCCGTTGGAGCCGGTTGGCGCCCTGGCCTTGCTGGACGTACAGCCCAGGGCGATCGACCTTGGCCAGGTGGGTGGGCAAATCTTCTTGAACATGGCCACCGGTGGTTTTGGCAGCCAGGTCACGGCCAACACGTCCGAAGACCTGAAGAAGGTCCTGGGCGGTGCCGCGTACCTTTTTACCGGTTTAACCCGCTTCAGTGAATTGAAAGCCGCCTACGGTGAATTGGAAGGCCCGGATTTCCACTGGAAAGGCGAGTTGCTCGCGCTGGGCATCGGCAACGGTCGCCAGGCCGGTGGCGGGCATGTGCTGTGCCCGGGTGCATTGGCTGACGACGGGCTGTTGGATGTCAGCATCTTGCCGGCGCCTCAAGAGGTGGTCGGCACGTTGCGTGAGTTGATGAACAACGGCTGGGGCCTGGACACCATGTTCGTGCGCGCACGCTTGCCCTGGGTGAAGATCAAGGTCGCACAAGGCTTGTACATCAACCTCGACGGCGAGCCGCTGGAAGGCGACGACCTGCACTTCGAGGCGCTGCCCAAGGCCTTGCGCGTGCACTTGCCGCTGGGTTCGCCGTTAGTCGTCCAGGCTGATGATCTGCTCACGCACGGCAAATAGCACCAGGCCCGCCACGTCAAAAATCTGCAAGCGCTTCATGATCTGCGAGCGGTGGGCTTCGACGGTCTTGATACTCAGGCCCAGGCCGTGGGCAATTTCCCGGGTGGATTTGCCGCGCACGATCAAGCGCAGGATTTCCAGTTGTCGCGCCGTCAGGTTGTGGCTGTGGGCGACAGGCGCGCTGGAGCTCTGGCTACGGATCAGCGCCTGGTTGATCACTGTGTGGGCGATGGCGGGGCTCAGGTAGCGTTCGTTGTTACGCAGCGCCTGCAGGGCATGTTCCAGCTCGTTGGCGGTGGTGTCCTTGAGCAGGTAGCCGTGGGCACCAGACTCAAGGGCGCGCATGATCATCTCGGGATCGGTGTGCATCGACAGGATCAGCACTTTGCACTTGGGGTAGGCGCGCTTGAGTTGCTGCAAGGCATCCAGGCCCCCGGTGTGTTTCATCGACAGGTCCAGCAGCACAATGTCGGGCTGCAGGGCGCAGAATTTCTCAAGCAGTTGCGCGCCATCGCTGGCCTCTCCAACGACGGCGTAGCCGGGGATATCCAGGATCAGTGCACGCACGCCGGCGCGGATCAAGGCATGGTCATCGACCAGGAGCAGATTGCAGGTCACCGGAGAACCTTATGGGCACTGGCCCGTTCGAGGGCGCGGGGGGCCCAGGGGAAAAGTGCGTGGATGCGTGTGCCGTTGCCCGGCTGGCTGCTGACGGACACGGTGCCGCCCAACTGGTGGGCCCGTTCGCACATGCCGGCCATGCCCCGTTGGCCTTCCTTGCCGGGGTCGGCGGCAGGTGCGAAGCCTTGGCCGTCATCGCATATCGTCAGTGACAGCCCTTCCGGCAAGCGTTGCAGGCGCACCAGCAGGTTGTGTGCCTTCGCATGGCGCAGCATGTTGGTGACCGCTTCCTGGGTGATGCGAAAGGCCGCCACGGCCATTTCTTCGGGAATGCCGGTGAGGCGTTGCTGGCACTCCAGGCTCCAGCACACCTGGGTATTTTCCAGGGCCTTGAGCAGGTGCGCGCGCAGGCTGGCTTCCAGCCCCAGGCTTGCCAGTTGGCGAGGGTTGAGAATGGCGGACACGTCGCGCACCTTGGCCAGGGTTTCATTGAGCGTGTTGCATAGCACCGAGCAATGAATTTGCAGGTCTTGGGGCAGTCGACGCTGCAACCATTCGCTTTGCAACTTGGCGGCGGTCAGCAATTGGCCGATGTCATCGTGCAGCTCGCGGCTGAGGCGGTGGCGTTCGTTTTCCTGGACTTGCAGCAGGCGGTCGGCCAGCTCCTGAGGCTGGAACTTGATGGCTTTGCGCGAGCGCCACTGGTGCAGGGCGACCACTGCCAACGTGACCAGGTTGAGCAACACAATCACTAACGGCAGCGGCGCGCCTTGCAGGTAAACCCACAGGCTGACCAGCAGTGAGCACAGGCACAGGGCAAGGATGAGGGGGCGCGCATGGCGGCGGGACACGAACCTTGCGATGAGTGACTTGAGGCTGGCGTACATAGCGGATGGAGCCAATGAGGGTTCACTGCGCGAAGACCGGTCACGGCGGTTGACTGGGCTCTGTCGAGAGTGCGGTGCCGGATCGTGGTTATCCATAATGAAGTTGCTTCATTTCGAGCGGGGCATGGTACCACCACTATTACCGTTGGTCGCCTGGCATATTCCTCGGTCGATATATTAACCACATCAATGCCCTGACCGTCAGGTCAGCGCTCTTGAGTTGTATTAGTTAGACTGATTTGTACAATTTTTAAGGTGATGGCTAATTGATATTTCTTCAGCCTCTAGAAGTATTTCATCTTTGCCTTAAACGGTCGCTTTTAGATAACACGGGTATTAAATACGACCTCTCCTTGATTTAAGACCTCTGCTGTAGACGCTGCTGATGGCCGTAGTCTTTTTGCGGAATCTGCAAGGTCACCGTGGCAATCAGCGAAGTTTGCTCACTGTCATCCAGGCCCAGTTCCCCGGTACGGATGTCAATCAGCTCCAGTTGCCAAGCCAGTAACCTCAGGCAGTCGTGCAACGCATCCAGGGCCTGGTCATGCAGTTGCACCGGGCTCACGGCATTGGCGATCAGGTATTGAATGTGCCGGGAAAACTCGCTGATCGCCTGCAAGGCCAGGCCATCGGCTTTTTCTGCCAGTTTGGCCAGGCTGGTTTTCATGCAGTCGATGGCGTCGCTGTCATTGCGGATCAAATGCAGGTGGTTCAGGCATTCCTCGGACTTGGCCAGCAGCATTTCGGCTTCCAGCAAAAACTCGGGAAGCGCGGTTTGCCATTCGTTCGCGCTATTCATCATGCAAGTCTCCACAACTTAAGGTCGGGTGATGAGATGTCGCACCGGGTGAATGGCTTAAAACTAGCGCTGAAATACGACTGGGGCGTGTAGGTTGCTTCTGATAATCCAGTAGGACGTTTATTGAAAAACTCACGAATGCCGCCTTTAGCCGCTGTTAGGCGGGATGACGCAACTTCAGTTGCCGATACGTGAGTGCCTGAAAGGCCCGTAGACCAAGGGCTTGGGTTGGCAAACAAAAGCCTGACTCCATTCATGCAATGAGAATGGCGTCACATTAATGGCTATTAGATATCGCGAATATCAGGTTGGGCCTGATTGCGCATAGGGGAATCCCCTATGTGGTGGAACTGCACGTCAATTCGACTGTCGCGCAAGGCGGTTTGAAAGAGCATCAAGGGCGCACGAAGTAAAGCATGATGTCAGTGTGACATCAATGAATTTGCATGGCATTTTATTGGGGTCAAGGTCCGGCGCTTGCCGCCGATAACGTGCTTATACAGCTGCACACCCTTTCACGCGCCTGCGGCGTGTACACCAGGAGTTTTTAATGGCCGGCATTCTCGACACGGTAGATCAACGCACGCAATTGGTGGGTGAGAATCGCCTGGAAATTCTCATGTTCCGCCTCTTCGGACGGCAGTTGTTCGCGATCAACGTGTTCAAAGTGCAGGAAGTGCTGCAGTTGCCCAAGCTGACCCTGATGCCCCAGCGCCACCCGTTCGTGTGCGGGGTGGTCAACCTGCGTGGCCAGACCCTGCCGGTGATCGACCTGTCCCAGGCCATCGGCATGCGTCCTTTGGTGCCGGGACCCAACAGCACCATTATCGTCACCGAATATAATCGCTCGGTGCAGGCGTTCCTGGTGGGCGGCGTCGACCGCATCGTCAACATGAACTGGGAAGCCATCCTGCCGCCGCCGACCAGCGCCGGTCGCCAGCACTACCTCACCGCCATCAGCAAGGTCGATGAGCAACTGGTGGAAATCATCGACGTGGAAAAAGTCCTCGCCGAGATCGTGCCCTACAACGCCAAGGTCTCCCGGGACAAACTTGAAGACCCGGTGCTGGAGCGTGCCCGTGGCCGCGAAGTGCTGCTGGTGGATGATTCCAACGTGGCGTTGTCGCAGCTGCGTGACACCCTGGGCCAGTTGGGCGTGAAGATGCACGTCGCCAGCGACGGCCTCAAGGCACTGAACATGCTCAAGGCCTGGGCCGACAGCGGCCAGGTGATGACCGACAAACTGCTGATGATCTTCACCGACGCCGAAATGCCCGAGATGGATGGCTACCGTCTCACTACCGAAATCCGCAACGACCCGCGCCTGCGTGGTCTGTACGTGGTGATGCACACTTCGCTGTCGGGCAGCTTCAATGACTCGATGGTCAAGAAGGTCGGCTGCGACAATTTCCTCTCCAAATTCCAGCCGGACAAGCTGGTGGACGTGGTGCGCCAGCGACTGATGTTGGACGAAATGCCCGCCTGACTTTAGGATGACACTTTGTTTCCTAGGAAGGCAGGCCCATGCTGCGTCTCAGCGCGTTGTACCGTTACCCCTTGAAGTCCGGCAAGGCTGAAGCCTTGCAGCAGATTGGCCTGGATAAACTCGGGTTGGACGGGGATCGACGCTGGATGCTGGTGGATGAAGCCAGCGGGCGGTTCCTGACGCAGCGGGCCGTGGCGAAGATGAGCCAGCTCTCGGCGTTGTGGAACAGCAGCGGGGGCCTGACCCTGAGTTCGCCGGGCTACGCGCCATTGGATGTGGAATTGCCGGGCAGCGCCAGCGAACTGCGTGGTGTGACCATCTGGCGCGACACCCTGCGTGTGCCGGATGCTGGCGATGAGGCCGCGGCCTGGGTCAGCGCATTCATTGGCAAGCCGACGCGCCTGGTGCAACTGCCCCTGGAACGTGCGCGCACCACCGAAGCCGGTTATGGCAAGGATGACGACAAGGTCGGCTTCGCTGACGGCTACCCGTTGCTGTTGATCGGCCAGGGCTCCCTCGACGACTTGTGTGAAAAAATCGGCCGCCCGATGCAGATGCTGCGCTTTCGTCCCAACCTGGTTATCGAAGGCGCCGAGGCTTTCGCCGAAGACGGCTGGAAGCGCTTGCGCATCGGCGACGTGGAGTTTCGGGTGGTCAAGCCGTGCTCGCGGTGCATCCTCACCACAGTCGACCCCCAGACCGGTGAGCGCAGCCCCGACCGCGAGCCTTTCGCGACGCTGGAAACCTACCGCAAGACTGAAAAGGGCGCGATGTTCGGCCAGAACCTGGTCAACGATGGTATTGGGCGCCTGGAAGTCGGCATGCCGGTAACGGTGCTGGAATAAAAAAGCCCGTCTCGCAGCAGGAGAGCAAGATCGACGCTCTTGGCCCCCCCTAATCCTTATAGGAAAGTATGTTGTGCAGTGGGAATATGTCTCTGTTACAGATCACTCCCAGCGGTTGATCAGCAGGGGCGTGCCTGACGGGAGTGCTCAGCCCCAATCAATCTGTTCGCCACACCCCTTATCAGTAGTCATCAAAATGCCCGGCACTATGACGAATGAATCTAGAAACCTGTCAAATCTGACAGTTTAAGCACTCCAAGCCAAGTGGGAATATCCCGGTAGCCCTGTTATCTCAACTGGGCGATGGATATCAGGAGAGTGAATGATGGAATTTATCGTAGAGTTGCCGAGAGATGACGTGACCGAAAGTGCCGCACGTGCGAAATTTCTGGCCATAAAAGGATTTAATCAAAACAATCCCGTCTGTTTCTATGACATATCAAAGGTGGAACTGCGTCCAGCTACTCACGCGGCCACCATTTTTTATGAGGAGCGAGCCAATCCTAATTTTGTGCCTTCCCGCCATGAAGTTCGTTGATGGCGAGCTGCATAAGTTAGTAGGTTTGGTTAAAGAGTTGTCCAGCCAGGATATTCGAAAATAGCCGGATATTTTCCGGCTATTTGTCGTTCTTGGAGTGGGTACCGCGTTTCAGGATTTCATTGCGCCCAGTCGCGCGACTGAGTGCGAACATGAACGATCGCAAAGGATACTCTCGGCAGAACCTGCTCCCGCCCAGCTCGGCATGCTGAACCAGGTTAGGGAAGTATTTTTTGCGAAATTAAAGATTTAGCCACGGTATTCGCACAAGTAAGCGGTATCGACCGTCACTTTGAGTTGAAACTTGCTGTTGGCCGGTACGTTGAACTGGCTACCGGCAGCGAAGGTTTCCCAGTCGCTGCTGTCGGGCAGCTTCACGGTCAGGGCGCCGGAGACAACGTGCATGATTTCACGTTGGGCGGTGCCGAATTCGTATTCACCGGGAGCCATCACGCCGATGGTCGCCGGCCCTTCTGCGGTGCCGAAAGCGATCGACTTGACGGTGCCGTCGAAGTACTCGTTGACTTTGAACATGGGTGGATCCTCGGAAAAGATGGATGCTTACGCTCATCACTGCAGGCGCGGGCTTCTGTGGCGAGGGAGCTTGCTCCCGTTGACTGCGTAGCAGTCCCCGTTTTTTGGGGGCGCTTCGCACCCCAGCGCAAGCAAGCTTGCTCGCCACAGGATTTCGTTGGTGCAGGTGGGCAGCATCAAAGGAAATTGGTTGGCCAGTATGCCCAAGGCTGCAAGCGCTGCCTAGACCGGCAAAATCAGTGGCAGCAGGCGCGCGGTGTTGCGTGCATCCTCCAGGGCGCGATGCTGCTGGCCATTGAACTGCATTCCGGCCAATTGCAGCGCACCATTGAGCCCCAGCGGCTTGTCCAGGCGCCGGGCCTTGGCAAAGCGTTGCTTGAGGTTCACATGCGGCGTGTCGCCCAAGGCGCTGGCGAGGCCATGGCGCTGCCACTCCAGCTCAAGCTGCACGCGATCATAGTCACCCCAGCTGGCCCAGCCTTCCAGGCGTGGCTGATGTTGGCCCAGCCAGCGCTCGAACAGCGGCCACACCTCGGTGATCGGCGCGGCCATGTCGATATTGGCCTGAGTGATATGGGTGAGTTTGCGGCAAAAGGGTGTCAGCAATGGCCGCCGCAAGGGCCGCACAAAGCGCTGAAAGTGGTCCAGTTCGCGGCCCTGGCGGTTGACCAGGCTGGCGCCGATCTCGATGACTTCCATCTCTGTCACGGGCCAGCCGCCGTCATCCGTTGTGGCTTCAAGGTCAATAATCAGCCAATGAGGCATGTGCAGGTTCCCGTACTCGTCCCTTCCTGATGGGGATAGAGCGTAGCCCGGCCCTGTAGTTCCGCCTAGGGGCGTTATTCGATCTCCAGCAAAACCTGACGGTTGCGCACCTGATCGCCCGTCATGACGCGCATCTCCTTGACGGTGCCATCGATGCCGGCCTTCAACGGGTGCTCCATTTTCATCGCTTCGAGCACCAGCAACAGTTGGCCTTTGCTGACGGTCTCACCGACGCACACCCGTATATCGACGATGGCGCCGTCCATGGGCGCCTGGACCGTGCCGCTGCTGGCGTCGGCCTGGCGGCTGGCGACTTGCTGGGTGCGGTCTGTGACAGTCAGCCCTGGTAGCCATAGCCGGTTGCCGTCCAGGTGATAAGCGATGCGGCGGCGGACCCCCTTGATGACCAGGCTGGCGTGGCGGCCGTCGGTGGTGAGTTGCAGGTCGTCAACGCTGACGCTGTGGAGTTGTCCATTGGCCTCCAGACGGTACGTTACGGGGACACTCGCCGTATTGCGCCAGCGCGCAAGTGTTTGGGTGTGCTGGTTGGCGCTGTGTTGATAAAACAGCGCGGCGGCCAGCTTGAGCTGTTCAGCGGTCGCCGTGTGCTGTGGGATGACGCTGAAGTGTTCGGCGATCAAGCCCGTGCTGAAGTCGCCGTTGATAAAGTCCGGGTGCTTGAGCAGGTCGATGAGCAAACGCTGGTTGGTCGCCACGCCCAGCAATACGCTGTCTTCCACGGCCCGCAGCAGTTTTCGCCGGGCTTCTTCGCGGCTGGCGCCGTGGGCGATGATCTTGCCCAGCATCGGGTCGTAGAACGGGCTGACGGTTTGGCCTTCAAGCAATCCATGGTCGATGCGTACGCCGGGGGCTGGTTCCCAACGCAACACGTCACCGGTTTGCGGCAGGAAGCCCTGGGCCGGGTCTTCGGCGTACAGGCGTACTTCCATGGCGTGGCCGGTCAGGGTCACCTGTGATTGGGTGAGTGGCAGCGGTTGGCCGGCGGCGATCTGCAACTGCCAGTCCACCAGGTCGAGGCCGGTAATCATCTCGGTGACGGGGTGTTCGACTTGCAGGCGCGTGTTCATTTCCAGGAAATAAAACTGGCCGCTGCGGTCGAGCAGAAACTCCACGGTGCCGGCACCCACATAGTTCACCGCCCGCCCGGCCTTGAGCGCGGCTTCGCCCATGGCCTGGCGCAGATTGGGCGTCATCACGGGGCAGGGCGCTTCTTCAATGACTTTCTGATGGCGGCGCTGGATCGAACAGTCGCGTTCGCCGAGGTAAATCAGGTTGCCATGGCTGTCGCCGAACAGTTGCACTTCCACGTGGCGCGGGTCGATCAGCGCCTGTTCGAGGATCAACTCGTCGCTGCCGAACGCATTCATGGCTTCCGAGCGTGCGGTGCGCAATTGCTCCAGCAGCTGTTCGCGCTGGTGCACCAGGCGCATGCCACGCCCACCGCCGCCGGCGCTGGCCTTGATCATCAGCGGGAAGCCGATGTGTTCGGCTTCCTGTTGCAGGGTGGCATCGTCCTGGGCACTGCCTTGGTAGCCGGCGATGCAAGGTACGCCGGCGTCGAGCATGGCGAGTTTGGACAGGCGTTTGCTGCCCATTAGTTCGATCGCCTCGGCGCTGGGGCCGATGAAGGTGAGCGTGGCCTGCTGGCAGGCGCGGGCGAAGTCGGGGTTTTCCGAGAGGAAACCGTAGCCGGGGTGAATGGCGTCGACGCCGGTCAGTTGGGCGGCGGCGAGGATGGCCTCTGTGTTCAGGTAGGACTGGTGTACGGGCGCCGGGCCGATGTGTACGGCTTCGTCGGCCATCTGCACGTGCAGGGCGTCGGAATCCGCGTCGCTGTACACGGCCACGGTGCGGTAGCCGAGGGCCTGGGCAGTGCGCTGGATGCGGCAGGCGATTTCACCGCGGTTGGCGATCAGGATCTTGGTGAATGCGGGCATTGGGTTATTCCTTGGTGGATGTGGCGTGTGTTGGGGCCTCTTCGCAGGCAAGCCAGCTCCCACATTTGAAATGTCTCCCCCTGTGGGAGCTGGCTTGCCTGCGATGGCGTCATCGAGACCAACTCGGCTTTCGCTTCTGCACAAACGCCTGCGTCCCCTCAACCCCTTCTTCACTCCTCACCGCCTCGGCAAACCACTGCGCCCCGCGATCCAGCACGGCCTCAAGGGGCTCATCCACACTGGCCAGCAACAGCGCTTTAGTCCGTGCGTTCGCCCCCGGCGCACACTGCAACACCTGCCCCAATACCTCATCCACCCGCTGCGCCAATGCCTGGGCGTCGTGCTCGACAAAATGCACCACTCCCAGCCGTCCAGCCTCCACCCCATCAAACCGCGCCGCCGTCAGCGCCAGGCGCCGCGTGTGAGTAAGGCCAATACGCTTGACCACAAACGGCGCAATCTGTGCCGGCAACAACCCCAAGCGGGTCTCGGGCAAGCCGAACTGCGCCTGGCCCTCTGCAATCGCAACATCACTCACGCACGCCAGCCCGAACCCACCGCCCAGCACCGCGCCTTGCAGCACCGCGATCACCACGGGTGCCAGTGCCTGCACCTCTTGCAGCAAGGTGCCAAATGCGCGGTTCAACGCTTGCAGTTGATCCCCCGCGCTGACCAGATCCTTCACATCGGCCCCCGCGCAAAAATGCCCGCCCGCGCCGCTGATCACCACGGCGCGCACCTGGCTGTCCAACTGCGCCAGTACCGCGCGCAGCTCATTGACCATTTCAAGGCTCATTGCATTGCGGCATTCGGGCCGGTTGAGGGTGATATGCAGCACGCCGTTGTGGGCTTCTAGCAGCAAGGTGCTCATGGCTTTTTACCGGGCAGGGTGCCCATCAGTTTGCAGATGATGCCCAGCATGATTTCGTCGGCACCGCCGCCAATCGACACCAGGCGCACGTCGCGATAGGCGCGGGCCACCGGGTTGTCCCACATGAAGCCCATGCCGCCCCAATATTGCAGGCAACTGTCGCTGACCTCACGGCCCAGGCGCCCGGCCTTGAGTTTGGCCATGGAGGCCAGCCGCGTGACGTCCTGGCCCTTGATGTACTGCTCGGTGGCCTGGTAGACCAAGGCGCGCAGGCATTCGATTTCGGTGGCCAGTTCCGCCAGGCGGAAGTGGATCACCTGGTTGTCGATCAACGCCTTGCCGAAGGTCTGGCGCTCCTTGCAGTATTCGATGGTGCTGTCGATGCAGTACTCCAGGCCCTTGATCATATTGGCCGCGCCAAACAGGCGTTCCTCTTGGAACTGCAACATCTGCATCATGAAGCCCGCGCCTTCGTGGCCGATGCGGTTGCGTTGCGGTACGCGCACGCCGTCGAAAAACACCTGGGCGGTCTCGGAGCTGTGCATGCCGAGTTTTTCCAACGGCGGGCTGACGCTGATGCCGGGGCTGTTCATCGGCACCATGATCAGGGATTTGTTGATGTGCGGCTTGTCGTCCGAGGTGTTGGCCAGCAGGCAGATGAAGTCAGCGCTGGGCGAATTGGTGATCCACATCTTGCTGCCATTGATCACGTAGTCATCACCATCCTTGCGCGCATGGGTCTTGAGCCCGGCCACGTCGGAGCCGGCGCCGGTTTCCGAGACGCCGATGCAGCCCACTTGTTCGCCGCTGATGGCCGGGCGCAGGAACTCTTCGCGCAGTTCATCGGAGCCGAAGCGCGCCAGGGCCGGGGTGCACATATCGGTCTGCACGCCGATGGACATGGGGATGCCGCCGCAGCGGATGGTGCCGAACTCTTCGGCGGCGACAATGGAGTAGCTGTAGTCCAGGCCCATGCCGCCGAATTTTTCCGGTTTGGAGATGCCCAGCAGGCCGAGGTCGCCGGCCTTGCGGAAGATTTCGTGAATGGGGAAGCGCCCGGCTTTTTCCCATTCATCTACGTGCGGGTTGATCTCGCGGTCGACGAAGGCGCGCACGGTGCGGCGCAGTTCCTGGTGTTCCTGGGTGAAGATCATTTTTATTGTTCTCCTGATTAGAACCGCGCCACACCAAAGCTGTTCGGTTGCAGTTGTCGCAGTTCGGCTTCGTGACAGATATCCAGCAAAAATCCGAGCAAGGTGCGGGTATCCCGTGGGTCAATCAGCCCGTCGTCCCACAGGTTGGCGCTGCCGTAGAGGGCGGTGGACTGGCTGTCGAGCTTCTGCGCGGTGACCTGTTCGAGCATGTCGAGCACCTTGGGGTCGGGCACCAGGCCGTCCTTGAGTTGCTTGGCCTCGGTGACAATGCGCAGCACCTTGCCCGCTTGTGCGCCGCCCATCACCGCGGTGCGGCTGTTGGGCCAGGCGAAGATAAAGCGGGGGTCCAGGCCGCGACCGCACATTGCGTAGTTGCCGGCACCGTAGGAGCCCCCGACCACGATGGTGAGTTTAGGCACACGGGCATTGGCCACCGCCTGGATCATCTTCGCGCCGTGCTTGATCACCCCTTGCTGTTCCGACTCGGTGCCCACCATGAAGCCGGTGGTGTTGTGCAAAAACAGCAGCGGCGTGCGGCTCAGGTCGCACAGCTGGATAAACTGCGCGGCCTTGCTCGCGCCCTTCGGCGTGATGGGGCCGTTATTGCCGATCACTCCCACGGCGCGCCCCTGGATATGCAGATGGGCGCAGACGGTGTGGGGATCGAACTCGCCCTTGAATTCCAGCAGGTTGGAACCGTCGGCCAGGCGCGCCAGGATTTCGCGCACGTCATAGGGCTTTTTCGGGTCATCGGGGATCAGCCCCAACAGCTCTTCAATCGGGTACAGCGGTTCGCGATAGGCGCGGGGTGGCGCGTGCGGCAAGCGGTCATTCCAGGGCAGCAGGCCCACAATTTCACGCACGATGCGCACGCCATCGGCATCGTCTTGGGCCAGGTACTCAGCGGTGCCGGCGGTTTGCGCGTGCATCTGCGCGCCCCCCAGCTCTTCATCGGTGGCGACTTCGCCGGTGGCGGCCTTGAGCAACGGTGGCCCGGCGAGGAACAGCTTGGCCTTGCCGCGCACCACCACCACGTAATCCGACAAGCCCGGCTGATACGCACCACCGGCCGTGGCCGAGCCGTGCACCACGGTGATCTGCGGCAAGCCCATGGCGGACATGCGTGCCTGGTTGGCAAAGCTGCGCGCGCCTTCAACGAAAATCTCGGCGGCGTAGTTGAGGTTGGCGCCGCCGCTTTCGGCGAGGGTCACCACTGGCAGTTTGTTCTCCATGGCGATCTGTTGCAGGCGCAGGGATTTTTTCAGCCCGGAGGGGGAAATGGTGCCGCCCTTGATCGCGCTGTTGTTGGCCACCACCAGCATGCGCACGCCGCTGACATAGCCGATGCCGGCGATCAGCCCACCCCCGGCGGCACTGCCATCTTTGTCGTCGTGGAGTTTGTAGCCGGCCAGGCTGGCCAGCTCCAGGAACGGCGCTCCAGGGTCCAGCAGCAGGTTGAGGCGCTCACGGGGCAGCAATTGGCCGCGCTTGTCGAACTTGGGCTTGGCTTCCTGGGCCTTGGCCAGCAGGTTATGTTCCAGCTGGCGCAACTGGGCGATGGTGGCCAGCATGGCTTCACGGTTTTGCGCGAACGCTGGGCTGTTAGGGGCGATCATGGTTTCAATGACTGGCATGGCGTTATTGCTCCGCCTTGAGCACATCCGGCAGGTAGGCGCGGTGGAACCCGTTGAATGGCTCGCTCGGCGCCTGCGCCTTGTGCAGCGGCCATGCGCGGCTGCCCAGGCTGGCGGCGCCGTCGATGCGCAGGGTGCTACCGCTGATAAAGGCCGCAGCCGGGCTGAGCAGGAAGACGATGGCCGCGCTGACTTCCGACTCGGTGCCGATGCGCTTGAGCGGCACATGCTCACGCAGGGTGGGAATCACCGCCTTGAAGGCGCCTTCGTAGGTGTCCATGCCGCTGGAGGCAATCCAGCCAGGCGCCACGGCGTTGACGCGCACCCCGGCATAGCCCCACTCAAACGCGGCGGTCTTGGTGAAGTTGTCCATGCCGGAGCGCGCCGCGCCGGAGTGGCCCATGCCGGGCATGCCGCCCCACATGTCAGCGAGCATGTTGACGATCGCGCCACCGTGCTTGCTCATCGACTGGTTGAACACTTCCCGCGCCATCAGGAAACCGCCCACCAGGTTGGTGCGCAGTACGGTTTCAAAGCCCTTCTGATTGATCGCGGCCAGTGGCGACGGGTATTGGCCGCCAGCGTTATTCACCAGCCCATGGATGGGGCCGTGGTCGTGCAGGACTTGCGTGACCAGTGCCTTCACCGCCTCTTCATCGCGGATGTCACAGGCCTGCCAATGGGCGACGCCGCCATCTTCTGCAATTTCCGCCGCGACCTTCTGTAGTTTTTCTGGCTTGCGCCCCACCAGGATCACGCAGGCACCAAGGGCCGCCAGCTCATGGGCGGTGCAGCGGCCAATGCCACTGCCGCCTCCGGTGACAATCACGGTTTGCCCCTTGAACAGGTCGGCTTTGAAGATCGAGTCGAAGGCCACGGCAACGGTCCTTTAGGTGAGTTGGTCGGCAATGTGTTGCGGCACGGCGATGGGGATTTCCAGCAGTTGCTGAGCGAAGGCTTTGCCTTGCGGGTCGATGCGCAGGCTGGCGATACCGCCGCCGCCCAGGGCATTCTCCAGCAGGAAATTCAGGCTGTGGCTGCCGGGCAAGTACCAGCGTTCGACGCGGCCATGGATCGGGTCGAGCACGTGGTCCATCCAGTCGACGATCACCTCCGGGGTCAGGGCTTCGGCGATCCACGGCAGGTAGTCGGGGTGGCGGGCGATCACGCCAATATTGCTGTGGTTGCCCTTGTCACCTGAGCGCGCCACGGCGAGTTTCACCAGCGGTACGCTGGCGTCGGCATGGCCCTGGGGCTTGGCCGGCTCGATGGGCACAGCCGGCGTGAGCAGAGGCGCGGAGGCGGGCAGCTCGACGGCATAACGTTGGCCTTGGTACTCGATGGCGACGCTACACCGTGATTTGTCGACCAGGAACGAAAACAGCCGAATCAGCGGATACACCGTCGGCCGCCCGCCGACAATGCCGGTCAGCCCCGGTGCCATGCCGGTTGCCGCCTGGGCGATCTCGCGGGCGAACAGCACCAGCGCCTGCTTGCTCGGGTGCCGCACCGCCAGTTTCACCACCACTTCACGGCAATCCGCACGCCGGGCGTGGGCGCCGTAGGTGGCTTCGCTGCCGAGCAGTTCGATATTGACGTCGGTGTAGGGCGCCCAGCCGCGCTGGCTGAACAGCTCCGAAGTCTTGTTGATGAGCGCCTGGCTGACCCGCTCGGCCTTGGCCACCGCGTCGATGCCAGCGAGCAGGCAACTGGCGGTGCAGCGAAAGCCATCGGGGTAGGTGGCGCTGACCTTGTACTGGTCGGTGGGTGGCAGGCCCTTGGCGCCGTGCAGGCGCACCGCGTGTTTGCCTTGTTGCTGCAGTTTGACCTGGCTGAAATCGCAGATCACGTCCGGCAGCACATAGGCGCGCGGGTCACCGATTTCATACAGCAGTTGTTCGGCCACGCTGAGTTCGCTGATCAGCCCGCCGCTGCCTTCGACCTTGTTGACGGTGAACTGGCCGTCGGCGCTGACTTCGACGATGGGGAAGCCGATGTGTTCGTAGTCGGGCACGTCACGCCAGTCGGTGAAGTTACCGCCGGTGCATTGGGCGCCGCATTCGATGATATGCCCGGCCAGGGCAGCCTGGGCCAGGTGATCGTAGTCCTGCCATGACCAATTGAATTCATGCACCAGTGCCGCGCTGACCACTGCGCTGTCGACCACCCGGCCGGTGATGACAATATCGGCGCCGAGCCCCAATGCCTGGGCAATGCCCGGTGCGCCGAGGTAGGCGTTGGCGGACACGCACAGGGGCGGCAGCGGGGCGCCGTTGTACAGGTCGGTGACAGGTGGCAGCTGTTTGAGTTGAGGGTGCAGGTCATCGCCGAGCAACACGGCGATTTTCAGCGGGATGTGGGCGTTATCGCAGGCTGCTTGCAGGGCGGCGGCGCAGGCCTGGGGGTTGATACCGCCGGCATTGCTGATCACCCGGATGCCCTGGCGCTGGATATCCGCCAGCAGGGGCGTAAGCACCTCGACAAAATCCGTGGCGTAACCGGCCTTGGGGTCTTTCAGGCGGGCACCGGCGAGGATCGACATGGTGACTTCCGCCAGGTAATCGAACACCAGGTAATCCAAGGCGCCGCCCTGCACCAATTGGGCGGCGGCGGTGCAAGTGTCGCCCCAGAAGGCGCTGGCGCAGCCGATACGTACCGTCTTGCTCATGAGAAATCCTTCCTCCAAGGGCTGGTGCCGAGACTACCAAGCAAGCGCTTGGTTTGTAAACTCCAGTCACAAGTTTTACCCAAGCGCTTGCTTGGGTGGCAGTCACGGCCTAAATTGCCGGCCAAGACGACAGTAGACGTGAAGGAGAGCAGCATGGATGAGCACAAAGCCCTGGGGGTGATGCGCACCATGGTCGATGGTGGCCAATTGACGGACCCCGAGAGCGCCCGCGGCAAGTTGCTGCAAACCGCAGCTCATCTGTTTCGCAACAAGGGGTTCGAGCGCACCACTGTGCGAGATCTGGCCAGCGCCGTGGGCATCCAGTCCGGCAGCATCTTTCATCACTTCAAGAGCAAGGATGAGATATTGCGTGCGGTGATGGAGGAAACCATCCATTACAACACCGCGATGATGCGCGCTTCACTGGAAGAGGCGAGCACGGTGCGCGAACGCGTGCTGGCGCTGATCCGCTGCGAGTTGCAGTCGATCATGGGCGGCAGTGGCGAGGCCATGGCGGTGCTGGTCTACGAATGGCGCTCGCTGTCGGCCGAAGGCCAGGCGCACGTGCTGGCCCTGCGTGACGTGTATGAGCAGATCTGGTTGCAGGTACTGGGCGAGGCCAAGGCCGCTGGCTACATCCGGGGCGATGTGTTTATCACCCGGCGCTTCCTCACTGGCGCCTTGTCCTGGACCACCACCTGGTTTCGTGCCCAAGGCAGCCTGACCCTTGAAGAGTTGGCCGAAGAGGCCTTGTTGATGGTGCTGAAGTCAGACTGAGGCGCAAGTTATTAATTTGCTGACGAAAGTTGTCTCCCCAAGTAAAAACGCCTAGCTTATCGGCATTGAACTCTTCAACGGTGCGTGCCTCGATGTTTTCGCCATGGCGGCTGGCTGCAGGACTTACTTTATGGGCACTGGGCACCGCCGCGTGGACGCAGGCCGGTGCCGCGCAGTTGGTGAGAGTCGGCGCGGCGCATTTTCCGCCCTACACCGTACGCCCTGAACAAGGCGCCGACACCGGGTTGCTGCCGCAATTGGTCGAGGCGTTGAACGCTGCGCAAACCGATTACCAGTTTGTGGTGGTGCCTACCTCGATCCCCCGGCGTTTTCGTGACTTCGAGCAAGGCCGGGTCGACATGGCGATCTTCGAAAACCCGTCCTGGGGTTGGCAGAATATTGCCCATACCAGTGTTGATATGGGGCTGGAAGATGCGGAAATCTTCGTTGCCCAGCGCCAACCCGGGCGTGACCAGAGCTACTTCGCCGACCTCAGCGGCAAGCGCCTGGCGGTATTCAGCGGGTATCACTATGCCTTCGCCGACTTCAATCCCGATCCCAAGAACATGGCCGAGCGTTTCAACGCGACGTTGACCTATTCCCATGACAGTAACCTGCTGATGGTTGCCCGTGGGCGTGCGGATATTGCGCTGGTTACCCGTTCGTACCTGAGTGATTTCATGGTGCGCAACGCAGACATGGCGGGGCAGTTTTTGGTGTCGGAGCGTATTGACCAGGTGTATCACCACTACGCGTTGCTGCGGCCCAAGGCACCGATCACCGGGCCGGCGTTTGCCGGGTTGCTCAAGGGGCTGCGTGATAATGGCCAGATGTTGAAGATTTTCGAGCCGTATCGAATTGATGTGACGGCGGTGCCCGGGCAATAGAGTCGGTTTTTACTTGAATACCATTTGTCGGCTAATCAATAAAACTGTCAGTTCTGACAGTAGCTGTCTGGTTGTATGCGTTGTTCACTCCTTGACTTGAAGTTCGTACCTCGCGAGTTTCAACATAGGGAGTTTTATCATGGCCAATATATCTAACCCGCAAATCGAATATCCAGTGCCCTCCGTTGAGTATGCTCAAGGACCAACCTTGAATCCGTTGCTGGTAAGAGGTGGAGCAAAAGTTGTCATTGAATTGGACGGTATGTTACCGAGTGAGACGTATACGGTTTACTTCAAGGCCCCCCTGGCAGAGGCCAATCCGGTGATTGCTCCTCAACAGGGTAATCATTCGGGGCGTTTGGAGTTCTTCATTCCCCCGTCTGTTATTGGCCTATGTATTGGTTATACGACGCACATTTTTTATACCGTACAGATGGGTGAAATGTTTTTGGGTCAATCGCTGGAGCTTGACTTGACCATCATGCCATTGTCCCCCAGTGATGTGGACGTGCCGGGTGTCTATCTAATTGAAGCGGGAACGGGGGAGAATCTGGATTTGGCGACATTCCCGGGCAATGTAAATGCGACGCTGGATCCTTACCCCTTAATTGCAGCCG
Source organism: Pseudomonas sp. MYb193 (assembly GCF_002966775.1). Classification (NCBI taxonomy): domain Bacteria; kingdom Pseudomonadati; phylum Pseudomonadota; class Gammaproteobacteria; order Pseudomonadales; family Pseudomonadaceae; genus Pseudomonas; species Pseudomonas sp. MYb193. The sequence goes on along the minus strand of NZ_CP023269.1, from coordinate 4,220,119 downwards.
GTCAGCTCGTATCATGTCGTGTAGAGGGTACGGACGAGCATGGCGAACCTGCTTCGCTTGAGGTGATGAACCTTTATGAGGTGAGACCGTACGAAGTCATGAATGGCTTTCAATTTCAGATTACACGTTATTTTCTGAATAAATTGGCAAATTGGTCATCCATTGATGTGCGTTTTTTGGTCAAATATGACAGGGTTCCATCGCTAGAACTTGAACCGGTTCAAGAGTTGCGGGTAGTCACAAAAGGTATTAGGCAGTCAACACGTTATGCCTTCTACGATGGAACCGATTTTGAATTTGAAAACTTGAACGGTTGGGAAAAAGGTTCGGCAATTAAAGACCCTCGCGACTTGATCATCCAGCGTAATGGTGATGATTGGTATGGGCACTTTTACAGTTACACCCATAATTCAGATGGCGTATTGCTTGAGAAAACCTTTTCACGGCTGGTGGTGGGGCAGGCGTATTCATTCTCTGTCTTTGTTCAACGGGCCAATAGCGCTTATGCGGTACCAGAGTTGTCGCTGAGTGCCGATGCCAATCAAAAGACCCCTGTCGTCCCGTTTCCCAATCGCACGCAAGAAGAGCTCAAGCTTGAATTCACGGCCTCATCTGCGGTCATGACGCTTCAGATTCATAGTCATGTAGCGACGGGATGGGGAAATGATTTCAACCTCCGGCAAATACTGGTGATGTCGGTTTGATATATCGCGGTCGGTTAAAAAACAGGCAGCCTGCCATGTGTGTGCAGTACTGCCTGTTCCTATTGAAAGCACATCAAGGGATTGTTCGCTTGTCCGTAAGTGCGGCGGCTTGATTCAAACCCGCCGCGCAAACGTATCACTATGACTGCCCGACACCTTGCGGCAATGCACCAGCGCATCGCGAATCATGAAGTTCACCAAGGTCGGAGACACCCCAAGCTCCTTGGCGATGTCTTTTTGCGGCACGCCATGCAAGCGGTACATCTCGAACGCGTAGCGGGTGCGCTGGGGCAGTTGCGTCAGGGCGTCGGCGATGTTTTCCAGGGTGTTGAAATTGATGTGCGAGGTTTCCGGTGAAGCGCCGTGAATAACCACATTCAAGCCTTCCTCTTCGGTCCCGGAGTATTTGAGCTCCAGGGCCTGCTTGCGGTAATGATCGATCGCCAGGTTGCGCACGATCTGGAACAGATAACTCAGTTGGGCCTTGAACGATGAGGTGATGGTCGGCGCCGACTGCAGCCGGAAGTAGGCGTCCTGCACCACGTCTTCGGCGCGGGAGCGGCACCCGGTGATACGGGCCGCGATCTTCACCAAAATCAGTCGATTGTCGACGAACGCCTGGAGAAGGGGTGAATCGCACCTGCCTGTGGATACTTGTTCCGTCATGGAAATCACCTTGCTGCGAATAGGTTAGGGGAGGGCATCCCTGCTGAGGCCTCCTACATATCGGGCAACAAATTATGCTTAATGATAATGATTGTCAAATGAGAAGACGAACTAATCTTATGCCTTGGGCAAAGGTGTGAACCACGTCTCGCTCGCCCCCGGCGACTAATTATTTGAAGGCTCCGTCCGTTCTCATGGGTGACAGGTTCGTTAGTACAACGGCCAAGGATCAGCACCCGCAGGAGGACCAGATGGGTTTTTATCGTGCATTCAGCGTGTTTCAGTTCGGAGTCCTCGCGGGATGAGTACGTCCCTGCGGCTGCGCCTGTTTTGCCTGCCCCACTCAGGCGCCAGCGCCTCGGTCTACGCTCGCTGGCGCCGGGTCCTGCCGGACTGGCTGCAAGTGTGCCCGCTGGAATTGCCGGGACGCGGCATGCGCATGGACGAGCCATTGCAGCGCGATATCAAGGCCTTGGCCGCGCAGCTTGCTGAAGAAATCAGCCGTGATCTGGATGGCCCCTATGCCTTGTTCGGCCACAGCCTTGGCGGGCTGTTGGCGTTTGAATTGGCTCACGCTCTGAACGCGCGCAATCTGCCCGCGCCCCTGGCGTTGTTCGCGTCCGGCACGGCGGGCCCGGCGCGTCGTGATGTGAGCGGGTACGCCGTCGAAAAGACCGATGCCCAACTGATTGCCCGACTGCGCGAATTGCAGGGCACCGCCGAAGAAGCCCTGGCCAACCCCGAGCTGATGCAACTGATGTTGCCGATCCTGCGCGCTGATTTCCTGCTGTGCGGCAGTTTCACCTATGGCGAGCGCCAGCCCCTGGCGCTGCCGATCCATGTGTTCGGTGGCAAGCAAGACAGCGTGCGTGCCGACCAGTTGCTCGACTGGCAACTCGACGCCGCCAGTGGGTTTTCCCTGGACATGTTTGACGGCCATCACTTCTTCCTCGTGCAGCACGAAAGCGCCGTGCTGCGCTGCGTGCGTCGCTATGCCGACGAGCACTTGGCGCGCTGGCGCATTGGTGCGACGCGGCAGCTCGTCGCCGGCTGAACCCCACCGACTTCCCGAATTTCCCGTAAGCCGATTTCAGGCAGGAACCCCATGATGGACGCCTTCGAACTTCCCCGCACCCTGGTCCAGTCCCTTCAACAGCGTGCTGCGCAGACGCCGGACCAGGTGGCGTTGCGCTTCCTCGCCGAGAGTGCCGAGCACAGTGTGGTGCTCAGTTATCGCGACCTCGACCAACGCGCCCGCACCATCGCCGCCGCCTTGCAAGCCAACGCTGGCCTGGGCGAGCGTGCGGTGTTGCTGTTCCCGAGTGGCCCGGACTATGTGGCGGCGTTCTTTGGTTGCCTGTACGCCGGGGTGATCGCGGTGCCGGCTTATCCACCGGAGTCTACGCGTCGTCATCACCAGGAGCGCCTGCTGTCGATCATCAGCGATGCCGAGCCGCGGCTGCTGTTGACCATTGCCAGCCTCAGCGAGGGCCTGGCGCAGATTGAAAACGCGCCCACGGTGTTGAGTGTCGATACCCTGGAGGCGCAGCAGGCCGACCAGTGGGTCGAGCCCGACCTCAAGGCCGACGACATCGCGTTCCTGCAATACACCTCCGGCTCCACCGCATTGCCCAAGGGCGTGCAAGTCAGCCACGGCAACCTGGTGGCCAACGAAGTGCTGATCCGCCGTGGTTTTGGCATCGACCTCAACCCCGATGACGTGATCGTCAGCTGGTTGCCGCTGTACCACGACATGGGCCTGATCGGCGGCCTGCTACAACCGATCTTCAGCGGCGTGCCCTGCGTGTTGATGTCGCCGGCCTACTTCCTTGGCCGACCTTTGCGCTGGCTGGAGGCGATCAGCGAATACGGCGGCACTATCAGCGGTGGCCCGGACTTCGCCTACCGCCTGTGCAGCGAACGGGTCAGTGAGTCGGCCCTGGAACGCCTGGATTTGAGCCGCTGGCGCGTCGCCTATTCGGGTTCCGAGCCGATCCGCCTCGACACCCTGGAACGCTTCGCGGAAAAATTCGCGGCCTGTGGTTTCACCCCGAATAATTTCTTCGCCTCCTACGGCCTGGCCGAAGCCACCCTGTTTGTCGCCGGCGGCACCCGTGGCCATGGCATTCCCGCCCTGCGCCTGGACGAACAGGCGCTGGCCGCCAACCGTGCCGAACCGGGGCAGGGCCCTGCGATCATGAGTTGCGGCACCAGCCAGCCGGACCACGCCGTGCTGATCGCCGACCCGCACACCCTCACCGAGCTGCCCGACCAGTGCGTCGGCGAACTCTGGGCCACGGGCCCGAGCATCGCCCACGGCTACTGGCGCAACCCGCAAGCCAGCGCCAAGACCTTCGTCCAGCATGCTGGCCGCACCTGGTTGCGCACCGGTGACCTGGGTTTTATCCGCGACGGTGAGGTGTACATCACCGGGCGCCTGAAAGACCTGCTGATCGTGCGCGGCCACAACCTTTACCCCCAGGACATCGAACAGACCATCGAGCGCGAAGTGGAAGTGGTGCGCAAGGGCCGGGTCGCCGCGTTTGCGGTCAATGACCAGGGCCTGGAAGGCATCGGCATCGCCGCGGAAATCAGCCGCAGCGTGCAGAAAATCCTGCCGCCCGAAGCGCTGATCAAAGCGATCCGCCAAGCCGTGGCCGAGGCCTGCCAGCAAGCCCCGAGCGTGGTGGTGCTGCTCAACCCCGGCGCCTTGCCGAAGACCTCCAGCGGCAAAGTGCAGCGTGCTGCCTGCGCGATTCGGCATGCCGATGGCAGCCTCGACAGCTATGCGCAGTTCCCCGGGCAGCAGGGGCAGGCGAGCGAAGTGGCACTGGAATCGGACTTGCAACAGCAGATCGCGGCGATCTGGTGCGAACAACTGCAACTGGCTCATGTGGCGGGCGACGATCACTTTTTCCTGCTGGGGGGCAACTCCATCACCGCGACCCAAGTGGTCGCCCGCCTGCGCGAAAGCCTGGGGCTGGAACTGAGCCTGCGCCTGCTGTTCGAAGCGCCGACCCTCGCCGCCTTCGCCACGGCCGTCGCGCAGCTGCAACAGGATGGCGGCGTGGCCCAAGGCGCAATCCACGTGCTGTCACGTCAAGAAGACCTGCCTCAATCCCTGGCACAGAACCGCCTGTGGATCACCTGGCAATTGGACCCTCACAGCAGCGCCTACACCATTCCCGGCGCCTTGCACTTGCGCGGCGAGCTGGATGAAGACGCACTGCGCCACAGCTTCCAGCAACTGATCCAGCGTCACGAAGCCCTGCGCACGCGCTTCTACGAGCGCGACGGCCAGGCGTTTCAGCGTGTCGAGGCTACGGCGGATTTCGAACTGCCGATCATCGACCTCAGTGACCTGCCCAACACCGAACGCGAAGCCCGTGCGCAACAGGTCCGCGAAGACCAGGCGCGCAGCCCGTTCGACCTGGAAAAAGGCCCGTTGCTACGGGTCACCCTGGTGCGCCTGGGCGATGAAGAGCACCAACTGCTGGTGACGTTGCACCACATCATTGCTGACGGTTGGTCGCTGAATATCCTGATCGACGAGTTCTCGCGCCTGTACGCCGCTGCCGCCCAAGGCCAGTCCCTGGAGTTGCCCCCGCTGGCCTTGCAATACGCCGACTACGGCAGTTGGCAGCGCCAATGGTTGGCCGAAGGCGAGGGCCAGCGACAGCTGACGTACTGGAAAGCGCAGTTGGGTGACGAGCATCCGGCCCTGAACCTGGCCACCGATCACCCGCGCGCCGCCCAGCATCGGCACAGCGCCTCGCGCCATAGCCAGCGCCTGGATGCGCGCCTCAGTGCGGCGATCCGCCAGACCGCCCAGGCCCATGACTCGACGCCGTTCATGCTGTTGTTGGCGACGTTCCAGACCTTGCTCTATCGCTACAGTGGCCAGCGCGATATCCGTATCGGCGTGCCCAATGCCAACCGCCCACGCCATGAAACCCAGGGCCTGATCGGCTTCTTTATCAACACCCTGGTGCTGCGCGCCGAGCTGGACGGGCGCCTGCCGTTCAACCAGCTGTTGGCCGCCACCCGCGAGACCACATTGGCCGCCCAGGCCCATCAGGACCTGCCCTTCGAACAACTGCTGGAAGCCTTCCCCCAGGCCCGCGAACAGGGCCTGTTCCAGGTCATGTTCAACCACCAGCAACGTGACCTCAGTGCCTTGCGCCGCCTGCCGGGCCTGCTGGCCGATGAGTTGCCCTGGCACAGCCGCGAAGCCAAGTTCGACCTGCAACTGCACAGCGAAGAAGACCGCAATGGGCGCTTGAGCCTGTCGTTCGACTACGCCGACGAGCTGTTCGATTGCGCGACCATCCAGCGTCTGGCCGAGCACTTCATCCATCTACTTCACGCTGTGTGCGCGCAACCACAACACGCCATCGGCGATCTGCCGTTGATGCAGGCTGACGAACAGCAACCCTGGAGCGAAGCCCCTTGCGCGCCGGCCCGGCACTGGCTGCCCGAGCTGCTCAACCAACAAACGTCGGACGCCACCGCGCTGGTCTGGCAGGACGGCAGCCTGACATTCGCCCAATTGCACACCCAGGCCAACCGCCTGGCCCATTACCTGCGCGACAAAGGCGTCGGCCCGGACGTGTGCGTAGCCATCGCCGCCGAGCGTTCGCCGCAACTGCTGATCGGCCTGCTCGCCATCATCAAGGCCGGTGGCGCCTACGTGCCGCTGGACCCGGATTACCCCGCCGAACGCCTGGCCTACATGCTCAAGGACAGCAGCGTGCAACTGCTGCTCACCCAGACCGCGTTGCTGCCCCAACTGCCCAGCGCCGAAGGCGTGTGCGTGATTGCCATGGACAGCCTGCACCTCGACAGCTGGCCGACCCAGGCGCCAGGCTTGCACCTGCACGGCGATAACCTCGCCTACGTGATCTACACCTCCGGTTCCACCGGCCAACCCAAAGGCGTGGGCAACACCCACGGCGCCCTGGCCGAGCGTTTGCAGTGGATGCAGGCCACCTATCAACTGAACGAAACCGATGTGCTGATGCAAAAGGCGCCGATCAGTTTCGACGTGTCGGTGTGGGAATGCTTCTGGCCATTGATTGCCGGCTGCCGCCTGGTATTGGCCGGGCCGGGCGAACATCGCGACCCGCACCGCATCGCGCAGCTTGTGCAGGAACATGGGGTGACCACGCTGCACTTCGTGCCGCCGCTGTTGCAACTGTTTATCGACGAGCCGCTGGTGGCCGAATGCACCAGCCTGCGTCGCCTGTTCTCCGGCGGCGAAGCCTTGCCCGCCGAACTGCGTAACCGCGTACTGGCGCGCTTGCCAGCGGTGCAATTGCACAACCGCTATGGCCCGACCGAAACCGCGATCAACGTCACCCACTGGCAGTGCGCAGCCTCGGATGGCGAGCGCTCGCCGATTGGTCGGCCGTTGGGCAATGTGATCTGCCGCGTACTGGACGAGCAGCTCAACCCGTTGCCGGCCGGTGTGCCGGGCGAACTGTGCATCGGCGGTATCGGCCTGGCGCGGGGTTACCTGGGCCGTGCCGGGCTGACGGCCGAACGTTTTGTCGCCGACCCGCTGGGCGCGGCGGGCGCCCGCTTGTATCGCACCGGTGACCGTGCGCGCTGGAACGCCGATGGCGTGCTCGAATACCTCGGGCGCCTCGATCAGCAGGTCAAACTGCGGGGGTTCCGGGTGGAGCCGGAAGAAATCGAAGCGCGCCTGCTGGCCCAGGTAGGCATTGCCCAGGCCGTGGTGCTGGTGCGTGATGCACAGTTGATCGGCTACTACACCGCCGACACCGAACTGGATGAGCAAAGGGTCAAAACCGCCCTGGCCGCCGAGTTGCCGGAGTACATGGTGCCCGCGCTGCTGATGCGCCTGGACGCCATGCCCCTGAGCCCCAGCGGCAAGCTCGACCGGCGTGCCTTGCCAGAGCCGGTATGGCAAACCCGCGAACACGTCGAACCGCACACACCTTTGCAACTGCAAATCGCCGCGATCTGGCGCGAGGTGCTTGGCCTGCCACGCATCGGCCTGCGCGATGACTTTTTCGCACTCGGCGGGCACTCGTTGCTGGCCACGCAAATCATCTCCCGCACCCGCCAGGCCTGTGACGTCGAACTGCCCCTGCGCACCCTGTTCGAAGCCAGCGTGCTGGGCGATTTTGCCCAGCAGGTCGGGCTGATCCAGGCGGCGGGCCAGCGCAACCAACAGACGGCCATCGGCAAGGCCGACCGCAGCCAGCCGGTGCCCTTGTCCTATTCCCAGCAGCGCATGTGGTTCCTCTGGCAGATGGAACCGGACAGCCCGGCCTACAACGTCGGCGGCATGGCGCGCCTGCGCGGCGTGCTGGATGTGGGGCGTTTCGAGGCCGCCTTGCAGGCCTTGATCATGCGTCACGAAACCCTGCGCACCACCTTCCCAAGTGTCGATGGTGTGGCCTGTCAGAAGGTCTCGGCGCAAACCGGCGTGCGCATGGACTGGCAGGATTTCTCCGCGCTGAATGAGCCGCAGCGCCAGCAGCGTTTGCAGCAACTGGCCGATGTCGAGGCGCACACGCCGTTCAACCTGGAAACCGGGCCGCTGTTGCGCGCCTGCCTGGTCAAGGCCGGCGAGCAGGAACATTACCTGGTGCTGACCCTGCACCATATCGTCACCGAAGGCTGGGCCATGGACATCTTTGCCCGTGAACTCAGCGCCTTGTACGAAGCCTTTATCGACGAGCGCGACTCACCGCTGCCAGCGTTGCCGGTGCAGTACCTCGACTATAGCGTGTGGCAACGCCAGTGGATGGAAGCCGGTGAGCGCCAGCGTCAGCTGGACTACTGGACCGCCCAACTGGGCAACGAACACCCGTTGCTGGAACTGCCCGGCGACCGTCCGCGGCCACCGGTGCAAAGCCACCGGGGCGAGCTGTACCGGTTTGATTTGAGCGACGAGCTGGCCGCCCGCGTGCGTGCCTTCAACGCCCAGCACGGCCTCACGCTGTTCATGACCATGACCGCGACCCTGGCAGTGTTGCTCTACCGCTACAGCGGCCAGACCGACCTGCGCATCGGCGCGCCAGTGGCCAACCGTATCCGTCCGGAAAGCGAAGGCTTGATTGGCGCGTTCCTCAATACCCAGGTGCTGCGTTGCCAGCTCAACGGGCAGATGCGGGTCAGCGAGCTGTTCGAGCAGGTGCGCCATACCGTGATCGAGGGCCAGTCCCATCAGGACCTGCCGTTCGACCATCTGGTGGAAGCCCTGCAACCGCCGCGCAGCGCGGCGTACAACCCGTTGTTCCAGGTGATGTGCAACGTGCAGCGCTGGGAATTCCAGCAAAGCCGCCAACTGGCTGGCATGACCGTGGAGTACTTGGCCAACGATGCGCGGGCGACCAAGTTCGACCTCAACCTGGAAGTCACCGACCTCGACCATCGCCTGGGTTGCTGCCTGACCTACAGCACCGACCTGTTCGACGAGCCGCGTATTGCGCGCATGGCCGAGCATTGGCGCAACCTGCTCGAAGCGTTGGTCGCCGATCCCGGCCAGCGCCTCAGCGAATTGCCGTTGCTGAGCGCGGATGAACAACGCGCCTTGCAAGACAGCCTGGGGGTGGAGAAGGGCGAGCATCGCCTCGACCAGTGCATCCATCAACTGTTCAGCCAGCAGGCCAGCCAGCGGCCGGAGGCCCCGGCGCTGACCTTTGCCGGTGTGACCCTCTCGTATGCGCAACTGGATGAGCGCGCCAACCGCCTGGCCTGGATGCTGCGCGAGCGTGGCGTGGGCCCGCAGGTGCGCGTCGGCCTGGCGCTGCCGCGTTCGCTGGAAATGGTCGTCGGTTTGCTGGCGATCCTCAAGGCCGGCGGTGCCTATGTGCCGCTGGATCCGGAATACCCGCTGGACCGCCTGCATTACATGATCGAAGACAGTGACATCGGCCTGCTGCTCAGTGATGCGGCCCTGTTCGAAGCTCTGGGTGAGTTGCCGGCGACGGTGGCGTGCTGGTGCCTGGAGGATGACTCGCCGGTGCTGGCCAATTACCCCGCCGAAGCGCTGCCGTTCGTGAGTCTGGCGCAACACCAGGCGTACCTCATCTACACCTCGGGTTCCACGGGCAAGCCCAAAGGCGTGGTGGTGTCCCACGGTGAGATCGCCATGCATTGCCAGGCGGTGATCGAGCGCTTTGATATGCGCCCGGATGACTGCGAGCTGCACTTTTACTCGATCAACTTCGACGCTGCCACCGAGCGTTTGCTGGTGCCGCTGCTGTGCGGGGCGCGGGTGGTATTGCGCGCCCAGGGCCAGTGGGATGCCGAAGAAATCTGCGCGCTGATCCGTACCCATCGCATCAATGTGCTCGGTTTCACCCCGAGCTACGGCAGCCAGTTGGCGCAGTGGCTGGCGACCCAGCAACAGACGCTGCCGGTGCGCATGTGCATCACCGGTGGCGAAGCCTTGACCGGCGAACACCTGCAACGCATCCGCGCAGCGTTCACGCCCCAATTGTTCTTCAACGCCTACGGCCCCACCGAAACCGTGGTGATGCCCCTGGCCAGCCTGGCGCCCGAGCAGTTGGAGGAGGGCGCTGGCAGCGTGCCGATCGGCAGCATCGTCGGCGAGCGCGTGGCTTACATTCTCGACGCCGACCTGGCGCTGGTGCCTCAGGGCGCCAGCGGCGAGCTGTACATCGGTGGCGCCGGCCTGGCCCAGGGTTATCACCAGCGGCCGGGGATGACGGCGGAGCGCTTTGTCGCAGACCCGTTTGCTGGCAAGGGCGGGCGCCTGTATCGCACCGGCGACCTGGTACGCCAACGCGCCGATGGCCTGGTGGAGTACCTGGGGCGCATCGACCATCAGGTGAAGATCCGCGGTTTTCGCATCGAACTGGGCGAAATCGAAACGCGCTTGCTCGAACATGACGCTGTGCGCGAAGCGGTGGTGCTGGCACTGGATGCGCCGAGCGGCAAGCAATTGGTGGCGTACCTGGTCAGCGATGCCGAGCACGCCGCCTTGCGCGACGCGTTGAAGGCGCACCTCAAGGCGCAACTACCGGACTACATGGTGCCCGCGCATCTGATCGTGCTGCAGAGCATGCCGCTGACCGCCAACGGCAAGCTCGACCGCCGCGCCTTGCCTGAGCCGGACCCAGAGGCCAATCGCCAAGCCTACGTGGCGCCGCGCAGCGAGCTGGAACACAGCCTGGCCGCCATCTGGTGCGCGGTGCTGAACGTGGAGCAAGTGGGCCTCGACGATAACTTCTTTGAACTGGGCGGCGACTCGATTCTGTCGATCCAGGTGGTGAGCCGGGCGCGCCAGGTCGGCATTCATTTCAGCCCCCGTGACCTGTTCCAGCACCAGACGGTTCAGAGCCTGGCTGCCGTGGCCACCCGCTCGGAGCGCGTCATCGCCGAGCAAGGGCTGCTGACCGGTCCCTCGGGCCTCACGCCGATTCAGCACTGGTTCTTCGACACCGATATCCCGGCGCGCCAGCACTGGAACCAGGCGTTGGTGCTCAAGCCACTGCAACTGCTCGATGCCCATCGCCTGGAGCAAGCGCTGCTGGCGGTGCTGGAACACCACGACGCGCTGCGCTTGAGCTTTACCCCGCGCGATGCGCAATGGCATGCCGAACACCTGGGCGTGCCGGAAGGCGGCGTGCTGCTGCAGGCGCAGGTGCGCGACATGCAGGCGTGCACGGCGTTGTTCACCGACACTCAGCGCAGCCTCGACCTGGCACAGGGGCCGCTGCTGCGCGCCTTGCTGGTGGACGGGCCGCAAGGCCAGCAGCGCTTGCTGATCGCCATCCATCACCTGGTGGTGGACGGCGTGTCGTGGCGCGTCCTGCTGGAAGACCTGCAAAACGTTTATCGCCAACTCAGTGAAGGCCAGTCCGTCAGCCTGCCGGCCAAAACCAGCGCGCTGCGTGATTGGGCTGCGCGCTTGCAAGCCTATGCCCACAGTGAATCCCTGCGCGAAGAGTTGAGCCTGTGGCAAGCGCAATTGGCTGGCCCCGCCTTGGCCTTGCCAGTACAGCGTCCCCAAGGTGCGCGGCGCAATAGCGATGCCGAAACGGTGAGCGTGCGCCTGGATGCCGAGCGCACCCGGCAGTTGCTGCAACAGGCGCCGAGTGCCTATCGCACCCAGGTCAACGACCTGTTGCTGACCGCCCTGGCCCGCGTGCTGTGCCGCTGGAGCGGGCAGGCCTCGGCACTGATCCAACTGGAAGGCCATGGCCGCGAAACCTTGTTCGATGACATCGACCTGACCCGCAGCGTGGGTTGGTTCACCAGTGCTTACCCGTTGCGCCTGACGCCGCTGGCCGAGCACGGCGACTCGATCAAGGCGATCAAGGAGCAACTGCGTGGCGTGCCCCATAAAGGTTTGGGGTATGGCGTGCTGCGTTACCTGGCCGATGACCTGTGCAAGCAGAGCATGGCCGCATTGCCGAGCGCGCAGATTACCTTCAACTACCTGGGTCAGTTCGACCAGAGCTTTGGCACTGATGCGCTGTTCCACCCGCTGGAGGAATCCGCCGGCCTGGCCCATGACCCGGATGCGCCGTTGCCCAATGAACTGAGCATCGACAGCCAGGTCTACGGCGGCGAGCTGGTGCTACGCTGGACGTTCAGCCGTGAGCGGCATGATCAGCAGGTAATTCGCGATCTGGCCGAAGCTTACCTGGCCGAATTGCACAGCCTGATCGCTCATTGCCTGCAGGACGATGCCGGCGGCCTCACGCCGTCCGACTTCCCCCTGGCGCACCTGACCCAGGTGCAACTGGACGCCTTGCCGGTATCGGCCAGCGCCATCGAAGACGTCTATCCGCTGACCCCGATGCAGGAGGGCTTGCTGCTGCACACCCTGCTGGAGCCGGGCACGGGCCTGTATTACATGCAGGACCGCTACCGCATCAACAGCGCCCTGGAGCCGGAGCGTTTTGCCCAGGCCTGGCAAGCGGTGATCGCCCGCCACGAAGCCTTGCGTGCCTCGTTCTGCTGGAACGTCGGCGAAGACATGCTGCAAGTGATCCACAAGCCCGGCAGCACGCCGATCGAATACCTGGACTGGAGCGCCGACCCGCAGGATCAGCAGGAGCCGCGTCTGCAAGCCTTGCTCAAGGCCGAGCGCGAAGCCGGTTTTGACCTGCTCAACCAGGCGCCTTTCCACTTGCGCCTGATTCGCGTGGGCGAGGCGCGCTACTGGTTCATGATGAGCAACCACCACATCCTGATCGATGCCTGGTGCCGTTCGCTGCTGATGAATGACTTCTTCGATATCTACACAGCCCTGGGCGAAGGCCGCGATGCGCAACTGGCGACGCCGCCGCGCTATCGCGACTACATTGCCTGGCTGCAACGCCAGGACCTCAACGAGGCGCGCCAGTGGTGGCAGCAAAACTTGCAGGGCTTCGAGCGCGCCACGCCGATCCCGAGTGACCGCCCGTTCTTGCGCGAACACGCCGGCGGCAGTGGCGGCATGGTGGTCGGCGACTGCTACACCCGCCTGGATGCCCGCGACGGTGCGCAACTGCGCGAACTGGCCCAGGCGCATCAGCTTACCGTCAACACGTTCGCCCAGGCGGCGTGGGCCCTGGTGCTGCGGCGTTTGAGTGGCGATCGCGACGTGCTGTTCGGCGTCACCGTGGCCGGGCGCCCGGTGGACATGCCCGAGATGCAACGCACCGTGGGGCTGTTTATCAACAGTATCGCGCTGCGGGTGAAACTGCCCGAGGACGGCCAGACGTGCAGCGTGCGCCAGTGGTTGAGCGCCTTGCTCGACAGCAATATGCAACTGCGCGAGTACGAATACCTGCCGTTGGTGACGATCCAGGAACACAGCGAATTGCCCAAGGGCCAGCCGCTGTTCGACAGCCTGTTCGTGTTTGAGAACGCGCCAGTGGAAGTCTCGGTGCTGGACCGTGCGCAAAGCCTGAACGCCACCTCGGATTCCGGGCGTACCCACACCAACTTCCCGCTGACGGCGGTGTGCTACCCCGGCGATGACCTCGGCTTGCACCTGTCCTACGACCAGCGTTACTTCGACGAAAGCACCGTGCAAGGCATGCTCGCTGAGTTCAAGCGCCTGTTGCTGGCGCTGGTGCAGGGCTTCCATGGCGACATGGCCGAGCTGGCGCTGATTGGCGAGCAGGAACGTGAATTCCTGGTGGCGGGCTGTAACCAGAGTGAGCGAGCCTATCCGCTGGAGACGAGCTACATCGAGCTGTTCGAGGCCCAGGTGGCAGAGCATCCGCAGCGCATCGCCGCCAGTTGCCTGAGCCAGCAATGGAGCTACGACGAACTGAACCGCCGCAGTAACGGCCTGGGCCACGCGTTGATTGCGGCCGGTGTGGGCCTGGACCAACCGGTGGCGTTGCTGGCTGAACGTGGGTTGGACTTGCTCGGCATGATCATCGGCAGCTTCAAGGCCGGTGCCGGTTACCTGCCGCTGGACCCAGGGCTGCCCGGCCCGCGCCTGAGCCGCATCATCGACATGAGCCGCACGCCGCTGCTGGTGTGCACCGAGGCGTGCCGCGAGCAGGCCGTCGAGTTGCTGCAAGGGGTTGATTGCCAACTGCTGGTGTGGGAGGAAGTGCCCGCCCGTGGCGAAAACCCCGGTGTCTACAGCGGCCCGGACAACCTTGCCTACGTGATCTACACCTCGGGTTCCACCGGCTTGCCCAAGGGCGTGATGGTCGAACAGCGTGGCATGCTCAATAACCAGTTGAGCAAGGTGCCGTACCTGAACCTGAGCGATGCCGATGTGATTGCCCAGACCGCGTCGCAAAGCTTCGATATTTCTGTGTGGCAGTTCCTCGCCGCGCCGCTGTTTGGCGCACGGGTGGACATTGTGCCCAATACCATCGCCCATGATCCGCAAGGGTTGCTGGCCCACGTTCAAGCACAGGGCATCACCGTGCTGGAGAGTGTGCCGTCGCTGATCCAGGGCATGCTGGCCCAGGAGCGTATCAGCCTCGAGGGCCTGCGCTGGATGCTGCCTACCGGGGAGGCGATGCCACCTGAGCTGGCCCATCAGTGGCTGCTGCGTTACCCGCAGATTGGCCTGGTGAATGCCTACGGCCCGGCGGAATGCTCCGATGATGTGGCGTTCTTCCGCGTCGATCTGGCGTCGACCCGTGGCACTTACCTGCCGATTGGTACGCCGACCGACAACAACCGCTTGTACCTGCTGGACGGCGCTTTAGAGCTGGTGCCTCAAGGGGCGGTGGGCGAGTTGTGCGTCGCCGGCACCGGTGTCGGTCGTGGCTATGTCAGCGATCCGCTGCGCACCGCCCAGGTGTTTGTACCCAACCCCTTTGGCGCGCCTGGTGAGCGCCTCTACCGTACCGGTGACCTGGCACGGCGTCGCAGCGATGGGGTGCTGGAGTATGTCGGTCGTATCGACCACCAGGTGAAGATTCGCGGCTACCGCATCGAACTGGGTGAAATCGAAGCGCGCCTGCATGAACAACCGCAGGTGCGCGACGCGGCGGTGGGTGTGCAAGAGGGAGCCAATGGCAAACATCTGGTCGGCTACCTGGTGGCCGCCGACGCCACGCTGGAACCGAGTGAACAGCTGGAGCGCGTCAAGCAACGCCTGCGTAGCGAACTGCCGGAATACATGGTGCCACTGCATTGGCTATGGCTTGAGCGCCTGCCCCTGAATGCCAACGGCAAGCTCGACCGCAAGGCCCTGCCGGCCCTGGAGATCGGCCAGTTGCACAATCAGGACTATGTGGCGCCGCGCACTGAGCTGGAAACCACGTTGGCGGGTATCTGGGCCGAGGTGCTGAAGGTCGAACGGGTCGGGGTGCAGGACAACTTCTTCGAACTGGGCGGGCATTCGCTGCTGGCCACGCAGATTGCCTCGCGGGTGCAGAAGACACTGCAACGCGATGTGCCGTTGCGGGCGATGTTCGAGTGCAGCACCGTGGCGGAGTTGGCCGAGTATATCGAGGGGGTGGCAGGCAATGAGATCAGTGCCGAGAAGGTGGATCGGTTGAGTGATTTGATGGCGGAGTTGGAAGGGCTTTGATCTTCGTTGTCTGTCAGGGCCTCATTGCAGCATAGGTATTTACATAACTCTGTAAGCTCAACGGTAACCACGATGCGAAGCGAGCCGCTTTTGATCTTAGGCGCCCCGTTAAACCACGCTGGCGGATTACGGGCACACCGAGCCTAAGCGAGGTGCCGAGTGGTGGGGCAAGAGCGTTTTGCTTACTTTTGCGCGAGCCGCCGTCAGGGCGGAACCCTAAGTGGCCGTTACCGCAGGAATGGATATGTACACGGTCCAACTGTGTTGACTGTCAGGCCGTCTTCGCAGGCAAGCCAGCTCCCACCTTGGATCGCGGGGCATCAGTTATATCTGTGTCGGCTGCCAGGCCGTCACGGGAGCAAGCTCCCTCGCCACAGATTTAGCGTCGTGCCGAAGTTGTGTAGATACCTATGCTCATCGCAGGCAAGCCAGCTCCCACATGTTGAGTTGTGAATACATTCAAATGTGGGAGCTGGCTTGCCTGCGATGGCGCCCGCGAGGGCGGCGCTTATTTTGGTCCGAGAATCTTCACTAACTTATCCGGCGAAGGCGCCCCTTGCTGCTGCTGCAACCCACCCTTGTCATCCAGATAGAAGATCGCCGGCGTCGCCGACAACTCCAGTTCATCCATCAGCTTCATATTGGCATCAAGCTTGGCCTCGACCTCGGCGGGGATCTTTTCCAGCGCCTTGAGCTTGCTGCCCTTGCCGGCGGCTTCGTGTTCTTGCAGGGCTTTTTGCGGGTCTTTGGCGGCGAGCAGGGCGGCGGATTTGCCTGGGCTGTCTTCGCGGATGATGCCGACCATGATGTGGCGCAACTGCACCTTGCCGGCCTTCACCCACGGGCGGGCCTGTTCCCAGAACATGTTGCAGTACGGGCAGTTGGGGTCGCTGAACAGGTAGACGGTGCGCGGGGCGTTTTTATCGCCATCCTGGATCCAGCTGCTGTTTTCCATCTTGGCCCAGACTTCCTTGGCCATCGGCGCGTACACCAGTTTTTCCAGGGGCGCGGTGCTCAGGTCATTGCCTTGGGCGTCGTACAGGTTGCCCGCGATCACGTGCTTGCCGTCGGCGGTCAGGTACAGGGCCATGCCACGGTTCTGGTACTGGGCGGCATAGCCGGTGAGGCCGCTGGGGGCATCGAATTTGCCGATGATCTTGGCACCTTTGGCTTCGATCTGTTTGATCGGGGCCGGCAGGTCTTCGGCCTGGGCCAGCGTAGCGGCTAGCGTCAAAGGCAGCAGGGTCAGCAGGTGGCGGAGGCGAGGCATGTCGGTTTCCTTGTCGTGGTGTTGTCGAAGGGTTCCATGGCACGGGCCAGGCTGGCTTCGGAGAGTTCGCCCAGGTGGCTGTTGATCAGGCGCCCATCGGCTTGGTAGAACAACGTGGTCGGCAGCGCCATGGAACCCACAGCCTGGCCGAGGCGGCCGCTGGCGTCGAACAGCACATTGTCGAGGTTCAGGCCCTGGGTGGCCAGGTAGGTGCTGACGCTCTGCATGCTTTCGGCCTGGTTGACGAACAGGAAGGTCACATCGGGGCGCATGCGCTGGGCGTTTTCCAGCACCGGCATTTCGCGTCGGCACGGCGGGCACCAGGTGGCCCAGAGGTTGATCACCAACGGGCCGCCTTGATAATCCGCCAGTTGCACCACCTCGCCATTGGCATTGCGCAGGGTGATATCCGGCAGGCGCGTGCCTTTTTCGTACAGGCTCAGAGACAGGCTGGTCATGCCCCAGAACAACAGGCCGGTGATCACCCCGGCGCTGAGCGGCTTGCGCAGGGCAGGGCGACGCCAGCCGTAGACCAGCGCGCCAAGGATCAGCGCGATGATCCCTGGCCAGGCGAGAAAGCCGCCGTCACGCAGGTCGACCATCTCTACCCAGTCGTTGCTGTAATAACTCCAGTACATCAGCACAAAGCTGACGCGGGCGGCGAGCAGGCCCAGCAGAAACAGGCTGAACAGCACCGACTCCGGGTTTTCGCCGCCGCGCTTGGCCACGCGCCAGCCCACCAGGGTGGCGAGAATCAGCGCGCTGATCAGCAGCAGGTGATTCAAGGCGATGGCGAAGGTGCCGATGGTGAGGGTCAGCATCAGAGAGCGTCCCGCGTCTGGGTCCAGCGTTGCAGGAAGGCAGCGGCGTCTACTTCGCCGGTGATGCGTTGGGCGCGGCGTTCTTCACCGTCCGGGCCGATCCACACGAAGCTCGGTGGCCCAGGAACTTTGTAGCGGCCCAGCAGCTCGCGGCTGGCGGCGTTGTCGGCGGTGACGTCCAGGCGTAACAGGCGCACGTCTTTGAGCGCGTCCATCACCTCGGGTTTGCCGAACACCTGTTTCTCCATGATCTTGCACGACACGCACCAGTCGGCGTAGTAGTCCAGCAGCACCCATTGGCCCTGGGCCTTGGCGCTGTCGAACTGGCTTTGCAGCACGGCCGGGTCGTTGATCGTGGTGAAGGCATCGTGGGCGCTCGGTGCACCGGCGACCTTTGAGCCACTGTAAACCTTCAAGGGTTGCCACAGCTCATCGCTGCCGCCGGCCGCCCCCACCACCAGCACCGCGCCCCACAGGCCCAGCACCAGGGAACCAGCGCCGAATACCTTGGCCGCCAGGCCGGGCTCACGGGCCAGCGCCCAGCCACAATAAGCCATCACCAGCGCCAGGGCGCCCCACAGGCCGATCCACAGGCTGTCGCCGACCACTGGGCGAATCATCAGCACCGCGGTGCCCAGGAACAGGAAGCCGAAGATGCCCTTGAGCACGTTCATCCAGGTGCCCGGCTTGGGCAGGAAGCGATTGCCCACGGTGACCAGCAGTAACAGCGGGATGCCGATACCGATGCCCATGGCAAACAGGATCAGCCCCCCGTGAAGCGCATTGCCGCTCTGGGCGATGTACAGCAGGGCGCCAGCCAGGGGCGCGGTCATGCACGGCCCCACCAGCAGGCCGGACAACGCGCCGAGCACACCGGCACCCACCAGGCTGCCACCGCTTTGCTGGCGGCTGACGTTATCGAGGCGGTCGCGCAGGAAGGCGGGCAGTTGCAGTTCAAAGAAGCCGAACATCGGCAGGGCGAGCAGCACGAACAACGCCGCAAAGCTGCCGAGGATCCACGGGGTTTGCAGTAACGCCGCCAGGTTGGCGCCGAGCAACGCGGCCATCACCCCCAGGGCGGCATACACCAGCGCCATGCACACCACGTAGCTGCCGGCCAGGGCAAAGCCGCGACGCGGGCTGGCGCCGCTACCGACCACCAGGCCAGCGAGGATCGGCAGCATCGGCAACGAGCAGGGCGCAAATGCCAACAGCAGGCCCAGGCCGAAGAACACCAGCAGGCTCCACCCCAGGCTGCGCTGCTGCAGGCCGCTGGCCAGGCTTTGATCCTGGGCTTGCGCGGTCGCGGCGACGGCCGGGTTGCCGCCCAGGTCCACGGTGATCGACTGTGGCGGATAGCACAGGCCCGCATCGGCGCAGCCCTGCCAGCCGAGCTTGACCTGGCCGGTGGTACCAGCGGGGATCTTCACTTCCAGGCCCTGGCGATACACCTGTTGTTCACCAAAGAACTCGTCGCTATGAGCTTCACCCTCGGGCAGCACGGGTTTTTCGGCCAGGCCGTCGAACTTCATGCGTTGCTGGTACAGGTAGTAACCGTCGGCAATCTGCCAAAACAGCTGGGTTTCGCCGCTTTCAAGACGTTCGGAGGTAAAGGCGAAGGCTTTGCCTACCGGGAGGAAGTCGGGTTTGGTTTCGAAGGGGCTGCCCGGCGCTGCCTGGGCGAATCCCGCAAACAACACCAGCAGAAAGGTAAACAGATGCCGCATGGTCAAGCCTTAGTTCGATGCAAGTGAGGCACACAATGTGTGGCGTTGATTAACCGATGATTAACCGCCGCTATTCTAGAGCGTAGGGATTGTCCGGTGTTGCGAACTTTAGCGGCATAATGCGCGCTTAATCCGTGGCTTTTCTAATCGCGCCATCTTTCATGAAGGGTTAACCATGCACGTACTGGTCTGTGAAGACGACGAACTGATCGCCAGTGGCATCGTGGCCGGCCTGACCGCCCAGGGCTTTACCGTGGAGCGCGTGGCCACGGCCTCGGCTGCGCGGGCAATGCTCAAGGCCGCGGCCTTCGACATCATGGTGCTCGACCTCGGCCTGCCCGACGAAGACGGCCTCAAGCTGCTGCAACAACAGCGCAGCCAGGGGTTGGAGATTCCGGTGCTGATCCTCACCGCGCGGGACTCGGTGACCAACCGCGTCGACGGCCTGCAAGCCGGCGCCGACGACTACCTGCTCAAGCCTTTCGACTTGCGCGAACTCGCCGCCCGCCTGCAAACCCTGTTGCGCCGGGTGGCGGGGCGCAGCGTCAACCTGATCGAACATGGCCGCCTGGCCTACGACCCCAGCAGCCGCGAGACCTTCCTCGGCGGCCAGCCGGTGGACCTGTCCCGGCGTGAACAGGCGTTGTTGCAGGCGCTGTTGCACAACAAGGGCCGCGTACTGTCCAGCGAACAGCTCAAGGACAGCGTCTACGGCTTCAGCGACGAACTGGAAAGCAACGCCCTCAACGTGCATATCCACCACCTGCGGCGCAAGTTGGGCAATGGCATCGTCGAAACCGTCAGGGGGCTGGGCTATCGCCTCGGCACGGCTGATGGCGGAGAAAACACGCCGTGATGAGCTTGCGTCTGCGCCTGACGTTCAAGCTGGGCGCCGCTTTTGTACTGATCTGGGTGCTGGCGGCCGCCTGGATGCTCAACGACTTGCGCAACCAGATGATGTTTTCCCTCGACCAGCGTCTGGTGGCTTCGGCGCGCATGGTAGCCGGGCTCACCGAGCAGATGCCGGGCCTGGCCAGCGTCAGCGGGGGCGCGCATTTGCGCACCGAACAACTGAATGTGCCGGGTGGCATGGCTTGCCAGGTCAGCTCCTTGCGTGGCGAGATCCTGGCGCGCAGCCATACCACGCCGGAGGAAGGGTTGGAGTCGCGCCGCAGCGGCTTTCGCGACCAGATCATCGACGGCGTGGGCTGGCGCAGTTTTACCCTGTCCCGTGGCGACTTGCTGATCACCACCGCCGACCGCCAGGTGGAGCGTGAAGCCCTCAACCTGTCGATCCTGCTGGCGGCGTCGGTGCCGGTCGGCGTGGCATTGCTGGGCTGCCTGTGCCTGTTGTGGCTGGGCATTGGCCAGAGCCTGGTGCCGCTCAACCGTATGCGGGATGCCCTGATGCGGCGCAGTGTCGACTCCCTCGAGCCTCTGCAGATTCACCCGCTGCCCAGTGAACTCAAGCCGTTGCTCGACACCCAGAACCAATTGCTGCAGCGCATCGCCAAGACCATCGAGCGCGAACGTCGCTTGACCGGTGACGCCGCCCATGAACTGCGCAGCCCGTTGACCGCGATCAAGACCCACCTGCAAGTCGCGCGCATGACCGAGGGAGCTGCCCGCGACCAGTCCCTGGCGCACGCCGAGGAGGGCGCCGATCGCTTGCATCGCACCCTGGAGCAACTGTTGTTGCTGGCGCGGGTGGAGGGTAGCCTGTCGTTTGACGATGGCCTGCAGTCCAGTGCCGAGGAAGTCGCCCGGTTGGCGATCCAGGATGCCAACGCCGGCGACAATTCACGCATTGATCTGATCCTGGCGCCGGATCTTTCCCCTGTTCCAGTGGCAATGCCTGTGGGCCTTGCCGTCGCGGCCTTGCGTAACCTGCTGGACAACGCCTTGCGCCATACCCCGGCCGATACCCGCGTGGAACTGCAGGTGTTTTCTACCCCGGATAATGTGGTGTTCCGCGTGCGTGACCATGGCCAGCAGATCTCCAGCGAAGACCTGCAATACCTCACCCAACGCTTCTGGCGCAATGGCAGCAGCGAAGGCTGTGGCCTGGGCCTGGCGATTGTCCAGGCGATCGTGCAGCGCTGTTCCTGCTCGTTGCACTTCGACAGCCAGCCCGATGGTATGCGGGTCGACCTGGGCATGCCGTTGCGGCGCTGAGCAGTCCTATTCACGTGGCAAATAATTACCGCCCGCCTGAGGCTCAAGCCTTCAGGATGGCGGTAATTTTTTTGCGCTTGAACGGGCCGAATGAGTCGGCCTGAATTGAAAAGGACTGTTCTTATGTTGGTGATCGACACCAGTTTCCCCGCCAGGGATTTCAACGACCGCCGCGGCGAATCCGTGCAGCAGGTGCTTGTGCACTACACGGCCGCGCCCTTTGCTTCCTCGCTACGCACCCTCACCCAAGATGGCGTCAGCGCCCACTATCTGCTGCCCGACCCCGCTGAACCCAGCTACCGCGCTGCCGGTTATGAAGAGCTGCGGGTGTTTCGCCTGGTGAACGAGGACCAGCGCGCCTGGCACGCAGGCGTGAGCTATTGGGCGGGGAAGGCCGATCTCAACAGCCGCTCGGTGGGCATTGAAATCGTCAACCTGGCGCGGGATGAAGCGGGGGTCTTTACCTTTCCGGAGTACGCACCGGCACAGATTGACCTACTGATTGAATTGCTTCGCGACCTGCTGGAGCGCTATCCGCAGGTGGGCCCCACTGACTGGCTCGGGCATTCGGACGTGGCCTACTGGCGCAAGAGCGACCCTGGGCCTCGGTTGCCCTGGCGTGTGCTGCATGAGGCCGGCATCGGGGCCTGGTTTGATGAATCGAGCCGGGCGATGTACCAGCGCCGCTTTTGTCTCGGCTTGCCGCAGGAGGTCGAAGTGGAGCGGGCGTTTCAGCGTTATGGCTACAAGCCCGCGCAGAATCGCCGGGCCTTTGAACAGCGCACCCGGGCGTTCCAGATGCACTTTCGGCCACGGGATTATTGTGGATTCCTGGATGCAGAGACGTGCGCGATTCTTTATGCGCTGAATGAAAAATACCGCGGGCTTCGGAGCTGAGCGCTGTTCAAATGTGGGGCTGGCTTGCCTGCGAAAGCGGTAGTGCCGTAACAGATGCAGCGACTGACACACTGCCTTCGCGAGCAAGCCCGCTCCCACATTTTAATCTCCCCACTATCGGTAAATATCCGACCAACCTCCTAAATCCCCGTGCACCTGAAGCGTCTCCACAACAGGAAATCCGTGCGCATGCCCTTGGGCCAGACGCCAACGGATCGGCAGTTTGGTCACGATCATCAGCGTATTGAGGGATCCAGAGATGTCAGTCGCTACCAGCCGTATCGAAGACGCCCCGGTGCAGGCCGCGGAAACGCTCTATCAGTTTGACGAAAGCCCGCTGCTGGCCCGCCAGCGCCAGCAGGAATCCAACGCCCGCAGCTACCCACGGCGCATCCCCCTGGCACTCAAACGCGCCAAGGGCATTTACGTGGAGGACGTGGAGGGGCGTCGGTTTATCGACTGCCTGGCCGGCGCCGGAACCCTGGCGCTGGGGCATAACCACCCGGTGGTGATCCAGGCCATCCAGCAAGTGCTGAGCGACGAACTGCCCCTGCATACTCTGGACCTGACTACACCGGTCAAGGATCAATTCGTGCAGGACCTGTTCGGTTTGCTCCCATCGGAACTGGCGCGAGAAGCGAAAATCCAGTTCTGCGGCCCCAGCGGCACTGATGCGGTGGAAGCCGCGTTGAAGCTGGTGCGCACTGCCACCGGGCGCAGCACCGTGCTGTCGTTCCAGGGCGGCTATCACGGCATGAGCCAGGGCGCGCTGAGTTTGATGGGCAGCCTGGGGCCAAAGAAACCCTTGGGCGCCTTGCTCGGCAATGGCGTGCAATTCCTGCCATTCCCGTATGACTACCGTTGCCCGTTTGGGCTGGGTGGCGCCGAAGGTGTGCGGGTCAACCTGCATTACCTGGAAAACCTGCTCAACGACCCGGAAGCCGGCGTGCTGTTGCCAGCGGCGGTGATTGTCGAAGTGGTCCAGGGTGAGGGCGGTGTGATCCCGGCGGACCTCGACTGGCTGCGTGGCCTGCGCCGTATCACCGCGCAAGCGGGGGTGGCGCTGATCGTCGATGAGATCCAGAGCGGTTTTGGGCGTACCGGCAAAATGTTTGCCTTCGAACACGCCGGCATCATTCCGGACGTGGTGGTCATGTCCAAGGCGATTGGCGGCAGCCTGCCGTTGGCGGTGGTGGTGTATCGCGACTGGCTCGACACCTGGCTGCCGGGCGCCCATGCCGGGACCTTCCGCGGCAACCAGATGGCGATGGCGGCGGGCTCGGCGGTGATGCGCTACCTCAAGGATCACGACCTGGCAGGCCATGCGGCGACCATGGGCGAGCGCCTGGGCGAGCACCTGCGCATCCTGCAGCGCGACTTCCCGCACCTGGGGGATATCCGTGGGCGTGGGCTGATGCTGGGGGTGGAACTGGTAGACCCGACTGGCACGCCTGATAGTCAGGGCCACCCGCCGGTGCATCGCCAGCTGGCGCCGCTGGTGCAGCGCGAATGCCTCAAGCGCGGGCTGATCCTGGAACTGGGCGGGCGCCATGGCAGTGTGGTGCGTTTCCTGCCACCGCTGGTGATCACCGCTGGCGAAGTCGACCAGGTGGCTGAGATTTTCGGGCGCGCCTTGGCGGCGGCCGTGGCCAGCCTGTAATTTTCCAGGCCCTTGGTACGTTTCTACAGATATCAGTGCTGCGCGTGGTGCGCAGCCAGCCTTTGAGCAACGGAGAACAGCAATGACCTCAGTATTTGACCGCGACGACATCCTCTTTCAGGTAGTGGTCAACCATGAAGAACAGTATTCGATCTGGCCCGACTACAAGGCCGTGCCGGAAGGCTGGCGCACCGTGGGCAAGAGTGGCATGAAGAAGGAGTGCCTGGCGTATATCGAGGAAGTGTGGACCGACATGCGCCCGTTGAGCCTGCGCCAGAAAATGGATGGCGCGGCCCTCGCCAACTGATTCACCTGGGTTCAAATGTGGGAGGGGGCTTGCCCCCGATTGCGGTGTATCAGCCAGCCAATGTTTAGCTGACACACAGCTGTCGGGGGCAAGCCATCTCCACATCAAGCATTACAGTGATGTGTGGGTATAGAGGTAATCCGTCGCCAACGACGCCAGCGTCCTCACGCCCACCACCAACGCCGACTCATCCACAAAGAACCCTGGGTTGTGATTCGGCGCCGCCTTGCTCATGTCCTGGTCCCTTGGGGTCACCCCCAGGAAGACAAACAGCCCCGGCGCCTCCTTGGCATAGAACGAGAAGTCTTCGGCACCACCCACCAACGGGCCCTGCACCACGTCATCCTGAGCCGCCCAGCGCAGGCTCGGCAGCATTTTCTCGGTCAGCGCCGGGTTGTTGATGGTGGGGTCGTACTTCTCGATGATCGTCACTTCGGCCTTGGCGCCACCGCTTTCGGCGATTTTCTCTACGGTTTGACGCACGTCTGCATGCAGCTTCTGGCGGATACCGTAGTCGTAGGAGCGAATGGTGCCGCTCATGTCCACCGACTCGGGGATGATGTTATAGCGGGTGCCACCGTTGATGGTGCCGATGCTCACCACAGAGGGGAATGACGAAATATCGGTACGGCGGCTGACCACGGTCTGCAGGCCGACAATGGTTTGCGCGCCAACGGTGATCGGGTCGATACCGTCCCAGGGGCGGCCGGCGTGGGTCTGTTTGCCGAGGATCCTGATGCGCAGGTCATCGGAGCTGGCCAGGGTGGGGCCCGGGCGGTAGGCGATTTGCCCGGCAGGCACACCGGCCCACACATGCAGGCCAAACACCGCATCGGGCTTGGGCGCTTTCATCACGCCTTCCTGCACCATCATCTTCGCACCCCAGGTGTTCTTGCCGTCGGGGATAAAGTCGCTGGGGCCTTCTTCGGCCGGTTGGAAATAAAACACCACGGTGCCGGGCAGTCGCTCGCGCATCCCGGTAAGAATCTTCGCAGTGCTCAGCAGGATAGCGGTATGGGCGTCGTGGCCGCAGGCGTGCATCACGTCGACTTCTTTGCCCAGGTAGGTGCCCTTGGCTTTGGAGGCGAAGGGCAGGTCGGCGACTTCCTTGACCGGCAGCGCATCCATGTCGGCGCGCAGGGCCACGGTCGGGCCGGGCAGGGCGCCTTTCAAGATGGCGACGACGCCAGTGCGGGCCACCCCGGTCTTCACCTCAAGGCCGAGTTCGCGCAACTGTTTGGCGACCAACTCGGCGGTGCGGGTTTCGGTATTGCCCAGTTCCGGATGGGCGTGGATATCGCGGCGGGTTTCCAACAGGCTGGGTTCGAGGATTTTTGCCTGGGCGGCAATGGTTTCCCGGGCACTGTCCTGGCCGCTGCTGGCGGCGATCACTGCACTGCTCGCGACCGCGCCGAGCAGACCCAAAACCCATTGGTGTGTCAGACCGTTCATTCGCATACCAACCTCTCCTTGCTTATTGTTGTGGATCTTTCTCCTGCACGCTGCCGGCGG
This sequence comes from Pseudomonas sp. MYb193, assembly GCF_002966775.1. Classification (NCBI taxonomy): domain Bacteria; kingdom Pseudomonadati; phylum Pseudomonadota; class Gammaproteobacteria; order Pseudomonadales; family Pseudomonadaceae; genus Pseudomonas; species Pseudomonas sp. MYb193. Next base: position 4,194,378 of record NZ_CP023269.1, on the reverse strand, counting down.
TCAGCACTTGCACGCTCAAGCGCGGTGTCGCCAGGTCCAGCCCAGCTTCATCCAGATGCCGCTTGAGCGACAGGTTGAATGCCCGCGACACTTCCCACTGCTTGATCGGCGCGGTCTTGAAGCGTGCGCGCAGGATCGCGCTGCCGGACTCGAAGCTTTCCACGCCCTGGATCTCCAGCGGCGACCAGATATTGCGGCGTTGCAGCGGGTCGTTGCGCATGGCATGGCCGACCTCGCGCATCAGTTTGATCGCGTCGTCGATTTCCATGTTGTAAGGGATCGCCACCCGGAAGATCGCGTAGCCGAACTCGCGGGAGTAGTTCTTGATGCTCTTGATTTCGCTGAACGGGATGGTGTGCACGATGCCGTCGATATCGCGCAGGCGCACGGTACGGATGGTCAGGCCCTCTACGGTACCGAGGTGGCCGCCGACGTCCACGTAGTCGTCGATGGCCAGGGAGTCTTCGATGATGATGAACAGGCCGGTGATCAAGTCCGCCACCAGCGATTGCGCACCAAAGCCAATGGCGATACCGATCACGCCCGCACCGGCCAGCAGGGGCGTGACGTTCATACCCATGTTCGCCAAGGCCACGATGGCGGCGATGATAAAGATGGTCACGAACAGCACGTTGCGGATCAGCGGCATCATGGTTTGCGCACGCGCGTTGGCCAGGCCTTTGCGCGAGCGGGTCAGGGCGTGGTGAATGGCCGTGTCGCTGAGGATCCAGATCAGCCAGGCAAACAACAAGGTCCCACCGAGGCCGAACAGCTTCACGGCTATTTCATGACCTTCACCTTCGGTAAAGCGAATCATCGACAGGCCCCAGACCCGCAGCCCCAGTTCGATAAATACCAGCCACACCACCAGGTGCACCAGGGTGTAGACAAAGCCTTTGAGGCGTTCGGAGTACAGCGCGTGGCGTTTGTGCCCGCGTTGTGGCTTGAGAGCGTGGCGGCGCACCAGGCCGTTGATCACCATGCACAACACCAGCAGCACCGTGCACAGCAACGACTGGCGCAGGGCGGTGCTGGTGTCGCCGGCCGACAGGAAGGTGGCGAACAGTGAGATGCCCACCAGCAGAAGAGCCGGGATGTACCAGAAGGTGCCGATGATCGACAGCGTATCGGTGAGGGCGCGGCGGGTCAGTCGGCGCGACAGCGGCTGGTTGCGGATCAGGTGCGCGATGGGTCGGCGGAAACGCAGGATAAACACCCCGGTGGACAACGCCGCCATGACATTGGCCACGGTCGCGGCGGTGTGGGCCAGATGCTGGCCGAGCGCGGCAACCAGGCGCGGGTCGCTCAAGGCTTCACCGAAGGCGGCAAAACTGCCGATCCACCACAGCGGGCGGAATGCCTGGTGGCGCAGGATATACAGCGCGCGGTGGCGGTGCGGGCCGTCGAGTACGGAGAACGCAATCACGCAGATTGCCGAGAAACAGGTGCCGACCACCAAGGCATAGGCCAGCACCATGGCCAGGGATTTGCCCAGGGAGGAAGGCAGGGCGTAACTGAGGTAAACCGTAATCACCAAAGCGATCAGCCAGGGGCCCAGCTTGCGCAGGGCAAAGCGCAACATGTCCCAGGTGCGCGGGTGCTGCGGCAGCTCTTCGGGCAGGCCGAAGCGCTCGCGCACTCGGTGGCTGAGCCAGATCAGCGCAGCGGCCAGCAGGCTCCATACGGCCAGGATCACGGCAAAACCGAAGATGATCGGCAGCCATTCGCTGGCCGGCAACATCAGGGCGGCCAGTTCATCCTTGGCCAGGTCGACTTCATTGGACCAGCGCCCCAACGGGCTGTCGGCGCCGGAAAACTGCTGCTCAAAGCCCGACAGCGTACTGCCGATCAACCCGAGTACCCCGAGTTCGGCGGCGGGCTGGGCCTTTTGCGTGGCGGCGCGCAGTTTCTTCAGGTCGCTGAGCAACTGGGTGCGCTGTTGGTCGTTTTCCAGGGTTTTGATCACTTCGTCCAGCGACTGCCCCAGGGGCACTTCCGCCTGGGGTTGGGTCTTGCTGGAGCCGCCCAGCATCCCGGGCAAGCCCACGGCTTGGGCGGGCATCACTGGCAGCAGCGTGAGCAGGGCGATCAGCAGGTAGCAGGGCAGGGCAAACAGACGGGAGAACACGAGGCGGTCAACCTTGAAAACGACGAATTGACCGAGTGTACGAGGCCGCTATGCCCAATGCGAGCGCATTTGTCACTGCGCCAGTTTGGCGAGGATCTTGTAGAGCACGGTGCCGAGGATCAACAGCATGCCGATCCACATGCCAAACACGCCCAGAGGCTTGTCGCGAAAGTTGAAGCCGACCGCGAGCATGATCATGCCGATCACGATGGGGATCAGCATGGCGTGGAATGAGGACATTGAGATCATGGCGAGGGGCGGCCTTGTCGGACTGGAAGTTCTGACAAGTCTAGGCCGGATTGGCAGAAGTGCAGTTGATGTGAGTCAGATAGCCTTATATCTGTTTGGAAACCCATCGCGGGCAAGCCCGCTCCCACACTGAAATGCATTCACAGATCAAATGTGGGAGCGGGCTTGCCCGCGATGGGCGCGCCTGGGTCTCAGGGTAAATCGCGACTGGCGTAGAACGCCCCCAGCACCTTGACCAGATGCGCCAGGTCATGGCTGCCGCACAGCTCGCGGATCGAGTGCATGGCAAAGGTCGGCAAGCCGATGTCCACGGTGCGCACGCCCAGGTGGCTGGCGGTGATGGGGCCGATGGTCGAGCCGCAGCCCATGTCGCTGCGCACCACGAAGCTTTGCACTGGCACTTCCTGGGCCATGCACAGGTGGCGGAAGAACCCGGCGGTTTCGCTGTTGGTGGCGTAGCGCTGGTTGCTGTTGACCTTGATCACCGGGCCGGCGTTGAGTTTCGGGCCGTGGTTGGCGTCGTGTTTCTCGGCGTAGTTGGGGTGTACACCGTGAGCGTTGTCTGCCGACACCAGCAGGGATTTCTGGATGGTGCGTACGAATTCCTCACCTTCTGGCAGCAGGCGACGCAGGGTCTGTTCCAGCATCGGGCCATCGGCACCGCAGGCCGAGCAGGAGCCGACTTCTTCGTGGTCGTTGCACACCAGCACGCAGGTTTCGTCGGTGTCGCTGGTGAGCAAGGCTTGCAAACCGGCGTAACACGACAGCAGGTTGTCCAGGCGCGCCCCGGCGATGAAGTCACCATTGAGGCCGATCACGGCGGCACTTTGGGTGTCGTAGAAGCTCAGCTCGTAGTCGAGTACCACATCGGCATTCAACCCATGCTCGCGGGCCAACTGTTCGGTGAGCACGGCGCGAAAATCCACGCGCTCGTCACCGGCAAACTGCGCCAGGATCGGCGGCAGCTCGGTCTGGGCATTGATTGCCCAGCCCTGGTTGGCTTCACGGTTGAGGTGAATGGCCAGGTTGGGAATGATGGCGATCGGCAGCTTGAAATCGATCAGTTGGCTCTCGACCTTGCCATCGCGGCGGAAGGTGACACGCCCGGCCAGGGACAGGTCGCGGTCGAACCAGGGCGCCAGCAGCGCGCCGCCGTAGACTTCCACGCCCAGTTGCCAGAAGCCCTGGCGTTGCAGCTCCGGCTGGGGCTTGACCCGCAGGCACGGGCTGTCGGTATGGGCGCCGACCATGCGGATACCGTCCTGCAGCGGCGATTGGCGGCCGAGCTTGAAGGCGATGATCGAGGAATCGTTGCGGGTCACGTAGTAGCGACCGTTGGCCTCGGTGGTCCAGGTATCGCGCTCGTCGAGACGCTGGTAACCGGCCGCTTCCAGGCGTTGGGCCAGGGCGGCAGTGGCATGAAAAGGAGTAGGGGAGGCCTTGAGGAAGTCGATCAGGCCTTGATTCAACGCTTCGCGCATAAATAGCTCCAGACAGCAGTGGCGAGAGTTTACCGTATTGGCCAGATATTTGGAGTGAGCGTGCAGGGCCGAGAACCACACCAAACCCTGTGGGAGCTGGCTTGCCTGCGATAGCGGTCTTTCTGTGCCAGATGTATTGGCTGGCACGCCGATATCGCAGGCAAGCCAGCTCCCACATTTGACCGCATCAGCCCTTCAAAAAGGGGCTGGGCACTCGAAGCGCAGGCGCTCGCCGCTTTGCGGATGGGTGAAGCTGAGCATGCTTGCATGCAGGCACAGGCGTGGCCAGGCGGTCAGGGCTTGTTCATGGGCGTACAGACCGTCACCCAGCAACGGATGCCCGATGGACAACATATGCACGCGCAACTGGTGCGAGCGCCCAGTGATGGGTGTCAGTTCCACGCGGCACCAGTCGCCGCAACGCTCCAGTACTTTCCAGAAGGTCAGTGCATGTTTGCCGAACTCATGGTCGACCACGTGGCGGGGCTTGGTCGGCGGGTCATAGCGCAGGGGCAGGTCGATGCTGCCGCTGTCCAGTGCCGGTTGGCCCCAGGCCAGGGCGGTGTAGGCCTTTTCGGTCTCGCGGTCGTGAAACTGGCGGGACAGTTCGCGGTGGGTATCCGCGTCCCGGGCCAGCAGGATGATCCCTGACGTTTCCCAGTCCAGGCGATGGACGATGCGGGCTTCGGGGTAGCCGTTTTCCTGCAGGCGGGTGATCAGGCAATCCTTGTTGTCGTCGGCGCGACCAGGCACCGAGAGCAGCAGGGTCGGCTTGTTCACCACCAGGACAGCGTCGTCCTGATGCAGGATATGGATATTGGACAGCGGCATTAAACAGCCTCGTAACAAACGCCAACGGCGGCTCGCCCACCCGGTTCCCCAAAAGGGATCAAGGTGACCGAGCCGCCGTGGCGACCGCCCTTTCGATCAACGATCGGGCAGGGTGATATTGAGTTCCAGAATCGAGCAGCTGCCGTCATTTTCCAGGGCGACATGCACGTCATCGTTGCCGATATTGACGTACTTGCGGATCACCTCGACCAGTTCCTTCTGCAAGGCTGGCAGGTAATCCGGCGTGCTGCGTTGGCCGCGTTCGTGCGCCACGATGATCTGTAGACGCTCTTTCGCTACCGACGCGGTACTTGGCTTTTTGTTGGCGCGAAAGAAGTCGAGAAATTTCATTGTTTAGTTGCCTCCAAAGATACGCTCGAAGAATCCCTTCTTCTTGACATCGAGGAAGCGGTGTTCCACGGTCTTGCCCAGCAAGCGATCCACGGCATCGCTGTACGCCTGGCCGGCGTCGCTCTGGTCGTCGAGAATCACCGGTACGCCCTGGTTGGATGCCTTCAGGACGGCCTGGGATTCCGGAATCACGCCCAGCAGGGTCACGGCGAGGATTTCCTTCACGTCTTCAACACCGAGCATTTCGCCGTTGTTGACGCGCTCCGGGTTGTAGCGGGTGAGCAGCAGGTGTTCCTTGATCGGGTCCTGGCCTTCTTCGGCGCGCTTGGACTTGCTGGCCAACAGGCCGAGCATACGGTCCGAGTCACGTACCGAGGAGACTTCCGGGTTGGTTACCACGATGGCTTCGTCGGCGAAGTACATCGCCAGGTGAGCACCGGTTTCGATACCGGCCGGAGAATCGCAGACCACGTATTCGAAGGTTTCCTTGAGCTCGGCGAGAACCTTGCCGACGCCTTCTTTGGTCAGCGCGTCTTTGTCACGGGTCTGGCTGGCGGCCAGTACGTACAGGTTCTCAAGGCGCTTGTCCTTGATCAGGGCCTGTTGCAGGTTGGCTTCGCCGTTCACCACGTTGACGAAGTCATACACCACGCGACGCTCGCAGCCCATGATCAGGTCAAGGTTACGCAGACCGACGTCGAAGTCGACGATGACTGTCTTGTGGCCGCGCAGAGCGAGGCCGGTACCGATAGCGGCGCTGGTGGTGGTCTTACCCACACCACCCTTGCCGGATGTAACCACGAGAATCTTGGCCAAGGTGTTTCACCCCTAAGGAAAAAGGACTTTCGGTCCCTGAAAAACATCTCTTGGAACTCGCCGCAGGCGGACAGCCTTTGCAGGAAAAAGACGGGGTTTCCATGGGAAAACACCAACTTCCAAAAAGTCCTACACAAGTCTTGCCGGTTTCGCTTTGCTATCAGAGTCTAGAGATGCTTGGAAAATGCGGCAGTATCCGTTAAAGACGGATGATGTTCAACACATCGCCCGACAGGTTGACCTGTACCGAAGCGCCCCACAGTGGATCGCGGCGCAAATCTTCGGAAACCTTGTACTGACCCGCGATGGAAACCAGCTCGGCGGTCAACTGCTGGCAAAAAATACGTGCCTTGGTATCCCCCTTGATGCCGGCCAGGGCGCGTCCGCGCATCGGGCCGTATACATGGATGTTGCCATCGGCAAGAAGTTCCGCCCCCGGGCTGACCGAGGAGACCACCACAAGGTCGCCACCCTGGGCGTAAATCTGCTGCCCGCCGCGTACCGGCGAGGTGATGATCTTTGTAGGCCTGATCGCAGGCTCGGGTGGTTTTTCCGGTTTTTTCTTTTCTTCGCCGACCAATGGTTCCAGCGCACGCTCGCGGGCGCCGGACGGCGGCAGTACTGGCAGTTCAATGGCGATGGCGGCGGCAATGTCTTCGATGCGGCTGGCGCGGATGGCCAGGGTGCGCAGGCCATGGGAACGGCATACGCGCATCAGGCCGGGCAAATCAATCACGCCCTGGCCAGCCGGCAGCTTGTCCAGCGCCAGCACCAGCGGGGCGTTGTTGAAGAAGTTCGGCGCCAGGGCGACCTTGGCGGCCAGTTGGCGGTCCAGGGCGTCGAGGTCATTGCGGGCCAGTTCCAGCACGGTAATGGCGAGCATGCTGCCTTTTAGCTGGAACACGGGATCTTGGTCTAGCGGTTCGGTTTGGCTCATGGTCGGCGAAAGCGGCTTGTCACGAAAAGTGTCGAGACTTATAACGAGAACACTCACCCGCCGCAAGCCGAGTCGAACCGTTGTAGAATGCGCGGCCCTTGTCTTTACCGGAATCTGTAATGGATCGCCCGCGTTTTCGAGCTGTATTTCTTCACCCGCGTTTTTGGCTGCTATGGCTGGGGCTCGGCCTGCTGTGGCTGGTCACCCAGTTGCCGTACCGGGCATTGTTGACCATTGGTCGCCTGCTCGGTGCGGGCATGTACCGTGTGGCGGGTGATCGTCGCCGTATCGCAGCGCGCAACCTTGAACTGTGCTTCCCGGAAAAATCCGCCAAGGAACGCAAACGCCTGCTCAAGGAAAACTTCGCTTCCACCGGTATCGCCTTCTTTGAAATGGCCATGAGCTGGTGGTGGCCCAAGCCGCGCCTGGCGCGCCTGGCCCATGTCGAAGGGCTGCAACACCTCACCCAGGCACACTTGGAAGGCAAAGGCGTGATCCTCATGGCCTTGCACTTCACCACCCTGGAAATCGGCGCGGCGCTGCTGGGGCAGAAGCACACCATCGATGGCATGTACCGCGAACACGGCAACCTGTTGTTCGATTTTATCCAGCGCCGTGGCCGTGAACGCCATAACCTCGATTCCCTGGCCGTGGAGCGTGACGACGTGCGCGGCATGCTCAAGCTGCTGCGCGCCGGCCGCGCCATCTGGTACGCGCCAGACCAGGACTACGGCGCCAAGCAAAGCATCTTCGTGCCGCTGTTCGGCATCCAGGCCGCCACCGTCACCGCCACCAGCAAGTTCGCACGCCTGGGCAAGGCGCTGGTGGTGCCGTTTACCCAGGAGCGCCTGGCTGACGGCAGCGGTTACCGCCTGGTGATCCATCCGCCGCTGACCGACTTCCCGGGTGAAACCGACGAGATCGACTGCCTGCGCATCAACCAGTGGGTCGAAGCCTCGGTGCGCGAATGCCCCGAGCAATACCTGTGGACCCATCGCCGCTTCAAGAGTCGGCCGCCGGGTGAGCCCAAGCTGTACGAAAAGCGCCGTCGATAATCCCAACCCCTTCTCACCATGGAGTGACGCAATGCGCCCAGCGGAACCGGTCACAGGCTTGATTCTTTCCGGCGGCGGGGCGCGAGCGGCTTATCAGGTGGGGGTGCTGGCGGCGATTGCCGAATTGCTGCCGCCAGGGGCAGCGAATCCTTTTCCGGTGATCGTCGGCACCTCCGCCGGCGCGATCAATGCGGTGAGCCTGGCCAGTGGGGCCAGTGACTTCTGCGCGGCTGTCCAGCGGCTGACCGCATTCTGGCAGGGCTTTCGCAGCCATCAGGTGCTGCGCAGCGATTGGCCGGGGGTGATACGCCAGGCCAGTCGCTTCCTGATCCATAGCCTGTTGGGCCTGGGTCGCCAGGTGCCGGTGGCGTTGCTCGACAGCTCGCCACTGTGCGACTTGCTGCAAGCGCGCTTGAACCTGGACGGCATCGACGAGGCGATCCGCCGCCAGCACTTGCAGGCGGTGGCGGTGACGGCCTTTGGTTATGAGTCCGGGCAAGCGGTGACCTTCTATCAGGGCGGCGGCACCATCGATGCCTGGCTGCGCCATCGGCGGATCGGCGTGCCGACCCAACTGACGGTGGAGCACTTGCTGGCGAGTTCGGCGATTCCGCTGTTGTTCGCTCCGGTCAAACTCGATGAAGAGTACTTCGGCGATGGCGCAGTGCGGCAGTCAGCGCCCATCAGCCCGGCCTTGCACCTGGGGGCCAGCCGCGTATTGGTCGTCGGTGTGAGCGGCAACCCAAGGGGCAATGAAGCCTCGACGCAACGCACCTACACCGGCCAGCAACCGACCCTGGCGCAAATCGGCGGGCACATGCTCAACAGCACCTTCATTGACAGCCTGGAAAGCGATATCGAGCTGCTGGAGCGCTTGAACCAGTTCAGCCGCGTCGTGCCTGCGGATGCGGCGGTGCAGGGCCTGGCGCCGGTAGAGGTGTTGGTGATTGCCCCCAGCCAGCCCATCGATGAAATCGCCGCGCGACATCGCCAGGAATTGCCGGCGGCGTTGCGTGTGTTTTTACGCGGGCCTGGGGCAACCAAGACCAGCGGGGCAGGAGTGTTGAGCTATCTGTTGTTCGAGGCGGGATATTGCAGTGAGTTGATCGAACTGGGGCGCAAGGATGCGCTGGCCAAGCGCGAAGAAATCACCCGTTTCCTGGGCCTGACGCCGAACTGAATGTGGGCGCTGGCTTGCCTGCGATAGCGGTATGCCAGCCAACACTGCTGGCACAGACATATCGCGATCGCAGGCAAGCCAGCTCCCACAGGGAACCACGATCAACCTTTAGAAGTGGTATTTGACCAGGAAGCTTGCTGTGTCCTGAGTCGTTTTGAATGCCCCCGAATCCTCGATCCCGTACTTGTTCTTCCAGTAGTCGTATTCAAAACCCACATACAACTGCTTGTCGCCCCAATGCAGCGCCTTGCCCAGGTCGTATTTGACCTGCGGGTTGAAGTGCAGGTTGGCGTGATAAGTGCCGCGGGCGTTCTTGTCGTTATCCACCACCCAGTCCATGAAACCGTCGATCAGCACGTCGGAATTGCCCACGGGAATAGTGTAGGACCAGACCGGAGTGATCTGCCACACGCCGTCACCCGGACGATTGCCCTCGGTCTGGCGCTGGTAGAAGTTCAACTGGAAGTAGTCGAAACCGGGGATGTTCAAGTCGAATGCCGGACCCAGCAGGTAGGACTCGTTATCGCCCTCGCCGAACTCATAGGTGAAGGCCAGCAGCACGTCCTTGATCGGGCCGAACGACAGGTCCTTGTCCAGGATCTTGCCGAACGACAAACGCGGGCTGAACTCGCCGTAGTAAGTATTCGGGCCGACATTGCCGTCTTCCTTGCCGTTGTAAAAGATACGGTCGAGGAAGAAGAAGTTGTCGCCGTACTTCCATGCGTCGGCATGTTCGAAGGTGACGGTTTGCTGGATCTGCGGGTTGACGGTAAAGCTCTTGCCCCACAGATAAGTCAGGCTGTTGTTTTGCCACTGCAACAAGTCACCGGCGACGGCCTGGCCACCGGCCAACAGTGATCCTGCCAGCATCAGGCCTTTGAACATGGGTTTCATTCGGTTGCTCCCGAGTTAAAGTTTTATGGTTTTTTTTCTTCTACGCAGGCGCTCTGGTATGGCGCCTTTTGGTTCGCTGCAAAAATCGTCTGTTCGGTCAGCTTTGATGCTTTTAGCAAGAGCTGCGCCAAGGTGTTTAAAAAGCCAAAAAATCCCCGTCGGCTGCAGCGGATGCAGTCGAATTCAGGGGACTTTTGCGCACTTTGGCAGCAAACATCAGGCCGGGATAAGTTGGCCTTGAGGTCAGCTTTTACATTCGCTGTTTTTTTTTGAGTCGATTCGAGCGGGCGCGGAGAATACTGGCTCCCAGGCCTGGGCTCAAGTGCGCTGTAACAGAGCGCGAGGGGCAAGAATGGGGCGCGGCGTGTGGCCGGCCCCATGTCAAGGTTGTGCATGTGGGGGTTCCCTGTTTGTTGTTATTTTTGTACTAACAAAGGAATCAATGCGTATGCGCGACTTCGGGGCGCTCAGCGCCGCCGAGGATGTTGAACAGGATGTTGAGCGACAGCGCGCTGAGGGTGGCCATGGCGATGCCGCTGTGGGTAATCGGGCTCATCCACAACGGCAGCTGTGCGAAGAACTCCGGGCGTACCACGGGGATCAGGCCCATGCCGATACTCACTGCCACCAGCAACTGGTTACGGCGGTCGGCGATGTCGGCTTCCTGCAGAATCTTGATCCCGGTTGCCGCCACCATCCCGAACATCGCAATCGCCGCGCCGCCGAGCACCGCAGGTGGAATTGAAGCCACCAGATAGGCCGCCTTGGGCAACAGGCTGAGCACGATCAAGAACGCGCCGGCCATGAGCGTGACCGAGCGGCAGCGCACGCCGGTCATCTGCACCAGGCCGATATTCTGCGCGAAGGAGGAGTGGGTAAAGGTGTTGAAGAAGCCGGCAAAGAACGACGCGCCGGCATCACACAACAGGCCGCGTCGCAGCATCTTCGGCGTGACCTCCTGGCCGGTGATCTTGCCCAGGGCGAGGAACATGCCGGTGGACTCGACAAAAATGATCACCACCACCAGGCACATCGACAGGATCGGCGCCAACTCGAACTTGGGCATGCCAAAGTGCAACGGCGTCACCACCTGCACCCACGGCGCCTGGGCCAGGCCACTGAGGTCGACCATGCCGATCACACCACATAGCGCGTAACCCAGGCCCATGCCGATCAGTACCGAGATGTTCACCCAGAAGCCGCGCATGAAGCGGTTGATCAGCAAGATCGTGGCCAGTACCAGGGCGGCAATCGCCAGGTAGACCGGCGAGCCAAACGTGGCGGCGGCGCTGCCCCCGCCGGCCCAGTTCACCGCCACGGGAAACAGCGAAAGGCCGATGGCGGTGATCACCGTACCGGTCACCAGCGGCGGGAAAAAGCGCACCACCTTGGACATGAACGGTGCGATTAGCATGCCGAAGAACCCGGCGGCGATGGTCGCGCCGAAGATGCCCTGCAAACCGATGCCGGGCATGCCGGCCATGGCGACCATGCTGCCCACGGCGGCGAAACTGGCGCCCATCATCACGGGCATGCGGATGCCCATGGGGCCGATGCCGAACGACTGCACCATGGTGGCGATACCGGCCACCAGCAGGTCGGCGTTGATCAGAAAGGCGATTTCTTCACGGCTCAAGCCGGCGGCCTGGCCAATGATCAGGGGCACGGCGACGGCACCGCCGTACATCAGCAAGACGTGTTGCAGGCCTACCAGAATCAGTTGCAAGAGGGGCAGCCGCACCATGGCGGGCGCGGCAGGAGTCTGCGTTTCTAACTGGGACATGCAACACCTCGAATCTTTTTATTTTTGTGTTGTTTGGCATTCAATTGCCGGATGAAACTTAATCTTCAAGCCATCACTGATCTCCCTTGTGGGAGCTGGCTTGCCTGCGATGGCGGTGTGTCAGTCACCGAAAGCGTTGGTGATCTGCCGCTATCGCAGGCAAGCCAGCTCCCACATGGGAACGGTGTGAAACAGTCAGTTGGTACGGGCCCCCTGATTGATCCAGGTGCCGATCAAATCCCGTTCCTGCTGGGTCATCTGGGTAATGTTGCCCAGCGGCATGATCTGGCTGGCCACGGCCTGCGCTTGAATCCGCGCCGCCTGCTGTTGGATCTGTGCCGGTGTGTCGAACATCACCCCAGCCGGGGCCGTACTGAACAGCGGGCTGGTGGGCTTGGCCGAATGGCACACGGTGCAGCGTTGCTCGATCACGTGGTGCACCTGGCCGAAGTCCGTGGTGGCCTGGGCCGGTGCCGGTTCAGCGGCGGGTGCGGCAGGCGCGGCCGGTTTCAAGCCACCGCCCAGTGCGGTTTCTGGCAGGGGTTGGTACTCGATGGCAGCCGGTGCCTTGGCAATCGGTTCAGCCGGCTTGGGCCCGGTCACGTAGGCCAGGCTGATCATCGCCAAGGCGCCCACGGGCAAGGTCCATGCATACTTCTGGCTGTCATGCCGGGTGTTGAAGTAATGGCGCACCAACACTGCTGCCACCGCGATACCGGCCAGGATCAGCCAGTTGTATTGGCTGCCATAGGTGCTCGGGAAGTGGTTGCTGATCATGATGAACAGCACCGGCAAGGTGAAGTAGTTGTTGTGGCGTGAGCGCAGCAGACCTTTGGCCGGCAGCGCCGGGTCGGGCGTGCGGTTCTCGGCGATGGCCGCCACCAGCGCGCGTTGGGCCGGCATGATGATACGGAACACGTTGCCCACCATGATCGTGCCGATCACTGCACCCACGTGCAGGTAGGCACCGCGGCCGCTGAACACCTTGCTGAAGCCGTAAGCCGCCGCAATCAACAGCACGAACAGGATCAAGCCGAGCAGGGCGGGGCGTTTGCCCAGGGCCGAGTCGCACAGGAAGGAGTAGATGAACCAGCCGGCGAACAGTGAGCCGATGCCCAGCAACACGCCTTCGGTACCGCTGAGGCTGCTGCCGGGGGCGAGCAGGTACAGCGTCGGGTTGAAGTAGAACACCACGCACAGCAGCGCGACGCCCGACATCCAGGTGAAATAGGCTTCCCATTTGAACCAGTGCAGGTTGTCCGGCATGGTCGGCGGGGCCAGTTTGTATTTTTCCAGGTGGTAGATACCGCCACCGTGGATCGCCCACAAGTCACCGGCCAGGCCGTTCTTGGGGTTGACGCGATTAAGGTTGTTTTCCAGCCAGACGAAGTAGAAAGAAGCGCCGATCCAGGCGACGCCAGTGATCATGTGAACCCAGCGCACGCTCAGGTTCAGCCATTCCAACAGATGTGCTTCCACAGTCTTTACCTCTCGCCTGTCACCCTTGTTGTCGGGTGATCAGACCTTCTCTTATTGGTGGGGGGCGAGGATCAACCGCTCATCCTCTTTGAAAAAATGCTCATCGCAGTTATTGCCTGTGCCACTGCGATCAACCACCAGGAAGTCATCCCGCTTTTCGATCGTCAGCACCGGGTGGTGCCAGACGCCGCGATGGTAATTAATGCCCTGCCTGCCGTTGGTGACGAAGGCGCGGACCAAGCCCGATACAGGTTCATCGCCAAGTGGCGCGACCACGATCAGAAAGGGGTTGCCGAGCAGCGGAATGAACGCCTGGCTGCCCAGCGGGTGTCTCTCCAGCATGCACACGGTCAGCGGCATGTCCTGCGCGTCGGCGCGGAAGATGCTGATGATGGCGTGGTCTTCCGGTTTCGCGGTGTCGACCGTGGCCAGTTTGTGAAAGCGCATGGTCGACCCGTTGTTGATCATGAAGTGATCGCTGCCATCGGTTTCGATAACGTCTCCGAAGGGGGCGAAGGCTTCTTTGGTCAAAGGTTCGATCATCAGTGTGCGCATGGCTGTCTTCTTATCCGAATACTGTGTTGTTTGGTCTATTGCTATCGCGGGCAAGCCCGCTCCCACATTTGGAATGCATTCACCTGTGGGAGCTGGCTTGCCTGCGATGGGGTCACCGCTTACTTGGCGACTTTGCCCAAAACCCGCAGGCGACTCACACCACCATCCGGGAACACGTTCAAGCGGATGTGGGTAATCGGCCCCAGCGCCTTGATCTGCTCGGCGAAGGTGTGTTCGGCGTGCATTTCCAGCTTCTGCGCCGGCAGCAGTTCGCGCCAGAACAGCGACTGGGTTTCGATCTGGCTGTCGGTGCCGCCTTTCACGAAGGCGCCCTGGATCGAGCAGGTGTCCGGGTAGTTGCCCTTGAAGTGCAGGGTGTCGACCACGATTTTCTCGATCTCGCCCGGGTGGCCCAGGGCGACGATCACCCAGTCATTGCCTGGCGTGCGACGACGCGCGGTTTCCCAGCCATCGCCCATGTTGATGCCGCGGCCCGGGTTGAGGATGTTGCTCATGCGGCCGAAGTGTTCGTCGGAACAGGCCAGGGCACGACCGCCATTGAGCGCGGCGGCCAGGTCGACCTGTTCGTTGTCGCCCACCGAAGACCAGTCGCGGAACGGCACGCCGTACACACGCAGACGGGCCACGCCGCCATCCGGGTAGATGTTGAAGCGCAGGTGGCTGAACGCCTGGTCGTTGTTGATCTCGTGGTAGTGGTGGCTGTTGCCTTGCAGCTCGACGGCCGACAGCACTTCCACCCACTGGGTGTTGGCATCCGGCTCGCCCGAGGCCAGGAAGCAGGCTTCCAGGGAAGCCGACGGCGGGAAGTTGCCGGTGAAGAATGAAGTGTCGATGTCCACGCCTTTGATCGAACCCGGCACGCCCAGGCGGATCACCGCACTGTCGTAGCCTTCGAAGCGCTTGCGGCGTGACTCCCAGCCGTCCATCCACTTGCCGTTGTCATCGAAAACGCCCTCCTTCCACACGGCCGGGGTCGGCTGGAACAGGCGGTTGGCGTCAGCGAACCAGTCATCGGTCACCGAGATGATCTTGGTGCCCAGGCGGGCGTCGGCCAGGTTGACGAACTTTTCGAAAGGTACGGCGTAAGCTTTCATTCTTCTTGTCTGCCTTAGATAGAGTGGCTGGGGATGGACTGCTAGAGGGTCAGTAAACGGAACAACGCGATCTTGTTGATCTCGTCCAGCGCGCACTTGAACTCGGTGTCTGCCGAGTTGTGGATGCGCGTTTCGAACGCGGCGAGGATCTGATGCCGGTTGCTGCCTTTTACCGCCATGATGAAGGGAAACTTGAACTTGGCTTTGTAGGCCTCATTCAGCTCGGTGAAGCGAGAAAACTCTTCGGCCGTGCATTGGTGAATACCCGCGCCCGCTTGTTCATCGGTGCTGGCTTGGGTCAGTTGGCCCTGGACGGCAGCTTTTCCGGCCAGGTCCGGGTGAGCATTGATCAGCGCCAGTTGCGAGGCGTGATCAGCACTCAACAGGATATCGCTCATGCGCTGGTGCAGGGTTTCGATCTGGTCGATCGACGCGTCCTGGCCCAGGTCGAAGGCCCGTTCGGCCACCCATGGCGAGTGTTCGTAGATATCGGCAAAGGCCTGGACGAAGGCGTCGCGGCTCAAGGTCGAAGGTTTCAGGGTCTGGAACGCAGTCATTTCGCCGCTCCCGGGAAAGGGTGGGTTTGGTGCCAGTGACGGGCGATGTCCACGCGACGGGTGAACCACACCTGATCATGGCCTTTGACGTATTCAATGAAGCGCTTGAGCGAGGCCAGGCGTGCCGGGCGACCGATCAGGCGGCAATGCAGGCCGATCGATAGCATCTTCGGCGCTTCGGCACCTTCGGCATACAGCACGTCGAAGGCATCCTTGAGGTACTCGAAAAAGTCATCGCCCTTGTTGAAACCCTGCACCTGGGTGAAGCGCATGTCGTTGGTGTCCAGGGTGTAGGGGATCACCAGGTGCGGCTTGCCGTTCGGGGTGTTGGGTTCCCAGTAGGGGAGGTCGTCGTCGTAGGTGTCGCAGTCGTACAGGAAGCCGCCTTCCTCCATCACCAGGCGACGGGTGTTGGGGCCGGTGCGGCCGGTGTACCAGCCCAATGGGCGTTCACCGGTGAGTTCGGTGAGGATGCGGATGGCTTCGAGCATGTGCTCGCGCTCCTGGGCCTCGTCCATGTACTGGTAGTCGATCCAGCGGTAGCCGTGGCTGCAAATCTCGTGGCCGGCGGCGACCATGGCGCGGATCACATCCGGATGACGCTGCGCGGCCATGGCCACAGCGAAGATGGTCAGCGGGATGTCGAATTCTTTGAACAACTTGAGGATGCGCCACACACCGGCACGGCTGCCGTACTCGTACAGCGACTCCATGCTCATGTTGCGCTCGCCTTGCAGCGGTTGAGCCGAGACCATTTCCGAGAGGAAGGCTTCCGACTCTTTGTCACCGTGCAAAATGTTGCGCTCGCCGCCTTCTTCGTAGTTGAGTACGAACGACAGCGCAATGCGTGCCTTGCCCGGCCAGTGGGGGTGAGGAGGGTTACTGCCGTAACCGATCAGGTCGCGTGGGTAGTCAGCGCTCACTGCAGTCTTCCTTCTTGTTCGTGGTAGCAGGTGTGTGTGGCGTCCGGGCAGTGAAATGACTGAGTGGCGTCACAGCGATGAGTGATTGTATACAACTTATTGCAAACTTTGTAAGCCTGCATTTCTGCATTTTTTCTGAACGGGCTCTCTACGGGTCTCTGCAAGAAACTTGCCTGAGTGGTCAGGTTAAAATGAAAAAGCCCACTGCAGGAGCGAGCTTGCTGGCAAATAACCTGAGGGCGCCACTTTTCACCCTGAAAGCCCGCGTCATCGTTGGCGTTTTTCGCGAGCAAGCTCGCTCCTACAAGGGATTGGAGGGCTGTTGAATTAATTGTGTACAATTTTTCTGAAAAGTGTCTTAATCAGCCATCGCCGGCTTTTTCACTGCCCTGAAAGAGTGCGGGTTTCTCTATGACTGACTTCGGGAGGCGCATAAAAGCCATGGGACGTTTGACCACACACGTTTTGGACGCCGCGCACGGTTGCCCCGGCAGCGCAATCAAGGTTGAGCTGTACCGCGTCGAAGGTGCGCAGCTTGAGCTGGTCGCTACCGCCACCACCAACAGCGACGGCCGCTGCGATGCGCCGCTGTTGCAAGGCGACGATTACCGCAGCGGTGTCTACCAACTGCAATTCAACGCCGGCGATTACTACCGCGCCCGTGGCGTGCAGCTGCCGGAGCCGGCTTTCCTGGATGTAGTGGTGCTGCGCTTTGGCATCAGCGCCGAGCAAGAGCATTACCATGTACCCCTGTTGATTTCGCCTTACAGCTATTCCACCTATCGCGGTAGCTGAGTCGTCACCTCGCTTCATACCCCCAAATGCTCTTCGTTGGTTTCGCCCGCGCACACTGCGGGCTTTTTTTCGCCCGTGGTGTGTTCAACTATCTAACGCCTTTTGAGCCGCGACGCTGCCTAGGCTGGTGTTTGTCCTTCCATCAAGAAGAAAGCACCATGACTTCAGCCATCGGCAACATCTATTCAGATGATCCGGATATCACTGCCGAACGCGTGCAGCAGCACATGCGCGATCAACTGACTCGGCGCATCAACACTCATCCCCAGCCCGGCCGCCTGGTCAACCAGCTCGCGCAGGCCGACCGGCGGTGTTTCCAGTCGACCAGAGTGCTCGCCCGCTTGATAGGTCATGCGCCCCGGGTTCTGGGAGTGATTCGTGCCGCGCTGCGCAAGGAATTTGAAATTGACCCCGACAGCCTGCTGTTTACCCAGGCGGCATTGCCGGGAGCGGCCGCTAAAGTTGACAGTTTGACCGACCGGGCGCTGCTGTCGCTGGCATTGCCTTCGGTACCGGACAACCTCAATCAATTCACCTCCTTGAGTGTCAAGGGCGATCCAAACCGTCGGCTGCCGTATACGCCTTTGCAGGTGTTGCGACGCATGATCGCGATGAACCTGCTGGAGCGGCTGCCTCAAGCGGTAACGGAATATTGGCAGGCTTTGGCGCATGGATCGTGGCACACACGTCAGGAACGCTGGGCTGAATCATACGCCGCAGCTTTTGCCGAGCAGGCTTTCATGGCACGGCAACTGGATGAGATTTCCATTGCGGGAATGACCCTGGTCCAGCAATTGGTGGATGCCCCCGACACCGAGGCGCGCCAGCGCGCCGGGGGCAGTTGGGCCAGCGTGCGGGTAAGCCAATTGATGTGGCCAGGCTTGCCTGCAGTCGCGATTCCCGGGGCACTGCATATTTATCGAGACGGCGACCCCGAGGGTGCGCCGCATGTGATTTACCTGCCGGGCGTGGCCCGCCATTTTTACGAGTATCCGTCGTTCTTCTCGCTTCAATGCGGCCTGTTGGCGTTGACCAGTCAAACGCTGTTCGATGAACTCTGGCAATGCTTGCCATTAAAGCGTCGTCACCAATTATGCAGACCTGATCACCTGAGCCCAGCCTCCGTTGTCGTGCGTGGCGCGGCGGTGACGGAGGATGCGTTGGCGCTGAGCGCCCGGGCGTTGCTGGATGGCCAATGGGCGAATGAGTTGGCCTGCGCGCTGGCGATCAATCATGCGCATGTGTTCGCTGCAAGCAGGCCGCGGCCTGAAACGTTGTCGGCCACAGCCTTTCTCCGTTCGATCGAGCAAGCTCGCAAACGGCTGGCAGGCAGCGCCCGGCTGCACAACGTGTGCGACCAATTACTTACCTGGGACCGGCAACGACGGCAGCCGGAAATCCTGTTTGCCAGTGCGATGCCCGAGCTGGCCCGGCTTACGGCAGAGCAACAGGTCAAACGCTATGAAAAGGGCTTGGTTGGGTTGCTCAACCAGGATGATCTGAGTGCGCAGAGCGCGGCGTTCGAACAGGTGTTGGCGCTCGAGCGCCAGCGCAAGGAGCACACGCAGGTGCTGAGCGCACAGATCAAGGATGCGCAGCATGAACTGTTCGATTTGCCGTTCTGGCTTGCGCGCCCTGGGGGAGGGCGCAGGCGTGCTGCGCTGTTTTTGCGCGCCCAGGTCGAAGCATTGCGCTGTGAGGTTGAGTTGCAACACCAGCTCAAGCTCATATCCACGGCGCATCGTGACGTGATTAGCGAAGTGCTGGACCAGCCTGCAGCGCGCAAACGCCCTGGCAGTCAAACCCAGGTGCTGTCGGTCTCGGTGGGCAGCGCGCCGGATGCCTTCTATCCGCTGCATAACCTGTGGGTGGTGACGCGAGTGACCGCGCTGAAAAAACCGGCAGGGGCAATTCCGGTGGTGCTGTATGCATTTGGAGACTATGGCGGGCTTATGGCTTTTTCCGGCCTGGAGGCGCTGACGCAGGGGCTCAAAGCGACACTCGGCAGCAGTGACTATTCCAGGTTATGGGGTTGTGTCGAACGGGATAAGCTCCACGACTTGCGCGCCCATGCGGTGCGCAACACGCTGGCTGTGCGTTACGAGCCTGTCGACATCAGCCCCACTGGTCTCTCGCTGAAAAACCTGGTGATGTACTACGCAGGTTTGAGCAAACGCATCGGTGGCATGGCGGGGCTTTTCGGCGAGGTGAAGGATGCGATGGTCAGCCGCTTGTTGTGGGTGGTCGAGCTGCACCAACATCTCGCGTTTCCTCCCAACCATGCTTTGAGCCAGGCGTTGGCCAATGTAGACGTGCTGCGTAAAGTTGCGCTTGAGATGAAAAGCTCCCCAGCGTGGCTGGCCAGCGCAACGCCTACCCAAGTCAAACAATTCCAACGCCTAAAGCGCAGGTACCTGGGCAGTGCCGCTGCCGCTGAAAGCGGGCTCGTGCAGATCCTGCCTGACCTGGACACCTTCGCCCGCAGTGCGTTGATCGCTCGTTTGACTGAAGACGGTTTTTACCCGGAACTGGACATCGACAAGCCGTTGATCGACTTACCGGATGACACCTACAGCAGTTTTTGTGGCCACGAAAGTCGCTGCATGCCGGGCGATCGCAAAGTCATCGTGACACCCAGCCTCAAACGCCACACGTTCAGCATGCTGCAACTGGCGTTGCATAACCTTGACTCGCAAGCACCCTGGACACGCCCGCGATTGACACGCGGCCGCTATCTGCAACCGCAGTGGCGCCAGCGACTGAACGCCGATTATCTGATCAACACCGTGTCTTCGCTGGATATCGGCGGTCATTACGCGATACGGGCCCACCGTGCATTTTACCCTGCGGGGGCGAGCGGTCAGAGGGAAGAACGTATCCCTGTGCTGATAAATCGCACGTTGCGGGACTGCGCGCAGATGCAGCTTTTTTCGGCGACCGCCCAGGGTTTGAGCGCCCCGGCGCAGAGCCTGTTCAAGGTTGCAATGGCAGCCCGCACGGCTGAGGACCTGTTAAAGAACGGGCATCGGCTGACGCTCAGTGTGGTTCATCTGGTAGGACACACGATGCTGCATGATCGTTACATCGCAGGCATTGTGGTGATGGCGGACCAGGCCAGCGGACGCTGCGTGGTTTACTGGCCGGCCGCGCCCCACGCGTTGGTCATCAGCGAATACACCGGTGTGGAAATGGCCCTTGCGGCGCTCAATCGTATGGCTGTAGAGCCCGATTACGTTAAGGTTCTGGCGCGACAGGTTGCACCGGGTTGGGCATTCGAGGCCATTACCCATAACGTCGATGCAACAAATGAGAACAGCTCGATTTCTGACGTGGATTATATCCTCGCCGGTTTTTCGTTCATCGCAGGCGTGTGGAAGGGCTATGAGTTTTTCCGCTCATTCAAAATCACGCACCTTGAGCCTACGCCAGCGGTCAGTGAAATCGAAGCGCTGATCCACGAGCAGATTGCCAGTGCACCGTCGAACTGGTTGGCGGTGGTGCCCACCACCTACCGTGACGCCATGGCACTGCTGCACGCGGCCAGCTCGCTGGAGCTGCAAGGGCGGGTTCAAGCCGTCAGTAACTCCAGCTGGATGTTGGCGACTTATCGGGTTCACCGCCTTGAAGAGCAGAGCGAGGCCACCAGGCGCGGGTTGCTGGGTATTTTGATTCCGTTTTTCGGGAAGGTTAACGCCTTCCACGAGTTGCTGTTGGCTGCCCGACGCTATCATCGCTTTGGTGACCCTAACGATGCCGTGGATGTGGCGTTCATGACCCTGTTTCTGGCGGTCGAACTGGCGACAGACTTTGCGCCTGTTCCCAAAGTGAAGGGCGGTAAGGTCACAGGCATGCGTTCGCCGATGAAGGTTCTGAGTCGTATCCGTCGCTTGCCGATGGCAATGCGTAGTCATTTGCCCAGCGCGTCGTCGTCGCTGGTGGCGCAATCGAAGCTCTTGGAGCGTTTCAGAATCAAGGGTAAGCCCGAGGGCGCCGTAGCGTTGAAAGGACCGGGCAGGCAAGGCGTGCATGTCAAGAACGGCGAGCAGTTCGTCGCGGACGATACGCACCATTACCCGGTTTACCAGCGTGAAAACGAAGAGGTATTTCGCCTGCGAAATAGCCGGGAACCGGGGCTGGATGAGTTGGTCCTCAACATTCAAGAGCCTGAAGAGTGGTTGTTGGGCATGAATGCGCCACAACCTGGGCCCAGCTCCGGGGTGCATAACCCATGGCCCGTTTCCCCATTGCCGGATTGGCAACCCCCTCGTACGCGCACGGCTACTGAGAATCGGATTGTTCAGTCACGTACAACGGACACCCAGTGGCTGAGTTGGGGAATTCAAGTCAACCGCAGTCAAATTGTGGACTTCCCTGCGCCTGGAGTGTTTGAGGTTGGTGCAGCTCCCAGAGGTTCTTCGCTCAATGCCAGGTTTTTACGCGTGGCTCCTCCTTATACCGACATCCAGGATCCGAACAGCGTTTTTTACCGGATGCTCCCGCAGGGTGATCGTGCACCGTTGAACGGCCTGGTGTTTATCACCCGAAATGAGCCACCGGGGCGATCCGCGCTAACCGATATCATGCGCTGGACAAGCACTGATATTCGCGACCAGCCTATTCCCGTATCACGCTTGCCTTCAGGTGGGTGGCAAAATCATCCGGCACTGTTCGACAGGCCGTTGAGGCACTATGTGAGCATGGCCTTTCCCACCCTGACGAATGACGCTCGAACGTTTGCCGTCATAAGGTTGGTTGAGTTGTCAGGTCCTTCCCGGGCTGCCACGGCAAGCCATTTGCTCGACATCCGCGCGACGCTGGACGAATGGCTACCTGCGCCTCCTGCGAGGAGCGGCCAAACGGATGATTTACTCCGGATGTTGCGACCTAATGAACGGCGCAGCGAATATCTACACATCGGTTTTGAAGGCAAGGCGCCCGGCTTCACGCGTGTTGACTTCATGCCGCCTCATCCGTTAGACCCGAGCCTGCAATATGCTGTCAGACCGGTCAGGACGCAGAGGCTTGAAGCAGAGCGCGCCGCCGTCAGAACCGTGTTGGAGCAGCAGGGGTACCGCGTTGAGGACTTGTCTGTGCGACGCCCAGGGTTACCTCTTGGAGAAAGCAGTATTGAATCAGTCGTGACTCATCCCCGTTCGAGCACAATTTACTACGTGGCCTACCAATGGTTTGAGACAGGGCGAATTCGCGTGAGAACGAAGCTTTCGGACAAGTGGGTTCGGGTAGCCATCAACTCCCACCCTGACTCTCTTTTATTAAGGGCGGTTGACAACGCGATGCAAGAACAACGCTTGGTGCGGATTGCGGCCGGCATCCAGTGGCCCACAAAGGGACAGCTGGCCCCCACTGTTTATTTCGTCAAATTGATCCCTTAGCGTTGATGAGAGCCATTGCACCGGCACCGCCAAACAGCGCGGCGCTGGTGCGGTTGAACCAGCTCTGGCCCGAACCGCTGCGCAAATACCGCGCGGCGCCATGGGCGCCCAAGCCGTAAGCCAACTTGCATAACAGGTCGAGCACCGTCCAGGTGGCGATCATGATCAACAATTGCGGTAAAAACGCCTGCTCGGCGCTGAGAAACTGCGGCAGGAAGGCCGCGAAAAACAGGATGTCCTTGGGGTTGCTGGCCCCCAGTACGAAGGCCCGGCCAAACAACGCACCAAAGCGCGGCACAGCCGGGGACTGTGGCACTTCGGCGCCTGCGCTCGGCAGCCGCGATTGCTGCCAGCTTTGCCAGGCGAGGTAGAACAGGTACAGCGCGCCGACGATCTTCAGTGCGCTGAACAATTGCTCGGATGCCAGCAACAGCGCGCCGAGGCCAAGTGCCGAGGCGCTCAGCAGACAGATCGAAGCAAATACGCCGCCCAGAAACGCCGGGTAAGAGCGGCGCAGGCCGAAGTTGAGGCTGTTGCTGATCATCAGCAATGACAGCGGGCCGGGGATCAGAATCACCACCAGCGCAGCGCCGCTGAACAACAGCCAGGTATCCAGGTTCATCTACAGTTCTCCCTTACGTGCAAAAGCCCCACCCGAAGGTGAGGCGGTTTCTCAGCCCTTCCTGAACTACAGAAAGATGAACTTGGCGATAAAGATCGCGCACAGCACCCACAGGCTGATGGAAATCTCGCGGTACTTGCCGGTGCCGGCCTTCAACGCCACATAGGTGATAAAGCCCAGGGCGATTCCGTCGGCGACCGAAAATGTCAACGGCATCATGATCGCGGTCACGATGGCCGGAATGCTGTCGGTGGCTTCATCCCAGTTGATATGGGCCATGCTCGCCATCATCAGCATTGCCACGTAAATCAATGCGCCCGCCGTGGCATAGGCGGGAATCATGCCGGCCAGCGGCGCGAAAAACATCGCCGCCACAAACAGCACGCCTACGGTCACGGCAGTCAAGCCGGTGCGGCCGCCGGCAGCTACACCAGCAGCACTTTCCACATAGCTGGTCACGGGCGGCACGCCAACCATGGCGCCGAACACGCTGGAAGCACTGTCGGCCTTTAATGCACGAGACAGGTTGTCGATCTTGCCGTCTGCCTTGACTAGCCCGGCGCGTTGGGCAACGCCCATCAGTGTACCGGCAGTGTCGAACATGTGTACAAAAAGAAAGGCAAATACCACGCTTATCATGCTCACATTGAACACACCCATTACGTCCATGGCCATCCAGGTCGGTGCCAGGCTCGGTGGGGTAGAGAGAATGCCGTTGTAATGCACCAGGCCCAGGCCCCAGCCCGCCAGGGTCACGGCGATGATGCTGATCAGGATCGCGCCGAATACGCGGTGGTAACTGAGGATGGCGATCAGCAGGAAGCACACCGCCGCCAGCAGTGGGGCGGGTTCATGCAGGGAGCCGAGCTTGATCAGGGTGGCCGGGCTGTCGACGATGATGCCGGCGGTTTTCAGGCCGATCACCCCCAGGAACAGGCCCACGCCCGCGCCCATGGCATGACGCAGGCTGACCGGGATACTGTTGAGCAACCATTCGCGGATACGCGACAGCGTCAGGATCATGAACAGCACACCCGAGACAAATACCGCACCGAGGGCGGTTTCCCAGTTGTAGCCCATGGTGCCGACCACGGTGTAGGTGAAAAACGCGTTCAAGCCCATGCCCGGCGCCAGGCCCACTGGCCAGTTGGCGTACAGGCCCATCAACAGGCAGCCCAGCGCGGCGGCGATGCAGGTGGCGACGAAAGCCGCGCCGTGATCGATACCGGCATCGGCCATGATGTTGGGGTTGACGAAAATGATGTAGGCCATGGTGATAAAGGTGGTGAGGCCGGCGATCAGCTCGGTCTTCACTGTGGTGCCATGCAAGCGCAGTTTGAACAGGCGCTCCAGCCAACCGCCTCGGGGCGCGGCCAGATCCAACGTAGGGGCTTCGGTTTTACGGCTATCCACAGCGAGTACTCCTCAATCGTTTTATTGTTATTTCCAGCGCCGGTTACATGAGTGGGCAACCGCGCTTTGAGGTACTGGCGGGCTTTGTTGACCAAAAGGTCAGAAACTCGCACGAGGCGAATTATGCTTTTGTATACAAATAAAGCAAATAATGTTTTCGATTGTCTCGGCGAAAACGGATGAAAGGCCCAGGCCAAGGGATTTATTCTGCACGACGCCTTGAAACAAGCCTTCGATACCCGCACCTTGTGGGCGCAAGCATTCGGTCAGCGCGGCGAAAAGGGGAGCCCCATGTACAAGGTTTATGGCGATTACAAGTCGGGCAATTGCTACAAGGTCAAATTGATGCTCAATCTGTTGGGCATCCCGTATGAATGGATCGATATCGATATCCTCAAGGGCGATACCCAGACCCCGGCGTTCCTGGCCAAGAACCCCAATGGCAAGGTCCCGGTATTGGAGCTCGAAGATGGCACCTGCCTGTGGGAGTCCAACGCGATCCTCAACTTCCTCGCCGATGGCAGCGAATTTCTGCCGACCGAACCGCGCCTGCGCACGCAAGTCCTGCAGTGGCAATTCTTCGAGCAATACAGCCACGAGCCCTACATTGCGGTGGCGCGGTTCATTCAGTTTTACCTGAACATGCCCGAGGATCGGCTGGAAGAATACAAGACCACCCACAAAGGCGGTTACAAGGCCTTGAGAGTGATGGAGCGTCAGCTTCAAGCCACGCCTTATTTAGTGGGCGAGCAATTTTCCATTGCCGATATTGCGTTGTATGCCTACACCCATGTGGCCCATGAAGGCGGCTTTGACCTGGCGCCGTATCCGGCGGTGCAGGCGTGGTTGCAGCGGGTGGCCAGTCATCCTCGGTATGTGCCGATGCTCGACTGATTCACTCGGTCCAATGTGGGAGCTGGCTTGCCTGCGATAGTGTCACCCTGGTGCCCCGGCTAAACCGAGGTGTCTGCATCGCAGACAAGCCAGCTCCCACATTCAGCGCGGCGGCGTGTCAGGCAGTGCTTTGTTGAGCAGTTCAAAGCAGCGCTGCGCCGCCGGGCTCAAGCCCATCCCGCTACGGCTGATCAACCCGATCTCTCGATTCACCCCGGGATGATCGATGCTGATCCGTTTCAAACCTTCCAGGCTATCGGCCGCTGACTCCGGCAACACACTGATGCCCAGGCCCTGGCGCACCAAGGCCAATACGGTCGACATGTAGTTGGCCTCCATGCCCGCGTTCAGCGTCAACCGTGTCTCATCGAACAGCGTGTCCACTTGCTCGCGCACACTGCTGTCGCGCCCGGTCAGGATGATCGGCTGGTCCGCCAATTGTTCCAGCGTCAGTTGGCGATGGCGGGCGAGCGCATGGCCTGACGGCACAAATGCGCACAAACGATCATTAAGCACGGGCACGAAGTCCAGGCCGTGGCTCAGGCGGGCGCGCACGCCGATGCCGAAATCCACTTCGCCGTTGCGGACCTTTGCGTGAATGCGCTGGGCCACCAGGTCATGCAGGCGCACTTCGATGCCGGCAAAGCGTTCGCGAAACAGGCGCAAGGCCGGGGGCAGGGCGCCAGCGCAGACTGAGGGCAGCGCGGCGATGGTTACCACTCCACGGCGCAAGGCGGCGAGGTCGCGGGAGCCGGTGACGATGTTGTCCAGGTCCAGCAGCAGTTTTTCCATGGGCCCGCGCGCCTCCTGGCCCGCAGCGGTAATGCTCACGTGGCGCGGGCTGCGGTCGAGCAGGGCGACGCCGAGCCAGTCTTCCAGTTGTTGCACCTGCACGGTGAGGGCCGACGGCGAAAGGTGTAACTCGTTGGCCGCTTTGGTGAAACTGCCAGTGCGGGCCACCGCGAGGAAGGCCTGGATGTGCTGGATCGAGTTTTTCATTTTGTTTTTCCGAACGTGCTAGGCCGAATATTCCAATTTACAAAGACTAACCCGCTTCCAATACTCCAGGGAAAACAATAACCGGCCAACCAGGCCGCCCTGGAGTAACCCATGCTCGCAACCCTGGGTGTCATCACCATCCTGTGCCTGCTCACTGCCGTCATGAGCAAGCGCCTCTCGCCACTGGTGGCCTTGATCGCCTTGCCGATCATCGCTGCGCTGATCGGCGGCTTCGGCCTGCAAACCAGTGCCTTCATCATTATCGGTATCAAGAACGTCGCCCCGGTGGTCGGCATGTTTGTGTTCGCGATCCTGTTTTTCGGGATCATGACCGACGCGGGCATGCTCGATCCCATCATTGATCGCATCCTGCGCACGGTCGGCACGCGTCCTACACGGATTGTGGTGGGGACCGCGACCCTGGCGTTGCTGGTGCACCTGGACGGCTCTGGCGCGGTGACCTTTCTGGTGACGGTGCCGGCGATGCTGCCGCTGTATACGCGGCTGGGCATTGATAAACGCATCCTCGCCTGCGTGTGTGCGATGGCCGCCGGCGTCAACTTCCTGCCCTGGACCGGCCCGGTGCTGCGTTCGTCGGCGGCGCTGCATGTGCCGGTGGCCGACCTGTTCCAGCCACTGATCCCGGTGCAGATCGTCGGGCTGATCTTTGTTTTCGCCTGCGCCTGGTGGTTGGGCCATCGCGAAGAAAAACGCCTGGGCCTGGGCGCCGGTTCCAGCGTGGAGGCGGTGCCGCAACGAGTGCTCAGCGACAACGACATCAAGCTGCGTCGTCCACGGTTGTTCTGGGTCAACCTGGTGCTGACTGTGCTGGTGATGGTGGTGATGATCGCCGGCTGGGTCGACCCGGTGGTGATGTTCATGCTCGGCACCGTGGTTGCGTTGTGCATCAACTACCCCAACGTGGACGCCCAGCGTGCGCGCATTGACGCCCATGCGAAAACCGCCCTGACCATGGCCAGTATCCTGCTCGCCGCCGGGGTATTTACCGGCATCATGCAAGGCACCGGCATGCTCAAGGCCATCGCCGAAGTGGCGGTGGCGCAGATTCCGGCGGGCCACGGCAAGTTGATCCCGGCCGTCGTGGGCTTTTTGTCCATGCCCATGAGCATGTTGTTTGACCCCGATTCCTACTATTTCGGCGTGATGCCGGTGATCGCCGAAGTCGGCAAGGCCCTGGGCGTCGACCCGCTTCAGGTGGCCCAGGCTTCGCTGCTGGGCGTGCACACCACCGGCTTCCCGGTCAGCCCGCTGACCCCTGCGACCTTCCTGCTGGTGGGCCTGTGCAAGATCGAACTGGCCGATCACCAGCGCTTCACCATTCCTTTCCTGTTTGCCGCCTCGGTGTTGATGACCCTGACGGCGTTGCTCCTGGGAGTGATTTGAGATGAACATCCTGCGCATCGGCTCCGGCGCCGGCTACTCCGGCGACCGTATAGAACCTGCAGTGGAACTGGCCGAACACGGCGACCTGGATTACCTGGTCTTCGAATGCCTGGCCGAACGCACCATCGCCCTGGCGCAACAGGCGCGTATCAGCGACCCGCAAGGCGGTTATGACCCGCTGCTGGCTGAGCGCATGCGCCGTGTCTTGCCCTTTGTGGGGCAGGGGCAGGGGCCGGGGCGTGGACGCCTGCGCGTGATCACCAACATGGGCGCGGCAAACCCGCAGGCGGCGGCCAGTGAAGTACGGCGCATTGCTGGCGAGCTGGGCCTGGGCCTCAAGGTTGTGGCAGTGGTCGGGGATGACGTGCTGCATACCTTGTCTGCCGAGCAGTTGCTGGATAACGGCCAGACCGTAGGCGCATTGGGTGAGCGGTTGATTTCTGCCAATGCCTACCTGGGCGTGGAGGGCATTGTTCAAGCGTTGCGCGCCGACGCCGATGTGGTGATCACCGGGCGCGTGGCCGACCCTTCGCTGTTCCTGGCGCCGCAGATGTTCGAGTTCGGCTGGGCCTTCGATGATTGGCCGCGACTGGGCCGGGGCACACTGGTGGGGCATTTGCTTGAGTGCGCGGGGCAGGTCAGTGGCGGTTATTTCGCCGATCCAGGCTTCAAGGATGTGGAGGATCTGGCGCGCCTGGGCTTTCCCCTGGCCGAGATCGACGCCGACGGCAATGCGTTGATCACCAAGGTGGCAGGCTCGGGTGGGCGGGTCAGCCGCGCGACTTGCGCCGAACAACTGATTTATGAAGTTCACGACCCTTCGGCGTATTTGACCCCCGATGTGACGGCCGACTTTTCCCAGGTGGGGTTTGTCGAGGAGGGCGTGGACCGGGTGCGTGCCCAGGGAGCCAGTGGGCGTACCCGGCCTGATCAACTGAAGGTCAGCGTCGGTTATCTGGACGGTTGGATTGGTGAAGGGCAGATGTCCTATGGTGGTCCCGGCGCTGTCGCACGGGCCGAGTTGGCGCGGGAAGTGGTGCTCAAGCGTCTCGCGTTGATCGGGGTCAACATGCAGGACCTGCGTGCCGAGTTGATCGGCATGGATTCATTGCACGGCCCTCGCAGCAGCGTCGAGCCTTGGGAAGTGCGCCTGCGGGTTGCCGCCCGTTGTGACGAGCGCAGCGACGCCGTGCGGGTCGGCAATGAAGTGGAGACCCTCTACACCAATGGCCCGGCCGGCGGCGGTGGGGCGAGCAAGAGCGTGCGTCAGGTGGTGGCGGTGGCGTCGTTGCTGTTGCCCCGTGAAGCGGTCAAACCGAGGATTGAAGAATGAAACTGCACAGGCTGGCCCATTCCCGCACCGGGGATAAGGGCGACACGTCGAACATCTCGATCATTGCCTATCGCGCCGAGGATTATCCGTTGCTGTGTGAACAGCTGACGGCTGAGCGCGTGGCTGAGTTCTTTGTCGATTTACGCGATCCCGATGCGGCACCGGTTCAGCGCCATGAGTTGCCGAACGTGCAGGCCCTGAACTTCGTCCTGCCGGGAATCCTGCGCGGCGGCGTAACCCGCTCGCTGGCCCTGGACGCCCACGGCAAGTGCCTGGGTTCGGCACTGCTGGATCTCGACCTGACAATACCGACTTAAGAACACCGCAGAGCAAATGTGGGAGCTGGCTTGCCTGCGATGCGGGCACCGCGGTGCAGCAGATGTACGGCGGTGATGCAATCGCAGGCAAGCCAGCTCCCACATTGACCGCCGTGTGCTTCAGATCGCAGCGAAGCGCTTGTCCAGGTAGTCAATGATCACCTTGGAGTCATACATCCAGGTGGTCTGGCCGTTCTCTTCGATGCGCAGGCACGGCACTTTGATCTTGCCGCCTTGCTCCAGCAGGGTCTGGCGGTCCTGCTCGTTGTTCTTCGCGTCCTTGAGCGCCACCGGCACATTCAGGCGGTGCAGGGTGCGACGGGTCTTCACGCAGAACGGGCAGGCGTGGAACTGATACAGGGTCAGGTCCTTGGCTGCAGCATTGACCTTGGCCTGTTGCTCGGCAGGGCGTTGTTTTTTACGCGGGCGGGTAAGAAAGTCGCCCGCGATGATGACGTGGCCGAGGCCCACTCGAAGTGCTTTGACGAACATGGCTGAAACCTCTTGCCCATGACTGAGGGGGCGCAGCTTACCTGATTTCTGCAGGCGAAAAAAAACCGGCGATGAGCGCCGGTTCCTTCCTGCCCAGCCGGTTACTTGATCAGGCTGAGAAATTCGCTGCGGGTGGCCGCGTTCTCGCGGAACTCACCCAGCATCACCGAGGTGATCATCGACGAATTCTGTTTCTCGACACCGCGCATCATCATGCACATGTGCTTGGCCTCGATCACCACGGCCACGCCCAGGGCGCCTGTCACTTCCAATACGGCGTCGGCGATCTGGCGGCTGAGGTTTTCCTGGATCTGCAGGCGGCGCGCATACATGTCGACAATACGCGCGACCTTCGACAGGCCCAGCACTTTGCCGCTCGGAATATACGCCACATGGGCCTTGCCGATAAACGGCAGCAGGTGGTGCTCGCACAACGAGTACAGCTCGATGTCCTTGACCAGCACCATTTCGCTGTTGTCAGAGCTGAACAAGGCACCGTTGGTGACTTCCTCGAGTGTCTGTTCATAGCCGCGGCAGAGATACTGCATTGCCTTGGCGGCACGCTTTGGCGTGTCGAGCAGGCCCTCGCGGGACACGTCCTCGCCGAGTTGGCCGAGGATCGCGGTGTAATTCTGTTCCAGGGACATGAAACTACCTGTGGGATTTTCGCAAAGCGCAAGGTTACGGTGGCGGACACATCGCTGCAAGCCTGACGATGGCACTTGTTACTCGTCGCGCCCTTCCATCATGGTGCGCTTGAGCATCACATACACCGCGCCGGCACCGCCGTGACGAGCCTGGCAGGAGGTAAAGCCGAGCACCTGGGCATGCTGGCGCAGCCAGGTATTGACGTGGCTTTTGATCATCGGCCGCTTGCCATCCAACCGCACCGCCTTGCCGTGGGTGACGCGCACGCAGCGGATTTCGAATTTGGTCGCTTCGGCCAGGAAGGCCCAGAGGGTTTCCCGGGCTTTTTCCACGGTCATGCCGTGCAGGTCGAGGCTGCCTTCGAACGGGATCTGGCCGGCCTTGAGCTTGCGCATCTGGCTTTCCTGCACGCCGTCGCGGGCCCACATCAGTTCATCTTCGGGGCCGACGTCGATCACGAACTGGTCCGACAGGCCGTCCACGGTAGTGGCATCGGTGCGCACGGTCGCGGCCTGGCGCAGCTTGGCGATCTGCGCCCGGTCAGTCTTGGGTTTGCCGGTGTCGGCGCGGTCGTGCTTGATCGGCTTGACGCCGCGCAGCTCGTTTTTGAACAGGGAAAAATCGTCGTCTTGCATGTCAGCCTCCGCGAAGGGCGGGCAGTTTACCTAAATCGCGGCGGCCAGGGCGCAGGAAACGCTATCCAAGCGCCATCAGTCGTGTTTTTTCATCAGGTGAGAGGCGATATTCAGCGACAGCGGCTGGCGCATTTTCCGGCGGCTGCGACGCCACAACCACACGCCCAACCACAGCACCAGCAAGCCGATCCCCAGCAGGAGTGCCGAGCCGCCCGGGCTGGCATTCAGTTCGCCCAGGGCGGGCGAATGCCCAAACAGGCCGGCGCCACCAGCGCCCGCCAACAACAAGCCTACTATCGCCAGCAACGCGGCAATGCACGCTACCAGGCGCAGACGCCAATTGCTCGGGCCCTTGGGGCGCAAGCGACGAGCATCAAAACCATCGGATATCTTCATTCCGACCTTTCCTCCAGGGTATCGGCCCTTCGACCGGAAGATACACAGGTTGTTCCGGGGGGAGAGGTAAATGCGCCAAATGAGAGGGCTTTGCGGATGAGCGGAGCAATAAACACGCCGCTCACCGCCAGCAGCCTCAGATCAAGTCTTTGGCCAGCGCCAGGGTGGCGAAGTTGTCTGCCATGATGGCCATTTCGGTTTGCTGCACATGCTCGGCGCTCAGGATACCGCCCTTGTAGGGCAGGTCGCGGGTGGCGCAGGCGTCTTCCACCAGGGTGCAGCGAAAGCCCAGGTTCTTGGCCGCGCGCACGGTGGTGCTGACGCTGGAGTGGCTCATGAAACCGCAGACGATCAGGTCCAGGGAGCCGAGGTCTTGCAGGTGTTTTTCCAGGCCGGTGCCATGGAAGGCGCTGGGCAGCAGTTTGCCGATGATGGTTTCGTCACCCTCAGGCTCAAGGCCCGGAATGAATTCGCCGCGCTCGCCCTGGGGGTCAAACAGGCCGCCCACGGTGCCCAGGTGGCGCACATGCACAATCGGGCGCCCGGCATTGCGCGCTGCGGTCACAAGCTGCTTGATGTTCTCTACCGCCGCGTCCATGCCCGAGAGGGCGAGCGGGCCGCTGAGGTATTCTTTCTGGGCGTCGATGATCACCAGGGTCGCATGATTGAGGTTGGCTGCTGCGTAACCGCGACCGCTGAGTTGAAACATCGTCTTTGGAACGGACATTCTGGGGCTCCTGTGAGTGGGGCTTTTGCGACATTGTCCACTGGCTGAGCGCTTCTGTGAATCGCTACTATCGTAAGGTACGCCGTTGCTGGCGTGCAGCCATGTCAAGAGGCAGGCCTGTTTAACACAATGCGGGCAGATTCGATGAAATCCGACGTACGGCGCCAGGTTTTTCGTACATCGTCGGTACAGGTGAAGGCTGTTAGAATCGCCAGTCGTTTTTTCCAGGAGCTTGCCCCCGTGATCACTTCCCGCCTGCGCACCTTGCGCGACCATATCCGTTGGGCTGTCAGCCGTTTCCATGGGGAAGACCTGTTTTTTGGCCATGGCACCGACAATGCCTGGGACGAAGCCCGGCAATTGGTGCTGGGCGCCTTGCACCTGCCGTGGGAAATCGCCGACAGCTATTTGGATTGCAACCTGGAAGAAGAGGAGATCTCCCATGTGCAGCGCTTGCTGCATCGACGTATCCACGAGCGAGTGCCAACGGCCTACCTGCTGAAGGAGGCCTGGTTTTGCGGCATGTCGTTTATCGTCGATGAGCGCGTATTGATCCCGCGTTCACCCATAGGCGAACTGATTGAAGACCGCTTCGAACCCTGGCTGGCCCAGCCGCCGGCACGCATCCTCGACCTGTGCACCGGCTCCGGTTGCATCGGCATCGCCTGTGCCTATGAATTCCCCGAGGCCGAAGTGGTGCTGGGAGACTTGTCCTTCGAAGCCCTGGAAGTGGCGAACCAGAACATCGAGCGCCATGGCGTCGACGAGCGGGTCTACACCGTCCAGGGCGATGGTTTTGACGGGTTACCCGGCCAGCGTTTCGACCTCATCGTGTCGAACCCGCCCTACGTGGATGCCGAAGATTTCGCCGACATGCCCGATGAATACCAGCACGAACCGGAACTGGGCCTGGCCTGCGGTGACGACGGCCTGAATCTGGTACGCCGGATGCTGGCCGAAGCGGCGGACCACCTGACCGAGAAGGGGCTGCTGATTGTCGAAGTGGGCAACAGCCAGGTGCATGTAGAGGCGCTGTACCCGGAAGTGGATTTCGCCTGGCTGGACTTCAAGCGCGGTGGGCATGGGGTGTTCATGCTCACGGCTGAACAGTGCCGCGATCATCAGGCAGTATTTGCCGCACGGGTCTAACTGAAGAAACTGGGCCAATGTGGGAGCTGGCTTGCCTGCGATAGCCATAGGTATCTACACAACTTTGTAGGCTGTAGCAGCCGACGGTAACCACGATGCGAAGCGAGACGCTCTTGATCTTGATCTGCTTTTGATCTTAGGCGCCCCGTTAAACCACGCTGGCCGGAATTCGACAGGGATTTGGGGGGTAAACCGGCAGGGATGCCGGTTTAGCCGCCCCGCGCCATGGATGGCGCGTGGCGGCGGCCCCCCAAATCACTGGCGGATTACGGGCACACCGAGCCTAAGCGAGGTGCCGAGTGGTGGGGCAAGAGCGTTTTGCTTACTTTGCCGCTTTTGCAAAGTGAGCCGCCGTCAGGGCGGAACCCTAAGTGGCCGTTACCGCAGGAATGGATATGTACACGGTCCAACTGTGTTGACTGTCAAGCCGTCTTCGCAGGCAAGCCAGCTCCCACATTTTAATTGCATTTCAATCTATCAGCGGTGCGTGGCAATCCAGATCAACAACCCCGCCTGAAACACCGTAAACGCCACCAGACAGGTGATGGTAAAGCGCAGCCCGCTGTCTTCACGCTTGAACTTGGTGACTTTTTCCTCTTCCTTGCGCAGCTTCACTTCCTGCTCCGCCAGATTCTGCTCTGCCTGTTGCAGCATCTGCGCGGCTTCCAGGATCTCTACGAACTGCACTTTTTCAGTGTTCCAACTGTCGAGCACGTCGCTGACCTTGCCGGGTTGCACATTGCCCTTGAGGTGCTGCACATCGGCATAGGCCACATCAAATCCCTGGATACGCAGGAAGTGATCGCGGCGCAGGCGCGTGGCTTCGTTGAGGGCGTCCTTGTTGGCCAGGTCCACGCCGTCGACGCGGTAGTGTGACCACTTCTTCTTCGCCCAGGCGGCGCCTTGGGCCACCAGGAAGCGCCCGATACCGCGGTTGGCCGGCTCGATTTCCAGGCTGTTGCCGGGCCCGAAGTGCACGCGGTGTTTATCGTGATCGACCCAGATATCCAGGTGGTTCTGCTCGCGCCGTACTCGCTGGCCCGGTAACTGGATGACCATGCGCAACAGACTGTGGTGTTTGTCGTGGCGTTCGGCATAGCCGAACTGCACAAAGCGCAACGGCCGTGCGCCGGTCGCGCGGTCGGTGGCCAGCGGGGCCAGGCGCAGCATCTTGAAATGTTCGGCGTGAACGTCGGCCCACGGCAGGGCCGCTGCGGCGCCAGCTTCGGTTGCGGCCGTGGTCTCGGCGGTCGATTCGGGTGTTGTTTCGGTGGTTGTCATGCGGCGCGATCCTGTCCAAGCCCTGCGAGCCGACAGTCTTTTTACTGTCGACTCTGGACTTATCGGCCGTTTTTTCCAGGACTGGAGGCCAATTGCCGCTTAACGGGGTTGAAGTCCTTCGATAAAGCTGACGATACGTTGGCCCAACTCCGCAGCCAGCGGCAGTTTCGGGTCATTGTAGGAGGCCAGTTGCTGCTTCACGTTATTGGGCACGATGCGCATCACGTGGTTCATGCCTTCGATCACCGTCAACTGCGCGTCGGGCTTGGCCTGCTTCAGTTGCCGGGCGTCGCCTACGCCAACCTGGATATCGTTGGTGCCCTGAATGATCAGCGCCGGCATGTCCAGGCGCGCAAAGGCGGCCGACGGATCGGCGCGGAACAGGCTGATCAGATACGGCTGCACGCTGGGTCGGAAAATACCCTCCAATGGGCGCGGCACGTCGGCGTCCACCTGGCCGGCCTTGAGGTGATCGAGTATTTCATTGCTGCGCAGCAGCAGAGCAGGGGGCAAGTGATCGGCCAGTTGCTGACGGATAACCTGATCTACCGGGCGGGCGCTGCCAGACAAGGAAATGACTCCGGCCGGTTCAAGTTGCGGCGCGGCGAGGGCGGCGACCAGCGCGCCCTCACTGTGGCCCAGAACAATCAGCGGGCCCATGCGCTTGTCGGCCTTGAGCAACTTGCCCCAGGCCACGGCGTCGGCCACATAAGCCTCCAGGGTCAGGTTGCGTTCATCCGGCGTGGCCGCCAGGCTTGCGGCCACGCCGCGCTTGTCGTAGCGCACGCTGGCGATGTTATGCCGGGCCAGTACCCAGGCCAGGCGCTTGAGGCTGTCATTGCGGGCGCCGTCGGCGCTGTTGCCATTGCGGTCGGTAGGGCCGGAGCCGGCGATGATCAGCACCACCGGTACGGGGTTGTCGGATTGGGGCAACAATAATGAGCCAAACAGTTGGCCGCTGCCGGTGTCCAGGCTGATAGGGCGTTGTAGTACCACAGGGGAGGCGGCCTGGACCGCGGCGGTAAACAGGGTGAGGGTGAACAGCAGAACTCGCAGCATCATCGCGCCATCATCAGTGAGGTGCCGGTTGGACCAATGTCTACCGGTAAGGTTTCGAGGATGAACTAGTCGGTTAGCCTGCGTATACTGGCCGCCTTAAGTTATTACGGTTGACTTGATTCAACTGATTTCACGGAGCGCCCTGCATGTCCGGCAATACCTTCGGCAAGCTGTTCACTGTCACCACCGCGGGCGAAAGCCATGGCCCGGCGTTGGTCGCCATTGTCGACGGCTGTCCGCCAGGCCTGGAGCTGAGCCTGGACGACCTGCAGCGCGACCTCGACCGCCGCAAGCCCGGCACCAGCCGCCACACCACCCAGCGCCAGGAACCGGACGAAGTCGAAATCCTCTCCGGAGTGTTCGAAGGTCGCACCACGGGCTGCGCCATTGGCCTGTTGATTCGTAACACAGACCAGAAGTCCAAGGACTACTCGGCGATCAAGGACCTGTTCCGCCCGGCCCATGCCGACTACACCTACCACCACAAATACGGCGAACGCGACTACCGTGGCGGTGGCCGCAGCTCGGCGCGTGAAACCGCCATGCGCGTGGCCGCTGGCGCCATCGCCAAGAAATACCTGGCTACCCAGGGCATCGTCATCCGAGGCTACATGAGCCAGTTGGGCCCGATTGAAATCCCGTTCAAGACGTGGGACAGCGTCGAAGACAACGCCTTCTTCTGCCCCGACCCGGACAAGGTGCCGGAACTGGAGGCCTACATGGACCAGTTGCGCCGCGACCAGGACTCGGTCGGCGCGAAGATCACCGTGGTGGCCGAAGGCGTGAAACCGGGCCTGGGTGAGCCGATCTTTGATCGCCTCGACGCCGAACTGGCCCATGCGTTGATGAGCATCAACGCGGTGAAAGGCGTGGAAATCGGCGCCGGCTTCGCCTGCGTATCCCAGCGCGGTACCGAGCATCGCGATGAGATGACCCCTGAAGGTTTCCTCAGCAACAACGCGGGCGGCATCCTCGGCGGTATTTCTTCCGGCCAGCCGATCGTGGCGCACCTGGCGCTCAAGGCCACGTCGAGCATTACCACGCCTGGCCGTTCGATCGATGTGCACGGCAACCCGGTGGATGTGATCACCAAGGGCCGCCACGACCCGTGCGTCGGCATCCGCGCCACACCGATTGCCGAAGCCATGATGGCCATCGTGTTGATGGACCATCTGCTGCGCAACCGCGGGCAAAATGCCGATGTGCGCGTGAGTACCCCGATACTGGGCCAACTGTGATCGCCTGGGGCAATGAGCGAGCTTGTTGTGGCGAGCGAGCTTGCTCGCGCTGGGCTGCGCAGCAGCCCCAATAACATGCTCCCACCGCTCCCATACTGGCGCCTCTCCAGCTTCTACCTCTTCTATTTCGCCCTGCTGGGGGCGACCGCGCCGTTCCTGGCGCTGTACTTCGATCACCTCGGTTTCTCCAGCGCGCGCATCGGCGAGCTGGTGGCCATCCCCATGCTGATGCGCTGCGTGGCCCCCAACCTGTGGGGCTGGATCGGCGACTACACCGGCCGGCGCCTGGCCATTGTGCGATTCGGCGCGGTGTGCACCCTGGCCAGCTTCTGCCTGATTTTTGTCAGCAAGACCTACGCCTGGCTGGCGCTGGTGATGGCCCTGCACGCGTTCTTCTGGCACGCGGTGCTGCCGCAGTTCGAAGTCATCACCCTGGCCCACCTGCACAAGCAAACCTCGCGCTACAGCCAGATCCGTCTGTGGGGCTCCATTGGTTTCATCCTTACTGTGGTGGTCATGGGGCGCCTGTTCGATTGGCTGAGCCTGGATATTTACCCGGTGGTGGTCGTGGTGATCATGGCCGGCATCATCGGCGCCAGCCTGTGGGTACCGAACGCGCAGCCGGCCAGCCACGGCAACCGCCTGGCTGGCGATGGCTTTCTCAAGCAATTGCGCAGCCCCGGCGTGCTGGCGTTTTATGCCTGCGTGGCGCTGATGCAAATGAGCCATGGCCCGTATTACACCTTCCTCACCCTGCACCTGGAGCATTTGGGCTACAGCCGTGGCGTGATCGGCCTGCTGTGGGCGCTGGGGGTGGTGGCGGAAGTGCTGATGTTCCTGGCCATGAGCCGTATTCTTGCGCGCTTTTCGGTGCGCCGGGTGCTGCTCGCCAGCTTCTTGCTGGCGGCGCTGCGCTGGTGGCTGCTGGGTTCATTTGCCGAGGTTTTCTGGCTGCTGCTGGTGGCGCAGTTGATGCACGCCGCCACGTTCGGCAGCTTCCACGCGGCTGCGATTGCCTTTGTGCAACGCAGCTTCGGTGACCGCCAGCAAGGCCAGGGCCAGGCCCTTTATGCCGCGCTGGCCGGCACCGGCGGCGCGCTCGGCGCCCTGTATTCCGGTTACAGTTGGAACCTGCTGGGGCCAACCTTCACGTTCAGTATCGCCAGCCTCGCGGCCCTGGCCGCCGCCATTATCATTGGCCTTCGATTGCAAGAGCCGAACCAAGGAACCGTGCAATGAGCTATGTAGCCGTCTACTCCATCGCCACCCCGGACACCCCGAACAAAGTGTTGACCCATGCCGACGACATCCAGTCGACCCTGGCCGAGCACGGTGTGCGGTTCGAGCGCTGGCAGCCAAGCCCAATCGAGAAGGGCGCCAGTGCGACGCAGATGATCGCCGCGTACCAGGCGCAGATCGATGCTCTGGGCTACGCCGCTGTTGAAGTGGTCAGCGTGACCCACGACCATCCACAGAAAGACGAGTTACGCGCACAGTTCCTGGATGAACGTACCTACAGTGAAGATGAAGTGCGTTTCTTCATCGCAGGCCAGGGGCTGTTTACGCTGCACATAGGCGACTATGTGTACAGCTTGCGCTGTGAGAAGAATGACTTGCTGATCATCCCGGCCGGTGTACCGCACTGGTTCGACATCGGCGAAAACCCGCACTGTGTGACACTGCGTTTGTTCAACACAGCCCGAGGCGTTGTGCCCTCCTTGACCGGTGATGCGATTGCCACCCGCTTTCCAGGGCTGGATGACTAAGCATAGATAACTGAATGTTCAACCCTGGCAAGTTGGAAGTTGCTGTGGGAAGAAACTTAATTATTTGTAGGGCAAAGCTGTTTGTTCGGTGCTGTGCGCTTTGATTCCACTCTTTATGTAACTCTCTGTTCGGCGTCAATGTTTATGCCATCTGTCAATGGGAGGAATCCGAAAGATGGCAGCGCATCAGCAGATATAAGGAGAGAACAATGAGTGGCCCCGAGGAGACGTATCGCCCGTTGGTTATCGTGCCGACGGCTATCAGAAAACGCATGAGCTTGTCCGGCAAGCCCCTGACTTCCACCGAGCTGGAAATCCTGCGATGGGCCTCCGAGGGCAAGACCGTCTGGGAAATCAGCCAGATTCGCGCCACCTCTGAAGCCACGGTTAAATTTCATCTGCGCAACATCTACGGCAAGTTGGATGTCACCAACCGTGTACAGGCAAAGAATGAGGCCGCCCGCCAGGGCTTGTGCTGAAGGCACAAAAAAGGGTCGCGACGCCAATGGCGCCGCGACCCTTTTTTGCGTTTGAATTCGCTCAACTCGAGACGCCCATTGATGCAAGAGCCCTTCTGCTTCTGTTCACGCACTTAGACAAGCTTTGTGATGTGTATTTGCGCCGGAAAACTAGAGTTCTCGCCTTCTTGTCGGACGTTTCCCAAAGATGCTGTTGCCGGTCATTTTCCATTGCGGGCACCCTACCGGGGTTCTAGTGTTGGCATGTCGCTGCCTATCCGCGACTCGGCTTTTGCAAGTGCCATTACCCTTTTGGCATACCTGTAAACACTTAGACAAGGAGCAAGCCATGAACCAGAATATCCAGAAAGGTGCGACCGCACCCAATCATCAAGACGTAGAGAAAGTATTCTTCAGCAAGGAAGAGTTGCAGGTCTTGAGCGATGCCATCAAGAAGTCCAAGACCCGTGTTTCCGAAACCAAGGCTGCGAGCTGCGCGTACCACCGTTGAACTGACCCCGAAAAAGCAAGAAAGTCCTTTCTTGCTTTTTCATTTTTTGGGTACTGAGTATTCAGTTGTCGATCAGGGAGGTGGACATGAGGGCGATCTTTATCGGCCATCAAACGTGGCTAGTGGAACATGGAAGTACAAGGATCCTGATTGACCCGCTGTTATGTGAAGACTTCGGGCTAGTCGACGAGCACCGGATCGAGATCTATCCGCCGCGTACCGTCGATGCCGCCGCACTTTCCGATATAGACCTGATTTTCCTCAGTCACGAACATTCCGATCATTTCGATATCAAGTCGCTGAATCTGTTACCACGTTCCGCCCGGTTTGTGGTGGGGGCGACCATTGTTGAACCGGTCAAACAATGCATCCGTGACCTCGGGTTCACCCTTATGCAAGTCAACGACACCGATCAAATGCGGGTCGGCGACTTGAGCCTACGCTTCTACCCGGCGGATCCGAAGACTGCCTTCTGGGAAAGCCGGGTCACCCAGGTGCATATCGAGGAGGCCGAGCAGTCGAGCGGTGGCATCTTCATTGCTGTGGATGCCCTGGTGTCCGAAGTGTTCAAGACCGATATCGTCGCAGGACGACTGGTACCGCCCAGGCTGGTGATCGTCTCGAACAACTCTAGGGTATCGCCTCCAGGAGCCTTTCAGTCCCTGGAAAACTGGGGCAAGAACGCGAGTGACAGCAACCGTAAAGTCGGTCCGTTGGGGATTGGTGTGCTCAGCGCCGTGCTGACCAGCTACATGGACGATTTTCCGGTGCAACCCGAGAACATCGCCCTTTGCGGCGGTGGGTTCATCAAGCGCCTGGGCGCTTTCGCCGCTTTCCCGTTTTCCGATCAGCCGACATTGAGCCGCTTGGCCAATCAGCTCAGCCTGGACACCAATATTGTCGGCCTGCTGCCAGGCGAAGCCTTTTCCCTGGACACTGATCCCAGGCCTCAGGCGGTTATCGACTGGGTTCAGGTGGATAAGGTGCAGCACAACTTGCTAATGGGGGAGCTGGACCAGTTCATCGATGCCCGCAAGACCGTCGAGGTGGTCGCATCGGTACGCCCGGACGTGCAGGACGCCGAGGCGTATGAAGAGTTGCTGCGACGTGCGCAAGCCGAGCTGCAACGCCTGGCGAAAAGCCTGATGTTGTTTATCACCGGACGCAAGGTGTTGGCGATGTCTCACTACAACGGGTGCAAGCTCGGGCCGAAAAGAATCGTTTTCAGTTTTGTCGCCCATGCCCTGGGGCGTCAGGACAGCTATGCACTGAATCTGATCAGCGGCCAGTTCGAGGCTGAGGCGCATAACCAGCTCGAATCGCTGGTGGGGCTGTATCCCTTTGGAGTATGCCTGCCCTTGGTGGACTTCATCGGCATGGTCGAAGGGGACCTGCAGGTCTGGGACATCGTCGGCGTTTCGGTCCAGTCCTGGTTTGAGACCGGCATCTTCGATGGCCTGATCCCGTTCTTCTACAGCTATTACGGCGAGAACGGCAGCCCTGAGCTCTTGGCGAAAATCATCTGGCGCAGCATGCGCAATCTTGAGGTGTGCCCATGCAACTGACGATGATCGGCCACGAAAGCTGGTCACTGCAGGCTGGTGATTGCCATGTGTTGATTGACCCGGTGCTGGGTGGTGGCTTCGGTTCCGATACTGACCGGCAGTTTGCGATAATCCCGGCGCGCAACGTCGATCTGCAGCGTATGCCGGCGGTGGATGGCATTGTCTTGACCACCGAGCACCTGCAGCACTTTCACCCGGCCTCCTTGCGCCGTCTGTCGTCGGACTGCGGGCATTTGCTCAAGCGCAAAGTGGTCTATGTCCCGGAACTGTTTCCCGGCGCGGCCGAGGCGATTGTCCGTGCATGCGGTTACGAGGTGCGGCGGGTCGATACTCAGGCAGAGTTCGTTATCGGCTCGCTGAGGCTGCGCTTCTACATGCCCTTCACCGAGGTACTGTTCTGGGACAGCCGGGTAGCGTCGCTGCATGTCGAGCATCAGGGCCGCGAGGCGGTGTTCATCCAGTCCGACACCCGAATCGCCGACGCCTACTTTGCCGATGTCAATAATGGAGCCGTTGCCTGGCCCCAGGTGATGGTTGTGACCAATAATTTCCAGTGCAGCGGGACGCAAGGGCCGATTGGCCTGGACAACCTGTTGCCGGTGCCGGACCAACGCTACACCCGGCTGTCCGGCTTGCGTCTGCTGGACGAAATCGTACATAGACCGATGCGCCGACTGAACCAGGTGCCGACCCTGCTCCTCGCGGGCAATGGATATCGCGATCCCTTTGGCAAGACGCATCACCCCTGGTCGAACCTCGAACTTGCGCAGATCTGTAGCGAACTGTCTTTGTTGCGGGCGGTGCACTCACTGACACCCGGCGAAAGCTTTGACGTGGCGCCGGCTCGGCCTGGCGAACCGGCTGGCTGGATCTGCGCATCCGAGGAACAGGTAGGGCCCTGCCCACCGAAAGGGCGACGCCAGACGGTCTCTCTTGATACACAGCGGATCAAGGCCCATCTCGACGAAATGGCCAGGACCTGGCTGATTACTCGCTACGGCCAGGTCCTGATGGCCCAGAGCAACTACCTGGGGCGCCCCGTTAGTCCGTGCCGTGCGGTGCTGCAATTGATCCGGGACGACGGCGCCGGTCAACAGTGGGTGCTGGATGTGTCCAGGGTCGAGTTCATCGAGGTGCCGGACGAAGGCGAGGGGGCGATCAAGCGTTATCCCTACGGCATCCGTGTCGACCATGGCGATTTCTGCAAGCTGGTTCTCGGCGAGTTGCAGATATGGGAGCTGCTCAACCTGTCGGCATCGCAGTGGTATGTCTGCGATCGCTATGACAGCCCACTGGCGTTCTGGCTCGAGTATTACAACGAGCAAGTGGACTATGGACGTGCCTTGCGCAGTTATGAGCTGTCCCTGGTGACTGCGCCATGAGCCGGCAAAGAGCCTTTGAGCATGTGCATCTCGAACTCCTCGGCGCAGCTCAGGTACAGCAGCAGCGACAGGCGCTTGCCGAGCTGTTGGCCGAGCGTTATCAGGTTCTGCGGGTACTTGGCCAGTCGGTGAAGTCCCTGGTCTGCTCGGGCGTGTGCATGGCCTCGGGCGAGCAGGTGGTGATCAAACGTTATTTCGATGAGGCGGCCTATACCGCCGAAGCCAGCGGATACTTGCTGTTCCGCTCGGGGCCGATCGCAGGCATGCGCTGTCAGGATGCGCGGCACCAGGTACTCGTGCTGGAGTCTCTTCAAGGGCGTTTGCCCGGTCCGGCCGACCTGCCTGAAG
Source organism: Pseudomonas sp. MYb193 (assembly GCF_002966775.1). Classification (NCBI taxonomy): domain Bacteria; kingdom Pseudomonadati; phylum Pseudomonadota; class Gammaproteobacteria; order Pseudomonadales; family Pseudomonadaceae; genus Pseudomonas; species Pseudomonas sp. MYb193. Next base: position 4,151,219 of record NZ_CP023269.1, on the reverse strand, counting down.
TGATCGCGGCCTACGCGGCGATGCATGCCACGGCCCTTGCGAATATCCAGCGGGTCATGGGGCACCGCAGTACCCCTGAGTTTCTCGATCCCTGCCTGTCGTCGCGCTGCCGTTTGCCGCCGTTCGACCTGCAATGCATCAGCGTCGGTGACTGCAAGTCGGAGCATCTGCTCGTTACCGTGGATGGCGTGCGCATCCTCGACTTGGAGACTCATTCCCTGCAGCGCAGTGTGTGGTTCGACATCTTGTCCTTGAGCCGCTTCCTGGGGGTGGGGCCGGTAAGTTCGTGGAGTCTGGAGGAATGGGTGGCCCGTTACTGTGAGTGCCGGAAGATTCCCGCCCACTATTATGATCTGCAGAAAATCCAAGACTGCCTGCTGCGTGTACAGGCCCTGGAGCCTGGTCGGGTGTACTGCGAGGAGGCGCTGTCGTGAAGTGGATGTACTGTTTTACGCCGACATTACGCTATCAGCCGTTCGCTCGCTCCGAAGAGCGAGCTTTCGCCGACGGCTTTTTCGGCCTGGCCTTCAGCCTTGCGCCCTGGGCGGTCGGCGCTTATGTATGGGTGTCGTTGTTGCAATACGCCGTGCCGCTGTTGTTCATCTACAAGCTGAGCACACTGGTGGCGGCCCAAGGCATCGTCGATATTGTACTGACGGACACCGTGCTCCTGGCGTTCTTGGCCATCAGCGGTTTTTTGCTGATGGTGAGCGAGCTCAATCTGGAACGCTACATCTCCCTGACGTTATGCCGCGAGTTCGAGCGCCTTCTGGCGCGCAAGATGCAGCCCCGTGTAGATGTGTCGGTGCTGGAGCGGGTGGTTTCGCGGGATTTCAGCGTCATTCTCGATGGCATCGGTGCTAGCGTTAACCTGTTGGCTATTCCGGTTTTCCTGCTGCTTTCAATCCTGCTGGCGTTGTTGGTCTTTGGCACGGCAGGTTTCTGGGCGGTTGCGGTGATCGGTGTGTTCCTGCCGCTTTCCTATCTGCTGTCCTGGCTCTCAGACCGCAACTACCAGCGGATCATGGATATGGCGGCGCAGCGTATCGAACGGTGTTCGGCATGGTTGCGTAAAGGCCCGTGGCTCAAGCAGTTCGCCGACCGGACGGTCTTGCAGAGCATCGAGCGGACACTGGGGGGCGAACGCTGCCTGCGCAACCTGGATACTCTGTTGCGTGGTGCCGACAGCTACATCATCGGTTTCGGTCGCTTGATTCCCTTTGTGTTGCTGGGGCTGCTGGGCACCTCGGAATCGGCCACGGTCTGGGAAGGGGCGATTTTCTGGCTGAGCATCCCGTTGCTGGCGTCGGTGCTAGCGCTGCCCCGATCCTATGTGAGTTACAAGGCCATCGGCCGCTCTCTGGAAGCACTCAATGGTCTGTATCAGAATTCCTCCAGGCATTCGGTGCTGCGACCCGCCGCCGCCGATCTGGCCCGGGGCGTGATCGAGTTCGATGCCGACTGGCCGGTCTGGCCTGCGAAGCTGGTCGAACTGATTCCTGGCCCGCTGGAGAGCCAGCGCGAGGACCTGCACGCCTTGCTGGGCGCTTTCCGGCTGGTACCCGAGCTGGGGCCGAACCCACAGCAGGTCCTGCAGCTGCCCATCGAGCTGGACGGGAGCAATCTCTCTGCCGGACAACGCCTGCGCCTGCAACTGCTGCGCGGGGTGTTTCTGGCCCGTGCCCAGGACGGAACCCTGAATATCGACCACGACCTCTCGGCGTTGGACGCTGCGGCCGCGCTGGCAGTGAAAGACGCCTTGGAGTGCCTGTCCTGGGTAAGCTTCAGCCCATCGGCAGCAAGAGCGATAGCGCAGCGCAAAGGCTCACCCGTGCAGGTTAGTGAGCGGACGGCTTCGACGGTGCCGGCTAACTGCCGGGCACTGGATCGCTTCAGTCTCGGCGATCTGTTCAAGTATTGTGGCTGGGGTGTGCTGATGTTGATGGTGCCGGCGCTGATGATGAGTTATGCCGCCAACCTGACGCTACCAGAGGCAGGCTTCTCGCCTTGGCAGGTTCTGTTGTATGCCGTGGTCGGGGTAGGGGCAGGAATCGCTGCCGGGCTGTTTATCGAGAATCTGTTGCGCAGCCGCTTTTCCCGCTTGTTCACCGATGGCTTGCGAGACATTCGGGTCACTGGCCTGGCCGATGCGCTGCAGGTGGTTTCTCGCGACGTCACCACGACATTCGAACGTATTGCCTGGTATGCCCACGACATTGCCTGGATTATCGCGCTATTGCTGTGCAATGGCGTGGCCTTGTGGATGGGGTTCGGCCTGTTCGGCATCGCGGTGGCGCTGCTGTTCAGCGGCTTGCTGGCGGGGTTGTACCGGCTTTCGATCAACGAGCTATATCGGACCCGGGTGGAAAGCGTTAAGGGATTTGACTCCCTATTGCGCTCGGCCCATGTGACGTTTTCTATTTCCCGGGCCGGTGGCGTGGGTTTTGAACGCATGGGAGATTGGCTAGCGCTCACTCAGCGGGGGACGATAGTCGAGGGGGTGAGGCATTTCTACACCACTCGCATGCGCAGTGTTATCACCCGTACCGTCACGGCAGCCAGTTGCACTTTGCTCAGCGACCTAGTGATTATTCTGGTGGTCCTGATGGGCTGGCTCTACCGGCCCAGCGATTCGGCTTTTGTGCTCGCGGTCACGGCTTTGTTACTGGTGCGTTCCGATCTGGCCAATGTGTTTTTGGCCGTCACAGGTTTCAAGTCGCAGTCGGTGTCGGTGGAGCGTCTGCAGCATTTTGCCCGGCCCAAAAGCTCGGTGGTCGTGGCGATTGCTGGGCAAAGCCTGAGCATTGCTCCCTTTATTGCTCAACATGCCTATCGTGCCCTGAGCCTGGAACGGAGCCGGTTGTATTCGCTATCGGGGCACTCCGGTTCTGGCAAGAGCGATTACCTCAAGGGCGTGGCCGGTATCACCGACGTGATCATCGAAGAGGCGGGCATGGTGCAGGCCATGACATCAAACTGCTATTACCTGGACAGTAATTCCCAGGCGCTGCTCGGCGGTGAACCCGGGGCAAGCGGCTGGCTGGATACTTGGCTGAGCGCGTTGCCGGAGGACCACCATCATCTGTTGTTGCTGGACGAGCCGTTCAGTGCTTTGCGCGCGGAGCAGTTGGCCGAGCGTGTGCAAGCGTTGCACCTTTACGCCGAGCGTAGCGGTAACACCCTGGTGCTGGTGGATCATCGTTGCCGACTGGAAAATGACATAGAGCTCGGCGAGCTGGTAGTTGATTGCCCGGAGCGAGGAAAGACTCATGGATGAGCCGATTCTGTACTTGGGCGACCGGGGGTTTCTTAAACGTTACGGCAGTCCTTACTCGGCGCAACAGGTCGAGGAGATCGCGCGCAGGGTTCTGGCCAAATCCGGACTGGGCCTGGCCAGCGGCGACTGGTCCACAGCCAAGGCTGTCAGCAATGCCTTGGCTGGGGGCGCACGAACGCGGCATATCTATCATTCGCGGTTTTTGCTGCGAGTCACCGAGCAGGCAACGGGGCAGGGCGTCAGTGTCCGTCAGATCCAGGCCAACCCGGAGTACTACTACACGGCTCCTGGATATACTTTCGCCGCCGATGCGCAACAGATAGCCGAAGACCTCGATATCATCCACTACTGCCAGCCGGGCCTAGTGACCCTGGGGGGCGACTGGCTGGACATTCTGCTTGCGCAACAGCAATACGCGCTGCTCGAAGCGATCCTGCAACAGATGGAGGCGGCCATTGCGATTGCCTCGCGAATTCTCCTGGGGTTCCACCCCAGCGCCGGCTTCCTGCAGGTGTTGAGAGAGCGATCGTTCGCCGGCGCCGCGGTGCCGGTCAACCTGCTGAACATGCAATGCCCAAGCTACGCCGGCTACTTGCGCCAAATCAAGGCCCGATCCCGCCTCTACGCCGTGCATTGCCTGGCGGGCGGCGATATTCCGCTGGCGCCTGCGCTGCACTACGCCTTTCATCATCGGCAGGTAGACGCTTGTATCGTCGGCGCTACCCGTACGCGGCATATCGAGGCATTGACGGCCTGCGAGGCTGGCTTCAGGAGTTCGATGAGATGAACGTGATTCTCATGCGCCGTGCGAGGAAGTTCGATGAGGAGTTATTGCAAAACCACCTACATACGCTGCAGTGCGCACATGGTGACCTGCTAGTTCTGTCCGGGTGCTCGACCTGCTATGTCCCGGTCCTGTCGCTGGCTGGCAGCTTGGGGATCCAGACCCTGGTCTTCGAGCAGGAGTTCTACGATCCGCAGCAGGTCTATGGGGCTCGCAAGATGGATTGGTTGTTCGATTCCTATGCTGGTCGCTACGGTAGCCAGAGCCTCAACACTCTCTACCATGTATTTGCCATCGAACTGGAAGCGATTCTGCACCGGTACAGCGAAAGGACCCTGGTGATCTATCTCGACCAGTTACTGCTCGAAATCGCATACGCCGTACTTGCCGGTCTGCCATTGAAGATGCTCCAAGGCTTTTCGCTGTACCTCGAAGAGCTGAGTATTGCGATCCTCGCCAGGGTTCCGTTCAAGGACGGGTTCCAGACACTGCTGCTGAAATCGAATGTAACGCCGGCGCAAGCCTTCGTCGGCAGGCCCGAATTGAAACTGGTGCGGTAATGCCGTCTGCCTGTTGGAGTGATCGCCGTACCTACCCCTGATTGACGAGAAAGGAGTGTTCATGGACCCGCAACGCAAGGACTATCTGGCGACAGAGGCGGTCTACACCGGCGATTCACTGCGCATCGGCAACGAGTACGTCATGCATGAGTGGGAGAGGCCACTGATCCGCAGGATGGTCGAGGACCTCAAGCTCACGCCTGATGACCGGCTACTGGAAATCGGCTTCGGCATGGGCATCTCGGCCAGCATCCTGCAGGAGTTCGGCCCGGCGTCCCATACCATTGTCGAGCCCCACCCACAGGTGCTGCTCCAGGCCGAGCGCTGGAAGGGCGTACGTAAGAACATTCAGTTGCACCCCGGCTACTGGCAGCAGTTTGACACCAGCAGCCAGCGTTATTCCGCGATTTTCTTCGATCCGTTCGCCGATGAAATGGCGGCGGTTGACAACGAAAACCTCAGGTTCCTTAAGTTTGCCGCGCAGTCGCTGCTCGATGATGGCGGGCGCCTCGCCCTTTTCTGCATCCGGACCTTGCTGCCACTGGAGTACCAGCGTGTGATGTTCGAACACTATCGCCGCGTGGAAATCAGTTCCGTGCAGGTTGCCCCCAGGGATACGGCCAACCCCACGGGGGACTTGGACGGAAAAATGATTTCAGTCGTGCTGCACAAATAGCAAAAGCCTCGAGTCAGCCATCCCAGGTCCGCTCGCCGGACATGCTTGGCTCGACAAAAAAACCATTGGTAACAATAACGGTGATAACGGTGAGCAATCTTACAGCGTGTCTTGGCCTAGTCGGCCTTATCTGGTTTTTTGGCAGCCATGCATGGGCTCAGACTCAGGCCCCGACAGCCCCAGCCTCGGCCGCCACCTCCTCCAGCAAAGCAATGACCATCATTTTCGAGCCGCCCAAGGGTCAGGAAGAGGCGTTCCTGAATACCTTCGTCACCTCTCAGGCTGCGCACATGCAGACTTATGCTGGTAAGTCGAAGGAAGGGGTCAAGGTGATCAACCTGATCCCCACCGAACTGGGCGAGCCGCTGATCCACATGATGATCTACCGCGACCCTGCGACCTTCGAGCGAGCCAAGCGGATATTCGCTTCGCGCGAGGCCATGAGCGGGTATATCGACGGCCATGTGAAAGCCTACGGCGGTTACCACATTCCCAAGGAGTACCTGCGTTACACCAAGGTGTACATGAGCAACGTACTCACTGAGTAGTCGACGGAATGACTCGGCCGCCGATGCAGCGGCCGATACACAGAGAGAGTCCAGGCTATGCGCGTGGTTATCGGGGCGTTGTTGATTGGCCTAGTGTTTTTTGCAGTTCCCAGTCTGCAAGCAGGCAGTCGTGGCGAGCTCTTCATGTTGAGCAACGGTTGTATCAATTGCCACGGTTTCGAGGGACAGCGCACGCCGGGGGCGATTCCTTCGCTGGCCGGCCAGCCCGAGGCCTACCTGTACAAGATCCTGGCGGCTTATCGCGACGGCACTCTCAAAGGCACCATCATGAACCGGGCGATGGAAGGGTACGACGACCAGACGCTCAGGCAGTTAGCCGAGTATTACAGCAGCCTGCCGAAAGAATCGCTCGGGGGGGCCGTGTCCCAGGCACACAAACAGGGTGAGCGGCTGTACGCGCAACACTGTTCCAGTTGCCATGAGGAGCAGGCAGATACGCCGTATGTGAAAGGACAGAATGCGCAGTATATGCAAGGAGTGCTGAAGGATATGGTCACAGGCCAACGAACGATGCCAGAGGAAATGACCAGTGCGATGTCTGCCCTCAAAGGCGAGGAGTTGCAGCAGCTTCTGGGGTATCTACAAGGTTGCGCGCAGGGGGCACTATGTCGATGAACCCACAACGCAGGCTGCTGCTCAGGTGGCTGGCCACGGGCATCGGCGTTTCCTCGATCCAGGCCCTGGCCAGACCTGCGGTGGCCGTGACGGCCCACTCTTATGCGGTAGTGGTGATCGGCGGTGGTTTTGCCGGCGCAACTTTCGCTCGTACTCTCAGGCGCCTGGACGCCAACGTCGGCATCACTCTGGTCGAGCCCAGCCGGCAGTATCACTGCTGCCTGCTGGGGGTTGAATACCTGGTGGGCAAGCGGGACGAAGAAACCCTGGTCTTTGGTTACGAGCAGTTACGAGCCGAGGGCATCGAGGTGCTCCATCAGAAGGCGCGCTTGATCGATGCCAAACGAAAGCAGATCAGGCTCGCGGACGGTTCGGTGCTCGGCTTTGACCGCTGCGTAGTGGCAACGGGTATTGGCTACAAGTACGACAGCATCGCCGGTTACAGCGAGGCGGTGTCCAGTCGTGTACCTCATGCCTGGGGCGGCGGCGAGCAACTGCGCTTGCTCCGGCAGCAACTGGAGGCCATGCCCAACGGCGGCAATGTGCTGATCTCGGTACCCGTGGACGATTACCGCTGCCCACCCGGGCCGTATGAAAGGGCCAGCCTGATTGCCGATTATCTCAAGACCCACAAGCCCGATTCTCGGGTGATCGTCCTGGATGCCAAGCCGCGGTTTGCCAAGCAGGCGCAATTCGAGCAGGCCTGGAAACGTTTCTATGGCTATGGGAGTAAGCAGGCCACCATCCAGTGGGTCGGCGCCTTGCAGGGGGGGACCGTGCTAGGTTTCGACGAAGCCAAGGGGCAGTTGCTGACCGAGGGTGGTCCGGTCAGCGGCCATGTGATCAATATCATTGCGCCCCAACAGGCTGATGATTTTTCACGGCACAACGGCCTGGCCGCAGAGCATGGCTGGTGTCCGGTCAACACCCAAACCCTGGAATCCCTGCTAGTACCGGATGTGCATGTGATCGGCGACGCGGCCTACGCCGAGAAACTGCCCAAGTCGGCCTTCGCTGCGACATGCCAGGCCAGGGTCTGTGCCTTAGCCATCCATAGCCAGATGTACGGCCTGGAGCTGCTCAAGCCGCAGTATATGAATGTCTGCTACAGCCTGTGTGGCGACAACTATGGTATCTCGGTGCTCCTGCACTACCAGCATGACGCAGCCAGCAATGTCATCGAGATCCAGACCTTGCGGGTCACACCCCTGGACGCCAGCGATGAAGATCACCGTCGTGAAGCGCTGTCGACCTACAGCATGTTCGACAGCTTGGTCAAAGAGGCATTTGGCTAGACTTGGGACCACTAAAAGGGCTGCGGGACCGAATAAAAACGCCCGATACAATGCATCGGGCGTCGGGAAGAACCAGGTGTAAACCTATTCAGGACTGGATACTGTCGCTTAGGCCGAATGATAAGTCGGCAGCGCAAAGCGGTTCTGGCTTTGCAGCATCGAAATCTGCGGCAGTTCGCTGGCTTGTTCAGCCAAGTCACGGCGAATGGCGCTGATCACCCAAGTCAGTTGGTCGGCAGTGTGCAACTGCTGATAAGAGATCGAGCGCTTGACCTGCTTACCTTCGCTGTTGCGCAGGGTCAACAGGATGCCGCCGTCCGGACGTGGCTGGGTGGTGACGTCGTAGTTGGAGAATACCGAAGCGAATTTATCTTGGATCAGGCTCATGTCTATCAGCTCCATTGGCTCAAGTTGGCAAGCATGGAGTGATAGGTGCAGTGATTGTGCCAGTATTGGAATTTATAGAAAATCCTTATAAATCAGGTATTTATAAATTTATAGGATTTTCATTTTCGTGCAATTTGCATGAAGGGCCATCGTGCATCCTGCATTTTGCGCTATCCGCCCAGTGGTTTTTCCGCAAGGAGCGGAAGGGCTGTAATGATACTGACCGCCTTTTGCTCGGAAAAATCCACATACACGATATAGGCGTATCCCCCCGCTAACTACGATGCGAAGCGAGCCGCTCTTGATCTTGCTCTTGATCTGCTTTTGATCTCAGGCGCCCCGTTAAACCACGCTGGCCGAACGCAGGCTTGAATTCGTGGGTAACCCGGCAGGACGCCGGGTTAGCCGCCCCGCGCCATGGATGGCGCGGGGCGGCGGCCCACGGATTCAAGACTGTGTTCGGGCACACCGAGCCTAGGCGAGGTGCCGAGTGGTGGGGCTGAGCGTTTTGCTTACTTTTGCGCTTTTTCAAAAGTGAGCCGCCGTCAGGCGGAACCCTAAGTGGCCGTTACCGCAGGAATGGATATCTACACAATCCAACTGTGTCGCCTGTCAGGCCGCCTTCGCGAGCAAGCCCGCTCCCACAATTGGATCGTGGGATGTCAGGTAGAGAAGTGTCGGCTGGTAGGTCGTCATCGCAGGCAAGCCAGCTCCCACAGTTGGAGCGCGGGGCGGCAGGGAGATAAGCATCGGGCAGCCGCCACGGGATACAAAACTTTTCAAATCCCGCGTGTACAGCCAAAGAACCGCTGACGTATTTTCCGCTACACCAGTCGATGTACCTGGACCAGACCAAGAATAAGAAAAGGGACGTCCCGCCATGACTCATCAGCAAATCGACATGATCACCTGGCGCATGATGCTGCGTAAGGTGCCTGCCATCGTTCGGGCGCTACCACGGGTGGTGCGCGGCATGCGTGCGGCCAACGTCACCGACCCCAGCCAACCCTGCGGCCTGGGCTGGCATTTCGAACAAGCCACCTTGCGTAACCCGGAGGGTGCTGCCCTGCTGTATGGGGACAGCGTGATCAGCTACCGAGACGCCAATCAGCGCGCCAATCGCATTGCCCATCACTTGCAGGCCCAGGGCATCCGCAAGGGTGACGTGGTGGCGCTGTTTATCGAGAATCGCCCCGAGTTGCTGCTCAACGTGCTGGCCGTGGCCAAGCTGGGCGGCATCTGCGCCATGCTCAATACGGCGCAAACTCAAGGGGCGCTGGTACACAGCCTGACCCTGGTCAAGCCGGTTGCCATTGTGGTCGGTGCCGAATTGCTCGGCGCTTACGCAGCAGTGCGTGATCAAGTTCAGATCCCTGCCGGGCGCACCTGGTTCGTGGCCGATCAGCCCGATAGTAGGGTGCCCGACGGCTACATCGACCTGATGGCCGCCAGTGCCGAAAGCCCGGTGGACAACCCGGCAAGTTCGGCGCAGGTGTTCTTCCACGATCCCTGCTTCTATATCTACACCTCCGGCACCACCGGCTTGCCCAAGGCCGGCATCATGAAGCACGGGCGCTGGACCAAAACCGCCGTGAGCTTCGGCAGTATCGCCCTGGACATGGGGCCGCAGGACGTCCTCTATTGCACCTTGCCGCTGTACCACGCCACCGGCTTGTGCGTGTGCTGGGGGGCGGCGATTATCGGTGCTTCGGGCTTTGCCATTCGGCGCAAATTCAGCGCCAGCCAGTTCTGGGACGATGCACGCCAGTTCAAGGCGACCACCCTGGGCTATGTCGGTGAGCTGTGCCGCTATCTGCTCGACCAGCCCGCGAGTGCGCAGGACCGCGATAACCAGGTGACCAAGATGGTCGGCAACGGCCTGCGCCCCGGTGTGTGGGCGCAGTTCAAGCAGCGTTATGGCGTGGAGCATATCTGCGAACTGTATGCCGCCAGCGACGGCAATATCGGCTTTACCAACGTGCTGAATTTTGACAACACCATCGGCTTTTGCCTGCAGCATTGGGCGCTGGTGGATTACGCCCATGACAGCGGTGAACCGCTGCGCGGCAACAATGGGTTCATGGTCAAGGTGCCCACTGGCGGGCAGGGCCTGCTATTGGCGCGCATTGATGATAAGTCGCCCTTCGACGGTTACACCGACCCGGAAAAGAACCGCAAGGTGGTACTGACCGACGTATTCGAAAAAGGCGACCGCTATTTCAACACCGGCGACCTGGTGCGCAGCATCGGTTTCGGCCATGCGCAATTTGTCGATCGCCTGGGGGATACCTATCGCTGGAAGGGCGAAAACGTCTCGACCACCGAGGTGGAAAACGTCCTGCTGAAACACCCGCAGATCGCTGAAGTGGTGGCCTATGGCGTCGAGATCGACAACACCAACGGCCGCGCAGGCATGGTCGCCATCACCCCCTGCGAATCCCTGGCCAGCCTGGACATGCGCGAACTGCTGCAATTCGCCCACGGCCAGTTGCCCCCTTATGCGGTGCCGTTGTTTTTGCGGATCAAGGTGAAGATGGAAACCACCGGCACGTTCAAGTACCAGAAAGTGAAGCTCAAGGAGCAAGGGTTCGACCCGGACAAGGCTGGCAATGACCCGGTCTACGCCTGGTTGCCGGGTTCGGACACCTATGTGCCGGTGACCGGGCAATTGCTGGCGCAGATCCAGGGCGGCCAATTCCGTTATTGATTCTGGCTATGGCGGCTTTTGACAAAAAAGCCATGACACCGGGGAACTCCATCGCGACACTGGGCGCCTTAAACAGTTATGTCAGTCGCCTCAGCAAGGAGCCCCCATGTCAGATCAGCCTAAACAAATGACCGAAGACGAAGCCGCCGAGTTTGCCGAGCAAGTCTTCGACGTCGCTCGGCGCGGCGACGCCGCCATGCTTGCCGCACTGTTGGCGAAAGGCCTGCCGGCCAACTTTCGTAATCACAATGGCGACACCTTGTTGATGCTCGCGGCGTACCACGGCCATGCCGAGGCGGTCAAAGTGCTGCTGGAGTTCAAGGCCGACCCCCTGATCGCCAACGACAAGAACCAGTTGCCGATTGCCGGCGCGGCGTTCAAAGGCAACCTGCCGGTGGTCCAGGCGTTGATCGAAGGCGGCACGCCGATTGACGCGGCCTCCTCGGACGGGCGTACGGCCTTGATGATGGCGGCGATGTTCAACCGCGTTGAGATGGTTGACTATCTGCTTGGTAAAGGCGCAAACCCCAAGGCCACCGATGCACAAGGCGCGACGGCACTGGCTGCGGCGCAGACCATGGGCGCGGTGGATACGGCGGCGCAGTTGCAGAAACTGGTGTAGGCTACGCGCCCTTCAAAACTTGCCCGTTACAGGATCGCCCCATGAAAACCGCCCTCGTCGAACTCATCAGCAAAATCAGCGCCGGCGTCATGGGGGAGGATGAGGTAGCGCGTATTGCCGACGAAGCGGCCCAGGCCTACGCGGACCCGGCGGCGTTCCTGGCGGCCAATCCTGATATCAACTACGACGACAGTTTTCCGATCCCGCTGGGGGAGTGGGTGGTGGTCGGTAGCCTGCCGGACACGGTGTTGTTCCAGGCCGATACCTATGGCGACCTGTTTGCCCAGATCGTTGCGTCGTTCGGTCCGGGCGTGGCGTTCAACCTCAAGCCCAAGCAACTGGCCAAGACCGAAGACCTGACCGCGCTCAACCGCATCCAGATCCAGATGAGCGCTCTGAGCCCGGAAGACGGCGGTTATGTGCTGATGAACTTCAGCCAGTTGCTGGATGACGAGATCCAGGCAGTGCTGGTGTTCGGTAACGACCTGCCGCGGGTGCTGGAACTGTGTGCCGAAGTCGGCATCAAGGCCGAGCCCTCGCTTGAAGCCTTGAGGATTGCCGTACACGTCTGAAATAAAACGGAACCCGCGCCAAGGCTGACTATCCTACAAGGGCATGCCCTCACTTAGGAGCGACACCATGGGTTCCACGTTTAATAGTCTGATTGGCCTGATCATCCTCGCGCTGGATATCTGGGCGATCATCAACGTGTTCAAAAGCGGCGCCAGCACCGGCGCCAAAGTGCTGTGGATCCTGTTGATCCTGCTGTTGCCAGTGCTGGGCCTGATCATCTGGGCTATCGCCGGGCCGCGCGGTAACGTGCGGATCTGACGACCCACTCGATTTGGAGCGGGCACAGTCAATGTGGGAGCTGGCTTGCCTGCTCCCACAAGGGGGTTCACGGCATTAATTAAATTTGTGTGTCGAAAGTATTCTCCGCACGAAATTTTCACATCCCATCCAAGACAATTCCCCGGCTTTATCCGGCTGCCAAGGCTCTGTCTCCAGTGCCCTTAAAGGCAGGGCCGTGGCATACGTTCAGTAATTAATAGCCTTGCCGGCCTTGATCGGGCACCATTTGCGCCACCGCGTTAACCGCCTACCCCAGCCAGCCTGGGCGAGGGACGGACGCCACTGCATTATTTCGCAACTTAAACTTCCAATGGGTCCTAAAACGACATGGCAAACCCGGACGCCCTGAATCAGCAGCGAGCTTCAAATCGCCTGCTGCAACCGACCGTCAAATCCCATCTGGCGTACACGCTGCTCTGCGCACTGGTCATGATGGTGATGTTTTCTCTGCTGCGCTTGGCGTTGCTGGTCTATAACCGCGAGATGATCCTCGATACGCCGGCCTCGACGTTCCTCGAAGCCTTCGCCAACGGCCTGCGCCTGGACATTCGCCTGGTGATGTACCTGCTGATTCCGCTGCTGTTGGCGCTGTTCAGCGTGCGAGCGATGGCGGCGCGTGGGTTCTTCCGTTTGTGGCTGACCGTTGCGTCCAGCATCGCCTTGTTCCTTGGCCTGATGGAGATGGACTTCTACCGCGAATTCCACCAGCGCCTCAACGGCCTGGTCTTCCAGTATGTGAAGGAAGACCCGAGCACCGTGATGAGCATGCTCTGGTACGGTTTCCCGGTGGTGCGTTACCTGCTGGCCTGGGCCGTGGGCACGCTGATCCTGAGCATGGCCTTCAAGGGCGCTGACCGCGCAACGCGCCCACGGGGCCCCTTCAGCGGCGGCACTATCAGCACGCGCCAGGTGGCGCCATGGTACAGCCGCATCGCAGTGTTCATGGTTTGCCTGCTGGTCGCCGTGGTCGCCATCCGTGGCACCCTGCGCCAGGGGCCACCGCTGCGTTGGGGTGACGTCTACACCACCGATTCGAACTTCGCCAACCAGCTGGGCCTCAATGGCACCCTGTCGCTGATCGCGGCGGCCAAGGCGCGCTTTGGTGAAGACCGCGCCAACATCTGGAAGGCGACCCTGGAACAACCGCTGGCCACCCAGACCGTGCGCGACATGCTGGTGCTGCCGCAAGAGAAGCTGGTAGACACCGACACCGCAGCCGTGCGCCGTGACTTCACGCCACCGGCCGAGAAAACCCTGCCGATCAAGAACGTCGTAGTGATCCTCATGGAAAGCTTCGCCGGTCACTCGGTGGGCGCATTGGGGCGTCCGGGCAATATCACCCCGTACTTCGACAAGTTGACCCAGGAAGGCTTGCTGTTCGACCGCTTCTTCTCCAACGGCACCCACACCCACCAGGGTATGTTCGCCACCATGGCCTGCTTCCCGAACCTGCCGGGCTTCGAATACCTGATGCAGACCCCGGAAGGCAGCCACAAGTTGTCGGGCCTGCCACAGTTGCTCAGTGCGCGTGATTTCGACGATGTGTATGTCTACAACGGCGATTTCGCCTGGGACAACCAGTCGGGTTTCTTCAGCAACCAGGGCATGACCAACTTCGTCGGCCGCAACGACTTTGTCGACCCGGTGTTCTCCGACCCTACATGGGGCGTGTCCGACCAGGACATGTTCAACCGTGGCCTGGAGGAGCTTAAAGCCCGTGAAGGCGGCAAGCCGTTCTACGCGTTGCTGCAAACCCTGTCCAACCACACGCCGTACGCGTTGCCAACGCCATTGCCGGTTGAGAAAGTCACCGACCGTGGCAGCCTCAACGAGCATTTGACGGCCATGCGCTACTCCGACTGGGCCTTGGGCCAGTTCTTTGAAAAGGCCCGCAAGGAGCCGTACTTCAAGGAAACCCTGTTCGTGATTGTCGGTGACCACGGTTTTGGCAATGAGCAGCAGATCACCGAGATGGACCTGGGTCGCTTCAACGTGCCGATGCTGATGATTGCACCGGGCATGCGCGAGAAGTTCGGTGAGCGTGACCACACCGTGGGCACCCAGATCGACATCGTGCCGACCATCATGGGCCGCCTGGGCGGCGATACCTTGCACCAGTGCTGGGGCCGCGACCTGCTGAACCTGCCGGAAGGTGACAAGGGTTTCGGCGTGATCAAGCCATCGGGCAGCGACCAGACCGTGGCCTTGCTCACCGGCGATCGCGTGCTGGTATTGCCCAAGGAAATGCCACCCAAGTTGTGGGAATACACACTGGGCGCCGAGCCGACTGGCAAGGTGATTCCTGAGTCGCCGGACGAAGCTGCGCTCAAGCAGAAACTCGAGTCGTTCCTGCAGACCGCGACCAAGAGCCTGCTGGATAACACCGCAGGTGTGGTAGATGGCAAACCGGACTAACTGACCGGCAATAAAAAAGAGGCCTCAATTGAGGCCTCTTTTTTTGTCCGGGGTTTTATATCTTGCCGAGCAACAACAGCACCAGCAGAACAACCAGTACCACACCCAGGATACCCGACGGTCCATAACCCCAGTTACGCGAGTGCGGGAACACGGGCAGGCCACCGACCAGCAGGAGGATCAGGATAATGATTAGAATGAGGCTCATGGTTTTATTCCTTATAGGTTCTGTGCAAAACCGGCTGTTTGACCGTTATCTCGTCCATGTGCATTGGGACGCCTTAACCATTCCGACTCATGCACTTGGCAGAAAATTCATTGTTTTTCTAAAACATTTTGATTAGTTGCTTATTTCTTTTACCCCGTACGCAACTTGAACTAATCAGTTGAAAAAAATTGAACTTGGGCTATATGCGCGACTGCGACCCAGCCACGGGTTTGCCTCTGGCATTCATCAATCTGATGGTGCGTGGGTGCAGGAAAAACCTTCGCTACACTGCCGGTCACTTCTTCGGTAAACCACAAGGTTACTTCTATGCAAAACCGCATGATGATCACTGGCGCCGGGTCTGGCCTGGGTCGCGAAATCGCTCTGCGCTGGGCCCGTGAAGGTTGGCAGTTGGCGTTGTCCGATGTCAGCGAACCCGGTTTGCAGGAAACCCTCAAGCAGGTTCGCGAGGTCGGGGGGGATGGCTTTATCCAGCGCTGTGACGTGCGTGACTACAGCCAACTCACGGCCTTTGCCCAGGCCTGCGAGGTGAAGCTCGGGGGCATCGATGTGATCGTCAATAACGCCGGCGTGGCCTCGGGCGGGTTCTTCGCTGAACTGTCCCTGGAGGATTGGGACTGGCAGATCGCAATCAACCTGATGGGCGTCGTCAAAGGCTGCAAGGCGTTCCTGCCGCTGCTGGAAAAGAGCAAGGGGCGCATCATCAACATCGCGTCAATGGCAGCGCTGATGCAGGGCCCCGCCATGAGTAACTACAACGTGGCCAAGGCGGGCGTGGTGGCGTTGTCTGAGAGCCTGTTGGTGGAGCTCAAGCAACAGGACGTGGGCGTGCATGTGGTGTGCCCGTCGTTTTTCCAGACCAACCTGCTCGACTCGTTCCGTGGGCCAACCCCAGCCATGAAGGCTCAAGTGGGCAAGTTGCTTGAGAGTTCGCCCATCTCGGCGGCGGATATTGCCGACTACATTTACCAGCGTGTGGCCGAAGGTGAATTCATGATCCTGCCCCACGAGCAAGGCCGCATGGCTTGGGCGTTGAAACAGAAAAATCCGCAGTTGCTGTATGACGAAATGACCCTGATGGCCGACAAGATGCGCGCCAAGGCGCAGGCTGTGAAGGGCTGATTTGGCTGGGGTCTGTCAGGCAAATTACCTACCTATGTAGGCAGCGCCTGATTTGCCCGCAAGCCATTGCCGGTCCAGTGCCAAGGGGGCATGGTCGAGGTCCTGTTATTTGCAAAGGACAACCGCCATGCTGGTCTTAAGCCGTGCCATAGGCGAAGCCATCGCCATTGGCGATGACATCACCGTGCATATCCTTGAAGTGAACGGTACTCATGTGAAATTCGGCATCGAGGCACCGATGGGTGTCAACGTGTACCGCGCCGAGGTGTACCGCAAGATTCTCAAAGGCGAGGGCCAGGCTACCCATCCCGTGCCGGTGCCCAACCTTTAGGCGCAGCTTTTCAGTCGAACAGATGCTTGGGCACATCGTGCTTGAGCATCAACTGGCATTGCTCGCTCTCGGGGTCGAAGACGATCAGCGCCTGGCCTTTGGTCAGCGCCTGGCGCACGCGCAGCACGCGGGTTTCCAGGGGCGTGTCGTCGCCATTGTCGGTGCCGTCGCGGGTGACGAAGTCTTCGATGAGGCGGGTCAGGGTGTCGACTTCAAGTGCATCGTAGGGAATCAGCATACAAGCCTCAGGTGTCAGGTCCCGGCGATGCTACTGCGCCGGGACCTTTGTTGCCAGTATCAACTCACCGCGTCAGGACTTCTGGCCGACCAGGCTGTCTACCGACGGCACGCGGGTGTCGCTCTCCATTTGCGTTTCATGCTCGATCTGATGACTGAACCGATCCAGGGAACCCTGGGCCGGTTGCGCATCGCTGGCAAACACCGGCGGGCTGAGGATGTAAGCGCCCAGCAAGCGGCTCAGGGCGGCCAGGCTGTCTATATGGGTACGCTCGTAACCGTGGGTGGCGTCACAACCGAAGGCGAGCAGGGCGGTGCGTATATCATGGCCGGCGGTGACCGCCGAGTGCGCATCGCTGAAGTAATAGCGGAACAGATCGCGGCGTACCGGCAGGTCGTTCTCCGAAGCCAGGCGTAGCAAGTGGCGGGACAGGTGATAGTCATAGGGCCCGCCGGAGTCCTGCATGGCCACGCTCACCGCGTGTTCGCTGGAGTGCTGGCCGGGGGCGACCGGGGCAATATCGATGCCGACAAACTCACTCACATCCCAGGGCAGGGCGGCCGCTGCACCACTGCCGGTTTCCTCGGTGATGGTGAACAGCGGGTGGCAGTCGATCAGCAAGGGTTCGCCACTGTCGACGATGGCCTTGAGCGCGGCGAGCAGGGCGGCGACGCCGGCCTTGTCGTCCAGGTGGCGAGCGCTGATATGCCCGCTCTCGGTGAACTCGGGCAGTGGGTCGAACGCTACGTAGTCACCGACGCTGATTCCCAGGGAATCGCAGTCGGCACGCGTGGCGCAGTAGGCGTCCAGGCGCAGTTCCACATGGTCCCAGCTCACCGGCATTTCATCCACGGCAGTGTTGAACGCGTGCCCGGAGGCCATCAACGGCAATACGCTGCCGCGAATCACGCCGTTGTCGGTGAACAGGCTGACCCGGCTACCTTCGGCAAAGCGGCTCGACCAGCAGCCCACCGGCGCCAGGGTCAGGCGCCCGTTGTCCTTGATCGCACGCACGGCGGCGCCGATGGTGTCCAGGTGGGCGGAGACGGCGCGGTCAGGGCTGTTTTTCTGGCCCTTGAGGGTGGCGCGAATGGTGCCGCGCCGGGTCATTTCAAACGGGATGCCGAGTTCTTCCAGGCGTTCGGCGACGTAACGCACGATGGTGTCGGTAAAACCGGTGGGGCTGGGAATGGCGAGCATCTCCAGCAGCACTTTTTGCAGGTACGCGAGATCGGGTTCGGGGATGGTTCGGGTCATGGAAACTCCTGATGAGTTGAGGGCATCGATGGTTTCGATGAGGGGGGGGCACGGCCTCATCGCGGGCAAGCCCGGCTCCCACATTGGAGTGCGGTCAACTGTGGGAGTCGGGCTTGCCCGCGATAGCGCCGGTACAGGCGACACATCACTTAAGTCGCCGGCTGACTGTGTGGAAACAACAAATCCACAAACTTCTCAGCCGTGGGTTGCGGTTCATGGTTGGCCAGGCCGGCCCGTTCGTTGGCTTCGATAAACACATACTCTGGCTGGTCGGCGGCAGGTACCATCAGGTCCAGGCCGACCATAGGGATATCCAGAGCACGGGCCGCACGCACGGCCGCGTCCACCAGCGTGGGGTGCAGGATCGCCGTGACATCTTCCAGGCAACCCCCGGTGTGCAGGTTGGCGGTGCGTCGCACGGCCAGTTGCACGCCACGGGGCAGGATGCTGTTGTAGTCGTAACCTGCGGCTTTGAGGGTGCGCTCGGTTTCTGCATCCAGCGGGATTTTGCTCTCGCCGTCGGTGGCCGCCTGGCGACGACGGCTTTGCGCCTGGATCAACGCGCGAATCGAATGTTGGCCGTCGCCGATCACTTCGGCGGGGCGACGAATCGCAGCCGCGACCACTTCAAAACCGATCACCAGAATCCGCAGGTCCAGGCCTTCGTGGAAGCTTTCCAGCAACACGCGGCTGTCGAACTGGCGCGCCGCTTCGATCGCCTGCTGCACCTCTTCGATGCTGCGCAGATCCACGGCGACGCCATGGCCTTGCTCGCCATCCAGCGGCTTGACCACGATGCGCTGGTGTTCGTCGAGAAACTCCAGGTTGTCGTCGGCACTGCCCGCCAACTGTTGCACCGGCACCTGCAGGCCCGCCGCCTTGAGCACCTTGTGGGTCAGGCTCTTGTCCTGGCACAGAGTCATGCTGATGGCGCTGGTCAGGTCGCTCAGGGACTCACGGCAACGCACGCGACGCCCGCCGTGGCTAAGGGTGAACAAACCCGCATCGGCATCGTCCACTTGCACATCAATACCGCGTCGGTGGGCTTCTTCGACAATGATGCGTGCGTAAGGGTTGAACTCCGCCTGGGGCCCGGGGCCCAGAAACAGCGGTTGATTGATGCCGTTCTTGCGCTTGATCGCGAAGGTGGTCAACGCCCGAAAGCCGAGTTTGGCGTAAAGGCTCTTGGCCTGGCGGTTATCGTGCAGCACCGACAAGTCCAGGTAGCTCAAGCCTCGGCTCATGAAGTGCTCCACCAAGTGGCGCACCAACACTTCACCGACGCCAGGGCGCGTGCATTGAGGGTCGACGGCCAGGCACCAGAGGCTGCATCCGTTCTCCGGGTCGTGGAAGGCCTTGTGATGGTTGAGGCCCATTACGCTGCCAATCACCGCGCCGCTGTCTTCATCTTCGGCCAGCCAGTACACCGGGCCGCCTTGATGACGTGGGGTGAGGCGTTCCGGGTCGACAGGCAGCATCCCGCGGCCCTGGTACAAGTGGTTGACCGCTTGCCAGTCGGCCTCGCTCTGTACCCGGCGAATGCGAAAGCCGCGAAACACCCGGGTGGCCGGGCGGTAGTCGGTGAACCACAGGCGCAGGGTGTCGGACGGGTCGAGGAACAGTTGCTGCGGGTCAATGCCCAGGATTTGCTGGGGCGCGGCCACGTACAGCGCGATATCGCGCTCGCCGGGCTGCTCGTTGAGCAGTTCCAGGGCCAGGCTTGCCGGGTCGGGAAAGGTGTGGCCGATCAACAAACGGCCCCAGCCGCAATGCACGGCAATGGGGTCGGCGGCCAGGGCGCTGCCATCTTCGGCCAGGCGCGCTTGCAGGCGCTCGTAGGTCGGCGCCTGGCCCTTGAGTAAGCGTTGGCTGTAAGCCGCGGCATTCGGTTTCATGGATCAGATTCCTTGTTCGCTCAGCCACAGGTTCAGCGCCGCCAACTGCCACAGCTTGGAGCCGCGCAGTGGGGTCAGTTGGCCTTGCGGGTCGGTGAGCAAGCGGTCGAGCATGGCCGGGTTGAACAGCCCGCGGTCCTGGCTCGGGTCCAGCAGCAACTCGCGCACCCAGTTCAAGGTATCGCCCTGCAGGTGCTTGAGGCCGGGCACGGGGAAGTAGCCTTTCTTGCGGTCGATGACTTCGCTGGGGATGACCCGGCGCGCCGCTTCCTTGAGCACCTGTTTGCCGCCGTCGGGTAGCTTGAACTGGGCCGGCACACGGGCCGACAGCTCTACCAGGCGGTAGTCGAGGAACGGCGTGCGCGCTTCCAGGCCCCAGGCCATGGTCATGTTGTCGACGCGCTTGACCGGGTCATCCACCAGCATCACCGTGCTGTCCAGGCGCAGGGCCTTGTCCACGGCCGCGTCGGCGCCCGGCATTGCAAAGTGCTCGCGCACGAAATCGCCGGCGGCGTCGTTGGCGGTCAGCCATTGGGGTGCGACGGTCGCCGCGTAGTCGTCGTAGCTGCGGTCGAAAAACGCCTCGCGATAGGCCGCGTACGGGTCGCTGGCACCGTCCACTTGCGGGTACCAGTGGTAACCGGCGAACAGTTCATCGGCGCCCTGGCCGCTCTGCACCACTTTGCAATGCTTGGCCACTTCCCGCGACAGCAGGTAGAAGGCGATGCAGTCATGGCTGACCATCGGCTCGCTCATGGCGCGGAAGGCGGCCGGCAGTTGCTCGATGATCTCGCTTTCGGCGATGCGCAGTTGGTGGTGATGGGTGCCGTAGTGTTTGGCGATCAGGTCTGAGTACTGGAACTCGTCGCCACGTTCGCCGCCGGCGTCTTCAAAGCCGATGGAAAAGGTCGACAAATCCTCCACGCCCACTTCACGCAGCAGGCCGACGAGCATGCTCGAGTCGACGCCGCCTGACAGCAGCACGCCGACATCCACGGCGGCGCGTTGGCGGATGGCCACGGCTTCGCGGGTGCTGTCGAGCACGCGGTCGGTCCAGTCTTCCAGGGTCAGGTGTTTTTCGTCCTCATGGGGCCCGTAGGGCAGGGTCCACCAGGTTTTCTGTTCGGTTTTGCCGTTGGCGTCGATGCGCATCCAACTGGCGGGCGGCAGCTTTTCGATGCCGGCCAACAGCGTGCGCGGCGCAGGGACCACGGCGTGGAAATTCAGGTAATGGTTGAGGGCGACCGGATCGAGGATCGGGTTGATATCCCCACCCTTGAGCAACGCTGGCAACGCCGAGGCGAAACGCAGGCGCTGACCGGTGCGCGACAGGTACAAGGGCTTCACCCCGAGACGGTCACGAGCGATGAACAGACGCTGGGCATCACGCTCCCAGATGGCGAAAGCGAACATGCCGTTGAGCTTGGGCAGCAGCGCTTCGCCCCAGGCGTGATAGCCCTTGAGCAGCACTTCGGTGTCGCCGCCGGAATAGAAGGCGTAACCCAGGGCTTCCAGCTCTTGGCGCAGCTCCGGGAAATTATAGATAGCGCCATTGAACGCCAGGGACAGCCCCAGATGGGCGTCGACCATCGGTTGGGCAGAGCCGTCCGACAGGTCCATGATTTTCAAGCGGCGGTGGCCCAGGGCAATCGGCCCTTGGGCATGAAAGCCCCAGGCGTCGGGGCCTCGGGGGGCGAGGTGGTGCGTGATGCGTTCTACGGCTGCCAGGTCGGCAGGTTGATGATCAAAGCGTAACTCGCCAGCTAGTCCACACATAAGTTCCTTACCGGTTTTTCCGTTGGGGAGGGGTCAATACTCAATACGCCCAAAAGGGCGCGTACCCAGAAACTGACCCAGTGCTATGCGTGGAGTTTTAGACCGATAAGTTATAAGGCAGATAGCCGCCTTGCCTTTAATCCGGCTTTTTTTGTGCAGCGCCTTGGCCTCGCACCAGCGCGCGCAGGGCAAATCGATTGGGGTGGCAAGCCTCGGCTACGCTGGTTGGCACGGGCAGGGGCTCATCACTCAGCCATGCAGCCAGCAGTTCGCCGCACAACGGCGCAGTGATCAGGCCACGCGAACCATGGCCGCTATTGAGAAACAGCCCCGGCAGCCACGGGCATGGCGTTTGTGGCACTTGCCGGGCGTCTTTGCCCAGTACCGCATAAGCCTGCTCAAACGCCGCATGGTCGGCCAGTGGCCCAACGATGGGCAGGTAGTCGGGGCTGGTACAACGAAACGCGGCACGGCCTTCCAGTTGTTCGGCCGCCAGGCGGTCGGCACCCAGGCGCTGCAGCAGGTCGGTAGACATCTCGCGCAGCATCTGCAGGTTGCCGCTGTGTTCGGCGGGCGTGGGCGTGAGGTCTTGATTGTTGAAGTCAAAACTGGCGCCCAGGGTGTGTTCGCCAAGCCGGGCCGGCGCGACGTAGCCCTCGGCACAGACCACCGTGGCCAGCGCTTTACTCGCGCAGGTTTGCGCCAGCCGAGTGATCTGCCCACGGATGCGCTTGAGCGGTATGTCAGCACTGAAGGGGAAACGCTTGATCTCCGCAGCCCCTGCGAGCACCACGACACCGGCGCTGGCCAGTACGCGGTCACCGGCGCGGGCTTGCCATTGGTCGTCGAGCCGGTGCAGTTCCAGTGCCTCGTGGTGGGTGAGCACTTCAATCAGTGGATGTTTGGCCTGCCACTGGCACAGCGCGGGCGGATGCACCCAACCGCCCTGTGGAAAAAACAACCCGCCGTGGGCCAGTTCGATTCCCGCCTTTTGCTGCGCCTGCTCGCGGTCCAGCAGATGCAGCAGGTCCGGAGCAAAGGCGTTTGCCAATTGAGCCTGACGCTGGATCTCTTTGGCGTCAAACGCCAGTTGCAACACGCCACAACCGTCCCAATCGACACCTCGGTGCAAATGTTCCAGCAGGCGTCGGGTGTGGCCAAAACCGCTGACTATCAGCTGGGACAAGGCCGTGCCATGGGCCGAAAGCTTGAGGTACAACACACCCTGTGGGTTGCCCGACGCTTCCTGTGCCAAGCCGGCGTGGCGCTCCAGAAGGCTGACACGCCAACCCCTGGCGGCCAGGCTGGCGGCGGTCGCGCACCCGGCCAGGCCACCGCCGATGACCAGGGCATGACGTTCTCCCTCGATGGCGGGTGGCCGGGCGAACCAGGGTTTACGTGGGGCGGGCGCGGGTAAGTCGGCGGGCCAACCGACAAACTCCCCACGCAGGATCTCCCACTTATGGCCGATGCCTGGCGTGCGTTTCATCTTGAACCCGGCGGCATTGATCAACCGCCTTACCCAGCCGGTGCTGGTGAAGGTGCTGATGGTTGAGCCCGGTGCCGCCAGGCGCGCCAGTTGGGCGAACAGCTCGGCGGTCCACATGTCGGGGTTTTTCGCCGGGGCAAACCCGTCGAGAAACCATGCATCGACCTGGGCGTCCAGTTGCGGCAATTGTTCCAGCGCATCGCCGATCAACAGGGTCAGGGTCACGCGGCCGTTGTTCAGTACCAGGCGCTGGAAACCCTGGTGGATGGCAATGTATTGCGCCAGCAGTTGCTCGGCCAAGGGTTGCAGTTCGGGCCAGAGGGCGAGGGCGCGTTGCAGGTCGGCATGGCTGAGTGGGTACTTTTCCACGCTGACAAAGTGCAGCCGCGCACCGGCGACTGCGTGCTGTTCGAACAACTGCCAGGCGCAGAGGAAGTTCAAGCCGGTGCCGAAGCCAGTTTCACCAATCACCAGGCGCCCACCTGCGGGCAAGGCGGCGAAGCGTTCCTGCAAGCGGTTCTGCTTCAGGAACACGTAGCGGGTTTCTTCCAGGCCCGACTGGTCGGAGAAATACACGTCGTCGAATACCCGCGAATGCGGGCGGCCTTGGTCATCCCAGTCGAGCTGGGCGTGGGTGATGGGGTTCATGGCGGCTCATAAAATGAAAGCGGGCAAAGGCAAGGCGGCCATTCTAGCCGATCAACAGGCGTTGAATTGATCCATGGCAAGGCTGGGTTGTATTTCCTTGCGCGTGTCGGGGCCCAATCCGCTAGTCTTGAGCCATCTTGAAACGGAGCTGCCCATGTTCGAATCCGCCGAAATCGGTCACGCCATCGACAAAGAAACCTACGACGCCGAAGTGCCGGCCCTGCGTGAAGCCTTGCTGGAAGTTCAGTACGAACTGCAACAGCAGAAACGCTTCCCGGTGATCATCCTCATCAACGGCATCGAGGGCGCGGGCAAGGGTGAAACCGTCAAGCTGCTCAATGAATGGATGGACCCGCGCCTGATCGAAGTGCGCACCTTCGACCAGCAGACCGACGAAGAACTGGCGCGTCCACCGGCCTGGCGCTACTGGCGGCAACTGCCGGCCAAGGGCCGCATGGGCATTTTCTTCGGCAACTGGTACAGCCAGATGCTGCAAGGCCGCGTGCATGGGCAGATCAAGGATGCGCGCCTGGACCAGGCCATCGCCGGCGCCGAACGTCTGGAAAAGATGCTCTGCGATGAAGGTGCGCTGATCTTCAAGTTCTGGTTCCACCTGTCCAAAAAACAGATGAAGGCGCGCCTCAAGGCGCTGGCCGACGACCCGCTGCACAGCTGGCGCATCAGCCCATTGGACTGGCAGCAGTCCAAGACCTACGACAAGTTCGTGCATTTCGGTGAGCGTGTGCTGCGCCGCACCAGCCGCGATTACGCGCCGTGGCATGTGATCGAAGGCGTCGACCCCCTTTACCGTGGGCTGACCGTGGGCAAGATCCTGCTCGATGGGCTGCAAAGTGCCCTGAAGCAGGCCAAGGTCAAGGCCAGCGGCATGAACCCGGCGCCGTTGCTTGCCTCGGTGGACCGCAAGAGCCTGCTCGACAGCCTCGACATGACCCTGCGCCTGGACAAGGATGATTACGAAGAACAACTGATTACCGAGCAGGCGCGCTTCTCTGGCCTGATGCGCGACAAACGCATGCGCAAGCACGCGCTGGTAAGCGTGTTCGAGGGCAACGACGCGGCGGGCAAGGGTGGGGCGATCCGTCGAGTGGCGGCAGCACTGGACCCGCGCCAGTACCACATCGTGCCGATTGCCGCGCCCAGCGAAGACGAACGGGCCCAGCCTTATCTATGGCGGTTCTGGCAGAAGATCCCGGCGCGCGGCATGTTCACCGTGTTTGACCGCTCCTGGTACGGCCGCGTGCTGGTGGAGCGCATCGAAGGCTTCTGTACCCCTGCGGACTGGATGCGCGCCTATGGCGAGATCAATGACTTCGAAGAGCAACTGCGCGATGCGGGGGTGATCGTGGTCAAGTTCTGGCTGGCCATCGACAAGGAGACGCAACTGGAGCGCTTCCAGGCCCGTGAAGAAATCCCCTTCAAACGCTTCAAGATCACCGAAGACGACTGGCGCAATCGCGACAAGTGGGACGACTACCGCGCGGCAGTGGGCGATATGGTTGACCGCACCAGCACCGAGGTGGCGCCCTGGACTCTGGTAGAGGCCAACGACAAGCGCTGGGCGCGGGTCAAGGTGCTGCGCACCATCAACCGTGCGCTGGAAGAAGCGTTTGATAAAAGCGACAAGCACGACAAGAAGAAAAAGAAATAGCCTGAGGGGCTTGCCGTTTCCCACGTCGGTCCATGCTTTTGCATCCACGCAGTGAATGATCATCGCGGTCGGCCAGGCCTGGATCTATCCTCGATTCACATCCACAAGATCGAGGTAGCCCATGCGTGAAGTAGTGATCGTCGACAGCGTGCGAACCGGCCTGGCCAAATCCTTTCGCGGCAAGTTCAACCAGACCCGTCCCGATGACATGGCGGCCCATTGTGTCAATGCGCTGCTGGCCCGCAACGGGATCGACCCGGCGACGGTGGAAGACTGCATCGTTGGCGCCGGCTCCAACGAGGGCGCCCAGGGCTATAACATCGGGCGTAACGTGGCGGTGCTCTCGCAACTGGGCACCGGTACGGCGGGCATGACCCTCAACCGTTTCTGTTCGTCGGGCTTGCAGGCGATTGCCATTGCCGCCAACCAGATCGCTTCGGGCTGCAGCGACATCATTGTTGCCGGTGGCGTGGAGTCCATCAGCCTGACCATGAAGAGCGTCAACACCGATAACCTGATCAACCCGCTGCTTAAAGAACAGGTGCCGGGCATTTACTTCCCCATGGGCCAGACCGCCGAAATCGTTGCGCGCCGATATCACGTCAGCCGCGAAGACCAGGACCTTTATGCGCTGCAAAGCCAGCAACGCACCGCCCAGGCCCAGGCTGATGGCTTGTTCAACGATGAAATCGTACCGATGGCGGTCAAGTACAAGGTCGAGGACAAGAACACTGGCGCGGTGCAGATCCTGGATGGCGTGGTAGACCGTGACGACTGCAACCGCCCGGACACCACCCTGGCCAGCCTCAGCGGCCTGAAGCCGGTATTTGCCGAGGATGGCTCGGTGACGGCAGGTAACTCCTCGCAGCTCTCCGACGGTGCGTCGATGACCCTGGTGATGAGCCTGGAAAAAGCCCTGGAGCTGGGGCTCAAGCCCAAGGCGTTCTTCCGTGGCTTTACCGTGGCCGGTTGCGAGCCGGACGAGATGGGCATCGGCCCGGTGTTCTCGGTGCCCAAGTTGCTCAAGGCCAAGGGTTTGCAGGTGGCGGACATCGACCTGTGGGAACTCAATGAGGCCTTTGCTTCCCAATGCCTTTACGCGCGCAATCGCCTGGAGATTGATAATGCCAAGTACAACGTCAACGGCGGCTCGATCTCCATCGGGCACCCGTTCGGCATGACCGGCTCGCGGCAAGTAGGGCACCTGGTGCGGGAGTTGCAACGGCGCAATCTTCGTTATGGGATTGTCACCATGTGCGTGGGGGGCGGGATGGGCGCCACCGGGCTCTTCGAAGCGGTGCGCTGACTGCGGTTGGAACAGCGCCAGTGTGGGAGGGCTAATGTGGGAGCTGGCTTGCCTGCGATGACGGCCTGATAGCCGACACCCATCTACCTGGCACACCACGATCAACCTGTGGGAGCGGGCTTGCTCGCGAAGGCGGCCTAACAGTCAACACAGTTGGACCGGGTACATATCCGTTATTTCGGTAACGGCCACTTAGGGTTCCGCCCTGACGGCGGCTCACTTTTGAAAAGCGCAAAAGTAAGCAAAACGCTCTTGCCCCACCACTCGGCACCTCGCCTAGGCTCGGTGTGCCCGAACACAGGCTTGAATCCGTGGGCCGCCGCCACGCGCCATCCATGGCGCGGGGCGGCTAACCCGGCGTCCTGCCGGGTTACCCACGAATTCAAGCCTGCGTTCGGCCAGCGTGGTTTAACGGGGCGCCTGAGATCAAGATCACAAGCAGATCAAGAGCAAGATCAAGAGCGACTCGCTTCGCATCGTGGTTACCGTGGGCGTATGGCCATCGCAGGCAAGCTCCCACACTCAAAACTGTGACGTATCCGAACTCAGTGACTTGCCCCTAGAATGCCTGCTCCACTTCCTCTGGCATCTGGGGCACTCATGCACATCTCTTCCGGCCGCTGGGTCTACGGTTTCTTCCTGACCCTGCTGACCGCGTTCCTGTGGGGCATTCTCCCGATCAAGCTCAAGCAAGTGTTGCAGGTGATGGACCCGATCACCGTGACCTGGTTTCGCCTCATGGTAGCGGGCACGTGCCTGTTCGTTTACCTGGCCGCCACCAAACGCCTGCCCAGCCGCAAAGTGCTTGGCCCCAAGGGTGGGTGGCTGGTGGGCATGGCGGTGTGTGGCCTGGTGGGCAACTACGTGCTGTACCTGGTTGGCCTGAAAATGCTTAGCCCCGGCACGGCGCAGTTGGTGGTGCAGATGGGGCCGATCTTTCTGATGGTTGCCAGTGTGTTTGTGTTCAAGGAGCGCTTCAGCCTGGGGCAGGGAGTGGGGCTGTTGGTGCTGATCGCAGGCTTCGGCTTGTTCTTCAATCAACGTCTGGTGGAATTGCTGACGTCCATGGGCACCTACACCGCCGGTGTGCTGACGATCCTGCTCGCCACCACCATCTGGGTGTTCTATGCACTGGGGCAGAAGCAGTTGCTGACGGTATGGAATTCATTGCAGGTGATGATGGTGATTTACTTGTCGTGCGCGGTGTTGCTCACGCCTTGGGCGCACCCGCTGGAGGCGTTGCAGTTGAGCCCGTTGCAAGGCTGGCTGCTGCTGGCGTGCTGCATGAATACGCTGGTGGCCTACGGCGCATTTGCCGAAGCCCTGGCGCATTGGGAAGCCTCGCGGGTCAGTGCGACCCTGGCGTTGACGCCGTTGGTGACCTTTGTGGCGGTGGCAGTGGCGGCCTGGCTGTGGCCGGACTATGTGCAAGCCGAAGAGATCAATGCCTTGGGGTATGTGGGGGCTTTGGTGGTGGTGACTGGCTCGGCGATGGTGGCGCTGGCGCCTTCGCTGCTCGCCGGGCTCAGGGCCCGGCGGCTGCGGATGTCGGTTTAAGCGCCGAGCATGTTTTCCGGGCGCACCCACTGGTCAAACTCGGCATCGGTGAGGTAGCCCAGCTCCAGTGCAGCCTCACGCAGTGTCAGCCCTTCGGCGTAAGCCTTCTTGGCGATTTCGGCTGACTTGTCGTAGCCGATATGCGGGTTGAGGGCGGTGACCAGCATCAGCCCGCGTTCCAGGTGCTGGGCCATTTGCTCGGCGTCGGGTTCAAGACCGGCAATGCAATGCTCCTGGAAGTTGTTGCAGCCATCGGCCAGCAGGCGGATCGACTCCAGCAGGTTGTGGATGATCACCGGTTTGTACACGTTCAACTGCAAGTGCCCTTGGCTGGCGGCCATGCCGATGGTCACGTCGTTGCCCAGCACCTGGCAGGCCAGCATCGACAGCGCTTCGCATTGTGTGGGGTTGACCTTGCCGGGCATGATCGAACTGCCCGGTTCGTTGGCCGGCAACTTGACTTCGGCCAGCCCGGCGCGAGGGCCGGAACCCAGCAGGCGCAGGTCGTTGGCGATCTTCATCAGCGCCACGGCCAGGGTTTTCAGCGCGCCGTGCAAGGTCACCAGCGGCTCATGGCCGGAGAGGGCGGCGAATTTGTTCGGCGCGGTCACAAAAGGTAAACCCGACAACGCGGCCAGCTCGGAAGCAATCGCCTCGCCAAAGCCATGGGGGGCATTGAGGCCGGTGCCGACGGCGGTGCCGCCCTGGGCCAGCTCGCACACCGCGGGCAGGGCGCTGCGGATCGCACGCTCGGCGTAATCGAGCTGGGCGATAAACGCCGAAAGTTCCTGGCCGAAGGTGATCGGTGTGGCATCCATCATGTGGGTACGGCCGGTCTTGACCAGCTTCATATGCCGCGCGGCCAATTCTGCCAGTCCACCGGACAAGGTGGCGATCGCCGGCAGCAGTTGCTTGTTCACCGCTTGCACCGCAGCAATGCTCATGGCGGTGGGGAAGCAGTCGTTGGAACTCTGGGAACGGTTGACGTGATCGTTGGGGTGCACCGGGCTCTTGCCGCCGCGGTTGTTGCCGGCCAGTTCGTTGGCGCGGCCAGCGATCACTTCGTTGGCGTTCATGTTGCTCTGGGTGCCACTGCCGGTCTGCCAGACCACCAGCGGGAACTGGTCATCATGCTGGCCGTCCAGGACCTCGTCGGCAGCCTGTTCGATCAGGCGGGCAATATCGGCGGGCAGGTCGCCGTTGCGGTCGTTGACCCGAGCGGCGGCCTTCTTGATCAAGGCCAGGGCATGCAATACCGCCAGCGGCATGCGCTGCTCGCCAATCGCGAAATTGACCAGCGAACGTTGGGTTTGCGCGCCCCAATAGGCGTCATCAGGGACCTGTACTTCCCCCAGGCTGTCGGTTTCGATACGGCTCATCGGTCACCCTCGTTATGCAGTCGTGATTGGTCAGTTTAGGCCCTGGCGGCCAGCGTGGGTTCCCTAAAAGCGTATTTGTGCCATCGCGCCCCGTGAAACCGGGGCTTGCCAAGGAGTGGGGTTGAGCCGCGAGGTTTTTTAGGCGCAGAATGGTCGCCCTTGGGGTCTTACCTCGCCTGCTAGAAAAGGAAACTCGATGACTCGTCTTCGTGCCATCTGTACCGCGGTTGCTCTGGTTTGCGCCAGCGGCCAGGTTCTTGCCGATACCGCCAGCCACAACGCCAGTGCCGAAGCCTTCCTTACCCTGGCCCATGCAGACAAGCTGGGGACCCCGGTGTACATGCAAGTGCAGCAAATGTTCGCCCAGCGTTTTGAACAGACCAAGGCGCCTGCCGCCAAGCAGTCGGTACTGGACAGCTACCAGGCCAAGGCCAACGCCGCTCTGGACCAGGCCATCGGCTGGCCGAAGCTCAAGCCTGACATGGTCAAGCTCTACACCACCAACTTCAGCGAATCCGAGCTCAAGGACCTGGTAGCGTTTTACAAGTCGCCACTTGGCAAGAAAGTCCTGGAAAAAATGCCCCAGCTGACCCAGCAATCGGCCCAGATGACCCAGGCCAAGCTGGAAAGCGCCGTACCGGTGGTGAACAAGCTGTTGGAAGACATGACCAACGAGCTGGCGCCAAAAGCCGCTGCACCGGCCAAGAAGAAGTAAGCAGGAATGACCATGCAACAGCGTATCGAAACGGCCCTTGCCGCCCTGGCCCCGCAACACTTGAGCGTGCTGGATGAAAGCCACATGCACAGCCGTGGGTTGCAGACCCACTTCAAGGCCGTGCTGGTCAGCCAGCAGTTCGAGGGGCTCAACCGCGTCAAGCGCCATCAGAAGGTCTATGCCACCCTGGGTGATCTGATGAGCGAGTTCCATGCGCTGGCGCTGCATACCTATACGCCCGAAGAGTGGGCGACGATCGACGCAGCCCCGGCCTCGCCGACCTGCGCCGGCGGACATTGACGGGGGAACCCTGATAGAATCCGCAACGCGCCGCTTAGCCGGCGCGTTTTTTTTGCATCCGGTTCACCCCTTACGAGGGTAGCCACCTGGAGAGAACACCCATGACTCAACCGATTGTCGTGGCGGCACTGTATAAGTTCGTCACCCTCGAAGATTACGTCGCCCTGCGCGAGCCCCTGTTGCAGGCGATGGTCGATAACGGCATCAAAGGCACCTTGCTGATCGCCGAAGAAGGCATCAACGGCACCGTTTCCGGCAGCCGCGAAGGCATTGACGGCCTGATGGCCTGGCTGAAAAAAGACCCGCGCATGGTCGACATCGACCACAAGGAATCCTACTGCGACGACCAGCCGTTCTATCGCACCAAGGTCAAGCTCAAGAAAGAGATCGTGACCCTGGGCGTTGAAGGCGTCGACCCGAACAAAAAGGTCGGTACCTACGTCGAACCGCAGGATTGGAACGCGTTGATCAGCGACCCGGAAGTGTTGTTGATCGATACCCGTAACGACTACGAAGTGTCAATTGGCACGTTCGAAGGCGCAATCGACCCGAAAACCACCAGTTTTCGCGAATTTCCCGACTACATCAAAGCCAACTTCGACCCGGCCAAGCACAAGAAGGTCGCCATGTTCTGCACCGGCGGCATTCGCTGTGAGAAGGCGTCGAGCTACATGCTCAGCGAGGGCTTCGATGAGGTCTACCACCTCAAGGGCGGTATCCTGAAGTACCTCGAAGAGGTGCCCCAGGAAGAAACCAAATGGCAGGGCGACTGCTTTGTGTTCGACAATCGCGTGACCGTGCGCCACGACTTGAGCGAAGGCGACTACGATCAATGTCATGCCTGCCGCACACCCGTGAGCGTAGAAGACCGCGCCTCCGAGCATTATTTGGCCGGCATCAGTTGCCCCCATTGCTGGGATAAGCTGCCGGAGAAGACCCGTCGCAGCGCAATCGACCGCCAGAAGCAGATCGAACTGGCCAAGGCCCGCAACATGCCGCACCCGATTGGTTACAACTATAAGCAAACCCCTTCCGAGGCCTGAGCCATGTCTGCGCGCCTGCTCTATGTAATGGACCCGATGTGTTCCTGGTGCTGGGGCTTTGCCCCGGTGGCACAAGCGCTGGTGGAGCAGGCCCAGGCGGCCGGCGTGGACGTGCACCTGGTGGTGGGCGGCTTGCGCACCGGCAGCGGCGCGGCGCTGGAGCCGACTACCCGGCGCTACATCCTTGAACACTGGCAGGCCGTCACCGACGCCACCGGCCAGCCGTTCAAGCGTGACGGCGCGCTGCCTGACGGGTTTGTCTACGACACCGAGCCGGCGTGCCGCGCTATCGTCACCGCACGCAGCCTGGCGCCGGATTGCGCCTGGAAGCTGCTGGGGCTGATCCAGCGTGCGTTCTATGTCGAAGGACGGGACGTGACCCTTGCCCATGTGTTGGTTGAGCTGGCCGAGCAGGCCGGCATTCCACGTATCGAGTTTGCCGGCGAGTTCGACCGTGCCGAGCAGCACGCGGCCACGGCGGCCGATTTCACTTGGGTGCAAGACCTGGGCATTGCCGGGTTCCCGACCCTGCTGGCCGAACGCAACGGCCAGTTGGCCTTGCTGACCAATGGTTACCAGCCGCTGTCCGAGCTGTCGCCGTTACTGGGTCGATGGCTGGAGCGAGCTGCCTGTGTATGAACAGCCTCCACGCACCGACCGCCTGACCTGGGCAGAAATTCGCCGCCTGGCCCTGCGCCACAAGAAATCCCTGTGGGTTGCCAACGGCGTCGCTGTGCTCGCCACCCTGTGCAGCGTGCCTATCCCGCTGTTGTTGCCGTTGCTGGTGGACGAAGTGCTGCTGGGCCATGGCGATGCCGCCCTCAAGGTGATGAATCACGCGCTGCCCCTGGGTTGGCAAAAAGCCGCTGGCTATATCGGCCTGATGCTCTTGGTCACCCTGGCCCTGCGCTGCGGCGCGCTGGTGTTCAACGTGGTGCAGGCGCGGCTGTTTGCGCGCTTGGCCAAGGACATCGTGTACCGCATCCGCGTGCGCCTGATCGAGCGTCTCAAGCGTATCTCTCTGGGTGAGTACGAAAGCCTGGGCAGCGGTACGGTCACCACTCATCTGGTGACCGACCTGGACACCCTGGACAAATTCGTGGGTGAAACCCTCAGTCGCTTCCTGGTGGCGATGCTGACCCTGGTCGGCACCTCGGCGATCCTGGTGTGGATGCATTGGCAACTGGCGTTGTTGATCCTGTTGTTCAATCCGTTGGTGATCTACGCCACGGTGCAATTGGGCAAGCGCGTCAAGCACCTCAAGAAGCTGGAAAACGACAGTACTTCACGCTTTACCCAGGCGCTGACTGAAACCCTCGATGCCATCCAGGAAGTACGTGCCGGCAACCGCCAAGGCTTTTTCCTCGGGCGCCTGGGCCAGCGTGCTCAGGAAGTGCGTGACTATGCCATTCATTCCCAGTGGAAAACCGACGCGTCGAGCCGCGCCAGTGGCTTGCTGTTCCAGTTCGGTATCGACATCTTCCGCGCCGCGGCCATGCTCACTGTGCTGTTTTCCGACCTGTCCATCGGCCAGATGCTCGCGGTGTTCAGTTACCTGTGGTTCATGATTGGCCCGGTGGAACAACTGCTGAACCTGCAATACGCCTATTACGCGGCGGGCGGCGCGCTGTCGCGCATCAACGAGCTGCTGGCGCGTGCCGATGAGCCGCAATACCCAGGCGGCGCAGACCCGTTCAGCGGGCGCGAGACGGTCGGCATCGAAGTGCGTGGCCTCGACTTTGGCTACGGCGAAGACCTGGTACTCAACCAGTTGAACCTGGCCATCGCACCGGGTGAAAAGGTGGCAATTGTCGGCGCCAGCGGCGGCGGCAAAAGCACCCTGGTGCAACTGCTGCTGGGGCTCTACACGCCGCAGGCCGGCAGCATTCGTTTTGGCACTGCCACCCAGCAGGAGATCGGCCTGGAGACCATCCGCGAAAACGTCGCGGTGGTACTGCAACACCCGGCGCTGTTCAACGATACCGTGCGCGCCAACCTGACCATGGGCCGCACCCGCACCGATCAAGCCTGCTGGCAGGCGCTGGAAATCGCCCAACTGGATGCTACTGTCAAGGCATTGCCCTTGGGCCTGGACAGCGTTGTCGGGCGTTCGGGCGTGCGCTTTTCCGGTGGCCAGCGGCAACGCCTGGCGATCGCCCGCATGGTGCTCGCCGAGCCTAAAGTGGTGATTCTGGACGAGGCCACATCTGCATTGGATGCGGCGACCGAGTACAACCTGCACCAGGCACTGGCGCGGTTTCTCAGCGGGCGTACTACACTGATCATCGCCCACCGGCTGTCTGCGGTGAAGCAGGCTGACCGAGTGTTGGTGTTCGATGGCGGGCACATCGCCGAGGATGGCGACCATCAGCAGTTGATTGCCGATGGTGGGTTGTACGCCAAACTGTACGGACACTTGCAACAAGTGCGTTGATTTAGCTTAGGCTGTGCTATCGGGAGCGGATTTTCGCGTGCGTATTAAGCTGTGCATGTGTAAGGGACTTCATGAAGCAAAAGCGGACTCTCGGAACGCCACGTCTGTTGGGAATTGTCTGGCCCTTCATCGCCGTCGTGTTGTTCCAGGCATTGTTAGGCTGCGTCAGTCTCTACGTGCTTTCGGCAGTGCGGGGTTATGTGGCGGGTGAAAGCCTGTGGTCCAAGGGCCAGAAGGATGCCATCTACTACCTGACCCTCTACGCCGATAACCGCAACGACGCCACCTACCTCAAATACCAGCAGGCCATTGCCGTGCCCCAGGGTGGGCATGAATTGCGCATTGCGCTGGACCGTCCCAATCCAGACATGGAGGCCGCGCGCCTGGGTATTCTCAAGGGCGGCAACCATCCGGACGACGTTTCCAGCCTGATCTGGCTGTACCTCAACTTCCGCCATTTCAGCTACCTGGAAAAAGCCATTGAGCTGTGGACGGTGGGCGACGGCTATCTGCTGCAGTTGGATGAGCTGGCCCAGGAGATGCACGGCGCCATTACCTCCGGCTACGTCAGCAATGACGATGTCCATAGTTGGAAGGCGCGCATCACGGCCATCAATGAGGGGGTGACGCCCGCCGCCAAGGCCTTCAGCGATGCCCTGGGCGAAGGTTCGCGGATGATCCTGCGCCTGTTGTTGATCACCAACCTGGCGACTGCCTTGGGCCTGATCGTGTTGGCGCTGCTGCGCACCCACAAGCTGCTGGCCCAGCGTCATGCCTTTGCCGATGCGCTGCAAGCGGAGAAGGAGCGGGCGCAGATTACATTGGAGTCGATTGGCGACGGGGTGATTACCACCGATGTCGACGGGGCCATTGCCTATATGAACCCTGCCGCTGAGGCCTTGACCCACTGGCGCTCGGAGCAGGCCCAGGGCCTGCCGCTGGCGGCGTTGTTCAAACTTTTGAATGAAAACGCCGAGCCCGACGGATTCACCCTGATTGAGCACATCGTCAAGGGCCAGTTCAGCGGCGGCAGCGAGCATTCCAAGCTGATCCAGCGCCTGGACGGCAGCACGGTCTCGGTCACCCTGGTGGGCGCTCCGATCCGCAGCGCCGGCAAGATCAGCGGTGCGGTCCTGGTGCTGCACGACATGACCCAGGAACGCCAGTACATCGCCAATCTTTCCTGGCAGGCCACCCATGACGCCTTGACCGGCCTGGCCAACCGTCGCGAGTTCGAGTTCCGCCTTGAACAGGTGCTGCAACAGGTCGCGCGCCAGCAAAGTGGGCGACATGCCTTGATGTTCCTCGACCTCGACCAGTTCAAGCTGGTCAATGACACCTGTGGCCACGCGGCGGGCGATGAATTGTTGCGTCACATCTGCGCGCTATTGCAATCAGACCTGCGCGAAGGCGACACCCTGGCTCGGTTGGGCGGCGACGAGTTTGGCGTCCTGCTGGAAAACTGCCCGCCGCAGGTGGCGGAAAAAATCGCCGAGAGCCTGCGCCATACCGTGCAGAGCTTGCACTTCGTGTGGAAGGGGCGGCCCTTCATGACCACTGTCAGCATTGGCCTGGTGCATATCTCGCAAACCCCGACCACCCTGGAAACCTCCCTGCGCGCTGCCGATATGGCGTGCTACATGGCCAAGGAAAAGGGCCGCAACCGGGTGCAGGTCTACCACGTCGACGACTCGGAATTGTCTCTGCGGTTTGGCGAGATGGCCTGGGTACAGCGGCTGCATATCGCCCTTGAGGAAGACCGCTTTTGCCTCTACGCCCAGGAAATCGCGCCGTTGGGCCCTACCGACGCCGGCAATGGGCACATCGAAATTCTCCTGCGGCTGCATGACGAAGCGGGGCGGATCATTTTACCCAACAGTTTTATTCCGGCGGCCGAGCGTTACGGTTTGATGACGTCCCTGGACCGTTGGGTAGTGGAAAACGTATTCAAGATTATCGCCCGCTGCATGCATGAGCGTCCGGGCCGACCCATGGCCATGTGTGCGATTAATCTGTCAGGCATAACCATTGGCGATGATGACTTTTTGGGTTTTTTACGTCAGAAATTCGATAGTTACAACATTCCACCGGAAATGATTTGTTTTGAAATAACTGAAACGAGCGCTATAGCCAATTTGGGCAGTGCGATTCGATTTATTAATGAACTCAAAGCGTTAGGGTGCCATTTTTCCCTGGATGATTTTTGCGCCGGAATGTCCTCATTCGCATATTTGAAACATTTACCTGTAGACTTCCTGAAGATCGATGGAAGTTTCGTAAAGGATATGCTGGACGACCCGATTAACCGCGCCATGGTCGAGGTGATCAACCACATCGGCCACGTCATGGGTAAGCGCACGATTGCCGAGTTTGTTGAAACACCCCAGATCGAACAGGCTTTACTTGAGATAGGTGTGGATTACGCTCAGGGCTACCTGATTGAACGCCCGCAATTGTTTACCTTTGATAGCCTGCAGTGCCGACCTGAGCGGCCGCAGCCTCTGTTATTCAAGGCGCCCGGCACTTTCCGCTGAAACATTTGCTGGTCTGTACAATCACACTTGAAAAGGAGCCCCACAGTGATCGACACATTCAACAGAACCGGCCCGCTTATGGAAGCCTCGAGTTACCCCGCCTGGGCGCAGCAACTGATCCAGGACTGTAGCGAGAGCAAGCGTCGGGTTGTCGAGCACGAACTGTACCAGCGCATGCGCGACAACGCCCTCAGCGCCAAGACCATGCGCCACTACCTGATTGGTGGTTGGCCGGTGGTGGAACAGTTTGCCTTGTACATGGCGCAGAACCTGACCAAGACCAAGTTTGCCCGCCATCCTGGGGAGGATATGGCGCGCCGTTGGCTGATGCGTAACATTCGCGTGGAGCTCAACCATGCCGACTATTGGGTCAATTGGGCGCGGGCTCACGGCGTCAGCCTTGAAGAACTGCAAGCGCAGGAGGTGCCGCCCGAGTTGCACGCCCTGAGCCATTGGTGCTGGCACACCAGCTCGGCGGATGCGTTGATCGTCGCGATTGCCGCCACCAACTACGCGATCGAGGGGGCGACGGGGGAGTGGTCTGCCGTGGTCTGCTCTACTGGTGTGTATGCTGCCGCCTTCCCTGAGGAAGATCGCAAGCGGGCGATGAAGTGGCTGAAGATGCACGCCCAATACGACGATGCCCACCCTTGGGAAGCCCTGGAAATCATCTGCACACTGGCGGGGACCAGCCCGAGCAAGGCCTTGCAGGAAGAGTTGCGCCAGGCGGTGTGCAAGAGCTACGACTACATGCACTTGTTCCTGGAAAGCTGCATGCGTCTAGAGAATGCGGAAAAAGACAAGGCGCCAGCCGTTCGCGAGCGCCCTGTGCGCATCGCCAGCGAGGCGTAACGGTAACTGTGGCGAGGGAGCTTGCTCCCGCTGGGGCGCGAAGCGGCCCCATTCTTTATTTAAAAAGAATGGGCCTGCTACGCAGTCCAACGGGAGCAAGCTCCCTCGCCACAACTGACCTTATCCCGCCATCGCCAAGCGATTGCGACCTTCGCGCTTGGCCACGTACAACGCATTGTCGGCCCGGCGCAGCAGGCTTTCAGCCGACTCGGCCGCCAGCAGCGTAGAACAACCGAGGCTCACGGTCAGTTCGATTCGCGTGCCCTCTACCCAGTAGTCCTGGGCTTGCGCCGCCTGGCGCAGGCGTTCTCCCACCATTCTCGCGGCATCGCGACCGGTGTTGGAGAGTAGGATCAAAAACTCTTCCCCGCCAAACCGAAACACCATGTCCACGTTGCGCAGCTGGCGTTTGATCGCCCCGGCTA
Source organism: Pseudomonas sp. MYb193 (assembly GCF_002966775.1). Lineage (NCBI taxonomy): Bacteria > Pseudomonadati > Pseudomonadota > Gammaproteobacteria > Pseudomonadales > Pseudomonadaceae > Pseudomonas > Pseudomonas sp. MYb193. The sequence continues at coordinate 4,113,261 of NZ_CP023269.1, read as the reverse complement.
CGGCGCGCAGTACGCTGTCGCCCGCAGCATGCCCATGGGTGTCGTTGATTTTCTTGAAGTGGTCGATGTCCAGCATCAACAACGACAGCGGGTGCAAGTGCCGACGTGCCATGTCGATTTCTCGCTGCAGCGTCTGGTCCATGGCCACACGGTTGCCGGTTTCGGTCAACGGGTCACGCAGGGCGCTGCGGGTGGCGGCGCGGTAGAGCAGGGCGTTGCGCATCGGATAAAGCAAGGTCACCAGCAGGAGTTCGAGTTGGCTCAGTTCCTCTTCAAGCAACCGCTGGTTGCGACGAAAGACCAGTTCCCCCAGGTGTTCGCCTTCATGGCTCAGGGTGTAGCTGACGGAGTGATGACCCCGGTGGCCAAACTCCAGGCGCAGGTCGCTGGCGGCGTGACGGTATTGCAACGCGTCCAGCGGCACCAGGCGCTGAACCTCACGAAAGAACAGGCCCAGGATGCGCTCCGGCTCCAGGCTGGTCTGCAACTGCTGGTTCAGTTGCTGGCGAAGTTCGGCGAGGGTGGCGGGGCGGCGTGGGCGCAAGGATGGCTGGCCAAATCCCAGGCGTTGCAATTTGGCACTGTCAAAGTCAATTGCGTTGGTCTGGGTGGGGGTTTTCATAAGCGCGGGGCCTCTAAGCACTGGGCTGTCTTACAGGCGGGATGAGGGTGGCGAGTGCCAAGCGTCTTACTGATCCTTCAGTTCCGTAAAACATTGGAAACAGTTTAAACCGCTTTTCGTTGGGTTATAACCCCATGGCACTGCCGCACGTCTTGTCATCGCCGAACCTGCTTGAACAGTACTAGAGCGAGATTCAGGCCAAGTGTATTTAGTTGGCAAAAATCCTTATAAATCAATTAACTAATTTTTAAGTAAGAAAAGTCCGTTAAAGCATGGCGCCAGTTATTTGGCTGATTTGGGCCAGCGTTGCCGCCGGCCCGGTTGACGTAACTGTTTCGGTGGGGCGAGTTGCTTGTCGCAAATAAACAACGCTTCGGTTATTCGTGAACAAAGTACACCGCACCCATCACCACTAGACCAGGGTGGTACGGTCGATTTGCGCGATGGAGGTGACCCCGGTAAGGGTCATGGCCACGCGCATTTCCTTGGCGAAGATGTCCAGCAGATTCTCTACCCCATGCTGGCCCTCGGCGGCCAGCGCGTAGGCGGTGGCACGCCCCAGCAGGCACGCCTTGGCGCCCAGGGCGAGCATGCGCACCACGTCGAGCCCGGAGCGAATGCCGGAGTCCACCAGCACGGTCAAGTCATCGCCCACCGCTTCGGCAATCGGCGGCAACGCCTTGGCCGTGGACAGCACCCCGTCGAGCTGGCGGCCGCCATGGTTGGAGACCACGATGCCGTCGGCACCGAAACTCACCGCGTCCTTGGCATCCTGAGGGTCGAGGATGCCCTTGATGATCATCGGGCCTTTCCAGAATTCGCGGATCCACTCCAGGTCTTTCCAACTGATGGACGGGTCGAAGTTGTTGGCCAGCCAGCCAATGTAGTCCTCCAGGTGAGTGGGTTTGCCCAGGTATTTGGAAATATTGCCCAGGTCGTGGGGGCGGCCCATCAAGCCCACATCGAAGGCCCACTGCGGCTTGGTCACCGCCTGCAACATGCGCCGCTGCGCTGCATAGGGGCCAGACATGCCCGAGTGCGCATCGCGGTAGCGTGCGCCGGGTGTGGGCATATCCACCGTGAATACCAGGGTGGTCACGCCGGCGGCCTGCGCCCGCTCCAGGGCGTTGCGCATGAAGCCGCGATCCTTGAGCACATACAGCTGGAACCAGATCGACTGCGGGCTTTGCGAGGCCACTTCCTCAATCGAACACACCGACACTGTCGACAGGCAAAAAGGGATGTTTTTGTTGGCCGCCGCCTTGGCTGCTTGCACTTCACCGCGTCGCGCATACATGCCGGTCAGGCCGACCGGGCTAAGGATCACTGGCATCGCCAGTTCGGTACCGAACAGCTGGGTGGTGAGGCTCAGGTCGTCGACATTGCGCAGGATGCGTTGGCGCAGGCTGATCTCGGCCAGGTCCGAACTGTTGGCGCGAAGCGTGTGCTCGGCGTAGGCACCGCCGTCGATGTAATCGAACAGAAAGCGCGGCAACTTGCGCTTGGCCGCAGCGCGGTAATCGGAAGCGGACGAGATGATCATCAACAGTGTCTCCCTGGGCAAAGTGCTACACCCTAAGCAAAGTTATGCCATGATGAAAACAACTTTTATCACTGTCATCCAGTCACTAAAGGAATACTGATGAACCTGCGAACCTTGCGTGCGTTTGTCGAAGTGGTGCGCCAGGGCGGGTTCTCCCAGGCGGCGGAAGTGGTTGCCCTGACCCAGTCCACCGTGAGCAAAGCGGTCAAGACCCTTGAGGACGAACTGGGCATGCCGTTGCTCAATCGTCTCGGCCACAGGAATGAACTCACCGCCGCTGGCGAAATTGCCTACCGCCGCGCCTTGGTGATGCTCGCCGAACGCACCGACTTGATGGCTGAAATCAACGACCTGCGCGGCCTCCAGCGCGGCGTGCTGCGCATCGGCCTGCCGCCGGTAGGGTGCGGAGTGTTGTTTGCGGCGATGTTCGCCACTTACCGCAGCCGTTACCCGGGCATCGACATCGAACTGACCGAGTACGGCAGTAAAAGGCTGCGCGAATGCCTGGAAGCAGGGGAGGTGGACCTCGCCGCCTTGCTGCTGCCGGTTGATGAAGGCTTCGACTACCAACCGGTGCGCAACGAGCCATTGATCGCCGTATTGCCCATGGGTCACCCACTGGCCCAGCGCGAGCGCATCGACTTCACCGACCTGGCCGACTCACCCTTCATCCTGTTCGAGGCCGGCTTTGCCCTCAATGCCAAGATCCTCAGCGCCTGTGAACGCAAAGGCGTGACGCCCAAAGTCACCGCCCGCAGTGGGCAAATAGACTTCATCGTCGACCTGGTCACCGCCGGGCTGGGCGTCGCCTTCCTGCCTAGGATGCTGGCGCACAAACACCAACATCCCGGCATCGCCTTGGTCCCCCTGGACGAGCCCCACACCGATTGGCACATCGCCCTGGCCTGGCGCGCGAGCGCCCACTTGCCGCCGGCGGCAAGGGCCTGGCTGGATTTGGCCAAGGAACCGCCGTATTCAAGCGAGCAGGGGGACGATTTGCGGAAAGTTTCTGAGGACGCTTGACTTCTTCTTTTTAATCAGTAACATACGGCGCATTCCGCGATAGCTCAGTTGGTAGAGCAAATGACTGTTAATCATTGGGTCCCTGGTTCGAGTCCAGGTCGTGGAGCCAGATAGAGAAAAGCCTGTAGAGATACAGGCTTTTTTTTGCTTGGGATTTGACCCAGCAACCCAGACGCTTAGCGCGCTTAGCATGACGCCATCTCTAATCCTTCGATTCAGAGGTAAGGCCAATGAAAGTCGCTGCAGTCGTTTCAACCAAAGGCGGGCCGGGGAAAACTACGGTTGGCGCCAATCCAGGCGCGTTCTGCGCCGACGCGGGTCTTCGTACCTTACTCATCGATCTCGATACCCAGCCGTCACTGTCCTCGTTCTATACGCTAACGCATGAGGCGCCGGGCGGGACCTACCCACTGATCGCCAATAACGAGACGCGTGCCGATCAGGTCATTTCCAAGACCCGCATCCCTAATCTTCGACTGAAGGAGTTCCCGCACATCGTCTGGAGTATCGGGCTTGCGACTCACCGCCGCTCTCCAACGAACAGGAAGAAAAGCGGCGATAGCGAACACATATGGTTTACTGGATATTTGAATATCCGTATATTCGTTTCTCCATATGCATAGAGTTCAACCATGAGCCCTGCTATCAAAGTGCTTTTCGTGTGCGTTGCCAACTCAGCCCGCTCCCTGCTTGCAGAGGCTTTGCTGCGGCACACCGACCCGCGCTTCGAGGCCTTCAGCGCAGGGTCTGAACCATCTGAGGTTGATCCGCGCACGACTCAAGCATTGGAGGCGGTTGGAGTCGATGCAACGGGTCTGCGCAGCAAGTCCATCAACGAGTTTCAAGCTGATCGATTCGATTACGTAATCACTCTTTGTGATAAATCCGCAAGCGAGTGCCTACCAATGCCCAGCGCAGGTGAAGTCATTGCCTGGGATTTTCCTGACCCAGTAACCAGCGATGATCCTGGCGCATTTCGCCACACGCTCCACGACATTCACGAGCGCATCAAGCTCTTCGTTTTGGTCAAGACCAAACACCTGGAGGATCTGTGACAGAACCCATGAACCCCACCACCTTATTCAAGTGCCTGGCGGATGACACCCGAGCAAAAATTTCGCTGCTTGTCGTGAGTGAAGGTGAGCTGTGTGTTTGCGAGCTAACGGCAGCACTCGACCTGAGTCAGCCGAAGATTTCTCGTCATTTGGCGCTGCTGCGCTCTGCCGGTTTGCTGTTGGATCGTCGCCAAGGCCAATGGGTGTACTACCGGCTGAATCCTGATTTGCCCACGTGGGTGACTGCAGTTTTGAAGGAAGTAGTAGACGCCAATCAGCAATGGCTGGAAACCGAGGCTAAGCGCCTCTGCTGCATGAGCGACCGTCCGATCAACCAAGCCGTGTGTAGCTGATTCACGCCCAACCGGATTAATGAAATGCTGATTGCCGTATTGATCTTTATCGCCACCATCGTCCTTGTTATCTGGCAGCCCAAGGGGCTTGGGGTGGGCTGGAGTGCGATGTTCGGTGCCATCGTGGCGTTGCTGGCAGGTGTCGTTACCCTTGCCGACATACCAGAGGTTTGGCACATAGTCTGGAACGCTACCGGAACGTTCATCGCGGTCATTATTATTAGTCTGTTGCTTGATGAGGCAGGCTTTTTCAAATGGGCTGCGCTGCATGTGGCCCGATGGGGAGGCGGGAGCACCCGTAAGCTGTTCGCATTTATCGTCCTGCTGGGCGCAGCGGTGTCGGCCCTGTTCGCCAATGACGGAGCAGCATTGATCCTCACACCCATTGTGATCGCGATGTTGCTGGCGCTGCGTTTTTCTCCTGCGGCTACGTTGGCATTCGTCATGGCAGCCGGTTTTATCGCCGATACGGCGAGCTTACCGCTGGTGGTTTCCAACCTGGTCAACATTGTCTCTGCCGACTACTTCGATATCGGCTTCAACGAATATGCTTCGATCATGGTGCCGGTAAACATCGTCAGCGTGGCAGCGACATTAGCCATGCTGCTGTGGTTTTTCCGCAAAGATCTACCAAAGACCTATGACCTCAACCAACTGGACAATCCGGACGAGGCGATCCACGACCGGGCCACTTTTGTAGCCGGTTGGTGGGTGCTGGCATTACTGCTGATCGGCTTCTTTGTCATTGAGCCATTGGGAGTGCCAATCAGCGCCATTGCAGCGGTCTGTGCATTCATTCTCTATGTCATCGCGGCTCGTGGTCACGCCATCAACACAAGCAAGGTGCTAAAAGAGGCGCCATGGCAGGTGGTGATTTTTTCTTTGGGTATGTACCTGGTTGTTTATGGCCTGAAGAACGCCGGCCTGACCGACCACATCGCGCAGATCCTGAACGTGTTCGCCGGTTATGGCGTTTGGGGCGCGTCCCTTGGTACAGGGCTGCTAACAGCGTTGCTGTCTTCGATCATGAACAACATGCCCACCGTTCTGGTAGGCGCCTTATCCATTCATGCCGCCGAAGTCGATGGTGTTGTCCAGCAAGCGATGGTTTACGCCAACATCATCGGCTGCGACCTGGGCCCGAAGATCACCCCAATTGGGAGCTTGGCAACTCTGTTGTGGCTGCACGTGCTCGCCCGGAAAAACATAACGATCAGCTGGGGTTACTACTTCAAGACCGGGATCGTGCTGACCGTGCCCATCCTCGTCGCCACATTGTCCGCCCTGGCACTGCGCCTCAGTTTTTGAATCAAGGAATCGTCTGATGAAAGTCTTGTTCATGTGCACCCACAACAGCTGCCGCAGCATTCTGTCCGAGGCGCTTTTCAACCACTTGGCGCCCAAGGGTGTAGAAGCCGTCAGTTCAGGAAGCTTTCCCAGTGGCCGGGTGAATCAACGGGCATTGCAAACGCTGGAGGCGGCGGGTATTTCCACGGTGGGCTTGAGCAGCAAGGCTTCGGATGCTTTTGAGGGCTCGCCTCCAGACATCGTGATCACTGTCTGTGACCGGGCAGCGGGTGAGGCATGCCCAATCTTCTTTGGGCCAGCTTTGAAGGCGCATTGGGGTCTGGCCGACCCGTCTGACGCTAGCGGGTCGGAGGCCGATATCACCGCAGCTTTTGAAACCACACTCGCCAAAATTCACGAGCGCGTGAGCGCATTTCTTGCGCTGCCACTGAAGACCATCAGCGCTGAACAGTTGAAAGCTGAACTGAACCGCATCGGTTCGCTTTAAAGATCAACCGAGCGGCACCCAACCAGGCGCCGCCGTAGGAGTTTATATGCAAGACACATTGCCGAACGTACACGCTGACTTGATCGACATTCCGTCGCTGGAGCAACTGTCGCCTCGCACGCCTTCGCTCCATAAACCTCGCATTCTTCTGCTGTATGGATCAACGCGAGAGCGCTCCTTCAGCCGATTAGTCACGCAAGAGGCGGCACGCCTGCTGAATGAGTTTGGCGCTGAAACCAAGATCTTTGACCCATCGGGTCTACCGCTTCCGGATGACGCTCCCGATACACATCCAAAGGTCTCTGAGCTGCGCGAGCTGATGCAATGGTCTGAGGGACAGGTGTGGTGCTCCCCTGAGCGTCACGGCTCCATGAGCGCAGTATTCAAAGCCCAAATTGACTGGGTTCCGCTGGCGATAGGTGCTGTACGACCTACGCAGGGCAAAACCCTAGCTGTGATGCAGGTCTGTGGCGGCTCCCAATCCTTCAACGTGGTTAACCAACTGCGCGTACTGGGTCGATGGATGCGGATGTTCACCATCCCAAACCAATCTTCGGTGGCAAAGGCGTTCACCGAGTTCGACGAGGCAGGTCGTATGAAACCCTCCTCGTACTACGACCGACTGGTGGACGTGATGGAGGAGTTGATGAAGTTCACGCTGCTGTTGCGGGATCGCCAGGATTATTTGGTTGATCGGTACTCCGAGCGTAAAGAGTCCGCCCAAGAGCTTTCCAAGCGCGTCAACCAGCGCTCCATCTAACGTCAGCACGAGGAAGCGATATGAGCCAGATCACGATCTACCACAACCCCGAATGCGGCACTTCTCGCAATACCTTGGAGTTGATCCGTAACAGCGGGGAAGAACCGACGGTTATCGAGTACCTGAAGACCCCGCCTGATCGCGCCACACTTACCAGGCTCATCGGGGACATGGGTATCGGGGTGCGGGCTCTTTTGCGTATTAAAGGCACTCCGTGCGAAGAGCTGGGATTGGGTGAAGCTTCGCTGACGGACGAACAGCTCATCGATGCCATGATGGCTCACCCTATCCTGATCAATCGCCCCATCGTCGTGACGCCTTTGGGGACGCGTTTGTGTCGTCCGTCAGAAGCTGTGCTCGATTTGTTACCGCAAGAGCAGCGAGGGAGTTTCGCCAAAGAGGACGGCCAAATAGTCATTGATGAGCACGGTCGCAGAGTCTGATACGACGACGGTGAGGTGCCGCGATTGAGCCTGGAGGATGCTGGTGAGTCAGAATTCGAAACTTGATGTTGTGGTCATTGGCGGTGGTCAATCCGCGCTGACACCTCAACGGGTGTCGTGTGGTCATCAGGAAACGAGACGAAGGTGGATGTCGTCATCTGGTGCACCGGGTTTTCTCCAGCGCTCGACCACCTAAAGAGCCTAGGCATTGTAGGCCAGGATGGCAAAGTGGCTGTGGACGAAAACCGGAGTGTTGCTTCACCCAATCTGTGGCTGGTGGGTTACGGCGATTGGACGGGGCTCGCGTCTGCGACATTGATCGGAGTAACCCGTACCGCTCGGGATGTAGTCAAGCAAGTAAAAAGCTATCTCACAGGCGGAGCCTGATAGCTTGCGCCGAGAATTCGAGTGAGGCTACTGTAATGCGACTTCAAGCTCGGGGAAGAAGGCAAACAAAGCGAAACCCAGAGCCGAAGTTGCCAGGCCGACCACGGCGGCGGCCTGGGAATTCCAGCGCTGCCTGACCGGCGCGCTGCCAGAAGCCGTGACCACACCCTGGTCGGCAACGGCGTACGGTACGTCCTGGTAATAATCTGCTCCGCGATAATGCACCTGCTTGAGGTTGTCAGCGGAATTGGAGGTGTGCTGCAAGTGATCCAGCACTCCAGCCTTGGCCAGTACGCGGGTACCGTCACAGATCCCCGCCACGACGATGTTCCTGGCGTGAGCCTCACGGACCAGCGCCTCGATGGCGGGTGCCTTGTCTGTTTTCCAGATCGGGCCTCCCGGCACAATCAGCAAGTCGACATCGTCCAGCCGAATGGCCTCGATGGCCAGGTCGGGAATGATGGTCATGCCACCGGATGATGTCACTTGCTTGCCACCGGGAGCGGCAAAACAAGTCTCGAAGCCATAGTAGGCGCGGCCCGTGGAATTGATCAGCGCGGGCTCCCAGTCAGAAAAATTCTCGGTGAGGATAGTAACGGCACGTACCATTTGAGTGTCCTTCTCAAGTTTCCATGATAATCAGCAGCAACCTGCCCAGCAGGATTGTCCTGGTGGGCATTGCTGTCGAGTGTACTCGCCAGCGGGGCTGATGAATGGTGTGTGGAGTATTGGCAGTATGTGTTTCAACTGGCAATGACAGTGATCAACGCGGCAGCATGTTCAGGCGTGAAACGTTGAGAGGGTGTTCTGGTGCGCTGCACAGCTCGCCGTTGGCGACCTGGCCTGGCAGCAAGTCTGCCTCCAGCGCGGCGGCTTTAGAGCGGCCCGGCGCCTGCACTGGGTAAGCATAAAGGCCGTGCATCTAAAACGTGCGCGGTGATTGAGCTGCAGGCAGGAGGTAGTCGAACCGTTGCGCAAGGTTCCAGCCTGATAGCCGCTGCAGCTCATCGACATCGCTCGACTCATCTTCCTGCGCGATGTAGCACTCGTCACCACTGCGCCTGTCATCGGGATAGACCATAAAACCACCACGGCCGTCAGGGCAGTCGGGCAGATACACCGAGGTCAGGTTGCGTTGCTCATCGAGGTGCGCATTCAAGCGCGCGATATATAGACCCATCGAAACCGCCACACCAATAACCAGCACCACGCAGACGACCAACTGGCTGGCATAGCTGGCGCCCAGCTCATCACGACGCACGGGCGACATGACACGACCCTGTCTGCTCAACATTCTGGCCAATCAGAAACCAGCCACTGCCTCCCATGCGTACCAACTGAGTTTGCTGTGGAAGGATGCCCACCATCAGCGCGAGGAAAATCACGGCTAACAGCACCCCTTTGATCATCGAATACAGGTTCATGACGGTGACGAGCTCTGGATAAGAAGAGCCTTAGCCTAAGCAGCGCGGGGTTAACACCAGGTAAACATCGCAGGAAACAGCCTGACTTCCGCTATCCTTCACACCGCTGAGCACCATCTGCCCGAGGGTTTTTCCGTGCATATTCATCTGCTGCTGGTCGAGGACAACCTGGACCTGGCCACCACTGTCATCGAGTACCTGGAGATCAGCGGTATCGTCTGCGATCACGCCAGCAATGGCCAGGCCGGGCTCAACCTGGCGCTCAACCAGCATTACGACGTCATTCTGCTGGACATCATGCTGCCGCGACTGAACGGCCAGCAGTTGTGCGCAGGGTTACGCCAGCAAGGCATCCAGACCCCCATCCTGATGCTGACCTCGCTGGATGCGTTGCCCGACAAGCTCGCCAGTTTTGCTGCGGGAGCCGACGACTATCTGGTCAAGCCGTTCGAGCTTGCCGAGCTGGTGGCGCGGATTCGCGCCTTGAGCCTGCGGCGCAGCGGCCAGACCAGCCGCCTGCAAGTGGACGACCTGGTCATGGAGCTGACCACTCGCACAGTCAGCCGGGCAGGGCAGGAGCTTCATCTGTCACCCATCTGCTGGGCCTTGCTGGAGCACTTGATGCGCGCCAGTCCCGAGCCTGTTCCCAGGGAGCGGTTGGAAAGCAAAATCTGGGGCGATGAGCCGCCCGACAGTAATACGCTCAAAGTGCATATGCATCGGCTGCGCAAGACGGTAGACAAACCTTTTGGCCGGCCATTGATCCACACCCTGGCGGGTGTCGGCATCCAGGTAAAGGCCCATGCGTAGCGGCCTGAGCCTGAAGTGGGTAATCAGCGGCAGTTTCCTGTGTCTGATTGCGGTGGTGCTGGTGATCTATAGCAGGCTGCTGCCTGAATTCACCGTGCGCGGCCTGTTCTACACCGCCAGCGCGATGATGGAGGAGGAAGCCCTGTATTTTCTCCGGCACTACAAACAGGACCCGACCACGCCGACGCCGCACAATTACTACTACACCAGCGTCATCGGCAAGGAGGCGTTGCCGCAGGACGTGCGCGAGTTGCTGAATGCACCGCCGAGCCTGTCCTTTGGTGCGGTGAATATCTTCGGCGATCTCTATTCCGATGACGACGAGGCGCCGTTCCATATCGTTCTCGAACAACCTTTGGGCGACGGCAAAACCCTCTACATGTATGACATCGACCACGATAAGGAGGTAGGGGGTGAGGTCGAGACGCCATTGTCCGACGCCTACTTTGACCAGGTACTGGAAAGCGTCCAGCTCATCAGCCTGGCCGTATTCGTGCCGGCGCTGATTATCATCGCGCTGTTGGTGTGGTGGTTGGTGCGTCCGCTGGGACGTCTGATCCAATGGTCCAGCACCCTGAACAATCCTGACGCCCTGGCCAGCGAGCGGCCGGGTTTCAACTTCAAGGAGTTCAATATGTTGGCCGATGCCCTGGCCAAAAGTGTTGTGCAAGTGCAGGCCGCCAGCCAGCGTGAAGGCCGCTTGTTGCGCTACACCAGCCATGAACTGCGCACGCCGCTGGCGGTGCTCAAGGCCAATATCGAATTGTTGGCTCTGCAATCGGGTGGTGTGCTACCACCCTCGTTGCAGCGCGTAGAACGCTCCGTGCTCAATATGCAGCTCATCGCCGAGACATTGCTGTGGATGAGCCGCGAACGTCCAGAGTCGTTGCCCGAGGAAGACGTTAATCTGAGCGAAGTAGTTGGCGAACTGATTGAAAGGCACCGCTACCTGATCGGTCACCGGGATATTGAGCTAAGCATCGACATCCACAACGAACCTTGCCGGCTGCCCCCTACGGCGTGTCGTATCGTGATCGGCAACTTCCTGCGCAATGCGCTGCAATACGCGGAAGAGGGCACGGTGGATATCAGTTTCAAATACCCCCGGCTGGTGATTGCCAATTACATCAGTGAGGTCAAGCCGCGGCAGGAGTCCGATGATTTTGGGTATGGGCTTGGGTTGCAGTTGATGCGGCAGTTGTGCGCAAAGCTGGGCTGGCAGATTGAGGTGATCCGTGAGCAGCAGCGGTTTACGGTCATTCTTGATTTTACGAGCGGGCGGGACACGCCGCCGGCAGACGGCGCACCTGGAGTCTGTTGAACGATTGTGCCTAAGCGAGCTTCACATTCATGGTGATGTGGGCGGTGAAGACCTTGACGCCGCCCGCATCGAAGATCTCCACCGGCACGATCTTGTCTCCGGTGGTTTGCCAATCGATAGCGCTGCCATCGGCAACAGCGCGGATATCGGTTTTCGCCTTGGCCAGATATTCCACAGTCATGCCTTTGGGAATCCAGCGTGCGCCTGCGGGGATCGACGCGTCGGTCATCATGCCGCCGGCCAGTTCGGCGGCGTTGCACAGTGCGATGGCATGCACCGAGGCCAGGTGATTGGTGATTTCCTTGCGAAACGGCACGGTGACCACCGCATGGTTGGGTTTGAGCTCCGCGATCTCGGGAGTGATGGTGCTGAAGTAGGGTGCCATTTGGCACGCCAGGTTGCTGAATGCGGCGGGGCCTACGCTATTGAACATGCTCAGGGCTTGGCTCATCGGAATATCCTCAAGGGTCATTTGCAGAATAATATTCTGTAACGGAACAATATTCTGTTGATTCCACGACTGTCAACCTGAGCTTTCTCTGCCGGTCGTTCAGCCTATAAACTGTTTTGATTTGGCGTTCCTCCATGCACTCCATCGATCTCATCGAGCGCACCTTCCCCGGCAGGCGCAGCGACCTCAAGCGCATCATCCTGCGCGAAGCACTGGCGTGTTTTAACGAGGTGGGCATCGAGGCGACCTCTATCGAAACCATTCGCGCGCGCTGCGATACCAGCGTGGGCGCTATCTATCACCACTTCGGCAATAAAGAAGGGTTGGTCGCTGCGCTGTTCTTTGCGGCGCTGGAGGACCAGGCCAGTCTGCGTGACCACTATCTGCAAGCAGCGGACACCGCCCACGCAGGTGTCGTCGGGCTGGTGTACAGCTACGTTGAATGGGTGACCGCACAGCCGGACTGGGCGCGGTTCGTGTTCCAAAGCCGCTTTGCCGTCTCCAGCGGCCCGTTCAAGGACGAGCTGCTTGCACGCAATAAACAGCGCAACCAACAGTTGAAGGAGTGGATGAGCGGGGAAGGGCGCAAGGAGCATTTCAGTCACTTGCCTGCCGAGCTGATCCCTTCGCTGATCATTGGCGCGGCGGAAAGTTACTCGCGTGCGTGGTTGTCGGCGAAGGTCAAAAAGAGCCCATTTGAATACCGCGAACTGCTGGCTGAAGCAGCGTGGAAGTCGATCAGCCTGGGTTAGTCAGTCCTCCATCCCCTGTGGGAACTGTCGAGCTTTAGCGAGGCTGCGAAAGCGGTGGTTCAGGCGATGAAGAGGTTGCCTGTGCCGCCGCCATCGCAGCCTCGCTGGGGCTCGACAGCTCCCACATTTGGACGGTGTTATGGTCGAGAGTTGTGTTTGGCGCGGTGGCCCTGCAAAGCGTAATTCCACATACACAGCCGATCCCCTGTGGGAGCTGTCGAGCTTCAGTGAGGCTGCGAAAGCGGTAGTTCAGGCGATGAAAAGGTTGTCTGTGCCGCCGCCATCGCAGCCTCGCTGGGCCTCGACAGCTCCCACATTTGGACGGTGTTATGGTCGAGAGTTGTGTTTGGCGCGATGGCCCTGCAAAGCGTAATTCCACATACACAGCCGATCCCCTGTGGGAGCTGTCGAGCTTTAGCGAGGCTGCGATAGCGGTGGTTCAAACGATGATCCTTTCGGTAATGGCCCACCTGGTCAAATTCCTTCTGAGGCTATACTTGCCTCCTTCCAACCAATCGAGAACCCCATGAGCACGTCTCTTTCCCTGACGCCCGTGCGCAAGCCCGTCGCGCCACTGATTGCCTTTATCATCCTGGTGGCGGGCGCGCTGTTCCTGCAGAACATGGTTGGCGCACGCCAGGTGTTGCTGCTGGTGGTCGGCGCCGCGCTGGGCCTGACGCTCTATCACGCAGCCTTCGGTTTCACCTCGGCCTGGCGCGTGTTTATCAATGATCGGCGTGGCGCTGGCTTGCGTGCGCAGATGGTGATGCTGGCGGTGGCGGTGCTGCTGTTTTTCCCGGCGCTGGGCGCGGGCACTTTGTTCGGCCAGCCGGTCGTGGGGCTGGTGGCGCCGGCGGGTGTGTCGGTGGTGTTCGGGGCGTTTATCTTCGGGATCGGCATGCAACTGGGTGGTGGTTGTGCGTCGGGCACTTTGTTCACCGTCGGCGGCGGTAATGCGCGGATGTTGGTGACACTGCTGTTCTTTATTTGTGGCTCGTTGATCGCCACCCATCACGTCGACTGGTGGTTTGCGCTGCCATCGTTCCCGGCGGTTTCCATCGTCAAAAGTTTCGGTGTGCTGCCGGCGTTGGTCCTGAGCCTGGCGCTGTTTGCGTTGATTGCGGTAGTCACGGTGCGCCTGGAAAAGCGCCGTCACGGCCAGCTTGAACCAGGCGTGCAAAGCGAGCACCAAGGGCTACGCCGCTTTCTGCGTGGGCCATGGCCGTTAGTCTGGGGCGCGATTGGCCTGGCGCTGCTCAACTACGCCACCCTGGCCTTGGCTGGGCGGCCGTGGGGCATTACCTCGGCGTTCGCGCTGTGGGGCGCCAAGGTGGCGAGCGGGCTGGGCGTGGACGTTGCCAGCTGGGCATTCTGGCAGATGCCGGGCAATGCCAAGGCCCTGGCTGCACCGGTGTGGGAAGACATCACCAGCGTCATGGACATCGGCATTGTCCTCGGCGCGCTGCTGGCCGCTGGCCTGGCCGGGCGTTTCGCGCCCAGCCTGAATATTCCAGCGCGCTCGTTGATCGCGGCTGTGATCGGCGGCCTGATGCTTGGCTATGGTTCGCGCCTGGCCTATGGCTGCAACATCGGCGCGTACTTCAGTGGCATCGCCTCGGGCAGCCTGCATGGTTGGGTGTGGCTGGTGGCGGCCTTTATCGGCAACGGCGTGGGCGTGCGCCTGCGGCCCTTCTTCTTTGCGGGCGAACGGCCCCAGGTGGCCTTGAGTGGCTGCTGAGCAGTCCACCCACATTCGCCTGGGGCGCATGCAAGATGCCGGTTTTTTGCCCGCCATCGAGCAGTGCGCGGCCCAGGTGTTTCGCGCAATCGAAGGGCTGGCTTGGCTGGCGGATGCCACGCCGATCGGCGTCGAGTGCCATCGGCAGTGGATCGCGTTATCGACCTGTTGGGTGGTGGTTGATGACCACGATCGCCCTCAAGGCTTCCTCAGCGCAGAACGCTTTGGCGACGACCTGCATATCCATGAAGTGTCGGTGGCTCAGCCGCTCCAAGGCCAGGGCTGGGGGCGCAGATTGGTGGAAACGGCGATAGAGCATGCCCGCGCCCAACACCTGCGTGCGGTGACGCTGACCACCTTCGTGCATGTACCCTGGAATGCTCCGTTCTACCGGCGCCTTGGCTTTGCCCCTTACCTTGATTCGCGTCTGGAAACGATCCTGGCGGATGAGTACGCCCATGGCTTCGAACCCGGCAGCCGTTGTGCCATGGCGTGCCAGGTGACATGTCCGAATCCGTCCTGAAGTAGTCTGCCTTGCGTCTGTCGTGCGCTGTGGGTTGTCCTTACCATGGCGTGCATCGCTTACCCGCTGATGCAAGCCACAAGGACTGTTTATGACCCATAAAGCCCTGATCGTGATCGACGCGCAACATTCCTTCCGCCATTCAACCTACTGGTCCGAAAATGACCTGCCCGACTACCTGGAAAAACAGCAGGCCCTCATCGATGGTTGTATTCAGCGGGGCATCCCGGTGATACAAGTCTTCCATGTTGAAGACCAGGGGCATTTCTCCATGCAGTCGGGCAACGTCAGGGTATTGAGCGAGCTGTCGATCAATCCGCAACTGGTGATCCATAAGCGCTACCACAGTGCTTTGGCCGGTACGCCACTGGCCGCTCGGTTGGTGGAAATGGGCGTCACCACGCTGATCATCAGCGGCATCCGCACCGAGCAATGCTGCGAGACCACCACGCGGCAGGCTGCGGACAGCGGCTTCAAGGTGGATTTTGTCAGTGAGGCGACGTTGACCTTCCCGATGACCCACGCGCGTAGCGGCCGGGTCTATACGCCGGCCGAGATTCGCGAACGCACGGAGTTGGTCCTCGATGACCGCTTCGCCCGCATCGTGACGGTCGCCCAGGTACTCGCGGAGTGACGCGGTGAGCGTGCCGGTGCTGTTCGTGCTGTTACCAAACGTGCTGATGCTCGACCTGGCCGGGCCTGCGGAAGTGCTGCGCCTGGCCGCGCAGGTCGATGACCCGGCGGCGGTGGATTTCGACTTGCAATACGTCAGCCCAGTGGCAACGCTGCACACCTCCATCGGCTTGCCGCTGACGGGGCTGGCGCCGCTGCCGCCGACCCTGGTCCCCGGTACGCTGGTGGTGTTGGTGGGCTCCACGATGAACGTGTCGAAAGCCCACCAAAAGGCTTTCGAATCGGCCAGCCATCAGCTCACCCAGTGGCTGCAAAACGTCTTCGCGCCCTCGGCCGAGCGTCTGGTGTGCGTGTGCGCTGGCGCGTTGAGTGCCGCCAGGGCCGGGCTGCTCGATGGGCGCCAATGCACCACGCACCATTCGCTGTGCGCCACCCTGCAGGCCCTCGCCCCCAAGGCCCGGGTTCTGGAAAACCGCCTGTACGTCACCGATGGCCCGGTCAGTTGCAGCGCCGGTGTCACAGCGGGTATCGACCTGATGTTGCACCTGGTTGCCGAACTGGCCGGGCCACGGCTGGCGTGCGCGGTGGCGCGAGACATGGTGGTGTACCTGCGCCGCAGCGGCAGCGACCCGCAGTTGTCGCCTTGGGTGAGCGGGCGCAATCACCTGCACCCGGCGGTGCATCGCGTGCAAGACGCCATCACCGCCGCGCCCTGTGAAGCCTGGACACTCACCCGCATGGCAAGCCTGGCCTGCACCAGCAGCCGGCACCTGGCGCGCCTGTTCCAGGAGCACGTACAGATCAGCCCCTTGGATTACTTGCACCGCCTGCGCCTGGCCGTAGCCCGCGAACTGCTGGCCGAGTCGGCCTTGGACATTGAAACCGTCGCCGAACGCGCAGGCTTTGGTTCGGCGCGTCATCTGCGGCGGATCTGGGGTAAATATGAAGCGGCAACCCCTTCAGCCATGCGCCTTACTCAGCAGGCGTCTCGGGGGACGTAACCGGGTCTTGGCCAACTTCGGTTTCCAACTTCAAACGATCGGCCTTGCTGATGTATCTGTCTTTGCTTTTTGGCGCCAGCTTGGCACTGGCCTTTTTGGCTTTGGCCTTGAAGAGCTGCTGGAGTTTTTTCTGGCGGTTCATGTTTCGTTGCCTGAAGGGGAAAGGCGCGGATGATACCAGTTTCAACAAATGTGACCGGGCGCTGGGTTAATACCAGTCAGTTAAGGCAGAGCCGGTAACTGTGGCGAGGGAGCTTGCTCCCGCTGGGCTGCCTAGAGGCCCCAAAAAAGCTGGGAGCGCTGCGCACTCCAGCGGGAGCAAGCTCCCTCGCCACGGGCTCAGCGCGCCAGGAACTGGGTGATCAGCGTGGTTATCTGCTGCTGGATCACGGGCCGTGGCCGCGCGCCTTCGCCGTCCTGGCAAATGATGCTGTCGCCGGGCACATCAGCGTCAAGCACCGCTGCCGCGCCCGGTTTGCACTGGGACATAAAACTGAAGTGGTTGGCGTCCTGGATCTCCACGTACTGCGTCGAGGCTTTTGGCAGCCGCTTGGCCATGTCGGCCGATTCCATCTGCGCTGGCAAATCCGCTGACGGTACACCCGCCGCTATCACCAACGCCCGCACCGGCAGCGCCGCCAGGCTTGCATCGGTAAACCCGCGCGATAGGCCCAGGTCCAAAGACACCACGGCGCTGACGCGCTTGTCGCTCAAGTCCGCGGCCAATTGCGCCTTCCCGTTCGGAGTGCCCTCAGGGTTCATCTCACGGTAGGCGGTACACGCGATCAGCGTCGGATGGGCGCTGCAGTCCCGGGCAAACAGCGCCGGGTCGAAACGTGCACCGGCCGTCTCCATGACCGTCCAACCCCCGAGGGAATGACCCACCACCGCGATCCGGCCGTTATCCACCGCACCGAATGGCTCGGGCTGCGCCAACAGCGCATCGATGGCCCGGCTCAAATCCCTGGGCCGTTGCCACAACTGCGCAGCGGCCTCGGCGCTGCGATCCTGGCTGGTAGTGCCCGGGTGGTTCACCGCCGCCACGATATAACCCTGCCGGGCCAGTGCACTGGCCAGCCACGCCTGCTTGCCCCAGTTACCACCGTAGCCGTGGGAGAGCACCACTAAAGGATGCTTGCCGGGCGTCGGTGCTGCATCAGGTACCGCAAGCACACCAATGAACACCAGGTTGTCGGCGATCAGCTTGGGTTGCGCGGTGGTAGTGGCGGGGTACCACACGGCCATTTCCAATGGGCGGTTGTTGTGGGTGTCCGGCAAGGTGGTGGTTTGGAAGCCGACGGGGTTGTCGGCGGCGAATGCGGGAGCGTTCAGGCACATCAGCAGCAGAGCGGCGAGGGGGGCTTTCATGCTTTTTTCGTCCTTGAAAGAGAGGGCGCAGCATGACCTGAATCGGTCGGTTCAGGTAGAGGGCAACGGTCGCCTTGGCCGTCCAATGACTTTAGGTTTAAAGTCAACTTCAAGGTCAATGGTTTTTATGGATGGGACATGAGAATAGGCGAGCTGGCAGAAATCAGCGGGTTGGCGGCCTCACGCATCCGCTTTTACGAGGCGAGCGGCCTGATCCAATCGGTTGCGCGTAAATCCAACGGCTATCGAGACTATGCGCCCGGCACCGAGGCGGTGTTGGAGATCATCAAGGGTGCCCAGGCAGCCGGTTTCTCTCTGGAAGAAATCCGGCAGTTAATGCCCAGAAGTGCCGGTGGTTGGCAGCATGACGAGCTGCTCATCGGGCTCAAGCACAAGGTCGAGGAAATCGAGATCCTGCAACAACGGCTGGCTCACAATAAGGCTCAGTTGTTGAACGTCATCAAGGGCATCGAAGGTAGGCCCGAGGGCATGGCATGTGCCGAGAATGCGCAGATGCTGATTGATCGTCTGCGCGAGGATGGGGCGGCTCCAGCGTCTTCCAAGAGAAAGAGCGCCCGCCAGGCTCCGAGGGCCTGACCGGCGCAAGGCGCTGTCGAGTCGTCGTGAAGTCGATCTTCGCTACTAAACGAAAGGGTGGCAGCTGTACGCAGGTTAGTAGACCGGGGAAACACACAAAGCCGGCGCGCCCGAGGGCGCCCTGCGCACAGCTACCATCAAGCACAGACAAGAACATCTGATCGATGAGGCTCATGCACTTTATGTTGTCACTCGGGATACTAAACCCGATCACTGAATTGTCAGCGACCGAGCCACCTTAGAGACGCCCATCCAAGCGCACAAGCCGGCGGATTCTGACGCAACTGTAGGCAACGGAGCAAGGTGGTGCAGCGCGCTGTAGGACATGTCTACAGGCTATCGCTACTCGTAGGCGAACTGGTCAATCAACCCCAAACGCGGAACACGACTGTTTGGCTCTAATATTGCGCCTGGAGCAATGACGGCATTCGCGCCGATTTTGCAGCCGTCGCCTACCAAGGCACCAAATTTGTTCACCCCTGTCTCGATCACATCGTCTGCGTAGCGGATCTTGATAGCCGCCCCATCCAGTTCGTTACGGTAATTGGCAATGATCGCCCCGGCTTCAATATTTACGCCTTCGCCTATCAACGAGTCGCCGACAAAATTGAAGTGCGCCAGCTTGCTCGCGGCAAGCATGAAGCTGCTTTTCAACTCGCAGCTTGGGCCCACGATGCAATTTTTGCCCAGATAAACGCCGCCACGTAGGTAGGCGCCTGCGGCTACGAATGAGCCTTCACCGATGATGATCGGCCCCTTCAGCACAGCGCCTTCTTCGACAGTGGCCGTTTCGTGGATGGCGCAGTTTCCGTGGCGGCGGTAGCCTGCGCCGAGGCGTGAAAGCAATCCCAGGACTTGGTTTTCGCAGTCCTGGGCTATCAACCAGGCGGCGCGAGTGCCGATGCCGAGCGAGGGCCATTGGGGAATGAATGTGCTGATCTCAGGGGGCTTCATAGGAAGTCCTTCGAAGTGGGTGTGGCGGATAAAATCGTTCGCTCATCTGGAACTCCAAGAGGTTCAGATAAGGTGAAATTACTCTATCGGCACCGGCATTGCCATTGGGCGTTCAACGATCACTAGCATTAACTGATAAATGAAATTCGACATCGTGTCATTCCAGATATCGTCATGTCCCGTCATCACCGATGCGTCAGTTCGAATGTTTGAAATCGGAAATCGATAGGGGATGAAGCCTTCGTCAATAGGACCTCGTGCCAAATATTTATCCCCTATTACACGTTCGCAGTCATAAGCTTTCTCGCAACGAGTCAGTAATAAAGGTGACACTCCATCGGCTCCAGTACCTGGAATGCATAAGTCTTTTGGGGATTTATTGATGGCCTCCAGTGGAAGTGGGTCGAGCGTAGAGCTTGTGCAAGTTGCTGCCACTAACTGATGAGTGATGTAGGGCTCATAATGCCCTATCGCCGTAGTATTCAAAGCCCGGTAATATTTGTCCGGGTATGCTTGAAATAAGGTTCCTAAATTTCTGCCCCATGAGAAGGCATCCTTCGTAGCCCAATCAGCAGTGGTCGTGACGACCACCAAACTCGGTCTGAGAGGACTGTAGTATTCATAGGATCTTGCCAAGTCAAAGAGCGGTTTCATGCGCATAGCTTCGAAGGCAGGATTAACTAGAAGCGTTAAGTCGGCAACCGATGTCGCTTTCGAGCTTTCGCTCCCATAGGCGTCGCGGCGGATTTGGTCCCCAAGCGTCTGTGAGATGGAGGAATAAAGAATTGCTCCGCCAAAGCTGTGCCCAATCACGATTAAACGGGAGTCGGGGTTCATTTCGCGGATATTAGATAGCTTGCGTAGAAGCTCCGAAACCCCGCCGCCGTTTCCAACGTTATGCGCTGTAGCTTTTCTATCCCAGAATGTAAGTAAATAGCTGCTCCAGCCGACGAGCGGAGTTTGCTTGTCGATAGAGTCGCCGCGCCAAGCGACATAAATGCCCATTGTTTTATTCGGTGTGTTTTTTGTATTACCGAATCTGGTTACCAGGTTTTGAAAATTATCAATGTCACTGTCGTCGACTCTGGAGGAGTGATGCCACCCGTGGATATAAACAATAATGTTGCCCCCAGATCGCGCGACGTCTCGAGCTGTATTCACGCCTGAGTCCAACTGGCGCCGACTAAATGAATTACCAAACTCGTCAAATTCAACAAAGTAAATACAGTTTTGGTTTTTCTCGTCTGAGTCCGCACATTGCATGGTTTTTTGCGCGTCGAGTGTTTTGTGTGGGGTAATCCGGCCGTCTGGGCCAGGCGCAGGATCAGGCGTTACTCGATAGGGCCCTTGTGGCATACAGGCGGTACTAAGTGTCGCCATCAAAACGAGCATCGCCAGTCGTTGTACTGTGCTCATTTTCGAGTCCTTTTGTTAGATGGCGTTGTGCCTTTATGGACGATAGCTGACAGTCAGACGCTCTGCACTATCGGGTGAGGGGGGCTGATTTAATTACCCTAGATAAAATCGCCGAGCAGTCATGAATGTGGTCACAACCACTCAGCGATCTTTCAAGGGGGTGGAAGATGTGGGAGGGTTGATGGCGCTACTCCAAGGCGACTCGGTGCCCGAGGACACAAGCGCTAATAGTATTGCCCGGCTGCCTGCGCGGAGGCTGGACTAGGATTTTTTCTTGCGGTGCTCACCGACATTAAAAATTCACTGGCATCTACAAGAAGTAGCCAGTAGGCTACATGTGACTCTGTGATCAATACGATTGGCAGGACGCCCGAGTTCGATACATGGCTCGACGGTATGAGGGATGTGTGGGGAAAAACGGCTGTGCTGATCCGCCTGGATCGAGCCGAAGAAAACAATTTTGGCGATTGCCAGCCTGTAGGCGATGGCATGAGTGAAATGCGTGTGTTTGTCGGGCCTGGCTACAGGATTTACTTTGTGCGCACGGGCATCACCGCTTACCTGATGCTGTGGGGGAGCGATAAAACCGACCAGAAACGAGGAATCAAGCGGGCAAAAGAGATTCTCGATGCCCTGAGAGGTCAATGACATGAGTAAGTCGACATTCAAACCAGAGGACATGCCGATCCTCGAGCTGGATACATCCGGCACCAGCGCCTATGGAGCTTCACGTTTCCTTGATAGCCCGGAAACCATCAGTGCCTATCTTGCGCAAAGCATGGCGTGCCATGACCCGCAAGTCCTTATGAAGGCGCTGGCCGAGGTTGCCAAGGCCCAGGGAGTGAACAAGGTTGCCGAAGCGGCGGGGGTGAATCGGGAGAGCCTGTATAAAACCCTGAAAGGCGGCTCAAAGACGCGATATGAGACGGTCCAGAAGCTGATGTTGGCATTAGGGGTGGAACTGACGGTGCAACCGATTGCCGCGCCCACACTTAAAAAAACGGTCGTCATTGGCAAAGCGTGATGAACCAAAAACAGGACGGTTTATTTGATTGAAAATAGATACCTCCCTTTTTGTCGACAGAGCGCCCATCCGTTACGAACGGGATAAGCCATTTACGAGAGAAGGCGAGTTGATGTGCGCCTGGTCTTGTAGGAAATCGACCTCTGGCAGCGTAAGGTTTCCTTCACTGCACTGGTTATATATCCAGTATTTTCAGGGCGGCGCGCTCACGAAACGAAAATGAGTGAAAAATGGGCCTGTGGCAAAAAAAAGCAACTCCGTTAAGTTGAGGTCCTCTCCTTCAAGAAAGGAGAGTTCTTAATCAAGTGAATGGAGTCACAACATGAACAAACCACAAACCCAGACACCTCTTCGCCATGGTCGTGTCACATCCCCTTCCAGCCGTGGCGCAGTCGCCGTGGATCTTGGCCTGCTGGAGACCTGGCAGGTCAACGAAATGGAAGGCGGCAAGAACTTCCCGGCACTGACGGCCGGTCCGTTCCCGGCGCCTTATCAAACCGACAGTGACAGCGTCACCCCGCCAGCCGACGGCTTTATTCTCAGCGGTGGCAAGACCGATGCCCGTGACTGCATCAACTTCACCCACGAGGAAATGGCCAAGAAACTCGGCCGTGCTTTCACTTGGCCGTTGCTCAATGTCGAGCCGGGCCAGACCTTCAAGGTCACCTGGGCATACACCGCGCCGCACACCACCCGTGGCTATCGCTGGCTGATCACCAAGGATGGTTGGGACCCGAAACAGCGCATCACCCGCGCACAACTGGAAACCCAGCCGTTCGCTGAAGACTTCTATGCCCAAGTGCCGTACTACAGCCATGCAGGCGAACTGAAGGCCAAGGTCAATCATGAGGTGAAACTGCCGACCAACAAAAAGGGCCAGCATGTGATTGTGTTGATGTGGATCGTCGCCAACACCGGCAACGCCTTCTATCAAGCCTTCGATGTGGACTTCAAATAAGCCCGCACCGTTAAACCCATACGTTCTGAAGGATTAGAACATGTCAAAGATTGACTTTACCTCGCTGCAATCGCCGCTTAACGATGCCGCTTCGCTGATGCCGAGCATTGCCGGCAAAAAGATCCTCATGGGCTTCTGGCACAACTGGCCTGCCGGCCCGAGCGATGGCTACCAGCGTGGCCAATTCGCCAATATGAGCCTGGTGGATGTGCCAAAGGATTACAACGTGGTGGCCGTGGCCTTCATGAAGGGCAACGGTATCCCAACCTTCACCCCGTACAAGCTTTCCGACGCCGAGTTCCGTCGCCAGGTGGGTGTGCTGAACAGCCAGGGCAGGGCGGTGCTGATTTCCCTTGGCGGCGCCGATGCACACATCGAACTGCATAAAGGCAACGAACAGCCACTGGCCAGCGAAATTATCCGCCTGGTGGAAACCTATGGCTTTGATGGCCTGGATATCGATCTTGAACAGAGCGCGATTGATTTCGCCGACAACAAGACTGTCCTGCCCGCCGCCTTGAAACTGGTCAAGGACCACTACGCAGGTCAAGGCAAACACTTCATCATCAGCATGGCACCGGAGTTTCCGTACCTCACCACCGCCGGCAAATACGTCGGTTACATCCAGGCGCTGGAAGGCTATTACGACTTCATCGCCCCGCAGTATTACAACCAGGGGGGCGACGGCATCTGGGTGCAGGAGGTCAACAATGGCAACGGCGCCTGGATTGCCCAGAACAACGACGCAATGAAAGAGGACTTTCTGTTTTACCTGACCGAAAGTCTGGTGAGCGGAACGCGCGGGTTTACCAAGATCCCGGCCGACAAGTTCGTCATTGGCCTGCCCGCCAACGTCGATGCGGCTGCCACCGGTTATGTAGTCAACCCGACAGCCGTGACCAATACATTCAAGCGTTTGCACGACAAAGGATTGTCGATCAAGGGCCTGATGACCTGGTCGGTGAATTGGGACAACGGGATCAGCAAAGACCACGTGCCCTACAACTGGGAATTCAGCCGCCGTTATGGGCCGATGATCAATGGCACTGATCTCGCTGGCCTGGAGCAGGATGAGGCGGGACTGGAGATCGCCAATCGGCAGTAGTGCAAAGGGGCCTCTGGCAGACGTGCCAGAGGTCCAACAGCTACGCTTCTGATCTGACTAAAATCCGATGCCTGTTTGGGCATCGGATTTTTTGCGTCACGCTCAAATTGCGCTGAGCATTCCTAAAGCCGATTTACCGCACCAGACAAGGCCGCTTGTTATCAAAGCCCCAACCCGGGATCAGAAACTGCATCGCCACACTGTCATCCCGCGCTCCAAGGCCCATGCCTTTGTACAGCTCATGGGCCTGGGCCACGGCGTCCATATCAATGTCCACGCCCAGGCCAGGCTTGGCCGGCACCTTCACATAGCCCCCTTCAATCTTCAACGGTTCCCGCGTCAGGCGCTGGCCGTCCTGCCAGATCCAGTGGGTATCGATGGCGGTGATCTCGCCCGGTGCGGCCGCCGCCACCTGGGTAAACATCGCCAGGGAAATGTCGAAGTGGTTGTTGGAGTGCGAGCCCCAGGTCAGGCCCCACTCGTTGCACATCTGCGCGACGCGCACCGAGCCCTGCATGGTCCAGAAGTGCGGGTCGGCGAGGGGGATGTCCACTGATTGCAACTGGATGGCATGGCCCATTTCACGCCAGTCCGTGGCGATCATGTTGGTGGCGGTTTTCAGGCCCGTGGCGCGGCGGAATTCGGCCATGACTTCGCGGCCCGAGTAGCCGTTTTCTGCGCCGCAAGGGTCTTCGGCGTAGGCCAGCACATGATGCTGGTCGCGGCACAGGCGGATGGCTTCTTTCAACGACCATGCGCCGTTGGGGTCAAGGCTGATGCGCGCATCGGGAAAACGCTCAGCCAGCGCGGTGACGGCTTCGATTTCTGCGTCGCCACTCAATACGCCGCCCTTGAGCTTGAAATCATTGAAACCGTATTTGGCCTTGGCCGCTTCGGCCAGGCGCACCACCGCATCGGCGGTCAGGGCTTTTTCATGGCGCAGGCGGAACCAGTCGTCATCGGCGTCGGCCTCGTTGCGGTAGGCCAGGTCGGTGGCGTTGCGATCCCCCACATAGAACAGGTAGCCGAGCATCTTCACCGCATCGCGTTGCTGGCCTTCGCCAAGCAAGGCGGCCACCGGCACTTCGAGGAACTGGCCCAGCAAGTCGAGCAGTGCGGCCTCCATGGCGGTGACGGCGTGGATGGTGATGCGCAGGTCGAAGGTCTGCAGGCCGCGGCCCGCGCTGTCTCGGGACGCAAAGGTGCTGCGCATCTGGTTGAGGACGCGCTGGTACTGGCCAATCGGCTGGCCGATCACCAGGCTGCGGGCGTCTTCCAGGGTTTGGCGAATGCGCTCGCCGCCGGGTACTTCGCCCACGCCGGTGTTGCCGCTGCTGTCCTTGAGAATGACGATATTGCGCGTGAAGTAGGGGCCGTGGGCGCCGCTGAGGTTCAGCAACATGCTGTCGTGGCCGGCGACGGGGATGACTTGGAAATGAGTAACGACAGGGGTATTCATGGCGCGTTCCTGGCTGAGTTCAAAGAGGTTTGCTGATGGCGGCGCCGCTGGGCACGGCCGGTACGGCAGAGGGTGAGGTCTTGGCAAAGAACACCAGGATGGCCGCGAGCACCGAGGTGCAGGCCAGGCCATACAGCCCGCCCTGGATCGAGCCGGTAGTTTGTTCGAGAAAGCCGAAGGTAGTCGGCGCCACAAAACCGCCCAGGTTGCCAATGGAGTTGATCAGCGCGATCACCGCGGCGGCGATGCGCACATCCAGGTAGCCTTGGGGGATCGGCCAGAACAGCGACGACGCAGACTTGAACCCGATGGCCGCAAAACAGATCGCCACGAAAGCGAAGATCGGCCCGCCGGTGGTGGACATGAACATGCCGGCCGCCGCGATCAGCAGGGCCGCGGCGACCCAGGCTTGTTGGAACTTGAACTTGCCCGACAGCGAGGCGAAGGCATACATGGCAATGATGGAGATCAGCCAGGGGATCGAGTTGAAGAAACCGACCTGCACATCAGTGAGGTCACCCATCTTCTTGATGATGCTGGGCAGCCAGAAGGTGGCGGCATAGATCGTCAGTTGAATGCAGAAGTACAGAGCGCAGAACAGCAGGATCTGACGGTCCTTGAGCAGTTTGCCGAGGGTGGGTTTCACCGTGGTCAGGGCTTCACGTTCGCGCTGTTCCTGGTCGATGGCGTCAACCAGGGCGTCTTGTTCTTCGCGGCTCATCCACTTGGCATCATGGGGCTTGGAGTCCAGCCAGAACCACACGAAGAAGCCCAGCGCCACCGAGGCCAGGCCCTCGATGCCGAACATCCATTGCCAGCCATGCAAACCAAAGCCTTCGATCTGCAACAACGCACCCGACAACGGCCCGGAGATCAACGACGCCACCGCCGAGCCACTGAGGAAAATAGCGATGGCCTTGCCGCGCTCCACGCCGGGCAACCAGCGGGTGAAGTAATAGATCACGCCCGGGAAGAATCCTGCTTCCGCCACACCCAGCAGGAAACGCAGGATGTAGAAGTGGGTTTCGTTCTGGATAAACGCCATCAGCGTGGCGACGATGCCCCAGGTGAACATGATGCGGGTCAGCCAGATACGCGCGCCGACTTTTTGCAGCAGCATGTTGGACGGCACTTCGAACAGCGCATAGCCAATGAAGAACAGCCCGGCACCGAAGCCGTAAGCCGCTGCGCCGATCCCCAGGTCATGCTCCATGTGCGTGCGCACGAAGCCGATATTGACCCGGTCGATGTAGTTGAGGATGAACATGACCACGAACAGTGGCAGCACATGGCGCTTCACTTTGCTCACGGCGCGGGCGAGCGCTGAATCACTTTCGGGTACGGCAGATGCTGGGCTTGAATGCTTCACGAATGAAAACTCCCCCTGATTATTTTTATGCGGGTTTGGTGTTTTGTTGACAGACATCATACAAGTTGTTTTTTGAAGGCCGCAATCCTGGGAGGGCTGTTTTTGTTCTTATAAGCCGGTATTGAGATTGGCTATTTTGGTTATTTGCCAGATTTTATTGGGTTTTGACCCGCTGGTGACGGCACGGGGTGTGCGCTTCTCTCAAAGCGAAGACAGAGTCTGGTGAGGTGGGATGAGTGTGTTGTCATACAAGCTGGGTGTTTTTCGCCGCCATCCGTCGCCTCGTGCGCTCAGGGTGATAAGCTCCCCTCAGCCCAACCCCGTGGACCCGTCTCGATGCCGATTAAAAGCACACCGCCTGTGCGCAAACGTTCCGCCAACCTGGCCCAGGGTGTGGTCGAGGCACTGACCCAGCGCATCCAGTTGGGGCAACTCAAGCCGGGTGAAAAACTGCCGTCCGAATCCACCATCGTGCTTGAGCATGGGGTGAGCCGCACCGTGGTGCGTGAAGCCTTGTCCAAATTGCAGGCGTCGGGGCTGGTGGAGACGCGTCACGGCATCGGCACCTTTGTGCTGGAGCAGCACACGCAGCCGGGGCTGCGCTTGCATGTGGACACGGTCGCCAGCGTGCGCAACATGCTCGAATTACGCCTGGGCCTGGAAGTGCAAGCGGTGGCCCTGGCCGCACTGCGCAGAAGTGACGCGCAATTGGCCCACATGCGCCAGGCACTGGACGACTACCAAGCCTCCCTGGCCAACAACGACAGCTGTGTGGAGGAGGACAAGCGCTTTCACCAACTGATCGCCGAAGCCACCGGCAATACGTTTTTCACCGACATCATGCAGCACCTGGGCACGGCGATGATTCCGCGCACCCAGGTGAATGCCGTCGAGCGCGGCGGCGCGGACTTTGCCCAACTGGGGCAGTTGGCGAACCTGGAACACGAGGCCATCTACAACGCTATCAAGCGCCAGGACCCGGACGCCGCACGGGCGGCCATGGTGCTGCACTTGACCAACAGCCGGGATCGATTTTCCGGGCACTCTTAAGGAATCACCGTTGAACGAACACACCTTGTCCCAGCGCCTGGAGCGCGTGGCCGCGCACATACCGGCGGGTGCCCGCCTGGCCGATATCGGCTCGGACCACGCCTACCTGCCGGTGGTCCTGATACACCGCGGCGCTATTGCGGCGGCCGTGGCGGGGGAAGTGGCCGCTACACCGTTTCACGCGGCCAACCGTACTGTGGCCGACAACGGCCTGGCTCAGCACATCTCCGTGCGCCGGGCCGATGGCTTGGCGGCGATTGAAGCGGGCGATGACATTACCGCTGTCAGCCTGTGCGGCATGGGCGGCGAGACGATCCGCGACATTCTCGACAGCGGCAAGGCGCACCTCAATGGCCGGGAACGCCTGATCCTGCAACCCAACGGCGGCGAGCAGCCCCTGCGCCAATGGTTGATGGACAACGGCTACCAGATCCTGCACGAGGAGCTGCTGCTGGAAAACCGCTTCTACTACGAAATCATCGTTGCTGAACGTGTTGGAGCGGTGACCTACACCGAAGAGCAACTGTACTTCGGCCCGCTACAAATGCAGGCCCGCAGCCCGGCGTTTGTGGCGAAGTGGCAACGGATGCTGCGCCAGAAGCGCAAGACATTGGCCAGCCTCGAACAGGCGCGGCAGGCGGTGCCCGAGCAGAAAGTGCAGGAGATCGTGCAGCAGGTGAAGTGGATCGAGCAATTGCTCGCCTGAGCCACATTCGCGGCACTTCACCGCTACGCTGTAGTCTTCTCTTAAATCCCCCCAAGGTGTTGCCTCGATGATCACTGTTCACCACCTCAACAACTCCCGCTCGCAACGTATCCTGTGGGCGCTTGAAGAACTGGGCCTGCCCTACGACATCAAGCGCTACCAGCGCGACGCCAAGACCAACCTGGCGCCGCCTGAACTCAAGGCCATTCACCCCCTGGGCAAATCCCCGGTGATTGAAGACGGCTCTCGTGTGCTGATCGAGTCCGCCGCGATCATCGACTACCTCATCCGCCGCCACGGCAATGGCCAACTGCAACCCGACCCGGCTACCGACGCCTATGACAGCTATGTGCAATGGCTGCACTTCGCCGAAGGCTCGGCCATGCTGCCGCTGATGCTCAACCTCTACGTCGGACGCCTGGGTGAAGCGGGCGCACCGCTGCATCCGCGGATCGAATCGGAGCTGGCCAATTACCTGGGCTACCTGAATGACGTGCTGGGCCACACGCCGTACCTGGTGGGCGACGCACTCAGCGGCGCGGATATCCAGATGAGCTTTATCGGCGAAGTCGCCCAGGCCCAGGGCAAATTGCAGGCCTACCCGAACTTGGCCGCATGGCTGCAAAAGCTCCAGGCGCGCCCGGCATACCGCAAGGCGGTGGAGCGGGGCGGGGAATACGCGTTCGCCAAATAGCGGGACCACCGACACCGCCTCCTGTAGGAGCGAGCTCGCGAAAAACGTAAACGATAACGCGTGTTTCCTGGATGAACGCGGCGCCTTTGGGTTTTTCGCGAGCAAGCTCGCTCCTACAGAACCCGTTTCGGCAGGTGAACCTTCGAGTCTCCCAGCGCTCACTTAAAAGGTGGCACTGGCTTTTCTCGAAAGGAATCTGCATGCACTCCACCTCGTCAATCGCGCCCGTAGAGCGCGAACTGAGCCTGCGGGCAGTCATCACCGGGATCGTGCTGGGCATCCTGCTGACCCCTTCCAATGTCTACGCAGGCTTGAAGATCGGCTGGTCGTTCAATATGTCGATCATCGCCTTGCTGATCGGTTATGGCATCTGGCAAGGCCTGGCCCGGCGTTGCGCTGAACACCTGCCGTGGACCCTGCACGAGAGCAATATCAACCAGACCGTGGCCTCTGCCGCGGCGTCGATCATTTCCGGCGGGCTGGTCGCGCCCATCCCGGCGTATACCTTGCTCACCGGAAACCAACTGGCAGCGCTGCCGATGATCGCCTGGGTGTTTTCGGTGAGTTTCCTGGGGATCTGGATCGCATGGTACCTGCGGCCTTCATTGCTCAATGACAAGGCGCTGAAGTTTCCCGAAGGCATGGCCACCCTGGAGACCCTGCTGCACATCTACAACCATGGCCGCGAAGCCGCCACGCGTTTAAAAGTGCTGCTCGGCGCGGCGCTGTTGTCCGGGCTGGTCAAGTGGGTGGATACCTTTATGTGGGCCTTCCCGCGCTGGTCTCCGAACGCCCAGTTGGAGCGCCTGACCTTCACCGCCGACCCCTCTCTGCTGTTGCTGGGGTTCGGCGGCATCATCGGCATTCGCGTGGGCCTGACCCTGTTGCTCGGCGCCTTGCTGGCATGGGGCGGGCTGGGGCCGTGGCTGTTGGCCAACGACCTGGTGAGCCTGCCCGCCGACAGCAGCGGCCCGCAATTTGCCGCGCTGGTGGAATGGCTGCTGTGGCCCGGCGTGAGCCTGATGGTGTGTTCCACCCTGGCGTCCCTGGCGATTCGCCTGTGGGCGTTGCATCGCTCAACCCGAGCGACTGGCGGCACGCCCTGGGCGATTCCAAAACCTGGGCCTGCCGTGGGGTTCGCGCTGGCGATCGTGTTGGTGGTGAGCCTGCAAGCGCTGTTGTTCGGTATCAACCTTGGGATGGCGCTGCTGACCATTCCCCTGGCGATCTGCCTGGCCGCCGTGGCGGCGCGGGTGGTGGGGGCAACCGGTATTCCGCCGATTGGCGCCATCGGGCAATTATCTCAGCTGAGTTTTGGCATCGTTGCGCCGGGCCAGGTGCCGATCAACCTGATGAGCGCCAACACCGCCGGCGGTTCGGCGGGGCAGTGCACAGACCTGATGAATGACTTCAAGGTGGGCAAAGCGATTGGCGCGACGCCGCACAAGCAAGTGATCGCTCAGATCCTCGGGATTTTTGTCGGCAGCATCGTCGGCGTATTCGCTTACCTGGCGTTGATCCCAGACCCGCAAACCATGCTGCTCACCGAACAGTGGCCAGCCCCGGCCGTCGCCACTTGGAAAGCCGTGGCCCAAACCCTGACCCACGGTTTGGATTCACTGTCCCCCAGCATCCGCTGGGCCATCGGCATTGCAAGCTTGTTCGGCGTGCTGCTGGGCATACTCGACAGCACATTACCCACCCATCGCGCCCGTTACCTGCCGAGTGCGGCAGCCTTGGGACTGGCGTTTGTCTTGCCTGCGTCGGTGTCGCTGATGATGGCCCTTGGCGCGATCATGACCTGGGCCGTGAGCTGTCGCTTGCCGAGCGTGACGCAGCGCTTTGCGATCACGGCAGCGGCGGGGCTGATCGCCGGTGAGAGCATTACCGGCGTAGGCGCGTCGTTATGGCAGATGCTGGGAAGTGGATAAATGGCCCTCGTGGATTTACAACTCTTCACGAATTCAAAAGGCTCACCGTTATAGGCTTGGCGCTGTCACGTCCGGATCAAACCCATTCAACTGACCGTTGAGCCTAACCCATGAAACTGCCTGCCATCGCTGCCGCGTTTCTCGCCGTTGCTACGCTGCATCCTTTACCCGTACACGGCGCAGGCCCCATCACCCATGTCGCCATCTACCGTGGCCCGGCGGGTTGCCCGGATTGCTCGGAAAACGTGAAAACCGCCCTGCAGCGCCTTAACCCCAATTACCAGATCGACTTCGTAGGTGCCGACGAACCCATCGACATCACCCCGCAAACCCTGGCGCGCTACGATCTATACGTGCAACCCGGCGGTGGCCAGGACATCCCGGCCGCCCTCGACAGCCTGGGCGATGCGCGTGCAGAAGCCATCCGCGATTACGTCGCCAAAGGCGGCCGCTACCTGGGCCTGTGCATGGGCGCCTACCTGGCCGACGACAACAACCTCGGCCTGATCCCCCAGGCGCTTGATACCGAAGCTGGCCGTCCCGGTTTTGAAGTGTCCGGCATTGAAGACGCCGCCGTGCGGGTGACGTGGGACGGGCAGCCCGACTCTGTGTTCTATCAGGATGGCCCTTACTTCCCCAAAGCCAGCGCCGCTGCGCCTTACAAGGTCATCGCGACCTACCACAATGGCGACGTGGCGGCGGCGCGTTACACCTACGAACGTGGCGTGGTGGTGCTGAGCGGGCCGCATCCGGAAGCTGGGCGGGAATGGTTTGAAAATGCTGATATCGAGCTGAGCAAGATGCCGCGTGGCGAGCTGTTCGGGTCGTTGATACGCAGCGCGCAAGAGTAGAGCACGCCGCGCGTTGCCTCACGGTGCCACTATTCCCCATGTCGATATCAGGCACGATGGTGGCGTAACCAGGCTACTTGTGCCTGGCCTCGGGCACTTAAGGTGAGGGTCATTGGCCGCCCGAGAACAACAAAAACAATGACTAGCCTCAACTGCAACGATTCCAACGGTCAGCTGGCGCAGGGCTTCAAGCCGCGCCATGTGACCATGTTGTCCATCGCTGGCATCATCGGCGCGGGGTTGTTTGTCGGCTCCGGGCATGCGATCGCCGCCGCCGGGCCAGCGGTGTTGCTGGCTTACCTGTTTTCCGGCCTGTTGGTGGTGCTGGTCATGCGCATGCTGGGGGAAATGGCGGTGGCGCGCCCGGACACCGGCTCGTTTTCCACCTACGCCGACCAGGCCATCGGCCCCTGGGCGGGGTTCACCATCGGCTGGTTGTATTGGTGGTTCTGGGTGTTGGTCATTCCTATCGAAGCGTTGGCCGCCGGGCATGTGCTCAACCAGTGGTTCCCTCAGGTTGATGCGTGGCTGTTTGCGTTGATCTCAATCGTTCTGCTGGTGATCACCAATCTGTTCAGCGTGGCCAAATACGGCGAATTCGAATTCTGGTTCGCCATGGCCAAGGTGATTGCCATCGTCGGCTTTATCGGCCTGGGCTTCAGCGTCCTCATGGGCTGGATCCCAGATCGCGAAGCCAGCGGCTTGAGCCGCTTGATGGAGGAACACGGCGGGTTTGCTCCCAACGGCCTGTCGGCGGTGGTGGGCGCGTTCATTACCATCATGTTCAGTTTCATCGGCACCGAAGCGGTGACCATCGCCGCGGCGGAATCGAGCAACCCGGCGCAGAACATCGCCAAGGCCACCCGCTCGGTGATCTGGCGCATTGGCGTGTTTTACCTGCTGTCGATCTCCGTCGTGATTTCCGTGGTGCCCTGGAACGATCCGCTGTTGGCCTCCGTGGGTTCCTATCAGCGCGCACTGGAAATTATGAACATCCCCAACGCCAAATTCATGGTCGATGTGGTGGTGTTGATCGCGGTAGCCAGTTGCATGAACTCCTCGATCTACATTTCTTCGCGCATGCTGTTTTCCCTGGGCAAACGCGGCGATGCGCCAGCAGCGCTTAAAATCACCTCGAAGGCGGGCGTGCCCAGGGCGGCGGTGATCGCCAGCACCATCATCGGTGCGGGCGTTACGTTGCTGAGCTACTTCATGCCGGCCGGTCTGTTCCAGTTCCTGCTCGCCAGCTCCGGCGCCATCGCGTTGTTGGTGTACCTGGTGATCGCTATCTCGCAACTGCGTATGCGTCGGTTGCTGCTTCGGCAGAACGTCGAACTGACCTTTCGCATGTGGCTGTTTCCGTGGCTGACTTACCTGGTGATCGTGTTCATCTGCCTGGCCCTGGGGGTGATGATGGTGACGCCGGAACACCGCACCGAAGTGTCCTCGACTATTGGCCTTGCGTTGGTGATCTCCTTTATCGGCCTGGTTA
This sequence comes from Pseudomonas sp. MYb193, assembly GCF_002966775.1. NCBI lineage: Bacteria > Pseudomonadati > Pseudomonadota > Gammaproteobacteria > Pseudomonadales > Pseudomonadaceae > Pseudomonas > Pseudomonas sp. MYb193. Next base: position 4,079,653 of record NZ_CP023269.1, on the reverse strand, counting down.
CGTCGCGTCAGCACAACCGGGCAATTAAGCCGGTTGTGGTGTAACAAGCCTGACATAGCCAATTCTTTGTGGGCGGTGTTGTTGTCGGGAGTTGTGCTTGGCGCGATGGCCCTGCCAACCGGTTTGAACCCAGCACTGCCGAACCCCTGTGGGAGCTGTCGAGCTTTAGCGAGGCTGCGAAAGCGATGGTTCAGGCGATGAGGATGTTGCCTGTGCCGCCGCCATCGCAGCCTCGCCGGGGCTCGACAGCTCCCACAGTTGGGCGGTGTTGTTGTCGGGGGTTGTGCTTGGCGCGATGGCCCTGCCAACCGGTTTGAACCCAGCACTGCCGAACCCCTGTGGGAGCTGTCGAGCTTTAGCGAGGCTGCGAAAGCGGTGGTTCAGGCGATGAGGATGTTGCCTGTGCCGCCGCCATCGCAGCCTCGCCGGGGCTCGACAGCTCCCACAGTTGGGCGGTGTTGTTGTCGGGGGTTGTGCTTGGCGCGATGGCGCTGCCAACCGTTTTGAACCCAGCACTGCCGAACCCCTGTGGGAGCTGTCGAGCTTTAGCGAGGCTGCGAAAGCGGTGGTTCAGGCGATGAGGATGTTGCCTGTGCCGCCGCCATCGCAGCCTCGCCGGGGCTCGACAGCTCCCACAGTTGGGCAGTGTTGTTGTCGGGGGTTGTGCTTGGTGCGATGGCCCTGCCAACCGGTTTGAACCCAGCACTGCCGAACCCCTGTGGGAGCTGTCGAGCTTTAGCGAGGCTGCGAAAGCGGTGGTTCAGGCGATGAGGATGGTGCCTGTGCCGCCGCCATCGCAGCCTCGCCGGGGCTCGACAGTTCCCACAGTTGGAATGTGTGCCTTTCGAGAGTTGTGCCTGCCCCTGTCAGAACTTCGTTTGTAGACCCACCCTGAGTGTTCGGCCCGGTGCCGGCATAAAGCTTTGCGCCAAGGGGGCCAGGTAGTAGCGGTCGGTGAGGTTTTGCAGCGAGACATTCAGTTGGGTGTGGTCCTGCAATTTGTAGTTGAGGAACAGATCCACCAGCGTCACTTCGCGATAGACCAATTGCGGCGTGGTGGCGCCTGTCTGCCAAGGTTTATCGGCGGTCACCGTGGGGCCGGAGGTGTAGGTGATGCGCGTGCCGACCGTCAGCGACTGGTCGAAAAAGCGTAGGCCGGTGATCAGGTTTGCGGCAAAGCGTGGCGGGTTCTGTGTGTTGGTGTAGGAGCCCATGAAACTGCCGGGCGTGCAGTTGGGCGTCTGGCTGGTGTCGCGATAGCGGTTACTGCTGGCACGCAGGCGAGCGGCGAACGCCGAGTCGCAGGTTTGGGTCTTGAGGTAGTAGGTGGATGACAGGTCGGCAAACACACGGCCGGCATCGTAATGGGACTGCAACTCCAGGCCGCTGGTCTTGAAACTGTCGGTGTTGCTGAATTGCATCAGGCCCATCAGGCCTGGGCTGGGGTCGTAGTAACGGGTGATGTAGTTTTTGATGGTGTTGTTGAAGTACGCCAGTTTGATCGCCGCCTCATCGTCAGCCACAAACAGGCCTTTTTGGAGGGTGCTGGCGCCGATTTCCCAGTTACTCGAACGCTCGGGCTTCAAGCCTTTGCCGGGTAAAGTTTGTAATACGCCCTGGCTGGTCTCGAACAGCGACGGCATCCGCAGGCCCTGAGTGTAAGAGGCGTAGACGAAGGTGTCGGGCGCCACCTCCAGGTTGATGCCGAAGGCAGGCGCAAACGCACCGCCGCTGTTGCGGTTTTTTCCGGAGTAGTCATAACCGCTGACCACTTCGCCCACCTGGGGCTCATACACCGTGGTATCGGTGGCCCCGAAATCGTTATAGCGCGGGCCTTCAAATGGGTAGTTGGTGTTACTGAAAACGATGCCGTTGTTCAGGCGCGGGTCGGTAGCGTCGGTGTAGTCCCCGTTCAGGTCGGGGAACCAGAGCATGTTGCCGTAGGCCCCGGCCTTCGTGGCTGACACGTAGCGCAACGGGCGCTCTTCCCGGCGCGCCGTTGAAAGCGGCACGTGGTCTTGTGTGCGGTAATAGGTATAGCGGCCACCGCCCCATAGTGTCAGGCGGTCCACGGGTTGGTATTCGAGCTTGCCGTTGAGGTTGAATTCCTGGCGTGAACCATCGCGCAAACTGCGGTTGGCGTTGATGTCATGCTGGGTGGTGACCACGCCTTTTTGCGGGCGCAGCTCTTCGATCTGGAAGCCACCGCCCAGGTCCAGCTTGAGGTCACCATAGTCGCTGGTGAACCGCGAGGTATTGGCCAGGTCGCCGCCGATGCGACGGTTGGCCTGGCGGCTCCAGTTGCGGTCCGAACGGTAGGCTTGGGAAGCGGGCGCGAGCACTGAAGTCAGTTGGCTGGTTTGCGCATCGGTCATCCACAGGCTGGTGGTAAGGTCCACCAGCGGGTTATTGGTGGGCAGGTAATGGTAGCGCGCGGTATAGGTGTCGATCTGGGTATGGCCCAGCGGGTACTGGTAGATGCCGCCGGTGCCGAACCGAAAAATGTCCGACGGCATGATCTCGCCGATGTGCCCGTTGTAGCGCTGGTAACCCAGGTCAAAGGTGTGTTCGTCGGTGGGGCGGAGGGTGGTCTTGAGCAACCAGGATTCGGTCTCAGCCGACGAATTGAGTACTTCTTCGCCGGCGTTATAAGTGCTGGCCACCGTGCTTTCTTCGTCGCCATAGCGGTCGTAGGTACGGTAGCGATCCTGGCCCTTCTTGCCCGCAAAATAGTTGCCTTGATTGCGGTGAGCGTAGGCTGCGACTACATCGAACAGGTCATGGGTGTAGGCAAACGCGGCGCTGCCGGATTCGGCTTGGGAGCCGAACAACCCGCCACGGTTTCGGTGCGGTTCGGCGTACAGGCTGCCCTCTGATGAGTGACCGTCGCGGTAGGCGGGCGCAACGCCGTTGTTCCACGTCTCGCCCTTGAGGCGCAGGCCGATGTTTTGCCCATCGCGCAGAATGTCTTCAACTCCCAGGGTACGCATTTTAACCGTGCCGCCGATGGCGCTGGAGTCAACGCTGGGGCCCTTGTCGATGGTCACGTCGCTGATCAAATCCGGGTCGATGTAACTGCGCTGCTGGGTGCCGGCGTAGCCGCGATACACATCCAGTGCTTGCTGCGCGCCATCCACCGTAACCGCCACGCGGCTCTGGCCCTGGATGCCGCGGATGTTTACATCCAGGCCGCCGCCGTTGCGGCTGTCACCCACCTGTACGCCGGGCTGGCCTTTGAGCAGGTCGCCGGCGGAGATCACGCCAAAGCGCTGCATGTCCTCGCCGGAGATATACACGGAGGAACGCGGCGCCGCATACACCTGCTGTTTTTGCGGGTCTTCGCCGATGACTTTCTGCGTGGGCAGCGCAAGGGCCGTGCCGCCCTGGTACAGCTCGTAGCTGCCATCGGCCAGGCGCTGATAAACCAAGCGCGTGCCTTCAAGCAGCTTTGTCAACGCGGCTTCGGTGGTGAAGTCGCCGGTCAGGCCCTGGCTGTTCTTGCCGGCAGTCAGCGTGGCACGCCCCGCCATGCTGATGCCCGCCTGCACGCCAAAGCGCGAGAGCACCTGATCCAGCGTGCCGGCGTCGATGTTGAAGTGCTGGCGCTCATCGGCAGCCAACACCGCCGCGCCGCACAGCGGTTGCAAGGCAAGAAACAGCAGGCCGACGGTGCGGCTGCGCAGAACATGGAGGGGGGAGGTCATGCAGGGCTCCTGAGGGTGAAGGCCCACCTGTTTCGATGGGTTATTCCCATAGGCCAAGCGACGAGGAAAAAACTGCGCTGTATGACAAAAATATTTTCAGGCCGGCACCACGGTCACCCAATAGCGCGTGCGCCGCTCAATGCGCACCGGCAGCGCTTGGGCGAGCAGGGCCAGGGCGGCATCGGTATCGTCGAGCTGGAAACTGCCGGTGACGCGCAAGCCCGCAACGGCTTCGCCACAGCGCAAAATCCCTGGGCGATAGCTCGAGAGTTCGGCCAGCAGCGCGTCCAGGCGCATGCGTTCGGCAGGCAGCAAACCTCGCAGCCAGGCCTGGGCGAGGAACCCATCGACAGGGACCGCCGCGGCGACCCCCTGGCTGTTCACCTGGGTGCGCCAACCTGCTTCCAGCCGCAGGGGCAGTGGGTGGCCCCGCGTATGCACCTGCACCAAGCCGCGCAGGACCGTCACCTGAGTGCTCTGGCGGTCATGGCGCACCAGCAGATGAGCGCCCGGGCTGTGCAGCGTCGCGTCGGGTGTCTTCAGTTGCAGTGCTCGCGATTCGACGGGCGCGTCCAGGGCCATCTCGCCCTCGACCAACTGCACGCTGCGCTGTGCGGCGTTGAAGTCCAGGTTGACCGCGCTGGCGGTGTTCAGCCACAACGAACTGCCGTCCGCCAACCGCCACTGGCGCCGCTCACCGGTGCTGGTGCTATAAGTGGCCAACGCCGAACGCACCACAGTGGACTGCGCACCTTGCCACGACAGCCCGCCGAGCAGGCCGACGGCGAGCAGGGCCTTGAGCACCTGGCGGCGTTGGTGTGGATCATTGCCGGCAGCTTCCAGCGCCCGTCGCGTGGTGGCATCCGCCAACAGCGCCGCCCCCGGCTGCAACGACAACGGCAAGCTGCTGACGCGCTGCCAGGCATATTCATGTTCGATATTGGCTTGGCGCCATTGCTGCAAAGCCAAACAATCGGCAGCGTTCATCAGCCCGGATTGGCTTTTCACCAGCCAGTCGATAGCGCTGTCGCGGACCTGCGGATCAACCGGCAGGCTCATTCAAAACGACTCGCGTAACACACGCTGAACGCCTTGCCCATGGCCCGCTGCACCTGAGCCACGCTGAGGTTCAACTGCGCGGCGATTTGCGGGTAGGTCAAGCCGTCGAGCTGGGACAAAAAGAAAATCCGCCGCACCGGCATCGACAGCCCCACCAGCAATGAGTCGAGTTGCAGCAGGGTCTCGATGGTCAGCAGCCGCTCCTCCGGCGAAGGCTCCAGCGCTTCGGGCCGAGCGGCCAATGCGTCCAGGTAAGCGCGTTCAATCGCCTGGCGCCGCCAGCGGTTGATCAGCAAATCATTGGCAATCTTGGCCAGAAACGCCATGGGCTGGCGCAGCTCGCCCACCTCTTGGCGTGAACACAACACGCGTACGAAGGTGTCGTGGGCCAGGTCCTCGGCATCGGCACGGTGCCCCAGACGTCGATGCAGCCAGCCCCGCAACCACGTGCGATGGCGGGTATACAACTGCTCGACCGGCGAGGCGGTGCTGTCGTTGAACATGTGAGATTCGCTTGGCTTAAATGATAACTCTTCTCATCTTATGGGTTTTGGTTAAGGGTTGTACAGCGCTAAGCAGCGTACGCTTGCGCTCAAATCCACTGATCGTTGACTGCCGTCCGCTCTCCGCCTTCGTGCCCGGTGTTCAAGATGCCCCTTGGCTCGATCATCATCAGCCTGGCTTCACCTTCGGCCGCCGTCCTGTGCTCAATGCCACGCGGCACCACATACAACTCACCCGGCTTCACATACACCGGGCCATCCGGCAGGTCGATACGCAGCGTGCCTTCAAGCACCAGGAACGCTTCATCGGTTTCGGGGTGCGAATGCCGAATGAATTCGCCCTCGATGCGCACCACCTTGAACTGGTAGTCGTTCATTTCGGCAACCACTCTTGGGCTCCATTGTTGGTCGATAAGCGAGGCTTTTTGCGCGAGGTTTATCGGTTGGGCGGGTTGCTGTAGGTAAGTCATGCTGAGCCTTCCTGTCGGTGAGAAGGCCAGATTATCCGGGCCGACAGGTCATAGGCTTGTACGATCCTGCAACCCTTCCACTCCTACACCCCCGCATTCCCCACGGGAATGCAGCGCATAAAATTAATGCATTTTTCTTACTGCGACGGTTAACGTAATTTGCGTCAAGGCCACGGAGAACCGCCTTGAACTCATCCTCATCCAACCCTGCTGAAAAATTCGATACCTCAAGAGCCAACGAGTACGCACGACAAAGCCGTATCGCGCTGGCGGGCTATGACGCGTGCCAGGATCTGGCAGCCTGCATGCTCGCGGCGAGCCTTGGCGATGCCCCCTCGGCCAAGGTACTTGTGGTCGGCGCCGGCGGTACGGCGCAGGAGATCATCGCCATGGCCAACCTTGAACCGGGCTGGCGCTTCATGGCGGTTGATCCCTCCCAGCCGATGCTGGACGCGGCAAGGCAGCAGTTGGAAGCCAACCACTTGCTTGACAGAACCACCCTGCATCTCGGGACGCTTGAAGACCTGGCAGCAGACGCGTCATACGACGCCGCGACCTTGATCGGTGTGCTCCACCATCTGGAAGGGGATGACGCCAAGGACCGGATGCTGCGGTCGATTCGGGCGCACCTGAAACCGGGGGCACCGCTGATCGTCGCGGGCAATCATTACGCGTATGCCAGCCAGCCGTTGCTGCTGGCGGCATGGGGCCAACGGTGGCGTCAGCATGGCGCCACCCCGGACGAAGTGAAGGCCAAGCTCGGCAAAATCCTTCAAGGCGCCGACCCACCCCATTCCGAGGCCGCAGTTCAGAAGCTGTTGCATGACGCTGGCTTCGGCGACGCGATCCGTTTCTTCAGCAGCCTTTTCTGGGGGGCTTGGTTGACGTGCAAAGTGGGGTAGCGATGTTTGCCCTTGCTCGACAACCGGTGGCGCGATTCAGATCGCCCGGAGAGTAGCCAACCGCCGACGCCAATCGCCGCCATGCCGAAGGTGGCATTCCTCTTCGGAGTCGAAACTGACGCAGCGGCCGATGTTCGGGACGTGCACGTCAGCGTCATCCAGCGCGGCGGTAGTCAGCTCGCGCATACGGGCGTCCGCGCCGGTCGCAAGGGCGCGAGCCTTGCTCGCGACGTTGTCGAACACCCAGATCACCCGCAGGCTTTGGGGAAAAGCACAGTAGTCGACGGTGTGGGTTAACCAGTCGAAGCCCGGGATTTCGACCTTTGCGATCTCGCAGGCGTCGGTCAGGGCCGCGATGAGACGGCGTTCGATACGGGCGTGGTCGCGTGAGGCAGGCGGCATAAAGGAAATCCGTGAATCCTGGGAGTGGGTTGGGGCGTCAGGCGATAGGCTGATCAGAGCGGGCGTTATTGAAGCGCGGGGCGCAAGTGTTGCCACTCATGTCCTCGGCAACGATATCCGGGTCACCCCGCTCTTGTTCCATCGCCAACTCGGTGGAGAAGGGTACCGCAATGCAAGTGGCCTGGTCATTGCAGCGAAGTGTCATCGACCATCGGCCTGGTCACGGCGCGCCAGCATGGGCGGGCGATCAAGCCGGTGGTGTGGGAGCAATCCTGACAGCGCGGCCCTACCTGTGGGCCGCGTCACTTCAGTGCTGGCGCACCCCTCTTGTCATTCGCCGCAGTACCTGCTTATCGCCCTGCCAATAGTGCATGACCACCGCCCCGACATGCCCGAGGATAAGCACCAGCATTGTCCAACCCAGCAAGCTATGAAAGTTGCTGCCCAGACCAACCATCCACTGGATTTTTTCCCCCTCGAACCCCTCCATGACCGGCACGCCAAACGCAGAAAAAGCCCGGCCGGAGCCGTACTGGCGGATCATCCCGATCAGCGGGATCATGAACATCAGTGCATACAGCATGCCGTGCCCGGCGGCGGCGACACGGCTGACGCTGAGTGGGCGCCGGTGTCGGCTCAGCAGACTCCAGCCGGCACGTAGGATCAGCAACACCAGTAATAACAACCCCACGGGTTTGTGAAAGGGCCACAGCCATTTATCCAGCGTTGAGTCTGACGCCAGGTAATGGGTTATGGCTGAGCAATAGATCCACGCAAACAACAAGAACATCAGCCAATGCACTGCTCGGCTTACCGAGTCGTAGTGTTCACGTGACCCAGCAGGTGGGGCGCAAGTCGTCATTGTCGTATCCTTCTGGCGAGTCGCCTTGCGTTCTTTTTCAAGCGCATTGAGGCGACAGATGATAAACGGCCAGACTGAATCTGGCGGTGACCAGATCATATACAAGGAGACACAGGCAGCGGTCGTGTCGAAACATCAAGAAAACATGCATCCCTCAGGGTGTGATCTGGATGCCCAACGGCATGGGCGTAGCCTGTTCAAATCCACCGAGCATTTTCAGCCGTACGCTCCCCACCTTCATGCCCGCTATTCAAAATGCCCCGTGGCGAGCCTTCGAGCACCAGGAATGCTTCGGGCGCGTGTTCGTTCTTGCGCAGGGCGTGGAACGATCAAAAGCTGTGGCGAGGGAGCTTGCTCCCGTGACGGTCTAAAGCTGACGCGTTTATGGTCGATAACCCGTATGAACCCGCTAATCAAGGACCGATTAAATGGCACTTTCCGTTAGCCCTGCCTATATTCCACCGGCCAATCTCAACCTCACGCCTTCTGAGCAGAAGCTCGTACCCCAGGCGTCGACGGACCCCGCCAAGCAAGCCCTGGCAAACGCCGGCCCCGCGGCCATTTACCATCCCAGTGAAGCCGCGACAACCACGGCACAAGCCCCGGAGGCCGTTGATACCTGGGTCGGTCGCTCCGAATCGCCGCACTTTCCTCGTTTCGTAGACATGTTCAATGGCGCGCAAAGTGCGCTGAAAGCTTCCTTCCAGACATTCGAAGCGAACCTGGCAACCACTGCGCCCGACCTGGCCAGCACCGGGTACGGTTTTACCGTTGAGGCTGACGGCCGGCTGAAAGTGCTCGATACGGCTGGCCAGCTCAGCCGTGAGGCGACCGAGAGGCTGACGGTTCTGCTCAATCAATCCGTTGAGCTGAAAGCCACAGCCGTGGCCTACCGCAACGCCGCCATCGACATGGTAGACGCAGGTTCACCCTGGTCTGGAAGCACCCTGGGCTACTACAGCCTGACCAATGAAAACTTCGCCAGCACTATTGATCTGGCGCCCTTGTTCAGAACGCATGACCCGTCGGATATTAAAGCGGGCAGGAACCAGTTTTTCATAAACCAATTGTCTTCCAACGGCGAGCGCGCGACGCAAGAGACTGAGCGGGCGATGTTGGAGCGGCGGGCTGCCCAGAGGTTCAGCACCCAGGCTTGATTGGCGCAACCTGCGGTTGTCTCGGTGGCAGGGGGCGCGCTTATTGTTCAGGGTTGATCAACGATCTCAACGTATGGTCCTCCCAAACGCCAGCAATCTTCAGATAGGCTCGCGCATGTCCTTCTTTTTCAAACCCCAGCGACTCCAGAAGGCGTTCACTTCGCACATTGCGGGGTAAATGATTGGCCATGATCCGGTGAAGACCCAACTGCTCAAAGCAATGACGGTTAGTGACCTGAAGTGTTTTTTTCATCAGGCCGCGACCCTGGGCAGATTCCGCCAGCGAGAAGCCGAGATGACAGGCCTGAAAAACGCCCCTCACAATGTTCGTGTAGTTACACCGCGCTAGAACCTCTCCGCTCTTGGGTTCAAACAAGAGGAAACACAGCGCGTTGCCAGCGTGCATATTGTTGACCTGCTGCTCCACCCTGGCCTTGGCGTTGCCAGTGGTGAAGTATTCCTCGTCCCGGAGCGGCTCCCAGGGTTGCAGATGCCTGCGATTGACGCGTTCGTAACGGCTGACCCTCTCGAAATCGTCGGCCCACAATGGCCGAAGGCAGTAGCCCTCAACGCAATACTCCATAAGCCCCTCCAGATTTACCAATGGCCCCATCTGACTGCGTAGCCGCAAAGAATAGCGCCGCTGCGCGTAAAGCGACCCCTTTCATGGCAAACAGGTCTACCATGCCAGCCCCGGCAGTGGTTCCACTCGCTCCCGAACTCAATTTTTCAAGGTAGCGATAATGTCCATCGACCAAATCTCCCTCCCCAAAGGCGTCGGCCTCCACGCCGCCAAGCTGCTTGACGCTATTACTGGCGCCTCCACCCATGAAGAACTCAACCGTGCTGGCGGTAAAGCCGAGGGTTTTGTGCTGGGGCTGGAGGCCACCAAGGCGATCAAAAGCCAAATTGCAGAGTCGCTGTATGTGGCATATGACGACGCGGCGAGCAATCGGGCTGGTGAACTGAAGGGCTAGTGCACGTCAGCCCATGGTTGCGGAATGAGCGCCAATCGCCGGAATAGGCTGACGAACATAATAATTGTCGAATTCACTGCTTTCGATGAACTGGAAGCCATGGCGGGTATAAAAGCGATTCGAAGCGCTTTCTTTGAGAGCCCCCACTTTAATGGGAAGCGCCGCTGCATCCGCCTCTTTGAAAATCTGAGAGAGAACAGCAGACCCTACCCCTGACCCCTGCGCGCCCGGCCTTACATACAAGTGGTCGAGCAAGAGTTCATGGTGGTGATGTTTGATCACGACGAAACCCACCCTCTCTCCAGACGCCTCGATATAGCGTGTGTCGCGAGCTTCAAAGCCGCCAAGAAACCGCTCCCGCGCACGCACTGGGTCAAATCGCCCAACACGCTCCAGGCTTTCGCGCATGGCCTCGATTCGAATAGCTACCAGATTACCCAAGTCGCTTTGTTGAACGGGGACCAAAATGATGGGGGAATTTTGATTGGGTGCGACGGGCATATTGTGTGCTCCAACTACCATCCTGGGGGCTCAGTATAGAGAGCCTGATACTGATGAAGCGACCCGCATGGTAGGTTCACGGCATACATGGAGTAACGGACCCCAGGAACGAAATGGCCATGCCAGTGGACACCCACCCAATCCGCATTCTCTCGCAACGCCTGAGCATTGAGCCCTTCTGTGAGCAGGACGCTGTTGAGTCCTTCGCTTGTATCACTCCGGCACTGACTCGCTACATGTCCTGGGAACCGCCTGCCTCGCTGGAAGAGTACGCGCAAGTCTGGGGGCGGTGGCTGCCTGCGATAGAGGATGGCAGCGACATCGTGTTCACGGTCAGGGAGTTGGTAGGTGCTCGTTTTACCGGCTTGGTCGGGCTGCACCATACCGGCAGTGAAACACCGGAGTTGGGTATCTGGATCCGTGAAGATAAACACGGGCTGGGGTTTGGTGGTGAAGCGGTGCAGGCGGTTGTTCAGTGGGCTAGCCAGTGGGTGGTGGCAAAACACTTTATCTACCCTGTTGCGACGCAGAATAGTGCGAGTCGGCGTATTGCCGAAGCTTTGGGGGGAGTGGTCATCGAGAGGCGGATGGCAGAGAAATATGATTCGGTTGTGTACCAGATACCGGGGGCTTAACCCGGTTTATTATGTTGGCTGGATGCCTGCTCTTGGCCGAGGGAGGTCTCTGGTGAAAGGTTGGTTTCGGCCAGAAGCTGCTTGTCGGAAGCGTCTAGAAAATCCGGAGCATGCAATATCACATAGAAATTCATTTAGAATATTGGATCGGTGGGGGCATGCTCGAAAAGTATTTAAAAACACGCCTAGCCTGAAGTTGTTTCACGTGCAAAGAACTTATTGACAGGTACGGGCATTAGACGTGCAAAGACTTATATTCTAAGGAGCTTAAGCAAGGATGAAAACTGTATATGTTCTCGGGGCCGGTTTTTCTGTTGAAGCAGGCGCTCCAACACAGGCGGCCATCTTGCGCGAGGCATTCAATCTCTACAAAGATAGTTCTCACAACTTCGAGTCTGTAAGGTTTGAAGAGTTTATTAGCTTCCTCAGAGAACAGTTGAATGTGACAGATAGTGGGTTTTCAGATATTGATCTTGAGGATATATTTACACCGCTAGACCGATGCTTGGCTGAAAGCTCTCAATTCAGAGGGATCAGTCTGGATAAAATCATGAAGGTCCGCGAGTCTGTGTTTTATGTTGTTGGTCGCACCCTCCAGCTTTTACTAAACAGGACTAATAAATCAAAAGACTACATAGATCATTTTGCAAATCACATCACTAATTTGTCTTCGGTACGGGCTGGCATTGCATACAAAAGAAGTGATCCTGTTAGCGTGATTAGTACGAACTGGGATATTCTTCTTGATAATTCAATCTATAAATCTCTGCTAGCGAATAAGCAGTACGATGGGGTTGTGGACTATTGTTGCTACATTAGCTCTAAAGACGAAGGTGATGCAACAGTAACTCCTGGCCTGGAAAAGCTTGGCCAAGGCGGCTTTAACGTAAAGCTACTAAAACTTCATGGCTCCCTAAACTGGTTGCAATGCCCAAGATGTGCAAGGCTTTATGCTAAGTTTTTTGAAAAGGAGGCCATGCATAGTTTTGAGCATGCTACTTCATGCCGTCATTGTGACAGAAATTTCCCTGAGGAAATGGGCAAGCATTTGCTTGCTCAGAACTTAATAATGCCAACCTATTTAAAAAATTTGTCAAACCCTCAATATAGAATTATCTGGCAAAATGCCGGCATTGAAATTTCAGAGGCGGACAAGATTGTCTTCATAGGGTACTCGTTGCCCCAAGCGGATTTTGAAATGCGCCAATTACTTTCAAGAATGACAAGAAAAAATGCAAAAATACATGTAGTTGACTACCTCTCTGACGAAAATAGTGAGGCTTTAAAGCGCCATTGGTTAAAATTTTTTGGAGGGCGAGAAATAACCTTTAATTTTGATGGCGCAAAATCATTTGTTAATAGCTTGTAGTCGTTTAGTCCTTCGCTGGCGTAGCTCTAGCCAGCGGGGTGTATCGACCAGTGGAGTTAGTTATAATTGGTTTTTTTTGAATTTTGGTAACTGACCATTCTCTACCGATAGCACATGGGGGGCATAATCGCCCCGTTAGGTTTAACTTGAACGGCTAGAGAAATGAGGAATCGTGAGCTTTTATCCCCCAATGCCTCGGTATCGAACTTAAAAGGCGTGCTACGAATGACGTCGAGCAGTTAAAATGCGAGCGCCCCCCTTAGATCAGATGGCTAAGAAATGTCAGCAGCAGCTCAAATCAACACAACAAATTTGCTTACTATACTTGGTGTGATAGCAGCCGTTTGGGCGTTCATTCCTCAAGTTAGCAAGCTCCAGCTTAGGTTTTGTATGAGCCGTCTGGACTGGACGATTGTAGGTCTCGTTTTTCTACTTATTCACTATCTGGTTTTTGCACCTGCGCTGGTACAGCTAGGGTTGTACTTCAGCTTCGGTCCGTGGCGTTTGGGTTTTAACTGCGACACGGCGGTATACGTTCTTCTACTCATGATTGCAACTTATTTTTTCTGGAGGACTCGCTCCCCCAAATTGGTCAGAGGAAAAATAAAAGTCTTCCGTGAAATGCTGGATACCCTTATCCTCACTAAGCGTTATGACGAGTTGGTTCTACATGTAGAGCCCCAATTACCAAAATTAACTAAATTTAGTGAGGGCGAGTCATGGCTTGCTCAGTTCATCTACCATGTCAAACGCCTGCCAATTTTCACACTTTCGGTAAATGATAGAGAGCGGCCGACTGCAATCCGGAAACAGGAAAATAAGTCGAATATAGTAAAAGCTTTTTTTTCAGAGCGCGACGAATCAAAAACTCAAGCTCGAGAAATACTACAAGGTTTAGTCATTTCTCCAGAGCTGACGCGTTCATTAACGCTAAATCATCCTTATTTTTGTCTCAAGTTGTTTGAAACGAAAGAATCAGTTGCGAGTGACTTTACAAGAGATTTTTTGGAAGCAATGTTAGAAGCTCCCGGGAGTCAGCTTTACGTTGAGCTTAAAAATAGTAAGAACCTGAATGGCGCCGCGCGTTTAGCACTCCCGCAGAGCAACCGGATATTACGTTTCTTCTTTGAGGATCCAACGGTCGCCGTCAAACTTGGCGTTTATCAAGCCATTGGCGATGCGGTTTGTCGTCGGCTAGATGAGGATAAAGCGCTTATCTCCAAACTTAACGAGCCACTGGGATCTTACTACGATTTAGGGCGATATCGATGCCCAGTTAATTCAGGGATTACGTTGTTCGAGATTATGGTGCATGAAGGTATACATCATGGACTCCAGGATCATATGTGGCTCCATTATTTCCAGCACTTCGCGAGAGGCATCATAGTTCAGATGCATCAAATGCCTAATGAACCTTCACTTCAGGAATGGCCTACTCCTTTTCACTATTTACTGACGCGACTCTTATCGGTCGCAATTGATTGGATGGAACAATGTGGACGCATTAAACCCGCAAGCACGCTACTTGCGATTCCTACGTATGAAAGCTTGGATAAACTGTACATCTCTAAAGAGGCCGCAAAATCTATCGGTGAGATGATGCAGATCATCATCCCTAGCACGACTATCCCGGCCTATTTCAAGCGTAAATTGCTAGGTCTGGTGATTGCTAGCCACAACAACCTTAGAGGGCGACTCGGTCTTATTGGGGTGGCAGACGAGCTGAACAAAGCAACGATTTTTGGTTCGAGGATGCCTACTAAGTGCAGCTACCGATCGGCGTTGCTGATCCATTTTGAGGAGCTTGATAATCGACTTAAAGACAACGCTGTTCAGTTTAAAAAAGACCTAGCTAGCGCGCTGATGAATTGCCCATAAATATAAATTTTGACGCTCACGCTGTTTACCTGGCTCTACAGAAGGTTGAGTGTCTGCATTTAACATATGTCAGCTATTGGCCGGAAGCTGACTTTCGTGAATAGCGGCTAACGGCCGAAAGCAGTCGCCGCGTCCGTCATCGCGGACGTTTTTGTTCCGAGACTAGAATCCACCAAGGCCATCAAAAAGATCGCCGAGTCGCTGTATGTGGCTTATGACGACGCGGCGAGTTATTGGGCTGGTGGGTTGAATGTCTGATCATCGGCCAGGGCAGGGCGCTTCGCGGTCTAGGAGTCTGGCGGTGAGGAGTACGCCCAGTTCGCTCAGTTGGTGGATGGCCAGGGCGATGTCGCGGTGTTTGCCGTTGAGGTCTTCGGACAGGTCGAGCAGCAGGGTGCTGACGCTGGTGAAGGTTTCGTAGCTGTTGGTGATGAGGGTTTCGTTGCTGGCGTTTGGGGCGACGGTGAAGAGGGTGGTTGAATCGTTAACCATGGTTAAGTTCCTTGCTTGGGCCACTTCCCCATCGCTACTAAACAATAAGGGCGGTAGCTGTACGCAGGTTAGTAGACCGGTGGAACCTAACAAAACCGGCGCGTCCGAGGACGCCCTACGCACAGCCACCATCAAGCACAGACGGGAGCGTCTGATGGATGAAGCGTGTGCACTTGTTAGGTCTAAGGTGGGCTACTAAACCCGATCACTGAACAATTCAGCGACCGAGCCACCTTAGAGACGGCCACTCCAGCGCACAAGCCGGCGGATTCTGACGCAGGCGTAGGCAATGGAGCAAGGTGCGGCAGGGGAATCGGATTTTGCCTTCAGTCGCTGCGTGATCGTTTGGGGTTTTCGCGAGCAAGCTCGCTCCTACAGGGGTGACCTTGCGACGTTCATCATCTCAAACGAAATTGTTAGCATTGAACGCGTTTCATATTGGAGGCAGGGATGGATGAAACGATATGAGGTTCAACGGATCGCCCACCTTCCGCGCCAGATACAAGCGCTGGAAAAGGAAGCCGTTGGCGAGGGTTTCAGGTTCCTCACTCGTCTGATTAACGAATGGCACTCTGGAGCAAACCGCTTTGATGCACCCGGCGAGTGTTTGATGTCGGCCTATTTGAATCGGCAACTGTTAGGCATCGGAGGTGTTTCAGTTGATCCCTATACTGACAATAATGTGGCCAGACTGCGGCGGGTGTACGTCGCAGCTTCGGCAAGGGGGCAACACGTCGGGAAGGCGCTGGTAAAGGCGCTTGTTGAACGTGCCGCTCTCAGGTTTCAGGTCGTGCGTCTTTTCACGGATACGGCTGAAGGAAGCGCCTTTTATGAGCGCTGTGGCTTCAAGCGAACAGATGAGGCCCAGGCGACTCATATCATGCAGCTTGGCGGTTTCTGAGGCGGGTAGCTGCACCAGTGGACTGCGGAGTCGACATGAACGTGTTTTTGCTTTTCAGCTATGAAGGGTGTGTCGAGCGTGCCCAGCGCTATTGACACCCAGTCGGCGAATTCCCCTTGAGACCGCGACCAGAACAATGCCGAGCCGCAGTGCGTGCAAAATTCGCGCAACACTGCCTCTGAGGATGCATAGGTTTTGATGCTGTTGGCGCCGGAAAGTAGGCGTAGTGCGTTACGGGGAACACTGCCGTAAGAAGCGAATGCGGCCCCGTGACTTTTGCGGCACTGGCGGCAATGGCAGTGGCTCACTGACTTTGGCGTGGCGGATAGCTCGTAAGTGACGGCTGCGCATAAGCAGCTTCCCTGATACACCGTTGTCATTCGCTTTTCCCGTCATGCGAAAAACGTCAGCGTAACCGTCCCGCTCTAGCCAGTCGACCTACCCATCAAACCAAACCGCCGAGTCGCTGTAGGTGGCTCACGACGACGCGGCGGTTATCGGGCTAGCAAGTTGAAGGGCTAATCATCAGCCAGGGCAGGGCACTTCACGGTTTAGGAGTCTGGCGGTGAGGAGTACGCCCAGTTCGCTCAGTTGGTGGATCGCCAGGGCGATGTCGCGGTGTTTGCCGTTGAGGTCTTCGGACAGGTCGAGCAGCAGGGTGCTGACGCTGGTGAAGGTTTCGTAGCTGTTGGTGATGAGGGTTTCGTTGCTGGCGTTGGGGGCAACGGCGAAAAGCGTTGTTGAATCTGCTTTTGACATGAGTAGACATCCTGAGTGATGCCACCACCTTTCCGCTACTAAACAGTGGGTGGCAGCTGTACGCAGGTTAGTAGACCGGTGGATATCTAAAGCCGGCGCGCCCGAAGACGCCCTACGCACAGCCACCATCAAGCACAGATGCAATGTCTGATTGATGAAACTCATGCACTAATAGATACCCAAGCTCAGGCTACTAAACCCGAATCACTGAACAATTCAGCGACCGAGCCACCTTAGAGACGGCCACCTCAGCGCACAAGCCGGCGGATTCTGACGCAGGCGTAGGCAATGGAGCAAGCCGTGGCGAGGGAATCGGATTTCGCCTTCAGGCGCTGCGTGATCGTTTGGGGTTTTCGCGAGCAAGCTCGCTCCTACAGACGTGTTCGTCACCTCAGACGAAATTGTTAGCATTGAACGCGTTTCATATTGGGGGCTGGGATGGATGAAACGATATGAGATTCAACCGATCACACACCTCCCGCGCCAGATACTGGCGTTGGAGAAGGAAGCCGTTGGCGAGGGTTTCAGGTTCCTCACGCGTCTGATTAACGAATGGCACTCCGGGGCAAACCGCTTTGATGCACCCGGCGAGTGTCTGATGGCGGCCTATTTGAATCAGCAATTGATAGGCATCGGCGGTCTTTCAGTTGATCCCTATGCTGAAAATAATGTGGCCAGACTGCGACGGGTGTACGTCGCACCTCCGTCAAGGGGGCAACACGTCGGGCAGGCGCTGGTAAAGGCGCTTGTTGAACGCGCCGCTCTCAGGTTTCAGGTCGTGCGTCTTTTCACGGATACGGTTGAAGGAAGCGCCTTTTATGAGCGCTGTGGCTTCAAGCGGACAGATGAGGCTCAGGCGACTCATATCATGCGGCTTGGCGGTTTCTGAAGCGATGGCTGCAATGGCAATGGCTCACGGCGTTAGGCGTGGCCGATAGCTTGTAAGTGACGGGATTAAGAGAGCAACCCCACAACACTGCGACCTCGCCGCAGCACTGTGGGGTTGCTATGCCAGCGCCTACACCGACCCGAAACGTACCTCCACTGACAGACTGCCCTGGTTATCGCTCAGGCCAGCCCCGTAGCGCCCGGTCAGGTCGTCATTGATGCACAACTGCAACTCCCCCTGCTGGCCACGCGGCAATTGCGCCTGGTTGCCCACCAGGAACGGCGCGCCGCTGGTGCCGATACGCCCGATCAATGCGCCTTCCGCTTGACCGGGCAAGGTATAGCCGGGCTTGGCGGTCAGGCCTGGGTGGCCCGCCGCGCCGACCATGCCGGTGCCCGGGTTGGCCGTCCACTGCCCACCGGTGCACACCGCCAGTTGCCAGCTCTGTCCGTTGACCTGCACGCCGGTGCCCTGCCAGGGGTCTCTGGCCTGCACCTGCACGGTACGCTTGAGCAGGTCGCTGGCGACCACGTCGGCGGCCTGGAAGGTCAGCGCGGTGATGGTCAAGGTCGGGTTGGCGGTGCCGGTGGAGGGGAACACGCCGTCGCCCACCAGGAACAGGTTGGGGTGGTCCCAGCTGCGCTGGTCTTTGTCCACCACCGACTTGTTGCGGTCCGAGCCCATGCGGTAGGTGCCCATCAGGTGGCCAGCGCCGTAGAAGGCGTAGTTCTGACCGCCATGCTCGAACACCGTTTGCGAGCCGGGCTTGAGCTCAGGGTTCAGGTCGGTCAGCTCGGTGGCACCCATCAGCTTGGTGATGATATGCGTGGCGGCCAGGCGCGCCTGCTTGAAGCCCTCCTTGGTGTAGTCGGACAGTTCGTAGGCGATCTCTGGCCGAGGCAGGCCCAAGCCGTCGGTGAAATGCTTGCTACTCTCCACCCGGCACTGCGCATGCTCGGGGTCTTTCTCCACCTGCTCGATCAAGAAGGCCAAGCGGAACTGGCGGGTCAGCACGCTGTTGAGCTTCTGCACCAGCGCCACGCCGGACAATGCCTCGCTCTTGTGGTCGGCGCCGCCATTGTTGGTGCCGCCATTGTTGTCGCCGTCGATAAAATCGCAGACCGTGGTGTACGGATCATTCGCCGACCAATTCCAGCCCTCGTTGCCGATCTCGATACGCCAGGCGGCACGCGTGCTGCGGAACGCACCGTCGCGCATGTCTTCGATCCCTGAGGTGGACAGTGGCCCACGAAAGGGGAACAACGGCTTGCCTTCAGGCATCAGGCCCCAGGCCAGGTACACCGGGTGGTCGGCCAATGACTTGCCGACCTGGCCGCTGCTGTTGGCGACCCCTTTTGGGCTGTGCGGGCCGATGGAGTTGAGAAGCAGCTTAGGCGTTTCGATCGCGTGGGCGGCGATCACGTAGCGCTTGCCCTGAGCCGTGCCGTTCTGTTGCGTGCCGTTGTTCTGGTACTGGATGAAATCGATACCCGTGACCCCGTTGGCATCCACCTGCACCTTGCTCGCCACGCATTGGTAGAGGATCCGCACATTACCGGTATCCAGAGCCTTGGCCATGGTCACGGTGGCGTCGTATTTGGCCTGGATCGGACAGATCGGCGTGCAGCTGGTGTTGCCGGCGCATACCCGGCGGCCGTTGTCGTTCTGCGAGTTACGCCCGGCCGGGGTTTGCCGCACGTTGAGAGTGATGCCCTGGTACTGCGTGCCATTGATGGCCTTGCCCACGCCCTGGTCGACCAACGATGGAGGAATGCCGTGCATGCTGTATTGGTAGCCCTGGGGGAAGGTCACGCCCAGGTAAGTCTGCAACGCCACATCGGCGGACACGCCCATCTCTTCCTCGGCGCGGCAGTAGGCGGTCTGCAGGTCGTCGTAGCTGATCGGCCAGTCGACCCCGACCTTGTACTTGCTCTGCATACGAAAGTCGTTGGGTAACAGGCGCAGAGCCGTGCCCATCCAGTGCCACATGGTACCGCCGCCCACCCGCTCGTAGGTGCTGGCGAACAGTCGCGGCCCGTTCTGTACCAGGTAGCTCTTCTGCACCTTGTCCTTGTCGTGGCTGCCGGCGGTGATCAAGTCCTGGATAGTCGCTCGCGGGGCGAACTGTTTGGCCGGGGTCTGCTCGCTCTGCTCCGGTGGGTAGGGCGACTCGGGCGCCTTGAGCACGGCCGTGTAGAAACGCTCCAGGTACTCGCTGCGGTTAGGCGGTATCGCCGGGCCCGACTCGAGCACCAGCACTTTCAAGCCGGCCAGGCCCAGCTGGTAGGCCATGACGCTGCCGGCCATGCCGGCGCCCACGACGATCACGTCGGCGGTTTCGATGTTCTGGGTGTTTAGAGTGCTCATGGCTGCTGCCCTTCCTTGGCGTCGACACCGGTGAATTGCTTGAGGGTCGGTGGCTGCTCGGCCCAGTAGCCGAAGTGGTACTCGCTGTAGCCCATGGGGTGGGATTGGGCGATTTTCCACGCCCAGCTTTCCTTGTAAGCCTGGTCGGAGACCACGCGGATGTCACCCGTGTG
Organism: Pseudomonas sp. MYb193; assembly: GCF_002966775.1. Taxonomy (NCBI): domain Bacteria; kingdom Pseudomonadati; phylum Pseudomonadota; class Gammaproteobacteria; order Pseudomonadales; family Pseudomonadaceae; genus Pseudomonas; species Pseudomonas sp. MYb193. The sequence goes on along the minus strand of NZ_CP023269.1, from coordinate 4,059,653 downwards.
GGCGGCGCCTTGGTCATAAGGCTGGTACCAGCTGCCAAGCAGCCACAGCTTCATGATCGAGCGGGCGCCTTTGGCGATCTGCGGGTCCGAACTGCCGAGTATGGCGCTGGCGATCTGCTTATGGGGTTGGTCTTTGATAGGGACGTACAGGTTCAGCAGTTTGCTGAACGCTTCGGTGCCCATGCCTTGCTGGGCGGTGTCGAAAAACACCGGAGGCAGGTTGATCGGGTCGACGGCAGGCGCCAGCAGCTTGGCTGACAGGCCAGTGAGCTCGGCAGACAGGTCGATGAAGTCTTGCAGGTTCGGGTCGCTCATGGCATCACTCCTTGGCACCGGTGGATTGGGCACGTTCAAGCAGAAAGGTGAAATCGGCGAAGCTGGTGCGCGGTGACTGGGTCACCCGGGTGGTCGCGTTGTTGTGGCATTCCATGCAACTGGATGAAGCCTGCGGCGTAGTGCCCTGGTTGTAGGTTTCCAGCGTGGCGTTGGCCAGGAAGTTCGGCGCAGGCGTGCCCAGCGGGTTGGTTGGCGACGGCACCTGGCAGTCATCGGCGGGGGCGGTTGGCCATTGGGTGCTGATCAACTGGTAGTTGGCCCACACCGTACCCTTGAGTGCGCCTTGCCACTGCGCGTTGAGCTGGTGGGTTGCGGCGGTGAGCGGAATTTCCCGCACGATCTGCGAGGGCGTGGCTTTCTTCGACGGGTCCCACGGCTGCGCGGGCGGCTCGTTCACCGGGCGGTCGCTGGCCTGGGCGTTGTAGAACAGGTAGGGGCCCTTGCGCTCGTTCATGGGGGTGGTCTTTTCCGGTACGTTGCGCACGTGCTCGAAGCTTGACCACACCCACTGCGGCGCATCTTTGGTCTTGTGCACGATGTGCAGGCCGACCAGCCCGACCTTCTGCGCGTTGCACGATTCGGGGATCACCGCGCCCTTGCTCGGGTCGGCGTTGCCGGGGGTGTAGACCAGCGCGTCGACGGCGTGGAAGTCCTGCGGGTTGTCGTTGCCGCCGAGTACCTTCCAGGCCGATTTGACCATGATCGCGCCGACATGCTTGTCTTTCTGCGAGCCGCAGGAGAAGGCGATGCGGTTGTCGGCCTTGGTGAAGAAAGCCTGTTGGCCTTCCTTGCTGTACAGACCATTGTTGACGATGTTGTCGAACATCGGCTGGTTGACCATGATCGCGTTGCGCGTGTAAGTGCCGTTCTGGTCCACCAGTGGGCCGGTCTTGAACGGCTGGATGGTCTCGTCGAGCACACCAGCGACCTTGCCCATCTGCTGCAGCACGGGCAGGTCACCCTTGCCTTGGCAGGCCGGGGGTAGCGGCGCCTTCTGGTTCCAGGCGACAGGCTTCTGGCCTTGGGGCAGGAAAATCTCGTAGCTCTCCTTCCACGACTCCCACACCGTCTGCCCCGGCGCGCCGATCTGCGCCGAGGTATTGGCGCTGCCGTCGGCGTTGGCGGGCCAGTTCAGCGCGACGAAGGTCTGCCACGACAGCACGTCGAAATCGTGTTGCAGGTTGTCCAGGGTGAAGGGGGCATTGGCGGTGACGTCGAAGGGAATCGCAGGTGACAGCGGCGGCGGGCTGGCCGCATCGGCCATGGCGAGCACGCTGGTGAAGCTTGCACCCAGGCACGCCAACCGTTTCAAGGTTATTTTCATTATCGTCTCCTCAGCAGATAAAGCGTCGGGACGACGAGGCGTACTGGCCCTTCATGGACCGATAGTTCAGCGTTATCCCTTACGCTAGGCTGAAGGCTAGTCGTTGCGCTTGAACCGCCAGAAATATCCGACTAAAGGTAGGGGTAAGCAGGATCGGCGCACGGCGGCAGACGCGCGCGTAGGCAATGGCGCAAGGTGCGGCAGGGGAATCGGATTTTGCCTTCAGGCACTGTCTGATCGTTTGGGATTTTCGCGAGCAAGCTCGCTCCTACAGGAGTGACATATTGGGATGATACTGTGGCGCCAGACTATGGAGGGCTGAACATGACATTGACTGTCGACACCTTGCTCGAATTGGCCATGGCCAACCCGATCAATGCGCAAATCACCGCGCGGCTACCGGACCTTGGTGTGCAGCAGTGCCTGCTCACGGCGGGCTGTTTGTTCCAGGCGGTGTGGAACCATCAGGCGAATCTGCCGGCGGCTCAGGGCGTGAAGGACTACGACGTTTTTTACTTTGATGAGGATGTGTCCTACGAGGCGGAGGACGCGGTGATTCGCAGGGCGCAGGTGCTATTTAATGACTTGGGTGTGAATGTAGAGGTCAAGAATCAGGCGCGGGTACACCTTTGGTATGGCCAGCGGTTTGGCCGGCCTTATCCGCAGTTGCATTCGGCTCGGCAGGGGGTTGACCGTTACTTGGTGGCGGGTACGTGCGTTGCGCTGGATATTGCCTCGGGCGAGGTGTATGCGCCTTATGGTTTGGAGGATGTGGAACAGGGGGTGTTGCGTATCAACCCTTTGCATCCGGAGCCTGAATTGTTTTTGCACAAGGCCAGGAGTTATCAGGCGCGTTGGCCGTGGCTCAAGATTGTCGAGCCGGGCTCAGCCCCAATGCCGGCCAGTTAAGACGCAGCGCGGAAAAGGGGACGGGGAGTAATACAGGTATCATATAGTGGCTCTGTGCTACCTTTATTGAGGGCTGCACCTCGCCTTTGATGAAGCTGACTTACTCCCTCCTTCTACCCGCGATTTTGGAACGGTGACACGCAATGGATGCAAGCATTCAGCCGATTGAACTTTACGGCCACACCCTTGAGACACCGCAAAGCAAGCTTGATACAAACCAGGTCAGGCAAGCATTCTCGACGATTGCCGCGACGTGGTCGCAGAAAATCAATGCCGGCTTTTACGATCTGTTTTCCAACCTGGATAACCTCTACGAAGGCGGCGATGATCTAGCAGACAAGATCCGCCTCCAGGCAATAGGCCAAAGTATCAAGCTCACCGTGGCCCACGGGATCTACGATATCGACGAAGAGCGCTTCTACGACGCGTTCATGCAGCGCTACGACTCATGGGATGAAGATTTCGGCGTATTGGCCGAGCAATACGAAGCCATTGTCGAGCGTTCAGCCGAGGTGGATGCGCATCGCACCAATCGTCGCCGTGGTCGTCGCCAATGGGTAGGCTATGGTTCAGAGAAGGCGGTATACGATGCCGACGCCAAAAACCTGATGTCCAATATTGGTCATGGGGTATTCAACCTGATGGCCAAAGGGGTCAGCGCACTCGGCGACTCGTTCAAGAAAGACGAGATTTTCAAGCGCCCGGCAACGGTCAAGGCGTTCGCAGACGGTGCCAGCAATATCGTTAATGCGGCCTACCTTGCGACCCTCGATGCCATCAATGCCGATTCGCCCGGTAAGTTGCACAGCTATTCAAAGGACGAGATCAGAAAGTCCCAGGCGATTACCGAGAATATTGAAAAAGGCCTGATCCCCGACGAGGCCGTGTTGCCGTCGGCGGTCAAGGCGATCAGCGCTTATCCCTACAACGAGCGTATCTATCCGATCCTGCTACGAAAGTTTGGGGGTGATCAAGGGCGACTCGATGGTGTTGTGGAGTACTTCGGCATGGGCGGCCTGCTCAAGGAAAAGCAAGCTCTGATCCAGGAGCAATTGCGCCAGTGCGACCTCAGCACTGTGGAAAGTTTCAGCGCCAGTCGCCCGGACATCGAGCGCTATGCGCAATTCATCAATTACGAACGTTTCGATGAACACTGTGAGCGAGTGATCGAGAAAATCGTGGCGCGCGAGACGCAGGCGAGCGCGCTATCGGTTGTTACCCCTGTACTACCAGGGTCAGAGAAACGCGGCGGCTGCGGGTTGACCGTGGCGACTGCCGCCCAAGGTTTCAGGTCCAACGCCGATCACAAGTTCTATGTGGCGCCGGACTTGCCGATGAAGAAGATCCTGACCTTCGAATCCAAGAACGCGCTGAACATTGCCAAGGACGAGGTGGTGTTCTTCTTCGACGAAACAGTGTTCGGCTCTGGCGACAAGGGCGTACTGGTTGATCTTGAGTATGTATACGTGCGCCTGCAATTCAAGGAATCGCACCGCGTGGCACTTGCCGATATTGCCGACGTTACCATCAGCGGTCTAATGAATAAAAAGCTGACGATGGCCAAGCGTGACGGAACCAATGTGGATGTGGTGCTGACCCAAAGCAACAAAGGTGCGACCAGCTTAAGCGAAGCCATCCTCGCACTGGTGCGGTTGAGCAAGGTGGCGGTGAACTGATCTACCAGGCCAATAATCTTTTGGGGCCTGGTTCTTTCCGACCTATGAGGTAGCGGCTGTGAACCGCGCCTTACAAAATAGTTAATGGGTTCCACAAGGCGGCACCTTTAGGCGCACGCTGGGTGTTACCCCATTGGCAATACAAGGACGATGCACATGACCCTAGGCGATCTCGCTCAGATTCTGGAAGACCACTTCAGGCCCAAGGCCCGTGACATCACGCGCTTTGCAGGCACCGGCTACTCGTTTGAAGAGTGGTTCAACTGGGAACAATTCAGCGCGTTTACCGCTCTAGCGTTCGAGTGCAATCCCAAACCTGGCTACAGGACACACTTTACTGGCCACGCATCTGGCCAATTGGGTGACATCGCGATTTCGGCGAAGGATGGCACAACCTGGTTGGTGGAAACGTCGTTGGTGCATGCCTATACGCAAAACAAATGGAAAGCCAAAATCACAGAAGATCGGGCAAAACTCCAAGGCGCCGTTGCACAAGGGGTTCGCAAGGTTCAGCTGATGTTGTTGTGCAGTGATGTAGAAACAGACCTTCAGACCCAGTGGGCCTACTGGTTTGAGGATATGCCCTTTTGGGCCGTGCCAGACTCGAAAAAAGACTTTAGTGATGGTGAGCAGGGAGAAGTGTGCTTGTTACTTTGGGAGGTGGAGTAACGACAGCAGATGCCGTGCTCTTGGCATGACGGAACAGGTCGAACGCAATCGCCGCTTTCGTCATTCGGCCTTTCATTGAATCTCTGATGGGGGCGGGTGTTAACGATCATCCTCCACACAGGCCTGCGCTAGCCCAGTAACCCGCCCAGTACGCCGCAACCTATCACCACCAGCCACGGCGGCAGCTTCCACACCATCAGCGCGACCAGTGCTAGTAGCGCCAACGCCACGTCATACCCGTTGAAAACCGCGCTGGTCCACACCGGCTGGTACAGCGCCGCCAACAACAGGCCAACCACTGCTGCGTTCACCCCGGCGAGCGCGGCTTGGGTGCGCGGGCTGCTGCGCAGGTTGGCCCAGAAGGGCAAAGCGCCGAAGATCAGCAGGAACGACGGGGCGAAGATCGCCAGCAGCGCGATCACTCCGCCAAGCCAACCGCTCGGGGCGTGGGTCATGGAGGCGCCGAGGAAGGCGGCGAAGGTGAACAGCGGGCCGGGCACAGCTTGGGTGGCGCCGTAGCCGGCGAGGAACACATCGTTGCTCACCCATTGGCTGGGCACCACTTCGGCTTGCAGTAGCGGCAACACTACGTGGCCGCCGCCGAATACCAGGGCGCCGGTGCGGTAGAAGGCGTCCACCAGCGCCAGTGTGGGGTTGAGCGCCCATGCGGCGAGGATCGGCAAACCCACCAGCAACAGCAAAAACAGTATCAACCACAGGGCTCCGGCGCGGCGGCTGATGGCGATGGGCAGGGCGTCGGGCTCGTTGCTGTTCTCGGGCTTGAACAACAGCAGGCCGGCCACGCCTGCGACCACCATGACCCCGACTTGAGCCCAGGCGGAGGGCTCCAACAGCACCACGCACGCAGCGGTCAACATCAACGCCACCCGTAACACGCCTCGGCACAGGTTGCGCGCCATGCCCCACACGGCCTGGGCCACCACGGCTACGGCGACCACCTTGAGGCCGTGCAGCGCGCCATGGGGCAGGGCGCTGCCGTAGTGGGCCAGCCCCAGGGCAAACAGGATCAGGGCGATGGCCGACGGCAAGGTGAACCCGGCCCAGGCTGCCGCCGCGCCCCGGTAACCTGCGCGGGACAGGCCCAACGCGATACCGACCTGGCTGCTGGCCGGGCCGGGCAGGAATTGGCACAGCGCGACCAGTTCGGCATAGCTGCGCTCGCTGAGCCAGCGGCGGCGGCTGACGAACTCTTGGCGAAAATAACCCAGGTGTGCAATCGGCCCGCCGAAGGAGGTAAGGCCCAGGCGCAGGAAAATCAGGAACACTGACCAGGGGCTGCTGCGGTGATCGGCAAGCTGGGGCAAGGGCATGTCTCGGGCAACGGTGCTGGATGTTGCCGACCATAACCAATTTTCATGACGCGCAAAAGCGCGGGTATTTTGCTGCCTCCATTGAATTTATCCGCGGTTGCTTGAGTCATTCAATGCAGTGCATTGTTTTCCATCCACTGGACCTCAAGGAGCGACCATGACCTTTTTCATCTTTCTGCTAGCCTGCGCCGCCGCTGCCGGCACGGGCGTGATCTTCAAACCTGGCGCCTGGTACGAATCCCTGGTCAAGCCCAGCTTTACCCCGCCCAATTGGCTGTTCCCGGTGGCATGGACGATCATCTACCTGCTGCTGGCCTGGGCCGGTTACCGCTTGACCCTGATCCCCGGCAGCGAAATGGTGTTGGCCCTGTGGGCGGCGCAGATTGCATTGAACACACTGTGGACGCCGGTGTTCTTTGGTGCCCATCGGTTGTTCGCCGGGATGGTGATTATCGTGCTCTTGTGGCTCACCGTGGCAGCGATGGTGGTGCTGGCCGTGCGTCTGGATTTGATCACCGGCCTGATCCTGTTCCCGTATCTGGCATGGCTGTGCGTGGCCGCGGCGTTGAACTTCTCGATCCTGCGTAATAATCGCTGATGGCCTACCAGCATTGGCCCGCCAGCGAGCCCGAACTGGCCCAGATGCGCCGCTTCAATCGCAAACTGGCGTGGATGCCGCGCTTCAAGGTCCGCAACCGCGTCACGCCGCGCATGATCCAGGCGCTGCTGCGCGCCAGCCAGACCTTCAAGAAGGCGCCCATGGCGGAACGCAAAATGCTCGGGGCGATCCCCTTGCGCATCCTGCGCCCCGCTGGCCCGCCAAGAGGCGTGGTGCTGGATATCCACGGCGGTGGCTGGGTGATCGGTAATGCGCAAATGGATGACGACCTTAACCTTGGCATGGTCAACGCGTGCGATGTGGCGGTGGTGTCGGTGGATTATCGGCTGGCGGTGGATACGCCGATCGAAGGGCTGCTGGACGACTGCCTGACGGCTGCGCGCTGGCTTTTGGCGGACTGCCCGGAGTTTGCCGGCCTGCCGGTGTTTTTCGTTGGCGAGTCGGCCGGCGGGCACTTGGCGGCGGCCACCTTGTTGGCGCTCAAGCAATGGCCCGAGTTGCTCCAGCGGGTAAGCGGCGCGGTGTTGTATTACGGCGTCTACGATTTGACCGGCACGCCCAGTGTGCGCACGGCCGGGCCGGACACCTTGTTGCTGGACGGGCCGGGCATGGTTCAGGCGCTGCGCCTGCTGACGCCGGGGATCAGCGACGAGACGCGCCGGCAGCCGCCGTTGTCGCCCTTGTATGGAGACTTTGAGGGGCTGCCACCCGCGTTGATGTTTGTGGGGCAATTGGACCCGCTCAAGGATGACACCCTGCTTATCGCCGAGCGATGGGCAGCGGTGGAGGCTCATGTGTTGCCGGAAGCGGCCCATGGGTTTATTCACTTTCCGGTGGCGATGGCCGATCGCGTGCTGGCTTACGCTCGCCAGTGGATAACGGGTCGGATCCCTGGCGATGAACGTTAGTATCGAGGCGGCGCAGGCCGCTGACATTCCCCAGGTGCTGAGCTTCGCTTTGCAGGCGCGTGATGAACTGTTTCCCACGCTCAGTGCCACCGGTGTCCCCCACGATCTGGCGCAGTTTGAAGCCATCTACCTTGAGGGCGGCGGGCGGTTTTTGATTGCCCGTGCCGAAGGCCGGATCGTTGCCGCGGTGGCTTATCGGCCCTACGACGGCCGCTTCCCGCAGTTGAACTACCAGGGCCGCAAGACGGTGGAAGTGGTGCGCCTGTATGTGCTCCCGGCTGTGCGACGCTTGGGCCTGGCGGGCCGGTTATACCGCTCGCTGGAGGCGCTGGCGCGAGCGGATGGGGTGGAGATGATGTACTTGCATACCCATCCGTTTCTGCCCGGCGCGATTGATTTCTGGCAGCGGCAGGGGTTCGACGTGGTGGATGTCGAGGCCGACCCGATCTGGCAGACCACCCATATGCACCGACTTCTGTAGATGAAGTGTGGGAGGGGACTTGCCCCCGATAGCGGCGACCCCCCAAATCACTGGCGGATTACGGGCACACCGAGCCTGGGCGAGGTGCCGAGTGGTGGGGCAAGAGCGTTTTGCTTACTTTGGCCTGGGCCGGCATCCCGGCTTTTGCAAAGTGAGCCGCCGTCAGGGCGGAACCCTAAGTGGCCGTTACCGCAGGAATGGATATGTACACGGTCCAACTGTGTTGACTGTCAAGCCGTCTTCGCAGGCAAGCCAGCTCCCACAGTTGGATCGCGGCGCGTCAGTTAGATCAGCGTCGGCTGCCAGGCCGTAGCGGGAGCAAGCTCCCTCGCCACAGGTTTAGCGTCGTACCGAAGTTGTGTAGATACCTATGCTCATCGGGGGCAAGCCCCCTCCCACATTTGGATCACAGTTGGCAGTCAGACTATCACCAGAGCAAGCTGCCCCAACGTACGGATTCAGTTGGAGCGCAGGCGCAGGATTTGCGCGCCGTCGAACGGGTCCGTCAGGTAATGCCCCTGTACCCCGAACGTCTCTTGCAAGCGCTGCGGTGTCAGCACTTGCAGCGGCGTGCCCAGCGCCACCAGTTGCCCGCGATCCAGCACGGCCAGGCGATCACAGGTCAATGCCTGATTTAGATCATGCAGGGCAATCAAGGTGGTCACCGGCAAGCCTTGCACGCCTTTGAGGATTGCCAGTTGATGCTGGATATCCAGGTGATTGGTCGGCTCATCCAGCAACAAAATCTGCGGGCGTTGTGCCAGGGCGCGGGCGATGTGCACGCGCTGGCGTTCGCCACCCGAGAGGCTGCGCCAGGCACGTTGGCTCAGGTGGGTGGCGTCTACGTCATGCAGGGCCTGGTGCACGATAGCATCGTCTTCACGCGACCACGGGCTCAATGCCGACAGCCACGGCGTGCGACCCAGGGCCACGGCGTCGAACACGCGGATGGCGTCGTCGGTGTCGGCCTGTTGCTCCACAACCGCCAATTGCTGCGCGATGGTGCGGCGCGACAACTCACCGAGCCGCTTGCCACCCAGGCGAACTTCGCCACTGGCCGGCGCACGTAATCCAGCCAGCAATTTGAGCAGGGTGGATTTGCCTGAACCATTGGGCCCGACGATACCGAGGGTTTCACCCAACTGCACGTCGAGGTCAATGTCACGCAGCAACTGCGCGTCACGCACTTTGAAGCCCAGGCCGCGACAACTGAGTACGCTCATCGTGCGTTCCTCCGGCCAATCAGGATCAGCGCAAACACCGGCGCGCCCACCAATGCGGTGACCACACCCACCGGAATCACCTGGCCCTTGATCAAGGTGCGCGACAGCACGTCCGCAGCGATCAAAAACAGCGCGCCACCCAAGGCACTGGCCGGCAGCAAACGCGAATGCCCGGTGCCAAGCAACAGGCGCACCGCATGGGGAATCACCAGGCCGACAAACCCGATGGAGCCGACGATGGATACCATCACCGCCGTCACCAACGCAGCGCAGGCCACCAGCACAAATTGCACGCGGCGCACCGGGATGCCGAGGGAGGCTGCCGAGTCGCTGCCGAAGGTAAACGCATCCAGTGCACGCCGGTGCCACAGGCACACCGCGAGCCCCACGACCGCCACCGGCACCGCCAACCACACCGACGGCCAGCGTACGCCGCTGAGGTTGCCCAGCAGCCAGAACATAATGCCGCGGGCTTGTTCGGAGCTGGCCGACTTGGTGATCAGGAACGCGGTCAGGGCATTGAACAACTGCGAGCCGGCGATACCCGCGAGGATGATCTGTCCGGTACCGCTGGACGATCCGCTGGCTCGTGCGAGCAGCGTCACCAGCGCAAAGGCCGCCATCGCCCCCACAAACGCGCCCGCCGATAACGACACCAGGCCACCGCCCACGCCGATCAAGGCAACGAGCACCGCGCCGGTTGACGCGCCGGCGCTGATGCCCAGCAGGTACGGGTCGGCCAGCGGGTTACGCAGCAGCGATTGCAGGATCACGCCGCACGTCGCCAACCCTGCGCCGCAAGCTGCGGCCACCAATGCACGGGTGAGGCGGTAGTTCCACACCACGCCTTCGTCGATGGGGTCCAGTACGTAGCCGGCGCTCCAGAGTTTATTGGCGAGCACCTGCAGCACCACCTGTGGTTCGATGGCGGTTTCACCGATGGCGACGCCAGCGAGCAGGGCGAGCAACAGCAGCGCCAGGGCGAGTAGGGTGCGCATCATTGGCCCAGGTGGTAGCCGTCAATGGCGGCCGCCAGTTGTTCAAGGCCCTCGAAGGTGCGCAGGCTCGCCTGCAAGGCCAGAGCGTCGAGGATGATGATGCGGTTGTTCTTCACCGCGTCCATGTTGCGGGTCACGGGGTCGCTGCGCAGGAAGGCGAGTTTCTTTTCATGGTCGTCGGCCGGGTAGCGACGGCGGTCCATGCGTGCGATCACCAGGAAGGTGGGATTGGCCTTGGCGATGGTTTCCCAGCCGACGGCAGGCCATTCTTCATCGGACTGCACCACGTTACGCAGGCCAAGGGTTTGCAGCATGAATTGCGGCACGCCTTTGTGGCCGGCTACGTAAGGGTCGCTGGCCATTTCGGCGCTGGAAAACCACACCAGTGCGCTGGCTTGCTGCAAGCCCTTGCCCTGGGCCGTGGCGACGGATTTGGCCAGGCGCGCCTTGAGTTCGTCGGTCAGTTGTTGGCCGCGATCCTGCACGTCGAAAATCTGTGCCAGTTGCTGGAGGCTCTGGTAGATCGTCTCGATGCGAAAGGGCTCCAATCGCGTGCCGTCGGCACCCACCAGGTTGTCCTTGCCTTCGCAATCGGACGGCAACAGGTAGGTGGGGATCTTCAGTTCATGAAACTGCTCACGGGTACCGACTACGCCTTGGGGGCCCACCACCCATTCCAGCTCGGCGGCCACCAGTTGCGGGCGCTTGGCGAGTACGGCTTCGAAGCTGGGCTCGTTGTTGGCCAGGCGCTCGATGCGGTCGTCCTGGGCCTTGTACTGCGCTGCCACGTTGTTGAACCACAGCGAAGTGCCGACCACCTTGTCGCCCACGCCCAGGGCATACAGCATCTCGGTGGCGGCCTGGCCGATGGTGACGCTGCGGGCGGGGGCGTGCTGGAAGGTCAGGGTGCTGCCGCAGTTGTGCAGGGTCAGCGGGTACTGAGTGGGCGCGGCTTGCGCCAGGGCACACATACCCAAGCCTGCGATCAGGGCGGTAACGCGTGGCAGCATGAGGCGATCTCCTTGTGAACCGTAGGTGCAGCAGGGGAGGTACGGCTCGGAAATACGCCCATGGAGGCTGCTGATGCGCAGGGCCAGGATGTCCTTCCCGGACACCCCGCCGGTTGGTTAATTAGCTGGGCCGGCAGGTCTCCTGACTGATGCGTCGTCGCCATGCCCCGCCTTCCCGGACGTGGTCCAGTGGCATTCAAGGGCAGGCTCGGCATCTACAGTTGCGGGGGCAGTTTCGGTTCACGTCGCGTGCGGCGTTTCGAATTCCCTGTTAGTCCCATACGGGAACCGGCGGCCGTATGGTAAGCGATCACACCCTGTAGGCGCGAATCAGAGTCGAATATCTTGCGGCCCGCGTATCAGCGCTTCGATCCGGGTGCCTGTGGCGCGCTCTTCGTTGCTGAACCCGTCGTAGTCGGCCAGGTTGGCGAAGCGGATGCCGGTCAGTTGTTCGATCGCAATCACACTGCGCTGGTAGGTGCGAAGCGGGCCGAATACCAGGTCGAGTTGGCCCAGTTCGCGGCTCTGGTCAATCATGTAGGCGCTGGCGGACGGCTTGTCCTCGTCGCTGAGGTAGGCCACTACTTTCCAGAACGCCTGGGGGATTTTTACGCCACGGTACAGTCGGTCGTCATCGGCGAACACTGGCCCGGTAAACACCGTGGCCCGGGCTTTCCAGCGCTGGGTGTTGTCGAGGATGTAGTCTTCGAGCTCCAGCCAGGTCTTCTGGTTGAAGCCGCTCATTTGGGGTGAGCAATTGGTGAAGTGAAAGGTGTCGACGTTGGCGGTGTTGGCCTCGTCGCCCCAGTTGGGGTCCTGGCGCCGCACCAGATGGCCGCGGTCCAGGCCATTGCCGGCATAAAGGTCTTCACCTACCTGCGCCTCCAGGGGCAGGCGACCATCGTAGGCCCAGGTGTCGTTGCTGCGCGTGATGTCTACATGCTTGGCGCCGTCGATATTCACCCCCACGTACAGCGCCAGTCGTCGAGCGCGCGACATGGTGATGGAGAAATGCGTGTAGTCCAGGCGCTTGGGTTGCACATCGCCCGCCAGTGGCTGGTCAACCGTGGGCCATGGCACCACGAAGTCGCTGAGGAAGTCGTCGGCATAGCCCGCGCGGTTTTTGAGGTCCTTGGCGGGGGTGACGCGCGGCATCGCGGCTCTGGCTTCCAGCAGGGTGGGGCTGGCCGCGACCAATGGGCGCAGGTCGGCAAGCCTTGGGCGGTGGGAAAGGTCGATGTTGGCTGCGCGGGCGGGCATGGGCATGTTCCTTATGGGCCTGGGATAAACACCACTGAAACACAAAACCATGACAATTTGGCCCAGGTGGCGAACTCAGGACTATCCTGAAAACCGTTACCCGGACGTTCATCACACGCCAAAAAGGAGCCAGCTCATGTGTGTTCGCCAACCGCGCAACCCGATTTTTTGCCTGATCCCGCCGTACATGCTCGACCAGATCGCCCGCCACGGCGACAAAGCCCAACGGGAAGTCGCATTACGCACGCGTGCCAAGGACAGCACGTTCCGCTCGTTGCGCATGGTCGCGGTACCCGCCAAGGGCCCAGCCCGCATGGCACTGGCCGTGGGCGCCGAGAAGCAACGCTCGATCTACAGCGCCGAAAACACCGACAGCCTGCCCGGCAAGCTGATTCGCGGTGAAGGGCAGCCCGCCAGTGGCGATGCCGCAGTAGACGAAGCCTATGACGGCCTGGGCGCAACCTTCGATTTTTTTGACCAGGTATTCGATCGCAATTCCATCGACGATGCGGGCATGGCGCTGGACGCCACGGTGCACTTCGGCCAGGACTACAACAATGCCTTCTGGAATTCGACCCAGATGGTGTTCGGCGATGGTGACCAGCAGTTGTTCAATCGCTTCACCGTGGCACTCGACGTTATTGGCCATGAGTTGGCCCATGGCGTGACCGAGGATGAGGCCAAACTGATGTACTTCAACCAGTCCGGTGCGCTGAACGAGTCGTTGTCGGATGTGTTTGGCTCGTTGATCAAGCAGTACGCGCTGAAGCAAACGGCCGAGGACGCCGACTGGTTGATCGGCAAGGGGCTGTTTACCAAAAAGATCAAGGGCACGGCGCTGCGCTCGATGAAGGCGCCAGGCACTGCGTTTGATGACAAGCTGCTGGGCAAAGACCCACAGCCTGGGCACATGGATGATTTTGTGCAAACTTACGAGGACAATGGCGGGGTGCATATCAATTCCGGCATCCCCAACCACGCGTTCTATCAGGTGGCCACCCGGATTGGCGGGTTCGCCTGGGAGCGTGCCGGGCGCATCTGGTATGACGCACTGCGCGATTCGCGGCTGCGACCCAATTCCGGGTTTTTGCGTTTTGCGCGCATCACCCATGATATTGCCGGCCAGCTTTATGGTGTGAACAAAGCTGAGCACAAGGCAGTCAAGGAAGGCTGGAAAGCGGTGGGTATCAACGTTTGACGAAGCCGCCTGCGCGGCGAGGAACAGCCATGCGAATTTCGATCAAGGAAAGCGGCGGACCGGCGTTTTTTCCGGGGTTGGCCAAGCCGCGTACGGTGGAGTTGGATACGTTGCCCGAGCCCGACCAGCAGGAGTTGCGGCAACTGATTGAAGCATCCGAGTTTTTCAAGTTGCCGCAAAGCACCGATCCCGAGCCTGGCAACCCAGGTCGAGTGCATTACACCCTGACAGTAGCGGAGGGCGAGCGCGAGCACACAGTCTGTGTACTCGCGCCGGTGAATCCCCCGGCACTGGACGGGTTGGTGCAGTGCGTGCGACGGCATATTAATTGTTGAAGCGCCAGTGCTGGCAGGCTACTTACGATCCAGCCACACCGTCTGCGCATTGCAGAACTCGCGTACGCCGAAGTGCGACAGCTCGCGGCCGAACCCGCTTTTCTTCACGCCGCCAAATGCCACCCGCGGGTCCGACACGCTGAACGCGTTGACGAAGATCCCGCCGGTTTCCAACTGGTCGGCAATCGCCTGTGCCTTTGCCGAGTCGGCCGTGAAGATGCTCGCGGTCAGGCCAAACTCGCTGTCATTGGCCAGCGCCACAGCGTGCTCGGCGTCGCGGGCAGTGATGATCGAGGCCACGGGGCCAAACAGTTCCTGTTTGAACGACGTCATGTGGTCGGTGACGTCGGCCAATACTGTCGGTTCGTAGTAATTGCCCGCGCCCGCGACTTTATGGCCGCCCAGCAGCAGCGTGGCGCCTTCTTCCAGGGTCGCCTGGACCTGGCCGTGCAGTTCGTCACGCAGATCAAAGCGCGCCATGGGGCCGATATAGGTGGCGTCCGCGGTGGGCTCGCCCATCACCAGGGCGCGGCTGGCTTCAAGGAATTTGGCGGTGAAGGCTTCAACCACGCCCGCTTCGATGATCAAGCGCTTGGCGGCGGCGCAGACTTGGCCGCTGTTCTGGAAGCGGCCGATGACGGCGGCTTGTACGGCGGCGTCGAGGTCGGCGTCGTTGAGCACGATAAACGGGTCGGAGCCACCCAGTTCCAGCACGCATTTTTTCAACGCGGCCCCGGCCTGTGAGCCGATGGCGATGCCGGCGCGCACGCTGCCGGTGAGGGTCACCGCGGCGATGCGCGGGTCGGCGATGGCGGTGGACACGCCATCCTGGGTCACGTTGATCACTTCAAACACGCCTTCGGCAAAACCGGCTTTGTGCAATGCTTGCTGGATCAGGTAGGCGCTGCCCATCACGTTGGGCGCATGTTTGAGCACGTAGGTGTTGCCGGCGAGCAGGGTCGGCACTGCACCACGCAGGACTTGCCACACCGGGAAGTTCCACGGCATTACCGCGAGGATCGGGCCCAGTGGGCGGTATTCGATCCGGGCGCTGCCGTTGTCCACCAGGGTGGGCTCCGGGGCGAGCATGGCCGGGCCGTGGGCGGCGTACCATTCGCTCAGTTGCGCGCATTTTTCGATTTCGGCGCGGGCCTGGGCGATGGGTTTGCCCATTTCCAGGGTGATCATTTGCGCCATGTCTTCGGCTTGCTCACGCAGGGCTGCAGCCAGGGCCAGCAGGTATTCGGCGCGCTGGCTCACGGGCGTGCGGCGCCAGGTTCGGAAGGCATCGGTCGAGCGGGAGAGGGCGGCGTTCAGCTGTTCTGCGCTTTCATAGGGGTAGCTGCCGACCGTTTCGCCGTTGGCGGGGTTGATCGACAGGGCGTGGGTCTGGTGGGAAATAGCGTTCATGGCACCGTCCGGATGAAGGAGTGAATGACGGCCAGCGTACGGGGCTGTATCTTTTCTGGAAACTGAATAATATTAAGCAATACATTCACAATTGGAGAATGACTTGGATCTGGTGCAGCTGGAAATCTTCAAGGCCGTTGCCGAGCAAGGCAGCATCAGCGCTGCCGCCCAGTTGATTCATCGTGTGCCGTCGAACCTCACCACGCGCATCAAGCAACTGGAGCAGGACTTGGGCGTGGAGTTGTTTATCCGGGAGAAGAGCCGCTTGCGTTTGTCCCCGGCGGGGTGGAATTTCCTCGGCTATACGCGGCGTATTCTCGACCTGGTGCAGGAAGCCCGCGCCACGGTGGCGGGGGAGGAGCCCCAGGGCGCCTTTGCCCTGGGCTCGCTGGAGAGCACGGCGGCCGTGCGTATCCCGGCGTTATTGGCGGCGTATAACCAGCAATACACCAAGGTCGAGCTGGACCTGAGCACGGGCCCCTCGGGCACCATGATCGAAGGCGTGCTGTCGGGTCGGCTGACGGCGGCCTTTGTCGACGGGCCGGTGCTGCATTCCACGCTGGAGGGTGTGGCGGTGTTCGAGGAAGAGATGGTGGTGATTGCGCCGCTGCATCACGCGCCGATCACCCGCGGCCAGGATGTGAATGGCGAGAACATCTATACGTTCCGTTCGAACTGCTCGTACCGGCATCACTTTGAACGTTGGTTCTCACAGGATGACGCGGTGCCGGGCAGGATCTTCGAGATCGAGTCGTACCACGGCATGTTGGCCTGTGTCAGCGCCGGGGCCGGGCTGGCGCTGATGCCGCGCAGTATGCTGGAGAGTATGCCGGGGTGTGCGGCGGTGAGCGTGTGGCCGCTGCCCGACACGTTCCGTACCTTGAATACCTGGCTGATCTGGCGGCGGGGCACGGTGTCGCAGAGCTTGAACAGCTTCGTAAAACTACTGCAAGAACGCAATCTGCCAACATCCTAGATCAAATGTGGGAGCAGGCAAGCCAGCTCCCACAGGTGTCTTACATCAGCCGCCAAATTGCAGAGTGCCCATGGCCAGTTTGGCCATGATTGCCGTCGCGCCCAGTTGTACCAGCCATAACGCCAACCCTCCGAGGAATACTCCCAGCGCTACCTGCAGCACCAAGCTCTTCTGCCGCTTGGCTTGCGGTGCGCGTGGGGCATAGTCGTGCAATTCGTCACGGTCGGCGCGCAGGTCCAGGTCGTCGTTTCTCATAAAGCTCTCACAGCAAGGGGGGCAGTCGGTATTCAGTCTAGTGTGTTCGCCAATAAAAAGGGGAAGCCATTGGCTTCCCCCTTCGTATAACGTGTGCTCGCTTACAGCACCTGGACAATCGCCTTGGTCACTGCACCAATGTTCGACTGGTTCAGTGCCGCCACGCAGATGCGACCGGTATCCAGCGCATAGATCCCGAATTCGGTGCGCAGGCGGGTGACTTGCTCAACGGTCAGGCCGGAGTAGGAGAACATCCCACGCTGGCGGCCGACGAAGCTGAAGTCATGGCCTGGAGCAGCCTTGGCCAGTTCGGCCACCATCTGCTCGCGCATGCCACGGATGCGCAGGCGCATCTCGGCCAGTTCGGCTTCCCATTGGGCGCGCAGTTCCGGGTTGTTGAGTACGGCGGCGACGATGGCTGCGCCGTGGGTCGGCGGGTTGGAGTAGTTGGTGCGGATCACACGCTTGACCTGGGACAGGATGCGCGCGCTTTCTTCCTTGGACTCGCTGACGATCGACAGCGCGCCTACGCGTTCGCCATACAGCGAGAACGATTTGGAGAACGAGCTGGATACAAAGAAGGTCAGGCCCGACTCAGCGAACAGGCGCACCGCGGCGGCGTCTTCGTGGATGCCATCGCCGAAGCCCTGGTAGGCCATGTCGAGGAACGGCACCAGGTTCTTGGCCTTGACCACGTCCAGCACGTTTTGCCAGTCGGCCGGGCTGAGGTCGACGCCGGTCGGGTTATGGCAGCAAGCGTGCAGCACCACGATGGACTGTGGCGGCAGGGCGTTGAGGTCTTCGAGCAGGCCGGCACGGTTCACGTCGTGGGTGGCGGCGTCGTAGTAGCGGTAGGTCTGCACCGGGAAACCGGCTTTTTCAAACAGCGCCTGGTGGTTTTCCCAGCTTGGGTCGCTGATGGCGACGACGGCGTTGGGCAGCAGTTGCTTGAGGAAGTCGGCGCCGATTTTCAGCGCGCCCGTGCCGCCCACGGCCTGGGCGGTAATCACACGGCCTGCGCTCAACAGTGGCGACTCAGCGCCAAACAGCAGCTTTTGCACGGCCTGGTCGTACGCCACGATGCCGTCGATTGGCAAGTAGCCTCGGGCGGCATGTTGCGCCACACGAATGGCTTCCGCTTCGGCAACGGCACGCAAGAGTGGAATCTTCCCCTCCTCGTTGCAGTAAACGCCCACGCCAAGGTTCACCTTGGTGGTTCGTGTGTCGGCGTTGAATGCTTCGTTGAGGCCCAGGATTGGATCGCGTGGTGCCATTTCGACAGCGGAGAACAGGCTCATTTTTGCGGCAGCTCTATGGGGGGTAGGAGGGACGTGTCGCGCTCCAGCCGAATGCACTAGAGCGGTGCACAAACGGGGAGCTAGTATAGAGGCCATCACGGCTGAGAGCGACAACGGAAACGGCTTTTCGGCCAAGTTTTTCGGTTTATTTGCTGACCGTTAGTCTTATTGCAACATTGACGATAAAGGTCGTGTAGGAAGACGGCCTTGAAACCCGTCACATTCGACACCACTTCTACAGCTATCATGGTTTTTTCCTGCAACCTGCGATGATTATTCGCGGGTTGCTGAGCTATTTCGTCCCTGGCGGTGTCGAGTCTGGGGTGACTTCACGAGGTACGTTATGTCGGATTTCCAGCTCGTTACCCGTTTTGAGCCCGCCGGCGATCAACCGGAAGCCATTCGTCAGATGGTCGAAGGCATCGAGGCCGGCCTGGCGCACCAGACGCTGCTTGGGGTGACCGGTTCCGGCAAGACCTTCAGCATCGCCAACGTGATCGCCCAGACCAACCGCCCGACCCTGGTGCTGGCGCCAAACAAAACCCTGGCGGCGCAGCTCTACGGCGAGTTCAAGGCGTTCTTCCCCAACAACGCGGTGGAGTACTTCGTTTCCTACTACGACTACTACCAGCCCGAAGCCTATGTGCCATCCTCCGATACCTTCATCGAGAAGGATGCGTCGATCAACGACCACATCGAGCAGATGCGCCTGTCGGCCACCAAGGCACTGCTGGAGCGCAAAGACGCGATCATTGTCACCACGGTGTCGTGCATCTACGGCTTGGGCAGCCCGGAAACCTATTTGAAGATGGTGCTGCACGTCGACCGTGGCGACAAACTCGACCAGCGCGAGCTGTTGCGCCGCCTGGCGAGCCTGCAGTACACCCGTAACGACATGGACTTCGCCCGCGCCACCTTCCGGGTGCGCGGCGATGTGATCGACATCTACCCGGCCGAATCCGACCTGGAAGCCATCCGCATCGAGCTGTTCGATGATGAAGTTGAAAGCCTGTCAGCCTTCGACCCGTTGACCGGCGAGGTGATCCGCAAGCTGCCACGCTTCACCTTCTACCCCAAAAGCCACTACGTGACCCCGCGCGAAACCCTGATGAGCGCCATCGAGGGCATCAAGGTCGAGCTGGCCGAGCGCCTGGAATACCTGCGCTCCAACAATAAGCTGGTGGAAGCCCAGCGTCTGGAGCAACGCACCCGCTTCGACCTGGAGATGATTCTGGAGCTGGGCTACTGCAACGGCATCGAAAACTACTCGCGCTACCTGTCGGGCCGTGACTCCGGGGCGCCGCCACCGACGCTCTATGACTACCTGCCGCCGGACGCCTTGCTGGTGATTGACGAATCCCACGTCAGCGTGCCGCAGGTGGGGGCCATGTATAAGGGTGACCGCTCACGTAAGGAAACCCTGGTGGAGTACGGCTTCCGCCTGCCGTCGGCGCTGGACAACCGGCCGATGCGCTTTGACGAGTGGGAAGCCATCAGCCCGCAGACCATCTTCGTCTCTGCTACGCCCGGCAACTATGAAGCCGAACATGCCGGTCGCGTGATCGAGCAATTGGTGCGACCCACTGGCCTGGTGGACCCGGAGATCGAAATCCGCCCGGCGCTGACCCAGGTCGACGACTTGCTCTCGGAAATCAACAAGCGCGTGGCCCTGGAAGAGCGGGTGCTGGTCACCACCCTGACCAAGCGCATGTCCGAAGACTTGACTGATTACCTGGCCGACCACGGCGTGCGCGTGCGTTACCTGCACTCGGACATCGACACCGTGGAACGCGTGGAAATCATCCGCGACCTGCGCCTGGGCACCTTCGATGTGCTGGTGGGGATCAACCTGCTGCGCGAAGGTCTGGACATGCCGGAAGTGTCGCTGGTGGCGATCCTGGATGCGGACAAGGAGGGCTTCCTGCGCTCCGAGCGTTCGTTGATCCAGACTATTGGCCGAGCGGCGCGTAACCTCAATGGACGGGCGATCCTGTATGCGGACCGCATCACCGGTTCGATGGAGCGTGCGATTGGCGAGACCCAGCGTCGTCGCGACAAGCAGATCGCGTTCAACCTGGAGCACGGCATCACCCCCAAAGGCGTGTTCAAGGACGTTGCCGACATCATGGAAGGCGCCACCGTGCCCGGCTCGCGCAGCAAGAAGCGCAAGGGCATGGCCAAGGCCGCCGAGGAGAGCGCCAAGTACGAAAACGAACTGCGCTCACCGAGTGAGATCACCAAGCGGATTCGACAACTGGAAGAGAAGATGTACCAGTTGGCGCGGGATCTGGAGTTTGAAGCGGCGGCGCAGACGCGGGATGAGATTGGCAAGTTGCGTGAGCGCCTGTTGGCTGTTTGATTTGCGTTGATTGGGCTGGCCCTATCGCGGCATAGGTATCTACATAACTCTGTTAGCTCAACGGTAACCACGATGCGAAGCGAGCCGCTCTTGATCTTGATCTGCTTTTGATCTTAGGCGCCCCGTTAAACCACGCTGGCCGGAATTCGACAGGGATTTGGGGGGTAAACCGGCAGGGATGCCGGTTTAGCCGCCCCGCGCCATGGATGGCGCGTGGCGGCGGCCCCCCAAATCACTGGCGGATTACGGGCACACCGAGCCTAAGCGAGGTGCCGAGTGGTGGGGCAAGAGCGCTTTGCTTACTTTCGCGCTTTTCGAAAGTGAGCCGCCGTCAGGGCGGAACCCTAAGTGGCCGTTACCGCAGGAATGGATATGTACACGGTCCAACTGGGTTGACTGTCAGGCCGTCTTCGCAGGCAAGCCAGCTCCCACATTTTGACCTGTGAATACATTCAAGTGTGGGAGCTGGCTTGCCTGCGATGGCCGCGCCTCGGTTTTCCAGATATCCCCCAGGCTGTTACCATTCGCCCCTTGTTTCAATTTTCAGTTTTATCGCCCATTCGAGACCTGCCATGACCACCGTCCGCACGCGCATTGCGCCATCGCCTACTGGGGATCCCCACGTCGGTACTGCTTACATCGCCCTGTTCAACTACTGCTTTGCCAAGCAGCATGGCGGTGAGTTCATCCTGCGGATCGAAGACACCGATCAACTGCGCTCCACCCGTGAGTCGGAACAGCAGATTTTCGATGCCTTGCGCTGGTTGGGCATTACCTGGGCTGAAGGCCCGGACGTGGGTGGCCCTCACGGCCCGTATCGCCAGAGCGAGCGCAGCGACATCTACAAGCAGTACACCCAGCAACTGGTCGATATGGGCCATGCCTTCCCGTGCTTCTGCACCGCCGAAGAACTGGACCAGATGCGCGCCGAGCAGCAGGCCCGTGGCGAGACCCCGCGTTACGATGGTCGTGCGTTGCTGTTGTCCAAGGAAGAAGTGGCTGCGCGCCTGGCCGCCGGTGAGCCTCACGTCATCCGTATGAAGGTGCCAAGCGAAGGCGTGTGCGTGGTGCCGGACATGCTGCGCGGTGACGTCGAGATCCCGTGGGACCGCATGGACATGCAAGTGCTGATGAAGACCGACGGCTTGCCGACGTACTTCCTGGCCAACGTGGTCGATGACCACCTGATGGGCATCACCCATGTGCTGCGCGGTGAAGAGTGGCTGCCATCGGCACCGAAGCTCATCCTGCTCTACGAATACTTCGGCTGGGAGCAACCGCAGCTGTGCTACATGCCGCTGCTGCGTAACCCGGACAAGAGCAAGCTGTCCAAGCGCAAGAACCCCACGTCGGTGACCTTCTACGAGCGCATGGGCTTCATGCCTGAGGCGATGCTCAACTACCTGGGCCGCATGGGCTGGTCGATGCCGGACGAGCGCGAGAAGTTCTCGCTGCAGGAAATGGTCGACAACTTCGACCTGTCCCGTGTTTCCCTCGGCGGGCCGATCTTCGATGTCGAGAAGCTGTCGTGGCTCAACGGCCAGTGGCTGCGTGACCTGCCGGTGCAAGAGTTCGCCAGCCGTGTGCAGCAGTGGGCGTTGAACCCCGAGTACATGATGAAGATTGCGCCGCTGGTGCAGGGCAGGGTAGAGACGTTCAGCCAGGTCGCGCCCTTGGCCAGTTTCTTCTTTGCCGGCGGGGTGAATCCCGATCCCAAGCTGTTCGAGTCCAAGAAGCTCTCCGGTGACCAGGTTCGCCAGCTGATGCAGTTGATCCTGTGGAAGCTTGAAAGCCTGCGTCAGTGGGAGAAGGATGCGATTACCGCGACCATCCAGGCGGTGGTGGAATCCCTTGAGCTGAAACTGCGCGATGCCATGCCGCTGATGTTTGCCGCCATCACCGGGCAGGCCAGTTCGGTGTCTGTGCTCGATGCGATGGAAATTCTCGGCCCGGACCTGACCCGTTTCCGTCTGCGCCAAGCCCTTGATTTGCTTGGTGGTGTGTCGAAGAAAGAAAACAAGGAATGGGAAAAGCTGCTGGGCGCTATCGCCTAAGCAGGCCGCTTAGGGCACGAAACCCCGGTTTTCCGGGGTTTCGTCGGTAAGTGATTGTTATCCCGGCAAAAAATTATGGAAATTGTTGAAAATAAATTTGACACGTTTCCAAACCACCATTAAGATTCGCCCCGTCCTCACCGATGAGGGGCTATAGCTCAGCTGGGAGAGCGCTTGCATGGCATGCAAGAGGTCAACGGTTCGATCCCGTTTAGCTCCACCAATTTACAGGTTCAAGGTTCCGGCCACACCGTCCTTGAATTGATCAGGTCTCAGCTCTGATCAGATGTACAGAAGGTTTTGTCCCCTTCGTCTAGTGGCCTAGGACACCGCCCTTTCACGGCGGTAACAGGGGTTCGAGTCCCCTAGGGGACGCCAGTTTCAACAAGCAGCTCGAAAGGCCTGCTGCGTCGCGAGACGAAAAATCCGGGGCTATAGCTCAGCTGGGAGAGCGCTTGCATGGCATGCAAGAGGTCAACGGTTCGATCCCGTTTAGCTCCACCAATTTTACAGGTTCAAGGTTCCGGCCACACCGTCCTTGAATCGATCAGTTCTCAGCGCTGATCTGTTGTATAGAAGGTTTGTGTCCCCTTCGTCTAGTGGCCTAGGACACCGCCCTTTCACGGCGGTAACAGGGGTTCGAGTCCCCTAGGGGACGCCACGATTACCCGCTCTGCGGGATTTTTAAGGGTCATTCAATTATTGAATGGCCCTTTTGTTTGTCTGGCGTTTGGCCAATTCCCTCCTTTATCACCCATTTTCTGTTCTGACCGGCGGTCGTGCTTATCGCTTGCCAAATATTATTATGGTAATAATATTCAACCCATGAAAGACGGAGGCTTCGATGAGCGATAAAAAAGCGCAAACCCGCGAACGTATTTTGCAGGCTGCCAGCGCGGCGTTGATCCAGCGCGGCCCGGCTGAGCCCAGTGTGGGCGAAGTGATGGGGGCGGCGGGGCTGACGGTCGGCGGCTTCTATGCGCACTTTGAAAGCAAGGACGCGCTGATGCTGGAAGCGTTCAGCCAGTTGCTGGCGCAGCGTCGCGCCTCCATCGATGACTTGGACGAACAACTGACCGGCGAAGAGCGCCGCACGTTGGTCGCCGCGTTTTATCTGTCGCGCAAGCACCGCGACTCCACGACCCAGGCCTGCCCGTTGCCCGCGACGGTGGGGGAGATGGGGCGCTTGCCGGACGCTTTTCGCGAGGTTTTGAACGAGCACGTCGAGTTGATGGCCGCGCAATTGGCCGGCAGCCCCGAAGACATCGACAAGGCCCTGGCGGACATGGCCTTGATGGTAGGGGGGCTGACCCTGGCGCGGGCACTCGGGCCCGGCGAGTTATCAGATCGGGTGATACGTGCGGCCAAGTCGGCGGTACGCTGAAAAAGGGGATGCAAGATGGGCGCATTGACCTGGGTTCGTGGTTTCAATGGCACGGTGGGGCGCCTTGCGCCGCATGCGGTCGCCAGCAAGATGCGTCGCACCTTCATGACCCCGCGCGATCTGCCGCCGCGTGACTGGGAGTTGCCGCTGTTGGCCCAGTCGGAGCGCATCACTCTGCGTTTCGGCCTGTCGGCGTTGCGTTGGGGGCATGGCCCGGCGGTGCTGCTGATGCATGGCTGGGAAGGTCGCCCGACTCAATTCGCCAGCTTGATCACGGCGTTGGTCGACAACGGCTATTCGGTGATAGCCCTGGACGGTCCCGCTCACGGCCGTTCGCCAGGGCGTGAAGCTCATGTACTGCTGTTTGCCCGCGCCATGCTTGAGGCGGCGGCCGAGCTGCCGCCGCTGTATGCGGTGGTCGGCCATTCCATGGGCGGCGCCAGTGCGATGTTGGCGGTGCAGTTGGGGTTGCGTACGCAGGCACTGGTCAGCATTGCCGCACCGTCGCGCTTTCTGGATGTGCTGCGCGGGTTCACTCGCATGGTTGGCTTACCGCCACGGGCGCGCTCAGCCTTTATCCAAGAGGTGGAGTTGAGCATGGGCATGCCGCTCAAGCATTTGGACGTGGCCCACTACCAACTGAATATTCCCGGCCTGATCGTGCACGCCGAAGACGACACCTTCGTTCCGGTCAGGGCGGCTCAAGCCATCCACGAAGCCTGGTTCGACAGCCGCCTGCTGCGCCTGGAGCAGGGTGGCCACCAGAAAGTGCTCGCCGACCCGCAGGTCATCGACGCTGTACTCGCCCTATTGGCAGGCTGCCGTCTACAGGAGCGCCAAAGCGCCTGATACACTGCCCCGCCGACATCAATCGACTGGAGCAAGGCATGGGCTGGGATTTGGCAACGCCGTTCATCATCGATCTGCAGGTTACGGCTGAGGACATCGACGGCCTGGGGCACGCCAATAATGCGGTGTACGTCTCATGGCTGGAGCGTTGCGCCTGGCGCCATTCCCAGCGCCTGGGGCTGGACCTCACCGAATACCGCCGCCTCGACCGCGCCATGGCCGTGGTGCGCCATGAGATCGACTACCTGGCCGCAGGCTATGAGGGCGATGAGTTACAACTGGCCACCTGGATCGTCGATTGGGACCAACGCCTGAAAATGACCCGTCGTTTCCAGCTTGTGCGCCCCCGTGACGGCGCGACCCTGCTGCGTGCGCAAACAACCTTCGTATGTATTGAGTTGTCCAGCGGCAAGCCCAAGCGTATGCCCGCCGAGTTTATTGAAGGTTACGGCCCCGCCCTGACAGGGGGTTAACGGTTGCCGCAGGAAACCCAGTAAACTGCGCCACGATTTTTGTTGAGTGTTTTCCATGCAAATTGCTTTGGCGCCCATGGAGGGGTTGGTCGACAACATCCTGCGGGACGTGTTGACCCACGTGGGCGGTATCGACTGGTGCGTGACCGAGTTCATCCGGGTCAACGACCGCCTGCTCACACCTGCCTATTTCCACAAGCTCGCCCCGGAACTGCTGCACGGTGCGCACACCGCTGCGGGCGTGCCGTTGCGTGTGCAATTGCTGGGCTCGGACCCGGTTTGCCTGGCGGAGAACGCCGCTTTGGCCTGCGAGCTGGGTTCGCAAGTCATCGACCTGAACTTCGGCTGCCCAGCCAAGACCGTCAACAAGTCCCGCGGCGGTGCGGTGCTGCTCAAGGAGCCGGAGCTGCTCAACCAGATCGTCGAACATGTGCGCCGTGCCGTGCCTGCCCATATCCCGGTGACCGCCAAGATGCGCCTGGGCTTCGACAGCCCGGATGGCGCGTTGGTGTGTGCAACGGCCCTGGCAGAAGGTGGTGCGGCGCATATCGTGGTACATGCGCGTACCAAAACCGATGGGTATAAGCCCCCGGCCCATTGGGAGTGGATCCCGCGTGTGCAAGACGTGGTGAAGGTGCCAGTGTTTGCCAATGGTGATATATGGAGTGTTGAAGATTGGCGGCGGTGCCGGGAAATCAGCGGCGTAGAAGACATCATGTTGGGGCGCGGCTTGGTCGCGCGGCCCGACCTGGCCCGGCAAATCGCCGCCGCGCGTGCTGGCAAAGAAGTAGTGGAGATGACCTGGGCGCAGATGCAACCCATGCTCCACGAGTTCTGGCGTCAATCGGTAGCCCAGTTGACTGAAAAGCAGGCGCCGGGCCGTTTGAAGCAATGGCTGGCGATGTTGACGCGTAATTACCCGGAGGCGGTCGAGCTGTTTACGGCCCTGCGTCGTGAAACCGCATTGGAACAGGTTAGCCGCTTGCTTGGCATGCCTCACCCACAACCGGCAACGTTATGAGTTGTAACGCTTCAATGTCCGTTGATGGTGGGTGCAACATTGTTTGAGTCGGCGTCCTGTTTCAAAAAATGCCCCATATTGAGAGATATGGGGCATTTTTTTGTTTGTCGGGATTATCTATGGCTAAACTTGACGCCCTTTATAGGGCGCTCGCAGTTTGTTTTCAGATAGCTTGAATGTTGCTCGGTAATAAACAGGCATGTTATAGATTTTTTAAATTCAATAGTTTCGCGGTGTAAGTTTATCTATAAATATATGTCTTCGGTTGCGTGGTTCTGGTGGTGTCTTTTATGTTCGCGCGAAATATCAAAGTGGGCGGTTACGTGGCGTTTTGAATTGTATCGAAAATTTGCGTTTCAGGTGAGTTGTTAGTCTGTATTTCTGTCACGCACACGTTCGGGTGCGGCAAACGGAGGTGTTCTTTAAAAAGCACGAGGCAAAGTCTGAAAATTTGGTTTGGTTTCTTTATATGAAGCGCGATTTTAGGAACTGGTCAGCGTTAACTCCCACAAATTAGCAGCTGTCAGGCAGTGCTGTTGCTTGCAGTTCACTAAGGCTGTTGCCGTCCTGGCCATTTAACGGAGTCAGGTGGCGCCGATTAAGGAGTTTATGAATGTCTCTATCTGTCAATAATTCGCCCTTTGTCAAAGTTGATACATCACCTCTGAGTGGGCAGTTGCCGACCCCGTTGAAAGTCGACATGCAACCTAAACCTCCGACGACCCATTTAAACCTCAACCCCGCAGCTGCACGCAATGAAAACAGTGAGGTCATGGTGAGTGCGACGGCGCTCACCAGAGTATTTGACATGCTCGAGCAGTTCTTCAAATCCATGCGGGAGATGCTTTTGGGGAAAAGTATTACGCCTGATCTGGAGGCAAAAGAGCAGCCAGTGAAGCCAGGTACAACTGATCAAGCGGTGAAGCCGAATGCAAAAGACCAGCCGGTGAAGCCAGGTACGACTGATCAAGCGGTGAAGCCTGATGCAAAAGACCAGCCGGTGAAACCAGGTACGACTGATCAGTCGGTGAAGCCGAATGCAAAAGACCAGCCGGTGAAGCCAGGTACAACTGATCAAGCGGTGAAGCCGGATGCAAAAGACCAGCCGGTGAAGCCGAATGCAAAAGACCAGCCGGTGAAGCCAGGTACGACTGATCAAGCGGTGAAGCCGAATGCAAAAGACCAGCCGGTGAAGCCAGGTA
This sequence comes from Pseudomonas sp. MYb193, assembly GCF_002966775.1. Lineage (NCBI taxonomy): Bacteria > Pseudomonadati > Pseudomonadota > Gammaproteobacteria > Pseudomonadales > Pseudomonadaceae > Pseudomonas > Pseudomonas sp. MYb193. The sequence goes on along the minus strand of NZ_CP023269.1, from coordinate 4,032,095 downwards.
CGACTGATCAAGCGGTGAAGCCGAATGCAAAAGACCAGCCGGTGAAGCCAGGTACAACTGATCAAGCGGTGAAGCCGGATGCAAAAGACCAGCCCGTGAAGCCAGGTACAACTGATCAAGCGGTGAAGCCGGATGCAAAAGACCAGCCGGTGAAGCCAGGTAAGGCTGATCAAGCGGTGAAGCCGGATGCAAAAGACCAGCCGGTGAAGCCAGGTACGACTGATCAACCGGTGAGGCCGGATGCAAAAGGTCCGGGGGTGTTAATAGATCACGGCGGATTGACGCCGAAACCGGGTAGAAACGATCATCCAGTGAAGCCGTCAGTGCCGATGCCTTCAGTGAATGTCACAAATGATGCTGAAGCAAATGTGCATGTGAACATCAATGTCGCTCACTGTCACTGCCCTGATACAAAGGACGGGCCAACCCCGGACTTAAATCCCAGGCAAGGTCCGAAACCGGAATCGAACCCCGTGCCCCAGCCCGGTCCAAAGCCTGAATCGAACCCCGTGCCCCAGCCCGGTCCGAAGCCTGAATCGAACCCCGTGCCCCAGCCCGGTCCAAAGCCTGAATCGAACCCCGTGCCCCAGCCGGGTCCGAAGCCGGAATCGAACCCCGTGCCCCAGCCCGGTCCAAAGCCGGAATCGAACCCCGTGCCCCAGCCCGGTCCAAAGCCTGAATCGAACCCCGTGCCCCAGCCGGGTCGGAAGCCGGAATCGAACCCCGTGCCCCAGCCGGGTCCGAAGCCGGAATCGAACCCCGTGCCCCAGCCGGGTCCGAAGCCGGAATCGAACCCCGTGCCACAGCCCGGTCCAAAGCCGGAATCGAACCCCGTGCCCCAGCCGGGTCCGAAGCCGGAATCGAACCCCGTGCCCCAGCCGGGTCCGAAGCCGGAATCGAACCCTGTGCCCCAGCCGGGTCCGAAGCCGGAATCGAACCCCGTGCCCCAGCCGGGTCCGAAGCCGGAATCGAACCCGATGCCACAGCCAGGCCCGAATCCGGATACCAACCCGATACCTACACCCGCGCCACAGCCCGATAAGTTTATTCCGGATTTGACCAGCCCAGGTCCTGCTGAGAATAAATTCGACAAAAACTGGCGCTTCAATGCTCGACTTTCGTCCAGATCTTGAAACCCGCTGGCTCATAAGAACGCTTGAATAAAACGGGGGCTTCTCCGAGGTACACCACTCGGAGAAGTACTGTTTAAGGAGAAACTTGTGTCGTGCTGTTCGATTAATAATATTGCGCGCGTGATAGATGTCCGTCAGGTGGCACCTGTTGATACGTTAAAACCCATTAATGACACTCTTCAGTGCACTCCAGTTAATTACGGGGCTGTCGAGACAGCTAAAAATAGCATTGGTACTAATAGGGAGTTAGTCACAACATTGTCGGGGCTGTTTGCGGCTTTTTTTTCACAGCTGATTTCTCTGTTGTCCGATAAAAAAGATACGACAGTTCCTGACGTTCCTCCTCCGCCCAGGGTTCAGCCTGAGGTTCCGCCTCGGGTCATACCTGAACCACTACCACCAAAGCCTGAGGTCGCCGCAAACATTCCGGGTCTTTCGATAAAGCGTAATGGGGCTAAGCCGGACAACATCTGGAGTGGCTTTCGCCAAGGGCCAGATGGCAACTGCGTTACCGTATCGGCCATCAAGGCAGCCATGTACCGATTTGGTCAAAGCCCTACGGACATTTTTCGCTCAGTGAGAAAAGAGCCTGGCGGTTATCACGTGATCATGCGCGACGATTTTCAGCTGAGATTGACTGACTCGGAGTTGGTGCAAGCAGCACAAGGTTCGCGGTTTATAGGTCCCGATAAAGAGATGCTCAAGGATGCGCGGTTTCTTTTTGCCGTCAGCGCCAAGCGCGCGCAAATGGAAAACAACGATGGTACGGCGAGCAGGAGTTTTCATGCTGCCATTCGCAGCCTGAACAATGGGGAGGATGAGTGGGGGCCAGGCGAGGGGTTCCTGCGCCTGGGGTTGAGGAAACACATGAAAAGGGTGCCCGTCAGTGCGCTAGCCGGTGGGCAAGTGGGTATGTGCAATCGGGATAAGCACTCGGTAGCGGTTATCAATGGTCGTGAAGAGTTGTGGGGGCGCCGAGGCTCGGCCCCTACCCAAGGCGATGCTGTAGCGCTTATGTAATTGAACAGGCAGCCAGGCGGGCGGTTCGATTGACGGCAGTGGCGCTTGGCTGCACCTTTTGCAACCTCGCGTGATCAGGCGCGGCCCTATTCCAGCAACCGCCTGAAACCCTCGATCGGCAATGGCCGGCTGTGTAAATACCCCTGGAACAAATGGCAGCCCAGCTTTTGCAGGAACGCCAGCTGTTCCAGGGTTTCCACCCCCTCGGCGATGACTTCCAGGTTCAGGCTGCGCGCCATGGCCACAATGGCGCGGATGATTTCTGCATCATTGGGGTCGTGGGTCGCATCGCGCACGAACGACTGATCGATCTTCAGCGCGTCCACCGGCAGGCGCTTGAGGTAGGTCAGGGATGAGTAGCCGGTACCGAAGTCATCCATTGCAAAGCTCACGCCTAGTTTTTTCAGGCGGCGCATCTTCACCACGGTGTCGTCCAGGCTCTGGATCACGATACCTTCGGTGATTTCCAGTTTCAGCAGGCTGAACGGCAGGCCGTGTTGCTTGAGGCTGTGCTCCACCCGTTCCACAAAGTCGTTCTGGCGAAACTGCCGCGGGCTGATATTCACGCACAGGCTGAAATTGAGCGGGTCCACCAGGCCGTCGGCAATCAACTGGGCAAAAGCGCCGCAGGCTTCATCGAGAATCCAGGTGCCGACCTCCAGGATCAGGCCGCTGTCCTCCAATACCTTGATAAATTCCGCCGGCGACTGCGCGCCCAATTGTGGATGCTGCCAGCGCACCAGAGCCTCGGCGCCGACTATCCTGTTGCCTCGCGCATCCACCTGGGGCTGGTAATGCACGCTGAACTCGCCGCGTGACAAGGCCAGGCGCAAGTCGGTTTCCATGCGCAGGCGCTCGCTGGCGGTTTTTTGCATGCTGTTATGGAACATCTGCGTGGTGTTGCGCCCGGAGTCCTTGGCGCGGTACAGGGCGATGTCGGCACGCTTGAGCAGATCGGCGGGCGTGGTGCCATGGTCGGGGATCAGCGCCACGCCGATGCTGGGCGTGACCTGCAACCGGTGACCGTCGAGAAACATGGGTTCCGAGAGTAATTCACGCAGGGTATCGGCCAGCGCTTGCACCTGGCTGCTGACCGTCTGGCGGGTGCCCTCCAGGCCGCTGAGCAATACCACAAACTCGTCGCCGCCCAGGCGCGCCACGGTGTCCTCTGTGCGCACGCTGGCTTCCAGGCGCGCGGTGACGATTTTCAGCACAGTGTCGCCAACGGGGTGGCCGAGGGAGTCGTTGATGTGCTTGAAGTGATCCAGGTCCAGAAACAGCAGGGCGCCGCGCAGGTTGTGGCGCTTGAGCAGGGCGATCTGCTGGCTCAGGCGGTCCATCAGCAGTGCCCGGTTCGGCAGGTTGGTCAGCGGGTCGTGATAGGCCAGGTGCCGGATCTGCGCCTGGGCGTTCTTCAATAGGCTCACATCCCGCGCGGTCAGCAGTAGACAGGGGGTTTCATTCAAGGTGATCGGCTCCACCGAGACCTCCACCGCCAGCACCTCGCCACGCTTGTTGCGCCAGAGCATTTCCAGGTGGTGAATGCGCCCCTTGATGTGCAACTCGGCCAACAGTGCGGCGCGCTGGTTTTCATCGGCCCAGATGCCGATCTGGTACAGCGTCAGGCCGATGGCCTCTTCGGTGCGGTAACCGGTCAGGCGGCAAAAACCGTCGTTGACCTCCACATAACGGCCGGTGTCGCGTTCGGTGATGGATATCGCATCGGGGCTGGAATGGAACGCCTTGGCGAACTTCTCTTCACTGGCCTTGAGTGCGGCTTCCGAGCGTTGCTGTTGGGTAATATCGCGCAGCGTGGTGACGATGCACGGCTGGTCGCTGACCTTGATCAAGCGGCTGGAAATCATGCAGGTCAGGCTTTGGCCGTCCTTGTGATGCACCACGATGGCCACATTGCTCAGGGCCTGTTCGCGTATCACCTGCTCGATGCGCTGCAGGCGCTTGCTGGAGTCGTCCCACAAGCCGATTTGTTCCGCGCTTTTGTCCAGTACTTCGGCGGCTGTCCAGCCAAACGTCTGGGTAAACGCCGGGTTGATCTCGATAAAGGCGCCGCTGTCCAGGCAGGTCACGCAGATCGGGTCGGGGCTGGCCTGGAACAGGCTGGCGAACTTTTCTTCCGAGGCGGTCAGCCGTTGCTCGCGCTCGACCTGGTCGGTGATATCCAGCAAGGTCCCCGCCATGCGCAGGGGCTTGCCTGACTCATCGCGATACAGGCGTGCGCGGCTCTCCAGGTAGCGCGGGCTGCCGTCTTCCATTTGCACGCGATAGGTCAGCTGATAGTTGCCGTCCGGGCCTTCGCGCAAACTGCGGTACGCATGGCGCATGCCCTCGCGGTCCTCATCGGACATGCCCTCAAAAAACGCATCGAAGGATTCATGGAACGGCGCGGGTTCCAGCCCGTGCAACTGGGCGGCACGCGCCGAGCCGTAGAGCATGCCGCTGGGGATGTGCCAATCCCAGGTGCCCAGTTGCGCGGAATCCAGGGCCAGGTCCAGGCGCTCCTGGCTGTCCTTGAGTGCTTGCTCGGCGTTTTTACGTTCGGTGGTGTCCAGAAAGGTGCTGATCAGGTACGCCTCGCCGTCCAGTTCCACTTTTTGTGCGCTGAGGGTGCCGTCATGAATCTGGCCGTTGCTGGCGCAGAACTGCACTTCCATGGTGATCGGTTCACCCTTGCGCTGCGTGGCCTTGACCAGCAGCGCCCGCTGTTCCGGGTGGCGCCACAAGCCCAGTTCCAGAGTGGTGCGGCCGATGGCATCGGCCACCGGCCAGCCGAACAGCATCTCGAAATACTGGTTGGCTTCGCTGATCAAGCCGTCGGCCTGGCGCGTCAGCAGCACCATGTTCGGGCACAGGTGGAACAGGGTGGCAAAGCGCTTTTCCGAATGGCTGAGGGCGTGTTCACGCTCGCGTTGGTGGGTGATCTCGCGGATGACCCCGATCATGCGACGCCGTCCGGCTTTATCGGGAACCAGGCTGCCACTGATTTCCAGCCAATGCAGGCTGCCATCGGGCCATTGGATGCGGTGGTGCATGGCGCGGTCGAACGGCTCTCCGGCGAGCACCGCATGAAAGCCGCGCACCACCCGCGCACTGTCTTGCGGAGCCAGCAGGTCGAGATAGTCGAGGTCCTTGGGCAGAGGCTGGCGCGGGTCAAAGCCGAATAACGCCTGGGTGCCCCGTGACCAACTGATTCTTCCTGTGTCGATTTCCCAGCACCAGGCACCCAGCCGCGCGGCATTGAGGGCCGTCAGCAGTTGCGGGGCACTGTCCCAGCTTTGTTCCGCCGCTTGAGGGTCCAGGGCGTAGATGCGGGGCAGGGGTGGAATCGGGTCAAGGGGGTTGCGCATTATCAAAGGGCCTTGGCTCATTGAGAAAACCGCGCGGTTTGACCTAAACCCCTGGCCCGCACGGTGTCATGCCGGTAACCCTGGCAGATCGACCTGTGCATCCAACAGGCTCATGAAAGCCCGCGCAGCGTTCGACAGCGTCCTTTCGGTGTGCACGATATAGCCTAGCTGGCGACTGAGCTGTATGCCCGGCAAAGCGATACTTGCCACCTGATCGTCGAGCATGGTGCGCGGCAACACGCTCCATGCCAGGCCGATGGAGACCATCATCTTGATGGTTTCCAGGTAGTTAGTGCTCATCGCGATATTGGGCGTCAGGCCCTGGGCCTCGAACAGACGGCTGACAATATGGTGGGTAAAGGTGTTGCCACCGGGAAACACGGCCGGATGCCCGGCGATATCGGCCAGGCTGACGGAACCGTTGCTGATCAGGCTGTGTTCCGGCGCCACCACAAAATCCAGCGGGTCGTCCCACACCCGGGTTGCACGTACCAGGTTGTGGGGCTCAGGCGCCAGGGTGATTACCGCGACTTCCGCACGGCCATGGAGGATTTCTTCGTAGGCCACTTCTGAATCCAGAAACTGAATATCCAGCGCCACATTCGGATATTGCCGGGTGAAGGTGCGCAGGATCGGTGGCAGGCGGTGCAGGCCGATATGGTGGCTAGTGGCCAGAGTGAGGCGCCCGCTGACTTCGCCGGTGAGGTTAGTCAGGGCCCGGCGGGTGTCGTCCAGCACGTTGAGGATTTGATAGGCGCGGGGCAGCAAGGCCCGCCCGGCCTCGGTCAAGCCGACTTCGCGGCCCAGGCGGTCGAACAGCCGTACCTTCAATTGTTGTTCCAAACCGGCGATGCGCTTGCTGATGGCCGGCTGAGTCAGGTGCAGGCGTTCGCCGGCGCCGGAGAAGCTGCCGGTCTCGGCGATGGCGATAAAGGCGTTGAGGTTGGCCAGGTCCATGGTGCTATTCCAGTTGGTAATCCAAAGCATAAAAAATATGAATTTGAGTTATTTAATGTAGCGCCATACCATCAGCCTCACAAGCCAAAGGGTTATTGAAAAGCCCGGCGTATAGAAGCACCGCTGATGAGGACCGACTGATGGCCGGCAAAACGCTTTACGACAAGCTTTGGGATTCCCATGAAGTGAAACGTCGCGATGATGGATCGTCGCTGATCTACATCGACCGTCACATCATCCATGAAGTGACCTCGCCCCAAGCGTTCGAAGGCCTGCGACTGGCCGGGCGCAAGCCTTGGCGCGTCGACTCCATCATCGCCACGCCGGACCACAACGTGCCTACCACTCCTGAGCGCAAGGGCGGCATCGAAGCCATTGCCGACCAGGTTTCGCGGTTGCAGGTGCAGACCCTCGACGACTATTGCGACGAATACGGCATCACCGAATTCAAGATGAACGACGTGCGCCAAGGCATCGTCCACGTCATCGGCCCGGAGCAGGGCGCCACCTTGCCGGGCATGACCGTGGTCTGCGGTGACTCTCATACCTCCACCCATGGTGCGTTCGGCGCTCTGGCCCACGGCATCGGTACTTCCGAGGTGGAGCACGTGTTTGCCACCCAGTGCCTGGTGGCCAAGAAAATGAAGAACATGCTGGTACGCGTCGAAGGCCAATTGCCGTTTGGCGTGACCGCCAAGGACATCGTACTGGCTGTGATCGGCAAGATCGGCACCGCGGGCGGTAACGGCCATGCCATCGAGTTCGCCGGCAGTGCTATCCGCGACCTGTCCATTGAAGGCCGCATGACCATCTGCAACATGTCCATCGAAGCCGGTGCCCGCGTGGGCATGGTGGCGGCGGACGAAAAAACCGTCGAATACGTCAAGGGCCGCCCGTTCGCGCCGCAAGGCGCCGATTGGGATGCCGCCGTCGAAGCGTGGAAAGACCTGGTCTCCGACGCCGATGCGGTGTTCGACACCGTGGTCGAACTCGACGCTGCGCAGATCAAGCCGCAAGTCAGCTGGGGCACTTCGCCCGAAATGGTCCTGGCCGTCGACCAGAACGTGCCGGACCCGGCCAAAGAGGCCGACCTGGTCAAGCGTGGCTCCATCGAGCGCGCCTTGAAATACATGGGGTTGACCGCCAATCAGGCGATCACCGACATCCAGTTGGACCGTGTGTTTATCGGTTCCTGCACCAACTCGCGGATCGAAGACCTGCGCGCCGCGGCGGTGATCGCCAAAGGCCGCAAGGTGGCCTCGACCATCAAACAAGCCATTGTGGTGCCAGGTTCCGGGCTGGTTAAAGCCCAGGCGGAAGCCGAAGGCCTGGACAAGATCTTCCTCGAAGCCGGTTTTGAATGGCGTGAGCCGGGCTGCTCGATGTGCCTGGCGATGAACCCGGACCGCCTGGAGTCGGGCGAGCATTGCGCGTCGACCTCCAACCGTAACTTCGAAGGGCGCCAAGGCGCGGGTGGGCGGACCCACCTGGTGAGCCCGGCCATGGCCGCCGCTGCTGCCGTCAACGGTCGTTTCATCGACGTTCGCGAATTGATCTGAGGAAAACCCGATGAGAGCTTTTACCCAACACACAGGCCTTGTAGCACCGTTGGACCGTGCCAATGTGGACACCGACCAGATCATCCCAAAGCAATTCCTGAAGTCGATCAAGCGCACCGGTTTCGGCCCCAACCTGTTCGATGAGTGGCGCTACCTGGACGTGGGCTACGCCTATCAGGACAACTCCAAGCGCCCACTGAACAAGGACTTTGTGCTCAACGCCGAGCGTTACCAAGGCGCCAGCGTGTTGCTGGCCCGGGAAAACTTCGGCTGCGGCTCCAGCCGCGAGCACGCTCCGTGGGCCCTGGAAGAGTACGGCTTTCGCAGCATCATTGCGCCGAGCTATGCCGATATCTTCTTCAACAACAGCTTCAAGAACGGCCTGTTGCCGATCATCTTGAGCGATGCTGAAGTGGACGAGTTGTTCCAGCAAGTGGAGGCCAATGTCGGCTACCAGCTGACGGTGGACCTGGCCGCGCAAACCGTGACCCGCCCGGATGGCAAGGTGTACCACTTTGAAGTGGATGCCTTCCGTAAGCACTGCCTGATCAACGGCCTGGACGACATCGGCCTGACCTTGCAGGACGGCGATGCGATTGCTGCGTTTGAAACCAGGCACCGGGCGAGCCAGCCCTGGCTGTTTCGCGATGCCTGATTTGCGGTAACCGTGCGGGCCCCATCGCGGGCAAGCCCGCTCCCACAGGGATCGAGGTTCGCCTGAGCACCTCGGTCAACGGTGGGAGCTGGCTTGCCTGCGATAGCGCCAGTGCAACCACCACAAACCCCAAGGAAAGCCACCATGACCACCACCGCCCATACCCAAGTCGTGCAAAAACAATTCGGCGAGCAAGCCTCGGCCTACCTGAGCAGCGCCGTACACGCCCAGGGCACCGAATTCGCACTGCTACAGACCGAACTGTCCGGGCAGGGCGCTGCACGCCTGCTGGACCTGGGCTGCGGTGCCGGTCATGTCAGCTTCCATGTAGCGCCTCTGGTCAAAGAAGTGGTGGCCTACGACTTGTCCCAGCCTATGCTCGACGTGGTGGCCGCCGCCGCCAGAGACCGCAACCTGGCCAACATCCGCACCGTGCACGGCGCCGCCGAGCGCCTGCCGTTCGCCGATGGCGAATTCGACTTCGTGTTCAGCCGTTATTCGGCCCATCACTGGAGCGACCTCGGCCTGGCCCTGCGTGAAGTGCGCCGGGTGCTCAAGCCGGGTGGCGTGGCGGCATTTGTGGATGTCTTGTCACCGGGCAGCCCGCTGTTGGACACTTACCTGCAAACCGTCGAAGTGCTGCGCGACACCAGCCATGTACGTGACTATTCCAGCGCCGAGTGGATGCGCCAGTTGAGTGAGGCCGGCCTGCACGTGCGCAACAGCAGTCGCCAGCGCTTGCGCCTGGAATACACCTCGTGGGTTGAACGCATGCGCACGCCAGAGGTACTGCGGGCAGCAATCCTTGAGCTGCAACAGGCGATGGGCCAGGAAGTGCGCGATTATTACGAAGTTCAAGCCGACGGCACCTTCAGCACCGATGTGCTGGTGGTCTTCGCCGAACGCTGATTGATTTTTCCCGACCTGCCCACGGGCGGGTCGCTTGATGAAATGAGGAACGCATGAGCAAGCAGATTCTGATTCTCCCTGGCGACGGTATTGGGCCGGAAATCATGGCCGAAGCGGTCAAGGTCCTTGAGCTTGCCAACAGCAAGTACAGCCTGGGCTTCGAGCTGAGCCACGACGTGATCGGCGGCGCTGCCATCGACAAGCACGGCGTGCCGCTGGCTGACGAGACCCTGGACCGCGCCCGGGCTGCCGATGCGGTACTGCTCGGCGCCGTGGGTGGGCCGAAATGGGACAAGATCGAGCGTGACATCCGCCCTGAGCGCGGCTTGCTGAAAATTCGTGCGCAACTGGGCCTGTTCGGTAACTTGCGCCCGGCCATCCTCTACCCGCAACTGGCTGACGCGTCGAGCCTCAAGCCGGAAGTGGTGGCGGGCCTGGATATCCTCATCGTGCGTGAGCTGACCGGCGGTATCTACTTCGGCTCGCCACGGGGTGTGCGCGAGTTGGAAAATGGTGAGCGTCAGGCCTATGACACGCTGCCATACAGCGAGAGCGAAATCCGCCGTATCGCCCGTGTCGGTTTCGACATGGCGCGCGTGCGCGGCAAAAAAGTCTGCTCGGTGGACAAGGCCAATGTGCTGGCTTCCAGCCAACTGTGGCGTGAAATCGTCGAAGAAGTCGCCAAGGATTATCCGGACGTCGAACTGAGCCACATGTACGTCGACAACGCCGCCATGCAACTGGTGCGCGCACCCAAGCAGTTCGACGTGATTGTCACCGACAACCTGTTCGGCGACATCCTGTCCGACCAGGCGTCGATGCTCACCGGTTCCATCGGCATGCTGCCGTCGGCGTCCCTGGACACCAATAACAAAGGCATGTACGAGCCGTGCCACGGTTCGGCGCCAGACATCGCGGGGCAGGGCATTGCCAACCCGCTGGCGACGATTTTGTCGGTGTCGATGATGCTGCGCTACAGCTTCAACCTGGGCGATGCGGCGGACGCAATCGAGAAGGCCGTCAGCCTGGTGCTGGATCAGGGCTTGCGCACCGGCGATATCTGGTCCCAGGGTTGCACCAAGGTCGGGACGCAAGAAATGGGCGACGCAGTAGTCGCCGCGCTGCGGAATCTGTAATCTCTCGGGCCCGCTTGCAGTTGTTGCTGCAAGGCGGCCCACTTTTTAACAAGGTGTAGTTGCGATGAAACGTGTAGGTCTGATCGGTTGGCGCGGTATGGTCGGTTCCGTGCTCATGCAGCGGATGCTGGAAGAGCAGGATTTCGATCTTATTGAGCCGGTGTTTTTCACCACTTCGAACGTAGGTGGCCAAGGGCCGTCCGTGGGCAAGGATATTGCCCCGCTCAAGGACGCCTACAGCATTGAAGAGTTGAAGAGCCTTGACGTGATCCTGACCTGCCAGGGTGGCGACTACACCAGCGAAGTCTTCCCCAAGCTGCGCGAAGCCGGCTGGCAGGGTTACTGGATCGACGCCGCTTCGAGCCTGCGCATGCAGGACGACGCGGTGATCATCCTCGACCCGGTCAACCGCAAGGTCATCGACCAGCAACTGGACGCCGGTACCAAGAACTACGTGGGCGGCAACTGCACCGTCAGCCTGATGCTGATGGGCCTGGGCGGCCTGTTCGAAGCGGGCCTGGTGGAGTGGATGAGCGCGATGACTTATCAGGCGGCCTCCGGTGCCGGCGCGCAGAACATGCGTGAACTGATCAAGCAGATGGGCGCGACCCACGCCGCTGTCGCCGATCAACTGGCTGACCCGGCCAGCGCGATCCTCGATATCGACCGCCGTGTGGCCGAGGCCATGCGCAGCGATGCTTACCCGACCGAGAACTTCGGCGTGCCATTGGCCGGTAGCTTGATCCCCTGGATCGACAAGGAACTGCCCAACGGTCAGAGCCGCGAAGAGTGGAAGGCCCAGGCCGAAACCAACAAGATCCTGGGGCGTTTCAAGAACCCGATCCCGGTGGATGGCATCTGCGTGCGCATTGGCGCCATGCGTTGCCACAGCCAGGCGCTGACCATCAAGTTGAACAAAGATGTGCCGATCGCCGATATCGAAGGGCTGATCAGCCAGCACAACCCTTGGGTCAAGCTGGTGCCGAACAACCGCGATATCAGCATGCAGGAGCTGAGCCCGACCAAGGTCACCGGCACCCTGAATGTGCCGGTGGGCCGCCTGCGCAAGTTGAACATGGGCAGCCAGTTCCTCGGCGCGTTCACCGTCGGCGACCAACTGCTGTGGGGCGCGGCTGAGCCGTTGCGTCGCATGTTGCGGATTTTGCTGGAGCGTTGATCGCTTGAGGCAATAACAGAAACCCGCGTTCTGGTGACAGGCGCGGGTTTTTTGTTGCCTTTGAAGCCCTTATCGCAGGCAAGCCAGCTCCCACACTTGAATGTATTCACAGGTCAAAATGTGGGAGCTGGCTTGCCTGCGATGAGGCCATCAACAACACCGCAAAAAGCAGGCTAATTGCCTCGCCTGCCACCACCCGGTAAAGTGCCGCTCCCCCGTAATGCCCGAGGCAATCCCATGACCCAGACCTTTGAAATCGCCGTGATCGGCGCTACCGGTACCGTTGGCGAAACCCTGGTGCAGATTCTCGAAGAGCTGGAGTTCCCGGTGGGCACCTTGTACCTGCTGGCGGGTAGCAACTCGGCGGGGGCTTCGGTGCCGTTTCGGGGCAAGAACGTGCGGGTCAAAGAGGTCGACACGTTTGATTTCAGCAAGGTGCAGTTGGCGTTCTTCGCTGCAGGCCCAGCGGTGACCCTGAGCTTCGCCCCGCGTGCCACCGCCGCTGGCTGCGCGGTGATCGACTTGTCTGGCGCATTGCCCGCCGAGCAGGCGCCGCAAGTGGTGCCGCAGGCCAACGCCCATGTGCTGGGCGCGTTGAAAAAGCCTTTCCAGCTCGGCAGCCCGAGCCCTTGTGCCACCTACCTCGCGGTGGTGCTGGCACCGTTGCGCAATGTAGTGGACATCCAGCGCGTGAGCGTCACCGCCAACCTGGCCATCTCTGCCCAGGGTCGCGAGGCCGTCAGCGAGTTGGCGCGCCAGACTGCCGAACTGCTGAACGTGCGTCCCTTGGAGCCAGCGTTCTTCGATCGGCAAGTGGCGTTCAACCTACTGGCGCAAGTCGGCACGCCAGACGTCCAAGGTCATACCGCCCTGGAGAAGCGCCTCGTACACGAACTGCGTGCGGTGCTGGAAACACCTTTACTAAAGATTTCCGCCACCTGCGTTCAAGCCCCGGTGTTTTTCGGCGATAGCCTGACTGTGTCGCTGCAACTGGCCGCGCCGGTCGACCTGGCCGCGGTGAACCGCGCCCTCGACGCTGCGCCGGGAATCGAGCTGGTCGAGGAGGGCGATTACCCCACAGCCGTAGGCGATGCCGTCGGCCAGGACGTGGTGTACGTCGGGCGAGTTCGCGCAGGTATCGACGACCCGGCGGAACTAAATCTGTGGCTGACGTCAGATAACGTACGCAAAGGCTCGGCCCTGAACGCCGTGGAACTGGCGCAGTTGTTGATAAAAGACCTTGTGTAAAAGATACTTGGCGGCAATTTGTAGATTGATTCTAGCCAGGCGCTATGCTTGGTCCCAAGTGAAACACAAGCGCGTCGGTGACCTATCGGCTCGCCATGCCTTATGGCAGCGGTTACCAACCTTCTCGCAGAGCGGGAAGTGTTCAAACAAAGGATGAGGCTATGGTTCAAGTTCGCAAACTGGTGTTAGCAATAGCGGCCGCCTCGGCGCTGTCCTCCGGTATGGCGCAGGCGCTGCAACTTGGGGAGATGACCCTCAAGTCGAAGTTGAACCAGCCGCTGTCGGTGGAAATCGAATTGCGCGATGTGGGCGGCCTCACGGCGTCCGAGATCACCCCCAGCCTGGCTTCGGCCCAGGCCTTCGTGGATGCGGGTGTCGACCGCCAGGCGTTTCTCGATGACCTGACGTTCACGCCGGTGATCAACCCCGAAGGTCGCAGCGTGGTACGTGTGACCTCCAGCAAGCCGTTGCCCGATTCCTACGTGCGTTTCCTGATGCAGGTGCAATGGCCCAATGGCCGCTTGATGCGTGACTACAGTGTGCTGCTCGACCCGGCCAAGTTTGACCAGCCGGCACCGACTGCCAGCGCGCCGGCCAGCTCTGCGCCTGCCACTGGCACGCTTGCCCGGCACACCACCACGCCCCACGATACCTTGTGGGAGATTGCCGCGAAGAACCGTCATGGCGCCTCGGTCCAGCAAACGATGCTGGCTATCCAGGCGCTTAACCCGGATGCCTTTGTTGACGGCAACATCAACCGCCTGAAAACCGGCCAGGTGCTACGCCTGCCGGATATCACCCAAAGTACAGCCCTGGCCCAGCCGCAAGCGATTGCCGAAGTGAGTGCGCAGAACGCCGCCTGGCGCCAGCGCCAGCGTAGCCCTCAGGGGCAAGTGGCCGGTAAGCCGCAGTTGGATGCAACCCGGCGCACCCAGGCCGGCAATGCGCCGTCGAGCACCCAGGCCAAGGACAATTTGAGCCTGGTATCGGCGCAAGCCGCCAAGAAAGGTGGCAAAGGCGCAGCCGGGGACAGCCGCGCCCTGAGCGACAAGCTGGCGATGACCCAGGAGGAGCTCGACACCACGCGGCGCGACAACGAGGAACTGAAAAGCCGTGCCGCCGACCTGCAAAGCCAGTTGGACAAGCTGCAGAAGCTGATCCAACTGAAGAATGACCAATTGGCTCGTTTGCAGGCGCAAACCGGTGAGCCAGCCGCGATCCCCGCGCAGTTGCCCGGTGAGCCTGCAGCCGAGCCTGCGGCCCCTGTTGCAGCGCCAGCGCCTGAACCTGTCAAGCCGGCTGCCGCGCCGGCCAGTACCGAAGGCAAGTTCAATGATCTGCTGACCAACCCGATTGTGCTCGGCATCCTTGGCGGTGCGGCCCTGCTGGTGGTGCTGCTGCTTCTGTTGCTATGGGCTCGCCATCGCAATGCTCGCCGTGAAGAAGAGAAGCACCTGCGCATGGCTCGGGCGTTGGCCGAAGAGCCTGAGTTCGTTTCCAATATCGATCAAGACCTGCCGCCTGACAGCTTCGAGGGCCTTGAAGTGCCGCCGCCGAGCGTCAAGCTCGCCACCGCAGCGGCGCCAACAGCCGCACCCGCACCAGCCCCGGTGGTCGAGACGGTTGTGGCACCGACGGTCGCCTCCGTGCTGGCGCCGTTGGCGGTTGCCGTGGCTCAGGAAAATTCCAGCGACGCCCTGGCCCAGGCCCAATCCCATATTGACCGTGGCCACCTGAACCAGGCGGCGGATGTGCTTGAACAAGCCATCAAGCACGAGCCCAAGCGCAGCGACCTGCGTTTGAAGCTGATGGAAGTCTATGGCCTGCAGAACAACAAGGACGGGTTCGTCACCCAGGAGCGCCAGTTGGTGGCCAACGGTGAGAACCATGCCCAGGTCGAGCAGCTCAAGGCGCGCTTCCCGGCCATGGCCGTGTTGGCGGCGGGTGTCAGTGCCGCAGTGGCCGCCGCAGCCCTGGATGCGCAATACGTCAAGGACCTGCTCGATGACAAGCCGGCCTCGGCTGCGCAGGCAGATACCTTCGACACCGATTTCGACCTGAGCCTGGATGACCTGGAAGCCGCCTCGCCGGCCGAGATCGCGCAAGACCAGCAAACCTTTGAAACACTGCTCAAACAACAGACCGAGTCTAAGGCCGACGCACAGGACCTGTCGGACTTTGACCTGGACCTGCAGCTGGACCCGCCCGCGTCGCAAACCGATGACGACTTCCTGTCGGGCCTTGAAGAGCAGATCAAGGATGTACCGCCGGTGGAGCCGCCGACTCTGACGCCGGCTGCGCTGGACGAATTCGACCTGCCGGAAGACTTTGACCTGTCGCTGGCGGACGAGCCGAGCAACCCAGCGGCCAAGCCCGATGCCTTCGCGTCGGAGCTGGACGACGTCAATGCTGAACTGGATCGATTGTCCCAGAGCCTGGAGCATCCGCCGATCGAGCCTTCCTTCACGGCTGAAGATGCCGCGCTGGGTGCTGAGGATGAGCCGGATTTCGACTTCCTCTCGGGCACCGATGAAGTGGCTACCAAGCTCGACCTGGCCCAGGCCTATATCGACATGGGCGATGCTGACGGCGCGCGAGACATCCTGTCCGAGGTGCTGACCGAAGGCAACGAAGGCCAGCGTGGCGAAGCCAAGGAAATGCTCGGCCGGATCTAACGGTCGAGGCAGAAAAATGTGGGAGCGGGCTTGTTGTGGCGAGGGAGCTTGCTCCCGCTGGGGTGCGTAGCGCCCCTGAAAAGCCGGCTCCAGCTGCGCTGTCGAACGGGAGCAAGCTCCCTCGCCACAAAAACCCCAGATTAAAAGCCCCCTCTCATGCACCCTGACGCCCTATAATGCCCGCCTTTGCGCAACTCATCAGGCTCACAGTTCTTGGCAAATATAGATAACGCAGCTGCCGAAATGGCGGCCGCAGGCTTTTACCGCATCGCACTGGGCGTGGAATACAAAGGCTCGCGCTATCGCGGCTGGCAGCGTCAGGCCTCTGGGGTGCTGACGGTGCAGGAAACCCTGGAAAACGCCCTGTCCAAAGTCGCCAACTCGCCGGTGTCGCTGATGTGTGCCGGGCGTACCGATGCCGGCGTGCACGCGTGTGGCCAAGTGGTGCACTTCGACACCCAGGCCGAGCGTTCGATGAAGGCGTGGGTGATGGGGGCTAATATCAATTTGCCCCATGACGTCAGCGTCAGCTGGGCCAAGGTCATGCCGGCGCATTTTCACGCCCGTTTCAAGGCCATCGCCCGCCGTTACCGCTACGTGATCTACAACGATCAGATCCGCCCGGCGCACCTCAATGAAGAAATCACCTGGAACCACCGCCCGCTGGATGCCGAGCGCATGGCCGAAGCCGCGCAGCATCTGGTCGGGGTGCATGACTTCAGCGCCTTCCGTGCCGGGCAGTGCCAGGCCAAGTCGCCGATCAAGGAAGTCCACCACCTACGGGTGACGCGCCACGGCAAGATGATTGTGCTGGATATCCGTGCGGGTGCCTTTCTGCATCATATGGTGCGCAACATTGCTGGCGTGCTGATGACCATCGGCACCGGTGAGCGTCCGGTGGAGTGGGCCAAGGAAGTGCTGGAAAGCCGCATTCGCCGCACGGGCGGGGTCACGGCGCATCCGTTCGGCCTGTACCTGGTGGATGTGGAGTACCGCGACGAGTTCGAATTACCGGAACGCTTTATCGGGCCGCACTTCCTCACCGGTTTCAGCGAACTTGGCGGCTGACGCCCGGAAAAGCTTTTGTTACCATCCGGGACTTTCTCGGTCCAACCCTGAGGTTCCTACGACATGTCAGCCGTTCGTAGCAAGATTTGCGGGATTACCCGCATAGAAGACGCGCTGACGGCAGTCGAAGCGGGGGCGGATGCCATTGGCCTGGTGTTTTATGCCAAGAGCCCACGGGCGGTGAATGTGCTGCAGGCGCGGGCGATCATCGCTGCATTGCCGCCCTTCGTGACCACCGTGGGGTTGTTCGTCAACGCCAGCCGCTGCGAGCTCAACGAAACCCTGGATGCGGTGCCGCTGGATATGTTGCAGTTCCATGGCGACGAATCGCCAGAGGAATGCGAAAGCTATCAGCGCCCGTACATCAAGGCGTTGCGGGTCAAGGCCGGGGACGATATCGCCGCAGCCTGCGCCGCTTATACCGGCGCTCGCGGGATTCTGTTGGACACCTACGTCGACGGCGTACCCGGTGGCACGGGCGAGGCGTTCGACTGGACGCTGATTCCCGAGGGGTTGAGCAAGCCGGTCATTCTCGCGGGTGGGCTCACTCCAGCGAATGTCCAGGCGGCCATCGAACAGGTCCGGCCGTATGCCGTGGACGTCAGCGGTGGGGTGGAGCAGGGCAAGGGGATCAAGGACCCGAGCAAGATTCGCGCGTTCATGCAGGCCGTGCGCAACAGCAGGGATGGGATGTGACGGCTGGCAGTCTGCCGCCGTCCATAACTACCACTGTGTAAAACAGCCCGGCGCCGCCTGTGGGTGGCCCGGAAACGAAGTGGCAACCCTGCGCTGGCAGGTTGTCTGGAAGGCCGAGGATACGGGCGGGAAATGGCAGGTCCAACGTCTGACCCCGTCCCGCCTGTGTCATCGCCACATATGAATTTAGCTCAAGGGCATACGCGGGGCTGTGTTCGAGCCACCGGTACTGGAGAAAAGAAAGCATGAGCAACTGGTTAGTAGACAAACTGATCCCTTCGATCATGCGTTCCGAGGTGAAAAAAAGCTCGGTTCCTGAAGGTCTGTGGCACAAATGCCCATCCTGCGACGCGGTGCTGTATCGCCCGGAGCTGGAAAAGACCCTGGACGTTTGCCCCAAGTGCAACCACCACATGCGTATTGGCGCACGCGCCCGTATCGACATCTTCCTGGATGCCGATGGCCGTAATGAACTGGGTGCCGACCTGGAGCCGGTTGACCGTCTCAAGTTCCGCGATAGCAAGAAGTACAAGGACCGCCTGGTCGGCGCACAGAAGCAGACTGGCGAGAAAGACGCGCTGATTTCGGTCAGCGGCAAGCTGCTGGGCATGCCGGTAGTGGTCTCGGCCTTCGAATTCTCCTTCATGGGCGGTTCCATGGGTGCCATCGTCGGTGAGCGCTTTGTTCGCGCTGCCAACTATGCCCTGGAAAATCGTTGCCCAATGATCTGCTTCGCCGCCTCCGGTGGTGCGCGTATGCAGGAAGCCCTGATTTCCCTGATGCAAATGGCCAAGACCTCGGCGGTACTGGCGCGTCTGCGTGAAGAAGGCATTCCGTTCATCTCCGTACTGACCGACCCGGTCTACGGCGGCGTCTCCGCCAGCCTGGCGATGTTGGGCGATGTGATCGTTGGCGAGCCTAAAGCCCTGATCGGTTTTGCCGGCCCACGCGTGATCGAGCAGACCGTGCGGGAAAAACTGCCGGAAGGCTTCCAGCGCAGCGAGTTCCTGCTGGAGCACGGTGCGATCGACCTGATCATTCCGCGTGGCGAACTGCGCCCGCGCCTGGGCAGCCTGCTCGCGCAAATGATGGGCTTGCCGACGCCTGTGTACATCGCGCCTAAGGTCGAGCCGATCGTCGTGCCGCCGGTGCCAGCAAACCTATGACCCAACGTACCCTGGGCGAATGGCTCGCCTACCTTGAGCAGTTGCATCCGTCCGCCATCGACATGGGCCTGGAGCGCTCGCAACAGGTAGCGGCCCGCCTCGGGTTGGGCCAGCCGGCACCGCGTGTGATCACGGTGACCGGCACCAACGGCAAAGGCTCCACCTGTGCCTTTGTCGCCGCGCTGTTGCAGGCCCAAGGCCTCAAAGTCGGCGTGTACAGTTCGCCGCACCTGCTTCGCTACAACGAGCGGGTGCAGCTCAATGGCGTCGAAGCCACTGATGCCCAGCTGTGCGAAGCCTTCGCAGCCCTGGAAGCCGGGCGTGGCGACATTTCCCTGACCTATTTCGAGATGGGCACCCTGGCGGCGTTCTGGCTGTTCGAGCGTGCGCAACTGGATGTGGTCGTGCTGGAAGTCGGCCTCGGCGGGCGTCTGGATACGGTCAACGTGGTGGATGCCGACCTGGCCCTGGTGACCAGCATTGGTGTCGATCATGCCGATTACCTGGGCAATACCCGCGAATCGGTATCTTTTGAAAAGGCCGGGATCTTCCGTCAGGGCCGTCCGGCGCTGTGTGGTGACCTGGACCCACCGCAACCCTTGCTCGACAGGGCGCGCGAACTGGATTGCCCGTTCTACCTGCGGGGTCGCGAGTTCACCCTGGACATCGGCCACACCCATTGGCAATGGCGTGGGCAGGATGCACGTGGCCAACGGGTAGAGCTGCTTGATTTGCCGTTGCTGAACCTGCCGATGGAAAACGCCGCGCTCGCGCTGCAAGCCTATTTGCTGCTGGACCTGCCGTGGGACGCCGCGCAGATCGCCGCGACCTTGCTGGCAACGAAAGTGGTGGGGCGCCTCGATCGCCGAACCTTCGACTGGCAAGGCAAGCGCCTGAGCCTGATGTTGGATGTAGGCCATAACCCCCATGCTGCGCAGTACCTGGCTCAGCGTCTGGCACTTACGCCGCCGGTGGGGCGTCGCCTGGCGGTGTTCGGGTTGTTGGTCGACAAGGACCTGGACGGCGTGGTTGCGCCACTGCTGGGCAGCGTCCAGTCTTGGGCCGTTGCGCCGCTGGACACGCCACGCAGCCGTCCTGCGGTTGAGTTGGAAACTGCCTTGCAGAACCTTGGCGCGCCGGTGACGTCGTATGCAAGCGTCACTGCAGCCCTGGAGGCGCAGTGTGCGGTAGCGACGGCCGAGGACGAAATCCTGTTGTTCGGATCATTTTATTGTGTTGCCGAGGCGCTTGAATGGCTGGCCCGGCGCTCCACGGAGGAAGCTGCACATGGCATTACTGGATAGCGCATACAAGCAGCGAATGGTCGGGGCCTTGGTGCTGGTGGCGTTGGCGGTAATCTTTCTGCCGATGCTGTTTTCCCGCCAGGACGAACAGCGCCAGGTGGTGGTTGAAGCTCCTGCTGCGCCCCAGGCGCCGGTGGTGCCGCAGGTTCAGGTCGAACCGGTGGTCGTGCCTGAGCCTCAGGTGTTGCCGGAAGAGCCTGTGCCCGTCGAGGAGGAGGTCGCCACACAGCAGGCGCCTTCACAGGCCCCTTCGATGCCGGTGCAGCCAAGTGTGCCGGTGGTCAAGCCAACGCCAGCCCCGGCTGTCGCCGCCAAACCGGCTGCACCGGCGCCAGCGCCCAAGCCGGTAGCGCCGCAGCCTGCAGCGCCTGGCAAGCCGGATGTGGGGCAGAGTCGCATCGACCCTAATGGCCTGCCGATCAGTTGGTCGATCCAACTGGCCAGCCTGGCCAATCGCGAAAGTGCCGACGCCTTGCAGAAAAAGCTGCGTGCCCAGGGGTATAACGCTTATATCCGCAGCGCTGACGGCAAGAACCGTGTGTTTGTCGGGCCGCTGATCGAGCGTGCCGAGGCAGATCGCCTGCGCGATTTGCTGGGTCGTCAGCAGAACCTCAACGGGTTTGTGGTGCGTTTCCAGCCCGAGCGCGGCTGAACGGGCAATATGCTCTAAATGTGGGAGCTGGCTTGCCTGCGATGGCGGTGGTTCAATCGACAACGATGTCGAGCGTGCCGCCCTCATCGCAGCATAGGTATCTACATAACTCTGTTAGCTCAACGGTAACCACGATGCGACGCGAGCCGCTCTTGATCTTGATCTGCTTTTGATCTTAGGCGCCCCGTTAAACCACGCTGGCGGATTACGGGCACACCGAGCCTAAGCGAGGTGCCGAGTGGTGGGGCAAGAGCGCTTTGCTTACTTTTGTCTGGGCCGGCATTCCGGCTTTTCGAAAGTGAGCCGCCGTCAGGGCGGAACCCTAAGTGGCCGTTACCGCAGGAATGGATATGTACACGGTCCAACTGTGTTGACTGTCAGGCCGTCTTCGCAGGCAAGCCAGCTCCCACATTGGATCGCGGGGCATCAGTTATATCTGTGTCGGCTGCCAGGCCGTCACGGGAGCAAGCTCCCTCGCCACAGATTTAGCGTCGTGCCGAAGTTGTGTAGATACCTATGCTCATCGCAGGCAAGCCAGCTCCCACATTGGTTTGTGCTGGGGTTGAAATGCGATTGGTCCGTCACAATCTATTGATTTGCAAAGCACCCGCAATCACCGCTTACCGATAGCCCGGCGCTCTGCTAAAATGCGCCGCCTTATCCGTACGTAGGCTGCACTGTGCCATTTACCTGGGTTGATTGGGCGATCGTTGCAATCGTCGCCATCTCCGCTTTGATCAGTCTGAGCCGCGGCTTTGTAAAAGAAGCACTGTCGTTGCTGACCTGGATCATCGCAGGAGTCGTAGCCTGGATGTTCGGTGGTTCACTGTCAGTCTACCTGGCCGGGTACATAGAGACACCTTCGGCTCGCGTCATCGCGGGCTGCGCCATCATGTTCATCGCCACGCTGTTGGTGGGGGCAATGGTCAATTATCTTATTGGCGAGTTGATACGTGTCACCGGCCTCTCCGGGACCGATCGATTTCTCGGCATGGCCTTCGGGGCTGCGCGTGGCGCGCTGCTGGTGGTCGTGGCGGTCGGGCTGTTGAGCCTGGGGCCGGTACAGCAGGATTCGTGGTGGCAGGAGTCGGTACTCGTGCCAAAATTTCTATTGGTTGCAGACTGGTCCAAGAACCTCATCCTGGGGTGGAGCAGTCAGTGGCTGGCCAGCGGAATCAGCGTACCCGCTGATCTTCCGTTCAAGGAGCACCTCTTACCGGCCAAAACGCCTCAGTAAGCTGTGTTCAGTCAAGATTCATTAAGTAGGGGTTGCGTCGCATGTGTGGCATCGTCGGTATCGTCGGTAAGTCGAACGTCAATCAGGCGCTGTATGACGCGCTAACCGTCCTCCAGCACCGCGGCCAGGACGCTGCCGGTATTGTGACCAGCCACGACGGCCGGTTATTCCTGCGCAAGGACAATGGCCTGGTGCGTGACGTGTTCCATCAGCGTCACATGCAGCGCCTCGTCGGGCACATGGGCATTGGCCATGTGCGCTACCCGACTGCCGGTAGCTCGACCTCGGCCGAAGCTCAACCGTTCTACGTCAACTCGCCTTACGGCATCACCTTGGCGCACAACGGTAACCTGACCAACGTTGAACAACTGGCCAAGGAGATCTACGAATCTGACCTGCGCCACGTCAACACCAGCTCCGATTCGGAAGTGCTGCTCAACGTGTTCGCCCACGAGCTGGCTCAGCGTGGCAAGCTGCAGCCGACCGAAGAAGACGTGTTCGCCGCCGTGATCGACGTGCACAACCGTTGCGTCGGTGGTTATGCGGTGGTGGCGATGATCACCGGTTACGGCATCGTTGGTTTCCGCGACCCCCACGGCATTCGCCCGATCGTGTTCGGCCAGCGTCACACCGACGAAGGCGTCGAGTACATGATCGCTTCCGAAAGCGTGTCCCTGGACGTGCTGGGCTTCACCCTGATCCGCGACCTGGCGCCGGGCGAGGCTGTCTACATCACTGAAGACGGCAAGCTGCACACCCGTCAATGCGCTGTAGCACCGAAACTCACCCCATGCATCTTCGAGCACGTCTACCTGGCGCGTCCGGATTCGATCATCGACGGCGTCTCGGTCTACAAGGCGCGCCTGCGCATGGGCGAGAAGCTGGCCGAGAAGATCCTGCGCGAGCGTCCCGAGCACGATATCGATGTGGTCATCCCGATCCCGGACACCAGCCGTACCGCTGCGCTGGAACTGGCCAACCACCTGGGCGTCAAGTTCCGCGAAGGCTTCGTGAAGAACCGCTACATCGGCCGTACCTTCATCATGCCCGGCCAGGCTGCGCGCAAGAAGTCGGTACGCCAGAAGCTCAACGCCATCGAGCTTGAGTTCCGCGGCAAGAACGTGATGCTGGTGGATGACTCCATCGTGCGGGGCACCACCTGCAAGCAGATCATCCAGATGGCCCGCGAAGCCGGGGCGAAGAACGTGTACTTCTGTTCCGCCGCGCCTGCGGTGCGTTACCCGAACGTGTACGGTATCGACATGCCGAGCGCCCATGAGCTGATCGCGCATAACCGTTCGACCCAGGATGTGGCCGACCTGATCGGCGCCGACTGGCTGATCTACCAGGACCTGCCGGACCTGATCGAAGCGGTTGGCGGTGGCAAGATCAAGATCGAGCAGTTCGACTGCGCCGTGTTCGACGGCAAGTACGTGACCGGCGATGTCGACGAGGCCTACCTGAACAAGATCGAACAGGCGCGCAACGACTCGTCGAAGATCAAGACCCAGGCGGTCAGCGCGATCATCGACCTGTATAACAACTGAGTAAACACCGGCCCTGAGGGGCCGGTTTTGTATCTTAAATAAAGCATTGAGTAAGGAGTCGCAGCATGAGTCAGGAATGGGATGCCGGTCGGTTGGACAGCGACCTCGATGGCGTAGCTTTCGATACCCTGGCTGTGCGCGCCGGCCAGCACCGTACCCCGGAAGGTGAGCACGGCGACCCGATGTTCTTCACCTCCAGCTACGTGTTCCGTACCGCCGCCGACGCCGCTGCGCGGTTTGCTGGCGAAGTGCCGGGCAACGTGTATTCGCGCTACACCAACCCGACCGTGCGTGCGTTCGAAGAGCGCATTGCGGCCCTGGAAGGCGCCGAGCAGGCCGTGGCGACTGCCACCGGCATGGCGGCCATCCTGGCCGTGGTGATGAGCCTGTGCAGCGCCGGCGACCATGTGCTGGTATCGCGCAGCGTGTTCGGCTCGACCATCAGCCTGTTCGAGAAGTACTTCAAGCGTTTCGGTATTGAAGTGGACTACGTGCCCCTGGCGGACCTGTCCGGTTGGGAGGCGGCCATCAAGGCCAATACCAAGCTGTTGTTCGTCGAATCGCCGTCCAACCCGCTCGCTGAGCTGGTGGACATCGCCGCGCTGTCCGAAGTCGCGCATGCCAAGGGCGCGATGCTGGTGGTGGACAACTGCTTCTGCACCCCGGCCTTGCAGCAACCGCTGAAGCTGGGTGCGGACATCGTGGTGCACTCGGCAACCAAGTTCATCGACGGCCAGGGCCGTTGCATGGGCGGCGTGGTGGCCGGTCGCAGCGAGCAGATGAAGGAAGTGGTGGGCTTCCTGCGCACCGCCGGCCCGACCCTCAGCCCATTCAACGCCTGGATCTTCCTCAAGGGTCTGGAAACCCTCAGCCTGCGCATGAAAGCCCATTGCGCCAACGCCCAGGCCCTGGCCGAGTGGCTGGAGCAGCAGGACGGTATCGAGAAGGTGCATTACGCCGGCCTCAAGAGCCACCCGCAACACGCCTTGGCCCAGCGCCAGCAGCGCGGTTTCGGTGCAGTGGTGAGTTTTGAAGTGACGGGCGGCAAAGACGGCGCCTGGCGCTTCATCGACGCGACGCGCTTGATCTCCATTACCGCCAACCTGGGTGACAGCAAGACCACCATCACCCACCCGAGTACCACCTCCCACGGGCGCCTGGCGCCGCAGGAGCGTGAAGCGGCCGGCATCCGGGACAGTCTGATCCGCATCGCGGTGGGCCTGGAAGATGTTGCTGACTTGCAGGCAGACCTGGCCCGCGGGCTGGCGGCCTTGTGATCGAGTGGTCCATGGAGGCTGCGGCGGCCAGTAACGGGCGCGTGGCGCTGGTGACGGGCGCGGCGCGGGGCATTGGCCTCGGGATTGCCGCGTGGCTGATCAGCGAAGGCTGGCAGGTGGTGCTGACCGACCTGGACCGCGAGCGCGGTGCCAAGGTGTCCAAGGTGCTGGGCGACAATGCCTGGTTTATCACCATGGACGTGGCCGACGAGAAGCAAGTGGCCCAGGGTGTCGCCGAGGTGCTGGGGCAGTTCGGGCGCCTGGATGCGTTGGTGTGCAACGCGGCGGTGGCCGACCCGCGCAATATCACCCTGGAAAGCCTCGACCTGGCGTACTGGAATCGCGTGCTGGCGGTCAACCTCAGTGGGCCGATGCTGCTGGCCAAGCACTGCGCGCCTTACCTGCGTGCCCATGGCGGTGCCATCGTCAACCTGGCCTCGACCCGGGCGCGTCAATCCGAGCCTGATACCGAAGCCTATGCGGCCAGCAAAGGTGGGCTGTTGGCCTTGACCCACGCCCTGGCCATGAGCTTGGGGCCGGAAGTGCGGGTCAATGCAGTCAGCCCTGGCTGGATCGACGCCCGTGACCCGGCTGCGCGGCGTGCAGAGCCGCTCACCGACGCCGATCATGCCCAGCATCCGGCGGGCAGGGTGGGGACGGTGGAGGACGTGGCGGCGATGGTGGCCTGGTTGCTGTCACGTCAGGCCGGGTTCGTCACTGGGCAAGAGTTCGTGGTGGACGGCGGCATGAGCAAGAAGATGATTTACAGCGAGTAGGGCGGGTAGCTGTCTTGAAGTCATTTTGTCTTTTTCAGAAAAACTTCAAGCAGGCTATTGACTTAGGTCCGCTACCTGCGTAAATTTCGCGGCCTCAACGAAGCAAAGGGTGATTAGCTCAGCTGGGAGAGCATCTGCCTTACAAGCAGAGGGTCGGCGGTTCGATCCCGTCATCACCCACCACTTCTTGAGAGTTTTGCCCTAGGGCAAGACGCAACGTTAAAGGTTGCACCGACGCGCAGCGGTAGTTCAGTCGGTTAGAATACCGGCCTGTCACGCCGGGGGTCGCGGGTTCGAGTCCCGTCCGCTGCGCCATATTTTCCAGGTTCGATATGTCGGGCTTGAGATTGAACAGCCAAGGCTGATCGATCAGATGTTTAAAGGTGGTTGAGGGTTCATGCTCAATCAGCCAAGCGATACGCAGCGGTAGTTCAGTCGGTTAGAATACCGGCCTGTCACGCCGGGGGTCGCGGGTTCGAGTCCCGTCCGCTGCGCCATATCTGCATCAAGGCACACTGAACGCCTTGCAGCACAAGGAAAGCCACTGGCTCACCTTGATCCGATAGCAAAGACCCTGGTCGAAAGACCGGGTTTTTTTGTGTCTGGGGTTTGAAAAAAACCCATCTTCTTCGCTGCCATCAGCGCTCATTATCGGCAAACGGCCGGCAGATCATTTCGATGCTGTCGGCCGTTTTGCGTTCTTGTGTCAAAAAATTTCAATGTGGTTATTTGCCGCAGGCGCAGAAACCTTTAAAGTTAACCCTTCGGTCAACTTTGCACTGTCGTCATGGCCTTTTGATTCGTCGAGAAAGGCTTCTGCAAGTCTCCAGATTCGGTGTACTTAACCATAAGGGCGGATTTATAACCGCTCAGAGGATGATCCATGTCCAACCGTGAAATAACCCGGCGCTCGTTCCTCCAGGGCGGGCTGGTGGCGGGTGTGAGTGTCACGCTCACGCCGCTCAGCACCCAGGCGCTGGCTGCCTTGATGGAAAACAGCGTGACCGTGCCGTCTGAAAAGTGGCTTGGCCATAACGGCAAGGCGCGCCAGCGTAACGATGCCTTGTCGAAAGTCTGCGGCAGTAAGGTGTTTGCCCGCGACATCCGTTCCAAGGACATGCCTGGCTGGCCCCAGCAGCAAGGTCACGCCATGTTGCTCAAAACCATCAAGGCCGACCAGATCTACGCGGGCTACGACCTGTCGTGGCTTGGCGCCGAGTTGCAGCCGGACCGCATTGTCACCGCTGCCGACCTGGACAAAGACGGTATCGTCTTCCCGGAAGAACATGCGCCGGACCCATTGCTGCCCGAGGGCAAAGTGCCGATGTTCATCGGTCACCCGGTGGCGATCCTGATCTGGAACGACTTCGAGCGTTTCCGTCAGGCCAAGAACAAACTCAAGTTCAATGACAAGGCGATTCGTTACGGCGCCAAAGTGCCGTATTACGAAGGTGACCCCTACGGTAGCTTCCGCTACGTGCGCGTGGGTGGCCCGACCTCGGCCGACGAAGACGAATTCGCCAGCCTCAAGGATTCGATCCTGTTCCCGATGCTGAAAAACCGTCGCCCAGTGTGGAATTCCCAGCCGAACCTGCACGGCAACCTGACCGAGCGCGGGCTGTTCTACGCCGAGCGCATGAAGAGCCAGATCAACACGCCACCGGACAACTGGCTAGTGTTTGACGAGCGCTACAAAACCCCATCGATCGAACCGGCCGCCATGGAGCCGGACAACGGCAACGGTTGGTACGATCCAGCAACCAAAACCCTGCACTTCGTGGTGGCCACCCAGTGCCCATTGGAAGTTGCGACCGAGACCGCCAAAATGATCTCGCCGTCGCGCTTCGGCCTGGCTCATCTGAACATGCACCCGGGTTACACCGTGGGTTACGGTTCCAAAGACCACAACATTTTCGTCTACTACGCCGCCCTCGCTGCGTTGTATGGCGCCGGTGTGCCGGTGCGCCTGGCCAACGACCGTTACGAGCAATTCCAGAGCGGCATCAAGCGTCACCCGTTCGATATCCGCTATCAGTTGGCAGTCGACAAGAACGACCACAGCTTCAAAATCTTCCTCGCCGACATGAGCGTCGACGGCGGTGGCCGGATCAACTACAGCCCATCGGTGGCTGCGGTCGGCGCCACGGCGGCGCAGTCGATTTACTACATGCCGCAGAACGACCTGCAGGTCACTGCGTACCACTCCCGTGGCGTTGAAGCCGGTTCGATGCGTGGCTACGGCACCCTGCAAAGCATGGCGGCGACCGAAATGATGGTCGACGAAATAGCCGGTCGACTCGGTGTAGATGCCATCGAGCTGCGGCGCAAGAACGCACTGCGTTCGGGCATGAAGAACACCCAGGGCGCGATCCCTGCCGGTGCGTTACGGTTGCACGAAATTCTCGATAAGGCCGCTGCGCACGATGTGTGGAAAAACCGCGACGCGATCAAGCAACAACGCGAAGCCGCAGACCCGGATAACTGGTATGGCGTCGGTTTTGCCATCTGCCAGAAAGACTTCGGCACCGGTTCCGAAGCGCCGATGGCCAGTGTTGAATTCAGCGCTGACGGTCGCATCAGCCTGCGCCACATCGGAATCGAAATCGGCACCGGCATGTCCACTTCGCAGTCGCTGGTGGTTGCCGACTTCCTCGGCAGCCCGGCCCACGAAGTGAAGACCGGTGAAACACAATGGCAGGAAATGCAGCTGGTCACCGGCGGCAACCCTTACACCATGAGCCAGGCCGAGCAGGACAACCTGCTGCGCAACCCGCGTTGGGTGGGCAAGCTCGCGTCGGCGTCGTCCGCGACCAACTCGGCGTACTACTTCAGCCATGCCACCCGTGAAGCGGCGCGCGTTCTGTTCAACCACGGCTTGTGGCCGGCTGCGCTGGAGATCTGGCGCCAGGGCCCGTTCGGCGGCCAGGCCAACCCTTATGTGGTGCGCCGCGAAGACGCGCATTGGGTGGACGGCAAGCTCACCGCCAACGGCATGCAGCCATTGAGCTTTGAAGAACTGGCCAAGCGCGCTCATGAGCGCGGCCTGGTCACCGCTGCCACGGTCCACGGGTTCAACCGCTGGAGCTGGGCCGAGGCTGAGTACAGCATCGACGGCGTGCGCGAGCGCCTGCCGCTCGACGGTCTGGCGGTGAAATACGGCGATGGCGCACCGAAAGCCAAGCAGGCGCTGATGAGCACTGCCGGTTTCCACCTGCTCGATCGCCAGAACGTCAGCTATCCCGCCACCCAGTTGAATAACGCTGCGGTGACGTACTACAGCCCCGTCGCCACGTTGGTCGAGTTGAAGGTCAACAAGGGTTCAGCGCAGGTCGAAGTGCTCAATCACCATTCGTGGGTCGAGTGCGGGCGTGTGCTGGTTGAGGAGTTG
Organism: Pseudomonas sp. MYb193; assembly: GCF_002966775.1. NCBI lineage: Bacteria > Pseudomonadati > Pseudomonadota > Gammaproteobacteria > Pseudomonadales > Pseudomonadaceae > Pseudomonas > Pseudomonas sp. MYb193. The sequence continues at coordinate 4,003,150 of NZ_CP023269.1, read as the reverse complement.
GTCAAGGGCCAGCTCGAAGGCGGTGTGGCCATGGGCATCGGTCACGCCTTGATGGAGGAAATGCCGTTGTACGAAGGCGGGCCGGGGGAGGGCGACTGGAACTTCAACCGCTACCGTCTGCCGATGGCACGTCATGTTGCCGTGTGGAAGCAGACCTCGGAGATTCTGCCGGCGCTGTCGCCAAGCGACCCGTCCAAAGGTATCGCTGAAGTGGTGATGATCCCGATTGTCGGGGCCATCGGTAATGCGGTGGCACACGCCATCGGTAAACGTGTTCGCGACCTGCCAATCACGGCTGCACGCATCAAGGAGGCCCTCAATGGCTAACCGTCCGCTTCAACTGACCCTCAATGGTCAACCCGTCGGCCCGGTGGACATCCCTGATGACCTGCCGATGATCGACTACCTGCACGAATACAAAAACCTCACCGGCTCGCGGTTGGGCTGCGGCCAAGGCATTTGCCACGCCTGTGTGGTGATCGTCGACAACCCGGACGGCACCAGCGAAGAAGTGCGCACCTGCATCACTGGCGCGCATTACTTCGAAGGCAAGCAAGTGCGCACTATCGAAGGCCACGCCAAGCGCGATGAGTCGGGCCAGGTCACTGAGCTCAACCCGATCCAGCAGCGCTTCGTGGATGAGTTCGCCTTTCAGTGCAGCTATTGCGCGCCGGGCTTCGTCAACGCGGCGACCGTGTTGGTGGAGAAACTGCAACGCCAGCCGACCGTGCACAGCAAGCTGGAACAAGTCATCGAGGACAGCCTCGGTCATCACGTCTGCCGTTGTACCGGGTACGTGCGTTATTACAACGCCACCCGCAACGTGCTGACCGATCTCGGCCTGGTCAAGGAGGGTTAAGCATGAAGCTTTTTCTGACCCGCCTGGCCTTGGCGGTCGGCCTGGCCGCGCCGGTATTGTTTGCCCACGCTGATGATCAGGCCAAGCGCGGCGAATACCTCGCCCGCGCCGCTGACTGCATGGCCTGCCACACTGCACCGGGCGGCGCGCCGTTTGCCGGCGGCCTGCCGATTGTCTCGCCGTTTGGCACCATCTATGGCACCAATATCACGCCAAGCAAAGAACACGGCATCGGCTTGTACAGCGATGACGAGTTCTTCGCTGCGTTGACCGAAGGCAAGCGTCGCGACGGTGTGTACTTGTATCCGGCGATGCCCTACACCTCGTACCACCTGATGCCGCGTGAAGACTCGGACGCCATTCATGCGTACCTCAAAACCATCGAGCCGATCGAGCGTGCAGCGCCGGTCACGAGCCTGAGCTTTCCCTTCAACGTGCGCCTGGGCTTGATGGGCTGGAACGTGCTGTACGGCAAAGCGCTGAAACTGGAACCGGCCGAAGGCAAGAGCGAAGCCTGGAAGCGCGGCCAGTACATGGTCGAAGTGCTCGGCCACTGCGGCGAATGCCACACGCCACGTGGCCTGCCCGGTGCGATGGAGCTGGACAAGCGCCTGACCGGCGGCATCCTCAATGGCTATCTGGCGCCCAGCCTGCTCGCCACGGACCTGGCCGCGCGCGGCTGGAATGAGCAGGACCTGGCCACGTTCCTCAAGCACGGCATGAGCGCCCAAGGGACGATGTTCAACGAGATGTTCCCGGTGTTCCACAACAGCACCCAGGGCCTGAGCGATACGGACCTGGCCGCGATGGCGACCTTCCTGCTCGGCGATAAACCGCCGGCAGCCAAGGCGTTGGTCGAAGTGCCGGTGGACAAGCTCGGCCCGAGCGCTCAGCGCGGCCGCCAGGAATACCTGAACGTCTGTGCCGGTTGCCATGCTGCGGGTGGCGAAGGCAAGCCACACATCGCGGTGGCGATGCGCGGCAACACCACGCTGCGGCTGGAAGACCCGCGTAACCTTGTGCGGGTGATCGAGGACGGGATCGGCGAGCAGAAGTTCTCCGGGTTCGAGCATATGCAACCGATGCCGGGCTTCGCGGGAAAACTCAGCCCGGAACAACTCACCGATTTGATCAATTACCTGCGCCAAGGTTGGGGTGGGCAGTCGGCGGAGCTGGCGGTGAGCGATGTGCAGAAGCTGCAGGCTGAGGCGCCGTCCATCGAGCGCAAGGCGCACTGACATGCAGCATCTGGATCTGCAAGTGGTGCGACGGGCGCTGGCGTGGTCGATGGCGGGGCAGCGCCTTTGGCTGTGCACCGTGCTGGCCACCTACGGCTCGGCGCCGCGGGCGCCGGGTTCGCTGTTGGCGGTGAACGCCGCTGGGCAGTGGATTGGGTCGTTGTCGGGTGGTTGCGTCGAGGAAGACTTTCTCGAGCGCGTCGCCGAAGGTGCGTTTTTCGATGCGGTCAACGTGGTGCGCTACGGCGCAGGGGACGATCCGCGCTCGCGGGTCAGCCTGCCCTGCGGCGGCATTCTCGATGTATTGGTTGAGAAGTTCGAGCCTGACTGCGAGGTGCAGGCGCACCTGCGTGAAGTGGAGTCGGCGCTGCTCGGGCAGCGCCGCTTGATTCGCCAGGTCGACCTGGCCAGCGGGGAGCGCAGCCTGGTCGCTGATTGTGAGCAGGGCGCGCGCATCGAGCGTGACAGTGCGCGGGTACACATCCGCGTCGGTGCGGCTCAGCGTCTATTGCTGGCCGGGTACTCCAGCGTGGCGCAGGCGTGTGCCGAGTTTGCAGTCGGCCTTGGGTTTGAAGTAATTCTCTGCGACCCACGCGAGGAGGTGCTCGAAGGCGTGGTGCTCAATGGCGTGGAGATTCGTCGCCAGTTGCCGTCGGTGTTTATTGCCGACGGCGGCTGTCACCGTGATACGGCGGTGGTGGCGCTGACGCATGACCCGCGTATCGACGATCTGGCGATGATGGAAGCGGTGCGTACCGACGCGTTCTACATTGGCGTGATGGGGTCGTTGCAGACCTCGCAGAAACGGTTTGAGCGACTGCGCCGCGTCGGTGGGTTGGGGGAGCCTGAACTGGCGCGGATACACGCGCCCATCGGGCTTAACCTGGGCAGCAGGACGCCGTCGGAAATTGCGTTGGCGGTATTGGCCGATATCGTACGGATTCGTAGCGGGATTGCACGTGACCAGCTCTGAAGCGCATCTTTGCTTGAAGGCTTTATGTAAATGTGGCGAGGGAGCTTGCTCCCGCTGGGCTGCGAAGCGGCCCCAAAAGCCTGGGAGCGCTACGCACTCCAGCGGGAGCAAGCTCCCTCGCCACAGTTTGCCTGTGTTTACATCCCGAATTTATCCCGCAACCCGTAGTACCAAGCCCCCAGCGCCGCAAACGGCGTGCGCAACATTTGCCCACCCGGGAACGGGTAATGCGGCAAGCCCGCAAACGCATCAAAACGCTCAGCCTGACCTCGCAAGGCCTCCGCCAGTACTTTGCCTGCCAAGTGCGTGTACGTCACGCCATGGCCGCTACAGCCCTGGGAGTAATAGATGTTGTCACCCAGGCGACCGACCTGCGGCAAACGCGACAGGGTGAGCAGGAAATTGCCGGTCCAGGCGTAGTCGATCTTCACGTTCTTCAGTTGCGGAAAGGCCTTGAGCATTTTCGGTCGGATGATCGCTTCGATATTCGCCGGGTCCCGCGCGCCATAGACCACGCCGCCGCCGAAGATCAGGCGCTTGTCGCTGGTGAGGCGGTAGTAGTCGAGCAGGTAGTTGCAGTCCTCGACACAGTAATCCTGTGGCAATAAAGTCTTGGCTACTTCATCGCCCAGTGGCGCCGTGGTGATCACTTGGGTGCCACACGGCATCGACTTGGCCGCCAGCTCCGGCACCAGGTTGCCCAGGTAAGCGTTCCCCGCGACGATAATGAACTTGGCCCTGACCCTGCCTTCGGCGGTGTGTACCACCGGATTGGTACCGCGCTCAATGCGCACCGCTGCCGATTGCTCATAGATCGTGCCGCCCAGGGATTCCACAGCCGCGGCTTCACCGAGCGCCAGGTTGAGCGGGTGGATATGGCCACCGCTCATGTCCAGCAAACCCCCCACATAGTTGTCACAGGCCACCACCTCGCGGATGCGGCGCTCGTCCAGCAACTCCAGTTGCGTATGGCCGTAGCGCTCCCACAGGCGCTTTTGCGACTCCATGTGGCCCATGTGCTTGCTGTTGAGGGCGGCGAACACGCCACCGTCCTTCAAGTCGCACTGGATCTGGTACTTGGCCACGCGCTCACGGATGATCCTGCCACCTTCAAACGCCATCTGCCCCAACAACTGCGCCTGCTGGGGCCCGACGCTGCGCTCGATCACGTCGATATCGCGGCTGTAGCTGTTGACGATCTGCCCACCGTTGCGACCCGAAGCACCAAAACCCACCTTGGCGGCTTCCAGCACCGTGACGCGAAAGCCGTTCTCCAGCAAAAACAGCGCACTGGAAAGCCCGGTATAGCCGGCCCCGATCACGCACACATCGGTCTCGACTTCACCTTGCAACACAGGACGGGGCGGAACTGCATTCGCGGAAGCGGCGTAATACGACTGGGGGTAGGGGGTGTTCGCCATCCTGGAACCTCTGTTTTATATTTTTTACGAGTGCGCCGATCCTACCTGAGTTGAAAATTGCCTGCCAGCCACCCGAAAATCACGGGTGTACCCGGCGCAAATAAAAAATTCGCATATTCATAGGGTTAGCTGCAAAAAAGATGTTGACACCCCTTCGGAATTCCGTAGAATGCCGCCTCACAGCAGGCACGTAGCTCAGTTGGTTAGAGCACCACCTTGACATGGTGGGGGTCGTTGGTTCGAGTCCAATCGCGCCTACCAAACAAAATCCGCTCTGCTGGGCGGTCTGGAAGGGCTCACCGAAAGGTGGGCCCTTTTTTGTTGCCTGAAATTTGGGCAAGGGAAAGTCAAGACGCCGGGCAGCGTCCTTCTGGGCTTGTATGTCCAATCAGGCGAAAAGCGTCGCCACCGCCAGCAGGCAAATTACCTGGGCGAACAGCTGGCAGCGTATTTCGCCAAGCGTGGTCGCCATACTACTCATTTGTCCGGCATACATAGCGGGAACCCTCATTGTCGGCATGACGCCGTGAATGAACTCCAAGTACACACAGCTGCATCGTGGAGTATAGGCGCTGATCAGGAATTTTCCCTGCCGACGCCCTAGCGAGTTCATCTTCACGACTTTTCCAAAAAAACTGCGCTGAATCTCTGCATGGCACCGTACCGCCCGAAGCCATCCCCCCACAAAAATTATTGGTTTGCAGCAACAATTTTTCTTGTTGGACACCCCCGGCCTTAGGCAGCAAAGTTGCGCCACTGACGCTCGACCTTCCAGGTCAACAATAAAAAACCGAGCCGACTGCACGCCACTTTCACGCTGTGAGCCCTTTGCCCACATCCTGCTGTAATGGCGCCGCAGCGCGCACTAAAGGACCTCCCCGCCATGCAAACTGTTGTGAACTTATGGCCGTTGATCGGCGTACTTGTCATCGTGGTCGGCTTTGTATTGCGCTTCAATCCGCTGTTGGTGGTCACCGCAGCCGCCATCGCCACCGGGCTTGCCGCCCAGTTCCCGCTGGAAAAAATTCTCGCCACCATGGGCGATGGCTTCCTTCAGACCCGTGCGCTGCAACTGATTCTGTTATTGCCGCTGGCGGTGATTGGCCTGCTGGAGCGCCATGGCCTGCGCCTGCATGCGCAGAACTGGATCGCACGCTTCGAACGCGCCACGGTCGGGCGCTTGCTGATCATTTATCTGTTTGTGCGTGAGTCCACGGCGGCCATGGGGTTGACCAGCCTGGGTGGGCACCCGCAGATGGTTCGGCCGCTGCTGGCGCCGATGGCCGAGGGCGCTGCAGAAAAACGTTATGGCAAGCTGCCTGACAAGCTGCGCCACAAGGTACTGGCCATGTGCGCTGCCACCGACAACGTCGGGTTGTTCTTTGGTGAGGACATCTTCGTGGCCTTTGGTGCGATTGCGTTGATGCACACCTTCCTGCTTGGCTCGGGGATTGATGTGGAGCCGCTGCACATTGCGGTGTGGGGCATCCCGACGGCGATCTGCGCCTTCATCATTCACGCTATCCGGTTGCATCGTTTCGACCGGCGCTTGACCCGCGAAATGAGCTCGGCCACCGCTCCGGTGGAGGCTGCTCAATGATTATTTCCATTCAATACCTGTACTGGCTGGCGGGCGTGCTGTTGCTGATCACCGCCGGCATGATCCTGCTCGACCGTTCCCACCCCAAGCGCTGGTCCAGTGCGCTGTTCTGGTTGTTGTTCGCCGTACCGTTCCTTATAGGCGAGCGCCTGCCTTCGGTGGTCATCGGAGTGGGTGTGGTGGTGATGGCATTGATTGCGGGCTTGGGCGGCGTTGGTCGTGGCCGCCATGCCGAATTGCACGACAAGGCGTCCCGCGCCAGTGCCGGGCGCCTGGGCCACAAACTGTTCATCCCGGCGTTGGCGATTCCGCTGACCACGGTGATTGGTTCAGTGTTGCTAAAACACACCGAAATCGGCGGTGTACCGCTGCTGGACCCGAAGAACACCACCTTTGTCTCCCTCGGCATCGGTTGCCTGATCGCCCTTGGCCTGGCCTGCTGGCTGACCCGGGATACGCCGGTACAAGCGTTACGCGAATCCCGTCGCCTGACCGAAGCCCTGGGCTGGGCCATGGTGCTCCCGCAAATGCTGGCGATGCTCGGGCTGTTGTTCAATGAGGCCGGGGTGGGTACGGCAGTCGCTCATGTCACCACCACCTACATCAACCTGGATTACAAGTTGGTGGCGGTGATGGTCTATGTGTTGGGCATGGCCTTGTTTACCGTGATCATGGGCAATGGTTTTGCGGCCTTTCCGGTCATGACCGGTGGCGTCGGCGTGCCGGTGCTGGTGGGGATTTACGGCGGCAACCCTGCAGTGATGGCGGCGATTGGTATGTTCTCTGGCTATTGCGGTACGTTGATGACGCCGATGGCGGCCAACTTCAATATCGTACCGGCGGCGCTACTGGAGCTGCCGGATAAAAATGCGGTGATCAAAGCCCAAATACCCACGGCGCTGATGATGCTGGTGGTCAATATCGTGCTGCTCTATCTGTTGATGTGAGGCCACTGTGCAAAACGTATTGCTGACGGGCTTCGAGCCCTTTGATAAGGCGGCGGTAAACCCCTCTTGGGAGGCCGTGCGCCAGTTGGACGGTGTGCAGTTGTACGAGGGGGTGCAGATGGTTGCGCGTTGCTTGCCCTGCGCATTTGCCACCGCTGCCGAAACCTTGCTCCAGTTGATCAACGAACTGCGGCCGGCAATGGTCATCGCCACGGGCCTGGGGCCTGGGCGCAGTGATATTTCCATCGAGCGCGTTGCGATCAACGTAAACGATGCGCGTATTCCCGACAATCTGGGGGCGCAGCCGATTGATATTGCGGTAGTGGATGGCGGCCCGGCGGCGTACTTCTCGACGTTGCCGATCAAGGGCATGGTCAAGGCGGTGCGTGAGGCGGGTGTTGCGGCCTCGGTATCGCAGACGGCGGGGACGTTTGTGTGCAATCAGGTGTTTTATCGCTTGCAGCACGCCTTGGTGGGGACTGGGGTGCGCAGTGGATTTATTCACGTACCTGGTTTGCCTGACGCGGGCGAGCCTTCGATGGCGCTATCGACAATAGTCGAGGGTTTGAGGGTTGCGGCGTTGGCAGCCTGGCAAACCCAAGTAGATATCGCCTTGAGTGGTGGTCAGGTGAGCTGACGGCAGGCGCTGTTGTTTGGGTACGCTGTGTTGCGATTTCAACTACAGTTCAAGCACATATTTGCGTTGGGAAGTCGCCATGTTAAAGCGTACGAAGTTTGTGTCGGTTGCGTTGTCCCTTGCACTGTCCGTGACCAGTGGCCTTGCCCTTGCAGATCCAGGCAATGGCAAAGGCCAGGGTAACAATAAAGGTGATGTCTACGGTGGGCAGGGCAAAGGCCAAGGCAATACCAAGGGTGATGCCTATGGTGGGCAGGACAAGGGTAAAGGCCAGGGTAATAACAAAGGTAATGCCCAGGGTGGGCAAGGTAAGGGCAAGGACAATGGCGGGCCCTCCAGGAATGACTTCAGCGTTGATCGCGGTCTCGTACTGAACGTGCTGGGCGGTCACCGCGATTATTGGAGCCCAGGGCCAGCCTTACCGCCTGGCATTCAGAAAAACCTGGCACGCGGCAAGCCCCTGCCGCCCGGTATTGCCAAGAAGCTGGACGGCCGCTTGCTGGGTCAGTTGCCTCGCTACGACGGTTACGAGTGGCAGCAAGCGGGAACCGACTTGATATTGGTGGCCATTGCGACCGGTATCATCTACGAAGTTCTGAACGGTGCGTTTGATTGAGTTGCAGCGCCTTCAGGCTTCACGGCCGGGGAAAAACAACTCAAAACAGGTTACGCCATCTTCACTGCTTACGCGGTACCGCCCGTTATGCAGTTGCATGATGGTCGCTACGATCGAGAGTCCCAGTCCGTTGGACTGGGATGACCGCTCGCGGGATTCATCCACCCGGTAGAACCGTTCGAACAGCCGCGGCAGGTGCTCGGCCGGGATCGTCTGGCCGTGGTTGCTGACCCTCAGGTTGATGCCCGCACCATCCGGCACTGCCTGGATACTCAGTTCCGAGCCCGGCGCGCCATATTTGATGGCGTTGGCGCACAGGTTGGCCAGGGCACGGCGCAGCAACATCGGTTCAGCCCAAATCACCCCTTCGCCCAAGGCGGTGATGTGCATGTCCACATCACCGGCCAACCCCTCGAAGTAATCCGCGATGCGTTCCACTTCATCCGCCGCGTCCAGCGCCTGGCGCTGGCGCAGTGCGCTGGCGGGGTCGGTGCGGGCCAGGAACAGCATGTTGTCGAGCATTCGCGCCAGGCGTTCCAGCTCTTCGACATTGGAGGCCAGCAGTTGCTGGTAGCTCTCGATGCTGCGCTGCTGCTGCAGGGCAACCTGGGTTTCGCCGAGCAGGTTGTTGATCGGGGTGCGCAGTTCATGGGCCATGTCGGTGGACACTTGGCCCAGTTGTACAAAGCCTTTGGCCAGGCGTTCAAGCATGGTGTTGAACGAGTCGATCATGGGCAGCAACTCTTTCGGTGCGCCGTGGCTGTCGAGCCGTTCGGCCAGGTTGCTGACGCCGATCCCTTGGGCATGCCGGGCCAGGCGGCGCAATGGCAGCAAGCCGCGATGAACCAGTAGGTAACCCACCAGCGCCAGGATGATCGCGGCGATACTCGCCAGGATGTATACGCTGAGTCGATAACTGGCGAGCACCGCGGTGCGCTCTGTCATCAGGCGGCCGCTGGTGATTTGCAGGCTGCCCAGGTCGCCGGAGTCGATAGCCACGGCCACCAGCGAGAAGGGAATACCGTTCAGGCCTGGCAAATGTTGCACGTCGCTCAACATGAGTTTGTGATCCTTGGGGAGCGGCTGGATCGACGGCAACTCAATATTCCCCGGGTTTACCAGCAGCAGTGGCTGTTTGCCGGGGGCGGCAATGCTCAGCACGGATTCGCGATTGCCCAACATGTTCTGGAACAGCTCTGGCTTGGTCTTGATCAGGTCCAGGGTATTGCTGTCGTTGAGCAGGTTGCGCAGCTGATCCACCCGCGATATCAGCGCGGCGTCGTCGCGGCGGATCAGTTCGCGCTCCAGTTCCCGGTACAGCGCCACGCCCAGGGTGGCCAGCAGGGCAAAGGCGAGCAGGGCGAAGATCAGTGCAAGGCGCAGGGTCAGGGAGTAAGGGTGTTGGCGGTTCATGGCTGGGTATCGAAGCGGTAGCCAATGCCCCGTACGCTGTGGATCAGCTTGAGCTGGAACGGGTCGTCGATTTTCAGGCGCAGGCGGCGCACGGCGACATCCACCACATTGGTGTCGCTGTCGAAGTTCATGTCCCATACCCGCGAAGCAATCAGCGAGCGGGACAGCACCTGGTCCTGGTGCGTCGCGAACAGATGCAGCAGGGCGAACTCTTTGTTGGTCAGGGTAATGCGCGTGCCGGCGCGGGTGACCCGACGTTTGAGTACGTCAATGTGCAGGTCGGCGATTTGCAGTTGTTCTTCATCCCGGCTCGGGCCACGACGGTTGAGGGTACGCAGGCGCGCCACCAGTTCGGCGAACGAAAAGGGCTTGATCAGGTAGTCATCGGCACCCAGCTCAAGGCCTTTGATGCGGTCGGCGATGTCATCGCGGGCGGTGAGGAACAGCACCGGCGTATCGGCTTCTTTGCGCAGGCGGCGCAGCACTTCCCAGCCATCCATTTTCGGCATCATCACGTCCAGTACGATCACGTCGAACGGCGTTTCAAGGGCCTGGTGCAAGCCGTCCACGCCATCGCGGGCCAGGCTTACGCAATGCCCCAGCTCCTGCAGGCCATTGAGCAGATAATTACCGGCCTTGGGTTCGTCTTCGACTACGAGGATGTTCATGGAAGGTGCTCTGCTCCAATAAGTTGCGCCAGTGTAGCCCGATCAATTGTCATTGGCGCAACCGGTGCCCTGGACTTGGTAATCCAGCACATGTTCGCGGTCTTGGTGGTCCAGGTAGCGCAGTTGCGCCGGCACAACCCCGCATTGGCCGTAGGTGTCGGTGCTCGACAGCACCTTGGCGACATCCAGGTGCACGAAGAAGCCGGTTTTATCGTGGATCACGTGGGTGGCGGGGGCGGTGTCGGCAGCGAATACCGAGCCAGTGGCAAGCAAAGCGGCGAAGCCTAAGGCGAAGAGTTTCATGGTGGTGTCTCACGTTCCGGGTGGGTAGTGAGCTCACGGTAACCAGGCGACCCCAACAGCCAACCAACAGGATCATGACAAGTTCGTCATTTTTGCCTTGGAACTGACGGGCCAGGACTCGGCGTTTACAAGCGTCGAGGTGATCCGTAGATTGCAGGGCCCAGCCCATGAGGAAGCCGCGCAGTGTCCAGCCCAACTCCAAATGTATTTACCCGGCGTTACCGCGCCTTTCTGTTCGATATGGACGGGACCCTGCTCAACTCCATTGCCGCTGCGGAGCGCGTCTGGGGCATCTGGGCTGCACGGCATGGCTTGGATGTGGAAGCGTTTCTGCACACCATTCATGGCGCCCGCGCGATTGATACGATCACCCGCCAGGCATTGCCGGGCGTCGATCCACAGGTAGAAGCCCAATGGATCACCGAGGCTGAGCTGGACGATGTCGAAGGCATCGTGGCGATTCCCGGCGCGGTGGCGTTTTTGGCGAGCCTGCCCGTCGATCAATGGGCGTTGGTCACCTCAGCGCCAAAGGCATTGGCCGTGCGCCGGCTGCAAGCAGCGGGCATCCCCGTGCCGGCGGTACTGGTGACAGCCGAAGATGTGAAGACGGGCAAGCCCGATCCGGCCTGTTATGTGCTGGGTGCTCGGCGCCTGGGCGTGCCGGTGCAAGACTGTCTGGTGTTCGAGGACGCCACAGTGGGTATTCAGGCTGGGGAAGCGGCGGGGGCGGATATCATGGTGGTGACCTCGACACACTTGACGCCGATGGTGACCGCCCATGCTTGCATCGAGCAATACGGTGCGTTGAAAGCCGAGCGTGGGGCTGATGGCTTGCTGTCCTTAAGTTCGTTGGCGCCATGATACGTGGAAGGCCGAGCCCGTTACCGGTCTCGGCCTTCCATGCAGTCGATGGGATCGGACAGTGCCTGCAGCCGGCTGTTTTTCATCCCCTGGCGCGACACCACCATTTCCCTGAGTATCTCGGTGGCGAGCCGGTTGATGGCTTCTATACCGTGATAATGCGCGCGCACGATGCCGGTAATGGCGAAGTGATCGGTTCCCGGGCCGCTGAGAACGGCTGAGAGAGTACCGTCGGCATGCAGCGTGCACTCAACGGTATAGCTGGGCAGGCGCGCTGCCAGTGCTGATTCGATCTGGGCTTTACTGAGGGTGTCCATCTGTATCTGCCCCTTTGGCTGACTGCGCAAGCCCAATGATAGGTGGTGCGGCGGCGCTGTAAATACCGGCGATCCGATAACAGGTAACCGCCCTCAGCGTGCGGTTTTTTCATGGGTGCGATGAGCTGCACGCTGACGCAGCTTGCGCAAGATCACCTTCTGGATGGGCTTGAGGCAGAACGCAAGCAGGTAGCCGCAGAGCAGAAGCGCAAGATCCAACCAGGAATGGGTGTCGGGATCAGCCCCTTCCACTTCCATTCTTAAGCAGCATCCGAGTGCCACGAAGACCAGCCCTATCAGCAGGGCGATCATCCAGGATTTTGAAACAAGCGGTTGCGACGCGGCTGGCCTCATCGACGTGTTCCCGAAATGCACTCGGACGGCAGGATAAAGTGTCAGAAGTTGGGCTGCCAATAGCGCGACAAGTTCCGGATACCCTGACAGTTTCATCTTGCAGCGAAGGGAGGGCTCAAGGTGCGCTGGTCTCGCGCGGAAGCGCGAACAGGCCAATTGGGTTTTCGCCAGCCGTTACAGTGAACGAAAAGGCTGGCTACTGGAGGCGTTTCAAGGCGTCTGGTTTTTGTCGGGTGCAGTCAGGCCGGCCTGGATACGCTGGTAAATCTCCTCGCGATGCACGGCAACATCCTTAGGTGCGTTGATGCCGATTCGTACTTGCTGGCCGCTAACGCCCAGGATGGTGATCGTAATGTCATCACCGATGTTTATGCTTTCACCGACTTTGCGGGTGAGTATAAGCATGGACTTCTCCTTGAATTACTTTTAAGGACACATGTTTCAGACAGGGTAGGTGTCGGATGTGTGTAGCTTACTGCGAAGCGCTTCCCTGTGACTGCCTCTTTCTAGGACGCATAGAGGCGACATTAATTCCCATGGCGGTATCATACAGGTCGCGATACATGATTCGCATTGTTTAAGCCAACGTTTATGACGGCCAGAATAGACAGTGAATGGTAAAGTTGCCTCTTTGATCCTCAAAGGAGCAGGGCAGTGCGTAAAGTAGCGATGGCAATTGTGGTGTTGGCGTTGGCCGGATGCGGTGAAGGTAAGTCGGTCGACGCCCCCAAGGCCAAGCCTGCCGTGACCGAAAGCCTGCCGCAAACCGGTGCGATTGCCGCTCAGGAATGGGATATACGGGTCGGCCCGCCGGACCATAAGCTGCAGGCGATCACCGACCTAACCGCCTGGTTGCTGGAGCACGGGTTCAATTTCTACATTGTGAAAGTCGACGGCAAGGATGAGGTGCTATTGGGGCCGTTCGCGACCAAAGCCGAGGCCGAAGCCAAGCAGGCGCTGCTAAACGAAAAAATGGCGCGGGCCAAGAAAAACGACACCGTGTCGGAGATTATCGAACACAAGGCTGCGCAGTAGTGGGCGAAGTGGGCGGCCCCCCCGCCCACAGTCAGCCGCAGGCCTTCAGGTTGACCGGGCCGACGAATTCATTACCACGTCCCATTACGCACGCCACTGTCTGGTTGCGCTGGCGCTCCCAGGTTTGCACCGGATAGGTCTTGTTCCAGGCTTCATACAATTGCCGGTCCTGCTTCGACAGGCGCAGGCCATACTGCTTGCTCATATAAAAATACGTGCGTGCGATCATCCCGCGAATGGACGGGCGCGGCATGACTTTCTTCGCCTTGAAGTCCACCTGGGTCAGGCATGAGCCGTACTGCCCGCTTTGCACCGGCAGCCAGCCAAAACTGAAGTTGTTACGGTCACCATTCACTTCGCCGATGCTCGGCACCAGGTTGTGCAGGTCTGCCTCGGCGCGCTTGAACACCTCATCATGGCGCGTGCAGTTTTTTCGCCCGCCATTTTGCCAGCATTGGCGCTGATGTCCGATTTGCCAGGCCGGCACGATGTGTTCCCACTCAATGCGTGCAGCGCGGTTGGCGTTTTTGCGGGGGATGTAACCGCAGGCTTTCAGGTTCACCCGGTTACCGGTGTATTTGCAGCCGCAATAAAATTCGGTGGATTGCGGCGCGTAGAGCTTCCAGGCGATTTTCTTGGCTTCGCTGAAGGTGCGAGGGGCTTGGGCGTTGGCGGTGAAGGCTAAAAACAGACAGCACACAGCAATAAAACGGGCACTCACAATCAATCTTCCTTCGGCACAACCCAAAAAATCTGCACGCCACCGTCGTCCCGATAGGCGAGGGTGACGTTGTCATTTTCTGCAATCTCTTCCAGTAAACGTTGCCAATCGTTCTCCGGTTCCTCGGGTAAACGGAAGATCAACGCCGCCTTGGCTTTCTGCGCGTTGGTCGAGTTGATGATTTTTTGCACGCGGATAGCCAGGCGCTGATAGGCGTCAGGCGCTGCAGGTGCTGCGGAAGAGGGCTTTGCCACAGAGCATTCCTTAATGGGCTGTACGCACATACAGTATTTAACTGTAGGCAATTTCGCAACTGCTTAAATTTCAAGAAGTTCGTCTGACAGCGAATCAGGGAGTTTGTTGAGGTTCGGGGGGAGAGGGGCTGAATGTGGCGAGGGAGCTTGCTCCCGCTCGGGTGCGTAGCGCCCGCAAGTATTTTGGGCCGCTTCGCAGCCCAGCGGGAGCAAGCTCCCTCGCCACAAAAGCATCTTTCTACAGATGAATCAGCAGGGATCAGTATTCCCAGAAGATCCGTTGCAGTTCCTTGCTGTCCTGGGTCTTGGTCAGGGCGACCATGGCCAGGATGCGGGCTTTCTGCGGGTTCAGGTCAAGGGCGGCGACCCAGTCGTATTTGTCGTCTGGCTGTTCGGCGTTACGCAGAACCATGCCACCGGCGTTGACGTGGGAAGAGCGAATGATCTGCACGCCTTGTTTACGCAATTCCACCAGCGCTGGAACGACCTTGGACGATACTGACCCATTGCCGGTACCGGCGTGAATGATCGCTTTGGCACCCGCTTGGGCCAATGCCTTGTAGGCAGTGTCGCTCACGTTGCCATAGCCGTAGGCAATTTCAACGTCAGGCAGGCTTTTGATGGTCTTGATGTCGAACTCAGAATCCATGGTGTGACGCTTGGCCGGCAGGCGGAACCAGTAGGATTTACCCTCGACGACCATGCCCAGCGGGCCCCATGGGCTCTTGAACGCTTCGGTCTTGATGTTGATCATCTTGCTGACGTCGCGGCCAGATTGGATCTCGTCGTTCATGGTCACCAGCACGCCTTTGCCCCGTGCATCCTTGCTACCCGCGACCGCAACGGCGTTGTACAGGTTAAGCATGCCGTCTGCCGACATCGCGGTGCCTGGGCGCATGGAACCGACCACCACGATAGGCTTGTCGGTTTTTTCCACCAGGTTCAGGAAGTAGGCGGTTTCTTCAAGGGTGTCGGTGCCGTGGGTGATCACGATGCCGTCCACGTCCTTGCTGTCGGCCAATTCGGCGACACGGCGACCCAGTTGCAGAAGGTTTTCGTTATTGATGCTTTCCGACGCAATTTGCATCACTTGTTCGCCGCGAACATTGGCGATCTGGCTAAGCTCAGGAACGCCGGCGATCAGTTGTTCGATGCCGACTTTGGCCGCCTGGTAGGTGGCACTGTTGGCCGCACTGGCGCCGGCGCCAGCGATGGTACCGCCGGTGGCGAGGATGACTACGTTGGACAGTTTGGTCTTGCTTTCGACTTCCTTTGCCTGGGCGGCAACGGGGAACAGCAGCAGAAGGGCCAGGGCGCCCGGAATGACGTTCTTCAATGCAGATTTCATTATTTTTCTCTCTGGTTTTTGATGAGTGCTGTAGCAGGTTCATCTAGAACACCCGGGCGGTTCTGAACGCCGCGAGGTGCTGAGAAAGAGCAGGATTTGTACCAGACTGAGCATGTTGGTTTTTATAAATTAACTTATTGATTTAAAACAACTTAATCTAATATTTTAGTTTCATGGGGCTTGGCGCTGTCCGGCTTTCCGAACGCGAAGGGTTGTGGTGTTCGGTTGTCCGAAAGCGAACACGATTTGTCCGAGCGCTGTGGTCGATCATTCGCAGTGCAGCCTGTCGTTTTCAGCGAACGTCAGAGAGGGTGAATTTGCTTAAACGTATCAGCCGTCGGTAGCTCAAGGGAGAGTTTGGAGGCCGCCAATGAAAGGCTTGCTGCTACCGTTGACAAATCTCGACAAGGTTCTCATAGTTTGCTCAACGCAAACGTTTGCGAGATGTTTCACTGCGCCCTTGGCGCATCGTGACAGCTCGTATCAGCCGCCCAAGTGGGAGGGCTGCCGAAGGGCTCTTCGGTGCAAGCGTTGCTCACAATAATCATAAGATCGGAGTGAACCCATGAAGCTGCCATTTGCTGGACGTCTTCTTGCTGTTGCTGTGCTTGCTGCCGCATCCGCCGCTTTGCCTCTCTCTTCTGCATTTGCCGATGACGCTGCCAAAACGCCTACCGTGGGTTTGGTCATGAAGTCCCTTGCCAATGAGTTTTTCGTCACCATGACCGACGGTGCGAAGGATTACCAGAAAGCGCACCCAACAGAATTCAAGTTGATCTCCAACGGCATCAAGAACGAAACCGATACCAGCGCGCAGATCGCCATTGTCAACGAAATGATCAACGCCAAGGTTGATGCGCTTGTCATTGCTCCCGCCGACTCCAAGGCACTCGCCAGTGTGCTGAAAAAGGCTTCTGATGCCGGTATCAAGGTGGTCAACATCGACAACCGCCTGGACCCGGAAGTACTCAAAAGCAAAAACCTCGATATTCCTTTTGTAGGCCCGGATAACCGCAAAGGCTCCAAGCTGGTGGGCGACTACCTGGCCAAGCAACTGGCCGCCGGTGACAAGGTCGGCATCATCGAGGGCGTACCCACTACCACCAATGCCCAGCAGCGCACCGCAGGCTTCAAGGATGCGATGGACGCGGCAGGCATGAAGATTGTTTCCACCCAGTCCGGTAACTGGGAAATTGACCAAGGCAACAAGATCGCGGCAGCGATGCTGAGCGAAACGCCGGATATCAAGGCGCTGTTGGCCGGTAACGACAACATGGCTCTGGGCGCTGTTTCCGCCGTGCGTGCGGCAGGCAAGGCCGGCAAGGTGTTGGTGGTAGGTTACGACAACATTGACGCGATCAAGCCAATGCTCAAGGACGGCCGCGTGTTGGCCACCGCTGACCAGGCCGCCGCCCAGCAAGCCGTGTTCGGTATCCAGAACGCGCTGAAGCTGGTCAAGGGTGAGAAAGTCGATGCCAAAGATGGCGTGATCGAAACCCCGGTCGAACTCGTCATCAAGCAGTAATCCTGGCAGTACCCAACAGCGCCCGCTCGTCCTGAGCGGGCGCCTGGAGATTTTCCTATGTCATCTTCCGCCCCGAACGCTGTCCTCTCGGTCAGCGGTATCGGTAAGACCTATGCCCAACCGGTTCTCTCCGACATCACCCTGACGCTCAATCGCGGGGAAGTGTTGGCGCTGACCGGTGAGAACGGCGCAGGCAAAAGTACCTTGTCGAAGATCATCGGCGGCCTGGTCACGCCCACCACCGGGCACATGCAATTCAACGGTCAGGATTATCGCCCCGCCAGCCGCACCCAGGCCGAAGCCTTGGGCGTGCGCATGGTCATGCAGGAACTCAACCTGCTGCCGACGCTGACCGTGGCTGAAAACCTGTTCCTGGATAACCTGCCGAGCCGCTGTGGCTGGATCAGCCGCAAACAACTGCGCAAAGCCGCGATCGAAGCCATGGCCCAAGTCGGCCTGGACGCGATCGACCCGGACACACTGGTAGGCAGCCTGGGCATTGGTCACCAGCAAATGGTCGAGATCGCTCGTAACCTGATCGGCGACTGCCATGTATTGATCCTCGACGAGCCCACGGCGATGCTTACTGCTCGTGAAGTCGAGATGCTGTTTGAACAAATCACGCGCCTGCAGGCTCGAGGCGTGGCGATCATTTATATTTCGCACCGGCTCGAAGAGTTGGCCCGTGTCGCCCAGCGTATTGCGGTATTGCGCGACGGCAAGCTGGTCTGCGTCGAGCCGATGGCCAATTACAACAGTGAGCAGTTGGTGACCTTGATGGTCGGTCGCGAACTGGGTGAACACATCGATTTGGGCCCGCGCACCATCGGAGGCCCGGCCTTGACCGTGACGGGCCTGACCCGTTCGGACAAGGTCCGCGATGTGTCCTTTGAAGTACGCGCCGGTGAAATCTATGGCATTTCCGGCCTGATCGGCGCCGGCCGCACCGAATTGCTGCGCCTGATTTTCGGCGCCGACCCGGCCGACAGCGGCACCGTGGCCTTGGGTTCGCCGGCGAGGGTGGTGAGCATTCGCTCGCCGGTCGACGCGGTCGGTCATGGTATTGCCCTGATCACCGAAGACCGCAAAGGCGAGGGCCTGCTGCTGACCCAGTCCATCAGCGCCAACATCGCCCTGGGCAACATGCCGGAAATTTCCGGCGGGGGCGTCGTCAACAGCCGTAACGAAACCGCTCTGGCCAAGCGCCAGATCGACGCCATGCGAATCCGCAGTTCCAGCCCGACGCAACTGGTGTCCGAGCTGTCGGGTGGTAACCAGCAGAAGGTGGTGATTGGCCGCTGGCTGGAGCGCGACTGCGCAGTAATGCTGTTCGATGAGCCTACCCGCGGTATCGACGTCGGTGCCAAGTTCGATATCTATGCCTTGCTCGGTGAACTGACCCGCCAAGGCAAAGCGCTGGTGGTGGTGTCCAGTGACCTGCGTGAGCTGATGCTGATCTGTGACCGCATCGGTGTGCTGTCCGCCGGGCGCCTGATCGAGACCTTCGAGCGTGACAGCTGGACCCAGGACGAATTGCTCGCCGCCGCCTTTGCCGGCTATCAGAAACGTGATGCGCTGCTCAACGAAGCAGCACCTAGGAATACCCCATGAAAACAAACATTTCCCCCGGTAAAACTGGCGGCAACTTCTATGGCCTGGGTACTTACCTCGGGCTGGCAGGTGCCTTGCTGGCGATGATTGCGCTGTTCTCGGTGCTCAGCGATCACTTTCTGTCCTATGACACCTTCAGCACCCTGGCCAACCAGATTCCAGACCTGATGGTGCTGGCGGTGGGCATGACCTTCATCCTGATCATTGGCGGCATCGACCTATCTGTGGGATCGGTACTGGCATTGGCGGCCTCGGCAGTCAGCGTGGCGATCCTGGGCTGGGGCTGGAGCGTGTTGCCCGCCGCTCTGTTGGGCATGGGCTGCGCGGCGTTGGCCGGCACCATCACCGGTTCCATCACGGTGGCCTGGCGCATTCCGTCATTTATCGTATCTCTCGGCGTGCTGGAGATGGCCCGCGGCGTGGCCTACCAGATGACGGGCTCGCGCACCGCTTATATCGGTGACTCGTTTGCCTGGCTGTCCAACCCGATTGCCTTCGGTATTTCCCCGTCGTTCATCATCGCCTTGCTGGTGATCATCGCGGCCCAGTTGGTTCTGACCCGTACGGTCTTCGGCCGCTACCTGATCGGCATCGGCACCAACGAAGAAGCGGTGCGCCTGGCGGGTATCAATCCCAAGCCTTACAAGGTCCTGGTGTTCAGCCTGATGGGCCTGTTGGCCGGTGTGGCGGCGCTGTTCCAGATCTCGCGCCTGGAAGCGGCGGACCCGAATGCCGGTTCGGGCCTGGAGCTGCAAGTGATCGCCGCCGTGGTGATCGGTGGCACCAGCCTGATGGGCGGGCGTGGCTCGGTCATCAGTACGTTTTTCGGGGTGTTGATTATTTCGGTCCTGGCCGCCGGGCTGGCGCAGATTGGCGCGACGGAACCGACTAAACGCATCATTACCGGTGCCGTGATCGTGATCGCCGTGGTCCTTGATACTTATCGCAGCCAGCGCGCCAGTCGGCGGGGCTGAACCATGGCAACGATCAAGGATGTGGCAGCGCTTGCAGGTATTTCCTACACCACCGTGTCCCATGTGGTGAACAAGACGCGCCCAGTCAGCGAGCCGGTACGCATCAAGGTCGAGGCGGCGATCAAGCAGTTGGACTACGTGCCCAGTGCCGTCGCACGCTCGCTCAAGGCCAAGACCACGGCCACCATCGGGCTGCTGGTGCCCAACAGCCTCAACCCGTATTTTGCCGAGCTGGCTCGGGGTATCGAGGATTACTGCGAGCGTAATGGCTATTGCGTGATCCTCTGCAACTCGGATGACGACGCAGAGAAACAGCGCAGTTATTTGCGCGTGTTGCTGGAAAAGCGCGTCGACGGCTTGATCGTCACATCCGTGGGCGGTGATGACAGTGGCCTTGCCGCAGGCTTGAGTGCAGTGCGCACGCCCATGGTGATTGTCGACCGGGCGCTGGATGGGATTGATGTGGACCTGGTGCGCATCGATCACGAAGAGGGCGCTTACCTGGCGACCCGGCACTTGCTGGAATTGGGGCACCGGGACATCGCCTGTATCGGCGGCCCTGGGCATACCCGCGTGGCGCAGATGCGCCTGGCGGGTTACCAGCGTGCATTGCGCGAGGCGGGCATCGAGGTGTTGGCCAGTCGTACCCTGGAAAGCGATTTCACCAGCACGGGCGGGTATGCCGCAGCTGTACAGTTATTATCGCAACACCCGCCCAGCGCGATTTTCGCCAGCAACGATATGATTGGTTTTGGCGTGCTGCGCGCCGCCGCCGAGCGCAATGTGCGGGTGCCGGGCGAGCTGTCGGTGATCGGTTTCGATGACATCCAGATGGGGCGCTACGTCTATCCGGCGCTGACGACGGTCGGCCAGTCGATCCTGCAGTTGGGCGAGACTGCGGCCGAATTATTACTGCAACGAATAGCAACACCCCAACTGCCGATCGATCAACGTATCGTGACGCCCAGTATTGTTTTGCGTGAGTCGACCGCGCCATTGGCTGATGTGTTCGCCCAATACCGCTGAACCGAATTGATGAGTACTGATGTATGCCAGCAAAAGTAGTGGTAATAGGCAGCTTGAACATGGACCTGGTCACCCGCGCCAGTCGCTTGCCGCGTGCCGGTGAAACCCTGATCGGCCAGACGTTCTCCACTGTGCCCGGCGGCAAGGGCGCCAACCAGGCCGTCGCCTCGGCACGCCTGGGGGCGAGTGTCGCAATGGTGGGATGCATCGGTACCGACGCCTATGGCAGCCAATTGCGCGATGCGCTGTTGGTGGAAGGGATCGATTGCCAGGCAGTCAGCACGGTGGACGGCTCCAGCGGTGTGGCGTTGATCGTGGTCGATGACAGCAGCCAGAACGCCATTGTCATTGTGGCCGGCAGCAACGGTGAGCTGACGCCTGCGTCGCTGCGAACGTGCGACGCTGTGCTGCAGGCGGCAGACGTGATCATCTGCCAGCTTGAGGTGCCGATGGAGACCGTTGGGTATGCGCTCAAGCGGGGTCGCGAGCTGGGCAAGACCGTCATCCTCAACCCGGCCCCGGCAAGCGGACCATTGCCCGCTGACTGGTATGCCTCGATCGATTATCTGATCCCCAATGAAAGCGAGGCCAGTGCTCTCAGCGGCGTAGCGGTCGACTCCCTCGACAGTGCCAAGGTCGCCGCGACCGCGCTGATCCAGGCGGGTGCTGGCAAGGTCATCATTACCCTGGGCGCCCAGGGCGCGCTGTTTGCCGACGGCAAGAGCTTTGAGCACCTGGTGGCGCCGAAGGTCAAGGCGGTGGATACCACCGCTGCTGGCGATACCTTTGTCGGTGGCTTTGCCGCCGCGCTGGCCGCGGGCCAGAGCGAAGCCGAGGCGATCCGTTTTGGCCAGGTGGCGGCGGCGTTGTCAGTGACACGCGCCGGCGCTCAGCCTTCCATTCCTACGCTGCACGACGTACAAGGTTTTGTGCCCGCATGAAAAAGACACCTTTGCTGAATATCGCCCTGTCGCGCGTGATCGCGTCCCTGGGCCACGGTGACATTCTGGTCATCGGCGATGCCGGCCTGCCGGTACCTCCCGGCGTCGAATTGATCGACCTGGCACTGACCCAGGGCATCCCGGACTTCATCAGCACCTTGCGCATCGTGCTTAGCGAAATGCAGGTGGAAAGCCATGTTCTGGCAGAAGAGATCCTGCTGAAACAACCGCCCGCGCTGACCGCGCTAAATACGCTCACAGAGCAGGCTGCACTGGGCGAGCGACGCCTGCTCAGCCATGACCAATTCAAGCAATTGAGCCGCAATGCCCGCGCTGTGGTGCGCACTGGCGAGTGCCAGCCGTACTGCAATATCGCTCTGGTGTCCGGCGTAACGTTCTAGTGTCCCCTATGACAAGGAGTGCTTTATGCAACGTGGTCTACCTACCCTGAAAAACCTGTTCCGGAGTGTTCTGCTTTTGTCCGCGCTCACTGCTGCAAGCGCCCAAGCGGCGGAAAAAATCGACCTGATCATCGATACCGACCCGGGTGCCGATGACGTGGTGGCCTTGCTGTTCGCCATGGCCTCGCCGGAGGAGTTGAGCATTCGTGCGCTGACCACCGTCGCCGGCAATGTGCGCCTGGACAAGACCTCCCGCAACGCGCGCCTGGCGCGCGAGTGGGCAGGTCGCGAGGACATCCCGGTGTACGCAGGTGCGCCAGCGCCGTTGTTGCGCAAACCGATCTACGCCGAGAATATCCATGGCAAGGAAGGCATCTCGGGCGTCACGGTGCATGAACCGAAAAAAGGCCTGGCCGAAGGCAATGCCGTCGACTACCTGATCAAGACCCTGAGCAGCGCCAAGCCGCACAGCATCACCATCGCCATGCTCGGCCCGCAGACCAACCTGGCACTGGCACTGGCTCAAGCGCCCGAAATCACCCAGGGCATCAAGGAAGTGGTCGTGATGGGCGGGGCCCACTTCAACGGCGGCAATATCACCCCAGTGGCCGAGTTCAACCTGTTCGCCGATCCGGTGGCGGCGGAGATCGTGCTCAAAAGCGGTGTGAAGTTGACCTACCTGCCGTTGGACGTGACCCATAAAGTCCTCACCAGCGACGCCCGCCTGAAGAAGATTGCGGACCTGAACAACAACGCGAGCAAGGTCGTCAGCAGTATTCTGAATGAGTACGTCAAAGGCGATATGGAGCACTACGGCATTCCGGGTGGCCCGGTCCATGACGCTACCGTGGTGGCGTACCTGCTCAAGCCTTCGCTGTTCAGCGGTCGTGAGGCCAATATGGTGGTCGACAGCCGCGAAGGCCCGACCTTCGGCCAGACCATCGTCGATTGGTATGACGGCCTCAAGCAGCCGAAGAATGTGTTCTGGGTTGAGAATGGCGACGCCCAGGGCTTCTTCGATCTGCTGACCGAGCGCCTGGCGCGTCTGAAGTAAGTTAGCGGGGCGGCGCTCGTCGCCCGGTTCTATTCGCGCTCTTGGGCGCCCATGTAGTCGGCCGGGTATTTCTCGAATATCTGGCCGATGAACGCTTGTGCCGCCTGGGTGCCCAGTTCCTTGACCAACAGGTCGATACCAATGATCGCCAGTTCTTCCGGGCTTCCGGGGCTGTAGGAACTTTGCCCTTGGGGCCACTTGGCTTTGATGTCGGCTTGAAGCGTTACGGTGGTCATGGAAATCTCACGGGCTGAAAAATGCGGGGGCAATGCACTGGAACGCCGTTCCAGAGGGGCGCAGTTAAGCATTTTGTACGGCATTTGGCACTGCTACTTAGGCATGAAGCAGCGGCTGTGCGACACTGCTGGCCTGTTAAATGGCCGGGAAACACCGCGTGCAAATCGATTTGAGCAAGCCCGACAAACTGACGCTGGACGCCGTGCGCCAATTGATTGGCAGCGCCAGTGATGACGAACATACCCAGTTGCGGGTGACCAAAGAAGGCATCGCCTACATTTCTTCCGGCGTAGTCGGGGGGGCTGATATCGCTGGCCTGGTGTTTCGCCTGGAGACCTGGGCCAAAGGTTCCGGCTATGTCGGCAACGTGGCGGCCAGCGATGAAGTCTGGGTCATGCAGATTTTCAACGCGCTGAAGCAGAATTGGCCTACTCCTTCGTCGGACTACATCGATATCTACTGAATACGTTCATATCTAGTCACGATTCACCAAGCGATTGCAGGCCGTGACTCAGGCAGACTTGCCCACAGGCGGTTAACGTCTTGAAACCAATCGCTTTGAATGCTGTCGCACGATCTCTGTCCACTTTTTATCATAGGAGGCTTCATGCCTTGGAAGCTCGCATCATTCGGTACTTTGTTGGCTGCGCTTGCGTTGGCGGGTTGCAGTACCCCGGGTGCCTCTGAGCCAGGCAAAGCTGCCACTGTGACCGATGCCGGTCATAGCCGCTGTGAGTCGAAGGCCGCAGAGTTCGCCATCGGCCAGAAAGCCTCGCCCCAGTTGCTGGAGCAAGCACGCACGCGTGCTGGCGCGCAGAATGCACGCATCCTCAAGCCCAACGACATGGTCACGCTGGAGTATCGCTCTGACCGCCTGAACCTGAACACCGACGACAATCTGGTGATCAACCGGGTTAACTGCGGCTGATACGGCTTTTGCATCGCCCATAAAAAACCCCGTCACATGGACGGGGTTTTTTTAGCTCAGCGGAGAATTACTCGCCGCGAACCTGTGCAGCTTGCATACCCTTTTGGCCTTTCTCAGCCACGAAGGAAACGGTTTGGCCTTCTTTCAGGCTTTTGAAACCGTCGCTTTCGATAGCTTTGAAGTGTACGAACAGGTCGTCACCGCCACCTTGAGGAGTGATGAAGCCGAAGCCTTTTTCATCGTTGAACCATTTAACGGTGCCGGTTTGGCGATTAGACATGGTGTATCTCCAAGAAACATATATTTTCAGTAGTGCTGTGCTGCTCAGGCCAACTGGGCACACAGGGCTATCATAGTCGAAATGTTCGGCTTGGGAGCCCCCCCCAAGGCACTGTTTGCTAATCAATCGCTTTGCGTTTGACCCGTTGTTGGGCTGAAAGCCCCGATTTACGGGGCTTTGCGACGAAATATCAGCTGTTAAAAAAAGCCGTAAAACCTGCATAATTTGTGTGAAATGGCAGTTTTCAGGCCGTTTTTTCAGCGAAATGACCGTCGAATCATCAGCCAATCTTACTTTTTCTTCACCACTTTGCAGGACGAAATAGCCGCGACTGCTTTGTTTCTAAGCTCCGGGCTGGCGTTCTGGTTGGTCATCAATTCCTTGATCTCGGCAGTGCTCAATTCGGCATTGATCTTGTCAGCGCCACATTCACAGTGGGCTTTGGCAGTTTTGACGTCCACGTTCCGGCTGGCGGCGGCACTGCAGTCGCTGACGAAGGCGTCACGGGCGCCAACTGGCCAGTTGGAAGGGGCTGCAGCCTGCGCGCCGAGGGAAAGGAGGCTCAGGGTAGCGGCGACAGCGAGGGTAGAGGTAAAACGCATCATGGGATGCTCCTTTGGGTCGAGGACGAACGGCGATTCTCAGTGGCTTTGAGGCCCTGCGTACAGCTCAAGTTCACTTTTGCAGCTATAAAGCCATGAATTGCTCTTTACCCAGCGCTTGGCCGACGCGATGACCGTTCATCTGTGCTAGCATCCTCGCCTGGCTATTTCCGGGCGCGCCATTTGCCGCCTTGCCAGGTTCTTTTTGTTCACTCCAGTCACTCTGGTTCGATTATCGGTTGGCCGAAAGGCTCCTGCCGCTGTAAGGCAGGCGTTCATTATTGAGCGGCCTGGTGTTGGATCTTGTACTGGCTCATCCCAACCCACGTGACCTTTGGTAGGGGTCACCACTAGGAGAGGAGGCGCCATGCCAACTATTACTCTTCCCGACGGCAGTCAGCGTTCATTCGATCATCCGGTTTCCGTAGCCGAGGTCGCCGCATCCATTGGTGCTGGCCTGGCCAAGGCCACCGTGGCCGGCAAGGTCGACGGCAAGCTGGTTGACGCCAGCGACCTGATCACCAGCGACGCCAGCCTGCAAATCATCACGCCCAAGGATCAAGAGGGGTTGGAGATCATTCGCCACTCTTGCGCGCACTTGATTGGCCATGCGGTCAAGCAACTGTATCCAACCGCCAAGATGGTGATCGGCCCGGTCATTGAAGAAGGCTTCTATTACGACATCGCCTATGAGCGTCCTTTTACTCCGGACGACCTGGCGGCCATCGAGCAGCGCATGCACGCGCTGATCGAAAAAGATTATGACGTCATCAAGAAAGTCACCCCGCGTGCCGAAGTGATCGACGTGTTTACTGCACGTGGCGAGGACTACAAGCTGCGTCTGGTAGAAGACATGCCGGACGAGCAGGCCATGGGGCTGTACTACCACGAAGAATATGTGGATATGTGCCGTGGCCCGCACGTGCCGAACACGCGCTTTCTCAAATCGTTCAAGCTGACCAAGCTCTCCGGTGCCTACTGGCGCGGTGACGCCAAGAACGAACAGCTGCAACGGATCTACGGCACGGCCTGGGCTGACAACAAGCAACTGGCCGCCTATATCCAGCGCATCGAAGAAGCTGAAAAACGCGATCACCGCAAGATCGGCAAGCGCCTCAACCTGTTCCACCTTCAGGAAGAAGCGCCGGGCATGGTGTTCTGGCACCCGAATGGCTGGACCCTGTACCAGGTGCTTGAGCAGTACATGCGCAAGGTGCAGCGCGAAAACGGTTACCTGGAGATCAAGACTCCCCAGGTGGTTGATCGCAGCCTGTGGGAGAAATCCGGGCACTGGGCCAACTACGCCGACAACATGTTCACCACCCAGTCGGAAAACCGCGACTACGCCATCAAGCCGATGAACTGCCCATGCCACGTGCAGGTATTCAATCAGGGCCTGAAGAGCTACCGCGAGTTGCCGATGCGCCTGGCCGAGTTCGGTGCCTGCCACCGTAACGAACCATCGGGTGCGCTGCACGGCATCATGCGGGTGCGTGGCTTCACCCAGGACGACGCCCACATCTTCTGCACCGAAGAGCAGATGCAGGCCGAGTCCGCAGCGTTCATCAAGCTGACCATGGACGTTTATCGCGATTTCGGCTTTACCGAAGTCGAGATGAAGCTGTCCACTCGTCCGGAAAAACGCGTCGGTTCCGACGAACTATGGGATCGCGCCGAAGCGGCATTGGCCGCTGCGCTTGACAGTGCGGGCCTTGCGTACGATCTGCAGCCGGGTGAGGGCGCGTTCTACGGTCCGAAGATCGAGTTCTCGCTCAAAGATTGCCTTGGCCGTGTCTGGCAGTGTGGTACCCTGCAGCTCGATTTTAACCTGCCGATCCGTCTGGGAGCCGAATACGTCTCCGAAGACAACAGCCGTAAACACCCGGTTATGCTGCACCGGGCGATCCTCGGTTCGTTCGAACGGTTCGTCGGTATCCTGATCGAGCACTACGAGGGCGCGTTCCCTGCGTGGCTGGCTCCGACCCAGGCAGTGATCATGAATATCACTGATAAACAGGCAGATTTTGCCGCTGAAGTTGAAAAAACTCTCAACGAAAGCGGATTTCGTGCCAAGTCCGACTTGAGAAATGAAAAGATCGGCTTTAAAATCCGCGAGCATACTTTGCTCAAGGTTCCCTATCTTTTGGTTATCGGAGATCGGGAAGTCGAGATGCAGACTGTCGCTGTGCGTACTCGTGAAGGTGCTGACCTGGGCTCGATGCCCGTCGCCCAGTTCGCTGAGTTCCTCGCGCAAGCGGTTTCCCGGCGTGGTCGCCCAGATTCGGAGTAATTATTATTAAGCGTGAAATGAGACAAGATAAACGAGCTGCACCGAAAGCCCCGATCAACGAGAATATCTCGGCACGCGAGGTTCGGTTAATTGGCGCTGATGGCGAGCAGATTGGCATCGTCTCGATTGATGAAGCGCTTCGTATTGCAGAAGAGTCCAAGCTGGACCTGGTGGAAATCTCCGCCGATGCAATCCCACCTGTTTGTCGGGTGATGGACTACGGCAAATCGATCTTCGAAAAGAAGAAGCAGGTTGCCGCAGCGAAGAAGAACCAGAAGCAGATTCAAGTAAAAGAAATCAAGTTTCGTCCAGGGACGGAGGAAGGGGATTACCAGGTAAAACTGCGCAACCTGGTACGTTTCCTGAGTGATGGGGACAGGGCCAAGGTATCCTTGCGATTCCGCGGCCGTGAGATGGCCCACCAGGAGCTGGGGATGGAACTCCTCAAGCGGGTTGAAGCTGACCTGCTGGAGTACGGTTCGGTCGAACAGCATCCTAAGATGGAAGGACGCCAGCTTATTATGGTCATCGCCCCGAAAAAGAAGAAGTAATCAACAGGGCACGGCAGGCCTTCTGATTATGTTTATCAACTGAATGCGGAGTACCGAACATGCCAAAGATGAAAACTAAAAGTGGTGCTGCTAAGCGGTTTCTGAAAACTGCTAACGGCATCAAGCACAAGCACGCTTTCAAGAGCCACATCCTGACCAAAATGTCGACCAAGCGTAAGCGTCAACTGCGCGGTAGCAGCTTGCTGCATCCGTCTGACGTGGCAAAAGTCGAGCGCATGCTGCGCCTTCGTTAATTTTGGTTCAAGAATAGAGGAAGTAACTCATGGCTCGTGTAAAGCGTGGCGTCATGGCCCGTAAGCGTCACAAAAAAATTCTGAAACTCGCTAAAGGCTACTACGGCGCGCGTTCACGCGTATTCCGTGTTGCCAAGCAAGCGGTAATCAAGGCAGGCCAATACGCCTACCGTGACCGTCGTCAGAAAAAACGTCAGTTCCGCGCTCTGTGGATCGCTCGTATCAACGCCGGTGCACGTGTTAACGGTCTGTCCTACAGCCGTTTCATCGCTGGTCTGAAAAAAGCGTCCATCGAAATCGACCGTAAGGTTCTGGCTGAACTGGCCGTGAACGAAAAAGCGGTGTTTGCTGCGATTGTCGAGAAAGCTAAAGCCTCCTTGGCTTAAGTACCCCCGACAGTCACCCTGGGCTACTCCTGTGGCCCAAGGTGGTAAACGTCATAAATAGGGGAAGAGCCTTCAAGCTCTTCCCCTATTTTGTATCTGGAGTCTGTACATGGAAAACCTGGACGCGCTCGTCGCCCAAGCCCTTGAGGCTGTGCAAAGCGCTGAAGATGTAAATGCCCTGGAGCAAATCCGGGTTCACTACCTTGGCAAGAAAGGTGAATTGACTCAGGTGATGAAGACCCTGGGAAATCTGCCCGCTGAAGAGCGTCCGCAAGTCGGTGCGCTGATCAACGTCGCCAAGGAGCGTGTCACAGAGGTTCTCAATGCGCGCAAGGCGTCGCTCGAGGAGGCCGATCTTGCGGCCAAGCTCGCCGCCGAGTCCATTGACGTGACCTTGCCTGGTCGTGGCCAGGCGTCGGGCGGTCTGCATCCGATCACCCGGACTCTGGAACGTATCGAACAGTTCTTCACCCACATCGGCTACGGCATTGCCGAAGGCCCTGAGGTCGAAGACGACTACCACAACTTCGAGGCGCTCAACATCCCAGGCCATCACCCGGCCCGGTCGATGCACGACACCTTCTATTTCAACGCCAACATGCTGCTGCGCACCCATACCTCGCCGGTACAGGTCCGCACCATGGAAGCGAACAAGCCGCCGATCCGCATTGTCTGCCCAGGCCGTGTGTACCGTAGCGACTCGGATATCACCCATTCGCCGATGTTCCACCAGGTCGAAGGCCTGCTGGTTGATCGCGATATCAATTTCGCCGACCTCAAAGGCACCATCGAAGAGTTCCTGCGGGTGTTCTTCGAAAAAGAGTTGGCGGTACGTTTCCGTCCTTCGTTCTTCCCGTTCACCGAGCCATCCGCTGAAGTCGACATGGAATGCGTGATGTGCAGCGGTAAAGGCTGCCGTGTGTGCAAGCAGACCGGCTGGCTGGAAGTGATGGGCTGCGGCATGGTTCACCCCAACGTGCTGCGCATGTCCGGGATCGATCCGGAAGAGTTCTCGGGCTTTGCCTTCGGCATGGGCGTTGAGCGTCTGGCCATGCTGCGTTACGGCGTGAACGACTTGCGTCTGTTCTTCGACAACGACTTGCGGTTCCTCGCGCAATTTCGCTAGTCGTAACGAATCTTTAGGAGAGCAGGATGAAATTCAGTGAACAATGGCTGCGTGGTTGGGTAAGCCCGCAGGTAGATCGCGACGAGCTGGTTGCTCGCCTGTCGATGGCCGGTCTTGAGGTCGATAGCGTTACGCCGGCCGCCGGTGTTTTCAGTGGTGTGGTGGTCGGCGAGGTGTTGAGCACCGAGCAGCACCCGGATGCCGACAAATTGCGTGTGTGCCAGGTCAGCAACGGCTCGGAAACCTTTCAGGTCGTGTGCGGAGCGCCTAATGTGCGCCCGGGCCTGAAGATCCCGTTCGCTATGATCGGCGCCCAGTTGCCGGGCGACTTCAAGATCAAGAAGGCCAAGCTGCGTGGCGTTGAATCCAACGGCATGCTGTGCTCCCAGGCCGAGCTGCAAGTGGGTGAGGGCAATGATGGCCTGATGGAGCTGCCGGCCGACGCGCCAGTGGGTCAGGACATCCGTGTTTACCTGGAACTGGAAGACGCCAGCATTGAGGTCGACCTGACCCCCAACCGCGGCGACTGCCTGTCCCTGGCTGGCCTGGCCCGTGAAGTGGGCGCGCTGTACAACGCACCTGTCACTCGTCCAGTGGTCGCTGCCGTACCGGCGGTACACGACGAAGTACGCTCGATTGAGGTACTGGCGCCAAACGCCTGCCCGCGTTACCTGGGGCGTGTGATCCGTAACGTGGACCTGTCCACGCCAACCCCGCTGTGGATGGTCGAGCGCCTGCGTCGTGCCGATGTACGCAGCATCGACGCCGCCGTCGACATCACCAACTACGTGATGCTGGAACTCGGCCAGCCGTTGCATGCGTTTGATCTTGCCGAAATCAATGGCGGCATCCGCGTGCGTATGGCCGAAGAAGGCGAGAAGCTGGTGCTGCTCGATGGCCAGGAAGTCAGCCTGCGTGCCGACACTCTGGTCATCGCCGACCACACACGTGCCCTGGCAATTGCCGGCGTGATGGGTGGCGAGCACAGCGGTGTATCCGCGACCACCCGTGACGTATTCCTTGAAAGCGCGTTCTTCGACCAGATCGCGATCGCTGGCAAGGCTCGTTCCTACGGCCTGCACACCGATGCGTCGCACCGCTACGAGCGTGGCGTGGACTGGAAACTCGCCCGTGAAGCCATGGAGCGCGCTACCGGCCTGCTGCTGGAAATCACCGGTGGTGAAGCCGGCCCGATTACCGAAACCGTCAACGAACAGTTCCTTCCGTCGATTGCGCCGATCACCCTGCGTGCCAAAAGCGTTGAGCAGATGCTTGGCCTGGTCATCGAGCCGGCTGAAATCGAGCAACTGCTGTCCGCGCTCGGCCTGGGTATTTCTGCGGGCGGGGAAGGGCAGTGGCAAGTTGCAGTACCTAGCCATCGCTTCGACATCAGTCTGGAAGTCGACCTGATCGAAGAGCTGGCGCGCCTGTACGGTTACAACCGCCTGCCGGTTCGCTATCCGCAAGCACGCCTGGCACCGCAACCGAAGGCCGAAGCGCGTGCGCATCTGCCTGAACTGCGCCGCCTGCTGGTAGCCCGTGGTTATCAGGAAGCTGTGACCTATAGCTTCATCGATCCAAAACAGTTCGAGTTGTTCAACCCTGGTGTTCAACCGCTGTTGTTGGCCAACCCGATCTCCAACGATATGGCCGCCATGCGTTCGTCGCTGTGGCCGGGCCTGGTGAAGGCACTTTCCCACAACCTGAACCGCCAGCAAGACCGCGTGCGTCTGTTCGAAAGCGGCTTGCGTTTCGTCGGCCAGCTTGATGGCTTGAAGCAAGAGCCGATGCTGGCGGGCGTCGTCTGCGGCAGCCGTCTGCCGGAAGGCTGGGCGCAAGGCCGTGAGGTCGTGGACTTCTTCGACGTCAAGTCAGACGTGGAAGCGGTGCTCGGCTTTGCCGGTGCGTTGGACGCCTTTACGTTCGTGCCGGGTAGCCACCCAGCCTTGCATCCAGGCCAGACTGCACGTATCGAGCGTGAAGGTCGCCTGGTGGGCTTTGTGGGCGCCATTCACCCAGAACTGTCGAAAACCTTGGGGCTGGACCGTCCAGTCTTCGTGTTTGAGCTAGTCTTGGCTGAAGTTGCGTCGGGCAAGATGCCTAAATTCAGCGAGTTGTCGCGCTTCCCTGAAGTGCGTCGCGACCTGGCCCTGATCGCCGACCGTGAAGTCGCCGCCACTGCGGTTCTGGATGTAATCCGTGAAAATGCAGGGGAATGGCTGACAGACCTCAGGCTATTTGACGTTTATCAGGGTAAAGGCATTGATCCGCATAGAAAAAGCCTTGCAGTTGGCTTGACCTGGCAGCATCCATCGCGCACTCTTAATGACGATGAGGTGAATACCACGACGCAAAATATCCTCACCTCGCTCGAACAAAGGTTGAACGCCACGTTAAGGAAGTGACGTATGGGGGCTTTGACGAAAGCTGAGATGGCGGAACGTCTGTACGAAGAGTTGGGTCTGAACAAGCGCGAGGCCAAGGAATTGGTCGAGCTGTTTTTTGAAGAGATCAGACACGCTCTGGAAGACAACGAACAGGTCAAATTGTCCGGTTTCGGCAATTTTGACCTGCGAGACAAACGCCAGCGGCCTGGCCGCAATCCAAAAACGGGAGAAGAAATCCCGATCACGGCTCGCCGTGTGGTCACCTTTCGTCCAGGGCAGAAGTTGAAGGCCCGAGTTGAGGCTTATGCTGGAACCAAGTCATAACGACGAGCTACCCGTCATCCCAGGCAAGCGCTACTTCACCATCGGTGAAGTCAGCGAGCTGTGTGCGGTAAAACCGCACGTGCTGCGCTATTGGGAGCAGGAGTTTCCTCAACTCAACCCCGTCAAACGCACCGGGAACCGTCGGTATTATCAGCGCCAGGACGTGCTGATGATCCGACAGATCCGTGCGTTGCTGTACGACCAGGGGTTCACCATCAGCGGCGCACGCCAGCGTATGTCCGGTGATGAAGCCAAAGACGACACCACCCAATACAAGCAACTGATCCGCCAGATGATCTCCGAATTGGAAGATGTACTGGTGGTGCTGAAAAAATGATTCAAGCTTTAAAAATACTTCCACATTTCAAAAGCTTGCGGTATATTCCGGTTCGCTTCGTTAAGAAGCGAACCCAGTAACACGCCTAGTCGGGGCGTAGCGCAGTCCGGTAGCGCACTAGCATGGGGTGCTAGGGGTCGAGTGTTCGAATCACTCCGTCCCGACCATATTTTTCAATGACTTAGCCCAACCTTCACCGGTTGGGCTTTTTCATGTCTGCGAAAAAGCCCCTACTAAAACCCCTACTGCATCGTGGGCTGTTGTGGGCCCTGCCTCCCCTCCGTGACTGCATGGCCGTGGTCGCAGGCATCTCAACCACAACCACAAGCGCGTAGCCGCCAAGCTGGGGCTGTTGCCCTCGCCAGTGGCGCTGGAGAGCCCCATCGACGTCGAGTGAGCAGCAATGCATGCCTGACGAACATCCCTCCGACGTTGCCGGTGTCATCCGTGTTGATTGCGCGGGCGAACAAATGAGTGAGCCAAGTTGTTCAATCCTGAGGCTGCGTACGAAATATCCTAATTTTTAGTCCGTGGGGTTTTCCTGTGGATTTTGTTTGGAAAATCTATTATTCGGTCAAGTTCCTACGGTGGGTTGGCGGATGACCCGTTACGCACTGAGAAGGTCCGATACTGCCAGTGCATCCAATTAGTCAGGCGCAGCAACGCGCTGCCAGAAGACTGGCTTATGCGCCTGAAGCCTCGGAGACCACGGGCCTACGGCGCAGGCGGATTACACAGAAAATATTCATGGAGGAAGAATGTTCAGCGAGTGGAGCCAGAAAACGATTCCGGTGATGGGGAAAATCCTCACGTCATCTAGGCAACCTTCCATCACTGAGGCCCTTGCGCAGTTCTCCGCTGGCATCGCCCACGAATCCGTTTGATGCCGTATCCACTTGTCTTTGATCGAACGGAACACGACAGGATTGCGGCAGCCGCCCGTCACATTGTTGCTGCGCAGGGCAGGCTTGCCAGCGCCTTGATGACACGTTGTTCCCGTGCCGACGTTCTTCTTCAATTAGGTTTGCCGGTTGCCTGGGAACCTTATGTTGACTGGCGGCAGCTGGTCGATGCCCCGCATCGCGTCGCACGTGTGGATCTGGTGCCGTTACGTGATGGTCACGCGATCTGCGAGTTGAACTTCTCCGTCGGAGTCGGCGGCGGTGAACTGCACGACTACTATCGTATTTTCGCTGATTCGTTCGGGTTTCCCGATTCGGATGCTGACATCTCTCCCTTCCAAAACCTCGCTCATCTATACAGGGAAACCAGCGCACGGGTGCCAACTGAGCACCTGATCCTGCTTGACTGGAGTTCGCATGCGGCCTTGGGCTACCCCAATCAATACCTGGCACATAAACACCTGGCCCACAGCATTCCCCGCATGGATATCCAGATCCACGATGAAACCAGTCTGGTCTCGAAATGGCGTGGTTGCTCTGACCTGTCAAACGTCTTGATCCATCGCTGTTTTACTTTCGATGACGTCACGGTCAACGCCGATATTTACGATGACCTTTTGCAGCGTGGCGCACGGTTTTCCAATGGCCTGGAAGCCGAGTTGCTGATGAGCAAGGGCTGGCTCGCAATGCTCTGGGACGCTCGCAACCACCACTTGCTGGAGCCCGAACAAATCACGGCGATTCGTGACCTTCTACTGCCAAGCTGGAGTGTAGGGGATGTGGATAGAGACTGGTTGCTGAGCAACAAGGACCACCTGATCTTCAAGCAAAAGAACACCTACGGTGGCAAGGGAATCGTACTTGGAAGCAGTCTGCCGTCTGCAGCTCTCTGGCAGCTTTTGCTTGATGTGGGCCTGGATGCATGGATCGCGCAACGTTTTGTGGATACGCCGACGCTGAAGCACGCTGTCGACCGCGATGGCGTCTATGCCGATCATCGATTGGTGTTGGGCATGTATCTGCATGGCGAGAGGGCGAGCGGGCTCTTGGTGCGGTCGGGCAGTCGCTCGGCGGTGATCAATGCTGGCAGCGGTGCACTCGCGGGCTGGGCGCCTGCGCTTACCTGCGACCAGCGTGAGCAACTGTACGACTCGATCCTTTCAGAACGTTGACGTTGCGGTTTCCATATACCCGAAAAAACAGGAGTAGGAAATGAACGAAGTAACTGAAGCCACCATTACTGACATTTACAGCCAGTATGCCGAGGAACTCCAGAGTACTGGCAGTACCCTGATTCCGGCCGGAATCGTGTTCTCGGGTGAGGAGATCACTCGCTTGGCGGGACTGCAGGCGCAGATACCAGAGGAGACGGTCACCAATGGTGATGCGGGTGACAAGCATGCTATCTACGTGCGCAGGATTAT
This sequence comes from Pseudomonas sp. MYb193, assembly GCF_002966775.1. Classification (NCBI taxonomy): domain Bacteria; kingdom Pseudomonadati; phylum Pseudomonadota; class Gammaproteobacteria; order Pseudomonadales; family Pseudomonadaceae; genus Pseudomonas; species Pseudomonas sp. MYb193. Next base: position 3,968,025 of record NZ_CP023269.1, on the reverse strand, counting down.
GGTGGATCGCGCCGGTGAGCTACCGAGCACTGTTAATCGGCCATTCTCGGATGGCATCATCGATATCCTGTCCGGCGGGCAGCGGCCGGAGTGTTTGGCCGCGCTTTTCCAGTCACAAGACCCGTTCCATATCCGCCGATGCCAGATGAACCGAATGATTGCCGGCTCTTTTGTTGGCGTTCATCTCGATGCTGCCAGCAATCCCGATTACGATTATTCGATGATTGTGCAGCTAGGGCGCAATTTTGAAGGTGGGGCGTTCGTGGTGCATACCGACAACGGTCAACAGCGTTCTTACATGGCGTCGTATGGCTCGGTGCTTGTCACCACCTGTAAGTACCGTCATGAGGTGAGCAAGGTGCTGTCTGGCGAGCGCAATTCGTTGGTGTATTTCTATTCAAAGCATGCAGGGGCCAATCGTCGCAGCCAGTAGTCTATGCTGCGGGAGTACACGGCCTGAGCAAAGCGCGACAGGCTGTTCAGGCCGGCCTCCAGGATCAATCGTTCGAGTGTGGGTCTCGCAGATCGGATGTGTCGCGTTCCATCAGAGCGAAAGGGCGACCTTCGAATGCTATTGTCTGACGCCGCACATAACCCGCCGAGCGCCCAAGTGCAAGGGCGGCACGGTTGGCTTCATCGGTAATCGCAATGGTGCGTCGCAACCCTTTCTGGTGATCCATCCACTCCAGTGCCGCGTCAGTGGCCTCTTGGGCAATGTTGCGGCCCCACGACGACCGTGCCAGTGTGCATCCGAACTCCGGCAAGCCTTCAAAACCGGTCGGCATCTCACGATGGGTGTAGGCAAAGCCAAGCTCCCCACAAAATCGGCTTTCGGCGCGAGTGCGGATAGTCCAATAGCCAAAACCGTGGAGCTCCCAGTGACCGACATAGCGCAGTAGGCGGTTCCAGGTTTCTCGCCTGTCAAAAGGGGTGGCGCGTATCAGTCGCACGACGAACGGATCCTGCCACATGGCTAGGCAATCTTCTAAGTCTTCTAGTTGATGACGATCCAGAATCAGGCGGTTCGTCATGATCGTCCAGGTCTTATCCACTCCAGGCACTGTCGTTCTCCGATGTTGGACTTGGGCGCGCGCCATTGAGCAGAAAGTCTACTTAAGCCCAGTATTTGCCTGCAAGCTTGCAGGTGCGGTCTGGTCACTATGCCATTAGCACACCTGCCCTAATTGATCCTCGCTAAAGCCCACTATTAAAGTTGGAAGCGCAAGCCAATGTATTAACGATGGGAAGGGGAGTGAAGATGACAATAAAAAAATACGTCTATATGACGGCTGCAGCCTGCCTGTTAGCGACTTCAAGCGCGCATGCGTCGTTCGCCACCAGTTGCCAGGATTCTCAGCCGTGGTACCACTTCAGCATGATTGAAGCGGCAACCTGTTGGCTCTCTGGCCAATGGTAACCGGGTCGCCCCCGCTGTGGTTCGGCGGGGGAGAGCCCCAGTGATTCCGCTCAAGTCGTGCCTATCGGGGATTGCCCATGATCGCGCCTGATTTGAGTCATATAAGAGTTGTTTGAAATAGCTTGCTACCTCACCTGGCATGACGCTGCGAGCGAACCGTTGCGCCTGTGATCACGTCTGTGCGAATGGCGGACGGTTGCCCAGCGTTGTTGCGTGCATAGCTGCATAGCGTGATTGGCAGCTCTGCTATATCGAGGAAAATGCCATCCATGGCCAGGGCGTAGCGATCGTCGTCAGTATCGCCACAGGTGGTGCTGATCGCCGCGTTCACGCTGTAGTAGTAATGCTGGCTAAAACCGTTGTGCTGGGTTTCCCAGGCGATGTGATAGCGGTGTTTGAGCTGCGGGGCAGGTGCCGGGTTGGTCAGGAATACCGAATGGGTGAACACATTGCGCAGCAGCGCTTCGGTCAGCGGCTGCTCGGCCTTTTGCACCCCGAGTATGCATAGCACATGCGGCCCCAGCACTGGTCCAATGGGCTGGTTGATGTAGGCCTCCTCAGAGGTAGCAGCCACCTGGTAGCCATGTGTACGTGCGCAATCGCTGATGTCATTCACGGCCTTGAATCGGTAGAACGGTTCCTGGATCGAGAACCTCAGGTTCCAGCTCGGACGGGTAATTTTGTCGGCGGCGTCACGTTGTAGATGTACATAGGGCTTCAGGTTCCACGGCTCGTCCAGCGTGATTTCAACCGCCTTGAGCTGGCAGGTTGGGGTGTCGTTACGGAAAACACCGTCTACAAAGCAGTAGTACAAGTCGTTGGCGGGATAGCTGTAGTTGAATTTGGCGGCTTCGCACGCCGAGTTGTTCTGGCAGCTATTGAGAATGTCTTTCTGAATGGCAGACGCGACCTTGCTGATGATGCTGGTGATTTCATTGGTGTTCCGGTCCAGCATCGGACTGCCGGAACTGCCTGGGCGCAGGCCGTTGCAGCGGTTGCGCAAGGCACTGGGGAACACGCCGGGATGTTCGGCAAAGCTGTTGAGGGTCGACTCCACACAGGCACTCATGCGCAGGCCCTTTTTCAGAAAACCGGTCGGCGCCCCCACGTTGATCACTTCTCGATCCGACGCTTGACGCTGAGAGGCCAGCTTGAGTGGCATGATCGCGCCGGCCACCAGCACGGCCAGCGACGTGTCCAGCTCGAGCACGGCCAAATCGGTGCCCGCCATGCTGCTCCAGTGTGCTGTCTTGACGGCGTAGCTGACATGCCGTTCGGGCGTGTCATGAAAGTAATTGAAGGTGACATCGGCGGTGAACGCCTGGTTGATGCGCGCCGTGCCGTAACTGAAGAACACACAATGCCCGCTGGTCAGCGCATAAGCCGGGCCGACGGCCTTGCCCTGGCGATTGCGTGTGTCGAGCAGAACGGCATTGCAGGTCTGGCCCAAGGCGTTTTTCAGTGAACCTATGCCGGTCCATTGCGGGTACCGTTGGGTTTTATTTTCAAGCGCCACGGAAGGTGACTGTTCGGTAAGGCCCTCGGCCAGGTCTCTGGCGTGGCTGGGCCAGACAGTGCCGAGCAACAGGAAATACAGAAAGGCGGAAGTGGTATGAGTAAGTGACATAAGGGGCCTCGACAAGGAAGTCATTGATTGGCTGAAACTATCCAATCAGGCCAAGGCCGATGACATACAGGGCTATTGCGTAACCCTTGATGCGAGTGCTGGGGGCGGGTTGACGTTGAAGGTGTGAGCGATTTCACACTGAATTTGCAGCGCCCGTTACCAATTTTGTAACTCAATGTTGGTTCGCTGGAACCCCTGGCGGCACCGTCGTATAAAACTGTTGGCAGAGGTGCTTTTCGCCCACCTTCCGTGGCCGTTCAGTTTGCATCTACGCCTGTTGATCGGAGGTGTGCGATGCGCAAGTTGATCTTCTTCAGCTTTCTTCTCGTAGGCGCCGGATTCGGCTATCTCTGGGGGCCGCCGGATGATTGGCTCACTCGTCTGTTGATGATGGGCGTCAGCATGATGTTTGCCGGGGCGATGGGTGGGGCTGTGGCCGATGTCGGTCGTGGGAGTGCGGCCTCTGATGCTCATGACTGGTATGAGATATATCGGCCAATGGGGTCTGACGTTCAATCAAATGAATACGCGGCCAACTATTGGCGAGACAAGTGGCATGCGCCTTTCTCTCACTCGAAGAGCTTTGAGCATGAGCCCTCAGAGCGAATTCACATCCCACATAAATGGTAGAAGTGTCATTTTTTTAAGAAGTCCTTCAGGGCATCCTTCGCTCGATTGAGGGTGGAGCGACTGTCACTGCTGACTTGCTTGGCGGCTTGCTCTACTTGTGACTTGTTCGACGCAAGCGTGCCGTCATCGGTGTCCACCAGATCGGCGCGTCGGTTGAAGTCCGCTTGATCAGCTTGAGTTTGACTGCGCATCTGCTCACCTCGTGATTGCACTTGCTCACGCATGGGTGTGCCGGATGCCGGTGGACCTTCTGGAAGCGTATTGCGCCACATTTCGACAGTCTGCCGCTGGCGCGCAAACGTACTGGTGGGGTCGCTCTGTTGATCCGTCTGTCGTTGCATTGTAAGGCGATGCTCGTTCATGTCGCTGAATGAAGTGGGCAGGGCAGTGCCGTCGGAGAGCACTCGGTTGGGTGGCAAACCCTGGCGTGCCAGTTCGGCGTCCATCATCACCTTGGCCGCCGCGCTGTTGCCGCCGTACTGCTCGGCATAGCGCATGAACATGGCCAGGTTGTGTGGGTCTTGTGCGAGGTCGATGGCGATTGATTCACCTTGCTCGTAGGTAGAGGACATACGTTCGGCATAGGCCACGCGTTCGGTCAAACTGGCTTGCGTCTGTTCTGAGCGTGATGCGCTGGTGGAGAGGCGGGCACTCAGGTCCTGCGCCTCACTGGCACTGTTCGTTACGGCATGGCTGTAGCCCGTGCTGTTGGACACCTGATCGGCAAATTGTTTGAAGCGGTCTACCTGCTCCTGGCTCATGCTGGAAAGCGCCTTTTCCTCTTGGTCGGACAGGGTGGATTGATACGACTTGTCTGAAGATCCCCGACCTAGAAATGCTAGTTTCCGCGCCTTATTGCAGTGTTTCCGGCGGCACCGAAAGCAATATTTGCCACCTGTGCTTGACCCAGGCCTGTAGCCCTCGAAACGCCCTGAGAAATCCGATCCAACTGGGCCAGTGTTTCGCCTTGCCCCTCCAAACTCGTGCTACTCGACGCACTGGACTGTGTCCCACTCTTCAACGTCGCCAGCCCCCGGCTAAACGCCTCCGTCAACACCGCCGCCCGCTCGCGATTGGCCGTCACCGCCTCACCATATGCCGCATCCACATGCAACCCGGACAAGCCGCCGACCAGGGCCATACCGAGGTGGTCCATGCGCTTGACCGCCGCCCAGGCAATCAACGGGATGCTCAGCACCAAATAACCCACGATGGCCTCCCCGGAGAGCGTGCGCGAATAGATTGTCGAGGCGGTCTGCAGCGTCAGCCCCTTGAGCCCGCCGCCCAAGTCGGCAGCGGCCGCCAGGTCGTACGCGGCGTAGATGGTCGCCATGTAGTTGAGCACGGCGTACAGCGGTGGCCACAGCTGGATCCAGATCAGCACGCTGATATAGCCCTTGAGCGCCATCAGCGTTTCGCGCCCGCCAGTGAGCATCAGCAGCAACACCAGGATCGGGAACAGTGCATACATCAGCGCCTCGATGACATTACGCAGCATCGGCAGGGTTTGTTCTGCGACCTTGCCAGCGTTGATCCAGGCGGCGTTTTGCTGGGCGATGGCCTGGGCACGGCCGACGGCCAGTACCATGGTCGCCGGGTCGTTGGTTTTCTGCCCGGTGATGCGCGTGCTGTCGTCCAGGGCATTGAGCACGGCGTTCTGGCGGAGGATGCTGGCAGCGGTGGCCGAGGAATCGGCAATGCTGTTTTTCAGGTAGGCCTGCTGGATCTCGTTGGCAATCACCCCGGCGGCCACGGTGTCGGGCAGTGTGGGGTTGAGGGAGAAGGCTAGCCGGCCCTCGATCCGCCGCAGTTCGGCAGGCAGGCGTTGGTCCAGGTTGGCGTAGACCTGTGGGCAGGTGGCGATATCGACCGTACCCGTCGTGGTCAGGGTGCTGAAGCGGGCCGGGTTGGGGTTGCCCAGCAGTTCCCAGACATTTTCGTTGCGGCTGAGTTGGCCCGGATCGAGGCTGCCGTCCATCAAGTCGTAGCTGCTGCAGTGGTAGAGGAAGTTGATCAGGTCGGTGCGGAACGCCGGATCCTGAAACACCACGTTGCGGGTTTCGCGCACCAGACGATGCCCGAACAGCAGGCCATTTTTCTGATAGGACAGTTCACTCGGTAAGGCGCCGGCGCCTGGAATAACCTGAAAGGCGGTCTCGAATAGCCCGGTCAGGGTATGCCCGACCGTGCTGGTGAGGCTGCCCAGCGCGGCAATCCCCAGCGGTACATTGGCCACCACCTTGACTGGCGCGCCGCCGGTCTTGTCGACGATGCCGACGGTGACCTTGGGCATGATCATCAGGGAGAACACCAGCGCTACCGAACCCAGCCAGATCCAGCCTTGCAGCTTTTCCGGGGCGAAGGCGTAGGCCACCAGCGCGGCGAAAAAGCCGCAGAACACCACCGCTGCCAGCGCCGCGCGATAGTCACTCGAGGCATGGATCGCGGCGGCGGCATTGAAAATGCCGAACAGGCTGTCGGCATTTTGGTAGGCGTAGATTTCCCACATTCGTCGGACCTCTCTAGGGACTCTGGTAGGCCGCTTGTTGGCCGAGCATGTCCATCACCTGCTGCGGCATACGCGTGCGCAGTTGGCGTTCCAAGTCTTCCAGATGGCTGGCTACCACGCGGAACGAGCCGACCTTCTGGTACAGCAGGTTCTTTTCCTGGGCCAGTTGCAGCAGCATGGCCTGTGCTCGTTGGCGCACGCGGTCGGCCTGTTCACGCTGTCCGGCCTGCAGGGTGTAGTCCTTCTCCAGCGCGGCCAAACCCACACGAGGTTGCGTTCCAGAAACACATAGGCGTAATCGGCGGCGATCAGTTCGCGCTCTTGATCGTCCAGATGGCTGCCTGTGCGTTGCAACGCGGTCCAGGTCAGGTTGCCGACAAAGGGTGCGCGGTTGCGCACCTGTGGTTGCGGCGGTTCCGCTCGGGGCCGATTGAAACCCTGACGGGTTGGTTTATCCATGGGCGTCATCGCCGACATCAGCGGGTGAAAGAACCGGGCCTGGTTGTTACAGCGATGGAGGGTCAATGCTCATCAGAGAGGAACACCGCGGTCAGGCGTCGGTCTGCTTCGGTGAAGATGCAGAGGGCCGAGCTGTCACTGATGGCGTAGGACGACAGCAGGTAGCCGCCGCGCTCTACGGCCGCGTCGTTGTAGTGCCGATGATCTTCGCGTACATCGCCCCAGTCGCCGCAGATGTGCCGGCGCACGTAGGGTAACGGGTCGAGCAGATCCTGTCGGATCAGGGTGTCGACACGGCTGGACAAGGTCAGGCCGCCGCAGGGGAATCGTGGCTGGAGGGGAGCGAATGCGGGCATAGGGAAACGCAGATCCTCCACGGTGATGGGGCTTCGTACTCTAGCAAGGGAGATCACTCCGGTGACGAGGCGGTGGTCACAATCACGCTCGGCTGCATAGGCAGCTTCATCATTTTCTGACGGGACGTGTGTCCAGACCACTTGTCGTCTTGAACGCATAGAGCAGGCAGCGTATCGCTTCGCGATCCTGGTCCGACAACGAACGGTAGTAGTGAACCAATCGCTCTTCCTCTCGGTCGAGCTGGCGGGACCGCAGGGATGTGTCCGGGGCGCTGCGCAGCGGGGGAGAAAACGCGGTGTTTGACATGATCCTAGTCCTTTATAACGTGGCATGGGCGTCTTGCCCTTAAACAACTCCATACATAGCGTTTAACGTCGAAATAGGCTCGTATTTTTTCGTGACTGGGAGGTTTTTCGGAAGTGGCTGTCGGACATGGTCGGCAGAGATGTGAAAAGCAATCTCTCAAGGTTGGTCGGCCAATTTGACCTTCATCTTCAGATTGGGAGTGGGAAGGCGCGAGCCGCATGTAGGACGGCGGTCAAGGTCCATACGAGCTGTCAGGGGGGATATTCCGGTGTGTCTGCGCACGTGACTGACATACAAGATCACGGCCATGAACTGCGAGGTTTTTTTGAATGTCAGCCCATAGCCGCGAACGAAGGAGCTTGCATGGCTGTTGAGCGTCAATGCCAGCTGGCTGGCAGCGAGGCGCGGCCGGGAATGATCAACGGCATGCTCATTGAGGTGGTAGGCGGAATCAAGCGAATCCGGGGTATATGTAGGAAATCTCGCTAATGCGTTGTCGAAAACTCCCTCTCGTGCTTTGGGGGCTGGTCAAGATTGATTGAGATACTTCATTGTAGTGGGGAAGGAAATAAGTGCACGGCTCGTAGCACTTTGACCTCATGAAATGGAATTTATGTACTGTGGCCGGTGGCTTTGCTAGCGAGCGGTTAGGTACTGGTTCCAGTCTTGCTTTATTTGCAGCAGCAACTGGAGGGGCGGGGTCATGGCTTCAAATAGCTTTCAAAATGAAGTGCCTAAAGCACGGGTCAACATTAAACTTGATCTGCACACAGGTGGGGCGCAAAGAAAAGTTGAATTGCCGCTTAAACTGATGGTGATGGGTGATTACAGTAACGGCAAAGAACAACGCTCGCTGTCCGAAAGAAGCAAGGTCAACATCAATAAAAATAACTTCGACAGTGTCATGGCTGAGTTCTCTCCTGGCCTGAAGTTTTCGGTGGCGAATACGCTGGCCAATGACGATTCAGAAGCCTCTGTCGAGCTGAAGTTTCAGCGCATGAAGGATTTCGAGCCGGAGCAAGTAGTGCGGCAGATCCCGCAGCTGCGTGCCCTGTTGGCCATGCGCAACCTGCTGCGCGATCTCAAGTCCAACCTACTGGATAACGCAACCTTCCGTCACGAGTTGGAGAGCATTTTGAAGGATGACGCATTGAGCGATGAGCTGCGCGCTGAACTGGCTGCGCTCGCTCCGAGCGACGATCGTTAATCTATCTCGGTTCGCTTAATAAGGAAGTTATCACATGCCTGTTGAAAGCTCTAACGTGCAATCGCGCGACGCTGTTGTGTTGTCTGAAGAACGTTGCGGTGTCTACAGTTCACTGTTCAGTAAGATCAACTTGAACCCGGTTTCAGAGCTGGGTGATATTGATATGTTTCAGTGTACGGAAGCGTTGTCGGAGGCTTCTGCCGATGAGCGGGTCACTGCTGCAGTCAGTGTGTTCTTGAAAGTGCTCAAAGAGTCGTCGAAAAAGGTTGAGCGTTTGGACAAGACGCTACTGGATGAGCACATCGCATCGTTGGATGCACAAATTAGTCGCCAACTGGATGCGGTGATGCATCATCCTGACTTTCAACGCATTGAGTCGATCTGGCGTGGCACAAAGTCGCTGATTGATCAGACGGATTTTCGCCAGAACGTGAAGATTGAGTTGTTGGACATCAGTAAAGATCACTTGGTGCAGGACTTTGACGATGCGCCGGAAATTGCCCAGAGCGGTTTCTATGCGCATACGTACACCCAGGAGTATGACACGCCAGGTGGTGAGCCCATTGCCGCAGCCATTTCCAACTACGAGTTCGATAACCAGCCGCAGGACATCACCCTGTTGCGCAATATTTCCAAGGTGGCTGCCGCTGCGCACATGCCGTTCATTGGTTCCGTCGGGCCAGCATTCTTCGGCAAGAAATCCATGGAGGAAGTTGCCGCTATCAAGGATATCGGTAACTTCTTGGATCGTGCCGAGTATATAAAGTGGCACAGTTTGGCCGGGAGTGACGATGCGCGCTATATCGGTCTGGTTACGCCGCGGGTGCTGGGCCGTTTGCCTTACGGGCCGGACACTGCTCCAGTGCGCATTTTCAACCATGTTGAGAGTGTTAAAGGGCCTGACCATGAAAAGTACCTGTGGGTCAGCGCAGCCTTCTCATTTGCTGCAAATATGGTCAAGAGCTTTATCGCCAATGGTTGGTGTGTGCAGATTCGTGGGCCTCAGTCCGGTGGCGCGGTCACTGACCTGCCGATTCACTTGTATGATCTGGGTACCGGCAATCAAGTCAAGATTCCGTCCGAAGTGATGATTCCGGAAACCCGCGAGTTCGAATTCGCCAACCACGGCTTCATTCCGCTTTCGTACTACAAGAACCGCGACTACGCGTGCTTCTTCTCGGCCAATTCTGTGCAGAAACCGGCGCTGTATGACACCGCTGATGCCACCGCCAACAGCCGCATCAATGCCCGCTTGCCCTATATCTTCCTGTTGTCGCGCATTGCCCATTATTTGAAGGTGATCCAGCGCGAAAACATCGGCACCACCAAGGATCGCCGTTTGTTGGAGTTGGAACTCAACAAGTGGATCGGCGGGTTGGTGACTGAAATGACTGATCCAGGCGATGACCTGCAGGCTTCACACCCGCTGCGGGATGCGAAGGTGACGGTTGAAGATATAGAGGACAACCCCGGCTTCTTCCGTATCAAGTTGTACGCCGTGCCGCACTTTCAGGTTGAGGGTATGGACGTGAACCTGTCGCTGGTTTCGCAGATGCCCAAGGCTAAAGCCTGACTCAGTCGTAGGGAAACGATGCCATGAAGATCGATCGCCCTCTATGGGCTGCAGGGGCGTTGCTGTGCCCGCAGCAATTCCAGCAGCAGGCGCGCTGGGAGGCCTGGGCCAACGAGCAGGTCGCTCGTCTGTCCCTGGCCCATCCTTGGGGTGTTCAGGCCGTTGAGTTTGACACGGAGGCTTTGCGGCTGGGCAAACTCAAGATGACTCAACTGCGTGTGCGAATGCCGGATGGCACCTGGATCGACACGGAGCGGGTGGACCGCCTGCCTCCCGCCTTGGAGCTGGCTCAGCTCTTGGCTGACGACGATCAGCAAGCGTTGTTGCACTTGGCCTTGCCGCTGGAGCAGGCCAACGGCAACAACTGCCTGTTTGAAGGGGGCAGGGCTGATCGACCGATGCGCTACCGCCAGTCGTGGCGCGAGGTACAAGACATCTATGCGGATGAGGTCCAGTCAATCGGTGTGATGGAGCATGCACTGAGCCTGCGCCTGCATCGCGATGACAATGCCGATTACCTGACCTGCCCGATTGCGCGTCTGGTGCGTGACGGGCAGGGCGCCTGGAGCCTCGACCCGGCTTATGTGCCACCGCTGCTGAGTTTCGCTGCGCATGCGGGGTTGTTGAGCCAGTTGGACAACCTGTTGACGCAATTATCGGCCAAGCGGCAACGACTGATGGGCATGCGCCGCGAAAGCAATCAGCGCATGGCCGATTTTGCCGTGGCCGATGTGTCGCTGTTCTGGTTGCTCAATGCCTTGAATACCTATCAGCCGGTATTGGAGGATCTTCAGGCGTTTCCCGCACGGCACCCCGAGCAGGTCTATCAGCAGTTGATAAAGCTGGCAGGCAGTCTGTTGACGTTCTCACTGGAGCACGATATCGACAAGATTCCAGCCTACCGGCACGAGTCTTTGGAGACGGTGTTCCCGCCATTGATGCACACCATTTCCTTGCTGCTGGAAGCCAGCCTGCCGTCACGGGTCATTGCCCTGGAACTGGAAGGACATGGCCCCAATCGCTGGCAGGTCACGCTGAACGACCCTCGCCTGCGCGAGCGTGACGGTGCTGATTTCTATCTGTCGGTGCGCTGCCGACTACCGGCGGCGCAGTTGCAGGGTCAATTCCCACGTCTGTGCAAAATCGGTACGCCGGACGAGGTCAATTACCTGATCAACGCGGCGCTCGACGGTGTTCCGCTGCAATCCCTCAGCCATGTACCGGCGGCGATTCCATTACGTCTGGAAAACCAGTATTTCGCGCTGGACCTTGATCACTCCAAGGGGCAGGCGGTGCTGGACGAAGGGGTATGCGCGTTCTATGTGCCAAGCACCTTGGCCGACGTGAAGCTTGAACTGTTTGCGGTGCTGCGCTCATGAACCTGACTGCCTCCAAGGAACGCACCGCAATGGCTGTGGATATTGATGCGCTGTTGCAGGACACCTACCTGCTGGTGGTTGAGTTGCGCCAGGGCGCCTCCGTGCCGCGCAGTCAGGACCTGTCGCAGCTGTGTGTTGAGCAGGTTGAACACGTTCGGCAGCAGTTGAAAGCGGCGGGCCTGAGCCAACGCAGCATCGATCACATCAGTCATGCTCAGTGCGCGTTGCTCGATGAAACCGTACTCACTTGCGCCGACGGTGACGCGCACGCCTCCTGGGCCAGCGAACCATTGCAGACCAAGTTCTTCAATCGCCATCAGGCGGGCGAGTTTCTGTACGAGGACATGCGCGACGTCTTGCGCGATCCTGCGCCCGATCGGCAGGTACTGACGGCCTTTCAACGGGTACTGATGTTGGGGTTTCGTGGGCGCTATCGTGATCTGAGTGATCCCGAGCGTGAGCAGTTATTGGTTGACCTCAGTGCACGGATCACCCCACTTCAGGTCAGTCAAAGCCTGATAACGCAGGCGAACGGCCGTGAGCTGATCGCAGGCTTGGCTTGGCTGCGCTCACCTCTGGTCCATGTAGTGGCCGTGGGGATGTTGCTTACGGCCACATGGTGGGGATTGGATTACCTATTGAGCGGCGCAATTGCCTCGCTCTTGCCTGATCAGGTGTGAGGGCCAGATGACCTTCAACCTGTATCGAATACTTTACCTGTGGGCAGGGGCACTGGTCCTTGCTTTGCTGGTCATCATTCCGCTCGCGATATGGCTACGTACCCTCGGCGTGTTCATCGCGGTGTGTTGTGTTGCGTGGGCCTGGGTATCGCTGCGTCGCCGTGTCGAACGGCAGCGCGGGTCGGTGCGGCTGGCCGATAACGTGGCCTTGCCTGCGGCGTCGTTCCGTCACCCTGTAGTGCTGGTCTGCGGTGATGGCCTGGAGGGCCTATTCGGCACTGCTCCAGCCGAGCATTTGGCCCTGCGTGTCACCGAGCAAGGTTGCTATGTGCGCGTGCCAAGCCTGAAGCAGCTGCCAACCGTCACCGATAGCGTCCTGGCCTTGCGCCCAGGCTGGGGTGGGCAACTTGGCGTGATGTTCACCGTCAACCCCGGCGCCCATAGCGATGGCGCCGTCCTCGCCGGTCAACTGCGCGCCTTCAATCACCAGTTGGCCTTGGCACGCAAGCGCGGTATTGCGCTGCCGCTGTTGCTGGTGAGCTACCTGCAAACCTTGCAGGGCGAGGAGCCTTGGTTCAGTTGGAACAACGGCCAGGCCGACGTCCGTGTGCGTGATGCGGGTGCTTGCGTCAGCTTGGATGAGTGGCAGCAGCAAACCACTGGCTCGTCCATACAGGCTGCCCGGATGCACGCGAGCATACAGCTGAACAGCGTGGTGGCCTGGCTGCATGACGCCGTGCTGCCACACCTCGGCACTCGCAGCTCTTCAGGTTTGGCTACGGCCTGCGCAGTCAAGTTGGTACCGGCATTGCCTCATGCCGCAAAAGGGAGCCTGTGGCAGCAATGGTTGCGCAGTAGAGTGGCGCTCACTGACCACAGGCATCCCGTGACGGATGCGGTCTTACCGTTCCCGGACGCTTTGCTCAGTCTGCTCCCCCTCGGCCCGCTGCGCTCCCCGGTACACCGCGCAAGCATCGCTGCCCTGTGGTTGTTCGCCGTCGCAGGTGTAGTCGCACTCGCAAGCTCGGCGTGGCAGAACACCTTGTTGGTGCGTCAGGTCAGTGACGATCTACGGCGCTATGCGGCCATTCCACAGCCGACCCAGCGTGAGCAGCGCGAGTTCCTTTGGCGTGAAGACGCTGTGACTGTTCTTCGCCAGGACGCCCAGCGCCTGGATGCCTACTACCGGCACGGCGTGCCCTTGGCATTCGGCTTGGGCCTGTACCGTGGCGAACGCCTGCGTGCGCCGCTGCTGGCAGTGCTGGCCGCGCATGTTGAGCCACCGTCGACCACGCCGCCCACGCGAATTGCCAATCCGGTCCGACTGGACAGTCTGTCGCTGTTCGCTACCGGCAGTGCCCAGCTCAAGCCGGATTCGACCAAAGTCCTGATCAATGCGCTGGTCGGCATCAAGGCACAGCCAGGCTGGTTGATTGTGATCGCCGGGCATACCGACGCTACCGGCGACTCGCATAACAACCTTCGGCTATCTCACGCCCGCGCCGCCGCCGTGCATGCCTGGATGCAGCAGATGGGCGGCATGCCCGACAGCTGTTTTGCCGTGCAGGGCTTCGGCGCCAGCCAGCCGATCGCCAGTAACGACACCGAACCGGGGCGTGCAGCCAATCGCCGCGTAGATATCCGTCTGGTACCGGAGGCAGGGGCGTGTGTGCTCTCTACCGCGGAGCCGGACAGGCAACCCCCTGTCGCATCCCGCGACAGTTAAATTTCCAAGAAAAGGAGCTTCACATGGCAATTCCCGTTTACCTCTGGCTGCAAGACGACGGCGGCGCAAGCATCAAAGGTTCGGTGGACGTGCAAAAGCGCGAAGGCAGCATCGAAGTGGTTGCCCAGGACCACAGCCTGTACATCCCCACCGACAACAACACCGGCAAGTTGACCGGGACGCGCGTACACACCCCGTTTCTGTTTTCCAAGGAAATCGATTCGTCCAGCCCTTACCTTTACAAGGCGGTGACCACCGGGCAAACCCTCAAGAGCGCTGAGTTCAAGTGGTATCGCATCGACGACGCCGGGGAGGAAGTCGAGTATTTCATCACCAAACTGGAAAACGTCAAGGTGGTGAAAGTCGCACCGAAAATGCACGACGTCAAAGACCCAGCCAAAGAGAAGCACAACCATCTGGAGCAGGTCGAGTTGCGTTACGAGAAGGTCACCTGGACCTACAAGGACGGCAACATCATCCACTCCGATTCGTGGAGCGAACGCCAAAGCGCGTGATAAGCACGGAGCCGCAGGCGTGCTTTCGCCTGCTGGCTGCCGGTGTGCTGGGTTGAGCGTCCGTTCGCGGGCGTTCAGCCAAACACATCGAGTTGCAGAACCCCGGCTGGTTTTATCGACGACACACCCAGATTACCGAACAAGGATGTAACCGTATGGCACCGAATTCCACCCGCTTGCTTCGCCGTCTCAATCCTTACTGCGCCCAGGCATTGAGTGCGGCGGCCTCGCTGTGCCAGAACCGTGCGCATGCGCAAATCACCATTGAGCACTGGCTGCTCAAGTTGCTGGGGCAGGGGGACGGTGATTTGACCGTGATCGCGCGTCGTTACGAGTGGGATATGGAGACGCTGTGGTACGGGCTGCTGGAGCATATCGATGGTTTGCCACGCAGCGTACAGAGCAAGCCGCAGCTGTCGGAGCCGTTGCAGCAATTGATCAAGAACGCCTGGTTGCGTGCCTCGCTGGACGATAACAATGACAGCCTGCGCTCTGTCCACCTGCTGAGTGCGTTGATGGAGACGCCCAGCTTGCTGGTGTGTGAAGCCGCCTGGCCTTTGCTCAGCCTCAGTGAGGCTCAGTTGCAGCGCCTTTTGGTGCTGTTGGATCAATCGTCCGAGGAGCGGCCCGAGGTGCAGGCTTCAGCCGCGTCGGACAGCCCCGCAACGTCTTCAGATGAGCCCGCCATACTCCCACCCAGCGCAACGAAAAAAGTGGAGGCGTTGCAGGCGGTATTGGACAGGTTCACCCACGACCTCACTGCCAAGGCAGCGCAAGGGCAGATCGATCCGGTATTTGGCCGTGACGATGAAATCCGCCAGGTCATTGACACCCTCAGCCGCCGTCGCAAAAACAACCCGATTCTGGTGGGCGAGCCCGGTGTCGGCAAAACAGCACTGGTCGAAGGCTTGGCGTTGAGAATCGCCCACGGCATGGTGCCGGACAGTCTCAAATCGGTCAGTGTACGCACCCTTGACCTGGGGTTGTTGCAAGCTGGCGCAGGCGTCAAAGGCGAGTTCGAGCAACGACTGAAAAATGTGATCGACGCCGTGCAACAGTCCGAACAGCCGGTGCTGTTGTTCATTGACGAGGCCCACACCCTGATCGGCGCCGGCAACCAGGCGGGCGGCGCCGACGCGGCCAACCTGCTCAAGCCCGCCTTGGCCCGCGGTGAATTGCGTACCATCGCTGCGACCACCTGGAGCGAGTACAAACAGTATTTTGAGCGCGACGCGGCCCTGGAAAGGCGCTTCCAGATGGTCAAGGTCGATGAGCCGGATGATGCCAGCGCCAGCCTGATGTTGCGCGGCCTCAAAGGGCGCTACGCCACCCACCATGGCGTGCACATTCAGGATGCGGCCGTGCAGGCTGCGGTCAGCCTGTCGCGGCGCTACCTGACCGGTCGCCAACTGCCCGACAAAGCCGTCGACCTGCTGGACACCGCCAGCGCCCGAGTGCGTATGAGCCTGGACTGCGAACCGCATGCGTTGATCCGCCTGAGTGCCCGGCAAGTGGCCCTGGAGTTGGAGGGCCAAGCCCTGGAACAGGATCAGCGCCTTGGCGGGCATGGTGCCAATGAACGCCTTGCGGTGATTGCCGCCCAACACGCCGAGCTGCAACGCCAATACATCGGTCTGGAGCAGCAGTACCGGCAAGAACTTGACCTGACCCAGCAACTGATTGATGCGCGTCAAACGCAGCCGCTGCAGCGCGAGACCTGCGCGCAATTGCAACGACAGTTGAGCGATGTCCAAAGCAACCAGCCGCTGCTGTCGCTGGATGTCGACGCGCGTAGCGTGGCCGAAGTCATTGCCGATTGGACCGGGGTGCCCCTGGGCAGCTTGCTCAAGGACGAACAGACCAATCTGCTGATGCTGGAGCAGCAGTTAGGCGAGCGTGTCATCGGGCAGGCGCCGGCCCTGAGCGCCATGGCCCAGCGCCTGCGGGCGGCCAAAACCGGCCTCACCGATGACAAGGGGCCTCTGGGCGTATTCCTGCTGGTCGGCACCAGCGGCGTGGGCAAGACCGAAACCGCCCTGGCCCTGGCCGACAGCCTGTTTGGCGGCGAAAAATCGCTGATCACCCTCAACTTTTCCGAGTACCAGGAAGCCCACACCGTCAGCCAACTCAAAGGCTCACCGCCCGGCTACGTCGGTTACGGCCAGGGCGGCGTGCTCACCGAAGCCGTGCGCCAACGGCCTTACAGTGTTGTGCTGCTCGACGAGGTCGAAAAGGCCCATCGCGATGTACTGAATTTGTTCTACCAGGTCTTCGATCGCGGCTTTATGCGCGATGGCGAAGGGCGCGAGATCGACTTTCGCAACACCGTCATTCTCATGACCTCCAACCTCGGCAGTGACCTGCTGCAAACCTGTGTGCAGGAACAACCTGACACACCGGACATCGTGCTGCATGAACTGCTGCGTCCCATCCTGCGCGAACACTTCCAACCGGCATTGCTGGCACGCTTTCAGACCCTGATCTATCGCCCGCTGCCAGCCGATGCACTCAAGCGCATCGTGGCGATCAAGCTGGCCCAGGTCGCCAAGCGCCTGCAACGTCATTACGGCCTGGAGTGCCAGATTGACGACCCCCTGAATGACGCGCTGGTTGCCGCCTGCCTGCTGCCCGATTCAGGCGCGCGCAATATCGATAGCCTGCTCAACGAGCAAATCCTACCTGTGCTCAGTCAGCAACTGTTGGAGCGCCGCGCGGCGCAGCAACGTACCCACGGCGTGAGGCTCAGCTACAGCGACGATGAAGGCATCAGCTTGCATTTCACTGATGTTCAAGACACGGCTCAGTCTGTCGCCCTGGAGGTGTGAGCATGTCCAGCAAATTGCAAAACTTCTTCGACCACAGCCGGCATACCCTGAGTGTGCGCAACGTCGAGGCCCGGCTTGATGTTCTGGCTTTTGAGGGCCAAGAGCACCTGAGCCAACCCTTCACCTACCACGTGGAATTCACCAGCACCGAGCGTGATCTGGCAGCGGAAAGTCTGCTCGGCCAGGACGCCAGTTTCAGCCTGCACGCCGCGCCGCAAAAGCTGCCGGTCGCCGGGCTCAGCGCACCGGAGGTAAAGCCGTTGCGCACCCTGCATGGCGTGGTCACCGGCTTCAAGCGCCAGTCCGGCTCCAATGACCAGGCGACCTATGAAATCACCCTACAGCCACGCCTGGCCCTGCTCGGTCGCGGCCGTCAGTTCCGTATCTACCAGCACCAGTCGGTGCCGGAGATCGTCGAGAGCATCCTGCGTAACCGCCACGGCTTGGAAGGCCAGGATTTTCTGTTCAGCCTGAAACGCGGCTACCCCAAGCGTGAACAGGTCATGCAATATGGCGAAAGCGACCTGGACTTTATCGCCCGCCTGCTGGCCGAAGTCGGCATCTGGTACCGCTTCACCAGCGACGAGCGTCTGGGCATCGATGTGGTCGAGTTTTGCGACGATCAACGCCTCTACCAATTCGACATCGAACTACCCCTCCGGCCGCAATCCGGGTTGGGCAGCAGCGGTCAGGATGCGGTGTGGCAACTGCAATCGAGCCACGCCGTGGTCGAGCAGCAGGTGCATTTTCGCGCCTACCACCACCGCGATGCCAGCGCCCACCTGAGCGGTGAAATCGACCAAAGCCGGGGCGCGACCACCACCTACGGCGAGGCCTATCACTACGCTGAACCTTACACGTCCCTCGGCGACCGGCTGGATCAAGACGAGGATCTGCAAAGCGAAAGCGGCTACTTCTACGCCCGTCTGCGTCACGAGCGTTATCTGAATGGGCAGACCCAACTTAGCGGCGTGAGCAGCAGCGCCACCCTGGCGCCGGGGCAAGTGCTGAAAGTCTCTGGCGGCGCGCCTCAGGCCTTCACGCCCGGCGCGGTGATCACCGGTCTGACTACCACGGCTGCCCGCGACCAAAGCTTTGAAGCCACCTTCCAGGCCATGCCCTATTCAGAAACCGTGTGCTTTCGCCCCGAACTGAAGGACAAACCCCAAATCGCCGGCACCGTCCCAGCCCGTGTCACCAGCCCACAGGCCAACGACCCCTACGCGCATATCGACCTGGAAGGGCGCTACCGGGTGAATTTCCTGTTCGATCGCGACAGCTGGAAGTCCGGTGAGGAGAGCGTCTGGCTACGCCTGGCCCGGCCCTACGCCGGCGACACCCATGGCCTGCATTTACCGCTGATTGCAGGCACCGAGGTAGCCATCGCTTTCGAGCAAGGCGACCCGGATCGTCCCTACATCGCCCATGCCCTTCACGACAGCCAGCACGTTGACCACGTTACCCTGCGCAACGACAAGCGCAATGTGCTGCGCACCCCGGCCAACAACAAACTGCGCATGGACGATACCCGCGGGCAGGAACACATCAAACTCAGCACCGAACACAGCGGCAAGAGCCAGCTCAACCTCGGGCATCTGGTGGACTCCAAGAGGCAAAGACGCGGCGAAGGGTTCGAACTTCGAACTGATGGATGGGGGGCCATTCGCGGAGGGAAGGGGTTATTCGTGACAGCTGATGAACAGGCTAGTGCTGCGGGTGATGTGCTTGGCATGGAGCCTGCTTCGGGACTCGTCGAAGGCGCGCGGCAGCAAATGGTCGACTGGCAGGAGGTCACTCAGGCACACCAATCCCGGCAACCGGATATTAATGGTTTGCGCCAACTACAAACTGATGCGAAGAACCTGCAGGGCTCTGCAATTCTGCTGAGCGCACCTAAAGGAATAGGAGCGGTTACCCCCGCTAGCATGCTGCTTAAAAGTGGCAAGGCACTTTACCTGCAAAGCGACGAAGAGCTCAATTTGGCAGCCTCTAAGAGGCTGTCTGTTAATGCCAAGCAAAGTATTTCGATGTTGGCACAGCAGGAGGGTATGCGTCTGGTTTCAGGCAAGGGGCCGTTGGAAATTGAATCGCACGGAGACGTACTGGGTCTGACTGCTCTGCAAGATATCACCGTGCAGTCGGTGCAGGGGCATTTGCAATTGACCGCGAAGAACGGCATCACATTGGGCTGTGGCGGTGCCTATATCCGTATTACTGCACAAGGAGAAATCCATATACATGGTCCGAGCTTACTTAGCTTTAAGGGGCAGCATCGATACAACCCACCAACCAGTGAGAATTTTCCATTGCCTGAGTTACCTGGTTCAGTGTGCAAAGAGTGCTTGAAAAAGGCTCAGGCTGCTGCTCAGGGGTTCGTACCTAGGGAGGTGCGAGCATGAGTGAACCTCGACTCCAAGGCTGGCTTGATTTACTGGAAGTGTCCTGTGCTGAGGCCGGTATTACTTACCTGGATATTATTATCGATCAGGCAGGAGGTGAGATTCCGTTAATTCCAAGTGTGCTTAGCGTTGAGCCAGCACTTCAGTGGCATTCACTATTCACGGGATTGCCAGAAGAAGCTGCCGTAGACCTCGCTCCATTGTTGCTGCGCGTCGATATGGCGCACCCCTTACAGCGGCAATGGCTGATTGGTGTTATGCAAGATATCAATGTGCGTTCACAAGTTTTAGTGATGGCCTCTGTCTGGCCTTTTTATGCCTTGGCTGACCATCTTCGAAAATGTATGGAAGCTCGAAATGGCGGCTGCATGGGTGTGTTTCGCTTTTACGATCCACGCCTGTTTTCGCTGCTATTCAGTCATGTCTTACTGCCCGAACAACAGCAGTTATTGCTGCACCCCGTAGTTTTTTGGAGTTGGCTTGATCGAGACGGCGTCCCTAGACATTTGCCAGGGAGGGCCGGCGCTCCGGAATTATTCGATCCTATAGAACTGAGCGATAGTCAAATTGACACGCTCTGTTGTGCCAGCGACGCCACGTTGGCGCTATCCAGTCTGAACTCTGTGTTTCCCGAGGACTGGAAGGCGGAGCAGCGCTTTCAAGTTTGTTACGCCGGGATGCTGGAAGCAAGCCAGAAGGGGTTACTAACCACAACTCAACGTGAAGCTTACATCCTCAACAATCTGAGCAAGGCCTGATTGGTCTACTTAGGGAATCCATGGAGCGAATGTTATGTGTAGTGTCATAAAAGTCAGATGCTTGTTGGCCGTACTCGTTAGTTTGGTTGGTGCAGTTTCTTCGATGTGCTCTCAGGCCAGCACTCTTTATGGCGTCAATCACACCCAGTTTTCGATCAATCAATTCAGCGTGAACGGTCGCTCGGGAGTTGACATCATCGGCCCGTATCAAGGAGGTGGGGGAGGATGCTGCTACGCTGCTCCGTCGCACTGGAAAGAGGGCTTGACGGTGCGTGTCGACTGGGAAACGGGAGTTGCTTATCCCAAAGGTTTTCCTAGTTATGCGGATCCGGAAAAGTACGAAGCATGGGCAAGGAAAATAAGTGCGCAGAAACGTCTGCACAGCAAAGTTGTATCTGTGCCCGACTATATGGGGCAAAAGATCTGTGGTCTGACGGTACATTTTCTGCCTTGCGATGATATTCAGGTAACGACGTCCTGTTATGCGTTTGGTAGCCGCGAATATCCGATCAAGACTGCGTTGCGTTTGCCGGTGCCACAGTCATGCGAAAAATGAATCATGTCTCATATCCTCCGTTCTTTCCGGTCAAGGGCTGTTTTCCTACGCAAGATCAGGTTAGGGAAGGTCTTCAGTATCACCCTCAGACTTGTGAGGACTCTGTCTAATGTTTCGACTCTATAAAGTCATGCGCGTCCTTGCTGTTCTCTTGGCGGTAGGGATGGGCGTGCTAAATCAAACGGTTAAAGCCAATACCCTTGAAGGTATCAATCATACTCACTGGGTAATTAATTACTTTAGTGTTAATGGCCACTCAGGGGTTGATGTCATTGGGCCCCACCAAGTGGGGGGAGTAGCTTGTTGTTACGTTGTTCCAGTACGTTGGGAAACGGGTATGACAGTGCGTATTGATTGGGAAACAGGTTTGTCCGGTTCTAAGGGGTTTCCCGGATATGCCGACACTGCTAAATATGAGGCGTGGGCAGAAAGGTTTGAGGCGCAGAAACGGCGACATAGCAAATTAGTTATGGTGCCTGACTATACAGGCCAAGAGGTATGCGGCGTAACAGTTCATTTTTTGCCATGTGATGATATTAAGATAACTACATCTTGTGACGGATATGGTAGTCGTAAGTATCCGATCAAAACGCCATTGTATTCGCCGGAGCCAAAAGCATGCCAAAAGTAAGCCCTGCCTTTGTATGTTATCCCCCGCAGTTTCCAGTTCAAGGGCGTTTGCCTAGTCGACCTGAAAAGGTTGAAGAGAATATCTTGATTCAGTGTGAGCAGGAGCGTAAGTATAAAGACGCTGCATGCTTGGCGGCTGGATATAATGTCACTCCTCCTTGTTGCAAGACTTTACATGTCAGCCTGTTCTTTGACGGTACAGGAAATAATCTAAATAATGACCTTTATCAATCTGCCATCCCGCACCCTACAAATGTCGTTAGGCTATTTCGAGCGAGTATTGGAGCCGGATATGCTGGCGGTACAGCAATAAATTCCGCTATTGCCAAAGAGTTGATGGATCGTGAAGGTATCGGCAATGGTCAATATTTCAAATATTATATGCCTGGCGTGGGAACGCCTTTTCCTGAAATTGGAGACTTGGACTATAGCTCTGGAGGGCTAGCGTACGCCCGTTATGGCGAGGAGCGAATTAACTGGGGGCTATTGATGATTTTCGACGCGCTTCGGCGCACCCTAGGGGAGCCAAGGATGGGGCATGGAGCACTAAAAGAAGCTGTTATGAAAATGGGAACAGCATGGGGTTCTCCTGCTTCTATTGGTCGATCAAAGCGGTCCAATGTGATTCGTGAACAACTTGAATTGTTAAAAATTCCTTTGATCAATGCAATGGGGAAAAGACAAGGTAAATCGACTTTGCTGGGGGTTGAACTTTATATATATGGGTTCTCTCGTGGCGCAGCCACCGCCCGCGCTTTTGTGAGCTGGCTGAATGATCTATTAAGTGTGGATCCCTACTTTAAGTTGCGGGTTAGTGGTGGTTTAGCACTGCCAATTTCCGTGAAGTACTTGGGGCTGTTTGATACTGTGGCTTCTGTGGGGGTGGCCGATATAGCACCAGGTGCGGATGGACACATGGGGTGGGGTGACGAAACTCAGCGTTTGCCGAAGGGTAAATTAGTTAAACGTTGCTTGCATATCGTTGCTAGCCATGAGCAACGTTTGAGTTTTCCATCAGAGTCTATCCGTTATGAGGATGGTAGTTACCCTGATAATAGCGATGAGGTTATCTATCCGGGAGTCCACTCTGATCAGGGTGGCGGCTATCCACCTGGGGATCAAGGCAAGGCTGTAGGAGCGAATGATCGTTATTTGCTGTCGCAGATCGCGTTACACGACCTCTACGCCGACGCGTTTGCCCATGGAGCACCATTGAAAGTTCCAGAGGAAGTTCTGCCGCCGTTGTTAAGAGTTGAGCGTTGGCGCACAATGAATTACGACTTGATCCAAGTGTTTCGTGTGGATTCTACTTTAGTCAATCGTTTCAATGCGTGGAGGCAGGTGACGCTAGGCTTGCCCAATGCTCCCCAACCTCTTCCTGCAAAACAAGCTGAGCTATATCAAGGGATAAGGGGGAGTATAGCTTTAGAGGCTGCGTTGCGCAGCCAACTCACTTGGATTACTGCTTGGCGCATTGATCGTTATGCGTTTCTAAGTCTTAAGGAAGCTGATTTCTATCGTGAGGCGAGTGATGCCCATTCTGACGAGGACAGACGAAAGACTGCTGAGATTGAGCGAAATCGTAAGCAAGGTGAAATAGAGGCGCGTCGGGAAAGTCAAAAAAAAGGCGGTGGTGGGTGGCCGCTACCCGAACCAGGAGTCCCAACCTTTGACCCGGATATAGCAAAAAATCAACTTATTGAAGCTGCAATTGAGTTTAGGAAAATATATCAGAATCTTAATGACGATCCGTATATCGTATTTTTAAATAAAATGAAGTCTAAAAGCCCTGTGGCTCTTGTTACCTATCTGAATTCCGCCACGACTCGAACCGAACGTGAGCGGATGAGAGCAGCGGGTAGAGCTAAGGTTAGTCGGTTGTTTCCTCCTCCTGAGGGGCAGAGGAATCATTTGGACGAAAAAACTCGCGGAAATGTAGATGAAAGAATCAATAGTATGCAGCCTGAAGGTCTTTTGCGTGCGCTATTCGACGATCATGTACATGATTCTCGTGCTTGGTTTCTTCATTCTGATCTCAATAGATCATATTGGAGAATTCCTTACATACACGTATGGATAAAGCTTCCGATTTCAATAGGGCGTGAACCTTGGGGCAGTTACTTCAATGAGCGAAACGTATTTTTTGGTAATCTCGATAGGCGGAATTTGGGGGCGCTGGTCGATAATGAACCAAGGTTTTTAGTGGTGGGAGAGACTCAGCATGGTGCCGATCTTGTTGCTTCAGATAATTCGGTTACACCTACTCGAGATGACAGCGGTCTCGTACAGGCGCAAAAAAATATTGATTCACATTGGGGGGCTTACTACGCAGAAGCTCATAGAGGGGATTGCGCGACTGCCTGAACTCTTGCGGAGAGAGGTTCTCAAGGATATCAATTGATTTTGTCTGAAAAATTAAAATTCGATTGATAATGAAGTTTTTGGTTTTAAACCATATTTTACTGGCTTTGTATACTCACGGTACACCGGTACGCTATCTCTGCTTCAGTCATTTCTAAAATTTGATTTGCTATTAGGTAGGAGGCAAGACAATGAAACCTTTCGTACGCAAAGGTGACACCTTGCACGAGTACGGCGGTGAAGTGCTAGAAGGGCACTATCTCTGCCATGGACAACCCATCGCATGCCAAGGTGATTCGGTGCGCTGTGACCTACATGGGATGACAACGATTGCCGAGGGCAGCGATCTGGTTCAGTTCGATGGTCGTCCGGCAGCTTTGGATGGTCACTGTTGCGACTGTGGTTGCACGTTGGTCAGCTCAATGCCTGACACCTCGGCGGCCTCATGATCAAGGCGCCAGAGTTCGCTTTGTATCCAGAGGTCCAGCCTCCCGCCTATTCGCGTTGGATCGCTAGTGGCATGGTGCTGTGCACCTTGGCTGGTGGCACCACTGTGCTTCTGCGCGCATTTATCGAGGCACGTTTAGCTGTGGCTGGCGTGACCCTTGTGCTGCTTATTTGGCTGTTAGCGTTACTGGTGCGAGTAGTGTTCTACCGCGTGAACCAACACAACGCGCGGTGCTACGCCATGTCGGTGGAGCAAGTGCAACGAACATGGTGGGCGCGTCATCGGCAGACTGTCGCCTTGGTCGAGGCTGTGTTGTTGGGCCCCACGTGCAGCGCGCCGGAGCATCGAGGGAGTTTTTTTGATCCTGACCATCAGCCTGCTTTAGTACAGGAAATGCCCGAGGGGGCCGTGATTCGTCTGCGACAGATCTTAGGACGAGAGACTGTAGAGCGTGAGAGGCAGTTGGCGATTTTTCTGGCATTGCAATGGCGTGAGCAACGGGGAGATGGCCCTCTCGCTGATCCCTTGCGTTGTTATTGGCAGGGATCGGCGAATGCTTGGCGGGCGTTTGTCACCGAAGTAAAAAAGATATATCCGCAGGTTCAATTGCCTGAACTCCCGGAGCCTTGGCAAGGCATTGGTAGTTTGGACGAGATCATCGACCTTCTTCAAGGAATGTCCGCCGATACCTGCATCCTGTGTGCGGGAGTCCAGTCGACACCCCCCGAAAGTGACAGGCGTTTTCCTGGGGGAGAGGCTGCGGTGCTATGGCTGCTTGGCTCGCAAAGTGGCGTGCGTTTCCTGCGCGGCGAATGGTTTTCGGCCGATGTAGATGAGCTCCCTAAAGTAGTGGAGCGAGCGCAGCAGCAAAGTTCATTTGAGGTGTCTGCGCCGATATGCGTGTCACTTCTCCAGCCGGATATTCCCGCCATTCGTTGGAATACCAGGCAAAACGTGCAAAACACGCACTTTGGTGCTTTAGAGAATCTTGAAGCAATGGTGCTGCAAACCCTGGCCGCCTGGTATGCCGAGCAACATGGAGTGCCCTGTGCGTGGTTGGCTTCTGACCCTCATCACACCTTAGCCCTTGGAATTGTGGAACCCGATGACTCAAGTAGCTGAAACTCCAAAAATTTCCTCTTGGCTGACAACACTCTTATTGTCGGTGCTTGTCGCCGTGCTCGTCGCGTTGGGTGCGGTGAGCTGGTGGCTATGGGCGGGTATAGCGTTCAACCGCAATACGCTATTCGATGTAGTGCTCAAAGGTCTCCTGTGCTGGGCGTTGTTATCAGTTTTGGCAATATTTTCCTGGCAGATCGTGCAGCGCGGAGTGCGAAGGCTGGTGATCAGTACGCCAGTGCTGCCTTCTATAGATTTAGCTGAGCGCACTATGCAGGACGACACGTTAGCGGTTGATCAATACCTGCGTGATCAATACGGCTTCTTCTGGCGTCGAAAAGTCCGTCTGTTTTTGGTAGTGGGTGAGCCTGCCCAGATTGCAGCCATCGCTCCGGGCCTGACCAAAGAAAATTGGCTGGAAGGACAGAGCACCGTGCTGCTGTGGGCAGGCAGCGTCCAAGGTGAACCGCAAGACTCTTTGCTTTTGCAGTGGCGTGGCCTGTGCCGCAGGCGTGCGCTCAATGGGGTGGTCTGGGCATTGAGCAAAGACCAGTGCACCGATGCCGCCGCCATGAGCGCCGGTGCCCGTCGCCTGCAAACCCTGGCCCGTGCGTTGCGCTGGCAGTTGCCGTTGCACCTGTGGCAGGTCGGCGAGAGTGCATGGTCTCAGGACGATCGCGATAGCCAACCCGTGGGCTGCCTGCTGCCGTCACGTGTCACCCCCCTGATTCTAGAAAACAGTCTGGATAGTTTGCTCGACCCCTTGCGCCGTGCGGGCCTGGCGCAAATGCACGATGCCGTGACCCATGACTTCCTCCTGCGGCTTTCCCGCGATTTACAGGCCGAGGGCATTGCCCGCTGGCGCCAGGTACTGACGCCGCTATTGGGTGAGTTTTCCCGCGGTGTACCGTTACGCGGCCTATGGTTCAGTCTGCCGGTGCCGCCTGTTGAGAGCACGCTTGAACACTTTTGGCCGGTGAATACGGCCTGGCAAGGCGTTCTCAACGATAAAGCCGCCAGTGGCCGTCGATTGGGCTGGAGCGCACACCGAATCACCTATGCGCTGACATTGGGATTGGCCGTACTGTGGAGCGCCGGACTGCTGCTGTCTTTCGTCAGCAATCGCGTACAGATCGCCCAGATACACACCTCACTTGCTGCCCTGCAACACTCCTCGCAAGGTGACGAGCAACTCCAGGCCCTCAATGAATTGGTCCGCGAGCTGGCGCGCCTGGATGATCGCGTCCAGGGCGGCGCTCCGTGGTACCAACGCTTTGGCTTGAACCACAATCAAACACTGCTTGAAACGCTGTGGCCACCTTATGTCGAGGCCAACAACCGTCTGATCCGCGACCCGGCCGCCGCCATGCTGCGCCAACAGCTCAACGCGCTGGTCAGGCTGGCCCCGGACAGCCCCGAGCGTGCGGAACGTGCCCGCGATGCCTATGCCCAGCTCAAAGTCTATTTAATGATGGCGCGCCCGGAAAAATCCGATGCCAGTTTCCTGGTCACAACCCTGAGTGAAGTTGAGCCGACACGCACAGGCGTATCACCTGGGCTATGGCAAAGCCTGGCGCCCAACCTGTGGCGGTTCTATGGCGAACACCTGACCGCGAACCCTGGCTGGCGCATCCAGGCCGACCCCAGGTTGGTTGCTCAAGTCCGGCAGGTACTGCTCGGCCAGTTGGGCCAACGCAATGCTGAGGCCAGCCTGTATCAACAGTTGCTCGATGACGCCGCCAATCACTACCCGGAACTGGGCCTTCACCAACTGGTAGGTGACACCGATGCCCCGGCCTTGTTCTCCACCGATGCCAGCGTGCCGGGCGTATTCACCCGCCAGGCCTGGGAGGGCCAGGTGCGCCAAGCCATCGACGAGATCGCCGAGGCCCGCCGCGAGGAAATCGACTGGGTGCTCAGCGACAAGCCCGCCGACATCGACACCCGCTTGAGCCCGGACCAGCTCCGCGAGCGGCTCACCGAACGGTACTTCCAGGACTACGCCAGTGTCTGGCTGGATCTGCTCAACAGCCTGCGCTGGCAGGAAGCGGGGAGCCTCGCCGAAGTGATTGACCAATTGACGCTGATGAGCGACGTGCGCCAATCCCCACTGATTGCGCTGATGAATACCGTGGCTTATCACGGTCAGGCGGGCACTCGAACCCAGGCGTTGGCCGACTCACTCATGAAGTCCGCGCAAAAGCTGATCGGGCAGGACAAGGCGCCGCTGATCGACCAACTGGCCCACCTGCCCAGCAGTCCTTTGGATGCGACCTTTGGCCCGTTGCTGGCGCTGCTGGGCAAAGGTCCGGAAGGCAAGAGCGGCGCCGATGGCTTGAGCCTTCAAGCCTTCCTCACACGGGTAACACGGGTACGCCTCAAGTTACAGCAAGTCAGCACGGCGGCCGATCCGCTGGAAATGACCCAGGCACTGGCGCAAACCGTGTTTCAAGGTAAAAGCATCGACCTGACCGACACCCAATCCTACGGCAGCCTGATGGCTGCCAGCTTGGGTTCGGAGTGGGGTGGGGCGGCGCAAACGCTGTTCGTGCAGCCGCTGGAGCATGCCTGGCAACGCGTCCTGCAACCGTCTGCCGCTGGGATCAACAGCCAATGGCAACGCTCGATCGTCAACCATTGGGACGACGCTTTCGCCAGCCGCTACCCGTTTACAGCCACTGCCAGCGATGCGTCCTTACCGATGCTGGGCCAGATGATCCGCGCAGACTCCGGCCGCATCGAGCAGTTTTTGCAGCGGCAATTGAGCGGCGTGTTGCGCAAGGAGGGTAGCCGTTGGGTCGCCGATCCGCGCCACAGCCAAGGGCTGCGCTTCAACCCGCAATTTCTGACCGCCATCAACCAGCTTAGCGAGTTGGCCGATGTGCTCTACACCGATGGTGGCATGGGGCTGAGCTTTGAGCTGCAAGGCAAACCGGTACGCGATGTGGTGCAAACCACCTTCATCCTCAACGGCGACAAGCACCAGTACTTCAACCAGAAGGAGAGCTGGCAGCGGTTCAACTGGCCGGGGCGTAGTGACTATCCCGGCGTCAGCCTGAGCTGGACCAGCCTGCTGGCCGGCGAACGATTGTTCGGCGATTACCCCGGTACCTGGGGGCTAATCCGCTTGTTGGAAAAAGCCCAGGTCACGCCGTTGGACGATGGTGACAGTCGCTACCGCATGGTGCTCAAGGCGCCCGATGGCTTGAACCTGATCTGGCACCTACGTACTGAATTGGATGCCGGGCCGTTGGCCCTGCTCAAACTGAGGGGCTTCAAGTTGCCCCAGCAGATTTTTCTCGGCGAGAACGCCACCGAAACGCCTTATGCACAGAATGGGAGTTTCCCATGAGCCTGCGCACCTTGATCGCCCGCTGCCTCGGCGAGCGCGACGCATTGTCCGTCGCCCACGAGCAAGCCGCCCACTGGCAACCCTGGCTGCACCCCATCAGCACCGACTCCCCCGTCGGCGAAGACCCCGGCTACGACGATGACTTCCAGCGCATGCGCGAAGAGGTCAACAAGCTCTCCGGTGCCGATGCAGAGCAGGTCGCCCAACTGGCGGAGAAGCTGCTGATCCATAACTGCAAGGACCTCCGTGTCGCCACCTATTACCTGTGGGCACGCTTACACAAGGACGGCGAAGTCGGCCTGGCCGACGGCCTCAGCCTACTGGCCGCTCTGGTGGAACGCTTTGCCAACGCGGTTCTGCCAATCCGCCCCACCAGCCGCAAGATGGCCTTGGAATGGTTGGCCGGCGGCAAGGTGCTGGACACGCTCTCGCTGTATCCGGAAGTGGTCAAGGCCGAGGCTGAGCGCACTGCCGCAGCACTCGCCTGGCTGGAGCGCGGGCTGGGTGCGTGGCCGCAGGAGCAGCGTCCAAATTTGGAACCCCTGTATACCGCCCTGTCCGCGAGATTAGCGCAGTCCGGTGGCATGGACGCCTTGGTGCCGCAGAACACCGCCAGCCATGAAGCGACTGCACATACGCCAGCGGCGCAGGTCAAGTCCGGGCGCGACCTGTTGGACAGCGGCCGGGCCTTGGCGTCGTACCTGCGTGACCAACCTTTGGGCTGGCTGGCGGCCCACCGCCTGATGAAAAGCTTGCGTTGGGACACGGTGCACCAGGCGCCACCGCAAGATACGAACAACAACACACGCCTGACGCCGCCGCGCAGTGACTACCGGGCGCAGCTCAAACGTTTGTACCTGCAACAGAACTGGTTGGAGTTGATCGAGCAGGTCGAGCGGATTTATGCCGAGGGGGTGAACCATTTCTGGCTCGACCTGCAGTGGTACCTGTACCAGGCCCTGAGCAAACAGCCCGCGCCGCAGGACCGCTGGGCCGATATCGCCAAGCGTGACCTGGGCATGCTCCTTGAGCGCCTGCCGGGTCTGGATGTGCTGTGCTGGAGTGACGGCAGCCCCTTCGCCGATGAGACCACCCGCGAGTGGATTGCCCAGCACGTCAGCGGCAACCAACCTCAGCAATGGTTACCCGTGCCCTCGGCGGCACCGGCCACTGGCGATACCGACATCCTGTCCCTGGAAGGCGAGGCCGTGGCCCAGGCCGACAGCGATGGGGTGGATCAGGCGCTGGCCTGGCTGGCCGCACGCCCCGGTATCCACACTGGGCGCCAACGCTGGCTGCTGCGCCTGCTGATGGCGCGCGTTGCCGAGCAGTATGCCAAAAGCGATCTGGCCATCCATCTGTTGGCAGAGCTGGATGCCACGGCGCAACGCCAAGCCTTGGCCGAGTGGGAGCCTGAACTGAATTTTGAGGTCAAGGCGCGCCTGCTCAAACTGCTGCGGGTGAAAGCTCAGCGTAACGACGCCGACAAACCCACCCTGGCGCGGCGCATGGAAGCCTTGCTGGCGGCGCTGGTGGCCATCGATCCGGTACGCGCCGCAGTGCTTTGCGGCTAACCCTCCTATATCAGGATTCTTTCTGTGAGCATGGATAATCTGACACTGCGCTACTTTGATGCCGAAATGCGCTACCTGCGCGAGGCCGGCAAGGAGTTCGCGGACGCATTCCCGGATCGGGCGGCGCAGCTCAACCTGGACAAACCGGGCGCACGGGATCCCTATGTGGAGCGTCTGTTCGAGGGCTTCGCATTCTTGATGGGGCGCCTGCGGGAAAAGCTTGACGATGATCTGCCGGAGTTGACCGAGGGGCTGGTCAGCCTGTTGTGGCCGCATTACTTGCGCACCATCCCATCCCTGTCGGTGGTCGAATTGGCGCCTGAACTGGCGCAGATGAAACGCAGCGAGTTGATCGCCCAGGGCTTTGAGGTGCTGTCGCAACCCATCGGGCCACAACGCACCCGTTGCCGTTACACCACCACCCAGGACGTGACCCTGCGACCGCTGGCGTTGGAGTCGGTAGGGCGCGGTCATGAAATGGATGGTCGCTCGGTGTTGCGCCTGCGCTTTGCCTGTGGGGCGCTGACGGACTGGAGCCTGATCGACCTTCGCCGTTTGCCGCTGTACCTGAACGCCGATGCGCCGCTGGCCAGCGCGTTGCATCAGGCGCTGACCCTGAATGCGCAAGCGATGTATGTGCGCTGGCCCGGCCAGACCGAACGTCAGCCACTGACCGCGCATTTTGCGCCCAAGGGGTTTGCCGATGAAGACCGGCTGTGGCCCAAGGGTGACAGCGCCTTCAGCGGTTACCAGCTGTTGCTGGAGTACTTCAGCTTTCGTGAAAAATTCATGTTCGTGACCTTGTGTGGCTTGGAGCAGTTGAAGATTGCGCCTGGCACGGCGTGGTTCGAACTTGAAGTGGTGTTGCGTGAACCTTGGCCGGCCAACTTCGACTTGAACAGCGAACACATCCGCCTGCACGCGGTACCGGTGATTAATTTGTTCGCGCTGGAGGCCGACCCGCTGACCCTGGCGCCCCTGCAAACCGACTACCTGTTGCGCCCCATGCGCTTGCAGGACGGCCATACGGAGATCTATTCGGTGGACCGGGTCACCGCGTCGAGGAACGCCGAACGCCAGGACTACGTGCCGTTCACCAGCTTTCGTCACAAGGGCGGCATGCTGCGCGACGAGTCCCCGGAACGCTACTTTCATACACGCCTGAAGCGCGCAGCGAATGGCCTGCATGACACCTGGCTGATTTTGGGCGGCGAGGGCTTTGACAAGGACCGCCTGCGCGAGCGTGAAAGCCTGTCCTTGCGCTTGACCGGCACTCACGGCCAGTTGCCGCGCAAGGCGCTGCAAAGCACCTTGCTCGATACGCTGGTGCAGTCCACCCAGTCCGGTTTGCGCGTGCGCAACCTGTGTGCGCCGACCTTGCCGTGCTACCCGCCGAACCGCGACCGCTTTCACTGGCGGGTGCTCAGTCACCTGGGCTCGAACTTCCTGCCGATGCTCGACAATGCCGAGGTGCTGCGCGGCACCTTGGCGCTATACGACTGGACCGGCAGCGAACTGAATCGCCGTCGTCTGGCGGCGATTGTCGAGGTCAAACATCATCTGGTGCAGCGTTTCGAGAAAGGCTTTCTGCTGCGCGGGGTGGATATCGAAATCACCCTGGATGGCAATGGCTTCTCAGGGGAGGGCGACATCAGCCTGTTCGGCGAGATGCTCAACCGCTTCTTCTCCTTGTATGCCGACATTCATTTGTACACCCAGCTCACGCTGATCCTGCAACCTACTGGAAAGTGCCTGCGATGGAACGAGAACCACAGTCAGCGAATTCCCGGCTGAAAGCCGGCGGCCTGCTCGATGCTCTGCAGGACCAAGTGGCCGAGGCCAACCTGTACCGCTTTTGCCAGTTGCTGGAACAGGCTTTGCCCGGTCATCCGCCCTTGGGCAGTACTGCGCGCCCGGCCGATGATGCCGTACGCTTTCGGCCAGATCCGGGCATGGGTTTTCCGGCCAGCGAGTTGAAGGCGATTGAAACCGATGAGGCTCACCCGGAGCGACCGGCAACCATACGCACGCGTTTGCTCGGGTTGTACGGGGTCGACTCGCCGATGCCGACGGTGTTTCTGGATGACATCGCACAGCGCCGAGAAGGGCATGAAGCGTTGGAAGCCTTCCTGGATATTTTCAACCACCGGATCTTCACCCAGTTCTACCGGATCTGGCGCAAGTATTCCTACCCGGCGACGTTCGAAGCCGGCGGTACCGATGCCACCTCGCAATGCCTGTTGGGCCTGATCGGCCTGGGCATTCCGGGCACCGCCCAGCAGATCGCCACGCCGGTTTCGCGCTTTCTGGCCCTGCTCAGTGTGATGCGCCTGCCCACGCGTAACGCCGAAGGCATCACCGCGCTGGTCAAGTTGCTGGCCCCCAACACCCAGGCACAGGTGACCCCGCATTGGCCGCTGAAAATTGCGCTGGAACAGCCGGCCAGCCTTTCCCGCCAACGTCCAGTGAGCTTGTCCCAGGGGACGCCGTTGGGCAGCGCTGGCTTTGATGCCAACAGCCAATTGCGGCTGACGCTCTACACCGAAGACACGCAGGAAGCTAGCGGCTGGTTGCCCGGTGGCGAGTTGTACAGCGATTTGCTGGTGCTGCTACGCGTGTACCTCGGGTGGCGCTGTACAGCCAAATTGCAGTTGTCATTGCCGGTGCACAGCCTGCCGGTGCCCGTGCTGGGGCATGCGCCCATCCGGCTCGGCATGACCGGCGTGCTGGGCTTGGGCAGTGATGCCTGGCAGGTGGCAGAGCACGACACGCTCACGATCAACCTGGGCCGCTACCAAGGCCTTTCGATTAATCCCCACAACAGGGAAACACAGCATGTTGCGTACCTTTTTTAGTCTGGTGATGTTCGCGGCGCTCGGCGGATGTGGTCTGGCCCAGACCGTCGCGGATGGCACGGCATCCACCGCCAAGGCGATCTTCTACAAGCAGGTGAAAACCCTGCACCTGGATTTCAGTGCACGCACGGCGCTGAACACCGCCGCCACGGACATGCGCGCCTTGTCGGTGCCGACCCTGGTGCGGGTGTACCAATTGCGCGACAGCAAGGCGGTAGAGCAGGCGACCTACGACGGGCTGCTGGGCGATGACGATCAGCTGTTGGCGAGCACATTGCTCGACAAACGCTCGGTGGTGGTGAAACCCGAAGAGGGCGCACAGTTGAACGTACCGATGGACAAGGACGCGCAGTTCGTCACGGTGGTGGCGTTGTTCCGCAGCCCCGACACCCAATTGAATACTTGGCGCCTGACCCTGACCCGCGATGACCTGGACCCGGACCGGGCGCGAGTCATCGAACTGGGGGATAACCGCTTGACGCTGCGGCCCTTGGCCAAGGACTGAACCATGACCGAGTACAACCCTTCGCTGTACGAAATGCTGCTGCAAAATTTCGACGGTGAGTTGGACTTGCATCGCGTCAGCGAGGAGGACCAGCACGCCCTGTCGGTGCTGGACAACCTGCAGCGCATCCTCAATAGCCGCGCCGGTGCGCTCAGTCATCTGCCCGATTACGGGCTGCCGGACATGGGCTTGATCCTGCAGGGGCTGCCCGCCACAGCCCATGGCTTGATCGGCACCATGACCGCCACCTTGCTCAAGTACGAACCGCGTCTGGCGGCGGTCGCCATCGAACTGCAGCCCCAGACGCTGCCGGGGCACCTTGAGTATGCGTTGGATGCGCAATTCAAAGATGGTCAGCACGTGAGCTTTGGCACCACGCTGGCGCCCGAAGGAAAAGTACTGGTACGCCACTTGAAGCGACAGCATTACCTGACCAAGCCTTGAACCTATAACGGAAGGGAAGCCCTATGACGGCGTTGTTTGAGATGCGTATTCGAGTCGGTGGTGATCCGCGTGGTTTCAGTGAATTTACAGCATTGCGCGAGGAGTTGGCCAAGCTCAACCATCCTGCCTGCCCGGATGTGGACTGGGCCAAGGTGGAGCAAAGCTGCCTGGCGCTGTTCCAACACAATGGCGCCGACCTTCAAACCGCCTGTTTATACACCTTGGCACGCGGTCAGCGTCATGGGCTGGAGGGCATCACCCAAGGCGTGGTGTTGCTGGAAGCCCTGAGCCGCGAGTGGGCACGCCTGTGGCCGCCGATGGCGTCGGTGCGCCTGGACCTGCTGGGATGGTTGTTCGATCAACTGCAACTGCTGATGCGCAGCATGGCGATGACCGCCCACAGTGTGCCCGCGCTGGCTCAGCTGGACACCGAGCTGGCACGTTTGCATGCGCGTTTACTTCCTCAGGGCGCTAATCCTCTGCTGACATTGCAGGCTCTGCGCCTCCAGGTGGGCAGCCTGATCCGGCGCCTTGAACAGAGCTACGCATCGGGCGAAAGGGTGCTGGCACCTGTCAGGGTGATAACGCCGACATGGGTGACCCCCGTGGTTATTCTGCCACCCCCTGACGTGGAGCCACGCAGGCGGCGTCTGGCCTTGTGGCTGTTTGCCGGAGCGCTGATTATCGCCTCGCTCGCGGGACTTGGTTTGCGGACGTGGCTGGCAAATCAAGACCCTCCACCCCCCAAGCCCGAACCCGTGCGATTGGACAGCCTGTCGCTGTTCGATGCCGGCAGCGCAATCCTGAAGCCAGGCTCGACCAAAGTACTGATCAATGCCCTGGTCGGTATCAAAGCCCAACCGGGCTGGCTGATCGTGATTGCCGGGCACACCGATGCAACCGGAGTTACAGAGCAAAACCTGGCCCTGTCCCACGCCCGCGCCTCAGCCGTGCGCGACTGGATGCAGCAGATGGGCGACATTGCCGACAGTTGTTTTGCGGTGCAGGGTTTGGCGGCCAATCAGCCGATCGCCAGCAATGCGACCGAGGCCGGGCGTACCGCTAATCGACGTGTCGATATCCAACTGGTGCCACAGGTTGGGGCTTGCGAGCAGGCTGTATTGACAGGGGAGAGGCGCCCGTCTGCCTAAGCTGTCTAGGCTGGGGCAGGTGACGTGGCATGACTGGATGCCGTAGCCAATCCTTTTCAAGGGGCTGGCAAGCCGCTGAGTTGACGTACCGTCTGCACCAACCCCTCGGAACACCGCTGCAACTGCTTCAACTGCCGCTGAAAGCGCTGCAAATCATGCTGCGTCTGCGTCAGCCGCTCCGCCGCCAACACTGCCATATGCCGCTCCCCAGTCAACACATAGAGCACATCCACGCCCGCAGCAGCGATGGCCGCCAGATAGTTGGCCTTGGGGAAACGGCTGGCGTCTTCGTAGTGGCGCTGCGCATTGGCCTCCACGCCGCCGATCTCTCCCAGTTCGCGCTGGGACAATGCCAGCCGTAGCCGTTCTTCGCGTAACCGTGCGCCGATGGTCATCCCTGATCGCCCCCTGGTGTTTGCGTTACCCATGCTGGTTGAGGGGCATTGGGCAGGCAGAGACCGCGGGGCGTCAATGGCTTTTTCCTACAGCCTGATCGGGGTTGTTCGCTTGGCGCTTCCACGCGTGGCGGGCTTGGCCTTAACGGGCCGGCAGGCCAATGTCGGCGGCTCGGCTTGCAGCACCTGCAACAAACAGCGCGTGGCCTCGCGGTCGCTGTTTGACAGCGTTCGGTAGTACTGCAACACCCGTACTTCGTCGCGTGTTAACCGCAGTACGGTTTGCGCGCTGGTGTGAGTCAAGGCTTTGACCGGTCGATGATCAGCAATCGGCATGGCGCTATGTCCTATCATTGTTTTCCAAGGTTGGGTTTCACGCGATACGGCAAGTGTTTAAAGGCGTGCCCCATTCTCTGGTTAATCAATAACGTTTTAGACCCACCACCGCACGTCTTTTTTCATACCTCAAGTACGTTTCCGATCCCGCTGTCGGGAACACAACCGCAGGCTGTAAGACACGGCCCGTTAAGGCGATAGAAGGTTCTGAGATTCAATATTCAGAACTGACCCGGTTGATGCAGCGTTCGCGCATCTTGCCGATAAAACGTCAGGGACTTCACCTGCGTTTGCACATAGCTGTGCGCAACGGTGGTTGGCGAGCTGGCCATGACCAGAACATTCAAACTGTGATCCTTCAAGTCGACTGAGCCGGATAGGCACAGTGCCGTGGCGCCTTCGACTCCTGGTGCCGTCAGGCTAACCGATTGCAACGCCAGCCCGCTGGTTCGGGCATTGATGTCGGTGAAGCCGGATACTTCGGCTTCGCCGGTGTCGGCTGACAGTGTGCCACTGACATAGCCAAATGCATGGCGCTGGCCTGCATGCACACGCAGGCTCAAGCAGCTTCCATCAGCGGCGGCCCAGGTGCCGCTTAGGGGGTCTTCAATGTCTGGCCCTGATGTGGGAGCGGTAACCGGAGAATGTTCCGGCCCGTAAGCCACTCTGTGGTACAGCAACTTGTCGACGTAGGTGCCTTGGTCAGCAAGCCCCGGGAAGTCACTGGTGGCTACCAGCAGGTGCGATAGTGCCAGCCTGTCTTCGTCCTTCACGCGCAGAATTTGTCCGCTGAGCCCAGAAGACCAGTTCCAGCTGGGATCAGAGGGTTCTTCACCCAGGGAGTGCCAGTCGATGGCCAATGCTATCGGAAGGCCTTGTTCTGCATGGACGGTGGCGGGCGCTTGATAGCCGGCCACGGCATATTGGCCTGTCGAACCCGTCGAGGATTGGTAGGTGCCGCAGATCCGGTTCCCTTCAACCTTTAGCGTCATGACCGAACCATAGTCATTCTGCCAGGTGCCGGCGGCCGTCATCGGCCGCGAAGGCGCTTGGGCTTTGGCCGTGGCGTTGAAGATAAGCTTTCCGTGGGTGAGGGGCCTCGGTGCCGTGTCGAACGGTTGCGAGGACGAACGCGTGATGATCTGCGGGCCGCCGGGGCGATTGAAGAGCCACACGCCAGCGGGCGCCAATGAGTACGCACCCGGACGACATTGGACCACACGGTACTCATAGACGGTGTAGCAATGCTCCATCACCAATGAACCCACCAGCACCAGGTCGGCCAAGCCGAGTGGCTCAAATTGAGGCAGGGTTTTGCCTTTGCTGGGGCCTTCCTCAATCAAGACGTTGTAGAGGTTGGCCCCGAGGGTAATCTCGCCATCGGCGAAGCCGAGGACCACGTCGGGGGCGCCACCTTGAGCGATGCGCGCCAGAGTCTGGCGCATCAGCCGGTCGTCTCCTTTGAACCGGGAGGAGCCGGAGTCCAGGGCAAAGGTCAGGTCTTGGGCCAACACTTCGCCGCCGACGGCGTAGGAGGTGAGGGGCGTGGACCAGATGTACTCCACCCCAGCGACCTTGTTGTAGAGCGACCAGGGCAGAAATACATGCGGGCCTCGGGTCTTGCTGGCATCAACGCCGCCCAACTGACAGCTGCCGCGCCGTGAGGCGGCCTCCCAATCGAAGGTGATGAAGGGGTGTGTGGGATCAACTTTGCCGCTGTTCATCAATGCCTGGAACACGAATGAGCTCCGGCCGTCGACATAGGCGCTGCTGCTGGGCAAGCCAATGCCGCCGTCCCAATCCAATTGGCGAAACTGTGCACCGCTGTAGTCTGCCGCCAGTAGCAGCTGGGTGGGCAGCGTCGTTTGGTTAATGTGCAATACGTCCGTGCCCGACTCGACCTGCATGGTTCCCCATGGGCCAAAGCTGTAGGGTCGTTGCAGGCAGTCGGTGAAGGTGAAGCTGCTGGACGCCTGATAGTCAAACCGGCCTGCACTGTAGTGTTGGCATCGATCCGCTGCGCACAGGCTGGAGGTGACCCAGGTGATGTTGGTACCTGTGTCCAGCGAGAGTTTCAAAGGTTGCCCCGGGGTGCCGACGCGCAGGGTTGAGTACCAGGGTGTGGCACCGTTGTTCTGGTAGGGGCCACGCTGCATGGCGAGGGTAATGCCCCCCACCTGATGTTCATTGTTCATGGTGAATTCCGTTTCTGATAAGCGTGATTGACGCTGATGTAGAGGGGCCGTGGAAGCGACCGGTGAGGGTCGCAGCCAGGGGCGCTCCGCTATTCAACCGCAGTCACCGGTTGGCGGATGTCGGTGAGCGCCGAGGGCGTTCGTGTGAAAGCGCGATGCGCTGCCCGTCAGTCCAGCGTCTTGCCTTCGGTTTCGGGAATGAACAGCGTCAGCACCACGGTGGCCAGCATGAAGGCGTTGATGAAGGTGGTGGTGATGTTGAACGATGCGCCATAGGCCACCAGCGCACCGATCAAGGAGGGCGCGAGAATGTTGGCGATGCGTTGGGCCAGAATCGCCCATGCGTAACCGATGGTGCGTAGCTGAGTCGGGTACAGCTCGGCGATCCAGGTGCCCCAGACGCCCCAGGCGCCCAGGCTGAAGAACGCCAGCGCAAAGTTGCTCAGGTACAGCATCTCCAGCGTTTGTGAGTTGGCAAAACCATAGCCGGCGATCACCGAGGCACTGATAAAACCGACGATGATCTTCTTGCGGCCATAGCGGTGGGTCAACCACGACGCGGCCATGTATCCGGGGATCATGCACAGCGCTGACAGCGCAATGAAGCCATAGCTCTGCGGCAGGGTCAGGCCGCGTTGTTGCAGCAACGTCGGCAGCCAGGTTTGCAGGCCCCAATAGCCCCAGGAAAACGTGAAGTTGACCAGGATCTGCAAGGCGCTGATTTTCAACAGCGCCGGGGCGAACAGCTCGCGTTGTCGGCCACGGCTGACGGGGTCTACCTGCAGTTGGCAGTCCTGCGGCACCTGCACGGCACCGCGGCTCAGTCGGGCGAGCACGGCGCGGGCCTGGGGCTGGCGCCCGACACTGGCCAGCCAGTACGGCGACTCCGGCACCCAGCGTGCTACCACTAGTGCCCACAGGCCACCGAGCGAGCTCACCGCAATGACCGTGCGCCAGCCATAGGGCATCAGCCACACCGTAGCCCCCAGCGCCAGGAGCATGCCGATGGGCCAGCCCGACGCCAGGTACACCGTCAGGGCACCGCGCTGGCGCACAGGCAACAACTCCTGGTAGTGGGCGAAGGTGACCACCATCATGCCCACGGCAGCGACGCCGGACAGCAGTCGCAGCACGTACAGGGTGGTGTAGTCTGGCGCGAAGGCGCTGACCAGGGATATCACGCCGTAACTGGCCAGGCTCCAGATCACCGCCCCTTTGCGCCCGATGCGTTCGGCCAGCTTGCCCCAGATCAACGAGCCCAGCAGCATGCCAATGAACATGGCACCAATCAGGTGGCCCACGGCTAAAGCATCCAACGCAAAGTCCTGGGCGATCAGCGGCGCGGTGTAGACAATAATCATCATCTCCCACGCCTCGATGGCGAAGACGAAGAACAGCGCGAGACAACACTTGAGGTGCTCGCGGGTCAAGGGTACATCGTGGAAAACATCGCCCACTTGTCGGGTGTAATGTGCTTCATGCTTGGGCATTGCAATGGCTTCGCTCATGAGGGTGAGGTCCCAGTGAGGAGAGGTGGCCACTCGGCCACCTCAAGGTTGAGGGGCTAGGCGTCCACGCGATTGCCGATGGGCACGGGGCCCTGGAACAGGCCAAAGGTTGTGATTTCGCTTTCAGGCGGTGGCTCGCAGCTGCCAACGCGACTGGGCGACCAGCCAAAGCGTTGCTTCATGCCGGCCAGCGCTTCGGCCATCTTGAACGCGGCCACGACGGGGTCGATGACCGGCACGCCCACCTCACGCTGCACTTGCTCAAAGAAGCCGAACTCAATGGTGCAGCCCAGAATAATGGCTTCGGCGCCGTCTTCTTCGACGGCCTGGAAGGCTTGTTCAATGATGCGCCGCCGGGTCAGGGCGGGGTCTTTCTGGAATTCATCGACCCCCATTCCCAGGGCGCGCATTGACGCGAGCCGATCCCCCGCGCCGTAGCCACGTACGCGCTCGCGCATCTGCTCCATCCATTTGTCACGCCCGACAATAATCGAGTAGCGATTGGCCAGTTGTGCGGCCACCTGCAGGCTCGCCTGGCAGGGGGCGACGACCAGGCAGTTGCCGGAAATTTCCCGCGCGTCCTCCAGGGCCGGGTCGTAGAAGCAGCCAATCACCAAAGCGTCAATGTTTTGCTGGTCGCAATCGCGGGCGATGCGGACGGTACGCTCATAGGTCAGTGCCTCATAGGTCCGGTATTCCAGGTGTGTCGGACTGGGCGTCATGTCAAAGGACACCACTTCAACGTGGGTCGACGGTTGTTTGATGCCGTGCAGTAAGTCGGCGATCGGCGCATCAAAGGTGGGGCAGCCAATCGGATTGAGCCAGCGTACCGAAACCGGTGCATCGTGGGGTTGGGGGGACGGTGTTGTTGCCGTATCCATGCGTGATGTCCTCAATTGAAATGGGTTGCCAGGGCTAGAAGAACTTCACCAGCGCCATGGTTAGTTCAGTGGAGCGCGGCAGGTTGGCGCTGTGGTAGTAATCGACATTGATATTGGCGGACAGGTAGAGTTCTTGTTGGGCAAACCCGGTGTAGGTCATGGACGGACCGATCTTTCCCACTCGCGATGATGCAAAGCTGGAGGCCGCACGGTTGTTGACGTGGTAGACGTGGTGCAGGCCCAGCCACAGGTCGTCGCGCACTAGGTAGCCTGCGGCGATGTCGGCGAACCAGTAGCTGACGCCGCCACGCAATTGTCTCGGGTCGCCGTCACCCAGGTCGGTGGCGTTGCGATTACGCGCGGCGTAATGCACGCCGACGGGGGTGAAGGTGGCGGCGAATTTGCCCTGGCGCCAATAGTTGGCCACGCTGAAACTGACCGCGTAACGGTTGGCAAAGGCACCGTGGCCGGCGACATTGTCGTTGCCGTTGGGGAACTCGACCATCAGTGTCGGGTTGGTCCAGAACGTGGTGTAGTCCGCAGCGCCGTAGGCACTGGTGGGTTCAAGCACGTTGTAGTAGTAGGCGAAGCCGAGGTTGGGGGAGGCAACGCCCCACGGGCGGGTGTTCTTCGCCCCTTGGGTGCTGGCATAACCGGGCACGGCGCCGACCCAGAACTGCAATTGATCGCGGGTGGTGTCGGTAAAGCCGGTTTCGGAAAAGTACGCCAGCACCGTATTGCCCCCGGCACGTACAGTGCCGTCGACGTTGCGGTTGAACACGGGAAAGGTTTCCAAGGCCCAGCGCCCGGGTAATCCTGGCTGTCCAAAGCCAATGAACTGTTCGGCGTGGGCCGAAGGGCTGTTGCCCAACGCCAGGGCCAGCGAAACCACAGCGCCGCAGCGCGATAGCGGATGTTGCAACATGACGGTTCCCTCTTATTGTTGTAGGTGAACGCCTGGGAAAGCCGCCGCATGGCGGCCGGTTGGATCAGGGCATGACGCCGTACACGGCGTAGGCGGTTGGCTCGTCGAGGTAGCCGTTTTTCAGGTCGTCGCGCACGGCGGCGGGGTCGCGTGCCGCCGGCGGTCCGTAGCCCCCGCCGGCTCCGGTACGCACGCGCACCAGGTCGCCCTCGTTCAGAGGGACACCGCTGGCCATGGCGTAGCGTTCCGGCGGCTGGTCACCACGCAGGACTTCAACGTAGTTGGGCGTGCCGTCCATCCCTCCTTGCAGGCCCCACGGCGGCACAACCGAGCGGGTGTAGCCGCAGGTCAGGAAGCTGCCGTCGGCCCGCACGCGGTAGTCGATGCAAATACCGCGACCGCCCCGGAACTGCCCATGCCCGCCCGGTTCGTCGTTCAGCGCCATGCGCTCCACGTACAGGCCATAGCGGGCCTCGCACACCTCAACCGGGCAGTTGTAGGTTTCGCCATGCAGCCCGGAATAAACGGCGTTGTTGCCGTCGCGCCCAGGCTCAGCGCCCCAACCACCAATCTCTGGTTCCACCAGGGTAAAGACGCGGCCGGTGTCCGGATGCCGACCGCCGATAATGGTGGCGCAGACTGAGGCGAAGTTGCCGGCGGGCAGGCGGTCGGGGAACTGCTGGGCCAGGCAGCGCAGGATCAGGTCATGCACGCGGATCAGGTTCTCGAAATAAAAGCCTTCAGCCGCTGGCGACTGGGCATCGAACAGCGAACCCTGACGCGTCAGCACAGTAAGCGGACGGAAGGTGCCGCCGTTGGTGATGCCCTGCGGTGCCGTCAGCGCCTTGAAGGCCATCTGCGCCG
This sequence comes from Pseudomonas sp. MYb193, assembly GCF_002966775.1. Classification (NCBI taxonomy): domain Bacteria; kingdom Pseudomonadati; phylum Pseudomonadota; class Gammaproteobacteria; order Pseudomonadales; family Pseudomonadaceae; genus Pseudomonas; species Pseudomonas sp. MYb193. The sequence goes on along the minus strand of NZ_CP023269.1, from coordinate 3,925,559 downwards.
CCACCACGGCGCCGTCCCGGCTCAGGTTGGTCGGCCCTGCGCACTGGTCGGGGTTGTCGCGCAGGTCAATGGTCAGCGTGTGGTCATGGATCTGTACGGTAACCTTGAAGAGGCTACCATCGTCCTGCGGTTCCTCCAGAAACAGGCAGGCATTGGGCAGCTCCATCAGGGCCTTGCGCGAGACCTTTTCTCCCAAGTCCATAAAGTCCTGCATGGCCAGCAGGAACAGGTCCGTGCCGTACTTGGCGGTCAGCTCGCGCAGGCGCAGGGCGCCGCCCCGCACCGCGGCCACGCCCGCCCACAGGTCGCCCTCCATGAAGTCCGGCATGCGCGTGTTGGCGCGCAGGATCTGCAACACGGAGCGGATCGGTTGGCCGCGGCTGATCAGCTTGACCGAGCACAGGCGCAGACCTTCCTGGAAGATATCGGTGGCCTGTGTCGACAGTGACCCAGGCACCATGCCGCCGACATCGTTCCAGTGCGCAATGTTGGCGGTCCAGGCCACCCGGCGCCCTTCGGCGAACACTGGCATGGCCAGCACCACATCATTGAGGTGGGTCACAGCGCCGCTGTGAGGGTCGTTACAAATGAAGATATCACCGTCCTGGATATCGTCTGGGCCGGCATGTTGAAGCAGGATCTGTTTGACCGCCTTGTCCAACACGCCGACAAAGGCCGGGATGCCGGCTCCGGAACTGGCGATGTCACCGTTGGCGTCGGTGATGCCGGTGCCCATGTCCAGCACCTCATAGATCACCGGGCTCATCGCCGCTTTGCGCATGGCGGCGAACATCTCGTCGGCAATGGCTTGCAGCGAGTTCTGGATAATGTCGCGGGTGAAGATGTCGAGTGTATGCATGGTGATAATCCCGTCAGCCGTTGAGCGTGATGTGCAGGTTGCCGAGGCGGTCCACGAGCACGTGGTTGTGCGGGTGAACCACGACGGTGGTGCCGGCGTCTTCAATCACGGCGGGGCCGTCAAAGCACATCTGGGGTTCCAGCAGGGCGTAGTCATAAATGGCCGCTTCGTGGATGCCCTCCGTGGCGTAATCGACGAGGCGTTGGCCTTTGCGGGCGGCGTCAATCGTGCGTCCGGTGATGGGCAGGGCCTGGGGGATTAACTTGTCGATTTGGGCGACAGCGACCAGATGGAAACCGACAATCTCCAGCGGCGCCTCAAGGCGGTAGGTGTAGTGCTGCTCATAGAGCGTGTGGAAGCGCGTTGCGATGTGCTCCCAGTCAGTGTCCAGGCGTTCATCAAGGCCCAGCGGTACTTCCACCGAATGCTCCTGGTTCTGGTAACGCAGCTTGCAATGCACCTGAGTTTCGACCCGCTCCGGGGGCACCGCCTCGGCCGTGAACTGCTCACGGGCGCTGGTCATCAGCTCGTCCAGAAACCCTTGGGTGTGTACGAGGGCCTGTGACTGCGTGGCGTCAACAAAGCGATTGATGAACAAATCACGACGCAGATCCGACAGCGTCATGCCCCAGGCCGAGAACACCGAGGCTCCACGGGGAACGATGACCTTTTTAACGCCCAGTTCCTGGGCCAGGGCCACCGCATGCAGCGCGCCGCCGCCGCCAAAGGCCATCAGGGTCAGTTCACGCGGGTCGTGGCCACGGCTCAATGACACCAGCTTCAAAGCGTTGACCATATTGTTGTTGGCCAGGCGTATCACGCCGCGTGCGATCTCATCGGCAGGCAGTTGCAGGCGGTCACTCAGCGCGTTGAAACCCTGGGCGACAGCCTTGAGGTCGGCGCTCACTTCGCCGCCGCAGAAGTACTGAGGGTTGATGCGGCCCAGCGCCAGATTGGCGTCGGTGGTCGTAATCTCGGTACCTCCATGGCCGTAGGCCGCCGGGCCGGGCACTGCACCGGCGGACTGGGGGCCTACGTGCAGTTTGTCGAAGGCATCGACCCAGGCGATGGAACCGCCGCCATTGCCGATTTCCACGAGGTCCACCACCGGGACCATGATCGGGTAGCCGGCATTGATTCGGTCGCGCTCGATCCAATAGTCCGTCTTGATCGCGACCTGGCCGTTGCGGATCAGCGCGCATTTGGCCGTGGTGCCGCCGATGTCCAGCCCCAGCAGGTTGGGCTCGTCGATCAATCGGCCCAGTTCGGCCGCTGCCCAGAAGCCACTGGCTGGCCCGGACTCGACCATGGTGATGGGGATATCGCGGGCATGGGCCACGCTGTCGACGCCGCAATTGGACTGCATGATGTACAGCGGTGCCTGATAGCCCTCGCTGCGCAGTCCGGCTTCCAGCTCATCCAGGTAGCGGGCGGCGATCGGTTGCACATAGGCCGAGAGGGCCGTCGTACTGGAACGCTCGTACTCACGCCACTCGCGGGTGATCTGGTGCGAGGCAACCACCGAGACCTCGGGCCACAAGCGTTTTACCTCGTTCAACACTGCCTGTTCGTGGCTGGGGTTGGCATAGGCATGCAGCAGGCAGATGGCGATGGCTTGAACGCCATTGGCACGCAAGCCCTCAATCATGGCCGGCAGTTCATCCAGCGCCAACGGCTCGCGTTCGCGCCCATCGGTGCACAGGCGTCCGGCAATTTCCAGGCGCAGGTAGCGCGGAACAAACGGTACGGGCTTGACCCACTTCAAATTGAAATAGTCAGGCCGGTTGGCGCGTGCGATTTCCAGGATGTCGCGAAAACCCCGTGTGGTAATCAGGGCGGTTTTGACCCCACGGCGCTCGGTCAAGGCGTTGATGACCACCGTGGTGCCATGGGCGAGAAAATCCACCTCCGACAGGGTGACCCGAGCCTTGCGGATCACATTGAGAATGCCCTGGGCAAAGTTCGGTGGGGTGGTGTCGACCTTGGCGGTACGGATCGTCTGCTGCCCGGTGACGGGGTCGTTCTCGAAATACACCAGATCGGTGAAGGTACCCCCCACATCGGTCGCGACGCGCACAGTCTTGCGGTTTGATTGCACAGTGTATCTCCTGAATTTCTTGTTCTTCTAAGGCACAGGAGATGACTGCCATCGCGACCATCCTCTGCGGATGGTCACGATGCTAGGCAGTGCATGGGTCGGGTTACCACGGGTGGGGCGGGTAGGGGGCGGGCAATCGCGCATTGCCCCTACCCAATTGGGTAGGCTGGCGGCTCAGAGCGAGGCGTCGAGATGTCCTTGGTGCAGTGCCGCACTGATTGCGGCGGTGCGGTTGTCCACCCCCAGTTTGGCGAACAGGTGCTTGAGGTGAAATTTCACGGTGTTTTCGGAGATCTCCAATGCGAGCGCGATGGCTTTGTTGGATTGGCCGTGGGAGAGCAGGCTCAGCACCTGATGTTCTTTTGTACTCAACACGCTGTGTGCGGGCATGGGATGCGCCCGCCAGCCGCGCAATCGCTTGATCACCGAGGTGAGCATGGGCGGCGGCGCCGGATAATCCAACAACGCCGGCAGCAGGCAAGGCCCCACTTCCAGAAGCAGCCCTGGCAGACCATATTGGAAGATCGGGGCCAGGGCCTGTTCGGTGTCCTCGGCGTGAAGCGTTCGCACCTTGCTGCTGGCAGCCAAGGCCATCAACCTCAGGCGCCAGGTCGGCAGCAGCAACCCTTTTGTTTCTATATCCGCCGCGGCACGTCGCAAACGCGTCAGCGCCGCAGCCGAGAAGCCGCTCTGCAACTGCATACGGGCCAACGCCAGCGTGGCGGCTTCTTGGCTACGCCAGTCTTGGGTGCAGTTGGCGGTGTGCTCCAGGTCCATCTCTAAAAGCGCTTGGCGCGCTGTCGGCAATTGTCCGCCTTGCACCCACGCATCAATACGCCAGGCCTGCACCAGCCCCGATAAACGTGGCCATTGGCGGGCATCGGCCAATTGTTCCACATGGTTCAGCTCCAGTAGCGCCGCGTGCAGGCCATGGCTACGCAACCGTGTGCGCCAGGTGACTTCAGCCGTGGCGGCGACAATATCCAGCCACCCGTCGGCATGCTCCAGCGCGGCCCAGCCGTCCTCGAGCCAAGGCGGGGTCTGCGCCCATTCACCTTGCCAATACAGATGCCTGGCCTTGAAACAGCCCACCAGTGCCCGTAACGAACTTTCCTGGCCGAATTGCTGGGTGGCAAAGGTCAGGGCCTGCTCCAGCAACACGCCGGCGTCGTCGATGCGTCCAGCGAGTGCCAGGGCTTGGGCCTCGTGAATACGGCAATAGTTTTCGCCGCGTGGGCTGGCAATGACGCGCATTTTGACGTGCGCGTCTCTGATGGTGCGCAGGCTCGCTTCCAGTTCGCCGCGCGTCAGGGCGGCCAGGGCAAGCACGCACGCCAGGGTTGCTTGCGCAAGTGTCGGGTCGAGTGGGGATGCATTGGCGTGCACGGTCAGGGTTTTGGCATCAAGAGTGTCCAGATGGTCCTGATAGGCCGCGGCAAGGGTCTGGATGACGTGAAAGTCGCGGGCCAGTCGTGCGTCGCCTGCGACCTTGCCGCTGGTGCGTTGCAACAACTGCGTCGACAGTGCGTGATCGCCTAGCTTGGCGTGCAGATAGGCCTGGAGCAGCAGGAGATCGGGGTGGTCGCTGCACGTGGCGGCATCGAACTGTTGCAGCAAACTTTGGGCGTAGCGGATGCCATGGTGCAGCACCAGCTCCCACCCACCTGCGCTGACCACCAGGCTCACCGCCAATGGGATGTCGTCAGCCTTGAGCGCATGGTGAACGGCCTGGCTCCAATCCTTCTGGCCCGCAAGCCAGTGTGCCGCCGCACGATGAATAGACTGGCGCTGCCGGCTGTTGACGCGCAGTCGCAGAAAATCACGCAGAAGCGTGTGGTAGCGGAACCATTGGCGCTCCGGGTCCAGCGGTATCAACAAGGTGTCCAGGTGCGCAAGTTGGCGCAGCTGCTCGGCACTGTCATGACGACCACACACCGCGTCTGCCAGGTCGGCATTGAAACGCTGCAGCAGGCACGTCTGCAGCAGCAGTGATTGGCCTGCTTCGGGCAGGCGGGTGAAGATGTGCGTGGTGAGGTAGTGGGCGACATCCGCCACACCACCGGAGAAGGCGGTCAAACCGTACATCGAACCATCGTTACTCGTGCGCCATAAGCGGGCCAGTTGCACCGCCACGGCCCACCCTTCGGTGGCCTTGTGTATCTGACACAAGGCGCTGGCCTCCAGATCAGCGCCGAGTATGTCGCCGGCTTCTTCAAGGGATAGGGTCAACGCTTGCGCACAGACTTCGTGTACCCAGCCCTTGGCTTTCCAACGTGACAATGGCCAGTCTGGCTGTGTGCGGCTGGCCACTACCCAGTGCAGCCAAGGCGCCGCATGCTCCAGCAAATGGCTCAAGAGGGCGCTCACCTCGGGACTGGCAGCGAGATGGTAGTCATCCAGAAACAGGGTGACTACACGGTTTTCCCGGGCCAGTGCCTGCAACAAAGCGTTGAGCGTGCGTCGTGGCTGCACGTCCATCGCCTGTGAGGCCGCAAGATGGGGTAAGTGCTCCAGCTCAACACCCGCCTGGTCCAAGGCCAGGATCAGGTAGGCCAGAAAGCGGTTGTGTTCGACATCAGCCTCATCCAGCGACAGCCAAGCCGATACCGTATCGGGCGCTTGTTGCCGCAGAGCTGCATGCCATTGCATCAGCAAGGTGGTTTTGCCGTAGCCGGCTGGAGCCGTCAACAGTGTCAGTGGGACAAGCGCGTTCTCCTTTAGAGAAGCCAACAGCGCTTCTCGCGTAACAGACGTCGGCAATACCTGCGGCGGCGTCAGCTTGCCCATCCAGTACCCTGCGTTTGATGAATGGGAGGGGGGCTTTTGATTCATGGTGAGCGTCACTGGCGAAGAGGTTTTAGCGTTGTTGTAACAGCAAAGCCGGGGAGGCATCGGTTAACTGTGTTACAGCTTTTGCATTCAGTGGGCGGGGCATCTTTGTCGTAGGCGTTCGCGGGCGAGCGTCAGCATGGCTGGGCGTATAGGTGTCCTGTGCGAGAACTGATATTTCGCTGGCTGCCACAATCATTGAAGACTGCCCAAACGTACCGACCGTCGGAACCGGTATTTTTGACAGGTTACGCGTTGGGCCACCTGGTGGCCCCTGACACTTCCTTCTATCCGAGATGGGAGTTGTGCAATGAACCGGAATGCGTGCGCGGTCGGCGTGTCTGCACTCTTGATTGCTTCGCTGATCCTTCTTGGCCCTCGGGCGATGGCCGAGGGCGAGGATCTACAAGGCAACAGTCCTCAAGGCATTCGCTATGGCGGCGGGGATGAAATCCTGCTTCAAGGGTTTCATTGGAACTCCATTCGTCTGCCCGCTGGCGATTGGTATACGACGCTTCTGAACCAGGCCGCACTGGTGGGTAAAGACGGCTTCACCGGCGTCTGGCTACCACCCCCGTGGCGCGATGTGTCCAAATGGTCGGATCCGAAGGCCGGAACCAGCGGAGGAGGGGAAGGCTACTACTGGAGTGATTTTGACAAAAACGGTGCCTACGGTAGCGAGAGTCAATTGAAGGCTGCTGTTGCGGCGTTAAAGACCGCTCACGTCAAAGTGATTTTTGATGTGGTGCCCAACCACATGAATCGCGCCGATACAGGATCTGTGTTGCGAGCGGTACTCAGTGACAGCACGGCATGGCGCGATGGCTGTGCGCAATGTGACACTGGCGAGCCCTTTATGGCGGGCGATTCCGACCTGAATATCGGTAATGGCAAGGTCGCTGCTTTGTTCAAGGGCGAGTTTGAAAACCTGCGCGATAACTACGGTGCCGATGGGCTGCGCTTTGATTTCGTCAAAGGCTATGGTGCTGACTCGGTCAATGACTGGATGAGTAGCTTTGGTAATACCCGTTTCTGTGTCGGGGAGCTCTGGAAAGGCCCCAGCGAATATCCTGTCGATGATTGGCGCCATATGGCCGGTTGGCAGGACGCACTCAAGGATTGGTCTGATCGCGCCCACTGCACCGTGTTTGATTTCGCGCTCAAGGAGCGCATGCAGAACGGAGCCCTTTCTGAATGGCGTAATGGTCTCAATGGCAACCCGGATCCTGCCTGGCGATCCATCGCCGTGACCTTTGTCGACAACCATGACACCGGCTATTCCCCAGGCACGGGGGGGGGGTCAGCATCACTGGTCCTTGCCTGAACACCTGCGAGACAAGGCCTACGCCTACATCCTCAGCAGTCCGGGTACCCCGATGGTCTATTGGCCGGATATGTACGACTGGCCGCGGGGCGCCTTGATCCGAGAACTCATCGCGGTACGTCGGGGTGCTGGCGTACGGGCTGACTCGTCTATCGTGTTTCTGAGTAACTATTCGGGCTTGGTCGCAAAGACCACGGGCGATAAGCAAACATTGCTGGTGGCGCTTGCGTCAGATCTTGACGGTACAAAGGTTTCGTCGAGGTTCACGCAAGTGCTGGACCGCAACAGCGGAGACATCCGTATTTGGCGTTCTCTCCCGCAAGCCAAAAGCGTCAGTGTCCAGATGAGGTGTGATCAAGGTAAAACTGAAAAAGGAGAAAGCGTCTATGCCGTCGGATCAGGCCTTGAACTGGGGGATTGGTCACCGGCTCGCGCTGTACGTTTGACGGATGTGAGTGAGTATCCTCGTTGGCAAGGCCAAATCGAGTTGCCGGAGGGCAGCCACTATGAATGGAAGTGCATCGTGCGTAGCGAGCAGGATGCAACGGTGGTTCGCTGGCAGAGCGGGGACAACACATCGTTTGATGCTAAGCAAGGCGGAATCAGCGCAGGCAGTTTCTAGCGGCGCAAGCGTAAAGGGTTGAGTCCCTGCAAACGGGTGCGAGCATGACGGTAACAGCTCGCTCACCGATTGCAGGACACCCCTTATGAATACCATCCCCTCCGTTTCAAGCTCCGCATTGCTGGGCCGGTCGGGCTCGCGCTTACCCATCTGCGGCAAGATCCGCGCGGGCATCAAGGTGCTCACCAAGCACGCAGCACAACAACCCCAAGCGCAGACGCTGTACGACCAGGGCGTAGCCGCCGGCCAATCGTTCGACGAAATTGAAGCTGCCATCCTCGACGCGCTGCCCACGCTCAAGCACCCCTTGGTGCCGCGCAATGTGTCTTGGTTCACGGTGCGCGCGCAGGACTACGCCAACCCGGTGCTGGCCCAGCAGATCCTCGATGCTTATGGCGAAACACGTGCCGATGGCGAGCGTCGACTGTACCGGTTTCCGGTGGTGTTTCCGTCCGATCATTGGCCGACGGTGATGCCCCATCAGTTGGCGGTGTGGGGCGCGCGGGAGAAGCGTTTCTGGTCGCAGTATTCGGCTGATGGCCGCACGCGCCAATGCTGGTGTCCGGCGCCGCTACCGAGCGGCCAAGAGGCCCGTCCCATACGGCCTTTTGGCGGGCGACAGGCGATGCTGCGGGCCGACAACGGCGGGATTTGCAACCCTGAAACCTGTCCGCAATACCAGAACCGCGAGTGCAACCTGGATGGCCGCTTCTTGTTCTTCATTCCCGGCATTCCCTCGGTCAGCGTGTTCGAGCTGCACACCCGTAGCTTCTATGCGTTGAACGCGGCGATCCAGACGTTTGAAACCATCAGCTTTATGCGCGGCGGGCGCATCTCTGGGTTCCTGGATCGGGATCACACGCCGTTTTTCCTCAGCAAGCAGTTGCGGGAAGTGGCGTACATCGATGACGAGGGGCAGCCCGTGCGGGTACCCCAGTGGATCATCCAGCTGGAGGCGCCGGTGGACGTGAGCCCGTTGTTGCGCGAGCGCGATGACCCGGACACCTGCCTGATGCCGGCAGTGCTCGCCGCGCAGGTGCGGCCTGATGAGCCGACGCAGGAGGCGCCGGTGGAGGTAACGGTCCCTGTCGCGGCAGCAGTGACCCCAGTGGTGAACGGGGATGAGTCGCCGAGTCACGCGCAGGTGTTGGCGTTGGTGGAAACCTTCGGTTTGGACTTGGAGCGTTACACCGCGTATACCGACCGCCGCTGGGGCACGGGGTGGAAGCTCAACCGCCAAGGGCGACGGCGGGCCTGGGATGAATTGGAACGTTACCGCCAAGACCCGGAGGGGGACGTCGACAAGATCGAAACCGAGCTGGCGCAGGCCGCTGGAAGGCGGGGATGACGGGCATGGGCGCAGCGCCGATTGCCGTTGGCCGAATGGGCGCTGCAGCAGTGGCAAGCGCGGATGCGCCGTATACAGGCGCGGGCACGGGAACTGGTCGCGCTGCGGGCCGAGAGCGAGCGGCTGGCGCAGGAGCAGTCACTGTTGCGGGGCAAGGTCGCGCAGGTCAATGCGGCTTTGACGACGTTGTGGCAGCGCGAGCAAGTGGTGGGTTCCAGCGTCAACCTGCAAGAGCGACGTGCGCAGGTCGAGGCCGATCGAGCGCGACTGTTGCATCGGCGGGCACGGTTATTAGCCACCGATGAAGTTAAGCGCTTGAATCTTTTGCACTGTCAGTTAATTGAAAGAGAGAGCACCTGATGACCCGCCGTTATGGCTAATTGCAACTAGTGGCTATTGGCTGCTAACGCTCTAAATCAGTGCATTTGGCAATGTTTTGTATTTAATTACCCCCTTATCCGGAACTAGGGCTATAACTTCCAGTCGATACACCCGGCTAACGCCTGCCTGGGCTATGGCGAACTAATGGCATTGTTCGGTAGTTCTAAATAGCCATACTTTTCGCAACGTTAGATATTCCTCAATGATGTCGTCAGTGCCCATCGATGCTTGCAAGATGCAGATCCCGCATACCGACCAAGTGTGCGCGTGGCTGATGCAGCACGCCGGGCTCAAAATCGCTGATCTGGAACGCGCCCAGCGTTTATCCACTGAGCCTGGCGACCTGCTCGGTTTACTCACGCGCCTGGGCCTGGTGTCCGAAGTCGAACTGGCTCGCGCCTGGGCCGATTTGCTGGATGCGCCACTGCTGCTGGCTGACGCGGCGCCGCCGTTGCTCGATCCGCTTCCCGTGCTCACCGAGCGCTTTATGCGTCATTACCAGGTCGTGCCGATGGGTTGGCATCAGGGCGGGTTGCGCGTAATGGCCTCCAACCCGGCGCAGTGGTATCCGTTCCAGGCCCTGGCGTATGCCTGTGAGGTGTCGGTCTGGCTGGCCGTCGGTTCGCGTAATGAAGTCGAGACGCTGATCGAGCGCTATTACGGCCAGGGCCGTTCCGCCATGGGCAGCCTGATCGAAAACCTCGATGAGCAGGGCGGCGTGCTGGAGGACATCGAACACCTCAAGGACATGGCCTCCGAAGCGCCAGTGATTCGCCTGGTCAATCTGATCCTGCAGCGCGCGGTGGAACAGCGCGCTTCGGATATCCATATCGAACCCTTCGAAAACCAACTCAAGGTGCGCTACCGCATCGACGGCGTGCTGCACGACGCCGAAGCACCGCCTGCCAGTTCGTCGGCGGCGGTGATCTCGCGGGTGAAGATCATGGCGCGCCTGGACATTGCCGAACGGCGCCTGCCCCAGGACGGGCGCATCATGCTGCGCATCCAGGGCAAAGCGTTGGACCTGCGGGTGTCCACGGTGCCCACCAGCTTTGGCGAGTCGGTGGTGATGCGCCTGTTGGACCGGCAAACCGTGCAATTCGATTTCCCCAGCCTGGGCTTTGATGGCCCGCGCCTGGCGGCCTTCCAGGATCTATTGGCGCGGCCTCACGGCATCCTGTTGGTCACCGGGCCTACGGGCTCGGGCAAAACCACCACGCTTTATACCGCGTTGTCGCAGCTCAACACGGCTGAACGCAAGATCATTACCGTGGAAGACCCGGTGGAATACCAGCTTGAAGGGATTAACCAGATCCAGGTCAAGCCGGCCATCGGCCTGGACTTTGCCGGAGCGCTGCGCGCCATCGTGCGCCAGGACCCGGACGTGATCATGATCGGCGAAATCCGCGACCTTGAAACTTGCCGCATTGCCGTACAGTCCTCCCTCACGGGTCACTTGGTGCTCTCAACCCTGCACACCAACAGCGCCGCTGCGAGCATCACGCGCTTGCTGGACATGGGCGTGGAGAGCTACCTGATTGCCTCCACGGTCAGCGGTATTCTCGCGCAGCGCCTGGTGCGGCGCCTGGACCCTGCCACGCGGGTTGCCTTCCAGGCCCCAGCGGAATTGATCAAGGAGCACGGCCTGGATCGCCTGACCGAGCAGCGTCCCATCCTGCTTTACCGCGGTGACTATCACGGCCGCAGTGCCCTCACTGAGTTGTTGGTAATGAACGACGAGTTGCGTGGCCTGCTGATGGGCCACGCCGACGCCGCCAGCCTCGAGCACGCCGCCCGCCGCGCCGGTTTGCGCACCTTGTATGAAGACGGATTGCGCCAGGCCCTGGCCGGTGTCACCTCCCTGGAAGAAGTGTTGCGTGTCACCCGTGGAGATGACGCGTGAGCCTGTTCAAGTTCCGCGCTCTGGACAGCCAGGGCGTGGCCCAGAACGGCACGTTGCAGGCCATTGACCAGGCGGCTGCTGTCGCCGTCTTGCATCAGCGCGGGTGGTTGCTGCTGCACATCGAAACGGCCAGCAGCCCCTTGTTGCGCCAGGCACGCGGGCAGTTGAAGGGCGCCGCGCTGGTGAGTTTCACCCAGCAGTTGGCCACGTTATTGGGCGCCGGCCAGCCCCTCGAACGCGCTTTAAACCTGTTGCTCAAGCAAGCCCGCCATCCTGCGGTGCGGGCCTTGATCGAGCGTATCCGCGACCAGGTCAAGGCCGGCAAACCGCTGTCGGCTGCGCTGGAGGAGGAGGGCGGCACGTTTTCCCCGCTGTACCTGAGCATGGTGCGCGCCGGTGAAGCCGGCGGGGCGTTGGAAGGTACCCTGCGCCAGCTCAGCGACTACCTGGAGCGTAGCCAGTTGCTACGCGGCGAGGTGATCAATGCGCTGATCTACCCGGCGTTCCTGGTGGTGGGTGTACTGGGTTCCCTGGCGCTGTTGCTGGCCTATGTGGTGCCGCAATTCGTGCCGATTTTTCAGGACCTTGGCGTACCGATTCCTCTGATCACCCAGGTGATCCTGGCGCTCGGCGAGTTCCTCGGCGCCTATGGCCTGGTGGTGCTGGCCGGGTTGTCGATCAGTGGGTGGATCCTGGCGGCGCGCCTGCGCGACCCCCTTCGCCGTGAGCGTTACGACCGTCACCTGCTGAGCATCCGCGTGATCGGCCCGCTATTGCAACGGGTGCAAGCCGCCCGCCTGACCCGCACCCTGGGCACGTTGCTCAGCAACGGCGTGGCGCTGCTGCCCGCGCTGGTGATCGCCCGGCAAGTCTGCAGCAACCGTGCGCTCCAGGCGCAAGTGGCGCTGGCAGCGCAACGGGTCAAGGGTGGCGGCACCCTGGCCGATGCGTTCGGTCGCCAGCCGCTGCTACCGGAGCTGGCGCTGCACATGATTGAAGTCGGTGAACAGGCCGGCGAACTGGACAGCATGCTGCTCAAGGTCGCCGACATTTTCGACGTCGAGGCCAAGCGCGCCATCGAACGCTTGCTCGCGGCACTGGTGCCGACCCTGACCGTGGTCATGGCGGTGCTGGTGGCGGTGATCATGCTCGCGATCATGCTGCCGCTGATGAGCCTCACCAGCCATATATGAACTTTCAAGGAGCAGAACCGATGAAAACCCGACACCGCCAAGGCGGCTTCACCCTTTTGGAAATGCTGGCGGTGATCGTGCTGCTGGGTATTGTCGCGACCATTGTGGTGCGCCAGGTCGGTGGCAATGTGGACAAGGGCAAGTACGGCGCGGGCAAGGCGCAATTGGCCAGTTTGAGCATGAAGATCGACAGCTACGCCTTGGACGTGGGGGCGCCGCCCAACAACCTGCAACAACTGCTCGACAAGCCGGCCAGTGCTTCCAACTGGGCCGGCCCCTACGCCAAGCCTTCGGAGCTGAAAGACCCGTTCGGCCACGGGTTCGGCTATCGCTTCCCCGGTGAGCACGGCGCCTTCGACCTGATCTTCTACGGCCAGGACGGCCAACCCGGCGGTGAGGGCTACAGTGCCGATCTGGGCAACTGGGAATAACCCGCCCGTGGCCCAGCGAGGCTTTACCCTGCTGGAGATGCTGGTGGTCATTCTATTGATCGGCATTGCGGCGGGGTTGTTGGGGTTGGGTGTACGGCAAGGGCTGCAGGTGGCCAAGGAGCGCCGGGTGGTCGCGCAGATGGTCGAGGCCCTGCGTGCCACGCGGGCGAGCGCCATCGTCAGCGGCCAGGCGGCGCGCACTCAGTTCGACCTCCAGGGCCGCTCGTTCCAGGCTCCAGGGCGTGCGTCACAGCAGTGGCCAGCGCAGGTGCAAGTGACCTTGCACAGTGCCGAGCAGGCTGGGCCCGCGGTGGTGTTCTATCCCGACGGCAGTTCCACAGGCGGTAACCTGCTGCTGGCCAACGGCAGCCGTCGTTGGCGCATCGACATTGGCTGGCTTACCGGCAGTGTGCAGTCCAAGGCGCTGCCATGAAGTACCAGGCCGGTTTCACCCTGCTGGAAATGCTCGCCGCCCTGACGTTGATGGCGGTGTGCAGCAGCGTGTTGCTGGTTGCCTTCGGCCAGAGCGCGCGCGCCTTGTCCCAGGTGGCCCACAGCGACCGCCTCAGCCATGCCGCGCTCACGGTGCTGGACCAGGAAGCCGCCGGTCCGCTCACGGAGGGAACCCGCCAAGGCGAACTCGAGGGCATCCATTGGCAATTGACCAGTACCCGCCAACAGCCGCACCTGTTTCGTCTTGACCTGAACGTGCGTGAAGGCGCGCATCAGGCGCACTTCAGCACCTTGAAGGCGCGCCTGTGAAGCGCCGTGAGCAGGGCTTCACGTTGCTGGAAGTACTCGTGGTGCTCAGCTTGCTGTCGGTGTTGTTGCTGCTGGTGAGCGCAGCGTTGCTGGGGGCCAATCGGGCGGTGGCCAAGGCCCAGGCCTACACCGTCAGCCTGGATGAAATGCGCGCCGCCCAACAGTTTTTGCGCACATCGATCAGCGAGGCGCTGCCGCTAAAGCTCACTGACGATGACAGCCAGGCCGAAGTTTTTTTTATCGGCACGCCTGAACGTCTGCAGTTTGTGGCGACCTTGCCCGGTGTATTGGGCGGGGGTATCCAGCGCTTTACCCTGCAACGGGTCGGGCAGGATCTGCAGGTGGCTTTTTCGCAGAGGGACTCCCACGCCAACGCGCAGCGCGATGAGCCGCAGGTGCTTTTGCATGACGTCGAGGCGCTGCAGTTCAGCTATCGCGGTGTCTCGCCACTGGGCCAGCCCACCGACTGGTTGAGCCCGTGGCCCTGGCCCCGGCGCCTGCCTACAGCGGTGCGCATCGACGCCTCCGTCGACGGGCCGGTGCCATGGGTCGCCCAGGTGGTTGCGCTGCGCCTGAACCTGTCCAGCGCGAGCAGCGAAGAATGAAGCGCCAACGCGGTGCGGCCCTGTTGCTGGTGTTGTGGGTGCTGGCCTTGCTCAGCGTATTGCTGGGTGGCCTGGCCGGGTGGGTGCAACTGCAAAGTCGCCAGGCGCTGTGGCTGCGCCAGCACACCCAGACACTGTTGGCCGCCCAGGCCGGTATCGCACAGGTCATGGCGCAAGGGCAGTGGGTGGCGGACGGGCGTTCTATTGCGCTGACCTTCGACGACGCCCGCTTGCAGGTCAGTGTGCGCAGTGAGCGCGGCAAGCTGTACCTGGTCAACGCCGCCTCCCAAGACCTCACGCGCCTGGCCCTGGCCTGCGGCGCTACACCGGTTCAGGCCCAGCAGTTGGCCAAGGCCCTTGAGACTCGCCGCCATCAGGGCCTGGCGCCGTTTCGGGTGCTGGAAGAGGTACGTCAACTCCCCGGCATGACCCCGGCGCTCTACAGCCAACTACTGCCACACATCACCTTGTGGAGCGACCTCGACCGGCCCGCTCCGGCATTCGCCAGCCCCCTGATGCGCAAGGCGTTGAACCTGCCACGCCAGGACGCCGAGGGCGTCGACCCCGGCCAGGTCGTGGAAATCGACAGCCGCGCCGAGCGCCCCGGCGGCTATCAGGCACGCCTGCGACTGACCCTTTTACTAAGCCCTGCGGAGGACAGCGCACAGCCCTATCGGGTAGTGCGGTGGCAAGAATGATTCAACTCGAACCGATTGCCCGCTATTGGCGCGGCAGCCTGCTGCAACAAGGCTGGCGTTTGTGGCTCACGGAGTTACGCGGCTGTTTGCCCAAGTGGCTGGCGTTCCAGGAACCGCCCGAGCACGTTCATCACTGGCCGCTGACGACACCGGTGGTCCCAGGCAATACGCGCCAGGTGCTGATGCTTGCCCCCGACGCCGTGTTGCAGCAAAGCGTGCAACTGCCTCTGGCTGCCGCGCGCAACCTCGTGGAGGTGGTTGGCTATGAACTGGACCGCTACACCCCGTTCAACGCCGAGCAGCTCTACTTCGTCGCCCGCCAGGAGCGGCGCACACCCAGCCACCTGGAGGTGAGGGTGGTGGCGATCCTGCGCGAGCGCCTTGACCAGGTCCTCACTGACTGCGCCGCCCTCGGCCTGTACCCACACCGCGTGGATGTGGCGGGCCTGGGTATCGACCTGCTGCCCGCGCCGTTACGCCCGCGTTCGCGGCCTGCCGGCAAGCAATTGCAGCGCAGCCTGCCGTGGTTGTGCGGCGCGTTGCTGATCGCGGCGATGCTGTTGTGGCTCAACGACCGCCAGCGGGTACTCGACAGCATGCACGCCACTGTCCAACAGCAAAAAGCCGAGGTCGCCCAGGTGCACGCCCTGCGCCAGCAACTGCTCAACACCCGTGGCGCGGCGCAGTACCTCAGCCAGCGTAAACGGGCGCAACCGCCCCTGGCCGCGCTGCTGAATGACTTGACCAGTTGCCTGCCCGCCGACACCTGGCTCGACCAATTGGACGTCAAGGACGGCGAGGTGAGTTTCTCCGGCCAGAGCGCCAAGGCCAGTGGCCTGATCAGCCGCATCAAAGGCTGCCAGCGCTTGGACAACGCGCAGTTTGAAGGTGTGATCCAACCCGACGCACGCAGCGGCAAGGACCAGTTTGCCTTGCGTGCCCACTTACGCCAGGAGGCCGCCGATGCGCCGACCCCTCACACCCCGTGAACGCCGCGGCGCCGCCTTGTTGACCCTGGCGTTGGTGCTCGGCGCGGCCTATTGGCTGTTGATCGACAGCTGGTTCGCCGGGCCGCTGCGGGCCATGGGTGAACAGGCCGAACAGTTGCGTGAACAGCAGCAGCGCTATGCCAGCGTCATACGCCAGGGCGATGCCTTGCGCGAACAGCTGGCGCAAGCACAGCAAGACCCGGCCAGCAGCGCCAGCCTGTTGCCGGGGGACGACCCGGACGTGGTCGCTGCCGACCTGATGCAGCGTCTCGCCGACCTGATCAACAGCCACGCCAACCTCGGCGGCGGCTGCAACCTCACCCAGCGCAAGCCGATCACGCCCGAACAGAACGACAGCGAGCCCTATCGTCAGGTCAAGGTCAGCCTCACGCTCAATTGCGCCATCGAACCGCTGACCGCGATCCTGCATGGGCTGGAATATCAGCCGCCTTTTCTGTTCGTCGATGAGTTGCATATCCGTCGCGACAAACAGGCGCCAGCCAGTGGCGGGGCGGGCAAGCTGGCGGTGCAACTGCTGGTGCGCGGCTACCTGCAACCGGCGCGGGTGGCACCATGATTGGCCCCTTGCGTCCTCTGGAATGGGGCTGGCTCGGCGTGGCCGGGCTTTTGGGGGTGTTGATGGCGATGATCCTCAGCAGCATCGGCGACGCCCCCCGGTGGTTACCCGATGCGCCGGCGCATGCGCCACCCTCGTTCCAGGTGCAGGCCGCTCCCACGCCAGCGTTGCAAGACCTTGCCGGTACCTGGCAAGCGCCGCTGTTCAGCCCGGATCGCCGCCCGGACCGGGAGGTGGGTAAAACCCAGGTGGCGAGCCTGGCCAACCTGACCCTCAGCGGCATCATGATCACCGGCAACCTGCAAATGGCCATGCTCAAGCAAGCCGGTGGCCCAACGCTCACGGTGCGCTTGGGCCAGGCGTTGCCCAACGGCTGGCGCCTGGAGCACCTGACCCCGCAATACGCCCGTTTTGCCCTCAACGGGCGCACCCAGACCCTGAGCCTCTACGGTAAGCGGTTACCCCTGATCTCACATCCCCGCGAGTCTCTCCCTTGATCGATATGCGCACTTCGCTGTTTTGCCTGGCTACCGCCGTCTCCCTGGGCGGCTGTGGATCTTTGCCCGACACCCTCGACCCGGACGACGACCTGCTGCACGAGGCCCTGCAGGGCACCGGCGCACAACGCCCGCCGCTTCAGGCGCCTGTGGCCGAAACCGCTCCACCTGCCACCCAGGCTCCGCCGCAGCGCCAGCTCATTCGTGGCAATCAAGCGTTTGTGCGCCAGCCCGCGGCACCCGTAAACGTGCCGGAGCAGGGCGGCGACATCGTGTTCAATTTCGCCGATCAGCCTATCGAGGCCGTGATCAACAGCGTGATGGGCGACCTGTTGCACGAGAACTACAGCATCGCCGAGGGCGTGAAGGGCACGGTCAGCTTCTCCACCTCCAAGCCCGTGGACAAACAGCAAGCGCTGTCGATTCTCGAAACCCTGCTGTCCTGGACCGACAACGCCATGATCACACAGGGCAACCGCTATGTGATCCTGCCGGCCAACCAGGCAGTGGCGGGCAAGCTGGTGCCGCAGATGCGCGTGGCGCAACCGGCCAGCGGCCTCTCGGCACGTCTGTTTTCACTGCGCTATATCTCGGCCACCGAGATGCAGAAACTGCTCAAACCCTTCGCCCGTGAAAACGCTTTTTTGTTGGTGGACCCGGCGCGCAATGTCCTGAGCCTGGCCGGCACGCCCGACGAACTGGCCAACTACCAGGACACCATCGACACCTTCGACGTGGACTGGCTCAAGGGCATGTCGGTGGCGGTGTTCGGCCTGCAACGCGCCTCGGTGGCCGAGCTGATGCCCGAGCTGCAAGCCGTGTTCGGCGCGGACAGTGGCACACCCCTGGCCGGCATGTTGCGGTTCTTGCCGGTCGAGCGCACCAACTCGGTGGTGGCGATTTCTTCCCAGCCCCAGTACCTCAGCGAAGTGGGCGACTGGATCCGCACCATCGACGAGGGCGGCGGTAACGAGCCGCAGATGTATGTGTACGACGTGCGCAATATGAAGGCCGCCGATCTGGCCAAGTACCTGCGGCAGATCTACGGCAATGGCGCGATCAAGGATGACGCCCCGGCGAAAGTAGCGCCGGGCTTGCGTACCACCACCTTGTCCTCATCCACCAGTGCCGGTTTGCAGGCGAGCGCCCCGGTGCCCGCAGCCGAAGAACCTGAATCCGAGCCTGCCGAAAACACCCAGGCATCGCACACCAGCGACCTCGAGGCGGGCACGCGCATCACCGCGCAAAAAAGCAGTAACCAACTGCTGGTGCGCACCCGCCCGGCGCAATGGAAAGAAATCGAAGCAGCGATCAAACGCCTCGACAACCCACCGCTGCAAGTGCAGATCGAGACCCGCATCCTGGAGGTCAAGCTCACCGGTGAACTGGACCTGGGCGTGCAGTGGTACCTGGGCCGCCTGGCCGGTAATTCCACCAGTACCACGGTGGCCAACGCCTCCGGCAGCCAAGGCGCCCTGGGCGGTGGCGGGGCAGGGCTGGGGGCGGCGGACTCGTTGTTCTACTCCTTCGTCAGCTCCAACCTGCAAGTGGCCCTGCACGCCCTGGAAACCAACGGCCGCACCCAGGTGCTGTCGGCGCCATCGCTGGTGGTGATGAACAACCAGCCGGCGCAGATCCAGGTGGGGGACAACATTCCCATCAGCCAGACCACCGTCAATACCGGGGACGCCGACACCACCTTGAGCAGTGTCGAATATGTGCAGACGGGGGTGATTCTGGATGTGGTGCCGCGCATCAATCCGGGTGGGCTGGTGTACATGGATATCCAGCAACAGGTCAGTGATGCCCAGAACCCGACGGGAAACAGTGAGACGCCGGTGAACCCGCGTATCTCCACGCGCTCGGTGTCCACCCAGGTAGCGGTGCAGAGTGGCCAGACGGTGCTGCTCGGCGGGTTGATCAAGCAAGACAACGCTGAGAGCGTCAGTGCCGTGCCTTACCTGGGGAAGATTCCGGGGTTGCGCTGGTTGTTTGGCAATACCAGCAAGTCCAAGGACCGCACGGAGCTGATTGTGCTGATTACGCCGAGGGTGATTACCAGCAGCAGCCAGGCGCGGCAGGTGACGGATGATTATCGCCAGCAGATGCAGCTGTTGCGCCCCAAGCAATGAGCGGCTCTTGATCGTTCCCACGCAGAGCGTGGCAACGATCATCACGGCAGGGCTTTACCCTATTGCTGCAACAGCAATGCCTGCTGCTTGAGCCTGCGTTTCTGCGCAAACGGCAAGCTCTCATCATCCCCATACGGCGCGCTATACCAGTTGCCGTAGCTCGGGTTGGGCAGCAGGAACCAACGCTGGCCTAGCCAGTTCACATAGGGTTCGACGGCCTTGCGTTGTGCATCCAGGGTGTTGTGTTCGGCTTGCACGAAATCTCCCAGCGAGTCACCTGCCATCAACAGCACGCGGGCATGGCTGGCGACCCACTGACGGCGGCACTGCTTGCCGTAGCCCGCGCTTTCGCAGTGGCCGGTGGGGGTGCTGGCCGCCAGGATCTGTGTGTCGCTCTCAATCGGAAAACCGCGCAAACGCAGGTTTTTGGCGGTGGCCGCGACCTGGCTGTGTTCGCGGTTGGTGAGGTAGTACACCTTGACACCTTTTTGTCTGGCCGCTTGCAGGAACGCCACGGAACCCGGCAGCGCCTGAGCCTTGGCCTGCTCGACCCAGGTATTCCAGCGATCGTAGGAATAGACCTGATTGTTGATGATGTCGCGGGCGTTGAGGGGCACGTTGTCCAACAGGGTCTCGTCGATATCCACGATCACCGCCGGCGGCAAACCGGTCAGCTTGCGGGCAGGCAAAGGCAGGGCGTCCCAGCTGGGGTCGGCCAGTGCTACATCGAGTTGGCGGGTGGCATTGGCGAAGAGCTGGCGGTAGATCAGCTCGTGTTCGATGGACGTCTGGGTCCAGAGCACTGCATCGAGTTGGTCGTTGGCCGGGGGTGTTTGCTGGCAGCCTGCCAGAGCGGTGGTCAATAGGCAGGCACTGGCGAAGAACAAGTTACGCATGAGCAAGTCTCGCAGAGGGTAGGCGCGTGGTCAGCACAGTAGCGCAATTACCCGCACAATCAAGGCGTGCACACCAGTGACTGGCGCTCATAGTTCAGCGCCTTGTTCTGCGGTGGTAACGCATAGGTGGCACGACAATGCTGCTCACCCCACTTGATGATCAGCGTGCCCTGATCCTCTTCCACCAGTGCCAGGGCATTACCATTCGGATCGGCAATCGCCAACTGCTTGCCATTGGCGTCTTCCAGTGAGGCACCAAACGACAGCGGTTGATGCTGGGCATCAAACAACTCAAACAATACGCGACGTCCGCTAGTGCCACTGTAATGCGCCACCACGATGGCGCCACGGCGCGGCACCAGTTGCTGGGTGGCGTTGGTGATTTCCACGTCGCCTCCCAGATCGCGAGTGTCCAGGCTGATCCAGTTGACCCGGTAGGGTTGCGCAGTGGGCACCACGGCATAGCCGTTGTACCCGGTCTCCACCCCGCTGTAGCTGCTGATCTTGGCACCAGAGACGCCTGGTACTTCGGCCAGGGCGAAGGTCTCGCTGACCGTCTGCCCCAGGTTGACGCCACCCGCATGAGCCACCACCGAGCCGGCGAGATTGAAGTTCTGTGAGTTGTAGCCCTGGCCCTGGCTGTAACCGAGGCTGACATCTGCCACGGCGGTGCGACTGTTGACGTTCACCGAGCCTGAGTCGCCGCTGGTGTCACTGTGGCCGGCCTGCACCGAATAGAAAGTGTCGCTGGTATCGGCCACGTAGCCATTGATGCCCGCTTGGGTGGTGGTATCGCCACGTTGGTGGCTGGTGGTGACAAACGCCCGTGGCGCGCGGGCCTGGCTGCCCAGCGGGAAAGACACCGACAGGTTCACCTGCGTGTCGCCGCTCGGCTCACCCCAGGTGACGATCTGCTTGGTGCGCGTCACGCCAAGGTTGTAGCTTAGATCGCCCCAGTTGCCGGTGTAGCCCGCGGAAAAGCTCTGGGAGCCGCCGCGATTCCAGTAGCGTTGGTCGCTGGCGTTCACATACAGGCTGCCAAATTCGCTGTTGCGCCCGAGGCTCTGGTTAATGGTCAGATCGGTGCGGGTTTTCGAGTGGCCGGTGCGCACGCGCACGTCTTCGCTGCTGTCTTCCACATGGTCGGTGAGGCTGCGATAGCCCTCGGTGGAGTAGCGATAAGCGGCCAGGGTGAAGTTGGTATCGGTGCCGGCAAAGGTCTTGGCGTACAAGGCGCGTACGCTGCTGCCCTGGGAGGTTCGCCCCTGGGCCTTGCTGGACGAATGGGTGGTATCGAGCGAGAACGCCCCGAACGAGGTGTTCCGCCCGGCACCGATCGACAGCGCGCTGTAGTCTTCACTGGCTTGCAGGCCGACAATCCCGCTGAGGTTGCTGGTCAAACCATAGGCCAGGGTGCCGCTGAGAAAACGTGGGGAGGCCAGGCCATCGGCATTGCTTTTGAACGTGCCCGCCGAGACGCTGTACTTCACCTGGCCTTCGCGCACCATGATCGGCAGGCTGGAGAACGCCTGCATCGTCACCCGCCGCGTACCGTCGGCTTCGATCACGGTGATTTGCAGGTCACCGTTGGAGCCGCTGGGGTAGATATCGTTGATTTCGAACGGGCCTGGCGCGACGTTGGCGGTGTAGAGGATGTAGTCGTTCTGGCGGATTTCCACCGTCGCGTTGGTCTGCGCCACCCCACGGATTACGGGTGCATAGCCGCGCTCGCTGTCGGCGCGCATGCCATCATCAGAGGCGAGCTTGACCCCGCGATAGCGCACGCTGTCGAACAGGTCAGTGTCGGAGAAAATCTCACCGGCGCTGAACTGGCCCTTGATCGCGGTGACGTCATGCTGCAAGTAAGTGCGGTTGCTGGTGAAGGTGTTCGAGCGATCGGTGCCGCCGCTCAGGTTCGACTCGTTGCGCAGGCGCCAGGCCCCCAGGTTGATGCCGTTGCGCAGGCCCAGGTTATTGGCAATGCGGGTTTTATAGTCGCCGGCGGTGCGGCTGCTGTTGAGCTGGTAGTTGATGAAGGCGGCGGGCACACCGTCGTCCCACAACTGTGGGTCGACATACCCGCGCAAGCCACGCTGCATCGCCACCTGCGGGATACTTGCGAGCAGGCGCAGACGGCTGCTGTCGTAGCGCACGCTGGCGTCTTCGATCATGTCGGCAAGGGCGTAGCAGTCCTGCGGCTGCTGCGGGTCAAGTTTGCCCTCGGCCTGCAAACGGTGCAGGTCGATACCCAGTTGCTTGAGCAGGTCGAGGGTCAGGCAGGCTTCTACACGACCGTTTTTCGGGTTGCGCCTGAAATCGATATCGCGTCGGCCCACCAGCATTTCGTTGCTGTACAGGTCGACGCGGTAATTGCCCGGCAGCACGCTGTTGGCCGAAAGCAATTGCTGCAAGTCCACCGGCGACTGCGAGCCTTGCAGGAAGGTGGTGTTGAAGGTTTGCGCAGCGTCATCGGCCATGGTCAGACTGGGCAAGCTGGCAGCAATCGCCAGCGACAGCGTCTTCAACTTCAATACGCCACGTGCGGGCCTGTTGCTGGAAAGAAAAGACATGCGAAGACCTATGACATCCCTGATTGACGGACAGTCGGGCACGCAAACACGCACGCGAAGTGAGCTTGTGAGTTAGCGAAAGTGCTTAGGGGTTAAGTCGCGATTCAGTCGCATACGCCGGTAGCGCGGTGCCGCTAGACAGTGGCGCGCTGTAGTGATTCTGCGCGCCGTAATCATTGATGCTGGAAAACGACAACCGCACCGGCCCGCTGGCAACTGGAGCACTGAGCGCAAACTGTTTTTGTTCGCCGGGCGCAATCATGGTGGAGTCGCTGGCCACTACCGCCTGCACTTTGATGTCGGCCATGGACACGTGGTACAGCGTCGGGTTTTTCACCTGCAACAGGGTTTGGCTGCCGTGTTTGGCCAGCGTCCATTCAAGCTGTGCAGGGGCTTGCAGCGCGCTGCCGGTAAGGCCGGCAGGGCGGTAAAAAATCTTGATGCGTTGGCGGATGGCCAACTGCAAGGTGTTCTCGGATTCGTTGGCTTTTGGGATTTCCTGCACATTGAGCCACACCACCGACTCGCGGTCCGTGGGCATGCCGGTGCCCTCATACAGAATGCGCAGCAGTTGTTGTTCCTTGGCGAATACCCGTGCCAGTGGCGGGGTGACGGCAAACGGTGCACGGCTGGCGCTGGCGTCGTTCATGTCGACCCAGGATTGAATCAATACATCCTGGTTACCGTTACGCACGGTAATGTTGGCTTCCTTGTGGTCACCGTCAAACACGATACGGGTGGCATTCAATGAAATGCTGGCGGCGGCCTGGGTAGCCATGAGCAAGCCCAGCAGCCCCAGACATGCGGCGATAGAACGAGGCGGCATGAGGGTTATCCGGTGTAATCAGAAGACAATGGCGAGGCCGCAAGGCCTCGCGCGTTCGGTGCCCGGGGCGCCGAATTATTCGTATTGCAGGATGAACGGCAGGGTGGCGTCACCGCGACCGGCGGTCGACGAACCCGCCGCTGCGGTAGTGACGTAGGCGGCCGCGAAGCTCAGGGTGGCGTCGCCGCCTTCAGTACCGGCACCGTGCATGGTGCTTTCAATGCGTGCGGTGCTTGGCGAGCTGAGGTCAATCAGACTGCCCTTGCTGTCCAGCAGGGCAATACCGACGTTTTGTGCAGTGGCCGAACCCGGGTTCAGGGCCAGTACTTTTTTGCCGGTGACCAGGCCGGAACCGCCGTTGTTGGCGTCAAAGATCATGGCGACCTTGGTGCCCTGGTTGCAGTTGACGTTCAGGTTGAAGTCTTTGGCGGTCACACGACCTGCGGTTGGGTTTTCCGCGGTGCCCATGTCCTTGATCGAAACGTTGCCCATGTCCACCGAAATGGTGCGGTCGGAGTTGGCGCCGTCCACCGAGCACGCGTCGTTGTTGATCACGCCGGTGAAGGTGATTTTGCCGCTGCCGCCCAGGGTTGGCGCTGCTGCTTCACCTTCGGCGAATGCACTGCCGGAGGCCGCGATAATGGCCGAGGCGATAACAGCCAGGGAAAACTTCTTCATGATGATGTCCGTAAGGTTTAGTTGGAAAAAAGTGCTGTTGTTGAACTGCGAGCAAAGAGTAGGCGACGAGGCGGTAGGAGCGAATAAGACGATTCTTATAAGCGCTGGGGCGGGCAGGTTATTTGCACGGTTGCAGCAGTGAAGAGCCAGAAAACAAAGGGCGAAGCCATTGTCCAGGAATGGCTTGCAAGTTACGCGTTAGTTGAAGATGTTACGTTCCAGGCAATAAGCAAGAAGGTCTTGGTCGCTGCTCACTTCAAGTTTGCGCATGGCCGATACTTTTTGTGCGCTGATGGTCTTTGAGCTTCGGTTCTGGCGGCGCGCAATATCACTCACGCTCATGCCGGAAATAAACAGGCGCAGGATCTCGAACTCTTTGGGTGACAAACTTGTAAAGCGCTCGTCAATTGCCGTGAGGGTCTCTATCACCGAGGTCTTTGGCGGCTCCAGGCTGCGATAGTCGCTGTCTTGGGCGATCGCCTTGAGTGCCAGTTGAATCTCGGTATGCAACTGGCTTTTCTGGATGATGCCGACCACGCCCAGCTCTTGCAGGCGGGTGAGAATCAGGTGATTGGAGATCATGGTCAGGATCAGGATCTGTACCTGCGGGAAGTGCCGTTTGAGGTACTCCACCAGCTTCAGGCCATCGCCATAAGGCGAGTCGCCCGGCATGTTGTAGTCGGTAATCACGATGTCAGCGCCTTGATGCTGCAACAGCTCGATCAGGCCGGCCGAACACACGGCCTCGCCGACGACTTGAAAGCGCATGTCACGCTCTACCAGTTCGCGAACGCCAAGCAACACGATCGGGTGATCGTCCGCGATTACCACGTTGAATTTTTTCATAAAGGGCCGTCCGTAGTGCCAGTTCAAGTGAGTGAAGAGTGCCCGAGCTGGAGAGTCTCCAGAACGGCCGACAGACGCTGCATCACAGTCTTCACCTTGAGCTCAAGCGTTGTGTCGAGGCTGCCGCGGTTAAGTGCGCTTTCCAGTTCGATGCAGGCCTGGGCCAGGCTGAGCGCCTGCACTGCGCCCAAAGCGCCGGCGATCGAGTGCAGCAGTTGGCCGAGGCCACGGGCATCACGCTGGACCAGGGCCGCGCCGATGCGCTGCATATCCTGCTGCACGCTGCTGATGAACAGCGGGCGCATCTTGTCCGACAGTTGCACGCGGTCGTCGAATACCTGGGCGTCAGGCTCAACCGGCGACTTGACCTTGCACAGTTTGATCAACTGATCGCGCAGGGTTTGCAGGCTCAAGGGCTTGACGATCCAGGCGTTCATGCCCACTGCCAGGCAACGTACGCCTTCCTCGCGCATTGCATTGGCGGTCACGCCGATAATCGGCAAGTGTGGATCATGCTCACGCAAGGTTCTGGCCAGTTCATAGCCATTCATCAACGGCATATTCACGTCGGTCAGCACCAGGTCGAAGGCCTTCGGTTGCCATAACTGCAACGCCTGTTCACCGTTGGCGGCCAGGCTCACCGAGCAACCGAGCGCCTCCAGCTGTTCCTTGATAATCGCCTGGTTGACCGGGTTGTCCTCGGCCACCAGGATGCGCAGCTCTAGCCGCCCGGCGCTTTGTGGCCGGGTCGCCGTGGGTTGCTCGTGCCTGCCGTGCTGCGCCAGTGATACGGTGGCGGCGATGGTGCGTATGTCGTGCATATCCACCACCCAGCCTTGCGCTGTGTGCAGCGGCGGGCTGTGCGCACCGGGCAGGCAGAGCACACGTTGGCCGGCCCATGGCTTGGGGGGCTCGCCGGGTAACAGTTCTACCAGTACCGCGTGGTGACTGTCTTTGTCCTGGGTGGTCGCGGCCAGGGCGGCGGTGATTCCCAAGCGGTTGAGCCAGTCACTCATTGCCTGCGCCAGTTCGCGTACCGGTGCCTGCACATACACCGGCGTCGAGCTGGGCTCGATCAGCGGCAGGTTGGTCAGTGCACCACAACACAGTGGCAAGCGCATTTTCAGGGTAAAGCTGCTGCCCAGCCCGGGCTCGCTGACCACGCGGATTTCGCCGTCCATCATCTGCGCCAGCCACCGGCAAATCGGCAGGCCAAGCCCGGTGCCGCCTTCGCTGGCGGTGTCCGGTGCCTGGTAGAACAGATCGAAGAGCTTGGCCTGCTGCGCCTCGGCAATGCCCACGCCGGAATCGGTGACTTGCCATTCCAGGTCGACATTATTGGCGTCGCTGCCCACCACCCTGGCACGAATCACCACGCACCCAAAGTCGGTGAACTTGATGGCGTTGCTCACCAGGTTATTGAGGACCTGGCGGATGCGCATCGGGTCGCCCATCAGGCAGTTCGGCAACTGCGGGTCGATGCAACTGTAAAGCTGCAACCCCTTGCGCCGGGCGAAGGCGGCGTAGGTGTGCAAGGTATCTTCGAGCATGTCCAGCGGGCAGAAATCCACGGCTTCTATCGCCATTTGCCCGGACTCGATCTTCGAGACATCCAACACATCACTGATCAGTTGGAACAGTGTGGCGGACGAACGCTGGATGGTGTGCAGGTAGGTTTTCTGGTGCGGGTCGAGGTCGGTCAGGCCGAGCAATTCGAGGGTGCCGAGCACGCCATACAGCGGCGTGCGGATCTCATGGCTCATGGTTGCCAGGAACAGCGTCTTGGCCTCGCTGGCCGCATCGGCGGCATGACGTGCCTCTTCCAGGGCCTGGGCGTCTTCGATGTGTCGGGTGATATCGTTGAATGCATACAGGCGTACGTCTTGAGCCTGATAACGGGTCGACACAAAGCCGATCTGCAGGTGCCGGCCTTCGATCTCCAAGTGCGTCTCACCGCTCTCGGCGCCATCGTGCTTACCGGCCATTGCCTCCACCAGGCGTGAGGTGCCCGGCCATTGCTGGGCGCGCTGGTTCTCGATCAATACCCTGCCATCGCTGCGTCGCACCACGCATAACCCAGTGGGTGCGGTGTCGATGATCACGCGGCTGAACGCCACGCTTTCGGCGATGCGTTCGTGGGCCAGTTGTGCTGGGGTGATCACCTGGCGTCGATACCATCGGCTGCCAGCCCAACCCAGTGTAATCAGGCTGAACAGCACCAACGCCATGGTGCTCAACGGCCACAATGCGGAGTGAAAGAAGTGCGAGTAGTTCAGGCCATAGACCGCGCTCCAGGGCTGGTCGCCGGCCTCGGTGACCTTGAATTCAAAGCCGTCGGCCGTGAAATGCACACCATCGCTGAGCTGCGCCTGGTTGGCTGGCCCAATCAACCGGTTACCGTCAGGGCCAATCAGGGTAAAGCGATCAAACGCCGAGTGATTCAGCGCGCGCTGTACATCGTCGACCTGCGACACGTCGAGCAGGGTGCCGATCACGGCCTGGCCCTGGGCGTCGAGTGGCAGGCCGATGTAGGCCAGCAAATGTTCGGGTTCGGGGCCGGCCTGCCAATACACCCGATTCTGCTCCAGTGGCTGCGGCGCCTGTGCAAGGATTTGCTGCACGGCGTTGACCCGGGCCACCGGGTTGTCGGTATCCTCGGGGCTTTCGCGGTGCTGATAGCCCATGGACGGAATGGTGATGGCGTAGTCGGCCTGGCGATTGAGCAGGAAGGTTTGCGGCGCCTCGTACGGCGACGAGGACCAGAAGGCGCTGTAGTAGCTGGTCAAGTGCGCACCCAGGGCAAAAATCGGCGGCCTCGCGGCGGTGCTGATCTGCTTTTCATCGAGCTTGACGCTGAAGGGCACCGAAAACGAATACTTCTGGCCTTCGTACAGCGTGCGACGGTTGTCGACCATGCGGCTTTTGAGGCTGACCTGCACGTTGGTGGCGTGCAGCAGTTCGGCCTGGATGCCGGGGTGTGTCAGGCTCTTGAGGTAGGTTTGCTGTTCTGCGAGGTTTTCCATCAGCCGCGCAAAGTGAAAGCGCATCGCGCTGTAGCGAATTTCGACGCCCCGGTGCAGAGACCAGTAATTGGTCAGCATCAGCAGCAACGCGATTCCCATCAACACCATCAAGCCTTTGTTCAGGCGCAATGAGCTGCGGGTAAAGGCTTCGAGAATCGCGTTATTGTGCTTCATCAGGGGTTTCCGCAGGCGCAGGATAAATCGGCACTGGATGGAGCTTACTCCTTATGATCGTGGCCGCCAGCTAGTGAGATGTCGCGGGGCCATCATTGTTCAGTAGTTGCTGAAATTGGTCCGAAGACACTGCGTGAGAAATCAGGAAACCCTGCACCTGATTGCAGTCGATTTTGCGCAGCAGCGCCAATTGCTGCGGGGTCTCCACGCCCTCGGCAACCACCGTCAGACCCAACTTGCGGCCCAGCGCGATAATGCTCGCCAATGCCTGGGCGATGCCTTCGTTGTCGTGGCTGCCCTGCACCAGCGCCTGGTCGATCTTCAGTTCGGTAAATGGCGTGGACACCAGATTGAGGTAGGAGCTGTAACCCTTGCCGAAATCATCCTGGGACAAACCGAACCCCTTGATCCGCAATCGGCAGGCGCCGGCGTAGAAATTGCTGATGTCCTGCGGCACCGAACATTCCATCAACTCGAAGCAGATCATGCCCGGGATACCATCGTGGTGCAGCACGAACTCCAGCAAACGGTCGGCCAGGTCATGGCTGTTGAGCAAGTGGGTCGGCAGGTTGATCGACACTGGAATTTCATAGCCGCGCTGGCGCCAGTGTTCCTGGGCGTGGATCGCTTGCTTGAGCACCAGCCACAACAGCCGCTCTTCCAGTTCGAACGCCTTGATTGCCGGCAGGAACGCGGCAGGCAGCATCACGCCTTGTTCGGGGTGCATCCAGCGCACCAGGGCTTCGGCAGCGACGATACGGCCGTTGGCCAGGGATTTTTTCGGCTGGAACCAGGCCTGGAACTGGCCGCTGCTCATGGCCTGCACCAGCGTGTGACGGTCGATGTCCATGTGCTCGGGCAGTTCGGGGGGAGGCGTGCGCACCCTGTTCCTGAGTTGGTTGACCAGGGTGCGCAAGGCCTCGGCGTTCACGGGCTTGGAAATCAGGCCAAGCACTTCCACATCGAGGTTTTTCGCCACTAGGCTGGCCGCCATCAGCATGCGCCTTGACGCCGCACTCATGATTGCCAGCGCCGGCTTGCAGCGCAGGCTGGCCAGGCACTGGATAAACTGCACGCCGTCCATGCCGGGCATCAGCAGGTCGGTCAGTACCAGGTCGAAGTCCCGCTGGCGCAGGCGCTCCAGCGCTTCTTTGCCATCCTCGGCGGTTTCGAGCAGGAAGTCTCCCAACTCGCTGAGCAAGTTCTGCAGGTAGATATGCTGCAGGGGATGGTCCTCGACAATCAGAATACTAAGGGGCTTCATGGGTGATCCGTGCATAAGGCGCCAGGGAGTTGAATAGAGCCCGCAACGCAAAGGGTTTGACCAGGCAATGGTTCATGCCGGCGGCCAGGCACAGGTCGGCCTCGCCGCGCATGGCGTTGGCGGTGGCCCCGATAATCGGCAACGTGCAGCCTTGGCGCCGCAGTTCACGCGCCAGTTCATAGCCGTTGATATGGGGCATGTTCACATCCGTCAACACCACGTCGAAGTTGCCGGCGGTGTGGAGCTGCAACGCTTGCTGACCGTCGGCCGCCAGCTCCACGGTGCAGCCGAGTTCTTCCAGTTGATCACGCAAAATCAGCTGGTTGATGATGTTGTCCTCGGCCACCAGCAGGTGCAGGTTGAGTTTGTTCAGATCCCGCCGGTGCGTTTGCTCATCGGCACGGGCCACCCATAGCCCTTGCGCCTGGCTCACGGCCTGATGAATAGCCCCCAGGTGGTTGAGGTTGACGTGCCAGGCGCCGGCGTCGGCTTCTACGCCGGGGCAGGCGTTGCTGCTCACGTGAATCACCGGCCCGGGCCACTCGGGCACCAGCAACGGGTCGACACTGCCGGGGTGCACTTGCAACAGCAGATGTGTGTCCGCCAGCGTCGGCAAGCCGGCCTGGGCCCTTGCACCCCAACGGCGCAACCAGCCGGCGACGGCGTTTGCCAGTTCCGGGATCGGCGAGGCTACGTAAATGGTCTCGGCCAGCAACGGTGTCATCGGTGGAACAGATGCTTCTTCCAACGGCAGGATCAGGCTGAAACTGCTGCCCAGGCCGAGTTCGCTGACCATGCGGATATTGCCGTTCATCAACTCCGTCAGACGCTGGCAGATAGGCAGGCCCAGTCCGGTGCCGGCGACCACATTGGTATTGCCCTCACTCTGGTAAAACGGCTCGAAGATCATCGCCTGGTCTTCCTGGGCGATACCTTTGCCGGTGTCCGAGACTTGCCACAACAGACTGGAGCGTTCTCCGTCGCGGCCCAGCACTTTGACCCGCAGCACCACGCGCCCATAGTCGGTAAATTTCACCGCGTTGTTGAGCAGGTTATTGAGAATCTGGCGGATGCGCGTTACGTCGCCGATCAGACGTTCCGGCAGCTTGGGATCAAAGCAGGCATACAACTGCAGGCCCTTGGCGTGGGCCGCTGCGGCGTAGCCCTGGATGATTTCATGCACAAGGTCCAGCGGCGAGAACTCGCCCATCTCCAGTGCCAGTTGCCCGGCCTCGATCTTCGATACGTCCAGCACATCGCAGATCAGTTGCAGCAAGGTCGACGATGAGCCTTCGATCGCCTGCAAGTAGTCCTTTTGTTGTGCATCCAGTTGCGTGCGCGCCAGTAGTTCCAGGGTGCCGAGCACGCCATACAGCGGTGTACGGATTTCATGGCTCATGGTCGCCAGGAACAGGGTTTTTGCCGCGTTGGCTGCGTCCGCCGATTGCCGCGCCTCTTCCAGCGCCGCCTCGACCTGCTTGCGCGCACTGATGTCACTGAAGGCGCAAAACAGCACGTCTTCGCCTTTGTAGCGGGTGGGTGCACTGCTCAGGTACAGGTGACGGCCATCGATGGTTTCAAAGTAGTCACTGCGCTCGGAAGGTCCGTTGGCAAAGGCTTGCTCGATCCAGCCGGCGCGCAGCGCCTCGCGCTCCGGCCCGTTACCCAGCCATTGCTGGGCCAGGGCGTTTTCCAGTACCACCTGGCCGTCGGTGCGGCGCAGCACGCAGAGGGCCACAGGAGCGGTCTGGATCACATCGCGGCCGAAGGCTTCGCTTTCGATCAGCGCCTGGATGCGATGGATCGACGGAATGATGAAACGCTGGTCGACGCGGCGCATCACCAGCCCGATCAGCGTCAGGCTGAACAGGCAAAGCAACAACGAACCGAGCAGCTGTTTCCACAGGCCAGTGACCACTGCACGCAGGTCGATGGAGTACATCAACTGCCACTCAGAGGACTTCAGGTGTTTGCGAATCACCAGGTGGTCGGGTAGCCAGCCGTTGCCGACAAAACCGAAAAAACTGTCTTCGCCGGGCCTCAGCTGTTGCTGGCTCAACTGTGTATCGGTGCTGTTGGTGAACACCAGCATGCCCTGGGAATTGAGCATCATGAATTCGCCGGCGCTCTGGTCGCTGAGTGTCGAGGAGACTTCACGGCTATCCATCTCCAGGCCGAGCCAGCCGGAGTCGGGGTTGCGTTCGTCCAGGCGGATGAAGATGTACAGGTGCGAGTGCTGTTCAGTCCTGTCGCTCAGCCAAAGTTCGTTAAGTGTGGCCGGGTCGGTGTGCTGCAGGGCCTTGAGGCGGTTGAGCATGCATTTGGAAATCGGCAATACCTGCGCGGTGGCGTCGTAAAGGCGCATCACTTGCGGGTTGGGGCCGGCGTTGACATAGAGTAGGTTCAGCTGTTTGGCCTTGAGGTAGTCGCGCATGCGTGCGGTCAGCCAGATGCTCCACTGGTTGCCCGATGTGTCGCCCAATTCCAGGTGCTGTTCTTCGGCCGAGGATGGATAGACCCTGGACTGCTTGCGCACTGCCGACAGGCTCAGGCTTTCGAGCAGGGCTTGGCGGTTGGTGAAAAAGGTATGGGCTTCGGCAATGGCGCTGCTCATGTAGCCGCGGCGCTGGGAGATGTCGTTGTTGAAGGTCGACAGCAAAAAGGTATAGACCCCGCTGAGGATGCCTACCAGCAGCACGCTCGCAAAAATACGAAGCAGCCTTCTGGCTGCTTCGGGTCGGGAGAGGACGGGGTTGATCTGGAGCAGATAACTTTTCAATCGCATCGGCAGACTTTACGTCTGGGCCTTTGCCGGTGGCATAAGACGATCCTTAAAAATCATCTACTTGTAGTACATATCCACCACCACGGCAGCATCGAACGCTCCTGGAATCGGTAGGGTGCGCCACTTGAGGTCGGCGCGGAATTCATCGTGGCTCTGGCCCAGGCCCATCAGTTCTTGCAGCGTGAACCAGTTATTGAAGGGCAGTTGCTGCTGGCTCTCGGCGCGAGATAGCGAGATGCCGACTGAGCTGTTGTTGTCCGGCACCAGCAGGCCATTGTTCACACTGCCGCCGCCCGGCGTGGTGGCGAAGCGTGCGCTGACGGTATAGGGCGTGTCGCAACCCTTGCGCAGGTTCAGGCTGAAGTTTGCGCTGCTGGCGACTTCACCGATCGAGGCTTTGCGCGAAGGTGTGGGGAAGTTGACCACGCTGGGGCTGATGGTCAGTTCGGGAGTGCAAGGCACGAAGCGGATATCGTTCATGCCAGTGACCACATAATTGAAGTTGCTGTTGGGGCGTGAGTTGAGCCCGCGCACGCCGTCCAGTTGGAACACGCGGTAAGAGGTCAGCGTGCTGGCCTGGCCGCTCGGTGGCGTGGGGTCGTACTTCTCGATGAACACGCTGAAATTGAGGGTGAAGCGCGCCTTGTCCCAGCCCACGCAGTTGGACAAATTGCAGCCTCGGTCGGAGAAGAAACCGGTACCGACCTTGCCGGTGCTTTGGGTAATCGGTTGGTTGTTGTAGCGAATGCCCACGCGAATCCCGGTGCCGATACTCACGCTGGCGGGGTTGACGTAGAAATACACTTCCTCACGGCCGTGGAGGTAGTCGTCCTTGCAGATGATATTGGTCGAGCGCGGGCCGGATTCCCAAATGATAGTGCCGTTGGGTGCGTCGGCGGCGACCGCCAGCGCCGTACCCAGCGCTTCCTGGGTGATGATCGAGTTGGTGCCGTCCTCGCGGCAGGCCAGTGCGTGGCTGGTGGCGGGCAAGACCGCGCAGGCCAACACCAGAAGCGGTAAACAGCGTTTGGTCAGTGACATCGGTTCAAATACCCCGTGATTTATCAGTTGAGCGCCGTGCTATGACGGGCTTGCAAACCGATATCGGTGATTTCGGTGAAGTGCAGAGTGGTGCCCTTGGGTACAGCGTCGAGCGCGGTCAGGGTTTTGCGTTCATGAGGCTTGAGCAGCAGGTAATCGCTGAGCGTCTGGCTGTCGGTTCGCAGGTTGACCAGCGATAGGTGGAAGGCGCTGGGGTTGTTGGCCGTCACCGTGCGCCCGTCGCTGCTCCATACCAACTGCTGCACCGCCTCGGCCGAGCCGCCCAGGAGTGCGGGAGGGCGATAGAACAGCTTGAGCCGCTGGCGGATCGCGAATTGCACGCTGTTGGGGTCTTGGGCCTTGAGCGGGATTTCCATGATATTGAGCCAGAACAGCGATTCACGATCGCTGGGCAAGCCCTCACCGGCATACAGTATGCGCAGCTTGTGATGCTCCCCGGCGCCCAGTTGTACCAATGGCTCGGTGGCGGCAAAGGGCACGGTACGGTCGGCTGATTCGTCCTCGCTGGTGATCCAGGTTTGCACCACCACTTCCCGCGAGGCCTGGTTGACCACGCTGATACCGGCGGCCTTGTCCTGGCCGAAATAGATCAGGCGGGTGCCTTCGATCTTCAGCGCCGCATTGGCAGGCGGGGGCGCAAGCACCAGCAGCCCGCAGGCCAGCAGCACCACTCTGAGTAGAAACATGAACACGGCAATTCCATGGTCGGGTGAGGGAACGCAGACCATGGTAGGTAGCGAGTGGCACGAAGGCTTTGAGGCGATTCTTAAAAGTACGGTGTGCCCCTGATTGCCGTTTCAGAATCGCCTTAAAGTCAGGGTTCACCCCTGACGGTTACTTTGTTCAGCGTTGAATGATCGACGCGGATGCCCAACTGTCAGGTTTACCCTATGTCCAATAAAGCGTTACGTCTTCTGATTGCCGATGCAGAGCTTTTGCAAAGGATCAAGATCGAGAAAATGCTCAACCAGCTGGGCTATCACCGCATCGCCCCGTTGAGTTCGTTCGACGAGTTGCAGGCACTGACACGCTCGGGCGTTGTGGCGTTTGACCTGCTGATCATCAACACTGCGCTGGTGCACTCGCGGCAGGTCAACCTGCTCAAGTACTGCCATGACAACCCGTTGATCCGCCACACGCTGATCTATGACGGGCAATGTGCGCAGCGCTCTGTGGTGTCGGTCTCGGTTAGCCAGACCCTGCACCTGTCATTGTCACAGTCGCCCGACTTCACCTCCCTGCGACGCTGCATGGAAATTGTCGATCCGGCACACAGTTCTCCGATCGCTGAGTGGCCCATGCTGCACGCCGTGGACGGCCGAGCGTCCCAGCCTTCGATTAGCCCGCGGGCGGTCTACCAAGGCGACCCGACGGTGGTGGCATGTGCCGTGGGGTTGTTTCCCAAGCGCTGATCGTATCGTGCAGCATCAGTCACGCCAGACGGGCAGATCATCATGGTCCAGTGCCCAATGAGGTTGCCGTGGCCGCAGGCACACACCACCGACCCAGCGCTCATGGCTGGCGTGGTCCAGCCAGCAGGCATTGCCGTCCAGTACCTGCTGCGCCAGTGGCGTCAGCGCCAATACGCGGCGCGGCCACTCCATGTTCGTTTCGGTCTCGATCAGCAGCGGCGCCGTCCCATCAATCAATGGGCGCAGCAGCGCGTGAAACATCATATCGCCCAGGAAAGGCAGTGGCTCGCGCTTGGCCATCAACTCGGCAAACACCCGACCGAAAGGCACAGGCCCGGCCTCAGTAATATATTGCAAGGACAAACGTTCAGTCAGTGACAACCCATCCTCGAGACCCGGCAACTCCTGTAACTGACGCTGTAACGCCGGCGCCAGAAAGGGCAGGGCAGGGTGATTGCCATGGGCCAGTTCCGCGAGCTTGAGCGGTGAGCTGTCGCAGTAAGCCGACCAGGCCCGTTTGGCCAACTGCACTGCGTCGTCGTCGATCAAGCGCCGCTGCGGCCAGAGCCAGGCCAGCACATCGGGGGCCAATTGGCCTATGCCGATAAATCGCTCGACGCCGGGAATTCGGTCTGCCTCAATCAGCTCCAGCTTGCGCGGCGCCCGCTCAAGGCCAGCCAGGGCGCGGACCAGGAACAATTGATCGTAGGCGTCCGCCTCGCACCACAGCACACTGTGATCGGCGTTGTTCAAGGCTTGTAGTTGGTTGTATTCATCGTTGATGCGATGCGCAACTTCAGTGGAGTCAAGGGCAAAGGCCTGACTGATAAAGGTACTGCGCATCGCTCGGAACGCTTCGCTGGGTAGTTCACGCACTGGCCCCATGCACAACGGGTCAGTGAGCATCCGGAACTGTCCCTTGAACCCGGCCAGTTGCAGGCTGTGGGCAATATCATTACCACACCGCCAATGGGTGGTGCGGGATTCATCGCTGGCATCGAAATCAGGGTGGCGGGCGGCAAAGTCGAGGGCGTCGACGTGGGCCTTGAGCTTGGGCCAACTGGCGAAGCCCAGCTGTTTGGCTACCTGCCATTGAGCCTGGGACAAGGTTGCGCTGGGGTCTAGGCTTTTCAGCTGCGACAACAGTTCCTTGGCGCGCTTGCGCTGCTGCTCAAGGTTGAGGCGGCCATGGGTAGTGGAGGCTAAAGGGCGTTGCGACATACGAGCTCCTTGCACAAACCTTTTCCGCTTCAAGGTTGGGAGTCGTAGAAATGAGGTGGAGCTGGGATGTCTTGGGCGCAGCCCTTTCCGCGGAAGGTGGCGTAGAGAGCGCCAGACGGGAAATATAGGCAGCATTGCCGTTCGGTGCAACCCTGAAAATGTGGGCATTGCCCCAATGCCACTCAGTCAAGCGCAGTCCCTGTGTGGCAGCGGGCTTGCTCGCGAAAGCGGTAGGTCAGTCGCTGCATCTGTTACTGCACCACCGCTTTCGCAGGCAAGCCAGCTCCCACATTGGATCTTCGTTGCTTTGAGCATTGCGTTCGCTTAATTCATCGGCATTGGGGCGGGTGCTGTTTTATTTGTCCTGGCGCGCATCCAGGGTTTTTTGATGCTCGGCCAGGAAGGGTTGCTCCGCTGGATCAAAACGATCAATCCCGGCAGTGAAGCGGTGCCAGTAGGGGTACAACGGCTGACGGCGAGTGACGGCTTCGATGCGCGCCGACTGCTCTTCGGTGAGTTTCAGCTCGGTGGCCGCCAGGTTATCGCGCAGGTGTGCTTCCGTACGGGCGCCGACAATCAGCGAGGTGATCCCCGGGCGATCCTTGAGCCAGGCCAGGCAGGTGCGGGCGACCGAGACGCCGTGTTCATCACCGACGGCGGCGAGGGTCTCGATAATGTCCAGTGCACGTTCCTGATCGTGGACGTAGGGTTCCGGCCAACCGCTGCCCTGGCGGGTATTGGCGGGCGGCTTGTGCCCGCGTCGGGTCGTGCCGGTCAGCAAGCCTTCGCCCATCGGGCCCCACACCAAAGTGCCAACCTGCTGGTCCAGGGCCAACGGCAGCAACTCGTACTCGGCCTCGCGGGATTCCGGGGTGTAGTAGATCTGCTGGGTAATTGGCTTGAGCATGCCGTGCAGTTCAGCCTTGCCCAGGGTTTTCATCATCTGCCAGGCGGTGAAGTTGCTGGTGCCGAAGTAGCGGATCTTGCCCGAGCCGACCAACAGGCGCAGGGCTTCCAGGGTCTCTTCGATTGGCGTCATGCCGTCCCAATTGTGCAGTTGGTACAAGTCGATGTGGTCGGTGCCCAAGCGCTTGAGGCTGGCTTCGCAGGCGCGGATCAAGTGGTAGCGCGACGAGCCGGAGTTGTTGGGGTTGTCGTCTACCGGGCTGCGGCCCTTGGTGGCCAGCAGAATGTCGTTGCGCTTGTCGCCCAGCGCCTTGCCCACCACTTCTTCGGCCAGGCCGTGGGAATAGAGGTCGGCGGTGTCGACCATATTCACCCCGGCGTCGAACGCCATATCGAACATGCGCTTGGCCAGGGGCACGTCCACCGCACCGCATTTTTCAAACTCTGCGCGACCGCCAAAGGGCACGGTGCCCAGGATGATTTCCGATACCAGCAGGCCGGAATGACCCAGTTGTCGGTACTGCATGTTGCCTCCTACTTAACGTTGCACGTGAAGGTGTGAACGATGGGGACGGCGATAGTTTGAATTTTTTCAGGAAATCCTCGCGCCAAGATTGGCTATGACGTCAATGAAGATTGTTTCGCTGGATGAAATGCTGGATTGTGAATCCTGGTCATTCCGCCAGACATGGCAGTGGTAGAACATCCCTGGCGTCGATACCCACTCATTTGGAGCCTGTCATGACCCAGCCTGCGATCAAACTCTATGGTTTCCCCCTGTCCGGCCATTCCCACCGGGTCGAGCTGATGTTGTCCCTGCTGGGGCTGGCGAGTGAATTTATCCTGGTGGACCTCAAGCAAGGTGCGCATAAAACGCCTGAGTTCCTCACCACCCTGAACAGCTTTGGCCAGGTGCCGGTGATTGATGACGGCGGCACGGTACTTGCCGACTCCAATGCGATCCTGATTTACCTGGCCAGCACCTATGGCCGCGGCGAATGGCTGCCGAGCGACCCTGTCGGGCAAGCCCGGGTGCAGCGTTGGCTCTCGGCCGCCGCCGGCCCACTCCATGCCGGGCCTGCCACGGCGCGCTTGGCCACGGTGTTTGGCGCCGAGGTGGACACTGTCAGCGCAATCAACCGTGCCCATGCCTTGCTGAGCGTGATGGAACAGCAACTGAGCCAGAGCCGTTTCCTCGCCAGTGAGCAGCCCAGCATTGCCGATATCGCCTTCTACACCTACGTGGCCCATGCGCCGGAAGGCAATGTGTCCCTGGCCGACTACCCTGAGGTACGCGCCTGGCTCGCCAGCATCGAAGCACTGCCGGGTTTTGTCGGCATGCCGCGCACGGCTGTCGGTTTGCAATCGAGTTGAAGCCCAACACTTGTGGCGAGGGAGCTTGCTCCCGCTGGGTTGCGCAGCAGCCCCAACAAGGCTGCCGTATTTATTCAGCCAAACCGCGCTGGCAGGTTTCAGGGCCGCTGCGCGCGCCAGCGGGAGCAAGCTCCCTCGCCACAGGGGCACATAATCAGAAGGCGTAAAGATGGATCGATTTCATGAAATGCAGGTGTTCCTGGCCGTGGCCGAGGAGGAGGGCTTCGCTGCTGCCGCCCGGCGCCTGAACACGTCGCCGCCCAGCGTGACCCGCGCCATTGCCGCCATGGAACAACGCATCGGCACCCAGTTGCTGGCGCGCACCACCCGCAGCCTGCACTTGACCGAAGCCGGCCAGCGTTACCTGGACGATTGCCGACGCATCCTTGCCGAGCTGGACGAAGCCGAGGAAGCGGCGGCGGGCAGCTACTCCATCCCGGGCGGCCAGTTGACGGTGACCGCACCGGTACTGTTTGGCGAGCTGTATGTGGCGCCGGTACTGGGGGATTATCTGGACCGTTTTCCGTTGGTGAGTATCAACGCCTTGCTGGTCGATAGGGTGGTCAATATGACCGACGAAGGTGTTGACGTGGCGGTGCGTATCGGCCACCTGCAGCAACCCGGGCAGCAAGCGATCAAGGTCGGCGAAGTACGACGGGTGGTGTGCGCATCGCCCGCTTATCTTAACCAACACGGGCGCCCCCAGCGGCCCGAGCAGTTGCGTGAGGCCAAGCTCGTCACCTCATCGTCCAGCCAACTGGTCAGTGAGTGGACATTCGTTGACGCCGGCCGGCCGCTGAAGGTACCCATCGAGCCACGCCTGGTTGTCACCGCCAACAATGCCGCGATCAACCTGGCCCGCCTGGGGTGGGGCATGACGCGGGTGCTGTCTTATCAAGTCGCGGCAGCGGTGGCGGCGGGGGAACTGGAACTGGTACTGGAGGATTTCGAACCGGCGCCGCTGCCGATCCACGTGGTGTTCCAGCAAAACGGCCGAGTACCGGCCAAGGTCAATACGTTTGTGGACTTCCTCAGTCATCGCCTCGGGCAGGACCCGGCCCTGAGCGCCGCGACCAAGCAGCGTGCCTGATGGAGCGTTATCGCGATATGCAGCTGTTTGCGGCGCTGGCCGGGCAATCCAGCCTGGCGTCGGCGGCACGCCATGCGCAGGTTTCCGGGCCGACGCTGGTACGTGCAGTTGCGCGCCTGGAGGCACGCCTGCGCGTGGTGCTGCTGCAACGTAGTACACGCGGTGTCAACCTGACCGATGCAGGCCAGGCTTACCTTGCCGACTGCGTGCGCCTGCTGGCAGCGGTGGACGCGGCCGAGGCCTCGGCCAACGGTTTGCATGTGCAGGCCCAGGGCGACCTGCGGATATTCCTGCCGTTGCTGTTCAGCCGCTATGTCATGGCGCCGCTGTTGGCCGGTTATGCGGATCGCTACCCGGCGGTGCGTGTCATCGCTCATTACCACGACTCTTACCCGAACCTGCACGTAGAGGGGTTGGACGTGGCGGTGCTGATCGGTGAGTTGCCCAACTCGTCACTCATTGCGCGGCAAGTCGGGCAGGTGCGCACTGTCCTTTGCGCCAGCCCCGCTTACTTGGCGACCCGGGGCGAACCCCGGCATCCGGCTGAACTCAAGCAGCATCATCTGATTGCCAGCGCCGACCCGGTGCATTGGGATTTTGCGCATTATACCCTCAAGGCTCGCGCCCGGCTGAGTTGCGCCACCGTCCAAGGCGCGATCAATGCGGCGGTGCAGGGGGCGGGCGTGATTCGAGCCTTGAGTTACCCGCTGCACGAACACCTGGCGAGCGGCCAGTTGCAGCGCCTGTTGCCTTCCTTCGAGTTGCCGCCGCAGCCGGTGTATGTGGTTTACCGCGAAGGCCGTCATGCGTCGATGCGCGTGCGCAGCTTTGTCGACTACTGCGTCAGCGCGTTGCGCGAGCATCCGGCGTTTCAGTTGGCGTAATAGTGGATTGCCCTGGGTGGGCATTCTCTCCATTACGGCCTGGGCGCAGCATGCTCGTATCTAACCGGAGGTGAGCGCCATGCACTCGATTGAAGCAACCCCTTGGCATGTCGGCGAACGACACATGCAGGAAAGTGCCGGCGTCTCTGAACGCATGGCCATGATCGGGCCCAAGGTCATTCGTGATCATTTGCCTGAGCAGCACCGCGATTTCTATCCGCTGCTGCCGTACTTGATCGCGGGTGTGGTGGACGAACAAGGCATCCCCTGGGCAACGATGCTGGAAGGCGCTCCAGGGTTTGCGCATTCACCGGACCCACACACGCTGCAGATCGACAGCCTGCCCGCCAAAAGCGATCCCGCCTGGGCTGGGATAGCGGATGGCGCGGCGATCGGCCTGCTGGGCATCGACCTCAACACTCGCCGCCGCAATCGCATGAATGGCCGGATCGGATCGCTTGAGGATGAGGGCTTTGCGGTGGACGTAGTGCACACCTTCGGCAATTGCCCCAAGTACATCCAACTGCGGCCCATCGCTGGCATTGCACGCAAACCCGGCAACCTGGCCCAGCGCAGCAACCGCCTGGACGACGCCGCACAAGCACTGATCCGCCACGCCGACACCTTCTTCGTCGCCAGCTACATCGACCAGCACGGCGAACGCTCGGTGGACGTTTCCCATCGCGGCGGCAACACGGGGTTTGTGCGGGTGGAGGGCAACGTACTGACCATCCCGGATTTTGCCGGCAACCTGTTCTTCAACACCCTCGGCAACCTGCACGCCAACCCGGTGGCGGGGTTGTTGTTTGTTGATTTTGACACGGGTGACGTGCTGCAAGTGGCCGGGCGTACTTCGTTGATCCTGAGCGGGCCGCAAGTGGCCGAGTTCGACGGCGCGCAGCGCCTGTGGACGGTAACGGTGGAACATCTGGTCC
This sequence comes from Pseudomonas sp. MYb193, assembly GCF_002966775.1. Classification (NCBI taxonomy): domain Bacteria; kingdom Pseudomonadati; phylum Pseudomonadota; class Gammaproteobacteria; order Pseudomonadales; family Pseudomonadaceae; genus Pseudomonas; species Pseudomonas sp. MYb193. The sequence goes on along the minus strand of NZ_CP023269.1, from coordinate 3,884,365 downwards.
GCCGCCCGGCAGCATTGGCGTTGCGGTGGCAATTCGCGGAGTTTTCGCCGCACAGTCTGGCGATGGGCACCTGGTAGCCTGGCGCATTCTCCCAGGCGCAGCCTATCCAGTGTGGGAGCTGTCGAGCCCCAGCGAGGCTGCGATGGCGGCGGCACGGTCAACCTATTCATTGCCTGATCCACCGCCATCGCGGCCTCGCTAAAGCTCGACGGCTCCCACAGGGAAATGTCATTGCCTGTGGGGTTTGCGCGTTTTCATCAGGCCACCGGGCATTCTCGGACCAGCGCTTCATCTACCTTGTGTAAGAGCGGTCCGATAACCACGCCAGTTCGGGTACGCTGAATACCCCATGTAGGAGCGAATGTGGCGCAGGCTTTTCGCAGCCGGTGAATAGGCTCAGTACCGAACTATCACCGATTTAAGCTCGGTGTAATCCTCAATAAACGCACCACCAAACTCCCGCCCTAACCCCGAAGACCGGCTACCCCCAAACGGTACTGCCGGGTCGAGCAAGGTGTGCATGTTCACCCACAGAGTCCCCGCCTTGATGGCCGGGATCATGCGCAGGGCCTTGCCCAGGTCATTGGTCCACAGGCTGGCGCTCAAGCCGAAGGGGCCGTGGTTCATCATGGCGAGCAGTTCGTCTTCATCGTCGTAGGGCAGGAAGGTGGCGATGGGGCCGAAGGTTTCTTCGTTGAGCAGGGTGTCGTGCAGGTGGTTGGCAAGGATTACGGTGGGTTCGACGTAGCAGCCGGGGCGGTCGATAAGGTGGCCGCCGTAGATGATCGTGTTGTTTTCGGCGCGGGCCTGGTTGAAGTAGCCGAGCAGTTTTTGCTGGTGCTGCTGATGGGTCACCGGGCCGAATTCGGTGTGTTCATCCAGGGGCGAGCCGATGGTCAGGCGGCTGAGACGCGCCTTGAGTTTTTCCAGCACGGCGTCGATTTGCGAGCGGTGTACGAAGAAACGTTCGGCCGCCGCGCAGATTTGCCCCGAGTGCAGGAAGCCCGCTTCGATAATGCCATCCACCGCTTTGTCTACATCCATGTCGCGCAGGAAGCCGGCGGCGTTCTTGCCACCCAGTTCCAGGGTCGCGCGGGTCAGCCCGGCGCCCATGGCACTGCGGCCTACTGCAATACCGGTGGGTACTGAGCCGGTGAAGGACACCTTGTGCGTGCCGGGATGTTCCACCAGCCCCTTGCCGACATGGCCGCCGCCGGTCAGCACGTTGAGCACCCCCGCCGGCAACCCGGCGTCGATGGCCAGTTCGGCGATGCGCAGCAGGGTCAGCGGCGTGAATTCGCTGGGCTTGATGATGATGCTGCAGCCGGTCACCAGCGCCGAGGCCAGCTTCCAGATGGCGATCATGGTCGAGAAATTCCACGGCACAATGCCCACCACCACGCCCACCGGTTCGCGCAAGGTGAAGGCGGTGTAACGCTCGCCATTGAACGAAGGCAGGGAGGGCGTGAGGGTCTGGCCGCTGAGCTTGGTGGCCCAGCCTGCGTAGTAGCGCAGGAAGTGCGCGGCCTGGTCGACCTCAAAGGCGCGGGAGATCTGGATGATCTTGCCCGACTGGCAGGTTTCGATCTGCGCCAGTTCTTCGCGATGGTGTTCCAGCAGGTCGGCCAGTTTCAGCAGCACGTTGCCGCGGATGGCGGGCGCAGCCTGGGACCACAGCTGAAAACCACGGTTGGCAGAAGCGACCGCAGCGTCGATATCCGCCAGGTCAGCATCGGCCACTTCGGCGATCACCTGGCCGTTGGCAGGGTTGATTACGTTCAGGGTTTGATCGGCGTGGCTGTGCACGCTGACACCGTCGATAAACAGCCCATGGCGGCGACGCAAAAAGGCTTCCACTTGAGGCAGCAACGGAATATCGCTCATGGCAGGTTCCTGGCAGTTCACAAAGAAACCCCGAGGTTAACCAACGCACTGATAAGCGGCTTGACTGTGCCTGCCAGCTTTTATGCCTGTGCCTGCCGTGCTTGTGAAAAGTACAAGCTTGCCTGCCGAACGTGCATTTCCCGCCTGCACGACCCGTTTGATACTGGCCCTGCATCCCGCGCCGTTCCACGATTCGGAGCGCCTGCCGGACTTCCAATAATAAGCAGGGCCGTCCATGAAAAAGCCAAACCCGCTCCTCGAAGACCTCAAGCCTCTTCTGCCTGCCATTGCCGCGAACGCCAGCCGTGCCGAACAGCTGCGCCAGGTGCCGGATGAGAATATCGCGCTGCTCAAAAGCATCGGCCTGCACCGCGCCTTCCAGCCCAAGGCATTCGGTGGCCTGGAACTGTCGCTGCCCGAATTCGCCGACTGCATCGCCTTGCTCGCCGGCAGTTGCGCCAGCACTGCCTGGGCCATGAGTTTGTTGTGTACCCATAGCCATCAACTGGCGTTGTTCTCGGCGCAGTTGCAGGAGGAGATCTGGGGCGCCAACCCGGATGCCACGGCCAGCAGCAGTATTGCGCCGTTCGGCCGGGTGACCGAGGGCGAGGGCGGCGTGTACTTCAGTGGTGAGATGGGCTGGAGCAGCGGTTGTGATCATGGCGAGTGGGCGATTGTCGGCTGCCGTCGCCAGAATGCCGAAGGCACTCAGGATTACTGCTTTGCCGTGCTGCCGCGCAGTGACTATCAGATCCGCGATGACTGGTTCGCGGCCGGCATGAAAGGCAGCGGCACCAAGACCCTGATCATCGACAACGCCTGGGTGCCTGAGCACCGGATCCAGAAGGCCAAGGACATGATGGAAGGCAAGTCCGCAGGCTTTGGTCTCTACCCAGACAGCCAGATTTTCTACGCGCCGTACCGGCCGTATTTCGCCAGTGGTTTTTCCACCGTCAGCCTCGGCGTGGCCGAGCGCATGCTGGAGGTGTTCCGCGAAAAAACCAAAAACCGTGTGCGCGCCTACACCGGTGCCGCCGTTGGCGCAGCGACCCCGGCGCTGATGCGCCTGGCCGAGTCCACCCACCAGGTGGCCGCTGCTCGGGCGTTTTTGGAGAAAACCTGGCAAGACCACGCCGAACACAGCGCCGCCCACCGCTACCCCGCGCGAGAAACCCTGGCGTTCTGGCGCACCAACCAGGCCTACGCCACCAAGATGTGCATCGAAGCGGTAGACCGGCTGTTCGCCGCCGCCGGTGGCAATGCCTGGTTCGAACACAACGAAATGCAGCGCCTGTTCCGCGATGCCCACATGACGGGCGCGCATGCCTACACCGACTATGACGTGTGCGCGCAGATCCTTGGCCGTGAGCTGATGGGCCTGGAGCCCGACCCGAGCATGGTGTAGCTGCGTGTTCCCTACAACAATCAGGGCGGCCCATAGAGGCCACCCGGGAGTCTTGCATGTCCGACGTATTTGACCCACGAGCCTTTCGTCGCGCCTTGGGCAATTTTGCCACTGGCGTGACCGTGGTCACCGCCGCCACCGCCTCCGGGCGCAAGGTGGGCGTGACGGCCAACAGTTTCAACTCGGTATCCCTCGACCCACCGCTGGTACTGTGGAGCATCGACAAACGCTCCAACAGCCATGCCGTGTTCGAGGAGGCCAGCCACTTTGCCGTGAATGTGTTGGCGGCGGACCAGGTGCACCTGTCGAACAATTTTGCCCGCCCCCGTGAAGACCGCTTCGCCCTGATCGAGTACGAGCCGGGGGAGGGTGGCTCGCCGGTATTCGCCGATTGCTCGGCGCGTTTTCACTGCGAGAAATACCAGCAGGTGGACGGCGGCGACCATTGGATCATGATCGGCAAGGTGGTGGCCTTTGATGACTTTGGCCGTGCGCCGCTGCTCTATCATCAGGGCGCCTATGCCGAGGTCCGGGCGCTGCCTCCCTGCGCGCCCGAAGCGGTTTAGAACGGCACGGCGACCACCAGTTGGCTGTAGACATTGGTGCCGTTGCCGCCGACCTGATTGCCACCGGTATCGGCTGATTTATCGGGTTTGTACAGGCCCAGCAGCGGCGTGATGATCAGGTGCTCGTTGACGGCCCATTCGGCATACAGGTCCAGTTCGCGGCCATCCAGGTTCAATTGGCCGCGCGTACTGACGGTGTTGTAGTCGAAGAACAGCGCCCCCAGGGTGACGTTCTCCAGTGGTTTGACCTTGAGCGCCACGTGCTGCACGGCGGTATTACTGTTGAAGGGGCCGGAATAGTTGCCCGCCACTTCGCCCTGCACCCAGGTGCCGTAGCCACGGTTGAAGCCTGAGAACATGCCGTCCCAGTTCTTCGAATAACGGGCGTAGCGGTAGGTCAGGTCCGGGGACCACGGCAGGTTGGCGAAGGTGTAGCCGGCTTCCGCGTAACCGGCATTTTCCTGGCCATCGCGACGGCTTTGGCGCGCCAGTTCGAAGGCGAAGTGCGCGTTGTCGATACCGGCATTGCCGGTGCCGCGCAGGCTGTAGAGGTTCATGCCTTTGCGCTGGCGCTGCAGGTCGGTGGCGAAGCGCTCATCCACATCGATGCCGTGAATATAGGTCAGCCCCAGGGTGCCCGGCGCGGCACTGTATTCCAGGGTGCCGGCGGCCATTTCAGTGAGGGCCTGGGCGCGGTTGTCGGACTTGATCCACATCAGGCTGCCATGCACACCGTCCTTGCCGCCCAGGCGAATCACCGCCGTCTTATCGAAGGCATGGCGTGCGGCGATGTAGTAGGCGCCGCCGCGATTGAACTCGCCGTCGCCGACGCCATTGCCCAGGTTGGGGCCGTCGTCATTAAGGATAAAACCGTCGCCGAGCATGATGATCTGGCGACCGAACGACAGGTCCAGGCCGTCCTTGCCCAGCGCCGGTAACAACTCGCCAGACCGCCAGCCGGCGAAGGCTTCGTCAAACTTGGTGGTGCGCTCGGTGCCGTTGGTCAACCCGGCCGCATCGCCGTCGCCCCAGGTACCGGAACTCACCAGGTTGGCCGTGCCATACACACCGCCCAGGTTGCCCAGGCGCTGTTCGACGCTCAGACCGTACTTGATGAACGCCTCACGCCAAGTGGCGCCGCCGCTGCGCCCATCGTAGTTCTTCGGGCTGTTGAACATACCGTACACGGCGAGGAAGTTGCCGGTGACCTGGGTGTCGGCGTCCGCATACAACTCGATGGCCTGCGCCTGGCCCACCAACAGTGCCACGCCCAGGCCGACCGTCTGGCGCAGGCAGCGGTTTTTCAGTGTGTGCTCCATTGTTATTGCCCCCATCTTGGTTAAGAGTGAGGGCGCATTAGGGCGAGCGGTGTGAGGCCAAGTCTTTTCCCTGCGTGCCAGGCAATTGACTCTGCCCGCCAGGCAGCAGGCCTTGGCAGGCAGCAACAAAACCGGCGGCAGACAGGGGCAAGACGATCAACGGGAGTGGGGCGCAGAGTGCCGACACATTAAAAAAAACCGCTTCGAGGACCCCTCCATGTCGATCAACGACCGACTCACCGCACACCTCAACCGGGGCACGGTAGGTTTTCCCACTGCGTTGGCCAGCACCATCGGCCTGATCATGGCCAGCCCGGTGATTCTCACCGCCACCATGGGTTTTGGCATCGGTGGCAGCGCGTTTGCCCTGGCGATGCTGATCGCCGTGGTGATGATGCTGGCCCAGGCGACAACCTTTGCCGAGGCCGCCTCGATGTTGCCCACCACCGGTTCGGTGTACGACTACATCAACTGCGGCATGGGCCGGTTCTTTGCGATCACCGGGACCTTGTCGGCCTACCTGATCGTGCATGTGTTCGCCGGCACCGCCGAAACCATCCTCGCCGGCGTCATGGCCCTGGTGAACTTCGAACACCTCAATACCCTGGCAGAGTCGGCCGGCGGCTCGTGGTTGCTGGGCGTCGGTTTCGTGCTGGTGTTCGGCGTGCTGAACGCCTTTGGCGTCAGCGCATTTGGCCGGGCGGAGATCATCCTGACCTTCGGCATGTGGACCACCCTGATGGTGTTTGGCGTACTGGGCCTGATCGCCGCGCCGGCGGTGCAGTTGGATGGCTGGTTCGGTGAGTCGCTGGTGGGCACCGACCTGGTCACCGTGCTGTCGCTGGTGGGCATGGCGATGTTCATGTTCGTGGGTTGCGAGTTCGTCACCCCGCTGGCGCCGGACCTGCGCCAATCGGCCAAGGTGATGCCACGGGCGATGATGCTCGGGCTGATGGGCGTGGCGACGTGCATGTTCATCTATGGCGCGGCGATGAAGCGCCAGGTGGAAAACGTCGTGCTCGACGCCGCGTCCGGCGTGCACCTGCTGGACACACCCATGGCCATCCCCCGATTTGCCGAACAGGTGATGGGGCAGATCGGCCCGTTGTGGCTGGGTATCGGCTTTCTGTTCGCTGGCGCTGCGACCATCAATACCCTGATGGCCGGCGTGCCGCGCATCCTCTACGGCATGGCGGTGGATGGCGCCTTGCCCAAGGTGTTCACCTACCTGCACCCGCGTTTCAAGACGCCGCTGTTGTGCATCCTGGTGGCCATGTTGATTCCGTGCCTGCATGCGCTGTACCTGGGCGGCAACACCGACAACATCATGCACCTGGTGCTGGCGGCGGTGTGCGCGTGGAGTTTCGCTTACCTGTTGGTGACGCTGTCGGTGGTGATCCTGCGCGTTCGCCGTCCGGACTTGCCTCGGGCCTATCGTTCGCCGTGGTTCCCGCTGCCGCAGATCGTCTCCAGCCTCGGCATCCTGCTGGGCATGTGGTTTATCACTCCGCCAGGCATGAACCCGGCTGACATTTATGTGCCGTTTGGCGTGATGCTCGGCGTGACGGCCACCTATGCGCTGTTCTGGACCCTGGTGGTGCAGAAGGTCAACCCCTTCAAGCCCGCCTGTGTGGAAGAGGTGTTGGCCAAGGAATTCAATCACGAACCGGGGCACGCCCATGAGGGTTATAGCGACCTTGCGGCAAAAACTGTTTGAGCTGTTTCGTGCTGACCGCGCACCCAGCGGGTATCGGCCGGGGGTGACCCTGGCCCACCTGCGGCGTGACCTGGGCCTGGCAAGCCTTGAAGTGGGCGGTGTCGCCTTCGAGATTGTCGAGCGCACCGAGTCGCAGTTGTTGATGCACCTGGTGCTGACCGAATGTGTCCTGCGGGTTCCTGCTGCAGCGGGTGGCGCTGGCAGCTTCGAGGTGCACCATGGCGGCGCGATCCGGCGCAGCGGTATTCATGTGCGGCGCCGCGCTGGCAACCAGGCACTGGGCCGTGAGTTGCAGGCGCGTTTGCAGGCTGACAGCGCGTTGTTCCAGGCGTTGATGCCGCTGGATTTCAAGCGCCTGCGCATCGAGCTGCAAGACCAGCAATGGTGCGTGCGCCTGGAGCATATGGGCGGCAGCGAGGTGGTCAACCGCATGCCGGCGTTCCGGCGCTACATTGCGTTGAGCCCCGAGCAACGCGGGTATCTCTTGGCCGTACTGGCCGGGTTGCGGCGGGTATTGTCGGACCTCTGATTGGCACCATTAGTGCTTCTGCAAAGGGCAAACAGGTTGTTGTTGCGTGCATATAGATAACATGTTAACTATTGCACCAGAACAACAAGAATAACGCCACTGCGGAGACACCCCATGAGCATCCCACAGCATGCACCCGACGGGCTCGACAGCTGGAACCGCGAACTGCGCGACGCGTGCGGCCACTTCGATACCGAACTGGCTTTCAACCGTTCGCTGTTTATCGGCGAGATCCATAACCTGCCGCGTGGCCTGGCCATCCTGCGCACCAATGCCGGGCTGATCAAGCGCTCGACGCACCACGCCGACCATGACAACGACCAGGAATGTTTCCTGGTCAGCCAACGCAGCGGCTACTCGCAAATCACCCAGAACGACCAGACGGTGCAACTGGCCCCCGGCGAAATGCTGTTGATGGATTCGGTGGGCTCCATCGAAATCACGCCCTTTGGTTTGATCGAACATGCTTCGCTGTCTTTGTCGCGTACCGAAGTGTGCAAGCATCTGGGCGGTCAGACGCGGGCGTTCGGCAAGATATCCTCGACCAAAGCCTGCGGGCGCATGTTGCATGTGCTGATGGATCAACTGTGCAAGGACGACACTGACGACGATGCCACGCAAGTGGACGCACTGCAGGCGGCCTTTGTGTCGCTGCTGGGCTCGGCGCTGGAGCAGAGCGATGAGCGCTGTGAAGGCGTCGCCTCGTTGCAGGGCAATAACCTGCGCAGCTACGTGCAAAAGGTCATTGATGAGTCGCTGGGCCAGCCTGGCCTGAGCCCGATTGGCTTGGCCAACCGCCTGAATATCTCGGTACGGCACCTGTACCGCTTGTTCGAGGAACAGGACGACAGCGTCTGCCGCTACATCCAGCGCGCACGGCTCAAGCGCAGCGCAGACGACTTGACCAACCCCTTCCTGCGCAGCGAGTCGATCACCTCGATTGCGTACAAATGGGGCTTTACCGACTCGGCGCATTTCAGCCGCTCGTTCAAGAAGCAGTTCGAAGTGTCGCCCAAGGATTTTCGTTCCAGCCGGTTGCAGGCGGTGGGGGCATAAACAGGTCCTTCAGTCTGCATAAGATCAAATGTGGGAGCTGGCTTGCCTGCGATGGCGGTGTAGCAGTTACAGATTAGTTGACTGACTCACCGCCATCGCAGGCAAGCCAGCTCCCACAGGGGATTGCGCTTAGCTGACTGGCATTGTGACAAGCCTTACATTCAGTTCCGGTTTCAGATTTCGGGCAGCGTCGCGCCACCATCCACCACCAGCGTCTGCCCGGTGATATAGCCCGCCAGGTCAGAGGCCAGAAACACCATCGCCCCGGCAATATCCGCCGCTGCGCCCAGGCGCCCCAGCGGCACACGGCGGGCGATGCTGTCGTTCACGGCCGCATCGCCCAGGTTATCCATCGCCGGGGTGGCGATCATGCCGGGCTCCACGCCGTTGACCCGCACATTCAACGGCGCCAGCTCCAGCGCTGCATTGCGGATAAACCCATTCACCCCGGCCTTGGACGCCGCATAGTGGCTCAGCCCCGGATAACCGACCCGGTTGCCGGTGACCGAAGACGTCACCAGCACGCAGCCCCGGCCTTGTTCGCGAAACATCGGCAACGCCGCCTGGGTCAGCCAGAACAGCGCCGACAGGTTCACCGCCAGGGTGCGCTCCAGGATCGTTGGGGTGATGTCGGCAAAGGCGGTCAGCGGAAAGTACCCGGCGTTGTGCACCAGCACATCCAGTTGCGCCAAGCCTTGGACGCAGGCGAACACCGCTTCGGCATCCGCCAGGTCAACGCCAACGGCTTCAACGTGATGCCCTTGCGCGCACAACTCGGCAGCCGCGGCTTCAGCCTTTTCAACCCTACGGTCGGCAATCACCACCCGCGCACCGCGTTGGGCAAAGGCCTGGACGATGCCCAGGCCAATGCCCTGGGCGCCGCCGGTGACCAGCACGACCTGGCCGCTGAAATCCAGGTCATTCGTCATGGGCAGGCTCCAGGCGCGTAAACGCCAGCGTCGGCACGTCGACGATGCTGGAGCCACCGTCCGCCACCAACGTGGCGCCGGTAATGATCGAGGCGTCGTCGCTGGCCAGGAAGCGGCACACCTTGGCGATCTCGTCGGCACGGGCGGCACGCCGCAGCGGTACATCGGCACACACACGCGCATAGGCCTGCTGCAAGGTTTCGGCGTACGCCTCCATCAACGGCTGCATCTCCGCGTCGGCCATCGGCGTGTGCACCCAGCCTGGGCACACCGCGTTCACCCGCACGCCGTGGGGCCCGTAGTCGCGGGCCAGCGAACGATTGAGCCCGAGCAACGCATGTTTGGCGGTGGTGTAGCCACACACCTCGGGGCCTGCTGCCAATGAAGCGATGGAGCCAATCAGCACGATGTTCCCGGCGCTTTCCTGCAACAGCGGCAGGCAGGCGCGGGCGCTGTAAAACGCACTGTCGAGGTTGCTGCGCAGCGCGCCTTCCCAGGTGGCCGGGCTGGTCTGGGTCGCACTGCCCAGCCCGTGGCCACCGGCACAGGCCAGCAGCACATCGAGGCGCCCGAAGTGGCTGCGGATTTGTTGGATGAAGCCGTCCCAGGTGTCCGGGCAGGCGGCATCGCCCACCAGGATCAGCCCGCCGGTGTCCTGCGCCACCTGTTCCAGTGGCTCACGACGCCGACCGATCAGCACCAGATGCGCGCCTTCCTGTGCGTACAAGCGTGCGCAGGCAGCGCCGATGCCGGTGCCGGCCCCGGTGATCACCACCGTGCGCGGCTCAGTCACGGGGATACTCCGTGCGGTTGAGCACCTGACAATAGGAACTGATCGGGAAGTTCGACAGCGCGTCGAAGGACGCCCCGGCATAGCCGAAGATCTTGCCGTCGCTGCGGTGCTGTTGCAGGTCGATCAGCACCAGGCCGAGGGTCGGCACAATCTTCTCCTGCCAGACGAACAGGTACAGCTGTTCGGCGATCTTGTAGTAATGGCAGCGGTCGGTGTCGCACAAGCCTTTTTCCACGCCCTCAAGGCATTGCCAGGCGTAGAACCGAGGGTTGAGGTAGATGTGTTCGTAGACCTCGCTGGGGCTGTAGCGGTAGTGGTTGCGCAGGCCGACCAACTCGTCGGTGGGGGCGTGCAGGCAGTGGCCTTCCTGCCACGGCCGGTCGAGGCTGCCATGGAGGAAGTCAACCTGTACCGAGGTCAGCGGTTTGCCGGCCAGGGCGCGGTGGTAAAGGCCTTCGTGGGTCTGTGCCGGTTCTGGCATACGGCCAATCACCGCGGTAAAGGAGGCCGTTGGCGTGTCCAGCACCAGGCTGATCGACCAGCTTTGCCCCGCCTCGTGCTTGATAAAGTCCACCAGGTACAGGCCCGGGCGAATCGAGCTGGCGCGGTAGGCGGCGCTGCCGCTGGAGTGGCCATCGGCGGCGTGCCAGGCCAGGCGCTCCTGTTCGAAGCGGTGTTCGATCTGCCAGCCATTGGCAAAGTACAGGGTGAAGGTCTGGCCGGCCAGGTCGGCCAGGTTCGGCAGGATGAACGCCTCGGGTGCAAAACCGTCGGCGAGGGCGCCCACGGTGATCCAGTCAGATGAATTCGACATGGCAACGCCTCCCTTACACGACGGCGAAGTAGTGTTTGACGAAACTCTCGCTGACCACTTCCCACAGCACCGGCGTGCCCTTGGTCACGAACCAGCTGTCACCGACCTTGTAGCGGGTGGATTGGCCGGTGGACTCGTCGGTCAGCACCACTTCGCCGGTGACCACCGTGGCTTGCTCGGCGAAAGGGTAGACCATGCGGAACTTGCCCTGGGTCGTGCCGAAGTACGCACTGCTGACCGCATCGGTGGGCGCGCCAAAGGTCATCTTGCCGAAAGCGCGCACGTCGCCTTCAAGGATTTGCGAGCCGAGGTCGGCCACGGTGCCCCAGGCGTCGAGTTCCGACAGCTGGACGTTGTGTTTGAGGGGGGTGAGTGTCATGGCAGATGCTCCGATAAGTACGAGATTTTTGTAGGAGCGAGCTTGCTCGCGAAAAACTCACAGGCGCGGTGTCCAATCAGGAAGCACGCGTTATCGTTAAGGTTTTTCGCGGGCAAGCCCGCTCCTACAGGGGGTTAGCGGCGACCGTTCCAGTAGCCGGAAAGTTGGTGCCAGGATTTGCCCGCCGTCAGCAGCAGCGGGCGAATCGTGTCCTTGCCGATGATGGTGGGGCGGTGGATCGAGCTGACCAGGTCATAGCGCGCCGAGCCTTCGCTCATGCCTTCGGCCAGCACCTTGCAGATGATGTGGCTGGGGGTGACGCCGAAGCCGGAATAGCCCTGCACGAAAAACGCGTTGCTGCGCCCCGGCAAGGTGCCCACCTGCGGGAACAGGTTCGGGCTGCACGCCATCGGGCCGCCCCAGGCCAGGTCGATTTTCACGTCCTTGAGGTAGGGGAAAATCTTCAGCATCAGGTGGCGGTTCCAGGCTTTCAGGTCGCCGGGAATGTGCTCCACCAAAGGCGTGGCGGCGCCGAACAACAGGCGGTTCTCGTTGGTGACGCGGTAGTAGTCGATCACCGGGCGGATGTCGCTGTAGGCCCCACGGATCGGGCTGATGCGCTGGATCAACTCCTCGGACAACGGCTCGGTCATCATCTGGAATGCGTAGGTGTTGATGGTCGAGCGGTGCAGTTCTGGCTCCAGCTTGTTGAGAAAGCTGTCACAGGCCCACAGCAACTTGCTGGCGCGTACCGAACCGCGCCCGGTGCGCACGGTGATGCGCTCGCCGTAGCTGACGTCCAGGGCCGGGCTGTTCTCAAAGATCTTCACACCATGGCTGGCCAGCGCACTGGCTTCGCCCAGCAGCAGGTTCAGCGAATGCACATGCCCGCCGCCCATGTGCAGCAGGGCGCTGGTGTAGGCGGTGGAGCCGATGATCTGCTGCACGTCGGAGCCGCCGAGAAAGCGGATTTCGTGCTGGCTGTTGATCGACTTGAAGTCCTTCTCCCAGGCGCGCAGGGTTTTTTCCTGGCGGGCGTTGAAGCCCATGTAGCCGTAGCCGTGGCAAAAGTCCGCGTCGATGTTGTACTTGGCGATGCGGTTCTTGATGATGTCGGCGCCCAGGTCGCTGATCTCGAACACTTGGCGCAGGCCGTCTTCGCCCACGTCCTTCTTGATCTTCTCCAGGTCATGGCCGATGCCTGCCATGATCTGCCCACCGTTGCGGCCCGTGCCGCCAAAGCCCAGGTAGCGCGCTTCAAGCACCACAATGTTGGTGATGCCTTTTTCCGCCAGCTCAAGGGCCGTGTTGATCCCGGAAAAGCCGCCGCCGATGACCACAACGTCTGCCTCGATATCCTGTTCCAGGGTGGGGAAGCTGAGGTTGTATTTCTTGGTGGCGGTGTAGTATGTGGGGGTTTCGATGTTGATCATGGCGCAGCCTGAAAAAGTGAAGGAAGGCGCTAAAGCGGATGCCTCCATTAGGGCCCCTGGCGGGCGGGAAGTCTTGATCCTGCGTGCCCGGGTTTTTGATTCAGCGCGCCACGGGCGAGGGCACCTACAAGTTATAGCGCGCTCGCCGGCCGGGAATGTTAGAGTTTCGTTAAACTATTAACTAAATACTTCGTGACCCTGAGCCCTATGTCCACACCTCGACAATCCCTGACCCTGGCCTTGCTGCAAGCGCGCGAGGCCGCGATGAGTTTTTTCCGTCCTTCCCTGAATGAACACGGCCTGACCGAACAGCAATGGCGCATCATCCGCATCCTTGAACAGCACGGTGAGTTGGAGATCTACCAACTGGCGGAGCTGGCCTGCATCCTCAAGCCGAGCATGACCGGCGTGCTGGTGCGCATGGAAGCGGCCGGCATGGTGCACCGGCGCAAGGCCGAACAAGACCAGCGCCGGGTGCTGATTACCCTGGCGGACAAGGGCAAGGCGAGTTTCGAGTCCATGAGCCAGTGCATGGAGGCCAACTACCAGCGCTTGCAGGATCAGTTTGGAGAAGAGAAATTCCAGACCTTGTTGGGGTTGCTGGATGACTTGAAGAACATCAAGCGCTGACTCAATGACCTAACCACCACCGGTCAACTGTGGGAGCTGGCTTGCCTGCGATAGCGGTGCGTCAGCGACAAATAAGCCAGCTGACCCAGCGCTATCGCAGGCAAGCCAGCTCCCACATGGATTTCAGTAGACACCACCGGTATTGGCAGCCATCGGTAAGTCTTTGAACTTCCCGGCCAGGCTTTGCAGCCCCCGCATCAACACCGTGGTATCCACCCCCACCGCCACGAACGTCGCCCCCAACGCGATATAGCGTCGTGCGAGATTTTCATCCGCACTGAGAATCCCTGCCGCCTTACCCGCCTTGACGATACGCACGATGGCGTCCTCAATCGCCGCCTGTACCTGCGGATGCCCCGGGTTACCCCGATGGCCCATGGACGCGCTCAAATCTGCCGGGCCGATAAACACCCCGTCCACGCCTTCGACGGCGGCGATGGCGTCCAGATTGGCCAGGCCCTCGGCATTCTCAATCTGCACCAGCAGGCACATCTGCGCATCGGCCTGGTCGAGGTAATCGGCGATGCTGTTCCAGCGCGAGGCGCGGGCCAGGGCGCTGCCGACCCCGCGAATACCCTGGGGCGGGTAGCGCAGGGCGCGCACCAGTTCCCGGGCCTGGGCGGCGCTTTCGACCATGGGCACCAGCAGCGTCTGGGCGCCGATATCCAGCAGTTGTTTGATCAGCGCCGTGTCGCCGATCACCGGGCGAATCAGCGCTTGGCTGGGGTAGGGCGCGATGGCCTGTAATTGCGCGAGCATGTCCCCCAGCTGGTTGGGCGCATGTTCGCCGTCGATCAGCAGCCAGTCGAAACCGGCGTTGGCGGCCAGTTCCGCGCAGTAGGCGTTGGCAAGGCCGAGCCACAGGCCGATCTGTACCTCGCGGTTGTGCAGGCGTTGCTTGAAGCGGTTGACAGGCATGTCCATGAAAGCACTCCTGGGTTCAGACGAAGCGGCAGGCAATCGAGCCGAGCAGGTCGTAGTCGACGTGGAAGGTATCGCCAGGGCGGGCTGCCACGGGGCGGGTAAACGAGCCGCCGAGAATCACCTGGCCGGGCAGCAGGGTGACGTCATAGGGCGCCAGCTTGTTGGCCAGCCACGCCACGCCTTTGGCCGGGTGGTTGAGCACCGCCGCCGACACCCCGGACTCTTCGATCACGCCGTTGCGATACAGCACCGCCGGCACCTTGCGCAGGTCGATCTCGGTGGGGCGCACGGCGCGCCCACCGAGGACCACACCGGCATTGGCGGCGTTGTCGGAGATGGTGTCGAACACCTTGCGGGTGGCGTTGGTATGCGGGTCGACCTGCTGGATGCGGGCGTCGATGATTTCCAGCGCCGGGATCACCCATTCGGTGGCGTCGAGCACGTCGAACACCGTGCAGTTGGGGCCCTTGAGCGGCTTGCCGAGGATGAAAGCCAGTTCCACCTCCACCCGTGGCACGATGAAACGCTCGAAGGGAATGTCGCTGCCTTCGTCGAAAAACATGTCGTCGAGCAGGGCGCCGTAATCGGGTTCGGTGATATTCGACGACACCTGCATGGCCCGTGACGTGAGGCCGATCTTGTGGCCCTTGAGCGTGCGCCCGTGCTTGATCTTCTGCGCGACCCATTCACGCTGGATGGCGTAGGCGTCCTCGATCGTCATATCGGGGTAGTCGAGGGAAAACTGGCGCACCTGTTCGCGGCTGCGTTCGGCGCGGTCCAGGTGGGCGGCAGCTGCGAGGATTTGCTGGGAGTCGAGCATGGCAACGGTCTCTAGTGTGGGTTGACGATGGCGGCCTGGGTGCGCAGCACCAGCAAGCCACCGAGGGCGATAAACAGGGCGAGTACGTACAGCGCCAGGCTGGCGCTCTGGGTGGCGTCGCGCATCCAGCCGATCAGGTAGGGCGCGAGGAACGCGGCGATGCTGCCGAACGAGCTGATCATGGCGATGCCCGCCGCCTGGGTGGTGTGGGAGAGAAACGCCGGTGGCAGTTGCCAGAACATCGGCAGCGCGGCACTGGCGCCCATGCCGGCGACCACCAGCCCGCCCATCACCAGCAGCGCATTGCCGGGCGCCAGGCCCGCGACGGCGATACCGAGTGCCGCCATCAGCAACGGCACGCACAGGTGCCAGCGGCGTTCGCGGTGGCGGTCGGACGAGCGCCCGCAGCCGAGCATGAAGAAGCAGCCGGCCAGGTACGGCACGGCGCTGAGCAAGCCGACCTGGCTGTCACGGCCGATGCCGGCGCCGTGGATCAGGGTGGGCATCCAGAACGCCAGGGTGTTGACCGCCAGCATCACCGCAAAGTACACGGCCACCAGCAGCCACACCTGCGGGTCACGCAGGATGCCGCCGAACGAGGTGATGGTCTTGCGCTGTTCCTCGTTGCTCAATTGGGTGCGCAGTTGCTGCTTTTGCTCGGCAGTCAGCCAGTGCACCGACTCGAAACTGTCCGGCAGCCACTTGAGTACCACCAGCCCCAGCAGCACCACGGGGGCGCCTTCGATCAGGAACATCCACTGCCAGCCGCGCAGGCTGCCGACGTCGTGGAAGTTCTCCAGGATCGCCCCGGAAATCGGCCCGCCCAGCACTCCGGCCATGGGCACCGCAATGGCAAACAAGGCAGTGACCTGGGCGCGACGGCGTGCCGGGTACCAACGGTTGAGGAATACCAGGATCCCCGGGAAAAACCCGGCCTCGGCCACACCCAGCAGAAAGCGCAGCACGTAGAACCCGCGCGCGCTCTCCACCCACAACATGCCGGTGGAGAGCAGACCCCACACCACCATCAGGCAGGCGATCCAGCGCCGTGGCCCGACGCGGTCCAGGGCAATGTTGCTGGGCACGCCGAACAGTGCGTAGGCGATGAAGAACAGGCCGGCGCCGAAGCCATACACGGTGTCGCTGAAGTGCAGGTCGCTGCTCATCTGCATCTTGGCAAAACCGATGTTGATACGGTCCAGATGGGCGAACAGGTAACACACCAGCAACAATGGCATCAGGCGCCAGGTCACCAAACGATGGGTACGGTCGTGCTCGGCAAGCCGCAGGCTTGCAGTGGAATGGGCTGTGCTCATGATGTTGTTCTTTTTGTTGTAGGTGTGAGGGGCCGTTTCAGTTCGCCGGGTTGTTCAGAAACGCATGCACATTGTTCTGCTTGAAGTTGAGCTGCGGGTGCAGCTCGATCATCTCGAACGACAGCGCCAACAACCGTTGCGCCTGCAGCTCGGCGAAGTGTGCGGTGATCACCGCGAACACCGCTTGGGCGACTGCTTCGCGCGTCGCCAGGTCGCGGCCATGGCCGACCTTGAGGGTCATGTGCACAAAGGCATAGTCGTGCTTGCCATCGGCCATGCGCCAGGTGTCCAGGCGCACGCCGCGACTGCGAATGCCGCCCAATGGAAACACACCGCTGTCACCCAGCACGCGGTGGACTTTTTCAAACAGGCCGGGCAAATCGGCCTGCTGTTCGAGGTTGTCGGTGTACTCAGCGATAAAGTGCGGCATGGGGCTCTCCCAGGGTTAAAGCGGGAAAATCGCGTTGATCTGGCCGGTGCCCGAACTGCCGAACGGCGGCGTGATGATCTCGGCCGGCTTGGCATAATCCGGCCCACCCAGCAGGCCCAGGAGCATGGCGGTGTCGTGCATCTTGCCTTCGCCAAAACAATGTTCGGCGTAGTCGGGCAACATGGAGCAGAACTCTTTGAAGCGACCTTGCTTCCACATTTCCACGACATGCAGGTCCACCTGCTTGTCGAATTCGCGGGTCCAGTTGTGGATATTCGCCTCAGCCTGGCGGTCGTCCGAGAACCGATGGGACAGCGAGCCGGACGCCAGCACCAGCACCTTGCGGTCGCTCTTTTCGATCGCCCGGCGCACGGCGGCGCCGAAGGCGAAGCTGTCTTCCAGGCGATGCCAGGCGCACCAGGCAGCGATGGAAATGACCTTGAATTTCTGTGCGTCGGGCACGCCCATATGCATGTACCGCATGGGCACCAGGGTGCCGTATTCAAGTTCCAGGCTCGGGATGTTGTGGGCCATGCTGCGCACGCCAGCCAGGTTGGCTTCGGCGGCGATCAGCTCGCCCAGCTCTGGGCAACCGGGGTAGGCGTAGTCCATGTTCTTGATGAAGTGCGGCAGTTCGTTGCTGGTGTAGGTGCCCTGGAACTGCTCGCCGCAATTGACGTGGTAGCCGCTGTTGACCAGCCAGTGCACGTCGAACACCACCGCAGTGTCTGCCCCCAGTTCGCGGGCACGCCGGCCGATCTCCTTGTGCCCGGCAATCGCCGCTTCGCGACAGCCGTGATGTTTGCCGGGCAGTTCCGACAGGTACATCGACGGTACGTGGCAGATCTTCGCTGCCAGAACCACTTCGCCCATGATGACTCTCCTGAATAATTATTCTTGTATGGCCTGTGAGGTCCCTGTGGGAGCTGGCTTGCCTGCGATGGCATCGACTCGGTACGGCTGAAGGACCGCGGTGTCTGCATCGCGGGCAAGCCCGGCTCCCACAGGAGGCTTGCTTGATCCTGGGCTACACGCCCCAGCGCGGAATGTGATGACTGCCCATGGAAATACACACGTTCTTGATCTCGGCAAACACTTCGAAGCTGTACTGGCCGCCTTCACGCCCGGTGCCCGAGCCTTTGACCCCGCCAAACGGCTGGCGCAAATCCCGTACGTTCTGGCTGTTGATAAATACCATGCCCGCTTCGATACCGCGCGCCAGGCGGTGGGCCTTGCCGATGTCCTGGGTCCAGATGTAGGAGGCCAGCCCGTATTCGGTGTCGTTGGCCAGTTGCAATGCCTCGGCTTCATCCTTGAACGGAATCAGGCACACCACCGGGCCGAAGATTTCTTCCTGGGCGATGCGCATCCGGTTGTTCACGTCGGCAAACACCGTCGGCTGGATAAACTGGCCGCGGCTGAGGTGCGCCGGCAGGTTGGCCGGGCGTTCCAGGCCGCCAGCCAGCAGCGTGGCGCCTTCCTCCAGGCCGATCTTGATGTAGCCGGTGACCTTGTCGTAGTGGGCCTGGGTGATCATCGAGCCGACCTGAGTCTTCGGGTCCTGGGGGTCGCCGACGATCAAGCGCTTGGCGCGCGCCGCGAACTCGGCGACAAATTGCGGGTAGACGCTTTCCTGGATGAAGATGCGGCTGCCGGCGGTGCAGCGCTCGCCGTTGAGGGAAAAGATCGTGAACAACGCGGCGTCGAGGGCGCGTTCCAGGTCGGCGTCTTCAAAAATCAGCACCGGCGACTTGCCGCCCAGTTCCATGGAGTACTTTTTCAGGCCGGCGCTCTGCATGATTTTCTTACCGGTGGCGGTGCCGCCGGTAAAGGAAATCGCCCGTACATCCGGGTGGCGCACCAGTGCATCACCGGCGGTGGCGCCGTAGCCCTGGATGACATTGAGCACGCCGTCGGGAATCCCGGCTTCCACCGCCAGGCGCCCCAGTTCATTGGCGGTCAGCGGCGACAGCTCCGACATCTTCAACACCGCCGTATTGCCCAGCGCCAGGCACGGCGCGGTCTTCCAGGTGGCGGTCATGAACGGCACGTTCCACGGCGACACCAGCCCGCACACGCCTACCGGCTGGTACAGGGTGTAGTTGAGCATCTGGTCATCCACCGGGTAGGTGTGGCCGTCCATGCGGGTGCAGACTTCTGCGAAGAAATCGAAGTTGTGCGAGGCACGCGGGATCAACACGTTCTTGGTCTGGTGGATCGGCAGGCCGGTGTCCAGGGTTTCCAGCTCGGCCAGGTGTGGCACGTTCTGTTCGATCAACTCACCCAGTTTGCGCATCAAGCGCGCGCGCTCCTTGGCCGGCGTATTGGCCCACTTGGGGAACGCGGCCTTCGCCGCCGCTACGGCTTGCGCGACTTCTTCGGCGCCGCCGCTGGCGACTTCGCCGATGGCCTCGCCGGTGGCCGGGTTGTAGTTGATAAAGGTGTCTTTGCTTTCGACCTCACGGCCGTTGATCCAGTGTTTGATCATGGTGCTCAAGCCTCTTTGCGCGCGGAGAAAAACTCCGTTTCACTGACAATACGGTTGACCAGGCGGCCCACGCCTTCGACTTCCACCACTACCTCATCCCCCGGCACCACATCGGCCAGCCCCTCGGGCGTGCCGGTGGCGATCATGTCGCCCGGTTGCAGGGTCATGAAGCTGGACAGGTATTCGATGAGGTAGGGGATATCGAAAATCATGTCTTTCGTGCTGCCTTCCTGGCGCAGTTCGCCGTTGATCCAGGTGCGCAATTTCAGGTTGCCTGGGTCGGGCACATCCGCCACGTCGACAATCCACGGGCCGACCGGGGTGGTGGCGTCGCGGTTTTTCACGCGCAGGTTGGGGCGGTAGTAGTTTTCCAGGTAGTCGCGGATCGCGTAGTCGTTGCACACCGTGTAACCGGCCAGGTAGTCCAGGGCGTCGGCGCGCTTGACGTTGCGCGCGGTCTTGCCGATCACCGCCACCAGCTCGCACTCGTAGTGCATGTAGGCGACGTTGTCCGGGCGCCAGGTGACTTGGCGGTGACCGGTGTAGGTGCCCACCGACTTGATGAATGCCAGCGGTTCGGTCGGCGGCGTAAAGGCCAGTTCGGCGGCGTGGTCGGCGTAGTTCAAACCCAGGGCGAACATGTTGCCGGTGGCGGGTGGCAGCCATTGCACCTGGTCTTCGGCCAGCAACCGCCCATCCTCAAGGCGCACGCTGCAGTCGGCTTGCACCCATACGTTGTGGGTTGCACCTTCAAAGTGGATACGTGCGCGTTTCATGCCGATGCCTCCGCTGCAATGGTGTTGCTCAGGCGGCCAATGCCGGTGATATCGACTTCAACCTGGTCGCCTGGCTGCACATCCACGCGGCCTTGCGGGGTGCCGGTGATCAGCACATCGCCGGGGTACAGGGTCATGAACTCGCTGATCTCGGCGATCAATTGCGGGATGTCGCGCACCCAATCGGCGGTAGAGCTTTCCTGGCGCAGCTCGCCATTGACGAACAGCTTGAGGCTCAATTGATTGGGGTTGGCCACTTGATCCCGCGCCACCAACTGCGGGCCCAGGGCGCAAAACCCATCGCGGCATTTGGCTTTGACGGCGGGGCGGTAGTAGCTGTCTTCCGGCAGGCTGAATTCATTCATCACCACATACCCGGCCACATGCGCCATGGCGTTCTCCAGGCTGACACGGCTGGCGCGCTGGCCGATCACCACACCCAGCGCCGGGCCCGGCTGCAGGCGCTCGCCCGCAGGCTGCAGCACTACGCCGCCATGGGCATTGCGGGTGTTGGGGGTTTTGATAAACAGCACCGGCTTGGTCGGTGGCTGCTGGTAGGGCGGCTGTTGGAAGGCGGCGAGATATTGGTCCAGCAGGCCCTGGTAGTTCAGCGCAACGCCAAACAGGGTGCCGCTGGCAACATCATGCAGGGTACGGCTCATGCGTTTCTCCTGGCGGTGACGACGGCTGCACAGGCCGTTCGTTAAGTTGTTAACGTTATAATTAATATGTTAACTACCGTCAAGCGTGGCACACTGCGCTGGCCTCACAACAACAAGAAGAGAACCCCGTGAAGCCGATTCCCAACATCAACATCGGGCAGGTCTACGACCAGCGCTACAGCGACGCCGAGGTGCATTACGACAAGCTCGGCAACCTGGCGGGGTTTTTCGGGCGCAATATGGCGGTGCATCGCCATGACCGGTTTTTCCAGGTGCATTACGTCAAGAGTGGTGCAGTGCGGGTGTATCTGGATGACCGCCAGTACGTTGAATCGGGGCCGATGTTTTTTCTCACGCCGCCCACGGTGGCCCACGCGTTTGTCACCGAAGCCGATGCCGACGGGCATGTGCTGACGGTGCGCCAGCAGCTTGTATGGGGATTGATCGACGCCGACCCCAGCCTCGCCTCCGGTGCGGCATGTGTGGCCTTGACTGGCGACGCTGAGGGGTTGGAACAACTCTTCGAGGCGCTGTGCAGTGAGATCAACGCCGAACGGGCAGGGCGTGCCGCCGCCCTCGACAGCCTGACGCGGTTGATCATGATCCGCCTGCTGCGCCTGTGCGCCCACGCCCAGCCGGCACGCCCGACAGCCCATGAAGACCTGCGCATCTTCCATCGTTTCAACGAGCTGATCGAAGCCCACTACCTGGAACATTGGCCGTTGGCGCGTTATGCCGAGGGCATTGGCGTGACCCAGGCGCGGCTCAATGAAGTGTGCCGACGCATTGCCGACCTGCCGTCCAAGCGCTTGATCCTTGAACGGCTGATGCAGGAGGCCAAGCGCCTGCTGTTGTTTACCGGCAGTTCCGCGAATGAAATCTGCTACCAGCTGGGGTTCAAGGACCCTGCGTATTTCAGCCGGTTTTTTTTGCGGTATGCACAGATGACACCGGGGGAGTACCGGCTGCGGCAGTCGGGGTTGCGCTGATATCCCAGGCGCCACCCAGTGCGGTATACAAATTCACCTCGGCGACCAACTGCGCCAGCCGGTCCACAATCAGCGCCTGTTGCGCGCTGAACAGCGAACGCTGCGCATCGAGGAATGTCAGGTTGCTGTCCACGCCGCTGCGGTAACGGTGTTCGGCCAGGTCATAGTAGTTCTGGTTGGCGGCGACGAAATCCCGTTGCGCCGCCAGTTGGTCGTTGAAGGTCTGGCGTGCGGCGAGGCCGTCGGCAACTTCCTGGAAGGCGCCCTGGATGGATTTTTCGTACTGGGCCACCGTGATGTCCTTCTGCAGCCTGGCGTAATCGAGGCTGGCGCGCAGGCTGCCGGCGTTGAAGATCGGCAGGTTGATCTGCGGCTGAAAGGTCCAGCTGCCCGAGCCGCCCTTGAACAGCCCCGACAGCTCCTTGCTGGTGCTGCCTGCGTTTGCAGTCAGGGTCACGGAAGGAAAGAACGCTGCACGTGCCGCACCGATATTGGCGTTGGCCGCCTGCAGTTGGTATTCGGCCTGGAGGATATCCGGGCGGCGTTGCAGCAGGTCCGAGGGCAAGCCGGCGGGCACGCGGGCGACCAGATCGTCGGCCAGCGGTCGCGCAGGCAGGTGTTCATCCACCGGGCCACCCACCAGCAGCGTGAGGTTGTTGAGGTCCTGGGCCACCTGGCGTTCATAGCGGGCTACGCTGGCGCGGGTACTTTCCACTGCTGTGCGCGCTTGCACCAGGTCCAGCGCCGAGGCTTTGCCTGCGCTTTTACTGCGGCTGGTCAATTGCCAGCTATGGTCGTTGGCGACCAGAGTTTGCTCGGCCAGGGCCAGCAGTTCCTGATCGGCGCGCCAGGTCAGGTAGGCATTGGCGACGTTGGCCACCAGGCTCAATTGCGTACTGCGCCGCGCTTGTTCGGTGCCCAGGTAAGTGAGCAGCGCTTGTTCGCTGAGGCTGCGCACGCGGCCGAACAGATCCAGCTCATAGGCACTCAGGCCCAAGGTGGCGGAATAGCTGGAGGTTATCGCTGACTTGCCGGTGCCGGTCACGCTCCCTGGCAGCTTCTGGCGCTTGCCGGCGCCTGTGGCAGAGAGTGCCGGGAAGAGGTCCGCGCGCTGGATACGGTACTGCGCCTGGAACGCCTGCACATTCAGGGCCGCCACTCGCAGGTCGCGGTTGTTGAGCAGTGCATCATTAATCAGCTGCTGCAGCGCCGGGTCGTAGAACAGCTGCTGCCAGTCCGGGTTTTGCGCCAGGGGGCCGGCCTGCGCCAGGCGGTAGACGCCGCCTTGGGGGTACTGCGCAGGCGTCGGCGCGGCTGGTCGCTGGTACTCGGGAATCAGCGAGCAACCGCCGAGCATCCAGGCCATGCCGACGGTGCACAGTGCTCGTGTGTTCATCAGGCGCCCACCATCCATTTGGCCAGGCCATGCCGGCCGCTTACGCCCAGCTTGGCGGCGGCACGTTTGAGGTAGGTCTCGATCGAGCTGTTTTTGACACTGAGTTTCTCCGCGATTTGCGGCACGGTACCGCCGGTCAGCAGGCCCAGGCACACCTCCTGTTCCCGCGCCGAAAGGGTGATGTCGCTCAAAGACAAGCGTTTGTAGAACTCACGCTGCAACTGCGATTGTTCCAACAGGGTATGGGCCGGCTCAGTCTCGGCGTGCGGCGCCTGGCGCAGGCTCTGGGCGTGCCGTTCCATCAACGGCAACAGCGTGTCCGACAAGCACTTGAGAAACGACAACTCAGCCAGGGAGAACCCCTGCTGGGTCGGCGGGCGGTAGAGCGAAATCACACAGCGTCGATTGCCCTGGCGCGATACCAGATTGCACTGGTGCGAAGTACCGCGCGGATGCGCGCTGTTGGCCTTGGCGTTCATCTGGATCAGCAGCGGGTCTTGCATGTGCAGCATCTGCCGCAACAGCGGGTGGTCGTTCAGCGCATGCAAGGTCTGGGGCACCGACAAATCCTTTTTCACCCCGGCGCTGCCCAGTAACTTGATGTCCAGCACGCGGTCGCGCAGTTCATCCAGGGTCCATTCGCTGAGGTCTACCAGGTGAATCGGTACCCACTTGCCCACCAGCTGCAACATCGTGGCGGCGAAATGTTCGTCGCCGCTGTTTGAAATCAACTCGCCCATTTCGGCATAAAAATGCGGGCCGCAGGTGTCGCCAATACTTGGGGTCAGACTCATAGCCATCTCATCCTTGATGTCGAAAACCGTCAACGGTTGCCCAGGGCCTGTGCAGGGCGCTCCGTACTGCTTGAACGTAACTCGGCGTTCGAAATTTTATTTAGCCATAGGGATTTGTCCTACGTATGTAGCGGAAACGAGGGACACAAGCTGCCATAAAAGCTGCGCCATTAATCCGACGTTTCTCGTGAATTAAGCCGGCTACGTACAGGTGTAAGTTATTTTTAGTCTTAGTTAAGTTATTGATGTAAATGATGAATTATTAAAATAAAGGGGTTATCCAGAGGCTCGGCATGGATGAGCTGTAGCCAATCTCCTACAACGCTTTAATCGTTTCAGCCATGAACCTTCGACCAAGGCCTATCCATCCATTTGAATGTCCGGGTTTCGGGTGTCAGACACCCCTCGGCGCCCATGCTCCAATCCGGCAACTTTGGCGTAATGGGCCACCTCTGCGCGGCCAGTGCCTGACCCCCATGAGAAGGATCTTATGCAGTATTCCTCCAGCCAGCCGGCCCGCTTCCCCCTCACTGGCGCCCAACAAGACATTTGGCTCGACCAACTGCGCGTGGGCGATTCGCCGCTGTACAACATTGGCGGCTATCTGGATTTTGCTGGCACCGTCGAGCCCGAACGCATGCAGCATGCTGTCGCACTGCTGGTGGCCCGTCACGATGCACTACGCACCCAACTGCACACCGACGCCAATGGCCTGCCTGGGCAAACATTCGCCCCGCAGTTGAAGGTGGAAATGGCGCTGCATGATTTCTCCGCGCTGCCCGACCCATCCGCGGCAAGCCAAACCTTGATGCAGGCGCAAATGGCTCGGCCCTACGCCCTGAGCGGCGAGCCACTGTGCCGTTTTTTCCTGGTCAAACTTGATGATGATCACTACCGCCTCGGTACCCAGGCTCATCACCTGATCCTCGACGGCTGGGGCTTCGGCCAGATGCTGCAATCCCTCGCGCAGCTCTACAGCGCCCTGGAGCAGGGGCGCGCCACCGAGCCACTGGCACCGTCCTACATCGACTTTATCGACACCGACCAACGCTACCTGCAATCGGCCCGCTACGCCCGCGACCGTGATTATTGGCTGGGCAAATACCAGGTGTTGCCCGAGCCGCTGCTCAGCCCCAGGCACAACGCCAAGACGTCGAGCAACACCTGGGTGCAAGGCTTCCCGGTGCAGTTGCTCGACCGTATGGAGCGGGTTGCCAACCACTACCAGGCGTCGGCCTTTCATGTGTTGCTGGCGGCGATGTATGTGTATTTCACCCGCACCAGCCAACGGCAGGAATGGGGAGTGGGCCTGCCGATTCTCAACCGCTCCAACGCGCGGTTTCGCGCCACTGTGGGCCTGTTCACCCAGGTCAGCGCGGTACGTTTTGCGTTCAGCGAGGGCGTGTCTTTCGGTGCTCTGGTACGGGGCATCCGTGATCAGCTCAAGCAGGATTTTCGTCATCAGCGCTTCCCGTTGAGTGAGATGAACCGCGAGCTGGGCTTGCGCCGAACAGATCGCGGGCAACTTTTCGACGTGTCGGTATCGTTCGAGCAGGACGACCACGACCTGCGCTTCGGTCAGGTCCAGGCCCGCGCGATCAAGGTCTCCAATCACCATGAAGCGCTACCGCTGGCCATTCACTTGCGCAGCAACCGTTACCAGGACAATGCGTGGCTGCATTGCGTCTACAACGAGGCGTATTTCCAGGCGCACGATGTGCAGGCGTTGGCCCAGCGTTTCATCGGGCTGCTGGAGCAGGGGTTGGAGGACACTGCGCTGCCCATCGGCGAGTTTTGCATGCTGCTGCCCGAGGAGCAGGCCCGACTGCTGCACTGGAACGCCACCGCGCAGCCCAACGCCGCGCCGCAAACCCTGCACCAGCGCATTGAAGCCCAGGCCGCACGCACGCCCCACGCGATTGCGGCGGTGTATCAGGACCGCTCACTGAGCTACACCCAACTCAACCGCCAGGCTAATGCACTGGCCCATCAATTGGTGGCATTCGGCGTACAGCCCGATGACCGTGTGGCGATCCTGGCCCGGCGTGGCCTTGACACCCTGGCGGGGCTGTTGGCGATCCTCAAGGCCGGCGCTTGCTACGTGCCGCTGGACCCGGCCCATCCCGGCGAACGCCTGGAGTACCTGCTGCACGACAGCGCGCCCGTGGCCATCCTGACTCAGCGCGATTTACGCCAGCGTCTGCCCGTCTCGACGGTACCGGTGATCGCGCTGGAGCCTGGCAGCGCATCCATCGAGAGTAACCCTCGGGTTGCCGTCACGCCGTCGAACCTGGCTTATGTGATTTACACCTCGGGTTCCACCGGGTTGCCCAAGGGTGTGATGGTCGAACATCACAGCGTGTCGAACCTGGTGGACTGGCATTGCCAGGCATTCGACCTGCACGCGGGCAGCCACACTGCCAGCGTCGCCGGCTTCGGTTTTGATGCCATGGCCTGGGAAGTCTGGCCGGCGTTGTGCGTGGGGGCGACCTTGCACCTGCCACCGGCCCATGAAGGCGCGGAAGATATCGACGCGTTGCTCGGCTGGTGGCGCTCGCAACCATTGGATGTGTGTTTCCTGCCCACGCCTGTGGCTGAATATGCCTTCAGCCAGGGGCTGGGGCATCCCACCTTGCGCACCTTGCTGATCGGCGGCGATCGCCTGCGCACCTTCACCCAGGCACAGACGTTCGCGGTGGTGAACAACTATGGCCCCACCGAAGCCACCGTTGTGGCGACCTCGGGGCGCGTTGAGGTGGGCCAGCCGTTGCATATCGGCGCGCCGGTCGCCAATGCCCGCGTCTACCTGCTGGACGGGCAGCAACGCCCAGTACCGATTGGCGTGGCGGGGGAGTTGTATGTCGGCGGCAAGGGCGTGGCGCGGGGGTACCTGAACCGTGCTGAGTTGAGTGCCGAACGGTTTATCGACGACCCATTCAGTGGCGGTCGCATGTACCGCACCGGCGACCTGGCGCGCTGGCTGCCAGACGGCAATCTCGACTACCTGGGGCGCAATGACGACCAGGTAAAAATCCGTGGCGTGCGCATCGAACTGGGGGAAATCGAGTCGGCCCTGGCCAGCCATCCGGCGCTTCAGGACGCGGTGGTGCAATTTCGCGACGGGCAATTATGGGCGTGGTTTGTGCCACGTCAGCCTGTGGAAATCGAAGTACTGCGCACTCACCTGCAGGCCTCGCTGCCGGACTACATGCTGCCGGCGGCTTACGTGTGCCTCGACGCGTTGCCCCTCACCGCCAACGGCAAGCTCGACCGCCGAGCCTTGCCGTCACCGACCCAGGAAGCCTTTATCACCCGCCGCTTCGAAGCGCCACAGGAGGGCGTGGAAACCACACTGGCGCAGATCTGGGCCGAGTTGCTGCACGTGCAGCCAGTGGGCCGCCATGACCATTTCTTCGAGCTGGGCGGGCATTCGCTGTTGGCGGTGCAACTGGTGCAGCGCATGCGCCAGGCCGGCCTGCGCGCCGATGTGCAAGTGCTGTTCGGCCAGCCGACCCTGGCGGCGCTGGCGGCGGCGTGTGTCGGTCACGAACAGGCGGTGCCGGCCAATCGAATCCCGACCGGTTGCACCCATATCACCCAGGATTTGCTCGTCCTGGCCGAACTTGACCAAACCAGCCTCGACCGCATCGTCGCCGGCATCCCTGGCGGCGCCGCCAACGTGCAGGATATCTATCCGCTGGCGCCGTTGCAGGAAGGGTTGCTCTACCACCACCTCACCGACGCGCACGACCCGTACCAGCAACAAGCGCTGTTCAGCTTCGCGCGCCGCGAGCAGTTGGATGCCTTCGCCAGTGCCCTGCAACAGGTGATCGATCGCCACGATATTTTGCGCACCAGCCTGGTGTGGGATGCCCTGGAACAACCGATGCAGGTGGTGTGGCGCCAGGCGCAGCTGCGGGTTGACGCGTTGCGCGAACCGGCGCAACCCCTGGACTTGCGCCAGGCGCCGCTGATGGCCCTGGATTACGCCGAGGAGCCCCAGCACCAGCGCTGGGTCGCCAGGCTGCGCTTTCATCATCTGGTCAACGACGCCACGTCGACCACGCTGCTGGTAGACGAGATTCGTGCCCATCTGCTGGGTCAGCAGGCGCAACTGCCTGTGCCCGTGCCTTATCGCAACATGGTCGCGCAGGCCCGCTCAACGGCTCGCCAGGCGGCGCACGAGGCGTTCTTTCGAGAGCGTCTGGCGGATGTCGATGAGCCGACCTTGGCGTTCGGTCTACAGAAGCGTCAGGCCCTGCGTGCCGAGACCGAAGAGGCGCAGCGCTCGCTCAGCGACGCACTCAATCTGCGCCTGCGCAGCCAGGCCCGAGCCCTGGGGGTCAGTGCCGCGAGCCTTTTCCACCTGGCCTGGGCTCAGGTGCTCAGCCGTGTCGCCGGCCGCGAAGATGTGGTGTTCGGTACCGTGCTGCTCGGCCGCTTGCAAGCCGGCGAGGGGGCCGAGCGGGCCTTGGGCATGTTTATCAACACCTTGCCGCTGCGCCTGCGCCTGGCCGGGAAAAACGTGGCGGATGCGCTGCACGACACCCACGCGCAACTGAGCGCTTTGCTCGCCCATGAACAGGCGTCCCTGGCGTTGGCCCAGCGCCGCAGCGGCGTGCCGGAACTGTTCAACAGTTTGCTCAACTATCGTCACACCTCGGCGGACCCTGGACTGAACCTTGTGCCGGGCATTGCCTTGCTTAGCAGTGAAGACATCCTCAGTTACCCGTTGATGCTCACGGTGGACGACACGGCCAGCGGCTTCCGGCTCAAGGTCATGGCCCCGGACACCGTGGGCGCTGAACCTGTCTTGAGCTACTTCGACACCGCGCTGAACGGCCTGCTGGACGCATTGGAAAGCACGCCGGATATGCCGCTGCGCGGTGTGCAGGTGCTGCCCGCGAGCCAATTGCGTACTCTGTTGGTGGACCTCAACGCAACCTCCATCGACTACCCAAAAACGCTGACCGTGCAAGCGCTGTTTGAAGCCCATGCGCGGCGAAACCCCGATGCCATTGCGGTGCAGGCGGGTCAGCACGCATTGACCTACCGCCAACTCAACGAACGTGCCAACCAACTGGCTTTTCACTTGCGTGAGCACGGCGTACAACCGGACTCGCGGGTGGCGTTGTGCGTGGAGCGTGGGTTGGACTTGGTGGTGGGCTTATTGGGAATTCTCAAGGCGGGCGGCGCCTACGTGCCGCTCGACCCAGGTTACCCACGCGAGCGCCTGGCCTACATGCTCACAGACAGCCAGCCAGTGGCACTGTTGGTACAAGCTGCCACTCGCGAAGGGGTGGGCGATGTCTCGATCCCGCTGATCGACTTCGACCACTGCACCTGGAATCAGGCGCCGATCGACAATCCAAGCGTGCCAGGCTTGAGCGTCGCCAATCTCGCCTACGTGATGTACACCTCGGGCTCCACCGGCACGCCCAAGGGTGTGATGATCGAGCACCGTGGCCTGGGCAACCTGTTGCATTGGGGCTCGCAACTGTGCCCGAACGCCGAAGGCGGCGCCTTGTTGCAGCGCGCGCCGTTCAGCTTCGATGGTTCTGTGTGGGAGCTGTTCTGGCCGTTGAGCAACGGCATGCGCCTGGTGTTGGCGCGGCCCGATGGGCACCGTGAACCGGCGTACCTGGCCCAGGTGATTCGTGAGCAGCAGATCAGGGTGATCCAGTTCGTGCCCGCCATGTTGCAGCAGTTTCTGGACCTGGACGAATCGGCCCTGTGCACCAGCCTCACCGATATAGTGTGCGGCGGCGGCGAACTCACCGCCGCCTTGGCCCGTGGCGTGCAGGCGCGCTTGCCCACGGTGCGCTTGCATAACGTGTACGGCCCCACCGAAGCCACGGTGGACAGCTGCGCCTGGACGCTCGAACTCGGCGCGCCGGTGCCCGCCTTGCAACTGCCGATTGGCCGCGCCATCAACAACACCCGCCTGTATGTCCTGGACGCTCATGATGCGCCGGTGCCCATGGGTATCAGCGGCCAACTGCACATCGGCGGCGTCGGCGTTGCCCGTGGTTACCTGGGCTTGGAACAGCTGACCGCCGATCGTTTCATCGAAAGCCCCTTCGTGCCCGGCGACCGCCTGTATCGCACCGGCGACCTGGTGCGCTACCTGCCTGACGGCAATCTTGAATTCCTTGGGCGTAACGACTTCCAAGTGAAACTTCGCGGTGTGCGCCTGGAGCTGGGAGAGATCGAAGCACGCCTGGCCGCCCACCCGGCATTGCACGAGGTGGCGGTATTGATTCGCGATGAGCGCCTGGTGGCCTACTTCACCCTGCGCGGCCAGGCGCCGGGCCTGCAAGCCTTGCGTGACCATGTGCTGGAGCACCTGCCGGAATACATGGTGCCGGCCGCCTTCGTGCAACTCGACGCACTGCCCCTCAATCCCGCCGGCAAACTCGACCGCAAGGCCCTGCCGGCGCCAGGGCTGGAGGCCGTGCTTAGCCGAACCTACGAAGCGCCAGTGGGCGAGGTGGAAACCCTGATGGCCGGGATCTGGGCTGACGTGTTGAAACTCGAACGGGTAGGGCGCCATGACCACTTCTTTGAACTGGGCGGGCACTCCCTGTTGGCAGTGAACCTGGTAGCCCGCCTGCGCAAGGCCGGGCTGGACGTGGACGCCCGCACCCTGTTCAGCCAGCCCACGCTGGCGCAACTGGCCGCGAAAACAGCGGTACAGGCCCCGTGCGTGGAAGCTCCCCAAACCGCCATCCCCCAACTCAACCGCCGTCGACGGATTTAGCTGACTTGTGGTGAGGGGAGCTTGCGGTGGAAGCGGCTTGCTCGCGAAAGCGGCCTGACAGCCGGCATTGATCCAACTGATGCCCTGCGAACCCATGTGGGAGCTGGCTTGCCTGCGATGGCCATAGGTATCTACACAACTTTGTAGTCTGTAGCCGCCGACGGTAACCACGATGCGAAGCGGGCCGCTCTTGATCTTGATCTGCTTTTGATCTTAGGCGCCCCGTTAAACCACGCTGTCGGATTACGGGCACACCGAGACTAGGCGAGGTGCCGAGTGGTGGGGCAAGAGCCTTTTGGTTACTTTGGCTGGGCCGGCATTCCGGCTCTTTTCAACAGTGACCCGCTGTAAAAGCGGAACCAATAGCAGCCATTACCGCAGGAACCGATATGTACGCGGTCTGACCCGAGATACTGGTCGGATTTAAGGCCGCCTTCGCAGGCAAGCCAGCTCCCACATTGGATCGCGGGGCATCAGTTATATCAGCGTCGGCTGTCAGGCCGTCGCGGGAGCAAGCTCTCTCGCCACAGGTCCGGCGTCGCATTAAAGTTGTGTAGATATCTATGCTGCGATGGCATCGACCCGGTTCGCCTGAACTACCAAGGTATTTGCATCAATACCAAGGTAGGAGCGATCCACCGTCGTCTTGGCAATCGCCAACAAATGCCACACCGCCAGAATCTTCGCCATGAAAAAAGGCCAGCAAGCAACAGTATCTCAGCGTATCCCCGGAACAAACGCCACACTCCCTCCCTCCCGCGCCTTGAACAACCGCTCCCCATTATCCGGTTGCGTCGTCACCACTTGATGATCCACCCCCAGGAACGCCAACGGCGCGGGCTCGTCCTTGGAATACTGCGCGACGATTATCGTACGTTGCGGATCAAACCCCTGGCCGCTGGTTTTCTCCAGCCAGGCCATGAACGCGGCGCTGTCGCCCTGGCGCGGGAAGTCCTGGCTTTCGCTGACGTAGTAGAAAGGTTTGCCGTGGTTTTGCAGGTACATGGGCAGTTTGTTGTCGACCTCTACCAGCACCAGTTGCCATTGGTTCCAGGGTGCGCTTTTTTCTGCCTGGGCTTGCAGGTCGGCGGCGAAGCGGGTGACGCCGCCGTTGCCGTTGGTCCAGGGGTAGATCACGCCCAGCACCAGCAAGAGCAGGCCTGCGCTGAGGCCAAAGCCTGTTTGCCAGCGCGGCCAGCTCGAAGGTTTTTTGTGCAGGCGTTCACTCAGCCACCAGGCGGCGAGCAGTTGGGCGAAGGGCACCAGCGGCAACACGTAGTAGCTGCGGCGGCTGCCGCTGGCGGTGAAGAATACAAACAACAGGCCCAGGCCCCACACCAGCCAGCGTACGTTGGGCGGCGCCTTGCGCCAGTTGCGCACGGCCAGCCACAGGCCAAGTATCCAGCAGGGTGCCCAGGGTAGGGTGTAGACCGGCAGGTAGATCAGGTAGGTGTAGATCGGCCCCATATGGTCGAAGGGGTTGAAGAAGCGCACCACGTTTTCGCGGAACACCAGCTCCAGGCCGCTCTCGCCGTAAGTAGGGGCACCGTAGCGGTGGGACAGTACAAAGGGAATCGCGTACACGATGCCTGCGATGAGCAGGGCCAGCACCAGGCGCAGGTTGAGGTGGCGTTTGTAGCGGTGTTCGCTGAGCAAGTGTGGCAACAGCACCAGGCCCGGCAGCACCACACCGATCAAACCCTTGAACAGTGAGGTGGCGGCCAGCAACAGGAAAAACACCGTGTAGCGCCCCAGCCGCGTGTCGTCCGGCCCACGCCAATACCACCACACCGCTGCCAGTACGCCACACACGGTGAGGACATCGGCGGTGGCCACGCGGGCCCAGAACAGGAAGTAAAAGGTGGTGGCAAGCATCCACCCGGCGATCAGCCCGGTGCCTTTGCGAAACAGGCGTTCACCGATCAGGTACACCAGCCAGATGCTCAACCACGCGGCAATCACCGATGACAGGCGCAGCGACCACGGGCCGAGGCCGCCGAGCAGATGGGCAAACCCGGTGATCAGCCAGTAGGAGGGCAGGGGTTTGTCGTAATACGGCGTGCCTTTGAGGTATGGGTCGAAATAGTCACCGCTTTGCAGCATCTGCAAGGCGATATTCGCCCAGCGCGTTTCCGGCCCCCACAGGTCGCGGCTGCCTAGGCCCAGCAAGAGCAGCAAGGCCGAGGTGCCCAGCAGTAACACCAGGGCGCCGCGTTCGGTTTTCCAGAAACTCATGGGATGTTCCCCGTGGCAGGCGCTGCATTCAAGGTTGTTGGGGGTAAATCGTCAGTACCAGGTTGCCCTTGCGATAGCGTTTGCCGCCGGGGGGCAACTGCCCTTCTTCGCGGTGTTCGCTGGTGCTCTTGACCTGCATCAGCACGCCGACCGACCCGTGTTGGCGGGCCTCGGCCAACCAGGCCTGGACACTGTCCGGCGTGACCTTGCGCTGTGCCGCGTCTTCGTAGTTCAAGCCATAGCGCAGCTCGCCCTGGGTGTTATAAAACGCCACATCGGGCCGGCGCAGGCGCCAGGTCAAGGCCGATGCCAGGCCCAGGTCATTGCTCAGCAAAGCACGGGTAGGTTGCAGTTCGTCCAGATGTTCCAGCACGAACTGGTCGGGCATCTCGTTATCTTCGATCAGGGCCGGCATGCCCGCCGGCAGCAGTGCCACCAGCAAACCAATGCCCAGGGCGGGCATCGCCCACAACGTCAGCGGGCGCACCGCTTGCAGCAGGTTGGCGAGGATCCAGCCCAGCAGCACGATAAACGTCAGGGACAGGTTGAACATCTCCGCATGGCTATTGCCGTACAGCGGGCGGGTGATTTGCAGGTAGATCAGCGCCACCATGGCTGTCATGCCAAGCACGAAATTGAGCGCGCCGTTGATGACTAGGGTGCGGGCCTTGCCTTGCTTGATCAGGTCGATCAAACCGTGGCCCATCAACAAGGCCAGGGGCAACAGGCACGGCATGATGTAGGTCGGCAATTTGCCTTTGCTCAGGCTGAAAAAGCCCAGGGGCAGCAACAGCCACAGGGCAAGAAAGGCAATCGCCGGTTGGCGCTTTTCCTGCCAGGTTTTTAGCAGGGTGCCGGGTAGCAAGGCGGCCCACGGCAGGCACGCCACCACCATGATTGGCAGGAAGAACCACATCGGCCGCGCATGCTGTGCGTTGTCGGCGGCAAAGCGGCGGATGTGCTCATGCCAAAAAAAGAAATGCCAGTAATCTGGTTCGCGCAGGTGGATCGCCAGGGCCCATGGCAGGCATACCAGCACGGCAACCAGTACCGCCAGCGGCCCGTAGCGCATCAACTCACCGACGCGACGCTGCCAGACCAGGTAGGGCACGGCGATCAAGACCGGCAACAGCCAGGCCAGGAACCCCTTGGTCATGAACCCCATGGCGCAGGCCACGCCCAACATTGCCCAGGCACCCAGGCGTTCCCATGGCGTGCGGCAGTCCAGGGCAAACCACAACGCCACCAGGCTCAGGTTCACCCACAGAGTGAATTGCGGGTCGAGGTTGGCATACCCGGCTTGCCCGGCCACCAGGCCAAAACTCAGGTAGAGCAGGGCGCAGGCAAAGCTCTTGCGCGGCTCGTTCCACACGCGACGGGCGAGCAGGTAGGCCAGCACCACACTCAGGCCCGTACTCAGCACTGAGGCGATGCGCACGCCGAACAGGTTTTCACCGAACACCGCCTGGCCGAGGGCGATGAGCCAATAGCCGGCGGCGGGCTTCTCGAAATAACGCACGCCCATGAAGTGCGGCGCCACCCAGTTACCGCTCATCAGCATTTCCTGGCTGACCTGGGCGTAGCGGGTTTCGTCCGGCGTCCATAAACCGTGAAAGCCCAGGGGCAACAGGAAGAACACGGCAACGCCCAGCAATAGCCAGGACACAGGGTTTATGCGGGGCATGCGCACATCGCTCCATAACGTTCAAGTACGGGCAATGGCGGTATTAACTTAATAGGGCGAAGCATCGTAAGGGTCACTAAGTTGTTGTTGGAGAGCATAACTAACAGGCGCGGCTAAACATGCCAGAGTGGGGCTGTCGTTTTGCTGAACGTCTCAAGGCTTAATATGTAAACAAGTGTAATTAAAGTTGTTTAAGTGCGGCGGTCCACTCTTCGCTGTTCATGGTGCCCATGGCCTTGAAGGTGCCGTTGGGTAGTACCTTGACGAAAAGTGCGCTGCCGTACTCTGCAGCGACTGCGTGAGGGAAGCCCAGGCTGGTCTGGAAATCGCTCATGCAGGCGCTGTGGGTGATCAGCATCAGGTTGCGTCCCGGCTGCTTGTGGCCGAGGATTTCATCGCCCATGGCGTCGCCGCAGATGGCCAGCGGGCCGGGGGACAGCTCGGTCTTGCCGAACATGAACAGTGACGTCTGGGCGGTTCGCGTGGTGGGGCTGCTGAGCACGTCGGTCAGAGCCATGCCCAATGAATCAAAGGCTTTGCCCAGTTCGGTGGCGCGTTGAGTTCCGTTGATTGTCAGGCCATCGGCGGGCCCGAAGCAGGGGTTGGCTGAGCGGTCGCAGCGCTCTTCATGGCGCACCAATATCACCAGCTCACCCTCGCGCCAACTGGCGAGCACCCCGGAGGTGACCAGGCGATTGCCCACGCTCAGGTCCGGCGGCGAGCTGGGCCAGAATAAAAAGCCCGCCAACAACAAGGCAGTAACGCTGATGCCAAGCAGGTGCAGGCGGTATTTTCTCAGGCGTTTTAACCTTGATCTTTTGGGTTGGGGGTTGGCCAGGATCATGTCTGCCACGCTGTTCATCCTCGGCACTGTTAATGGTGTTTATAAAAAGGCGGCACAACTGGGCAGTTGCCCTTGGTGAGGCAGGAGACTGTCACAACTCCGCTGTCTTTTTGCTGAACACTTGCATGTCAGGAGTGTCACTTGGATTAACTAATAAGTTGTGAGTCACTACGAGTTGGCGGGCACTTTAAAGTTCGGCGGATGGGCAGACGGTGAAATCCATGTGAAAAATTTGCGTAGGCACGAGCGTCAGCCGTTATTCTCATTGCTGGTCCTTCAGATGAGCGTTCTTATGTTGCAGGTGCAAGGTGTTGTTAAAAACTACGCGACCCCGCAAGGCCCG
Organism: Pseudomonas sp. MYb193; assembly: GCF_002966775.1. NCBI lineage: Bacteria > Pseudomonadati > Pseudomonadota > Gammaproteobacteria > Pseudomonadales > Pseudomonadaceae > Pseudomonas > Pseudomonas sp. MYb193. Next base: position 3,848,450 of record NZ_CP023269.1, on the reverse strand, counting down.
CTGACCGTCCTGGCCGGCGTCGACCTGCACCTGGGTGAGCGCAGCAGCCTGGCGTTGATGGGCGAATCGGGCAGCGGCAAAAGCACCTTGCTGCACCTGGTGGCCGGGTTGGACCGAGTGGACGCCGGCAGCATCCGCATCGGCGAGCAGCGCCTTGACCAACTCAACGAAGGGCAACTGGCCCATTGGCGCCGCACGCAAATCGGCCTGGTCTTCCAGCAGTTCAACCTGATCGGCAGCTTGCGCGTGGAAGACAACCTGGCGTTCCAGGCGCGGCTGGCGGGGCGTTTCGACCCGCACTGGCAAGCGCAATTGGTCGAGCGCCTGGGGCTGGGCGACTTGCTCCGGCGTTACCCCGAGCAACTCTCCGGTGGCCAGCAGCAACGGGTTGCCGTCGGGCGGGCGCTGGCCTCGCGACCGGGTTTGTTGCTGGCCGACGAACCCACCGGCAACCTCGACGAAGCCACCAGCGATGAAGTGCTGCAACTGCTGTTGGACCTGCTGCGGGACAGCCCCACCAGCCTGCTGATGGTCACCCACAGCCCGCGCCTGGCCGCACGGCTTGACCGGCAAGTGGTGCTGCACCGTGGGCGTGTCGTGCCGATGGACGCTCGCTGAGATGGCGCTGTTTTACTGGACGCTGCGCGCGTTGCTGAGCCACTGGCGGCGTCATCCGGTGCAATTTTTCAGCGTGCTCACCGGCCTGTGGCTGGCCACCGCGCTACTGACTGGCGTGCAGGCCCTCAACAGCCAGGCGCGGGATAGCTACGCACGTGCCAGCCAATTGATCGGGGGCGAACCCCAAGCCAGCCTGGTTGCGCCGGACGCCGCCAGTTTCCCCCAGGCACTGTTTGCCGAGCTGCGCCGCGCCGGCTGGCCGGTATCCCCGGTGGTGCAGGGGCGAGTGGTGCTCCAGGGGCGTGACCAACAGCGTCTGCAACTGATGGGCATCGACCCGGTGTCGTTGCCCGGCAGCGGCAGCGTGGCGGGGCAACGCTTGAGCCAGGCGCAGATGCTGGCGTTTTTCGAGCCGCCGGGGCGTACCTGGGTCGCTGCGCAAACGTTAGAGGCGCTGGGGTTGCAGGCGGGCGAGCAGCCGCTGACGTCCACCGGGCAACGCCTGCCACCGTTGCAGGTACAGGCCGATATGGCGCCCGGCCTGCTGCTGACCGATATCGGCTTTGCCCAACCCCTGCTCAACATGCCTGGGCGCCTGTCGCGCCTACTGTTGGACAACACCTTCGCCGCCCACCACCCCACGCCACCCGCCGCGCTGCAACTCAAGCAGGGCGAGGACAGCAACCTGTCACGCCTCACCGAAAGCTTTCACCTGAACCTGGATGCGGTGGGTTTTTTATCCTTTGTGGTGGGGCTGTTTATCGTGCATGCGGCCATCGGCCTGGCCCTGGAACAGCGCCGCGGCCTGCTGCGAACCTTGCGCGCCTGTGGGGTCAGCGCACGCATGTTGATCCTGAGCCTGGGCGTCGAATTGGGCGCTTTGGCGGTGTTGAGCGGTGTGCTCGGTATCGCCAGCGGCTACCTGCTGGCCAGCCTGTTGCTGCCGGATGTCGCCGCCAGTTTGCGCGGCCTGTACGGCGCCGAAGTCGCCGGCCAATTGAACTTGAGCCCCTGGTGGTGGCTGGCCGGCCTGGGCGTGAGCCTGCTCGGTGCGTTGCTTGCCGGAGCCGGCAGCCTGTGGCGCGCAGCGCGTTTGCCGTTACTGGCGCTGGCCAACGCCCAAGCCTGGCATCAAGCCCATGGGCGCTGGCTGCGGCGCCAGGGGTGGGTGGCGTCCGCGGCCCTGGCGATCGCGCTGTTGGCGCTGTGGCTGGGCGATAGCCTGGCCGCCGGGTTTGTGCTGATGGCGGCCTTGCTGTTGGGCGCGGCGTTGGCATTACCGGTGCTGCTCAACGGGTTATTGAAAGCGGTGCTGGGGCGTAGTCGCTCGGTACTGGGCCAGTGGTTCCTGGCCGATTGCCGCCAGCAACTGCCGGCCTTGAGCCTGGCGCTGATGGCGTTGCTGTTGGCCCTGGCGGCGAATATCGGCGCCGGCTCCATGACCTCGGGCTTTCGCCAGACCTTCACCCATTGGCTGGAGCAACGCCTCACCGCCGAGCTGTACCTCAACCCGCAAAATCCGCAGCAGGCCGAGCAACTGAAGACGTGGTTGACCCGTCAGCCCCTGGTGCAGGCCGTACTGCCCGCCTGGCAGGTGGCGGTGCAGCTGCAAGGCTGGCCCGCGGAGGTGTTCGGCGTGGTCGACAACCCCACTTATCGTCAACACTGGCCGCTGCTGGAGGCGGTGGACGCGCCCTGGGACCGTTTGCTGCAAGACGACAGCCTGATGCTCAGCGAACAACTGGCGCGACGCCTGAAGGTGCAACTGGGCGATACGGTGTCCATCCCCACCCCGCAGGGCACCTGGGCGCCGAAGATCGTCGGCATTTATGCCGACTACGGCAACCCCAAGGGCCATCTGCTGGTCAATGCCCGGCACCTGTTGGCGCATTGGCCGACGCTCTCACCGGCACGCTTCAACCTGCGGGTAGCGCCCGCCGACGTGCCGTCGCTGATACGTGAAGTGCAGCGTGAGTTCGCCCTGGAAGACAGCCGCATCGTCGACCAACAGCAACTCAAGGGGTGGTCCAGCCAGGTCTTCGAACGCACCTTCGCTGCCACCGCCGCGTTGAACAGCCTGACCCTTGGCGTCGCGGGCGTGGCGTTGTTCATCAGCCTGCTGACCCAGAGCCAAAGCCGACTCGGCCAACTCGCGCCGTTGTGGGCGCTGGGCGTGACGCGCCGACAATTGATGCTGCTCAACCTCGGCCAGACCTGGCTGCTGGCGGTACTCACGTTGATCCTGGCGTTGCCGCTGGGGCTGTTGCTGGCGTGGTGCCTGGATGCGGTGATCAACGTGCAGGCCTTCGGCTGGCGCCTGCCGCTGCAGGTATTCCCCGGGCAGCTTGCGCAATTGCTGGGGCTGGCGATGCTTGCCACCTTGCTCGCGTCGGCCTGGCCCTTATGGCAGTTGTACCGCAGCCGTCCGGCGGATTTGTTGAGGACGTTCGCCCATGAAGATTAAGGCATTGGCGTGCATTGCCTGGTTACTGCTGAGCGGCTGCGACCAAGCGCCCGCACCCGAGGACAGTTTCGCCGGGCTGGGCAGCGATGCGGCGGACTTTGCCCAGGTAGTGCCCGGCAAAGTCTTCAGTTTTCCCGAGGACCACGGGCCCCACGACGGCTTTCGTATCGAATGGTGGTACGTCACGGCCAACCTCAAGGATGCCCAGGGCAATGTCTTCGGCGTGCAATGGACGCTGTTTCGCAACGCATTGAAGGCCGGCCCCGTCCAACCGGGCTGGCGCGATTCAACCGTGTGGCTCGGCCACGCCGCCGTCACCTCCGCCACCCGCCACTACGCCGCCGAACGCCTGGCCCGGGGTGGCGTGGGGCAAGCCGGGGCCCAGGCAGAGCCGTTCAACGCCTGGATCGACGACTGGAACTTCGCCAGCCGCCCCGGCGCCGCCAGCCCCCTGGCCGACATGCAACTCAAGGCCAGTGGCGCGCAATTTGCCTACGACCTGCACCTGACCTCCAGCCGCCCGCTGGTGCTGCAAGGCGACCATGGCTACAGCCGCAAATCCGACCAGGGCCAGGCGTCGTACTACTACAGCCAGCCGTTTTTCACCGCCAGCGGCAGCGTCAGCCTCGACGGCCACACCTACCAGGTCAGCGGCCCAGCGTGGCTCGACCGCGAATGGAGCAGCCAACCCCTTGCCGCCAGCCAGACCGGCTGGGACTGGTTCTCCTTGCACCTGGACCGCGGCGCGCAACTGATGCTGTTTCGCGTGCGGCAGAAAGACGGCGCCGGTTACCTCACCGGCACCTGGATCGACGCCCAGGGCCACACCGAGACCTTGCACAACCGCGACATCCAGCTCACACCGCTGACTACCACGGCCATCGACGGGCGCAGTATTCCCACACGCTGGTCGCTGAAAATTCCCGGCAAACAGCTGGACATCACCACCGAGGCCGTCAACCCGAAGGCGTGGATGGACTTGGGTATTCCGTACTGGGAAGGGCCGGTGCGGTTTGAGGGTGGGGTGGGTTATTTGGAGATGACGGGGTATTAGGGGCGCTTTCTGTAGGCGTTCATCTTTTGCTGTGTAGGCAACTTCCCAAACGTAATTTTTGACCCCCGCCTGCTTGTGTCCGGGCTGTGGGTGCTTACTTATATTTCGATGCCATCTTTCTCGGTATCGGAATCCAGGACATGGCGTACGGCTACATCAATCAACAGGCTACATCCTACTCATTTTTGAAATCACAGCTATGGCACGCAGGGTTGTTGCAGGGCCCAGATCATTTTGATGTGCTGAATAAACACCTGCGCCAAGGAATGGTGAGGCCGGGTGAGTTGGTGATTGTTCCAGAAACGTCCAGTGCCCATTGCTCAATCGAAGAAGCCTGGTTGATGCGCCATGCTGAAGAGATTAGTCGCCAACTGGACCAGAATGTGCCGCTCGATAGAGCAAGAAACACAAATTACGACTTGGCGCAGAGCATTCTGGGGTATGGGTCGATAGGCATCGGCAGCGCAACGTCGGCTTGGAGCCGGCACCTGCAGGCGGTTGCACAGACTTTGGAGGAAATCGAGCAGTTGCATCGGCAATTGAAGGACGGTGGTTTGGACAAAGAGTTGTTTATACGACAGCGTCAAAGGATGTTTGGCGTTTTGGATATGCAACTGCAAGGGGCTGCGCGATTTGGTTCTGGATTGCGTGGCAATCAACCGCTTAAGGAGGCGCTTGGGATCTCGACCAAAAGCTATCTGCATCAAGGCGAAATTGTGGGGTATGCGCAACGGGTTCAGACGATTACGCAGATGTCGAGATGGTTAAAGCAAGGAACATATCTGGGGTTGGCGTTGGATGTAGGCGTGGCGGGTTTGGAAATCAAGGAGGCGTGTGTGGTGGGAAGGGAGGCGCAGTGTCGGCGGGCGAAGTATGTGGAGACGGGGAGGTTGCTGGGTGGAGTATTTGGGGCTGCTGTTTTGGGCAAGCGTGGAGCAACTATTGCTCGCAGTGCATGCCGGATTGCATTGGGTGTTTCACTGAAAGGCAACGGTGAACTGGCTTGTGGAATTATCGGAGGGGCTGTGGGTGGGGCGGCGGGAGGCGCTTTTTTTGGTGAGTTTGGTGGGTTTTTGGGGGGAAGAATATTGGCAGTCGACGGCGATCTGATATTCCAACCCGAGGGCACATAACGATGTCCCTTTTTCTTGTGTATAGCATTGTGATGTTCGCTTGGGTGTTTGTCGTCTTCGTACTGATAGTGTTTGCTGAATACGCAAAGTTGGATGAACTGGAAAGTTACTTCAGTGAGAACGAGAAGGTTCTTAGACATAAGCGTTTCAGGGAAGGATATGATCCGATCGATAGATATCATCGAATGAGCCTGATGATCGACATCCTGTCAGGGCCGAAAGCTTTTCTGAAGGCAGGCCTTGTGACCGAAGCCGAGCTGGCGTCTGTCCCCTTGACGCTTAAGCGCTGGGCCTTGTGGCCGTATCGCCTCGCGGATGTTTGTATCATCGAAATGATTGTGTGGGAAGTATGGCGCAGATGGTGCGATATCCCAATTCCATAGAACTAGGCCTCACTCGCGAAAACACCTCATGAGTTGGCAATTGGTAGACGTGCGCGAACCTGCAGGCGGTCATTACGGGGCGTTATAGATCAAGAGTGATTCGATTTTCCCACCTGGGGCATGACAATGTCGTTTTTTCTCGCTTACACCCTGGTGATGGTGGTTGGAGCGTTCGTCATTTTGGGATTAATGCTCTTTGTCGAACGAACAAAACTCGAGGCGTTGGAAGGTTACTTCATTGAAAACGTGCAGGTGCGTAAATATCAGCAACGCTGGGGACGAAACCAGCGACTCGTCAGGTTTCATCGCATGTGTCTCATGATTGATATCCTCCGCGCGCCAGAACGCTCCGTGAAAGAAGGTTACATGACCGAGGCAGAGCTAGCCGTCATTCCGCCAGCGCTCAAGCGTTGGGCTGTATGGCCCTATCGGCTCGCGATAATGTGGGCGATCAGTTGGGGCTATTGGTGCACCTGGCTTTAGAGGTGCTCTCGCTTCTTGAGCCTGAATTCCAGGCTCACATTTTTTAGAAAAGTGCTGTACATGCATACAGTCTTATCCTACAGTCCATCCCAGGTGACCGGATGTCACCGGTTACCTGAGCTTCAATTTTTTAACTATGGATGGATAAAAAATGAAATCGAAAATAGCCTTTATGCTAGGCGCGGCCATGATGGCCTCCTGCTTCGTTTCGGCCTTTGCCCTGGCTGATCAAGCGCCTGCGAAACTCAGTGCCGAAGCGGTCAAGCAGGCCGTGAACAAAGCGCTCAAGTCCGGCGGCAAGCTGGACGCCTCGAAGGTTTCGACCGAACTCAAGAAAAAACTGCTGGTGGCCAAGTCTGGTCAGTCCAAGGCCGTGACCCGATCCCTCAAGTCCGAGCCGTTCGACAGCGTGGTGAGTGAGTTGAAAAAGCCGGCGCAAGGCGCGTTGAAAGGTGCGGCTATCGCGGCGTTTGAACCGCTGTTTCCAACCCTGGATATCAACACGCTTTACACCGTCGATGCGGTGCAGGCCGGTAACGAGTTTGCCTACCACTTCAACCTGCCGCAGAACGCACGAGTGCAGGTGCAACTGGTCAACCAGAGTGCAGGCGCGGATATGTCGCTGACCCTGTTTCAGGATGACGGCCAGGGCAACCTGAGTGTGGTCGGTTCGTCGGATGCTGCAGGCAATGCCGATGAATACCTCAACGGTGTGCTGCCGGCCGGCGACTACTACTGGTACATGGTGGCCAAGGTCGCCGATAACGCGCAGTTCAGTTTCGGCGTGGCGGTGGACAGCAACATCGACGCGTTCGAGCCCAACGACAGCGCGCAAACCGCGTTCGTATTGCCCGATTCGATGAACAAGGTCAGCGGCAATCTCGACAGCGCCAACGATGTCGATTACTTCGACTTCACGGCGGTCCGTGGCCAAAGCGTGAGCATGTACCTGGCGGGCGACGAGAACGGCAGCCGAAACCAGTGGATCTTCGACCGCTTTGATGGCGCCAACTGGGTCACCGTGCCGGCCGGTTCTACCTCGACCTACCCGAGCGTCGCGCCGGGCACCACGGTGAAGGTGCGTGTACGGGCCAACCCGGCGGTGGCGCAGGACCCGAGCAAGTATTACCAACTGAGCCTGGGTTCCACACCGCGCTTGAACACCAGCAGTGTCAAAGGTGACAACATCGTGCGGGTGACGGAAGTGTGGCTGGCCACGCAAACCGCTCGGCTGTTGAACTGGTCGACCCAATGGTCGGACTCCACCGGCGCGCCGTTGCTGGGGGTCACGCCGGTATTGCGCGTCGATAACCACTTCGTCGACTTGAACTACCGTTGGGTTGACTACAAAGCGACTACCAACAGCGCGGGTGTATCAGAGGCCACGGCTAATATCGGTACTTGCTTCGGTGACTACACAACGGTGATAAACGACAGCAGCACCGGTGTGCCGTACAAGTGGCGTACCACCTACAACGAGGGTGGCTGGCGTATTGAGCTGGCCGAGTTCCCGGGTGTGGGCGTTGGCGGTGAGAACGTGCAATACGTCAGCCTGGGGCATATCTGCACTCAGGACATCATCCACTGATAGCGTGATGTGAAGTAGAAGGGGCGGCCTCTAGAGGCCGCCCCTTTTTTGTGGCTTTTTCCTGATCATTTCTGGCTATCGGGAGGACGCGGCTCCCAATACAAAGTGCCAAACAGATAGTCCATCAACGGCAGCACGATGTTGAAATTACGCCCCTGCATCAGCTCACGGCGGTGGTGCAAGGCATGCAGGCGGTGCATCTGGCGAATCCATGGCAGGCGTGCCACCGGGTGTTCGGCAGGCAGGTGTTCGCAGGCATGGAACACTTCGTAGAGCAGGTAGCCAAGGATCATGCAGCCTGCAAACAACCCGGCAACGTTGGGGCTCAGTTGGCTGAGCAGCCACCAGGCGGGAAGGGTGATGGCCAGGCTGTGCAGCATGATCAGCCAGGCTGGAAAGAGGATGACGCGCCAGTCCCGAGGGCTGTCGTAGGTCATGTGGCCGGGGGTGAAGAAGCTGTGGTGATCGCCGGTGTGGCGTGCGTAGAACAGCCGGGCGAATGCATGTTTGTGATGGCCCAGGTGGCGGTGCACGAGGTAGATGCACAGGTTGAAGAACAGCAGGGTCAGGGGCACGGTCAGCCACTGCAGGGCGGTGATATCGGCGGTGGAGGACCAGGCCAGCGTGATGCACGCGATGCCGTAGCCAAGCACGAATGCGGCGTGCAGCCAGGGGTTGTAACGCGGGTTGACGCTTGCGCGGTAACGGTCGCGGAAAGTCTCGGTCGGGTGGGGCATGGCCGGCTGCTCGCTGTGTTTTTATTTGAGGCTGAGCTTAGTTGGCGTAAGCGGATGTGCGAGTTTTTACTGACCACCTCATCCCCCTGTGGGAGCTGGCTTGCCTGCGATGGCGGTGTATCAGGGCCAGATAAGTAGACTGACACTGCGCCATCGCAGGCAAGCCAACTCCCACATTTTTGCCCGAGACCGACCAGTGGAGGCTTGCACAGGTCTGAATTACTTGTTAGTTTCTGGCAAAATGTTAACGATAACATTTGCTCTAAAAATAAAAACAAAACAGAGACCCACGCCATGAAAATGCTCCCCAAAACCCTGTGTTTACTGGCTGCCAGCATCACCCTGGGCAGCGCGACCCCCGCTTTTGCCGACGCTGCCAAGCCCATCCGCATCGGCGCCTCGTTCCAGGAAATCAACAACCCCTATTTCGTCACCATGAAAAACGCCCTGGAAGAAGCCGGCGCGACCATCGGTGCCAAGTTGATCATCACCGACGCCCGCCACGACGTGTCCAAGCAGGTCAGTGATGTCGAAGACATGCTGCAAAAGGGCATCGACATCCTGCTGATCAACCCCACTGATTCGGTCGGCGTGCAATCGGCCGTCAAGTCGGCCCATGCTGCCGGTGTCGTAGTGGTGGCGGTGGATGCCCAGGCAGATGGCCCGTTGGATTCATTCGTGGGGTCGAAGAACTTCGACGCCGGTTTCCAGGCCTGTGAGTACCTGGCTAAAACCATCGGTGACAAAGGCAATATCGCCATCCTTGACGGCATCGCCGTGGTGCCGATCCTCGAACGTGTGCGCGGCTGCAAAGAGGCGGTGGCCAAGCACCCGGACATCAAGATCGTCAGCATCCAGAACGGCAAACAGGAACGCGATCAGGCCCTGACCGTCACCGAAAACATGTTGCAGGCCCAGCCCACCCTCAAGGGCATTTTCAGCGTGAATGACAATGGCTCCCTCGGCGCGCTGTCGGCCATCGAAGCCAGCGGCATGGACGTGAAGCTGGTCAGCGTCGACGGTGCGCCGGAAGCGATCAAGGCGATCCAGAAACCCGGCAGCCATTTCATCGCCACCTCGGCCCAATACCCCCGCGACCAGATCCGCCTAGCCCTGGGCATCGCCCTGGCCAAGAAGTGGGGCGCCCAAGTACCGGCCAGCGTGCCGGTGGACATCACCCTGATCGACCAGGCCAAGGCCAAGGACTTCAGCTGGTAAACCCAACAGGCCCCGCGTAGTTCGTGGGGCCCAGGTCTTCCTTCTGAGTGCGAGGTCGGCGGTATGAGCAGTCTTCTGAAGCTGGAAAACATCTGTAAGCGTTACCCGGGGGTGCAGGCCCTCAAGGCCATCAACCTGCAAGTGGAGCGCGGCGAAATCCACGCCTTGCTCGGGGAAAATGGCGCGGGCAAATCCACCCTGATGAAGATTCTGGGCGGTGTCGAGCATCAGGACGAAGGGCAGATCCTTATCGACGGGCAGGCCCGAAAATTTGCGACCTATCGGGATGCGATTGCCGCCGGGATTGGCATTGTGTTCCAGGAGTTCAGCCTGATTCCCTACCTCACGGCGGTAGAAAATATCTTCCTCGGCCATGAACTGAGCAACCGCTTCGGCCTGTTGCGCAAGCGCGAAATGGCCGAGGCCGCGCAGGCGTTGTTCGAGCGCCTCGGGGTCAGCATCGATCTGCACTGCGCGGTCAAGCACCTGAGCGTGGCCGAGCAGCAGTTTGTCGAAATCGCCAAGGCCCTGGCTTTGGACGCACGCCTGCTGGTGCTCGATGAGCCGACCGCGACGCTGACTCCCAGTGAGGCCGAGTTGCTGTTCGGCATCATGCGCGAACTCAAGCGCCAGGGCGTGGCGGTGATTTTTATCTCGCACCATCTGGAAGAGATTTTCCAGATCTGCGACCGCATCAGCGTGCTGCGCGACGGCGGCAATGCAGGCGTCACCGAGGTGGCCGACAGCGACATCGACCACCTGGTCGAGATGATGGTCGGCCGTCGCCTGGAGTGCAGCTTTCCGCCTAAACCCACTACCGCACGCGGTCCGTTGCTGCTGGAGGTCAAGGACATCCAGCTGGTGCGCAACGGCCCCCATAACCGTTTCAATGTGCACAAGGGCGAGATCCTGGGCTTCGCCGGTCTGGTGGGCTCGGGCCGCACTGAACTGGCCCTGGGCATGATGGGCGCGCTGCCCACGGTGAGCAAAGACGTGTGGCTGCGCGGAGAAAAAGTCAGCCTCGATGACCCGGCCCAAGCCCTGGCCTGCGGCATCGGCCTGCTCCCCGAAAGCCGCAAGAGCGAAGGGCTGATCACCGCCTTCAGCATTCGCGAAAATATCTCGCTGAACAATTTGCCCAAGTATCAGCACGCCTCGGGCCTGATCGACAAGGCCCGCGAGTGCGCCAGCGTCGAAGCGCTGATGCGCCAGCTGTCGATCAAGGCACCCAGTGGCGAAAGCCTTGTGGTGAACCTCAGCGGCGGCAACCAGCAAAAAGTCGTGATCGCCCGCTGGATCAACCACCACTGCGACGTGCTGGTGTTCGACGAACCCACACGCGGCATCGACGTGGGTGCCAAGGCGCAGATCTACGCGTTGATGCGCAGCCTCACCGAACAGGGCTACGCGATCATCATGATTTCCTCCGAGCTGCCCGAAGTCATCGGCATGTGCGACCGCGTCGCCGTGTTCCACAAGGGCGCCATCGTCAAGGTACTGGAAGCGTCCGCCGTCAATCCTCAAGAGGTCATGCGCCATGCAACAGGGGGCTCAAGTGAATACGTCCATTAACACCGCCGGCAACGGCCGCTTGCGCCTGAACCTGGCGCGGCTGCTGCGTTCGCCGGCGTTTTATCCCTTTGTCGGGCTGGTGGTGGTGACCCTGGTGATGATCCTCGCCAGTGACACCTTCCTCACTGCCAGCAATCTCTCCAACATCGCCCGCCAGGTGTCGATCAACGCGATCATCGCAGTGGGCATGACCTGCGTGATTCTCACCGGTGGCATCGACTTGTCGGTGGGGCCGGTGATGGCGTTGTCCGGCACCTTGACCGCCGGGCTGATGGTCGCCGGGTTGCCGCCGGGCCTGGCGATTGGCGCCGGGCTGCTGGTGGGCGTGGCCTTCGGCATCGGCAACGGGCTGTTCGTGGCGTACCTGCATATGCCGCCGATCATCGTCACCCTGGCGACCATGGGCATCGCCCGCGGGTTCGGGCTGATGTACACCGACGGCTACCCGATTTCCGGCTTGCCAGAGTGGTTCGCGTTCTTCGGTCGCGCCAGTGTGTTTGGCCTGCAGGTGCCGATCCTGATCATGCTGATCACCTACCTGGCGGCCTATGTGCTGCTGCAACACACCCGCATCGGCCGCTACATCTACGCCATTGGCGGTAATGAAGAAGCGGTGCGCTTGTCCGGGGTGCGAGCGGCGCGTTTCAAGCTGCTGGTGTATGGCATCAGCGGCTTCACCGCCGCGATTGCCGGGCTGGTGCTCACCTCGCGCTTGATGAGCGGCCAGCCGAATGCCGGCGTGTCGTTCGAGCTGGATGCGATTGCCGCCGTGGTACTGGGTGGTGCGTCGATTGCCGGCGGCCGCGGCGTGATTATCGGCACCTTGCTCGGCGCCATGCTGCTGGGCGTGTTGAACAACGGTTTGAACATGCTTGGCGTGTCGCCCTACGTCCAGAGCGTGATCAAGGGCGGGATCATCTTGCTGGCGATTTTTATCAGCCGTCAGCGCCATCGTTAATACCTCACCACACAGGACCGAACACATGGACAAGCACACTCACATGCAAGCCGTCGTCTGCCACGGCCCGAAAGACTACCGCCTGGAGCGCATCGGCAAACCCCAGGCGCGTGCCAATGAGCTGGTGATCCGTATCGCCGCCTGCGGCATCTGCGCCAGTGACTGCAAGTGCCACTCGGGCGCGGCGATGTTCTGGGGCGGCGACAACCCCTGGGTCAAGGCACCGGTAGTACCGGGCCACGAATTTTTCGGCTACGTGGTCGAAGCCGGCGAGGGCGCCGAGGAGCACTTTGAGGTCAAGGTCGGTGACAAGGTCATCGCCGAACAGATCGTGCCGTGTGGCAAGTGCCGCTTCTGCAAGTCAGGCAAATACTGGATGTGCGAAGTGCACAACATCTTCGGCTTCCAGCGCGAAGTGGCCGAAGGCGGCATGGCCCAGTACATGCGCATTCCCAAGACCGCCATCGTGCACAAGATCCCTGAGTCGGTGTCCCTGGAAGACTCGGCGCTGGTGGAGCCGATGGCCTGCTCGATCCATACCGTCAACCGTGGCGATATCCAGCTCGACGACGTGGTGGTGATTGCCGGCGCGGGCACCCTGGGCCTGTGCATGGTCCAGGTCGCCGCGCTGAAGACCCCGAAAAAACTGGTGGTGATCGACATGGTCGATGAACGCCTGGAGCTGGCGAAAAAGTTCGGCGCGGATGTGGTGATCAACCCCGCCCGTGACAACGCTCGCGAGATCATCAACGGGCTGACGGACAACTACGGCTGCGACGTCTATATCGAAACCACCGGCGTACCGGCCGGCGTCACCCAGGGCCTGGACCTGATCCGCAAGCTCGGGCGCTTTGTCGAGTTCAGCGTGTTTGGCGCCGAGACCAGCGTGGACTGGTCGATCATCGGCGACCGCAAGGAGCTCGACGTACGCGGCGCGCACCTGGGCCCGTATTGCTACCCCATCGCCATCGACCTGTTCGAGCGTGGCCTGGTCACCTCCCAAGGCATCGTCACCCATGATTTCCCGCTGGACGACTGGGCCGAGGCGTTTGAATTGGCCAACTCGACCAAGTCGATTAAGGTGCTGTTGAAGCCGGTGCTCTGAATATGGACTACGTCATCGGTGTAGACATTGGCACCCAGAGCACCAAGGCGCTGCTGGTGGATGCCCAAGGCACGATCATCGCCCAGCATAGCCAAGGCTACCGGGTGGACACCCCGAAAGTGCGCTGGGCCGAGCAGTGGCCGCAGGTGTGGCTGGATGCTGTCGAAACGTGCGTGGCCCAGTGCATGGCCAAGGCCGGGGTGCCGGCGCCGCAGGTCAAGGCGCTGTGCATCAGCAGTTTGTACGGCGGCTCGGGCATTGCCGTGGATGCGCAGATGACGCCGCTGCACCCGTGCCTGATCTGGATGGACCGGCGCGCCGGCGAGCAGGTGGCCTGGGTGCGTGAGCATGTGGACCTGGAGCGCTTGTTCGCCATCACCGGCAACTCGCTGGACAGCTACTACGGCTTCACCAAGATGCTCTGGCTCAAGCAGCACCAGCCTCAGGTGTGGGCGAATACCCGTTACCTGTTGCCGCCCAACAGCTACATCAATTGGTGCCTGACCGGCGAGTTGGCGGTGGACCACAGCAGCGCCGGGAATATCGGCGGTGTCTACGACGTGGCGGCGCGCAACTGGTCAGGCGAGATGCTGGATGCGCTGGGTATCGCGCAGTCGATGATGCCCGAGCGGTTGCTGTATTCCGGCGAGGTGGTGGGTGGTTTGCTTGCAGACTGGGCCGCACGCCTGGGCTTGCAGGCGGGCACGCCGATCCTCGCTGGGGGCGTGGACGCGGCCATGGCGACCCTGGCGGCGGGTGTCACTCAGCCAGGCAATCATGTGGCGATGATCGGCACCAGCATGTGCTGGGGCTATCTGAACCAGCAGGTGGATGCACGTCACGGTTTGGTGAGCATGCCCCACGTCTACAACGGCCACCGCGACCTGTACATCTTCGGCGGTGCGATCACCGCCGGGGCCTCGGTCAGCTGGTTTCGCGAGCAGTTCTGCCAGGCCGAAGAACAGCAGGCCCAGGCCACGGGGCAAGACAGCCTGGCGCTGCTGGAGCAGAGCGCGATGAAGATTCCGGCAGGCAGCGAAGGCGTGGTGTTTTTGCCTTACTTGATGGGCGAGCGCAGCCCGGTGTGGGATGACCGCGCCAGCGGCAGTTTTGTCGGGCTCAACCTCTACCACAGCCGCTTTCACCTGTACCGCGCGGTGCTGGAGGGCGTGAGTTTTGCCCTGCGCCACAATATCGAAGCGGGCAGCCAGGGCGCGCATTCCCTGGACCCGCGCTTGATTGTGGTGGGCGGGGCGAGCCATTCGGACCTGTGGATGCAGATCATCGCCGACGTCACACGCTACCCGGTGTACACGATCGTGCAGGAGGTAGAAGCAGCCCTGGGCGCGGCGTTGTTGGCGGCGCATACGATGGGGTTGGTGAGTGATGGGCAGATGGACACGGGTTGGGTGCAGTTGCAATTGCGGGCGCAGCCCAAGCGGGAGAATGTCATGACCTATGACCGGGCGTTTGCCGAGTACCTGAAGCTGTATCCGGCCCTGAAACCGGTCATGCACAACCTGCAATCCACCTGATTCAACACAGTGGGTCTTCATTGGCTTTGAGATCTTTATTTATGTCTACCACCTTCGACTTCTCGTACCAGCGCATCCTCGTCACCGGTGCCAGCAGCGGCATCGGTCGCGAAATTGCCCAGCAACTGATCGCCAGCGGCGCCGAAGTCTTCGCTCTCGGTCGCGATGCCCAGGCGTTGGCGGCATTGGGGTGCCGCACCTTGTGCGTGGATATCGCTGACAGCATCGCCCTCGATAAAACCCTGCAAGATTTGCCGCCTCTGCACGGCCTGGTCAACTGCGCCGGTATCTCACGCCTGGAGCCCGCCGCTGCCATCAGCGCCAACGCCTTCGACCAGGTAATGCATGTCAACGCCCGCGCCGCTGCGCAAGTGGCCAGCCGGGTCGCGGCAAAGATGATCGAGGCGAACATGGCCGGCAGCATCGTCAACGTCTCCAGCCAGGCGTCGTTGGTGGCGCTGGACGATCACCTGAGCTACTGCGCCTCCAAGGCTGCACTGGATGCGATCACCCGCGTGCAATGCGCCGAGTGGGGCCGTTTTGGCATACGCGTCAACAGCGTCAACCCCACCGTGACCTTGACGCCGATGGCGGCCATGGCCTGGTCCGACCCGGCCAAGCGCGACCCGGCGCTGGCAGCGATTCCGTTGGGGCGTTTTGCGCAACCGGTGGAAGTGGCGCTGCCGGTGCTGTTTTTGCTTAGCGACGCGGCGAGCATGATCAGTGGCGTGAGCCTGCCTGTGGACGGCGGCTACACCAGCCGCTAGCCGTTTTCCAACTGCCCGGCGATAACCACTTTGTCCCGTGGCTTGTGCGGGTCTTGCAGGCGATCAAGCAGCAGGCGCACCGCACTGCTGCCGGCCAGGGATGCGTCGTGGGCCACGCAGGCAATCGGCACGCCAAAGATATCGGCGAAGGGCAGGCGGTCGATGCCGCAGATGGTCAGGCTGTCATGGGCGATGTTATGCATGCGCAACGCACGCAGGGCGCCCAGGGTGATCAACTGGTTGAAACCCATGATCGCGTCCGGTGCCGAGTGCGCGGCCAGGTAATCGAGGGTATGCAGGTAAGCCGGCATCAGCGTGTAGTCGCCCGCTTGCACCTCGACCTGAATGTCGGGGTGTTCGGCCAGCACTTCCCGCAGGCCCTTGAGGCGTTCCACGCTGATACGCGAGTGCTCGGGGCCGGTCAGCACCAGCAGGCGCTTGAGGTTCGGGGTTTGGCGTAACAGGTAGTGCGCGGCTTGCAGGCCGCTGTGGTAGTTGTCGAGCACCACGCGGCTGAACGGGCTGTCGTGGATCGTGCGATCGAGCAGCACCACTGGGGTCTTGCCGTTGCCCAGGCGCTCCAGGTAATCGGGCTGGTAGCTCGGCTCGTCGGAGACCGGCGACAGGATGATCCCCGCCACGCGATAGCCCAGCAGGGTATCGACCGCCTTGCTTTCCAGTTCTTCCAGCTCATCGGTGTCCACCAGCATGATGGTGTAGCCGTGCTTTTTCGCCTCGCGGGAAATCGCCTTGATCATCTCGCTGTAGAACGGGTTGTCTACCGATGCGGTGATGACCCCGATGATCAGGCTTTCACTGCGCTTGAGCCCGCGGGCGAAGGCGTTGGGCACGTAGTCCAGCTCGCGTGCCACTTCCAGGATGCGCGCCAGGGTGGCGGGTTTGACCAGGTCGGGTTTGCTCAAAGCGCGGGACACCGTAATGGTGGTCATGCCGACCCGTTTGGCGATGTCGCTGATGGTGACGGACTTTTTCTTGTTCATCGGTAAGACTGCGAGAGTAAACACCAGCAGGCTAGCATGCGCGCAGGCGTAGAGTGATTCAAATCAGCGGATCCCAGCGTTGCGACCAGTCGCCTTCGGCCTTCACCACCTCTCGCAGCAGTTCCAAGGCCTGCTGCAACACCGCTGAATCTCGCGCCCGCGAATACACAAGGTAGGTCGGAAAGCTGAATTCCGGCGCCTTGGGCACGCGCTGCATGACGCCGCTGTCCAGGTAGCTCTGCACCACCCGCGTGCGGAAGTAACCAGCCCCGCCATTCTCCAGGATGTACTGCAACGCCAGCGGCCCCAGGTTGAAACTCAACGCAGCACGCGCACGGTCGGGCAGGGCGGCGTCGTGTTGCTGGCGAAAACCCTGGCCCCAGTCGATATACACGTAGGGCGAGGGTTTGCTCGCCAGTTGCACCAGAATCAGTTTTTCTTCCAGCACCTGCTCCACCTGCAAGCCCGGCCAGTATTGCGGCTGGAACACCAAGGCGGCGTCGAGCACACCCAGCTCCAATTGGCGCAGCAGGTATTCGCCTTCACGCACTTCGGTACGCAGCGCGTGCCCCGGTATCTGCTCGCGCAGCGCCTTGGCCCAGCCGAGCATCAACGGGTTGCACAGGCTGACCTCCCCGCCGATATGCAGCACATTGCGATAGCCGTCCGGCAATGGCAGGTCACGGCGGGCGGCTTCCCAGGTTTGCAGCAACTGGTTGGCGTACACCACGAAGGCCTCGCCGTCGGCGGTCAGCCGCGCACCGGCACGGTTGCGCACGAACAGCGTGCAGCCGAGCTGGTTCTCGAGGTTTTTGACACGAGCGGTGATGGCGGTCTGGGTGACGTGCAGTTTCTCGGCCGCCGCGGCCAGGCTGCCGCAGCGGGTGATTTCGAGGAAGGTGCGTGCCAGTTCGATGTCCATGAAGCCCCCGGGGATGAATGGGGGACAGTATAAAGGAATGCGGTCAAACCTGTGGGAGCGGGCTTGCCTGCGATGGCGGCCTTTCAGCCGACGCTTCTCTACCTGACACCCCGCAATCAAACTGTGGGAGCGGGCTTGCTCGCGAAGGCGGCCTGGCAGTCAACACAGTTGGATGGTGTACATATCCATTGCTGCGGTAACGGCCACTTAGGGTTCCGCCCTGACGGCGGCTCACTTTGCAAAAGCGGCAAAGTAAGCAAAACGCTCTTGCCCCACCACTCGGCACCTCGCTTAGGCTCGGTGTGCCCGTAATCCGCCAGTGATTTGGGGGGGCGCCGCCACGCGCCATCCATGGCGCGGGGCGGCTAAACCGGCATCCCTGCCGGTTTACCCCCCAAATCACTGTCGAATTCCGGCCAGCGTGGTTTAACGGGGCGCCTGAGATCAAGATCAAAAGCAGATCAAGAGCAAGATCAAGAGCGGCTCGCTTCGCATCGTGGTTACCGTTGGCTGCTACAACCTACAAAATTGTGTAGAAGCTGCGACGGCGGTGTGTCAGAGGCCAATGTGCTGACTGAACCTGTGCTATCGCAGGCAAGCCAGCTCCCACAGTTGTAGGTATTTCAGGTCGGGATTTTCGGTGTGTGCAAGTGCGCTGTGGGGAATGCTTGTGCATACGCGTGACACACCCTAAGTACCTGCTCATCGGCAAACCGTGCACCCACCACATGCAAGCCCACCGGCAAGCCATTTGCCGCCAACCCACAGGGCACTGACGCCGCCGGTTGCTGGGTGAGGTTGAACGGGTAGGTGAACGGCGTCCATTCCATCCACTCAGTCATTCCCGAACCCGGCGGTACGTTGTGCCCGGCTTCGAACGCGGTGATCGGCATCATCGGTGACACCAACACATCGTAATGCTCATGGAAGGCTGCCATCCGTGCAACCAGCGCCGCCCGGGCTTCCAGGGCTGCGTTGAAATTGTCCAGGCTCAAGCGCTCGCCCCGTTGCGCAATGCGTAGCAGCCCTGGGTCGAGCAGTTGCCTTTGCGCCTCGCTCATCGTGCCGGTCAGGCGAGCGGCACCGGCGGCCCACAAGGTGCTGAAGACATCCAACGGGTCGCTGAAGCCAGGGTCGATCTGCTCGACATGGGCGCCCAGTTGCACCAGGCCCTGCACAGCCTGATCCACTACCTGGGCAACTTGCGGGTCGACTTTCACATAGCCGAACGTGGGGCTATAGGCGACACGCAACCCTTTCAAGTCCGTCCCTGGAACGAGCCAGGGCGTGGTTCGCGGCGCGCCGATCAAGCCGTCCCGTGCATCCGGTCGCGCCACGGCTTGCAGCATCAGCACACTGTCTTGCACGGTGCGCGTCATCGGCCCCAGGTGCGACAGGATCGTCATGGAGCTGGCCGGCCATTGCGGCACATAGCCGAAGGTCGGCTTGATCCCGAAGGTGCCGGTAAACGCACAGGGAATACGGATCGAGCCGCCGGCGTCGCTGCCCTGGTGCAGCACGCCCAGGTTCAACGCCGCCGCCGCAGCGGCGCCCCCGGACGAACCACCGGCGGTGGTGCGCGTGTCCCACGGGTTGCGGGTGATGCCGTACAGCGGGTTGTCGGTCACGCCTTTCCAGCCGAATTCCGGGGTGGTGGTCTTGCCCAGCAGCACCGCGCCGGCCTTGCGCATGAAGGCCGAGAAGGGCGCGTCCACGTCCCACGGGCCCTCGGCACTGGAGGTGCGCGAGCCTTTGCGCGTGGGCATGCCGACTGTCAGCGTGAGGTCCTTGATCGACGCCGGCACGCCATCCAGGGCGCCGCAAGGTTCGCCCTTGAACCAGCGTTGTTCCGACGTCCGCGCAGCGTCCAGAGCGCCTTGCGGGTCGACATGGCAGTAAGCATTCACTGCCGGGTTGTAGCGCTCGATGCGCAGCAACGCGTCTTCGGTGACCTCCACGGGCGACAAGGTCTTGTCGCGAAAGTGCTGCAGCAGTTGCACCGCCGTCAATTGGCCGATCTCACTCATGCTGGAACTCCCTGCGCCGCGTTGACCATGGCGCGCAGCAACACCGCGCAGCCTGCGGCCAGATCATCCGGCGCGGCGTTTTCGATTTCGTTATGGCTGATGCCGCCTTCGCACGGCACAAAGATCATCCCGGCCGGGCCCAGTTCAGCAACGAAGATCGCGTCATGCCCGGCGCCGCTGACAATGTCCATATGGCTCAAGCCCAATGCCTGGGCAGCCTCGCGCACGGCATTGACGCAGGCAGGGTGGAAGTCCAGCGGCGGGAAGTCGGCAGTCGGCGTCAGTTCAAACGTCAAGCCGTGGCGGGCGGCCGCGTCTTCGATCACTGCGCGCACTTCATCGACCATGGCTTGCAGCTTGTCGGCGTGCAGGTGACGCAGGTCGATGGTCATGTGCACCTGGCCGGGGATCACGTTGCGCGAGCCAGGGTGCAGGTTAAGGCAGCCGACGGTGCCGCAGGCGTGAGGCTGATGCTGATGAGCGATACGGTTGACCGCGCTGACCACCTCGGCAGCGCCCACCAGGGCATCCTTGCGCAGGTGCATGGGCGTAGGGCCCGCATGCGCCTCTACGCCGGTGAGGGTCAGGTCGAACCACTTCTGGCCCAGGCAGCCCATCACCACGCCCAGGGTAATCGCCTGGTCCTCCAACACCGGGCCTTGCTCGATATGCGCCTCGAAATAAGCGCCCACCGGATGGCCCAGCACCGCACGCGCACCGGCATAGCCGATGCGCTGCAATTCGCTGCCCACCGACAGGCCTTGATCGTCGAGCTTGTCGAGGGTCTCCTGCAAGTCGAACTTCCCGGCAAATACCCCGGAGCCCATCATGCACGGCGGGAAGCGCGAGCCTTCTTCGTTGGTCCACACCACCACTTCGATGGGGGCCTGGGTTTCGATCTGCAAGTCATTGAGCGTGCGGATCACTTCCAGCCCGGCCATTACCCCGTAGCAACCGTCGAACTTGCCGCCGGTGGGCTGGGTGTCGATGTGGCTGCCGGTCATGACCGGGGGCAGGGTGGGGTTGCGTCCAGGGCGCCGCGCGAAAATATTGCCGATGGCATCCACACTGACGCTGCACCCGGCGGCTTCGCACCACTGCACGAACAGGTCGCGGGCCTGGCGGTCCAGGTCGGTGAGGGCCAGGCGACACACGCCGCCCTTGGCCGTGGCGCCGAGCTGGGCCAGGTCCATCAGTGACTGCCACAAACGGTCGCGGTTGATCAGCGGGGCATCGCTCTGGAGCGGTTGCGCAAGACTATTCATCAGGAATCTCCACTCAGGCACTCAAGGCCAGGTAACGGTTTTTGATCGTCGGGTCGGCGCGGAAGTCAGCGGCGCTGCCCTCGTACACCACGCGGCCCTGTTCGAGCACGTAATGGCGGTCGGCGAGCTTGTCGCAGACCATCAGGTTCTGTTCCACCAGCAACACCGGCAGGCCCTCGTCCTTGACCTTGCGCAGGATCTTCACCAGCTCGTCGACGATCACCGGGGCCAGGCCTTCAGTGGGTTCGTCGAGGATCAGCAGCTTGGGGTCGTTCAGCAGGGCGCGGGCGATGGCGAGCATCTGCTGTTCGCCGCCGGACAACGCATGGCCGGCGTTTTTGCGCCGCTCCTTGAGGCGCGGGAACATGGCGTACACGTCTTCCAGCTGCCAGCGGCTGTGCTTGCGGGCGGCGATGCGCAAGTTTTCCTCCACCGTCAGCAGGCGGAAAATCCCGCGGTTTTCCGGTACCAGCGCCAAGCCCTGGCGCGCAATTTCAAAGATCTTTTGCCCCACCAGCGCCTGGCCGTTGAAGTGGATCTGACCCTGGCGCGGGCAGATGATGCCGAGGATGCTGCGCAGGGTGGTGGTCTTGCCGGCACCGTTACGGCCGAGCAGGGTCACCAGTTCGCCAGGGTTGACGCTCAGCGACAC
Source organism: Pseudomonas sp. MYb193 (assembly GCF_002966775.1). Lineage (NCBI taxonomy): Bacteria > Pseudomonadati > Pseudomonadota > Gammaproteobacteria > Pseudomonadales > Pseudomonadaceae > Pseudomonas > Pseudomonas sp. MYb193. The sequence continues at coordinate 3,826,968 of NZ_CP023269.1, read as the reverse complement.
GCCCTCCAGCACATGGCTTTTGTCGTAGTAGGAATGGATATTCTCGACGATCAGCATCAGGCAGCCTCCCCAAGATAGGCAGTACGCACACGTTCATCGGCGCGCACGAACTCCGGCGTGCCTTCCACCAGAATCTGCCCATGGCTCATCACCGTGATGCGTTGGCTGATGGACATGACGATGCTCATGTTGTGTTCGATCAACAGCACCGTATGGTCGCGGCCAAGGTCGCTGATCAGTTGGGTCATGATCGGGATATCGTCGATGCCCATGCCCGAGGTGGGCTCGTCGAGCATCAACAGTTTGGGTTTGGAGCAGATCGACATGCCCACCTCCAGCACCCGTTGCTGGCCGTGGGACAACTCACCGGCCAGGGTGTCGGCGCGTGCCGTGAGTTGCAGGCGTTCCAGCACCTGGTCGGCCATCTCCAGGTGTTCGCGCTGGCTGTCCACTCGACGCCAGAAGTTCAAGGCACGCGAGCCATCGCGGCCCTGGGCGGCCAGGCGCAGGTTTTCGCGCACGCTGAGGTTCTGGAACAGGCTGGTGAGTTGGAACGAGCGCGCCATGCCCAGGCCGACGCGGCCGTGGGCGGGCTTGCGCATCAGGTTCTTGCCGTCGAAATGGATCGCCCCGGCGGTGGCCTGGCGTTCACCTGTCAGGCAGTGGAACAGGCTGGTCTTGCCCGCGCCGTTGGGGCCGATGATGGTGTGGATGGTGCCGGCTTCAACCTTGAGGTTGACGCCATTGACCGCATGGAACGCGCCGTAGGCCAGCTCCAGGTTCTGGGTTTCAAGCAAGATACTCATAGCCCGTCCTCCTTGGCGACGACCGCGGGTTTGCGCGCGCCGCGCACCTTCTCGAATAGCGACGCGAGGCCGCCCCACAAACCGCCGCGCATGAATATCACCACCAGGATCAGGATTACCCCCAGCAGCATCAGCCAGCGCGGCCACAGGTCGGAGAGAAAGTCGCCCAGCAGCACGATGGAGCCGGCGCCCAACAGTGAGCCGAACAGCGAGCCGGTGCCGCCGACGATGGTCATGATCAAGATGTTCTCGGACATTGCCAGGTCGATATTCGACAGCGGCACAAAGTGCAGCAGCATGGCGTACAACGCCCCGGCAATCCCGGTGACCGCACCGGACAGCACGAACACCAGGATCTTGAAGTGGCGCGTGTCGTAGCCTATGGCCGAGGCGCGGGTTTCGTTCTCGCGGATCGCCATCAGCGTGCTGCCAAACGGCGAAGCGATGACCCGGCGTGCGCCGATGAAAATCAGCAGGAACAGCACCGCGACAAAACCATAGAAGGCACGGGCATCGGTCAGGGACAGCAACACGGTGTCGCCCACACGAATTTCCGGGCGCGGCACGCTGAGCAGGCCGTTGTCGCCGCCGGTCCAGTCGCTCAGGGTGTAGGCGACGAAGTACGCCATCTGGCTGAACGCCAACGTGAGCATCACGAAGTAAATGCCCGTGCGCCGAATTGCCAGGGCGCCCACCAGCAGCGCCAGGAAACCACCGGCAATCGCCGCGCCGAGCAACGCGGTGAACAGGCCCAGTTGCAGGTGAATCATCAACAGCGCCGCACAATAAGCACCGGCACCAAAGAAGATGCCTTGGCCGAAGGACAGCAGCCCGGTATAGCCCAGCAGCAGGTTGCAGGCCAGGGCGGCCATGGCAAAGATCAGGATCTCGGTGGCCAGGGTCGCCGAGGGCAACACCAACGGCAGGCCGATCAGCACGGCCAACACCCACAGCAACATGGCTCTGGATTGGGTCTTGGCAAACGGCAGCGGGTTTTTATCGCTCATGTCAGGCTCTCCCGAACAGGCCATAAGGGCGTACCAGAATCACCACGGCCATCGCACCGTAGATCATCAGGCTCGCACCCTGGGGCCAAAGTGTGGTCATCAGGCTTTGCACCACGCCCACCAGCAAACCGCCGACCAGCGCACCGCTGAACGAGCCCATGCCGCCGATCACCACCACCACGAAGGCGATGCCCAGAATCTCCGGGCCGACGAAGGGCTGGGCGCCGCGCAACGGCGCGAACAGCACCCCGGCGACACCGGCCAGGGCGACGCCGAGGGCGAAGGTCATGGAGAACAGGCGGAAAATATTGGTGCCCAGTAGCGACACGGTTTCGGTGCTTTCACTGCCAGCGCGCACCAGAGCACCGAAGCGCGTACGTTCCAGCAACAGCCACAGGCCCAGGCCCACCAGGCCGGAAAACACGATAAGGAACAGGCGGTAGTAGGGGTAGACGAAATCACCCACCACCAGCACGCCGCGCAACAGTTCCGGCACGGCGACGCTTTTGCCCACCGGGCCCCAGATCATCACGCTGGCTTCCTGGATGATCAGGGCGATCCCCAGGGTCACCAGAATCTGGAACATGTGGGGCAAGTGGTAGATGCGCTGGATCAGCAAGCGCTCGATCACCCAGGCCAGTGCGGCCACCACCAGCGGCGCGATCAGCAGCGCCAGCCAGAAGTTGCCGGTGAGGCTCACCGCGGTGTAGCAGATGTAGGCACCGAGCAGGAAAAACGCGCCGTGGGCGAAATTGACGAAGTTGAGCAGGCCGAAAATGATCGTCAGCCCCACTGCGATCAGGAAGTAGATCATCCCCAGCCCAAGGCCGTTGAGAATCTGGAACAGGTACAAATTAAGCATGCAGGCACCCTCCGCAGACGGCCGCTTGCACGGCCCTGCGCGACAAAAGTTAAGCGGTCAGCCGAGCGTGCAGCCCGTCGCCTCGACTGCGGGGAACGATTGGCCAGCGCTGAGCACTTTGGCGAGGTCGTCCTTGTCGGCCATGTCGCCGCTGGCCTTGCCGATCAGCAGGTAGTAATCCTTGATCACCTGGTGGTCGCCGGCGCGGATTGACTCCTTGCCGGTCGGGCCTTCGTAGCTCAAGCCTTGCAGGGCCTTGGCCACGGTCGGGCCATCGAAGCTGCCGGTCGCGATGATGGTGTCGAGCATGACTTTGGTGCTGATGTAGTCGGCGGCCAGCGGGTAGGTGGGGTTGATGCCGTACTTGGCCTGGGTCAGCTTGACCAGTTCACGGTTGAGCGGGGTGTCGACCTGGTGCCAGTACTGTGCGCCGAGGTACACGCCCTCGAGCACATCGCTGCCCAGTTCCTGGAACTGATCCAGGCCGGCAGACCACACCAGCAGCACCTTCATGCGCTCCTTGATGCCGAAGTTCACGGCCTGGCGCAGGGTGTTGGACGATTGGCTGCCAAAGTTGAGCAGCACCAGCACATCGGGCTTGGTGGAAATGGCGTTGGTCAGGTAACCGGAGAATTCCTGTTCCTGCAGCGAGTGGTAGCTGTTGCCCACGTGTTCCAGGCCATGTTCCTTGAGTACGCTTTTGGCGCCTTCGAGCAAGGCTTCGCCGAACACGTATTGCGGGGTGATGGTGTACCAGCGCTTGGCGTCCGGCAGCAGCTTGATCAGCGGCACCATGGTTTCGCGTATCGCGCCGTAGGTGGGCACCGACCAGCGGAAGGTCGCCTTGTTGCAGTCCTTGCCGGTGACTTCATCGGCGCCCACCGGGGTCATGAACACGCCGCCGACCTTGTCCACTTCCTTGGCCACGGCCAGGGCGGAAGACGACAGCGTGCAGCCCTGGAAGAACCGTGCGCCGTCCTGCGCGATGGCCTCCTGCACCTTGCGCACTGCCTTGCCGGCGTTGCCTTCGGTGTCGATGACCTTGTAGTTCAGTGGGCGGCCGAGCAATTGGGCGTGTTGCTGCACCGCCAGGCGCGAACCCATGTCGGCAAATTTGCCATAGCTGGCAAAGGCGCCAGACATGGACTTGAGGCCGTAAAAGGTAAAGGGCTCGGCGGCGAATGCCGAACGCACGCTCAGCGGAAGGCTGAGGGCGGCGGCCGCGGTGAGGCTGGCTTTCAATAACGTACGACGCTGCATGGGGTGACTCCCTGGTTTAGTTATTGGCAGGAGCGGCAAGGGCGATACGGTGGAGCAAGGGCCTGTGGGCAGGCTTGTTGTTGGATAACTCGATTTCGCGGGTGAACGGGGTCAACTGTGGGAGCTGGCTTGCCTGCGATGGCATCGACTCGGTCCCTCTGTAACACCGAGGCGCCCGCATCGCAGGCAAGCTGATCCCACATTGATCGGGTTCCCACATTGGATTGTTGGCGTGTTTAAGGGTGGTCGAACTCCAAGAGGAAATGCGGGCTCACCTGGCCTTCCAGCGCGGTCATATGGTGTTCGGCATCGCACATGTGTTCATGCATCAAGCTGCGCACCGCGCTTTCGTCCCCGGCGCGAAAGGCGATCAGCAGTTGCTTGTGATAGTCGAGGTTGGCCGCGTCGAACTGCTTGCGCTTGGGCTTGTAGGCTTTTTTCAGCACCACCAGGTCGCGCAGCAAGTCATTGAGAAACTGCGCCATGAAGCTCAGCAGCGGGTTGGGGCAGGCCCGGGCCAGCAGGTTGTGGAACTCCAGTTCCGCCAGGCGTTGTTCGCGCTGGCCGGCTTCGCTGTCTTCGGGGGCGCTGCAAAAATCCACATTGGCTTGCAGGGCGGTGTAATCGTTTTCGCTCAAACGCCCGAGCACCGACACCGCCAATTCCACTTCGATGACCTTGCGCAGTTGGTAGACCTGCTCGCCGTCCAGGTGCTGGAAGTGCAGGTAATTGCGCAAGGCGCGGCTGGCCGGCTCGGTGCCGGCCTGGTTCAAGTAAGCCCCGCCGCTGGGGCCGGTGCGCGTGCTCACCAGGCCCTCGACCTCCAACGCCTTGAGCGCTTCGCGTGCCGAGCCTTTGGAACACTGGAAGCTTTCCATCAACTCGCGCTCGGTGGGCAGGCGGTCGCCGGGCTTCAAGGCGTCGGTGACGATCGAGCGCTTGACCGACTCGACAATCACATCGGACAGCTTCTGGCGTTTGCGGCGTAGCGGGCGAGTCAGCATGGCGGTGATTTATCGTATTAATGCGGATAAATAGCACTTAATAACGATTGGGGAAGTGCGTCAACGCAGGCTGTCGTTTTTGGTGGCAAGAGGTCGTAAATGCGTGGGCTACTTACTCCCAGGCGCTGAGGTCGAGACAGCGCGTGGACGCCGGCGGTTGTCTACCATAGGCGAGAAAATCCCCCAGCCAGCGGTTGACACAGCCGTCGGCGCCTGCGCGCGCCGACTCCTTGAGCAAAAGTTGCTCGACACCGGTGGCGACTGCTTCGCCAGGCTCGGCATTGATCAGCACCATGCGCCCGACACGCTCGGGAAACAGCGTACCGTAGCGGCTGCCGAGGCGGGTGGCAGCGGCGTTGCCCAGGTAGTTGAGGCGCGCCTCGTCAAGTTGCCCGCGCACGAACTCCATGTCCCGCGCGGCCTGTTCCACGGCATTGCCCTCGCGCAGGTCGCGGGCGCTCAGCTCGATGACGTCATAACGGTCGACCAGGGTGCGATAGGCCTGGGTGGCAAGCGACTCCCAGCGGCTGGCGAGGTGAAGAACGAAAGGCGCGTCCTTGGCCTGGAGGGGTTCGCCGGCCTGGATGAACACGACACCTTCACGGTTGAGCGGTTGCCGTGCGCCTACCCGTGTCACGCTCAAGCTTAGGCGGCCGCGCTGGGGGGCGGCATGGTCGCGGGGGACGTTGACCAGGCCGCATTGGGTGCGGCCAACCACTTGCGGGTTCAAGTGCGCCGTCGTGGTGAGGGGGCAGTCCAGCAGCCAGTCGATTGCGGTGGGGGCGATCAAGGGCTTGGCCAGCGCCAGGTTCGGTATCAACCAGCAGCCAATGCAGGCCAGGCCTTTTACAACAACGCTGGGTTTCATCATGAGGTCCCGGGCTTCCGTGTGATAACGGCTTTTTTACCAAGGACCTTGAGGTGGAGAATGTAGGGTGAAGAAACAACTCGTGTATGAAATATGAGTTTCGTTTATCAGATGTTGGTTTTCCAGCCACCGCCTAATGCCTTGTACAGGGCGATGCTGGCTTGTAGGCGCGACAGGCGCAGTAGCACGTTCTGGTCCTGGGCGCCGTACAAAGTGCGCTGGGTTTCCAGCACCGTGAGCAGGTCTTCGGCACCGGCTTCGTAGCGGCTCTGGGCAATCTGAAACGCGGTCTGCGCCTGTTGCAGCTCCTCGCTTTGCCACTGGCGTTGCTGGTCAAGGCGGGTGATGCTGCTGAGGGCTTTCTCCACATCGGCAAAGCCATTGATGATCGCTCCGCGGTAGGTTTGCAGCAGTTCATCCTGGCGTGCCCGAGCCTTGTCGCGTTCGGCGCTCAGCCGGCCATTGTTGAAGATTGGCGCCATCAGGCCCGAGGTCAGGGTGTAGAAGGGGCTGCGCAGGACCTCTTGGGCCTTGTATGCGCCAGAGCCGAGGGTCGCGCCCAATGTCACTGAAGGCAGCATCGCTGCACGGGCCACCGTGACGTCGGCACGGGCCGCTGCCAACTGGGCCTCGGCCTGGGCGAGGTCGGGGCGCCGGCTCAATAACTGGCTCGGTACACCGGGCCCGATACTCGGCCAGGTCAATGCCTGGAAGGGTTCAGCGCCCAGTTCCAGAGCCTGTACCGGTTGACCGAGCAAGGCGGCCAAAGTGATTTGCGACTCTTCGACCGATTGCTGGATCAGCGGCAACTGCCGTTGCTGGCTGGCCACCAGGCTCTTCTGTTGTGCCAGTTCCAGGGCCGTGGCGGAACCTGCGTCGTGGCGGGTCTGTACCAGGTTCAGCACATTGCGTGCATTGGCCAGGTTGAGCTCGGCAATCTGCAGGCGCTGGCGTGCGGCCAGGGTTTGCGCGTAGCGGTCGGCGACATTGCTGAGCAGGGTCAGCTCTACGTTGGCCTGATCGAACTCACTGGCGTGCAGGCTGTGCACGGCGCTGTCGCGCGCAGCGGCGCGGCCCCCCCAGAAGTCGATTTCATAGCTGGCGGTGAGGCTGGCGTCGTAGCTGTTGACGGTCCGGTTGCTTTCGGTGGCGTCCAGGTCCGAGTTGCCGCTGCCGCGCAACAGCCTTTGCCGGCTGGCGGTGAGGTTGAACTTCAGTTCCGGCAGCAGCGGTGCGCCGGCAATCACCGCCGTGGCCTGGGCCTGACGGACCCGCGCCATGGCGGCTGCTACGTCGAAACTGTCACGACGGGCCTGGTCGATCAGGCGGTTCAACGCCGGGCTGCCAAACTGCGTCCACCAGCGCTGGTTGATGGCTTGGGTCGCTTCGCGTTCTGCATAGTGCCAGGTGGCGGGCGCGGCGAGGCCGCTATCAATGGCGGGTGGGTTAGCGCCACAGGCCGTGAGCAACAGGCACAGGCTGAGCGCTGACAACGGCGGGGTGATTGATCGTTTATTCACTGGTCAACGCCTTAACCGGATCGAGCCGGGCAGCTTTACGGGCCGGCATAAAGCCGAATACGACGCCGGTGACCAGCGCACAGCCAAACGCGCCGAGCACCGCCACCAGGGAAAACTGCACCGCCACTTCAGCCAGCACCAGCACGCCGCCCACCAGCAATGCCAGGGCAATACCGAACAGGCCGCCGACCACCGAGAGCATCACCGCCTCGGTGAGGAACTGGCGCAGGATGTCGCGCTGGCGCGCCCCGGTGGCCATACGGATGCCGATTTCACGGGTGCGTTCGCGCACGGTCATCAACATGATATTCATCACGCCGATGCCGCCCACCAGCAGGGAAATCGCCGCAATCGAGCCGAGCATCAGCGACAGGGTGTTCTGGGTGCGGGCTTCGGCCTGAATCATCGCGGCATTGTTGGTCAGCTCGTAGTCGCGCTTGCCGTTGTGCAGCTTCAGCATCAGCTGGTCGATGGCGCGTTCGGCTTCATGCACCTTGCGTGCATCGGTGGTGGCAATCGCCACGTATTCGGGGTTGTAGCTGCCGAACAGGCGGACACTGGCGGCGCTGTAGGGAATGGCGACACGGTCGTCACTGTCCTTGTTGCCGGAGCTTGAGCCTTTTTCCGCAAGTACGCCGACCACCTGGAAGGGTACGTTCTCGATCAGGATGTATTGGCCGATAGGGTTGGCCACGTCCTTGAACAGTTTTTGGCGGATGCGCGCGCCGATCACGGCGACCGTGGCGGCGGCGCGTTCGTCGGCCTCGGTGAAGTAGCTGCCCTCGACCACCGGCCAGTTGAAGATCTCCGGGAAGTTGGTGTCGTTGCCCCCCACGTAAGCCATGTAGTCGACGTTGCCGAAGCGCACACCCGCGTCGGTGCCGTTGACCGGCATGATGCGCTTGACTTGAGGCAGCGTCGCCAGGGCCGCGACATCGTTGAGGGACACGATACCCAGCGGCGTACGCGGGTTGGGCGAAGACCCGCTGAGGTAGATGATATTGGAGCCGAACGCGCCCATCTGCGCCATGACCTGGCGCTTGCTGCCTTCGCCCACTGCCAGCATCACCACCACCGACGCGACGCCGATGATGATGCCCAGCAGCGTCAGCGCCGTGCGAAAACGGTTAATCCACATCACCCGCCAGGCGGCCTGCACGGCGTCCAGCAATTCGGCTTTCCAGGCACCATTGTGCTCGGCGCCGTCGACCAGGCGTTGGCGCAGGTCCACGGCGTGCAAGGCGCCGGCCGCCACGCTGGGCGTGGCCGCGCGGGTGTCAGCCGAATCGCTGATGATCTGGCCGTCGCGAATCTCAATGATGCGGTTGGCTCGCGCCGCCACTTCACGGTCGTGGGTAATCAGGATGACCACATGGCCCTGGCTCGCCAGTTCGTCGAGCAAGGCCATGACCTCGGCGCCGCTATGGCTGTCGAGGGCGCCGGTGGGTTCGTCGGCGAGGATGATATGGCCGCCGTTCATCAGGGCGCGGGCGATGGACACCCGTTGCTGTTGCCCACCCGACAGCTGGTGCGGCCGATTGCCGGTGCGCTCGGCCAGGCCCAGGCGGGTGAGCAGGGCGCTGGCGCGGGCATGGCGTTCGGCGGCGCTGATGCCGGCATAGATCGCCGGCATCTCGACGTTTTCCTGGGCGGAGCCTGAGGGAATCAAGTGGTAGCCCTGAAACACAAAACCGAAGGCTTCGCGGCGTAGCCAGGCCAGTTCGTCGCTTCCCAGGTGGGCGACGTTTTCCCCGGCGAACAGGTAGTCGCCCTCGGTGGGGCGGTCGAGGCAGCCGAGGATGTTCATCAGCGTCGATTTACCCGAGCCCGACGCGCCGACAATGGCGACGAACTCGCCGGCATGGATCGACAGGTCGATGCCGCGCAACACATCGACCTGCGGGCTGTCGCCGCCGCCGTAGGATTTGCGGATGCCTTTGAGTTCAATCAGGGGCGTGGTCATTTCAGCCCCCATGGCTATCAGCCGGGCCGATCAACAGGTGGTCGCCCTCGCTCAACCCCTCGAGCACTTCCACCCGCAGGCGGTCGCTGATGCCCAGGCGCACTTCACGGTCTTCGATGGCTCCGTTTTTGGCGACCACCCGGGCGATTTGCGCTGCGGAGCCGGGCACGCTTTGCAAGGCGGCGACGGGTACGGTGAGGGCGTCCTTGACCTGGCTGGCGACGAAAAAGACCTGGGTGGTCATCTCGGCCATCAGCGCGTTGTCGGCGTTGTCCACGTCCAGCAGCACCGTGTACAGCACCACTCGGCCAGTGCCGCTCTTGCTGGTGCTGCTCGGGCTGCCGCTGCCCTGGGTTTCGTTCAAGGGCTTGGGCGGGATCGGCAGGATCTGGCGCACGGTGCTGGTCCAGCGCCGACTGCCACCGCTCAGGGTAGTGAAATACGCGCTCATGCCAGGTTTGACATGGCCGATGTCGGCTTCGGAGACTTCCGCCCACACCGTCATGGGCGACAGCTTGGCGATGCGCAGGATCAGCGGCGTTTGCTGTTGCGCGTTGAGGGTCTGGCCGACGCGCGCGTCCACGGCCACCACGGTACCGGTCATCGGCGCGTAGATGCGCGTGTATCCCAACTCGGCCTCATCGCTGCGCAGACTGGCCTGGGCCTGGCGGATCTGTGCCTGGAACATCTCGACCCGCGCCTGGGTCGCGCGCAGTTCTGCCTTGGCGGTCTGCACGTCTTCCTCGCGGGTGGCGTTGCCGGCACTCAGGCGCTGCTGACGCTGGTACTTCTGGTGGGCCAGTTGGTGCTGGGCTTTCTGCTCCTGCAACTGGGCCTGCAGGTTTTCGATGGCATAGCGGCTGGCGTCGAGCTTGGCTTTTTGCGTGGCGGGGTCGATCTCCACCAGCAATTGGCCCTCTTGGACCTGGTCGCCGGCCTCGACGTGGATCTTGCGGATCTGCCCGGAGGCCTGGGCGCCGACGTCGACGTAACGTCGCGGTTGCAGGGTGCCCAGGGCGGTGACGCTGTTTTCGATGTCGGCGCGGGTCACGGTGACGGTGGCCAGGGCGTCGCGGCCCGGCGTCAGGCCCTGCCAGGTGGCAAACGCAACGATGGGAATCAGGCACGCCACCACAAGCAGGGCGCGTCGGGCAGGTCGAGGGCGTTTCATGGGTAGCTTCCAGCCAGGAAAGTTCGGGGCGCAGTCGCGCAGAGCTGACAGGTAAACGAGGAAAATGCTCCGAAATTTAGGCTGTTACATAAGTAGTTACAGCTCCAATTGCGAAAAAAACCGACCGCTGATGAGAGAGTTCTTTAAAAGTAGATGAGAATTACTATAAATTGCACACACTCAAACTGCCATCATCGGTGATGGCTAAACCGCCAATGATTGCGGGCGCATCCAGATAAGGGGGTGCGCTCTTGGGTTTTTCGCGAGCAAGCTCGCTCCTACAGGGGCTGGGTGTCGTTTGTACCAAGGCCGTGGGGTCAGGAGTCATGTTGGAAAACTACTATCGCGAGCTGGTGTGTTTCCTCAACGCCAAGCTGGGCAACCGTCAGGTGGCCGAAGATGTGGTGCATGACGCTTATGTGCGGGTGCTCGAGCGCGCAAGCGACACCCCGATCGAACAGCCCCGCGCCTTCCTGTACCGCACCGCCTTGAACCTGGTGATCGACGGCCATCGGCGCAACGCCTTGCGTCAGGTCGAGCCCCTGGAGGTGCTGGACAGCGAAGAGCGCTTCGCCGCCTGTTCCCCCCACGCCAGCCACGACCAGGGCCAGCGCCTGGAGATGCTCGAGCGCGCCTTGGCCGAGCTGCCGGCGGCCTGTCGCGACAGTTTCCTGTTGCGCAAGCTCGAAGGCCTGTCCCATCTGCAAATCGCTGAACGCCTGAACATTTCCCGCAGCCTGGTGGAAAAACACATCGTCAACGCGATGAAGCACTGCCGGGTGCGCATGCGCGAGTGGGAAGCGCACTGATCGGCTGTTAGTTAAATTTTATTTCACTGTCCTCGTTTCCTATCAACACACGGCCTGTTGTTCAGGCCATGAAGGTATTCCCGCCCCACCGCCATGGGGCTTATCCAGAGGACACTGGAATGACACAGGCAATTGCTTCGCCCGCGGTTCATGACCTGATCGGGATCGGTTTCGGCCCTTCGAACCTGGCGCTGGCCATCGCCCTGCAGGAGCGTGAAAAGGCCCAGGGCAAGCTGGACGTGCTGTTTCTCGACAAACAAGCCGACTACCGCTGGCACGGCAATACCCTGGTGACCCAGAGTGAACTGCAGATTTCCTTCCTCAAGGACCTGGTGACCCTGCGCAACCCCACCAGCCCGTACTCCTTCGTCAACTACCTAAAGGCCCACGACCGCCTGGTGGACTTCATCAACCTGGGCACCTTCTACCCCTGCCGCATGGAGTACAACGACTACCTGCGCTGGGTGGCGGGGCAGTTCCAGGCTCAGGCCAACTACGGCGAGGAAGTGCTGGCCATCGAGCCGATCCTGCATCAGCAGCAGGTCGAGGCATTGCGTGTGATCTCCCGTGATGCCCAGGGCGAGCAGCATGTGCGCACCACCCGTTCGGTGGTGGTCAGCGCCGGCGGCACACCGCGCATCCCCGAGGCATTCAAGGCGCTCAAGGGTGATAGCCGGGTGTTTCACCATTCCCAGTACCTGGAGCGCATGGCCAGCCAGCCGTGCGTAGACGGCAAGCCGATGCGCATCGCCGTGATCGGCGGCGGCCAGAGCGCGGCCGAAGCTTTTATTGACCTCAATGACAGCTTCCCGTCGGTGCAGGTCGATATGATCCTGCGCGGTTCGGCGCTCAAACCGGCCGACGACAGCCCGTTCGTCAACGAAGTGTTCTCGCCGGCCTTTACTGACCTGGTGTTCCAGCAAGTCGGTGCCGAGCGCGAGCGTTTGGTCGCCGAATACCAGAACACCAACTACTCGGTGGTGGACCTGGACCTGATCGAGCGAATCTACGGGATTTTCTACCGCCAGAAAGTTTCCGGCATCGCCCGCCAGGCGTTCCGCACCCTGACCGTAGTGGAGAAGGCCACCCCAGGCCCGCTGGGCATCGAGCTGGCCCTGCGCAATAGCGCCACCGGCGAAACCAGCCTCAACCATTACGACGCGGTAATCCTGGCTACCGGCTACGAGCGCCAGATGCACCGTGAACTGCTGGCACCGCTGCACGCTTATATGGGCGACTTCGAAGTGGCCCGCGACTACCGCATCGTCACCGACGAGCGCTGCAAGGCTGGCATTTACATCCAGGGCTTCAGCCAGGCCAGCCATGGCTTGAGCGATACCTTGCTGTCGGTGCTGCCGATCCGGGCCGATGAGATTGCGGCGTCGTTGTATGCGCTGGACCATCACCGTGACAAGGCGCGTTCGGTGCAGGACTTGCTCCTGGCTACTGCCAGCTGACTGAGAGCGCTTGCTCCTACAGACGGCACTTGTGACAAAGTGTGGCTATTGGTACTGTACAAAAAACCAGTATCGGTAGCCCTCCATGCAGTTGATCGAAAAACTCAGCATCCTCGCCGACGCCGCCAAGTACGACGCGTCCTGCGCCAGCAGTGGTGCGCCCAAGCGCAGTTCCGAGGGCAAGGCGGGGCTGGGTTCCACCAATGGCATGGGCATCTGCCACAGCTACACGCCCGATGGCCGTTGCGTGTCGTTGCTCAAGGTGTTGCTCACCAACTTCTGCCTCTACGACTGCCAATACTGCGTCAACCGCCGCTCCAGCGACGTGCCCCGTGCGCGCTTCAGCCCGGAGGAGGTGGTCACCCTGACCCTGGATTTCTACAAGCGCAATTGCGTCAGTGGGCTGTTCCTCAGTTCCGGGATCATCCGTTCGTCGGACTACACCATGGAGCAACTGGTGCGGGTCGCCAAGCTGCTGCGCGAAGAGCATGACTTTCGCGGTTATATCCACCTCAAGACCATTCCCGATGCCGACCCGGCCCTGATCGCCGAGGCTGGCCGTTATGCCGATCGCCTCAGCGTGAATATTGAACTGCCCACCGACGCCAGCCTGCAAACCCTGGCGCCCGAGAAGCAGATCGGCTCGATCAAGCAGGCCATGCAGACCATCTACACCGGCGAACAGACGGTGCTCAACGAACCCCGCGCGCCACGTTTTGCCCCGGCCGGGCAGAGCACACAGATGATTGTCGGTGCCGACGACACCGACGACAGCACCATCCTGCACGGTGCCGAGGCGTTGTACGGTAATTTCAAGCTGCGCCGCGTGTATTACTCGGCGTTCAGCCCCATCCCCAACAGCCCGAAAAGCGTACCCCTGGCCGCGCCGCCCTTGATGCGCGAGCACCGCTTGTACCAGGCTGATTTCCTGCTGCGCAGCTACGGTTTCAGCGCCAATGAGCTGTTCGCCGGCCCCGGTGACCTGGCACTGGATATCGACCCCAAGCTGGCCTGGGCCCTGGAGCATCGCGAGGTGTTCCCCCTGGACCTGAACCGCGCCGAGCCGACCCTGATCGCACGTATCCCCGGCATTGGCCTGCGCACCACCCAGCGCCTGGTCGACCTGCGCCGTGAACGCAAGATCCGCTTCGAAGACCTGGCGCGCATGCGCTGCGTGCTGGCCAAGGCCAAGCCGTTTTTCATCACCAGCGACTACCACCCGCAACAGGCCGACAGCACCAGTGTGTTGTTGCGCGAACAACTGCGTGACCGCCCGCAGCCGCAACAGATGGGGCTGTGGGGATGATCAGCCTGGAGTGCGACAACCTGTTCAGCACCTGGCGCGAACAGGCCCGCTGGTTGCTCAGCCATCAGGTCGACCCCAGCCAAGTCAGCTGGGGCGAGGTGCAGGCGGCGGACCTGTTCGCTACCGATGAACCGATCCCACCAGGGTTGGGGCCGTTTCAGGCGCGCATACCCAAGGCGTTGTTGCAATTGTTGGAGTCCGCTGCCTGTTATCACGGTGATCAGCGCTGGAGCCTGTTGTATGAAGTGCTGTGGCGGGTCAGCCATGGTGATCGCACGGCCATGCTCGCGGGGGACAAGCTTGGCAGCGAATTGCAGCGGCGCATCAAGCAAGTCAGCCGGGAAGCCCACCACTTGCATGCGTTTGTGCGCTTCATCGCGCTGCCGGACGGGGCCGGGCCGGAACTGCCGGAGTACGTGGCCTGGCATGAACCAGCCCATGACATTCTCAAGAGCGCCAGCGAGCATTTTATCGGGCGCATGGGCCGCCATCGCTGGATGATCGCCACGCCCCTGGACGGTGTGTATTACGACGGCGAGCAACTGATTCATCAGCGCCAGTGCCCCGAGGCCTGGCAGCAACTGGCGCAGAATGTTGAAGATCCCCACAGTGCGATGTGGTTGACCTACTACAGCCACATCTTCAACCCGGCGCGGCTCAATCCCAAGGTGATGGAAGGGCACTTGCCCAGCCGCTTCTGGAAGAATTTGCCGGAGGGCAAGTTGATCCCGGGGCTGATCAGCGAAGCCCGCACGGGCAAGCAGAAGGATGGGCAGGCGAAGCTGGTGGGGGCCAAGCCAGGTAAAAGAATTGCAAACCCGGTCAATGTGGGAGCTGGCTTACCAGCGATGGCGGTCGACCAGTCAGATGTGGGGTGACTGATGCACCGCTATCGCAGCATGGATATCTACATAACTTTGTGGGCTGTAGAGCAGACGGTAACCACGATGCGAAGTGAGCCGCTGTCAGAGCGGAACCCTAGGTGGCCGTAACCTCAGCAATGGATATGTACACAGTCCAGCTGGGTTGACTGTCAGGACGCCTTCGCGAGCAAGCCCGCTCCCACAGTTTGATCGTGGTGGGTCAGATAGATAGGTGTCGGCTGTCAGGCCGCCATCGCAGGCAAGCCAGCTCCCACACAAACCAGCTGGATCAGGCCAGTTCGGTCGCGGTGTTCTTGACCACCGCCAACTCCGGATGCGCCACCAGCTTATCAATGTGCAACTCATCATTGTTCAACCAGGTCTCGGTCAGCACCCGGTAATGTTCCATATCCCGGCAGCGCATGCGCAGGCTGTAGTCGAACGGCCCGCTGATCAACTGGCATTCGAACACCTGCGGGCAGGCTTTCACGCAGGCTTCGAAGGCCTTTTGCGCCGAGCGCCCGCTTTGGTTGGACAGGGCCACCAGCACCAGCAGCGACAGCCCCGGTGAGACCATCTGCACATCGATGATCGCCCCATACCCACGGATCACCCCGCGTCGCTCCAGCTTGCGCACCCGCTCCAGGCAGGGCCTGGGGGTGAGGTGCACCAGTGACGAGAGCTTTTCGTAGGTGATACGCCCCTGATGCCTGAGTACGTCGATGATCGCTTCGTCGATGCGATCCAGCGTAGGGGAAGAATGGGGTCCGTTGGCCTTGGTATCCATGAGTTCACTTCAAACGGTTGGAAAGAAATTGCTGCAAGCGTTCGCTGGTGGGATGGTCGAGGATCTCGGCGCCGCCGTGTTCTTCGACTCGGCCCTGGTGCAGGAACAGTACTTGGCTGGACACCTGGCGGGCAAAGCCCATTTCGTGGGTGACCATCAGCATGGTACGACCTTCCTCGGCCAACGTCTGTATGACTTTAAGCACTTCTCCTACAAGCTCCGGGTCCAGGGCCGAGGTGGGTTCATCAAACAGGATGATCTCCGGCTCCATCGCCAGCGCCCGCGCAATCGCCACGCGCTGCTGCTGGCCACCGGACAGGAACGCCGGATATTGGTCCGCCACGCGGCTCGGCAGGCCGACCTTGTCCAGGTACAGCCGCGCACGTTTCTCGGCTTCGGCGGCGCTCACGTTCAGCACCCGGCGCGGGGCCATGGTGATGTTTTCCAGCACGGTCATGTGGCTCCACAGGTTGAAGTGCTGGAACACCATGGCCAGGCGCGTGCGCAGGTTTTGCAGTTGCGCCTGGTGCGGCGCGCGGGTGCCGGCGCGGCTTGGTTGCATTTCGATGCTGATGCCGTCCAGGGTGATCACCCCGGCGTCAGGCTGTTCCAGAAAGTTGATGCACCGCAGCATCGTGCTTTTGCCCGAGCCGCTGGCGCCGATCAGGCTGATCACATCGCCCTGGCGTGCATTGAGGGACACGCCCTTGAGCACTTCGTGTTCGCCGTAGCGTTTATGGATACCTTCGACTTGCAGCTTGATGGCCGCCGTGGCGGTTTTGCCGACGGGTACATCCATTGGATAAGCGGCCAGGGCCTGCGCGGACTGATTCATGGGTTAGCCTCGGGTAGGAACAAGAAAGCGCATCCAGCGACGTTCGGCCAGCCTGAACAGGCCCACCAGTGCAAAGGACAGCAGCATGTAAAGCAGGGCGGCGATGCCGAAAGCCTGGAAGGTCAGAAACGTCTCAGCATTCGCATCGCGGGCGACCTTGAGGATGTCGGCGACGGTGGCGGTAAACGCCAGTGACGTGGCGTGCAGCATCAGGATCATTTCATTGCTGTAGGCCGGAAGGGCGCGACGCAGCGCGGCGGGCACGATCACAAACAGGTTCAGCCGCCAGCCGTGCAGGCCATAGGCGCGTGCCGCTTCGATCTCGCCATGGGGAATGTTGCGGATTGCCCCGGCGAAGATTTCCACGGTGTAGGCGCAGGTGTTGAGCACAAACGCCAACAGCGTGCAGTTCAGCGCATTGCGGAAAAACTGGTTGAGCAGGGCGTTGTCCTGCACCACTTCGAGGCTGTACAGCCCGGTGTAGCAAATCAACAGTTGGATATACAGCGGCGTGCCGCGGAACAGGTAGGTATAGACCTCCACCGGCCAGCGCAGCCAGAAATGCTCTGACACGCGTGCCAGCGCCAGGGGGATCGACAGGGCGAAGCCCAGTACCACCGAGATAATGAACAGCCACAAGGTCATGGCGACACCGGACAGGCCGCTGCCATCGCTGAACAGGTAGGCCAGGCCGTATTGCTGGAACAGTTCGATCATCGCGCCATCCCCTTGATGCCCAGGTTATAGCGCCGTTCCAGGCGCTTGAAGATGCGGTTGGAGAGGGTGGTAATCACCAGGTACACCAGGCCCGCGAGGATCAGGAAGTACAGCGGCTCGCTGGTGGACTTGCCGGCGTTCTGCGCGGCCTTGACCAGGTCTGACAGGCCGATGATTGACACCAGCGCCGTGGACTTGAGCAGCACCAGCCAGTTATTGCCCAGGCCCGGCAGGGCAAAGCGCATCAGTTGCGGGAACAGCACCAGGTGAAAGCGCTGCCAGCGGCTCAGGCCGTAGGCGGTGGCGGCTTCCAGTTGGCCCGCCGGCACGCTGAGGATCGCTCCCCGGAAGTTCTCGGTGAAATATGCACCGTAGATAAACCCCAGGGTGATCACCCCGGCGGTAAACGGGTCGATTTCAACGTAGTCCCAGCCGAACGCTTCGGTCAGGTCGTTGAGCCACAATTGCAGGCTGTAGAAGATCAGCAGGATCAGCACCAGGTCCGGCACGCTGCGAATCAACGTGGTGTAGAGCGTGGCCGGCACGCGCAGCCATTTGGCGCTGGAGAGTTTGGCACCTGCGGCGACCAGGCCCAGGGTAAGGCTCAGGGCCAGGGCGAGGAACGCCAGCTTGAGCGTCATCCAGGCACCCTGGGCCAGCATGGGGCCGTAGCCTTGCAGGTTGAGGAGGTCGTTCATGGGGAAGATCTCGAAGGAGTGCACGGATTTACTGTGGGAACTGCTTGTTGTGGCGAGGGAGCTTGCTCCCGTTCGACAGCGTAGCTGGAGCCGGCTTTTTGGGGGCGCTTCGCACCCCAGCGGGAGCAAGCTCCCTCGCCACAACACGCCCGCTCCCACATGGGCACGGTTGCCGGTTACTCGTTGTAGATGTCCTGATCGCCGAAGTATTTCTTCTGGATCTGGGCGTAGGTGCCATCGGCCTGGACGGCGGCGATGCCCTTGTTGATCAGCTCACGCAATGCCTGGTCGTTCTTGCGCAGGCCCATGGCGATGTCCAGGGGCAGGGTTGGGTCCTTGAAGGCCGGGCCGGTCTTGAAGTCGGCGCCTTCGGGCTTGGACAGGAAGTTGAGCTGGGCTTCGAGCTTGTCCGTCAGGGTGGCGTCGAGGCGGCCGTTTTGCAGGTCGGCGTAGTTCTGTTCCTGGGACTGGTACGCCTTGATCTGTGCACCGAGCTTGGCCAGGTGCGCGCGAGCATAGGCTTCCTGCAACGAGCCTTGCAGCACGCCAACCTGCTTGCCGTTCAGCGACTCGGGGGTATCGCCGAAGGTGGCGTTTTTGCGGGTGATCACCGAGGTGGGGCTGAGGAACAGGCGGTCGGTGAAGTCGATGACTTTCTCGCGGGCCGGGGTCACGGCCATGGAGGACATGATCGCGTCGAACTTGCGCGCACGCAGGGCCGGAATCATGCCGTCGAATTCGTTGTGCACCCAGGTGCATTTCACTTCGAGCTTGGCGCAGATAGCGTTGCCCAGTTCGATATCGAAACCTTGCAGGCTGCCGTCGGCGGCGACGGATTCGAAGGGCGGGTATTCGGGGAACACGCCAAACCGGATTTCTTTCCAGTCCTGGGCGTGGGCAGCAGTGGCGCACAGTGGCAACAGCAACGCAGCGAAGAGTGATCGCAGAGGAGTCATGTGTCGGTCCCTATATTTTGTAATTGATGTCAGGGGCAGTGAATAACTGGGAGCAGAGAATGCTTCATGATGGTGCGTTTTTTGTGTCGTTTACCCCCTGCGCAAAGCGCAAATTGCGCTGTTAAAACAGGCAATGCAGCGGAATCGGCTGTGACACCGGCAATATCGGCTTTCAACCCACCCGAATCTGGCCTGCCCTGGGCGCAAAGCGGCAAGCCAGAGCGGTTTCAGGCGCGCTTTTTATGCTGTACCACAGGTTGCTGGGCCAGGCGTGCGAACAGGTCTTTCGGATCGGCCAGGTCTGGCACCAGCTCCAGCTCGCTGCCCACATCCAGGGCCTTGGCCACGTCCAGTACATAGCGCAGGGCCGAGTAGTCTTCGATGGCAAAACCCACCGAGTCGAACAGGGTGATTTGGCGCTCATTCTCGCGGCCCGGCTGTTGGCCGTTGATCACTTGCCACAGCTCGGTGACCGGCGAATCTTCCGGCATGTGCTGGATTTCGCCTTCGATGCGGCTTTGCGGTTCGTACTCGACGATCACCCTGGCGCGCTCGACGATACGGCGGTCCAGCTCGGTCTTGCCCGGGCAGTCACCGCCCACGGCATTGAGGTGCATGCCTGGCTCGATCATCTCGTCTGTCAGGATGGTGGCGTAGGCCTTGTCTGCAGTCACGGTGGTGACAATGTCCGCGCCTTTGACTGCCTCGGCGACGCTGGCGGCCAGGATCACCTTGATCGCCGGGAACGCCTTGAGGTTGGCGGCGAGCTTGGCGGTGGCCTGGGGGTCGATGTCGAACAGGCGGATTTCAGTAATGCCAAGCATGGCGTGGAAGGCCAGTGCCTGGAATTCGCTTTGGCAGCCGTTGCCGATCAGCGCCATGCTGCGGCTGTTGGCGCGGGCCAGGTAGCGCGCAACCAGGGCCGAGGTGGCAGCGGTGCGGATCGCAGTGGTCAGGGTCATTTCCGCCAGCAGCACCGGTTTGCCGGTGTCGACGTCGCCCAGGGCACCGAACGCCATCACGGTGAGCATGCCGGCCAGGGTGTTTTTCGGGTGGCCGTTGACATACTTGAAGGCGTACAGCGAGGCGTCGGACACCGGCATCAGCTCGATCACGCCATCCGGTGAATGGTTGGCCAGGCGCGCGCATTTTTCGAAATCCTGCCAACGCAGGTAGTCGGCGCGAATGTAGTCGGCCATCTCGGTGATGCAGGTTTGCAGGCCTTTTTGCGAAACCAGGTAGCTGAGGTCGTTGACGTCGATATAACGGGTCATGGCAAGACTCCTTATTGAAATGAGTGGCGGGCCGGCAGATGCACTTCGGCCAGCATGCAGCGGGCACTGCCGCCGCCGATGCGTTCGATGTTGTCGATATTCACCACCACCGGCCGCGTATGGCGCTCCACATGCTGACGCTGTTCCGGATGCAGGGCGCCCCAGGCACTGGCGGACATCACCAGCAATGGTTGGCCGTCCCGGTCGTGGACTTCCAGCATGTTGCCGGCGAAGGCTTCCAACTGGTCGAAGTCCAGGCTGAGGATGTCCTTGCCGGTGTCACGCAGGGAGCGTTCCAGGGCCAGGCGCTCGCTGTCGTCGGGCAGGGCCTGCAGGCACACCACCGCAAGGTCGCGGCCAACGCTCATCATCACGTTGCTGTGATAGATGGGGGCCTGGTGACGGTCCAGGGCATGGAACACACAGAGTTGGTAGTCGAGGCGTTCGGCAAACTGGCGCAGGGCCGCGTGGTGGGTGCGCCCCGAATGGCAGGCGTAGCTGATGCGGTGCTGGCGGTCGAGTACCATGCTGCCGGTGCCTTCCAGGAAGATGTTCTGTTGTTCCAGGTGGCTCAGGTCGATGGTGGTGTTGATCGCAAAGCGTTGCTCCAGTACTTGCAGCACGCCCTTGTTGCGCTCCAGTCGGCGGTTCTGGCCTTCCATGGGGTAGAGCACCAGGCTGCCGTCAGCATGGCTGCTCCACCAGTTGTTGGGGAAGATCGAGTCGGGCGTATGAGGCGCCGGCGTGTCCTGCACCACCAGTACCTCCACGCCATGCTGGCGCAGGGTGTCGACATAACCGTCGAACTCCTCCAGCGCTTTGTGCTGTGCACTGAGCGGGTCCAGCGGCGGGCGTTGGAAACGGTTGTTGATCGCGGTATCCGGGTTGAAGGCAAAGCGCGCCGGGCGGATCATCAGGACGGTGTTGGTGGTTTGCATGGGGGCACGGGTCCGTTGGGGATCTTGTGCCGCTATTGTGTGCGTTGCGGGGAAAGGATCCCGGCTGAAACAGCGGGGTGGCTCAGCCAAGAAAGCTGAAAACGGGAGTGGCGCAGCCGAATCGGCTGTCAGATTGAAATACGATCAGCCTGTGGGAGCAGGCAAGCCAGCTCCCACATTGGTATTGTGGTGATTGTTATCGTTGTGTCAGCCAGGAGGAACCATGTCTACCGCTGTTCGCCTTGCCCAACCTTCCGATGCCGAGGGCATCAGCCAGGTCATCCTGGCTGCGCTGCACAGCAGCAACGCACGTGATTACCCAGCAGATGTGATTGCGCGGGTTGCCAGCAACTTCACCCCCGACGCGGTAATGGCGTTACTCCAGCGGCGTGTGGTGTTGGTGGCGACTCAGGATCAACTGATCGTCGCTACGGCCGCACTGGATGGCAATGTGGTGCGCTCGGTGTTCGTCAACCCGGCGCTGCAAGGGCAGGGCATCGGTCGGCTATTGATGATCGAGATCGAACTGCGCGCCCGTGAAGCCGGCGTGACGGTGTTGAGCGTGCCGTCCTCGCTGACGGCGCAAGCCTTCTACGCCAAGCTGGGTTTTCACAACGTGCGTGACGTGTACCACGGCAACGAGCGCACGTTGGTGATGGAAAAGGCGCTGTTGTCCCGCCACCCCATCGGGCCATATCGCGACCGTCAACACCGTGCCCAGGTGATCGAGTTATGGCAGCAGGCGTTTGGCTATGACACCGCGCATAACCTGCCGAGCCTGGCGATTGATAAGAAACTGGCGGTCAATGACGGGTTGTTCTTCGTTGCCACCGACAACAAAGCCGTGATCGGTACCATCCTCGCCGGTTATGACGGGCACCGCGGCTGGTTGTATTCGGTGGCAGTGCATACCGACTATCGGCGCCATGGCCTGGGGTCGTCGCTGGTGCGCTATGCCGAGCAGGCGTTGACAGCGCTGGGTTGCATGAAGATCAACCTGCAGATCACCGGCGGCAATGACGTGGTGGTGGGGTTTTATGAGGCGTTGGGGTACGGGGTGGAGCCGAGGATCAGTATGGGCAAGAAGATTGCCGAGAATATTACGCCACGCTCTTGAAGGCGCAGAAACCAGTGTGGGAGCGGGCTTGCCTGCGATAGCGGTGGGTCAGTAGCCAATATGCTGGCTGACAGACCGCTATCGCAGGCAAGCCAGCTCCCACAGGGTTTTGTGGTGTCGCTGGCTTTTTTGGCTGTCAGACCTTGACGATCCAACCCGCCGGCGCTTCCACGTCACCGGTCTGCACACCGGTCAGCTCTTTGTAGAGCTTCTGGGTGATCGGGCCGACTTCGGTCTCGCTGTGGAACACGTGCAGCTTGCCGTTGTACTGGATGCCGCCGATAGGCGAGATTACCGCAGCGGTACCGCAGGCGCCGGCTTCCTTGAATTGGTCCAGCTTGTCGATGAACACTTCGCCTTCTACCACTTCCAGGCCCAGGCGGGTCTGGGCCAGTTCGATCAGCGACAGGCGGGTGATGCCTGGCAATACCGAAGGCGACTTCGGCGTGATGAACTGGTTGTCGTGGGTGATACCGAAGAAGTTGGCCGAGCCGACTTCTTCGATTTTCGAGTGGGTCATCGGGTCCAGGTAGATCGCGTCGGCGAAACCGGATTTCTTCGCTTCCGAGCCGGGCATCAGGCTGGCGGCGTAGTTGCCACCGACCTTGGCGGCACCGGTGCCTTGCGGCGCGGCGCGGTCGTAGCCGGAAATCTGGAAGTTGTGCGGCACCAGGCCGCCCTTGAAGTAGGCACCGACCGGGATGCAGAACACCGAGAAGATGAATTCCGGCGCGGTACGCACGCCGATGTTGTCACCGGTGCCGATCACGAACGGGCGCAGGTACAGCGCGCCGCCACTGCCGTACGGCGGGATGAAGCGCTCGTTGGCCTTGACCACTTGTTTGCAGGCGTCGATGAACGCGTCGGTTGGCACTTGTGGCATCAGCAGGCGGCCACAGCTGCGCTGCATGCGGGCGGCGTTCTGGTCCGGGCGGAACAGGTTGATCGAACCGTCTTTGCAACGGTAGGCCTTCAGGCCCTCGAAGCATTGCTGGCCATAATGCAGGGCAGTGGAGCCCTCGCTGATGTGCAGCACATTGTCGTCGGTCAGGGTGCCAGCTTGCCATTCGCCGTTCTTCCAGACCTGGAGAAACCGCTTGTCGGTCTTGATGTAGTCAAAACCCAGCTTGTCCCAATTGATGCTCTCGTTACCCATGACACCCTCTATCTCTGGTCAAGTCGGATTTTTTTCTGGATGGCGCAACAATACTGCATTCTTGGCCGGTGTGGGAGCAGGGCGGTGGACCATTCAACCTCTGCATTGGCTGATCCACCGCTATCGCGGGCAAGCCCGGCTCCCACATTGGAATGCATTCCAAGTGTGGGAGCTGGCTTGCCTGCGATAGCCACGCCACGGTTTTACAGGTGCAACGCGTGCCCCAATGCCCGCAGCGCGGCTTCCTGCACCGCTTCACCCAGGGTCGGATGGGCATGAATGGTGCCGGCCACATCCTCCAGGCGCGCGCCCATTTCCAAGCTCAGGCCAAACGCAGTGGAGAGTTCCGACACCCCAGCCCCCACCGCTTGCCAGCCAACAATCAAGTGATTGTCACGCCGCGCCACCACCCGCACGAAGCCGGCCTTGGACTCCAGCGTCATGGCCCGGCCATTGGCGGCGAACGGGAAGCTCGACACAATGCAATCCAGGCCAGCCGCCTTGGCCTCGTCCGGGGTCTTGCCGACCACCACCAGTTCCGGGTCGGTAAAGCACACCGCCGGAATTGCCGCCGGGTTGAATTCGCGGGCCTTGCCGCTGATCAGTTCGGCAACCATTTCGCCCTGGGCCATGGCCCGGTGCGCCAGCATCGGCTCGCCACTGAGGTCGCCAATGGCGTACACGTTGCGCATGCTGGTCTGGCAGCGGCTGTCGATCTTGATCGCCGCGCCGTTCATGTCCAGGTTCAGCGCTTCGAGGTTCCAGCCTTGGGTGTTGGGTTTGCGCCCCACGGCGACCAGCACCTGGTCGGTGTCCAGCGCCAGGGTGTCGCCATTGGGTGCACGTACTTGCAGCTTGTTGTCGGCAAAACCGGTGACGCTGTGTTCCAGGTACAGCTTCACGCCGAGTTTCTTCAGGGATTCAGCCACCGGCAGGGTCAGCTCGGCGTCGTAGGCCGGCAGGATGTGCGCCTGGGCCTCGACCACACTGACGTCGGCACCCAGCTTGCGGTAGGCAATCCCCAGTTCCAGGCCGATATAACCACCGCCCACCACGATCAGGCGCTTGGGCACACGGGTCGGTGCCAGGGCTTCGGTGGACGAGATAATCGGCCCGCCAATCGGCAGCATCGGCAGGTTGACGCTTGTCGAGCCGGTGGCCAACAGCAGGTGTTCGCACTGGATGCGTTGCTCGCCCACCTCGACGGTCTTGCCGTCGATGACTTTGGCCCAGCCATGGATCACCTGCACCTTGTGTTTTTTCAGCAGTGCGGCGACGCCGGTGGTCAGGCGGTCAACGATGCCGTCTTTCCATTCCACGCTCTTGCGGATGTCCAAAGTCGGCACATCCACTTCAATGCCCAGCTGCGAGCCCTGGCTATGGTGCACGGTTTGCTGGAACTGCTCGGCCACATGGATCAGCGCCTTGGACGGAATACAGCCGATGTTCAGGCAGGTGCCGCCCAGCGCCTGGCCTTCCACCAGAATGGTGGGGATGCCGAGTTGGCCTGCGCGAATCGCCGCGACATAACCGCCGGGGCCGCCGCCGATAATCAGCAGCGTGGTGTGCAATGTCTGAGTCATGCCCTTACTCCAGGAACAGGCTGGCGGGTTGTTCGAGCAGGCCGCGAATGGCCTGGATGAATTGCGCCGCGTCCATGCCATCGACCACGCGGTGATCGAAGGAGCTGGAGAGGTTCATCATCTTGCGCACCACGATCTGGCCCTTGATCACCATCGGCCGCTCAACGATGCGGTTGACGCCGACGATGGCCACTTCCGGCAGGTTCAGCACTGGCGTGCTGACGATGCCGCCCAGAGCGCCAAGGCTGGTCAGGGTAATGGTCGAACCGGACAGCTCTTCACGGCTGGCCTTGCCTGTACGTGCGGCGTTGGCCAAACGCGCGATTTCTTCGGCAGTGCCCCACAGGCTGCGGGCTTCGGCGTGACGCACCACCGGCACCATCAGGCCCACGTCGCTCTGGGTGGCGACGCCCACATGCACGGCACCAAGGCGAGTGATGACCTGGGCTTCGTCGTCGTAACGGGCGTTGATTTGCGGGAAGTCGCGCAAGGCGACGACCATGGCCCGCACGATAAACGGCAGCAGGGTCAGCTTGCCGCGTGTCGCACCGTGCTTCTCGTTGAGGTGCACGCGCAACTCGTCGAGGGCGGTGACGTCGATCTCTTCCACGTAGCTGAAATGCGCGGCGCGGCGGGTGGCGTCCTGCATGCGCTGGGCGATCTTGCGGCGCATGCCGATCACCGGGATCTGGTGTTCGTCAGTGCGCTCGGCATACGGGTTGGCGGCGCTGGCGGCCGTTGTCGGGCCCTGGCGCAAGTAAGCCTCCAGGTCTTCATGCAGAATCCGGCCCGCAGGCCCTGTGCCCTGGACCAAGCGCAGTTGAATCCCTGCATCCAGCGCGTGTTTGCGCACGGCAGGCGAGGCCAACGGGCGTTCGCTGGCTTCACGGGCCACGGGCGCTTGCGGCGCTTTCACTGCTGCTGCGGGCTTGCTTTCTACCGGCGCCTGTACCGGTTTGGCTTCGGCCACAGGTGGCGCGGCCTTCGCCGGCTCGGCAACCTCCGGCATATCCTTGGTATTGCCTGCGCCTTCCACTTCAATGCTGATCAAAATGCTGCCCACTGCCATGACCTCACCCGGCTCGCCGCCGAGGGAAATCACCTTGCCGTGGACCGGCGAGGGAATATCCACCATCGCCTTGTCAGTCATCACATCCGCCAGCACCTGGTCTTCAACCACCAAGTCGCCGACCTTTACATGCCATACCGATAATTCAACTTCCGCGATGCCTTCGCCAATGTCTGGCATCTTGATAACGTGCGTGCCCATTCAGACCTCCATGACCCGTTTCAACGCCGCGCCCACTCGGGACGGCCCTGGGAAATACGCCCATTCCTGCGCGTGCGGGTAGGGGGTGTCCCAACCGGTGACGCGTTCGATCGGCGCTTCCAGGTGGTGGAAGCAATGTTCTTGCACCAGCGAGACCAACTCGGCACCAAAGCCGCAGGTGCGCGTGGCCTCATGCACCACCACGCAACGGCCGGTCTTTTTCACCGACTTGACGATGGTCTCCAGGTCCAGCGGCCACAGACTGCGCAGGTCGATGACCTCGGCGTCGATGCCGGTTTCTTCAGCGGCGACTTGCGACACATACACGGTGGTGCCGTAGGTCAGCACCGTCACAGCCGAACCTGGGCGCACGATAGCCGCCACGTCCAGGGGCACGGTGTAGTAGCCGTCCGGTACCTGGGCTTGGGGGTGTTTGGACCACGGCGTTACCGGGCGGTCGTGGTGGCCGTCGAACGGGCCGTTATACAGGCGCTTGGGTTCGAGGAAGATCACCGGGTCATCGTTTTCGATGGAGGCGATCAGCAGGCCCTTGGCGTCATAGGGGTTGGACGGCATCACCGTGCGCAGGCCGCAGACCTGAGTGAACACTGCTTCGATACTCTGGCTGTGGGTCTGGCCGCCATAGATGCCGCCGCCGCAGGGCATGCGCATGGTCAAGGGCGCAGTGAACTGGCCGGCCGAGCGATAACGCAGGCGCGCCGCTTCGGAAATGATCTGGTCAGTGGCGGGGTAGACGTAGTCGGCGAACTGGATTTCCGCCACCGGGCGCAGGCCATAGGCGCCCATGCCCACGGCCACGCCGACGATGCCGCTTTCCGAGATCGGTGCGTCGAACACCCGCGAGCTGCCGTATTTGGTTTGCAAACCTTCGGTGCAACGGAACACGCCGCCGAAGTAACCGACGTCCTGGCCGAACACCACCACGTTGTCGTCACGCTCAAGCATCACATCCATGGCCGAGCGTAGCGCCTGGATCATGGTCATGGTGGTGGTGGTCATGGCGGTTTCCAGTTCGATACTGTTGTTGTGGTCGTTCATGTCACACCCCCAGCTCTTGACGCTGGCGCTTCAAGTGCTCCGGCATCTCTTTATAGACATCCTCGAACATGGTCGCGGCGCTTGGAATCTGGCCGCCGGCCAGGGTGCCGTACTGTTCGGCTTCCTTCTGCGCCTTGACCACTTCGGCTTCAAGTTCTGCACTGACCGCCGCGTGTTCCTCTTCGGACCACTGGCCAATCTTGATCAGGTGCTGCTTGAGGCGGGCAATCGGGTCGCCCAGGGGGAAGTGGCTCCAGTCGTCGGCGGGACGGTACTTGGATGGGTCATCGGAGGTGGAATGCGGGCCGGCGCGGTAGGTGACCCACTCGATCAGCGTTGGCCCCAGGTTGCGGCGCGCACGTTCGGCGGCCCAGGCCGAGGCGGCGTACACGGCGATAAAGTCATTGCCGTCCACGCGCAGGGAGGCGATACCGCAACCGACGCCGCGTCCGGCGAAGGTGGTGGCTTCACCGCCAGCGATGGCCTGGAAGGTGGAAATCGCCCACTGGTTGTTGACCACGTTGAGGATCACCGGCGCGCGGTACACGTGGGCGAAGGTGAGGGCGGTGTGGAAGTCAGATTCAGCAGTGGCGCCGTCGCCGATCCAGGCCGAGGCGATCTTGGTATCGCCCTTGATCGCCGAGGCCATGCCCCAGCCCACACCCTGCACGAATTGGGTGGCGAGGTTGCCGGAAATAGTGAAGAAGCCCGCCTCCTTGACCGAATACATGATCGGCAACTGGCGGCCCTTGAGCGGGTCGCGCTCGTTGGACAGCAGTTGGCAGATCAGGTCCACCAGCGGCACGTCGCGGGCCATCAGGATGCTTTGCTGGCGATAGGTGGGGAAGCACATGTCGTCGATATTCAAGGCCAGGGCCTGGGCGCTGCCGATGGCTTCTTCGCCAAGGCTTTGCATGTAGAACGACATTTTTTTCTGGCGCTGGGCGACCACCATGCGGTTGTCGAAAATGCGTGTCTTGAGCATGGCGCGCATGCCGCGGCGCATGATCTCGGTGGAGACACCTTCGGCCCACGGGCCCAGTGCCTGGCCCTTATCGTCGAGCACGCGGATCAGGCCCTTGGCCAGGTCGGCGGTGTCGGCGGGCTCTACGTCGATGGCGGGTTTGCGTACCAGGCCGGCGTCGGTCAAACGCAGGTAGGTGAAGTCGGTCTTGCAGCCTGGGCGGCCCGAGGGTTCGGGAACGTGCAGGCGCAGCGGTGCATACGGCTGGGTCATGGCTTTCTACGCTCTATCTTGTGAATTTCTTGTAGTGGGCGCGCTAGCTGACAGTCAGTCTTCGGGTAGAAGAAATCTTGTCCTACAACAATCATAGGCGTGGCGTAGAAGAATATTTATCTCTGTTTCATTGCGTCGTCGGCTATTTGCGGATAAAAAAACTGCATAAACATAATAAACAGGTGATTTTGTCTCATGCGCAAACTGGACCGTACCGATATCGGCATTCTCAACGCCCTGCAGGAGAATGCCCGCATCACCAATGCCGACCTGGCTCGCTCGGTCAACCTGTCGCCCACGCCGTGTTTCAACCGGGTCAAGGCGATGGAAGAACTGGGGTTGATTCGTGAGCAGGTTACGTTGCTGGATGCTGATCTGCTGGGGCTGCACGTCAATGTGTTCATCCACGTGAGCCTGGAAAAACAGAACGAGCTGGCGCTGCAGCAATTCGAAGGGGCGATCTCGGATCGGCCTGAGGTGATGGAGTGCTACCTGATGGCCGGCGACCCGGACTATTTGATCCGCGTGTTGGTGCCCACGATCCAGTCGCTGGAGCGCTTCATGATGGACTTTTTGACCAAGGTGCCTGGGGTGGCGAACATTCGCTCCAGCTTTGCCTTGAAGCAGGTGCGCTACAAAACCGCACTGCCATTGCCGGCCAACGGCATCAGCCTTGGTTCCTGATTCAACACGGGACAAAATGTGGGCTTGCCTGTGATGACGGCACCCCACGATCCAACTGTGGGAGCTGGCTTGCCTGCGACGGCGGCCTGACAGCCGACGACTATCTACCTGACACCCTAACGATCCAACTGTGGGAGCTGGCTTGCTTGCGATGGCGGCCTGACAGCCGACGACTATCTACCTGATACCCTAACGATCCAACTGTGGGAGCTGGCTTGCCTGCGAAGACGGCCTCACAGTCAATGCAGCTGGATTGTGTACATATCCATTGCTGCGGTAACGGCCACTTAGGGTTCCGCCCTGACGGCGGCTCACTTTCGAAAAGCGCGAAAGTAAGCAAAGCGCTCTTGCCCCACCACTCGGCACCTCGCTTAGGCTCGGTGTGCCCGCAATCCGCCAGTGATTTGGGGGGCCGCCGCCACGCGCCATCCATGGCGCGGGGCGGCTAAACCGGCATCCCTGCCGGTTTACCCCCCAAATCCCTGTCGAATTCCGGCCAGCGTGGTTTAACGGGGCGCCTGAGATCAAGATCAAAAGCAGAGCAAGAGCAAGAGCAAGAGCAAGAGCGGCTCGCTTCGCATCGTGGTTACTGTTGGTCGTTATTGAGCTGTCTATCGGGCAAATAGGCCAACTGACCCACCGCTATCGCAGGCAAGCCAGCTCCCACAGGGGGCGGTGCTTCTAGAGTTGGTTGAGAGGGATTTTCAGGTACGTCACGCCGTTCTCTTCTGCCGGCGGCATATTTCCAGCCCGCACATTCACCTGGATCGCCGGCAGCAACAACGTTGGCATGCCCAATCCAGCATCACGCTGGGTGCGCATCTGTACAAACGCCGCTTCATCCACGCCATCATGCACATGAATATTCCCCGCTCGCTGTTCCGCCACGGTGGTCTGGCACTTGGCCTCTCGACCCTCGGGCGGGTAGTCATGACACACGTACAACTTGGTGTCCGAAGGGAACGCCAACAGCTTGCGCATCGACGCGTACAACTGCCGCGCATCGCCGCCGGGAAAGTCGCAGCGGGCGGTGCCGACGTCGGGCATGAACAGGGTGTCGCCCACCAGGATCAAGCGGCCGTCGATCAAATAGGCCATGTCGGCGGGGGTGTGCCCGGGCACATGCAACGCTTGGGCCTTCAAGTTGCCGATATGAAAGATTTCATCAGGCGCAAACAGGTGATCGAACTGCGAGCCGTCCACGCGAAATTCCGGCTCCAGGTTGAACAGGTTCTTGAACACGCCCTGCACCTTGCTGATCGACTCGCCTATCGCGATCTTGCCGCCAAGGGTGCGGCGCAGGTAGGGCGCGGCGGACAGGTGGTCGGCATGGGCGTGGGTTTCCAGCAGCCACTGCACGTGCAGGCCATGCTCGCGCACAAAGGCAATCACCTTGTCGGCTTGTGCCGTATCGGTACGCCCCGAAGCCGGGTCGTAATTGAGCACCGAGTCGACGATGGCGCAGGGGCCGCCATCGGCTTCATAGACGATATAGGTGTAGGTCGACGATGCGTCATCCAGAAAGGCTTGAATCAACGCTGGCATGGCGGCTGTCTCTGCTGAAGAAAAAAGTGGTTACAATCAGTTTACGTTTACACATAATGTTTTGAGCTTAAGTGACATAAAGGACCCGAGGCAAATGGAATCTACGTTGAGTGAGGGCGAGGTCGCCCAGTTGCGTGCATCGGCGTCCAAGGCCTGTGCCTTGCTCAAGGCCCTGGCCAACGAAGATCGCTTGTTGATCCTGTGCCAGTTGACCCAGGGCGAGCGCAACGTCGGCGAGCTGGAAGCCCTGACCGGCGTACGCCAGCCCACCCTGTCACAACAGTTGGGCATCCTGCGCGATGAAGGGCTGGTCGCCACCCGTCGGGAAGGCAAATACATTTTCTACGGGCTGGCCAGCCACGAAGTGATTCAAGTGATGAAGACCCTGTCCGGGCTGTATTGCGGCGCGGTCATAAAAAGTTGGGCGTGACGCCATCCGGCAGCGACCCTTGTGTGCATTGACTCAAAAAGGCAGTAGACAATGACCGAACAACACTGGGGACCCACCATCAGTGGCGATATCGTAGTCATCGGCGGCGGCTCGGCAGGCATCGGCCTGCTGGCCAGCCTGCTCAAGCGTGACCCGCACCTGAACATCACCCTCATCGAACCTAACGACTACCACTGCTACCAGCCGGCCTGGACCCTGGTCGGCGGCGGCGCCTACGACCTGCACAAGACCCGACGGCCCCTGGCCGATGTGCTGCCCAATGGCGTCAGTTGGGTGCAGGCCGCCGTCAGCGAACTGCTTCCCGATGAAAACACCCTGGTGCTCGACAGCGGCCAGCGCGTCACGTGGAAGAACCTTATCGTCTGCCCTGGCCTGCGCCTGGCCTGGGAAAAAATCGAAGGCCTGCAGGACACCCTCGGCCAGCACGGTGTCACCTCCAACTACAGCTACGAGCATGCCGCGTACACCTGGCAGTTGGTGCAGCAGCTCAAGGGTGGCAAGGCGTTGTTCACCCAGCCGGCGATGCCGATCAAATGTGCCGGCGCGCCGCAAAAAGCCCTGTACCTGTCCTGCGACCACTGGCTCAAGCAGGGCGATCTCAAACACATCGACGTCGAGTTCAACCTGGCCGGTGCCGCGTTGTTCGGTGTGCCAACCTTTGTGCCGCCGCTGATGAAGTACGTCGAAAAATACAACGCTCGCCTGGCGTTCAACTCCAACCTGGTGAAAGTCGACGGCCCGGCGCGCAAAGCCTGGTTTGAAGTCAAAGACGCCGAAGGCAACGCGACGGTCGAAGAGAAAACCTTCGACATGCTCCACGTCGTACCGCCGCAGTTGTCCCCGGACTTTATCCGCCAGAGCCCGCTGGCCGACGCCGCCGGCTGGTGCGAAGTGAACCCCCATAGCCTGCAACACCTGCGCTACCCGCATATCTTCGGCCTGGGCGATGTGTGCGGCACCACCAACGCCAAGACGGCGGCAGCGGTGCGCAAGCAAATTGTGGTGGTGGCCGAAAACCTGCTGGCCCTGCGCAAGCAGGCACCTTTGCCGCTCAAATATGACGGCTATGGTTCCTGCCCACTGACGGTGGAGAAGGGCAAGGTGGTGCTGGCCGAGTTTGGCTATGGCGGCACGTTGCTGCCGACCTTTCCCCTCGACCCTACGCAAGCACGCCGTTCGATGTGGTTCCTCAAGGCCACGCTGCTGCCGTGGTTCTACTGGAATGGCATGCTCAAGGGCCGCGAGTGGCTGACCCGTCTGAGCAAGGTGGACTGAATGCTGCTCGCCAGTCTGTTAGGGGTATTGATGGGCCTGGTCATGGGCCTGACTGGCGCGGGCGGCGGCATCCTTGGGGTGCCGGCGCTGGTGCTGGGGCTGGGCTTGACCATGACCCAGGCCGCGCCGGTGTCATTGCTTGCGGTGGGCGCAGCGGCAGCGGTTGGCGCCATTGATGGCTTGCGTCATGGC
Organism: Pseudomonas sp. MYb193; assembly: GCF_002966775.1. Lineage (NCBI taxonomy): Bacteria > Pseudomonadati > Pseudomonadota > Gammaproteobacteria > Pseudomonadales > Pseudomonadaceae > Pseudomonas > Pseudomonas sp. MYb193. The sequence goes on along the minus strand of NZ_CP023269.1, from coordinate 3,794,298 downwards.
TTGGTGCGTTACCGTGCGGCGTTACTGATCGCCCTGCTCGGGGCGCTGTTTTCGCCGTTGGGCGTGTTTGTCGCCCACCAACTGTCGGAACCGGTGCTGATGGGGCTGTTCAGCGCGCTGATGGTGCTGGTGGCCTGGCGCATGCTGCAACGGGAAAAGCGCGAGGCTGGGCCGAGTGACCATGGTGCGGCGTCGTGGGGCCAGAAAAACTGCATGCTCAACCAGCAGACCGGTCGCCTGGCCTGGACCGCCAAATGCAGCGCCACCCTGGCGGCGTTGGGAGCCGTGACCGGCGCCGTTTCAGGTTTGCTGGGCGTGGGCGGCGGCTTCCTGATCGTGCCGGCGTTCAAGCAACTGACCGACGTGCAGATGCGCGGGATCGTCGCCACGTCGTTAATGGTGGTCAGCCTGCTGTCGCTGATCGGCGTGGCCGGTGCGTTTCATGCGGGCGTGAGCATCGAGCCGGTGGGCTGGGTGTTTATTGGTGCGAGCGTCGTCGGCATGTTGGCGGGAAGGCGGCTGTGTTCGGTGATCCCTGCGCGGGTGTTGCAAGTGGGGTTCGCCAGCCTGTGTGGAGTGGTGGCGATTGGGATGCTAGCCAGCGCGTTGCTCTGACGCTGTACCTGTGCACTGTCACGAAATCTTGTACTTGGTCAGGAACCTCCTCATTGAGCGGTGACACTCAGTGAACGGCCGCAAGCGCCGAAACGCGCTTTTGCCTGGATGATTCTTCGACTATGCACAGGCGCTTTATGACAATTACCGCAGCACATACGCATTTTTCGCTTCCCTTGGCAGCAGCTGAAAAACGGCCACCGCTTGTGGCCGATGACCTTGAACCGTCGTTGACGCCCCAGCGTCCCAGCCAGAATTTGCCATTACCCAACAGTCCTGTCTTCTCACTGGGCCATTTGGGCGGGGCATTATCCTGGCCAAATCCCTTGAGTGCAGATGCGCAGCGGCGTTTGCGCCTTGCGACGATGAATTACGCACACCCTCTGGGCGACCAGCCGCTGGTGATGCAAACCAAGGGTGGCGTACTGGAGTTCCTGCGGTATCGCCAGCCGCTGCCGGCAGAAGTGGGGAGCGACCCGGCCAAAATACTCGAAGCGCTGGTCAATTCCCCGCAAGGGCAACGGATGGGCAACGCGCTGCAGCAAACAATGCAGGGCATTGACAGCGAAAGCAGCGCGAGCGATTACCTACTGGCCGCTATCGCATTGCAGATGGACCCTGAGTCGATCACCGCACCCGATTGCAACAGCGTCGCCGGGTTTGATCTGGGCGGTGACACGCATGGGGGACACCACGCATCCACGGTGGTGGCTGGCTTGGCCGAACATTTGAGTCGTACTGGCAAAACCAGCGCTGCACTGGCAAGTGTCGGCGCGTACCTGTTGCTGGCCAAGTCGGCGCCGCAATTTCTGATCAAAGACATTCCTGCGACGGTGAAAGTCGGCAGCCAGGCATGGGCCAGCCTGGCGATTGCTGCGATGACGATTGAGGCGCAGACGCCGGGCAAAGTCCCCGGCATGACGTTTGCCCAGGTCATGAGCGAGGCACAAGAAGCACGGCGGGTTGACCCAGGAGTTACCCAAGCGGCAGAGACGGTGGCATTGCTGGACTGGGCCGTGGCCAGTGGCGTTCTCACAAAAAGACAGAACGGCGACTATCCACCCGCGCAACTTGAATCGGCAAGGGCCGCATTCAACGCGCAGTTGGACACCCGGCTCACTGCCTCCCACGCACTGGATAAGGCATTGCCCACGCGAAAAGAGATCGCCCTGACCAAGCTCAAGGAGCGATTTGGCGACCTTGGCGCGTTTTTCGAAGAAAAAGTATTTGCTGTTGATCAGCACTACGTAAAGATTGAAGGGGGAGGGATTTCGCTCTTGGATGTCGCCATGGACGACTGGCTGGAGTCCCGGCCTTTCAAGGCGCACGAACCCAGCAGCTCGCTCAAGGGCAACGACCTGCAAAGGGTACTAACGGGTTTGAACGCCAATCGACAATTTGGCGTGCCGGCAGAATTCGAACGGCAGTTCAGCCGTGCAATGGAGGAAAAAAAGGCCGCCGTCAATACAACGGTCAGGCACATGATCTCGCAACTGCCCTTACAGGATCGCAAGCATTTCGAGTTTGGAAACGTCAGTTTTTTCCAGAAAGGCTCATACGTCATGGATGGGCATTTCAATAATACGTATGCTCAAAATGAACCGGGGCTGCTGGTCAAAACAGAGCTGCAAGGCACGTCGCACGCCTACGTCATCGACTTCAATAAAGGCACGATTGAAAAGACGAGCCTTTACAATACAAAGGTTAAGGAAGACAGGGATGGCAACAAGGTTTCGACGACCAAACTATTCACGCCCAGCCATAAAGCCGATGATCTGGGACGTGGGCGACCGCTGAATAACGCGCCTTGGGATAGCTTTACCAGCGCTCGATCCCATGGGGTTGCCACGGCGTTTGTCGAACACTTGGACCTCGACGATCCCGCTATCAAACAGCAGGCCCGTGGGCAAACCGCCTTGGACAAGGCGAACGCACAGTTGAGCGAGTTTTTGTTGAACCTGATCCCGTTCAGGTCCGCCATTGTCAATTTTCAGAACGGGCAGTATGGCGCGGGTGCTTTTGACCTCTTGCTGGATGTATTCGGTTTTCTTACCGCCGGCACCGCCACCGCAGGAAAGTTGCTCAAGGTCGGCCGTTCTGCGTTGTCTGCCGGGGCCAAGGCATTGCGGGCGGTCAAGGTCATCGGCGTGGCGACCATTGACGTACTCAACCCCGTCGGCGGGGTGGGCGATTTGCCCAGGTTGGTGGGTAGCGCTGGTCTCTATGTATTGTCCAAAGGCCTCAAGGCCGTCAACAAGCTCAGGGGCGCCACCGGCAGTTATGACGTGTTGAAGGCGATCAGCAAACAGTACGAAGCCGCCGCAACGGGCACCGTGAAGGTGGCAGGCCAGACGGTGGAGGGGGCCGCGGTGCTCAAGGGTGGCAAGTGGTATGCATTCGATGCCGACGCGATGCGGCCTTATGGCGGCCCGCTCGATGAGTTCAAGGCCGCAACCCATGCTGTCGACGGTGAGGTGGACACTGCGAGCTTCGATGGGCCAAGTGAGTTGAGCCATGAGCTGTTCGGGCACTTCAAAGTGCCTGAATCCAAAATCGCAGGGCTCACACGCAACAGCCAGGGCGTATATGTGGCAGCCGATGGGCACTCCTCGCACATACGCCATACCGACAGCAACGGTGACACAGCGGTGTATGAGGTGCGCCAGGTGTCTCGCACGGAAGAGGGCGTCGTGCAGGCCCGGGTTTATCACAACAACCGGCAAACCGAGTTGTTGGTTCAGCATGTACAAGGCGACGAATGGCAACGCCTGGGTGCACCCGGCGGCGGGCAGATCACTGCTGAGCTCTTGAAGGCCTGGGAGGCATTGTCGCCGCAGGAGCAGATTAGGCTGACCCGAAAGGGCTTTGCCAAGCAGAATAAACTCACACAGAAAACCTTTGAGTTTTTCGTAAAGCCAGACGGTCAGTTAACCGATAGCGGCGTGCTCGTGCGTGATCGCCCTGCCAACGCATTCACCGCAAAGGTGACCGAAACGCATGTGCGTGAGTGGAAAAACATGACCCAGGCGCAGCGTGACGAAATGACCCAGGAAGGGTTTGCTGTTCTTCATAACCTTCGGCCGGGTACTTTCAAAACGTATGCGCGCAAGGACGGTACCCTGATGACCCGCGGGGAAACGCTGATCAACTCCTCTGTTCCCACCAAAAGTAACCAGATTACCGATGATCATTTACGCCAGTGGGATGAGCTTTTCAGGCAACCAGGCAACTCATTGACGTCAGCGCAGTTCGTGAGCCAGCACGGGCTCAGCCAACGTAGCTGGGCGCAGTACGTCAACGCGGATGGCTCGTTGAAGGGGGCGGGCGCGCAGCGTCTGGAACGCGCACTGCAAAGCGCCGCACGGGCGTCCGCTGTTCAGGCCCAGACCCCCATGGCCGATCATTTGCGCGCTTGGCAGGCGTTATCATTGGAGCAGCAGCAAAGCCTTACCCCCGCAGGCTTCGCCCGGCAGCAACATCTGCACCCGAAAGTGTTCAATCGCTATGTAAAACCAGATGGTCAGTTGACCGCTATCGGCGTGGCGGTGCGCGACCGTGCACCCAATACGCCATTTTATACCGTGACTGAAACCCATATCCGTGATTGGCAAGACATGCCACAGACGGAGCGTGACGAAATGACGCTCGAGGGGTTTGCCGAGCTTTATCACGTTAATCCAGGCTCATTCAAAACCCATGTGCGGCGAGACGGTACATTGGGGCCGGTCGGTAGAGAACTGATGGACAGGGTGGTCGGTATTGCCCCTAACAAGATTACCGACGACCACCTTCGCCAGTGGAAAGCCTATTTCGAGGACCCGAATAATGCGATCACGCAAGCGCAGTTCACAAGCGAGAACGGGCTCCATCCAGGCACTTGGAGAGACTGGGTCAACGCTGATGGTTCCTTGAAAACGACCGCCAGCGAACGCCTTGAGCGCGCCGCACTGGGCCCGATCACCCATGTTCCGAGGGCGCGCATGGAGTTGATCACGGCTGGGCATTTGCGCGAGTGGGAGGCGTTGCCGCCCGCGCAGCAACAAAGCCTTACACGCAGGGGCTTTGCTCGCCAGAAACATCTATCCCCGAGAACCTTTGAGTATTACGTGCAGCCTGACGGCAAACTGAGCCCTGCCGGTGTGACGGTGCGCGACCGCTCTGCCAACATGGTGGCGGGCAGGGTGACCGAAACGCATATCGATAGGTGGCAAAAGCTGACTCAGCAGGCGCGTGAGACCATGACCATGGAGGGGTTCGCCGTTCAGCATAACCTGAGTGTGCATTCGTTCAGAGCGTATGTCCGTCCTGATGGTGGCCTGTCGGCGGCCGGCGAAGCCCTGATGAAGAATGTAACCGATGGCGGCTATCGCAGGATTACCGGTGACCTTTTGCGTCAGTGGCAAGCGCTTGCCGAGAGCGCAGACAACTCCGTCACGCAGGCGCAGTTTGTGCAACAGCACAGGCTTAGTCCAGACCTTTGGAGTAAGTACGTGAGAGCGGACGGCTCGTTTACAGCGATCGCCTCGCAACGTTTCAGACGGTTACAGCAAGGCACCGGGCCGCGCCCCGTTCCTGAGCAATCGATTACAGAAAGTCCACGAAAACGCCCCGCATCAGAGCCCTTGGACCCGCCACCATCAAAGGTCGGCGCCGGCACAACGCAAGGCCTGGAGGCCCCAGCCCCCGCTGCGACAGTTCCGCCCGTGGTGATCAAGGTTGAACCCAGCGATTTCCCGACATTGCCTCGTCATCAGATCGACAACACGCTGCCGATTCTGCAGGACCCGGTGAACCCCAGAATCAGCTTGACCCAATCACTCGAAGGCCCGATCGATGACATCCGCATCTCCCACTGGAATGGCGTGCTCGATGGGCTTGATAGCCCGACTAAGGCGAGGGTTTCAGCACAGATCAAGGCGTCGATCAAAGACTGGCTGCGCACCGAAGGCCAGCATCAGACCCGATTTGACGATGCCCTGGAGGTGGTCACGCCGTTGGACGATGGGGGGCCGGCTCGCGGCGCTTCGGTATGGGCGCGGCGCGATATCCCCCAATTTGAAGTGCTTGGCCCTTATGCAGGCAAATACCATGCAGACGAAGCGTCACTGTTCGAGGAGCAGCGCAAGCAAGGTTCGCGGGCTGTAATGACTTACCTGTTCGGTACGCGCTCGGGTACCCGGACGGTGAGCGGCCTGCACACGGGCAACACCCTGAGCCTGATCAATACCTCGCAACTGGGCGAGGGGCCTGCGTGGATGTCCAACAATGTCGTGTCCATCGCGGTCGGGAAAAACCTGACGTTCTATGTGGCGCTCAAGGACATCAAGAGAGGCGAGGAGCTACTGCTGGACTATGGACCGTTCTATAAGCCGGTGCCTGATATAGCGATCAAGCCGGACCCTGATCGCTGAGTTCAAGCGCTGGGCATGTAGCCCGAACGAAGGGGCAAGACAAATGATCCCAGGCAGTGGACCCCATTTGACTGTGCCCCATTGACGATCAATTGCGTCCTCAAGATGGCAACATGAACGCCTCTCAGGTTACTGTTCCTCTGTGTAACGGATTCACCGGCCTTGCACCCCGGCTTACCAAGGTCACCGAATGGATAAATACACCCCCCACACCTGGCAACCCCACGAGCGGCCGAGCCTGCCTGGCTCGCCGTCGACGCCGCTGCATCCTACGCGTAAGCGCTGGCTCTTCGCGCTGGTCGGCGTGCTGGTGGCAATCACCGGTGGCTTGGGTAACGCCCTGGTCATCGCCAACCTGCAATACCTGCAAGGCGCCCTGGGCGCGACCACCGCGGAAATGGCCTGGCTGCCTGCCGCTTATGTAATGACCAATGTGTGCATGAACCTGCTGCTGGTGAAGTTTCGTCAGCAGTTCGGCCTGCGCGCGTTTACCGAGGTGTTCCTGGTGCTCTATGCGCTGGTGACCTTCGGCCACTTGTTCGTCAATGACCTCAGTTCGGCGATTGCGGTACGGGCCGCCCATGGCATGGTGGGTGCGGCGCTGAGTTCGTTGGGCTTGTACTACATGATCCAGGCATTCCCGGCCAAGTGGCGGTTGAAAGCTTTGGTGTTGGGGCTGGGTACCGCGCAATTGGCGCTGCCCCTGGCGCGGCTGTTTTCTGAAGACTTGCTGCAAATCGCTGAATGGCGCGGGCTGTATTTGTTCGAACTGGGCCTGGCGCTGATCTGCCTGGGCTGCGTGTTCCTGCTCAAGCTGCCGCCGGGCGATCGCTTCAAGACCTTTGAAAAGCTCGATTTTCTCACCTTTGCCATCCTCTCCAGCGGCGTGGCGTTGCTCTGTGCGGTGCTGTCCCTGGGGCGCATCGACTGGTGGCTGGAAGCGCCGTGGATCGGCGTAGCCTCGGCCTGTTCCCTGGTGCTGATCATGGCGGGGCTCGCCATCGAGCATAACCGCAGCAACCCGATGCTGATGACGCGCTGGCTGGGCAGCGGCGTGATGATCCGCCTGGCGTTGGCGGTGGTGCTGATTCGCATGGTGCTGTCCGAGCAATCCACCGGTGCGGTGGGGTTCATGCAGATGTTGAATATGAGCTACCAGCAGATGCACACCCTGTACGTGGTGATGCTGGCCGGGGCGATTGCCGGGCTGGTGGTCAGCGCGCTGACGATCAACCCGGCGCATTTGCTGATGCCGCTGATCATTTCCCTGGCGCTGATGGCGACCGGTTCGGTGATGGACAGTTTTTCCAGCAACCTGACCCGCCCGCAGAACCTCTATATCAGCCAGTTCCTGCTAGGCTTCGGCGGTACGTTCTTCCTGGGGCCGACCATGGTGCTGGGAACCAAAAACGTACTGACCAACCCGCGCAACCTGGTGAGCTTCTCGGTGATGTTCGGGATCTGCCAGAACCTCGGCGGCCTGATCGGTGCGGCGTTGCTGGGCACTTTCCAGATCGTGCGCGAGAAGTACCATTCGAGCATGATCGTCGAGCACCTGACCCTGATCGACCCGCTTGTGGCGGCGCGGGTGCAGAGTGGTGGGGCGGCCTATGGCAAGATCGTCGCTGACCCGGAACTGCGTAACCTCATGGGCATCCGCAGCCTGGCCACGGCGGCCACCCGCGAGGCGAACGTCATGGCTTACAACGATGTCTTCATGCTGATCGCGATTATCGCGATCCTGACCATGCTGTGGATCTTCGCCCGTAGCCTGTGGTTGATGAGCACCACCAAGGCAATTCCTCCTGTTCAACCCAGCGGCGCAACTTCATGACTGAACCTTCAACCACCACCACGACCGCCATCGCCGCCACGCCGGAAGGCAGCACGCCCCCGGGCGCAGTGCCTACCCAATTGCGGCCCTTGCGCGTGCGCATCATCTCGTCCCTGGGCTTTGCCGCCATCGCCATCATCGGTGTGCTGATCGTGCTGTACGCCTGGCAACTGCCGCCGTTCAGCAGCGCGGTGGAAACCACCGAGAACGCTTTGGTGCGTGGGCAGGTGACGATTATCGGCCCGCAGCTCAGCGGCTATGTGTTCGAAGTGCCGGTGCAGGACTTCCAGTACGTCAAGACCGGCGACCTGCTGGTGCGCCTGGATGACCGTATCTACAAGCAACGCCTCGACCAGGCCCTGGCGCAACTGGCGGTGCAGAAGGCCTCGTTGGCCAACGTGGTGCAGCAACGCAACAGCGCCGAAGCGACCATCAAGCTGCGCCAGGCCGCGTTGGTCGACAGCCAGGCCCAGGCACGCAAGAGCACTGCGGATTTGCGCCGCAATGAAGAGTTGATCAGTGACGGTTCGGTCTCCAAACGCGAACTGGACGTGACCCGTGCCGCCAACGCACAGACCATCGCTGCCGTGGCCCAGGCCCAGGCCAGCCTGGAAATCGCGCGCCAGGATCTGCAGACGGTGATCGTCAACCGCGGCTCCCTGGAGGCAGCTGTCGCGAGCGCCGAGGCGGCGGTGGAACTGGCGCGCATCGACCTGTCCAATACACGCATCACGGCGCCACGGGATGGTCAGCTCGGGCAGATCGGCGTGCGCCTGGGCGCCTACGTCAATTCCGGCGCGCAACTGATGGCCCTGGTGCCCAAGCAGTTGTGGGTGATTGCCAATATGAAAGAAACCCAGATGGACAATGTGCAGGTCGGCCAGCCGGTGACGTTCACCGTGGATGCGCTGAACCACCGCAAATTCCATGGCACGGTGCAGCATATTTCCCCGGCCACCGGTTCTGAGTTCAGCCTGTTGCAGGCGGACAACGCCACCGGCAACTTCGTCAAGATCGCCCAGCGGGTGCCGGTGCGCATCATCGTGGACCCGGACCAGGCCGAGAGTGAGCGCTTGCGGCCGGGGTTGTCGGTGGTGGTGAGTATCGATACTGCCGGGCGCCTTAAGAATTCACCGCCCTGACATTTGGCATGTATTTCAGGTTCAGATTGAGGTGGGTTGACTGGCCTTGTTCCAGCAATTTCAGGCCAGGCTTGCCCGCCAGGTGATGGGCATTCACCGGATGACTCACCGGCTCGATGCAGAAAAATTCCAACCCCGGCGGGCAGTACAGCAGGAAGTAATCGGCGCCGCTGGCCTGGCATTCGAGGCGGTAGCCAAGCTCCGGTTGTTCGATCAAGCAGTGCCCATCCCAGCCGCAAAAGGCGTTGTCCACCAGCCCCTCTGGCAACCCTTTGAGTTGCCTGAAATCCCAGGTCTCGGGAACCGGTGCCAACGCGGTGGGCAGCTTGGCTGCATCACTCATCCACACTTGCCTAGCCTTGGCCTGCAGCCGCGTACCCGGCCGGCGCGGCAAGTACGGATGCAAGCCCAGCCCATGCCAGGCGGGTTGCTTGGCCAGGTGAGTCACACACAATTGGATATTCAACTCACCGTTGTTCAAGCGAAACCGCTGGCGGGCGTGATAGGCGAAGGGCGTTTCGCAGCGCAGCTCCAACGCCACTTCATGTTCTGACTGGCTTGTCACCTCCCATGCCTGCTGCCAGGCCGAACCGTGAATCGGAAAAGGGTCAGTGAGGCTATTGGGTGCCAGTGCCAGCCAGCCACCGGGGTTGTCGAAGCCGCCGTGGGCGATGCGGTTGGACCAGGGCGCTAATGGATAGCAGCCCAGCTTGCCCGGCAGCCCGGTATTGATCGCGTGCCCGTCGCTGTGCCGCAACAACGGCTGCCCGGTGGCGCGTACCGTCCAATTGACGAGGCTGGCGCCGAGGGCGGGGGCGAGCACCAGATGGGTGAATTGATCAGTAAGCTCAATCACGATTGACCTGCCTAGTGAAGTCAAAACAAACACTGAGGATTCAACTGTGGGAGCTGGCTTGCCTGCGATAGCGGTGTATCAGTCATGAATGCGTTGACTGACAGATCGCTACCGCAGGCAAGCTCCCACATTGGTTCGCCTTTACAGCACCAAGTGGGGCAACCACAGCGACAACGCCGGAACGTAGGTCACCGCAATCAGCACCAAGAACAACACCGCATAAAACGGCAGCAGGGCCTTCACGGTTTTCTCGATACTGGTCTTGCCCACCGCCGCGCCGACGAACAGCACTGCGCCCACCGGCGGTGTAATCAGACCGATGCCGAGGTTCACCAGCATGATCATGCCGAAGTGGACCGGGTCGACGCCGATGCCCAGGATCACCGGCATCAGGATAGGCGTGAGGATCAGAATCAGCGGCGCCATGTCCATCACCGTGCCGAGCAACAACAGCATGACGTTGATGCACATCAGGATCACGTAGCGGTTGTCCGACAGGGTCAGGAACAGCGTGGTGATCTTCGCCGGGATCTGCATCAGGGTCATGATGTAGCCGAAGCTGGCGGCGAAGGCGATCAGGATCATCACGATGGAAATGGTGCGCACCGTGCGATGCATCAGTTTGGGCAGCTCGCGCCATTTGTAGTCGCGGTAGATGAACATGGTCACGAAGAATGCCCACAACACCGCAATCGCCGCCGACTCGGTGGCGGTGAAGATGCCCGACAGGATGCCGCCGAGGATGATCACCATGGCCATCAAGCCCCAGAGCGCGTCGGCGGCGATCTTCAGCGCCTGCTTCAAGGGGATGACTTCGCCTTTGGGGTAGTCGCGCTTTTTCGCGAAGATCAGGCAGAGCACCATCAGGCACGCGCTCATCAACAATCCCGGCACCACGCCGGCCATGAACAGCGAGGCGATGGAGACGGTGCCGCCCGCCGCCAGGGAGTACAGCACCGAGTTATGGCTGGGCGGCGTCAGCAGCGCCTGCACCGAACCGCTGACGGTCACTGCGGTGGCGAATTCGCGCGGATAACCACGCCGTTCCATTTCTGGAATCAGCACCGAGCCGACCGAGGCGGTATCGGCCACGGATGAGCCGGAAATCGCGCCAAAAAACGTCGAAGCCATGATATTGACCAGGGACAACCCACCACGCACAAAGCCCACCAGCACCCCGGCAAAGGCCACCAGGCGCCGCGACATACCGCCCTCGGCCATGATCGCCCCGGCCAGCACGAAGAACGGAATCGCCATCAGCGAAAACTTGTTCACCCCACCGGCAATCTGAATCATCAGGGCCTGGAACGGGATGTCGATCCACCACGCGCCAATCAGCGCCGACAGCCCCAATGCATAGGCCACCGGCATGCCGATCAGAATCAATGCAACAAAGCTGCCCAACAGAATCAATGCGTCCATATCAGGCGGCCCCTTCGTTTTCTTCAACCAGGTCGAAACGCACCACCTTGCGGTTGCTCTGGTCACCGAGCAGCAGCTTTTCGACCACGAATACCAGGGTCAGTACGCCGCCAATCGGGATCGGCATGTAGGTAATGCCCACGCGCAGGGTGGGGATGGCGCTCATGAATTGGTTCCAGGTGGACAGGCACAGCTTGGTGCCCCAAATCGTCATGAACACGCAGATGGTGCCCATCAGCAGTTGCGAGAGGATGCCGACGAGGCGGCGTTGGACAGGCGGCAAGCGGTCAGTGATCATCGCCACCGACATGTGCGCACCGGCACGATAACTGGCAGCGGCGCCGATAAAGGTGAACACCAGCATCAGCAGGATGGCGGTGGGCTCCGGCCAGCTGGAACCGGTGCCGAGGGCGTAGCGGGTGAAGATACCCCAGGGAATGATCAAGGCGACCCCCAGGACGGAAAGGCCGGCGACCCAGATGCAGGTCATGTAAAGGCGGTCATTGAAGCGCAGCAGTAAAGTCTTCATGGCGTTCACCGTGACCGGGCGCGTCGATGCCGACCGCGCCGGGCCTTATGCAGGGGCAGGGGAGGTTATTGAACCGCGTCGATGCGCTTGATCATGTCCGCATACGGCGCACCGTACTTGGCACGCACCGCAGCAGTGGCCTCATAGAATGGCTTTTTGTCGACGGTGATGAACTCCACGCCGGCCTGCTTGAGTTTCTCTTCACTGCTGGCGGACTTGGCGTCCCAGAGCACGCGCTCATCAGCCTGGGCGGCCTTGGCGGCGGCCTTGACCATGTCCTGCTGGGCGGGGTCGAGCTTGTTCCAGGTGATTTTCGACATCACGATGGGTTCAGGCAGGATCAGGTGTTCGGTGAGGGTGTAGTACTTGGCGTTCTGGAAGTGGTTGTGTTCCAGCAAGGTCGGCGGGTTGTTTTCCGCGCCGTCGATGACCCCGGTCTGCAGGGCGCTGAAGATCTCGCCGGTGTCCATGGCAATGCCGTTGGCGCCCATGGCGTTGAAGGCTTCGATGAAAATCGGGTTGCCTTGCACGCGGATCTTCATGCCCTTGAGGTCTTCGATCTTGCGCACCGGTTTCTTGGTATAGAGATTGCGCGTGCCGCCATCCATCCAGGCCAGGGCCACCAGGCCGAACTCGGAGTTGGTGATCTTGGCGAGGATCTCGTCGCCGATCTCGCCATCGATGACCTTGCGCATATGCGCCTGGTCGCGGAATACGAACGGCAGGTTGAACACGTTCACGTCCGGCACCACCGGGCCGACGATGCCGAGGCTGACGCGGGTCATTTGCACGGCGCCGACCTGGGCCTGTTCGACCACCTCCTTCTCGGAGCCCAGCACACCGCCGGGGAAGTACTTGAAGGTCAGCTCGCCGTTGCTCGCCTTGGTCAGGGCCTTGCCCATGTTTTCTTCGGCGACCACGGTGGGGTAGCCAGCGGGGTGGATGTCGGCGAACTTGATTTCCAGCGCGTGGGCGGCGCTGCTGAGGGTGAAGATTGCAGCGGCGAGCAAGGTGCGTTTGAAGTCCATGGAAGTCACTCCTGTCTTGTTATTGTTGTATTCAAGGCACAGCGATTAAACGATGAAGCGGGGTTCGGGCAGTCCTTGGACGCCGGGGTTGAGGGCGAACACGCCACCAGACAGCGACTGTTCACTCGGGTCGTCGCGGATGGAGGTGACGTACAGAGTATCCAGGCGGCTGCCACCGAAGGCGCACATGGTGGGTTTTCTCACGGGCACGCTCAGGGAGCGGTCCAGGCGACCGTCCGGGGTGAAACGGTGAACCAACCCGGCGTCGTTGGCGCAGATCCAGTAACCGCCCTCGGCGTCCACGGCTGCACCGTCGGGACGCCCGGGGAAGTCGTTCATATCAATGAACAGGCGGCGATTGGACGGCGTGCCGGTCTCGATGTTGTAGTCGAACGCCCAGACCTTTTGCACCTTCGGGTGCGAATCGGAAGCGTACATCGTGCGACCATCGGGGCTGAAGGCCAGGCCGTTGAGGGTGATGAACCCCTCCAGTAGCGCGTGGGGCGCAGCCCCGGACCCATAGCGATAAAGGACGCCCTCGGCGGCGTTCAAGCCCATGTCCAGCACCATGCTGCCGGCCCAGAAACGGCCCTGGCGATCGCAGCGGCCATCGTTCAAACGCATGTCCGGGCGTGAATGTTCGAGGCTGGCCAGCGGCACGGTGTCGAGGCTGCCGTCGTTGTGGGGCGTGAGTTGGAAGAAGCCGGTTTGCATGCCGGCGACCCAATTGCCTGCTTGGGTGCGCGCAATACAGGCGAGCATCTCTGGGGCTTTCCACGCTGCCAGATGGCCGGTGGCGGCGCTCCAGCGTTGCAGGCCGCCGTTGGGGATATCTACCCAATACAGGGCGTTTTCTTCGGGCACCCACACCGGGCATTCGCCCACCGCATTGCGGGCATCGACAATCAGTTCAGCAGTCATGGTCATTCCCTTGGGTTGCGGGGCACTCAGTCACCGAACGGCCCCGCCGCGCAGAACGCACCGCCCTGGTAGACCTTGGCCGGGTCATCGGTGGCCACGGGCGGTTGGGCTTCGACCTGGGCGCGGAACACTTCGGAGCTGTCCTTGGGGGTAAAGCCCAGGTGCGCGGCGTAGCGGTTGTCCCACCAGGTGTCGAGGTTGGCCGACATGCCGTACACCACGGTATGGCCGACGTTGGGCGTGTACAGCGCGCGTTCGAGCAGTTGGGTCAGGTCGTCGAAACTCAGCCAGGTGTGCATCATCCGGCGGTTCTGCGGTTGCGGGAACGAGGAGCCGATACGGATGCTCACGGTCTCGATGCCATAACGGTCGAAGTAGAAACTGGCCATGTCTTCGCCGTAGGACTTGGACAGGCCGTAGTAACTGTCCGGGCGGCGCGGGGAATGGGCGTCGAGTTGCTCGCCCTGTTTGTAGAAACCGATCACGTGATTGGAGCTGGCGAAGATCACCCGCTTGACCCCGTGGCGGCGGGCCGCTTCGTAGATATGGAAAATGCCGCTGATGTTCGCGCCCAGCACCTCTTCGAACGAGCGCTCCACCGAAACGCCGCCAAAGTGCAGGATGGCGTCGACGCCCTCTACCAACTGATGCACGGCGTGTTTGTCGGCCAGGTCGCAGGTGTGTACCTCTTCGCGAGCGTCGGTGGCGGGGGCCATTTCAGCGATATCCGAAAGGCGCAGCACCTGGGCATAAGGACGCATGCGTTCACGCAGGACTTTGCCCAGGCCGCCGGCGGCACCAGTGAGCAACAGACGGTTGAAGGGAGCGGGGGTGGTGGTGGTCATGGGCCTTCCAGATTTTTGTTGTAGGTTGTCGTATGACTATAGGGAAATAGTGTTAGGGATTCCTGGTGTTGTCAACGTCCTTCCAGGCACATGAGATCAAAGGTGGGGGCTGGCAAGCCAGCTCCCACATGGATGTGTGGCACCTTTGAGATCGAGTTCGACTCTTGAACCTACAACAACGAAATCGGATAGCTGATAAAAATCCGGTTCTCATCGAACTCGTTATTGCTGAAATCCCGACGCATGGTCGAGTTGCGCCACTTCACATTGAGGTTCTTCAGCGCACCGCTCTGCACCGTGTAGGCCAACTCCGACTCACGTCCCCACTCCTTGCCGTCGGTGATCGCCCCGGTATGTACATTGCTGCCGCTGATATAGCGGTTCATCAGGGTGAGCCCAGGAACGCCGAGCACCACAAAGTTGAAGTCGTGGCGCACCTGCCAGGACTTTTCCTTGGCGTTGTCGTAGCTGGCGTTGTAGCTGTCGTTGGCCAGAGTGCCGCCGCTGGTGCCGTTGATGCGCATCCAGGCGCTGTCGCCGCTGAGTTTTTGCAGGCCAACATAGAAGGTATGGCCGTTGTATCTGGCCGAGAGCAGGGCGAACAGGGTCTTGTTATCGAGGTCGCCGGCCAGGGCGCTGCCGTCTTCCTTGCCGTTGAAGAACCCGAGGTTGGCGCCCAGGGTCCAGTCTCCCAGCGGCTGGCTGTGGGTGAGGTTGAGGTACTGCTGTTGATAGATATCAGTCAGTTCGGCGTACCACAGGCCGACCTGGGTACGTTTGTCGTTGAAAGTGTATTCGCCGCCGCCGAAGTTGAAACGGTCCGAAGTGAACGCGGCTTTGCCGTTCATGAACATGTCTTCCATGCTCGCGTCGTTGCGTGGGCTGTTGCCGCGAAACTGGCCACCGTAGAGCGTCAGGCCGGCGATTTCATTGGAGGTGACCTGGCCGCCACGAAAGGTCTGGGGCAGGGAGCGGCCATCATCGGAACGCAAGATCGGCAGCACCGGCATCCATTCGCCAACCTTCAACTCGGTCTTCGACAGCCTGGTTTTCAGCGCGACACCCAGACGCCCGAAATTGTCGGCGGGGCGGCCATCGTCATGCACCGGCAACAGTTGGGTGCCGGCGGTGCCTTTGCCGCCATCAAGCTTTTGCGAATACAGGCCCAGCACGTCAATCCCGAAACCGACCGTGCCCTGGGTAAAGCCGGACTTGGCATCAAGGATAAAATTCTGCGTCCACTCTTCGGCCTTGCCCTGGGGGTTGGTCGGGTTGGTGAAGTTGCGATTGAAGTAGGCATTACGCAGGTTGAGCGTGGCCTTGGCGTCGTCGATAAAGCCTTCGGCGTTGGCACCCAGCGGCAGGGTGACGGCCAGGCTGCCGAGGCCGAGAAGGCCCAGGCGCGTGCAGGAATGACGGGCGGATTGACTCACAGTGAGGCTCCCTTTGTTTTGTTGTTTTTATTATTTGTTATACGTCGTCGTACAACATGGGGCGCGATATTTGCGAGGTTTTGAGGGCGTGTCAAGCAGAAGTTATACGATTACTTGGGTGAAACGATTCAACTGATGGGGGGGCTCCCACATTGATTGCATTGCACAAGACTTTTCAGCCAGCCATGACCATCGGCGGCAGGGTGCCAAGCAGGGAAACCGCAGCCACTGCTGCAATGCCCAACAGCCACTCCATCATCACACTGGCTCTCAAACTGCCCAGGCGTTGTTCGCAGCGCTTGATACGCAACCGGTTCAACAGCGCCAACCCCAGCATGCCCAGCACCAGCCCCACCTTGATCAGCAGGATCAAGGCGAAGCCCTCGAACAGCGGCGTGGGCCACAGTTGCCCGGTGAGCACGCGCACGTTGATCAGACCGGTTACCAGCAGGCCGCCGACCAGGCCATATCCCACACCGCTGAAGCGCCGCAGAATCGGCTCCAGGTGGTGGTCTTGCGCCTGCCGGAGGATCAGCACCAACACCAGCAACCCACCGAGCCAGGCCCCAACGCACAGCAGGTGCACTACCTGGTTGAGAATCAGCAACTGCCCACTCAGCCCGTCGAGCATGGCGCCATGGCCTACGGGGGCCAGGGTCGCCAGCAGCAGGGCGAGCAGCGGTAAGCGCAAGGCCGGCCAGGGCTTGATCAGCACGGTCACCAGCAGCAGATTCAGCAGCAGATGCCAGGCCCATACCTGGCCAAAAAAGGTCTTGCCCAGCACCAACTGCACCGTGGCCGGTTGCAGCGCCGAGTCCCAACTGCCGGCCATGCTGGCGGTGATCAACAGCAGCCACACAACCCCGGTGAACAGCCCCAAGCCGGCCAGGCCACGGGTGATGCGCAGCAATTGCCGGTCCAGTGTCGGCTGCACATGAGCGCCGAGCAGCCAGGGCCTGAATACCCAAGCCCCGAACATCAGCAACACGACGCAAAAGTGCAGGAAGCGGCACAGCACCAGCAGGGTTGCCATGGGTTATTGGCCGACCTTGAAGCTGTAAGTGCCTTCGCTTTTGTGAGTGTCGACGGACACCGCATGCCATTCGACTTTATAGGTGCCGTTTGCCAGCGCAGCGGCAGGCGTGACCACCAGGGTCTTCTTGTCGGCGTCCGGAGTTTCCAGGCCCTTGATGGCGATTTCGGTGCCGTCCTTGCTCAGGGAGACCTTGGTGAAGGTGGCTTCGACGCCTTCGCTGAAGGTCAGGCGCAGGTCTTTGGGTGCGGCGACTTTGCTGTCAGCCGCAGGCTCCGCGCTCTTGAGGTGGGCGTGGGCAAATGCCGTGGAGGCGCCCAGCAGGGCAGTGAACAGGACAGCAGCGGTCAGGGACTTCTTGAGCAACATTGTTCAATACCGATCAGAGGATAGGAGCCGGCAGTGTACGAAGTTTCGGCTTGGCCTGTCGCCCCGATCTAGAGCCGGTGGTAGTCTTTAGGCCGTGTTGTTGTCAGGGAGCCCATATGGGCAATCACAAGATCGGAATTCGTCGGGTCAACGTCGAGAAAATCCTGCTGGCGGCGGAGAAGGTCTTCGCCAACAAAGGCTATGGCAGCACCGCCATGGCCGACATCGCCGAAGAAGCGCAACTGCCGCGCTCCAACCTGCATTACTACTTCACCACCAAAAGTGAGCTGTACAGCGCGGTACTGTTCGACCTGCTGGAGTTGTGGAAGCAGGACGCCCTGAGCTTTGAAACCTTCGACGACCCTCGGGTGGTGCTCAGCAGCTACATCCGCGCCAAGATGCAGCGCTCGCGCACGCGCCCATATGGCTCCAAGGTCTGGGCCAATGAAATCATCCACGGCGCGCCCACACTCGGCGAGGCCCTGGATGAAAGCCTGTACGACTGGGCCAAGATGAAGGAAGCGAAGATTCGCCAATGGGTGCAAGACAAACGCATCCTGCCGGTGGAGCCCTCGAGCTTGCTGTACATGATCTGGGCCTCGACCCAGCACTACGCCGACTTCGATCACCAAGTGAAGATTCTGAATGATCACCAGCCGTTGTCGGACAGGCAGTTCGAGCAGGCCATTCAGACCGTGACCGGTGTGATTTTGCGCGGGATTGGGTTGGAGCCTTGAGCCTTGTAGTGAGGCTCAAGGCCCTATCGCAGCATAGGTATCTACATAACTCTGTTAGCTCAACGGTAACCACGATGCGACGCGAGCCGCTCTTGATCTTGATCTGCTTTTGATCTTAGGCGCCCCGTTAAACCACGCTGGCCGGAATTCGATAGGGATTTGGGGGGTAAACCGGCAGGGATGCCGGTTTAGCCGCCCCGCGCCATGGATGGCGCGTGGCGGCGGCCCCCCAAATCACTGGCGGATTACGGGCACACCGAGCCTAAGCGAGGTGCCGAGTGGTGGGGCAAGAGCGCTTTGCTTACTTTGCCGCTTTTGCAAAGTGAGCCGCCGTCAGGGCGGAACCCTAAGTGGCCGTTACCGCAGCAATGGATATGTACACGGTCCAACTGTGTTGACTGTCAGGCCGTCTTCGCAGGCAAGCCAGCTCCCACATTGGATCGCGGGGCATCAGTTATATCTGTGTCGGCTGCCAGGCCGTCACGGGAGCAAGCTCCCTCGCCACAGATTTAGCGTCGTGCCGAAGTTGTGTAGATACCTATGCCTATCGCAGGCAAGCCAGCTCCCACATTGGAACGCATTCCAACTGTGGGAGCTGGCTTGCCTGCGATAGCGAACTAAAGGGTTACACCGCTTCCCGGTAAGGATTGCGCGGGTCCTGCGTCCAGTTCAAAAACGGCTTGCCGGTATCGATCGGCACCATCTCGATGCAGTCGGCCACCGGGCAAGTGATCTGGCAGAGGTTGCAGCCCACGCACTCATCGTCGATCACCTCATACAGATGCGTGCCATCGGCCTGCTTCAAGCTGGCAATGGCCTGGTGCGAAGTGTCCTCGCAGGCAATATGGCAACGCCCACA
Organism: Pseudomonas sp. MYb193; assembly: GCF_002966775.1. NCBI lineage: Bacteria > Pseudomonadati > Pseudomonadota > Gammaproteobacteria > Pseudomonadales > Pseudomonadaceae > Pseudomonas > Pseudomonas sp. MYb193. The sequence continues at coordinate 3,775,264 of NZ_CP023269.1, read as the reverse complement.
GCCAATGCACGCCTCTTGATCAATCTTGGCGATGACCTGGTAGTTGATGTCCAGGTACTTCCAGTCTGTGGTATTGCCCACTGCCCTCCCGGAAAACGCTTGCAGGTTGGTATGGCCCTGGCTGTCCATCCAGCGCGACAAGCCGTCCTTCATCTCTTCAACGATGCGAAACCCATGCAGCATCGCCGCCGTGCATACCTGCACCGCGCCGCAGCCCAGGGCGACGAATTCCGCGGCGTCGCGCCAGGTACCGATGCCGCCGATGCCGCAGATCGGCAGGCCGTTGGTCTGTGGGTCACGGGCGATTTCGGCGACCATGTTCAGTGCAATCGGCTTGACCGCCGAGCCGCAATAACCGCCATGGGTGCTCTGGGTACCGACCACCGGCAGCGCGACCATGCGCTCCAGGTCTACGCTGGTGATGGAGTTGATGGTGTTGATCAGCGACACCGCATCGGCGCCGCCTCGATAGGCCGCCCGCGCCGCCACGCGGATGTCGGTGATGTTCGGCGTGAGCTTGACGATCACCGGCAGCGAACAATACGTCTTGCACCAGCGCGTCACTTGCTCCACGTACTCCGGCACCTGGCCGACGGCAGCGCCCATGCCCCGTTCGGGCATGCCATGAGGGCAGCCGAAGTTCAGCTCGATGCCGTCGCAGCCGGTCGCCTCCACCAAGGGCAGGATGTTTTTCCAGGACGCTTCGACACAAGGCACCATGAGCGAGACGATCAGTGCGCGGTCCGGCCAGTCCTTTTTCACCTCGGTGATTTCCCGCAGGTTGATCTCCAGGGAACGGTCGGTGATCAGTTCGATATTGTTGATGCCCAGCACTTCGCGGTTGGCGCCATAGTGCGCGGAGTAACGCGACGACACGTTCACCGCCGCCGGATCTTCCCCCAGGGTTTTCCACACGACGCCACCCCAGCCGGCCTCGAAGGCGCGCACCACGTTGTAGGCTTTGTCGGTGGGCGGCGCGGAGGCCAGCCAGAACGGATTGGGCGCTTTGATACCGGCGAATACAATCGAGAGATCGGCCATTACGCAGCCTCCACAGTCAGCATGAGTTGGGCATGCATGGCTTCGGCGGCCCGCTTGCCATGTTGTACCGCCTGAACGGTGAGGTCCTGGCCGAGGCTGACGCAATCGCCGCCGGCATACACCCCTGGGATGCTGGTGCGCAGTTGCTCATCGACGAAGATGCGCTCGCCGACGCGATGCAGTTGCTGGGCCAGCGGATCGTGCAGGGCGTCGTTGTCGAAGCCTTGCCCGATCGCCTTGAAGATCGCGTCGGCGGCCAGTTCGAAGGTTTCCCCGGTAGGCAGCAGGCGACCGTTTTCCAGGCGGGTGCGGGCAAAGCGCATGCCGCGTACGCGGCCTTGGTCATCGAGCAGGACCTCGTCGGGTTGGGCCCAGGTCAACAGCCGTACTTGATTGGCCTTGGCGATGTCCTGTTCGTGGTGGGTTGCGCCCATGTCGGCCAGGCCACGGCGGTATACCAGGTTGACATCGCGGGCACCGAGGCGGGCCATCTGCACGGCCATGTCGATGGCGGTGTTGCCGGCGCCGAGCACGATGCAGCGGTCGGCCAGGGGCAGTTGGCTGAGGTCATCGGCCTGGCGCAGTTCGCGGATATAGTCGGTGGCGGCGAGCAGGCCGGGGGCGTCCTCAAAGGGCAGGTCCAGTTGTTTGCTGGCAGCGAGACCCAGGCCAAGGAACACTGAATCGAATTGCTGGTGCAGTTCGCTCAAGGTCAGGTTGTCGCCCAGGCGCTGGCCGTGGCGAACCTCGATGCCGCCAATCTGCAGGAGGAAATCCAGTTCCTTCTGGGCGAAGTCGTCCACCAGTTTGTATTTGGCGATTCCGTATTCATTCAGGCCGCCGGCTTTTTCCCGCGCTTCGAAAATCACCACGTCATGACCGTGCAAGGCGGCGCGATGGGCGCAGGCCAAACCGGCAGGCCCGGCACCGACCACGGCGATGCGCTTGCCGGTGGGCGCGGCGCGTTGGAACGGGTGTTCGCTGAAGTGCGCGTTGTCGATGGCATAGCGTTGCAACAGGCCGATCAGCACAGGGGCGCATTCTTCGGCGTTATTGCGTACGCACGCTTGCTGGCAAAGGATTTCCGTCGGGCACACCCGTGCGCAACTGCCACCGAGGATGTTGGCCGAGAGGATCTTCTGCGCGGCCCCTTGCACGTTCTCGGTGTGGATATTGCGGATGAACGAAGGGATGTCGATCTCGCTGGGGCACGCATTCACACAAGGCGCGTCGTAGCAGTACAGGCAGCGCGAGGCTTCCAGTTGGGCCTGGCGGGCGTTGAGGGGCGGTGCCAGGTCGGTGAACTGGCTGGCGAGGGTGGCCCCGTCTTCGCGGGGGTGGGGGAGGTGGGTCAGGGTCTGGATCACGGTGTTGGCCTCACGGTTCTGCGCCTCTGCCGGGCACTGGTTTTTTGTGGCCTGGGCTGGCCTCATCGCAGGCAAGCCAGCTCCCACATTTGAATGTGTTCACAGGTCGAAAATGGGGGGCTCCCCAAAACGGTCTCAGCGGTTCACGGCCACTGGCTTGCAAAGCGCTGCCCGCTTGCTCAACTGTTCGAACACCGACGGATACGCCGGCCGCTGCACATACCGCCCGGCCCCTCGCTCCGCGCGCAGGTCACCATCGGCCCACACCAGCTTGCCCTGGCTGATGGTGTGGCTGGGCACGCCGCGCACGGTCTTGCCTTCGAAGATGTTGAAGTCCACCTGCTGATGGTGGGTCTTGGCGGAAATGGTCCGCGTGCCCTCGGGGTCCCATAGCACCAGGTCGGCATCGGCGCCTACGCGTATCGCGCCTTTGCGTGGGTAGAGGTTGAAGATCTTCGCGGTGTTGGTGGAGGTGAGCGCGACAAATTCCTGCATCGACAAACGCCCGGTATTGACGCCTTCGTGCCACAGCAGCGCCATGCGGTCTTCAATGCCGGCGGTACCGTTGGGGATCTTGCTGAAGTCGTCACGCCCGGCGGCTTTTTGCTCGGCGCAGAAACAGCAGTGGTCGGTGGCGGTGGTGTGCAGGTTGCCCGCTTGCAGGCCGTGCCACAGCGCCTCTTGGTGCCCGCGTGGGCGGAATGGCGGGCTCATCACATAGCCGGCGGCGGTCTGCCAGTCGGGGTGTTGGTACACGCTGTCATCGAGCAACAGGTGGCCGGCGAGCACTTCACCGTACACCGCCTGGCCCTTGCCACGGGCATAAGTGATTTCATCCAGGGCTTCCTTCGTCGACACATGCACCAGGTACAGCGGCGTGCCGATGGTCTCGGCAATCCGGATGGCACGGCTGGCCGCTTCGCCTTCCACCTGGGACGGGCGCGACAGCGGATGGGCTTCCGGCCCGGTGATGCCCTGGGCCACCAGCTTGCGTTGCAGGTGGTACACCAGCTCGCCATTTTCGGCATGCACCGTGGGCACCGCGCCGAGTTCCAGGCAGCGTTCGAAACTGGCGACCAAGGTGTCATCGGCAGCCATGATCGCGTTCTTGTAGGCCATGAAATGCTTGAAGCTGTTGATGCCGTGATGGCTGACCAGCTCGGCCATTTCCTCGCGTACCTGTTCGCTCCACCAAGTGATCGCTACATGAAACCCGTAGTCGGCGGCAGACTTTTCGGCCCAGCCGCGCCACTGGTGGAAAGCTTCCATCAGCGATTGCTGTGGGTTGGGAATCACGAAGTCGATGATCGACGTGGTACCACCGGCCAAGCCTGCCGCCGTGCCACTGAAAAAGTCTTCACTGGCCACGGTGCCCATGAAGGGCAGTTGCATATGGGTATGGGGGTCAATGCCGCCTGGCATCAAGTATTGGCCGCTGCCATCGAGTATTTCGCAGCCTGTGGGAATATCCAGATTCGTGCCAATGGCGCGAATTAGACCCTCTGCGCATAACACATCGGCGCGGTAACTTTCATCATGGGTAATAACGGTGGCGCCACGGATCAACAGCGACATGTCGAGTTCCTCACAGGCTTGACCGGCTTGTGCCAGTTCTAAGTGTTGTAATGCTGCGTACCGAGGGTCGGTTAATTCCTGTCATCGGTGACAGGAATAGAAACTAGCCCGAGTTTTTCGAATGAGCAAGAAGATTTTTATCAAGCCCTTAATGTTTTTATCTAGTTGATTTATAAGGTAAAAATACTATTTTCACCAAAATGAAGCACGCCCACCCTGTTTTGACGCACTTGACAGGTTCTTGATCTGATCAATATTTCTTATTGCAAATCAGGCGCTTGAGATATGCCGCTTGACGGCGTCGAGAAATAAAAATAATTGTGATGCACCAGTTTGAGACCTGCAGGTTCTGGCAACTTGCGTATTGTTTAGCCTGACGCGTGCGGCAAGTAGCGCAGGCTCAATTGGAAAGCTGATACACATCAGCAAGTTATACAAGCGGTGCGGGTTCAGAGGCGGTTGTCGGCACGGTTATTGAGTGCACGGGCAGTTGGCCGGAACCCTGGATGTCATGTTGTTGATGCGGTACTCCGGCCACCTGAACCTAGGGATTCTCCGAACAAGTCCGTAGATGTGCTGAAATATGTCCGTCCCCTGATCCGAGCTACCCATGAGCCAGATGAGCTTTTCCGACTTTGAATACGCAGGCAAGCGCAAGCAGACACGTCGTGAACGCTTCCTCACCGAGATGGATCAGGTCGTGCCCTGGAGCGCTTTGCTAAAGCTGATCGAACCGTATTACCCGAAGGCTGGCGGTGGTCGAAAACCCTATCCTCTGGAAACCATGCTGCGGATTCATCTGCTGCAAAACTGGTTCTCCCTGAGCGACCCGGCCATGGAAGAGGCGCTCTACGAAATCACGCCCATACGCCAGTTCGCGGGTTTGACTCTGAGTGCGCCAATCCCTGAAGACACCACGATCATGAACTTCCGGCACTTGCTGGAGAAACATAAGCTCGCGCCTGCAATCCTCGCTGTCATCAATGGCTATTTGCAGGACAAAGGCCTGTCGCTGCGCCAGGGCACCATCGTCGATGCGACCATTATTCATGCCCCCAGCTCGACAAAGAACAAGGAGGGAAAGCGCGATCCCGAGATGCATCAGACCAAGAAAGGTAATCAATATTTCTTCGGGATGAAGGCTCATATCGGTGCTGATGTCGAATCCGGTCTGGTTCATCACGTCCATGGCACCGCTGCCAATGTGGCCGATGTCACACAGGTCGCCGAGCTGTTGCATGGCGAAGAAAACGCGGTGTATGCGGATGCTGGATACACCGGTGTCGAGAAACGTAAAGAGCATGAAAATCGTAAAGTGATCTGGCAAATCGCGACTCGCCGCAGCACCTATTCCAAGTTGAATAAACGCAGTCTGCTGTACAAGGCCAAACGCAAGATCGAGTACTGCAAAGCTCAGACGCGGGCCAAGGTCGAGCATCCTTTTCGGGTGATCAAACGGCAGTTCGGTTATATGAAAGTACGCTTTCGTGGGCTGATGAAAAACACGGCCCAGTTGACCACGCTGTTCGCCCTGTCGAACCTGTGGATGGCTCGAAAAAAACTGATGGGTATGGGCGAATTGCGCGCTTAACACCGAAAGCCGGACAAAAACGCCCTCAATACCCGATGCACTGTTCGCTTTTCAGCAAATAGCGGGGCGCTTCGGGAAAATTGCGACTGGCCGCCGGCATACGGCAAGTTGATCGGAGCATCCCTAGCGTGCAGGTGAGCAACAATAATTTAAAAAAACCGTGGAGCGGCCATGCAACAGAACAGATCGCAAGTCATCGAGCGCAACGGCCTGTACGAACTCGACGCCGGCCCCGACGTCCTCGACAGCCCTCGCTACAACCACGACATGGCACCTACCAAAGTACACGAGCGTACCTGGAACAAATGGCACATCACCGCGCTCTGGGTCGGCATGTCGATCTGCGTGCCCACCTACACCCTGGGTGGGGTGCTCACGGCGTATTTCGGGCTGTCGGTGGGGGAGGCGCTGATGGCGATCCTGCTGGCCAATATCGTGGTGTTGATCCCGCTGACCCTCAACGCGTTTCCCGGCACCAAGTACGGCATTCCGTTTCCGGTGCTGTTGCGTTCGTCCTTTGGCATCCTCGGTTCCAACGTACCGTGCCTGATCCGCGCGCTGGTGGCCTGCGGCTGGTTTGGTATCCAGACGATGTTCGGCGGGCTGGCGATCCACCTGTTCCTGGGCTCGATTTTCGACGGCTGGAAAGCCCTCGGCGGTACCGGTGAGGTGATCGGTTTCATGCTGTTCTGGTGCTTGAACCTGTGGGTAGTGCTGCGTGGCGCCGAGTCGATCAAGCGTCTGGAAACCTTGTCGGCGCCGCTGTTGGTGGCGGTGGGGGTTGGGTTGCTGGTATGGGCGATGCCCAACGTGTCCCTCAGCGAACTGATGGCGATCCCACCCAAGCGCCCCGAAGGCGCGAGCCTCACCGGTTACTTCATGGCGGGGCTTACGGCGATGGTGGGCTTCTGGGCCACCTTGTCACTGAACATTCCCGACTTCAGCCGCTACGCCAACAGCCAGAAAGACCAGATTCTGGGGCAGATCTTCGGCTTGCCGCTGACCATGTTCCTGTTCGCCGCCCTCGGCGTGGTCATGACCGCCGCCTCGGTGAAACTGGTGGGGGTCAGCGTCTCCGATCCGGTGAGCCTGATTGGTCATATCCAGAGCCCGGTGTGGGTGGCCATCGCCATGGCGCTGATCATCGTCGCCACCTTGTCCACCAACACTGCGGCGAACATCGTATCGCCCACCAACGACTTCCAGAACATCGCGCCCAAGCTGATCAACCGCACTACGGCGGTGATCCTCACCGGCCTGGTAGGGCTGGCGTTGATGGCCCATGAACTGCTGAAAAAACTCGGGCTGATTGTCTCGGACGTCAGCCTGGAAACCGTGTACTCCAATTGGCTACTGGGCTATTCAAGCCTGCTGGGGCCGATTGCCGGGATCATGGTGGTGGACTATTTCATCACCCGCAGACAACAGTTGGACCTGGCCGGCCTGTACCGCGACGACGTGTACCCGGCCTGGAACTGGAGCGGCTTTATCGCCTTTGGCGTACCGGTGGTGCTGACGCTGCTGTCGCTGGGCAGCGATGCGTTCAGCTGGTTCTACAGCTACGGCTGGTTTACCGGCTCGGCGTTGGGCGGGGTGTTGTATTACGGGCTCAATGCCAAGCGGGCTAGCAGTCCACTCACCGCCAAATCCCCGTTGTAAACACGGTCCAGGTGGGAGCTGGCTTGCCTGCGATAGCGGACTATCAGTTAAAACCGTGTCGCCTGACACACCGCTATCGCAGGCAAGCCAGCTCCCACCGTTGACCGCGTTAATTAATAAGAACCTGTAGCCTGAGGAGACCCCCCATGAATGCTGCCCTCGACGTTCTGCAATCGACCCATCAGCACATCAACCGCGACCGTCTGTGGCAGTCGCTGATGGACCTGGCCACACTCGGCGCCACCCCCAAAGGCGGAGTGTGTCGCCTGGCCCTTACCGACCTCGACCGCAAGGCTCGCGATCTCTTCGTGCAGTGGTGTGAAGCGGCGGGTTGCACCGTGACCATCGACGGCATCGGCAATATCTTTGCGCGCCGTCCCGGTCGCAATCCCGACCTGCCACCGGTGATGACCGGCAGCCATATCGACACCCAGCCCACCGGCGGCAAGTTCGACGGTTGCTTCGGCGTGCTGGCCGGTGTGGAAGTGTTGCGCACCCTTAACGACCTGAATGTGGAAACCGAGGCGCCGCTGGAAGTGGTGGTGTGGACCAACGAAGAAGGCTCGCGTTTCCCGCCGTGCATGATGGGCTCAGGGGTGTTTGCCGAGAAGTTCAGCCTGGCCGATACCCTGGCCAAGGTCGATACGGACGGCATCAGCGTGGGGGATGCGTTGAACGCGATTGGTTATGCCGGAACACGGCCGGTCAGCGGGCATAAGGTCGGCGCGTATTTCGAGGCCCATATCGAACAAGGGCCGATTCTGGAGGATGAACACAAAACCATCGGCGTGGTGCTCGGCGCCCTCGGGCAAAAGTGGTTTGACCTGAAGCTGCGCGGTGTTGAAGCCCATGCCGGCCCTACACCCATGCACTTGCGCAAGGATGCCCTGGTAGGCGCGGCAGCGGTGGTGGCCGCCGTGAACGCTGCGGCGTTGGCGCACCAGCCCCATGCATGCGGCACGGTGGGGTGCCTGCAAGCGTATCCGGGATCGCGCAACGTGATTCCCGGTGAGGTGCGCATGACCCTGGATTTTCGTCACTTGGAACCGGCACGGCTGGACTCGATGATTGCCCAGGTGCGTCAGGTGATCGAGGACACCTGCGCCAAACATGGCTTGAGTTTCGACATGCAGCCCACGGCGGACTTTCCGCCGCTGTACTTCGACAAAGGCTGTGTGGAGGCGGTGCGCGATGCCGCCAATGGCTTGGGCTTGTCGAACATGGACATCGTCAGCGGGGCAGGGCACGACGCGATCTTCGTCGCTGAGCTGGGCCCGGCGGGGATGATCTTTGTACCGTGTGAAGGCGGCATCAGCCACAACGAAATCGAAAATGCCGCGCCGGATGACCTGGCGGCAGGGTGTGCGGTGTTGTTGCGCGCCATGGTAGCCGCTTCAGCAGCCATCGCCAGCGGCAAGTTAGCCGCCTGCTAATGATCGTTCCCAGGCTCCGCGTGGGAACGATCATTAGCAGGCTATTAACCCGGCTGCCAGCCGCCGCCGAGTGCGGTCAAAAGTCCCACACTCGCCTGCAACTGCCGGGTCTGCACCGCCTGCAACGTTCTCTGTGCCTGCAACGCGGCGGTTTGGGCGGTGACCACGTCCAGGTAACTCACCGCCCCGGCCTGATAGCTGTTCATCGCCAAGGCCTGGGTATGTTGCGCCGCCTCTGCCGCCGCTTGCTCGTCCTCGGCTTGCTGCTGCAAATCCCGCAGTTGTGCGAGGTTATCTTCCACCTCGCGCACGGCTTTCAATACGTGGCTACGGTACTGTGCCGAGGCTTCCTCGAATTCGGCCTTGGCCTGGCGCTCGTTGGCGCTCAAGCGTCCGCCATCGAAGATCGGCAGGTTCATCAGCGGCCCCAGTGCCCAATACCGGTTGCCGGCGGACAGCAGGTTGCCAACGCCTTGGGTCTGCCCGCCCAGCACACCGGTCAAACTGAAATCCGGGAACCACGCCGCCTTGGCCACGCCGATCGTTGCGTTGGCCGCAAACACACGACGTTCAGCTGCGGCAATGTCTGGACGACGCTGCAGCAAGTGGCTGGGCAACTGCGCCGGAATGCCTGGCAACGCCATTAACTGCGGGCTGGGCGGCAATGAAAAATCACTGGCCGTCACGCCCACCAATTCGCCGATGGCATGCTCGGCGAGGTTGCGCTGGCCACGCACTTCGTCCAGCTGCGCCTTGGCTTCGGCCAGTTGGTTTTGCGCGCGGGTCAGGTCCAGTTCGGACGCAATCTGGCCTTCATAACGGCTGCGGGTCAGTTGCAACGCTTGGCTGAAGTCCTGCAACGACGTGTTGAGGATTCGGCCCTGTGCATCCAGCCCATTGAGCTGCACATACAGGCTCGCCAACTGCTGTTGCAGGCTCAGGCGCACCACCGCCAGATCATCAAAGGACGCTTGCGCCTGGGCATCGCCCGCAGCGACCTGGTTGCGGATTCTGCCCCACAGGTCGAGGTCGTAACCCAGGGAGAACCCAGCGCTATTGCTGTTGTACACCGACGGCTGTGCAGTGCCGCGTAGCGGTCGTGAATCCGATTGACGTTGGCGCAGCGGTTGCGCGCTGGCGGTGATTTGCGGGAAAAGGCCCGCGTGCAGTTGACTGGCGTAGGCCTGGGACGCATCGAAGTGCGCCAGCGCCGCGGCCAGGTCCGGGTTGGCCTTGAGCAGTTGCTGCTGCAGCCCGTTCAGGCGCGAATCGTTGTAAAGCTGCCACCACTGGGGCGCCAGTTGATCCGACGGTTGCGCGCTGTGCCAGGGGCCATCGCTGGTTTGTTCGCGGTAGTGGGCGGGCAGGTCAATCGATGGCACCGTATAGGTGGGCGCCATCGAGCAACCCTGCAACGCCAGCACCATCAGTGCCGCCAGCGGCTTAAGCCTTGGGCGCATGCGTACCTCCCGAGGCGTCGGCCAGTTGCACCGGGTCGCCTTCGCGCAGGGCGTCGGGCGGGTTGTCGATGATGCGGTCAGCAGGCTTCAGGCCTTGGTCGATCACCAGACGCTCGCCGAGGTCCAGGCCAATATGAATGTCTTGCAGGTGCACATGGTTGCGACCGTCCAGTACCGCAACCTGGGTGCCCTGGGCGCGGAAGATCAAGGCGCTGGCCGGGATGCTCACGCCATGGGTATCGGCCGGAATCGGCAGGGTGACTTCGGCGTAATCGCCTGGCAGCAGTTCGCCGTTGGGGTTGTCGGCAACGAACTGGGCGAGCAGGGTGCCAGAGCGACGGTCGATGGCGGTGGAGTCTCCGATCAGACGTGCCTTGAAGTGCTCGCCAGGGTGCTCAGGGACGGTCAGTTCGGCCTCAAGGCCCGTATGAATGACCGCTGCATAGTTCTGCGGCACCGGCACGTACAAGCGCAATTGGTGGGTGTCGGCAATGTTGAACAGTTCCGGATCGCTGGCGTTATCGGCCTTGATCAACTGGCCGATGTCCGTGTTGCGGGCGGTGATGGTGCCAGCGAATGGCGCTCGAAGGGTCTTGTAGCTTTCCAGGGCGCACAGTCGCGCGTAGTCCGCTGCCGCGGCTTCGGTGTTGGCCTTGGCGGCTGCGGCGTTGGAGGTTTTCTCATCGGCGTCCTGGCGCGATACCGAATGGCTGGCCAGCAGGTTTTGCCAGCGGGTCGCCGTGGTGGCTGCCAGGCGTGCATTGGCTTGTTGCTGGATCAGGCGGGCATGGGCCTGGGCCAGTTGTTGGTCGAGGTCTGGGCTGTCGATTTCGGCGAGGATTTGCCCGGCCTTGACCTGGGCACCGATGTCGACTTTCCAGTCCTTCAAGTAGCCGCTGACCCGCGCATGGATCGCCGCTTTGCTCCATGCGTCCAGGTGGGCGGGCAGGCGCAGGGTGTCACCGCCGGCGTTTGGCTTGGGTTGGAACACCATTACCTGCGGGACGGCGGCGGCTTCGGTCCAGGCGGTGACCGACTGCTCGTGCAGCGTACGCGCGTGCAGGCCGCTGGCGACTAACAGGGCAGCCAACGTCAGGCCACCGACACCCAGGAGCATCAGACGCTTGCGCGAGGGTTTTTGATCAGGCGACATGGGGCGTTTCTCCAGCAGTTGCGCGAGTAGGATGACGACCGTGGACCAGGCTGAAGACCACGGGAACAAACAACAAAGTGGCGATGGTGGCGAAGACCAGGCCACCGATGACCGCCCGGCCGAGCGGGGCGTTCTGCTCCTCGGAAATGGCCAGGGGCAGCATGCCGATGATCATTGCCAGGGCAGTCATGCACACCGGGCGAAAGCGCGTATAGCCGGCTTCCAGCGCGGCTTTCAACGCATCGCCATGTTCGGCCAGGCGCTCACGGCAGAAGCTCACCACCAGGATCGAGTTGGCGGTGGCCACGCCCATGCACAAGATGGCGCCGGTGAGTGCCGGGACCGATAACGATGTGCTGCTGAGGAACAGCATCCACACGATGCCCGCCAATGCTGCCGGCAACGCCGTGATGATCACAAAAGGGTCGGCCCATGATTGGAAGTTGACCACGATCAGCAAGTAGATCAGCACCACCGCGCCGAGCAGTCCGAAGCTCAAACCACTGAACGCCTCATGCAGCGCATCGATCTGCCCGTGCAGGCTGATGGTCGCGCCTTTGGGGCGCATGGACGCAGTGTCATCCAGCACCTTTTGCACATCACGGGCAACGCCGCCCAGATCGCGGCCTTGCACGTTGGCGTACAGGTCCAGGGTAGGCTCGATGTTGTAGTGGGTCACAACGGCAGGGCTCTGGACGCGGGAGATGGTTGCCACGCCGCCGAGAATTTGCGCCTGCCCATCGGCACCGGTCACTGGCAGCGCTTCCAGGGACGGCAGGCTGTCGAGGCGGTATTGCGGGGTGGCGGCGACGATGGAGTAAGACACGCCGTTGGCCGGGTTGAGCCAGAAGGTCGGCGCGGTTTGCGAGCTGCCGGCGAGGGAGGCGACCATGCTGTTGGTGACGTCACGCTCGGTGATGCCCAGGCCATTGGCGCGCATACGGTCCACGTTTACTTGCAGCGAGGGGTAGCCGGTGGACTGCTGGATCCGCAGGTCGGCAATCCCCGGTACATGTTGCAAGCGCCGTTCAAGCTCGACGGCATAGGCGCGGTTTTCCGCATCATTGCGCCCGGAGATTTTGACGTCCAGAGGGGCGGGAGCGCCGAAGTTGAGGATCTGGCTGCTGATGTCGGCGGGCAGGAACGCAAAGTGGCTGCCGGGGAAACTTTGCGGCAGGGCTTCACGCAGTTTTTTCACATAGTCGGCGGTGGGCGCGTGGTGCGTTTTCAAGCTGACTTGAATATCGCCATCCTGCGGGCCGATGGTGCCGCTGCTGCTGTAGGCCATGTCGATGCCGCTGAGCGGAATGCCAATATTGTCGACGATGGTGTCCAGTTCTTCGGCGGGGATGACCTCGCGGATCCGTGCTTCGATGCGATCGAACGCCGCGGCGCTTTCTTCGATGCGCGTGCCCAGTGGCAAGCGCACATGCAGGGCCAAGGCACCCGCATCGGTGGCCGGGAAAAAGTCCTGGCCCAGGCTCGGTAACAGCAGGAACGACGCGAGTACGCAGGCCAGGAACCCGACAATGAAGCGCTTGCGTGCGCCCAGCGCCAGCGTCAGCAGGCCATGGTAGGTGTCGCGGATAGTGGAAAAGTGCCGTTCGAATCCCTGTTGAAAATTCAGCACCGATTGCAGCAACGCATTGCGCGGCCTCAAGTGCTGTTCACCCTCGTGGTGATTGATGAATGCATCTTCCGGATGATGCCCCGCGCCTGCCTCCGGCCTATGTGGTTTGAGCAAATACATCGCCAGCGTCGGCACCAGGGTACGCGAGAGAATGAACGAACTGGCCATGGCAAAGATCACCGCCAGCGCCATTGGCCGGAACAGGTAACCGGCGATGCCTTGCAGCAAAAACATCGGCACGAACACGATGCAGATGCACAACAGCGAGACGAATGCCGGGCCGACGATTTGTGCTGCACCGTCGAGAATTGCGGCCTTCACCGCCTTGCCTTGCTCCAGGTGCCAGTTGATGTTTTCGATGGTCACCGTGGCGTCGTCCACCAGGATGCCCACCGCCAACGCCAGCCCGCCCAACGTCATCACGTTGAGGGTTTGCCCACTGATGGCCAACAGCGCGATGGCCGACAGCACTGCCAGGGGAATCGACGCGGCGATGATCAAGGTCGAGCGCCAACTGCCGAGAAACAGCAGGATCATCGCACTGGTGAGCAGTGCGGCAATGATGCCTTCCTGGGCCACGCTGCCCACCGACTGCTTGACGAACACCGAGGCATCGCCCAGCAGCGAGGTTTTCAGCGACGGTGGCAAGGTTTCGTTGATGCGCGGCAGCATCTGCCGGATACCGTCGATGATCGACAGCGTGGAAATGCTGCCGTTTTTCAGCGCCGGCATCAGCACGGCGCGATGGCCGTCGACCCGCACGATATTGGTTTGCGGTGGTGAACCGTCGCGCACATGGGCCACTTGGCCGATGGTGATCAGCGCACCGTCGACGGTCTTGATCGGCAAGTCGTTGAGCTCATCAATCGCCTTGGGGCTGTTGTTGAGCAGGATCGTGTATTCGTTGGGGCCGAGCTTGGCGGTGCCCACCGGGATGATCTGGTTCTGCAGCGCCAGGGCGTTGCCCACGTCCTGGGCCGACAAGCCTTTGGCGGCCAGGGCTTGAGGGTCGAGGTCGAGGGTGATCTGCCGTTGCTTGCCACCCATTGGCGTGGGCATGGCCAGGCCGGGCAGGGCGCTCAAGGGCAGGCGGATATTGTTCTGCACCAGATCGCGAATTTTGGCTTCCGACAGGCTGGGGCTGGAGAACGCCATTTGCAGGATCGGCACCGTGGAGGCGCTGTAATTGAGGATCAGCGGCGGGGTGATGCCCGGTGGCATTTGCTTGAGCACGGTTTGTGACACCGCCGTGACCTGGGCATTGGCGGTACGGATATCGACGCCAGGCTGGAAGAAGATCTTGACGATGCCCATGCCGGGCAACGATTGCGACTCGATATGTTCGATGTCGTTGACGGTGGTGCTCAGGGAGCGTTCGTAGGTGTAGATCACCCGGCCGGCCATGGCGTCCGGAGACAGGCCGTTGTACTGCCACACCACGGCGACCACGGGAATGCCGATATCGGGAAAAACATCCGTGGGCGTGCGCAGGGCCGCCATCGGCCCGATGATGCAGATGAATATAGCCAGCACGATGAAGGTGTACGGCTTGTGCAGTGCGGTCTTTACCAGCCCGAGCATGCGTGAGTCTCCGAGAAGAGCAGGATTGCAAACCCCGGCAGTCTTGACCGACCCACCTAACACGCACCTTTCAGCCAGGTGAAGGAAGTTTTAGTCAAGGGCTGAAGATACTTTCATAGGGATTCATTTGTTCCAGGAAGGGCGGCTGATCAAGCTTGTCAGCCATCGGATACGAGCTTTTCATTCATGCCCTTTGGAGCCCTGTCATGTCACTCAAACCACTGTTGTTAGTTCCCGTCCTTGGCTTTGTCTGTTTACTGTCGGCCTGCGCCGGCCCGATCCCCAAGGCGGACCCCAGCGAAGCCTGGATCGGCTTGCAGGAAGAAGCGCCGAATGACCTGATGGCCGAGCGTGTCGATGGCAAGCGGGTGGACGATGGGCGCTATTTTGAGGTGACCCCGGGGGACCATCGCCTGGACGTGACTTTATTTGAAGACGAGCCGGGTGATGACAACCAGCAGGACTGCCAGGGCCGCATCGAGTACAAGCATTTCAAGGCAGGTGAGCACTACACCCTGGTGGAGTCGAGCCTGGGCACCACGGTGCGCGCGTCCCTTGAGGACGGCCACGGCAAGGAAATTGCCGCGACCCAGGACTTCAATTGCATGCCTGGCTAGGCGTGATGCGCCGTCGCCTTGTGCGGTTCTGCGGGTGCAGCAGGTTTGACGTGGGGGTGATGATGCCGGCGCGTCACGCGCATGACTCCCCACAGCATGGCGGCGGCGACGGCCAGCCAACCACAGATCAACAGGAAAATCGTTGTCGCAAGGCTCATTCGGGCCTCCTTTCGCCCACTTGGGGCACACACAGTCTTCTCAATGGACAGTCTAGTCAGCTGGCGGTTGCCTGCTATTGACCAATGGTCGAGTCGGTCCAACTTCTTTGCTCTATCAGCGCCGCTTTACTGAGCCAGTGGGCTATACCGGCGGGGCGGGGCGCCCTATGATCGGAGGCCTTTACCGGCAGTTGATCAAGAGAGTGAAAAAATTGCGCTTACGGTCGAACCTTAAAACCTCCTTGCTGCTCGCCGCTGCCCTTGGGCTGGCGTCCTGTGCCAGCAGCACACCATCGAAACTGCCAGGCTTGCCGGAGCGCGTTGAACTCACTGGCGTGCCGACCTTTCGCAGCGAGGCTTATCAGAGCGGTCCTACGGCACTTGCCAGCATGCTGTCGCAACAAGGCATTGTCATGACACCGGGTTTGCTTGATAAACCGCTGCACCTGCCCGGAGCCGAGGCGGACCTTGAGCGCAACATGCAAGTGCTGGCACGTGAATACGGGCTGATGGTGTATCCACTGGAGGCCAAGCTGACCGCCGTGCTGGCGCAGGTGGCGGCGGGTTACCCGGTGATGGCGCGGATCAACGCCAGTTATTGGTCCGGGGCGCGCTATGTCGTGGTGGTGGGGTTCAACCAACAGAAGAGTACGGTGCTGTTGCGCTCTGGCAACGAGCGCCGGCTGATCATGAGCTTCAGCGACTTCGAGTCGGCGTGGGCGAGCGCGGGCCATTGGGCCATTCTGACCCAGCGCCCGAGCCAGTTGCCGGCCAATGTGGACGTGCAGCGCTGGCGCGATGCCGCCAATGCCACGGCGCAGGCGGGGCAGGAGCAAGCGGCGGCCCAAGCGCTCAAGGTGTTGGCAGAGAAGAAGTGAAGCTCAAATAATGTGGAAGCCCGCTCCCACACTAAATCGCATCACTGCTTATCGACGTACTTCCGTAGCGGTCGCTCGGTTCTTGAGGTTTTTATCGGCCTTGTAACGCAGCGCTACATCCGGCACTGCGCCGCCTTTGCCGGTCTCGACCCAGCTACGAATACGGCTGGCATCGGCAAAATGGGTGAACTTGCCAAAGGCATCCAGGATCACCAGCGACACCGGGCGATTGCCCATGCTCGTCACCAACACCAGGCAATGGCCGGCCTGGTTGGTGAAGCCGGTCTTGGTCAGCTTGATATCCCAGTTGGCGCGGTTGATCAGATGGTCGGTGTTGGAGAAGCCCAAGGTGTAATTAGGCTTGCGGAACGACACGGTCTTTTCCTTGGTGGTGCTCAACTGGCTCAGCATCGGAAACTTGCGCGCATAGGCCAGCAGCTTGCTCAGGTCGCGAGCGGTCGACACGTTATGGATCGACAGGCCGGTGGGCTCCACGTAGTGGGTGCTGGTCATGCCCAGGGATTTGGCCTTGGCGTTCATCGCGGCAATGAAGGCCGCATAACCACCTGGATAGTGGTGGGCGAGGCTGGCGGCGGCGCGGTTTTCCGAAGACATCAGCGCGATCAGCAGCATTTCCTTACGTGGCATCTGGCTGCCGATCTTCACCCGGGAGAACACGCCTTTCATCTCGGGCGTGTCGGTGATGTTGATGTCGATGTACTCGTCCATATTCTGCTTGGCTTCGAGGACGATCAGGCCAGTCATCAGCTTGCTCACCGAGGCGATAGGTACCACCACGTCAGGGTTGCTGGAATAAATGACTTTATTGGTCTGCAAGTCGACCAGCATGGCGCTGCCGGAGGCGATCTGCAGCTTGGAGGCGTCACGCGGGGCCAGGGTGGATTCGGCAGCGTGGGCGAAGGTGCCTGTTATCGCAAAAAACAGGCTGACAATAGAAAGACGAATTTTCACGCGGATGAACTCGCTAAAAAGTAAGGAAATGCCGTTGTAGAACGGGTCTTAAGACAAATGACGTTACATTTTAGGAGTATGGATGAAGAACTGTCGAATGTTCTTCTAGAACCAGACGAAAGTACCTAAAAACTAAGAAAAAACGGTTTTTTCACGGGCAATAAAAAGCCCTGCGCTAAGGCAGGGCTTTTTCATCACCTCTGGTTATTAACCGTGCAGCGTTTCCGCTGCATATAAGGTATTTTCCAGCAAGCAGGCCCGGGTCATCGGCCCGACACCGCCAGGGACCGGCGTGATCCAGCCTGCTCGGGGCAGGGCGGTTTCATACACCACGTCGCCCACCAACTTGCCGTCTTCCTGGCGGTTGATACCCACGTCAATAACGATGGCGCCTTCCTTGATCCACTCACCCTTGACCAGGCCCGGCTTGCCGGCGGCGACTACCACCAGGTCGGCACGGCCGACGTGGCCGGCGAGGTCCCTGGTGAAGCGATGGGTGACGGTCACTGTGCAGCCGGCCAGCAGCAGCTCCATGGCCATCGGGCGACCGACGATGTTCGATGCGCCCACCACCACAGCGTCAAGGCCGTACAGGTCGACACCGGTGCTTTCCAGCAGCGTCATGATGCCTTTAGGCGTGCATGGGCGCAGCAGGGGAATGCGTTGAGCCAGGCGGCCGACGTTATAAGGGTGGAAACCGTCGACGTCCTTGTCCGGGCGGATGCGCTCCAGCAGCTTGGAGGCGTCCAGGTGCTCGGGCAGTGGCAGTTGCAGCAGGATGCCGTCCATGTCCGGATCATCGTTGAGGCTGTCAATCAGGTCGGTCAGGGCCTGTTGAGTGGTGTCCGAAGGCAAGTCGTAGGCCTTGGAAATAAAGCCGACCTCTTCACAGTCTTTACGCTTGTGCGAGACATAAACCTGAGAGGCAGGATCGCTGCCGACCAGGATCACCGCGAGGCCAGGCGTGCGCAGGCCTTGCTGGCTGCGCTCGGTGACTCGTTTGGCGATCTGCTGGCGCAGGCTGGCGGCGATTGATTTGCCGTCGATAAGTTGTGCAGTCATTACGCGTGATTAACCATCGAGAGGGGGAAGAAAAGTGCGCGCATTCTCGCATGCCAAGGCGCGAGGGCAAAGGCGCTTGGTCTGCAAATTGCCCTAACCCCTTAAATAAAATCAGTTTTTTTCAAAAAAGATTTGACGGGTTTCCAGGGCATCTATACTATTCGTCGCACTTGTCGGGCACAGCCTAGCACTGGTTAAGAAGGTCGAGCAGAATAGTTGTACTGCAAGGCTGGAAGCACTTAGTTTGTAATCCTCCAAGAGTACAGATTAATAAGGCGCCCGTAGCTCAGCTGGATAGAGCATCCGCCTTCTAAGCGGATGGTCGCAGGTTCGAGTCCTGCCGGGTGCGCCATTAGGCAGCTTTGGCACAAGTAGCGCTATATGGTGGGCGTAGCTCAGTTGGTAGAGCACGGGATTGTGACTCCCGTTGTCGAGGGTTCGATCCCCTTCGTCCACCCCATATTCTGAGAGGCGCCAGATTTAACAGTCTGGCGCCTTTGCTTTAAGAGCTTCAAGCGCGGATGTGGTGGAATTGGTAGACACACTGGATTTAGGTTCCAGCGCCGCGAGGCGTAAGAGTTCGAGTCTCTTCATCCGCACCAATTAAAGCTTTTCCCGGTCGTCAGGCGGGGCAGGGCTCAACAAAGAAGTGGTTTGGTTTCTTTGTTAACGCAATATGGTGGGCGTAGCTCAGTTGGTAGAGCACGGGATTGTGACTCCCGTTGTCGAGGGTTCGATCCCCTTCGTCCACCCCATATTCGAAAGGCGCCAGATTTAACAGTCTGGCGCCTTTTTTGGTTTTGGCGGTTTGAGATTGGGTGGTTGCAGGTGCTGGGCTGCCCCGGCAGGGCGTGTCGTCGTATTTGTGTATCTCGATGATGCCGCGTTGCTTGCTCGCCTTGTTCGCAGGGCGGGCCGCCAGGGAGATGAATGGTTGTTCCTTCTATATATAGAGAGGGGCGGCGCAGAGCCCTGGCGCAATTTGGCTGTATTTGTCACCGGGCGAGGTACTTCAGTGCTTTCGTACCGATAAATTGCCGGCTATTTTTCGCGGTGTTTTCAGTAGGGTGACTTCTTGAGTTTGACCCACTAGAATGCATGCCCTTGATTGGGGTCGGAAATGGCCGGCTAATGTCTGTGCAACGAGGAATATCCATGCAAGTTTCTGTTGAAAATACTACTGCTCTCGAGCGCCGCCTGAGCATCACCGTGCCGGCAGAGCGTATCGAGACTGCGGTCAACAAGCGTCTGCAGCAGACTGCCCAAAAGGCCAAGATCGCTGGTTTCCGTCCAGGCAAAGTGCCTATGAGCGAAATCAAGCGTCGTTTTGGTGCCGATGCGCGCCAGGAAGCTGTAGGTGACGTGATCCAGGCTTCCTTCTACGAAGCCGTTGTCGAGCAGAAGCTGAACCCGGCTGGCTCGCCTTCGATCGAGCCCAAGTCCCTGGAAGCGGGCAAGGACCTGGAATACGTTGCCGTATTCGAAGTGTTCCCGGAATTTGAAGTGGCCGGTTTCGACGGTATCGAAATCGAGCGTCTGAGCGCCGAAGTGGCTGATTCGGACCTGGACAACATGCTGGAAATCCTGCGCAAGCAGAACACTCGTTTCGAAGTGGCCGACCGTGCCGCCCAGAACGAAGACCAACTGAACATCGATTTCGTTGGCAAGGTTGACGGCGAAGTCTTCGCTGGCGGCTCCTCCAAGGGCACTCAGCTGGTGCTGGGTTCCAACCGCATGATCCCTGGTTTCGAAGACGGCCTGGTTGGCGCCAAAGCCGGCGAAGAGCGCGTTCTGAACCTGACTTTCCCTGCTGACTACCAGAACCTGGACCTGGCTGGCAAAGCCGCCGAGTTCACCGTTACCGTCAACAGCGTTTCCGAGCCTAAGCTGCCAGAGCTGAACGAAGAGTTCTTCGCCCAGTTCGGCATCAAGGAAACCGGCATCGAAGGCTTCCGCACCGAAGTTCGCAAGAACATGGAGCGTGAGCTGCGCCAGGCTATCAAGTCCAAGGTCAAGAACCAGGTCATGGACGGTCTGCTGGCCGCCAACCCGATCGAAGTGCCTAAGGCTCTGCTGTCCAACGAAGTGGATCGCCTGCGCGTTCAAGCGGTTCAGCAGTTTGGTGGCAACATCAAGCCTGACCAACTGCCGGCCGAGCTGTTCGAAGAGCAAGCCAAGCGCCGCGTTGTGCTGGGCCTGATCGTGGCCGAAGTGGTCAAGCAGTTCGACCTCAAGCCAGACGAAGACCGCGTTCGCGAAATGATCCAGGAAATGGCTTCGGCCTACCAGGAGCCTGAGCAGGTCGTGGCTTGGTACTACAAGAACGAGCAGCAGATGAACGAAGTACGTTCGGTTGTGCTGGAAGAACAAGTTGTGGATACTGTTCTGCAGAAGGCTAAGGTGACCGATAAAGCGGTCTCTTACGAAGAAGCAGTCAAACCGGCGGAAGCAGCACAAGCCGACTGATTGTCCAACTCGTTGGAAATTCAACCATAAGCCAGCCTCGCGCTGGCTTATGCGTTTTCAAGACATGACTATTTGGGAGTAACTGCAGAGCATGTTCCGTAATTCCTATATTCAGCAGAACTCTGATATCCAGGCCGCAGGCGGCCTGGTCCCGATGGTTGTCGAGCAGTCCGCTCGTGGCGAACGCGCCTACGACATCTACTCGCGCCTGCTCAAGGAGCGAGTGATCTTTCTGGTTGGCCCGGTAGAGGACTACATGGCCAACCTGATTTGTGCGCAATTGCTGTTCCTTGAAGCGGAAAACCCGGACAAGGACATCCATCTCTACATCAACTCACCGGGCGGTTCGGTGACTGCGGGCATGTCGATCTACGACACCATGCAGTTCATCAAGCCAAACGTGTCGACCACCTGTATTGGCCAGGCGTGCAGCATGGGCGCCTTCCTGCTGACCGCGGGTGCCGAAGGCAAGCGTTTCTGCCTGCCGAACTCGCGTGTGATGATTCACCAGCCACTGGGCGGTTTCCAGGGCCAGGCGTCGGACATCGAAATCCACGCCAAGGAAATCCTCTTCATTCGTGAGCGTCTCAACACGCTGATGGCCAAGCACAGCGGGCGCACCCTGGAAGAAATCGAGCGCGATACCAACCGTGACAATTTCATGAGCGCTGAAGCTGCCAAGGAATACGGGTTGATCGACGCAGTGATCGACAAGCGCCCCGCTTAATATAAGCCGCTCAAAATAGGGCTGGTCGGCATGTCCGACCACTGGCGGGCTTGAAAAAGCCCGCATAAGCCTTCATCTTGTGTTGCAAGCCTATCGGATTTGGATCGAACGAATGACTGACACCCGCAACGGCGAGGACAACGGCAAGCTGCTCTATTGCTCCTTCTGTGGCAAAAGCCAGCATGAAGTGCGCAAATTGATTGCCGGCCCCTCGGTGTTTATCTGCGACGAATGCGTCGACCTGTGCAATGACATCATCCGCGAGGAGGTGCAGGAAGCCCAGGCCGAGAGCAGTGCGCATAAATTACCTTCGCCTAAAGAAATCAGCGGCATCCTTGACCAGTACGTCATTGGTCAAGAGCGTGCAAAGAAGGTTCTGGCCGTAGCGGTGTACAACCACTACAAGCGCTTGAACCAGCGTGACAAGAAAGGTGACGAGGTTGAACTTGGCAAGAGCAACATCTTGCTGATCGGTCCTACAGGCTCGGGTAAAACCCTGCTTGCAGAAACCCTCGCTCGCCTGCTGAACGTTCCGTTCACCATCGCCGACGCCACCACCCTCACCGAGGCTGGCTACGTGGGTGAAGATGTCGAGAACATCATTCAGAAACTGCTGCAGAAGTGCGACTACGACGTAGAGAAGGCCCAGATGGGTATTGTCTACATCGACGAGATCGACAAGATCTCGCGCAAGTCGGACAACCCGTCGATCACCCGGGACGTTTCCGGTGAAGGCGTGCAGCAGGCCCTGTTGAAACTGATCGAAGGCACGGTTGCTTCCGTTCCGCCACAAGGCGGCCGCAAGCACCCGCAGCAGGAATTCCTTCAGGTTGATACGCGCAACATCCTGTTCATTTGTGGCGGTGCGTTCTCCGGTCTGGAGAAGGTGATTCAGCAGCGTTCCACCCGTGGCGGCATTGGTTTCAGTGCGGAAGTGCGTAGCAAGGAAGAAGGCAAGAAGGTGGGCGAGTCCCTGCGTGAAGTCGAGCCTGACGATCTGGTCAAGTTCGGTCTGATCCCGGAATTCGTTGGCCGTCTGCCGGTCCTGGCCACGTTGGACGAGTTGGATGAGGCGGCTTTGATCCAGATCCTCACCGAGCCGAAAAACGCCCTGACCAAGCAATACGGCAAATTGTTCGAGATGGAAGGTGTAGACCTCGAGTTCCGTACTGACGCGCTGAAATCGGTGGCCAAGCGGGCACTGGAGCGCAAGACCGGTGCACGTGGCCTGCGTTCTATTCTCGAAGGCGTATTGCTCGACACCATGTACGAAATCCCCTCGCAGTCCGAGGTGAGTAAAGTGGTGATCGACGAAAGCGTGATCGAAGGCAAATCCAAGCCACTGTATATCTACGAAAACAGTGAGCCGGCTGCCAAGGCTGCACCCGACGCGTAAGCGTTCAGCAGTTGCGGTACAAGCAAGGGGCCTCTAGGGGCCCCTTGTTTTTTGGGGGCTTTTCTCGGAGCGGTGGTTAAATTCGCGTGTATTCATGCGTTTAACTACTGGCATTGAGCTTGTTTTTTTTGCATGTAACCCCCATCTTGGTTTCAAGCTTATTTTTGAACTGTCATAGAGGCGAAATCATGAAGACAACCATCGAATTGCCTCTCCTGCCGTTGCGTGATGTCGTCGTCTATCCGCACATGGTTATCCCGCTGTTCGTGGGGCGCGAGAAGTCTATCGAAGCCCTCGAGGCCGCGATGACGGGCGACAAGCAAATCCTGCTGTTGGCCCAGAAGAATCCTGCTGATGACGATCCGGGTGAAGATGCCCTGTATCGCGTCGGCACCATTGCCACTGTCCTGCAATTGCTCAAACTGCCCGATGGCACCGTCAAGGTGTTGGTCGAAGGTGAGCAGCGCGGCGCCGTAGAGCGTTTCATGGAAGTGGATGGCCACTTGCGTGCAGAAGTGGCGCTGATCGACGAAGTCGAAGCCCCGGAGCGTGAGTCCGAGGTGTTCGTGCGCAGCCTGCTCTCGCAGTTCGAGCAGTATGTGCAGTTGGGCAAGAAAGTTCCGGCTGAAGTCCTGTCGTCCCTCAACAGCATTGATGAGCCAAGCCGCCTGGTCGACACCATGGCCGCCCACATGGCGCTGAAGATCGAGCAGAAGCAAGACATCCTCGAAATCATCGACCTGTCGGCCCGTGTCGAACACGTGCTGGCGTTGCTGGATGGCGAAATCGACCTGCTACAGGTTGAGAAACGCATCCGTGGCCGTGTGAAGAAGCAGATGGAGCGTAGCCAGCGCGAGTACTATCTGAATGAGCAGATGAAGGCCATTCAGAAAGAACTCGGTGACGGCGAGGAAGGCCACAACGAAATCGAAGAGCTGAAGAAGCGTATCGATGCCGCTGGCCTGCCCAAAGACGCCCTGACCAAGGCCACCGCGGAGCTGAACAAACTCAAGCAGATGTCGCCGATGTCGGCCGAAGCCACCGTGGTGCGCTCGTATATCGACTGGTTGGTGCAAGTGCCGTGGAAAGCCCAGACCAAGGTGCGCCTGGACCTGGCCCGTGCTGAAGAGATCCTCGACGCTGACCATTACGGCCTGGAAGAGGTCAAGGAGCGCATCCTTGAGTACCTCGCCGTGCAAAAGCGTGTGAAAAAAATCCGCGGTCCGGTGCTGTGCCTGGTCGGGCCTCCAGGTGTGGGTAAAACATCCCTGGCGGAATCGATTGCCAGCGCGACTAACCGCAAGTTCGTGCGCATGGCCTTGGGTGGCGTGCGTGACGAAGCGGAAATCCGTGGTCATCGCCGTACCTACATCGGTTCGATGCCAGGAAGATTGATTCAAAAGATGACAAAAGTGGGGGTACGCAACCCGCTGTTCCTGCTCGATGAAATCGACAAAATGGGCAGCGACATGCGTGGCGACCCGGCGTCGGCCTTGCTCGAAGTGCTTGATCCCGAGCAGAACCATAATTTCAACGACCATTACCTGGAAGTCGACTACGACTTGTCTGACGTAATGTTCTTGTGCACCTCCAACTCCATGAACATTCCGCCAGCCTTGCTGGATCGGATGGAGGTGATTCGTCTGCCGGGCTACACCGAAGACGAGAAGATCAACATCGCAGTCAAGTACCTGGCGCCCAAGCAGATTTCGGCCAACGGCCTGAAGAAGGGCGAGATCGAATTCGAGGTCGAGGCGATCCGTGACATCGTGCGCTACTACACCCGCGAGGCCGGTGTACGGGGCCTTGAGCGCCAGATCGCGAAGATCTGCCGCAAGGCGGTGAAGGAGCACGCGCTGGAAAAACGCTTCTCTGTGAAGGTAGTTGCCGATTCCCTGGAACACTTCCTGGGTGTGAAGAAATTCCGCTACGGCCTGGCCGAGCAACAGGATCAGGTCGGCCAGGTGACTGGTTTGGCGTGGACTCAGGTAGGTGGCGAATTGCTCACCATCGAAGCTGCGGTGATTCCGGGCAAAGGCCAATTGATCAAGACCGGCTCCCTGGGGGACGTGATGGTCGAATCCATTACCGCCGCGCAGACCGTGGTGCGCAGCCGCGCGCGCAGCCTGGGCATCCCTCTGGACTTCCACGAGAAGCACGACACCCATATCCACATGCCGGAAGGGGCGACCCCCAAAGACGGCCCTAGCGCTGGCGTAGGCATGTGCACGGCGCTGGTATCAGCGTTGACCGGCATTCCTGTGCGTGCCGATGTGGCGATGACCGGGGAAATTACCCTGCGTGGTCAGGTATTGGCGATCGGTGGTCTGAAAGAGAAATTACTCGCTGCGCACCGGGGTGGAATCAAGACCGTGATCATTCCTGAAGAGAATGTTCGCGACTTGAAGGAAATTCCTGACAATATCAAGCAGGATCTTCAGATTAAACCGGTTAAATGGATTGACGAGGTCCTGCAAATTGCGCTGCAATACGCGCCGGAGCCCTTGCCGGATGTGGCCCCGGAGATAGTCGCGAAGGACGAAAAACGCGAGTCCGATTCCAAGGAAAGAATTAGCACGCATTAATGTGTTGGAGCCTGGGGGGCTTCCTTGACAGCTTTTTAGAGCCCTTGTTATAAAGCGGCTCTTAAGTGTCTGTAGGCCATTCAGCACTGGTTTTGCTTTTTACCAAAAAACTTAGAATCATACTCAATAGATATATAAGGGGACTTAGAGTGAACAAGTCGGAACTGATTGATGCTATCGCTGCATCCGCTGATATCCCGAAAGCTGCTGCTGGCCGTGCGCTGGACGCAGTAATCGAATCCGTCACTGGCGCTCTGAAGGCCGGCGACTCCGTGGTACTGGTAGGCTTCGGTACTTTCTCTGTGACTGACCGCCCAGCTCGCACTGGCCGTAACCCACAGACCGGCAAAGCACTGCAAATCGCTGCTGCCAAGAAACCAGGTTTCAAAGCCGGTAAAGCCCTGAAAGAAGCCGTTAACTAAGCTTCGTTCAAGCCTTTGCTTACCCGGGTCGGACGCAGGTCTGACCTGGCAGCGGAGCGGTAGCTGACCCACTTATCGGGTCGCCACGCCGGGGGTGCAAATTCGAACCCCCGTCCGCTCCGCCAGTTACGAGAAGGCGCATCCTCGGATGCGCCTTTCTTCTATCCGGACTCTACCCACGCTCCACGGTTGCCTAATTTTTGAAGTTCAACCGTTTCTGGGGGACGCATGCTGCAAAATATCAGGGACAATTCACAAGGCTGGATTGCCAAGACCATTATCGGGATCATCGTCGCTTTGATGGCGTTCACCGGTATCGAAGCCATTTTCCAGGCTTCGGGTAATAACAAGCAGGACGTGGCCAAGGTCAATGGTGAAGAAATCACCCAGACCGAACTGAGCCAGGCCGTCGATATGCAACGGCGCCAGCTGATGCAACAGTTGGGCAAGGATTTCGATGCTTCCCTGCTGGACGAAAAACTGCTGCGCGATGCTGCCCTCAAGGGCCTGATCGACCGCAAGCTGCTCCTGCAAGGTGCTGCCGATTCCAAGTTCGGCTTCTCGGAAGCGGCGCTGGACCAGGTGATCCTGCAGACGCCGGAATTCCAGGTGGACGGCAAGTTCAACGCCGAACGCTTTGACCAGGTGATCCGTCAGCTGGGCTATAGCCGCATGCAATTCCGTCAGATGCTGACCCAGGAAATGCTGATCGGCCAGGTTCGCGCAGGCATCGCCGGCAGCGGTTTTGTGACCGACGCCGAGGTGCTGGCATTTGCCCGTCTGGAAAAACAGACCCGCGACTTCGCTACCGTCAACATCAAGGCTGACCCTGCGGCGGTGAAGCTCACCGACGACGAGGTCAAGGCCTACTACGACCAGCACGCCAAAGAGTTCATGACCCCGGACCAGGTGGTCATCGACTATCTGGAGTTGAAGAAGTCTTCCTTCTTCGACCAGGTCAGCGTCAAGGACGATGAGCTGCAGGCTGCCTACGAGAAGGAAACCGCCAACCTCGCTGAACAGCGTCGTGCCGCGCATATCCTGATTGAAGTCAACGACAAGGTCACCGAGGCGCAAGCCAAGGCCAAGATCGAAGACATCCAGGCGCGCCTGGCCAAGGGTGAGAAGTTCGAAGCCCTGGCCAAGGAGTTCTCCCAGGACCCAGGTTCGGCCAACAATGGCGGTGACCTCGGCTTTGCCGGCCCTGGCGTTTATGACCCGGACTTCGAAACCGCGCTGTACGGCTTGAAGCAAGACCAGGTGTCGGCGCCAGTGCGCACTACCTTCGGTTGGCATCTGATCAAGTTGCTGGGCGTTGAAGCGCCTGAGGTGCCATCGTTCGCCAGCCTGAAAGACAAGCTGACCCGCGAGCTCAAGGCACAGCAGGTTGAACAGCGTTTTGTCGAAGCGACCAAGCAATTGGAAGATGCGGCATTCGAAGCCTCTGACCTGGCCCAGCCGGCGTCTGACCTGAAGCTGACCGTCCACACTTCCGCGCCGTTTGGCCGTGAAGGTGGCGAAGGTGTTGCGGCCAACCGTGCCGTGGTCACTGCAGCCTTCAGCCCGGAAGTGCTGGATGAAGGTGCCAACAGCAGCGCTATCGAGCTGGACCCGGAAACCATCATCGTGCTGCGTGCCAAAGAGCATCTCAAGCCGGCCCAGTTGCCGCTGGAGAACGTCGCTGCGGCCATTCGCACCCAGATGACCAAGGAGCGCGCGAGCGCTGCCGCCAAAGCCCATGCCGACGAGTTGATCGCCAGCCTGCGTGATGGCAAGACCGCGCTGGACCAGCCGGTTGACGGCCAGGCCTGGAAGGTGACTGAGGCAGCTACCCGTGGTCAGGACTCCATCGACCCGGCCGTGCTGCAAGCCTTGTTCCGCATGCCCAAGCCTGCGGCCAAGGACAAGCCGACCTTCACCACCGTGACCCTGCGCGATGGCAGCCTGGTGATCGTGCGCTTGAACGGCGTGAACGAAGCGGCGGCTCCTACGGACGAAGAAAAGGCGCAATACCGCCGCTTCCTCGCTTCCCGTATTGGCCAGCAGGACTTTGCGGCCTACCGCAAGCAGCTGGAAACCCAGGCAGACATCAAGAAGTACTGATGCCGGCCTGAATAAAAAGACCCCGACCTGAAAAGGCCGGGGTCTTTTTTTGCCCTTGATAAAGTGAGAGCTGAATGCGCTTCAGGCGTTCTTAGCTGCAAACTTGAGCTTGCCCCACGTCAACCCGATCACCGCCGCCAGGGTTGAAGCCGCCAATACGCTCAATTTCGCAGCCGACAGCAGGGCCGGGTCGGAAAATGCCAGGGACGAGATAAAGATCGACATGGTGAAACCGATCCCCGCCAACAGGCCGACCAGGCCAACGCCTGTCCAGGTCACACCGTCCGGCAGCTTGCAGATGTTGAGCTTGACCAGCGCCAGGCTTGCCAGCATCACGCCCAGAGGCTTGCCGAGCACCAGGGCGAAGATGACGCCCATGAAAACACCGTGGGCCAGCGGGTCATCCAGATTGAAACCGTCCAGGCTCACACCGGCGTTGGCCAATGCAAACAGCGGCATCACGCCGAACGCGACCCAGGGGTGCAGCGCCGATTGAACACGCTGCACCGGCGGCAGTATTTCCCTTTGAGCTTCGCGCAATTGCTTGAGGGGCGTGGCGACTGGCTGGGCCCCTTCGGCTGGCTGCGAGAACCGGTCCATCAGCTCGTTGAAGGTGCGTTCGATGGTTTCCAGCGGGCGTTCCCGGGTGGGCTTGGAATTGACGGGGGTCATCAAGCCAAGGATCACCCCGGCGAGCGTTGGGTGCACGCCGGTCTTGAGCAGGCCAAACCACACGATAGCGCCTGGCAGCAGATAGATCACTGCCTTGCTGATGCCCATGCGCTGGAACACCAACACCAGGGCCAGCCCGCCGGCAGCAATCACCAAGCCCATGTAGTCGAGGCTGGCGGTGAAAAAGATCGCGATGATCAGGATCGCCACGATGTCATCGATGATCGCCAAGGCCAGCAGCAGGACGCGTACGCCACTGGGAATCGATTTGCCCAGCAGCGCGAGCACGCCCACGGCAAAGGCGATGTCGGTCGCGGTGGGGACCGCCCAGCCACTCGCGGCGGCGGTGCCGTGGTTGAGCAGGGTGTAGATGAGTGCGGGCATCAGCACACCGCCCAACGCCGCGCCCAACGGCAGCGTGGCCAGCTTCAGGTTGGCGAGGGCGCCGTCTTTGATTTCCTGGCGAATCTCGGCACCGACCACCAGAAAAAAAATGGTCATCAGCCCGTCATTCACCAGAAAATGCAGGGAACGCGACACGCTGTAATCGCCCAGCCCGAGGGTGATGGGCGTGTTCCAGAAATGCTCGTAGGTCGCGGCGGCGGGGCTGTTGGCCCACACCAGCGCGACGATGGCGGCCAGCAGCAGCACGATCCCGCTGACGGCTTCGATGTGTGAAAAGCGCTCAAGGGCGGACAGCGCGCCCTCAGTCAAACGCTGGGGGCGGGGGATGGCGGGGTGTTTATCAGGCACGACAAATCTCCATTGGCGGCCCGACCAATGCTTGGCTTTTAACCTGCGCCGTGCTTTATGCAGCAACGCACCCAGAGGCGATGATAGGAAGGTGAGGAATAAGTTGTAAACAAACTTGTCATCGCGCGGGCAGCGCTTTACCCCGGATTGCGCCCAGCGCCAACACGATCAATCCTAGAACGGCCCATGGAAATGCCACGACGCCCCAACGTTCGAGCAAGAGCCCGCCCACTAATCCACCTCCGGCGATGCCCAGGTTCCATACCGTGACCAACATCGATTGGGCGGCATCGGCCGAGTTGCCAGCCGACTTGGCCAGCGCGGTTTGCAATAGCGCTGGGAGGCCACCGAAGGCGAGCCCCCACAACGCCACGCTGACGTAAATGGCGACTACACAGTTGAACCATAGTCCGAGCAGCAGGGCGGCAACGGCGAACATCGCGCAACTGATGAGGGTCAGCAGCCTCAGGTGGTGATCAATCCAGATGCCTACCAGCCAAATACTCAGCACGGCCATCAGGCCGAACACCAGCAGCACGCGATCAATCTCGCGGCCGATACCGGCGGGCACCAGCAAAGGGGCGATGTAGGTATAGAGAATGTTATGCGCGAGCACATAGGTAAAGGTCACCCAGAGCACCGGCCGGATGCCTGGCAACGCCAGTACCTGACGTAAGCCGAGGCGTTTGCTTGGCGGTTCACCGGCAAAATCCGGCAGTTGCCAACGCGCCCATACCAGCAGTAACAGGGTCAGGCCAGTCATGATGGCAAAACTGGCGCGCCATCCGACCAGCGTACCCAGCAGGGTGCCGGCGGGCACGCCGAGGGACAAGGCCAGCGGCGCACCCAGCATGGCCACGGCAATCGCCCGGCCTTGCAGATGAGGTGCGACCATACGACTGGCGTAACCCGCCAGCAAGGCCCACAGCAAGCCCGCGAACACACCGGCGAAAAATCGTGCAGCCAAGGTCAAGCCATAGTGGCTGGAGAAGGCGGTGACACTGTTAACCAATGCAAAGCCGCCGATGGCGATCAACAGCAACGGCCGCCGGCGCCAACCCCGGGTCAGCAATGTCAGCGGAATAGCGGCGAGCAATGAGCCGAGCGCATAGAGCGTTACCAGTTGCCCGACCAGGGCCTGGGAGACCCCAAGCCCAGCACCGATTTGCGGTAACAAGCCGGCGGGCATTGCCTCGGTGAGGATGGTGATAAAGCCGGCGCAGGCCAACGCCAGCAGACCGGCCAGTGGCAGGGGTTCCGCGTGGGGGGCTGTATCGATCAATTGGGGGCTGTCGTTCATCGGGGCTCTCCTTGAAAGGGTCAAGGAGCCAGGGTAGGGGGCTGCGAGGTGCGGAAAAACAGGCTAAGGTTCCGAACTTATCGGACGTTGATGTCCGCAATCGGCAAAGGCATCACCATGGACAATCTGGGCAGCCTCTCGGTTTTTGTGCAGGTCGCGCAAACCCTAAGCTTTACCGCTGCGGGCCGCGCACTGGGCGTGTCATCGTCGGCGGTGGGTAAAAGCATTGCGCGGATGGAAGAGCGCCTGGGCGTCAGGTTGTTTCATCGCAGCACCCGCAGCATCACTCTGACCAGCGAGGGCGCGCTGTTCCTGGAACGTTCGCGGCGCATCCTGGCGGAGCTGGAAGCGGCCGAACAGGAATTGACTGAGGTCACTGCCAAGCCTCGCGGCAAGCTGCGGATCAGTGTGCCCCAAGTGCGTGGTTTGTTGATGCCGGTGATCAGCGATTTTATGCGTGCCTACCCGGACATCGAGTTGGATGTGGATTTTTCCGATCGGATGGTGGACGTGATAGAGGAGGGCTTCGACGCCGTGATTCGCACCGGCAAGCCAGAAGATTCGCGCTTGATGGTGCGCCATCTAGGGCATTACCAGTTGGTCCTCGTCGGTACGCCCGGCTACTTCGACCAGCACGGCACCCCCCATCGGCCACAGGACCTGAATCATCACGCCTGCCTGCGGCACAAATTCTGCGCCACCGGCAAGCTGGAGCCCTGGCCGCTGCGTCATGTCCCGGGGGCGGCAGAACTGAACCTGCGTGCACCGCTGGTCAGCACCACCATCGAGTCCCTCAATCATGTGGTGCAAGAAGGACTGGGCATTGCGTGCCTGCCGGACTACATGGTCAGCCAGGCCGTACAGCATGGGCGTTTGCGACGGGTGCTGGATGAGCACCTCGAACATCGCGGCAGTTTCTGGTTGCTGTGGCCGGCCAGTCGCCATGCTTCGGCCAAGCTGCGGGCTTTTATCGATCATATGTGCGCCGGGCTTTTTCCTACTGACGCCGCTGTCTGAGCTTGAGATGTTTTACCGACAGGAATCGCGCTTCAATGTCGCGTTCTGTTGCACAATACCGTCCGGACCGTTTTCTTCAGGATTTTCAATGTCGACATCATTTCACTTGCGCAATCTCGGGTTGGCGCTGGTGCTGGCGGGCGCCGCGGGCTGCTCGTCACCCAAGACCGCTATCTATGAACATGAGAATTTCGACGATTCCGGTACGTTTTCCCGCGATTACCCGGTCAGCGATGTGGCGGCCTGTGAAGCTGCGCGCCGTGCCCTGCTGAGCCAGGGCTACATCATCACCAGCAGCGATCCGAAGTTGGTGGCCGGCAACAAGAGCTTCCAGCAGACCGGCGAGACCCATCTGCAGATCAGTTTCAATGTGGTGTGCGCTGCTGATGGCAAGGGCAGCAATCACTCGACGATGTTTGCCAACGCCTTGCAGGACCGTTATGCGCTGAAGAAGGTCAACAACTCCGCGAGCCTCGGTGTGGGCGTGCTGGGCTCGGTGTCGATGCCGATTGGCTCCACCGACGACTCGATGGTGAAGGTGGCGAGCGAGACCGTCTCTGCACCGAAGTTCTACGAGCG
Source organism: Pseudomonas sp. MYb193 (assembly GCF_002966775.1). Classification (NCBI taxonomy): domain Bacteria; kingdom Pseudomonadati; phylum Pseudomonadota; class Gammaproteobacteria; order Pseudomonadales; family Pseudomonadaceae; genus Pseudomonas; species Pseudomonas sp. MYb193. The sequence continues at coordinate 3,743,067 of NZ_CP023269.1, read as the reverse complement.
TTACTTCGCGTTGGTGGACGTGTTCCTGCCGCAGGAAGTAAAGCAGGCCGAGCATATCCCCGAGCAGCCCAAGGCCGACCTCGGCGTGCCCGAGCCCAAGGCCACTCCGGCAGCCGAGAAGGTCGAGGCGCCGAAGGATGTGCCTGTAGCGCCTGCCGCTGCAGAGCCGCTAGCGCCGCCACCTGAGGCTGCACCGATTGCACCGGTGACAGAGCCTGCTCCGGTTGCACCGGCGCCGACTGATCCTGCCTTGCCGGCCCCGACAGAAGCGATTCCACCGCTTCCGATGCCTGCGCAATAACGCAATGCTCTTCTAATGTGGGAGCGGGCTTGCTCGCGAATACGGCGTAACAGTCGCCAAGTGTGTTGAATGACACACCGCTTTCGCGAGCAAGCCCGCTCCCACATTTTGACCGAGGACGCCGTTAAGTTAAATCCAGTGATCGCCGCTACGTTTAATCCTGAAGAGCAGGAATGTCACGACGTCGACATTTTTTCGTCATGACGGCACTTTAGGCTGGGTTCGCAGGTCATTAATCTGCAACCGCTTTCAACACGAAAAGGAGTCCACCATGGACGATTACCAGGAAGAACTGCTGGAGTACCAGGCATTCGAGCTAGACCCACTGGATCCTGCCGACGATGCCACTGAGCTGTAACACCGACTTCAGGCGGAGTGGCGCTGACTGCGGCGAAATTCCCCTGGGGTCTGGTTGTTCCAGCGTCTGAAGGCCCTTTGGAAGGCTTGGGCCGAAGCAAAACCGAGCAAGTAGGCGATCTCGCCGAACGCCAGTTCCGTATCGCGAATGTAGGTCATGGCCAGGTCGCGACGGGTGTCATTGAGAATCGCGCGAAACTGCGTGCCTTCCTCGGCCAGTTTGCGCCGCAATGTCCAGGTTGGCAGCTTCAAGCGTGCCGCCACTTCCTCCAGGTCGGGTTCCCGGCCGCCATTGAGCATCGGCCCGAGCAACCGGGTAATGCGCTCGCGCAGGCTGCGGGTGCGGGTCAACTGCTCTAGTTCCCTTTCACACAGCTGTAGCAACAGGTGCCAGGTGCTTGGGCAATGCTGCGGGTTGCGCAGCGCCAGGGTGGGTTGGCTGAGGCGCAGTTGATTGACCTCGGCGCCGAAGTGGACCACGCCCTCTCCCAGCACCCTGTAGTGGTCGTGGTAGTCCGGCGCGTCGAATTCGATTTCAATCCGCTGGGCCTGCACCGGCTGTTGGGCCAGGCCAGATAATTGCTGCAGCCAGCCGGCGATGATCGAATCCACCACAAAGCGGTTATAGGCGTTGTAGGGGCTGATGGAATAAAACCTCAGCCACGCGCCTTCGGCGTCTTCATGAAAGCTTGATTGCCCGCGATAGTTGGAGCCGTACAGTGCTTCAAAGCGTGTGAGCGTGCGTGCTGCTTCGCGCACGGTGGGCGCTTGGGCGGCAGTAACGCCGGCAAGACCAGCCTGGCTCAAGCGGCTGAGCTGGCCCATACGCAGGCCCAGGCCGGGATTGCCGGTCAGTTGGATGGCCGCGTGGCCCAGGCGCATGTAGCGCGGGATCGACAAGCGTGCGCCGGCCTCAGCCAGGCGAGCTGGATCGAGGCCGTATTGCAGCAGCAGGGGCTGTGGGTCCAGGCCGTGGCTGTGGATGGCGTCGGCCAGGGTGTGCACAAAGCCCACCGACAGATCCCCCAGGCGCACCGGCTTCAAGGCGCTACAGCCAGATATTCAGCAGGCGCGCACCACGGGCGTCGCCATCGGCGAAGACTTGCCCATTGTGGCTGAGAAAACTCTGGCCGGCGCTGCCCAGGTCCCAGAATTGCCCCCGCAGAAAGACGCTCATGCCCGCGGTGGCTTCGCTGACAGGCGGCTGGCTGATCAGGGTAAGGCGACGCCAGGCCGCGCCCTCACTGGTTTCTTCAGGCTTGAGGCTCACTTCTGAGGGCGTAGACACGCTCTTGAAACCGCGCCACGGACGCTCCCAGGTATCGCGGCCGGTGACAAAAGCGGGTACCGCGATCAATTGCGCGCCTTGCTCATTAAGCTTGCGGTAGTTGTCTGGGTACCAGCTGTCGCTGCCGACCAGAATGCCCAGGCGCCCGGCGGGGGTATCGACAACGTTGACGACATGCTCATCGCCAGGTTCGATAAAGCCACGTTCATCGTAGATCGGGTAAAGCTGGCGCTGCGGCTGGCCCAGCGGCAAGCCGTCGGCGGCGAACACCACGCTGGCGTTGTACAGCGCGCCGTGGCCGATCTCCAGTTGCCCCTGGATCACGCTCGGGTTGGGCAGGGCGATGGAACCGGCCACCAGGGTCACGCCAAATTCTTTGGCGAGGCCGCCAAACAACACTTGATAGTCGCGGGCCATGGCCGGGGCTTTCATGCGCAGGTACGCATCGTCCATGCGGTTGTCGCCAGTGGCGCTGATCCAGGCTTTGGCAAATTGCAGCGGGTTGCTGATCGACAGCCAGTTCATGGCGTCCTTGAGGTGAGCGGCCTGGTACAGCTCATTCTTTTCTCCGCCGAGCATCAGCCAGGTGCCGATATGTTCTGGCAGCACTACAACGGTCTTGGCATTGATCAGCCCAAGGTCCCGAGCATTTTGCAGGTAGGCCGACAGCTTAAGGTGCAGGCGTTCCAGGCTCTGGTAGTCGGCAGGGAACAGCTCTGGCTGAATGCCCAGCAGGTTACCCCGGTCGGCGGGTTCGCCCTCGTTGACGGCGAGGGTGATGCGCAGGTCGGACAGGTAATGCGCCACGGGGCGCTCCTGGGTCCAGACCAGATACGCGGCGAGGGAGGCAACCAGGGCCATGATGACGGTGAACGCTAGAAGTTTACGCATGGGGCAACAGACAACAGACCAGGTGCAGGGTTCGCGACTAGGGTAGGGCCCATGGCGTGGCTTGCCAAGGGGCGCTGTGCATTTGGATCAATAACTTGTCAGTTTCAGTCATTGAGCCGTGGTCCACCGCCTCTTAGTCTGTGGGACATAAACCGATGGCACGCCGTTCGAGTGCGCCACGTCCCGTGATGATCCGTTGTGGAGCTGTACCATGACCGCTGCTGCCTACCCGCACCTGCTGGCCCCGTTGGACCTGGGTTTTACCACCTTGCGCAACCGTACCCTGATGGGTTCGATGCACACCGGCCTGGAAGAAAAGCCCGGCGGTTTCGAGCGTATGGCGGCCTATTTTGCCGAGCGCGCCCGTGGCGGCGTAGGCTTGATGGTCACTGGCGGCATTGGCCCTAATGATGAAGGCGGCGTGTACGCCGGTGCAGCCAAGCTGACCACCGAAGAAGAGGCGAGCAAGCACAAGATCGTTACCCAAGCCGTGCACGACGCGGGTGGCAAGATCTGCATGCAGATCCTCCACGCCGGGCGTTACGCCTACAGCCCCAAGCAGGTGGCACCGAGCGCTATCCAGGCGCCGATCAATCCGTTCAAGCCCAGGGAACTGGATGAAGAGGGCATCGAAAAGCAGATCCAGGATTTTGTCACCTGCTCGCTGCTGGCCCAGGTCGCCGAGTATGACGGCGTCGAAATCATGGGCTCCGAAGGCTACTTCATTAACCAGTTCCTCGCTGCCCATACCAACCATCGCACCGACCGTTGGGGCGGCAGCTTTGAAAATCGCATGCGTCTGGCGGTGGAAATCGTGCGCCGCGTACGCGAAGCCGTAGGCCCGAACTTCATTATCATCTTCCGCCTGTCGATGCTCGACCTGGTGGAAGGCGGCAGCGTCTGGGAAGAAATCGTGCAGTTGGCCAAGGCCATCGAACAGGCCGGTGCGACGATCATCAACACCGGTATCGGCTGGCACGAAGCGCGTATCCCGACCATCGCCACCAAGGTACCCCGTGGTGCGTTCAGTAAAGTCACGGCCAAATTGCGTGGTTCGGTACAGATTCCGCTGATCACCACCAACCGCATCAACACCCCGGAAATTGCTGAGCAGATCCTGGCCGAAGGCGACGCCGATATGGTCTCGATGGCGCGGCCGTTTCTCGCCGACCCCGAGTTCGTCAACAAGGCCGCCGCCGGGCGCGCCGATGAGATCAATACCTGCATCGGCTGCAACCAGGCATGCCTGGACCATACCTTTGGCGGCAAGCTCACCACCTGCCTGGTCAACCCGCGGGCGTGCTACGAAACCGAGCTCAATTACTTGCCGGTCAAGCAGATCAAAAAGGTCGCGGTCGTCGGCGCAGGCCCTGCGGGTTTGGCCGCGGCTACCGTGGCCGCCGAGCGCGGGCATCAGGTGACCTTGTTCGACTCCGCCAGCGAGATCGGCGGCCAGTTCAATATCGCCAAGCGCGTGCCGGGCAAGGAAGAGTTCTTCGAGACCCTGCGTTATTTCAAACGCAAATTGCAGACCACCCACGTCGAGCTGTGCCTCAACACCCGTGTCGACGTTGCGCAACTGGTAGCGGGCGGTTATGACGAAGTGATCCTGGCCACCGGCATCGCACCGCGTACCCCGGCGATTCCCGGTGTCGATAACGCCAAGGTCCTGAGTTACCTGGACGTGATCCTCGAGCGCAAGCCGGTGGGCAAGCGCGTGGCGGTGATCGGCGCCGGTGGCATCGGTTTTGACGTGTCTGAATTTCTCGTCCACCAAGGCGTATCCACCAGCCTGGATCGCGAGGCGTTCTGGAAAGAATGGGGCATCGACACCCAACTGCAAGCACGTGGCGGCGTGGCAGGGATCAAACCCGAGCGCCATGCACCGGCCCGTGAAGTGTTCCTGCTGCAACGCAAGGCTTCCAAAGTGGGCGATGGCCTGGGCAAGACCACCGGCTGGATCCACCGCACGGGCTTGAAGAACAAGCAGGTGCAGATGCTCAACAGTGTCGAGTACTTGAAGATCGACGATGAAGGCTTGCATATCCGCATCGGCGCCGAGGGCGAACCGCAAGTCCTGGCGGTGGACACTATCGTCATCTGCGCCGGCCAGGACCCGCTGCGCGAATTGCACGACGGCCTGGTCGCCGCCGGCCAGAACGTGCACCTGATCGGTGGCGCCGATGTGGCGGCCGAACTGGACGCCAAGCGCGCCATCAACCAGGGCTCGCGCCTGGCTGCAGAGCTGTAATACGCCAAGAGGGGCGGTGGTAGACTACCGCCCCCTTTTCATTCAGATACCTGCCGATGGGCCCTTTCGACTGGCTTCCCAATGCGCCCCTTGAACCCTTGCACCTGGACTGGCTGAGCGGAGTCGAGTTGGCCGTGCTGCGCCTGGACTGTATCGACCCGCTGATCAGTGGCAACAAGTGGTTCAAGCTCACCGAGCACCTGGCCCAGGCCCGACACGCTGGGGCCACCGGGGTGATGAGTCTCGGCGGTGCGTACTCCAACCATTTGCATGCGCTGGCGGCGGCGGGCAAGCGCTTTGGTTTTTCCACGGTCGGCCTGCTGCGGGGCCATCCTCAAGACACCCCCACGGTTCTCGACCTCAAAGCGTTTGGCATGCAGCTGCATTGGCTCGGTTATGGCGGTTATCGGGCGAGGCATGAAGCGGGTTTCTGGTTGCCTTGGCGCGAGCAGTATCCTGGCTTTCATCCGATACCCGAAGGCGGCGGTGGGCTGGCCGGTGCGCAGGGCTGTGGCGTGTTGATCGAGCAGGCGCGGGCGCAACTGGACAGCCTCGGTTGGAGCGATTACGACGCCTGGTGGTTGGCGGCGGGTACCGGCACGACACTGGCCGGGCTGGCACTGGCGGAGGCGGGCGCGCATCCGGTATATGGCGCCATGGCGGTGCCGGATGACCACGGTGTGGCGCAGAACGTGAGTGCCATCGTGCAGGACGGTTATGCATTGCTGGACGCCAGTCGCGGCGGCTTTGCCAAAGCCGATCCACTGTTGCTCGACTTCATCCAGCGCACCGAACAAACGTACGGTCTACCGCTGGAACCGCTTTACACCGGCAAGGCGCTGCTGGCATTGAAACAGCAGATCGAGGCCGGACGCTTTGCCCCCGGCACGCGCCTGATCTTCATCCATACCGGCGGCCTGCAAGGCCGCCGAGGCTTCAGCGACTGGCGCAAACCCCTTGTGGGAGCTGGCTTGCCTGCGAAAGCGGTAGTGCAGTAAGAGGTACTGTGACTGACACACCGCCTTCGCGGGCAAGCCCGCTCCCACAGGGGAGCTAATTGGCTGGGTTAAAGCCTCCTCCCACCCGGCATCATGCGCAGCGTCGTGTTATCGCGCATCACGTAATGATGAAAGATCCCCGCCAGTGCATGAAGCCCGATCAACCAATAACCGACCTGGGCGAACAGCACATGCCAGCCTTCAATCTCCTCGGCCAGCGCCTTGTTTTGCGCGATCAGCGGCGGCAATTCCATTCCATAGAACATCACCGAATGCCCTTTGGCACTGACGATCAACCAACCGGCAATCGGCAACCCGATCATCAACGCATACAGCGCCCAGTGCATCAGCTTCGCCAGCAGATTCTGCCATTGCGGCGGTGCCGGCACGATCTTCGGCGCCACCCCCAGGCTGCGTGCGAACAGGCGCAGCCACACCAGCACAAACACGGTAAGGCCGAGCATAAAGTGCATTTCCACAATCAGCGTGCGTGCGCCGCTGCCTTTGGGGAATTGGCCGCGCAGTTCAATGCAGGCGTAAACCACCGCCAGCAGCACCACCATCAACCAGTGCAACGCAATCGACATGGTGCTGTAGCGCGTATCGGAATTTTTCCACGGCATCGCTGTGTTCCTCACTCATCAGGGCATACCTCCATTCTTTAGCGATGGAGTGCATTAACTCTATGCCTGTTCTGAGCGCTGCGCTTGTTGCCAATGCCGTTGTCTTGACCTCGGTCAGTAGGCCTGCGGCATTTCCCCGCGGGCCAGGCGCTGGTTGATGTCACTGATGACCCGTGGCAGATCGGTGATGGTGTCAATCAGGTAGTGTGGGCGTGAAGCTTCGAACATCGCTTCGATGCGCTGGCGTTCGCTGGCCAGTGTGTCGGTGTCCAGGGCGCGGAACTGCTCGTAGGTCAGGCCCAGCGCGTTGCCCGAGCAGGTCAGGGCCACCGTCCACATGCCGGCACGGCGACCTTCGAGAATGCCCGGCACGGTGTCGTCGACCTTCACGCAGGCCGCCACATCATCAATGCCCAGGGCGATCACGTTGGCCAGCGCCTGGGCCGGCCATGGTCGGCCGTTGGGCACTTCGTCAGTGGCCACGACGTGGTCGGCGACGTAGCCGTTGGTGGCGGCCAGGGCCACGACCTTGTCCATCACCTGTTTGGGGTAGCCGGAGCAGGAGCCGATCTTGATGCCTTGGCCGCGCAGGGCGGCGATGGTGTCGAGGGCGCCGGGGATCAGGGCCGAGTGCTCGGCAATTTTCTCGATCTGCAGCGGCATGAAGCGCTGGTAGATGGCGGTCACGTCGTCGTCGGTAGGCGTGCGGCCGAACGCCTTGCGGTAGCGTTCGGCAACTTGTGGCTGGTCGCAGAGGGTGCGGATGTGGTCCCACTTGCCCATGCCCATCGGGCCACGGGCTTCCTCGATAGATACCTGCACGTCGAACTCGGCGAAGGCCTCGACAAAAATCTGCGTGGGCGCAAAGGAGCCGAAGTCGACCACGGTGCCGGCCCAGTCGAGGATAACGGCCTGGAGGGTGTTGGGGTTTTGATAGTTCATGGTTCAGATCCTGTGGGTAATGGGGGCAATCAAATATCCAGCACTTCCAGTTCTTGCAGCACGTCGGCGATAGCCTTGACCGCCGCGCGCATACCAGCGGTATCGACATGGCCTATGCAGCCCACGCGGAAGGTTTCCACCTGGGTCAGTTTGCCCGGGTACAGAATGAAACCCTTGGCTTTGACCCCCTCATAGAACGCTTTGAACTGGTAGCGCGGGTCTTGCGGTGCGTGGAAGGTGACGATGATCGGCGCTTGGATCGCCGCTGGCAGAAAGCTGCGCAGGCCCAGCGCGGCCATGCCGTCCAGTAATGTCTGGCAGTTGTCGGCATAGCGTTGATGACGAGCAGGCAAGCCGCCTTCTTCTGCGTATTGCCCCAAGGCCTCATGCAGGGCGGCAACAACGTGCGTCGGCGGGGTGAAACGCCATTGTCCGGTCTTGGCCATGTAGGTGTGCTGGTCGAACAGGTCCATCGCCAGGGAATGGCAGTTGCCCTGGGATGTAGCCAGCGCCGCTTTTTCGGCAAAGACAAAGCCCATGCCCGGTACGCCTTCCAGGCATTTGCCCGAGGCGGCGATCAGCGCGTCGAAGGGGATTTCACGGGCATCAATCGGTAGCGCGCCGAAGGAACTCATGGCGTCGATGATCAGGCGCTTGCCGTGGCGTTTGACCACCTCGGCGATCTGCGGCAACGGGTTGAGAATGCCGGTACTGGTTTCGCAATGGATCAGCGCGACATGGGTGATGGCGCTGTCGGCGTGCAACAGACGATCCACTTCGGCGGCAGTGGTGGGCTCGTCTTCGGCGGTTTCAAAGGTGCTGAATTCGCGGCCAAGCACCTCGCAGATTTTCGCCAGGCGTTTGCCGTAGGCGCCGTTGATGAGCACCAGCACCTTGCCATTGCGGGGGACCAAGGTGCCGATCGCGGCTTCGACGGCGAAGGTGCCGCTGCCTTGCAACGGCACGCAGTGGTGGCTGTCGGCGCCGTTGAGGATCGCCAGCAACTGGCTGCACACACTGGCTGTGAGCTGGTTGAAGCGGTCGTCCCACGAGCCCCAGTCCGTCATCATCGCCTGGCGGGTGCGGTTCGAGGTGGTCAGGGGGCCGGGGGTCAACAGGATCGGCGCGGCAGTGGGCATGTCAAATCCTCGCAAGGTGTTGGGGTTCAAGCTACGGCGCCTAAATTGCAGTTTGGCTTGTCATCAATCAAATTGTTTGTTGTTATGCGAGCTATCAGTGAGGCCGATAGCTATGAATCTGTTCCAACTGCGTGCATTCGATGCTGTGGCCCGTGAGGGCAGTTTTACCCGCGCGGCGGCTCGGCTGTTTATCAGCCAGCCGGCGGTGACCGGGCATATCAAGGCGCTTGAGGAGCACTACCAGATCCCGCTGTTGCGCCGTACCGCACGCCGGGTGGAATTGACCGAGGAGGGCGCACGCCTGGCGGCCATCACGCGGGCTATCTTCGGGTTGGTCGACGAGGCGCAAACCTTGCTGGAGGCCAACCGCCAGTTGCTCACCGGGCGCCTGGAAGTGGCGGCGGACGGCCCCCATCTGGTGATGCCGATGATCGCCAGCCTGCGCGCACGCTACCCCGGCATTACCGTGAACCTGCGTTTGGGCAATGCCCAGGAAACCCTGGCGGCGTTGCTGTCCGAACATGCGGATGTGGCAGTGCTCACCGAGGTGGAACCGCGCAATGGCCTGCACTTGCAACCCCTGGACCAGTCACGGATTTGCGCCTTGGTGCCGGCCGCACACCCGTGGGCCAAGCAGCCCGACGGTATTGAACTGGCGCAGTTGCATGAGGTGATCATGGTGCTGCGCGAGCCCAGTTCCACCACCCGCCGCACCTTTGACGACGCCTGCCTGGCGGCGAATGTGCAGCCCAAAGTGCTGCTGGAACTGGACAGTCGGGAAGCTGTGACCGAGGCGGTGGCGGCAGAGTTGGGCGTGGGCGTGGTGTCGTCGATGGAGGTCAGCCCGGACCCGCGTGTGCAGGCGGTACCGATTCTGGGCGATGGCCTGCTGAACCGGCATATGCTCGGCTGCATGGAGCGCCGTCGCTCGCTGCGCTTGATTCAGGCGTTTTTCGAGTTGGCGTGAAGGCTCTCACGCACAATCTCCAGAAAGGTCGCGACCACACGGCGTGAACTCTGCTCTTTCAGGCACACCAGGGTTTCTTTCATGCGTTGGGTGCAATCGCGGATCGGCATGGCGTACACCCGTGCATCGGCACCGAACTCTGCCGCCGACACCACGCCCACGCCAATCCCTACCACCACGGCTTCACGGGCGGCCTCGCGGCCTTCCACCTGGATCGCCGGACGAATGCGCAGGCCGGCCTGGCGCATTTCCTGCTCCAGGGTCTGACGGGTGACCGAGCCGGTTTCCCGCAGTACCAGCGGGGTGTCATCGAGGTCGGCCAGGCAGATCGACTCGCGCCCGGCCCAGGCATGGTCCCGTGCGACAAAAGCCAGCAGTTGGTCGTCGGGCAGCGGCACTGACAACAGGCGCACATCATCGACGTCGCGCCCCAACAGCGCCAGGTCGGCCTGGTAGTTGTAGAGGCGCGACAGCGACTCATCGGTATTGCCCGTTTCGATCTTCACGCTGATCCCAGGGTAGCGCTGGCAGAAGCGTGCAATCTGCGGCAGGACGTGCACGGGCGCATCCACCGCCAGGGTGAGAGTTCCGGTGAGCAGGGCACGCGAATCCTGCAGCAATTCTTCGGCTTCGGCCTCGATCACAAACAGGCGCTGGGTGATACCCAGCAGGCGTTCACCCAGATCGGTCAGGCGCACCGAACGCTTGTTGCGGTGAAACAGCAATACGCCGAAGCGCTCTTCAAGTTTGCGCACTTGGTCGGAAATCGCAGGCTGGGTCAGGAACAGCCGTTCTGCAGCCCCGGTAAAACTGCCGTGAATGGCTACCGCATGGAAGGCTTTGAGCTGGGCATGGGAAACCGACATGGTGCGTCCTCTTAAAACCTGAGCTTATATTTGAAATACGATAAATCGATTTTACCTATGAGTCAGCCATTGTTTTGATGCACCTCAGCCGCCGTAGGTTGAGTCCTACAACCACGGCGGCCATGGGCGCAGGCACATCGCACCCATCTGACCAATACCGCGCTATCCAAGGCCCGGCATTGCAGTGCTCAACCATAAGAACAACAGGCGTTTTCTTTCGATTCTGCCGGCACACTCACACCTGAGGTCAGAACCACCATGAATATCCCTATGGGTAGTATCAAGCGTTGGCGCGTGCAGATTTTCGCCATTACCTGGCTGGCGTACGCCGCGTTCTATTTCACCCGCAAAGCCTTTTCGGTGGCAAAGCTGGGGATTGGCGACGACCCGAGTTTCCCCCTCGACAAAATGACGATGGCTAACCTGGATGGCCTCTATCTCGCAGCGTATGCGGTGGGCCAGTTCACCTGGGGCATGCTTGCAGACCGCTTCGGGCCACGGGTAGTGGTGCTCGGTGGCTTGTTGATTTCCGCAGGCGCGGCGCTGGTGATGGGCACCTTTGCCACCTTGCCGATTTTTGTCACCTGCATGTTGGTACAGGGCTTGGCCCAGTCCACTGGCTGGTCGGGGTTGTGCAAGAACCTCGGTAGTTTCTTCCCGGCCCAGCAGCGGGGGCGGGTGCTGGGGCTGTGGAGTTCGTGTTATGCATTTGGCGGGTTGGTCGCGTCACCGTTTGCCGGTTGGTGGGCTTATACGCTGATCGGCAGCTGGCATGCGGCGTTTATTTCCAGCGCCGCAGTGGTCGCGGTGGTGGCCGTGCTGTTCTTTATGTTCCAGCGCAATACTCCACAGGATGTGGGCTTGCCGGCAGTCGAGCCCGAGCCGGTGCTGAGCGCCGAGCAGTTGGCCGCCGAACAGCGCGTGAGCGTACTCGAACCCCTGCGCGCGATCCTGCGCAACCGTACGGTGTTGACCCTGGGGCTGGCGTACTTCCTGCTCAAACCGGCGCGCTACGCGATTCTGTTGTGGGGGCCGGTGATCGTCTACGAGCAGATGCCGTCGGTGGGCAAGGTCGGCGCCGCCATCGTGCCCACCGCGTTTGAGCTGGCCGGTTTACTGGGGCCGGTGTTGATCGGCCTGGCCTCCGACAAACTGTTCGGTGCTCGGCGCATGCCCGCCTGTGTGCTCAGCCTGTTGGCGCTGACGGTTGCCCTGGCGTTGTTTATGGGCGCGCTGCACACCGGCAGTGTGGTGCTGGTGATGACGTTGCTGTTTGTCATGGGGCTGACGCTGTATGGGCCGGACTCGATGATCAGCAGCACGGCGGCCATCGACTTCGGCACCGCCAAGGCCGGCGCTACCGCTGCGGGCTTTGTCAACGGCTGCGGTTCGGTGGGGGCGATCCTGGGTGGTTTGCTGCCAGGCTATTTCGATACCGTTACGGTATTTATTGTGTTTGCCGGTGCGGCGCTGTTTTCGTCGCTGGTGCTGATGCCCTACTGGAATGCCAGGCCCGCCGTACTGGCCCAGGCCGGGGATTTTGTGCCGGACCGCAATGCGGTGATCAAACCCTTGCGCACCTGAGTACCCTGGCCGGTTTTTTGGTGGAACGAAGCGTTCTCGCGCTATAAACTCTGCCCCCAAAGCGCCGGCCAGTAGACGTTTCGGCGCGATGGAAATAAGAGAGTGAGTCATGGGCGCACAGTGGAAAGTCAAACATAAAGAAGCGGCAGCCAATGCCAAGGGCAAGATTTTCGGCAAGCTGGTGAAAGAAATCACCATCGCCGCCCGCAACGGCGCCGATACCGCGACCAACGCGCACCTGCGCCTGGTGGTGGAACAGGCCAAAAAAGCCTCGATGCCCAAGGAAACCCTGGACCGCGCGATCAAAAAGGGCGCCGGTCTGCTCGGTGAGACCGTGCAATACCACCGCGTGACCTACGAAGGTTTTGCGCCGCACCAGGTGCCTTTGATCGTCGAGTGCGTGACCGACAATATCAACCGCACCGTGGCGGAAATCCGCGTGGCCTTCCGCAAGGGCCAACTGGGCGCTTCCGGTTCGGTGGCCTGGGATTTCAACCATGTGGGCCTGATCGAAGCATCGCCGGACACGCCAGACGCCGATCCAGAAATGGCCGCCATCGAAGCCGGTGCCCAGGACTTTGAAGAGGGTGAAGAAGGCGCCACCTTGTTCATTACTGAAACCACCGACCTGGATGCCGTGCAGAAAGCCTTGCCTGAGCAGGGTTTTACCGTGCTGTCGGCCAAGCTGGGTTATATCTCCAAGAACCCGGTCAGCGGTTTGACCGATGAGCAGATGGCTGAAGTCGAGGCGTTCCTGGAAGGCCTGGACAACCATGATGATGTGCAGGATATGTTTGTCGGCCTGGCGGGCTGATTTCTATCTGAGTACACGCGGTTAATATGTGGGAGCGGGCTTGCTCGCGAATGCGGCACTTCAGCCAAGTATTTATCGGCTGATACCCCGCATTCGCGAGCAAGCCCGCTCCCACACTGGTTTAGTGGCGCTGAATAGACTTCAGCATGGCTTCGATTTCTTCGAAGCTCGGTCGCGCCAGTACATCCGGCTGGCAGCAGCGTTGTTTCAGTGCCTGCAAGCTTTCGTCACTGGCCTCAACCCGCTCCAACAACTCCCCCAGCAGCACCCCGAACGCCCGCACTTCAATACGCTGCAGCGCACGGGTTTCCAGGGTGTCCGCCGTGGCATGGAATGACGCCGCGCCAAAGTCTCCGAGCAAGCAATCACCCGCTGCGTTCCACAAAATATTGTGACCATACAGGTCACCATGGGTAATGCCGTGCCGATGCAGGTGCGCCGCCACCGAAGCAACGCCCCGCGCCATGCGCAGTGCCACGTCCAGGCTGAAACCGATGGTGGGTTCGTAGACATCCCGCGTGCACGACGCGAGGCTCGGCAGGGCTGCGAGGTTACGGTAACTCGGGTCGATCAGCTCCATCACCAGCGCGGCCTGGGTGTCGGGGTGGCCGATGACGCGTCCTTCAACCTTGATCAGGTTGGGATGCAGCCCGGCAGCGATGCAGGCTTGCATTTCATGCAGCGGTGAACCGTCGCTGGTGATGGTGCCCTTGTACAGCTTGACCGCGACTGGCAACACACGGGGTTTCCACAGCGCCTTGCGAATGATCCCCGAAGCGCCTTCGCCCAGGACTTCGCCCATTTCCAGTTCCTGCCAGGCGATGTTCGGCGTCGCCTCGTCAGCGCTTACCTGCACTGCCATTTCCACCGGATTGCCGGCATAGGCCAGCCAGGTCAGGCTCGGCAGGGTCAGCAGCCACTGCGGCAGGTGGGTGAGGCGGTTGGAGGCGATACGGATCAACTCCAGGTTTTGGCACTGGGCCAGGCTTGGCGGCAGGTCGGTCAACTGGTTACCGGCCAACATCAATTTTTGCAGTAACGGGCGCTGACCCAGTTCATCGGGCAATTGGCTGATGCAGTTGTCGGTGAGGATTAGCCAGCGCAACTGTGGCGGCAGGGCGGCGGCGGCTACCTGGCTGATCTGGTTGGCCTTGAAGCCGATCATGCTCAGTTTGGCGCACTGGCCCAGGCATTCGGGCAGTTCGGTAAAAGCGTTGTCCGAACAGAACAGCACACGCAGGTGTGTCAGGCGGTGCAGGTCGTCGGGCAGGCTGCTCAGGGCGTTGCCGGTGAGGTTGAGGATTTCCAGCGAATCGGCCAGTTCGAAGATTTCCCGGGGGAACTCGGTCAGCCCGCAGGCCAGGTCCAGGCGCGTAACGCCAGCCAATTGGCCAGCCTTGAGTTGGGCGAGGGTATTCATGCAGGGCGCAGTGCTCGGAAGGAGGCGTAAAAGGCGCTCATGATAGCGGCTCGGGCGCGGGTTGCGGGGACAGCGTGTGCAATTGGCGCAGGCGGCTGGCGGTGCGGGCGAGGTCGATGGCCTGGCCTTCCAGGCATTTATCCAGGGGCTGGTGACCGATAAGTGTCAGTTGCTTGTCCTGGTCGTAGAGCACGTCTACCAGGTTGATAAAGCGCTGTTGCACGGCGATGGGGCATTCGGCCAGATGCGGCAGGCCGTCGATGATCCAGTGGTCGAAGTCCTGGCACAACAACAGGTAATCCATGACCGCCGTGAGCTGTTGGCACAGGTCGTTGAAGGTAAATGCGATGGTTCGTGCCTGAAGGCCTCGGCACTGTAACTGACGAGTGCCGACCTTCAGGGTTTGCGCCGGGCAATCTGTGGCAGGCAGGCCCAGGCTTTCACGCTGGCCTGCCGTACCTGGCCATACATACTGGCCGCCCGTGAAGCGTTGTTGGGCGTGGGCCTGAGCCAGGCTGCGAAAGTCCTGAGGCGCACTGACTTCCAGCACCTCCATGCGCGAGGCGATTAGCTCGATCACCGGCTTGAAGCGTTCGTGGTACAGCGGGTTGGGCAGCAAGCCTTCGGGTGGGTAGTTGGAGGTCACCAGCACCAGCACGCTGCGCTGGAACAGGGCCTTGAACAGGCGGCTGATGAGCATCGCATCGCCGATATCGTGCACATGGAATTCGTCGAAACACAGCACCCGGCAGCCGGCCAGCAGCTCGTCCAGAGTGACGCCCAAGGCATCGTCATGCTCGCGGTGCAGGAACATGCCCTGATGCAGCCGGGCGAAGAAGGTGTGGAAATGCACGCGCTGTTTCTCGGCGATGGGCAGTGCCTGGAAAAATCCGTCCAACAGCCAGCTTTTGCCGCGCCCCACCGGGCCGTGCAGGTACAGGCTGCGCGTGGCCTGGCCGTTGAGCAGGTGCTGGGCCTCGCGATTCAGGGCGGTAATCGCCCGGATTTGCCCATCACTGAGGGTATAGCCCTGTTGTACGGCTTTTTTTTGAAAATACGCCGGGATAGGCGAGGCGCCCGAGGCGTCGGTTTTTTTACCCAGCAGGCGCTGGAGCAGGGCAAGCACGGCCAAGAATAATCACTCTGTATTGCGGTGGTCGTTCACTGTAGGACGCTCGATGCCATTTGACCAATAGGGAAGGGCCCCAAGCCATGCAAACTGGCACTTTCGCGTTAACTGGCTAACCTCATACACAGTTGTCACCCCTGTATAAGGAATTGGGGCTGTGAAGGGACCGGCGGTATTGGCTGTCATGGGCACGATGCTCTGCAACACGGTGTTTGCTGCGCAGCTCCAGGTGCAGGTGCGCATCGACGTGCAACGGGGTTGCCAGTTGGTGGGCACCACCCGTAGTGCAGGTATCGAGCAACTTGGCGTATTGGATTTCGGCAGCGGCCCGCGTCTGGATGACCCGGCCGGCCCCCTGAGTGCGGCCCTGATCAGCCAACGCCAACCGCGCCTGGAATGTAACCCCGACACGCCTTACCAAGTGCGCGTTGACGGCGGCCTGCATGGCGGTGTCGGCGAAGTGCGTTATCTTGCGAATCCGGCGCCCTCCAGTCGGCCCATCCCCTATCGAATCTATGCCGACGCCGCGCGGCTGATCCCCTTGCTGGTGGACGTGCCGATCAGCGGCCGCGTGCCGGACACCGGCTCTGTCGACCTGCCGCTGTATGGCCGCATCGAACCGCTCAAAAGCATTCCCGCCGTCGGCCATTATTCCGACCTGCTCAAGGTCACGGTCACATGGTAAGCCGCTACCTGGCCGTGACGGCCCTGGGCGGTCTGCTGTTGCTGGCGGATGACGCGCAGGCGGCGGTGGTCAACGGCCAGGTCCACGCGCGTTTGGTGATCACCGCCAGTTGCGAAGTGAGCAAAGACGTGGAAACCGCGCCGGTCACGCCTGAGGGCGGCACGGCGCTAATGGATTTCGGCAGCCAGGGGCCGACCTGGAGCAACACGCTGGGCGCGTCGATTTCCGATGCCGACAAGGCGCCGCTGTCGGTGTCCTGCAACCCCTCGGTGGTCAGCAGTTTCACGGTGACCATCGACGGCGGCGCTAATGGCGACGGCACCACGCGGCGCCTGAGCAATGGCCGCCAGACCATTCCTTATCGACTGTCGGCTGATGCTCAGGGGCGCAGTGCCTACAGGATCGGCCAGCAACGCAATTTCGTCGTGACCCAGGGCTCCCAGGTACCGATCCCGGTATTCGGTTCCGTGGTGGCGAATACCAGGGCCCTACCGGCCGGCATCTACACAGACACCCTGACGGTGACTCTGGATTGGTAAACCATGAGGATGGATATCATGCATGTACTTGTATCGCGAATCGGCCTCTGTGCCCTGGGCCTGGGGCTGGCGTCCAGCCTGAACGCGGCGACCACGGTGACCGGGCAGATCAGTTCCAGCCTGACTTTGATCGCCAGTTGCCAGGTCAATGGCTCCGGGGCGGCCACCGGGCTGAATTTCGGTAGCTTGAATTTCGGTACCACCAACAGCCTGTTTACCAATGCCGACGCCCAGTTGCTCGGCGGCACCGGTACCGGCGGCGCGTTGTCGATCCTGTGTTCGGCTGGCACCGCGCCAACGATCAAGGTACGTGCCGGCGCCCACGATGGTGCTTCCCCCGGTGGTACTCGTGCGCTGGCCGATGGCGTGGGTAACTTCGTGCCTTACGATTTCTACACTGACAGCGGGCGTTCAGCGCTGTTGGCGATTGACGGCGTGGTGACCCTCGCCACCAGTACCGGCGTGGCGCAGACCGTCAACCTTTACGGCCGGGCGGTGGGCAAGGAGGGTCTGCCGGCGGGCACCTACACCGACACCGTGGCCGTGGAACTGACGTTCTAACAATGTGGCCCAGGGTGTTGCTCGCCATCGGCCTGGCGATGCCGTTGCCGCTGTCGGCGGTGGTCAACCAGAGCTTCCAGGTGAGTGCGACCATCACGCCGGGCTGTCTGATCGTGGGCGGCGGCGCCAACTACGGCACCTTGGCCTACGGCAGCTATTCGGCCCTGGCCACCAGCACGGTCACAGCGGCTCTCACTGGCGGCGTAACCCTGCAATGCACGCCGGGCGTGGCCCTGAGCATGAGCGTGGATGGCGGCCTTTACAGCAGCACCGGACGCAATTTGCAGCTCAACAGTGGCAGCGCGCGGGTGGCTTACCAATTGTTTCGCGATGCGGCGTTCAGCCAGAGCCTGGGCATCAACCAGAGCGTCAGCGTGACCTACAGCGATGCGAGCAACATCAGCCTGCCGATTTACGGGCGGGTGGTTTTACCGGGCAATCAGCCTGGGGGGACGTACAGCGACACGCTGCAGGTGCAGCTGACGTGGTAGGGCTAACGGTTTAAGGAGGGGTGTCATGGGTTGTGCTTTGCGACGGTTATGGACCGCGGGTTTCGCCTTGGGGGCGTTGTGCTCGGCAGGGTTTGTACAGGCGGCCAGTTCGGTGCTGATCTGGCCCATCGACCCGGTGCTGGAGGCTGACCAACAGGCCAGCGCGCTGTGGCTGGAGAACCGTGGCACCGAGACCGCCAACCTGCAGATCCGCGTGTTTGCCTGGAGCCAGAACGGTTTCGACGAGCAGTACCAGAACCAGCGCGATGTGATCGGCAGCCCGCCGGTGGCCAAGATTGAGCCGGGCCAGAAGCAACTGGTGCGCCTGACCCGCACCCGGGAGGTACCGCCGGGGCAGGAGTTGGCCTATCGCATCATCATTGACGAAATCCCCTCGGCGCTGCAGGTGCCGGCGCCGCCTGTGGGCAAGAACACGGCAGCGGCGATTCGCTTTCAGATGCGCTATTCGGTGCCATTGTTTGCCTACGGCGCTGGCCTGTGGAGCAAGGACGGCGCCACCCGCCAACGTGACCCCAAGGGCGCGGGCAAGCCGCAGTTGAGCTGGCAAAAGGTCAACGTGGCAGGGCGCAACTACATCGAGGTGCGCAACCAGGGCGCCGTGCATGCGCGGCTTACCGATGCGTCATTCAAACAGGGTGGGCAGACCCGGCCGTTGGTGGACGGCTTGCTCGGCTATGTGCTGCCGGGCGCGAGCATGCGCTGGCCGGTGCCGGATGCCGTATCGGCCGACCAGCCGTTGCAGGTCCGGGTCAACGGCGCGCCGCAACTGGAGAGCCTGGCGCCCAAGCGATAGCCGTGATGTAGCGCAACGGGCACACGCCCGGGTTTTCACAGGATGGAGATGTCCATTGAAGGACACAACGCCATGGTGAGTCGTGGTTGGGCTCGGGTTTTATGGCCGTCGGTGGCAGTGGCAAGCGGGCTGTGGGGCGCAGCGATGGCGGGCGACTTGCCGCCGCCGCCCGGCAGCATGGAGGCAGTTGCCGATGCACAGCTGTTTCTGGAACTGGTGGTCAACCAGATGGACACCGGCCGCGTCATCGCGGTCGAGCAGCGCGCCGGCCAACTGTTTGTGCCGGCCAGCGCGTTGCAGGACGTGGGCATGAAGCTGCCCGGTGAGCCCGTCGGCAGTGTGGCCCTGGACCAGGTGCCGGGCCTGCACAGCGACTACGACAGCAACGGCCAGCGCCTGCTGCTGGATGTGCCGCCCTCCTGGCTGCAGGAACAGTTCATCGGCAACCGCAATACCTATCCGCGTACCCAGGCCATGAGCAGCTTCGGCGCCTTGCTCAACTATGACGTGTATTTCAATGACACCGACGATGGCGGCAGTTACCTCGCGGCCTGGAACGAAGTACGGCTGTTCGACACCTGGGGCACCTTGTCCAACACCGGGCAACTGCGCCAGACCCTGTCCGATGGAATCAGCGGCGGCACCCTCGACAATGGTTACCGACGTTACGACACCACCTGGCGTTTTTCCGACGATGAGCGCCTGCTGACCTACGAGGCCGGCGACGTGATCAGTGGCGCGCTGCCCTGGAGTAGCTCGGTGCGCCTGGGCGGGGTGCAACTGTCCCGGGATTTTGCCGTGCGCCCCGACCTGGTCACGTACCCCTTGCCGCAGTTTGCCGGTGAGGCGGCGGTGCCCTCGTCGGTGGACCTGTTTATCAACGGCTACAAATCCGACAGCGCGCGACTGCAACCCGGCCCCTACACCCTGACCAACATCCCATTCATCAACGGTGCCGGCGAGGCCGTGGTGGTCACCACCGATGCCCTGGGCCGCCAAGTGTCGACCACGGTACCGTTCTACGTCACCAGCACCTTGCTGCAACAAGGCTTGACGGACTTTTCGCTGGCCGCCGGTACCTTGCGCCGTGACTACACCCTACGGGACTTCGGCTACGGACCGGGCGTGGCCAGTGGCACGTTCCGCTATGGCTATTCCGATAACCTGACCCTGGAGAGCCACGCCGAAGCCTCCAGCGACCTGAGCCTCGGCGGGCTCGGCGGCAACCTGCGCCTGGGCAACTTCGGCGTGCTCAATACCGCCCTCAGCCAGAGCCAGTTCGACAGCCGCACGGGCCAGCAACTGAGCCTCGGTTACCAGTACAACAGCACGCGCTACAGCTTTATGTACCAACGGGTGGAACGTCGCGACGACTACGCCGACCTGACCCTGGTCGATACCCCATACGCCAGCCTCAGCAAGCGCAGCGAGCAGGTGACCTTGAGCCTCAACCTTCAACGTTTCGGCAGCCTGGGCCTGGGCTATTTCGACGTGCAGGCGGCGGACGACTCGCGCACGCGCCTGCTCAACCTGAGCTGGAGCAAACCGTTGTGGCGCAACACCAGCTTTTATCTGTCAGCCAACCGCGAAATCGGTGACAGTAACTGGGCCATGCAGGCGCAACTGGTCATCCCGTTCGACCTCAACGGCAGCCTGGCCTTGAGCACCGAGCGCAGCAAGGACGGCGCCAGTCGCCAGCGCATCAACTACAGCCGCGCGGTGCCCAGCGAAGGCGGGGTGGGCTACAACCTCGGCTATGCCCAGGGCGATGCCCCCAGCTATCGACAGGCCGACCTGACCTGGCGCTTGCAGTCGGTGCAGTTGCAGGCCGGCGTGTACGGCAGCAGTGAGGCCATGACGCGCTGGGCCGATGCCAGCGGCTCGCTGGTGTGGATGGGCGGCGAAACCTTTGCCGCCAACCGCATCAATGACGCCTTTGTGGTAGTGAGCACCCAGGGCTTTGCCGGGATTCCGGTGCGCTACGAAAACCAGCTGGTGGGCCAGACCGACCGCAACGGCCATTTGCTGGTGCCGTGGAGCAGTGCCTATTACCGCGGCAAATACGAGATCGACCCCTTGAACCTGCCGGCGAATGTGCAAAGCCCCAATGTTGAGCAGCGCGTATCGGTACGCCGTGGCAGCGGTTACTTGCTGGAATTCCCCCTGCGCCGGGTGCTCGCTGCAAGCATCACTCTGGTGGACCGCCAGCATCAGGAGTTGCCGCTGGGCAGCCTGGTAGTGCACGAGCAAAGCAACACCCAAGCGGTGGTCGGCTGGGATGGCCTGGTGTATCTGGAAAACCTCAGCGCGCACAACACCTTGCAGGTCACCCTCGGTGAGGGCCGCACCTGCCAGGCGACATTCGATATTGATGAGCAGCAACAGGACGTGCCCTTGATCGGGCCATTAGTGTGCCAATGAGGGGTTGAACAGGGAGTGTTCAGGTGAGGGGCAGCGTAGGGTTATATGGCGTAGGTTTGTTGTTTTGCGGGCAGGCGATGGCGGCGTGTTCGGTGGTGTCCACCGTGCCGGCCAGTTTCGGCTCAATCAGCTCGATGACGGTGCGCACCGCCGCGCAAACCAGCTCTACGACTAATTCGGGGTTGAGTTGCACCTCAGCGTTGATATCGCTGCTGGTGTCCACCGACCACTTTTACGTCACGATCACATCGTCGCAAAGTGGCATGGTCGGGCCGACCGGTGATGTGATCAGCTATACGATTTATGGCAACAACAGCACCAGCTATCCCATCACCCGTGGCAGCCAATTCGATTTCGGTGGCGCTGGCGGCATCGCCCAGAGCATTGGCCTGATCGCAGGACCCGGCGCGAAAACCGTACCGCTGTACCTGAGCAGCATCACCGGCAGCAACGTCGCCGCCGGGGTGTACACCGAGACATTGAGCATCGCCTGGGTGTGGAATTATTGCTCGGGGATCGGCCTTGGCGGCATTTGCCTGGGACGTGACACTGGCAGTGGCACGGCATCGCTGACCGTCAGCATGACCGTGACCAACGACTGCCAGATCACCGCCCCGAATATCAGCTTCGGCAGCGCGCCGGTGGTCAGTGGGTTTACCGCGGTGAGCGGGCAGACCATCAACATCGCCTGCACCAAGGGCAGCGCCTATACCGTGGGCTTGAGCGATGGCCAGAACCCGGTGAGTGTCGGCGGCCGGCGACGTATGGTTTCCGGCGGCAATTACCTGGCCTATGACATTTTCAAAAGTGCCGGCACCACGCGCTGGGGCAGTGTCGGCGCGGCGCGGCGGGCCAGCTCCACGGCCGAGGTCAACCCTGGCAACGGCTTGGGCGTCGGTAGCCAGGTGTACAACTACAACGCCAGGGTCTACACCGATCAGCCCACCCCACCGGCCGGCACCTACCTGGATAACGTGGTGCTGGACGTCGGTTTCTAGAATGGCGTCTGTAACGCGGCGGCATGATCCACCGGGCTGACCATCGCATAGTTGTAGCCGCCGCCCGACCAGTAGTCGGCCTGCAAGCCATCGGCACTGCGGCTGCCGCGAGGCAGGAAACCATTGTTCGGGCCCGGCGGGCGGATATAGAAGCTGATGCGCCGGCCTTGCGCGTCCTGATACAGCACCATGGCCGCCGCGCCTTGGTCGGTGGTGAGCAGGCGCCCGCTGACCGGCTTGAAGCCGGCTTGGCTCAGGTCGGGCAGGCGATGGGCCTGGTTGAAGTAACGGTCGAGCCAGGCCTGCATGGTGCCGCGGTCCTGGGCGTTGTAGTCGGCGGGCATGATGCCGTCCTGGGCAAACAGGCGGTAGGCCTGCATGGCGTCGGTCATCGGCAACAGCGGCGGCTGGGTGGCTTCACGGGCGTGCCAACCGCCAAACCCGCCGAGGCTCACGGCGATCAGTAACAACGCCGCCGTTGCCAGGTGCCGACGGGACTGTTTCTTGATGCGCTGGCGAATCAGCGCCGGGTCCAATGCTGGGTTGTGCGGCTGTTGCAGGGCGCCGCTCAATGACGCACGCAGCAGCTGCGCATCCTGTTGCCAGGCCTGTACCTGGGCCGCCACTTCGGGGTGGCTGGCCAGCCAGGTTTCAAGCACACGGCGATCAGTGTCGAGCAATTGGTGATCGACGTAGGCGTGTAAATCGCGTTCGCTGGGGGGCAGGCTGATCATTTGAGTCTCCGCAGGGCAGGGCCGGTCATTTCGCCATCGCTGAGTTGACGCAGCGCTTGGCGTGCGCGGGACAGGCGTGACATCACGGTGCCGATGGGCACCTTGAGGATCTCGGCCACTTCCTTGTAGCTCAAGCCCTCGACGGACACCCACAGCAACAGGGCGCGCTGTTCGGTGTTCAGTTGGTCGAAGGCTTGCAAGGTGGATTGGGCCAGCACCGTGCGTTCCACCGAAGGTTGCACGTCATCGCGGCCGGTGAAGAATTCGAGCATGCGCGCATAGCGGCGGTTGCGGCGGTGGGCGTCGAGGAACTGCCGGTAGAGGATCGAAAACAGCCAGGCGCGCAGATCGCCCTCGATACGTTTATCGGCCCAGGCGACGATGGCGCGCTCCAGGGTCGATTGCACCAGGTCATCGGCGCTGCTGCTGTTGCGCGTCAGGGACAGGGCAAAACGCCGCAACCTGGGAATGAGTTCACGTAACTGTTCGTCGAGTTCATGCATGGGCGTCTGGCTGGTCACTACGCTGGGACTAGAGAGACGTCCGGCGTTGAAGGTTATTCCCCGTCCCGCAAAATAAAAATCCAGGGCCTGGGAATAGAGCCAATCGGCGTTCGTCTTAATGCTCCGACCTTATGTTTCAGCCTGAGGCCTCTGGCCCTGGAGTTCCTGCATGGTAGATCACTCATCACCCCCCCGTCCTCCTTTGAGCACTGCGAGCCTGATCGCACGACTTGCCGGCATCGGTGCCGTAGTTGCGGTTGTTGCCGGGGCATTTGCCTACGTCAATGGCACGCTCGACCCACAACGCCTGCGGCCAAAAACCTTGGTCAATGCCCTGGAAACCAATAATGGCGTGCATCCGGGCTTTCGCCGTAACCATGCCAAGGGCGTATGCGTGGCGGGTTATTTCGAGAGCAGTACCGAGGCCCGTGCCTATTCCAGCGCCCAGGTGTTCAGCGAGGCCAAGACTCCGATCATCGGCCGCTTTGCCTTGCCCAGCGGCAACCCCTACGCGCCGGACAGCAGTGTGCCGATTCGCAGTTTCGCCGTGCAGTTCAGCCAGGCCAACGGCCAGCAATGGCGTACGGGGATGAACAGCATGCCGGTGTTCCCGGTGGGCACGCCCGAGGCGTTTTACCAGTTGCTCAAGGCCGGTGCGCCAGACCCGGCCACCGGCAAGCCGAACCCGTCAAGCATGCCGGCGTTTTTTGCCGCACACCCGGAGACAGCGCCATTCCTGGCCTGGGTCAAGACCGCCAAGCCATCGGCCAGTTATGCGACTGAAACCTATAACGGCATCAACGCGTTTTACCTGGTGGCTGCCGATGGTACGCGTCAGGCCGTGCGTTGGGAGGTGGTGCCCCAGAGCCAGGACGCGGCGGGTGATACCGCACCTGCTGGCAGTGACTTCCTCGAGCAGGACTTGGTGCGACGCCTGGCCGCCGGGCCGTTGCGTTGGCAGTTGAACATGACCCTGGCCAACCCCGGCGACCCGCTGGCCGACGCAAGCAAGACCTGGACCGGCGCGCACAAGGTACTGAACGCCGGCACGTTGGTGCTGCAAAGCAGCCAGCCCCAGGCAGACGGTGATTGCCGCGATATCAACTTTGACCCGCTGATTCTGCCCAGTGGTATCCAAGCCTCCAACGACCCCTTGCTGGCCGCCCGTTCGGCCGCGTATGCCAGTTCGTACCTGCGCCGCGCCGGTGAAGTCAGCCCGTTGCACAGCGCCCCTCAGGAGTCGAAGCCATGAATGCTCAACCACGGTTCTTTGCGCCCCTGGCGCGCGTGCTGCACTGGCTGATGGCGTTGATGATCATCGCCATGCTGTTTATCGGCGCGGGTCTGGCGGCGTCGGTGTCGGAGCGCCATGAGTGGCTGATCCACCTGCACAAGCCGCTGGGCATTGCGATTCTGGCGCTGGTGATCGTGCGCCTGGCGGTGCGTTTCTCGACGCGCCAACCGCCGTTGCCAGCGGATTTACCGGTGTGGCAAAGGCTCGCAGCCAAGGCTTCCCATGTGCTGTTGTACGCCTTGATGCTGGTGTTGCCGCTGCTGGGTTGGGCGATGATTTCAGCGGCTGGCGACCCGGTGATGCTCAGCAGTAACCTGCAACTGCCCGCACTGGTGGGGGCGAATGCGCCGTTGTTCGCGCTGTTGCGCAAGGCCCACGGCTACCTGGCCTATCTGCTGTTTCTCACCGTGCTGGTGCATCTGGCAGCCGCGTTGTTCCACGGTTTGATCCGCCGCGATGGTGTTTTGCAAAGCATGACCGGCAGCAAGGATTGACCGCTCTTGTGGCGAGCGAGCTTGCTCGCGCTGGGCTGCGAAGCAGCCCCAAAACAGCCTGCTCGGTGTGTCAGGTGATCCGGCAGTGATTTTCATGGGGCCGCTATGCGGCCCAGCGCGAGCAAGCTCGCTCGCCACAAAGAGCTCGCCTCAGGGGTTAGCGCAAACGCCCAACGATATCAGCGACGCTGCTCAACACGTCCTTGCCCAACTGTTTTGAACGATCGCCTGACCAGCCAGTTCGCAGGTTGGGCGCGTCGTCGTTGTCCTTGAAGGGCATTTCCAGGGTCAGGGACAGGCAGTCGTATTTTTCTCCTACCGCGTTGCAGGCCAGGGTCATGTTGGCTTGGCCGGGCAGGTCGCGGGTGTAGCCGTGGGTGGTCTGGAAGTCTCGTGTCAGGTGGCTCAAATGGCTCCGGAAGTGTTTTTCCAGGGCTTCGATACGCGGGGTGTAGCCAGGGTTGCCTTCGCAGCCTGCGGTGAACACGTAGGGGATTTCTTCATCGCCGTGGATGTCGAGGAACATATCCACGCCGTACTTTTCCATCTGTTGCTGGACGAACAGCACTTCGGGGCTGAGTTCCTGGCTGGCGCTTTGCCAGGCGCGGTTCAGGTCCTGGCCCATGGCGTTGGTGCGCAGGTGGCCGTGGAAGGCGCCATCCGGGTTCATGTTTGGTACCAGGTACAGATCGGCGACGGCCAGCAGTTTTTTCAGTTCGTCGTCGCCGTCCTTTTGCAGGCGCTCAATCACGCCCTCCATAAACCATTCGGCCATGTGTTCCCCGGGGTGCTGCTGGGCGATGATCCACACCTTGCGCCGGCCCTCGATTCCTTTGCCTCGGCGCAGCAGTTGAATATCACGGCCTTCAGCGCTCTTGCCGGTGGCCAGCAGGGTGACCCCGGCGTACTTCAGGGCTTGCTCGATCAGCCAGTCGTGGCGTTCACGGCTGTAGGGCTCGAAGTAGGCAAACCAGGCGTGCTTTTCCCGGGTCTGGAGGTTGATGTGCAGGATCTCGCCATCAAAGCGCGTCGGTACCCGGAACCAGTTGATATGGTCGTAGGACGCCACGGCGTTGTAGCCGCTCCAGGCATGCTTGTAGGACGAGCGCCCTGCGTTGCTCAAGCGAAAGGTATGGGTGTGCCCCACGTGCATGCCTTCGGCCTTGAAGTGGAACCATTGGTAGTGATCGCTGCGGGTGTCGGGTTTGATTGCCAGCAACAACTGATAAGCGTCGCTGGCATCCAGGACCTGAATGTTGCCGCTGTCGAAGTCGGTGCTGATCTTGATGGAGGTCAAGGCCACGGTCATAGTCTGGTTGCCTGAATATGAGTGATGTGGCGGCTATCTTACACAGACGTTCGGTAAAACCTGGATGCAAAAATTGTTGCAGGGGGAGGGGGCGTCATCCCTGACGCCGCCGCAGCTTAGAGTCTATGAGATTGATTCTCAAGCGCTAATTCGCAGAGATACGCGCTAGAGCACTCGGACGACTTTCTTTGGGCGATAGTCTTTTGCTACCATGCGCGCCATCAAGCAACACACAGTCTTCATTAGCCTGAAGCCATGCCAGGAAAACTGGCAAAAAAAAGACCCGGCCAAAGAGCCGGGTCAAAAACCGTGATTAGCCTGATGAGGAGATATTCCAAGAGTCCGACCTAAGGTCTCTTGGTCTATCGACTGATCTCGCGATCAGCTGAGCCCAATAATAATCATTATCATTTGCAAGTCAAATGTTTTTATCCGTGGGATAGAAATATTTTTCTTTCATACCTGCTAAGCGTTTGCCGCCGCTCTTGGCGCTTGCAACGACCGCTCCACCATCGCCTTCGCCATATCGATCAAATACACCACCGAAAACGCCAGGTCGCGCTGGTTGCCCTGATGGCTGCACGCCGACTCGTAGGCGGTTGCCGCTGCACTGCGCAACAGGTCCGAGGCGTGTATCAGGGCCTCCTCCTGGCTGACTTCGGGTTTGATCGCGAACATGGCCCCGTCCGAATCCGGCGTCGACCGATTTTCTTTCAAGTAGTAGTCCAGTGCGCGCTGGGCCGCGCCACTGTTGCACATGTCGTTTACTTCAGTCAGTTCGGGCGTTGGGTGCGTGCGGGTCGTCATAAGCGGCAATACTCCGGTGGGTGTCGAAATCCTTGGGCTTGATGATAGTACGTATCGTATTCCTGTCGTTTTATGGATTACTACAAACTGTTTATTGCCCGCAAAAATGGGCGCCGTATTGTGATGCGCCATGGATAACTGGATAGCGTTGGTCAAGGCCAACATGAAAGACCGCAAGGTCACGCAGGATGAACTGGCGCGGCGCCTGGGCATGTCCCAGGGCGGCGTCGGCCATTGGCTCAATAAACGCCGTGTGCCGAGCTTGGCAGACATGAACCGTGTGCTCGCCGAACTGGGGTTGGGGTATTTGGAGGTGGCGCTGGAGATTCGTGAACGGGCCGCGCAAGTGCCGGAACTGGACCCCCACTACAATCCGTATTTCCGCTACCCGGTCAGCGACTGGAAGCAGGCCTGCGAGCTGCGTGAGGAGCGTGCGCCTTATAGAGCCGAGCGCTACGAATTGACCGATTACCACGCGCGAGGCGAGGCATTCTGGTTGCCGGTGACGGGAGACGCCATGACCGCCCCCACGGGCATGAGCATTGCGGCTGGCATGATGATCCTGGTTGACCCGGCCATCGCACCCGAGCCCGGCAGGCTGGTGGTGGCCCAATGGGCCGGTAACCCCCGGGCCACCTTTCGCCAATTGCAGGAAAAAAGCGGCCAGCACTACCTGGTGCCGCTCAACCCCACTTACCCCAAGGTGCTGCTCACCGACGGCTGCCGCCTCCTGGGTGTGGTGGTGCAAGCCACGGCGAAGTTCTAGCCGGCCGTTTCAAGCTCCACCAGCGCGCTGCCTTCGGCTACCATTTCACCTTCCTGGCAGAACAGCGCCTTGACCACCCCGGCGTGGGGCGCACGGATGCTGTGTTCCATCTTCATGGCTTCGAGCACCACCAGTTGAGTACCCGCCTCAACGGTTTGGCCCACCTCCACGAGCACCCGCACGATGCTGCCGTTCATGGGGGCGGTGAGGCCGCCCTGATGGGATTGACTGGCCTCGACCGCCGCAATCGGGTCGAACAGGCTCACGGCATGCATCTCGCCGTCCCAACGCAGGTACAGGCTGCCTTCACTGCGCACCGCCAGATGAGCACGGCGCACACCCTGATGTTCAGTCAGCAACTGTTCACCGCATAACTGAGACGGTTGCCCGGTCAGTGTCACCAACCGATCCTGCCCATTGCAGCTCAAGTGCAGCGACACCTCGGCAGGCAGGCCCACGCGAAAGCCCTGGTGACTGGCCCAAGGCCCGTCACCCATCGGCAAGCTCTGCATAAACGCCGAGCCCGCCGCTTGCCAGAACTCATCGCTCAAGGCTCCTGGCGTCGGCAACAGCTCACCCTGATAGCGCGGGATAAACCCGGTATCCAACTCGGCCGCGGCAAACGCAGGGTGCCCGATGATGCGCCGCAAAAAGCCCAGGTTGGTCTTGAGCCCGCCGACCGCAAACTCATCCAGCATGCTCAATAAGCGCAGGCGCGCCTGTTCGCGGTCTTCACCCCAGGCAATCAACTTGCCGAGCATCGGGTCGTAGAACGGCGACACGCTGTCGCCTTGCTCGACGCCGCTATCCACCCGACGTCCAGGGCCCGGGCTGGACTCGCGGTACAGCGCCAGGTGCCCGGTGGCCGGCAGAAAGTCATTGGCCGGGTCTTCGGCATATAGCCGCACTTCAATTGCATGACCGTTCAACGCGACCTGCTCTTGCGTGATCGGCAGCGCCTCGCCCTGGGCAACTCGGATCTGCCAGGCCACCAGGTCGAGGCCGGTAATCGCTTCGGTCACCGGATGTTCCACTTGCAGCCGCGTGTTCATCTCCATGAAGAAAAACTCGCCACGGGCATCCAGCAAAAACTCCACCGTACCTGCGCCGACATACCCGATGGCCTGGGCAGCGCGCACGGCCGCTTCGCCCATGGCCCGGCGCTGCTCGACACTCAAGCCGGGTGCCGGGGCTTCTTCCACGACTTTCTGATGGCGCCGCTGGATCGAGCAGTCGCGCTCATTGAGGTACAAGCAATGACCCTGCTGGTCGGCAAACACTTGGATCTCGACATGCCGCGGCTTGAGCAGGTATTTCTCCACCAGCATCTGCCCGTTGCCGAACGACGACAGCGCCTCACGCTGGGCGGAAGCCAGGGCTTCGGCCAGTTGGCTGACGTCCTCGACCACCTTCATGCCCTTGCCACCGCCACCCGCCGTGGCCTTGAGCAGCACCGGGTAGCCGATACGCTCACAGGCGGCGCGGAAGGTCTCCAGGTCCTGGGCCTCGCCGTGATAACCCGGCACAAGGGGTACGCCAGCTGTTTCCATCAGGGCCTTGGCCGCGGATTTGCTGCCCATGGCGTCGATGGCCGAGGCGGGCGGGCCGAGGAAGATCAAGCCTGCCGCCTCGATGGCCCGGGCGAAGCCGGCGTTTTCCGAGAGGAAGCCGTAGCCGGGGTGAATCGCCTGGGCGCCGCTGGCATGGGCGGCGGCAATCAGCTTGTCGATTTGCAGGTAACTGTCGGTGGCCTTGCTGCCGCCCAGGTCGACGCGGATATCGGCTTCACGGCTATGGCGGGCATCGCGGTCGATGGCGCTGTGCACAGCCACGGTGGTCAACCCCATGGCCTTGGCGGTACGCATGACCCGGCAGGCGATTTCGCCACGGTTGGCCACCAGAACGGTGGTGAGTGTGCTCATGAACGCGGCTCCTGGGTTTGCCAACTTGGCGCACGTTTTTGCAGAAATGCACGCAAACCTTCCTGGCCCTCGGCGCTCACCCGGATGCGCGCAATGGCGTTTTCGCAATAGCGGCGCAGCGCGGGGGTGAGGGCACCGTTGCCCACTTCGCGCAGCAAATCCTTACTGGCACGCATGGCCGCCGGGCTGTTTTGCAGCAGGTTGGTGACCCACTGGTCCACCTGTTGATCCAGGCTCTCGGCGGGATAACTTTCCGCCAGCAAGCCGATCTCCCTTGCGCGTTGGCCGCCGAACCGCTCGGCTGTGAGTGCATAACGACGGGCAGCGCGTTCGCCGATGGCCTGCACCACGAACGGGCTGATCACCGCCGGCGCCAGGCCGATACGCACTTCCGACAGGCAGAACTGCGCGTCGTCGGCACCGATGGCCATGTCACAGCAGCTGATCAGGCCCAGCGCGCCCCCGTAGGCCGCGCCTTGCACCACCGCCAGCGTGGGGATTTTCAGCTTGGACAGGTTGTACATCAGCTCTGCCAGTTCCCGGGCGTCGTCCAGGTTGGTGTGGTAGTCCAGCTCGGCCGATTGCTGCATCCAGGCCAGGTCGGCACCGGCGCTGAAGTGCTTGCCGCGCCCGCGCAGTACCAGGAAGCGCAGGGACGGGTCGCCTTGTACGCGGTCAAGGGCCAGGATCAATTCGCGGATCATCTGGGCGTTGAACGCGTTGTTCTTGGCTTCACGGCTGAGCCACAGCGTGGCAAAGCCACGGCGGTCAGTGATCAGTTCGAGGGTGTTGAAGTCGCTCATGCAAGGAGCTCCATGATAATGAGAGGCCTCCTGTAGGAGCGAGCTTGTTGTGGCGAGCAAGCTTGCTTGCGCTGGGGTGCGCAGCGCCCCCAAAAAAGCCGGGACTGCTGCGCAGTCAGCGGGAGCAAGCTCCCTCGCCACAACAGGCGCGCTCCTACAGGTTACATGCGGAACACGCCGAAGCGGCTCGGCTCGATGGGGGCGTTCAGTGCGGCGGACAAGGCCAGGGCCAGCACGTCACGGGTCTGCAGCGGGTCGATCACGCCGTCATCCCACAAGCGCGCGCTGGAGTAGTAGGGATGGCCCTGGGTTTCATACTGGTCGAGGATCGGCTGCTTGATCGCGGCTTCCTCCTCGGCACTGAAACCGTTGCCGGCGCGCTCAGCCTGTTCGCGCTTGACCTGCGCCAACACCCCGGCGGCCTGTTCGGCCCCCATCACGCCAATGCGTGCGTTGGGCCACATCCACAAAAAGCGCGGGTCGTAGGCGCGGCCACACATCCCATAGTTACCCGCACCAAAGCTGCCGCCGATGATCACGGTGAATTTCGGCACCTTGGCGCACGCCACGGCGGTGACCAGCTTGGCGCCGTGCTTGGCAATGCCGCCGGCTTCGTACTTCTGGCCGACCATGAAGCCGGTGATGTTTTGCAGGAACAGCAGCGGAATCCCGCGCTGGCAGGCCAGTTCGATAAAGTGCGCGCCTTTTTGCGCGGCTTCGGCGAAGAGGATGCCGTTGTTGGCCAGGATCGCTATCGGGTAGCCATGCAAGTGCGCAAAGCCGCACACCAGGGTCGTGCCGAACAGGGCCTTGAACTCATCGAACACCGAGCCGTCCACCAGCCGTGCGATGACTTCGCGCACATCAAAGGGTTGCTTGGCATCCGCCGGGATCACGCCGTACAACTCTTCGCTGCTGTACAGCGGCGCCACCGGCGGGCGTTGCAGCAGCTCACCTTGCTTGCGCCAATTGAGGTTGGCCACGCTGCGCCGCGCCAGCGCCAGGGCGTGCTCATCGCTGTCGGCATAGTGGTCGGCCACGCCCGAGACCTTGCAGTGCACATCGGCACCGCCCAGGTCTTCGGCGCTCACCACTTCACCGGTGGCAGCCTTCACCAGCGGCGGGCCGGCAAGGAAGATGGTGGCTTGCTGGCGCACCATGATCGCTTCGTCGGCCATGGCCGGCACGTAGGCGCCGCCGGCGGTGCACGAGCCCATCACCACGGCAATCTGGGGAATGCCCTGGGCGCTCATATTGGCCTGGTTGAAGAAGATCCGCCCGAAGTGCTCACGGTCGGGGAATACCTCGTCCTGGCGCGGCAGGTTGGCGCCACCGGAGTCCACCAGGTAGATACACGGCAGGCGGTTCTGCTCGGCTATGGTCTGGGCGCGCAGGTGTTTTTTAACGGTCAGCGGGTAGTAGGAGCCGCCTTTGACCGTGGCATCGTTGGCCACAATCATGCATTCGACGCCTTCCACCCGGCCGATGCCGGCAATCACCCCGGCAGCCGGGACGTCTTCGCCATATACCTGGTGGGCGGCCAGTTGGCTCAGCTCGAGAAACGGCGAACCCGGATCGAGCAGACGGTTGATACGCTCGCGGGGCAACAGTTTGCCGCGTGAGGTGTGGCGTTCCTGGGCCTTGGCGCCGCCACCTTGATGGACGTGGGCGAGCAGGCTGTGCAGGGCGTCGACCTGTTCAAGCATCGCCGCGCGGTTGGCGGCGAATTCCGCCGAGCGCGGGTTGAGCTGGGTGTGCAGGGTGGCCATGGGCGTGCTCCTTCAGCGGGTTTCGTTGAACAGTTCGCGACCGATCAACATCCGCCGAATCTCACTGGTGCCCGCACCAATTTCGTAGAGCTTGGCGTCACGCAGCAGGCGCCCGGCGGGGAATTCATTGATATAGCCATTGCCGCCCAGAATCTGGATTGCATCCAGGGCCATTTGCGTGGCGCGCTCGGCGCTGTAGAGGATCACGCCCGCAGCGTCCTTGCGCGTGGTCTCGCCGCGTTCGCACGCCTGGGCCACCGCGTAGAGGTAGGCGCGGCTGGCGTTGAGCTGGGTGTACATATCGGCGACCTTGCCCTGGATCAACTGGAATTCGCCGATGCTCTGGCCGAACTGCTTGCGGTCGTGGATGTAGGGCACGATCAAGTCCATGCATGCCTGCATGATCCCGGTAGGGCCACCGGAGAGCACCACGCGCTCGTAGTCCAGGCCGCTCATCAACACTTTCACGCCGCCATTGAGCACGCCGAGGATGTTTTCTTCGGGCACCTCGACGTCGTCGAAAAACAGCTCGCAGGTGTTGGAGCCGCGCATGCCCAGCTTGTCGAATTTATTGCTGCGGCTGAAGCCTTTCCAGTCGCGCTCGACGATGAAGGCGGTGATGCCGTGAGGGCCTTTTTCCAGGTCGGTCTTGGCGTAGATCACATAGGTATTGGCGTCCGGGCCGTTGGTGATCCAGGTCTTGCTGCCATTGAGTACGTAATGGTCGCCGCGCTTGTCGGCGCGCAGTTTCATCGACACCACGTCGGAACCGGCATTCGGCTCGCTCATGGCCAGGGCACCGATGTGCTCGCCGCTGATCAGCTTGGGCAGGTACTTGAGTTTTTGTGCGTGGTTGCCGTTGCGGTTGATCTGGTTGACGCACAGGTTGGAGTGCGCCCCGTAGGACAACGCCACCGAGGCCGAGCCCCGGCTGATTTCTTCCATGCTCACCACATGGGCCAGATAACCGAGGCCGGCACCGCCGTATTCCTCGGGCACGGTGATGCCCAGCAGGCCCATGTCGCCGAACTTGCGCCACAGGTCGGCGGGGAACAGGTTGTCGATGTCGATCTGGGCCGCGCGCGGTGCGATCTCCTTGGCCACGAAGGACTGCACCTGGTCGCGCAGCATGTCGATGGTCTCGCCGAGGGCGAAGTTCAGGGACGGGTAACTCATGGACAGGCACCTTAATGTGAGCTTTGTTGTTGTGTGGGCAGGGCGCGGGAGGAGGGCGCTCACCTTTACGTTAACGTAAGCTTGCGTTGCGGCGCTGTCAATCGTAGTTTACGTATACGTCAACCTACAAAAAAGATAACAGGGGTCGTTATGGATCAACCGAACCAGAGTTACAGCCGTGGCTCCCAGGACAAGGCCTTGCTGGCCATGACCATTGGCCAGGCATTCGATCGCACCGTCGCTCAGCATCCAGATGGCGAAGCCTTGGTGGTGCGCCACCAGCAGCAGCGCTACACCTGGCGGCAGCTGGCCGAGGCGGTTGAGCTGCACGCCCGCGCGTTCCTCGCCTTGGGCATGCAAACCGGCGACCGCCTGGGTATCTGGGCGCCTAACTGTGCCGAGTGGCTGATCTGCCAGGTGGCGAGCGCCAAGCTCGGGGTGATCCTGGTCAATATCAACCCGGCCTATCGCAGCAGCGAGTTGGACTACGTGCTCAAACAATCCGGCTGCCAATGGCTGGTATGCGCCGGCTCGTTCAAAAGCTCCGATTACCACGCCATGCTCCAGGCGTTGAAGCCCGACTTGCGCGGCCTTATCAGCCTCGACCCCAGCCCGCCGCCGGAATTCATGCCCTGGTCGCAGTTGGCGGCCCTTGGCGCAGGCGTGCCGTCCGAGCAACTGCACAGCCGCCAGGCCAGCCTGCATTTCGATCAACCCGTGAATATCCAGTACACCTCCGGCACCACCGGCTTCCCCAAGGGCGCCACCCTCAGTCACCACAACATCCTCAATAACGGTTACATGGTCGGTGAAAGCCTGGGCCTGACGGCAGGGGACCGCCTGGTGATCCCGGTGCCGCTGTATCACTGCTTCGGCATGGTCATGGGCAACCTCGGTTGTATCACCCACGGCGCCACCATGATCTACCCCAATGACGGCTTCGACCCGCTGCTGACGCTGAGCGCCGTCGCCGAAGAACAAGCCACTGGCTTATATGGCGTGCCGACCATGTTCATCGCGCTGCTTGATCACCCACGCCGAGCCGAGTTCGACTTGTCCAGCCTGCGCACCGGGATCATGGCCGGGGCGACATGCCCGATCGAGGTGATGCGTCGGGTCATCCATGAGCTGCACATGGGGGAGGTGCAGATTGCCTATGGCATGACTGAAACCAGCCCGGTGTCGCTACAGACCGGCGCAGATGACGATATCGAGCGGCGTGTTACCACGGTGGGCCGCACCCAACCGCAACTGGAAACCAAGATTGTCGACGAGGCCGGTAACACTGTGGCGCGTGGTGTGATCGGTGAGTTATGCACCCGAGGCTATAGCGTGATGCTCGGTTACTGGAACAACCCTGAAGGCACCCGTGAGGCAATTGATGAGGCTGGCTGGATGCACACCGGCGACCTGGCGACCATGGATGAGCAGGGTTACGTGTGCATTGCCGGGCGTAACAAGGACATGATCATTCGCGGTGGCGAGAACGTTTACCCGCGGGAGCTGGAAGAGTTTTTCTTTACTCATCCGGCCGTGGCGGACGTGCAGATCGTTGGCATCCCGGATGAGCGTTATGGCGAAGAGATTGTTGCCTGGATCAAGTTCCATCCCGGTCAGGTGGCCAACGAGCTGGAGTTGTTGAGCTGGTGCAAGGACCGCATCGCCCATTTCAAGACGCCCAGGCATTTCAAATTCGTGGATGAGTTTCCGATGACAGTGACGGGCAAGATCCAGAAGTTTCGCATGCGCGAGATTTCCATCCAGGAGCTGCAAGCGCACTGACAACATCAAACCCCTGTGGGAGCTGGCTTGCCTGCGATGGCGGCCTGACTGCCGGCCCACATCTACCTGATACCCCGCGAACCTGCTGTGCCACCAAAATAGTGAAACCCAGAAAGCACAAAGGGGACCCGAAGGTCCCCTTTAATTTGTCGTTGCGTGCTCTTTTCTTATTATTGAGGGGCGGCCTGTTGTTGTTTTTGGTAGCCGTGGCCCGTACCGCTTTTTTGGCGACCCCCATCCGGGGTCAAGAGCAAACGTATTTTTTTGAACGCTGACCTGCTTCTTCGTAAACGATCCAACCAGTGGGTAGCTACCTGAGGTAGTTTTATTTTTCTCTATCCGGTTGCGGGTTGCGGCATGCCGTACCCTGGGAAGCACATCTTCTCCAAAAAAATCTGTTAGCTGCGTCTCTGCCGTGTTGTTTTTGTTATGTCAGAGTCGTTTCGTCTTATTTTTATTAGGTTTGGCGCTTTTTATTCTTGTTATGCCATAGAGATAGCAGAAGGCGTGCCAACTTTATAAAAGCCTTTAAAATCAATTGCTTGGTTTTTTGGTCAGTATTTTCTTTCAGTCTGCACGGCGGATTTTGTTCCCGCGTTACCCGTTACGTCGGTGTGCGGTAACACATTGTCACAGCTGTGCTACTCACCCGGCGTTACGCACCTTCGCCACGCGGGACCCCGTTGGCCGTCCCAGCACCTGGCTGATCTGCTGGCCGGCGCCAATCAAGCGTTCCAGGTCGATGCCCGTGTCGATACCCAGGCCGTTGAGCAGGTACAGCACGTCCTCGGTGGCGACGTTACCGCTGGCGCCTTTGGCGTATGGGCAGCCGCCCAGGCCTGCGATTGAGCTGTCGAACACCGTGATGCCCTCCAGCAGGCTGGCATAGATGTTGGCGATGGCCTGCCCGTAGGTGTCATGGAAATGCCCGGCCAGCTTGTCCCGTGGCACTTGCGCGCCGACCACTTCGAACAGGCGCCGGGTAGCGCCCGCCGTGCCGGTACCGATGGTGTCGCCCAAGGACACTTCATAGCAGCCCATGGCATACAGCTCGCGGGCGACCGCTGCCACTTGCTCCGGGGCGATATCGCCTTCATAGGGGCAACCCAGTACACAGGACACATAGCCGCGCACGCTGACGCCGTGCTGCTTGGCGGCGGCCATGATCGGTGCGAAGCGCTCCAGGCTCTCGCTGATGGAACAATTGATATTGCGCTGGGAGAACGCCTCGGACGCCGCCGCAAACACCGCGACTTCCTTGACCCCGGCCGCCAGCGCATCCTCGAACCCGCGCAGGTTCGGTGCAAGTGCGCCATAGGTCACGCCGGGCTTGCGCTGGATCTGCGCAAATACCTCGGCGGAGCCGGCCATTTGCGGCACCCACTTGGGGGAAACAAAACTGCCGACTTCGATGTAGCTCAAGCCAGCGGCGCTCAAGGCGTCTACCAATCGGACTTTATCCGCCACGCTGATGGGCTGGGCTTCGTTCTGCAAACCGTCGCGCGGGCCGACTTCAACCAGGCGTACGTGGGAGGGGAGGGACATGGCAGTTACCTTCTGTTCAATGGCCGGCTTGGCTGATGGTCTGCGCCAGGGCCTGGGTGCAACGCTCTTCAGCGGTGTCCAGTTCCAGCTTCATCTGTTCGATATCCAGCAGTTGCTGTTCCAACTGCTCACGGCGTTCGGCGATCTTGGCCAGCATGCTGTTGAGTTGGATCTGGTTGCCGCCGGTGGGGTCGTAGAGTTCGATCAGTTCGCGGCATTCGGCCAGGGAGAAGCCGATGCGCTTGCCACGCAGGATCAGCTTGAGGCTGACCTTGTCCCGCGCCGAGTAAATGCGCTCCTGGCCCCGACGTTCGGGGGCCAGCAGGCCTTGTTCTTCATAGAAACGAATGGCGCGGGTGGTGATGTCGAGCTCGCGGGCGAGGTCGGAGATGCTGTAGGTGGTACTCATGGCGGTGCTCAAGGAAGTCTTGGCGCTAAGCTAATTGCAGGTTGACGTAAACGTCAAGGCTGCTGGGCTTTCTTTTCCTGGGCCGTCACCTGCTGGCACAACTCGATCATCTGTTCACGCATCCAGCGGTTCGCCGGGTCCTGGTCGGTGCTTTCGTGCCAGTACAAATGGGTTTCCACCGGCGGCACGCTGTTGACTGGCAGTTGGAACCAGTGCAATTCATGACGGCGAGCGAAACGCTCGGGCACGGTCATCACCATGTCGGTCTGTTGCAGCACCTGGGAGGCCATCAGGTAATGCTGGGAGCGCAGGGCGATCTTGCGCTGGATGCCCATCTTGCCCAAGGCCAGGTCCACATAGCCCAAACCGTTGCGGCGGCTGGAGATATGGATATGGGTCAGCGACAGGTAATCATCCAGCGTGAATTTATCCTTGCCCGCCATCGGGTGGCCCTTGCGCATGGCACACACGTAGCGGTCTTCCATCAGCTTGACATGACGCACCTGCGGGTCGGTGTTGAGCGGTGCATCCACGGCAAAGTCCAGGCGCCCGGCGGCCAGTTCCTTGGTGGTTTCGCGGCGTTTGGACAGGAAACTCTCGATCACCACGGTCGGCGCCAGGCGACGCAGGCGCTGGAACAGCAGCGGCAGGATCACGGCCTCGGTCAGGTCGGTCATGCTGATACGGTAGGTCTTGGCCGCCTGCTGCGGGTTGAAGATGCGGCTTTCCTGCACGGACACGCGCAGCAGCGACAACGCATTGCGCACCGGGCCGATGATGTTCTGCGCCATGGGCGTGGGCACCATGCCTTGGGCGGTGCGCACGAACAGCGGGTCGTTGAAGGTTTCGCGCAACCGTGCCAGGGCGTTGGACACCGCCGGCTGGGTGATACCGACGATCTGGCCGGCGCGGGTCAGGTTGGCTTCGGTGTAGATCGCATCAAAGACGATGAAGAGGTTGAGATCGACCTTGCTCAGATTCATTTCGTTGCGCTCTTATTGTGAGGTGCTCATACGCCGATCATATATCGGTGATGAATGTTAATACACGGCGAGAATAGGCTAGGTAAATTATCAGCGCTGTTCTAGCATCGAATGCATGACCTAAACAACCTCTCAGAGAAGGGAGCTGCTCATGGATTTCGCCTATTCGCCCAAGGTTCAGGAACTGCGTGAACGCGTCACTGCGTTCATGGACGCTTATGTCTACCCGGCCGAACCGGTGTTCGAACGCCAAGTCAGCGAAGGTGATCGCTGGCAGCCCACGGCGATCATGGAAGAACTCAAGGCCAAGGCGAAGGCCGAGGGCTTGTGGAACCTGTTCCTGCCGGAATCCGAACTGGGCGCTGGCCTGACCAACCTTGAATACGCACCCTTGGCGGAAATCATGGGCCGCTCGTTGCTGGGCCCCGAGCCATTCAACTGCTCGGCTCCCGACACCGGCAATATGGAAGTGCTGGTGCGCTACGCCAACGAAGAACAGAAACAGCGCTGGCTCGAACCCTTGCTGCGCGGCGAGATTCGTTCCGCCTTTGCCATGACCGAACCGGATGTGGCGTCCTCGGACGCCACCAACATGGCCGCCCGCGCCGAACGCCAGGGCGACGAGTGGGTGATCAACGGCAAGAAGTGGTGGACCTCCGGCGCCTGCGACCCGCGCTGCAAGATCCTGATCTTCATGGGCCTGAGCAACCCCGATGCGCCGCGTCACCAGCAGCACTCGATGATCCTGGTGCCGGTCGATACCCCAGGCGTGAAGATCCTGCGGCCGCTGCCGGTATTCGGCTACGACGATGCGCCCCACGGCCATGCCGAAGTGCTGTTCGACAATGTGCGTGTGCCTTATGAAAACGTGTTGCTGGGCGAAGGCCGTGGCTTCGAGATCGCCCAGGGGCGCCTTGGCCCAGGCCGCATCCACCACTGCATGCGTTCGGTCGGTATGGCCGAACGCGCATTGGAGTTGATGTGCAAACGCTCGGTCAGCCGCACTGCCTTCGGCAAGCCTTTGGCGCGGTTGGGCGGCAATATCGACAAGATCGCCGACTCACGCATGGAAATTGACATGGCCCGCCTGCTGACCTTGAAAGCGGCGTACATGATGGACACCGTGGGCAACAAAGTGGCGAAAAGCGAAATCGCCCAGATCAAGGTGGTGGCACCGAATGTGGCCTTGAAGGTCA
This sequence comes from Pseudomonas sp. MYb193, assembly GCF_002966775.1. Taxonomy (NCBI): domain Bacteria; kingdom Pseudomonadati; phylum Pseudomonadota; class Gammaproteobacteria; order Pseudomonadales; family Pseudomonadaceae; genus Pseudomonas; species Pseudomonas sp. MYb193. Next base: position 3,703,496 of record NZ_CP023269.1, on the reverse strand, counting down.
TTGATCGCGCGATCCAGATGCACGGCGGTGCCGGGGTGTCCAACGACTTCCCGCTGGCCTATATGTACGCCATGCAACGCACCCTGCGCCTGGCCGACGGCCCGGACGAAGTGCACCGTGCGGCGATTGGCAAGTTCGAGATTGGCAAATATGTGCCTCGGGAATTGATGCGCGGCGGGCACTAACACCGCGTCGCCTGTATTCGCGAGCAAGCCCGCTCCCACACTCGACCGCATTCTCAAGTTGGAAATCGGTCAAGTGTGGGAGCGGGCTTGCTCGCGAAGAGGCCAGTGCCAACCACACAAAACTCAAGCCTCAGTACACCCAAACCTCCACTCGCCGATTCTTGATCCGGCCTTCATCCGCAGTATTGGCCGCCACCGGCATCTGCGCGCCAAACCCGCGAATATCCTTGAGCACCACGCCGCTCTTGACCAGCTCTCGGCGCACTGCCATCGCCCGCAACTTCGATAGCAGCGCCGCACGTTGCGGATCATTCTTGGTATCGCCAAACCCCACCAGCGTCACCTGTTTATTCAGCTTGCCGTGGCTTCTGATATAGGCGACCACCCGCTGCACATCCTGGCGCGCCTTATTGTCGAGGCTGGCGCTGCCCTCGTCGAAGCGAAAATTCACCGTCAGGCGCTGAGCGTCTCGGGCGATGGCCTGGTAATCGTCAGGCATCGACGGGCGCGGCGCCACACCGATCGCTTGCACCTGCTGGGCGATAAAGCCATTGGCAGCCACAATCGCCTGGCCCTTGCTGCCTTGGGTAAACTCCACCAACGCCTTGGCCCATGGGTTGCGGGAAGAGGGCGGCAAGTAGAAGAACAGCCGACGTGACAGCGGGTAATCCTCGGTGGCGATCAGGCTGGTCAGCGGCAACATCGGTTGCGAGTCGCCGTCGACAATCGCCACCGCCTTGGCCTGGCGCACAGAGGGCAGGCCGATAAAACCGATGCCCTGGGGGTCCTGGCTCATCGCATCGGAAAGCTGTTCACTGGATTCAAAGCGCTTGGCCGACGGCGCAAGCGGTTGGCCGCGGCGGCTCAGCACCAGTTCCCGGAAGGTGTCGAAGGTGCCGGATTGATCATCCCGGGCATATAAATGAATGGGCCCGCCTGTACCTCCCAGTGCCTCCCAAGTGTTGACCTCGCCGTTGAAGATTTGCGCCAATTGCTCGGTGTTGAGGCTATTGAGCGGGTTGCGCGGGTTGACGATGATTGCCAGGCCATCAATGGCGATCACATGCTCGGCGCCTGGGGTTTTCAAGTCCCCCAGGGGGTCGAGGTCCACCAACTCGCTGTCTTTGATCGGGCGGGACGCTGCGGCGAGGTCGGCGCGGTTGTTTTTCAGCGCCGCAAAGCCGGTGCTGGAACCGTGGGCCGCGACCTCGATGGTGACCGTCTTGCCTTGGCGTGTCTTGCCAACCACGCGCTGTTCATTCGCCCCGGCACCCGGTTCAGCACGCACATCCTGCAAACCCTGATACTCCATCAAGCCTTTGACCAGCGCCGGGCCGAGTGCCGCGCCGACGGTGTTGGAGCCCTGGATGCGCAGGGCCGGGCCTTGGTCGGGAATGGGCAGAGGGGCCGCCACGGCGGGGAGTGCGATTGCAAAACACAGGAACAGAACGCGCAGCATCATGCCGGCACCTTCTTAGGCCAAAGGGAGTGCCGGAAGATTAAGTCAGGCAGATAGCAGGAGTATTACAGGCACACTGCAAGGCAAATGTGGGAGCTGGCTTGCCTGCGAAAGCGTTAGTGCAGCAGCAGGTGCGGTGACTGACACACCGCCTTCGCGGGCAAGCCCGCTCCCACATTCAGATCTTCACCAAGCCAACTGTCAGCTCAGTTCCAACCAGATCGGCGCATGGTCCGACGGTTTCTCCAACCCGCGCAGGTCGTAATCCACCCCCGCATCCTTGACCCGTGGCACCAACCCGGTGGATGCCATGATCACATCAATGCGCAGACCGCGCTTGGGCTCGTCCTCAAAGCCACGGCTGCGGTAATCGAACCAGCTGAAGCGGTCGGTCACGTCCGGGTTGAGGTGGCGGAAGCTGTCCACCAGGCCCCAGTTCTTCAAGCGTGCCATCCATTCGCGTTCTTCCGGCAGGAAGCTGCACTTGCCGGTTTTCAGCCAGCGCTTGGCATTGTCGGCGCCGATGCCGATGTCGCAGTCCTCAGGGGAAATGTTCACGTCGCCCATCACCACCAGCGCCTGGTCATTGCTGAACTGGCTTTCCAGCAATTGCTGCAAGTCTTCATAGAAGCGCTGCTTGGCCGGGAACTTGGTTGGGTGGTCGCGGCTTTCGCCCTGGGGAAAGTAGCCGTTCATGACGGTCACTGGGTGGCCGTTTTCGTCGGCGAAGGTGCCCCAGATAAACCGGCGCTGGGCGTCTTCTTCATCGCTGGCAAAGCCTTTGTGCACGCTCAACGCTTCTTTGCGCGAGAGCAGGGCCACGCCGTAGTGGCCTTTCTGCCCGTGGTAGTACACGTGATAACCCAGGGCCTGCACTTCGGCCAACGGGAACTGATCATCGTGGACCTTGGTTTCCTGCAAACCGATCACGTCCGGTTGATGCTTTTCAATCAGCGCCGCCAACTGATGAGGGCGAGCACGCAGCCCATTGATATTGAAGGAGACGATTTTCATGGTCGGCAGTCCAGTCTGGCAAAAGGGCGATGCTAGCCGACAAGTCGGATGGGGGCCAGCGTGGCGGTAGGATGAATGCGCTGCTAATGTCTGGGAACGACTGGAGCTGTGCAGGTTCGTACCCATAAGAACGCCACGTTTGAGTGGCGCCCAGGGAGATTGACTGTTATGCCAGACACTTCGACGGCCACTGCCGAAATCCGCCTGCTCAATAGCGGTTACTCCCGCGAAGCGCGATCCCTGCTGTACCAGGCGTATCGCCATGAGCCGACCTTCGCCTACATCTTCGAAGCCGAGCGGTCGGGCTATGAGCAGCGAGTACGTGCCACTGTGCGCGAACTGGTCAAGCAGCATTTTTTCCAGAAACTCCCGGCCATCGGCCTGTTCGTCAACGACCGGCTGATCGGCATTGCCCTGATTGCACCGCCCCAGCGGCGCCTGGGCATCACCGAAAGCTGGGCCTGGCAAATCCGCATGTGGCTGAGCACCGGCGTGCGCGGTACGCGGCGTTACCTGGAATACCATCATGCCGTCATGGCGTGCCTGCCCAACACGTCTGTGCATGTGCTGCCGCTGCTGGGTATTCACCCGCAGTTCCAGGGCAAGCACCATGGTGAGCAGTTGCTGGAAGCGGTACACAATTGGTGTGCCGACGACCCGCATTCATCCGGCGTGGTGCTCGACACCGGCAACTCCCGCTACCTCGATTTCTACAAGCGCCAGGGCTATGAGGAAATCGGCGAAGTCGCCGTAGGGCCGGTGCGCGAGCATGTGTTTTTCCATCCCAATCCCCAGGCGTTACATCCTGCAACGGCTTGAGACAGAATTATTCAGACTAATCCGGGTTCATAGTTCCTCTCTCGCTCGTGTAGCATCCGCGCCTATGAAGTTTCCAGGAAGATTTACCAGCGGCTTGATTCTGCTGTTCACGAGCTGCGGCGCATTGGCGCAAAGCGAACTGGACGTGCGGATCAAACCCTCGAACGACGCGCTGAAAGCCAACATCGAAGGCTATATCGGCGGTGTGGGCGATCGTGATGAAGAAGCCTTGCTGCGGTTCAGCCGTGGCGCCGAGGAGCAGGCGCGCAAAGCCGCGCAGGCCCTGGGCTACTATCAGCCACAGATCAACAGCGAGGTGAAGGGCGGCAAGAACCCGCGCCTGACCCTCACCATCGACCCCGGCGAACCGGTGCACTTGCGCGACGTCACCATAAGGGTCGACGGCCAGGCCGCGAGTCTCAAGACCTTTCGCGTGCCCGCCAGCGACGACCTCAAGCCCGGCGCCGTGCTCAATCACGGCCATTACGAAGACGCCAAGCGCCTGATCCAGAACCAGGCCTCGCGCTACGGGTTTTTCAGCGGGCGCTTCACCAGCCAGAAACTTGCCGTAGACCCTCAAGCGGGCGTGGCCGACATCGAACTCATTTACGACAGCGGCCCACGCTACAGCATGGGCAAGGTCAGCTTCACCGGCGACACGCCCTTTGATGAAGAGCTGTTGCAGCGCATGGTGCCGTTCAAGCCAGGCACACCCTATGACTCCGAACTGGTCGCGGAACTCAACCAGAACCTGCAAGCCAGTGGCTTCTTCGAAGGCGTGCGCGTCGACGCCAGCCCCACCGCCGCCACCGATGACGTGATCCCGGTGGCGGTGCAACTGGACACCCGCAAGCCGCGCACCATGGGCCTGGGCCTGGGTTATTCCACTGACGTCGGCCCCCGGGGCAAAGCCAACTGGACGCGCCATTGGGTCAACCCCCAAGGCCACAGTTATGGCTGGGAAGCCGAACTGTCGGCGCCACGGCAGAACGTCGGGCTGTGGTACGACATCCCGCTCGACCCGCCGCTCACCGACAAGTTGCGCTTTGCCGGCGGCTATCAAAATGAAGAGATCGCCAACACCGATACCTTGAGTAAGTTGCTCACCATCGGCCCCGAATGGCACAGCAAGTTGCCCAGTGGCTGGACGCGGGTGATCTCCCTCAAGTACCAGCGCGAAGAGTATCGCCTGGGCAATGATTCGGGCCTGAGTAACCTGCTGATGCCCGGCGTGAGTTATTCCTACCTGCGCAGTGACAACCGCATCGACCCGCATCATGGTTACCGCCTGATGTTCGACACCAAGGTCGCCAAAGAGGGCCTTGGGTCCGACACCAACCTGCTTTACGGCACAGCGACGGTCAAGGGCCTGACCACCTTGTGGGACAACCACCGCTTCCTGGGCCGTGCGCAATTTGGCGGCAGTGCCACCAATGGCTACAAATCCGTGCCTCCTTCCTTGCGCTTCTTCGCCGGTGGTGACCAGAGCGTGCGCGGCTACGAGTACCAGACGCTATCGCCCGAGAACGATCGCGGCGACCGTATCGGCGGCCGCTACATGGTGGCCTTGAGCGCTGAGTATCAATATTCCATCACCGATAAATGGCGTATCGCGACCTTTGTCGACCAGGGCAACTCCTTCAACAACCTGGACTTGCCCAGCCTGAAAACCGGCGTGGGCGTCGGCGTGCGCTGGGTGTCGCCGGTGGGGCCGATTCGCCTCGACCTGGCCCATGCCCTCGAAGATCCGGGCGGCATTCGCTTGCACTTTTCCATGGGGCCTGAGCTGTGATGCGTGGTTTGAAAATCGCGGGGCTGGCGTTGGTTGCCATCCTCGCCTTGCTGTTGTTGGCGCTGTGGTCAGTGCTTGGCACCCAGGCGGGCAGTCGCTGGGCCTTGGGCCAGGTGCCAGGTTTGAGCGTGGAAAATTTCCAGGGGCGCCTGGGCGGGCAGTGGAGTGCCGATCATTTGCTGTGGCAGCAGGTTGGCAGCCGCGTCGAGCTGAATGCGCCGACGTTTGACTGGTCACCCGGCTGCCTGCTGCGCATGACCCTGTGCATCAACCGACTGGATGTGGAACAGGTCAGCCTGGAATTCGCCCCCAGTGCCGAAGAGAGCGACAGCGGGCCGATTCAACTGCCCGACCTGAAGCTGCCGGTTTCTCTCCAGTTGGGCGATGTGCGCATTGGCAGCCTGCTGTTCAACGGCAATGAAGAACTCAAGGGCCTGCAACTGGTGGCGCACTGGACTACCGCCGGCCTGCAGATCGACTCGGTGCATCTGCAGCGCGACGAGCTGGTACTGGACCTCGCCGGCCTGCTGCAACCTACCGGCGACTGGCCGCTGAATGCCACCGGTAATCTGAGCTTGCCCTATGCGCCGGGGGGCGCGCCCTGGAGCGTTGCCCTCAAGCTCGAGGGCGACTTGCTCAAGACCCTCAAGCTCGACGCCGACAGCAGCGGCTACCTGCCGGCCAAGCTCACTGGCGAGCTGCAACCCCTGGTGGAAAACCTGCCGGCGCAGGTGCACATCACCTCCGAGTCGTTCAAACCCAGCGCAGACCTGCCCGATACCCTGCAACTCAACCAACTGGACTTGAACGCTAAAGGCGACCTGAGCAATGGCTACCAGTTGCTGGGCAAGGCCGTGCTACCGGCCGAAAACGGCCCGGTGGATTTACTGCTCAAGGGCAAGGTTGACGCCAAGGGCGCACAGATTGCCGGCCTGGACCTGACGGCGGGTGACAAGCAAAGCCTCAAGCTCAGTGCCAACCTGGACTGGCAACAAGGCTTCAGCGCGGACGCCAGGATCGACTGGCTGGACTTCCCCTGGCATCGCCTCTATCCGGTCATTGACGAACCGCAAGTGGCCTTGCGCACCTTCAACGGTGAAATCTCCTATAAAGACGGCAACTACCTGGGCAATCTCAAGGCCGACCTCGACGGCCCGGCGGGCAAGTTCAATGTGGTCACCCCCTTCAGTGGCGACCTCAAGCAGGTCTTCCTGCCTGAGCTGAAACTGAGTGCCGGCCAAGGCAAGGCCGAAGGCCACCTGAACCTGCAATTTGCCGACGGCATTGCCTGGGACACCGCCCTGGATCTGTCGGCGCTGAACCCGGCCTACTGGGTCGCAGAGTTGCCCGGCACCCTGGCCGGGCCGCTGCGCAGCAAAGGTGAGTTCAAAAATGAACAGCTCAAGCTCAACGCCGATCTGGACCTCAAGGGCCGCCTACGCGGGCAAACCGCTGTGTTGGCGGCCAAGGCCGAAGGCGCCGGCGAACAATGGACCCTCGCCAACCTGGATATTCGCCTGGGCGACAACCGCATCAACGGCAGCGGCAGCCTGCAACAGCGCCTGGCCGGGCAGATCGACATCAAGCTGGCGCGCCTGGCCCAGCTCTGGCCGCAACTGCGCGGGCAAATCAACGGGCGTGTCGAGGTGGCCGGCACCTTGAAAGCCCCTCAAGGCAAGCTCGACCTCAAGGGTCAGCAACTGGCCTTTGCCGACAACCGTCTGCAAACCCTCAACCTGGACGCCAACCTTGATAGCGCCCAGCGCGCCAAGCTCGACCTGAAGGCCAACGGTATTCAAAGCGGCGAGACGCAAGTCGGCAACCTCACCGCCAGCGCCCAGGGCGATATCAAAAACCAGAAAGTCCAGATGGCGCTGACTGGCCCGCTGGTAAAACTGGCCCTGGCCCTGGACGGCAACCTCAATAAAGACAACTGGCGCGGGCGCCTGGCCAGTGGCGACGTGCAAGCCGGTGGCCAGGACTGGCGGCTGCAAGCCCCGGCGAAGATCGAACGCCTGGCCGATGGCAAGCTGACCTTCGGTGCGCACTGCTGGGTCTCCGGTGGCGCCAGCCTGTGTGGCGAAGACCAGCGCCTGATGCCCGAGCCGAAGTTGCGTTACCACCTCAAGCAATTCCCTCTCGACAGCCTCGCGGGGTTCTTGCCCAAAGACTTCGCCTGGCAGGGCAGGCTCAACGCCGACGTGCAACTCGACTTGCCCCAGAGCGGCCCAAAAGGTGTGGTCGCGGTGGACGCCAGTGGCGGCACCTTGCGCGTGCGCGACAAGGGCCAGTGGCTGGATTTCCCCTACGACACACTGAAGCTGGAAACCACCCTCAACCCCAAGCGCATCGACACCCAGCTTAACTTTCATGGCGGCAAGCTTGGCGAGTTGTTGTTGCAGGCGCAGATCAACCCGCTGCCCAATAACAAGCCGGTCACTGGCTCGTTCAGCCTCACCGGCCTGGACCTCGCCGTAGCGCGGCCCTTTGTGCCCATGGTGGAAAAACTCAGCGGCAAACTCAACGGCAATGGCCGCATCTCCGGCGGTTTGCTCGCGCCGCTGGTCAACGGCAACCTGAACCTGGTGGACGGCGAAGTCTCCGGGCCGGAACTGCCCATCAGCCTCGAAGGCCTGAACTTGCAGGCGCAAATCGCCGGCGAAAGCGTGCAGCTCAACGGCGGCTGGCGCAGCGGCAAGGCCGGCCAGGGTAGCCTTACGGGCCAGATCGACTGGGGCCGCGCCCTGGTGGTCGACCTCAGTCTCAAAGGCTCGCAACTGCCGGTCACCGTGGAGCCCTACGCCAAGCTGGAAGTGGCGCCCGACCTGAAGATCAGCCTCAAGGACGACAAACTGGCGATTGCCGGCAAAGTCCACATCCCCCGTGGCGACATCACCGTGCGCGAACTGCCGCCTTCGACGGTCAAGGTGTCCGACGATACCGTGATCATCGGCAGCCAGACCGAAGAGGGTAAACCGCCGATGGCCATGGCCATGGATATCGACGTGGAAGTGGGTGAGGACCAGCTCAACTTCGCCGGCTTCGGCCTCACCGCCAAGGTCCAGGGCCATGTGCATATCGGCGACAACATGGACACCCGTGGCGAGCTGTGGCTCAACGACGGCCGCTACCGCGCCTACGGCCAGCGCCTCAACGTGCGCCGTGCACGGCTGTTGTTCGCCGGGCCGCTGGATCAACCGTTCCTGGATATCGAGGCGGTGCGCGTGGTGGTCGAATCGTCCCGCACCGTGACCGCTGGTATTCGCCTGAGCGGCAGCGCTGAACAACCGACCACGCAAATCTTCTCCGAGCCGGCCATGGCCCAGGAAGATGCGTTGTCATACCTGGTGCTGGGCCGTTCGCGCACCAACACCGGCGAAGACAACAACATGCTCGCCGAAGCCGCCCTGGGCCTGGGCCTGATGGGCAGCGCTGGCGTGACTTCGGATATCGCCAACAAACTGGGCATCCAGGACTTTGATCTGGACACCCAGGGCACGGGCAACAGCACCGCCGTGGTGGCCAGCGGCAAGATCAACGAGAAGCTCAGCTTGCGTTATGGGGTAGGGGTGTTCGAGCCGGCTAACACCATTGCCTTGCGCTACCTGCTGAGCAAGAAGGTGTACCTGGAAGTGGCCACGGGCGTAGCGAGTTCCCTGGATATCTTCTACAAGCGCGATTTCTGACCGGTATCCGGTAAAAATGTGGGAGGGGGCTTGCCCCCGATAGCGGTGGGTCAGCGACAAACAAGTTGACTGACATACTGTTATCGGGAGCAAGCTCCCTCCCACATTTGGTTTTCATGTCACTCCAGTCTTCGACCAACTACCAAGCAACCTAATTATTCCATTTGACATTCGCTGCCTAAGCAGTAACATCTCGTCACACATTCGCTGCCTAGGCAGTAATAAGGTGACTTTCGATGCCTCACTTCACCCCTGACAACTTCCACAACTGCCACCTCGGCCTGTTGCTGGGCCGCGCCGCGATCCTCAAGGACCGCATCATCGACACCCATATGGAACCCCACGGCATCACGGCCGCGCAGTTCAAGGTGTTGATCATCATGGCCCAGTTCGGCGTCGATACCCCGGCGGAGCTGTGCCGCAACCTGTCCCTGGACAGCGGTTCGATGACGCGCATGCTCGACCGGCTGGAGCAAAAAGACCTGCTCAGCCGCAAGCGCTCCGAGCTGGATCGCCGCCAGGTGCAGTTGGTGCTGACCGCCGAGGGCCAGCGCCTGGCGGACATGCTCCCGCACATTGGCGCCAAGGCCCTTAACCAGTTGGCCGGCGTACTTGAGCCGGGCGAGCTGGAAACCCTGGAGCGGATCCTGAAGAAAATGCTGATCGCTGCGGGTGACCCCATCACGATCCAGCGGGTAGGTCGATCATGAACACACGCGCACTCAGCCTGGTGCTGGCGGCGATGACGTTGGCCGGTTGTGCCAACTACAGCGGCCTCGATACCCAGGGCCAGCGCCTCGACGCCAATACCCTGCAAACCGGTAAATCCCTGAGCGGCGTGACGCTGTCGAGCGCCGCCTGGCCGGCCGCTGACTGGTGGAAAAGCCTGGGCGACCCGCAGCTTGACGGCCTGATCCAGGAAGCCCTGCAAAACAGCCCAGACATGCAAGTCGCCGACGCCCGCGCCCACCAGGCCGAAGCCGCCGCCTATGCCGCCAACGCCGCGCGTATGCCGACGGTGGATGCCAGCGCCGGCGTGAGCCGTTCGCGCCTGGCCAAGGACCAGGACCCACGCGGGCAGGGCGATGCCTATTCGACGGTGCGCAACATCGGCGCCAGTTTCAACTACAACTTCGACCTGTGGGGCGGCCAGCGCGCCGCCTGGGAAGCCGCGTTGGGCGATGCCCGTGCTGCCGAGGTCGATCGGCAGGCCGCGCGCCTGACCCTGGCCGCGAACGTAGCCAAGGCCTACAGCGACCTGGGCCAGGCCCATATCGTGCGTGACCTGGCCGTGGATGACCTCAAGCGTACCCGCCAGATGCTTGACCTGAGCAAGCGCCGCCTGAGTTCCGGTATCGACAGCGAGTACCAGTTCCAGCAGACCGAGAGCCTGGAAGCCAGTTCTCAGTCGCAACTGATTGACGCGGAAAAACAACTGCAAAGCGCCAAGATCGCCCTCGCCGTGTTGCTCGGTAAAGGCCCGGACCGCGGTGACGAGTTGGCGCGCCCAGCGGTGCTCAAACCCAGCGCCGTGGCCGTGCCGGCGGTGTTGCCTGCCGAGCTGCTCGGTCGTCGCCCGGACCTGGTTGCCGCACGCTGGCGAGTAGAGGCCGCGAGCAAGAACATCGACGCCAGCAAGACCCGCTTCTACCCCAACCTCAACCTGAGCGCGAGCGCCGGTGCCGAGTCGTTGTTGGGCGACGCGATGTTCGGTTCGGCCAGCCGCTTCTTCAACATTGCGCCGACCATCTCGCTGCCGATCTTCGACGGCGGCCGTCTGCGAGCCGACCTCGACGCCCGCGACGCCGACTACGACCTGGCCGTGGCCCAGTACAACAAAACCCTGGTGCAAGCCTTGGGCGATATCGGCAACAGCCTGTCCCAACTGCGCGACACCGGGCGGCAGATCCAGGCCCAGCAACATGCCGCCGACATCGCGCAGCAGTCCTACGACACCGGGGTGCAACGCTACAGCTCAGGCATCGGTAACTACCTGGATGTGCTCAGCATCGAGCAGCAATTGCTGCAGGCCCAGCGTCAGCTGGCCACCCTGAATGCGGCGCAGATCGACCTGTCGATTCAATTGATGCAGGCCCTGGGTGGCGGGTATTACGCCAACAGCGTGGCCGCGACTACCCCCGCAACACGCACGGAATAATTTGAGGTATTTGTCATGGCCACTGCCGACAGCAACAACGCAACCCAACAACCCAAAGACACCAACCCCCGCAAACGCAAAGTGATGCTGATCGGCCTGGCGCTGATCGTCATCCTGAGTGTGGTGGGCGTGTGGGCCTGGTATGAGTTCTACGGGCGCTTCAATGAAAGCACCGACGACGCCTATGTGAACGGTAACGTGGTGGAAATCACCCCGCTGGTCACTGGCACCGTGGTCAGCATCGGCGCCGACGATGGCGACCTGGTGCATGAAGGTCAGGTGCTGATCAACTTCGACCCCAACGACGCCGCCGTCGGCCTGCAGAGTGCCCAGGCCAACCTGGCCCGCACCGTACGCCAGGTACGCGGCCTGTACAGCAACGTCGATGGCATGAAAGCCCAGGTCAATGCGCAGAAGGCCGATGTACAAACCGCCCAGGACAACTACAACCGCCGCAAGACCCTGGCCCAGGGCGGCGCGATTTCCCAGGAAGAACTGTCCCACGCTCGCGACAGCCTGACCGCCGCCAAGAACGCCTTGACCAACCTTGAGCAACAACTGAAAACCACCAATGCCCTGGTGGATGACACGGTGATTTCGTCCCACCCCGATGTGCAAGCGGCCGCCGCGCAACTGCGCCAGGCGTACCTGACCAATGCGCGCAGCACCTTGATCGCGCCGGTCACCGGCTATGTGGCCAAGCGCACCGTGCAACTGGGCCAGCGCGTCCAACCGGGCACCGCGCTGATGGCGGTGATCCCGCTGGACCAGCTGTGGATCGATGCCAACTTCAAGGAAACCCAACTGCGGGATATGCGCATCGGCCAGCCGGTGGATATCGAGTCGGACATCTACGGCAGCGACGTGAAGTACAGCGGCACCGTCGACAGCCTTGGCGCCGGCACGGGTAGCGCGTTCGCCTTGCTGCCCGCACAGAACGCCACCGGCAACTGGATCAAGATTGTGCAGCGGGTACCGGTGCGCATCCACATCAACGCCGAAGAGCTGGCCAAGCACCCGCTGCGAGTGGGCTTGAGCACCGTGGTCAATGTAGACCTGCACGACCAGAGCGGCCCGGTGCTGGCGCAACAGGCGCCGCAAAAAGCCTCGTTCACCACCAACGTGTATGACCGCCAATTGGCCGAGGCCGATGCCATGATCAACCAGTTGATCCATGACAACAGCGTCGTCGCTCCCAAGGCTGCGCAACGCTGATGAGCAATAACGCCTCGTTCACGCCGCCCAGCCTGTTGATGGCCACAATCGGGCTGTCGCTGGCGACCTTTATGCAGGTGCTCGATACCACCATTGCCAACGTGGCGTTGCCGACTATCTCCGGCAACCTGGGGGTGAGTTCGGAGCAGGGCACCTGGGTGATCACCTCGTTTGCGGTGAGCAACGCCATCGCCTTGCCGCTCACCGGTTGGTTGAGCCGGCGCTTTGGCGAGGTGAAGCTGTTCTTGTGGGCGACTTTGCTGTTCGTGCTGGCGTCGTTCCTGTGCGGTATCTCTACCTCGATGCCTGAGCTGATCGGCTTTCGGGTGCTGCAAGGCTTGGTCGCCGGGCCGTTGTACCCGATGACCCAGACCTTGTTGATTGCAGTCTACCCACCCGCCAAGCGCGGCATGGCTCTGGCGTTATTGGCGATGGTCACGGTGGTCGCGCCGATTGCCGGGCCCATCCTCGGCGGCTGGATCACCGACAGCTACAGTTGGCCGTGGATCTTTTTCATCAACGTGCCCATTGGTATCTTCGCGGTGATGGTGGTGCGCTCGCAGTTGAAGAAACGTCCGGTGGTCACCAGTTATCAGCCGATGGATTACGTCGGGTTGTTAAGCCTGATCGTCGGGGTCGGCGCCTTGCAGATCATCCTCGACAAAGGCAATGACCTGGACTGGTTCGAGTCCAACTTCATCATCATTGGTGCGGCCATTTCGGTGGTTGCCCTGGCGGTGTTCGTGATCTGGGAGATGACCGACAAGCACCCGGTGGTCAACCTGCGGCTGTTCGCGCACCGTAACTTCCGGATCGGCACCATTGTGTTGATCCTCGGTTATGCGGGCTTTTTCGGCATCAACCTGATCCTGCCGCAATGGTTGCAGACACAGATGGGCTACACCGCCACCTGGGCCGGGCTGGCGGTGGCACCGATCGGCATTTTGCCGGTGCTGATGTCGCCTTTCGTGGGCAAGTACGCGCACAAGTTCGACCTGCGCCTGCTGGCGGGCCTGGCGTTCCTGGCGATTGGCTTGAGCTGCTTCATGCGCGCCGGCTTCACCAACGAAGTGGACTTCACCCACATCGCCATGGTGCAGCTGTTCATGGGCATCGGCGTGGCGCTGTTCTTCATGCCGACCTTGAGCATCCTGATGTCCGACCTGCCGCCGCACCAGATTGCCGACGGCGCCGGGCTGGCGACCTTCCTGCGTACCTTGGGCGGCAGTTTCGCGGCGTCGCTGACCACCTGGATCTGGATTCGCCGGGCCGACCAGCACCATGCCTATATGAGCGAGAACATGACCACCTACGACTCGGCCACCCGCGATGCGTTGCAGGCGCTGGGTGGGGCAGGGCAGAAGGCCTATACCCAACTGGACCAGATTCTCACCAGCCAGGCGTACATGATGTCCACCGTGGATTACTTCACGTTGCTGGGGTGGATGTTCATGGGCTTGATGTTGCTGGTGTGGCTGGCCAAGCCGCCGTTTACCGCAAAGGCGGGGCCGGCGGCGTCGGGGCACTGATTGTAAGGTCAGCGCGGTCCCTGTGGGAGCTGGCTTGCCTGCGATGCAGACACCTCGGTGTATCAGATGCACCGAGGTGATGCTATCGCAGCATAGGTATCTACATAACGCTGTAACGGTGGACGGTAACCACGATGCGAAGCGAGTCGCTCTTGATCTTGATCTGCTTTTGATCTTGATCTCAGGCGCCCCGTTAAACCACGCTGGCCGAACGCAGGCTTGAATTCGGCCCACGGATTCAAGCCTGTGTTCGGGCACACCGAGCCTAAGCGAGGTGCCGAGTGGTGGGGCAAGAGCGCTTTGGTTACTTTCGGGGGGCAATTCACGTCAGGGCGGAACCCTAAGTAGCCGTTACCGTAGGAATGGATATGTACACAATCCAGCTGTGTTGGCTGTCAGGCCGCTATCGCAGGCAAGCCAGCTCCCACATTTGGATCGCGTGCGTCAGCTAGATCAGCGTCGGTTGTCAGTCCGTCACGGGAGCAAGCTCCCTCGCCACAGGGTCAGCGCCGTACCGAAGTTGTGTAGACACCTATGGCTATCGCAGGCAAGCCAGCTCCCACAGGTTGAACGGTGTTGTGTCAGAGGTTCAGGCGCCAGGCAACGCCAACTGCGGGTTGACGAAGTCAAACGCCGCCAGCTGAAACCCTTGCTCATCCACCTGCAGCGCCCAGCCTTGCTTGTCCCAGTCCCCCAGCACAATGCGCTTGGCCGCCTGGTCGCCGATCTGCAACTTATGGATGGCGGGGCGGTGCGTATGGCCGTGGACCAGGGTGCGCACGCCGAACTGCTGCATCACCCGTGGCACTTCTTCGGGGGTGACATCGACAATGTCGTTGGCCTTCATGCGCACTTGAGCGCTGCTCTCACTGCGCAACTTGCGCGCCAGTTTGTGACGCGTGCCCAAGGGCAGGTGGCGCAGGATAAACAGTACAACCGGGTTACGCAGGATGCGCCGCAGCTTCATATAGCCGAGGTCGCGGGTGCAGAGGCTGTCGCCGTGCATCAACAGCACTGGCTCGCCATACAACTGCACGACTGTCGGGTCCTTGAGCAAGGTAGCGCCTGCCGCTTTGCAGAACGCCTTGCCGATCAGGAAATCACGGTTGCCGTGCATGATGAAAATCGGGGTACCGCTGTCGCTCAGCTCACGCAGAGCCGCGCAGATGGAACGCTGGAAGGGGGTCATGCCATCGTCGCCAATCCAGGCTTCGAAGAAGTCCCCCAGAATGTACAACGCCTGGGCGCCACGGGCGCGGCCGTGGAGCAGATCCAGAAACGCCCGGGTGATGTCCGGGCGCTCCTCTTCCAGATGCAAATCTGAAATCAGCAATATCACCCAACGATCTCGGCTTTCTCGACGATCACGTCTTCGGCTGGAACGTCCTGGTGACCGGCCTTGGAGGTGGTCGATACGCCTTTGATCTTGTCGACAACGTCGGTGCCTTCGGTGACTTTACCGAACACTGCGTAGCCCCAACCCTGCACGTTCTTGCCGCTGTGGTTCAGGAAGGCGTTGTCGGCGACGTTGATGAAGAACTGCGCGGAGGCCGAATGCGGCTCCATGGTACGGGCCATGGCGACGGTGTACTTGTCGTTGGAAAGGCCGTTGTCCGCTTCGTTCTGGATGCTTGGACGCTTGTCTTTCTTTTCTTTCATGCCCGGCTCGAAACCGCCGCCCTGGATCATGAAGTTACCGATGACGCGGTGGAAAACAGTGTTTTCGTAGTGGCCGGCTTTGACGTATTCGATGAAGTTGGCGACGGTGATCGGCGCTTTCTCGGCGTTCAGCTCGATAACGATGTCACCGTGGTTGGTGGTCAGTTTGACTTGAGTCATGTTCGCTACTCTTTTCAGGGAATTCGTGGGTGTGGGCGCCTGGGCACCTTACCTGTCTGGCTAAACGACGGCCAAGGCGCGCAGTTTAGCGTGCCCTGCGGGAATTTCGAGGTGGTTTTTTACCGCCCGGGCAATTAATTGGCCGCGCTCTGTATGTGTCTTGACTGCTTCGGCTATTATGAGCCCTTTGTTTTATCTGGCCCCACCTGGCCACGCACCTGTCTGTTCAAGGATCCTATGAGCAAGCCCACTGTCGACCCTACCTCGAATACCAAGGCCGGACCTGCCGTCCCGGTCAATTTCCTTCGCCCGATCATCCAGGCGGACCTGGATTCGGGCAAGCACACGCAGATCGTCACCCGTTTCCCACCTGAGCCCAACGGCTACCTGCACATCGGCCACGCCAAGTCGATCTGTGTGAACTTCGGCCTGGCCCAGGAGTTCGGTGGCGTCACGCACCTGCGTTTCGACGACACCAACCCGGCCAAGGAAGACCAGGAATACATCGACGCCATCGAAAGCGACATCAAGTGGCTGGGCTTCGAATGGTCCGGTGAAGTGCGCTATGCCTCCAAGTATTTCGACCAGTTGTTCGACTGGGCTGTCGAGCTGATCAAGGCCGGCAAGGCCTATGTGGACGACCTGACCCCGGAGCAGGCCAAGGAGTACCGTGGCACGCTGACCGAGCCGGGCAAGAACAGCCCGTTCCGCGACCGTTCGGTGGAAGAGAACCTGGACTGGTTCAACCGTATGCGCGCCGGCGAATTCCCGGACGGCGCCCGCGTGCTGCGCGCCAAGATCGACATGGCCTCGCCGAACATGAACCTGCGCGACCCGATCATGTACCGCATCCGCCATGCCCATCACCACCAGACCGGTGACAAGTGGTGCATCTACCCCAACTACGACTTCACCCACGGTCAGTCGGACGCCATCGAAGGCATCACCCACTCCATCTGCACCCTGGAGTTCGAAAGCCATCGCCCGCTGTACGAATGGTTCCTGGACAGCCTGCCGGTACCGGCGCACCCGCGTCAGTACGAGTTCAGCCGCCTGAACCTGAACTACACCATCACCAGCAAGCGCAAGCTCAAGCAACTGGTCGATGAAAAACACGTGCATGGCTGGGACGACCCGCGCATGTCCACGCTGTCGGGCTTCCGCCGCCGTGGCTACACCCCGGCGTCGATCCGCAACTTCTGCGACATGGTCGGCACCAACCGTTCCGACGGCGTGGTCGATTTCGGTATGCTGGAATTCAGCATCCGTCAGGACCTCGACGCCAACGCCCCGCGTGCCATGTGCGTGCTGCGCCCGTTGAAAGTCGTGATCACCAACTACCCGGAAGGCCAGGTCGAGAACCTCGAACTGCCGCGTCACCCGCAGAAAGAAGAGCTGGGCGTACGCAAATTGCCGTTCGCCCGCGAGATCTACATCGACCGTGACGACTTCATGGAAGAGCCGCCAAAAGGCTACAAGCGCCTGGAGCCGAACGGCGAAGTGCGCCTGCGCGGCAGCTACGTGATCCGTGCGGACGAAGCGATCAAGGACGCCGACGGCAACATCGTCGAGCTGCGCTGCTCGTACGATCCGGACACCCTGGGCAAGAACCCTGAAGGCCGCAAGGTCAAGGGTGTGGTCCACTGGGTGCCGGCCGCTGCCAGCATCGAATGCGAAGTGCGCCTGTACGATCGTCTGTTCCGCTCGCCAAACCCTGAGAAGGCTGAAGACAGCGCGAGTTTCCTCGACAACATCAACCCTGATTCCCTGCAAGTACTCACTGGTTGTCGTGCCGAGCCATCGCTTGGCGACGCACAGCCGGAAGACCGTTTCCAGTTCGAGCGCGAAGGCTACTTCTGCGCGGATATCAAGGACTCGAAACCTGGTGCTCCGGTATTCAACCGTACCGTGACCTTGCGAGATTCGTGGGGCCAGTGATTTAAGGGAAACATCGTGCTAACGATCTACAACACGCTCAGCAAGACCAAAGAAGTCTTCAAACCGCTGGACGGCAACAAAGTGCGCATGTACGTGTGCGGCATGACCGTGTACGACTACTGCCACATCGGCCACGGCCGCAGCATGGTTGCTTTCGACCTGGTGACCCGCTGGTTGCGTTTCAGCGGCTATGACTTGACGTACGTGCGCAACATCACCGACATCGACGACAAGATCATCAACCGTGCCAACGAAAACGGCGAGTCGTTCGACGCGCTGACCGAGCGCATGATCGCCGCCATGCACGAGGACGAGGCGCGCCTCAACATCCTCAAGCCGGACATGGAACCGCGTGCCACGGACCACATCCCGGGCATGCACGCGATGATCCAGACCTTGATCGACAAGGGCTACGCCTACGCCCCAGGCAACGGCGACGTGTACTACCGCGTCGCCAAGTTCATGGGCTACGGCAAGCTGTCGCGCAAGAAGATCGAAGACCTGCGCATCGGCGCGCGTATCGAAGTCGACGAAGCCAAGCAGGACCCGCTCGACTTCGTACTGTGGAAAGGCACCAAGCCGGGCGAGCCGAGCTGGGAGTCGCCCTGGGGCGCCGGGCGTCCGGGCTGGCACATCGAATGCTCGGTGATGTCCACTTGCTGCCTGGGCGAGACCTTTGACATTCATGGCGGCGGCAGCGACCTTGAGTTCCCGCACCACGAAAACGAAATCGCCCAGAGCGAAGCCGCCACAGGCAAGACCTACGCCAACGCCTGGATGCACTGCGGCATGATCCGCATCAATGGCGAGAAGATGTCCAAGTCCTTGAACAACTTCTTCACCATCCGCGACGTGCTGGAAAAGTACCACCCGGAAGTGGTGCGTTACCTGTTGGTGTCGAGCCACTACCGCAGCGCCATCAACTACTCGGAAGACAACCTCAAGGACGCCAAGGGCGCCCTGGAGCGTTTCTACCACGCGTTGAAAGGTTTGCCATCGGTTGCGCCTGCTGGTGGCGAAGCGTTCGTGGCACGCTTCACCGAAGTCATGAACGACGACTTTGGTACGCCTGAAGCCTGCGCGGTATTGTTTGAGATGGTGCGCGAGATCAACCGCTTGCGCGAGACCGATATCGACGCAGCGGCGGGCCTGGCAGCACGCCTGAAAGAACTGGCCAGCGTGCTGGGCGTGTTGCAGATGGAGGCCGATGACTTCCTGCAAGCCGGCGCTGAAGGGCGTGTGGATGCCGCTGAGGTAGATGCACTGATCCAGGCGCGTCTGGCGGCTCGCACCAATAAAGACTGGGCGGAATCCGACCGTATCCGCGACCAACTGACCGCGATGGGTGTGGTGTTGGAAGACGGCAAGGGTGGGACGACGTGGCGGTTGGCTGACTGACGGTTGAAAGCTGCACGCTGAATAAAAAAATGCCCCGACTGGTTCGGGGCGTTTTTTTACAAAAAATAGCGATGTCACTTAGCCTTTCCACCACCAGTTCAAGTCCTGCTTGACTGGAAATGCACTGGCGTGGAGAAAGAAGCAGGCAAGTGCTAACCATCCGATAAAAATATGCTCGTCGATGATATCTGGTCTATATCCAAGAAATGGAAATATATTAAGATCCGCAATTTTATAATGTGCTCGCATGGCCAGCATGTTTGGAATCATTCCGAGAAAAAATTTTGTATATCCTAGCTTTCTACTAGACAGTAATATTCTGAGTGAGAATGCCAAAAAGACCCCGAGTGCAGATAGAACGGGGAACAACCAAACAGTCATTTTTTGACCTCTTGATGAATTTGTTCTATTGTGATGCTATTTATAACTGCTTCAGCCCCCAATGTTCCTGGCTTCATAAGCTTGTAGGCTCGTATACGATCTGTGTCGAGATATCTAAACAAGCGCCAAGCATCAGGCTTTAGTACATGCCGAGCACCACTATAAACCGAGAGCCCTATATCTACCGATCCATAGGCCATATTCGCTTCTCGCTCTCCATAGCCGACGGCAGATGACATCGCATGATAGCCCTCGCGAACTGGGCCGATTGTGTCGGATTGCCCGGTCATCAAGTTGCGGCCACCTTCGTAAATATTATTTGCGCCATGCGCCATCAATGGCACACCCGTAATGAGGCAAAGGGTGCCCGCCGACGCGTAGCAAATTCCGGCACCCGTGGCTATTTGCATTGCGCCCGCAACGGCTCCAATTCCATTTCTCCCAATCGCTATTGATTGATCCAGCAAACTACGCTGCTCTTTTTTAATCTCAATCAGCCCCTCTGCAATTGTCTTTTTCCCTTGCTCTACATCTCTGACAATACTACGAGCGTAGTAGGCAACCTCTCGGTTGAATATCGAACGATTAACGCCATCCTGAAGATGCCGGGCACTTATTGCACATGCATGATTGGTTAGTTTTGCAGCGGCTTGGCTGACGACCCATAAGTCATAAAAGTTCGGTGTTTGATTTTCTTTCTTTGATTTCATCGCCCGGTTTCCCATGAGCCATAGCCGCTGGTGCCCGCTAGATGATGTGTCCAGATGATTTCCCGATAACGAATCGACAGATGTTCCTGTGCGTCTACATCGTTCAGCAGGACGGAGTGGGGGACATCGACGGTCAGGCTGGCAATGATGCAGCCCCTGATATCGACGGTGTAGTATTTTTGGTGCTGGCCGAACTGTGAAATGCGATAAAAGTTGATCACGCAGTTCAGTTCTTCTCTATTGGATAACGCCACGGCCAGCAGGGGCGAAGATTTATCAATATTTTTTGTAATAACCACCGGGCCGTGCGTGGAGGCTCTGATGTTGCCGGTATTGAGCATATTGTGATTGAAGGACATCACCATGATTTCGTCTCGGTGCCCCTCCTGGCACTTGTTGCCGATGGAGTCTTGGGTTGAGCAACCAGCCTAGATCAGGCCTTGAGATTTTCCGTTAATGGACATGTAGCCGTGGTTAGCCATGGACGTTGGCATCCTGATTTATTCGCCATAAACATACAAAAGAATGTAAATAGGAAATATCGGATGTTTCGCCTTTTATCGTGCGAGTAGGATGTAGGATTATTCGATTTTTGTCTGAGATTTCGACTTGGTGCGGGCCGATGATGCTGAGCTGGCGCAATGGGCGGCGCGTATCCGCTCTTTTGCCTGGCGCCAAACCAAATGGTGGGAGCTGGCTTGCCTGCGATAGCGGTGTTCCAGTCAATGATGCTGTAACTGATAAACCGCTATCGCAGGCAAGCCAGCTCCCACATTTTTACTGAATTCGCCTGAAGAATCAGCGGCGGCTGCTGACTTCGGCGGGGACATCATCACCGGCCATGCGTTTGCGGAACAGCGCGGTTCGCGCCAGCAGCAGTGTGGTGACTGGCACGGTGATCGCGAGCAAAATCGGAATCAACCAGCCATGCAACACCGGCCCGGACTTGAGCACCGAAAAGTAGATGATCGACGCCAACGCCACGCTCCACGCCCCCAACGTCGACGCCAGTGCCGGCGGGTGCATGCGTTGGAAAAATTCTTTCATCCGCAGCAAGCCAATCGCGCCAATCAAGGCAAACAGGCCGCTGAGCAACAGCAACGCCGCCACGATAATTTCAACCCATAACGGCATCATTCAATCACCTCCCCACGCAGCAGGAATTTGGCCAGGGCGAACGAGCCGACGAAGCCGAACAGCGCGATCAATAGCGCCGCTTCAAAGTAAGTGTCGCTGGCATAGCGAATACCCAGGGTCAGCATCATCAGCATCGCCAGGATGTATAGGTAGTCCAGCGCCAGTACCCGGTCCTGGGCCGAGGGGCCTTTGAACAGGCGCACCAGGGTCAGCACCATGGCCAGGGAGAACAGGAACAGGCTGAACAGGATCGCATTGGCGAGCAGGGCGCTCATTCGAAGATCTCCATCAGGGGCCGTTCGTAGGCGTGCTTGAATTGCTGGATAAACGAGGCCTCGTCATCCAGGTCGAAGACGTGCAGCAGCAGGATGCTGCGGTCCAGGGCCAGTTCCGACCAGACGGTGCCGGGGGTCACGCTGGTGATCATCGCCAGCACAGCCAGGCCGTTGGCGTCGCGCAGGTCCAGGGGGATCTTGATAAAGCGCGAGCGCGGTGGGCGTGAGCCGCAAGTGAGTACGCCCCAGGCCACGTGCAGGTTGGAGATGATCACGTCGAGGCCGACCCGGAAGAACAGGCGGATGATCACCCCTGGGCGGCGGATGCGGATCGGCAGCGGGCGCAGCGGCGCCATCATCAGCGGCGCAAGAAAGCCCAACAGTGCGCCCAGCAGCAGGTTGCCGGGGCTGATCGACAAGTTCAGCACCAGCCACAATACCCACAACGCCAACGACAGCCAGGGAGCCGGGAACAGACGTTTCATGGCTGCACCTCCAGGGCGGCGGCCTTGGCTTCAGGGCTGGGCACTGGCCGGGTCGCGAGCACTGCCATCACGTAGTGTTCCGGGTTGTTCAGGCTTTCGGCGGTGGCCTGGGTGTAGCGCATCAGCGCCTCGGCCTTGAAGGTCAGCGCGATGCTCAACCCCAGCAGCAGGAAGATCGGCACACACTCGTAGCGGCGCAGCAGCGGTGATGGGCGTTCTTCCGGGGTCCAGAAGCGCTGGATGCCGAGGCGGGCGAAAGCGATGAGCGAGGCCAGGCCAGAGAGAATCAGTAGCGCCACCAGGCCCCAGGCCGCCGGGCGGATGGACTCGTCCACGGCGTTGCCCAGGCCCAGTGGGTTGATCAGCGCGCTCAACAGGCTGAGCTTGCCGATAAACCCGGACAGCGGCGGCATGCCGATAATCAGCAGCGCGCAGGCGATAAAGCTCAGGCCCAGGAAGGCCATGGTCCAAGGGATGACCTGGCCGATCACCGCTTTTTGCTCATCGTCCAGGTTCACGCCCGGGCGCGGATGCAGCGATTCCATGGCTTTGGGCAGCGCATCAATCTCCTCATCCAGCGGCAGGTCGTTGGCCGAACGCGAACGCTCGATCAACTCCGCCAGCAAAAACAGCGCACTCAGTGCCAGGGTGGAACTGACCAGATAGAACAGCGCCCCCGCGGTCAGGCTCGGCTGGGCAAACCCTACCGCTGACAGCAGGATACCCGCCGACACCAGGATACTCAGGCTGGCCATGCGTTCCAGGCGCTGCGCCGCCACCATCGCCAGTGCCGCGCAAATGATGGTCGCCATGCCGCCATACACCAGCCAATCGCCGCCAAACAGTGCCGAAGCCCCGGCCTGGCCGGAGAACAGCAGGGTCCACAGGCGCAGCACGGTGTACACGCCGACCTTGGTCATGATCGCGAACATTGCCGCCACCGGCGCGCTGGCCGAGGAATAGGCGGGCGCCAGCCAGAAGTTCAGCGGCCACATGCCAGCCTTGGCCAGGAACGCCGTAGCCAGGATCGCCGCACCGGCATGCAACAGGCCGCGATCGGCCTCCGGCACCAGCGGGATTTTCAACGCCAGGTCGGCGAAGTTCAGCGTACCGGTGACGCCGTAGATCATCGCCGCGCCAATCAGGAACAGCGACGACGCCAGCAGGTTGATCGCAATGTAATGCAGCCCCGACGACACCCGCGCGCGGCCGGAACCGTGCAGCATCAGGCCGTAGGAGGCGGCCAGGAGCACCTCGAAGAACACGAACAGGTTGAACAGGTCGGCGGTGAGGAAGGCGCCATACAGCCCCATCAGTTGGATCTGGAACAGGGCGTGGAAGCTGGTGCCCGCACGGTCCCAGCGGGCCATGGCGAACAGTAGCGCGCTGACGCCGATAACCCCGGTCAGCACCAGCATCATCGCCGACAGTTGGTCCACCACCAGGACGATGCCGAACGGCACCTGCCAGTTGCCCGGCAGGTACACGCCAATGGAGCCGGGGCCGCCTTGTTGCGTCCAGTACAACAGCAGGATGGCCACGCCCAGGCCGACGATGCTGGAGCACAGATTGATCTGGGCTTTGAGTGGGCGGCGTTTTTCGCCCAGCATCAGCATCAGCCCGGCGGTGAGCAGCGGCAGCAGGATCGGCGCGACGATCAGTTGATTCATCCACGTCATTCCTTGGGCTCCCGGCCGTCTACATGGTCAGTGCCGGTGAGGCCCCGGGATGCCAGCAGCACCACCAGGAACAACGCGGTCATGGCGAAGCTGATCACGATGGCCGTGAGCACCAGGGCCTGGGGCAGTGGATCGGTGTAGTTGAGCAGGTCTTGGGGCACGCCGTCCTTGATGATCGGCTCCTTGCCGATAAACAGGCTGCCCATGCTGAAGATGAACAGATTGACGCCGTAGGACAGCAGGCACAAACCCATGACCACCTGGAACGTCCGTGGCCGCAGGATCAACCAGACGCCGGAGGCCGCCAGGACCCCAATGGCTATTGCGATGACTTCTTCCATCAGGCGGCTCCTTCGGTTGCAGCAACCACTTTGGGCTGGTTGCTCGGTTTATGCGCGCGCACCGACTGGTGGCCGAGGGCGGTGAGCATCAACAGGGTCGAGCCCACGACCATGGCGTACACGCCGACGTCAAAGAACAGCGCACTGGCGATATGAATATCGCCCAGTAACGGCAGGCTGAAATGCCAGGTATGCGTGGTGAGGAACGGGTACCCGGCGAACAGCGCGCCCAGCCCGGTCAAGGTGGCCGACAGCAGGCCGAAGCCCATCCAGCGCATCGGCCGCAGGCTCATCTGCGCCTCGACCCACTGGGTGCCGGCGACCATGTATTGCAGGATAAACGCCACCGACATCACCAGCCCGGCGACGAAACCACCCCCAGGTTGGTTGTGGCCGCGCATGAACAGATAAAACGACACCACCAGCGCAATCGGCAGCAGCAGGCGCACCAGCACCGCCGGCACCATCATAAAGCCCAGGGCGGTGTCGCTGGCCTGGCGCGGGTTGACCAGGTCGGTGGCCACGTCCGGCGCCAGTTGGCGCTGTTGGGGTGGCAATTCCATGCTTTCCTTGGACGGGCGAAAGCGACGGAGCAAGGCGTACACGGTCAAGGCCACAGCGCCCAGTACGGTGATTTCGCCCAGGGTGTCGAAGCCACGGAAGTCCACCAGCATCACGTTCACCACATTGCTGCCGCCGCCTTCGGGCAGGGCACGGCTTAAGTAGAACGAGGAGATATCGTTGGGTGTCTGGCGGGTCAGCATCGCGTAGGACAGCAGCGCCATGCCGCCGCCCACCACAGTGGAGAGCAGCAAGTCACGCAGGCGGCGGATACGCGCCTTGCGCAGCGAGCTGGGCAGGGGCGAGACCTCTTCGATCCGCCTTGGCAGCCAGCGCAGGCCGAGCAGGATCAGCACGGTGGTGACCACTTCCACCACCAGTTGGGTGAGGGCCAGGTCCGGCGCCGAGAACCACACGAAGGTGACGCAGGTCATCAGGCCGCACACGCTGACCATGGTCAAGGCCGCCAGCCGGTGGTACTTGGCTTGCCAGGCGGCGCCAAGGGCGCAGGCAATCGCCAGCATCCACAGGGTGACGAAGACGATGGAGCCCGGGATTTTCGGGCGGTCGCCCCAGCTGAGGCCACTGTTGATCATCGGGATCATCGCGCCGATCACTGCCAGCAGCACCAATAGGAACAACTGGGTTTGCAGGCGCTTGGTGCTGATGCGTTTCTCGATGCGGCGCACGCCGCGCATCATCACCACCAGGCAGCGCTCGAAGCCGCGCTTGCCGTTGAAATAGCCGATCAGCGGCGGGTATTCGAAGCGGCCACGCTTGAGTTGCTTGCGCAGCATCAGGTACAGCACCACGCCGCCGGTCATCGCCACCAGGCTCATGATCATCGGCGCGTTCCAGCCGTGCCAGATTGCCAGGCTATATTCCGGTAGCGTACCGCCCACCACCGGCAGGGCGGCAGCGGCGAGGATCGAGCCGACCACCTGGGCCGGGAAAATCCCCACCAGCAGACAGGTGAACACCAACAGCTCGACGGGTGCGCGCATCCAGCGCGGCGGCTCGTGGGGCGTGTGCGGCAAGTCGGTGGCGGGCGGGCCGAAGAACACGTCCACGGTAAAACGCAGGGCATAGGCCACGCTGAATGTACCGGCAATGGTCGCGATCACCGGCAGGGCGATTTCCACCCATTGGGTCGACGAGATAAACACGGTTTCGGCAAAGAACATCTCTTTGGACAGGAAGCCATTGAGCAACGGCACCCCGGCCATGGACGCGCTGGCGACCATCGCCAGGGTCGCAGTAAACGGGATCAGGCGCACCAGCCCACTGAGCTTGCGGATATCCCGCGTGCCGCTTTCGTGGTCGATGATGCCCGCCGCCATGAACAGCGAAGCCTTGAAGGTGGCGTGGTTGAGAATGTGGAATACCGCGGCAACTGCGGCCAGTGGGCTGTTGAGGCCCAGCAGCAGGGTGATCAGCCCCAGGTGGCTGATGGTGGAATAGGCCAGCAGGCCCTTGAGATCGTTTTGAAACATAGCGCAGTAAGCGCCGAGGAGGAGAGTGAGGGCGCCGGCACCGCCGACGATCCAGAACCATTCTTCGCTGCCGGACAGCGACGGCCACAGGCGGGCCAGCAGGAACACGCCGGCCTTCACCATCGTCGCCGAGTGCAGATAAGCCGAAACCGGCGTCGGCGCCGCCATGGCGTGGGGCAGCCAGAAATGGAAGGGGAACTGCGCGCTTTTGCTCAAGGCGCCGATCAGCACCAGGGCGAGCATGACCGGGTACAGCGAATGCGCGCGAATCTGATCGCCCGCCGCCAGCACCTGGTCCAGGTCATAGCTGCCGACGATATGCCCCAGCAGCATCACCCCCGCCAACAGGCACAGCCCACCTGCGCCAGTGACCATCAGCGCCATATACGCACCACGTCGCGCATCTGCACGGTGGTGCCAATAGCCGATCAACAGGAACGAGAACAGGCTGGTCAGTTCCCAGAAGAATACGATCTGGATCAGGTTGCCGGAGATCACCAAACCCAGCATGGCGCCCATGAACGCCAGGAAAAATGCAAAGAAACGCGGCACCGGGTCGTCCGGCGACATGTAGTAGCGCGCATACAGCGACACCAGCGTGCCAATGCCCAGCACCAGCATCGAGAACAGCCAGGCAAACCCATCCATGCGCAACACGAAGTTGAGCCCCAGGCTGGGCAACCACATGAATTCTTCGCGGATCACGCCACCGTGGGCGATCTGAGGGTAGAGCAGGGCGACTTGAATAGTACCGACCAGTGCCACAAGGCCGGCCAACAGGGATTCGGTGTTACGTGCGTTATGCGGCAGCAAGGCCGCCAGACAGCTGCCGATAAAAGGCAGAAGCAGTAGAACTATCAGGGACATAGGCTTCTAATCTGCGGGAGTTTGGGATGCATCATACGTGCCGCTTTCATGATCACCAAACGGCAAGATGTGGCAGGATCCTACAAGGTAGGCTGAAACCTCCCATTTGGCACTGTTTCAACCTCCCTCTGAACTGAAATGCCGACCCTGTGGGAGCCGGGCTTGCCCGCGATGACGATAGACTTGGCACCACAGCGTTTCCAGGTCAGCCCTGACGCTCCTGTTCCAAGGCATCTGCCTGCTCAACGGCCTTCTGCCCCTTCGTCTTCAATTCACTCACAATCACCGCCACCACAATCAGCACCGCCCCCAACATCGCGATCGGCGGGAACCGTTCGCCGGCGATTCGCCCCACAACGCCTGCCCACACCGGCTCACCGGCATAAATCAACGTCGCCCGCGTTGGCGAGACACTCTGCTGTGCCCAGTTCATCGCCACCTGGATCACCGCACTGGTCAAGCCCAGGCCCACGGCACTGAACAGCAACAGCCAGGAAAAACCCGGCAACGCCTCGCCCATGGGCACCACCATCATGAACGACAGCACCGAAGCGGTGGCCAGTTGCACAACGGTCACCCGACGAATATCCACCTGGCCGGCAAATGCGCTGATCAAGATGATCTCGGCCGCTATCGCCACTGCACCGATCAAGGTGGCGATTTCACCCGCGCTGAAATTCAGCGAGGCCCCTGCCGGGCCGGTCAACAGCATCAAGCCGGCAAATGCCAGCATGATGCCGATGCTGGGCATCAACCCGGGGCGACGGCCCAGGACCAGCCACTGCAACAGCGGCACGAACGGTACATAGAGCGCGGTAATGAACGCCGACTGGCTGCTCAGGATCGTCTGCAAGCCGATGGTCTGCAAACCGTAGCCGAACATGATCGCCACCCCGATAAACACCCCGGCCTTCAATTCGAACAGGGTCAGGTCGCGCAGGGTGCGCAAGGAAAAGAACCCCACCACAATCGTCGCTGCCGCGAAGCGCAGCCCCACAAAAAACATCGGCCCGCTGACCGCCATGGCGTGCTGCACCAGCAAAAAGGTGCCGCCCCAGATCATGGTGATCACCACCAGGATGCATTCGGCTTTACTGAAACGGTTGAAACGCGAAGGGGAGTTCGGGGCGGTCATGGCGGCTCGGTCTTGCAAGGGGAAAGCACGGACCGCACAATGCGCCGCACGCTGGGCAGTATACTGCGCACACCCACCTATTGAGCAATATAGTGCACAAAGAAAATCCGCAACGGGCTTCGGTCCTGCAACACGTCAGCCAGAACGTTCGTCGCCTGCGCCATGCCGCCGACTTGAGCCAGACCGCGCTCTCGGAAAAATCCGGTGTCAGCCGGCGCATGCTGGTGGCGATAGAAGCGGGAGAGAAGAACGTCAGCCTTTCGACCCTGGACCGTGTCGCCGAAGCGTTGGACGTGGCGTTCAGTGATCTGATTCAGGCGCCGGATGTGCGCGACCACAGCCGTATCAATGAGCTGGCCTGGGCGGGCGAGACTGTCGGCAGTAAGGCGGTGTTGCTGGCCAAGGCCACGGCACGGCGTGAAGTCGAGTTGTGGGAGTGGCGGCTTGAACCCGGTGATCGTTATTGCCCGGACCCTGACTTGGAAGGGTGGAGCGAACAACTGTTTGTGTTCGAGGGCAGCCTGACGCTGGTGATAGGTGATCAGGAAAATCTCATCGAGGCTGGAGAGTTCTTTATGTTCGCCAGCCACCAGCCCCATGCTTATCGCAATGATGGGAACGCGGCGGTACGGTTTGTTCGAAATGTGGTGATTTGAGCAGCAATAAGGGCGAACTGGCATGAGTGAATCCACCCGCGTTGCAGATGTACTGATCATCGGTGGTGGCCTGAGCGGCACGATGCTGGCCGTGCAACTGCTGCGCCTGCCGGGCACGCGGCGCATCCTGATAGTCGAACCCCGTGCTGAACTGGGGCGCGGCGAAGCCTACAGCGCGGTCGAACTGGGCCATACGCTGAACGGCAATGCGGCGCGTATGAGCGTTGACCCGGACAATGCCGACGACCTGACCCAATGGCTCACCGACTACATCAGCGCCGGCGGATGGCCCGAGTCGAACCAACAGCATGTGCCTATCAGCGAGCTGTTCCCGCCACGGGGGCTTTTCGGCCTGTACGCGCAGCAGCGTCTGGCGCAAGCCAAGGCGCTTTCTACATCGAGCGTCGAGCACATCCGCGCCGAAGGGGTAGACCTGCAAGTCGATGCCACCTCGGTGTTGTTGACCCTCGATACTGGCGAGCAACTGCGCGGCGCCTGTGCGGTATTGGCCACCGGCATGTTCCCGGCGGCGCGTACTCCGCAGACCGAGTCCACAGGATTGAATGCCGCCGCGTTGGACCCTTGGGATGTCCCCGCGATGACCCGGCTCGACCCACAATCGACCGTGCTGATCATCGGCTCGGGCCTGACCATGGTCGATGCCGTGGTCTCCCTGGAGCAGGCCGGGCATCGCGGGCCTATCGAGGTATTTTCGCGCCATGGCTTGTTGCCCCATGTACGCCGGCAACCGCCGAGCTGGGACGACTTCCTCGCCGCTGACCACAGCCTGAGCAGCCCCCGACAATTGCTGCGTGAGGTGCGACGCCAATGCCAGCTCGCGTTGGGGCAAGGCACAGACTGGCAGGCGCCGCTGGACACGGTGCGCGGGCATATCGCGCGGCTGTGGAGCCAGGCCAGTGAGGCCCAGAAGCGCCAGTTCGTGCGGCATGTACGGCCTTGGTGGGAAAGCCATCACCACCGTTCGCCGCCCTTGAGTGCGCAGTTGGTAGCGCGGTTGCAGGGGCAAGGGCGGTTGCGGATTCAGGCGGCGTCGTTCAAGGGCTTGGTGCCGTCGCAAGAGGGGGTTGCCATTGCGGTGCGCTACCGTGGCGAGGATGTGATCACCCAGGTGTTGGGCGCTGCGCTGATCAATTCCAGCGGCATCGAATACGACTGGCGCCGGGTGGCCCGGCCTTTACCGCGGCAACTGCTCAAGCGCGGGTTGATTCAACCTGGGCCGCTGGCGCTGGGGATTGCAGCGGATGCAACGGGGGCGGTGCTGGATGCTCACGGCCAGGTCAGCCAGCGACTGTTCGCCATGGGGCCACCGTTGCGGGGTATGTGGTGGGAGAGTACGGCGGTGACCGATGTGGCGCTGCAGGCCAAGGCACTGGCCGCCAGGCTGACACAGCGCTGAATGTTGGAGCTGGCATTGATTGCCCCAATGCAAGTAACCGGTAATCTTGTGGCGAGGGAGCTTGCTCCCGCTGGAGTGCGAAGCGCTCCCAGGATCTTGGGGCCGCTGCGCAGCCCAGCGGGAGCAAGCTCCCTCGCCACAGTGCAGCGTTCCCACATCTGGATCGAGGGTCAGTGATTGATTCCATCGATCCTCACCAACCCCGCTTCAAGCCCAAACACCTCAACCCCCTGCGGCGTCGATTGCCCGGTGGTGACCTTCACTCGCTCTACCGGTTTATCCATCGCCGCCCGATACTCCACCGTCATGTCCGCCTGGATCGCCTGGCTGGGAATCACGATCGCCTGGTCATTGTTATAAGTGACAATCGTCAACCGCGCACTCATGCCCAGGCGCACCCGCTGCAACTGCTGGGGCGTCAGCGTGGGGATCGACAAGGTCACCGGAAACTGCGCACTGCCCTGGCTGTCGCTGGCGATGGCCAGGCCGCTGACCACGCTGACTGAACCCGTCAGCCGCTCGCCATCAAAGCCATCGCCCATGACTTCAACGGTCTGGCCCTGACGCAACTGGTTGATATCCAGCTCTGAGACCTTGGCCACGATTTTCAAGCGTTCGATATTGGCCAGCCCGAACAGCACCTGGCCCTGGCTGACCTTGCTGCCGGCCTGCACCGGCGCGTTGTTATTGCCGCCACCTTGAGCGGTACTGGTGCTGCCGGGCGCCGGTACCACGATGCCGGAGAAGGGCGCCTTGACCTCCTTGCCTTCGAGCAGTGTTTGCAAGGCTTCGTACTTCACCGTGGCATTGGTCAGCTCCATTTCGGCGATCTGCCGATATTCGCCCTGGCCTTGGTCCAGGGCTTGTTGCAGCTCACTGCGCGCCGCCACCAAGTCCAATTGCTGTTGCTGGGTTTGCTGCTTGAGGTCGTCAAGTTCGTTACGAGGGATGATGCCGCGCTTGAATAGGTTTTCGCTCTCGGTGAGTTTGCGTTGGGTGTTGCCCGCGGTCATTTCAGCGGTGCGTAAACTGCGACGGGCGCGGCTGACGGTGGGGCTGCTGCCCCAGTCCTGCATTTCCTGCACGGTACGCCGGGCCTTGAGTTGCGCGGAGAGGGCGTCGCGCAGCTGTACTTCAAGCGTCGCCGGGTCCATGCGCAACAGGACCTGGCCGGCCTCGACACGCTGGCCTTGTTCGACCAGGTTGGCCAGCACATTGCCGTCGAACGGTGCCGTCAGGACGACGGTGGTGTCGGGCTCGATCTTGCCCACCAGGCCGATCTGGTGCACCAACGGGTCGGGCTTTACGGCCAGCCACTGTTCGCCTGTACCCGCCTGCTCAGCCCCGCTGCGTTGACTGAGCAGGCCGGCGGCCGCGCCGGCCAACAGCAGGAACAAGGCAACGGCCAGCAGGGATTTTTTATTAGTAGTCATTAAGGGCAATTTCCCAACTTTCCAGCGTCATGCCCAGGGTCAGATCAAGCTGAGTCTGGGCGTTCAAATAAGCGATCAGCGCATTGAGCTGGGCATTTTCGGCGTTGCGCAGGTCGGTCTCGAAGCTCAGCACCTGGAAGTTGGTGGAGCGCCCGGCGCTGAGCTTTTCCCGCTCGATCTCGATCTTGCGCCGCGACAACTCCACGGCGCGCTTGGATATTTCATATTGGCGCCAGCGGGTGCCGAGGTCACGCACCACATTGTTGACGTTGCGCTCCAGCTCCTGGCGGGCGTCGGTAATGCGGATTTCCTGGTCTTCTACATTTACCCGTGCACGCACTTCGGCCTGGCGCGTGCTGATATCGCCAATAGGGATTTGCACTTGCACCCCGGCGTAACTGTCCCAGGTGCGGTTATTGTTATGGCCGTTGTCGTTATCGGTGGCGGCGCGTATCTGGTTGGCGCCAGCGACCAGGTCCACCTGCCAGCGCCCGGAATCCTTGGCGATCACCAGGTCGAGGTCGGCCTGTTGGCTACCGAGCAGGGCAGCGAGGTATTCCGGTTGCTGGTTTTGCGCAAGGTTGAAGGCCTGGCGCTTGTCGATCTCCATGGGGGTGGCTTCCAGGGCCTCGGTGGCACGCACGGGTGTCGACAGGTCCAGGGCCAGCAGGCGCAGCAACGCCAGGCGGCTGGTGTCGAGTTGGTTGCGCGCTTCTTCCACGCCTAATTGCTGGGTGGCGATATCGGCTTCGGTCTGCACGATCTCGAATTCGGCCATGCGCCCGGCGCTGATCAGCGCTTTGTTCACCTCCAGTAAAGTATTGGAGCGTTTGAGCGCTTCCTGGACGATCACCAACTGTTCCTGGGCGCGCAACAATTCGCGGTAGGTGGCGATGATCTGGCTGATGGTCTGCGCCACGGTGGCCTTGAGGTTCAGGCGGTTGGCCTGCTCGGCCAGGCGCGACAGGCGCAGCGGTGCGGTGGTGGCATCCCAGCCGGCCCCGCGCATCAGCGGTTGGATGATCGCCAGGTCCAGGCCGTCGCTGCGGTAGCGGCCGGCGCGGTTGGCGTTGTTCAACTGCTGGGTCCAGGCCATGCTCAAGCGCGTGCCGTATTCGCCGAGCAGGCTGCTGGTAGGCGCGACGTTGGCGTTGCGCGCATTGTCTTGGGAGCCACGGGTGCTGCGGTAATAGCTGTTGAGGGTGAGCTTGGGGTTGAACACGTCTTCGGCCACGCGCAGGTCGAATTTCTGCGCCACCCGTTGCAGGTAGGCGCTGCGGATCGCCGGGTTATTCCGCAGGCCCAGGTACACCGCGTCCCCCAGGGTCATGGTGGTGGCCTGGGCATTCAGCGAGACGCTACGCTCGTAGCCGCTGCGGGTAGTGCTGGGTGCCTGAGGGTTGATCACCACATCGGCGGCCATGCCCGGCAGGCTGATCAGCATGAGCAGCGGCAGGTACTTATTCATCGCGCAGGGCCTCGACCGGCTGCAAGCGTGAGGCCGACACCGCCGGGTAGATGCCAAAGAACAAACCCACCAGCAACGTGCTGCCCACGCCCAGGGGCAGGGCAGCCACTGCCAACGCAAAGGCCCAGCCCGACAGCCACGCATACAGCCAGGCAGCGGTCATGCCCAGGACTGCGCCGCACAGCGCACCCACGGCGGTGAGGGTGACCGCTTCGAGCAAAAACAGGTTGCGGATATCCCGCTGGCGCGCGCCCAGGGCCATGCGGATGCCGATCTCACGGCGGCGTTCCGAGACATTCATCAGCATCACGTTCATCACCCCGACACCGCCGCCCACCAGGGAGATCGCGCCGAGGGCCAGGAGTAGATAGGCAAAGGTGCGGCTTTGGCGGGTCATGCCATCGATCATTTGCTGGGGCACCGTGATGTCGACGCTATGGTCGCTGAGCTGGGGTTGCAGCGCGGCGGCGGCGTCCCTGGCTATGCGTTCCATGTCCTGCCCCGGCGCCGCGCGGATGAGCACGTTGTTGATCTGCGGGTTGGCATAGATGCGGCGCATGCCCTCGGCGGGAATAAACAACGATTCGTTGGCCTGCACCGGCATCAGCATGGCCCGGGGTTGGTTGTGCAGGATACCCACCACCAGAAACAGGTAATCGTTGATACGCACACGGTCGCCCAGTTGCAGCGGGTCACCTGGCGCGCCGAGAGCCTGGGCGAGCTGGTCGCCGATCACCCCGTAGGTTTCGTTGGCATCGAAGGGTGACAGGAAGCGCCCCTCACGCAGCGCCAGGCGCATGGCGTTCTGGATACCGGCAGTACTGCCGACAAAGTTGGCATTGGCGGTCCGCCCATGAAACACAATGGGCCCGCTGAACAGGCTGAGTGCGCCGATATGGGCAATGCCCGGCACTGCCCGGCGTACCGCATCCAGGTCGAGCTGGGTGCGCATCGGCACATTGCTGCTGCCCTTGGGCGGGAACTGGGCGATGAGGGTGTCGGTACCCATGTCCTTGAAAATCATCGCCGCATCCACCGCCGCGTTGTGGCCGATATTGATCAGCGCCACCACCGAGGAACTGCCGATGACGATCCCCAAGAGCGCCAGGATCGAACGCTTGCCCAGGGTGCGCAGGCTGATAAAGGCTTCGTGCAGCAACTGGCTGAGGCTCTGTTCGACCCGCAGGCTCATGGGCGCCCGGCCTCATGCACCACGCCGTTGCACACCAGGATCTTGCGCTCCAGACGCTCGGCAATGTGGGGGTCGTGGGTGACGATGATCAGCGTCACCTGTTGGTCACGGTTGAGGTTCAACAGCAGGTCCATGATCTCTTGGGCGGTAGTGCTGTCGAGGTTGCCGGTGGGTTCGTCGGCCAGGATCACCGAGGGTTTGCCGACCAAGGCGCGGGCAATGGCCACACGTTGGCGCTGCCCTCCGGAGAGGTCGGCGGGGCGATGGTGGGCGCGTTCGGCGAGGCCGACTTGAGCGAGCATGCGCTGGGCGTGTTCCACCGACTCATGCCGCGACACGCCGCGATAACTCAAGGGCAGTGCGACGTTGTCCAGGGCACTGAGGCGTGGCAGCAGGTTGAAGCTCTGGAACACGAAACCGATCTGCTGGTTGCGGATCGCCGCCAACTCATCGGGGGTGGCGTTGAAAATATCGTGGCCGGCAAAGTGGTACTGGCCGCAGTTGGGCAGGTCCAGCAGGCCGAGGATATTGAGCAGGGTGCTTTTGCCGGAGCCAGAGGCACCGAGAATGCCGCAGCTGTCACCGCTGGCGATGGACAGGCACACGTCATTGAGAATGCTCAATTCTTGCCCGGCGAGCTGATAGCGCTTGCCGATGCCTTGCAGGGAAATCAAGCCGGGTTGCGCGGGGGTCTGTGTCATCATGACTACGCCTGCAGTCTCGACGGTACCGCCTTGCTCCCCGAAACTCCTTGTAACAAGTTCAGAAGCTGCCTGTAGCCGTCACGGACTGGTTTTATTTCTTGTTTTTAAAATATTGTTTGAATAGTAACTGCCTTCCTGACGCTTCGCCAGCCGTCGAGGTAGAGCGGTTTTACCGGTTGAAACGATTTTCTCACCTAGTGTCAGAGGCGGATAAAAACCCTACGATTTGCCTCGGAAGCCCGGATATATGGGCTTTGCAAGATATGGCGGAGTGTCACTACTTGCTTTCGACGGGCCGCCCCGGTATAAAAAATCAAATTATTTTTTAAAACAATATTTCCGCCGTGGAACCCATATGGTCGCGAAGAAACTCAGCGCTCCAAACGTTACCAAGACTCGACTGCTGGATGCGACAGAGGCTCTTTTCATCAAGTACGGCTATGACGCCGTGTTGCTACGGCAGATAACCGAGCGTGCCCAGGTCAACCTGGCGGCGGTGAACTACCACTTCGGGGACAAGGACTCCCTGATGAAAACCCTGCTGATGCAACGCCTGGAGCCTCTCAACGAGCAGCGCCTGGAACTGCTGGCGCGCTGTGAAGCCGAATCCGATGGCCCGCTCGATTGCGACACACTCCTGGGCGTGCTGTTTGCCCCGGCCATGGGCCTGGAGCGCAGCGACCCCGCCAGCGGGGAAGGGCGTTCGTTCATTCGCTTCCTGGGCCGGGTCTACAGCGACACCTCGCCGTTTATCCAGGAATACCTCAAGGTCCATTACCAGCCGGTGTTCCAGCGTTTCTTCGAAGCCTTCGCCCTGGCCCTGCCGGATTTGCCACGTAATGAACTGGGGGTGCGCCTGCAATTTGCTCTCAAGGCCATTTCCGGGGTCATGGCAGGCACCGAACTGCGCCTGCTGATGAACTCCATGAGCCTGGGCCGCCCGGCCACGGATGCCGAGGTGATGGCCAAGCTGATCACGCTGGTGTCGGCGGCGATTCGGGTGCCGCAGCAAAGCCAGGAAGCCGAAACGGCACTGGCCAAGGTGCTGGAAACCCAGCGCGCCCTACGCGAACACCACGCCCTTTAGGAGCGAGCCTGCTCGCGAAAAACGTCAACGATAGCGCTGGCACTCTGGCTAACCGCGGCGTCATTGCGTTCTTCGCAAGCAAGCTCGCTCCTCTAGAGGTTGGCCCTATTTTCGGAGCCAGAAAACAGGCAAAAAAAAGCCCGCTGGGGCGGCGGGCTTGATATGCAACGTTTGTAACGGATGAGGCTTCACAGTACGTCTCGGCTTGTGAATAAAACGTGAAAAATATGTAAGAGAAAGTGTGAATGTGTCGATGTGCGTGAAGATGTCATCCAGCGGTCGCTAAATCTTCCAGCGATCAGCACTTTTGCCAAGCCGTTGACGCATCTGATCCACGTTCGCCGCCAGTTGCAAGGTCAACAGACGATACCCATCCAGCGCACTGTACACCGGTGCATCCAGTGTAGGCTCACTGGCATGGGCGTGACCGGTACGCTCCAACCGCTCCGTCACCCCCGATTTCAACGCGCGCGCCATCCCCACCAACTGCACCCGGATTTGCCGATGCTCGGCCTTCAACATGACTTGCATCCGCGCCGTGGCCTGCTCATCACGCGGGTCTGGCCGGGTATTGCCCAGAATCTCCAGGGTGCTGATGCACAGGCGCAGGTGACGCTGGATCGCGTCCAGTTCAGTCATGGAAATCCGCACTTCCTTGGACACCGAAGGCATCAACGAACGCAGTTGCACCATCGCCCCGTTCAAACGGTTGAGCAGCTTGAGGTGTTCATCGTCAGTCACGGACTGGCCATTGATGATCCGGCTATAAATCTGCGCGCAGTCACGCAGGGCGCTGGCCAGGTTGTAGCGCCACGAATACACGGCGTACAACGGCAAGGCAAAGGAAAACGCCAGGGCCAGCACAATGCCGATGAGGATATCGACGGTGCGCCACAGGCCATCGGAGATCGGGTTGTCGCCATGGCCGGCGACGATAAACACCGTGATCGCCGACAGCAGCGCGATATAACCGCCCTTGCCGATGGCGTGATAGGAAAAGAACCCGCACACCACGGACATCAACAGATAGGTGAGCAACGGCAGGCCGAAGTACGCCTGTTGCACCACCAGCAGCAAGCCGACGCTGGCGCCGATCAAGGTGCCGTAGGCGCGCTCGACGGCTTTCTTGCCGATATTGCCGTGGTGCTGCAACCCGCCGATGACGATCAGCATGGTCACCGACGCCCATTCACCGTGGGGCAGGTTGAGGCCGGTGGTCAGCAGGATGGTTGCCAGCAAACCCACCGATACGCGCGCGGCGTGGATCAGCTTGGCATGGCGAAAGCGGCGGTAGGGGTCGAGCAAGGGGCGCAGCAGGCGCCGGGCAAAGAAGGGCAGGTTCATCAGTATTAAAGTGGCCTCAAATGTATGAATGTGCTCGATCAAATGTGGGAGCTGGCTTGCCTGCGATAGCATCACCGCGACCTGACTGAAAGACCGAGGAGCTGGCATCGCAGGCAAGCCAGCTCCCACACTGACCTGTCTGCACATTGGAACGGGGTTGGCTTCAGAAGATGTAGTCGGTGGTCAGGAAGCTCGAATCGCGGTTGCGCAAAATATCGCTGACCAACGCCTTGTTACTCTCCTGGAACTTGGTCGCCACCAAAGTGCGGATCGAGAACACGCGCAAGGCGTCATGCACCGACAACGTGCCCTCGGCCGAGTTCTTGCGCCCGTTGAAGGGGAATGTGTCCGGCCCGCGCTGGCATTGGGCGTTGATATTGATACGGCCCACCTGGTTGGCGAAGGTGTCCACCAGGCGTCCGACTGCCACGGGGTCGGTGCCGAAGAGGCTCAACTGCTGGCCGAAGTCCGAGTCCAGCACGTAGTCGATCACGGTCTCCAGGTCGCGATAGGGCACGATCGGCACCACGGGGCCGAATTGCTCTTCGTGGTAGACGCGCATCTGCGGGTTTACCGGGTACAGCACCGCCGGGTAGAAGAACGAACCACGGCTGCTGCCGCCCTCGGGGTTCATGACCTTGGCGCCATGGCGCGCCGCATCGGCCACCAGTTCGCTGAGGTAATCGACCTTGCCGACTTCCGGCAGTGGCGTCAGCGCCACGCCATCCTCCCACGGCATGCCGGGCTTGAGCGTCGCCAGCTTGGCGTTGAATTTCTCGATAAAGCGCTCGACCACGTCTTCATGCACGAACAGGATCTTCAACGCGGTGCAACGCTGGCCGTTGAACGACAGCGAACCGGTGACGGCTTCGTTCACCGCGTTGTCCAAGTCCACTTCGGGCAGCACGATCCCCGGGTTCTTGGCATCCAGGCCCAGCGCAGCACGCAAACGGTGCGGCTTGGGGTGCAGCTTTTTCAAATCACTGGCGGCCTTGTTGGTGCCGATAAACGCAAAGATGTCGATCTTGCCGCTGGCCATCAGCGCGCTCACGGTCTCGCGGCCGCTGCCGTAGATCACGTTGATCACCCCGGCCGGGAAGCTGTCACGGAAGGCTTCCAGCAAAGGGCGGATCAACAGCACACCCAGCTTGGCCGGCTTGAACACCACGGTATTGCCCATGATCAAGGCCGGGATCAGCGTGGTGAAGGTCTCGTTCAACGGGTAGTTGTAAGGCCCCATGCACAACGCCACGCCCAGGGGGACGCGGCGGATCTGGCCGAGGGTGTCCTGCTCCAGTTCAAAACGACTGCTGCGGCGGTCGAGTTCCTTGAGGGCATTGATGGTGTCGGTGATGTAGTCGCAGGTACGGTCGAATTCTTTCTGCGAGTCCTTGAGGTTCTTGCCGATCTCCCACATCAGCAGCTTGACCACCGCATCGCGCTGTTCGCGCATGCGCCGCAAAAAAGCTTCGACGTGCTGGATACGCTCGACCACGCGCATCGTCGGCCATGCACCCTGGCCACGGTCGTAGGCGCGCACGGCAGCATCCAGGGCGGTGAGGGCGGTGTCGGCATCCAGCAACGGCGTGCTGCCGATGTGTACACGCTCATCACCCAGTTGCACGGGGCTTTGCACGCGGGCGAGCGGGCCGTTCCACACCTGCAACTGGCCATCGACCAGGTATTCACGTTGCTCAATGGGCGCCGCCAGGCGAAATTGCTCGGGAATCTGCGCGGTGGAGGTGGGAAACAGCTGGGCGAGCAGGTTGCTGGTGGTCATGTCGCTACCCCTGGAATAGTTGCAAAACATGACTAGAGAGTCACCCAACAAGCGGCTCTAACGCAAGGCTTGCGCGCATTCTTGTTCGCAGCGCGGTGTACGCCGGGTAAACTGCGCGGCTTTTCAGAAGGAGTTCACATGAGTCAGTACCAGCCGGGCATTCTTGCCGCACCGGTGCCTTTGCAGGCCCGTCATCTGTTTTTTGCCCTGGATTCGTTGCAAGCCGTGCCCGCTGCGCTGGACGCGCTGGTGCAGTTGACGGATGCGGCGGCCGTGGTGGGGTTCGGTGAGCCGCTGGTAAAAGCGCTGGGTGCCCAGATCCCAGGGCTGCGCTCATTCCCGGCCGTTAGCGGCCCTGGCGCGCACAACCCGTCGACTCAGCAGGCGCTGTGGGTATGGTTGCATGGGGTGGATCGCGGTGAGTTGTTGCTGCGCAGCCGTGCCGTGGAAAAAGCGCTGGCTCCGGCGTTTCGCCCGGTGCAATCGACTGAAGGTTTCCGCTACAAGACCGGCTTTGACCTGACCGACTACGAAGACGGCACCGAAAACCCCCACGACGATGCCGCCGTGCAAGCCGCGCTGACCGACAGCGGCGCCAGCTTTGCCGCGATCCAGCAATGGCAGCACGACCTTGACGGTTTCGCCGCATTGCCTGCCCAGGAGCGTGACCACATCATTGGCCGCCGCCATGGCGACAACGAAGAACTCGATGACGCCCCCGAGTCAGCTCACACCAAGCGCACCGCCCAGGAAAGCTTTACCCCGGAAGCTTTCGTGGTGCGCCGCTCGATGCCCTGGGCCGAGAATGGCCAGGCTGGGTTGATGTTTCTCGCCTTCGGGCATTCCTTCGAGGCGTTTGAGGCCCAGCTTCGGCGTATGAGCGGGTTGGAGGATGGGATCGTCGATGGCCTGTATCGCATCAGTAAGCCGTTGACCGGTGGCTATTACTGGTGTCCGCCGGTCAGGGAAGGGCGCCTGGACCTGAGTCTGGTTTTTTAACCGCCTTTTTGCCTGCTCCCTCAAGCGCTTTTGAGCGCTTCCAGCCACGCGGGATCGAGCCGGGTTTGTTCGGTGTCGATCCCCAGT
This sequence comes from Pseudomonas sp. MYb193, assembly GCF_002966775.1. Taxonomy (NCBI): domain Bacteria; kingdom Pseudomonadati; phylum Pseudomonadota; class Gammaproteobacteria; order Pseudomonadales; family Pseudomonadaceae; genus Pseudomonas; species Pseudomonas sp. MYb193. The sequence goes on along the minus strand of NZ_CP023269.1, from coordinate 3,663,233 downwards.
GCGTGCATCTTCGCCTTGTGTGCTTCGATTTCGCCGACCAGTTGCGCCTGGGCGCTGGAGTTGGCGTCCAGCTCGTGCATCTGCGTCAGCCCCAAGTGATAGAAGCGCAACAGCTTGATGGCTGCCGGGTCGTTGGCCTGCACCCGCTCGGTGACCTTGTGCATAACATTGGTCACGCTCATCAGGCTGCGCTTGAGTTGCCAGCCATACACCGCTGGCGCCAACCAGGCCTGGCTCCAGAACGGGCCACGCACCAGCGCGACCGTGATCAACACGCCGGCGAAGACGCCGCCGACGTTGAAGCGAAAATTGTCACCGCCAGGCTCACCGAACAGCATCACCGCCAGGCTCGACAGCAGCATGGCCAGGGCCAGGAACAGCACCGCGACGATCAACGTGCTGCGGCGGGTCTGTTGGCGATAGGCAGTGGGGTCGCAGGGTTTGAGTTCGAACATCCGGGGCAGGTCTCCAAAAAGGGCGGTCATCTTCTCACGCCTGGTGCAATGAAGTTGAACGATGGCGCGGGGCGGTTTCTCTAAAATGGTGAACCCCTCATGAGGTCAGTCATCATGTCTGAACACAAGCAGCCACCGCCAGGTACACCGGATCCGAACCGTACGCCGGGCGAGGAGGAGCGTGATAACGATGCGTTGCGCCCCAACGATCCCAAAGAGCGCGGTCCGGACAACGATGTCGAGCGCGTCGAAGAGGACCTGGAAAACCTCCACGACAGAGCCCGCCCGCTTTAGCAGGAGAATATGATGAACAAACCTACCGATGGTCCCTCTTCCAACGAACACGCCAGTGGCAAGGATGAACTGGGCTTCGACCCGGATTCGCCGGATGTAGCCGACCCACAGGTCGATCCCATCGGCCCGGCTATTGCGCCGTTGGACAAAAAGGACGACGAGACAGCGAAAAAAAAGCCGCCCTACGATCCGTTGGGCGACTTGAAGCAATGAACCGAGCCCCGCCGTTGTGCGGGGCTTTGTTTACCTGGGCGGCGACCAGCTGACATCGCTGATACCGTATTTTTCTGCCCAGGGCCGGGTGGTCTTTTTCACCTGTTCGTGACCTACGCGGCCGATGCGGCTGACATGGGCAATGTCGGCATCGACGGCCGCCCAATGCCAGGCCTCGGCGTTGTTCATGACTTCGGCGCGCACCACGAAAGACTTGGGTTTACCGTGTAGCTGATAGTGGACGGTGTAGATTTTTGCGGTACTCATGCTGCCTCCCAATCCTGTTATAGATGGATAGGCCGGCGCTCCAAAAGGTTCATTCAAAATGACAACGCAGGCAGAGGCGCGGCATAGTGACGCTCTTGCCCTGCGCCCAAGGATCGCGCCATGCACACACTCACCGATAGCCGCCTGTACCTGCAACGCCTGGGCTATGCCTCGCCACCGCCGCCCACCCTGCAAACCCTGCGGGACTTGCAACTGCGCCATGTGTGCAGCTTTGCCTTTGAAAGCCTGTCGACCTTGATGCATGCACCGGTACCGATCGACCTTCCCAGCGTTGAGCGCAAGGTACTGCACGAGGGACGCGGCGGCTATTGCTACGAGTTGAACCAGCTGTTCCTGGCACTCTTGCAGGAACTGGGCTTCGAGGCCCGCGGCATCACCGGGCGTGTGGTGATCGGCGGCCCACCGGACGCCCACACTGGGCGAACCCATCGCTTGAGCCTGGTGACCCTCGACGGCGTGCGCTATATCACCGATGTCGGTTTTGGCGGCATGGTGCCCAGCAGCCCGTTGCAACTGGACAACGACGCCCCCCAGGCCACCGCTCATGAGCCTTATCGCCTGACGCTCAATCACGGCAGCTACACGCTGTGGGCGCAGGTGGGCGAGGAGTGGCGTGGCCTGTACGTGTTCGATCTGCAAACCCAGGCCGACATCGACTATGAAATCGGCAACTGGTACGTCTCCACGCACCCAGGCTCCCCGTTCGTAGGGCAGTTGAAAGCCGCGCTGCTTGCGCCTGGCAGGCGCCACACGTTGGCCAACGCCCGCTATGCGGTTCATTACCTGGATCGGCCCAGCGAGAAGCGCAAGCTGGAGAGTGCTGATGAGTTGCTGACGTTATTGCGCGACACCTTCGGCATTTGTTTGCCGGCTCAGCCCCAACTTCGCGAAGCGGTTGAGCACCTGATCAGGGCCGATCTCGAAGAGTATTGAGATAGAGCCTTCGCTGAACCGTTTTTTCTCCATGTTGGTGCAAATCAGTTCGAACTTTTTGCAAACGCCAAGGTTCGAACCGATTCCTGAATACTTTGCCCACCTTAAAATGGAGATGTAAAACGATGTCCAAACTATTCGGAAAATTCCTCAAGAACACCTCGTTGCTGGCCCTGGTGGCTGCGCCTGGCGTGGTGTTCGCAGCACCTTCCACCGACCCGATTTCCACGTTCGGGATCATGGGCAGCTACAACGACTTCAAACTTGAAGGCGGCAGCGAAAGCGACAAGGACCACATGCCCGAAGCTGGCCTGTTCTACAACTTCGGCAACAAGCTCACCGCCGAGTCGGGCTTTATCTACCAGGCCGGTATCGAAGCCAAGTACGGCGAAAAAAGCGATAACAAACTCAAGGAAGGCCAGGCCGACCTCGACCTCGGCTGGCGTGCCGCGCTGGATGCGCGCAACTTCGTCGATGTGATCGTGGGCGGTGGCTACACCTGGACCCGCTACGAGCCGGACACCAATGGCTACGACATGAAACTCACCAACAAGTCGCCGTTTGCCAAGGCAGCCCTGGGCTACAACCACCAGTTCGATGACATGACCCTGCGCGTTGAAGCCGGCGCCCGTCACACCATCGATGGTCGCGCCAAGCTCAAGGTGGACGGCGTTGGCAGCGACAGCGTGGACCTCAAGGACCGCACCAACCCTTACGCCGAAGTCAGCCTGCTGATGAACCAGAAGGGCGACCTGCCAGTGATGGCGGGCCTGTACTACACCCGCACCGAGTACAAGCTCGATAACGACTCCTATGTGGCCGACAACACCAAGCTCAAGCGTGATGAGTATGGTTTCAAGGTGGGTATCGCGTTCTAAGGTTGCGGCCTTGACCAATCCCCAGTTTGAATAAAAAACGCCCCGCTATAAGTCGGGGCGTTTTTTTGCCTGTGGCTGTCGGCCCAGGTTAACCCTGTATTGGGTCAGACAGTTCTGGGGTGTTTGTTTTGGCGCCTTCGCGGGCAAGCCCGCTCCCACATTTTGAAAGCGTTCCCCTGTGGGAGCGGGCTTGCCCGCGAAGGCGATGGTGAATGCACCGCCTCTCTAATACCTCGCCTCTGAAACGCAAAACGGCGCCCAAAGGCGCCGTTCTGTTTACTGCATCAACCTAAGCGATCAAACGCCCAGCACCGCGTGCTGCACCAGGGTGAGCAACGGTTGTGGGTACACGCCCAGGAAGAACGCGAGCAGGGCGATGGCCAGCAGCATGACGCCGCCTGCCTTCTGTTCCCAATGCAGCTCGGCATCCACACGGCGCAGGTTTGGCTCGATCAGGTACAGGGTGACCATCACGCGCAGGTAGTAGAACACGCCGATGGCGCTGCCCAGTACCAGCGAGGCAACCAGCCACCATTCGTGGGCTTCGACACCGGTCGCGACAATGTAGAACTTGCCGATAAAGCCCGCTGTCAGCGGAATGCCGGCCAGGGACAGCATCATCACGGTGAGCACGGCGGTCAGGTACGGACGGCGCCAGAACAGGCCGCGGTATTCGTACAGGGCGTCGGCGTCACGGCCTTTGTACGGCGACGACATCAAGGTGATGACGCCGAACGCACCCAGGCTGGTGATCACGTAGGTGACCAGGTACACGCCGATGGCTTCCACGGCCAGGCCTTTGCTCGCCACCAGGGCGATCAGCAGGTAGCCGAAGTGGGCGATGGACGAATAACCCAGCAGACGCTTGAGGTTGTTCTGGGTCAGCGCCAGCAGGTTACCGAACAGGATCGACGCAATGGCGATCACGGTCAGCACGTTGCTCAGCACGCCCGTGTTGGCGGCGGGGGAGATCTGGAACAGGCGCACCATCACCGCAAACACGGCCACCTTGGACGCAGTGGCCAGGAACGCTGCCACCGGCGCCGGGGCGCCTTCGTACACGTCCGGGGTCCATAGGTGGAACGGCACCAGCGACAGCTTGAACGCCAGGCCGATCAGCATCATCGCCAGGCCCAACTGGGCAATCGGCGCCGGGCTGTTGGTGGCGGCCAGCGCGTGGCCGATACCGGTGAAGCTCAGGCTGCCGGCTTCGGCGTAGAGCAGGGCCATACCGAACAACAGGAACGCGGAACCGGCGGCCGACAGCACCATGTACTTGATGCCGGCTTCCAGGGAGCGCTTGTTGAAGAAGGCGTAGGCCACCAGGCCGTAGGTTGGGATCGACAGCAGTTCCAGGCCGATGAACAGGCCGGCCAGGTGCTGCGCGCTGACCAGCACGATACCGCCGGCCGCAGCCAGCAGGATCAGCAGGTACAGCTCTTCGCGGTTGCCCGGGTAGCCGGTGCCGCCTTCGCCGAGGTAGGCGTGGGCGAGGGTGACGCAGGCCAGGGTCGCCACCAGGATCAGGGCGATGTACAGCAGCGCGAAGTCATCGACCATCATCAATGGCGTGACGGCCAGTGGCGCGACCTTGAGGGCCGGGATGATCGACAGCAGGGCCAGGTTCAACCCGGCGCAGGACAGCAGGAACGTTTGCGAGTGATTGCGGCGCCAGGCGATTGCCAGCATCACCACCACGATGGTGAGGCTGGTAATCAGCAGCGGCGCAAGCGCGATAAAGTGTTGGATCGTGAATTCCATAGCGCTCTTACCGGGCCGAAGCGAGTTGAGAGAAGGCGGTGCCGAACCACTGCTGCACGCCATGCATCGTTGCGGCAGAAGTGTCCAGGAACGGTTGCGGGTACACGCCGATGAAGATCAGCAACACCGCAAGGCCGAGCACCATGATCAGTTCGCGCGCATCCATCCCTTGCAGGACGGTGTCGGACTTGGCCGGGCCGAAATAGGCGCGGTGGATCATGATCAGCGAGTAGACCGAACCGAACACCAGGCCGGAGGTAGCAATGGCGCTGATCCACGGCGTCTGTACAAAGGCACCCATCAGGATCAGGAACTCGCCGATGAAGTTACCGGTACCCGGCAAGCCGAGGGATGCGGCGGCGAAGAACAGGCTGATCGCCGGCAGGTACGCAATGCGCGACCACACGCCACCCATTTCACGCATGTCACGGGTGTGCAGGCGCTCGTACAGCTGGCCACTGAGGATAAAGAGGGCGGCGGCCGAAACACCGTGGGCCAACATCTGGATCACTGCGCCTTGCAACGCCAGTTGGCTGCCGGAGTAGATACCGATCAGTACGAAACCCATGTGGGAAACGGACGAGAAGGCAATCAGACGCTTGATGTCGGTTTGCGCGAAAGCCAGGAACGCACCGTAGAAGATCCCGATCAGACCCAGGGTCATGGCAATCGGCGCGAATTCGGCCGAAGCATTCGGGAACAGCGGCAGGGCGAAGCGCAGCAGGCCGTAGGCAGCGGTCTTCAACAGGATACCGGCCAGGTCCACGGAACCGGCAGTCGGCGCCTGGGCGTGGGCGTCAGGCAACCAGGAGTGGAACGGCACCACCGGCAGCTTCACCGCGAAGGCGATGAAGAAGCCCAGCATCAGCACGTACTCGGTGGTCAACGACATCTTGGTTTTCAACAGGTCGGCGTAGTTGAAGGTAATCACGCCGGTGTTGTTGAAGTTGACCAGTACCAGGCCCAGGATCGCCACCAACATGATCAGGCCGGAAGCCTGAGTGAAGATGAAGAACTTGGTCGCTGCGTAGATCCGGGTTTTCTTGCCGTCCGAAGAACTGTGACCCCAGAGCGCGATGAGGAAGTACATCGGCACCAGCATCATTTCCCAGAAGAAGAAGAACATGAACAGGTCCAGCGCCAGGAACACGCCGACAACGCCGCCCAGGATCCACATCAGGTTCAGGTGGAAGAAGCCCACGTGACGCTGGATCTCTTTCCAGGAGCAGAGTACCGAGAGGATACCCAGCAGGCCGGTCAGCAGGATCATCAACAGCGACAGGCCGTCGAGGGCCAGGTGCACGTTGATGCCGAAGCGCTGGATCCACACGTGCTTGAATTCAAGCGCGAAGGTGGGGTCGACACCTGGTGCCGGCGCGAATGAATAGTCACCATGGGCCCACAGCCAGAGGCCGAGCGCGAGTTCCAGGGACATGGTCAGCAACGCAATCCAGCGGGGGAGGGTGGCGCCGAAGCGTTCACCCATCCAGCAGAGCAGGCCGCCGATAAAGGGGATCAGGATTAGCCAGGGCAGAATCATGACGGGCTCGTTTCCTTTCGCAAGTTCGCAAAGTACGCAGTGCACTTAAACATAGTCAGACCGCTACCACGACGATGGCGCCGATCACCAGAACGGCACCCGCCGCCATGGACGCTGCATACCAACGCAATTGGCCGGTCTCGCTGCGGCTCAGGGCGGTGTGACCGGCCTTGGCGGCACGCGGGATCAAACCGATGGTCTGGTCGAGCGGGTCTTTGCGCAGCATGTGGCTGATCGCAAGGTAAGGTTTGACGAACAGTTTGTCGTAGATCCAATCGAAGCCCCAGGCGGCGAACCACCAGGCCGACAGGAAGCGACCAATGCCACTGTTGGCCACGGCAGTCACGAAGCGACGCTTGCCGAGGAACAGCAGAGCCGCCAGCAGGATACCGGCGATGGCGATGGCGCCCGAGGCGATTTCCAGGCTGTGCTGGGCTTCGCCACCGGCATGGCCGACGCTTTGTGGCAACACACCGTGCAGTGGCGGGGTGATCATCGCGCCCACGAACGTCGACAGGATGATCAGCACCGACAGTGGCAACCAGTGGGAGATGCCGTGGCCTGCGTGCGCTTCGGTCTTGGCTTCACCGTGGAAGGTGATGAAGATCAGGCGGAAGGTGTACAGCGAGGTCATGAACGCACCTACCAGGCCTGCGTACAGCAGGTTCTGGTTACCGCTGGCGAAAGCTTCCCAGAGGATTTCGTCCTTGGAGTAGAAACCGGCGGTCACCAGCGGCAGGGCTGCCAGGGCGGCACCACCGACGATGAAGCTGGCGTACGCCAGTGGCAGTTTCTTCCACAGGCCGCCCATCTTGAAGATGTTCTGCTCGTGGTGGCAGGCCACGATCACGGCGCCGGAGGCGAGGAACAGCAGGGCCTTGAAGAACGCGTGGGTCATCAGGTGGAAGATCGCCGCGTCCCAGGCGCCGACGCCCAGGGCCAGGAACATGTAGCCGATCTGGCTCATGGTCGAGTAGGCGAGGATACGCTTGATGTCGGTCTGTACCAGCGCGGCGAAGCCGGCCAGTACCAGGGTCACGCCGCCGACGATGCCCACCAGGTGCAGGATGTCCGGCGCCAGGGTGAACAGGCCGTGGGTACGGGCGATCAGGTAGACACCGGCGGTCACCATGGTGGCGGCGTGGATCAGTGCCGATACCGGGGTAGGGCCGGCCATCGCATCCGCCAGCCAGGTTTGCAGCGGCAGTTGCGCAGATTTACCCACGGCACCGCCCAGCAGCATCAGGGTGGCCAGGGTGATCCAGAAGTCGCCGACCTGGAATTTCTGCGGTGCCAGCACCAGCAGTTCCTGGATGTTCAGCGTGCCCACCTGTTGGAACAGGATGAACAGGCCGATGGCCATGAACACGTCGCCGATGCGGGTGACGATAAACGCCTTGAGTGCTGCGTTACCGTTGTTGCGGTTGCTGTAGTAGAAACCGATCAACAGGTACGAGCACAGGCCCACGCCTTCCCAGCCGAAGTACAGGAACAACAGGTTATCGCCCAGCACCAGGAACAGCATGCTGGCGATAAACAGGTTGGTGTACGAGAAGAAGCGCGAGTAGCCCGCTTCACCGCGCATGTACCAGGACGCGAACAGGTGGATCAGGAAACCCACACCCACCACCACGCCGAGCATGGTGATCGACAGGCCGTCGATGTAGAGAGCGAAGTTGGGCTTGAAGCCCTCGACCGCCATCCACTGCCACAGCACCAGGGTGTAGTGACCACCTTCGGGCGGCGCCACGTTGAATTGCCAGATGACGTAGGCGGCCACGATGGCCGACAGGCCGATGGAGCCCACGCCGATCAGGGCCGAGAGGTTCTCCGACCAGCGCCCGCGAGAGAACGACAGCAGCAGGAAACCGATCAGGGGGAATACGAAAGTCAGAAAGATCATGTTCATCCGCGCATCTCACTGGCAGCGTCGATATCAAGCGTGTGGAAGCGACGATACAGCTGCAGCAGGATCGCCAGGCCAATACTGGCTTCGGCGGCTGCCAGGCTGATCACCAGGATGAACATCACTTGCCCATCCGGCTGGCCCCAACGTGCGCCTGCCACGATGAACGCCAGTGCCGCAGCGTTCATCATGATTTCCAGGCTCATCAACACGAACAGAATGTTACGGCGAACCATCAGGCCGACCAGGCCAAGGCAGAACAGGATGCCGGCGACCGCCAGACCATGCTCCAAAGGGATAGCAGGCATCGTCATTGCTCCTTGGCTTCGTTGCGGCCCAAGTGGAAGGCAGTGATGGCTGCGGCGAGCAGCAGCATCGAAGCCAGTTCGACCACCAGCAGGTACGGGCCGAACAGGCTGATGCCCACGGCTTTCGCGTCTACGGTGGTGTGGCCGATGGCCTGGCCGCTCTGGTGAGCGAACAGCACATACAGCAGTTCACCCAGCAGCAGCGCTGCGAGGACAACCGGGCCGAGCCAGATGCCGGGCTTGAGCCAGACGCGCTCCTGGGCGACCGAAGCCGGCCCCAGGTTGAGCATCATCACCACAAACACGAACAGCACCATGATGGCGCCGGCATAGGCGATCACTTCCAGTACACCGGCGAACGGTGCGCCGAGGCTGAAAAAGGTCATGGCCACGGCGATCAGCGAAATGATCAGGTAGAGCAGGGCGTGCACGGGGTTAGTGTTGGTGATCACGCGAAGCGTGGACACCACTGCAATACCCGATGCGAAATAGAAAGCGAATTCCATCTTTCTTCCTTAAGGCAGCAAGCTCTTCACGTTGATCGGCTCGGCTTCGTTTTGTGCGGCGCCTTTTGGCTTACCGGCAACGGCCATACCTGCAACACGATAGAAGTTGTAATCAGGGTTTTTACCGGGACCAGAGATCAAAAGATCTTCTTTCTCGTACACCAGGTCCTGACGTTTGAACTCGGCCATCTCGAAATCCGGGGTGAGCTGGATCGCGGTGGTCGGGCAAGCTTCCTCGCAGAGGCCGCAGAAAATGCAGCGCGAGAAGTTGATGCGGAAGAAGTCCGGGTACCAGCGACCATCTTCGGTTTCAGCTTTCTGCAGGGAAATGCAACCCACCGGGCACGCCACGGCGCACAGGTTGCAGGCTACGCAACGTTCTTCGCCGTCGGGGTCGCGGGTCAGTACGATGCGGCCGCGATAGCGCGGCGGCAGGTACACCGCTTCTTCGGGGTATTGCAGGGTGTCGCGTTTGCGAAAGCCGTGACCGAACACCATCACCAGGCTTCGCAACTGGGTACCGGTACCCTTAACGATGTCGCCAATATATTTGAACATGGGTCAAATCCTCACTGAACCGCGGCAGCGGGCGTGTTCAACAACACGACGGCAGCCGTCACCAGCAAATTGATCAGGGTCAGCGGCAGGCAGAATCTCCAGCTGAAATCCATCACCTGGTCATAGCGCGGGCGCGGAATCGAGGCGCGCAGCAGGATGAACAGCATGATGAAGAACGCGGTCTTCAGGAAGAACCAGAAGAAGGCCAACTGCGGCAGGATGCCAAACGGACCGTGCCAGCCGCCGAAGAACAGCGTGACCAGCAGGGCCGAGATCAAGATGATGCCGATGTACTCACCGACGAAGAACATGCCCCACTTCATGCCGGCATATTCAATGTGGTAACCGTCGGCCAGTTCCTGTTCCGCTTCCGGCTGGTCGAACGGGTGACGGTGAGTCACGGCCACGCCAGCGATGAAGAAGGTGCAGAAGCCAAAGAACTGCGGAATGATGAACCACAGGTTCTGCGCCTGGTACTCGACGATGTCGCGCATGTTGAACGAGCCAACCTGCACCACGATGCCCATCAGTGCCAACCCCATGAACACTTCATAGGATACGGTTTGGGCCGAGGCACGCAAGCTGCCCAGCAGGGCGAACTTGTTGTTGCTCGACCAACCGGCGAACAGCACCGCGTATACCGACAAACCGGCCATGGCGAAGAAGAACAGCAAACCGATGTTCAGGTCCGCCACGCCCCAGGTCGGGGTGATCGGGATGATCGCAAACGCAATCAGCAAGGCGCTCATGGCTACCACCGGTGCCAGGGTGAAGATCACCTTGTCGGCAAACGGCGGGGTCCAGTCTTCCTTGAAGAACATTTTCAGCATGTCGGCAGCGATCTGGAACATGCCGAACGGGCCAACGCGGTTCGGACCGTAACGGTCCTGCCACCAGCCCAGCAGGCGACGTTCGACGAAGCTGAGCAGCGCGCCCGCGACGACCACGGCCAACAGGATCACGATGGCCTTGACCACCGAGATGATCACGTCAATTACTTCCGGCGTGAACCAAGTCATTGCGCTGCCTCCTGCAGACCGTCAACGGTTTTGCCGAAAATGGCAGGCGGAATACCGGCGATGCCTTTAGGCAGTGCAACCAGGCCGGCACCCAACTCATCGTTGATACGCAGCGGCAGGCGCAGGGTCTGGCCGGCCACGCTGACGCTGAGCAGGGCACCGTCGTTGACGCCCAGGCGGTCGGCTTCGGACTTGGCCACGGACACATAGGCGGCAGGAATGCGCTCTTGAACCGGCGCGGCCTTGGAAGAAGTTTCTTCGCTGCCGAACAGGTGGAAGAACGGCACGACCTGCCAGGTACCCGGCGCCGGATTGAACGGACGCGGTACCGCAGCGAACCAGTTCAGCGAGTCACCGCTGGTTTCGATCAGGCGGGTGCCCGGGTCGCCAGCGCGGATGTGACCACCGACTTCGTCCTGGAACTTGTTCCAGGCTTGCGGCGAGTTCCAGCCCGGCGACCAGGCAAACGGCACCTGCTGACGGGGTTCGGCCGAACCCGAATAACCTTCCATGGAGAAGGCAAACGCGGTGTCGTTGTCTTGCGGGGTACGTGGCTCGTGCACGCTGATGTCAGCACGCATGGCGGTACGACCGGAGTAACGCAGCGGCTCACGTGCCAGTTTCAGGCCCTTGATGCGGAACGCGGCAGAAGGCGCGGCATCCACGATACGAGCAAGCTGCGGCGCGCTGGCGGCGGTGGCAGCGGTCACGTGGTCGAGTTGGGTCCAGTCGATCGGCTGGTTCAGCAGGGTGGCGCGCAGGGCATGCAGCCAGCGCCAGCCTTCGTGCACCAGGATGCTGGCGTCCATGTACTTCGGATCGAACACCTGGAAGAAGCGTTGGGCGCGGCCTTCCTGGCTGACCAGTGTGCCGTCGCCTTCGGCGAAGGTGGCGGCTGGCAGCACCAGGTCGGCGCGGTCGCTGGTGGCGGTCTTCTGGTGGTCGGCGACGATCAGCACTTTGGCCGCGTCCAGTGCAGCGTCAACCTTGGCGGCAGCGGTGCGGGTGTACAGGTCGTTTTCCAGCACCACGATGGCGTCGGCGTTGCCGTCGATCACCGCTTGCAGCGCCGCGTCCACGGACTCGCCACCGAGCATTGCCAGGCCCAGGCTGTTGGCTTCCGGCACCACCAGGCTGATGGAGCCATTTTTGTCGCGCAGCTTAAGGGCCTTGGCGATGTTGGCGGCGGCTTCGATCAGCGCCTTGGAACCCAACGAGGTACCGGCAATGATCAGCGGGCGCTTGGCCGCCAGCAGGGCGTCGGCAATGCGCTGAGCCAACTCGACAGCTTCAGCGTCCAGGCCTTCAACGGCGGGTGCGCTGGCGTCGAGGGCGTGGGCCACGGCGAAACCGAGGCGCGCCAGGTCGTCCGGCGCGGCGTGTACGCATTCTTCAGCGATGTCGTCGAGCTTGGTTTCAGCCAGGGAAGCGATAAACAGCGGGTTCAGCGCGTGCTGACCGATGTTCTTCACGGCAGCGTCGAGCCACGGCTGTACGCGCATGGCGTCGGCCATTTCTTCGGCCTTGCCTTTGACCGACTGACGCAGCGACAGCGCGATGCGTGCAGCGGTCTGGGTCAGGTCTTCACCAAGTACGAAGATCGCATCGTGGTCTTCGATGTCGCGCATGTTCGGCACGGGCAGCGGGCTGTCGTTCAGCACTTGCAGGACCAGGCGGATGCGCTCCAGCTCGCCCGCTTCGATACCGCAGTAGAAGTGCTCGGCACCTACCAGCTCGCGCAACGCGAAGTTGCTTTCGAGGCTGGCGCGTGGCGAACCAATACCGACGATAGTGCGGCCACGCAGCAGGTCGGCAGCCTTATCCAGCGCGGCGTCCAGGCTCAGCTTGGCGCCATCGGCCAGCAGGGGCTGGCGTGGGCGGTCTTCGCGGTTGACGTAGCCGTAGCCGAAACGGCCACGGTCGCACAGGAAGTACTGGTTGACCGAACCATTGAAGCGGTTTTCGATACGACGCAGTTCGCCGTAGCGCTCGCCCGGGGAGATATTGCAACCGCTGGAGCAGCCATGGCAGATGCTTGGTGCAAATTGCATGTCCCACTTACGGTTGTAGCGTTCGGAGTGAGTCTTGTCAGTGAATACACCGGTCGGGCAAACCTCAGTGAGGTTGCCGGAAAACTCGCTCTCCAGCACGCCGTCTTCAACGCGACCGAAGTACACGTTGTCGTGGGCGCCGAATACGCCGAGGTCGGTGCCGCCGGCGTAGTCCTTGTAGAAGCGCACGCAGCGGTAGCAGGCGATGCAGCGGTTCATTTCGTGGGAAATGAACGGGCCGAGGTCCTGGTTCTGGTGGGTGCGCTTGGTGAAGCGATAACGGCGCTCGTTGTGGCCGGTCATCACCGTCATGTCTTGCAGGTGGCAGTGACCGCCTTCCTCACAGACCGGGCAGTCGTGGGGGTGGTTGGTCATCAGCCATTCGACGACGCTGGCGCGGAACGCCTTGGATTCTTCATCGTCGATGGAGATCCAGGTGTTGTCGGTGGCTGGGGTCATGCAGGACATGACGATACGACCACGGGTGTCGTTTTCGTCGGTGTATTGCTTGACCGCACACTGGCGACAGGCACCGACGCTACCGAGAGCGGGGTGCCAGCAGAAATACGGGATGTCGAGGCCGAGTGACAGACACGCCTGTAACAGGTTGTCCGCCCCATCGACTTCGAGCGCTTTGCCGTCTACGTGGATAGTGGCCATGGTTCAAAGTTCTTCGTTGGCCCGTTGTCAGCGGGCGTGGCTAATGGAATCTTGTTATTCATGTGCATCTACACAGCCTTTACGGCGTCAGCACATGAGCAGGCGAAGGGCACGGACCCTTCGCCTGTTTAAGCGTTACGCGCCGACTACGATCGGCTTTGCCAGAGGCGGGACGGCGGCGCTGGTGGGCGCGATGCCGGCTTCGAACTCCGAGCGGAAGTATTTGATTGCGCTGCCCAATGGCTCCACGGCGCCCGGTGCGTGAGCGCAGAAGGTCTTGCCTGGGCCGAGGAAGCCGACCAGGCCGAGCAGGGTTTCGATGTCACCCTCGCGGCCTTCGCCATTTTCCAGGGCCATCAGCAGCTTGACGCTCCACGGCAAACCGTCGCGGCATGGGGTGCAGAAACCGCAGGACTCGCGGGCGAAGAACTGCTCCATGTTGCGCAGCAACGAGACCATGTTCACCGTGTTGTCCACCGCCATCGCGAGGCCAGTACCCATCCGGGTGCCCACCTTGCCGATACCGCCGGCATACATTTGTGCATCCAGATGCTCAGGGAGCAGGAAACCGGTGCCGGCACCGCCTGGCTGCCAGGCTTTCAAGGTGTAGCCGTCGCGCATGCCGCCGGCGTAGTCCTCGAACAGCTCGCGAGCGGTCACGCCGAACGGCAGCTCCCACAGGCCTGGGTTCTTGACCTTGCCGGAGAAGCCCATGAGCTTGGTGCCCATGTCTTCGCTGCCTTCGCGGGCCAGGGATTTGTACCAGTCCACGCCGTCGGCGATGATCGCCGGCACGTTGCACAGGGTCTCGACGTTGTTCACGCAGGTCGGCTTGCCCCATACGCCGACGGCGGCGGGGAAGGGCGGCTTGGAACGCGGGTTGGCGCGGCGGCCTTCGAGGGAGTTGATCAGTGCGGTTTCTTCACCGCAGATATAACGCCCGGCGCCGGTGTGCACGAACAGTTCGAAGTCGAAACCGGAGCCGAGGATGTTCTTGCCCAGCAGGCCGGCGGCCTTGGCTTCTTCCACGGCACGGTTCAGGTGCTTGGCGGCGGTGGTGTACTCGCCACGCAGGAAGATATAGCCACGGTAGGTTTTCAGCGCACGGGCACTGATCAGCATGCCTTCGATCAGCAGATGGGGCAGTTGCTCCATCAGCATGCGGTCTTTCCAGGTGTTGGGCTCCATTTCATCCGCGTTGCACAGCAGGTAACGGATGTTGATGGATTCGTCTTTGGGCATCAGGCCCCACTTCACGCCGGTAGGGAAGCCCGCACCGCCGCGGCCCTTGAGGCCGGCGTCCTTCACGGTCTGGACGATATCGTCCTGGGCCATGTCGGCGAAGGCTTTGCGCGCAGCCGCGTAGCCGTTCTTGGCCTGGTACTCGTCGAGCCATACCGGCTCGCCGTCGTCACGCAGGCGCCAGGTAAGGGGGTGAGTCTCGGCCGAACGCTTGATCAGGTTGGCCGGGCCGAAGGAAGTCAGGGTCATGGGTAGCCCTCGAGCAATTGGGTGACGCCAGCGGGCTGTACGTCACCGAATGTGTCGTCGTCGATCATCAACGCCGGCGCCTTGTCGCAGTTGCCCAGGCAGCACACCGGCAGCAGCGTGAAGCGGCCGTCCGGGGTGGTCTGGCCGAGGCCGATGCCCAGTTTGTTCTGGATCTCGCTGACCACGGACTCATGGCCACCGATGTAGCAGACCATGCTGTCGCACACACGAATGATGTGGCGGCCCACCGGCTGGCGGAAGATCTGGCTGTAGAACGTCGCCACGCCTTCAACGTCGCTGGCGGGGATGCCGAGGATCTCGCCGATGGCGTAGAGGGCGCCGTCGGGCACCCAGCCACGTTCCTTCTGGACGATCTTCAGGGCTTCGATAGACGCCGCGCGCGGGTCTTCGTAGTGATGCAGCTCGTGCTCGATGGCCGAGCGCTCGGTTTCACTCAAGGTGAAACGGTCTGTCTGGATAAGCGTGCTGTTCATGCTTAGCGGTCCACGTCGGCCATAACGAAATCGATACTACCCAGGTACGCAATCAAGTCCGCGACCATCTCGCCTTTGATCACCGAAGGGATCTGCTGCAAGTGGGCAAAACTTGGGGTACGAATCCGGGTGCGGTAGCTCATGGTGCCGCCATCGCTCGTCAGGTAATAACTGTTGATACCCTTGGTCGCTTCGATCATCTGGAAGGATTCGTTGGCCGGCATCACCGGGCCCCACGAAACCTGCAGGAAGTGCGTGATCAGGGTTTCGATGTGCTGCAGCGTGCGCTCTTTGGGCGGCGGCGTGGTCAGCGGGTGATCCGCCTTGTACGGGCCGGCCGGCATGTTGCGCATGCACTGCTCGATGATCTTCAGGCTCTGGCGCATTTCTTCGACGCGCACGATGCAACGGTCGTAGGCATCGCCATTGGCCGCCAGCGGTACTTCGAACTCGAAGTTCTCGTAGCCGGAGTACGGGCGCGCTTTACGCAGGTCGAAATCGCAACCGGTGGAACGCAGGCCGGCACCGGTGACGCCCCATTCCAGGGCCTCTTTGGTGTTGTACTGCGCGACGCCGATGGTGCGGCCCTTGAGGATGCTGTTGTCCAGGGCGGCTTTCTGGTACTCGTCCAGGCGCTTGGGCATCCAGTCGATGAATTCCTTGACCAGGCGTTCCCAGCCGTTCGGCAGGTCGTGGGCCACGCCGCCGATGCGGTACCAGGCCGGGTGCAGGCGGAAACCGGTGATGGCTTCGATGACCTTATAGGCGCGCTGACGGTCGGTGAAGGTGAAGAACACCGGGGTCATGGCGCCGACGTCCTGGATATAGGTACCCAGGAACAGCAGGTGGCTGGTGATGCGGAAGAACTCGGCCATCATGATGCGGATGGTGTCGACGCGGTCCGGTACCTTGATGCCGGCCAGCTTCTCGACCGAGAGCACGTACGGCAGGTTGTTCATCACGCCGCCGAGGTAGTCGATACGGTCGGTGTACGGGATGAAGCTGTGCCAGGACTGGCGCTCGGCCATCTTCTCGGCGCCACGGTGGTGGTAGCCGATGTCCGGGACGCAGTCGACGATCTCTTCGCCGTCCAGTTGCAGGATGATACGGAAGGCACCGTGAGCCGAAGGGTGGTTCGGGCCCAGGTTGAGGAACATGTAGTCCTCGTTGGTGCCGGAACGCTTCATGCCCCAGTCTTCGGGGCGGAAGCGCGCCGCCTCTTCTTCAAGCTGCTGCTTGGCCAGGTTGAGGCTGAACGGGTCGAATTCGGTGGCGCGGGCAGGGAAGTCCTTGCGCAGCGGGTGACCTTCCCAGGTCGGCGGCATCATGATGCGCGTCAGGTGCGGGTGGCCCGGGAAGTCGATACCGAACATGTCCCAGACTTCACGCTCGTACCAGCTGGCGTTCGGCCAGATACCGGTCACGGTCGGGATGCTCAGGTCGCTCTCGCTCAGCGCAACCTTGATCATCACGTCGCTGTTACGTTCCAGCGACATCAGGTGGTAGAACACGGTGAAATCGGCGCCGCTCGGCAGGCCCTGGCGCTTGGTGCGCAGACGCTCGTCCACGCCATGCAGGTCATAGAGCATGACGTACGGCTTGGGCAGGTTGCGCAGGAAGGTCAGGACTTCGACGAGCCTGGCACGCGCCACCCACAGCACCGGCATACCGGTGCGTGTGGCCTGGGCGGTGAAGGCGTCAGGGCCAAAACGGTTATTGAGTTCGACAACCACATCCTGGTCGTCTGCCTTATAAGGCGGGATGTACAGAGCACTGCCTGTAGTCATGGTTTTTTATCGCTTTCGGTCAACGTAAAGAATGAAGCCAGGTTTTCGTTCTATAAAAGAAGCGGTGCTGGATCAGACTTCGTCGGGGCTGCGCAGGTTGGTGACTGCGATTCGCTGTTCGCGGCGCTGTTCCTTTTGAGACGGCATCTCGGCGCGATAAACGCCTTGATCACCGACCACCCAGGACAGTGGGCGACGCTCCTTGCCAATCGATTCCTGCAACAGCATCAAGCCTTGCAGGAACGCTTCGGGACGGGGCGGGCAGCCAGGCACGTAGACGTCCACGGGCAGGAACTTGTCCACCCCTTGAACGACCGAGTAGATGTCGTACATGCCACCGGAGTTGGCGCACGAACCCATGGAGATAACCCATTTAGGTTCGAGCATTTGCTCATAGAGACGCTGGATGATCGGCGCCATCTTGATGAAGCAGGTACCGGCGATAACCATGAAATCCGCCTGGCGCGGCGAGGCCCGGATAACTTCGGCGCCGAAGCGCGCGATGTCGTGGGGCGCCGTGAAGGCGGTGGTCATTTCCACGTAGCAGCACGAAAGGCCGAAGTTGTACGGCCACAGGGAGTTTTTACGCCCCCAGTTGACCGCGCCACTCAGCACGTCTTCCAGCTTGCCCATGTAGATGTTTTTGTGGACTTGGTCTTCTAACGGGTCGGAAACGGTTTCCCGTTCGCCGATGGGGTACTGCTCGTTAGGAGCATCCGGGTCGATCCTGGTGAGATTGTATTGCATTGCCAAAGCCTCATTGTTTCAGCTTCGCTTGCCGCTTGCGACGAGCTTCCGGAGCCCAGTCAAGGGCGCCCACTCGGAACAGGTAGACAAGACCTGCCAACAGAATTGCTATGAAAACGAGAGCTTCGACGAATCCGGTCCAGCCGCTTTCGCGGACGGACACAGACCATGCAAAGAGAAAGAGGGCTTCGATATCGAAGATCACGAACAACATCGCGACCAGATAGAATTTGGCTGAGAGCCGCAAGCGGGCGCCACCTGTAGGCAGCATGCCGGATTCGAACGGTTCGTTTTTGCTGCGGCCCCAGGCTTTTGACCCGAGGAGGCTGGACACGCCGAGCATGAAGGCGCAAAGGCCTACAACACCGAGAAGGAAAATGGCAAAGCCCCAGTTGTGGGCCATGAGTCCTGTCGCGTCGGTCATGCTGGAAATCCTTAACAGAGAGCAAAGGTCTCTGAGCTCGAAAAAGTAACGATGCAGTGACGATATGTCGCACTGCAATCAATCGCGGTGATTTTATGGCTAAACACCGGGCAAGTAAAATTCCCAGGGCGAAATTATTCGGTGGAATAAGCACATAGTGCACCTTCTTGGGGCTGTAGCCCTTGTGGTGTGGGCATTAGCGGGCTTTTCATCAATTATGTTTTGTTTAAGCTGTAACGAAGTTTTCAGGTGCCAAATGATAATGAATATTGTTTGCGAGGGGTGTAAGCGAGTGTTTCTCATGTGGCGCGGGAAGTTACCGTTACTTGCTTGAGTGTCGCTTAGTTGTCGCAACGGTTCTTTTAACCGATCGGATGTGGGCGGATACCGCTCTGGATCAATGTTTTTAGTAAAAAACTATGGATAGGGCGCGGTCAATGTGGGAGCTGGCTTGCCTGCGATGGCGGCGGATCAGCTGAAACACCTGCCTCTGACCCACCGCCATCGCAGCATAGGTATCTACACAACTTCGGCACGACGCTAAATCTGTGGCGAGGGAGCTTGCTCCCGTGACGGCCTGGCAGCCGACACAGATATAACTGATGCCCCGCGATCCAATGTGGGAGCTGGCTTGCCTGCGAAGACGGCCTGACAGTCAACACAGTTGGACCGTGTACATATCCATTCCTGCGGTAACGGCCCCTTAGGGTTCCGCCCTGACGGCGGCTCACTTTCGAAAAGCGCGAAAGTAAGCAAAGCGCTCTTGCCCCACCACTCGGCACCTCGCTTAGGCTCGGTGTGCCCGTAATCCGCCAGTGATTTGGGGGGCCGCCGCCACGCGCCATCCATGGCGCGGGGCGGCTAAACCGGCATCCCTGCCGGTTTACCCCCCAAATCCCTGTCGAATTCCGGCCAGCGTGGTTTAACGGGGCGCCTAAGATCAAAAGCAGATCAAGATCAAGAGCGGCTCGCTTCGCATCGTGGTTACCGTTGAGCTAACAGAGTTATGTAGATACCTATGGCCATCGCAGGCAAGCCAGCTCCCACCATTGGTTTTCGGTGATTCCCAGGCAAAAAAAACGCCCCGAACCAGTCGGGGCGTGATTGTTGCGCGGCACTGCGGTTAGGTCTTCCGTGGGGCCGCAGTGGCCGTGTAAGCGGTACTTAGTGGAACTGCTCTTCTTCGGTCGAACCGGTCAGCGCGGTCACGGACGAGGTGCCGCCCTGGATCACGGTGGTCATGTCGTCGAAGTAGCCGGTGCCCACTTCCTGCTGGTGCGCCACGAAGGTGTAGCCTTTGGCGGCGTCAGCGAATTCCTGCTCCTGCAGCTTTACGTAGGCGGTCATGTCGTTGCGGGCGTAGTCGTGCGCCAGGTTGAACATGCTGTGCCACATGTTGTGGATACCGGCCAGGGTGATGAACTGGTGCTTGTAGCCCATGGCTGACAGTTCGCGCTGGAACTTGGCGATGGTCGCGTCGTCCAGGTTCTTCTTCCAGTTGAAAGAAGGCGAGCAGTTGTAGGACAGCAGTTGGTCCGGATATTCCTTCTTGATCGCTTCGGCGAAACGACGGGCTTCGTCCAGATCCGGCTTGGCGGTTTCGCACCAGATCAGGTCGGCGTACGGCGCGTAGGCCAGGCCACGGGCGATTGCCTGGTCGAGGCCGGCGCGCACTTTATAGAAGCCTTCCTGGGTGCGCTCGCCGGTAACGAATGGTTGGTCGTAGGGGTCGCAGTCCGAGGTCAGCAAGTCTGCCGCGTTGGCGTCGGTACGGGCCAGGATGATGGTCGGTGTGCCGGCAACGTCAGCGGCCAGGCGGGCAGCGGTCAGCTTCTGCACGGCTTCCTGGGTCGGTACCAGTACCTTGCCGCCCATGTGGCCGCATTTTTTCACCGAAGCCAGCTGGTCTTCGAAGTGCACGCCGGCAGCGCCTGCCTCGATCATGCTCTTCATCAGCTCGTAGGCGTTGAGTACGCCACCGAAACCGGCTTCGGCGTCAGCCACGATTGGCGCGAAGTAGTCGATGTAGCCTTCGTCGCCCGGGTTCTTGCCGGCTTTCCACTGGATCTGGTCGGCACGACGGAACGAGTTGTTGATGCGCTTGACCACGGTTGGCACCGAGTCCACCGGGTACAGCGATTGGTCGGGGTACATGGATTCAGCGGAGTTGTTGTCCGCTGCCACTTGCCAGCCGGACAGGTAGATCGCCTG
The DNA here is from genome assembly GCF_002966775.1 of Pseudomonas sp. MYb193. Taxonomy (NCBI): domain Bacteria; kingdom Pseudomonadati; phylum Pseudomonadota; class Gammaproteobacteria; order Pseudomonadales; family Pseudomonadaceae; genus Pseudomonas; species Pseudomonas sp. MYb193. Next base: position 3,642,709 of record NZ_CP023269.1, on the reverse strand, counting down.
GATACCGGCTTTTACCTGCTGGACTGCCTGGCCGCCAGTGAGGGCGCCCATGCAGTTGACGAAATCTTTGTCGGGACGGAAGGACGGCTTGGCACCTTGGGTGACCAGGTTCCACAGCTTCTCGGCGCCGAGTTTTGCAAAAGTGTGCTCAGGTTGGACCGAGCCACGCAGGCGGACGACGTCAGCAGCGGAATAAGCGCGGGTCACGCCTTTCCAGCGTGGGTTTTCAGCCCAATCTTTTTCGAGGGCTGCAATTTGCTGTTCGCGTGTCAGTGCCATGGGGAAAAACCTCGTCGCGTCTTGTTTGAAGTATCCGTTTGCCAGCCCGGCATTCGTTGCCTGGGTAGGGTTGCTCGCTGACCAGAAGCTTTGGTGTTCAAGTCAAATCTGACGGAGGTAGGCGACGGTATGAACGATGGGGCTCAAGGGGGAGTTGAGCAGGTAAGGGCAAACTGCGAACGGTCTTCGGGCGTCGTGGGCCTTTGTACGATCCATCAGTGTGTAGCCGGGTTACCTGGTTGGCTTCCGTCCCTCGGGACAACTTCGTTCCAGTCGCAACCAACGTCAAACACACCTTGTGGGCGGTACAGACACGAATCGGCTCAGGTGGGTAGCTTAGAGCGGCGATCCGAAGGCCCTTGCCAGGGCCCCTGATTAGCGGGAGCGAGGCCATCATGCCCATGCTTTTTTGGCTCGTCAAATGTTTTGTAGTGCTTTTTTTGAAGCACTACATCTTTAGTCTAATGCGACTTGCCAGTCAGTTTTCGGTGCTTCAGTTCAGGGTGTCGACCTTGACCCGTAAAGTCAGGTCATCGCGGCCCTGAGTAGAGTAGCTGCGGGTTGTAGAGGATTTGTCCGCCTGGGTTTCACGATTGATGCCGGCCAGGGGGATCCACTCGCCCAAGCGGCCGCTGACGGTTGTGTCGGTGCTTTGCACGTTCACTACATCGGGACGTTCCTGGCTCATGCGGTCACGGTTGGTACTGATGGCCAGGTGCACGGTCTCGCCAGTGACGCTGGCGGTCACGTAAAAGCCTTGGGTGACGTTGCGATACTGGGTCTGGTTTTGCAGGCGGCCATAGCTGTCCTGTTGCGTGGTGGTCAGCGGTACGCTCTGGCCGACCTGGATCAGCGCGGGCACGCCTTCGCTGGCCTGGATCTGCTGCACGCCACCGTCGCGGCTGGCAGTGCCGTAGCTGATGATGCGGGTCTGGCTGTCACCGCTGTTCTGTTGGTTGTGCTCGTTGGTATCGACGGTGATCAGCAGGCGTTTGGCCGGTGTATCCAATTGGCCGAGCAGTGCGCGCAAGCCCTCGATCCTGGCTGGCTCAGCGTTAACGATAAGCTGGTTGCCGTAGGCGCTGACGGTGCCGTCCTTGCCAATGAAGTTCTGCGCCACGGGCAGCAGGTCGGCGCTGGTGCGGTTGTTCAGGTTGACGACTTCAGTGGCGGCCATGGCGCAAGCGCTGACGGTCATCACGAGGGCGGTGAGCAGGGTGCGTAGGGACATGTCCGTTATCTCTGCGAGTCATTTGCTTGATAGTGCCAGTTTGTCGGCCTGGTGGGTCGCAAGTTGAATCGTAGACGGCAAAATGCCCTGGCAGGCAGGGCATTTTGTGGTGTTGCTGAAATAGCTATCGCAGGCAAGCCAGCTCCCACACTTGACCGAGTACAGCTTTTGGAATGCGGTCAGTGTGGGAGCTGGCTTGCCTGCGATGCAGGCGACGCGGACTCGGGTCAGTCCCCTCGCACCATATCCACATGCGGAATCCCGACCTCAAGAAACTCATCGCTTACGATCTTGAAACCCAACCGTTCATAGAACGGTGCCGCATACACCTGCGCACTCAGGAATTGCCGGGTCTGGCCGCGTTTCACGGCCTCGCCAATCACTGCTTCCATCAGTTTGTCGCCGACTTTCAGTCCGCGCCAGTCCTTGAGCACCGATACCCGACCGATCTCGCCACTGGGCAGCAATCGAGCGGTGCCAATCGGGAAGTCGCCTTCGTATGCAAGAAAATGCATGGCGCCGGCATCGTCCGCGTCCCACTCCAATTCAGGCGGGACCGATTGTTCAGCGATGAATACCGCTTCACGAATGCGCCGAAGCTCGTCGATATCCTTTCGCCAGTCCGCGACACTTACGTGAATTCTATTCATCCGCGAACCCCAGGCTGCCTTGCTTGACCAGTTCGCACAGCAGGTCGCGACCGTCTTCGTCGGCCAGCCACTCGCCCAGGTTTTCGCTGTGCAGTGCATCGGCCGAGCACATCAGCTTCAACAGTTCACGCAGTTTGCCCGGCAGGTAACGGCTCTGGCCGCTGGCGAACAGCAGTACGTCGTCATCCACTTCGGACCAGGCCAGGCGTGCGCTCGGGTTGCGCACCAGGATCGCGCCGTCTTGCAGGCTGTTGATGAAGTCTTCTTCGCCCAACTCTTCGCCGGCCACCAGTTCCGGGTAGCGTGGCTCGGTCATGAACTGGCCGAACCAGGTCAGCAGCATGCGCTCATCGCTCATGTGCTCGGCGAGCAGGCCCTTGAGGCGGTCCAGTGCGTCGCCCTGGATCTGGTGTGGGTCGCTGACCGGCTGGGCGTCGGCGTCGGTGTAGCGCTCTTCGTCGGTCAGGTACTGGCTGAGGAAGTCGGTGAAGTGGGTCAGCACTTCAGCGGCGCTCGGTGCACGGAAACCTACGGAATAGGTCATGCAGTCGTCTTCGGCAATACCGAAATGGGCCAGGCGCGGGGGCAGGTAGAGCATGTCGCCCGGTTCGAGCACCCATTCGGCGCTTTCTTCGAATTCGGCGAGGATGCGCAGGTCGGCGTGTTGCAGCAACGGGCTTTCGGAATTGCACATCTGGCCGATCTTCCAGTTGCGCTTACCCTGGGCTTGCAGCAGGAACACATCGTAGTTATCGAAATGCGGACCGACGCTGCCACCCGGCGCGGCGAAGCTGATCATCACATCATCGATACGCCAGCTCGGCAGGAAGCGGAAGTGCTCCAGCAGCTCAGCCACTTCCGGCACGAACTGGTCGACTGCCTGCACGAGCAGGGTCCACTCGCGCTCGGGCAGGGTGCTGAAAGCGTCTTCGGCGAACGGGCCGCGACGCAGTTCCCAGGGGCGCTCGCCGTGTTCGATCACCAGGCGCGACTCGACTTCTTCTTCCAGGGCCAGGCCTGCCAGTTCGTCGGCGTCGATCGGGCTTTCGAAGTCAGGGATGGCCTGGCGGATCAGCAGCGGTTTTTTCTGCCAGTAGTCGCGCAGGAATTCCCGTGCCGTGATGCCGCCCAGAAGTTGAAGAGGGATATCAGGATTCATGTGTAACCTATTGAAAAAAAGCACTTTTAAGACAGGAATAAAAACGCCCGGCGCGGCCGGGCGTCTCAAAGGAGCTTGCTTGGATCAGATGCGCTTGGCTTGTTCTACAGCGTTGCCGATGTAGTTGGCCGGGGTGAGCAGTTTCAGCTCGGCCTTGGCTGCGGCTGGCATGTCCAGGCCGTCGATGAAAGTTTGCAGCGCTTCGGGGCTGATGCCCTTGCCGCGCGTCAATTCTTTCAGCTTCTCGTAGGGGTTTTCGATGTTGTAGCGGCGCATCACAGTCTGGATCGGCTCGGCCAATACTTCCCAGCACGCGTCCAGGTCAGCGGCAATCTTCTGCTCGTTGAGCTCCAGCTTGCTGATGCCTTTGAGGCTGGCTTCGTACGCGATCACGCTGTGGGCAAAACCGACGCCGAGGTTACGCAGTACGGTGGAGTCGGTCAGGTCGCGCTGCCAGCGGGAGATCGGCAACTTGCTGGCCAGGTGCTGGAACAGGGCGTTGGCGATACCCAGGTTGCCTTCGGAGTTTTCGAAGTCGATCGGGTTGACCTTGTGCGGCATGGTCGACGAACCGATTTCGCCTGCAATAGTGCGCTGCTTGAAGTAGCCCAGGGAGATGTAGCCCCAGATATCGCGATCGAAATCGATCAGGATGGTGTTGAAGCGTGCAATCGCGTCGAACAGCTCGGCGATGTAGTCGTGGGGTTCGATCTGCGTGGTGTAGGGGTTGAAGCCCAGGCCCAATTCGTCTTCGATGAAGGCGCGGGCGTTGGCTTCCCAGTCGATCTCAGGGTAGGCCGACAGGTGGGCGTTGTAGTTGCCTACGGCGCCGTTGATCTTGCCCAGCAATGGCACGGCGGCGACTTGGGCGATCTGGCGCTCCAGGCGGTACACCACGTTGGCCAGTTCTTTGCCCAGGGTGGTCGGCGAGGCCGGCTGGCCGTGGGTGCGCGACAGCATCGGCACGGCAGCGAAACGGATCGCCAGCTCGCGGATGGCTTCGGCGGTCTGGCGCATCAGCGGCAGCATCACGTCATCACGGCCTTCGCGCAGCATCAGGGCGTGGGACAGGTTGTTGATGTCCTCGCTGGTGCAGGCAAAGTGGATGAACTCGCTGACCTGGGCCAGTTCCGGCAGTTGGGCCGCTTGCTCTTTGAGCAGGTATTCGATGGCTTTGACGTCGTGGTTGGTGGTGCGCTCGATCTCTTTCACACGCTCGGCGTGCTCCAGGGAGAAGTTTTCCGCCAGGGTGTTCAATACAGCGTTGGCCTCGGCGGAAAACGCCGGCACTTCGCTGATGGCGGGGTGAGCGGCCAGGCGCTGGAGCCAGCGCACTTCAACCAGGACACGGGCACGGATCAGGCCGTACTCGCTGAAAATAGGGCGCAGGGCCTGGGTTTTGCCGGCGTAGCGGCCGTCAACAGGGGAAACCGCAGTGAGCGAAGAGAGCTGCATGGGGTGTTCTCGGACAGTCGGGCAACGAAATGGGGCGCGTATCATACATGAAAAAATCCGCCGGTCCGTCGCCAACTGACCGGCGTATTACGCGTAATGGCTTGAAAACAGCCTGCTGGTGCGACTTATTCGTTGCGCATCAACGGGTAAAGCTCTTTGAGTAATTTGCGTCGGCTGATCACCAACTGCCAGCGATGACCGCCCAGTTGGCGCCACAAGCGTGCCGAACGAATACCGGCCAGAAGCAGGGCGCGGATTTTCGACGCGTTGTTGGGTTGCTGCAGGTTACGCATGTCGCCATGCACCTGGATGCGCTGGCGCAGGGTGCTCAAGGTGTCCTGGTACAGCGCACCACAGGCGGCGATCACGTTTTCGTGGGCCGGGCCGAAGTGTTCTACCTGGGACTGGATCTGCGGCAGGCGCTTGCCGATGGTGTCCAGCAGGTCGTCGCGCTTGGCCAGCTGGCGCTCAAGGCCAAGCATCGACAGGGCATAACGCAACGGCTCGCGCTGCAAAGTACTGGGGTCGCGCTCCAGGGCGCCGATCAGGGCGCGATAGCCTTCACGCAGGGCCAGGTCGTCGCCGCCGTAAACCTCAAGGGTGTCCTTGGGGTCGCGGATCAGCAGGCTGCCGAGCATGCAGGTCAGGCCGGCTTCAGTGACCTGGCCGGTCTTGGCGATCTTGTCCACCAGTACCGCAGCGAGAAAGACACCGCCAAGGGCTGTCAACTGCTCCTGGGTCGGGCTCATGCCGGGTTGCTCCAGGCTTGCGCGACTTCAATCACGCCGCCGCCCAGGCAGATCTCGCCGTCATAGAACACCACGGACTGGCCAGGGGTGACCGCGCGTTGCGGGTCATCGAAGGTGGCACGGTAGCCGGTGGCGGTCTTTTCCAGGGTGCAGGGCTGGTCGCTCTGGCGATAACGCACTTTGGCGGTCAGGCGGCGCGGGGTGCTCAGGTCGATAGGGTTGACCCAATAAATCTCGGAAGCGAGCAAGGCGCCGGAGAACAGCAGCGGGTGCTCGTTGCCCTGGCCGACCACCAGCACGTTGTTTTCCAGGTCTTTGACCAGCACGTACCACGGCTCAACACCGGCGTCTTTCAAGCCGCCGATGCCCAGGCCCTGGCGCTGGCCGATGGTGTGGTACATCAGGCCGTGGTGGCGGCCGATCACTTCACCCTCGGTGGTCTTGATCTCGCCCGGTTGCGCCGGCAGGTATTGCTTGAGGAAATCGCTGAAGCGCCGCTCGCCGATAAAGCAGATACCGGTGGAGTCTTTCTTCTTGGCGGTGGCCAGGCCGTGTTTCTCGGCAATCTTGCGCACTTCGGGTTTTTCCAGCTCGCCGACCGGGAACAGAGTCTTGGCGATCTGTTCACCGCCCACGGCGTGCAGGAAGTAGCTCTGGTCCTTGTTCGGGTCCAGGCCCTTGAGCAGTTCGGTGCGGCCATCGATATCGCGACGGCGCACGTAGTGGCCGGTAGCTATCAGGTCGGCGCCGAGCATCATGGCGTAGTCGAGGAAGGCCTTGAACTTGATTTCGCGGTTACACAGGATGTCCGGGTTCGGCGTGCGGCCGGCCTTGTATTCGGCCAGGAAGTGCTCGAACACGTTGTCCCAGTACTCGGCGGCGAAGTTGGCGGTGTGCAGCTTGATGCCGATCTTGTCGCACACGGCCTGGGCGTCCGCGAGGTCGTCCATGGCGGTGCAGTATTCGGTTCCATCGTCTTCTTCCCAGTTCTTCATGAACAGGCCTTCCACCTCATAACCCTGCTCCATGAGCAGAACGGCGGAAACGGAAGAATCCACGCCGCCGGACATGCCGACGATGACGCGCTTCTTTTGTGTGTCAGAAGGGGCTGGATCACGCATAGGGTTTCAACGGGTGTCTTGAAAAAGGACGCGATTCTAGCAGGCCTGGGCCCGCAAGGCTAAAGAGAAGGGCGGATCAATTCGAGACTGTGGCGTTGGCCGGCCAGATAATCATCGATGCAACGGATAATCAGCTCGCTGCGCCAGTCCTCGCGCACGGCCATCAGCTCGTCACGGGTCAGCCAGCGGGCGCGCAGGATGCCTTCGTCGAGTTGATAGTCCGGGTGGTGTTTCAGTGCCTTGGCGATAAAGCAGACGCGTTGATAGGTAACCCCATTGCTGGGTGCAGTGTAGAGGTAGATGCCGACAATACCGCTGGCCTCGACATCCCAGCCGGTTTCTTCAAGAGTTTCGCGCACGGCGGCCTCGGTCAGGGTTTCATCCGGGTCCAGGTGGCCTGCCGGCTGATTGAGCACGGCGCGGCCACCCTTGAGCTCTTCGACCATCAGGAAACGGCCGTTGTCTTCAACGATGGTAGCGACGGTGATGTGGGGTTGCCAGGTCATGGGATGCCTCGGTTCAAAGGATGGTGCTGTTTTTGGACAGGATTGCTATCAATGTGTGGCTTGCCTGCGATGGCAGTCTGTCAGTAAGCGAATTAGTGGCTGACACACCGCTATCGCAGGCAAGCAACACACACATTCTGATTCGGTTTCTGCAGTGGGCACGTGGTGCATAAGCAAAATGCATGCTGCGCCGTACATTATATGATTTTACCGCTTGCAAGCCGGGGCGCAGTTTACCTCTCCAGCACAGTCGTTATTGGAGAGCTTCATGAAGCCGATTGCCCACAAAAGCTACGAAGTACGCCTTACATCGCCATTGCCCATTGCCTTCATCCTGTTATGGAGCTCCGGATACATCGGTGGAGCGTTCGGTGTGCGTTATGGCGAGCCTTTCACCATGACGTTCTACCGATTTGCCCTGGCGGCCCTGGTGTTTCTGGGAGTGGCGCTCGCTATCAAGGCCGAGTGGCCTAGGCGGCTTACACCCTACCTTCACGCGGCGGCCGTGGGCTTGCTCTTGCAGGCTCTGCAATTTGGCGGCCTCTACACCGGTATAAGTCAGGGCGTCCCGGCTGGGCAAGCTGCGCTGATTGTCGGGCTGATGCCGGTATTCGTCGTGATCGGCGCCTACTTCTGTTTAGGCGAGCAATTGAGTTGGCGCGACTTGCCAGGCTCGATCCTGGGCGTAGGCGGCGTGGCCATTGTGGTCGGCAGCAGTTTTGCTGGCCCTGAGGCGTCCATCGGCGGTTATGGCGCGGTGGGGTTGGCGCTGCTGGGCATCACCCTTGGCACGCTTTATCAGAAGCGTTTCCTCGGCGGCGTCAACCTGTGGGTGGGCTGTTTTGCTCAGATGGTCACCGCATCGCTAGTCATGTTGCTGCTGGCCTATACCACCGAGACCATGCAGGTGACTCAGTGGGTGCCCTTCGCTGCTTCGGTGGCGTGGATCACTGTAATGAACTCGGTCGGCGCGCTGACCCTGCTGTACCTGATGATTCGGCGGGGTGAGGCGAGTAAGGCGACGAACTTATTTCATGTCATTCCGGCTGTCACACAGATCATGGCGTCAACGGTGTTGGGTGAAGTGCCGAGTGTGGTGGCGATTGTAGGTTTTATTGTGTCAGGGGTGGGGGTTTATTTGATGAATCATTCAAGAGCAAAGTAAACCTCGAATATTGAAGGTTGCTTATCAGGAGAGTACTAATGTTTAAGCACGAAATGGCTGATAAAAAATTATATAGCGATGACATTTGCCGGTCTGGAGGTGGACTGCGCGTTGATGAAGTTGATTGTCTGAATTTTGAAACTTATGAAGTGGATGGGCGCAAGGGCGTTTCAATATTTTATCTTTATGATGCGCGGATTAATGCGCAAGGGCCAGTTGCCGCATTGGTTCGTTATGCCGGCGGAGCTCTAACGCCGAGGCATAGGCATCTGGGGTGGGAGTTAGTGTTGGTGGTCGATGGTGAACTGGTCGATGACAGAGGGCGCCATACTGCAGGTGCGCTGCAAGTTTACCCGCCTGGCTCTACTCACCAACTTTCTTCTGCTACGGGTTGTACGTTTCTAGTCGTTTGGGAGCAGCCAGTTCAGCCCGCCCCACGTCAGGATTCAGAGGCCGCAGCATGAAAGTTATCAACGAACTGCAAGCAGCAGAGTTGATTGAAGACGGATGGACAATCATTCCGGGAGGGTTTGGTAGTTGCGGGCATCCTGATGGACTTACTCGAGCAATCAGTGAGCGTTTCAAGCGGGAGGGACGGCCTCGTAAGCTTGGTCTGCTCTTTGCCTCTGCTTCTGGAGATCTTGATGAAAGGGGCGTCGACGTTTTGGCTCAGAGTGGGCTGGTGGCCAAGGCAATTGGAGGGTTCTGGGGGCTTATACCGCGATTGGGAAATATGGCGCTCCAAGGAGAGATAGAGGCGCATAACTGGCCGCAGGGGGTTATCAGCCAGCTGTTCCGTGCGATCGCGGCGAAGAAGCCCGGTGTGATCTCGAAGGTTGGCCTCAATACTTTCGTTGATCCTGATCACGAGGGCGCACGCTTGAATCAGCGAGAGGGAGGCGCTCTCGTTCAGAAGATCGTTATTAATGGAGAGTCGACGCTTTTATACCCTGCACTTAATGTCAATTGCGCGTTATTGAGAGGGACGTTTTGTGACCCTTTAGGCAATATTTCGATGGAGCGGGAGGTGTCTCATAGTGATGCGCTTGCACAGGCAATGGCAGTCAAGAACTGTGGTGGAATAGTGATTGTTCAGGTTGAAAGTTTAGTAGGGTTGCATGAAATTGAACCGCAGCATGTAAAAATACCCGGGCTATTGGTTGATTATGTGACAGTGTCGCGTCCTGGTGAGCATCCTCAAACTTATGGTGTGATACATAATTCAGCGTTTACGCGCCCGGGAGTGCTTACTCCTAGTGTAAGTTTGATTTCATGCGCTGAGAGAATTATTGCAAAAAGGGCTTTACAGGAAATACGACATGAAAATGCCCGAGTTATCAATCTGGGAATTGGTATACCGGTAGTCGTTGCTCAGGTGGCTGAAGAGTTGAGCTGTGCGGAATCGATGAGCTTTACTATTGAATCCGGCGTTATAGGTGGCAGGCCAGCTGCTGGATTGTCATTTGGGGCCAGCTATCGTCCAGTCAGTATTATTGAGCAGGCAGCTTTGTTTGATTTTTACGAAGGCGGTGGAATTGATGTGGCGTGTTTGGGTTTTGCCGAAATGGACAGCTTTGGCAATGTCAATGTTTCGCAGTTCGGTCGTAAGTTACAAGGCGCCGGCGGATTCATAAATATCTCTCAGTCGGCTAGGTGTATTATCTTTTGTGGTACCTTTACAGCGGTTGGGTTGACCGTAGATGTAAGTGAAGGGCAAGTCCGCATAGTTCGGGAAGGTCGTGTAAATAAATTTGTTCGTCAGGTCTCACATTTGACTTTCAATGGCAGCTATTCTCAGGTCTTGGGTCAAAGAGTTATATTTGTCACGGAGCGAGCTGTTTTTTCATTAAGAGATGGAGTGGTTTATCTGGATGAGGTCGCTCCAGGCATAAGTATTGAGCAGGATATTATGCCGTTCATAGAGGGTGGGTTTGTGGTGTCTGGCAGTTGCAAGTCTATGTCGGGTGAAATGTTTTTGTTTTAGATGGGTGGGTTTAAAATTCTTGAGTAATAATATGTCGAATGCCGAAAAAATCGGTGGGAGGTCATTATGTCTGGCAACGTAATTACGGTAATCGGTGGTGGCGCCTCGAGTGTCTCTTTTATCTACGCGCTCTTAAATGGCTTGGGGAGACATGGTTGCCATTCGGATGTGTCGCTATTCTTGATAGACAAGCAATCTCAATGTGGTAGAGGACTTGCCTATTCTGACGACTGCAGCACAAATATTTTAAATACGAGAGCGGAATTCATTTCGCCTTTCCCTGATCAGTCTGGACATTTTTACAGATGGTTATTGGCTAATCGGGAGATTTGGGAGGATGACTTTCCAGGTATTGAACTGTGCCCGCAGGCCTTTTTGCCTCGTCCCTTGTTTGGATTATATCTTGCGCACATGATTCAGTTTCTCGTCAAAAAAGCTGTAGAGCTCGGTTGTCAATTAATTCTGGTGCATGACGAGGTCCTAAACTTGAGTTTCTCGCATGATAGGAGGGTCGTAGTTTCAACAAAGGGGAATCTCTCCTTTCCCAGTGATCATGTAGTGTTGAGTTGTGGTAATGCGCGTAGTCTGGAATACCGATACCTTGCTGCTGCGGAGGGTTTTTTCTCCAGCCCTTATCCTATCAAGCGTACATGCCGGCTGATCCAAAAGCAGGCACGTGTTGCAATTGTCGGATCAAGATTGAGTGCTATCGATGCGGTGATCGGGCTTACTGCTAATGGCCATGAAGGACCCATTACGTTGCATTCACGCACAGGAGCCCTGCCAAGTGTCAGAGGGACTCAGGGGCGCTATCAACCGAAGATACTGACACCGGAAACTGTTAGATCTTGTATTTCTCGAACTGGCGTAGTGCGACTTGAAGATGTGCTTCGTTGGATGACGCAGGAGTTGGCCTTGGAGGGCAAGCCGATTCGCATGGCTGATTGGCCGACAAAGTGCTTCCAAAAGCCGGCAGTGGAATTTCTTGAGGCGGAAATAGCGGCTGCGCATCACCCGCGGTTTTGGCAATCCGTTCTCTACTCCACAAATGCTGTACTTGATTTGATTTGGCCCGCAATGCCGGATGAGGACAAGAAGATGTTCCTGGAGTACTCTAGTTGGTGGATGGCCTACCGTGTCTCTATTCCGAGGGAAAATGCATTAAAAGTTAAGTCGCTAATCGAAACCGGGAAACTATCAATCATCAAAGGTGAGATTGAGGCGATTCAATACAATGGGCGATTTATCTTGGAAGTGGCTAATCAGTCGGACAACAGTTGCTACGACTACGATACCGTTGTGGTGGCTACAGGTACACCCCGTGATGTAAGTAAGTTTGATAACCCTTTGGTGCGAAATATGCTTCAGCAGGGAACTGGATGTGCGGACCCATTCGGAGGAGTGAAGGTATCTGCTGAGTCGGGCGGTTTGATAAATAATTTAGGGCATGTGGATGACAGGATCACTGTTCTGGGAGAGCTGACAAGCGGCGCGTTCTTTTTTACCAGCGCTTTAGAAATTAACGCTCGCCATTCGGCGAGGCGAGCAGAGTACGTTTTGGCGAGATTGGCGCTAACTTCCGATAGGTATCTGAATGCCCTTAACGCTCGATTATTGGCATAGGATGACAGAAAATTCTTTTATTAAACATTTTTTGTATATTTTCATACGTAAATTTAGCTCGTGCCTACCCGAACAGCTAGTGGCGAGCGAGGTGTTGATTTGCCACAATCGGAAGACTAATTTCGGTCGGTGGCGTGCTATGAGAGTCAATCTTGATGTTCAGTCGTTGCGAAGCTTTATCAAAGTAGGCGAGACCAAAAATTTTACGCGCGCGGCCGAAGCGTTAAACCTGACTCAACCTGCTATTAGTCAACAGGTCAAACGATTAGAGGACCTATTGGGTGTGGAGTTATTTGCAAGAGAAAATCGACAGGTATTATTGACCTTGGAAGGAGAAAAGCTCCTCAGTTATGCCAAGGATATCGTTAATTGTAACGATAAAGTGGGTAGATTGTTTGAAAGGGTTGAAAAAAGAGAAACGATCATAGTGGGGATGCCTGAGCATTTTTGCGAAAGGGTACTTCCCAAGATTATTTCCAACATGGCCACTCACTTTCCAGCCATACAAATGGTGGTGAAGGTCGCCAGGTCTGGGTTGCTATTGGATGCGGTAAGTGAGGGCAAAATCGACCTATGCCTCATGATAGATGAACTGAAAAAAATGGATGAACGTCCTTGGCATACATTATCGGTAAGGTGGTTTGCTGGCGACAGCGCTGACATGATCGATAAACCACATGATATTCCGCTTGCTTTGTTCAAGCCGCCGTGTGGGTTTCGCAGTCTGGCGATTCGGAGCCTAGAGGAGTGCGGTATCAAATGGCATTGCGTTTATGAGTCGGAAGACTTGATGTCGCTGCGGTCTGCGGTGCAGGCGGGAGTCGGTATTACATTGCTGCCTTTTGTTGCACAAGTGTCGGGTTTAAAGAGTCTCGAAGGCGTTTCCCGTTTGCCCGTGCTACCTCAATTTGCTGTGGTGCCTAGAGAGCGAGCGGGTTGGAATCCTGTTTACAGGAGTGAGGTGCTTGAGTTGATTCGCTCCGTATGGATTTCAGAGTACGCCAATGCTTCCCTGTGACTAAACTGCCATCCGCTGAAGACAAAAACCCCGGCACTTGGCCGGGGCTTCTTTGCATCCTTACAACCTTACTTCAACTTGGCAATCGCCGCATTGAGGGTGTTGCTCGGGCGCATGGCTTTGCTGGTCAGCTCAGGGTTCGGCGCGTAGTAGCCGCCGATGTCCACTGGCTTGCCCTGTACGGCGTTGAGTTCGGCAACGATGGTTGCTTCGTTCTCGGCCAGGGTTTTGGCCAGTTCGCCAAACTGCGCTTGCAGTGCAGTGTCTTCAGTCTGGGCGGCCAGGGCTTGTGCCCAGTACAGCGCCAGGTAGAAGTGGCTGCCGCGGTTGTCGATGTTGCCGACCTTGCGCGATGGCGACTTGTTGTTGTCCAGGAACTGGCCGGTGGCCTGGTCCAGGGTCTTGGACAGTACCAGGGCTTTCGGGTTGTTGTACGTCACACCCAAATGCTCAAGGGACGCGGCCAGGGCCAGGAACTCGCCCAGGGAATCCCAGCGCAGGAAGTTTTCTTCCAGCAGTTGCTGCACGTGCTTTGGAGCCGAACCGCCAGCGCCGGTTTCGAACAGGCCACCGCCATTCATCAGCGGCACGATCGACAGCATCTTGGCGCTGGTGCCCAGTTCCATGATCGGGAACAGGTCGGTCAGGTAGTCGCGCAGTACGTTGCCGGTCACCGAGATGGTGTCCAGGCCCTTGCGGGTGCGCTCCAGGGTGAACTTCATCGCATCGACCGGGGCCATGATGCGGATGTCCAGGCCTTCGGTGTTGTGGTCTTTCAGGTAAGCCTGAACTTTCTCGACCACTACGCCATCGTGGGCGCGCTTGGGGTCCAGCCAGAAAATGGCCGGGGTGTTGCTGGCGCGGGCACGGTTGACGGCGAGCTTGACCCAGTCCTGGATCGGCGCGTCTTTGGTCTGGCACATGCGGAAGATGTCGCCAGCTTCGACGTTCTGTTCCATCAGCAGGTTGCCCTGGCTGTCGGTGACGCGGACAACGCCGTCAGCCTTGATCTGGAAGGTCTTGTCGTGGGAGCCGTATTCTTCGGCTTTCTTCGCCATCAGGCCAACGTTTGGCACGCTGCCCATGGTGGTTGGGTCGAAGGCGCCATTGGCCTTGCAGTCTTCGATGACCGCCTGGTAGATGGTGGCGTAGCAGCGATCCGGGATCACGGCCTTGGTGTCGTGCAACTGGCCGTCGGTGCCCCACATCTTGCCGGAGTCACGGATCATCGCTGGCATCGAGGCGTCGACGATGACGTCGCTTGGCACGTGCAGGTTGGTGATGCCTTTGTCGGAGTTGACCATCGCCAGGGCAGGGCGAACGGCGTAGACCGCCTGGATGTCGGCTTCGATCTGCGCTTGCTGGTCGGCCGGCAGGGCCTTGATGCGGGCGTACAGGTCGCCGATGCCGTTGTTCAGGTTGAAGCCGATCTGTTCCAGCACGGCCGCGTGCTTGGCCAGGGCGTCTTTATAGAACTCGGCAACTATCTGGCCGAACATGATCGGGTCGGAGACCTTCATCATGGTGGCTTTCAAGTGAACCGACAGCAGCACGCCTTGCTTCTTGGCGTCTTCGATTTCAGCGGCGATGAAGCTGCGCAGGGCTTTCTTGCTCAGCACGGCGGTGTCGATGATTTCGCCGGCCTGAACGCTGGTTTTTTCCTTCAGGACGGTGGTGGTGCCGTCCTTTGCAACCAGCGCAATTTTGACCGCGTCGGCTGTTTCGATCTGCACGGCTTTTTCGCTGCCGTAGAAGTCGCCGTTGTTCATGTGGGCAATGTGCGACTTGGAGTCGGCAGCCCAGGCGCCCATCTTGTGCGGGTGCTTGCGTGCATAGTTCTTGACCGACAGCGGTGCGCGACGGTCGGAGTTGCCTTCGCGCAGTACCGGGTTCACGGCGCTGCCCTTGACCTTGTCGTAACGTGCACGGGTTTCTTTTTCCGCGTCGGTGGTTACGGTTTCAGGGTAGTCCGGCAGGGCATAGCCCTGGGCCTGCAGTTCCTTGATCGCGGCTTGCAGCTGCGGGGTCGAGGCGCTGATGTTGGGAAGCTTGATGATGTTGGCTTCAGGCGTAACGGCCAGGTCGCCCAGTTCGGCGAGGTGGTCCGGGATGGCCTTGGTGCTCAGTTGCTCGGGGAAGCTTGCGAGGATGCGCCCGGCGAGGGAGATGTCGCGGGTTTCCACGGCAATATCAGCGGAAGCGGTGAAGGCCTCTACGATAGGCAGCAGTGAATAGGTGGCGAGGGCTGGGGCTTCGTCGGTGAAGGTGTAGATGATCTTCGAGCGGGTGGGCATATTCGGATTAACTCTCTTCTTTGCTGAAAGCGTGCGCAGAAACTCGAGATGCGCCGGGTAGAGCGCGTTCGTTCAAAGTCATCCATGAGCGAAATGTCGAGGTTTCTTCGCGGTGATGTTGGTTTGCATCAGTCGAGCGTCAAGCGGGTGGGCTATGGTAATAGTCCGGCTTTCTGGCGAAAGGCTACGTTCTAGAGCGGTCCGCCGTCGTGACTCTTTGGTCAGCGGCGGCATTATACATAGGTCGCTATGCTTACGCTGAGCCTTCATACAAAAGGGGGCTCGTCCATTGGTCTAAAGGTCGCAGGTGCGTGGGGTGGTGAGATGTGCTCAAGATTGGCGCTTTTCCCTTTGCTTTCAGGCTTGTAGGCCACCAAATGTGCTGTTTTCGATGCAAATGAGCATGGCGTGAGGTTTCAGTCGCCATTTATCTGGAGTAGGCTCGAACGCAGCCAGATGTTCAATCCATAGATGGAGTTCAGCATGGGATACAAGAAGATTCAGGTTCCGGCAGTCGGCGACAAAATCACCGTCAATGCAGACCATTCTCTCAATGTTCCTGACCAACCGATCATCCCCTACATCGAAGGAGACGGTATTGGCGTCGACATCAGCCCGGTGATGATCAAGGTGGTCGATGCCGCTGTTGAAAAGGCTTACGGCGGCAAGCGCAAAATCTCCTGGATGGAGGTGTACGCTGGTGAAAAGGCCACGCAGGTCTACGACCAGGACACCTGGCTGCCCCAGGAAACCCTGGATGCGGTCAAGGATTACGTGGTGTCCATCAAGGGCCCGCTGACAACGCCAGTCGGTGGCGGTATCCGTTCGCTGAACGTGGCCCTGCGCCAGCAACTCGACCTGTATGTGTGCCTGCGCCCGGTGCGCTGGTTCGAAGGCGTGCCCAGCCCGGTGAAAAAACCAGGCGACGTGGACATGACCATTTTCCGTGAGAACTCCGAGGATATTTACGCGGGCATCGAGTGGAAGGCCGGTTCGCCGGAAGCGATCAAGGTGATCAAGTTCCTCAAGGAAGAAATGGGCGTTACCAAGATCCGTTTCGACCAGGATTGCGGGATTGGCGTCAAGCCGGTCTCCAAAGAGGGTACCAAGCGCCTGGCGCGCAAGGCCCTGCAATATGTGGTGGATAACGATCGCGACTCGCTGACCATCGTGCACAAAGGCAACATCATGAAGTTCACCGAGGGTGCCTTCAAGGAGTGGGCCTATGAGGTGGCGGCTGAAGAGTTCGGTGCGACCTTGCTCGATGGCGGGCCGTGGATGCAGTTCAAGAACCCCAAGACCGGCAAGAATGTGGTGGTCAAAGATGCTATTGCCGACGCCATGCTCCAGCAGATCCTGCTGCGCCCGGCTGAATATGACGTGATCGCCACGCTCAACCTCAATGGTGATTACCTGTCCGACGCCCTGGCGGCGGAAGTGGGCGGTATTGGTATTGCGCCGGGGGCCAACTTGTCTGACACCGTGGCAATGTTTGAAGCCACCCACGGCACTGCGCCTAAATATGCGGGCAAGGATCAGGTCAACCCTGGGTCATTGATCCTGTCTGCGGAAATGATGCTGCGGCATATGGGGTGGGTCGAGGCAGCGGATTTGATCATCAAGGGGACTAATGGCGCGATTTCGGCCAAGACTGTGACCTATGACTTCGAGCGTCTGATGGATGGCGCTACGTTGGTGTCTTCGTCGGGCTTTGGTGATGCGTTGATCAAGCATATGTAAACAGGCACACAAAACCGGCCTCCCTGGTGATTCGGGGTGGCCGGTTTGCTTTCAGTGCTTTGTTCTGTGACTGGTCAGGCCTGCTGCTTTTCTTGTCGTGATTTCTGGCCGGGCGCCGCAACGTTTTCTGCGGCAGGGCTACTAGCGGTGATTCCTTCGATCTTCACCGCATGCAAGCCCTTTGGGCCCTGGGTAATCTCAAAGGAGACCACTTGGCCCGCTTTCAGCGTTTTGTACCCATCCATATTGATCGCTGAGAAATGCGCAAAGAGGTCTTCACTCTTTCCGTCTTCATTAATGAAGCCGTAACCCTTGGCATTGTTGAACCACTTGACCTTACCACTAGCCATTCCCTTATCCCTCTGCACCAGACTCCATCATTGGAGTATCATCCTGTCTATCCGTCCTAACCCGAATAAATAAGGTTGACTGCGCGGACCTTTTTTACCCACTGTGGGCTCTATTTGTTGTAACACCGTTTCGCCGATAGTCAAGGTGACCCAAGGGTCAGAGTTGAAATTCTGACAGGTCGCCCCCACCACTGTAATTGAACCACTGACGAACCTTTCTTTCCCATGCATGCAAACAGCCAGATTCGACTAACATTCAATCAGGATCGCCCGGATCAGGAACATGATGACGACGGTTCTGCAGGCATTGCTGTTCAGGAGGCCAAGCCTGCTTTACAGGCGCCGCCGATGTACAAGGTGGTTTTGTTCAATGATGACTACACACCGATGGATTTCGTCGTCGAAGTGCTCGAGGTGTTTTTTAACCTGAACCGCGAGTTGGCGACCAAGGTAATGCTGGCCGTTCACACAGAAGGACGGGCAGTATGTGGAGTGTTTACCCGCGACATCGCCGAGACAAAGGCCATGCAGGTCAACCAGTACGCCAGGGAAAGCCAGCATCCGCTACTCTGTGAAATCGAGAAGGACGGTTAACGCCGACCACTTGGGTATGAGGTGAAGCTATGTTAAACCGCGAGCTCGAAGTCACCCTCAATCTTGCCTTCAAGGAGGCTCGTTCGAAGCGTCATGAATTCATGACCGTCGAACACCTGCTGCTGGCACTTTTGGATAACGAAGCTGCCGCCACCGTTCTACGTGCGTGCGGCGCCAACCTCGACAAGCTCAAGCATGACCTGCAGGAGTTTATCGACTCCACCACGCCACTGATCCCCGTGCATGACGAGGACCGCGAAACCCAGCCAACCCTGGGGTTCCAGCGGGTATTGCAGCGTGCTGTGTTCCACGTACAGAGCTCCGGTAAGCGTGAAGTCACGGGCGCGAATGTGCTTGTGGCAATTTTCAGCGAACAGGAAAGCCAGGCCGTGTTCCTGCTCAAGCAGCAGAGCGTTGCCCGTATTGATGTAGTCAATTACATCGCCCACGGTATCTCTAAAGTGCCTGGGCACGGCGATCATTCCGAGGGTGAGCAGGATATGCAGGACGAGGAGGGCGGTGAGTCTTCTTCTTCAAGCAATCCGCTGGATGCCTATGCCAGCAACCTCAATGAAATGGCGCGCCAGGGGCGGATCGATCCGCTGGTGGGGCGTGAGCATGAGGTTGAGCGTGTAGCGCAGATACTTGCGCGTCGTCGCAAGAACAACCCGTTGCTGGTGGGCGAGGCGGGCGTGGGTAAGACCGCGATTGCCGAAGGCCTGGCCAAGCGCATTGTCGACAACCAGGTGCCAGACCTGCTGGCCAGCAGTGTCGTCTATTCCCTTGACTTGGGCGCGTTGCTCGCCGGGACCAAGTACCGTGGCGATTTCGAGAAACGCTTCAAGGCGTTGCTCGGTGAGTTGAAAAAACGTCCACAGGCCATCCTGTTCATCGACGAGATCCATACCATCATTGGCGCCGGTGCAGCTTCCGGTGGGGTGATGGATGCTTCCAACCTGCTCAAGCCACTGCTGTCCTCGGGTGATATCCGTTGCATTGGCTCGACCACGTTCCAGGAATTCCGCGGCATCTTCGAAAAAGACCGTGCCCTGGCGCGTCGCTTCCAGAAAGTCGACGTGTCCGAGCCGTCGGTTGAAGACACCATCGGTATCCTGCGCGGGCTCAAGGGGCGTTTTGAAGCGCACCATGGCATCGAATACACCGATGAGGCCTTGCGTGCGGCGGCTGAGCTGGCGTCGCGCTACATCAATGACCGGCATATGCCTGACAAGGCCATCGATGTGATCGACGAAGCGGGTGCCTACCAGCGCCTGCAGCCGGTCGAGAAGCGCGTGAAGCGCATCGACGTGCCTCAAGTCGAGGACATCGTGGCCAAGATTGCGCGGATTCCACCAAAACACGTCACCAGTTCCGACAAGGAGTTGCTGCGTAACCTGGAGCGCGACCTCAAGCTCACTGTGTTTGGCCAGGATGCGGCCATCGACTCGCTGTCCACGGCGATCAAGTTGTCGCGTGCGGGCCTCAAGTCGCCGGACAAGCCAGTCGGTTCGTTCCTGTTCGCAGGCCCGACCGGCGTCGGCAAGACCGAGGCGGCTCGCCAGTTGGCCAAGGCCATGGGCATCGAACTGGTCCGTTTCGACATGTCCGAGTACATGGAGCGCCACACTGTGTCGCGCTTGATCGGTGCGCCTCCGGGCTATGTCGGCTTCGACCAGGGCGGCCTGTTGACCGAGGCGATCACCAAACAGCCACATTGCGTATTGCTGCTCGATGAAATCGAAAAGGCTCACCCGGAAGTCTTCAACCTGCTATTGCAGGTCATGGACCACGGGACCCTGACCGACAACAACGGGCGCAAGGCGGACTTCCGCAACGTGATCGTGATCATGACCACCAACGCCGGTGCCGAAACCGCGGCGCGGGCTTCGATCGGCTTTACGCATCAGGATCACTCCTCCGATGCCATGGAAGTCATCAAGAAGAGCTTCACGCCGGAGTTCCGCAACCGCCTGGACACCATTATCCAGTTTGGTCGCCTCAGCCATGAGGTCATCAAAAGCGTGGTGGACAAGTTCCTCACCGAGCTTCAAGCGCAGTTGGAAGACAAGCGCGTGCAGCTGGATGTGACGGAAGCGGCTCGCAGTTGGATCGCAGAGGGCGGCTACGATGCGGCAATGGGCGCACGCCCAATGGCGCGTCTGATCCAGGACAAGATCAAGCGGCCGCTGGCCGAAGAGATCCTGTTCGGCGAACTCTCCGACCATGGTGGGGTGGTACACATCGACCTGAAGGACGGCGAGCTGACCTTCGAGTTCGAGACCACGGCTGAAATGGCCTGATCGTTAGCTGCAACATTGCAAGAGGCGCCGAAAGGCGCCTTTTTGCTGTCTGAAATACGGTTACGAGACAACGACGGTCAACTGTGGGAGCTGGCTTGCCTGCGATAGCGGCGGGTCAGATATAGATGTGCTATTGAAAGGCCGCCATCGCAGGCAAGCCAGCTCTCACACAGCCAAGTAGTGACTGTTAAATCCTGCGCACACAAAAACGCCCGGCATAACCGGGCGTTTTGTATTGACTTGCTTAGCGAGCGCGGTAAGTGATGCGCCCTTTGCTCAAGTCATAGGGCGTCAGCTCGACGCGCACTTTGTCACCGGTAAGAATACGAATGTAGTTCTTGCGCATCTTGCCGGAGATATGCGCGGTTACGACGTGCCCATTTTCCAACTCCACACGAAACATGGTGTTGGGCAGGGTGTCGACGACAGTGCCTTCCATTTCGAAGCTGTCTTCTTTCGACATGCAGTAAAGCCCTCGGTATCCAGTGAATGGCCCGGTGCAACTGCGCCAGGCAAAAGCGGCGTGCATTGTGCCCGAAAAAGGGTGTTCAAGCCAAGGGGTTCTAGTTAAGCGTGACCCATCTTTGATTAATCAGCAGTTCAATGGGCCGATATTGGGTCTTGTAGTTCATCTTTTTGCAGTTCTTGATCCAGTATCCGAGGTACACCGCTTCCAGCTCCAGGCGCAGCGCTTCGCCTATTTGCCATAGGATGGCGAAGCGCCCGAGGCTTCGGCGTTCTTCGGTCGGTTCATAGAAGGTGTACACCGCCGAGAGGCCGTTGGGCAGTAGGTCGGTCACCGCTACGGCCAGCAGGCGGCCGTCGAGGCGGAACTCGTAGAAACGCGAAAAAGGCAAGTCACGCACCAGGAATGTGGAAAACTGGTCGCGGCTGGGCGGATACATATCGCCGTCGGCATGACGCTGCTCGATATAGCGTTGGTAGAGATCGAAATATTCTTCGCTGTATTGGGGTTTGGTGGCGTGTACTGTCAGGTCGGCGTTGCGCTTGAGAATGCGTTTCTGATTACGGTCGGGCGAAAACTGCGCAACCGGGATACGCGCAGGCACGCACGCGTTGCAGTTCTGGCAATGGGGGCGATACAGGTGATCGCCGCTGCGCCGGAAGCCCATCTCGGACAGGTCGGCATACACATGCACGTCCATGGGCTGGCTGGGATCGAGGAACAGCGTGGTGGCCTGCTCGTCGGGCAGATAGCTGCATGAGTGGGCTTGAGTGGCATAGAACTTCAAGCGCGCCAGCTCGGTCATGATCAACCCTCGGGATAAGCTTTGAAATAAGTGTAAGCCACGTGCGCGAAAGTCGCCTAGGAAACCCACGGCCCAGCGTTGGGTTGGTCCAGATGTTTATGCAGGAAGTCAGCGAAGACGCTGCGGGGTATGCCGCGGGCACCCAGGCTGTGCAAGTGATCGTTGGGCATCTGGCAATCGATCAGCACAAATCCCCAGGCTTGCAGTTGCCGGGTCAATGTGGCGAAACCGAATTTGGAGGCGTTGTCGGCGCGGCTGAACATGGACTCGCCAAAAAACAACTGGCCCATCGCCAGGCCATACAGGCCACCCACCAGTTCGCCCTGGTCCCAGACCTCGACGGAATGCGCGTAGCCGCGCTGGTGCAGCTCCAGATAAGCCTTCTGGATACCTTCGGTGATCCAGGTGCCATCGGCGTAGGCACGGGGTGCTGCGCAGGCTTGGATGACGGCGGCGAAATCCTGGTCGAAGGTCACGGTATAGCGCTGCTGGCGCAATAATTTGCCCAGGCTGCGGGAAACATGCAACTCGTCGGGGAAAATCACTGTGCGCGGGTCGGGTGACCACCAGAGGATAGGCTGGCCTTCGGAGAACCAGGGGAAGCAGCCATGGCGGTAGGCCTGGACCAGCCGTTCTGCCGACAGGTCGCCACCGGCGGCGAGCAGGCCGTTGGGTTCGCGCATGGCCTTGGCCAAGGGAGGGAACGTCAGGGTGTCGCGTTGTAACCAGGTCAGCATGGCATCCAGGCTTACGGAAGGGGAGGGGAGTGGCAGGTCATGCACCTGCACCGCAAGCGTTGATTATTGACGACCCTGCGCCATGGGGCCAGCCCGAATAGGCGATTGACGAGGATTAGCATGAACGGGTGTTTCTGCAACTCTGTACACAGGGTGTGGTCGTAATCGGGTCTGGTGCATGCCGGCCATTTGCCAAGCTTGCCTGGATTGCTAAATACAGCTCATAAGCCTTTGTCAGCAAAGGCAATGCATGCTCAAATTGTCCGTGCAGTCAGGTGAAGGGCAAGTGTGTGGCATCGCGCACGCAAACCCGTACAATGCGGCCATTGTGGCGTTATCGCCATTTCACCTAACCGTCACCGGGTGTTAAAAGTAGATTCAGCAACATTCGTTCATTTTTCAACTGTTCCGGATAGAACAGTCGTGTGTAGTCATTCAACAGATGGACGCGCTAAAGGCGCAGGAATAGACCCGTTTTGAAGAAATCCGCCGCAGCACCTAAAGCAGCAGTCGTACCGGCCTGGCGCCAGCACCTGCATTACCGACTCAAGGAAGGCGCACTGATTGCCATCGGTGCGCTGTGCCTGTTCCTGATGATGGCCTTGCTGACCTATGGCAAGGACGATCCGGGCTGGAGCCATAACAGCAAGATCGATGACGTGCAGAATTTCGGCGGCCCTGTAGGTTCCTACAGCGCCGATATCCTCTTCATGATCCTGGGTTACTTTGCCTACATTTTCCCGCTGTTGCTGGCGATCAAGACCTGGCAGATCTTCCGCCAGCGTCACGAGCCGTGGCAGTGGAGCGGCTGGCTGTTCTCCTGGCGCCTGATCGGCCTGGTGTTCCTGGTGCTGTCCGGAGCTGCGCTGGCGCATATCCACTTCCATGCCCCGACTGGTCTGCCGGCGGGCGCGGGCGGGGCCCTGGGTGAAAGCCTTGGCGACCTGGCGCGCAGGACCCTGAATATCCAGGGCAGCACCCTGATGTTCATCGCGCTGTTCCTGTTCGGCCTCACGGTATTCACCGACCTGTCATGGTTCAAGGTGATGGACGTGACCGGCAAGATCACCCTCGACCTGTTCGAATTGTTCCAGGGCGCCGCCAACCGCTGGTGGGCCGCCCGTGTCGAGCGCAAGCAAATGGTTGCGCAGCTGCGTGAGGTGGACACCCGTGTCAACGAGGTGGTGGCCCCAAGCACGCCGGATCGGCGCGAGCAAGCCAAGGTCAAGGAGCGCTTGATCGAGCGCGAGCAGGCCCTGAGCAAGCACATGTCGGACCGTGAAAAGCAGGTGCCGCCCGTGATCGCCCCGGCACCGCCCAAGGCACCGGAGCCCAGCCATCGCGTGCAAAAAGAGAAGCAGGCACCGCTGTTCATCGACAGCGCCGTCGAAGGCACCTTGCCGCCGATCTCGATTCTGGACCCGGCCGAAAAGAAACAACTCAACTATTCCCCCGAATCCCTGGCGGCCGTCGGCCACCTGCTGGAAATCAAGCTCAAGGAATTCGGCGTCGAAGTGTCGGTGGACTCGATCCATCCGGGCCCGGTGATTACCCGTTACGAAATCCAACCGGCCGCCGGGGTAAAAGTCAGCCGCATTTCCAACCTGGCCAAAGACTTGGCACGTTCCCTGGCCGTGACCAGCGTGCGTGTGGTGGAAGTGATCCCGGGCAAGACCACCGTGGGTATCGAGATTCCCAACGAAGACCGCCAGATCGTGCGCTTCTCCGAAGTGCTGTCGACGCCGGAATACGACAACTTCAAATCGCCGGTCACCCTGGCGCTCGGCCATGACATCGGCGGCAAGCCGGTGATTACCGACCTGGCGAAAATGCCGCACCTGCTGGTAGCCGGTACCACCGGTTCCGGTAAGTCGGTGGGTGTGAACGCCATGATCCTGTCGATCCTGTTCAAGTCCGGGCCGGATGACGCCAAGCTGATCATGATCGACCCGAAGATGCTGGAACTGTCGATCTACGAAGGCATCCCGCACCTGCTGTGCCCGGTGGTCACCGACATGAAGGACGCCGCCAACGCCCTGCGCTGGAGCGTTGCCGAGATGGAGCGCCGCTACAAGCTGATGGCGAAGATGGGCGTGCGGAACCTGTCGGGCTTCAATGCCAAGGTCAAGGAAGCCCAGGACGCCGGCACACCGCTGACCGACCCGCTGTACAAGCGCGAAAGCATTCACGATGAAGCACCACTGCTGACCAAGTTGCCGACCATCGTGGTGGTGGTCGATGAATTTGCCGACATGATGATGATCGTCGGCAAGAAGGTTGAGGAGCTGATCGCCCGTATCGCCCAGAAGGCGCGGGCGGCGGGTATCCACTTGATCCTCGCGACACAGCGGCCGTCGGTGGACGTGATCACCGGCCTGATCAAGGCCAACATTCCGACGCGCATGGCGTTCCAGGTTTCCAGCAAGATCGACTCGCGCACCATCATTGACCAGGGTGGCGCCGAGCAACTGCTGGGCCACGGTGACATGCTCTACATGCCGCCTGGCACCAGCCTGCCGATCCGCGTTCACGGCGCCTTTGTTTCCGATGACGAAGTCCACCGTGTGGTCGAAGCCTGGAAACTGCGCGGCGCGCCCGAGTACAACGACGACATCCTCAACGGCGTCGAAGAAGCCGGCAGCGGCTTTGAAAATGGCGGCGGTGGCGGTGATGACGATGCCGAGACCGACGCTTTGTATGACGAAGCCGTGGCCTTCGTACTGGAAAGCCGCCGTGCCTCGATTTCGGCGGTGCAGCGCAAGCTTAAAATCGGCTACAACCGCGCCGCCCGCATGATCGAAGCCATGGAAATGGCCGGCGTGGTGACCGCAATGAACACCAATGGCTCGCGTGAAGTCATCGCCCCCGGGCAGATGCGCGACTGATTCCGCGCCGCGTGGCAACACGCGGCGTGCCCTGACTACTCAATGAGGACTCCCATGCGCTTTATCCGCATGCTGTTGTTGCCGGCCCTGGCCCTGACCGCTGTTTCGGCTCACGCTGACCCGGCTTCCGTCGCCAGCCTGAAGAACCTGTTGGACAAATCCCAGACCCTCACCGCGCGCTTCTCCCAGCTGACCCTGGATGCCGGCGGCACCCAGTTGCAGGAAACCGCCGGTGAAATGGCCGTGCAGCGCCCAGGGCTGTTCTACTGGCATACCGAAGGCAAGGCGGAGCAGACCATCGTTTCCGACGGCCAGAAAGTCACGCTGTGGGACCCGGACCTGGAACAGGCCACCATCAAGAAGCTCGATCCGCGCCTGAACCAGACCCCGGCACTGCTGCTGTCGGGTGATGTGTCGAAAATCAACGACAGCTTCGACATCACCTCCAAGCAGACCAGCAACGTCATCGAGTTCACCCTCAAGCCAAAATCCAAGGATACGCTGTTTGACACGCTGTCCCTGTCGTTCGGCAACGGCGTGATCAACAACATGCGCCTGGTCGACAGCGTCGGCCAGCGCACCGATATCCTGTTCTCCGGGGTCAAGGCCAACCAGCCGGTGCCCGCGTCCAAGTTCAAGTTCGACATCCCCAAGGGTGCCGACGTGATCCAGGAATAAACTGCCCAGAGGTTTCAAACGCTGCCCATGGATCTGTTTCGAAGTGACCCGATTGCCCAGCCGTTGGCCGCGCGCTTGCGTTCGACCAACCTGGATGAGTACGTCGGTCAGGAACACCTGCTCGCTCGGGGCAAGCCCTTGCGCGAAGCTCTGGAGCAGGGTGCGCTGCATTCGATGATTTTCTGGGGGCCGCCGGGCGTGGGCAAGACCACCCTGGCGCGGTTGCTGGCGAAAGTCTCGGATGCGCACTTTGAAACGGTCTCGGCGGTGCTCGCCGGGGTCAAGGAGATCCGCCAGGCGGTGGAAGTCGCCAAGCAGCAGGCCGGGCAATACGGCAAGCGCACTATCCTGTTTGTCGACGAAGTACATCGATTCAACAAGTCGCAGCAGGATGCGTTCCTGCCTTATGTCGAGGACGGTACGCTGATTTTTATCGGCGCCACCACCGAAAACCCTTCCTTTGAATTGAACAACGCCTTGTTGTCACGGGCGCGGGTCTATGTGCTCAAGAGCCTGGATGAAGCGGCGATGCAAAAGCTGCTGCACCGTGCCTTGAGCGAAGACAAGGGGCTGGGCAAGCGCCAGCTGAGCCTCAGTGATGAAGGCTTCAAGATTTTGCTGACCGCCGCCGATGGTGACGGGCGCCGCTTTCTCAACCTGCTGGAGAATGCTTCCGACCTGGCCGAAGACGGCGGCGAGATTGGCGTCGACCTGTTGCAAAGCTTGCTCGGTGACACACGCCGGCGTTTCGACAAGGGCGGCGAAGCCTTCTACGACCAGATTTCCGCGCTGCACAAATCCGTACGCGGTTCCAACCCTGATGGCGCGCTGTATTGGTTTGCGCGCATGATCGACGGCGGGTGCGACCCGCTGTACCTGGCGCGTCGTGTGGTGCGCATGGCCAGCGAAGACATCGGCAATGCCGACCCGCGGGCCCTGAGCCTGTGCCTGGCCGCCTGGGAGGTGCAGGAGCGCCTCGGCAGCCCGGAAGGCGAGCTGGCGGTGGCCCAGGCCATCACTTACCTGGCCTGCGCGCCCAAAAGCAACGCGGTATACATGGGCTTCAAGTCGGCCCTGCGTGCGGCCGCCGAGCATGGTTCCCTCGAAGTGCCGCTGCACCTGCGCAACGCGCCGACCAAGCTGATGAAGCAGCTGGGGTATGGCGACGAATACCGTTATGCCCACGATGAGCCGGACGCCTACGCGGCCGGCGAAGACTACTTCCCGGATGAGTTGGAGCCGCAGCCGTTCTACCAGCCAGTGCCCCGTGGCCTGGAGCTGAAGATCGGTGAGAAGCTCAACCACCTGGCCACCCTTGACCGTCTGAGCCCCAGGCAGCGGAGAAAAACATGATTCCTTTAGTGGTCGCCGTCTCGGCGGGAGGTATCGCCGGTACACTGCTGCGCTTCGCCACCGGCAATTGGATCAACGCCAATTGGCCGAAACACTTCTATACGGCGACGCTCGCCGTTAATATCGTGGGCTGCCTGTTGATCGGCGTGTTATACGGCCTGTTTTTGTTACGCCCGGAAGTGCCTGTCGAGGTACGTGCCGGCCTGATGGTTGGCTTTCTTGGCGGCCTGACGACTTTTTCATCCTTTTCACTGGATACCGTGCGCCTGCTGGAAAGCGGGCAAGTGCCGCTGGCGATTGGCTATGCGGCCATCAGCGTATTCGGCGGGCTGCTCGCCACCTGGGCTGGCCTGTCCTTGACCAAACTTTGATAACGAGAGACCGACATGCTCGATTCCAAACTGTTACGTAGCAACCTTCAGGACGTAGCGGACCGCCTGGCATCCCGTGGCTTTGCCTTGGATGTTGCGCGCATCGAAGCGCTGGAAGAACAGCGCAAGACCGTCCAGACCCGCACCGAAGCACTGCAGGCTGAACGTAATGCGCGCTCCAAGTCCATCGGCCAGGCCAAGCAGCGCGGTGAAGACATCGCGCCGTTGATGGCGGATGTCGAGCGCATGGGCACTGAGCTGTCCGACGGCAAAATCGAGCTGGAAGGCATTCAGACCCAATTGGATTCGATCCTGCTGGGCATTCCGAACCTGCCCCACGAATCTGTGCCGGTCGGCGAAGATGAAGACGGCAACGTCGAAGTGCGCCGCTGGGGCACGCCGAAAGCCTTCGATTTCGAGATCAAGGACCACGTCGCCCTGGGCGAATTGACCGGTGGCCTGGATTTTGAAACCGCGGCAAAAATGTCCGGCGCACGCTTTGCCTTGCTGCGCGGCCCGATTGCGCGCATGCACCGTGCACTGGCGCAGTTCATGATCAACCTGCACACCGGCGAACACGGTTATGAAGAGGCCTACACCCCGTACCTGGTTCAGGCGCCGGCGTTGATGGGCACCAGCCAACTGCCGAAATTCGAAGAAGACCTGTTCAAGATCAGCCGCGACGGCGAAGCCGACCTGTACCTGATCCCGACCGCCGAAGTGTCGCTGACCAATATCGTCGCCGGCGAAATCCTCGACGCCAAGCAACTGCCGTTGAAGCTGGTTGCTCACAGCCCGTGCTTCCGTAGCGAAGCCGGCGCGTCGGGTCGCGACACCCGTGGCATGATCCGCCAGCATCAGTTCGACAAGGTTGAAATGGTCCAGGTAGTAGAGCCGTCGACCTCCATGGAAGCCCTGGAAGGCCTGACTGCCAACGCCGAGCGTGTGCTGCAGTTGCTGGAACTGCCTTACCGCGTACTGGCCCTGTGCACGGGCGACATGGGCTTCAGCGCCGTGAAAACCTACGACCTGGAAGTGTGGGTGCCGAGCCAGGACAAATACCGCGAGATTTCGTCGTGCTCCAACTGTGGTGACTTCCAGGCCCGTCGCATGCAGGCGCGTTTCCGCAACCCGGAAACCGGCAAGCCGGAGCTGGTGCACACCCTCAACGGTTCGGGCCTGGCCGTAGGCCGTACCCTGGTGGCCGTGCTGGAAAACTACCAGCAGGCGGACGGTTCGATCCGTGTACCTGAGGTGCTCAAGCCTTACATGGCGGGCGTTGAGGTCATCCGCTAAATGGAATTTCTGCCGCTGTTTCATAACCTGCGCGGCAGTCGTGTGTTGGTCGTCGGTGGTGGGGAGATTGCCTTGCGCAAATCCCGGCTGCTGGCCGACGCCGGCGCGGTGTTGCGGGTGGTTGCTCCCCAGATCGAAAGCCAGCTGCGTGAGCTGGTGCTGGGCAGTGGCGGGGAACTGATGTTGCGCGGTTATCAGGAGGCCGACCTGGACGGTTGCACCCTGATTATCGCGGCCACCGACGATGAGCCACTGAATGCGCAAGTATCCAGTGATGCCAAGCGCCGCTGCGTGCCGGTCAATGTGGTGGACGCGCCAGCGTTGTGCAGCGTGATCTTCCCGGCGATTGTCGACCGTTCACCCTTGGTGATTGCCGTCTCCAGCGGCGGTGATGCGCCGGTACTGGCACGGCTGATCCGCGCCAAGCTGGAAACCTGGATTCCCTCGACCTACGGTCAATTGGCTGGGCTGGCCGCGCGTTTTCGGGCTCAGGTCAAAGGTTTGTACCCGGATGTGCAGCAACGCCGGGCGTTCTGGGAAGAAGTGTTCCAGGGCCCGATTGCCGACCGCCAGTTGGCCGGGCAGGGCGAGGAGGCCGAGCGCCTGTTGATCGAAAAGGTCAACGGCGCGCCGCCTTACGCGCCCGGTGAGGTGTACCTGGTGGGTGCGGGCCCAGGCGACCCGGATTTGCTGACCTTCCGTGCATTGCGCCTGATGCAGCAAGCCGACGTGGTGCTGTACGACCGTTTGGTTGCGCCGGCGATTTTGGAACTGTGCCGTCGTGATGCCGAGCGCGTGTACGTCGGCAAGCGTCGCGCCGATCACGCGGTGCCCCAGGATCAGATCAACCAGCAACTGGTAGACCTGGCCAAGCAAGGCAAGCGCGTGCTGCGCCTCAAGGGGGGGGACCCGTTCATCTTTGGTCGTGGTGGTGAAGAGATCGAAGAGTTGGCGGCCCACGGCATCCCGTTCCAGGTGGTGCCGGGTATTACGGCAGCCAGTGGTTGTGCGGCTTATGCCGGGATTCCGCTGACTCACCGCGACTATGCCCAGTCGGTACGGTTTATTACCGGGCACTTGAAGAACGGTACCTCGGACTTGCCTTGGCAAGACCTGGTCGGCCCCTCACAGACCCTGGTGTTCTACATGGGCTTGATTGGCTTGCCGATCATTTGCGAGCAGTTGATCAAGCACGGGCGCGCGTCGGATACCCCAGCGGCGCTGATCCAGCAGGGCACCACGTCCAACCAGCGCGTGTTCACCGGCACCCTGGCCGACCTGCCGCGCATGGTGGCGGAGCATGAAGTGCATGCGCCGACATTGGTGATCGTGGGTGAGGTGGTGGTGTTGCGTGAGAAGCTCAAGTGGTTCGAGGGCGCTCAGTCCCAAGTCTGAACCGGCTCCTGTGGCGAGGGAGCTTGCTCCCGTTGGAGTGCGAAGCGCTCCCAAGATTTTGGGGCCGCTACGCAGCCCAGCGGGAGCAAGCTCCCTCGCCACAAGAGTTATCAGCCAAAGACACCTTTACCCGGCAGCCGCACCCGATCATGCTCCGTATCAAACCCCTGCAACGGCCCCTTAGGCACAATCCCCGTCGGGTTGATCGTGCGATGGCTGGCATAGTAATGCCCCTTGATATGCTCGAAATCCACCGTCTCGGCCACGCCTGGCCACTGATACATCTCCCGCAGCCAGTTTGACAAGTTCGCATAATCGGCAATTCGCCGCAGGTTGCATTTGAAGTGGCTGTAGTACACCGCATCAAAACGAATCAGCGTGGTGAACAGCCGCACATCGGCTTCGGTCAGGTACTCGCCGGCCAGATAGCGATGGCTGCTCAGGTGCTGTTCCAAATGATCCAGCTCGGCAAACACATCATCAAACGCACTTTCATACGCCTGTTGTGAGGTCGCGAAACCTGCGCGGTACACACCGTTGTTCACAGCGGGGTAGATGCGTTCGTTGAGGCTGTCGATGGTCGAATGCAGGGCTTGGGGGTAGAAATCCAGGGTATTGCCGGTCAGCGCATTGAACGCACTGTTGAACATGCGGATGATCTCCGCCGACTCATTGCTGACGATGCGCTTGAGCTTTTTGTCCCACAGCACCGGTACGGTCACGCGCCCGGTATAGTCGGCGGTATCGGCGGTGTAGCGTTGGTGCATGAAGTTGAAACCGTCCAGTTTGTCGCCGCTGGAGCCGTGGGCCTTGTCGAAGGTCCAGCCGTTTTCCAGCATCAGCCAACTGACCACCGAGACGTCGATCAGGCTTTCCAGGCCCTTGAGCTTGCGCAGGATCAAGGTGCGGTGCGCCCACGGGCAGGCGAGGGATACATAGAGGTGATAGCGACCGGCCTCGGCCTTGAAGCCGCCTTCACCACTCGGGCCTGGCGCGCCATCGGCGGTCACCCAGTTGCGGCGTTGTGCCTGTTCCCGTTGGAAAGCGCCATCGGCGCTACTTTCGTACCACTGGTCTTTCCACTGTCCTTCGATCAATAAACCCATGACTGGCTCCTTGGCTGATAAGCGTTGGAGCCCAGTCTAAAGGGATGAGTTCGAACTAAAAGCGCAAAGAACCGGCGTGAATGATCGATTAAATCGATTTATCCCGTACGTCCCAGTACTGCTGGGCCAACTCGAACGCCTGTTGTCGCGGGTGACCAAGGCCGCGCAGGGCCAACGCCATGGTGGCGATCAACGCCAGTTGCGGGTAGCTGTCCTCAACGTCGCCGCGCCACAGCGCTTTGAGGTGCTCGGGCTCAAGCGTTGCTGGCTTGACGTGGCGCTGGACGGAAAGGGCGGGCCACTCTTCGTCCCAGCTCTGGGCGCCAGTGGTGCCATACAGATGACTGACGGTATCGGGGTTGATTTCGATCTCGCCGCCGTCGCCCTTGACCACAATCACGTTGTCACCCAGCAAGCCACTGGCATCACGATGCACGCCCTGGTAACCGGGGTGGAAAATGCTTTGCAGGCCACAGCGCGCATTCAGCGGGTTGAGCAGGCGCGCCAGCGAATGGATAGGCGAACGCAGGCCCAAGGTGTTGCGCAGATCGATCATGCGTTGCAGCTGTGGCGCCCAATCACCCAATGGGATAAATGCCAGGTTGCCGTGGGCAAAGGCGCTCTCGACCTGTTGCCAAGCGCGGCACAGCGGGATCTGCAAGCCGTCCAGCAATTGCTCGGTGTACAAGCGCCCCGCAGTGTGGGCGCCGCCGCCGTGCATCAGGATGCGCACGCCGTTCTGTGCCAGGCATTTGGCTGCCAGCAGGAACCACGGCAGGTGGCGCTTTTTACCGGCATAGGTCGGCCAGTCGATATCGACGTTCAGCGCTGGCGCGTGCAGGCGCTCACGTACGGCTTCGGTGAAGCCCGCGAGTTCTTCCGGGCTTTCTTCCTTGTGGCGCAGCAGCATCAGGAAGGCGCCGAGCTGGGTGTCCTCGACCTTTTCGTCGAGCAGCATGCCCATGGCTTCCCGCGCTTCCTCGCGGGTGAGGTTGCGCGCGCCACGCTTGCCTTTGCCGAGGATGCGCACGAACTGCGCAAAGGGGTGCTCTTGGGGTGTTACGAGAGTCAGGGGGGCAAAGTCGGTCATAAGCAATTCGTCGGCCTGGGCAGGCCCGCCAGCTTGGCGGCGAGTTTGGCGGGAGTGCCGTTGAACAGTTTGTTGAGGTGCAGGCTGTTGCCCTTTTCCGGGCCCAGCTTCAAGGCGGTGTACTTGATCAGCGGGCGCGTGGCGGGGGACAGCTGGAACTCCGTGTAGAACTGGCGCAGCAGGGTGAGGATTTCCCAGTGTGCCGGGGTCAGTTCCAAGGCTTCGGCAGCGGCCAGGGCATTCGCCACTTCATCGGACCAGTCGTTGAGGTCGACGAGGTAGCCGTCCTTATCCAGTTCCAGGGTGCGTGCGCCGACGGTCAAGGTGTTCATAGCCAGGTGTTGACCTTGTCGTAGTCGATCGACAGTTGCACGAAGCCTGGGTAATCGACGCTGTCAGCCCAGTCGGGCAGCGGCAGGTTGCGTGCCTGCATGTCTTCGGCCAGCACAAACACCTTTACGCCTTTGGTTTGCAGGGTGGGCGTGTGCAGGCCGTAGGCTCCGTCACCACACAAAAGGATTGCGTCCTCGGCGCCACAGATGCGCAGGCAGCTGTCGAGGCGGCTGTCAGTAAACGGGGAATGAGACACCACATGTAGAGTCGACATCAGAGGGTAATCACCTGGTCGTAACGGTCAATCAGCTGGGAAATGGCTTGGCTGTCGAGCGCCTGCGCGTGGGCGGGCGGCGGCAGCCCGCGTGCGGACAGGCTATGGCTGCACGCGAACACGTCATCAATGCCGAATAGGCCCAGGGCCTGCAGGTTGGCACTCAGGTCTTTCTGTTGCACGGCCTTGGCGGCTTGGTTCGGCGCCAGTTGGAACACACCGTCATCCAGGAACAGCAGGCCAATGGGCAGATCGAACGCGCCGCCGGCCAGCACGATATCCAGTGCTTCCCGCGCACTCGGCCCGGACCACGGGGCCTGGCGGCTGATCACCAACAAGGATCTGGACATGTCACGGTCCTCCAAAACAGATCAGGCGGTCGGCGTCCTGGATCGCGTCATGCAATTGACCCAGGCCCGACAACGCCCAGGGTGCTTCCAGGTTGATCGCGCTGCGTTGGTAACGCGCAGCTTCCTCGGCATTAAGCACACCCCGGCGCAGCGCGGCGGCGATGCACACCACGCCGTCGAGCTGGTGCTGGCTGACAAACTCGCGCCATTGGCGCGCAATGTCTTGCTCATCCTGGGGCGCGACGATGTTATTGGACGCGCTGTACACGCCGTCCTGGTAGAAAAACAGCCGCACGATCTCATGCCCGCCGGCCAGCGTCGCCTGTGCGAACAACAGGGCGCGGCGCGAGGAGGGCGCGTGGGCGGCGCTATACAGTGCAATCGCGAACTTCATGGAAGACTCTGCCAACAAACGTCGGCCAATGATAAAGCCGCCGCCGCGAAAAAGCCCGCCGTGATCAAAACGGTCACTGTGGTTGATCGTTCTGACGATTGCCGGCAGGCGCCCGGCTGCCTAGTCTGTGGGTATTCGCAACCCAACTGGAGCCCCCATGTCAGGTCCCTTGGCGTCCCTTAAAGTGTTGGATTTTTCCACCTTGCTGCCCGGCCCGTTTGCCTCTTTGATGCTGGCGGACATGGGCGCCGAGGTGCTGCGTATCGAATCGCCCACGCGGATGGACCTGTTGCGTGTGTTGCCGCCCCATGATCGTGGCACGTCGGCCAGCCACGCCTACCTCAACCGCAACAAGCGCAGCCTGGCCCTGGACCTCAAACAGGCCGAGGCGCTGGAGATTGTGCGTGAGTTGGTCAAGGGCCATGACATCCTGCTCGAGCAGTTCCGCCCCGGTGTCATGGAGCGCTTGGGCCTGGGCTATGAGGCGCTGAAGGCGATCAACCCGCGGCTGATCTATGTGTCGATCACCGGCTACGGCCAGACCGGCCCCTATAAGGACCGCGCCGGGCACGATATCAACTACCTGGCGTTGGCCGGCGTCGCCAGCCATACCGGGCGCCAGGACACCGGCCCGTTGCCCCTGGGCGTACAACTGGCGGATGTGGCGGGCGGTTCGCTGCACGCCGTGGTGGGCTTGCTGGCGGCGGTAATTGCCAGGCAGCAAAGCGGGGTGGGGCAATACCTGGATGTGAGCATGACCGATTGCTCGTTCAGCCTGAACGCCATGGCTGGGGCCGGTTACCTGGCTTGCGGGGTCGAGCCTGGGTGGGAGAACCATGTGCTCAATGGCGGGAGTTTCTATGACTACTACCGCACACGCGATGGGCGCTGGATGTCGGTGGGCAGTTTGGAGCCGGGGTTTATGCAGCAGCTGTGCGCGGCCTTGGGGCGCCCGGAACTGGCGGCACACAGCGTGACGCCCGAACGCCAGGCCGTGCTCAAACAGGCGTTGCAGGTGGAGTTCGAGAAGCGCAGTTTTGACCAGTTGTGTGAGTTGTTTGCCGGGGTGGATGCCTGTGTTGAGCCGGTATTGAGTTTGAGCGAAGCGGTGGAGCATCCCCAGTTGAAGGCGCGGGAGCTGGTCAGCCAGGTGCCCCGGGGTGATGGCTCGACACAAGCGCAATTGGCCTGCCCGCTGAAATTCTCCGAGGGGTTGCCGGCGCCCAGGCATATTGGAGTGGCGGTGGGGGCGCACAGTGATGAGGTGCTGGCGGAGTTGGGGTTCGGTATTGAGCGGATAGAGCAATTGCGGCAGGCCAAGGTTGTAGGTTGACTGAGCCGACGCTTTCGCAGGCAAGCCAGCTCCCACATTTTGATTGCGTTCACAGATCCAGATGTGGGAGCTGGCTGGCCTGCGAAGAGGCCCTCATTCCACCCGAGTTTCCCCAGTGAACACCAGCGTCTGCCGACACCGCCGACACAAATATCGCCGCCCCTGGTTCACCAACCCATGGCGCTGCGGTGAAAACGGAAAATCACTGTCCGCACACGGGCAGCGGTAGATATAACGAGTCACCTGTCGGCGCTTGACCTCGTAGGTATGGCAACGGTCGGGCGGCAGTTCGTAAACCCCGCGCATGATCAACTGCCATTCCTCGCCATGGGGCTGGATACGCTCGCCAAACAACTGGTGGGCAATCAGGTGCGCCACTTCGTGGGCCACGGTTTGCTTGAGAAAGTGTTGGCTGTTTTCACGGTACAACTGAGGGTTGAAGCGCAGCAGGTTCTCGTGCAAATGCGCGACACCGGCTTTCTGGCCCCGCAGCTTGAGGCTGACCTGGGGGCGTTTGAAGCTTCGTTTGAAAAAGGATTCGGCTTGCAGGAAACAATCTTCGACGCGGGTATTGAGTTGCTCGGGCATGCTGTACATATCTCCAGAGACGCCCAGTATGCCGCAAAGCTGGGTGTTTCCGAATCTGTCAGGCGCCGAATGGTCATGCATAACGCACAAAGCCACCTTGCGGTGGCCTTGCCTGCGGGGTTTTTCGTTCAACTGGTGTAGATCGGCCCGACGCCCAGGCCCCAGACGATCACGGTAAAGGCCATGATCGCTACTAGCACCACTAGGCCGACGGCCAATACCGAGCTGGAAAAAAGGAAACCTTCATCCGGGTCGATACTCATGAAGGTCGGCAGCCCCACATACAGCAGGTACACCGTGTAGCAGATCGCCGCCGTGCCCACGACCATGCCCAGCCACATATGCGGGTAGAGCGCCGCCAGCCCGCCGATAAACAAGGGTGTGGCGGTATAAGTGGCAAACGCCACGCAGCGGGCCATGCTTGGGCTGGCGTCGTAGGTGCGGGCCATCCAGTGAATGAACGCGCCCATCACCGCCACGCCGCACAGCATGGCCGCGTAGGACATGAGAGTCATCCACAGCGCGCTTTCCTGGGTCAGCATCACCGGGGCACGGTTGCCGATGACCCAGCCGACTTGAGTGGTGCCAATAAAGGCGGAAATGGCGGGGATCGCCGCGAGAATCAGGGTATGAGTGAGGTACATGTGGCTGATGCTTTCTTCTTTATCGCCACGAATTTCCCGCCATTCCTGGTCGGGATGGGTAAACAGCCCCACGACGTGATGGATCATGCCAGTCACTCCTGTCGTTATTACCATCGCCCCCCATCGGAGCGCCCACGGGCCATATGGCCTGAAAGGTCTGGATAGATGTGCGACCTCAAGTTGCAGTATAGAAAGGGATGACCGGAATAACCGTAGGGCCTTTAGAGCAAATTGCGCTGTAAACAGGGGTGCTAATCGCGGTGTGGTCTGTCTGGATTCATGCCATCGAGCTCCCACATTGGAACTCGGCCAGTCTTGCCGGTAAAATGCTGCGCTTTTCGTCACACACCTTTGCGGATCCAAGCGCCATGGGCACTCTTACAGTCAACCAGAACAAACTGCAAAAACGCCTGCGTCGCCTGGCCGGTGAAGCGGTCGCCGATTTCAACATGATCGAGGACGGCGACAAGGTCATGGTCTGCCTCTCCGGCGGCAAAGACAGCTACACCATGCTCGACGTGTTGCTGCACCTGCAAAAGGTCGCGCCGATCAAGTTCGAGATCGTGGCGGTCAACATGGACCAGAAGCAACCCGGTTTCCCTGAGCATGTGCTGCCGGCCTATCTGAAAGAACTGGGCGTCGAGTACCACATCGTCGAGAAAGACACCTACTCGGTGGTCAAGGAATTGATCCCGGAAGGCAAGACCACCTGCTCGCTGTGCTCGCGCCTGCGCCGTGGCACGCTCTATACCTTTGCCGATGAGATCGGCGCGACCAAGATGGCCCTGGGTCATCACCGCGATGACATTGTCGAAACCTTCTTCCTCAATATGTTCTTCAACGGCTCGCTCAAGGCCATGCCGCCCAAGCTGCGCGCCGATGATGGGCGCAACGTAGTGATCCGCCCGCTGGCGTATTGCAACGAGAAGGACATCCAGGCTTACTCCGATTTCAAGCAATTCCCGATCATCCCGTGCAACCTGTGCGGCTCCCAGGAAAACCTGCAGCGCCAGGTGGTCAAGGAGATGCTGGTGGACTGGGAGCGCAAGACCCCTGGGCGTACCGAAAGTATCTTCCGCAGCCTGCAAAACGTGATCCCGTCGCAATTGGCCGACCGCAACCTGTTCGACTTCACCAGCTTGAAAATCGATGAGACCGCCGCATCGCGTTTCGTCAATGTAGTGAACCTCTGAGTCTTCCCGAGGCTCTAGTACACGGCGCTTGCGGGCGCCGTTTTCAATTCGACTGACAGGAGAGGGCATGCGCGATTACAAGTGGCTGCACGAATATTGTCTGAACCGCTTCGGTTCGGCGGCCAAGCTGGAAGCCCATCTGCCGGTGCCCAAGACCCCGGCGCAATTGCGCAAGATAACGGATGACCGTTACCTGTCGACCTTGGCGCTGCGAGTATTCCGCGCCGGTTTGAAGCACAGCGTGGTCGATGCCAAATGGCCGGCGTTCGAGCAGGTGTTCTTTGGCTTCGACCCGGAAAAAGTCGTGCTGATGGGGGCCGAACACCTGGAACGACTGATGCAGGACACCCGCATCATCCGCCACCTGGGCAAGCTCAAGAGTGTGCCGCGCAACGCGCAGATGATCCTGGATATCGAGCAGGAGAAAGGCAGCTTCGGCGCGTTTATCGCTGATTGGCCGGTGACGGATATCGTCGGGCTCTGGAAGTACCTCAGCAAGCACGGCCACCAGTTGGGCGGCCTGTCGGCGCCGCGCTTCCTGCGCATGGTCGGCAAGGACACCTTTGTACCGAGCGATGACGTGGTGGCAGCGTTGAATGCGCAGAAGATCGTCGACAAGGCCCCGACCAGCCTGCGCGATTTGGCGACGGTGCAGGGCGCCTTCAACCAGTGGCACGCCGAGAGTGGGCGGCCGATGTGTCAGTTGTCGATGATGTTGGCCTACACGGTGAATCATTGAGACCGCGGTGATGCCATCGCAGGTGAGCCAGCTCCCACCTTTAGACCGCGCCGCTTATCAAATGTGGGAGCTGGCTTGCCTGCGATAGCGGGCTTCAGGTCTGGTTTAAATCAGCAGCCAGTCGCCGGTTCAACTGATGCCGCCAACGCACATACAGCAACGCCGTGCAAAACACCGCCAGACTCGCCAGCATCTCCAGCACACCAAACCACTGGCGGTTCGGGTCATACGCCGCCAGCGCGCCCTTGATGAAATACAGGTTCACCGCAAAGCACATCCACGAATGCCCGCGTGCGCTGCCCATCAGCATGCCTGGCGCAAGTATCAGCAGCGGCACCAGTTCGATCAGCAGGATGACCCACGGGCGCGCCCCATGCAGGTCGGCGACCAACAGGTAGTACGCGCACAACAAGCCCACCAGGCCCAAAAACGCCAGCAGGCTCAGCGCGCGTGCCACCTTGACCCGCGGCTCCAGCCACTCCCGTGGCGGCAGGACCTTAGGCTTCCTGGCCACGGCCGTTCTCCAACAGCGTGGCGGTCTTGGCCAGGCGCAGGCCCAAGGCCCGGCACAAGGTGATTTCATGTTGATCGAGCATACGCTTGCCGTCTGGCCCGGAATGGTGGCTGGCGCCATACGGCGTACCGCCGCCCTGGGTGTCGAGCAGCGCCTGCTCGCTGTAGGGCAGGCCGGTGATCAGCATGCCGTGGTGCAGCAGCGGCAGCAGCATCGACATCAGCGTGGTTTCCTGGCCGCCATGCAGGCTGGCGGTGGAGGTGAACACGCCGGCCGGCTTGCCGACCAGAGCGCCAGTGAGCCACAGGTTGCTGGTGCCATCGAGGAAGTACTTGAGCGGCGCGGCCATGTTGCCGAACCGGGTGGGGCTTCCCAGGGCCAGGCCCGAGCAGTGCTTCAGGTCGTCCAGGCTGGCATACAGCGCGCCTTCGTCGGGAATGCTCGGCGCCACCGCTTCGCACTCGGTGGAAATCGCCGGCACGGTGCGCAACCGCGCTTCCATGCCGCCTTGCTCGATACCGCGGGCAATCTGTCGGGCCATCTCGCTCACCGAGCCGTTGCGGCTGTAGTACAACACCAGCACATAGGGCGTAGTCACGGCAGGATCTCCAGCACGTTCTCGGGCGGGCGGCCAATGATGGCTTTGTCGGCGGTTTCCAGGATCGGGCGTTCCATCAGCTTGGGATGGGCTGCGATGGCGGCGATCAGTTGGGTGTCGCTGAGGCTGGCGTCGGCCAGGTTCAGGGTTTTGTATTCGTCTTCGCCGGTGCGCAGCAGTTGGCGTGCGCTGATCCCCAGTTTTCTCAGCAGGGCCTCGATTTGCGCGGCATCCAGCGGGGTTTCCAGGTAGCGCACGACGGTCGGGTTGAGGCCGCGGGCTTCCAGCAGTTCCAGCGCACCGCGGGATTTCGAGCAGCGCGGGTTGTGATAAAGCGTCAGATCGGTCATGTGCGGGTCGCATCTTGCGTAAGGTGGCGGGTATTCTACCTGCGCTGGCGCCTGTCCTTAAACCGTAAGAGGCGATAGGCCGCAGCCAACGTTCATTTTTGCGAAGGAATACCCCATGACAAGGCGACTGATCGGTGCATTGGCGATCATTACAACCCTGCTGCTCAGCGGCTGCGGTAACGATTACGGCGTTGACCAATATGGCCAGAAAGTGGCGGCCGAACGCCTGGACAAACAGTGGCTGGTGGTCAACTACTGGGCCGAATGGTGTGGCCCGTGCCGCACGGAAATCCCCGAGCTCAATGCCCTGGCAGAACAGTTGAAAGGCCAGAATGTCGGGGTGTTCGGCGTCAACTTCGACAATGTGCAGGGTGAGGAACTGAAGGCCGCCAGCGACAAGCTGGGGATCAAGTTCACGGTACTGGCCCAGAACCCGGACGGGATCTTCGAGATTCCGCGCAGCGAGGCATTGCCGGTGACCTACATCATCGACGACAAGGGCAAGGTGCGTGAGCAGTTGATGGGTGAGCAGACAGCGGAAGGGGTGTTGGCCAAGCTCAAGGCCCTGAAAGGCTAAAACTGTGGGAGCTGGCTTGTCTGCGATGGCAATGGGTATCTACACAATTTTGGAGTGACGCTGGACCTGTGGCGAGGGAGCTTGCTCCCGTGACGGCTTGACAGCCGACGCTGATCTAACTGAGGCACGGTGATCCAAATGTGGGAGCTGGCTTGCCTGCGAAGGCGGCCTGCCAGCCGACCGGGATATTGGATTTGACCGAGTACATATCCATTATTTAGGTAACGGCCACCGATGGTTCCGCTCTGACAGCGGCTCACTTTTGAAAAAAGCGCAAAAGTAAGCAAAACGCTCTTGCCCCACCACTCGGCACCTCGCTTAGGCTCGGTGTGCCCGTAATCCGCCAGTGATTTGGGGGGGCGCCTGAGATCAAGATCAAAAGCAGATCAAGATCAAGAGCGACTCGCTTCGCATCGTGGTTACCGTCTGCTGTTACAACCCACAAAGTTGTGTAGATACCTATGCTGCGATGGCATCGCTGCGGTGTACCTGATACACCGCGTCGTCCGCATCGCAGGCAAGCCAGCTCCCACAGAGCCAGAGGACACCGCGTTAATACAGGAGAGTGCGCCTAGGTCAGCCCTCTTCAAGCCACAAACGGATCGGCTTGCCTTCGGCCGGCCAGAACCGCGTCTGCTCGATCGGCGAGATGTCCCAGCGCTGCACGCCTTGTAGGGCCTGGAAGAAGCGATGCTCCTGCTCCATCAGGGCCTCGGCGCACATTTTTCGGGTGCTGCCGACCGGGCCGAAGCTGAGCTTGTCGCCTTCGACCGTGTACGGTGCAAACCAGTGGTTGCAGCCGCCATTGCCATAGGCGCGGCCATCGGTGCCTAGGGTGACGGTAAGGTGCGCGTAGTCCATCAGCGGCCGCTCACCGATCCATTCCACGACGTAGCTGTGGTCGCGCTCGAGCTTGGCGCCATCGGCGGCGCAGCCTGCCAGGCCCAGGCCGATTGCGGCGAGCAGCAGCCGGCCTTTCATTGCGCGGCCTGCTGGCATTTCGGGCAGCGGTGCTTATCGCCTTCGCTGGCCCAGCCCAGTTCTTTGATACGTGCGTTGGCAGCCGGTTGCAGCGGCGCTTTGGTCAGCTTGGTTTCCACCGCGAATTCAAACTCCAG
The DNA here is from genome assembly GCF_002966775.1 of Pseudomonas sp. MYb193. NCBI lineage: Bacteria > Pseudomonadati > Pseudomonadota > Gammaproteobacteria > Pseudomonadales > Pseudomonadaceae > Pseudomonas > Pseudomonas sp. MYb193. The sequence continues at coordinate 3,601,304 of NZ_CP023269.1, read as the reverse complement.
CACGGCGTCGCAGCTGTCGCAATTGACCTTCCAGGTATGAATCTCCAGTTCGCCGAACTTCGGCCCTTGGGCCATGGCGACCCACTGGCCCGCCGGGCGGATGGAGTAGCGTGCGTCACCTTCGACGGTGAGTCGCATCGACAGGGTTTTACTGCCGCGCAGGCTGACGATCAGGACGTCGCCATGTTTGATCGAACCACCGTTGCCGGTGACCTGGTAACGGCCCGGCACCAGGGCACGGCATTCGATCAGGGTGTGTTGCGGGCTCAGCAAGCTGAAGCGGAAATCGTGTTCGGCCATGGATCCTCCAAATAGGCGCGGCATCCTATCACGGGTGCCGGCCTATCATGAGCCTGGTATGTGACCGCTGATCATCCCTCGACCAGGTTCTGTGCGCGGCCATCGGCCCACGCGGCAATGTTGGCCAATGTGGTGCCGGCAATCGCCGCCAGGGCTTCACGGGTGAGGAAGGCCTGGTGCGCGGTGATGATCACGTTGGGGAAGGTCAGCAGGCGGGCAAGCACGTCATCCTGCAGGGGCAGGTCCGAGCGGTCCTCGAAAAACAATTGGGCTTCTTCTTCGTAGACGTCCAACCCCAGATAGCCCAACTGGCCCAGCTTGAGCGCTTCGATCAGTGCCGGCGTATCGACCAGGCCACCACGTCCGGTGTTGATCAGCATCGCACCGGTTTGCATCTGCGCGAGCGAGCGGGCATTGATCAGGTGTTTGCTGTCGGCGGTCAGCGGGCAGTGCAGGCTGATGATTTGCGCCTCGGTCAACAGTTCAGGCAGGCTCACGTAGCGGGCCCCGAGGTCCTGCACCTGTGGGTTGGGGAAGGGATCGTAGGCCAGCAACTGGCAGCCGAAGCCGGCCATGATCTTGGCGAAGGTCGCTCCTATCTGACCGGTGCCGACCACGCCGACCGTTTTGCCGACCAGATCAAAGCCGGTCAGCCCGTGCAGGCTGAAATCACCGTCGCGGGTACGGTTGTAGGCCCGGTGCAGGCGACGGTTGAGGGCCAGGATCAGGGCGACGGCATGCTCGGCCACCGCGTGGGGCGAATAGGCGGGCACGCGCACGATAGTCAGGCCCAGGCGCTGGGCGGCGGGTAAGTCGACATGGTTGTAGCCCGCCGAGCGCAGGGCAATCAGGCGTGTGCCGCCCTTGGCCAGTTGCTCCAGCACGGGGGCGCTGAGGTCGTCGTTGATAAAGGCGCAGACCACCTCGTGGTGTTCGGCCAGGGCCACGGTATCGAGGTTGAGGCGGGCGGGTTGGAATTGCAGTTCCAGGCCAGCCGGCAGCGGTTCGCCGAGGAAACTCTCGCGGTCGTAGGTTTGGCTGCTGAAGAGAATGACGCGCATTAAGAAGGCTCCCTGCAATTTACACATTGGAATGCTGACTGAATGTGGGAGGGGGCTTGCCCCCGATAGCGGTACATCAGCGATGGACTCGTCTACTGACACACTGCTATCGGGGGCAAGCCCCCTCCCACATTGTTGATTCGTTGCCCATGAAAACAGGGTCAGGCACTCACTCTGGCTTCACTGGCCAACCGCGCAATTGCCATGTCGAGTTCGTCCAGCGCGGCCATGGCCTTGGCGTCATCCTGCTTGAGCAGGGTTTCGGCGCGTTGGCAGGCTGCTCGTAATTGCGGAACACCACAGTAGCGGGTGGCGCCGTGCAAACGGTGCACGCGCTCGATCAAGGCGTGGTTGTCATTGGCTTCGCGGGCGTGGGTAATTGCCAGGCGATCAGCCTCCAGGGAGGCCAGTAGCATGGCGAGCATATCAGCGGCCAAGTCGGCCTTGTTGGCGGCCAGGCGCAGGCCTTCTTCGTGATCGAGTACCAAGAGTTGCACGCCCTGGGACGCGCCTTCGTGGGTACGCTCCGGGCCTTGGTTACGCAGCGCCAGGCCGGTCCATTTCAATACCACCTGGGCCAACTGCCGTTCGCTGATGGGTTTGGTCAAGTAGTCGTCCATGCCGCTTTGCAGCAGAGCGCGTTTTTCGTTGGCCATGGCGTGGGCCGTGAGGGCCACCACCGGCAGCGGCGTGCCGTGGCGCTCGCTTTCCCACTGGCGGATCGCCTCGGTGCTCTGGCGGCCATCCATGCCGGGCATTTGCACGTCCATCAACACCAAATCGAAAGTTTCCTGCTTCACGGCGTCGACGGCCGCGTAACCGCTCTCCACCGCCTGCACCTTGGCGCCCATGTCTTCCAACAGGGTTTGCACCAGCAACAGGTTGGCCGGGTTGTCGTCCACGCACAGTACTCGAGGCGCACGGCTGGACAACGGCTCACCGGGTTCGCTGCGTGAAGGGCGCGGGCTGATCAGGTCGGCCAGGGAGCGGCGCAGCTTGCGGGTACAGGCAGGCTTGGCCTGCAGTTGGCTGTTGGGGTTGGGCACCGATTGGTTGAACAGCATCTGTTCGGTGGTCGGGCACAGCACCAGCACCTTGCAGCCCAGGTGTTCCAGGTCCCACAGGTGTTGATTGAGGCGTTCGGGCGGAATGTCGTTGGCGGTGACGCCGAGCACCGCCAGGCTGATGGCCTGTTCGGTCTGGTGCGCACTGGTGATGCCGTTGGTCAGGCTTTCCAGGGTATTGAACGGCGTGACTTCCAGGCCGCAGTCTTCCAATTGATGTTGCAGGGCCTGGCGCGCCAGTTCGTGGTTTTCCAGCACGGCCACACGACGCCCCAATAGCGGCGCGGCGGGCAGGTCTTCGACGTCGTCACGGGTTTTGGGCAGGTTCAGGCTGATCCAGAATTCCGAACCTTCACCCGGCGTGCTGTCGACGCCGATTTCGCCGCCCATCTGCTCGATCAACCGCTTGGAAATCACCAGGCCCAAACCGGTGCCGCCGGGCTGGCGCGACAGCGAGTTGTCAGCCTGGCTGAATGCCTGGAACAGGGCGCGCACATCCTGGTTGGACAGGCCAATGCCGGTGTCTTGCACACTGATGCGCAATTGCACGCTGTCTTCCTGCTCGTCCTCGATCATTGCCCGGGCCACAATGGTGCCTTCGCGGGTGAACTTGATCGCATTGCTGATCAGGTTGGTCAGGATCTGCTTGAGCCGCAGCGGGTCGCCCACCAATGCCAGGGGCGTGTCGCGGTACACCAGGCTCACCAGTTCGAGCTGCTTGGCATGGGCGGCGGGGGCGAGGATGGTCAAGGTGTCTTGCAGCAAGTCGCGCAGGTTGAAAGGCACGCTGTCGAGCACCAGTTTGCCGGCTTCAATCTTCGAGAAATCGAGGATTTCGTTGATGATGCCCAGCAGGTTATCCGCAGATTTTTCGATAGTGCCCAGGTAATCCAGCTGGCGCGGCGACAATTCGCTTTTTTGCAGCAAGTGAGTAAAACCGAGGATGCCGTTGAGCGGTGTGCGGATCTCATGGCTCATGTTGGCCAGGAACTCCGACTTGATACGGCTGGCTTCCAGGGCTTCCTTGCGTGCCAGGTCCAGCTCGATGTTCTGGATCTCAATGGTTTCCAGGTTCTGGCGCACGTCTTCGGTGGCCTGGTCGATGCTGTGTTGCAGCTCTTCCTGGGCATTTTGCAGGGTTTCGGCCATGCGGTTGATGCCAGACGCGAGCTGGTCCAATTCCTGGCTGCCCAAGGGTGGCAAGCGTGTTTCCAGGTTGCCGTCCTTGAGCTGCGCCACCGCTTGCTTGATCTGGCCAATCGGCGAATTGATGGTACGGCTGATACGCAGGGCGAGGGCGGCGGTGCACATCAGGCCGATGGCGATCAGCAGAAGGCTGGCGAACAGGCTGCGATAGCCGCGCAACAGCATGCCATTGTGGGACAGCTCGACTTCCACCCAACCTAGCAGACGGTCGGCCTCATCGGGAATCAACTCGCCCGCCAGGTTGCGATGGCGGCCAAACACCGGCAGTAGATAGCGGGTGGCGTCGTTGCCGGAACGCTGTAACAGTTGCGAGCTGTTGCCGGTGGGTGGCTGGTTAAGCATGGTCGGGCCGGCGTGGGCCAGGGACGAGCGGTCTGGCGCCAGGAACGACACGGCGCGCACATCCGGCTGTTCCAGGGACTGGGTGGCGATACGCTCCAGCAGGTCGGTGTCCTTGTGGCCCATGGCTGGGGCCACCAGCGGTGCCAATTGCTCGGCGATCATTTCGCCGCGTTGCAGTAGCTGGGTCTGCAACTCCGACAGCTGCATCCAGGTGAAATAGCCGCCCAACAACAGCGCCATCAGGCTGGTCGGTAATAAGGTCAGCAACAGTACGCGGCCTTTTATCCCCATTCTTCTAAGCACGCCACTCTCCTGCTACCACGTTGTTATCAATCATCCACGCCGGCATCCGGCCAGCGCCACCTGCGCAGTGTAGCCATTTGCGCGGCCTGGAATCTTGCAAATTAATGACATGCGGCAATCTTCGGGCCATTCGGCGCCGGGTGGCGATTGCCTGTGAACGGTTAATCTTGAATAATCAGTGATTGAGAATGACTTGCAGACGCTAATGACTCCCGCAGCAGTTGGCCTACCCAGTATCCTGACCATCGAAGATGACCCTGTGTTGGGCGCCTACGTGCACGAGCAACTGGGCCGCAGTGGTTTCCAGGTGACCTGGTGCCAGAACGGCCAGCAGGGCCTGCAACTGGCCCGTGCCCAGGCCTTCGACCTGGTGCTGATGGACATTCTGCTGCCAGGGCTGGACGGCTTGTCGATCCTCACTCACTTGCGCCAGAGCCACGCCATGCCCGTGATCCTGATGTCAGCCCTGGGCGCTGAAGCCGACCGTATCAGCGGTTTTCGCCTGGGCGCGGACGACTATTTACCCAAGCCGTTCAGCATGGTTGAACTGTGCGTGCGTATTGAAGCGATCCTGCGCCGCGTTGCCCTGGATCGCCGGCCCGAGCCGACGCGCGCCCCGGCACTTGAAGATGCCCGGGTGCTGCACTTTGATGATGAACGCTGCGATGTGTCCTGCCAGGACCAGTGGGCCGCGCTCACGCGCAGCGAATACCGCCTGCTGGAAACCCTGCACCGCAACGCCGAAGAAGTCCTCAGCAAAGCCTTCCTGTATCAGCAGGTGTTGCAGCGCGGTTATGCGCCCCACGACCGCAGCCTCGACATGCATGTCAGCCAGATCCGCCGCAAGCTCAAGGCCATCGGTTACAGCGAGTGTGAAGTACGCACCGTATGGGGCAAGGGCTACGTGCTGAGCGGTCACGATGAAGGGCTTTGAGCGACTGCCCGGCAAGCACTCGTTGTTCTGGAAGCTGGCCTGCCTGTTGATCGCCTTCTGTTTGCTGATGATTTGGCTCAGTTGGTCGTGGGGCCGTTACATGGAACAGCAGAGCGCTTACCTGTCCGACAAGTCGCGGGAGATTCTCAATGGCTATGCCGCGGGTGCCGAACTGGCGTGGAGTACGCAAGGCAGCGCGGGCGTAGATGCCTGGCTGCAGCGGATGGCAGAGCGCGAAAGCACTTGGGTAGGGGTGATCGGTAACGACCTGCAGTCCCTGGGCAGCACGCCCTTGAGTGACAAGGAAAGCCAGCGCCTGACGTTTTTGCGTGGATTGGATTGGCCGGTCAGCCGGCATGTCATCGGCTTGCCCTGGATGAAGGTGCCGTTTCCGGTCGACCCTGGCGCAGGGTCGCTGGTGATCGAGCTGCCGCAGCGCTTTATGCCTGGGCGCTATCAACTGTTCTGGCGGGTGGTCACCAATGGTGTGATTCCAGGTCTGTTTACCCTCTTGCTGTGCATCGGCCTTTACCGGCTGTTGATCATGCCCCTCAATCAATTGCGCGAGCAGGCCAATGCCTGGCGTGCGGACCAACTCAATACGAGGATGTCCCTGGATGCCACCAGCCGCCAGGATGAACTGGGCGAGCTGGGCCGCGCCTTTGACCATATGTCCGAACGCTTGCAGGGCACGGTGCGTTTGCAGCAGCAGTTGCTGCGCGATATGTCCCATGAACTGCGCACACCCTTGAGCCGCCTGCGGGTAGCCTGCGACAGCGAGCAAGACCTGGCCAAGCTGCGCGAGCGCCTGGGTCGGGAAATCGACGCCATGCAGCGCCTGGTGGAAGACAGCCTGCAACTGGCCTGGCTCGACAGCGAAACTACACCGTTGCCCCAGGAAGATATTCAGCTCCAGGCCTTGTGGGACATATTGCGCGAGAATGCCTGTTTTGAAAGCGGTTGGTCCGCATCGCGCTTGCCGTGCCTGTTACCCGCGGACAGTTGGGTGCGTGGCAACCTCAATGCACTGGCCCAGGCCTTGGAAAATATCCTGCGCAACGCCATACGCCACTCGCCCCACGAGGGCTGCGTGCAACTCGACGGATGTCGTGAGGGGGAGTATTGGCATGTCTGGCTGCAGGACCAGGGGGCTGGGATTGCTGAGGATGATCTGGAGCGCATCTTCGCGCCCTTTACCCGCCTGGACGGCTCGCGCCCCGGCGATGGCGGTTTCGGCCTGGGCCTGAGCATTGCCCGCAACGCCGTGCAGCGCCAGGGCGGTCGCTTATGGGCGGAAAATACCGGGCAGGGTCTGCGGGTGCATTTGCGTTTGCTGGCCCGTTAGCGCTCAGCGCCGGCGCAGTTTGCGTTTTTTCCACTGGTGCGCCACCCACCAGCGCCAGTACGCCATGGTCAGGCAATAAGCCAAGGCGCCCAATACCACCCCCAATACCACCGAACCCAGCAGGAATGGCTGCCAAAGAGTGCTCAACTGGCCGCTGATCCATTCCCACGTAAGGTTATCGGGCAAGCTGCGTGGCGGCACATTCATCAGCCAGGCGCCGGTCATATAAGTACAAATGAACACCACCGGCATGGTGATGGGGTTGGTCAACCACACCAGGCTGATGGCGATAGGCATATTGCCGCGCACCGAAATCGCCAGGACCGCGGCAAGCAACATCTGTAATGGAATCGGGATAAACGCCGCAAATAAACCCACCGCCATGGCGCGAGCCACTGAGTGCCGGTTCAGGTGCCAGAGGTTGGGGTCATGCAGCAGCGTGCCAAGAAACTGTAATGACTTGTGTTCCCTGATACTGCTGGGATCGGGCATGTACCGTTTGAATAAGCGCCGGGGCATAAGGGGTCCAAGTCAATTCGAGGGGCAAGTATGCCCGGATTCTATAAACAGAAAATTCAGACTTTGTGACAAAACATCATAGGCGCTGTCGTTCAGCCGGCTAAGACTGAGTGGATCACTGGAAAAGGATGATCCATGAAGACAGGGATGTTGGCGTTGGCGCTGGGGTTGCTGGCGTTGCGGTGGTTACCGGTGTTGCCGCCTGGCGCCGGGTTGTTGGCAATGCTGGTGCTGGCCTTGATGCTGTTGCCTTTTCGGTCCTATCCCGTGGCGTTCTTTCTGGTGGGCTTGAGTTGGGCCTGTCTCAGCGCGCAGCGGGCGCTGGATGATCGGCTGCAGCCGGCCCTGGACGGGCAGACTCGCTGGGTGGAGGGGCGTGTGGTGGGCTTGCCTCAGCAGACGGGTACGGGCGTGCGCTTTGAACTGGCCGACGGCCGGTCGCGCAAGGTTCGGCTGCCCAAACGTATCCGCGTGTCCTGGCACGGGGGGCCAGTGGTGAACAGTGGTGAACGCTGGCGTCTGGCGTTGACACTCAAGCGGCCTGCGGGCCTGCTCAATTTCCATGGGGTCGACCATGAAGCCTGGCTGCTGGCCCAGCGTATCGGTGCCACTGCAACGGTAAAAGACGGTGAGCGTCTCGCACCGGCCCGCAATGCCTGGCGCGATGCTGTGCGCCAGCGCCTGATGGCGGTGGATGCCCAAGGCCGCGAGGCGGGCTTGGCGGCGCTGGTATTGGGCGACGGTTCCGGCCTGGCGCCTGAGGATTGGCAGGTGTTGCAGGACACGGGCACGGTACATCTGCTGGTGATTTCCGGGCAGCACATCGGCTTGCTGGCGGGGTTGATCTACGGCTTGGTCGCGATGCTGGCGCGTTATGGTTGCTGGCCCCGAACCTGGCCGTGGCTGCCGTGGGCGTGCGGTCTGGCATTTGGTGCGGCGTTGGGTTATGGGCTGCTGGCCGGGTTCGGCGTGCCGGTGCAACGGGCCTGCATGATGGTCGGCCTGGTGCTGCTGTGGCGTCTGCGTTTGCGCCATTTGGGCGTGTGGTGGCCGTTGCTGCTGGCACTGAACGGCGTGCTGGTACTGGAGCCCTTGGCCAGCCTGCAGGTAGGGTTCTGGTTGTCGTTTGCGGCGGTCGCGGTGTTGCTGTTGGCGTTCGGCGGGCGCCTGGGGCCGTGGAGCGCCTGGCAGGTGTGGACCCGGCCCCAGTGGCTGATTGCCATTGGTTTGTTTCCAGTGTTGCTGGTGCTGGGGTTGCCCATCAGCCTCAGCGCACCTGTGGCCAATCTCCTTGCCGTGCCTTGGATCAGCCTGGTAGTGCTGCCTTTGGCGCTGCTGGGCACGGCGTTGCTGTGGGTGCCGCTGGCTGGGGAGGGGCTGCTGTGGCTGGCCGGCGGTGCGCTGGACGGATTGTTTAAAGGCCTGGGGTTGCTGGCCGCGCAATTGCCGGCCTGGGTACCCGCCGAGGTACCTTTGGGGTATTGGTTGGTTAGCCTGGCTGGCGCGGTGATTTTGTTGCTGCCCAAGGGGTTGCCGTTCCGGGTGCTGGGCTGGCCCATGCTGTTGATGGCTGTATTTGCGCCCAGGGAGTGGGTGCCCCACGGGCAGGTAGATGTGGTGCAACTGGACGTCGGCCAGGGGCAGGCACTGATCCTGCGCACCCGTCATCATACGTTGCTCTACGATGCCGGGCCGCGCTCGGGGCCTGTCGACCTGGGCGCGCGCGTCGTGTTGCCGTCGTTGAAAAAGCTCGGGGTAGCCCAGTTGGACATGATGCTGCTCAGCCATGCTGATGCTGATCACGCGGGGGGTGCGGCGGCGGTGGCTCGGGGGTTGCCCGTCAAGCGTGTGGTGGGCGGTGAAACCGAAGGTTTGCCAGACTTTCTTGCCACCCAACCCTGTACCAGCGGCGAACGATGGGAATGGGAGGGTGTGTCATTTCAATTGTGGCAGTGGGCTGATGGACTTGATGGCAATCCTAGATCTTGTGTGTTGCAGGTTGAGGCCAGTGGAGAACGCCTGCTGCTCACCGGTGACATTGATCGCGCCGCCGAACAGGCTTTTCTGGCCTCTTCGCTGGCGGTTCAGACCGACTGGCTGCAAGCCCCGCACCATGGCAGCCGCAGTTCTTCATCCTGGCCGTTCCTGCAACGGTTGGCGCCCACATCGGTGTTGATTTCCCGCGGGCGCAGCAATACGTTCGGTCATCCCCATCCGCAGGTCCTGGAGCGCTACCACGTGCTGGGCAGCCGGGTTTACGACAGCGCCGAGCAGGGTGCCGTACGCTTGCGCCTGGGGGCGTTTCTGCCACCGATGGTTGCGCGCAGTCAACGCCGTTTTTGGCGCGAACCGTTACCGTAATCGCGTGTTACCAAAGACCCGAGCCGCAACAGGCGGGTGTGTAGCCGACGAACCCCGCTGTCGAACCTATATGATAAAGTGGCGCACTTTTTCGAGGGGGCATTCACTGTGTGGGAATTGGTCAAATCCGGCGGCTGGATGATGTTGCCGATCATTCTGAGTTCCATCGCTGCACTCGGCATCGTTGCCGAACGCCTGTGGACCCTGCGCGCCAGTCGCGTCACCCCCGAGCATCTGCTGGGGCAGGTCTGGGGCTGGATCAAGAACAAGCAGCTCGACAAGCAAAAACTCAAGGAGCTGCGCGCCAATTCGCCGCTGGGTGAAATCCTAGCCGCCGGTCTGGCCAATTCCAAGCATGGTCGTGAGATCATGAAGGAGTGCATCGAAGAGGCGGCCGCCCGGGTCATCCATGAACTGGAACGCTACATCAACGCCCTTGGCACCATCGCCGCCATGGCGCCGCTGCTTGGTTTGCTCGGCACAGTACTCGGCATGATCGATATCTTCAGCTCGTTCACAGGCTCGGGCATGACCACCAACGCAGCGGTCCTGGCCGGGGGGATCTCCAAGGCGTTGATCACCACCGCAGCCGGCCTGATGGTAGGTATCCCTTCGGTGTTCTTCCACCGTTTCCTGCTGCGTCGCATTGATGAGCTGGTGGTCGGCATGGAGCAGGAAGCCATCAAGCTGGTGGAGGTGGTGCAGGGCGACCGTGATGTAGACCTGGTCGAGGGCAAAGCGTGAAATTTCGCCGCAAGCAACGGGAAAATGTTGATATCAACCTCGCGTCGTTGATCGATGTGGTGTTCATCCTGCTGCTGTTTTTTGTCGTGACCACTACCTTCACTCGGGAAACCCAGTTGCGTGTCGACCTGCCTGAAGCGGTGAGTGGCTCGCCTGCCGAAGACCAGCAAGTCAAGCAACTGGACATCGCTATCAGCGCCGAAGGGGTGTTTTCAGTGAATAACCAGTTGCTGGAGAAAAATGACCTTGCCAGCCTGATGGAGGCGTTGCAGAAGGAGTCTGGTGGCGACACCCAGTTGCCGCTGTCCATCAGCGCTGATGGCAAAACCCCGCACCAGGCCGTGATCACCGCCATGGACGCTGCCGGCAAGCTCGGTTTCAGCCATTTGCGCATGACCACCGTCGAGGCGGCGAGCCCGCCCTGATGGCCATCTCCGACCGTTTACTCAAGGCATGGTACGAAGGTCATCCAGCACTAATGTTGCTGCGACCGCTGGAGTCGCTGTATCGCTGCGTGGTTCAACGTAAGCGTGCGCGCTTCGTGGCGGGCGAGGGCGAGATTTATCAGTCGTCTGTGCCAGTGATCGTGGTGGGCAATATTACAGTGGGAGGCACCGGCAAGACGCCTTTGATCCTGTGGTTGATCGAGCACTGCCGACGCAGCGGCTTGCGCGTAGGAGTGGTCAGTCGAGGCTACGGTGCCAAGCCGCCGCAGTTGCCGTGGCGGGTCGAGGCCGGCCACAGTGCCGAGGTGGCCGGTGATGAACCCTTGCTGATCGTGCAGCGCAGCGGTGTACCGCTGATGATCGATCCTGATCGCAGTCGTGCGGTAAAGGCCCTGCTGGCCTGCGAGCCCCTGGACCTGATCCTATCCGATGACGGCCTGCAGCATTATCGTCTGGCCCGCGATCTTGAACTGGTGCTGATCGATGCCGCCCGTGGCCTCGGTAACCGCCGGTGCCTGCCTGCCGGGCCGTTGCGCGAACCGGTGGAGCGCCTGCAGAGTGTGGACGGGGTGCTTTATAACGGTGCCCTTTCAGACCGTGAAGATGGCTTTGCCTTCCGCCTGCAGCCCACAGCGCTGGTCAACCTGCACAGCGGCGAGCGCCAGCCGGTCACCTATTTTCCGAAGGGGCAGCAGGTGCATGCGGTGGCCGGCATAGGCAATCCGCAACGTTTCTTCAATACCCTTGAAACGCTACACTGGCAGGCGCTACCCCATGCTTTTGCCGATCACGCGCCCTACAGCGCCGAGGTCTTGAATTTTACCCCGTCATTGCCGCTGGTCATGACCGAAAAGGACGCGGTGAAGTGCCGCGCCTTTGCCCAGCCCGACTGGTGGTACCTTGCGGTGGATGCGGTACCGTCGCCGGCGTTCGTCGCCTGGTTCGACACGCAGCTGATGCGTCTGTTGCCCAACCGTCTTTTGCCTTAAAACGCTTTTTTCCAGGACACACTCATGGACACCAAACTGCTCGATATCCTTGCTTGCCCGATCTGCAAAGGCCCGCTCAAGCTCAGCGCCGACAAAACCGAGCTCATCAGCAAAGGTGCCGGCCTGGCTTACCCTATCCGCGATGGCATCCCGGTCATGCTCGAAAGCGAAGCCCGCACCCTGACCACCGATGAGCGCCTGGATAAATGACCACCGCCTTTACCGTTGTCATTCCCTCGCGCTATGCCTCGACCCGCCTGCCGGGCAAGCCGCTGCAAATGATCGGCACCAAGCCGATGATCCAGCTGGTGTGGGAGCAAGCGTGCAAGAGCAGCGCCGAACGGGTGGTGGTGGCCACCGATGACCCGCGTATCATCGAGGCGTGCAAAGGCTTTGGTGCCGAAGCTGTCCTGACCCGCGAAGACCATAACTCCGGCACTGATCGCCTGGCCGAAGTCGCCACTCAGCTGGGTCTGGCACCCGACGCGATCGTAGTGAACGTGCAGGGTGACGAGCCATTGATACCGCCGGGGGTCATCGATCAGGTCGCTGCCAACCTCGCGGCCCATGGCGAGGCGCGTATGGCGACCCTGGCCGAACCGATCGAAGACATCGAGACGCTGTTCAACCCGAACGTGGTGAAAGTGGTCAGCGACATCAATGGCCTGGCACTGACGTTCAGTCGCTCCACCTTGCCGTGGGCGCGGGATGCCTTTGCCAGGAATCGCGACGTGTTGCCGGAGGGCGTGCCATATCGCCGCCATATCGGCATCTATGCCTACCGCGCCGGTTTCCTGCACGACTTCGTCAGTTGGGGCCCGTGCTGGCTCGAGAATACCGAGTCCCTGGAACAACTGCGCGCCCTCTGGCACGGCGTGCGTATCCACGTGGGCGATGCGTTGGAAGCACCGCCAGCGGGTGTCGATACCCAGGAAGACCTCGAACGCGTCCGTCGCCTGCTGGGCGCCTGATGGAAGTTCTGTTTGTATGCCTGGGTAATATCTGCCGCTCGCCAACCGCTGAAGGCATCTTGCGCCATAAGTTGCGTGAAGCAGGCTTGGCTGGCCAGGTTGAGGTGGCGTCTGCTGGCACCGGAGAATGGCATATCGGCAACCCGCCGGACCAGCGCAGCCAGCGTGCGGCGCTGGCGCGCGGCTATGACTTGTCGGGCCAGCGTGCCCAGCAGGTTTCCCGTGCTGATTTTGCCCGCTATGACCTGATCCTGGCCATGGACAACAGTAACCTGCGCAACCTTAAAGCCATGCAGCCAGGGCAGGGCAAGGCGGAGCTGGATTTGTTCCTGCGTCGCTTTGATGGCGAAGTGGACGAGGTGCCAGACCCTTACTATGAAGGTGAGCAAGGTTTCGAACGGGTCCTTGACCTGATCGAACGCGCCTGTGACTTATTGGTGATCGAATTGAAGGGGCGGTTATGACCTTGCAAGTGCGTGCGCAGGTATCGCTCAAGCCATTCAACAGCTTTGGCATTGATGTGAGCGCGCAATTATTTGCCGAGGCCCACAGTGATGCTGACGTGCGCGAGGCCATCGCCTATGCCGCCGCACATGCGGTGCCGTTGCTGGTGATCGGTGGCGGCAGCAATTTGCTGCTGACCCAGGACGTTCCGGCGCTGGTGTTGCGTATGGCGACCCAAGGCATTCGTGTGCTGAGCGATGATGGCACGCACGTGGTGGTCGAAGCCGAAGCGGGAGAAGCCTGGCATCCGTTCGTGTTGTGGACGCTTGAACACGGCTTTTGCGGCCTGGAAAACCTCAGCCTGATCCCCGGCACTGTCGGTGCCGCGCCGATGCAGAACATCGGTGCCTATGGCGTAGAGATCAAGGATGTCTTCGCCGGCCTCACTGCCCTGGATCGCCAGACGGGCGAACTGCGGGAATTCAGCCTCGATGAATGCAAGTTCGCCTACCGTGACAGCCTGTTCAAGCACGAAGTCGGGCGTTGGCTGATCCTGCGGGTACGCTTTTCCCTCAGCCGTGCCACTCACCTGAAACTCGACTACGGTCCGGTGCAACAGCGCCTGGTCGCGCAGGGCATCGCCCACGCCACGCCAAGCGATGTGAGCCGTGCGATCTGCAGCATTCGCCGCGAGAAACTGCCAGACCCGGCAGAGCTGGGCAATGCGGGCAGCTTCTTCAAGAACCCACTGGTGTCCCAGGCCCTGGCGGTTGAACTGCAAAGCCAGTATCCGGATCTGGTAGCCTACCCTCAGGCCGACGGCCAAATGAAACTCGCCGCCGGCTGGCTGATCGAGAAGGCAGGTTGGAAGGGTTTCCGGGAGGGCGATGCAGGCGTGCACAAGCTGCAAGCGCTGGTGCTGGTCAACTACGGCTCCGCCACCGGGCAGGAGATCGCCCAGCTGGCGCTACGCATCCAGCAAGATATCTTCAAGCGCTTCAAGGTCGAGTTGGAAATGGAGCCTAATCAGTACTGAGCTTTATCGGGTCTGAAAATGAAAATGCCCCGTATCTTGCGATACGGGGCATTTTTTATAGCGCTTGCTGATCAGTCATCGCGGCTCATGATGCCGAAGATCTGCAACAGGCTGATGAACAGGTTGTAGATCGACACATACAGGCTGATGGTCGCCATGATGTAGTTACGCTCACCTCCGTGGATGATGGCGCTGGTCTGGAACAGGATGCACACCGAGGAAAACAGCACAAAACCCGCGCTGATCGCCAGTTGCAGGCCGCTGATCTGGAAGAACATGCTGGCCACCACCGCCGCCAGCAACACGAAGAAGCCCGCGGTGATGAAGCCACCCAGGAAGCTCATGTCCTTACGGCTGATCAGCACGTAGGCCGACAGACCACCAAACACCAGGGCCGTCATGGCAAACGCCGAACTGACCACTTCCGCACCGCCGGCCATGCCCAGGTAACGGTTGAGGATCGGGCCGAGGATAAAGCCCATGAAACCGGTCAAGGCAAACGCCGACACCAGGCCCCAGGCCGAGTCACGCAGCTTGTTGGTCAGGAAAAACAGACCATAGAAGCCGATCAACACGACAAAGATATTCGGGTAGCCGACGCGCATCTGCTGGGCCACGTAAGCCATCACGCCGCTGAATGCGAGGGTAAGGGCGAGCAAGCCGTAGGTGTTGCGCAACACGCGGCTGACTTCAAGCTGCTCAGCCTGCGCGTTGCCATTCACTGCGTAATTCTGTTCGCGCATGGCGACACTCCTTCAGTTTTGAAACGTTCAGTCGCAAAGATCATAACAGACGCCTTGTAACAAGCGATGCAGAGAGTTTGACAGTGTGTTTCATTCGGGTATTATGGCGCCCGCTGACACGGGATGGGCTACTATAATCCCGTGATGCACAAGGGAAATTGGCAGAGTGGTTGAATGCACCGGTCTTGAAAACCGGCGGACGTTAATAGCGTCTCCAGGGTTCGAATCCCTGGTTTCCCGCCAAGATTTACACAGAAGCCTCGCGAAAGCGGGGCTTTTGCGTTTCTGGGGTTTGGGTGTGCTGATAATCAAATAAACGCTGTTTTTCGCATTCATACCTTGCAAAGACGAACCACCATTCGTCTAACATCCGGCACTCTCCATCCGTTGCTACCTCTCAATCTTAAGCACGGATATCCCGAGCGATACACGGAGAGCCAGTATGGAAATCAACGAGAAAGCCCCAGGCAACATTTCCCAGCAAGCGGTTACTCGTAACACTGATAACGAGACGGGGCATGACCCACGGCGCGATGAGGACAAAATCCCGCTACCCCCGGATGACGAGGCCCCGATCGAGGAGGACATGTCGGATGTAGATGCGGCGGATTCCGTAGCAAGTGAGCACCCCGCTACCTGAAGACCTTCCGATCAATGAAACCCGGCCCAGCGCCGGGTTTTTATTGCGGTTTTCGGCGCATTTAATTAACCGTAATCCTTAAGTATTGGCATCGCATAATTGTGAATGGCTTCACGATGCCTCTATGATCAGCACGCACTGTATTGGATCGCTGAGCCTCAACCCTTTGAAGGACATGAGCATGGAAAAGCATTTCGGTAATTCGGGCCTTTTCAAGAACCCTTCGTATCAAGGCAACGACTCTCACGACGGCTGCAGCACTGCCGACTGGGAACTGAAAAACAGTGCGCTGAATACGAAGGAGTTTTTGATATGTCCAAAGAATTACTCGGAGTTTTTGCTCTAGGGTTGATGGTGGTCGGTGAGTTTTGTGCAATCTACAGTGAGGTGGTGACCGCCAAGTTGGCCCAGGCCGGCAGTGGTTCCTGGGAGGCCTTTGTACTTCCCGTGGTCTTGATGTGTTTTGCCGGGCTTTGCCTGCTGGGCGCCTATTGGCTGGGGTATGTGGTTGTCGGTGATATCTGGATTGTCACGGTAGTCTCGGTCACTTCGTTATTGCTGCTGGAACCTGTGGTGGTCTGGGCGCTGTTTCATGAAGCTCCAGGGCGGGGCGCGTTGATCGGGTTCTGCCTGGGCGCCTTGGGGATGCTTGCGACGGTAGTGCTCTAGCACGCCGGGGAATCAAGTGTCGGGTCAGATCAGCGTCTGTAGTCCTATGCTGATCTGACCCGCACCGCTGCACTTTTTTCCATTTTGCTGATCTACCCCTGTCCCGGCCACCCGACTCCCGCGCGTGGCCCACAGAATCAGACCCGGTGCCGATGGATCGAACGTTAACGGTTTTTACCACCCGATGGCCGCTGTTGCTGGCTGCGATGTTCGCGCTGTGCGCAGTGGGCTGCAGCCAGCAGCAGGGCCGCGATATCGCCAGGCAGTTCAGCGATGGCAAGCCCGATGAATTCTTCCAGACCAGCGTCGATCGCATGGCCACCCTGGGGATGCGTGACAACCTGCAAAGCCTCTACTTGCTGATGAGCAAGCTCTACCTGCGCAACCCCAACCAGTGGCGTCAATCGGGCTATCCGGATGCGGTGACCGCCGCCCGGCAAATCCGTCAGGCCATCGAAAATCGCCAACCCTTGCCCGCACTGGGAGATCGTAGTGACCTGGCTGCCCTGAGTTATTCCTTGAGCCCTGACTTTCGGGGCGACCGCGTCGGCGCGTTCATCTACGCGATTGGCAGCATGCTCGTGACCGCTCACGGCGGGCGTACGCAGTTTTATGTGACCGACTCGATCAACCCGCAGTTTGTCAGCAATGCCGCGCGCAATATCGAAAAGGCCACCTGGCTGCTCAGTCAGCGTCAGGATGCCAATGGCGTGCTGCTGTTGTTTTCCAACGAGATATCAGAGGAGGGCAGTAACCTCAGTTTTGCCGTTGAGTTCGGCAAGATCGTCGCGCGTTTGGACCTGCTTACCCAAATCCTTGATGAGCGTTACCGGCGCATTGGCCTCAATTACGCACAAAGCCTGTTGCTGATGAACTTCCTGCCGGTGCAGTGAGGCCATTGCATGGACCAATCGGTGCGGTGTTTCCCTTTCCGTTGTAGGAAGCGGCCTATCTTGCCTCGCGCTGCTTGAAACGCCTGCCTGCGGGCAATAGCCTCGGATTTTTCTTAAACACGAGGCCCTCCCTTGGGTAAACGAAAAACGGTTTGGCCCACGGATCGCGAAATACGCTTGCGGTTTATCCTCTATGCGGTGATTGACGCCGCGACCGCCCAGGGCGTGTCTGCCGAGTTATTGCTGCCGGCGCATAAGTTATTGCGTGACTCGCCCACGGAAGTCCAGTTGCGCGACACCTTGGGGGAGATTCTCGCCACTGACGAAATGTATGGCTTTCGCTTTCCGCCGGGGTCGGATGCCGATGACCTGATGCGGGCATTGGCAACGCCTGACGGGCAAACCTGATCCATCCTGTTTTTAAAACGCCCCTGTCCGTCATCAAGGAGTGACCTGACGGGCATGCCTGCCTTCCCATCACTGTTCGCGTGGTGGGTTTGGCCCGGCACGTTCCCGGATTCCAAGGACCTGCCCCAATGCTGCTGCGCCACCCCCCGTTTATTTTTGCCGCCTTGACCCTCAGTTCGCTGGTACAGGCTGAAGGCTTGCAATTGGCGCCGGTTGAAGTCACCACGGCTGAGGCCAGCGCCGCAGAAATCGCCCAGGCACAGCTCAAAAGCGTGCCCGGTGGCACCAATTACATCGATATGGATAGCGTGCAACAGGGACGGGTCAGCACCAACGAGGATGTCTTCAAGTACCAGGCCGGTGTGTACGCCAAGACGGCCAATAACGAAGGGGTGAAGGTGTCCATTCGTGGCTCGGGCCTGAACCGCGCCCCCGGTGCCCATGCATCCGGCCTGTATGAAATGTTCGACGGTCTGCCGCTTACCGGCCCAGGCGGCACGCCCTATGAGCTCAAGGACCCGCTGTGGCAAAGCCGGGTAGAGGTGCTGCGTGGCGCCAACGGGTTCGATCAGGGTGCATTGGCCTTGGGCGGTGCGGTCAACTACGTCACCCGCACCGGCTTGGACGCGCCCAAGCTACAGGTGCGCTATGAGGTCGGCAGTCGCGGCTATGCCCAGCGTGAAGTCAGTTCCGGGCAAGTGCTGGGGGACGCCGACTATTACATCAGCCTCACCGATTCGGAGTCCGACGGTTATCAGCACCAAAGCGCTGGTACCGGCAAGGGCATCGCCGCCAACTTCGGCTACCGCTTTAACCCGGACCTGGAAACGCGCTTCTACTTGCGTTATCGCGAAACCACCAACGATTCTCCCGGCAGGCTCACGCGTGACCAGATCAGCCATGATCCGCGTGCCGCCAACAGCCTCAATGCCGCCCGCGATTCAAAGCGCCTGCAACCGGGCTCTACCTGGATTGCCAACAAGACCACCTTGCGGTTGGACGATAACGCTCGGGTCGAGGTCGGGCTGGCCTATCACGATTACCCCATGGACCTGCGCGAAGGCACCAATCGCCTCAAAGTTGCCTACACCGATATCAGCGGCACCCTGAATTACATCCGCCAGGACAGCCTGTTTGGCCACGCCAGCACCACTACCCTCGGCCTGCGTACCACCCAGGCGATGCCGAACAACGGCGCGTCGGAATACGTGCGCATCCCTGCGGGCAATACTGCCATTTATGCCCCCGGCACCAAGACCCGTGACTACAGCTACCTGGGCTCCGATACTGTGCTGCATGTAGGCAACGAGCTGGAACTGGTGGAGGATCTGTGGCTGACCACCGGCCTTGCCGCCATCTATACGCGCCGCGAAACCCAGGTCACTTACCCCGACGGCCAGGCGCCTCTCAGTCAGCATGATTGGGACTACGCGCCGCGCCTTGGCCTGCGTTACGACTTCACCCCGCAGCTGCAGATTTACGGCAACCTGAGCCGCTCGGTGGAGCCACCGCACGCGTGGTCGATGATCTGGGGCTCGAACAAATACTTTGGCCCGGGCAGTGGGGCAGCCACGGGGTTGCAGCGCGAAGGTGTGAAGCTGCGTAATCAGACCGCCACCACCCTGGAAGTCGGCGGGCGCGGTGAAGCCTGGCTCGGCCAATGGGACCTGGCGCTCTATCGCTCGGAAGTTCGCCACGAGCTGCTTTCCGTGGAGACCCAGGCCCAGACTGCCACCAGCAACGCTATCATCGCCGAATCCAACGCCAGCCCCACCGTGCACCAGGGCGTGGAACTGAGCCTGCTCAGCCCGCTGTGGGACGGCGGCGGCAGCGGTAAGCTCGAGCTGCGCCAGGCCTACACCTTCAGCGACTTCCACTACCGCGACGACGAGCGTTTCGGCGACAACGCCTTGCCCGGCATTCCCAAGCACTATTACCAGGCGCAACTGCGCTACAGCCACCCGACGGGTTTCTACACCAGCCTCAATACCGAGCATGCATCACGGGTAGCGGTGGACTACGCCAATTCCTACTACGCGGCGGCCTACACCACCCTCGGCGCCACTTTCGGCTACGACGCGCCCAAGCAGGACTGGCAAGCCTGGGTCGACCTGCGCAACCTCACCAACCGCCGTTACGCCAACACCGTCACGCCGGGCTACGACGACAAAGGCATGGACGCTGCACGCTCCACCCCCGCTGATGGGCGGGGTATCTACACCGGCGTTTCCTGGAGCTGGCGTTAAATCAGCCTTCGTGTTGGCGCAGGCGCTTGTACAGGGTGTTGCGACTCACCCCCAGCTCTCGCGCCAGGTGGGAAATATTCCCGCCCACGGCTTCCAGGCGCTGGCTCAGGTCGAGACTTTCATCCAGGTGTTCAGGTTTAGGCAGCGGCACTGTCGCCTGCAAATCCACAAAAAAATCATCGGGCAGGTGCTCTGCGCGGATCGGCTGCTCTTCGGCCATTGCCAGCGCCACCTGCAACACGCTGCTCACTTGGCGTAAATTCCCCGGCCACGGGTGTTGCTCGAATAGCCTCAGCACTTCGGCGCTCAGCCCGGCCCATTGCGTCGGCTCGCGGTGTTGTTGCCACAGTTGCTGGAACAGCGCCTGCTTGTCGGTACGCTCGCGCAACGGCGGCAATTCCAGGGTCAGGCCGCCGATGCGGTAGTACAAGTCCTCGCGAAAGCGCCCGGCCTGCACCAGCTCGCGCAGTGCGCGGTTGGTTGCCGAGATGATGCGCAAGTCCACCGGGAACACCTCGCTACTGCCCACCGGCTGAACACAGCGCTCCTGCAATACCCGTAACAGGCGGGCCTGGGTGGGCAGCGGCATATCACCGATTTCGTCGAGAAACAGCGTGCCCTTGTCCGCCTTGCGGATCAGGCCGATGCTGCCTTTTTGGTTGGCGCCGGTGAAGGCGCCTTTTTCGTAGCCGAACAGTTCCGATTCCACCAGTTCTGCGGGAATCGCCGCACAGTTCACTGCGATTAACGCCTGCCGGCTGCGGGAACTGGCCTGGTGCAGGGCTTTGACGAACACCTCTTTGCCCACGCCGGTCTCGCCGTGAATCAACAACGGAATGTCCTTTTCCAGCAGGCGCTCGGCCTGGCGCACGGCTTTTTCCACGCGCACATCGCCAAAATGCAGGGTTTGGAGGTTGATCGAGGTCGGTGCTGGCGGCTGCGGTTGGCTGAACACCCGGGCCTGCACCGGCATCTGCCTGGGGCGCTTCAACAGGCACTGGAACCGATTGCGTCCCGCCGCTTGCAACGCAAAGGGCAGCCCTTCCGGCTGGTTGAGCAACTCCAGCAGCGACACCTTGAACAGACTGTCGATCATCACCCGCGAGAGGCTGATGCCCAGCAGGTTATCCGCACGCCGATTGGCCGAGAGCACCTGGCCGCTTTCATCAAAGATCAGCAGGCCGGCCCATTGGCTGTCGAGGTTGCTCAGGCCGGTGTTGAAGGTAAGTTGGAAATGTTCGCCGCGAAAGAGGTTGAGGATCAGCCGGTTTTCCACGGTTTGGCTCATCATCTTGACCATGCCCAGGGTGTGGGAGGGCGGCAGGTAACTGTCGCTGGACACGTCCAGTACCGCGATGATTTCGCGCTGGGCGTCGAAAATCGGTGCCGCGGAACCGGTCATGAAGCGGTTGGCCTTGAGGAAGTGTTCATCGTGCTCAATATGCACGGCCTGGGCGCAGGCCAGCGCTGTGCCGATGGCGTTGGTGCCACTGGCGCGTTCCATCCAACTGGCGCCGGGGCTGAAGCCACGGGCCAGCGTGGGTTCGATAAACCGCTGGGTGCCCCACGAGGTCAGCACCTGGCCCTGATTGTCGGCCAGCATGATCAGGCAATTGGAATTGCTGAGGATGTTCTCGTAGTAGGGCAATACTTCCTGGTGGGTGGTCTGCACCAGGGAATGCTGGCTTTCCAGGAGCTGGCGAATGCCTTCGGCGGGCAGTTGGTCAAAGCTGGGGGCGCTCTGGTGGTCCAGGCCGTAGGCGCGGCAACGGCGCCAGGATTCCTGGATAAGGGTGTCGTGGGTCAAGGGTTCGGCCATCGTGCGACCTTCTTTATTATTGTTGTCGGGTCTTGCGCCATCTAACGTCGGACATCGAACAATGTGGGAGCGGGCAAGCCCGCTCCCACATTTGATCTTCGTCGCGCATAAAGTGTTGTTCACAACTGTTCATTGTCAACCCCGGCAGTGTTCAGTTGTTCAGCCGGATTGTTCACGCCTGAACATCATGATTCACCCATCTCCTTACACATCAAGCGCTTGCGGTTTTGGCACGAAACTCGCTCTGACAACGGACCAGATTCATTCCAATAATAAAAAAGGTCGTGTCATGTCATTGACCCTGGAACATGTCTCCCGCGTTGTCGACGGCCAAACCTGGATCGACGACGCCAACCTGCGGTTCGAAGCCGGTTCTTTCAACGTCCTGCTCGGTCGCACCCTGTCGGGCAAGACCAGCCTGATGCGCCTGATGGCCGGCCTGGACAAGCCCGACAGCGGCTGCATCCTGATGAACGGCGTGGATGTCACGCAAAAGCCGGTGCGCCTGCGGAATGTGTCGATGGTCTACCAGCAGTTCATCAACTATCCGACCATGACCGTGTTCGAGAACATCGCCTCGCCGTTGCGTCAGGCCGGTGTGTCCCAGGAGGTGATCCAGAGCAAGGTGCTGGAAACCGCCAAGATGCTGCGCATCGAGAAATTCCTGCAGCGCCACCCCTTGGAGTTATCCGGTGGTCAGCAGCAACGCACCGCCATGGCCCGCGCCCTGGTGAAAGACGCCGAACTGATTCTGTTCGATGAGCCGCTGGTCAACCTGGACTACAAACTGCGCGAAGAGCTGCGTCAGGAAATGCGCGAACTGTTCAAGGCGCGCCACACCATCGCCATTTACGCCACCACCGAGCCCAACGAGGCCCTGGCCTTGGGTGGCACCACCACCATTCTTCACGAGGGGCGAGTGATTCAGAGCGGCAAGGCCGCCGAGGTCTACCACCAGCCGCAAACGGTCCTCGCCGCTGAGCTGTTCTCCGAGCCGCCGATCAACCTGATGCCAGGGCGCATCAGCGGCAACGAAGTGAGCTTCGCCAATTTCGTGCATTTCCCACTCAATGTTGACCTGCGTCCTATCGGCGAAGGCGAATTCCGCTTTGGCGTGCGCCCCAGCCATATCAGCCTGGTGCCCAGCAACGATGATGACCTGGAGCTGGCGGTGACCGTGGAAGTCGCCGAAATCAGCGGCTCGGAAACCTTCCTGCATGTGCGCAGTGAGCATTTCCTGCTGGTGCTGCACCTGCCGGGGGTACATGAATACGATGTCGACGCGCCGATCCGCGTGTATATCCCCACCCATAAACTGTTTGTGTTCGATGGTCAGGGCCGCTTGGTCCAGGCCCCCGGGCGCCGTGTCGCGAGGGTTGCCTGATGGCCGAAATCCATTTGCGCAACCTGGCCCATAGCTACAGCCCTACGCCCACAGGGCCAGAAGACTACGCCATTCGGGAAATGAACCATGTGTGGGAGCAGGGCGGTGCCTACGCCTTGCTCGGGCCGTCAGGCTGCGGCAAGTCCACGCTGCTCAATATCATTTCCGGCCTGCTCAGCCCGTCCGAAGGCCAGGTGCTGTTTGATACTCAGGTGGTCAACGAGCTCACCCCGGAAAAACGCAATATCGCCCAGGTGTTCCAGTTCCCGGTGGTGTACGACACCATGACGGTGTTCGACAACCTGGCGTTTCCGCTGCGCAACCAGGGCATGGCCGAAGCGAAAATTCACAGCAAGGTGCAGGAAATTGCCGAAGTCCTCGACCTGCAAAACCTGCTGAGCAAAAAAGCCCGCAACCTCACGGCCGACGAAAAACAGAAAGTCTCCATGGGCCGTGGCCTGGTGCGCGATGACGTGTCGGCCATTCTGTTCGATGAGCCGCTGACGGTGATCGACCCGCACCTGAAGTGGAAACTGCGGCGCAAGCTCAAGCAGATTCACGAGCAGTTCAATATCACCATGGTCTACGTTACCCACGATCAACTGGAAGCCTCCACCTTCGCCGACAAGATCGCGGTGATGTACGGCGGGCAGATTGTGCAGTTCGGTACGCCGCGTGAATTGTTCGAGCGGCCCAGCCACACCTTTGTCGGTTACTTCATCGGTAGCCCTGGGATGAATCTGATCGAGGTGCAGGCCAAGGCTGGCGGTGTAGGGTTCGCCAATACCCTGTTGCCGCTGTCCGAAGCGATGCAGCAACGTCTCAACACCACCGACTACAAAAAGCTCCAGGTCGGCATTCGTCCGGAATTTATCCACGTATGGGACGAGTACAACCCTGACGCCCTGCAAGCCGACGTCGTACATGTGGAAGACCTCGGCACCTACAAGATCATGACCCTCAACCTCGATGGCGCCACCCTCAAGGTGCGCCTGGCCGAGGACAAACCGGTGCCGGAAGGCAAGGCTTCCATCAGCTTCCCCGCGCAATGGCTGATGCTCTACGCCGACGATTACCTGCTGGAGGTGGCGCCATGAACAAGGTGCAGAACAACAAGGCCTGGTGGCTGGTGCTGCCGGTGTTCCTGCTGGTGGCGTTCAGTGCGGTGATCCCGATGATGACCGTGGTCAACTATTCGGTGCAGGACATTTTCGACCAATCCAGCCGCTATTTCGTCGGGGCCGACTGGTACAGGCAGGTGCTGCTCGACCCGCGCCTGCACGACTCGCTGCTGCGCCAGTTCATCTACTCGGCTTGCGTGCTGTTGATCGAGATCCCGCTGGGCATCGCCATCGCCCTGACCATGCCCACCAAGGGCCGCTGGTCCTCGCTGGTGCTGATCATCCTCGCCATTCCCTTGCTGATTCCGTGGAACGTGGTCGGCACTATCTGGCAGATTTTTGGTCGCGCCGACATCGGCCTGCTGGGCTCGACCCTCAATGCCATGGGCATCAGCTACAACTATGCGGCCAACACCATGGACGCCTGGGTCACCGTGCTGGTGATGGACGTATGGCACTGGACCTCATTGGTGGCGCTGCTGTGCTACTCCGGCTTGCGCGCTATTCCCGATGTGTACTACCAGGCCGCGCGGATTGATCGTGCATCGGCCTGGGCGGTGTTCCGACATATCCAGTTGCCGAAGATGAAGAGCGTGCTGCTGATCGCGGTGATGTTGCGCTTCATGGACAGCTTCATGATCTACACCGAACCTTTCGTGCTCACCGGCGGCGGGCCGGGTAATGCCACCACCTTCCTGAGTCAGACGCTTACTCAAATGGCCGTCGGCCAATTCGACCTGGGCCCGGCGGCGGCGTTTTCCCTGGTGTACTTCCTGATCATCCTGTTGGTGTCCTGGCTGTTCTACACCGCCATGACCCATTCCGACGCCAACCGCTGAGGCCGCCAGCATGAGCAAACGCAAGCTAATTCCATTACTGATCTACATCCTGTTCCTGCTGGTGCCGATCTACTGGCTGTTGAACATGTCCTTCAAGAGCAACACCGAAATCCTCGGCGGCCTGACCCTGTTTCCGCAGGATTTCACCCTGGCCAACTACAAGGTGATCTTCACCGACCCGAGCTGGTACACCGGCTACCTCAACTCGCTGTACTACGTGAGCCTGAACACGGTGATCTCCCTGAGCGTGGCGCTACCAGCGGCGTATGCGTTCTCGCGCTACCGCTTCCTGGGTGACAAGCACCTGTTCTTCTGGCTGCTGACCAACCGCATGGCGCCGCCGGCGGTGTTTCTGCTGCCATTCTTCCAGCTGTATTCCTCCATCGGCCTGTTCGATACGCACATCGCCGTAGCCCTGGCTCACTGCCTGTTCAACGTGCCATTGGCGGTATGGATCCTGGAAGGCTTCATGTCCGGCGTACCCAAGGAAATCGACGAAACCGCCTACATCGACGGCTATAGTTTTCCCAAGTTCTTCGTGAAGATTTTTATCCCGCTGATCGGCTCCGGTATCGGTGTTACGGCGTTTTTCTGTTTCATGTTTTCCTGGGTAGAACTGCTGCTGGCGCGCACGCTCACCTCGGTCAACGCCAAACCCATCGCAGCGGTGATGACCCGTACGGTGTCGGCTTCCGGCATTGATTGGGGCGTGCTGGCAGCGGCGGGGGTGTTGACCATCCTGCCGGGCATGCTGGTGATCTGGTTTGTTCGCAACCACGTGGCCAAGGGCTTTGCCCTGGGCCGGGTCTAGAGGAGTCGATGATGGAATGGATGGCCTGGACCACCCCCACTGCGCTGTTCTTTGGCGGCATTGCCCTGATTCTGGCGGGCATGACCACTTGGGAATTGCGTTCGCCGAGTATCCCGCGGCGCGGTTTGCTGCCGATCAGTACCACCCGTGGCGATCGCTTGTTTATCGGTCTTCTCGGCAGCGCCTACCTGCATTTGCTGGTCATTGGCGTTACCGACTGGAGTATCTGGGTGGCGTCCGCGCTCTCCCTTGTTTGGCTGTTGAGTGTGATGCGTTGGGGCTAGCAAGCTCGCTCCTGCAAGCCCCCGTTTGAAACTAACCTGGAGGTCTCTATGTTGAATAAAAACAATAAGCTGCGACATAGCATTTCATTGGCCGCCGTACTGGCCCTCAGTGGTTTGAGCGCTTCGGCCTGGGCCGATGCGTATGAAGATGCCGCGAAAAAATGGATCGGCAGCGAGTTCAAACCCTCGACCCTTACCGAAGCCCAACAGCTTGAAGAGTTGAAGTGGTTTATCAAGGCGTCGGAGCCGTTCCGTGGGATGAAGATCAACGTGGTGTCGGAAACCCTCACCACCCACGAGTACGAATCCAAGGTGCTGGCCAAGGCCTTCAGTGAAATCACCGGCATCAAGCTGACCCACGACCTGCTGCAGGAAGGCGACGTGGTGGAGAAGCTGCAAACTCAGATGCAGTCCGACAAGAACATCTATGACGGCTGGGTCAACGATTCCGACTTGATCGGTACGCACTTTCGCTACGGCAAGACCGAATCCATCACCGACCTGATGGCCAACGAAGGCAAGGATTTCACCTCGCCCACCCTGGACCTCAAGGACTTTATCGGCCTGTCTTTCACCACCGCGCCGGACGGCAAGATCTACCAGTTGCCCGACCAGCAGTTCGCCAACCTCTATTGGTTCCGCGCCGACTGGTTCGAGCGGCCGGAGCTGAAGGCCAAGTTCAAGGAGAAATACGGCTACGACCTGGGCGTGCCGGTGAACTGGTCGGCTTATGAAGACATCGCCAAGTTCTTCAGCGAAGACGTCAAGGAAATCGATGGCAAGCGCATTTATGGGCACATGGACTACGGCAAGAAAGACCCGTCCCTGGGCTGGCGTTTCACCGATGCCTGGTTCTCCATGGCCGGCGGCGGCGACAAAGGCTTGCCCAACGGCTTGCCGGTGGACGAGTGGGGCATCCGTGTAGAGGACTGCCACCCGGTGGGCTCCAGCGTCACCCGTGGCGGCGACACCAACGGCCCGGCGGCGGTGTTCGCCACGCAGAAGTACGTGGACTGGATGAAAGCCTACGCGCCACCGGAAGCGGCGGGCATGACCTTCTCCGAATCCGGCCCGGTGCCGTCCCAGGGCAACATCGCCCAGCAGATCTTCTGGTACACCGCGTTTACCGCCGACATGGTCAAGCCGGGCCTGCCGGTGGTAAATGCCGACGGTACGCCAAAATGGCGCATGGCACCGTCCCCAGTCGGGCCGTATTGGGAAAAGGGCATGAAGAAGGGCTATCAGGACGTAGGTTCCTGGACCTTCCTCAAGTCCACGCCCGAAAAGCAGAAACTCGCGGCCTGGCTCTACGCGCAATTCGTGACCTCAAAAACGGTGTCGCTGAAGAAAACCATCGTTGGCCTGACGCCGATTCGTGAGTCCGATATCAACTCCCAGGCCATGACCGACATGGCGCCCAAACTCGGGGGGCTGGTGGAGTTCTACCGCAGCCCGGCCCGCACCGAGTGGTCCCCGACGGGCACCAACGTGCCGGACTACCCGCGCCTGGCGC
The DNA here is from genome assembly GCF_002966775.1 of Pseudomonas sp. MYb193. Lineage (NCBI taxonomy): Bacteria > Pseudomonadati > Pseudomonadota > Gammaproteobacteria > Pseudomonadales > Pseudomonadaceae > Pseudomonas > Pseudomonas sp. MYb193. The sequence continues at coordinate 3,573,869 of NZ_CP023269.1, read as the reverse complement.
AACTGTGGTGGAGCAATATCGCCGCAGCGGCCAGCGGCGAGAAGACCCCGCAACAGGCGCTGGACAACCTGGCCAAGGAGCAGGATGCGATCATGACGCGCCTGGAACGCTCCAAGGTGCAACCGGTGTGCGGCCCGAAAATGAACCCCGAGCGTGACGCGCAATACTGGTTCGACCAGCCGGGTGCACCGAAGCCGAAACTGGCCAACGAAAAGCCCAAGGGCGAAACCGTGAACTACAACGACCTGCTCAAGCAGTGGGAGGCGGCGCGTAAGTAATTTCGCTGAATGAGCTGAACACAACGGCACGCTTGCGTGCCGTTGTTTTTTTGTGGGTGAGCCACCTGCATTTCATCTGGTGCTCCGAGACAGCTTGCTAGCTTGGGACTAAACTGCTGAGCATTCATACAGGAGGTTATCTTATGGGTGTTCCACTTTCCCCAATTGTTTCCGAATTTGAAACCGAGGAGCAGGCAAATAGTCATGATCTTTGGTTTCGCGCCAAAGTCGAAAAAAGCTTGGCCAATCCCGGACCCGGTGTACCCCATGACGAAGTCATGGCGAGGGTCGAGGCGATTATCCTTGAAGCAGAACGTAAGCAGAGGGCCAAAGCCTGATGTTAAGCGTTGTTTGGCTTGATGAGGCTATCAGCGACCTGATTGACATCGTTACTTTCATTGCAGAAGAGAATCCTGGAGCGGCGCGACGTATCAAGACACGTCTTGAAGGTGCGCCTCTGCCACTGACCGAGCATCCTTACCTGTATCCGAACGGCCGTGTGCCCGGTACGCGGGAGGTCGTCGTTCACCCCAATTACGTCCTGGTGTATCGAGTAACAGCAGAGCGCATCGAGATAGTCAGCGTGTTGCACGCTCGGCAAGAGTATCCCTGATTTTCTCCTCATATCGCGTGGGGCACGATTTAGTGACCCAATGTCCCCATCTCAATAGCACCGCGACCGCTTGTCCCCACGTTAACAATCCAATCTGAATTTTCCGCACATCTCAAGGTTCTGCATCTTAGAAGCGCATGTTTTCAAGCGCTCTTGCAGGGCCACCTTGTGGGAGGCCCGTTGTAACGGACTTTGCGGAAACTGCCATCATGACACTCCTTACAGCGCTGTCTGGCCAGCCGGCCTCTCTCACCGACTCGGCCCAGGGCCGCCATCAACGGGTCTACCAACAGCTGCATGGCGAAACCCAAGACGCCACCGAACTGGCGCGTGAATACCTGCACGATCAATTGGCCCTGGTAGAGGCCACCGACTGCGACTTGCCTGAGGCGCCCGAACAGCTGATGGCCTGGGTCGAGCAACGCTGCGCCGAGGTGGCCCAGGCCTATGCCGACTACCTTGAGCAGCGCCGGCAAGGGGGGCCACGGCGGTATTTTCAGAACAAGGCCCATGCGTTGTACTTTCTGCAGCGCGTGGCACCCACCAAACAGGTCGACGGCGCCTGGCTCTATGGCTTGCTGCGCTATTGGCAAGACCAGCGCTTCGACGGCCTGCTCACCACTTACCTGGAAGAATTGGGCGATGGTGAAGCCGCGCAGAACCATGTGGTGATCTACCGCAAGTTGCTCAGCGAGCACGATGTGGACAGCGAAGCCGGCCTGGAGGATGACCATTACCTGCAAGGCGCGCTGCAACTGGCGCTTGGCGTGTGCGCCGACGAGTTCCTGCCGGAGGTTATTGGCTTCAACCTGGGTTACGAGCAACTGCCGCTGCACCTGTTGATCACCGCCTATGAACTCAGTGAGCTGGGTATCGACCCTTATTACTTCACGCTGCATGTCACCATCGACAACGCCAGCAGCGGCCACGCGAGCAAGGCGGCGCAATCGGTGCTGAACCTGTTGCCGCTAGGCGAGGGCAGGGCGGATTTTTATCGTCGCGTGGCCGCAGGCTACCGCCTGAACGATCTGGGGCCGGGTACTACGGCTGTGATCAAACAGTTCAACCTGCAGGACGAGGTGGTGGCGATGCTCGAACGCAAGCGCGCCTTCGGCCAGCACATGCATTCGGACTATTGCCGCTTCGAAGGGCAGACCGTCAACCAATGGCTGGCTCAGCCTGGGCAGATCGGCGCGTTCCTCAAGGCCCTCGAAGACAAAGGCTGGATCAAACACAACCAGGACCCCGCCAACAGCCGCTTCTGGCAATTGGTCGAGGGCGCTGGCGCCGCGATGTTCGGGGTGTTCAGCGGTTATGAAAAACAACTGATCCATGACTGGATTGCGGGTGAATGGGTTGCCAGCGAACGCGTGCCGCCCGTGCGGCCGGGACGCGGCAGCCGGTTTTCCCGCGAGCAGCATCGTCCCGCGGATCCTGATACCCAGGCCCTGGCGGAATCGTTGTGCAACTTGCCCGATGTGCAACAGCTCAATGCACTGATCCCGTGGCTGTCGGCACGCCGTCACTGCACGCCTGCCGGGCTGTATGCCACTCGCCGCTTTATCCAACTGCGCGCGCGCCTGCGCTAAGGAATGTGCCTATGTCTGCGCAACAACTGGCTGATCGTGCCTTGTTGAATTTGGGCCGCGGGTTGAAGGAGGGTGGTTATCGCTTTATCACGCCAACGCCCTTGACCCATGAGCGTGTCTATCGGCGGCTGGCGACGCCCCTGGCAATGACGCTGCGCGATGTGTTCGGTTGGTCGATGCCGTTCGATCAAGGCCTGTTGCCCGAGGCCCTGCGTGAAGAATTGCAGCAAGCGGATGTGATCGAAAAGCACGGCGCGTTATGGCGCAGCTCAGTGCGATGGTCGAGCCTCGACGAGCTGCTGTTCGCCCATTCGCCTTATCCCACCGACCAGGCGGACGCGGTGTTTTTCGGCCCCGACAGCTACCGCTTTGCCCACGTGATCGAAGCCTATCTGCAACAGCGTTTCGAGCCGCTCAAGCGCGCTGTGGACATTGGCTGTGGCGCCGGTGTCGGCGCGCTGGTGATTGCTAAAGCCCGGCATGACGCCCAGGTGCTGGCGGTGGATATCAACCCGCGTGCTCTGCGCATGACCGCGGTGAATGCCGAGCTGGCCGCGCTGAATAACGTCAGCGTGTACCACAGTGACGTGCTGGCCAGTGTGGAGGGCGAATTCGACCTGATCGTCGCCAACCCGCCGTACATGAAAGATGACCGCCAGCGCGCCTATCGCCATGGCGGCGGCGCCTTGGGGGAGCAGTTGTCGCTGCGCATCGTCAGTGAGTCCATCGGGCGCCTGGCCCTGGGCGGTAGCCTGTTGCTGTATACCGGGGTGGCGATGGTGGCCGGCAGCGACCCTTTCCTGGAGGCAGTCAAGCCATTGCTGGGCAGCGACGCCTACGGCTGGACCTACCGCGAACTGGACCCGGACGTTTTCGGTGAAGAACTGGAAAAGCCAGGCTATGAGCAGGTGGAGCGCATCGCCGTGGTCGCGCTGACTGTCACCCGATTGCGCTGAATACCCGATGCTCACCTTTGGCATTGAAGAGGAATACTTCATCACCGACCTGCACAGCCGCCAGATGGTCGGCGAGCCCTCGGCGGCAGTGCTGGCGGCCTGTCGCGAAGCGATTGGCGCGGGCTTCTCGTTTGAGATGTTCCAGGGCCAGATCGAGGCGGCCTCTCCGGTGTTCACCTCCAGCGCCGAAGCGGCGGACTACTTCCGGGCAGTGCGCGGCAACCTGGCGCAATCCCTGGCTGAGTTCGGCCTCGGTGTGGTGTGCGCCGGCAGCCACCCCCTGGCCGATTGGCGTGGGCAGCGGCCAACCGATCAGGCGCATTTCCGGCAACTGTTCGACGATATTCAATATGTAGCGCGGCGCAGTGTGTTGTGCGGGCTGCATGTGCATGTGCAGGTGCCGCAAACGCTGGACCGTATCGCGGTGATGAACCAGGTGTCGCCATGGTTGCCGTTGTTGCTGCTGTTCAGTTGCTCGTCCCCCTTCTGGGACGGCGCGCCCAGCGGCTTCATGAGCTACCGCCAGGCCGCGTGCGACGAGTGGCCCCGCATGGGCGTGCCGGAACACTTCAGCGATTGGGCCGAGTACCAGCGCTACCTGGCCCTGTTACAGCGAATCGGCGCGATCAAGGCCGATGGCAATGGCTGGTGGGGAATTCGCCCAGCGGCACGTTATCCCACCCTGGAACTGCGCATGACCGACGCCTGTCCACGGCTGACGGACGCCTTGGCCCTCGCCACGCTGTTTCGGGTGATGGTCGCCCATGCCTGCGCGATGCAGCGCCCTGGCGCCGGGTTCAGTGCCGAGGCGCGCTGGCTGCTCAAGGAAAATCGCTGGCAGGCCAAACGTTATGGTGCCGCTGGCACCTTCGCGTTGGACGACGCAGGCACCCTGGGCAGCGCTGAGCAATGGCTGCAATGCGCCCGGCAGACCTTTGCCGCCACCGCAGAGGCCATGGCCGAGCCGCTGCTGTTCGATACCCTGCAGGCGCTGCTGCGACGCGGCAACAGCGCGGCCGAGCAGTTGCGCTGGCAGGCCCAGGCCCAGGCGAGCGGCGCCGATGCGCTTGCCAGCTTGCGCCAGGTAGTCGACCTGCTGTTGGCCCAGACTCGCGGCGACCATTGATCGGGTCTTGATCAAGGTTGATGGAACACTGAAGGGGCTGCTTCGCCCTTAAGAGGAATGCCGCAAGGTGATCCTGCTGCCGGGTGGGAGCGACCGGCCGCTCACCGAGCCGCTGGACGAACTGACCCCTGAGTTGCGCGTACAAAGCGTTCCCGGTTTCTAAATCAATACCCGGAAAAGTGTGGGAGCTGGTTTGCCTGCTATAGCGGTGGTTCAGTTGAATATTCAGTGACTGACACGCCGCTTTCGCAGGCAAGCCAGCTCCCACAGGGGATCTGTGCCGGACGCTGATTTTGTGGGCGATGCATGACCAATGTGGGAGCTGGCTTGCCTGCGAAGGCGGCGTGTCAGTCACTGCATCTGTGACTGCGCTACTGCTTTCGCAGGCAAGCCCGCTCCCACATGGATCTTCTTTGCTTCGACAGTGCTGTTTCCCACATTGGCCGGTGTCAGGCTGCGGCTTGCGGCTGGATGCGCAATTCACCTTCGACATCTTTGACCAACCCACTGGCGACAAACAGCGGCGCCAGGCGTTTGTGCAACTGTGGCTCGACAAACTCCTTCACTGTATCCAGCGCCAACGCACCACTGAGCGGCAGCTCGGCCTTGGTGTACGACAACCATGCCTTCTTCAACACCATCAACACATCACTGCCCGCCGTCGAAGCAAAGCGACGGTGCACCGGCTTACCCTCGAAGGCGAAGGTGTGTTGGAACTCATAACCGCTTTCATCGCCACCGTTGGCCGTGCAGCGCACGCAGGTGCAAGGGCCGTCGCCGAAGGCGCTGCGCAGGTAGGCGTTGAAGTCCACCACGGGCTTGAGTGACAGGCGCTTATCAACCTCGAACAGGTCCCCGGTCATTTTTTCGTCAGTGTTCAACGTCCATTTCCTCGCAGTCGTTTGCTGTGTTTCAAAGCGCGGCACAATACCAGCCGAGCGTGGGTTTGGGGATTATTTGCGTCGTGGGAGAGTCAGCGGAAGAATTCACCGGGGGTGGAATCGAACTGCTGACGAAATGCATTGATAAAGGCTGAGGTCGATTCATAGCCACACCCCAGTGCCACATCCGTCACCCGCTCGCCTTGTTCCAGGGCGGGCAGGGCGCTCAACAGGCGCAGGCGCTGGCGCCACGCGCGGAATGTCAGCCCGGTGTCACTCAGGAACACCCGACTGAGGGTCTTTTCGCTGACCCCCAGTTTGCGGCTCCACTCGCCCAAGGTGGTCTGCTGCTCGGGGTGCAGGTTCAGGCTGCGGTAGATCTGCCGCAGCCGTGCGTCGTGAGGCAGCGGCAACATCAAATCCACCTGGGGCGCGGCGGCGAGCTGATCGAGCAGTACCTGAGCCAGGCGCCCGTCCGGCCCGTCCTCGGTATATTCCACCGGCAATTGGCTGAAGTTGCGGATCAGCTCGCGTAACAAACTGCTCACCTCCAGCACCTGGCAACGCTCGGCGGCCCAGGCGGTGACGCTGCAATCGAGGTACAAGCTGCGCATTTCCGTATGGGGCGAACTGAACACACGATGGGGCATGCCGGCCGGAATCCATACGGCGCGCTGCGGTGGCGCGACAAAACGACCGACGCTGGTCTGGATCTCCAGCACCCCGGAAATCGCGTAGGACAACTGCACCCACGGGTGGCTGTGGCGTCGTGTCAGCGCCCGGTTGGGCAAGGATTCAGTACGCCCGTACACCGGCCTCGGCAGGCTGGAAAGCCCAGGTACACTGCGGCGCACGGCTTTTTCATGTCCTTTAGGCGGCATTTACTGGCTCATTGGCGTTAGTCGGTAACAGGTGGTTACGTTAGAGTCGTCGCGACGCTCTTGGCAACCCCTGGAAGAATTGCTTATGACCCGGCCCCGGTTTCTCCCCGACAACTTCACCCTCACCCTGATCGGCACCGTGATCCTCGCCTCACTGCTGCCCGCCAGCGGCCAGACCGCCGTGGCGTTCGGCTGGGTCACCAACCTGGCCATCGCGCTGCTGTTTTTCCTGCACGGCGCCAAGCTGTCGCGCAAGGCCATCGTCGCCGGTGCCGGCCACTGGCGTTTGCATTTGCTGGTGTTCAGCCTGACCTTCGTACTGTTTCCGTTGCTGGGCCTGGCGCTCAAGCCAGTGCTGTCGCCGCTGATCGGCAACGAGCTGTACATGGGCATGCTCTACCTCTGCGCCTTGCCGGCCACTGTGCAATCGGCGATTGCCTTTACCTCCCTGGCCCGCGGCAATATCCCGGCGGCCATCTGCAGCGCGGCGGCGTCCAGCCTGTTCGGCATCTTCCTGACGCCGCTGCTGGTAGCGCTGCTGCTCAACGTGCATGGGGATGGCGGCTCCACAGTCGATGCGATTGTCAAAATCAGCGTGCAGTTGTTGCTGCCGTTCATTGCCGGGCAAGTCGCCAGCCGCTGGATTGGGGGCTGGGTCGGGCGAAATAAAGCCTGGCTGAAATTCGTCGACCAGGGCTCGATTCTGTTGGTGGTCTACGGGGCTTTCAGCGAGGCGGTCAACGAAGGCATCTGGCACCAGATCCCGCTGTGGGAATTGGGCGGGTTGGTGGTGGCCTGCTGCGTATTGCTGGCCCTGGTGTTGGTGGCGTCGACGCTGCTGGGCAAGGCGTTTGGCTTTAACCAGGAAGACCGCATCACCATCCTGTTCTGCGGCTCGAAGAAAAGCCTGGCGACCGGCGTGCCGATGGCGCAGGTGCTGTTTGCCGGGGCGAGCATGGGCGTGTTGATTTTGCCGTTGATGTTGTTTCACCAGATCCAGTTGATGGTCTGCGCGGCGTTGGCCCAACGCTATGCCCAGCGGCCGGAGAGCATTCCTGAATTGATGGGGCAGGTGGATCCGTGATGCACCTCTCATTCGCGGGTAAATAAGCTCAAGTTAACCGGCGTGCCGACGACTTACTTCTTAACTAACCCAAGAAGGAGTGTCGGCATGAACGTTCGTCGTGTTGCGGTAATGACTGGCCTCCTGGGCCTGTGGGCAAGTACCTGCGGCGCCGCCCAGACCGTGGGGCAGGGCACCATCAGGTTCAGCGGCGCGATTGTCGAGTCAGGGTGTGCGACAAATGCGCGCAGCGGCTCGGTAATGGAACTGCGCGGTTGCGCCCAATCCAGTCGTGGCAGCCGAATCGAGGTGCGCAGTGTCGCGCCGGTGGTCAGCGTCGACGTACCCCACGTGCGGCTGGTAGCGGACACCGGCGAGGGGCGCTATTACGATCAGCGGTACGTGCTGGTAGACCGCGCCGGCAAGCTGATTCAGTCGGGCAATTACGTGATTACCATGACCTCGCCATAAACCCTGGGGCGACGATCCGCAGCAACAGCGGTGCGAGAAACCTATAGAATGCTCGGCGGCGGCGCTTGTCCTGGGTGGCCGCTTGATCATCGTCAGAGTACCGCGCCCGTCAATGAGCCTTTCAGCCGCAACCCCCCAAGCCAATTGGCAACCGGTCATCGCCCTCGCGCTGGCCGCGTTTGTGTTCAATACCACCGAATTTGTCCCCGTCGGGCTGCTCAGCGCCATTGGTGCCAGCTTTGACATGCCCGTGGCCAGCGTCGGCCTGATGCTCACCATTTACGCGTGGATCGTGTCGCTGACCTCGCTGCCGGTGATGCTGCTGACCCGCAACGTCGAACGGCGCAAGCTGCTGATCGTATTGTTCGGTCTGTTTATCGCCAGCCATATCCTCTCCAGCGTGGCCACCAGCTTCGGCTTGCTGATGGTCAGTCGGGTCGGCATTGCCCTGGCCCATGCGTTGTTCTGGTCGATCACGGCTTCACTGGCTGTGCGCCTGGCGCCAGAGGGCAAGCAGGTGCAGGCCCTTGGTTTGCTGGCCACCGGCACGTCCCTGGCGATGGTGCTGGGTATTCCGTTAGGCCGTCTGTTGGGCGAGGCCATGGGCTGGCGTACCACCTTTCTGGTGATCGCCGCCTTCGCCGCCGCCCTGGTGTTCTGGCTGGCGCGCAGCTTGCCGCTGCTGCCCAGCCAGAACTCCGGCTCCCTGCGCAGCCTGCCGTTGCTGTTCAAGCGCCCGGCGCTGGTGGCGCTCTACGTGCTGACCGCAATGACCGTCACTGCGCAATTCACCGCCTACAGCTACATCGAACCCTTCGTCGAAGGCGTCGCCGGCCTGGGCGGCAGTGCCGTGACCCTGATCCTGCTGGTGTTCGGTGGTGCTGGCATCATCGGCTCGTTGTTGTTCAGCCTGGTGCATCGCTTCAACCCCCACCTGTTCGTGATCGGCGCAGTGTCTATCCTCGCCGCGTGCCTGGCGCTGATGCTGCCGTTGAGCGGCGCCGAGTCTTACCTGGTGGGGCTGAGCATTTTCTGGGGCATGGCGATCATGGGGTTTGGCCTGGCCATGCAGTCCAAGGTGTTGGTGCTGGCACCGGATGCCACGGATGTGGCCATGGCGATGTTTTCCGGGATCTACAACATTGGCATCGGCGGCGGCGCGTTGATGGGCAGTTGGGTGGGCAGCCACTTCGGCTTCGCCTGGATCGGCGCGGCGGGCGGTTTGCTGGCTGGGCTGGCGTTGGTGGGGTATTGCCTGGCGATTCGGCGGTTTGGGCAGGGTGGTGCCCCGATGCCAAGCTGATCGCCCCGTATCCACCGGATAACTGCAGACTAAGTGTGGGAGCTGGCTTGCCTGCGATGGCGGTGTGTCAGCCACTGCATCTGTTGCTGCACGACCGCTTTTGCAGGCAAGCCAGCTCCCACATTTGATCTTCACTGCCTTGAGCAATGCGTTCGCTTGACTGACTGTTCTACGCCACCGGAATCAACGGATCGGCCGCTGCCAACGCCGCCGCTCTCTCTGCCATCGGTGGGTAGATCCACACGCTATTGATCTGCTGTTTGAGTTCCTTGGCTTCCTGGCCCACCAGCTTGAGCTGACGGTCCCAGCCTTCGGTGTACACCGCGCCCCAGGCGCCGAGGTCGAGGCAGGTCACGTATTTGGGTTGGCTGTAGGCCATGGGGGCCACGCCGATCAGATCGGCGGCAACGTTGTTGCCGGCGTAGCGGCCCAGGGCGATGGCGTGCTGGCAGGACATGGCAGCGAAGTTGCCCAGCGCGTCTGTGGCGGCGTAGGCCACGTCGCCAGCGGCGAAGATGTCAGCCTGGCCCTTGACCTTGAGGTGGGCGTCCACGTGCAGGCGGCCCTGGGCATCGCGGGTGCCCTCAATCTGTTCGGTCAGCGGGTTGGCGCGAAAGCCGATGGTCCAGATCACGGTGCTCGATTCAATCCGCTGCCCATCTGCCAGGGTCACACCACCGGCATCCACCGAGGCGACCGAGGTGTTCAGTACCCATTCAAGTCCCAGTGCCTGGCTGGCTTCGATGATCGATGGGCGTATGCCATCGCCCATGGACGCGGCAATCTGCGGCCCGCGGTCGACCACGATCACACGGATGTTGGCCGTCTCACCCAGTGCAGCACGCAGGCGCGCCGGCATTTCGGTGGCGGTCTCGATACCGGTAAAGCCGCCGCCGGCCACTACCACGGTATTGCGGGCCGGGGTGTCGGGCAGGTTTTTGAGGGCGTTGATATGGGCTTCAAGGTGCGCGGCGTCTTCGATCTGATCCACATCGAACACATGCTCGATGCCGTCCATGCCGGGGCGGTTCAAGCGGCTGCCGGCGGCCACTACCAGGCGATCGTAGGCGAGGGTGGCCGGGATGCCGGCCGCGTTGCGGTAGGTCACTTGCTTATTAGTGGCGTCAATGCTGTCGGCGGCGCCTTGCACAAAGGTCACGCCCACAGCGTCGAACAGCGCATCAAGCGGGGCCAGCATGGTATGTACATCGGGCTCGTAGAACCGCGGGCGGATACGCAGCTCCGCTTGGGGGGCGAGCAGGCTGATGCGCACATCGTTGCGGTCGTGTTTATCCAGTAGCCGAGCCGCGCTCAAGGCGCTCCACACGCCACCGAACCCGGCGCCAATGATCAGAATGTGTTGTTTCATGGGGTTGCTCCAGAGACCAGGTAAGCCGCAAGGCATTGCCGGATCACTGTAAAAGCAGCAGGGTCTGTCCGAAAGGACATATAACCCTGGATGACTGCCAGCTCTGCCGGCCTAGCGGGAAAAGCGCTCGCGGTAGTCGCGGGGTGAGATGGCCAGGTGGCGGTGGAAGGTGCAGCGCATGCGTTCCTCATCGCCAAACCCGCAAAGCCCGGCGATCTGGTCGATGCTGCGCTGGGAGTCTTCGAGCATGCGGCGCGCCGCTTCCATGCGAAACAGTTCGATGGCCTTGGCCGGGGTGCGACCGGTTTTTTGCTTATAGACCCGGGCAAAGTTGCGTGGGCTCATATGGCTCTGCGCGGCCAGGCGCTCGACACTGAGGTCGCTGTCGCGCAGGTTGTCGCTGATCCACGCATGCAGCGCATCAAAGCTGGCGCTGTCGGCGGTTTGCGCTTGCAGCACCTGGCTGAACTGCGCCTGGCCACCGGGGCGCTTGAGGAACACCACCAATTCGCGTGCCACTTGCAGCGCCACTTCGCGCCCGCAGTCAGCCTCCACCAGCGCGAGCGCCAGGTCGATCCCGGCGCTGACGCCCGCCGAGGTCCACACCTGGCCTTGCTGCACGAAGATCGCGTCCACGTCCACCTCGATGCTCGGGAAGCGTTGCTTGAGCAGCTCGCACATGGCCCAATGCGTTGCCGCGCGGCGCCCCTCCAGCAAGCCCGCCAGCGCCAGCAAAAACGTGCCGCTGCACACCGAGGCGGTCCGTCGCGCCTGGCCGGAGGCGTTGCGCAACCAGTCCACCAGCGCGGTATTTTCCAGCATGGCTTGCTCAATGGCCGGCGCGCCGGGTACCACCAGGGTGTCGATGGCAGCGGGGTCAAACTGTGCCAAGGCGACGGTGTCGACGCTCAAGCCCTCGGCGGTCGGCATCAGCCCGCCCGCCAGGCTGGCGTTGTGCAACACATAACCTTGCAAACCGCGCTCGGCCATGGCCTTGGTCGCGGCCCAGAACACCGTCTGGGCGCCAGTCAGATCGAGCAAGCCCATGTGCGGGTAGGTCAGGAACACCAACGTGCGTGGTTGGGCCAGAGGAGAGAGTGCAGTCATGCGCAGGCCAGCAGCTTTTCCAGTTTTTCCTGATCCCGCGCAAACTGTCGGATCCCTTCGGTACGCAATCGCTCTGCGTATTCCGGGATGGCGCAGGCCTTGAGCAGCAGCGACGGGTTGGTGGTGGCGCCCACGGGCCGCAGGCGGCTGATGGCTTCCAGATTGCCGGTGTCGCAGACCACAGTGGTGAATGGCTTGAGTTGTTCAAGTTTGGACGTCATCGCCGCGTTCTCCGGAAAGGGCACGGCGCTGTTTTACCATGTCCCGCGCACCTTGTTTACCCTGAGGCTGTCAGGTCCGGGCCGCCTTGGCATCCACAGAGAAGGGTAACCGCCAGAGTCCGGTGGAACCCTTCAGCCGGGCACTTGTCCCCGCTTCCCATGTCACCCCCCAGCCCACAGATACCTTAATTTTCCAAGCCTGCCGGAAGCCACTCCAGGCCCTCGGCTGCGCCCGCTATTTTTTCCTGGGCGCCCGGCACTGCCGATCCAAGCGGCAAAACTGAATACGGACATTCTCGTCAACCGTGAATTATCAGGCAGGTTACCCATGCAGTTCAGCGACTTACTGGCAGCGATCTCCACCCACGCGATCCGTCTGCAGACCGAAGAGGGCGACCTGATCGTCCTGGGCGATGACGAAGCGTTGGACGACGCGCTCTGGGATCAATTGATCGCGCACAAACCCCAGCTGTTGCAGTTGGTCGCCGAACATGGCGGTGACTGGCTGAGCCCGGCCTACCGCATCACACCGGACATGCTGGCCCTGGTCAACCTCGACCAGCCGGCCATCGACCGCATCGTCGCGGCGGTCCCAGGCGGCGCGGCGAATGTGCAGGATATCTACCCCCTGGCGCCGCTCCAGGAAGGCATGCTTTATCACCATCTTTCGGCGCAGAAGGGTGACCCTTACGTGCTGCACGCGCAGTTCGTGTTCGACAGCCGCGCACGCCTTGAGGCCTTTGCCGAGGCGTTGCAATGGGTCATCGACCGTCACGACATCCTGCGTACCTCGATGGTCTGGGAGCGCCTGGACGAGCCGCTGCAAGTGGTGTGGCGCAAGGCTGTGCTGGCCTGCGAAGAGGTGCCTCTGGACGGTGCTGACCGCCTGGTTCAATTGCTCGCTCGCTATGATGCCCGCGCTTATCGCATGGACCTGGGCCAGGCGCCGCTGCTGCGCCTGGTATTCGCTGACGACCCGGCCAACCAGCGGGTGGTGGCGATGCTGCTGTTCCACCACACCATCCTTGATCACACGGCCCTGGATGGCGTTCGGCATGAAATCCAGCTGTACCTGGCCGGGCAGCAAGCCCAGGCCCGTGCACCGGTAGCGTTTCGCAGCTATATCGCCCAGGTGCGCCATGGCGTCAGCGAGCAGGCCCATGAGGCGTTCTTCCGCGACATGCTGGCGGATATCGATGAACCGACGCTGCCGTTCGGTCTGCAAGATGTGCAGGGCGGCGGCCAGGGGATCGACGAAGTGCGCATTCCCGTCGACAGCGCTCTGAGTCGCCGCCTGCGCAGCATGGCGCGCCCGCTGGGGGTGAGTGTGGCGAGCCTGATGCACCTGGCTTTGGCGCGAGTGCTGGGTGCAGTCTCCGGTCAGGAGGCGGTGGTATTTGGCACTGTGATGCTCGGGCGCATGGGCGCAGGTGAGGGCGGTGAGCGGGCCTTGGGCATGTTCATCAACACCTTGCCACTGCGGGTGGATGTGGGTGAGCAGGGCGTGCGCGCTGCGGTCAAGATCACCCATGAGCGCCTCACGCGCTTGCTCGATCACGAACATGCGTCCCTGGCGCTGGCACAACGGTGCAGCGGCGTGGCGGCGCCTACGCCGCTGTTCAGCGCGATACTCAACTACCGTCACAGCGCCGCCACCGACATGGCGGCGGTGATCGAAGTCGCCGACGGCATCCGGGTGTTGGGCGCCGAGGAGCGCACCAATTACCCGCTGACGCTGAACGTCGATGACCTGGGTGAAGACTTCGCCCTGACCGTGATGGTCGATGCGTCCATTGGCGCGCAGCGGGTTGCGGGTTATCTGCATACGGCCTTGCAAAGCCTGGCCGACGCCCTTGAACAACGACCGGATATGCCGCTCTGCGGCCTGAACATCCTGCCTGACGCTGAACGCCACCATTTGCTGCAAACTTTGAATCATTGCTCCACGCATTACGCCGACACCCAACTGATCCACCAGCAAGTCGAAACCCACGCCGCTGCCCAGCCCGATGCCATTGCGTTGCGCTTCGAGCACCACGCCCTGACCTACCGCCAACTCAACGAACGCGCCAACCAGGTCGCCCACGCGCTCCTGGCCCACGGTGTGTGCCCCGACGCGCGCGTGGCCATTTGCGTGGAGCGTGGCCCGCAGATGATCATCGGCCTGCTTGGCATTCTCAAGGCCGGTGCGGGCTATGTGCCCATCGACCCGGCCTATCCCCAGGAACGCATCGCCTACACCCTGGCCGACAGCCAGCCGGTGGTGGTGCTGGTGCAGGCAAACACGGCGCAGCGGGCCGGCGCACTGGCCCGGATCGACCTGGACCACCTGGGCCCGTTGCCCATCTCCAACCCTGGGTTGCACCTGAGCCCGGCCAACCTGGCCTACGTCATCTACACCTCCGGCTCCACTGGTCAGCCCAAGGGCGTGATGATCGAGCATCGCCAAGTCGCACGCCTGTTCAGCGCCACCCACCACTGGTTCGGGTTCAACCCGCACGATGTGTGGGCGCTGTTCCATTCCTTCGCGTTCGACTTTTCCGTGTGGGAAATCTGGGGCGCGCTGATGCACGGCGGCCAGTTGCTGATCGTGCCGCAACTGGTCAGCCGCTCGCCGGATGAGTGCTACGCGCTGTTGTGCGACGCCCAGGTGAGCATCCTCAACCAGACGCCGAGCGCGTTCCGCCAGTTGATCGCGGCCCAGGGCAACAGTGCCCAGTCCCATTCCTTGCGCCAAGTGATTTTCGGCGGCGAAGCCCTGGAACCGGGCATGCTCAAGCCGTGGTACGCACGGGCAGTGAATGCCGGTACGCAACTGGTGAACATGTACGGCATCACTGAAACCACCGTGCATGTGACCTACCGTGCGCTGGAAGCGGCCGACGCGCACTTGGTCGGCGTGAGCCCGATTGGCGTGCGTATTCCCGATTTGCAGTTGTATGTGCTGGATGAGCGCCATGAGCCCTTGCCCCTGGGTGTGGTGGGCGAGTTGTACGTGGGCGGTGCCGGGGTGGCGCGTGGTTACCTCAACCGCCAGGCGCTGAATGCCGAACGCTTCCTTGCCGACCCGGCCACCGGCTTGCGCATGTACAAGACCGGCGACCTCGGCCGCCTGCTGGCCGACGGCAGTGTCGAGTACCTGGGGCGTAACGATGACCAGGTCAAGATCCGTGGTTTCCGTATCGAACTGGGTGAAATCCAGGCGCACCTGGCCACTGCCAGCGGCGTGCGCGATGCGGTGGTGATCGCCCGTGAAGATCAGCCGGGCGATAAACGCCTGGTGGCCTATGTGATCAGCGATGGCGAACTCAACGTGGCCGCCCTGCGTGACCATCTGCTGCTGAGCCTGGCCGAACACATGGTGCCCAGCGCCTTCGTGCGCCTGGACACGCTGCCGCTGACCACCAACGGCAAACTCGACCGCAAGGCCTTGCCCGCACCCGATGCCGACGCCGTGGCCCGGCGCGAGTATGCGGCGCCCCAGGGGGCGGTGGAAACCACCCTCGCCATGCTCTGGCAAGACCTGCTCAACGTCGACCGTGTCGGTCGTGAGGACAATTTCTTCGAACTCGGTGGCCATTCGCTGCTGGCGGTCAAACTGATCGAGCGCATGCGCCAGGTCGACCTCAGCGCCGATGTGCGCGTGCTGTTCGGCCAACCGACCTTGGCGGCGCTCGCTGCGGCGGTGGGCGGCCAGCAGACCGTGCAGGTGCCGGCCAACCCTATTCAAGCAGACACCCAGGCCATCACCCCGGACATGCTGCCCCTGGTCGAGCTGGATCAGGCCGCTATCGACCATATCCTTGAGGCCGTGCCCGGTGGCGTTGCCAACGTGCAGGACATTTATGGCCTGGCGCCGTTGCAGGCCGGCATTCTCTACCATCACCTGGCGACCACCGAGGGCGACCCCTACGTGTTGCAGGTGCAGTTGCGGTTTCACGACCAGGGCGCTGTCGACGGGTTTGTCAACGCGCTGCACACGGTGATCGAGCGCAACGATATCCTGCGCACCGCCATCCTCTGGGAGGGCCTGGAAGAGCCGGTGCAAGTGGTGTTACGCCAGGCACCCTTGGTGATCGAACGCCTGGATGCGCTGGGCAGTGATGCACTGGAGCATCTGCAACAGCGTTTCGACCCACGCCACTATCGCCTGGACCTGTCACGCGCCTCGCTGATGCGCCTGGCGTATGCGCAGGACAGCCACGGCTTGGTCGGCATTTTGCTGCTGCACCATATCCTCCTCGACCACACGGCCCTGCACGTGCTGGTCAAAGAGATGAGTGCCAGCCTGCATGGCCACAACGCGCAACTGCCTGACGCGGTGCAGTATCGCAACTACGTGGCCCAGGCCCGCCTCGGTGTCACCCAGGCCCAGCATGAAGCCTTCTTCAGCCAGATGCTGGGCGACATCGACGAGCCGACCCTGGCCTTCGGCTTGCAGGACGTGAATGGTGACGGCAGCGGCATCCATGAAGCGCGCCTGCCGCTGGAGCCTGCGCTCAACCTGGGCTTGCGCGAACAGGCGCGGCAACTGGGTGTGAGCACTGCCAGCCTGGTACACCTGGCCTGGGCCCAGGTGCTGGGCCAGGTGTCTGGCCAGCAGGAGGTGGTATTCGGCACCGTGTTGCTGGGCCGTATGCAGGGCGGTGAGGGCGCGGACCGGGCGCTGGGGATGTTTATCAATACCTTGCCGCTGCGGGTCAGCGTTGGCAGCGTCGGCGTGCAGGCCGGCGTGCGCGCCACCCATGCGCGCCTGGCGCAACTGCTCGGGCACGAACATGCCTCGTTGTCCCTGGCCCAGCGTTGCAGTGGCGTGCCGGGCTCGCTGCCGCTGTTCAGCACCTTGCTCAACTACCGGCACAGTGCAGCCGATGAAGCGCCGGGGGACAACCCCTTTGCCGCTTCCGGTATCGAGATTCTCAGCTCCGAAGAACGTAGCAACTATCCGCTGGTGCTCAACGTTGATGACCTGGGTAGTGGCTTTGCCCTGACGGTGCAAGGCGTCGCGCACCTGGATGTGCAACGCGTGGGTGAGTACATGCTCACCGCGTTGCGCCATGTGGTGAGCGCGCTGCAACATGCGCCGACCACGCCGCTGCAGGCGGTGTCGATCCTGCCGCCTTCCGAGCGTCATCAAGTGCTGGTAGGTTTCAACGCCACCGCCCGGCAATACCCCTCGCAACTTACTGTCTCGCAACTGTTTGAAGCCCAGGCGCTGGCCCGCCCTGAAGCGTCGGCGGCGGTGCAGGGCGAGCTGTCACTGAGCTACCGTGACCTCAATCGCCGTGCCAACCGCCTGGCCCATCATCTGATCAGCCAGGGGGTGCAGCCCGGCGAAAGCGTGGCGATTGCCTTACCGCGTTGCCTGGATCTGCTGGTCTGCCAACTGGCGATCCTCAAGTGCGCTGCGGTGTATGTGCCGCTGGACGTCAACGCGCCTGCCGAACGCCAGGCCTTCATCGTCAAAGACAGCGGCGCACGCCATGTGCTGGACGATCTGGCGCAGTTGGATCTGGACGCGCAGTCGCCCGCTAACCCCGACCTGGCCCAATCCGCGCAGAGCGTTGCCTACATCCTCTACACCTCCGGCTCCACCGGGACGCCCAAGGGCGTGCAAGTGCCCCACCTCGCCATCTCGCGGCTGGTGCTTAACAACGGTTTTGCCGAATTCAATGCCCACGACCGGGTGGCCTTTGCTTCTAACCCGGCATTTGACGCCAGCACCCTCGAGGTGTGGGCACCGTTGCTCAATGGCGGTTGTGTGGTGGTGGTCGAGCAGGTGCAGTTGTTATCCCAAGCCGCGTTCGCCGAGCTGTTGCGGGAACAGGCGGTCAGCGTGTTATGGATGACCGCCGGGCTATTTCATCAGTACGCCGATGCGTTGATGCCGGTGTTCCGCCAATTGCGCTACCTGATCGTCGGCGGCGACGTGCTTGACCCTCAGGTGATTGGCCGGGTACTCAAGCTCGGCAAACCCCAGCATCTGCTGAATGGGTATGGCCCGACCGAAGCCACCACGTTCTCCACCACGTTTGAGATCACTACCCTTGGCGAGGGCGCTATTCCGATTGGTCGACCGATTGCCAACGCTCAGGCCTATGTACTGGACGCGCGCCAGCAACCGCTGCCCGTGGGTGTGACCGGCGAGCTCTATATCGGCGGTGCGGGCGTTGCGAAAGGCTACTTGAATCTGCCTCAGATGAGCGCGGAAAAATTTGTCCCGAACCCATTCGGCGATGGCCAACTCTACCGCAGCGGTGATCTGGCCTGCTGGCGAGCCGACGGCAATTTGATGTACCAGGGGCGCAATGACCTGCAAGTGAAGATTCGTGGCTTTCGTATCGAACCCGGTGAAATCGAAGCGTGCCTGTGTGCCTGTGCCGGGATCAGGGACGTTGTGGTATTGGTTCGCGAAGACGAGCCTGGCCACAAACGGTTAGTGGCCTATTACACCGCCGACGCAACGTTGGATATCGCAACCCTGCGAGCTCATGTGCAAGGCCGGTTGCCCGATTACATGGTGCCTTCGGCTTATGTGTGGCTGGCGCAGTTGCCGCTCACCGCCAACGGCAAGCTCGACCGCAAGGCATTGCCGGTACCCGACCAGGCCGCCTTGATCAGCCGTGGCTACGAAGCCCCACAAGGCGAGGTGGAAAGCCTGCTGGCGCAGATCTGGCAGGACGTGCTCAAGCTTGAACGCGTGGGGCGCCATGATCACTTCTTCGAATTGGGCGGGCATTCGTTGCTGGCGGTCAGCCTGATCGAACGCATGCGCCAGGTGGGCCTGAGCGCCGATGTGCGCGTGTTGTTCAGCCAGCCAAGCCTGGCCGCGCTGGCGGCAGCCGTGGGCAGCGGCAGAGAAATCGTGGTGCCCGCCAATGGCATCCCCACCGGCTGCATACAGATCACACCGTCGATGCTGAGCCTGGTGCAACTCACCCCGCAGGCCATCGCGCACATTGTCGCCAGCGTGCCGGGTGGTGCAGCGAATATCCAGGATATCTACCCGCTGGCGCCGCTACAGGAAGGCATCCTCTACCACCACATCAGCGCCGAGCAGGGCGACCCGTACCTGCTGCAATCGCGCATGGCCTTTGACACTGCCGAGCGTCTGCACGGTTTTATGGGCGCGCTGCAACAGGTGGTGGCGCGCCACGACATTCTGCGTACCGCTGTGGTGTGGGAAGGGCTCGAAAGCCCGGTGCAAGTGGTGTGGCGCACCGCCCAGCTGGGGGTGCACGAGGTGATGCTCGACCCGGCACACGGCGACGTGATGGCGCAACTGCATGAGCGTTTCGATGCGCGTCACTACCGCCTGGACATTACCCAGGCGCCCTTGCTGCGCATGGTCTATGCCCAGGACCCGGCGCACAACCGGGTCGCGGCGATCCTGCTGTTTCATCACCTGGCGCTGGACCACACCGCCATGGAAGTGGTCGGCCAGGAAATGCGTGCCTTTATGTTCAACCAGGCCCAGAACTTGCCCGCCGCCGCGCCGTTTCGCAACTATGTGGCCCAGGCGCGACTGGGCGTCAGTGTGGCGCAGCATGAGCAGTTTTTCCGTGACATGCTCGCCGAGGTCGACGAGCCTACCTTGCCGTTTGGCCTGCAGGATGTGCAGGGCGATGGCCGTGCAATCGAAGAAGCCGAGGTGCACCTGGAAGCGGGCCTGGCCCAGCGCGTACGCCAGCAGGCGCGCCAACTGGGCGTCAGCGCCGCCAGCCTGATGCACCTGGCCTGGGCCCAGGTGTTGGGCCTGGTCTCGGGCCGCGACGAGGTGGTATTCGGCACGGTGCTGATGGGCCGTATGCAAGCCGGCGAGGGCGCAGACCGTGCGCTGGGGATGTTTATCAACACCTTGCCGCTGCGGGTCGATATCGCAGCCGGCGCAGCGCAGGCGGTCAAAGCCACCCATGCACGCTTGAGCGCCTTGCTCGGGCATGAGCATGCGTCATTGGCCCTGGCCCAGCGTTGCAGCGGTGTGCCGACCAGCACGCCGTTGTTCAGCGCCTTGCTCAATTACCGCCACAGCAACCCAGGCGAAATGGCCCGCGACGGCCACGGCATCTGGGAAGGCGTGCAACTGCTGGGCGGTGAAGAACGCAGCAACTATCCGCTGACCCTGAGCGTGGATGACCTGGGCGCAGGCTTTGGCCTGAGCGTGCTGGCCGTGCCGCAAATCGGCGCGCAACGCCTGTGCGACTACATGCTCAGCGCCGTGCAGCAACTGGTTGCCACCCTTGAGACGGCGCCCCACAGCGCGCTGCGCCAGTTACCGATTCTGCCCGCCGCAGAGCGCGACACGGTGCTGCGCGAGTTCAACGCCACTGCCCACGACTTCCCCGATGGCCAGACGGTGCACGGTGCGTTTGAGGTACAGGCCGAGCGCCAACCCCATCGCATTGCCGTGCAGCAAGGCAGCGAGGCGCTGACGTATCAGCAGCTCAATCAACGGGCCAACCAGTTGGCTCATCACTTGCTGGAACTCGGCGTGCAAGCCGATGACCGCGTGGCACTGTGTTGCCGTCGCGGCCCGCAGATGCTGGTGGGGCTGTTGGGCATTCTCAAGGCTGGCGCGGGCTATGTGCCGATCGACCCGGCGTACCCCGCCGAGCGTATCGCCTACTTGTTGCAAGACAGCGCGCCCGTGGCGGTGCTGGCCGAGACCAGCACCCGGGACCTGCTGGGGTCCGTCGCCGTGGTCGATCTGCAGGACCCCAGTTGGCAGCGCCACGCCGTCAGCAATCCGCAACTGCCCGCCCTCACGCCCGCGCACCTGGCGTATGTGATCTACACCTCCGGCTCCACCGGCCAGCCCAAGGGCGTGATGGTGGAACACCGCACCGTGGAAAACCTGGTGCATTGGCACTGTGAGGCCTTTGGTCTGACAGCGGTAAGCCACACCAGCAGCGTGGCCGGCATGGGGTTTGATGCCATGGCCTGGGAAGTCTGGCCGGCCCTGTGCGTCGGCGCGACCCTGCACCTGCCACCCGCCGACATCGGCAACGAAAACATCGATGAACTGCTGGCCTGGTGGCTGGCACAGCCGTTGGACGTGAGTTTCCTGCCGACCCCGGTGGCCGAGTACGCGTTCAGCCTGCCCCAGCAGCACCCCACCTTGCGCATCCTGCTGATCGGCGGTGACCGCCTGCGTCAGTTCACCCTGGAGCGGCGCTTTGCGGTGGTCAACAACTACGGCCCCACCGAAGCCACGGTGGTTGCCACCTCCGGCCGCGTGCGGGCCGGGCAGGTGTTGCATATCGGCCGGCCCATCGCCAATACCACCAGCTACGTGCTGGATGCGCACCTGCGCCCGGTACCGGTGGGCGTGGCCGGTGAACTCTATGTGGGCGGCAGCGGCGTGGCGCGGGGTTACCTGAACCGTCCCGAGCTGACGGCCGAACGCTTCCTGCAAGACCCGTTCAACCCAGGGCGCATGTACCGCACCGGTGACCTGGTGCGTTGGCTGCCCGATGGCAACCTTGAATACCTGGGCCGTAACGACGACCAGGTAAAACTGCGCGGCGTGCGGGTTGAACTGGGTGAAATCGAAAGCCGCCTGGCGGCACTGGACGGCATCCGCGAGGCCGTGGTGCTGGTGCGCGAAGGCCGCCTGTTGGCCTGGTTCACCGAACAGCGCCCGCTGCAGATCGAGACCTTGCGTGCGCACCTGCAAGCCCAACTTCCCGAGGCGCTGGTGCCGGTCGCCTACATGCGGCTTGATCAGTTGCCCCTGACCGCCAACGGCAAACTGGACCGCAAGGCATTGCCAGAGCCAGACCAGTGCGCCTTGCTAAGCCGTGAATACCAAGCCCCCCAGGGAGACGTCGAAACCACCCTGGCGCGGCTGTGGGCCGAGGTGTTGCAGGTGGAGCACGTGGGTCGCCATGACCACTTCTTCGAACTGGGCGGCCATTCATTGCTGGCCGTCAGCCTCATCGAGCGCATGCGCCAGGCCGGCCTCAGCGCTGATGTGCGCGTGCTGTTCAGCCAGCCAACCCTGGCCGCGCTGGCCGCCGCTGTCGGCAGTGGCCGCGAAGTGCAGGTGCCGGCCAATCGCATCAGTGCCGGTTGCCAGCGCATCACCCCGGACATGCTGGCCCTGGTGGACCTCGATCAGTCGGCGATCGACCAGGTGGTGGCCCAGGTGCCTGGCGGCGCCGCCAACGTGCAGGACATCTACCCGCTCGCGCCGTTGCAGGAAGGGATTTTCTATCACTACCTCACGGCGGCGCAGGGCGATCCTTACCTGCTGCAATCACACCTGGCGTTTGACGGTGTCGAGCGCCTGCAGGCCTTTATGCGCGCACTGCAACAGGTGATCGACCGCCACGACATCCTGCGCACCGGGGTGGTGTGGGAGGGCCTGGCGCAACCGCTGCAAGTGGTGTGGCGCCAGGCGCAGTTGTGCGTGCAGGAACTGCAACTGCAAGGCGACGTACTCGCCGGCCTGCACGAGCGGTTTGATGCGCGGCGGTATCGCCTGGAGATCAGCCAGGCGCCGCTGATCCGCCTGATGTACGCCCAGGACCCGGCCAACCAGCGCGTGGTGGCGGTGTTGCTCTATCACCATATCGTGTTGGACCACACCGCCTTCGACGTGGTGTTGCGCGAAATGCAGGGCCACCTGTTGGGCCACGCAGCGCCTACCGCCGCGCCAATGCCGTATCGCAACTATGTGGCCCAGGCCCGTTTGGGTGTCAGCGAACAGGAGCATGAACAGTTCTTCCGCCAGATGTTGGGCGATGTTGACGAACCGACGTTGCCGTTCGGCTGGCAGGACGTGCGCGGCGACGGCAATGCCATCGACGAACATAGTCTGCAACTGGGCAGCCAGCTCAACCGCCGCCTGCGCAGCCAGGCACGGCTGCTGGGGGTCAGTGCTGCCAGCCTGTTCCATCTGGCCTGGGCGCAGGTGCTGGCCGCGGTATCGGCGCGCCACACGGTGGTGTTCGGCACGGTGCTGGTAGGCCGTTTGCAAGGCGGCGAGGGCGCCGACCGCGCCCTGGGTGTGTTTATCAACACCTTGCCGCTGCGCCTGGATATCGACGACCAGGGCGCCCGCGCCGCCGTGCGGGCCACCCATGCGCGGCTGACCGAATTGCTCGGCCATGAACACGCCTCCCTGGCCTTGGCCCAGCGTTGCAGTGGCGTAGCGGCCCCGGCGCCCTTGTTCAGCTCGATGCTCAACTATCGCCATCGCGGCGCCGCCACCCGTTCGGCGGATGCGCAATTGGCATGGGAAGGCATGCAGACCTTGGTCAATGACGGGCGCACCAATTACCCGCTGACCTTGAACGTGGACGACCTGGGCGACGGCTACGCGTTCACCGCCCTGGCCCAGGTGGATGCACAACGGGTGTGCGGGTATATGCATAACGCGTTGAGCGGCCTGGTCGAGGCTCTTGAGCAGGCGCCGCACCAGGCGCTGAACCGCCTGCCGGTGCTGGGGCTGCAAGAGCGGCAACAACTGCTGGTGCAGTTCAACGCCACCGAGGTGAACTACAACCTCGACCAGACCCTGCACGGGCTGTTTGAAGCCCAGGTTGTACGTACCCCGCAGGCCGTGGCGGTGAAGGCCGGCGAGCACACCTTGAGCTACCAGCAACTCAATGAACGCGCCAACCGCCTGGCCCATCACCTGCGTGACAGCGGTGTGCGCCCGGATGCACGGGTGGGCATCTGCGTCGAGCGCGGCCTGGACATGGTCGTCGGCCTGTTCGCCATCCTCAAGGCCGGCGGTGCCTATGTGCCGCTGGACCCGGCGTACCCGCCAGAGCGCATCGCCTACATGCTGCACGACAGCGCGCCGGTGGTGGTGCTGGCCCAAAGCGCCACCCGCACCCTGCTGGGGGACGTGGCGGTAGTCGACCTCGACCACAGCACCTGGCAACACCAACCCGCCATCAACCCGCAAGTACCGGGCCTCCTTGCCCAACACGCGGCTTATGTGATCTACACCTCCGGTTCCACCGGCCAACCCAAGGGCGTGATCAACGAACATGCGGGGGTGGTCAACCGCCTGTTGTGGATGCAGGACGCCTATAGCCTCAAGGCTCACGATGCGGTGTTGCAGAAAACCCCGTTCAGCTTCGACGTGTCGGTGTGGGAGTTCTTCTGGCCGCTGTTCACCGGCGCGCGTCTGGTGATGGCGCGCCCTGAAGGGCATAAGGACCCGGCGTACCTGTGCAAGGTGATCGCGACGGAGCAGATCACCACCTTGCACTTTGTGCCGTCGATGCTCGATGTATTCCTGGCCCACGGCGATGTCAGCCAGGCGGCGGGATTGGTGCGGGTGATGTGCAGCGGCGAGGCCTTGCCGGGCAGCCTGGTGCGGCGTTTCAAGCAGCAGTTGCCGGGGATTGGTTTGTACAACCTGTATGGCCCCACTGAGGCGGCAGTGGACGTGACGGCCTGGAACTGCGCACGGCCTGAGGTGCCGGACAACACCCCGATCGGCAAGCCGATTGCCAACACCCGCCTGTATGTACTCGATGGGCAGTTACAGCCGGTGCCGTTGGGCGTGGTCGGTGAGCTGTTCATCGCGGGCGTGCAAGTGGCGCGGGGTTACCTGAACCGCCCTGAGCTGACCGCCGAGCGCTTCCTCGACGACCCGTTCACCCCTGGGCGCATGTACCGCACCGGTGACCTGGGCCGCTACTTGCCCGACGGCACGCTCGAGTACCTGGGGCGCAACGACGATCAGGTGAAGATCCGTGGCCTGCGCATCGAACTGGGAGAAATCCAGGCGCGCCTGATCGAGCATCCGGCGGTCAAGGACGCCGTGGTCGTCGCCCGGGACCAGCGCCTGGTCGCGTATTACACCGGCGCGCCCACCGATATCGAAAGCCTGCGCGCCCAACTGTTGCAGCACCTGCCTGACTTTATGGTGCCGGCGCTGTTCATGCACCTGGGCGCCTTGCCCCTGAGCCCCAACGGCAAGCTCGACCGCAAGGCCCTGCCTGCACCGGGTATGGACGCGTTGCAGGTACGTGAGTACGCGGCGCCCGAAGGCGACACCGAGATCTTCCTGGCCCAACTCTGGGCCGAGCTGCTCAAGGTGGAGCGGGTAGGGCGCCACGACAACTTCTTTGAACTGGGCGGGCACTCGCTGCTGGCCGTGAGCTTGATCGGGCGCCTGCGCCAGGAAGGCATGGAAGCCGATGTGCGGGGCTTGTTCGAACAACCGACCCTGGCCGGCTACGCCGCAATGACCGAACGAATGGAGATCGTCCTGTGAACATCCTCGAGCTGCTGGCAACCCTGAAAACCAAGGATGTGCAACTGGCGCTCAAGGGCGAGCAGTTGTCGGTGAACGGCAACAAGCAAGCCTTGAGCGACCCGGCGATATTGGCCGCCTTGCGTGAACACAAGCCGGCGCTGATCGAACTGATCAAGGCCGGTGAATACACCGCGACCAAGGCCGGTGAGGTGCAGGTACCGGCCAATGGCATTCCGGCCAACGCCGAGCGTATCACTCCCCAGATGCTGACCCTGTCGACCCTGAGCCAGGACGAGATCGAGCGCGTTGTCGCCACGGTGCAGGGCGGCGTGGCGAATATCCAGGACATCTACCCGCTGGCGCCGTTGCAGGAAGGCATCCTGTTCCACCATGTCAGTGCCGAGCAGGGTGACCCCTACGTGATGCAGTCGCAGTTCGCCTTTGACAACCTTGCGCGTTTCGATGCGTTTGCCCAGGCGCTGCAACGGGTGATGGACCGTCACGACATCCTGCGTACCGGGGTGGTCTGGGATGGCCTGACGCAACCCTCGCAAGTGGTGTGGCGCCAGGCACGCCTGCCGGTGCAAGCCTTGATGCTGGACCCGGCCGATGGCGATATCGCCGCGCAACTGCACGACCTGTTTGATGCCCGTCACTATCGCCTCGACGTCACCCAGGCGCCGTTGCTGCGCCTGGTGCGCGCTGAAGACCCGGCCAACCAGCGCATCGTCGCCACCCTGTTGTTCCATCACATGGCGCTCGACCACAGCGCCCTGGACGTGGTGTGCCACGAAATGCAGGCGTGCCTGTTGGACCAAGGCGCGGCCCTGGGCCAGGCCGTACCGTTTCGCAACTATGTGGCGCAGGCGCGGTTGGGGATAAGCGAGCAGGAGCACGAACGTTTCTTCCGGCAGATGCTCGGCGATATCAGCGAGCCCACCTTGCCGTTCGGTTTGCAGGACGTGCAAGGTGATGCGCGGGGTATCGCTGAAGTCAGCCTGCCATTGGCGCCGGCACTGGCCCAGCGCTTGCGCGGGCAGGCGCGCCAACTGGGCGTGAGCGCCGCCAGCCTGTTTCACCTGGGGTGGGCCCAGGTGCTGGGGGTGTTGGCCGGCAAGGCCCAGGTGGTGTTCGGCACCGTATTGATGGGGCGCATGCAGGGCAGCCATGACACCGACCGCGCCCTGGGCATTTTCATCAATACCTTGCCGTTTCGCGTGGACGTAGACGCCCAGGACGTACGCACCGCAGTCAAGGCCACCCACGCACGCCTGACCACCTTGCTGCGCCATGAGCACGCGGCGTTGGCCCTGGCCCAGCGTTGCAGTGGCGTGCTCGCGCCGACGCCGCTGTTCAGCGCGCTGCTCAACTATCGCCACAGCGCGCCCGCCGCCAGCGCCGAGGCGGTGTCGGCCTGGCACGGCATCACCTCACTGCGCGCCGAGGAGCGCACCAACTACCCGCTGACCCTGAGCGTGGACGACCTGGGTGAGGGTTTCGGCCTGAGTTTGCTGGCCAGCACCCTGGTTGACCCTCAGCGCGTCTGCGCCTACCTGCACACCGCGCTGGAAAACCTGGTGAGCGCACTGGAGCAGGCCCCCCATACCGCGCTTGATCAACTCTCGGTGGTGCCCGCTGCCGAACAGCGCTTGCTGCTGGAACAGTTCAACACCACCCAGACCGTTTTCCCCCAAGGCGCCACCCTGCATGGCCGCGTCGAAGCCCAGGCTAGGCTCACGCCGGACGCGATTGCCGCTGTGCATCAGGGCCGGCAACTGACCTATGCCGAACTGAACCAGCAAGCCAACCTGCTGGCGCATCATCTGCTGGCGCTGGGGGTCAAGCCCGACGACCGCGTGGCCATTGTTGCGCGGCGCGGCCTCGACACCCTGGCCGGGTTGTTGGCGATTCTCAAGGCCGGCGCCGGTTATGTGCCGGTGGACCCGTCCCACCCGGCCGAGCGCCTCCACTATTTGCTCAGTGACAGCGCGCCAGTGGCGGTACTCACCCAGCATGCGTTGCTGACGCGCCTGCCGGTGCTGGAAGTGCCGGTGATCAACCTGGATCGCTTCACCTGGCAGCACCATTCGGCGAGCAACCCCACAATCGCCGTCGGCCCGATGAACCTCGCCTATGTGATCTACACCTCCGGCTCCACTGGCTTGCCCAAGGGGGTGATGGTGGAACACCACAGCGTCGCCAACCTGGTGGACTGGCATTGCAGCGCCTTCGACCTGCGCGCCGGGCGGCATACCGCCAGTGTTGCCGGCTTCGGCTTTGACGCAATGGCCTGGGAAGTGTGGCCGGCGCTGTGTGTGGGCGCCACCTTGCACCTGCCACCGGCCCATGAGGGCGGCGAAGATATCGACGCACTGCTGGCCTGGTGGTGCGCGCAGCCACTGGATGTGAGCTTTCTGCCGACGCCGGTGGCGGAATACGCCTTCAGTCAGAACATCGAGCACCCGACCTTGCGCACCTTGCTGGTCGGTGGCGACCGCCTGCGCCAGTTCGGGCGGGCGCAGCGCTTTGAGCTGGTCAACAACTACGGGCCCACCGAAGCTACGGTGGTGGCCACTTCCGGCAAAGTCGAGGCGGGCCAGCCGTTGCATATCGGCAAGCCCATGGCCAATGCCAAGGTCTACGTGCTCGACCCGCACCAGCGCCCGGTGCCGCTGGGGGTGGCGGGGGAGTTGTACGTGGGCGGCAAGGGCGTGGCACGCGGTTACCTCAACCGCCCGGAACTCACCGCCGAGCGTTTCGTGCGCGACCCGTTCAACGAAGGACGCATGTACCGCACCGGCGACCTGGTGCGCTGGCTGCCGGACGGCACACTCGATTACCTGGGGCGCAACGATGACCAGGTGAAAATCCGTGGCGTGCGCATCGAGCTGGGCGAAATCGAAACCCAGCTCAACCAACTGCCCGGCATCCTCGAAGCAGTGGCCGTGGTGAGTGAAGAACGGCTGGTGGCCTACTTCATCGAAAACCCACAACTGGACCCGCTGACGGTGGCCCAGATTCGCGCCCACCTGGTGGCGCATCTGCCGGACTACATGGTGCCCGTCGCGTTCATGAAGCTCGACGCACTGCCACTGACGGCCAATGGCAAGCTCGACCGCAAGGCCCTGCCGGCGCCGGACATGGCCGCAGTCTTTACCCGCGAGTACGCCGCGCCCCTGGGCGAAATCGAAACTGTGCTGGCGCAGATCTGGGCCGAGGTGTTGCAGGTGCAGCGCGTGGGGCGCTATGACCATTTCTTTGAGCTGGGAGGGCATTCGCTGCTGGCCATGCGCATGGTGTCCCAGGTGCGCCAGCGGCTGGGCGTCGAATTGGCGTTGGGCGACCTGTTTGCCAACGCCGAACTGGCGGCGGTCGCCGAGGTGCTGGCCCAGGCCGGTCGCAGCACCTTGCCGGATATCCTGCCGGCTAACCGTGATGAGGACGTGCCGCTATCCTTCGCTCAGCAACGCCTGTGGTTCCTGGCCTTGATGGAAGGGGCCAACACCGCCTACAACATTCCCATCGGTTTGCGGTTGCGCGGGCAGTTGCATGTGCAAGCGTTGCAACGGGCCCTGGCGCGCATTGTGGCGCGGCATGAAACCCTGCGCAGCCGCTTCGCCCAACAGGGTGAACAGGCCCAGGTGCTGGTCGTGCCGGCCGAAGAGGTGTTGGCGCTGCAAGTGCAGGACCTGCGTCGCCATCCGCAGCCGCAACAGGCCCTGGACGCGCTGATCCACGGCGAAGCCTCGGCACCGTTCGACCTTGAGCGCGGCCCGTTGCTGCGCGGGCGCCTGGTGGTGATGGCCGATGATCACCATGTGCTGTTGCTGACCCTGCACCATATCGTCTCCGACGGCTGGTCCATGGGCGTGCTGACCCGCGAGCTGATGGCGCTGTACCAGGCTTTCAGCCACGGCCACGCCGACCCGCTGCCGCCCTTGCCGATCCAGTACGCCGACTTTGCCGTGTGGCAACGCCTGTGGCTGAGCGGCGAGGTGCTGCAGCGCCAAAGCAGCTACTGGCAACAGGCGTTGGCCGGTGCGCCGGCGTTGCTGACCTTGCCCACCGACCGCCCGCGCCCGGCGCAGCAGGACTACGCTGGCAGCAGCGTCGAAGTGCGCCTGGATGAACGCCTCACCGCCGGGCTCAAGGCCTTGAGCCAACGCCATGGCACCACCTTGTACATGACCTTGATGAGCGCCTGGGCTTCACTGTTGGCGCGCTTGTCCGGGCAGCCCGAGTTGGTGATCGGCACGCCGGTGGCCAACCGCATGCGCACCGAAGTCGAAGGGCTGATTGGCCTGTTCGTCAACACCCTGGCGCTGCGTATCGACACCTCGGGCGAGCTGAGCACCGAGGCGTTGATGGCGCGGGTCAAGGCGCTGACGCTGCAAGCCCAGGCCCATCAGGACTTGCCCTTCGAGCAGGTGGTGGAAATTACCCGGCCGCCGCGCAGCCTGGCCCACAGCCCGCTGTTCCAGACCCTGCTGAGCTGGCAGGACAGCAGCGCGCCGACCCTGGCCCTGGGCGACCTGGCCCTGGAGAGCATTGTCGAGAACAGCCATTTCGCCAAGTTCGACCTGTCGTTGAACCTGGGGGAAGTGCAGGGCAGCATCCTCGGTGCGCTGGAATATGCCGTGGCCCTGTTTGACGAATCGACGATGCAGCGTTACGTCGGTTATTTCACCCGCGTGTTGCAGGCCATGGTCGATAACGACCAGGCGGTGCTGGCGCAGGTGCCGCTGGTGGATGCGCGCGAGCGTCGGCAACTGCTGGTGGATTTCAACGCCACCGCCGTTGAGTACAACCTCGACCAGACCCTGCACGGCCTGTTTGAAGCCCAGGTACTGCGTACACCCCAGGCCATTGCCCTGAAGGCGGGCGCGCAGCAACTGAGCTATGCCGAACTGAACGCGCGCGCCAACCAGTTGGCCCATCACCTGCAAGCCCTGGGTGTGCAGCCCCAGGCGCGGGTGGCGATCTGCGTGGAGCGTGGCCTGGACATGGTCATCGGCCTGTACGCGATCCTCAAGGCCGGCGCCGCCTATGTGCCGCTGGACCCGGCCTACCCGTTGGAACGCATCGCCTACATGCTCCACGACAGCGCGCCGACGGTAGTGCTGGGCCAGTCCAGCACCCTTGGGTTGCTGGGCGAGGTGCCGGTGGTCAACCTGGACTCGCCCACCTGGCAGCACCAGCCCACCCATAACCCGCAGGCGGCCAGCGTGGCGGCCTACGTGATCTACACCTCCGGCTCCACCGGCCAGCCCAAGGGTGTGATCAACGAACACCCTGGAGTGGTCAACCGCCTGCTGTGGATGCAAGACGAATACGCGTTGACCGCCAGCGATACGGTCTTGCAGAAAACCCCGTTCAGCTTCGACGTGTCGGTGTGGGAGTTCTTCTGGCCGCTGTTCACCGGCGCACGCCTGGTCATGGCTCGTCCTGGTGGGCATAAAGACCCTGACTACCTGTGCCAGGTGATGGAGGCCGAGGGGGTCACGACGCTGCATTTTGTGCCGTCGATGCTTGACGTGTTCCTGGCCCACGGCGATGTCAGCCAGGCCGCCGGGCTGGTGCGGGTGATGTGCAGTGGCGAAGCCCTGCCGGGCAGCCTGGTACGGCGCTTCAAACAGCAATTGCCGGGGGTTGGCTTGTACAACCTGTATGGCCCCACCGAAGCGGCGGTGGATGTCACCGCGTGGGACTGCGCAGGCGCTGTGGTGCCGGATAACACCCCCATCGGCAAGCCGATTGCCAATACGCGCCTGTATGTACTGGACGAGCAGTTGCAGCCGGTGCCGTTGGGGGTGGTCGGTGAATTGTTCATCGCGGGCGTGCAGGTGGCGCGGGGTTACCTCAACCGTCCCGAGCTGACCGCCGAACGCTTCCTCGACGACCCGTTTACCCCGGGGCGTATGTACCGCACCGGTGACGTGGGTCGCTACTTGCCCGACGGCACTCTCGAGTATCTGGGGCGCAATGATGACCAGGTGAAGATTCGTGGCCTGCGCATCGAACTGGGGGAAATCCAGGCGCGCCTGACCGAGCATCCAGCGGTGCAGGAAGCTGCCGTGATTGCCCGCGAGCAGCGCCTGATCGCCTATTACACCGGCGTGCCGAGCGACGTCGAAAGCCTGCGCGCCCACCTGCTGCAACACCTGCCGGAATTCATGCTGCCGACGAGCTTTGTGCACCTTCAGGCGCTGCCGCTGAGCCCCAACGGCAAGCTCGACCGCAAGGCGCTGCCGGCGCCGGGCCTGGACGCGTCGAGCGTGCGCGACTATGAAGCGCCCGTGGGTGATACAGAAATCACCCTGGCCGCACTGTGGGCCGAATTGCTCAACGTGGAGCGCGTGGGTCGGCATGACAATTTCTTTGAATTGGGTGGCCACTCATTGCTGGCAGTCAGCCTGATCGGGCGCATGCGCCGCCTGGGCTTGTCGGCGGATGTGAAAGTGCTGTTCGGCCAACCGACCTTGTCCGCCCTGGCTGCGGCCTTGGGCGGTGGGCGTGAAGTGGCGGTGCCGGCCAATCGCATTGCGGCCGATTGCACCCGGATTACGCCGGACATGCTTGCGCTGATCACCCTGGACCCCGCTGCCATCGAGCGCATCGTCGCCAGCATCCCCGGCGGCGCGGCGAATGTGCAGGATATTTATCCGCTGGCACCCTTGCAGGCCGGCATCCTGTATCAGCATCGCGCCGTACAAGGTGACGATGCCTATGTGCTGCAGGCGCAGTTTGCCTTCGACAGCCGCCTGCGCCTGGACGCCTTTGCCCAAGCCTTGCAGGCGGTGATTCAGCGCCATGACATCCTGCGTTCATCCTTCCACTGGGACGGGTTGGAGGAGCCGGTGCAGGTGGTGTGGCGCACCGCCTCATTACGGGTTGAAAACGGCTCGGTGCCGCCACGCCTGGACCTCGCCCAGGCACCCTTGATGCGCCTGGTGTATGCCGAGGAGTCGCAGCGGGTGGTGGCGACCTTGCTGTTCCACCATCTGGTGATGGACCACATCGCATTGGACATCCTGCAACACGAAATGCAGGCCTTCCTGTTGGGCACGCAAGACACCTTGGCCGCGCCCGTGCCGTACCGCAACTACGTGGCCCAGACTCGTCTGGGCGCTGAGGACCACGAGCCGTTTTTCCGCGAGATGCTCGCTGAGGTCGACGAACCCACCGACGTACCGCACCTGGGTGCCGATGAGCGCGTGAAGGTGAGTCTCGACCTGGGGTTGAGTCGGCGCCTGCGCAACCAGGCGCGTCAAGCGGGAGTCAGCGCCGCCAGCCTCATGCACCTGGCCTGGGCCCATGTGCTGGGCACGGTCTGCGCCCGTGAACAGGTGGTGTTCGGCACGGTGATGCTCGGTCGCCTGCAAGGCGGCGAAGGTGCCGAGCGCGCCATGGGGGTGTTTATCAATACCTTGCCGCTGCGAGTCGACCTGGGTGAACACTCGGTACTGACCGCGCTGCGTGCCACCCATGGGCGCCTGACCCAACTGCTCAGCCATGAACACGCGCCCTTGGCGCTGGCCCAGCGTTGCAGCGGCGTACCCATGGCCACGCCGTTGTTCAGCGTGCTGTTCAACTACCGCCACAGTGCGCTCCAGGCCGGGGGCGTGGCCGAGGCGTGGCAGGGGATCGAGGTGCTCAAGACCGAGGAACACACCCACTACGGCGTGTCGATGAGCGTGGATGACCTGGGTGAAGGTTTCAGCCTCACGGCCATGGGGCAGGGGGCCCGACGCTTGGGCGACTACCTGCATAACGCCTTGGTGCAGGTGGTGCAGGCACTGGAAGAGCGCAGCGACATCGCCCTCAGTTGCTTGCCGATCCTGCCCCTGGCTGAACGCCAGCAACTGCTTGAGGGCTTCAACGCTACGGCTCGTGCGTTCCCCCGTGAACACAGCGTGCAGCAGGTGTTCGAAGCCCAGGCGCAGGTGCGTCCCGACGCGGTGGCGGTGCTGCACGGCGAACAACGGATAAGCTATGGCGAACTCAACCGCCGCGCCAACCGCCTGGCCCATCACCTGCTTGGCCTGGGTGTGTGCCCCGGCGATAACGTGGCGATCCTGCTGCCACGCTCAGTGGCGTTGCTGGTCAGCCAACTGGCGATTCTCAAATGCGCCGCCGCCTATGTGCCGCTGGACATCAGCGCGCCGGCCGAACGCCAGGGCTTCATGCTGCAAGACAGCGGCGCGGCCTGGCTGTTGACCGGTAGCGACTGCAGCGTGGAGAGCGCGGCGCAGCGTCTGGACCTGGACACCCTGGGCCTTGACTCGCACCCCGACCACAACCCGGGCCTGCCGCAATCCTCGCAGAGCGTGGCGTACATCATGTACACCTCCGGCTCCACCGGCATGCCCAAAGGCGTATTGGTGCCTCACCGTGGCATCACGCGCCTGGTGCTCAACAACGGCTACGCCGATTTCAATCCCAATGACCGCGTGGCCTTCGCCTCGAACCCGGCCTTCGATGCCAGCACCATGGACGTCTGGGGGCCGTTGCTCAACGGCGGTCAGGTGCAGGTGATCGACCACGCCACCTTGCTCGACCCGCTGGCGTTCGGCGCGGCACTCAAGGGCGCGACGGTGCTGTTCGTTACCACGGCGCTGTTCAACCAGTATGTGCAACTGATTCCCCAGGCCCTGGCCGGCTTGCGTATTTTGCTGTGCGGCGGCGAGCGTGCCGACCCGGCGGCGTTCCGCAACCTGCTGGGGCTGGCTCCGGGGCTGCGCCTGGTGCATTGCTACGGGCCGACCGAAACCACCACCTACGCCACCACTTTTGAAGTGCGCGCCATTGCCACTCAAGCCGACAGCGTGCCGGTAGGGCGACCCATTTCCAACACGCAGGTCTACGTGCTGGATGCGCAGTTGCACCTGCTGCCCCTGGGGGCGACCGGCGAAATCTGCATCGGCGGCGACGGTGTCGCCCAGGGCTACCTGAACCGTCCTGAGTTGACGGCGGAAAAGTTCGTGCAAAACCCGTTCAACCGAGGCGCCTTGCTGTACCGCACCGGCGACCTCGGACGCTGGACCGCAGACGGCCTGCTGGAGTGCATCGGGCGCAATGACGATCAAGTCAAGATCCGTGGCTTTCGCATTGAGCTGGGTGAGATCGAAGCACGCTTGGCGACATTCTCCGGAATCCGCGAGGGGGTGGTGCTGGCCCGCGAAGACGTGCCGGGGGACAAACGCCTGGTGGCCTATTTCACCTGGGCGGGCGAGCCGGTCGGCATCGAGCCGGTGCGTGCTTATCTGCAGGCGCATTTGCCGGCCTACATGGTGCCGTCGGCCTTTGTGATCCTTGAGCAACTGCCGTTGACGGCCAATGGCAAGGTCGATCGCAAAGCCTTGCCGGTACCGACGTGGGACGCTTCGGCCAGCGGCACATTTGAAGCACCGGTCGATGCACTGGAGCAGACCTTGGCCCAGCTGTGGGCCGAGGTATTGAAGCTTGAGCAGGTGGGGCGCCATGACAGTTTCTTCGAACTGGGCGGGCATTCCTTGTTGGCGATTCGCCTGGTCCATCGGCTGGACGAGGCCGGGTTGCCGGTGTCGCTGGCCGAGCTGTTCGAGCATGCCAGCGTGGCCTCGGTCGCGGCGCTGCTGCGCCTGCGCGGTGACGATGTGCTGCCTGAGGCGGCGGTGATTACGGTGCGCAGCCGTGGGGCGCAGGCACCGTTATTCCTGGTGCATGAGTTCAGTGGCATGGACGTGTACTTCCCGGCGCTGGGCCAGCACCTGCCTGGCGATTACCCGATATATGGCCTGCCGGGCCTGGCCCTGGGCGAGGCGCATCTGGACAGCATGGAAGGCCTGGCCGCGCGCATGGTCGGGCTGATTCGCCAGATCCAGCCCCACGGTCCTTACCGGCTGGCGGGGTGGTCCTTTGGGGGGGTGCTGGCTTATGAAGTTGCCATGCAGTTGCTGGGGCAGGATGAGGCCGTGGCGTTTCTCGGCTTGATCGACAGCTACGTGCCGCGCATGACCGACCAGGGCAAGTCACGCTGGAGCGGGCCGGATGCCCTCAAGCGGCATTTGTTGTTGCAGTGCACGGCCTATTGGAAGGCACAGGGAGGTGTGGATGAACTGGCGAACCTGGAACAACTGGAGGCAGGCCTTGGACAGCTGGACTTTGCGGCTCTGCTGCAACGCTGTCGCGATCAAGGTTTGCTATACGCGCAAATGGCAGCGGCGACGGACGCCGACCTGCTGAGCTTTTTGCAACGGGAAGTCGGGCATGGGCATGCCCTGGCCCACTACAGCCTGTTCCCGCTGCCGATTCCGGTGTACCTGTTCAGCGCCGAGCAGCGGCCCACCGAACTGTCGCGGCGCAGTGCCGCGCTGGGTTGGGACACCGCCCTGGCGCCTGGGCAACTGCGCCAGGTGCAGGTCCCGGGGGATCACCAGAGCATGATGCAGGCGCCGCATATCCAGAGCCTTGGGCTGGCCATGAGCCGAGCGCTGGCGGCGAGTACTCCGGCGAGCTGCGCGGCGCACTCACCCTTGCTGCGTATCCAGAGCGGGCGCGCCGGTTATGCGCCGGTGTTCTGCGTACCAGGCGCGGGAGACAGCGTCACCGGCTTTGTGGGTTTGAGCGAAGCGCTGGGACGTGACTGGCCGCTGTATGGCTTGCAGCCGCGGGGGCTGGATGGCGAGGCGGTGCCCCATAGCCAGGTGGAAGCGGCGGCCCAGTGTTACCTGGCGGCGCTGGAACAGGAATGCCCCGAAGGGCCGGTGCATCTGGTGGGGCATTCGTTCGGCGGCTGGGTGGCACTGGAAATGGCGCTGCGCTTGCAGGCAATGGGGCGTGAGGTGGGTTCGTTGACGGTGATCGACAGCGAGTCGCCGGGGCGTGCGGGCAAGGCATATACCTCGACGGCGGCGTTGTTGCGGTTGATCGAGGCGATGCAGTTGGCGGCTGGGAAGTCACTGGGGATTGATCCTGTGGACTTTGCCGGGCGCGATGAGGTGGCGCAGCGACAAGCGTTGCATGGGGGAATGGTGAGTGTGGGGTTGTTGCCGGCGCGTGCGGCGCTGGAGGCGATGGATGGCCCGGCGCGCACTTACGCGGCGGCGTTGCGCACGGTGTATCAGCCGCAAGGGCGGTATGACGGGGTGGTGCGCCTGGTGTTGGCGCAGGACCCGGCGTTGGATTCGGCGGGGAACCAGCGTGAGCAGGGGGTGATGATCGAGGGGTGGCGAGGGCAGGGCGGTGGGTTGGAGGTTTGGTATGGCGGGGGGAATCACTTTACGTTGCTCAAGGCGCCGAATGTTTTGGGGTTGGCCAGGTGGTGGTTGGAAGTTGTTGGGGTTGGGGAGGTGGTGTCTTGAGAGGTGTGCACCGATCCAGATGTGGGGGCAACAGGGGGTTGTCTGTGTACATATCCGTTCCTGCGGTAACGGCCACCTATGGTTCCGCTCTGACAGCGGGTCACTTTTGGAAAGGCCCAAAAGTAACCAAAAGGCCTTCGCCCCACCACTCGGCACCTCGCCTAGGCTCGGTGTGCCCGAACGCAGGTTTTGCAGCGTGGGCCGCCGCAATGGGCCATCCCTGGCCCAGTGCGGCTAACCCGGCGTCCTGCCGGGTTACCCACGCTGCAAAACCTGCGTTCGGCCAGCGTGGTTTAACGGGGCGATTTCAGATCAAAAGCAGAGCGCGGCGGCCTTATAGCCGACCGGTTTTTGAAGGTGAACTCGGTGAGATATGTGGGGGCAGGCATGCCCCCGGTAACCACGATGCGAAGCGAGCCGCTCTTGATCTTGATCTGCTTGTGATCTTGATCTCAGGCGCCCCGTTAAACCACGCTGGCCGGAATTCGACAGGGATTTGGGGGGTAAACCGGCAGGGATGCCGGTTTAGCCGCCCCGCGCCATGGATGGCGCGTGGCGGCGGCCCCCCAAATCACTGGCGGATTACGGGCACACCGAGCCTAGGCGAGGTGCCGAGTGGTGGGGCAAGAGCGTTTTGCTTACTTTTGCGCTTTTCAAAAGTGAGCCGCTGTCAGAGCGGAACCCTAAGTGGCCGTTACCGCAGCAATGGATATGTACTCATTCCAACCCAACTAAATGGTCGACCAGAAGGCCGCCATCGCAGGCAAGCCAGCTCCCACATTTGGACCGGGGAGCGTCAGGTAGACAGGGGTCGGCTGTCAGGTCTTTACCCAGGCCAGCGTCAGCGCGCAACCATATTTGTACTCAATCAAGAAGCCAACCATGCAAACGTCTAAACTCCGCAAAATCGGCATTCTGGCTTCAGTGGCCGTCGCAATCGGCCTGGCCATCTACACCGTAAACGCCCCCGCCGACGCCCCCCAATACCTCACCGCGACCGCCGAACGCGGCGATATCGAAAACGCGGTATTGGCCACCGGTCTGCTCGAAGGCGTCAAACAAGTCGACGTCGGTGCCCAGGTCTCTGGCCAGCTCAAGTCGCTGAAAGTCAAAGTTGGCGACAAGGTAAAGAAGGGCCAATGGCTGGCCGAAATCGACCCCTTGATCCTGCAGAACACCCTGCGCAAAGCCCAGGTCGATGAAGAAAACCTCCAGGCCCAACGCCGGGCGACGGCCGCGCAGCTCAAGCAGGCCAGGTCCGTATATGAGCGCTACAAAGGCTTGCAGGCCGATGAGTCGGTGTCACGCCAGGATTTCGAAGACGCCGAATCGACCTACCAGGTGCAGCAGGCCAACCTGCTGTCCCTGGACGCGCAGATCAAAAGCGCGCACATCCAGATCGACACCGCCAAGGTCAACCTGGCCTACACCCGCATCAACGCGCCCATCGACGGCGACGTGGTGGGCATCGTCACCCAGGAAGGCCAGACCGTGATCGCCAGCCAGTTGGCGCCCGTGCTGCTCAAGCTGGCAGACCTGGACACCATGACCGTCAAGGCCCAAGTGTCGGAAGCGGATGTGATTCATATCAGCCCCGGCCAGCAGGTGTACTTCACCATTCTCGGCGAGGCGGACAAGCGCTATTACGCCAAGCTGCGCGGCACCGAGCCGGCGCCGCAGAACTTCCTGGAAACCCAGACCGCCGGTACACCGAAGCAAAACACCGCGGTGTTTTACAACGCGTTGTTCGACGTGCCCAACCCAGAGCACCGCCTGCGCATCGCCATGACCGCCCAGGTGCGCATCGTGCTCGACACCGCCCAGGCCGCGCTGATGGTGCCCGTGGCGGCTCTGGGCGTGCGCAATGCCGATGGCCGCTACGAAGTGCGGGTGCTGGATGCCAAGGGCAAGGCGGTCGCCCGCACGGTGAAGACCGGTATCAATAACAACGTCAAGGTGCAGATCCTTGACGGCCTGGCCGAGGGCGACACCGTGGTGATCGGCGATGCTACACCTGCCGTGGCGGGGAGTTGAGTCATGACCCAGCCTCTGTTGGAACTCAAGGGCATCACCCGCAGCTTCATGGCCGGCGAGCGTGAATTCATCGCGCTCAAGGGCATCGACCTGACCATCCATGCCGGGGAAATGCTGGCGATTATCGGCGCCTCCGGTTCGGGTAAATCGACCCTGATGAACATCCTCGGTGGCCTGGATTACGCTACCGCCGGCAGCTACAAGATCAATGGCATCGAAACCCGCTCCCTAGGCGATGAGCAACTGGCAGAGCTGCGGCGCGATTACTTCGGGTTTATCTTCCAGCGTTACCATTTGCTCGCGCACCTGAGCGCTTTGCACAACGTGGAGATGCCGGCGATCTACGCCGGCACCCCGCAAAGCCAGCGCCATAGCCGCGCCGGGGAATTGCTGGCACGCCTGGGCCTGTCGGGCCACACCAGCCATCGGCCCAGCCAACTGTCTGGCGGGCAACAGCAGCGGGTGAGTATTGCGCGGGCCTTGATGAATGGTGGTGAAGTGATCCTGGCCGACGAACCCACCGGCGCCCTCGACACCCACAGCGGCAAGGAGGTGATGCGCATCCTCGCCGAACTGCACGCGGCGGGGCACACGGTGATTATCGTCACCCACGACCCCAAAGTCGCGGCGAACGCCCAGCGCATTGTCGAGGTGTGTGATGGCGAGATCATCAGCGACAAGGCCAACGACAGCGTTGGCCTGGAATTGCCCGTCGAGGCGCCGGTCGAGCCCCGACGCAGCGGGGCGCGGCGCCTGGTGGCGAGCCTGGGGCTGTTCAAGGAAGCGTTCAACATGGCGTGGGTGGCGCTGATCTCCCACCGCATGCGCACCTTGCTGACCATGCTCGGGATTGTCATCGGCATCACCTCGGTGGTGTCGATTTCGGCCATCGGCGAAGGCGCCAAGCGCTATGTGCTCAAGGACATCCAGGCGATCGGCAGCAACACCATCGATATCTTTTCCGGCACCAGCTTTGGCGACAGTCGAGCCTCGGCGATCCAGACGCTGATGCCCTCGGATGTGGACGCGCTGAACCAGCTGTATTACGTCGACAGCGCCACGCCGGTGGTGGGCCGCAACCTGATGCTGCGCTTTGGCAACATCGACGTGGATGCACAGGTCAATGGTGTCAGTGACCGCTACTTCAAGGTCAAGGGCCTCAAGCTTGAAGCCGGCATTGCCTTCAGCGAAAGCGATGCGCGGCGCCAGGCCCAGGTGGTGGTGATCGACCACAATACTCGCCAGCGCCTGTTCGGGCCCAACATCGACCCGCTGGGCCAGGTGATCCTGATAGGCAACCTGCCGTGCACGGTGATCGGGGTGACGGCGGACAATAAAAACATGTTCGCCGCCAGCAAGGCCCTGAACGTGTGGGTGCCATACGAAACCGCGGCGGGCCGTCTGCTGGGCCAGCGTCATCTGGACAGCATCACCGTGCGCATCAAGGACGGCCAGCCGAGCAAGGTGGTGGAAGACAACGTCAATAAGCTCATGCTGCAACGCCACGGCACCAAGGATTTCTTCACCAACAACCTCGACAGCATCATGCAGACGGTGCAGAAAACCAGCCGCTCCCTCGCGCTGTTGCTGTCGTTGATTGCGGTGATTTCTTTGCTGGTGGGCGGTATTGGTGTGATGAATATCATGCTGGTGTCGGTCACCGAGCGCACCCGTGAAATCGGGATTCGCATGGCGGTGGGGGCGCGGCAATCGGATATTCGCCAGCAGTTTCTGGTGGAGGCGGTGATGGTGTGCCTGATCGGCGGGGTCATCGGGATCTCGTTGTCCTACGCCATCGGCTACCTGTTTTCGCTGTTTGTGAAGGAGTGGGAGATGGTGTTTTCGGTGGGCTCGATCATTACCGCGTTTGCCTGTTCGACGTTGATCGGCATTGTGTTTGGTTTTGTACCGGCGCGGAATGCGGCGCGGTTGGACCCGATAGAGGCACTGGCCCGGGACTGATCCGGACCACCCAACGGCGCTCAAACCTGTGGGAGCTGGCTTGCCTGCGATAGCGGCGTGACAGCCTCCCCAGAGTTGCTGACCCACCGCTATCGCAGCATAGGTATCTACACAACTTCGGCACGACGCTAAATCTGTGGCGAGGGAGCTTGCTCCCGTGACGGCCTGGC
Organism: Pseudomonas sp. MYb193; assembly: GCF_002966775.1. Classification (NCBI taxonomy): domain Bacteria; kingdom Pseudomonadati; phylum Pseudomonadota; class Gammaproteobacteria; order Pseudomonadales; family Pseudomonadaceae; genus Pseudomonas; species Pseudomonas sp. MYb193. The sequence continues at coordinate 3,533,281 of NZ_CP023269.1, read as the reverse complement.
AGCCGACACAGATATAACTGATGCCCCGCGATCCAATGTGGGAGCTGGCTTGCCTGCGAAGACGGCCTGACAGTCAACCCAGTTGGACCGTGTACATATCCATTCCTGCGGTAACGGCCACTTAGGGTTCCGCTTTTACAGCGGCTCACTTTTGAAAAGCCGGAATGCCGGCCCAGACAAAAGTAAGCAAAACGCTCTTGCCCCACCACTCGGCACCTCGCTTAGGCTCGGTGTGCCCGTAATCCGCCAGCGTGGTTTAACGGGGCGCCTAAGATCAAAAGCAGATCAAGATCAAGAGCGGCTCGCGTCGCATCGTGGTTACCGTTGAGCTAACAGAGTTATGTAGATACCTATGGCTATCGCAGGCAAGCTCCCACATGGGATTTAGGCTTGGGTTATAGGGCCGTGTCAGACTCGGTCGAGTACATCCACCGCAACAACGAATGCCGCCCGCTGATCCCCAACTTGATCGCCGCACGCTTGAGGTAGCTCTCGATGGTGTTGACCTTCAACGCCAGTTGCTCGGCCAACTCCGGCGCGGTGCGCCCGGCCAGCAGGCCTACGCACACTTCCAGTTCACGGTTGGACAAGGTCAGCCCCGATTGCAGCAGGCGCTCCTGGATGCGTCGGCGCAAGGTGTCGATGCCCTGGGGTTGAGGCACTGCGCACGGGCTGTCCGGGAGCGATGGCTGCAGCGCGGTGATGTGTTTTTCCACCATGGGCAGCAACAGCGTGGAGAAGTCCTGGAGCATGCTGCGTTCTTGCGCGGAAAAGCTGTCGGACGGGTGCGAGCGATACACCGACAGTACATAGCGCACATCGTCCTTGCGGCGCGTGAGGTGCAGTTGTGCGGCCAGTTGCTCGCTGCCCAGGGCCGCCACCGAATCGGTGTATACCGGGCTGATCTTGCGGCGGCCAAGGCCTTCGCGGCTGACTTGCAATTGGGTGATATGGGTAGCGTCCACTGCCAATTGGGTGAGGATCAGGTCATGCAGCATGCGTGGGAAATGGCGGCTGCCGGTGCTGGCGATGACCTTGCCTATCTGTGGGAACAGGTGTGAGTTCATCAATTCGTCCATGAGTTTCGTGCAGGTATTGGGCCTTATAGCGACGGGGGTTAAGAAGGTAACTAATGTGAATAACCTGCAGTGATAGTGCGTCCCGCCGCTGACATGCTAGTACAGGCTGGCTAAAGGAGGGGGATCCAATCTGCGAAAAAAGAACATTAAACAGGCAGAGCGGCAGTCGGATCCTTCCGACCGCCGCCCAGGCACCGCATGACCCATGGGGTTGGACGCTATTTCATCGCATACGTCGCTGTCGCAATGGGCCGCAGGTTGGCAGCGCTGCACATGGCCAGGGCCTGTTGGATATCGGCCAGCAGGTCGGCAACGTCTTCAAGCCCCACCGACAAACGCACCAGGCCCTCGCTGATACCGTGCTGCGCCCGTTGTTCGGGCGTGTAGGTGGAGTGGGTCATGCTCGCCGGGTGTTGGGCCAGTGATTCGGCATCCCCCAGGCTGACTGCGCGGGTGAACAGTTGCAGTGCGTTCATGAAGCGCTGACCGGTTTCGATGCCGCCCTTGAGTTCAAAGGCGATCATGCCGCCGGGCAGTTTCATTTGCCGGCATGCCAGTTCGTATTGTGGGAAAGAGCGCAGACCGGGGTAGGTTACACACTGCACCGCAGGGTGCGCCTGCAGCGCCTCGGCCACCGCTTGGGCGTTGCTGCAATGGCGGTCCATGCGCAGGCCCAGGGTCTTGAGGCCGCGCATCAGCAATGCGGCGTCCTGGGGCGACATCACCGCGCCGGTCAGGTCCTTGAGCCCTTGCAGGCGAATGCGCTGCGCCAGGGCCTGGTTGCTCACCGCGATGCCTGCGGTGATGTCGCCGTGGCCACTGAGGTATTTGGTGGCCGAGTGCACCACCACATCGGCACCCAGTTCCAGGGGGCGTTGCAGGTAGGGAGTGCAATAGGTGTTATCGACCACGACGGTGACATTTGGCTGCTGATGGGCCAGTTCGGCCACGGCGGCGATGTCGATCAGGCGCAGGTTGGGGTTGGCCGGGGTCTCGCAGTAGAGCATGCGGGTGGCCGGGGAGAACGCTGCTTGCAGGGCGGTGAGGTCGGTCAGGTCGACATGCCGCACCTTGATGCCGAATTCGCTCAGGCCGTGGTGCAGCAGGGCGAACGTACAACCATAGAGCGTCTGGCTGACGATGATCTCGTCGCCCGGGCGCAACAGGGTCCAGAACGTCGCGGCAATCGCGCCCATGCCGGAGCTGAACGCTACGGCGGCCTCGCCGTTCTCCAGGCTGGCCATGCGCGACTCCAGCAGGGCCAGGGTCGGGTTGGAAATGCGCGTATAGAAGTGGCCGCTGGCTTCGCCGGCAAAGCAGGCGGCGCCGTATTCGACGGTGGGAAAGGCGAAGGTCGCAGACAGATAGATCGGCGGGACAAGTGCGCCGTGGTGGTCCTGGGGGTCATAGCCGTGGTGTATGGCACGGGTGGAAAAGCCGAATGTGGTGTGTTTATTGTGCATGTCGGGCGCTCCTTATTTCCTACAATGCTATGCTCATAATCACAGATGAACCTTGCAAAAAAGCCTGGAAAAACCCGCGTTTGTGGATCAAACACCGATAAAAATAAGGATTAGAGGCACGTTATGCCCATCAAGCTGGACCGCACCGATAAAGCCCTTTTGAACGCGTTGCAGGGCAATGCCCGCCTGACCGTGGCCGAGTTGGCCGAGCGGGTGGCGCTCACCACTTCACCGTGCTGGCGTCGGGTGCGCACTTTGGAAGAAAGTGGGGTGATCAGTGGCTACCAGGCGATTCTCTCGCCCAAGGCACTGGGCTACGGGGTGACCGCGTTCGTCAGCATCATGATGGAAAGCCACACCCAGGAAATTGCCCGGGCGTTCGAGCAACGTCTGTTGGCCATCCCAGAAATTGTGGCGTGCCATAACGTCTCTGGGCGCTATGATTTTTTGCTGGAAGTAGTGGCCAAGGACCTGGAATCGTTCGGTGAGTTTGCCCGAGAGGTCTTGCAGACCTTGCCTTGCGTCAAGGAGATCTATTCGAGTTTTTCCTACAAGTCGGTACGGCCGCTGCGGGTAATCCCGTTGCCGGGTTGAGGCACGGTTTAGCGCTTCAGTCGACATCGTGTGGATACCCAGGCAAATCGAAGACGAAAAAAACCGGCTGATCAGGCCGGTTTGGGGTGTCCCGCCAACGGTGCGGGGTTATACGTGGGTGCTCAGCAGACGCTCGGCACCACCTTCAGCCAGGCCACGTTCCTGCAGACGATCGGCACCACCTTCAGCCAGGCCACGTTCCTGCAAGCGATCAGCACCGCCTTCAGCCAGGCCACGTTCCTGCAGGCGATCGGCACCACCTTCAGCCAGGCCACGTTCCTGCAGACGATCGGCACCACCTTCAGCCAGGCCACGTTCCTGCAGACGATCGGCACCGCCTTCAGCCAGACCACGTTCCTGCAAGCGATCAGCACCGCCTTCAGCCAAACCACGTTCTTGCAGACGATCCGCGCCACCTTCGGCAACACGGGTTTCTATCAGGCGATCCGCGCCGCCTTCAGCGACAACCGGGTGGGCAAAAGCGTTTGCAGCGAGTACCGAGAAAGCGAGGCTAAGCAAGAGTTGGCGTTTCATGATGATGTGCTCCGAGTGTTTTAGTTGGGTGCCGTTTGGCATGGGTTTGATGTTACGCGTTGCATTTTTTTAGAGAACTTCATTGCGCTGATGGTGACTATCGATGCCAACGATGGTCCCGCTGGCGGGACCAACACTGCGGCCGTCATGGCATTTGCGGCAGTTCGTTGGGGCGCAGGTCAAACACCAGTACTTCAGCGTCTTCGCCGTGGCTCAGGCGGATCTGGCGTTCGTCCCGTACGCGTACACCGTCGCCTTCCTGCAAGCGCTGGCCGTTGAGTTCAACGCTGCCGCGCGCCACATGGATGTAGGCGTAGCGATCCGGTGCCAGCTCCAGGCGGGCACTTTCGTCAGCGTCGAACAGCCCGGCATACACCCGTGCGTCCTGGCGCACTTTCAGCGAACCGTTGGCGCCCTCCGGCGAGATGATCAACTGCAAACGCCCGCGTTTTTGCGCTTCTGTGAAGTGCTCCTGCTGATAGCGCGGCTTGGCGCCGGCTTCGTTGGGCACGATCCAGATTTGCAGGAAGTGCACGCCATGACGCTGGCTGTGGTTGAACTCACTGTGGGCTACGCCGCTGCCCGCGCTCATCAGTTGCACATCGCCGGGGCGGATCACCGAGCCGGTGCCCAGGGTGTCCTTGTGTTCCAGCGCGCCTTCGAGCACGTAGGAGAAGATCTCCATGTCGCGGTGCGGGTGCTGGCCGAAACCTTTGCCTGCGGCGACGCGGTCATCGTTGATCACCAGCAAATCGGAAAAACCCTGTTCCTTGGGGTTCCAGTAGTTGGCGAAAGAGAAGGTGTGGAACGACTTCAACCAACCGTGATTGGCGGCGCCGCGTTCGGAAGCTTTGCGAAGGGTCAGCATGGTCCAGTCCTCAAGTGAGCGCGGGCTGCGAGATGCAGAGCGCTTGCGTTGAGAAGAAGGTTAATGGTTAACGAATGATTGATTAAGAAGATGAAAATAGAATAACTGTCTCTTTCAAGTTGACAGTTAAAGTCGTGCCATAATGCCCGTCGCACTCCTTCTCGATGGACATTTCCCGCTTATGAAAACCGTGGCCATGGCGCTGTTCCCGGACTTCCTGCTGCTCGATATGGCCGGGCCGCTGGAAGTGTTTTCGATTGCCAACCGCTACCTGCCAGCGGCCGACCACTACCAGATCCTGACCATCGGCACTGAGCCCGGCCCGTTGCAGGCCTCCAATGGCGTGAGCGTGCAGACCGACCTGCTGTTGAACCAGGCCCAGGCGGCTTATGACCTGCTGTTGGTGCCTGGCGGCCCCGGCGCCTATAACGAATGCCACCCCGCGTTGTTGCCCTGGCTCAAAGCCGCGGCGTCACGGGCTCGGCGTTTTGGCTCGATCTGCACCGGCGCTTTTGTGCTCGGCCACGCAGGTTTGCTCGACGGGCACCGCGTGACCACCCATTGGCACTACACCGAGCGGTTGATCAAGGCGTTTCCCAACGCCATCGTCGAGACCGATCGCATCTATTTGCAGGACGGGCGCCTGATCACCTCTGGCGGCGTCACTGCGGGTATCGACCTGGCCCTGTCGGTCGTTGCCCAGGACCACGGCAAGCAGGTGGCGGTGGACGTGGCCAAGGTGCTGCTGGTGGTGATGAAACGCCAGGGCGGCCAGGCCCAGTTCAGCCCGATGACCGCGGCGGTGGCGCCTCAGGAAACTCCGATCACCCGCGTGCAGAACCACATCCTGGCGCATCTGGATCAACCCTTTACCATCGAGTCCATGGCTGAGTTGGCCGGAATGAGCGCACGCCACTTCGCGAGGCTGTTCGCCAAGGAGGTGCAGATGACGCCCATGGCGTTCCTGCAGGGCGCGCGCATCGACCGGGCCCGGCACCTGCTGGAAACCACCGACCTGCCGCTCAAGACCGTGGCCTTCCACGCAGGCTTTGGCAGCGTGCGGCATATGCGCTTTCTGTTCAGCGAAAAGCTCGGGCTGAACCCGACCCAATACCGACAACAGTTCAGTTAGCGACACCATGTCCGTCTCAGGCACCCGATTGTCCGTATCGCTCCCCGTGCCAGCATTGTCCTGTCATCGCCAACTGGCAAGATAGCGTCGAGCCCATGGAAAAAGGATGCGCAGGCACTCAAGCACGGGTGTTTCAGCGCTGTGACGGACATGCAAAATGCTACGGCGGTGAGCTTTGGCCCCTACATCTTTCATCGGCAGCAGCGCCTGGTCAGCAAGGCGGGCTGGCCGGTGCCACTGGGCGGGCGAGCCTTGGATATTCTCGCGGTACTGCTCGAAGCGCCCGGGCACTTCGTCAGCAAGGCGACCCTGATCGAACGGGTGTGGCCCAACAGCGTCGTTGAAGACAGCAACCTGCGTGTGCATATCGCCGCGCTGCGTCGTGCCCTGGACGGCCAACGCTGGATCCTCAATCACCCCCAGCGCGGTTACTGCTTCGCTGCGCCTGCGCAGGACGCGCTGCCGACGCTGCTGCCTCAGCACAACCTGGCTGCACGGCTCAGCCCGGTGTGGGGGCGTGATGAACTGGTGGGCGTGCTGGCGCGACGGTTGCCTGTGCAGCGCTTATTGACCCTCACCGGCGTGGCCGGCATTGGCAAGAGCACGCTGGCCCTGGCCCTGGCCGAGCGGGTATTGCCGCGTTATCGCGACGGCGTATGGTGGGTCGACATGGCCGTTGTGCAAACCCCGAGCGAACTGCTCGGTAGCCTGGCCAGGGTGTTGCAGTTGCATTCGACGCCCGCGAGCCTCAACGAACTTGGCCGGCGCCTGGCCTCGCGCCACGTGTTGCTGGTACTCGACGGCGCTGACCTGCTGCTGGGCGCGTGTCGACAACTGATGCGTGCGCTACGCGAGACGGCGCCGGGCATCAGCGTGCTGATCACCAGCCGCGAAGCCTTGCTGGCCCCTGGCGAGTGGGCAGTGCGCGTGCCTCGGCTGGAAGTGCCGTCGCCAAAGGCGTTGGCCAATGTCGAGCAGGCGATGGCCTGTCCTGCGGTGCAACTGTTCGTGGCGCGCGCGCGTGCCAATCAGCAGGGGTTTGATTTGCGGCCTCAGGACCTGGCGCCGCTGGGCGACCTGTGTCGGCGTCTGGACGGCCTGCCGTTGGCCCTGGAATTGGCGGCCGCCCAGGTGGATGCGTTGGGCATCGGCGGTGTGCAGATGCAAGTACGCACAGGCTTGCAAGTGCTGGCCCGTGGGCGCCGCACGGCAGTGGAGCGCCATCGCTCACTGACCGCGGCCCTGGATTGGAGCTACGAGCGCTTGAGCCTGCCGGAGTGCTGGCTGTTTCTGCAATTGAGTCTGTTCAAGATGGCAGTCACCTTACCCACCCTGAGTGACCTGGTGACCGGTACCGAGCTCGAACATGCCGATCTTTCTTACCTGCTGGCACGCCTGGTCAACGTCTCGCTGCTGAGCGTCGAGCCCGGCCTGGGCCAGGCGCGCTATCGGTTGCTCAACTGTGTGCGCAGCTACGCCTTGGGGCAACTGCGCGACCCGCGCCAGGTCGCGCGTTTGCAGCAAGGCTACGCGCCTTGCCTGGGCGCGTTCTCAGGCCGGCCGTTTGTCCTGCAACTCGTCGAGCAGGCAGCGCACGTGCAGTAGATCCTGAGTGGCGAAGCCCTCGCTGAAACGTGCATGGATTGAACCGAGCAAGTCCCTGGCGAGCTGAATGCGCCCCTGCTGTTGCCACAGTTGCGCCAGGGCTGCGCCGCAGCGCAGCTCCCAGGCCAGGGCGCCTTGCTGGTGCGCCAGGCCCAGCGCCTCCAGCAGCAGGGTTTCAGTGGTGTGCTCATCCTCTAGCTGCAAGGCGTACACCCGCAGAATCTCCGGGGCGCACCAGCCCGCCGCGCCACTGCGCGCGCGTTCCAGGGTTGGCACATCCACGGCATGGGTGCCGAAGGTGATCAAGGTGTCTTGGATCAGGCCCAGGCCCTGCCAATCCGGATGGCCAAGAATACCGGCGTAATGCCCGGCCCAGGTCTGGAACAACTGCACCGAATGCTTGTGCGACTGCTCCAGCAGCAGCCTTTGCAGGGCTTGGGCGTCGTCTTCGGCGCCGTTGTAGCGGGCGATCACCACCCCAGCCAGGGCCAGGGTGTAGCAGATCGAGGTGCCGTGGTTGATCTGTAGCGCCAACTCCAGCGCCTGACTGGCGGTGCGCCAGGCGCGCTCGGGAAAGCCCTGCAACCACAGGATTCGCGCCAGCACGGTCAAGGAGGCGACGCCCTGATCGTACTGCACGCCAACGCCGAGGGCAAAGCGGTTCACGTGACCGCTTTGGGACATGCGCTGCAGCACCTGCTCGGCGTGGTGCCGGGCGAGCGTCTGGTTGCCGGTGTAATGCTGACCCAGCGCACGCAACCGCTGCGCGCTAAGGTCCAGCAACGGCTCGGTGCGTGGGTCGAGGCGTTCGAACTGTACACTCAGCGCCTGCGCTGGGCCGTAGCGCCCGGCGCACAGGTTCACCGCCATCAGCCCGGAGACCGCCCGCAACTGGCCGCCAAGGTCCTGGGTTGTCTCGGCCAGGCGTGCGGCACCCTCGAATGCCGCAATGGTCCGAGGTGCGGCGCCCATGGCGTGGTAGGAGAGGCTGCCCAAGGCCAATTGCAGTTGCAGGGTCAATTGCGTGCAGGGCGCGGTGACCTGGCCGATCAGCGCCAGCGCCTGGTCCACATAGCCGCCGTGCTCTCGCAGCAACGACAACTCTTGCCACAGTGGCATCGCGCTGACCGTCAGGCGGATAGCCAGCAACTGCGCACCGCCATCGGCAAAGCCCCAGTCGAGGGCGGCACGCACGTCTTCGCGCAGCGGTGCGTAACGGTCGATCCACGGCTGTGTGGCGATCAGGTCCCAGTCGCCCTGGGCCTGTTCCATCAGCGCCAGGCAGCGTGCAGCGTGGCGCTCTCGCGTGGCATGCAGTTCGCAGGCCTGGCTGAGCTTTTCCAGGGCGTAGGTGCGGGTGATGTCCAGCAGGCGATAGACCATCTCGTCATCGCTTGCTTCCACGTTCAACAACGACTTGGCCACCAGTTGCGTAATGGAGCCCAGCACTTCGGCGGGAGCCACTTGCTCCCCGGCGATCACCGCCGCTGCGCTGACCAGGCTGAAGCCGCCACGGAAGACCGCCAGGCGGCGCAGGCAGATTTGTTCGCAGTCGGTGAGCAGGTCAAAGCTCCAGTCGAGCGTGGCGCGCAGGGTCTGCTGGCGGGGCAGGGCGCTGCGTCGGCCGCGGGTCAGCAGGCGAAAGTTGTCTTCCATCTGCACCAGCAGGCCCGGCAAGCCAAACCGTTCAATTTGCGCGGCCACCAGTTCGATCGCCAGGGGAATGCCGTCCAGGCGCTGGCAGATATCAATCGCCAGGGGCAGTTCAGCGTCGCTGAGGGCAAAGCTCTCCTGGTGGGACATGGCGCGCTCGATCAGCAATTGCATGGCCGGGTAACCCAGGGCCTGGGCGCGGTTGCCGGTGGCGGGCGGGCAGGCCAGCGGTTCAAGGCGCTGCACATATTCACCTTCGGCGCGCAGGGCTTCGCGGCTGGTGGTGAGGATGTGCAGGTGCGGTGCATGGCGCAGCAGGGTTTCACTGATCAGGGCGATGTCGTCGAGCAGGTGCTCGCAGTTGTCGATCACCAGCAGCATCTGGCGTGCCTGCAGACTGCGGGCGAGGCTGGCCAGGGAGGCATTCTCGCCCGGTGTCAGGCCGAGCAGGGCGGCCAGGTTGGGCAGGATCATGGACGCGGCACTGAGCGGCGCCAGGTCCAGCAGGTGAATACCGTCGCGGTAATGCCCGATCAGCAATTCCGCGACGCGCAGGGCGACGGTGGTCTTGCCGATGCCACCGGCGCCGGTCAGGGTGATAAAGCGTTGCTGCGGCAGTTGTTGTACCAGGGCGTCGATCAGCGCTTGGCGGCCGATCATGCGCGTGCGCCGCAGGGGCAGGTTATGGCTGGGGCGTTGGGGCGCACCGTCGGTGGGCAGCGTCATGGGTTCGATGCTCAGTGGCGCAACAAAACTGTAGCCGCGCTGGGCGACCGTGACGATATAGCGCTGCCCGGCCTGGCCGTCGCCCAGCGCCTTGCGCAACGCAGCCATGTGAACCCGTAGGTTGCCGTCTTCCACCACGCTTTTGGGCCAGACCCGTGCGATCAACTCCTGTTTGCTCACCACATTGCCGGCGTGCTCCAGCAGGATCAGCAGAATGTCCACCGCCCGCCGCCCCAGACGTAGCGGGCGGCCGGCCTCCAGCACCAGGCGCTGGCGCGGGTGGATGCGGTAGGGGCCGAAATGCACGGCCTGGTCGCTCAAGTCATTCATGGCTGCCCAGGTTTTGGAGGAAGGGAGCGGCCAGCATATTCCAGGTACGTGCAGACCACTAGGCAGCGATCACATCAGGTTTGCTGCGCGAGTGGTGATTTCGCCAGGTCATCGGGTTGACGCCTTCGCTGCGGGTGAACATATGGCAGAAGTGCGCCTGGTCGCAAAAGCCACATTCCAGGCTGATCTGCGTGAGGCTCAGGGACGAGCCGGTAATCAGTTCCTTGGCGCGCTGGATGCGTTGCTGGCGAATCCATTCCTGGGGCGACAGCCCGGTGGTGCACTTGAAGGCGCGGGAAAAATGGCTGCGCGACAAGGCGCAGGCCTGGGCCAGGTCGGCGATCGCCAGGCTTTCGCCGAGGTTGGCGAGGATCAGTTGCTTGGCGATGCGCTCACGCCGGGGGCACAGGCCACCGGTGGCGGGCAACCGGGGGGCATATTGCTCGAGTCGGGCCATGACAAATATCCGCAGTCGATGGGAACGTTCCCGGTGGATGGGTGCAGTGTAGACGCGCTTCATCTTGTTGCCGGAGTGCCTGGCTGACGAGTTAATCGTTGTTAATTTCGCCAGGTGCGGTGCCGGAAAAGACAGCACAGCTATGCAATCCCAGGCGTGCAGTGCATGCTTCCCTGGCCTCCTGGAAAACGTTTGGATAGCGCCCATGAACCGCAACGATCTGCGCCGCGTCGATATGAACCTGCTGGTGATTTTCGAAGCCTTGATGTTCGAGAAAAACCTCACCCGAGTCGCCGAAAAACTGTTTATCGGCCAACCGGCAGTGAGCGCTGCATTGGGCCGCTTGCGCGATTTGTTCGACGACCCGTTGCTGCTGCGCAACGGCCGTGCCATGGAACCCACGGCGCGGGCACTGGCGATACTCAAGGAGCTGCAACCGGCCATGGACACCATCTCGGGCGCCGTCAGCCGTGCCAAGGATTTCGACCCCTCCACCAGCTGCGCGGTGTTTCGCATCGGCCTGTCGGATGATGCGGAGTTCGGGCTGTTTCCGTCGTTACTCAGCCGCCTGCGCGAAGAAGCGCCGGGCATCATCGTAGTGGTGCGCCGCGCCAATTACCTGTTGATGCCTTCGCTGCTGGCCAGCGGTGAAATTTCCGTGGGGGTCAGCTACACCACCGACCTGCCGGCCAATGCCAAGCGCAAGAAGCTGCGCGATATCCCCTGCAAGGTCCTGCGCGGCGATGACGGCGAGGCGCCGCTGACCCTGGATGATTACTGCGCCAGGCCCCATGCAATGGTGTCGTTCTCCGGTGACCTGAGCGGCAATATCGACCTGGACCTGGCCCGCATCGGCCGCTCGCGCCGCGTGGTACTGGCGGTACCGCAGTTCAGCGGGTTACGGGCGTTGCTGGCGGGGACGCAGATTATCGCCACCGTGCCCGATTACGCCGCGTGCGCGTTGACCGAGGGCACACGCCTGCGCGCCGAGGACCCACCGTTTGCGATTGATGCAGCGGAGTTGTCGATGGTGTGGAGCGGGGTGCATGACAACGACCCGGCGGAGCGGTGGCTGAGGGGCAGGATTGCGGAGCATATGGCGCGGGCCACATAGTTTTGCCTGCAACAAGCCAAACAGCACATACATCCAATTCTCCCCAGCCGCCAAGCCGCCAGACTCTCCCCATCGCTCAATACCCCGGGGAAGCACTCAGCCATGGATTCAACCACCAACACCAGCCCCGACGAAGTCGTCACCCTGGTCGTCAAGCACCGGGTCAAACCCGGCTTTGAAGTCGAGTACGAAGCCTGGTTGCGCCGCATCGTGCGCATCGCGGGCGAACGCTCTGGGCACCTTGGTGTTGACGTGGTGCGCAGCCAGCAAAACGGCATGGCGCTGTTCACTTGCGTGCTGCGCTATCGCTCCACCAGCGCCCTTGAGCTGTGGCTCGGCTCCCCGCAACGCCAGGCCCTGATCGACGAAGCCGCGCCGATGCTGGCGGACGGCGACCAGACGGAAATCGGCGCGGTCAATGAATTCTGGTTCACGCCCCAGGCCGAGGGCGGTGCCAAGCCGCCGCGCTGGAAGCAGGCGGTGGTCAGCCTGTTTGTGATCCTGCCGCAAACCCTGCTGCTGCCGTTTATCTGGGGGCCGATCCTGCGGTTGCACCCGTTTCTGTCCAATTACGTGGTCTCCACCTTCCTGGTCACGCTGACCATCGTGTTGCTGGTGGTGTACCTGCTGATGCCGGCGGCCACCCGCCTGTTCGCTCCCTGGCTTGAAGCCTCTGTAAAGGAAACCCTATGAACGCCGATCTGATTCTGTTCAATGGCCAGTTCCACACCGTGGACCGGGAAAACCCACGCGCCACCGCCGTAGCCATCCACCAAGGGCGCTTTGTCGCCGTGGGTACCGACGGCGAAGCCATGGCCCTGCGCGGCAGCGGCACCCAGGTCATCGACCTCAAGGGCCGCACCGTAATTCCCGGCCTCAACGACTCGCACTTGCACCTGATTCGTGGCGGGTTGAACTACAACCTTGAACTGCGCTGGGAAGGCGTGCCGTCCCTTGCCGACGCCTTGCGCATGCTCAAGGACCAGGCCGACCGCACGCCCACGCCGCAATGGGTACGCGTGGTGGGCGGCTGGAACGAATTCCAGTTCGCTGAAAAGCGCATGCCCACCCTGGAAGAACTCAACCAGGCCGCCCCGGACACCCCGGTGTTCGTGCTGCACTTGTACGACCGCGCCTTGCTCAACCGCGCAGCCCTGCGGGTGGCGGGCTACACCAAGGACACGCCGAACCCGCCGGGCGGTGAGATCGTGCGCGACAGCAACGGCAACCCTACCGGCATGCTGGTGGCGCGGCCTAACGCGATGATCCTGTATGCGACCTTGGCCAAGGGCCCGAAACTGCCTTTGGAATACCAGGTCAACTCCACCCGCCAGTTCATGCGGGAACTCAATCGCCTGGGCCTGACCAGCGCGATCGATGCCGGCGGCGGCTTCCAGAACTACCCCGATGACTACGCGGTGATCGAGCAACTGGCCAAGGATCAACAGTTGACGGTGCGCATCGCCTACAACCTGTTCACCCAGAAGCCCAAGGAAGAGCTCAGCGACTTCAAGAACTGGACCGGCAGCGTCACCCTGCACCAGGGCGATGACTACCTGCGCCATAACGGGGCCGGCGAGATGCTGGTGTTCTCGGCGGCGGATTTCGAAGACTTCCTCGAACCCCGCCCGGACCTGCCGCTGACCATGGAGCAGGAGCTGGAACCGGTGGTGCGCCATCTGGTGGAACAGCGCTGGCCGTTCCGTCTGCATGCCACTTACGACGAGTCCATCTCGCGCATGCTCGACGTGTTCGAGAAGGTCAACCGCGACATTCCGTTCAATGGCTTGCCGTGGTTCTTCGACCACGCCGAAACCATCACCCCGAAAAACATCGAGCGCGTGCGTGCCCTCGGTGGCGGTATTGCGATCCAGGATCGCATGGCGTTCCAGGGCGAATACTTCGTCGAGCGCTACGGCGCCAAGGCCGCCGAAGCCACACCGCCGATCAAGCGCATGCTGGCCGAAGGCGTGCCGGTAGGGGCGGGCACCGATGCCACCCGCGTGTCGAGCTACAACCCTTGGACCTCGCTGTACTGGATGGTCAGCGGCCGCACCGTCGGCGGCCTGGAGCTGCACGCCGAGGGCTTGCCGCGCCTTACCGCGTTGGAGTTGTTCACCCACGGCAGCGCCTGGTTCTCCTCCGAGCAGGGCAAGAAAGGCCAGATCAAGGTCGGCCAACTGGCGGATGTCGCCGCGTTGTCGGCGGACTTTTTCAGTGTCGAGGAAGAAGCCATCAAATGGATCGAGTCGGTGCTGACGGTGGTCGGCGGCAAGGTCGTGTACGGCGCTGGCGACTTCGAAGATTTCGCCCCGCCACGGGTACCGGTGCTGCCCGACTGGTCGCCAGTGGTCAAGGTGCCGGGGCACTGGCGGCCGACGTCGCCGATGCAGGCCCAGGTTCACCACTGCAGCGGCCCTTGTGGCGTGCATGCCCACAGCCATGAAAAAGCGCGCCTTTCCAGCGTGCCGGTCAGCGACTTCCAGGGGTTCTGGGGTGCGTTCGGCTGCTCCTGCTTTGCCTTTTGAAGAACACCCTATCCCCAAAGGAGTTACCCATGACTTACAAGCGCTTGAACAAAGACGATGCTGTTGTTTTGTTGGTTGATCACCAGACCGGCCTGATCTCCCTGGTGCAGGATTTCTCCCCTAACGAGTTCAAGAACAACGTGCTGGCCCTGGCCGACGTGGCGAAGTTCTTTAACCTGCCCACCATCCTGACCACCAGCTTTGAAAGCGGCCCCAACGGCCCGCTGGTGCCTGAGCTCAAAGAACTGTTCCCCGACGCGCCGTACATCCCGCGCCCTGGCCAGATCAACGCGTGGGACAACGAAGATTTCGTCAAGGCCGTCAAGGCGACCGGCCGCAAGCAGATCATCATTGCCGGTGTGGTGACCGACGTGTGCGTGGCATTCCCGACCCTGTGTGCCCTTGCTGAAGGCTTTGAGGTCTTCGTGGTCACCGACGCTTCCGGCACCTTCAACGAAACCGTGCAACAAGCCGCCTGGGCGCGTATGACCGCCGCCGGTGCGCAACTGGTCAACTGGTTCTCGGTGGCCTGCGAGCTGCAAGTGGACTGGCGCAACGACATGGAAGGCCTGGCCAACCTGCTTTCCCCGCGCATTCCCAACTACCGCAACCTGATGAACAGCTACTCGGCGTTCGCTGCCAAGTAACCTGCTCTGTAAAACACCGCAAAGCCCTGTGGGAGCTGGCTTGCCTGCGATGGCGGTGTACCAGTCAACAGCATTGCTGGCTGATACACCGCCATCGCAGGCAAGCCAGCTTCCACATTTGATTGTGTTCACATTTTGGTTTGTGGTGTGACCACTGACGGGCTATAAAACAGCCCATCGTCCCCTGAGAAGCGACAATGAACCCCTTCGAAGACATGCGCCTGTTCTGCCAGGTCATGGAATCCGGCAGTTTCACTGCCGCCGCCGAGCAATTGGGCTTGTCCAAGCAATTTGTCAGCCGCCGCCTGATCCAACTGGAAGACCGCCTGGGCGTACGCCTGCTCAACCGCTCCACACGGCGCCTGGACGTTACGCCGCTGGGCCAGAGTTACTACGAGTCGGCCTTGCGCCTGCTCGGTGAGGTGGAGCAAGTGGAGCAGGGCATCGCCGGCCAGAACAGCGAACCCCGTGGCACCATTCGCCTCAGTGCACCCTTGTCGTTCGCCATGGCGCACCTGGGTTGCCTGTTGCCGTTGTTCTTGCGCCAGCATCCGCAGGTCTGCGTTGAAGTCGACCTGAGCGACCGCCCGGTGGACTTGATCGGCGAAGGCTACGACCTGGTGCTGCGCATCGGCACCCTGGAAGACTCCACCCTGATCGCCCGGCGGATCGCCGCTATCGAGCGGGTGTATTGCGCCAGCCCCGACTACCTGGCGCTGCGGGGTACGCCATTGAAACCCGAGGATTTAGCCACGCACGACTGCCTGCCTTACGGCCACGGCCGTCAGGTGCAATGGCGTTTCAAAGGCAAGGTGCAAGCCTTGAGCGTCAGCGGGCGCATGCGCGTCAATAACGGTGATCTGCTGCGCGATACCGCGATAGCCGGTTTGGGCGTTACCTACCTACCGACGTTCATTGTCAGCGAGGCCTTGAAGGATGGGCGTCTGGTCAAGGTGCTGGAGGACTTCGCTCCTGAGGCCTTGACCCTGTCGGCGGTGTACCCGCAGCACCGCCAGAGTTCACGCCCGGTGCAAGCGCTGGTGGAGTTCCTGCGTGAACGCCTGGCTAGCGGCTGCTGAACAGTTGGCGGATCAGGTTGGGCGTGCTGCCCGTCCACCGCTTGAACGAGCGCCGAAAATTCGCCGCATCGTTGAAGCTCAGGTACGCCGCCACTTGCTCGTTACTCCACCCCTTGGCCTGGTACAGGTGCAACGCCACGTGCTTGCGCACCCGGTCGACCTGTTGCTGAAAACCGGTGTCGTGCCGTTGCAACTTGCGCTTTAGCGTGGCCGGGCTCATGGCGAAGGTGTGCGCGGCCTGTTCCAGGCTTGGTGGCTGGCGCACGTGTTCGCGAAGGTAGGCATAGAGGCAGTCCAGAAAACTTGTGGCAAAGCCCAGTTGCTCGATTTGTTCAAGGGCTTGCTGGCGCGCGACCTGGCCCGCCGTGGCCGAAGCGCCCGGCCAGATGTGGGTGAGGTATTCACGGGGGAGGCACATCATGTCCAGAGGACGTTCGAAGCGCGTGTGTTCGCCCAGATGCACCCAGTATTGCTCGACATACCGAGGTTCGGCATGGCTGAAGCTGCACACCCACGGCAAGCGCTGGCCGCTGAGCCATTGGCTCATGGCAACCAGCGAAGTCATGCTGGCTTCGAGCACAAAGCGCCAGTGTTCGCCGGCGCCGCAGCTGTCCAACCAATACAGGTAGGCGTGGTGCTCATCCAGCTCCAGTTGCAGCGTGGCCAGCGGGCTGAGCAGCACTTGTTGCTGGATCAGGATATCCAGGGCCTGATGAAGGTTCTGCGCATGCCCCAGGGCATGACTGGCCGCGCCGTAGTAGCCGGGCAGCAGGCGTTGGCCAAACAGGAAACTGCTGTCATCGGCATCCAGCAGTCTGCGGCTGTTGCCGATCAAACTCAGGAACTGTTGCGGGCTCAACCGCGCATTGCCGGCCAGGATGTCTTCGTGGAACAGGCCGGTGCCGCGCAGCAGGCGATGGCTGTCGATGTCCCGGGACAAGCCCAGGTCGATCAACGTGGCGGGTTGATAGTGACCGGGGATGAAGCGGCTGTCGTTTTCATACCAGCTGGTTTTCACGGCCATTTCAGGCACTTTTCGCAAGGGGTTGCTTGGCCCGGGCCAGGCCCATATTCAGCCGCTTGAGCAGCTCGTGGGGTGACTCTTGCAAGGCCATTACCACCGCCGTGGTCGCCGTCAGTTGCAGGCGTTCGCCCTGTTGCCGGGTCTTGTGGGCGAGGCTCTGCACCGCGTGTTGCAATTCCAGCGCCAGGCCCTGGGCCTGGCGCTCGCCGGTGTTGGGCAGCAGCACCACAAAACGATCGCCCGCCAGGCGGCACAACAGGTCCTGGCGGCGCAGGTTGAGCAGCAGCATATGGCTGACCGCCTGTAGCACCGCATCGCCCTCGGCATGCCCGTAGACCTGGTTGATGGTGGCGAAGTTATCCAGGTCCAGGGCCAGCAACGACAGTGGTTGTTGCTGCGCTTGGCTGTCGCGCAGGCTGTCGGCGAGTTGGCGCTTGAGGTAGTCGGCGCCGGCCAGGGGCGTGAGTTTGTCGAATAGTCGGTGCTCGCGAAACAACCGCTCGCGTTTTTCCATCTGCGCGCTGATCGCCAGTTGTTCGTGGTGCCAGTGATAAATGCCAATCGTCAGCAGGATCATGCCCACCGGCATTGGTCCTGACTCCAGCCAGTGATCCCAGGACACGCTGTCAGGCAGGCGGATGAATTCGTCGAGGCTGTCGATCCACCAGGAAAAAAAGATGCACGACAGCCCCAGCGCCAGGTATTGGGTGACCCGTCCGGCCGGGCGGCTTTTCAACACCAGGCCCAACCAGATCAGCGCGAGCAGCGCCGAACCGCCTTCGCCGATGATATCCAGCCACACCCATTCGCTGACACTTTTGAGCTCGCCGCAGGCCAGGTGCAGGAGCAGCCCGAGGTTGGCGGCGATCAGGAGCAACGCGAGTTTCCAGCGGTGGGGTTTGAGCACGGAAAACATGGCCACGGGTCCTTGGGCAAATGAGTAATGGGCGCCAGCACAGCAGATGGATGTGACGGTTGGATGACGGGCGGGGAGGGTCGAATCAGCTCATGGCCTCGCACATTTTTCAGCTGAACATGGAACCCATGTGGGAGCGGGCTTGCTCGCGAAGGCGGCCTGACAGGCGACACAGTTGGATTGTGTAGATATCCATTCCTGCGGTAACGGCCACTTAGGGTTCCGCTTTTACAGCGGCTCACTTTTGAAAAGAGCCGGAATGCCGGCCCAGCCAAAAGTAAGCAAAAGGCTCTTGCCCCACCACTCGGCACCTCGCTTCGCATCGTGGTTACCTGGGCGGCACATTCGACTTCTCTGTCGATTGAACTGCCGTCTTCGCAGGCAAGCCAGCTCCCACATTAGGACTGCGGGGTCTCAGAGAGATAAGCATCGGCTTTCCGGCCGCTATCGCAGGCAAGCCTGCTTGCTCTCCCGAGGTCATTTCAGCTCATTTACACGCTCCAGAAGCCTGTAAACCCCGCTTTGACAGGCTCTGCCTGCAACCCTGTCACAGAACCGTCACGCCCCATCCCTAGCGTGCCCTCCCAGTTGCCGGGCCCCTTGCCTGGCGTCAACGGATTCTTGGGGAGGGTTTCATGTACAAGCGCACCGGGCTCGTCAGCTTTACGCTTACCGCCTTGGCTCTGGCGATAGCCTGCGAGCGGCTCAACGCCGCGGAAGCGGCCACCGAGCATGTCGATGTGGTCGGCCAAGCCGCTGCGATCGACAGCGCCCTCAAGGAGCAGCGCTCTTCCGACAGTATCAAGAGCGTGGTGCATGCCGACGGCGTCGCCCAGTTGCCGGATGAGAACGTTGCCGAGGCGGTGCAGCGCTTGCCGGGCATCAGCGTTGAACGTGACCAGGGCGAAGGCCGCTTTGTCAGCGTGCGTGGCCTGGGCCCGGACCTCAACAGCGTGACCATCAACGGCACCCTGGTGCCCTCGCCCGAGAGCGAGCGCCGCGCCGTGGCCCTCGATGTTCTGCCTTCGGAATTGGTGCAGTCGCTGTCGGTGATCAAGACGCTCACACCGGACATGGACGCCAACTCCCTCGGCGGCACCGTCGATGTGAAAAGCCTTTCGGCGTTCGACCACAAGGGCCTGTTCTACACCGGCAGCACCGAGGCCAGCTACGACAAGAACACGCACCAGACCAGCCCGAAATTCTCCGGCGCCGCCAGTAACCGGTTCAGCCTCGGCGACGGTATCGACAACTTTGGCGTGGCCGCGGCCCTCAGTTGGCAGAAGCGTGATTTCGGCTCGGACAACGTCGAAACCGGCGGCGCCTGGGACTTCACTAACGGCGCCCGGCTCAACGAATTCGAGCAGCGCGACTACGACATCAGCCGTGAACGCGCCGGTGGTGGCCTTAACTTCGATTACAAGCCCGATGACCTCAGCAGCTACTACCTGCGCACCCTCTACAGTCGCTACAAGGACACCGAAACCCGCAACGCTGCCAGCCTCGAGTTCGATGACCCGCAAGCGCCCGGCCAATTGGGCGACGCCGAGGGTAAGCGCAAGCTCAAGAACCGCGAGGAAACCCAGCAAATCCAGTCCTACGTAGTGGGCGGTGAACGCATGCTCGGCCTGTGGACCTTGAGCGGCCAGGCCGGTTACAGCCGTTCCAGCGAAGACAGCCCGGGGCATATTGCCGGTGCGACCTTCGACGGCGGTGACTTTGCCGACAGCGGCTTCTACGACAAGGCCAAGCCGCGCCCGATCGTTGGTAGCGGTTTCTACGACCCGGCCAATTTCAGCCTGGACAAAGTCGACTGGGAAAAACAGCACACCCAGGACACCGAGAAGAACCTGCGCCTGGACCTGGCCCGCGACTATGACCTCAGCGGTTACGCATCCCAGTTCAAGTTCGGCGGCAAGGTCAGCCGGCGCCACAAGGACAATGACCTGGAGGCCTGGGTCTACAAGGACCTGGATGAACAGGGCTTGAGCGATGAACAACTCAACCTCACGCAGTTCCAGAAGGGCAACGTCGACTACCGCCTCGGCCGCTTTGGCCCAGGCATCAGCGCGGGCAATATCCGCCAGTTGATCGGCGGCCTCAATCGCGATGACTTCTATGACCCGACCGAATCCACTGTCAATGACTTCACCATCCGCGAAGACATCAATGCCGGCTACCTGATGAACACCGTCGATATTGACGACTGGCGCTTCATCGCCGGTATGCGTTACGAGGGTACCGAGTTCGAAGCCAAGGGCACCGGTGCCACGGACGGCCAGTTCAGCGCCACCGAGACCAAGCGCCGTTATCACCATTGGCTGCCGGGCCTGCACGCACGCTACCAGATTGACAAGAACACCCAGGTGCGCGCCGCCTGGACCAAATCGGTGGTGCGTCCGACCTTTGGCCAACTGGCCCCGGGTTTTGTGATCGACGATGACGAGGCCACGTTCGGCAACCCGGACCTCAAGCCTCTGGAATCAAGCAACCTGGACCTGGGCATCGAGCATTTCATGGGCCGTGCCGGTACCGTGTCGGCCTTCGTGTTCTACAAAGACATCCAAAACTTCGTCTACAACACCGACGTGGCTGGTACCGGTGCCTGGGCCAACTTCGCCGAGGCGCACACCTTTGCCAACGGCGACAGCGCCAAACTGTATGGCCTGGAACTGGCCTACTCACAGAAGTTCGACTGGCTGCCTGCGCCATGGAACGGCCTGATGATCGGTGCTAACAGCACCTTCAGCCGTTCCAGCGCGGACATCGAGGGCTTCGACAGTACCAGTGGGCGCAATCGCAAGCGCAACATCAGCCTGCCCAACCAGTCGGACACGGTCGGCAACCTGATGCTCGGCTGGGAAGACGACACCCTCAGCCTGCGCCTGTCGGCCAATTACAAATCGGCCTATTTGTATGAGTTGGCGTCGATCAATGACAAGGCCCATGACCTGCACGTCGACGCGCAAACCTTCGTTGATTTCAGTGCGCGCTACTCACTGACCAAGAACCTGCAGGTCAGCTTCGAGGCACAGAACCTCACCGACGAGTCGTACTTCGTCTACACCGGCCACCGTAGCTACAACGGCCAGTACGAAGAGTACGGCCCCACCTACAAGTTGGGCCTGACCTTCACCCATTTCTAACGATAACGCGTGCTTGCTGAAGGATTTGTTTGTTCATGAGAATTTCCAAGCTGTGCCTGTTGGTTGCGTTGGTAACCAGCGGCAAGGCGTTCGCCACCGACCTACCGTTGACCCCTTGGGCACCCAGCCTGAACGCCCAGGCCGTTGCCTTCCTGCCCGGCGGCACCCAGCGCGTGGCCGCCAGTGCCCGCGACGGCCTGCTGCTGCTCGACGATAAAGGCGTCGAACTGGCCCGCTTCAAAGGCCGTTTCAGCAGCCTCGACACCCGCGCTGCCGGCACTCAATCGCTGATCGCAAGCCTCGATAACGACCGCCAGCAGGCCTTGCTGATCGGTCTCGATGGCGCCGGCAAAACCTGGGGTACGCCGCTGTACCTGCCGACCCGCGACTTCGCGGTAAATAGCCTGTGCCTCTATCGCGATTCGGCGGCCAACCTGTTTGTGTTTCTGGTCGGTGAAGAGGGCAAGGGCGAGCAGTGGCTGGTGGGCAATGGTTCGACGCTGTTGGCCCAGGCGCAGCGTGTTCGCAGCCTGCCACTGCCGCCATCGGCGCAATACTGCCAAGTGGATGATGCGGCCGAGCGATTGGTGGTGAACGAGCAAAACGTCGGCTGGTGGGCCTACCCGGCGCACCCGGAAGCCGAGGTGAAGCGCACGCCCGTGGCGCTGTTCGACGATCCCCAGCGCGAAGCAGGCGCCATGGCACTGGTGCCGGGCGGGATGCTCGCGTTGGACCCGAAAACCGCGCAGTTGCAGCTGTTTCAGCAAGTCGGGGAACGTTGGGTGGGGCAGTCCAGCCTGGCCTTGCCGGGCCTCAAGGAACCGGAGCAGTTGGTGATACAGGGCCGGCAGGTGCTGGTGCGGGATGACGACAGCGGCCAGCTCTATCAGGGCCGCCTTGACTGGCAAGCCACGCCGGTGCCGGTTGCGCCGATACTTGCGCAAGTCGCCGCACTGCGCCAGACCGAACCCGTGGGTCGCCAAGGCGACGCGGCGGATGACCCGGCCATCTGGGTTCACCCTGAAACGCCGGCCAAAAGTCGCGTACTGGGGACCAACAAAAAACAGGGCCTGCTGGCCTACGATCTTGACGGCAAGCTGTTGCAGGAGCTGGCAGTGGGGCGCCTGAACAATGTCGACATACGCCCTGGCTTCAAACTCGGTACGCACACCGTCGACCTGGCCGTGGCGAGTAATCGCGACCGCAATAGCCTGAGCCTGTTCAGCATCGACCGCCAGAGCGGCGAGTTGCTTGAAGCCGGTGAGGTCCCCACGCCACTCAAGGACATCTACGGCATCTGCCTGTACCAGCCCGCCAGCGGTGAACTCTACGCGTTCGCCAATGACAAGGATGGCACCTTCCTGCAATACCGCCTGAGTGCGCCGGCTGGCCGTGTGCAGGGCGAGGTGGTGCGCCAGTTCAAGGTCGACAGCCAACCCGAGGGCTGTGTGGCTGATGACCAGCGCCAACGCTTGTTTATCGGTGAGGAAGATGTCGGCGTGTGGGCGATGGATGCCCGTGCCGACCAACCGGCCACGCTCACTCCGGTGATCAAAGTCGGCCCGCAACTGCACGCAGATGTCGAAGGCCTGGCGCTGTATCAAAGCCCCGCGCGGGATTACCTGGTGATCTCCAGCCAAGGCAATGACAGCTACCTGGTGCTGGACGCCGAGCCGCCATTCGCTGTACGCGGCGCCTTGCGCGTTGGCCTCAATGCGGCCGCCGGCATTGATGGCGCCTCGGAAACCGATGGCCTGGAGGTCACTGCCGTCAACCTCGGCGGGCCATGGAGCCAGGGCATGCTGGTGGTGCAGGACGGGCGCAAGCGCATGCCTGAGCAAGCCCAGAACTTCAAGTTCGTGCCCTGGGCCGAGGTGAGCCGCGCGTTGAAATTACCCTGAGCTGTCATCACGCAGTCATCCGTTTTTAATCGAATAGGAGCTTTACCATGCACGCGACGATGGAACATATGACGATCTGGAGTTTGATCAGCGACGCCAGCCTGTTGGTCAAGGCTGTGATGGTCACTTTGCTGCTGGCGTCCTTGCTCAGCTGGTACCTGATCATTCAGCGCAGCAGTGTACTGCGTGGTCTGGAACGGCAGCTCAACGGCTTCCTGGCGCGCTTTCGCGTGGCGTCGGACCTGCAACCCTTGTATCGCGACACCGTGCAGGCGGGCGAGGGCGGTGTGGCGCCGATCTTTATTGCCGGCATGCAGGAATACCAGCATCTGCACCACCACGATCCGGCAGTGCTCGAGGGTGTGGAGCGCGCCTTGCAGGTAGCGATCACCGAGCAGGAGCTGGAGCTGGAAAAGGGCCTGCAGTTTCTGGCGACGGTGGGGTCGGTCAGCCCCTATATCGGCCTGTTCGGGACTGTGTGGGGCATCATGAATTCGTTCCTCGGCTTGTCGCAGGTGCAACAGGCCACGCTATCGACCGTGGCACCGGGTATTGCAGAAGCCTTGATTGCCACGGCCATTGGCCTGTTTGCGGCGATTCCGGCAGTGATCGCCTATAACCGTTTCGCGGCCCGCAGCCAGACCTTGCTCACGCGCTACTACGCTTTCGGCAATGAACTGCAAGTGCACCTGCACCGGATGCTGCGCGGTACCTCGATCAACCTGGCCGTGGCCGCCTGAACAAGGAGCAAAGCGATGTTGATCAGGCCGCAACGCAAGCACGGGCCCAAGGCCGAGATGAATGTGGTGCCCTACATCGACGTGATGCTGGTGCTGCTGGTGATCTTCATGGTCACTGCGCCCATGCTCACCCAGGGCGTAAAGATCGAACTGCCCAAGGTCGCCGCCGAGGCGCTGGCCACCGATACGCGCCAGCAGATCCTGACGTTATCGGTGAAGGCGGACGGTGGCTACTACTGGAACCTGGGTGGCGAGCTGGATACGCGCCAGCAGACCGACAGCGCGGTGACCCTGGAAGAAATGAGCGCCAAGGTCATGCAGGTGGTGGCGGCGCGCAGCGATACCCAGGTGTATATCCGCGCTGACGACAATGCAGGTTATGGCCGTGTAGTGGCGGCCATGGCGGTGCTGCAGAAGGGCGGCGTCAGCAATCTTGGGCTCGTCACCGAGGCCCCGCAATGACGGCAATGATCATGCACAGTCCGGCACTGGCCTTGGCGCCCAACGGCGATGGTTTATGGCGTAAAAGCCTGGCAGCGAGTCTGGCCGTGGCGCTGCATGGTGCGGTGGCAGTGGCGTTGATGCTGGGCTGGTCGACGGAGCGACCAGGGGTGGATGCGCCGCGGGTGATGCACACGCAGTTGGTGGTTTTACCCGCTCCGGCGCCGGCGCCTGTGCCGACACCCGAGCCCGTAGCTGCCGCGCTGGCAGAACCTGTTGTCATCCCGGTACCGACCAGGCCGACGGTTGATCCGCAGGTTCAGGCGCAAAAGCTCGAGAAAGCCGCGCTGGCGCGCAAGCGGGTTGAAGAAAAGAAACTCGAGCAACAACAGCAGCGCATGGCGACCGAGCAGCGCAATCGGGAGTTGGAACAGCAACGTCTGAGTCAGGCGCGTGCCGCTTCGGAAAAAGCCCGAGCTGCCGTGCCTGCGCCTACCCCTGCATTCGACAGCCGCCAGTACCAACCCTTGAGCAAGGCCGCCCCCGACTACCCCGAACGCGCCCTGGACAAGAACATCGAAGGCGACTGCTCGGTGGAGTACACCGTCAACACCCAGGGGCACGTGGAAAACCCCAAGGTATTGGACGGCTGTCACCCGTTGTTCATCAGGCCCTCATTGGCGGCGGCCAATACTTTTCGCTACCAGCCGAGAATCGTCGATGGCAAAGCTGTTGCCGTACCGGCAGTGCGCAACACCTTCCACTACCGCATCAAATGAGCTTCTCCAGCCACCTCCCCAAAACCTGTGGGAGCTGGCTTGCCTGCGATAGCGGTGGCTCAGTTGAATATTCAGTGGCTGACACACCACCTTCGCGGGCAAGCCCGCTCCCACAGGGATCTGTGCCAGGCGCTGATTTTTTGTGGGCAATGCATGACCAGTGTGGGAGCTGGCTTGCCTGCGAAAGCGGTGGCTCAGTTGAATATTCAGTTGCTGACACACCACCTTCGCGAGCAAGCCCGCTCCCACAGGGATCTGTGCCAGGCGCTGATTTTTTGTGGGCAATGCATGACCAGTGTGGGAGCTGGCTTGCCTGCGAAAGCGGTAGCTCAGTTGAATATTCAGTGACTGACACAACGCCTTCGCGAGCAAGCCCGCTCCCACAGGGATCTGTGCCAGGCGCTGATTTTTTTTGGGCAATGCATGACCAGTGTGGGAGCTGGCTTGCATGCGATAGCGGTGGCTCAGTTGAATATTCAGTGGCTGACACGCCGCCTTCGCGGGCAAGCCCGCTCCCACAGGGATCTATGCCAGGCGCTGTTTTTTTTGGGGCAATGCATGACCAGTGTGGGAGCTGGCTTGCCTGCGATAGCGGTGGCTCAGTTGAATATTCAGTGGCTGACACACCGCCTTCGCGGGCAAGCCCGCTCCCACAGGGGAATGTGTTCAGGCCAGCGCTTTCTCGTGGGTTTCAACCAAACTGTAGCGGTTCGCTGGCACTTCCAGGCCGAGATTGTCCCGTAGGGTGTGGCCGCTGTACTCGGTACGGAACAACCCTCGCTGTTGAAGCACCGGCACCACCCACTCAGTGAAATACTGCAGGCCATCCGGCAGTACCGAATTGATGATGAAACCATCGCTGGCGCCGCTCTCGAACCAGGTCTGAATGGCATCCGCGACCTGTTCCGGGGTGCCGACAAAGTCGCGCTGGGGCCGCGAGAAACGCAGGGCCACTTCGCGCAGGGTCAGGCCTTCGTCACGGGCCAGTTGCTTGATACGTTCGGAGCCCCCTTTCTGGCTGTTGGCTCCCAGGTCGCCCAGTTCAGGGAAGGGCGCATCCAGCGGGTACTGGCTGAAATCATGGTCGTTGAACGGCCGGCCGAGGGCGACGATGGCGTCTTCCACAGTGACCAGCGCCACAGCTTGCTGGTAGCGGCTTTCCACTTCGGCGGCATCGCTCCCGACAATCGGGCGGATACCCGGCAGGATCGACAGGCTGTCCGGGTCGCGGCCAAAGCCCTTGGCGCGGCGTTTCAAATCGGCGCTGTAGGCCTTGGCCTCGTCGATAGTTTCCACATGCACAAAAATCGCATCGGCGTTTTCGGCGGCAAAGTTACGCCCATCCTCCGAAGTGCCCGCCTGGAAAATCACCGGTTGGTCCTGGCGCGAACGCGCGATGTTCAGCGGGCCTTTGACCGAGAAGAATTCGCCCTTGTGGTTAAGCGCATGCAACTTGCCCGGAGTGAAGAATTCGCCGCTGTGCTTGTTATAGGCAAAGGCGTCGTCCTCCCAGGAATCCCACAGGCCCTTGACCACATTCAGGTGTTCCTTGGCGATGCGGTAGCGCACGGCGTGGGGCGGATGCTCGGCCTTGCCGAAGTTATCGGCGGTGCCACTCAGCCACGAGGTGACCACGTTCCAGCCGGCGCGGCCGCCGCTGATGTGGTCCAGGGAGGCGAACTGACGTGCTACCTGGTAAGGCTCGGTATAGCTGACGGTCACGGTGGCGACCAGGCCGATGTGAGTGGTCAGCGCGGCCAGGGCCGAGAGGATCGTCAGCGGCTCGAAACGGTTGAGGTAATGGGGGCTGGACTTGGGGTGAATATGCAGGCTGTCGGCGATGAACACGAAGTCGAACCGGGCGGCTTCGGCCAGTTCGGTCTGCTGCTTGTAGAAGCCGAAATTCGTGCTGGCGTCGGGTTGTGCCTGCGGGTGGCGCCATTCGCCCCAACCGTGGCCGACACCGTGCACCATGGCACCGAGTTTCAATTGACGTGGCTTGCTCATGTTCTGCTCCTTAGCGCGAGGCTTGTTCGAGGGGGATACGCTTGGCGTTGAAGCTGGAATCGAAGCCCTGGGAGACGTCGATGTGTTTGCTCAGCAGGCCTTCTTTTACATAGGTGTCGGCGGTGGCTTGCAGGCCATGGATCACCGTATCGTCAATCGTGACCGGGGAAAGATGGGTGTCCTGGGCCACTTCGATATGCACGGCCAGTGGCAGGCCAGTGATCTTGGCTTGGGCAGCGGCGTATTGCTCGGGATGGGTATTGGCCCAGGCGTAGGCGCGATCAATGCGGGCGACAAAGTCGTCCAGTTGCACACGTTTGTCGGCAATGGCCTGGCCGGTAGCGGCGAAGTACAGATGATTGCTCAGCAGCTGCTTGCCGCTCACCAGCACGCGAGCATTGCTCTGTGAGGTGACCACGGTGGTGTAAGGGTCCCACGTCGCCCAGGCATCGGCGGTGCCGTTGTCGAGTACCAGCCGGGACTCGGCGGGCAGCAGGAAGATGAACTGCACATCCTGGGTGGTCAGCCCGGCATCGTTCAGGGCCTTGATCGCCAGGTAGTGCCCGATAGAGCCGCGCCCGGTGACGATTTTTTTGCCCTTGAGGTCGGCCGCGGTCTTGATCGGTGAATCCTTGGGCACCAGTAGCGCGGTGGTGTTACGGCCTTCGGCATGGATGATGCTGATCACCTTGATCGAGGCACCGGCGCCGAGGGCGAACACATAAGGGGCATCGCCCAGGGCGCCGACATCCACAGCGCCGGCGTTCAGCGCTTCGCCCAGGGGCGAGGCCGAGGGGAATTCCGACCATTTGATCTCGTAAGGCACGTTCTGGCTTTCGCCCGAGGCTTCCAGCAGTGCCTTGATCGTGGATTTCTGGTTGGCCACGCGCAGCGGTTGCAGGTCGCCAGCCTGGACGGTGGAAAGCAGGCCGAAGGCCAGGGCGGCGCCCCACAGCAGGCGTTTGAATGGGAGGGCATACAGCATGGGAAAAACTCCAGGCGTTGGGTAAAGGGAGATACCTCCGCCTGGAGAAGGGGTCGGTTGGGCGAAATGATGCAGCGCTGAATCAGATCACGTAGAAGCCATGGGTGCCGTCGCGGGCCAGTTGTTCCACGAGGCCGAACTCCCAATCCAGGTAAGCTTGCATGGCTTCCCGTGGGTTGTCGGTGCCTTCGTAGGGGCGGCGGTAGCGGTCGATACGCGGGGACGCCAGGTGGCTTTCGCCTGACTCAAGGGGCAATTGCGCGTGGACCCAGCCGGCCGTGCCGTCCTGCAGTAAAAAGACCGGCTTGCCGGTGAGGGCCTCGACTTCCGGCACGGCCAGGCGCGCCAGTTGGCTGCTGCCGCAGGTCAACACGTAGCGCTGGGCGCTCGGTACCTTGCTCAGGGCCTCGGGCAGTTGCGCGCGCAGCACCCACCAGGCGCCCGGGATATGACGTTTCACGTAGTTGGCGCTGGCGGTGAAGTCCAGCACCTGCGTGTCGCCATGGCTGAGCCAGTCGGCAAGGGTGTGAGGGCTGATCAGTTCGGCCTGGGGCGGTGGCGGCGCTGGTGCGACCCATGCGCCGCGTTCGCTGAAGTGCGTGGCTTGCAGATCGTCCAGCACCGAGACCTGCCAGCCCAACTGGGCCAGCCATGACGCGGACATATTGGCGCGCACGCCGTCGTCGTCCACCAGTACCAGGTGCGCACCGCGCACACTGGCAACGTGGTCGGTCTCCTGCACCAGTTGCCCGCCCGGGGTGGCGCGGGCGCCCGGCAGGTGGCCGGCTTCGAATTCTTCTACGGTGCGCACATCGAACAGGTAGGTGGTGCGGGTCGCGTCCTGTTGCCAGCGCTGCAGGTCATTGAGCGTTGCACGTTTTACCCCGGCTTTGTCGGCAACACCACGGGCCTCTTGGGCGGCGAGCTGGCGATGGTTTTCCGAGGTCGGCGCAAAGCGGCGCGCCTGGCCATGGGCGAGGGTCTGCCCGGCCAAGGTCCAGCCGATGGTGCCGTTGCGCAGGGCTGCCACCGGGTTGGGAAGGCCGGCGTTGATCAACGACTGGGTGCCGATAATGCTGCGGGTGCGCCCGGCGCAATTGACGATAATGCGCGTGGCCGGATCGGGCGCCAGCTCACGGGCGCGCAATACCAACTCGGCTCCCGGCACGCTGATGCCGGTGGGGATGCTCATGGTCTGGTATTCGTCGAAACGGCGTGCATCGAGCACCACCACATCGGCCTGGCTGTCGAGCAGGGCCTGGACCTCTTCGGCGGCCAGGGACGGCGTGTGACGCTGGTTCTCCACCAGTTCGCCAAACGCCTTGCTGGGTACGTTGACGTCGATAAACAGCTCGCCACCGGCCCGGCGCCAACCGTCCAGCCCATCCTCCAGCAGGCTGACCTGGGTGTAGCCCAGTGCAACCAGGCGTTCGGCGGCGCGGTGGGCCAGCCCTTCGCCGTTGTCGTACAGGGTGACCTGGGTATCGCGGCGTGGAATGCGCGCGTACACCTCCAGTTCCAGCTTGGACAAGGGGATATTCGCGGCGAACAGCGGGTGGGCCTCGGCAAAGGGGGCTTCCTCACGCACGTCGATTAGCGCGACTTCTTCACGTGCCAACAGGGCCTGGCGAATCTGCGCAAAGCTGCGGGTCGATAGGGTGGTCATAGGGCAGGGCTCTTTTCTTTGGACAGGTCCCAGATGTTCGGGAGATAGGCGTTGGAATAACCGGAGATAAACAGTTTTTCGCTGCCGTCGGGTTGATACACCGCCCGGCGCACCGCACCGATATTGGCGCCGTATACATGGATGCTGATGGACACCTGGTCGCCGTGGGCATTGCTGACCTGGTGGATATCGCCGACCTTGGGCGACACCGCCTCAACTTGGCCCGGCACCAATTGCACGGGTTCGCCTCGCGCTATCAGGCTGCCGCCCGGCGCCCGGGCAAACCCCTGGGAAACCTCCGCCCCGCGCAACATGCCGATCAGCCCCCACACCCTGTGGTCATGAATCGGCGTGCGTTGCCCTGGCCCCCATACAAAGCTGACCACGCTGAACCGCTGGCGCGAATCGGCATGCAGCAAAAATTGCTGGTAGCGCTCGGGGTCGGGTTGGGCGAAGTCATCGGGCAGCCAATCATCGTGGCTGACCAGTTGCGCCAGCAGCTTGCCGCCACGGTGCAGCAGGTCGCCTTCACGCGGGTTGCCGTCGATCAATTCCGCCAGGGCGCCTATGAAGGCTCTGAGTCTCTCGGGGTGTCGGGCCTGGGTCATGACCATTCCATCGGGCTATTGGTATGCTTTTATCTAAGCATAATGTTTATTTTTAATATGCTATTTTTTAATGATTAGCTTATAGCCGGAGGTAATTTAGAACCGCTTTGAATAGTGTTAGACGCTATTGATCACTGGCTGGTCTATCCAGAAGTGTGTGCGGCCACTATGCTTCACGCACATCTTAATGACTGATCTGTATGTGCGGCCCAAATGAAAATTGACGATATCGATGCCTTTGTCGAGGTGATTCGTTGCCAGTCCATCAGCCATGCCGCCGCGTCGTTGCAGCTGACCCAGCCAGCCATCACCCGCCGCGTGCAGAACTTCGAGCAGGCTCTGGGAGTGGAGCTGTTCGACCGCAACACCAAGCCCCTCAAGCCAACGCTGATCGGTACCCGTGTCTATGAGCAATGCCGGTTGATCCTGCGCGAGATGGATGCCCTGCGCGAACTGGTGGCCACCGATGCACCGCCCACCGGCGTGCTGCGCCTGGGCGTACCGCAGACCATCGGCGATGTGGTGCTGCTGGACGCACTCAAGCATCTGCGCAGCGAATACGCCGACTTGCGCGCCCAGGTTGCCACCGGCTGGGGCAGCCAATTGGTCGGCAAGATCGAACGCGGCGAACTGGATGCGGCGGTGGCGTTGTTCCCCGCGGGCAAGATCTTCCCGGACAACCTGGTCGGTGAGTCCATCGGCAAGATGGAGTTGGTAGTGGTCTGTGCCAAGGCGCAGTTGCCGAAGAAGCCTTGCAAGCTGGCGGACGTGTACCAGAGCGGTTGGATCCTCAACCCGGACGGTTGCGGGTTCCGTGCGGGGTTGCAACGCACCTTGTCTGACCAGGGCCTGGCGCTGCGGGTGAACCTGGAAACCTTCGGCACCGAACTACAACTTGGCCTGGTGGCCGACGGCCTCGGCCTTGGCCTGGTGCCACGTCCGTTGCTGGAACGCAGTGCTCATCGCGAGCACCTGGCGGCGATGCCCCTCAAGGACTTCAAACCGGTGATGGATTTGTGGCTGATCTATCCGCATTTTCTCGGCAATCTGCAGGGACCGGTGGATGCGTTTGGTCAATGGGTGGCGGATGCTTTGCACAAGATCCGCAGCGCTGCCTGACGCCCTGCCAGCCGACGCCTATCCACCTGACACCTCGCGAACCCAATGTGGGAGCTGGCTTGCCTGCGATGACGGCCTGCCAGCCGACATTTACCTACCAGACACCCCCGCAATCCAACTGTGGGAGCTGGCTTGCCTGCGATAGCGGCCTGACAGCCGATACAGGGTGTCAGACCGAGTACATATCCATTCCTGCGGTAACGGCCACTTAGGGTTCCGCCCTGACGGCGGCTCACTTTGCAAAAGCGGCAAAGTAAGCAAAACGCTCTTGCCCCACCACTCGGCACCTTGCCTAGGCTCGGTGTGCCCGTAATCCGCCAGTGATTTGGGGGGCCGCCGCCACGCGCCATCCATGGCGCGGGGCGGCTAAACCGGCATCCCTGCCGGTTTACCCCCCAAATCCCTGTCGAATTCCGGCCAGCGTGGTTTAACGGGGCGCCTAAGATCAAAAGCAGATCAAGAGCAAGATCAAGAGCGGCTCGCTTCGCATCGTGGTTACCGTCTCCAGATGGCCGGCTTGCCCTTTTTGTAGGAGCGAGCTTGCTCGCGAAAAACACTCAGGCGCCGCGTTCATTCAGGAAACCCGCGTTATTGTTGACGTTTTCGCGAGCAAGCTCGCTCCTACACAGGGTTTGCATCACTGCACATCTACCCGCTGCACCTGCAGCCCTAACTGTTCATATGCGTGCACATCCGGCGCGTCCCATTCGGTAATCAGCGTATGAATACGGCTGCAAGGCGCCACCACAAAGGGTTCCACCGCGCCGAGCTTGTCTGAGGTGGTCACGGCGATGACGTGGGACGCGCTGTCGAGCAAGGCTTGCTTGACGGCGACTTCACCAAAATGCAGCGAGGTGATGCCCACTTGCGGATGCAGTGCGCAAACCCCGGTGAACAACAGGTCGGCCTTGACGCTCTGGATCAGCCGCACCGCTTCATGGCCGCCGGTGGAGAGCGTGGCGGGGTTGAGTTGGCCGCCGGCCAGGATCACTTTTATATGCGGATGGTCGGCCAGGGCGATGGCGATCATGGGGGATGGCGTGACCACGGTCAGGTGCAGTGCATGGGGCAAGCACTGTGCGATCTGCAAGGTGGTGGAGCCAGAATCGAACAGCACGATCTGGCCGTCTTTAACCCGGCCCGCCGCCACGCGGGCGAGGTGGCGCTTGACCTCGTTGGTTTCCCCCACACGGGTAAAGAAATCCTTGCCGGTGTCCTTGGGACGGGGCAGGGCGCCGCCGTGTACGCGTTGCAACAGGCCGGCCGCGGCGAGCTCGCCGAGGTCGCGGCGGATGGTGTCCTGGGACACGGCAAAATGCTCGACCAACTCGGAGGCGGTGACCTTGCCGTCGCGTTCCAGCAACAACAAGATCTTCTGTTTGCGCAGGGAAGGCAGGTCGATGGCTTGATGAGTGTTATGCATGTTTGTGCGCTTTATTGCGGGTTTGTGCGAGATTAATCGCCGGCCCATCTAAACGCAACGGCTGGTTGCCTACGCTCCTGCCGGTTACTCTCTGCGTTCAGTTCAGGGAGAGGTGACCCGATGCCGTTGATCACAACCATCGAAGACTTACGCAAGCTGGCGCAAAAACGTGTCCCCCGCATGTTCTACGACTACGCCGATTCCGGCTCCTGGACTGAGAGCACCTACCGCGCCAACGAAACTGATTTTGCGCGTATCAAGTTCCGTCAACGGGTGGCGCGCAATATCGACGAGCGTTCGATCCGCGCCAGTATGATTGGCCAGGACATGGCCATGCCCGTGGCGCTGGCGCCGACTGGCCTGGCGGGCATGCAGCATGCCGATGGCGAAATCCTCACTGCCCGTGCCGCTGCCGCGTTCGGGCTGCGCTATACCTTGTCGACCATGAGTATCTGTTCGCTGGAAGACATCGCCGAGCACGTCGGCCAGCCGTTCTGGTTCCAGTTGTATGTGATGCGCGACCGCAGTTTTATCGAGCAGTTGATCGAGCGCGCCAAGGCGGCCGGGGTGGATGCATTGGTGCTGACCCTGGATTTGCAGATTCTGGGGCAGCGCCACAAGGACTTGATCAATGGTTTGTCCGCGCCGCCCAAGCTGACCCTGCCGAACATTCTCAACATGATGACCAAGCCGCGCTGGGTGATGGGCATGCTGGGTACCCAGCGGCGTGGTTTCGGCAATATCGTCGGGCATGTGAAGGGCGTGGCCGACATGAGTTCGCTGTCGTCGTGGACCGCCCAGCAATTTGACCCGCGCCTGAGCTGGGACGATGTGGCGTGGATCAAGCGGTGCTGGGGCGGCAAGCTGATCATCAAGGGCATTCTCGATGTGGAGGATGCGCGCTTGGCGGCCGATTGCGGTGCCGATGCGCTGGTGGTGAGTAACCACGGTGGCCGCCAGCTTGATGGCGCGCCGTCGAGCATCAGCCAATTGCCGGCGATTGTCGAGGCCGTGGGCAACCGCATTGAAGTGTGGCTCGACGGCGGTATTCGTTCCGGCCAGGACGTACTCAAGGCCATGGCGTTGGGAGCCAAGGGCACCATGATCGGCCGCCCGCACTTGTATGGGCTGGGGGCGATGGGCGAGGCGGGGGTGACCAAGGCGCTTGATATCATCGCCCGCGAACTGGACGTGTCGATGGCGCTCTGTGGCTATAAGGATATACGCGAAGTGAATCGCGAAATCCTGTTGCCCGGTACCTTTCCTGGAAGCACGGCTTGAGCAAAAAAAACGTAAAAATATAAAAAGAGTTGTCCACGAAAACCGTGGGTATCTCTGTGGATAACTTTGCGAAGGCCCGGCAGCGTTGGCGATTTCAGCGAAGATCATTATTTGATCAACTTGTATTTCGGGCCAACATGGCCAGGGTTTGCGCTTGACAGCCAAGCGCGAACCCAGTGCCGAAAAGCATATTTATGAGGCGTTATCGCGGCCTATGGAGTGTGTGACGATCTGGGCGGGCATCTTCGTACGCATCAGGTTTTCCAGCGCCTGGCCATAGCTGCGTCCGGCGAGGTTCATGCTGTTGTTATGGCTGGCACCTGGCACCAGCAACAGGTGTTTGGGTTGCTGCGCGGCTTCGAATAACTGCTGGCTGAAGCGCGGCGGCACGTAGCGGTCGTCAAGGCCGTGGACCACCAGCAGCGGCATGTGGATGTCGGCAATCTTGTCGATGGAATCGAACTTCTGCGACAGCAACCAGCGCACGGGCAATGAGGTGTTGGCAACGGCCGTGGCGACATCCGCCAGGGAGGTGAACGTGGACTCGATCACCAGCCCACGCACCGGCAATGGCACCTGCTTGCCCAACTCGGCAGCAAGATCGATGGCGACCGCGCCACCCAGGGAGTGCCCGTAGATCAGGCGCTTGCCGGGGTCTGGTTGCAGGGTCTGGAAACGCTCCCAGGCAATGCGTGCGTCCTCGTACACCGTGGCTTCCGAGGGCAGATCGCCCTGGCTTTGGCCAAAGCCGCGATAGTCGATGGCCAGGACCGAAAAGCCCAGGGCATGCAATTGCTCGATGCGAAACAATTGGCCCGTGAGGTTCCAGCGTACCCCGTGCAGGTAGAGGATGGCGGGCGCGTCTTTGTTGGCTGCCGGGTACCACCAGCCATGAATGTTCTGCCCTGCTTTGAAACTGGCGGGCTTGAGTTCGAATTCCTGCACCGCCTTGGGCAGGCCGGTGTACCAGCCGGCGGTTCCCGGCTCGATGCGAAACACAAGTTCGCGCTCCTTGTGTTGCAACACGGCGCAGCCGACCGGCAGGCCGACAATCAACACGGCCATGCACAGCCAGACAAGCCAGCGCAGGCCCCGGCGGGGCATAGAAACAGAAGACATGAAGGTTCCAGAACAAAGATGAAGCACGGGTTTTACCAGATGGCCTGGGCGGGTAGGCATTAATGCGACGGCCGTGACGGATGAAAGTGTTACAGCATTGAACAATCCTCGTGCGGGTTGATAGGGTGGACGGCTTGAACCTGCCCTACCTGCAAAGGCCCACACATGAACAACAGCCCCGTGCGCATCACCGCCGAAGAAACCCTCTCGGACAACTGGTACCTGCTGAAGAAATACAGCTTCGACCTGCGCCGTCGCGACGGCAGTTGGCAAGCTCAGACCCGCGAGGTGTATGACCGGGGTAACGGTGCGACCATCCTGTTGTACAACCGTGAGCAACGCACAGTCTTGCTGATTCGCCAGTTCCGCATGCCCACGTTCGTCAACGATTACCCCGGCTACCTGATTGAAGCAGCGGCCGGTTTGCTCGATAACGCCAGCGCCGAAGAACGCATCCGCCTGGAGGCCGAGGAAGAGACCGGCTATCGCGTCGGGCATGTTGAGAAAATCTACGCGGCGTTCATGAGCCCGGGATCGGTGACGGAGCGGATTCACTTTTTTATCGGCGAATACCAGCCAGGCGACCGAGTGGGAGCGGGCGGAGGCCTGGAAGAAGAGGGCGAGGATATCGAGGTACTGGAGCTGGGCTTTGAGCAGGCACTGGCGATGGTGCAGAGCGGGGAGATTGTGGATGGCAAGACGATTATGTTGTTGCAGCATCTGGAGCTGCGGATGTTGAAAGAGGGGTGGTGAGGCATGCCTTCATGTGCATAGGTATCTACACAACTTTCGCACGACGCTAAATCTGTGGCGAGGGAGCTTGCTCCCGTGACGGCCTGGCAGCCGACACAGATATAACTGATGCCCCGCGATCCAATGTGGGAGCTGGCTTGCCTGCGAAGACGGCCTGACAGTCAACACAGTTGGACCGTGTACATATCCATTCCTGCGGTAACGGCCACTTAGGGTTCCGCCTGACGGCGGGTCACTTTGGAAAAGAGCCCCAAAGTAACCAAAGGGCTCTTGCCCCACCACTCGGCACCTCGCTTAGGCTCGGTGTGCCCGTAATCCGCCAGTGATTTGGGGGGCCGCCGCCACGCGCCATCCATGGCGCGGGGCGGCTAAACCGGCATCCCTGCCGGTTTACCCCCCAAATCACTGTCGAATTCCGGCCAGCGTGGTTTAACGGGGCGCCTAAGATCAAAAGCAGATCAAGATCAAGAGCGGCTCGCTTCGCATCGTTGTAACCGTTGAGCTTACAGACTTAAGTAGATACCTATGCCTTCATGTGGTAGCTGGCAATTAGCAGACTGACGGTTATTGTCAGAAATTTCCCACAGGAGTACAAATGTACTCCATGACAAACCTGACTCCCCGCCGCACCGCCATCCTGACCTTCATTCGCGAACGCATCGCGCAACAAGGCCAGCCTCCCAGCCTCGCCGAGATCGCCGAGGCGTTCGGCTTCGCCTCTCGCAGCGTTGCCCGCAAGCATGTGGTGGCGCTGACCGAAGCTGGGTTTATCGAGGTCAACCCCAACCAGGCCCGTGGCATTCGCTTGCTCAATCAACCTGCGCGTCCCGAGTGGCTGGATGTACCGGTGCTCGGCCGTGTGGCGGCCGGTCGGCCGATTGGCGCCGATGCCGAGGTGCACAGCCGCTTGCAACTGGACCCCGCCACTTTCGCCAAAACCCCCGATTACCTGCTGCGGGTGCAGGGCGATTCGATGATTGAAGATGGCATCCTCGACGGCGACCTGGTGGGCGTGCGCCGCAGTGCCGAAGCCTTGAACGGGCAGATTGTGGTGGCGCGCCTGGACGGCGACGTCACCATCAAGCGTTTCGAGCGCAATGGCGACAGGGTTCGCCTGTTGCCGCGCAACCCGGCCTATCAACCCATCGTGGTCGGGCCCGAGCAGGACCTGGCCATCGAAGGCGTGTTCTGCGGCCTGGTGAGGCAAGGCTGATGGGCGCCGTGGTTGCCCTGGACTCGCTGTTCAATGGCGGGCGAGTCTGGAAGGGCCGGCCCGCCGCGCCCCCGGCCAGCGTGCACCCCACGGGGCTGGCGGCGCTGGATGCGGTGCTGCCCAGTGGCGGCTGGCCGGAATCGGCCTTGAGTGAAATCCTGATGGCCCAGGACGGGGTGGGCGAGTTGCAGCTGGTGCTGCCTACCCTGGCGCGCCTGTCGGCCCTGGGCGAGCGCATTGTGCTGGTGGCGCCGCCCTATACCCCCTATCCCCATGCGTGGCAGAACGCCGGGGTGGATGTGCGCCAGCTGTCCATCATCCGGGCCGAGGAGCGTGACGCGCTGTGGGCGGTGGAGCAATGCCTGCGTTCTGGCAGTTGCGGGGCGGTGTTGTGTTGGCCGCGCAAGGCCGATGATCGTGCCTTGCGGCGTTTGCAGGTGGCGGCCGAAACCGGGCAGACCCTGGCGTTTGCCTGGCGCTCCCTGAGCGAGGCGATCAATGCCTCGCCTGCCGCCCTGCGCCTGGCGGTCGAGGCCAGGCCCGCGCAAGTGCGGGTGCTCAAGTGCCGTGGCGGGCTGGCCCATCCGGCGCCAATTGCCCTGGCGGGGCATTGAGGTTGCCATGCGTTGGGTGTGTATTGTCTTCCCGCAATTGGCGCTGGACGGGGCACAGCGTGTGCACCCCGAACCCGAGCAGCCGCTGGCGCTGCTGGCCGGCACGCCGCAGCGGCGCGTGTTGCAAACCGTCAACGCCGCCGCACGCGCCTTGGGCCTGCGCCCCGGGCAATCGTTGACGGCAGCCCATGCCCTGGTCAAGCAGTTTGCCTGTGTCGAATACGACCCGCTGGAGATCGAGCGCCTGCAGCAGTTTCTGGCCACCTGGGCCTACCGATTCAGCTCCCAGGTCAGCCTGTATTACCCACGGGCCTTGTTGTTCGAGATCGAATCGAGCCTGGGCCTGTTCGGGCCCTGGCCGCACCTCGAGGCGCGTTTGCGCAAAGAGCTGACCGAACTTGGCTTTCGTCATCGCATCGTCGCTGCGCCCAACCCGGCGGCGGCGCGGATATTGGCAAACGGCTACGACGGCCTGGCCGTGGCCGATGACAGCGCCCTGATGCAGGCCCTGGCGTCGCTGCCTGTCGACCGTGCAGGCCTTGAACCCCAGGCCGCCACCGCCTTGTCGCGCATGGGCCTGCGCAGCCTGGCCCAGGTGCAGGCCTTGCCCCGGCATACCCTGGCGCGACGTTTTGACGCCAGCCTGCTCAAGCACCTCGACGCCCTGAACGGGCAACGGCCATTGGCCCTGGATTTTTATCAACCACCCGACCAGTTCGATGCACGCATCGAGTTGAATTTCGATGTGCAATCCCACCAGGCGCTGTTGTTCCCCTTGCGGCGTTTGACCGGCGACCTGTCCGCTTTCCTGTGCGGCCGCGACAGTGGCGTGCAGCGCTTTGACCTGCACCTGGAACATGCCCAGGCACAAGACAGCGTGATCAAGGTGGGCCTGCTCAGCGCCGAGCGCGAGCCTTCAATGTTGTTCGAACTGGCCCGTGGACGCCTGGAGCAGGTACAGGTCACCGCGCCGGTGCGGGGTGTGCGCCTGGTGGCCGAGGACTTGCCGGTGTTCGTGCCGCAACGCCAGGACCTGTTCGACGACCGCCCGCAACAAACCCTGCCGTGGGAGCAGTTGCGCGAACGCCTGCGTGCACGCCTGGGGGATGAGGCGGTGCAGGGCCTGCGTTTTCAGGCCGACCATCGCCCCGAATGCGCCTGGCAGGCTGCGACCGACCACCAGGCGTGCCCGAGCTTGAACAAGGTCCGCCGCCCAGGCTGGTTATTGCCGCAACCGACCTTGCTGGCCGAACACGGCGTACAGATCCTGATGGGCCCGGAGCGCATTGAATCGGGCTGGTGGGATGGCGCCGATGTCCGCCGCGACTATTACCTGGTCCAGACCCGCGCCGGCCAGCAGGGTTGGGCCTATCGCACGGTGGGGCAAGGCGATGGGTTGTGGTTGCAAGGGTGGTTTGCATGAGCATCCCCTCAGCTGGAGCGCACTTACTGTGGCGAGCAAGCTTGCTTGCGCTGGGGTGCGCAGCGCCCCCAATAAAAGCCGGAGACTGCTGCGCAGTCAGCAGGAGCAAGCTCCCTCGCCACAGCAAGCTCGCTCCTACAACAGGGGGTGGGGACGCATGAATTATGCCGAGCTGCACTGCCTGTCCAATTTCAGCTTCCAGCGTGGCGCCTCCAGTGCGCTGGAACTTTTCGAGCGCGCCAAGTGCCAAGGCTACAGCGCCCTGGCGATCACCGATGAATGCACGCTGTCAGGCATCGTGCGTGCCTGGCAAGCCGCCAAAGCCGTGGACTTGCCGTTGATTATCGGCAGCGAAATGCACATCGAAAACGGCCCGAAACTGGTGTTGCTGGTAGAGAACCTGA
This sequence comes from Pseudomonas sp. MYb193, assembly GCF_002966775.1. NCBI lineage: Bacteria > Pseudomonadati > Pseudomonadota > Gammaproteobacteria > Pseudomonadales > Pseudomonadaceae > Pseudomonas > Pseudomonas sp. MYb193. The sequence goes on along the minus strand of NZ_CP023269.1, from coordinate 3,493,910 downwards.
GCGGTTACCAGCACCTGTGCCGGCTGATCACCCTGGCCCGGCGTCGGGCTGAAAAGGGCAATTATCGTCTGCTACAGGAAGATTTCGAGCAACCGTTGCCCGGCCTGTTGGCGTTGTGGGTGGCGCAAGACAGCGACACCCAGGCCAGCCTCGACTGGCTGCGCCGCACCTTCGACCAGCGCCTGTGGCTGGCGGTGCACCTGCACTGTGGGCAGGACGATGCGCGCCATCTGCAACAGCGCTTGCAACTGGCCCACAGCCTGCAAATCCCTGCCGTGGCCTGCGGCGATGTGCATATGCATGCGCGAGGCCGCCGTGCCCTGCAAGACACCATGACCGCCATCCGCCACCATGTGCCGGTAGCCGAAGCCGGCACGCGCCTGCACCCCAATGGTGAACGCCACCTGCGCAACCTCGACGCGCTGGCGGCGCTGTACCCACAGGCCTTGCTGGATGAAACCCTCGCCATCGCGCGGCGCTGCACCTTCGACCTCGGCCAGTTGCGCTATCACTATCCACGCGAGCTGGTACCCGCGGGGCATGACGCCCAATCCTGGCTGCGCACCCTCACCGAAGAAGGCATCGCCCAGCGCTGGCCCGAAGGCATCGACGACAAGACCTTGCAGCAAATCCATCGTGAACTGCAACTGATCAGCGAGCTGGGTTACGAAAGCTATTTCCTTACGGTGCATGACATCGTGCGTTTCGCCCGCAGCCGTTCGATCCTGTGCCAGGGCCGTGGTTCGGCGGCTAACTCGGCGGTGTGTTTTGCCCTGGGCATCACCGAAATCAACCCGAGCCTGACCAACCTGCTGTTCGAGCGCTTCCTGTCCAAAGAGCGCAACGAGCCGCCGGACATCGACGTGGATTTTGAGCACGAGCGCCGCGAAGAGGTGCTGCAATACGTGTTCCAGCGCTATGGCCGCACCCGTGCAGCCTTGACGGCGGTGGTCAGCAGTTACCACGCCACGGGCGCGGTACGTGATGTGGCCAAGGCCCTCGGGCTGCCGGCGGACCAGATCAACGCCTTGGCCGATTGCTGCGGGCGCTGGAGCGATGAGGCGCCGCCGTTGGAGCGCCTGCGTGAAAGCGGCTTCGACCCGGACAGCCCACTGCTGCGGCGTGTCTTGACGCTGACCCAGCAACTGATCGGTTTTCCGCGGCACCTGTCCCAGCACCCTGGCGGCTTTGTGATCAGCGAATACCCGCTGGACACCCTGGTGCCGGTGGAAAATGCGGCCATGGCCGAGCGCACCATTATCCAGTGGGACAAAGACGACCTCGACGCCGTCGGTTTGCTCAAGGTGGACATCCTTGCCCTGGGCATGCTCAGCGCGATCCGCCGCTGCTTCGATTTGCTGCGCCGACATCGCCACCGGGACTTGAGCCTGGCCACGATTCCCAAGGAAGACCCGGCCACCTACGCCATGATCAGCAAGGCCGACACCATCGGTGTGTTCCAGATCGAGTCGCGGGCGCAGATGTCGATGTTGCCCCGGCTCAAGCCGCAGACGTTTTATGACCTGGTGATCGAGGTCGCCATTGTGCGGCCTGGGCCGATCCAGGGCGGCATGGTGCATCCGTACTTGCGTCGACGGAATAATGAAGAGCCCACCACCTATCCGTCGCCGCAATTGAAAGCCGTGCTGGAACGCACCCTGGGCATCCCGCTGTTCCAGGAACAGGTGATGCAAATCGCCATGGTCGCCGCCGACTACAGCCCCGGCGAGGCCGACCAGTTGCGCCGCTCCATGGCCGCCTGGAAACGCCACGGCGGCCTGGAGCCGCATCAGCAGCGCCTGCGCACCGGCATGCTGAAGAACGGCTACACCGAAGCCTTTGCCGCGCAGATTTTCGAGCAGATCAAGGGCTTTGGCAGCTATGGTTTCCCGGAGTCCCACGCCGCCAGTTTCGCCTTGCTGACCTATGCCAGTTGCTGGCTCAAATGCCATGAGCCGGCGGCCTTCGCCTGCGCCCTGATCAACAGCTGGCCCATGGGCTTTTACAGCCCGGACCAGATCCTGCAGGACGCTCGGCGCCATCGCTTGCAGATCCGCCCGGTGGATGTGCAGGCCAGCGACTGGGAATGCAGCCTGGAGCCCATCGACGGCCAGCAACCGGCGATTCGCCTGGGCTTGCGCATGATCTCGGGGTTTCGCGAGGACGACGGGCGGCGTATCGAAGCGGCGAGGCAGCAGCGGCTGTTCAATGACATCGCTGACCTGGACGCGCGCGCCGGGTTGGATACGCGTGCCCAGGCGCTGCTGGCGGATGCCGGGGCCTTGCGCGCCCTGGCCGGCAACCGCCATCAGGCGCGCTGGGACGTGGCCGGTGTGCATCAGCAACTGGGCTTGTTTGCCGGCCTGCCGAGCCCCGATGAAACGCGGGTGGCATTGCCCGAGCCCACGGTAGGCGAAGATTTGCACGCCGATTACGCCACCCTCGGTACCACCCTGGGGCCCCATCCCCTGGCGTTGTTGCGCGCCGAGTTACGCCGGCGCCGCTGCCGCAGTTCCCAGGAGTTGCTGACGGTGGAACATGGGCGCAACGTGAGCATCGCCGGGCTGGTCACTGGCCGCCAGCGCCCAGGCACGGCGAGCGGCGTGACCTTTGTCACCCTGGAGGATGAGTTCGGCAACCTCAATGTGGTGGTCTGGCGCGACCTGGCCGAGCGTCAGCGCCAGGCGCTGGTGGGCTCGCGTTTGCTCAAGGTGGACGGCCGTTGGGAGGCGGTGGGTGAGGTGCGGCATTTGATCGCGGGGCGCCTCACCGATTTGACGCCGTTGCTGGATGGAATGGTGGTGCGCAGCCGGGATTTTCATTGAGTTCCAGGGGTTTGTGCATTCCTCTGTGTTCAGGATGAAACCATCTACCGCTGGCGCGCTCCAAAACTTGCGACTGTCTTGTCCCTGCACAGAGCCCAATCATGCAATTTTTATCCAACCCCCATGGCTGTGAAGGCTGGGCCGGCGAAATGGCCCAGCGGATTCGCACGTTTGACTGGTCAAGTACCGACCTTGGCCCCTTGGATCAGTGGTCCACGAGCCTGGCTTGCACCGTGCAAATGATGCTCGCCTCACCCGTGCCGATGGTGATGCTGTGGGGGCGGGCGGGGTACATGATCTACAACGACAGCTATTCGGTATTTGCCGGCGGGCGCCATCCCTACCTCTTGGGCACTCCGGTAGAACTGGGCTGGCCGGAAGTTGCCGAGTTCAATCGGCATGTGGTGGATACGTGCCTGGCGGGTGGTACCTTGTCGTTCAATAACAAGGAGCTGGTGTTATCGCGTCACGGCCAACCGGAAAGCGTATGGCTGGACCTCTATTACAGCCCCGTGGCCGGGGACAACCAACAGCCGGCCGGGGTGCTGGCGATTGTGGTGGAAACCACCGAACTGGTGAAGTCCGAGCGGGTGCGCCAGGAGCTCACCCATAATCTGGAGCAACGCGTAGCCGCTGAAGTGCAGGCGCGGTCTGCCGCAGAAGACCAGTTGCGCCAGTCACAGAAGCTGGAAGCGATTGGCGGCCTGACCGGTGGCGTGGCCCATGACTTCAATAACCTGCTGCAAGTGATCGCCGGCAACCTGCATTTGCTCGCCCGGCATGAGCCGGACAATTGTCAGGTGCAACGTCGCGTCACCGCGGCCATCGCCGCCGTGGAGCGAGGGGCCAAGCTGTCGTCGCAACTGTTGGCCTTTGCCCGTCGCCAGCCCTTGTCTCCGGCGGTGTACAACCCGCAGCGCATCTACGCCGGCCTGGGCGAGCTGTTGCAACGGGCGTTGGGGGAAACCATTCATATCGACGTGCAACTGCCCCAGGACTCCTGGTGCATCAATGTCGACCGCAACCAGCTGGAAAACGCGCTGCTCAACCTGGCGATCAACGCCCGCGATGCCATGCAGGGCGAGGGTGTGATTCGTATCACCGGGGAAAACGTCATCCTCAACCCGGACGATTGCATCGGTAAAAGCATCAAGCCCGGCGAGTACGTGCGCCTGGCAGTGGCCGACACCGGCGTGGGCATGTCCGAGGCGACCCTCAAGCGCGCATTCGAACCCTTCTTTACCACCAAGCGCGAAGGCCACGGCACCGGCCTGGGCCTGAGCATGGTGTTCGGTTTTGTGCGCCAAAGTGGCGGGCACGTGGACATGTGGAGCGAGGAGGGCAAGGGCTCGGTGGTGCAGATGTATTTCCCCCACTGCCTGGAGCCTGAATGCTTCGACGACTACAGTGATGCGGACCTGCAAGGCGGCGGCCAGGAAACCATCCTGGTGGTCGAGGACAACGAAGGCGTGCGCCTGACGGTGGTCGAGTTGCTGCAGCAGTCGGGTTATACCGTACTGACCGCCGAGGATGGCGACCGCGCGATGCAAGTGTTGCAGCGCGGCGTGTCGCCGGACCTGATCTTCACCGATGTGGTGATGCCGGGTCGGGTCAAGAGCACCGACCTGGCCACCTGGGCCCGCGCTCAGAACCCGCCGGTGCCGGTGCTGTTTACCTCTGGCCACACCCGCGACATTCTGTCTTCCAATCATCTGCTCAGCGCCGATATCCACCTGCTGAGCAAACCCTACAGTCCCGATGCCCTGACCCAACGCGTGCGCAGGGTGCTAAGCGCAAGACAAGGTTGCCCATGACATCACAGCGCAACATCCCACCGCTCACCGCCCGGCAAACGGGCTTCGTCAGGGTGCGTGGCGCCCGTGAACATAACTTGCGCAATGTCGATGTGGATATTCCCCGGGACGCCCTGGTGGTATTTACCGGCGTGTCTGGCTCCGGCAAATCGTCCCTGGCGTTTTCCACGGTGTACGCCGAGGCCCAGCGCCGCTATTTCGAATCGGTGGCGCCGTATGCGCGGCGCTTGATCGACCAGGTCGGCGTGCCGGACGTAGACAGCATCGAAGGCTTGCCGCCTGCCGTGGCCCTGCAACAGCAACGGGGTACACCCAGTGCGCGCTCGTCGGTGGGCAGTGTCACCACCTTATCGAGCTTGATCCGCATGCTCTATTCCCGCGCCGGCCGTTATCCGAAAGGGCAGGCCATGTTGTACGCCGAGGACTTCTCGCCGAACCTGCCCCAGGGCGCGTGCCCGCAATGCCACGGCCTGGGCCGCGTGTATGAAGTGACCGAAGCGCTGATGGTGCCCGATCCGTCCTTGACCATCCGCCAGCGTGCAGTGGCGTCCTGGCCGTTGGCGTGGCAGGGCCAGAACCTGCGCGACATCCTTGTGACCCTGGGTTATGACGTGGACATCCCGTGGCGCGAGCTGCCGAAAAAGCAGCGCGACTGGATCCTGTTCACCGAAGAAACCCCCACCGTACCGGTGTACGCCGGCTTCACCCCGCAGCAGACCCGCGAGGCGTTGAAACGCAAGCTCGAACCCAGCTACCAAGGCACCTTCAGCGGCGCTCGGCGCTATATCCTGCACACCTTCGCCCACACCCAAAGCGCGCTGATGAAAAAGCGTGTATCGCAGTTCATGCAAGGCAGTGCCTGCCCATTGTGCGAGGGCAAACGCCTGAACCAGGCGGCGCTGTCGGTGAAGTTTGCCGGGGTGGATATCGGTGAGCTGTCGCAATTGTCCCTGGCGCAATTGGCCGAGTTGCTGCAGCCGGTGGCCGCGGGGCAGGACACGATGAAGCTGTCGGTGGAAAAACGCCTGGCGGCCCAGCGCATCGCCCAGGATCTGCTCGAACGGGTCAACACCTTGATCGAACTGGGCCTGGGCTATCTGTCCCTGGAGCGCAGCACGCCGACCCTGTCGTCCGGGGAACTGCAGCGTCTGCGCCTGGCCACCCAATTGGGCTCGCAGTTGTTCGGCGTTATTTATGTGCTCGATGAGCCTTCGGCGGGACTGCACCCGGCGGATGGCGAAGCATTGTTCACCGCGCTTGATCGTTTGAAGGCCGCGGGCAATTCGCTGTTTGTGGTGGAACATGACCTGGAAACCATGCGCCGCGCCGACTGGCTGATCGACGTGGGCCCGGCTGCCGGCGAACATGGCGGGCAAGTGCTGTACAGCGGGCCGCCAGCAGGGTTGGCGGATGTCGAGGCCTCGCAGACCCGCGAATACCTGTTTGCCTCACCTCGCCCGGCCAATGTGCCAAGCCGCGAGCCGGCCGGTTGGCTGAAGCTCAAAGGCGTGACGCGAAATAACCTGAAAGATTTGAACGTGGATTTCCCGCTGGGCCGTTTCACCGCGGTGACGGGGATTTCCGGCTCGGGCAAATCCAGCCTGGTCAGCCAGGCGCTGCTGGAATTGGTGGGCACGGCCCTGGGGCGTGTGCTGGAAAGCGACGACGAACCGAGCCTGGAAGATGCTGCACCGCAAGCCAGTGGCGGGCGCATCAGCGCCGGGCTCGAGCACATTCAGCGCCTGGTGCAGGTGGACCAGAAACCCATCGGCCGCACGCCGCGTTCCAACCTGGCGACCTACACCGGGCTGTTCGACAACGTGCGCAAACTGTTTGCCGCCACGCCAGCGGCCAAGAAACGCAATTACGATGCCGGGCAGTTCTCCTTCAACGTCGCCAAGGGCCGTTGCCCGAACTGTGAGGGTGAAGGTTTTGTCAGCGTCGAGTTGCTGTTCATGCCCAGCGTGTACGCGCCATGCCCGACCTGTCATGGCGCGCGCTACAACCCCGACACCCTGGCGATCAAATGGCAGGGCTTGAACATCGCCCAAGTGCTGGGGCTGACGGTGGAGCAAGCGGTGCAGGTGTTTGCCGAGCAGCCGGGCATCCTGCGTTCGTTAGTCGTGTTGCGCGATATCGGCCTGGGTTATCTGCGCCTCGGGCAGCCGGCCACCGAGTTGTCGGGCGGTGAGGCACAGCGCATCAAGCTCGCTACCGAGTTGCAACGCAATGCCCGGGGCGCCACCTTGTATGTGCTGGACGAGCCGACCACCGGGTTGCACCCCAGGGACGTCGATCGTTTGCTCAGCCAACTGAACCAGTTGGTGGATGCGGGGCATACGGTGGTTGTGGTGGAGCATGAAATGCGCGTTGTGGCCCAAAGTGACTGGGTGATTGATATCGGGCCGGGAGCAGGGGACTTGGGCGGGAGAGTCGTGGCGTGTGGGGCGCCGCAGAAAGTGGCCAAGAGCAAGACCAGCCGGACTGCGCCGTTTCTTGCTCGGGAGCTGGTCTGACTGGAGGCTGGCCTTTTGTGGGAGCTGGCTTGCCTGCGATGATGGCCCCCCAGCCGACCCCTATCGGCCTGACCCAACACAATCCAACTGTGGGAGCGGGCTTGCTCGCGAAGGCGGTCTGAGAGTCAACACAGTTGGATTGTGTACATATCCATTCCTGCGGTAGTGACCACTTAGGGTTCCGCCCTGACGGCGGCTCACTTTGCAAAAGCGGCAAAGTAAGCAAAACGCTCTTGCCCCACCACTCGGCACCTCGCCCAGGCTCGGTGTGCCCGAACGCAGGCTTGAATCCGTGGGCCGCCGCCACGCGCCATCCATGGCGCGGGGCGGCTAACCCGGCGTCCTGCCGGGTTACCCACGAATTCAAGCCTGCGTTCGGCCAGCGTGGTTTGACGGGGCGCTTAAGATCAAGATCAAAAGCAAATCAAGAGCAAGATCAAGAGCGGCTCGCTTCGCATCGTGGTTACCGTTGGCTGCGACGCAGTTGCAGGTACCAGGGAGCACAGGATTTTGCATTGTCTTGGTAAGACCGTGTTTGGCTCAGATGCTGATCGAGTCCAGCATGCGCCCCAACATGGCATCACATCCCGCCAATTGCGCTACGCTCACGAACTCGTCCGGCTTATGCCCCTGCTCCATGCTCCCGGGCCCGCATACCACGGTGGGAATGCCTGCCGCATCAAACAGCCCGCCTTCGGTGCCAAACGCTACGGTGCCGAACGCTTGCGAGCCGCAAAACGCCGCAATCAGCTGCGCCGCCTGGCTGTGCTCATCCGTGACCAGCCCCGGGTAGGCCGACAGCTCTGTGAACCGAATGGAGCTCTGCTTGCTGACCGCCTGCATACGCGGCAGTACCTGCTGCATGGCGTACGCTTGCAGTTCTTGAGCGACTTCAGCGGGGTCCGAGGCGGGCAGGGCGCGTACTTCAAAGTCAAAGCGACAATCGGCCGGGACGATGTTCAATGCCTTGCCGCCACTGATCAGGCCGGTCTGTACCGTGCTGAAAGGTGGATTGAAACGTGGGTCCTGGTGCGAACGCAAGCGCTGGCCGATGCGCCCGAGTTCGCAGATCAGATCGGCGGCATGTTCGATCGCATTCACCCCCGAGGGCGCATACGCCGAATGACATGCTTGACCCTGTATGTCGCAGCGCATCGCCAACTTGCCCTTATGACCCAACACGGGTTTGAGTTCGGTCGGTTCGCCGATGATGCACAGCATGGGTTTCACCGGGCGCTGTTCCAGAACAGCGAGCAATGAGCGTACGCCCAGGCATCCGACTTCTTCATCGTAGGACAGGGCGATATGCACCGGCAGGCGCAACGGTGTTTTGACCAGTTCGGGTACCAACGCCAGCACGCATGCGATATACCCCTTCATGTCGGCAGTGCCGCGCCCGAACAGCTTGCCGTCACGCTCGGTCAACGTGAACGGCGGCAGGGTCCAGGGTTGCCCATCCACTGGCACCACGTCGGTATGCCCCGACAGCACGATACCTGGCAGCTCAACCGGGCCGACGCTGGCAAACAGGTTGGCCTTGGTGCGTTGCGCGTTGTAGACCAACTCGCTGGCGATGCCAAACCCGGCCAGGTAATCGCGCACAAACTCGATCAACTGCAGGTTGGACTCACGGCTGGTGGTGTCGAAGCCCACCAGCGTTTCCAGCAGGTCGCGGCTGCGGCTCATCGCTCGTCTCCGGCCACGCCGTAGCCGGGGGAGCGGTCGGGGGCGAGGGCGCGATCGATATAGTCCTGTACCTGTGGGCGGTAGGCGTCCCAGAGTTTTTGCAATTCGCCAATCGGCGCTTCGTCGGCCCAATCCACGCGCAAGTTAATGATCGGCCAAGTCAACTCGCCCACCACCACCAGCGCGGCGGAATGCACCGGGCCGGCTTCGCCACCGGCGGCGATGGCGGCATGCATCGCTGCCAGCAACCGGTCTGCGAGCTGGCCTTCGCCCTGTTCGAAGGCCGAGACCATCGCGGTGATGACTTCACGGTCGGCGAGCATATTGCCCGCCGCCACGCATTGCTCGCCCGATACCGCGTGATGGGTACCCAGGGTCTGGCTGCCGCTGAAATGCACGCTATGGCCCAGGTGGTCTATCGCCGTCAGTTGCCGATACTGGCTGTAGCCGTTGCGGGTGAGTGCTTTGTCCACGGCATCGGCTGGGGCCAGGCCCTGTTCCAGCCCGTCGAGCACATCTGGGCCGAGGGCCGGCAAGGTGATGTTCTGGGTCGATACCGCGCCCACGCCGGGCCGCAGCCATGGGCAGCGAGCGCCTACGGCGATACTTGATGAGCTGATGGCGACGCCCAACTGGCCGGTTTCCGCGCAGCGGCCAACGATTGAAAAGGTCATGGTTAGCCTCCTTACTCTGGGATAACCGCGATCACATCGATTTCCATCAGCCACTGCGGCTGGCCCAGGGCCGAGACCACCAGCCCGGTGGAAATCGGGAATACGCCCTTGAGCCACTTGCCCACTTCCTGATACACCGGCTCGCGGTAGCGTGGGTCGATCAAGTAGGTGGTGGTTTTGACGATGTGGCTGAGGTCGCTGCCGGCTTCTTCGAGCAGTTGCTTGACGTTTTTCATCGCCTGCTCGGCCTGGGCCCGAGGGTCGCCGAGGCCCACCAGGTTGCCATCGAAATCAGTGCCCACCTGGCCGCGTACATACACGGTGTTGCCGGCGCGCACGGCCTGGCACAGGTCGTTATCCAGGCTCTGGTTGGGATAGGTTTCTTTGGTGTTGAACATGCGGATGCGAGTGTGAGTAGGCATCAAAAAACTCCAGGAAAAAGTGATCAGGCGCTGACAGGGGTCTGGCGGGCAACCGGCGCAGCTGCGCGGTACTCGAGGTACTGACGCTGGATAGCGATATGGTCGGCTACGTATTTGGCGTCGTGCCACACCCCCCAGATAAACGACGAGCCACGCCGCGATTGCCATGGCAAACCGAGGAAGTAGATGCCGGCTTCGCTGGATACACCGCGTTGGTGTTGCGGCTTGCCGGCGGCGTCGAAAGCGTCCACCTGTAGCCAGCTGTAGTCCACGGCAAACCCGGTGGCCCAGATGATCGAGGTGATGCCCGCTTGGGCCAGGTCCAGCGTCAGGATTGGCTGCTTGATGCATTCAGCGTCTGGAAACACGCGACGTGCTTCGGGCTCCTGGGGCAGGTCGAGACCATTGCGTTCGACATACGCGTCGGCCGCGTCCAGCAGGGCCCGGTAGTTCTCATCCCCGCGTGCCAGGTTTTCCACCAGGTTGGGTTGGAACGTCGCCACCGTGCCGTCGAAGGCTTGGGTCAGGCCAACCAGGGTCATGCCTTGCTGGGCCAGTTCACGGAAGTCGATGGTCTTGCCGCCGTGGGCGCCGCTCACAGCAATGGTCACGTGTTCACGGCCAGGTTTCATCGCCGCCTGGTCCCACTCGCCCAGAACCCCCAGCCACCAGCAGAAATCCCGGTTGCGATAGGCGCGGGGCGGGCGGTCATGGGCGCCTACCGACAGGTAGACCTGGCGACCGGCGCGCTGCAGTTCATCGGCGATTTGTACGCCGGAAGAACCGGCGCCCACCACTAATACGGCGCCTGCCGGCAGTTGCCCAGGGTTGCGATAGTCGGCGGAATGGATCTGGTGCAGAGCCGTGCCTGTAGGCGCTATGCCTGGAATCACGGGCTTCTGGAATGGCCCGGTGGCGGCGACCACGCGGTTGGCTTCGATCACACCTTCACTGGTATGCACGGTGAAGCCGGGGCGGCCGATGTTACGTACCACTGACGTCACGTCCACGCCAGTGCGGATCGGCGCATTGAATTTGCGTGCGTAGGCTTCAAAGTAATCGGCGACACGCTCTTTTGGCGCGAAGCCATCGGCAGGGACGTCGTCGAATTCCAGACCGGGGAAGCGGTCATGCCAGGCCGGGCCGTTGGCGACCAACGAGTCCCAGCGCCCGGTGCGCCAGCGCTCGGCGATACGGCTGCGCTCCAGCACCAGGTGCGGCACGCCTTGCTTGCTCAAATGCTCGCTCATGGCCACGCCAGCCTGACCTGCGCCCACCACCAGCGTGTCTATTTTTGTTATTGCTTGAGTCATGTGTCTGTCCTTGCGTAATGCAGTTGGATTCAGCTTGGGCATGACGTCAAGTTAGGGGGCGGGCGGTGATTAATAAAATATTATTAAGTTGGGAATTGAGCATAAATATCGGATGCAGAGGGGGCTGGAGCGAGCTTGCTCGCGAAAAACGTCAACGCTAACGCGTGTTTTCTGGATGAACGCGGCGCCTGTGGTTTTTTCGCGAGCAAGCTCGCTCCTATGTATGGACTCGCCCCCACTTTCAACCCGCTTTTCAAACATTGGTACCCGGTTGCATCTATGTATCAGGCCTATCCGAGGAAGCTCCAAACAGCTTCTGGCCAACATTGGATCAGCTCGCGATCTGCCCATTACAAAAAGGCCTCAAGGGCCGGTAGGAGCGCAGGCATCAATTCGCGACGGTCTGACCAGGGGTCAATGTTCGTTAGCACGGGTTGGAGCGGCTAAACGCCCCGGTGGCAGAACTCTGTGAATCAGTGGCTCATCGCAGTCTCCTGACTGTTGCCTGGCTGGCGGCGATACGTCTGGTCGTTCTGCAAGAGCCGCCAGAGGATACGCAGGTTACGGTTGGCCAAACGCACTGCCGCCTCCTTGCGCCCCAGACGAGATACCCAACGCTGTAACCGCTGGTCGTCGGGCTGCTCTGAATCCGGTCGTACCTGTCTTAAAACGGCGTGGGCACCCTGGACCGCCAGACTGCGCAAATACGCATCACCCTTCTTGCTCATCTTGCCGAGCCGGATTTTTTCTCCGCTGCTGTGCTGGCTGGGCACCAGCCCGAAGTAGGCGGCGAACTGTCGGGCATTTGCGAAGCGTTCAGGCTCAGTCTGCTTGGCCAACAGTGCTGTGGCTATGATCGGGCCAACTCCGCGCACCGTCATCAATCGCTTGGCTGTCTCATCGTTCTTCGCCGCTGTTTCGAGCCGACCGGTCAACACGTTGACGCGTTCGCCCAAATGAACCCATTCAACTAGCAGTTCGGCGATTAGTTCGCGCAGCAAATCGGGTAATGGCTGAGTGGCGTCTTCCAGTATTCGCGGGATACGTTGGCTGATGGCCATTTCGCCTTGGGGCATGGATACTCCCTGCTCCAGCAGTAAGCCGCGCATCTGATTACCGACTGCCGTACGTCGCCGTATATATCCCTGTCGGGCCCGATGCAGCGCTTGCATTGCGAGCGCCGCCGCACTTTTGACCGGTACGGCAGATATCCTGCAGTCGCGTCCAGCACGCAGGATCGCCAATGCATCGTTGCGATCATTTTTCGGGCCGCTGCGATGAGTGGTCACATGCTGAGCCGGTAGGATGCGCACTGAATTGCCCTGCGTTTGCAGCAATCGCGCCCATGCCTGAGCACCTGGCCCGGTTTCCACCAGCACCGTTACGCTTGCTGGAAGCTTAAGAAGAAAGGTTTGAAAGGCCTCTCGTGACTTAATCCGATCCTCGAATATCACCTGGCCGAGCGCATTCTCGCCGGCCACTTGGAAGACCTTTTTGGCAAGGTCTACCGCGACGTTTACGCAAGTAGATACATCGGCTGACAAAGACTGATTGATCGTCGTATGCTTTTTCATGGGCTCGCCCTCGCTGTCGTTGGCTTCTATAAGAATGCCACCGTGGCGCATAGACGCCTCGGCTTGGGCGAGTCCATCTAATTACAAACAGCTTAGAGCTCTCCGGAGTACTTCACCGCCGCCGCCGCCCGCGATGGTACCTTCAGGCTGCGCAGCAGGGACGACACATGGATGCGCACGGTAAACGGCGAGATATCCAGGGCCTTGGCGATTTCCTTGTTGGTCTTGCCCTGGGCAATCAGGCGCAACACTTCCTGCTGGCGGGTGGTAAGGGTATGAGTGTCCAGCGGCAGCAGGCCCGACGGCGCGAACTTGACCAGCACTTCGCCGGCACGTATCGCCAGCAGCGCCTGGCCGATCTCGTCCGGGGCGATGTTCTTGCCGATAAAACCGTCGACGCCCAAGGCCATGACTTGTTCGATCAGCGCAGGGTCGTCGACCATCGACACCACCACCAAGGTGGTGCGTCGCAGTTGCTGGCGCAGTTCGGCCAGTTGGCTGATGCAGGTCAGGCCGGGAAAGCGCAAATCGAGGATCAGGGTATCGACCTCACCCGCCTCGCGCAGCAACGTATTCACCGTGGCGAGGTCGCCGGCCTCTTGCACCTGGGCGTCGGGCAGCAGGCGTTGCACGGTGCGCGCCATGCCTTCGCGAAACATGGGGTGGTCGTCGGCGATGATGATCCGGCCGGTCATGGCGAGCTCCTTCCTGGGGCCAGGTTGTGTCGAGGCATGCTACTTTACCAGCGGGCCAAGGGCCCCTTTTCTAAGATGATATGTCAAGGATATGACTATGAGTCCCGAGACCAACTCCGAACTCGATCAGGCTAACCTGCGCATCGTGGTGGCCACCATCGCCATTGTGTATATAAGCCTATTGGGTTTCCTGCCTGGGCAGTCGTTGGACACCTACCTGCCGGTGATCCTGTATATCTTCGTGTTCCTGCTGGCATCCATCGGGTTGCGCCAGGTGATCGCACGCTGGCCCGGGCATTATCCGGCGCGGCGGATCTTCGGCATGATCCACGACTACACGGGCACTTCGTTCGGCCTGGTGGTGGGCGGTGAGGCGGCATTGCCGCTGTATGCGGTGATGGTCTGGGTGAACCTGGGCAACGGCATGCGCTACGGTTCGCGCTACCTGGCAATTGCGACGGGGCTGGCGTTGCTGGCGCTGTTGATCGTGTACCAACTCACGCCGCTGTGGCAGGCGCAACCCTTCATGATGCTGATGCTGATGATCACCAGCACAGTGATCCCGGTGTACGCCCATATCCTGTTGGAGCGCACACGCAAGGCTTCCGAGCAAGCCATCGCCGCCAACCTGGAAAAGTCGCGCTTTCTTGCCCAGGCCAGCCATGACCTGCGCCAGCCGATCCACTCCATCGGCCTGTTCACTGCATGCTTGCGCGAAGCCCGCTTGGGGGAGGACGAACAGCGCCTGGTAGACAATATCGACCGCTCTTTGCTTAACGTGTCGCAATTGTTTCGTTCGATTCTCGATCTTTACACCCTCGACAACGGACGCCTGTTGCCCAAATACCAAGTGATTCACCTGGGTGACTTTCTCGCCGACCTGGTGCGCCAGAACGCAGAGGCTGCGCGCTGGGCTGGAGTGCAGTTGCGCTTGCGCGCCTGCGCTCACTGGGTGCTGGTCGACCCGGCCATGTTGGCAACGATGGTGCAGAACCTGCTCTCCAATTGCTTCAAATACGGCGCGCAACGACCAGTGCTGATCGGCGTGCGTGTTCGCGATAACGGCTTGGTGGTGGAGGTGCACGACCAGGGGCGGGGCATTGCCAGGGAGCATCTGTCAAAGGTCTTCGAAGAGTTTTATCGCGTGCGCCAACTGCGTGACAAGGACGTTGAAGGCGTGGGCCTTGGGCTGTCCATCGTCAAGCGCCTGGGGCAGTTGATGGGCTTGCAGGTGAGCCTGCGTTCGCGGGTGGGCCATGGCACCTCAGTGAGTCTGCATGGCCTGGCCCTGGCCACCGCGCCGCGTCAACCGGCAGTGCGTGACGATGCTCGCCAGGCCGGTCTGCTCAGCGGTCTGAAAGTGTGCCTGGTGGAGGATGACTATAACGTGCTGCTCGCCACCCAAGCCTTGCTCGAGCGCTGGGGGTGCGAGGTGCAGGCCGAGTCCACGGGGCAGGGCTTGGTCAGCGACTGCGACATCATCGTTGCCGACTACGATCTGGGCAACCATGCCACCGGCATTGAATGCATCGACCAGCTACGCGAGCAACGCGGCTGGGCGGTGCCAGCGCTGATCCTCACCGGGCACGATGTGGAGAAAATCCAGGCCGCGTTGCATGATCGTCAGATCGCTATCCTCTCCAAACCGGTACGCCCTGCGGAATTGCGCGGCACCCTGCGTGAGCTCAGTCAGGAAAAAATTACTGCATGAACGGCGTCAACCCATTGCCTTTGGCGCCCTTGGGCATGCAGTAGGCCGCGGGCTTCATCAGACCGAAGCTGGCAATTGCGAACGCGCCGCCGCTCGCACCGCTGGGCACGGAGCAGTTGTACTCGCCGGAGGCAGTGTTAGCGACGTAGTAGGTGGTCATGGAGTCGCTGCGCACATTGGAAATACGTTTTACCGGCTCGCCCAGATTGGTTTCCGAAAGCTTCTTGAGATGATCTTCGGTGGGCTTGATATTGCTGCAACCGGCGACGCCGATGATCAAGGCGCCCAGCAGGGCAAGACGAGTGACAGGGGAGTGGAGTTTCATGGTGCTTCTTCCTTGGGGTTGTTTTGGTTTTTCCAACGCGCAAAGAACCCGCGCGCACTGAGTGCGCGGTGTGGGTGAGAACGTTGGAAGTGCCGCGGAATATAGCGCCGCCGTGGGGTGGGGTCGATTAGCACAAATGGGCTAGTGGCAGTTTGAGGTCATGGAAGGAGCTTGCGATGCTGGAGATAAAACGTGCCACGCCGGATGACGCCGAGCGTGCCTTCGAGATTCGACGCGAGGCCATTCGCGGCCAATGCATTGGCGCCTACAGCGCTGAGCAAATGGCGCTCTGGACCCGAGGTCGCGCCAGCGATGGCTACAACGTGTTGATGGAAACACAGTTCTACATGGGCTGGCTGAATGACGAGCCTGTCGTCACCGGTATGCTCGATCTTGCCGACGGTGAAATAGGGGCCTTGTTTGTATTGCCCGCTTACATGGGGCAAGGCCTTGGCAAGGCAATGCTTGCTCATCTGGAAGGCGTGGCACGCCAGCAAGCGATTGAACAGGTTGTGCTGGATGCGACCTTGAACGCGGTAAGTTTTTATAGAGCGTGCGGGTATGTAGGCGATGAGCAAGCGGTGTATCGCTCTCCGTCCGGGTTGGTGCTGGCGTGTGTGCCGATGGTGAAGCGGTTGCGGGTTATGAGTCCCGCTTGAATGCAGCGCGCAATTGCTCGATCACCTGCGCCACCCCTGGCCCTTGAACCTGCGGTGGGGTGAGGCTCTCGCCAAACTCTCGCCATACAAACAGGGTCAGTTCAGCGCCATCGGTCAGGGGTTCGAGGGGCGGCGTACCGAAAGCGTAAAGCGAGCGGTAGCGTTCGTCCTGCCAGAACGCTCGCTCCACCCAGTCATAGACAGGAATGAAGTGAAAGTGCAACGGGAAACCCGGCATATGTCCGTAGCGGCTGATATATAGCCACTTCGGCTGGAGCTGGGCTTGCATCACTCGTTGGATGTTGGCGAGCAAACCGCCCATTTCGGCCAGTGCGGCTTCTGGCATGTCAGCGAGGGAGTCAACCGGTACCTTGGCGCCAAGCATCAGGTAGCCCGGCAGCTTCGACGCCAGGTGGTGGTTGAGCTGCCAGTGCTCGGTCTGGTGAAGGATGAAGGCCGGGTCGATGTGCATACGCGCGCGTCCGTGTGGGCGGGAGCGCCAGGATAACAAAACTGCGGGCTTGCTCGCGAAGGCGGCCTGATAGCCGACCAGATGTCAGATCAGACCGCGTCCATATCCGTTATTCAGGCAACGGCCACCTAGGGTTCCGCAATGACGGCGGCTCACTTTGCAAAAGCGGCAAATCAAGCAAAACGCTCTTGCCCCACTACTCGGCACCTCGTTAGCGGGGCCCTATCGCCCTGCTTAGCCGCCGGCTACTGGATTGCGCCAGTCGTCCGAACCGGACGTCCCGGCGACTTCGTGAGTCCAGATGATCTTGCGATAGCTGAAGTGCACGTCCTCCAGATGGGTGAAGTGGGCGTTGTCGGGGTCCTGGCAGTTGGGCATGCGCGATTGGATGTCCACGATGGTCGCGCCTTCCAGTTCAATGGTGAAGTAGTGCTCCAGGGTCCCGGAGTAAGAGCTGCGCAGCCATTCCAGCCGGCAGGACACTTCTTCGCCGGTAGTCAGGGCGCTGAACAGCAAGGGTGAGGATTTATCGAAAACCTTGCTGATCATCAGCGGTTTGTGCACGCGCTGACCGGTTGGCTGGCCGGATTGCGGGTCGCGAGGGATGATCACCTGGTGAGCAAATGCCTGTACCAGTATCTGGTCCTCATGACCTTCCTGATAAATGCTGCCTACCGAGTCCTGAGTAAATGTGCCTGCCGTAATCAAACCTTGTTTGACACCGGTGATGGAGAGATACGCGGGTGTTGGCATGACGGGTTTCCTTGCCTGATTGAGTAGGTATTGCCGAACAGCAAAAGCGCTGAAGGGGCAGAGGCCTATAACAAGAAGCGTGCCTGAAAGTATGAAAGCCAATGAAATAAAGACGAAGGCGGCTCTGTGTTCGTTTGTTCAGAGCTTATTGTCGAACGGTAGGTGGATTTCAGCGCTATTAGTTTCACGCCTGCGCGCACTTAGTTGCTCATGCCCTTTAAGTTGTAAATGCGCGGTTGTCGGAGATAAAGCGTGGTTTTTTCCGATGAAGAGGTGCGCAAATAGTTGCGCATTCCTTTATTTGTTGGGTGTGTAGGACGTTTCTTAAGTTCCGTTCCGTTACTTGCTGATTGTTTTTGTCGTGGCTAAGGTTCACTCACTTCGATGAGTTTTGAATGGAAGTTCAAGGGCGTTTCGACAATGGCGTTAAGTCCTCCTATTTACCTCGGACGGATGTGTGCAACTCAAAATGGCTTATTCAGAAGAACTTTATGTTCATTACCGCAAGCTTGCACGGACAGCATGTTGCTCAAGCAGTTTTGTTGGTAGTGACGTGCGTTTTTCGAGCGAGTTTGAAGCGCTGGAGGCCGAGCTTGGCAAAGCCCAGTCTATCCATGTTGCGGGCCAGCCGGATTGGCAGAAGGTCAGCGAAATCAGCGAGCATTTGCTGCGTGATCACTCCAAGGATCTACGCGTCGCCGTCTGGTTGGTCTGGGCCCTGTATCAACGTGATTCATTTGCCGGATTGCTGGCCGGTCTCGGTTTGCTGCGTGACCTGTGTGAGCTCCATTGGGAGCAGGTTTACCCTGGCAAGCTACGAACCCGTGCTGCGGCGTTTGGCTGGCTGGTGTCGCGCCTTGAGCAAGCGTTTGCACTCAACCCGTCGCTCAGCGATCAACGGCCTTTATTCCAGGCCCTGTTGGAACACCTGGCATGTCTCGACCAGCTATGGGGCGAACAACTTGGAAGCGAGGCACCTTTGTTGCTGCCGATTCGCCGGCAATTGTCGGAGCGCTTGGCGCAGGGGGTATCCGAACCTGGCGGTGTCGCGAACGTCATTGCCCAGGTCAAGCAGACGACCCAGTTGCTGAGTCCCGGGCAACCGATCAACAACGAAAAAGACGCGCACAGACTGCTGCGCACTTTACAGGAGCAGGCCCGCCCGTTATGTGCCTGGTGGTTGCGCCAGGACGCAACCGACCTGCGTGCCTTGCGCCTGGGTCGAACCTTGGCGTGGTTGATGCTCGTCAATTATCCCGACGCCAACAGTGAGCGAGTAACGGCGTTGCGCCCGTTGGTCGCGGACAAGCGCAAGCGCTATCAAGAGCGTCTCAGCCAAGGCCATCACGCCGATCTGTTGCCTGAGCTTGAGGTAAGCCTGGCGGGTGCGTTGTTCTGGTTGGATGGTTTGCGCATGGTCTGGGAGTGCCTGGACGCCTTGCATGCAAACCTGGCCATGACTGAACTGGAGATGCATTTGGCTCTGCTGCTGCAGCGCCTGCCGCACCTGCCTGAATATCGGTTCAACGATGGCACCCCCTTTGCCGACCCTGCGACAGGTGAGTGGATCGCGCTGCATGTGATGCGTCACGTGCACAAGCCCGAGCCCTCCCATGTTGTCGCCGACAGTGACACGCAGCCCTGGGAGACCACATTGCAAGCGGTGATGCCTTGCCTGCGAAAGGACGGCCTCAAGGCAGCAGTGGCCGTACTCAAGCAAGGGCTGCAGGCGGCGTGCGGTGATCGAGCGCGCTTTCATTGGCGCCTGGCGCTGGCCAGGTTGTGCGTGGCGGCTGGCAAGCATGAGCTGGCCAGGCTTCAGCTGGAAGAACTGGACCTTCAATTACAGCGCACAGGCCTGGAAAGTTGGGAGCCGGCGCTGACCTTGCAAGTCGGCAAGCTTCTGTATCGCTGCTATGAGCTGTTGCCACAAACCCTGCCCATATGCGACTGCAAAGACGCACTGCATCGCAGGCTGTGCCATCTCGATCTTGAAGCAGTACTTGAATAGCGCCTCATCAAAAAGGAAAAGCACCATGGCCAAAGACGGTTCGGTAGCCCCCAAGGAACGTATCAATATTACTTTCAAACCCGCCGTCGGTGGGGCCCAGGAAGAAGTCGAGCTGCCGTTGAAGCTGCTGGTGCTGGGAGATTTTTCCCAGCGTGCGGACCCACGCAAACTCGAGGATCGCAAGCCCATCGGTATCGACAAGCACACCTTTGACGAGGTGTTGGCCAAGCAAGCCTTGAGCCTGACGCTGAGCGTACCCAATCGCCTGCAGGATACCGCTGATGTGGAGGAGTTGCCGATCCAGGTGCAGATCAACGCCATGAGGGACTTCAACCCCGCAAACCTGGTCGAGCAGATCCCGGCGTTGCAAAAGCTGATGGCAATGCGTGAAGCCCTGGTGGCGCTCAAGGGGCCGCTGGGTAACACGCCGAACTTTCGCAAGGCTATCGAGCAGGCATTGGCCAATGACGAATCCCGCGCTCGAGTCCTGGCCGAACTGGGGCTGGACAGCCCTCAAGCATTGCCGTTTCAGTAAAGGGACACTGACACCATGAACACGATTGAACACAGTTCGAAAATCGTACAAACCACCGAAACCTGCAGCATCCTCGATAACATCATTGCCCAGACCTTGCTCAGTGCCGACGACGAGGCTTATGGCATCGCCAAGCGCGGTGTGTCGGCGTTCATTGCAGAGCTGGTGAAGCCACATAACTGTGATGAGCCGGTAAAGAAATACCTGGTCGACCGCATGATTGCCGAGATAGATACCAAGCTCAGCCAGCAAATGGATGAAATCCTGCACCATCCGGACTTCCAGGCACTGGAGGCTTCCTGGCGAGGCTTGCAGTTGCTGGTCGAGCGCACCAATTTTCGCGAAAACATCAAGATCGAGCTCTTGAATGTCTCGCGCCAGGACCTCCTGGACGACTTCGAAGACTCATCGGAGATCACCCAGTCCGGGCTTTACAAACATGTCTACAGCGCTGAATACGGCCAGTTCGGCGGACAGCCGGTGGGCGCAATCATTGCCAACTACTTTCTCTCGCCCAACGCACCCGACGTGAAGCTGATGCAGTACGCATCCAGCGTCGCCAGCATGGCCCATGCGCCTTTTATCGCCGCTGCCGGGCCCGGTTTCTTCGGTTTGGAAAGTTTCACAGGGCTGCCGGACCTGAAGGATCTGCGAGATCATTTCGAAGGTCCGCAATTTGCCAAGTGGCAAAGTTTCCGGCAGAGCGAAGACGCCCGTTATATCGGCCTTACCGTGCCGCGCTTTCTGTTGCGTACCCCGTATGACCCCCTTGAGTACCCAGTCAAGACCTTTGCCTACCAGGAGAATGTGGTTAATAGCCACGAGCATTACTTGTGGGGCAATACCGCGTATGCCTTTGCCACCCGCCTGACCGACAGCTTTGCGCGATTTCGCTGGTGTCCGAACATTATCGGCCCGCAAAGCGGCGGAGCGGTCGAGGACCTCCCGCTGCATCACTTCCAGAGCATGGGCGAGATCGAAACCAAGATTCCTACCGAGGTGCTGGTATCGGACCGACGCGAATACGAGTTGGCACAAGAAGGTTTCATCGCCTTGACCATGCGCAAAGGCAGCGATAACGCGGCGTTCTTTTCCGCCAGCTCCGTGCAGAAGCCCAAATCCTTTGGTATCAGTGAGGAGGGCAGGGCCGCAGAGCTGAATTACCGGCTGGGCACCCAATTGCCTTACATGATGGTAGTCAACCGCTTGGCGCACTACCTCAAAGTGCTGCAGCGCGAGCAGTTGGGCGCATGGAAAGAGCGCACAGACCTGGAGCTGGAACTCAACAAGTGGATTCGCCAGTACGTGGCGGACCAGGAAAACCCTAGTGCCGAAGTACGTGGGCGGCGCCCGTTGCGAGCTGCACGCATTGTCGTCAGTGATGTCGATGGCGAACCTGGCTGGTATCGGGTCAACCTGACTGTGCGCCCGCATTTCAAGTACATGGGGGCAGATTTCACTTTGTCCCTGGTCGGTAAGCTGGATAAAGAATGAGCAGAGGCTACGGCACGCCAGAGCACAGCAGCCTTTTCGAACGCCTCGAATGCGGTGCGTCGCCCCCGGAGGGCGGGGCGGCGTCCATTGCTGCCCATCTGGGGAAAATGCTCAGCACTCGCGCGGGCAGTGTCAAGACACTGCCTGATTATGGGCTGCCTGACCTCAATGACATGCGGCTTAGCTTGCATGAGTCCTTGAGCCAGTCGCGTCTACATATCGAGCGCTTTATCCAGGCCTATGAACCGCGGTTGACGAATGCACGTGTCAGGCTGTTGCCGGGGGCGCGTGAATCCCTGGAGTTGGCGTTTGCCATCGAGGCTGAGCGGGCCATTGACGGCATCCTGCAGCCCGTGGTGTTCCACGCCCGCCTCACGGATGCCGGGCGGGTTGAGGTTTTTACCGATGACGCTTGACCGATATTTTCAAAGCGAACTCAGTGCCCTGCGCCAACTGGGTAGGCGTTTTTCAGAGCGTAATCCCGCCCTGGCGCCGTTTCTCGCCGAGGCTGGCCAGGACCCGGATGTCGAACGCTTGCTGGAGGGCTTTGCTTTTTTGACTGCGCGCCTGCGCCAGAAGCTGGATGACGAACTGCCGGAGTTGACGCATTCGTTGATGCACTTGCTCTGGCCTCATTACATGCGGCCGATACCGGCCTTCAGCATCCTGCAATTCGATCCGTTGAAACGCGCTGGCCCCGGTGTTCGAGTGGGTCGGGACACCGCCGTGGAAAGCGCCACCATCCACGGCGAGCGTTGCCGGTTCCGTACATGCTACGCCACCGATGTCATGCCCCTGCAGCTCAGTGGCCTGGAATACCGGAGCCAGGGCGAAGGGGCCCGTCTGGATTTGCACCTGAGCATGAGTGTCGCAGGTAACTTCAGCGAGTTGGCATTTGATTCACTGCGCTTGCACCTGGCCGGAGATCCCTATGTCAGTCAGGGCCTGTATCTGAACCTGTTGCGGCATCTCGATGGGATCTGCCTGCTGCTACTGGATCACGATGGTCTGCCGATCATCGCCAGCGATGGCCAGCCCGTGACGCTACGGCTCGCTGCTGGCCAGGTCCTGCCGGTGGGGTTTTCCAAGGAGCAGGCGTTGATTCCTTATCCGCAAAATACCCTGGAAGGTTATCGACACCTGCAGGAGTACTTTGCTTTTCCCGAGAAGTACCTGTTTGTCGACGTTGAAGGTCTGGGTGTGCTGCACACGCTGTCTCACGAGCTGCTCCGGCAGGCGCATGGCATGGTAATGCGCTTTGAACATCGCACTCACGGCCGTGAACCTCAGCGCCCCACCCTGGACAACATAAAGTTGTACTGCACGCCCATCGTCAACCTGTTCAAGCAGGATGCGATTCCTATTCGCCTGGATGGAAAGCAGGATGAGTACCTCTTGGTGCCCGGGGAATATACGCCGGGTAATGCCAGCGTCTTTTCCGTGGATCAGGTCACCGGGTGGCGCCCCGGTGGCTTGGGCTATCAAACCTACGTGCCGTTCGAGTCGTTTGAGCATGACTGCGACACTGAGCCCCTGGCGGCACCGCCCAGTTACAGCATTCGCCAACGCTCGTCGGTTCAACATGCCGGGCTCGATACCTGGATGGGGTTTGGCAACCGCCGCGAACGGGGCCATGAAACCCTCTCGGTCGAACTGACCTGTACTAATTGCAACCTGCCGCGCCAACTGCGTGCGGGTGATATCAATCTGCCGGGCGAGCAGACGCCGGAGTCGTTGACGTTCCGCAACATCACCGCGCCAACGGCGAGCTTCGCACCACCACTGGACCAAGACTATCTGTGGAAGCTCATCAGCAACATGTCGCTCAACTATTTGTCGTTGACCGATATCAATGCCTTGAGAGTGATTCTGGAGTCCTACGATTTGCCGCGTTATTACGATCGCCAGGCGCTGAAGGTCAGCCAGAAAAGAGTGGGCGCCTTGCGCTCCATCCGCCAAGAGCCAGTGGATCGCCTGCACCGGGGGCTGCCCATCCGAGGCGTGCGGATCGACCTGACGGTCGATTCCCAGGGCTTTGTTGGCCAGGGCGACCTGTTTGTATTCGCTTGCGTTCTAAATGAGTTTTTTGCGCTTTATGCCAGCCTCAATTCGTATCACGAGTTGCGGGTCATCAGCACACAAGGAGACGTGTATCTATGGCCATCCCAGATGGGACAGCAACCCCTGCTCTGACTCAGCTTTGTCGCGTTATCCGTGAGTACACGTTATTTCAGGCGGTTCTGCAGGTCACCGAGCATTTGCGCGAGGCCCATCCGCTTTTAGATGACGACGCGCTGTACGACCAGTTGGAATTCCAGGCCAACCCTGGTCTCGGGTTTGCCGCGCACGATATTGACCGGGTGGAGTTCTTTATGGATCAGGGCCAATTGCGCGCGCGCCTGCGTCTGAATGTGTTGGGGTTATTCGGTGCGGGGTCACCACTGCCCGCGTTTTATGGTGAGCAGGCATTCGCCGAGCGCTCGGGTGGCAACCCGACTCGGGATTTCCTCGACCTGTTCCACCATCGGCTGCATCGGCTGATGCTGCCGATCTGGCGCAAGTACCGCTATCGGGCGTGTTTCCGGGCAGGTGCCAACGATAGGTTTTCCGAGCAGATGTTTGCCTTGATGGGGCTAGGCGCAGCTGCGATACGGGGCGTTTGCCAAGTCGATTGCAAGCGCCTGCTGCCTTACCTTGGCTTGCTGAGTTTACGGGTGCATTCGGCGGCGTTGATCGAGTCGGTCCTGCGTTACTACTTCATGCATGAGGCGTTGTTTCTAGAGCAATGGGTTGCACGTACGGTCGAGGTCTGCCAGACGCAGCGCAATCATCTGGGGCGGGCCAATAGCGCTCTTGGCGATGACCTGATCCTGGGGCACCGCATCGCTGATCGAAGTGGCAAGTTCAGGGTGCATGTCCGGGCACTGTGCTGGGAGCGTTTCCACGATTTCCTGCCCACCGGAAGTGCCTACCAACCACTGCGTTCGCTGGTGCGCCTGACCCTGCGGGACCCCTTGGACTACGACCTGAGCCTGATGTTGGCGCAGGGCCAGATCAAGGCCTTGCATATTGGTGAGAACACGGTTTGCCGCCTGGGCTGGACCACTTGGCTGGCGCATGAACAGGCCGATGGCGTGGTCACGCTGACCCACAACTCATCAGGGATTAATGACCATGATTAATGCGGACCTGCAACAACTGATCGGCGCGCTGTCGGCAAGACCGACACAGTGCTGGCCCTGGCGTGTTTCGACGAGTGCAGCCCATGACCGATAACCTGCTTGGTAAAGAGGCCGACCCGCTGGTTTATGTCGACGCGCTGTCTGCCTGTTTCACACGCTTGGGGTTCGAGCGCGATGAACATTCGTTACTTGAAGGATGCGTTACCGGGGCGGCACGGCTGAGCCAGTGTGAGCTCAGCCAGTTGTATCTGCTGGACGAAGTGTCCGGCCGGCTTGAACTGACCGCTCAACATATGGCCCAGATACCATCGCTCTCCGTTGCGCCTGCGTGTCCCGATCAGTCCCACCAAGGGCTGCTGCACGACACCTTGAACCAGGGCTCTGTCCTGAGTCTGGAGGATGTGCAAGACAGTGGGTATGACACCCGCTTCCTGCCGGCAATGGCGATACCCTGGCGTGCGCTAATGATCGTGCCGCTGCTCAGCCGATGCAAACGTATGACCGGTGTGCTGGTCTTCGCCCGCCAACAGTCGGTCCAGTTGCGAGGCTACGCCTCATCCTTGGGGCATTTGGGCAGCTTCGCCTTGAATCAGTTACTCGCACTGCGCGATATCCAGCCCATCGTTGGCACAAAGCGCAGATGCGACAAACCGTTGGCTGGAACATATGGCTTGATTGGCACCAGTGCGGCAATGGAACAGGCGTGCCGGCTGATCAGTAAAGTACTGCACACGTCTTATACCGTGCTGCTGCACGGTGAGACCGGCACTGGCAAGGAAGTGGTGGCCCGTGCCATCCATGCTGCCGGGCCGCGCAAGGCCAAGGCCTTTGTCGTGCAGAACTGCGCAGCGTTCCCGGAAGGGTTGCTTGAAAGCGAACTGTTCGGCTACCGAAAAGGCGCGTTCACTGGCGCCGAGCGCAATCACGCGGGGCTGTTCGACGCTGCGCATGGCGGTACGTTGCTGTTGGATGAGATCGGCGATATGCCGCTGTCACTGCAAGCCAAGTTGCTGCGGGTACTGCAGGAGGGCGAGGTTCGCCCACTGGGTGCCAGTGCAGCCCATAAGGTTGATGTCCGCATCATTGCTGCCACCCATCGCGACCTCGCGGCGATGGTTGCCGAGGGGCGCTTTCGCGAGGATCTCTATTATCGGCTTGCTCAGTTTCCCATCACTCTACCGGCCCTGCGCGAGCGAGACGGCGATGTACAGCAACTGGCGCGCTATTTCACGGACAAGGTTTGCGAAGCGCTGAAAAGGTCACCTGTCGATTGGTCGAATACCGCCCTTGATCAACTTTCCAGCCACAGCTTCCCCGGCAACATACGCGAGCTCAAATGCCTGGTGGAGCGCGCCGTGCTGTTGTGTGACGACAGCGTGATCCGACCGGAGCATCTGGCGCTGCCAATGACACTGACGCCAGCCGCTACCGATGAAGCGACCCTGCGCCAGCGCATGGAACGAGTGGAGCGCACGTTTTTGCTCGATTGCCTGCACAAGAATCGCGGTAATCGCACCCGTACGGCACGGGAGCTAGGGGTTGCCCGGCGTACGCTGCTCTACCGTCTTGCCCGCTTGAACATTCCCTTTGGCGATGCCAGGGAAGAACGCTGAATGACGCACCTTATTTTCACTATGGGAGAAAGCCGATGCCTGATCGTCCATGGCACATCGTCGTGCTTGTACTGTTTTTGCTGGGTGGCTGTAACGCCAACTATGTATTCGATGACGCTGAGTACCATCCTGTGGGTGACCCACAGGCGATCACTCGTGGCCGCTGAATGGAGGGTCATGAAGATGCAGCTTGTGTTTGAGATCTGCGCGCCCGAGAGCGAAAAGAACGTGCCCCTGGCCCGCAAAGTGTTTGACGTGAGCGGTGGCGTGATCGGCCGCGGCTCGGAATGTGATTGGGTAATACCTGACGCCAGCCGCGTGCTCTCCAGCCACCATGGACTGGTCGCATACCGCGAGGGCCGCTATTTCCTCACGGATATCAGCCGCAACGGAATCAGGGTGGCAGGGAGTCATGAGCGCCTGCGCAAGGGGCACGCGCGATTGATCAGTGATGGCGAAGTGTTCGAGTTGGGAGCGTTGACGATACGTGCGCGCTTGCTGGAGCCACCGCAACCTGCTGGCGGCCTGCAGGCCGCCTCGGCAGTAACGATCCCTGAAGACGCCTTCCTCTCGCTGGGCCCTTCGCATCAGTTGGACCTTGATTGCCGTATGCATGCCTTTTCGCAGGATCTGGAGGCATTGAACGAGTCCGCCGATGAGCAGCAAGTGTGGACGGATCGCTACGGGGCTGACCGGGAGCACGTGGTCTTCCCTCGTCGGGAAGAACCTGCGGTAGAGGTTGCTACGGTACAGGCAGCGATGACTGTGCCGACTGATGAAGAGTTCTGGCCACAATTTGCAGCAGCCTTGGGCCTGGACCTGAATACGCTCGATCAACCGGGTCGGCAAGCACTTGCGATCAAGGTGGCGTGCTTATTTCGCTTGACGATCGAAGGGTTGCAACAAAGTTTGCGCACCCGTGACGAATTGAATAACGAGTTGGATACAGCGCCGTTCGGCAGCCATGGTGTGGGCCTTAATCCCTTGAAAGCGTGTAGCGACATCGATGCTGCGGTAGCTGCGATGTTGGATATAAGTGCGTTAGGTCAGATGCCCGCTGTACGGGCTATTACCCAGGCTCACCGGGAACTGCAAGCGCATCAGATCGCACTGTTGGCCGCCTGTCGAAGCACCTTGCGCAACGCCCGTGCGGCCTTTGAGCCCAGCTATCTGTTGGGATGCTTCGAGTCCTCGGGCAAGTCGGTCGGGTTTTTCTCGGATGGTGGGCATTGGCGTGCATACCAGCGTCATTACCAGCGTCTGGTGGCGCAAGAGCGATTGAATGATCGTCCTTTGGGGGGCGACTTCGCCAAGGCCTATGAGGAGCAGGTGCGCCTGATCTCCAGCCTGCATATTGATTTTCCAGGATAATGCACATGTACCGAGTCACCCTTGCTTTGCTGTTGCTCATGTTCGGGCTATTGGCGGGTTGCAGCGCCGCCTCGCCTTTTTCTAAGCTGACCAAGCTAGACATGGCGCTGACCGCCAGTGAACTCGTCAACCCGGATCTGCATGGCCGCCCCTCGCCAGTTGTGGTGCAGTTGATTGAACTGCGCCAGGGC
Organism: Pseudomonas sp. MYb193; assembly: GCF_002966775.1. NCBI lineage: Bacteria > Pseudomonadati > Pseudomonadota > Gammaproteobacteria > Pseudomonadales > Pseudomonadaceae > Pseudomonas > Pseudomonas sp. MYb193. The sequence goes on along the minus strand of NZ_CP023269.1, from coordinate 3,466,074 downwards.
GTCGCTTTTGAACATGCCGACTTCTTCGGTCTGTATGGCAATGCGCAGCAGACGCTGTCCAAGGACTGGGTAAACAGCGACGAACTTGAATTGCGCCCTGGGGACCGCCTGGGGCTCAAGCTTCGTATCGGACCTGACAGTCGTTTCGTGGGGGTGCTGGCGGCTTATCGAGACCTGCCCAATGTCCAGTGGCGGCTACTGATCCCGCTGACCGTGCAACAACGTAACCGTGCTGATCTGGTATTGGATCAGACCGGTATACGCGTTGCTGGCTCACTCGCCGGCCTGGAGGCGCAGTGACATGCAGGCTCAGAAAGTTATCTGGCAAGAAGGCATGCTGTTGCGGCCACAGCACTTGCAGCACAACGACCGTTACTATCACCAACAACTCACCCAGACGCGCTTGTTGGGCAGTGATACCTGGGGCTTGCTCACGCTGGAACTCAATTTGCAGTACCTCAAGCTGGGCAAGTTGGTGGTCAACCAGGCCAGCGGCGTTTTGCCGGACGGTAGCCTGTTTGAGTTGAACGCCGGGATGGAACCTCTGGTGTTGCAGATACCAACCGACACGCGCAGACAAGGCGTTTTCCTGGCGCTCCCGTTGGCCAGTGGCAGTCACCTTGAAGTTCGCCAGCCAGGACAGAGTGATGTGCTGGCACGCTACGTCAGCTGCGAAGTGGAAGTGGGAGATGCCAATGCGGGTGTGGATACGCGTTGCCGGATCAACTGCGCACGTCCCGACTTACGTCTCCTGTTGGGCGGACAACCGCATGACGAGCACTTCGTCAAACTCAAGATTTCCCAGGTACTGGACGCCACCGACGAGGGAGGAGTGAACCTGGATACAGCGTTCATCCCTACGTTCATTTTCGTGCAGGAGCATGGGTACGTGGCGTCGTGTCTCAAGGAGGTGATCGGCCTGCTTGTCAGCAGGGGCGATGCCATCGCTGAACGTATTCGTGGCGAGAGCACGACCGCAGGCACACAAATCGCTGACTTCCTGATGCTGCAAGTAATCAATCGTACCGAGCTGGAGCTTCGCCACTGCCTGAGCCAGGCCCGGGTGCGGCCCGAAGCAGTGTTCCGTGCGCTGGTGTCGCTGCTCGGTGAGTTATCAACGTTCGCCAGTGACAGTAAGCGTGCGCAGTTGAACGTTCATTACCAACACGGTGATCAGGGCGCCAGTTTTCGTGGGCTGATGGAGCAGGTGCGCTTGGTGCTGTCTGTGGTGTTGGAGCAACAGGCGATCAAGTTGGCTTTGCAGCCGCGCCAATATGGCGTCCTGGTATGCCCGGTCAGCGAGTTGAAACTGCTTGGTACGGCCACCTTCATTTTGGCGGCCACTGCGCAGTGTGAGGCGCAGGAGCTGCGCCAGCGTCTGCCGGCACACCTGAAAGTCGCGCCGGTTGAGCGCATACGTGAATTGGTCAACCTGCACTTGGCCGGTATCAAGGTCAAGCCGTTGCCAGTGGCGCCGCGACAGATTCCATTTCATGCCGGCAAGACCTACTTCATGCTCGATATGAGCGCCCGTGATATCGCACAACTGGAGCAGTCAGGTGGTTTCGCTTTCCACGTAGGAGGTGAGTTCGCCGGGCTTGAACTTGACTTCTGGGCCATCAGGAATTGAATGCCATGGAAAGTGAATGCACTCAAGATGAAAAAACCGTCCTGCTCGACCGGGAAAGTCATGGGCCAGCCCAAGGACCCTTAACGGACTTCCCGTCGCCGCCGCGTTATGAGCAGCTGGAAGATCGCATGATCTACGCCGGCCTCAGGCTCGATACGCAAAGCTTCCAGGTTGGGCTCAACCCTATAGTCGACGCGGCCTGGGCGGTATTGTCCGAGGTCGTAGGGCTCAGGCGCTGCTCTGGCCGTGAAAGTTGGGACACGCTCAACGAGCGGTTGTCGTTGGCTGTCAATCAATTTGAAACCCACGCTTTGCAGGGCGGCGTGGAAAGCAGCCAGATAATATCGGCGCGTTATGTGTTGTGCAGTGTGATTGACGAGGCGGTCTTGATAACTCCGTGGGGGGCGCAGAGCGAGTGGTCGAAAAAGAGCCTGTTGAGCCGCTTTCATAACGAAACCTTCGGGGGCGAAAAAGTTTTCCAACTGCTGGAGCGGCTGTCGCGCGACCCCCTCAAGCACCTGGCGATGCTGGAGCTTTTGTACCTGTGCCTGTCTTTGGGGTTCGAGGGCAAATACCGGGTCATGGAGCGGGGCGCGTCACAACTTGAGGCTGTTCGTGATGCCTTGTATCGCCAGATCAGGCATGTACGTGGGGAACCTCTGAAGGCGCCGCTACTGCCTGTCATACAGGGGAAGGACCTGCACAAGCGGATCCGTGTCATTCCCGTCACCTGGTGTGTGGCATTCACCCTGAGCTGGTTGTTGGCTCTGTATACAGGATTTGCCTGGGTACTGAGCAAGGAGCGATCGAATGCACTGCAACCCCTTCAATTCTCGGCGTCGGACCTGATTCGTACGCCCTTGTAAACGCTGGAGCAATGAATGAGCGCATTCTTCAAAAGGATGGGCGCCGTGCTGGGCAGGGTTTGGGTTTGGAGCCTCCTGCTGGCGCTTTCCTGTGCGGCACTCGTGTGGTTTTTAGGGCCGCTGTTGGCAGTGGATGACTATCGTATCTGGCAGGGGACGACTGCTCGCCTGCTTACCATCAGCATCGTGTTTTTACTGTGGGGGCTGGTGATAGCGCTTACGGATACTGGTAGTGCTACCAGGCGCCAAAGGCCCCCGCGTCAGCAGCCGTTGAAGTGGGTTGAGGATGAGCGCCGTCAGGTAAGCGTTCGATTCAAAAACGCTGTGCATCTGCTGAAAACATCCAGCCATTATGGCGTGCATAACGCACGCTGGCGCGATGATCTGCCGTGGTACCTGTTGATCGGCGAGCAGGGCAGTGGCAAAACGCAGTTACTGGCTGCCGCCGGCTTGCCGTTGGCGCTCGACCCTGCCCAAAGTCGGCCAATGGGCAGTAGCGTTCATTGTGATTGGTACTTCGCCGCCGCAGGCGTACTCGTCGACACGCCGGGGCGCTACCTTACCCAGCCTGACAGTTCAGTGGATGCCGCAGGTTGGGCAACCCTGCTCAATCTGCTCAGATGGCGGCGCCGAGTGCGTCCGCTGAATGGTGTGGTGGTGACGCTGTCGGTCGACACGTTGTTGAGCATCAACGAGTACGACCTGGATCATCACGCACGCCGTGTGCACTCACGTTTGCAGGAGATCCAGCAGACGTTGCATGTGGATGTGCCGATCTACCTGGTTTTGACCCAGGCCGATCGGTTGTCGGGATTCGCTGAGTTCTTCGACCTGCCCTACGCAGAGAGTGCTGACAGCTTGCTTGGGCAGCACTTGGACGCCCATGTCGAGGATACTGACACTACGCAGGTTCGCCGGGCGGTCGAGGGATTGTTAGAGCGCTTGAATAGTGAGCTGATCGGGCGATTGCACCAGGAGCGCAATGTCGAGCGCCGGGGGCAGATGCTGGGATTCCCCCAGCAGGTGGCCCGAATAGGTGAACGCGTGAATCTGTTCGCTGAAATGGCGTTTTCCTCTCATCGCTACCAACCCATCAATGGTCTGCGAGGGATTTTCCTGACCTGCGCCGATGGCCGGCATCCGCGATTTGTGCAGGGCCTGTTCAGCCAGGCAATCTTTGCCGAAGCCGACCTCGCGGGCTTGCAGGCCGAGGAACGACAGCGAATCCGTTGGCGCCAGGGGTTGCAAGCGATGGCCGTAGCCTTGGTTATTGGCGGTGTCGGCGGGCTGTGGTGGCACAGTTATGCCGTCAACCATCAACGACTGGCGCAGTTGGCGGCACTGGTAGCACTCCCGCCGCTTGGCTCGCAAGCCAGCGATGACAGCACGGCGCTGTTGGCGCTGTTGGATACGCGGCTGGCGGCGACCCGGGTTTTTCCCAGGTCGGCAGATGTGCGCCTGGTCGAGCACGTTGGGCTGTATCAGGGCGAGCTGAGTCGGCCCAGTGTCGAACACGCCTATGAGCAGGCACTGCACCAGCAATTGCTGCGTTGGATAACCGCCCAACTGGACGAGCAGGTATATGCCAGCCTGGGAGATCGGGACCGGCTATTGGACAATCTGCGCGCGTATTTGATGCTCAACGTGCGCGAGCGCCGTGAGGCTGCTTGGCTGGCACAACATATGGCGAGCCTCTGGTCGGAGCGTTTTGCCGGGGACATGTCGACACAAAAGCGCCTGAATGATCACTTTGCGCGGCTGCTTGAGCGTCCGTTTGTCGGGCCGCTCAACGAGGAACGGGTGGCTCAGGCTCGCGAAGCACTGAGGGGCGAGTCATTGGCCGACGTGGTGTATCGGGTACTGCGCGAACAAGCCCGCGACCTGGAACCCTTGCGCCTGGCCGAGGGCAATGTATTCGCTGGTATCGCCCCCTCCGTACCGGGTTTCTATACCAAAAGGTATCTGCAGTACTTTGAGGCGCAGGGTCCACGGTTGGTTGACACCATTGCCCGGGATAACTGGGTGCTCGGTGAGGGTACCGATCTGGGCCATCAAGATTTGAGTCGGCTGATGGCGCAATTGCAGCAGCGCTATTTCAGTGAATATGCCGATGCCTGGAGCGATGTTCTCGGCCGTATCACGCTGCAAGAGACCGACAGCCTACGCCAGGACGCCGAGCAGCTCATGAGCCTGACTTCGGCCCAGTCCCCTTTGATTCGGTTGTTGCAACAGCTGCGTGAAAACACGCGTTTGCTGCCAGGTCATGAGCTGCTCGATAAAGCAGTGCAACATCCTGCAGACGTGGCCAAGGCGGCGCTGGTGGCTGGGCCAGTGGCGTTTGCTGATGCTGCGCGGCGGGCGCTGCAACAAAAATTCGAGCCTTTGCATCAATTGCTGGATGAGCAGAACAACCCCGGAGCAGAGTTGACCCAGGCTTTGCGTCAGTTGGATGAACTGCACTTGCAACTGACGGCATTGAACCGTGACAGCGCACCCGAGCAGGCAGCCTTCCTGCGTGCCCGGCAGCGTATGGAGGGGCAGCAGGATGTGCTGGGTAGTCTGCGTGATGCCGCTGCGCGTCTGCCGCTACCCGTTGCCGGCTGGCTTGAGGGCCTGGCCGACGAGAGTTGGCGGCATTTGCTGGAGCAGGCCTATGTGCACGTCAACCAACGCTATCAGAGCGATGTACGTAGCCCTTACGCCAAGGCAATTGGACGACGTTACCCGTTCCATGCCAACGCGAGCAACGACGTAGCCCTTCATGATTTTCAGGAGTTCTTCAAGCCACGAGGGGTGATGGCGCGCTTTTATGAGAACTACCTGCGGCCTTTTATCAGTGTCGACGGCACTCGCTACCGATTGCGTGGGCTGGATGGCCAGAGCTTGCCGGTTTCGCGTTCGCTGTTGGAGCAATTGACAAAAACCCAGGCCATACGCCGCGGTTTTTTTACCGAGGACACGGAGGAGTTATCTGTGCGGTTTACCGTGGCGCCCTACAGCCTGGACCCATCGATCAGTCGTGCGATTCTGCGCGTGGGTGACCAGCAATTGGAGTATCGCCACGGTCCCATCGTACCCGTGGCGTTCCGTTGGCCCACCGATGCAGAGAATGGGCGCAGCAGTCTCGTCCTGGAGAAAGGCACTGAGCAGCGACCCTCGGGAATCGAGAAGAACACAGGGGCTTGGTCACTGTTCCGGTTTCTGGATCAGCTGCAGAGAGAGCCCGCCAGTGGGCAAAATGCTCAGGTTTTCAAGGCAGACCTCGCCGGCCTGCGCGTCAATTACCTGCTGACCAGCCAACGCACGCCTGTCCCGTTTGATGTGGATACATGGCGCACCTTTCGCTTGCCGGAGCAACTGTGAGGATGGCAGCCCCCTGGCGCAGCGCTGGTCGTACGCAGCAGGGGCAGGCGCGGCTGCGCAACGAGGATGCATTCCTGGACGACCCGCGCCGCAGCTGCTGGGCGGTTGCGGACGGCATGGGCGGGTATCGCAACGGGGATGTCGCCAGCCAATGGGTGGTCAGGCAGTTGGCAGCCGTGTCGGCTCAGGGCAACCTTGATCAGCGTATCCAGGCCGTTCGCAGCTGTTTGCAAGGCGTCAACCAAGGGTTGAGGCGTGCATGGACAGAACCTGGCGCACCTGGTGACGCGACGATGGGCAGTACCGTAGTTGCACTGCTGCTGGAGAAAGGCCGGGCGGCTTGTCTCTGGGCGGGGGACAGTCGCTGCTATCTATGGCGCGGGCAGAGTCTCTACCAATTGTCGAAGGACCATTCGTTGCTGCAGCGGCTCATGGACGAACGTCACCTCAGCGTCGCGCAAGCCCAGGCCTACCCCGATGCCAGGGCCTTGACCCGAGCCGTGGGCGCGGGTTCGCGGTTGCACCTTGAGGCATTGGAACTCAGTACCCGCCCAGGGGATGTATTTTTATTATGCAGTGATGGTTTGTATCAGGCCCTCAGCCATGTGGACCTGGGACGGGCGTTGAGTATGCAAACGCCCCAGCAGGCGGTGGATCGGCTATTTGCAGGGGCGTTGCGCAGGCCGGTACACGATGACCTGACTGCGGTTGTCGTGCAGCCTTGAGCGCGTCCCCACAAGCCTTGCGTCTGCTGGTTGGGCGTTATCACCTTGAGCATGTCTTGGGCAGAGGGGGTATGGGCGTGGTGTACCGTGCGCGCGACCTGCTGCACGAGCAATTAGGCGAGCGCTGTTCGAACGTGGCGCTCAAGCTGGTGGACGAATCCATTTCCCAATGTCCCGATGCGCATGTGTTGTTGTACAACGAGTTTGCGTTGACCCGCAGCCTTCGGCACGACCGCGTGGTACGGACGTTCTCGTTCGAAGTCGACACACACAGCCAGGTCGCGTTCTTCACCATGGAGTTGTTGCAGGGGCTGACCCTGGACCGTCTGCTGCTGGAATGCCCTTATGGGTTGCCCTGGCGCGAACTGCAACCCATCGCCTTGCAGTTGCTGGATGCCTTGGTCTACACCCACCAGCAAAACGTGCTGCACGGTGACGTCAAACCAGCCAATGTCATGGTGGGCGAGGAGGGCGTGCGCTTGTTCGACTTTGGGCTGGGCCATGCCGCCGGGCAGGCTGGGGTGGGTTTGCCGAGTGTCAGCCGCAGTCGTTTCAATGCCTGGACACCTGCCTACGCAGCCCCGGAACTGTTGGCCGGCGGGGCGTTGACCGCGGCCGCCGACTTGTACGGCGTGGCCTGCATCCTATACGAACTGGCCCATGGCAAGCGCGTTGGCGAACGCTGCGCAATGGACCGGCTGTCCCGGCCTGCGCAGTTGCCCAGGCATTGCTGGGCGGCATTACAGGCTGCGCTGGCGGTGGACCCGCAGCACCGAAGCATAACGGTCGCCGAGTTGCGCCAAGTCATGGGGCGCAATCGGCCACGCTGGCGCTTGTAGGGTAGAGGTCAAACGGCCAAGCCGTGCAACTGACAGTACTCCAGCCAGTCCATGCCCGCCATCTGTGCGACTTCTTTATGCACTTCACGGCGCTGGGCCTCGAAGGCTTCGGTGGAATCGGCCGTCAGCTTGAGGGTCAATTCCCAGGCGAACAGCTGTTGCTGTTCAGCGTGTGCCTCGAAGGCCTCATGCAGGCGTTCGGCGCGATACTGCGCCAGGGTTTCGCCCCTGGCCTGGGCTACCAGCGGGTTAAGACTGTCCAACTCGGCAGCGACCTGCGGTTGTTCGCGCAGGAACCTGTCCAGTGCAAGCTGATAAGTATCGTTAGGTGCCGACACAGGTAGACACCTTAACGCGAAGGATGAGAGCTGCCATCGGACGTGCGTGCGTTGAGGTGATGGCGGGCACGCTTGCGCGACCTGCGTCGCATCCAGTTCTGCAACGGCGCCAGCAAGAAAAACATCAGGTAGGCGATCAGCACCAGCGTCAGGTCTACCCAGGTTTCAGCCACAGGCCCGGTAAACAATTCAATGACGTTCTTGATCACAAACAGCAACACCACGCTGCACAACCACAGCACAATGGTGACGAATAGAGGACGCATGTTACTTGAGCGCTTGTCTTGCATAGTGAGGTTCTCTCCTTTGGCCTGTTGTCGTTCCAGGCAAGATTCCCTGAGTGCGTACCCATTATCAGACAGGTTGTAACATCGTTTAACACGCACAAACCGTGCGGATGATACCGACTCAGACAGCCTTAGGGGATGATTCAAGTCAGAAAGTTCGTTAAATCTGTAGGGAATTATCCTGGCAGCCCGGCATTCACTGGTAAAAAGCCGGGCTGGGACGGGGATAAAGGCTTTCGCTTCGGCTATCAGGGCGTGTAGCGTTAGCGGTGTTTCCGGCCGCTGATCTTCAGCGGCAGTCGGTGACAGGCAGAGGACGGCCCATGGCGCACACCCTGTTCAAACTTTTCCTGACCCAGCGCCTGGCGGTCCTGGCCAGCACGGAGTCGTTGCGTGCGATTCGTGAGGGGCTGCTGTGGATTCTGCCGTGCCTGTTGGTGTCCGCCGGCTTCCTGATTCTGTCCGAATGCGCCCTGGCGCTGGGGTTCGATCCCCAAGTGGTGAGTTTCCTGGCGGGGTTGCATAAACAGATCAGTTCGGTGATCCCACTGCTGGTCGCGGCCTCCATCGGTTATATGTTGGCGATTCAGCACCGTCTGCCACAGCTGCCGGTTGCCTTCCTGTGCCTGGCCCATGTGGTGGTCGCCACCTTCGTGCTGCGTGATTACCCGCGTGCTTCGGCCACGTTCCTGCTGTTTATTGCCATTGCTTCGCCCTTGATCAATGTACCTGCCATTGCCTGGCTGCACCGCTTTCGCTGGACACGCCTGGTTAACCAAGACCTGGTCGGCCATAACCTCAAGGGCACCATCAACATGGTGATACCCGGCGCACTCACGGCCTTGTCGTTGGTGACCGTGTTGTCGTTGCTGCTGTTGATCCCCCATGTGGCGCAAATCCAGGGGCCGCAGGTGCTTGATGCGTTGCAGACGCCTTACGGCAGCGGGTTGTTTGTGACACTGATGAATTCGCTGCTGTGGTTCTTCGGCATTCACGGCGTGTATGCCATGCAGCCGTTATTCGATGCCCTGGACCAGGCCGTGGCGCTCAATGGCGCAGCGTTGGCGGCGGGGGAGCCGGTGCTGTACTTGCTCAATAACGGCTTGCTGGGCAGTTTTGCGTTTATCGGTGGTTCGGGGGCAACCTTATGCCTGCTGCTGGCGATCCTGCTGTTTTCCAAAAGCCAGTCCATGCGCTTGCTGGCGGTGGCGAGTTTGCCGTTGTCGTTATTCAATGTGAGCGAGGTGCTGTTGTTCGGTTTGCCGATCATCCTCAACCCGCGCCTGTTTATACCGTTTCTACTGGTACCGGCGTTCAACGCGATGGTGGCGTTGATGGTGGTGCAACTGGGCTGGGTGTCGCCGGCGGTGGCCAGCGTGCCGTTTACCGCCCCGGTGCTGCTCAATGCATACCTCAGCACCCACGGCGACGTGGCGGCGGTGGTGTTGCAGATCGTTCTGCTGGGGGCCGGCACGCTGGTGTATGCGCCCTACGTGAGAGCGATTCATCGTCAGTCCAGCGATGGCGGCACGGTGTATCTCAAATCTTTGGACATGACGTTTCGCGGCCTTGAGGAAAAAGGCCGTCTGTTAGAGTTTGACCCGGTGCTGGCCACCCACCAGACATTGGCCCGCCAGGCGGCTGAGTTGAACCGCATCCAGCAGATCAGCGATTACGAGTTCTATCTTGAGTTTCAACCCCAGGTCTCCACCCGCACCGGTTTATGCACCGGGTGCGAGGCGCTGATGCGCGCCCGGGACAGCCAGGGCACGGTGCATTCGCCGTGGGAGTTCCTGCAATGGCTGGCGCACGCCAGGCTGATGCCGGACGTGGATGTGTGGGTGGCATCCCAGGCCGTGCGCCAGTATCAGAAATGGCAGAAGGTGGGTTTTGAACTGCCGATGACCATCAATATTTCCAGCACCACACTAAAGGATGCCGCCTATGGCGACCGCCTGGTGGAAATTCTTGGCCAGGCCCGTGGGCAAGTTTCAGTGGAAATTACCGAAGACGCGCTGGTCAGCGACATCCCGGCCACCCGCCAGACCATCCAGAAGTTGCAAGCCATGGGGGCCAAGGTCTATCTGGATGATTTTGGCACTGGGTTTTCTGCGTTGAGCTATCTGCACCAGTTTCCTGTGGATTTCATCAAGATCGACCGCAGTTTTGTGGTTGCCCAGCACGACCCTAAAGGCGCCCAGGTGCTCACCGGTATGTTGCGCTTCTGCGAGGCCCTGGACCTGGGCGTGGTAGTGGAAGGGGTCGAGACGGCTGAGCAATTGGCGTTCTTGAGTAACGGGCCTGAATTGTTTATCCAGGGCTGGTATTTCAGCAGGGCACTGCCTGGGGATCAGTTGCCGCGCTTTGTGCTTGAGCGCAGGGCGTTGGTCTGATGACCGACCCTTATCTACCTGGCACCCCGATCCAACTGTGGGAGCTGGCTCGCCGACGCTGATCTAACTGACGCACCGCGATCTAGATGTGGGAGCTGGCTTGCCTGCGAAGACGGCCTGACAGCCGATACAGTTGGATCGTGTACATATCCATTCTTGCGGTAACGGCTACTTAGGGCTCCGCCCTGAGGCCATCACCTCCCATCGCCAAGCCTTGAAAGAATTTTCCTACAGGTGTTGACCTTGCCACTACGGGAACCTTTAGGCTTTTTTCCGAGTATGTCCAACCACAAAAACAAGATTCAGGGGTTATCAATGGATACTGCTACCCTGCAACAACGCTCGGATTCCGATCTGTTCACCACCGCCTCGCGGCTGATGACGAATGCCTTGGAACCCGGCGCCAACTACACCCAGGTCACCCGCGCGCTGGAAGCGCTGCTCGCACTGACTCGACAAGGCCTGTCGGGAGACGCTGGCGCCTACGCGCACTATCAGTCAGCCTTGCTGCAATTGCACATTCCAGGTGACCCGCGCACCGAGCCGACCCGGCGCTGGATGGCCAGCGAGGTCTACCGCGTCGAAGATGAGTTCGCCGCCGACGTGCCGGGCTTCACCGCGTTGCCGGTGGAGGAGTTCCGTCAACAGGTCGACGCTGAAATCGCCGCACGTAGCCGGGTCAACCACCCGATGTCGGTACACCTGTTCCAAGGTACGCCGCCGGTGCAGGATGTGCGCTTCTTCCTGGAGCATCACTGGACCCGTTCCTACAACTTCTACAGCCTGCTGGCCGAACTGGCCTTTCGCTTCGAAGCCATCGAGGACGCCTCGGTGTTTTACCGCAACCTGTACGGCGAAGCAGGGGCTGAGACACCGGAGCGTTCGCACCCGGCGATGCTCGCCCATCTGATGGAGTATTTCGATATTCCGCTGGCCATCGACTTCCCCGCGTTGCATGCGCTGGAAAAGGCCTACCTGAATAATCGCATTCGCTGTGTGCGCCACACGGATGTCGCCTGGGGCCTTGCGCTGCTGTATGCGGTGGAGTCGGTCAGTTGCGTCAACCATCGGCGCATCTACGAGCTGTTGCAGCGCCTCGACGTTCCAGAGCAGCCCAGCGAATTCCACCGCTTGCATGGCACCCAGGATGAAATCGACACCGAGGAAATGTGGGCACTGATTGCCAAGTTCGCCAGCGAGGAGGGCTTTCAGCGCACGTTCATGCGCGCACTCAAGCGCCACTTCGAAATCAACAAAGCCTACTTCGACAGCCTGTGGCAGCAGATGCAGGCCCAACGCCTGTCTGCCTGAACGACCTGCGATCCGAAAACAAAAATAATGGAGCACATGATGAGCCCGCATAATTTTTCCCTGCCGCAATTGCAGAATATTCACACGCCCGAAGCCCGTCTGTTGGCGGAAGCCTTGAAGCCGGACGCGACGTTCAATCGCATCGAAATTGCCGCCAATATGCTGCGCGCCCTGTGCGAGACCGGCCAACGTGGCGACGCCGCGAATGCAGCGCAGTGCCAGCAATTGCTGTACATCCTGTCGCTGAGCGATGACGTGGCCACCGCCTCGACCCGGCGCTGGCTGGCCAATGCCGTCTATAGCGTGCAAGAGCGTTTCATGCCGTCAGCCGACCTGGCATCACCCTTGTCCGAGGCTGGTTTCCAGCAACGCCTGGAAGAGCAGATTGCCGCGCAGTCGCGGGAAAACCATCCGATGTCGCAGTATGTGTTTGAAGGCAAAGCCTCTCGCGAGCAACTGCAGGTGTTTTTGCGCCATCAATGGTTCCGCACGTACCGCCTGTACCGGGATGCCGCCGACCTGCTGGTCAACCTGACCGATGTCGACGAGGCGGCCGCCCTGGCGCGTTATCTCTACGGCGAGTTGGGCGAAGAAGACGAGCGGCGCTCCCACCCCCGCCTGTTGGCCAAGCTGCTTGCCGCCGTGGGCCTGAATGCCGATTTCGAGGCGCTCTCGACGATGCCCGAGGAAATCGCCTACCTCAACAACCGCGCACGCTGTTTCCGCAACCCCGATGTCGGCTGGGGCCTGGCGGTGTTCTACATCACCGAACTGGTGGTGCCGGGCAACCACGGCAAGCTGTACAACGCCCTGCGCAATGCGGGCTTGAGCCAGGATGATGCGGAGTACTACGAAGTGCATATCAGCCTGGTGCCGCCGCGGGCCAAGCGTGAATGGGCACTGATCTCACGGCGTATTCCGGACCTCGGGTTCCAGAACGCGTTCCTGACGTCTTTGGCCGAGCACTTCCGGCTGGAGCGGGCTTACTACGATGCAGTCTGGGAAGAAGTACAGCGCGTGAAGTAGCCCTCCCTGGACAACCCGAGTAACTCGACATGCCAAGTCATATCACTGAATCCCGTATCCACGGGGGCGCTTACTCGTCCCCGGAATTTGCTGCGATCTTCTCTGATGCCAATCAGGTGCAGAAGTGGCTCGATGTTGAAACAGCGCTGGCGGCGACCCAGGCGCAGATGGGCCTCATCCCCCACGAGGCCGCCCGGGAGATTGCCCGGGTAGCCAGCGTGGAACTGCTGGACCTCGACGCGTTGGGGCGCGAAGGCCTGGAAACCGGGCACATCCTGGTGCCGACCCTGCGCGCATTGCAGGGGTTATGCGCCGATGGGCTGGGCGAATACGTGCATTACGGCGTGACCACCCAGGACATCCTCGACACCGGGCTGATCCTGCAAATCCGCGATGCCTGGGGCCTGGCGGTGCAGCGCTTGTGCGGGATCCGTGGGCATCTGCTCACGCTCGCCCTGCGCCATAAGCACACGCCGATGGTTGCCAGGACCCATGGTCAACACGCATTGCCCACCACGTTCGGCTACAAGGTGGCGGTGTGGGTCGATGAGATTGATCGACACCTTGAACGCTTTGAAGAAGCCTACGCCCGGGTGATGGTCGGCAACCTGACCGGCGCCGTGGGCACCCTGGCCGGGCTTGGCCCGCAGGGTTTGGAAGTGCAGCGCCGTACCCTGGAAAGCCTCGGCCTGTCGGCACCGTTGAGCAGTTGGCACAGCGCCCGCGACCGAATCCTGGAAGCCGCGTGGTTGCTGGTGCAGGCGTCGGCGACGTTGGGCCGTGTCGCCAATGAGATCTACCACCTGCAGCGCACCGAGATCGACGAAGTGCGCGAGGGGCGGCGAGCCGGGCAAGTGGGGAGTAGCACCATGCCCCACAAGCAAAACCCATCGACGGTGGACCTGATCAGCGCGCTGTCGCGGCTGGTGCGCGCGCAGATGGTTGCGCTGACCGACGCCGCTTTCCAGATGCACGAGCGTGACGGCACCACCTGGCGCATCGAATGGGCGGCCTTACCCGAGCTGTTCATTTACGCCGGTGCGGTGCTCGCTCGTATGGAAGGCTTGCTGCAGGCTGGGCTGCAGGTGCGTGAAGCGCGCATGCGCAGCAACCTGGACTTGCTGGGCGGGCTGATCCTGTCGGAGCGCGTGATGCTTGCGCTGGCGCCTCGGTGTGGCAAGCAGACGGCCCATCATCTGGTGCACGACATCGCCCTGCAGGCCCAGGACGCGGGCGTTTGCTTTCGCGACGCGCTGCTTGGCGACCCTCGGCTGCGCGGTTGTTTCAGCGCGCAAACGCTCGATGACTTGCTTGACCCGACAGCCTACACAGGGCTGGCGGCCGAGATGGTCGATCTGGTGGCAACTAAAGCACGACCTCGCGCTTCAGGCGATGGCGCTGAAGCAGTGATGGCAACCCAAGGCAATACCAGTCAGTCCCTGTACGCTACGGAGGGTATGTGATGGATGCGCAAACATTGGAAAAGACAGCCCGTGCGTCTTGCACCGCACGTTCGGACCACCCGGGCTTTGATCATGACGGCGAGCAATGCCGCCACGAACACAGCCACATCCTCGATTCGAAAACCCACGGTTCGGGTTATGCCGGCCCGCAGAGCCGCAAGATCTTCTGCAGTCATTGTCGCCTGCAACGTTGGCTGGACGTGGAAGCTGCGCTGGCCATGGCCCAGGCCGATGTCAACATCATCCCGCGCGAGGCGGCCCTGGAGATCGAAAAGGCCGCGTTGCTATCGGGCATCAATGTGCGCCAACTGGCCGAGGGCGTGGCTGCCACTGGGCATTCGCTGATGCCATTGCTGAGCGCCCTGCAAAAAAATTGTAGCCCCAGTGCCCGTGAATACGTGCATTACGGCGCTACCACCCAAGACATCCAGGACACCGCCCAATCCCTGGAGATGCGCGATGTTCTTGATGCGATGGATCAGGCCCTGGAGACTTTGCTGGGCAAGTTGTCGACCCTGGCCGATGCGCACCGTGACTCGCTGATGGTCGCCAGGACCCACTCGATTCCCGCTTTGCCGACCACCTTCGGGCTGAAGGTCGCCGGCTGGATCGATGAGCTGTTGCGCCACCGGCAGCGCTTGGCCGAAGCCCGCCAGCGTGTACTGGTGGTGCAACTGTTCGGCGGGGTCGGCACCATGGCGGCGTTCGGCCCGGACGCCATGCCGATGCTGGAGCGTTTTGCCCAGCGGTTGTCGCTGCAAGTGCCCCTGACAGGCTGGCATGTGTCCCGTGACCGCGTTGCGGAGTTCGTCAGCACCCTGGCCATGGTCACCGCCTCGCTGGCCCGCGTAGCCGATGAAATCCGTACGCTCAATCGTTGGGAAATCGCTGAAGTGGAAGTGGGCTGGAGCGACCAGCAGATCGGCAGCAGCACCATGCCGCACAAACGCAACCCCGAAGGCTGCGAGCAGGTGGTGGTGTTGGCACGGCTGGCCAAGGCCCAGGTCATGCTCGCGCTGGACGCGATGATTCTTGAGCATGAGCGCGATTACCGCGGTACGCGCTTGGAGTGGTGCGCGGTCGCGGACGTCTCCCACTATGCGCTGATGGCGCTCTCGATTCTGACCGAGACCATCGATGGGCTCACCGTGAATGTGCAGAAGATGGAAGGCACCGCCCAGGCCTATGGCGATGCCATCTGCACCGAAGCGGTGGTGTTCGAAATGGCGCGCAAGCTGGGCAAGAGCAGCGCCTACCAGATCATCTTCGAAGTATCCCAGGCCAGCCAGCGCAATCACGTGTCGATCCGCGAGGCAATCGAGGCCGATGCGCGGGTGCTTGCGGTCATGAATGACGGCGCCCTGGCCCGGCTGTTCGAGCCCCGTACGCACCTGGGCATGTCCGGGCGCATCGTTGACAACGTACTGGCCAAACTCGCTGGCCACTAACCATTGATCTCTGAACAGATTCGCAAATTCATCAAGGAGCGACAGATGTCCAACGTTATGGAAGTTGATAAAGCCAAGGTCCAGCAGTTTTCGGCGCGCATCATGGAGGATTACGGCAACACGCTGCGCGGCGCCATGCTCTACATCGGCGACCAGCTCGGTTTGTTCAAGGCTTTGGCCGACGGCCAGGCGGTGACCCTGGAAGAGTTGGCGCACAAGACCGGCTACAACGCACGTTACTTGCGCGAATGGCTGGGCAGCATGGCCACCGGCAATTATGTGACCTACGACGCGCAAACCCGCCGTTACCAAATGCCCGCCGAGTTTGTGCCGGTGCTGGCCGATGAAGACTCGCCGTATTTTGCCGGTGGCATTATCCAGCTGAGCGTGCCGTTCGTGAGCATGGCGCCCAAGGTCATCGAGGCCTTCCGCCATGGTGGTGGTTGCGCTGAAGAGGCGTTCCCGCTGGAAACCTGGAAAGGCATGGAGCGCATGACCATGCCCTGGTACAAGCACTACCTGGTCCAGCACTGGATTCCATCCCTGGACGGCGTCGAAGAGAAGCTCAAGACCGGCGGCAGTGTGCTGGATTTCGGCTGCGGTGCGGGCCTTGCAGCGATCACCATGGCCAAGGCCTACCCCGAGGCGCGCATTGTCGGCTGCGATTTCCACCTGCCTTCCATCGAGTTGGCGCGGGCCAACGCCGAGGCGGCTGGCGTGGGTGACCGGGTGCAATTCGAGGTGAACGACTCCGATGCCTTGCGCGGCCAGCAATTCGACTTCGTGACCACCTTTGTGGTGATCCACGATGCCACCGACCCTCAGCAGATGCTCAAGGATTTGCGCGCCGCCACGGCCGAAGACGGTACCTACCTGATGGTGGAGCTCAACCTGTCCGAAGAACTGCACGAGAACATGAACTTGTTCGGGCGCGTCATGTACCCGCAGAGCACGCTCTATTGCATGACCTGTTCGCTGTCCCATGGTGGGGCAGGGCTGGGGGCATTCATGGGCGAGAAGCGTGCCCGCCAGATGGCTGAGGCAGCCGGGTTCAGCCGCTTTCGTAAAGTGCCTTCGCAGTGGCCACCGATGCCGGCGCTCTTCGAACTCAAGCCTTGATAGGAAGCATCCACGAGTCGCTTTGCGCAGTAAGGCAATTTAATGGCCCCTTTGTAACAAAATCCTCGCCAAAATCACTTTTATTTTCAGGTGGTTAGGTGAGGATGCAAATGCGCTCTGTGGGAATGATGCTGATTGCCTGCTCCCTGGCCGGCGGCGCGACTGTCGCGCAGGCCAGGGAATTGCGCGAGGGTGACAAGTACATGTGCAGTTGGGGCGCAGGCACGGCCGCCAGGGCCCAGGAGCTAAAGTTATCCGGCGTTTCGCTATACGCGGCCCGGCAGAAGATCCAGACCCTCAAGTTCAGCAAATCGTGGATGCGCATGATGGCCATGGGCATCACCGAGCAGACCTATGACAGCCGCTCAAGGCTCAAGCCCGAGGCGATTCGTCAAAGCTTTTACCAGGATTGCCTGCGCTACAAGGTCGCGCGCAAGTAATCCGTAGCCCGCACCAGCCGTGGGGCCTTTACAAATCCACGACAAACCCCGTGTGAGTATTTGCATACAATTGCGCACTTCTTGATGGAGGCGGGTATGCAAGTGCTGATTCGAACGGCGACACCTGATGACGTCGACACGCTGTGCGCGATTCGCACCTCGGTAGTGCAAAACCACCTGAGCCTTGAACAGATGGCTGGCCTGGGGATTACCCCGCAGGTATTGAGCGATACGTTGCGCGCAGCACCTTGCGGCTGGTCCGTTGTGGGGCCGGTCGATGGTGATGACGTTCGTTATGAAAAGCGCAGGGCGCCATAAGGCCATGAATGCCCCGGAGCCTCCATCATCCAACAGCTTGCGCTACCTCGCGGTGGGTGTGCTTGGCGTCGCCGTGCTGCTGGGGTTCTATTTCATTCAACTTAACGCCAAGGTCGACCGCCAGCGCGAAGAGGCGGCTGAACGCCTGACGCTGTGTCGTCATCTGGAGGCCGTGGTGGGCGCCACAGCTTCCAGTCGTGAGGCCCTTCAAGAAACATGCAAGCAGTTAAGTGAACAGTTAATTGAAAGCGCTGCGCCCGATTAATAACCATTTTTTCTACAGGGACTTACTGTCGTTACTTGCACCAAAAAGTAGCACGAGTACTGCCTTCCACCTTAAAAAACATGTGGTTATTGAATGACTTACGACGCTTTCAATCCGACGAAAGGATTAAAATAATCTTGTTACATGTTTTTACAATCGCTACTATAGCCGGGCGTTCACCTCCCACGGTTTATGCATTTTTAAATCCCAAGTTTCCATCAGCTACTTGGGATTTTTTTTGCCCGCGATTTAATCTCGGCCTGTCGTTCATGGCCGGTGACGCCCTACAAAGTGAGGGCTGGCTAACACTTTTGCATTAATTGTCCGGCGGCCGGCAAAACCTTATCTATGCTGCTTGCATCACCTCAATCGGGTAGAACCCAGGGACGGGGGGCTGATCATGATTTCCATCACCGAATTCAACCGCATCATGGCCTCAGGCTTCCTGCCGCTTGCGTGCGAGTGCTGCCTCAACAGCGACGGCTCGCTGCGCATCAGCGTGTTCGAGCCCACGTCCGGTCGTGTCGACTTGCTGTTGACCCGTGTATCGCCCGAGGGCCTGGACAGCATCCGTGCCATCTCCAACCTGATTGGTGAGTTGCGTACCGAGATAAAGGCCGGGCGCCGTGGGTTTGCTGCGGTAGGTTAGCGGCCGTCCAGCGCGTCAGAGGCGCCGCAGGAAGGATTTGACGATGTGGCGGGTGGCGTCCGTGGTGTCCAGCTCATCCAGGGCGCTGTAGGCATACCACTGGCAATCGACAATCTCGTTGCACGGCCGTGCCTCGTCGATATTGACCACCGAGGCCTCGAACACATGGTGGACGGTGTCGCGGGCCTTGAGCTCCTGCAGGTACAGCAAGCCGTCCACGTTTAAACCGGTTTCTTCTTCCAGCTCGCGTTCCGCCGCGCCTACCGGGCGCTCGTGCGCTTCTACTTTCCCGCCGGGCAATGCCCATTTTGATCTGGCTTTACGCACGAAGAGGATGTGCCCCTCATGTTCGCAAATGACAGTCGCCCTAATTTTCATCGGATGTGCCCCCGCGCCGGATGAATGTCATAAAAGTGTAATGCAAATGTCATGCTAAGTGGTTATGGCGCGCCAGGGCCGGTATGTGGATACTGCCCGATTGACGAATACGACCGAGGACATTAGATGAAGACCATACGCTGGGGCATGATCGGCTGTGGCAGTGTCACTGAATTGAAGAGTGGACCGGCTTTCTATAAAGCGCCAGGTTCGGCATTGGTCGCCGTGATGGGGCGGCGTGCCGAGGCGGTGCGCGATTATGCGGCGCGCCATGGCATTGCTCGTTGCTATACCGATGCCCAGGCCTTGATCGATGACCCCGAGGTGGATGCGGTCTACATCGCCACTCCGCCCGCCAGTCACCTTGAGTACGCCCTGAGAGTGGCCGCGGCGGGCAAACATTGTTGCGTCGAAAAGCCGATGTCGCTGAATGCTGAACAGAGCGCGTTGATGCAGCGCACATTCGAGCGCGCCGGGCTGCACCTGTTTGTCTCCTACTACCGGCGTTCATTGCCACGCTTCCAGCAAGTGCGCACTTGGCTGCAGGAAGGCCGTATCGGTGAGTTGCGCCACCTGACCTGGACCTTGTGCAAACCCGCTGCCGTAACAGACTCCGACGCCACCAATTGGCGCACCGATCCGGCCATTGCCGGTGGCGGTTACTTTGCCGACCTGGCGAGCCATGGGTTCGACCTGTTCCAGTACCTGGCCGGGGACATCGTCGAGGTCTCAGGCTTTTCGGCGCGACAGGCTGGGCGCTACGCGGCAGAAGATGCCGTGACGGCCTGCTGGACATTTGCCAGCGGTGCATTGGGCATGGGCTGCTGGAATTTTGTGGCGGACCGACGCGAAGACCGGGTCGAACTGATCGGCAGTCGCGGTCGTATTCAGTTTTCGGTGTTCGAGGACCAGCCGCTGCGTCTTGAAGGCGAGACCACCGAGGTGTTGGACGTGCCGTGTCACATCCATATTCAATGGCACCATGTCATGAACATGAACGCGCATATTCGTGGCGAGGCCGAGCATCCGTCGCTGGGCATCGAAGCGCTGAAGACCGATATCATCCTGGACAAGGTGTTACACCGTTACTCCCAGCATCCCTAGGCGTGGCGATAGCGTAAGGCTTTACTCTTTTAAAGGAATACCGGGATGAAATACTGGATGGTGGTGTGGCTGCTGATGGCCACCGCGGTAACGGCGGCGCCACGCAGCCAAGGGCAGGCGGGTGAGTTTGATTTCTATGTGCTATCGCTCTCGTGGTCACCCACGTTTTGCCTCACGCACCCAGGCAACGAGCAATGCTCAGGTAAAGGCTACGGCTTTGTGCTGCATGGTTTGTGGCCGCAATACGCGCGAGGAGGGTGGCCTGCGTCCTGCACACCGCAGACGCGCTTGAGCGAGGCAGAAATGGACAAGGGCGCGGCGCTGTTTCCCACCCGCACGCTGCTCAAGCATGAATGGGCCAAGCATGGCACCTGCAGTGGGCTGGAGCCGTTGGAGTATCTGGAGAAGACCGATGTGGCGCTCGGTGCGGTTGCCATTCCGCAGCAACTGCAGCCGTTCAATACGCCGCCGTCATTGCAGGCCCACGAGATCGAGGCGCTGTTTCGCGAAAGCAACCCACGCATGGGCAACCACGGTATGGCGGTGATCTGCAAGGGCAAGGTGCTGTCGGAAGTGCGGGTGTGCCTGACCAAGGATCTCGCGTTTGCCGGTTGCCCGCGCAGTGTGAAGAGCCAATGTCGGAGGGGCGATATTCGTATTCCCACCCAGCGCTGAGAGATGCCCTGGATCCCACTATGAAAGCTGGCTTGTTGGGTCGCCGTATCGCGGCGATGGCGGCGTGCCAGCCGATGGCTATCTACCTGACGCCCCCGCGATCCAACTGTGGGAGCTGGCTTGCCTGCGATAGCGGCCTGACAGCCAACACAGCTGGATTGTGTACATATCCATTCCTGCGGTAACGGCTACTTAGGGTTCCGCCCTGACGGCGGGTCACTTTCGAAAAGCGCGAAAGTAACCAAAGCGCTCTTGCCCCACCACTCGGCACCTCGCTTAGGCTCGGTGTGCCCGAACACAGGCTTGAATCCGTGGGCCGCCGCCACGCGCCATCCATGGCGCGGGGCGGCTAACCCGGCGTCCTGCCGGGTTACCCACGAATTCAAGCCTGCGTTCGGCCAGCGTGGTTTAACGGGGCGCCTGAGATCAAGATCAAAAGCAGATCAAGATCAAGATCAAGATCAAGAGCGGCTCGCTTCGCATCGTGGTTACCTGTGGGCGGCACATTCGACATCTCTGTCGATTGAACGGCCGCCATCGCAGGCAAGCCAGCTCCCACAGTTGATCGCGGGGGCACTAATCAGATCAGCGTCCGTTTCTGAAGTACCCAGGGGCATTTTCTTCAATACCCTCGTGTCCCTGCGCGGTACCGTGATCTAAACCTCGTTTGGGATCACAAAAGGAACTGCAATGAGCTTGATTCTCTCCATGGCCGCCTTTGCCCTGGCCACGTCCATCACGCCGGGACCGGTGAATGTGGTCGCTTTAAGTTCTGGCGCACGTTTTGGTTTCGTCGCCAGTCAGAAACATGTCTTCGGCGCCGCCGTGGGTTTTACCTTGTTATTGGTGTTGATCGGCCTGGGGTTGCATGAAGTATTGGTGCGCTGGCCGATCCTGATTCAATTGATCCGCTGGGGCGGCGTGGCGTTCTTGTTGTATATGGCTTGGAAGCTGGCGGTGGATGATGGCCGGCTGGACGCTGACGGTGCGCACACCGCGCCGTCGATGTTGTATGGCGCGATCATGCAGTGGCTCAACCCGAAAGCCTGGCTGGCGTGTGTGGCAGGCATGGGGTTGTTCGTGGCCGATGGCGATGCGGCGCAGGTGTGGTTGTTTGCCGCGCTTTACCTGGTGATCTGCTACCTGTCGGTGGCGTGCTGGGCGTATGCGGGGACGTTTTTGCGCCGCTACTTGAACAACCCCAAAGGTGTGCGCCTGTTTAACCGCTCAATGGCCGCGTTGCTGGTGGCCAGTGTGGGTTATTTGCTGATGGCTTGAGGTTCTCGCGGTATTGCCCCGGCGTGGCCGCGAAGTGTTGTTTGAAGGTGCGCTGGAAGTGTGCCTGGTCGGCAAAGCCCGCGGCCAGGGCGACGTCGGCAATCAGTGCGCCATTGCGCAGTTGGCTGCGGGCGAACTGGATGCGGCGGTTGACCATGAAGGCGTGGGGCGTCAAGCCGTAATAGTGCTTGAATGCGCGGATCAGATAAGACGGCGACAGCTCGGCGGCCTGGCAGATGTCTTCGAGTTTCAAGGCCTGCGTGCAGTGGGCGCGGATGTAGTCGGCGGCGCGTTCCAGTTTGTGGTTGACCTCGCGTACCGGCGTCAACGGAGGATTCAGGCGCTGTTGCACCTCGGTGAAGTAACTCACCAGCGCGCTCTGTTTTTGCAGCAGTTCGGCCTGTTCATCCACAAGCGTGCGGTACAGGTCGAGCAAGCCGTGGTACAGCCCGGTGTCGCGAGTATGGGGTGTGTCGAATGGCCGGTAGCCCTGGTCGGTACTGAACCCCAGCTGGTATTGCAGGTCGGTCAGCCAGGGCGTGTCGAGGTATAGCATGTGGTAGGACCAGGGCTGGTCATGGATGGGGTTGCACGCATGCACATCGCCGGGGTTCATCAGCACCACGGTGCCGGCGCTGATTTCGAAGGTGTGCGCGCCGTAGTGGTAATAGCTGCAGCCCGTGGTGATCGCGCCGATGGAAAAATGCTCATGGGCGTGTCGGGTATAGGTGACCTTGCGCCCGTCGGCGATGCTGCGGGCTTCGATGAACGGCAGGCGTTCGTCGCGCCAGAAGCGCGGCGTGTCTGCGGGACGGGCGATCGGGCTGAGCGACATGGCGTTATTTCTCCTGCATTTTCACCCGCGTTACGTCAGGCCGGTACCAAAAAAGCGGCCTTGAGCAACTGCCGGGTATAGGCATGTTGCGGGTCGGCAAAAATAGCCTGGGCATCGCCTTGCTCCACCACCTGGCCTTGCTTGACCACCATCAATTGGTGACTCAGCGCCTTAACCACCGCCAGGTCATGGCTGATAAACAGGTAGGTCAGGTTGTACTTGGCCTGCAAGCCGCGCAGCAACTCTACCACCTGGCGTTGTACCGTGCGGTCCAGGGCCGAGGTGGGTTCGTCCAGCAGGATCAGGCGCGGCTTGAGCACCAGCGCTCGGGCAATGGCGATGCGTTGGCGCTGGCCGCCGGAGAATTCATGGGGGTAGCGATGCCGGGATTCGGGGTCCAGGCCCACCTCCTTGAGCGCCGCGATAATCGCCGCTTCTTGTTCGGCGGGCGTGCCCATCTTGTGGATACGCAGGCCTTCGCCAACGATCTCGCTGACGCACATGCGCGGGCTCAGGCTGCCGAACGGGTCCTGGAACACCACCTGCATTTCCCGGCGCAACGGGCGCACCTGCTGTTGGCTGAGGCGGTCCAGTTGCTGGCCTTCGAAGCGAATCCCGCCCTGGCTGCCGATCAGGCGCAAAATTGCCAGGCCCAGGGTGGACTTGCCCGAGCCACTTTCGCCAACGATGCCCAGGGTTTGCCCCTGAGGCAGGCTGAAGTTGATGCCGTCCACGGCCTTGACGTAATCCACGGTATTGCGCAAAAAGCCTTTCTTGATCGGAAACCAGACTTTAAGGTCATCCACTTCCAGCAGCGGTGGGCCGACCGCGTTGTTGGCCGGACCGCCACTGGGCTCCGCCGCGAGCAGTTCCTGGGTGTAGGGGTGTTGGGGCGACTGGAACAGTGTCTCGCAATCGGCCTGTTCAACGATGCAACCTTGCTGCATCACGCACACACGGTGGGCGATGCGCCGTACCAGGTTGAGGTCGTGGCTGATCAGCAACAGCGCCATGCCCAGCCGCGCCTGCAGCTCCTTGAGCAATTCCAGGATCTTCAACTGCACGGTGACATCCAGCGCCGTGGTCGGCTCGTCGGCAATCAACAACTCCGGCTCGTTGGCCAGGGCCATGGCGATCATCACCCGCTGGCGCTGGCCGCCGGACAGCTCGTGGGGCAACGCCTTGAGGCGTTTGTGTGGCTCGGGGATACCCACCAGCTCCAGCAATTCCAACGTGCGCTCGGTGGCGACCTTGCCGGTCAGGCCCTTGTGCAGGCCGAGCACTTCGTTGATCTGTTTTTCGATGGAGTGCAGCGGGTTCAACGAGGTCATCGGCTCCTGAAAGATCATCGCAATGCGGTTGCCGCGTATATGCCGCAGGGTCTTCTCTTTGAGCGTCAGCAGGTCTTGCCCTGAATACTCGATAGTGCCCGACGGATGCCTGGCCAACGGGTAGGGCAGCAGGCGCAGGATCGAATGGGCGGTGACCGATTTGCCCGAACCGCTTTCACCCACCAGCGCCAGGGTTTCGCCGCGCTTGATGTCGAAGCTCACGTGGTTGACCACCCGGTGATGATGCTCGCCGGTGACGAACTCGACACTGAGGTCGCGGATTTCGATCAGGTTGTCCGGATTCATCTCATTTCCTCGGGTCGAACGCATCGCGAGCGGACTCGCCGATAAACACCAGCAGGCTCAACATGATCGCCAGCACCGCAAAGGCACTCATGCCCAGCCACGGCGCTTGCAGGTTGGATTTGCCCTGGGCCACCAGCTCACCCAGCGACGGCGAACCTGCCGGCAGCCCGAAGCCGAGAAAGTCCAGGGCGGTCAGGGTGCCAATGGCGCCGGTAAGGATGAAGGGCAGGAAGGTCATGGTCGAGACCATCGCATTGGGCAGGATGTGGCGAAACATGATGGCGCCGTTCTGCATGCCCAACGCCCGCGCAGCCCGCACGTACTCCAGGTTGCGTCCGCGCAGGAACTCGGCGCGTACCACATCCACCAGGCTCATCCAGGAAAACAACAGCATGATCCCCAGCAGCCACCAGAAGTTGGGTTGCACGAAGCTGGCCAGGATGATCAACAGGTAGAGCACCGGCAAGCCGGACCAGATCTCCAGGAAGCGTTGCCCGGCCAGGTCGACCCAACCGCCATAGAAGCCCTGCAAGGCGCCGGCAATCACGCCGATGATTGAGCTGAGTATGGTCAGGGTCAGGGCGAAGAGCACCGACACGCGAAAGCCGTAGATCACCCGCGCGAGCACATCACGCCCCTGGTCATCGGTGCCCAGCAGGTTGACCGAGGACGGCGGCGCCGGGGCCGGGACTTTCAGGTCGTAATTGATGCTCTGGTAGCTGAACGGAATCGGCGCCCACAAGGTCCAGGCGTCCTTGGCTTTTAGCAGTTCCTGGATGTACGGGCTCTTGTAGTTGGCTTCCAGCGGGAATTCACCGCCGAAGGTAGTCTCCGGGTAGCGCTTGAGCGCCGGGAAGTACCAGCCGCCGTCGAAGTGCACCGCCAGGGGCTTGTCGTTGGCGATCAACTCGGCGCCCAGGCTCAGCACGAACAGTACCAGGAACAGCCACAGCGACCACCAGCCACGCTTGTTGGCCTTGAACCGCTCGAACCGGCGGCGATTGAGGGGGGACAGGTTCATCTCAATGCTCCCGGCTGGCAAAGTCGATACGCGGATCGACCAGGGTGTAGGTGAGGTCGCCGATCAGTTTCACGATCAGCCCCAGCAGGGTGAAGATAAACAGCGTGCCGAACACCACCGGGTAGTCACGGTTGATCGCCGCTTCAAAGCTCATCAGGCCCAGGCCGTCGAGGGAGAAGATCACCTCCACCAGCAACGAGCCGGTAAAGAAGATGCCAATGAAGGCCGAAGGGAAACCGGCGATCACCAGCAGCATCGCGTTGCGGAACACGTGGCCATACAGCACGCGGCGATTGGTCAGGCCCTTGGCCTTGGCGGTGACCACGTACTGCTTGTTGATCTCGTCGAGAAAGCTGTTCTTGGTCAGCAGGGTCATGGTCGCGAAGTTGCCGATCACTAGGGCGGTGACAGGCAGCGCCAGGTGCCAGAAGTAATCGAGGATCTTGCCGCCCCAACTCAACTCCTCGAAGTTGTTGGAGGTGAGCCCGCGCAAGGGGAACCAGTCGAAATAACTGCCACCGGCAAACACCACGATCAGCAAAATAGCAAACAGGAACGCCGGTATCGCGTAGCCGACGATGATCGCCGAGCTGGTCCACACATCGAAATGGCTACCGTGGCGCGTGGCCTTGGCGATCCCCAAGGGGATGGACACCAGGTACATGATCAGGGTGCTCCACAACCCGAGGGAAATGGACACCGGCATCTTTTCCTTGATCAGGTCGATGACCTTGGCGTCTCGGAAAAAGCTGTCACCGAAGTCCAGCTGGGCGTAGTTCTTGACCATGATCCACAAGCGTTCCGGCGCCGACTTGTCGAAGCCGTACATCTTTTCGATTTCCTTGATCAGCGCCGGGTCCAGGCCCTGGGCGCCACGGTAGCTGGAACCGGCCACCGCGACTTCGGCGCCGCCGCCAGCAATGCGGCTGGTGGCGCCGTCGAAGCCTTCGAGCTTGGCGATCATTTGCTCCACCGGGCCGCCGGGAGCGGCCTGGATGATGACGAAGTTGATCAGCAAGATCCCGAACAGCGTGGGGATGATCAGCAACAGGCGGCGAACAATATAGGCCAGCATTTAATCGCCTCCGCTCGCCGTATCGGCGCGTGTGTCCAGGGGGACGGCAGGTGTGACGTCGGGTTTGCTCCACCAGGTCGCGGTGCCGACGTCGTAGCGTGGCGAGACCTTGGGGTGGCCCAGGTGGTCCCAATACGCCACGCGGAAGGTCTTGATGTGCCAGTTGGGAATCACGTAGTAACCAAACTGCAGCACACGATCCAGCGCCCTGGCGTGGGCGATCAGGCTTTGGCGCGAACCGGCGTCGATCAGCTCTTCCACCAACTGGTCGACCGCAGGGTCCTTGAGGCCCATGTAGTTGCGGCTGCCGGGCTTGTCGGCGCTGGAGGATTTCCAGAACTCGCGCTGCTCGTTACCCGGCGAGGTGGATTGCGGGAAGCTGCCCACCAGCATGTCGAAGTCGCGTGAGCGCAAGCGGTTGACGAACTGCGAGACGTCCACGCGACGAATCACCAGATCGATGCCCAGGTCTGCCAGGTTGCGCTTGAACGGCAGCAGGATGCGCTCGAACTCGGTCTGGGCCAGCAGGAACTCAATGGTCACTGGCTTGCCGGTGCTGTCGACCATTTTGTCGTCAACAATCTTCCAGCCCGCTTCCTGCAGCAGTTGGTAGGCCTCGCGTTGCTGGGTGCGGATCATGCCGCTGCCGTCGGTGTGGGACGGTTCGAACGCCTGGGTGAAGACTTCGCCAGGGATCTTGTCGCGCAGCGGCTCGAGAATCGCCAGCTCGTCCGGACCGGGTAGGCCGGTGGCGGCCATTTCCGAGTTTTCGAAATAGCTGCGGGTACGGGTGTAGGCACCGTTGAACAGCTGCTTGTTGCTCCATTCGAAATCCAGCAACAGGCTGATGGCCTTGCGCACCCGCACGTCCTGGAACATCGGCTTGCGCATGTTGAACACAAAACCCTGCATGCCGGTAGGGTTGCCGTTGGGGATTTCTTCCTTGATCAAGCGGCCTTCTTTCACCGCTGGAATGTTGTAGGCATTGGCCCAGTTCTTGGCGCTGAACTCCAGCCAGTAGTCGAACTGCCCGGCCTTCAAGGCTTCCAGGGAGACAGTGCTGTCGCGGTAGTAATCGGTGATGCGGGTATCGAAGTTGTAGAAGCCCTTATTGACCGGCAGGTCCTTGGCCCAATAATCCTTGACCCGCTCGTAGCGAATCATGCGGCCCGGCTTGACCTCGGCCACTTGGTAAGGCCCGCTGCCCAGGGGGATTTCCAGGTTGCCCTTGGAAAAATCCCGGCTGGCCCACCAGTGTTTGGGCAGTACTGGCAACTGCCCAAGGATCAACGGCAACTCGCGGTTGTTGGTGCGCTTGAACTTGAACAGCACGCGCAACGGGTCTTCGGCCACCACCTCATCGACGTCGGCGTAGTAGTTGCGGTACAGCGGGTTGCCTTCCTTGATCAGGGTCTGGAAGGTAAACACCACGTCTTCGGCGCGTATCGGGTGGCCGTCATGGAAGCGCGCTTCGGGGCGCAGGTAGAAGCGCACCCAGCTGTTGTCCGGGGCTTTTTCGATCTTGCCGGCCACCAGGCCGTATTCGGTGATGGGTTCGTCCAGGCTCTGCATGGCCAGGGTGTCGTAGATCAGCGGCAGGTTATCCGCCGGCACGCCCTTGCTGATGTAGGGGTTGAGGCTGTCGAAGCCGCCCATGGCCGATTCGCGGAAGGTGCCGCCCTTGGGGGCGTCGGGGTTTACGTAGTCAAAATGCTTGAAGCCGGCGGGGTACTTGGGGGGCTCGTTGTAGAGAGTCAGCGCATGTTGTGGCGCGGCGTGCGCCGCAGTGCACAGCAACAGGCTGGCGAGCAGGGTAGTACGCAAGGACATCATTGGGCTTTCTCCGAAGCTTTCAGCCACCACGCGCTCAGACCCAGGCTGTAGGGCGGCGTGGTGACGAAGGCGAACCGGTTGCGGTACGCCAGGCGATGATAGTTGAGGTACCAGTTGGGAATGCTGTAGTGCTGCCACAGCAGCACCCGGTCCAGGGCGCGGCCGGCGGCCAGTTGTTCTTCGCGGGTCTGCGCCGCCAGCAGTTGGTCCAGCAGGTGGTCGACCACCGGGTTGGCGATACCGGCGTAATTCTTGCTGCCCTTGATTGCGGCCTGGCTGGAGTGGAAGTACTGCCACTGCTCAAGGCCGGGGCTCAAGGTCTGGTTGAGGGTCATCAGAATCATGTCGAAATCGAATTGATCGAGGCGCTGTTTGTACTGTGCGCGGTCAACGGTGCGCAAGCGGGCGTCGATGCCGATGCGGGTCAGATTTTCGACATAAGGTTGCAGGATGCGCTCAAGGTTCGGGTTGACCAGCAGGATTTCCAGACGCAGCGGTTGCCCGTCCTTATCCAGTAGGCGCTGCCCCGACAGTTTCCAGCCGGCCTCGCCGAGCAGGGCCAGGGCCTGGCGCAGGGTTTCGCGGGGGATGCCGCGGCCGTCGGTGTGCGGCAGGCTGAACGGCTGGGTAAACAGCGCGGCCGGCAGTTGGTCGCGGTAGGGCGAGAGCATCAACCACTCATGGCCCACGGGCAGGCCGGTGGCCGAGAATTCACTGTTGGGGTAATAGCTCACCGAACGCTTATAGGCGCTGCTGAACAGCGTGCGGTTGGTCCATTCAAAATCGAACATCAACCCCAGGGCTTCGCGCACCTTGGCCTGGCTGAACGCCGGTCGCCGGGTATTCATGAACAGGCCCTGGCTTTGAGTGGGGATCTGATGGGCGATCTGCGCCTTGATCACATCGCCGCGGTTGACCGCCGGGAAGGTGTAGCCTGTGGCCCAGTTTTTGGCCTGATGCTCGATATAAATATCGAATTCACCGGCCTTGAAGGCTTCAAAGGCCACGTCACTGTCGCGATAGAACTCCACTTCGACCTTGTCGTAGTTATAGAAACCCTGGTTGACCGGCAGGTCTTTGCCCCAGTAATCCTTGACCCGTTCAAACACCAGTTGCCGCCCAGGCGCAACCTTGGTGATGCGATAAGGCCCACTGCCCAGGGGCGGCTCGAAG
The DNA here is from genome assembly GCF_002966775.1 of Pseudomonas sp. MYb193. NCBI lineage: Bacteria > Pseudomonadati > Pseudomonadota > Gammaproteobacteria > Pseudomonadales > Pseudomonadaceae > Pseudomonas > Pseudomonas sp. MYb193. The sequence goes on along the minus strand of NZ_CP023269.1, from coordinate 3,436,585 downwards.
GTGGTGGCCTTGAAGTCACGGTTTTTCCAATAGTGCTGGGGCAGCACCGGCAACTCGCCCAGGCGCAGGATCAGCAAGGGGTTGCCGGCGCGCTTGAACACAAAGCGGATACGGTGGGGGTTGAGGATGTCGACCCGGGCCACTTCCTGCAGGTTGGTGCGGTACTGCGGATGGCCTTCGGTCAGCAGGGTGCGATAGGAGAACGCTACGTCATCGGCGGTGATCGGCTTGCCGTCGTGAAAGTGCGCTTCGGGGCGCAGGTTGAACACCACCCAACTGCGGTCCTCGCTGTATTCCACCGATTGGGCAATCAGGCCATAGCTTGAGGTGGGTTCATCGCCGGACGGCGCGTATTGCCCGGTGCCCACCATCAAGGGTTCATTGAGCTCGTTGACGCCGTACTGCAGGAAATTGGCGGTGGAAACCGGGCTTGAACCTTTGAAGGTGTAGGGGTTGAGCGTATCGAAGGTGCCAAATGCCATCACCCGCAATGTCCCGCCTTTGGGCGCTGCAGGGTTTACCCAATCGTAATGGGTGAATTTGGCCGGGTACTTGAGTGTGCCGAACTGCGCATAACCGTGGCTTTCGGTGATCGTCGCGTTCGCTGCAAAGCTCAAGGCCAGACTTATTAGTAGAAGGAGGGGACGCTTCAAGTCAGAGATCCGATCCAGGCGGCTTGGGCTTTATGATCGGTACAGTAACAGCTTGTTCCGGTTGGAAAAAGGCTGTCGGGAAGGCCATTTTGCGGACTGCAAGCTATTGGACGGTGTGAAGGTCAAATGTGGGAGCTGGCTTGCCTGCGATAGCATCACTGCGGTCTGACTGATAGACCGAGGTGCCTGCATCGCAGGCAAGCCAGCTCCCACACAAGCCAGCTCTCCCCGAGGTATTAGCGCGGCCCGGAAACCACCAGCATCTGCCCTGGTTTCAATGCCTGGCCGGTGCGCGGGTTCCAACGCTTGAGATGTTGCATCTCGACATTGAAGCGCTTGGCCACCATGTACAGCGAGTCACCTTTCTTGACCTTGTACTGCACCGGTTTTTTCGCCGCGACTTTACGCGTGTCCTGCATTACCAGGGTCTGGCCGACCTTGAGGGCCTGGCCGTTGAGCTTGTTCCAGCGCTGCAGGTCATGCACATCGACCTTGTTGGCCTTGGCGATCAGTGTGAGGTTGTCGCCACTGCGTACCTTGTAGCTGCGGGTACGCCCGGCAACCGCCTTGGTCTCGACTTCGTCGAACACCGGCTTCTTAGGGCGCATGCTCAGCAACTCTTCCGGCTTCATCGTCGAAAGGGTGCTGGTCAGCAGTTGGGCCTTGGAGGTCGGCACCAGCAGATGCTGGGGGCCGTCCAGGGTGGTGCGTTGTTTCAAGGCCGGGTTGAGCTGGAACAGTTCGTCTTCGTCGATCTCGGCCAGCGCGGCAACCCGTGACAGGTCCATGCTTTGCTTGACTTCAACGACCTCGAAGTACGGCGTGTTGGCAATCGGGTTCAGGTTGACGCCGTAGGCTTCGGGCGCCAGTACTACTTGGGACAAGGCCAGGAACTTGGGCACATAGTCCTTGGTTTCCTGGGGCAGAGGCAGGTTCCAGTAGTCGGTGGGCAGGCCGAGCTTTTCGTTGCGCTCGATCGCCCGGCTGACGGTGCCTTCGCCGGCGTTATAGGCCGCCAGGGCCAGCAGCCAGTCGCCGTTGAACATGTCATGCAGACGCGTCAGATAGTCCAGGGCGGCGGTGGTGGAAGCGGTGATATCGCGGCGGCCATCGTAGGCGCGGGTCTGGCGCAGGTTGAAGTAGCGCCCGGTGGAGGGAATGAACTGCCATAAGCCGACCGCATCGCTGCGCGAATAAGCCATCGGGTTGTAGGCACTTTCAATCACTGGCAGCAGCGCCAGCTCCAGGGGCATGTTGCGTTCTTCAAGGCGTTCGACGATGTAATGAATGTAGAGGCTGCCGCGTTCGCCGGCATTCTCCAGAAAGGAGGGGTTGCTGGCGAACCACAGGCGCTGTTGCTCGATGCGCGGGTTGACGCCGACACCGTCCTGCAATTGAAAGCCCCGACGCATGCGTTCCCAGACGTCCTGGGGTACTTCGGGGCTGGGCTTCTCTGATAGCCAAATAGGTTTTTGCTTGATCTTGGCAGCAAGATTCGGTTTGGGTTGCACGGTGGATTGTGCAGCGTAATGAGTCGATTGGCAGCCCGCCAGAGTTGCGGAAACGGCCACCGCCACGGCTTGAGCCAGGCGGGTCAATGCGTCTGAAGAAATGGATTTACGAATAGATGACGACATTGGCTGGAAGTAAGTTCCGGGCAAAAATGTCGGGCGATTCTAGAAAGCGCTTTGGTTCCGGTCAACCATTCAGAAATTACGTATCAGATTGCATCTGGTTAGAACTTATCTTTCCAAGCCCTCAAGCTAGCAAACACCTCGGCCCCAGAGCGGTTGTCGCGGCCGTTCCGTTCGTCCGCTTTTTGTTTAACGGATGTTTCAGCGGTGCGCAGAAAAGGGTTAGTACGTTTTTCCAAGGCCAGGTTGGAGGGCAGCGTCATCTCGCCACGGGCGCGAAGTTGGGCGACATTTTCCACACGTTCGGCGATGTCGGCATTGTGCGGTTCCACGGCTTGGGCAAATTTCAAGTTACTTTGCGTGTATTCATGGGTGCAGTACACCTGCGTATCGGCGGGCAGGGCGGCCAGGCGTCCCAGAGAGTTGTACATCTGTTCGGGTGTACCTTCGAACAGGCGACCGCAACCGGCGGCGAACAAGGTATCGCCACACAGCAATACGCCTTGGTGATAAAAGGCGATGTGGCCGAGGGTGTGGCCTGGCACGGCGTACACGTCGAAGTCCCAGCCCAGCACGCGGATATGGTCGTTATCGTGCAAGGCCACATCCCGCGCCGGGATCTTTTCGTTTGCAGGGCCATAAACCTTGGCGCCGGTGGCATTTTTCAGTTGCTCGACACCGCCTACATGATCATGGTGATGGTGGGTAACCAGTATGTCGCTGAGGCGCCACTCGGCATTCTGCTTGAGCCAGGCCAGCACTGGCGTGGCATCGCCGGGGTCGACCACGGCGCAGCGCTGGGTCGTAGGGTCTTGTAACAACCAGATGTAGTTGTCGGTAAAGGCGGGTAGGGCACTGATCTGTATCATTCTTCGATTCGCCAAGCTGAACACATTGGTGCATCTTAGAACGTCTAGGCGAGTTGGAGAATGCAATGACTGATAAAGCGTTCGCCCAGGCCGATCCTGAGTGGCTGGCCCTGATCAGCGCGGCCCGCGAATGGTTGTCCGGGCCGATTGGGCAGTTTTTGCTGGAAGAAGAGCGGCGCATGCTCGAAGACGAGCTGGGCCGGTTCTTTGGTGGCTACCTGGTGCATTACGGACCGTCGGCCGACACGCCTCCATCGGCGCCGCAGGTGCAACGCAATGTGCGCCTGGGTGCACCGTTGCCGGGCGTGGAGATCGTCTGCGAGGAACAGGCCTGGCCCTTGAGCGAACACGCCGCCGATGTGGTGGTGTTGCAGCACGGCCTGGATTTCTGCTTGTCACCCCACGGTTTGTTGCGCGAAGCGGCGAGCAGCGTGCGCCCTGGTGGCCATTTGCTGATTGTCGGCATTAACCCCTGGAGCAGTTGGGGCCTGCGCCGTGTGTTCGCCCATGACGGACTGCGCCAGGCGCGTTGCATCGCGCCATCGCGGGTGGGCGACTGGCTCAACCTGCTGGGCTTCGCGCTGGAGAAACGCCGCTTCGGGTGCTATCGTCCGCCGCTTGCGACTGCCAAGTGGCAGGGCCGTCTGGCCGGTTGGGAACGCCGGGCAGGAGCCTGGCAGCTGTCGGGTGGCGGCTTCTATTTGTTGGTTGCACGCAAGATCGTGGTCGGGCTGAGACCGTTGCAGCAAGTGCGCCGCGAGCCGATCGGCAAGCTCGTGCCGATGCCGTTGGCCAAGGTCAACCGCGAACAAGGCGAACCGTAAAACCTCTTTTTGATTTCAGGCCGAATAACCGATGACCGATAGCGTAGAACTCTTCACCGATGGCGCCTGCAAAGGCAACCCGGGCCCAGGCGGCTGGGGCGCCTTGCTGGTGTGCAAGGGCGTGGAGAAGGAACTGTGGGGCGGCGAAGCCAATACCACCAATAATCGTATGGAATTGATGGGCGCCATTCGCGGCCTCGAAGAACTCAAGCGGCGTTGCAACGTACTGCTGGTGACCGACTCGCAATATGTGATGAAGGGCATCAACGAGTGGATGGTCAACTGGAAAAAGCGCGGCTGGAAAACGGCGGCCAAGGAGCCGGTCAAGAACGCCGACCTGTGGCAATTGCTCGATGAACAGTGCAACCGTCACGACATCACCTGGAAATGGGTACGCGGGCACATCGGCCACCCTGGCAACGAGCGCGCCGACCAGTTGGCCAACCGTGGCGTGGATGAAGTGCGCGGGTACAAGCAGAGCTGAATCAACGACATCGCAGCGGCCGCTCGAGCCGCTGCTTCAACGCCGCCATCGCATGTGGCGAATCCACTTTGCTAAACCTTGTAAATAACTGTTGGGTGTCCACCGGGGGTTGGGGGCCATGGGCGCTTCGTTTACAGGGCGTGCTAATATCCCGCCCCTTGAACTGTACCGAACCGTTGAGAGCTGAACCCTGATGGCCATCCGATCTGTTGTACTCGATACCGAAACCACCGGCATGCCGGTGACCGATGGTCACCGGATCATCGAAATCGGCTGTGTCGAACTGATGGGGCGCCGCCTGACCGGCCGCCACTTCCACGTCTACCTGCAACCGGACCGCGACAGTGACGAGGGCGCGATTGGCGTCCACGGCATCACTGACGAATTCCTCAAGGGCAAGCCGCGCTTCGCCGAAGTGGCCGATGAGTTCTTCGAATTCATCAATGGCGCCCAGTTGATCATCCATAACGCGGCGTTCGACATCGGCTTCATCAACAACGAATTTGCCCTGATGGGGCAGACCGACCGTGCGGACATCTCCCAGCACTGTACGATCCTCGATACCCTGATGATGGCCCGCGAGCGTCACCCGGGCCAGCGCAACAGCCTCGATGCCTTGTGCAAGCGCTATGGCGTCGACAACTCCGGCCGTGAACTCCACGGCGCCTTGCTTGACTCCGAGATCCTGGCCGACGTTTACCTGACCATGACCGGCGGGCAGACCAGCCTGTCCCTGGCCGGTAATGCATCCGATGGCAGCGGTTCGGCGGAAGGGTCGGGCAACCGCCCTTCGGAAATCCGCCGCTTGCCAGCTGATCGCAAGCCGACGCCGATCATCCGTGCCAGCGAGCAGGACCTGGCCGAGCATGCGGCAAGGCTGGAGGCGATTGCCAAGGCAGCCGGTGCGCCGGCGTTGTGGACTCAACTCACTCAGCAATAACCGCTCATGTAGGAGCAGGCTTGCAGCCATGGGTACTTACACAGTTGCATCTGTGGCGAGGGAGCTTGCTCCCGTGACGGCCTGCCAGCCAACACCTATCTACCTGACGCTGCGCGATCAAACTGTGGGAGCGGGCTTGCTCGCGAATGCGGCCTGACAGTCAACACGGTTGGATTGGGTACATCTCCATTCCTGCGGTAACGGCCACTTAGCGTTCCGCTCTGACAGCGGGTCACTTTGGAAAAACCGGAGTGCCGGTCCAGCCCACCGACATTTGGATCGCGGAGCCTCAGGTAGATAAGTGTCGGCTGGCAGGCCGCTATCGCAGGCAAGCCAGCTCCCACAGTTTGATCGCGGGGTGTCAGGCAGGTATGGCCCGGCAGGCGGGCCGTCACGGGAGCAAGCTCCCTCGCGACTTATGTAGACACCTCTCGAACACCTGTGAAATCTTCATTCGCCACTTTTGCTTCCAGCTTCTACCCTTGTGCAAAGCCTCCGGAGTAAGAGTGCTCATGTACAAAGACCTGAAGTTCCCTGTTCTGATCGTGCACCGTGACATCAAGGCCGACACCGTTGCCGGTGACCGGGTTAGAGGCATCGCCAGGGAGTTGGAACAAGAGGGCTTCAGTATTTTTTCTGCGGTGGACTACGCCGAGGGGCGGCTGGTGGCCGCTACCCATCACGGTCTGGCCTGCATGCTGATTGCCGCCGAAGGCGCCGGGGAAAACACTCATCTGTTGCAGAACATGGTGGAGTTGATTCGCTTGGCGCGCCTGCGCGCACCCAACCTGCCGATCTTTGCGCTGGGCGAGCAAGTCACCCTGGAAAACGCCCCCGCCGATGCCATGAGCGAGCTCAACCAGCTGCGCGGCATCCTTTATCTGTTCGAAGACACCGTGCCGTTTCTGGCGCGCCAGGTCGCCCGCGCCGCACGCACTTACCTGGATGGCCTGTTGCCGCCGTTCTTCAAGGCGCTGGTGCAACACACCGCCGATTCCAATTATTCCTGGCACACCCCCGGTCATGGCGGTGGCGTGGCCTATCGCAAAAGCCCGGTGGGGCAGGCGTTTCATCAGTTCTTCGGGGAAAACACCCTGCGCTCTGACTTGTCGGTATCGGTGCCCGAACTGGGCTCGCTGCTCGATCACACCGGGCCCTTGGCCGAAGCCGAGGCCCGCGCCGCGCGCAACTTTGGCGCCGACCATACGTTCTTCGTGATCAACGGCACGTCCACCGCCAACAAGATCGTCTGGCATTCCATGGTGGGGCGCGATGACCTGGTGCTGGTAGACCGCAATTGCCACAAGTCGGTGTTGCATTCGATCATCATGACCGGCGCGATCCCGCTGTACCTGTGCCCGGAGCGCAACGAGCTGGGGATCATCGGCCCGATCCCCCTGAGCGAATTCAGTCCTGAGTCGATCCGCGCCAAGATCGACGCCAGCCCCTTGACCCGTGGGCGACCACCGAAAGTGAAATTGGCGGTGGTGACCAACTCCACCTATGACGGCCTGTGTTACAACGCCGAACTGATCAAGCAGCAACTGGGCAACAGTGTCGAGGTGCTGCATTTTGATGAGGCCTGGTATGCCTACGCCGCCTTTCACGAGTTCTTCGCCGGGCGTTATGGCATGGGTACCTCGCGCACGCCGGACAGCCCCTTGGTGTTCACCACCCACAGTACGCATAAGTTGCTGGCGGCATTCAGCCAGGCGTCGATGATCCACGTGCAGGACGGCGGCGCACGGCAACTGGACCGTGACCGCTTCAATGAAGCCTTCATGATGCATATCTCCACCTCGCCGCAATACAGCATCATCGCGTCGCTGGATGTGGCCTCGGCAATGATGGAAGGCCCGGCCGGGCGCTCGCTGCTCCAGGAAATGTTCGACGAGGCCTTGAGTTTTCGTCGTGCCCTGGCCAACCTGCGTCAGCATATCGCGGCCGAAGACTGGTGGTTCTCCATCTGGCAGCCACCCTCGGTCGCGGGCATCGACCGGGTCGCCACGGCGGATTGGTTGTTGCATCCTGGGGATGAGTGGCATGGCTTTGGCGACGTGGTAGAGGACTACGTGCTGCTGGACCCGATCAAAGTCACGCTGGTGATGCCTGGCCTCAACGCCGGTGGGGCCTTGAGCGAGTGTGGGATTCCCGCTGCAGTGGTCAGCAAGTTCCTCTGGGAGCGCGGGCTGGTGGTGGAGAAGACTGGGCTGTATTCGTTTCTCGTGCTGTTTTCCATGGGCATTACCAAAGGTAAATGGAGCACCTTGCTCACCGAGCTGCTGGAGTTCAAGCGTAGCTACGATGCCAATGTCAGCCTGGCCACTTGCTTGCCGTCGGTGTATGCCCAAGGCCCGGCACGCTATCAAGGCCTGGGCCTGCGCGACCTTTGCGACCAGTTGCACAGCTGTTACCGTAGCAATGCCACGGCCAGGCACCTCAAGCGTATGTATACGGTATTGCCGCAAATCGCGATGAAACCCGCCGATGCCTACGACCAGTTGGTCAGGGGCGAGGTGGAGGCGGTCTGCATCGATGCCTTGGCAGGACGCATCGCCGCTGTGATGCTGGTGCCTTACCCGCCGGGCATACCACTGATCATGCCCGGCGAACGCTTCACCGAGTCAACCCGTTCAATCATCGATTACCTGGCATTTGCCCGCACGTTCGATAGCAGTTTCCCCGGTTTTGTCGCGGATGTGCATGGGCTGCAACACGAAGATGACGGCAGTGGCCGTCGTTATACCGTCGACTGCATCAAGGGTTAAGGAAGTCTATGCAAGCTGTAATGAACCCGAAGTATCCAGGGCTCAGTGTGCGAGTCGCCGACGAAGGTTTTGATGCCTATGTGTGGGGCAATGATTTCAGCTTTGAAGTCAGTGCCTATGGGGTGCCGCAAATGGGCCAGCGCGTCGAACAATGGCCGGTGGAAAAAGTGCTGCCGTACCGCAAGTGCTATGGCATCGACCCGGAAGAGTTCGCCAGTTTCCGTGATGCCGCCGACAGCTCGATCTTCATGGCGTACCTGGATGACCGCGCAGTGGGGCATATCGTGGTCAGCACCAACTGGAACGGTTTCGCCCATGTTGACGAGTTGGCCGTGGCGTTACCGGCGCGCCGACATGGCGTGGCCAAGTCGTTGTTGGACGTGGCGCAGTTCTGGGCTCGCAAGAAGAACCTGCCGGGCATGATGCTTGAGACCCAGAACAACAACCTCGGCGCCTGTCGCCTGTATGAGCGTTGTGGCTATGTAATGGGCGGCATTGATCAACTGCGTTATCGCGGGATTGACCCGCAAACCCGCGAGGTCGCGATTTTCTGGTATCGGTTGTTCAAGGCGCAGGTGGAGGCTGTCTGACCCCTGTAGGCGCGAGCTTGCTAGCTCCTACAGGGGCTTGGTGTCGTTGCCAAGCAGGCTTTCGGCTTTCTGGATGACGATTTCCAGCAGCGCATTCAATGCCGGGGAGGGTGCAGCGTCTTTCAAGGTCAGCGCATACAGGCTGACCACTATCGGTGGCGACACCGGGCACGCATCAAGCCCGGACTCGCGTGCACCCAAGGCGGTGAACGGGTCGACAATCGCCAGGCCTTCTCCGGCCTCCACCAGGCCGCGCATCATCGGGTAGGTTTGCACCCGCGTCTGCACCACGGGCAACGGCCGCAGGGCGTGCAGCTTGGCATCCAGCAAGCGACTGAGCGGGTCATGGCCTTCAAGGCCGATCAACGACTGGCCGGCCAACTCCTGCAGCGCAATGTATTTTTGCTTGGGCTTGAGCCAGCCATGGGGGGCCAGCAACTGCAATTTGCCTTGGGCCAGCACCGTGCTTTGGATGTGTGGATGCTCAGGGTCATGCAGGCTAAGGCCCACATCGGCTTCATGCAACAGCAGGCTGTTGATGATCTCGCCAACTGGCTGGCTCGACAGGTTGCACGGCATGTCCTGGAAACGTCGACGCAGCGCAGCAATGCTCTGCGGCAACAGTTGGTTGGCCAGCGGCGGCGTGCAGAGCGCGCGCAGGGGCGGCGCATGATGGTGTTTCAAGCGGCTGGCAAGGCGTTGCAGCGGCTCCAGGGCTTCGTACAGAGCAGTGATTTGTGCCTGCAATTCCAGGGTTTCCCGGGTGGCCTGCAAGCGCCCGCGCACGCTGGCGAACAGCATGAAGCCCAGTTGCTGCTCAGCGTCCTTGAGGGTGGCGTCTACTTCGCCCACGGGGAGTTGCAACCACTCGGCGGCGGTGCCGAGGTGGCCGGTCTGCAAGATGGCCTGAATCACTTCGATATGACGTAAACGCATGGCCGGAGTCTATGTGCAGTGCGCAGGGGATTCAATGGCGCAGGCCTTCGTGCGCAAAAAAGACTGCCGGGGTCGTCCCGGCCTATGGCGCTCAGCCAGGACCCCATTAGAATGGCGGGTCTGATCAGCAACGACCCCTGCCGGTTTCCCGGTACTTAAAATAAAAAACAGGTCTGGTCTCATATGCCTCTACCCTCGACGTTCTTCGGGGTAACGGCCAAGCAACTCGTGGTCCTGGTGACCGTGGGAGGCCTGGCGGCTTACTTCTTCAATCATCAGGATGAACCGACGCCGGACAACCTCGCACTGGAAGCCTTTATTCGCTCCCAGCAACAGGTGGGCGAGCAGGTGGGCGCAGTCGTGGTGATCACCCTGGTCAGGGAGGTGGAGGCTTACCCCGCGTACAATGCGGCAGGTTACAAGCGCTCGATGTTTACCGTGCAAGGGGAACACGGCCAGGTGCTGGTGACGCTCAAGCAAGACGAGCAGGGCATAGAGGTGACGCAGATCCGCCGCCCATGAACGTCCCCAGCCCAGTCGCCAGGACTGAGCAGGTGAACAAGGCAAGCGCTTACGATGCCAGAGTAGTTTCGGACTCGCGCACGAGAATGGTGCCCGACTGGATCAGTTTGAATTCATCACCTTCCAGCTTTTCTACACGGTCGCCAATGGCCAGCTTGTAGGTCGTGGTGGGCGTCGATCCGGCCACGTCGCCTTGCGCCGGGTTGGATTCCTGGAACTCATGCACCGAATACACGCGGCCTTCCGCGTCTCTGGCATGAAACTGTCCAACAAGTACTGCAGCCATCTGTTTAGAACCTCTGGAGATAAACACTCGATTTGCGGTTCTGTAGACCGTCAGGGAGCGGGGTAGTTTACCTATAAGAAAAAAATACTATTCGCTGATATTTTCAGACGCTTCCTACGCAAGTGCTTGCAAGGAAAACGGCGAGGGAATCCGCACAACCCTCTGGTGAACGCGTCGCGAAGCCTCTATAACTACAGGCTCCTTTATTCAGAAGTCGGGAAACCTCAATGAGCAAGGTCTACACGATTGCCGTCCTGGTGGGCAGCTTGAGAAAAGAGTCGATCAACCGCAAGGTCGCCCTGGCCCTGGCCGAACTGGCCCCTGCCAATCTCAAGTTGAACATTGTTGAAATCGGCGACTTGCCGCTCTACAACGAGGACATCGACGGTGCAACACCGCCCGCAGCCTACAGTACTTTCCGCAAACAAGTGAGTTCATCCGACGCGGTGCTGTTCGTCACCCCCGAATACAACCGCTCCGTGCCGGCGGCCTTGAAAAATGCCATCGACGTGGGTTCGCGCCCATACGGGCAAAGCGCCTGGAGTGGCAAGCCGGGGGCGATCATCAGCGTGTCGCCGGGTGCCATTGGCGGCTTTGGCGCCAACCACCATTTGCGCCAGTCCCTGGTGTTCCTGGATGTGTGGTGCATGCAACAGCCGGAAGCCTACTTGGGCGGGGCAGGCAGTGTGTTCGATGAGGCGGGGAGGGTGTCGGAAAAGACTAAGCCGTTCCTGCAGGCATTCATCGATGCCTACGGCAAGTGGGTGGAAAAACAGAAAGGCTGAAATTAGCCCGGCACCTGTAGGAGCGAGCTTGCTCGCGAAAAACTCGACGACGACGCGTTCATTCAGGATGTCAGCGTTACCGTTAACGATCTTCGCGAGCAAGCTCGCTCCTACAGTAGGGGGTTATCGCAACCAGTTGGTGCGTGCCAGTTCGATAACCTCATCGCCACGCCCGCTCATCACCGCCTTGAGCATGTACAGGCTGAACCCCTTGGCCTGTTCCAGCTTGATGCTCGGCGGCATCACCAGTTCCTGAGTCGCGGTCACCACGTCCACCAACACCGGGCCATCGTGGGCCAGGGCGCGGCGCAGTGCCGGTTCCAGGTCTTCGGATTGCTCCACACGTATGCCCAAAATGCCCATGGCATTGGACATGGCCGCGAAGTCCGGGTTTTTCAGCTCGGTGCCGGTGTCCAGGTAACCCGCAGCCTTCATCTCCATGGCGACAAAGCCCAGGGACGAATTGTTGAACACCACGAGTTTGACCGGCAATTGCAGCTGCGCCAGGGAAATGAAATCCCCCATCAACATGGTGAAACCACCGTCCCCGGACATCGAGATCACCTGCCGTCCAGGGAACGCCGCCTGGGCGCCGATAGCCTGAGGCATGGCGTTGGCCATCGAGCCATGGTTGAACGAGCCGATCAGCCGGCGCTTGCCGTTCATCTTCAGATAGCGCGCTGCCCACACGGTGGGTGAGCCGACATCGGCGGTAAAGATCGCATCATCATCGGCCAGTTCGCTGAGCAAGCGCGCCACATACTGGGGATGAATCGGCCGGCCGGCCTTGGACGGTTGCGCCAGGTCATCCAGGCCTTGGCGGGCTTTTTCGTAGTGCTTGAGGGAGGTTTCGAGGAAGCTGCGATCGGTCTTGCGGGTCAGGCGCGGCAACAGCGCGTCGATGGTTTCACTGACATCGGCGGCGATGCCCAGGTCCAAGGTCGCACGGCGCCCCAGGGCTTGGGGGTTGCGGTCCACCTGGATGATCCTGGCGTCGGTCGGGTAGAACTGGCGATAAGGGAAGTCGGTGCCGAGCATGACCAAGGTGTCGCAATCGAGCATGGCGTGGTAGCCGGAGCTGAAACCGATCAGGCCGGTCATGCCGACGTCGAACGGGTTATCCCACTCCACGTGCTCCTTGCCCCGCAGTGCGTGAACCACCGGCGCGCCGAGGGCGTCGGCCAGCGCCACCACTTGATCGTGGGCACCGGCACAGCCGCTGCCACACAGCAGGGTGACTTTCTCGCTGCTCTGGAGCATGTCGGTGAGGCGCTGCAAGTCCTGCTCAACCGGCAGGGTGCGCGGTGCGTGCAAGGCCGGCCAAGGCTTGAGCTTATCTTCCACCTCCAGCAGCGACACATCCCCCGGAATCACCACCACCGCCACGCCTCGGTTGAGGATCGCCGAACGCATGGCACGGTGCAGCACTTGAGGCATCTGTTCAGGGTTGCTCACCAGCTCGATAAAGTGGCTGCATTCCTTGAACAGTTCCTGGGGATGGGTTTCCTGAAAGTAATTCAGGCCAACCTCCGAGGACGGAATTTGCGCGGCAATCGCCAGCACCGGCACATGGTTGCGATGGCAATCGAACAAACCATTGATCAAATGCAGGTTACCCGGCCCGCAACTGCCGGCGCACACCGTCAACTCGCCGGTGGCCGCCGCTTCGGCACCGGCGGCGAAGGCGGCAACCTCCTCGTGGCGCACATGCATCCACTCGATGCTGTCCATGCTGCGCAGGGCGTCGGTCAGGCCATTGAGGCTGTCGCCGGTCAGCCCCCAGATACGCTTGATACCCGCTTGTTCCAGGGTGGTCGCCAACTGCTGGGCCAGGTTGATTTTCGCCATGAGGAACTCCAATCGTCAGTGAGGTTGAAAAACTGCTGATCAGTAGGGGACAGTTCAATCACGGCGAATGCTCCGCCTTTAATGTGAAGATTGCGTCATGCTTGCGCGGTATTGCCGCGTACGCCGCGCGATAAACCACTGGTCACAGGCCAATGCCAGCCAGGGCGCAACGTTGGGGTTGGGCAGACGGCCGCGGCTCAGGCGACGCATCTGGTCGCGCACCACGGCGAGGGTGGCGAGGGCGGCCAGCGGTTTGCGCTTCCATTCCATGGGCCGCAGTTGTGGGTTGAGGTCGCGACCTTCACGCCACTGTTTGATCAGTTGCGGCTCCAGGGTCAGGGCGGTGGCGATGCCGGCCATGGCGATGCCGCTGTCCAATACTTGCTGGACCACCGGCAAGCGGCGAATACCTCCGGTCACCATCAGTGGCATGGTGGCGATGCTCGCCATTTGCGTGGCGAAATCCAAAAAGTAGGCTTCACGGGCCAAGGTTCGGCCGTCCCGCGCCTCACCTTGCATGGCCGGCGCTTCATAGCTGCCGCCGGACAACTCAAGCAAGTCGATCTGCAGCGTATTGAGCATCTCCACTACAGCGCGTGCATCGGTCTCATCGAAGCCGCCGCGCTGGAAGTCTGCGGAATTGAGCTTCACCGACACACAAAATGAAGGGCTGACGCTGGCACGTACGGCACGGACGACCTCCAGCAGCAGGCGTGCGCGGTTTTCCAAGGGGCCGCCCCAGCGGTCGGTACGGTGGTTGCTCAAGGGCGAGAGAAATTGGCTCAACAAATAGCCATGGGCGCCGTGGATCTGCACCCCGGTGAACCCGGCTTGCTCGGCCAGGCGGGCGCTGGCGGCGAAGCGCTTGATGACGTCCTGGATGTCATCTTCGGTCATGGCCTTGGGTTTGGCGAACATTTTGGAAAAACTGCCCACATCCAGCGCAATAGCCGAGGGTGCCAACGCTTGTTGACCGAGGTTGGCCATGGTCTGGCGGCCCGGATGGCTGAGCTGTACCCAGAAGTGCACACCTTTGGCCCGGGCTACGTCGGCCCATTCACGAAAACTGGCCAGGTGTTGCTCGTTTTCCAGCGCGACACCGCCAGGGCCGGTCATGGCGCGGCGGTCGATCATCACGTTACCGGTCAGCAGCAGGCCGGGCTCGCCGTCGGCCCAGGTCTTGTACAGCTGCTTCAAGGCTTTGGACGGTGCCTGATGCAGGTCCGCCATATTCTCTTCCATCGCGGCCTTGGCGATGCGGTTGGCGATGACTTGGCCGTTGGGCAGTTGCAGCGATTCGAACGGTGACATGGGTTAACTCCTGAGCAGGGGAGGTCTCAGGCTAAGCTTAAAGTTAACTTTAATGTCAAGCGGGCGTCGATCACACAGGATTGACGGGCGATGGAGCTGTAGGAGCGAGGGGGACGCCTAGTTCTTGCTCGCTCCTACAGGGTGTCAGCGGCGGCGGAACAGCGGCAGTGGTTCATCGGTGGCCGCTTGATAGGTCACCGAGAAATCCTTGAGACTTTCCAGCGCTTCGTACGGGTCTTTGTCCGCGCGCAAGGCGAAGGCATCGAACCCGCAGCGGTGCAGGTAGAACAACTGGTCACGCAGCACGTCGCCAATGGCACGCAATTCACCCTTGTAACCATAACGGTCACGCAGCAGGCGTGCGTTGGAGTAGTTGCGCCCGTCGGTGAAGGCCGGGAAGTTCAGGGCGATGACCTGGAAGTGCTGCACGTCATCACCGATTTCTTCGGCTTCTTCATCGGCGTCCAGCCAAACACCCAAACCGCCGTCGCGGGCCTTGAGGGCGTGGCCGTGCTCGCGCCACAGGGCCAGCGGTACGATCAGGTCGTCGCAGTTGGAGATGCCGTCGAAGCTCGCGTCCTTGGGCAGCAGGTGCCAGGTTTCGTCGACGACTGCGTTGTTCTTAATGATTCGCTGCATAGACACGCTCCTTGAACAGGTCGATGCCGATGCGCTGGTAGGTGTCGATGAAACGCTCATCTTCGGTACGCTGTTCGATATACACGTCGATCAGCTTGCCGATCACCTCCGGCATGGCTTCCTGGGCGAAGGATGGGCCGAGGATCTTGCCCAGGCTCGCATCGCGGCTGGCGCTGCCACCCAGGGACACTTGGTAAAATTCTTCGCCTTTCTTGTCCACGCCCAGGATGCCGATGTGGCCGACGTGGTGGTGACCACAGGCGTTCATGCAACCGGAGATGTTCAGGTCCAGCTCGCCGATGTCGAACAGGTAATCCAGGTCGTCGAAACGGCGTTGGATCGACTCGGCAATCGGGATCGACTTGGCGTTGGCCAGGGAGCAGAAGTCGCCGCCCGGGCAGCAGATGATGTCGGTCAGCAGGCCGATGTTCGGCGTAGCAAAGCCGCCTTCGCGCAGTTCGCCCCACAGGGTGAACAATTGGCTCTGTTCAACGTCCGCGAGAATGATGTTCTGCTCGTGGGAGGTGCGCAGTTGGCCAAAGCTGTAGCGCTCGGCCAGGTCGGCGACGGCATCCAGCTGCTTGTCGGTGATATCGCCAGGTGCAACGCCGGTGGGCTTGAGCGACAGGGTCACTGCCACGTAGCCGGGCTTCTTGTGCGCCAGGGTATTGCGCGTGCGCCAGCGGGCGAAACCTGGGTGTTGCTGGTCGAGTGCGGCCAACTCGGCGTCCTGATTGCTCAGGGCCTTGTACTCAGGGTCGACGAAGTGCTTGGCGACGCGGTGCACTTCGGCTTCGGTCAGGGTGGTCTGGCCGCCGCGCAGGTGTTCCATCTCAGCATCGACTTTCTGGGCAAACACCTCAGGGGTCAGCGCCTTGACCAGGATCTTGATCCGGGCCTTGTACTTGTTGTCGCGACGGCCATAGCGGTTGTAGACCCGCAGGATGGCGTCGAGGTAGCTCAACAGGTCCTGCCACGGCAGGAACTCGTTGATGAACGCACCGACCACCGGCGTACGACCGAGGCCGCCACCCACCAGCACACGGAAGCCCAGCTCGCCTGCAGCGTTGTACACCGGCTCCAGGCCGATATCGTGGACTTCGATGGCGGCGCGGTCCGAGGTCGAGCCATTGATGGCGATCTTGAACTTGCGTGGCAGGTAGGCGAACTCAGGGTGGAAGGTAGTCCACTGGCGCACGATTTCACACCACGGCCGTGGGTCGATCAACTCGTCGGCAGCGACGCCGGCAAATTGGTCGGTAGTCACGTTGCGCAGGCAGTTACCGCTGGTCTGAATGGCGTGCATCTGCACGGTAGCCAGTTCAGCCAGGATATCCGGCACATCTTCCAGGGCCGGCCAGTTGAACTGCACGTTCTGGCGGGTGCTGATATGGGCATAGCCTTTATCGAAGTCGCGGGCGATCTTGGCCATCATTCGCGTCTGGCGCGACGTCAGTTGGCCATAGGGCACGGCCACCCTCAGCATCGGCGCAAAGCGCTGAACGTAAAGGCCATTTTGCAGGCGCAGAGGGCGGAACTCTTCTTCGCTCAGTTCACCTGCTAAGTAGCGTCGGGTCTGATCACGGAACTGCTTGACGCGGTCCTCGATGATGCGCTGATCGTATTCGTCGTATACGTACATATAGGTCCTGTTCTCGGCAAATCTGCGCGCACGGCCGCGCACTCCCAACGGAGCCGGCGCACGATACCAGTTTGCGTATATGCGCAAAAGTGATGTTTGGGTATATGCACATAACCAAACTGACTAATGAGAACAGTTATCGCGATACCCACATTTGTCATGGGGGCAAGACTGGTCTTTACTGTGGACGAGTCTTAGTGCAGTCACCTATAAAACCGACAAGAGGCGATGCGATGAGTAATTCCACCAAAGCCCGTAAACCTGACAGTACCGTTGATGCCTGGGCCATTTTGTTTCTGATTATTCTCGTGGTCGGCACCGCTGTATTTTGGGTCAGCCACCAGTAATAAAACCGTTGATTGAGCACCGATTGGTTGTCGAGTAGCCAAGATGATGGTGGTCGATATTCAAGGTTCATCTGAGCGCCTGCAGTTGTCAGCGCCGCCAGCGCCGGTGGATTCCGTGCGCTGGCGGTCGTTGGCAAACCGGCGTTCTGTTTATGCGTTCAGTCTGCATCGGCGGCTGCGTTAAACACCGGCCAGGTACAGCACCAGCTTGACGATGCCAAACAGCGTCAAGGCAAACACCACCGTGAACGCAATGCCCAGGATCACAAAGTGGCTGGGTTTGCCATGGGTGAAGTCGCGGGCGCGATTCTTGCCGCTTTGCACACCGAACGCGGCGGCCGTCACGCTGTGCAGCATCTGCCAGAAGGTCGGTGGTTTGTTATCGATTGGATCGTCCATAAACCCCTCGTCAACATGGTTCTCGTGCAGAGTATAGACAGTCTGTCGAGGCTCATTTGGAACCCAGTACCTCCAACCCCAGGAATAGCCGCTGATCAAGCGGTGGCTTGATCTCGGCTTTCTCCAGATTGACCACGGCGCGGTTGTCGGCACGCGCCTGTTCAATCAGTTCCCGGCGCGTATATCGCTGCTCACTCGGGGTTTTAAGGTGGCCGAAATCAGGTTGGGAGGGCGGTTGATCGGCGGATGAATAATGGAAATGGGCGTACCACAAAACATTGCCCTTACCCTTTATACCCGCCCTGATTTTGCTTTTGTCGCGTACTGCATACTCGGTGAGAAAGTCACCGGCCTTCAACGGCACGCGGCTGCTGACCAGGTTGATATCGACAAAGCCGTGCTGCCACAAATACTCGACGTTGGCCGCCTTGGGGCGTTGTAACTTGTACCCCTCGCTGCAACGTTCGCGGGCCTGCTGCGTCGCTTCGGCTGCCTTGGCGCGGTATTGCCCGATCAGCGCCTGAGCGCGGGGGGCTGTGGCGTGATCGCGCTGGAGCTCTTCGGCAAGGGCTTCAAGCTTTTCCGCGTGCTGGGTGAGCATCACATCCCATTCGTGAGGGGCGACCTCGTTCAGCCGGTCGGGTTGTTGCAGCTTGCGTTGTTGGAAGCGAATGCTTGCATCAATACTTGCCCGCTCCTCCAAGGCAGTTCGTGCGAGTGTTTCTATCGTCTTTAATGAACGCACGGCACGCGGCGCAGGTTTTACCTGCGCACGAGCCTGTACAACTTCGTTCCACAGGCCCTCGTTGGCGTGTTCATGATAAGTAGCGACGGTTTGCCCGGTGATTTCGTCCTTGATGTCGACGAACTCGCCTTCAACGCCCTCCTCGCGGGGGCGCAGTTCACCCACCAGCGTCTCCTGGTTGCGGGTCTTGATAACCTTGCGGGTGGCGGGTTTCTGTCGGGCGCTCCGGTGGGGGCGGGGCGCAGGGGCAAAGCCCTCTTCAGCGAGAATCAATTGGGCCAGTTGTGCTTCCAGGTCTGTTCGCGACTTGCCGAACTGTTCCATGAACGGTCCACGATACTGCTCTCGCAAAAGCGTGGAACCCATTTCAGCTAATGAGTTAACGGCGTTTTCCAGCCGATCGTACTGCTGGAGCGCATCCTTGAGGATGTCAATTTGTTCGGTCGGTGAGTAACCGCTGGTGGCACGCATTTCGGTGTGAGTGAGTATAGCGGTGGTGGCTCTGCGATCAGTGAGTACCTCCAGGAAAGGACGCTCCTCTGGCTTACCGGTATCAAGAGCACGATTAACTATCAATTCAACGAACGCTAACAGCATGTGCTGTTCTACGATGACGGAAGAAATAGTGCTGGAGGGCGTAAGCTGTCTCATCAGTTGCTCGCGCAACGCCTTACCCGCCTGCTGCAGAAAGTCTTCGACTTTTTCTGCCACGGTGAACATTTCCTTGAGCAGTTCCAATCGCTGCGTCGCGCCGTTGATGAATTCCTCATAGGCGTCGGTGATTTGGTCGGCAAGTTCATTGTCAAAACGGCGCAGGAGTTCGGCAAGGCTTTCGCCGCGTCCGGTTTCCAGCGTGTTGGAGATTTTTTGATGTAGATTCGAATATAACAACAATAAGTGAGTGTAGATGTTGGTGGCTGCGATATCGCGTCCTTCTTTGTATGAAGCTTGGGTTCGGTCTATATCCAGCAGCTCTCCAGCCAGAGCCAGGGTCCTTTCCTGCGTGGAAATAAATGCCTGCGTGTTTGCCTCGTAATGCTCGACCGCGACGGTCCACGCGTTTTTGGCGCGAATGGCTGAACGTTGCCTTTGGGCATAACGCTCTGCGATTCTGGGGCGCAGTGCGGGAAGTAACTCAGGGCTGGCAAGTCTGACCCAGTCCTCTCTCAAGGCCCGTTTGTGTTCTATCAGTTGTTCCTTGGCGCTTTTCAGTGCAGCGCTAAGCTGTCGCGCCTGCGACTCCAATGACTGTGCTTCAATGCGCAGGATTTCCAATCCTGAACTCAATTCCTGCAAGCGTTCCTGTCGTGTTGTGTTCCATTTGCCCAGCCGCTCTCTAGGCATACCACCTTCCAGCCGAGCCTGTCGGTCCAGCCGCCAATGACCCTGCCCATCGCTCACCAGCCTGAAGCCAGGATGATCAGGGTGCCGCGGATGCACCAGGTAGACTTCATCGAACCCAGGTACAACGCTGACCCGGAACAATAGCCCGCCCAGGCTGGCATGCCAGATGTCATCAATGCGGTAGAGGCCTTTAAGTGAACCGCTGGACTGCGGGAGCGGCAAAGGCTCGGGCCAAGGCACGTTGATATCAAGCAGTGCCCTCAGCCGCTCGCTGGCTTGAGCGCTTGCCAGCGAATGACTGAAGTCCAGGGCCGTGTGGCCCGAAGCCGGTGGCTCTCCGGGCAGCGAGACCGCGCCGGGGCGGATCGCTGGTAATTCGTGCGGCACGGCCAGGCCAGGCATACGACGCCAGGCTTGAAGGTGCAGGGCGCCTTCGTCTGCGCGCTGAGGCGACCACGGCTTGCTGGAAGGCGATGCGCCATGCAGCAACACCATCGCAGTATTGAGCAGCAGATCAATCAACGCCAACTCGCGGGTGGTGGGATCGCTGCTGTCCAGGCCTGCCAAGTCCTGCTCCAGGCTGGCAACCAGCACCAGGAACCAGCCGGCCAACATGGCTGGGCCCTGTACCAAGGGCAGCAGCAATGTATTGAACAACAGCCAGGCACCCTCCATCACAATGGCCCATCGGCTTTCGGTGTTGGAGATCGACTCGCGGTCCGCCAGGTCGACCAGTGCCCGTGCGGTGCTGCCGAACAGATGGTTGGGCAGTTGGCCGTTGAGCTGGGACTGGAGCCATTCCCCGGCGCCGTCATCGACGGCCAGGGTCGCGGGCGCTGGTTTCTCGGGTCGGTTGAACTCGTCGCCGGGCAAGAAACGGATGATGTGCGGCTCTTTGATGCCGCCGTGTGCATAGATGGGGCGCACCTTGTCCGACAGCCAGGTCAGCACGCTGTCCTGCAACGCACCCGGTTCGGCGATGGCCTCCAGCAGCGCCTGGCGCGTGGGGTATTCGTAGAGGGACTCGGCGTACAGCGGTCGGTAGAGCAGGTGTGGGCCGACCTGGGAGTCGCGAGGCTCAATGATAAACATATTATTCACTTCGTCCGGCGTGGCCCCGGCTTTGCGGCACAACGCCAGGGGGCGCAGGACGATTTCCTGATCGTTGACGAGTCTGAGCGAAGGCGTTTCTCCCATGAGCGCCTTGACATACTGATAACCCGTCACGGTAACGCCATGCTGCTGGCGGACCTTGAATTCCAGCGCCTGCATCGGCAGATGAGCCTTCAGTTCGCGAGTAAACAGCACCTCGCGGCGACGTGCCTCGACGGTATCGGACAGCAGCAGCTCTTTGAGGGCATTGGGGTAGGTGGTGCCGATATCGACGCGCTGGATCAGGCCGTTGCTGCCCATCAGATAGTCTTCATTCAACCAGCCAGGCAGTGGCGTGGCTGTTGTGGAAGACAGCTTCAACGTACCTTTGGGCTTGCCGGCCAGATTCTTCAGGGCCAGCTCCGTCAGGGACATGCGCACGTGTTCGATGATCCCGGCGCCGCCCGGATAACCCGCCGCTACCGCAAAGTCCAACTGCACCGCATCAGGGTCGAAATCGCCGTGATCAGCTTGCATTTGCTTGCGCAAGGCGACGCGGCTGAATGTGTGGATGTTTTCAATGCCCTCGTTGAACGATCGCCCCTGGTTTTTTTGCAGCACTTGCGCCATATCCTGCAAGTGGCGGTGATAGGCGAAACGATCCGCGGGCTCGGCTTGCTTGAGCCATTGCGGCAGTTGCTGGCTCACGGTGCCAAGGCGCTTGGTGTCGGGCAACTTGATGTCGGTAAAATACCTGGCCGGGTTGGTGATCATGTCCAGGCGTTGATCAAGTTCTTTTTCGTCTTGCCCCTGGAACGATAGGGTTGCCAGGTCTTCGAGTTGTTGGTTGAGGATCAGCCCGGCCTGTTGTTCAAACACGTTGGCGGCAGGTTCATTGCGGTGCCAGGTAAGGCTGTCGAACTCAAACTCGCGTTGCATCCTGCTCCCCCAGGCCTGGCTGAACGCCTCCAGCGAATCAAACGCATGGATTGCGCCGGCTACGCTGTAGAGCAACACCTGTTTATCGCGTACCAATAACAGGTCCGGGGTCAATACCCGCACCGTCTTGCCGACGCGGGTGAGTGTGCTCTCGATGAAATATACGTAGGTGGCGGGTGAGGAGCGGGGCAGGCGCTCACGTTGCGCCGGCCAGGCGGCGACTACCGCCAGCATATCGCGCTGCACGTCGCTCAGCGGTGACTGGCTGGCCGCTGCGGCAATCATCTGACCATTGAGGAACTCTGCAAGCCACTGCCAGCGGCTGTTGCCATGATTGTCGACCTGGCTCCAGTAGTCGGCCAGATCGTGTTGCATGTACAAGTAAAGGGACGCGGGAAATTCGTCAAGAATCTGGGCGACCACCTGCATGTCGAGCGGCTGGCCATCCCCGGTCTTGAGCACGGCGGGGGGCTGTGTCGTGAGGAAGTACGGGCGCTCGCGGACGGTATGCAGGTCAAGTGGCTGTGGGTTCAGTACATGGGCGATAGCCACCTCCATGAGTGCGGGGTAGGTGTATTCACCATTGGCCTGAGGGCTGGCCAGTTTGACCGCGAGCAAGTCGAGGTTCAGCGACGGATATCGCTCCAGCATACGGCTGCGCAATGCTTTGAAGACGACGGAATACAGCGCCGGCCGCGTAGCGAAGCGCTCATGCACTGCCAGGGCGGGTAGTTGGCGAAAGGCTGAGTTTGACGAGGGAGTATTGGGTTCGGTCATGATGACATGCGTTTCCTGTGTAAAACCGGTTGTGCTGAGCTGCCGGTTCAGCGGACCGAGAATCGGTCCGACACAGGAAATCGCATTGAGTCATCGTAGGTGCGGTAAACGGTTACCGCAGCCAGTAGCAGCGTTACCTCAGTTGTCGTAGCCCAGATTCGGCGCCAGCCAACGCTCCGTCACGCTCAGGTCCTGGCCTTTGCGTGCCGTGTAGCTGGTGACCTGATCCTTGTCGACCTTGCCCACGGCGAAGTACTGCGCCTGGGGGTGGGCAAAGTACCAGCCACTGACCGCTGCCGCCGGGAACATCGCGTAGTGCTCGGTGAGAAACACGCCGCTGCGGCCGGCGTGCATTTCGTGGGCTTGGGGGTCGAGCAGTTGGAACAGTTGGGCTTTTTCGGTGTGATCCGGGCACGCCGGGTAGCCGGGGGCAGGGCGGATGCCGCTGTACTGCTCCTTGATCAGCGCTTCGTTGTCCAACTGCTCGTCCTTGGCGTAACCCCAGTAGTCTTTGCGCACTTGCTGGTGCAGCCATTCGGCGCAGGCTTCGGCCAGGCGGTCGGCCAGGGCCTTGACCATGATCGAGTTGTAGTCATCGCCCGCGTCCTGGTAAGCCTTGGCCACTTCCTCGGCACCGATGCCGGCGGTGGTGATGAACCCGCCGATGTAATCGGTCACGCCGCTGTCCTTGGGGGCGACGAAGTCGGCCAGGGAGAAGTTCGGTTTGCCGTCGGTCTTGATGATCTGCTGGCGCAGGTGGTGCAGCCTGGCAATAGGCTGGCCGTCGTCGCCGTAGACTTCCAGGTCGTCATCCTGCACCTGGTTGGTCGGCCAGAAACCGAACACCGCCCGGGCGCTGATGAGTTTCTCGTCGATCAACTTCTTGAGCATTTCCCGGGCATCGGCATACAGCGCGGTGGCCGCTTCGCCGACCACTTCATCGGTGAGGATGCGTGGGAATTTGCCGGCCAGGTCCCAGGAGATGAAGAACGGCGTCCAGTCGATGTACTCGGCCAGCACGTTGAGGTCGATATTGTCCAGCACCCTGGCGCCGGTAAAGGTTGGCACCACCGGGGTGTAGCTGCTCCAGTCGAACTGAGGCTTCTTGGCGACGGCTGCCGGGTAGCTCAGGCGCTCGGTGCGTGCGCTGCGGTTGGAGGTGCGCTCACGCACGTCGATGTATTCCAGGCGGGTTTTCTCGACGAAACCGGCCTTCAGTTCCTTGGACAGCAACTGCGTAGCCACGCCCACGGCGCGGGAGGCGTCGGTGACGTAGATCACCGCGTCGTTGCTGTACTTGGGCTCGATCTTCACCGCCGTGTGCGCCTTGGACGTGGTGGCGCCACCGATCATCAGCGGCAGGTGGAAATCCTGGCGCTGCATCTCGCGGGCCACATGCACCATTTCATCCAGGGACGGCGTGATCAGGCCGGACAGGCCAATGATGTCGCATTTCTGCTCCTTGGCCACCTGCAAGATCTTCTCCGCGGGCACCATCACGCCCAGGTCGACGATGTCATAGCCGTTGCAACCCAGCACCACGCCGACAATGTTCTTGCCGATGTCATGCACGTCGCCCTTGACCGTGGCCATCAGGATCTTGCCCTTGGCTTCGGGCTTGTCGCCTTTTTCCAGCTCGATGAACGGGATCAAGTGCGCCACCGCCTGTTTCATCACCCGGGCGGATTTCACCACCTGGGGCAGGAACATCTTGCCGGCGCCAAACAGGTCACCAACGATGTTCATGCCCGACATCAGCGGGCCTTCGATCACTTCGATCGGGCGTGCGAACGACAGGCGCGACTCTTCGGTGTCTTCGACGATGTGCGTGGTGATGCCCTTGACCAGCGCATGTTCCAGGCGCTTGTTGACCTCCCAGCCGCGCCACTCTTCGGTCTCGGCTTCCTTGACGCTGCCGTCGCCCTTGTACTTGTCGGCAATGGCGAGCAGGGCGTCGGTGCCTTCGGGTGTGCGGTTGAGTACCACGTCTTCGACGGCGTCACGCAGCTCGGCGGGGATCTGGTCGTAGATCTCCAACTGGCCGGCGTTGACGATACCCATGGTCAGGCCCGCACGGATCGCATGCAGCAGGAACACCGAGTGGATCGCTTCGCGCACCGGGTTGTTGCCGCGGAACGAGAACGACACGTTGGACACGCCACCGGAGGTCAGCGCGTAGGGCAGTTCGTCACGGATATAGGCACAGGCGTTGATGAAATCGACTGCATAGTTGTTGTGCTCTTCGATACCGGTGGCGACCGCGAAGATGTTCGGGTCGAAGATGATGTCTTCCGGCGGGAAGCCGACTTCATTGACCAGGATGTCGTAGGAGCGTTTGCAGATCTCTTTCTTGCGCGCTTCGGTGTCGGCCTGGCCGGCTTCGTCGAACGCCATCACCACCACGGCCGCACCGTAGCGCTTGCACAGCTTGGCGTGATGAATGAACTGCTCCACGCCTTCCTTCATGCTGATGGAGTTGACGATGCCCTTGCCCTGAATGCACTTGAGGCCTGCTTCGATCACCTCCCACTTGGAGGAGTCGATCATGATCGGTACGCGGGAGATGTCTGGCTCGCCGGCGATCAGATTGAGGAAGGTCACCATGGCCTTCTTCGAATCCAACATGCCTTCGTCCATGTTGATGTCGATCACCTGGGCGCCGGCTTCCACCTGCTGCAGGGCGACTTCGAGGGCTTCGGTGTAGTTGTCTTCGCGGATCAGGCGGGCGAACTTGGCCGAGCCTGTGATGTTGGTACGTTCGCCGACGTTGACGAACAGCGAACTGCGGTCGATGGTGAACGGCTCCAGGCCCGACAGGCGGCAGGCCTTGGGAATGTCCGGGATCGGGCGCGGCGCATACCCGGCCACGGCCTTGGCGATGGCCTCGATATGCCCAGGCGTGGTGCCGCAGCAACCGCCGACGATGTTCAGGAAGCCGCTTTGGGCGAATTCTTCGATGACCTTGGCGGTTTCTGACGGCAGTTCGTCGTACTCGCCGAATTCGTTGGGCAGGCCAGCGTTGGGATGCGCCGACACATGGGTGTTGGCCTTGTTCGACAACTCCTCCAGGTAGGGGCGCAGTTCGCTGGCGCCGAGGGCGCAGTTCAAACCGACCGAGATCGGCTTGGCGTGCGCCACGGAGTTCCAGAACGCTTCGGTGGTCTGGCCCGACAGGGTACGGCCGGACGCGTCGGTGATGGTGCCGGAGATCATGATCGGCAGTTCCACGCCCAGTTCCTCGAACACCCCTTGCACGGCGAAAATCGCGGCCTTGGCGTTGAGGGTGTCGAAGATGGTTTCGATCAGGATCAGGTCGGCGCCGCCTTCGATCAGGCCCTTGGTGGCTTCGGTGTAGTTTTCCACCAGCTCATCGAAGGTCACGTTGCGGTAGCCGGGGTTGTTCACGTCCGGCGACAGCGAGCAGGTGCGGCTGGTCGGGCCCAGCACGCCGGCGACGAAGCGCGGTTTGGCCGGGTTCTCGTGGGTTTTGGCGTCGGCCACCTTGCGCGCCAGGCGAGCGCCTTCCACGTTCAGTTCATAGGCCAGTTCTTCCATGCCGTAGTCGGCCATGGAGATACGCGTGGCGTTGAAGGTGTTGGTTTCAAGGATGTCGGCGCCAGCGTCCAGGTACGCCTTCTCGATGCCGCCAATCACGTCGGGACGGGTCAGCACCAGCAGGTCGTTGTTGCCCTTGACGTCGCTTGGCCAATCGGCGAAGCGTTTGCCACGGTAGTCCTGCTCCTCGAGCTTATAGCTCTGGATCATCGTGCCCATGCCACCGTCCAGGATCAGGATACGTTCCTTGAGGGCTTGGTGAAGGGCTTGCAGGCGAGCGCTACGATCGGGCATGGGACTACTCTGGTCAGGCATTACGGAGGGCGTGAATCATAGCAAACCTGTGCCGATTTGGAGCATGTCCGGGTTGTGCATGAATATCGCTCATGTTGCTGGCGGTCATGGCCCGGTAGAATCACCGCCATTTCACAGACCGCACGCCTTGAATCGGGACCCGATACATGTCACTTCGTTTGATCGTCAGCGCCGTCCTGGCCTTGATAGCCAGTACTGCGCAGGCAGAGGGTCCCGCTTCGGCGATTTCCTATACCCGCGATATCCAGCCGATCTTCACCGAGAAATGCGTGGCCTGCCACGCCTGCTACGACTCCGCCTGCCAGCTCAACCTTGGCAGCGCCGAGGGCGCCGCGCGCGGGGCAAGCAAAATGCCGGTGTATGACGGCGAGCGCAGCCAGGCCACGCCAACTACGCGGTTGTTTTATGACGCATTCGGTAAGCAGGCGTGGCAGCAGAAGGGCTTCTATTCGGTGCTGGACGCCCAGGGCAGCCAGGCTGCGCTGATGGCGCGCATGCTGGAGCTGGGGCACAACGCGCCGCTGGCGCCCAATGCCAAGCTGCCCGACAACATTGTGCTGGGGCTCAACCGCGAAAATATGTGCGCAACGCCCGGCGAATTCAATGCCTATGCTGGCGCTCACCCCAAGGAAGGCATGCCGTTGGCGGTCACCGGCCTGACCGATCAGCAGTACCAGACTTTGCAACGCTGGCTGGCCTCCGGCGCGCCGATTGACGAGCAGGGCCTGGCGCCGAGCGCCAGGGAAGCGTTGCAAGTGCAACAGTGGGAAAACCTGTTCAACCAGCCGGGCGCCCGGGAAAGCCTGGTGGCGCGCTGGCTGTTCGAGCATTTGTTCCTGGCGCATATCTATTTCGAGAACGGCGAGCCGGGGCATTACTTCCAGTGGGTGCGTTCGCGTACGCCCAGTGGCCAGCCGATTGACCTGATCGCCACCCGTCGCCCCAACGACGACCCGGGCACCCAGGTGTACTACCGCCTGTGGCCGGTGCAGGGCGTGATCGTGCATAAAACCCACATCACTTACCCCTTCAGCGCGGCGAAGATGGCGCGGATCAAGGCATTGTTTTACGCCGGCGACTGGCAAGTCACGGCCTTGCCAGGCTACGGCCCCGGCAGCCGCGCCAACCCGTTCGCGACATTCGAGGCGATCCCGGCCAAAGCGCGTTACCAATTCATGCTCGATAACGCTGAGTACTTCGTGCGTACCTTCATTCGCGGGCCGGTGTGCCGTGGGCAGATCGCTACGGACGTGATCCGCGATAACTTCTGGACGCTGTTCCAGGACCCCGACCACGATCTGTACATCACCGATGCGCGTTATCGCGGCCAGGCCACGCCGTTGCTGGCCATGCCTGGGCAGAATGACGACGTGGGCAGTGTGCTGAGCCTGTGGCTCGCCTATCGCGACAAGCGCAACCAGTACGAAGCCTTGCGCCGTGACAACTATGCAGACCTGCCGGCGCCGAGCTGGTCGACATTGTGGGCGGGCAATGACAATGCCTTGTTGAGCATTTTCCGCCATTTCGACAGCGCCTCGGTGACCAAGGGCCTGATTGGCGAGGTTCCGCAGACGATGTGGCTGTTCGACTACCCACTGCTGGAACGCACCTATTACCAGTTGGCGGTGAATTTCGATGTGTTTGGCAACGTCTCGCACCAGGCCCAGACCCGCCTGTATTTCGACCTGATCCGCAACGGCGCCGAGCAGAACTTCCTGCGCCTGATGCCCGCCGACACCCGCGAAGACTTCATGGACGACTGGTACCAGAACAGCGGCAAGCTCAAGCTGTGGCTGGACTACGAAGCGATTGACGATGACAAGGCCAGTGGTTTGCACCTGAGCGAGAAAGACCCCAAGCGTGACTTCGCCAACCAGTTGCTGACCCGCTACGGCCATTTGAACGCCAGCCCCGACCCGATCAACCGCTGCAGCGGCGCGTTCTGCTCCCGCGACGGCATCGACCCGGCCTTGCAGGATGCCGAACAAGCGCTGAGCCGCCTGACCTCGCGGCCGGCCGCGGGGCTCAAGGTGATCGAGCAATTGCCCGAAGCCACGATGCTGCGCATCGAAACTGCCAGCGGCAAGCGCGAGGTCTACAGCCTGCTGCGCAACCGTGCCCACAGTAACGTGGCGTTCCTGCTGGGTGAGGCGTATCGCTATCAGCCGGGCCTGGACACTGTGACCATTTACCCTGGCGTGCTCAGCAGCTACCCGAACTTCATGTTCAATATCCCGGCCCGGCAAGTGCCTGAGTTTGTCGCGCAGATGGAACAGGCCAGGGACGCCAAGAGCTTCGAGAAAATCGTCGACCGCTGGGGTGTGCGGCGCAGCCATCCGTTGTTCTGGCAGTATTTCCACGACTTGTCGCAGTACATCCGCGAAACCACGCCGGTGGAAGAGGGTGTATTGGACATGAACCGCTATGAGAACCTATAACGAAGTGCATTGATCCGGTCATTTCTCCATGTGGGGCTGAAGCAGTCGGATATTTACCTACAGATTGGAAAGGGGTAGGCCGATGCTGATTTCAGTGCAGTTGTTGCGCGCGTTGGCTGCATGGGTGGTGGTGGGTCACCATGTCATGCAGCTGTTTTTCAACTTCGAGGCCCACAACGCCTTCGAGGACCTGTTGGTCGAAAAGGGCGGCGCCGGGGTGGACGTATTCTTCGTCATCAGTGGCTTGGTGATTTTCCTCGCGAGCGCCGATAAAGCGCTCACGCCCTGGCGCTTCATGCTGATGCGCGTGGCCAGGATTGCTCCGGCGTACTGGTTCTATACCGTGCTTTTGGCTGTGCTGGTCACGGTCATGCCCTGGATGTTCCCAGACGTTCAGCTAGAACTGGGTCATGCGCTCCTGTCGATGCTCTTTATTCCCGCGCAAAACCCGGCGGGCTACGGCGTGTATCCACTGCTGGATGTGGGCTGGACGCTGAATTTCGAGATGCTGTTCTACTGCCTGTTTGCTGTTGCGCTGCTGGTGCGTGAAGCCTATAGGCTGTGGGTGGTGGCGGTACTGCTGTATCTGCTGTGCTACGTCATTGGCCCCGCCTTTGACTTGGCCGATGGGTTTTACCGTAATGACATTGCTCTGGAATTTCTCATGGGCATGGCAATCGGCATACTTTACCGCCGCGGTCTGTGCCGAGCCAGGCCTTGGCTGGCGTTGCTGGGTGTCGTCGCGGCATTGGCAGCGATTTACCACGGCGCGGATGTACCCCGAGTATTGGAATGGGGAGTGCCCAGCGCCGTGTTAGTGATCAGTTGCGTGGCGCTGGAGCCTTACTTCCATGGTTCGCGCTTGATAAAACTGCTGGGGGACTGCTCCTACTCGGTCTATCTGCTACACGTACTGGTGCTGTGTGCTGGGCGCTGGGCCATCGAGCACAGGGCAATAGACCCCTATGCAATGATACCGGTGTGCATCGCCGTCATTGCGCTGGGCGCCTTGGCCAGTTACCAAGTGTTGGAGAAGGCTACGCATCGCAGGCTCAAACATTGGTTTGGCATTGATGATGCGTTACCCACAAGGCAAAAGCATTAGGATTGCCGTTTGGCGGCTCAAGGCGTCATGTACTTCCAGTAGGCTTTCCCATAGTCCATCAGCAACTCGGTCCCGGCAGGGATGTCCCGCCAAGCGACTATAAACACCATGTATTTGCCTACATACAAGGCACCGACATTTTCGATGCCGACGTCGGGCAGGTTGGGCACCTTGACCGCATTGATCAGGCTCAGCGTATTGCTGTTACCGTGGCCGCTGATAGTCGCGCCATGAGTGTGGGTTTGGAATAAGTACGTGCCGACGGCCGCTTCACCTTTTTCCAGTATCTCGGTATTGAGCGAGGCTTGATTCAAGTGCACCTTGCCGGTGTACGGCCCAATCACATCAAAACGTTTTATATCGGTTCGGGCCACCACCGACAGGCCACGCTCCGGGCCCTCGGCCAGTTTCCTGACCTCCAGCAGTCGATCGAGTCTGCGATGATGGTTGCCTTCTTTAGAGATCCAGTCGCGGATACTCTTGGTTGCAGCCTCTTTGACTTCTACGTGTTGCAGGCCGGTGAACTCGTCGAAAAACTGGTTGGCGTCGGTGATCTCTATGTTTTGCAACGGACCTTCAAGTTCAAGGGTCAAGCTGCGCCTGACGTCGTTGGGGTCTTGCAGAATTGGCGCATTATTGTTGATTTTATGATCAAAAGACGCGGTGATTGAAGTGGATCGGCGCCGCGTGGTTGCGGTGTCGTCCTCCAGGCGCGGACGTTTTGAGCTGCTTGCGGTGGGCGGCGCAGGCCGCTTCCTGGCCACAGGCTCGTCCAGCGGGCTTCTTTGTCCGAACAGCCACCTTTCTCTACCGGCGCGGGTCATGCTGCCATTGTCATTGACGTAGTTGCTCCAGATAACCGGATTGAGGTTGTTCTGCTCGACAAATGCGTGCATGGACACCCTTGAATTGGGGGCGTTGTAGTGCTTGTTCCACTCTTGCAGGTGTTCGGGCTTCAGGTCGTCGAATTGTTCACCCCTGGCGTATTTGGCCAGTACCTTGCCTGCCGCTCTATAGGTGCCATCAAGGTTTACATGCTCGGCAAGGGCCACCGGGTCCAGGTTATGGTCGGCGGCGAAGCCCTCAAGGGTGAGGCTGTTGCGCTCGCGCTGGGACGCCTTGCTCCAGTGCTCCATATGCTCGTAAGTGACGCTGGTGCGGGCGGTTCCCGCGCGGTCTAGCATCTTTAGCCCCCGAGGTGTCAGGGTGTTGCGGCTGTTGACGAACTGCCGAAAGGCGCTGGGGTCCAGGTTGTAAGTGCTGACGAAGTTGTCCATGGTTTTTTTCAGGGCGTCTTCACTGGCTTCGGTCCATTTCAACAGCACTGAGGGCGTTACAACGCTTGGCGCATCCGGCGCGCCGCCCGTGAGCTTGATCGGGCCTGAATACCAATGACCGGGTTCCACCGACGACAGCGTGATCGACAAATCCCGGTTGGTCCTCGGATTGACCAGCACGATAGAAAAGCTGTTGTCGGCGCCTGTCGCGGCCTCCTGAATGAACCCATAGGAGTTGTCGCGGATCTGGTACACCGCGATTTTGCCCTTGTCATCGACATTACAGATGAACTTCTGGTTGTAGTCCGCCCGGGAGAAGATACCGCGCGCGTCGGGCTTGAGGCCTCTGATCAACTCCGGGTCAACCGCGTACTGACGGATCAACGGGCTGCCGTTGCTGATGACCGTGATCGGTTCTCTAAAGCGCGGTCCGAAGGCTTGGTTGGAGGCGGTATCGATCAAGCGATAATCCGGCGCGTCGAGGCTGCCGACGTTACGCATCGGGACATTGGCGAAGCCGTCCACGGTAAACAGTTGATCGCCCGCCTGCAGCGGCTTCCAGCTGTCAGGGTCGACCGAGCGCATATGCCTTGCGGCGATCGTCCCATCGCGCAGCTGGGCGATACCCCGTTTTGCCTGGCGCATCAGTTTGTGGCTCAGCTTGAGCAAACCAAAGCGCGCGAGCCTGAGCAGGCTTGGGAGGGCGGCCAGGGGGTTGAGTTCCTGGAGTGTAGCGATCACCAGTTTTCCGGTCAGTTTCGCCAGTTTGGGCAATGCCAGGCGCAGCCCGGTTTTACCTGCCTGGATGAGCAAGCGAGTCGAGCCAGCCACATACCGGCCCACCGGCAGCGCGAAAGCCACGATGTCGATGAACAGGCTGGCGACACCGGATTTGATGCGCTGGGGATCGCCGGAAGCGATGTCGTCGATGCCGCCCCAGAACGGCACAAATATCTTGCCCCAGAACGCCAAGTCTTCGAGTACCTCAGCGGGGATGTCCACTTCCCGCGTGTCTTTACGGGTTTTTTCCAGCAGGGCCTGTTCGTCGCAGAAAAACAGCTCGCGGGCAATCATGCTCGCCAGGGTTTCACTGCGCGGCGCATACAGCGTGTTGGGCGCGAACGATTGGATACGCGGCCCTGCGTCGATGGCAGGCAGTGTCTCGCCGACTTGTTCAACGATCAACTCGGCTTTTTTGCCTGGTCTGGGCGCTTTGTTCTCGCGGTAGGCCTCGCGATCAAATGGCACGTCGGTGGCCAATCGGTATTTGCACCAGCTCATGGCGTCGCGTAGCTCTACCACTTTGCCGTTCAGCGGTAGGCTTTGCAGGTCTTTACGTCGACGCAGCAGACCGGCGAAGGGGAATACCTCGATGTAAATGGCATGGAAGGGCGAGCGGGGCTTGACGATGCGTAGGATAAAACCTGTCCGGTAACGAATGGCATCGGTCTTGGCTTTGGTTTCATATTCGATGGGCACCTTGTTCAGGGCTTCTCTTAATGAATACACGGTGATCTCGTCCTGATCCACATTCAGAGTCGCGCTGCCCAGGTGGGCAAGCAATGATTGGATTAAGGTCTTATAGGCGTTTCTCGGCACCTGGAGGGCTTCGTGAAAGGCTTTGTCGTACTCCGTGTCCGAGGCAAAGCGCCAACGGCTGGGCAGTTTGAGTTTGAGGTTCTGAACCGCGTTGAACATCTCGGATTCATGCTGCTCCAGTGCAGTGACGGCCTGGGTGAGCTCGTCGCGGGAGGGGCCCGACGATCGGTTGGCGATCAGGCCGTTGGCCTGCGCCCATTGCACGGTGGGGCCCAATTTGGCCGCTGCGACCAGTGCCTGTTGTTTGATGTCATCGCCACTGGCGCGAAAGTGTTCCGCCGCCAGGTTGAGCAATTGTTCGAAACTCATGTGGCGCGATGAGCCAGGTGCAATCGTTTCGGCCAGCAGAAAGCCGCTTCTGAAATTGACCCAGGTACTGGTGGCAGCGTAGGGCAGGTCATCGGGAATATCGGCCACCCACACTTCACTGGCGACATTGGCCTTGATCACGCACACGGCCAATAGCGCTGCGTCAGTGCTGATCGACAAGTCGTGGTGATAGCGGCTGATCAGGTTTTGGCGGATCGCCTTATAAGATGCCC
The DNA here is from genome assembly GCF_002966775.1 of Pseudomonas sp. MYb193. Classification (NCBI taxonomy): domain Bacteria; kingdom Pseudomonadati; phylum Pseudomonadota; class Gammaproteobacteria; order Pseudomonadales; family Pseudomonadaceae; genus Pseudomonas; species Pseudomonas sp. MYb193. The sequence continues at coordinate 3,403,380 of NZ_CP023269.1, read as the reverse complement.
CCGGCGAGATGAATAACTTCAATTCGTTATCCACCGGCGAATCGGGGTTGGGGATGATCGTCAGCCACAGCGCGCGCCACAGTAATTTCACCCGTACCGGGTCTGGGCAGATTTCGTCCTTTTGGCTGCCATACCAGTCCAAGGCCTTGGCGATCCGTTCGCCCAGCGCCAGGTTATCGGGGCTATTGAGCAATTGCTCAAGCAGCACGGTGGGGGTGGTGGTGAGCATGTCCTGCTGTGAGGCGGTAAATGTTTCGGGCAATACATGACGGAACAGCGATTGACGTGTTTGTGTTTCGATCTGGCGGATAACCTCTTTGATTTTCTGGTCGGCAGGCGCATCCAGCAAGTGCTGCAAATCGCTGAGGTCGCCTTCGTGTCCGAGTTTTCTCAGGGTGTGGTGTTCCTGCAAGCCAGCGAGAACCGCTTTCCACTGTTCGCGGGTTTTGGGCTGTGACGGGATGATCGAGTAATACTTGAGCACCAGGTCAAACCGCACCGAGCCATCACTTTTAAGGCCGTTACCCACACGCCGGTTGATATCCAGCAACACGTCGGCGTCGATGTACCAATAGGTGGGTATATGGCGCAGGATCACTGAATGGTCGGCGATGCTGAACGTCTCGGCAGGGTCGGGTATCGGTGCGCGCACGCTGCTGAGCATGGTGGAGAGCAGGTCGTAAAGAAAGTCCCGGCCGAGAATGGAAGCATCTGGTTCGGGCTTTTCCCGCAGGAACTGCTGAAAGTCTTCATCGGCTTCCAGCTTTGCCAAGACACGAAAGGCTTCCTTGCATTCGCGATGCAGTTCGCTGTTGTGCGGCGGGGAGTAGTACACCTCGGCGGCGGATGCCGTCAGCGAGCTTTGTGCCGTCACGAAATCAATCAGATGGTCCAGATGCGCTTGCTGTTCCGGCAAACCCTTGAAATAGAAACTCTGCAACGCGTTATTCATTCAATCCTCACAATCCGTAGTCGAAGAGGATTCACTCTATTGAGCCGGGTTTTGCCGGGGGGGCTATATAGGTAGGCACAGGTTTTTGCAGAAATGGCCAGGTGTCACGATGCGTCAGGTCAACAGAGACAAGTCTTTCCCGACAAAAATACTAGGACTTTGTACCTGCGTAATAATTTGGCGTAAACTGCGGGCAAGCCTGTGAGGAGTTTCCATGACTGCCATAACCATTACCGACGCCGCCCACGATTACCTGGCTGACCTGCTGTCCAAGCAGAACACCCCGGGTATCGGCATCCGCGTCTTTATCACCCAGCCCGGCACCCAGTACGCAGAGACCTGCATCGCGTATTGCAAGCCCGGCGAAGAAAAGCCTGAAGACACCGCCCTGGGGCTCAAAAGCTTCACCGCGTATATCGACGCCTTCAGCGAAGCCTTCCTTGACGACGCAGTGGTCGACTACGCCACCGACCGTATGGGCGGCCAGTTGACCATCAAGGCCCCCAACGCCAAGGTGCCGAACGTCAACGCCGACAGCCCGGTCAATGAGCGCATCAACTACTACCTGCAAACCGAGATCAACCCGGGGCTGGCCAGTCATGGCGGCCAGGTAAGCCTGATCGACGTGGTGGATGACGGTATCGCCGTGTTGAAGTTCGGCGGTGGTTGCCAGGGCTGCGGCCAGGCGGACGTGACCTTGCGCGAAGGTATCGAGCGCACCCTGCTCGAACGCATCCCGGAGCTCAAGGGTGTACGTGATGTGACCGACCACACGCAGAAAGAAAACGCCTACTACTGAGTAAGGTGTTCACTGCGAACATAAAAAACGGCGCCCCGTGAGCGCCGTTTTTCATTATTTAAATTCAGTGAGTTGCAAGATATATCTGATCAAGCAGATCAAGTGTGGGAGCTGGCAAGCCAGCTCCCACATTATTGTTGTTCGCATTGCTTCAGGGGCGGTAGAGGTGCGCATGCCCTGCGCGGTACAGCGACGACTCGCTGAAACTGTCGCTGGCCAGCACTCGGCCTACCACAATCAGCGCCGTACGCCGGAACCCCTTGGTCGCCACTTTGGCGGCAATGTCTGACAGGGTGCCAGCCACCCAATTCTGATCCGGCCAAGTCGCACGGTGTACCACGGCAATCGGGCAGTCGGCGCCATAATGCGGCAGCAGTTCGGCGACGATCTTCTCCAAGTGATTGACCCCGAGGTGAATCGCCATGGTCGTACCGTGACGAGCCAGGCTGTCGAAGTCTTCACCAGTCGGCATGCTGGTTTTATCCGCATAGCGGGTCAGTATCACGCTCTGGGCGATGTCCGGCAGGGTCAGTTCGGTCTCCAGCAAGGCCGCGCACGCCGCGACCGCCGTGACCCCTGGAATGATCTGGAAAGGGATGCCCAGCTCACGCAAATGGCGTATTTGTTCACCAATCGCCCCATACAGGCTGGGATCGCCGGAGTGCACCCGCGCCACATCCTGGCCTTTGGTATGGGCCGTCTTGATCAACTCGATGATCTGTTCCAGGTGCAGCTCGGCACTGTTGACCACCTGGAGCGCCTGATGACCTTCCAGTACGGCGGCGGGCACCAGCGAGCCGGCGTAGATGATCACCGGGCAACTGCGGATCAGCCGCTGGCCTTTGACGGTGATCAATTCCGGGTCGCCGGGGCCGGCGCCGATAAAGTAGACGGTCATGGAGAAGTCCTGTTCAAAAACGGGCGAGCATGAACACAGCTCATGCTCAAGAGCGGCAATTATCGGAATTTTAACCTGCGCAGGCCAATGCAAGGGTGGCCTGTGCGCTTTTCTGGCGGGTGATCAGCAGGCGCGCGGGGCCATTGGACAGGTGCTCGGCCAGGGCCAGCGCGGCGCTTTCGGCCACCCCATAACAGCCGGTATGGGCAAACGCCAGTGTTGAGCGATGGCTCAGCCGATGTTCATAGCCTGCCAGTTGCTCGGCGCTGAAGCACTGCAAGGGCAGGTTCAACCGCTGGGCCAGCGCCAGCAGCCCAGGTTCATCGCGCTTGCGATCAATGCTTGCCAGCGCAGTTATGCGTGAGCGATCAATGCCTGCCGCGGCCAGGGCTCCGTCCAGCAACGCCAGCAGGCTGTGAACCTCACAGCCACGCTGGCAGCCCAAACCGACAACCAGGATCATGCCGAGTATTGGTCGTCGCGGTTGCGGCGGAACAACCAGGCGCTGATCAGGCCCAAGGCCAGCCAGAAGGCGACGTTGGTCAATTGCGAGGCGATCTTGAACTGCGCTTCGAGCGCCTCAGGGGCCAGCATCGAATGTACCTCAGGTTGCGGCGCGCCGATGACGTGGGGTACGGCAAGGATCGCCAGCCCAAGGCCTTTCAACAGCCAGTTGCGGCCGAACACGATCAGCGCCAGGCCTGCAGCGGTGGCGGCTGCGGTGCCGATCCACCAGGTCTGACGCAGTGTCAGGTCAGCCGCCGCAGTGCCCGGCAGTTCCGGCGGCAGGCCCAGGGTGGGTGCCAGTACAAAGGTCGCGTAGCCGGCCAGGCCCCAGAGCAGGCCTTGGGCGGTGCGGGTCGGCGCACGTAGCGTGTAGAGGCCGGCGAGCATCAGTGCAAAGCCTACGGCCACCACCAGGTTGCCTCCAGTGGTGGACAGCACACGCTGCCAGCCATCTTCCGGCTCCCAGGCTTGGGCATCGTGGCTGTGGGCAGCAACGCCTGCGGTGTGCTCGTGCACCACTTCGGCGGCTGGCGGGGCTTTTTCAAAGCTTTCCGCCTGCAGAATCAGCGGTGCCACCCAGAAACTTTGCAGCAGGGTCAGCAGCAAGGCAGCCAAAAGCCCAGTGAACCCTGCGGTTTGCGCAATACGCTTGATCATGTCGGCAGCTCTCAATGGCACGGGAACGCGGCGCTGTGGCGGGTATCGTGGGCGGCGTTGTGCACCGCCTCGATGTGCGAGAACCCGGCGAAATACACCAGGCACGCACCGAGGATCGACGCACCGATGGCGGCGGTCAGGCGTTGGCTGAGGGTGGCGGTGCTAGTGGCGGTGTGCGAAGTGCTGCTGATGATCGACATGGCGCGTCCCTTTCAGGTGTCAGGGTGAAACGAGCGCATGAAAACCCCACGCGCCAGGCACGCAGGGTTCTGAACAGCGCCCGCCCACCGCGGGTTTGTTATCTGAATTTTTCGGGCCGGTCTCCGGGCTTGCGAGGGGCGGCTCTTGAAAGAGTCCTCCTGAAAGCATCGCCTTCCCATGCAAAAGCACAGTGGCCGTGACGCTTCGCTCGCTTACCGTTGCGGGGGCAGCACCGGACTGGTCATAGGTCTATGACGCACCGGTTTCCCGTTTCACCCTGTGAAGGGCACCCGAAACAAGGCGTGTAGGAGAGCATGGGCCGGGACGGTAGTCAAATGCTGCAAGCCCCTGTAGCCTTGCACCTTCGAGGTTCTTCGGCCCAGGCCGAAGCTAAGAAGGGAACGCGGTTCAAGCCGCGGCTGCCCCCGCAACTGTGAAGGGTTCAGTTGACTGCCACGCCACTGCCGATAGGGCGGGAAGGCGCAGTCAGCGTTGGTCGCAAGACCTGCACACCCCAAGCCAGGAGACCTGCCTCGCAACCGATTTTCCAATTCAACCGGGCGGGGTGATCCGGTGACGAAATCCGCTGCTGCGCGCCGCCGCAGGGCCTGTCGTCCCGTATGCCCGCCCCAAAGGGCATCCGATGAAAACACTGGCCAAACTTCCCGTCACCATCGTTACCGGCTTCCTCGGCTCGGGCAAAACCACGCTGTTGCGCCATATGCTCGACAATGCCCAGGGCCGTCGCATTGCGGTGATCGTCAACGAGTTCGGCGAGCTGGGCATCGACGGTGAAATCCTCAAGCAGTGTTCTATCGGTTGCACCGAAGAAGAAGCCAATGGCCGCGTCTACGAGCTGGCCAACGGTTGCCTGTGCTGCACCGTGCAGGAAGAGTTCTTTCCGGTGATGCGCGAACTGGTCGCCCGTCGCGGTGACCTGGACCATATCCTCATCGAAACCTCGGGCCTGGCCCTGCCCAAGCCGTTGGTGCAAGCCTTCCAGTGGCCGGAAATCCGCAGCGCCTGCACCGTTGACGCGGTGATCACCGTAGTCGACAGCCCAGCCGTGGCCGCCGGTACCTTTGCCGCCTTCCCGGACCAGGTCGACGCCCAGCGCAAACTCGACCCGAACCTGGACCACGAGTCGCCGTTGCACGAACTGTTCGCCGACCAACTGGCCAGCGCTGACCTGGTGATCCTCAACAAATCCGACCTGATCAGCGCCGAAGACCTGGCCCGTGTGCGCCTGGAAGTGGCCGAAGAACTGCCGCCGGCGGTGAAGGTCATCGAAGCTAGCAGCGGCCGCCTGCCGCTGGACGTGTTGATCGGCCTCGGTGCCGGCTCCGAAGAGCATATCGACGCTCGCCACAGCCATCACGATCAGCACCATGAAGGCGAAGACGACCACGACCACGACGCGTTCGACTCCATCTCCATCGACTTGCCGCAAGCCGACGAAGCCCTGTTGCTCGACGCCCTGACTCAATTGGTGGTGCAGCACGGCATTTTGCGTGTGAAAGGCTTTGCAGCTATCCCAAACAAGCCGATGCGCCTGCTGATCCAGGGTGTGGGCACACGCTTTGACAAACACTTCGACCGTGCCTGGGGCGCTGACGAAGCACGCACCACGCGCCTGGTGCTGATCGGCCAGGAACTGGACGCCGCCGGCCTCGAAGCGCAATTGCGCGCTGCCCTCAGCGTTTAACCATGCACCTGCTCAGGACCCAACCCGGTGGTTTCGTCGCGGACGACAATATTGCCGACCTTGGCCAGACCCCCGCTGAACTGGTGATCCTGTGCAGCGGCGATTCCAGCCTGGCGCTGCTCGCCGAAGCCGCCCAGCAATTGCCCGAGGATTACCCCAGCCTGCGCCTGGCCAACCCGATGCAGGTGCAGAACCATGCCTCGGTCGACCTGTACGTGGACGAGGTATTGCGCCACGCCAAGGTCATCCTGCTGTCATTGCACGGCGGCATCGGGTATTGGCGCTACGGCATCGAGCGCCTGGTGGAGTTGGCCGAACGCGGCGTCACCCTGATCCTGGTGCCGGGTGACGACCGCCCAGACCCGGAACTCAGCGGCCTGAGCACCGTTGCTGCCGAACACCGCGAGCGCCTGTGGCACTTCCTGCGCCAAGGTGGCCTGGGCAATGCCCTGGATTTTTACCATTGCCTGGCCAGTGCCCACCTGGGCCGCGACTATGCCTGGGCCGAGCCGCAAGCGCTGCCGCGCACGGCGATCTATCACCCGCACTCCGCCAATGCCCGCCTCAATGACTGGCAGGCCGATTGGCACGCCGATTGGCCCGTGGCTGCGGTGCTGTTCTATCGCTCCCATTTACAGGCGGCCAATACCGGTTTTATTGATGTGTTCTGCCAGCGCTTACAGGCGGCGGGCCTCAACCCCTTGCCTGTCGCGGTGGCCAGTTTGAAAGAACCCGGCTGCCTCACGGTGGTCGAGGACCTGCTGGATGACGTGCAAGCCGCGGTAATTCTGAACACCACCGGCTTTGCCCAATCGAGCCCGGAAGCGCCGCATTTGCGCCCGTTTCGCCGTAATATCCCGGTGATCCAGGCGATCTGCGCCCAGGATAACCAACCCGGCTGGCAGGCCAGCGAACAAGGCCTGGGGCCCCGCGACCTGGCGATGCACATTGCCTTGCCGGAGCTTGACGGGCGCATCATCAGCCGGCCGATCAGTTTCAAGGACCTGGCCTGGCGCAGCGAGCGCAGCCAGTCGGACGTGGTGTGCTACCGCGCAGCGCCCGAACGCATGGATTTTGTCGCTGAGCTGGCAAGCCGTTGGGTCGAGTTGGCGCGGGTGCCCAATGCCCAGAAAAGGATTGCGTTGATCCTCGCCAACTACCCGACCCGCGACGGTCGCATCGGTAACGGCGTGGGCCTGGACACCCCGGCGGCAGCGCTGAATATCCTGCGCGCCTTGCAAACCGAGGGCTACCCGGTGGCGGAGCGGCTGCCCGACAGCGGCACCGCGCTGATCCAGGAACTGCTCGGCGGCGTCACCAACGATCTCGACAGCCTCGACCTGCGCCCCTGCCATCAAAGCCTGAGCCTTGTGGAATACCAGGCGATGTTTGAGCGTTTGCCGGCCTCCAATCGCCAGGCCGTGCTGGCGCGTTGGGGTGCCCCGCAAAACGATCCGATGTGCCGCGATGGCCGCATGATGATCGCCGGCCTGCGCCTGGGCCTGACCTTTGTCGGCATCCAGCCGGCCCGGGGTTACCAGGTAGATGCCAGCGCGGTGTACCACGACCCGGACCTGGTGCCGCCCCATGGCTATCTGGCGTTCTATTTCTGGCTACGCCATACCTACGGCGCCCACGGCGTGATCCATGTGGGCAAGCACGGCAACCTGGAGTGGCTGCCCGGCAAAGGCGTGGGCCTGTCGGAGCACTGCTGGCCGGATGCATTGCTGGGGCCGCTGCCGAATGTCTACCCGTTTATCGTCAACGATCCGGGTGAGGGCGCCCAGGCCAAGCGGCGCACCCAGGCCGTGATCATCGACCACCTGATGCCGCCGCTGACCCGCGCCGAAACCTACGGCCCGCTGCGTGACCTTGAGTTATTGGCCGACGAATATTACGAGGCGCAATTGCTCGACCCGCGCCGTGCGCTGGAGCTGCAAAAAGACATCCTCAAGCTGGTGCGCGAAACCCGTATCGACCAGGAGCTTGAACTGGGCAGTGAGGCGGACGCGGCGGTGTGGCTGCCGCGCCTGGATACCTACCTGTGCGACTTGAAGGAGTCGCAGATCCGCGATGGCCTGCATATCTTTGGCGAGTCGCCCGAGGGCCGTTTGCGTATCGACACCTTGCTGGCGCTGTTGCGCATTCCCCGTGGCGATGGCCGGGGCCCGCAGTCGAGCCTGCTGCGTGTGTTGGCCAAGGCATTCGACCTGGGGTTTGATCCGCTCGATTGTGCACTGGCCGAGCCCTGGACGGGGCGGCGCCCGTTGGTGTTGCAGAAGATTGACGATCAGCTGTGGCGTACGGCCGGAGATACCCGTGAACGTCTGGAGTTGTACGCGGCGCGCTTGATCGAGCAGGCGTTGGAAGGCCCCATCGAACAGTTGGAAGAGCCCGGCTGGCAGGAGGTGAAGTCGGTGATCGAAAGCCTGCGCATTGTCGTCGCGCCACGCCTGGATGCCTGTGGGCCGGCGGAGATGCGCGGCTTGCTCGATGCCTTGAGTGGGCGCTTTGTCCCGGCAGGGCCCAGCGGTGCGCCGAGTCGCGGTCGGCTGGATGTGCTGCCTACGGGGCGTAACTTCTTTACCGTGGACGTACGCAACCTGCCAACCACCACGGCGTGGCGTCTCGGTTTCCAGTCGGCCAACCTGATTCTTGAACGGCACCTGCAAGACCATGGCGACCACCTGCGCCAGCTCGGCCTGTCGGTATGGGGCACCGCGACCATGCGCACCGGCGGTGACGATATCGCCCAGGCCATGGCACTGATGGGCGTGCGCCCGGTATGGGCCACTGGCAGCCAGCGGGTGGACGATTTCGAGATCCTGCCGATCAGCTTATTGGACCGCCCGCGGGTGGACGTGACCCTGCGCGTGTCCGGGTTTTTCCGCGATGCGTTTGCCAACCTGATCCGCCTGTTCGATGCGGCGGTGCAAGCGGTGGCGGCCCTGGATGAACCCGACGACATGAACCCGCTGGCTGCCAAAGTGCGCAGTGAACGCCAGGCATTGCTTGAGGCGGGCCTGGATGAAGGTGCCGCGGCCAAGCAGGCCGGCTGGCGCATTTTCGGCGCCAAACCGGGTGCCTATGGCGCGGGCGTGCAGGGCGCGATTGACGGGCGCTTGTGGCAGAGCCGCGAGGACTTGGCCGAGGTCTACCTGAACTGGGGGGGTTACGCCTATGGTGGCGCTGACGAAGGCACTGCGGCCCGGGAGCAATTTGCCCAGCGTTTGAGCCAGGTGCAGGCGGTGTTGCAGAACCAGGACAATCGCGAGCACGACTTGCTCGACTCCAACGACTACTACCAATTCCAGGGCGGCATGCTGGCCGCCGTGGAAACCCTGAGCGGCGAAAAGGCCGCCAGCTACCATGGCGACCACAGCCAGCCGGACGTGCCGAAAATCCGCACCTTGAAGGAAGAGCTCAACCGGGTGATCCGTTCCCGCGCGGCCAACCCCAAGTGGATCGAGGGCGTGAAGCGCCATGGCTATAAAGGCGCGTTTGAAATGGCCGCGACCGTGGACAACCTGTTCGCCTTCGACGCTACCACCGCGCTGATTGACGATCACCAATACGCCTTGCTCGCCGATGCCTACCTGCTGGACCCTGACACCCGTGCCTTTGTGCAACAGCACAACCCCGATGCCCTGCGCGACATGACCGAGCGCATGCTCGAAGCCCAGCAACGTGGCTTGTGGCAGGCACCGGGGGCGTACCGCGAAGCCTTGGAAAACCTGTTGCTGGACATAGAAGAAGACAGCTGATGACTGATACTCCGCATTTCCCACTGTCCGCGGTGGTCGGCGCTGATGACTTGAAGCTCGCGCTGTGCCTGGCCGCCATCGACCCGAAGGTCGGCGGCGTGCTGATCGAAGGGCCACGGGGCATGGCCAAGTCGACTCTGGCCCGTGGGCTGGCAGACCTGTTGGCCAGCGGGCAGTTTGTAACCTTGCCCCTGGGCGCGACCGAAGAGCGCCTGGTCGGCACCCTGGACCTGGACGCAGCACTGGGCGAAGGCCGTGCGCAATTCTCCCCCGGCGTGTTGGCCAAGGCCGACGGCGGAGTGTTGTACGTGGATGAAGTCAACCTGCTGGCCGACCACTTGGTGGACCTGCTGCTGGACGTAGCCGCCAGCGGCACCAACTTGATCGAACGCGACGGGATTTCCCATCGCCATGCGGCGCGCTTTGTACTGATCGGCACTATGAACCCGGAGGAGGGCGAGCTGCGCCCGCAGTTGCTCGACCGCTTCGGCTTCAACGTGGCCTTGAGCGGGCAGACCTTGCCCGCCGAGCGTGGGCAGATCATCCGACGTCGCCTGGATTTCGACACCGACCCGGCGGCGTTCTGCGCGCAGTGGGCGCCAGCGCAAGCTGCCTTGCGCGAACGCTGCACCCTGGCACGGGCACGGCTAGACAGTATCGCCCTGGATGACCAGGCGTTGGCCCGCATCACCGAGCGCTGCTTTGCCGCTGGGGTCGACGGCCTGCGTGCCGACCTGGTCTGGTTGCGTGGCGCCCGTGCCCATGCGGCGTGGCGTGGCGCCGTCGCTATCGAGCAGGAAGATATCGACGCGGTGGCGGAGTTCGCCTTGCGCCATCGACGTCAGCAGCAAGCGCCGATAGGCGCGCCGCCCCAGCCGGATGACGGGCCGTCATCGTCACCCTCTGACACCTCGCCTGGCCAAGGCCAGTGGGGCGATATGCCCGCACCTGGCTTGCCCACGGGCGCACGCCGCGATGTACCCACCTGGCCAAAAAAGCCCTAGGCATCCGCCCCCGACCTGACGCGGGGGCGGATGCCCGGCCCCAGGCGGGGCGATTGAACACCGGCCGGCAGGGCAAGGCCCGCAGCGCACAGCGCGGGGCGATCAATTGGCCGGGCACGTTGCTGGATGGGCGGCCGCAATGCCGTGAGGACCTGCTGTTCCACCTGCGTAGCCGGTCGGCTCCCGAACTGTGGTTGGTGATAGTCGATGCCTCGGCATCCACGCGGCGCCATCGGGCGTTGACCGATGCCAAGGGGTTGTTGGCCCAGCTGTTTGACGACGCTTATCGGCAACGGGCGCGCATGGCGTTATTGACGGCCAGCGGGCAATCGCCGAAGTGGCAGGTACAAGGCTTGAAGGCGGCGAAAGGCTTGGTCGACTGGTTGGGGCAGTTAGGGGCAGGCGGGGGCACGCCGCTGCTGGCTGCGCTGACCGAGTCGGGGCATTGGTTGGCGGCACGGCGCAAGCGCTATCCCGCCGAGCAACAGAAGTTGCTGGTGGTGACCGATGGGCGGCTCAAGGCGATTGGCGCGCTGCCGCGATTGGAGTGCCCAGGCATGTTGATTGACATCGAGCGTGGGCCGATCAGGTTGGGGCGGGCTGAGGCATTGGCGGTGGGGTTGCAGTTGGAGTATCAGCACATCGATAAGCTGTAGCGCCTGGGCTATCGCCATCGCAGGCAAGCCAGCTCCCACAGGGATAGGCGGCGCGTCAAACGGTGTGGCTTCAGTTGGATTATCAGCACATCAATAAGCTGTAGCGCCTGGGCTGTCGCCATCGCAGGCAAGCCAGCTCCCACAGGGATAGGCGGCGCGTCAAACGGTGTGGCTTCAGTTGGATTATCAGCACATCAATAAGCTGTAGCGCCTGGGCTGTCGCCATCGCAGGCAAGCCAGCTCCCACAGGGATAGGCGGCGCGTCAAACGGTGTGGCTTCAGTTGGAGTATCAGCACATCGATAAGCTGTAGCGCCTGGGCTATCGCCATCGCAGGCAAGCCAGCTCCCACATGGAATCGGCTGCGCGGTCAAACTGTGGGAGCTGGCTTGCCTGCGATGAGGCCCTCAAACACCCCACACCTATCAGCCTGTCCCCGGCACATTCGGCCAAAGATCAGCCACCAGAAACAACCGCTCGGCTTCCTCCCACTCCTCACCGTTCGGCACCATGCGCACCAGCAACTGCGCCGGGGCCATGGGGTCCAGCTCTGCCAGCCAGTCTTGCATCTGCACCTCACTCCACACTTCATCGGCCGGGTAATGCGCGGGCGCCAGCCAGGCATGGCGGGGCAGGGGTTGCCAGCGGCCCGCCGGGCGGGTGCTGACAAAGTCTGTCCAGTCGCGCTGATGCAACCAGCGCCCACGCAGATGCTGCGGGTGAGCGCCGAGGGGGGATTGCGCCGCGCCGGGCCAGGGGTAGAGCAGATAGCCGCCGAGCCACAAATGCGCATCGAACGCTTGGATATCCAACGCCCCCAAGGCCTCGCGGCTTTCTGCCCGCGCGGAGATCGGCAGTTGATGCTGGGCCAGGTGCGCGAGTTTGCGGTCAAGCCGGTCATGGCAGCCAGGTCCCAGCCATTGGGCGGTGTCCTGGCCGTTGCCGTCCTGCGGGCCCAGGTAGAGTTTGATCGCCAGTTCCAGGTGGTGCACCCCATCGCGGTCGCGCAGCAGCATGTCCAGCTCGCCCAGGGTGTGCCCGGCACGGCGGATCGGCAGGTTGGCGGCCAGCAACTCCACGCCTGGAGCATGTTGCACCGCAAATTGCCATAATCGCTCGTAGTACAGGCCCAGGCGCCGGGTACGTGACAGGCTCAGCCACTGCTGCAACGCGCTGCTGTCCTGGTCCAGCTGGCGCAGCCAGGCTTCGAGTTGGTGAGGGGCCTGCACCCAGTCACTGCCCGCCAGCGGATGGCGCTGCGGCCAAGGCGTCTGCGCCAGCATCGGCGGCGCGAGCATCACCCACGCCAGGTCGCGCACCTCGGGGTGGCGCAGTTGGCGGGGCAGGGTGTGCAAGTCGGGGAATGGGGTCATGGTCCGAGCATAGCCTTTTCAGCGTGCAGAAGGTGCCTGAGAACCATTGTCATCAAGGCGTGGCGGCGACAAAGGATTTTGCCTGAGGCGGCCTTTCGCCCATAATCGCTCTTTTTGCCTCACCCCAGATCCCGCAGGAGCCCCATGGAGCAATTTCGCAATATCGGCATTATCGGTCGCCTGGGCAGTACCCAGGTGTTGGACACCGTCCGCCGGCTGAAGAAGTTTCTGCTCGAGCGCCACCTGCATGTGATCCTCGAAGACACCATCGCTGAAATCCTCCCTGGCCACGGCCTGCAAACCTCGTCGCGCAAGATGCTCGGCGAGGTGTGCGACATGGTCATCGTGGTCGGTGGCGATGGCAGCCTGCTCGGCGCCGCCCGGGCGCTGGCGCGGCATAACGTGCCGGTGCTGGGGATCAACCGCGGCAGCCTGGGGTTCCTCACCGACATCCGCCCCGATGAGCTGGAAGTCGAAGTGGCCAAGGTGCTCGACGGCCATTACCTGGTGGAGAACCGCTTCCTGCTGCAGGCCGAAGTGCGCCGCCATGGCGAGGCGATCGGCCAGGGCGATGCCCTTAACGACGTGGTGCTGCACCCCGGCAAGTCCACGCGCATGATCGAGTTCGAGCTGTACATCGATGGCCAGTTCGTCTGCAGCCAGAAAGCCGACGGCCTGATCGTCGCCACGCCCACCGGTTCTACCGCCTACGCGCTGTCGGCCGGCGGCCCGATCATGCACCCCAAGCTCGATGCCATTGTGATCGTGCCGATGTACCCCCATATGTTGTCCAGTCGGCCAATTGTGGTCGATGGCAACAGTGAGCTGAAAATCGTGGTGTCCAAAGACATGCAAATCTACCCGCAAGTCTCCTGCGACGGGCAGAACCATTTCACCTGCGCCCCCGGTGACACCATCACCGTGAGCAAGAAGGCACAGAAGTTGCGCTTGATCCACCCGCTGGATCACAACTACTACGAAGTGTGCCGTACCAAGTTGGGCTGGGGCAGCCGCTTGGGGGGTGGAGGCGACTGATGCTCGATCCCGCGCGTAGCTACGACCTGATTGGTGACGTGCACGGTTGCGCTCATACCCTTGAGCACTTGCTCGACCAACTGGGTTACCACAAGCAGGGCGGCACCTGGCGCCATCCGTCGCGCATGGCCGTGTTCTTGGGCGATATCATCGACCGTGGCCCACGCATCCGCGAGGCGCTGCATATCGTCCACGATATGACCGAGGCCGGCCAGGCGCTGTGCATCATGGGCAACCACGAGTTCAATGCGCTGGGCTGGACCACGCCGGCCCCGCCGGGCAGTGGCAAGCAGTTCGTGCGTGAGCACAACCCGCGCCACGCCCGCTTGATCCACGAGACCCTGACCCAGTTCGAACACCACCCGGCCGACTGGCACGACTTCCTCGGCTGGTTCTACGACATGCCGCTGTTTGTCGACGCCGGGCGTTTTCGCGTAGTGCACGCGTGCTGGGATGAAGGCTTCATCCAGCCGCTGCGCGCCACCTTCCCGGACGGCTGCATCGACCAACACTTCCTGCAAGCCGCCGCCGTACCGGGCAGTTTCGCCTGCAATGCATTCGATCGCCTGTTGCGCGGCACCGATATGCGCCTGCCCGATGGGCTCACCCTGACCGGTGGCGATGGCCTGACGCGGTCGTTCTTTCGCACCAAGTTCTGGGAAGACGACCCCAAGACCTACGGCGACATCGTGTTCCAGCCCGACGCCTTGCCGGAGCCGGTGGCGCGCACGCCGTTGTCGTCCACCGAAAAGAACTCTCTGCTGCGCTACGGCGTCGACGAGCCGTTGTTGTTCGTCGGCCACTACTGGCGCAGCGGCAAACCGGCGCCGATCCGCCCGAACCTGGCCTGCCTGGACTACAGCGCAGTGTTGTACGGCAAGCTGGTGGCGTATCGACTCGACCAGGAAACCCAACTGGATCCGCGTAAATTCGTATGGGTCGACGTTGAGCGACCAGAGGCCATGCCATGAGTACCGTAGCTGTATTGCGCTTGCCCCTGAGCGTCGACCTGGGCGGCTTCGTCAAGTTGCTGCAGCGCATGCAGGTGCCGCACCGCGTCAGCGAGGAGGCGGGTGAACAGGTGCTGTGGGTGCCCGAGGCCATCAGCGACGATGTGCGCGTGTTGTATCAACGTTTCCCCGCTGGCGACCCGGACCAGCAACTGGACATTCCCGAGCAGGCGCCGGTTGCGCGGCCAGGTTTTGTCCAGCAGGTGCGCCATAGCCCGGTCACCGCGCTGGTTTTGCTGGCCAGCCTCATCGTCGCGGCCGTGACGTTGCTCGGCGAAAACCTGCAAACCATGGCCTGGCTGACCTTCCTGCCGTTCCGGGTGCTGGGCGAGTACATCCAGTTCACACCGTTGGCCGACACGCTGGCCTCGGGGCAGTGGTGGCGCCTGGTCACGCCGATGCTGATCCACTTCGGCATCCTGCATCTGGCCATGAACGGCATGTGGTACTGGGAGTTGGGTCGGCGCATTGAAGCGCGCCAGGGCAGCATCAACCTGCTGGGCCTGACCCTGTTGTTCAGCCTGGTCTCCAACTACGCGCAATACGCCTACGGTGGCCCCGGCTTGTTTGGCGGCTTGTCCGGCGTGTTGTACGGCCTGCTCGGGCACTGCTGGATCTTTCAATTATTGTCGCCCAACCCGGCCTATCGCCTGCCCCGTGGGGTGCTGGTGATGATGCTGGTGTGGTTGCTGCTCTGCCTGTCGGGGCTGGTCTCGATGATCGGTTTCGGCGAAATCGCCAACGCGGCCCATGTGGGCGGGTTGGTCATCGGTTGCTTGACGGGTTTGCTCGGCGGTTTGTACAACCGTCGCAAAGCGTCTCTTTGATAAGGAAGAGCCTTATGTCCTCTTTTGCTGAAATGATCGAAAACATCACCCCGGACATCTACGAGAGCCTCAAGCTCGCGGTAGAGATCGGCAAATGGTCCGATGGCCGCAAGCTCACCGCCGAGCAGCGCGAATTGTCGTTGCAAGCGATGATCGCCTGGGAGATCCAGAACCTGCCCGAAGAGCAGCGCACCGGCTATATGGGCCCGCAGGAGTGCGCGTCCAAGTCAGAACCGGTGGCGAACATCCTGTTCAAGTCGGATGCGATCCATTGATTGAAATTGGTCGCGGTGCAGTCAGCAAAATGTCGGCGCAACTCGGTGAGCCGACCGTTCAATACGCCTTTCGCCTGGGCGACACCGAGGTGCCGGTCAATCCGTTGATCGGTACCCATGTCCGCCTGGAATACCTGGGCGCGATTCATTGCAGCCATTGCGGGCGCAAGACCAAGACCAGCTTCAGCCAGGGCTATTGCTACCCGTGCATGACCAAGCTGGCCCAGTGTGACCTGTGCATCATGAGCCCCGAGCGTTGCCATTACGACGCCGGTACCTGCCGTGATCCGGGCTGGGGCGAGACATTCTGCATGACCGACCACGTGGTGTACCTGGCCAACTCGTCGGGCATCAAGGTCGGCATTACCCGTGCTACACAGTTGCCCACCCGTTGGCTGGACCAGGGCGCCAGCCAGGCGCTGCCGATCATGCGCGTGGCGACGCGCCAGCAATCGGGCTTCGTCGAAGACTTGTTCCGCAGCCAGGTGGCCGACAAGACCAACTGGCGCGCCTTGCTCAAGGGCGAGGCGCAAGCGGTGGACCTCAAGCAGGTGCGTGATGAGCTGTTCGCCTCTTGCGCCGAGGGCTTGCTGGGTTTGCAGGAACGCTTTGGCCTGCAAGCCATCCAAACCATTGCCGACATCGAGCCGATTGAAATCCGCTACCCGGTCGAGCAGTATCCGACCAAGATCGTCAGCTTCAACCTGGACAAGAACCCGATTGCCGAAGGCACGCTGCTGGGGATCAAGGGCCAATACCTGATCTTCGACACCGGCGTTATCAACATTCGTAAATACACGGCCTACCAGCTCGCCGTGCATCAGTAGAAGGATCCCAAGCATGCGCACCGAACAACCGAAGATGATTTACCTGAAGGACTATCAGGCGCCGGACTACCTGATCGACGAGACGCACCTGACCTTCGAGTTGTTCGAGGACCACAGCCTGGTCCACGCGCAGCTGGTGATGCGCCGCAATCCCGAGCGCGGCGCCGGTTTGCCGCCATTGGTGCTCGATGGCCAGCAACTTGAGCTGTTGAGCGTCAACCTGGCCGACCAGCCGCTGACGGACGCTGACTATCAGCTGACCGATAGCCATCTGACCGTGCAGCCAAAGAGTGAGACCTTCACCCTCGACACCACCGTCAAGATTCACCCGGAAACCAACACTGCCCTGGAAGGTTTGTACAAATCCAGCGGTATGTTCTGCACCCAGTGCGAGGCCGAAGGTTTCCGCAAGATCACCTATTACCTCGACCGCCCGGACGTGATGAGCGTGTTCACCACCACGGTGATCGCCGAGCAGCACAGCTATCCGGTGCTGTTGTCCAACGGCAATCCGATTGCCAGCGGCCCTGGCGAAGACGGCCGGCATTGGGCGACCTGGGAAGATCCGTTCAAGAAGCCGGCGTACCTGTTTGCGCTGGTGGCCGGTGACCTGTGGTGCGTCGAAGACAGCTTCACCACCATGACCAACCGCGAAGTCGCGTTGCGCATCTACGTCGAGCCGGAAAACATCGACAAGTGCCAGCACGCCATGACCAGCCTGAAAAAATCCATGCGCTGGGACGAAGAGACCTACGGCCGCGAGTACGACCTGGACATCTTCATGATCGTGGCGGTCAACGACTTCAACATGGGCGCCATGGAGAACAAGGGCCTCAATATCTTCAACTCCAGCGCCGTGCTGGCCCGCGCCGAAACCGCTACCGATGCCGCTCACCAGCGCGTTGAAGCCATCGTCGCCCACGAATATTTCCATAACTGGTCGGGTAACCGCGTGACCTGCCGCGACTGGTTCCAACTGTCGCTCAAGGAAGGCTTCACCGTGTTCCGTGACTCGGGCTTCTCTGCCGACATGAACTCGGCCACGGTCAAGCGCATCCAGGACGTGGCGTACCTGCGTACCCACCAGTTCGCTGAAGATGCCGGCCCCATGGCCCACGCCGTGCGCCCGGACAGCTTTATCGAGATCTCCAACTTCTACACCCTGACCGTGTATGAAAAGGGCTCGGAAGTGGTCGGCATGATCCACACCTTGCTCGGTGCCGAAGGCTTTCGCAAAGGCAGCGACCTGTATTTCGAACGCCATGACGGCCAGGCCGTGACCTGCGACGACTTCATCAAGGCCATGGAAGACGCCAATGGCGCCGACCTCAGCCAGTTCAAGCGCTGGTACAGCCAGGCCGGTACCCCGCGCCTGGCGGTAAGCGAGGCTTACGATGCGGCGGCCAAGACCTACAGCCTGACCTTCCGCCAGAGCTGCCCGCCGACTCCGGACAAGGTCGAGAAATTGCCCTTTGTGATCCCGGTAGAGCTGGGCTTGCTGGACGGGCAGGGCGCCGGCATTGCCTTGCGCCTGGCCGGTGAAGCAACGGCGGGTGGCACCTCAAGGGTGATCTCGGTAACCGAAGCGGAGCAGACGTTTACCTTCGTCGACATCGCTGAAAAACCCTTGCCTTCGTTGCTGCGTGGTTTCTCGGCGCCGGTGAAGCTCAGCTTCCCCTACAGCCGCGATCAACTGATGTTCCTGATGCAGCACGACAGCGACGGTTTCAACCGCTGGGATGCTGGCCAGCAGTTGGCCGTGCAGGTATTGCAGGAACTGATCGGCCAGCACCAGGCGGGCCAGTCGCTGAAGCTTGATCAGCGCTTGATCGACGCGCTGCGCACGGTGTTGAGCGATGAAAGCCTGGACCAGGCCATGGTCGCCGAAATGCTCTCGCTGCCGAGCGAAGCCTACCTCACGGAAATCAGCGAGGTGGCGGATGTGGACGCTATCCACGCTGCCCGCGAGTTTGCCCGCAAGCAACTGGCCGACAACCTGTTCGAAGGCTTGTGGCTGCGCTACCAGGCCAACCGCGAGCTGTCCAAGCAAACGCCTTACGTGGCAGAAGCCGAGCACTTCGCCCGCCGTGCGCTGCAGAACATCGCGCTGTCTTACTTGATGCTCAGCGGCAAGCCAGAAGTATTGGCGGCCACCCTGGATCAGTTCGACACCAGCGATAACATGACCGAACGCCTGACGGCGTTGGCGGTGCTGGTGAACTCGCCGTTCGAAGCAGAGAAAGCCCAGGCCTTGGCGGTGTTTGCCGAAAACTTCAAGGACAACCCGCTGGTCATGGACCAATGGTTCAGCGTACAGGCCGGCAGCACCTTGCCGGGCGGGCTGGCGCGGGTCAAGGCGCTGATGGAGCACCCGGCGTTCACCATCAAGAACCCCAACAAGGTGCGCGCGCTGGTGGGCGCATTTGCCGGGCAGAACCTGATCAACTTCCATGCGGCGGATGGCTCGGGCTACCGTTTCCTGGCGGACCTGGTGATCCAGCTCAATACGTTGAACCCGCAGATCGCCTCGCGCCAACTGGCGCCGCTGACACGCTGGCGTAAATACGACAGCGCACGGCAGGCGCTGATGAAAGCGGAGCTGGAGCGCATCCTGGGCGCGGGTGAGCTGTCCAGC
Source organism: Pseudomonas sp. MYb193 (assembly GCF_002966775.1). Classification (NCBI taxonomy): domain Bacteria; kingdom Pseudomonadati; phylum Pseudomonadota; class Gammaproteobacteria; order Pseudomonadales; family Pseudomonadaceae; genus Pseudomonas; species Pseudomonas sp. MYb193. Next base: position 3,384,256 of record NZ_CP023269.1, on the reverse strand, counting down.
GATGTGTTTGAGGTGGTCAGCAAGAGCCTGGCGTAACCCTCTCTGCCCTAATGCGATCCCCCTGTGGGAGCGGGCTTGCTCGCGAAGGCGGCGTGTCAGTCGACATCAATATGACTGACCCACCGCTTTCGCGAGCAAGCCCGCTCCCACATTTAGGTCAAGGGGCGTCAGTTTGATAAGCGCCGTAACTGCGGCGCGTGCGCTCTATCTCTTCGACCAACCGGTCAATGCCCGTCAACCGTGCCCGGTTGTCATGATCCCAAGGATGAAAGCCCGGTTTGAAATAATGCAGCCACGGCCGGCACATCCGTGGAAACACCCCCTTGGGCCCATACAAGAACTTAACCATGCGCCACAAGCCCTTCAGCGTGCCGCCCGAAGTGCGGTCGGCAATCAACAGGCGCACGTGAAAATCCAGCACCACCACCCAGAACAGCACGCTGGTGGTCAGCATGGTCCCCGTGCGCAGCAGGTAACGTGCAGGCCCTGGTTTAATCACCCTGTTCCATACATCGAACGCCACGGCTTTATGTTCGGTTTCTTCCAGGGCGTGCCAGTACCACATCTGCTGGTAACCCTTGAGTGAGTCGCCAAAGCGCGACGGGTCGCTCAGCAGGATTTCCGCGAGCATGGCGGTGTAGTGTTCCAGGGCGATGGTCACCGCCAGGTTGAACGACGCCGGCAGGTGTTTTTTCTGCAGGTCGAGGAAGAACTTCAAGCGTCGGTCAAGGGTGTGCGCCGGCAGGCCGGCCGCTTGCAGCAAGTCGTTATACGCCACGTGCTCCCGGCTGTGCATGGCCTCCTGGCCGATAAACCCCTGGATCTCTTTTTTCAGTTCGGCATCATCGATCTGCCCACGGTAGTGGCGCACGCTGTCCATGAAGAACAGCTCGCCCTGGGGAAACAGCAACGACAGGGCATTGAAGAAATGGCTGACCACAGGCCCTTGTTCGTGCCAGTTCTTGATGCGCTCGGCAGGCAAGGCAAAACGGATATCGCGACGGATCGGCAACATGGTGCGTCCTCCTGTTCAGAGTCGAGGCTCGTCGTTGGTTTCAAACACCGGCGTGCGCGGCTTGGGCGCCATGCGCTTGCTGGCAAACACCACCAGCGCCTGATAGGCCGCCGGCAGGCAACGGGCGAGCAGGTCGAGGAAATAGGCATCGCGGCCAATCAGCACGCGGCGCTTGTTTTTGTGTACGCCTTGCAGGATCACTTTGGCGGCCTGGTCGGCGTCGGTGATAAAGAGTTTTTCGAAATCGGCGCGGGCTTGTTGCTCGCTGTGGATGAGAAAACCGGTCATGTTCGCGTCGATGCGGCTGCTGCGGCAGATATCGGTACGAATACCACCGGGGTGTACACAGGTGGCCGAGACGCCGCAGCGTTGCAGGTCGAGTTCCTGGCGCAAGGCTTCGGTGAAGCCGCGTACCGCGAACTTTGTAGCGTTGTAGCCGCTCATGCCGGGCTGGGCGAACAGGCCGAACACGCTGGACGTATTGATGATGTGCCCGTCACCGCTGGCCTTGAGGTACGGCAGGAATGCCTTGGTGCCATGTACCACTCCCCAGAAGTTGATGCCGACGATCCATTCCAGGTCGGCGTAATCCACCCCTTCGACGGTGCTCGACAGCGCCACCCCGGCATTATTGAAGACCAGGTTGACCTGGCCGTGCTCGGCCGCGCAGCGTGCTGCCCAATCGTGCATGGCCTGGCGGTCGGACACGTCCAGCACTTGGGTGGTGACAGTGACGGGCGACAAGGTCGAGGTGCGGATCAGCGCCAGGGTCTGTTCCAGGCCCTGGCTGTTTTTGTCTGCCAGCGCCAGGTGGCACCCCTCCCGCGCCAGGGCCAGGGCCAGTGCGCGGCCCATGCCGGAAGCCGCGCCGGTGATCGCCGCGACGCGGCCGTTGAATGACTTCATGACAGGCTGCCTTCTGTGGTGGAGTGGGGCGTTGCAACCGCTCGCGGCAGGGCGGGCGCCGGCGCCTGGCTGACGCTGTAGTCCTTGAGGGCAAAATGCCGGGTGACCTGCTTGAAGCGCCAGGTCGAGCCGGGCCACAGCGTGGTGTTCTTGCCGGTGCGCGGGTCGAGGTACCAGCTCTGGCAGCCGCCGGTGTTCCAGATGGTGCGCTTGAGCTTGTCCTGCAACTGCTGGTTGTAGGCGTGCTCCACGGCGGGCTTGACCTCTACCGTGGCAAGGCGCTGGCGCTGCATGTGTTTCAGGGCGTCGAGGATGTACGCGACCTGGGCCTCGATCATCAGGATCATCGAGTTATGCCCCAGGCCGGTGTTGGGGCCCACGATCAGAAACAGGTTCGGGTAGCCCGGCACGGTGGTGCCTTTGTAGGCATGGGCGCCATCGCGCCAGGCGTCCATCAGGTCGATGCCGTCACGGCCGATGATGCAGCCACGGGGCAACGGGTCGCTGGCCTGGAAACCCGTGCCGAAGATCAGGCAATCGGCGGGGTGCTTGATACCGTCGGCGGTAATCACGCCGTCGGCTTCGATGCGCAGTACGCTGTCGGTGACCACCTCGACATTGCTGCGCGAGAGTGCCGGGTAGTAGTCGTTGGAGATCAACACCCGCTTGCAGCCGATGGTGTAGTCCGGCGTCAGGGTTTTGCGCAGGGAAGGGCGGGCCACTTGTTTGCGCAGATGACGCAGGGCGATTTTCTGCACCATTTTCATCAGGCGTGGATGCAGGGCAAAGCCCACCACACGGCCTTCCAGCGCCCAGTAAAGCGCAGCGCGCACCAGCCTTTGGGTGAGCGGTACATGCTTGAACAACCAGCGTTCGAACGCTGAAATCGGCCGATCAGGCTTGGGCATGATCCAGGGCGGTGTGCGCTGGAACAGGTCCAGATGCGCTACCTGCGGGGCGATCTGTGGCACGAACTGGATAGCGCTGGCACCGGTGCCGATCACCGCCACGCGCTTGCCCTTCAAGGAGTACTCGTGATCCCACTGCTGGGAGTGGAAGCGCTTGCCCTTGAAACTCTCCAGCCCTGGGATATCCGGCATTGCCGGGCGTGACAACCCCCCCATGCCCGACACCAGCACCCGTGCGCTGACCTGGCGGCCGTCGCTGAAGGTCAGTTGCCAGCGCTGTTGTTGTTCATCAAACACCGCACGTTGCAGGCCCATGCCAAAGCGCAGGTAGGGCGCCAGTTCGAAGCGCCTGGCGCAGTCTTCCAGATAGGCGCGAATCTCGGGTTGCGCCGCGAACTGTCGCGTCCAGTTCGGGTTGGGCGCAAAGGAAAACGAATACACATGGGACTGCACGTCGCAGGCGCAACCTGGGTAGTGGTTGTCGCGCCACGTACCGCCGAGGGTCTCGGCCTGTTCGGCAATAAAGAAGTCGGTGATCCCGGCTTCCTTGAGTTTGATCGCCATGCACAGGCCCGCGAACCCGGAGCCAATGATGGCGATGTCAATTGAGTCACTGGGGGCATTCATAGGGCTGCCTCGTCAATAAAACGCTTGGGCATCGGATGTGCTCCTGTTTTTGTTTTGTCTTTTAGATAGAACACCATTGCAAAGGAAAATTGAATTATTTATTTTAAAAAAGATTTTAAATAATCTACCTGAAAAATTCGCCTACGCTAGGACCTTGCTGCGCATGAGCGATTTGTCCGACGGACGAACGTGGTATGCATGAAGTGTAGGTCCAGGGTGTGGACGATGGCTGGGGCCAGATCAATTCCGGTCGGGTCGCCAGCAGCAGGGAAGCAGAGGACCGAGCTATGGCTGTCGAATGGGTTGTCGCTGCGGGTGTGCTGGCGGGCGCCAGTGCTGCGTTGTGGGGCTTGAGTGCCTGGATGACGCGGCGCATTGAAGCGACTGTGCCGATCAACGGGCGCTTCGTCGAGGTAGATGGCGAGCGCTTTCATTATGTCGAAGAGGGCAAGGGCCCGCCGCTGGTGATGATCCACGGGCTGATGGGCAGTAGTCGCAACCTGACCTATGCCTTGTCCGGCCAGTTGCGTGAGCATTTTCGGGTCATCAGCCTCGACCGGCCGGGCTCAGGCTATTCCACCCGGCACAGCGGCACGCCGGCAGACCTGCCGGCCCAGGCGCGACAAATCGCGGCCTTTATCAATACGCTGGACCTGGGCAAACCGCTGGTACTGGGGCACTCCCTGGGCGGCGCGATTGCCCTGGCGCTGGCCCTTGACCATCCCCATGCCGTTTCCGGGCTGGTGCTGGTTGCGCCCTTGACTCACCCCCAACGCATGCTGCCGCTGGTGTTCCTGTCTCTGGCCGTGCGCCCGGCCTGGCTGCGGCGCTGGGTGGCCCACACCTTGACCCTGCCCATCGGCCTGCTGACCCAAGACTCGGTGGTGAAGGGCGTGTTTGCCCCCGATCCTGCGCCACCGGACTTCGCCACCCGTGGCGGCGGTTTGCTGGGCATGCGACCCGACAATTTCTACGCCGCTTCCACCGAGATCAACCGGGTCAATGACCACTTGCCGGAAATGGTCAAGCGCTACTCCCGATTGACCCTGCCCATCGGCCTGATCTACGGCGCGCAGGACAAGGTGCTCGACTTCCAGAAACACGGCCAGGCCCTGGCCAGCAAGGTGCCAGGGCTGAAAATGCAGGTGATCGAAGGCCGGGGGCATATGTTGCCGATCACCGCCACCGAGCGCGTGGCGGCGCTGGTGGAGCAGGTGGCCAAGCGGGCTCGACCCGGCGAGAGCGTCCGGCCGCTAAACCCACCTGTCGCCCTGGCGAGCCAGTAACAGTGCCACCTGACTGCGGCGCCTGGCGTTGACGCCTGCCCCTGAGTACCTGACCAAACGGCTGTAAAGAGACTGCTCGGTCACGGAAAAAAGGGCTGGAGAAACTAGTTGACGACCTAACGATTCCGCGCTATTTATTTAAAAAAATTATTTCAATGTGTAATTTGAAATTATTTTTGAAATGCCTAAGAGCGAATAAAATAATGAAAAAAACGCCTTTTATCGCATGGTTGATTTCCCGGAGCAGTCAACGCTCCGTATACCTGTCGCCTGCCTCGTTGCCCACCGAATGCGTTCGGAGGCTGCCATGAACCAGACTCTGGCAGCCCCGCATGTCTGGGCCGACGGCAAACGCCACCTGTGGTGGCTCGGCATCATGCCGCTGGCGACGCCCTTGCTCTCCGGCGCCCTTGCCATCACCACAGGCGTGCAGCAATTGTGGTGGGTGGGCGTACTGGTGATCTTCGGCCTGATTCCGCTGATTGACGGCCTGCTCGGCGAAGACGTCAGCAACCCGCCCGAATCTGCGGTCAGCCACCTTGAATCCCAACGCTACTACCGCTGGATCGTCTACACCGGCGTGCTGTTTGTGATTGCCTCGGTGGTCATCACCGGTTGGCTCGCTGCTGGCGGTATCGACTGGATCATCAACGGCGGCCTGTTGCACGCCACGGCCACCCTGGAACCCTCAAGCTGGTTGGTCAAGACCGCCGCGTTCATCACCGCGCGCACTGAACTTCACGGTGCAGTCAGCTGGTTGACTTATGTGGGCATGGCCATGTCCACCGGTGCCGCCACCGGTATTGCCATCAATACCGCCCATGAACTGGGGCACAAACCCAAACCCCTGGAAGTGTTCCTGGCCAAGGTCACCCTGGCGCCGACCTTCTACGGCCACTTCTACACCGAACATAACCGTGGCCATCACGTACGGGTCGCCACCCCGGAAGACCCGGCCAGCTCGCGCCTCGGTGAAAGTTTCTGGGCATTCCTGCCGCGCTCGGTGTGGTTCAGCGCCGTGTCGGCCTGGAACCTGGAGCGCGAACGCCTGCGCAAACTCGGCCTGCCGACCTTGCACTGGAAGAACGCCGTACTCAGCGCCTGGATGTACAGCGTGGTGTTGTGGGGCGCAATGATTGCCTGGCTGGGGGCGGCGGTAATTCCGTTCCTGATTATCCAGGGCATCTACGGGTTCTCGTTGCTGGAAGTGGTGAACTACGTCGAGCATTACGGCCTCAAGCGTCAGAAGTTGCCCAATGGCCGTTATGAACGCTGCTCGCCGCGTCACTCGTGGAACAGTAATCGAATTGTCACCAATATCTTTCTGTTCCAGTTGCAGCGGCACTCCGATCACCATGCCAACCCTACGCGTAGTTATCAGTCGCTGCGTCACTTTGATGAGTCACCGCAACTTCCGTATGGCTACGCCAGCATGATTGTCTGGGCTTATGTGCCGTACTTGTGGCGGCGTCGCATGGACCATCGTGTACTGAATCACTATGCCGGCGATATCAACCTGACCAATCTTCAACCGTCAAAGCGCTTGAAGTATCTGGAGAAGTACAGCGGCACTGCCAAACCATTTTGATACGTATCAAGCGGTAAGGGCGTACTCGGGATCTGTGTATCGCGCAGGTTCTGATCGCCCCCGGTAATGAAATGCAAGAACGTGGTTTGACCCTACAACAATAATTTCAAGGGAAGGACGTACACCATGCAAAGTTCTGCCAAGTTCACCGCCCACATCCTGTTGGCGGCCATGGGTTTGATTGCTTACCACCAGGCCCAGGCTGCGCGTATCGAACCCGCTGGCAGTGCCTTCACCGCCCAGGGACCTATCAGCTTTTCCAAAGGCAAGCTCATCAGTGCCGACTGCACCATCAAGGTAGCCGGCAAGGTTGCAGCCGATGGTTCATCGGTGAATGTCGACAAAGTCGAGTTCGACGGTGGCCTCAAGTGCAGCCGTGTCGAAGCCATCAACTTGCCTTGGGTGTTAATCGCCAAAGATACAAAAAGCGGCTCCATGTCGAAGATCAGCGTGGACGTGCATGCCTTTGGCCTGGGCGGCAAGTGTGGGCCGTCGACGGCCGACGGAACTTGGGATAACGCCACCGGCAAGTTGGAAGCCGCTGATGTTGCGATTGGCGAAGACTGCAAGATCAAGACGGTGTCGATCAAGATGCCGCCCAACTTCAAAGTTGTCGAATAGCGCGTTCCGACTGTTGTAGCGGTAAATGCATTGAAATTTGGCTGGAAAGGGAAGTTCTGCAGTTTCACCGTGACCTCTCGATCATGGCCATTACCCCTGGCGAAATGAATCGCCATAACATGTGAGGAAAAACAATGAAAAGCTTGAAAACCCTCGTTTGTGCAACTTCGTTTGCTCTGTGCTTTGGTGCCGCCTCCATGGCGAGCGCGGCTTCCGTTTCTCCAGACGGTCCGTTCTCGACTAATGCCGGTACCATCGTGGTGAAGTCGCCCTCATCCTTTGGTGCGGCAGTGACTTGCGGCATTACCTTTACCGGCAACGTTAGCGGTGGCGTGGCTTCTATCAACGGTGCTTCCTTGACCGGCGGCGGCCTGTGCGCACTGCCCACGCTGACTAACCTGCCTTGGGTTCTTACCGCTGCGACGGGCACCACCGGCACCGTGACCAACGTAGGCTACAAAATCTCCTCGATTCCGGCCACTAACTGCGGCCCTACCACCATTGCCGTGGCTTGGACTCCTGGTACCAAAACACTTTCGGCTACCAATCAGTCGCTGACCGGCAACTGCACTGTCGTATCGCTGAATGTTGTTGCCCCGACGCTGACGGTTAACCCGTAAGCATGTGACTCCAGAGGGCTGATCACCCGTTGAAAGGCCGATGCCTCATGCGAGGCATCGGTTGGGCAGGGTACTTACGGTCTGCCTACGGCCACACGACCCATCGGCAGGGGCCGGGCGAAATAATAATAAGGAGCAGCGCATGAATAATAAGAAACAACACGCTCACACGTTACTGGGGTTGGCGCTGTTGGGAGGCTTGATGACCACAGGAAATGTGCAGGCGGGCGGCTTCTCCACGCCAACCTACGGTGCGCCTGGCTGGGGGCGCGCGTTTGGTGGCGGTTCATTGTTCAAGAACGACCCCAGTGCCGCGTACAACAACCCGGCGGCCATGGCGTTCATCGATTCAACCATCGTGCAGCAGACCGTCGATTACGCCCGGATCAAGATCAAATATTCTGGCCAGGCGTATGACCATAACGGTAACCCGGTGACCAATACGCCGGTGCTGGATGATCAGGGCAACCTGGGCGATCCGACGCTGAATACGAATAATGGCGGCCAGGGTGGTTTCACCGCATGGCTACCTACTGGCTTTATGGTCATGCCCATCGGCGACCGTTTTGCTTTTGGCCTGAGCCAAGTCGTACCGCAAGGCATGAAAAGTACGTGGAACGAAAACTCTAAGCTGCGAGATTTCGCCGTTGACACCAAGATCGAGACCATTGGCCTGACAGGCTCCTTGTCATTCAAGGTCAATGATGAGTTTTCCGTCGGTGCCGGTGCCATCGTTCAACGTAGCCAAGGGAACGTCAGCCAGAACGTTGACCTGCTGGCTGCCGCGGATGTCTCTCCCGGTCTGGGAGGCACCGGTTTTCCGACCGGCGTCGGGCATTCCTTGATACGCGTGAAAGTCGACAATATCTCAGTGGGCTGGTTTGGCGGCGTGGTTTGGAAGCCGACGGCGCAAGACACGCTGGGCGTGAATTATCACGCCAAGATCAAAAACAAGATGACGGGCAAGTACGACGTTTATACAGACGCGATTGGCCGTAACGCGATGACCAACCCGATTGGTCCGAACGGCGAAACGCTGGTTGAAATGGCCTACCCTGGTCTCAAACTGTTCCCGGATGGCGCGCATGCTAGTGCTCAATTGGATATCCCGGCGACGGCGGCGATTGACTGGGTCCACCAGTTCAATGATCGCTGGACGCTGGGCGTGAGTGCCCAGTGGACAGAGTGGTCCTCGTTCAAGGACCTCACGCTCAAGTCACAGGGCTCGACCATCGTTGCCATACCCTACAACTACAAGAACGCGTGGATGACTTCTATCGGCGGCGACTACAAAGCGACCGACGAACTCACCCTCCGTGCCGGCGTGGCTTACGACCAGACACCGACCCGAAACTCCACCCGTGACCCTCGGATCCCCGACGGGGATCGCTACTTCCTTGCGTTTGGTGCAGGTTATGACATCAAGGCGGTACCAGGCCTGTCGGTGGATGCCGCCTACTCGCACCAATTCGTCCAGAAGGTCAATCTGAAGACCAAGAACGTTGACCGCCTTGGAGGCGCGCAGCTGGACGGCAAAGCTGAATCCTCAGGTGACGTGGTCAGCCTGTCGGCGACTTATAAGTTCTGAGGCGCGTGCAAGGCAGGGCACTCAGCGCATCTGGAGGCCTTGCCATGGCTTTCGTTTTCGGCGACGTACGTTGATTCCTTCTTTCGTCAGGCTGACCCGGTCAGCCTATTTTTTCGGCAAGGAATTAAATAAAAATTTCAAAACAAAATTTGAATTAATGATTTGAAGTTTGTAGTGTGGTTTCACGTCCTGAATCAAGTAGAGGTCTCCCCCATGCTTATCTGGTTATTGGTGGGTATCGCAGCAGCGATTGCCCTGGCTTACCGACAAGCCGCCGCCGCCCTGTGGCTAAGCGCCGGCATCCTTTGGCTGGCGGCTGGTTACCTGTTCAACGCGGTGGCCGGCCTGGGCCTTACTGTCGCGGCTTTGCTGGTGGTGCTGCCCGCCTTGGTGCTGGCGATCAAACCCCTGCGCCGCAAACTGTTGACCACCAAGGCTCTGGGCCTGTTTCGCACGATCATGCCGGCGATGTCCGATACCGAGCGTGCGGCCATCGAGTCCGGCACCGTGTGGTGGGATGCCGAGCTGTTCAGCGGCAAGCCCGACTGGCAGCGTCTGCTGCAAGCCGCGCCGGCCAGCCTGAGCGCGGAGGAGCAAGCCTTCCTCGACAACGAAGTCGAAACCCTGTGCGACATCGCCAACGACTGGGAAACCACACAGGTCTGGCAGGACATGTCCCCCGAAGGCTGGCAGTACACCAAGGATGCCGGGTTCCTCGGCATGATCATTCCCAAGCAGTACGGCGGCAAAGGCTTCTCCCACTACGCCCATTCCCAAGTGGTGATGAAGCTGTCGACACGCTGCTCGGCGGCAGCGATTTCGGTGATGGTCCCCAACTCCCTGGGCCCGGCCGAGTTGCTGCTGCATTACGGCACCGACGCCCAGCGCAACTACTACCTGCCGCGCCTGGCACGCGGTGACGACATTCCGTGTTTCGCCCTGACCAGCCCGTATGCCGGCTCCGATGCAGGCGCGATCCCCGACCTGGGCATTGTCTGCAAAGGCATGCATGAGGGCGAGGAAGTACTGGGTTTCAAAGTGACCTGGGACAAGTGCTACATCACCCTCGGCCCGATTGCCACGGTGCTGGGCCTGGCGTTCCGCGCCGAAGACCCGCAGGGCTTGCTTGGCGCGCCAGGCTCCCTGGGCATTACCTGTGCGTTGATCCCCACCTCCCATCCAGGGGTGAACAGCGGCCGGCGTCACTGGCCGTTGAATGCGGTATTCCAGAATGGTCCTACCACTGGCAAGGATGTGTTCATTCCCCTGGAGTGGGTGATCGGTGGCCGCGAACAAATCGGCAACGGTTGGCGCATGTTGATGGAATGCCTGGCGGCAGGTCGGGCGATTTCCCTGCCTTCGGCCAACGTCGGCCTGGGTAAAGTGGCGGTGCGCGGTACCACAGCCTATGCGGCGATGCGCAAGCAATTCGGCCTGCCCATCGGCAAGTTCGAAGGTGTGCAGGCGCCGCTGGCGCGCATGGCCGGGCATCTGTATGCCTGCGATGCGGTGCGCAAGGTGTCGGTGGCGTCCCTGGACGCCGGTGAGAAACCCTCGGTGATCTCGGCCATTGCCAAGTACCACGTCACAGAGCGGGCGCGCATCATCGTCAACGACGGCATGGACATCGTCGCCGGCAAAGGCATCTGCATGGGCCCCAATAACTTCCTCGCCCGTGCCTACCAGCAAAGTCCCATCGCCATTACGGTGGAGGGCGCGAACATCATGACCCGCTGTCTGATCATCTTTGGCCAGGGCTTGATTCGTTGCCATCCCTACGTGTTCCGCGAGATGGAGGCGGCGCACAACCCCGACCGGCGCAAGGCCCTGGAAGACTTCGACAGCGCAATGTTTGGCCATGTGAGTTTTGTCGTGGCCAACACCGTACGCGCAGCGGTGCATGCCCTGACCGGCGGGCGCCTGATTGCGGCCCCGGCCAAGACCGACCCGGCGCTGGCTGCCTACTACCGCCAGGCCAATCGGCTGTCGGTGGTGCTGGCGCTGATCTCGGATATCTCCATGGGCGTGCTGGGCGGTGCCCTCAAACGCAAGGAAAGTATTACCGGGCGCCTGGGGGATATGTTGTCGCAGCTGTACATCCTGTCTTGCGTGCTCAAGCGCTTCGAGGATGACGGCAGGCCCCAGGCGGACTTGCCTCTCGTTCACTGGGCGGCCCAGGACGCGTTGTTGCGCGCCCACGAGGCCTTGGCCGAAGTGCTCGACAACTACCCTTCAAAACCCGCAGCAGCAGTGGTGCGCACCTTGAGCTTTCCGTTTGGCATCCCGCTGCGCAAACCGTCGGACCGCCTGTTGGCGCAGGTGGCGGAGGTGGTGCAGACCCCTGGCGAGACCCGCGACCGGTTGCTGGCCAACTCCTACATCCCACGTCCGGAAGTCGACAAGCTGGCCTACGGCGAATTGGGTTTCCGTTTGCTGCCCCAAGTGGAGCTGATCGAGGCGCGGCTAAAGCCCGCCATCAAGCAAGGTCTGCTCGGCCCGCTGCCGATTTCTGCCACGGCCTTCACCGATTGGCGCGTGAAGGCGCGGGCGCTGGATTTGATCAGCGACGACGAAGACGCCTTGCTGGCGCGCTATGTGGAATACGCCGACCACGGTATCCAGGTGGATGACTTTCCCCAGGACTTTGGTTTGCTGGAGGCTCTGCAGCAGCGTAAGCAGGCGCTCGAGCCGGTGGCCAAACGGCGCAGCGTCCCGGTCAATTAAGAGAAAACCCGGTCCACCTGTGGGAGCTGGCTTGCCTGCGATGGCATCACCTCGGTTTGACTGACACACCCAATCGCGGGCATCGCAGGCAAGCCAGCTCCCACATTCGATCGGGTTTACAAGGCAAGTATGTGGTGTGAGTGAGTGCTTACCATGAGTGACAGCTACCTTTCGTTCGTCAATTCCCCCTGGGGCCGGCGTCTGGCCCAGGCGGTCGGCTTGCCGCAACCCTTGCCCCTGCAACGGCATCGCAGCGGCCAGGCCGGCCTGGCTAATCCTGTGATCATCGCCGGGGCAGGGCGCCTGGTGGCCTCGGTGCAGCGCGTGTTAAGCGCCACCGACACCGTCGCCGCGAGCCCGGCGACGCTCAAGGCACCGTCCACGGTCAAGGTGCAAGGCGCGGTGTTCGACGCCAGCGGCGTGACCGACCTGCGACAGTTGGATGAGCTTTACCTGTTCTTTCACAGCAATGCCAAGCGCCTCAGCCAGCATGGCCGGGTGGTGGTACTCGGCACGGCACCCGAGCATTGCGACGACTTGCCCCAGGCCATCGCCCAACGCGCCCTTGAAGGCTTGGTGCGGTCGCTGGCCAAGGAACTGCGCCGCGCGATCACCGTGCAACTGCTGTACGTGGCGCCGGGCGCGGAAGACGCGCTGGACAGCAGCCTGGGGTTTTTCCTGTCGCGCCGTTCCGCCTATGTCTCGGGGCAGGTGGTGCGCCTGGAAAAACCGGTCGATGGCCTTGCCGCCATCAACTGGGACAAACCCTTTGCCGGCAAACGCGCCCTGGTCACCGGCGCCTCCCGTGGCATCGGCCTGGCGATTGCCCAGGTGCTGGCGCGGGACGGTGCCCATGTGGTGTGTGTGGACGTGCCCCAGGCCCAGGAAGCCTTGCAGCAGGCGGCGACCAGCGTGGGCGGTTCAGCGTTGCCCCTGGATATCACCGCCGCCGACACCGTCTCACTGTTGCAAACCCACGTCAGCCAATATGGCGCCTTTGATGTGGTGGTGCACAACGCCGGGATCACCCGCGACAAGACCATCGCCAAAATGACCGAGGGCGCCTGGCGCAGTGTGCTGGCGGTCAATCTCGAAGCGCCGTGGCAGCTCAGTGAGGCCTTGCTCGACAGTCAGGGTTTGAACCCCGGTGGGCGCATTGTGTGCGTGTCGTCGATTTCCGGTATTGCCGGCAACCTGGGGCAGAGCAACTACGCCACGTCCAAGGCCGGTGTGATCGGCCTGGTACAGGGCCTGGCACCGCGTGCGGCAGCCCGGCAGGTCACGGTGAACGCGGTGGCGCCCGGCTTTATCGAGACCCAGATGACCGCGAAGATCCCGCTGATGATCCGCGAAGCGGGGCGGCGCATGAATTCGTTGTCCCAAGGCGGGCAACCCATCGACGTGGCCGAGACCATTGCCTGGCTGGCGCATCCGGCGTCGGGCGGCGTCAATGGCCAGGTGGTGCGGGTGTGCGGCCAAAGCCTGTTGGGAGCCTGACCGATGGACTACGTGACGCAGATTATCGACCCACCGCCGTCGCGCACGCAGTTGTTGCTCGACGGCCTGCGCGCCTTGCGCAAACCCAAGTTAGACGGTGCGCCGCCATTGCCCACAGCGCGCCTGGTGCGCAGCGCGGTGGAGCTTTCGCCGGCCGGTATCGCCGCTTACGCACGGGCGTGTGGCTTTCGTCGCGAACAGGGCGTGCCATTGTCCTATCCCCATGTGCTGGCGTTCCCCCTGCACCTCATGCTGCTGACCCGGCCAAGCTTCCCGTACCCGGCCAGTGGCATGGTGCACCTGGCCAATCGCATTCGTCAGCACCAGCGCCTGCACGAGGGCCAGGCGCTGCGCCTGGAGGTGTATTGCGAGCGCTGGGTGGCCCATCCGAAAGGGCAGGCCTTGAGTATCGCCACCCGTGCCTACAGCCAGGAAACCCTGGTGTGGGAAAGCGACAGTCTGTATTTGCGCCGTGACGTCAGCAATCCGGTGGGCGAACCCTGGAATGACCCTCTGCCACTGCAGGAAGACCGTCTGTTACGCACCCAGCGCTGGGTACTGCCCGCCGACCTGGGGCGACGCTTTGCCAAGGTCTCGGGGGATTTCAATCCCATTCACACGTCGGTCATCGGTGCCAGGCTGTTCGGCTTTCGTCGCGCCATCGCCCATGGCATGTGGACCCTGGGCCGCGCATTGGCAGCGCAACAGCCGCCCGGTGGCCTGGACCAGGCCGAGGCCCATTGCGACTTCAAATTGCCGATCTTCCTGCCCGGCCAGGTCGCCCTGTGGGGCCACCCCGTGAGCGGGCCACGGCGCGAGTTCGAAGTGCGCAATTTCGCCGGGGACAAGCCCCATATGCGCGGGCTATTCATTTGGAAAGAGAGCCAGCAATGAGTGACTACAGTTTTACCCCAGCCCCGACCCGCCGCGTGGCGATTATCGGCGGCAACCGTATTCCATTTGCGCGCTCCAACACGGTGTATGCCCACGACAGTAACCAGGACCTGCTGGTCGCCGCCCTGCAAGGATTGGTGGAGCGCTACAACCTGCACGGCCAACGCCTGGGTGAGTTTGCCGCCGGAGCGGTGATCAAGCACTCGCGGGATTTCAACCTGGCCCGCGAGGCGCTGTTGTCCACCACGTTGTCTGCGCAAACCCCTGCCTATGATGTGCAACAAGCCTGTGGCACAGGGCTTGAAGCCGCACTGCTGGTGGCCAATAAAATCGCCCTCGGCCAGATCGAAGTGGGCGTTGCCGGTGGTGCCGACACCACCTCCGACGCGCCCATTGGCATCAACGAATCCTTGCGCCATACCTTGCTTGCGGCCAATCGCGCCAAAAGCCTGGGCGGCAAGCTCAAGGCCTTGATGAAAGTACGCCCATCGATGCTGTTTAAACCGTTGCTGCCGCGCAATGGCGAGCCGCGCACCGGCCTGTCCATGGGCGAGCACTGCGAAGAAATGGCCAAGCGCTGGCAGATCAAGCGCCTGGCCCAGGACGAGCTGACCCTCACCAGCCACCAGCGCCTGGATGCGGCTTATAAACGCGGCTTCTTCGACGACCTGATCAGCCCCCATCGCGGCTTGGCCCGTGACAACAACCTGCGTGCCGATATCAGCCTGGAAAAGCTCGCCGGCTTGTCGCCGGCCTTCGACCGCCAGAACGGCACGCTCACCGCTGGCAACTCCACGCCCCTGACCGATGGCGCCTCGGTGGTGCTGCTGGCCAGTGAAGAATGGGCCGCCGCCAATGGCTGGCCGGTGTTGGCCTACTTGCGCACCGGCGAAACGGCTGCGGTAAATTTTGTCGACGGCACCGAGGGCCTGCTGATGGCGCCGGCTTACGCCGTGCCACGCATGCTTGCGCGTGAAGGCTTGAGTTTTGCCGACTTCGATTTCTTCGAGGTCCACGAAGCGTTCGCCGCCCAGGTGTTGTGCACGCTCAAGGCGTGGGAAGACCCGCAGTATTGCCGCGAGCGACTCGGCCTTGACGCCCCCCTGGGCACCATTGACCGGGCCAAAATGAACGTCAACGGCGGCTCACTGGGCTGCGGCCATCCCTTTGCGGCCACCGGTGGCCGGCAACTGGCGGCGCTGGCCAAGGCCATCCATGAACGCGGTGGCGGTCGCGGCCTGATCTCGATCTGCGCGGCGGGTGGGTTGGGTATCACCGCCATCGTCGAAAAGTAGCGCTATCAAAAACAACAATAAGGACACTGCGATGAACGCTATCAGCCTGGAACACACCGAACGCATCTGGTTGAACACTTACCTGCCCGGCGTGCCAGCGGACATTGACGCCGGGATCGAGGACTACCCGTCGCTGCGCGAAGTGTTCCTGGAGCACCTGGAGAAGTTCCGTGAACGGGTGGCCTACGTCAGCATCGGCACGCAAATGACCTATGCCGATTGGCGCACCCAGGGCATTGCCTTTGCCGCCTGGCTGCAGGACCAGGGCGTGAAGAAGGGCGACCGCGTGGCCCTGATGATGCCCAACTGCTTGCAGTACCCGATCTGCCTGCTGGGCACGATCCTGGCCGGGGCGGTAGTGGTCAACGTCAACCCGTTGTACACCGCCCACGAACTCAAGCACCTGCTCAAGGACAGTGGCGCCGAAACCGTGGTGATCTTCGAAAATTTCGCGCATACCCTGGAAAAAGCCATGGTGGGCAGCAGCGTCAAGCGAGTGGTGGTCGCGGCCATTGGCGACTTGCTGGGCACCTTCAAGGGCGCGGCAATGAACTTCATCCTGCGCAGCGTGCAGAAGCAGGTACCGGCCTTCAGGTTGCCCGGTTCGCTGCGTTTCAACCAGGTGCTCAAACAGGGCAGGGCCATGCATCATTTGCCGGTCAGCCTGCACCGCGATGAACTGGCCTTCCTGCAATACACCGGCGGCACCACCGGCGATGCCAAGGGTGTGATGCTCAGCCATCGCAATATCATTGCCAACCTGCTGCAAGCCAAGGCCTGGGTCGGTGACCAGTTAAACCTGCACAAGCAGGAAACCAACGTGACCTTGCTGCCGCTGTACCACATCTTCTCACTGACGGTGAACTGCCTGATGTTCATGTGCCTGGGCGGGCGCAATATCCTCATCGCCAACCCTCGGGACGTGAAGCGCGTGCAAATGATCCTGCGCAAGGAACGCTTCAATGGCATTGCCGGGGTGAACACGCTGTTCAATGGGTTGCTGGAGAACAAGGAGTTCTGTGCGCGGGACTTTTCCGATTTGCGCCTGGTGATTGCTGGCGGCATGGCCACCCACACCGCCGTGGCCAAGCGCTGGAAAGAGGTGACCGGGCTGCCGATCATCGAAGGCTACGGGCTGACCGAATGCTCGCCCGTGGTGAGCATCAGCCCTATTGATATTTCCCGCATGCGCGAGATGGAATTCACCGGCAGCATTGGCGTGCCATTGCCCTCTACCTGGGTGCGCTTCGTACGCGAAGACGGCGAACTGGCGGATATCGGCGAGCAGGGCGAGTTGCAAGTACGTGGCCCGCAAGTGATGCAGGGCTACTGGCAACGGCCGAAGGAAACCGCCGAGGTGCTGGATGCCGAGGGCTGGCTGTCCACCGGGGACATCGGCGTGATGGACGCACGCGGGTATATCCGCCTGGTAGACCGCAAGAAGGACATGATCCTGGTCTCGGGCTTCAACGTGTACCCCAATGAAATCGAGGACGTGGTGGCCATGCACCCTGGGGTTGCTGAAGTGGCGGCCATTGGGGTCGAAGACCCAGTGACCGGGGAGAAGGTCAAGATCATCGTCGTGCGCAAGGACCCGACCCTGACCCAGGAGCAGATTCTTGCGCACTGCCGGGAGTACCTGACGGGGTACAAGCTGCCAAAGTATGTGGAGTTTCGCACCACGGAATTGCCCAAGACCACGGTGGGCAAAGTGCTGCGTCGGGCCTTGCGCTGATTGAATGGTTCAGATGACCAAATGTGGGAGCGGGCTTGCTCGCGAAAGCGGCGGTTCAGGCACTGAGGGTGCCGACTGACACAGCGTATTCGCGAGCAAGCCCGCTCCCACTTTTTAAACCGTGCCCACTTTCACCCAGCGTTCCTCAAGGGCGGCCACTCGAATCGCCGTCGCCAATCGCTCCACCTCCCACGCCGCCTCAAAGTCCGTGCCCTGGGCCCCTTGGCCGGCCAGCGCCATGATCAACTCGTGCACTTCCAACGTCTTCAATTCGTTGTAACCCAACTGATGCCCCGCCGCCGGGCTGAATGCCGCATAGCCGGGCAGCGCAGGGCCTGCCAACACGCGTTGAAAGCCGTCTTGGCCGACGCGGTGCAGGCGCAGTTCATTCAAGCGTTCCTGGTCAAACGCCAAGGTGCCTTTGGTCCCGCTTATCTCAAAGCACAGGTGGTTTTTGTAACCGTGCTTGAGCCAGCTGCTGCTCACCGTGCCGCGTGCACCGTTGGCGAAGCGCAGCAGGGCGTGCACCTGGTCATCCACGGCGATGGCTTTTGAGGTTGGGCTGCCGGCAGTGGCGGGGCGTTGGCTGTGTACGGTCTGGGTATCGGCACAGACATCGGTCACGTCGCCCACCAGATAGCGAGCCATCGACAGCAAATGGCTACCCAGGTCAGCCAGGGCGCCGCCAGCATGCTCCACCTCACAGCGCCATGACCAAGGGGAGGCCGGGTCCGCCATGAAGTCTTCGCTGAACTCACCTTGGAAACTGATGATCTGGCCCAATTCGCCCTGGGCAATCATCTGCCGGGCCAGCACGATCATGGGGTTGTGCTGGTAGTTATAGCCGACACGCGTCACCACCCCGGCGGTATGGGCGGCGCGGCGCATGGCGTCGGCTTGTTCGAGGCTCACGGCCAGGGGTTTCTCGCAATACACGGCTTTGCCCGCGGCAATCGCGGCCATGGCCATGGGGTAATGCAAATGGTTGGGGGTGGTGATGGCCACGACGTCGACCTTGGGGTCGTTGACCAGCGCTTGCCAGTCACCATGGGCCTGAGCAAACCCCCAGGCGCTGGCGCAACGCTGGGCGCGTTCAGTGTCAGCATCGGCCAGGGCGGCCAGCTTGAGCTGCACAGGCAGTTCAAATACCGCCCGAGCGTTGTTGAACGCCAGCGCGTGGGCGCGGCCCATGAAGCCTGTGCCGATCAAGCCGATTCCGAGTTCACGCATCGTCGTGGTCCTTTGGATTATTGTTTTCAGGGAAGGCCATTAATGGAATAAAAATTCATTAAATTCAATAGATGGAATAAAAATTCATTTGCCCTGATCGCAGTCAGCTCATCATTTCAGCTGATGCAGCGATATTCAGCACATGGCCAAACGCCGCCAGTTAACAAAAGATAACGTAGCGCCGATTGTCAGACGATTCCAAAGCCCGATAGGATGGCTCCTGCTTCCTCCAGGGGCTCTAGATTGCAGGTTTCAAGGTCCTGGCAGAGAAGACGACCTAACAATAATAAATGGGAGAAAGGTCTATGAGTGAGCCTGTCATGGGTTGGGTTGTTTGCCGCCCACGCGCCGCACGCAGGGTTGCGTTGCTGGCCACAGCGCTCTCGCTGCTTGCTGGCAGCGTATTGTCGCTGCCGGTTCTGGCCGCCAGCGATACCTCCGCCGCCGCAGTCTTTGCAATTGAATCCCCCAAGGCCGCCAAAGGCTTGATGATCGACGTGGTTCACGCGGGCAAGCGCCTGGTGGCGGTCGGTGATCGGGGGCATATCCTTTATTCCGATGACCAGGGCAACACCTGGGCCCAAGCCAAAGTACCCACCCGGCAACTGCTCACGGCGGTGTTTTTCGTTGATGATCAGCACGGTTGGGCCGTCGGCCACGATGCGCAGATTCTTGCCAGTACCGATGGCGGCGCCACGTGGACCCAGCAATATCAAGACCTCAAACGCGAAGCGCCGTTGCTCGATGTGTGGTTCAACGACGCCAACCACGGCCTGGCCGTGGGCGCCTACGGTGCGCTGATCGAGACCACCGACGCCGGCAAAACCTGGAACGATGTCAGCGAGCGTCTCGACAACGAAGACCAGTACCACCTCAACGCCATCGCCCAGGTCAAGGGCGCCGGCCTGTTTATCGTCGGTGAGCAAGGCAGTATGTTTCGCTCCAGCGACGACGGCCAGACCTGGGAAAAACTCGAAGGCCCCTACGAGGGTTCGCTGTTTGGCGTGATCAGCACCGCACAGCCGCAAACCCTGCTGGCGTATGGGTTGCGCGGCAACCTCTACCGCTCCACTGATTTCGGCAGCACTTGGGAACAGGTCCAATTGAACGCAGCGCGTGGCGCGTTGGAGTTTGGCCTGTCGGGGGCGACCTTGCTGGAGGACGGTTCCATTGTTGTGGTCGGCAACGGCGGCAGCGTGGTGGTCAGCCATGACGACGGCCAGACCTTCAGTGTGTTCAATCGCCCGGACCGTATTTCACTCTCGGCGGTCACGGCGGCCGGCAATGGCAATTTGATCCTCGCGGGGCAGGGTGGCGTGCGGGTTGCCACATCGGCCGGCGCAGAGCTCTCACAATAATAAGAAGGCGGGGATTCAATGAGCAGTCATCACAACGATAAAGCGACCTTTCTTGAGCGTCTGATCTTCAACAATCGCCCGGCGGTGATCGTCATCTGCCTGCTGGTGAGCCTCTTCCTGTTCTGGCAGGCGACCTTGATTCGCCCGTCCACCAGCTTTGAAAAAATGATTCCGCTCAAGCACCCCTTCATCGAAAAAATGATGGAGCACCGCAACGATTTGGCCAACCTGGGCAACACCGTGCGTATTTCGGTGGAAGCCAAGGACGGGGACATTTTCACCAAGGAGTACATGGAGACCCTGCGCCAGATCCACGACGAGGTGTTCTACATCTCCGGTGTGGACCGCTCGGGCCTCAAGTCGCTGTGGAGCCCCAGCGTGCGCTGGACCGAGGTGACCGAAGAAGGTTTTGCCGGCGGGGAGGTGATCCCGCAGAGCTACAACGGTTCGCCGCAGAGCCTCGACCAGTTGCGCAATAACGTGCTCAAGTCCGGCCAGGTCGGGCGGCTGGTGGCCAATGACTTCAAGTCGAGCATCGTTGATATTCCGCTGTTGGAGTCCTACCCGGACCCGCAAGACCAGGGCAAGTTGCTGGCCCTGGACTACCGCAAGTTCTCCCATGAACTCGAAGACAAGATCCGCGACAAGTTCGAAACCCAGAACCCCAACGTCAAGATTCATATTGTCGGCTTTGCCAAAAAGGTCGGCGACCTGATCGATGGCCTGGTGATGGTGGTGCTGTTCTTCGGCGTTGCGTTCGTCATCACCCTGATTCTGCTGCTGTGGTTCACCAACTGCCTGCGCAGCACCATTGCGGTGTTGAGCACGACATTGGTGGCGGTGGTCTGGCAACTGGGGTTGATGCACTTCTTCGGTTTCGGACTGGACCCGTATTCAATGCTGGTGCCGTTCCTGATCTTCGCCATCGGCATTTCCCATGGCGTGCAGAAGATCAACGGCATTGCCCTGCAATCCAGCGAGGCAGACAACGCCCTCACCGCCGCGCGGCGCACCTTCCGGCAACTGTTCCTGCCGGGGATGATCGCCATTCTGGCGGATGCGGTGGGCTTCATCACGCTGCTGATCATCGACATCGGCGTGATCCGCGAACTGGCTATCGGCGCGTCCATCGGCGTGGCGGTGATCGTGTTCACTAACCTGATCCTGCTGCCGGTCGCGATTTCCTATGTGGGCATCAGCAAGCGCGCCATCGCCAAGAGCAAGAAAGACGCGAACCGCGAACATAGCTTCTGGCGCCTGCTGTCCAAATTTGCCAGCCCGAAAGTCGCGCCGGTTTCGGTGTTCCTGGCGTTGATCGCCTTTGGTGGCGGCCTCTGGTACAGCCAGAACCTGAAGATTGGCGACCTGGACCAAGGCGCACCGGAACTGCGCCCGGATTCGCGCTACAACAAGGACAACAACTTCATCATCAGCAATTACTCCACCAGCTCCGACGTGCTGGTGGTGATGGTCAAGACCAAGGCCGAAGGCTGCTCGCGCTATGAAGCCATGGCGCCCATCGACCAGTTGATGTGGAAGATGCAGAACACCGAGGGCGTGCAGTCGGCGATCTCGTTGGTGACTGTGTCCAAGCAAATGATCAAGGGCATGAACGAAGGCAACCTGAAATGGGAAACCCTGTCGCGCAACCCGGATGTGCTGAACAACTCCATCGCCCGTGCCGATGGCTTGTACAACAACAATTGCTCCCTGGCGCCCGTGCTGGTGTTCCTCAATGACCACAAGGCCGAAACCCTCGACCGCGCGGTGCATGCGGTGCAGGACTTCGCCAAGGAAAACAACAAGGACGGCCTGGAATTCATCCTCGCAGCGGGTAATGCCGGGATCGAAGCGGCCACCAACGAGGTGATCAAGGAGTCGGAACTGATCATCCTGATCCTGGTGTACCTGTGCGTGGCGACCATGTGCATGATCACCTTCCGCTCTTGGGCGGCGACTCTGTGCATCGTGCTGCCGCTGGTGCTGACCTCGGTACTGGGTAACGCACTGATGGCGTTCATGGGCATTGGCGTCAAGGTCGCAACCTTGCCGGTGGTAGCCCTGGGTGTGGGGATTGGCGTGGACTACGGCATCTACATCTACAGCCGTCTGGAAAGCTTCCTGCGCGCTGGCTTGCCGTTGCAAGAGGCGTATTACCAGACGTTGAAGTCCACCGGTAAGGCCGTACTGTTCACCGGCTTGTGCCTGGCCATCGGCGTGTGCACCTGGATCTTCTCGGCCATCAAGTTCCAGGCCGACATGGGCCTGATGCTGACCTTCATGCTGCTGTGGAACATGTTCGGCGCGCTGTGGCTGTTGCCGGCGCTGGCGCGATTCCTGATCAAGCCTGAAAAGCTGGCAGGGCAGAAGGGCAACTCGTTGTTCGCACATTGATCCTGCTCCCAAAAGGCGGGAGCAGGCTTGTGTGGGAGCTGGCTTGCCTGCGAAGACGGCCTGGCAGCCAACTGGGATGTTGGATCAGAGCGCGTACATATCCGTTACCGCAGGAATGGATATGTACTCGGTATTACGGTGTCGACTGTGAGGCCGCCATCGCAGGCAAGCCAGCTCCCACAGTTTGATCGTGGGGTGTCAGGTAGGCGGGCGTTGGCTGTCAGGCCGTCACGGGAGCAAGCTCCCTCGCCACAAGTTTAGCGTCGTACCGAAGTTGTAGATACCTATGCTGCGATAGCATCACCGCAGTGTTCAACCTCTAGGTTACAGGCTGGGCTATCATTGCGGCTTTCCCCAAAATGATTGACTGCCATGACTGCCGACACCCTGACTTGCGTCCTTGCTACCAGCGATATGCTGATCATCAATGGGCTGCACGCTTTTGACTTCGAGCTTGATCAGCAACTGCAGATCCAAAGCATGGATGGCCGGGAACTCAAGCGTTGGACCTTCAGTCCAGAACAATTGCAGGCGGCTACCTTTGACGAGAGCTTGCAAAGCTGGTTGCTGATCAACGACGACGGTGAACACCGTCTGGTCTGCTTGAGCGCCATCCAGGGCGACAACAATAACGACGAGGACGAAGCAGATGATGCGTAAATTCTGGCCCCTGCTGATGGCAGGCAGTGTCGGTGCGATGTCGGTGCAGGCCGCACCGGCTGATATCCATGAACTGTTGGTCGGCAGCTATACGGCCGGCACCAGTGAAGGGATCTACCGTCTGCAATTCGACAGTAGCACCGGGCAGTTCAGCGGCAAGCCGGCGCTGGCGGCGAAAACCGCCAACCCTTCCTGGCTGACGATCTCCAAAGACCAGAAGCACCTGTTCGTGGTCAATGAAAACGGCCCGGGCCAGGAAGACGCGGTCGGCCGCGTCAGCAGCTACAGCATCGACCCGCAGAACCACCAGTTGACCCTGATCAACCAGGTGCAGAGCCTGGGCAATGAGCCCACCCATTCCAGTGTGGCCGCCGATGGGCGTTATCTGTTCGTCGCCAACTATTCGGTGGTGGAAGACCCGGGTGGCAGCCTGGCGATCCTGCCGGTGGATGCCAGCGGCAAGCTGTCGGCACCGGTGCAGTTGAGCGGGCACCCGGCCAGCCGTGTGAACCCGGAGCGCCAGGCGTCCAACCATGTGCATTCGGTAGTGTCGTCGCCGGACGGCAAATATGTATTCGTGCAGGACCTGGGCGCGGACAAGGTGTTTGCCTACCGCTACGACCCCAAGGCCAATCACGAGCTGCCACTGACCGCGGCCAACCCGGCGTCGGTGCAGTTGCCACCGGGCAGCGGGCCGCGTCACTTGCTGTTCAGCGCGGACGGCAAACACGCCTGGCTGACCACTGAGATGAGCGCCCAGGTCGCTGTGTTCGACTACAACGAGGGCAAGCTGTCGCAAACCCAGTTGCTCGACTATGCCGCCGGCCAACCGGTGTCCGACAAGGCCGGTGCAGCGTTGCATGCCTCAAACGACGGTAAATTCCTGTACGTGAGCAACCGTGGCACGGCCAATCAGATGCTGGTGTTCAGCATCGACCCGGCCACCGCGCACCTCAAGGAAATCCAGCGGCGTTCTGTCGAAGGCGACCATCCGCGTGAGTTCAGCCTCGACCCGAGCGGAAAGTTCGTGCTGATCGCCAACCAGAAAAGCAATGAAATTGTCGTCGTCGAGCGCGACCCCAAGACCGGCCTGCTGGGTAAAACCGTGCAGAAATTGCCGATTGATGCCCCCAGTGACCTCAAGTTCCTGGTGCGTCAATAAGCCACAGGCCCCGCACTGCGGGGCCTGAAGCTTTGTATTAATCGCAGTGATAACGGCTACTGTTTCAAAGCATTTCTAAGGTTCAACCCTCGGGCGTAAGTTGGGTTCCAAGGCCTTCCCAGGCCACCCAACCAAACGAACACAAGGGTTACCGCCATGAATTTCAATCTCTTCTCGATCATTGCTGCTTCTGCTGTTTCCGCCACGGTGGCATTGCCTGCCGCTGCCAGCGTGGAAGTTACCGGCAAAAAATCCAATGTCACGGCCTATACCCAGAAATACCTGCAACAGAGTGCCAACTTTTATGCGGCGCTGGATCACAAGATTCAAAACTGATTGTCGAGCGACTCAAACCCCAAGCCACTCGCGAGAGTGCCTTGGGGTTTGACGTATCTAGCTGATGGTCAATATCCGACGCAAGGATTCATTCAGGTCTATTGCGCGCGCGCGGGTGAAGCTGCTTGAGATCACGTAATAGAACTCGAAGTTGTAGCCTTTGAACTGGCGCAATTGTTCCCAGTAAAACACCTGCTTGACCGGCGCACCGACGGGCCAGGATTGGCCGACGACTTGTGTCTCGGTATGGAGGATCACCTCGTTCAACCCTTTTACAAGTCGAAAGATCCACAGAATCTCGTCGGTGGGTTGCCGCCAGGCATAGTAGGGGCAGCGTGCGATGACATGCGCCGGGTCGTTACCGATGTGATCGTCTGGGTAGCCCTCAAGGTCCGGTGGCTCCAGGCGAACCACTGAGCCTCTGACCTCGGCGCTGGTTTTCTTGGAGTACACCTCGTAGGGCGGGCCGGACTTTCTCAATACGAAGCTGGTCTCCACCCGGCCTTCAGCGGCCATCCGTACATCCAGGTAATCGATGAACACTGAATAGACCTGGCCACCTCGCCGGATCTCGACAAATTTGTGAATGATTTTGACGCCACCTTTAGGTGGGTAGATGCGGAACATTACATCATAAATATCACCCACAGCGCCCACGCTAGACGGCGTGCGAACCTGCAGCTCCAGGGGGTTTTCCCCCACGACTTCAAGGTCGATATAGCCAGGTGGCCCGCCATTGACAATGACGGGGCCATCCGTCAGGTGCTGGCCCAGGTTCACCGAGACCTCCACGCTGGCCGAGCCGGGCGTCGAGACATTCCCCACCAGGTCCCGCACCTCCAGCCAGACGTACCGAAGATCACTGTCGCCGGCTTCAAGCAAATCCGCATAGGTCACCAGGATCACTGTGGGCTTGAGAGCCCCCGCAATGTTTTGCGTCTTGATCACCGATCCCCAGTGAAGATCGACTTCATCGGTTGGGTTGGTGTTTGGGGGCGGCTGGAGCGTGATAGTGACGCCTTTGCTGGCGTTGCCTGGGACGATGACCGTCTCGGATACGCTGAATTTCAGTCCTGAATGCCCGGGTACTGTAGGGCCGTCGTCGTCGTCACCAGCGGGAAGGTCGGTCTTGACCAGCGTCAGCAGCGGGTAAGACCTGTCGTAGTCCGTGCCTCCGGCATAGTGGACCACATACACCAGGGCATACGGGCCGTCGGGAAGGTCCTTCTGTTCGGCGGCGAAAAAGTAGGCGTTGTTCAGCTCCTCGCCAGGTTTGAGCTGCTTGGTGGCGAGTACCGACACGGTGCCGTCGTCGAGTAGTTTACCGACCGTGATGACATCGCCGGGGGCCGCGGCCCAGCCTTTGTCTACCTGAATCGTCATGCCCGACTCAAACAACCACTTCGGGACGCCAGCGTCGTAGCCTTTGACGTTCTCACTCATGCCGGGAATGTAAAGCCGGTCGAGGTACTTGGGCGCCTTCTTTTCCTCCAGCGTCATGATGGTGTGTGATGGGGCCGGAACCTTCTGTTTGGCAGAGGCTTTGGTTTTGGTCTTTCCCTCTGTCGCTGCTGGCTTGGTCGCAGGCACGGATGTCTGGTTTTTTTTGGCTGGCATGGCTGTTCTCCTGTTCCTGCGAAGTGTGCTGTTGGCGCTATCAAACGCCTGAATCCGGGCATTGGCTACTGTCAGAATTAACAGGTGCCGATGCCAGGGGCATCCTGCACTACCTGTTAATTCTGACAGTAGGCACGCCGCGATTTCAGGCGTTTGATAGTGGTAAGCCAACAGCGCACGACCGTGAGGATTCTCGCCATGCCCAAGAACAAAACACTTGACCCCCTCCTGCCGCCCGTCGTTGTTCCGCTGATGGAACCGGCCATTGATGGTGATATCGAAGGGGCGCATGGCGGTATCGGCCTGCGGCATACCGAGGTGCCGTTGGTGGTCTACCTGATCAACCCCAAAGATGGCGTCACTCCGGGCAGTGTTGCCTCACTGTTCTGGGGCAACCGTAATATTCCCGTGGCCTCTACGCCGATTCGCGAAGGCGAGGAAAACCTTGACCTGATCCCGCTGACTGTTCCCGCGCACCATATCGTCCCGTACTTGGTCAACGATGTATGTGCCATGCTGAGGCGCAGAAGCGGCAATGAGTCATTCACCGAAGAAATCAAGTTACGGGTCAGCCTGACTCGCCCCGGTGGCGAAGACAAAGACAGTCTGCCCGGCCACCAGGGGCTGGCGTATCAGGTCCCACCGGATGTTGTGCTGCATGGCGTCAATCAGGAGCAGGCACTGGCGGGTGTCAAGATCATCATTCGCTACTGGCTAAACATGCGCGCTTATGACCTGATCACTCTGGCCTGGGGCTCGCAAGTGGTTCAGCACCGGGTCCAGCCCGGCGAAGTGGGCCGTGATATCACCTTGACCGTCGACTACGCCACTATCAGCGCCGCGGGCAATAACCCGCTGACGCGCGTGGCTTACCAGGTGCGGGACGCGGGCGGCAATCTGCCTGAGGAGCGGGCGCGCTGGTCGGCGGTGTCATTGATTGATGTGCACCTCAATGAGGTGCGCCCCGAAGCGCCGTGGCTGCAGTTTCCAGACACCGGTACGAAAATCGACCTCGCGGAGCTGGGCAGTTGGGATGTGGAAGTGGCCCTTTGGGTCACCTCCCAGGAGGCTAGCGCCTATTCCCACGTGACGCTGATCTGGGCCGGTTTGGACAGTGAAGGCAATTCGATCCCTTATACGCACACCGAAGAACTCAGTAGAGCAGGCCTTTATACCTTTGAGGTTCCCAACGCGCTGGTGAGCGCGATTGCCGAAGGCCGCGCGAGTGTGCATGCCCTGTATCAGAATGGCGCGGTGCAACAGCCTTCCGAAAAGCTCTATCTGGACGTCGTGGGGCAAGTCGTCAGGTGGCCGGCGCCGACGATAGACGAGGACCTGGGCGGCCATATCGAGCCGGATGTCAACGCGACCGTACGCTTCCCCCTTCAAGGGAGCTGGCCGAAGGACGGTTATATCGAAGTCATCTTCCGGGTCAGCAGCGCCGATAACACCATCGAGCATCGCATCGGCCGCGAAGTCGACGATATTCCGCCCACGGCCGGTGGGGATTTGTTGTTTACGATATACCGCGAGGAACTGCTGCGTTTTGACGGCCACCTGACCGACGTGTTTTATGCCCACACCCGGCCCGACGGCCGCCCGCAGGAGTCCCTGCGGTTGCAGATCGTGGTGGGTCAGATCAAGCGTACGATGCCCAAGCCGATTGTCGACAAGGCGGTCAGCGGCCAGTTGAATCCGGATGATGTAGGCGCCTATGCCACCGTGTTTGCACCGTTTGGCGAAACACTGCGCGGCGACTGGATCCGCATGTACTGGCTTGGCCAGGGCGCCCGCACCGAAGTGCCGGTGCAGGTGGCCGTGAATGGCGCCACCACCACCCACGACATCGAAAAATACTATGTGGAGAACAACCTGGATGAGTCGGTGACGGTGTTCTATACGCTGACACGCGCTGATGAGGCGATGCCGCGTTACTCACAGATCACTGAGGTGCTGATCAGCCGTGGCGTGGGCGAACTGCCGTCGCCGACCTTGCTTGAAGCGCAAACCACCGGCCCCGACACCGCCGACCTGGAACCCCTTAAGGTGCAACAGGGCACCCAATTGGTGGTGAGCTACGTGGGCATGCGCAACGGCGACTCGATCAAAGCCAGCATGGTAGGCGCCGGCAATGGCGGTTCGCCGGATATCCCGGCCAAGCCAGGCAATGAGACCTTGCAGAAGGTGGCGTTCGATATTTCCAGGGCGGCGATAGCGGCGAATATTCGTGACCAGGCCACCACGGTGAAATACCAATACGTGGTAACCCGTGCGGGTGTCTCGGTCACGTCGGCAACCTTGACGGTGACCGTGAGGCCGATACCGCAATCGGAGCTGGCCAAGACGGTCATCAGGCTCAACGAGGCCAATAGCGCGACAAAGGTGCTGGACCTGGATAGCTTCGTCGGCAACGCGATGGCGCATGTCGGCACCTGGCCGTTTATCACCGCCCCTTATCCGGTCTCGTTGAAGTTTTTTGGTAGAACAGCCGCTAATGTTGCTCATGACCTGACGCTGTTCAGTATCAACAGCTCGTATGTCAATCCGAACTGGGTTGCCCAAGGCCGTTATGAATATCGGCTGTTGCGCACTTACATTGATGGGTTGGGCCATGGCACAAAATTGAGGATGGAACTCAAAGCCGCCGTCAGTCTTAGCAAGGTTGAAGCCGAGGCCATCAGTTTTCCGGTGGTGGAGTACACCGTCAATACACTCCCGGCAGAATTCCCTGTTCCCAAGTTGATCCAGGCAAGTGGCACCGGTACGTCGGTAACGCTCGCGCCGTTGGATGCACAAAACGGTGGCACGGTGTCGGTGGAGTACACACCGATGTACACCACAGACAGCATCAAGGTGACGATGGTGGGCACGGCCGGTGCGGGTTCTCCGGTGATCCCGGCCAAGAATGGGGTAGCGACGGGCAAGGTCACGTTTGATATTACCAAGGCCGCGATTGCCGCCAACGTCGGTAATACCAACAAGACGGTCACCCTTGATTACGAAGTGGCCCGCAACGGCAAGGTGATTTCGTCCAAGGTATTGACGGTGACGGTGACGCCGATACCCCAGGCTGAGTTGGCCAAAACGGTGCTCAAGATCAATCAGGCTAACGCGGCGACTCAAGTACTGAACTTGACTACGTTTACCGGCGATGCCACAGGGCAAATTGGTGTCTGGCCGTTTATCACTGCGCCTTACCCCGTCTGGTTGAGGCTGCAGGGGAAAACGGACAATGGCGTTGATCATTCGCTGACGGTGTACAACGGTGCGGGCAGTGCAGCTGTCAACCCGACCTGGATCGCTGAAGGAAAGATCGAACCAGGGATCGCTCGTAGTTATCTGGAGGGGTTGGGACATGGCACCAAGCTGCAGGTGGAGTTAAAAACGGCTTTCAGTCTAAGTAAAGCTGAAGCTGATGCCATTAGATTTCCAGTGGTGGAGTACGTAGTTGCTAGAAAGTTTCATGATCTGACGACATTTGAGTCTGATAATGCCAATGGGTGGTATATCTCCAACGCTACGTGGGATTACCTAGATATAGATGGAAATCGTTGCGGAGTTGTGCCGCTTAAGAAAAGTAACCTTGTATATCGGGGGCTGCTAATTAAGTCATATAAGAACCTGCAGAGGGGCAAGATGTATGAATTTTCCTTCGATTTAAGGCCAGAGCATCATATAACAACTGTTGAATTTCAAGCCTTGGTGGCTCGCAAATACCTTTTTGGGGGGTTTTTTACGGGGGCGTCTTGGCGTAATTTCTCGAAAACCTTTCGTCTTGAAATTGATAGCTCCATTAGTTTTGAAATTTTGTTTTTATTAAACGGAACAAACGATCGTGTTCTTATAGATAATATTATTGTGCAGGAAATATAGGGTGGGATGGGCGGTTATTTAAAGTTGAGTCTGCTCCATACTTTATCGGTGCGGGTAAAGTATGGGGTGGGTTTTGTCTGAGTTTTAAGTGTGAAAAGAAGCTTGTTCATTAATACAATGTTGGGTGTCGTCAGGGTTTTGTCATCACCGCGATAAACAGCGGCGACTCCAGAAACCGCTGCAACCAAACCTGCAAACGCTGATACGGCGTCCCCGCAAACCACTCCCGATCCACATGAGCAAACTGGCGCACAAACGGCGCCAGTGACGCATCCGCCAGGCTCAGGTGTTCGGCGAGCAAGTACTCACGCTCCGCCAGCAAGCCTTCCAGCTTCTGCAAGAACACCTCACCCTCGGCCCGATAATGCTCCATCGGATGCTCCGGGTAGCGCTCGGCATACTTGTATCGATTCAAGTGATGCTTGAACACCTGATCATTTTCGGCAATCAACGCCAGCACCGCAGGGTCACCTTGTAGCAGCCAATCATCCGGATCGTGCTGCGCCAGCGCCCATTGCATGATCTCCAGGCTCTCCTCGATCACTCGACCTTCGACACTCAACACCGGCACCGTACCCTTGGGCGACAGTGCCAGCATCTCGGCTGGCTTGGCCTTGAGGCTAACCTCGACAATTCGCACAGGAACGCCTGAGTAACCCAAGGCCAGCCGCGCCCGCATCGCATACGGGCAGCGTCGGAACGAGTACAGCAGCGCTGCGTTCACTTGACCTCCAGGGTACTCAAGCCATTGCCCTGGCGCTGGACTTGGATTTGCACCGGAATGCGCTCATGCATTTCCTGTACGTGGGAGATCACCGCCACCTTGCGGCCCTGGGCCTGCAAGCCGTCCAGAGCGTCCATCGCCAATTGCAATGACTCCGGATCAAGGCTGCCAAAGCCTTCGTCGATAAACAGCGACTCGATCTTCAAGGTGCTCGACGCCATGGAAGCCAGGCCCAAGGCCAAGGCCAACGACACCAGGAAGGTTTCGCCACCGGACAGCGAATGCACCGAGCGCAGTTCATCGCCCATCTCTGTGTCCATCACCAGCAGCCCGAGCATGCTGCCGCCGCGTTTGAGCCGGTAGCGGCGCACCAGTTGGCGCAGTTGCACGTTGGCATGGTGCACCAGCAAGTCGAGGTTGTAGGCCTGGGCGATCTTGCGGAAGGTGTCGCCGGTGGCCGAGCCGATCAGCGCATTCAGGCGTGCCCAGCGCTGCCACTGCTCGTAAGCCTTGGCTATCTGTTCGGCCAGGGCCTGGTTGGCATTCTGGCGGCGCTGGTCTTCGGACTGGCGTGCGCGCAGTTCGGCGCAGTGTTTCTCACCCTCGAGCAGTTGCTGGTCAAGCGTTGCCAGGGTGGCGTCCAGTTGCTCGGCCTCCAGGTTGCCGTTGTGCAGGGCCTGGTGTTCGGCCAGGCGCTGTTCGCGCTCGTGCAGCAGAACCTTGGCTTGCTCGACGGCCTTTTCGCTGCTGTGCAGGTGCTGACGCAACTGCGCGACCTGGGCTTCATCAAGGGCCAACAGGCGTGCCAGGCCCTGATCATCCAGTTCTGGGTGCTGGGCGCGCCATTCGCCGATGCGTGTCGCAAGGGCGTGCTGCTCCGCCTCCAATGCCTGCTGGCGTTGCTGCTGGGCCTTGAGGTCGGCGGCCAGCTGTACTTGCGCCGTGTGCACGGCGTGCAGTTCCTGGTTGGCGTCGGTCTCGCTTTGGCGCGACTGCGTGACGGCTTGCTCCAGCTGCTGTTGCCAGTGTTCGGCGCTGGGGTAATCCCCTAGCAAGGCGCGGAGTTTTTCCTGGACGGCGTGTTGCTGGTCGGCCAGCTCGGCGACTTGCAGATTCACAGCGTCGAGTTGCTGCTGACGATGCTGTTGGTGGGTGTGTTGTTTCTCGATGGCCTGTTGGCGCTCCTGCTGCTCGGCCTGCTCATCGCGTTGATGGCCCAACTGCTCAAGGCGCTGGCTGACCTGTTGGTCGAGCTGCATGAAGGTCGCCGCAGGCGCGCTGTGCAAGCCTTCCAGCGTTTCGCTGGGCAGCAGGCTGGCGAAGGCGCTGAGTTCCGCCTCCAGGCGTTCGCGGTCGCCGGCCAGTTGCCGTTGTTGGTCCACCAGCAATTGCCGGGCTTGCTGGCTGGCATCCTGGGCCGCTTGTAATTGTTGCTGCAAGCGCCCGGCGTTCTGTTGCAGGTTGAGCAGGGCGCCTTGGCGTTGTTCGTCCTGGCTGATGCTTTGGGTCAATTGGGCCAGTTGCTGGGCCAGCCAAGGGTTGCGCTTGGCGGCGTCCTGATTGAACAGCGAGGCAGACAGTGGGTGGGCTTGCAGGCTCGGTGCCAAACCCTGCTGCTGGGTGGCCAACTGTTCCTGCTGTTGCAGGAGCTCTTTTTGCTGAGCGATCAGGCCGCCGACTTCACCGCGCAATTCAGTGAGTTTTTCCTTGAGGCTATCGACGGCTTTCTGCGCCGCCGCCTCTTCACTTTCATCATGGCGACCCAGGCTTTGCAGCAGGGCTTCAGGCTGGTGATAGGGGTGTTCGTGGCTACCGCACACCGGGCAGGGTTGGTCATCCTGCAACTGCTCGCGTAATTCCTCGACGCTGGCACTGCGGGCCAGGCGTTGGCGCTCAAGCAGTTGCTTGGTCACCGCCAGGGTTTGTTCGGCAACGGTGAGTTCGGCCTTGGTTTGCAGGCCGGTCTGGTTCAGTTGTTCGCGTTTTTGCGCGGCCTCGGCGAGCCTTTGCGTGAGCGCACCTGCCTGTTGATCCAACTGTTGCTGGCTGTCCCACAAACGGGCCAGGTCTTCGAAGGCGCGCTGTTGCTTGCGATTGTCTTGCAGCAGGCTGGCCAGTAACTGGATTTGTTCGGCCACTGCGTGCGGTTCGGCACCGGCCTCGTGGTAGAGCAAATCCAGGGCTTCGCGCTGTTGGGTGAACTGTTCGGCGGCAGCGCTGGCGCGCTGTTCGAGTTGCCCCAGCTCGGCCTGGCCTTGGTTGAGACGATTGCCGATCAGCACCAGTTGTTGCAGGCGGTCACGGTAGGCGTTCCAGGCATCGCTCAGCGGGGCGAGCGCGGCGCTGTGCTCAAGTTCGGTGGCCAGGCGCTGCAGGCGCTCGGTGACTTGTGCCTGCGTGTGTTGCAAGCCGTCGAGCAGGGCCTGGCCTTCGGTACAGGCGCTTTCGTGCTGGTGTTTTTCCTCGTTGCGCTTGGCCAGTTCGCGGCTCACATGGGCGAGGGTGTTTTGCTCTTCGATGGCCTGGCGCAGCAGGGGTGCGGCGTCGGCCTGGTGTTTCAGGGCCTCGGCCAGTGCTGCCTGGGCGGCCACTTGCTGGTGTTGCGCCTGTTCCTGGCGGGCGTGCAGGGTAGCTTGTTGCTCGAGGTGCTGCGCAATCTGTGCCGCCAGGGGCGTCAGCAAGGTGCCGAGTTCTGCCTGGCGCAGGAAGTGATGGCGTTGCGGTGCCAACTGCTCCAGCAGGCTGAGGTCTTGGCGTTGCTGGCCTTGGCTGGCCCAGGTTGCTTCGTCGCGTTGCAGTTGCTCCACTGCGTGTTGATGGCGCTCCTGCCATTCACGCAGTTCCTTGAGCCAGGTGTGCTGCAGCTCCAGCTGCTTGAGCTGGGCTTGTTGGGTCTTGAGCTGCTGCTGGGCGTGGGCCAACTGTTGATCCAGCTCGGCGCGGGCTTCGGGGGCCAGGGGTACCACGCCGGTGGCTTGGTCCTGCAGCTGTTTGTGGGCGTCCTTGGCCTCTTTGGCCTTATCGAACGCACGGCGGCCGAGCTGGGTGTAGAGCGCGGTATCGGTGAGCTTTTCCAGCAGTTCGCTGCGCTCATTGTCATTGGCCTTGAGGAAGGCGCTGAACTCGCTTTGCGCTAGCAGCACCGCACGGGTGAACTGTTCGAAGTTCAGGCCCAGGGCCAATTCGAGCTGGGTCTTGTACTCGGTTTTCTGGCTGGCCAGCAGTTGGTCGCTGTCCAGGTCGATCAGGCTTTGCCGGCTGTTCTGCAACTTGCCGCTGGCCTTGTCACGGGCGCGGTTGGCTTCCCAGCGCGCACGGTAGCGACGGCCACTGACACCGACAAAATCCACCTCGGCATAGCCACCACCGGTGCCGCGTCGAATCAGGGTGCGCGGGTCGCCGATGGAGATATCCGTGTCGGCGTCCGGCATCTTGGCCTGGCCGGTGTCACCCAGGCGTGGCACTGCGCCAAACAGCGCCAGGCACAACGCATCGAGCAGGGTACTTTTACCCGCGCCAGTCGGCCCGGTGATGGCGAACAGGCCCGCACTGGCCAGGGGTTCGGCGGTAAAGTCGATTTCGAACGGGCCCGCCAGGGAGGCGAGGTTTTTCAGGCGGATGGCGAGGATCTTCATGGCTGTTCGCCCTCCTGTTGCACTTCCTGGAGCAGCACGGCGAAGTCCTTCAAGGTCTGTTCATCCACTTCACTGCCGTAGCTGTCCTGCCAGGCGCGGCTGAACAGTTCCTGGGGCGTGAGCTGGTCGAGTTCGATCAGTTGCGCATCGTCTACCTCTGCGCTGCCGCGTGTGCCGGCATATTCGGCGGCGATACGCACCAGGCGTACGGCCTTGCCTTGCAAAGCGGTTTCGATCTGTTGGCGCAGGTCCGGTTGCGGCTCGTCGAGGCGCACGCGCACTTCCAGCCAGGGGTGGCGCTGGGTTTCGGCGAGCAGGTCGATGTCGGGCAGCTCACCGAGTTGCTTGAGGATATCGGCCAGGGGCGCGGCATCCAGGCGTTGCAGGTTGACGGAGCGGGGAATCAGGATCGGTTCGCAGCCCACCAGCCTTTCGCCCTGGAACGTCACGTCGAGAATCTGGTGCTTGTAGCCGATTTCGGAGAACGACAGGGGGATTGGCGAGCCGCTGTAGCGAATGCGCTCCTCGCCATTGACCTTTTGCGGCTTGTGCAAATGGCCGAGGGCCACATACGCCACGCTTCGGTCGAACAGTGTGGCGGGCAGTGCCTCGGCATTGCCGATGATCAGGCTGCGTTCGGAGTCTTCGGATACCGACCCACCGGCCATGTGCGCATGGCTGATGGCTATCAGCGCCTGGCCCTTTTTGCGCTTGGCATTGGCCGCCGCGATCAGCCATTCATGCACTTGGCCGATGCCGCGCAGGTAATCATCGCCCAGCTGTGCGCCGGTGACTTCCGCCGGGCGCAGGAAGGGCAGCGCCAGACACCAGGCGGCGATCTTGCCTTTGGCATTGGGCAGCGGAATCAGCAGCCGGTCGGCATCCAGTTGCCCGTCATCCAGCCACAGCACCCGGCCCAGGGCATGGGTGCGCAGGCGGCGCATCAGAGGCGCAGGCAGCTCAATGCGCGAACCGGAGTCATGGTTGCCGGCAATCATCACAATGGTCAGTGTCGGCTGTTGTTCGTGGGCGCTGATGATGAAGTCATACAAGCGCTCCTGGGCCTTGAGCGGCGGGTTGACCGTGTCGAAGATATCGCCGGCGATCAACAGCACATCCGGGCGCTGGGCCTTGAGTTGGCCCAGCAGCCATTCAAGGAAACAGGCGTGTTCGCAGTCGCGTTCCTGGCCGTGGAGGTTTTGGCCCAAGTGCCAGTCGGAGGTATGAAACAGACGCAAGGCGAACTCCGTGGAGAAGATGAAAAGGAGGGGAGTTTACCTGTAAAAGTGCGCGCGGACTCATGGCCGACGCGATCAACGGAGTGTGGGCTAGCCCTCATGGCTGTTTATAGGAGCGAGCTTGCTCGCGAAAAACGTCAACGATAACGCGTGTTTCCTGAATAAACGCGGCGCCTATGAGTTCTTCGCGAGCAAGCTCGCTCCTACACAGGGGTCATGGGGTGTTAGTGGAGTTGGGTTGCAGGCAATCCAGCGCACGGTCGGCGAGGGTGCGGGCCATGTCGATCAGGTGAGCGGTGGAACAGGCCATGTCGCGTCGGGTGCCTTTAAGGCCTTCGGCGGTTTCGGTGGCGGTGGTGGCGGCGCAGCGCAGTAGCGAGGAGATGCTGGCGATGGCGTCTTCGAAGCTCAGGTCTTCGTGGGCGACGAAAATGGGGAAGGGTGGGTCGGGGACGATTTTGCTCATGGGTATAGCTCCTACTCGATTGGGGCGCCAACCTGTGCCGTTTCCACACGACAAATTAGGTGGCAGCCATACGCGGGGTGGAAACCGGGGAGTAGGACCCAGTCAGACCGAAGTCTGCCCGCGCACAGCCGCCATTGAGCGTTTGCACACGATCATGACGCCTACTCATTCCAGGTTTCCACACCCGATCGCTGATAGGCAGCGACGAAGCGAAGGCTAGCCAGTGGGTTGAGCAGGCGCAAGGCCAAAGGATTGTCTAGGAAACGTCCTGCAAATTAAAGGGATATGGATTGCTGGCCTTTAACAATGCATGTCGAACGGGCGGTGATGAATGGAACGGCAGGTTGAGTGACGACCACCCATAAGGTGGATTTTTCAATCAATCCCTGAATGAATCAGAGGCCCACCATGTCATTTTCAGTAAAACCACCTTCGACTAGCACTTTCACCGCTCTACCAGATCAACTGGATGTTGACAGTCGCTCAACCCAAGCTAACCATCGTCAGGCACGAAGCGCTCAAACCCAGGCCAGCGCCCCGGACCTGCGCCCGTACGCAAGCGTGAGTGACCGGCAACTAATAGGGTTGATCCGCGATCACTTCCGCGAATTCGCCGCAGGGGCGACAGACAGCTATGTGAACTTCAATGAGTTGAAAGAGGCCGCCGGCCTGATCGCCACCGACAGGACGTTCTCACCCGAGGCCCATTACGCGGCCAAGGAGCTACTCTCACGCCCCAAACTGCTGCGCAAGCTGGATATCGGCATCAGCTTCTTCGGTGGCCCCGGCAAGGAGGATGGCCGGTTCGATATGGATAACCTGAACTATCTGTACAAGTTCCCCCATCGGGAATGGAAGGTGCCGCGTCGTAATCACTAAGTGCAAGCAGGCGTTCGAGCAGGCGATGCAGATCCACTGTGGGAGCTGGCTTGCCTGCGATGGCGGAGTATCAGCCAGCACATCTGCCGCCTGTTACACCGCCATCGCAGCATAGGTATCTACATAACTCTGTTAGCTCAACGGTAACCACGATGCGAAGCGAGCCGCTTTTGATCTTGATCTGCTTTTGATCTCAGGCGCCCCGTTAAACCACGCTGGCCGGAATTCGACAGGGATTTGGGGGGTAAACCGGCAGGGATGCCGGTTTAGCCGCCCCGCGCCATGGATGGCGCGTGGCGGCGGCCCCCCAAATCACTGGCGGATTACGGGCACACCGAGCCTAAGCGAGGTGCCGAGTGGTGGGGCAAGAGCGCTTTGCTTACTTTTGTCTGGGCCGGCATTCCGGCTTTTCGAAAGTGAGCCGCCGTCAGGGCGGAACCCTAAGTGGCCGTTACCGCAGGAATGGATATGTACACGGTCCAACTGTGTTGACTGTCAGGCCGTCTTCGCAGGCAAGCCAGCTCCCACATTGGATCGCGGGGCATCAGTTATATCTGTGTCGGCTGCCAGGCCGTCACGGGAGTAAACTCCCTCGCCACAGGTCCAGCGTCGCCTCGAAGTTGTGTAGATACCTATGGCCATCGCGGGCAAGCCCGCTCCCACAGGGTTTTGTGGTGTTGGTTGAGGCTGGGTTACTTGGGGTAGAGCGGCGGCAAGCTGGTGGTGTCGGTGGCCAGGTCTTGCTCGCGTTCGGCCACGGGGATGGCCTTGATCGCTCGCCACAGGTCATCACCCAACCAGTATTGGCCGCTTTCGCTATACAGCGCGCCATTCAAGCCATCCAGGGCATCGGACAGCGGCACAAACCGTGCGGCCATGTCGGCCAGGGTTTCGGGTTGTTGCCTTGCCCAGGCGTCGAGGGCCTGGCGGGTAGCATGAGGGTCGTTGGCCTGGGTGGCGCGCTTGAGGTCGTCGAGCAGGGTGCGTGGGCTGGGGCCGGTTTGCGCGGCGCGTTGTACCGCCGGTTGGCGGCGTGCGCGCCACCACAGGCCAAAGCCTAGCAGGGTGGTGCAGGCCAGTATCAGTGTGCTCAGTTGCCACAGCCACAGGCGGTCATCGTCGGGGGCGGTGATGATGGTCGGTGTCGCCGGGGTGTCCACCACCAGGCTGGGGTTCACCGCCACGTGCACGGTGCGCGCCGGCAGGCTGGTGCGTTCCAGATGATCTTCGTGGGTGTTCCACCACACCACTTCCACGGCGGGCAGTTCCAGCTCGCCGGCGCGGGTCGGCACCAGGGCTTCGCGGTCTTCACGGCTGCCGGTCAGGCCGCGGTCGCTGGTACGGTTAGCCATCACTGGTTGGTCGGGGTAGCGGCGCAGGCCGTTGACCTCGGTGCCGGGCAGCGCCGGCAATTGCGCGCTGGACAGGCCTTCGGCCTCCACGGTGAGGCTGCGGGTCAGGGAGTCGCCGACTTGCACGTGGTCCGGCGTGGGGTTCCAGCCTTCGCTCAAGCTCAGGCTGCGCGCGGGCAGCCAGGGAGTGTCGGCGGGGTAGGCGTCCGGTTTGGGTTTGACCGTCAAGGGCAGGGGCGCGGAGCTGACGTGAATCATCTTGCCCGGCTTGGTGCCCTGCAGGGTGTTTTCCTGGGGCGGGCGCGATTCCACCAGGGTGGCGCTGAAGGTCTGCGCCGGAATCACCACGGCGCCGCTGTGTTGCGGGTAGAGGGCGTAGCGGGTTTCGATCACGCCATGGCGGATGCTGTTGATGACCTTTTCATAGGTGCGCGATTCGCCCAGTTGTTCGACACGTGCATCCGGTATCTGCAAGGGCGTGAGGCTGCTGTCGTCATACAGCGACACCGAGTGGTACACGCGCACGGTCAGCAGGGCCTGGGCCTGCACGTACACGCTGGTCTGGTCGAGGCTGGCTTCGATGAACACCGGGGCCAGTTCGGCGCTGGTGTTCTGGCTGGCGCTTTCCACCACTTGCAGGGTGATCGGCTGGGTCTTGAGCGCGCCCACCTGCAGCGGCGGGATCACCACGTTGCCGTTCACCTTGGGCAGCAGGGTGATGATCCAACGGGTGGTGGCGTGGTTGTCGCCGTCCAGCGTGGTGAGTTGGTTGATCTGGCGGGTGCCGCTGACTTCGAACTGCGCGTCCAGGGGCGACAAGTCCGGTTTGCCAAACTGGGTCACATCACTGGATTGCACCGTCAGCTCCACCGTTTCCCCGGAGTTGAGGCGGCTGCGGTCTACGCTGGCGACCAGGTCCGCCGCCTGGGCGTGGGCTGCCGACAACGCGAGCAGGAGCAAAAGGGTGGTGCGGCGGCTCATCGAGTGGTGTCCTGATGTTGTTGCTGTTCGTACCAGAATTTGCGGCGCAACAGCTCGCCGGGGTTGTCCGGGATCTCCTGCAACCATTGCTCCAGTGCTTGGCGGCGCTCGCCTTCCAGGCGTGTGTCGGCGGGGCGCAGCGGCGGCGTGGTGGTCTGCTCGTCACCCAGTTCGCTGCCAGGCACTTCATTACCGCCTGGCTGTGGCGCGGCGCCTGTCTGAGTCTCAGCGGTACCGGCTTCGCCCTGGCCGTGGGACGATTGCTCGCCGCCCTGGGCCGTTTGTGCGCTGGTGCCCGGTTGCGCAGTTTGGCCGGGTTGGGCGGTTTCGTCATCTTCGTTTTTT
Organism: Pseudomonas sp. MYb193; assembly: GCF_002966775.1. NCBI lineage: Bacteria > Pseudomonadati > Pseudomonadota > Gammaproteobacteria > Pseudomonadales > Pseudomonadaceae > Pseudomonas > Pseudomonas sp. MYb193. Next base: position 3,344,702 of record NZ_CP023269.1, on the reverse strand, counting down.
GCAGGCGGGTCCGGCTCGGGCTGCGTTTGCTCCTGCATCAGCGCTTCAACCAGGGCTTTGTTTTTCAGCGCCGGCTGCAAATCGGGCTGGGCTTCCAGGGCTTGTTCATACGCATCAATGGCCGCTTCAAGCTCACCGGCCTTGGCCAGGGCATTGCCGCGGTTGTAGTGGGAATAGGCGTCGCTGCCTTGGGCAAACCGCTTGATGGCCTCGGCGTAATTGCCGGCTTCATACAGCGCCACGCCTTGCCATTGCGGGTCCTGGAAGTGTTCGGCTGCTTCGGCCGGGCGTTTGTGCTTGAGCAGGTACTGGCCTTGTTGGTCGGGGCGTAGCCACAGGTCCTGCAACCCAAAGGCGTAGCTGGGTTGCGGCGCACCCATCAGCAGCAAGGGCAGGCAGAACAGCCAGCCGCGACGCCCGGCGCACGCGGCCAGCAGCAACAACGGCAAGAGCAGCCAATAACCCTGGTCGGCCCAGCTGTCCAGGCGCAGCCGTTGGCCGTCGTCGCGCAGGGCTTGGGCGCTGTCGAGCATGCCGAGTTGGCGCAGGTCCTTGTCATCCAGGCGCGCAGCACGGTAGCGGCCGCCCATTTCGCTGGCGAACGCCTTGAGGGTCGGGCTGTCGAGACGCGGCACCAGGATCGCGCCCTGATCGTCCTTGAGGAATTCACCGCTCTCCTGAGTCACCGGCGTACCTTCGCGACTGCCGATGCCGAGGATCGACAACGTTGGAGCCTGGGCACTTTGCAGTTGCAGGCGGATGCCTTGGCGCTCTTGTTTGGACAGTGAGGAACCGATCAGCAGCAGGCGCCCCTGGCCAAGACCGCCTTGCTTGAGCAGGCCCAGGGCTTTTTCCACGGCAAGATCGGCACGATGGCCGGGCTCGGGCATGATCGAGGGGCGCAGGGCTTCCAACAGGTTGCGGCTGGTGGCCAGGTCATCGGACAGCGGCACCAAGGTATGGGCGCTGCCGGCGTACACGATGATGGCTGTTTGCGCATCGGTGCGCGCTTGCAGCAAGTCATACAGCTTGCGCCGCGCCTGTTCCAGGCGGTTGGGTGGGCTGTCGGTGGCGAGCATTTCCGGGGTCAGTTCCAGCAGCACCACCAAGGGGTCGGAAGGTTTCTGGCTGGCCTGTTCAACCCGTTGCCAACTGGGGCCCAATAACGCGAGCACGGCCAACAGCCAGGCGATGCCGAGCACCACCCACGGCGATTTACTCTCGCGGCCATTGCCACCGCTGAGCAACTCGGCATGGAACGCCGGCGGCAGGATCATCTGCCAGCGCCCGGCGCGCTTTTGCCGATGCCAGAGCTGCCACAGCAACCAGCCAAGCAGGGGCAGCAACAACAGCCACCAGGGGCGCAACCAGTGCGGCCACAGCGCGATCATCGACGCCTCCGCAAACGCAGGCGCTGCAGACGCTGGCGCCATTCAGGGTGTTGCTGCAAAAACATGCTCCTGCTCGATAGCCTGTTGAAGGCTCGTTGCAAAGCGTTGTTCGGCCAGCGTTCCTGGATCACCAGCAACAGGCTCAACACCAACGCCAAGGCCAATGGGCCGCTGTACAGCGCCTGGGCCGGGCGGGCCTGGGTGGGTTGTTGTTCCACGGGCTCCAGGGTGTCGAGGGTGTCCTTGATCTTCAGCAGTTCCTCGCCGTCCCGGGCGCGGAAATACTGGCCGCCGGTGGTCTCGGCCAGTGCCTTGAGCGCCGGTTCGTCGAGGTCCAGGCTCGGGTTTACGCCAAGGATGCCCAGGGCGCCGGTTTGCTCGGGGTCGGCGCCGATGCCGATGGGGTAGATTTTCACGCCTTCCTCGGCCGCCAGGCGCGCGGCGGTCAACGGGTCGATCTGCCCGGCGTTGTTGGCGCCGTCGGTGACCAGGATCAGCACACGGCTTTGCGCCGGGCGCTGGCGCAGGCGTTTTATGGCCAGGCCGATGGCGTCGCCGATGGCGGTGTTCTTGCCAGCAATGCCGATGCGCGCTTCATCCAGCCAGGTGCGCACGGTGCGGCGGTCAAAGGTCAGGGGCGCTTGCAGGTAGGCTTGGCTGCCGAACAGGATCAGGCCCACGCGGTCACCTTCACGCTCCTCCAGAAAGTCTCCCAGCAGGTGCTTGACCAGGGCCAGGCGGCTGACGTCTTCGTCCTGCCAATGCATGTCGGGAAAATCCATGGAGCCAGAGACATCCACCGCCACCAGCAAATCCCGGCCGCTGGCAGCAATCGGCAAGGGTTCGCCCAGCCATTGCGGGCGGGCGGCGGCGGTCAACAACAGCAACCACAGCACCACGAATGGGGCTTGCTGGCGCCAGCCGGGCAGGTTGACACGGGCGCGGCGGCGGGCCAGGCCTTCGAGGTCGCTGAGGTAGCTGACTTTGAGCGCCGGTTCGCCGCTGTCGGCCACGGGCAGCACCAGGCGCATGACCCAGGGCAGTGGCAACAGGGCGAAGATCCACGGCCAGGCGAACTCAAACATGTTTGCGAATCCAGGTGTCGACGGCTTGGGTGAGGCCGGCGATGGCTTTGTCGTCGAGCTTGCATTCGGGTTTGTAGGCGCCTTCCACCAATACCATCCAGCGCGTCAGGCCGGCGGCGGGGCAGCGGTTGTCGAGGAAGGCCAGCCATTTACGCCCGTTGAGGGTATGGCTCTGGCTATAAGGGTAGTCGTTACGGCACAGGCGCTTGAGCAGGCCGTTGAGTTGCTGCAGCCAGGCGCCCGCAGGCGCACCGTCGTAGGGCTTGGGCATCAAAGCCAACTCGGCCAGGGCGGCGATACGCAACGGGTCCAGCGGTTGTTCGGCGCGGGCCACAGGGCGGCGGGCCGGCAGGAAACGGCGCAGCCACCACAAGCCCCAACCGAGCAGTGGGATCACCAGCAGCAACAGCCACCAGCCCGGCGCAGGTGGCCAGAAGCCAATGGCAGGCGGGGCGATCAGCGGTTGCAGTTGGTCCAGGCTGCTCATGGTTTTTTGACCGGGCGTTGCGGGTTGAGGTATTCGCGCAGTTGCTCGACCATTTCACTCTGGGTGCTCAAGGGCATCAACAACAGCCGCAGTTTCTGCGCGAGCAGTTCCCAGCGGGCGATACGCGCTTCGGCCTGGGCCTTGTAGGCCTGGCGCAGGTCGATATTCAGTGTGTCCAGTTCCAGTTGCGCGCCCCTTTGCGCGAAACGCAGCAGCCCGGCGGCGGGCAGGGCGTGGTCCAACGGGTCAGAGATTGGCAACAACAGCAGGTCGCAATGGCGCGCCAACAGGCTCAGCTGTTGCTCGGCGCCTTCGGTGAGGGCGCGCTCATCACAGATCACCACCACCAGGCTGCCCGGGCGCAGCACCTCGCGGCCACGGCGTAAGGCCATGCCCAGGGCATCCGCTTCCGGCTGACGCTCGGTGTTCAGGCTCTGGTTGACCCGCACCAGCCGGTTGAGCAGTTGCAACAGGCTCTGTTTGCTGCGCCGTGGCTTGATCTCGTAGTGCTCGTTGTCGCCGAACACCAGCCCGCCCACCCGGTCGTTATGGCCAAGAGCGGCCCAACCGATCAGGCTGGCGGCCTGGGCGGCAAGCACCGACTTGAACATTTGCCCCGAGCCGAAAAACAGCCGGCAACTTTGTTCGACCATGATGAAAATCGGCCGTTCGCGCTCTTCGTGGAACAGCTTGGTGTGCGGTTCCTGGGTACGCGCCGTCACGCGCCAGTCTATGGTGCGCACGTCGTCTCCGGCCTGGTACACGCGCACCTGGTCGAAATCGACGCCACGCCCGCGCAGCTTGGAGTGATGCAGGCCCACCAGTGGGCTACGCTGGCCAGGCGTGGAGAACAACTGCACCTCACGCACGCGGTGGCGCATCTCAATCAATTCACTGAGGGTTACGCGGATGCCATCGCTTGCGTTCATCGACTTCAAGCGACGGCAACGACGTCGAGAATGCGTTGCACCACGCGGTCCTGGTCGACACCGGCGGCTTCGGCCTCGAACGACAGGATGATACGGTGACGCAGCACGTCGAACAGCACCGCCTGGATATCTTCCGGGCTGACAAAATCGCGACCGGCCAACCAGGCATGGGCCCGGGCACAGCGGTCCAGGGCGATGGAACCACGCGGGCTGGCGCCATAGGCGATCCACTCGGCCATTTCCGGGTCGAACTTGGCAGGGGTGCGCGTGGCCATCACCAGTTGCACCAGGTATTCCTCCACGGCATCGGCCATGTACAGGCCGAGGATTTCCTTGCGGGCGGCAAAGATGGCCTGTTGGCTGACGCGCCGCTCGGGCTTGGTTTCGCCATTGAGTGCTTCGCCACGAGCTTGCTGCAGGATGCGGCGCTCGACGGCGGCGTCCGGGAAACCGATCTTGACGTGCATCAGGAACCGGTCGAGCTGGGCTTCGGGCAGTGGGTAGGTGCCTTCCTGCTCGATGGGGTTTTGCGTGGCCATCACCAGGAACAGCGGCGACAGCTCATAGGTGCTGCGGCCCACGCTGACCTGGCGCTCGGCCATGGCTTCGAGCAAGGCCGACTGCACCTTGGCCGGAGCACGGTTGATTTCGTCTGCGAGCACCAGGTTATGGAAGATCGGCCCCTGCTGGAATACGAAGCTGCCGGTTTCCGGACGATAGATCTCGGTGCCGGTGATATCGGCGGGCAACAGGTCGGGGGTGAACTGGATACGATGGAACTGCGCTTCGATCCCTTCGGCCAACTCCTTGATCGCCTTGGTCTTGGCCAGTCCCGGTGCGCCTTCGACCAGCATATGGCCGTCAGCGAGCAGGGCGATCAGCAGGCGATCGATGAGTTTTTCCTGGCCGAGAATCTGCGTAGAAAGAAAGGTTCGCAGCGCAAGCAGCGCTTCACGATGTTCCATCGATGACGGTTCCTGGAAAGATGAGCCTGGGTGTCGTGACAGAACACCGGGCCTGGGGCGTTTACTTTAATGCATCGCGGGGTGCGGCGACTAACGGCTTGATGGGTATTTTTGGCGAAACTTACAGGATTGCGGTGTGAGAGGCATAACAGTTGGGTAGGTAGAGCACGGTCACTGTGGGAGCTGGCTTGCCTGCGATCCAGTCAACTCGGTGATTCAGGCACACCGAGTCGATACCTTCGCAGGCAAGCCAGCTCCCACATTTGGATCGCCGTGCCTCAGCCAGATCAGCGTCGGCTGTCAGGCCGTCACGGGAGCAAGCTCCCTCGCCACGGATTTAGCGTCGTGCCGAAGTTTCAAGTGACCGGTTTCAAGTCCGAATGAACGTGCCGGTGCCTGTGAGGATGTTCTGCAGGGTTTGCTGCACTTCGGCCATGTCTGACGCGACGGTGCCGTGGGTGATCTCCAGCTGGTCCTTGCCGCCCAGGGCATCGGCATCGCCGGCCGCCAGTTCGATCAATAAGGTGGTGTCGCCCAACGTCACTTTCAGCCCGTCCAGGGTCGAAGGTTCGTAGTCCCAGGTCAGCTCCACTTCGTCTTCATCCGGGTAACGGGTGAGCATGAACATTTCGCCGTTCTTGCCGTGACAGCAAAGCATGGCCATGTTGTCTTCTTCGTCGTCGCACGGGGTGGCCATCAGGGCGTCGGTTTTCAGCTGCAGCATGGGGCAATCCTGTGTAGGGGAGGGCAATTGTGCCACTGCGGCGAATTTTGTGCTTCATCCTGTGTCGGAAGTTGGGCATGACCTGACGGGCCGGATCGGTCATTTCTGGTACTGATGGTGTGCAAAGTAGCAAAATTTTCTACCGAAAATCCGAGGTTGCCCAAGTTGCAACCGGCACCCTGCTTACCGATGACCGAATATGTCGCAGCGTTGCAAGCAGCGTTCTTCCTACACTCGTTAAGCTGCGCAACGGATGTGCCCTGTGCCAGGCGCCTGACCTGCCCGTCGTATCGTCATCTGGCCAACGGCATGCCGTATGGAAGTTGTATGTGACCTGACTGTCCTGTCCAGCTTCACCCACCTGTCACCCTGATTCGTTTATGGTGCTTGTCAGCACACCAGCGAACAGAGCTGACGGTCTCCCCGCAAGGGGATAACACGCGACGCTTTCATCAATAACAAGCCCAAGCGGAGTACCACAGATGGCGTTCTTCACCGCAGCCAGCAAGGCCGACTTCCAGCATCAACTGCAAGCGGCACTGGCGCAGCACCTCAGTGAACAGGCACTGCCACAAGTGGCGCTGTTCGCTGAACAATTCTTCGGCATCATTTCTCTGGACGAACTGACCCAGCGTCGCCTTTCCGACCTGGCCGGTTGCACCCTGTCTGCCTGGCGCCTGCTTGAGCGCTTTGATCACACCCAACCGCAAGTGCGGGTCTACAACCCCGATTACGAACGTCATGGCTGGCAATCGACCCACACTGCGGTCGAAGTGCTGCACCATGACCTGCCCTTTCTGGTCGATTCGGTACGCACAGAGCTGAACCGCCGTGGCTACAGCATCCATACCCTGCAAACCACCGTGCTCAGCGTGCGTCGTGGCAGCAAGGGCGAGCTGCTGGAAATCCTGCCCAAGGGCACCCAGGGCGAAGGCATCCTGCAAGAATCGCTGATGTACCTGGAGATCGACCGCTGCGCCAATGCCGCCGAACTGAACGTGCTGAGCAAAGAGCTTGAGCAGGTGCTGGGCGAAGTACGCGTGGCCGTGGCCGATTTCGAACCGATGAAAGCCAAGGTCCAGGACCTGCTGGCTGGTATCGACGCCAGCGCGTTCGCCATCGACGGCGAAGAAAAAGCCGAGATCAAGAACTTCCTCGAATGGCTGGTGGGCAACCACTTCACCTTCCTGGGCTACGAAGAGTTCGTGGTACGTGACGAGGCGGACGGCGGTCATATCGAATATGACGCCAGCTCCTTCCTCGGTCTGACCAAGCTGCTGCGCGCCGGCCTCACCGCCGAAGACCTGCGCATCGAAGACTACGCCGTGGCCTACCTGCGCGAGCCGACCGTACTGTCGTTCGCCAAGGCCGCCCACCCAAGCCGCGTGCACCGCCCGGCCTACCCGGACTACGTGTCGATCCGCGAGATCAGCGCCGACGGCAAGGTCATCAAGGAACACCGTTTCATGGGCCTGTACACCTCCTCGGTGTATGGCGAAAGCGTGCGGGTGATCCCTTACATCCGTCGCAAGGTCGCGGAAATCGAACGTCGTTCGGGCTTCCAGGCCAAGGCGCACCTGGGTAAAGAGCTTGCCCAGGTGGTGGAAGTACTGCCCCGCGACGACCTGTTCCAGACTCCGGTCGACGAGCTGTTCAGCACCGTGATGTCGATCGTGCAGATCCAGGAGCGCAACAAGATCCGCGTGTTCCTGCGCAAAGACCCCTATGGTCGTTTCTGCTACTGCCTGGCGTACGTGCCACGCGACATCTACTCCACCGAAGTGCGCCAGAAGATCCAGCAAGTGCTGATGGACCGCCTGAAGGCCTCGGACTGCGAGTTCTGGACCTTCTTCTCCGAGTCCGTGCTTGCCCGTGTACAACTGATTCTGCGGGTTGACCCGAAGAACCGCCTGGACATCGACCCGCTGCAACTGGAAAAAGAAGTGGTGCAGGCCTGCCGCAGCTGGCAGGACGACTACGCCAGCCTGGTAGTGGAAAGCTTCGGCGAAGCCCAGGGCACCAACGTGCTGGCGGATTTCCCCAAAGGCTTCCCGGCCGGCTACCGCGAGCGTTTCGCCGCGCATTCGGCTGTGGTCGACATGCAGCACCTCAACAGCCTGACCGAAGCCAACCCGCTGGTGATGAGCTTCTATCAGCCGCTGGGCCAGGTCTCCGGCCAGCGTGAGCTGCATTGCAAGCTCTACCACGCTGACACGCCGCTGGCGCTGTCCGACGTGCTGCCGATTCTGGAAAACCTCGGCCTGCGTGTGCTGGGCGAGTTCCCGTATCGCCTGCGCCATGCCAATGGCCGTGAGTTCTGGATTCATGACTTTGCGTTCATCGCCGCCGAAGGCGTGAACCTGGATATCCAGCAGCTCAACGACACCCTGCAGGATGCATTCGTGCACATCGTGCATGGCGATGCCGAGAACGATGCGTTCAACCGCCTGGTCCTCACCGCCGGCCTGCCATGGCGCGACGTGGCGCTGCTGCGTGCCTATGCCCGTTACCTGAAGCAGATTCGCCTGGGCTTCGACCTGGGTTACATCGCCAGCACCCTGAACAACCACACCGACATCGCCCGCGAGTTGACCCGGTTGTTCAAGACCCGCTTCTACCTGGCGCGCAAGCTCACTGCCGACGACCTGGAAGACAAGCAGCAACGCCTGGAGCAAGCGATCCTCAGCGCCCTGGACGACGTTCAGGTGCTCAACGAAGACCGCATCCTGCGTCGCTACCTGGACCTGATCAAGGCCACCCTGCGTACCAACTTCTACCAGACCGATGCCAACGGCCAGAACAAGTCGTACTTCAGCTTCAAGTTCGACCCGCGTGCTATCCCCGAGCTGCCCAAGCCAGTGCCGAAGTTTGAAATCTTCGTGTACTCGCCGCGGGTCGAAGGCGTGCACCTGCGCTTTGGCAACGTGGCTCGTGGCGGCCTGCGCTGGTCCGACCGTGAAGAAGACTTCCGCACCGAAGTGCTTGGCCTGGTAAAAGCCCAGCAAGTGAAGAACTCGGTGATCGTGCCGGTGGGCGCCAAGGGCGGCTTCCTGCCGCGTCGCCTGCCATTGGGCGGCAGCCGGGACGAGATCGCGGCCGAAGGCATCGCCTGCTACCGCATCTTCATTTCCGGCCTGTTGGACATCACCGACAACCTGAAAGACGGCGCGCTGGTGCCGCCGGCCAACGTCGTGCGTCATGACGACGATGACCCGTATCTGGTGGTGGCGGCGGACAAGGGCACTGCGACCTTCTCCGACATCGCCAACGGCATTGCCATCGACTACGGCTTCTGGCTGGGCGATGCGTTCGCCTCCGGTGGTTCGGCTGGTTACGACCACAAGAAAATGGGCATCACCGCCAAGGGCGCGTGGGTCGGTGTACAGCGTCACTTCCGTGAGCGCGGCATCAACGTGCAGGAAGACAGCATCACTGTGGTAGGTGTCGGCGATATGGCCGGTGACGTGTTCGGTAACGGCTTGTTGATGTCGGACAAACTGCAACTGGTCGCAGCGTTCAACCACCTGCATATCTTCGTTGACCCGAACCCGAACCCGGCCACCAGCTTCGTCGAGCGCAAGCGTTTGTTCGAACTGCCGCGTTCGGCCTGGACCGACTACGACACCAGCATCATGTCTGAAGGTGGCGGTATCTTCTCGCGCAGCGCGAAAAGCATTGCCATCTCGCCACAGATGAAAGAACGCTTCGACATCCAGGCCGACAAGCTGACCCCGACCGAACTGCTCAACGCCTTGCTCAAGGCGCCGGTGGACCTGTTGTGGAACGGCGGTATCGGTACCTACGTCAAGGCCAGCACCGAGAGCCATGCCGATGTGGGCGACAAGGCCAACGACGCACTGCGCGTCAACGGCAACGAGCTGCGCTGCAAGGTAGTGGGCGAGGGCGGTAACCTGGGCATGACCCAGCTGGGCCGGGTGGAATTCGGCCTCAATGGCGGCGGTTCCAACACCGACTTTATCGACAACGCCGGTGGCGTGGATTGCTCCGACCACGAAGTGAACATCAAGATCCTGCTCAACGAAGTGGTGCAGGCCGGTGACATGACCGACAAGCAGCGCAACCAGCTGCTGGCGAGCATGACCGACGAAGTCGGCAACCTGGTGTTGGGCAACAACTACAAGCAGACCCAGGCTCTGTCCCTGGCTGCGCGCAAGGCTTACGAGCGCGCTGCCGAGTACAAGCGCCTGATGAGCGACCTGGAAGGCCGTGGCAAGCTGGACCGCGCCATCGAGTACCTGCCGACCGAAGAGCAGCTCACCGAGCGCGCTTCCGCTGGCAAGGGGCTGACCCGTCCGGAGCTGTCGGTGCTGATCTCGTACAGCAAGATCGACCTCAAGGAAGCACTGCTCAAGTCGCTGGTACCGGATGACGAGTACCTGACCCGTGACATGGAGACCGCGTTCCCACCGAGCCTGGTGGCCAAGTTCGGCGAAGCCATGCGTCGCCATCGTCTGAAGCGCGAGATCGTCAGCACTCAGATCGCCAACGATCTGGTCAACCACATGGGCATCACCTTCGTTCAGCGACTCAAAGAGTCGACCGGCATGAGCCCGGCGAACGTGGCGGGCGCTTATGTGATCGTGCGGGACATCTTCCATCTCCCGCACTGGTTCCGTCAGATTGAAGCCCTGGACCACCAGGTTTCCGCTGACGTGCAACTGGAGCTGATGGACGAGTTGATGCGCCTGGGCCGTCGCGCTACGCGCTGGTTCCTGCGCAGCCGTCGCAACGAGCAAGACGCCGGGCGCGATACCGCGCACTTCGGTCCGCACCTGGCGGCGCTGGGCCTCAAGCTCGACGAACTGCTGGAAGGCCCGACCCGCGAAGGCTGGCAGAACCGCTACCAGGCCTACACCCAGGCCGGCGTACCGGAGTTGTTGGCACGCATGGTTGCAGGCACTACCCACCTGTACACCTTGCTGCCGATCATCGAAGCCGCCGACGTGACCGGGCATGACGCCGCCGAAGTGGCCAAGGCTTACTTCGCCGTGGGCAGCGCCCTGGACTTGCCATGGTACCTGCAGCAGATCAGTGATCTGCCAGTGGCCAACAACTGGCAGGCCCAGGCCCGCGAAGCCTTCCGCGATGACGTGGACTGGCAGCAACGGGCGATCACCATTTCGGTCCTGCAAATGGCCGATGCGCCGCAAGACATGGAAGCCCGCGTGGCCCTGTGGCTTGAGCAGCATCAGGACATGGCGGATCGCTGGCGTGCCATGATGGTGGAAATTCGTGCCGCGGTGGGCACGGACTACGCCATGTACGCGGTGGCCAACCGTGAGTTGCTGGACCTGGCGTTGAGTGGCCAGTCGGTGTTGCAACCGGCTTGATGCCTCGCTAAACCAAAAGCCCCCGCATCGTGAGATGCGGGGGCTTTTTATTTGATCTGGAATGCGATCAATGTGGGAGCTGGCTTGCCTGCGATAGCGGCGGGTCAGTTAATCATTTGGTCACTGGTACACCGCTATCGCAGGCAAGCCAGCTCCCACAGTTTTAACTTCACTCACTTGGAGTCAGTGGTGTTTGAGTAGTCGGGTTTCCAGGTGATCCAGGTGCTGGGTCATCAGGGCGACAGCCGTGTGGGCGTCGCGCTGTTCCACGGCATCCACAATCGCCACATGCTCCTGCCACGCGCAATAGGTGCAGGCCTTTGTTTCAAATTGCGCAATGATCAACGACGTCAACGGCACCAGGCTGTTGAGAAACTGTGCCAACGGCGCATTGCCTGCCATGTGCGCCAGTTGCAGATGAAACTCTCCCGAAAACCGGATCGCCGGCCCCCGCTGGTCACGCTCAATGGCGTTGCGCTCGTGTGCAATCAGCTCGCGCAGTTGGCGAATTTGCATCGCTGTGGCCTGGGCGCAGGCCAGTTGCACCACGGTCATTTCGGTGAGGCGCCGTGCTTCCAGAATCTGCCGTGTGTGCTGGGCATCCGGCGCGGCGACCTGGGCGCGCTGGTTGGGGCGCAAGATGACCACTTGCTGATGGGACAGCTTGGCGAGCACCCGGCGAATCACGCTGCGGCTCACGCCAAAGAGTTCGCCCAGGCCTTCTTCGGTGAAGCGGCTGGCGGGCGCAATGCGTTGCTCAAGGATGGCGTCGAACAAACGTGGGTAGATATCGTCCACCGAGGGCTTTTTTTCGGGCGTCCAGCGTAGGGAGGTGAGGGTTGAGTCGCGTTGCAGGGCGTGAGCGTTCATGGCCGGTCTCCGAAAATCAACTGCCCAGATGGTCGTCCGGGATATTCAAGCGAATGCCCATGCGCAGGCCTTCCTGCAGGATGTGCCGGCGCATTTCGGCACTGGCCAGGGCGCTGTTCTTGTTGCGGATGGCGCGTACCACGGCTTCGTTCTCCTGCAGGCGTTCGGCCAGGTGCTCCGGGGAATTACGCAACACCTGGGCGCTTTGTTTGAGCGCGGTGCTGGTTTGCTGCACCACGTTTTGGAAGATCGGGTTGGAGGTCAGGGCGAAGAGTTCTTCATGGAAGTCGATATAGGCGTTCATGCCGGCTTCGGCATCGCCGGCATCCAGGGCTTCGCGCATGTCCATCAGGGTCAGGCGCAGTTGGCCGATTTCCTTGCTGCTGATCGACTGGGCCACCAGGCCGACGATGAAAGGTTCGAGGGTGTAGCGCAGTTGCAGGATGTCCTCGAGGCTGGCGTCTGCCACGGCGTCGCTCGATTGCGGCTCGCTGACGCTGGTTTCCAGCACGACCACGCCTTTGCCCGGCATGGAGCGCACCAGGCCGAGGGTCTCCAGCACGATCACAGCCTCACGCAGGCTCGGGCGGCTGATGCCCAGCTGTTCGGCCAGTTCGCGTTGACCGGGCAGCATTTCACCGCGGCGCCACTGGCCTCGCGCCAAGGCGGCGCGCAGTTTTTCTACCACTGAATTGACGACGGTTGAGGTGCTGATCACGTCGAAGGCTCCTTGATGTTGCTCATACAGTATTCAGTCTGACGAAGGTCCAGTGTGGGAGCTGGCTCCCACATTGAATGGGTGTTGTCCTAGAACTCCTGATGCGCCGGCAGCACCGGCTTCTTGGCCTGGAAGGCATAGCCTTGCTGGCCGTCGAGCACTTTGTTGGCGCGCTGGATATCAATGTCTTTTTCCCAACGGGCAATCGCCACAGTGGCGACGCAGTTGCCGATCAGGTTGGTCAGCGCACGGCCGATGCCCATGAACCAGTCCACCGCCAGCACCAACACCAGGCCGACTACCGGAATCGCCGGAATCGCTGTGAGCGTTGCCGCCAGGATCACCAACGCCGAGCCTGGAATGCCATGGGCGCCCTTGGAGGTGATCAACGATACCAGGAGGATGGTCAGCAAGTCGGTCATCGACAGCGGCGTGCCGGTGGCGTTGGCGATAAAGACGATGGCCAGGGTTAGGTAGATCGAGAAACCGTCGAGGTTGAACGAGTATCCGGTGGGGATTACCAAACCCACGGTGGAGCTGCCAATGCCCAAATGTTCCAGCTTGCGCATGATCTGCGGCAGCACAGCGTCGGACGACGCGGTGCCCATCACGATCAGCAGTTCTTCGCGCAGGTACTTGAGCAGCGGCAACATGCGCAGGCCCGACAGGCGCATCACCAGCCCGAGGATCACCGCCACGAAGGCAAAGCAGGTCAGGTAGAAAAGCCCCACCAGGCTGCCCAGGTGTTGCAGTGAGTCCAGGCCATAGGTGCTGGTGGTGAAGGCGATGGCACCGAATACGCCAATCGGCGCCAGGCGCACGATCATGCCCATGATGCGGAAGATCACATGGCTCAATTCGTTGATCAGTCGCGAAATCCCGCTGGCCGCTTCGCCCACCAGGTTCAGCGCGCTGCCGAACAGTACCGAAAACAACAGCACTTGCAGCACGTTATTGTCGGCAAAGGCGCCGACTACCGAGTTGGGGATCAACTCCATCAGAAACTGGCTGGTGCCGCGGATGTGCTGGCCCTTGTCGGCCAGTTCATTCAAACCGGCGGAAGAGAGTTGCTCCAGATGAATATTGGCGCCGCTGCCGATGCCGGTGCTGAAGGCCATGATCAGGCCGAGCACCAGGGCGACGGTGGTCAGCATCTCAAAATAGATCACCGACTTGAGGCCGATGCGTCCGACCTTCTTCAAGTCGCCCGCGCCGGAAATACCGCTGACCACCACGCAGAACACGATCAGGCCGATCAGCATTTTGATCAGCTTGATAAAGCCGTCACCCAAGGGTTTGAGTTGCGAGGAGAATTCGGGAAGGGCCAGGCCGCAGGCGATGCCGAGCATCAGGCCAATCACGACTTGCAGGAAAATCGAACGCGAGCACCATCTGAGCATGGGAGGGATCTCTATTCGGTGCCCTGGTGGTTCCAGGGCTTAATTGTTGTGGTCTTACCGGTAAGTCCAGTGCGGGGCCAGTCTACGCTCGGGTTTTTTCAAATCACAAGTAAATATTTGGCGGTTGGCAGGTCCCGGTCTGACCAGTTGGTCGGTAAGTACGATGCTTGAGCGGTTGGCGGGGATTAATTTTTTTTGCGTATCATCGCCCTCGGCATACGAGGTGATGGATGGACCAATCAGGGCTGACAACCGACGAAGCAGGGCGCATGTATTGCGCCTGGCGCACTGCAGCGCCTGCTTACCTGCATTACCACGACCACGAATGGGGCGTGCCGGTGGCGGATGACATCGCGTTGTACGAGAAGATCTGCCTGGAGGGCTTTCAGGCGGGGATGGCGTGGATCACCATCCTGCGCAAGCGCGAAAACTTTCGACAGGCGTTCGAGGGGTTTGATTTTCGCCGGGTGGCGTACTACGCCGAGGCGGACATCGAGCGGTTGATGAGCGACCCGGGCATCGTGCGCAATCGCGCGAAGATCGTCTCGGCCATCAACAACGCGCGCCGGGCCTGTGAACTGGTGGAGGAAACCGGCTCGCTGGCGCGCTGGCTGTGGGCGTTCGAACCCGACGCGCAAGAGCGGCCGGCAGTGGTGGACATGGCTTACTGGACGGCCAATCCGACCTCAGCGGCTTCGGTGCGCTTGTCCAAAGCCCTGAAGAAACGCGGCTGGACCTTTGTCGGCCCGACCACGATGTATGCGTTGATGCAGGCGATGGGGATGGTCAATGATCATCTGGAGGGTTGCGAGTGCCGCCAGCGCATTGAACACCAGCGCAACCTGTTCAAACGTCCCTGAATCACTGGCAGAGCAGGTTAAAAACTGTGGGAGCCAGCTCCCACATGGGTTTTGTGGTGTTGCTGATTACTTGGGAAGTGGGGTAAGTACCTCAGCCTTGTCATCCAGCACCATCACCACCAGCAGCTTGGCCGGTTGGGTCTGGCTGGCATTGCTTGACTCAAAATGCCGCGAGCCGGCCGGTTCGTAGAACGATTGCCCGGCTTTGTAGGTGATCGCCTTTTCATCATTGACCCGCGAGGTGATCTCGCCTTCGAGCACATAAGCCACGGCGGTGCCGGTGTGGCTGTGGGGCACGGTGGCCTGGCCGGGGGCGTAGTCCACGGTGAGCATGATGGTTTTCTTGCCCGGCACGTTGGTCAAGGCGTGTTCTTGCAGCACCTTGAGCGTTTCCTTGTTGTAGACCGGGTCGTGGGCAAATGCACTGAGGGAGGCGAGCATCAGTGTGGCAGCGAACAAGCGTTTCATGATGAGGGTTCCATCGGGTGAAAGACCGCTTCACCCTACGCCGCCGGGGGCTTGCCACCAATGACCAATGCGCCGGAAAACCGCCTAGCCAATCTGCAGGAGGATATCCCGCACCTTGTCCAGCGCCGGGTCGATATCCAGAGTCTCGATGGCACCGAACCCCAGAATCAGCCCCGAGCGCACCGGGCGGTCGTGAAAAAACACGTCCAAGGGATATAAACCCACCTCGACCTGACGCGCCCGTTCCATCAGCAATGGAATATTCACCGGCACCTTGCACAGGGCCGCCAGGTGAAAGCCCGCCACCGTCGGTACGGCCTCGAACCACGGCGACAGATCGCCCGCCAGACGCTGCAGGATGCGTTCGCGACGCCCCGCGTAGACGCCGTGACAGCGGCGAATATGTTTGAGCAGGTAGCCTTCGCTGATGAACTTGGCCAGTGCCCACTGCGGCAAGGTAGCGCTGTGTTGGTCGGTCAATTGCTTGGCCTTGAGCACCGCACCATAAATGGCCGGCGGCAGTACCGCATAGCCCAGGCGTAGCTCCGGCGACAGGGTTTTGGAAAAGGTGCCGACGTAGGTGACCACGCCGCGGGTATCCATGCTTTGCAGGGAGTCGGTGGGACGGCCTTCGTAACGGAATTCGCTGTCGTAATCGTCTTCGATGATGATCGCGCCGAGCGCAATGGCGCGGTCCAGCAGGGCCTCGCGGCGCGTCTGGCTCATGGGCATGCCAAGGGGGAATTGGTGCGACGGCGTCACATAGATCAGGCGGGTGCCATCCGGGATCTGGTCGACCTGCAGGCCCTGTTCGTCGACGGCAACACTGGCGACGCGGGCGCCCATCGCGACGAACAATTGGCGTGCGGGGCTGTAGCCGGGGTCCTCCATCGCGACCAGGCTGCCGGGCTCAAGCACCACGCGGGCAAGCAGGTCCAGCGCCTGTTGTGCACCGTTGGTGACTACGATATCGCGGGCGCCGCATTTGACCCCACGGGAAAATGCGATATGCCCGGCGATGGCTTCGCGCAGGGCGGGCACGCCTTCTGGCTGGCTGTAAAAACCATTGTTCTGGGCGATGCGACGCAACGCATCCTGGGTGCAACGCCGCCATTCATCCTGGGGGAATTGGTGGCGTGTCGTCGCGCCGCCGATAAATTCGTAGCGCAGGATCTCCTCGCGGGCGGGGTGGCCCATGGGTGAGGGCAGTGCCGCCCATTTACCCAGGTTGGCAGCACACGCCAGGTCGGTGGCGGTTTGCACGCGGCCGGGCTGTGGCGCCCACGCATTGACGAAAGTGCCGCGGCCGATCTTGCCAACCAGCAGGCCCTCGTAGGTCAAGGTGGCGTAGGTGTCCGACACCGTCTTGCGCGAGATGCCCAGTTGTTCGGCGAGCAGTCTGCTGGGGGGCAGTTGTGCGCCTGCCGACAGTTGCCCGGTGGCGATGGCTTTGCGCAACTGCTGGTAGAGCTGTTCGGCCAGGTCCTTGCGGCCATTGATTACCACGTGCAGTTCCATGTTTCATCCCAAGGCTTCACTCCGCGCCAAGATTACTCGCTTGCGGTGCGGGCTCAAAATATCTGTGAGTCAGTCGCCCCTGCGTATAAGCATCTACCGTCGCCTGGCTATTACCGGCCGCCATGATTTCCCCTATTGCAGGCACCGATTGCCTGCCGCCCGCGTTATTCAACGTGATGGCATAGGGAGCCGGATTCATGACGACATCGAAAACACATACTAAAAAGAGGCGCGAGACCTTGCTCGCCCTGGACCAGAGCCTGGGACCGCTGGTGGTTGGCGAGTTGACTGTCTCGCGTATAGACCTGGCCGCCATGGGTGCCCAGGTGGCGGGAAAACCGGTCAAGACCCATCGTCTGGCGGTACGCGAGGCAGATCAGACGCTGCTGGATTCAATTCGGTTCTCGGCGTCCAGACTGCAGGGTTATCTTCGCGGGAGTAGTTCTGTCAGTGACAGCAGTGCCGCTGTGTTGTTTGAATTCGCGGCGTTGCGCTCTACACAAGCTGCGCCTTTACTGGTGGTCAAGTCGGGAGACGACAATCCCGGTGCAGTGGGCAAGCTCGATAGGCTGTTACGTTCAGTGCAGAAAACCAATCTCAACCAAGCGGCGCAGTTGGAGGGAATGCCTGGTTGGGTCGAGCCGAAGAAAAGCCGAAGCTTGGCGGTAATGGGCGCCGGGCTTGAGGTTTACGGGTACTACAGTGCGATCAACGCTTTGGCCGAAGCGATCAAGACCGGCGATATCAATGAGGCGGTAGTCACAGGCGCAGAGTTGTTTGCCAACCTCACGGGCACGGCACTGGAGTTGGCGCTGGAGCACTTGGGCAGACGACTGCTGGAAAACGGGCATAAGGTGTTAGCAGGTTTCAGCGCCAGTTCTCTTGGCCAGATCCTGCGACGGGGCGCCGGCCTGTTCGCTCTGGTGCTGACGTTGCCGTTTGACTATCACAATGCCAAGCAATCGCTGCATAAGGCGGCGAACAGCACTGGCAAGGAAGCGCTTGATCATTACGTCAACGCCGGCTTCAGTATCGTGAGCGCCAGCGTCAGTGTGGCCCTGGGGGTTGCAGCGTTGGCTGGATTCGGCGTGGCCGGCCCGCTGGGTATTGCCGCCGCCGCCGTATTGATGTTTGGCGCGCAACTCTATGCGGCGGTTCGTCAGGTGGATGAAATTGATGACTATATCGAGCTGAGTGTTTTCGAGCGGCTGCACACGGGCTGGTTGGCATTTCAGGGCAAGGAACCGGAGAAAGAAATACGTGAGCGGTTCGCCCTGGCCAGGATGGAAAATTGGTATGCGCAGCACCTGACCAATCAGGCCGAGACCTGGCTCAGGGGGGCGCTCAGAGGCACCGTACAGGCGGTAGTCAATGGTGGGTTTGAGGTGCGGCTGAGTCCGGTCCGGCATTGGAAGCATCGATGGAACGAAGTTGAGGGTGAGGATCCCTACATCGACACCACCGAGCCGATGGTCGTCGACCAGAATGATCAAATAGATGCTTCCAGCGCCTCGGTTGGCCGTCTGCCTGGTGTGGTGCTTGGTCAGGGTGATGCGAATTCCGCGGTGCTTTGGCGGTTGGGGGGCGGCAATGACGATGTCAAAGGCTTCGCTGAGATCCCCAATATTTTTCAGTTCGGTGAAGGCCAAAAGCAGCTGACCGGTGGCGCCAGGGACGACGTATTCAGCTATAACATGCCGACGGGCACACTGGACGAGGCCGACGCACATCGCCCGGCCAGTCAGCTGCGTGGCGAGGCAGGCAGCGATACGCTCTACCTGTCCAACTCGGCAATCTATGAGCACAACACGCAGGGCTATGCCATCGACCTGCAGGCGGGCACCGTCGTGCGGCGCAAAGATATCGACAAACCGCTGCCTCATCACTCGATCAGCCTCGACTCGATAGAAAATATCGCCACGCCAGCCGGGGTTGCCAGCCAAGTCAAGGGTTCGGAACAGGCCAATACGATAATCGCAAACGGCGATGGCGATCGGATCGAGGCCGCGCAGGGCAATGATACGGTGATCGTGCTGGGTTCCAACGCCTGGGTGGACGGCGGAGCGGGCAAGGACCGTTATGTTCTGGCCACCAACCGCGGCACGGTCTCGCTATACGAGCAGGACTGGGCCGAGGGTGCAGTGATCGAGATGCGCTGGCCTCTCTCGGCTATCGCCCATTGGGGCATCCAGGGGTGTGCGTTGGTCATTGTGGTCTGGCGGGGCGTTAATGGCGAACTGCCGCAGCACGTGATCAAGCTTGAGCAGCTCTATACGCAAGGTGATGACCGGCGCTGGTTGAACAAGCACAGCCTGCTGTTTCTCACGGAGGACGGCTACATGCTTGAGCCGATTCTCGAACCGACATTGGTTGGCAACGAGGACGCCGACGTGACCGTCGCCGTGAGAGCGGGTGGCCAGGACGTCAGCCTGGACAGGGTGTTGAACGCCGGAACGTTCGTGGTGCCCCATGGGCGTTCGACCCGCTGTTTCATCGAACGTGGGCCACACAGAAAGGTGGTCGAAGTTCGCCTTAAAAGCGACGCGACTGCTTGCGTGTTGTACGTGGATTATTCGTCGCAGGAGATTCTCCAGGTATTGGCCGGTTACCGTGTAACCCTACGCAGGTTGGTTCACTTCGATTCGCTGACCTATAGCGACGTGAAATTAACCATCAGTTTCACCGACGGCAGTCAGTTGGTGCTCTGCGAATATGCCAGTGATCGATCCTCGATACGCACTAACGTGACGTCAAACATCATCGCGGTCAGCCTCAAACTGGACTGCCAGTTTGTACTGGTCATGAATGATGGCGTCTCATACCGGATACAGGCGGCCCAGCAAACCTATACCCAGGACCGCGCCTCACCAGGATTCAATACCTTCGATGGCAGCTCGGCATTGGTAAAAAGGCCCGGGATACACGGTTTTTTTCGACCGCATAGCGCCAAGGGGACCTGGTTGCAATCGTCGCCGCAGAAAGTCGTTATTCCTGCCCCACCGCATTATCAAAAGTCTTACTCGTTGATGGGGCGGGCGTCGACCTATGAAGTGGTGCCCAGCACAGGCTCAACGATCTACCTGTCCACGCCGGGCGCGCTGGCCAAAAAGTCGGACGCATCGTTCTGGCGGATCAACACGGCCAAGCTTGGCGAGCTGATTGAGCGGGCGCACATCGTCTTGATCGAAAACACGCTGACCCTCGGCAGTGTGAAGGTGCTGCTGCCCCCCGTGACAGACCCTTCGGTACCGCTGGAACAAGTCAGCGTACTCACCAAGCAGGGCGAGCAATACGACATCCGCCAGGACCTGGGGGGCATCTATCTCGCGCAATTGGATGCCTCCCCTTATCAGACTGTAGCCGAGGTCTGGGAAGCGTTGCGGCGCTCTCGCCAGTGGTCAACCTTGATGGCGCATCAACTGCGCGTTATCGGCTTGGAGCTGAGCGACGGCACGGTGTCAGGCGTTCATTACGATTCAGGCCGCGATTGCTGGGGGGCGGACGTTGATCCGCTGCGTACCGTAACGTCTGCGGACTTGCGGTTCAGCGGTGTTGACCCAGTCTGATTGATCATTAAAAGGGATTTTTTATTTATGCAGCAAAAACCGCAATCGCCCAGAACTGCCGGCCGACCCTCTGGGCGTGCCGGTGACGGTGCCGACACTGTCATGGTCAGGGACTATGGCCGCCCGAGCAGTACCACTCAACCGGCGTATCAAGGCGCGCAGCGCACGCGATACCGCAATGGTGGTTTGCTTGGGGTCCCGCAAATAAGTGCTTTGGAGCTGCCTGGGCCGCCACCGCCAACGGCTGTATGGGTGACAGGCGATACGCTTGGAGCCGTCAATGCCGAGGGTATGCATGATGTGAACGGCCGCAGTTACGTCAATCTGGATACCGGGCAAACGGTGCAAGTGGTCCATCAGCCGGCCAGTGGTACTTATCACGCGCGCTTGGCGCATCAACTGGCTGCCGGCTCAGCTGTGGTACAGAGGGTTGGGAATACTTCAACCTGGGCAAACGTGACGACCGCAGCGCATTCCAGTGTTCCGATAGTCACGCCAGTGACGATGCCAACACCCGGGCCGCGAGATCCGCAGTGGGATCTGCAGCTCTACGATGCGCGAGGTGCTGGTGCAGCGACGGGGACTCCTATCCCGGGGAAAAAACAGTACGTCATTGGCGGGCAAAACTACTACGGTGATGAACTGTTTTCGTTGGACCACTACAAGGCAGGCGATAACAGGCTCTACATGCAGAATGCGAGTGGTGTGTTGCAGCCTCGCGGCTCCATCAGCGAAGACGGGATGATTCAGCTCTCTGGTGACCCGGCCGTCGCCTATTTGGAGGTGGGGAGCGTGCTGGTTCGCGTCGAGCTTGATAGCACGAGAAATAAATACCAACTGATCCCGAATGGTTCCAACAGCGCGCCGGGTATTTACCTGGATACTGGCGGCAGCCGGGCATCGTGGGTACCCGAAATGCGCCTGGACAGCATCGGCGCAATCATTAGCGCCGCCCGAAAATCGCTGGGCTACACCGGTGTTACCAGTGATATGAGCCAGGGCTTGATGTCGACCGTGGACAAGCAGACGTACTGCTATATGCGCCAATATGCGCGGCAGATGATTGCATTCGATAACCCGCGTATCCGCAACGCGCCCGTGCAGCAGCGCGATCGCATGATTGATGCACACATCTGGACCCATGGCTACCCGTATGAGCGCCTGTTGCTCGGGATGCACGCCAGGGCTGAGGGCGTCGCACTACCACCGGGTGTTGTGCAGTTTGATGCGTTTCAAGGCATGGCCACCGTGGCGGCTCGTCGTGAGGGAACGTTCAATCTAGAGGCCGTTGCCGTCAATGATCAGCTTCATTATCCCTATCGCGGCAGGCGCGGGGATGAGCAGGATTTTTTTGATCAATGGAGGGCGTTGGACATTAAGCAGACCAGGCAGCGTGGGGCGGCCAATGAGCAAATGTACCGTGAGTTACTTAAAAATGATGGCTATCGAATCATTCCCGGTGGGACCTACGGCGGCAGCCAGAATGGCTTCGATCTGGTATTCATGGGGCCGGCGGGCGATGTCTATGTGCTTGAAGTCAAACATGCCAAATCCGGCCACGTCAGCATGGCCAGGGTCAATCAGCACTTCCAGATGGAGGATGGCTGGGTCACACGGGTCCTGAGCAAACTGGACAGTCACGATCCAGGTGCCGGGCAGCAGGTTGCGGATGCACTGGCACGTCAACGGCTTTTCAAGGTCATTGGTGCGACCCTGCCAGATGGCAAACTGGTGCTATTTAAGATCGACATGAGCGCTGTACGTGCGCGGTGACAAACAGGCGAGCCCGTTCGCCACCGACAGTGCCGGCGGCTTCAGGACAAGAAGCCACCGTCCACGTTGAGCGAAACGCCCGTGGTGTAGCTCGATGCGTCACTGGCCAGGTACAACACCGCGCCAGCCATTTCGCTGGGGTCAGCCACGCGCTTGAGCGGGATCTGCGCCAGGGCAACTTTCAGGATCGAATCGTTCTTGACCAGTGCCGAGGCGAACTTGGTATCGGTCAGGCCCGGCAGCAACGCGTTGCAACGGATACCGAACGCCGCGCACTCCTTGGCGAATACCTTGGTCATGTTGATCACGGCGGCCTTGGTCACCGAGTAGATGCCCTGGAACACGCCCGGCGAGATGCCGTTGATCGAGGCTACGTTGATGATGCTGCCGCCGCCGTTCTCGCGCATCAGCTTGCCGGCTTCCACCGACATGAAGAAGTAACCACGGATATTCACGTCAACGGTCTTCTGGAATGCGCCCAGGTCGGTGTCCAGTACGTTGCAGAACTGTGGGTTGGTAGCGGCGTTGTTGACCAGGATATCCAGGCGGCCGAACTGTTCACGAATGCCGGCGAACACCTGGGTGATTTGCTCCATTTCACCAATATGGCAGGCAATGGCCGTGGCTTTGCCGCCCTCGGCGATGATCGCATCGGCCACGTGCTGGCAACCCTCCAGCTTGCGGCTGGAGACAATCACATGGGCGCCTTGCTGGGCCAGCAACTTGGCGATGGCTTCACCGATGCCACGGCTGGCGCCGGAAACAAACGCAATCTTGCCATCGAGGTCGAACAGGTTGGTCTTGGACATGAGGGTTCCTTGTAGTTGCACTCAGAGCGCTGATTTGCCGATGACATTCAGGCTCATCTGCTCCAGCAGTTTGTTCATGTGTATGAACTGCGCGAAGCGTTTGTCCTGGGTCTGGCCATGGAAGAAGCGGTAGTAGATCTGCTGCACAATCCCGGCCAGACGGAACAGGCCGTAGGTGTAATAGAAATCGAAATTGTCGATCTGGATGCCGGAGCGCTCGGCGTAGTAGTCGACAAACTGGCGGCGGGTGAGCATGCCAGGGGCGTTGCTCGGCTGGCGGCGCATCAATTGCACCGGCGCCGGGTCCGCGGCCTCGATCCAGTAGGCGAGGGTGTTGCCCAGGTCCATCAGCGGGTCGCCCAGGGTGGTCAGTTCCCAGTCCAGCACGCCGATGATCTGCATCGGGTTGTGCGGGTCGAGGATCACGTTGTCGAAGCGGTAGTCGTTGTGCACGATGCTGGAGGTGGGGTGGTCGGCAGGCATCTTGTCGTTGAGCCAGGCGCGTACCGCCTCCCATTTTGGCGCATCGGGCGTCAGGGCTTTTTCATAGCGCTCGCCCCAGCCGCGAATCTGCCGCGCCACATAGCCTTCGGGCTTGCCCAGGTCGGCCAGGCCGCAGGCGTGGTAGTCGACCTGGTGCAGTTCGACGAACTTGTCGATAAAGCTCTTGCACAAGGCTTCGGTGCGGGTGGCGTCCAGGCCCAGTTCAGCCGGCAGGTCGGAACGCAGGATGATGCCGTTGACGCGCTCCATCACATAGAACTCGGCGCCGATCACCGATTCATCGGTGCAGTGCACATAAGCCTTGGGGCAGTACGGGAAGCCATCTTTGAGCTGGTTGAGAATGCGGTATTCGCGGCCCATGTCGTGGGCAGACTTGGCCTTGTGACCAAACGGCGGGCGACGCAGCACAAATTCCTGGTCGGGGTATTCCAGCAGGTAAGTCAGGTTCGACGCGCCACCAGGGAACTGGCTGATTTTGACGGTACCGCTCAGGCCCGGAATATGAGCTTTGAGGTAGGGATCGATCAGGCTGGCATCAAGTTCTTCGCCTGGGCGAATCTGGGTCGATTGGTCGTTCAGCGCCATGCTTATCCCTTCTGCTTATTCTAAAGGCCTTGGACTATTTCCTAATCTAATGCGCATAGCCGCCCAGCGACAAGGTCGGGGCGGTTTAATAGGTTAGCGTGTTGAAGGGTGATCAGCGTGCCTGATTGGTCATTTTGCGGGCGCTGGCAAGGTCACCGGTGTAAGCACGGGGCGGCCGGCAAAGTATTCCACCAGGTTATCAGCGACGCGCTGCACCGTGTCATGGGCCGCTTCCGGGGACAGGCCGGCCACGTGGGACGTCAGTACGGTATTGCTCAGGCGCTTGAGGGCATCGGGCACTGCAGGCTCATCGTCAAACACGTCCAGCGCGGCACCGCCGATGCGGCGCTGCTCCAGCGCGGCGACCAGATCGGCGGTCACCACTACGCTGCCGCGGCCGATGTTGACTAGAAAACCGTGCGGCCCCAGGGCGTCCAGGGCGTGACGGTCGATCAGGTGACGGGTGCTGGCACCGCCGGGCGTAGCCAGCACCAGGAAATCCGAGGTACGCGCCAGCTCGACAGCCGTCGCACAGTAGGTGTAATCCACGTCATCGCGGGGTTGGCGGTTGTGATAACTCACCTCCATGCCGAACCCCAGGGCGGCGCGCCGGGCAATCTCCATCCCCACCGCACCCAGCCCGAGAATCCCCAGGTGTTTACCGCTCAGGGAAGGGCGCATCACTTTCGGCCATTCCCCGCGCCGCACCGCCGCATCCGTCTGGGGAACGCCACGTACCAGCGACAGCAGCAACGCCATGGCATGGTCGGCCACCGACGGCGCATTTACCCCTGCACCGTTGGTCACCACGATCCCACGATTGCTCGCGGCCTGCAGGTCCACGTGTTCGTAGCCGGCACCGATCACGCAGATGATTTCCAACAACGGCAGTGCCGCGATTTCATCGGCGTACAACCCCAGCGGGCCACGGGTCAGCACGGCCTTGATCTGCCCACCGTGCAACTTGATCGCCTGAGCGCGTTCGGCGGGCGTCGGCGCCAGAATCACATGAAAGTCATTGCTCTCGATGATTTGCAGGTACTCGTTGATGGTTTCAACCAGGACCAGAACGGTGGTGGGCATGGGGCAGCTCTCCGGTGAGTTCGATGCTCGGAGTATGCTGCATTTTTGTTGCGCGAAATGCCCAAGGCGCTGAGAAAGCGCCACTACTTTTGCGAAAAGTGCCAGCGTCTCGGCGAGCGGGAGACGCTGTTTGCACGCGGGCGAATTATTTAGCAGGTGCGGGCTTGCGTACCTTGCTCTGTTCGGCCGCTACGATGTCCATGTAATCGTAGGTAGGAAAGAACTCTGTCCTGAAGGGTCCCCATGCAGAGCGTTCGATGGCGAGATTGACCTCCCGCAGGCGCGAGGCGGGGAAGCGTAGAACGATGACGTGGCCGATCCCCATGGCGATGGTCCAACTGACGATCTCTACCCCTTCAGGAGGGAATACTTTAAAGAGTTCCTGTTCGGTGAGTTTTGTTCTTATTTCGTTCAAGTTGCGAGATTGGTCATGTTTGAGGAAAACGGTCAGCAGCACCGCATTGTCAGCGCTGATGGCGACAGGTTTTCCTGATGTGGAAGCCTGCGCATGAAGGCCGCCTGAAACAAGGGTAGAGAACAATAAAACAGACGCCAATAAAGGCTTTAATAGCGTTTTCATTGAGTGAGGCCTTTTATGAGTATTATCGCTACTCGTGGGGTGAGGGTTGAGGATTGAGGGTTAGTGGGTGGGGGTGGTTTTTACTGATCCGGTATAGGGCGCATGAACCACATGTATTCGAACAAGAGGGTTGGCGTCGATCATGTCGCGCGGAACTTCACGAGAATAAGTGAACTCCTGATTGTTCAACGTCTCAAGTTTTCTGACGATGGTTCTCGTTGCACCTTTATCGGGTATCAGGATATGGTTTTTCTTGTCCCCTGTTACCATGAAGTAACCGCCGCCGCCGTTGTCATATTTTGATAGCCCGGTATCGGTGTAGAAAAATTCGTAGCGATTACGTTCAGGGTCCCACGCTGATATTCCAACGACACCTGGGTACTTGTCCTTTACATCGATCTCTGGGGCGCCTTCTATATAAACTTTTGTCGTCAGCCAGCGGGGGGATGTGCCCAGGGCACTTGCGTCGGAGTTTTCTACTGCCGGTTGTGCTTGGCTGGCCAATGGGCTGAGCATTCCGGTGGCAAGTATCAGTGAGAAAATAAGGTTGTGTTTTTTCATCAAGTCGCTCCTGGCGAGTGAGGTTTTTAATTCTGCTGTCGTGGGTTTAGAGGACTTTGTTTTTTGAGCTGAGCTGGAATATAGACGTGATAGGAGGGGGTCTCAATGCTTGGGAAAACCCCTGTAACAAAAGTCGCAATAATTAGAGTTTCAGTCCAGATGCGTTGATTAACTGTATGTAAGAGCATTCTTATATGTAAGAGTGCGTAATTTTCATTGACGTTGGGTTTCTGTCAGCGGCTTGCCACTGGAGAACTCTGAGCGACTGGGTTTGTTTAAACACAGCTTCGCCGGCCTTGCGTGATCGACCCTCCCAATGCCACCCGGCAGGGGCACTCGTGAGGTGGGTAAAGGCGGTGCGCATCTGGCGTTGACTCAACTGAGCTGCCCATGGACCGCCTTCCAGCCTTTGCACTGCATTGCCGTTCCTCAGCTAAGTCTTTGCTTATTCACAAGAATCCCGGACAATCGCGCCCCTGTTAAGGTCAGGGCGCTGCCTGTCAGGTTTTTCTGACTCGTCCTGGCCGTGTGAATGCGGAGATCCGACCGGATGAATGATCAGGCCAATAGCGTCGACGAACGCTATGCAACGACACCTGCAACGCTCACAAGCTGGAGCCGCCAGGACACCACCTGGATGCTCGGGCTGTTCGGTACCGCCATTGGCGCCGGTACTTTGTTCTTGCCGATCAACGCGGGCCTGGGGGGCTTCTGGCCGCTGGTGATCCTGGCGGTGCTGGCCTTCCCGATGACGTTCTTTGCCCACCGTGGGCTGACCCGTTTCGTGCTGTCCGGCCGCGAAGGTTCCGACATCACCGACGTGGTGGAAGAGCATTTCGGTATCAAGGCCGGTGCACTGATCACCTTGCTGTACTTCTTTGCGATCTTCCCGATCCTGCTGATCTATAGCGTGGCGCTGACCAATACCGTCAGCAGCTTCATGGAGCACCAACTGCACATCCTGCCGCCGCCCCGGGCGATCCTGGCGTTTGTATTGATCCTCGGCCTGCTCGCCGTTGTGCGCTGCGGTGAACAGGTGATCGTCAAGGCCATGAGCCTGATGGTGTACCCGTTTATTGTGGCCTTGCTGTTCCTGGCGGTGTACCTGGTGCCGCACTGGACCGGCGGCATCCTCAGCACCGCCAGTGAAGTCCCCGCGCCTTCAGCCTTGCTCAACACGCTGTGGCTGGCGATTCCGGTGATGGTGTTTTCGTTCAACCATTCGCCGATCATCTCGGCCTTTGCGGTGGACCAGAAGCGCCAGTATGGCGCTCACGCCGAGGAGCGCAGTTCGCAGATCCTGTCCCGCGCGCACTTGCTGATGGTGGCGATGGTGCTGTTCTTCGTGTTCAGTTGCGTGCTGACCCTGTCGCCCGCGCAGTTGGCGGAAGCGAAAGCGCAAAACCTGTCGATCCTGTCGTACCTGGCCAACCACTTCGATAACCCGACGATTGCCTTTGCCGCACCGTTGATTGCGTTCGTGGCGATTGCCAAGTCGTTCCTGGGCCACTACATCGGCGCCAGCGAGGGCCTCAAGGGCCTGGTGGTCAAGACTGGCCGCCGTCCGGCACCCAAGACCCTGGACCGCATGACCGCCGCCTTCATGCTGGTGGTGTGCTGGATCGTCGCCACGCTTAACCCGAGCATCCTTGGCATGATCGAGACTCTGGGTGGGCCGGTGATTGCGTCGATTCTGTTCCTGATGCCGATGTACGCCATCCGCAAAGTGCCGGCCATGGCCAAGTACCGTGGGCAGGCGTCGAATGTGTTTGTGACTGCAGTTGGCTTGGTTGCCATTACGGCGTTGGTGTATTCGCTGGTTGCTTGAGCCCTGATGCGGTCTATCTGACTGCACGGCTCTAAAAGTGTGGGAGCTGGCTTGCCTGCGATAGCGTTGTATCAGTCACTAGAGAGGTGATTGAACTGACGCCATCGCAGCATAGGTATCTACACAACTTCGGCACGACGCTAAATCTGTGGCGAGGGAGCTTGCTCCCGTGACGGCCTGGCAGCCGACACAGATATAACTGATGCCCCGCGATCCAATGTGGGAGCTGGCTTGCCTGCGAAGACGGCCTGACAGTCAACACAGTTGGACCGTGTACATATCCATTCCTGCGGTAACGGCCACTTAGGGTTCCGCCCTGACGGCGGCTCACTTTGCAAAAGCGGCAAAGTAAGCAAAACGCTCTTGCCCCACCACTCGGCACCTCGCTTAGGCTCGGCACCTCGCTTAGGCTCGGTGTGCCCGTAATCCGCCAGCGTGGTTTAACGGGGCGCCTAAGATCAAAAGCAGATCAAGATCAAAAGCAGATCAAGATCAAGAGCGGCTCGCTTCGCATCGTGGTTACCGTTGAGCTAACAGAGTTATGTAGATACCTATGGCCATCGCAGGCAAGCCAGCTCCCACATTTTTTTTGTGTTGGCAGTAAGGTTAATTCCAGGCATAAAAAAACGCCGCGTACCTTGCGATACGCGGCGTTCTTCACATCAACACACCGTTAAGCTTGAATCACCGGGATGTTGGCGCTTGCTGCGATCTTGCGGAACTCGGCGATCTGGTCGAAGTTCAGGTAGCGGTAGACGTCACTGGCCATGGTGTCCAGTTTCGCCGCGTAGCCCATGTACTCTTCGACTGTCGGCAGGCGACCCAGAGTGGAGGCGACTGCCGCCAGCTCAGCCGATGCCAGGTAGACGTTGGCACCATCACCCAGGCGGTTCGGGAAGTTACGGGTCGAGGTCGACACGACGGTGGAGTTCGGCTCAACGCGTGCCTGGTTACCCATGCACAGCGAGCAGCCTGGCATTTCCATGCGTGCGCCAGCCTTGCCGTAGATGCCGTAGTAGCCTTCTTCGGTCAGTTGGTGAGCGTCCATCTTGGTCGGCGGCGACAGCCACAGACGGGTTGGCAGCTGGCCCTTGACCTGCTCCAGCAGCTTACCGGCAGCGCGGAAGTGACCGATGTTGGTCATGCACGAACCGATGAACACTTCGTCGATCTTCTCGCCAGCGACGCTGGACAGCAGACGGGCGTCGTCCGGGTCGTTTGGCGCACAGAGGATCGGCTCGTTGATTTCCGACAGATCGATTTCGATGATTTCGGCGTATTCGGCGTCGGCATCGGCTTCCATCAGCTCCGGGTTGGCAACCCAGGCTTCCATCGCTTGGGCGCGACGTTCCAGGGTGCGTGCATCGCCGTAGCCTTCGCCGATCATCCAGCGCAGCAGGGTGATGTTGGAGTTCAGGTACTCGGTGACGGACTCTTTGGACAGCTTGATGGTGCAACCGGCAGCCGAACGTTCAGCCGAGGCGTCGGACAGCTCGAAAGCCTGTTCCAGCGTCAGGTCGTTCAGGCCTTCGATTTCCAGGATGCGGCCAGAGAAGGCGTTCTTCTTGCCTTTCTTCTCTACGGTCAGCAGGCCAGCCTGGATCGCGTAGTAAGGAATGGCATGCACCAGGTCACGCAGGGTGATGCCAGGCTTCATCTTGCCTTTGAAGCGCACCAGAATCGATTCCGGCATGTCCAGTGGCATTACGCCAGTGGCTGCAGCGAACGCGACCAGGCCAGAACCGGCCGGGAACGAGATGCCCATCGGGAAACGGGTGTGGGAGTCGCCACCGGTACCGACGGTGTCCGGCAGCAGCATGCGGTTCAGCCAGCTGTGGATGATGCCGTCGCCTGGACGCAGCGATACACCGCCACGGGTCATGATGAAGTCAGGCAGGGTGTGGTGGGTGGTCACGTCGATCGGCTTCGGGTAAGCCGCGGTGTGGCAGAAGGACTGCATCACCAGGTCGGTCGAGAAGCCCAGGCACGCCAGGTCTTTGAGTTCATCACGGGTCATTGGGCCGGTGGTGTCCTGGGACCCCACGGTGGTCATCTTCGGCTCGCAGTAGGTGCCTGGACGAACGCCTTTGCCTTCTGGCAGGCCACAGGCCTTGCCGACCATTTTCTGCGCCAGGGTGAAGCCTTTGCCGGTGTCGACAGGCGCTTCAGGCAGCTTGAACAGGTCGGTCGGGCCCAGGCCCAGCTCAGCGCGAGCCTTGTCGGTCAGGCCGCGACCGATGATCAGCGGGATACGACCGCCAGCGCGAACTTCGTCCAACAGCACCGGGGTCTTCATTTCGAAGGTGGTCAGGACTTCGTCGGTGCCGTGCTTGCAGACTTTGCCAGCATGCGGGTACAGGTCGATCACGTCGCCCATGTTCATGTTGGTGACGTCGAATTCGATTGGCAGTGCGCCGGCATCTTCCATGGTGTTGTAGAAGATCGGAGCGATCTTGCTGCCGAAGCAGAAACCGCCGGCACGCTTGTTCGGCACGTAAGGCACGTCGTCACCGAAGAACCACAGTACCGAGTTGGTCGCCGACTTACGCGACGAGCCGGTACCGACCACGTCACCCACGTAGGCGATCGGGAAGCCTTGGCCACGCATTTCTTCGATCTGCTTCATCGGGCCGGTCTTGCCTTGCTCGTCCGGCACGATGCCTTCGCGAGCCATTTTCAGCATGGCCAGGGCGTGCAGCGGGATGTCAGGGCGGGACCAGGCGTCAGGCGCAGGCGACAGGTCGTCGGTGTTGGTTTCGCCGGTGACCTTGAAGACGCGCAGGCTGATCTTGTCGGCCAGGGTAGGGCGGTTGCGGAACCACTCGCCGTCAGCCCAGGACTGGATCACGCCTTTGGCGTGCTCGTTGCCGTTGCGGGCTTTTTCGGCGACGTCGTGGAACGCATCGAACATCAGCAGGGTGTGCTTGAGTTGGGCGGCCGCGACGGGTGCCAGTTCGGCGTCGTCCAGCAGCTCGACCAACGTCACGATGTTGTAGCCGCCTTGCATGGTGCCGAGCAGTTCAACAGCGCGTTTCTTGTCGATCAGGGGGGAAGTGGCTTCGCCCTTGGCCAGGGCAGACAGGAAACCGGCCTTGACGTAGGCAGCTTCGTCAACGCCTGGTGGAATGCGGTTGGTGATCAGGTCAACGAGGAATTCTTCTTCGCCAGCCGGAGGATTTTTCAGCAGCTCGACCAGGCCTGCGGTTTGTTCGGCGTTAAGCGGCTGGGGAACGATACCCAGTGCTGCACGCTCTTCGATATGTTTGCGGTAGGCTTCAAGCACAGTTATTACCCTCATCAGTGGTCCCACGGGACGCTCATCCAGAAATGAACGGCACGCATGCGCTCGGGGGCTTTTTGGGCCGCAAAGCCAGCGCTGCCGGCATTCCTTACAGAAGCTGCTTTCAAAGTTTTACGCCTGCAGAACGGAGCTGATGAGGGTTGGCGCGGGCTCTGACCTACCGGGTCGAACCTGCGCCAACACCGTTCTGAAGGAACGACTGTGCTCGTGACGCTTTGAAAACAGCTTCCAGCGGATTATTGGCGCCTTACAAGGCCGGGTGATTCTACGGCAAAAAAAATCTAAAGGTAAGTTGCCTGCTCAAGTTTGCTGGGTGATCAACCTTAGACAAAGGGCTAACATGGCACACTGTTTCGCTGATTTGCGTGTTGCTGCTTATGCCCAACCAAACCATCAAGACCCCCTGCGTCGGCCTGTGCTCCACGGTCTACGGCGATCTCGTGTGCCGTGGATGCAAGCGCTTCCACCATGAAGTGATCCAGTGGAACGGCTATAACGAAGAAGAAAAACGCGCGGTCTGGCTCAGGCTTGAGCAGCTGTTGGTGCAGGTCATGGCCGGTAAAGTGGAGGTTTTCGACCCCAAGACCCTGCGCGGGCAGTTGGAGCAACGCAAGATTCGCTTTGTGCCGCACCAGTCCGAGTATTGCTGGGCCTACCAGTTGATCGCCCGTGGGGCCCGGGTGATCAATAACCTGGAGGCCTATGGCATGGTGCTGTTGCCGGAGTTTCGCGACTGGGCGCTGCCTGAACTGCGCGATGCCATTGATCGCGAGTTCTTTATCTTGTCCGAGGCGCATTACCAGCGCTATATCGCGCCGGGCTTCTTGAAAGATGCGCTGGGTTAACTGACTGGCGAGGTCAATGTGGGAGCTGGCTTGCCTGCGATAGCGGTGTATCAGGAGCAAATGCGCAAGCTGACCCACTGCAATCGCAGGCAAGCCAGCTCCCACATTTGATCCACATTGCCTGAAGGTCGGTGTCAGGGCTTGGTCGCCAGCTCTTGCAGATGATCCATGAGCGTCTGCGGCTTGAGCACCAGCACATCGCTTTGCACCGCATCCAGCACCACTTCTGCGGTATTGCCGATCAACGCGCCGGAAATCCCCGTGCGCGCCACCGTGCCGATAATGGTCACCGCCGCCTGCAAGCGATGGGCAATATGTGGGATCAGCACATCGGCCGGGCCTTCCTCGATATGCAGGTGCCTGTCGTCCACGTCGAACTCGGCCTGGAAGGCCTTGCATTGCTCGCGGTAACGCGCCTCGATGGTTTCCTTGAGCTGAAAGGTCGGGTCTGCCGCCGACAGCATGGGCGAGGGGTGCGCGCTGATCACATGCAACTGCGCTTTGGCGAGGCTGGCGATATCAAAGCCATGGTCGATGATCGAATTGTGCAGCGAGCGGTGTTCGCCGTCGGCGTTGCCCACGTCGATGGCCGCCAGGATCACGCTGCCCGCCCAGGGGGTGGCGGTCTTGACCAGCAACACCGGCGTCGGGCAATAGCGCAGCAACTTCCAGTCCGCCGGGGTCAGCAGGGCTTTTTTCAGAGGGTTGTCGGGGAAGTGCTGTTTGATCACCAGGCCACAGCCTTCGGCTTGCTGCACATCGATGATGGTTTCATGCAGGCTGTCGTTCCAGGCTTGCTCGGTGGTGACGCTGTAGCCGTCTTCTTTCAAGCCCTCCTTGAGCAGGCTCAGCAGCGCCGAATGCTCGTGCTTCTTGTCACAGACCAGCAAGTGCAGGTGCGCGTCGGTCACTTTGGCAATCAGCTTGGCACGCTTGAGGGCCAGGCTTTCCGAATGCTCGGGCTCGATGACCACCAGGATGCTGCGGATGGCTTGCATGGTCGGGATCTCCAAAAGGGCGGGCGTTGGATAACTATAGTTGCTGCTACGCAGCCGTCATGTTGATACACATCAAGGCCGGTGGCTGGTGGTCTGCGACGGGGTCGGTATAATCGGCGCCCTTTTGTGATCCTTTGCCCGTGAGCCCGATGAACCTGCCCGAAATCCATGAATTCCTCGGCTGCCGCACCCCCGATGCCTGGGTCAAGGCCGCGTTGGCCGATCAGGAAACCCTGCTGATCGACCACAAGAACTGCGAATTCAAAGCCGCCAGCACCGCCTTGAGCCTGATGGCCAAGTATTATGGCCACGTTGACCTGATCAACATGATGTCGCGCCTGGCCCGCGAAGAGTTGGTGCACCACGAGCAGGTCATGCGCCTGATGAAAAAGCGCAAGGTCGAACTGCGTCAACTGCACGCCGGCCGTTACGCCTCGGGTTTGCGCAAGGTGGTGCGCAGCCATGAGCCGGTCAAGCTGGTGGATACCCTGGTGGTGGGGGCCTTTATCGAAGCGCGCAGTTGCGAGCGGTTCGAAGCGCTGGTGCCGCATTTGGACGAAGAACTCGGCAAGTTTTATTTCGGCTTGCTCAAAAGCGAGGCGCGGCACTTCCAGGGCTACTTGAAGCTGGCATACCAGTACGGCGACGCCAAGGATATCGCCCAGGTGATCGAGCGGGTACGGGCCACCGAGCAGGACCTGATCGAATCACCCGACGTCGAGTTCCGCTTTCACAGTGGCGTGCCAGCCTGAGGCCACGGCCACACCGATCAAGGCGGTGATCCCGGTCAGCAGCAGGATCACCGTTGGCGTGCCCAAAGGCGCTGCCAACACGGCAATCATCAAGCCCGCCAAGGGCTGGGCCAGGTTGTTGAGCAAGGTCATCACGCCAACGGTCTTGCCGAAGTCCTGCACCGGAATCACCCGTTGGCGGGTGCTGCGCAGGTACACGTTGAACATCTTGTCGAAGCCGGTCAGCAGCAGGAACCCCACCGTGTAGGCCCACACGCCGGGGCTGAGCGCGGTGATCAGCGCGCCGACGGTGATCATCGAGTACGACAACCCGCCCAGTACCTTCAGCTTCAGTGATGAATGCGCCAGGTAGAACAGAATCGCGATTGTCACCAGCGCCCCGGCGGCTTGTAGCAGGGCATAGGCGTCTTTGCCCGCTGCGTAGTGGCCGGTGACCATGGCAGCCGAGGTAGCCAGCGTCACGCCGACCATCAGGTTCACACCGACCGCCAGGACGATGATGCGTTTCAACTCCACCCGGTTGAGGATGTGGCCAAAAGCGGTGCGCAGGGGTTGCAGCCAGTTACCCGGCTGTTGTTCATGGATGTGCAGGTCCACCGTGGTGTTGCGCTGCCAGATCAGCATCGCCAGGTCTGCCAGCACAAACAGCGCGGCGACGCCCAGCACTACCCATGGCCACGCCCAGACTTCCAGCATCAGCGCCGCCACCAATGGCCCGAGCACCAGTCCGCCCTGGTCGGCGATCTGCGAATAGGACAAGGTCTTGGCGTAGGTGTACTGCCCGAAGATATGCGGCATCACCACTTCCCGCGCCATGATGCCCTGGGTGGTCAGCACGCCGCACAACGCGGACAGCATCACCAGCCAATGGATACCGTCGAACAGCCCATACAGCGCCATCGCCACCACGCAGGCCAGGGCCCGATACACCTGGCTGATATGCAGGATACGCACCGGTGAAAACCTGTCGCACAACGCGCCGCACACCGGAAACGCCAGGTAGCGCGGCAGTGACTCGATAAAAAACGCCAACCCCGCCCACGACACGCTTTGCGTGGTCTGGAACACGATCAGTGGCACGATAAACAGCAGAACCTGGTCGGCCAGCCGTGAAAGGAACAGCGAAATGAAGAACGCCAGGTAATCCTTGCGCATGGAACTCCCTGTCAATGGCGTTAAAAACTGCAGGCTATTTGTTAAAAACTCTTAAAAGCATGAAGCTTCTTCGCTGGGGACTGGTCAGCCACCTCTGTCGGCCAGCTTGCCACCTATAATGGCCCCATTTCAATCCGCGCATCCACACTGAGAACTTATGGAAAACCTGGGTCTGGGCAAGGTCCTGCTCGTTGAGGACGATGAAAAGCTGGCAGGGCTGGTCTCGCATTTTCTGTCGCAGCATGGTTTCGAGGTACGGGTGGTGTACCGGGGCGATGAAGCCCTGGCGGCGTTCCTGGATTTCAAGCCGAAGATCGTCGTGCTCGATCTGATGCTGCCGGGTCAGAGCGGGCTACATGTCTGCCGCGAGATTCGCAACGTGTCGGACACGCCCATCGTGATCCTCACCGCCAAGGAAGATGACCTGGACCATATCCTTGGCCTTGAGTCCGGTGCTGACGACTACGTGATCAAGCCGATCAAACCGCCGGTGTTGTTGGCGCGCCTGCGTGCGCTGCAGCGCCGCCAGGTGCCCGAGCCCACCGTGCGCGGCGCCCTGGAATTTGGCCGTTTGTCGATTGATCGCAGTTGCCGGGTGGTCCGCCTGGGCGGCGAGACCATTGACCTCACCACCATGGAGTTCGAGTTGCTGTGGCTGCTGGCCAGCAGCGCGGGCAAGATTCTCTCTCGCGACGACATCCTCAACCGCATGCGCGGCATTGCCTTTGACGGGCTGAACCGCAGCGTAGACGTGTACATCAGCAAACTGCGCGGCAAGCTCAATGACAACCCCCGCGAGCCGGTGTGCATCAAGACCATCTGGGGCAAGGGCTACCTGTTCAATCCGTTCGCGTGGGAGGTGTAGATGCTGCGCTTGTACCTGCGCCTCTATTTGATTCTCGCGCTCGGCCTGGCCGGGTCGATCTGGCTGGTCGACTTCGGCCTTGACGCTTACATGCCCGAGTCCAACGAGACCTATAACCGTGAAGCCCTGCGCGGCCCGGCGTGGGCCCTGGTGGAGCAGTTGCGCCCCGTGCAGGCAGAGGCGCGCCAGGCACGCCTGGACGAACTGCAACCGCATTACGGCTTGCGGCTCGAACTGGTGCAGCGCGACGCCCAGAATTTGAGCGAACGGGAACAGAAACTCCTGGCGGCTGGTCAGGTGGTGGTGCGCGAAGACTTCATGAAATTTCTTGCGCCTATCGACGACGGCCCGCAACTGCTCGAAATCAGGTTGCCGGAAGAACCCAAGTGGTTGTACCTCTGGGCCTACGCTTTCCTGGGCGTGAGCCTGGCCATCGTCCTGTATTTCTGGGTGCGTCCACACTGGCGCGACCTGGAGCACATCCGCCTGGCAGCGCAACGTTTCGGTGACAATGACCTGGGCTCGCGCATCTTGCTGCCGACTCGCTCCACCGTGCGTTCACTGGCCGGGCACTTCAACCAGATGGCCGAGCGCATCGAAGGTTTGATCGCCAACCAGCGCGAACTCACCAACGCGGTCTCCCACGAATTGCGTACGCCGATTGCGCGGCTGTCATTCGAGCTGGACCAGCTCAGGCAGCAGAGTGACCCACGGCAAAGCCGAGCGTTGATCAACGACATGTACGCCGACCTCGGTGAACTGGAAGAAATGGTCTCCGAGCTGTTGACCTATGCCAGCCTTGAGCCGGGCGCTACCCAGGTCACCCGCGAGCAAATCGAGGCCCACAGTTGGCTCGACAGTGTGATCGGCAGCGTGGCCCTGGAGGCCGAAGCGGAAGGGGTGCAGTTGTCGTTGCGCACCTGCGAGGTGGACGTTATCCAGATCGAGCCACGCTTTATGGCGCGGGCCGTGATCAACCTGCTGCGCAACGCGATTCGTTATGCCGATCGCCGCGTGGAAGTGTCGCTGGTCAAGTTTGGCAGCGGTTACGAAGTGCGGGTCAACGACGATGGGCCGGGGGTACCGCTGGAGGGTCGCACCAAGATATTCGAACCCTTCCTGCGCCTTGACGCCAGCCGCGACCGCCGCACAGGCGGATTTGGTCTGGGCCTGGCGCTGGTCAAGCGTGTCAGCCAGTGGCATGGCGGGCAGGTGGAAGTGCAGGATTCGGAGTGGGGCGGGGCGTCGTTTCGGATGACGTGGGCATATGCTGAGTAGTTCTAATGTGAATACCTGGCATGGGGAAGGGCGCGAGTCTAACCGTCCCACTAGAGCTTCAAAGGTGAATGGGTGCGTTTGAACGAGTAGCCCGAAGCACTCAGGCCGTTGACCTGTCGGCTGACGGTATCGCCCAGGCCGTAGCCGTTGCCGGCCAGCACCGCATGGGCGTTGTCGATGGGCAGCAGGATGTAGTCGGTCAGCGGCTCGCCGTGCAATTGGCCGCGAATCACCAGGAAACCGTCCTCCTGGCGCACGCTGATGCCACTCAATGGCGCGTCGGGTTCATGGCTGCTGAGCACCTGGTAGGTGCCGACCGTGTTGGCCCACGCGGCGGACAAGGGCGGCGGCTCGATGCGCTCGCCGATGGCAATGCGTTGGCCGTGGCTGCGGGCGGTGAGCATTTGGCGGCCTTGTACCGTGACCACATCCAACTGCACGCGGCCCAACTCGCCCAGGTCCTTGCGCCAGAACCCCAGTATTTTTTTCTGCGCCCGCAGCCAGCCTTGCTCATCACGCAACAGCTGGAAATCGTAGCCGGCCAGTTCACCGCTCAAGCGCGCATGCTCATCCCTGATGCGGAACACGCCCCAGGCGGTCGCGTAGAAGCCTGCCAGGCGCTTGCGATCCACCGCCGCCGGTACATGGCGCAGCTTGAGGCCGTGGCTGGGGGCCTGGCAGTCATCGGCGCATACGGGCTTGCCGGTCTGAGCCTGGAGCATCAGGCGCAGGCTGTCAGTGGTCAGCGACACCACCATGTCTTCGGCGTTGCTGTCGTTGGCCATGATGACCACGGCCAGTTGCTGATCCGGCAGCAGGGTCAACTGGGCCACGAAGTCGTCGCCGCCACCGCTGTGCTGGTAGGTGCGCACACCGGGGCCGATGGGCTCGTCACCACAGGGCGCCAAGAACCAGCCCAAGCCCATCTGGCAGTCGAAATCCAAGGCATTGCCGGTGTTTTGCTGGGTAAACATGGCGTCGATAGACGTGCTGCCGAGGATCTGGCTGCCCTTGTAGGTGCCCTTGGCAAACAGCATGCGTACGTAGCGGCTGAGGTCTTTGGGGCTGGTCCACAGGCCGCCGGCGGCGAGGTCACGCACCTGGGGGTCGGTGCTGGCCTTGCCATCCTCGTAGCCGTGGGCGCGATAGCTCATTTGCGCACCGGTACCCAGGAAACTGGACTGGTTCATTCGCAAGGGTGTGAGCAGGCTGCTTTGTAACTGGGCTTCGAAGCTTTTGCCGCTGCTGCGCTCAATGGCGGCGCCCACCAAGGCATAGCCAAGGTTGGAATACGCCACCTGGGAGCCCGGCAGGCTGCTCAGCCACACACCCGACACACGCATCGGCATTTGCCCCATGGCATAGGTGCTGCGCAGGTCGCGCAGGTGCTCGCTGGGCAAGCCGGATTGATGGCTGAGCAAGCGCCGCAAGGTGATCGTGCGATCCGCCTCGGCCTGGTCACTGTGAAAGCGGGACCTTACGTAGAACTCACGCAGGGTCTGCTGGATCGGCGCATCCAGCGCCAGGTGTTGCTGCTCCACCAGTTGCAGCGCCGCCGTGGCGGTCAGCAGCTTGGAGATGCCACCTGCGCGAAACGCGGTATTGGGCGTGACTGGCACCCCCAGGTCTTTGTCAGCCAGGCCAAAGCCGCGGGCCCAGATCAGCTCCTGGCCATTGACCAGGGCAATCGACAATCCCGCCACATTGTCCCGAGCCATCTCCCGGGGAATGCGGGTTTGCAGGTAGCGGATGATTGCGCCGTAATCGCCTTTTTGAATCGGCGGCGGGGCAGGCGGTTGCGAGTGGCAACCGATACTGCCCAACAGGCAACCCAATAGCGGAATACCGCGCAGTCTGCGAAACATCAAGAGCACCCGAATGATGATTTGGATGCTGGAATGCTAGGGCGGCGGGGGCCGAGAATCTTTGAGTGCTTTGTCGGGAAACTGTCAAAGACTGTTAACGGCCGCTTATAAAAACATCAGGATTTGCCCAGGGGGGCGGGCATCAACGTGGCAATCAGGGCGCGAATGGTCCCCGGCAGCGCTTCCAGCTCGCGTACCAGAATGCTGCGCTCGCGAATCGCCCAGGGCTCGTCCAGTTTCACCGTCACCAGTTGCATGGTGCGGCTGTGACGCAGGGCGGCGGACTCTGGAATGATGCCAATGCCCACGCCGGCCTCGACCATCCGGCAGATCGCCTCGAAGCTCGAGACCTGGATACGCAGCGACAATTGCTTGCCCAGACGCTCGACGTGTTCGCGCAGGAAACTCAACAGCGTGCTGCCTTCATGCAGGCCGATATGCTGATACGCCAGGGTCTGCTCAAGGGTCACCGAAGGCTGGTCGGCCAACGGATGCCCGACGGGCACCATCAGCACCAGTTCATCGGTGCTGAAATGCAACACCTGCAGGCCGGACGCTTCCACGGGGCCGGCGATGATGCCCATGTCACTGGTGCCATCGAGCACGCCGCGCACGATGTCCCGCGACAGGCGTTCCTGCAGATCGACAGTGACGCCCGGACGCTGCGACAGAAAGCCTGCCAGAACCTCCGGCAAAAATTCGGTGACCGCCGTGGTGTTGGCGAAGATACGGATATGCCCGGCGGAATCCACGCCGTATTGGGTGAACTCGCTTTTGAGGTAATCCACCTGGCGCATAATCAACCGCGCATGGTGTAACAGGCGCTCGCCTGCCGGGGTGATCTCCACGCCCCGGCTATCGCGGTACAACAGGCGCGTGTCGAGCTGACCTTCCAGGGCCTTGATCCGCGCACTGGCGGCAGCCGGCGACAGGAAGGCGCGCTTGGCACCCTGGGTGAGGCTGGGGGATTCGGCGATATGGATAAACAGGCGCAGGTCGGCGAGATCGAAGTGCATGCAAAACTCCAGGCTTGTGATCACCCGTGGCGAGGGAGCTTGCTCCCGCTGGACTGCGAAGCAGGCCTGTTTTTTGGGGCCGCTTCGCGCCCCCACGGGAGCAAGCTCCCTCGCCACAAGAGGTACGCATAGGAATGGTGCGTTCAGCTTAACCGAACGCTGGTTTATTGAAATGCAAATTCTCAGAACGGGCAGGCCCTTGCATGATCCACGGCAGACACCCACTGCCTGAGGACCTGCACCCGATGAGCGCCACTGATTGGATCGGCCGAAGTGAGACCGCCCACGACCACCTGAGCCATAACCTGCTCAAGCGCATCGCCGCGACGTTTGGTGAAGAGGTGCCTGCCGACGGTGAAGCCGTACCTGCGCTGTGGCAATGGTGTTTTTTCCAGGACCCGTTGCCGGAGGTGGCGTTGGGCGGCGACGGCCACCCGGCACGAGGCGGGTTCCTGCCGCCGGCCGATAACCGCAATCGCATGTGGGCCGGTGGGCGTGTTGAATTTCTGCAGCCACTGCGGGCTGGCGAGGCGGCTACGCGCGTGTCGACCATCACCCAGGTCGAAGAAAAGACCGGGCGCACCGGCTCACTGCTATTTGTCACCGTGCGCCATGACTACTCCCAGGAAGGGCGCCTGGCCATCCGCGAGGAACAGGACATCGTCTACCGCGAACCCACGCCACCCAAGCCTGGCAGCGGCGACGCGCTGGCCCGGGGCGAATGGACAGAGGCCGTCGAGCCGACGTCGACCCTGTTGTTCCGCTACAGCGCCGTCACGTTCAACGGCCACCGCATCCACTACGACTACCCCTATGTCACTGGCACCGAAGGCTATGCCGGCCTGGTGGTGCATGGCCCGCTGATCGCCACTTTGAACCTGCGTGCGTTCTGCCGGGCGCACCCTGAGGCGACCCTGCGCCGCTTTGCCTATCGCGGCGTGCGCCCACTGATTGCGCCACAGCCTTTTGAGGTCGGCGGGCGTATCACCGCAACCGGCGTCGCAGAACTCTGGGCGGGCAACACTGAAGGCCTGGCACAGACCGCCCAAGTGCATTTCGAATAACCCGATAACAACAGGCGGAGAGCCGTTAATGAATGCCCATGACAACGAAGAACTCAATGCCATCCGCGACGGCGTGCGCGCCTTGTGCGCCGAGTTCGATGCCGCTTACTGGCGCAAGATCGATGAAGAAAAAGGCTTCCCCGAAGCCTTCGTCAAGGCCCTGACCGACGCCGGTTGGCTGTCGGCCATGATTCCCGAAGAATACGGCGGTTCCGGCCTGGGCCTGGCCGAAGCCTCGGTGATCCTTGAGGAAGTCAACCGCTGCGGCGGCAACTCGGGCACCGTACACGGCCAGATGTACAACATGTTCACCCTGCTGCGTCACGGCAGCGAGGCGCAAAAAC
Organism: Pseudomonas sp. MYb193; assembly: GCF_002966775.1. NCBI lineage: Bacteria > Pseudomonadati > Pseudomonadota > Gammaproteobacteria > Pseudomonadales > Pseudomonadaceae > Pseudomonas > Pseudomonas sp. MYb193. The sequence goes on along the minus strand of NZ_CP023269.1, from coordinate 3,303,164 downwards.
GCTTCTACCTGCCCAAGCTGGCCAGCGGTGAGTTGCGCCTGCAGTCGATGGCCGTCACCGAGCCCACTACCGGCACCGACACCACCAAGATCAAGACCACGGCGATCAAGCGCGGCGACAAGTACGTGATCAACGGCCAGAAAGTCTGGATCTCTCGGGTACAGCATTCCGACCTGATGATCCTGCTGGCGCGCACTACGCCTTTGGCCGACGTAAAGAAAAAGTCCGAAGGCATGTCGATCTTCCTGGTAGACCTGCGCCAGGCCATCGGCAACGGCCTGACCGTGCAGCCCATTGCCAATATGGTCAACCACGAGACCAACGAGCTGTTCTTCGACAACCTGGAGCTGCCCCTGGACAGCCTGATTGGCGAGGAGGGCAAGGGCTTCAAATACATCCTCGATGGCCTGAATGCCGAGCGCACGCTGATTGCCGCCGAGTGCATCGGTGACGGCCGCTGGTTCATCGAAAAGGCCAGCGCCTATGCCCGCGACCGTGTGGTGTTTGGCCGGCCAATCGGGCAGAACCAGGGCGTGCAGTTCCCGATTGCCGAGGCGCATATCGAGATCGAAGCGGCCGACCTGATGCGCTGGCGTGCCTGTGATGAATACGACAACGGCAAGAACGCCGGGGCCAGTGCCAACATGGCCAAGTACCTGGCGGCCAAGGCGTCGTGGGAAGCGGCCAACGCCTGCCTGCAAACCCACGGCGGCTTCGGCTTTGCCTGCGAGTACGACGTGGAGCGCAAATTCCGCGAGACCCGCCTGTACCAGGTAGCGCCGATCTCCACCAACCTGATCCTGTCCTACGTGGCCGAGCATTTGCTCGAACTGCCACGTAGCTTTTGAGGGCCTGAGCAATGAGCCCTACCCAAGCCCTGTGCCGGTTCCTGGCCGAGCTGACGTATTCACAATTGCCCGAGCCCGTGCTGGCGCGCACCGAAGAGCTGTACCTGGATTGGCTCGCGTCCGCCTTGGCCAGCCAAGGCGCGCACCCGATTCCCTTGTTTGAACGCTACGCGCAGAAGATGGGCCCGAGCAGCGGTCCGGCCCAGGTGATCGTCAACGGCACCGGCACCAGCGCGTATTTCGCCGCACTGGTCAACGCCGCCTCCTCACACCTGGTGGAGCAGGATGACCTGCACAACAGTTCCGTGCTGCACCCGGCCACCGTGGTGTTTCCCGCCGCGTTGGCGGCTGCCCAGGACCTCGGCAAGTCTGGCCGTGAACTCTTGCTGGCCTCGGTGGCCGGCTACGAGGCGGGGATTCGCATCGGTGAGTTCATGGGCCGCTCCCACTACCGCATCTTCCACACCACGGCCACGGTCGGCACCCTGGCGGCGGCGGTCGCGGTGGGCAAGTTGCTCGATTTCAACGAAGAACAATTCATCAACCTGCTCGGCAGCGCCGGCACCCAGGCTGCCGGGCTGTGGGAGTTTCTGCGCGATGCCGCCGACTCCAAGCAACTGCACACGGCCAAGGCGGCGGCGGACGGCTTGCTGGCGGCTTACCTTACGGCCGATGGGCTGACCGGCGCGCGCAATATCCTTGAAGGTGAGCAAGGTTTGGCGGCAGGTATGTCCAGTGATGCCCAACCGGGCAAATTGTCTTCCGAGCTGGGCAGCCGTTGGGCGCTGGTGGAGACCTCGTTCAAATTCCACGCCTCCTGTCGCCACACCCATTCTGCTGCCGATGCGCTGCTGGCCGTGATGCAGCGTGAAGGCTTGAGCGCTGCGCAGATCTCCCAGGTGCAAACCCACGTGCACCAAGGCGCCATCGATGTGCTGGGTCGAGTGACGGTGCCGGCCACCGTGCACCAGGCCAAATTTTCCATGGGCACCGTGCTTGGGCTGATCGCTGTGCATGGCAAAGCCGGGTTGCCTGAATTCCATGAGCTGGCGTTGACCGATCCTGCGGTCGCGGCGTTTCGCGACAAGGTCAGCATGACCCTGGACCCGGAAGTCGACAGCGCCTACCCGCAACGCTGGCTGGGCCGCGTCACGGTCACCACCACCGATGGCCGCACGCTGCGCGGTGCCATTGATGAACCCAAGGGCGACCCGGGCAACACCCTGAGTCGGGCCGAACTGGCGGATAAGTTCCAGCGCCTGGCCCACTTCAGCGGCGCCCGCACCCCGCCCCAGGCCAGAGGCCTGATCGAGCAGGTGTGGAACCTGCGCACTACCGCGTCCATGGCCCATTGGCTTTGAGGGATTTGTCATGACTGAACAACGACCGCTGGACGGCATCACCGTCGTCAGCCTGGAACACGCGATTGCCGCGCCATTTTGCACGCGCCAGCTGGCCGACCTCGGTGCCCGGGTCATCAAGGTAGAGCGCCCCGGCACCGGCGACTTCGCCCGTGGCTATGACGAGCGGGTGCGTGGCCTGGCGTCGCATTTCGTCTGGACCAACCGCTCCAAGGAAAGCCTGACCCTGGACCTCAAGCAGGACGAGGCGGGCGCTATTCTGGATGCGCTTTTGGCCGATGCCGATGTGCTGGTGCAGAACCTTGCCCCCGGCGCGGCGGCGCGCATGGGCTTATCGTTCGAGGCGCTGCACGCGCGCTTCCCACGCCTGATCGTCTGCGATATTTCCGGCTATGGCGAAGGTGGGCCCTACGAGAAAAAGAAAGCCTACGACCTGCTGATCCAGAGCGAGGGCGGCTTTCTCTCGGTGACCGGAGGCCCAGGTGAAGAACAGATGGCCAAAGCCGGTTGCTCCATCGCGGATATCTCCGCCGGGATGTACGCCTACAGCGGCATTCTGTCGGCGCTGCTGCTGCGCGGCAAAACCGGCCAGGGCAGTCGCATCGATGTGAGCATGCTCGAAAGCCTGGTGGAGTGGATGGGCTACCCGATGTATTACGCCTTCGACGGCGCGCCGCCGCCACCGCGTGCGGGTGCCGCGCATTCGACGATTTACCCCTACGGGCCGTTTCCCACCGGGGGCGGCGGCACGGTGATGCTCGGCTTGCAGAACGAGCGCGAATGGGCGGCGTTCTGCGACAAAGTGCTGCTCACCCCGGCATTGGCCACGGACGAGCGCTTCAGCGCCAATTTCAAGCGCTCGGCCAACCGCGAGGTGCTGCGCCAGATCATTGTGGAGCGCTTTGCCCCACTGGACGTCGAGGCGGTGATCCAGCGCCTGGAGCACGCGCAAATTGCCAGTGCCCGGGTCAACGACATGCAAGGCGTGTGGGACCACCCGCAACTCAAGGCCCGCGACAGCTGGCGTGACGTCGACAGCCCGGCGGGGCCGTTGCCGTCGCTGTTGCCACCGGCCCGTAACGCTGCGTTTACCCCGCGCATGGACGGCGTGCCAGCGCTGGGGCAACACAGCCAAGGCATCCTTGAGCAGCTGGGTTACTCCATTGAGGCTATTAACAGTCTGCGCGAGCGCGGCGTTATCTAATCAGGAATCACGTGATGCCAAAGCCATTAGTACGTTCTGCGCTGTTTGTGCCGGGCAGCCGCCCGGAGCGGTTTGCCAAGGCCCTGGCCAGCGGCGCCGACGCAGTGATTGTGGATTTTGAAGACGCGGTAGAAGAACCGCTCAAGCGTCAGGCCCGGGATAATCTGGATGCATTCCTGCGCGCCCATCCTGAGGCCCAGCTGTGGGTGCGCATCAACGCGCCGCAACATGCCGAGCATTTTGAGGACGTGGCGTTCTGCAAGGCCCATGCAAATGTCGCCGGGGTATTGCTGCCCAAGGTCGAAAGCGCGGCCCAGGTGGCTGTGGTGGCCGCGACCGGCAAGGCTATCTGGCCGATTATCGAAAGCGCACGCGGTTTGCTGGCACTGGCGCAGATTGCCCAGGCGCCCCAGGTGGAGCGCCTGTCGTTCGGTGGCTTGGACCTGGCGCTGGACCTGAACCTGAGCAGTCACTCCCGCGCCGCTGAATTGGCCCTCGACCAGGCGCGCCTGGCGCTGATCGTGCATTCGCGCGCCGCGGGCCTGGCGGCGCCGCTGGACGGCGTGCACCCGGCCATCGACGACCCCGAAGGCCTGCACCGTTCGATCCGGCACGCCTATGAGATGGGCTTTGCCGGGGCGTTGTGCATTCATCCCAAGCAAGTCGCGGTGATCCATGCCGCGCTAGCGCCGAGCGCCCAAGAGCTGGCCTGGGCCAGGCGGGTGGTGGAGGCGGGCGCCCATGGGGCAGGGGCTTATCAGATTGATGGGCAGATGGTGGATGCGCCGGTGTTGCTGCGCGCGCAACGGCTGCTGGCCGCGCAACTGTAACTGACAAAACCGGGAACAAAGTGTGGGAGCTGGCTTGCCTGCGATAGCGGCAGAACAGTCACTGTCTGTGTTGCCTGACACACCGCTATCGCAGGCAAGCCAGCTCCCACACTGGACGCGTTCGGCCAGGCCGAACGCAGGTATCTAAAATTCGAAATTCACGACACGCGTAACATCAGGCACCTTGCCTTAAACACAACAATAAGAAGGTGATTCCCATGCTCAAGCTTTCCCGGGCGCTGCTGTGCGCCGCCACCTTGTTTACCGCTGGCCTGGCCCAGGCGGCAGACCCGATTGTGATCAAGTTCGCCCACGTGGTTGCCGAAAACACCCCTAAAGGCCAAGGCGCGCTGCTGTTCAAAAAACTTGCTGAAGAGCGCCTGCCCGGCAAGGTCAAGGTCGAGGTGTACCCGAACTCGTCGCTGTTTGGCGATGGCAAGGAAATGGAAGCATTGCTGCTGGGTGATGTGCAGATGCTGGCGCCGTCCCTGGCCAAATTCGAGCACTACACCAAGCAAGTGCAGATATACGACTTGCCGTTCCTGTTCAACGACCTGGCCGCCGTCGACCGTTTCCAGGCGGCCCAGGGCAAGCAACTGCTGACCTCGATGCAGGATAAAAACATCCTCGGCCTGGCCTATTGGCACAACGGCCTCAAACAACTCTCTGCCAACAAGGCCCTGCATGAACCCAAGGACGCCCGTGGCCTGAAGTTCCGCGTGCAAGCTTCCAGTGTGCTCGAAGAACAGTTCAAGGCGATCCGCGCCAACCCGCGCAAGATGAGCTTTGCCGAGGTTTACCAGGGCCTGCAGACCGGTACCGTGAATGGCACCGAGAACACGTGGTCGAACTATGAAAGCCAGAAGGTCAACGAAGTGCAGAAGTACTTCACCGAGTCCAACCATGGCCTGATCGACTACATGGTGATCACTAACGCGACGTTCTGGAACGGCCTGGCGCCGGATGTGCGCAGCACCCTGGAGCAGATCATGGCCGAGGTCACCGTGGAGGTGAACAAGCAGGCCGAAGCGCTGAACCAGTCGGCCAAGCAGAAGATCATCGACGCCAAGACCAGCGAAATCATCGAACTGACCCCCGAGCAACGTGCGCTGTGGCGCGAAGCCATGCGCCCGGTGTGGCAGAAGTTCGAAGGCGAGATTGGGGCTGACCTGATCAAGGCGGCGGACGCTTCCAACCAGTAATCCTCTGTGGGAGCGGGCTTGCCCGCGATTGCGGTGTGTCAGTTGATACAACTGGCGGCTGGTCCACCGCTATCGCAGGCAAGCCAGCTCCCACAGGTTGACCTGGTTTTTACCTATCTTTGCCACGCGAGGTTTTGCCATGCAAACGCTAAGGCGCGTCTGGGAGCACCTGGAGGAAGCCTTTATCGCTTTCCTGCTGGCCGCCATGACCCTGGTGACGTTCGTCTACGTCATGCTCAACAACGTCTACACCCTGTTCTTTGCCCTGGCCGACAAATGGGCCTGGAGCAGCGCCTTCTTCAATGCCCTGGGCGACGGCACCATGACCTGGGCCCAAGAGATGACCTGGAGTGTGGCGCTGACCAAGGCGATGTTCGGCTGGTTGATTTTTTTCGGCATTTCCTACGGCGTGCGCACCGCCGGCCACCTGGGCGTGGACGCGCTGGTGCGGCTGACCCGGCGCCCGGTGCAGCGCCTGCTCGGCATGCTCGCCTGCCTGTGCTGCCTGGCCTATGCCGGGCTGTTCATGGTGGCCAGCTACAAGTGGGTGAGTGCGGTGATGACCGCGCATATCGGCGCCGAAGACCTTGACCAGTTCGGCATCGATGTCGGCGACATCGTGGTGATCGTGCCCATTGGCTTTGCGTTGGTATTGATCCGCTACCTGGAAATTTTCTACCGCATCTTTACCCACCGCCAGGTCGGGTTGGGGTTGGCCGACGAGGCCGGTGAGGCCAGCAAGTTGGCCGGCAGCCATGAGGAGCGTCACTGATGGCCGTGCTCTGTCTGTTTCTGCTGTTGTTCGTGTTTATGTTCCTGGGCGTGCCGATTGCGATTGCCCTGGGGCTGTCCGGTGCGGTGTCGATCCTGATGTTCAGCCAGGACTCGGTAAGTTCCCTGGCGATCAAGCTGTTTGAAACCAGCGATGCCTACACCTTCCTGGCGATTCCGTTTTTCCTGTTGTCCGGTGCCTTCATGACCACCGGCGGCGTGGCCCAGCGGCTGATCGACTTTGCCAACGCCTGTGTCGGGCATATCCGCGGTGGCCTGGCGATTGCGGCGGTGCTGGCGTGCATGCTGTTTGCAGCGCTGTCCGGGTCGTCACCGGCCACGGTGGCAGCAGTAGGTTCGATTGCCGTGGCGGGCATGGTGCGCTCCGGTTATCCGAAGGAATTTGGTGCGGGCATCATCTGCAATGCCGGGACCTTGGGCATTCTGATCCCGCCGTCGATTGTGATGGTGGTGTATTCGGCGGCGACCGAAACCTCGGTGGGCAAGTTGTTCATGGCCGGGGTGATTCCGGGCTTGCTGCTGGGCCTGATGTTGATGGTCGCGATCTACATCGTCGCCCGCATCAAGAAGCTGCCGGCGCAACCCCGGGCGACATTCCGTGAGTGGCTGAGCTGTGCACGCCGAGCGTTCTGGGGCCTGTTGCTGCTGGTGATCATCCTCGGCGGCATTTACAGCGGCATGTTCACCCCGACCGAAGCGGCGGCAGTGGCGGCCGTGTATTCAGCATTCGTCGCGCTGTTCGTCTACAAGGACATGAAGCTGCGCGACTGCCCCAAGGTGCTGCTGGAGTCGGGACGCTTGTCGATCATGCTGATGTTCATCATCGCCAACGCCATGCTGTTTGCCCACGTGCTGACCACCGAACAGATCCCCCAGCAAATCACCGCGTGGGTGATCTCCGAAGGGCTGACGCCGATTGGTTTCTTGATCATGGTCAACGTGGTGCTGCTGATTGCCGGCAGCTTTATGGAGCCATCGGCCATTGTGCTGATCCTGGCGCCGATCTTTTTTCCGATTGCGATGAAGCTCGGGATCGACCCGATTCACCTGGGGATCGTGATGGTGGTGAACATGGAAATCGGCCTGGTGCACCCGCCGGTGGGGCTGAACCTGTTCGTGACCTCGGCGGTGACCGGGCTGACATTGGGGCAGACTATTCGCGCGGCGATGCCGTGGCTGATGATCCTGTTGGTGTTCCTGATCATGGTGACGTACTTGCCGTTCATTTCCCTGGCGCTGCCGCAGTGGCTCGGAATGTAGGGTGGGAGGGGGCTTGCCCCGATGGCGGTGGGTCAGACACTTCCTCATCGGGGCATAGGTATCTACACAACTCAGGGACGACGCAGGCCCTGTGGCGAGGGAGCTTGCTCCCGTGACTACCCGACGGCGGACGCTGATCTAACTGACGCGCCGCGATCCAAATGTGGGAGCTGGCTTGCCTGCGATGGCGGCCTTATTGGTCCATCGCACTCAAGATCGCGTGCGCTACTTTCACCCGTTCGGCATTCGGGTAGTTCCGGTTCGCCAGAATCACCACCCCCATGTCCTTGCTTGGCACGTACGCCACGTACGCACCAAAGCCGCCAGTGGACCCGGTTTTGTTGTACAGCACATTGGCAGGCTGCGGCTGGGCGGGTTTGAGCCAAGTGACCTTGTGCGGCTCCATCGCCATCGGTGTGGAGTTGCCGTCCAGCAACGCTTGCAGGCTGATGGGGTAGGGGTAGCGTTCCCAGCCCAGGCCCTGGGTCATGCCGTTGACGGTGTAGTAGCCGGCGTGAGTGGTGGCAATGGCCTGTTGCACCGGTTGTTCCAGGGTTTGCGGGTGCATGTTCGCGATCACGTAGCGGGCCAGGTCCTGGCTGCTGCTCTTGATGCCGTAGGCTTCGAAGTCCAGGGCGCCGGGGTTGACGCGTACCGGTTTCTGCTGGCTGTCATAGCCCTGGGCGTACTGGCCGGCCTTGTCGGCGGGGACGCGAGTATAGGTATTGGTCAAGCCCAGCTTGGGCAGCAGGGTTTTTTCCATGGCGACGGTGAAAGGCTGGCCCAGGCTTTTTGCGGTCACGTAACCGAACAGGCCAATGCTGGGGTTGGAGTAAAGGCGTTGTTCCCCCGGCGCATAAGTGGGTTTCCAATGCTGGAAGTAATCCATCATGGTGGTTGCACTGTCGGCGGCATCTGGAAACTGCAGCGTCAGGCCGCCGGCGGTATAAGTGGCCAGTTGCAGCAGGCTGATGCGATCGAACGCGCTGCCAGCCAGGACGGGCAGATGTTGGCTGGTCATGTCCGACAGCTTGAGCTTGCCGATGGCTTGGGCATACCCGCCGAGGGTGGCGTTGAAGGTTTTGCTCACTGAGCCGATTTCGAACAAGGTGTTTTCGGTGACGGGTACCTGGGTGTCTTTGGCGGCGACGCCGTAGTTAAAGTATTGCACCTTGCCGTGTTGGACGACCGCGACCGTCAGGCCCGGGATGCCTTGCTGTTTCATCAGAGGGGTGACGTGGCTGTCCACGACCTGGCGCATGTCGGTGGCGGCCATGCAGCTGCCGGCACCGAGCAACAAGGCTGAAACCGCATATTTTTTCAGGGTGTGTTTCATGGTTCGCTTCCATGTAAATAAGGCAATGACGATCGGAACCTGCGCAGGCGTGGCAAATGTAGGTGGATTTCCGGGTGTCGGCAAACGATGATATCTCGCACCTACCATTAGAAAAATTTGGGTCAAGCCATGTTGCGTTCCCACCTGCCGCTCAATGCGTTGCGCGCTTTCGAAGCGTCGGCGCGCCATTTGAGCTTTACCCGTGCGGCCATTGAGCTGTGCGTGACCCAGGCGGCGGTCAGTCATCAGGTCAAAAGTCTCGAAGCGCAACTCAACGTCACGCTGTTCAAGCGCCTGCCACGGGGCTTGATGCTCACCAGCGAAGGCGAATCCCTGCTGCCCGTGCTGCGTGACGCCTTCGACCGTATTGCCCTGACCTTGGATCAGTTTGAAGGCGGCCATTACCGTGAAGTCCTGACGGTGGGGGCGGTCGGTACCTTTGCGGTGGGCTGGTTGTTGCCACGCCTGGCGGATTTTCACAGCCGCTACCCGTTGATCGACTTGCGCTTGTCCACCCACAACAACCGCGTGGATGTCGCCGCCGAGGGCCTGGATTATGCCATCCGCTTTGGCGCCGGCGCGTGGCACGGCACCGACGCCTGCGCCTTGCTTGAGGCACCGTTGACGGTGTTGTGCGTGCCGCAGATTGCCGAACAACTGCACAGCCCGGCTGACGTACTGAAACACACCTTGCTGCGTTCCTACCGTGCCGATGAGTGGAACCTGTGGTTCCAGGCCGCCGGTTTGCCCAGCGATACACGGATGCCGCGCAGCGTGGTGTTCGACTCTTCGCTGGCGATGATGGAGGCCGCGCTGCAAGGGACTGGCGTAGCACTGGCGCCAGCCCTGATGTTTTCACGGCAATTGGAGAACGATGTGATCCGCCAGCCGTTCGAGGTGGGGATCACCACCGGCAGCTATTGGTTGACGCGCTTGCAGTCGCGGGCTGAGACACCCGCGATGTTGGCGTTCAAAGGGTGGTTGCAGGCAAGTGTTGCCTGAGGTGATCAAAGGTGGGAGCTGGCTTGCCTGCGATAGCGGTCGTGCAGTAACAGGTGCAGCGACTGACACACCGCCTTCGCGGGCAAGCCCGCTCCCACAGTCAGCGCTTGGCTAGGCGAGGTATTGGCGGAACCATCCCAGGGTGCGTTCCCAGGCAAGGTTCGCCGCTGCTTCGTCATAGCGCGGTGTCGAATCATTATGAAAACCATGATTGGCGCCCTTGTAGATAAACGCCTCATACCTCGTCCCCGCGGCTTTCAATGCCTGTTCATACGCCGGCCAGCCTTCATTGATGCGCGTATCCAGTTCACCGAAATGCAACATGATCGGCGCCTTGATGCGTGGCACGTCCTTGGCGTCGGGTTGGCGCCCGTAGAACGACACTGCCGCGCCCAGTTCCGGGTAGGCCACCGCCGCTGCATTGGTCACGCCACCGCCATAACAGAACCCGGTGATGCCGACTTTGCCCGTGCTGCTGTCGTGCTGCATCAGCCATTCGATGGCGGCGAAGAAGTCGTTCATCAGTTTGGTCGGGTCGACGGTCTGCTGCAGGGCCACGCCTTTTTCATCATTGCCAGGGTAGCCGCCCACCGAGGTCAGGCCGTCCGGGGCCAAGGCGATAAAGCCGGCCTTGGCCAGGCGTCGGGCGACGTCTTCGATATAGGGGTTCAGGCCCCGGTTTTCATGCACCACCACCACGGCGGGCAGCTTGCCTGCCGCCTTGGCTGGGCGTACCAGATAGCCGCGCACGGTGCCGTTGCCTTTGGGCGAGGGGTAGGTGATGTAGTCGGCGACGATATCCGGGTCGGTGAATTTCACCTGCTCGGCCAAGGCGTAATTGGGGCTCAGGGCCGCGAGCAATGCCGAAGCGGTGAGGCCACCGAGGGTGAACAGCGCGGCGCGGTCTAGAAATTCGCGGCGGTTGATCTTGCCGTGGGCATAGCCGTCGTAGAGTTCCAGCAGTTCGGGAGCAAAGTCTTTCGCGGTCAGACGAGTCATCGGTGCAGTCCTCGATTAGCGGTTGCCGTCACTGTAGACCAGGATCAAACCTCGCGGCCATGGGCGGCGGCGGCCAGTTGCCCGGTGTCGACGCGCACGAATACCGAGTCGCCGACGGCGGTGAGCACGCTGCCTGCATACACTTCGCAGACCACCCGGCTTTTGCGGCCGATTTCGCCTTCGACCCGCGCCCGCAGGACCAGGGGCACGCCCATGGGCGTGGGCTTGATGAATTTGATCCCCAGGTTGCCGGTGACGCAGTCGATGCGCGGCAGGCTGCCGGGTTCACGCTGTTCGGCGCGGTAGTGGTAGGCCATGGCGGTCCAGTTGGAGTGGCAGTCCACCAGCATGGCGATCAGGCCACCGTAGACCAGGTCTGGCCAGCCGCTGTATTTGGCCTCGGGTTGATGCTCGGCAATGACGTGTACGCCATCGTCATCCCAGCGGCTCTTGATGTGCAGACCATGAGGGTTGCTGCTGCCGCAGCCGTAGCAGATGCCTTCCGGCGCCGTGGTGTCCTGGAGAGAAGCGCTGTGCATGCAGAGTCCTTGTTGTTGTTTGGGCGACGCTTCTATTTAGCAGGCCAGGGGTTAGCGAGCAAACTTCTTCGCCCCGGCCACGCAGCCGATCACCGCCACCGTCACCAGCACCATGCCCAGGCTGACCTGTTCATGCAGCAAACCCACCGCCAGCGCCAGGCCGAAGAACGGTTGCAGCAACTGCAACTGGCCGACCGCGGCAATCCCGCCCTGGGCCAGGCCTCGGTACCAGAACACAAAGCCGATCAACATGCTGAACACCGCCACGTAGCCCAGGCTCAACCAGGCCGGCAAGCTGATACCGCTGAGGGTAGACGGCGCCAACAACAGGCTCAAGGGCGCCACCACCGGCAGCGACACCACCAGCGCCCAGCAGATCACCTGCCAGCCGCCCAGGCTGCGCGACAGCTTGGCGCCTTCGGCATACCCCAGGCCGCATGCCAGCACGGCCAACAGCATCAACACATCGCCCGCGGGTGCGGCGCTCAAGCCTTGGGCAACGGCATATCCCATCACCAACAGGCTGCCCAGGATCGAAAACAACCAGAACACCGGCCTCGGCCGTTCACCGCCGCGCAGCACACCGAACACCGCCGTAGCCAGTGGCAGCAGGCCGATAAAGACGATGGAGTGGGCCGAGGTCACGTACTGCAGGGCCAGGGCCGTCAGCAGTGGAAAGCCGATCACCACGCCAAGCGCGACGATAACCAGCGGTGCCCATTGCTGGCGCGTGGGGCGTTTTTCCTTGAATACCCCCAATAGGCACAACCCCAGTAGCGCCGCGAGACTGGCGCGGATCATGGTCAGGAACACCGGATCGAATTCCATGACCGCCAGGCGCGTGGCTGGCAGCGAGCCGCTGAAAATCACCACACCGATAAAACCGTTGATCCAACCCTGGGTGCTGCTGTCCAGAGTGCCGAGAGGAGAAGTGCGTTCCATGGGGGACCTGTCCGAAAATGGCAGTTGCGTGCTGGGCATCCTAGGATTGAAGATTAAGACAATCAAAAAATTGTCATGGATACATCCCTATGCCCCGTGCTCGCTACAAGACGCTGGTCGATACCTTCGCCGAGGCCATCCGCAGCGGCCAATTGCAGCCCGGCACGCGGTTGCCTACCCATCGGCATTTGGCCGCCGAGCATGGTCTGGCACTGGTCACCGCCAGCCGGGTGTACAGCGAGCTGGAAGCCATGGGCCTGGTCAGTGGCGAAACCGGGCGCGGCACCTTCGTGCGTGAGATTGCCTTGCCAGCGGGCCAGGGCAGTGGGCAGATGACGGTTGCGGCGGGTGTGCTTGACCTGAATTTCAACTACCCGTCTTTGCCGGGTCAGGCCGAGCTGCTGCGCACGGCGTTGCGCCAACTCGCCCTGTCTGGCGACCTGGAGGCGTTGCTGCGTTACCAGCCCCATGCCGGACGTGTGCACGAGCGCGCCGCCGTGGCCCGGCACTTGTTGAACCGAGGGTTGACGGTGCAAGCCGAGCAGGTGCTGGTGGTCAGCGGCGCCCAGCATGGCCTGGCGGTGAGCATGATGACCTTGCTCAAGCCTGGGGATGTGGTCGCGGTGGATGCACTGACCTATTCGGGGTTCAAGGTGCTGGCCGAAACCCTGCACCTGGAACTGGTCGCCATCCCAGTCACGGCCAACGGCCCGAACCTGGACCACCTGCACAGCCTGTGTCGCCAGCGCCCGGTGCGAGCGGTGTACAGCATGCCGACCCTGCATAACCCGCTGGGCTGGGTGATGAGCCTGGCGCAGCGTGAGCGCTTGGTGGCAATCGCCCGGCAGCACAAGCTGATGATCATCGAGGATGGCGCCTATGCGTTTCTCGCCGAAGAAGCGCCGCCACCCTTGGCGACCCTCGCACCGGAGCGCACGGTGTACATCGGCGGGCTGTCCAAGAGTGTCGCCACCGGTTTACGCGTGGGCTTTATCGCTGCGCCTATGGCTTGGGTGAGCGGCTTGGAACGCACGATCATGGCTACCACCTGGAACGTGCCGGGGGTGATGAGCGCGATTGCGGTGGGCTGGCTCGAAGATGGGACGGTGACGCAACTGGAGGCGCAAAAGCGTGCGGATGCCCAGGCCCGTCAGGCGTTGGCGGCGCAGGTGCTGAGAGGGGTGAAGACCATCAGCCATCCGTCATCCTACTTTCTGTGGCTACCGTTGGCGGAGGACGCCCGCGCCGATCAGGTCGCCATGACCTTGCAGCGCGCGGGCATCTCTGTTTCAACCGCCGAACCGTTCGCGATCTCGGCCCAGGTGCCCCACGCGCTGCGCCTGGCCCTGGGTTCGGTGCCGATGGCGGCGCTGCGTGAGGCGCTGGTGACGGTGCGTAAGGTGGTGGCGTGGTGAGCGAACACATAGCCACAGGGCTTGATTTGAAATACGGGCAAAATGTGGGAGCTGGCTTGCCACCTATGGCGGCCCGACAGCCGGCACCAATCTACCTGATGCTCCGGGATCTAAATGTGGGAGCTGGCTTGCCTGCGATGGCGGCCTGACAGCCGACACTGTTATACCGAGTACATATCCATTCCTGCGGTAACGGCCACTTAGGGTTCCGCCTGACGGCGGGTCACTTTCGAAAAGCGCGAAAGTAACCAAAGCGCTCTTGCCCCACCACTCGGCACCTCGCTTAGGCTCGGTGTGCCCGAACGCAGGTTTGAATCCGTGGGCCGCCGCCACGCGCCATCCATGGCGCGGGGCGGCTAACCCGGCGTCCTGCCGGGTTACCCACGAATTCAAGCCTGCGTTCGGCCAGCGTGGTTTAACGGGGCGCCTGAGATCAAGATCAAAAGCAGATCAAGATCAAGAGCGGCTCGCTTCGCATCGTGGTTACCTTTGGGCGGCACATTCGACATCTCTGTCGATTGAACGGCCGCCATCGCAGGCAAGCCAGCTCCCACAGGTGACCGCGTTTAGCGGGCTGCCAATGGTGGCGTACGCGGCGGGATCATCCGTTTGCTGCCGGTGGCTTCGAACGCCGAGGCAAAGCGCAACAGCGCCGAATCGTCATAGGCACGCCCGGCGAAGGTCAGCCCCACCGGCATGCCGATGTCCGCCATCACGCCCATCGGCACGGTGACGGTGGGCACGCCCAGGTGGCGGATGGCTAGGTTGCCGTTGGCGACCCACACGCCGTTGCTCCAGGCAATGTCGGCGGAGGCTTCGTTCACATCGGCATCCGCCGGGCCTACATCGGCCACGGTGGGGAACAGCACGGCGTCCAGCCCGAGGGTGTCCATCCAGTCTTCCAGGTCCAGGCGCCGGGTTTGCTCCAGGCCGCGCAGGCCATCGGGCACGGTGCTGATCTGGTCCCATGGCGTGATGCCGCGTTGGGCCATGCGCACGTATTCGTCCATGCCAGCGGCCAGGTCGTCTTCACGGTTGGGCAGGGTACCGGGGTCGTGGGGGAAGATGTTCGGCCCGTCCACATCGGCCAGGCGGTTCAGGTGTGGGTCGCCGTTGGCGCGCAGGAAGTCATCGAAGGCCCATGCAGACAGCTCCCACAGTTCGTCGTGGAGGAACTCTTTAGAGACCAGGCCACGGGTAAACACCGTCGGTGCGCCGGGGCGGTCGCCTTCGCAGTTGGACACCAGCGGGAAATCCACTTCGATCACTTCGGCACCCGCCGCTTCCAATGCCTGGCGCGCGGCTTGCCACAGTTCGATCACCGTGGCGCGGGTGTGGATCTTTTGTCCGGTCGGGCCGCCGATACCAGGTTTTTCGCTGGTGCCAGCATCCGGGTCGGCGTTGATGTACATGCGCGGCACGCCAAAGCGCTTGCCGGCCAGGTTTTCGCTGTCGACTGCCAGCGCCGCGTAGGACACCGGGCGCACCGAGGTGACGCTGGGGATCGGCACCCAGGGTTGCAGGCGCCACAGGTCACCACGTGTGTCCGGGTCTTCGGCCACCACGACGTCGAGCACTTCCAGCAGGTCGGCCATGGTGCGCGCATAGGGCACCACCACGTCCATGGTCGGGGTCAGCGGCCAGTTGCCGCGCACCGAAATCACGCCACGGGACGGCGTGTAGGCACACAAGCCATTATTGGAGGCCGGGCCGCGACCGCTGGACCAGGTTTCTTCAGCCAGCCCGAACGCGGCAAAGCTGGCTGCGGTGGCGGTACCGGCGCCGTTGGAGGAGCCCGACGCAAACGGCGCGGTGAGGTAGTCGGCGTTGTAGGGGCTTTCGGCGCGACCGTACACGCCACGCTGCATACCGCCATTGGCCATCGGCGGCATGTTGGTCTTGCCCAGGCAGATAGCGCCACCGGCACGCAGACGCTCAATGGTGAAGGCATCGCGCTGGGCCACCAGCTTGGCAAACGCCGGGCTGCCGGATGCAGCCGTCAAGCCCTTGACCAGGTAACTGTCCTTGGCCGTGTAGGGGATACCATCCAGCGGCCCCAGGGTTTGCCCCTTGGCGCGGCGCGCATCGGACGCCTGGGCTTCTTTGAGCGCATCGGGGTTGCGTACCACCACGGCGTTCAGCGCAGTGGCCGTCTGCGGGCCATCGTAGGCATCGATCCGCGCCAGGTACGCCTGCACCAGTTCAACTGCCGTGGTCTGGCCGGCTTCAAGCGCAGCGCGCAATTGGGCAATGGAGACTTCAGTAACTTGCATCACGTTTTTTTCGCCGCCTTCAAGTGGGGGTATGGCGGCAGTCTACGTACAGATATTTCACAAAACCAGCGCGGCATACTTCGTGTAGGCGGCGCGCAGGACATCTCGAGAAAGACGTCTGCAGGATTGCGAGCGGCAGCCTCTTGTCGCTAAGGTGGCCGCGCTGATTAACGTTGCACTTCAAGGAAGAGACCATGCACAGACCTTATATCGCCCTGGCTGCCTTGCTCGGGTTTACCCTCTATACGGTGGCGACCATGCTCACGGCCGAGCAGTCACTGCTGGCATTTGGATGGGAACTGATGTCCCGGCCCGATACGGCGCAGGTGGTGATTGACCTGTATCTGATGGCGGTGCTGGCGTGTGTGTGGATGTACCGGGATGCGCGTGGGCGAGGGCGGTCGATGGTCTCAGTGCTGCCGTATTTTTTACTGACGGCAGTGTTTGTGTCGGTAGGGCCGTTGCTTTATATCGTGGTTAATGGGTTTTCTCGTCGGGCCATGAAGTGAGGCTTGTTGCTGCCGTAACGACCTGCCAGCGACACTGATCTACCTGACGCACGACGATCCAAAGTGGGAGCTAGTGGTGTCAGATAAATATGCGCCGACTGTCAGGCCGTCACGGGAGCAAGCTCCCTCGCCACAGGTCCCGCGTCGCCCCAAAGTTGTAGATAACTACGGCTATGGGGCGACGTGATCGATCAAACGCCTTTGGTCGACGGCAACAGTACCGTGAGGATGCCCACCAGCGGCAGGAACGAGCACAGCTTGTACACGTATTCGATGCCGTGATGGTCAGCGAGCATCCCGAGCAGCGCCGCGCCGATCCCGCTGAAGCCGAACATCAGGCCGAAGAATATCCCGGCGATCATGCCCACATTGCCCGGCACCAGTTCCTGGGCAAACACCACGATGGCCGAGAATGCCGAGGCGATGATAAAGCCGATGACCACGCTGAGCACGGCGGTCCAGAACAGGTCGACGTAGGGCAGGGCCAGGGTGAATGGTGCGGCGCCGAGGATCGAGAACCAGATGACTTTCTTGCGGCCGATCTTGTCGCCGATCGGGCCGCCGGCGAAGGTGCCCACGGCCACTGCGCCGAGGAACAGAAACAGGTACATCTGCGAGCTGGCCACCGACAGCTGGAATTTCTCGATCAGGTAGAACGTGAAGTAACTGGTCAGGCTGGTCATGTACCAGTATTTGGAGAACACCAGCACAGCCAGTACCACCAGGGCGAAGGTCACGCGGCCTTTGGACAAACCGTGGGTCGCCTGGCTGCCTTGCTTGAGCTTGAACAGGTTGAGGTGGTGGCGGTACCAGCGGCTCAAACCGTACAGCACCAGGATGGCGAACACCGCAAACAGGCCGAACCAGGCAATGTGGCTTTGGCCGTAGGGAATGATGATTGCCGCCGCCAGCAACGGGCCGAAAGCGCTGCCGGTGTTGCCGCCGACCTGGAAGGTCGATTGCGCCAAGCCGTAGCGCCCACCGGAAGCCAGGCGTGCGACGCGAGAGGTTTCCGGATGGAAGGTCGATGACCCCACACCCACCAGCGCCGCCGCGAGCAATATCGCCGGGAAGTTGCCGACAAAGGCCAGCATCAGGATGCCGATCAAGGTGCACACCATGCCCGCTGGTAATAACCAGGGTTTGGGGTGGCGGTCGGTGTGGTAGCCGATCCACGGTTGCAGCAGCGAGGCGGTCAACTGGAAGGTCAGGGTAATCAGGCCGACCTGGGTGAAGCTCAGGCCGTAGTTGGCCTTGAGCATCGGGTAGATCGATGGCAGCACAGCCTGGATCAAGTCATTGATCAGGTGCGCCAGGGCACAGGCGCCCAGGACGCGCATGACTAAGGGGCTTACTTGCGGGCTGGTCGAAGGTGCGGCGGGTGACGCTGTGACTGTGGACATGCGGGCATTCCGTACAAGGCAGCTGACAGGCGTGGAGGCGGGCGGCGGTGATGTGAACCGCCACTCCATCTGGACTCGGCGTTTATGCTAGATTCGGCGCCAATGCCTGTCTCGCGCAATTCGGGCGGAAACCATCGCAAAAAGGGCGAAATGATCAAATCACTGGATAAATTTCTGCGAGAGATCGATGAGGGCGACTGGGCCGTCATCAGTTCGGCCACCGATTACCCCGAAAACTGGGTGATCCCCGAACACAGCCACAACAAGCACCAACTGCTGTACGCCATTGGCGGTGTGATGGTGGTGTACTCGGCCCTGAGGCAATGGACGGTGCCGCCCAATCGTGGCTTTTGGATGCCTTGCGGTCAAGTTCACTCACTGCGTTGCGTGGGTACGCTGAAGATGCGCAGCGTGTTCGTGCGCCCGGACAGCTTCCCCAACCTGCCGGCCGAGCCCAAGACGGTGACGGTTTCGCCGCTGCTGAGTGAACTGATCAAGGCCTCGGTGAGCTTGAAGCCGCCGTATGCCGAGGATTCACGCGACGCGCGGATCATGCACCTGATTCTTGACGAACTGGCCATTCTCCCGGCCTTGCCGCTGTCGCTGCCCCAGCCTGCCGACCCGCGTTTGAGACCGATTTGCCTGGCGTTGCAGGATGAGCCGAGTGATGCCTCCACCGTCGCCGACTGGAGTGCGCGGTTGGGATTGGACCAAACCACCATCCAGCGCCTGTTCCGCAAGGAAACCGGCATGACCTTCGGCCAATGGCGCCAGCAGGCGCGGTTGCTGCTGGCGCTGGAGCGCATTGCGGTGGGGGAGAAGATCATTGATGTGGCGTTTGAATTGGGCTACGAAAGCCCCAGCGCTTTTACCAGCATGTTCAAGAAACAGTTTGGTAAAACGCCGAGTCATTTTTTCAAGTAGCGTCGCTCGCCATGGGCGCATGAGCAGGGCGGCGGGATGCCAGGTAAGCCAGCAGCGTGGCGACTACCAGCAAGGCGGCGCTCAGCTCGAAGGTGGCCCGGTAGCCGCTCAAGTCGAATGCCACGCCACCGACGGTGGCACCGGCGGCAATCGCCAACTGGATGATGGCGACCATCAACCCCCCGCCGGCCTCGGCGTCGTCGGGCAAGGTGCGTGCCAGCCATGTCCACCAGCCAACCGGTGCAGCTG
Source organism: Pseudomonas sp. MYb193 (assembly GCF_002966775.1). Classification (NCBI taxonomy): domain Bacteria; kingdom Pseudomonadati; phylum Pseudomonadota; class Gammaproteobacteria; order Pseudomonadales; family Pseudomonadaceae; genus Pseudomonas; species Pseudomonas sp. MYb193. The sequence goes on along the minus strand of NZ_CP023269.1, from coordinate 3,284,076 downwards.
TCGCTACCAGGCCCCAGCAGCCCAACAGCAGGGTGGTGACAATCGCTGAACCGCCGAACCCCACCAGCGCAAGGGCAATGCCGGCCATGATCAACGGAATGGCAATCAGCGTCGGGTACAGGTGACGCTTGAGCAAATGCTCAATCAACACCGTACCCGCCAGGCCGGCCAGGCCGAGCACCAGCAGCATCAGCGACAGGGTGGACACCTCGACCCGGGTCACGCCTTCCAGGAATGGTCGCAAGTAAGTGAACAGCATGAACTGGCCCATGAAGAACAGGCTGACGGCGCACATGCCCAAGGCCACCTTGGCGTTTTTCAGCAGGCGCAGCGCATTGCCGGTGGCCGCCGTGCCGCTGTGCTTGAGCGCCGGCAAGCTCAGCCACAGCCAGGCCAGCGCAATCACGGCCACTGGCACCACGCAAAAGAATGCGCCGCGCCAGCCAATCAGGCCGCCAAGAAAGCTGCCCAGCGGCGCCGCGATCACCGTCGCCAGGGCGTTGCCACCGTTGACGATGGCCAAGGCCCTTGGCACTTGGGCGGGCTCGACCAGGCGCATTGCCGTGGCCGCCGACAGCGACCAGAAGCCGCCAATCGCCGCCCCAATCAATGCGCGCCCGAGCATGAACACCGCGTAATTTGGTGCGAACGCCACCACGCTGCCAGAGACGATCATCAGCAGGGTCAGGGCCATCAGCAGGCGCTTGCGATCCATCCGCGCGGCAACCGCCGCGATCACCAGGCTGGTGAGCAAGGCAAACACCCCGGACACGGAAATGCCCTGGCCGGCCTGGCCTTCAGTGATGTGCAAGTCAGCGGCCAGCGGTGTGAGCAGGCTGACCGGCATGAATTCGGAGGCGACCAAGGCAAACGCCGCGAGCGACATCGCCAGCACCGCGCCCCAGCGTTGCGGTTGAGGGGTAACGGAACTCACTGCAAGTGGCTCTGGAAGAAGGTGGTGAGCGTGTCAAACGGGATCAGTTCGACGCGGTCGTACAGGTCTACATGGCCGGCGTTGGGGATGATCAGCAATTGCTTGGGCTCGGCGGCGCGTTGATAGGCGTCTTCACTGAATTCACGGGAGTGCGCGTTGGCCCCGGTAATCAGCAGCAGTGGGCGCGGCGAGATCGTCTCGATATCGTTGAAGGGGTAGAAGTTCATGAACTTGACGTTGCTGGTCAGCGTCGGCCGGGTGGTGGTTTGCGATGAGGCGCCCGCCGGGGTGACTTCGCCGCGCGGGGTGCGGTAGAAGTCGTAGAACTCGTCGCCGACCGGGTCGCCGGTAAGGCTCTGCGGCGTGCCACCGGTGTAGAGGGTCTCGCCGCCCTGGAACTCTACATAGCGCTGGTTGGCGGCCTGGCGCAGGATCTGCTGGCGCTGTTGCAAAGTCATGCCGTGCTTGAGGCCATTGCGGTTGGCCGCGCCCATGTCGTACATGCTGACGGTGGCGATTGCCTTGAGACGCGGATCGATCTTCGCAGCACTGATCACAAAACTGCCGCTGCCACAAATGCCGATGGCACCGATGCGTTCCCGGTCGACCTGTGGGCGAGTGCCGAGAAAGTCCACGGCGGCGCTGAAGTCTTCCACGTATAGGTCGGGCAACACCGCGTTGCGTGGTGTGCCGGCGCTTTGGCCCCAGAACGACAGGTCCAGGGACAGGGTCACGAAACCCTGCTCAGCCATTTTGGTGGCGTAGAGGTTGGCGCTTTGCTCTTTGACGGCGCCCATCGGGTGGCCGACGACCAGGGCTGCGTGCTTTGAGCCTGGGGCAAGGTGCCTGGGCATGAACAGCGTGCCTGCGACCTGCATGCCGTATTGATTGTTGAAGGTGACAGGTTCGGCCGTCACTGTGTCGCTGTTGTAGAAGTTATCCGCACCGTTAGACATATCGGCTCCAAATGAAGAAAGAGAAGTCACCAGCAAACCCAGGGCGAGCAAGAGGCGTTTCATAGGGGTGTTCCTCGTGAAGTGTTCGCACATTTTCCGGGTGACGGCAGGGCTTCTGTAGTGCATTTGAGTGGATTACTTGCCTGATCCTCTGAGTTTCAGTGCCAGGTGACGACGCCCGTGGCTTGCGCGGGTAAAGTGCAATGAAGCATTGAAAGGGTCTGTCATGACGTCCACTCTCACCCCCCTGAACGCGCTGATCCAGTCGATTGGTTCGCGCACGCCGTCGCCCGGCGACTACGCCATGTCGATCCCCGGCCTGGGCTTTTATCGGCGTGAGCAACCCGCTGCGCCGGTGGTGTGCATGGTTGAGCCGTGCATCGTGCTGGTGGCCCAGGGCGAGAAGCAGTTGTGGGTCGGCGGCGAGGGCTTCCCCTACGACCCTTCCCGGTTCCTGGTGACATCGCTGGACATCCCGGCCAATTCCGAGGTGCTGGCGGCCAGCCCCGAGCAGCCGTGCCTGGGGCTGACGTTTAAGCTGGACCTGCGCATGCTCGCCGAGCTGATCGCCCAGAGTGGCTTGCCGCCGGTGCGTGAGCGCGCAGTCATGAAGGGCGTGGGGATCGGCACGGTCACCGACGGCATGCTGGCCGCATTCGCGCGCCTGGTGGCGTTGCTGGATGAACCGGAGGCTATTCCGGTACTCGCGCCATTGATCCAGCGCGAGATTCATTACCGGCTATTGAAAAGCGACCAGGCCGGCCGACTGCGCCAGATCTGCTCGGTGGACGGGCAGGGCTATCGAATTGCCAAGGCGATCGACTGGCTGAAGTTGAATTTCGACGCGGTCCTGCGTGTGGAAGAGCTGGCAGCGCGGGTGCAAATGAGCGCGGCGACCTTTCACCATCACTTCCGGCAACTGACCGCGATGAGCCCGCTGCAATACCAGAAATGGCTGCGTCTGAATGAAGCACGACGATTGATGTTGAACGAGCACCAGGATGTCTCCAGTGCCGCGTTCAAAGTCGGGTATGAGAGCCCGTCGCAATTCAGCCGTGAGTACAGCCGGCTGTTCGGGGTGCCGCCCAAGCGTGATATGGCAACACTGCGGGGCAGGGCGGGTGTCAGTGATCCGCAGGGGTCAGATTAGCGTAGAAGATGCAGCCAATCAGCCGTGCGAACAGGCTCAGGGTTTCCGGCAGGTTCGGGTCGTCGAACAGCATGGCCCGTGAGTCCAGCGCACACAGCGCCCCGAACAGGCGGCCATCGGGCAGGAAGATCGGCGCGCCGGCGTAGCTTTCGATGGCGTATTGCTTGACCACCGGGCGTGACGCGAAACGGCCGTTCTGGCTGATCTGGGGAATGAACAAGGTGTGTGGGTTGATGCAGAACTCACTGCACAGGGTGGTTTCAAGGTCGAGTACGTCGTCGACGTTGATGCCCATTTGCAGCGGGTCGTAGGCCGAACACACCACCCATTCCAGATCGGTGAACTTGGCGATGCCGGCGAACCTCATCCCGGTCAGACGGGTGACCAGCTTGAGAATGTTGGTGGTTGCTTCAATTTCGGCAATCGCGGCGCGCTCGTCTGCGCTGAGTAACCTGTGTGCGGCGGTGACGCTTGAAACCATGCTGAACGCTCCAATGGCGTGGTCGCAGGCCGCGACCACGCACAGTCAGGTTATTAATTGATGCGCGGGTGTTGCTGCACCAGGTTTTCCCGCTTGGTCTGCAGCGCGGCAATCTCGGCATCGATGTCTTCGATCTTCTGCTCGATATTGTCGTGATGCTCCTGCAACAGCTCCTTGGCTTCTTCCATGTCGGAAGCTGCCGGGGCTGCGCCACGCAGGGGCTTGTTGGCGGTTTCCTTCATGGTCAGGCCCGTGATCAGGCCCACCACCGCAAACACCATCAGGTAATAGGCGGGCATGTACAGGTCGTTGGTGCTTTCCACCAGCCAGGCCACGGCGGTCGGCGTGACGCCGGCGATCAGTACCGAGACGTTGAAGGCACTGGCCAGGGCGCTGTAGCGCAGGTGGGTGGGGAACATTGCTGGCAAGGTCGACGCCATCACGCCGATAAAGAAGTTCAGCACCACCGCCAGAATCAACAGGCCGCCGAAAATCAGGCCGGTCTTGCCACTGGTGATCAGCATGAAGGCCGGGATCGACAGGAACAGCAGGCCAATGCTGCCGGCGATGATGAAAGGCTTGCGGCCGATCTTGTCGCTGACAAAACCAATGAACGGCTGCACGAACAACATACCGACCATGATCGCGATGATGATCAGCACGCCGCTGTTTTCGGCATAGTGCAGGTTGTGGGACAGATAGCTCGGCATGTAGGTGAGCAGCATGTAGTAGGTCACGTTGGTGGCCGCGACGATACCGATGCAGGTCAGCAGGCTGCGCCAGTGCTTGGTGGCGATTTCCTTGAACGAGACTTTAGGGCCGTGGCTCAGGCCTTCGCGGTCACCCTGTTCGAGTTTGTCGACATGCTGTTGAAACGCCGGGGTTTCTTCCAGCGCGTGGCGCAGGTACAGGCCGATGATGCCCAGGGGCAGGGCGAGGAAGAACGGCAGGCGCCAGCCCCAGGCCTCGAATTCTGCTTCACCGAGCACGGTGGAGATCAACACCACCACACCCGCGCCGAGCACGAAACCGGCGATGGAGCCGAAGTCCAGCCAGCTGCCAAGGAAGCCGCGCTTGCGGTCCGGGGCGTACTCAGCCACGAAAATCGACGCGCCGGTGTACTCGCCGCCCACCGAGAAACCCTGGGCCATTTTGCACAGCAGCAACAGGATCGGGGCCCAGATGCCAATGGAGGCATAGCCGGGGATCAAGCCGATGGCAAAGGTGCTCAAGGACATGATCACGATGGTGGCGGCCAGGACTTTTTGCCGCCCGTACTTATCGCCCAGTGCGCCGAAGAACAGGCCGCCCAGCGGGCGAATCAGGAAAGGTACGGAGAAGGTGGCCAGTGCTGCGATCATCTGCACGCTGGGGGACGCGTCGGGGAAGAACACCTTGCCCAGCACATAGGCGACAAAGCCATAGACGCCAAAGTCGAACCACTCCATGGCATTGCCAAGTGCGGCGGCGGTGATCGCCTTGCGCATCTTGTTGTCGTCGACAATGGTGATGTCTTTCAATCCGATGGGTTTGACGCGTTTTTTACGTAGTTTCATGCGGGCCACTCAAAAGCTGAACAGGGGAGGTGCCATCGCTACGATGGCACCGCTCTGTCAGTTCAGATACAAGTGGACACGAAATAATTCACCGCTTTGTGTATTTTTTATCGCATGGGATGAAACGTCGGTTTTCGAGGCTTATGCATAACTAGCGGCAAAACAGATCAAATGTGGGAGTTGTCGAGCCCCGGCGAGGCTACGAAGGCGGCGGTATTGTTGGCATTTGCGTTGCCTGACCTGCCGCCATCGCGGCCTCGCTAAAGCTCGAGCGCTCCCACAGGGGGTTGTCTTTGTTGATACTGACTGATGTTGAGGCTATGTCATCCTATAACTTCACAAACCTGACCTTTTCCTATTCCACGTAGATGCTGGATAAGCGGCAATCTTTGCGATTGACACTGCGTGGGCGTCTCGCTATAAAACTCGCAGTTGTACGACGACATATGACGTTACATATGTCCTACCTAACAAAAATAAAAAGTGATGCCATGAATCTGAACGAGCCCATCAGTGCCCTTCGTGTCGGCCAGGCGGTCGGCAGCTATCGCTGGACGATCTGCGCGATGTTGTTTTTCGCGACCACGGTCAATTACCTCGACCGCCAGGTGCTCAGCCTCTTGGCACCGCAACTGTCAACGCAGTTTGGCTGGAGCAACACCGATTACGCCAACATCGCGGCGGTGTTCCAGTTTGTCTACGCCATTTCCATGCTGTTTGCCGGGCGCTTCGTCGACAGGATCGGCACCAAGGCCGCCTATGTGGTAGCCATTGGCATCTGGTCCACTGGCGCGATCATGCATGCGTTTTCGGTGCCGATGGGCGAGGGCATCGCGGCGGTCAGTGGTGCCATTGGCCTGGCCGTAATCCCGGTGTCCATTGCCGGTTTCATGCTCTCACGGGCGGTATTGGCGATTGGCGAAGCGGGTAACTTTCCGATCGCGATCAAGGCCACTGCCGAATATTTCCCCAAGAAAGAACGCTCCCTGGCCACCGGCATCTTCAACTCCGGGGCCAACGTCGGTGCGATCCTGGCGCCAATCTGTGTGCCACTGATTGCTGGTATGTGGGGCTGGGAGGCGGCGTTTATGGTCATCGGTATGCTGGGTTTTGTCTGGGTTGCCGTGTGGGCCGCCGTGTATGAAAAACCGGAACAGCAAAAACGCCTGTCACCTGAAGAGCTGGCCTACATTCGCAGCGACCAGACCGTACAGCCGTTCACCCCGGCACCGACGGGCACCGTAGGGAAGAAAGTCTCCTGGTTCAAATTGTTGACCTACCGCCAGACCTGGGCGTTTGCCTTCGGCAAGTTCATGACCGACGGCGTATGGTGGTTTTTCCTGTTCTGGTTGCCCACCTACCTGTCTGCCCAATACGGCATGAAAGGCGCCGATATCGTGATGCCGCTGGCGGTGCTGTACAGCATGACCATGGTCGGCAGTATTGGCGGCGGCTGGTTCCCCAGCTACTTCATGGCGCGCGGCGATGCCCCCTATGACGGGCGCATGAAAGCCATGCTGGTGATTGCGCTGTTCCCGCTCGTGGTGTTGCTGGCGCAGCCGCTGGGTTACCTGAGCTTCTGGGTGCCGGTGTTGCTGATCGGGGTGGGCGCTTCGGCACACCAGGCGTGGTCATGCAACATTTTCACCACCGTATCCGATATGTTCCCGCAGAAAACCGTGGCCTCGGTGGTCGGCATTGGCGGCATGGCCGGTGGCCTGGGCGGCGTGCTCATGACCAAGATCGGGGGCTGGGTGTTCGACTATTACAAGTCCATCAACGACATCCATACCGGCTACATGATCATGTTTGCCGTCTGCGCCCTGGCTTACCTGGTGGCCTGGAGCGTGATGAAGACGCTGGTGCCGCGCCACAAGGAAATCACTGACCTGTAACGCTGGCTAGAAAGGTCATCAAGGCAGCGGTGATGACCTCGGGCGCGTCCTCTTGCATAAGATGCCCCGCCCGCGGGACGCGCAGGTAGCGTGCACCTAATCTATCTGCGAGCGCATCGCCCTGTGCCACGTTGATCCATTGGTCCTCCTCTCCCCAGAGCAATTGCACCGGGCAACGCAGCTCGGCGAGCCGGTCTTCAATCGTGTCGGTATAGCGCTGGTCCATCTGTGCAATCTGGCGATAGAAGGCGGGCTGGCCAATCTCGCCTGTCCAGGGCGTGACGTAGGCGTGCAGCACCTCGGCAGGCATCGGCGTGAAGGCGGCGCCCTGTAGATAGGCACGCACAATCGCCTCATGGATATAGGCCGGCGCGTCGCTGAAGGCCTGTTCATGGCGGCGCACATGCTGCACCAGCGGCGAACCCCAGGGCGCCATGGCGACGGGGTCGATCAAGGTCAGGCTGGCATAATCGCAGCCATCGAGCAGATGCGCACGCAGCGCCGTGGCGCCGCCAAAATCATGGGCCAGCACATGGGGGCGTTTCAGGCCCCAATGGTGTAGCAGTGCGGCGAGCAACAGGTTTTGCACGCCCAGGGACACGTCTTGGCCCGGCGCCTGTTCAGACTGGCCATAGCCAAGCAGGTCGTAATAGAACACGCGGTACTGCTGGGCAAACAAGGGCGCGATACGCCGCCACACATGGGAGGAGAACGGCGTGCCATGCACCATCACCAGCGCCGGCCCCTGGGTACCCAGTTGGCCCCAGCGCACGGCTTGAGTGCGGAAGTCAAAGGTGTGGGGCAGTGCCAGTGCGTCGTTTGAATGGGTCATGGTTGAGTCTCCCCTAAGGTCTGATGGGTTGTGGCGGGTTTTGCCTGCGCCAGGAGGATACGAACCGCCATGACCACGCCGACGAGCACGGCAGCCAGGCCCACGGCTTCCATTGGCGTCGGCCAGCGCTGGTGAAAGCCTAGACCGAGCAGGCTGGCGAAGAGTGATTCCAGGGCAATCAACTGACCGCTCAGTACCATGGGCAGGCGCCGCGTTGCCGCATTCCAGGCCCAGGCGCCGACCACCGTGGACATCACCGCGATGCCCAGGCTCCAGGCATACAGCGGCCATGCCTGGCTCCAAGCCGCGCCAAGGGTCGGCAACCGGAACAAGCCCAGCGCGTATAGCCATGGCAGCAGGCACAGCGCCGCGCCGCCTGCGCCTACCAGCATCAGGGCAGTCCACAGGCCGGTTGCGCTGGCTGGCAGGCGCGCCAGTTGCTGTTGATTGATGGCGCTGAACCCCAGCCACAAGGTCACTGCGCCCAGGGAGAAGCACAAAGCCGCCAGCCAGGAACCGGTGCCGGAGGCGGGCAGTTGGAGGCTGCTGACCGTGGCCAGCAACAGCCCCACGGTGAGGCAGGACAACGGCATCACCAGTTGGCGCCATTGCAGGGTCTTGTGACTGGCGTTGCCTATCAACGCCAGTAGCACCGGGACCATGCCGACAAACGCTGGCGTCAGCACCGGGCCGCCGAACATCACTCCGGCAGCAATGCACACGCCATAACCGAGGCAACCCAGTGCGCCGAGTGCTGCCGCGAGCACGCACTGGCCGGTGCTGAGTACACTCAATTGCGCCCTGCACACCATCATCCAGACGAGGCCCAGCCCACCGGCCATCAGAAACCGTACGGCCATCAAGTCGTAGAGGCTGTAGAGGCCCGTGACGTAGGGCGCAATGAAGTTCAGCGCCCAGCCCAGGGTGGCGACAACGGCAAATATCACACCGGTAAAGAGTGAGGCGCGGGCGCTGGTCATCAGGCTGATCCATGAAGTGAGGGATTCATGGTGCCCAGCGCGGCGGGTGTGCTACAAACGAGTTTTCAGCCTTGGATGCATAACCACAGATTATGAATGCACTTGGCAAAACCCTACCGCCTCTGGCCAGCCTCCTGCCGTTTGAAGCGGCGGCGCGCCTGGAGAGTTTCTCCAAGGCGGCCGATGAATTGCACATCACCCAGGCGGCTGTCAGTAGGCAGATCCGCGGGCTGGAAGACAACCTGGGGGTCCAGCTGTTTTGTCGGCGCAACCGTGGAGTGTTCCTGACGCAAGAAGGGCGTGAGCTGGGGCGGGTGGTCAGCCTGGCCTTGCACAGCATCAGTGAGGGCGCGGTCAGCCTGAGAACATCGCCCCAGCGCAATCGCGTGGTACTGCTGTGCCAGCTATGCGAGGCGTTCTATTGGTTGATGCCGCGCCTGGCAACCTTCCACCAGCAATACCCGCAGATCGAGATCCAGGTGGTGACCTGCACGCGGCCGATCACACAGTTCGACGGGCATTTCGATGTGGCCCTGCAAAGTACCCGGCGCGCCAGTGGCAGCCATACGCTGATGTTTACCGCTTCGGACGAGGTGTTCCCGGTGTGCAGCCCCAGCTACCTCTGCCCGGAACAACCGTTATCACTGGCTGAATTAAAGCCCTGCACATTTCTGCACCACAGCTCCGAGCCTCCGCATTTGATGGAGTGGGATGAGTGGCTGCAGATGTTCGGCCACACGCTGGCCAGGGATGCACGCAGTGCCACCTTCGACAGTTACCCGCTGATGTTGCAAGCCGCCGTGGAAGGGCACGGTATCGCCATGGGTTGGCGTCGTACCGCAAGCCGGCTGATTGAGAGTGGGGCGCTGGTGCAGCCCTGCGCAGAAAGCGTGTTGTTGCCCGAGGCTATTTCGGTCTACAGGCAGCAAGGGGCGGGCAGTCGGGAGGAGGTCACGGCGTTGTTGGCCTGGCTTGACGCACAATTGCAAAGTGACGGCTGACAGGGGCGTCGCTGCCCCTGTCATCTGCGGTTATTGGTTACGCGTGACGCGCCAAATCGTATTGGCCAAGTCGTCGGCAATGATCAGCGCGCCTTTGGGGTCCACCGTCACCCCCACTGGACGCCCACGGGTCTTGCCGTCGTCGCCGCGAAAGCCGGTGGCAAAGTCGATGGGCTCGCCCGCCGGCTTGCCGTTGCTGAACGGTACGAAGATCACCTTGTAGCCCACTGGGTTGTCACGGTTCCAACTGCCGTGCTCGCCGACAAACGCGCCGTCAGCGAATTTTTCACCCATGGCAGGGATGGAGAAATCCACGCCCAACGCGGCCACATGGGAGCCCAGGCTGTAATCCGGCTTGATCGCCGCAGCCACCTTGGCCGGGTTCTGCGGTTGCGCGCGGGGGTCGACGCTCTGGCCCCAGTAGCTGTAGGGCCAGCCGTAGAAGGCACCTTCACGCACCGACGTCAGGTAGTCCGGCACCAGATCGGGGCCGAGTTCATCGCGCTCGTTGACCACGGTCCACAGTTGCCCGGTGCCCGGTTGGATGGTCAGTGCCGTCGGGTTGCGCAGGCCCGTAGCGTAGGGTTTGTGTGCACCGGTGGCGGCATCGATCTGCCACACCATAGCGCGGTCGATCTCCACTTCCATGCCGCGTTCGGTGATGTTGCTGTTGGAACCGATGCCCACATACAGCTGACGCCCGTCGTCACTGACGGCCAATGACTTGGTCCAGTGATGGTTGATCTGCGCCGGCAGGTCGGTGACTTTGACGGGCGGGGCGCTGGCCTTGGTCTGGCCGTCGGCGTAGTCAAAGCGCACCAGTGCGTCTTGGTTGGCCACATACAGTTTGCCGTCGGCGAATGCCAGCCCGTAGGGAGCGTTGAGGTTGTCGGCGAATACCGTCTTGAGTTCATAGGTGCCGTCACCGTCGGCGTCACGCAGCAGCGTAATGCGGTTGCCGCCCTTGACCTTGGTGTTGCCCTGGGCCTTGATCACACTGGCGATCACGTCCTTGGGCTTGAGCTTGGCCGCACTGCCGCCACGGCCTTCGGCCACCAGGATATCGCCGTTGGGCAGCACCAGGGTCTGGCGCGGGATCGCAAGGTCGGTGGCGATGGCGGTGACGCTGTAGCCTTCGGGTACCTTGGGCTTTTGATCGCCCCACGGCGTGGGCTCGGCAATCTTCATGCTCGGCAACAGGCTGCTTTGTTGTTCGGGCAGCTTGGGGTCAGGGCCGCGCGCCTGGGTCTTGTCACCTTCGCCGCCACAGGCACTCAGCAACAGGGCGGCGCTGAGCAGGGTCAGTGTGTTGAGTGGTTTCATCGGGCAGCTCCTGAGCGCAGGTTGGTCAAGCCGATCCAGGTGGCGACAATCGCCAGCACGGTGACGATCGCCGACAGCACCAGGCCAGCAGGCATCATGGCGTAGGCATCCTTGGCATGTTGAAAGGCGTTCACCAGCCCAAGCACCCATGTGCCCAACAACAGCAGGAAGTACGCCACCGGGCGCCCGCCCTTGTGTTCGGCGCGCACCAGGTTGACCAGTGCAAACAGCAGGGCAAAACCACAGAACACCAGCGCCCCGGCGATCAGCCAGGAGGCAAAATTGGCCCATTGAATCTGGTAGGTCTGGCCGTAGGCGATATCACTGAGCAAGGCCCCGAGAAACAACGGCACGGTGCCGGCAAGCAAAGTGCCATGCAACGGCCCAGGCCTGACGACGGGGTAAGTGGAGAGGGTAGTCATGTTGGTGGCGGCTCCTTATCGTTCTGCACCCTGGACTCAGGGCGCGCTGACTTCGCATAGGAAAGGAGCATGGCACTTGTAAGAAAGTTCACTGGGATGGCGTGTCGAGGTGTGTTTCGATCCGGCGTTCCCCTGCATATGCATAGGTATCTACACAATTTTGGTGCGTCGCTGAACCTGTGGCGAGGGAGCTTGCTCCCGTGACGGCCTGACAGCCGACACAGATCTACCTGACACCCCGCAATCAAACTGTGGGAGCTGGCTTGCCTGCGAAGGCGGCCTGGCAGTCAACACAGTTGGACCGGGTACATATCCGTTATTTAGGTAACGGCCACCTAGGGTTCCGCCCTGACGGCGGCTCACTTTTGAAAAGCGCAAAAGTAAGCAAAACGCTCTTGCCCCACCACTCGGCACCTCGCTTTGGCTCGGTGTGCCCGTAATCCGCCAGTGATTTGGGGGGCCGCCGCCACGCGCCATCCATGGCGCGGGGCGGCTAAACCGGCATCCCTGCCGGTTTACCCCCCCAATCCCTGTCGAATTCCGGCCAGCGTGGTTTAACGGGGCGCCTGAGATCAAGATCAAAAGCAGATCAAGAGCGGCTCGCTTCGCATCGTGGTTGCCGTCTGCTGCTACAGCTCAAAACGTTATGTAGATACCTTGCCTGCATATGTTTACCACAGAGGCTATATGACTCATCCTTCCTGGCCCGACATGAGGAATCGCGTTATGCCCACCCTGCATCTGCTCTGCGGCAAGATCGCGTCCGGTAAGTCCACACTCGCCAAGACCCTTGCCACCGAGCACGCAGCCATTGTGCTCAGCGAAGACCAGTGGCTGGCCAGTCTCTACCCTGGTGAGATCCAGAGCATTGCCGACTACCTGCGCTGTGCCCAGCAGGTTCGTGGAGTACTTGAGCCGCTGGTGATCGATCTGTTGGCGTGCGGCGTCAATGTGGTGCTGGATTTTCCGGCCAATACCCTCGCCAATCGTCAATGGTTGCTCGGCCTGGCCCAGGCAGCCAAGGTGCCGCACTGCCTGCATTACCTGGAGCTGGACGATGCCACCTGTCGTGCGCGCCTGCATGCGCGCAATGCCCAGGGGGAGCACGATTTTGCCGCCACCGATGCCGAGTTCGACCTGATCACTCGCCATTTCAGTGTGCCGAGGGAAGAGGAAGGTCTGGTGATTGAGGTGCACCGCCCGTGAACATTCAAAAACCTGCAGGCATCGATGCCGACGGCTATATCCTCACCGTCGCTGATGGGCCTATACAACCCGAGTTCCAGCCCCTGCTGACGGACGTTTGCGCTACCTTGTCCCGGCCTGAGTTCGGGCTGCACGGGATTTACCTGTATGGCAGCATCGCAAGGGGCGAAGGTGAGATCGGCACTTCTGATCTTGACCTTTCCCTGATACTGATCGAACCACCGGATGCGCCTGTGCTTGAACAGTTGGAGTCAGCCCGACTCGCCTTGGAGCAACGGTATCCCCAAGTCACCAAGATCGACTTCGACATCGGCCACCGCGCCCAGGTGTTGGCGCCTGAAAACCTAAACAGTTGGGGCTTCTGGCTCAAACATCATTGCCGCTGTCTCTGGGGCGAAGACCTGTCACTGCACGTCGAACCGTTTCGCCCGTCCCGTGCCATCGCCTTGGCGGTCAATGGCGATTTTGAACAGGCGCTCACGGCGTACCTGGTGCGTATCGAACTGGCCAGCACTGAACACACGCGCTATCGCTTGCAGCGGGAAGCCGCGCGGGCATTGATTCGGGCTACCCATACCCTGCGAGCGGAAGACGCGCAAATCTGGCCGCAAACCCTGGAAGAGTACGTCGGCCTGTTTGCTCTGCATTACCCGAACATGCGTGTGCAAATCGCGTACTTCCTGTTTGAGGCACGCAACCCGAGTGCGGAGCGCGAGGTATTTACCACGCGATTACGAGCATTTTTGAGTTGGCTGGTTGCGGCACAATGATCTTGACCTAAAGCAAGCGCCTGGGCTTCACTCCGGCAACCGGTGGGATGTGAGGGGCGGTACTTGGCGTCATGCACAAGCAACCTCCAAGTACGCTACAGCAACCGCATTTTGGGTCCTCTGCATCGACCGAAAACTTGAGCAGAATGTTGCCATGAGCATGCTCGTCGATGTGGTCACCCTGGCAGACCTGCCGGTCTTGAGTGAGCATCGCTGTGCCATGCCATCCTGCAGCTTTATACGCATCGAGCGATGCCTGGGCAGGGTGTCCGTATTCATTTCCTTTGCCTACGGACAGAGCCAGCTTCATTGGGGTGCCCGGCTTAGGATTGGGAACAGCGGATACCGTTATCTTCGACCCATGATGAGGTGCCACCATACCGGCTAACTCAAGTTGCCGGTTGCTTGTGAGGGAGGGGATCGACGGAAAGTCGGCGTCACCTGTCATGAGAATTGCCGGCCCTTGGCCCTTGGGTTGGACGAACAGCGCGATTCCGGTGTTATTTCTGTCAGCCGGAGTCTGCCGTGTGGGCTCACACGCTTCGAGCCAGCCCTCGGAAAACGGTATCTGTGTGCAGTTATCCGGCCACAGAAGCATGGCCGAGATACCGGGCATAAGCTGCGTCTTTGTCAGCGCTTCATAGAAACTCAATGCTAGTGGGCTAACTTGGTGTTCTGGCCGTTCGGGCGGGCGGGCAATCCAGAAGCGAGCCAGCGCCTTACGGTTAAACTCGTGCCGAGTGGTCAAGCTCTTAGGGTTGTACTTGCTTCTGGCGATTGCGTATGACCAATGGTCCATATCCCAATGAGAGAGAACGACGGGCGCAACTCTAACGTAGTCGCATGAGAAAAAATTTGGCTGACGCGGTGGTCGCGTCCGCGCATGAAAGTTGGGCGCCCATCCCAAATCAAAAAAGACGCGCGGATGTTCAAACTTATCAATGATCGCGTTGCAGTTACCCTGACCTACATCATATGCAGCGACCGAGAGTTGGCCCGCGTCCTGCAACGAGACATCCAGTATGCCGGTGATGAGCGTTTCAGGCGCGCGCGATGCGTCCGCCAGCATGAAAGCGTCATATTCGTCTCTGCTCAACTTGAGGGGAGTGATGTCGTAAATGTGCAGGACGACAGGCTCGGCGTTATCCCCGAACATCACGACTGACGCTTCAACCGAATTTTCGCTCGCATGGGAAGCTACCCCGAGTTGCACCCACTGGCTTTCCGAGTTTTCAATGATTGGAAAACGCTGCGAAAGGTAAGAGAGAGACAGACGCAGGGTAAGCAAACCGCCGATTCTTTTTATGCCATAAAAGCGCGAACGTGATAGTCCCGTACTGAAACAATCCAACGTTACCCAGCCGTCCCCGTCCCCGTCGCGTTCTATGTCGACAAGCGCCTTGAATGTCTTACGCCTGGGTTTCATCGAATCATGGTCCTTCATGGCACTGTCGCTCCTGTTACTGGCTTGGCTGTATTGATTTGCGAGGGGATATTACAGCAACCTTTAGCGCGAAGTGCCTGCACGACGAAAACACCGGGATTTGTGCGGTTAAAATGGTCTTCCATAACCCTGCACAGCAAGTGTTGCTGTTTCGCTTCGTGCATAAAGACGGCGCCCTGGCCGGCCAGGATTACTGGGCCACGCCCGGCGGTGGCGTGGAGGCAGGGGAGAGCTTCCACAGCGCTGCGATTCGTGAGTTGCGCGAAGAGACGGGTATCACGGTCAGCAGCGTTGGGGAATCCGTGGCAGAGCGTAGTTTCCCGTTGATGTTACCCAGCGGTGAAACCGTGTTGGCGGTTGAGCGGTACTTCGTTGTGCATGCATCCAGCGACGCGCTTTCCAGGGCCGAGTGGACAGTAGAGGAGACCCAGGTGATGGCGGATCATCATTGGTGGTCGGCACAGGCGCTGCTCGCGACGAGCGATACGGTATGGCCGCAGGCGTTGCCGCAAATGCTGGAGGATGCCGGGGTGTTTTAGCCGTTTTCCATGAACGATGGGGGCAGGCGAATCGGGGCCACATTTAGGCACGCGGCGGCTTTAAGGCCGTCACGGGAGCAAGCTCCCTTGCCACAGGTGCAGCATTGAATCAAAAAGCGCATCGCGGGTTACATGGATCTAATATTTCCCCGGTGTTGAACACCCTTGCATAGTCCATCGCCAAGTTACTGAGCGACAACGCATGCACATCCTCTGCGGCCCACAGCCGCCCCGACAAGTCGGTTTGATCGAAGGTAAAACACGCATCCGCCGCCACGATCACGTCGAACCCCAGGTTGCCGCCCGAGCGTGCGGTGGATTCCACTGAATTGTTGGTGATGACCCCGACGATCACCAACTGCTGGATCGAGCGCAGGTGCAGCCAGCGCTCCAGGCCCGTGGCGCTGAATGCATCCGGTACGTTTTTTTCCACCACATGCTCATGGGCCAGTGGGTGCAGCGCATCCTGGAACTCACAACCGGGCTGGCCTGGCCGGAACACCGAAGCGGCAGAGCGGGAGATATGCCGCACATGAATGATCGGGCGTTTCGCCTGGCGCCAGGCATTGAGCAATTGCTGTATGTGCTGCTCAGCGTCTGGGTTGTTGCGGCGGCCTAGTGTGGGATCGGCCATGCCTTTTTGCATATCGATGATCAACAGTGCGGCGTTCGTCGCTATCGGTTCCATGGCCTGTCCTGGCAGAGGTGAACATTATCTAACTGGAGCAACGCGCTCCCACAGGGCGGACGTTAGCACCGATCAGCAGCCCATGCGCAAAACCCTGAGACTTCCCGGCGAAACGCTTCATAATGGCGGCCAATTTGTTTAGCTCGTTATTCTGGTGTGCCCGCATGGAAATTAAGGTCAACTTTCTCGACAACCTTCGGCTTGAAGCCAAGTTCGATGACTTCACGGTCATTGCCGACCAGCCTATCCGCTACAAGGGCGATGGGTCGGCACCGGGGCCATTCGACTACTTCCTGGCTTCGTCGGCGTTGTGTGCGGCGTACTTTGTGAAGTTGTACTGCCAGACGCGCAATATTCCCACCGAGAATATTCGCCTGTCGCAGAACAACATCGTCGATCCGGAAAACCGCTACAACCAGATTTTCAAGATCCAGGTCGAATTGCCCGCAGACATCACCGACAAGGACCGCCAAGGCATCCTGCGCTCCATCGACCGCTGCACCGTGAAGAAGGTGGTGCAGGCCGGGCCGGAATTCGTGATTGAGGAAGTCGACAACCTCGACGCCGATGCCCAGGCGCTGTTGATGCCCAACTCCACGTCCGCAGCAGGCACCTACATTGCCGGCAAGGACCTGCCGCTGGAGCAGACCATCGCCAACATGTCGGCGATTCTCGCGGGCCTGGGCATGAAGATCGAGATCGCGTCGTGGCGCAATATCGTGCCTAACGTGTGGTCGCTGCATATCCGCGACGCCCATTCGCCGATGTGCTTTACCAACGGCAAAGGCGCGACGAAAGAAGGCGCGCTGGCGTCGGCGCTGGGTGAGTTCATCGAGCGCCTGAACTGCAACTTTTTCTACAACGACCAGTTCTGGGGCGAGGATCTGGCCAACGCGCCGTTCGTGCACTACCCGGACGAGCGTTGGTTCCAGCCGGGTCCCAACGATGAGCTGCCGAGTGAAATCCTCGATGCCTACTGCCTGAAAGTCTACAACCGCGAGGGCGAGCTGCGTGGTTCACACCTGTTCGACACCAACTCCGGCAACGAAGCCCGTGGCATTGTCTCGCTGCCGTTCGTGCGTCAGTCCGATGGCGAGGTGGTGTATTTCCCGTCCAACCTGATCGAAAACCTCTACCTGAGCAACGGCATGAGCGCTGGCAACACCTTGGCCGAAGCCCAGGTGCAGTGCCTGTCGGAGATTTTCGAGCGAGCGGTGAAGCGCGAAATCATCGAAGGCGAATTTGCGCTGCCGGACGTCCCCGCCGAAGTGCTGGCCAAGTACCCGGGCATCCTGGCGGGTATCGAAGGCCTGGAAGCCCAGGGCTTTCCGGTGCTGGTCAAGGACGCGTCCCTGGGCGGTGAATTCCCGGTGATGTGCGTGACCTTGATGAACCCGCGCACCGGCGGCGTGTTCGCCTCCTTCGGCGCGCACCCGAGCCTGGAAGTGGCGCTGGAACGCAGCCTCACCGAGCTGCTGCAAGGCCGTAGCTTCGAAGGCTTGAACGACCTCCCGCAGCCGACCTTCGAAGGCCAGGCGGTCACCGAGCCGAACAACTTCGTCGAACACTTTATCGATTCCAGCGGCGTAGTGTCGTGGCGCTTCTTCAGTGCTCAGTCGGATTATGAATTCGTTGAATGGGATTTCTCCGGCCAGGGCGAAGACTCCAACGCCCAGGAAGCCGCCACGCTGTTCGGCATCCTCGAAGGCATGGGCAAGGAATGCTACATGGCGGTGTACGAACACCTGGGCGCCACCGCCTGCCGCATCCTGGTGCCGGACTACTCGGAAATCTACCCGGTGGACGACCTGATCTGGGACAACACCAACAAGGCGCTGTTTTTCCGCGAAGACATCCTCAACCTGCACCGCCTCAGCGAGGAGGAGCTGCAGGCGTTGGTCGAGCGCCTGATAGAAAGTGAGCTGGACGACTACACCGACATCACTACGCTGATTGGCATTGAGTTCGACGACAACACCGCGTGGGGCCAGTTGACCATCCTGGAGCTGAAACTGCTGATATTCCTGGCGCTGAAGCAGTATGAAGAGGCCAAGGAATGCGTAGAGATGTTCCTGCAGTACAACGACAACACCGTTGAGCGCGGCCTGTTTTACCAGGCGATGAACGCGGTGCTGGAGATGGAACTGGATGATGATCTGGAACTGGCTGACTACGAGGCCAACTTCCGGCGCATGTTTGGCAATGAGCGCATGGATGCGGTGATCGGCTCGGTCGACGGCAGTGTGCGCTTTTATGGGCTGACGCCGACCAGCATGAAGCTGGAAGGCCTGGACCGGCATTTGCGCTTGATCGATAGCTACAAGAAACTGCATGCGGCGCGGGCGAACATCACCCAAGGCTGATACACGCCCCTTGTGGGACTGGGCTTGTGTGGGAGCTGGCTTGCCTGCGATGCAGGCACCTCGGTGTGTCTGTTACACCGCAGTGATGCTATCGCAGGCAAGCCAGCTCCCACATACGGCCACCCTGGAAATTGAGTTAGATGTGGGCCAAGGCTTGCGCCAGATCGGCGCGCAAATCCTCCACATCTTCAACCCCCACCGACAAGCGCACCAGCCCATCGCCAATCCCCAATTGCGCTCGCGTCGCCGCCGGGATGCTGGCATGGGTCATGATCGCCGGGTGCTCGATCAGGCTTTCCACGCCCCCCAGGCTCTCGGCCAGGGCGAAGATCTTCACGTTTTCCAGAAAGCGCGTCGCGCCGGCCAGGTCGCTGTTCAAGTCCACTGAAATCATCCCGCCAAACCCGCGCATCTGCTGTTTCGCCAGGTCGTGCTGTGGGTGGGATTGCAAGCCCGGGTAGTGAACCCGTGACACTTGCGGCTGTTGTTCCAGCCAGGTGGCCAGGTCCAGGGCATTGCTGCAATGGCGCTCCATGCGCAGCGCCAGGGTTTTTACCCCGCGCAGGGTCAGGAAGGCATCGAACGGCCCGGCGATGGCGCCGATGGAGTTTTGCAGGAAACCCAGGCGTTCGGCCAATTCAGCGTTGTCGCCAACAACAGCGATACCACCGATCACATCAGAATGCCCATTGAGGTATTTGGTGGTGGAGTGCACCACGATGTCGAAGCCCAACTCCAGCGGGCGCTGGATCCAGGGGCTGGCAAAGGTGTTGTCGGCCACGCAGATAATCCCGCGGGCACGGCAGATACGGGCCACGGCGCGCAGGTCGGTCAGGCTCAGCAGCGGGTTGCTTGGGGTTTCGACCCAGACCATGCGCGTGTCGTCCTGCAATGACGCTTCAAACGCCGACAAGTCGCTGAGGTCGACATAGCTGAAGCGGTGCCCGGCGCTGCGCTGGCGCACCTTGTCGAACAGACGGAAAGTGCCGCCGTACAAGTCATTGCCCGAGACAATATGCGCGCCGGCATCCAGCAGCTCCAGCACGGTGGAGATCGCCGCCAGCCCCGAGGCAAATGCAAATGCCTGGCTGCCGCCTTCAAGGTCGGCCACGCAGCGTTCCAGGGCGAAACGCGTGGGGTTATGGGAGCGGCCATAGTCAAACCCCTTGTGCACGCCGGGGCTGTCTTGCAGGTAGGTGGAGTTGGCGTAGATCGGCGGCATCAGCGCGCCCGTGGTCGGGTCGGGTGACTGCCCGGCGTGGATCACACGGGTGGCAAACGCGCTTTTATCGGGCTGGCTCATGCAAGGGATCTCCGTAGGTGGTTAAGCAGGTCGACGCGGGTGATCAGGCCATGAAAGCCTGCGGCGTCGGCAATGATGGCGACCAGGCCGCGATCCAGTTCAGCCTGCAGTTCGGCCAGGCTGGCGCTGGGGGCCAGGGTGTGCAGGGTGTTGGTCATGGCGCTGGCGACGCTCATGGAAAAATCCGCGGCGTCGTGGTGCAGGCCCAGCAGGATGTCGGACTCGTCGATCACGCCCACCAGGGTCTGGCCATCGACCAGCACCGGCAGTTGCGACACGTCCGCCAGGCGCATGCGCTGGAAGGCGGTGAGCAGGGTGTCGTCGGGGCTTACGCTGATCACGCGGCCGTCTTCGAAGCGGCGCGCGATCAGGTCGCGCAGGTCGCCGTAGTGCTTGTACTGCAACAGGCCGGCGTCGTTCATCCACTGGTCGTTGTAAACCTTCGACAGGTAGCGCGTACCGGTGTCGCAGACGAAGGTGACCACGCGCTTGGGCTCGGTTTGCTCGCGGCAGTAGCGCAAGGCTGCGGCGAGCAGTGTGCCGGTGGATGAGCCGCCGAGGATGCCTTCGGCCTTGAGCAATTGGCGGGCGTGGTCGAAGCTGTCGGCATCGCTGATGGAGTAGGCGTGGCGCACGCTGGACAGATCGGCAATCGAAGGGATGAAGTCTTCGCCGATACCTTCCACGGCCCAGGAACCAGGGGTTTCCAGCTTGCCGCTGCGGCTGTATTCGGCCATCACCGAACCGACCGGGTCGGCCAGCACCATGGCCAGTTCGGGTTGCACGCGCTTGAAGAAACGCGTCAAACCGGTGAGCGTGCCGGCCGAGCCGACGCCCACCACAATGGCGTCTACGTCGTGCTGAGTCTGCGCCCAGATCTCCGGCGCGGTGCTGGTCTCGTGGGCCAGGGGGTTGGCCGGGTTATTGAACTGGTCGGCGAAGAACGAGCCCGGAATATCTTTGGCCAAACGTGCCGCCACGTCCTGGTAATACTCGGGATGGCCCTTGCCCACATCGGAGCGGGTGATATGCACCTCGGCGCCCATGGCCTTGAGGTGCAGCACCTTTTCCGTGGACATCTTGTCGGGCACCACCAACACCACCCGATAACCCTTGGCCCGGCCCACCAGCGCCAGGCCCAGGCCGGTATTGCCGGCGGTGGCTTCAATGATGGTACCGCCAGGGCGCAAACGACCGTCGCGCTCAGCCGCGTCGATCATCGCCAGGCCGATGCGGTCCTTGATGGAACCGCCGGGGTTTTGCGATTCAAGCTTGAGAAACAGCGTGCAGGGGCCGGTATCGAAGCGGCTGACCTTGACCAGCGGGGTGTTGCCGATCAGCTCGAGTACGGCAGGGCGTGAAGGGGTGGGCATGTCGTCTCCTGGTTACGGGATGGGCGCAGGGCGGGGGACAGCAAAAAAACAGCATGGCTTGGAACATAGGCCGGTATTGACGGTGTCGCAACCGGGCGTCCGTTGTATGACTTTTTTTGCCGCATGGGGGAGGGCGCGCAATCCAGATGTAGGAGCTGGCTTGCCTGCGATGGTCATAGGTATCTACACAAATTTGGTGCGACGCTGAACCTGTGGCGAGGGAGCTTGCTCCCGTGACGGCCTGACAGCCGGCGTCGATCTAACTAACGCGCCGCGATTCAAATGTGGGAGCTGGCTTGCCTGCGAAGGCGGTCTGCCAGCCGGCCGGAATATTGGATTTGACCGAGTACATATCCATGATTAAGGTAACGGCCACCGATGGTTCCGCCCTGACGGCGGCTCACTTTTGAAAAGCCGGAATGCCGGCCCAGACAAAAGTAAGCAAAACGCTCTTGCCCCACCACTCGGCACCTCGCCTAGGCTCGGTGTGCCCGTAATCCGCCAGTGATTTGGGGGGCCGCCGCCACGCGCCATCCATGGCGCGGGGCGGCTAAACCGGCATCCCTGCCGGTTTACCCCCCAAATCACTGTCGAATTTCGGCCAGCGTGGTTTAACGGGGCGCCTAAGATCAAGAGCAAGATCAAGAGCGACTCGCTTCGCATCGTGGTTACCGTCTGCTGTTACAACCCACAAAGTTGTGTAGATACCTATGCTGCGATGGCGGTGGTGCTGTTGGCATTTGTGCTGCCTGACCCACCACCATCGCGGCCTCGCTAAGGCTCGAGCGCTCCCACCGTTCAGTTTCCGGCAATGGCGGCTTCGATGGCAGCGATGTCGATTTTGGTCATGGTCATCATCGCTTCAAATGCACGCTTGGCGACGGCAGGATCTTTACTGGTAACTGCATCGACCAACACCCGCGGCGAGATCTGCCACGACAGCCCCCACTTGTCCTTGCACCAACCGCAAGCGCTTGCCTGCCCACCGTTGTCGATGAGGGCATGCCACAAACGGTCGGTTTCCTCCTGATCCTCGGTAGACACCTGAAAGGAAAACGCTTCACTGTGCTTGAACAGGGGGCCGCCATTGAGGCCCACGCAGGGGATACCCAGCACGGTGAATTCCACGGTCAACTCATCGCCCTGCTTTCCGGATGGGTAGTCGCCAGGCGCACGGTGTACGGCCTTTACTTCGCTGTCGGGGAAGGTGTTGGCGTAGAAGGTCGCTGCCTCCAGAGCATCGCCGTTGTACCAGAGGCAGATCGTATTTTTGTTGTTCATCGCAAGGCTCCTCGGGTTGAAAGGTGCATGAAGTCTAGACGAACAACCTGCAACGCTACTCAGGCTTGCACCGCCTCCCGGCCAGCGCGTGAGTCGGCCCGCCGCGAACGCCAGCTCAGCCCCAATACCATCAGCAAGCCCAGGCCCGCCATCAGTGCGCCTGCCAGGGAAATGGCCGGGTAGCCGAGCCCAGCGTTGATCACTGCGCCCCCCAACGCCGCACCAATCGCATTCCCAAAATTGAACGCACCGATGTTCATCGCCGAAGCCAGGTTAGGCGCGTCTTTGGCGGCCTCCATCACCCGCATCTGCAGCGGCGGCACCAGGGCAAAGCTGGCAGCGCCCCACAGCAGGATCGACAACGCCGCGGGCAACGGCCATTGCATGAGCACCGAGAAGGCAAGCAGCACGGCAATCAACACTACCAGCGAGATGATCAAGGTGCGGTCCACTGAGCGGTCCGCTGACTTGCCACCCCACACATTGCCCAGGGTGAGCCCGATTCCGAACAGCACCAGCATCCCTGTGACAAAGTTGGTCGAAGCGTGGGTGACGTCCCGCAGAATCGGCGCGATGTAGGTAAATACCGTAAACATCGCACTCGAGCCCACTACTGTCAGCGCCAACGCCGCCAGCACAGGCCCGCGCCCCAGCACACGGATTTCCGCCATCAGCCCGCCACCCTTGGGCGCGGGAGTATTGGGCAAGGCCCACCACAGCGCCGCCATGACCACCGCGCCAAGTCCACTGATGCCCCAGAACGCGGTACGCCAACCAAAGTGCTCACCAAACCAGGTCGCCAGAGGCACGCCGCCAATGGTTGCGAGGGTCAGCCCCATGAACATCGCCGCCACTGCCCCCGCGCGCTTCTCGGGCGCCACCAGGCTTGCGGCCACGATCGAGCCAATCCCAAAGAACGCTCCGTGATTGAGCGACGTCACCAGCCTGGCGATCATCAATGTCTGGTAGTTGCTGGCCAGCGCCGACAGCAAGTTACCCAGGGTAAAAATCGCCATCAGCCCGATCAGCAGATAACGGCGGGGCACCCTGGCCGTCGCCAGGGTCATGATCGGCGCGCCGATCAACACGCCCATGGCGTAGGCGCTTACCAACAGCCCTGCAGCGGGAATGGAAACATCAAGATCAGCGGCGATACCGGGCAACATGCCCATAGGGGCAAACTCTGTGACCCCGATGCCAAAGGCACCGACGGACAATGCTACAAGGGGTGGATTGATACGCATGGGTGACTCCTCATCTGTGAGCCAAATGCTACAATCCTGCCTTTTGCAGCAGTAGCCCTTGGTTGGGAACTTCAGCTTTGCGCAGGAGGCACAAATGGACATCGGCGGGCGTTCGGGAGAGATGGAAGTCTTCACTATGGTCGCCGAGCACGGCAGCCTGTCGGGCGCGGCCAGGGCCTTGGGGCTGACCCCATCGGCCATCAGCCGCATCATTACCCGCACCGAACAGCGCATCGGCACCCGTCTGCTACTGCGCACCACCCGCGCCATCACCTTCACCGCCGAAGGCGAAGCCTACCTGCGCGGCGCCCGACGCATCCTCGCCGACATGGCCGAAGTCGAAGACGCCATCACCGACCAGGGCGCGCCCCGCGGACGCCTGCGCGTCAGCGCAGCACTGGCCCATGGCCGCATGACCATCGTCCCCCTGATCGCCGCCTTCAGCGCCCGCTATCCCGCCATCGTCGTCGACCTGATGCTCGGCGACGAAGTCGTGGACATCCTCGGCGGCCAAGCCGACGTTGCCATCCGTTTCGGCCCCCTCGCCGACAGCCCCCTGACTGCTCGCCTTATCGGCTCTACCGGGCAGGTTATCGTTGCTTCACCGGAGTACCTGGTACGGCATGGCACCCCCGTGACGCCGCAGGATTTACTGCAACACAACTGCCTGCGCTTCAACTTCCGCAGAGCGGCACCGGATTGGCCGTTTCGGGTGGAGGGGCGGGAGTTTTCGCTGAAAGTGGCGGGGACGATTGAAGGGAATAGCGGTGAGGCATTGGCGCAGTTGGCGAAGCTGGGGGCGGGGGTGGCGAGGATTGGGGCGTTTAGTGTGGTGGAGGAGGTGAGGCGGGGGGAGTTGGTGGTGTTGTTGGAGGAATTTAATCCTGGGGATGTGGAGCCGATTCATGCAGTGTTTGTGGGGGGAGGGGCGATGCCGGCGCGGGTTAGAGCGTTTGTGGATTTTTTGGTGGAGAGGTGTGGGGGTTGAGAGGAGGGATTTTTGGGGAGGAGGGGGCTGACCGGCGGATTTCGGCCAAAATCGGACACTGCTAACAAAAAGGGCCCCCCTTTCCATGAATATTTCGGAAATCCGACAACATCTGGCACGCCCCGCTATAAAATTCAGTGCCGGCGGCTTTCGTCCTCTTGGCACCGACGAAGAAAGCTGGCTTGGTAATGTCTTCCTGTTCCGTCTCGACGAAGGCGTGCCCACCAATCAGGCAGGGCAACAGCTGCTCCCCTATGCACAGTTTTACCTGCCCGCCCTTCCCTTCACCAGCCCTCGACTGAAAGGGGTTCGTGTTCTGACGGTATTTATTTCAAACCCGTTTCCTGAGCATTTTGAGCCCATGGGCAATAACTGGGTAATCCGCGAATATGGGCCGCAGGATGTGTTGGTGCGTAAAGCGCTGCCGGTAGATGATTCATTTCTCAAAGCCTTCCCGCTAAAAGCCCAGGCAGTGCCGGAGGACTTTCCTCTGTGGGATGGCGGTGGCGTGCCGGCGGATGTTGAACAAGCAATACTCAAACTGGAACGTGCGGGCGAGATACAGAGCTATTACGACCTGATCACCCACACCTACGAACACAAGATCGGCGGCTACCCGTCGTTCTGTCAGGCGGGAGTGGATCCAGGTGAAGGTTTTGAGTTTGTCTTTCAAATTTCTTCAGACGCAAAAATCGGCCTGAATGTGATCGACAGCGGCAGCCTGATGTTCTGGAAGCACATCGAAACCGGCGAATGGGCGCTTTACTATGACTTTTACTAAGTTTTAGAGGACGAGAGCAGTGACCGCGTTCGGCCAATAGCTGTCCTTCATTACAAGGGTCTCTCTGGCATTTCCGCTACAAATCGGCTCTGGGGTATTAATGAAAACAGTGTGAGTCCGTAAAGCGATGATGTAGCAGTCTTTGCGTGTGCTAATGTGCCATCACTATGAATTGGCTAAGGAGGGTGGTCATGGGTTGGAAGGGAACAGTACGGTCGCTGCAAGCGTCAGCAAGAAGATCAGAGCGCAACGCTCATCGTCGGCAGCGTGATCTCGAGCGGCAAAGCAAGGAGTACGCTCGAATGGAAGCGCTTGAACAAGCCGCGCACGAAGTCGACGTGTACGAAAACTATCTAGAAGTCCTTCTATCCATGCACAAAGAGTGTGGTGAGGAGGTTAACTGGAGACGGATGCGGTCCAAGCCTGAGCCTACAGCGCCGCAGTTAAGCGACTTGCTAGAAAAAGCTGCTTTTGAAAAGTATGCACGCTATAGCCCAAACTTCTGGGGCCGCTTGCTAAAGCTGGAAACGCGTCAGCGGGCAGCTCTAATGTCCAAGGTTGAGGCCGCCAAAGTGATGGATTCAGACCGCTCCCTGGCAGAATTCAGAGAATGGGAAATAAACCATTCTGAGTGGGCGCAGGAAAAGGATTTGGCTGAGCGTATTCTCAATGGTGATCGCCAGGCCAAACTGGATGCGATCGAGGCATTGGAGCCTTTCGCAGAGATTGCGCACTTAGGATCAGCCATTCAGTTGGTTGTTCATGAAAGCGGTACAGTCGAATGTCGGTTATCCGTTCATGGGGCCAGCGTCATTCCGAAAGAAATAAAATCTCTGCTGAAAAGTGGAAAGCTGTCGACCAAGGCAATGCCAGTCGGACGTTTTAATGATTTGCATCAAGACTATGTGTGCAGCTGTGCATTACGAGTCGGACTCGAACTCCTAGCAATATTGCCCGATGAAATTGTGATCGTCACCGCAAATGATAAGGTCCTTAACGGTTCAACTGGTCATTTGGAGGAACTACCGATTTTGAGTGTTGCATTCTCGCGTTTAACTTTAGGCTCTCTAAATCTCGAAGCTATCGACCCATCAGATGCCATGAAAAATTTTGTCCATAACATGAGTTTCAAAAAAGGCGGTGGCTTCATGCCAGTCGATGCAGTCGACCCGGCGAGATTCGCTTTGCTGACATAACCCTTAACTACCGACTTAATGATCTGAGAATAGTATCATGACTCAAAAAATTCGATTAAATGGTAAACGGTTGATTTCGACATTTAACCTCATCATTCCTGTTTCTATGAAATGTGAGATAGATATTGAGTTAGGACCAGAATATGGAGGGTCTTTAACTACGCTTCCTTTGACCATTGTGTTTCAACAGGGCACAGGTACACAAAACGTCACCTTTACCCCAGAGAATGGCCGCTCTTTGATGACGCTGATTAACTGGAGTAATTCTTTGGGGACGGCATTAAATACCCCTTACGAACTTGCCAAAGTTAATAACTCAGGCGTGGTGGAGATGCTAATGGTCAACACAAGCATTGCAGGGACCAATCACTTGACCTTACAACTTTGGTGGCGTGAAAGTATTTAGGGGGGCAAGAATATGGAAAGCGATCAGGCAGGTGACGTTACTGCTCCAAGGGTTATTATTCCTGAGTCGAACGGAATCAACTATACTGGAATATCCCAAAACACGGATACTCATGTTATAAATATTACCGAGGACAAGCTATATCGAATAATAAAAGACTATCATCAAGGACTAACCAGATCGAGGGACTGGGTGACTTATTTAGGCATACTCCTAAGCCTAATGGCTTCATTGACCGCAAGCAGCTTTAATGACTTTGTCTTTGCTGCGAATACTTGGAAGACGATATTTATATCTGCAGCTGGTATTGCTGGGTTTTTCACAGCTGCAAGTATTTGGAGAAGGGTGCGTGATAAGCCTGTGACGGCAAAAGCTCTAGTTGAGACAATCGCTGGGCGCATAAAGCTCGATGAGTAATGCACGTAAAATTACCATGCTTTATTGGTGCAGACAAACTTAATAGCAGGTTCCGGCCGAAAGTGGCTGGACGTCAATGACATCTTTCGGCCAGGAGCAATCATTCAATGTGTCTACAGATTTGATAGCGATTCTATGATCCGAACACAGACTCTGCTTGATATGAAGGTGCATCATCGCGGCGATAATCAAGATTCACCATTTCAAATGCGATATTTTTAGGATAAAAATGCAAGCAATCTTAGAATCAATAACCCGTCTAGATATGAAGGACCTGATTTTGTTGGGGCTAGGGGGAGTCCTTGGATATTTGCTCAGTCTTATCGCTGCCAAACAAACCGAGAAAAAGAAAGACTTAGTATTGGAAGTCCTAGGGCGACAGATCGTTGCAGAAGCCACCGAATATTGTCCTTTTCGGATTGTTGATCTCGTTGGCGAGCCGCTGGACAACGTTTATTTTATTGTTGTACGAGTGTGGAATAGAGGTAGAGAAGCCGTGCGAGGCGACGAAATCTCTCCCAGTGCACCTATTACGATTGACCTGGGTGAGGATATCAAAGTTATTGGGCCACCCCATGTGACTAAACCTCATCAGGCGATGGATTTTTCCATCAGTTCAGTAGATCAGAATAGATATAAAGTTGGTTTTGACTGTTTGAACCAAGACGAATGGGTACAAATCGGGTTTTATACGGCTGGCAATCCCAGAGCGGTAATAAAAGGGACTGGCCGTGTGTTCGGGCAGCATTCAGATTTCGCTCTAACCACTGATGATTCCAGAGCTACTATTTATGAAAGACTAACTGCTTTTATTGTGTTTGCGATGATCGTCAGCAGCCCGTTCTGCCTTTTTTTTGCATTGTGGTGGATATATGAGGACTACACATTGGCAGAAGTTTTTCTTCAGCCAGATAAACTACCAAAAACTCTATCAGCGATGCTATACCTAGGCATATTCATACCAGTGATCTCGGGATTCTATTTCTTTTCTCTGTGGATAAAGCGTAAACGCAACCCAAAAGGCTACCCTATACGCGAAGATTTTGAGCCGACCCAAAGCCAATCGTTAAAAGCTTTCTATCTGACAGCGCTGCATGGAAAACGCTACGAAGTATCTACATCAGTTCATGACTACGGTGAGATAACGGTGCGTTCTGCCCCAAGCAAAGAGCCGTAACTCATTGGGTCGGAGGCCTTTCGTGAATGGCGGCTATTGGCCGTTAGCTGCCGATCCCGACTGTTCGCTTACGGGAAAATGCAGACGCTGGTTAAAGTCTGCTAACAATCCGCAGCGGACATTTCGCGAATGGAGAGTTCTTGCGATTTAGCGTTGCGTCTAGAATTTTCTCGTAAGCAAAGGAGTAGGATATCGAGCTTTGAATTGCTCTCAGCATCAATTTTGGGATGCTTAGAAGGTAGACAAAATGGATCTACAAACCTTTCGACAAGTAGTGGACTCGTCTGATCCTGGAATTGCTTCCTGCGATGATGAACCTCACCGATTATACGATTATATTGGCCTCCAGATGGAATCCTCATTCGCAAGCAGTGTGGTTTCGGATGCGCTGTATTCGCGGATTCGAGATGCTTTCACTTCTGGCCATGCCGCTATCTGGCAGATCTGTAGATCGTTACGCACGGATCTCATTAGGGAGCATGTGCTTCTAGGCACCAAGCTCGAGCCATACCTCGATGTTATCGATCACCTTGCGGATGCAATACGTATCGGAGATAACGCTGGGTCGTCGATCGAGGGCGATTGGTCTCAAGCAATACGAGCAGCTTACGACCATACCCATTTCCGGAGCTGGGGTGACAGGGATCCAGAGAGGCTCTATTCCCGGGACTTTAAGGTTGCCAAAGCGGCGCGAGCCTTAAGTGACAATGGATTCGCGATTCATTTGGAACCTGGGAGATTAAGTCTTGAGGAGACAGCCGAGAGAGCAGTAGTTGCCACCATCGAAGACATAATCGCAAAGATGGGTGGGGTGAATGTGGCCCGGCGGATTTTCAAAGAAATTTCTCCCCTGTTCGATCCAGAGCAGCAGCGCTATCACGTCGTTCGGCGAGTATCGATGACTGACGATGGGACGCCACAGATACCTTGGGGATATTTGATCCAACTGGCGGCCAAGCATGCCCAAGGCAGCAAGCCCTACATTGATACCGACTTCCAGTGGCATAAGCTCTGTAGTATGGCGCAGGCGTTCGGTGCAGTTATCGATGTACAACCTTACACACCAAAATTTTTCGGCTCGATGGATGCCTTCGCACTACTGCCACTCCTGAAAGAAATAGCCGTTTACGACACCTTATTTTGCATCCCGCAGATGAGGCCGACGGACGTAGTTAAGCTCGCTCGAGGTATGTTGGATTGGATGGATCCCGAGGCGCCAACAAATTCGGGCTGGTCGATTGAACAGGCATTGGAAATCACCTCCTACCTGCTCAGTTCGTCCTGCAATGTAAGAGGTCCAATTTTTGTAGACGAAGCTGATGTCCGGCGCGCTTGTCCAGCAGTGCCACGCGAAATTGTTGCGAAAGTTTTGGACGAGGTGCTGAGTCATCCGACTAGCGGCGCTAATCGTAACTTCTCCAATCCTGCAGACGCGCCTGCCCCCGGATCCCCCCAAACAGGTCATGATTTTTTTCTACGTCCACTGCTTCGTTCGTCTGGCCGGAGGTTCATTCTGCTTGACTGCTCAGTTTGTGCTCCGGCCTGCATAGAGGCGCTGCTGACAGCATTAAGGCCTGAGACAAAAAGCCTTGATGATAAAGTCGGACTAGCTGTCGAGAGGTTTCTGAAGGCGGAACTGGCATCTCACGGCATCGCTATTGGCGAGGGCGACTATGACTCCGGTGGTGAGCACGGTGAGTGCGATCTGGTGATCGAAACACCTGAAGCAGTTATTTTTGCCGAAATAAAGAAGAAGCCCCTCACTCGGAGAGCGAAAGCGGGCTCTGATGCTGCCCTCATTTTGGATCTTGCGGGAAGTCTTCTAGCTGCCCAAGCTCAGGCTGGGTGGCACGAGGTACGGCTGCGACGAGATGGCCATCTTGACCTTGAATACGAAGGAGTGATTACGCGCTTAGGGCTTTCCGACCGGGAGGTTGAAAGGGTCGCGGTATCCTTATTGGATTATGGGGGTTTCCAAGATCGGACTCTATTGAAGCAGTTCCTTGAAGGTACAATGAACGCAAATTTCATGGTAAGCGACGCAAGACTCACAAAAAAATTTGCGGGAGTTAATGAGTCGCTGGCTGAAATTCGTGACCAGGTGGCGCTGCTTCATCCCGGCGCAGTTACGATCGATCAGCCTTTCTTTCACTGCTGGTTCATTAGCGTGCCGCAGTTGCTGGTCCTCTTGGACGGCGTTACCGATAGCCTGGGTTTCAAGAACGCGCTTTGGAGCAGCCGGCATATCGTGACCGGTAGTTCAGATCTCTATTTCGATTTGTCATACATGCGGCGGTTAAGAAAAGAGTCGATTACAAGTTCCGGCCCACTTGAAATGAGCTGAAGCTGCGCAGTGCTAAGGGGCCGCTATTGGCCGTTTGCAGCCAATGAGTCAACGCAAGGTTGTAACCGGCACGGATGGACCAAAGCTCATACACCGCCCACTCGCGTTTTCGTTCCAGCCTGCCCGCAAGCGCCTCGCCTTGACCTCCTTATCTGTTCCGCCCTCTTCATGGCCTTTCCCCACACTGTCGCGTCTTTTAAGCTTGCTGAAACGTTTCATCGAGTTTATAAATCACAAACAACTCCAATAAAGGCGACTGCCATGACCCCGCTAAAACTCCTCGTTGCCCTCAGCGCACTCTCTGCCGCATCCCACGCCCTGGCCTGGGACTACGTGCTGCTCGACACCGACAAAGCCGCCCAGAACTGGCAGGTCACCAGCCAGCAGCTCGGCATCCAAACCGAAAAGCCCTTCAGCGTTACCTTGCGCACCCTGCACGGCGGTCGGCAGGAGGGTGTGAGCATCGTGGATATCGACAACGGCACGATGAAGCTCTCGGTAGTGCCGACTCGTGGAATGAACGTGTTGCAGGCGTCGGTCGGCGATGTGCGCATGGGCTGGGATTCGCCGGTCAAGGAGGTGGTCAATCCTTCCTTCATCGAGCTCAATGGCCGCGGTGGTCTGGGATGGTTGGAAGGTTTCAATGAGTTGGTTACCCGTTGCGGCTACGAATGGGTCGGGCACCCTGGCATCGACAACGGCGAGTTGCTGACCCTGCACGGGCGGGCCGCTAATATTCCTGCGAATAAAGTCACCCTGCATATCGATGAAAAGCCGCCCTACGCCATCACCCTGCGCGGCGAGCTGAAAGAGCAGGCGTTCAAGAAGGTCGATTTCTCTGTTGCGACCGAACTGGTCACCGAGCCTGGCAGTGTGGTGTTCGCCCTCAACGACACGCTGACTAACAATGGCGATTATCCGAAGGAATACCAGGCGCTGTATCACAGTAACTTCAGCACGCCGTTCCTGGAGCAGGGCGCGCGTTTCGTTGCGCCGGTGAAGCAGGTGTCGCCGTTCAACGACAAAGCCAAGGGCGAACTGGCTGACTGGCAAACCTACCGTGCTCCGACCAAGGACTATGACGAAACGGTCTACAACGTGGTGCCGTATGCCGATGCCAAGGGCGATACCTTGACGGTGTTGCATAACAAGGCCGGCAGCCTGGGGGTTTCGGTGGGTTTCAATACGCAGACACTGCCGGTGTTTTCGCTGTGGAAGAACACCGATACCCAGGGGCAGGGCTATGTCACGGGGTTGGAGCCGGGGACGAGTTTTTCGTACAACCGTCGTTATCAGCGGCCATTGAACCTGGTGCCTACGATCGGGGCGAAGGAACATAAGCAGTTCCGTATCAGCTACAGCTTGTTGGCGGATAAGGCGGCTGTTGAAAAGGCCTTGAAGCAGGTCAGCGAGATTCAGGGTGGGCGTGAGACTGAGGTGCGGCAGACGCCTTTGGTGGATCTGACCAAGGGGTGACATTGGCTGAAGCCTTCACGCGGGCCCCGGCGCTCTTCATCGACGCCGGAACCCGCGCCCTCCAACTGTCATCGATGGGCATGCATACTGAAATAACCGTATTTCAGGAGCCTATCCGTGATTCGCAGAGCATTACCCACCGACGCAAAGGCCATTGCCCAGGTGCATATCCGCAGTTGGCAAGACGCCTACCGTGACCTGATGCCCGCCCAGTTCTTGAGCGGATTGCAAGTAACGCTTGCTCGGCGCGAAGCCCATTGGGCTCGCTCGCTTGCCTCGGGTGAGTCGACGGTATGGGTTGCCGAGGTGGGCCAGCAGATTGTCGGCTGGATATCCGTTGGCGCCAGCCGTGACGAAGACGCCGTGCAGGCCAATGCAGGTGAGGTCATGGCCATCTACGTACTCGCTGAGCATTGGCACACCGGCGTCGGGCGGGGCTTGTGGAATGCCGGCCTGCAAGACCTGTTGGCGCAAGGCTATGAGCGTTTAACGCTGTGGGTCTTGGCCGGTAATGAAAGGGCGATTCGATTTTATCGCCGGTCGGGGTGCGTCGAGGAGGCCGGGACAGAGCGCCATCTTGAGAGGGGCGGTGTGGCGCTGGTGGAGGTGAGGTATGGTTTGCCGTTGAGATAGCCTAGGTATTTACGCAACTTGGGCATCAGTTGGATCGTTGTCGGCTGCCAGGCCGTCATCGCAGGCAAGCCAGCTCCCACATTTGGATCGCGGGGCATCAGTTATGTCAGCGTCGGCTGCCAGGTCGTCACGGGAGCAAGCTCCCTCGCCACAGGTGCAGCGTCGTACTGAAGTTAGGTGGATACCTATGCCGATGACGGTCATCTTCACAGGCGCATTCACACCTTCCTCATGTCTTACGCGCAGTCAACAACACCGCCGCCGCCGCTGACAACAATCCCGCACAGCAGCGATTGAACAGGCGCTTGCCCTTCGGCTCGGCGAACCAGCGACGCATATGCAGGCCCATGTAGGCGTAGGCGCTGATGGCGACCCATTCCAGGGCCAGGAACATCACACCCAGCAGGGCAAATTGCGCGGTGATGGGTTGGCCGGGCACCACGAATTGCGGGAGGAAGGCGGTGAAGATCAGGATCGCTTTGGGGTTGCCCGCCGCCACCAGAAATTCCTGCCGCGCCAAGGCCCACAGGCCCACCTTCCTCGTTGCGGTGTCCACCTGCTGCTGCGGGTCTGCGCGCCATAGCTGATATGCCAGGTAAAACAGATACGCCGCGCCGAGAATCTTGATTCCGTAGAACAACAACTCCGAGGTTTGCAGTACCACCGCCAAGCCAGCGGACGCGAGGGCGATCATGCCGGCGAAGGCCAGCAGACGGCCGAGACCGGCGAGGCAGGAGGTGCGGTAGCCATAGCGGGTAGCGTTGCTCACGGATAGCAGGTTATTGGGGCCGGGGGCCATGTTCAGGGCGAAGCAGGCGGGGAGGAAGAGGGCGAGGGTGGCGAGGTCCATGGCGGCTCCGGGTTGGTAGGTCGTAAGGCATAAAGCGTGGGTTAACACTCCGTGGCTGGGCTTATGGCCCCGCGAGCGCATCAGGTGTCAGGATTGGATGAGTGCTTGGCTTCAGGGGTTGCGCCAAATAACCGATCGGCAATTTTCCTGCCCCGTTCCAAGCCTTTGCGTCAACCAAATGGATTTGTTTTTGTTCACCGGATTACTGATAAAACCTTGCTCGTGGAGTCGGTTCATTATTTGAAAGTCGTGGCCTTTCCATGAGTTGCCGTTATCAAAGCGGAAGGTGGTCAGCAGGGCAAGTACGGCTTCCTCAATCAGTTTTTCGTCGTATTCCATATTGGGTACTCCGCTTGAGTGACACAGACCCTGTTGAGTTTACGCTCAACATCACGCAGCACTCCACACCGCTAACTCATACCCATCCGGATCGGTGAAGTGGAACCGGCTGCCACCGGGAAACGAAAATGTCTGGCGGGTTATCACCGCACCCAGCTGTTGAAGCCGCTGCTGCACACTGTCCAAGTCATCTGCGTACACGATAACCAAGGGGCCGCCCGGTCGCACAGGCTCGCCGGTGGTGAAACCACCCGTGAGCCGGCCATCGCTGAACTCGCTGTAGGTGGGGCCGTAGTCGACGAACGTCCAGCCGAATGCAGTGCCGTAGAAGGCTTTACTGCGGGCGATGTCGCTTACGTTGAATTCGATATTGTCGATCTGTCGGTCTCTGCCACGAGTACTCATGGGGGCTTCCTTGGCCGGTGTGCAAGGCCGGAGTGTAGCGTACCTCACATCCTTTTCATTCACCGATAGGGCCTTTGTGATTAGCCAGTATCTCTGAACACTGCATCCAGCCAAGGTGTGCTTATCTTTGTCGAGGGCCACTCTAGAATGGCGGCGTACTTCTCCCAATTAAAGGAATGTTGTCATGCCTAATCATTCAATCAACGGCAAGGTCGCACTGATCGCGGGTGGTGCGAAGAACCTCGGCGGGTTGATCGCCCGCGATCTGGCCAAGCATGGCGCCAAGGCTGTGGTCGTGCACTACAACAGCGCTTCCAGCCAGGCTGACGCGAACGCAACCGTCACCGCAATTGAGGCGCTAGGCGCGAAGGCTGTGGCCTTGCAAGCAGACTTGACCACGGCGGGAGCGATGGAAAAACTCTTCAACGATGCCGTCGCGGCAGTCGGCAGGCCGGACATCGCGATCAATACCGTGGGCAAGGTGCTGAAAAAGCCAATGGCTGAAATCACGGAGGCGGAGTACGACGAGATGATGGCCGTCAATTCCAAGACTGCGTTCTTTTTTATCAAGGAAGCCGGCAAGCACCTCAATGACAATGGCAAGATCTGCACTATCGTCACTTCACTGCTGGGCGCTTTCACGCCCTTCTACGCCGCGTATGCCGGCAGCAAGGCGCCGGTAGAGCAATTTACGCGAGCGGCGGCGAAGGAGCTGGGCGTTCGGGGTATTTCGGTCACAGCAGTAGGGCCGGGGCCGATGGACACGCCGTTCTTCTACCCGGCCGAAGGTGAGGATGCGGTCAGTTACCACAAGACGGCTGCCGCGCTGTCGCCGTTCTCGCGCACGGGCCTGACAGATATTGAGGATGTGGTCCCGTTCATCCGTAACCTGGTCAGTGACGGCTGGTGGGTGACTGGCCAGACAATTTTGATCAATGGCGGCTACACCACCAAGTAAACGGTCAACGCACAGGCGCAGACGTGGTGAGCGCCGATCGATCCGTGCCCCCCGAGCATTGAGAGCCCATGGATAGAATCGAACAGTACCGCGTCTTCGTTCAGGTCGCAGAGCTTGGCAGTTTCATACAAGCGGCACGGCTGATGAGGCTGCCACGCGCAAGCGTGTCGGCCGCCATTCAACAGCTGGAGGCCAATGCCGGCACTCGACTGCTGCACCGGACAACCCGCAAGGTCTCCCTGACCGCCGATGGCACCCAGTTACTGCTGAAGGCGCGCCAGGTCTTGCTGGACATCGATGATATCGACCAACTGTTTAACAGCCATCAGGAACAGGTCATGGGCCGTCTGGAAGTGGACGTGCCCAGCCGCATAGCGCGGCGCCTGGTGATGCCTGCGTTGGCCGAGTTTCTCCGCCGCTACCCTGGGCTCCAACTCGGCCTGGGCTCCACCGATCGCGCCATTGATTTGGTACAGGAAGGCGTTGACTGTGTCATTCGTTTTGGCACCCCGCAGAACAGCAGCCTGGTGGTGAAACCGTTGGGCAAGGTGTTGCTGGTCAATTGCGCGAGCCCCGCCTACTTGGCGGAATTCGGGGTGCCCACACAGCCTTGCGATCTGCAAAACCGGCATGTCTGTATCGGCTACAGCACGAGCGCAGGCGGGCAGGAAACGGCCTGGGAATATTGCGTCGATGGCACCGCGCAGGCTGTCATGATGCAGAGCCGTGTGGTGGTCAATAATGCCGAAAGCTATATCGCAGGATGCTGTGCAGGGCTTGGCTTGATTCAGGTGCCGTTGTTCGATGTTCAGCATTTATTGGACAGCGGCGAATTGATGGAGGTGATGGCGGCCTATCGGCCGGCCCCCATGTGCGTTTCAGTCCTGTACCCGACTCGCCGCCAACGCTCTCGTCGCCTTGGCGCGTTCATCGATTGGTTTGCCGCCTTGATGGCTCCGCATCTGGAACCTTGATGCACTCCAGTGCTCTGCCCACCTGTTCTCTCTGACTCGCCATGTTCCGGGTTGGGCTCAAGGATGAAACCTGCGGCCCAACGCATCCAGCCGCACCGCGATCGGTGGCAGGCGTTCGCTGCTGCGGGCGAGTGTCTCGACGTCGTCGGCGGTGTTCTGGGCGATGCTTTGCACCGACTGCAAGCGCTCGACGATCTCAAGGTTGGCCGAGGTCTGCTCGCGGGTGGTGGTGACGATGTGACCGTTGAGTTGGTCGATGTGCGCGATGTCCTCGCCCACCGCCCGTAGCATGTCCACCGCCTCTTGGCTGTCTGCCACGCAGCGCTCTACGCCTTCGCGGCTGGCGTGCATGGCTTCGACGGCTTGGCGGCTGCCGTGTTGCAGGCCCTCGATGATGCTCTTGATTTCCTGGGTGGAGAGGGCGGTGCGCTGGGCCAGGCTGCGCACTTCATCGGCCACCACGGCAAAGCCACGGCCTTGCTCGCCGGCGCGGGCGGCCTCGATGGCGGCGTTGAGGGCCAGCAGGTTGGTCTGGTTGGCGATGCTGCTGATCACTTCCAGCACCGAGCCGATTTGCTCTGCCTGCACCGCCAGGGATTCCACGGTCGACTCCGTGCCGTTGATGCGCGAGGCCAATTGGCTGATTTCATGTTGGGCGCGGCCGACGCTTTCCTGGCCGCGCACAATCTGCTGGCTGGCCTGGCCTGCATGTTCCACTGCCTGTTCGACCTGCACCGTAATGTGGCCCATGGCGTCTTCCATGCGCTGCATCGAGCCGGTCATTTCGCCGATCTGCGCCAGTTGATGCCGTGCGCCTTTTTCCAGGGTGCCGCTGGCGCTGGCCAATTCCTGGCCGAGCTGGCCCAGGCCATGGGAGTCGCGAGCGACGCCGTCGATCAGGTGGGTGAGTTGCTGCAGGAAGTGGTCGAACCGCTTGGCAAGGGATACGTGGGCCTTGCCTTCACCTTGGGCGGTTTCCACGGTGAACTGCGAGGTAACGGCGAGCATCTTCTCCAGCATTTCCTGGCTCTCCACCGCTTCGGCCTGGCTATGGACGGCCAGGTAGAGCAGGGCGACGGTCTCCATCACCACATAGAAGGCGTGGACGAACACCATCGTCCAGCCGCCGTGATGCTCCATCACAAATACAGGAAAACCCTGGTGCTGCAAGGCATGGAACACCACGTGATGCACCGCGATGGTCAGTGCCGCCACCAAAATCGGCAGCCAGTCACGGTAGAAGGTCAGCACCGCCAACAGCGCGAAAATGCCGAAGTGGGATTCGATCACCCCGTGCGCCTGGTTGATGTGCAACGCCGCCATCACCATCAAGCCGGCGCCCAGTGCACAGCGCATCAGCCGGGTGCCGCCAATGACGCGATACAGCGCCGTGAGCACCACGCCGGTGCCGCCACCGACGATCACGGCCTGCATGAGGGTGTCGTGCCAGAACGCCAGGCCGAGGGAGAACAGGCACATCAGCCAGATCAATGCCAGCATGATGCGGTCGGCCTTGCGATAGTGCTCGAGAAAACGGACGGGCATTCACTCTTACTCCATGAGAGGGGGGCGTCGAGGTCAAGCAAGCACGCGGTGTGCCACACAGGCGCGCCGCTGTGGAGTCAAGCAGATATTCAGGATTGTTGCCGGTTACCCACGCGTTATCGGCATGTGGGCGTGGGACTTTAAGAGCGGCTGCCCGAGCGGGCAGCCGAGGTGGCATGGGGCTCAGAAACTGTACTTGGCGGTCAGCATCATGTTGCGGGGGCTGCCATAGGAGTCGCCGCCATAGTCCACATCGTTGGAGATGGACTGGTAGTAGTGGCGATCGAAAATGTTGTTGGCATTGAGCTGCACGTCCAGGTGCTGATTGACCCGGTAGCCCGCCATCAAGTCGGTGACGGCGTAGCCGCCTTGCTGGAGCCGGTAGTTGCTGCCATCCGCTAGCTTGATGTCGTTGTACATGCGGCTCTGCCAGGAGATATTGCCGCCGACGCGGAGTTTTTCCAGCGGGCCCTGGAAGTTGTAGCGGGTGGTCACTTTGAACAGGTGTTCCGGGATGTCGGTATCGAACTGCTTGTTGACCTTCTGCGGGTTGGCGTCGTCCTTGATGGTGTGGGTGCGCGCATAGGTATAGCCGCCGCCGACCTGCCAGTTTTCGGTCAAGGCGCCTTGCAGTTCGAAGTCGATACCCTGGCTGCGGATTTCGCCCGAGGCTTCTGCACAGGACGCCTGCGGGCAGTTGGGCACTACCACGGCCACGGCGCGGTTTTCCTGGTCGACGCGGAACAACGCCACGCTGGCATTCAGCGCGCCACCAAAATATTCGCCTTTGATGCCAACCTCATAATTTTTACCGACGATGGGCTTGAGTGGGGTGCCGGCTGTGCTCTTGTCTTTTTGCGGCGTGAAGATGTCGCTGTAGCTCACGTATACCGAATGCTGGTCGTCCAGGTCGTAGATCAGGCCAGCGTAGCGGGTGAGGTTGCGGGTGACCTTGTAGTCGCCGGCGCCATCACGGTTGTCGTAGTCGTACCAGTCCAGGCGCGCGCCGAGGATCAGCTTCAGCGGGTCGGCCAGGCTCAGGCGGCTGGTCAGGTAGAAACCGTCCTGGGTGGTGATTTCGCGTACGTTATTGGTGCGGGTGAAGTTCGGTTTGCCCGCACTGATCGGCCAGTTGAGGTCGTACGGGCTGTAGTTGTGGGTGGTCATGTCGTAGATGCGCTTGCTGGCGCCCACCACCAGTTCATGGGTACGGCCGAACGCCTCGAACGGGCCGCTGGCAAAGGCGTCGAGCCCGGCCTGGTTTTCATCGTAGCTGGCCTGGTACACCGTGCGGGCCAGGGTGTCGTTGGTCCAGCGCGATTGGTAGGAGCCGGAGAACAAGGCGTTCTGTTCGGCATAGTTGGCGTTGACCTGCAGGCTCCAGTCGTTGGCCAGGCGCTGGCGCAGCTCAGCGAACACGGTGTTGATTTCCTGGTCCTTGTTCTCCCAATCGGTGCCTGGGTTATAGGAGCGCGACAGGCCCAGGTGGCGCCCATCCAGGCCGACCATCGAAGCGCCCCAGAAGTAGTTGGTCTTGTCCTTCTGGTTCGAGTAACCGAGGGTCAGGGTGGTGTCTTCGCTCAGGTCGGCTTCGGTGACGGCATAGAACAGGCCATGATCCTGCTCGGCCTTGTCGATAAAACTGTTGGCATCGCGGTAAGAGGTGACGACGCGGCCGCGCCAGGTGCCACTGTCATTGAGCGGGCTGGAGGCGTCGAGCTCGCCACGGTAATCGTCCCAGCTGCCGACGGCGCCGGTGAGCGTGACTTTCTGCTCATCCAGTGGCCGCTTGCGGATCAGGTTGATGGCGGCCGAAGGGTTGCCAGCGCCGGTTACCAGGCCGGTAGCGCCGCGCACCACTTCGACGCGGTCGAACATTGCCAGGTTCGGCTGGGCGCCTACCGACGCACCGTTGTAGCCGCTGGGGATACCGTCATACATGAGGTTGTCGATATCGAAACCGCGTGCGGTGAAGGCTTGTCGCCCAGGGCCGTTGGAATAATTGAGGAACAGCCCCGGCGTGGCGTTGACCACGTCGTTGATGCTGGTCATGGCCTGGTCATCCATGCGCTGGCGAGTGATCACGGTGACGGCCTGCGGGGTTTCGCGCAGGGTCAGCGGCAGTTTGGTCGCGGTCTTCATCGAGCCGGTGGTGTAGGAGTCGCTGCCTTCGGTGGTTGCGCCAAGCTGTTGGCCCGAGACCTGGGTAGCGCCCAGCTCGATGGTGGCCGGTGCTTCGGCGTCGGCGGCAATGGCCGCATTGGAGGTTGCTAAGGCGATAGTGATTGCCATCAGACTGGGTGTAAAAACGTTGCCGCCGCGTTGTTGCACAGACATGAAAGTAGGGCTCCCCAAGTGCCTTCCGTGGCGAATAG
Source organism: Pseudomonas sp. MYb193 (assembly GCF_002966775.1). Classification (NCBI taxonomy): domain Bacteria; kingdom Pseudomonadati; phylum Pseudomonadota; class Gammaproteobacteria; order Pseudomonadales; family Pseudomonadaceae; genus Pseudomonas; species Pseudomonas sp. MYb193. The sequence goes on along the minus strand of NZ_CP023269.1, from coordinate 3,243,471 downwards.
TAAATCTGTTGATAATTATTCGCATCAGTTTGGCAGATTGAGTCTGTAGGGAAAAGCCCTAACTCTGTAGGAGCGAGCTTGCTCGCGAAAGACTCACAGGCGCCGCGCTGATTCAGGAAACCCACGTTATCGCTGAGGTTTTTCGCGAGCAAGCGCGCTCCTACAGGGTGGTGTTCAGGTGAACAGGATTTCGTAGGGCTCGCGCATGCGCTCCAGCAATATCTGCGCGAGCATCGGCGGTAAGCCTATTTGTGGGTCACCCACCAACTGGCTGGCGTAGGCGTGGGCAGCGTGCAGCTTGCGCGCGACGGTCCAGGTGTCCAGGCGGACCTTGCGTGCACGCTGCCAAGGCATTACCGCGCTTTCCCGGGCCGGCCAATGCCAGGCCCAGATCGGCAGTTCATACAGTTGCGCACCTACCAGGCTGCACGCCTTGGCACTCGCGCGGCCGACGGCGTCATGGTCATCATTGCCGTCGTTGCGCCAGGTGGTAAACACCACGTCGCCAGGTTGCAGGTAGCGCGCGATGAATTGGCTCATGGGCTGTTCGCGGGCGGCCAGTGCATCATCACAAAACCCGCCACGAATCCATTTCAGGCTGTGCAAAGGCATACCCAATCGGCGCAGGGCCTCTGCACTTTCCTGAGGTCGCACCACACTCAAGCGGCTGGCCGGCCATACCTGAGAGCCGGGATGGCTGGCGCTGCCATCGGTGATGGAGATCAATTGCAGTGGATGCTCGCGGGTGCTGAGCAGTTGCAGCAAACCGCCGCATGCCAGCACTTCATCGCCCGGGTGAGGGGCGATCACCACGACGCGAGCACCGGGCGGTACCAGGCTGTTCAGGGAAATGATGGGGGTTTGCGCCAACTGCGGCGCACTGTTCCAGATTTGCACGGGGCCGCGACGGCCTTCGCTTAAGGAGGCAGGCTTCATGGGTGTCACATCCTTGTCGGTTGATACCGGGTCGTGCTCCGTTGACGGGACGACGCTCTTGTCTTCACCGCAGGCTCCGCTGGGGTGAGTGCACGGCATGCCAATCCAGGAATGCCATGCGAGGCGTTAGGAGCATAGACAGGCATGGGTATCTGCACAACTTTGATGCGATGTTTGCTGGGCTGACGTCATCGCAGGCAAGCCAGCTCCCACAGCGGGCTATGTTGCCCACAAAATCAGCACCTGGCACAGATCCCTGTGGGAGCTGGCTTGCCTGCGATGACGGCGCCCCAGCCGACAGGGATATTGCATCAGTCAGCTGTTAAACGTTTTTGTTTTCACCCAGCCCGCATCAAGCTCTTCAAGTAATCACCAAACCCACCCTCAGCCCGGCAATCCAGTCGCGCACTGGTCACCACTTGCGGCGCATGGCTCCAGGCAATGGAGGCACCGCAACGCTCCAATTCACGTACCAGCTGTACATCCTCGTGGCATTCCAGCGGTTCAAACCCACCGGCCTCTACATAGGCGCGGGCACTCACGCCCAGGTTGGCCCCATGAATATGCCGATGCCCATCGCGGGCCTGGTAGGCCTGCTGATAGCGAATCTGCGCGGCCGGGTCGAAGCCTTCGCTCCAGGTGTCCACGGTGACTGTTCCACACACCGCGTCGCAGCCTTGGGCCAGTTGGGCCACCAGCCAGTCAGGGGCGACACGGCTGTCGGCGTCGGTGCAGGAAATCCACCGCGCGCCTTGCTCCAGCAAGTACCCTGCACCCACGCCGCGGGCGTGGCCGACATTGCGCGCCTGCACGTGAAGGCAATGCACCTGATGGGCCTGGGCAATCGCTGCACTGGCGTCGCTGCAACTGTCGAGTACTACCAGAATCTGTACCGCTTCCCCCAGCAAGCCCGGGTGGTCGGCGGCGATCCGCGCAGCCCTCAGGCAATCATCCAACAGGGCTTCTTCGTTATGTGCCGGGATCAGAATACCGATCATCGTAAACCCTCATGGCGAGCGACCGAGGTGCCATCGAGGCTCCACAGGTCGAGCAGGAAATCCGGGTCCTGGTACTGCACCAGCGGTGCTACACCCAGACGCTGTTGCAGCACGGCGTGGACCTGTTCGGCGGTTTGCGGGCAACCGTCAATGGGCACTCGCCAATGACAGGCCAGGATTTGCCCGTCAGCGGTCAAGGCGGCGAGGGCGCAATCGATCAGACGATTAAAATCACCTACATCAAGGTAATAACAAAGCTCACTCAATACGATCAGCTCGAATTGCCCGCTGGGCCATTGTTCCGGCAGGCGACGCTGCTCCACCCGGGCATGAGGAAAACACTCCAGCCGCGCTTGTGCCAGCCGTACCGCCGCAGTTGCAGTGTCGCAACACAGCAGGCGTTCACAACGCGGGGCCAGCTCGGCACTCAGTTCGCCGTTGGCACAACCCGGCTCGAATATCGACGCATAGCGCGGCCGCGTCAGCACGGCCAAGGTCAGGGCGCGCTTGCGTTGTTCGTACCAGCGCTGACGAAAAGCCCAAGGGTCGTCATTACCCGCAAACAACTGGTCGAAGTAGGGGGTTGCCACACTCATACGAACACCATCTCAAAAGGTTGCAGCAAGCGCTCCACCACATAGGGCGCCAGCACCGCAGGCAAACCGATTTGCGGGTCGCCCTCCAACTGGCTGGCGAAGGCGTGGATCGCATGGCGTTTGCGGGCTACTTGCTCGGCGGTCAGCGGGATCTTGCGCGCCCGATGCCAGGGCACCTTGTGGTCTTCGGCGGTGGCCCAGTGCCAGGTCCATACCGGTAATTCACACAGCGCTGCACCGACGGCCTTGGCTGCCTTGGCGCTGGCGCGGCCCACGGCTTCATGGTCGCAATGGCCATCCTCGCACCACGTCGCAAACACCACGTCGTTGGGTTTGAGGTGGCGCTGGATAAATTCGCAGAGCTGGGTTTCGCGCTCGGCCACATGGCTGTCGGCAAACCCGCCGCGCAGCCATTTCAAACTGTGCAGCGGCAAGCCAAGGCGGTGCAAGGCCTGGGCCGATTCCTGCGGACGCACCACACTCAGACGCTCCACTGGCCAGCGCCGGGAGCCAGGGTGGCTGGCGCTGCCATCGGTGACGGAGATCAACTGGATAGGGCGGTCCAGCGCAGCCAGCCCTTGCAGCAGACCACCACTGCCCAGCACCTCGTCATCCGGATGCGGGGCGACGATCACCGCTCGATGCCCAGGCGGCACCAACTGCGCCACACTGATGTGCGGCAACTCGGCCAATCGTGCGCTGTTTTGCCAGTGACTCAACGGGGTGCCCTGGCCAACAATCGGATTGGGCCTCATAGCGCCCATCTCCCAGCGGGCTCGCTGGCGACCTGCTCACCGAGGGCGGCCAAGTCGCGTTCAGCATGACTTTGCCGCACATACACCGGTAAATCGGCCATCAACTGGGCAAAGTGCGGATCCTTGCAATACGGCCCGGCGCCGACCGCACGGCCCACATGCTGGATCACCTGCTCGACGGTGTCCTCGATACAGGCACGCGTCTGTTGCGCCAGTTGCCGCGCATCAGCACGAGGCTCGCGGTCGATCTGCGCGGCGCTGGCGCGTAACACGCAGGCAGCGCTGTTCAGGGCGCTGTCGACCGCGCCGAGGTGGGCCAGTGCATGGGGCTCCGCACGCTTGGCACATTGGGCGCGCAGCACTTCACCCAGGCGTTGCGCCGCGCCGTACCAGCACGCGGCAATGCCGATCCCACCGTGCCAGAAACCCGGACGGGACAGATAGTCGCCCGGGCCGCCCACGGCAATCCCCCTGGCGGCGCTGAACAGGATGTCGACGCTACCGGTCGCCGCCATGCCCACCGCCTTCCAACCCTCGTTCGTCACCCTGATGCCCGGTTGATCCATCGCCACGGCTACCAATTGTTGGCGGTCCTCTTCGTCCCAGGCCGTCAGCAAGCCATGGCTGACCACCGCCGCACCGGAACACCAGGCTTTGCGCCCCTCGACGAGCAGCCGCTGGCCGTCGCGACGCACGCGCACCTTGGCCGTCGGCGGCTCGGCCGCCCACATGCCCCAGGTGCTGCCCAGCGGCGGCAAGGGGCTGTCGAGTTCGGCAATGATCGCCAGGGCATCGGTATGGCCTTCGAACAACTTGCACAGGCGCAGGTCATGCCCGGCCACCTGGGCCAATTGGCTCAAGCGGGACAGGGTCTGGCCGCTGCCCGGCAACGGCAGTTGATCGAGGCCTTCTTCTTGAAGGGCCCTCAGGGCATTACCCAGGGCTTGCGTGTCGGCATAGCCCCGGTAGCCCTGAAGGAAACCGTGCAACGCCATTTCACACCTCGCCTTCGTGCTGCAGTTCAAACAGCAGCAGCGAGCGAGCGGTGACCGCATACTCATGCTCGAAATCAAAGCGTTCCTGGCCACGCACAGCCGGGTCGTTGGTGTCGAGCAGGCAGGTCCAGAACTCGCCCTCCGGCACCGGCGGCAGGCGGAAATTGACCAGGTCGTGATGGGCGTTGACCACCAGCAACAGCGTGGCGTCGGCCCCGGCACGACGAATCCCGGTTTCCTGGGCGCGGCCATCCATCAACATGCCCAGGCAGCGGCCCTGGCTGTCTTCCCATTGCTCGGTAGTCATTTCGTTGCCATCCGGCGCCAGCCAGGTGACGTCCTTCACGCCGATGTCTTCGTTGTAGTCGCCCACCAGGAAGCGCCCACGCCGCAGGATCGGGTACGCCAGACGCAGCTTGATCAGACGCTTGACGAACTTGAGCAGCGCCTTGCCGTCATCGTCCAGATCCCAGTTGACCCAGCCGATCTCGCTGTCCTGGCAATAGGCGTTGTTGTTGCCGTGCTGAGTGCGAGCGAACTCGTCCCCGGCGACGATCATTGGCGTGCCCTGGGCCAGCAGCAAAGTGGCGAAGAAGTTGCGCATCTGGCGCAGGCGCAGCGCGTTGATCTCCGGGTCGTCGGTAGGGCCCTCGACGCCGTGGTTCCAGGACAGGTTGTTATTGCTGCCGTCCTGGTTGTTCTCGTCATTGGCCTCGTTATGTTTGTCGTTGTACGACACCAGGTCGTGCAGGGTGAAGCCGTCGTGGGCGGTGATGAAGTTCACCGAGCTGTAAGGCCTGCGCCCGCGGTGGTTGAACATCTCGCCCGAAGCGGTCATGCGCCCGGCGAAATCGGCGAGTTGGCCGTCGTCGCCTTTCCAGAACGCACGCACGGTGTCGCGGAAACGGTCGTTCCATTCCACCCAGCCTGGCGGGAAGTTACCCACCTGGTAGCCGCCGGGGCCGCAGTCCCAGGGCTCGGCGATGAGTTTCAACTGGCGCAGTACCGGGTCCTGGCGGCACGCCACGAGGAAACTGTGGCGCTCATCGAACCCGTCGCGGTAGCGCCCGAGGATAGTCGCCAGGTCGAAGCGGAAGCCGTCCACGTGCATCTCGGTGGCCCAGTAACGCAGGGAGTCGGTGACCATTTGCAGCACGCACGGGTGGCTCAGATCCAGGGTATTGCCGGTGCCGGAATCGTTGATGTAGAAGCGCTTGTCGTCGGGCATCAGGCGATAGTAGGAGGCGTTGTCGATACCGCGCATCGACAGGGTCGGGCCGCGCTCGTTGCCTTCGGCGGTGTGGTTGTAGACCACGTCCAGAATCACTTCCAGCTTTTGCTCGTGCAGGTGCGCGACCATCTCCTTGAATTCGGCGATCTTGCCGCTGGCCAGATAGCGTGGGTCGGGGGCAAAGAACGCGATGCTGTTGTAGCCCCAGTAGTTGGTCATGCCTTTTTCCAGCAGATGCTGGTCGTTGACGAAGGCGTGCACGGGCAACAGCTCGACCGAGGAAATGCCAAGTTGGCGAATATGCTTGAGCACGTCATCTTCCATCAGACCGGCGCAGGTGCCCCGCACCGACTCGCCGACCGAAGGATGACGCATGCTGATGCCGCGCAGGTGGGTTTCGTAGATGATCGTGCGGTCCCACGGCACCCGTACCGGTTGGTCGTTACCCCAGGTGTGTGCCGGGTCGATGACCTTGCACTTGGGCACGAAGGGCGCACTGTCGCGCTCATCGAAACTGAGATCGTCGTCCGGGTGGCCGATGGTGTAGCCAAACAGCGCTTCGGACCATTTGAGTTCGCCCACCAGTTGCTTGGCGTAGGGGTCGATCAGCAGCTTGTTGTGGTTGAAGCGATGACCATTGGCCGGGTCATAGGCACCGTATACGCGGTAGCCGTAAATCAGCCCGGGGTGAGCATCGGGCAGGTAGCCGTGGAAGATCTCGTCGGTGTATTCGGGCAGTTCGATGCGTTCCAGTTCGACCTCGCCGGTGTCGTCGAACAGGCACAGCTCCACCTTGGTGGCGTTGGCGGAAAACAGCGCAAAATTGACACCCAGGCCATCCCAGGTGGCGCCGAGGGGGAAGGGCAAACCTTCACGGATCCGCGACGGCTCATGAACCGGCGTCGCTGTGGTGTTGTCGGGTTTGCTCATCGAGTTGCTCCTGCAAAAGGTCTTTTTTCGGGCCGAACGCCGCCGTACTGACGGTGCTTCAGCGCATGGCTTGGACGGAAAAGGGCCTGCAGCGCGCAATGCGTGCTGCAGGCCCGAGAAATCATGGGGCGGGCGGTTTGGGCTTCTTCGGGGCGGCAGGTTTCTTCGCCGCAGGTTTGGCGGCGGCAGGCGCGGCAGGTTTGGGCTTTGCCGCAGCCTTGGGCGCGGTTTTCGGCTTGGCGGCCGGTTTAGGCTTGCTCGGCGTCAGCGCCTCGGCTTCCGCCAGCTTGCGCGCCATCTCCCAGTGGCGATCGTGGGCGCCATCGGGCTTGCCTTCAGACTCCCAGATCTGATGCGCCAGTTCGCGAATGCGTTTGTCTTCTTTACTCATCACAAACTCCTCACAGAAAATTTTCAGCTTTCTTGATTATCAGGATTGATAAAGACATTGACCGGGAGATCCCCCAGGGCAGCGCTGATCAACAGCTCCTTGTTGGGTGTGACTACGCCCGTTTGAAAAAGTCCCTTCCAGTTTTGTGCAGGGGCGGCGAACGGTAATTTCACCCGCGTATCGCCCCAAACCTGCGCATTGATCTGGGGAAACATCCCGTTTTCAAGCAACGGATGAGACCAGCGCGGCACCACCACCAGTAACTGCTTGCCTTGATGTTCACGGTAGAACGCAACCACGCGCTCAGCGTGCTGGCCCACCGCTTCCAAAGGTGTATAGCTGCCATGGTGCAGCAGCTCGGGGCAGGCTTTACGCAGGCCCAGTACCTGGGCGATCACTGCCTGTTTGATACGCCCGTCGCGCCAGTTGAACAACAGTTCGCCGATGTCCGGTGGTGCCTGCAATGCACGTTGCCGCGCAGCGAAGTCCACCGGGCGACGGTTGTCTGGGTCGACCAGGCTGAAGTCCCAGAACTCATCGCCCTGGTAAATATCCGGCACACCCGGCACGGTCAAATGAAGCAAGGTTTGCGCCAGCCCATTCAGGGCGCCGGCGGGGGCGATGGCCTGTGCAGCGCTGTCCAGTGCACTGCGCAGCGGCGCACCGGCCTCACTGAGCAGCAGGCGCTTGAGGAACGCTTCCACCGCCTGTTCGTAAGCCTCGTTGGGCGCGCTCCAACTGCTCTGCAACTTGGCCTCGCGCAGGGCTTTTTGCTGCCACTGCCAGAGGCGTTGCTGGTACGCCGCCAGATCGGGGTTGGGCTCCAGCGGCCAACTGCCCAGCAGCACCTGATAGAGAATCAACTCATCGCCCGCCGAAGGGCTGTCGGCGCTCTCGCGCAGGGGCTCGGACAGGCGGCGCCAATGCTCGACCTGTTCGGCATACCAGGGTGCGCACTCGCTGAGCACCGCCAGGCGCGCACGGGTGTCTTCGCCGCGTTTGTGGTCGTGGGTAGCGGTGGCCAGCAGGTTGCCGGGAAAGGTCTTCAGGCGCTGTTGATTGGCCGCATGGAAATCTGCCAGTGGCGCACTGAATTGCTCGGTACTGAAGCCCACATCGTTGCGCGACAACAGCACCGCCGAACGGTAGAACGCGGTGTCTTCCACAGCCTTGGCGGCGGCGGGCGAGGTCAGTTGCTGGAAGCGCACGCAGGCATGCTTGAGCATCTTGCGCGCGCGGCCTACCGGGCGATTGCGCCAGGGCTGGCCACCCAACCATTGCTCCAGGTGGTCGAGCACCGGCCAGTCGCCTTCGTTGAGGGTACTGCGTGCACCCTCCATGGCGTACTGGAATACCTTGTCGTCGGCCGCACTGCGGCCCATGGCGCTGATATAGGTGCGGTACACCGGGAAATGCACGATCAGTTCCTGCAAGGCCCGGCGGATGGCGCCCAGTGTCAGGTCGCGGGTCATCACGTCATCGCGGGCCACTTGCAGCAGCGCCTGGGCCACGCTTTCGAAGTCGCCGCCCAACGAACCATTGAGGATCTGCTGGCGCGCCAGCCGCGCTTCCTCGCCGAAGGCTGAGGGCCGCTCGCTGTGACGCGTCCACATCTCGGCCAGCGGTGCAAAACCTTCAGGATGGTGTTGCAGCAATGACAACTGGTTCATGAACTCGTAGCCGGTGGTGCCATCCACCTGCCAGTCTTCACGCAGGGTTTCACCTTCGCCAAGGATCTTTTCAACAAAGATGGGCAAGTGGCGTTGGGGTGACAGCGCGTCTACGCGGCGGCGCAATTTGCGGCAATAGCCACGCGGGTCGGCCAGCCCATCGATATGGTCGATGCGCAGCCCGTCGACCAGCCCCGCGCTGATCAGCTCGAAAATCTTGCCATGGGTGGCTTCGAACACCGCTGCGCGTTCGACCCGCAGGCCGCCCAGCTCATTGACGTCGAAAAAACGCCGCCAGTTGATGTCGTCCGCGGCTGTGCGCCAACTGGCCAGGCGATAGGTCTGTTGTTCGAGCAGGTGATGCAGGCGCTCGAAACCCTCGGGCTGGCGACTGTCGAATGCGGCCAGGCATTGTTCAATAGCGGGTAGCAGTTCGCTGGCGCGTTCGGCCAGGGCTTGTTTGAGCTCGGTGGCTTCGGCGTAGGCGTCGTGCTGATAGGCGAGGGCGGCGAAACGTTCGGCCAGCGATTTGAGTAACTCGTCGCTACCCAGAATCAAGCCGTAGTCCCTGGGGCAAATCGGAAAACGGTGTTCGTAATGCTCGACGTAGAAACTCCCCTGGGCGGCATCGAACTTGAGCGCCAGCGTGCCGTTCTGCAAGGCTTCGCCGTAATCGCTGCCGAGGAAGGGCATCAGCAACTGGCCCTTGAGCAGCGGGTCGGGGGAGTGCCACTGGATGTCGAAAAACTCGCTATAGGGACTCAGGCGGCCCCATTCCAGCAGGTCCAGCCACCAAGGGTTATCCGCGCCGCCCACGGCCATATGGTTGGAGACGATATCGAGGATCAAACCCATGTCGTGCTCACGCAGCGCGGCGACCAGGCGACGCAACGCCGCTTCGCCCCCCAGTTCCGGGTTGACGCGGGTCGGGTCGACCACATCGTAGCCGTGCATGGAGCCGGCGCGGGCGCTTAACAGCGGTGAAGCATACAGGTGGCTGATGCCCAGTTGGGCAAAGTACGGCACCAGTGGCACCGCGTCATCGAGGGTAAAACCTTTATGAAATTGCAGGCGCTGGGTGGCGCGCAGGGGCAGTGCGTTCATCGGTCACGCTCATAGGCTTGGTTGCGCGCCACGGCCAGCAGTTCGAGGCGACGCGCGGCGCTGTCATTGTCGAGCAGGCTGGCGGCTTCGCCGGGCAAGCGTCGGCGCCAATTGGGGTGGGTGTCGAGGGTGCCCGGCAGGTTGGCTTGCTCCTCGATGCCCAATGCATCTTCCAAGGGCAACAACACCAGTGGCGCACGGGTATGGCCCAGGTAGCGCACGCTGGCGTCGATCATATGGTCGGTGTCGTTGCGGATCTCGTCGATGAAGTTCTGCGGGTCCTGGCTCAAGGCTTGGCGCAGTGCCTGGCGTTCGCGCAGGCGGTGTTCGCTCCATTGGTCCACGGTGGGCGCATCGATCAGGCCCAGCTGGATATTCCATTCGATATCGCGGCTGTGCCACCAGCCATTGAGGGTCGGCAAGTCGTGGGTACTGGTGGTGGCCAAGGCGTTGTCGGGCCAATCGAGGATGGGCTTGAACTGGCCGTCATGGTTCTGTTCGAACAGCAGCACACGCATGCCCAGGATCGAGCGGGCGCTGAGCTTTTCGCGCAGGCCTTCGGGCACGGTGCCCAGGTCTTCACCGAGGACGATGGCCTGGTGGCGGTGCGATTCCAGGGCGAGCAAACGCAGCAGGTCGTCCACCGGGTAATACAAGTAGGCACCTTCACGTGGGGACGCGCCCAGAGGGATCACCCACAGGCGTTGCAGGCCCATCACATGGTCGATGCGCAAGCCGCCGGCATGGGCGAAGTTGGCCCGCAGCATTTCGATAAAGGCGCGATAGCCATTGCGCTTGAGGCCCTCAGGGGAAAAGGCAGAGATGCCCCAGCCTTGGCCTGCGCGGTTGAGAATGTCCGGTGGCGCGCCGACGGTGAGGTCGGCCAGCAGTTCATCCTGGCGACTCCAGGCCTGGCTGCCGCCACCGTCGGCGCCCACCGCCAGGTCGGCGATCAGGCCGATGCCCATGCCGCTGCCACGGGCGGCCTGTTGTGCGCGCTCAAGGCTGCGGGCAATCAGCCATTGGGTGAAGGCGAAATAGCCGATTTCGTCGCGGTTGTCCTCAGCGAACTGCGCCAGGGCCGGGCTCTGTGGCGTACGCCAGGCTTCGGGCCATTGGCGCCAGTCCAGGTCCTCACCCGCGGCAGCACGCTGGGCCTGTATGGCTTCGAAGCGGCAGTGGTTTTCCAGGGCTTCGCCGCCGGCCTGGCGGAAGCTTTGAAAATCGGCATGCTGGGGATGCGCGCCGTGGCGGAAGTCTTCATACAGTGTGCGCAGCAGGCGTTGCTTGGCTTTGGCGGCGGCCGGCCAGTCGATCAGCGTGAGCTGTTCCAGGGCATGCAGCTCGTCAGCCAACCCGGCCGCTTCTATGGCGTTGCGCACTTCACGTTCACCAAGGATGCACGCCGGCGAAGCATACAGGCTGTTGAGAAACAGGCGGCTGGAGGGTGAATAGGGGCTGAAACGCTCAGTGTCGGCGCTGAACATCGCGTGCATCGGGCTGATTGCCACGGCGTCGGCGCCGCGCTCGGCGGCGGAACGCACCAGGTGCTCCAGAGCCAGGGTGTCGCCAAAACCGCCATCGCCCAGGCGGCGCAAGGCATAGAGTTGGGCGCTCAGGCCCCAGGCGCGAGCGGGTTGGCTGTCGACCGCGTCGGCCACGCTGTAGCAGTGGCTGGGCGCGACGGCCAGGGTGAAGGTTTGCCCGTCGATATGCACCTGGTGGTAGCCGAGGGCAATCACGCCGGGCAATACGGCCTCGCCGTCCAGGCGCAGCTCCAGGGTTTCGCCGCCTTCCAGGCTGACGCGACACGGGGTGTCCGGGGCGAAATAGTGCGCCAGGTCCAGGCCCGCACCGCTGTCGGTGGTCATCAAGGGCGGCAGGTGCCGGTCCTGCTGCGCCTGCTCAAGTTGCAGCAGGCTCGCGTCGATCTCAGCATCGCTGTCGGCCGGGTGCCCCAGCCCTTTGAGAACAGCGCGCAGGGCGTCAAGCTTTACATGTTGCGGGCGACCGTTGGCATCGATCCAATCGACGGCCAGGCCCGCGCGGCTGGCGAGAATTTCCAGGTTCGCTTCGCTCAAAGAATGTCTCCAACAGGGGATAAGCAAACGCGTGCGCTCAAGGGCGGTAAGTGCGCACCTTGCGGGGCAGGCGTTTGGAAAATAATCGGGTGGGGTGCCGGATGATCCAGGGGCTGTTCACTCAGGTTCAGGTCGATCTGCAGCACACGGCCGTTGCCCAGGCGCCAGCGCGCGGTGACGGCATGGTCAGCCAGCACGTGCGCGCCCAGGGCGACGGTGCCGGGCAAGTGTGGCACCACATGCACGTGACGCAGGCTCAGCAGGTGGCGGTAGAGCTGGGTGTGGTCGTTCTCGACGAAGGAAGGCATCGACTGTAAAAAGGTTTGCAGCGCGTTGGGGTCGGGGATGCGCTGGCGTTGCTCGGGGTCGTGAAACGCCGCGAAGTCGGCAAATTCATTGCGCCGCCCTTCACGCACCGCCTCGGCCAGTTCGCCATGATGGTCGGTGAAAAACAGGAACGGCTCGGTGGCATTCACCTCGTCGCCCATGAACAACATCGGGATCATGGGGCACAGCAACAGTAGGGCGGTCGCGGCGCTCAGTGCCTGGGGCGAACACAGCTGGTGCAGGCGTTCGCCGAGGGCGCGGTTGCCGACCTGGTCGTGGTTCTGCAGGAACGCGACGAAGGCGCTGGGGGGCAGATCCGCACTGGGTTCGCCGCGCGCATGGCCATGGCGTGTCGTCTCGCCCTGGTAGATGAACCCCTCGGCCAGGCAGCGCGCCAGCTTGGCGGTGGGCTGCTCGGCAAAGTCGCTGTAGTAGGCGTCGGTTTCACCGGTGAGCAGCACGTGCAGCACGTTATGAAAGTCGTCATTCCATTGGGCGTCGAAATCGTGCTGCAACAGGCTGGCCTGGTTCAGTTCGTTTTCCAGCATCAGCCACACGTGGCGCCCGCCGTCCACCTGCTGGCGTACCCGTTGTGCCAGTTCCTGCAGAAACCCAGGGTTGTCGATGGCGTGCACGGCATCCAGGCGCAGGCCGTCGAAGCGGTATTCGAGCAGCCACATCAAGGCGTTATCGAGGAAGAAATCCCGCACTTCACGGCGCTCGAAATCAATGCCGGCGCCCCAGGGTGTGTGCACGTCCTCCTGGAAGAACCCCTGGGCGTACTGGCCCAGGTAATTGCCGTCGGGGCCGAAGTGGTTGTAGACCACATCGAGGATCACGGCCAAACCATGGCCGTGGGCACTGTCGATCAGCTGCTTGAGTTGCTCGGGAGTGCCGTAGGTAGCGTGGGGCGCATAGGGCAGCACGCCGTCATAGCCCCAATTGCGTTCGCCGGGAAATTGCGCCAAAGGCATCAATTCAATCGCGGTGACGCCTAGTTCGGCCAGGCGTGGCAGGTGTTTCTCGACGGCAGCGTAGCCGCCCATGGCGCCGACGTGGAGCTCGTAGATCACCGCCGTGTGCCACGGGCGACCCTGCCACTGGCTGTGGCGCCACTCATAGGCGAGGGGGGCGACTACTCGGCTCCACCCATGCACGTCCAGCGCCTGGGCCCTGGAGGCGGGGTCGGGCACCGTGTTTTCGCCATCGATGTTAAAGCGGTAAAGCGTGCCGGCAGGGCACGCGATTTCGACTTCAAACCAACCACCGGCCTGGGGCAGCATGACGATGGTTTTACCCTGTTCCAATTCAACGCTGACATAAAATGCGTCTGGCGCCCATAACGCAAAGCGCGTGCGGTGCGCGTCCAGCATGATTGCGCCGTGGGGCCAGGTTTCCAGAGTCCTTGACGGCATCTATGAAGACCTCCCTTAGTTGTTCCAGTCGCTACTTGTTCGATTTCCCCAGGGCCTTGGCCACCAGTTGTTCGTAGAGTTCGGCGTAGGGTTCCACGGCCTGGCACCAGTTGAACGGCTGGGTCATGGCACGGCTGCGCATGGCATTGAGCAGACCGGGGAAGGCGAACACCTTGAAGGCGCGGCGCAGCGCCTCTTCGTAGCTTTGCACGGTGGATTCATTGAACAGGAACCCGGTGACGCCATCCTCAATGGTGTCCGCCAGTCCGCCGGTGTTACGTGCCACCGGCAATGAGCCGAAGCGTTGCGCATACATCTGGCTCAGGCCGCAGGGCTCATAGCGGGACGGCATCAGCAGGAAATCGCTGCCGGCGAACATACGGCGGGCATCGGTCTCGTTGAAGCCGATGCGCACCCCCACCTGACCCGGGAAGCGCAGCGCCAATTCACGCATGGCCTGTTCTTCTTCCGGCTCGCCACGGCCGATGATCGCAATCTGGCCGCCGTTTTCGACGATGAAACCGGCGACGGCTTCGGTGAGGTCCAGGCCTTTCTGGTACACCAGGCGCGAGACCACCGCGAACAGCGGACCACTGGATGGCTGCAGCTCAAACAGCTCGCGCACATGGGCGGCGTTGATGGCCTTGCCTTCCCAATCGCCGATGTTGAAGTTGTGAGTCAGGTGCGTGTCGGTGGAGGTTTCCCAGCTTTCGTCGATGCCGTTGGGAATGCCGCTGAGCAGGCCTTGCTGGGTCTTGCTGGCGAGGAAGCCATCCAGGCCGCAACCGAATTCCGGGGTGGTGATCTCCTGGGCGTAGGTGGCGCTCACGGTGGTGATATGGCTGGAATACGCCATGCCCGCCTTGAGAAACGACATCTTGCCGTAGAACTCCATGCCTTCCTGTTGCAGGGCGTGGGGCGGAATGCCCAATTCAGGCGTCGAGGCCAGGCTGACCACACCCTGGTAGGCCAGGTTATGAATGGTGAACAGAGTTGGCGTACGTGACCCACGCCAGTGCATATACGCGGGGGCCAGGCCCGCAGGCCAGTCGTGGGCGTGCACCAGGTCTGGGCACCAGTGGATTTGTGCAAGGTTGGCGGCAATGTCCGCGGCAGCCAAGCCCAGGCGGGCGAAGCGAATATGGTTGTCCGGCCAGTCGCGGCCGTTGTTGGCGCCGTAGGGCGTGCCTTCGCGCTCATACAGTTCGGGGCAGATCAGCACATAGATGACCAGGCCGTCCTTGAGGTCCATGCGCCCGATCTTGCACGGTGGCAACGCGGCATGGCCACCCAGTTCACCGACGATATGGATCGGGTTATCGCTTTCCATCACTTGCGGGTAACCCGGAATCAGCACCCGCACGTCATGCAGGTGCGCCATGGCGCGGGGCAGGGCCGCGGAGACGTCGCCCAGGCCGCCGGTTTTCACCAGGTCCGCGAACTCGGAAGTGACAAACAAGACTTTCTTTCGATTCGGATTCTGACTCACGACCGGCCGCGCAGTGTTGGGCAGGTCGGCCAAAGACTTTGGCCCTCCTGCCGGCTGACTAAAACGCTCTCCCGGAGTATCTACTGCGGCACTGATCATAATGCACTCCCATCTGTTGGTTGGCTAATGGCCCGCTGCCATCAGCTCCGAGTGACCGCATCCTGCGGTCAGGCACACAAGCGCTATACAAGCTGGCAAGGCGTATGCCAGTTGCAACGTCGGCTTAAAAAGATTGGATGAGCGGGCATTCGGCCCGAAGCGCGCGTGCTCGCCCTTACCTAAAACTTGACCAGCGGCAGGTTTCGAAAGTTTAGATTTTTTGCGGGGTTTTTGTTTTGGAACGGACCCATCGGTCATGAGTCTAGGACAGATCCCAGCACCTGCCGGGTTTTCATGCAGATTTTGTAGGACAAAAAACTTTTAATGATATGCCCCTGTGGCGAGGGAGCTTGCTCCCGCTGGGGCGCGTAGCCGCCCCAAAATTTTGGGAGCGCTGCGCACTCCAGCGGGAGCAAGCTCCCTCGCCACAGGGGGGGGTGCACTTTAATGGTGCGTCAGGCGAGCACGCGAATGGGCACACTATTGGCCCAGGCTTGGATATCTTCGATCATCTGCTGATAGAACTGCCGGTAATTCTGCTCGCTTACATACCCCACGTGTGGCGTAGCCAGCACATTGGGCAAGCGGCGAAACGGGTGGTCAGCCGGCAGCGGCTCTTCGGCAAACACATCCAGCGCCGCCCCGGCCAGGCGTCCGCTGCGCAATGCTTGCAGCAGTGCCTGCTCATCCACAATCGGCCCGCGTGCGGTATTTACCAGGCGCGCTGTGGGCTTCATCCAGCCCAACGCTTGCGCATCCACCAGACCACGGCTGCGCTCGCTGAGCACCAGATGGATGGTCAGAATGTCCGCCTGCTCAAACAGCTCGCGCTTGCTGACCCAGGTCACCCCCGATTCAGCCGCGCGCTCCGGTGTGAGGTTTTCACTCCAGGCAATCACCCGCATGCCAAACACCTGGGCGAACCTTGCGACTTTCTGGCCAATACTGCCCAGCCCCAGGACACCCAATGTCTTGCCGTGCAGGTCGCCGCCCAGGCCGACCTGCCATCCGCCCCCGCGCAGTGAGTTGGCTTCGGCGAGCAGGTTGCGTGTAGAGGCCATGATCAAGGCCCAGGTCAGTTCCGGAGCCGCGTGTTTATAGCTGTCGGTGCCGCATACCTGGATGCCCAGGGCCTTGGCTGCGGGAAGGTCGATGGCGGCATTGCGCATGCCGCCGGTCACCAGCAATTTGAGCTGGGGCAGCCCTTGCAGCAGGGCTTTGTCAAAGGTTGAGCGTTCGCGCATGAGGCAAATCACCTCGAACCCTTTCAAGCGCTCGATCATGGTGGCGGTATCGGCGGGGTAGTCGTGGAGAAAATGCACCTTGCCCACGCTGTCCAGCGCCGACCAATCCGCCACGTCGCTGGCCACGTTTTGCCAATCATCCATCACTGCGATCTGTATCGACATGCACGCGGGCCTCGAAAAGTGGCAATTAAAGGGCGTTCAACCCGTGCAACAGGGCTTTATGAAACTGTTCCGGCTCTTCCATCTGGGGCGCATGGCCCAGGCCGGGGAACTCCACCAACGTGGCGCGGGGAATCAGCTTGGCCACCTGCTTGCCCAGTACCTCGTAATGACCAATTTTGGCCTTGACCGCCGCCGGCGCCACATCTTTGCCGATGGCGGTAGTGTCGCTGGTGCCGATCAGCAGCAGGGTGGGCACCTGCAAGTCCTTGAACTCGTAGTACACCGGTTGGGTGAAGATCATGTCGTAAATCAGCGCCGAGTTCCAGGCAACCTGAAGATGACCCGGGCCTTTGTTCAGGCCGGCGAGCATGTCTACCCAGCGCTCGTATTCAGGTTTCCAGCGCCCCACGTAATAGGTGGTGCGCTCATAGTTGCGTACACCGTCGGCGCTCAGTTTCAGCTCGCGCTGGTACCACTGGTCGACGCTCTGGTAGGGCACGCCGAGGGCTTTCCAGTCTTCCAGGCCAATGGGGTTCACCAGCCCCAGCTGTTCGGTTTGCTGGGGGTACATCAGCGCGTAGCGCGTGGCGAGCATACCGCCGGTGGAGTGGCCGATCACCGTGGCCTTCTGAATGCCGAGCTTTTCCAACAGTTGATGGGTGTTGGTCGCCAATTGCTGAAAGCTGTACTGGTAGTGGTCGGGCTTGCTGGAGGTACAAAAACCAATCTGGTCCGGGGCGATGACGCGGTAGCCGGCGTCACTCAGCGCCTTGATCGAACCTTCCCAGGTGGCGCCGCAAAAATTCTTGCCGTGCATCAGCACCACGCTGCGGCCGTTTGGAGTGCCGGTGGCGGGGACGTCCATGTAGCCCATTTGCAGGGATTTGCCCTGGGATTGGAAGGCAAAATGATTCAAAGGGTAGGGGTATTCAAAGCCCTGCAACTCAGGGCCGTAGGTGTCAGCTAACACGGGCGCCGCGCTGACCGAAAACAAACCGGCTACGCATAATGTACGGATAAAAGGCATGGGTTTTGGCTCCGAGACAGATGCCCGGATGCTCTTTGCCCGCGATTAACGGGGGATTAACGCCCACTGCAACGTCAGCGCTGCGATTACGCCATACCGCAGGCTTTTCGCCACGGTTACCAGCAGTAGAAAACGCCACAACGGCTCACGCATCACCCCAGCCACCAATGTCAGCGGATCACCAATGATCGGCACCCAACTGAGCAACAACGTCCAGTGCCCCCAGCGCGCGTAATGGCTGCGAGCCTTGTTCAACTGACTGGCGCTCACCGGGAACCAGCGTCGCTCTTTGAAGCGCTCGACCGAGCGCCCCAGCAGCCAATTGACCAGCGAGCCCAGCACATTACCCAGGGTGGCGATGCCCAGCAGCAGCCAAAGGTTGTAATGCCCGCTGAGCAGCAGGCCGACCAACACAGCTTCTGACTGCAGGGGCAATAACGTCGCGGCGCCAAATGCCGCGCCGAACAGCCCCAGGTACCCCATCAACACCGGTCAGTGAGCCGGGTAGTCCGCTACCACCACGTCTTCGCCGTCGCGGGTCAGGCCAATGATTTGATACGCCTCGCTGCGTCCGTCTACTTCCATGCCTGGCGAGCCCAAGGGCATGCCCGGTGCGGCAAGGCCCAGCAGGTCGTTGCGCTTGCGCAGAGCCAGGACCTGCTCGGCAGGTACGTGGCCTTCGACGAACTTGCCGTCGATCACCGCGGTGTGGCAGGAGCCAAGGCGTGGCGCCACGCCCAAGCGTTGTTTCACCGCGCTCATGTCGGCTTCAACGTGGTCGTTGACCTTGAATCCGTTGCTCTCCAAGTGGCTGATCCACTTCTTGCAGCAGCCGCAGTTGGCGTCGCGGTGTACATCGATGGGGATCAGTTCGGCGGCCTGGGCCAGGGTGGTAGTAAACAGGGCACTGAGCAGGGCCAATCGCAATGGGGTTTTCATCGTGGGTCTCACTGAAGGCGCGGCAATAAGCCGGGCATTCTCCCTGCTTTTGCAGGCATGTTTGCAATGTGACGTGGTTGTAATGTTTCTAAATTATACGAAACCCTGATTGTCCAGCCGCTGCTTGAGCCGGTCCAACGCAATCGCCGACAACGCGACCATGCGCTCATGCAAAGACGCCAGTTGCAGTTCAGTCTCGTAAGTCAGCACCCGTTTGAACAGGGTGCCGCCCTGATGAGCGCGCAAGCAGTAATGGATGCAACCGTCAACCGCCAGGGAGGTGAACACGGTCTTGAACTCGCTGGGGCGGCGGGCGATTTGTACGCGGTAACTCATGGGGACGCGTATGCCCAGCAGGTCGATGATTTCGGTAAAACGCGTGCCGACCGGTAATGAGCCGGTGATGCCGGTGTCGGCGCTGAGGGAGGTGGGGTGCCACTCGTGCCAGCGGTCGGGCTGGGTCACATAGTCATAAACCGCCTCGATCGGCGCCTGGATGAAGCGTTCCTGACTGATCTGCTCCAAGCGGACCGAATGCTCAGTCGCGTGCATGACACACCTCCTGTGTGGCGGGTTTTACACTAGTGTCCTGAGCGGTTAATTCAAAAATCTATTTTTAATCGCACCCAGCTTTGCTTTATGCACCGAGCTGATGATGGTTTCAGCCGTTTTGTTCCACTTGAATGGTTTTGCTGAGTGCTCATTGTGGGCTTCGATGAATTGACGAATGCCCGTTTTCAGCTCCGCGACGCTGGTAAAAACACCCCGATACAGGGCTCGCCGCTCCAGTTGAGCGAACCAGCCTTCCACGGCGTTCAGCCAAGAGGCGCTGGTCGGCGTGAAGTGCAGCTTGAAGCGTGGATGCTTCTCCAACCACTGCTTGATCGCGAGAGTCTTGTGAGTCGAACTGTTGTCCAGGATCACATGCAGATCCAGTTCGGCCGGTGTGCTGCGGTCGATCTGTTGCAGGAAAGCCAAAAACTCCTTGGCCCGATGACGCTGGGTAATCCGCCCGATCACCTTGCCCGTCAAAATGTCAAAAGCCGCGTACAGACTCGCCGTCCCGTGGCGTTTGTAATCGTGGGTTCGACGCTCGATCTGCCCCGGACGTAGCGGCAACATCGGCTGTGTGCGATCCAGTGCTTGGATCTGGGTTTTCTCGTCAACCGACAGCACCAGCGCGTTATCCGGCGGGTTCAGGTAGAGCCCGACCACATCGACCACCTTGTCGGCAAAGAGAGGATCGTTACTGATTTTGAAGGTCTTCAGCCGGTGCGGCTTGAGGTCGGAAGCGGCCCAGACTTGTCGAACCTGCCACGTGCTGACCTGCGCATATTTGGCCATCAGGCGAACACTCCAGTGTGTTGCCTCACGAGGGACACGCTGAGTTGTTAACGTCAGGATGTCGTTGAATTTTGCAGCACTGAGCTTGCGCGGCTGGCCGCTACGCGGCAAATCGTTCAATCCCTCAAGCCCTGCCTCCTGATAGCGCTTGCGCCATTTAAAGATCACGGATGCCGATACTTGCATCTGCTCAGCAACGGTATTGGGTGTGAGCCCATCCGCCAAGAGAAGCAATATTCTGGCGCGTTGTGCGAGGTTCTGCGCCAATGACCCCATCCGCAACCAGCCTTGCAGGGTGACGAGGTCGGAAGGTGTTAAAGCAAAGGGAGCAGCGGGACGGGCCATTTGTACAATCAGTCCATGACGGTGGGCCATCAGTTTACCGCCCCTCCGATTGATAGTCGAACTAACCGCTCAGGACACTAGGAGCTGTGAGGATAGTCTGACGCCCGCGCTTTGCACGGGCGTCGGCAGGCCGTTCGTCAATCCCGCTGAGAACGGCCCCCACAAGAGTTTCCAGCAGACGCTAGATATCCAGCATGGCCAGCACTTCCTTGGGGTAACGCAGGCCTGCGGTTGCATCGGCAGGGAAGATCGCATCCAGCGCAGCCAGTTCGTCCGCGCTGAGAGAAATCGACAGCGCCTCCACATTCTCTTGCAGATAGGTGCGCCGCTTGGTGCCGGGAATCGGGATGATGTAATCGCCTTGGGCCAATACCCAGGCCAGCGCCAGTTGCCCGGCCGTGACACCTTTGTCTGCCGCCAGGCTCTTGACCTGTTCTACCAGCAGCAGGTTTTTCGCAAAGTTCTCACCCTGAAAGCGCGGGCTGAAGCGCCGGTAGTCATCAGCGCCGAAATCATCCGGGCTCCTCAAGGTACCGGTGAGAAAACCTCGGCCCAACGGGCTGTACGGCACAAACGCGATGCCCAGGCGCTGGCAGGTTGCGAGGCAGCCATTGTCTTGCTGGTCACGGCTCCACAGCGAATATTCGCTTTGCAGGGCGCTGATGGGATGGACCTTATGCGCCCGTTCCAGAGTAGCGGCGGATGCCTCGCTCAGGCCCAGATAGCGCACTTTGCCCTGTTTCACCAGGTCGGCCATGGCGCCGACCGTTTCTTCGATGGCCACGTCGGGGTCGATACGGTGCTGGTAGTACAGGTCCAGCGTATCCACCCCCAGGCGTTGCAAGGTGCCGTCGATGGCGTTGCGGATATACTCGGGCCGGCCATTCACCCCGCGCACTACGGGGTTGGCAGGGTCGCGCACAATCCCGAATTTACTGGCCAGGAAGACTTGGTCGCGCTTGCCGGCAATAGCCTTGCCGATCAGTTGCTCATTGGTGTGCGGGCCGTACATGTCCGCGGTATCGAGAAAGTTGACGCCCAACTCCAGGGCGCGGTGCAAGGTTGCGGTGGCTTCGGTGGTATCGGTGACGGGCGTGTAGAAATCGGTCATGCCCATGCAGCCAAGGCCGATGGCGGACACAGGCGGGCCGTTTTTACCGAGTTGTCGAGTGTGCATAGGGAAGCTCCTTGTGATGAGGGGCCCATTGTTACCCTTGAAAAAATGCAGATAAACCGGCTAAAAGTGCTATCACTGTTCGTAATATCTAAACAATCTCCCGCAGGAGCATTCTCTTGGATCGTTTTAACGCCATGCGCGTGTTCACTCGGATTGTTGAATTGGGCGGGTTTGCCAAGGCCGCCGACAGCCTGCAATTGCCACGCGCCTCCGTGACGATCCTTATCAAGCAACTGGAGGCCCATCTCGGCGTGCAACTGCTGCAGCGCACCACGCGCCACGTCAGCCCGACCCTGGATGGCGCGGCGTACTACCAACGTTGTGTGCAATTGCTGACTGATCTTGAGGAAACCGAGGCGGTGTTCTCCACGCGGCGCCAGAACCCCCGGGGCACATTGAGCATCGATATGCCCTCAGGCATTGGGAGCTTGATTGTGATTCCGGCCTTGCCAACGTTCACCGCGCTGTACCCACAGATCGAGTTGGAGATCGGCCTCAATGACCGGCCAGTGGATCTGATTCGCGAAGGCGTCGATTGTGTGTTGCGCGGTGGTCCGGCCCTGGATGAATCGCTGGTGGCGCGGCCGTTGGCGATGATGGAGCAACTGACCCTGGCCAGCCCCGCGTACCTTGAACGCATGGGCACGCCCACTTGCCTGGAGCAGTTGGCGGGTCACCAAATGGTCGAGTACGTTTCCAGCGCCAGCGGTAAACGTTTTGGCCTGGAATTTCTGCTGGGCAGCGAGTTGCGTACGATCAACCTGCCGAAAGTGGTTGCCGTGAACAGCTCTGCCGGTTACTTCGCTGCGTGCGAAGCCGGCTACGGGCTGATCCAGGCACCTCGTTATCACGCCCTGCGCCAACTGGCCGAGGGCACGCTGTTGCAGGTGCTCCCTGATGTGGCAGTGCCGAAGATGGCGCTGACTGCGTTGTACCCGCCTCATCGGCAGTTGTCGCAGCGGGTGAGGGTGTTCGTCGATTGGCTGGTGCAGTTGTGCGCTCGGCCCGGCACCGGCTTGCAAGGCTAGGCTTGCGCCCTGCGATAGGCGCCAGGCTGTTGCCCGGTGACTTTATGGAAGGCTCGGGTAAACGCCGCCACCGATTGATACCCGGCCGCCAGCGAAACCTCGGCCACGGTCTGGTCCGCCTTGAGCAACCCACAGGCGTGGCGCATGCGGATCATCAGCAGTACTTGCCCGGGCGACTGCCCACACAGTTCGCTGAAGCGCTTGAAAAACGCCGAGCGCGACAACCCGGTACAGGCCGCCATGCTTTCCAGGCTCCAGGGCTCGGCGGGGCGGGCGATCAATTGCTCCAGCAAATGTGCGAACGCGGGTGCCCGGCCAAGCGCCGCAAGGCCGCCAAGCTCGGTGTTGTCGAGCACTTGCTGGCGCAGTACATACAGGAACAGCAGGTGGCACAGGCGCTCCAGCAGCGCGGAAGAGGGCGCTGGGGTGCGTGCGCATTCTTGCAGGATCAATTCGAACAGGTTGCGTGCAGCCATCAGCGACGGGTCGTCGGCGCGCAGGATGATCCAACTGGGCAGGGTGTCGACGATCAGCGTCGACAATCCGGATTGGAAGTGAAAGAAACCGCAGACTAGTCCTACGCCGTCCGTGGCCGTGCTATCGAGGGGCAGCATCGAGCGGCGTGGGCACTGCTGGGCGCCGGCCGCCGTGGCTTGGCCGGAAAGCCTGAAGGCAAAGTCACGCAGCAGGAACACCGCGTCACCATTGTTCAGGTGTTGGGGCGTTGGATCACCGTCGATATGCAGCCAGCATTCGCCTTGCACGATCAAGTGGAAGCTCGCCTGCGCCAGGCCATGGGTGCTCGCGTGCCAGTCACCGCAATAACGGCCGACGTGAAACAGGCTGGTGTTGAGTTCGAGGCTATCTAATAACCAATCGACAAGTACATCGGACGAATTCATCTAATGGAAAGACTCAAGAGCAAGTAATCGCTACTTTAGCCTATTGAGCGCTTTTTTTAGAACCAACAGACTGGGGCATTCAAACCCAACAGGAGTCCACTTCATGTCCCGTGTACCGTTGCTCACGCCTGAAACCGCACCGGAAGCTGCCAAGCCCTTCCTGGAAAACGCGCTCAAAGCCTCGGGTTTTATCCCCAACCTACTGGGCGTACTGGCCAACGCACCGGCTGCGCTGGAAACCTACATCACCGTCTCCGGCTTGAATGCCAAGGCCGAGCTGAGCCTGGCCGACCGTGAAGTGGTGCAACTGATTGCCGCTACTACCCACGGTTGTGATTTCTGCGTCGCTGGCCACACTGCGGTTGCCCGCAACAAAGCCAAGTTGCCCGAGGAGGTGATCGAGGCCTTGCGCCGCCGGGGTGAGTTGCCTGACGCGCGCTATGAGACACTTGCCGCGTTTACCCGTGAAGTGATCGCCACCCGTGGGGATGTGAGTGACGCCAGCTTTGAGGCGTTCCGCGCCGCTGGCTATACCGACGGCCACGCGCTGGAAGTCATCCTGGGTGTCAGCCTGGCAACCCTGTGCAACTTCGCCAACGTGTTTGCCCGCACCCCGCTGAACCCGGAGCTGGCGCAATACCGTTGGGAAAAACCGGCCAACTGATTCGGCGTTGGCCCACCTGCTGTAAAAGGAGAGACATGAATGCTTGACCCAATCTTGAGCCGTTGGCTCGATGTTCAAGCGCAGGCCCTGGACGTGGGCAGTTGCGATCCACAGGAAGTGCTGCCACGGCTGGCAGAAGCCAATATTCTGAGAATCGGCGTGCCCACCCACCTGGGCGGCCTGGGCGGGGATGTGGCGGGTGCGGTCGAGGCCATCGCCAATGTGGCCAGCCATTCCCTGGCGGCGGCGTTTGTGTGCTGGGGCCAGCGCTCGTTTATCGAGTACTTGCTGCAGAGCCCCAATCAGCGCTTGCGCGAGCAGCTGATGCCAGACCTGCTCAGCGGCAAGTTGGCCGGCGCCACCGGGCTGTCGAATGCGATGAAGTTCCTGTCGGGTATCGAGACGTTGCAGATCAGCGCCGAGCCCAACGACCACGGTTGGACCCTCAACGGTCGCCTGCACTGGGTGACCAACTTGCGCAAGAATGGCTTTGTCGCTGCGGCGGCCATCGAGCATGCAGGGGGCGGCGCGCCATTTATCCTGGCCATTCCGGATTCGGTGGCCGGGTTGCAGCGCTCCCGTGACCTGGAGCTGCTCGGGCTGCAATCGAGCAACACCGCAGCGCTGGGCCTGGAAGGCGTGGAGCTGAGTCGCGAGTGGTTGTTGCACGAGGATGCGCGCAAGTTTTTACCGGCGGTACGCCCGGCGTTTCTAGGCTTGCAGTGCGGTATGTCGATTGGTTTGGCACGGCGTTCCCTGGCTGAAGTAGCCCATCATTTGGGCGCCAGTCGTACCGTGTTGCGCGACGAGCTGGAAGCCCTGCGCGCAACGCTGGATCATCTGGTCAGCGAGCTTAAAAAGGGGCTGTTGGCCGGGCGCTTTACCGCCGAGCCCATACCGCTGTTCAAACTGCGTATCGCCTTGGCCGAAACCGCCGCCAGCGCTGTACAGCTTGAACTGCAAGCCAGTGGCGGAAAGGCCTACCTTACCGCCCACGGCAGCGGTTTTGCGCGGCGCTGGCGCGAGTCGGCCTTTGTGCCGATTGTGACGCCTAGCCTGGTGCAACTGCGTACCGAGCTGCACCGCCAGGCCAGTCTATGAGCCAGGCGGTATTGACGGCCCAGGGCATTTGCCTGGGGTATGGCAGCGGGCCGGTGTTGCAAGGCTTCGACTTGCACTTGCAACCGGGTGAAGTGGTGTCGATCCTGGGCCCCAGCGGCGTGGGCAAATCCAGCCTGCTGCGGGTGCTGGCTGGCTTGCAGGTACCTCAATCTGGCCGTGTGCAGGTATTGGGCGAGCCATTGAGCGGCCCGCATCCGCGCGTGGTGGTGGCCTTTCAGGACCCGAGCCTGCTGCCTTGGTTGACCCTGGAAAAGAACGTCGCCTTTGGTCTGGATTTCGCCCGCCAACCGCACTTGAGTGGTGAAGAGCGCCGCCGGCGTGTTGACCACGCCATTGCAGCGGTAGGGCTGGAACCTGCGCGCCAGCAGTTCCCGGCGCAATTGTCCGGTGGCATGGCCCAGCGCACGGCATTGGCTCGCTGCCTGGCGCGTCAGCCGCAAGTGTTGCTGCTCGACGAACCCTTCGGCGCCCTGGACGAAGTGACCCGCGCCGACATGCAGCACCTGTTGCTCAAGGTCAATCGTGAGCAGGGCTCGGCGGCGGTATTGATCACCCATGACATCGACGAAGCGCTGCTGCTGTCGGACCGCATCCTGCTACTGGGTAACCGCCCGGCGCGGACGTTGGGCGAGTGGGCTATCGATTTGCCGCACCCTCGGGAAGAACAGGTCGAGGCCATCGGCGCGCTGCGTATCGAAATTTTGAAAACCTTACGGCAGGCGAGCCGCCCTCAACCCAACCCCCTTGAACAACAGGAGTTTACTTATGTGTCTGGATGACCTGGCCCACTCGCGCCGTGACTTTCTCAAACTCTCCGCCGTGCTCAGTGCCGCCGGCGCCTTGCCTCTGCTGAGCAGCCTGCAGGCGCGTGCCGCCAACGAGCCCGACGCGCCGGTGCGCATTGGCTATCTACCTATCACCGACGCCACGCCGCTGCTGGTGGCCCACAACAACGGCCTGTTCGAAGCCGAAGGCATCAAGGCCGAGCGCCCCGTGTTGTTGCGCAGTTGGGCCCAGGTGATCGAGGCGTTTATCTCCGGCCAGGTCAACGTGATACACCTGCTGTCGCCAATGACCGTATGGGCGCGCTACGGCAGTAAAGTGCCGGCCAAAGTCGTGGCGTGGAACCATGTGGGCGGTTCGGGCTTGACCGTATCCCCAGGTATTACCGACGTGAAGCAACTGGGTGGCAAGTCGGTGGCGATTCCGTTCTGGTACTCGATTCATAACGTGGTGGTGCAGCAACTGTTTCGCGATAACGGCCTCACGCCGGTCACTCGTGCCACCGGCAGTTCGATTGCTGCCAATGAGGTCAACCTGATCGTGTTGCCGCCGTCGGACATGCCTCCGGCTTTGGCGAGCAAACGCATCGACGGCTACATCGTCGCCGAACCGTTCAATGCCCTGGCAGAAAACCTCAAGGTCGGTCGCGTGCAGCGCTTCACGGGTGACGTGTGGCGCAATCACGCGTGCTGCGTGGTGTTCATGCACGAGCACGACCTGGCCAACCGTCCGGAGTGGTCGCAGAAGGTGGTGAACGCCATCGTCAAGGCCCAGGTGTGGACCCGCAACAACCGTGAAGAGGCGGTGAAGCTGCTGTCCAAGGATGGCCCGAACCGTTACACGCCCCATGCCGAACCGGTGTTGAGCAAAGTCCTGGCGCCGGCGGCCAGCGACCGCGCCACCTATGTGGCCGACGGCGCGATCCAGCATGCCAACTGGGACGAGCACCGCATCGACTTCCAACCGTACCCGTTCCCCAGCTACACCGAAGAACTGGTGCGGCGCTTGAAGGACACCTTGATCGAAGGCGACAAAAAGTTTCTCACGGGCCTGGACCCAGCCTTCGTGGCCAAGGACCTGGTGGACGACCGCTTCGTGCGCAACGCGATCGAAGCCGTGGGCGGCATGCAGACCTTCGGTTTGCCGGATGGTTATGAGCGGCACGAGGAGATCGGCGTTTGAACAACAGCAGAATCCCCGGCTGGTGGCTGGGGCTGAGTGGCTTGGCGGGTTTGTTGGTGCTGTGGTGGTTGGGCGTGAAAGTGTTCGGCGAGGCCGATGGCCTGTCGGCGCGCTTTTCCCTGGCGGCCACCGCCAGCAGCTTGTGGGAATTGCTCGGGCGGGGTGAGTTGTACCTGCATATCGCCGTGAGCCTGAAGCGTATTTTCGTCGGGCTGTTTATCGCGTTGTTGGTAGGCGTACCCCTCGGGTTGCTGGTGGGCAGTTCGCGTAACCTGGAGGCGGCGACCACGCCAGCGTTCCAGTTTCTGCGGATGATTTCGCCGCTGTCCTGGATGCCGATCGTGGTGATGCTGATGGGCGTGGGCGACCAGCCCATCTACTTCCTGCTGGCCTTTGCCGCTGTCTGGCCGATCATGCTCAACACCGCAGCGGGCGTGCGTCAGCTCGACCCGCGCTGGTTACAGTTGAGCAAGAGCTTGAGCGCCACGCGTTGGGAAACCTTGCGCCGGGTGGTCATTCCTGGCGTGGTAGGGCATGTGCTGACCGGCGTGCGCCTGGCCATCGGCATCCTGTGGATCGTGCTGGTGCCCTGCGAAATGCTCGGGGTCAGTGCGGGGCTGGGGTATTACATCCTCGACACCCGTGATCGGCTCGCGTATTCGGAGTTGATGGCGATGGTAGTGGTGATCGGGGTGCTGGGGTTCGCGCTGGATGCGTTTGCGCGTTGGTTGCATCGGCGGTGGGTGCATGGCGGCTAGGTGGTTGCAACCGGCGTCGAGGTTCCGAACCCGCCTGACGAGTAGGTAATGTCGATGCAGTAACGCGTGAAGCTCCCAAGCGTGCTGCACGCGTTGTGCACGAAGCGTTATCCGGATGCAGATCAGCGGCGTTGGTAACCGCCACCACCCTCATAGCGGTGATCATGCCAGCCCCCGCCGCGCGGGAAGAAGAAACAACCGCCCAGGCTCAGCATGATCATCAGTGGAACCAGCAGGATGAGTCGTCGTAGCATTTCACGGTTCTCCAAGGGGTATTCGCAAGGCCTGTCAGGCGGAGGGCAAGCCAAAACTTTTCATCGCCTGTAACATAAGACCCTGCCGAAACCGCGCCATCCCCGTGACTGGGTATGTGCTTGGCATGCACGGCGATACACAGTGGATACATTCTTCAGGTTCAGGAACTCGTCATGACCCAAAAGCAACGCTTGAAATACTCGCTTCTGATTGCCCTGGCTGTACTGGGCGCGATGTTCGGCCTGTCTTATCTGCAGAACACAGGCGTGATCAGTGAAAAAACCTTCCAGTACCTGGCCATCGCGATTGCCGTGGTCGTCGTCGTGATCAACGGCATCATGCGCCGCAAGGTCAAGCCAAACTTCTGACGGGCGTCAGTCAGGCACGACCTTCGAGTACCTTGGCAGCCTCTTCATGGAGGCTGTAGCTCTTGTCAGCGTTGAGGGTGATCACGCCCTCGCTGCATAGACGCTTGAGTACCTCGCGCACGCTGAGAAACGACAACGGTATGCCCAGCTCCAGCAAATGGCTGTGCACGCCGCGGACCCCGAGGGGGCGCTGGTTGTCGGCGGCAGTGAGGAGGGCGTCGATGACCTTCAGCCGGATCAGGCTGGTGCGCAAACCGAAACACTTGAGCAAATGGCGGATGCGCTGGTTGCCCTGCTGTTCGGGCGCGTTGCCGAATGCGCGTGCGTCGTTGCCATAGTGGGTATCTGCGGCCTTTGAATGTCCATCCGTGGGCACTTGCGGGTTATACATGCAAAAACTCCTTTTCAGAGCCTGATCAGGAAAAAGATGGTGCTCTTGGGTAATAAGACGAACGAGTGACGCAAATCATGAAACGATGGATGTAGAAAATTTGTCGGTATCAGGTTTGTCACATCCCCTGCGCCGTCGATAGGCAACCTTGTGCGGCTAAATTATTCCCGGCCATGTGCGTTCTTACGGTGGGGTAAACATCCCTCGTGAGGCTGTTCAATTTGACTGTGGAGTCGGCGTGATTATTTCCAAGGGGTTGTCCAGAGTGGGCGCGACAGGGCTGTTACTCGCCTTGAGCCTGGCCGTATCGGCACGCGAGCAAGTGACGCAAACGTCGGCGGATATACGGCGTACCAGTTATGGCGTGCCGCATATTCGCGCCTCTGATGAACGTGGCCTGGGGGTGGGTATGGGTTACGCCTATGCCCAGGACAACCTGTGCCTGCTGGCCAATGAAGTGGTCACGGTCAATGGCGAGCGCGCCAGGTTTTTCGGGCCGGACCAGGCGACCCTGGAAGAGCGCAACAACCTCGCCAGCGATGTATTCTTCAACTGGCTGAATACACCCGAGACTGTGGCGGCGTTCTGGAAAGCCCAGACGCCCGAGATGCAACAGCGCATCGAAGGGTACGTGGCCGGCTACAACCGTTATCTCAAGGATAAGGGCGCACCCGCACAGTGCCAGGCCGCGTGGGTACGGCCCTTGGTAGTGCAAGACCTGGTGAAGTTGACCCGCAGGCTATTGGTGGAAGGGGGCATCGGCCAATTCGCCGAAGCCTTGGTCGGGGCAGCACCACCGCAGGCCACCGCGAGTGTGCAGCCCGGTGCCAAAGCCTTTGCCATGGCCGCCGCCAACCAGCAACGCTTCACACTGGATCGAGGCAGCAATGCCGTTGCCGTGGGCCGTGACCGCTCATTCAATGGCCGTGGCATGCTGCTGGCCAACCCGCATTTCCCGTGGGTGGGCGGCATGCGTTTTTACGAGATGCACCTGACCATCCCGGGCCAGTTGGATGTGATGGGCGCCGCACTGCCAGGGCTGCCCGTGGTGAACATCGGTTTCAACCAGCATGTGGCGTGGACCCACACCGTGGACACGTCCAAACACTTCACCCTGTACCGCCTGACCCTCGACCCCAAGGACGCCACCCGTTACCTGCTGGACGGCAAGTCCATCCCCCTGGATAAAACCGCCGTAACGGTACAGGTCAAGCAAGCCGACGGCAGCCTCAAGGCCGTGACCCACACCGTCTACAGTTCGCAGTTCGGGCCCGTGGTGCAATGGCCGGGCAAGCTCGACTGGGATAGCCACTACGCCTTCAGCCTGCGCGACGCCAACCTGGGCAACGACCGGGTGCTGCAACAGTGGTACGCCATGAACCGCGCCGGTAGCCTCAAGGAGCTGCAAACCTCAGTGCATACCCTGCAAGGCATCCCCTGGGTCAACACCCTGGCCGCCGATGACCAGGGCCAAAGCCTGTACATGAACCTGTCGGTAGTGCCCAACGTCAGCGCCGCCAAGCTGGCAAAATGCAGCGACCCACGGGCCGGCCTGCAAATGATCATGCTCGACGGCGCCCATAGTGCCTGCGCGTGGGACATCGACCCGCGCGCGGCCCAGCCGGGTATCTTCCCGGCCGACCAGTTGCCCCAGTTGCAACGCACCGACTACGTGCAACACTCCAACGATTCCGCCTGGATGGCCAACCCCAAGGCGCCGCTAAGTGGCTTTTCGCCGGTGATCAGCCAGGACAACATCGGCCTCGGCCCGCGTGCGCGCTTCGCGCTCCAGCGCCTGCAAACCCTTGAGCAGCAGCCGATCACCGTCACTGATCTGCAAGACATGGTCATGGACAACGAGGTGTACCTGGCGGGCCAAGTCATGCCCGACCTGCTGACGTTCTGCGCCAAACACCTGGGCGCTGACGCCGCTGCGCTACAGCCGCTGTGCACCAGCCTGAAAAACTGGGACCAGCGCGCCAACCTCGACAGCGGCGTCGGCCTGGTGCACTTCATCAACCTGGTGCAGCACCTGCAGCAAATCCCTGACGCCTGGCGCGTGGCCTTCGACCCGGCCCACCCCCTGACCACCCCTAGCGGCCTCGCCATCGACCGCGCCCCGGTCGCCAAGGCCCTGCGCGCAGCCATGCTGGCCTCCAGCGCTGAGGTCAGCAAACTGGGGCAGACCCGCTGGGGCGGTATCCAAGTCTCCGGCCAAACCCCCATCCACGGCGGCCCGCAAGAGCTGGGTATCTACAACGCCATGCAAACCGTGCCCCGCGCCGACGGCAAGCGCGAAGTCGTCAGCGGCACCAGCTACCTGCAAATCGTCAGCTTCGACGACAAAGGCCCCAACGCAGTCGGCGTCCTGGCATTCTCCGAGTCCAGCAACCCGGCGTCCGCCTATTCAAAGGACCAGACCCAAGCCTTCTCCGAGAAAAAACTGCGCCCATTGCCCTTCACCGAGGCCCAGATCAAGGCCGACCCGCACTACCAAATCCATACGGTGAAGGAGTAGGGCAGAGGCGCAACCCCTTGATGCCAAGGCAGAATATTTTTTGAAATCAAGGGGTTGCAGGCCTAGGCAAATGAGTACATAATGGCGCCCATCGAACGCAACGAAGCATTAAAAACTTCAATGTATTCAATGAGTTAGAGTAGAGGTAGGCTTCACGTAGCCCACTCAAGTTTGTATGCGGTGAATGTCAGCAACCAGGGCATTGATCGTTTGAGGCCGAGTAGCAAAATGGTTATGCAGCGGATTGCAAATCCGCCTACGCCGGTTCGATTCCGACCTCGGCCTCCACTCTTGAAAACCCCGTAGATTAGCGTCTACGGGGTTTTTTAATGCCTAAAATGCAGCAATACCGCCACCGCCCTGATTCCGTGAAACTGATCGAAGCAAATGATGTCCGATTGCTATCGGCCAAGGAAGAGGTCCGCCAAGCGCGCATTGGGTCTACGCTCAGTAAAGCCTCAAGCGACCTCCTCATGCCGGTTTAGCCGCGCGCTTATCCTGCCAGCGCAGGATAACGCCCGCACTCATCAAAGCTGACAGAGTGACCCATGAAACAAAAAATTCTTCTTGTAGCCGTGTGTGCTGCACTCATCCAAGGCTGTGCCGCCCCTTCCAAAAGCCATGAAGAATCACCTTCGATGCCAACTACCTCAGCCGCTGTAGCCCAGCCAACCTTATCTGCTTACGACTGGAACCTGGTCTCGGCAACGGATGCATCGGGCAAGCCTCTTGTGGCGATGAACAAAGGCATCGAGCGCAAGTTGCGCGTTGCCTTCGGTGACAAGAACCTGAGCATCAGCGGTGGCTGCAATCGTCAGTTCGGCGGCTTTCACTATCAGGACGGGGTTCTGAAGGTTCAGCCACTGGCCTCTACGCTGATGGCCTGTGACAAGAGCCTGATGGACCTTGATGCCCAGGTAGGGCGGCTGTTCAAGGGCGATCTGCGCGCTGTGATCACCGGCGATAACGTGGCGCCGATGCTGCAACTGACGACAACGGATGGCTCGGTGCTCAAGCTGCAAGGCGAGGCCACCCCGCAGACCCGCTACGGTAGCGAGGGTGAGGTCAAGTTTCTGGAGGTGGCGGCCAAGACGGTCAAGTGCAGCCATCCTTTGATTCCAGATTATCAGTGCCTGCAAGTGCGCGAGCGTCGCTATGACGACGCGGGCCTGCAACTGGCGACCCAAGACACCTGGCATCCGCTTTACCAGCCTATCGAAGGCTTTGTGCATCATGACGGCGTGCGCACTGTGCTGCGGGTCAAGCAGTACGAATGGAAGAATCCGCCAGCGGATGCGCCTTCGACGGTCTATGTGTTGGATATGGTGGTCGAGCAGGACGCTTCTGGCAGCAAGTAAGCGAACACAAACCCCGTAGATCAGCGTCTACGGGGTTTTTTATTGCCTGTGATTTAGACGTGTTTTCGACGAGTGACATGTCTAGATCAAGGGTTCTGGGTCGATCAGGGGTTGTCACGTGCGGATTTGCCGACTACCCTGAAAATGTTTGAATTATTACAAACAATTTCGGTGTGGCTGTTTTTTAGGTCATACGGCTTCAGGACGAGGAACGAAAAATGTTTTCACATGAAGGTACTGCACTAGAGCTGTTGGTCTTGGTTTTTGGCGTCACTGGGTTATCGTTGATCGCCTGGTTTATTCACCATCAATACGAGCTCAAGTCACGTAAGCATGTAAAAAAACAACATGTTTCTGGCCAGCAGCGTGAAGCTCAGAGCCGCTAACCGTCCCTTCACCCGTGCCAGCCTTTACGGCTGGCTTCATCATCCGGTTTTCAATGAACTGCAAGGTTTTCCCGAGCCCACTGCTCAGCAGTGGTGACAGGAATCGATTGTTGCTCGTTGAACGTGGCCGCCTTAGGCCAGGCCACACCTTTGCCTTGTGCGAATACAGCACGGTACTTCTTGATGTGGTGCGTGGGGTCTTTTTCCAGTGCCTGCATGAGATAGTCAACCGTCCACACGTTGCGTTTGAACGGGCGATCCAGAACGCGTTCCAGCATGCTCGCAACCTGCCCATACGTGACGGTGTCGCCGGCGAGATAGACAATCTGATTGCGCATGCGCGGTTCGAAGAACACGATTTGCGCTGTCAGCGTACCGATGTCGTCCGGTGTCGTGAGCGTCACGCTGTTCTCGAGGCTGCCCAGGGCGTTCACTGTGTTGTTGTCGAAGTCGACAACCTCGAACACCGGCTCGAACAGGAAGCTGGTGAACATGCCTGTCGATATGATGACCCATTCAGTGTTGTCCTGGGCGCGCAGCAACTCACGCACATCCAGTTGGGCATCGAACAGATCCTGGGGGCTGCCCCGGCCAATCACTTCGAAATCCACGCCAAACTGCCAGGGGAAGTAGCGCTTCACGCCGGATTTGAGCGCGGCGGTCGCCAGCTTCATCGGGGTTTCTCGACCCGCGACCATGCCTGCGCAGCCGATCACGGTATCGAAGCGTGCGAAGACCTTGGCAAGCTGATCGATTGAATCGTTTATCAGGTCTGCGGCGACCATGTGGACACCCAGGCTGCGCAGCTCATCGACCTCTGCCTTTTTCTTTGGCTCTTGAGTCTTGATGGTCGAGTCCCTGAGCAATACGCTGATGGTGGAGCCGGGCGCGCGTTTGGCCTCCCGCGCCAGGTTGCGCAAAACCGGCAGGCCGAGTTCGCCGGCACCTAGAACGAGGATCGATTGAGGGGGAAGTGGGGTCATTTCAGGCATGATTTCTCCGCAGACCTGTTGGCGATAAGATGAGCCCATGCTGGCACGATTCGGCAGCGCTCATAAGAAGGCACACGTGTGATACCAGGGGTAGAAATGACCGATCAGGAAACGCTCAGCCAGGCAGAAGTTATCTGCCAGTCGCTCAGGGAGGAGGACGATGGCGTCAGGCGTGAAGTCCTTGCTCACGCCGGCAGCCGCTGGGCATTGGGCATCCTGCATGCCCTGGGTGTGTACGGTGCAATGCGTCATGCCGAGATAAAACGACAGATGGCGGGTGTGACTCAGCGCATGTTGACCAAGACGCTTCGTGCCATGGAGCGCGATGGTTTGTTGGTTCGGCGCGAGTTCGGTGAAATTCCGCCACGCGTCGAGTACGAGCTGACGCCCCTGGGCCGAGAGCTTTTGATTCGCATGTCGCCTATCTGGACCTGGGTGGTGGAAAACGTGGAGGACTTTCGCAAGGCTCGGCGTATTTTCGACAGTCAGGAGGGCAAAAAACCGGCATGGCAGGTTCCCACACCGGTTCCCGATGCGCCTCGGTAAGCGCTACTTCTCGATGAAGGCTTTGCAAGTGTACGCCTCGATCCATCCCTAGCTGTACGGGGCGCAGCGCGCCATAACCCCCTACTGTCGCAGGCACATCACCACCGCTTGGATGCCGCGCCATGATCATGTCTACCAGCCTGTTATCAGCTTTCGTGCTGTTCGCGTTTGTCTCTTCGATCACCCCTGGGCCCAACAACACCATGTTGCTGGCCTCAGGCGTGAATTTCGGCTTTCGCCGTTCGATGCCCCATGCACTGGGGATCAGTATCGGCTTCATGCTGTTGGTGATCTGTGTGGGGCTGGGCTTGGGCGAGGTGTTCAAGCTGTTTCCATGGGCCTATACGCTGTTGCGGTATGTCGGCGCCGCGTATTTGTTGTACCTGGCGTGGAAGATTGCCAATGCGGGCGGCATGTCTGATAACCCGGATGAACATGGCAAGCCGATGACCTTCCTCGGTGCGGCGGCCTTCCAGTGGGTCAACCCCAAGGCGTGGATCATGGCGCTGGGGGCGATCACTACCTACACGCCGGCCGAGGGTTATGTCACCAATGTGCTGGTGATCGCCCTGGTTTTTGCGGTGGTCAACCTGCCGAGCGTGTGTGTATGGGTGGGGTGTGGCAGCGGCTTGCGCAACTTGCTGCGTGAGCCGCGCTGGTTGCGGATGTTCAACTGGTCCATGGCCGGGCTGTTGGTGCTGTCGCTGTATCCGATGCTGTTTGTGGGCTGAGTCGGGCGTAGGTAACCACGATGCGAAGCGAGCCGCTCTTGCTCTTGATCTTGACCTGCTTTTGGCCTGAAGCGCCCCGTTAAACCCCGCTGGCCGGAATTCGACAGGGATTT
Organism: Pseudomonas sp. MYb193; assembly: GCF_002966775.1. NCBI lineage: Bacteria > Pseudomonadati > Pseudomonadota > Gammaproteobacteria > Pseudomonadales > Pseudomonadaceae > Pseudomonas > Pseudomonas sp. MYb193. Next base: position 3,208,116 of record NZ_CP023269.1, on the reverse strand, counting down.
GGGGGGTAAACCGGCAGGGATGCCGGTTTAGCCGCCCCGCGCCATGGATGGCGCGTGGCGGCGGCCCCCCAAATCACTGGCAGATTACGGGCACACCGAGCCTGGGCGAGGTGCCGAGGGGTGGGGCAAGAGCGCTTTGGTTACTTTCGCGCTTTTCGAAAGTGACCCGCCGTTGAACTGCCCCCCGAATGTTGGACACCTGACCCCCTCAGGAGGGTGTTCCATGACGAAATACAACCTAGCACTCAAGCAATCACTGATTGAAGAGTGTCTGTCTGCCAGTAGCGTTCATGAGGTGGCCCTCAAGCATGGCTTGAGTCCATCGCTGCTTCGTCGCTGGGTCAAGGGTTTTGAAAAGCACGGCGCCTCTGGCTTGATTGCCAAGTACAGCCATTACGATGCCCAGTTTAAATTGAAGGTTTTGCAGTGCATCAAACAAGACGGACTGTCGGACCAACAGGCCTGTATACGGTTTGATATCCGTGGTCCAAGTAGTATCAGACAGTGGCGAAAGTTGTACGATGAAGGCGGTGTAGAAGCACTACAACCGCATCGTCTTAAAGAGTCCAGCATGCCCCGCAAACCTTCCAGGCAACCCAAAGCAAGTCCTGCTCTTCCTGCGGACGCAGAACTGCCCCCTGCACAAATGCTCGCAGAACTGGCTTATCTGCGCGCGGAGAATGCCTATCTAAAAAAGCTCGATGCCTTAATCCAAGCGGATCCCCTTACTGCGCAGCCAAAAAAACGCAGGCCGTCCAAGGATTGAGGCATGAGCATCCACTTGCTCTGTTGCTACGTGCTGCGGCACTTGCACGCAGCACCTTCTATTACCAAAGTAAAACACTGCTAACCGACAAGCATGCCGGCCTTAAAGATCGCATCCGCAGCGTCTATCACGAGCATAAGGGGCGTTACGGCTACCGCCGCATCACCGCGACCCTTGGAAACAGTGGTGAGTTGATCAATCACAAAAAGGTGTATCGGCTGATGCAGATGATAGGCCTCAAGTCGCTGGTCAAAGTGAAGAAATATCGCTCTTACCGAGGTGCTGAAGGGCTTGTTGCGCCTGATCTACTAAAGCGCGAATTTAAGGCACAAGCCCCTAACCAGAAATGGGCAACCGACGTGACGGAGTTCAAGGTGAAGGGGCAAAAGCTGTTTCTCTCGCCTCTCATGGATTTGTACAACGGCGAGATCCTGGCTTACCAGATCAACCGACGTCCCGAATTCAAGATGGTTTCGACGATGCTGGAAAAAGCCTTCAGGCGACTGAATCAAGGTGACAGGCCGATACTGCACTCTGACCAGGGTTGGCAGTACAGGCAGCCTACCTACCGACACATGCTGGCCGAAAAGAGCATCGAGCAGAGCATGTCGCGCAAGGGTAATTGCTTGGACAATGCCGCCATGGAGAGCTTTTTCGGCACGCTCAAGAGCGAGTTTTTCTATCTGGAATCATTTGAGAGTGTGGAGCAACTGGCATCAGGCTTAGAGGATTACATCACCTACTACAACCAAGACCGCATAAGCCTCAGACTGAATGGCTTGAGTCCGGTACAGTTTCGGACCCAGGCACTAAATCAATAGCGTCTCCTGTCCAACTTTTGGGGGGCAGTTCACGTCAGGCGGAACCCTAAGTGGCCGTTACCTCAGCAATGGATATGTACACAATCCAACTGTATTGACCGCCAGGCCGCCTTCGCGAGCAAGCCCGCTCCCACAGTTGGATTGTGGGGTGTCAGGTAGAGAAGTGTCGGCTGATAGGCCGCCATCGCAGGCAAGCCAGCTCCCACAGTTGGATTGCAGGGTGTCATGGAGATAGGCGTCGGCTGTCAGGCCGTCACGGTAGCAAGCTCCCTCGCCACACTAATGCGGGCTTAGACCGGCGAGATGGTCGCCAACATGCCGATGCCAATGGTCAACACCAAAAAGCCAAACAGGAAAATTGCCATCTTGGTCATAAGGCCTCCGAGGGGAAGGGGACGACAGGAGTGTCGGGATGGGGCTATTGTCCGCCTCAAGCGGTTTTCAATACAGGCGCAGATCGAAAAGAAAAAACCGTATCAGATCACCGCGCAGCGCCTGGGCCGTGGCTTTTCAAGCGAACAGTTTTTATCAAGATCAGTGCAATGGCCGCTGCCAGCCTCGAGCGTCACCTGAGACAGGCACCGCATTTGCCCCTAAGATAGCGCCCACTGCACAACAATAAGCGTGGGCCGACCCTCGATGGAAAGACGCCAGTTCAGCGGTGGCATGCAAGGCAAGAACCTGCGCTACCTCAGTGATAACCCCCAGCAATCAACCTCGGTCACCCGTGTCGGTTTTTTGCTGCTCGAACACTTCTCCTTGCCGGCCTTTACCCAGACCCTCGATACGCTGGTGACCGCCAATCTGTTGCGCCCCGATCTGTTCGCTACGCGCACCTTCGGCTGGGGTGAGGGCGAAGTGATCAGCGACCTGGGCCTGGTCATTCGACCGGATGCGAACCTGATGCTGGCGATCTTGCAGGACTTGGACCTGTTGGTGATCTGCGGTGGTTTTCGCACCGAACTTAAGGCCAGCGAGCCATTTATCCAATGGCTGCGCAGTGCGGGTGAAGCGGGCGTGCGCCTCGCCGGTTTGTGGAACGGCTCGTGGTTCCTCGGGCGTGCGGGGCTGCTGCAGGGTTACCGCTGTGCCATCCACCCCGAACATCGCCCGGCGCTGGCCGAAGTGTCCAAGGCGGCGCAGGTCACCAGCGAACCCTACGTGATCGACCGCGACCGCCTTACCGCGTCCAGCCCGTCGGGGGCTTTCCATATGGCCTTGGACTGGATCAAGAGCCTGCATGGCAAAGCCTTGGTCGAAGGCATCGAAGATATCCTGGCGTTCGAAGAGTCGCGCTACCGCCGTATCAAACCCACTGAAAACATCTGTGTCAGCGCGCCGTTGCGCGAGGTGGTGAAGTTGATGGACGCCAACCTCGAAGAACCCCTGGAACTCGATCAACTCGCCGTCTACGCCGGCCGTTCCCGCCGCCAGTTGGAGCGCCTGTTCAAAGAACAACTGGGTACCACGCCGCAGCGCTACTACATGGAACTGCGCGTCACTGAGGCGCGACGCCTGTTGCAGCACACCGAGTTATCCCAAGTGGATGTGCTGGTGGCGTGCGGGTTTGTCTCGCCGAGCCATTTCAGCAAATGCTACAGCGCGTATTTCGGCTATCGCCCCTCCAAGGAGAAGCGGTTGGTCAAGTAGCCTGGCGGGTGTAGAAAGATTTTCACAAGGAGTGGCAATGGACATCACGCTTTTGGATCGTTATCGCGGCAGCCTACTTGGGCTGGCGTGTGGCGATGCTGTAGGGACGACGGTTGAATTCATGCCCCGCGGCAGCTTTTCTCCGGTGACGGATATGCTAGGCGGCGGACCGTTTAGCCTCAAGCCTGGCCAATGGACTGACGATACGTCCATGGCACTGTGTCTGGCCGAAAGCCTGTTGCGCAAAGGTGGTTTTGACGCGATGGACCAGATGGGACGTTATCTGAATTGGTGGAAGTGGGGTTACTTGAGTTCTACCGGAGAGTGCTTTGATATCGGCATGACGGTTCGCGAAGCGCTGGAGCAATTTCAGCAAAGTGGCAACGCTTTTGCGGGCTCAACGCATCCGTATTCGGCCGGCAATGGTTCAATGATGCGTCTCGCACCTGTCGTGTTGTTTTACTTTCCAGATAGGGCGGACATCAACCTGTTTGCCGAGCAAAGCTCGCGAACTACGCATGCCGCGCATGAGGCTATCGAGTGCTGCCTGCTGCTGGCCGAGGCTATCAGCAATGCCCTGAGCGGCGTGCCAAAGAAGCACGTGCTGAGTTTTTCCCACACCGCGCTGTCGGCTCCTAAGGTCAAGGCTATCGCCTCTGGCGACTATCGCGATAAAACCTCTGCTCAAATCGTTGGCTCAGGTTATGCGGTGGCTTCGCTGGAGGCCGCATTCTGGTGTTTCGATCAGACCTCCAACTTTGCTGAAGCGATACTGGCCGCCGCCAACCTTGGGGATGACGCAGACACTACTGCCGCAATCGTTGGGCAACTGGCGGGGGCGTATTACGGCGTCCAGGCTATCCCTGTCGGTTGGTTGAACAAGCTATGGATGCGCGATGAAATCCAAGAAACGGCTGATGCGTTATTCAGCACTTCGCGCCTACCACAGTAAGGTTCAGAAACGATCCAGCCGATAAGGCTGTAGTTCTGGCACCCGCTCACCCGCAGCAAGCTGCCCAACCCGCTCGGCCGTCACCGCCGCTTGTGTCAGTCCCAAATGCTGGTGACCAAATGCAAGCAGCACTTTGCCTTCGCACACCCGGTCAATGATCGGCAGCGAGTCGGGCAGGGAAGGGCGAAACCCCATCCAGGGCGTGGCTTCGCTGTCGCTCAGTTCGTGTCGGAACAACCCTTTGCTCAACCGGTGCAACTGCCAGGCCCGTTGCATATTGGCCGGGCGGTCGAGGCCGGCGAATTCGACCGTGCCGGCCAGGCGCAGGCCACCGGTCATGGGCGTCATGATGAATTTTCTCTCCAGCGAAGTGACCGCGAAGGGCAGTCGTTGTTGTTCGTGGGGCAGCATCAGGTGATAGCCACGTTCGGTGTCCAGCGGCACTTGTCTGCCGGTGAGAGCTGCGGTGAGTTTGGCCGAGTGGGCGCCGCAGGCGATCAGCACCTGCTGCGCTGTCAGTACGCCTTGGTCGGTCATCAGGGAAACGCCGCTACCCTCCAGGCGTCCGTCCAGAACGCGCTGCTGAAGAAATTGCACCCCCTCAGCCTTGGCCGCGTTCACCAGTTCGCCAACCACCGTGTACGGGTCCAGAAAGTGTCCGGTAGCGGGGAAGAACAACCCGCCTTGTATGGCGTCGCTCAGTTGCGGCGCAGCCTTGCGCACCGCATCGCCGCTCCAGAAGTCCACTGCGACGCCTTGCTGGGTCATGCGGTGCTGCAATGCATCCAGTGCTGCGCGGGATTCGGCGCGCTCAAACACCAATAGCGAACCGTCTTCACGCAGCAGTTGCGCTTGACCCATCGATTGCAGCAAGCGTTGCCACGCGCCCAGGCTGCCTTCGTTCAGCGCGCGAAGGCCTGCCACGGTGCGCTGGTAACGCGCTGGCCGCAGGTTCAGCAGCAGGCGTATAAACCAGGGCAGGGCGCGGGGCAGATAGGTCCAGTCCAGGCGCAGCGGGCCCATGGGGTCCAGCAGCATGGCGGGCAAGCGCTTGAGGATCGACAGGTCGGCGATGGGAAACACCTGTTCCGTCGCCAGGTGGCCGGCGTTGCCGTAGGAGGCGCCCATGCCGGGTGCTTGCGGGTCGAGCACAACGACTCGCCGGCCTTGGCGCGCCAACTGCAAGGCGCAGGCGACGCCGATAATGCCGGCGCCGACTACTACGATGTCTGCTTGCTTGGGATCGGCCATGATTATGCTTCTCGCTGGCCGTCGAGCAGGCGCCGCAGCTGCAGCGGGTTGTCGTGATGCAGGGCGGTGGGCTGCAACGCGTCCGGGAAGTCCTGGTAACACACCGGGCGCAGGAACCGCAGAATTGCCGCCGTGCCCACCGATGTGCTGCGCGCATCCGAAGTCGCTGGGAAGGGCCCGCCATGCACCATGGCGTCGCACACTTCTACGCCGGTCGGCCAGCCGTTCACCAGCAGGCGCCCAGCCTTGCGCTCCAGCACCGGCAGCAATGCCCGCGCCTGTGGCAGGTCGTGGTCATCCATGTGCAGGGTGGCGGTGAGTTGACCTTCCAGGTGCTCGGACACCTGGCGCATTTGCTCGACATCACGACACTGCACCACCAGCGAGGCGGCGCCGAATACTTCGGCTTGCAGGTGTTCATTGTCCAGGAACGCCTCGGCCTGGGTCACGAACAGATGGGCCTGGCCCTGGTTCGGCCCGGTCGCTGGCAAGCCCTTGGCAGCGATGTGAGCGTGCTGGGCCAGGGTCTTCAGGCCGGTTTCGTAAGCGCTGAAGATGCCCGGTGTGAGCATGGTCTGGGACGGGCAACGTGAGAGCCGCTCACTGGCAGACTGAATAAAACGGTCCAGAGCGGCGCCTTGCAGGGCAATCATCAGGCCAGGGTTGGTACAGAACTGGCCGGCGCCTTGGGTCAGCGACGCGACGAACCCTTCGGTCAAGGCTTCGCTCCGAGCTTCAAGCGCAGCAGGAAACAGGTACACCGGGTTGATCGAGCTCATTTCCGCATACACCGGGATCGGCTCCGGGCGTGCCTGCGCCGCTTGGCACAGGGCAATACCGCCACTGCGTGACCCCGTGAAGCCCACAGCCTTGATGCGCGGGTGGCGCACCAATGCGATACCCATCTCGTTACCCGCACCATAGAGCAGTGAAAACACACCCTCCGGCAAGCCACAATCTTTCACCGCCTGGGCGACGGCGCGGCCCACCAGTTCGCTGGTGCCGGGGTGCGCGTTATGCGCCTTGACGATCACCGGGCAACCGGCGGCAAGGGCCGATGCGGTATCGCCGCCCGCCACGGAGAAGGCCAGGGGGAAGTTGCTGGCACCGAACACGGCTACCGGGCCCAGGGCGATATGGCGCTGGCGCAGGTCGGCACGGGGCAGGGGTTGGCGCTGGGGTTGTGCGGTATCGACGCGCACGTCGAGCCATTCGCCCAGGCGCACGGTGCGGGCAAAAGCGCGCAGTTGCCCGCAGGTACGGCCGCGTTCACCCTCAATGCGTGCGCGAGGCAAGCCGGTTTCGGCGCAGGCGCGTTCGATCAACTCATCGCCCAGGGCTTCGATGTGGGTGGCGATGGTTTCAAGCAACGTGGCGCGATCTGCCAAGGTGGTTTCGCGGTAAGCGTCGAACGCGGCCCACGCCAGTGCGCAGGCCTGGTCGACGTGCTGCTCATCCCCGCCAGCGTAGGCGGGTTCCAGTGGGGTGTTGGTAGCGGGGTTGATGGCCCGGATCGCATCGCGATGGCCGCAAACGGATTGCTGACCGATCAGCATCTTGCCTGTCAGAGTCATGGGGACATCCTGGAAAACAAAAGAGGTGTTGTAGGCGCGAGCTTTTGTGGCGAGCAAGCTTGCTTGCGCTGGGGTGCGAAGCGCCCCCAATAAAAGCCGGAGACTGCTGCGCAGTCAGCGGGAGCAAGCTCCCTCGCCACAGCAAGCTCGCTCCTACACAAAATCAAGCGACGTTCTGTTCGGCCGACCAGTTGGCATACCACTGGCGGAACAGCGCGTACTGCTGCTCGGCATACCGGCGCTGGGCAGCGCTGAGCCCGTCGGTTTCGTTGAAGTGCAGGGCGTAACCCTGGTCGCCGTTGAGCACCATCAAATGCTTGTAATACAGCACCAGATCGCAACCCTCGTCGAACGACGATAACACCGCCAGCGCAGCTTCCAGCTCACGGGCCTGGCGACGCGCCTTGGCATCGCCCTTGGCGGCTTTTTTGCTCAGGGCCACCAGTTGCAGCACCTCGCGCGGCAGTGCATTGCCGATGCCGGTAATGGCGCCGGTGGCGTTGCAGTTGACGAAGCCGTGTACCACCTGGGTGTCGACGCCGACCATCAGGGTCACATCATCATCCTGGGAGGTGATATTTTCGGCGGCGTAGCGCAGGTCGGCGGCGCCGCCGAACTCCTTGAAGCCGATCAGGTTCGGGTGCTCGCGGCGCAGTTCGAAGAACAAATCAGCGCGGGTGGCGAAACCGTAGTAGGGGCTGTTGTAGATCACCGCCGGCAGGTTGGGGGCGGCGTTGAGGATTGCTGCAAAGTGGGCCTTTTGCGCAGTGACCGAAGCACCTCGGGACAGCACGCGGGGAATCACCATCAAACCATGGGCGCCGACGTTGGCGGCATGGGCTGCGTGGGATACGGCTTCACGGCTGTTCACCGCCCCCGTACCGACGATGGTTGGCACACCCGCAGCCACCAAGCGCGCCACGCCTTCCTGGCGCTGGGCCTCGGTGAGCAGCGGCCAGTCGCCCATGGAACCGCAATACACCACGGCACTCATGCCGATGTCGATCAGCTCGCGCCCCTTGGCGACCAGTGCGTCGAAGTCCGGTTGGCGCTCGGCGGTGCAAGGGGTCATCAGGGCGGGCATGCAGCCGGTGAAGATGTTGTCGCTCATGGTGCTAACTCCGGTTTCAGTGGAATGAATAATGGGCTCAGATGCCCCAGGCAAACGGGTCTTGTTCGTCGATCAGCAAGGTGCTGTCGGCGGTCATGTAGGCGCGGCCGGTGATGAATGGGCGTACGCGTTCGCCGTCCCATTCATAGCGGCCCAGGAACTGGCTGCCGGTGATGCTGGCTTGTACCCAGGGTGCTCCTGCCGCCAGTTTTGCGTCGGCGGCCAGGCAGGCGAGCTTGGCGCTGGTGCCGGTGCCGCAGGGGGAGCGGTCATAGGCTTTGCCGGGGCACATTACGAAGTTGCGGCTGTCGGCGTGGGCGTCGTCGGCGAACAGTTCGATATGGTCGATCAGCGCACCGTCTGCGCCACGGATGCCTTGGGCTTCGAGGGCTTTGAGCATGGCCCAGGTGTAGTCGGTCAGGGCCTCCACGTTATCCATCTGCAACTCATGGCCGTGGTCCGACACCAGGAAGAACCAGTTGCCGCCCCAGGCGATGTCGCCCAGCACCACGCCGTGCCCAGGCACTTCAACCGGCACCTGCTTGCGGTAGCGGTAAGCGGGCACATTGCGCAGGGTCACGCTGCCGTCCTCGTGCAAGGTGGCCGCGACCGGGCCGACCGGCGTGTCAAGGCTATGCACGCCCGGTTGGATCAGCCCCAGGTGGTGCAGCGAGGCAACCAGGCCGATGGTGCCGTGGCCGCACATGCCGAGGTAGCCGGCGTTGTTGAAGAAAATCACCCCGCAGGTTGCCCCCGGCGTGACTGGCGCGCAGTACAGCGCGCCCACCAGCACATCGTTGCCCCGTGGCTCCAGCAGGCAGGCGCGGCGCCATTGATCGTGGTGGGTGCGCAGGTGCTCCAGTTGGTCGGCGATCGTGTCGCCAACCAGCGCGGGGAAACCGCTCATGACCAGGCGTGTAGGTTCACCGCCGGTGTGTGAGTCAATCACGTGCAGCCGTTTCATAAGGCGCTCCATCAGTGGGTAGTCGGGGACAGTGGGGCGCTGTAGTGCGCATCGCTGACGGCCTCGCTTTCGTCCTCTTCCTGCTCCAGGCGTACCCAGTGGGCGGGTACGCCGGTGGCGGCGCCCCAGTAGTAAATGCCCAGGGCGCAGGCCGCCACCACCAAGGTGTCAAACGGGTGGCTGATCACCCCGATACCGCCAAAGCTGCCGAGTTTGGAGAGCAGGATGGTCACGGCGTAGAAGCCGATCAGCCAGGCCGAGGAGCGTACTTGTTGCTTGAGGTTCAGGTGCGCGGTCGGCACCCATCGCGCGCACAGCAGGTACACCACAAACATCAGAATTTGCAGGCCCAGCAGCCAGGACACGGTGCTCCAGCCCGACCAGTACACGATCAACGCAGCGATGATGAATGACAGCGGGCCCAGCACCGCCATGCCCTTGACCCGAAACGGGCGCGCCATGTCGGGTGCATTGCGGCGCAGGGCGGCGACCGTCACCGGGGCCACGGCATAACTGAGGATCAGGGCGGCGGACACCACGTTGATCAGCGCTTCCCAGGACGGGAACGGCAAGGTCCAGAACACCGACAGGCCAAAGGTCAGCCACAGCGCCGGGCGCGGGATGCCGGACTTTTCATCGATGCGCGTGAAGATCTTGAAAAAGGTGCCGGTCTGCGCCCAGCCATACACCACGCGCGGGGTGGCGTTCATGTAGATGTTGCCGCAGCCGCTGGGGGAGATCACTGCATCGGCCACCACCAGGTAGGCCAGCCAGCCCACGCCCAGCGCCAGGGCGATGTCGCGATAGGGCAGGGCCAGTTCCTTGCTGATGCCGGCCCAGCCATTGGCGAGCATTTCGGTAGGCACGCCGCCGAGGAACGCGGTTTGCAGCAGCACATAGATGGCCGTAGACAACAGTACCGAGAGGATCAAGGCGATGGGGATGGTGCGCTGTGGGTTTTTCACTTCGCTGGCCACCGAAATGATCGGCGTCAGGCCCAGGTAGGCAAAGATCACCCCGCCTGCCGACACGGCCATCTCGATGCCCGACAAGCCGAACGGTGCAAAGCCATGTACCTGGAAGTTCTCCGGCTTAAAGAAGGTGAACAGCACGCCGATCACCAGCAACGGCACGATGAACTTGAATACGCTCACCAGGTTATTGGCGATGGCAAAGGTCTTCACGCTGCGGTAATTGAGCACAAAGAACAGGCACAGCAAGGCAAATTGCACCAGCCAGCCCAAGGTGGTGGGGTCGCTGGAGCCGGCCTTGGTCAACTGGGGAAACCAGGCTGCCGCATATTGGCGCGAGGCGACCACTTCAATCGCCACCAGGCTAGAAAACGCGATCAGCGTGATAAAGCCCATCAGGTAGCCCAGCAGCGGGCCATGGGAGTACACCGGGTAGCGCACCACGCCGCCAGCGCGGGGCAGGGCGGCGCCCAGTTCGCAGTAGACGATGCCGAGCAACAGCACGGCGAAACCGCCCAGCAGCCAGGAAAAAATCCCCGCCGGGCCTGCGATGGCAGACACGTGACTGGCGGCGAACAACCAACCCGAACCGAAGATGGCTCCCAACCCGATAAAGGTGAGGTCCATCAGTGACAGCTGTTTCTTGAACTTGCCTTGGCCTGACATAGCGGCGCCTTCTTGTGAGTTATTGGATAGGCATGCAGTGGCGCTATCCTGAACCCATCAGGCAGGCTGACGATTGATGTTTTGCGCAGGGATGGATGACGAATTCAGCACAATTTGCCGTGCTCGACAGCGCTCGCCCCATGCCTCAATCTGCTGGCTGTCGACGAATAAAGGGGCTGAGAAAGTCATGTTGCAAAGCGCGTTCGCGAGCCTTTTCCAGGGCAGCCGACCCCACAGCATCGAGCAGCTATTAAGCGGGGTAGAGCAGTTGCTGCCGATGCTTGATGTACTGCCCAATGCTGCGATTTTCATCAAGGACATCGACGCTCGCTACGTGCTCGCCAACCGCACCCTGGTGCAACGCTGCGGCCTCAAACAACTGCAACCGCTGCTGGGCAAGACCAGCGCCGAAGTGTTTCCCGCACAATTGGGCCCCGGCTATACCGAACAGGACCGGCGCGTGCTGAAGCAAGGCCTGGTACTGGAGGATCAACTCGAACTGCACCTCTACGGCACCCGCGAACCGGGCTGGTGCCTGACCCACAAGTGGCCGCTGTACAACCAGCTCGGTGCGATCATCGGCCTGGCCGGGATCTCGGTAGACCTGCAATCAGCCAGTGAAACCCACCCGGCCTATCAGCGTCTGGCGGCGGTGGACGAACACATCCGCAGCCACTTCAACCGCCGTGTCACCCTGGGGGAATTGACCCGCATCGCCGGGATTTCCGTGGCGCAACTGGAGCGCTACTGCAAGCGCGTGTTTCACCTCACGCCTCGGCAAATGATCCAGAAAGTCCGGCTGGAACACGCCCGGCGGTTGTTGCATACCGAACTGCCGATTACCGAGGTGGCGCTGCAATGCGGGTACACCGATCACAGCGCGTTTACCCGGCAGTTCAAATCTTCAACCGGGTTCACCCCGAGGCAGTACCGGCAAGCGACGCAAGGCGGCAGGCCAGATGAAAATCTAATGTGGGAGGGGGCTTGCCCCCGATAGCAGTGTGTCAGTCAGGATATTTTTATCTGATCCACCGCCATCGGGGGCAAGCCCCCTCCCACATTTGGATGAAGCCAAGTCGATGCAACGAATGCCGCCCACGCCCCTCATATGCTTACACCGACCCTTTTCACCACGACAGGTACCGAGCTTATGACCGCGGCGAACAACGATCATGTGAACTGGCTGGTGCAACACTCCATGCTCCACGCAGCGCGGCAGCGGGCCAAGCTCTATTCGGGGCAAGGCCGCCTGTGGCAGCAGCCCTATGCACAGACCCGGCCGCGTGACGCTTCAGCCTTGTCGTCGGTGTGGTTCACGGCCTATCCCGCCTCGATTGTCACCCGCGAAGGCGGCACCGTGCTGGAGGCGCTGGGGGACGAAACCCTGTGGCATACCCTGTCCAAGATCGGCATCCAGGGCATTCACAATGGGCCGTTGAAGAAGTCCGGTGGCTTGTCTGGCACCGAGCACACCCCGACCATCGACGGCAATTTCGACCGCATCAGCTTCGACATCGACCCGCAACTGGGCACCGAGGCACAATTGCAGGCCTTGACGCGCATGGCTGCCGCGCACAATGCGGTGATCATCGACGATGTAATCCCGTCGCACACCGGCAAGGGCGCGGACTTTCGCCTCGCAGAAATGGCCTATGAGGACTATCCCGGCCTGTACCACATGGTCGAAATACGCGAGGAAGACTGGCCGTTGCTGCCCGACGTGACTGCCGGACGCGATGCACACAACCTTAGCCCCTCCCAGGTAGACGCACTGCGCGACAAGCACTACATCGTCGGCCAATTGCAGCGGGTGATTTTCTTCGAGCCCGGCGTCAAAGAAACCGACTGGAGCGCCACCCCGGTGGTGCTCGGCGTGGATGGCAAGCCGCGGCGCTGGGTGTACCTGCATTACTTCAAGGAAGGCCAGCCCTCGCTCAACTGGCTCGACCCTTCGTTTGCTGCGCAGCAGATGATCATCGGTGATGCGCTGCACGCCATTGATGTGATGGGCGCGAAAATCCTGCGCCTGGACGCCAACGGCTTTCTCGGCGTGGAGCGCAAGCTCGATGGCACGGCCTGGTCCGAAAGCCATCCGCTGTCGATCACCGGCAATCAGTTGCTCGGCGGCGCCATTCGCAAGGCGGGCGGTTTCAGTTTCCAGGAGCTCAACCTCACCGTGGACGACATCGCGTCGATGTCCCACGGTGGCGCTGACCTGTCTTATGACTTCATCACCCGGCCGGCCTACCAGCATGCATTGCTGATGGGCGACACCGAGTTCCTGCGTCTGATGCTGCGTCAGATGCACAGCCTCGGCATCGACCCCGGCTCGCTGATTCACGCGCTACAGAACCACGATGAACTGACCCTGGAGCTGGTGCACTTCTGGACGCTGCACGCCCATGACAGCTTCCTGTTCCAGGGCCAGACCTTCCCCGGCAACATCCTGCGCGAGCATATCCGCGAACAGATGTACGAACGCCTGACCGGTGAGCATGCGCCGTACAACCTCAAGTTCGTCACCAACGGCGTGTCCTGCACCACCGCCAGCATCATCACCGCAGCCCTGGGTATTCGTGACCTGGAGGCGATCACCCCGGCGGATATCCAGCAGATTCGCCAGATCCACTTGCTGCTGGTGATGTACAACGCCATGCAACCTGGGGTGTTTGCCTTGTCCGGCTGGGACCTGGTGGGCGCGCTGCCGTTGGCGGCCGAAGAAGTGGCGCACCTGATGGCCGATGGCGACACTCGCTGGATCCACCGTGGCGCCTATGATCTGGTAGACCTGAACCCCGAGGCCGAGCTGTCGGCCGGGCAGATGCCGCGCTCCAAAAGCCTGTATGGCAGCCTGAACAGCCAACTGCAGGACCCGGAGTCATTCGCCTCCCAACTGCAAAAAATCCTCGCCGTGCGCCGCGCCTACGACATCGCCGCCAGCCGCCAGATCCTGGTGCCGGACGTCGAGCACCCAGGCTTGCTGATCATGGTTCACGAACTACCGGCGGGTAAGGGCACGCAAATCACCGCGCTGAACTTTGGGGCCACGCCGATCACTGAAACCCTGCACCTGCCCAACATCGCACCGGGCCCGGTGGTGGATATCATCAATGAGCGGGTGGAAGGCGATTTGACCGAGGAGGGCGCGTTCACGATCACGCTGGACGCCTATGAAGGGCTGGCGTTGCGGGTGGTGAGCAGCACGCCGATGTAAAGGCGACGAAACGGTAACTGTGGCGAGGGAGCTTGCTCCCGTTGGACTGCGTAGCAGTCCCAGCCTCTTTGAACAAAAGAGCGGGGCGGCTTCGCGCCCCAACGGGAGCAAGCTCCCTCGCCACAGGTTAGTGTTTGTTGGCTGACAGCGCCGTGCCACGCGATCAGTGGTGCTTGTTCTTGTGCTTATGCTTGTTGCCTTTGTGCTTGCCGCCACCCGAACGATGACCGCTCTCGTCATCGGCCAGGTTGTTACCCAGCGCGCCACCGGCTGCGCCACCCACGCCGGCGCCGATGGTCGAGCCGGTGGTGCCGCCCAGGCGATTGCCAATCAGCGAACCGCCTGCCGAGCCCAAACCGCCGCCAATCGCCGCTTCGGTCTTGTTGCCCTTCTGCGCACCCACTGCACTCCCGGCTGCGCCCCCCACGCCGGCGCCGATGGCCGCACCTGTCGAGCCACCGAGCTGCTGGCCGACCACGTTGCCCAATACACCGCCGACACCGCCTCCCAGCGCCGCCGTACCATCTCCAGCGGCCAGGGCCCCCTGGGAGATCAGGATGCCCAATGCCAGGGCCGGGAATGTCATTTTCATTTTTATGTACCTCAAGGGCTGTCTCAGGCGCTCACGGGGTAAAGCACGCCTGGCAATTTGATTAGAGCACACGCCATAACACTTGGGCTTGGGTGATCGCCCCTTGCACAAGAAAATTTTTTTCGGCCCTCTTGAATTCCTTTTGCGCGTCCATAAATTTTTGATCACGCGATGCCGAATCCGGGTCGCGTACTAAATCACTTGGAGAAACTCAGGAGATTTTAAAATGGCTACTACCCTGTCGTTGGCCCCACTGTTCCGTCAATCGGTGGGCTTTGATCGCTTCAATGACCTGTTCGAGTCGGCGCTGCGCAGCGAGGCTCCGAACTCCTATCCACCTCACAACGTGGAAAAGCACGGTGACGACGCGTACCGCATCGTGATCGCCGTCGCTGGCCTGACCGAGGAGGATCTGGATATCCAGGTCGAGAGGGGTGTATTGACGGTTTCCGGCGGAAAACGCGAAACCGACGATAAGGTCGCTTACCTGCACCAGGGCATTGCCCAACGTGCGTTCCGGTTGTCGTTCCGCTTGGCCGACCATATCGAAGTACGTGGCGCATCCCTGACCAACGGTTTGCTCAACATCGACCTGCTGCGTGAAGTGCCTGAAGAGGCCAAGCCAAAACGCATCATGATTGGTGGTGAGGCCAAACCCGAGCTGCGTCAGGTCAGCTTGCAGTAAAACAATCGGCGGTAAAAAGGCGCTCTGCGGAGCGCCTTTTTTGTGTGCGCCCAGCATGGGCGCAATCTTGTGGGTGAGAGTCCCGCCGTGAGCTGACCACAGCGAACGAAGTGAAGCGCAACTGCATGAGGGCGACCGAGTGTGGGGAGGAAGCGTGAATCGAAGCCATGAGCCGATGTACAAGAACCGGATATAAGGCAAAGCCGATCAGGGCGAGCGGGCACAAAACCGCGAAGCTCTTGTGGTCAAGGATCAGGCTGTGTAAATCCGGCGGTTGTGTGGTGAAGGATTGCGTTCTTACCTGGGGAGATCTCGCCTCATGCCTGAAAGGGCGACGGTGCAAGCCGGAGCGAGAAGTCAGCAGAGGCCGTAGTAGTCTTTTTTTTTTTGACGAAGGGCCGAACGAGAGAAAGCGTTATAGGCCATGTTGATGCGAAAGACCGGAAGTCAGATGCCTGCCAAACGCGGGGCTGATGGAGACTGCGAACGGTGAAGCCGTGAGAAGCTCCGTCAGCGACGAGGTCAATCGCCCGCAAAATGAAACCGACAACGCAGGGCAAGGGCTGCTGGAGCGGGCCTTTGCGAGAGAAAGCCTGAAGCGGGCGTGGAAACGGGTCAAGGCCAACAAAGGTGCGGCGGGGGTCGACGGTCTGGATATTGATCAGACGGCCGAGTACCTGCTGACCCAATGGGCGGCGATTCGTGAACAGCTTCTATCAGGTGTCTACCGGCCCAGTCCGGTACGGCGTGTAACCATTCCCAAACCCGACGGCGGTCAACGCGAGCTGGGTATCCCAACGGTCACCGACCGCTTGATCCAACAAGCGTTGCTGCAAGTCTTGCAGCCATTACTCGATCCGACTTTCAGTGAACACAGCTACGGCTTCCGTCCTGGACGCTGTGCGCAGGGCGCCGTTTTAGCGGCTCAGCGCTATGTTTCTTCAGGGCGTAAAGTGGTGGTGGATGTTGATCTGGAGAAATTCTTCGACCGGGTCGACCACGATATTTTGATGGATCGTTTACGCAAACGGATCGCGGATCGGGCGGTTATCCGGCTGATTCGTGCGTATCTGGATGCGGGAACGCTGATCAATGGCGTGGTCGAGAAAAGTCGCTGCGGGGTGCCGCAAGGCGGCCCGCTGTCGCCGTTGCTGGCGAATGTGCTACTGGACGAAGTGGATCGGGAGCTTGAACGTCGAAGTCATTGCTTCGTGCGCTATGCCGACGATGCGAACGTTTATGTTCGTAGTCAGAAGGCGGGGCAACGGGTGATGGATTTGCTGAAGCGTCTGTATGAAAAGCTGCACTTGAGCGTCAACGCGAGTAAGAGTGTGGTGACGAGCGCGTTTGGTCGCAAGTATTTGGGCTATGAGTTGTGGTCATTCCGCGACGAAGCTAAGCGTGCTGCCTCTTATGAAGCGCAGAAGCAGTTCAAGCAGCGAATACGCTGGTACACCCGACGCTCGTGTGGTCGTAGCTTGCAGCAAATCGTCGATGAGCTGCGCCCTTACATTTTGGGCTGGAAAGCTTACTTCGGGTTGTCGCAAACCCCAGCCGTCTGGCGTGAGCTGGACGAATGGATGCGACACCGATTGCGAGCTATCCAGCTCAAACAATGGAAGCGCGGAACGACGACGTATCGCGAGTTGCGAGCACTTGGCGCGAGTAACCAAGTGGCGCAGAAGGTGGCAGGAAACACCTGCCGCTGGTGGCATAACAGTCGTCTGGAGCTGAATCGCGTGCTTACTATTGCGTGGTTCGACAGGCTGGGATTAGTACGTCTCTCATAACCTCAATCTCTCGAACCGCCCGGTGCGGACCCGCATGCCGGGTGGTGTGGCAGGGGAGCGGCCTGTGAAGGCCGCCCCCTATGCCGATGCGCGTTGTAAGCGCAGGCCGGCTAAGCCTGGGTATTGGGTGCAAACAACTGCCTGGCCTCGGCAAAACACTTCTCTGCAATGACCGAGCGCGGTTCGGTCTTGCGCATCACCATGCCCAGGGGCGTGCGGTTGCATTGTTCCATTTTTGAGATGGAGCGGCCCGTTTCAGCCACTACCTAACCCTGAACACGATGATTAAGGTGGCTCCACTGTTTTTTGGGTGGTCCAACGTCTACACCCAGGCCATGCCGCACTATCAGCTTCTCATCGAGAGCTACATCAAGGCTCAGGAAGTGGCAAACAACCACGAAGTACTAGACTCACAGCGCATGTAAATACGCTGGGGCCTTTTGCGGTTCGCCCATGTTGGGCGCCGCGTCTATCTATCAGGAGTATGAAGATGTCTACACCTTACGTTCGTTTGGACAAAGACAACGCCGCGGTACTGTTGGTCGACCACCAGGCCGGCTTACTGTCATTGGTCCGCGACATCGACCCGGACAAATTCAAAAACAACGTGCTGGCCCTGGCTGACCTGGCCAAGTACTTCAAGCTGCCGACCATCCTCACCACCAGTTTCGAAACCGGCCCCAACGGCCCGCTGGTGCCCGAACTCAAGGCACTGTTCCCGGATGCGCCGTACATTGCGCGCCCGGGCCAGATCAATGCCTGGGACAACGAAGACTTCGTCAAGGCCATCAAGGCCACCGGCAAGAAGCAATTGATCATTGCCGGCGTCGTGACCGAAGTGTGCGTGGCGTTCCCGGCGCTGTCGGCCCTGGCCGAAGGCTTTGAAGTGTTTGTGGTCACCGACGCCTCTGGCACCTTCAACGAACTGACCCAGCAATCGGCCTGGGCCCGCATGTCGGCCAACGGCGCGCAACTGATGACCTGGTTTGGCCTGGCTTGTGAGCTGCACCGCGACTGGCGCAACGATATCGAGGGCTTGGGGACGTTGTTCTCCAACCACATTCCGGACTACCGCAACCTGTTCACCAGCTACAACGCGTTGACTGAAGGCAAGTAAGCCTGACGCGAGGCTGCCGCTAGCCCTGAGGGGGACGGTACAGCGCCTATTTCACTGACACCCCTAGGTCCAAATGTGGGAGCTGGCTTGCCTGCGATGGCGTCATTGCGCCTGGCACCTATTTATCTGACACCGCGCGATCCAGCTGTGGGTGTCAGGTAAGTAGGTGTCTGCTGGCAGACCGTCATCGCAGGCAAGCCAGCTCCCACAGTTGGATCGGCGTCGACCGTCGCGGAAGCAAGGTCAGTACCGCTAGAGGGATGACAGCACTTTAGTCGTAATTTGTTACTAACCAATGCCCTAAAAATACAACGCTGTGGCGGCAAAGCGGGACAAAACACCCTCTCGCCATTCAATTTTCATAAAAATGTAACAACCCTGCTTCACAGTTCGGGAGCCCGTCACCACAACGAGTTCCTTTTAATGAAAAGCTTGATGAAGTCCGCAGCACTCGCCGTCACGGTATCCCTGTGTGCCTCCTCCTTGACCTTCGCCGCCGAAAACGTGCGCCTCACCGGCTCCGGCGCCAGCTTCCCTGCACCGATCTACCTCACCTGGTTCAAGGATTTCAGCAAGAAGACCGCTGGCGTCACCGTGGATTACCAGTCCAAGGGCAGCGGCGCAGGTGTGCAGGACTTCCTGAATAAAACCGTCGACTTCGCCGCCAGTGACTCGGCCATGAAAGACGAAGACATCGCCAAGGTTGCCGAAGGCGTGCAGTTGCTGCCAATGACTGCAGGTGAAATCGTGCTGGCCTATAACCTGCCGGGCAATCCCAAGGGCCTCAAGCTGCCACGCGATGTTTACTCCAATATCTTCCTGGGCAAGATCACCAAGTGGAACGACCCACAGATCGTCGCCGCCAACCCGGACCTGAAACTCACCGACACGCCGATCACCGTTGTGGTACGTGCAGACTCCAGCGGCACCACGGCGGTATTCACCAAGCACCTGGCCACCATCAACCCTGAATTCAAAACGGCACTGGGGGAGGGCAACACCGTCAACTGGCCGGCCAGCGACAAATTCATCAAGTCGCCCAAAAACGATGGTGTGACCGCCACCGTACGCCAGACCCCAGGCGCGATTGGCTACATCGAGTACGGTTTTGCCAAACTGGCCAAGGTTGACTTCGCCCAGTTGCAGAACAAGGCCGGCCAGTACGTGGTGCCGAACGCCGAAAGCGGCGCCGAGGCCCTGGCCGCAGTGAAGATGCCGGAAAGCCTGGTGGCCTGGTTGCCGGACCCGGACGGTGCCAAGTCTTACCCGATCACCTCGTACACCTGGATGATCTTCCGCAAGGACAACGGCAACCCTGCCAAGGCCAAGGCCATGCGCGAAATGGTTGAGTACAGCCTGACCGAGGGGCAGAAAATCGCCGACTCGATGGGGTACATCCCGCTGCCGCCATCGGTGGTGGAGCAGGTACGCAAAGCCTCCGCCAACATTCAGTAACACCCGTGAGGCCGCTCTCGGTGTGGGCTGTTTGCCGCGCCGGGGGCGTTTCCCCCCTGTTCCGGAATTAGCCAATGAACAAACCTTTCGTCGTACCGGTTAACCGGGATTCTGCCTGCCAACCTCCCTCGGCCAAAGACTTTCTGGTCGATCGCACCTTCCGTGGGCTCGCGCGAATCGGGGTGGTACTGATTCTGGCGTTGGTCGCAGCCTTGGTATTCGAGGTGGGACGCAAGGCCTTGCCGGGCATGGAAAAGCACGGGTTCGATGTGCTTTTTGGCAGCGTCTGGGACGTTAATCAGGGCAAGTACGGGATCTTGCCGGCCATTTGGGGCACGCTCTACAGCGCTTTTATCGCGCTGCTGATTGCAGGCTTTTTCGGTGTCAGCATGGCGATTTTCCTGACTCAGGATTTTCTGCCGGCCAAGCTGGCCGCTGTGTTTCGCACCATCGTTGAGCTGCTCGCGGCCATCCCCAGCGTGGTGTACGGCCTGTGGGGCATCTACGTGGTGATCCCGGCCATTCGGCCACTGACCACCTGGTTGAACAGCGAACTGGGTTGGATACCGTTTTTCGGCACGTCCCTGAGCGGGCCGGGGTTGCTGCCTGCGGCGCTGGTGTTGGCCATCATGATTCTGCCGACGATTGCCGCCGTATCCCAGGACGCGCTCACCAGCGTGCCGATGAAGACCAAGCAGGCCGCCTACGGCATGGGCACCACCCATTGGGAGGCGATTCTCAAGGTGATGGTGCCATCCGCCGCCACCGGTATTTTCGGCTCCCTGGTACTCGGCCTCGGCCGTGCGCTGGGCGAAACCATGGCGCTGGCGATGCTGGTGGGCAACGCCAACAACATTTCACTCTCGCTGTTCGCGCCGGCCAATACCTTGGCAGCCTTGTTGGCGCTGAACTTCCCCGAAGCCGGGCCCAACGAGGTGGAGGTATTGATGTACGCCGCTCTCGTCTTGATGTTCATCACGCTGCTGGTGAATGTCATCGGTTCCATGATCATGCTCTACGCCCAACGGGGTAACCGATGATGACGAATCTCACATCCCCTATCACCGCTGTGCCGAGCCTGCAGCGTAAGTTCGAAGGCCGCGCCTTGCGCAGTCTGGTGTTGACCACATTGGTATGGCTGGGTGCGCTGTTGGCCAGCGTGCCGCTGATTTCTGTGCTCTACATGCTGATCACCCGTGGCGGCGCACGCCTGAGCCTGGAAGTGTTCACCGAACTGCCGCCCACCGGCTTCGAGACGGGCGGCGGTTTCGGCAACGCCATGGCCGGCACCTTTGTGATGGTCGGTATCGCTGCGGCGATTGCGGTGCCGGTCGGCATCATGGCCGCGATCTTCCTGGCCGAACTGGGGCCGGACAGCAAATTGGCCAACGCTGCACGCTTTGCCGCCAAAATGCTCACTGGGTTGCCTTCGATCCTGGCCGGGGTGTTTGCCTATGCCTTGGTGGTGATGACCACCGGCACCTACTCGGCACCGGCAGGCGGCGTGGCCCTGGCGGTACTGATGCTGCCCATCGTGGTGCTGACGGCTGAAGAGTCGATGCGCATGGTGCCCAAGATCATGAAGGACGCGGCCTATGGCATGGGCTGCACCCGCTCGCAGGTGATCTGGAAGATCATCTTGCCGACCGGCCTCCCAGCGATCCTCACTGGCGTAATGCTTGCTGTGGCACGTGCCGCAGGCGAAACCGCGCCGTTGTTGTTTACCGCGCTGTTCAGCAACTACTGGATCTACCACGACGGCGACCTGGCGGTGATGAACCCCACGGCCTCCCTTGCAGTGTTGATCTACAACTTTTCCGGCATGCCCTTCGACAACCAGCTGGAGCTCGCCTGGGCGGCCTCGTTGGTGTTGGTGATGATCGTGCTGGTCGTGAATATTGTGAGCCGTATCTTCGGCAAGCCTAAGTATTAAGAACGGGAGCATCTGAATCTTGAACGTCTCAACTGCGCAAATAGCCGCTCCGTTTGTTACCCAATCGCCTGTGGTCATGGACTGCAAGCTGGACAGGATTTTCTACGGCAACTTCATGGCAGTGCGTGACAGCCATGTGCCGATCGAGAAAAACAAGATCACCGGTTTTATCGGCCCGTCCGGCTGCGGCAAAAGTACGGTACTGCGTAGCCTCAACCGCATGAACGACTTGGTGAAGGGCTTTCGCTTCGAGGGCCACGTACATTTCCTGGGGCAGGACGTGTACGGCAAGGGTGTAGACCCGGTGGTAGTGCGCCGTTACATCGGCATGGTGTTCCAGCAGCCGAACCCGTTCTCCATGAGCATCTTCGACAACGTCGCCTTCGGCCTGCGCTTGAACCGCTACAAAGGCGACCTGGGCGACCGCGTCAAGCACGCCCTGCAAGGCGCTGCGCTGTGGGATGAAGTCAAGGACAAGCTCAAGGTCAGCGGCCTGTCGCTTTCCGGTGGCCAGCAGCAACGGCTGTGTATTGCCCGTGCGATTGCCACCGAGCCGGAAGTGCTGTTGCTCGATGAGCCTTGCTCGGCACTCGACCCGATTGCGACTCGCCGGGTAGAGGAACTGATGGTGGAACTAAAGAAGGATTACACCATCGCCCTGGTCACCCACAACATGCAGCAGGCGATCCGCGTGGCGGACACCACGGCGTTTTTCTCGGTGGATATTTCCCAGGGCACGCGTACCGGCTACCTGGTGGAAATGGGCCCGACCGCGCAGATTTTTGGCAGCCCGCGTGAACAGATGACCGAGGATTACATCAGCGGCAAGTTCAGCTGAGTAACTCCATGTTCGATAGAAACCACACATGCGCCACCGTCAGCCCAGGAACGCCCATGTCTGCAACGCATCGTCTTGACTTGTCAGCGATTGAACGCGCGCTCCGCAAAGTGCAGAGCCGCTTTGCCCAGCTCAGCACGCAATTTACCGAGCCGCGCGACCCCTTGACCGACGAAGTGCTGCACAACGTGCTTGAAGGCTATGCGCTGGTTGACGACTATGTCGCACGGGGCGTTGACCTGTTTGACCTTCATCATCTGGACCTGATGCTGGAGATCAACGCCACGGTGCTCTGCGGTAGCGACCCGGCGCGCCGCGTGGAATACGCGCAGCACCTGGCCGCCACCGAAGAGCACTTCTTCAACAACGTTGAAGGCGGTATCAAGGACTTGTTCAATTGGTATTGCGCGTATCGCAGTGAATCGGTGTGGAAGCGTGCGGCCGGTGTGTATGTGCGCATCCTCAGCAAGCCGCAGTTGTTCATCGAAGGCAACAACCGCAGTGGTTCGCTGATCGTCAGTTATCTGCTGATGCGGGCCGGGTTGCCACCGTTCGTGCTGACGCTGGAAAATGCCGAGGGCTACTTCAATCCTTCCTCGGTAATCCGCAACTCGGCCAAACATGGGGTCAAGGCGTTGTATGAATTGCCCAAGATCAAGAAAAAATACGCCGCCTTCCTGGAGGAACAGGCCCCGGATCCCAAGGCGTTTTTCTTGAGCGACGCACCACAGCCTATTTATCAGGGAGGCCATTAATGCGCCGGTATCCAACACTCGCCAGCCGAGCCGTGCAAGCTATCCAGCAGGCGCTTCTCACGCGTGCCGCCAAGCGCCCGCGTGTACGCATCTCCTTTGATATCGACGACACATTGGCTTGCCAGCTCCACCACGCTGATGTCGAAAGCAGCTGGCTACCGGCCTGTGTTCATCGTTGGTGGGGAGAACCGCTGCGTATTGGCACCCGTTCGTTGACGCGAGAGCTGCGGCGCCAGGGCTGCAGTATCTGGGTCTACACCTCATCGGGCAGGGCGCCTTCCTACATCAGGCGCTGGCTGATGCTGTACGGCATTCGTGTCGATGGCGTAGTCAACAGCGTGCGGCATAATCACGCCCTCACGGTGCATGGGCTGTCGAACACCCCCTCGAAATTTCCGCCGGCCTTCGACATTGATTTGCACGTGGATGATTCCGAGGGTGTGCGCCTTGAAGGTAACGACCACGGCTTTCGCGTGGTGGTGGTCGATCCGCAGGATGAGCACTGGGCGCAACGAGTGCTTGAAGCCGTCGCGGGCGTGCAGGCGCAACTGGCCCGGCAGCAATTACCCAGGTTCAAGCAGCCTGTATGCCAAGGTGCTGAGGTTTATTCTTCCTGAGTTTCAGAGAAACCTGAACTTCTTGAGCCCTTATTGCAGTTCACAACTTGCTATAAGGGTTTAATTTTCTTTGACTCGCCAGTCACGAACAACACAGAACTTCACCTCTTGTTCGACAAACAGCGCTTATGGCGCTTTTGTCGTCTATATCCCCAAGTACATACCCTTGTCATCCGATAGTCGGTCACTTTAACGCGGCACTTCTAGGCTAGTGTTGACGAGCTTCCTTAATGGTCAACATCGATATTAAGCAACGAAGCAGCCTGAACAGAATGCACAACAACAACTTCAATGCATATTGTTTAGCCCGACGCATCAGGTATTACCGTTGACTTTCGGTGTTGATCGCTGGGCTCAAGGAGTACTGACATGGCTATATTCGATTACAAGGGGCAAGATGCCCGCGTCCTGATTTCAGATGCCTGGACCCTCGCCACTTACACCAGTGGTGTAGCGACCGTCGGCGCGCTCTACAACATACCGGGGCTTGTGCTGGGCGAGGGCAACACCTTCGCGCTGCCCAAGGGCTGGCGTGAGATCGGCGCGAGCGAACTGCAGGTTGATAGCAGCCACACCGACATCACTGGAAGTTTTACCGGCGACGGCGTGTTTGGCTCCCAGGCCAGGGTGTTTGGTCAATACGATGACAGCGGCCAATTAGTCAAAATGGGTTTTTCCATTGCCGGCACCAACTCGCCAATTGATCTGCTGGGTTGGCCGGCGATGATCGATAACTCTTATATCAACGGCTACGACTACCTGCTCAACTCAATCAAGGATTACGCCACCGGCCATAACCTGAGCGGCAAGGATGTTCTGGTCACCGGCTATAGCCAGGGTGGCTCCGTTACCAACAGCATGTATATCGGCAAGGACACTTTGGCCGACGGTTTTTTCAAGGATTCGGACTACTTTGGCATGGAGTCGCCCAAGTCCAGCAACAGCGACGGAATCTTCAACTTCGGATTTGAAAACGATGTGGTCCACCGTCTCACGGGGCAGGAGACCAACGTGGGCAGCGCCATCATCGACGCGCTTCAAGGCAGTGACGCCAGTTACACTTCGACCACCGACAACATCGTGCTGTTCGACACAATCTACGCGCTGCCAACCTGGCCCAATGGTCCGTTCTCGATTGCCAACCTGTCAGGATGGGCCGCGCACCTGGAAGGCATTTTCATCAACCCTATCCAGCGTATCGCCCAATCGACCTTCTACGATTACATTGAGCGCGACAGCACCATCATCATCAGTAACCTCGACGCCATCAGCCGCAGCTTTACCTGGGTCAGCGACAAACAGACCGCCACCTCCAACCATTACGGCACACCGGCCTTCCTGCTGGGCACCGACAGTTCGGACAAACTGCAGGACGGCCGCAGCGATGACTTCCTCGACGGGTTCAAGGGTGACGACAGTTTCCGGGTGAGTACCGGTACCGATATCGTCGCCGGCGGTGAAGGCAACGATAAAGTCTTCCTCAAAGGCACCGCATCTTCCTACGAAGCGGTGAAACTCAGCGATGGCACGTTGTTTCTGAACGACAGCAGCGGCCAATATGGCCTGAAGGAATTGCACGGCGTAGAGCATGTAGAGTTCGAAACCGGCCTGGCCAACAGCCTCGGCCATGTGCCCGTGCTCGGCGGGCTCTTCGGTGGTATCGGCGAGGCCCTCACGCCGGCCTATACGGTGACCAGTGGCAAACTCGACTTCGAAGGCCTGTTCGGCGCCGATAAGGCGTATGCCAAATCCATCGAAGGCCGCCAGCTGGCCGACACCCTCAAAGGCACCGGCGCTCGCGACCTGATATTCGGCCAGAACGGCAATGACCGGCTCGACGGTGGCGCCGGCAATGACCTACTGCACGGCGGTGAGGGCAACGACACACTGCTGGGCGGCACCGGTAACGACGCGCTGTATGGCGCCAACGGCAATGACGTCTTGATCGGCGGGCAGGGTAATGACCAACTCAGCGGTGGCGTGGGCAGCGACCTGTTTGTTTTCGACCAGCGCGGGTTCGGTCACGACGTGATCAGTGACTTCAACATTCATCAGAATGGGAAAGACCTGCTGGTGTTCGCCAAGTCGCTGTTTGCCAGCGCCGATGCTGTGCTCGGTGCGACTACCCAGCACGGCAGTGACAGCGTGATTCTGGCGGGGGACAGCAGTGTCACCTTGGTGGGGTTCAATGCGGCGCAGTTGAGTGCAGAGATGATCAGCGTGGCTTGATGCCTGATCGGTAAAGCTGGTGATAAAACCTCACAGGATCGTTGAAGCTGTGGGGTTTTTTCTTGCTTATCGCTTTATAGCAATCTGTCAGTGCGAGAGGCAGCATCAGGTTTGTATTTGGTTGAGATCGAGATCTCGCAGTATTGCGCTTTCTTTACTTGCTGGTAGCCATCATGTGTTTGCTTCGCATGACTACGGCTCGATCAGGTCGTAATCGCTCCACGCTGCTTGGGCAATCCAATCCAGGTGCGATGCCCGTACGAAGGCTTTCTTCGAGGACTTTTTGCAGCATCAACAACTCCTCACGCTGCACTTTTAACGTGGCTTCGATGTGCTGTATCTCCTCAAGGCGTACATTGATCTGTTCCAGAGTGAGGGATTTGGAGCAGCTACCGTCATGAAGGAAGAGGCCACGAATGGTGTCGAGAGAAAACCCCAGCCTTTGCGCGTGGATCACGACTTCCAAGCGTTTAATGGTGGTTTCGCTGTAATAGCGATAGTTGTTCACGTCACGCGTGGGAGCGTCCAGCAGGCCTTGCTCCTCGTAGTAGCGTATTGCTGAAGCAGCAAGGCCTGTGCGTCGCGAAATCTCGCCGATCTTCATTTTTTGCTTGACCTTCAAGTTGACTTTAATCCGCAGTATAAGCCGGAGCGCAATCCTGAAGGTATTCGGATTGGGCTGGATAAAGACCGTTGACCTACGTGGAATATGAAGAATGAGCAAAATAACCGAGTTACTGAATTGGCGTTATGCGACGAAAAGTTATGACCCGTCCAAGACCGTGCCGGCTGAAAAGCTGGAGCGAATTCTGGAAGCGGTACGACTGACGGCGACGTCGAGCGGCCTCCAGCCATTTGAATTGCTGGTGGTGACTAATCCGCACATTCGCGAAAAGATCAAGGCGGTCAGCTGGAATCAGTCCCAGGTGACCGACTGCTCTCATTTACTGGTGTTCGCCGCCTGGGATGACATAACGCCTGAGCGCGTCAACATGATGTTCGACCTGACCAATACTGTAAGAGCCACTGTCAACCAGGGCTGGGAAGATTACCGTCAAATGCTCCTCGGCATAGTCGCCGAGCGTGGGCAGGAGGCCAATTATCAAGCGGCTGCGCGCCAAGCCTATATTGGACTGGGCTCGGCTTTAATCGCCGCAGCGTCCGAGCAAGTCGATGCAACGCCCATGGAAGGTTTCGATCCCTCGGCTGTCGATGAGATTCTGGGACTGGGGGCCAGGCATCTACGCAGTGTGGTGCTCCTGCCGTTGGGGTATCGGGCAGCAGAGTCTGACTGGCTGGTAAACCTGAAAAAAGTACGGCGGTCTCGCGAAAACTTCGTCACTGAAATCAACTAGGGAAACCGTGCAGCCGCCCCACATTGCGGCAGTAGTGGGGTGGCGCTTCATGCGCCGAACGGATTGTATTCGGTCGGCAGGACGCCGCTGATGAGAGTTGCGGAGCAGAAAAGATAAGGGCCTGCCCAGGTTTCCCTGGCAAGCCCTTGATATCTATGGTGCCCGAACCCGGAATCGAACCGGGACGCCCTTACGAGCGGGGGATTTTAAGTCCCATGCGTCTACCAGTTTCGCCATTCGGGCGGTAGCGCGGTGTAACAGGGTTGGGAATATATAGATCCAGCCGCTTCAGCGCAACCTCCCAGTCGGTTTTCCCGCATAAAGATGCGCAGAAAAAAACGTGGCAGATCAGTGATCTACATGGCCTTTGTGCCAAGTCCTGATGAACGCTTGCAACCCAGGAACAAGCCCCATAAATGACAGTCATAGCGATATGCCATTTCGGCATTTCGCAGGGAGTCGTTTGATGCTCAGTATCCGTAAGCAGGCTTGGATCATGGCCGCAGGTGTAGCGGGGTTGTTGGGCACTGGCGCGTTCAGCTCGGCGCAGGCGGGGAGTGCGGTGCAGTGGGGCGAATTTAGTGCGTCGTCTTCAGACAAGTTGACGGCCGGCTCGATGGATGTGGGCGGTGCCTATGTGTTGAAGCCGTCGGGTGTTTCCGTGGGTGATGTCGAGGCGCTGCAGGCTGGGCAAAAACAGAGTCAAAGCGAACTGCAAAGCTTGAAAAGCAAAGTGGAGGGCCAGGAGCGTGCGTTTGATGAGTTCAAGCGCAAGGACGGTTCGAGTGCCAGTAGCAGTGACAGTCAGCTGTCGAGTCTCAAGCGTACGGTGGATGAGCAGAAGAGCACGATAGAGCGGCAGAAAAGCGAGATCGACGGCCTCAAGCGCAGCCTGGATGATGTGAAGCGCAGTGTGGAAACCTTGAGCAGCAAGGTGAAGTGACGGCATTGATGCTGTGGGCAATATAGGGCAACTGTGGGAGCTGGCTTGCCTGCGATAGCGATGTGTCAGTCACAGGCATTGAACCTGTTACACCGCCATCGCAGGCAAGCCAGCTCCCACATTGACCGTGTCGGCCTTCAGTCAATCAGTGCCAGCAAGTCGGTGACCCCCACGTCCACACCCGCCTGGCTCAGCAGTGTCGTCACCTGGCCGCGGTGGTGAGTCTGGTGGTTGAAAAAGTGCACCAGCAAACCGAAGAAGGGTTTCTCGGCGGCCACGCCGCGCATGTTGTGATAGCGCAGGCGTTGGTCGAGGTGGGGCTCGTGCAGGCTGTGGGCCCAATCGATGATGAGTTGATCCAGCCAGGCGCGATGGGCCGCCAGTTCTGCAAGGCTGGCGAATGCCAGTTGCTTGAGGTCGCCGGGCGTGGCAACCCCGTTCAGCGGCGCCAAGGCCACAAAGTTGGCCGGGTGTTCGGCGAAGCGCTTGAGCCAGACGGTGTCACCCAGCATCAGGTGGTTCAAGGTGCCGAAGATCGAACCGAAAAACGCTTGGCGGTCCAGGGTCAACTGCGCGTGCGTCAGGGTGGCGGCGGCGTCATAGACCTTGCGGTTCATCCATTGGTTATAGGTGGCCATCAGCGCAATGTGCTCGATGCGGTTCACCGCGGTTCTCCCTTCTTGGCGTGATGGCGCCATCATAAAGCTTGCCCGCCCGACGGTCATGGTGTTCCATCGCGGGAGGACTATGTTTGATCAAAGCCACTATTGCGCCCCGGGAGGGCGACACCATGAATACCAGCGATCTACTGGAACAACTGTTGCGGGCAGGACAGCAAGGCGGCGACGCGTCGGGCGGCGGCCTGGGCGGGTTGCTAGGTGGGCTGTTGAAGGGCGCCGGCACCGGCAATGCATCTTCGGCTGGCGGCGGTTTGGGTGGTTTACTCGGTGGCCTGGGTGGCCTGGGTGGCTTGTTGGGCGGTGCTCCTGCAGGTGGTACTACCCAGGCGCGTAGCGGCGGTGGGATGAACTACGCGGCGCTGGCTTCCCTGGGGATGGCGGCCTTCGAGGCATACCAGGCCTGGCAACGCCAACAGGCTTCGGCACCGCAGCAAGCTATCCAGACCGTTGACCAGCTTGAAGGGCCTGAAGCCGAAGCCCATAGCCACGGCGTACTGCGTGCGTTGATCGCGGCGGCCAAGGCCGATGGCAAAATCGATGCGCAAGAGCAGCAGATGATTTCTGCCGAGATCGGCCGTCATACCGACGACCCACAATTGCAGCAGTGGCTCGACGCCGAAGTCGCCAAGCCCCTGGATGCCGCCGATTTTGCCGAGTATGCCAATGACCCCGCACTCGCTGCGGAGATTTACCTGGCGAGCGTGATGCTGGTCAATGATCAGCAGGACGCCGAGCGCAATTACCTCGACGACCTGGCCGGTCAGTTGCAAATCGATCCGCAATTGCAGCTGCATCTGGAGCAACAGGCCAAAGCCTAGAACCTCAGCGTCGCCCCAGTGGTCAGCCACTGGGCGCGATCGCCAATCAGGCTGCGCCCGACCAGCAGGTCCACGTCAACAAATTCACCAATGTGCAAACGCGGCCCGGCCTGCCAGGCCTGTTCGCCGCCTTCCTGGCCATAACGCTCGCCAATCAGCGTGAGCTTCTCTGCCAACTGATATTCGAACCCCGTGCCCCAGGTCAGGCGATGTTGTTGATCACCGTCGTTGTAGGCGTGGCTCCAGCCGGCGTTCAGGTTCAGGCGCAAGGGATCCAGAGGTTGCCAGGTCAGGGGGATGTTCAGGTCTGCGCCGTCAAACCCGTGATGGCGGTCCAGCGCGACATGCGCCCCGACAGCAACCGCCAGTTCCAAGCCCAAGTCTTGCCGTGACAGCACCTGCACCTTGGCTTGCGGGCTGATCTGCGTCTCGCCTTTGCCTGCATCCACGGCCCGTGACAACGCGGCGCCCCATTGCACGGCTGGCATGGCGCTGAACGTGCAGGCGGGCGACAAGGTGCCGTTATGGGTACTGCCCGCGTGCCGCTGGGCGCTGTACCAGGCGTCGACATTGCATTCACCCGGCGCGTTGATCGTGCCGTCGTCAACCACATAAGCGCCGCCTGCGGCTTGCGCTTTTGACATCAACGCGGCCACCAGGACAAGGCCCAGGGTCACGCCGATAAAGATCAGATTGCGCTGCAATGCACGGCGCTTTGCTGGCGGCAGTAACAGCAGGGTGTGGCGAGAGTGGCGAGCGCGATATTTGGCAAACCCGTCGCGGCGTGCCGGCGTGTGTTTTTTGTGCATGATGCACCTCGCTTGAGTTCAGCTTTCTACGGTCAGCACCGAAATGCCGCTGGCTTTGGCCTGGCAAACCAGCTCCGAGGTATCGTCACCGCCCGGCAGGGCAATGATCAGATCGGGGCGGCTGTCGGCCAGCATGAAGTGATTGCGCTGGCGTTCCGCCTGTTTGCCATGGCGCTGCCAATTGGGTGGATAACGCACCACGTCGATACCGATTTCCCGCGCCCATTCCTCGATCTCACTGCCCAGGAACTGGTTGCCGCCGTGGATCAGTACCTGCACCGGGCGCAGGCGGTGGTAAGCGTCCAGCACATGGCGGGACTTTTTGGTGTCGGCGTAATGACGACCTGCACAGATCAACACGCGCATAAGCAAATCCTTGTATTGCACGCTGGCGACCGGGCGGCCGCCAGCGTTTGAACGGCGGGGAGGGTCAGTACCACTGCTTGAAGCGGCGGATGTAGATCGTCTTCATAAGTTGGGCGACGCAGCAGTAAGCCAGCAAGGTGCCTACCAGCCAAGGGAAGTAGGCCATCGGCAGCGGTTGCAGGCCCACCAGGGTGCCCAGTGGCGAGAACGGTACGTAGATGCCCAGGGCGATCACGATGCAGGTCATCATCAACACCGGCCAGGCGGCCGTGCTCTGGAAGAACGGGATCTTGCGGGTGCGCAGCATATGCACCACCAGGGTTTGCGAAAGCAGCCCCTCGATAAACCAGCCGGACTGGAACAGCGTCTGCATTTCCACACTGTTGGCCGAGAACACGTACCACATCAGCGCAAAGGTGGTGATGTCGAAGATTGACGAGGTCGGCCCGATCCAGATCATGAAGCGGCCGATGTTTTTCGCATCCCACTTGCGCGGCTTGGCCAGGTATTCCTTGTCCATCTTGTCCCACGGCAGGGCCAGTTGGGAGATGTCGTACATCAGGTTCTGCAGCAGCAGGTGGATCGCCAGCATCGGCATGAACGGAATGAACGCACTGGCCACCAGCACCGAAAACACGTTGCCGAAGTTGGAGCTGGCGGTCATGTTCAGGTACTTCATGATATTGCCGAAGGTTTCGCGGCCCTTGAGCACGCCTTCTTCCAGCACCATCAGGCTCTTTTCCAGCAGGATGATGTCGGCCGATTCCTTGGCGATATCCGTGCCGCTGTCCACCGAAATACCCACATCGGCATCCCGCAGCGCCGGTGCATCGTTGATACCGTCACCGAGAAACCCGACGGTGTGCCCGTTAGCTTGCAGGGCCTTGAGCACGCGGGATTTTTGCAGCGGCGTGAGCTTGGCGAATACCGTGCGCTCTTCTACGCGGCGCAGCAGGGTGGCGTCGTCCATGGCTTCGATTTCCATGCCCAGCAGCGGCTGGCCGGGTTCCAGGCCAACCTGGCGGCAGATCTTGCTGGTGACCACGGCGTTGTCGCCGGTCAACACCTTGATCGCCACGCCAATCTGTTGCAGCGCCGCAATGGCCGGGCCTGCGGTTTCCTTCGGTGGGTCCAGGAACGTCAGGAAGCCCTGGATCACCAGGTTGCGTTCGTCGCTGGTGGTGTACTGCTGGCGTGCCAGCGCTTTAGGAATATTGCGGGTCGCTACCACCAGCACGCGGAAACCGTCTTCGTTGTAATCATTGGCGAGCGCCAGTAGCGCCTCACGACGGCGGTCATCCAGGGGCAAGGCTTCGCCGGCTTCCATGACATGGGTAGAAATGCTCAGCATCTCTTCCACCGCGCCCTTGCATACCAGCAACTGGTCACCGGCGGCATCCTTGACCACGATCGACAGGCGACGACGGACAAAGTCGAACGGCAATTCATCGACCTTGCTGTAGGCAAACGGCACCTGAAACTTGGGGTTCTGTTCCGAGAACTGCACCACCGCCTGGTCCATCAGGTTTTTCATGCCGCTCTGGTGAAAGCTGTTGAGCCAGGCCAGGGACAGCACGGCGTCATCGCGCTGGCCAAAGGCATTGACGTGATGCTCGAGGATGATCTTGTCCTGGGTGAGGGTGCCGGTCTTGTCAGTGCACAGCACATCCATCGAGCCGAAGTTCTGGATCGCATTGAGGCGCTTGACCACCACTTTGCGCTTGGCCATGGCCGTAGCCCCCTTGGCCAGGTTGGCGCTGACGATCATCGGCAGCATTTCCGGGGTAAGGCCGACGGCTACCGCCAGGGCAAACAGGAAGGCATCGCCCCAATCGCCCTTGGAGAAGCCATTGAGGAAAAACACGATGGGTACCATCACCAGCATGAAGCGGATCAGCAGCCAGCTGACACTGTTCACGCCCCGGTCGAAGGCGGTTTGCACCCGCGAGCCGACAATCGCCTTGGCCAGGGAGCCAAAGTAAGTGCGCGGCCCCGTTGCCACCACCACCGCTTTGGCGCGGCCGCTGACCACGTTGGTGCCCATGAAGCAGATGTTCGGCAGGTCCAGCAGGTTGCCCTGGTCGGCGGCCAGCGTAGAGGCGGACTTTTGCGTGACATCGCCCAGGGTGTCGTACTTCTCCACCGGCAAGGCTTCACCGGTCAGCACGGCCTGGCTGATAAACAGGTCGCGGGACTCGATCAGGCGGATATCGGCGGGGATCATGTCGCCGGCTGACAGCTGCACGATGTCGCCGGCCACCAGGTCGCGCATCGGCACTTCGCGCAAGACCGGCTGGGCGCCAACTTGCTCGCGGCGCAGCACGGTGGCAGTGGTGCGTACCATGGCCTTGAGGGCCTCGGCGGATTTGGCCGAGCGATGTTCCTGCCAGAAACGCAACAGGCTGCTGAGCAACACCATGGTCATGATGATGATGACTTTGGTCAGGTCGACTTCTTCACCTGCCTGAAGTGGCAACCAGTAGTCGGTGACAAAGCTGATACCGCCCAGGGTCAACAGCACGTAGATGAAGGGGTTGTTCAGTGCCTGCAGGAACTGGACGATAGCGTGTGGCGGCTTGTCATGGGCCACTTCGTTATAGCCTTCACGTTGCAGGCGCGCCGAGGCGTCCAGTTCGGTCAGGCCGTCCTGGGTGGCGCGTACATTGGCGAGGGTGGCCGCCAGGCCATTGTGGGCTTCGCGGGCGGCACGCATCGACAGCCTGGTGTCGGGGGCGGTGCCATTTTTCTTGTGCAGAGGCGTGTTTTTTACGGCGCTCATTGTCTGTACTCCTGTCGCCAATTCTCGACAAAACATACCCACTACTTACCTGCAGACAGGCGAGCGAAAGCATGCCGAGCCGCGGACTTCGCGATCGGTTTAAATAAAGTATTCACATAACTTATGAGGGCCTGCTAACAGCATGTTAGTTAACTAGCGTGCAGCAGGCTACACTGGACGTGTTCATAAAGAACTCCAGGGTCATCAATAAGAAAGTTGCTGTTTCCAGCCAGGTCAGGCGGCGCGAGTGCTCAGGTAGAGACCGAGCATCAAGCGCGCTTGCGCCAGGCAGGAAACCTGGGGTCTCTGCGGGTCTTGAGGGTCGGCATGATCCCAGTGCTGCACCAGGTGGCCGCTTTCAGGGCAGATACGCCAGTGCGCCAGCGGCGGGGCTGGGCGCACTTGAGGGGAGGGTGTGACAAAGGTCGAGCGGGTTGGCGAAAAGCCCGCCTGCGCTCGGCACAGCTTGGCGCGCAGGGCTGCGACCAGTGTGCGCGTATCAGGCAAAACAAGGAGTTGGAAGGTCATAACACACCTCGGGACCGGACGGGCGACCGGTGAGGCAGTTACGGTGGAGCATCAAGCTCTAGCGCAGCTTACCGGACCTGGAACGCGAGTCCTGTCATATTCTGGGTTTGGCGTCCGATGCCCGCAAAGGCGGTGCTCGGACAGCGACTAGATACTGTGTCCATTGGCTTCTTTTGTGAGGTTTAAAAAAGGCCCCAGTTGCGGGCACGGGCAATCTACTCAGGGCGTCACAGAATGTCAACGCATGATTAATTAAATTAGCCCGTGTTCAGAGTTTGTTCAGACAAGAGGCGCGCGTAAGTTGTGGCTTGAATAACTTCATACACCTTGCGCGGCGAGGAGTGCCAGATAGATCAATACTAAACCGCAGGCCGCATAACTCACACGCTGCCAAGTCGGTGATGCGTTCTTGCGTAGCAGGTTCACCAAGGCGGCGGTAAGAAAACACGAGAGTACCGACGCCAGCATGAAGCCGGCAAAAAACATCAGGGTCTGTCCGTGACTGGGGGTGGTGCCGACAATCCCCGACAGTGCGCTGCCCAAGGCGCCCCAGTAGACGATGTTTTTCGGATTAGCCAAGGAAATCGCCGCGCCCACCGCCAACGCATTTTTGCCTGAGCTGGCAGGGGCATTGTCCATTGCCGGTAACTGCCAGGCATCAATCAGGCTGCGAATGCCCAGCCAGGCCAGGTACAGCGCGCAGACGATTGTAAGTGGAACCCGCACTGCATCATGCTGGATCAGCAGTGCGATACCGGTGAGGCCAATCACGGCCCAGACGGCGTCGCCCACCAGTGAGCCGAACTGCACCAGCAACGCCGGCGTGAAGCCATGGAGCAAGCCGCGGCGCAGTGTCTCTGCCAGCACGGCGCCGGGGGAAAGGCAAAATACAAAACCGAATACCAGCGCATAGACAAAGATCGACAGCATGCTCAGTTCCTTTCGAGAAAGTGCCAGAGCATACGTCAGTCCGAGAGAGGGATACCACGCCCTCTGCAGGAACGCTCGCGATGGCTGCGTGTCAGCCACTGAATCTTCAACTGAACCACCGCTATCGCAGGCAAGCCAGCTCCCACACTGGCCGTGTATTGGCCACAGAATCAGCGCCCGGCACAGATCCCTGTGGGAGCGGGCTTGCTCCTACAAAGTCTGCGGCGTTGAGGCAATGCGGTGGAGTTCAGCCTTCAATTCATCCGGCGATAGACGTGCAAAGGGCAGCGCAAAAAACGCCTCGCAGCGTGCGGAGATAATGTCGAGGGTGGCCTTGAATGCTGCCTCTACTTGCGCCTCGTCACCCTGCACTTCGGAAGGGTCCTCCAAGCCCCAATGCGTCTTCACCGCTGGGCCGAAATATACGGGGCACGCTTCACCGGCTGCTTTATCGCACACGGTGATGACCACATCAGGCGGACTGTCTTGAAAGGCGTCATTGCCCTTGCTGTACAAACCTTCGATGCTGATGCCCGCTGCCTCCAGCGTGCTCAGGCTACGGGGCAACACCTGGCCCTTGGGAAAACTGCCCGAGCTGATCGCCTCGAATCCCTCCGGCGCCAGGTGATTGAACATCGCTTCGGACAAGATGCTGCGACAGCTGTTGGCGGTACACATGAACAGCACTTTCATTGCAGTCTCCTTTAGATGCTCAGGCGCAACGCGAGGGCGGCGAGGGTGATCAGCAGCACGGGCAGGGTCAGCACGATCCCGACCTTGAAGTAGTAACCCCAGGTGATGGTGATGCCTTTGCGTGCCAGGATATGCAACCACAACAAGGTGGCCAGGCTGCCGATGGGGGTGATTTTCGGGCCCAGGTCGCTGCCGATCACATTGGCGTAGATCATCGCGTCCTTGACCACGCCCACGGCATGGCTGGACTCGATGGACAGCGCGCCAATCAGCACGGTTGGCAGGTTATTCATGGCTGATGAGAGCAGCGCGGTCAGCACCCCGGTGCCCATGGCCGCGCCCCACACACCATAGGTGGCGAAGGTGTCGAGCCAGGTGGCCAGGTAGTCGGTCAGGCCGGCGTTACGCAGGCCATAGACCACCAGGTACATGCCCAGGGAAAAAATCACGATCTGCCACGGGGCTTCCTTGAGGACTTTGCGCGTTGAAATCTGATGACCTTTGGCAGCAATCACCAGCAGCAGCACCGCACAGAACGCCGAGATCGCACTGATGGGAATGCCCAACGGTTCCAGGGCGAAACAGCCGACCAGCAAAATACCGAGTACCCACCAGCCGGCACGAAAGGTCGCACGGTCATGGATGGCACTGGCGGGATCTTCCAGGTCGGACGGGTTGTAGGTCTGCGGAATATCCCGGCGGAAAAACCACAGCAGCACCGCGAGCGTGGCGGCGACACTGACCAGGTTCACCGGCACCATCACCGCGGCGTATTCGTTGAAGCCAATCTTGAAATAGTCCGCCGAGACGATATTCACCAGGTTCGACACCACCAGCGGCAGGCTCGCCGTGTCGGCGATAAACCCTGCGCCCATGACGAAGGCCAGGGTCGCCGCCGGGGAAAAGCGCAAGGCCAGCAGCATCGACATCACGATAGGCGTCAGGATCAACGCCGCACCGTCGTTGGCAAACAGCGCAGATACCAGCGCACCCAGCAACACCATATAGGCAAACAACCGCCGGCCGCGGCCACGGCCCCAGCGCGCCACATGCAGCGCCGTCCAGGCGAAGAAGCCGGCTTCGTCCAGCAACAGGCTGATGATGATCAGCGCGACGAAGGTGCCGGTGGCGTTCCAGATGATCTGCCACACCGCCGGGATGTCCGCCAGGCTGATCACCCCGCAGCCCAGCGCGAGGATCGCGCCCAGGGTAGCACTCCAGCCTACGCCCAGGCCCTTGGGTTGCCAGATGACCAGCACGATGGTGACGAGGAAAATCGCAATTGCGACAAGCATGAATAAACGCTCCGATGGCTCAGCAGCAGGTGCTGGCCCGTTGTGGTCTGTCGCCCATTGCATTCAGACGCATTGCGTCGTCCTGCAACCATGGCTGGTTGGCTTGTAGGGTGGTGTCCAGCACCTGGGTGACCCAGGCGGGCAGTGCCGGATTGATGCGGTAGTAGATCCATTGCCCTTGACGTCGGTCCACCAGTAGCCCGCAACTGCGCAATTGCGCGAGATGGCGGGAGATTTTTGGCTGGCTGTCGTCCAAGGCATGGATCAACTCACACACGCAAAGTTCGCCCTCGCGCAGGATCAGTAAGGTCACCCGTGCACGGGTGGCATCGGCCAGGCACTTGAACAGGGTGGGAGGAGAGAAGAGGTCTGACATGGTCAAGGGCTTTTCAAGTAGAGATATTCGAATATACGTATTTCCATATATATAGATCAAATCTTGTTTCAATTGATATGGATCAAAACCCTTTAAAAGCGCCACAACTGTTTGAAATTAAAATGAAACACAAATGTCCTAACGTGCCTGCCCATTGCTGATGAAGGAAGACCCCGCGTGACCCGAGCCACCCGCAACCTGCGCAAGACCCTGGATTCCGTCGCGGAAAATAACGAAACCGCGGCCTTTGACCTGATGCGCGCCGTGGAAAAACTCGGCGATGAAGTGCTGCGCCAGCGCCTGCTCAATACCATCCACCGGCTGAACCAGGATGCGTATGAATTGCGCGAAGCCCGGGATTCGGTGGAGCAGGTTTCGGTAAAGCTCGCCTGAGCAAGATCGTTCAAGACAGCCTTCCGTTCGTGCTGGCATGCTTGTCGACTGTCTGTCGATGAGCCGCTTCCATGCCCACTGCATTACCTCATTACGCCTTCACCTGCGGCGCCATCGCCGTCATTCCCTTATCCCTGGCTTGTGCGCCCTGGGGGTTGCTGGCCGGCTCCATGGCCATCGACGCGCAATTTACCCCGCTGCAAGCCCAAGGCTTGTCTGCCATTGTGTTTGCCGGTGCCGCACAACTGGTGGCCATCGGCATGGTCAAGAGCGGTGCCAGCCTGATTTCCATCGTGCTGACCACCTTGCTGCTCACATCCCAGCATCTGCTCTATGGCATGCACATGCGTCCTACGCTGTCTTCGCTCAATACCCGTTGGCGCATGAGCCTGGGGTTCTTGTTGACCGATGAATTCTTTGCCCTGGTCAACCACTACGACCGCGAGACCTTCAATCGCTGGTACGCCTTGGGCGTCGGCCTGACGTTTTACCTGATCTGGAACCTCTTCACCCTCGCCGGCATTGTGCTGGGCAAAAGCATTCCCGGCCTTGATCAATTGGGGCTGGAGTTCTCGATTGCCGCGACCTTTATCGCCTTGATCACCCCCGTGGTGCGCGACGTGCCCACGGTGGTATGCGTGGCGGTCGCGCTGTTGTGCTCGGTCTGGCTGAGTTATCTGCACTGGGAATCTGCGGTGGTTGTCTCGGGCGTGCTGGGGATGAGCGCGGGGTTTGCCTGCAAGCGGCTGGGAGTGGGGCAACGATGATTTACCTGATGATTGTGGCCATGGGCCTGGTGGTGTTCTTCAACCGTTACCTGTTTATCGAGCCACGCTTGCCGGTACGGCTCAATCGCGGCGCGCGTGAATTTCTGGGCTTCGCCGTGCCGGGCATGCTCACCGCGATCTGCGGGCCGATTATTTTCCTGGCTGACCATCGGCTCAACCTGAGCCCGAGCAACCCTTACCTGCTGGCCGGCATCTGCGCCGTGGCGTTGATGTACTGGACGCGCAGCGTGTTGACCACCGTGCTATTGAGCATGGCGCTGTTCTATCTGTTCCGTTGGTGGTTTTGATACCCAGGCAAAAAAAAGCCCGCGGGGTGGCGGGCAGAAGGGAGACTTCTAAAAAATGAGCCTGGCCACTATAGGCGGCGTGTTTGCCCTTCACAGTGAAACAAAGTTCATGGGCGCGTCAGTTGGCAGACGCACAGTGGTAGAGTCACGGTTTTTCCAAGGAAGCAATGGCATGCACAAAGTGGTAATGGGCGCATTGATACTGGCGGTACTGACCGGTTGCGCCGGTTCGAAAATGAAAGAAGCGCGCGCAGGCAGCCCCTACAAGACCTTGGCATCGGACAAGGCCACTCTGGTCGTTGCCCAGTGCATCCAGTTCGGCTGGCAGGATGAAAGCGTGTTCGGCGTCGATGCTGGCGGCTTCAAGGAAGCGACCGAGGCGGGTGGTTTTACGGTGTATACCACCGGTGGCGATTACTTTGTCGATGTACTCAGCACCGGCGCGGGTTCTACGGTCAACTACTATGCAGCACAGGACAATATGCCGGCCAAACGTCGCCTGGCAGCACTGGCCACTTGTCTGTAAGTCGGTTGCCTTAGCCATATTCCGAAATGCCTGGCGGGACAGCCGCTGGGCATTGGCCTATGATTCACTTGCTCGTTCGACGTGATGGCTCTTTACCGGTACACGGATGTCGAGGCTTAAACGTCGAACGAGCTCCTCCACCCCAACCTCACCGGGGCATGAAACCCAAGTGCCAGCGTCGCGGAATCAACAGTGTCGCCACCCCCAAGGCCGCAGCCAACGCACCACTGACCCACAATGCGCGCAGGCCCATCTGCTGTTCCAGCAGTGCACCGATCACAGCGCCAATGAACATCCCGCCCCACGGAATCAATTGCACGCGCCAGCCATTGCGGCGCTCGCCCAATAGCCAACGGCCCAGCCCGCGACCAAAGCGTGACAGCGCTCCGGTGACGTAGGTCAGCCCCACCGGCAGCCCGTTCACTTCCTCGACGGCCGCGTTGAGCATGCCCATGGCAATGATCGCCGCGAGCAACGCGGGCAAGGTGTCGGTCGATGGCCACAACGCCGCAGCGCAGAGCAAGGCGCCGATGCACAGTAATAAGGGCAACGCATGGCGCTTGCTGAAACGGCTGACCAGCACGCCCAAGGCATTGCCGACCACGAAGGTGGTGACCAGCAATACCAGGCGCCCGGTGAGCCCCAGGTCGCCCGCACTGATGGCCACCGCCAGGCGCGTGGTGTTACCACTCATGAACGAGACGAAATCGCCGCTGGCCATAAAACCGATCGCATCGGTCATGCCCGCCAGCACCGACAGGCAGGCCACCAGCATCAAGCCCACGCGCCCTCGCCAGCGCTGACGACGGGCGAGTGTGGCATTGGTGTAAGGCTTGCGGGACGAAGGCAGCATGGGGCTGGTTTCCTCGGTGAGATTATCCGGCCACTACCGTAGGGCGCTTTGCCTGTCCGCGCAATGACCTCAGACACGCTCCAGTTGCCAGCCGGTGGCGTGCCAAGTCAGATGGTGAGTCGGCTCGATCGCCTGCAAGAATGCCTCGTCGTGTGATACGGCCAGCAGTGCGCCGGTAAACCCCTTTAATGCCTGCTCAAACGCAAGCACTGACTCCAGGTCCAGGTGATTGGTGGGTTCATCCAACAACAGCAATTGCGCCGGTGTATCACGCCACAAGGCTACGGCCATCGCGGCTTTCAAGCGCTCGCCGCCGCTGAGTTGCCCTGCCGGCTGCGTAACCCGCAGCGCGTCCAACTGCAACAACGCCAGACGTGTGCGCAGTTCGGCTTCGGCTAGCGGCGTGTCGAGCAGGTTGAGTTGCTCGACAAGGCTGCGCCGGTCGTCCAGCAGCGCCAGGTGCTGATCAATGTACGCACTGGGCACCGCTACGCTGCACTCGCCACTGACCGCCTGCCAGTGGCCGGCCAGCAGTTTGAGCAAGGTCGATTTGCCGCAACCGTTCGGCCCACGCACGGCAACGCGAGCCGGACCTGTCAGGTTGAGCGTCAGGTAGCTGACGGGCGCCAGAGGATCAAGCCAGGGCAATTGCGCCTGCTCCAGCACCAGTACCTGGCGGCCATTGGGGACGGTCGAGCCTGATAATGCGAGCAGTGTGGGCGTCTCATCCGCCACGCGCTCGTAAGCCTGGCGCACCTGGGCGTCGAGTTGGTTTTTGCACGCATGATGGGCGCTACGCACGCTGCTGACGATCTCCTTTGCTGCGCTTTTCCAGCGCGCCTTGGTAAAACGGTCGACGTTGGCGGTCTCGGCCTGTTTACGTGCGCGTGCGGCATGGCGCTGCAGGTCGTCGTGGTCTTTTTGCAGACGCCGACGCTCACGGCTGCGGGCCAGACGCGCCTGTTCCCACGCAGCAATCGCGGCCTGCTGGTGAGTATCGCGTTGCTGGCGATAGGCGTCGTAGTTGCCGCCGTAGACCTGAATGCCAAGGGGCGAAAGCTCTATGATGCGGCCCATGACGTTGAGCAACTGTCGATCATGGCTGACCACCACCAGGCCACCGCGCCAATCGCGCAACACACGCAACAGCCAATCGCGCCCGGCAGCATCAAGGTGGTTACTGGGCTCATCCAGAATCAGCAACTGCGGCGCAGCCAACAACGCCCCGATCAGCGCGACCCTGGCGAGTTGGCCACCGCTGAGTTGATCGGCCGGGGTACTGGCACTGAGGGTCTGCAAACCCGCTGCATCCAGTGCCTGGCGCAGGCGCTCGGCGAGGTCCCAGCGATCGTCGATCAGTTCCAGGTCACCGAGGCGTGCATCGCCCTGGGCCATACGTGCAAGGGCAGCCAAGGCTGCGGCAGTTGCGGTGATATCGGCGATGGTTTGCCCTGGTTGAGCCGTGATGGCCTGGGGCACATAGGCAACATGGGCCGGTTTTTTCAACGTGCCGGAGGAGGGCAGCAGCACGCCGGCCATCAACTTGGCCAGGATACTTTTGCCCCGTCCATTGCGCCCGACGATACCGGTAGGCGTTTGATCAATGGACAGGTTCACGTCGGCCAGCAAGGTTTCGCCATTGGCGAACTGGAAAGACAGGTGTTGCAGGGAAACAAGTGCGGGCAGCCGTTTGACGTCAGTCATCAGCACCTCCAAAAAAATGTCGAACAGGCCAACAAGCGCGCCAGGCGGCTCGTTGCAGATACATTTTGGAAGGCTTAGATGTTCACGTCGGCGGTCATCCCGTGAGTCAGAAGGGAGGCAGAGCCTAACCCACCTTAACTTTGTGCGGCAAGTCTTCGGCCAGTTTTTCCAGGAACATCGCCAGCGCGACTTCTTCGGCTTTCAAGCCTTTGCGCACCCGCGGCTTGGGCAACTTCGACAATTCGCCGAGGCTGAAATGCTCGAGCACCGCCGGGTGGATATAGCACTTGCGGCACACCGCCGGCGTATTGCCCAACTGCCGGGCGACATCCTTGACCATCGCCACCACATGCCGCTTGGCGTCGGATTCGGGCTGCCACGCCAACTCGCGCAACACTGCCAGCGCCATTGCTGTACCAGCCCAGGTGCGGTAGTCCTTGGCGGTAAAGTCTTCGCCGGTCAGGCTGTGCAGGTAGTCGTTGACGTCCTGGGAGCTGACGGTATGCCGCTCACCGTCTTCGTCGAGGTACTGGAACAGGTTTTGCCCTGGCAATTCCATGCAACGCTTGACCACCCGGGCCAGGCGCCGATCCTTGACGCTGACTTGGTGCTCCACGCCACTCTTGCCACGAAACTGGAACTGGATCTCGCTGCCCTTGATGTCCACATGGCGGTTGCGCAAGGTGGTCAGCCCGTAGGATTTGTTTTCACGGGCATATTGGGTATTGCCGACGCGGATCAGCGTGGCGTCCAGCAACATCACCACCGTGGCCAACACCTTTTCGCGGGTAAACCCCGGCTCGGCGATTTGAGCTTCGAGCTGTTTGCGCAATTTGGGCAACGCGGCGCCAAACGCCTGCAAGCGCGAGTACTTGTCGCTGTCGCGCACCTCGCGCCAGCGTGGGTGGTAACGATATTGCTTGCGGCCACGGGCGTCGCGGCCGGTGGCTTGCAGGTGGCCGCGAGGGTCGGCACAGATCCACACGTCGGTGTAGGCGGGCGGCACCGCCAAGGCGTTCAGGCGTTTTATTTCGTCCGCGTCGGTAATGCGCTCGCCCTTGGCGTTCAGATACTGGAACTTGCCTCGCACTTTTTTACGGCGGATGCCGGGCTGGGTGTCATCCACATAATGCAGGTCGCGGGGCAGGTCGGCGGGTAGCGAAGAGTCAGGCATGGGGCGGGTTCCTTGGCAACAAATCAGGCCGGTATGTCTGATTGACCGCAGCACCCTGCGGTCGTGCCAAATGGTTAAGCCAGCACCGCCACCGCCTTGATTTGCGCCCACAGTGTCTGGCCCGGATGCAGTTGCAACTGGTCGTGTGAGAAGCGCGTGATGCGTGCCAGCAAGGGCGTGCCGCCGGCGTCGAGGCGCACCAGCACGTGGGCGCTGTTGTCCGCGCCAATAGTCTGGGTGACGGTCACCGGCAAGCGGTTGAGGATGCTGCTGTGTTCCTGGGCCTGCAGACTCAGGCTTACATCCCGTGCCTGGACCTTGACCCGCAGCGGGTTGCCCACCGCCAGCGGGACATGGGCCACGCGCATCTGCAACGGGCAATCGGGCAACTGCAGAGTGAGCAACTGATAGTGCGCGTCGTAGGCAACGACGCTGCCGGCGATCACCACGCCGGCATCGTCGCCCAGCGCCAGGGGCAGATCGAGGCGCGCCAGGGTCTCGCCGATCGGGCCGCTGGCCAGGGCCTTGCCGTCGCTGAGCAAGACAATATGGTCGGCCAGTCGTGCTACTTCATCCTGGGCATGGCTGACGTACAGCACCGGGATATCCAGCTCGTCGTGCAGGCGTTCCAGGTAATGCAATATCTCGCTTTTGCGCTGGCTGTCCAGGGCCGCCAGCGGTTCATCCATCAACAACAACTTGGGGCTGGTGAGCAAGGCGCGGGCGATGCCGATGCGCTGGCGCTCGCCGCCGGACAAGTGTTGCGGATGACGCTCAAGCAAGTGCCCGATGCCCAACAGTTCGGTGGCCTGGGCCATGTCAACGCGGCGTTGCGGGCGCGGAATACGTTTGAGGCCGAACTCCAGATTGGCGCGAACCGACAGGTGCGCAAACAGGCTCGCCTCCTGGAACACATAGCCCAGGGCGCGTTTATGCGGCGGTACAAACAGCCCTTTGCGGCTGTCTTGCCAGACCTCGTCGTTGATCTGTACAAAACCGTGTTCGGCGCGTTCCAGTCCGGCGATGCAGCGCAGGCACGTGGTCTTGCCGGAGCCAGAATGCCCGTACAGCGCGCTCACGCCACGGCCGGGTAATTGCAGTTCAACATCCAGTGTGAAGGCGCAATACTTCAGGTGCAGGCGTATATCCATCATCGCGGTCAGCTCCAGCCGATCTTGGTTTTACGGCTGGAATAGAGCGCCAGCAACACGAGGAAGGCGAACACCACCATGGCGCCTGCCAGCCAATGGGCCTGGGCATATTCCATGGCTTCGACGTGGTCGTAGATTTGCACCGAGACGACACGGGTCTTGTCCGGGATATTGCCGCCGATCATCAGCACCACGCCGAACTCACCGAC
This sequence comes from Pseudomonas sp. MYb193, assembly GCF_002966775.1. NCBI lineage: Bacteria > Pseudomonadati > Pseudomonadota > Gammaproteobacteria > Pseudomonadales > Pseudomonadaceae > Pseudomonas > Pseudomonas sp. MYb193. The sequence goes on along the minus strand of NZ_CP023269.1, from coordinate 3,163,508 downwards.
GGTATGGGCAAAGCCCAGGATCGAGGCGGTGATAAACCCAGGGCGTGCCAGCGGCAGGATCACCGTGAAAAACGTGTCCCACGGGTTGGCGCGCAAGGTTGCGGCCACTTCCAGCGGGCGCGTGCCGATGCTAGAAAACGCATTCTGCAACGGCTGCACCACGAAGGGCATGGAGTAGATCACCGAGCCAATCACCAGCCCGGCGAAACTGAAGGTGAGTGTGCCCAGGCCCAGCCACTGGGTGAACTGGCCGACGTATCCGTTGGGCCCCATGGCCAACAGCAAGTAAAAGCCGATGACCGTTGGCGGCAACACCAACGGCAGTGCGACCACTGCGCCGATGGGGCCACGCCACTTGGAACGGGTGCGCGACAGCCACAGGGCGATCGGTGTGCCGATGATCAACAGGATCAGGGTGGTCAGTGAGGCCAGTTTGAGGGTCAACCAGATCGCAGAAAAATCAGCATTCGTCAGGGGCATTTACAGCTCGTAACCGTAGGATTTGATAACGGCAGCCGCTTTCGGGCCTTTGAGGTAGTCAACCAGAGCCTTGGCGGCGGCGCTGTCCTTGCCCTTATTGAGGATTACGGCGTCCTGTTTGATCGGGTCATGCAGGGAGGCCGGAACAACCCACGCCGAACCGCTGGTGACTTTGCCGTCCTTGTAGATCTGCGACAAGGCCACAAAACCCAGCTCGGCGTTGCCGGTGGACACAAACTGATAAGCCTGGGTGATGTTCTGGCCCTCGACGAGCTTGTCCTTGACCTTGTCAGTCAAGCCTTCTCTGGCCAGCACCTGGGTGGCGGCTAAGCCGTAGGGTGCAGCCTTGGGATTGGCGATGGACAAATGCTTGAACTCATTTTTTTTCAGCACCTCGCCCTTGGCGTCCACATAGCCCTCTTTGGCCGACCACAGCGCCAGGGTGCCGACCGCGTAGGTGAAGCGTGAACCCTTGACCGTAGCGCCTTCGCTTTCGAGTTTTTGCGGGGTGGTGTCATCGGCGCTGAGGAACACCTCAAATGGCGCGCCGTTCTTGATCTGGGTGTAGAACTGCCCGGTGGCACCGTAAGCCGCGACCAGTTTATGGCCGGTGTCTTTCTCGAAGTCGGCGGCAATCGCCTGGATCGGGGCGGTGAAGTTGGCGGCCACGGCCACCTGCACTTCATCGGCATGGGCCGTACCCAAGGCAAAGGCGGCAAGCAGGGGGGCCAGGCGCGAAACGCGGGTCATCATGAAGCAACTCCTTGAAGGTGTACGGCAGGTTGTAGGTAAAAAGGCTTACCGCTATGTATGGGAATATATAGCGGTAGGCTATTGCCGGTACAGCACCAAGTTGCTGCGCAGGTCAGTCGCGGGTGAATCTGGCTAGCGCGTGCTCGGCCAATTCGCGGGTCAGGTCATAGGTGGACTGGTCTTTGCCGAGCCTCAGGGCCTGGCCTGCCCACAGGTTGCTGAAACCGGCTTCATCCCTGGCCTTGAGCGGCATTAATGCGCCTCCGGCTTTGGGGAACGCCGGCGCCGCTGGGTTGATTGCGCCGAGTTCACGCATCACCCTGTTGACGATGCCCCGCGCCGGGCGGCCGGTAAACAGGTTGGTCAGCGCGGTTTCGCTAGCCTGGGCATGGCGCAGCGCGTGGTGATGGGAAGCGCTCACAGTGGCTTCGGGAGTGAACAGGTAGGCCGTGCCGACCTGCACGGCCGAAGCGCCGAGTGCAAAGGCGGCGACGATGCCACGCGCATCGCCGATTCCGCCCGCAGCAATCACCGGCACGCTGACCGCGTCGACGATCTGTGGCAGCAGCGCCATCAAGCCGATCTGGCTGTTGAGGTCATCGCTGAGAAACAGGCCACGATGCCCGCCAGCTTCGATGCCCATGGCGATAATCGCGTCGCAGCCGTGCTGTTCCAGCCACACGGCTTCCTCGACAGTGGTGGCCGATGACAGCAGCTTGGCACCGGTGGCTTTTACCCGGTCCAGCAAAGACTTCTCTGGCAGGCCAAAATGAAAGCTCACCACTTCTGGCCGAAACGCTTCCACCACCTGGCAGGCTGCGTCATTGAACGGCGCGCGGTTGGACACCGGGGTTGGCGCATCGAAGTCGGCGCCCAGCTCATGGTAGTAAGGTTGCAGCAAGGCCTTCCAAGCCTGGTCCCGCGCTTCATCGACATCGGGCGGTTGATGGCAGAAGAAGTTGACGTTCAGCGGCGCATGACTGGCCTGGCGAATGAGTGCCAAGGCATCGCGTAGTTGCTCCAGGCTCAGCGCCGCCGCAGGCATCGAGCCCAGGGCTCCGGCTTGCTGGGCGGCGATGACCATGGCGGTGGTCGTCGCGCCAGCCATCGGCGCCTGGATGATCGGCACCTCAATGCCCAACAGGTCAAGGATGCGGGTGTCTGGCCAGGTGCTCATGGGGTACTTCTCCAGCGTTAGTAGGGCTTTTCGCTGTTTTAGCAGGGCAATCAGCACCCGGCCAGTCTGTTTTATTCACTGGACGGAAGCGGCGTTTTGTGGAGCTGGGTTTCGCGCTCAAGTAACTGGCGCTTGCGCTCTACGCCCCAGCGGTAGCCCGACAGCTCGCCATTGCTGCGCACCACGCGATGACAGGGAATCGCCACCGCCAAGTGGTTGGCACCGCAAGCCTGGGCCACGGCGCGAAAGGAGGAGGGGGCACCGATACGCTCGGCGATCTGCGCATAGCTGGCGGTGCTGCCCGCAGGGATTTCACGCAACGCCTGCCACACCCGCTCCTGAAAGGCCGTGCCGCGCAGGTCCAAGGGCAAATCCAGGCCCACGGCAGGGGCCTCGACAAAGCCGACGACGTGGGCCACCAGTTGTTCGAAACCCTGATCCGCGCCGATCAACTCAGCCTTGGGAAACTGGTCTTGCAGGTCGCGCACCAGTTTGTCCGGATCATCACCCAATAAAATCGCACACACGCCACGTTGGCTTTGCGCCACCAGAATCGCCCCCAGCGAGCACTGGCCAACGGCAAAGCGGATGGTGTTATTGGCGCCGCCGCTTTTGTAATCTCGCGGTTTCATGCCGAGCACTTGGTCGGCGGCTTCATAAAAGCGGCTATTGGAATTAAAGCCCGCGTCGTACAGGGTATCTGTCACCGAATGCTGGCCCTTGAGGCCGTCGCGCACTCTGCGTGAACGCAGGGCGCTGGCGTAACCCCTGGGGGTCAACCCGGTGTTGGCTTTGAATACGCGGTGGAAGTGAAAGGGACTCAGCCCGGCGCATCGGGCGAGCATGTTTAGGTTAGGCGGGGTTTCGGCCTGTTCGATTTGCCGGCAGGCCTCGGCCACCAATTGCCCATGGTGAGCGGCCAACTGGGTCTGGTCGCCGGCAGCGCGTTTACTGGGACGATAACCGGCGGCTTCGGCCTGCGCCGGCGTGTCGAAAAACTCGACATTCTCCGGGCGCGGCAAACGCGAAGCGCTGCTGGGGCGGCAATACACGCCGGTGGTTTTCACGGCGTAGACAAACAAGGCGTCGGCCTTGGCATCACGGGCCATAATGGCAGCCCAGCGCGGATCGTGTTCGTTGTTCATGGCCTGCACTCTTGACGGTTCAGGAGCAGATTAAGCCTGCCGCTCGCAATCGACACTCCGAAGCTTGCGGTCAAATTAGCCGGCGGTGCGAAAGGTCAGGTTGATGCGCTGCGGGCCCATGACCGGATGCACGCCGTCCTTGATCGGCATCACGCCATGAAAGCGCAGGCGATCAACGCCGCCCCACACCACCACATCACCATGAAACAGCGAGACCTTTTGGGTTTTGTCGCTGCGCGCATGGCCACCGAACAGGAAAATCCCCGGCAGCCCCAGGGACACCGAGACCACGGGCGCGCTGTAGCTGCGCTCGTTCTTATCCTGATGCAGGGACATTTTTGCCCCTGGCACGTAACGGTTGATCAAGCAGGCATCGGGTTGAAAACCGCCAAAGCCGGCCTCGTTAGCCGCAGCCACCGCCAGTTGGCGCAATGTGTCGGGCATGACGGGCCAAGGTTGCTGGCTGCGCGGGTCGAGTGGGCTGTAGCGATAGCCATGGGCGTCGGTGGTCCAGCCCAGCTCGCCGCAACTGCTCAGCGCCGCCGACATGGTAAAGCCGCCGGGGGTGACCATCTGCCGAAACGGTGATTGAGCCAGGACACGCCGCAGTTCAGGCAATAACCGCTCGATCCAGGGCAGGGCATAGCCCCTCAGTACGTAGGATTCTTCGCCAATTTGCTCGCGCCCGGCAGGCTGTTGCAGGGCCTCGTCGGCAAACAAATCGGCGGTAGGGCCAGGCATGGCTTACAGCGCCTTGCTCACGTTGATGTCGGTGATTTCGTCGCTGGCATCATGAATTTTTGCCAAGGCTTGCTTGGCTTCTTCGATGCTGTTGTTTTGCAACTGGGCAAATTCAAAGCGGCGTTCGCCGTTGAGCTTGTACTTGATGACGTATTTGGTTGTGGTGGTCACAGCTTTTTTCCTGTCAGGTGTTCGGGTCAGCTCAGCTTGCTGCTGGTACGACGAACGATACGAATCTTGTGGGACAACGCAGGCTTGCGGGTCACGCTGATGGCGCGACGGGTCACCACATCCAGGGTGATGTTCCAGAACCCGGTGCTGGGCGCGGTGATCTTGGCCGGGAATTTATCAAATGCGCCGCCGTGGTAGGTGTGGCGGCCGCCATTTTTGAAGCTGCGAAAGTTCGCATCGCTCATCAGGCGAATATTGCAGGTCTGCGAGCATTCGATGACGACAATGTCTCCCTCGTTGAGGTGCTCACGCTGGTGGATGAATTTCATGGGGTGTCTCCAGAAGGGCTTTTTCTGAAAAATCAGAACGATACGTAGGTTAAGATGGAGTTTATCAGCCCCAGCGCGTTTATTATCGGGCCGTCGTCGACGACTTCGACAATTTAAAACAGTTATTTACCGAGTTATCACAGATAAATCCTACGTTGGTGGGAGAAAATTACCATCCCCGCTGTCGTAGGGTCTTTATCGGAGGTTTTTGTATGAAGTGGAGTGTGTTGGTGCTGGCCTTGGCAATAGGTGGGTGTGCTTCGGTTGCAGATATCAAGCAGACCCCGCCAACATTGGTGGTCATCTCAGGGAAGAAACCGCAGGAATATGCGGCGTGTGTGGTACGCAAATTGGAGGCGACCCGTCGGCCGCCGCAGATCGAGCCCCATAAAGACGGCATTCAGGTGATCGTGCCGCAGAAGTTCTCGGCAGACCCGTCGGCGATCTTTGAAATCGAAGACCGCTCCAGCGGTAGCAGCATCAAGCTTTATGAAAGCATGTCCAATGTGCCGATCCGCCCAGGCGACGTGAAGAAGGCTGGGGAAGAATGCATTTCCGGTTGAACTCCAGACTCATCCCTCACACCCGATAAAAAAAAGCCCTTACCCTGCAGGGACGGCATGCATCCGTTAAACTGTCGGGCATTCACTATAAAGATGCCGCTCAAACCCGGGGTTTGAGCGGCATTTGTTTTTCTGGAAAGCCCGTTATGAAACGAGAACACGTCAAAGCCCGCCATGCCGAAGGGCAGATCTCGGCCACCCATGTCATCCAGAACCCCGCCGATCTGGGCGAGTGGATCGTATTTTTCAAGAAGAGCGGCGGGCGCAGCTACTTCTTGGTGGACGAGCAGGATGAGGTCGAATCATTTGCTCGCCTGGATGACCTGATCGAAATCCTGCGGGGCCTGGGGATCAAGTTCGCTGAAGTGCACCTGTAGCAACGTTACTTGCAGACCACCACCACGCTGCGGCCTTTGAAGTTGCCCACGTCCTGGCCCAGGGTCTTGTCGCTTTCCTTGAGTGCCGGCGTGCCATTGGTGCCGACGATGCGGTAACCGGTGCCCGCGCAGGAGGCGTCCGCCTTCTCGTAGCAACTGGCCCATGAATTGGCCTCGCCCGAGCAGTCGATGGTCAGGCCTTGCTCGCCATTTTTCAGCAGGGTGTCGGAGGCGGTGGTGCAGCCGGCGAGTGCCAGTACCGCGGTCAGTGCCAGGATTTTTTTCATAGAGGGGGTCGTCATCGAGGGTATTGGAAGGGCGCGCTGACACTGTCGTGGCGTTGTTGAAGATTATAGCGAACTGCCATCTAGGTACAGACAAACAAAAAAGCCCCGTTTAACGGGGCTTTCAAAGCAGTGCAAAGAGGCTTACTTGGTTTTCGGCCGCTTGCTCGATGCATGGCCTGCCTCATCCACAAACACTTCGGCGACGGCGATCGCCATGCTTTCGGAGTCGAATACGCCGGCAACGCTGTCACCGTGAAAATTGATCAAGTGCCAGCCCTCTGCTCGCTTAGTGATCAGGTAGCCGTTTACACCTTTTGGTTCTGACATCTGTTGGCAATCTCGTGGTCTTGGTTCAAGGCGCCCATGATAGCGCCAAATGCCGGGGCAGGGCGCAAGTTGTTGCGGGTCAGTGCCAGGGGTGCAAAAGCGTGCTAAAACCATTGCAGCCCTTGCAAACAAGGGGTCGATGCGAGTTCTGACCAACCGTTGGTGACACCCATTGCAGGATCAGCGGAACTTACGCCGACATTTTTTCTCTATGATGACATCGCAACGCCAGCAGGACCCCATTGTAAGGTGACTGCGGCCTGATTAGACTGCGCCGAATTCCGTACGCACAGCCCTTTGTAAGGACTCATATGATCAAGAAATGCTTGTTCCCAGCAGCCGGTTACGGCACTCGCTTCTTGCCAGCGACCAAAGCCATGCCCAAGGAAATGCTGCCAGTGGTGAACAAGCCACTGATTCAGTACGGTGTGGAAGAGGCTCTGGATGCCGGTTTGAACGAGATCTCCATCGTCACGGGTCGTGGTAAGCGCGCGCTGGAAGACCACTTCGACATCAGCTATGAGCTGGAAAACCAGATCAAGGGCACCGACAAGGAAAAATACCTGGTCGGTATCCGTAAACTGCTCGACGAGTGCTCGTTCTCCTACACCCGTCAGACTCAAATGAAAGGCCTGGGCCACGCCATCCTTACCGGCCGCCCGCTGATCGGTGATGAACCCTTCGCCGTGGTCCTGGCGGATGACTTGTGCGTCAACCTGGAAGGCGACGGTGTGCTGACCCAGATGGTCAAGCTCTACCAGAAATACCGTTGCACCATCGTTGCGGTGATGGAAGTCAACCCAACCGAAACCAATAAGTACGGTGTTATCGCCGGCGACGATATTGGCGATGGCCTGATCCGCGTACGCGACATGGTCGAGAAGCCAGCGCCGGAAGACGCGCCATCGAACCTGGCGATCATCGGTCGTTACATCCTCACGCCGGACATCTTCAAGCTGATCGAAGAAACCGAGCCAGGCAAGGGTGGCGAGATCCAGATCACCGACGCTCTGCTCAAACAAGCCAAAGACGGCTGCGTGATTGCCTACAAGTTCAAGGGCCAGCGTTTCGACTGCGGCGGCGCTGAGGGCTACATCGAAGCGACCAACTTCTGCTACGAGCATTTCTACAAGACGGGCAAGGCTTACTGATCCACGCTTGCCGGCACGTTTTAAGCGAAAGCCACCTTCGGGTGGCTTTTTCGTTTTTCAGCCCCATGTAAGTCGGTATGCTGGTGTACTGCCGAGGAGAGTGAAATGGCCTACGATTTTGACCTGTATGTAATTGGCGCCGGTTCCGGTGGTGTTCGCGCGGCGCGCTTTGCCGCGGGCTTTGGCGCCAAGGTGGCTGTGGCCGAGAGCCGCTACCTGGGCGGCACCTGTGTGAACGTCGGCTGCGTGCCAAAGAAACTGTTGGTGTACGGCGCGCATTTTGCCGAAGATTTTGAGCAGGCCAGCGGCTTTGGCTGGTCCCTGGGCGAGGCGAACTTTGATTGGGCGACCTTGATCGCCAACAAGGATCGTGAGATCAACCGCCTCAACGGTATCTATCGCAACCTGTTGGTCAACAGCGGCGTGACCCTGCATGAAGGACATGCACGCCTGGTCGATGCCCATCAGGTGGAGATCAATGGTGAGCGCTTCACTGCCAGGCACATCCTGATCGCCACCGGCGGCTGGCCGCAGATCCCTGAGATTCCAGGGCGCGAGCACGCCATTGGCTCCAATGAGGCATTCTTCCTTAAAGAGCTGCCCAAGCGCGTGCTGGTAGTGGGTGGTGGTTATATCGCCGTTGAGTTCGCGGGCATCTTCCACGGCTTGGGCGCACACACTTCATTGCTGTATCGCGGTGACTTGTTCTTGCGCGGCTTTGACGGTTCGGTGCGCAAACACCTGCAAGAAGAGCTGACCAAGCGCGGCCTGGACTTGCAGTTCAATGCCGACATCGAGCGCATCGACAAACAGGCCGACGGCAGCCTCAAGGCCACTTTGAAGGATGGCCGCGTGCTGGAAGCCGATTGCGTGTTCTACGCCACTGGCCGCCGTCCGATGCTGGATAACCTGGGCCTGGAAAATACCGGGGTCAAACTGGATGAGCGCGGTTTCATCGCGGTGGATGATCTCTACCAGACCGCCGAGCCGTCGATCCTGGCGATTGGCGATGTGATTGGTCGTGTGCAGCTGACGCCGGTGGCCCTGGCTGAAGGCATGGCCGTGGCGCGGCGGTTGTTCAAGCCCGAGCAATACCGCCCGGTGGATTACGCCAATATCGCGACGGCGGTATTCAGCCTGCCGAATATCGGCACAGTCGGCCTGACAGAAGAAGATGCACGCAAAAATGGCCACAACGTGCAGATCTTTGAAAGCCGGTTCCGGCCGATGAAGCTGACCCTGACCGATTGCCAGGAAAAGACCTTGATGAAGCTGGTGGTCGACGCCGACACCGACAAAGTACTGGGTTGCCACATGGTCGGCCCGGATGCGGGTGAGATCGTGCAAGGGCTGGCGATCGCGCTCAAGGCGGGCGCGACCAAGCAGCATTTCGATGAAACTATCGGCGTGCATCCTACGGCGGCGGAAGAATTCGTCACCATGCGCACGCCTGTAGCGGACTGATCAGGTTGGCTCTGCCGCCTCTGGTGCCGTTGCAACGACGGTCGCCAGGCGCAGGGCTTCGATGCTTGCCTGGGCCTTGATCAGGTCCAGCTCAAGCGCCTTGTTGTGCTGCTGATACTCCAGCAGTGACGCTTGGCGCGATTGGCTGTCCAGCACGGCAACCCGCAGGCGTTCCTGGAGCAGGGTGCGTTCGCTGTCGATCTGGCTGAGCTGCTCCTTGAGTTTCAGCTGTAGCGCCTGGTCCTGGCGAGCTTGCTCCTGCAGCGCTTTCAATTCCTTGGTTGTCACTCGCTGCTCACTCAGCAGGCGCTCGTTGTCGCGATGCAGTTGGGTGATTTCGTCCTGGCGCACCAGTGCGCTTTGCTGCGCCTGACGCAATTCGGCCTGTACCTGTTGCAACTGGCCCTCATGGCGACGCTGTTCCTGCTCGCGCTGCTCCTTGATGGCAGTGCGGTAATGCTCAAGCGCATCGCGGGCGTGCAGGTGTTTTTCTTCCAGTGAGCGAATTTGCTCGTCTTTGTCGTTGAGCCTTAGCTCGTAGTCGCTGCACGCCTGGCTCAACCCGGCGTTACGGGTTTGCTCGGTCTGCAGGCTGGTGCTGGCGGTTTGCAGCGCCGCGCTTTCTTCAGCGAGGGCAGCGGCCTGGATATCAAATTGCTGTTTGAGCTGGGTGTGCGCTTCTTCCAGGGTTTCTACCTGGGCGAGCAGGGCGGCTTTTTGTTGCTCGAATTGCGCCAGGGCCAGGTCGATCGGCTCTTGAGCCTTCTCTTTCAGGCGCTGGGACAGGCGGGCGACTAGCTCGCCCAGCTCATCATCAATTGGCGCTTGGGTGATGGTCTGGCGCGTCTCGCTTTCGTCCAGCTCTTTCAAATAGCGATGAATGGTGGTTTTCGAGCCGGTATTGCCCATTTCGATACGCACCGCATCGATGCTGGGGTTTTCGCCGCGGGCGAGGATCGCCAGGCGTGCCGTTTGCACTACTGCTTTGTTTATGCCGCCGCGAGCCATGGGGTCTCCGTCGATTTAGTACTGTGGTACGTGGTATGTATTTACATACTATATCACGATTAAAAACTTGTTTAAATTCATGATTTAACAGATGGGATATTGGCGTATTATCCCGTGTCATAAGCATTTTGATCAGCCATACACCCTTCAGCAGTACGAAAAGACGCCTATGAGCGACCTGGATCGATATCTCAACGCCGCCACCCGCGACAACACGCGCCGCAGCTACCGCGCAGCCATCGAGCATTTCGAAGTCAGTTGGGGAGGGTTTCTGCCGGCCACCAGCGAGAGTGTGGCGCGCTACCTCGTGGCGCATGCCGGGGTATTGGCAGTCAACACCTTGAAACTGCGGCTCTCGGCCTTGGCGCAATGGCATACCAGCCAAGGGTTTGCCGACCCGACGAAGGCGCCGGTGGTACGCAAGGTGCTCAAGGGCATCCGCGCTGTGCACCCGGCGCGTGAGCGGCAGGCCGAGCCTTTGCAGCTCACGCAGTTGGAGCAAGTAATCGCTGCCCTGGACATTGAAGCCAAACAGGCCAGCGAGCATCACGACCAGCCGCGCTTGCTGCGGGCCAAGCGCGACGCTGCGCTGATTCTGCTGGGCTTCTGGCGCGGCTTTCGCAGTGATGAGCTGTGCCGATTAAGCATTGAGCACGTGCAGGCCGTGCCAGGCGCAGGCATCAGCCTGTACTTGCCACGCAGCAAAAGTGACCGTGACAACCTCGGCAAAACCTACCAGACCCCAGCGTTGCTGCGGCTGTGCCCGGTGCAGGCTTATAGCGAGTGGCTCAGCGCCTCGGCGTTGGTGCGCGGCCCGGTGTTTCGCGGCATTGACCGCTGGGGCAACCTGGGTGAGGAGGGCTTGCACCCCAACAGTGTGATCCCGTTGTTGCGCCAGGCCCTTGAGCGCGCAGGCATCCCCGCCGATCAATACACCAGCCACTCCCTGCGTCGGGGTTTCGCCACTTGGGCGCATCGAAGTGGTTGGGATTTGAAGTCGCTGATGAGTTACGTCGGCTGGAACGACATGAAATCTGCGATGCGCTATGTTGAAGCGACGCCGTTTCTAGGCATGACCCTGGCAACCCAACCGCTGATTTGAGATTTTTTCTATTAATAGCGTCACCTGATAGAGAAACCCAATCGTCAGCATCAGGTTTGCCAATGAGCCATCGACCGAGAGAGCCGGTAGGATTCACCTCATCAACTTCTTAACCCCTGACGGAGAGTCAACGATGCCTATCATCAACAGCCAAGTAAAACCGTTTAAAGCCACCGCTTTCAAAAACGGCAGCTTCGTCGATGTGACCGACGCTGACCTGAAAGGCAAGTGGTCGGTTGTCTTCTTCTACCCAGCCGATTTCACCTTCGTCTGCCCAACCGAACTGGAAGACCTGGCTGACAACTACGCCGAATTCCAGAAGCTGGGCGTCGAAATCTACAGCGTTTCCACCGACACCCACTTCGCCCACGCTGCCTGGCACAACACTTCGCCAGCCATCGGCAAAATCCAGTACACCATGATCGGCGACCCAACCCTGACCATCTCCCGCAACTTCGACGTACTGATCGAAGAAGCTGGCCTGGCAGACCGCGGCACCTTCGTGATCAACCCAGAAGGTCAGATCAAGATCGTTGAACTGAACGACGGTGGTGTAGGCCGTGACGCTTCCGAGTTGCTGCGCAAGATCAAGGCTGCTCAGTACGTTGCCGCCCACCCGGGTGAAGTGTGCCCAGCCAAGTGGAAAGAAGGCGAGGCCACTCTGGCGCCGTCTCTGGACCTGGTCGGCAAGATCTAAGTCTGTGAACGCGTATCAAGGGCGGGTATCCGCACTTAAGTAAGCTGCATCCGCCCTCAAAACGCCCGGGCGAGATTCGCTCGGGCGTTTTTTTGTCTGCAATAAACCGAATGAACAGGAAATCGCCCGTATGTTGGACGCCAATCTTAAAGCTCAGTTGAAGTCATACCTGGAACGGGTCACCCAGCCGATCGAGATCGTCGCCTCCCTCGACGACGGTGCGAAATCCCAGGAAATGCTTGCTCTTTTGCAGGACGTAACCAGTCTCTCCACGCTGATTACTCTGAACACCGATGGCAATGATGGGCGCAAGCCATCGTTCTCCATCAACCGCCCGGGTGCCGAGATCAGCCTGCGTTTCGCCGGCATCCCCATGGGCCATGAATTCACTTCGCTGGTGCTGGCCCTGCTGCAAGTCGGTGGCCACCCGTCGAAGGCCAGTGTCGAGGTGATTGAACAGATCCGCGCCCTCAAAGGCGAGTTCAGCTTCGAGACTTACTTCTCGCTGTCGTGCCAGAACTGCCCGGACGTGGTCCAGGCGCTGAACCTGATGGCCGTGCTGAACCCGAACATCCGCCACGTTGCGATTGATGGCGCGCTGTTCCAGGCTGAAGTCGATGAGCGCCAGATCATGGCGGTCCCGAGTGTCTACTTGAACGGGGTCAACTTTGGCCAGGGCCGTATGGGCCTTGAAGAAATCCTCGCCAAGCTCGACACCAGCGGTATCGAGAAAGCCGCGGAGAAAATCAGCGCCAAGGATGCCTTCGACGTCCTGGTAGTTGGCGGTGGCCCGGCCGGGTCTTCGGCTGCCATCTATGCGGCACGTAAAGGTATTCGGACCGGTGTGGCGGCTGAACGCTTTGGTGGCCAGGTGCTGGACACCATGTCCATCGAGAACTTTATCTCGGTACAGGAAACCGAAGGGCCGAAACTGGCCAGCGCACTGGAAGCCCATGTGCGTCAGTACGACGTGGACATCATGAACCTGCAACGCGCCAGTAGCTTGATTCCGGCAAAAAATGCCGGTGAGCTGCACGAAATTCGCTTCGAAAGCGGTGCGACCCTCAAGTCCAAGACCGTGATCCTGGCCACAGGCGCCCGCTGGAGAGAGATGGGTGTGCCCGGTGAGCAGGAATACAAGGCCAAGGGCGTTTGCTTCTGCCCGCATTGCGATGGCCCGCTGTTCAAGGGCAAGCGTGTGGCGGTGATCGGCGGCGGTAACTCCGGCGTGGAAGCGGCCATTGACCTGGCCGGTATCGTCAGCCATGTCACCTTGCTTGAATTCGACAGCAAGCTGCGCGCCGATGCAGTATTGCAACGCAAGGTCTACAGCCTGCCGAACGTGGATGTGATCACCAGCGCGCTGACCAGTGAGGTCAAAGGCGATGGTCAGAAAGTCACCGGCCTTGCCTACAAGGACCGCGACACTGGTGAGTTCAAGACCATCGACCTGGAAGGCATCTTTGTGCAGATTGGCTTGCTGCCCAACACCGACTGGCTCAAAGGCAGCGTAGAGCTGTCGCCGCGTGGCGAGATCATTGTCGATGCCCGTGGCGAGACTTCACTGCCTGGCGTGTTCGCCGCCGGTGACGTAACCACCGTGCCGTACAAGCAGATCGTGATTGCAGTAGGCGAGGGTGCCAAGGCTTCGTTGAGCGCGTTCGATCACTTGATCCGTACCTCTGCTCCGGCGTAATCCTGGGCTGCAAATAAAAAACCCCATGAGCGATCATGGGGTTTTTCTCGTTCCCACGCTCGGCGTGGGAATGCATCCGGTGACGCTCCGCGTCACGCAGTGCTTATTACATCGGTGCTGGCTGGATGATTTCAACCCAATAAGCATCCGGGTCTTTGATGAACGCGAGGCTCTTCATGCGGCCATCCGTCAGGCGCTTCTGGAAATCACAGCCCAAGGCTTCGAAACGTTCGCACGCCGCGACAATGTCCGGCACCGAGATGCAGATATGGCCAAAACCACGCGGGTCGGTGTTGCCGTTGTGGTAGGCAAAGTCGGCATCGTTTTCGGTGCCGTGGTTGTGGGTCAGTTCGAGGATGCCCGGAATCGACTTCATCCACTGGGTGCGCTCGGCCGCGTCGGCCGGGATCTGGGCCTTGTCCACCAGAGCCAGGAAGTACAGGCTGAATTCGGCTTCCGGGAAGTCACGTTTCTCGACCAGGGAGAAACCCAGGATGCGCGTGTAGAAGTCCAGCGACTTGGTGATGTCCTTGACCCGCAACATGGTGTGGTTGAACACAAAGTTCGCCGTGGCGTTGTCGGGTTGGGCAGTGACGCCCGGGAAGGTGTTCAATTCGTGCAGGCTCATGGGCCCTCCAGAAAAAATGTGAGATGAGCGGTCCATTGGCTTGCGGCCTGCGTCCATGCAGGCGGGCCATGATACGCAAGCCGCACCGGCTGCGCCAAATGAAAAAGCGCGCCTAACCCTTGCGGTCAGCGCATGCCGGGCCGCACACTTTGCGGCTGGAACCTTGGGTGTTTTTGCAATGATCGAGTTTCGTAGGCCACTATTGAGTGCTGTGTGCGTGTTGTTGGGCAGCCCGTTTGTGCTGGCCGCCGAGCCGGAAATCCATTGGCCCAGCGGTTGGCAGGTCGAGGAAGTCGTGCCTGACGGCGAGCTCCCTGCCAAACCCCAAGCAGTGTCCCGGCAGCGAGCGATCAAGAATGATGAAAATGGCGCCACGTTGATGGTGATGGAGTTGACCGGAACGCCGATTGAGGCCGGCCATAAAGTTAATCTTCCCGGCGTGTTGCTGGAGATGCGCAAGTCGATCCAGAAAGACTTTGCCCGCGGCGGTTATCAAAGCGTGTGCAGCAAAATGCACCCCACGACATTGAGTCGTCTTGATGCATTGGAAACTACCTGTGTGATTACCGAGAACGGTCGACACGTATTGTCGCAAACATTAGTCGGTGCGCTGGATGTCGACAAAGCCTATGTTTTTTCATACGCGGGCCAGGCGCAAGCGTACGAGGCGAGCAAGGCGGAAGTCAGTCTGGTGCGTAACAGTCTGAAACTTTGACAGGTTCAGGCTGAGCGAATGTGAACAACATGAACGCTGAGTCAAGTTCGATTCCGAACCGTTAGAGCAAAAAAAGCCCCGCGTATGCGGGGCTGTTTTTTCAGCCGCGAAGCCAGGAGTCTACAGTGGCGGCGCCGTACTGCTCTTTCCAGGCTTTGAGGCCGCGGTGGTTGCCACCTTTGGTCTCGATCAGCTCGCCGGTGTGCGGGTTGTGGTAAACCTTGACCACCCGTGCGCGGCGCTGTTTTGGCGCCGCGGCGGCCGGTGCGCCGCCTTTGCGTGGCGCTGGATCGAGGATGGCGATCACATCGCGCAGGCTTTTGTCGTATTTGCCCATCAGCGTCTTGAGCTTTTCTTCGAATTCGATTTCTTTCTTCAGGCCAGCGTCGTTCTTCAAGGATTCCAGCTGGGCAAGCTGCTCTTGAAGGGCTTTTTCTGCTGCGCGAAATTCGGCGAGTCTGGACAAAATCTATACTCCAATAATGTAGTTGCTGATATCAACTGCAGACAAAGCTATAAGCCAAGAACGTTAAGCCACGTCAACGAAAAAGACCCTTCTGCGAGTTCTGCACAGGCAGAAAAAATTGTAGTAGTTAATTCATCTCGAGTAAATCATGTCTTTTAAAGAAAGACCAATCTTTCATGGTAGGTCGTACACGGCTATTCAACGATACCCAACGATTTAATGAATTCATCGCAGGGTAATGGTCGACCAAACAGGTAACCCTGTAGGAAATCCACGCCCTGGGCAACGAGGTATTCACACTGTTGGGCTGTTTCTACGCCTTCGGCAACAATGCCTAGATCCAGCTTGACCGACAACTCTATGATGCTGTCTAGAATATGCCGCGACAACGCATCCGCACCGATCATGGCGACAAAGCTTTGATCGATCTTCAAGTAGTCGACATTGAAATTGCGCAAATAGCCCAAGCTGGAGTGGCCGGTGCCGAAGTCATCAATGGCGATCATGACCCCCATTTGATGCAGCGCCTCGAACAGGCGGCGGGTGGTCTCGGTGGGTTCGATCAGTTCCCGCTCGGTCAACTCCAGCACCAGGGTGACCTGGCCGGGTGGGAACGCGGCGAGGAATTCCCGGCAGTCCTGCACCAGTGCCATGTCCTGGCAATGGCGCGCGGTGATGTTCACGCCGATATGAAAGCCAGGGCTGAAACGTGCAGCATGAGGCGCCAATTGCGCGGCGGTCTGGCGCAACAGGGCACGGGTCATCGGCACGATCAGGCCAGAGTCTTCGGCCAGGGGAATAAACAAGTCCGGGCGCACCAGGCCTTCTTTGGGATGCTTCCAGCGCATCAGGACCTCACAGCCGGCCCATTGGCGTGTGTCACCCCGTACCACCGGTTGGAAATACGGGATGAACTCATTGGCTCCCAGGGCGCGTTGTAACTCGTGGGTCGGCGCGGACGAGCGCTTTTGCAGCCAGTGAGCGAGCAGCCCCGCCAATATCCCGAAGAACACCACCAGGCTGAACAGCGCTGGATACCGCGCCTGCATGTAGCGCCAGACTTCACCCTCGGGCATCCCTGCCTCGACACTGTATTGATAGCGCTCGGAAGCCAGGCGTTGTGGCGCCACGGCAAATACCGGCAGCGCGCCTTGATGCACCTTGCCGTCGGCACCCAGCCAGTTCGGGCCGACGTGCAATACCAAGTTCGCGTAACGGCTGATCAGGCGCAAGGCGTTGGTGAGGTGGTAACCGTCAACCGAGGCAAACGCGCCTTGATCGCCTTCCACCAGGCGATACACCAATAGCGCGGTATCGGGTGTAACGGGGTTGCCATTCATCAACCACAGGCGCCCATCCACATAGTCGTCCGGGTTGACGGGCGATTGGTAGCGACCGCCAAACAACGAGCTGCAATAGATGTTTTTCTGCCAGGACAGCGTCGTGGCCCGCACAAACGGCCGGCGCGTGACTTGTTCACGTAGCGCCAACTTGGCGACGCTGTCACAAGGTTTACCGGCCAGCGGCAGCAAAGCCTGGGCAGCGATGGCGGTATTGTCCAGCATCAGGTCGAACTGGCGCACCGCTTCTTGAGCGGTTTGCGCTGTGCTTTGCTCGAGCGTGCGTTCGGCTTGCCAGTAAAGAATTACCACCCCCAACAGAATGGGCAGCAGCCCGCACAGGGTGCTGATGAAATAGCGTGCGGCTCGGCTTCTTGGGCCTTTGACGGTCAGGGGCATGGGAGCAGTCAATCGTGAAAAAGAGAGTGGGCTCTGCCGATGATAGATGGCATTGCACGGGGCTGCTCACTTGTTTAACGCCTACTGACCTAGCCGTTCGGTCAGTTGTGGCGGGCACTTCAACTTGGCAACATAAACTTCATTGCAAAACGTAAGAGACTCGGTAGCCCTTAATCCCTACAGCCTCTTTCATAGCCGCTCAGCCCAATTTTGGCGGGAGGGCCGCGTCTCGCCCTTCGATTGATGAGTCATGGCTTGCAACTCTTTCACTGACATTCACGAGGAAGTATCTGTAATGAAAACTATCGCATTGGCCGTTGTATTTCTGGCGGTCACCGGCGTTGCCGCTCTGCCTGTTGTCGCCGCAGACGGCAAGATCACCTTGACCGGTGAAATCACCGGCACCACTTGCAGCATCAGCGGTGGCACGGGCTCTGCGCCCGGCACCAGCCCGGACTTTTCGGTGCCACTCAACAAGGTCCAGGCCAGCGCGCTCAAGGCGCCCGGCCAGACTGCCGGGGCGAAACCCTATTACATCCATGTCGGTTCCTGCCCGAAGGATACGACGGTCGCCGTGATGTATGAGAGCAGCAGCCCCGCGATCAATCCGGCGACCGGTAACCTGGTCAACCAGGCACCCGCCAAGCCGACGCCTGCCACCCTCGTTGAGGTGCAACTTGTGGATGGCGTCACCCACCAGCCCATGGATCTGCGCCTGGGCCAGAACTCCAGCCCCGCGAAAGTCCCGGCAAGCGGCGAGGTGTCGCTGCCCTTTGCTGCCCAATACATTGCCACGGGCACTGCTACGCCAGGCCCGGTCAGTACGCAAGTGCTGTACTCGGTGACGTTCCCCTGATCGAGGCCCCGTTGCCTGGCCGTGCGCCAGGCAAGGACAGACGAAATGCTTGCCCGGACATTGCTAGTGACCCCCCTGCTGAGCGCACTGCTGACCAGTGTCGGGTTGCTGTCCGCCGCTCACGCCGGCGTAGTGATCGACGGCACGCGGCACATCTATCCGCAGCAGCGTCGAGAAATCACGCTGCGCCTGACCAATGACGATCAGCGAGCGCCGCGCCTGGTCCAAGTATGGCTGGACCAGGGCGACCCGGCGCAAGACCCCACCGGCAGCGACGTGCCGTTCAGCCTGTCGCCGCCTGTGTTTCGCATGGACGCGGGCAAAAGCCAGGTGGTGCGACTGGTGTATACCCAGGACCCACTGCCGGATGACCGCGAATCGTTGTTCTGGCTCAACGCCCTGGAGATACCGCCCAAGGTCAACGTGGCACAGGGCAGCCCGCAAGAGGCCCCTTCGAACCACCTGCAGTTCGCTTTTCGTATCCGCACCAAAGTGTTTTTCCGCCCGGCCCAATTGCCGGGCTCCGCGGACGAGGCGCCCACCCACTTACGCTGGACCCTGCACCGGAGTGCCCAGGGACCGCTACTGGAAGTGCACAACCCATCGGCTTATCACGTGACCTTCAATGAGGTTGCCTTGGCCATGGGCTCGGGCCCGGGTGCTCGCCTGTTACCGGCGGGAGAGGGCATGGTGCCCCCCGGCGGCAGCCTGAAGCTGCCCGTCAGGGATGTCGCACAAGCAATACCCGCCGACGCCCAGGTGCATTTCAAATACATCAATGATTACGGCGCATTCTCCGTGCCGCAGCGTGCTCCCCTGAAGTTCTGATCATGTATGCCTTATTGCAAATACCCGTTCACCGCTTTACGGCCTGGCTGTTTGCCAACCCCAGCTTACTGCTGTGGCTGGGTCTGCTCAGTACCTTATTGATGTCGGCAGAGGCCGCGCCACTGGTGTTTGACATCGAGGCGTTCGCCAGCGGCCTGTCCTCTTCGGCAGATATCTCACGCTTCAATACCAGCAACGTGTTGGCGCCAGGTGTCTACCGCGTAGACGTGATGCTCAACGGGCAATCGATGGGACGCCGCGAGATCACCTTCGCCCCCCTTGCCGGGCAGGACGACGCCCAGCCGTGCCTGAACGCTGCCGAGCTTGGCCAACTGGGGGTTTCTGTGCAGGCGCTGGCGGATAACACCGAGCATACCTGCCGGGATTTTGCCGAGTGGATACCCATGGCCAGCAGCCGCGTCGATATCGAGACCCTGACCCTGGATGTCAGCATCCCGCAGATCTATATCAACCGTTCCGCGCGCGGCTACATTGACCCGTCTGAATGGGACAATGGCATTGACGCCGCGCTGCTCAACTACAACTTCAGTGCCGCGACGGCGACAGCGGGCGTCGGTGAGGATCGTGGCTACCTGGGCCTCAACGGCGGTCTCAACCTGGGCGACTGGCGGCTACGCCATCAGGGTGGACAGGCATGGGCATCCGGTAGCGGCCTGGCGCGTTATCAACACACCGCCACCTACCTGCAACGGTCCCTTGCCGCCTGGCGTTCACAACTGACCGTCGGCGACAGCTTCAGCAGTGGCCAGATCCTCGACGGTGTGCGTATACGCGGCATCACCCTGGCCACCGATGACCGCATGCTTGCCCAGTCGCAACAAGGCTATGCGCCTCAGGTGCGAGGCATTGCCGACAGCAATGCAACGGTGACAGTGCGCCAGAACGGCTACACCCTCTACGAAACCACAGTGGCCCCGGGGCCGTTTGTCATTGATGACCTGTACCCCACCGGGTACGGCGGCGACCTGCACGTCAGCGTCACCGAGGTCGACGGCCGGCGCAGCAGCTTCGTGGTGCCTTACTCCGTGGTGCCTTACCTGCTGCGTGACGGTGCCAGCCACTACAGCGTGACCTTGGGGCAGTTGCAGCAATACGGCGTCAGCGATGCCAGCCCGCTGATCTTGCAGGGTACGCTGCAGCATGGCCTGGGCGATCGTCTGAGCGCCTATGGTGGCAGTACGCTTTCCCCAGGCTACGGCCAGGCCAAGGCCGGCCTGGCGATGAGTACTCCGATTGGCGCGTTCTCCCTCGACAGCACCCACTCGCGCACCCAGGTTCAGGGGCAGGGCGTAGTCGGCGGGCAAAGCTGGGGCCTGGCCTATAACAAGAACCTGCCGTTCTCGGGAACGCACTTTGCGCTGGGCGCCTATCGTTTCTCCACGGCCGGGTACCTGAACCTGCCTGATGCGCTCAATGTGCGGGAACTGGCCGGCCAAGGCGGGAGTATCAACAGTTACGCCAGGCAGAAAAGCCGCCTCGACCTGACAATCAGCCAGCAGTTGGGTGCAGGCTCGCTGAGCCTGTATGGCAGCTCCATCGACTACTGGGCAGGCCGCCAAGGGCGCCAGACATCCTTCACCCTCAGTTATGCGGCTAATTGGAAGTCACTCAACTGGAACCTTTCGGCGCAGCGCTCGCGTGTCAGTGAAACCCATCAATTGAACGATCACGAGCGCAGCGACGAAATCTTTTTTGGCCGGTCGGCGCAAGCCGGGCGCGTGGATAATCACCTGGTGCTGACACTGTCCATGCCATTGGGCGCAGGAACGCGTGCGCCAACCCTGAGCAGCAGCCTGTCGCACGATGCTGGCGATTCACGCGGCAGCCAGCATCAGGTGGGAATCAATGGTTTGCTGGGTGACACCGGTGAAGGCAGCTACGGGCTGACCGGCAGCCGTGGCACGGGCCACCAGCAAGGCTCCAGCTTCAATGCCTACGCGGGCTATCGCAGCCGGGCTGCAAGCCTGCGGGCCGGCTATGCCCAGGCCCGCGACAGTTCGCAACTATCCATGAGTGCCGATGGTGGGCTGATAGCCCACGAGGGTGGCGTGACCTTCGCGCAAAACCTCGGTGAAGCCTCGGCACTGGTGTATGCGCCGGATGCACAAGGTGCCCGGCTCGGCAGCAGCGGGGCGCGTATCGATAAGCAGGGCTATGCGGTGCTGCCAGCCCTCAGGGCTTATCAGCGCAATGAAGTGGATATCGATCCCGAGGGCATGCCCATGGATGTCGAACTCAAGGAATCGAGTCACGCCGTGGTGCCGACGCTGGGAGCGGTCTCACTGGTCAGGTTCGAGACCGTCAGTGGCCGTGCCGTGGTGATCAAGGCCACTCATATGGGTGGCAAGCCGTTGCCATTTGCCGCGCAAGTGTTTGACGAGCGCGGCGTCGAAATCGGCGTGATCGGCCAGGCTGGCAAGGCTTTTGTGCGCGGGGTTGCCGACCAGGGGCGGTTGACGGTGCGCTGGAATGCAGGGGCGGCTGACCAGTGCTTCATCCATTACCGTTTGCCGCCGCGCAGGCCCGAGCAACGCCAGGAAAGCGCGGACCAGTTGGTCAGTCAATGTGCCGACCATGGTGATGCGGACGAGGAGCGCAGTTGATGACTCATCGATTGCTCCGCGCGCTGCTTGGCCTGGCCCTGGCGGTGCAGACAGTATTGGCCCATGGGGAAATCGTCATTGACCGCACGCGCATCATTTACCCGGCCAGCGCCGCTGGGGTAACGGTCAACCTGCACAATGAGGCCGACGGCCCGCGATTGGCCCAGGTGTGGATCGATGCGGGCGACCCGCAGGTCGCGCCCGAGTCCAGTGATGTGCCCTTTACGGTGACCCCGCCGATCCTGCGCCTGGATGCCGGCAAGCACCGCGCATTGCGGGTGATGTACCACGCGACCCAAGACAAGGCCATGGCCGTGCCTCAGGAGTTGGTGTACTGGCTGAATGTGCTAGGGATCCGCCCGTCTGTCGACACCGGCAACCAGCTGCAATTTGCCTTTCGCACACGGATCAAGCTCTTCCTGCGCCCGGACGCGTTGCCAGGCCAAGCACAGCAGGCGGTGGATACGTTGCAGTGGCGCCTGGCGGGCGACGGCCCTGTCCTGCAGGTGCGCAATCCCAGTGCCTTTCATGTGACGCTTTCCAGCGTATTGCTGACCGTCGATGGCGTCGAGTACCACAGTGCGGCCCCGCCGATGCTGTTGCCGCGTTCGGTTGCCCGCATCGTGCTGGAGGGCAGGGCGCCGTGGGGGCAGGGTACGGTCGCGCTGCGATTTACCACCCTGGATGACCATGGCATGACGCGTACGCACACAGTGTCTTTGGGGCACACGAAGGATTTGGCGATATGAACGGTGTCCGGCAATTGATGTTCAGGTTTTTACAGATTGGCGTGTGCTTGAGTATTTGCGCAGTCGCGATGGACGCACAGGCGCATTTCAATGCAGGCGTCTGTACCCCCCAAGCCCCGGTGACGCTGTTCGTCCCGCCCATCACCCTGCCTAACAACCTGCAGGTGGGCGAGGCGATTGGCTACCCAAGTGGCTATGACTTCGCCGGCAATGGCTTTGTCATGCGGTGCCGCTACACCGACTGGCCATTGTCGCAGCCGGTGTCGGCCAACCTCAGCGTGGTCAATTCGCCGGCAACCGGCATGACGTTCAACGCAAATGGGCTGACGTTGCCCGTCTATGCGACCAGCTACCCTGGCGTCGGGTTCGTCATGATGGCCGGGGATCCGTCCCAGCATTTGAAGGTCATCACCCACACCGGCGTCACGCTGTTGGACACCAAGCACAACAAACCCAATGGCTGGGGCCTGCAAGGGCGCGTGTATCTGGTGGCAACGGGCCCGATCACCTCGGGCACCATCCCTGGGAACACAGTCGCCAGGTATATGCTGACCAATGTCAACATCGAAAGCCCCGGCGCTGCCTCGGTCAACTTTGCCGATACGGTGATATTGCCGCCGCAAAAGCCAACTTGCCGGGTGACCACGCCGTCGCTTGCAATGCCGCTGGGGCAGGTGCCCAGCCGTGATTTCAAGGGAGTCGGCAGCAGCGCCGGCAGCGTTAGTCGCAACATAACCCTGGACTGTGCCGGCGGCACCGGCGGCATCCTGGATGTATGGATCACCGTGACTGACCAGACGGAACCCGGCAACCGCAGTAACCAGTTGTCCTTGACCCGCAACTCGCACGCCCGTGGCGTTGCCCTGCAATTGCTCAGTGGCGATCGGTTGGTAAGCTATGGGCCTGATTCCTCCGGCGTGGGCAACCCGAACCAATGGCAGGTCGCAAACACGGGCAACGGCGCCCTGACGATTCCCTTGACCGCCCGTTACGTTCAAACCGCGTCGACCATCAAGCCTGGGACCGCCAACGGCCTGGCCTCGTTTACCCTGAGTTACCGGTGAGCCCCGGAATCAGGGTACAGCGTTTGCGCCAGTGCGATAAACGCCAGGGTTGCGGGAGAGGCCTGGCGGCGATCCAGCACCGCCAGGCCTATGCGGCGCGGTACGCCCGGCGACAACGGGCGGGCAACGTAGCGCTGGTCGGCATCGGCCGGCAGTGAGCCCTGGGCCACGATACTCAGGCCGTCGCCGCGGCTGACCGCCTCCAGGGTAGTGAGTAGCTGAGTGCAGCGATAACGCACTTTAGGTTGCAACTGCGCTTCACCAAACAAACGCGTGACCAGCTCTGCTGAGCCTGCCTCGGTTAGGATGAACGGGTCATCGCACAACGCTTTCAAAGGTACCGCCATGCTTGCCGCCAAGGCATGGCCGACCGGTATCAGCGCCACCAGTTGGTCTTCGAGCAGGGCCACGGTGTCGAAGCGTTCCTGCTCCAGTACCACGAAGCCCACATCCACCCGGCGCTGATCCAGCCATTGAATGACCTGCCGGTCCGGCCCTTCGTCTACATGCACCTCGATACCCGGATAGTCCCTTCGAAAGTGGCTGAGAATGGTCGGTAGCAAACGGTTCGAAGCGGTGGGGCCGAACGACCCTATACGCAATGTGCCGCGCTTCATCCCGCGGGCATCGGCGGCTTCCTGCTGCAAGGTGTTGGCCAGGCCCAGCATGCCCCGTGCGCGCCCCAGTAACTGCGCGCCGATATCGCTCAGTTCCACCAAGGTCTGGTGCCGGCGAAACAACTCCACCCCCAGTTCCTGCTCCAGGGCCTTGATCGCATGGGACACCGCCGATTGGCTGATGCCCAGGCGATGCGCCGCACTGGTGAAACCTCGGAGTTCGGCGACCAGGGAGAAGATTTCCAGCTGGGTCAGGGTCATGAGTAAAGCCTTGTTTTACGATGACTGATCATTAGTAAAAGAATAGTCCCATCCTTTCTCACGTTGAGCACATTCTTATGCATGCCCGCGAAGGCCTCACTTACCTGAAGCTGGCCGCTGTCACCATGATCTGGGGCGGGACCTTCGTCGCCGGGCGCTTTCTGGCCGATCACGTGGACCCGCTGCTCGCGGCCTGCCTGCGGTTTATCCTGGCCAGCCTCGCGTTGCTGCTGTTCCTGGCCTGTGCGCGCATCCCACTGGCGCGCCCAACTACAGGGCAAATGGCGCGGCTGGTACTGCTGGGCCTATGCGGCATCTTTTTCTACAACCTGTGTTTTTTCTATGGCCTGCACTACATCAATGCGTCGCGGGCGTCGTTGATCGTGGCATTGAACCCGGCAGTGATCGGCCTGGCGTCCTGGTTGTTGTTCAAGGAGCGCCTGGGCCGGGCCAAGTGGCTGGGTATCGGGCTGTGCCTGCTGGGGGCGGCTATGGTGATCGTGAGCCGCAATCCCAACCTCATGCAGGGGGCCCGCAACGCTTGGGTCGGTGACCTGTTGATCCTGGGCTGCGTAATGGCCTGGGGGGCCTATTCGCTGCTGTCCCGGGAACTCAACCAGACGTTGGGGCCGGTGCAAACCGTCACTTGGTCGGTGCTGTGGGGTACGCTGATGTTGACCCTTGCCACCCTTGCCACCGGTCGGCTGACGCTGCAAGGTTTCAGCGCGCTGCAGCTGGCGCAGTGGTACAGCCTGCTGTACCTGGGCGTGCTGGGTTCAGCCCTGGCCTATATTGGTTACTACGACGGCATCCGGCGAATCGGCGCGACCCGCTCCGGGGTGTTCATCGCCCTCAACCCGCTGACAGCGGTGATATGTGGCGCGTTGCTGCTGGACGAAGCCTTGACGGTGCCGATGCTGGCGGGTGGCGCGGTCATCCTGTTGGGCATCTACCTGTGCAACAAACCCCTTGCGCGGGGCAGGGCAATGGGGATTTGATAAGAGTACGGACAAACCTGGTTACGCTGTGTAGAATCAGTTTACGCATACAAGAATATGGACTTGCGCTCACGCAAGCCTCGGCCGTCAGAGACTGATGACACCATGAAGCTACTTGGCTCCCCCCTCATCTTTGGTGACTTCCTCGCCCGCAGCGTGCGAGGCCTTTCTTGTGCGCCACCCTCCAGCCTCATCCTTGCTTGCAACTAAACAATTGCTACCCACAAGAATGATGAGGCACCGAACATGACCGACCAACTCGACAACCCAATGGGCCTGATGGGCTTTGAATTCATCGAATTTGCATCGCCCACCCCAGGCACCCTGGAGCCGATCTTCGAGATCATGGGTTTCACCAAAGTGGCGACCCACCGTTCCAAGAACGTGCACCTGTATCGCCAGGGCGAGATCAACCTGATCCTCAACAACGAACCTGACAGCCTCGCTTCTTACTTCGCGGCCGAGCATGGCCCGTCGGTGTGCGGCATGGCGTTCCGCGTCAAGGACTCGCAACAGGCCTACAAACGTGCCCTGGAACTGGGCGCCCAGCCGATCCACATCGACACCGGCCCGATGGAGCTGAACCTGCCGGCGATCAAAGGCATTGGCGGTTCGCCGTTGTACCTGATCGACCGTTTCGGCGAAGGCAACTCGATCTACGACATCGACTTCGTCTACCTCGAAGGTGTTGATCGCAACCCGGTAGGCGCTGGCCTGAAGGTCATCGACCACCTGACCCACAACGTCTATCGCGGACGCATGATCTATTGGGCCAACTTCTACGAGAAGCTGTTCAACTTCCGCGAAGCGCGTTATTTCGATATCAAGGGCGAGTACACCGGCCTGACCTCCAAGGCCATGAGCGCGCCGGACGGCAAGATCCGTATCCCGCTGAACGAGGAGTCGTCCAAGGGGGCCGGGCAGATCGAAGAGTTCCTGATGCAGTTCAACGGTGAGGGTATCCAGCACGTCGCGTTCCTCACTGACGACCTGGTCAAGACCTGGGATGCACTGAAGAAGATCGGCATGCGCTTCATGACGGCGCCGCCAGACACGTATTACGAAATGCTCGAAGGCCGCCTGCCGAACCACGGTGAACCAGTGGACCAGTTGCAATCGCGCGGCATCCTGCTGGACGGCTCGTCGATTGCCGGTGACAAGCGTCTTCTGTTGCAGATCTTCTCGGAAACCCTGATGGGCCCGGTGTTCTTCGAATTCATCCAGCGCAAAGGCGACGATGGGTTTGGCGAGGGCAACTTCAAGGCACTGTTCGAGTCGATCGAGCGCGACCAGGTGCGTCGTGGGGTCTTGACCGCCGACTGATCCATGTGAGGCCGGGCAGGCTGTTCCGGCGCTTCAAGCACAGGCTCCGTATCGAAAGGTACGGAGCCTTTTTTTGCCTGCCAAACAGGTCCGACCGATCTTGTAACAGACAAATCCTCGGGGCAGGGGAACGGAGTCGACATGGCTTCCACTCAGGAGTGACGCAAGAGCTGATCTTCTCCTGTGTCGCAACCTTGCGTTTCGCGAACCCCAATTGTGAGGAAAGACTGATTATGACAAAACAAACTCTGGCGGCTGCAGTGCTCGCTTTGTGCGGCTTCGCTGCCAGCTCCGCGCATGCGGCAGACGGTACCATCACGATCACCGGCTCGGTCAGTGGCACCACCTGCACCATCAGCGGCGGTACCGGGGCCTCGCCAGGCTCAGGCGCTAACTTTCCGGTAGTGCTTGACCGCGTACAAACCTCGGCTCTCAAGGCAGCAGGCGATACGGCAGGCGCCAAGCGCTACTTTGTGTATGTGGGCGGCTCGGGCGGGTGCCCGGACGGTACCAAGGTCGCCGTACGTTATGAACCGACCAGCCCTGGCATCAACCCGGCAACCGGCAACCTGCGTAACACGGCAACGGCGACACCCGCCTCCCGGGTCGAGGTACAAATTCTCGATGGGGCTTCCAACACGCCAATGGACTTGCGCACAGGTAATAACTCGACCGTTGCCACCGTTACCAGTGGTCTGGCGACCTTGCCGTTTTACGCACGCTACATCGCCAACGGCGGAGCGGCAGGCGCGGGCAATGTCACCAGCAGCGTGCAGTACTCGGTCACCTTTCCTTGATGCAGCCAGGCTGATGACCACTGCGTTTGTTGCCTGAGATCCTCGCTCGACCCAGTGGTCGGGCGCAGGACAACCGTTTTCAAGGATTACCTGATGCAGGATTTACTGATGATCTTGAGTCGTCGTGGGGTGCGGGTCGCGCTGAGCCTGGCTTTGGGGATGGCATCGCACACGGTGCACGCGGGAGTGGTTATCGACGGTACGCGACAGATTTACCCCGAGCAGCGACGTGAGGTCACCGTGCGAGTAACCAATGATGACAAACACGCGCCCCGCCTGGTCCAGGCGTGGCTGGACGCGGGTGACGCGCAGGAAGCGCCGACACTGAGCGATGTGCCTTTCGTGCTGTCTCCTCCGGTATTTCGCCTGGACGCCGGCAAAAGTCAGTCCATGCGCCTGTCCTACACCAAGGCACCGCTGCCGACGGATAGAGAGTCGCTGTTCTGGTTGAACGTACTTGAAGTGCCTGGCGCTACCAGTGAGTTTGACCCCACGCTTGAAGACAGCCAGCGGAATCACTTCAAGTTCGCGTTTCGTATCCGCACCAAAGTGTTTTTCCGTCCGGCGCAGCTATCTGGAACACCCGAGGAGGCGCCTGGGCTGTTGCGCTGGTCCGTGGAACGGGGCGCCCAAGGCAGCGTGATACGGGTGCATAACCCCTCGGCGTATCACGTCACCTTCAACGACATTGTCCTGCTCATGGGCTCTGGTCCCGAAGCGGAAAAACTGTCCCTGACGGAGGGCATGGTGGAACCAGGAGGCACGTTGAAGGTGCCGGTGCCGAAAGCCGCGAAGGTAATACCCGCCGATGCGCGGGTGGATTTCACTTATATCAACGATTTCGGCGGCTTTTCATCCTCGCAGCCTGCTGTATTGCACCGCTGAACGCGGCCCCGAAACGTTGCTGATGGCAAGCAAACGTACATTTCTCAGCGTCCACTGAAGTCATAACTATGCCTAGTCACATCCAAGTACGGGTGCATCGCTGCGCCCCGATTTTGCCATTCCAGCATCGCACGATAATGCTGGGCGGTTTGATGAGTGCGGCCGTGATCGCAAGCGATGTCGCGCTTGCGTCTGAGTTGAGCTTTGATCTGAACGCATTCTCCAGTGGCCTGGCGTCGTCGGTTGACACGTCACGGTTCAATACCAGCAACCAGATGAGCCCTGGCATATACCGCGTAGATATCGTAGTCAACGGCCAGACCCTGGGGCGCAGGGAGGTGGAGTTTGTTGCGGCCCATGCAAAGACCGGGGCGCAGCCGTGCTTGAGTCGTGAAGTATTGGAAAAAATCGGCATCGCGATGGATAAAGTCGATACCGATGCCCATGGGCGCGAACTCTCGAATCCTGCCGCCGCCGGCCAGTACTGCGGCGATCTGGGACAGTGGATTCCGATGGCATCCAGCACGTTCGATCCGGGTGCACTCGAGTTGGCGGCCAGCGTGCCGCAGGCCTACATGAAGCGTTCCATGCGCGGCTACATTGACCCCGAGTTGTTGGATGAGGGCATTGCCGCCGGGCTGCTCAATTACAACTTCAGTACCAATACGGTCACCGCAGGTGAAGGTGACGGTCGTACTTACCTGGGCCTCAATGCCGGTATCAACCTGGGTGCATGGCGCTTGCGACATCAGGGCGCCCAGGCCTGGGGCAACCGCACTGGCTTCGAGACTTATCAGAACACGTCCACTTATGTACAGCGCAGCATCATCCCCTGGCAGTCACAACTGACCCTCGGAGACACCTTCAGCAACGGACAGATTGTCGACGGGGTGCGCGTGCGGGGCGTCACGCTGGCCACCGACGACCGGATGCGCCCGCAGACGCAGCAAGGTTACGCACCGCAGGTTCGGGGGACGGCCGACAGTAATGCAACGGTCACGGTCAGCCAGAACGGCTACACCATTTATGAGACCACGGTACCGCCCGGCCCCTTTGTTATCAGTGACCTACATGCCACCGGCTACGGTGGTGATTTGATCGTCAGCGTGACCGAAGTCGACGGGCGTCGGAACACCTTCGTCGTGCCGTACTCGGTGGCCCCGCAGTTATTGCGCGCCGACGCGACAAAGTACAGCGCCACCTTGGGTAAGGTGCAGCAAAAGGGCGTTGATGCGAAGGGCGCCAACGTCTTTCAAGGCACTTTGCAGCACGGTTTGACCGATGATCTGACGGTCTACGGTGGCGGCAGTGTTTCCAAAGGCTATGAACAGGGAAAGCTCGGTATCGCGTTGAATACGTCCTTCGGTGCGTTCTCTCTGGACACTGCCACCTCCCATACCGAGGTGCCCGATCATGGGCGCCAGTCCGGGCAAAGCCTGGGGCTGGGTTACAACAAAAGCCTGCCGGCCTCGGGTACGCATTTTGCGCTGGGTGCGTACCGGTTCTCCACCGAGGGTTACCTGAACCTGCAGGATGCACTGAATGTGCGCGAAATCGCGAGCCGGGCAGGTGACATCAACAGCTATGCCCGGCAAAAAAGCCGGCTCGACATGACAGTCAGCCAGCAGTTGGGTATCGGCACCTTGAGCTTGTACGGCAGCTCCGTCGACTATTGGGGAGGACAGGAAGGGCGCCAGGTTTCATTCACCGCCAGCTATGGCTCGACCTGGAACAAGGTCAACTGGAACCTGTCGGCACAGCGTTCCAGGGTCCAGGACACGCGACAACTGACCCAAAGCGAGCTCAGCGACGATGTGTTTTTCGGGCGTATCGGCCAACCCGGGCGTATCGATAACCGCTACATGCTCACACTGTCGATGCCGCTGGGGGGCGAATCGCGAGCGCCGACGATCAATACTTCGTTCTCCCGGGACACCGGTGATACACGGGGCAGCCAGCAGCAGGTGGGCATCAACGGGTTCCTGGGCGAGGACACCGCGCTCAACTACGGTGTTTCAGCCAGCCGCGCAACCAGTGAAAGCACGCACTCCGGCCAGTTCAACACCTATGCCGGCTATCGCACGGATGCCACCCAACTGCGTGCCGGATATAGCCAGAGCCGCGATAGCTCGCAGCTTTCGTTTGGCGCCGATGGTGGGGTGGTCGTTCATGCCGAAGGTATCGCGTTCTCGCAAAGCCTCGGCGAAGCCTCGGCGCTGGTGCATGTGCCAGGTGCAGAAGGGGCCAGGCTCGGGGGGAGCAGCGGTGCACGGGTCAACAGCAGCGGGTTCGCTGTCGTGCCCAATCTGACGGCGTTCCAGAATAATACGGTGGAAATCGATCCGGAAGGCATGTCGATGGATGTAGAGCTCCAGGAGTCGACGCGCAACGTCGTACCGACCTCGGGCGCAGTATCGCTGGTCAAGTTCGACACGCTCAGTGGCCGGGCGGTACTGGTCAAGGGCGTCCACGAGAATGGCAGCCCGCTGCCATTTGCAGCACAGGTATTTGATGCGCAAGGGCGTGAGGTAGGCGTGGTGGGGCAGGCCAGTAAAGCCTTCGTCCGAGACATCCCGCAGGAAGGTCGTCTGACCGTCAAGTGGGGCAGCAAAATCGCCGAGCAGTGCGATATCTACTACCACATGCCGCCGATCACCGAGGGCCAACGACAGGCCACTACCGATTACCTTCAGGGGGTGTGCGTGGCAAGCCAAGGGCGCCAGGTTGCGGGGCAGCTATGAGTGAGTGCCGATGGATGACTGTTGCGGCGCATGACTTATTCGATATGACAGAGGTGTTGTTTTCATGACTAGGTTTTCACTTGCCAGCGTGGTGCTGGGAGGATGGATGGTGGCGCTGGAAGCTCAAGCGATCACCTGTGCTCCCGGCCCGGCGGTGAATATTTCCATTCCCCCGATCACGGTTGCGGCGGGGCAGCAAATCGGGCAGGTGGTCGGGTCCGCCAACGGCTATCGCTTCGACAGTCCTCCATCGTCCGCGCTTCGGTGTACCACACGAATTGCTTTAGGGGCACAGGCCAGGCTGGCACTGGTCAATAGCACGCCGACGGGCCGGACATTTTTCGCTAGCGGGCTTTCAATGCCAGTGTATGCCACCAATGTGCCTGGGGTGGGGTTTGCCCTGATGGCGAGGGACCCGAACCGGCCGTTCATGGCCATCAACACGGCAGGTGTCACACTCATTGTTGGAGATGCCAGAGCAAGGCCCATTGTCCTTGGGCTTGATACCCGAATTTATTTTGTCGCCACAGGCGCCATAACGGGTGGCACGATCACCGCCAGAAACATTGCAAGGTATACGATCACCGGCACGCCCATCACCGGCGCTGGCTATTACGCAGTGAACTTCTCCAACGTCACCATCAATGCGTCACGAAAACCCACCTGCAGGGTCTCAACACCTTCGGTCGCCATGCCTATGCCGGCCGTGGCTGCTCGTGATTTTCGCGGCGTGGGCAGCTTCGCCGGCAGCGTGACCCGCAATATCACACTGTCATGTGCGGGTGGCATCGGCGGGGCAACGCGTGACGTATTTGTGACGGTGACAGACCAGACCGTGCCGGCTAATCGCAGCGACGTGCTGTCCTTGACCCGTACCTCTGTGGCCAGTGGCGTTGCTCTGCAATTACTACGGGGGAACACGCTGGTGCGCTATGGGGCTGACTCCACGACGATTGGGAACCCGAATCAGTGGCTGGTCGGCAGTACTGGCAATGCGACTGTCCAGATCCCTTTGACCGCACGTTATATCCAGACCGCGTCCTCGATCCGTCCCGGCAGCGCGAACGGGTTGGCGTCATTCACAATGAGCTACCGATGAGCAGCGCGCTTTGGCGCGGGGGCCTGGGCGTGCTGATGAGCTTGCAGGCAATCGCCGTGCAAGGCGAAATCGTGATTGACCGCACGCGTGTCATCTACCCGGTTACCGCGCGCACGGTGGTGGTCAATCTGCACAATGAGGCTGACGGTCCGCGCCTAGTGCAAGCGTGGATCGATGATGGCGATGCGATGGCGGCACCCGAGAACAGTGATGTGCCGTTCACGATTACGCCACCCATCGCCCGTATGAACGCGGGTACCGGGCGCGCCTTGCGGATCATGCATGATCAAACGCCAAAACAGGTGGCCGACCGGGAGTCGGTGTACTGGCTGAACGTACTGGCAATCAGACCGAGCGTTGAGGCATCCGATGAAACCAACGCCCTGCAATTTGCCTTTCGTACGCGGATCAAGCTTTTCCTCCGGCCCGCCGAATTGCCGGGACAGGTGCAGGACGTGGTTCATGCGCTTCAATGGTGCCTAAGCCGAGGGGACGCCGTGGGGTTGGAGGTGCTTAATCCCACGGCGTATCACGTGACCTTGTCTGGTGTGGTTCTGACACTCGGTGGTGTGGAGCATCACAGCGAAGATCCGCCGATGGTTGCACCTTATGCTACTGCACGGGTCGCGATACCTGAGTTGCCTCGCGGCGACCTATCCGGCCCGCAATTACAGTTCACCACCTTGGATGATGATGGGGCTACTCAACATCATCAAGCACAGTTGCAGTTTGTCGACTGTTCGTCGGTCAAACCCTACGCTGCCGCACCAGATGCTTGAACCCTTCGAACACCAACACCATGACCGCGATCCAGATCGGGATGTAGGTCAGCCATTGGCCTGCCTTGATCCCTTCACCCAGCAGCAGCGCCACCACCAGCAACAGCACTGGCTCGACATAACTGAGCAGCCCGAACAGGCTGAACGCAAGCAGCCGGCTGGCGATGATATAGCTCACCAACGCCGAAGCGCTGATCAGACCCAGTATCGGGATCAGCGCATACAAATTGGGGTGGGCATCCATCACTGCAAAGCCCTGTTCGCCGCTTTGCACAAACCACCATGCCACCGGCAGCATCAGCGCCATGTCCAGCCACAGGCCGCCCAGGTGGTCGGTCTTGAGGTATTTACGCACGATAAAGTACAGCGGGTAACCGATGATCACCACCAGCGTCGCCCAGGAGAACCCACCGGCCTGGTATAACTCGTTGAGTACCCCGAGCCCGGCAAAAAACACCGCGATCTTTTGCAGGTAGGAAAGCTGTTCGCCCCACACCAGGCGCCCGGTGAGCACCATGGTCAGCGGCAGCAGGAAGTAACCGACCGACACATCCAGGCTGCGCCCGTTGAGCGGTGCCCACATGAACAACCACAGCTGCACGCCGAGCAGGGCCGACGACACCAGCACACCGCCGATCAGCCGTGGCTCGGCCGCGAGCATGCGCAGCAGTTCCCAGACCCGGCGCCACTCGCCGCTGACGAGCATGAACACCGTCATGCAGGGCACGGTGAGCAACATGCGCCAGCCGAAAATCTCCAGGCCACTCAAGGGCGTTAGCAGTGATGTGAAGTAATACATCACGGCAAACAACACCGAAGCCAAGACCGATAACACCACACCTTTAGACACGTTGTCCTCGCGAAAGCCAATTATTGCGCGGGTAGTCTACAGGCGTGCCAATCGACCGGATACAAAATGCCCGACATCGTTGAACCCCGGCGAGGACGAATGCCCCGGCGTGACCAACGAATCAATGAACGCCTCGTCTTCAGCGCTGATCTTCACCGCCAGCGCCCCGGTGTAGGCGTCCCACTGCGCCTCGGTCCGTGGCCCGACAATCGCCGAGCTTACCGCCGCATTGTTCAGCACCCAGGCGATTGCGAACTCGACGATCCCCACGCCACGCCCTTGGGTGTATTGCTGGATCTGCTGGGCAATGCGCAGTGATTCAATTCGCCACTCGGTTTCCAGGATGCGTTTATCCTGGCGCGCGGCACGGCTGCCGGGCTCGGGCGTGACATCCGGTGCGTACTTGCCGCTGAGGACCCCTCGGGCCAGTGGACTGTACGGCACCACTCCCAGGCCGTACGCCGCTGCAGCGGTGATCTGCTCGACCTCGGCCTGGCGATTGACGATGTTGTACAACGGCTGGCTGATGATGGGTTTATCGACGCCCAGGCGTTCAGCCACGTGAATCACTTCAGCGATGCGCCAACCCCGGTAATTGGACAGGCCCCAATAGCGGACCTTGCCCTGGCGGATCAGGTCACCCATGGCGGACACGGTGACCTCCAACGGCGTGTCGTGGTCTTCGCGGTGCAGGTAGTAGATGTCCAGGTAGTCGGTATCCAGGCGTGCCAGGCTGGCGTCCAGCGCGTTGAACAGACGCTTGCGGCTCAAACCGCTGCGGTTGGGCACGCCATCGGTAGGGCCGAAGCCGACCTTGGAGGCCACCACCCAATCCTGGCGGTTGCGCGCGATCGCCTCACCGACGATTTCTTCGGAGCGCCCGCCTGTATACAGGTCGGCCGTGTCGATGAAATTGATGCCCTGGTCCCAGGCCTTGTCGATGATGCGCAGCGAATCTTCGGTGCTGGTCTGTTCGCCAAACATCATGGTGCCGAGGGTGAGTGCGCTGACCTTCAACCCGGACTGGCCCAATGTGCGGTAATTCATGCAAAGCTCCTCACGCAAATGTAAGTGATGCAATACCAGACCCGAGCGCTCTGGAACAAGCCCTGGGGGCATTTCTTCATGTGCGTAGCAAAGTCAGGCAGCGGGCCTGTAAAAAACGGTGCAGCACTTTCACGCGTTCCGACACTTGCAGGCGATGCGGGCACATCAGGTTGAACGGCGCGGGTTCGCCTTGCCAGTCGGGTAGCAAGGGTACCAACCGCCCAGCCTGGATATCACGGGCCACATCCAGGTTGGCCTTATAGGCAATGCCATGCCCCGCCAACGCCCATCGGCGGACAATCTCGCCGTCATCGCTGAGGTAGTCACCGCTCACCTCGACTTCTTGAAGCAACGCCCCCTGGCGGAAATACCAGGTGCTATTGGCCTGGCCCCGGCGCATATAGCGCAGCGTGCTGTGATGGGCCAAATCTTCGGGCGTACGCGGGGTGCCGTGACGCGCCAGGTAGTCGGGGCTGGCGCAGGCAACGCGATGGTGATCGGGTACCACCGGCAGGGCCACCAGGCTGGAGTCTCTCGGCACGCCGAAGCGCAAGGCGATGTCGACGGTGTCGCGAAACAAGTCGGCATTGCTGTCGTTGAGCAACAGTTGCAAACGAATAGTGGGGTGCTCCAGCTTGAACTCATCCAGCCAGCCCAGCAGCACATTGCGACCAAAGTCCGAGGGCGCGGCCAACTGCAATAAACCACTGAGGCTCTGGCCCTGTTGCTTGATGGCGTGCTCGCCGTCCGACAGCGCCTCCAGCGCCACCCGCACGCTGTCCAGGTAACGCCGGCCTTCTTCGGTCAGGCGCATGCTGCGGGTGGAGCGGGCGAGCAGGCGGATGCCGAGGCGGGTTTCAAGGCGCTTGAGGGCAATGCTGGCCGCCGCCGGCGTGAGGCCAAGGCCACGGGCGGCGGCCGTCAGGCTACCGGTGTCAGCGCTGCGCACGAAGACTTCAAGGTCGAGAATGGAGCTCATTGATAAAAATCCTTTAAAGATCTTGTCGTTTTACCCGGATTTTTCATCGATTACCAAGCTGGGAAGATGAACGCTCACTTTCTGACCCAGGTAGTTTTCTCATGACCTCTTCTCTGAGCGGTAAAACCATCATCGTCATCGGCGGCAGCAGCGGTATCGGCGCGGCAGTTGCCCAGGCAGCCTTGGCGCGAGGCGCGCATGTGATCGTGGCCGGGCGCCGCTTGGCGCCAGGTTCCGACAGCGGGCTGCGCAGCGAGCCGGTGGACGTCACCGACAGCGCCTCGTTAAAGCAACTGTTCGAAACCGTGGGGCGCTTTGACCATCTGGTCTACACCTCGGGGCCTTCGGTGCAAGCCAAGCCTTTGATTGAAACAGACCTGGATGAAGCCCAGGACAACTTCGATGTGAAGCTCTGGGGCGCACTACGCGCCATTCAACACGCGCTGCCCTTTTTGCACGAACAGGGCAGCATCACCCTGACCTCGGGCCAGCTGGGGCGCAAGTTGGCGACAGGGCAGTTCATCAAGACGGGCATTAACGCTGCGACCGAGGCCTTGGGCAAGCAACTGGCCAAAGAACTGGCGCCGCGTCGAGTCAATGTGATCAGCCCAGGGGTGATAGACACACCGGCCTATGCAGGGCTTGGCCAAGAGCAACGTTTGGCAATGTTTGCCAAGGCGGGCCAAGGGTTGCCGGTTGGGCGGGTAGGGCAGGCTGAAGAAGTGGCGGCGGGGTATGTACTGGCCATGGAAAATGGCTTTATGACCGGTGCGGTGGTTGATATCGACGGTGGCGGCCTGTTGTAAATACATGACCCAAGTGGGAGGGAGCAGACCCCTCCCACGTTGAAGGCGTCAGGCCTTGAGCGTGCGCGTCATCCGCAATGCCAGAACACTGCCGCCCACAATCACCGCCGCCAGCAGGTACAACGCCACATCCGTAGACCCAGTGGCATCCTTCACAAAGCCCACGATATACGGGCTGAGAAAACCCGCCATCTGCCCCATGGAGTTGATCAACGCCAAGCCACCCGCCGCCGCACCCGCGCTGAGCATGGTGGTGGGCACCGGCCAGAACATCGGCAGGCCGGTCAGGGCGCCCATGGTGGCGATGGTCAGGCCGAAAATGGCGATAGCGGGCGTAGTGGCGAAGTTAACGGCGATCACCAGGCCGATGGCGCCCATCAACATCGGCACCACCAAATGCCAGCGTCGCTCCTTGCGCAGGTCGGCGGAGCGGCCCACCAGCAACATGAACACCGCCGCCAATAGATACGGAATCGCGCTGAGCCAGCCAATCACCAGGTTGTCGCTGAAGCCCATGTTCTTGATGATCGACGGCAGCCAGAAGTTGATCGCATACACACCACTCTGGATGCAGAAGTAGATCAGGCCGAATGCCCAGATCGCCGGGTTCTTGAACACTTCGGCCAGGGAGTCGCTGGTGGTTTTCGGCTTGTTAGCCAGGTCTGTGGCCTGGTCCGCTTCCAGTACCGCACGCTCATGGGGCTTGAGCCACTTGGCGTTGGCGAAGCTGTCACTGAGCAGGAAGTAGGCGAGGGCGCCGAGGACCACGGTCGGGATGCCTTGCAGCAGGAACATCCACTGCCAGCCCGCCAAGCCACCTTGGCCTGCAGCAAAGTGATTGAGAATCCAGCCGGAAAACGGGCTGCCGAGCAAACCGGACACCGGGATCGCCGACATGAACAGTGCCATGATTCGCCCACGGCGGAAGGTCGGAAACCACTGTGAAAGATACAACACCACGCCGGGGAAGAAGCCGGCCTCAGCGGCACCGGTAAACAGGCGCAGGGTGTAGAAATGCGTGGGAGTGGTCACAAACAGCAGGCATGTGGAAAGCGTACCCCACACGATCATCATCAACGCGATCCAGCGCCGCGGGCCAAAGCGGGTCAGCGCCAGGTTGCTCGGCACGCCGCATAGCACGTAGCCGATAAAGAAAATCCCGGCTCCCAGGCCGTATACGGTTTCACTGAATTTCAACGCGTCGAGCATCTGCAGCCTGGCAAAGCCAACGTTTACCCGGTCGAGGTAATTGAACAGATAGCAGATAAAAATGAAGGGGATCAGGCGCAGGGTAATGCGCTTGTAGATGGCGTTTTTATCGTCATCGCTGGCCAGTGCGGCAGTGGCACTCTGTGACATGGGATTCTCTCTTTATTATGATTTTTCGCGGTGCGAGGGTAACGTTGACCGCCCTGACAGTCTCGGTGACGTGATGGGCAACTGTCTTTGTGCCGGCGCACAGTCAAGCCATCTTTGCGCTGTGCTGGTGAACAACCTTTTTCAGGAAATTAGCCCCATGTTCGAGCTGGATCATGCCCTGGCGCAGGAGATTGTCGATCGCACCATGGCAATCCTGCCCCATAACGTCAATGTCATGGACAGCCAGGGCTTGATCCTGGGCAGCGGCGAGCCGGAGCGTATCAATACCCGCCATGAAGGTGCCCAGCTAGTGTTGGCCAATGGGCGGGTGGTGGAAATCGACGGGCAGACCGCCAAGCATCTCAAGGGTGTGCAACCAGGCATCAACCTGCCGCTGCTGCATGATCAGCGCCTGATTGGCGTGCTGGGTATCACTGGAGAACCAGATGGGTTACGCACCTATGCCGAACTGGTGCGCATGACCGCTGAAATGCTGGTCAGCCAACGCCACCAGCAAGCCGAACAACAATGGCGGCGCCAGCGTTGCGATGATCTGCTGGCCCTGCTGTTGGCCGACAGCGGCGACTCCCCGCGCCTGGTGGACGAAGCCCAGCAACTGGGGCTCAAGCCACAACTGGCGCGCACGCCGTACCTGTTTGAACTGGGCCCGGGCCAAACGGCGGAGGCCCTGAGCGCCTGGCTCGCCAGCCGCTACCCCGACAGTTGGTGCGTCAGCTCTGCGCAGTTTTCCTTGCTGTGGTGCCGACCTGCTGCGGTGCAGGTCGATAACCCCCGCTTGCTGGAAAAGCTCGACGGCCTGGGTTGGAACGTCCTGCGCGTGGCCATCGGCGGGCAAGCGGAGGGCTTGGCGGGACTGCGCCGCTGCTATCGGCGGGTGGGTGATCTGCTTGCTTATGGCCGGGATATCCTGCCGCAATCACGCCTGTTGACCCTCAACCGTTATCGCCTGCCGGTGATGCTGTGGCGTCATCGCAACGACGACGCCCTGGACGAACTGCTCAATCCGTTGCGCAAAGTGTTGGCCAAGGACAGCAACGGGCAACTGCTTGCCACGTTGCGCAGTTGGTGCGAACACGATGGGCAAAGCCAGGCGTGCGCAGACGCCCTGGGTATCCACCGCAACAGCCTGCGTTACCGCATGGAGCGCATAGCTGAACTCAGCGGCGTGGATCCGCTGACGCTCGACGGCATGCTGGCCTTGTACCTGGGTGTGCAACTGTTGCCTCACTCCTTGTCGGAATGAACAATAAACCTCCTCCACACTTGTGCATCGGCCCCGCGTCATTGCCCCAGCCAACTGGCAGCATGGGCGTTATAAAAACCGGAGAAAGCCCATGAAAATCGTGATCGCCCCCGACTCGTTCAAAGACAGCCTGAGTGCCGCAGGT
This sequence comes from Pseudomonas sp. MYb193, assembly GCF_002966775.1. Taxonomy (NCBI): domain Bacteria; kingdom Pseudomonadati; phylum Pseudomonadota; class Gammaproteobacteria; order Pseudomonadales; family Pseudomonadaceae; genus Pseudomonas; species Pseudomonas sp. MYb193. The sequence goes on along the minus strand of NZ_CP023269.1, from coordinate 3,124,421 downwards.
GTCGCCCAGGCGATTGCCGAGGGCTGGGCCGAGGTCTGGCCGGATGCGCACGTGCTTCAATGCCCGATGGCCGATGGCGGTGAAGGCACGGTGGATGCGGTGCTCGCAGCATGTAAGGGGCAATTGCGCCGGCAAACAGTCCGAGGCCCGCTGGGCGACAGCGTCGAAGCGCGTTGGGGATGGTTGGCCGACAGCCATACGGCGATGATCGAGATGGCCGAGGCCAGTGGTTTGCAACTCGTCGCGCCGGGGCAGCGCGACGCTTGTTCCAGTACCACCTATGGCACCGGCGAGTTGATCCGCGCCGCGCTGGATGCCGGGGCGCAGCGCATCATCCTGGCGATTGGTGGCAGTGCTACCAACGATGGCGGCGCGGGGGCGATGCAGGCCCTTGGCGTGCAGCTATTGGATAGCGAACGCCAGCCACTGCCGACGGGTGGGTTGGCGTTGGCGCGCCTGGCCCATATCAGCCTCGAACAACTGGACCCGCGCCTGGCACAGGTGCGTTTTGAAATCGCCGCCGACGTCAACAATCCCTTGTGCGGCCCTCACGGAGCGTCGTCTATTTTCGGCCCGCAAAAAGGCGCGAGCCCCGAGCAGGTGGCACAACTGGACGCGGCCCTTGGGCACTTCGCTGACCATTGCGCCCAGGTGCTGCCCAAGGATGTGCGCGACGAACCAGGCAGCGGCGCCGCCGGTGGCCTGGGCTTTGCTGCCAAAGCGTTCCTCGCCGCCCAGTTTCGCCCAGGGGTCGAGGTGGTTGCTGAACTGGTTGGCCTGGATGAAGCGGTGCGTGATGCCGATCTGGTGATTACCGGCGAGGGCCGCTTCGACGCCCAGACCCTGCGTGGCAAAACCCCGTTTGGCGTGGCACGCGTTGCCCAGCGACAGGGCGTGCCGGTGGTGGTCATCGCGGGGACATTGGGCGAGGGCTACGAGCAGATGTATGCCCAGGGTGTGGACGCAGCATTTGCTTTGCCATCGGGTCCGATGTCACTGGAACAGGCTTGTCACGAGGCGCCGCGCCTGTTGCGTGAGCGGGCCTCGGACATTGCGCGGGTGTGGCGTTTGGCTATTCAGCGCGGATAGATTAAGACCGTCAACGCCGTGACAGACTTGGCGATAATTACTATCATCCGTGCTTACTCTGAAGACCGGCTGACCTGGCCGGGCATGTTGGAAACCGATCATGCAGATCAAGCGTTTTACCCTCGTCAATTTCCGCGGCATCGAGAAGATGGAGCTCGATTTCGAAGGCAGGAAGACTGTCGCTTTGGTGGGCATCAACGGCGTGGGCAAGTCGTCGATTCTGGATGCGTTGGCGATAACGCTTTCGAACTTGACATCGCGGGTTGTGGGCAAGGCTGCCAAATCCAGAACTTTGTCCAAAGATGATATTCGAGCAGGGGAAGATTACACCCGTTTGGAGTTAACGACGGACTTGCAAAATCAGCCGGGTACAAAGGATTTGAGCTGGGCAATAGCCTTGAATAAGAAAGGAGGAAAACATCCAGCAGATCGTAGTAGCGATTTATTGGCCTTGAACGTAAAAGCCGACGAGTTCGAATACGGCATCCGGCACTACGAATCAGGATTTGATGATTGGATAACATTGCCGTTGGCAGTTTATTACGACGTGCACCGTGCCGTACTAGACGTACCATTGCGCGTTCGCGAACAGTTGGTCAACGCTATCGCTGAAGGGTATGACGATGCGTTGGGCCACGGTGGCGCGGACTTCAAGCGGTTCTTCATCTGGTTTCGCAATCAGGAAGATCTTGAAAATGAAAATAGTCGGGATACCCCTGGCTATCGAGACAGAGAACTCTCCGCTGTACGCCGTGCTATCGAAACCTTCACTGGGTTCCGGGACGTCCGCGTTCGTCGTAAGCCAGCGTTGAGAATGACGGTCCTCAAAGGCGATCTCGAATTCAATGTTCTGCAGCTATCCGACGGTGAAAAATGTCTATTGGCGATGGTTGGCGATTTGGCGCGCAGGCTTACATTACTCAATCGCGAAGTGGCTGACCCACTGCAAGGGAAGGGTGTCGTCCTGATCGACGAATTGGACCTCCATCTCCATCCGGGTTGGCAGCGTACCGTTGTTGCAAACCTTGAAAAGACCTTTCCCAACTGCCAGTTCATCATCACCACCCATTCACCACAAATACTGGGTGAGCTGCCGGCTGAAGCAATCATGCTATTGAAGGATGGCCGGTTTATCGGGCATCCAGAGCGTTCGCTTGGGTTACGCAGCGGCGAAGTGATCGAAGAGTTGATGGGGGATGTCGCGCAAAATCGCGACGTAGGCCATCAACTCCAGGCAATACGTCGCTATCTGGATGACGACAAACTGGAGCATGCCGAAGCCAGTCTCTCGCAATTGAGAGATAAGGTTGGTGACATTCCGGACATCCTGGAAGTACAAGCGAGTATCGACTCCTTGAGGTGGGCCGGAGAAAGTGAAGCATGAGGTCCATCACGAAAGGGGCAGAGCCCCGCGAGTTGATTGAGTGGCGTCGGGAAAACAAAGACACACCGCAAAATCTGTTTTATGGCCGTGGTAGCAGTTTTCCGGCAGAGCCTGTGCGCAGGTCGTTATTGCGTGAGCAGTTTCATCTTTGCGCTTATACGCTACGTCGGCTACCTACCGCGCAAGAATGCGGAGCCAAAGGCCAAGACACTATTTTTAGCTGCCATATCGAACATGTGCTGCCCCAGGCAAGGCATGTGGACCAAAGCATCGCTTACGACAACATGGTCGCATGCTATCCGCCTAGTCAGTCCAATGTAGCCTGTGAGTACGGAGCAGAGGAAAAAAAGGCCTACGACCCCGCTCGGAACCCCTTTGTATCGCCTCTTTCGCCCCACGCGAGCCGGCTTTTTCGATTTTTAAGAGACGGAAAGGTTGAAGGGCTTTCACCGGAGGCGGTTCAAACGATTGAAGTGCTCAAGCTCAATCACGCCACGCTGGTCAATGACCGCAAGGCGGTCATCAAAGGCTGGCTTATGCCACGAGGAAAACCCATTTCTGCCGCAGCGGCCAGGCGTTTGAGCACGGAGGCCGAGACGCCGGACGCCAATCTTTGTTTACTTCAGTACTGCATGGCACTTAAGCAACAGGCCGAGTTACATGCGGACAAGTACGAAAAACGCGCGGTGCGTACCCGAGGTCAGGTGAGACCATGAAGGTCAACCCATTCAGTTAGCAGGGACAATCCGCGCCTGCTGTGAATCAATGATCCCTCCGGCCAACCGCTCCACCCACTGCGCTTGAAACCCCTGCAGCGCCGCACCGGGTTGTTGCAACTGCACAAACTCAAGCATCGGGTCTAGCACCGCTGTGCGCACGCCGCTCAATTCCTCCAGGGTCGCCAAGCCGCAGAACGGTACATAGGCTTCGCTGTAGCCGCCTTCGTGTACCAGCACCAGGCGGCCCTGACATAAACGATCGGCTGCCAGGCGCAGGGCGCGGGTCAGCAGACGGAACGATTCGCTGTGCAACAACATGCGCGCTAGCGGGTCGACGGCGTTGGCGTCATAACCGCAAGCAACGATGATCAACTCCGGCTCGAAGCGCTCCAGCGCGGGCACGACGATGCGTTCCATGGCGTGTAGATAGGTGGCGTGCCCACTGCCTGGCGGCAACGGAATATTGATGTTGGCCCCCACGCCGGCCCCGCGGCCTCGATCCTGCTCGCCGCTGTAGCCAGGCGGGTAGCAGCCGTCTTGATGCAGGGAAATCGTCAACACATCGGCCCGTTCTTCGAAGATCGACTGCGTGCCGTTGCCGTGGTGCACATCCCAGTCGATCACGGCGACTTTGCCCAATCCGTTGCGGGCCTTGGCGGCCTCGATGGCAATGGCAATGTTGGCGAGAAAGCAAAAGCCCATGGCGCTGTCTGCCAGGCAATGATGCCCCGGTGGCCGCGACAGCGAATAGGCGTTGTGCACCTGGCCCTTGAGCACCGCGTCCACGGCGGCCAGGGTCAGTCCGGCGGACAGTTGCGCAATCTCGTAGCTGCCCGGCCCAATCGGTGCCTGGGGGCCAAGCTCACCGCCGCCTGCATCGCTCAGGGCCTTGAAACGCTGCAGGTAGGCACGGCTGTGGACGCGCAGCAGATCCTCTTCACTGGCTGGCGGCGCGCTACGCAGTTGTAGTTGGCGGCTCAGCCCGGAGACATCCAACAGGCTTTTCAAGCGGCGCTTGGTCTCCGGTGACTCGGCATGCCCGCTGCCGGCCGGCGGCTGCACCCAGCCGCCCACGGGCAGGGTCAGCGCATGGGCGCCGGCGCTGTGCCACAGGCTTATTTCGTCGAAGAAAAATGCGGTGGTTGGGTTCATACCGGTTCCAGTTCAGTGGGGGAGTGGGGACGGCTGGCGATGATCATCACCAGCGACAGCAAGGTGATAGCGGCTGCACCGAGCAGCAACAGGCTGAACCCGCCGCTGGCCTCGATCAGGCGGCCAGCGAGCGCTGGGCCGATGGCCAGGCCGCCGCCGATGACCAGGTTGGAGGCGTTCATCAGCTTGCCGCTGTGATCGAGGTCGGCCAGGCAGGCCAGGATCAGCGGCAGAATGAAGGTCCAGGTGAATTTGAACAGCAGCGCCGCCAAGGCAAATCGCAGCAATGCGGGCTGGCCAAGCAACAAGAGCACCGCTGCCGCCATCAACAGGTAGCCCAGCAGCAACAGCACTCCACGCGGCAAGCGGGCCCCGATCAGTGAAGCGCTCGCTGCCCCGGCAATGCCCATCACGGTGGCGATGGCGAGGATTTCGCCGCCGTGCTGCGCCGAAATCCCGGCACTGGCGCCCAAGGCACCGATAAAGGTCCATACGCCCCCCAGGCTGATGTAAAAGGCCAGCACCGCGCCAACCCCCAGGGCGGCTTTCCAGCGTGAACCGGGCAATACCGGGGCGCGGTTGGCGGGCAACGCAGGGCTACCGGCGGGAAACGCCCGCGCCAATGGCAGCAGCAAAGCCATCAACCCTGCCAGGATCAAGTAGCAGGCATTCAAGCCAAATCGTTCGAACAAACCAGGCAACACCACCAGGCCGAGGGCACCGACGATCAACTGCCCCATCACCCACAAACCATAGACCCGGCTGGGGTTGGCGGTGGTGGCCGCACTGGCCAGGCAGAGGATCATCAGCGAGCCGCCGGCCAGGGCGCTGGCAGCGCGCAACACCAGCAGTACGGCGTAGGTGTCGGCCAGCATCGACAGCAGGTTGGCGGCCATGAACAGCAGCGCGGCGACCCGGGCGGCGGTGCGCCAGTCAACCCGCTTGAGCCACCACCAGGCGGGCAAGGTCGCCAGGCTCATGGCGCCCAGTTCCACGGAAAACAAGTCGCCAATACGCGCCGGGCTCAGTTGCCACTGGCTGGCCAACTGCGCGGCCACGGCGGGAGCGGTCATCAGGATGGTCGGGGTGATGGCGGCAAACAGCACGATCGCTGCCAGCCGTGCCGTTATCGCAGGGTTGGAAATGGGCATTTTCAAGCTCCAGGGAAAGGGGGTCAGAACACATGCACCAGGCGCAACAGCGCTTCGGTGCCGGCATAGCCATTGGAAGCCGCAACGTGTTGCGAAAGGCTGACCATCAGTTGGTTCTGCCGGTCGAGCCAATGCCCGAGTTCGAAGCCGACTTGGGTGTAGCGCTTGTGGGTGTCGTCGAGGCGGCGGTTGTTGAGGCGCAGGGCGCCACCGTCGGCCTGGATCAGGCGCAGTGCGCCGTAAGTGGCGGCGCTGAAGTCATACGAGGCAAACGCCTGCAGGCGATACAGCGGGGCTTGCTTGAGTTCGCTGCCAAAGTAATCGTCATTGCGGCCATAGAGCTGGGCTTCCAGGTTGGCTTCCAGTACCCAGTTTTCGCCGATGCCGTGGGTGTAGTTGTAGACAAAGGTGGCGCCCCAGCGATTGGCACCGGGAGAGACGTCCGGGTTTTGACTGTGATACTCACCCACCGGCACGGTGATCAGGCTCAACAAGCCGCTGTAAGTGCGCGAAGCCGGGTCGTTGACGAAAAACAGCGTGCCGCCCACCTGTGGATCGCCCAGGCCGCGCTCGCGGCTGCGCTGGTTGGCGCCGGGCAGGCGTGCGCTGATGTCGGCAAAGGGCAGGATGAATTGCGGCGTGCACAACGTGCCGCAGGCGTCGGTGAAATACACCTGGCGGTAAGCCACGGCGTTGACCCTGAGGTCGGCCTTGCCGGTGCTGTCGGCGGGGCCATGGAAATCGCCGGCACGGGTGGCGGGCAAGTACAGCACACCCAGGCGGGTGCCTGGTGGGGCGGCGAAAAAGTCGCGAGCGTTGAGGTCGGCAGCCTGACTGTCGAAGCTAAGCAGGGTCGCGCACAGCACTGTCAGGTTACGTAGGCATGTTGAAGTCATGGCGAAGCGTCTCGTATCAGAGGAGGCCGGAAAATGGGCAACAGCAGCCCGAGACCGTAAAAAACGACCGTGGCAAACCGTGGGAGAAGCAGGCAGGGTCAGTCGGGCGGGGCGTGCACCAGGTGCGCTATGCGCGCCTTGTCCTTGACGCCGAGCTTGGCGTAGATGGCGCGGATATGGTGACGCACGGTGTTGGGTGAGAGGCCAAGGTCGCGAGCTACTTCCTTGTAGGTCTTGCCCTCGCCAAACCCTTGGGCTACGTCGTTTTCCCGTGGGCTGAGCTGAGGCAGGGCGCGGTTGAGGCGCGCGGCCAACAGCAATTGGTCGCCCACCGGTGACGCCTGGATATGGATGCGCTTGCCCTCATGCCCGCGCTCATCCAGCAGCACCGGTAGGGTAGGGCCGCGCCATTGCGGCCATTCGCTGAGCAGCAGGTCGACAAAACCGCGCTCGGCGCATTGCAACACACCCCGGGGGTCGCATACCGCCAGGGCCAGATTGCGCGGGCTGGCCAGGGTTTCACGCATGGCCACCAAGGTGCGGATCTGGTTTGCCGAGACCGCCGCCACCAGATGCAGCATCAGGTTATTGAGTAACTGGCAATCCTGCGCGTTGAACGTGGGCGCAGTGGGCTGGCGGTAGAGCGTCAGGTGGTGGCTGAGGTGGGTTTGCGGGTCGATATGGATCACACACAGCAATTCACCCAGGCCGTGGCGTCGCCCCAGCCAATTCAAGGCGCTGCCGTTGGCGGGGTCGCGCATATCGATAATTACTGCCTCGCCAGGCGAGGCATGCACCCGTGCAACGGTAACGTCCAGATGGCGGATCGACTGCCAGTCCGCCAAGTAGTCGGGGGGCAACTGATAGAGGTAGCTGTTGTGCTCTTGCGGCAGACCGTCGATGACAGCCGAGCGTCCCCACCAGGCACTGTCGAAGGCCAGCAATTGGCTGACGCGTGCCAGGGCATGGCGCTGGAAGTGTTCGATGTCCTGATGGTGGGCCAGGCGTTGCAGGTCCAGGGTCAGGGTGCTGAAGGCCTGCAACAGGCCCGAGTGATCAAGACGGCTCATGGGTGTTCCTCTGTGGGACTTTTTTTGTTGTTCTCGTCACAGGGTGAAGGCCGAAGCGTCGGGTTGACGGGGCAGGGCCTGGGCAGAGTATCGGCGCTGCGCATATGGATCGCCATCGTTCAGATGCAGGATGGTGCTGGTCGGCCAGTGGGAAAACTCCCGGCTCGTCAGCCTGGCGCTTAGCCTCTACACTGGCCCGCCACTTGTCTTTCAAAGGATGAAATGCAATGCACCCACCTGAACCGTCTATCGTGATCCAGCGTTTTACCGAGGCCCACCTGGAGGGCGTCGCCGCGCTCTACAACGAACCGGCTGTTTGTCGTCAGGTGCTGCAAATGCCTTTTCAGTCTGTTGAGATGTGGCGCAAGCGCCTGGTGATGGATAACGAGCGGCGCCTGCAACTGGTGGCGGTGCAGGGCGCTGAGGTGATTGGCCAACTGGGGCTTGAGCAATATCTGCGTGTTCGCCAGAGCCATGTTGGCTCGTTGGGTATGGGCGTGGCGCCCGCCTGGCAGGGCAAGGGTGTCGGTTCGCGGCTGTTGAAGGCTGCGCTGGAGGTGGCTGACAACTGGATGAACCTGCGCCGTGTGGAGCTGACTGTTTACGCGGACAACGAGCCTGCGCACAACCTGTACCGCAAGTTCGGCTTCGAAGTGGAAGGGCGGCTGCGCGATTACGCCCTGCGTGATGGTGTGTTTGTCGACACCTTGAGCATGGCGCGCCTGCGCACGTCGGCTTGATCCTGTAAAACTGTGGGAGCTGGCTTGCCCGCGAAGACGGCCTGACAGCCCACACAGTTATAGCGGGTGTATATCCATTCCTGCGGTAACGGCCACTTAGGGTTCCGCCCTGACGGCGGCTTACTTTGCAAAAGCGGCAAAGTAAGCAAAACGCTCTTGCCCCACCACTCGGCACCTCGCTTGAGCTCGGTGTGCCCGTAATCCGCCAGTGATTTGGGGGGCCGCCGCCACGCGCCATCCATGGCGCGGGGCGGCTAAACCGGCATCCCTGCCGGTTTACCCCCCAAATCCCTGTCGAATTCCGGCCAGCGTGGTTTAACGGGGCGCCTGAGATCAAGATCAAAAGCAGATCAAGATCAAGGGCGGCTCGCTTCGCATCGTGGTTACCGTCTGCCGTTACAGCCCAAAAAGTTGTGTAGATACCTATGGCTATCGCGGGCAAGCCAGCTCCCACAAGGGTCATGCATTGCCCACAGAATCAGCGTCTGGTACAGATCCCCTGTGGGAGCGGGCTTGCCCGCGAAAGCGGTCTGACAGCCCGCCAGGATGTTGGATCAGACCGAGTACATACCCGTTATTCAGGTAAGGACCACAAAGTTGTGTCGATACCTAAGCCTCTAAGGCAAACCCCACCGCCGCCTGCGCATGCAGCGCGGTGGTGTCCAGCAGCGGCAGGGCGCTGTGTTCGGGCTGGATCAGCAGGCAGATTTCCGTGCAGCCAAGGATGATTGCCTGGGCGCCTCGTGCAGCAAGTGCCTGGATCACCCGCTGGTACACCTGGCGCGAGGTGTCACTGATGATGCCCACGCACAGTTCTTCATAGATGATTCGGTGCACCTCCTGGCGTTCATCCACCTCTGGCACCAGCACGTTGAGCCCCTGGGCGGCAAGGCGGGACTTGAGGAAGTCCTGCTCCATGGTGAATGCGGTACCCAGCAAGCCTACCGTCAGGGTTCCGGCCTCCAGAGCCGCCGCCGCCGTGGCATCAGCAATGTGCAGGAAGGGGATCGATACCGCCGCCTCAATACGCGGTGCCACCAAGTGCATGGTGTTGGTACACAGCACCACACAATCAGCGCCCCCGGCCTCCAAGCGCCGTGCGGCATCTTCCAGGATCAGCGCGGCATCGTCCCAACGCCCGGCATGCTGAGCCTGTTCCACCGGGCCGAAATCCACGCTGTACATCAACACTTGCGCCGAGCGCAGCGGGCCAAGACGGTCGCGCACGCGCTGGTTTATAAGGCGGTAATACTCGGCGCTGGACTCCCAGCTCATGCCGCCGATAAGGCCGATGGTGCGCATAGGGTGCTCCTGAAAAAGGATGAGCCTTCACCTTACCCACTCGATGCCGATGAGTCATACGCAGTTGCCGACCCATTCACCGGAGCAGTTCAAGCAACGTGGGTGATCGGTCATTGTTCAGTGTTGGGCGACTCGTCCATACCTGTGAGAAATGACAGTATATTTTTCTGAAAACCCCCTTTCTAATCAGCACGAACGACCGAGCAGCCCCTGAGCTGATGGCGACGCTCCGTTTTCCCCTACGCCGAAAGACCGCCATTGCCGGGTGACCTTCGGATACCTCTCACATCCTGCGTTTTTGATTTCAAATAAAGTCAGCCCTACTGAAAGTTTGATTCCAGAGGAGCTTTTCATGGCAGCGCAACACTGTGAAGGCGACACCGATACCCGCCACAACAGTCATTCGTCACCGGCGCCGCTCACTATTCCCGATATCCAGCTACCTTTCGCCGTTGCACCGCCGCGTGCCGACACTGAACGGCTGCGTGCGCATGCGCTTGCTTGGGCGCAGCGATACGGTTTGATCGGCAGGCGTGGCGCGCATCGGTTGACCACCACGGCACTGCTCGACCTGGGAATAGCATTGTGCGGGCGGGCGCCCACGCACCGAGCGCAGACTCTGGTGTGCTGGTACCTGTGGGCGCTTACGCTGGATGACCGTATTGATGACGGACCCTGGGCGGAAAACGGCGCGCTGGAGCATTTCATCGCCGCCGTGCAGGCGTTGACCGACAGCGGCGATGCTGTGCCGTCAGGTGAACGCGGGCGGTTCGAGGACCCGATGCTGGCTGTTCTGGTCGACGACTTGTGGCCCGAGACCCAGCGTTGGGGCAGCGGGCCTTGGCGGCAGAGGCTGGCGGGGCACTTGATCGAGCATCTGCGCGCGCAGGCGGCGCAGGTACGCATGCGAGAAACCGATACGGCGCTCGCCCTGGCTGAGTATCTGCCGTTGCGCCGCGATTCCTTCGGCGCCCTGTTCTTTTTTGCTCTGATCGATGGTGCCGAAGCCCTTGACCCGTACGAGCATCCTGCGCAGGTGGAAACGTGGAGCAGGTTGCGTAAGCACGCTGCCGATATCATTGCGTGGACGAACGATATCCACTCGGTTGCCAAAGATGTGGTGTGTGGCGAGCGCTTCAATCTGGTGTCGATACTCGCGCACACCGCTGGCCTGGACTGGCCTGGCGCGATAGAAGCAGCCCATCAGATGGTCAACACGGCAGTTACGCAATTCACGGCAGCCGCTACCGAGCATGCCCATTACCCGCCGTGCGCTGCGACCGATCCGGACCGGTTGCGTCAGGTTGTCCGGGCGGCGGGGGACTGGCATCGCAGCGTTTCGCGCTATCACCTACAGGCCGATGGCTGCGCGGTACAGCACAGCCGACAAGTGGACCTGGCGCTGACTCCGCCGACCCTCAAGTCCCGCCAGTTCGAAATCGACCCGTACCCGTTGTATGAGCGTTTACGCACCACACTGCCGATCGCGTACGACGAGCCCACCGATGTGTGGCTGGTCAGTCGGCATGTGGATGTCAAAGCCGCGTTGACCCATCCAGGGGCAAGCAATCGCAACTACACCTGGCAGATTGGGCCGCTGCTGGGGCACACCATTGTGACCATGGACGGCTGCGAACACGCCCAGCACCGAGCATTGCTCACCCCGTCGTTTCGCAGCAAGGCGCTGGTGGCGCTCGAAGCGTCTGTCACCGCAGTGACCGCAGACTTGCTGGCGCGTATGCGGGGCCGGCCTCAGGTCGACCTGATTGCCGATTTCACCGCCGCGCTGCCGGTGCGAGTGATGGCTCATGCATTGGGCCTTCCGGCACACACACGGGAGGAGGTGGAGCGGCTCAAGCGTTGGTGTGCCATCGGCTTCGCGTACATGGGCAACTATCGTCAGGACCCAGCGCTGTTGACCGGCGGGTTATCCAACCGAGACAGTTTTTACGACTTTATCCAGCCCTACATCGACGCTCGGCGTATAGAACCCAGGGACGACTTGATTTCACAACTCCTGGCGGCACGCATTGACGACCAGCCATTGTCCGAGTCCTTTGTACGGTCCTATTGCGCGATCCTGATGACGGCGGGCAGCGAGACCAGTCACGGCGCCCTGGCGAATCTGATTGTCAACCTGTTGAGCGAACCTGGCGTGAAAGAGGCGGTGATCGCTGATCCAGCACTGATGGACAACGCCCTCACCGAAACCCTGCGACGCAACCCGCCATTGCAACTTGTGCTGCGGGAGGCGACTGAACCGCTGCAACTGCCGTCGGGAACAATTCCTGGTGGCGCAACCCTGGCCTGCCTGATCGGTTCGGCCAACCGTGATCCGGCCCGGTTCAGCGACCCGGACACCTTCAATATGTTGCGCGCCGAACAGGCGACCAGCCATTTCGCTTTCGGAGCGGGGCGCCACTTCTGCCTGGGCTCCATGCTCGCTCGGATGGAGATCACGATTGGCGCGCGCATGCTGCTGCAGACCTTTCCCAACCTACGCTGGGCTCCGGGGTTCAAGCCCGAAGAGCGCGGGTTTCTCAATCGCTGCCCTGATCAATTGGAGGTCGTGCTTTGACCACATCTGTTTTCACCGAACAAACCGGCTACACCCGCAGCTATCTCGCGGACCAACACGCAGGCCAATTGGCGAGGTTGCAAACCTTGGAGCGCGCCTTTGACCCGTTAAGCCATAGGTTTTTTGAACTGTTGGATCTGCCGGACGCGCCCGCCATCCTTGATCTGGGCGCCGGTGCCGGATCGCTCGCGGGCTGGTTGAGCCAGCGATATCCCGACGCAACGGTTACCGCCACGGATATCGATACCCGCTTCCTGGTCGATATCCCTGGCATCAAGGTCATGACCCACAATGTCACGACCGATGATTTTCCTGCCGCATCGTTTGACGTGGTGCACGCCCGGGCGCTGTTGTGTCACCTCACTGACCGCGAGGAGATAGTGACGCGAGCCGCCACTTGGTTACGTCCCGGAGGCTGGCTGGTGATCGAAGATGTGAGCCTGCAACCGAGCCTTGGAACGACGAACCCGTTGTTGCGCAAAGTCGCCCAGGCCGGAATCACACTGTTGGAACAGTCCATCGGGTCGGACATGTTTTGGGCCGATGGGCTGCCTGATCGGCTACGTGACCGGGGGCTTGTCAACGTGGGGCATCGAACCCTCGAAGGCCGAATCGGCGACAACAGCCCGGCAGATGCCTTCTGGGCAGCAACCACCGCTCAGGCAGGGCCTGCATTGTTGGAACTTGGGTTACTCACCCAAGCCGACCTGGATGCCATGGCCATGCTGCGTGCCGATCCAGCGTTCACCGACGCCGCGTTGACCTTGGTCAGTGCCTGGGGACAAATTCTTTAGCTTGATACTGTGTGGCGCGAGCGCCTCATTGCACAGAAGGAGATCCAGCATGATCCACGAGGTAGTGTTAGTCGACGCACAGGATGTACAGATTGGCGTGTGCGATAAACGCGAAGCTCACCTGGGAGCAGGGCAGCTTCATCGCGCTTTTTCAGTGCACTTGATTGACAGCCGTGGGCGTCATCTGCTTCAGCGTCGGGCGGCGGATAAAATGCTCTGGGCAGGTTTCTGGTCGAATGCTTGCTGCAGTCATCCGGCACCTGGCGAGTCTATTCTGGATGCCGCCTCTCGTCGTCTGCGTGAAGAGCTAGGCGTCTGGGCTTCGTGCCGTGCGCTCTATCACTTTGAGTATCATGCTTTGTTTGGCTCGATCGGCGCCGAGCATGAACTCTGTCATGTGCTTGTTGCTCAATCTGACGCTGAGGTCTCGCCCGTCCCAGAGGAAGTCAGCGATATCAAGTGGCTGACCCGCGCCGAAATAACGGCCCAGCTTGCAGAGCCCCGAGCGCCATTCACGCCCTGGTTTCGAATGCAGTGGCAGCGCCTTCTATCAGAGCATCCTTCGTTCGATGCGCCCAGGGCCGGAGCCACGCTCCCACCGTTGGGTCGCGGAGCATCAGGTAGATAGGCGTCGGCTGCCAGGTGAGTTTTTGGAACTGTTTTGCGTAGGAATACCACTGATACGCAGGTCACTGGCCTGCCGTCAGGCGAGTAGACAAATTCCAAGTTTCCATAGGACTACCTCATGAATATTGATCCGAACATTGCTTTGGCAAGGGCACACGCCACCAGCGAGGCGCACAGGGCTGTCGTCGGGATTGCTCATGCAGACGAGCGCGGCAATAAAAATAAACATCGCCAAGTTTCATTGTCCATGGACCAAGTATTAGAAGGGTCAAAAGGTGCAGCCGGATTTGCCGGTTCACTCGGTTCCGGGGACCCTGCGGAGGTGACGTATGAGTTCGCCAATCATGCCGAAACGGGAGGCGCGACCAGCCAGTTCACCGAAGCACAAAAAGGCGTGATCCGTGAGACCCTGAATAATTTCAGCGATACTGCAAATATTCGGTTCAAAGAGTCTGTCAATGCAAAATCCCATCATATGCAGATCAAGGTCGATGGCAGTAGCTTCAAGTGGCAGGCGCCCTGGTATAAACCCGTGTCCGATGCCGAGCCCGGCAGGGTGCAGGTATCGCTGAGCCAGCGCCATGCAGATGGGCTGGAAAAGCCCAATAGTTTTGGGCGTCACATCATTGCAAAGGCGGTGGCCTTTAAATTAGGTCTTCCTGACCCAGCGTCCGCAGTATCGAGAAGCAACTACTCGGAAAATACGCTGGCTTACACGGTAAGGAGTCCTCATCTGGAAAGTCGCTCAGACCATCGCTTTAGTAAAGCCCATGGTGAGGAAATTCAGTATTCAAGTGCGCTGATGATGGATGATATTGCAGTCACGCAAGATAAATTCGGTGCGAACCTCCAAGCGCGTACCGGAGATACGACGTATGGCTTTAACTCCAATGCCGACCGTGACGTATTCAAACTGCAGTCGAGCGACGACTTGCCGGTGTTTTGCGTGTGGGACGCCGATGGTAATGACACCTTCGATTTCTCCGCCTTCAGGCAAGATCAGGTTCTCAACTTGAAATCGGGCAGTTTCTCTAATGTTGGGGGAGGCCTAGGCAACGTTTCGATCGCCAATGGCGTCACCATCGAACGGGCTATTGGCGGTGCTGGCAATGACATTTTAATTGGCAATGACGTCGGTAACGAACTGGAGGGCGGTGAGGGCGATGACATTTTTTATGTCAAGGCGAACTCTGGCTTTAACCGGCTGACAGGCGGGCCGGGTAAAAATACCTTCGTTATCGGCGCGAACGACTCATCTGCCAGCTTCGCAAACACCGCAATAATGGATTTCGTCAGCGGCAAGGACAAATTGGATATTTCAGCCCTGCGCGCAGCCCACCCTCGGCTCAAAGTTACCAACGAATATTATCGCAGCTATAATGTCACCATTTTGCGTTTCGATTTCGATGGCGACAAAAAAGAAGACTTCATGGTAAACATATATGGGCGAGTCGCGGACTCCGATTTCCGCTTCTGACCTGAATGTTTAACGCATGTACTGGCTGGCGCCGAGCGAAATCAGGTGTGCTGCCCAAGTATTGGCTATACCTATAGCTCATTCTTACGATGATGGTCGCCAGGGAGTTCACTAATGAAGCTAAGGCTAATGATCGGCACATTGTGTGTCGCCTCGCTCGGTTTGGTTGGTTGCGCGAGCAAAGTGGTGCAACCGAATGAGTATTCAGGGTTTCTTTCCAACTACAGCCAGCTCAAGGAGGCCAGGTCACCGTCGGGGGCCGAGGTGATGCGCTGGGTTGATCCACAGCTGGACCTGAGTCGCTACACCGCGGTCTACATCGAACCCACTCAGTTTTACCCCAAGCCCCAGGCCACTTCCCGAATTCCCGAGAGCACGTTGCGGGGCATCAATGACTATTACAACCAGGCGCTCAAGCGCGAGCTGGCTCAGTCACTGCCCGTGGCCAATGCCCCAGGCCCAGGGGTAATTGTTGTGAGAGCGGCGATTACCGCCGTGAGCAGCAAGACCGAGAGTCTCAAGCCATATGAGTTTATTCCCGTCGCCCTGGTGGCCGCGGCAGTGAGCACGGGCACCGGCATTCGCGACCAGGAGACCACCCTGGGCACCGAGGCGCAGTTCCTCGATGGCGCCACTCATAAAGTGCTGGCCCAAGTGGTGCGCAAAGGTACCGGCAAGCCGCTGGCTAATGACTCCCAAGTGATGAAGGCCGACGATGTGAAAAGCGTCATCGACGGTTGGGCGTCGGACCTGCACCAGTCCTACGTGAAACTGAAAAAACACTGAGTCAAAAAAAAGCGCGGCGGGTCATCGCCCGTCGCGCTTTTTTATTTGCAGAGCTTATTTAAGCGGCGTCAACGCTGGTAGCTTCCACTGGCCGCTGGCAACTTCGGGCTTGGGCAGATAAATGCGCAAGACCGCGTAAAACGGGCCGGGTGGGGCCGGCAACCAGTTGCTCTGCTCAGCCTTGGGAGGTTCGTGGTGCTGCAGCGCCAGGGTCAAGCCACCATCGGCATCGAGCTTGAAGGTCGGCAACATCTGCGAGTTGATCAGGTAGCGCTTCTTGTGGTTTGGCACCAGCAGTTTGGTCTTGGCGTCGTACATCGTCAGCGACCAGAACGCATCAGCCGGCGGCAACTGGTCCTTGGCAAAATGCACGGTGTAGCTGTGGCGTGCACCATTGGCCGGCTTGCCTTCGCTGTCGATGACGTAGCTCAAGTGCGCGGCTTCATCACTGGAGTTGCCGAACATCCCCAGCTCGGCACCGGCGTAGCGGTACAGGTAGTTGTTTTGCAGGTGGTCGCGGCTGCCGTACAAGTCTGCGCCGGTCACTTGGCGGGTGTCGACCTTGGCCTTCTTGAACGCGGCGAACTCAGCGCGGCCATCGGCGATGCCATCTTCCAGGGCCTTGCGCTGCTCGGCGGTCAACTGGTTGACCTTGAACGGCGCGCCCGGGGCAATACCGATCCTGGCAAAGCGCGCCAGCAAATCTTTTTCACTGTCCTGGGGCGCGGCGAAGGCCAGCATGAAGTTCAGGTAGCGAAACAGTTGCGGGCCTTCGGTCATGGTCGCCATCGGCTTGGGCCATTGGACCTTCGGCACGTTGGCGGGGGCGGGTTGCTTCACATAACTGCTCAGCGCCTGCACCTTGTAGCCGCTCTGGATCTGCTTGACCTTGCCCAGGTCTTTATCATCAAACAGTTGCGTGCGGTAAAGCGCGTAAGCGATGTTGCTTTCGCTGTAGACCACACGGTCGATGTCCACCGGCTGCTGACCTTTCCAGTCTGGCCCGGCGATCATGTAGTGCCCGCCGTTATTGCCGGTACTGCGGGTGCCCAGGTAGGCGAAATTCTGCGTATAGAGGTCGATCAACTGCACCGAGTAATAGCGGTCGTCTTCAATCTTGGGCAGGGTCAGCACCAGCGGCTCTTTGCGCAAGTCCATCCACACGAACGAGTACGGCGTGTCGACGTTAGGAGTGGTAACTGCGTTGTCCTTGGGGGTGAGCACCTGGGCGCTGTTGTCGATACGGTTGAACGGCGCCTTGAAGTGGGCACCGCCTTTATCAACGGCCTGGGTGTAGAGCGTCTTGTACATCTGCACCACCGGGAAGCCGTACAAGTAGGCTTCCTTGGCGATGGCCCTGGCTTCGCTGGGGCTGGCGGTGAAGTCAGCCCAGGCGCCGGAGCTCATGAGTATCGAGAGGCTCGCCAACAGCAGGCGCGTCGGTTTTCCAATCATGTTGTTGCGTCCTTCCTGAGTGCTATCTGAGAGCGTGGCGTGAAGGCGCTGAGTTTCCTGTTTTATCGGCCGGTCGTCACGTTAATCTCTGCAAAGGACGATGGAGAAGGGGCGTTAGAGCATGGATTTGACTTTGTCACGCAACTGATCGATCGAAAACGGCTTGCCAATCACCTGCATGCCGTCGGGCACATCAATGTTTTCGGCATAGCCGCTGGCAAACAGGATAGGCAGGGTAGCGCGCAGTTCACGGACCTTGGCTGCCAGTTGTTTGCCGTCCATGTCGGGCAGGCCAACGTCGGTCATCATCAGGTCGATGATCTGGTCGATATTTTGCACCTGCGCCAGTGCTTCCCCAGCATCCGCGGCTTCGAGCACCTTGAACTCCAACTCTTCGAGGACATCGACGATCAGCATGCGCACGATGGGGTCGTCTTCGACTACAAGGATGGTGGAGGTGTGGGACATAGTGAACTTTCCTGAACAGTGGGAGCGCTGGGCTTAAAGGCAACTAGATTGTGAGTAATAACAATGCCAGCAAGTTCCGAAGCAATTGCTGGCATTGTGACCTTAGCGAGGCAAAAAGTCCCGTCAGCTTGCGTGATGGCTCACAAAGGTACCGGCGCCATGCGCTTGACCGCATTCGCTGCCAATCAACGCACAAACATAGCGTTGAGCGATGTTATTCGGGCAAACTTGCGGTTTTCCCGCATTTGGCCAAGGCATGCCCATGACACCCGCGTCGTCCGTCGATGAAAAAAGCTTTCGTACCCTGCTGAGCCGAAACGTGGCCCTGCCCTTGGGCGTGGGCGTGCTCAGCGCGGTGTTTTTCGTCTGCCTGATTACCTATCTGCTCTCGGTGATCCAGTGGGTGGAGCACACCGACCGCGTCATTAACAACCTCAATGAGACGTCCAAACTGACGGTTGACCTGGAAACGGGCATGCGCGGGTTCCTGATCACCGGTGACGAGCACTTCCTTGATCCGTACGAAGTGGCCAAGCCGCGGATCATTGCCGACCTGCGCAATTTGCAGGATCTGGTGGCCGACAACCCGCAGCAGGTCGACCGACTCAAGCGCTTGGAAACCTTGCAAACCGAATGGAACAACTACGCGCAGTCGATGATTGAGCTGCAGCGCAACAGCGGTGATTACCGTGGCGCGGTCAAGGCGGGCCGGGGCAAGCGGCTCACCGATGAAATTCGCAAGGAATACGAAGACGCGGTGGCGATGGAGCAGCAGTTCCGTATCACCCGTAACGCAGAAGTCACCCGCACGACGGTGATCAGTGTTGCGCTTTACCTAGTGTTTGTACTCGGGCTAAGTGGTTTTCTGGCCTATATCGGCAGGAAGAATTTAGTTTCACTTTCAAATAGTTACAGTGCAAACCTCGCGTCACAACAGAAGATTGCGCGGCGCCTGGAGCAAACCGCCTGGCTGCGCAATGGCCAGACCGAACTGGCCGAGCAAGTGTTGGGCCAACTGACCCTGAACATGCTGGGACGCAATATTCTGCAGTTCTTCGCCCAATACATGGGCTCGGCCGTCGCGGCGCTGTACGTGCGTGAAGAACACGGCGGCCTCAAGCGTGTGGCCACGTATGGCTTCTCCCGCGAGCAGGAACAACAGGAACAGTCGATCTACAGCGACGAAGGCATCGTCGGGCAGGCCGCCCAGCGCGGTCGCCTGATTCGCCTGGACGATGTGCCGGTGGATTACTTCAAGGTCAGCTCGGGACTGGGCGAGGGCGCGACCCGTAGTGTGTTGGTGGTGCCCACCAGCGATGACGACCGCGTCAACGGTGTGGTCGAGCTGGGTTTCCTGCGCCCGCTGGATGAGCGTGATATCGAACTGCTGGAACTGATCGCCGGCAATATCGGCACCTCCATCGAAGCCGCGCGCTATCGCCAGCGCTTGCAGGAAGTGCTGGCCGAGACCCAGCAGCTCAACGAAGAACTGCAAGTGCAGCAGGAAGAGCTCAAAACCGCCAACGAAGAGCTGGAAGAACAGTCGCGCATCCTCAAGGAATCCCAGGCCCACCTGGAAACCCAGCAGGCTGAGCTGGAGCAGACCAACGAGCAACTCGCCGAACAGACCCAGACCCTGGCCGAACAGCGCGACGCCATGGACCGCAAGAACATCGAGCTGAACCAGGCCCAACTGGAGCTGGAAGACCGTGCCGATGAGCTGCAGCGTTCCAGCAAGTACAAGTCCGAATTCCTGGCCAACATGTCCCACGAGCTGCGTACACCGCTGAACAGCTCGCTGATCCTGGCCAAACTGCTGGCAGATAACCCCCAGGAAAACCTCAGCGCCGAGCAGGTGAAGTTCGCCGAGTCGATCTATTCAGCCGGCAATGACTTGCTCAACCTGATCAACGACATCCTGGATATTTCCAAGGTCGAAGCCGGCAAGCTGGCAGTGCGCCCGGAAAACGCTAGCGTCGAACGCCTGGTAGATGGCCTGCGTGGCATGTTCGAGCCACTGGCAATGGACCGCAAACTGGGCTTCCAGGTGGACGTGCAGCAAGGCTCGCCAACCCTGTTGTTTACTGATCGCCAACGCCTGGAGCAGATCCTCAAGAACCTGTTGTCCAATGCCATCAAGTTCACCGAACAGGGCGAGGTCAGCCTGTCGGTGTCCCGCGCGCCGGGGGAGGGCATTGCCTTTACCGTGCGCGATTCCGGCATTGGTATCGCCCCGGATCAACAGGAAAGCATCTTCGAAGCCTTCCGCCAGGCCGACGGCACCACCAATCGCCGTTACGGCGGTACTGGCCTGGGCTTGTCGATTTCCCGTGACCTGGCCACCTTGCTGGGCGGCTATATCAGTGTGACCAGCGAACCGGGCAAAGGCAGTATTTTCACGCTCGTATTGCCTGAACAGTATGTCGAACGCGACGAGGACGCGGCGCCGATCGAGCCACCGCGCCAAGTGGTGGTCGCACCAGCGCCTGCGCCGGTCAAGGTGTCGCCATTGCCGGTGGCCGACGCCAGGCTGATCCCACGCTTTGCCGACGACCGCGAAAAAGCACCGTTCAGCACCCGCTGCATCCTGGTAGTGGAAGACGAGCCGAATTTTGCGCGAATCCTGTTCGACCTCGCTCACGAGTTGGGTTACCACTGCCTGGTCGCCCACGGTGCCGACGAGGGCTACAGCCTTGCCGAGCAGTACATCCCTGACGCGATCCTGCTGGACATGCGCCTGCCAGACCACTCCGGACTGACCGTGCTGCAACGCCTCAAGGAACACGCCAACACGCGCCATATCCCCGTGCATGTGATTTCCGTGGAAGACCGCGTCGAAGCCGCCATGCACATGGGCGCCATCGGTTATGCCGTCAAGCCCACTACCCGCGAAGAGCTCAAGGACGTGTTTGCGCGCCTGGAAGCCAAGTTGACCCAGAAGGTCAAGCGCATCCTGCTGGTGGAAGACGATGACCTGCAGCGCGACAGCATTGCCCGCCTGATCGGCGACGATGACATCGAGATCACCGCCGTAGGCTTTGCCCAGGAAGCCCTCGACCTGCTGCGCACCACTATCTACGACTGCATGATCATCGACCTCAAGCTGCCGGACATGCTCGGCAACGAGCTGCTCAAGCGTATGGCCACCGAGGACATCTGCTCGTTCCCGCCAGTAATCGTCTACACCGGGCGTAACCTGACCCGGGATGAAGAGGCCGAACTGCGCAAGTATTCACGCTCGATCATCATCAAGGGCGCGCGCTCGCCCGAGCGTCTGCTGGATGAAGTCACGCTGTTTCTGCACAAAGTCGAATCCCAGTTGTCCCATGATCGCCAGAAGATGCTCAAGACTGCCCGCAGCCGCGATAAGGTCTTCGAGGGGCGCAAAATTCTGTTGGTGGACGACGACGTACGCAATATCTTCGCCCTGACCAGCGCCCTGGAGCACAAAGGCGCGGTGGTGGTGATCGGGCGTAACGGCCAGGAAGCCATCGACAAGCTCAATGAAGTGGACGATATCGACCTGGTGCTGATGGACGTGATGATGCCGGAGATGGACGGTTACGAGGCCACCGCCTTGATCCGCCAGGACCCACGCTGGAAAAAACTGCCAATCATTGCCGTGACGGCCAAGGCCATGAAGGACGATCAGGAACGTTGCCTGGCAGCAGGCTCAAACGATTACCTGGCCAAGCCGATTGACCTGGACCGCCTGTTCTCACTGATTCGCGTATGGCTACCGAAGATGGAACGCATTTAAGTGGAGCAGTGTTTCTTGGATAAGAGCAGCGATATTGAGCTGCGCCTGTTGATCGAGGCGATTTACCTCAAGTACAGCTATGACTTTCGCGACTACTCGGGCGCTTCGGTCAAACGCCGTGTGGCCCATGCCTTGCGTCAGTTCGACTGCGCGACCATTTCCGCACTGCAAGAGCGCGTGTTGCACGACCCCGCCGCGTTCATGCAGTTGCTGCAGTTCTTGACCATCCCGGTGAGCGAGATGTTTCGCGACCCGTCGCACTTCCTCGCGATTCGCCAGGAAGTCGTGCCGCTGCTCAAGACCTACCCGTCGATCAAGATCTGGATCGCCGGCTGCAGCACGGGCGAAGAGGTGTACTCCATGGCCATCCTGCTGCGTGAAGAAGGCTTGCTGGAACGCACCATCATCTACGCCACGGACATCAACCCCGCGTCGCTGGATAAAGCCAAGCAGGGCATCTTTTCCCTGGAGAACGTGCGCGCCTATACCGCCAATTATCAGCAGGCCGGCGGGCAACGTTCATTTGCTGACTACTACACGGCGGCTTACGATTACGCGATCTTCGACAAGACATTGCGCGAGAACGTGACCTTTGCCGACCACAGCCTGGCGACCGACAGCGTCTTCTCAGAAACTCAATTAATTTCATGTCGTAACGTATTGATTTATTTCAATAAAAAATTGCAAGATCGAGCGTTTGGCTTGTTTCATGAGTCGCTGTGTCATCGCGGCTTTTTGGTGTTGGGCAGCAAGGAAACCCTGGATTTTTCCGCCTACAGCAAACAATTCGAGCCCTTGGTCAAGCAGGAACGGATCTACCGAAAATCATGAGCGACGCACCAGACACCCCGATTTCGGGGATCGAAGCCATCGTGGTCGGCGCTTCCGCCGGCGGCGTTGAGGCGTTGCTGAGTATTTTCGGCCAGTTGCCGAGCACCTTCGCTCTGCCGATCATTGCCGTGCTGCACTTGCCGGACGAGCGCCGCAGCCAACTGGCAGAAGTCTTTGCCCGGCGCCTGAACATCCCGGTCAAGGAGGCCAGGGACAAAGAAGCGCTGGAGGCCGGCACCTTGTACTTTGCCGGGCCCGGTTATCACCTCTCGGTAGAGCAGGACCGCAGCCTGTCCCTGAGCCAGGAAGACCGGGTGCACCATTCCAGACCCGCCATCGACTACCTGTTTTCCTCGGCGGCCGATGTGTATGGGCCGCGCCTGCTCGCCATTTTGTTGACTGGCGCCAACCAGGACGGCGCAAGCGGGCTGGCTCACGTCAAGCAATCGGGTGGCATTACCATCGTGCAGGACCCACAAGAGGCACGCATTGCCGTCATGCCCCTGGCGGCCCTGGCCTTGCACACACCTGACCATATTCTTTCCTTGAGCCGAATCGGCTCATTGCTGGCTTCCCTGGAACCCTTCCCATGTTAAGTACTGTCCAGGCCAAACTGCTGATCGTCGACGATCTGCCGGAAAACCTGCTGGCCCTCGAGGCGCTGATCAAGCGTGAGGATCGTCAGGTCTTCAAGGCATTGAGTGCCGACGAGGCGTTGTCCCTGTTGCTGGAACATGAATTCGCCATGGCGATCCTCGACGTGCAGATGCCTGGCATGAACGGTTTCGAACTGGCCGAACTGATGCGCGGCACCGAAAAGACCAAGAACATCCCCATCGTGTTCGTCAGCGCCGCTGGGCGCGAACTCAACTACGCCTTCAAGGGCTATGAAAGCGGCGCGGTGGACTTCCTGCACAAGCCGCTGGATATCCATGCGGTCAAGAGCAAGGTCAATGTGTTCGTCGACCTGTATCGCCAGAGCAAGGCGATGAAGCTGCAAGTTGAAGAGCTGGAGCGCAGCCGCCGTGAGCAGGAGCTGTTGCTCACGCGCCTGCAGGCCACCCAGGCCGAGCTGGAGCAGGCGGTGCGCATGCGTGACGACTTCATGTCGATTGTTGCCCACGAAGTGCGTACGCCCCTCAACGGGCTGATCCTGGAGACCCAACTGCGCAAGATGCACCTGGCCAGGGACAACGCCGCGGCGTTTACCCTGGACAAGATGCACGCCATGGTTGACCGCGATGAGCGCCAGATCCAGAGTCTGATCCGCCTGATCGAGGACATGCTCGACGTGTCGCGTATCCGTACCGGCAAGCTGTCGATTCGCCCGGCACGCATCGACCTGGCGCAACTGGTACGCAACCTGGTGGATAACTTCGCGCCGCAAGTGGCAGCCGCCGAGTCGTCCATGCAATTGCAGGCCGAAAGCCCGGTGGAAGGCTGTTGGGATGAGTTCCGTATCGAGCAGGTGATCACCAACCTGCTGACCAACGCCCTGCGCTACGGAGCCAAGAGCCCGGTGCAGGTGCGGGTGTATACCGAGCATGGCGAAGCCCGGGTAGAGGTACGCGACCATGGCATTGGTATCAGCGAGGAGAACCAGAGGCGTATTTTCCAGCAGTTCGAACGGGTTTCGGCCAACCATTCCGCAGCCGGCCTGGGCCTGGGCCTGTTTATTTCCGAGCAGATCGTGGCGGCCCATGGCGGCACGATTGAGGTCGAGAGTCAGATAGGTGAGGGCGCCCTGTTCCGGGTATGCCTGCCCTTGGAAGTGGCCGAGTGAAATCAATCGTCACCCCGACGCAACCTCTGCGTGACCCCATGGTCGTAACTGCAGCAATTGACCGGACAAAGGCTTCCCATGAGTGAAGATGCACAAGATGTCGTACTGATCGTCGAGGACGACGAATCCATTATGTTTGTGCTGGGCGAGTACCTGGCAGGCTTGGGCTACCGGGTCTTGAAGGCGATCGACGGGGAGCAGGCCTTCGAAATCCTTGCGACCAAACCGCACCTGGACTTGATGGTCACCGATTACCGCCTGCCGGGTGGGATCTCGGGCGTGCAGATTGCCGAGCCGGCAATCAAATTGCGTCCGGAGCTGAAGGTGATCTTTATCAGCGGGTACCCGCAGGAAATTCTGGACTGCCACAGCCCCATCACGCGCAATGCGCCGATCCTGGCCAAGCCGTTCGATCTGGATACGCTGCAGGAGCATATCCAGCGGTTATTGGCGTAATACCCCACAACTTGAGACCCTGCGCATCTCGACGTTTTCCTTTTATCAGGTGGCGTGACCGCCCTAGGCCCTGATCATTTCTCGGACCTTGGCGGTCAACAAATCGAAGGTAAACGGCTTGGTGATCAACTGCATGCCAGGATCCAGGAACCCCCCTCGCACGGCGGCGTGCTCGGCATAGCCGGTGATGAACAATACCTTGAGTTGAGGACGAATCTGCCGGCCGATTTCCGCCAGTTGCCGGCCGTTCATACCGGGTAAGCCGACATCGCTGATCATCAGGTCGATGCGCTGTTCGGATTCAATGATCGGTACCGCCGTATTCGCGTCCCCAGCCTCGATAAACCCATACCCCAGTTCTTTGAGCACAGCGCTGACCAGCACCCGAACCGCGGGGTCATCCTCGACAATCAACACCGTTTCCCCAGCATTGGCAAACGGCAGCAGTGTCGGGTTGAGCGGCGCTTGTGCCTGGGGCTCACCAATGAAACGCGGCAGAAACAGGCTGACCGTCGTGCCTTGGTTGACTTCGCTGTGGATGGTTACATGCCCATGAGACTGGCGAGCGAAGCCGTAGATCATCGACAACCCAAGACCGGTGCCTTGGCCGATGGGTTTGGTGGTAAAAAACGGATCGAACACGCGGCCCATCAGGTGTTGCGGTATGCCGCAACCGTTGTCGCTGACACTCAGCTCTACGTAGTCGCCCGGGGTCAAGGTGCCGTAGGCGGCGGTAAAGACACTGTCGAGGTGGCGATTGGTGGTCTCCACGGTCAGCGTGCCACCCGCGGGCATGGCGTCGCGCGCGTTGATCACCAGGTTGAGCAAGGCGCTTTCAAGCTGGTTCGGGTCGGCTTCGGCGGTCCACAGGGCATCGCTCAGACGCATGTCCAGGCTGATGCTTTCGTTGATGCTGCGTTGCAGCAACTCGCCCATGGCTGCCACCAGTTGATTGATCTGCACGGGCTTGGAGTCAAGCGATTGTCGGCGTGAAAACGCCAGCAACCGGTGTGTGAGGCTGGCCGCGCGATTGGCAGAGGTCACACCCAGGTCGATCAGGCTGTCCAAATCATCCAGTTTGCCTCGGGATACCCGCCTGCGCAGCAGTTCCAGGCTGCCGATAATGCCCGTGAGCATATTGTTGAAGTCATGGGCGATACCGCCGGTCAACTGGCCGACGGCTTCCATTTTCTGCGACTGGCGCAAGGCCTCTTCGTTGTGGCGCAGTTGAGCCGTGCGTTCTTCCACTTGCTGCTCGAGCGTTTCCAGAATGCGCTGCAGCCGCAGTTCACTCTCGCTCAAGTCAATCAACCGGTCCCGTGCTTCGTATTGGCGACGCCGACCGCGCAGCGCGGCGCTCACCAGGCTGATCAGGGTAATGGGGTGGAAAGGTCGCTCCAGAAACGTCACGTTGCCCAGCAAGCCACTGAGTCGGGTGGAGCCGTTCTGCTCTTTGCCGCCATGGTGGGTCATCAGTACGATCGGCAGGTCGGACCACGCCGGCTGCTGGTGCAGTTGCTCGAGCAGTGGTTCAAGGTCTACGCCACGCAGCGCCTCGGCGGCAATGATGAGCAGGCCGGCGCCTTGCGCCAGTTCTTCGCACACTTGCCCCAGGTTGCTGGCGACGATGCCGCTGTAGCCGGCTTCGTTAAGCATCATCAGCGCCAATGAACCATCGCGGCCCATGGGCGCCAGCACGATGGCGCGTTCGGAGACGGGGGACAAGGCCGGCACTAGCCCTCATCCTTGAGCAGAGGGGAGCCGGCGCCCATATAGGTTGGAATGCCACGCAGCACACCCTGAAAGTTATCCAGGGGAACACCCACGGTCATGCCACGGCTGCCGATGCGATATTCGCGGATAGTCGACTCATGGGAGCCAGTCCTTTTCTTGATGATCGAAATGGCCCGGCGAACTTTGCCCAGAGCCTCGAAATAACGCAGCAGGATCACGGTGTCAGCCAGGTAGGTGATGTCGACCGGCGTCTGCATGTCGCCCACCAGGCCGTGCTGGGCCACCGTCATGAAGGTCGCGGCACCGCGGCGGTTGAGGTACAGCAACAGCTCATGCATATGCAGGATCAACGCGTTTTCTTCAGGCATGGCGGCCTGGTAGCCGTTGATACTGTCGATGACCACCGTCTTGATGCCGCGCTCATCCACGCAGCGACGAACCCGATGCGAAAATTCGCCGGGGGAGAGTTCAGCGGCATCTACCTGTTCGATCAGCAGGTTGCCGGTGTCCCGTAGCGCGGCAAGATCAATGCCCATGTTTTTCATGCGCTCGAACAGCAGGCCCAGTTCTTCATCGAAGATAAACAGCGCAGCCTTTTCGCCTCGCGCCACGGCGGCGGCGGCGAAGATCATCGAGATCAGCGACTTGCCGGTACCCGCCGGGCCGAGAATCAGGCTGCTGGAGCCGGTCTCGATACCACCGCCGAGCAAAGAGTCCAACTCCTCGATGCCACTGCTCAAGGTTTGACGGTTATAACCACCGCGATGCTCGGCCGCTACAAGGCGCGGGAACACGTGAATGCCGTCGCCCATGATGGTGAAATCATGAAAGCCGCCACGGTATTTCTGGCCACGGTATTTCACTACGCGGATACGCCGACGCTCGGCACCGTAGGTGGGGGTCAGTTCTTCCAGGCGAATCACGCCGTGGGCCACGCTGTGCACGGTTTTATCCAGGGTCTCGGTGGTCAGGTCGTCCAGCAGCAATACGGTGGCGTCATAGCGTACGAAGTAGTGCTTGATCGCGAGGATCTGCCGGCGATAGCGCAAGGAGCTTTGCGCCAGAAGGCGGATCTCAGACAGGCTGTCGACCACCACGCGGGTTGGCTTGACCCGTTCTACCACTTCAAAGATCTGGCGGGTGGCTTCACCCAGCTCGAGGTCGGAGGAGTACAGCAGACTTTGCTGGTGATCGGCGTTGAGCAGGCTTTCCGGTGGGGTCAGCTCGAAGATATGAATATGCTCATCCAGGTCCCAGCCGTGGGATTTGGCACCCTGGCGCAGTTCGTGCTCGGTTTCGGACAGGGTGATATATAAGCAACGTTCGCCGTTCTGCGCACCGGCCCGCAGAAAATGCAGGGCCACGGTGGTTTTACCGGTGCCGGGTTCGCCTTCGAGCAAAAACACGTGGCTTCGCGATAGCCCCCCGGCAAGAATGTCATCAAGACCTTCAATACCGGTGGCCGCCTTTTCACTCAACAGCTGTTTGGATGTACTCAAGAAGTGCCCTCAGGTCACGTACAAGTAGAGGGGCACGCCAATTGGGACGCGCCATATTCACTTGACCGTAGTGGCCACTGGCGGTTCAACGTTTTGAATGATTTGTACGAAGAGAGGGCGTTTTTACAAGTTTTTGCAGTGCTGAACTGATCGCAGATCAGAGGCCCTGCTGTAGCGCCGGATCATCCGGGTTCTGTTGCTCCAGTTGAGCGAGCAGCACCTGGACGTTCTGCAACTGGCCGGTCTCTTTCCAGTAGTTGACCAGCAGCACGCGGGCTTTGCGGTTGGCGGGGTGACGCTGGACGATTTCTTCCAACTGGCGCTGGGCTGCCTCTACTTCGTCCTGGGCGTGCAGGGTCGTGGCCAGGTCGTAGCGATAATCCGGGTTGTCCGGCGCAAGCTCCACCGCTTTGGACAGGCCTAGGAGGGCGTAGGGGCGCTCGCCATGGTGCAGCAGCCACATGCCCAGAGCATGTTGCAGGTAGGCCGACTCGGGGTGCGCAGCCAATTGTCGGGCCAGCAGTTGACGCGACTCGTCAGTCTTTCCTTGTTTGTCCAGCAGTTCGATTTGCGATACCACCGCTTGCAGGTTGTCCGGCTGCAAGCGCATTGCCTGCTCCAAGGCGTTTTGCGCCTCCGGCAGCAGGGCGCTGTGGATGTATAGGCGCGCCAATTGAATCCAGCCTTCAGCCGTTTCGGGCTGGGCCTTCAGCGTGGTCACGAATTCGTCGAGCACCTGCTGCAGGGGGCCAAAGTACAAACCCAGGGTATCGGGCGACAGGCCAAGCAAGGCGTTGGCGGCGGCAAAGCGCACCGATTGTTCCGGATCGTCCAGCACCGGGCCGAGCAGTAAGGTACGTTGGCCGGTTGGCACTAGGCCGACGATGCTGTGAATCGCGGCTTCGCGCACCAGCGCCGACTCATTGGCCAGGTCTTTGTCGGCCAGTTTCAGCGCCTGGGGGCTGGGGTAATTGGGCAGCTCCGCATGCAAGGCGGCGCGGCGTTCGGGCGACAGGTCCGGCCGGCCCAGCTGTTGGTACAACACACGTGCGGCGCCAGGCTCGCCGTTATGCGCCTGCTTCAAGGCCTTGGAATAGCCATGGGCGATGGCCGGGGCGACGGCCACTGCCGGGGTACGGGAGAAAAACCAGGTGATCAGTACGATCAGCAACAGGGCGCACAGGCCGATGATGGAGTAACGGCGTGACTTTGACATGCAGGCG
The DNA here is from genome assembly GCF_002966775.1 of Pseudomonas sp. MYb193. Classification (NCBI taxonomy): domain Bacteria; kingdom Pseudomonadati; phylum Pseudomonadota; class Gammaproteobacteria; order Pseudomonadales; family Pseudomonadaceae; genus Pseudomonas; species Pseudomonas sp. MYb193. The sequence goes on along the minus strand of NZ_CP023269.1, from coordinate 3,095,447 downwards.
TCCGAAAGCTTGGGCAGCTAAAAGTGGACAGCTTCGGCCAGCGCAAGGCGAGTGTCAAACCGGTGGTTGAGTGACTGAGGTGGTAACTGACACACCGCCTTCGCGGGCAAGCCCGCTCCTACAGAGATTTGCGCTTGGCGCTGATTCCGTGGGCGATAGATAACCCCTGTGGGAGCTGGCTTGCCTGCGAAAGCGGTGATGCCGTAACAGGTGTGGTAACTGACACGCCGTCTTCGCAGGCAAAGCTCCCACAGAAAAGCGAAAAAGCCCCCCGTGTTTCACTACGGACTGGCCAAACCAGTCAGCCAAGTTGAAGGCTTTGACCATTGCCGCTGCGCCGCTCTGGAGCGACTATTTCAGCGGTTTATCGAGTTGTAAACGTCCTGAAAATAAAAACACAGAAGGATAGGAAGCGATGCGTGAGTATTTGGCTGCCACCACCGAGTTTGATTACCAGCATACCGTCGACGCCGCACTGGCCGGCAATCTGCAGGCGCTCAATGCCTGTGTGGAATGCTGTGACCGTCACGCGCTGCCGGGGCGCATCGCGTTGTTCTGGGAGGGCAAGGACGGGCGCAGCGCCACCTCTACCTTTACCGAACTGCAGGAGCAGGCCGCACGTTTCGCCAACTTCCTGCTGGCCCAGGGCATCAAGCGCGGTGACAAAGTGGCGGGCCTGTTGCCCCGCACTGCCGAATTGTTGGTGGTCGTGCTGGCGACGTGGCGCATCGGCGCGGTCTATCAGCCGCTGTTTACCGCGTTCGGCCCCAAGGCGATTGAACATCGCTTGAACAGCTCTGGCGCAGCGCTGGTGGTCACCGATGCGGTGAACCGCCCCAAGCTGGGCGAAGTCGCCGGCTGCCCGACCATCGTCACAGTCGCCGGGGCCAAAGGCGAAGGTATCGTGCGGGGCGACTACAGCTTCTGGGCCGAACTGCCCAATTACTCTTCTCACTGCGAGCCGGTGCTGCTGGGCGCAGAGGAGCCGTTCCTGCTGATGTTCACCTCCGGCACCACCGGCCCGTCCAAGGCGCTGTCGGTACCGCTCAAGGCCATCGTCGCGTTCCAGGGCTATATGCGCGACGCCGTGGACTTGCGTCCCGAGGACGCGTTCTGGAACGTTGCCGACCCTGGCTGGGCCTATGGCATCTATTTCGGCGTGACCGGGCCGTTGTCCATGGGGCACCCGATCACCTTCTACGATGGCCCGTTCACCCTGGAAAGCACCTGCCGGGTCATCAATAAATACGCGATCACCAACCTGACCGGTTCGCCCACGGCGTATCGGCTGTTGATTGCCGGTGGCGAACAGTTCGCCCGTTCAATCAAGGGCAAGCTGCGCATCGTCAGCAGCGCAGGCGAGCCATTGAACCCGGAGGTGATCCGTTGGTTCGCCGACAACCTGGGCGTGACCATCCACGACCATTACGGCCAGACCGAGCTAGGCATGGTGCTGTGCAATCACCATGGTTTGGCGCATCCGGTGCATGTCGGCTCGGCGGGTTTTGCCTCGCCAGGGCATCGCATCGTGGTGCTGGATGACAACCATCAGGAGCTGCCGGCCGGCCACCCCGGCATCCTTGCCATCGACCGCGAGCAATCGCCTATGTGCTGGTTTGCCGGGTACGACGGCGTGAAAACCAAGGCGTTCGTCGGCAAGTACTACCTCAGCGGCGACACCGTGGAGCTGAACCCGGACGGCAGCATCAGCTTTGTCGGGAGCAGTGACGACGTGATCACTACATCCGGCTACCGCGTGGGCCCTTTCGATGTGGAAAGCGCGTTGGTGGAACACCCTGCGGTGGTCGAGGCTGCCGTGGTCGGCAAGCCTTGCCCGGAGCGCACCGAGCTGGTCAAAGCCTTTGTGGTGATCAATGAGCAATACCGTGCCACCCCGGAGCTGGCTGAAGAGTTGCGCCTGCATGTGCGTCAGCGCCTGGCCGCCCATGCGTACCCGCGGGAAATCGAATTTGTCAGCGACTTGCCCAAGACCCCGAGCGGCAAGCTGCAACGCTTTATTTTGCGCAATCAGGAAATAGCCAAGGCCCAGGCGGCCGTGGCGTGATCCCTTTAAAAGGAAACAACGATGCAGATTGAAAACAAGGTATTCCTGGTCAGCGGCGGCGCGTCGGGCCTCGGCGCGGCCACGGCTGAAATGCTGGTCGCCGCAGGTGCCAAGGTGATGCTGGTGGACTTGAACGCTGACGCTGTGGCCGCCAAGGCCGAGCAACTGGGCGACAACGCCCGCAGTGCCGTAGCAGACATCAGCCAGGAAGCCGCTGCAGAAGCGGCGGTGAAGGCAGCGGTCGAGGCCTTTGGTGGCTTGCATGGCCTGGTCAACTGCGCGGGTGTGGTGCGTGGCGAGAAGATCCTCGGCAAGAATGGCCCGCACGGCCTGGCAAGCTTCGCCCAGGTGATCAACGTCAACCTGGTCGGCAGCTTCAACCTGTTGCGCCTGGCCGCTGCGGCTATCGCTGAAACCGAGGCGAATGCCGACGGCGAGCGCGGCGTTATCATCAATACCGCCTCGGTGGCGGCATTCGATGGGCAGATCGGCCAGGCTGCGTACGCCGCCTCCAAGGGCGCGATCGCCAGCCTCACCTTGCCTGCCGCACGGGAACTGGCGCGCTTTGGTATCCGGGTGATGACCATTGCACCGGGCATTTTCGAAACCCCGATGATGGCCGGCATGACCGACGAAGTCCGCAACTCCCTGGCTGCCGGCGTGCCGTTCCCGCCACGCCTGGGCAAGCCCGCCGAATATGCCGCGCTGGTACGCCACATCATTGAAAACAGCATGCTCAATGGCGAGGTGATCCGTCTCGACGGTGCCTTGCGCATGGCCGCCAAATAAGGAGCAATTGCCATGAACGACCCTATTGTTATTGTCAGCGCCGTGCGCACGCCCATGGGCGGTTTCCAGGGCGACCTCAAAAGCCTGACCGCACCGCAGCTGGGCGCAGCCGCCATTCGTGCGGCGGTCGAGCGGGCCGGTATCGCCACCGATGCCGTCGACGAAGTGCTGTTTGGCTGTGTGCTGCCCGCCGGGCTTGGACAGGCGCCTGCCCGCCAGGCTGCCCTGGGCGCCGGGTTGGACAAGGGCACGCGCTGCACCACCCTCAACAAAATGTGCGGTTCCGGCATGGAAGCGACGATTCTGGCCCACGATTCGCTGCGCGCTGGCAGTGTCGATGTGGTGATCGCTGGCGGCATGGAAAGCATGTCCAACGCCCCGTACCTGCTGGATCGTGCGCGCAGCGGCTACCGCATGGGCCACGGCAAGGTGCTGGACCATATGTTCCTCGACGGCCTCGAAGATGCCTACGACAAGGGGCGCCTGATGGGCACCTTTGCCGAGGACTGCGCCGAGCACAATGGTTTTACCCGGGAAGCCCAGGACGCGTTTGCCATCGCTTCCCTGACCCGCGCACAAGAGGCCATCACCCACGGCAGCTTTGCCAGTGAAATCGTCCCGGTGCAGGTCACCGTGGGTAAAGAACAAAAAACCATTCTGCACGATGAGCAACCGCCGAAAGCCAGGCTGGACAAGATTGCCAGCCTGAAACCGGCGTTCCGTGACGGCGGTACAGTGACAGCAGCCAACTCCAGCTCGATCTCCGATGGCGCCGCGGCGTTGTTGCTGATGCGTGAATCCGAGGCGCTCAAGCGTGGCCTCAAGCCGTTGGCAGTGATCCACGGGCACGCAGCGTTTGCTGATGAGCCTGGGCTGTTTCCGGTGGCACCGGTGGGGGCAATTCGCAAACTGATGAGCAAGACCGGCTGGAGCCTCGACGAGGTGGACCTGTTCGAAATCAACGAGGCCTTCGCCGTAGTCAGCCTGGTGACCATGAGCAAGCTGGAGATTCCCCACGACAAGGTCAACGTGCATGGTGGTGCCTGTGCATTGGGCCACCCCATTGGTGCCTCCGGCGCACGCATCCTGGTGACCTTGCTCGCGGCCCTGCGCCAGAAGGGCCTCAAGCGTGGCGTCGCCGCTATCTGCATTGGCGGCGGTGAAGCCACCGCCATGGCCGTTGAATGCCTGTATTGAGGATGACCTATGTTGCCCAATGACGAACAACTGCAGATCAGCGACGCCGCCCGGCAATTTGCCCAGGAGCGTTTGAAACCCTTCGCCGCCGAGTGGGACCGCGAGCATCGTTTTCCCAAGGAGGCCATTGGGGAAATGGCCGAACTGGGCTTTTTCGGCATGCTGGTCCCGGAACAGTGGGGCGGTTGCGACACCGGCTACCTGGCCTACGCCATGGCCCTGGAAGAAATCGCCGCGGGCGACGGTGCCTGCTCCACGATCATGAGCGTGCACAACTCGGTGGGTTGCGTACCGATCCTCAAGTTTGGCAATGACCAGCAGAAAGAGCAGTTCCTCACGCCCCTGGCCAGCGGCGCCATGCTCGGTGCCTTCGCGCTGACCGAACCCCAGGCCGGCTCCGACGCCAGCAGCCTGAAAACCCGTGCGCGCCATGAAGGCGACCACTATGTACTCAACGGCTGCAAACAGTTCATCACCTCCGGGCAAAACGCCGGGATCGTGATTGTGTTCGCGGTCACCGACCCCGCCGCGGGCAAGCGTGGGATCAGCGCGTTTATCGTGCCCACCGATTCGCCCGGTTATACCGTGGCACGAGTAGAAGACAAGCTGGGGCAGCATGCCTCGGACACTTGCCAGATCCTGTTTGAAGACGTGAAAGTACCGGTGGCCAACCGTCTGGGCGAGGAGGGCGAGGGCTACAAAATCGCCTTGGCCAACCTGGAAGGTGGCCGCGTGGGCATCGCCTCCCAGTCGGTGGGCATGGCCCGTGCCGCCTTCGAAGCGGCCCGCGACTATGCCCGTGAGCGTGAAAGCTTTGGCAAGCCGTTGATCGAACACCAGGCTGTGGCCTTTCGCCTGGCCGACATGGCCACCCAGATCGCCGTCGCCCGGCAGATGGTGCATTACGCCGCCGCCCTGCGTGACAGTGGCAAGCCGGCGCTGGTGGAAGCGTCCATGGCCAAGCTGTTTGCGTCCGAAATGGCCGAGAAAGTCTGCTCGGCCGCCTTGCAAACCTTGGGCGGTTACGGTTACCTGAACGACTTCCCCCTGGAGCGGATCTACCGCGATGTGCGGGTCTGCCAGATTTACGAAGGCACCAGCGATATTCAACGCATGGTCATCTCACGCAATCTTTAAGGAGCCGATACATGAGTTACGAAACCATCCTGCTTGACGTCCAGGGCCGTGTCGGGCTGATCACGCTCAACCGTCCCAGCGCACTGAACGCCTTGAATGCACAACTGGTCAGTGAGCTGAACCAGGCGCTGGACAGTTTGGAAGCCAACCCTGAAATTGGCTGCATCGTGCTGACCGGCTCGAAAAAAGCCTTCGCGGCCGGTGCCGACATCAAGGAAATGGCCGAGCTGACCTACCCGCAGATCTATATGGACGACTTGTTCAGCGACAGCGATCGCGTGGCCAATCGCCGCAAGCCGATCATCGCCGCCGTGAATGGCTTCGCCCTGGGCGGTGGCTGCGAACTGGCCCTGATGTGTGACTTTATCCTTGCCGGCGACACCGCCAAATTCGGTCAGCCGGAAATCAATCTGGGCGTGCTGCCGGGCATGGGCGGCACCCAGCGCCTGACCCGTGCAGTGGGCAAGGCCAAGGCCATGGAAATGTGCCTGACCGGGCGTTTTATTGACGCGGTAGAGGCCGAGCGCTGCGGGATTGTCGCGCGTATTGTGCCCGCCGATGAATTGCTGGAAGAAGCGCTGAAAGTGGCCGCCCTGATCGCGGGTAAATCCGTACCGATCAGCATGATGGTCAAGGAAAGCGTGAACCGTGCGTTTGAAGTCAGCCTGTCCGAAGGCGTGCGCTTTGAGCGCCGTGTGTTTCATGCGGCGTTCGCGACCCAGGATCAGAAGGAAGGCATGGCCGCATTCGTGGCCAAGCGGGCGCCGGAATTCAAGGATAAGTAACCCCTGCCAAACCCCGCATAGCAAAGGTGGGAGCTGGCTTGCCTGCGATGGCATCGCCTCGGTTAGCTGATGGACCGAGGTGTCTGCATCGCAGGCAAGCCAGCTCCCACAGGGTTTTGTGTCTGTCCGTTAGAGCTGGTAGTTTTTCAACTCCCTGGCAATCACCATCCGCTGAATCTCGCTGGTGCCTTCATAAATCTGCGTGATCCGTGCATCCCGGTAGTAACGCTCCACCGGGTAATCCTCCAGATACCCATACCCACCATGGATCTGCATCGCCTTGGAGCAGACCCGCTCGGCCATTTCCGAGGCGAACAGCTTGGCCTGGGAGGCTTCGGACAAGCACGGTTTGCCGGCAGTGCGCAGGCGTGCGGCGTGGAGGATCAGCAGGCGCGCAGCGTTGAGCTGGGTTTGCATGTCGGCCAGCAGGTTGGCCACGCTCTGGTGTTCGATGATTGCCTTGTCGAACTGCACCCGATCACGGGCGTAGGCCAGCGCGGCTTCAAACGCGGCGCGGGCGATGCCCAGGGCCTGGGCGGCGATACCAATGCGGCCGCCTTCCAGGTTGGAGAGGGCGATGGCCAGCCCCTTGCCGCGCTCACCCAACAGATTGGCTTCGGGAACCTTGCATTGGTTGAGGGTGACGGCGCAGGTGTCTGACGCACGAATGCCCATCTTGTGCTCGGTGCGGTCGACCACGAAACCTGGGGTATCGGTGGGCACCAGGAACGCCGAAATACCTTTCTTGCCCAGGTCCGGATCGGTCACGGCGAACACGATGGCCAACTTGGCCCGCTTGCCGTTGCTGACAAACTGCTTGGCGCCATTGATGACCCATTGGCCATCACGCAACTCGGCACGGGTGCGCAGGTTATGGGCTTCGGAACCGGCCTGGGGCTCGGTCAGGCAGAAGCAGCCGATGGCTTGGCCGCTGGCGAGCTCAGCCAGCCAGGTGTGTTTCTGTTCGGTTGTGCCGTAGTTGAGAATAGGCCCGCAACCCACTGAATTATGGATGCTCATCAACGCGCCCGTCGCAGCGTCACCGGCGGATATTTCCTCCACGGCCAGGGCGTAGGCGACGTAATCGACATAGGTGCCACCCCATTCTTCCGGGACAACCATGCCTAGCAGGCCCAGCTCGCCCATCTTCGCCACCAGGGCGTCGTCGATCCAGCCGGCTTTTTCCCAGGCTTGGGCATGGGGGGCGATTTCGCCTCGGGCAAAATCCCGCGCCATGTCGCGGATCATCACTTGTTCTTCAGTGTATTCAAGATCTTGCATGGCTTATTTCCCAATCTGCACGAAGTCGCGGAAGAAGCTGTCCACATGGCTGGCATCCAACGCATGGAGGGTGGGCGGGTTCCACTTCGGAGTCTTGTCCTTGTCGATGATCAAGGCGCGAACCCCTTCGATCAGGTCGCCGCGCTCGAACCATTGGCGATCCAGATGCAGTTCGAGGACAAAGCACTGTTCCAGTGGCAAGTGGCGGCCACGGCGCAGCATCTCCAGGGTCACGGCCATGGCCAGGGGCGAGCGGGTCTGCATGAGGTTGGCGGTGGTCAGCGCCCAGTCATGGCTATCGGCCACGGTGACTTGTTGCAGCTGCTCGACGATGCTGGGCACGTCTGGCAACCCGAAAAAGTGGTCAATGGCCGGGCGCAAGGCCGCCAAGGGGGCGTCGGGCAATTGCTGCACGGCGAGCTTGGCGAGTGCGCCTTGCAGGTCCTTGAGCGGCGAGTCATGCCATTGCAGGCCGTCGAGTTTCTGATCCAGCTCAACCAACTTGGCGCTGTCGATGTACCAGTCTGCCAACCCGCAGTACAAGGCATCGGCCGCACGGATCTGCACGCCAGTCACCCCAAGGTAAGTACCCAGCTCACCCGGGATGCGTGAGAGGAAATAGCTGCCGCCAACATCCGGGAAGTAGCCGATGGCCACTTCCGGCATCGCCAGGCGGCTGCGTTCGGTGACTACACGCAGGTCCGCGCCTTGCACCAGGCCCATGCCACCGCCGAGGACGAAACCGTCCATCAACGCCAGTACGGGTTTGCGGTAGTGGTGAATGGCCAGGTCGAGGGCATATTCCTCGACGAAGAAGTCCTGGTGCAGGGTGTCGCCTTGCTTGAAGCTGTCGTACAGCGAGCGGATGTCGCCGCCGGCGCAAAAGGCTTTCTCACCGGCGCCGCGCAGTACCACGGCGTAGACCTCGGCGTCGTCGGCCCAGGCCTGCAAATGCGCGGTTAACTGGCGGACCATGTCCAGGGTGATGGCGTTCAAGCCAGCGGGACGATTGAGGGTGAGGTGGCCGATATGGTTGCGCACGCTTGCCAGGACAGCGTCCTGCTGGACCTCGGCGCGGCTTGCTTGGGATGAAACCTGAGCAGTCATCTCTAACTCCCTGCTTTTATTGTCTTTATCAAGATGTTCGCGGGTGAACTCTCTCGTGATCGTACCAGTGCAAATTTGCCCAGTACAACCCGGAATCCTGCAGGTGGTTGTTGCATTTATGCAGTGCCGGTCAAACCCGCCGGCTGGCCAGTACCTCACCGATACTGCGACGTCGGGCATGGCCCTCGGCGGCGTGGATCAGTTGCTCCAACTCTGTCGGTTCGACATCGTAGAACTGCTCCATCTCGGCCAACGCGAGCTTGAGGTCGGCTGCCGTGATGCTCGGCTCGCTCACGGCATTGGCAGTGCCCAGGATAACCGGGGCAGGCTCGGCAAGGCCCTTGGGATAACGCGTGCGCGTGGCATTGTTATAGGCCAGCGCGCAGGCGAGCAGGGCGCCGGCGCCGAGCATCACCGGCGCAAGCTCGTACCAGCCGAGGCCGACCGATGCCGGATCGGCCAGCACCAGGGTCATGGCCAGGCCGCCGGCCGGTGGGTGCAGGCAGCGCAGCCAGCAAATGAGGATCACGGTCATGCCCGCCGCCAGGCACGCGCTGCCCAAGGTGCGCCCCAGGACGCGGGCGACCAGCAACGCGACGACGCCTGCACACAGGTAACTGCCCATGATTGACCAGGGTTGGGCCAGCGCCCCCGACGACACGGCAAACAACAGTACGGCCGATGCGCCAAGAGGGCCGAGCAGGTGCAGGGCCACCTCCATGCCGAACACCTGGGCACAGGCCCAGACACTGAGCATCGTGCCCAGGGCCATGCCGATGGCTGCACGGCTCCATTCGGCGGGACGGGTGTTGATTGCAGCGGGTAACCAGCGAGCGAGCATTGAAAGACGGTCCATAAACAGCGGGCGAAAAAAAAGGCCTGCCTGGTTTCCCGGAACAGCCCTTTGAAGGTTCCAACATTTGGGGGAAGGAACCTGTGCAGTGTGCAGTGCTTGATAACGCGGCGCCAATGCATATTAATGAGGGTTAAATGCAAAATAAATGCAGCTAAAAGGCCTCGCCGTAGGTAATCGGCCCGGAGTCTGCGGGTGTAGCCGGATTGATCTTGCCCAGCACGCGACTATGGTTTTCTTCATTGAACAGACGCGCTTGCAGGTCTTCGCGCAGCCTTGGATCGTCGGCCAGCGGCCCCTTCAACGCCACCAGTGCGTCACGCAACGCCATCAAGCGATCCAGCCTGGGTAAAGGGATGGTTAACAGGTTTTCTCGCACGGCATTGTCCTCTCGATGAAGTAAGCCATCGCGCGCGGGCAGCCTACAACGTCCTTGTTGTCATGAAGTGCCCTGGCCCAAGCGTTTCAGGGCAGTCCTGGCGGTCGGGTGGTAGATAGTAAGTGCACGTGGCAGCGAGTCTACAGTTGGGCTCCGAGCACCGGAAGGGAAAGTGCACCAGCCATTACGCAAACAAATGTAGGTGTTTTCTTGGTACCTATGATGAAAGTCGCCCACTCGTGGAGGAGTGGGCGTGCTTTCTTACAGTGCAGCGGGCAAAGCACTCAAGGCGTCGTGGCTTTTGCCAAGTGCAGCAACACATACGGATTTTTGTCGAACGCTGCGGTGAGCGTCGGCGTGATTGAGCGCAGGCGCGGATCGTCCAGTGCCTGGAAGTCAGCCTGGCTCATGACCAACCATGCCGGTGCCTGGACCGGTTTCAATTCGGCAGGCAATTGGGTAAATAGCGGCACCTTGTCGCAATCGAAGTTGACCATGAACTTGATAGCTTTCGCGTCTTTGCCCAGTGCATGCAACACCAGCGGCGCCGGTTGCTGCTGAACGTGCGCCTTGACGGCAAGGCTGAAGGTGCGGGTGTCGTACACCTGACGTTCCAGGGGTTCAACCACCATGATGTAGGTGGTCCAGAGGGCGAGCACGGCGGCCAAGGCGGGGCCGTAGGTGCGCAGCCGCGAGCGGAGCAATGCCAGCAGGGCCAGCACCTGTAGCGTGCCAAGCACGACGAAGATCAGCTCAAGGTCGGCCAGTGGTTCCGGGTAGCGCCGCCGCGCCACCATCAAGCCAATGGCCAACAGCGTTGGCAACAGCGTCCAGATGCCCAGCATCAAGGCGCGTAGCCACGCAAACAGTCGCCCTTGCGTGACCGCGAAGGGGTACGCGGCAATGATCGCGGCCATCGGCAGCATCGGCAGGATATAGCGCGCTTTCTTGGCTTGGGGGACCGACAGGCCCAGCATCACCAGCACAGCCGCTGCCGCGCAATAGAGCACCAGCTTCAAGGCCGGGGCCGGCGCGCGTCGACCGTTCATCAGCACCGCCAGCAGCACTAACAATGCCAGTGGATAGGCCAGGGCGTAGTTGCCCAGGGAACTGGTGAAGTAATACAGAACGCCGCCCGAGCCTTCGCTGCCATCCATTCGCCCCAGGAACTGCATGCGAATCACGTCATGCATGAAGCCTTCGCCGCCGCTGAGCTTGGCCAGCAGCAGCAACAGACCGACGCACGCCACCAGCAGCGCCAGTGCCAGCAGGCCGAAGCTGAACAGCTGGCGCCACTGGCGGTTGATCAGGTAGTAGCTGCACAACACGCCCGTAGGGATCACCAGGCCGATCGGGCCACGAATGGCAAACCCCAGCAGCAACAGCAAAAACACCCAATGCAGGCGCTTGGCGGCGGCGAAATGATCATGGGCGTAGCCCAGGTAGAACATCGCCAACGTCACGGCGGCGAGCATCTGGTCAAGGGAGACCGCCCGAGTTTCGCTGATGAACGTACTGCTGAGCAGCAGCATCGCAATACTCAGCAGGCCCCAACGTGGCGAGTAGGGCGCGGTGAGGCGGTAGACCAGCACCACGATCAGCGCTGATGCGACCGCCGTGGGCAGCCACGCCGTCAGGCTGGTGACCTGGCCCAGGGGCAACGACAGCAGCCACGTCAGCAGGGTCGATGTCGCCAGGTAATCGGCATACGGCTGACCATAGGTGGTGGGAAAGAAACTCGGGCCATGGCGCAGCATTTCCTGGGCAAACAGCACAAAGCGCGAATCAAAGCCGATGATCGCCTGGTGCCAATTGCCGACGATAAACAGCAGCAGCGCCAAGAGCCCAAGCCCCAGGGACTGGCGGCGGATCGTTGCACGCTGCCCGGACGGTAAGGCGATGTTCACTTAGCAAGCGTCCTTGACCTGTTCCACCCAGTTTTGCTGGGGGATCGGTAACTCGCAGGAGTCGCCGCGGCCGATGGGGAAGTACTTGAAGCCTTTGCGCGTCAGGCGCTCGCCGTCGTACAGGTTACGGCCGTCGAAGATCACCGGGGTTTTCAGGCGCAGGTGAATCAGGTCAAAGTCCGGCGCCTTGAATTGCTGCCATTCGGTGCACACGATCAACGCATCGGCGCCGCCCAAGGTCGATTCCGGGGTGCCCATCAGCATCAGGCGCGGGTCATCGCCGTAGATCCGCTGGGTTTCCTGCATGGCTTCGGGGTCGAAGGCGCGCACATTGGCCCCGGCAGCCCACAGGGCTTCCATCAGCACGCGGCTGGGGGCGTCACGCATGTCATCGGTGTTGGGCTTGAAGGCCAGGCCCCACAAAGCAAACGTCTTGCCCTTGAGGTTGCCCTGGAAGAACGCGTTGATGCGCTCGAACAGCTTGCTCTTCTGGCGCTGGTTGATGGCTTCCACGGCTTCGAGCAGGTCGCTGGAGCAGTTGGCCTGCTTGGCGCTGTGGATCAGGGCGCGCATGTCTTTGGGGAAGCACGAGCCGCCATAACCGCAGCCAGGGTAGATAAAGTGGTAGCCGATGCGTGAGTCGGCACCGATGCCCAGGCGCACCGACTCAATGTCGGCACCCAGGTGTTCAGCCAACTCGGCGATCTGGTTGATGAAGCTGATCTTGGTGGCCAGCATGCAGTTGGCGGCGTACTTGGTCAGTTCGGCGCTGCGCAGGTCCATGAAGATGATGCGGTCGTGGTTGCGGTTGAAGGGCGCGTACAGGTCGCGCATCACGTCGCGCACCTCTTCACGCTCGCAGCCGATGATGATCCGGTCCGGGCGGCGGCAGTCGGCAACGGCGGAGCCTTCCTTGAGGAATTCCGGGTTGGAGACGATATCGAACTGCAATTCACGGCCGGCGGCGCGCAGGTTATTGAGGATGTGGTCGCGCAATGTGTCGCCAGTGCCGACCGGTACAGTGGATTTTTCCACCAGGATCACCGGCGCCACGCGATGGCGGGCGACCGCATCACCCACCGACAGCACGTATTTCAGATCGGCCGAACCGTCTTCATCCGACGGCGTGCCCACGGCAATGAACAGCACTTCACCGTGCTCGACGGCGAGCTTTTCGTCGTGGGTAAAGTGCAGGCGCCCACTTTCCAGGTTGTCCTTGACCATGGCTGCCAGGCCCGGCTCGAAGATGGTCACATGGCCCTTCTGCAGCGACTCGACCTTGCGCTTGTCAACGTCCATGCAAATGACATCGTGACCGACTTCGGCTAATACAGTGGCCTGAACCAGACCAACGTAACCACTACCAAATACACTGATTTTCATGGGGTATTCCTGGGACTTGAGGTGCTAGCACGACGAGAGTTGATAACCAGTACGCCGAGGATGACCAAGGCCACCCCCAGGGTTTTTGAAAGCGAAAAATCTTCGTTGAACACCGGCAGGCTGGCGGCCAGCAAATACACCAACGCGTAGCTGATACTGAGCAGCGAATAGGCGCGGCCCAGGGGTAAGTGCTTCAGTGCGCCGAGCCAGCACAGCATCGACAGCGCATAGGCGATGATCGCCAGCATCACCACGCCCAGGGCGCCCAGGTCGATGCTGTTATCCGTGAAGGCAGCCAGCCATTGGGTGGGAAGCGGCAGGCGCGTCATGCTCCAGCGCATGCCCAGTTGGGCACCACTTACCAGGCCGACACTGCCCAAGGCCAGGGCGAAACCCCGTACGCGGCTCATACCTGACGCCCCAGCAAGACCACGCCGGCAATCACCAGCCCCACACCCAGCCAGTGACGGCCATCAATGGGTTCGTGAAACACAAAGCGCGCCATCAGCGTGACCAGCACAAAATTCAGGCTGAGCATGGGGTAGGCAATGCCGACTTCCAGGCGCTGCAACACCAGCAGCCACACCAGCAAGCCCAGGCCCAGGCACACCAGCGCCGACCACAACCACGGCGAGCGCAGTTTCGGTGCCCAGCCGTCCGGCACGCCGCGCCAGCTTTCCACGGCGAATTTTTGCGAGACCTGGCCCATGCAGGTCAGCAGGCAGGCCGTGAGCAGTAGCAGCAGGGTGATCATGGCGCGACCTGCGGGAAAATCAGGATCACGATCTTGCCTTGCGCATAACGCTTGCCGTCAGTGGGCAGCAGTGCGAGTTCTTCTTTTTCGCCGGTGCTATTGACGCGCATCACCACGCCCACCGCGCCGGTACGACGGGTTTCGGCCATCCACGCCTGGATGCGGTTACGGTCGACCAGACGCGGGGCCGTATCCTCGTAAGCCAGGCCGTACTTGACCTCACCGGAGGTGTTGTACAGCGTGATATCGGGACGTTTGAGGCGCCAGGACAGCGCCGAGGCGGCGCCCAGGTCGTTGCTCAGCAGGGCAACGCTGGGTTGCAATTCATCGATGTGATCAATGATGAATTGGTCCGGGGTCTTGTTGTAAACCACCGAATGGGGCAACGCCGCAGGCACCAGCAGCACCAGTAATCCACTGCCGATCAGCGGCGCGGCCCACAATGCCAAAGGGCGCGCCGCTTGCAGCAGATTGACCACAATCCAACCGAACAAAAAGATGAACACCAGCACCAGGCTGAGGGTTTCCTCACCCGGTTCGTATACCGGCTTCTTCAACTGGAACCAGCTGAGGGCCAGCAAGACCAGCACGCCGATCACCAGGTTCAACCAGCCATTGATGCGCAGCACACGGCCGTGGCCTTGAGCCAGTTTGTCGCTCAGGGCCGAGCCCATCAGCAAGGCCAGGGGGAGCATGCACGGCATGATGTAGGAGGGCAGCTTGCCTTTGGCCAGGCTGAAAAAGGCCAGGGGCATCAACAGCCACAGCAGCAGGAACGCGGTTTTCGGCACGCGACGTTGTAGCCAGGCCTGCTTGAACGCGGACGGCAACAGCGCAACCCACGGCAGCGCGAACGCGACCAGCAGCGGCAAGTAATACCAGAAAGGTTCGGCGTGCTGGGCGTCTTCACCGGCAAAGCGTTGGATGTGCTCGTGCCAGAAAAAGAAATGCCAGTAGTCCGGCTCTTGCAAGTGCACGGCCAAGGCCCACGGCACGCTGACAGCAATCGCCACCACCACGGCAACAGGGCCAAATTTGCACAACTCGCCAAAACGTTTTTGCCAGACGGCGTAGGGCAGGGCGACCAGCACCGGCAGCAACCAGGCCAGGAAGCCCTTGGTCATGAAGCCCATGCCGCACGCCAGGCCCAGCAAGGCCCAGGACCACAAGCGCGCACGCCGCGTGGTGCTGTCGAAACAGAACCACAAGGCCACGCCTGTCAGGTTGACCCAGAAGGTGAACTGCGGGTCCAGGTTGGCATAGCCGCCCAGCGCGGCCACGCTGACGAAGCTCATGTAGAGCAGCGTGCTGACCAGGCTTTTTTGCGGGTCGTTCCACAACCGGCGAGAGACCAGATACACCAGCAGAATGCTCAAACCGGTGCTCAATGCCGAGGCAAACCGCACGCCGAACAGGTTCTGCCCGAAGATCGCCTGGCCCAGCGCGATCATCCAATAGCCTGCGGCGGGCTTTTCGAAGTAGCGAATACCCATGAAGTGCGGCGCGGCCCACTTGCCGGTCAGCAGCATTTCCTGGCTGATTTGCGCATAGCGGGTTTCATCTGGAATCCACAGGCCATGGGTGGCCAACGGCAGCAGGTAGAACACGGCAAACGCCAGCAGGAGCAGGGGCAAAGCCCAGCGGCGGATCATGCCTGCTGCACTCCCAGCCAACCCTCGCGGCCGCTCAATGCGCCGCGCACCAACTGTTGCTGGGGCAGGGTGGTCACATCCGTGGGCAACAGCTCGCCCAAGGGTTTGAAATCAATGCCGCGCTGCCCGGCCTGGGCGAGCAACTGGCGAAAATCATTGGCCATCAGAATCCCTTCTACTTCCGCGTGGATCGTATAGACATTCAGCTTCGACGCGCTGAAGCGCTCGAGAATGAAGCGGTTGAAATCATTGGCAGCCACCACCGGCCCGACGACTTCGTCGAAGGTCGGCAGGTCTACCGGAATTTGTGGGGTGCCCGCGCTGCCATCGGCCAGGGTTGGTCGAAACAGGCTGGTGCCCCGGCAATCGCTGTTGTAGCGAAAGTTGAAGCCTTGCTTGGCTTGCACCACACGCTCATCGGCACGCCAGCCGGCGGCCGCTGAACAGTCGATGCGCTCGCCGAGGATGTCGCTCAAGGTGTCTACGCCGCGTCGAATCTGCTCGACCAGTTGTGCCTCGCTCCAACGCCCGGTGTTGGCCTGCCAGCCATGGTGGTCCCAGGCGTGCAGGCCGACTTCATGCCCGGCCGCCTTGGCCTGGCGCATCAAATGCCCCAGGTCTCGGCCAATCGGCTTGCCTGGCCAGGCAGTGCCGGCCAACAAGATGTCCCAGCCATACAGGCCGGCAGCGTTGGAGCGCAGCATCTTCCACAGGAACTGCGGGCGGATCAGGCGCCACAAGTGACGCCCCATGTTGTCCGGCCCGACACTGAAGAAGAACGTCGCTTTGACCCCGGCTTCGGCCAGGGAGTCGAGCAACCGTGGCACACCTTCACGGGTGCCGCGGTAGGTGTCGACGTCGATGCGAAGACCTGCCTGCATTACTTTTTATCCGCAATTTCAAGCATGGCTTCACGCAAGAAGAAATCCAGCGTGTTGCCGATGGTTTCGCTCATCTGCACGCTCGGCTCCCAGTTCAGCAGGCGCTTGGCGTTTTCGATGCTCGGCTTGCGGTGCGCCACGTCTTGGTAGCCTGTGCCGTAGAACGCCTTGCTCTCGACGTCGCGGAAACCGGCGAACGGCGGGAAGTTGTGGCGCAGTGGGTGAGCCTCGAACTGACGCAGCAGTTCTTCGCCCAGCTGGCGAATGCTGGCTTCGTTTTCGGGGTTGCCGATGTTGATGATCTGGCCGTCGCAGACGCCATTGTCGTTATCAATGATGCGTGCCAGGGCTTCGATGCCGTCGGCAATGTCGGTGAAGCAACGCTTCTGCTCACCACCGTCGAACAGACGGATCGGCGTGCCTTCCACCAGGTTCAGGATCAGTTGGGTAATGGCGCGGGAGCTGCCGATACGCGCCGAGTCCAGACGGTCCAGGCGTGGGCCCATCCAGTTGAATGGACGGAACAGGGTGAACTTCAGGCCCTTGTCGCCGTAGGCCCAGATCACGCGGTCCAGCAGTTGCTTGGAGACGGAGTAGATCCAGCGTTGCTTGTTGACCGGGCCCACTACCAGGTTGGAGGTGTCTTCGTCGAAATACTGGTCTTGGCACATGCCATAGACTTCGGAGGTCGACGGGAAAATCACGCGCTTGTTGTACTTGACGCAGTAGCGCACCAGCTTGAGGTTTTCTTCGAAGTCCAGTTCGAATACGCGCAGCGGGTTACGGGTGTATTCGATCGGCGTGGCGATGGCCACCAGCGGCAGCACCACGTCGCATTTCTTGATGTGGTACTCGATCCACTCGGTGTGGATGCTGATGTCGCCTTCCACGTAATGGAAATTCGGGTGGCTGCGCAGGCGCTCGATGGCGTCGGAGCCGATGTCCAGGCCATAGACTTCGTAGCGATCGTCACGCAGCAGGCGCTCGGACAGGTGGTTACCGATAAAACCGTTCACGCCCAGGATCAGCACACGGGTACGGCGCGGCTTGCGACCCGACTCGGCGCCGCGTAGCACGGAGCCATCCACCAGGCCCAGTTCATCGGCCAGGGACGGGCCGGCCAGGTACAGGCCGTTTTCGTTGCGCTGGCCGAACTTGACCACCAGGGAATCTTCACCGCAAGCAATGCGCAGCGGGTTGACGCTGATTACACGGCCAGGCGCCAGACCTTCGTTGCCCTTGACCACGTCGGCTTGCCACACGATCAGCTTGTGCTCGCCCACGGCGCAGAAGGCGCCAGGGTACGGCTGGGTCACTGCACGCACCAGGTTGAACAGTTGCTCGGCAGGTTTTTTCCAGTCCAGCTTGCCATCGGCGGCGGTGCGACGACCGAAGTAGGTGGCTTTGCTCTCATCCTGGGCGGTTTCGCTCAGCTTGCCCTGGGCCAGCTGTGGCAGGGCATCACGCAGCAGCGCCGTGGCCGCATCACGCAGCTTGGCGTGCAGGCTCAGGCCGGTATCGGTGCGCTCGATGGTGACTTTCTGCTGGGCCAGGATGGCGCCGGCATCGGCACGCTTGACCATGCGATGCAGGGTCACACCGGTTTCGGTTTCGCCGTTGACCAGCACCCAGTTGGCCGGGGCGCGGCCACGGTACTTGGGCAGCAACGAGCCGTGCAGGTTGAACGCGCCTTTGCGGGCGGTGGCCAACAGCGGCTCGCTCAGCAGGTTGCGGTAGTAGAACGAGAAGATGTACTCCGGGTTCAGCTTGGCGATGCGTTCGATCCACAGCGGGTGGTTGGCGTCTTCCGGTGCATGTACCGGGATGCCATTGCGGGCGCATAGCTGGGCGACGGAGCCGTAGAAGTTGTTTTCCTTGGGGTCATCGGCATGGGTGAACACGGCGGCGATGTCGTAACCGGCGCTGAGCAGCGCTTCAATGCCTGCGCAGCCAATATCGTGGTAGGCGAATACAACAGCTTTTGAACTCATGACTGGACCTGATCCGAAGAAGAAGTAGAAGTATGGGAAGACACCAGGCCGTCGACCACGACGACTGGAGCCGGTGCTGCCGGTTGGTTGCGCAGCACTTTTTCAATAAAGAAGCGTGGGCGGGCGCGGACATCGCTGTACATGCGGCCCAGGTATTCGCCCAAAAGGCCCATGCCGATGAACTGGCCACCGGTGAACACAAACAACACCGCAAACAGCACGAACAGGCCATCACCGGCCCAGTCGGCGCCGAAGGCCAGGCGCATGATGATCAGGGCAAAGGCAAACAGCACGCCCAGCGCAGCCAGGCTGAAACCGACGATGGACAGCAGGCGCAAGGGCGTGGTGGTCATGCAGGTCAGCAGGTCGAACATCAGGCTGATCAGGCGCATGGCGCTGTATTTGGATTCGCCGTGCTCACGTTCGGCGTGGTGCACCAGGATTTCCGTGGTGTGGCGGGCGAAGCCGTTGGCCAGGATAGGAATGAACGTGCTGCGTTCACGGCAGGCGAGCATGGCGTCGACAATGGTGCGGCGGTAGGCGCGTAGCATGCAGCCGTAGTCGGTCATGGCTACGCCGGTAGAGCGCTGCACGGCGAGGTTGATCAAACGCGACGGCCAGCGGCGGAAGGCCGAGTCCTGGCGGTTATTACGCACGGTGGCGACCACGTCGTAGCCCAGGGCAGCTTGCTCGACCAGGCGCGGGATCTCTTCCGGCGGGTTCTGCAGATCGGCGTCAAGGGTGATCACCACTTCGCCACGGCACTGTTCAAAGCCGGCCATGATCGCCGCGTGCTGGCCGTAGTTGCGGTTAAGGATCACCGCTACCACATTGCTGCCGTCTTCCGCGGCGGCGTCTTCGAGCAATTGGGCCGAATTGTCGCGGCTACCGTCATCCACCAGGATGATTTCGTATTCGTAGGCCAGTTGCTTGCAGGCTGCCGTGGTGCGACGCAGCAACTCAGGCAGGCTTTCTTGTTCGTTGTAGACCGGGATAACGATCGACACGCAATGAATAGGGTAGGGTTTCAAAGATTCATGACCTCGGACTGGAGCAACTTGGAGCGCGAAAACGGCAGTGATTATTGGGCAAAACTACAGCCCGCAGACGACAACGCGGAGCTAAAGATAAAGTGTAATCAACAGGTTAGTCGATAAACCCCGGATTGCTCTGAAGTGTTGGATACAAGGTTAAGCGCAAAAATGTTCAACGAATATGAAAGGCGGATGAAAAACCCGTTTATTTGACAGGTAGACAGCTAGGGTTCAGCTAGGTAATCAAGGCGTTACATCTAGACGTCAGATGGCAGTATCGGAGCGTTATACAGGGCGCTTGGTTCAATCTCAGCCTTGTGATCAGGCCAATGCTTGCCCTTCAACAATCTTCTCTGCATTAGCGCTCAAGTGCCGGTAAAGTAAGCGCTCTCTTGCCAGGGTACTCGGATGAATAGCGTGCAGCTTTTACGCGGCCAGTTGCGGCCAGCGCTGATGGGATTGTTGATGACGGTGGCCTGTGTCACCAGCGTGCGGGCCGATCAAGGCGTCGCGCTTACCCCACTGGATCAGGTGCCGGACGGGGTGGAAGTGCGCGGCAAGCAGGTCGCGGCTTACACCTGGGATGACCGCCAAGGCAAAAACCTGCTGGTACTCGCCGAGCAAGTCGGTGAGCGCGATGACGATGGTACCCAATCGGCCTTTGTCTACGCGGCGCAATACGTGCTGAGTGGCGAGCGCCCCAAGCGCGTGTGGATGCTGTACGACGATGTGCAGCACTGCGAATTCGACGCAGGGCTGCGCTTTGACCGGGCTGCCACCAAGGTCACCGACCTGCTGGGCGACGGCAATACCCAGGCCACGGTCGGTTATTCGCGGGCCTGCACCAGTGATGTCAGCCCCAGCGAATTCAAGCTGATCATGCATGCCGGCAAGTCCGAGAAGTATCGTCTGCGTGGCCTTGACCGCGTGGGCGCCAGCTGGTGGGACGAGGACGCTGGTGCCTTGCGCGGCATGCCCCTGCCCACCGACTGCAGCGTCGCGGCGCAGCAAGCGCTGGTCAGCCAATACAAGGAGCAGGGCACCGAACTGCCACTGCCAGGTTGCTATGGTGACGAGAAGGACTTTGCCAAGGCGCCAAACAATTACCTCGCCTTTATGCGCCAGCATTGGTTCGCGCTGATGCAGCAACAGGACGCTGACTGGAGCCAATCCCAGGCCCAACCCCAGGCAGCCAGCGAAGACGACGAATCGGCCCCATGATTTTGTGCCAGGGCCGGTCCTGGGTTAGACTCGGCCTTCGCCAATCCACTAAATACATCGACTAATCAAATAGTTGGTCGGTGTATTTAATCCAAAGGCTGATCTACCTTGACCGAGTCCATTTGCAACCCGCTGACCCTATATCTCACCCGCCTGGCGCCTTCCAGCCAACTGACCATGCGCTACGTGCTGCAGGATGCCGCCGACCGCTTGGGTTTCGAAGACCTCAACCTCGAAGAGATTGACTGGCACCTGCTGCAGCCCGAACACGTCATCGCATTGGTGGCTGCCTTGCGCGAAGACGGCTTTGCGCCGAACACCTCGTCGTTGTATGTGAATGCGGTGCGCGGGGTGATGAATGAAGCGTGGCGCATGAGCTTGATCAGCCAGGACCACCTGTTGAAGATGCGCTCGGTCAAGGCCACACCCGGCACGCGCCTGAGCCAGGGCCGCAACCTGCGCCGCACCCTGATCCGCGAGATGCTCGACGTCTGCGCCGCCGACCCTCGACCTCAGGGCCTGCGGGATGCCGCAGTGATCGGCCTGTTATATGGCTCGGGCATGCGCAAGTCGGAGTCGGTGAACCTGGACCTGGAACAGATCAACTTTGACGAGCGCAGCTTGCGCGTGATCGGCAAGGGCAACAAAGAGCTGGTCAAGTACGCGCCGGACTGGGCGTTTACCAAACTGCAGGCCTGGTTGGCGTTTCGTCGCGAGCACCTCAAGGAAGGCGAGCAAGACGACAGCTTCCTGTTCAACCGCATCCGGCGAGGCAGCCATATCACCCGAGAGCGGATCACCAAGCATGCGATTTACTACATCGCACGTCAGCGCGGTGATCAGGTGGGGGTCAAGATCATGCCCCATGATTTCCGTCGTTCGTTTATCACCCGGGTGATCGAGGAGCATGATTTGTCGATTGCGCAGAAACTGGCGCATCACACCAACATCCAGACCACTGCCAGCTATGACGTGCGTGACGACAATGAGCGCCGGCGGGCGGTGGACCGATTTGATTTGTAGGTGGTAGCCTGAGACACACCACGATCCAATGTGGGAGCTGGCTTGCCTGCGAAGAGGGCCTCACAGGCGACCAGGATGTTGGATCAGGAGGGTGGCGGCACGCTTGAGGCCAGGTGAGCTGGCAAGCGGCGCAAGGTCCACAGCGTGGTAACCATCGCGGCAAGCGCACACAGCGCAATCCCGATCAACATCGGCGCTGGAGTATGGTCGGCGAACACGCCCACCAAGGTCATCGCCACAGCAGCCGTGACCATCTGGATCGCACCCAGCAGTGCAGACGCAGAACCCGCCACCGCACCATGATCCTCCAGCGACAGCACCCCGGCCGCCGGCAATAGCAGGCCAAGAAAGCCGAAACCGATAAACAACAGCCCCATCATCAAGCCCAGGCTGTCACCCCACAGTGTGGTGCCCGCCAGCAAGCTCATGACCGCCGCCACGCCCACCACCGACCAGCGAATCAACGGCGCCAGCCCAAAGCGGGCGCTGAGGCGGGCGGTCAGTTGGCTCATGGCGAAAAACGAGGCCGCGTTGAGCGCAAAGCACAGGCTGAACTGGGTTGGCGTCAGGCCAAAAAACTCGATGTACACGAAGGGCGCGCTGCCGATGAACACGAAGAAGGTGGCCAGGCCAAACCCGCACACCACCGACAAACCCGTAAAGACCGGGTCGCGGAGGAGGGCGCCATAACTGCCGAACGCCTGGCCCAGCGTCTTGCCCAGGCGGCGCTCGGCCGGGTGGGTTTCTGGCAGTTGTACTGCGGTCATCACCAGGCACAGCACGGCCACCACCGCCAACACGGCAAACACTTCGCGCCAGCTCCAGATCGAAATCACCAGGCTACCGGCCAGTGGCGCGAGGATCGGCGAAACACTCATCACCAGCATCAACAAAGCCATCAGACGCGCCGCTTCATGGCCGGTGTACAGGTCACGGACAATCGCCCGTGGGATCACCATGCCCGCACAGGCACCGAACGCTTGTATGGCTCGAAAGCCGATCAGCACTTCGATCGTCGGGGCCAGTGCGCAGCCGACGCTGCCAATGGCAAAGATCACCAAACCCGCATAAATCGGTGGTTTACGCCCGAACACGTCGCTGAGGGGGCCGTAGAACAACTGGCACACGCCGATAATCATGAAGAACACCGTCAAACTCATCTGCACGGCCGCCGGCGAGGCCTGGAGGCTGGCGCCCAGGGTCGGCAGCGCCGGCAGATAGATGTCGATGGCAAACGGGCCGACGGCGGTGATCAAGCCCAGCAACAGGGCGAGACGGGCGATACGTTGAGGCATTTGGCAGATCCAGGTAGAGCAACGGACGGTCAGCTTAAGGGAACCGCGCAGATCCGCAAACTTAGGCTTCACTAACAAGCAACAGCTGCCGATACAGCTAGCAGCGACATTGAAACGGTTGGGTTCCCAACCGGCGGTCCTGGCACGGGGTACCACTATGACGATCAAATTACGCTTGGTGCTGTTGATTGCGACCGGGTTGCTCACCGCATTGATCATGAGCCTGGCCGGCTACCTGGGCAATACGCGGATGGCCGATGCGGTACAGGATAACGACGTCAGCATGACGGTACTGCGCAACCACATGGAAGCCGACATGATGCACGACGCCCTGCGTGCGGATGTACTGTCGGCGATGTTGGTCGGGTTGGGCAAAAGCACCAGTACGCCGGCCGAGGTCAACAGCACGATCAAGGAGCATGCCGAGCACTTTCGCGAGGTGCTGGCGGACAATCTCAAGCTGCCGTTGGACGCCTCGATCAAGGCCAGCCTGGAAAAAATCAAACCCAGCCTGGACACCTACATCAGTGCCGGCGAGCGCATCGTCGCGCTGGCCCTGGACAATCCCGAGGCCGCACGAGGGGAACTGCAGACATTCAATGCCGCGTTCAGCCAACTGGAAGATCAAATGGCGGCGTTGAGCGAACTGATCGAAAACCATACCCAACTCACCAGCGCCGGTACCCGGCAAACCATCAGCAACGCTAACTGGACCTTGATTATCGTATTGGGGGCGAGCCTGCTGTTGCTGCTGGCCCAAGGACGTTGGGTGACCCTGAGCATCATGGGGCCGTTGCGCACCGCCAGCCGTATAGCCCAGAGCATTGCCCATGGCAACCTGAGCGAGCCGATTGTCGAACCCAAGAACCAGGACGAAGCCAGTGCACTGATTCGCAGCCTGGCGACGATGCAGCGGGATTTGCGCGGCATGATCGAAGTGGTTCGCAGCAATGCCCATGGCGTCAATGGCATGAGCGAGCGCCTCAGCCAGGGTTGCCATGAAGTGGCAGGCAGCAGCCAACAACAAAGCGTCGCCGCCAGCACCATGGCCGCCGCCGCGAGCGAAATGACCGCCAGTATCGAAGAAATCACCCGTCACGCCCAACGTGCCCTGGACATGGCCAGTCAGGCTGAAACCCTGGCCAAGGACGGCGGCCGGGTTATCCACCAGGTGGTCAGCGACATGGATGGCATCGCCCGTTCTGCCCAACAGTCAGCCCAAGTGATCCGCACGCTGGACAAGGAGTCCGAGGCGATCTACAGCATTATCCAGGTGATCAAGGGGATTGCCGACCAGACCAACCTGCTGGCCCTGAACGCCGCCATCGAAGCCGCCCGCGCCGGTGAACAAGGGCGCGGGTTTGCAGTCGTGGCCGACGAAGTACGCAGCCTGGCCGGACGCACCAGCGCCTCCACCCAGGAAATCGCCAGCATGGTCGGGAGTATCCAGCAGAACACCCGTGAAGCGGTGATCAGCATGGAGGAGGGCGTTGCCCAAGTGGACAAGGGCATGGCGGTGACTGCCGAAGTGGAACGTGCCATTCGCGAGATCCTCCAGGCCACGCTGAGCACCACTGAATTGGTCAACGATATTTCCCGCACTATTAGTGAGCAGAGCCTGGCCAGCAATGAGATTGCTCATCAGGTGGAGAGGATTGCGGGAATGTCGGAAAGTAACAGTCGAGTGATTGGCGAGACGGCGTCGACGACGGATGAATTGTCGAGTTTGGCGGGGAAGCTTTCGCAGTCGGTGGATCGGTTTAGGCTTTGATGGATGACGATCAGATATAACTAAACTAAATAACTATTTAGTTTAGTTATAATACATATAGATATATGGAGGCGGAGGGACCAGAATTCATGGCCCCTCCATCTAATTTATGCGTGTGTCACCAGGTTAGTTGGGTAACACGGCCCTGAGTCTGGTCGAATTCGCCTTGGCTCACCGTAATCGGCGCACCAATGCTCAAATCATCCGAATCTCGCTGCCAAAGCCTGAAAATCGGTTTGCCGGCCAGCTCCAAAACTACTAGGTCATCTTGGGTAGGTGGACTGACAATACTGTATTCCTCAGTGATTCCTGGGTATCCAAAGCTAACTGAAGCTGTGCCTTGATCAAAATCAGCGATTCGTTTTGGCTCAACATGAGCATCGACTTCAAGTGTGAAAATGTCCATTTCCATTGAGTCTGATTTGTTCTTGCGCGTGAAGGACAACTTGAATTTCATCCATGACCTCAATTATCGGTAGCTGTGGTTTGAGCGTGTAGATTCTCATGACGTGCTCGGATAAGCCAACCGTGACGGAGTTGTCGTCAGGTGTCGCGAGCCTGTTTGACTTACGCTTTACTGATATCCAGGTACGGGTTGCTGCCAAGTGATCGAAGCCTGTGCCAGGCTCGAAATCTCATCACCAGAGCCCCCCAGTCCCGTACATGATGGTACGCATAATGTATATTATGTTAAACGAGGTGCTATGTCAGATATGTTCATAAGCTACGTAAGTCACTGATTCGACCAATTCGTTTTCGACGTCTACTCTTTCAACGGGCCATGTCCATAGTGTTCATGACGATTCCTTGAATGAGGTGGCTGTCGATGAAACTGATTCAGTGCAGGTTCTCTTCAGGTCAACGACTACCGCTGCTTGTACAAGCTGGTGATGCGACGCCTTTGCCCATACTCATTCCGTTCATCTACGTCCAACTCAAACTCAGGCACCGCGCTTACAACACGGCTGCGGCGCACCTGCGCGCGATCCAGGCTTTCTACGCCTACGCCAAAAGCCGAGATCTGGATATCGATGAGGCCATCTTGGCCTGCCACTTTGAGGCGATTCTGGCTTTGCTGGACGGTTACGCTATTTGGCTCCAATCAGCCTGTCGTCCTGTTTACGCTGATCTGGCAAGATCGGCGGCATGACTTCGATCCCCGACCTTGACCAACTGAATCCCGAACAACTGCGTGCACTCGCGGCGCAGTTGCTGCAACGCGTCTCGGCGCTCGACGAGCAAGTTGAAACGATGGGCAAGACCGTCCAGGTCATGGACAAGAAGATCCATCACGACAAAACGTTGATCGAAAAACTCAACCACGAGATCGCCCAGCTCAAGCGTTTCAAGTTCGCCAAACGCAGCGAGCAAATGAGCCCGGAACAGGCCAGTTTGCTCGACGATCTGATCGATACCGATATCGCTGCCATTGAAGCGGAACTGGAGTCGCTGCAAGTTACTCCGGCACCCTCCCAGGAAAAGCAGAAACCCAAGCGTCGAGCCTTGCCGCCTGAGTTTCCCCGCACGCTGATCCATCACGAGCCGGACAACACGGAGTGCGCCTGTGGCTGCGCGCTCAAACGCATCGGTGAAGATGTCAGCGAGAAGCTCGATTACACACCTGGCGTGTTCACCGTGGAGCGCCATATCCGTGGCAAGTGGGTCTGCGACAGTTGCGAAACACTGATCCAGGCTCCGGTGCCAGCGCAGGTGATCGACAAGGGCATCCCGACTGCGGGCTTGTTGGCCCACGTCATGATTGCGAAGTTTGCTGACCATCTGCCGTTGTATCGCCAGGAAGCCATGTTTGGCCGCGCCGGCCTGGTTATCCCGCGTTCGACCCTCGCCCAATGGGTTGGCGCCTGTGGCGTGCAGTCGCAGCCACTGATCGATGCGCTGCGCGAAGTGGTGCTTGAACAGCCGGTCGTTCACGTTGATGAAACGCCGGTGCAAATGCTCATGCCGGGCACCAAGAAAACCCATCGTTCCTACGTTTGGGCTTACGCCACCAGCCCGTAAGGAACTGGAACCGGACATACGCCGCCGAATACGGCAGGAAAAGGCGGTACCCGTTGGGCACGATCCATATGCCTACCAGAAGGATGTGCTGACGCGCCTGCCTACGCAGCGAGCAAGTGAGATTGCAGAGTTGCTGCCGCATAGGTGGCGTCCGGCTTAGTCGTGCAAGACGGTTTGCCCGTACGCTTACCGTAAGAGTCCGCACGCGAACTCAGCAGTGGATAACCTGACGCCTGCAGCGGTGAAGCCACTGGCATCGCATCTCGTATAGATCGACGTGAACGTGCTGCAAAATATCCGTACTAACGAGCTAGAACCCCTATGTACCCTTGCAGTTACAAGCCACTCAAGATCTGTCCCAAAAATGCACGCCTCAATTGCTAAGACCTGGCTGATTGGTGAAGAATTGCCTACTCACTTATTCAATGGCCGCACCATGAACAATCAGGTAGTAATCGTCGATGACCATCCAGCCATACGCATGACCCTCCGTCTCTTGCTGGAAACGGAAGGTTACGAGATTGTGGGTGAGGCTGAAAATGGTGCACAGGCGATGAACCTCATTCAGGCCCTTCAGCCTGGGACGGTGATTCTTGATTTAGGACTGCCCAAGGTTGACGGTTTGACCGTGCTCAATCGCCTGACCGCGTTACGCCTCCCGGTAAAGGTCATTGTGTTGACCGCTCAAGTATCGGATAGCCTAGCGATCCAGTGTATGCAGGCCGGCGCTCATGGTTTCGTCAATAAACATAAAGAGCTGTGCGAACTAGTGAACGCGATCCAGGCCGTCGCCAATGGGCACAACTATTTCCCTGATGGGACTTTTTGCCTGCCCCTTCATAAAGACAGCAACGGTCACAATGCAAAATTATTGAGTACCCTCTCCACCCGCGAATTGAGAGTACTGCAGCAACTGGCTCAAGGTCTCAGCAACAAACAGATCGCCGAACGAATGTTACTGAGTAGGAGGACTATCAGCACTTACAAAACCCAGCTCTTAGTCAAGCTGAATACAAGTAACTTACTCGACCTATACGGCCTGACAAAGCGCAACGGTTCAGCGGGGGCTTAATGCTAGAACGTTTCAATTAAGTTTAAACCCGCATTATCAACTTAGCATTTCTGCCGCACTAATCCCTGTCGAACGTTGCCCATTCAGCATGTCGGCGCCACACCGCCCATAGAATCGCTCGTGAGCATGACGTCAATGCCAACCTAGTGTTTCGCTGGCGGCGTCAATATCAGGAAGGGTTATTCGGCACCGTCAGCCAGAGCGCAACGCTTTTGCCCGTCCAGGTGATTGAGGCGCCAATCGATCTGCCACACGTCGTCCAGCCACAGGCGGAAGCGCTTGAAAATGATGATCGCCAAGCTGCGTCGTACGCAGTTCGGTCGCAGCTCCGAGCAACTGGACGCGATGATCGATCAACTTCAGTTGAGCCTTGAAGAGCTGCAAGTCAGCCAAGCCGAAATGACACCGCCAGTCGAACCGGCACCTCGCGCAGTTTCGCGCCGCAAACCATTGCCCGAACACCTGCCTCGCGAAACTCACGTGCATCAGCCCGAGTCGCAATGCACGGGCTGCGGTGGGAAGCTTCGCTATTTGGGTGAGGATGTGTCCGAAGTGCTGGAGTACGTTCCGGCACGTTTCAAAGTGATCCGCCATGTTCGCCCCAAGTGGGTCTGCCGCTGCTGCGAGCACATCGCCCAGGTGCCGGCGCCAAGTCGACCAATAGCCCGAGGCCTTGCAGGCCCGGGGTTGTTGGCCCATGTGCTGGTCTCCAAGTTTGTCGATCATCTGCCGCTGTACCGGCAGTCCGAGATCTACGCCCGTGAGGGCGTGGAGCTGGAGCGCTCAACCCTGGCCGACTGGGTGGGCCAGAGCAGCCAATTGCTCAGGCCGCTGGTCAACGCCCTTGAGCACCACGTCATGAGCGGTCACAAAGTCCATGCCGACGACACGCCGATTGGCGTGCTCGCGCCGGGCAACGGCAAGACCAAAACGGCTCGCCTATGGATATACGTGCGCGACGACCGACCTGCGGGTGACTCGACACCTGCGGCGGTTTGGTTTGCCTACTCGCCGGATCGCAAGGGGCAACATCCGCGCGCTCATCTCAAGAGTTTCAGCGGGATCTTGCAGGCTGACGGCTACGCCGGTTTTGCTCAACTGTATGCGACAGGCACTATTGAGGAAGCCGCCTGCTGGGCTCATGCCCGACGCAAGTTTTACGATGTCTACAAAGACCAGGCTTCACCCCTTGCCGCCGAGGCGCTGCAACGGATTGCGGCCCTGTATGCCATCGAGAGCGAAATTCGAGGGCGACCGCCCGACCAACGCAAAGCGATTCGGCAAAGCCGGGCCAGTCCGCTGCTGGAACACCTGCACGCATGGCTTAATCAGACGCTGACTCAACTGTCGAAAAAGTCGGCATTGGGCGGTGCAATCCTCTATGCCCTCAACCGGTGGCAGGCCTTAATGCGCTACTGCGATGACGGCCGAATCGAAATCGACAACAACGCTGCCGAACGGGCGCTACGCGCCGTCGCGCTGGGCCGCAAAAACTACCTGTTTGCCGGTTCCGATGCCGGCGGAGAACGAGCCGCAGCGATTTACAGCCTGGTGGGTACTGCCAAGCTAAACGGGTTAAACCCACAGGCCTATCTGACCTGCGTGCTTGAACACATTGCCGAGCACCCGATCAATCGGGTGAGCGAGCTGCTGCCCTGGAACATATCCTTGAACCACACTGAACACTGTGAGGCCGCCTGATTCATGGTTAAAACTGTCCGTTTACCCAAACCCGCCCCCGACCTGTTGCTGCTGCACATCGAGCTGAAGTGGATCACTCCGAAGATTTGGCGTCGGTTCGCGGTGCCTGAAAACATCACCTTGGGAAAATTGCACCATGTCATCCAGATCGTGATGGGCTGGAGTGATAGCCATCTGCATGAGTTTGAAATTGCCGGTGAGAATTACGGCATGCCCGACCCTGATGGCTGGGGGCCGACGGTAAACCCGGAAGCCCGTAAAACGCTGATCAAGGCGCTGAACGGAAAGCGGACATTTAATTATCTCTACGACTTTGGTGACAGTTGGCATCACAGTATCAAGGTCGAAAAAACGCTATCCGCTATTGCCTGTCCTCAGGTGCCGTACTGCATCGACGGCGCCAATGCTTGCCCACCGGAAGACGTGGGTGGCGGGCCTGGTTACGAGGAGTTTCTGGAGGCGATGGCCAACCCCAATCATCCAGAGCATGACGCCATGGTTGAATGGCATGGCGATGTTTTTGATCCAGCGGCATTTGAGTGCGAGCGCGTGAACCAGTGGTTTAAACGGATTAAGGTTTGAGTTGCAAGGCGGTGTAGCTCGGACGCTTACGATCAGCCCCCTTCCCCGCCCAATAATCATAATAGGCGAGACCACTCTTAGTCGTTGATAACAGCATTGGGGTGTTGCTTGCTCTTCGCTGAGTGGCACTTGGCGCTAAAGCCACCATGAAGCTCGCGCTGGATCGAGGCCCCGATTGGGCTAGCCATGATGATAATGGTATGAGTAGACGTCAGTTCGCCCCCCCCTGGACACCGCAAGCGCTCGACGCTTGGGCAAAGACTCAGAGGGTAGCCGCAAGTGATCGAGAGTCTCCCTATGGCATCACCCTCGGTGCCATATATTTTCCCTCCAAATGGATTCGCCAGGCCAAGGATCAAGAGCTGGGAAAACGGGACGTATTGGCGATCATCTCGTCGATACGCAGCGCTAGACACTCCGAGGTCATCTAAACACCAGACTCAGATGTTCTTGAGATCCAAATGCAGCTTGAACAGCTCAGTGTCGGTGCGCACATTCAACTTACGCATCGCGGCCTGTTTCTGCCCACTAATGGTTTTGCGACTACGCAAGAATTTGTCAGCGATTTGAGAAACTGACATCCCCTCCAGACAGCAGCGCAACACTTCACGCTCCTTCGGCGACAAGGCTGGGTAATCAACGAGCGTATCAGCCCCCTCAATGGGTCTATCCTGACCGGTTGTCGCCAAAGGTGTTTGAGGTGTCGAGTCCAGTTCAGCAGACATGGCCGGCGAAAGGTATAAACGGTCCAATGCTACCATTCGGATCGCACGCACCAGTTCTTCAGTCGCCTGAGACTTGCCAAAAAAACCATTAGCCCCAGCGAGAATGGCCATATTGACGGTCGCAGGTCGCTCAATGGAGGAAAAAATCAGAATCCGCAACGCTGGATAATGATTGTGTAGCAACTGAATCAGTCGCAAACCATCCAGCTCCCCGTCGCTCAGCTGATAATCAAGCAGCAGCAGGTCGGCCTGTTGAGTACGTAAGGCCTCAAGCAGCTCAGGACTACTTGAATAGACCCCTGTCACCTTGAAATCCGACTCCATAGACAGTCGAACTTTCAGTGCTTCACGGATCAAGGTGTGATCGTCAAGCAGCACTATTCGCAAGGGTGAAACGACCGACCACTTCATTCAGGACTCCACAACACCGGCAAAAAAGAATCAGATAACTCCTACAAGCCTGTGAGACTCGAAGCACCTTATCTTAAGTGCGGGATGAAATAAAACATAAACAGTTCTGCCTATGCCGCCCATTACGACAAACTATTCGCCCCCAGGTGGGAGACATCGGGTGTGGGGTCAGCGAACCGGATAAAAATCGAGCCCCTTGAATGATTACTCCCCGCACAGGCCCGCATGGGCGAACAACACCTCCGTCCGGCGCGTCAGCCTTTGGGACAAGTCTCGTTTCCTCCCGATACACCGCGATGTCAGAATTATCCGATTTGCGCAACGCGGGACAACGCAGTAGAGGCTTGCTAGATTCATACTCATGAGACTCACGGGCTCACTTGGAACCCTTCTGATAATCAGCGCTCTCAACGGAACTGAACCGCCTTGAATATTTCTCGTTTTTTATTCGCTTGGCCATTGGCTGTGCTGCTGATTGGACTGCTGACAACGAGTGTGCAGGCTCAGTCGCCAAAACCGGCTGAGCTGCTGGTCAATGCCCCAATCACGCCCCCACACGTCAACTTCGATGCACAAACCCGCGCCTGGCTCGGTACGCATCCCGAAGTCACTGTGGCCATCTGGAGCGGCGCCCTTCCGCCGCTGCACATGGGGTTCGAGCAAAGCAAGTTCGAAGGTGTCGCCGCCGACTACTTGGGCGCACTGCGCGAAACTACCGGGTTACAGCTTAAGATTTTGCGTTTCGCAACCCGTGCTAAAGCCCGTGAGGCGCTCGAGAAAGGTCAGGTCGACATGATCGCCCTGCATGATGTCAGCGAAGGCCAGGATGGCGCGATCACCCAGTCCCGGCCCTATCTGCTCAATCACAAGGTCATTGTGCGGCGCATTGGGGAAACCCTGCACCCTGCAGAAGACCTAAAAGGTCAGCGTTTAGCCTATGTCGGTGACGATGTGGTCGGAGCCCAACTGCACAAACAGTATCCAGACGCAACACTGATCCAGCACTCCAATCATTTGAATGGCTTGGCTTCATTAATGTACGACCAAGCCGACGCTTTCTGGACTGACGCCATCACTGCCGAGTTTCTGATCCGCTTGTTGTACAGCAACGACGTCTATATTTCCGGTACTGCACTCTCCACCTCTGCGGACATCAACTTTGCCGTCAGTGATCGCAAACCGCAGTTACTGGCAGCGATCAACAGCACGCTGGACGCGATTCCGCCCGCCGACATGATGCGGATCACCATGCGCTGGGGACTGAGTAATGATTTTGTGGTAGATGAACCGCCCCTAGATCTGAACCCAACCGAGACCGCATGGTTGGCAGCTCACCCCAAGATCAAGGTACTGGTGGCTGGGTCCTACGCACCACTGACCTTTTTTGATGACCGTGACCAACTGCAGGGGTTGAGTGCAGACTTGTTGAAAATCGTCCAGCAACGTACCGGCCTGAAACTTGAAATCGTCCGCAGCACCGGTGTTCCAGGCATGCTTAAAATGCTTCAGAGCCACCAAGCCGATCTCATCGCCGCGCTGAGCATCGGTGACTTGCGGCTCGATGCCAAACAATACACCCGCCCTTACCTCATCAGCCCGTTTGTCGTGGTCACCCAACGCTCGGGGACCCCCATAAATAGCCTTGAGGAGCTCAAGGGCGAGCGCCTGGCCATCCCCTCCGGAAACCCACTTTCAAACTGGCTTCTAGAGCAACATCCCGAGATTATTCAGGTTCCGGTCCCCACGGCTGCGCGTGGCATTGAACTGCTCTCTGAGGGGGATGTGGGTGCCAGCGTGCATACTCAGTTCGGCGCCGACTATTTCATCAAGCATCATTTCCAGCAGGACCTGCGAATTGCCGCCGTCATCGGCCCCACCCCAGGTCGGGTCGCCATGGTCGTTGGCACGGATAACATGGTCCTGAAAAGCATCATCAATAAGGTACTGTTAGATATTCCTCCGGAGGAGCTCAAGACCTTGAATGACCGTTGGCGCAACCACGCTGCGCCCGCAGTTGCCAGCTCATGGAGTACCTATAAAGACAGTGTTTATCAAATCCTTGGCGTAGCCGCCACCTTCGTTCTAGCGTTCCTGATCTGGAACTACTACTTGCAAGCTCAAATCAAGAAGCGGCGCAAAGCCGAGCTGGCCTTAGGCGATCAATTGGCTTTTAGTAAAACGCTCATCGACGGCTCGCCCATTGCACTCTATGTGCGCGATAGGGACGGAAAGCTGGCGCACTGCAATCGGGCCTACCTGGAATTCCTGCAAACCACTCAGGAAGAAGTCATCGGTAAGACACTTCTAGATGCCGGCGTCATCTCCCCGGCGTTGAGCCTTCAGTATCACCAGATCTATCGGGACACCGAGCAACATGGTGAGCCGACCTTCGCCGACCTGGAAATAGAGGTAAAGGGCCTTCCCCGCCGGATCTATCACTGGACCCTGCCTTTTCAGAGTAGCACTGGAGCGTTCTCCGGGGTCATCGGGGGTTGGCTGGATATCAGTGAACGCGAACAGTTGGTAGAGCAACTGCGTCTGGCCAAGGAGGTCGCTGATGAGGCCAACGACTCCAAGTCGATTTTCCTAGCCAGTATGAGCCACGAAATCCGCACCCCCATCAGCGCCCTGATCGGGTTGATCGAAATGCTCCGACTGCGTGGCGGCAGCGCTGAGGAAGTCGAAAAAAATCTGGCCGTAGCACATCAATCAGCACAATCGTTGCTGTCCTTGATCGGTGACATCCTTGACCTGTCGAAAATAGAAGCAGGAGCCATGGTTCCATCACCACGGTCTGCCAATCTTGGCGAAGCCATTCACTCCATTCACAGATTGTTCGAGGTCAATGCAAAAGCTAAGAACTTGACGTTCGACCTGGTGATTGAGGCCAGCGACCAACAGGTAATCATCGATTCACTGATGCTGAACCAAATCGTTGCCAATCTAACCAGCAATGCCATTAAGTTTACGAAGGAAGGATTTGTCGAACTGTCCTTGATACAATTGCCTGATGATACCAAAACGGGTTTTGGATGCTATTCGATCGAAGTTCGCGATTCAGGTAGTGGGCTAAATGAGTCTCAGCAAAAAGCCATCTTCGAGCCCTTTGTTCAAGTTTCACCCAACGTCAGTGGTCAACGAAGTACCGGACTGGGGCTAAGCATTTGCACACGCCTGGCGACGCTGCTCAACGCCCAGTTGAGCGTCCATAGTCAACCTGGTAAAGGCTCTTGCTTCAAGCTGCAATTCAATGCCGAGCGCACAGAGGAAGATGCCCGCCAAGCCTCACCTCAAGTCCCGATTCGAACAAATCATCGCCTGAACATCCTAGTGGTTGAAGACCACGCTCCCAACCGTCTGTTGTTGTGTCAGCAACTCGAATACCTTGGCCATCGCGCAGTGCCATGCGATGACGGTGAAACCGCGTTGGCAGAATGGACGCACGCCGATCCACCGTTTGACCTGACCATTACCGACTGCAATATGCCGCGCATGGACGGGTATGAACTGGCCCGGCAAATGCGCGCCATTGAACAGCGTCGGGCAGTCGGTGCCCACCCAATTTTTGGCCTCACCGCCAATGCCCAATCCCAGATCATCCAGGACTGCCTGGAGGCTGGCATGAACCAGTGCCTGTTCAAACCCATTGGTATCGAAGCATTGAGCGAGCAAATCAACGTCGTTTCGACCCAGGTCAAGCGTCGGGTTCACTCCAACCAAACCATCGGCGGTGAGCTACAGAAACTGCGGGTGCTGTGTCCGGACATGTATGCGCCACTGGTCAACGAGATGGCGCGCACCAACCAAGAAGACAGCGCAAGACTTGATGAACTGTTGCGTGATCACGACTTCGAGAAAATCGTGGCGTTGGCGCACAAAATTAAAGGTGGCGCGCAAATGGCTGATGCTCGGGGGTTGATCGATGCGTGTGCGCAGCTGGAGTCAGTGGCGCTTCAAGGCAATATTGCCTCCTGCGAAAAGCAGGTCAAAGTGCTGCTGAGTGCCATGCACTCGCTGGAGCAGTTTTTGCTGGACGGCCTCTAGCCGATCCTCAACAATTCTGGCACCAGTTCTACTGCATAGTAATTAGTTGGTCTAGCCATAACTCCGTCCCATATTCGGGCGGCATGAATTGATGAGCCATAGAGGTGGTCAACCCAAATCAGCACAACGACGTCCCATGACGGAGTAACAGCGCTGTCCAAATCAACGATCCACGCAGGTTATGTCAGCAGCGTGGTCGGAGCAGCCCTGAGTTGCTGTACCACTCGTGCATCAGTAGCTGATGCACCACAGCCTAGAAAGGCGGTATCAGCTAAGGCCTCGCGTGCGAGGCGACTACACACCTCTTGCTAGGCTAGCCTCAGGGACAGCACTGCTTGGTGATCAAGTGCTTGGAGTGCTCCAGGTGCTCAACCATCGACGTTTTCGAATTGCACAGGAACGTAAGCCGCAACAGATCGAGTTTTCGTTGCGGTTACCATGATAGGGTTATACCCGAATGGCACTTACTTAACCTTCTTCGGGTGTCCATTTCTCCTGACCTCGGCCCTTGCCGCCGAGCGCGTCTGCATCAGCATCGGGTAAGGCTTGGGCCTTCGTTTTATGGCGCGAGGTTCAATCCGTCCCGGCCGGTTTCCGACACGTTTTCTGGCGATCAGTTTGAGTAAATCCTGCACCCTATCGTCCTGTTCGTCGGAGCTGTACTGCTGCATCGCAAGGAATAATTGAAGGCTATGTTTAAAGCTAAGCTCGCGTGGCAAGCAATCAGCTAATAGCGCTGATTTGGCCATGATCATCCGAATCAAATTATGCGCCAGCAGATACACCCACAACTCTTTTACAGCCATGCCAGGCGTCTTGCAGCTCAACGTTTCAAGCCCCAGCGTTGTCTTGATATTGCGTAGATCCTGCTCAACATGCCAACGGTCTTTGTACAGTGATTTGAGCCCAGCTTTGGGTACTTGCTGCGGGCAGTTCAAGGTGGTCACCAGGATTTTTCCGCCGGTTTTCAGTTCACGTACTGTCAGTGTTTCAGGCGCATCGTCGTAATAAGGTTGGCTCATCCAGGAAGGTCGACTCCTAGGTTTTGTCAGCTCAACCAAATAATCTTCCGGCCCCAGCGATTGCCCGAGCCGAAAGTCGGTACTGCGTCGCCTAGCGCCATATTGTTCGAACACGCCGTCGATCCCACGACGTTGCAGTTCGCACAGCAAAAAGTACGTTGCGTAGTAGGCATCGCCCAACACAATGTCGCCTTGATTCAGAGTGTCGAGCATCGTCCTGAGCAGCGTCTGCTCATCGCCACCTTTGCCTCGAAAACGTCCCAGCGAGGCATCTAAAACAGCACCGCTGGCCAGGCAAATGATTCCTACCAAACGGCAGATGGGGAAACCCAGTCCTGCTTTCTGACCACGCGATCGCGGATAGGCAGCTTGGTTGGCCGCAGTGTCTGGTAGGGTCACCGTGGTGCCATCTACGAGGCGCACCGGGCGCCCCATCCAGCGCCAGGATGGTGACGCGTTGTTACTCATCGTTGATCCCGTGGAGCGCAACAATGTTGAAACCATCTCTACCGGTAACCGCGCCCGTGCTTTGCAATAAGCGCCGGTGTACACGCTGCTGGGGCTTAGCCCATCGCAGCAACGTTTGATCGAAAAATCATTCACGGCCTTCTGACAAGAACGGTCGGCATTCATGGCTTGAGCCAGAAACATCGACAGCGTTTCAGTCGGCGGGAACAACCGTTGACGATGCTTGGGCATCACTGACTCGACACGCTGTAGCAGCGCCGGATCGGCTAGCAGCTTAAAGAACGCATGGGCATTGCTGTTTTTAGCGTGCTGCTGAATGCGTTGCTGTTGATGCCTGACGATTTGACGTCTACGATTCACGCGGGCTGTCCTTGTTCTAGTGGTGTGTGTTCGCAACTATCACCGTAGACCAAGGGCGGCCTTTTTTCATTTTTTGCAATTAGATCAGCCGGTTAGCTGTTAAGTAAGTGCCATTCGGGTTATACCCAATTCGCCTAGGAGTAAAAGTCGTAACCATAAAAAAGGTTCGTGACCGACCATCTTTTGAATGAGTGATCACAATACGGTTGTTTAGATCAAGGCGAAGTGCCGTCTTCCACCCACACCAACTGTTGACTGCTGGCCCGGTCCCCAAAAGAGTTCAGCCTTCGTCGGCATTTGAAGGTCCTCTCGCGGATAACAGCAATCATCCCACCCGAATAAGCTCGACCATCAATAAAGCATGCCTTCATGGTGTTAAGCGTGGTTGGAAGACTTTTACTTTCATAGCTGTACCGACTGTAGGGGGCTACGCCATTTTCTGCGGCGACGGCTGCAGTACCAATTACCAGAATCACCAGGCCTATGATTAAGCGCATTTTATACCTTGTTCTTTTTAGTTAGAGAGACATGGAATTTAGCAACACAACCGGCTCAACAACGAAACCGCTATTAAAGTTTAACGGATTGTTTATCTCCCTGAAGTTTGACATTGCCGTTCTGCCCATCCAGACATGAAACATCTGAATTGACCAGTGGGTCTGGATGGGAGGCTGCCCGCGTTGGTATGTATATATTGATACCGGCGCCCCCCTTAACAACGTACATGATACGGCGTCGCTTGCTGGTTACGCGCGAAATAACCGACTCGATATGGCAGTAATGTATTAGGCACTTTCACGGCCTGATGTATTTGAGACTAATCTTACAGCCATGCGGCGCACTCTAATCTACGATTTCCGTCAATGAGAAATCACGTTAGATAGGTACCAGAATGTATTCACCTCATGCCACACCCAACGAGGATCCAACTGTAAAATTCAAGCTTGAGCTCAACCGACTGTTACGCCTTCCACATACTGACGGAAGAAGCGCCATCGAAATTGCCAGGCGTTCTACTGAAAGTGAACAACAGACCTCCGACCTTACCTAAGATAAATGAATCAGTTGCCCGGCCGGCGTACTGATACCTACACGGCTCGACTCACGCATTACATCGGCGGATTAGCTGGATACTTTTACCGATCGGGTAGTAAGGAGGGTGACAATCATCCCTTCTTCGTTGCGAGAAGATTAAACCTGTCTCTATAGACCGTTACTACGTTTGCGTGTTAGGTACTCGGAGAGTGTATTAGCGTCCGGGTATGGTGCCCTCCGGTATGGCGCGCAGCGTGGCTTTCATCAGGTGCATTTGACGAATAAATCGCCGGCAATTGGGACAGCACATCAAATGATGATGTGCTGTCCCATTGCCCGAAAGCTCAACTGCCCATCGAGATAACGACGGGGCCGAGCCGCGAGCACTTTACGGTCAGCATTCACCGACTCTCTCAAAATGCTCTACGATCGCAAAGACCTTCAAGCGTGCCCTATGCAGTAGCACACGGGCATTAGAGAGAGAAATATCAAGAAGATTACAAATCTCTCCCAGTTCCAGCCCCTGGCGTTCGCGCAGCAACAAAACGCCGCGTTGCAAATCGGGCAAGCACAATAACGTGCGCTCTAGACATTGGCGCAACTCGTTTTCGGTCAGCAATGCCTCCGGGGTGTCCTGATGCCAGGCGAAAGGAGCCAATAACCAATGACCGTCGTCTGGCGAAAAATGATCATCATCAATAATGCCATGAGGTGACGACAAATCATCAAGCAATACTTCTCGACGATTCTGTTTGTAGTGGCGCTTGGCCGAGTTGGCAGTGATCGTCAGCAGCCAGGTCTTGAGGCTTGAACGGCCTTGAAAACCGGCTAGGTTGCGCACCACCGATAGCCAGGCGTCCTGCACCACTTCATCAGCATTGCGCGTGCCGACGATGGCATAAGCAATGGCACGCATCGCGTTCTGATGGGTGCTAACGAGCTCCTCGTAAGCCCGCCGCTCTCCTGCCAGCAGGCGTTCGAGCAGTTGCGCCTCCTCATTCATAGGTATGTTGTTCCATTTGAGCGCAAAGGGTCATTCAGCCTGGAAAAATCCAAACCCGGGGTAACGCTCTGCACACCCCCGTCACTCGTACTCGACAGAAAGTGGTATGCGAGCCCGCAACGTTGCGTAATTGCCCCATCTGCAACGGCAGTTTTTCGAGTTAGCTGACTGATTGGAATTTCAACGGACTGTTCAGATTGAGGGCTACACTGAGCGCTAGCTGCTAACAACTCAGCGCTCTGAGCCACGCAGCCACCCCACCAATGTACCGGCCCCAGCGTACTGGCGCAGGATCGCCTGATAACCGTCAAAGCGGTTGGTAATTTCACTCACCCGATTGCCGTAGTGGTCACTTTCAGCCGACAGCACATCCAGCAACGTACGCTTGCCTAGGTGGTACCACTGCTCATAAAACGCCACACGAATACCGTCGGATTCCACCGTCAGGTTGCGGTACAACTCGGCCCGCTCCAGAAAGGTCATGGCTTCGTGGTTGGCGGTACGAATTCGGTATTCCAAGTCCAACCGTTGTTGCTCCACTTCTTGTCGACTGGCCTCGGCGCGCTGCAATGCAGCACGTTCCGACGCCCGTGCCGAGCCGCCACGAAAGGCGCCCCAGGTCACAGCAAGGTGGGTTTCCCAGGGTTGTTCACGGCCCAGGGAGTCTTCGGCGGTGGATTTGCTGACGACCCAGTTCAACTGTGGCAGCGATGACGAACGCACGACCTTGGCCTGCAATTCGGCGGATTCGGTCTGGGCCTTGGCCTGATTGATGACCGGGTGGTCCTCGGTCTTGGACAACAGGTGATCGAGATTGGCCAGGCGGATGTTCCACTCCTTGGTACGCGGGATCATGATCGGCCGATCCCCCACCAATTTACGCAAGCTGATTTCCGCGTCCTTAGCGCGGGTGTCGGCTGAATCGCGTGCAGCCTGGGCCTGCAGCTGACGTGCCTTGGCTTGGGTCAGTTCGCTGGAGCGTCCCTTGTCCACGGCCACAATGCCGGCGAGCATTTTCACCAGCTCATTCATCCGGTCCACGTATTGCTGGCTGAGGTCAACAATGATGCGCTGTTTGCCTAATTCCACCAGTGTGCGGGTCACATCAAACGCCGAGTTCTCCAGTTCTGCGTCAATCGCTGCCGTGGCCGCCGCGGACAAATGACGTCGGCTGTCGATGGTGTTACGAATCCGTCCCCAGTCATACACCGGTGTGACGACATTGAGGTTGATACCGCTACTGCTCCCATCACTGTCCTCTGACCCCGAACCGAATTTCTTCGAACCGGCCGTCGTACCTAAGTCGACCTGGGGGTAACGCTGACCCTTGGCTTCGTCGATGTCGGCATCAGCGGCGGCAAGCTCTGCGTGGGCCCGTTGCACTGTGGGGCTGCGCTCGGCGGCGGCCTGGACGGCGCGATGGAGAATCTCCTTGAGCTCCTGCTCCGAAGGACCTGCCGCGGCGCCCTGACGGCTGGCCAATCGAGCCGGCAAACCGCTCATGGCTAGCGCAGATACACCGGGCACCGTACTCGGGCGGATTGCAGAGGCTGGTGTCGTGGCAGGCTTGAATGTCGCCACCGCCGCTCTTGGGACAGGAGCGATTGTCGCCGGTTTTTCGCTCAACCGCGCCGGGGCAAAGGTCACCGTGGCAGGGTCCACCACCTTGGAAAACTGCAGTCCACCGTCATTCGGCCGTGGCGCCCTGGCCACGGTGTTCACCGGTACTGAGTAGGTCGTAGCCGGTATCGACGGTTTGAACGCTACCGGCGCGATTGGCTTAGTCGTTGCCACCGATTTGAGTTCCACAGACCTGACAGGCTTGGCCGCCGCCGCCACCGAATTAAACTCTATCGGCGCGCCGGGCGCGGTCGTTGTCTCCGTTATAAATTTCACCGGTTCAGCAGGCTTGGTCGCTGTCACCGTTTTGAATGCCACCGGTGCGCGAGGCTTGGCCTGCGCCGACTCAGCAGCGGCTATGAACATCAGCAATTCATCAGCTACGACACTCGACGAGGCACAAGTCGACAGACACAAGAACATCGAGCGCAAAAGGTAAAAGCGGTTACGCGGCACAAACAGATCCTGAGCCCGCAAAGCACACTGCGGGGGATTTTTAGTCGTCATGATTATCGCTCCCGAAAGGCTTCGCGCGCCTTGAGCACGGGCTTAAGTAAGTAATGAAGAATGGTTTTTTCCCCAGTGCGGATTTCAACCGAGGCCACCATCCCGGGAATGATCGGCAGTGATTTGCCGCCCGCCGTCAGCTCACTACTGTCGGTGAGCACCAGCACGCGGTAATAGGTGTCGTCGGGGCGTCCGGCCGCAGCTTTCTGATCGTCTTTCAAGGTGTCCGGGCTGATGTGCTCGACCTTACCTTTCAAGCCACCATAAATGGCGTAGTCATAGGCAGTGATCTTCACCGTTGCCGGCAGACCAGGGCGCAAAAAGGCCACGTCGGAGGGGCGAATCTTGCCCTCCACCAGCAGTTGCTCTTCCAGTGGCACGATCTCCAGGATGTGCTCGCCCGGCTGAATCACACCGCCGATAGTGCTGACCCGCACGTTTTTCACGGTGCCGCGTACCGGGGCGGTGATGGTGGTGCGGTCACGGATGTCGGCGCGGCCGATCAGGTTTTCGCTGATCTGCGACAGCTCCAGTTCAAACTTCGCCAATTCAGAACTGGCGTCAGCCTGGAACTTGTTGATGCGCTCGACGATCTGCGACTTGATATCGTTGGCCGAACGCTTGATACGCAGTATTTCGACTTCCGACATCAATCCCTTGGCCGCCAGCGGCTCGGCCAGGCGAATTTCGCGAGAGGACAGTGCGTAACTACGCTCCAGAGCACTGACGCTGTCATTGAGTGCACGCTTGCGTGACTCATAGGCCCGGGTTTCCTGGGCCACGACTATTGGGTCTTCCTTTACCATGTCTTCGAACTCCAGCGGCTGCTGATAAGCCTCTGAACGCAGGCGGGTAATGGCTGCCTTCAAGCCGATCACCTTCGACAGCGCTTCGCGATAGCTGGACTCGGCACGGGTGGCGTCGATTTTCAACAGCACCTCGCCCTTCTCCACTATCGCGCCTTCGCGCACGTTCATCTCGGAAAGAATTCCACCTTCCAGGCTCTGGATCACCTGTTCGCGACTCAAGGAAATGATCTTGGCTTCGCCCAGGGTAATTTCTTCAACTCGAGCATAATTGGCCCACACCACGCCAATGATCAACACCGCCGCGATAAGATAAATCACCAACTTTGAGCCCGGTGTGGTTTGTGACAGCAGGGACTCCTGTACGTCGTTCATGAACTCGGCATCGCCGGGTTCCAGAGCAGCTTGGGCGTTACGACCCCAAAATTTACGAATCACGATGCTACCTCTGCCTGCGCGGCTGCTGTGGCAGGCGTCACGGGTGGCTGGTTGGAGACGTTAGCGTTTTTACCTACCATGAAGGCCGGTTTGGGTTTTACTTTTGCTGCCGATGTCGCTGCGGGGGCCGGAGTTTTGGCCGCGACGGCTTGTCTCTGGCGACGGGCCCGTTGGGGGGCCTGCGTAGCCGCAGGTTTGCCGGATAACTTCGCAAGAATTTCATCCTTGGGGCCATCGGCCACGACC
Organism: Pseudomonas sp. MYb193; assembly: GCF_002966775.1. Lineage (NCBI taxonomy): Bacteria > Pseudomonadati > Pseudomonadota > Gammaproteobacteria > Pseudomonadales > Pseudomonadaceae > Pseudomonas > Pseudomonas sp. MYb193. The sequence goes on along the minus strand of NZ_CP023269.1, from coordinate 3,052,883 downwards.
TTGCCGTCATCCACCACCACGATGCGGTCCACCAGCGCCAGCAGTGACGGCCGATGAGTCACCACCACTAGGGCTTGGCCTTCGGTGGCGTGCTTGAGGTGCTCGAGAAACTGCGTTTCGGTTTGTGTGTCCATGGCACTGGTGGGTTCATCCAGCAGCAACAACTTAGGGCGCGCTAACAAGCTGCGAGCCAGGGACACCAATTGCCGCTGCCCGCCCGACAAACCTTCGCCGGACTCACCGATCGGCAAGTTGATGCCCTTGGGATGCTTGGCTGCGATGTGGTCCAGACCGGTCAGGCGCAATACACGCAGAAACTCATCGGCGGTGGATTCGGGGCGGCCAATCATGACGTTCTCGCGCAACGAACCATAGAACAGCCGCGCGTCCTGGCCCACATAACCGACGGCTTTACGCCAGTCCGCCGGATCGATCTGGTTCACATCCAGGCCATCAGTGAACATCTGCCCTTCGGTTGGTGAGTACAGCCGTGCCATGACCCGCAGCAGAGTGGATTTGCCACTGCCAATACGCCCCAGAATCGCCACGCGCTCACCAGCGGCCACGGTCAGATTGACCCCTTGCAGTACGGTCGGGTTGGGTTGCATGGGCGGTGCAGGGTAGGAAAAACCCACATTTTTGATCGTGATCTGCCCCGACAGTGAAGGCTTAGGCAAGTACTCATGGGTCGAATCCCGATCCACCGGCATCGCCATCAAACCGTTCAGCGAGCTCAAAGCAGCCTTGGCCTGCTGGAAACGCACCGCCAGGCCGATCACTTGACCTAACGGGCCCGTCGCGCGACTGGCCAGCATCACAGTGGCGATCAAGGCCCCCATGGTCAGGTCACCGGCATCGATCAGGTACACGCCGATGATGATCAGCACCACCGTTTGCAGTTGCTGCAAAAACGCCACTACACCGGTCGCCACGCTGGACAGCGAGCGCGACTTCATTGAAGTGGCGGCCGACAGGGCACTGAAGGTTTCCCAACGGCGTTGCATGTAGGGTTCACCGCCGACCGCCTTGAGGGTTTCCAGGCCCTCTACCGACTCCACCAGCACACCCTGCTTGAGCGACGCTTCACGCATGTTCTCTTTCATGGTGCGCGCCAACGGCCATTGGATGATGACACTGATGATCAAAATCAGTGGGATCAGCAACAGCGGCACCCAGCCCAGCGGGCCGCCGATCACGAAAATAACCCCGACGAACATCAGCACGAACGGTAAGTCAGAAATCGTCGCCAGGGTGGCCGAGGTGGCGAAGTCGCGCACCGACTCGAACTCACGTAACTGGTTGGCGAACGAACCGGACGAAGCCGGCTTGTGTTCCATCTGAATTGACAGCGCTTGGCGGAACAGTATCGTGCCCAGTACCAGGTCAGCCTTCTTGCCGGCCAGGTCCAGTAAATGCGCCCGGACATACCGCGACACCGCCTCGAAGATCATGGCAATTGCCACACCCACGCCCAACGACCACAGCGTAACAAACGCCTGGTTCGGCACCACGCGGTCATACACGTTCATGGTGAAAAAGATACTCGCCAGGCCCAGGACGTTGATCAATACCGCGGCAATAGCGGCGCTGCGATAGTAGCTGCGGTAGCGCCATAGGGTGCTGAGTAACCAATGGCCGGCCGGTTGCGGGGTTTCGTCGCCAGCGCGCAGGTCAACCTTCGCTCGGGGTTTGACCAGGATGGCGTGGCCGGCGTACATCTCGTCCATGCTCACCTGGTCCAGTTCCACCGGCTCACTGCCGATTTCCGGCAGGATCACCTGGTAGCGATAGGCTTTCTTGCCTTCGTCATTGGTGCCGATAAACCGTCCAAGCAGAATGCAACCGCCCTGCTCCTTGCGCAGCAGCACCATCGGCACCAATTGCTTGGGCAGCGCTTGCACCCGACGCTCCACCAACCCAGTTGACAGTCCGGCAGCCGACAACGCCGCCAACGCCAGCGAAGGGGTCAGCAAGCCACCCTTGGGCAGTCCGGCGGTCAAGGCTTCGGGACTTTTCCCGACACTGTAATGGTCACACATCCAGGACACGCTTTGCAGCAGAGTGTCCTGAATCGTCGTTTCGGGCGGGGGCAAAGCCTTAGCCGCAACGCTTGAACCAGCAGGCGCGTCAGTCGTCATCACAAGAGTCCTGAATTCGGACCGCCAACCGGCAGCCTCAACGAAATGGATAGTTCATGGCCTGCTCCGTCGAGTGCGGTGTGGGCCATGAAGTCAGTAGGACAATTCTGACTAGCTGAGGCGTTCGGTTGAATGAGATATGTCCCAAAAGCGCGAGGGGCTGGGCATTACGGTATTGCACCGGCGGGCCATTACTCCGTCAGCTCAACCCGCCATTGGCCGCCACGAATGGGTTCGATCACAAAAAACGGTAAGTCCGCCAACCAATGCCCCGCCTGTACCATCGAACTGTAAGCACAGACCTCCTTCCCTTGTTCATTCAATACCCGCCAGCCCTGACGCTCACCGTCAGTCTTGCTGCTGGTACCGCGGACACCCTGAAAGCTGGCGTTGCTGCCGACATGAAAACTGCCGGTACGCCAGCGGATCGGTCGATGCGTCGCAAAGGGCGTCGCACCGTGGAAATCGAACCAATCATCGTGATTGAGTACACTCTGGCGCAACGTGGACCAAACCGTTTCTCGTAGGAAGATCTGGTCGGCAAAACGTGTCACGTCGCTCTGACGCGCCAGCCAGGCTTGCATCAGTGGCTTCAATGACATCAGACCGCCCCGGCACCCGCCCCACAAACCGGCCAAGATCAGTTCGGTATGAGTGAAATAGTCTCGCATATGGTGGAACCAGTAATCCGTGGCAATCCATTGCTCGACAGCAGCTTGCTCACGCTCGGACAGCAGCGAGTCCGCATCGCGAATCAGGTAGCGATCCACCTCTGGGTCATCGACCACCAGAAATCGCCACATCAACGGGTGAACGCCGTCCTGTGCGGCGCCACTCATGTCGATGACTTGCGCGCCCGCGCTGTGCAGCCGTCTGTGGATGCAGGCAGGGACCGTGTCATCCAGGTAAACGCGGCAACGCCAGTGAGGAAACAATTCCTTGGCGACAACCACATTGGCAATCGCCGATTCACAATAGCGCGGGCTCTCTCCGAACAACGTAAAGGCAATGATGTTGCGCTGCGGTTGATCAGCCTGAAACGCCGGGGGTTTACCCAGCAATGGCTGGAAGGGACCTTGACCGTGACGTACATCAGAACATTCCAGCGATTCTCTGCCGTAACGTTTTACGTCATCACGCAGCCCAAGCCACCCACATACTTCTGCAAGCCCGTCCATCCATGTTGCACTGGCCTGAGCCTGAAGCGCCGGCGGTGCGTTGTAGATCCGCAGGTAAACCTCATGAGCCCGAGAGTATTGCTGCTGACGCATCAGGCACAAGGCGTAATCGGACAGCACGCCCATGTGCTGCGGCGCAATCTTTAAAGCGCGCTCGGCAGCAACATTTGCCGCACCATAATCTCGACAGGCCATAGCGATTTTGAACGCACGAGCCAACGGCTCGAATTGATGGCCTGAAAACGGTTGGGCCGCTGCGGGGCGTCTCTTAGTTCCACCCGTTTTGCGTTTACTCATGATTAACTTCACCTGTCCCGGAACACTCAAATAGGATCAGTCTGAAGCGCCGCTTTTTCCAAATGAACGAGACTTGTCTGAAACGCCCCCTAGACAGATAAACGGAGCCGAATGCTGTCTTTGTGCAGGGCAGATATTGATTGATCGGCCTGAGTTGAGCATGCCTAATGCCCGCCACCCCGCCCAGCGAAGCCTCTCACCATAGATTGGGTACCTTGCCACTGCTTCGTCGCAGCGCCTTCACCTCTCCACAGGGCGCCCCAACTCTACCTTCACCACTACCCGCCGATTCGGCGCATAGCAGGCAATCTGCTGCACCCGGCTGCCATAACAGCTGAACACTACCAACTCGCGATTTCCCGCACTAGCGGCGCTGATGAGCGACTTAGGAATCCCGCCCGCCACCAGCAATTCACGTAAGGTATTGGCCCGCAGTTGTCCCAGGTGTTGGTTCTTCGCCTCGTCACCGATCGGGTCAGTATGCCCCACCACTTGCACATGACGGATCTGCGCATCGTCGCGTTGCAACTCATCGACCAATTCACCCACAGCCTTACGCCCTACCGCAGAAATGTCCTGCTGCCCCGACTTGCCAAAGGCAAACAGCACATCGCTGGACAACTCGTAGTGCTTGAACCGCGACTCATCCACCAGATAGTCGTAATGTCGACAGGCCTCGATGGACGCCGCTCGGGTCAGAGCATGCGCCTGCACCCGCAAAGTGCTTAGTTCACGCTCAGCCTCTTCACGCTTGATGGGCTGTGGGAAGGTGTTGCCATCCTCACGTACCCGTAGGTAATAGGTTTTTCCGCCCTGCAACGAAGCCTGATACAGGTCGCTGCGCTTACCTTTGTAATCCGGTGTGTCGTCCAGGTACGCGCCCAGGGTGTGGGAGCCCGGTGCCAGACAAAAGGTGGAATATCCACCCGGCAATAGACCCGTATGAAACTCACGATCAACATAAACGTGGGCTGCGCCTTGGCGCTGCACCCCTTGCTGAACTCGATAATATACAACTTGTGCCTGGTCTTCGCCGATCGGCGGAACCGGAACGTAGGTGGCATCGAACACCTTGCCCGGTACGATGTCGGCCGGTGCGGCGATTACCGGGAGGCAGAACAGTCCCGCGCTCAGCAGCAAGGCGGTGTGTTTCCTGTTGGGTAAAAACATGGGCGTGACTCCGCCGTGAGCACCGATAAATCGGCGCTGATCATTTCATTGGTAAAAAAAACCGCAACTGCGCTGCAGCTGCGGCAAAGAAGGGAAGCTCGAAAGCTTCCCCGAGAGGGACGGTTGTCTAAGCCTTACTGACCGCTCACATCCACACGCACCACGACGCGGCGGTTAGGTGCATTGCAAGCCACTTGCTCGGCCTTGCTGCCGTAGCATTCGTCGGTCACCGGCTCGCTGCTACCAACACTGCGGGCCGTTACCGACGCCGCTGGCAAACCTCCATCCACCAGCAAACGACGCACGGTTTGTGCACGTTTTAGGCCCAGGGCCTGGTTCGCCGAGTAGGAACCAATCGGATCGGTATGACCGACTACTTCGATGCGATCGAGCTTGGCATGTTCGCGGTGCAGCTGGGTGATCAGCGCACGAATGGCAGTACGACCACGGGTGCTGATGTCCTGATAGCCCGACTTGCCGAAGGCAAACAGCACGTCACCGGACAGGGCGTAGTCCTGGAACTGCTCAGCTTGTATCGGCGCCATCGGCAGGTTATTGCATTGTTGCACCAAAGAGGCACGGGACAGGGCCTGCACCTGGGCACGAGCACCGGCCAGGTCGCGCTCGGCCTCAGCGCGGGTCACGGCCAGCGGAGCACCGCTGCCGTTATCACGCACTTTGAGGAAGTAGGTCTTGCCACCTTCCAGGTTGGCCGAGTACAGGTCAGTAGACTTGCCGGTGTAACGCGGTGCATCACCAATATAAGCCCCAAGGGTGCGGTTGCCCGGTACCACACAGAAGGTGCTGTAACCACCCGGCAACAGGCTGGTGTGGAACTCGCGGTCCACGTAGACATTGGCCGACCCCGGCTGGCGGCTGTCGGCGGCGCGGTAGTAAACCACCTGGGCCTGGCCGTCGTTGACCGGAGCCACTGTGTTGTAGGAGGTGCCGAACGCCTGGATCGCGCCCGAACCATAGTGCTGCTCTGCCTGAGCCAGTGGCATCGTGCAGAGGGCAGCGGCAACGGCCGCAGCACTGAAGATGTTTTGACGTGTAAACATGATTAAAACTCCACCGCGAACACCCTGAGGCGCCCGCAGCTATCGAATAAGTTGAGGCTGGAGTGAACCAACCGCTTGGTAGCGCGAGTCGTGCACAAGCCAAGGCCTGCGCACGGGGTACGCGGTTACACCAGGTTGGTGGCGACTCCGTCCTGAACCAGCAGCTGAGCATCAAGAGTCGAGTGTTGGTACACGTTGTACACAACCCCGGCCACGGTGGCGGTACCGGCAGTGGCCCAGTCGCCTGGGTCGGTGCCGTCTGGCAGCAGATCGTCGAGGTTGACTACGTCGCCGGCGTTGCCCTTGATCATCATTTGAGCGGCGTCGTCACCGGTGAACAGGCTGCTACCGCCCTGCTCCAGTACGTCGCCCAGGGACAGATTCAGGGTGTTGTTGCCGGTGCCAGTGATGTCGATGATTTCGATGGAGTCCAGCTTGCCAGCGATGGCAGACAGATCCAGGGTCTGATCGGCTCCGGTCAGGCTTAGGGTGTCGACTCCTGCGCCACCGTTGATGACGCTGTCGGCGGCATTGAGATGTACAACATCACCCAACAAGAAGATGTTCTCGGCGTCATCGCCATAGTAAGCCCCTGTACCGTCAATCGTTTGGGTAGTAGCAGGATCGTTCTTTTCGAAACCATCCGGAGACATCCCTTGAAACACAATGTCATCAAGCCAGAAGTATTGCGCATCCAAGGTATCCAGCTCGAAATAGCTGTATTCAACGCCCGCCGGTAACGTTACGTCGACAGTAGCGATATTTGGGCCACCAGTATCTGGTACTGGATGAGTGTGAACCTCATTCCCGGCAGCATCGAAAAAACGCAGCATCATAGAGGCGGTTAACTCACCGATTTGGAATGTGACTCCAGTCGCTGTTTCTCCATTGTTTAAAGTGACACGCGCATCCTGCGTCGTCCCACCCCATACCCCGAGCCCTATCGACGGCGTTACTAGCCCCTCGCCTGTGGTTGTCCCGGCAGCAACAATACCTCTGGGCCAGCCTACAGAATCCACGGCGCCGTCATCCCACCTGAAGGTAAATACACCAAAATCCATGGAGGTCCCTTCGCCGACCCTGACAGGTGTAGTGTCCTCAAAATCAACCGAGGAGGTATGGAATGTCAGAACTTGAGAGGAATTACCCGCCTGATCGATAAACGATGCAGAAGTATTGGTCATCGACACGCCAGCAGTGGTCGCCACATCAACCGTACCTGCATCAATCTGCGCCTGCGTTAATACCTGCTCGAAACGCTCACTACCCACCACTACTTGAAGAGTGTCGCCCTCGAGCAGGCTGCTGCCATCGAAAGTCACGGTAACGGTGGTGCCATTAATCGAGAATTCATCCGGCGCATCCGGGGCCAGACTATCCAAGCTGACCGCCTGACTAGTGGTATTAGCATTCCCAGCCGCATCCACTACACGAGTCTGAATAGTCCAGTCGCTAGCATGGCTGTTCTGATCAATGAAGCTCCAGGTGCCATCGGCATTCATCAGCGCATCCAGCCAGGTAGTCCCACCATCAGTGGATACCTGCACCGTCTCGCCCGCCACCAAAGCAGCCGTCAACGAACCCTGGATCAACCGCCCGGCACTGCCGTCGTTGGTCAGAAAGTCACCACTGTCAGCACCGCTGTCCTTGCCCATGCTGTCGATCACAGCCGTAGCCACTGGCGCCGTCGTGTCAATCACCACCGTCCACGGAGCAGAGGGCGCGCTGGCATTACCGGCCGGGTCGACCGCCACGACAGTAATCGGATGCTGGCCATCGTTCAGCGGCGTGGTCGGCGTGTAGCTCCAGGAGCCGTCACCCATCACCGGTGCGCTGCCGATTAGCAGACCATTGTCATAAATCATGACGATCTCCCCGAACGTCTGACCGCTACCGCTCAGGGTCGGGGTAGTGTCATCTGTGGAGTCGCCGTTAGGCACCGGACCCTGGATCGCACCCACGTCATCGGTCACCTCATCAATCGCCGGAACGCCCGGCGCAGTGAGGTCGATAACTACTTCAAACACTGGGGTAGGCGCACTTTCACCAATGGCTGGGGTGGTCGCGGTGGCGGTCAGCTGATGTGACCCTTCACCCAGCACCGGAGTCGTAAACGTCCATTGACCGGTGGTTGCATGGGCAGTGACGGTGCCCAACAGAGTTAGGCCATCGTAGACACTGACCACAGCGCCTGGCGTCGCTTGGCCGTTCAGCGTCGGGGTCGTATCGTCGGTGCTCTGACCGTTGGACAGGTCACCCGTTACCGTACCTGTATTGTCGACCACCGAGGTGATAGAAATCACGACGGCCGAGGTGTCGACTATAAAGGGAATGGCTGCGCTCATCGGACTGCGGTTACCGGCACTGTCTACCGTCTGGGCACTCAGCGAGTGCGGGCCATCGCCCAATGGTGTAGCAGGAGTGAAACTCCAGGCTCCGGTGGTTGGGTCGGCGCTGGTGCTGCCGATCAGCAGATTGTTGTCGTAAATCATCACCACTGAACCGGCCTCAGCAGTGCCGCCGAACGTCGGGTTGGCGTCGTCAGTGGTGTCATTGGCATTGATCGGACCGGTAATGGCACCCACATCGTCAGCCAGAGTCAACGCCCCAGGCGCACCTGGCGCCAGGGTATCGACGTTGATCGGGTAATCGCCGGTGGCCGGGCTTGGGTTACCGGCGGCATTTGTGGCGAGCGCGGTCAGGTTGTTCAAGCCTTGTGGCAGTGGGGTGGCGGGGGTGAAGCTCCATTGCCCACCGACCACTGGGACGGTACCGAGCAAATTGCCGTTGGAAAAGACCGAAATCACATCGCCGTCGGCACCGGTACCACTGATGGTCGGTTGTGCGTCATCGGTAAACTCGTTCTGTGCCAATGGTCCCTGGGACGCGCCCTGATCATCGAACACCGAGATAATGGCAGGCGCCGTAGGTGCGCCACCAGCCAAAACGTCGAGATCAAAGCCAGGGGTCGGGGCGCTTTCATTACCAGCGGCATCCGTCGCGGTGACCGTCAAGGTATGCGGGCCGTTGCTCAGGGGCAGGGCCGGGGTAAAGGTCCAGTTACCGCCGGCGGCAATCACGCTACCGATGGCTATACCATTGTCGTAAATGGTCACAAGGCTGCCCGACTCCGCAGTACCAGCAAGTTCCGGGCTGGCGTCGTCGGTGGTATCACCGGAATCGAGGAAATCCTGAATCGCGCCCTGGTCGTCGTACACGGTGTCCAGTGTTGGCACGCCTGGTGCCACGGTATCGACAATGATGAGGTGCGGGTCGGAGGGTACGCTTTCATTACCGGCCGGATCTCGGATTACCACCACGAGTTCGTGGGGGCCTTGGGCCAAAGGCGGGGATGGGGTGAATTCCCAGGTACCGTCACCGCGCACAGGGGCGGTGCCGATTTCGACGCCGTTGTCAATGATGATCACGGTATCGCCTGGCTCGGCGCCGCTGCCTTCCAGCGTTGGAGTAGTGTCGTCGGTGTCACCGCCGTTGCCAATGGGGCCGGTGATCGGGCCAACGTCATCCAACACGTCGTCGATGCCACCCGTGCCAGTGCCTGGCTTGCCTGGTGCAGTGGTGTCTACGATGATGGTGTGCGGGTCGGATGGCTCGCTTTCATTGCCATTTGGGTCACGGATGACCACCACGATTTCGTGAGAGCCCTCGGTCAGTGGAGGATTCGGGGTGAATTCCCAGGTACCGTCATCACGCACAGGGGCGGTGCCGATTTCGATGCCGTTGTCGATGATAATCACGGTATTGCCTGGCGTACCGCCAGTGCCTACCAGAGTCGGGGTGGTGTCGTCGGTATCTTCGCCGTCGCCAATGCTGCCCTGGATTGGACCGACATTGTCCAGTGCGTCATCGATGCCACCCGTGCCTGCGCCCGGTTTGCCCGGGTTAGTGGTGTCAATGATCACTACATAGGGTGGATCAGAGGGCTCGCTTTCGTTGCCGGCCGGGTCGCGGATAACCACTACGATTTCGTGCGAACCTTCGCCCAGGCCTGGTTCTTCGGGAGTGAATTCCCACTTGCCGTCTTCGTCAACAATGGCGGTGCCGATTTCGGTGCCGTTGTCGATGATGACCACGGTGTCGCCTGGCTCCAGGCCACCACCGGTGAAGGTTGGGGTCTTGTCGTCAGTGGTGTCGCCGCTGTCGATAGGGCCGGTGATCGGGCCAAAATCATCGATGGCTTCATCCACGGCCCCCGTGCCAGAGCCTGGTTTGTCCGGCGCGGTGATGTCAATGATGATTGGGAATGGCAGCGAAGGCGCGCTGATGTTACCGGCGGCGTCTTCAGCGGTGATGGTGAATTCGTGCGGGCCTTCGGCCAAGGCCGGGTCTGGAGTGAAACTCCACTTACCGTCGCCGTCGGCCTGGATGCTGCCGATTTCCACGCCATTGTCGTAGATGCGAATGATCGCGTCGGCTTCGCTGGTGCCGTTGATCGTCGGAGTGGTGTCGTTGGTATGGCCGCCGCTGGCGATCAGACCTTCTTGCGGCGCGACGTCATCATAGATACCGTCGATCAACGGACGCGCAGGCGCCACGGTGTCAACAATGATTTCATGGCCTGGGGATGGGTCGCCTTTGTTGCCGTCCTTGTCCACCGGAATAATGACGATGTTGTGCGAACCATCGTCCAGGCCTGGCTCGGCCGGGGTGAATTCCCACTTGCCGTCGTCACCCACAGGCGCGGTGCCGATCACCTTGCCGTTGTCAACGATTTCAACGCTGGTGCCAGGGCGGCCGATACCGGTGAACGTCGGGGTACGGTCGTCGGTGGATTCACCAGGCAGGATCGCGCCTTGCTTATCGCCCACGTCGTCATGAACGTTGCCGACTGATCCTTTGTCGGTGTTAACCGGAACGACGGCATCTTTTTTGCTGCCATCATCGCGGGTAGCTGCATAAATGCCGCCCAGCAGGCCCAGGGCACCCAGGCCCAGCAGCGTTGGCCAGAACCAGCCGATGCCGCCGCCGGCCACCAGGCCATTGCCAAAACCGGTCAGCTCCTGGGAGCCCAGCACTTGCGGTGCGTCAACGCCTTCGATCAGGAAGGCAGCAGAGCGGTCCTGTTCGGCGTCGGAGGAGATGTAAGGGTAGTAGGAGCCATCTTCAGCGATACCCACTAACTGGCCGCCACTGCCTTCGAAGTCTTCGATGATCAACTGTGGTTGATCCGGATCGCTGCCTTCCAGCGCGACATGCAGGTCCTTGCCCACGCGCTTGATGGTGATGTTTTCCGGCGCGATGCCTTTTTCACCTTCACCCAGAATGTATTTACCGCCCTGCACCGCTTTGATGCGGATTGGCTGGCCATTTTTGACGGTGGAAAGCTCCACCGTTTGGGTAATTGTTTTGCCGTCTACTACGGCAACATTGACTGCGTTAGCGTTCACGTGATCTGCCTTTAATTAGTCAGGTTGGTCGTTACACCGGTTTATCCGGCTCGCTGGTTAATCAACCAAGCCACTCCTGTTCAAGGAATTCTTGGGATGTAGGAATTTTCCTTAAGTTGGCCTTTGGGCAATATAAGAACTGTCTCAAAACCCAGAGCTGCGCCGTGAATAGTGCTTTGTCTATAGAGAGGCTTAAACGCATAAAAAAAACCCGCACAGGGCGGGTTTAAAGCATCACTGAAATAAAACGGATCTTGCCCCTGACAGAGGAAAAACAGACCGCTCACACGAGAAATGCACAGTAGGTGCCCCCTCCCTGGGACAACTCAATCATGGACAACAAGATGTGCGACGTCTTTGAGATTTGTCCCAAAACAGTTAGCCCGCTGCACTTATTACGTGAATTAAAATATTGCCGAACATTTGAGACAGGTCCCATGGTCGTGGTATTGCTTCGCCTACAAACTCTCCCGCTACGCACACCGCCAACCATTGTCTGTCGATCCCGTGCGCACTGAGTCCGAGTGGATTCCCCCATTACGATCAGAGAGTTTTTCATGCCACTGCAACATGCATTGATGTGCCTGGCACTCAATATTTACCACGAGGCCCGCGGCGAGCCGCTTGATGGGCAGATCGCCGTCGCCATGGTGACGATGAACCGCGCCGACTGGCAGAGCGCCAACGTTTGCCAGGTGGTGTATGAAAGGAAGCAATTTTCCTGGACCTATCGTGCGGAAAACCATACCCCGCAGGAGCCTGTCGCCTGGGCCAGAGCCAAGCGTGTCGCGAATCGGGTCATCGCCGGCCATCACGAGGACATAACCTATGGCGCAACCCATTTCCATACCCGCGCGGTGCGGCCTGCCTGGCGTCATTCATTAAAGAAGACCACAACGATTGGACAGCATGTTTTTTATGTGCCGCAGTGAGGGTAGATATTCACTATGGAGGCAAACTGAATCATTGCTATCGCGAACAAGGTAGTACCCACAAGAAATCGGCGGCGGAAAAAACTGTGTAGCCACCCTAAAAACAGAGTGGCGCAACCCTGCTCACAATGATGGCGGTACTGGCACAAAGGCGATGTGCAGTGGTCAACCAATCCCGGACACGACGTTAAGTTTTCCCTCGGCCCGCGCTGGCGCATGACCCATTCAGCCCATAACCGAGGACGACGGAATACAGGACAGTGCCAGGCCTTATCAAAACGATTGCAACAAGCCCATCAGGCCCTGTACTGCGACAGCCTTCTAAACAGATCCATATCATTTTTCAATCCAAGTTTTCGATAAGCCGCCAGTTTCTGAGTACTCACCGTTTTCAAGCTTCGCCCGGACATTTCGGCAATCCGGGTCACCGTCAGACCGCTGATGCACAAGCGCAGCACCTCCCTTTCGCGCTGAGACAACGCAGGATAGGAGAGCAACGCAGCTTCACCCATTTCAGTAGGTGCATCTGACATACCGGCGTCTTCAGCCATTGTGATGCTGGCGCACAGATACCGCTGGCCAGCCGCCAATGAGCGGATGGCACACACGCATACCTTAAGCGGTTCACGCTTACAGACGATACCGTGCCCCCCCCATGGAGAGCAGCAACGTTGCCGTCGCCAGGCACGGCTCGGCCAGGAAAACGAGTATTCGGATTTTGGGGTAGTGGGCTGTCAGGGTTTTGATGAGCTGTTGACCATTACTGTCTTGAAGCACATAACCTATCAATAAAAGATCGATACTCCCCTGCTCGGCGGCAGACAACGCATCGCTGGCTCGGCTGTAAGTACCCGCCACTGCGATACCCGACTGACCCGCCAAGTGCCCGTGCAGACCAAAACGCACCACTTCCTGCTCATCGAGCACACCGACTCTAATTAAGCTCGACATTCAATACCTCTTCATCCCATGGAGTTAACTACATCCTTATCAGGCAAGCATAGATCGCTCAGACTCACGGGAGAAACGATGAATTATTTTTTAAGACAAATCTCAAGCCTTTGCTAGCTGCAATAACCAAACATTGTAACGCTCAGATTTAAATCAATGCCCGTTGAGAGCACACGAGAGTAATCATGCAAACATCAGTAAGCTTTAAGAATCGTCTCATTCACGAATGAAAATAGCCGACAAACATTAAATTACTCAATTTGAGACGATTCTTACATCAACCTCATACTGTTCTGGCAGACGCTGGAAGAACAGTCATTATTTGTCGGACAAGGTGCTGCCAATGCTCCCGGTGAAACTTCACCGGAACCACGACTGCTTCCTCTGTAAAAACTTCTGGAGCCTTTTATGTCGGCCATCCCTCATCTGAATTTATTGTCCCCGGTGCGATTACTGTGCTTGATAACCACCAGCGCCCTGCCCTTTTCCGTCCACGCGGCCGACCTGACGCGAGACAACGGCGCGACCGTCGGCGACAATCAGAACTCGCAAACCGCCGGCCCCAACGGCCCGGTGTTGCTACAAGACGTGCAGTTGATCCAGAAACTCCAACGCTTCGACCGCGAACGCATCCCGGAGCGTGTAGTGCACGCACGCGGCACGGGTGCCCATGGTGTGTTCACCGCCACTGACACCTTAAGTGACCTGACCAAGGCCAGTGTTTTCACCCCGGGCACAGTCACCCCGGTGTTCGTGCGTTTCTCTTCGGTAGTCCACGGCAATCATTCGCCGGAAACTCTGCGTGACCCTCGCGGCTTCGCCACCAAGTTCTACACCGTCGATGGCAACTGGGACCTGGTGGGCAATAACTTCCCGACCTTTTTCATTCGCGACGCGATCAAGTTCCCGGACATGGTCCACGCGTTCAAACCTGACCCACGCACCAACCTGGACGACGATTCCCGTCGCTTTGACTTCTTTTCCCACGTGCCCGAAGCCACCCGAACTTTGACCGAGTTGTATTCCAACGCCGGCATTCCAGCCAGCTACCGGGAAATGAATGGCAACAGCGTGCATGCCTACAAGTTTGTCAATACCAAGAACGACGTGCATTACGTCAAGTTTCACTGGAAGAGTCTGCAAGGCATTCGCAACCTGTCGCCCAAGGATGTGGCCAACGTGCAAGGCGCCGACTACAGCCACATGACTCAAGATCTGGTTGCAAATATCAGCAAAGGTAACTTTCCAAAGTGGGACCTGTACGTGCAGGTGCTCAAGCCTGAGGCGCTAGACAATTACGCCTTCGATCCGCTGGACGCTACGAAGGTATGGCCTGACGTGCCCATGCGCAAAGTTGGACAGATGGTGCTCAACCGCAACCCGGCGAATGTGTTCCTGGAGACCGAGCAGGTGGCCATGGCTCCTTCCAACCTGATTCCCGGCATCGAGCCGTCGGAAGATCGGTTGTTGCAAGGACGACTGTTTTCCTACGCCGATACACAGATGTATCGCCTGGGCACCAATGCCCTGCAACTGCCGATCAACGCCTCGAGAAAAGCCGTCAACAACGCTAACCAAGATGGCGTAATGAATTCGGCCACCACCACCACGGGCATCAACTACCAACCTAGCCGATTGCTGCCGCGTAAAGAATCCCCCACCGCTCGCGACAGCTCGCTTGCTCTGTCCGGTAGCACTCAACAAATAAAAATCCAACGAGAGCAGAACTTCAAGCAAGCGGGTGAGCTGTATCGTTCGTTCAGCAGTAAAGAGCGCAAGGACCTAATCAGCAGCTTTGGCGGTTCGCTGACCAGTGCCGACGATATGAGTAAACACCGCATCCTGTCATTTCTCTACAAGGCCGACCCGGAATATGGAAGCGGCGTCACCAAGGTCGCAAAAGGCGACCTGCTCCGCGTGCAAGCGTTGGCTGCCCATCTGGTCGACTGAACGGCCTCCTCGCTGCATCCCCTAGGGTGCAGCGGCGCGATTGTAGAACGAGGTGATTCATGGATCTGAATATTAATCAACTGATTGCCCATACCGAAACGTGGCTGCCAGTAGTACTTGAGTACGGAGCCAATGTGATGTTGGCCATCACGACATTGGCGGTGGGCTGGTGGCTAATCAGCACAGTGACTAGACGAATCGGTACCGTGCTGAGCAAGCGCAGCGTCGATAAAACCTTGCAGGGTTTTATCGGCAGTCTGGTCAATATCGCACTCAAGATCATGCTGATCATCAGCGTCGCGTCAATGATAGGTGTACAAACCACCAGTTTTGTCGCCACTCTTGGCGCGGCCGGTTTGGCGATTGGTCTTGCGCTACAAGGCAGCCTTTCCAATTTTGCCGGTGGCGTTCTGATCCTGCTGTTTCGCCCATTCAAGGTAGGCGACACGATTGAAGTCCAAGAGGTCTATGGCACCGTAGACGCCATCCTGATTTTTCACACGGTAATTCTGACCCCTGATAACAAACGCGTCGTTGTCCCCAACGGGAGTTTGTCCAATGGCGTTATTGTCAATTTTTCCAGCGAACCACGGCGTAAAGTCGTGTTCGACGTCGGTGTGGACTACAGCGCCAATCTGGATACAGCCCGGCACGTTCTGTTGAGTTTGTGTCATGACGCACGAATTCACCCAGACCCCGCCCCTCTGGTGGTAGTGACGGCCCTGGGCGATAGCGCGGTGACATTGTCGCTGCGGGTCTGGGCAGACAATGCTGACTATTGGGACCTGATGTTCCTGTTCAACGAGAAAGCGCGTGATGCGCTGGGACAGCAAGGCATTGGAATTCCCTTTCCACAACGCGTTATCACCGTCATTCAGGGCGGAACAGCCGCGTCTCCAGGATAAGTAGTCATGCCTAATAAAGAACTGCGAATCATCATTGCAGATGCCAATCTGTCCAGGCAGATCCAGATTGAAAAGTCCCTCAACAGGCTGGGTTACCACAGAATACTGCCTGTTCAGTGCTGCAAAGACTTAGCGAGATTGAGTGATGCTTTCCTGATTACGTTTGATGTGCTGATCGCGAACAAAGATTTGGCGCGGGATGCTGATAATACCCTGACTGTTACCGACAACATCAATCACGCACTGCTCTATGGCAGCCAACACGCGGAGTTGACCATCACGTCATTCTCATCGACTGACACACGCCTCGCCCGCACTACCACCATACCCGGCGATGAACTCCTCGCAAACTTCATGGCCCGCATTGACCCACCATCGCCGTGGGAATGCTTGAAAGATGTCGCTTGGATAAAGAAAGCGTGTGCGCCCAAAAGCCAGTTACTCGCCTCGAAAGGAAATGAAACTCGCATGCGTTGCACTGCTGGCCGAACAATCCCATGAGCGTCAGGACCATTTTTCGTCTTAGCGTCATCACCGTATACGGCTTGGCATTAATGGGCTGTGCAACAACAGCGACAAATCCCCACCTGGTGGAGGCTCGCGCACTGTTTACGATGCTGCGGAACAAACCCGAGTCGGACACACTGGTAGCTAACGAAGTGAGGGATGCATTCTCAATACTTATTCAGGCTGACCTGTTATCCAACACAAATATTGGATCGCCACAGATCGAAGTGCTTTCGCAGGCAGCCAAGCAAAAAATCGCGCTTGCCGAACAATTAATATCTGCGAGCAAGACTGAGTCAAACGCCAATTGAGTCCCCCCAGCAAGAAGGCAGCATGCAAAACGACTCATTGCATACATTACTTCATCGACTGAGCTTCAATATATTCGCACTCTAGAGAACCACCAAATAAATCGACACCTTGACATCATAGAAAAAAACTCAGGCACCATCGTCAATGTCATAGCCGATTTAATCATAAATTACACACTAACTAAGTAGCACTTACTCAACAAAAGGAAACTACGATGCAAAAAAAGATCGTCGCTGAGTTCTTGGGGACTTTTTGGTTAACGTTCGGAGGCTGTGGCAGCGCCCTGCTGGCCGCCGGATTTCCAATACTCGGGATCGGATTCGCTGGGGTAGCGCTGGCGTTTGGTCTGACTGTGTTAACCATGGCCTACGCCGTAGGCTCCATATCTGGTGGGCATTTCAATCCTGCCGTCACCATTGGCCTGTGGGCGGGTCGTCGATTCCCTGCGCATGAAATCCTTCCTTACATTGGCGCCCAAGTCATCGGTGCCATTGCCGCGGCGGCAGCGCTTTACCTCATTGCCAGTGGTAAACCCGAGTTCACCGTCGGCGGGTTTGCTGCCAATGGGTATGCATCGCTCAGCCCTGGCGGTTATAGCCTGCTCGCAGCGCTTATAACCGAAGTTATCGCAACGTTTTTCTTTTTGTTTATTATCATGAGGGTCACCGCCCCCGGAGCATTACCGGGATTTGCGCCCCTTTCCATTGGGCTTGCCTTAACGCTTATTCACTTTATATCGATACCCGTGACTAATACCTCTGTCAATCCTGCTCGAAGTACCGGCCCAGCCCTGTTTGCAGGCATGGCCCACCTGGAACAACTTTGGTTGTTTTGGGTTGCACCGATTGCGGGTGGCATCCTCGGGGCACTAGCAGCACGCGCATTAGACGAAAGAACACCTTCCACTCAACAATAATTTCTTTTGGCCTGGTTTAGGCGCGGCAGGAACCTCGCGCTTGAACTAGGGCGATCGTAACGGGGGTACTCGAAACGGCCACGCATCACATTTTAATTATCGGAAAATTAGTTAATGAAACCGTTTAGCGGTAAAATAACTTTTACCCCAATAGTTATTTGACAATGAATCGATGCGAATACTTTTCCCTGTCCGGGGAGAATGAATAAACCGGTTATTACCAATATAAATACCGACATGATTCATACGACTGCCGCCATTGTGTTTGAAAAACACCGCATCGCCTTTTTTTAGATGATGCCGAGGAACCGTTTTGGCCTTGGACGTCAGCATCGAGGTTGTGGTCCGCGGAATATTAATCCCCGCTTCACTGCGAAAAAGATAAACCAGCAATCCACTACAATCAAAACCTTTGCTGACAGAGGCGCCTCCCCAACGGTAGGGCGTTCCAATGAGCTCATGCGCACGACCTATAACTTTATCCACACGATGGGTGTTATCTCGGCCGAAATCTGAAGCATGACTCATGTATGTGGTGTTTATACTGACCCCCTGCTTCGTCGACGCGAACAGGTAACCCGAAAATAAATAACTGATCAATAGAATTAATGTAAGCTTTGCCACGATGTGTACCAGAAAGAGAATTTAAGCAGCTGGAACACAATAGTATTTATAGCGCCCTGTCCATCACATAGGATCTGTCTTAATCATATTCAGCAATGGCGCTGGGCCGATGTACGGCATTTAATCTGCACCCCTCCCGTGTATTTCCCCTGTATCAAACTTTTCATACGACTGCGTAACATCATGGTGGTCCGCCTTTCAACAACGCCGAGAGCGCCGCTCTGGCTCTTTTGGCCCTTGGTATGGCTCGAGCTCTTCCTGGCCCGGTGCCGACCTGCCAAACAACGGAGCGACGCCCGATTCCGAACACGGGCAACCGCCACCGCATTCAGTATCCGAACGGCGCCTGTGCTGTATCTAAAAAGCGTATGTGTCACAGCACGCGAGCTCAGCGGTGGATAACCTGCAGCGGCCCGGACCGATGCATCTCTGAGTCCGCGCGAGCGTCGGACGGCGCTCTAGAAGTGGGGGGCAAGCACTATCCGCAAGCCCACAGGGCCTCAGGCGGGCCTGAATGAACGCGCGCGTGGTGTCCAAGCTGGGCAACTCCCTCCTGCGGCCATTGCGGGCAATATTTCAGCGTTCTAAACGGCAACTCCGAGTACGGATTGCCGTTGCTCACTCTCGGTCGGCCAGCCGCTGATAATCGACGCGAGTACCCGCCCACTGCTGGATGCATTAGAGAAAGGTTGATGGTCTGAGTAGTGGGCGACGATGTAGAACTCAGGAAACACGCCTTTAAATGGGCTTTGACCGTGACGTGTAGACAACTGGTCATCTCCGATTCTCATGCTACTACGCTGTCCTCACTCGGAGTGATAACCAATGACTAATTCAGACCTGCTCCCTTTCCTGCTTTTCGAGATCAATCAAAACTAACTCGCCCGCAAAACTGCCATCATGGAGTTAACATTTTTTAGGGCGTAAAAAACGCCCTAAAGCTGAATCCTTATCGGGCTTGACGAACCACAAGCTGCGACAGACGGGTCTTGACTCGGAAGCAGAACTCACGAATTTGAAATTGATAACCCGGCATCACCATATCGTTTATATCAGGACTAATTGAATCCTTAACCTGCATGTACTTATTAGTCTTGCTGGCAATGACCTGAAATTCCGCCTCATACTTATCGTAAGACGCTTTGTTGTAAAGTTTTATTGTATCCAGCTCTCTACGGCATTGCTGGACACGCAACTGGTTTGAGCTTGTCGTTGATTCAGATTGCGCGGCCGCCGATGAGACAGTTTGGGCGTCAGCACTGGCGTTCGCAGATGCAGCCTCATGTCGCACCGGCAGGTTTGCCGATGTCGAAGGTGCGATGACACGCGGTACTTGTTGAGCGACAGCAGGCGCTGGTGTCACGCTAGGTTTTTCTGGAGTTTTCGTAGCGCATCCCGAGAGAGCAAGCCCTACTAATACAATCATGCTGGAAATTTTATTCATCGGTCTCACCAAAGAGTCATTAGGTTGCCTGAGTTGTTACGTTCTGAGTAACGGTAATAACTCATTCAATGATCGAGTGTAAAAGCTTCTAGCCTCAAGGTTCTCAGTCTCTCCCTGTGAGTGCGTAGGCGAGGGATACTAGTAAAAAATCAACGATATGACGAGTAAAAGCTGTATAAACGCCACAAATTTGATGGGTGTCACAGATTTTTCCCGCATTACTGGCGTACCTCCCCCCGCACCGAGACAGACCGCCTCGAGATCCACGAAGATGAATTGCTATTACCCCAGCGGAGCTTCAGTTTTTGGTAGCCCTTCGCTCTGGCAAAAAATATCAACGCCACCCCAATCCTGACGCTGACGTTGAATCGTTACTCATGAAAAGTCGTGCCAAATAAGGCATGAACTCCTAGAATACCGTGAGGATTCCACTAAGAGCCAGGGTAACACGCGTGAGGAGGTTCTATGTTTGGCACTGGTAGGAAACTGCTGGGAAGCTCCTGGATATAACGGTATGAAGCTGGGCAAGCCAAGTCCACATAGGCTCGAAACTGCCAGAGCACCCGAAAACTGGGCGCTTCGGCTCTCTTCCTACCCAGTAAATTTGTTCCTTTTCTTGCATTGCAGGCGAAAGGGAACCGAACATCTTTTCAGTTTCCATTGTATCGCCTCCATACCAACTGATTGTTTTATATGGATTTTTTAAGACGTCGAGGTTGGGAATCGAAGGATAAGAAACGGACGCTAAAAGAAACGGATACCACGCCCTTCACGAGCAACATTTCTATCCCCTACGGGACGTTAGCTCTTGCCGTTCCAACCGGAACCCGAGCCTCTTTTGGTGCAGGAAAAAAAGGGGGTCTGAAGAACCGCACGGTCACGCGCTCGGGCGCCGACGGGGCAGCATAACCACCAAAATCTATATGCTGCGCGATGCCAACGGCATCCTGCTGAAATTCCTATTATCGGGTGGACAAGTCAGCGATATCGCTTACGCCCAGCCGTTCCTCAATGAAGCCTATATACCCAACCTGCGCGGTCGGCCCCGCAAACGCAGCCGATGATTGTTGGCGAACAAAGGCCATGACGCCGAAGCATTGCGTCGCTACTGCGACCGGTATCGGATGCAACCTGTTATTCCTCTGCGCAGCATGAAGCGAAAACCCGAGCCGGGATTACCGAGACTGTTTGATCGTCCCAAGTACCGGCAGCGCGATATCATTGAGTGTAAGTTTGGCTGGCTGAAGGAGAACCGTCGCATCGTTACGCGCTTCGACAAACTCGCGAAAAGTTATGCTGCGATGGGCATGCGCCATGTGATGTGTACAACATTACTTTTCGTACAGAGCCTAAAGAACGGCGCGTTCCTGGCCTGCGAACAAGATGTGTCAGTGGGCATCCTGTGGATGCTCACTACCAATGACTTCCGGTTGCTCGGTAGGATATAAATCAATAAAAAACAGTTATTTACTGTCGAAATGAGTGAATTCCCCTCTTATCTCGGCAACCCCATCACCAGTTGCCTGGTGGTGAGCAGCTCCAGGCACACATCGTCGATGGCTTGAATGTTGGCCCAGGCTTCCAGCCGCTGGCATTGTTCGGTGCTCATGGCGCCGTTGTAGAACTCGAACGTCAGTTCGCCGATGTGGCCGAACTCTTGGTAACGAATGGGTTGATAGACCCGCTCGTTGAAAGGCTGGCGGGCGATTGAGCTGTCCAGCACCGGCTTGAAGGTCTCTGGGCCTTTGGGTTTGAGCGAGCCGATCCACAGGCTGTGATCTATCGCATGGCTGACTCTTCCTTGAGAATGTGCGACCAGAGCTGCTCGTTGAGCCGTCCCTGGCCATCGATAAGCGTCCAAGGTTATAGCGCGGGCCAGCGGGGTCACCTGATCGAGATCAATCTTGTGTGAGCCAATCGCGTTGCCTGTTCGGGTTGACAGCCCCCGGCAAAACTCAACAACCTGCACGTCTCACCGCCCTGCCCTGAGGCTGCCCTTGGACTATTTCACCGCGCTCACCGCCTTCATCGAAGCCGCCGAAGGCAACAATTTCTCGCGTGCCGCCGAGCGCCTGGGAATCAAGGCCTCAACGGTTTCACGCTATGTGAAGGACCTCGAGCAGGACCTGGGCATCGCGCTGTTCAACCGCTCCACACGCACGCTGCATCTGACCGAAGGCGGCCAGACCTTCCTGATACACGCGCTCAGGGTATTGGATGAACTGGAACACGCCAAGGCCGCCACGTCTGCGCTGAACCAGCATCCCCGGGGCGTGTTGAAACTCAACCTGCCGCCGGCGTTTGCTCGGCATCACATCCTGCCGGCGTTGAATGACTTTCTGGTGCGCTACCCGCAGATCAGTGTGGAGCTGGTGCTGGATAACACCCAAGTCAATTTGATACATGCCGGCGTCGACTTAGCCATACGCATTGGTGAGCTGGCCGATTCGACGCTCAAGGCACGCAAGCTCAGCGACGGCCACTACCGCTTAGTGGTCAGCCCGGCGTTTGGCATGCAGCACCCTCCTCCTTCCACGCCCACCGACCTGGCCGGTTTGCCTGCGGTGCTGGGCACGGCGACCACCGGCGATATCAGTTTTGTATCCGCCGGCCGCGCGTTCCCGTTGCTGCATGACGGCGTTATTCGAATCAATGACCTGGACGCACAACTCATCGCCGTGCGCCAGGGCCTGGGCTTTGCGCTGTTGCCGGACTGGCTGGTGGCGCGAAGTATCGAGGCCGGCGACTTGGCAGTGTGGCTGCCCGAATGGCATATCCAGGGCGTGGAGCGGGCGTTTGCGGTGTGGTTTGTGTACCCGCCCAAGCGCATCGTATCGTCCAAGGTCCGGTGTTTTATCGACTTTATCGTTGAACGACTGGGCGAAACACCGGACTGGAAGTGACTCAACTGAAGCGGATATCCAGCGCACGCAGGTAGGTTTGCAGCCCCGCATCCTGAATCGGGATCAGGAACGCCTCGCTATCCGATTCATTAAAATGCGCATGCCAGTAACCCGGTGGCGTGACAAACGCCAGGCCGGGAGACCAGTCGACCCGCTGCGGGTTACGAATTTGCCCATCCGCGTCCAGCTCGGTGCCCACCAATGAATAACAGCCCGTGGGGCAATCAATAATGAAGTCCAGTGCAATCGACTGATGCCGATGGGGTTTCTGCACCGATCCCGCCGGCAGAATCCCGTACATGGCCCACAGCACGTGGGTCACCGTGCGCGTCTGCGGGAAATGACGGTTGCCCAGCAGGATGCTGATGCGGCTGCGGTCCTGTGCCCTGGGATCATCGGCCGCTTCACGCAACTTCGCGTTGGCCAGTGCTGCTGGGTACAGGGTCGGCGCAAAGCGATCGGCGCGGGGTGTCACCCCCAGGTAACGCAGCAACGGCTCATCGTGCACATAGTAAAGACGTGCATCCTCGCGGGCACTGAAGTGCGCTTGCTGTAATCCCGGCAGGGCGATAAAGCAGCCCTTGGACCATTGAATCTCATACTCCCCCTGAACCACGCGGCCCTCTCCGGCAATCACGTAGAACACCTGGGAAGTGGCGTTGGGTTGCAGGGTCAGCGTGTCGCCACGGTCAAGGCGCATGAAGTTCGCGCATAGCCCGGGGCCTGTCGCAGGGCCTTCGCAGCCCAAGGCGTCGCTGAGGTCCAGCGGTACCACGCGGGAGGGGCCACTGTCATACAGCGAGG
This sequence comes from Pseudomonas sp. MYb193, assembly GCF_002966775.1. Lineage (NCBI taxonomy): Bacteria > Pseudomonadati > Pseudomonadota > Gammaproteobacteria > Pseudomonadales > Pseudomonadaceae > Pseudomonas > Pseudomonas sp. MYb193. The sequence continues at coordinate 3,029,383 of NZ_CP023269.1, read as the reverse complement.
CCGGAAAGCTGTGGTAGGGAATGCGGGAAATCAGGTTGGCACTGATGGGATTCGCCGCCTTGCTGTACTCGAAGTACTCGGCGTCCACTTGGTTGATATCCGTCAGTGCGGGGTCGAATTCACGGTTCATCAGGCTCACCTCAGTCTTGGGCTGGATCGCGCAGCACGGTTGAAGCGCTGCACGGGCTAAGTGGACTATAGGCATTGCCCACTGGCGGATGAATGCCTGTAACGGCACAGCAGTTATGCGAAACGGGGCAGTTAACGCAACTGGAACCAGGTGGTTTTCAACTGGGTGTACTTATCAAACGAATGCAGCGACAAATCGCGCCCGAACCCCGACTGTTTGCCGCCGCCAAACGGCACGGTCACGTCCAGGGCGTCAATGGTGTTGACCGACACGGTACCGGCATTCAGGGCACGGGCCACGCGATGCGCACGGTTCAGGTCATCACTCCACACCGATGCCGCCAGGCCGTAGAGGCTGTCGTTGGCTTGCTGTATGGCCTGTTCTTCGGTATCGAAGGCACTCACCGCCAGCACGGGGCCAAACACCTCCTCACGCGACAGGCGCATGTCAGCGGTGACGTTGGCGAATATCGTCGGCTGGATGAAGTTTGAACAACCCTCGATGTTCAACTGTTGGCCACCCGTCAACAGCGTGGCACCGTCTGCGCGAGCCTGCCCGATGGCTTGCATGATGCGTGCGGTTTGCCCGCTGTCGACAATTGCACCGGCGGCGCTGGCAGGGTTCAGTGGGTTGCCGGGCATCCAGGCGTGGGATTTATCGATCAGGCGCTCGATGAACTCGTCGTGGATGCAGCGTTGCACATAGAGGCGCGAATTGGCCGAACACACCTCGCCCTGGTTGAAGAAAATCCCGAAGGCCGCCTTCTCCGCCGCCAGGTCCAGGTCCTGACAGTCTGCAAACACCAGGTTCGGGCTCTTGCCACCACACTCCAGCCATACCTGTTTGAGGTTGGACTGCGCGGAGTACTGCATGAAGTACTTGCCCACTTGGGTCGAACCGGTAAACACCAGGCAATCGACGTCCGGGTGCAACCCCAGTGCCTTGCCGGCGCCCTCGCCCATGCCTGGCACCACGTTCAGCACGCCCTCGGGGACGCCCGCCTCGAGCGCCAGTTGGGCCAGGCGCAGGGCGGAAAACGGCGATTGCTCAGCGGGCTTGAGTACCACGCTATTGCCTGCCGCCAAGGCGGGTGCCAATTTCCAGGCAGCCATGTCCAGCGGAAAATTCCACGGCACCACGGCTGCAATCACGCCCAATGCTTCGCGGGTAATGGTCGCCAACGCGTTGTGGGCCGTCGGCGCGACCTGATCGTAGAGCTTGTCCAGGGCTTCACCGTACCAGGCGAAAACATGGGCCGCGCCGGGCACGTCGACGTTATAGGCATCCATTACCGGCTTGCCCATGTTCAGGGAGTCCAGCAATGCGAGTTCTTCGCGGTGGGTCATCAACAGGTCGGCGAGTTTGATCAGGACTTTTTTGCGTTCGCCTGGAGGCATGCGCCGCCACGGGCCGTCGTTAAAGGCGCGGCGTGCAGAGCGTACTGCCAGGTCGACCTCCACTGCACCGCAGGCGGCGACCTGCGCAAGCAAGCGGTTGGTCGCCGGGTTGATGGTGTCGAAGGTCGCCCCGGAGAGTGCACCTACGGGCTGGCCGTCGATCAGGGCGGTGCTGATGAAGGTTTGACGGGCAGCGCGTTGCTGCCAATAGTCGAGGTTGAACATGTTGTATTCCTGAAGGGGGTATGGATCCAACATCTTGGCCGGCCCTGAGGACGCCATCGGGGGCAAGCCCCCTCCCACATGAGCCCAGGTGTGTCAGTTGTATAAGTGGGTGGCTATTTCGCTTATTCGGCCATGTGCAATTCCGGCATCCCCACCCGGAACCCTCGGGTGAGGCACAGCAAACACAGCAGCCCCAGGCCCATCCAGCCCAGGCCGATGGTGAACGACATACCCGACAGGCTCGTCCACAACCACAGCGTGCTGAGAAACCCCAGGCCCGGCAGGGCGGCGTACAGCAGATAGTTGCGTGTACCGCGCAGCTTCTGGTCGCCCAGGTAATGCTTGATCACGGCCAGGTTCACCGCCGAAAACGCGAACAGCGCGCCAAAGCTGATCATGTTGGCCACGGTGTCCAGGCTGATAAACAGCGCAATCAGCGAAAACAGGCTGACCAGCATGATCGCGTTGGCTGGCACACGTTTTTTCGTCACCAGCTTGCCGAATACCCTGGGCAATGCGCCGTCGCGGCCCATGGCGAACAGCACGCGAGACACGCTGGCCTGGGAGACCATCGCGGAGGCGAAACAGCCCGCCACATAGGTGGCGGTAAACGCACTCACCAGCAGCTCGCCGCCGACCCGGCGCATCACATCGACCGAAGCCGAGTCGGGATCGGCAAAACTATTCCATTCCGGGAAGACCATCTGGGCGCAATACGACACCACCAGAAACAGCAACCCACCGATCAGCGACACCGCCATGATCGCCTGCGGAATGGTACGACGCGGGTCAGGTGTCTCCTCAGCCATGGTCGACACGGCATCAAACCCCAGGAACGACAAGCACAGCACCGCCGCGCCGGTCATGATCAGCGGCACGCTGAAACCTTCATGGTGAAACGGCTCGAGCAGCGACACCGGCTCGGCTTGCCCGCTGAGGTTGTGGATCGACAACCCCACGAACACCACGATGAACACCAGTTGGGCCACGATCAGCACCCAATTGACCCGGGTAATCGACTCGATACCCACCAGATTCAGCGCCGTCACCAGGGCAATGGAGCCCAATACCCATACCGCGGTGGGCACGTTAGGAAAGTATTCGGACAAGTAGATGCCGATCAGCAAATAGCTGAGCAGCGGCAGGAAGATGTAGTCCAACAGCAAGGTCCAGCCGGCGATAAAGCCGAAGGAGGCGCCAAACGCCTTGCGCGTATAGGTGTAGACCGAGCCCGAATACGGGTGCGCCTTGACCATGCACCCATAGCTGTAGGCCGTCAGCAGCATGGCAGCCAGGGTCAACAGGTAGGCGGTGGGCAGGTGCCCCTTGGTCATCTGGGTCACCAGACCGTAGGTGGTGAACACCGCCAGCGGCACCATATACGCCAGGCCGAACAGTACCAGCCCGACAAGGCCCAGGGGTTGTCGAAAGCGGCGCGATGAGGTTGGTTGGGTTGGGGTCTGATGGGCGGGAGTATCGGCTACGTTTTTTATTGTATTCATTGCTGACTCCTGGGAAGTGGAATGCAGGGCGCCGCGGCGTTCGATCAAATCGACACCCTTGATGAGTCATCCATTGGGAGCGGTGGGCCGTCCGCTATGGGGCGGCCACCCTGTTCAACCGAAGCGGCATGCAGGGGCTCAGCCCTTCACAGTTTTCCCGCGATCCGTGCGGTGCGGTCTACCGCGATGCGGGTCTTGTCGACCAGCTCATCGAGCTCCGCGCGGCTGGCTACCAGGGCCGGCGCCATGATCATGCGGCCCAGGGTCGAGCGGATGATCACGCCTTCTTCAAAGCCAAAAGTGCGGCATTGCCAGGCCAGGTCGTTTTCATTGGCAAAGCGTTTGCGCGTGGCCTTGTCCTCGACAAACTGCAAGGCTGCCAGCAGGCCGGTGCCCTGGATCTCGCCGATCAGCGGGTGGTTGCCAAAGACTTCGTGCAGGAGCTTGTGCAAATACGGCCCGGTGTCGTCCTTCACCTGGCGCACGATCCCTTCGTCACGCAAGGCCTTGAGGTTGGCCAGGGCCACCGCCGCCGCAACCGGGTGCCCGGAATACGTCAGGCCATGGGCAAACACCCCGCCCCGCTCCACCAGGGCTTCGGCCATGCGCTTGCTCAATACCAAACCACCCATGGGCAGGTAACCTGAGGTCAGGCCCTTGGCGATCGACAACGTGTCGGGTTCGAAGCCGAAATACTGATGGGCAAACCACTCACCTGTACGACCGAAACCGCCAATCACTTCATCAGCGCACAGCAGCACATCGTATTGGCGACAGATACGCTGGATCTCTGGCCAGTAGCTTTCTGGCGGAAAAATCATGCCGCCGGCGCCCTGGAAAGGTTCAGCGATAAAACCGGCGACGTTTTGCGCGCCCAACTCCAGAATCTTTTCTTCCAGTTGCAGGGCGCAGCGCCGCCCGAACTCGGCCGGGTTCAACTCTCCGCCCTGGGCGTACCAATAAGGCTCGTCAATGTGCGCGACGTCCGGGATCAAGCCGCCCATTTCATGCATGAATTTCATGCCGCCCAGGGCAGACGCCGCCAGGGTGGAGCCGTGATAGCCGTTCCAGCGACCGATCATGATCTTCTTCTGCGGCTTGCCGAGCACTTGCCAGTAGCGGCGTACGGTGCGGATCAGCACTTCATTGGCTTCGGAACCGGAGTTGGTGTAGATCACATGGCTGTAGTGCCCTGGCAACAGGCTGAACAGCAACTCGGACAGCTCGATCACCGCCGGATGGGTGGTGTGAAAGAACATGTTGTAGTACGCCAACTGATCCATCTGCGCAGCAGCCGCAGCCGTCAGGTCCTTGCGCCCATAACCCAGCTGCGTGCACCACAGGCCCGACATCCCGTCCAGGTAACGCTTACCCTCGCTGTCCCACAGGTACAGGCCCTCACCGCGGACCATTACGCGCGGGCCTTCGGCATTCAGCGCCTTTTGATCCACAAAGGCATGGATATGGTGGGCCGCGTCCGAGGCCTGATAGTCCTGGGTCTGGCGTTGCGGTTCAAAGGGTAGGTTCATGGCTTTTTCTCTTGTTGTGGGTAGTCATGCGGCCGGTCAACGGCCTTTGCTCATGTAGCGTTCGAGGGGGTCTTTGCTCAGCCCGCCCTGGGCCTCGGCCAACGAGTCGATAAACAGGGAAAACAGTTCCGATTGCGTGCCGATGTCGAGCTTGCTGTAGATGTGCTTGCGGTGGGACTTGATGGTGTCTTCGGTGACCCCGAGGCGCTCGGCCAGCGAACGTGTGGAGTGACCGCGCAGGATCAACTGGGTGATCCGGCATTCGCGTTGGGTGAGCAGCGAGGAGCCGAAGTTGTTGAGTGCCGAGTGAATACGCTGTTCCAACAGGCTTTCGAAACGCGCGCCCTGAGTCTCCAGGCCGACGAAGTGCTTGCCCAGCACGGCCAATACCCATGGTGCTATGCGCTTGAATTGCTCGGTGGTGGCCGCGTCGAGCTTTTGCGTAAAAGCCAGCGACACCGCCAGGCTCAAGCCGTTGCTCGCCTGCAGGATGTAGTTGAGCTCATCCTCCAGGTGCGAATGCCGGTAAAACGACTGGTAGTACTCGCTGTGCTCAAAGTGGTCGGGGGCCACGTCGGCAAGGTCGTAGCAGCCGGAAGCCGCCCCCTCCACGCAGGCGCCGTAGAACGGGTCGAGCAAGTAAAAACCGGAGAGGTACTGGCGCACATTGCCCTGGGGCAGCCATGGCCCGTCCAGTTCGAACACTGCGCTGGGCATGCCGTCGTGGGGGTACAGGTACAAGGTCGTGGCCTGAATGGGGCGGATACACCCCAGGGCATCGAACAAGGTGGCGGCAAACCTCGCGTGCCCGATGCTCTCGGTCACCCTGGCTAGCTGTTCGAACCACTGGGCTGAAGACAGTCGATCATTATCCACTTCGAAGACTCGCCGTCATAACGGTTGGGTGCGACACCAGGTCACTGGCGCCGGGGACTGAAGTGATAGTCCCACACCCGTAAAGTCATCGAAATCACCCCTTAGGGTGAGGAGGTGCGCTGGAACCTCGGAATCGCCAAGCCCAGGCTTTCGCGCAAGGTCGAGCCCTCGTAGGCCGTGCGATAAACACCGCGCTCTTGCAGCAAAGGGATCACCTCCTGAGTAAAGCGATCAAATTGCCCAGGGTGCCCGATGTAGATATTGAACCCGTCCACCGCCCGTGCCTCGAACCAATCCGCCATTTTCTGCGCTACCGTGGCGGCGCTGCCCACGAACGCGCCTGGGCGCAATTGCCGGCCAAATTCGACGGCCTGGCGCAGGCTGAAGCCCTGCTCCCGCGCCTGGTCGACGATGCGTTTGGCAGCGGTGAAAAAACTGCTGCGCGCGGCCTCCAGGCTCTCTTGCGGGAACGGCGCATCCAGGTCGTATTGGCTGAAATCATGCCAGCCAAAATTGCGCCCGAACTCCTTGAGTGCCAGCGCAAAACTGTGATCGAACTGATGGTAGTGCTGCTCGATTTCCCGGGCATGGGCATCAGTGTCGCCCACATAAATTTCCGCACCGGGCATGATCAGTACCTGTTCCGGATCGCGCCCCCGTTGTGCCGCCCTGCCCTTGATATCGCGGTAAAACGCCTGGCCCTGCTCGATACTGGCCGCGTGGGTGAAGATCACATCGGCAGTGGCGGCGCCCAGGTCGCGGCCTTGCTCCGAGTCGCCGGCCTGGAAAATCACCGGCTGGCCTTGGGGCGAGCGCTGGATATTCAGCGGGCCCACCACCGAGAAGTGTTCGCCCTGGTGGTTCAGGCTGTGCAGCTTGCTCGGGTCGAGAAACTGCCCAGTGGCACGGTTGCGCACAAACGCATCGTCTTCGTAAGAATTCCACAGCCCCTGCACCACCTGAACATGTTCGGCGGCACGCCCGTAGCGGGTGGCATAGTCGTAATGTTCGTCGCGGCTGTAATTGCCGGCGGTACCGGCATCGCCACTGGTCACCACGTTCCAGCCGGCGCGGCCTTTGCTGATCAGGTCCAGGGAGGCGAGGCGCCGGGCGACGTTATAGGGCGAGTTATACGAGGTGGTCAGCGTACCGACCAGGCCGATATGCCGCGTGCTCACGGCCAGTGCCGACAGCAAGGTCAGCGGCTCCAGGCGATTGAGGTAATGGGAAGGCGAGCCTTCGGTGATGAACTGGCTGTCGACGATGAACAGCAGGTCGAACAGCGCCGCCTCGGCCTGGCGCGCTATCTCGATGTACCAATCGACGTTGACGCTGGCATCGGCCGGCAACTGCGGATCAAGCCACAGGTTATGGCGGCCTGGTCCACCGCAGCCCATGGTCAGGGCGCCCAGTTTGAGCTGTCTTTTAGTCATTGCGCAGTAGTCCTTCAAGCGGTCAGGGCTGGGTGGTGGCGACGGAGGGCTGCAAGGCGGCTGCAAATGAAGGGTCGAACAACGTGGCGGCCGAGTAAGACTTGACCAGGCCCAGGCCGGCAAAAAAGTCCACGGTCTTTTGCGCCTCGATGGGCGCCTGAGGCGTCAGCGGCTCGACGGTGGTGCGTGCGCGGGCAAACCAGACGCGAGCGATGTCGGCATCAGCGCGGGTGCGCTTGGCCCAGGCATCGGCATACGCGTTGGCGTTGGCCGGGCTTTGGCGGGCCCAGTCGCGGGCTTTTTTCAGGCGCTGGAGGAAGTCGCTGATGGGTTCACGCTTGGCCTCGACAGCACTGGCGTTGGCGGCAATGAAACTCTGGGCCGGGATCAAGTCTTCAGCGGTTGCCAGCACCCGCGCACCTTGGCGTTCCTGTTGCGTGACGTAGGGTTCCCAGGTGGCGATCACGTCAACCGCACCGCCTTCCAGCGCGTGGGAGGCATCCAGGGCGCTGAGGTAGCGCCATTGCAGCGAATCCCGCGCAACCCCGGCCTTGTCCAGTGCGGTCAGCAACAGTTGCTGGCTCCAGGAACCTTTCCAGATCGCAGCGCGCTTGCCTGCCAGGTCGGCCAGGCTGTGGATCGACGAGTCCTTTTTTACCAGGATGGCTACGCCGTCGAGATTCTGCCGGCTGACGGCGATCACCTTGATCGGCGCACCCAAGGCGCCCAGGAACAACACAGGGGCATCCCCGAGCAGGCCCAGGTCCAGGCTGCCGACGTTGAGCGCTTCGGCCACCGGCGACCCGGCCGTGAACTGCTTCCAGTCCAGCGTGTAAGGCAGGTCATCGAGCACCCCCGCCGCTTCCATCACGGCCTGGGCGTTGTAGCTCTGGTCGCCGACCACCAGGGTTTGGGCCTGCGCCGTCAGGCACAGCAAAGAGGCGGCCAACCCGGCCGCCAGGGTTTTGAGGTAACGCACGTTCGTCTCCAGATGCCTTGTGGGGCATTCAAATCGATCCGCACGCACGGTCTCGGTTTTAAAAAGCTTTTATCTGTGGCAAGGGAGCTTGCTCCCGCTGGGCTGCGTAGCGGCCCCATGCTCCTGACAAAGAGCAGGGCCGCTTCGCGCCCCAGCGGGAGCAAGCTCCCTCGCCACAGGTTTTTGGGTGTCCGGGCTATTTTCGTGGGGCTGAAGGCGAGATGTAAAATACTAATAACGCATAACCTAATTCATTAATAATGCGCATATCGCATCACGCTAGCGCGGCAATTCAACCCGAGCCGCCAACCCGGAACCACGTCGATTGCTCAGGCTCAGCTCACCGCCCTGCTCGCGCACAATGGCCCGCGCCGCCGAGAGCCCAAGCCCCACCCCACCGGTATTGCGGTTGCGTGAGGTCTCGAGACGAAAGAACGGGTCGAACACACGCTCCAGGTCCGCCTCGGGAATCCCCGGGCCCTCATCGTTGACTTCGATGCACACCCTCTGGTCGTCAACACTCAGAGCAATGCTGGGGTGCCGGGCATACTTGGCGGCATTTTCCAGCAGGTTGACCACCACCCGTTTAAGCGCCAATGGCCGGCCGTGATAGACCAGATGGGGCGGCCCCCGGAAGTCGACCGCCAGCTGCTGGTCGCGATAGTCGTCGATGATGGTTTGCAGCAGTTCAGACAGATCGAATGCCGTGCTGTGCTCCAGCACCGTATCGTCGCGGAAAAACGCCAGCGCGGCATTGATCATCGACTGCATTTCCTCGACATCGCGAATCAGCTTGTGCTGATGGTCCAGATCCTCCATGAACTCGCAGCGCAGGCGTATCCGCGTCAAAGGCGCGCGCAAGTCATGGGAAATGGCTGCCAGCATCTGGGTGCGTTCGCCGATGAAGTGCTGGATCTGCGCCTGCATGGTGTTGAAGGCGATAGTGGCCTGGCGTATTTCGTCGGGGCCTTCGATGTCGATCGGCGGTGCGCGCAGATCGCCGCCGAAGCGTCTGGCGGCACTGGCGAAACGCTGCAACGGCTTGGCCAATTGCCGGGTGGCCACCCAGGCGACCAGCAAGGTGGCGATCAACCCCAGGATGATGATCACCGCAATCCGCGTGGGTGCGCTCAGGCCCCAACTGCGTTCGGGTGGGATGAAGGACAACCAGCTGCCATCAAGTAACTGCACCAGCGCGACATAATGCGCGTCGGGGCTGCCACGGGGCCAATCGTCCGGGCTGTACACCTGAATGGTGCGCCCCGTGCCAAACAACGCCTGTATCCCCGGGACTTCGCCCGCCTGTAGCACGTTGCCGCCGCTGGGCAGGCCGAAATCCACGGGGTCGGTATGCCACGTCACCTGCAACCGGGCATCGCTGGCCGCTGCCGCCAGGTGCGAGCGCAACGGCGCAGGCGCGGCCTCGATCACTTTCAACGTCGCGGCCATCTGCTCCAGCAACCCCGTGCGGTCGATGGGCGGACGCGCCCACACCCCGGCCACCTGCACGAACAAGGCATTGAGGGCCAGTGAGGCGAGCATCGCGGCGAGAATGGTGAGGGCGATCCGCCGGTTCAGGGTGTCGCGGCGCAGCAGGCGGCGAATCATGCGCGGGTCACCGGGGCAGTGAACAGGTAGCCGCCGTTGCGCACGGTGCGGATCAGGTCCGGGCGTTTGCAGTCGGGCTCGATCTTGCGCCGCAGCCGGCTGACCTGCACGTCGATGCTGCGGTCGAAGGCGTCGTGGCCCTGGCCATGGGTCAGGTCGATCAACTGGTCGCGGGTGAGAATGCGCTGGGGGTGTTCGAGAAACACTACCAGCAGGTCGAACTCGCCACCGGACAACGGGATCATGACGCCCTCCGGCGAACGCAGCTCGCGACAGGTGATATCCAGATGCCAACCGGCGAAGGCAATCACCGGGCGTGAGCGCTCGTCGGCCGCGATGACCGGCTGTCCCGCACGCCGTTGCACAGCGCGCAGGCGGGCCAGCAATTCGCGCGGGGCGAAGGGTTTGGTCAGGTAGTCGTCGGCGCCCAGTTCCAGGCCAACAATGCGGTCGCTCAGCTCGCCCATGGCCGTGAGCATGATGATAGGGATGCCGAACTGCGCCCGCACTTTCTGACAGAGGCTGAGGCCGCCTTCGCCGGGCAACATGAGATCAAGAATGATCGTGTCCGGCCGCTGTTGTGCTATGGCCGCCCACATGGCCTCGCCGTCGGCGGCCACGTCGACTTCATAGGCGTGCTGGACGAAGAATTTCTTCAGCAATGCCAGCACTTCCACGTCGTCATCGACGATCAGCAGTCTGCTCACGTTCACAGATTCCCAGGCCAAAAAAAGAACGACATCTAAAACCATTCCGGCGCCGGGGTCATTTATTTCAATCGAGCAACATTCCTTCGCCACGGACACAACCCGGACATCTTTGGGCAAAACCTGTCGGGCATGCTGCACACCTCCCACTCACGAAAGACGCCTATGAAAGTTTCGAGCAGCAGGTACACCGAGCAAGCAGCAGGCGATGCGCGGCCATTGGTACTGAGCCAGCGCACCTCTTCCCCGGCTCAGGATAGCCCGATGCTGTTCCAGGAATCCTGCCTGGGGCTGAACGCGGACCTGGACCGTATCGTGCTGCGCCGCTACTTCGAACACTACAGCCCCGACGCCGGGCGCTGGGTCGAGTACGCCCACTCCATTCCCATCGCCGAGCTTGTCCACTGGATCATGACCCATGGCCAGTTGCACATCGAATCCTCACACGACACTCCAAACGAACAGGCAACCCATTGATGGCCCGTAAATGCTCACTCCTGCTACTGATGGCGGCCACCCTGAGCCTGATGGCTTGCAGCACCAACAAGGTCGAACCCGAGCGATATACCGGCTTTCTTCATGACTACAGCCTGCTGAAAGAACAACAGAGCCCGTCGGGCCAGACCGTACTGAGTTGGATCAGCCCGGCCTTGAAGCGCGGCCGCTACAAGCAGGTCTACCTGGCGCCCAGCCAGTTTTTCCCGGCTGTCGAACCCACCGCTCAGATCCCCCAAAGCACGCTCTCCCACGTCACCGGCTACTACGACCTGGTACTGCGCTCGGAACTTGGCAAATACGTTTATCTGGCCTCAAAACCTGGCCCTGACACCCTCACAGTACGCCCTGCGATCACCCGCATCGCCACCAGCCCCCAGGGACTGCGGTTTTATGAGTGGCTGCCGATCACCCTGGTCGCAGCGGGCGTGAGCGCCGCCACAGGCATCCGCGATCGAGACAGTGAAATCGCCACGGAGCTGTCATTGGAAGATGGTTCGACCGGCGATGTCGTGGCGGCCATGGTGCGTAAAGGCACCGGCGCACCCCTGGCCAATGACAAGCAAGTCATGACCGCCGACAACGTCAAGGACGTGCTCGACGGCTGGGCTCGCGACCTGGGTACGTCGTACAGTGCAGTCGCTCGATAACCCTCGCCGCGCTCAAACGTCATAATCACAGGGGCATCTGCGTGGTAATCTCCCGGCACCACGAATAGACATTGATCGTCACTTGACGATGACCAAAGCCAGGAAAGACCATGCCCAAGATTTCTCACTCAGCGCTACGCCGTAATTTCCGTGACCTGCTGGCAACGCCCCTGTGCGTTGAAACCGCCTCCGTATTCGACCCCATGTCTGCCCGCATCGCGGCCGACCTGGGGTTTGAAGTGGGAATCCTGGGCGGCTCGGTCGCCTCCCTGCAGGTGCTGGCGGCCCCCGATTTTGCGTTGATTACCCTGAGTGAGTTCGTCGAGCAAGCCACCCGCATCGGCCGTGTGGCCCAGTTGCCCTTCATCGCCGATGCCGACCACGGCTACGGCAACGCCCTGAACGTGATGCGCACCGTCGAAGAACTGGAACGTGCCGGCGTCGCAGCGCTGACCATCGAAGACACCCTCTTGCCCGCGCAATTCGGGCGTAAATCCACGGACCTGATTTCCGTCGAAGAAGGCATCGGCAAGGTCAAGGCCGCGCTGGAGGCGCGTGTCGACCCGGCGCTGTCGATCATTGCGCGCACCAATGCCGGCGTGCTGCCCACCCGCGACGTGATTGCGCGGACCAAGGCCTACGAAAAGGCCGGTGCTGACGGCATCTGCATGGTCGGCGTCAAGGACTTCGACCACCTGGAGCAAATCGCGGAGAACCTCAGCGTTCCGCTGATGCTGGTGACCTACGGCAACCCACAACTGCACGACAGCGAGCGCCTGGCCAGCCTGGGCGTACGCATCGTGGTGGCCGGGCATGGCGCCTACTTCGCCGCGATCAAGGCCACTTACGACAGCCTGCGTGCCCAGCGTCAACTGACCCACAGCACCTCGAACCTCAGTGCGACGGAATTGACCCACACCTACACCTTGCCTGAGAGCTATGTGGCGTGGGCCGAAGAATTCATGGATGTAAAAGAGTAATCAATCACTCACGGCTCAGCCGTTGGCGCATCCCTGCGCTGGCGGCTGGGCCGGGCTGTACCACGCACTGATCCATCGCCACCCACGCCCCTTCCTCCGTCGCCATCATCGGCTGCACCGGTCGGCCCGTCTCACGGTCCACTACTTCGACACTGATGCCCTCCTCGGCGTAATGCCGATTGCCCCACGCCACCAACGCCATTAGCACCATACGAAAGTCTTCGCCTCTGGCCGTCGGCACGTATTCGTAGCGTGGCGGCCGCTCGCTGTAGGCGCGGCGCTCCAGCATCCCCGCGTCTACCAAGCCATTAAGGCGGCGCGTGAGCATGTTGGGCGCGATGCCCAGGCTGCGCGAGAACTCGTCAAAACGGCGCAAGCCGTGCAAGGCGTCGCGCATGATCAGCATGCTCCACCACTCCCCTACCCGTTCAAGGCTACGGGCGATGGGGCATTCGGCACTGATGAGGGATTTGCGCTGCATAAGTATTCCTGTGTGCGAGTACAAACTTGTATGACGCCATGTTACTTTCATGATGATAGTGACGTCCATACGCTGTGTATCCTTCAAGCAACAGGAGTCGATTGAGCATGAGTAAACGTATCGTCGTGACGGGCATGGGCGCGCTGACGCCGCTGGGGTCGAGCGTGGAATCCACTTGGCAGCGCTTGCTGGACGGGCAGTCGGGCATCCGCCGCTTGCCGCAAGAGTTGATCGGTGATCTGGCGGTCAGCATCGGCGGCCAGGTGCAGAGTGTGTTGCAAGACCCCGAAGCCGGTTTTGATCCTGATCGACTGTTGGCAGCCAAGGAACAGCGCAAGATGGACCGCTTTATCCTGTTCGCCCTGGCGGCGGCGGATGAAGCCCTGAAGCAGGCCAATTGGGCCCCCAGAACACCCGAGGAGCAGGAACGCACGGCAACTATCATCGCCTCCGGTGTCGGTGGTTTTCCGGCCATTGCCGATGCGGTGCGCACTACCGACAGCAGGGGCCCGCGTCGTTTGTCGCCCTTCACCATTCCATCGTTTCTGAGCAACATGGCCGCCGGGCATGTGTCGATCAACTATGGCTTGAAAGGCCCGCTGGGTGCGCCAGTAACCGCGTGTGCCGCCGGGGTTCAGGCTATCGGCGACGCAGCGCGAATGATTCGCGCCGGGGAAGTCGACGTCGCGGTATGCGGCGGTGCCGAAGCGGCGATTCATCGCGTCAGCCTTGCCGGCTTCGCCGCAGCGCGAGCGCTGTCCAGCGATTTCAATGCCACCCCGCAGCTCGCTTCGCGACCCTTCGATCAGGCGCGCGACGGCTTTGTGATGGGCGAAGGCGCCGGTATTCTGGTAATTGAAGAACTCGAACATGCCCTGGCGCGGGGCGCGCAGCCGATTGCCGAACTGGTGGGCTATGGCACCAGTGCAGACGCCTATCACATGACCGCAGGGCCTGAAGACGGTGACGGTGCGCGCCGGGCAATGACTCAAGCGTTGCGCCAGGCGGGCATCGAGGCGTCGCAGGTGCAGTACCTGAATGCCCACGCGACCTCCACACCTGTGGGCGACAAAGGCGAGCTGGCGGCGATCAGGACGCTATTCGGTACTGGCGGCAGCCCGGCCATCAGCTCGACAAAATCCGCCACCGGCCACTTGCTCGGTGCTGCGGGGGGCATCGAAGCCGTCTTCACCGTGCTTGCCCTGCGTGACCAGATCGCGCCAATGACACTCAACCTGGAAAACCCGGACACCCTCGCCGACGGCCTGGACATGGTGCGCGATGAGGCGCGGCCCATGCCGATTGAATATGCGCTGTCCAATGGCTTCGGCTTTGGCGGCGTGAACGCCAGCGTACTGTTCCGACGCTGGATATAAGCCGGGGTTTGCCCCTGGAGTGAATTTCACCGACCATGGCGCCTTTCTGTTCCTGCCAACACGAGGTGCCCATGGCCAACCACGACCTGTCCTATACCCCTGACCCAGACGCCGATTCCATCTCCTCCGACGTGATCGGCTTCAACGGCATCCTGGTCTCCACCCAGATTCCCACCCATGCCGATGGCAGCCTTGAGCTGGGCGATATCACCCTGCAAAGCGAGTGCACCCTGCAAGCGCTGAAAGTTGCCTTGGAAAAGGCTGGCAGTTCGATGGACCGGGTTATGCACCTGACCATCTACCTCACCGACATGGCCGACCGTGCTGCGTTCAACGAGGTCTACAAGCGCTTTTTCGCCAAGCCCTGGCCAGTGCGGGCGGCAGTGGGCGTTGCCGCCTTGGCGGTGGAAGGTATGCGGGTGGAAGTGACGGCGATGGCTGCCAAGGCTTGAATCTGTGGCGCCGTTAGCGCCAGCGGTGGTGAATGTTCCATCGCCATCGCAGTATAGGTATCTACACAACTGTGCAGTTCGCCGCAGCCCCCAGTAACTACGATGCGAAGCGAGCCGCTCTTGATCTGCTTTTGATCTCAGGCGCCCCGTTAAACCACGCTGGCCGGAATTCGACAGGGATTTGGGGGGTAAACCGGCAGGGATGCCGGTTTAGCCGCCCCGCGCCATGGATGGCGCGTGGCGGCGGCCCCCCAAATCACTGGCGGATTACGGGCACACCGAGCCTAAGCGAGGTACCGAGTGGTGGGGCAAGAGCGCTTTGCTTACTTTCGCGCTTTTCGAAAGTGAGCCGCCGTCAGGGCGGAACCCAAGGTGGCCGTTACCGCAGGAATGGATATTTACTCGGTATAACAGTGTCGCCTGTCAGGTCATCATCGCAGGCAAGCCAGCTCCCACATTTGGAACGCGAGGCATCAGGTCGATAGAGGTCGGCTGTCAGGCCGTCTTCGCAGGCAAGCCAGCTCCCACATTGGGCCTTCGTTGCATTGAGCATTACGTTCGCTTAACGGACTTGCATCAGGCCCGACAGCCCTGCGGTAGATGCCGCCCAGGCATTTCACAGCTACAATGCGCGCCTCGACCGTGACAAGCCTGACTAAAAAAACTATGTCCTTGCCCAAGCATCACCTGGAATTGCTCAGCCCTGCCCGCGATGTCGCCATTGCGCGCGAGGCTATCCTGCACGGCGCCGACGCCGTTTATATCGGCGGGCCGAGCTTTGGCGCCCGCCACAATGCGTGTAACGACGTGAGCGATATCGCTCAACTGGTGGAATTCGCCCGCCGTTACCACGCCCGCGTCTTCACCACCATCAACACCATCCTGCATGACAACGAGCTGGAACCTGCGCGCAAGCTGATCCATCAGCTCTACGATGCCGGTGTCGATGCGTTGATCGTGCAAGACCTGGGCGTGATGGAGCTGGATATTCCGCCGATCGAGCTGCACGCCAGTACCCAGACCGACATCCGCACCCTGGGCCGGGCCAGGTTTCTCGACCAGGCCGGTTTCTCGCAGTTGGTACTGGCCCGCGAGTTGAACCTGCAAGAGATCCGCGCCATTGCCGACGAGACCGATGCCGCCATCGAGTTCTTTATCCACGGTGCCCTGTGTGTCGCGTTCTCCGGGCAGTGCAATATCTCCCACGCGCAAAATGGCCGCAGCGCCAACCGTGGCGACTGCTCCCAGGCCTGCCGCCTGCCCTACACCCTGAAAGATGACCAGGGCCGCGTGGTGGCCTTTGAAAAGCATCTGCTGTCGATGAAAGACAACAACCAGAGCGCCAACCTGCGTGCCCTGGTCGAAGCGGGCGTGCGTTCGTTCAAGATCGAAGGCCGCTACAAGGACATGGGTTATGTGAAGAACATCACCGCCTACTACCGCCAGCGCCTCGACGAGATCCTCGAAGACCGCCCGGACCTGGCCCGCGCTTCCAGCGGCCGTACCGCGCACTTCTTCCTGCCCGACCCGGAAAAAACCTTCCACCGTGGCAGCACCGATTACTTTGTCAGCGACCGCAAGATCGACATCGGTGCCTTTGACACCCCGACCTTTACCGGCCTGCCCGTGGGCACCGTGGAAAAAGCCGGCAAGCGCGACTTGCAGGTGGTCACCCATGAGCCACTGTCCAACGGCGACGGCCTCAATGTGCTGATCAAGCGTGAAGTGGTGGGTTTTCGCGCCAATATCGCCGAGCCCAAGGGTGAGTTCGAGGAAGACGGTGAGAAGCGCTACCGCTACCGCGTCGAGCCCAACGAAATGCCGGCCGGCTTGCACCAACTGCGCCCGCATCACCCGCTCAATCGCAACCTGGACCACAACTGGCAACAGGCCCTGCTCAAGACCTCGGCCGAGCGCCGTATCGGTTTGTCATGGGTCGCGCGCCTGCGTGAAGAGCAGCTGCAAATCACCGCGACCAGCGAAGAAGGCATCAGCGCCAGTGTCACCCTGCCCGGCCCGTTTGGCGTGGCCAACAAACCGGAACAGGCGCTGGACACCCTGCGCGACCTGCTCGGCCAACTCGGTACCACCGAGTATCACGCCACCCGTATCGAACTGGATGCGCCGCAAGCGTTCTTCATCCCCAACTCGCAGCTCAAGGCGTTACGCCGTGAAGTGATCGAAGCACTGACCGCCGCACGTCTCGCCGCACATCCGCGGGGTGGGCGCAAGGCTGAAACGTCGCCGCCGCCGGTGTATCCCGAGGCGCACCTGTCGTTCCTGGCCAACGTCTACAACCAGAAGGCCCGGGACTTCTACCACCGTCACGGCGTGAAGCTGATCGACGCGGCCTTCGAAGCCCACGAAGAAACCGGCGAAGTGCCGGTGATGATCACCAAGCACTGCCTGCGTTTCTCGTTCAACCTGTGCCCTAAACAGGCCAAGGGTGTGACCGGCGTGAAGACCAAGGTCGCGCCGATGCAGTTGATTCATGGCGATGAGGTATTGACCCTCAAATTCGACTGCAAGCCGTGCGAGATGCATGTGGTGGGCAAGATCAAGGGGCATATCCTCGGGCTGCCGCAGCCGGGCAGCGCCGTGGAGCATTTCAACCCGGAAAACCTCATCTATCAGGGCACGCACTGACCTGACGGGCGCGGGGCCACCACCAGCCCCGCTGCAACCCGGCAGCCGCCAGCAGAATCGCCGCTACACCCAGCCATTGCAGCCACCCCAGGCGATGCCCGAAGGCGATCCAGTCCACCAGGATCGCCGCAATCGGGTAGATGAACGACAACGCGCCCGTCATCGCCGTGGGCAGCTTCTGAATGGCCCCGTACAGCAACACATACATCAAACCGGTATGCACCACGCCCAATGTTGCCAGCGCCGCCCAGGCAGTGGTCGACACGGGCAAGCTATGCCAGGGTACCAGGGGCGCCAGCAATATGGCGCCGGTGGTCACTTGGATCAACGCCATCAGATGCGGCGGTACGTCCTTCAGGCGTTTGATGATCAGCGCGGCCACCGCGTACAGAAATGCCGCTCCCAGGGCCAAGGCGATGCCGGCAAGATAATTCCCGCCTCCCGACTGTTCACCATGGGCGGTGACAATCGCCAACATGCCCAGGAACGCCACACTTAGCCACGCCATTTTTTGCAGGGTGATCTTCTCACCGAGAAACACCGCCGCCAGCATCACCAGTATGAACGGCTGCACGTTGTACACCGCCGTGCTGATCGCAATGGACGCGCGGGAATAGGACTCGAACAGCAGCAGCCAGTTACCGACGATCGCCACGCCGCTGAGCACCGCCAGCCCCAGCTTGGCCCAGTTGAGCAGATCCAGGCGCAAATAACCCAGCAATGCGCACACCAGCAACAGCGTCAGGGCCCCGATCACGCAGCGCCAGAACACCACCTCGATCACCGATACGCCCGACACCAGCACAAACCAGCCGATGGTGCCGGAGATCAGCATGGCGGCGATCATTTCCCAGGTCCCACGACGGATTGATGTATCCATGATTGATGCTCCTCAAGTGAGGCTCAATTATGGCAATCTGCTCGACACGGCTACAGCGACTAAAAAAGGCAAAACCCACAAATGACCTTTTCTTATTAGGCAAAAACCATGATCGACACCATCGACCAGCAACTGATCGCCGCCTTGATGGACGACTCACGCCTGTCCCTCAAGACTCTGGCAGGCATCACCGGGCTGTCGTCACCCAGCGTCAGCGAACGCCTGCGCCGCCTGGAAGAACGCGGCGTGCTGACCCACTACACCGTCGACATCGACCCCAAACACTTCGGCTACCTGCTGCAAGCCATCGTGCGCATTCGCCCCCTGCCCGGCAAATTGCAGGAAGTGGAGCGCCAGATCCAGGCGATCCCCGAGTTCACAGAGTGCGACAAGGTTACCGGGGACGACTGCTTTATCGCACGCCTGCACGTACGCACCATGGAGCACCTCGACACGCTGCTGGACCGGCTGAATACCTATGCCGAAACCAACACCGCTATCGTCAAGAAAACCCCGGTGAAACGGCGTTTGCCGCCGTTGGCTGACTAAATGAGTTGTTCAGGTCATGCCCAGTGCACGGCCCGCTCACTGGTCAGCTTTTCCACAAACCCCACAATCCGCCGACAGGCTTGCGCCAGGCGCTCCTCGCCCAGGGTAAAGGACAGTCGAACGAACCCCTGGGCCGGCTCGCCGAAGGCTGCTGCGTCCAGCACCGACACGCCCGCTTCACGAAACAGGCGCCAGGCAAAATCCAGCGACCCCAGCCCCGTACCGCGCACATCCACCAGCACGAACATGCCCGCTTGCGGCGCCAGCACCCGGATGCCTGGGCAGGTGCTCAAGGCGGTCACTACCAGGTCACGTCGGCGTCGGTAGGTCTCCCGCATACCTTCAGTGACTTCATCGTGGGCCAACACCGCGGCGGTCGCCGCCTCCATCACAAAGCCGGGCAAGCCGTACATCATGCTCAACAGCAGGGTTTCGGCGTGCTGCACCATTTGCACTGGAGCGATGAGCCAGCCGATACGCCAGCCGGTCATGGCGTGGGACTTGGACAAGCTGCCGATCACAATGCAGCGCTGCGCCATGCCCGGTAATGCCGCGAGGCTGTGGTATTGACCGTCGAACACCAGGCTTTCGTAGACCTCATCCACCACCACCCACAGATCATGGGCGATGGCCAGGTCGGCAATGGCTTGCAGCTCCTGCAGGTCAAGCACCACGCCAGTGGGGTTGTTCGGATTGGAAAAGAATATCGCCCGGGTACGCGGGGTGATCGCGGCGGCGAGCAAGGACGGATTCAGGCGAAAGCCGGCTTCAGCACTGCAGGGCACCCGCACCAGGGTGGCGCCGCTGGCCTTGAGCGTGGCTTCGTAGGTGACGTACATCGGGTCGAGCACCAGCACTTCGTCGCCGGCCTGCAACAGGCACAGCGAACTGATGAACAGCGCGTTCTGCGCACCGGGCACGATGATCACGTTGTCGGCGGCCAACGGCTGGGCAAGGGTTCGGCTGTAACGGGCTGCGATCGCCTCGCGCAGTGCGGGGCGACCGGCGATCTCGGTGTAGTGGGAATCTCCCGCGTGCAAGGCATTGACGGCGGCGTCGGTGATAAAGGACGGCGTGGCGAAATCCGGGTCGCCGACGCTGAGGATGATGACGTCTTCGCCCTGGCTGGCGGCGTCGAACGCGGCGTGGTGGATGTCCCAGGCGGCAACGCCCTGCCCTGCAATGCGCTCAACGAAGGGGGAAAACTTCATGCCAGAGCCTCTGATGAAAGAAGAAAGACGCAGATCCGTAGATGCGCGGGCGACAAAAGGCCAACTTAGTGCATGGCAAACCTTCGTTCAATGGCTAAATAGGGCCTTGTCCCCATGGCAGGCAATCACATTGAACCCCCTTCCGGTCGCCGTTCTCAAAGCTGCATAGACCACGGCCCTGGAACACGCACAATGACTTTCATTCTATGGCTGGCCGTATTGGGCGCCGTACTGCTTACCCTGGCCCTCCCCTCCTCATAGGGCGGCTATGGCTTCCTGTCGGTATTCGCGGCGGGCCTGGGGTTGCGTCAGGCCGAGGTGAAGTCCACCGGCAACGCCCGGACTCCCGCCGAGCACTTGGCCCAACCGGTGGTGGGCCACCTTGAAATCGAGCCCGAGCAAGCCTTGCATGGTGACGTCAGCCAGTTGAAGGACACCCAGATCGCGGCAGGCGTGATGATGGGCGACATGCTGGCCTTCGGCAGCCTGGTGGAGCGGGCCATGGAGGTGTTCCTGGTGACAGTCTTGGGCATCGTGCTGGTCAGCCACTGGGAGTGGGCCGCGTTGGCGGTGGCACCGTTGCTGTTTTGTGTCATTCGCCCCGCCAGTGTATTCGCCATGCCTTGGGGCCGCCTGTTGGACCGGCGGCAACGCAGCCTGGTCAGTTGGTTCGGCATTCGTGGGATCGGCAGCATTTACTACCTGTTCTATGCGCTCAACCACGGGCTGGTGGGCACCAGCAGTGCGGTGGCGGTCAACCTGACGTTGTCGGTCATCGCGTTGAGCATCCTGGCCCACGGGTTGAGCACCCAGCCCATGCTGGCGTGGTATGAGCGTCAAGCTGCGCAAAAAAATTGAATCCTGCACCGCGCCGGGGTTTCAAACAGTCAGGACCCACAGTGCGAGTCAACTAATGAAAAACATCGCCCAACGATTGCTTGAGGAACGTCAACGCCTGGGATATTCGCAGCAATACCTGGCGCAGGCAGGCGGCGTGACCACACGCGAGCAACGGCAATATGAACTGGGCGAAGACC
Source organism: Pseudomonas sp. MYb193 (assembly GCF_002966775.1). NCBI lineage: Bacteria > Pseudomonadati > Pseudomonadota > Gammaproteobacteria > Pseudomonadales > Pseudomonadaceae > Pseudomonas > Pseudomonas sp. MYb193. Next base: position 3,008,240 of record NZ_CP023269.1, on the reverse strand, counting down.
TGCCCCATGCCAACTACCTGGCAGCTTTGGCCGAACACGGGGTGGATGTGGTGTATGTAATCACCGGCAAGCGCAGCACGGTGGTTAATATCAGCCGCGATCAGGCGCAGACGCTGATCGATAACCGCGTGGTGGGCCAGGAGGTGTCGCTGGACGGCGGGGCCGAGGAAGACGTCTACTTCAAGCTCAGCAATCCCTCGGGCCCGCCGCCGGATCAGTCCTGATTTTCAGTGTTGCCAACGTCCGCCGCTTCATCCAAGTCGTTCAGCGGCACCTCGGCATCGTCCATCAGCGAACCCGGGTCTTCGTTGCCGGGGTCGTTGAGTTCATCGTCCAGTTCTTTTGACATGTGGGTCTCCTCTAACCGCCTTGGGTATCGATATCGGCATCGGTTTCAGGCTTGTGCTCGCGCTCGGGCCTGAAGTCTGGACTGTAGTCGTTTTCCTTGGCCTTTGGGTCGCTCGCAGGCGTTGGATCCTTGGGCGCATCGGCGGCGGTGCCAGGGGCCGGCTCGCCGCCGTCGATGGCGGGGTCGTTGCGATTGTGGGTCTGGGGATCTTTAGGCTGGGTCATGAGGCACCTCTTTGCAGGCCGGTGAAAAATCTGTACCGCATAGAGCTAAGGCGTCACGCCCACGGCTGAAGTTCCGTCCGCGTGGTCAGCGCAGTGGATTGTCCACTTGGATATAAAACGCATAAATGCCCAACACCAGCCAGAACACCATGAACAACCACGGCGCGCGCATGGAAAACAGCAACGACTTGCGATAGCCCTTGTGGCTCGACTCCATCTCGGAAAACAGTGGCGACTCATCGTAGGCCATGCCCATCACCGGCTCGCTGCGCAGCAATTCGCTTTGCTTGTAGTGCCAGTGGTCGATGATTTCATACGCCGCACGGATACCGGGCCAGGCATTCAGCGAACTGAGAATACCCAGCGAGACCAGGAAGATCGGCACCACCAGCGTGAACAGCTTGCCCCATTCCGGGTTGAGGTTGCCCATGCCGGAGACAAAGGCAATCACCAGGAAGGATTGCGCGGTCAGGTAGGCGTCGGTGCGGTTGGCCAGGATGCTGGTTTCGTACTGGATCTCGCGCCGGTAAAAGTCGAGGCGGTCCTTGGGCGAGCCGAATATCTTGGCGTTGTGTTCGCTGTGGTCGTTCAGGGCCGCTTCCGGAGTGTGGGGGGAGATGATTCTGGACACGACGGTGCTCCACAAGGTGACGAAACTTCTTAGAAGAATCGGGGTTCGGTGAAGTTCAAGTGGGTTGGCGCACCAATCTGAAACACGCCGCGCCCCATTGTGGTGAGCCCCCTCCTGTGGCGAGCGAGCTTGCTCGCGCTGGAGTGCGCAGCGCTCCCGCTTTTATTGGGGCCGCTGCGCAGCCCGGCGCGAGCAAGCTCGCTCGCCACAGGTTATTGATGCCTAGTTCGCATTCCGGCACAGGCATTGCTTTATCCATTCACCCCCCGGAAAACAGGAGCATACGTTACCCCCCGACCCAGAGCCGCCCCCATAAGAAAGTAAGGACCAGGCCTGTTGGCACCTTCAGCCACGGGCTCATAAAAACATGCGTTTTTTTAAGCGGCAGTGCCACCCAAAGCCACACTGGGCACTGACAAGGTACTGGAATGGCTCGATCTTTCTTCGATGAAATGAATGACGCAAACGGCGTATGCCGTGCGCACTATCAGGACTTCTCTCGCTGGCTGGCCAATACGCCGCCGGAACTGCTGGCCCAGCGTCGCCGTGAAGCGGATTTGCTGTTCCATCGCGCCGGGATCACCTTCACCCTGTATGGCGACGAACAAGACACCGAACGCCTGATTCCCTTCGACATCATTCCCCGCAGCATCCCCGCCAGTGAATGGAGCCTGATCGAGCGTGGCTGCATCCAGCGGGTCAATGCACTGAACATGTTTCTCGCCGACATCTACCACGACCAACGCATCATCAAGGCCGGGATCATTCCGGCAGAGCAGGTGCTGGGCAACGAGGGCTATCAGAAGGCGATGGTCGGCCTGGATCTGCACCGCGACATTTACTCGCACATCTCCGGTGTCGACCTGGTGCGCGACGGCGACGGTACCTACTACGTGCTGGAAGACAACCTGCGCACCCCCAGCGGCGTGAGCTACATGCTCGAAGACCGCAAGATGATGATGCGGCTGTTCCCGGAAGTCTTCGCCAAGCAGCGCATTGCACCCGTGGACCACTACCCCAACCTGTTGCTCAAGACCCTCAAGAGCGCCAGCCGCCTCGATAACCCGAATGTGGTGGTGTTGACGCCTGGGCGCTTCAACAGCGCCTTCTTCGAACACGCGTTCCTTGCCCGGGAAATGGGCGTGGAGCTGGTGGAAGGTGCCGATCTGTTCGTGCACGATCTCAAGGTGTTCATGCGCACCACCGACGGCCCCAAGCCCGTGGACGTGATCTACCGGCGCATTGACGACGCCTTCCTCGACCCCCAGGCGTTCAACCCCGAGTCGATGCTCGGCGTGCCGGGGTTGGTGGCGGCTTACTGCGCCGGCAATGTGGTACTGGCCAACGCCATCGGCACCGGGGTGGCTGACGACAAGTCGATCTATCCCTATGTACCGGCGATGATCCGCTTCTACCTGGACGAGGAACCGATCCTGCAGAACGTGCCGACCTTCCAATGCCGCAAGCCCGATGAACTGTCTCATGTGCTGGCCAACCTCGAGCAGTTGGTGGTCAAGGAAACCCAGGGCTCCGGCGGCTACGGCATGCTGGTGGGCCCGGCGTCGACGGCCGCCGAGATCGAAGACTTCCGCCAGCGCATCAAGGCCCGTCCCCATGCCTACATCGCCCAACCCACCCTGAGCCTGTCCACCTGCCCGACCTTCGTCGAAAACGGCATTGCGCCCCGGCATATCGACCTGCGCCCATTCGTACTCTCGGGCAAGGAAACCCGCCTGGTGCCCGGCGGCTTGACCCGCGTGGCGCTGAAGGAAGGCTCGCTGGTCGTGAACTCGTCGCAAGGCGGCGGAACCAAAGACACCTGGGTGGTGGAGGGCTGACTATGTTGAGTAGAACCGCTGCAGATCTGTATTGGATGTCCCGCTATCTGGAGCGCGCCGAGAACCTGGCGCGCATGCTGGAAGTCAGCTATTCGCTGTCCCTGATGCCCCAGGCCGGGCGCAGCGATGGTCTGGATGAGTTGGCGATGTCGTTGCTCAGCAGCGGCACTCTGGACAGCTACCTGGAACGCCACCACACCCTGGATGCCGAGCGCATGCTGCACTTCTTCGCCCTCGACGAAGAAAACCCGGCGAGCATCTACAACTGCCTGCGCGCCGCCCGGGGCAATGCCCACGCCGTGCGCGGCCGCATCACCGCCGACATGTGGGAAAACCTCAACGCCACCTGGCTGGAAATGCGCAGCATTGCCGCCGGCGGCCTGGCGCGACACGGCATCAGCCACTTCTGTGACTGGGTCAAGCAGCGCTCACACCTGTTCCGTGGCGCCACCTCCGGGACGATCATGCGCAATGACGCCTACCGTTTCATCCGCCTCGGCACCTTTGTCGAGCGCGCCGACAACACCCTGCGCCTGCTGGATGCCCGCTATGAGATGTTCGGCGAAGAGTCCGAAGAAGTCAGCGACCTGTCGGCCCGCGGCTATTACCAGTGGAGCGCCCTGCTCCGCGCGTTGTCGTCATTCGAGGCGTATACCGAGCTGTATCCCAATGCCTTGAATGCCCGCTCGGTGTCGGAACTGCTGCTGTTGCGCAGTGACGTGCCGCGCTCGCTGCATGCGTGTATCGAGGAGTTGAGCCATATCCTTGCGGACCTGCCCGGCAGCTATGGACGCACGGCGCAGCGCTTGGCTGCCGAGTTTGAAGCGCGGCTGCGGTATACGGGGATTGATGAGATTCTGGAGGATGGGTTGCATAGGCGGTTGACGGAGTTTATTGAGGGCGTGCGGGAGTTGGCGGGGGCGGTGCAGAGTTCGTATTTGGAAGTGATCTGAAACCTGTCTTGGGATTTGAAATGCAGGCAGCTTTATATATAAAAAGCCCGCACCCCAAACCCACGTCACGCAACTTCAAGACAAATAAAATTAAACCCTGCGAATTCTAATATTATCAACAAAAAATTTCATACCGGACAGCGTTTTGCTTAGAATCATAACCCGTAAAGGGTAAACATTAGAGCTCTCTGGCGGCACAAACTCAACCACAAGCTTTTTCCAATAATTATTAGCTAGGATATCTTCCATTGCAATTCGATTGTTGCCAGAGAAAATTAACGCAACCCCATAAAAATTAGCGGACTGATCATAAGCAAGATCAGAACTAAACTCGTATTTCTGGCCAGCAGAAAACTGGTTGCCCGTATAAATCTTCTCCAGTCCAAATTCAGCCGAGACCCCGGAGTTAACTAGCCACAGATAATAACCTCCAGCTTGAGCACTAAATCCATAAATCCCGGCGTTGACAGCACGCCAACCGTTAAGCGTTTTATCATCAAACTTAGTAAATTCGATCTCAATTGGGAGAGGTTTGTTGATGACTTTGTACTCCACTATCGGAAAGCTGATGGCCAGGGTTTCATCCTTGCTTGTGCTGACCGCTGCCTTGAGCTCCATCTGCAGCTTGGTGCCATCACCCAATCCATTCAAATAACTACGAGCAATCCCTGGTTCGATTTTTCCGTTAGCGATCCAGGTCGGATTGACAGCTGCACTGCCCGCCCCGTTGTACACCGTCAGCGAATGATCAACGCCCTTGTCCGTTTTCCCCAGCAGCCTCAACCAGACGGGGTAAGGCGCAGTCATAAACGGCCAGACACCAATATGACCTGTGGCATCGCCGGTAAACGTAGTCAAGTCCAGTACTTGAGTCGCCGCGTTAGCCTGATTGATCTTGAGCACGGTTTTGGCCAACTCAGCCTGGGGTATCGGCGTTACCGTTACCCTTAACACCTTCGACGGCCAACCCACATCATTCCGTGTGACGACATATTCAAGCGTGAAGGTTCTGTCAGCGTTGCCGACATTCGCCGCAAAAGCCAAAGAGGCAATATCAAACTCCACGCTGCCCGCCGCCGCGTTCCCCGGTTTTCCGGGTATTGCTGGCGAACCGGTACCCGTCGTACCGATCATTTTGGGTTGAATGAAATCAGTATCGGCCATGCCGGTATAGCTGACCACCAGCTTGCTGCCTTGCAACACATTCATGGGTGCCAACGTGGCCGTTTCCGGGCCGGTGATACTGGCGTGGCGCAACACCGGTACCGGCAAATCCACCAAGCCACGACTGATCAGCAGGTCAGTGATTGCTGAGTAACGCTTCTTGCCGTCGCGCTCCAAGGTATAAAAAGCCGAAACCCATTCATCTTCGTTGGGCCCGATATATTTGTACGGCACCGGGAAGACAGCGACTTGCCCATCCGTGTCTACGTTGAATGGAATAGGCGGCGCGGAAACGCGGCTATACCAATACAGCGTCAACCCATCCCCGGCCTGGGTCTCGCTGAAGGGCGCCTTGACGTTGGCCCCGTTGACGACGTCGTCCGGATCCAATTGATTGCCTTGGGCCTTGTCCACCTCGGGGGCCGGCATGTCCCGTATAGGCTCCCCCACTTGATACACCTGGCGCAGAGACTCCTGAGGCTGCTCGCTTCCTCGAGTAACGCTATAAAGCACTTCGATCTGGCGCCCATCAAAGCGTGCGAGCTCGGTGCCGGACACATCAAAAGTCATTTCCTCGCCAGGGGATATCTCGCCGACGGCTCGGCCGGCAATATAGTCGACCGTACCCTCGGCGTCGGCGGCCAAGATGATCACTTGCAGCCTGTCGGAGCTGGCCCAACTGGTTTGCGCCGGGAAGCGGATGGTAATCAGCGGCAAGTCCGGCTTGAGAACGCCACCCAAGGCCTGGTCCACTGTCGGCGCAGGCCATCTGACTATCTCCCCGATAACCGAGAGGTAAAGATTGTGTGAGCGTTTGTCGGGCACGCCGGCGCTGGCACCCGTCAACTCGTAATACACCACCGCGCTGCCTTGGGCGATTGCATGCACCAAGTGGTTTTCGATCTTGAAGGTATAACCCTTCCCACCTGCCAGGGGCCGATCTTCAAAATGGGAAACCGAGCCCCCTTGGTGACTCTTCCCATTCCAGTAAAAGAAAATCTGACTGTAGGCCCTTGCATCCGCCGCTGAAACTGCCAGACCGACTTCAACGTCCCGAGTGCCTAATACTTCCAGATCAATTTCTCGATCAGTCTCAGGAAACTGGACCCAGGCCGCGCCCAGGCGATCGGTTTCCAGGTACACCGAAACCAACGCAGTTGTCGACCAGAGCGCCCAGGGATCGGGCATATTTCCGGTGGGGCCTTGAACTTGAAACGCGACCGGCAGCAACTCACTGTCCCCGGCATCCTGGATGGCTTCATAGCCCACAAAGCAAACAATGTCCCGGCCGACTTCATCCGGCTGGATCAACCGCTCGATGCGAGCCGACCCCCAGACGACGATGAGCAGGTCATAGGCAGCCATGTTCGACCAGTGCCTGCAGATTATCTCCACGCCGAGCTTGGCCCGCTCATCATTGACCCCCTCAAGCCTTACATCCTCCGGTAATTCCAACATCAGGTTCTGATTACCGGGTGCCGGGTTGAGGTCTTCTCCGCCGGGATGTTGCAGGTTGACGCGTAGACGCAATGGAGCGGTCTGGGAATTATCGTCACTGCCGCAAATAACCAGCACCTGCACCGGGTCAGCCCAGGGCTCGCGAATACTGTCGAACGGCACAGTGAAGGGGATGCGGGTCAAGTGCTCATCGCCTTCGCGAATCAGGTTGAAGGCAACCGGATTACCGGGCCCCCAGTACAACTCGAACAACGTTCCTTCGGGTGTCCCATCTGGCCTGTCGATATGCACCACCAAGGGCCGCATGGTATGCGACACGCCGATGCCGCCATCAGCGTTCTCGATATCGCCCTCGATGGGCGGGTGCATCAGCGGGATGTCCACCACTGGCAGGTTGGGAGTTAGGGAAGGACGGCGATAAAGATGCCTGGCCATTTTGCCTCCTCGATTTCACGCAGCCCCATCGACATGGGCACCATCTGGGTAAATCAGACACCTGAATGCACTGCCCTGGCTACTGTCAGAATTCACAGGTAGCGACAGACGGCCGCGTGTCTGCGTAATGACACCGCAATTGAAAAAAGTGCCGCAACACCACTCGTCGTAACCTGTGAACTTTGACAGTAGCCAGCGCTGAATCACGAGTGTTTGATAACGCCAAGGCATAGGTGGTTAAGCCGCGATGCGCCGACCGAACGACTCGCTCAGGAGAACGAAAATGAGCAACGAAAGCGCCAAGATCTCCTCGCCGGACCAACCGAGGCAGCTTCCGCGCTTGTTGATTCCGGGCCTCACAAACCAAGTCGACGGCTACGACGGGGGCATTCCGGCCTGGTTAATCGCGGCTGGCCTGAGCGTCAGAGTGGACAACACTTGGGTTGCCAGCACCGACGATATCGTCAGTATCGTCTCGATGCCTGACATGACGTTGCTGGCCATCAAGCAGGTAGCTCCTGGAGAAGAGCATCACAACAGTTATTTCTTTTCCATTCCTGCAGAAAAGCTTCCCGACGGAGAGATGCGCCTGGGATACGTGGTGAATTACAAAGGGAGCAAGGACGACTACGAGGTCTCTTATCCGCTGAGTGTGCTGATCAAAACACAACTGCCCGCCGGTGAAGATATTGAACCGATCGAACCGGGCCACTCGGAACTGGCGTTCACGCTCTCGACTCTCACGGTATTCCCACCCGATGCCACAAAAGGCGTCAATGCCATCATTGAGCCTTACCCGAATATGCATGCTGAAGACCGCATCCACTTCCAATGGGGCGGCCTGACCATCGTGCAAAAGGTCGCGGGTGTGGGCCTGCCGACGCTGATCGTCATCAATTACGCCCAGATTGCCAGCGCCGGCGATAGTGAGGACCTGCTAACCGGTTTCTACGTCGTAGACCTTGTCGGCAATGCGTCGGCCCTCAGGTCCGGATACCGGCAAGTGCGTGTAGAGCTTACCAGTGCGCAATGGGACGGCCCTTTCATCCAGTCTGACGACCCGCTGGGGTATATCGACATTGAAAAACTCGCCGGTGGCAACCTGACCGTCGGTATGTATACCCCGGCACGCGTCGGCAGGGCTGGCGACTGGTATGTCATCACCTTCAAAGCCTACCCGCCTTTGGGCGGCGAGGTGGTGCATCGGCGCATAGTCACCATCAGCAGGGCCGGTACCGTGACGTATCACGAGGTGCCTTACAGCAAGGTCCGTGCTGCCGCTGGAGGACGGGTGGAATTGAGCTACGAATTGATTCGGGCAGACGACCTGGTCAATCAAACATCGAAGAAAACCTTCGCTGAAGTGTTGGGGACGGTGGTACGGCTGGAGGCGCCCTACTTCGAAAAATACCCTGAAGATATCGTTCACATCGAAACAGAACTCGTGGTGACGCTCCCCTGGTATGCCTGGCGCACCTCCCACGACAGGCTGACGTTGATCCTGCGCTTTGTGAAGTCACTCAATGAAATCATCTTGTATAGCGTGACGAAACCGGTGGGGTCATTTTGGGGCGATGGTCAGCCGATTCAGTGGGTCATCAGAGGCGCAGACATCGAACAATTCGCAGGCTACGCCCCAGACCTTTACTTCGTGTACGAGTCCACTTCCGAATCCCCTTCCGTCAAAGCGCGGTCCACTGACCTGAACGAGTCAGTGCGACGGCGCGTGCAGATACTGTCCGGTTCTTGACTGATGTGCTTGAGCACGTACGCTCGTCTAAACCTGTCAATTTTGACAGTAGCCAAGTTCTTCTTCACAGGTGTTTGATATCTACACGCTCAGGAACAGCATCCTGTAATGCTCGCCTACGTCCTACCCGGAGAACGCCATGCCTAGTAAAAACAGCAAGCCGGCTACCACTAACAGCAAAAAGGTGTCGTCGATAAAACCCAAGTTTCTTGACACCCCGCGGGTTCCAGGGATGTCCCCAGCGTTTAAAGGCTATGACGGTGGTATCGCGCAGTGGTTGTTGGCCAAAGGATTGACCGTTGCAGTGGATAAAAACTGGTCGGCCAAGCCCAAGGATACGATCCAAGTGCTGTCCATCGCCGGAGGGGTGAAGGTCCTTGCCGAGAAAACCCTGTTGCCTGGGGAAGAACAGCGAAACAGTTTTTCATTCGCTATCTCGGACAATGACCTGCCTGAGGGCGATGTGATACTGCAGTACAAGGTGCTGTATGAGGGCGGACCGGATAATGATGCCTCCTATCCGCTGACATTAATGGTCAAGAGAAGCATGCCGGCGGGCCGCGACATGGATGAGATCGAACCAGGTCATTCTGCCCTCAACTTCACGCTGTCTGACTTAGAGATCCGAGAGATACAGGCCGATCGGGGTGTCACTATTACCTGTGATCCTTACCCGAACATGCATGAGTTGGATGTGATTGAGGCCCAATTCGGCAACTATTTTCCGCCGCGTCAGCAAGTGGCGGGGGTAGGCCTGCCGACCGAGATAAAACTCAACCGCGATCACATTATCGCCGTCGGAAACGGCACTAACCGTTTACTGAATTTTCAAGTCGTTGACGCAGTGCGCAACGTGTCCACTCCCCGCTCAAGAAATATCCCGGCGCTGGTGGATATTGGTACCGCGAATTTGAATGCACCTATCTTCGTGCAACAGCAGTTCCCCGGTGTTATCGATCTTGAATCACTCGCCGGTGAGGACCTGCATATGCAGCTTTTCACCTACCCGTGGGAGGGGCCTGTAGGACACACGTATTTTGCCACTTACCGGGGATACCCGAAGTTGGGGGGCGTGGTGCTGCACGAGGAATACGTTTCGATTACAGCGGCTGGCAGACCCCATGACTTCCATATACCTAATGACAAAGTGCGAGCCTGCGCCGGCGGCAAGATCGAGGTCAGCTTTATCTTGCTCAAGGGGCTCGACAAGGTGGGTTACTCGAAGTTTGCCTCTGCAGCGGTGCAGGATGCCCTTGTCCGGCTACAGCCGCCGATTTTTTTGCGCTACCCCTCTCATGTGGTCAACCCAGTTCCCGTCAATGGCGCCGCCGCGGAGATCCCGTGGTACGCCTGGCGTCAACCCACCGACAAGCTTATGTTGATCATGCGTTATGAGGTGCCGGGCAGCCACGACCTTATCATTTACGATGACCCCTTCACGGTCGGCCAGGTGCCCGAGGGCGTGGCGATCAGACGCCTGATTCCGTATGACGCGCTGTTGAAATTCAATCGCACGACGCCGGACCTTTACTACGTTTATGAATCCGCAAACATTCTGGCCAGCAGCAGGGACCTGAACGAATCGATACGTCAGCCAGTGCAGATTGGGGCGCCGGTAGTCAAGTAAAAACGGCTGCCCTCCCGAAAACCTTGCCCTGGAGATAGAGCAATGACCGGCAAAACGATAAAAGAGACAGGCACCCCCCTCGAAGACTACGATCTGGGCCCAGTCTTGATCAGCGGTATAACGCCTCCCGTCGAAGGGGATACCGAGTCCGACGGCGCCCTCGGCGCGCGACACGTCGAACATGACCTGGAGGTGCTGCTCCTGGGGTTTCCCGATCAGGTATTGGACACCGAGATCTACCTGATCTGGAACAACCCTCATGCGCCCGTGGACTATCTCATCATCCAACCGGAGAACCAGGGCAATCGGTTTTTCAGCTTGATGGTGGATAAGGAACAGATCCTGCCGGAATGGGCCGAAGTCTATTGCCTTATCAGGCGCCCCAGCGGCAACACCTCCAAAACCAAGCCGCTGAGGCTCAGGGTAAAACGCAACCGCCCTGGCGATCCCGACCAGCACTCTGAAAGCGGTCATCGAGGCCTGGTATTTTATCTGCCGCCCGACCTGGAAGCCGGTAGCCACGTAGACATGGCCAGGGCGGAACGCGGTGTGACGCTTGAAATTCAGCCCTGGGAATATATGGCTGAGTGGGATACCTGCCGTATTGCCTGGGGCTCAAAGATTGTCGAAAAAGTGGTGGCGGCCAGCGAAGTGGGGCGTGAATTTGAGATGACGATATCCCTTGAGGATATCCTCGAAAACCCCCACTACGTGAACATGCCGGTGGCCATGCAGATCAGGGATGTGGCCGGTAACTACCCTGCTGATCCCAATTCAGCCTCGAATTGGTCGGAGAAGAAGCGCGTCGAGGTCAACCTCGGCTTGTTACGCCCGCGCCCACCCTTCCTGGAGCAGGCCGGGGAGGACGTGAACCTTGACGAGTTGGGAGCCGCAGACCAGACAGTCCAGGTGTTTGTCGATAACAATTTTTTTGAGAAGGGCGATACGATCGCGTTTGAGTGGGAGGGGCGCGATGTTCAAAATGTGCCCTTTTTCCACTCGGAGGAAAGATCTGTCGTACTGACCAATGTTATCGAAGAGTTCGACATCCCGAATGAATGGGTACGTGCCGTCGCGATGGGTACGGTGATCATGTACTACAGCCTTTACAAGCACCGGGACGACAAATGGCTGCCATCGAGAAAAGTGCGTGTCACGGTTACAGGTAACGTTCCCGAATGGCCTGCACCGCGCATTGTCGAAGCCCCCGGTGGAGAGCTGGAGCCAACGTCCATTGCCACGATGAAGTTCAACGTACAGGATGGCTGGACCACCGCAACCAAACTGCGCATTGTGTGGGCAGCCCATTCGGTTAACTTTACAGAAGAGTTTTATCTAGATCCTTTTCCGGTTGACCGAGTGATTTCATTTACCTTAGCGAACGATCAAGTCAGACCTTTCAACACGTTGCCTGTCGAAGTGTATTACGAGCGTATCGACCTAAAGCCCGAGCGTCAGTCGCAACGTTTGCAACTTCAAGTTGGCGAGCCTGCCAGAACGTTACCCCTTGCACAAATCGAAGAGCTTTCAGGAAACTATTTAGATCCAAATAGTATTGGAGCACATGTATTGGTTATTCTTCCGCTCACCGACAGTTTTGAGAATGATTTTATCCAGATTAACTGGGACGGTGACATCACCTCAACGGCAGAAGAAACTACTGTAGGCAAAGATCAAGAAGGAGGAGCATTGAGCATACCTTTTGAACGGCGCTTTGTGGATGAAAATCAAAATCAATCGGTAAGAATTCGATACAGCTTGAGCAGGAAAGACGTGCCCAAACGGTTTTCGCAGATCCTCACAATATACATTCATGCGAAGTTTGACCACATCACTAATTTTCACCAGGGCAACTTGAACGGCTGGAGTTACGGCAATGCTGTTTCCGACCCTCAGGATCGAGCATTTAAAAATTATGGGAGCTATACCACGTTTTATAATTTAACCTATTACAATAATAGAAAATCCGGAGTGGTTTTCTCCCAGGTTTTTAATAACTTGATTCCAGGCCAACAATATGAGTTCAGTCTTAAGGCTCGGCGACACTCTGTACTTACAGCAGTTCCAGCATTTTCCTTAGGCGCCTCGGGGCACCCAGAAGCACCAATCACGCTAATTACTGACACTGTTAATTTTCAGCAAATCATTAGAACATTCACCCCCGCAACCAGCACGCTCACTCTTATTATAAATAGCCATGAGGACCGTTCGCCGGGCAACGATTATGAGTTTAGTGAAATCCGCTTCAGACTCATCTAATAAATACCGACCAATTTTATATCCCAGCTACAGGTGTTCCGCAAAAGGAATCAAAACCATGTCCAAGGTCATAACCGCTATCCCCCAACCCGTTACTGAACTAGGCAAACTTTACATTCCAGAACTCTATCCAGCAGCGCCTGGTGATACCGGGGTTGACGGTAACCTGGGGCTCAGAAATATCGAAACACCGCAGCTTGTCTACGTTAAGAAAGGGCCCCATACATACCCCGGGCAACTGTTCGAACTTTTCAGCAACGACCAAGTAATTCCAATTGCTCACACCTTTGTCATGCCCGCTGACGTCCAGAGTGAATGGCTGCCGATTCTCCTGCCCGAGGGCAGCATCAAGCCTCAATGGATAGACCCGTTGGTGTGCCGGATCAACCATACCGGCGTATCAACCCTCCCGTTGCGCTTGCGGGTCAATCTCGATATACCGGCAGGCAATGATCCGGATCCCAGTAAACCGGGACACCAAGGGCTGGTTATCTACCTGCCTGACGATGTGCTGGTTAACGGTGTCAGCGAAGAGCGAGCCCGCGAAGGGATCGAAATCACGCTCATGCCTTACCTTCACATGGCGGAAGGTGACTGCATCCGGCTGTGCTGGGGGGATCAGCAGATCACTTATTCCGTGAGCGTCACAGACCTTGGCCGCGAGATACACCTTGTGGTGCCTTACGCGAAAATCATGGCCGCCCGCGACGCCATAGGGCTGAACGTGCGGCTGCAAGTACGTGGGCCAACGGGTAACTTTACCGAGCCCGCCGCACGTTGGTCGGCGACCAGCGAAGTGCTTGTGTATGCCCAGCGGGACATTTTGAGAGAGCCTTTTACAGAGGTTGACCCGCAAACCGGGGTAATTGATCTGGATAAGTTGCAGGGCAAGCCGCTGATCGCTTCTGTGTTTGCCTCACCCGATTATTTCGAGCGACAAGACACCTTGGAGTTCTTTTTCACGGCAACCAACGCCCAAGGGGAGCTATCCATCCATAGTGAAAAACAAACAGTGGACAGGACCAACCGTATTTTTGACTTCGAGGTCCCCTATGCATTTATGGCGGACCTGATCCATGGCCACGCCAAGCTCCATTACGTACTGCACAAATACGTCCAGCCAATGGAGATGTATTCGCAAGCAGCCTATGTGAGTATCGAAGGCGCGGATGTGGAGTGGCCTGCGCCATACCTGAACGAGGCTATGCCCTTTACCGACACACGAGCTACTGAAGTCGACATCTATGCCTACGTGCCTTATCAAGCCGCCTGGAGACCGCAAGACCTGATCACCCTGGTCTGGGTATTACCTGACCCTGAAGGCACCGTGGAATACCGCTCTAGCTGTAATGCCGGCGCACGCCCGGAGCACGGCGCCATTGAGTTCGTACTACCGGCAGAGCAGATCAAGCGGTTCGAGGGCCGCCCTTCGCAGATGTACTACGAAGCCAACAACAGTGAGGGGGGCTCGCTGGGGGTCTCAGCACGCAAGCCCCTGCAAGTAGGTGAGCGGTGGGCCCCCATGGCAGCCCCCGTCGTCGACAAGGTCATCGGGCATCAACTTGACCCGGACCTGATAGGTGACGGTGTCTGGGTGACTATCCCTTCCCCTCCAGTAGGCCGGGAGGTTCGCTTGCACTGGTACGGCCCAAGTAACCGCGTTGAAATGCTCAAGTACATAGAAACCCCTGGCGATGTACGGATCAAAATACCCGCCCACTATGTGCTGGAAGACCTCAACCGCCTCGTAAAAGTCTATTGGCAAGTCAGCCTGAACGGGACTGCGCACCGCTATTCCAAAGTCGTCACACTGCGGATTGCGCGTCGCGGCATAGATGGCTGTGAAAACAGGTAGCAGGTGTGATCATCACGTTCAACGCTGAAGTGTGTACCTCGATTGGCAACGCTCTCTTAACCGTGGAGAACTTCATAATGCCTAATGCTTCTGAAAAAAACACTGGCGGTTCAACTACGGATGACCAACCTGAGCTGATTATCCAGAATCTGGGCAGGCCTATCGCTGAAGATACCGTGCCGGATGGGTGCATTGGCCTGAGGCACGTCGAATATGACCTCACCCCCCTGCTTTTTCGATCCTTTCAGCAAACGTTCGCGCTCGACACCGTGCTGTATCTGTACTGGAACGGCCCGACACCGGAGGATTACCTGGTCATCGACGACAGCAACGTGGATCTCCTGGTTTATCCCCTGACGATGCGAAAAGAGAGCATTCTGCCGGCAATGGCCAAGGTGTATTGCACGGTGGAAGAGCCTGCTGCCGACCCCGTCGACTCCAATAGCCTCACACTGCGGATCAAACTGAACCGTCCCGGTGAACGCGACCCAAAGCCGGGCCCCGAATTTCCGGGGCATCAAGGACTGGTGGTTTTTTTACCTGAGGATATCGAAGCGGGTGCCGTGATAGATCGTGAGAGGGCCATATCGGGAGTCATTCTGGAGGTCCAGCCCTACGAGAATATGGAGGAATACGACACCTGCAGATTTGCCTGGGGCTCAGAGCTGTTCACCCATGTCGTCACCTTCCAGGAAGTTGGCAGGGGCTTCCAGATCAAGGTTCCCACTCAGGTCATCCTCGATGCAGGTAGCGACCCTTACCTGAAAATGGCGATGCAAGTCATCGACGCCGTTGGCAATTATCCAGTCTACGCCCCTGAGTCGGACGCCAATTGGTCACCGACCCAGACGGTGGCGGTTGACCTCGGCACCCACCCTCTGGAGGCTCCTTTTATTGAACAACCAGGGGAGATCGTTGACTTGAAAAAGCTGGGCGATAAGCCGCAGAAGGTCCTGTTGTTTCTTCACCCCGAGGTCTTCGGTAAAGGTGATCGCGTACACCTGGACTGGGCGGGTCGAGACGCGGAGAACATCCCGGTGCCCTACCGCGAGGAGAAAGTGGTCGAACGCACCAATAGTTTCATGGAGTTCAATATCCCCAATGAAAGGCTCAAGGCGCTGGGAGGCGGTATTTCGTTCTTGTCTTGTAGCCTGCAAAAGGCGAGAACCGATGACTGGCGGGTGTCGAAGAAGGTTCGACTGAACATACGCGGTGCCGCCAGCCCGTGGCGTGCGCCTCAGGTTCTGGAAGCCTCGGCAGGCTATCTGGACCCCACTCTTGCCCAGGTGACAGTGTCCATGATAGCGCCCGATGGATGGGATGCTTCGGTCCCAATACGCCTGGTGTGGGTAGGCCGCTCGACGATCTACACCCAGGAATACACGCTGCTCACCCTCCCTGAGGATCGTATCCTGGTGTTCAGGATCGAGGGTGAGCAGATCAGGCGTTTTAATCACCAACTCACCGAGCTGTACTACGAACGTGCCGATCATGCCTCTGGCCGTGCGTCGCAACGTCTGCAATTACAGGTCGGCGAGCCGCTCGGCCGATTGCCAAAGGCGCGAGTTGAAGGCTCGACGGTTGAGCACCAAGTGAGCGTCGTACTGCCGTTCACCGAAACAGTGCCCGGCGATATCCTGACCTTGCAATGGAGCAGCAGCCAGGCCAGAACCTCGGGGCCCACAACACTGACTGCGGAAACAGCCGGCCTGGCACTGTCTATTCCGATTTCGGTGGAAAACCTCAAGGATGGCGAGATCGTGAAGGTGTTCTACAGCCTTAGCCGTAGCGGCCAACCCACTCGGTATTCGGAGCTGCTGGTATGGGTAAAGGGCCAATGAAGGAGAGCGTCAAGGCTCACGCGTCCACCAGCGCGGCAACAGCTGCCGCACCCGCTGTTCGCCAAACCGATCATCAATCAACATCACCACCCCCCGATCCTGTTGGCCGCGAATCACCCTCCCCGCCGCCTGCACGACTTTTTGAATACCGGGATACAGGTATGTGTAGTCGTACCCCGCGCCAAAAATCGCGCCCATGCGCAGTTTCATCTGCTCGTTCACCGGGTTGAGCTGGGGCAAGCCCAGGGTGGCGATAAACGCGCCGATCAAGCGCGTGCCGGGCAAGTCAATGCCTTCGCCGAACGCGCCACCGAGCACAGCAAAGCCGATGCCCTGGCTGTGCGGGGTGAACTGGTCGAGAAAGGCTTGGCGTTCAGCCTCGACCATGCCCCGCGATTGCAGCCACAGCGCAATCTGTGGGTGTCGCTCAGCCAGTAGCTGCGCGACCTGTTGCAGGTAATCGAAGCTGGAGAAAAACGCCAGATAGTTACCCGGTTGCGCGGCGAACTGCTGGGCGATCAATGCCACGATGGGTTCCAGCGATGCCTGGCGATGCACGAACCGCGTGGAGATCCGCTCAACGATGCTCACCTGCAACTGCTCGGCCTTGAATGGCGATTCCACATCGACCCAGGCGGTGTCCGCTGGCAGGCCCAGCAAATCGGCGTAATAGTGCCGTGGGCTCAAGGTCGCGGAAAACAACACGCTGCTGCGCGCAGCCGTAAGCCTGGGCCGGATGAATTCGGCCGGTACCACGTTGCGCAGGCACAGGGTCGAGCTGCTGCGCTTGGCGGTGAACGAGCGCTTAGTGATATCGAAAATAAAGTGCTCGTTAAACAGCTCCGCCACCTTGGCCCATTGCAGCGCGTCGAAGTAGAAGGCTTGCAGGTCACCGTTGAGGGCATCGGGGTGATCGTTGAAGTAATCGCCCATGGCGCTGGTGCACAGGCTCAGGGCCTGGAGCAGTTTGTCGGGTTTGGCGGCGTAGGCCTGATAAGGCGCCAGCTGGTCCTTGTGCAACGCGTTCCACTCACGGTTGAGGCGCTGCAAGGGTTTTTTCAGCGCCTCGGGTGCGCTGTCGCGCACGGTCTTGAGGCTGTATTGATCCAGGCTGGCGCTGTACATCGAGCGGGCTCGCTCGACCAGGTTGTGGGCTTCATCCACCAGCACCGAGACCTGCCATTGGTTGAGCTGGGCGAGGCCGAACAGCATCGCGACAAAGTCGAAGTAATAGTTGTAGTCGGCGACGATCAGGTCGCTCCAGCGCGCCATTTCCTGGCTCAAATAGTACGGGCATACCTGATGAGCCAGCGCCACGTTGCGCAGGCTGCGTTGATCGAGCAGGCGCACCTGGGACGCGGCCTGGCGGGCGGCAGGCAGGCGGTCGTAAAAGCCCTTGGCCAATGGGCAGGAATCGCCATGGCAGGCTTTGTCCAGGTGTTCACATGCCTTGTCCCGAGCCACCAGTTCAAGCACACGCAGTGGCAGATCGGGACTGCTGTCGTACAACACCTGCGCAGCATCCAGGGCCAGCTTGCGCCCGGGCGTCTTGGCGGTGAGAAAGAACACCTTGTCCAGTTGCTGCGGCACCAAGGCCTTGAGCTGCGGGAAGATAGTGCCGATGGTCTTGCCAATGCCGGTGGGCGCCTGGGCCATCAGGCACCGGCCTGTACTCACTGCTTTGTAGACCGACTCGGCCAAGGTGCGCTGCCCGGTACGGAAGTCGGCATGGGGAAATGCCAGGCTCTGCGCGCCAGCGTTGCGTGCCTCGCGATGCTGCATTTCTTGCCGGGCCCAGTCCAGGAACAGCGCGCATTGCTGGTTGAAGAACTGCTCAAGGTCTGGCGCATCGAATCGCTGGTTGAGCAAGGTTTCGCCTTCGCCGACGATATCGAAGTACACCAGCGCCAGGTCGATCTCACTGAGCCCGAGCTTCTGGCACATCAGCCAGCCATACACCTTGACCTGGGCCCAGTGCAGTTGCCGATGGTTGGCGGGCTGGGCAGCGAGGTCGCCGCGGTAGGTCTTCACCTCTTCGAGGCGGTTGCTGTCCGGGTCATAGCCGTCCGCCCTGCCCCGTACTTTGAGTTGCTGGTACTCGCCTTCAAGCGCCACTTCACTCTGGTAGTGCGCATTGCGCCGTGACGCTACCGTGCGATGGCCGACGATGCCTTCCTGGGCACTGGGCGACGGCGTAAAGCGCAGGTCGAGGTCACCGGCCTTGGCCGTGAACTCACACAACGCCCGCACAGCCACGCTGTAACTCAAGCGGGTTGCTCCGCCCAGCGCACGTAGCAGACGGTGACTGGCATCTGGTGCTCGCCGCAGAATTGCAGCCAACGCAACTGGTTGTCTTGCAGGCGGTCGCCGGGGCCTTTGACCTCGATCATGCGATAGGTATTTTGCGCGGGCCAGAACTGGATAAGGTCCGGCATCCCGGCACGGTTGGCACGGATATCCTGCAACAGGCGCGTAAACCAATGGCGCAAGTGTTCGGCGGGCAGGCAGGCCAGGGCTTGCTCCAGCAGTTCTTCGCTGAGCAGGTTCCAGAACACAAAAGGCGACTGAATGCCCCATTTCTCTACATAGCGTTGGCGGATGCTGGCCTTGTAGCGACCATCCTCCAGTTGTGCAAAGCACGCGGCAAACAAGGCTTCTCGGCGTTGATAAAAGTCCTCGCTGTGCAGGTCCGCTGGCCCACGCTGGAACGGGTGGAAAAACGCCCCCGGCAGCGGGGCGAAAATCGCCTCCCAGCACAGCAAGCCAAACAGCGAATTGATCAGGCCATTCTCGACGTAATGCACGGGCGCATCCGGTTCGCTCAGGTGCGCCAGCACACTGGATTCCACCGACAGCAGCGGTTCCTGCATCAGTGCCAGGTCCAGGCGCGCCACCGCTTGGGGCTTGGCCCTGGGCAGCGCCGGCCCGCCAAGTTTGCGCCGCAGGCGCGGCACTACCCTTAGCAGTTGTTGGTGTTCGGCGGCGCTGTGTGGGGCCTGTTGTGCCTCGGTCGCCAGGGCCATGGCTTGGGCGTAATCCTCCTGGCGCTCCAGTACGCGAATCAGCCGCGCCCGGGCACCGGGGTGCGTGCAACCGCGGTAAATCTGTTCGGCCAGCGCCAGCTCGGCGCAGCGTTCGCAATACTGGCCAATCTGGAACAACAGCTTGGCGCGGCGCTTTTCCAGCCAGGGGTTGTCGGTACACAACGTGGCGACCTGCGCCAACACCGTATCCAGCGCGTCACCGGCTTCAAAGGCTTGCTGGCACTGGTGCAGGAACAGAAACCCGTGCACATCCTCACGGCTGCGTAACCCACGCGACTCGGCGCAGAACTCGACTTTTTCATAGGTGTAGATGCCCAGGTCTGCCAGCACGAATTCCGACCAGTCCTGGTGCAGATTGCCGAAGAACATCAGGCGCAGGCGATCACACAACTCCATTACCGTCAGGCTGTAGAGCGCGTCGTCTACGTCGGGGCACCACTGGGCAAAGCTGCGCGACTCGGTAAATTGCGCGGCCAAAGGTTCAAGCCAATCGGCCTTGTTACCCTTGGGTTGATCGATCCAGGGCTTGAAGGCGCCGAGCAATTCACTCTTTTGCAGCAGCGCGAACAGGGTGGCAAACGGCAGCGGGCTTTGATCCTCCACCCATCCCAGCTCACGCAATGGCCCCGCCGCCGCATGGGGGCAACCGATTTCCAGGTAATGGAGTTTAGTGGCGCGAAAATGCACGCCCTTGCGCATCACCATGCGCACCAACAACGCCTGGGAGGCCTGGGGCAACCTGTCAAATTGCTGAATGAATTGCTGTTCGTGCGCATCGAGCAAATCGGCGTAGCGTTGCCCCAACCAAACCAGCACTTGGCGGAAGTTATGCAGGTAATACAAGGGGTCTTCGAGGGGGTTGGCCATGGTGCAATGCAATCAAATACTGGTTATGCATACAGAGTGCCGGGGCAAAGCCGTTGTTGCAATCAGTAATAGATAAATGGCGCCTGCAACTTTTTGCAAAAAAACAATCTGATGAGTGGGTTGATCGCGTAATATTTATGGCCCCGCAAGCAGACGCTGCGGGACTTTTCAGGGTTAAAGGTAAGGGTTATGAACATGAAGAATTTGGGTCTGCCACTGGTTGCACTCACTTTTCTGGTATTGGCCGGTTGCTCCACGCAAACCGTGGTGACCTTGCAGAACGGCACGCAGTATTTGACCAAGGACACGCCCAACGCCAAGACCGCCGACGGCTTCTACGAGTTCACCGATATTGCCGGCAAGCGTATTCGTATCAAGGCCGATGATGTGGCCACGGTGCGTAAGGAAAAATGATCATCTAGCAAAACCCATCAAATGTGGGAGCTGGCTTGCCTGCGATAGCGATTTTTCAGTCACCGCATGGCTGTCTCGACCGCGCCATCGCAGGCAAGCCAGCTCCCACACCGAATGCGTTAGCTGATGACTATCCCCTCCCCCGACAGACTGCTCACACCCACCAGCGTCACCGAATCCGTCCCAAAGCCAATGACTGTATCCCCGCCCACCACCTTGATGTGATCGCGGTAATCATTGCTGCCCGCCACGTCGTTGAACACCAGCTTGTCCGTCGCCTGGTAGCCGATCACCCGGTCATTGCCAAACTGCCCGCTGAACAAAAACGTGTTGTGCCCGCTGCTGTCGCGGATGGTGTCATTGCCCTTGCCACCTTCGATAAAGTCCGCGCCCCTGCCGCCTTTGATCAAGTCGTCGCCGTCGCTGCCGATGATGAAGGTATTGCCCTTGTGCGCCTCGGCATTGCGGTTGAGGTCTTGCACCCAGGTGGTGGCCCGTGCCGGGTCGGACAGGTTGGCGACGATCACCGTGGAGTCGCGGGTCATCTGTTCGTAGAACCCCGAGTCGAGGATACGGGTCATGCCGTCACCGTAACCGGTGGGCAAGTGCGAAACCCAGGTGGGCAGGTTGAGGATGGAAAACGGCAGCACGTTCCACAGGGATGAGGCGTAGTGATCGTTGAAACTGACAATGTTGTCGGTGCTCGATTCGTGGGCCTTGTCGTGCACGCCAAGGGACGACAGGTTGAATGACGAGCCATCCAGGGCTCGGAATACTGGATCGTTTTCATAACCGACGTTAAGCACCTTGTCGCCGGCGCTCTGGGTCGGCGATGCGTAGGCCACGTAATTGGCGTCTTTATAAAAACCCGACCAGGTACTGTCGCTCAAGTCGGCCATGCTGTTGACCGCCATGCCACCGAGGCTGTGCCCGCTGACCACTACGTCATTGCCGCCCAGGCCCTGGGCAGTGGCGTAGTCCGCCACGTTCTTGAGCAACCCGCCAAAAGCCTCCCCCGCGTAGTTCTTGGCATAATCCTTGGGCCCGAAGGCGGCGAGCAGGTCGTTGATCACATCGCCGATGGAGTCGGTGATCACGTTTTCCCGAGGCCCTGAAGTGCCGCGGAAA
Organism: Pseudomonas sp. MYb193; assembly: GCF_002966775.1. NCBI lineage: Bacteria > Pseudomonadati > Pseudomonadota > Gammaproteobacteria > Pseudomonadales > Pseudomonadaceae > Pseudomonas > Pseudomonas sp. MYb193. Next base: position 2,986,403 of record NZ_CP023269.1, on the reverse strand, counting down.
CTGATGCCGATTTCCAGCAGCTTGCCAGCGTCATCGTACTTGCCCAGCACCTCGGCCTGCGCCGTGCCGTAGCCGAATTTTTCGCCAAAGAAGGTGCCGCGCGCATCGACCTTGCCGCTATAGCCCAGGGTACTGGCGCTGATGGGCGTCCAGCCGGCTGCTTGCACCGCCTCAAGGGCGGCTTTTTCCGAGTCGGGGTTCCAGGGGATCCCGGGGATGACCCCTTGGGCATTGCTGCCGCCAATCAGCGCGCTGACCAGGGTGGCCGGTAACCCCAGCCCGAGGCCATTGTTCTGGTAGCCGACGGCAAAGCCGTTATCCAGGTTGTGGTAGGAATACAGCGTGATCGCCATGGCATCGGCGAACAACGCCTTGGAGCCCTCGGTACCGAGGTTTTTATAGTCAAAGATACCCATTGGTAGTGCCTCTCTGTTGTTGGATTTGTAGAGAAAGCCAAAACACCTGTTATCCGTTTCCACCTGTAGGAGCGAGCTTGTGTGGCGAGGGAGCTTGCTCCCGCTGGGCTGCGCAGCGGCCCCAAAAACTTGCGGGCGCTGCGCACCCGAGCGGGAGCAAGCTCCCTCGCCACAACCAAGTGCACCTGGCCTTTAGAACGCCCAGTCCAGGCTCAAGCCGACGCCGTGCACCTTCTCCTTGCTGGCCAGCAGGCCGTTGTAATCGAAGTTCACCCGCGCATCCTTGCTCAATGCCAGGCTGACCCGTGCCCCAACCAACGCCGCATCGCGCACCATCGGCGCACTTTCCACCGTGAACGAAGGGCCGCCCGAGGCAAACGCCAGGTGCTGCTCCGAATCGGTGCTGCTCAGGTTGTGCTGCCAGCCCAGGGTGCCGGAGACTTCCAGTTGCTGATGGTCGTTGATATTGAAAGTCTTCAAGGCCCGCATACCCAGGGTGCTGAGCACCAGGTCACGGCTGTCGTCGCCACTTTTCAGCGCGGCGGCGTCGCCCTTCTCTTTGAAGCTGTCAGTTGCCAGGTGCACGTAGGCCAGGTTGGCGAACGGCTCCAGGGCCAGTGGTTGCAGGTTGATGCGGTACGCCGCTTCCGTGAACACCTGGGTACTGTGGGCATCGACCTTGGCTTTTTGCTTGCCGCTGACGTCGCCGTATTGCAGGTCGCGTTTGACATCGGCGCGGTGCCAGCTGTAGGTCGCGCCGCCACTCAAGCGCCAGGCGCCGATTTCATGCCCGGCATAGGCGCCGAAATGGTAGCTGTCGACCGAGGCACGGCTGTGGGTGCCGCTGCCCATGTTCAACGACGTGTCGCTGTAACCGGCCACCAGGCCAATGCGTGTGGCCTCATCGACGGCGCCGTCCACACCGGCGAGCATGCCGCCGATAGAGGTGGTGTAGCCCGCCGTGTCGTTGCGGCTGTCGGTCTTGCCCCAGGCGCCCAATGCCTTGACCCACACGTTGCCACGGCTGTCGATGGCTTGGCTGGTAGCGCCCATCTCGCCATTGCGCAGACGCTCGCCCACCGCTTCGCGTACGTAGCGGCTGTCATTGACCAGTGCGGTTTCCAGCGCCGGGTAAACCTCGCCGCTCAGTTGCTGGAACGCGCCCTGGGCCGAGGCGGCCGTGGGTGCCAGCAGCAGGCTTTCGTACACGCCATTGCCCGCGCCCAATTGCTCGACGGCTGCGGCCACGGCGCGCTGGTTCGGCGTGGCGGCCACACTGGCGAAGCTGTTGGTGCGTGCCACATCCAGCTGCACGCCGTTGGCGGCATAGTTCAAGGTACCGCCGACAAACAGGTAATCAGGCAGCACCGCAGCAAAACTGCCGGTGACGCCACCTGCCGCTTGCAGGATGTTGTATTGACGGCCGATCAGGCTTTGGGCCTGGGTTGCGCTCAACAAGGTCGGGCTGTTTTCCAGGGCCAGGGTCACGGTGCCGCCGTTGAGGGTGGCCGTGCCGTCCGCGACGATACGATCGCTGCTGGTGGGCGACAGTTCTACCGCATAGGTCGAGCCCGGTTCAAAGTTGACGTTGCCCGTCACGTTCAAGGTGCCAATGGAATTGCCCGGTGCCACGGTACCGCCGCTTTTCGCGCTCAGCGAACCGATACGCCCCGAACCACCGACCACGCCGCTCTGGCTCACGGTGACGTCGGAGGTGACCGAACCGTTGATCGCCAGCAAGCCCTGGTTGACCAGCGTCGGCCCGCTGTAGGTGTTGGCGCCGGTGAGCACCAAGGTACCGATGCCCTGCTTGGTCAGGCCGCCATGGCCCGAGATGTCGTTGCTCCACACATCGCGCCCGCAGTGCAAGTCATCGCACACACGCTGGGTGGGTTTGCCGGCATCCACCACCGCGCCGACGCCCGGCAGGTCCGCCACGAACTGGCCGCTGCCGTAGGCGCCGTCGATACGGAACTCGGCCGGGATATCCTCGGCGGTGATAAACATCCCTGGGCCGTTGACCGCCTTGCCCAGGTTGATCATGCCCCAGCCGTACAGCGAGTCGATGCCCGGCGCGCCGAGGTCGGTGGCGGTGGTCTTGAGCACGGTGGAGATCTGGTCGCCGCTCATGTATTGGAAGCGTTCCATCAGCACCGCTGCGCTGCCGGCTACGTGAGGCGCGGCCATGGATGTACCGTTGAAGTTGGCGTAGTCGTTGGTGAGGTTGTCCAGGTTGGTGCCGTTGATGATCGAGCTGTAGATCTTGGTGCCGGGCGCCGATACGCAAAAGCTCGCCGCATAGCCACAGCGCGAAGAGAAGGTGCTGATCACATAGGGGTTGGCACTTGCGGTGTCCGGGTTTTGCTGCAAAGCGGCCACCGACAGCCAGTTCGGGGCAATCTCCGGCACAAAGTACGCCAGACCGGAAATGGCATCCGGGTTGTTACGGTTGTAGTCATTACCCGCGGCGAAGATGGTCAGCACACCGCTGCGGGCCGCATCGATGGCGCCTTGATAAGCCCCCCCTGCAATTGTGCCGAGGATCGGTCGAATGGTGTTGAATTGCGCTTGGGCTTCGTTGACGGTGAAATTGGGAAACGCCGGATCGCGCCCGCCCTTGGCGTACTGATCACCGATGCCGATACCCCAGCTGTTGTTGATGATGCGAGCACCGCTGGCAACCAACGCATCCCAACCGGCTTTGTACACCGCGCCATCGTTGCCCAGGATAATTCCGTCTTCCGGGCCCGGGTCACCGTTTTCGGCACTGATGATTTGCGCATTGAACGCCACGCCATGCATCGGCCCGCCATCGCGGTTACCCGCAGCAATCCCGCCGACATGCGTGCCGTGGTTGCCCAGCTTGCCATTGGAGCCCAGGGACGGAGTGCCGTCGTAACGGAATGCATCTCCGGCCTTCACCGGGATATACGGGTCGGTGTATTGGCGGATGCCCTCGGTGACAATGGTCACCACTTTGTTGGAGCTGGCGAATTCCGGATGTGGCGCATACACCGGCTGGTCGAAGATCCCCAGCTTGACGCCCTTGCCGGTATAGCCGGCCGCATAGGCGGTGTCGGCGTGCACGGCGCCCAGGCCCCAGTCGGCCTTGAACTCATTGCTGCGCCAGCTGGCGGCGTCGCCCAGTTTGCCGGTTTCCACATAGGGTGCAGCCTGGGCGGTCCCCAGGCTTGCCAGGCAACACAGCAACGCGCCGTATGGCACGCAGCTCAGCGCCTTGAGCGGATAGCCCGGGCCTGTGTGGATGGCGGTAGTTAACCCTGACTTGCGTTTTTTCACGGTGACCTTCCTTAGTTTTCTTATTGCACGTGTGTAAATCACTTTCTCCAGAACACCGCCGCCTCCATGTGGGAGCTGGCTTGCCTGCGATAGCGTCCGGCCAGTCACGCCTCTGCTGGCGGCCCCACCGCTATCGCAGGCAAGCCAGCTCCCACATTTTTTGTTCGCGGTGTCTTCAGAACTGCCAGTTCAGGCTCAAACCCACGCCCTGGGTTTTCGCGCGCCCACCCAGTTGCCCGTTGTAATCCAGGTTGACCCGTGTCGATGCATTCAGCGCAAGGCTGGCCTGCACACCCACCAGGGCGGCATCGCGCAGCAAGGGTGCACTGCGCACCGCAAATGAAGGCCCGCCTGCGACAAACGCCAGGTGCTCTTCGGACTCCACCGCCGTCAGGCTGTGTTGCCAGCCTAACGAACCGGACAGGTCCAGTTGCTGGTGGTCATTGAGGGCCAGGGTTTTCAGGGCACGCACGCCAAGGGTGCTAAGCACCGCATCACGCCGGTCGCTGCCGCGTTCCAGGGCCGCGGCGTCGCCTTTTTCGTGGAAGGACTCGCTGTTCAGATGCACATAGGCCAGGTTGGCGAACGGCTCCAGGGCCACCGCTTGCAAGCGGATGCGGTACGCGGCTTCGGTGAAGACTTGCGCCGTGGTCGCGTCCAGCTTGGTCTTTTGCTTGCCGCTGACATCACCCCATTGCAGGTCGCGCTTCACGTCGCCGCGATGCCAGCTGTAGGCACCGCCGACGCTCAGGCGCCAGTCACCCAGCTCGCGCCCGGCGTACGCGCCGAAGTTGTAACTGTCGATGGACGCCGATGAATGGGTACCGCTGCCCATATTCAGCGAGCTGTCGCTGTAGCCGGCGACCACACCCACGCGGGTCTGCTCATCCAGCGCGCCATCCACGCCCGCCAACAGGCCACCGATGGAGGTGGTGGAACCCGCCGTTTCAGTGCGGCTGTCGGTCTTGCCCCAGGCGCCCAGCGCCTTGAACCACAGGTTGCTTTCACCGGTCACTGGCACATGGCGCAGGCGCTCGCCCACGGCATTACGCAGTTGCAGGCTGTCGTTGATCAGCATCGCACCCACGGCGGGGTAGATTTCCCCGGACAGTTGCTGCAAACCCTGCTGGGCGGTGGCGGCTGACTGCGACTGCAGCAGGCTTTCATACACTGGGTTGCCAGCGCCCAATTGCTCGGCGGCCGCCGCAACGTTGCGCTGGTTGCGGGTGGCGCCGACGCTGGCGAAGCTGGCGCCATTGCGACCGACATTCAATTGCACGGCATTGGCGGCGTAGTCGAGGGTGCCACCGAGGAACAGGTAATTGGGCAGCACTTGCCCGAACTGGCCCTGGATACCGCCCGCCGCCTCGAGAATCGAGTACTGCCGGCCAATCAGGCTTTGCGCCTGGCTCTGGCTGAGCAAGGTCGGGCTGTTTTCCAGCGCCAGCGTGACGGTGCCGCCGCCCAGAACCGCCTGGCCGCCGGCAACAATGCGGTCACTGCTGGTAGGCGTCAGTTCCACTGCATAGGTCGAGCCCGCGCCGAGGTTCACATCTCCCGCTACCTGCAAGGTGCCCACGGAATTGCCCGGGGCCACACGGCCGCCGTTGTTTACCGACAACGCGGCGATACGCCCGGAACCGCCGAGGGTGCCGCTGTCATTCACCGTCACTGCCGAGGTCAGCGAGCCATTGACGGCCAACAGACCACCGTTGACGAGGGTCGCACCGCGATAAGTGCTGTCGCCGCTGAGCACCAGGCTGCCGGCACCGGCCTTGATCAGGCTGCCCTCGTACACGCGGTTGGCAGCGGCCTGGTCGCGGGCGCTGCCAATGGCGTAATCGGTCTGGTCCTGCTGGCTGGCAGTGGCGCCCACGCCGTTTTGCCAGCCCTTGTCGATCAGGGTTTGCTGCCAGGCAGTGTGTTCGGCGCGGTCCTCGGCCTGGCGCTGAAGCAGCGCCTGGTCGGAGATGCCATTGCTCCACACATCGCCCTGCCCGGCGGCCAGGTTCACCTCCATAGGCCCGAGCAATTGCCCAGGGCCATGCATCGCCCGGCCCAGGTCAGGCACACCCCAGCCAACGATCGCATTGGGCGCCTGGGTGATCGAGCCGTCGAGTTGCGTGGCGGTGGTCAACAGCACCTGCAAGGCTTGCTCGTTGGTCATGTAGGGATAACGTTCCATCACCAGCGCCAACGCGCCGGTGGCATGGGGCGCTGCCATCGAGGTGCCGGATTTGACGCCGTAACCGCCGTCGGGAATGGTGCTATTGATCAACGCGCCCGGCGTGGAAATGCACCAGTATTTGGCGATGCCGCACTTGTTGTATTTCTGGTTATTGGCCTTATCCAGCCCAGACACGGCAAGCCAGTGGCCTTCCAGTTCCGGCTGGAAATACGGCAAGGCCGAGCGCACGCTCGCGTTGGCATAGCCGCTGTTGCCGGCGCTGAACACGTTGATCACGCCGGCCTTGGCCACGTCCGCTGCCGCGTCCAGCCAGGTGCCACGGTTGTAATGCTGGGCATACGCCGCGTGCATGTTGTCCAGGGTCTGGTAGCTGACGTCCTTGGGCTGGCTGCCCCAGCTGTTGTTGATGGCGCGCACGCCGGAGTCCACCAAAGCGGTGTATACGGTCTTGAAGTATTTGGGATCAGGGGTGGGGCCGAACAGGAAGCTGTCGTTGGCGTTGGTGTTGCCTACATAAACTTGCGCGTTGTAGGCCACGCCATGCATGCCCACGCCGTCGCGGGCGGCGCCCATGGTGCCGGTGACGTGAGTGCCGTGGGAATCATTGTTTGGGTTGAGCGCGCCCGTGGTGCTGAAGGCGCTGCCATCGACATAGGTGCCAGTGGCGGTGACCGGGTGGAAACGGTCTTTGGAGGCTTCGGGGTGATTGGCATCGAACCCTGAGTCCAGCGCGCCGATTTTCACGCCTTGGCCGCTGATCCCGGTGGCGTAGGCTTCATCGGCTTTCATGCGGCCCAGGCCCCAGTCGCTCTGGTACTCGGCCGAGCGCCAACTGGCGGGGTTACCCGGCTGGCCGGTCTCGGTGTATTGCGCCTGTGCCGCAACGGACAGCAAGAGCAAGGAACCTGCGGTGAAGGGTTTGAAACGCGGTGAATCAGTGATCATGTGCACACTCCCTATTATTGTTATTCCCTCGCCACAAAACACGCGCTCCTACAGTTTTCCATCCGGGCCGAAGGCTTCGTCCACTTTGGCCAAGTCGGTATCGCGCAAGTTGCCCGCGTAGTAGTGCAATTTGGTCCAGGCCATCAAGTAGTCATAACGCGCCTGGGCCAGGTCGCGGCGGGTGCTGTACAGCTGCTGTTCGGCGTTCAGTGCGTCGAGGTTGACGCGCTCGCCGCCGAGAATGCTTTGCTTGGTCGACACCACCAGCGCCTCGGCGGATGCCAGCGCTTTCTGATAGGCGCGCAACTTGCTCACGCCTGACAAGCACGCGCTGAACTGGCGACGCAGTTCGATCAGGGTTTCGCGGGTCTTGCCCTCCAACTCGTACTCGGCCTGCTCCATCGCACGGCTGGCCTGGCGGGTGGAAGCCGAGATACCGCCACCGGCGTACAGCGGCATGCTTACTTCGACGCCGATGGTGTTGGTGTCGTAGCGCTGGTTATAGGTGTTGCCGCTGTCGGACTCCTGTTTGCGCGAGGTGGCATACGCGGTGATTCTGGGCAAATGCCCGGCACGGTTGCGCTCCACTTCATAGCGCGCCACTTCCAGGGACTGGCGCTGCGACGCCAGCACCGGGTTGTTGGTGAGTGCCAACTCATGCCAGGTGTCGTAGTTGGCCGGGGTCAGGGTGAACGCGGCAAAGCTCTGGTTCAGCGGTGCCAGGTCGTTGATGTTGACGCTTTGCACGCCGATCAACGCGCCCAGCTCCCGGAGCGAGGCGTCCTGCTCATCCAGGGCCTGGATCTCTTCGGCGGTGGCCAACTCGTAGCGCGACTCGGCTTCAAGGATATCGGTGCGAGTGCCCTCGCCTTGCTGGAACAGATGCCGGTTCTGCTGGAACTGTTGTTCGAACGCCTTCTTCTTGGCCCTGGCGATGTCGATCTGGTCCTGGGCAAACAGCGCCTGGGTGTAATAGCTCAACACCCGCACCAGCAACGCCTGGCTCTTGTCCCGAAAGCTTTCATCGGCGAACAGCGCCTGTGCTACGCCTTTGCGATAGTTGGCATAGGCTTCGTAGTCGAACAGCGGCTGTTGCAGGCTGAAGGTGGAGCCATAGCTGTTGTAGTTGCGGTCGTCGCGGTAACTGCCGCCGCGCCCGTCAGGCAGGTGCGCTTCGGAGTTGTTGCGGCCCTTGTTGTAGTTGTAGGACAGCCGCGGCAGCAAGCCGGCGCGGCCAATGGTGCGGTTTTCCAGGCCGGCGTCGCGCTCCTTGATGGCGCCGAGAAACACCGGGTCGTTGCGCAGCGCCTGCTCGTACACATCGAAAGGCCCCATGGCCGCCTGGGCACTGCCACACACCAGCAACAGCGAAATGAACACTGGCTTCATGCTCATTCCTCGGTCAACGCGGAGCCGGCGCGGTCCAGCAGCGGCTTGAACAGGTAATTGAGCAAGGAACGCTCGCCAGTGCGCACGAACATCTCGGCGGGCATGCCGGGCTTGATCACCAGGCCGTTGAGTTTTTCCATGGCCGCTTCGCTGACGCTGGTGCGCAGCACGTAATACGGCGCACCGGTTTTTTCGTCGAGCATCTGGTCCGCGGAGATCAGGCTGACTTCACCCGGCACCCGTGGCGTGCGGCTTTGGTTGAAGGCGGTGAAGAGGATGTCGACCGGCAAGTGTGTGCCGACCTTGTCCACCAGGTGCACGGGCAAATGCCCTTCCACTTCCAGACGTGTGCCCTGGGGCACGATCTCCAGCAGGGTTTCACCGGCACGCACCACGGCGCCTTCGGTATGCACGCTGAGGTTGACCGCGATGCCATCGGCCGGCGCGTTGATTTCGCTGTGTTGCAGGTTGAAGCCGGCGGAAGTCAGTTGTTGCTCAAGGGTCAGGGCGCGCAGTTGCGCGTCGGCCAGTTGGCTGCGCACTTCCTTCTGATACTCCTCGCTGTGCTGCTGCAATTTGAGCCGCGACTCGACAATGCCCTGCTCTATCCGGCCGCTTTCCCCGGCGTTTTGCGCCAGGTCCTGCTGCACCTGGGACAACTGGCGCTGATAGTCCATCAGCCGGTTGCGCGGGATATAGCCGTTGTCGGCCAAAGGTTGCAGATTGCTCAGTTGCGCGCGCAGGGATTGGGCCTGGGCGGTCAAGTCACTGCGGGCACGGCGCATGCCGCTCAACTGTGACGTGGCGCCTTCGATGCTGGCGCGGATCCCGGCTTGTTCACGGGCAAACGCGTCGCGACGGCTGCTGAACAACTGGCGCTGACCTTCCAGCACCAGCATCAGGGCCGAATCGGGATTGGCGCTCAGCTCAGCAGGAAAGGTAATACCGGGCAGGTTGTCACGCTCGCTCTGCCAGCGCGCCACGCTGGCCCAGGCCATGCGGTACTGGGCTTGCAGCGATTGCACATCGGCCTGGTTCTGGGTCTGGTCAAGGCGGAACAGCGGCTGGCCTTGCTTGACCAGTTCGCCCTCTTTTACCAGGATGCGGCTGACCACGCCGGGGCTGAAGGTTTGTACCGCCTTGCGCTTGCCCGACACCACCACGGTGCCTTGTACCGGGATGCCCTGGTCCAAGGGTGCAAGGCTGGCCCAGAGGAAAAACCCGCCGGCACCGACAATGGTCATCACCCAGCCCATTTTTACGAAAAAGCCGGCATCGCGTTCTTTAATTTGAGGTTCAACGGTAAGGCTGCTCATGCGCCTGGATTCCTTCCGGCCTGGTACTGACGACTGAAACTGACACCGGTTTTTTCTTTCGGCGCTTCCTGCTGCCCGGACAACGCGCGCAGCACTTCTTGGCTGGGCCCGAACGCTTGCAGTTGGCCTTCGCCGAGCACCAGCAATTTGTCGGCCTGGGCCAATGCCGAGGAACGATGGGTGACCAGCACCACGCTGCTGCCCTGGGCTTTCATCTGCATGATGGCGCTGGCCAATGCGGCTTCGCCGACGGTGTCGAGGTTGGAGTTGGGTTCGTCCAGCACGATCAGCCGCGGCCCGCCGTACAGGGCGCGAGCCAGGGCGACCCGTTGTTTCTGGCCGCCGGACAAGCCACCGCCGTTGTCGCCCAGCACGGTGTCGTAGCCTTGGGGCAGGCGCAGGATCAATTCATGCACACCGGCCTGTTGTGCGGCCTTGACCACCAGCTCCGGGTCGGCCTCGCGAAAGCGCGCGATGTTGTCGGCGATGCTGCCGCTGAACAGCTCGATGTCCTGGGGCAAATAGCCGATATGCGGGCCGAGGTCGTCGCGGTTCCAGCGGTGAATATCCGCGCCGTCCAGGCGCACGGTGCCGGCCAGGGTCGGCCATACGCCCACCAGCACGCGAGCCAGGGTGGACTTGCCGGAGCCCGACGCGCCCAGCACGCCCAGCACTTCACCAGCGGCCAGGTTGAAGCTGACCTGATGCAGGGTCGCCATGCGTCGCCCCGGCGGGCCGGCGCTGACCTGCTCGAAACTGACCTGGCCGTGGGGCGCCGGCAAGGCCATGTGCTCGACCTCCGGCGGGAATTCGCGCAGCAGTTCGTCGAGGCGCTGGTAGGCCAGCTTGGCCGAGCTCCATTGCTTCCACACTGCAATCAGTTGGTCGATGGGGCTGAGTACGCGGCCCATCAAGATGGAGCCTGCGATCATCATCCCGGCGGTCATGTCGCCCTTGATCACCAGGTAGGCGCCCAGGCCCAGCACCAAGGATTGCAGGCACAGGCGCAGGGATTTGCTCAACGAGGTGATGATCGAACCGGTGTCGCTAGCCTTGTTCTGCAAACCCAGGAACTGCGAATGCACGCCAAACCAGCGTTGGCGCAGCGCACCAAGCATACCCATGGCCTGGATGGTTTCGGCGTTGTGCAAATGGCTGGTGGCCAGTTGGGTCGACTGCTGCGAAAAACCGCTGGCCTCGCCCAGCGGCTTTTTGGTCAGGTATTCATTCAGGCACGCCAGGCCAATCAACAGCACCGCGCCCGCCGTGGCCAGCACGCCGAGCCACACGTTGAACAGGAAAATCACGAACAGGTAGATGGGGAACCACGGCGCATCGAAAAACGCGAACAGCGCCGGCCCCGTGATGAATTGGCGCAGAGCGGTCAGGTCGCCCAAGGATTGCCCGGCATGCCCCTGGCCACGCTGCAAGTTGCGCTCGAAGGCGGCCTTGTACACGCGCAAGTTGAAACGTCGCTCCAACTGGCTGCCAATGCGGATCACGATAAAGCTGCGCACCACTTCCAGCAGGCCGATAAATGCAAAGAAGCCCACGACCATCAGCGTCAACATCACCAGCGTGGTTTCATTCTGGGAGGACAACACACGGTCATACACTTGCAGCATGTAAATCGAGGGCACCAGCATTAATAGGTTAATCAATGCCGTGAAACAGCCAACGCTGATCAAAATACTCTTGTATTCACCCAGCGCCCTGAATAAGGGCGCCACCCCATGGGACTTCGCCATATTAATTGTTTTTCCTTGCAGCGAATTACGCAAAAGGGTCACCCCTACCGAGTAGGGTACGGCCATCTAATAAATCGAGTTATATGCTTATAACTTTTAATTAAGGCTTGCGTTGCAGCGTTACAACTTCGCCAGTTTTAGTGCGGGCTTGATAGTCGCCCTCTTTCTGGCGATTCAAATGCGTGATCCCCGAGCCTTCAGCGTTAAACAGCCAGATACCATCCGGCGTGGGTGACCATGTCTGCGGCTTGTCGCCCAGCCATTGCTCGGCACAGGCAATATCGCCCTCCAGGGCGTTGGCTTGCTCCACTAACTTGAGCGCGCACACCTGATCCTGCTGCTTCAGCTCCCACTGCCCGGCAAGCTGCGCGGAGGTGGGTAATACAAGACTGCTAGCCATTGCGTGGGCTCCTGCCGACACGAACAACACCTGCACAACACAGGCGATCAAATGGGAAAAACGTGGCATATCCAACTCCAGCCTGGAGCGCGGCGCCGAAGCGCCGCGCGCTTTACATCAGGCTACGATGTCACTGGCAGCCGCCTGGCCAACGGTGGTGACGAGGAAATCCGCCACGCCGTGCCCGGAGAAGTCCACCGCCAAGGTGCCCAGGTTGGTACCTGAGGCATAGGTCAGTACAGCATCGCCGGCATGCCCGGTAAATGCGTTGACGAAGGTCACGCCCGCACCCTTGGTGATACCGGACAGGTCGATCTTGTCCGAACCGGAGGTGAAGTCGAAGATCTTGTCCGCAGCCCCTGGCTTGGAGTCGGAACTGGCACCGTACACGAAAGTATCGCTGCCAGCGCCGCCCCACAGCTGGTCCGCACCGCCGCCGCCGTAGATGAGGTCGTTGCCGGCCCCGCCCTTGATGGTGTTGGCGGCTTGGTTACCAATGATCAGGTCGTTACCCGAACCGCCGAACGCGTTTTCGATGGTGACGCCCTTGGCGATGGACACGTTGCCCACCAGGCCGCCCACATCAGAGAACGAGGTGGCCGTGAGGTTGATCTTCTGGTTCTGGGTGAAACCGGAGAAGTCCAGGGTGTCGTTGCCGCCACCGTCCCATACCGAAAACACCAGCTTGTCGGCATTGGAAGTGGCGCTGAGGAAATCACGCCCGGTGTTGGAGTTGAACCCGTAGGTGGTGTCCGTGGCGCGGGTGTTGAAGTTGGCACCGTAGAGCTTCTGGATCGCCGCAATGTCGTCGATCAGCGGGCCGGAAGCGTAAGCCTCGACGCCGCCCTTGCTGAAGTTCTGGTTGGTGTTGCTCTCGCTCCAGTAACTCATGAGGCTATAGCCACGCGTGTCCTGTCCATAGGTTGCGTCGTTATAGGTCGGGTTGCCGTTCCCGGCGTTGTAGTCGCCAGGATGAGCCAGGCCCAGGGTGTGGCCGATTTCGTGGGTCAGGGTCTGCCGGCCATAGTTGTTCAGGTCCGGGGTCTTGTTCGGCGTGTAGCTGTTGTTGGTCAGGTACCACGAAGTGCCGTCGTAGCCTGCACCGGTACCGGGCAGGTAAGCGAAGGCCGCGGCGCCGTCCTGGCCGCTGCTGTAGTTGCCGAAGGTCATGTGGCCGTCACCGCCGGAAGCCTTTTCGGTAAAGGTCACGTTGGCAACATCCGCCCAGGATTGCATGGCCAGCGCGGCCTGTGCTTTCTGCTGGGTGTTGAATTGGCTGAACCCCGAGATGCCATGTTTGTTCATGGTGCTCTGGGTAGCCGAGGTGAGGAAGGTGTAGGTCAGATCGATCTTGCCGTTGCCATCAAAGTCCCGGTACGCAGCACCATCCCGCAGCAGCTGGGTCGCTGCCTGGTCCACGGTGTAGGACGGTTTGCCATTGACCGTGAGGTTACCGCCACGGTCATACAAATGGCTGAAGCTATCGATTTGCGAGTAAGCAGTGCTGGCTTGCGCGGCAGATACAATAGCTTTGTCTTTTACTTTTGACATAAACGTACTTCCTTGTTTGCAAGTGCATCAGTCTTTGTTCGATAGGAACCTCGCGGGCGAGGATAGTCCTATCACTCACCTCTTTTGAAGGCGTAAGAAAACTGACACAACTTGAAATCTTTCGTCTACATCTATTTCCATCGCGCAATTGTGACGCAGGTTCAAGTTGCGGAAGTCGAGCGCAGTGTTTATTGGGGGCCGTTGCGTTTGCGTGGCCGAATCGGCACAGCGCACTATTTAAATATTAAATACAAGTAAAGCCGCTCTAAGCGAACGGCCCACTTAATTAATGGATCCAATATATTGTCACGGTGTCATTAGCAACATTAAAGAGCCACTATTCGCACTATTAAAGTGCGCTGCCCCCCATTACCGGGACATACTCCAGCCACACTGTTGCAGGGCTGCCAAGAGGGTATCACCAGCCAGGCCCGGCACCTCGACGCCGTCTTGGGTGGTCATGTCTTCACCTGCCAGAATGGCGTTGATGATCGCCTCCTCCACCGCCTCTGCCGCCGCGCTGAACAGCGGCGAAATATGGTCGTTGTTGACCATCTGCAACCCGGTGCTGAGGGGCAGGTCCTTGCGCCCATAGTCGGCTGGCGGCAAATCACGGTTACCGGTGGCAAACGCCAGGAACAGGTCGCCGCTGGAATCCTCGGTGCCGCCACCGGTACGCGCGATGCCGATGGACGCGCGCTGAGCCAGGCGCTGGCATTGGTGGGGCAGCAACGGTGCGTCCGTGGCGATGATCACCACGATGGAGCCCATGCCAGGGGTGCCTCGCTCGGCAAAGGGCGAGGCAATGCCCATCAAGTGACGGCCCACCGGGTAACCATCGACCCGCAGCTCCTGGCGCTTGCCATGGTTGGCCTGCACCAGTACGCCGACGGTCCAGCCGCCCTGCTCTGCTGGCAACCGCCGTGACGCCGTGCCGATGCCGCCCTTGAGCTCGTGGCAAATCATGCCGGTACCACCGCCCACCGCGCCTTCCTGCACCGGGCCGCTTTCAGCCTGGTCCAGAGCCTGGCGCACATGCTCTGGGCGCACGTGCTGGCCCCAGATATCGTTGAGCAGGCCATCGTAGGTTTCCATGACCACCGGCATGCACCAGTACACCGCAGGGTCCGCCAGGCGCTCGCGCTCCAGGGCGATCAGGCTGTCGCGCACCACTCCGATACTGTGGGTGTTGGTAATGGCCATCGGCGTGGTCAACAGCCCCGCCTCGCTGATCCACTCAAGGCCCGTGGCGTCGCCATTGCCGTTGAGCACGTGATAGCCGGCAAAACACGGTTGATGCCGGGCCTCCCCGGCCCGCGGCTGGATCAGCGTGACGCCAGTGCGCACCTGCTTACCGTCGGCACAGGCCTTGATCGTCGAGTGACCGACGCGAACCCCGGGAACATCGGTGATGGCATTCAATTCGCCGGGCATGCCCAACCCCAACGTAATGCCCAATTGACGTGCACGCATACCCACTCCTTACAGTTTCTGAAACGCCGGACTCAACCGGCCACTGATGCAATACAAAATCACCGACAGGGCCAGCAAGCCGATGATGATCATGATGTCGCGTACCGAGGCCTCCAGGATCAAGGTCACTAGCAGGTAACCGGCACCCAGTACCGCCAGCAATGCCGGCAGCGGCCATAACGGCATGCGATAGGGATGCTCGCGATCACGCAGCAGCACCCGGCTCATCAGCGCGCTCAGCGCCACTACCAGGTACACCAGCATGATCAGCAACACGCTGAACGAGGTCAGGTCGGCCAGGTTCGAGCTGAAACTCAACAGCGCCGAGGGTATCGCCAGGAACAGTGTTGCCAGCCACGGCGAGTCCCAGCGCGGGTGGATACGTGTGAACAGCTTGTTGATGCTCGGCGTCCACAGCGCATCGCGACCGCTGCTGAACACCACCCGGCCAATCTGGATCACGATAGCAACGATGGCGTTGAACACCGACAGGAAAATCCCGGCACTCACCAGCCGCGACAAGGTTTCATTGCCATGACTGGTCAACAGATAGCCGATCGGGTCGGGGCTGCTGATCATTGCGCTCAGGGACGGCGCGCCGATCAACAGCGCAGTGATCGGCACCAACTCGATGACCACCACCAACCCCAACGACCATAGCACCGCCTTGTGCACGCCCTTGCCGCCGCACTTCATGTCTTCGGCCAGCAACACCGCCGGGCCGTAGCCGTTGAACGAGAACAGGCCGATGCCGACGGCGCCGATCACCAAGGCCCAGGGCGCCAGGTGCAACACGCCGTTTTCGACGATCTGCGGCTGCAACAACACACTGGCCGGTTGCACCGGGTTACCGAAGCCGATCACCACAATCACCAGCAACGCCGCCACTTCCAATAGCAGGCAGGTGCCGGTGATCCAGGCGTTGAGCTTAATGTTGAGGATGCCCAGGGCGTAGCTGCACACCACGATCACCAGGGCGACGGTTTGCGAATCGAATGTCGTGCCCAGGGCGTTATTCAGGTAAGTCGCCGCACCGGTCGCCAATACCGGCGGGATAAACAGCAACATCACCAGCACCGTCAGGAAGGTGGCGTAACCGGCCATGCCGCCAAACACGCGCTTGGCATACACATACTCGCCGCCGGCACTGTTATGGGCGCGGCCGAGTTCGGCGTAACAGAAGGCGAACATCAACGCGAGCAACGCCGCCATCACAAACGCCAGGAACACGCCACTGCCCGCCTGCTGGATGGCAAACGGGGCGATCACGAAGACGGAACTGGCCGGCGTTACCGCTGAAACGGTAATAGCCACGACATCAAAGACGCTCAGGGTAGGCTTGAGCACGCCATCGGGCGCGGGGGTGGCACTCATATCGTTATCCTCTGTCGTTGTTTTTGGTGTGAGGCAGGAACGAAAAATGATTGTTCCTCGGGATATGCTTCCCGTTGGACAGTGTCGACGTTATCGGCTGGTGGGGCTGCCGGCCAATTCCCCTATTGGCGTACTCCCCTTGACGGTGCCCTGCAGAAGCCTAACCCTTGGCCGATCATTTGAGGGTGGGGATGTTGAGATGAGCCTGTTCCGGGAAATCGGTATGCACGCGGGGTTGGGCCGCACCCTGTCACAGATCGGCACCGAGCGGTTCTGGAAGCAACTGGTGCTGTTATTGCACCAGTGCCTGCCCTTCGATAATGCCCTGGCGATTTTCTACCCGCTGGATGGCCCGCCCCAGGCCCTGGAGGAGTACGACGCCCAGCCCAGCAGCAAGCCGGCGTCGATGCTGGTGTACCTCAACGGCCTGTACCTGCTCGACCCGTTTTACCAGGCCTGCCGCGAAAACTATGCCAGCGGCGTATACCGCCTGGAGGAAGTGGCGCCGGACCATTTTCGCCAGAGTGAGTACTTCCTCAATTACTTCCACGACAATGTGCTGGAAGACGAAGTGCAAGTGATCCTGCAACTGCCCGGCGTGGGCACGCTGTCGCTGTCGCTGGGCATGCAGCGGCGCTTCAGCTTCGAAGAAACCGGGCTGTTGACCACGCTGTCGGCGTGGGTGTTGCCACTCATGCACCAGCATTGGCAGCAAAGCACCCAGCGGGCACCGGCCATGGACAGCCAGATTCGCGATGCCCTGAGTCATTTCGGCAGCGGTGTGCTGTCGGACCGCGAGCTGGAAATCGCCCGGCTGGTGTTGCGTGGGTTCTCCTCCAAGGCCATGGCCGAACGCTTGAAGATCTCGCCGGACACCGTAAAAGTGCACCGCAGGCATTTGTACGCCAAGCTGGACATTTCGTCGCAGCCCGAGTTGTTTTCATTATTCATCCAGTCATTGGGGCATGACCTGGAGAACCCATGAACATCATTCGGGCTGAAAGCGTGGTTGGCGCCTGTCAACGCCCCGTCCGTATGGTATTCCATACCCGAGTACGCACCCGGTCGATATTCAACGGCATGGCTTGCAGTGCAAACAGCTTGCCCATCATCTCCGGGCTCGGATACACCTTGGTGTCGGCCTTGATCGCCGGGTCTACCAGGCTGTCGGCCGCCGCGTTGCCGTTAGCGTAGTGCACGTAGTTGGTGACACTCGCCATCACGTCGGGGCGCAGCAGATAGTTCATGAAGGCATAGCCGGCTTTCTCATCCGGCGCGTCGGCGGGCATGGCGACCATGTCGAACCAGATCGCCGCGCATTCCTTGGGAATGTTGTAGCCGATATTCACGCCGTTCCTGGCTTCCTTGGCGCGGCTTTCGGCCTGCAGGATGTCGCCGGAAAAACCGACGGCTACACAGATATCGCCATTGGCCAGGTCGGCGGTGTATTTCGAGGAATGAAAATACGCCACGTAAGGCCGCACTTGCATCAGCAGGGCTTCGGCCTTCTTGTAGTCCTCGGCTTTTTTGCTGTGGTGCGGCAACCCCAGGTAATTCAGCGCGGCTGGCAGCAGTTCGGGGCCGTTGTCGAGGATGGCGACCCCGCACTTTTGCAGCTTGGCCATGTTTTCCGGCTTGAAGATCAAGTCCCAGGAGTCCACCGGGGCGTTGTCACCGAGTACCGCCTTGACCTTGTCGATGTTGTAGCCAATGCCGGTGCTGCCCCACAGGTACGGAAAGCCGTGAGCATTGCCAGGGTCATTGTTTTCCACGGCCTTGAGTAGCACCGGGTTGAGATTTTTCCAGTTGGGCAACTGGCTCTTGTCGAGCTTTTTAAGGGCGCCGCCCTGGATCTGCCGCGCCATGAAATGGTTGGAAGGAAACACCACGTCGTAACCCGATTTACCGGTCATCAGCTTGCCATCGAGGGTTTCGTTGCTGTCGTACAGGTCATAGGTGAAACCGATGCCGGTGTCTTTCTGGAAATTCCTGGTGGTGTCCGGTGCGATGTAGTCCGACCAGTTATAGATCTTCACGGTCTCGGCAGCCTGGCTGATAGTAGCCAGCAACATCAAGGGCAACAGGGCAATGGCTTTCATGGTTCGATTTCCTGGCGGTTTTAGGGTGTTTTTATGGCAGGCGATCAAGGATCAAAGCGTTACAGAATCAGGACGTAGGTCTTGCGCACAGTTTCCTGGATATCCCAGATACCGGTGCTATTGGCTGGCAACATCAGTGCGTCACCGGCTTGTATGTACAGGGTTTCCCCGTTGTCGGGCGTGAAGGTGCAGCGCCCTTGGATGAAATGGCAAAACTCCTGGGATTTAATCTGCCGACGCCAGCGCCCCGGGGTGCACGCCCAGATGCCGGTCTCGACCCCGTCGTTGCGCTCCACGCTCAGTGTCGAGGCCACGGCGATGGGCTCGCTCAGGGGCACCGCCACCGGTGATGAATCTGGCAGAGCGGTGTTCAGCGTGTCTTTGAATTGCGTGATGCTCATGGGTTTTCCCCTGTGGGTGGAACGAGTCAGTGCATGAAGCCTTCCATGAAACCGGCAACGCCGGTTGCCAGCTTGCGGCGCCAGGGCGGAGTGTTGGGGTTGGCCAACACCTGGTCTTCATGGACAAAACTGCGAATGATCGCGTTGTAACCCAGCCAGCGGCACGGCTCGGGCTCCCAGGCCTTGAGCGCCTGGAGTCCGCCTTCGCGAATCACCCAGGGTTGTCGGGTCAACGGAGTGTCGCGGCCCAGGATCAAGTCGGCCAGGGTACGGCCGCCGAGGTTGGTGGCGCCCACCCCCTCCCCGCCATAACCGCCGGACAGTGCGATGCCAGTGGCGTGGTCACAGAGCATGTGCGGACGAAAACGGCGCGACATGCCCAGGTTGCCGCCCCAGGAGTGGGTAATCCTGGCCTTTTTCAGCTGTGGGAAGAGTTCACCAAACAGGTAGCGACGCAACTCTACTTCGCTGTCCGTCAGGTCGAAGTTGTGCCGTAACTTGCCGGCAAATTGATAGCCACCACGGGCGCCGAACACCAGGCGATTGTCGGCCGTACGCTGGCCGTAGGTGACTTGTCGGCTGCTCTCGCCAAAGGCCTGGCCCTGGCTGAGCCCGATGCCCTCCCAGGTGCTGGCCGGCAGCGGTTCGGTGGCGACAATCAAGCTCTGCACCGGTAACTGGTAGCGGCCCAACGGCGGCAAGGTATTGGCGTAACCCTCGACAGCAGGCACCACCCAGGCGGCGCGCACGCAGGCCTTGGCAGTGCGCAGGCTGCCGGACTGCCAATGGGTCACGGGGCTGTTTTCGTAAATGGTCACGCCCAGGCTTTCAACCGCCCGCGCCAGGCCACGCACCAGCTTCGCCGGGTTGATCGTCGCGACGTGGGGGGCATAGATGCCGCCATAAGGCTTGGCAATGCGGACCTGCTCGGCCAATTGCTGCGGGCTGAGCCAGCGGTAGTCGTCTTCGGTGAGGCCCTGGGCGTACAGCTTGTCCAGATAGCGGCGCAGGCTGCCTTCCTGCTCGGGGTAGCGTGCGGCGCAATACAAGGCGCCGCCTTTGCGGTAGTCGCAGTCAATGCCTTCGCGAACCAGCACCTGTGCCACTTCATCAGGAATGCCATGCAAGAGGTCAAACGAAGCGCGACGCTGCTGGGGGGCAAGCTCAGCCAGCAAGCGGTCTTCCCCCAAGAGGTTGCCCATCAACCAGCCACCATTGCGACCGGATGCGCCGAAACCGGCCGTTTGTGCCTCGATGACTGCAATTTTCAGCTCAGGGGCCTGGCGCTTCAGGTAATAGGCGGTCCACAGGCCGGTATAGCCGGCGCCGATAATCGCCACATTGACGTCCAGGTCGTGCTCCAGCGACGGGCGCGCGACCAGCGGCTCGTCCAACTGGTCCATCCATAAACTGATACTGCGCCATGCCGGCATGCCAGGTTCCCCTACCTCGGTTCGATAGGGCCGATCCTAGAGTGCAGCGTCAGGGGCTGTCTTGCGCGCGTGCACGCACAGAAATTTGTTTGAGGTACGCCTTGGGCGATTGCCCGGTGTGCTGGCGAAAAGCGCTGTAGAACGCCGAGAGTGAATTGAAACCGGCGGCAAAGGCCAACTCATCGACTTTGACCGGCGCGGTGGCGTGGTCCAGCGCGGCCAGTACATGCTGGAGTCGCGCCTGATTGACGTAGCGATAGAAGCTCTGCCCCAGCACCTGGTTCAGCAGGTAGGACATCTGATTGCGACTGTAGCCGCAGGCCTTGGCGACCCGCTGCAGGTCCAGCTCCGGGTCCAGGTACGGCTGCTGACGCTCGAAATATTGTTGTAGATCATTGGCCATATAGCCCAATTGCTGGGGCGACAAGCCCAGGCGGCTGACCGTGGGACGCAGCGCCTGGGTCGGTTGCTCGTGCACCAGAGATGCATATTCATTCACCCGCCAGATCAACCCGTCGCGCACCGTAATGGCCTCACTGGTACGAAACGACACCAGGCCCTGGCCGCCACGCAAGGTAATGCGGTACTGGATAAACGCGGTATCGCCATCGGCGCGGATGCGATCAGTGTGTTCAATCGCCTCATCCGCCTCACGAGGCATGCTGGCCTGCAAGTACTCGCGCAACTCGGCATAGCCCACCACACGGTTCTGGAAGAAATCGTGGTACAGGATCTCGGGGTGGTAGTAAGCCATCACCCCGTCCAGATCGCGATGTCGCCAGCACAGGTGATGGCGCAGCACCAGCGCGCCGGTAGCGTGGGAATTGTGACACTCATCGTCTGGAGCGATGTCGGACATATCGGGCTCTACGGCGGGGAAAATTTTTGAGAATGCCGAAGTTTACCCTTGCCTTCAATGGTCAGATCGAGTGTCTGACTAATGGCCTTTTGCCTATTCCTTTGTAGGACATGATCTATATCAAAACCAGGCGAAAGAACCGCCGAACGGGCCGAAAAAAGTCACCTTGCAGTTGCGAACGAATGCTATTTTTAAGCCCTTAGCTGTCATGACCAGTGAAGGTCCTGGCCCCTGCCGCGAGCTAAAGGAAGCGCTCAATGAACAAGGTGGGCAACATGAACAAAGTGACATTTCCCAACGCCTGCCAGCTGATGCGCTGGCATTTTCACCCGATGGGCTTCGAGGGCAGCATGGACGCCCCCGGCAGCATGATCGCCCGCCTGTTCGACCGGGCCAGCGGCGAGACATTGATCGCCATCGCGGGGATCCCGTGCGCTACGGTGATGAACGCGGCTGATGTGGAGCGCATCATCGAGGCAGTGGAGGATGAATTGGAGAGTTTCGTGCCGCCGGTTTCGTTGCGGGCGTGAGGCGGGGCTAATGGCCCGCTCTGACGGTTACCACGATGCGAAGTGAGTCGCTCTTGATCCTTATCCTGATCTTGATCTCAGGCGCCCCGTCAAACCACGCTCGCCGAACGCAGGCTTGAATTCGTGGGCCGCCGTAAGGGCGGCCCCCTAAGTAGCCGTTACCGCAGGAACGGAGATGTACTTGGTATAACTGTGTCGGCTGTCAGGCCGCCATCGCAGGCAAGCCAGCTCCCACATTTTCGACCCCGTGTTGTCAGGTAGAGACGCCTCGGCGTCGGGCCTTCATCGAAGGTCAGCCAGCCCCCTTCACTGCACGCTGATCATCAAAAAAAGCTTTTCTGCCATCCACTCGCTCAGACGCCCTGGGCACATTCACACCCTGGCCTTCCGGCTTTTCCACATACCAATAACAATGGCTGACCGCCCGGGTAATCCCCACATAGGCCAGGCGCAACACTTCGTCTCTCTGCGCATTGTCATAAGGCTCGCTATCGCCATCCTTACCCAAGCCCGCCATGCGATATACCTGGTTCTTGTACGGCGAGCTGGTGACATGCTGACAATCCCCCAGCAAAAACACCGCGTCCGCCTGCAGCCCCTTGGCACTGTGATACGTCAGCTGTTTCAACCTGCGCGCCTGAGGCGCCAAGCTAGAATCCACATTAACGACAGACTGAATATGCTCATTAATCAATAACTTATCGCTACCTTTTCGATAAAGCATCAGGATCGAATCGCCCCGCTGATAATGCTCCAGCAACCGCTGCGCCAGTGCCGCGTCGTCACGTTCCAACACCGTGACGGGCACCAGCGCCTTGGGCTCGCCACTGGCCCTGGCCTTTTTGCCCGGGATGGCCGGCGCGCTACGGACGATATGTTCGGCAGCGTCGATGATGTGCTGGTGGCTACGGTAGTTCTCCCCCAGCATCACGCGGGTGGTGCTGGGCGAAACGAACTCCTTGTTAAACTCCATGAAGTACTTGGGCGAACTGCCACGCCAGCCGTAGATGGATTGCCAGTCGTCCCCCACGCACAGCAACGATGAGCGTTGCGCACCGCGCCCGACGTGCATGGCCGGCCCACGGCTGCGAATTTCCCGCAGGCTGGCGCGGATCCAGGACACGATCTGCGGCGATACGTCCTGGAATTCGTCGATCATCAGGTGCGACATCGGCCGCAACAACGGATCACTCAGCAGCTTGAGGTTCTCAGGGGTGTTTTCACCAAACAGGGAAAACATCCGGTTGTAGGTCATGATCGGCGGCGATTGTTCCAGCAGGTGATCTTCCAGCGCCTTCCAGAAAATGCTCAGGGCCTCGAAAAACAGCCGGTCCGGGTCGTCCTTGGCGAAGCTCATCTGGCCAACCGCCGTAGGCACATCCAAACCGAGGTTCTCGATAAACCCGGCCGCCATGACAAAACTGTCCAACAGGGGGGCTGAAGCGAGTTCACCTTTGACCTTGTAATCAAAGCCCGGCCCGGCCGTGGCATCGCCACCCAGGCTGCTCAAAAGACGCCTTGAAGATTCGTAATTATCCAGCCATATCAAAGGCTTATTACAGAAAGCTTGAAACAGAGTGCGCTTCACTGCCCATTCAGCGCGCACCGAGAGTTTCGAGTTCGGCCGACTGATCTGAGGGTTTTCGCGCCCATCGAACCCCAGCACCACCCAGGCATCCAGCTCCGCGATGTAGCCATGGCAATGAAATTGCGCGCCGTTGATTTCAAAGGTCTGACGGCTGGGTTCGATGCCCTTGATCGGCCAGGCACCGGCGCGAAACCACAGGTCTTCAATCACATCACAGAGTTCTTCATCGCGCTTGGCGGCCAATTCAGTCACGGCCATGCGCTTTTGCACGTCCGGATGATCGCGTTCCAATTCCTTGAGCTGAAGGCCATGGCGGGCCAAGGGTGCAATTAACTCGCGAAAACGCTGATGGCGACCATACAAGCGGTGATAACAAGCGTTCATCTGCTGCCGCTGGGCGTCACTGATACGCAGGTCGAAGGCGTTGCTGTCGGCGTCTTCAAAACCACCGCTGAGGTTCTCAAAGGCCTGCAGCCGTTCAAAGCCCGGCAGGCTGCGCACCATGGGCAGGATGCGCGAGTGAAAGGTGCGCACCACCGCCTGGGCCTCCTTGCTGCCAAGAGGTTGGCCCCACAAGCTGAGAATTTCCATGAGTTTGTTGATGAAGTCCTTGCGCGACTCGCGGGTGAACGTCACCACCGTCATGGAACTCAGTTCAAAGCCCAGGTAATGGCTGAGCAGCAGGATGCGCAGCACCAAGGACGTCGACTTGCCGGCGCCGGCACCCGCAATCACTGAGGTCGAGGGGGTGTCGCTGAAGATCATCTTCCATTGCGCCACGCTTGGCTGCGCATGGGCTGGCAGCAGGCGCGCGACATCGGCCTTCATGCGCTTCTTCACCTCTGCGGTGAGTGGCAATCGCCAGTCGTCGAACAGGCTGTCATCTATACCTGGTGCGCGGTGCTCATCAGGGCGAAAGTCTCGAATCAGCAGGACTTGCCGGCCCTCCTCGATGCCATCGGCCTTGCCCTCGCGGTAACCGTATTCAACCCCCGCCTCATGCCCACTGCGAAAACCGTCGGCCTGGCCATGTAACCAGGAAAACCTGTGCTGCGCGCGCAAACGGGTAAGGCCATGGCCGAACAGGCGCGCGGCCAGCCGTTTCAGCAGCGGCATTTCAGCCAAGGGGCGCAGTTCGGGGGGCAGATCAGGCTGTTGTTGCGACACGCGGACTCCTGCGGTGAGCTTGTTTTGACCAAGGCGCCATGGTCGCCGGAAACGCCGCTCAGTTCCAGCCAATTGCTTTGCTGTCATGCAGTTAGGCGATGAAGTGAAAGTGAACACCAGGGTTAACCATCGAATAAATGGATAATTAACCGGCAGTTTTTACGCTTTTTATCGATCATGCGCTGCTGGATGATGGGGCCATCAACAGGAGACGATCATGCTTGAACTTCGACCTTTCACCAGCCTGGGCGGCGCCCACCATGGCTGGCTTGACGCTCATCACCATTTTTCCTTTGCCGAATACCACGACCCCCAGCGCATGCACTGGGGCAACCTGCGGGTGTGGAACGACGACATCATCGCCCCCGGCAGCGGCTTTCCCCAGCACTCACACCGCGACATGGAAATCATCACCTACGTGCGCGAAGGGGCGATCAGCCATGCCGACAATCTGGGCAATAAAGGCCGCACCGAAGCCGGCGATGTGCAGGTAATGAGCGCGGGCACCGGCATTGCCCACAGCGAATACAACCTGGAGGCCACGCCAACCAAGATCTTTCAGATCTGGATCATTCCCAATGAAGCCGGCTTGCCACCGTCCTGGGGTGCCAAACCGTTTCCGCAAGGCAACCGCGAGGGCTTTGTGACGCTGGCCAGCGGCAAGGCTGGCGACACTGAAAGCTTGCGGATTCGTGCGGATGCACGCTTGGTGGCAGCTAACCTGAAAGCTGGAGAAAGCGCGGAGTACCGGCTGGACAGCGGCCGCCGGGCGTACCTGGTGCCAGCCACGGGCGTGATTGACGTCAATGGTGTGCGGGCACAGGCGCGAGACGGTGTGGCGGTAGAGGATGAACAGGTATTGCGCGTGACGGCGATTGAAGACAGCGAAATCGTGCTGGTGGACCTGGCCTGATCTCAACTCTTGTTGCTATCTAATGTGGGAGGGAGCAAGCCCCCTCCCACACCTCTACCGCATGAGTGTCAGTTATTGGCTGATTGCACCGTCAACCAACACCTGCGCCTCTTCCACCAGTTGCTTGAGGTGTTCTTCGCCAATGAAGCTCTCGGCGTAGATCTTGTAGATGTCCTCAGTGCCCGAGGGGCGTGCGGCAAACCAGCCGTTTTCGGTCATGACTTTCAAACCGCCAATCGCCTGGTTGTTGCCCGGCGCATGGCTGAGGATCTGTTGAATGCTCTCACCGGCCAATTGCGTGGACGTGACCTGCTCCGGTGACAGTTTGCCAAGCAGAGCTTTTTGCGCGGGAGTGGCCTTGGCATCGACGCGAATGGCGAACGGCTCACCCAGGGCATCGGTCAAGCCACGGTAGATCTGGCTTGGGTCCTGGCCTTTGCGCGAGGTCATTTCTGCGGCCAGCAAGGCCGGGATCAGGCCGTCCTTGTCGGTGCTCCACACGCTGCCGTCCTTGCGCAGGAACGAGGCACCGGCGCTTTCTTCGCCGCCAAACCCCAACGAACCTTCAAACAAGCCATCGGCAAACCATTTGAAGCCCACTGGCACTTCGTACAGGCGACGGCCGATGCGCGCCGCGACGCGGTCGATCAGGCCGCTGCTGACCACGGTCTTGCCCACGGCCGCATCGGCACGCCAGTCCGGGCGGTTCTGGAACAGATAGTCGACGGACACCGCCAGGTAGTTGTTGGGCGCCAGCAAACCACCGGAAGGCGTGACGATGCCGTGGCGGTCGTGGTCCGGGTCGCAGGCGAAGGCAACGTCGAAACGCTCCTTGAGACCGATCAGGCTTTGCATGGCATAGCTGGAGGACGGGTCCATGCGAATCTGGCCGTCCCAGTCGACGCTCATGAAGCGAAAGGTGGCGTCGACCTCGGTATTCACCACCTCCAGGTTCAAGCGGTAGTGCTCGGCAATCGCCGACCAGTAGCGCACCCCTGCTCCGCCCAGCGGGTCCACGCCCAAGCGCAGGTCGGCGCTGCGGATCGCGCCCATGTCGATCACATTGATCAGGTCGGCCACATAGCTGTTGAGGTAGTCATGGCGATGGGTGGTGTCGGCCTTGAGCGCCTGGGCGTGAGTGATGCGCTTGACCCCGGCCAGCTTGTTGGCGAGCAGTTCGTTGGCCTTGGCTTCGATCCACTTGGTGACGTGAGTATCGGCTGGGCCACCGTTAGGCGGGTTGTACTTGTAGCCGCCACTTTGCGGCGGGTTGTGGGACGGTGTAATCACAATACCGTCCGCCAGACCGCTGGTACGGCCACGGTTATAGCAGATGATGGCGTGGGAAATCGCCGGCGTCGGCGTGTACTCGTCGCCCTCGGCCAGCATCACGTGCACGCCGTTGGCCGCCAGTACTTCCAAGGCGCTGGCACCGGCTGGCGTCGACAATGCATGGGTATCCAGGCCGACAAACAATGGCCCGGTGATGCCCTGTGCTTCGCGGTACAGGCAGATCGCCTGGCTGATAGCCAGAACGTGCCACTCGTTGAAACTCAGTTCGAACGAACTGCCACGGTGCCCGGAGGTACCAAAAGCCACACGCTGAGTGGAGATCGCTGCATCAGGCTGGCCGGTGTAATAGGCCGTGACCAGTCGCGGGATATCCACCAGCAACTGGGCTGGTGCCGGCTTGCCCGCAAAAGGACTGATAGTCATGCATAAACCTCGAAAAGAAGGATTCGGAAAAATGACAGTTTACTGAGACTTGGACTACTGCGCGACGGTATCGATCCGACGGCCTGAAGAGAAATTTCACGCATTAATCAGTCTGCGCCTGCAGGAGCGTCTGCGCCAGCGTATCCAGGGCGATGTCCAGGTTGGGATGGCCGCTGAAGGTATGGCTCAAGCGCATATGCTGGTGATGCAAACCACTGAGGCTGAACAGTTCGCCTGGAGCAATCACCACCTGCTGGGCGAGCATGCGCTGAAACACCAGGCGCATATCCACCGGCGCCGTCGACTGCAACCAGAAACTCGCCCCGGCCACAGGCATGCGGTAATGCACACACCCTTGCATACGCGCATCCAAGCGGTGACTCATGGCGTGCGCCTGCTCATGGAGGCGCTGGCGCAGCGTGTGCAGGTGCTGGTCGAACCGACCGCTTTCGTACAGCCGCGCAATGGCGCGTTGACGAATGGCGGACAGTCGAAACGAACGCAGCAAGAACTGGCGCTGCAATTCATTGCTCATCTGCCGCGCCAGCAGGTAACCAAAGGGCGCTTCCGGGCCCAAAACCTTTTCGAACGAAGAAAACACGATCAGCCGCTCTGGGTTGACCAGGCTGCGCAAGGCCGATCCGGGCGGCGCAAAGCTCAGGTCACCAAAGGTATCGTTCTCCAGCAACCAGCAGCCGTGCTGGTCGAGCAGACGCGCTACGTGCAGCCGCTCGGGGTCGGTCATGGCGTTACCCGAGGGCATGCTGACTACGGATGAGAGCAGCACGAGGTGCACTGGTTCATGACGCAGCAGGTGCTCCAATGTGGTCAAGTCCGGGCGGCCGTCGGCACGCCAGGGCCATTCAATGACCCGCACGCCAGCGGCCTGTAGCAGGCGCAGGACCAGGTAATCGCACGGCGATTCAACTACCACCACCGTGCCTTTAAGGTCCAGGGCGTCAACGAGGATTTCCAGGACGCCCTGAAGGTCGGCACCGATATACACCTCATCAGCTTGCCAACAATGGGTGGGCGACGCGGTATAACGGGCTGCCAATGCAGCACGCAACTCCCACACGCCACAAGGTTGCGACGGTTGCAGATGATGGGGATACCGGCGCACCAGTTGGCGCTCCAGCGCCAGCAACGCGCCATCGAGGGACCCCAACAGCGCCGGTTCATCATTGCTGAGCACAACCATCGCCGGGCGCCGGGCCGCTGTATACAAGCGCTCGAGCAAGTCCGTACCCGCCATGATGGGCATGGTTGCGGCCACGGGCCAGGCGAAGTAGCCGGACTTGGCCACCGAATACACTCGCCCTTCTTTTTCCAACAGCGAGTAAGCGTACTGAATCGTCGAGATTGACACGTTCAACCGCGTCGCCAACTGGCGCAGGGACGGTAGCTTGACCGGTGCTTCCCGGCTGACTTCATTGATCAGGTTGATCATGTAGCGATACACCGCCTGATAGGCGAAGTCTGCCTGTCGCTCTCCCCTCAGGTTCATCGCTGATCACCCGCTTGCATAGGCGAGTACACGCGACTAGCGTCCCGACACTTGAGGGATACGAGACTTGGACCGCGTGAAACGAGGCTGGCATACACGCGCACTGCGTTTGCCCGGCAACGGGCATTTGCGGTACAGATGCTGCAACAACGGCAGCGACAACCCGCTGATATCCGTCAGCCACTGGTGCAGCATGTCCGCGACGGGCTTGCCCTGCAGGGCCTTATGGAGCTCGGGGAGCGCTACCAGCATGCCGGGATGGCATTGACGCAAGTAACCCTCCAGACGTTCGCCATGCTGGACGAAGGGCGCGAACACCAGGCAGGTCAATTGGCTTTCGTCCAGGCCAGAGAACGCCTGAGCACAAGCTGTAGACAATAGCTGGCCCTGCAGAGCACACGCTTCGGTGATCAACGCAACAGGCACCTGTCTTCGATGCAGGTAGTCCGCCGCCTGACGCAGGAACCCTTCGACGCCATGTTCGTAGGAGAGTTCGCGCAGGCACTGGGCCTGCAACCCATGCAAATGCGCCATGAGCAAAGGGTTGGGGTAAGCAGGATGGCTGAAGTGGAACTCGAATGGGTCCCGCTTGTGGGCGAGGAATTGAGTGAGCAGGGGCGCGTGGGCAACGTCCACGTCGTCAAGCAGGTCGGCAATGCCGATATACGCCACATGACGGTGCCCGCCCCGGCCAGGACTCTCAGCGCCTGCGTAGTGCTCGCCATACAGGTGGCGGTAGCAACCGACACTCCATTCCTCCATGCGAGCAAACCATGCATTGAGCGACGACGGGTTACCGGGTGCGAATGTCAGGCCGGTTGCCAAGGCGCTTTTTTTCAGCCACGCGATATATTGGCTTTGCTTGCGCACCGAGTCGCCGCTGACCAGAGCATGCACACCGCCGCTCCAGGTGGCGACCCGCTGGTAGAAATCGCCGAGGGCCAAAAAAGTGTCGTTGCACAGGGTGGCGCGAATGTCGCCGGACGTCAGGTGCCCGATCATCAGCTTGTTGCGCCGGCTCACTTCACGCCCGGCACTGGCCGCAGGCCGTTGATGATTGAAGGGCAGCACTTCCTGGTTTTCCACCATCAACAGTTCCACCCGTGGGTCATCGTGGAAAAATAGCGCGCCGTAGCCGTGGTGCAGCGAATCGAGCGTGGCCTGAGTCATACCCGCGTGCCGCAACGTGGCCACGCGCAAATGAAAAGTCTTGGGTGCTCGCCCAGCAATGGTCAGTTGCGCAGCGCGCAGCATCGCCAAGGTGTAGCTGCTGACTGCGCCGCCACCGTGCCCGATCAGTACTTTGTAATTCCCCACTTGCTCCATGCCACCGGCGGCCACCACAATTCGCTGGATCAGCAATTGAAGCACCGTACGTTCAGCACGGGTAAAGTGCCCCACTAAACGTTGCAAAACTTGCTGGTAAACATAGCTCATGGCTTGTTCGTGAATAGTGCTCATCGTTCTACTACCTGAGTTGAAATATTAGTTTCGAGCAACTACCACACAGGAGCGCTCGACCTATTACACTTGTAGGCTTGTCATCCGTTGCGCAGCACGACATGGATTCAACATTAGCACTCTGCAACAAAAGTGCAGGTGCAACCAAAAGAACAGTCGATGACTATCCCAGGACAGAATCGCGTAGCTGCGCGCCTTACAGCGCCCAAGACCGTCAGCCCTAGGAAGGCTCTGACAACGTCCTACACTGCTTTAACTAAGCAATTAGAGAAGCATCCGACAAATATTAATCATCCACTCATCCTGGCTTCTTGCAAAACGACAGGGTGCACACTTTGTACTTTTCGAAAAAAAATCAGACCACCGTTAGTTCCGCAAGCGCGAGATGTTAATGCCCGGCATTCAATCATGGCTCAATCCTTGAGATGAGAAAGAAGGCTCAATTATCGGCACTCAAACAATGATTAACAGATACAGAACAGCGTCGAAAAGCAGTTCAGATGGCCTGCCAACCCAACTTAAATGACGCCCACACAACAGCGCCGCACTGGGTTTCAGGGCGGCGTAGGGCAATAACGGTATTGTTTACGGGGCGCAGCGCCCGTGCGGCGGCTCAACCCCGGTGCGGGTTAAGCCCTGTCAAATGGCGCATTTGCCTCATCAGCTCAGGCACCGGAGTATTCATTTGCGAATACTCCTACAGCTCAAACAGCTTCAACCTGCAACGCCACCCGTTCGCGGCAAGGGCATTCATCCATGTATCGGTGCGCTTCGACGAACTGACTGAACGGAAATACCGTGGTTTTCAGTGGGACAAGCACACCGTCGGCGGTCAGCTGGTTGATATCACGCAATGCACGCTGCAACGCCACCTGGTCCTGGATAATGCCCAGCTCCGGCTTGCCGGTGAAGTTGCCGATACAGTGCACAAAGAACTGAATGTTCTTTTGGAACGCCGCACAGGCCGGAAATGGCGTCTGGTTGCCACCTTGCAGGCCATACAGCACCAGGCTGCCACGCGGCGCCAGGACGTCACCGAGCAGCGACATCTGCGGGCCACCCAGGCCATCGAACACCACGTCAACGCCACGGTTGTCCGTGAACTTGTTGATCTGCATCAGCAGGTCCTGCTCTTCGGTAACGATGACCTTTTCCGCCCCGAGAGACAGCAGGTATTCGCGCTCAGCACTGTCTTTGGTGGCAGCAATCACCCGCACACCCAGGGCCTTGCCCAGCTGCACAAACGAAGGGCCGGCACAGTGGCTGGCGTCGGTCACCAGGGCAAACTGACCGGGTTTGACCCGCGCCAGGTCCATGTAGGCAAAGTACGCGATGAGCAACGGCGTGTAATGCACGCTGGCTTCAATCGGGCTCAAGACATCCGGGTACCGGGTCAGGGCCGAACGGGGCAAGACGATCTGCTCGCCATACACCGGGTAATCATTGGGGCTCTCGGCCGGAAAACTGGCCACTTTATCGCCCACCGCCAAGTCATCCACGCCGTCGCCGAGGGCAACCACAACCCCGGCCATCTCATGGCCCAGGCCAGAAGGCAGGCGTGCATGGGAAGACGCCAGGTTCTGGCGCCACAGAATGTCGTACCAACTGATGCCGATCGCGTCGACACGCACCTGCACTTCGCCCGGTGCGGGCTGCGCGGCCGCATGCTCTTCGCATTTGAGCACCTCGGCCGGACCAAACTTGTGAAAACGGATCGTGCGGGACATCGCAAACCTCGTCAAAGTAACCTCTAATGCCATGAACTTTATCTGGGCTTTGGGGGTAAGACCACCGGTCACCATTAATAGTCGACATGCCTGTCATTGATTCCGCGAGCGAGGAACACCCCTCAACTATCGTAGGAAAAATCAATTAGCCGGTGCAGAGTACCAGCCTTTCCCCGTAAGATTCATGCCGGTCATCCCTCTGAATCGAACCTCAGGGGTTGCTACATGACCGCTCACATCAAGTCTGCTGACTCTTCCAGGACACAAGATGAACCGTAACGACCTGCGTCGTGTCGACCTTAACCTCTTGATCGTATTCGAAACCTTGATGCATGAGCGCAGTGTGACCCGCGCCGCCGAGAAATTGTTCCTCGGCCAGCCGGCCATCAGCGCGGCGTTGTCACGCCTGCGCGGGTTGTTCGATGACCCCCTGTTCGTGCGCACCGGGCGCAGCATGGAACCCTCGGCCCGCGCCGTGGAAATCTTCGCCCTGCTCTCCCCGGCCCTGGACTCGATCTCCACCGCCGTCAGCCGCGCCGCCGAATTCGACCCGGCTACCAGCACCGCCGTGTTTCGCATTGGCCTTTCCGACGACGTGGAGTTCGCCTTGCTCCCACAGTTGCTCAAACGCCTGCGTTCCGAAGCCCCCGGCATTGTGCTGGTGGTACGCCGCGTCAATTACATCCTCATGCCCGGCCTGCTGGCCTCCGGTGAAATTTCCATTGGCGTCAGCTATACCGCCGACCTGCCCGCCAACGCCAAACGCAAGGTACTGCGCCGCAGCCTGCCCAAACTGCTGCGCGCTGACAGCGTACCGGGCTCGCTGAGCCTGGACGACTTCTGCTCACGGCCCCACGCGCTCGTGTCCTTTGCCGGTGACTTGAGCGGGTTTATCGATGAAGAGCTGGAAAAACTCGGCCGCAAGCGCCACGTTGTGCTCGCGGTGCCCCAATTCAACGGCCTGGGTACGTTGCTGGCGGGTACGGACATTCTGGCCACCGTGCCGGATTATGCGGCGGAAGCGCTGACCTCGGCGGGTGGTTTGCGTGCCGAGGACCCGCCGTTGCCAGTGCGCTCGTTTGAGCTGCATATGGCGTGGCGGGGGTCACAGGATAATGATCCGGGGGAACGGTGGTTGAGGTCGCGGATTCAGATGTTTTTTGGCGATCCTGAGAGTCTTTAGGTGTCGTCAGGCAGGCTGTTTGGCTGATCATTTCTGGCTTTTCATAGGCCATGGAGATCTATTCACTTCCAGACGATTGCTACATTGGGGGCACATCTAGAGGCATTCTTTGGATAGTTTGAAAAGGATGCCCCCAGGCTGAAGTCCAATAGCCACTTCTCGAAAAAGTCATACGCTGCAGCTCCCAAACCGCCGTCGAGCGCTATCCGATCACCTCAATTTGTAGACTTGAAGCGAGCTTCTGGCGCCTCTGAAATCCTGACAATTGCGTCCAGGAACGCAAACTACAGAGGTCTTTGGAAAATAATAACGCTATAAATTTTTGATCTGGCGGGTAGAGCGAGTGAATTCAATAAATGCCTTTAGCGGAGCAGGAGTATGTCGCCGGCCAGGGTAGTACAAGTGCAACCCTGGATAGTATGGACACCAGTCGGCTAAGACTTGTTTCAGTCTCCCATCTGCTAAATATTCAGTCACCATGCCTTCAAAGACATAAGCCAACCCCAGCCCATCTATGGCTGGTCCGAGCATAAGGCTGACGTCACCCAGAGTGAGTGGGCCGTTCACTTCGAGTTCCTGGGCGATTCCCCCCCGCTCGAATTCCCAGCGATAAATCGAGCCGCTGGGAAATCGATGGCGAATACAGGGAAGACGATGCAAATCCGCGGGTTTTTGCGGCGCAGCATGGCGTTCGAAAAGCGAAGGTGCCCCCACAACAATTGACCGCATATTGGGTCCAATAGCCAGAGAAACCATGTCTGCTTCTAGACGATTACCGAAGCGCACCCCAGCGTCAAACCCTCCAGCTACTACGTCTACAAACGCATCACTTTCGACAATCTCTACTCTGATATCCGGGTACTGCTGGAGAAACGGGCTAACAATTGGGAGCAGCACCAATTCGCAAGCTTGGCGTCCAGCGGTGATGCGCAAACTGCCAGAAGGCTTGTCACGAAAGCTATTGAGATCTTCAAGGGCATCATCGATATCTCGAAACGCAGGCCGCAAACGAATGTACAGCCGCTCCCCCGCCTCCGTAAGGGCGACGCTACGAGTCGTTCGATTGAATAAGCGCACGCCGAGACGACTTTCCAGTACTCGCAGCGAATGGCTCAATGCTGAGGGGGTAAGGCCAAGATCTATCGCCGCTCTACTCAGGTTTAGATGCTGAGCGATGCTCAAAAAGATCGATAAATCGGCGGGAGATGGAGATTTCATTTGTGAGCCGCTTTCACAGAGTTAAGTAAATTTCATGGTATTAACACATCAGTAATGCACATTTAAAGTTGCGTCAACTTATCAGCAAGGCCCGGCAATGCCGCACGGGCTACTGGCAGGAGGAGTTGATATGCGTACTTGGTTCATTACAGGCGCTTCTCGTGGTTTTGGCACACTCATCGCAGAACAAGCCCTGCGTGCTGGTGATGCAGTCATCGCTACCGCTCGCAAGCCTCAAGACATTACCAGTCGCTTGGGAAATCACCCGAATCTGTTGGCTGTACGCCTGGACGTAACCAGCGAAGAAGAAGCACATCAGGCTGTTGCCGAAGGTATCAAGCGATTTGGCCAGATCGATGTGGTCGTCAACAACGCCGGCTTTGGCGTGTTGGGCGCCGTTGAAGAAACCAGTGCTGAAGAGACGGAACGCCTGTTCGCCACAAACGTCTTCGGTGTGCTCAACGTGACGCGCGCTGTTCTGCCACACCTGCGTCGGCAACGTAGCGGGCACATCATCAATATTTCCTCGGTAGGCGGTTATCAGGCGTTTATTGGTTGGGGGGTGTACTGCTCCACCAAGTTTGCTGTGGAAGGCATTACCGAAGCACTGCATCAGGAATTGGCACCTCTGGGGATTCGAGTGTCGGTCGTTGAGCCCGGTTTCTTCCGCACCGACTTTCTTGATGAGCAGTCGTTGATCAAGACCGCGCTGCAGCTGTCTGACTACGATGAGACGGTCGGTAAAATGCGGCAGTTTGCTGAGGGCGCTAACCACGCACAGCCCGGTGATCCATTGAAGTTTGCAGAAGCCATGTTGACGCTGGTCAATGCGCCTAACCCTCCACAGCGTCTGGCGATGGGTAGTGACACGGTAGCCATCGTTGGCGAGAAGAATCGTTTGGTTGAAGCTGAGTTGCTCGAATGGAAAGAGCTTTCTATCTCGAGCGATTTCAAAGACTAAACACGCAATGACATAGAAACCGAGCTTGCTCGGTTTTTGCGTTGAGGGCTGCGAATGCAACTACCCACCCAATCGGGGTTTTGATGGAGGATTTATGAAGTACGTGAAACTTGGTAGCACAGGCCTTGATGTTTCCAGACTGTGCCTTGGATGCATGACCTTCGGTGATCCTGATGCTGGCATGCATCCCTGGACATTGGGTGAGGAAGCAAGCCGACCGATCATCAAGCACGCAGTGGAGCAAGGGATCAACTTTTTTGACACAGCAAACAGCTACTCCGCTGGAACGTCGGAAATCATCGTTGGCAAGCTCCTAAAGGAGTTCACGCGTCGAGAAGAAACCGTGATCGCCACGAAGATATTTTTCCCGGCAAACATGAGGGAATGGGAAGGCTCAGCAAAGCCAAACGAGAAAGGTCTCTCCCGTAAAGCAATCATGGCTTGCGTTGATGCGAGCCTGACCCGCTTGGGCACCGACTACATCGATCTGTACCAGGTTCATCGTTGTGACTACGACACGCCTATCGAAGAAACGATGGAAGCCCTGCATGACATCGTCAAAGCAGGCAAAGCGAGATACATCGGCGCCTCATCCATGTACGCCTGGCAGTTCGCCAAAGCACAGCAGGTCGCCGTGGCAAACGGATGGAGCAAGTTTGTGTCCATGCAGAACTATCTGAACCTGGTGTATCGAGAAGAGGAGCGGGAAATGATCCCACTCTGCCTTGATCAGGGTGTGGGTTTGATGCCATGGAGCCCAATGGCACGCGGCAGGCTGACCAGGCCATACGGCCAACAGACCGAGCGCACCAAAACCGATGTCTCAGGGCAGTCGTTTTACCAAGCTACGGAAGTCGAAGACGGCCGGGTGATTGACGTTGTTGAGCAGATTGCTGGGGGACGAGGCGTGCCTATGGCGCAAATTGCCTTGGCATGGGTGTTAGCCAAGCGTGGCGTCTCAGCACCTATCGTTGGCGCTTCTAAGGCAACCCAACTCGACGACGCAATCGCTGCGCTGGAGTTGGTATTGAGCGAAGAGGAAGTCAGGCGCCTTGAGGCCCCATATGTACCCCATGCGGTGACTGGATTCTCCTGATGCGGCAGTAAAAGAGATACCGGCAAACTTATGCCGGTATCAGCTTATCGCCGCTGATCGCCTCCTAATCTGGCACAACCTGCGACATGACTTTCTCGCCCGACCTCGATCAGATGTCCAATGGATCAGCAACGGCCAACACCCTGGGTTACAGACTTAAACCCTGGGTAGCGCTGACGCGCTACCTGGAAGACGAGGCCGTGCCCATCGACTACAACCCGGTGTAGAACCATATCAGGCCACGGTTACTTGGGCTCTCAAACCGGTGGTTTGCGGGGCCGCCCCGTGCAGATCGAAACTTGGGGCGCGCGTAGGAGACCCGCGGGTGCGTGCCTTGTCAAAGGATGACGTAAAGCCTCGAGATCCAACTCACTTGATAAGTAATGGCCGCGAGCACCAACACCATCTGGAGTTTCTTTGAAGTGATTGCTACTGCAACTATGCAAAGGAGGACGAACGCAATCTGTCGGATCAAGTACTCGCCCCCGAGTGAGAACAGATAGTCCTCGCCTTTGATTAATGTATCTCCAACATCTAGCAAAAACGCAAAGGCAAGTAGTCCGAAAAACCAGCGCTTGCGCTGCTCGAATTAGTCCTCGAATCCCTTGGATTCATACATTTAGTCGGGAAACAATAATGCCTTGAGCGCTGCAAACACCATCGCGTAGAGCTTTATCAGCCCCCGAATGATTTGCGAGGTTGTTTAGTCTTCCTCTTTCACGACCTGCTCCAGACGCTGTTTAGTCGATGGGGCAATCAAGATTGCCAGCCTTTCAGTATTCTTTTGCATTTGTGCCCACTCCTCCGGCGCCTACATTTCGTCACTTTGCCTAGGCTTTCTTGATTGTTGTGTATGCTGCCTCGCAAGCCAGTTCAGCTATTCTGGCTCGGTCATAGACCGCTGCCAGCTCTTCCGCTCTTTGTCAGACAGTTGGAACATTTCGGGAAGCACCATGGCGACGCGGGTGGGTATCTGCGATTCGCTTTTCCAGGCGAGGACTTGCGCTTAGAAGGGATATGTCAAACTGCAGGTACCCTGAGTAGATATATTTTCCAACGACTAGGTAAAAAAAGCGCCCCAAGGGGCGCTAAAGATTCATCTCTTTCCAAAGGAGCTCTACAGAAAAGCTTCAGAGATGAATGTTGCTCGATGTGTAGCTTGCAGACTTGGATGTTGTTATTCGCATTTAACCAGCTTTAAAAAGGTAGAACGGCGTATTTGTACAGCTAAGCGAACGATGAAAACTCTAAAGGTGTGATCACCATTCGATGGGCTCTTCGATTTCGACACGCCGCGGGGAATCGATATCGCTTAGTTCTGGGGTCATACAGGGTGCGGAACTACCTGCAACTGGTCTTTTTCATCGAAGTCCTCAGCAAGCAACTTTAACGTTTGCCAGAACTGCCGCTTTAACAAGAAATTAGCCCCTTGCACCCTCCTAAATGTCGGAATAACTATGCGTTCAGGCGAGACTACTGACACGAGATGATGCAGAGTGTCGCCAGTGATCCAGGGCATGTCACGAAGAAAGCTCGCCGCTGACAATGCATCCGCGTGCTCGATTGCCCGTATACCACTTAGCAGGCCCAGGCTCCTAGCCCGGGTAGAAACCATGCTGCGTATTACCCATACCCGAGGTGGCAATTCAGTTTCAGGGATCATTGCTTCTTACCCACCAATGACTTTCATGATCATGAGGTCGCCCGTGAAATGAGTCGGTTGTTTGTCCAGTAAAGCGTGCCTCGACAATTCGCGAATACGTGACAAGGCAAGATCGCGTGGAAGTTCAAGGGCATCACCCAAGTAATGGCTTTGGCTGGAGGAAAGGCATCCATGCAGCCACCCGCTCGAACTTAGGCGCACTCGGTTACAACTGCAGCAAAAAGGCGCGCTGGCGTTGGCGATCACGCCGAAGTGACCTCGCCCCGGTATATTGAAGCGCAATGCCGTGGCGCTGGGCGCACTCGGTACTGCGCTGAACGGACGGTGCTGACCGATAACCTCAAGAATCTCGGCCATGCCATAGAACTGCCGACGAAAAGTTTCATCATCGCGGGCCAGATGCCCCATGCGCATCAACTCGATGAAGCGCAATTCCACCCCCCGGGCCAGACAGTACTCAAGTAGAGGTAAGATCTGATCATGGTTGTGCCCACGAAGCGGCACCATGTTGATTTTTACCTGCAAACCAGCCTCCAGGGCCTGGTCAATGCCATCGAGTACTGTGGCCAGATCCCCACCCCGGGCGATGCGCTGGAAAGCCTCTGCATCCAGGGTGTCGAGCGAAATATTGATACGCTTGACGCCGGCCTCCAATAACAGAGGGAGCTTGCGCGACAGCAATTGACCATTGCTGGTCAGCGATACATCTTCGAAGCCCAGCCGCCCTACTGCCCCGAGGAAGCCATCGAACAAAGGGCTGATCAGCGGCTCGCCGCCGGTGATCCTCAGGCGCTCCAGTGGATTTACGGTTTTCAGGTATTCCACCGCCAGCAACAACTTGTCCAGCGACAAGCTATCGTTGCGAGCCTGAAGACGTTTGCCATCAGCCACGCAGTAGATGCACGCGTAATTACATGCGCTGGTCAGGCTCAGACGCAGGTTTCCCAGACGCCGCCCTTGCCCATCGACGATCGGTTCAGAGCGCATCGCGTGACCTTCCACGCTGGACTCGGATGATATCCGCCATCACCGCCAGTGCGATCTCGGCAGGCGTCTTGCTGCCCAAGGACAACCCTATCGGCATGTGCAGTCGAGCAATTTGCTTGTCGCTTAACCTCCCGATGCGGCGCAGTCGCTCCGCGCGCAGCTTAGAGGTTTGTAGCGAACCCATGACGCCGATGTAGAAGGCCGACGTGCCTACAGCCTCCATCATCGCCAAGTCGTCGATGCGCGGATCATGGGTCAGTGCCACTACGGCAGTGGCAGCATGGCATCCGCCGGCACTGATGAACATCGACGGCAAGATAGCTTTAACCTCTATGCCGGGTAGCTCGACACCTACTAGAGCTTCCTCCCGAGGGTCACAAAGGATGACTTCGAAACCAAGCGTGCGGGCGAACTCGGCGCACGCCACGGATACCGGCGACATACCTGCGATGATCAGGCGCGCAGCCGGACCGATCCGCAAATGCACGATTTCACTTTCGACCTGTTCAACTACCCGCGGGCCAAGGCCGTCGTCGACCTCGAAACGGGCATCGCCGCTGCTTAAGTTGACACAACGCAGCAGATGGCGCTGCCCGCGCAGTGTCGAACGCATGATCTCCAGCTGGTCCAGTGTCGCCGAGTCGGCCGGCAGACGCTCGATCAGCACTTTCAATATTCCACCGCAAGGCAGAGTGATTCGCGAATCCCGTGGTCCACCCTGGGCATCCCCGTAACGTACGACCTGAATACGATCCCCGAACTCACCCTCCTGCAAGCGCTCAAGGAAATCCTCCTCGACACAGCCACCCGACAGTGAGCCAACGTAGCGCCCATCGCTGCGGGCCACGAGCCAGGAACCTGGCCCTCGCGGAGAGGACCCAAAAGTGGCGAGAACTGTGCACAGCCAAACATCCTCGCCACTGCGGGTCCAGGTCAACGCTTGCTCAATAACCTGCAAGTCCAAATGCTGCATGGTCAAGCCGACAACTGAGCACTGATAGGCAAGCGCCGAATACGCTTGCCGGTCGCCGCAGCCAAGGCGTTCACCAGCGCCGGCGCGAGGGGCGCAACGGGCGGCTCACCGATACCGCTTGGCGGGCTTGCCGACGGCACTATATGTACCTCGACCTTAGGCATGTCATAGATGCGCAGCGGTTCGTTGTTATGGAAGTTGGATTGATCAATCTTACCGTCGGTCAAGGTAATCGCTTCGTGCATGGCCGCTGAGAGAGCGAAGCCAATGGAGCCCTCGACCTGAGCACGGATTACATCCGGGTTGACCGCAATGCCGCATTCCACCGAGCAGACCACACGGTCCACTTTGAATTTGCCGTCGCTTTGCACCGTAACCTCGACCACTTGCGCCACCACAGAGCCAAAGGCTTCATGCAGAGCCACTCCCCGGCCACGACGTTCACCCTGCTTGCCAGCTGCCAACGGCGCGTCCCAGGCAGCCTTTTGCGCCACCAACTTGAGCGTTTCGATGTGACGTGAATGCCCTTCGAGCATTGCCAGGCGCCAGGCCACTGGATCCTGTCCCGCCATCTGAGCGAGCTCGTCAAAAAAACACTCAGTGGAGAAAGCGTTATGGGAATGCCCCACTACCCGCCACCACTGTATGGGTACTGGGATATCGCTTGGGGTATGCAGATCAACACGCAGATTGGGGATTCGATAAGGAAGCGTCGACCCTCCCTCTACCGATGTGGAGTCGATGCCATCCTTGATAAACGCAGCGAAAGGTGATCCTGCGAACACGGATTGACCGACCAAACGGTGCTGCCAGGCGACCAGTTTGCCTTGCTCATCTAGCCCCGCAGTTAGACGATGATGGT
Source organism: Pseudomonas sp. MYb193 (assembly GCF_002966775.1). Taxonomy (NCBI): domain Bacteria; kingdom Pseudomonadati; phylum Pseudomonadota; class Gammaproteobacteria; order Pseudomonadales; family Pseudomonadaceae; genus Pseudomonas; species Pseudomonas sp. MYb193. The sequence goes on along the minus strand of NZ_CP023269.1, from coordinate 2,945,959 downwards.
ACATCGGTCTGTAATGGCCGGCCTGCATGTCGTCTTCGCGCAACCACACCAGCTTTACCGGAGCTTTTCCACCGATAGCTTTGACGATATGGGCATTTTCCAAAACGTAATCAGCATCTTTACTAGCCCGCCGGCCGAAACTGCCACCGGCGTAAAGCGTGTGGACCCGAACCTGCTCCGGTTCCAGCCCGAACAGATCGGCCAACACCGTCTGCACATGTGACTGCATTTGCGCACCATGCCAAGTTTCGCAACCGTACTTAGTCAGGGCGACCACGCAGTTCATCGGCTCCATGGCCGAGTGGGCAAGAAAGGGAAAGTCGTACTCCGCTTCCAGCGTACGCGTTGCGCCCGCAAGGCCGGTATTAACATCACCATCGTTGCGAACAACCGTGCCCTGGGTTTTGGCTAACTCACGGTAGCGCTGGAACAATTGCTCCGAACTCTGCTTGAAGGCTCCACTCTCGTCCCACTGGATCGCTACAGCGTCACGGCCCTTCTTCGCGCTCCAGGTGTCTTTAGCCACAACTGCGACGCCGCTGGGGATCTGCACCACATGTACCACTCCAGGGATGGCAAGCGCCGCCTTGGCATCAAAAGACTTCACCTTGGCGCCAATGCGCGGTGGATGAGCAACCACAGCCGTAAGCATGCCGGGCAAGTGAATGTCCTGGGTGTAGATCGCCTTGCCATTGACCTTGTCAGCCGAATCTTTACGCGCCAGATGCTGCCGACCAATCAGTTTGAATGCACTAGGATCTTTGAGCTTGACCTCGGCCGGGACCGGCTGATCGGCGGCGAGCTGGGCAAGTTGGCCGAATGTTGCCTGCTTACCCGACGCAGCATGCCGCAGCACGCCATCTACCACTTCGACTTCTTGCGCCGGCACTTTCCACAGCCAAGCCGCGGCCGATACCAGCATGGCGCGAGCGGTAGCTCCGGTCATGCGCAGTTGTTCCCAAGAGTTGGCGATGGAGCTGCTGCCACCGGTACCTTGAATACCCAATAGCGAATTCTTGTAGCGCGATTCTGCTGGGGCGCTTTCAACACGAACTTGCGCCCAGTCTGCATCCAGCTCCTCAGCGACCAGAGTGGCCAGACCAGTGTAAGCGCCTTGTCCCATCTCCAAATGTTTGGAGATGACGGTGACGACATTATCCTCGCCGATGCGCAAGAAAGCGCTGGGTTCGAACTCGCCCTCCTTCTTGCCTGCGCGCGCGGCGCCGTCAGCCAGCGACCAAGGCATATAAACGGCCAAAGTGAGGCCTGCTGTACCTTTGAGGAAGCGGCGACGACTTTCGTTCTCGATAGACCGGATCATATTCATTACCTCGTTGCTCAAGCCAGCGACTTGGCAGCATCATGGATGGCCGCGCGAATGCGTACATAGGTTGCGCAGCGACAGACGTTGCCACCCATTGTTCGATCGATGTCGGTATCTGAAGGTGAGCGATTGGTTTGCAGCAAAGCCACAGCACTCATAATCTGACCTGACTGGCAGTAACCACACTGCACCACGTCTAGCCGTTGCCAGGCCTCCTGAACTATCTTACCCGTCGGGGTTTCGCCGACACCTTCAATCGTGACGATCTTGGCCTCGACTGCTGCCGAGACAGTTGTAACGCAAGAGCGGACGGGCTGGCCATTAAGGTGAACGGTGCACGCCCCGCACAGGGACATACCGCAGCCGAACTTGGTACCGGTAAGCTGCAAACTATCGCGCAGCACCCACAGCAGAGGCGTATCGGGGGCAACGTCGACACGCAGGTCCTTGTTATTGATATTAAGCGTGATCATGAAATCCTCCGACCCGTAGGTGTTTAAATGGCTGACGCCAGGTCAGCTTTGCGAAGCGTTTGCCCGAAGGCTGTTTAAAGGACGAGCGCCACGCGCTCGCAGATTGCTCGCCAAGAACTGTTTGCAAGCACATCAATATGTTCATCATTCGGGGCAAGGCTGGCCTGCAGCACCCCACACGGTCATGTCCTGCACGTGCGTCTCGAAACTGCCTGGCGGTGTAGAACGCCCTGGCCCGGGTACCCAGGCCCAGGGAATAAAGCCCTTTATTTTTGCGTCATGATGCAGGTGCTCAACCAGGCCCGCGGCATCACGGCCCCCATTGCGCTTGGGGTCGCGCAACTGGGTACAAATCTCCGCGCCGGTCTTTGCAAACCACTCGAACGCCACTGGGGCGAGTTGCCAGGGAAGGCCCACATGCGGCGGCATGTTGGGAGCAACGTTTGGTGTATCCGAACTTGCGTGACAAGCAACGCAAGACACCGTTTCAGCGCCTATTCGCGAGTCACCCGCGTGGATATTCATGCCGTGTGGGCGGGTCTTGTTCTCACCGGAGATGGTCCACATTGGAATATTGTCGGGGCCGACGTGACAGTTGGCGCAGCGCGGGTGAGTCACCACGGCTTCAATCCTCTGCCAAGCCTTTAACCCCTCGGCTTTACTGACACTGCCTGCCGGAGGCATTGAACTGCCTGCGCTGTCAGCCAATGCCGTGCCCGAAATGGGCAATGCCAGTAATAATGCGATCAGTCCTATTTTCATTATAAAGGTCCTTCAGGCGAACTCACGGTGTTGGACAGACGGCTTGGTGGATGCTTTCTCCAGAACATGCCAGGTTATTCAGGCGGCATCTTTGCGCCGCTCACGATTGATCCGGTGACAGCCAATGGATAACCAACAGCGCGATTTCTGATGGTGCAGTCACCACTTTGTTGTCCACGCAGATGCTTCAGATTAGGTGAGCCGCGTCTCGACCGCTTGCACAAAAGTTATGTTTACTTGCCTGATTAATCGGATTCGGCAATTAGGGACGCGGGAGGCGAATAATCTTGCGATGCTGGACTGCCAGGCAACACCGGTCGGGCATGGCTTGCATCTAGTGGACTGCACTACAACCAAGACCAAGTTGCCTGATTCTTAGAATTTTTTACCTAAAAGACGGAAATTTCAGGGGGGCTGCAACTTCCAGTGGCGCCTACTGCTACCATTTTCCGTTTAGTTAGCTAAGGAAATTACCAAATGCACGGCGATCAGGGATCTAAAACCGCAAATGTCCCTCAGGCAGCAGAGTTGTCCGCCGCGATTCAGCGCTTTGCCAGCACTGACGGTGATTTCACTACAGCGCTTCCCGCGCTGACGATGCATCGCCGTCATGGCGTTAGCGAGCCGATGCCTTGCATCTATAACCTGGGAATTGGCGTCATTACCCAGGGCTATAAGCAAATCATGGTCGGCGACAAGGTACACAATTACGGGCCTGGCCAATTGATGCTGTCGACTTTCGATATGCCAGTGACTGCCCATGTCACGCGGGCGTCTCGCAGCGAACCACTGCTGGGTATGATGCTGAAGTTGGACATTCGCCAGATTGCGCAAGTGGCCTATGAGATGGAGCTGCCGTCTTCGCCCGAGACCGCCTATGAGCCGATCTCTGTCCACAAGCTGGAGCCTGCTTTATTCGATGCGTTTTTGCGACTAGTACGGCTACTGGACGAGCCGCCATTGGTAAGCTCACTTGCACCACTGCTTCAGCAAGAAATCATCGTCCGTTTGTTAGTTGGCCCCCAAGGATCCCAACTTCGCCACATAATTGCCGATGGCACGCCGCGCCAGCGAATGGCCCAAACCCTTTCCTGGCTTAGAAAGAATTTCAAACAAGCTTTGAATCTGGATGACCTGGCCGCTCACGCGCACATGACTCCATCAACGTTCCGTCAGCACTTTCGCGATATCACCGGTATGAGTCCTCTGCAGTTCCAAAAGCAAATGCGCCTGCAAGAGGCTAGGCAATTGATGTTGAACCAGGCTTTCGACGCAGGCGAAGCCAGTAACCTTGTCGGCTACGAAAGCGCCTCGCAATTCAGCCGGGAATATAAGCGATTCTTTGGCTCGCCCCCTTCGCGTGATATTCGGCGCATGCGTCTCGACGCGGACGTGTCTGAATAGACGACTCCTTGGGCCAACCTGTCGGTGACGTCACCCACGGGAAACAAAAAAGCCCATGCGGATCACGTAGATCCATAACTTTTCAAACCACCTTTGATACATGGCGCTTGCCAACGAGGGATCACGCATGAGCACATCGGCGTCTGTTACTAAGGCTCTTCACCATCACCTACGACGGATGTCCGGCCGTGACCCGCACGAGACACACCGCGTAGCTTCGTCTCTCGAGTTATTGTTCGACCTGACCTTCGCGACCTGCTTCGCGTTTGCTGCTACCCAACTCGCACATGCATTAGCAGCAGGCCACTACTCCACTGCGTTGATCGGGTTCGGATTCGCGAGCTTTTGCATTTGTTGGGCTTGGACCAATTTCTCCTGGTTCGCATCAGCCTACGATACTGACGATTGGGTTTTTCGCCTTACCACAATGGTGCAGATGGCTGGAGTCCTCGTGCTTGCGATCGGATTGCCACGGCTGTTCTCCTCAATAGAGGAGGGTCACCAGCTGGATGCTTCAGTTATGGTACTGGGCTACGTGATCATGCGCGTTGCGATGATATTTCAGTGGTTGCGAGCAGCGAAACAAGACCCTTCAAGGCGCCGCGCCTGCATCACTTACGCTGTCTCGATCGCGGTTGCGCAACTTGGCTGGATCGCACTTTTCATTTTTCCTCTTTCGATAGACGCCACCATCACACTGTTTTTTTTGTGGTTTCTGGTCGAGTTTGCAGGTCCGATATTGGCGGAGCGCAGGGACCGCGGCACGCCGTGGCACGCGGAGCACATTGCAGAACGCTATAGCTTGTTCGCAATTATTGCCCTGGGCGAAGGGTTGGTGGGGACGGTCGCAGCCCTGTCTGCGGAGATGGAGCATGTGGGATGGACGGCTGAAACGGCACTGGCCTGCGTTGCAGGTGTCGGAATCACCTTTGGAATGTGGTGGGTCTACTCAATTCTGCCATCGGCTAATGTGCTGCACGCTTATCGCTCCCGCGCTTTCGTATGGAGCTATGGACAGATACTGATCATTGCCTCGATTGTTGCAACGGGTGCGGGACTGGACGTCGCGGCGAACTTTATCGAGAACAAAGCCCACATTGGAGTGCTACCGGCTCTGCTCGCCACAGCTATTCCGCTTGCGATCTTTCTTGGGTTGATTTACGCGCTTCATTATTTTCTAGTGCGCCACTTTGACCTACTGCACGTATGGCTCTTGCTGGCGACCGTTGTGGTCATCGCAATTGCAATCGGCGCAGCTATGTTGGGCATGAGCATCGTAGTGTGCCTGGTCGTGCTCATGTTTGCGCCTATCATCACAGTAGTCGGTTACGAGGTTCTAGGGCATCGTCATCAGGGAGAAATGCTCAGTGCCCATTGAACGATTAGCGGAGGCCGCGTAAGTCGGCGTTATCTTTCGACTCCTTGCCTCGATAGCTTGGGCCTGGAGGCAACGATCCCCGCGGGAGAAAAACACTGAATACCAGCCAATGCCATACTGGAGTCCTTCGGAAACCGCCCTTCGCGTTCATTCGCGTATTCGGTGCGAATGGGGGCAAAAGTGGGGGCAAAAACAAACTCGTTCGACCTGGAAACACCGTCCTAGAGCCAAGTCAAAATGTTTTTTGGCGAACCGGATAGCCTATAAACAGCCCTTGCAGGCCGAATAGCGCCTATCGCCTTGGCCAAGGCGCTTAGTCGATCCTTCTCATGCTGCAGTGTCAGTGTGGCATGCGCGCGCGTGATCAGTTGGTCCGCCTGCCTAAGGCACGCCGTTTTGAACAGAACAGGGTTTATTTCGGCAAGGCTGATAAGGGCTTTCAACAGGCGAGCATCCACTTCGAACACACCTGCACCGTCTCTGCTGATCGGGGCGAAGAAATCCTCAAACAGATCATCGACGTTCAGCCCTCGAACAAATACCTGCTCACACTGCGGATCTGTCTGCCGGCCAGACCCGCCGGGCTTACCCCAGCATGCCAACGTTCTCACTCCCCGGCCAATCACATCAATAGCGGTACCTGGATCGTTGACGGCAGGTGACAACGCGCGCGAAGCGATTTCAGAGAGGACGCAGAGCCCGAAACGGGGATCGTGTTCGAATGTGCGACGGTTACCGATGGTCAGCGTAGACAGGATCTTTTCCCTGGTGGCCTGTGTGCCATCGTCTTGCCTGGTGCCCAGGCTGACAACGTGCAACAGCGGCATGCCTTCGTGTACGAAGGTTCCCGGCACCACCTCCAGGTAAATATGCGTGCAGTCGTGCTGCGCGATAGCGCCCAAGGCCAACACGTCGATATGTTGCACATAGCCCGTCTGCCCACTTTCGATGGTCATTGCGCCGGGGGCCAGAGCGTGATCGGCCGGGTAGGCTGCAGCGCCAAGGCAGGGCCATTGGGCGCGTTGGCTGATGGCCGCCATGGCCGCTTTTTCGACGCGGTCGATGGTTTCTCCTACCCTGCCGAGCTTGGACAAATGGTCGATCCACCGCAGCAGGGTGTAGACCACCAGTACAACCACGGCGATGGTCACCGCGAACAGCAGCACGCGACCCTGCGCGCCGTAGGCGCCGGTGCTCAGGGCAATGATGCCTACCAGGCTGAAAAGAAATGAGCCAATAAACGTAGCGAGGGCGTTTTGCGTCGTAGTGTCTTCCATCACCAAAGTGGTGGCTCGCGGGGTCACACCACTACTTGCGGCACCGTACGCGGTGACCATCGTGCTCAACGAAAAGGTCGTGACGGCCAGCATGCTGGACGCAATGATGCCCAGAATCTTGTCCACCGCATCTGCACCGATGCGCGTGGGCAGGGACTCGGGAACGAAATCTTTGAACACAACGGCAAGCAGTGCCGTAGCGACCCCTAGAAGCGAGAACAAGGAGGCTCTAAACCACAATCGCTTGGTGAGACGATGGGTTGCCCAGCGCAAACGGTCGATCATGTGGTGCCCTCGGTGACAGCGTCGATTTGAACGGAGTGTACATGGCTGTCGATACTGGCTAAGTTGAATTAATCTTGGCCATCTCAAAAATGGAACACTGCCCATGTTCGACCTCAACGAACTCTTCCTCTACGCCAAGGTGGTCGAGCACGGCGGCTTTGCGGCGGCGGGCCGTGCGCTGAACCTGCCCAAATCGACCTTGAGCCGCAGAGTCAGCCAGCTTGAAGCCAGGCTGGGGGCGCGGCTGATACAGCGTTCGACGCGCCAGTTCCAGGTCACCGATATCGGCCAGGCCTATTACCGCCATTGCGTGGCGATGATTGCCGAAGCCGAGTCGGCCGAAGATGTGATTGCCTTCAATAAATCAGAGCCGCGGGGCGTGATCCGCTTGAGTTGCACCACTGCGCTGCTCAACTACTGGGTGGCACCGATGCTCGCCCAATTCATGGCCCAATGCGCCAGCGTCGAACTGAACGTGAAAAGCTTCAACCGCAAGGTCGACATCATCAGCGAAGGCTATGACATGGCCTTGAACCTGTGTTTCCCACCGCTGGAAAGCAGTGAGCTGGTCATGAAGGTACTGGCGAAAAGCCCTCAGGTACTGGTGGCGAGCGCGACTTTTCTGCAGGACGCTCCCCTGCCCTCGCTACCGGCTGACCTTGCCGGGATGGCGACGATCCATTGGGGCAACCCGTTGCTTCAGTACGTGTGGGACTTGAACGCGCCGGACGGCGCGACGGCCCAGATCGCGCACACGCCACGCCTGGTCAGCGATGATATGTCGACCCTGAAGAACGCAGCATTGGCGGGCGTGGGCATCGCCAACCTGCCGCAGGTAGTCGTGAAAGACGAACTGGCCGATGGCCGTTTGATTGCCGTATTGCCTGAATGGCAACCCGCTGAAGGCGTGATCACCGCCGTGTTCCCCTCCAGGCGTGGGCTGATGCCGTCGGTGCGGTCCTTGATCGACTTTCTGGGCGATGCATTTGAGGCGCCGTGATGCTCCCACGGGTTGTTGGGAAAGTTCCTTGCACCCTCAGCAACAGTCTTTTGTCATCAATCACATTGATAGCTCCCTAACAAACCCCCCATGCTAGAGGGCTGACTCCACGCTTATATCATTCCGAATGATAGTTACCTTTGCTTCATTCGATTCGTGACCTAGCACCTCCCCGCGCATGATCCGCCCATCTCAAATACATTGGCGGATGCACCTCATGGAACAGTCACTCAAACTTTTGCGCTTCCCCTTGGCGATCTTGGCCGTGGTGGTGATGAGCGCGTGCGGCAAGTCTCCCGAACAAGCGGCCGCCATGCCCCCAGCCAAGGTCAGCGTGGCCAAGGTGTTGGAACAGCCGGTCAACGAGTGGGACGAGTTCACCGGGCGCCTTGAAGCGCCGGAAACCGTGCAGATTCGTCCGCGGGTGTCCGGCCAGATTGACCAAGTCGCTTTTACTGAAGGCGCTTTGGTCAAGAAAGGCGACCTGCTGTTCCAGATCGACCCGCGCCCGTTCCAGGCCGAAGTGCGCCGCCTGGAGGCTCAACTGGCTCAGACCAAAGCCGCCGCCACCCGCAGCGAAAACGAAGCGCAACGTGGCGAACGCCTGCGTCAGAGCAACGCGATCTCCGCCGAACTGGCCGACTCGCGCACCACCGCCGCCCAGGAAGCCCGTGCCGCGATGGCCGGGATCCAGGCGCAGTTGGACCTGGCCAAGCTGAACCTGAGTTTCACCCGCGTGACCTCGCCCATCAGTGGCCGCGTCAGCCGTGCCGAAATCACCGCCGGCAACCTGGTGACCGCCGATACCACTGCGCTCACCAGCGTGGTCTCCACCGACAAGGTCTATGCCTACTTCGATGCCGATGAGCGCGTATTCCTCAAGTACACCGAACTGGCCCGTGAAGGCCGGCGTGGCGCAACCACCCCTGTGTACCTGGGCCTGTCCAACGAAACCGGCAACCCGCACCTGGGCCAGATGAACTTTGTCGACAACCAGGTCAACCCATCCACCGGCACCATCCGCGGCCGTGCGGTGTTCGACAACAGCAAGGGCGAATACACCCCTGGCCTGTATGCGCGCTTGAAGCTGGTCGGCAGCGGCACCTATTCGGCGGTGTTGATCAACGACGAAGCCGTCGGCACCGACCTGGGCAAGAAATTCGTACTGGTGATGGACGGCGACAAGCCAGCTTATCGCGCGGTGGAACTGGGGCCGAAAATCGAAGGTTTGCGCATCGTGCGCAGCGGCCTGACCAAGGACGATACCGTGATCGTCAAGGGCCTGCAGCGTGTACGCCCAGGCTCGCCGGTCGCACCGGAAACCATCCCGATGGCCAGCAAGGAAACCCTCGCCGCCTTGGCCCAACAACGACAAGCGCTTGAAGCCAGCAACCTGGAGCAAGTGGCGCCGGAAAAACCCGCGCCCAAGCTCGCAAGCGTCGCGACTCCACGCGGTTAAGGGATACGACTCAAGATGAATTTTTCCAAGTTCTTCATTTCACGGCCGATCTTCGCAGCGGTGCTGTCGCTGTTGATCCTGATCGCCGGTGCAATCTCGCTGTTCCAACTGCCGATCAGCGAATACCCGGAGGTGGTGCCGCCGACCGTGGTAGTGCGCGCCAACTTCCCGGGTGCCAACCCCAAAGTCATCGGTGAAACCGTGGCCGCGCCGTTGGAGCAAGCCATCACTGGTGTCGAGAACATGCTGTACATGTCCTCGCAGTCCACCGCCGACGGCAAGCTGACCCTGACCATCACCTTCGCCCTGGGCACCGACCTGGACAACGCGCAGGTGCAGGTGCAAAACCGTGTGACGCGCACCCAGCCCAAGCTGCCGGAGGAAGTGACGCGCATCGGCATTACCGTGGACAAGGCCTCCCCCGACTTGACCATGGTGGTGCACTTGACCTCCCCGGATCAGCGTTATGACATGTTGTACCTGTCCAACTACGCGATCCTCAATATCAAGGATGAACTGGCCCGCCTGGGCGGCGTCGGCGACGTGCAGTTGTTCGGCATGGGCGACTACTCCCTGCGCGTGTGGCTGGACCCGAACAAGACCGCCTCACGCAACCTGACCGCCACCGATGTGGTTACGGCGATCCGCGAGCAGAACCGCCAGGTGGCAGCCGGTGCCCTGGGCGCCCAGCCTGCGCCGAGTGACACAAGCTTCCAGTTGTCGGTCAATACCCAGGGCCGCCTGGTCACCGAGGAAGAGTTCGAGAACATTGTGATTCGTGCCGGCGCCAACGGTGAAATCACGCGCCTCAAGGACATCGCCAGGGTCGAACTGGGCTCCAGCCAATACGCGCTGCGCTCGTTGATCGATAACCAGCCCGCCGTTGCGATTCCGATTTTCCAGCGTCCAGGCTCCAATGCCATCGACATCTCCAACGATGTACGCAGCAAAATGGCCGAGCTGAAAAAGAGCTTCCCGGCGGGCATGGATTATCGCATCGCCTATGACCCGACCATCTTTGTGCGCGGCTCCATCGAAGCGGTGGTGCATACCCTGTTTGAAGCACTGATCCTCGTGGTGCTGGTGGTGATTCTGTTCCTGCAGACCTGGCGCGCCTCGATCATTCCATTGGTGGCGGTGCCGGTATCCTTGATCGGTACCTTTGCGGTGATGCACCTGTTCGGGTTCTCGCTCAACGCCCTGTCATTGTTTGGCCTGGTGCTGGCCATCGGTATCGTGGTGGATGACGCCATCGTGGTGGTGGAAAACGTCGAGCGTAATATCGAGTTGGGGCTTGAGCCGTTCCCGGCGACCGAAAAAGCCATGAGTGAAGTGACCGGCCCCATCATCGCCACGGCGCTGGTGCTGTGTGCGGTGTTCATTCCGGCCGCCTTTATCAGTGGCTTGACCGGGCAGTTCTACAAGCAGTTCGCCTTGACCATCGCGATCTCAACCGTGATCTCGGCGTTCAACTCCCTGACCCTGTCCCCTGCCCTGGCCGCTGTGCTGCTGCGCGGTCACGACGCGCCGAAGGACCGTTTCTCCAAGTTCCTCGACAAGGTCTTCGGGGGCTGGCTGTTCCGTCCCTTCAACCGCTTTTTCGAAAAGGCCAGCCATGGCTACGTAGGCACCGTGCGCCGTGTGATTCGCGGCAGCGGTATTGCCTTGTTCGTCTACGCGGGTTTGATGGTGCTGACGTTCTTCGGCTTTGCCCACACGCCGACCGGTTTCGTACCGGCCCAGGACAAGCAATACCTGGTGGCCTTCGCCCAACTGCCCGACGCCGCGAGCCTGGACCGCACCGAAAACGTGATGAAGCGCATGTCGGAGATCGCCCTTAAACAACCTGGCGTGGAAGCTGCGATTGCCTTCCCGGGCCTGTCGATCAACGGGTTCACCAACAGCCCGAACAGCGGCATTGTGTTCGTGACCTTGAAGCCCTTTGATGAGCGCAAAGACCCAAGCATGTCTGCCGGTGCGATTGCCGGTGCACTGAACGGCCAATACGCCAATATCGAAGAAGCCTACATGGCGATCTTCCCGCCGCCGCCGGTACAAGGCCTGGGCACCATCGGCGGGTTCCGCCTGCAGATCGAAGACCGTGGCAACCTCGGCTATGACGAGCTGTACAAAGAAGTGCAGAACGTGATTGCCAAGAGCCACGGCGTGCCTGAACTGTTCGGCCTGTTCACCAGCTACACCGTAAACGTGCCGCAAGTCGACGCCGCCATCGACCGCGAAAAGGCCAAGACCCACGGCGTGGCGATCAGCGACATCTTCGACACGCTGCAGGTCTACCTGGGTTCGCTGTATGCCAACGACTTCAACCGCTTTGGGCGTACCTACCAGGTCAACGTGCAGGCCGAGCAACAGTTCCGCCAGGACTCCGACCAGATCGGCCAACTGAAAGTGCGTAACAACAAAGGCGAAATGATCCCGCTGGCGACCTTTATCAAGGTCAGCGACACCTCGGGCCCGGACCGCGTCATGCACTACAACGGTTTCATCACCGCAGAAATCAACGGCAACGCCGCGCCGGGCTACAGCTCGGGCCAGGCTCAGGCCGCGATTGAAAAACTGCTTAAAGATGAACTGCCCAACGGCATGACCTACGAGTGGACCGACCTGACCTATCAGCAAATCCTCTCGGGCAATACCGCGCTGTTCGTGTTCCCGCTCTGCGTACTGCTGGCGTTCCTGGTGCTCGCCGCCCAATACGAAAGCTGGAGCCTGCCGCTGGCGGTGATCCTGATCGTACCGATGACGCTGCTGTCGGCCATTACCGGGGTAATCATCTCGGGCGGCGACAACAACATCTTCACCCAGATCGGCCTGATCGTACTGGTGGGCCTGGCGTGCAAGAACGCGATTCTGATCGTCGAGTTCGCCAAGGATAAACAGCAGGAAGGCCTCGACCCGCTCGCCGCAGTACTGGAAGCCTGCCGCCTGCGTCTGCGGCCGATCCTGATGACCTCGTTCGCGTTCATCATGGGTGTGGTGCCGTTGGTGCTCTCCAGCGGTGCCGGCGCCGAGATGCGCCATGCCATGGGCGTGGCGGTGTTCTCCGGGATGATCGGTGTGACCTTCTTCGGTCTGTTGCTGACACCAGTGTTCTACGTACTGATCCGTCGCTATGTCGAGCGCAGTGAAGCGCGCAAAGCGGCCAAGGCCTTGAAGCTGGAGACACAGCAATGAGTGTGAAAGTATTCCTGCCGAGCCTGTTGGTGCTGGCGCTCGCCGCCTGTGCCGTAGGCCCGGACTACAAGACCCAGCAACTGGAGGCGGCCAATATCACGGCCGCCGCCGACACCAAGAGCTACGACCACGCCAAATACGAAGGCATCTGGTGGCAGCAGTTCGACGACCCGACCCTCAACCAACTGGTGACCCAGTCCCTGAGCGGCAACCGCGACCTGCGCGTGGCCTTCGCCCGTCTGCGGGCGGCACAGGCCATCCGTGATGATGCGGCCAACGACATCATGCCGGTGGTCACCTCCCGCGCCAGCAGCGATGTGGGCAAAGGCCAGATTCCCGGCCAGACCACCAAACGCGTCAACAGCGAGCGCTACGACCTGGGCCTGGACATGGCCTGGGAAGTGGATTTGTTCGGACGTATCCGCCGCAACCTGGAAGCCAGTGACGCCGACCAACAGGTGGCCGAAGCCGACCTGTACCAGCTGCAAGTCACCATGATTGCCGAGCTGGTGGATGCCTACGGCCAACTGCGCGGTGCGCAACTGCGCGAACGTATTGCCCTGGACAACCTGAAGAACCAGCAGGAGTCGCGCACCATCACCGTCAGCCTGCGCGATGCCGGCGTAGGGGACCAGCTCGACGTGGAGCGCGCCGACGCCCGCCTGGCAGCAGTGGAAGCCAGCGTGCCGCAACTGCAGGCCGAACAAGTGCGCGAGCGCAACCGCATCGCCACCCTCCTCGGCCAGCGCCCCGACAAGCTGAGCGTGGACCTGAGCCCGAAAGACCTGCCAGCGATTGCCAAGGCGTTGCCGATTGGCGACCCTGGCCAACTGCTGCAACGACGCCCGGACATCCTCAGCGCCGAACGCAAACTGGCCGCCGCCACCGCACGTATCGGCGTGGCCAAGGCCGACCTGTTCCCACGGGTGAGCCTCAGCGGTTTCCTCGGCTTCACCGCCGGGCGCGGTTCGCAGATCGGCTCGGCCGCCGCGAATGCCTGGTCTCTAGGGCCGAGCATCACTTGGGCCGCGTTTGACCTGGGCAGCGTACGCGCGCGTTTGCGTGGCGCGAATGCCGAAGCCGATGGCGCACTGGCGACCTATGAACAGCAAGTGTTGCTGGCATTGGAAGAGTCTGAAAACGCCTTCAGCGACTACGGCAAGCGCCAGCAACGTTTGGTCTCGCTGATCCGTCAAAGCGAATCCAGCCGCGCCGCCGCCGACCTTGCGGCGATCCGCTACCGCGAAGGCACCGTGGACTTCCTGGTCCTGCTCGACGCCCAGCGCGAACGCCTGGCCGCCGAAGACGCCCAGGCCCAGGCCGAAGTCGACCTGTATCGCGGCATCGTCGCAATCTACAAGGCCCTTGGGGGTGGTTGGCAGCCGGATACAGTGGTGGCTAGCAGCAAGTGATGTAAAGAGCTCCTTTGGTTGGTCGCATCCAGCCAATTTTTAGCCCTGCGATCCATTCGGTCGCGGGGCTTTTTTTTAGCCTGGCATTAGCGGATCAAGCAATTTGGCATACATGTAATACTTATCTGAAAGAAGTTTCCCAAATATTTAAACAGGTTAAATATCTGTCGCAAGGGGTCGATAGCAGGGAGAACCTTTCATCCTATAAGGAGACGAGCATGGATATGAGAGTGATGATACCCAGTACGTTTTCTAAACAGACAGATGCTTTTATCATCAAAAACCCAGGAAAAACGACTAACACATTTACTTTTACTGAAGAATCCAAAGCCGCTGATGAGCTGCGAATGTGGCAGCAAAGGGAGCTTTCCGATCTGAAGCAGTTTTTAAAGGGCTATGACATGACATCTATTAGTACTGACGAGCTAAAGGTGGTCGGAAGGCGGTTGTACGAAAGCAATATCATTGATGCAAGCGCTTTCGGCATATTCACATTTGGAGATGGTGCATTTGATGCCAACGGAAAACAAACAAACACACAGGTAAAATTCAACGCAATCGCTCTATTCAACGAGAAGCTGGATGACTACCTTGACTTTGTTAAAAGCAACCCTAGCGTGGGCCGTTCGCAAGGCATTCCTGAATACATAAAAGGAATGGTGGATGCTAATCGCGCAATTAATGCGTTGGCGTACTTCTCGAACTCCTCGAAAAATGATCTGTCGGTCGAAGAGCGTGCCTGATCCCGACTCAGAAACCCAAATCGAAGTGTGCCAGAACCTCTGGCACACCTTATTTATCTATGGGTCAGCGACTCAAGCGAAGGGCGCTGTCAGTTATTTCCTAATCCCGCCTGTAACGCCACTTTCACGCAAGTCAGGTGCCGTCCTGGCCGCCCATTCTAAAAAGAACCTTTTTTAAAATACCAAGTGCTCTTGCACATAGGCCTTGAACGCCTGGTCACGTGCCGGCTGATGCGTGGGCGGGCGCTCGGGAAGCACGGTACCGGGAGGCTGCTGCATTAATCGATAAACTCCGATCAGCTTCTTGGAGCCCTGGTCCATCGCGTAGATCAACCCTGGCGCGGGGGCGATCGCAGCGCGTTCGCTGGCGATTCTTATGGGTACCTGATCGGTGATCGGTAATTCCCCAAAAGCCGCCTGCGCGGCTTCAATTATCGCGCGGTTCTGCTTGAACAAGTTGGGGTCCGTCTTGAGCTGAGAAAGTAGGGCAACACTGGTCATCGTGGATTCCCCGTTGAGACTGCCGGCGCGGGAGCCAAACATGTTGATGCCTGTCTTGCTCACCAGATCTGGTGCATCTTGACCTGGCAGGACCAACACTGCAGGGTCGGTATGCCCGTTGGCCAGGTTGAGCAAGCCTGCCGCATTTTCTTCATCTGTTCTCAACCGCGTGAGGTAGGCGAGATCAAGCGTACCTCGGCTCACAGGGCCTGGCAGGTGGTCGAGTTCATGAATCAACGCGTTGCTCATAGCGCCTTCGTGGGAGCCGAAATGCTGGTAATAGCGCTTGGCACCATCGATGTTGACCTCCATGAATTTCCCCGTCTTATCGACCTTGAAATCTTCCGGGATGACCTGCGCCACCCATCGTTGGTCCCGGGAGCGCATGAACCTTATATTTCTGGTAGTCAGCGCTTGAGCGTTGGTCTTGAGCCGTGAAAGGCGAGATGTCATCAGTTTTCGCGCCTGAACAGGTGTCATGCCCTGGAAGCTCTTGAGCACAAAGTCCACGTCTTCAGTCAGCGCAGGGTCTGCTAGCGCTTTAAGTGCATCGTCCACCTTGGACACCATCAGCGGCTGCGAACGCTCGATGAGCTCCTTGACCTCTGCGCGTGTGGCTATCGGCCCTGGCTTGACCTTGCCTTCGTTCGGTTGCGTCGCCACCGGGTGCTCTTCCTGCGGCTTTTCTGTGCTTTTTAGCGAGTCGCGGCGCATTTGCCGAACGCGCCCGACCCGCTGTTCTTCGAGTTGCGCTTTCCAAGCGGCGCGCACCACGCTCTGGGACTTCTCTCCAAGCCGAAACAGGCGGCTTCCTACCCACTTGGCGACTTTGAGCAGAGGTTCAGAGAGGCCGGCGAATGGATTGAGCAAACCGTTGGTGACTGTCCCCACCGCCCGGGTAGCCGCCGCCAGCCTGGAAAAGCCGGCTTGCGCCTTATCGAACGCTGCAGCCCCCTCCGCTGCACCTCCTGCGACGACAGTAATGGCTACCGCAACGTCGGTGGCGCACCCTGTCAACGCTCTCAGGTCTTTTTTAACGTGCCCGGAGACAATGTCGTCGTAGCAAGCCTTGAAGGGAATCAATGTATTTACAAGTGTTTTACTGACCCGTTTGACCCGATCATCGAAACGCTCCGAGGCCGTTTGCCCCATTGCGGTAGTGAGGAGTTGTTCGGGATCCAGCACCAGATTGCGTTTGGCTACGTAGTCAGCAATCGCATTGGCCCGCTCCGAAAAAAAACCAAGCGGTGCCAGCGTTTGTGAAGATGTCGCCGCCGGCAGTGTTTCGCGCAATGCCCTGATCTGTACCTCGGATGCCCCCGCCCGTGGACCGTCCACGTGGGACTTCATACGGGTCACCCACAACCGCGCGACGATTGCCTCGCCTTTGTCCAACATCGCCTTGAAGTCGTGCCGTTCGACATAGGTCCCGCTCATGGGAAAAAACTCATAACACTTGGCATCTTTGCCCTGCCCGACGCCGATCAGGAAGCCATAGCGCCCCCTCACCGCCTGGAGTTGCTCATCGGCATCTGTTATGGAAGTACCTGCGCCATTAATGGACTCGGCCTCGACTCGATAAAAGGTCAGTTCCTGAGTGGCCAGTGCCTGCCGGTCCGCGTAGGGCATTTTGCTGAGAATGTCTTTCAGGCCCGTGGAGACGGCCTTTTGAAAACGCTCGGTATCACCCTTGACAGCCTCGGCAAGGGACTGCCCGGAATGTTTCAACCTCGTGAAGTGCACCCGCAGGGAAGCCAGCCTGGGGTCATATTCATCTTTGAACAACGTGGCGCCAGTCATATCCACAAGCCTGGTCGAGGCAAATTCACCGTACTTGAGATTGCCGCTCATGTGCAGGTCAACCAGGCTTTCCTTAAAGCCGAGACTGCGCTGCAACCAGGGTAACCCGGGCACCATATTAGACAGCAACTGGGGAAACCGGTACGCCACGGTATGCATCGGCTCGTTCAGATCGTGCCCCGGAAGCACGCGTTCGAGGTCAGCCTGCGCTCGCGCTCGCCGGTCTTTTATCGGGGTGCTCAGTGTTACAAGCGCCTGATGAGAGCTCTCGATATAGTCGTTGTATTTTGTCGCCGCGACTTGCAGGTCTTGGGCGGTGTACTGATCGTCCGCTCGCCGAGCAATGACCCCGTGCATCGTTGCCCAATCAAGCAGCGGTTCTGTTTCGATGGCATGAAACAACACCACTTGCTCCGGCGTCAGGGCCTGGAGGATGGCGCGCTCCAGCACCTGATCATAGGTGAGGGTGCGGCTGGAGCCCTCTGCTGACTCCTCCAGCAACGCGACAGTTTTCCTGAGTACCACCCAGGCAGGAGAGCCGATGCGCAACGTATCCGGCGTGTCTGGCAGCACAAACTCTGGAGCGACACTGGCCAGCATGATATGCACAGTGGCATCCACCGCCTCGGGCCGCACGCGCCCATTGCGCACCAGATGCGCCTTCAAGTCGCCCTTGACTTCTGCCAGGGTACGCCCGGCGTTAGCCGGTGAGTACAGGTCATAACCTGCGATATGGTTTCTACGCTGCCCCAGCTCGGGGTCGATGCTCAACATCAGGGCAGTCAGCAGCAGTTGGTTGCGCTGGTCGTTTGAAAACCCGGCAGGATCACGCCCAATCGCAGCCAGCAATGTGTTCTGCCGATAGCGATTGAGCGGTGCATGGCTACTCAGATGCCGAGTGATCTGATCATCCATGTTTTGCGTGGTCACGTTCATGCTGGTGAGGATGCCGTCGCCGACATAGGTTCTTAACGCCTCGACCAAGCGTTGGCGTTCGTCAAGGCTCAGGCTTGGGTGGCCTGGCTCGGGTGCCTGCGCAGATGCCCAGGTGTAGTTGCCCAAGGCAGGGCTCGATGGTAGCCCAAGACGCTGCCAATTGATCAGGTTACGCACCTGCGCGGCCGTTCGCGGCAGGTTTTCACCACTCAGCCCTGGAAAACGTTGTTGCAGAAACGCCAGCGCGGTGGTGTCTTTGTCGACGGCGCCAGGACGGGGTGCCAGGTTAAACCGCAGGTTCGCCAGGTCGACGAAGGCATAGTCAGCCTTATCGAGCACACTGCGCTCCAACACGGTCAACCAGGCTTGCCGGTCAATCGCGTCCGCCTCGGCTTGAGTGAGTCTGTGTTGCGCGGGATCCGACCCGGCAACCCACGATGACGAGACCTCAGGGGGGGTAACAAAAGGTGGGGGACCGAAACGCGCTGAAGAGAGAAGAGGTATTGCTGCAGGAACTTTTGATAACACGTCCATGACCCAGCGTTCAATAAGGGTTTCCAGACTGAGAGAAGGTCTGCGCTGGCTCCATAGGAAAAAGACGAGGCGCAAGCCAGACCTTTCGCTACGCTAATTGCCGCCGATTCAACTCGCGTCGCGCAGAATCAGGCTGCGCAAGTGCCCCGGATTGGACCCGGACCACTTGCGGAACGCCTTGTAGAACGAACTGGTATCGGCAAACCCCAACCGCGACGCAATCTCGGCAAAACTGATCTGCGGTTCGGCCAGCCACACAATCGCCAGCTCCTTGCGTACACCGTCTTTGAGGCCCTGATAAGTCTGCCCCTCCTCTGCCAGGCGGCGGCGCAGTGTGGAAGCGGAAATGCACAAGCTGGCCGCAAGGCCCTCGGTTTCAGGCCAGGTATGGGGCGGCATCTGGCGCAGGTCGTGCTTGATGCGGGTGGCGAGGCTTTCGGGATCGCGGTATTTGACCAGGATGTTGGCCGGCGCACGGGCAAGGAAGCGCTTGAGTTCTTCCGGACTGCGCTTGATCGGCAGGTCGAGACAATCGGCTGAAAAAATCATGCGTGTGCGTGGTCGGTCAAAGCGCAGGTTGTCAGAAAACATCACCCGGTAATCGTCACAGAAGTCCGGCTGCGCGCAACGCAGTTCAATGGCGAGGATCGGGATGCGCCGCCCCGCCAGCCAGCAGGCGACGCCGTGGACGATCATCCAATAAGTGAAATAGGTAAAAGCGCGTTTTGGCTCATCAGGTTCGAGCAGGACAATCTCCGCCAGACTCTGTTGGCGAACCAGTTGGGCCGGCAGATGCTCCAGCATCAACGAGAGAAACCCCAAGCCGGTTTCCAGGCCGGCCGCCAGGCTGGGTTGCGCCATGGAGGCGCGACACAGGAACGCCAGGCTACCGGACTTGAGTGTGCGTGGGTCCATGCCAAAAAACTCATCGTCCCTGCGCCGCGCCAGCAAGCGCCACAGGCGTGCATAGGCCGTGGCCGCCACGCGAGCGTCGGGCTGCTCAAGCAACGCCGGGTCAATCCCGACTTTGCTCAATGCCTCAACGGTGGCCGCTCCCGGCGCGCAACTATGCAACAGCGCTTCGCGCACAAGGTGGATGGAGATAGTGTCTTTTTCCGACATGGGGCGTTGAACTGTCCGGCTGCAGTCTGGGTGGTCTGCATCATAAAGGCGGTTGCGCTTCGCCACCACCGTTCAGCCCACGTTCAGCAAAGGTCAATATTTCTTGTTTAGCAATGAGTATCATTATGTTACAACTTAGCTCCCTAACTAGTTGTGCCCGGGTGCCCGATGCTCGTTCCTTTTTTAATCATGCTGCGCGAAGGCATTGAAGCGGCATTAATCGTTGGCATTATCGCCAGTTACCTGCAACAGACCGGGCGTGGCCAGTGGATGCCTGCGGTGTGGATCGGCGTATTCCTTGCGGCCGCCTTGGCGCTGCTAGTGGGCGGCGGCCTGGAATTGGTCAGCGCGGAATTCCCGCAAAAGCAGCAGGAATTGTTTGAAGGTGTCGTCGGGCTGGTGGCCGTGGGCATCCTCAGTTCCATGGTGTTCTGGATGCGCAAAGTGGCGCGCTCGATTAAACACTCGCTGCATGAATCCCTCGACCATGCGTTGGCCGGCTCCAGGCACCAGGTGTTCGCCCTGATCGCCATGGTGTTTTTCGCCGTGGCCCGCGAAGGGCTGGAGACGGTGTTCTTCCTGTTGGCCGTGTTCCAGCAAAGCGAAGGTCCGGGCGCTCCGGTGGGCGCCCTGCTTGGCCTGGCCCTGGCCATTGTCGTGGGTTTGCTGATTTATTCCGGCAGCATGCGCCTGAACCTCAGTGCGTTTTTCCGCTGGACCGGCCTGTTCATCCTGGTGGTCGCGGCCGGCATTCTCGCCAATTCGGTGCAAGCCCTGCATGAAGCCGGCGTGTGGAATCACTGGCAGACCGTGCTATTCGACTTCAGCGCTGCGTTGCCCATGGACAGCCCGCTCGGTTCGGTACTGGCCGGTATGTTCGGTTACCAGGAGGCGCCGACCGTGAGCACCCTGGGCGCCTATCTGATTTACCTGGTGGTGGCCCTGGTGATGTTCTTCCTGCCCTCGGCCACCTCCCAGCCCGTTGCCAACACTTCTTCCGTTTCCAACCAGTAAGGACCGTCTCTTGTCCAACCCAACCCCTCAATCGGCCCCGCCGTCCCGCGCCCTGCGCTGGGGCGTGGCCGGCTCGGTGGTGGTGATGATCGCCGCCGGAGGCCTGTTCTACTACGCCTCGCAATTGGCCGCCGGCAAGCGCCAGACCAACCACAATGAAATCGCGGTGACCATCCACGGCCACGCCTGCGAACCCAACGCCCTGACGGTACCAGCCGGGCATGCCAGCTTTCGCATCATCAACCGCTCCGACCGCGCGGTGGAGTGGGAAATCCTCGACGGCGTGCTGGTGGTCGAAGAGCGGGAAAACATCGCCCCAGGCCTGAGCCAAGTGATCAACGCCAACCTGCTGCCCGGCGACTACGCCATTACCTGTGGCCTGCTGAGCAACCCTCGCGGCACCTTGCATGTCACGCCCACGGCAGAGTCTGACGCCCAGGCCAAGGCCAAGCCGCCGATGGTGGCCTTTATCGGCCCGTTGTCGGAGTTTCGCGTGTACCTGAGCAGCCAAGGCGGTGCGCTGGTCAAGGCCGTAACGGTCCTGCAACAGGCCATCGCCGCCGGCGACCTGGCCCAGGCCCAGGCGCTGTATGTACCGGCGCGCGAGGCGTATCAGCGCCTGGCGCCGGCGTCTCAGCGTCTGGCCGAATTGGATAACGCGATCAATGCCCGCGCCGATTATTTTGAAAAGCGCGAGCAGGACCCCGCCTTCAGCGGCTTCCACCGCCTCGAATACAGCCTGTTCCAGCAACACAGCCTTGATGGCCTCGCGCCGGTCACCCAACGCCTGGTCACCGACGTCACCACGCTCAAGCAGCAATTACTGGCCCAGTCCCTGCCCCCGGAGCAACTGGTGAGCATCGTGGTCCGCAACCTCAACAGCCTGGCGGACGTGCGGGCGGCGAGCGGTGAAGAGGAACGCTACAGCCACATCGACTTGAACGGCTTTGCCGCCAATCAGCAGGTCGCGCGCAAGGTGGTCGACCTGATGCGTCCGTTGCTGGTCAAGTCCGCCGCCGACCTGTTGCCCGCTATCGACAGCGCGCTCAACGCCTTCGACAGCGAACTCGACGGGCTCAAGGTGAATGACCGCTACCCCAGCTACGACAAGGTTACAGCTGATCAGCGCAAGCAGATCGGCGACAAGGCCAAGGCACTGGCCGTTGCACTCGATGGAATCGACCCAGCCCTTGGCCTTTCCGGCCTGCAGTGAAGACGACCGCATACATGAGTGATACAGAACAGTTTGACCTCCAACGTCGCCGCGTCCTGTTGGGCATGGCGGCCACCGGCGCTGCGATTGCCGGCGGCAGCCTGACCTGCCCGGCGATGGCGGCAGCGGCTGAGCAAGTCACCACCGCACCGCGCAGTGACAAGACCCAGGACCACCAGGCGTTTTTCGGCAAGCACCAAAGCGGCATCGTCACCCCGCGCCCGGCCTGCGGCATGGTCGTGGCGTTCGATGTACTGGCCAGCGACCGCCAAGACCTGGAACGTCTGTTCCGCACCCTCAACGAGCGCATCGCATTCCTGATGACCGGCGGCACCGTGCCCCAGGTCGACCCGAAATTGCCGCCCACCGATTCCGGCATCCTTGGCCCTGTGGTCACACCGGATAACCTGACCATTACAGTATCGGTCGGTGAGTCGTTGTTCGACGAACGCTTCGGCCTTGCCGCCGCCAAGCCCAAGCGCCTGAGTCGCATGGTCGGCTTTCCCAACGATGCACTGGAACCGGCGCAGTGTCACGGCGACCTGAGCCTGCAGTTCAGCTCCAACACCCCAGACACCAACATCCACGCGCTGCGCGACATCGTCAAAAACCTGCCCGACCTGCTGCTGGTGCGCTGGAAGCAAGAAGGCAGCGTGCCGCCCCAGGCACCGGCCAAGCCCGGCGAACCGGCACAGAGTGCGCGCAACTTCCTGGGCTTTCGCGATGGCTCGGCCAACCCCAACTCCAACGATGACAAGGCCATGGACCAGATCGTCTGGGTACAGCCCACCAGCGACGAGCCGGCCTGGGCCGCCCATGGCAGTTACCAGGCCGTGCGCATCATCCGTAACTTTGTCGAGCGCTGGGATCGCACCCCGCTGCAAGAACAGGAAAGCATCATCGGCCGTATCAAACCCACGGGCGCGCCCATGGACGGCCAGCACGAAACCCAGGTCCCGGACTACCGCAAGGACCCGCAAGGCAAGTTGACCAAGCTTGATGCTCACATCCGCCTGGCCAACCCGCGTACCCCGCAGACCCAGGCCAACCTGATCCTGCGGCGGCCGTTCAACTACTCCAACGGCGTCAACAAAAACGGTCAACTGGACATGGGCTTGTTGTTCATCTGCTACCAGGCTGACCTGGAGAAAGGCTTTATCAGCGTGCAAACCCGGCTCAACGGCGAACCGCTGGAGGAGTACCTCAAGCCAGTGGGTGGCGGGTATTTCTTTACCTTGCCGGGGGTCACCGGGCCCAAGGATTTCATCGGACGCACGCTGCTCGCCGCAACGCACCCTCACCCCCCTGCCAAGACCTAAAACACCCCACAGCGGAATGTCTCCCATGAAGAAGTCGTCTATCGCGTTGTTGTTACTCAGCCTCTCGCCACTGGCAAGCTTCGCCGCTACTGCGCCGTTGGACCTGGTGGGCCCGGTGTCGGATTACAAAATCTACGTCACCGAAGAAATCGCGGAGCTGGTCACCCAGACCCAGGCGTTTACTGACGCCATCAATAAAGGCGACCTGGCCACCGCCAAGAAGCTCTACGCGCCGACTCGCGTGCACTATGAGTCCATCGAGCCGATCGCCGAGCTGTTCAGCGACCTCGACGCGTCCATCGACTCACGCGTCGACGATCACGAGAAAGGCGTGAAGGCCGAAGACTTCACCGGTTTCCACCGCATCGAGTACAGCCTGTTCTCCGAGAACACCACCCAGGGCCTCGCCGCCCTGGCCGATAAACTCAACAAGGACGTGCTGGACCTGAAAACCCGGGTTGACGGCCTGACCTTCCCGCCGGAAAAAGTCGTCGGCGGCGCCGCAGCGCTGCTTGAGGAAGTCGCCGCCACCAAGATTTCCGGTGAGGAAGACCGCTACAGCCATACCGACCTGTACGACTTCCAAGGCAACATCGACGGTGCAAAGAAAATCGTCGACCTGTTCCGTGGCCAGATCGACCACCAAGACAAGGCATTTTTGGCCAAGGTCGATAAAAACTTCGCCGCCGTGGACAAGATCCTGGCCAAATACAAGACCTCGGATGGCGGCTTCGAGACCTACGACAAAGTCAAGGAAAACGACCGTAGGGCTTTAGTGGGCCCGGTCAATACACTGGCGGAAGATTTGTCCACTCTGCGTGGGAAGTTGGGACTCAACTGATCGAAAGCGCCCCCCGTACGTGACACGGCGAGGGCGCTGCCTGAAGTATTTCAGGTCGTCATGCGGGCAGTGCTTTAAACCCGTCCAGCGGCGTGCCGGTCGGTAACCCGGTCTTCGGATGGGTCGCGTACCAACGTCCATCGGTCTGTACCGCGTACACCGGTATCGAATGATTGTGTCCGTTATGAATAGCAGGCTGAACCGCCTGCTCCTGGACATTGTGCGGCGCCTGCAACTGGTTTGATACACCCAGGCAAGTGCGCAGTTTTTCTTCCACCACGCCAAGCTTTAAAAGCACTGAGGGGTTCGATGCCCTGCCTAACGCTTTAGGCAGCGCGACGAGCCCTTTCCCTCCAGCGGCCATCAAATCTGCCGCGCCATCCAGTGGGTTCAAGAAGCCACTGACCACCTCAACCCCCTTTTCCAGTACGCGAAACGCCTTGACGCCGAAGGGAGCCACAGCTTTTGTGGACTTGACGAGCGGTTTCAAGGTTCCAAATGCCCCACCTGCGAATGCCCCGGCGGTGTCGATGATCAGCCCGCGCATCCCTTCAACGATGTTGCCTTTGGTCAGGTCAATGACGGCCCCGACAAACGGGATCATGCTCAACAAAATACTGTCGTTGCGTCGCAATATTTCGCGCTTTTGTTCCAGCGGCAACATGCCATGCGCGACCTTCAGCACGCTGGCACGATGATGGATAAAATTGCCCTGCATGATCCGATCGACAATTGACCGGGTGCGGGGCGACGAAAAACTGTTAGGCACCTGGTTGGATGCCTCGCCCTGTACAGAGACCGGCGTAGCGTGCAGGGTCTCGCCCAGCTTATCAATAATGACACCTGGCGAGGTCACACCGGGCCTGGGCAAGGCATTGGAGCTGTAAGCGGCAAAATCAAATGGTTCCACCGCGCCCAGCCGCACGGGGAGCGCTGACACCGCCCAAGGCCCATACGTCTTCGGCACCGTTTGAAAGGTCCCCCCGAGGGCCAAATCACGCGGCAGGTCTTCGCGCTTGACGATCAACAGCTTGTCCGGGAACACCTCGAAGTAGCTGATTACCCCGTTGTAATTACAGCGTATCAGCGTGCCCTTTCGCCCTCTGCGCTCCTCCACCTGCTCCGGTGTTACATCTATCTCCGGCACGCTATCGGTTGCCTCGCGCAAGGCAAACAGGTCCACGTCCCCCCACTCCAAGGCTTGGCGATCAGCCAACGGCAGTTGGGCGATCATGCGTCTTGTGGCGATGTTCAAACCCTGCTTGAGTTTGTCCAGGTAGGCATCGACTTCACCGGGCAACTGGGCCTGCACATCCGGTAAATGGGCGATCCTGGCGTTCAACGCTTGCACGTTGGCATCAACGGCTGCCTGGTCGGATGCACTCAGCCGCGGTATGACAAATGGAGAGGTGCGCCGGGCTGGTTGTGGCGGCTGCTCCCCGGGCGCCAGCAGCATCCACCGGTCCCTTGTAAGGTCGCCGGTCATGTACGTCTCGATCAGCGTACGCGTTCTCGGCTCGGACAGCTTCATGTTGCGGCGTTCATCCGGGTCTGCGATGTATACCCGCATAGCTTTCAACTGTTCCGCGCTCAGGCCCGGAAATACTGTCTGCAAGTTCCTGATCGCCGAGTCTTCTCGTATAGGCAGCGGCAGGTTGAACTGCTCCAACGCATAAACGAGTTGCTCGCACTCCTCATTGAAAGCCGTGATGGCCTGCAGATGGTGCTGCTGTGTGTAGCGGCCATCCACTGGCTTTTCATAAAGCCCGCGCATCAAGCCCCAATCGAGTAACACGTCGATCCCATAATTATCCAATACCGCCGCTTCGCCCGGCGTACTGGTGCTCAGCCGGCTGAGCCCCATAATTTCGGTATAGCTCATGCGCCGCGAGCAACCAGGCCCACCTTGACGCTCGGCAAACGTGACCCCCAGGCGAAAGTCGGCCCATTCCACCGAGCCTATCCGCATCGTGGAAGGGATATCCCGGACCAGAAACTCGGGCGCGCTACTGGCCAACAACAGATGCGCGGCCAGCGGTACCGTCTTTGGATCGAGCAAGGTGTTCTGAGCCAGTTGGGTCTCGATTTCAGCGCGTACCGACGCCATCGTCCGTCCACTGTTGGCGGGCTGATAGATGTCATAACCGGCAACGTTTCCAGGGCGCCGAGGCATCTCGGGGTCGATCTGCAGCAGAGCCGCCGTGAGTTCCCACTGCTTGGCTTCGAGGGTCGATAAGTCATAAGTACCGGACGTGCCCTGAAAATACAGACTGCGAGCAGCGGCCTTGCCCCAGTTCAGGGCTGACGGTTGGTCAAGGATCCGCTCCAGTATCTTGTCGGCGTTGGCACGCACCTCCTGCGGGGTGTGCTCATCGAGTACGCCTTGAAAATCCAAGGCGCGCAATAGACTCGGTTCGCTGCGGCTGATGGCATCGTCGCGCATGAACTGAGCTACCAAACGTTTGTCATTTTCAGACAACATGCCCGGTGCCCATGGTCGTGCAAGCAATTGCGCGTAATTACCCAGCGCGGGGGCAGGCGCCACCGCAGCTTGCAACCAGCGAATGACATTGCGCACTTCCTTCGCGGTCTTGGGTACGAGGAAGCCGTGAGAAATCAGTACATCACGCACGGCTGCCTTGTCGGCACCGTCTGTGGCAAGCACCGACGTGGCGCCGATCGGCGTCTGCGCATCGGCCAGCGACACCTCTTCGTCGTCGGGTCGATTGCGAACCAGATCAGCCAGGCAACCTGCCAGGTATTGACGCTCGTCCAGCCGGTCGATGGTTTTTCTTGCCGCAAGGCTGCTGCCCTGCAGCCGGCCTTTTGTCTCGGTTGACCAACCGGACCATTCCTCCGCCAACAGATGTCCGCGCACCAACGCCAACTCATCGGCATTCTTTGGCGGGGTGATGTCATGCCACTGCAAGACAGCATTGCGAGAAAACCGGTCGGACTGTTCCGGCACATAAGCCACCCCATTACCCGCCCTATCCAGCGCCGTGGCAGCGGCGCGCAATCGGGCCCCGACCTGCCACCAGCCAGAATCGTCGTTCAGAGTGAACGTCTTTCGCGTTCCCACGCGACCGCTTAAGACCAGCCCTGTGATCGAATCCGGTTTTACCACCACGGTGTCCAGGGCCATGCCTTTGCTCCTGATCCACGCCTTGACTTCATCAGTATTGAACGCACTGCGCAAAGCGGCAAAGCCTGCGTAGAAAGTGCTGTCGGTGGGGATCTGGACGAGAGAATCCCACGCGTGGCGCGTGGCTGATGTCGCCAGCTCGTTACGCAGGCGCTGATCACCCTCGCTCGACGCCAAGGGCACAGGTTGCAGCGTCCATCGTCGGGGACTATCTACAGCAGGATTTGAGGCTGCTTCGCGCTTGCTGCGAACAACGGGATCGGGGAAGGCGTTTGCCGCCGGGCTCACAGAATGTAGCGGCGGCGTAAACGCAAGGGTGTCGCGACTAGGGCTGATACTCGACATGTCTGTTTTCCTCTGAACCAATCAAGGGCAGAGTTCTCGTCCTAAGAACCGTCGAGAAGTAACGTAGCAACCAACGCAAGCTATGCGAGTAGGTAAACTCCTAAGGCGGTGAAAACAGTCCTACAGAATACGGTACAGCAACCGCTCGATGCGCACTCGACTGACCCGGCGCAGGAACTTGCCCACCGCGGGCGGATAATCCACCAGCGTTTGCAACTGTTGGTAGCCCTCGATACGGGTTACGTGCTGGAAGATCTGGGCCAACTCGGTACGCCGCGGCGCTAGCCACTGCCCTTGTGGATCGTCGATCAGCAAGCCGTTTTCCAAATCGAGGCGAAACGCCCGAGGGTTGAGGTTGTTGCCGGTGAGCAAGGTGTAGCGCTCATCCACCCACATGCCCTTTAGATGGTAGGTGTTATCGCCGTCGCGCCATAAGTGCAGGTTCAACTGGCCGCTGTTGATCATCGGCTGGTGCCGCTTGGCAAAGCGTCGCAGGCTGATCTCGTACAGGTACGGCAACGCCGCAATCACCTTGAAGGGTTCAGTGGGCGGAATATAGAAGTCGTTGGCGGTCTTGTCGCCCACCACGATGTCGATCTTCACACCGCGTGCCAGGGCACGGTTGATCTCGCGGGTCACCGGCAATGGCAGGTTGAAATACGGCGTGCAGATGGTCAGTCGCTGCTGGGCGCTGGCGATCAATTCGAGGATTACCCGGCTCAACGGGTTGTTCTTGCCGACGCCCAGCAATGGGCTGACCGACAGATGGCCGTTGGGCAACTGCCCGGCCGTAGTGTCGTAGGCCGCATGCTTGAGACGGCTGCGCAGGTCGCCGATATCGTTGCGCAGGCTGCGAGTGGTGGGCGGGTTCGGCAGGTCCAGGCGATGCACGGCCTTGGACGCCACCAGGCCGTGCTCCACCAGGTGCTGCATCGAATCGGCCAAGGGTTGGCTATGGATCAGATGGTAACGGTCGAAGCGGTATTTATCGAACTTGTGCAGGTACACATTGTTCAGGCTGGCGCCGCTGTACAGCACGCTGTCATCGATCACGAAACCCTTGAGGTGCAACACGCCAAACAGCTCGCGGGTTTGCACCGGCACGCCGTACACCGGTACTTCGGTGGCGTGGCGCTGGGTCATCGCCTGGTACCAGGCGCTGTTGCCCGGTTGCTTGCCCGCGCCGATCAACCCGCGCTGGGCGCGCAGCCAATCAACCATCACCACGATGTCCAGTTCGGGCCGTGCGGCCTTGGCGGCATGTAGCGCGTCGTAGATTTCCTGCCCCGCCTCATCCTGCTGCAAGTACAAGGCAACGATGTAGATACGCCGCGTGGCCTGGGCGATTTTCTCCAACAAGCAGCGACGGTAGGCGTCGGTGCTGGGCAGCACCTCAATGGCCTCGTTGGACAACGGGAAACCGCGCAGCTTGGGCAACAGGGAGCGTTTGAAGAACGACGGCATAGGGCTCGCAATGGGTCGAATCCGAAGAGGCCCAAAGCTTACACCATGAGGCTGCTCAGGTCTCGCAGTGGGCAATTCAAAAAACCAGTTGACCATGAAGAACGATCGTTCTACTGTGCGAAACATGAACGATATCACTCAGAATGAAACCCGCGACATCATCCTCGACGTCACCGAGAAATTGATCTATCGCCACGGCATTGCTGCCACCGGCATGGACTTACTGGTGAAAACCGCCGGTGTGTCGAGAAAGAGTATCTACCGCTACTTCGCCAACAAGGATGAGTTGGTGATTGCTGCCCTTCAACGCCGCGACGAGCGCTGGATGCAGTGGCTGCGCAGCGAAGTGGAACGCAGCGATGACAGCGGCGAGCGCCTGCTGGAGCTGTTCAGCGCGCTCAAGCGCTGGTTCGGCTCGGCGGACTTTCGCGGCTGCGCCTTTATCAACACCAGCGGTGAAACCGGCGACGCCCAGGACCCGGTGCGCCTGTTGGCCAAGGCCCATAAACGCAAACTGTTCGAGTACGCACTTGAACTGTGCCAAGCACATGGCACTCCCGACCCGGAGCAGCAGGCCGCGCAACTGCTGATCCTGATCGATGGTGCCATTACCGTCGCCCTGGTCATGGGTGATTCAACAGCTGCCGATAATGCGCAATGCATGGCGCGGACCTTACTGCAACGTTGAACTCACAGCCCAGGCAACTTTCGACCCAACCTTAATTACTTTGAGGAGCCGCCCATGTCAGCCCAAGAAGAAGTCCGTCCACCCCTGCCGCCGTTTACCCGCGATTCGGCCATCGAAAAAGTCCGCCTGGCCGAAGACGGCTGGAACTCCCGCGACCCACAACGCGTGTCTCTGGCCTACACCCTGGATACGAACTGGCGTAACCGCGCCGAATTTGCCCATAACCGCGAAGAAGCCAAGCAGTTCCTGAGCCGCAAATGGGCCAAGGAGCTGGATTATCGACTGATCAAGGAGTTGTGGGCCTTCACCGATAACCGCATCGCCGTGCGCTACGCCTATGAATGGCACGATGATTCGGGTAACTGGTTTCGCTCGTACGGCAATGAGAACTGGGAGTTCGATGAGAACGGCTTGATGGCCAACCGCTTTGCCTGCATCAACGATATGCCAATCAAGGAAAGCGAACGCAAGTTCCATTGGCCGCTGGGGCGGCGCCCGGATGAGCATCCGGGCCTGTCAGAACTGGGGCTATAACCCCGACTCTGCAGACCGAATGAGATCCAATGTGGGAGCTGGCTCGCCTGCGAAAGCGGTCGTGCAGTAACAGATTCAGCGCCTGACACACCGCCTTCGCAGGCAAGCCAGCTCCCACACTTGGATCGCGGGGCATCAATTAGATCAGCGTCTGCTGTCAGCGCCCTCCCACACGTTTAGTCCTGATTCAGCCAGACCTACGGCAACGAAAACTGGGAATTCGACGAGAACGGCTTGATCGCCAACCACTTTGCCTGCATCAACGATATGCCGATCAAAGAGAGCGAGCGCAAATTCCATTGGCCGCTGGGCAGAGCCCGGATGAGCATCCGGGCCTGTCAGAACTGGGGCTATAACCCCGATTCTGCAGACCGAATGAGATCCAATGTGGGAGCTGGCTTGCCTGCGAAAGCGGTCGTGCAGTAACAGATTCAGCGCCTGACACACCGCCTTCGCAGGCAAGCCAGCGCCCACACTTGGATCGCGGGGCATCAATTGGATCAACGTCTGCTAACAGCCCCCACATTTCTAGTCCTGATTCAGCCCAACCCGATACAACACGCCGTCATCCTCATCGGTCAGCACATACAGAAAGCCATCCGGCCCCTGCCGCACATCGCGAATTCGCGCTTTCAATTCGCCCAACAAGCGTTCTTCGTGGATCACCTTGTCCCCCTCGAACTGCAACCGAATCAGCTCTTGGCTGGCCAGCGCGCCGATAAACAGGTTGTGCTGCCATGCCTTGAATCGGTCGGCGTCGTAGAACGCCATGCCACTGATGCCCGGCGATTTCTCCCAGACATGATGGGGCGCCACTGTCCCCTCTGCCGTTTTGCCCTTGGCTTCCGGAATCGGCAGCAGGGAATAGTTGATGCCATGGGTTGCCAACGGCCAACCGTAGTTCTTGCCACGCTCGATGATATTGACTTCGTCGCCGCCACGGGGCCCGTGTTCATGTTCCCAGATCGTGCCGCTCCAGGGGTTCAGGGCCAGCCCCTGAGGGTTACGCTGCCCGTAGGACCAGATCTCCGGACGCACGCCGGGTTGACCGACAAAGGGGTTGTCATCCGGCACGCGCCCATCCGGGTAGATGCGCACCACTTTACCTTGCAGCTTGTCCAGGTCCTGGGCCGTGGGGCGGTCGTTGTTCTCCCCCAGGGTCACGAACAGGTAGCCATCACGGTCGAAGGCCAGGCGCGAGCCGAAGTGGTTGCCAGTAGACAGCTTGGGCTCCTGGCGCAGGATCACTTTGAATTCCTCCAAGCCGCTCAAGTCGGCCGCCAAACGCCCACGCCCGACGGCTGTGCCGGCCTTGCCACCCTCGCCGCCGCCTTCGGCATACGACAGGTACACCAGGCGGTCTTGCTTGAAGTCTGGCGACAGCACCACATCCAGCAACCCACCCTGCCCTTTGGCCCATACCTGCGGCACGCCCTTCAAGGGCGCAGACAGTTTGCCGTCCGGGCTCACAAAACGCAGGTTTCCAGGCAGTTCGGTCACCAGGAAACCTTGCTGGTCCGGCAAAAACGCCAGTGCCCACGGATGGTCAAGGCCCTTGGCAACCGGCGTGGCGGTGATGCTGCCTTGCTCGCTGGGGAACTGTTGGCTATCGGCGGCATACGCCGCGCTCAACGGCAGTAAAGCGCTGGCGCACAGGGCGGCTAGCAGGGTTTTACGTACAAACATAAGGCGAAATCCTTAGCGGCGATTGCCGTTGGCATCATAGGTGGGCGCTTTGGGTGCGGTGGCTGGTCGGCTGGGGGCCGCCTCCTGCTTGGGGTAGCGGTTGCCGATGCCGCCGTTTTCCAGCGTCGGCCGCGGGTTTGCCGGGACAGGCTGGATACTGCGAACCGCCGGTGCATTGGGCTGGGTGCCCTGCATGCTATTGGGGTTGGCCCGGTGAATAGGGCCGTAGTCGCTACGCCCTGGCAGGTTTTGCGCCTGGGCCAATGGCGCAAGGGCCAGGCCCAGCGCCAATGCTGCAAGATGACGTACACAACGGTTCATGGCCAAACCTCTCTATGCCAAGTACTACGTGCTTTCGATAACACGCTACGCCGTGGGTTCGCGTTGCGACACTAAATAGTTTCTCATCAGGTGTAACACGATCTGTCCGAGCATCTATCCGCCGAAACTTTTGCCGTGCTCTGCGAGTCACCAGCACACAGGCTCTTCGTTGAGGAATCACACCTATGCCACGGGCAATCTGGAAAGGCGCCATCAGTTTCGGCTTGGTTCACATCCCGGTATCGCTGGTCTCGGCGACCTCTTCACAAGGCGTCGACTTCGACTGGCTGGACAAGCGCAGCATGGACCCGGTGGGCTATAAGCGCATCAACAAAACCACCGGCAAGGAAGTCACCAAGGACAATATCGTCAAGGGCGTGGCCTTTGAAAAAGGACGCTATGTGGTGCTCAGCGAAGACGAAATTCGCTCGGCCCACCCCAAGTCCACCCAGACCATCGAAATCATCGCCTTCGTCGCCAGCGACCAGATCCCCCTGCAAAACATCGACACGCCCTACTTTCTCGCCCCGGATAAACGCGGCGGCAAGGTCTATGCACTGCTGCGCGAAGCGCTGAAAAAAACCGGCAAGGTCGCCCTGGCCAATGTGGTGCTGCACACCAAGCAACACCTGGCTGCGTTGATGCCGCTGGAGTCGGCGCTGGTGCTGGTCATGCTGCGCTGGCCCGCCGAAGTGCGCAGCCTGGATGAGTTGGAATTGGGCAGCGATGTGACAAAGCCGACCCTGGCCAAAGGTGAATTGGACATGGCCAAGCGCCTGGTCGAAGACATGAGCGCCGATTGGCAGCCCGATGAGTACCGTGACAGCTTCCAGGACAAGATCAGGGCGCTGGTGGCGAAGAAGGCCAAGGCCGGCAAGATCGAAGATGTGGAAACGGCCGAAGGCGGCGAAGAGCGAAAATCCGCGGATGTCATCGACCTGACCGAACTGCTCAAACGCAGCCTGGCGGGTAAACCTGCGGCGAAAAAGAGCGCCGCGAAAAAGTCCAATAACAAGGCCTCTTGAGCCTGCCGTTGACGGGAGAACGACATGGCAAAGCCCCTGAGCGAGTACAATCGCAAGCGCGATTTCAAGATCACCGCCGAACCCGCAGGCAGCTCACCCGCCAGCAAACGTAACGCTTCGGCCCTGAGCTTTGTGATTCAAAAGCATGATGCGCGCAACCTGCATTACGACTTTCGCCTGGAACTGGATGGCGTGCTGTTGAGCTGGGCGGTGCCCAAGGGCCCAAGCCTGGACCCGAGCCAGAAACGCCTGGCGGTGCATGTTGAAGACCACCCACTGAGCTATGGCAGTTTCGAGGGCAGTATCCCCACCGGCCAATACGGTGCGGGGGATGTAATCGTGTGGGACCGAGGCATCTGGCAACCCCACGATGACCCGCGCAAAGCCTACGCGGCGGGTAAACTCAAATTCACCCTGGTGGGTGAGAAACTCTCCGGTGACTGGGCGCTGGTACGTACCCGCCTCAAGGGCAGCGGTGACAAGGAGCAGTGGCTGTTGATCAAGGAAAACGATCAGCAGGCGCGCCCGGCCTCTGAGTTCGATATTGTCGAGGCCGAGCCCGCCAGCGTGCTCAGCGACGCGGTCGTGGGCAAGCCAAAAGCCAAGGCCAAGGCCAAACCCAAGGCCGCGCCAAAAGCCAAAGCGCCCAAGCGCAACGCTGCCCTGCCTGACGAGTTTGCCCCCCAACTGGCAACCTTGGTCGACCGCGCCCCCGAAGGTGATTGGCGCTACGAAATCAAGTTCGACGGCTACCGCATCATGGCGCGCATTCGCGACGGTGAAGTGCGCCTGTTCACCCGCAACGGCCACGACTGGACCGAGCGCCTGCCGCGTCAGTGCAAAGCCTTGCAAGCCCTCAAGCTCAAAGACAGTTGGCTGGATGGCGAAGTGGTCAGCCTCAATGGCGACGGGCTGCCGGATTTCCAGGCGCTGCAAAACGCATTCGATATCGGCCGCAGCCTGGACATCGTCTATTACCTGTTCGATGCACCCTTTTTAAATGGCCGCGACCAGCGCGAAGAGCCGGTCGAAGAGCGTCGGGCTGCGCTTAAATCCGCACTGTCCGCCAGCCGAAGCAAACTGCTGCGCTTCTCCGAAGCCTTTGCCGCCAGCCAGCGCGATATTTTCGAGAGCGCCTGTGACCTGGCGCTCGAAGGCGTGATCGGCAAGCGCGCCGGCAGCCCCTACGTGTCGCGGCGCAGTGCCGACTGGATCAAGCTCAAATGCCGCCTGCGCCAGGAGTTCGTGATTGTCGGCTACACCCGACCCCAAGGTTCGCGCAGCGGCTTTGGGGCGCTGCTGTTGGCGGTCAACGATGACACCGGCCTGGTATATGCCGGGCGCGTGGGCACGGGCTTTGATCAGTCGGCGCTGAAAACTATCTATGCCAAGCTCACGCCGCTCGAGCGCAAGGACTCGCCACTGCAAAAGCCATTGACCAGTGCCCAGGCCCGCGGCGTGCATTGGGTTGAGCCGAGCCTGGTAGGCGAAGTGCAATTTGCCGAATGGACCCGTGAAGGCGTGGTGCGCCAAGCCGCGTTTGTGAGCCTGCGCACCGACAAGCCAGCCTCGCAGATCATTCATGAACAGCCGCGCGCGGCCAAGTCGGTCAAGGCACCGCAGGCATCGAAAGCCGGTAAAGCGCAGGCAACGGTGAAGAACGTGAAAATCACTCACCCCGAGCGCATTATCGACAAGCACAGCGGCACGCAAAAACAGCAATTGGCACAGTTCTACACCGATATCAGCGAATGGATCCTGCCCTTTCTGCGCGCACGTGCCGTGTCCCTGCTGCGCGCGCCGGAAGGGATCGAAGGTGAGCAGTTCTTCCAGAAACACTCAGAGCGCATGGCAATCCCCCACATCAAGCAATTGGACCCGGCGCTGGATCCAGGCCATGCGCGCCTGATGGAAATAGACAGCGTGGAAGCCCTGGTCGGCGCGGTGCAAATGGGTACGGTCGAGTTTCACACCTGGGGCGCTACCGCAGACAAGATTGAAACGCCCGACCTGTTCGTGCTCGATCTCGATCCGGACCCGGCCTTGCCCTGGAAAGCCATGCTGGAAGCGGCCCAACTGACTCTGTCGGTACTTGATGAGCTGGGCTTGCAGGCTTTCGTCAAAACCAGCGGCGGCAAGGGCCTGCACTTGATCGTGCCATTGGCCCGGCGCGATAACTGGGACACCGTCAAGGCATTCGCCAAAGCCATTGCCCAATTCATGACCCGCCAACTGCCCGAACGCTTTACCGCCACCAGTGGCCCCAAGAACCGCGTGGGCAAGATCTTTATCGATTACCTGCGTAACGCCCGCGGCGCCAGTACCGTGGCGGCGTATTCAGTGCGGGCACGCCCGGGCTTGCCAGTGTCGGTGCCGGTGAGTCGAGAGGAGTTGAAAGGATTGCGCGGCGCCCAACAGTGGACAGTGGCGAACCTGCACCAACGGTTGCAGGCCTTGAAGGACGACCCGTGGGTGGGGTATGCCAATCGGCAGAAGATCAGCAAAAAAATGTGGGACAAGTTGGGCGCGCAACCCCCTGGGTGATCCGCGCCCTGAGCCAGGTCAGATAAGAATGAAGATCAGCGCCAGACCGGCAAAGATCGCCCACTTTTCCAGGTAGTAGCGCGTGCGGTTGCGCTTTTTGAGCTCCTTGCCACGCAGGCGAATCTTGTACAGCCGGGTGAAGGCACGGTTGAGGCCGCCGGTCTTGTCACCCTCATCGTTGGGCGAACCCGCGGCCGCCATCACATTGCGGCTGAACCAGCGGTTGAACGCAGCCGCCCAGCGGTACTTCATCGGCCGTTCGATATCACAGAACAGAATGATGCGGTTCTGTTGGGTGGTGTTTTCCGCGTAGTGAATGTAGGTCTCGTCGAACATCACCGGCTCGCCGTCGCGCCAGTAATAGCTTTCGCCGTCCACGTTGATGTAGCAGCCTGGATCGTTAGGCGTATCCAGCCCCAGGTGATAGCGGTACGAGCCCGCATACGGGTCGCGGTGACGCACCAGCTTGGAGCCCGGTGGCAGTTCGGCGAACATCGCGGCCTTGATCGAGCCGATGCTTTGCACCAGCTCGGTGGTGCGTGGGCACAGCTTCATCGCCGAGGGGTGACTGTCGCCGTACCACTTGAGGTAGAAACGCTTCCAGCCGGTCTTGAAAAACGAGTTGAACCCTACGTCGTTGTATTGCTCCGAGCGTTTGATCTCACCCGCCCGCATCAGATTCTGGCCTTCTTCGCGGATCTCTTCCCAGTGCTCCTGCAATGGGCTCAGGTCTGGAAAGTCGCTGGGCGAGAGGTAGGGACGGCTGGGCTGCTTGGAGAACAGGTACAGGAAACAGTTGATCGGCGCCAGGAACGTCGAGTGATCGCTAAGTTGGCGACCCAGCTTGTGTCGCACCCGACCGCGCAGGTGTACATACGCAATGGAAGCAACGTAGAGAGCAACAATGATGAGTTTCAAGGGATTCGTCACACGTCAGGGAGAGAACAGGCTGCTCCTGCGGGCCCACAACGGCCGAGGATGGATAAGCAGCACCTGAAATCACAATTCACATACAGGTGACACGGCCGGCGGGATAACCGCCTGCGTGCGACCATTGGCAGTTATTTAGCCACACTTTGTAACCAAAGGTTAACTAAGAATTGTGAAAAGCTGTCTATTGAGTGTGCTGGGGGTAGGAGCAGGCAGGCCCTTGAGCCTGCCTGTTTGAGGGCGTTTGAAGGGTTACAGCGGCGAATCTTTACCCTCGCGGCGATCCCCTAATGCCGTATAGGGCACGGCCTGAGTGCGGTTGCGCACCAAGTAGCGGATCAGCGCAATCATCAGGCCCAGCAACAGGCCACCGACGAGGCTCAACGCGATAACCAGCGGCTTTTTCGGCTTTATCGGTGACAGAGGCTCCTGGGCTCGACGGTCAATCGTCACCAGCTTGAGGTTGCTCATATCGATATTCAAACCACGCAACCTGGCGACTTCAGCGCGAAGCGGCTCGACGTCCTGCAAGAAGATGTCTTCATTGCCCCGCTTGCGCAGCACCTCAACCTCGCGGTTGCTTTCCAGCAGTTGCAGGTCTTTGCCGATCTCGGCAATGCGCGGGTTGGTGAAATCGTCGCTGGTACGCTGCTGCAATGCAGTGCGTTCGGCTTCCAGCGCCTCGGTCCCCATGAAATACAGCGGGATCTTCTGGTTGTTCACCTCGGTCCGCATGACCTGGCTCGAACCCGTGCGTGTGGAGTCGGCCATTGAGGACGGCGTTGTTGGTGTGCGAATGCCCATGGACTTGGCAATGCTGATAGCCTCAGCCAACTCGGCGAGGCGGTTGGTGCGTTCCATCTTCATCTGCAGGCGCAGGGCGCTGAGTTCATCCTGCAGTTGGGCACGCTTGAGCCGGTCAGCTTCCAACAGCTTGGCGATTTTCGATTCTTTATCGGTATCGTAGTTGGCGCGGGCAGCGTCGATCTTGCCCTTGAGCTCGCTCAAGCGGTTATTGACGATAACCTTCAGGTCGGCACCCACCTGCTGACGCTCGGCGGCAATGGCGTAGTCCACAAAACCGTTGAGGATCGCGACACCATCGACGTCGGTCGGGTATTGCAACTCCAGACGGATATAACTGCTCAATGAATCGGATTTCTTGGGGTCGGGCAGAATCAGATTGACGGAATTGCGGTTGAACGCCTCAAAGCTCTGCTCAAGGGTTTGCCCCGGTTTCTTGAACGCTTTGAACAACTCCTCATGATCCTTGAAGAACCCCAGGCGCGCATCATAGGAATCCAACTGCGCGCCCACTTTGAGCAACGCATCGGCAGGCGGCAACTTATACACTTCCGAACGGTTCAAGGCGTCCAGCTCGTTGATAGCCGCAGGCCGTAACACACTGCTGACTTCATAGGTCTTGGGTGCCAGGAAGGCATAACCCGCACCCAACACCCCAGCTAAAAGCGTACACCCGATCACCAGCTTCTTTTGTCGCCAGATGGCGTGAAACAATTCGAACAAATCAATTTCGTCAGACGCTGCGGAAGGCGGGAGCGGGGAAGTTCGATTCAAAATAAGAACACCTTAAAATAATACTAAAAGGCCATCACTTTCATAAGTCTGTATGACTTCGAAAATCAGGGACAACGCCCTGAATACGGCTGATCGATGGCGATGTGACCACTCAGTCCTCTGAAATATCCCACAGACTTAGGGATTATTTCGGTTTCATTTCGGTGAGTAAGCCAAATCACACAGCCATATCAGACTAATCTGGCTGCAAGCGTAGTCAATCCAACATGAAAAAGCTGTCAAATACCTGTCTTATAAAGAAAAAAATTTCGCCTTCATGTGGGACAGTGGCAGCCTCAATACAATTGAACATTTTTTTGAACAGCAATAAGGAGTTTGCATGTCACCGCTTTCAGCCTCGGACTTTCACGCACTGCAAGGCACATGGGAACAAACAGCCCTTGAAGACAGTGGCGTGCTCAACCCCGTGGATGCCCACAGCGCACCGGGAGCGATGACGACAATTGCGGGGGATCGCTTCGAAGTGACCACGGTCAGTGGCGAAATATTATTGGCGGGGCGGTTCGTACTGGACGCCAGTATCACGCCCAAAAGCATCACCTGGACGGACGCCATCGGCGAAGATGCAGGCAAGCAACTCCCCGCCAGTTACCGGCTCGACGGCGATGATTTCGTGTTTATCGCAGCGGATGAAGGCATGCCCAGGCCCACTGTATTCAGCACTGGCCCGGGGCAAACCATGCGCACCTTTGTGCGGCAGTCTTGATCAAATGTGGGAGCTGGCTTGCCTGCGATAGCGGTGTATCAGTGACAGATTAGTTGACTGACCCACCGCTATCGCAGGCAAGCCAGCTTCCACATGTTGGAACGCGGGGCTTCAAAGAGAAAGGCGGTGGCTGGCAGGCCGTTACGGGAGCAAGCTCCCTCGCCACAGGTGGACATATAAGACGTGGCTATCCGATTTGATCACGGCATTTTCACAAGGCCTTCACTTTTCGACCTATAAGGTCAGGCCTACCTACTCCAGTGAATCACTTGGCCCGCCCTCTCCTCGCGGGCTTTTTTTTGCGTGCTGAAACCCTCGCTCACCGCGAAACTTATCGCCCAGCCCACAGGTCATTATCCCAACGCGCGCTCAGCCCCTGAACGCCGCTCTTGAAGGTCGCACCGTGGCCCGTCATTCAGACCTGCGCATCGCTCTATCCCTGGACAGCCTGAACTTCTTTCTTGCCGATGTGCGCGACGGTCTCGGACCGTACCTGGCGATCTATCTGTTGGCCGTCCATCAATGGGAGCCGGCCAGCATTGGCGTGGTCATGACCCTGGCAGGCATCGCTGCCTTGCTGACCCAAGGCCCCGCGGGTGCGCTGATCGACCGCACTCGCAGCAAACGCGCGGTGGTTGCCATTGCCGCGCTATTGGTGACGGGCAGTTGCCTGATGCTGCCCTTCGTCAGTTCATTTGGCTGGGTGGCGCTGACCCAAGCGGCCAGCGCCGTTGCTGCCTCTGTCTTTGCTCCGGCAATTTCCGCCATTTCGCTGGGGATCACCGGGCCGCGTGCCTTCACCCGGCGTACCGGGCGCAACGAGACTTTCAACCATGCCGGCAATGCCGTGGCCGCATTGCTGGCCGGCGGGCTGGCCTACCTGTTCGGGCCGGTGGTGGTGTTCTACCTGATGGCGTTTATGGCCGTCGCCAGTGTCATTGCGGTCAGTTGCGTGCCGGCCGAGGCGATTGACCATGAGGTCGCCCGTGGTTTTGATCCGGCCCATCACACCGACCACGAACAGCCCTCGGGCCTGAAAGCATTGCTGGCCAACCAACCGCTGCTACTGTTTGCCATCTGCTGCGCACTGTTTCACCTGGCCAATGCCGCGATGCTGCCGCTGGTCAGCCAGAAACTGGCGCAGATCAATCTGCAGATGGCCACCCCGCTGACGTCAGCCTGCATTGTCGCCGCACAGTTGGTGATGGTGCCGATGGCCTGGCTGGTCGGGCTCAAGGCCGATATCTGGGGGCGCAAGCCACTGTTGCTTGCAGGTTTCCTGATACTGCCGTTGCGTGGCGTGCTCTATACCTTATCCAGCGACCCCTACTGGCTGGTGGCCGTGCAGATGCTCGACGGTATCGGCGCCGGCATTTTCGGCGCCCTGTTCCCGGTGATCGTCAAGGACCTGACCCAAGGCACCGGGCGCTTCAACGTCAGCCTGGGCGCCCTCTCCACCGTATTCGGCCTGGGCGCGGCACTCAGCAACAGCCTGGCCGGCTTCGTGGTGCAGCAGGCTGGCTACAACGCGGCCTTCCTGACGTTGGCAGCGGTTGCAGCCGCTGCCTTGATGCTGTTGTGGCTGGCTATGCCTGAGACATTGGCAAAACCATCCTTCGCTCGCCATACAACTGTCGCCTGACATATGCGACAATGCGCGCCAAATTCCAACACACATCCCCAATTTTGTGTTCAGCGACCGGGTTTCGCGCCTTGATGTCGCTGTTGACGCATGCCTGAAGGCACCTGCCGTCACGCTCGCAACCCATTGATAGGTAAAGTAATTGATCTCCACAGCTAACATCACCATGCAGTTCGGCGCCAAGCCGCTCTTCGAGAACGTCTCAGTCAAGTTCGGCGCCGGCAACCGCTATGGTCTGATCGGTGCCAACGGTTGCGGCAAGTCGACCTTCATGAAAATCCTCGGTGGCGACCTCGACCCGTCCGGCGGCCAGGTCATGCTGGAGCCGAATGTGCGCTTGGGTAAACTGCGCCAGGACCAGTTCGCCTACGAAGAATTCACCGTACTCGACACCGTGATCATGGGCCACGAGGAGCTGTGGAAGGTCAAGGCCGAACGCGACCGCATCTACTCGCTGCCGGAAATGAGCGAAGAAGACGGCATGGCTGTGGCCGAGCTGGAAACCGAGTTCGCCGAGATGGACGGCTACACCGCCGAATCCCGCGCCGGCGAGCTGCTGCTGGGCCTGGGTATTCCCCTGGAACAGCATTTCGGCCCGATGAGCGAAGTGTCCCCAGGCTGGAAGCTGCGCGTACTGCTGGCCCAGGCGCTGTTCTCTGACCCGGAAGTGCTGTTGCTCGACGAACCGACCAACCACTTGGACATCAACACCATCCGCTGGCTGGAAAACATCCTGACCCAGCGCTCCAGCCTGATGATCATCATCTCTCACGACCGTCACTTCCTGAACAGCGTGTGCACCCACATGGCTGACCTGGACTACGGCGAGCTGCGCCTGTTCCCGGGCAACTACGACGAGTACATGACCGTGGCGACCCAGTCCCGCGAGCAGTTGCTGTCGGACAACGCCAAGAAGAAAGCGCAGATCTCCGAGCTGCAATCCTTCGTCAGCCGCTTCTCGGCCAACGCCTCGAAAGCCAAGCAGGCCACATCCCGTGCCAAGGCGATCGACAAGATCCAACTGGCTGAGGTCAAGCCTTCGAGCCGTGTGAGCCCGTTCATCCGTTTCGAGCAGAACAAAAAGCTGCATCGCCAGGCGGTCATGGTCGAAAAGATGGCCAAAGGTTTTGACGGCAAGCCGCTGTTCAAAGACTTCAGCTTCCAGGTTGAAGCCGGCGAGCGCGTGGCGATCATCGGCCCCAACGGTATCGGCAAGACTACCCTGCTGCGCACCTTGGTCAACGAGCTGACCCCGGACGCCGGTAGCATTAAGTGGACCGACGCCGCCGAACTGGGCTACTACGCCCAGGACCACGCCCACGACTTCGAAGACGACGTGAGCCTGTTCGACTGGATGGGCCAGTGGACCCAAGGCGAGCAAATGATTCGTGGCACCCTGGGCCGCATGTTGTTCTCCAACGACGAAATCCAGAAGTCGGTCAAAGTGATCTCCGGTGGCGAACAAGGTCGCATGCTGTTCGGCAAGCTGATCCTGCAAAAGCCCAACGTGCTGATCATGGACGAACCGACCAACCACTTGGACATGGAATCCATCGAGGCGCTGAACCTGGCGCTGGAGAACTACCCGGGCACGCTGATCTTCGTCAGCCACGACCGCGAGTTCGTATCGTCCCTGGCCACCCGCATCATCGAGTTGAGCCCAAGCGGCGTGATCGACTTCAGCGGCACCTATGACGACTACCTGCGTAGCCAGGGTGTGGTGTTTTAAGAGCAGCACTTAGCTGCAAGCTGCAAGAAAAAGCCCTGTCCCTGTGACGGGGCTTTTTGCATCCGCACTCTGCCAGGCGTTGATCCTGTGGGCGATGCATGACCCGTGTGGGAGCTGGCTTGCCTGCGATAGCGGTGGTTCAGTTAAAGATTCAGTGACTGACACACCGCTATCGCGGGCAAGCCCGCTCCCACAGAGGATTTGTGCCGGGCAGTGACTCTGTGGGCGATGAATGACCCGTGTGGGAGCTGGCTTGCCTGCGAAAGCGGTGGTTCAGCTAAAGACCCAGTGACTGACACACCGCCTTCGCGGGCAAGCCCGCTCACACACGGGATCTACTGCAGGCGTCCCTCGTTCCTACAGGGATGCAGGTTATGCCATGATGCATTCACCGCCCGCCAGCGATTGAGTATTCATGCCTGCCGCCCCCTCCTCCCTGTCGATCACCCGGCAGATCGTTTCCATCGTTTTCTACACCTTCATTGCCTTTATCTGCATCGGCCTGCCGATTGCGGTGATTCCAGGCTATGTGCACGAGCAACTGGGTTTCAGCGCCGTGGTGGCCGGGGTGACCATCGGTTCGCAGTACCTGGCCACGCTGCTCAGCCGCCCGATGGCAGGGCGGATGTCGGATAACGTCGGTACCAAACGCGCGATCGTGCTAGGCCTGGCCGGCATTCTGATCAGCGGTGTACTGACCTTTATCGCCACGCTGCTGGAAAGTCTGCCGAGCTTGAGCCTGGGTATTCTGATCGCCGGTCGCCTGTTACTCGGCGTGGCCCAGGGCCTGATTGGCGTGGGGACCATCAGTTGGTGCATGGGCGCGGTGGGCGCCGAGCACACCGCACGCTCGATTTCCTGGAATGGCATCGCCTCCTACGGCGCGATTGCGATTGGTGCGCCACTTGGCGTGGTGATGGTGGCTGATTACGGCTACACCAGCCTCGGTCTTGCCCTGGCGGTGTTGGCGTCGTTGGGACTGGTGCTGATCCGCAATAAACCGTCGGTGCCGGTGGTACGTGGCGAGCGGCTGCCGTTCTGGGCGGTGTTCGGGCGTATCGCACCGTTCGGCGCCAGCCTGTGCCTGGCTTCGATTGGCTACGGCACGTTGACGACTTTTATCACCCTGTATTACCTGAATCGTGGCTGGGCCGGTGCGGCGTATTGCCTGACGGTATTTGGTGTGTGCTTTATTCTCTCGCGCCTGGTGTTTATCTCAGCCATCAGCCGGTTTGGCGGGTTCACCGCCGCCATCGCCTGCATGATCATCGAAACCCTGGGCCTGACGCTGCTGTGGCTGGCACCGTCTACCAGCGTGGCCTTGATCGGCGCAGGGTTGACCGGTTTTGGTTTGTCACTGGTTTACCCGGCGCTCGGCGTGGAAGCTATCAAGCAAGTGCCGGACAGCAGCCGTGGCGCGGGGCTGAGTGCGTATGCGGTATTTTTCGACCTGGCCCTGGCGATCGCCGGGCCGTTGATGGGCGCCGTGGCGTTGAATCTTGGCTACGGCTGGATATTCTTCTGCGCCGCGTTGCTGTCGGTCAGCGCGCTCGCCCTGACCGTGCTGCTCAGGCGCCGCGCCTACTGATCAGCCGTCTGCAGGCCGGCACGCGTTGCCTCACCGAGGGTGCGACTGAAAAAGCGCCCGGCCTCGGAGACCATATCGCGGTGAATCCCTTCGCGGTCGACACCATCGG
Organism: Pseudomonas sp. MYb193; assembly: GCF_002966775.1. Taxonomy (NCBI): domain Bacteria; kingdom Pseudomonadati; phylum Pseudomonadota; class Gammaproteobacteria; order Pseudomonadales; family Pseudomonadaceae; genus Pseudomonas; species Pseudomonas sp. MYb193. The sequence continues at coordinate 2,901,912 of NZ_CP023269.1, read as the reverse complement.
CATCGGTGCAGATGCCCGGCATTGTCGCCAGTTGATCACTGTCGCACGGGGCCATGAATACAAAGTGCCCTGCCCCGGCCAACAGCTTGAAGTCCGGCGGCTCTGGCAGTTTGCGCGCCAGGGCGGCGGCGTTTTTGTCCACTGCCACCAACTGGTCGCCATCGCCACTGTAGAGCAGCACTGGCACATGCACGTCCGCCAGGGTATGGCGGCCAAACATCAAGCTCAGCGGCGCCATCAGCATCAACGCATGGATGCGCGGGTCAGCCTGGGGTTGCAAGTCGTCGCGGTCAACCACCAACTCGCCCTTGGTGGTGCACGCGTCGCGGTCTTCAGGGCGTTCCTGACAGTAGCGGCGTAGACGTTCGAAATCCGGCTTGGCGCCCGCCAGGATCAATGCCGTTTCGCCACCGGCGGAATAACCGATGACGCCGATCTGATCGACATCAACAAAGGGCGACAGCATCGGATCGGCCAGGGTGGCGGTGATCGCCTGGGATATCTGGATCGGCCGGCCATACAGATTACTCACGGTACCCAGGCGGCTGTGGTCCTTATAGTTGTCGCCGGGATGCAGGACCGCCACCACTACGAATCCCTTACGCACCAGTGACGTAGCCAGATCGTGCAGGGCCAGGGGCGTGCCGGTGTTGCCGTGGGACAGCATCAGCATCGGAAAACGGCCGATAGCAACCTTGGCATCTTCACTGGCCGCGACCTGATAGGCGCCCAGCGGCGTGGTGCGTTCGGTATCGGTGGAAGGGTAAAACGCGATGGCCTTCATCGGCTGCGAATCCAGCGGGTCGAGCACACTCATGCGATGAAACCCCACACTCCAATGGGGGTGCGGTGCCGGCGCGGCGTGCACTGAAACCAGGCCGCCCAACAGCGAAAGTACCAAAACAGCACAAAGACGCATCATGGGGACGTCCACCTTTGCTGCACAAGAACCGGCCTGTCGAATAAAAAGTCCAGGGTATCGAAGGGATGTGTGCATAACCTGGGCCACAACGAAAAACTCCGTACTCAGCTCGCGTTCAGGCGATCAGAATACAGAGTTTAGGCGCTCGGTTTCAGAATGAAACCGAGGACAGGGCAAACTTACATAAGCCTTACGCAGCGGTGAACAGTTGCTCGTTGATGCGCACGTTGGCGTCGCTCATGGCTTTGCTGCGCACTTCATCACCGTAGGCCAGGCCTTCAGCGCGCACGATCTCGATGTCGGTGATGCCCAGGAAGCCGAACAGCAGCTTCAAGTAGCCTTCGTGGGCAGCGCCCGAGGCTTGGTCGGCATGCAGACCGCCGGCGGTGGAGACAATAATGACTTTTTTGTTGCCGCACAGGCCTTCAGGGCCGGCTTCGGAGTAACGGAAGGTCTGGCCGGCCACTGCGATGCTGTCGATCCAGGCTTTCAACTGGGTGGGAATGGTGAAGTTGTACATCGGCGCACCGACTACCACAGCATCGGCGGCGAGAAACTCAGCCAGCGACGATGCACTCAGTTCAGCCTCGTGCTTTTGCGCCGCATCGCGCAGTTCGGCAGCAGTGCCCAATGCGCCCAGGGTCGCGCCGGAGAAATGGTTGATGCCTTCGCTGGCGAGGTCGCGGTAGGTCACTTCCACACCTGGCTGAGCAGCTTGCCATGCCTTGACCACACCGGCGCTGAGCTGACGGGAGGCCGAGTTGTCGCCGAGGATGCTGGAATCGATGTGCAACAGTTTCATGATGGATCTCCGAGGTGGGATCGACAGTGGCGATCAGATGGTGGTGATGCTACGCATGAAACCAATGGTCGATAAGCCAGCTGAAATGCGATAGTTTGTCCCACTGACAGGACAATAGGCCCACCATGCAAGACCTCAACGACCTCTACTATTTCGCCAAAGTCGTCGAAGCCGGCGGTTTTGCTGCGGCTGGCCGGCTACTCGGCATTCCCAAATCCAGGCTTTCACGGCGCATTGCCGAACTGGAAGACCGCCTGGGTGCACGCTTGCTGCAACGCACCACCCGGCAACTGACGCTCACCGCCGTCGGCGAACGCTACCTGCGCCACTGCCAGGCCATGCTGCTGGAAGCGGAAATGGCCGACGAGGCCGTGGCCAGCATGTCCAGCGAGCCGCGTGGGCGGCTGCGAGTCAGTTGCCCGGTGGGGCTGGCCCAGCAAATTCTGCCGGAGCTGGTAGCCGGTTTTCTGGCCGCGCACCCGTTGGTGCAGTTGGACATGACCCTGGTGAATCGCCGCGTCGACCTGGTGGCCGAAGGCATTGATGTAGCGCTGCGCGTACGCGAACTGGGCGACGAAGACCCGTTACTGGTCACCAAACGCCTGCGCCAGGCGCATACCGTGCTGGTGGCCAGCCCCGTTTTCATGCGTGAGCGGCGGGTCGAAACCCTGGAAGACCTCAAGCAGCTGCCAATCCTTGGCGCACTCGAGGCGGACCGAATGGTGCACCAACGCATCATCGACCCTCAGGGCAACATGCACGAGCTAGTGATGGAGGCGCGCCTGGGCATCGAAGACTTTATCGTGCGCAAGGCCAGCGCAATGATGGGCGTGGGCTTTACGGTGCTGCCAATGATGTACTGCGAAGAAGAACTGGCTAATGGCCGCCTGGTGCAATTGCTACCGGAGTGGTCATTGCCTGGCGGCTGGCTGCAGGCGGTCTACCCGCACCGGCGCGGCGTGCTGCCGGCCATCCGGGCCTGGATCGACTATCTGGAAGAAGGCTTCAAAGGCTGTGGAGATCGGCTGTTATGAGCATGACGGAAGAACAAGTCGCCCGTTTCTGCCTGGGCCTGCCAGGCGCACGGGAAGACTACAAATGGGGCGGCGTGCGGGTGTTTTCGATTGCCGGCAACAAGATGTTCGCCTTGCAGAACCTGCGCGGTGAGTCGCTGGCCTTCAAGGTCGACAAAGAACTGTTCCTGGGCCACGTCGACCGCCCGGGCATTCACCCGGCGCCTTACCTGGCGAGGGCGCAGTGGGTCATCATGAACACGCCCTACCCTTTGGGCGCAGAGGAACTGCGTGGCTTGTTGCAGCGCTCCCACCAGTTGGTGGTGAGCAAGCTGCCCAAGCGCACGCAGATTGGCTTGCGGCTAGAGGATTGACAGCAAGGTGCCGCCGAGGAACAGCTGGTCCAGCCAGAACACCTGGTGCAACAGCACAATCACCCAGAACAACACTTGGTAAGACACCTTGCGCGTCTTGTGCCGGAACACCTGCTGGGCGATCAACGCCCCCGGCCAACCGCCGGCCAGTTCCACCGCATGCAGGATGTTTTCCGGGGTGCGCCAGCCTTCGGTCTGCGCTTTGCGCTTATCGCTCCAGTACAAGAAGAACGCCACCACGCTGACCACGCAGTAGGCCATCAACGGAATCACCGTTTCGCCGCGATACCACAGCAACGCCGAGCCCAGCAGCGGCGCGGCACACAGCAGTACAAAGATCAGCGCCTTCAGGCGTGGGTGCTGGATAGTCATGGCTTGACCGCAGTCCAGTCGATCCAGCCGAACTGCCAGGTCGCCAGGATCACCAGGCCGAACGCAATCCGGTACCAGGCAAACGCCGCGTAGCTGTGGCTGGCGATGAACTTGAGCAGGGCCTTGACCGCAATCATGGCGAAGATGAACGAGGTGACAAAGCCAATGGCTAACACCGGCAGGTCCGCGGGCTGGAACAGGTCACGGTATTTATAGCCCGAGTACACCGCCGCACCGACCATGGTGGGCATCGCCAGGAAGAACGAGAACTCGGTAGCTGTCTTGCGCGACAGGCCAAACAACAGGCCGCCGATGATCGTCGCACCAGAACGCGAAGTGCCGGGGATCATGGCCAGGCACTGGGCCAGGCCGACCTTCAGGGCGTCTTTCCAGGTGATGTCGTCGACGGTTTCAGCCCGCACCGCATGCTGGCGGCGCTCGGCCCACAACATGATCACGCCACCCACTACCAGGGCAGTCGCTACAGTGATCGGGTTAAACAGGTAGTGCTTGATCAGGTCGGCAAAAATCACCCCCAGTACCACCGCCGGTAGCACGGCGATGATCAGGTTGACGGTAAAGCGTCGGGCTTGGGGCTGGGTCGGCAGGCCGATGACCACGTCAAAGATCTTGCGCCGAAACTCCCAGACTACCGCCAGGATCGCGCCGAGCTGGATGATGATATTGAAGGCTTCGAAACGCTCGCCGCCAAAATTGATCAGGTCGGCGACGATGATCTGGTGGCCAGTGCTGGAGATCGGCAAGAACTCCGTAAGCCCCTCGACGATGCCGAGAATCAATGCCTGTATGGCGGTCCAAAAATCCATGCTGTCTCCAAAGGTCATGCGCGTAGCATGCCTCTTAGTCTTTTTTAAGTTCACTGACGACGAGCGCACACAAGCGCCCGCGGTTGATTCTCAACGCCGGTCTGCAAAAATTCCGTGAAAAATCAGGCAGTACTCAGGTTTTTCGATTCCGGGCCGAAAGCCTATCAGACACGCCGGAAATCTCGAAGCAGCACCACAATTATAAAGAGCAGGGAGTGACAGGACGATGAACAGTTTGCGCAGCATGTCGATCAGCCGCCGCCTTTGGCTGATCCTGATAGTCGCCGTGTTGATGCTGCTGGCCTTGGGGCTGTTGATGCTCAACCAGATCCACGGCGACCTCTACCAGGCCAAGCGCCAGCAGACCCAGCATGTGGTACAGACCGCCAGCGGTGTACTCAGCTATTACCAGAACCTGGAGAAAACCGGCGTACTGACCCGTGACGCAGCGCAACAACAGGCCCTGAGCGCGGTGCGCGGCCTGCGTTATGACCACGATGATTACTTCTGGATCAACGACCTCACCCCCGTGATGATCATGCACGCGGCCAACCCCAAGCTCGACGGCCAGAACCTCTCGGCGATTCGCGACCCGGACGGTTTCGCCGTGTTCAACGAATTCGTGAGCCTGGCCAAGGCCAAGGGCGCCGGCATCGTCAACTACCGCTGGCCGAAACCCGGCGCCGAAGCGCCGGTAGAGAAAACCTCGTACATCCAACTGTTCGAACCCTGGGGCTGGATTATCGGCTCCGGCGTCTACGTCGACGATGTACAGGCTGAATTCAGGGGCCAGGTGTGGAAAGCCTCGGCCATTGGCCTGGGCATTGCGTTGATGATGGCCGTGCTGGTGGTGTTGATCGCTCGTAGCATCGTGCAGCCGTTGCAGGCGGCGGTGAATGCCATGGGCAATATCGCCAGCGGCGAAAGCGACCTGACCCACAGCCTCGACACCCACGGTCGTGACGAACTGACCGCACTGGCCCAGCACTTCAATAACTTCACCGCCAAACTGCGCCAGGTTGTCGGCCAGTTGCAGGTGTGCGCGAACGCCCTGGGCCAGTCGTCCACCGAGCTGGGCCACAACGCCAGCCAGGCCCATGACCGCAGCCAGCAGCAATCGCAGCAGATGGAACTGGTGGCCACCGCCATCAATGAAGTCACCTACGGCGTGCAGGACGTGGCCAAGAATGCCGAACACGCCGCCAGCGAAATGCGCGATGCCCAGGCCCAGGCACAACAGGGCCAGGTCAACATCGACGGCAGCTTGCAGCAGATCGACCAGCTCTCCACCACCATCAGCCAGGCTGTGGAGGTGATCCGCACACTCTCCAGCGAAAGCACGCAGATCGGCGGGGTACTGGAGGTGATCCGCTCCATCGCCGACCAGACCAACCTGCTCGCCCTCAACGCCGCCATCGAAGCCGCCCGCGCCGGGGAGCAAGGCCGTGGGTTTGCGGTGGTCGCCGATGAGGTGCGGCTGCTGGCCCAGCGCACGCAGAAATCCACCGCCGAGATCCAGGTAATGATCGAGCGCCTGCAAGGTCACTCGGAAGCGGCGGTCAAGGTCATCAGCGACAGCCACAGCGCCTCGCAACTGACCATCGAGCAAGCCGGCCAGGCCGGTGCAAGCCTCACCGCCATCGGCCAGGCACTGCACAACCTCAACGGCCTGAACGCCTCGATTGCCAGCGCCACCCTGCAGCAGGCCCATGTGGTGGAAGACATCAACCAGAACGTCACCCAAGCGGCCGGGCTGTCCCACAGCACGCGCTGGCGGCGGAGCAATCGAGCGTGGCGAGTGCGCAGTTGCGTGGTTTGAGTGAGCAGCTTGATGGGTTGCTGCGCCAATTCCGAATCTAGCGCTGATTAGCCTTTTGTAGGAGCGAACTTGCTCGCGAAAAACCCATAGGCACCGCGGTTATTCAGACAATACGCGGTAACGTTGACGATCTTCGCGAGCAAGCTCGCTCCTACAGAGGGCAATGACGCATTGCTGTGTTTGAGGATCGGTGAGCTCTGGGTACAATCACCGCCCTCTCCCACTCTCCCAAGGATCCGCCATGTCCGGGCTTGAACTGTTCGCCGCCGCCCTGGGGGTGATCGCTGTCTGGCTGACGGTCAAACAAAACCCCTGGTGCTGGCCCATCGGCCTGGTGATGGTGTTGCTCTACACCTGGGTGTTTTTCGAGGTCAAGCTCTACTCGGACATGCTGCTGCAAGTGGTCTACGCGGCGCTGCAAGTTTACGGTTGGTGGCAGTGGACCCGCGCTGGCGAGGTCAAGCAAGGCCGCCAGGTCACCAGCCTGAAAGCGCCGGCAATCATGGCCAGCCTGGCTGTGGGCGCCGTCGGCAGTCTGCTGCTGGGCGCCGCCATGGCCCACTGGACTGACGCCGCCCAGCCCTGGCTCGACGCCGCCCTCACCGGCTTCAGCCTGGTGGCGCAGATGTGGATGGCGCAAAAACGCGTACAGTGCTGGCCGTTGTGGATTGTGGTGGATGTGATCTTCGTCGGCCTGTTCCTCTACAAAGGCCTCTACCTCACCGCGGCGCTCTACGCCCTGTTTACCGCGATTGCCGTGCAAGGCTGGCGCGAGTGGCGCGCCGACCCGGCGTTACGCGCATGAAAGTGGTGGTATTGGCGGGCCCCGAATCCAGCGGCAAGAGCTGGCTGGCGGCGCAGTTGCACACGCGCTTCGGCGGGTTGATGGTGGGGGAATATGTGCGGCACTTCATCGATCAGCATCAGCGCGACACCACCCTGGCGGATATCCCGGCCATTGCCCAGGGCCAGTTGGCCTGGGAGGATGCCGCCCGCGCCAAACGCCCCGCCTTGCTGATTCTCGACACCCACCTGCTGACCAACAAGCTCTGGAGCCAGACCCTGTTCGGCGACTATCCCGGCTGGCTTGATGACGAGCTACTGGCGCGGCATTACGACCTGCACTTGCTGCTCTCACCCGAGGATGTGGAATGGAGTGCCGACGGCCAGCGCTGCCAGCCGGAACTGGCGGATCGCCGGGCGTTTTTTCAGGCCAGCCTGGAGTGGATGCAGGAGCATCGACAGCCACTGGTGGTGATTGGCGGAGATTGGGAACAAAGGCGCCAGGCGGCATTTGCCGCGGTCACCCAGTTGCTCAAGCCCTGACACTCCTCCCTGTGGGAGCGGGCTTGCTCGCGAATGCTCTGTATCAGCTGGCACAGGCATAGACTGACCCACCGCTTTCGCGGGCAAGCCCGCTCCCACATTTTTTACCGTACCAGGTTTTAGTAGCCCAACGACAACCCCGTATTGCGTCGCGGGTCATTGGCCCCATAGAAGCGGTTGTTACCCACCGGCTTGCCATCCAGAGCAGGCGCACCGACCAGGATCGCCGCCAAATGGTTGGCATCTTGCGGACCGGCAAACTTATGGCCCCAGCTCTCGAGAATCTTCTGGGTATCCGGGCTCACGGCAAACGTTTCAAGGTTAGTGGTCTCAGGCATCCACTGCTGATGGAAGCGCGGCGCGTCCACGGCTTCCTGGATATTCATCTTGTAGTCGATGACATTCAGGATGGTCAGCAAGGTCGCAGTGATGATGCGACTGCCACCCGGTGTACCGACGACCATCACCGCCTTGCCGTCCTTGGTGACGATGGTCGGGCTCATCGACGACAGCGGCGCCTTGCCCGGTGCGATGGCGTTGGCTTCGCCCTGTACCAGCCCGTACATGTTCGGCACGCCGACCTTGACGGTGAAGTCGTCCATTTCATCGTTGAGAATCACCCCGGTCTTGCTCGCCATCACCCCGGCGCCAAACCAGTCGTTGAGGGTATAGGTCACCGAGACCGCGTTGCCCCATTTGTCGACGATGGAATAGTGGGTGGTGTTATTGCCTTCATGGGGCGATACACCCGGTTTGATTGCCTGGGAATCACCGGCCTTTTGCGGTTCGATCGCCGCACGTAGCTTGGCCGCGTAGTTCTTGTCCAGCAGATGCTCGATGGGGTTCTTCACGAAGTCCGGGTCACCGAGATAGCTGTTGCGGTCCACGTAGGCGTGGCGCATCGCTTCGATCTGGTAGTGCAGGCCCTGGGCCGAGTGATAGCCCAGGTCGGCCATCGGGTAGCCTTCGAGGATGTTCATGATCTGGCAGATCACCACACCGCCGGAGCTGGGTGGCGGCGCCGAGACCACATGGTAGCCACGGTAGTCGCACTCGATGGGGGCCAGTTCGCGAGTTTTGTAGGCGTCTAGGTCGGCCTGGGTGATGATGCCTTTGCCGGCCTGGCTGGAATCCACTACCGCCTTGGCGACCCAGCCTTTATAGAAACCGTCGGTGCCCTTGGCCGAGATTTCCTTGAGGGTTTTGGCCAGGTCCTTCTGCACCAGCTTCTGGCCTACCTGCATCGGCTCGCCGTTATGCAGGAAGATGCCACGCATATCCTGGTCTTTTTCGAACTCACCGGTGGCGGTGTGCAACAGGTCGATATCGCCCTGCTCCAGCTCAAAGCCGTTTTCCGCCAGCTTGATCGCCGGGGCAATCACTTGGGCGCGCTTGAGGGTGCCGTATTTGCTCAGGGCCAGCTCCATGCCGGACACCGTGCCCGGTACGCCGACCGCCAAATGGCCTTTGGCGCTGAGGCCCTCGACCACATTGCCGGCCTTGTCGAGGTACATATCGGCCGTCGCCGCCAACGGGGCTTTTTCGCGGAAGTCGAGGAAGGTCTTGCGCCCGTCCGCCAGTTGCACCGTCATGAAACCGCCACCGCCCAGGTTGCCCGCCGCCGGGTACACCACCGCCAGTGCGTAACCCACTGCCACCGCCGCATCGACCGCGTTGCCGCCGGCCTTGAGCACATCGACACCCACATGGGTTGCCAGGTGCTGGGCCGTGACCACCATGCCATTTTCACCCGCAACCGGGGCTTGGGAAGCTGCGTGCACCCCGTTGACCGTTAATACCAGCGCGGTAGCAATCAAGGTGTGACTCAAGGGTTGGTATTTCATCCATGGCTACTCTGATTATTGAGATGCACCAAAATAGCCCCTCGCTGATTCAATCCCCAGCGCAATGGCGTTTTTATTACAGAACTTGTCGGTCATGGAACGCACACCGCTGTGCAAGGCGGCAATCAGCTCTGGCCTATAAAATTAATGGCGCTAGAATCGGCGCCATTCTTTCGCCGCCGCCCTGATACGAGCCTGTCCATGAGCTTTGATTTCGACACGATCCACCCACGCTTCGATACCGGCAGTACCAAGTGGAGCCGTTACCCGCAAGATGTTCTGCCGATGTGGATCGCCGATATGGACATCGCCGCGCCGCCCGCCATTTTGCGCGCCCTGCACGCGCGCCTGGACCAGCAGATTCTAGGCTACAGCGTGGCCGGTCCGGACGTGCGCGACGCCATCGTCGCTGACCTGTGGGCCAAGTACGCCTGGCGCGTGCAGCCCGAAGAACTGTTGTTCCTGCCCGGCGTCGAGCCTGGTTTCAATATGGCCCTGCACGCATTCGTCCAGCCCGGCCAGGCGGTGGTGCTGCAAACCCCCAACTATCGGCCGATTCGCCTGGCGCCGGGCAACTGGAACCTGCCACGCATCGAAATGCCGTTCGAGTTGATCAACGGCGAATACGTCACGCCTATGCCTGCGATGCGCCAGGCATTGAGCGGTGCCGGTGCGTTGCTACTGAGTAATCCGCACAACCCCATCGGCAAGGTATTTCCCCGGGAGGAACTGACGGCGGTAGCCAATGCCTGCCTGGAAGCTGGCGCGCTGATCATCAGCGACGAGATCCACGCAGAGCTGTGCTTCGACGGCCGTCGCCACATCCCCACCGCCAGCCTCCGCCCCGAGATTGCCCAGCGCACCATCACCCTGATGTCGGCGAGCAAGGCGTATAACGTGGCCGGCTTGAAGACCTGCTTTGCGGTGGTCCAGAACGCCGAAGTGCGCGAGCGTTTCAATAACGCACGCTGCGGCATGGTCGACAGCGTCAGCCCCCTGGGGCTGGAAGCCACACGTGCCGCCTACAGCGAATGCGCCGACTGGCTCAGCGCGCTGGTGCCGTACCTGCAAGCCAACCGCGACTACCTGCTCGATGCAGTAAAGACCCGCCTGCCTGGCGTAGTGATGCTCGCGCCTCAAGGCACCTTCCTGGCGTGGCTCGATTGCAGCGCTCTTGGCCTGGATGACCCGCAGCAGTTTTTCCTTGAGCAGGCCAAGGTCGGCCTGAGCGCGGGGATCGAATTCGGTGATGACAGCCAACAGTTCGTGCGCCTGAACTTCGGTTGCCCACGGGCGATGCTGGAGGAAGGTATACAGCGCATGGAACGTGCCTTGCGCCAGCGCTAACCTCCCGGTGGAGCATTCGTGGGAGGGCAGGCAATCCCCTCCCACATTATTCATTCACAACTTGGCGATGGACACTTCAGTCGATTTCACGAAGGCAATCACTTCACTGCCCACCTTCAATTCCAGATCACGCACCGAACGTGTGGTAATCACCGACGTCACAATGCCAGACGCGGTTTGCACGTCGATTTCCGACACCACTTCCCCCAGTAGAATCTCCTTGATCACGCCTTTGAACTGGTTGCGCACGTTGATCGCTTTGATGGTCATGTCGGCTTTCCTTTTGGCTGTTGGGTCAATCCGCACGAATGCGCAGGCCCTCAAAATGCGCTGCCGGATAAAATATTAAAAGGAATAAATACCTATTTATTTATTCGATAACGCTATATGAAAAACTATGCGTCATGCCCAGCCCGCCGCGCAATTTATGTGTCGCAGCGACCTATGACCGCACATCTTGTGCGTTGACCAGACTTGTTACACCCCATATAGTGTGCCCATAAACACATCAGACCACTACATAGTGTGCAACGCCGGTATTTACCGACCACACTACGCGCAGTATTTCAATGCCTTGTAGCCTGCAAAAACATTTATTTTTCGAGTACCAGGAAGGAGTATTTCCATGCTGAGTTGGGATGAAGTCGACAACGAAGACACCGGTGCAGCGGTGATCAAAGGCGCCAACGCCGGCCACGCCACCGAAGCCAACATGGACCGCCTCGACGGGGCCGGCGCCGCTGCCGCCGTGGAAGCCCGCGCCGTCACTGCCAACGACTCCGCCGCCATCGTGCGCGCCAAGGCCGCCCTGGACAAACTCGACGTCGCCGAAGGCCTCGCCGAGCTGGAAGGCGCCTCCGCCCGCGTCGCCGTTGACGAAAAGCGCATGATCAACTGCCGCGCCGACCTCAACCAACTCGTGCCTTTCAAGTACGACTGGGCCTGGCAGAAGTACCTCGACGGCTGCGCCAACCACTGGATGCCGCAAGAGGTCAACATGACCGCCGACATCGCGCTGTGGAAAAACCCCGAAGGCCTGACCGACGACGAGCGCCGTATCGTCATGCGCAACCTGGGCTTCTTCTCCACCGCCGACTCCCTGGTAGCCAACAACCTGGTGCTGGCCGTGTACCGCCTGATCACCAACCCGGAGTGCCGCCAGTACATCCTGCGCCAGGCCTTCGAAGAAGCGATCCACACCCACGCCTACCAGTACTGCATCGAATCGCTGGCCATGGATGAAGGCGAGATCTTCAACATGTACCACGAGATTCCATCGGTCGCCAAAAAGGCCGCCTGGGGCCTCAAATACACCCGCTCGATCTCCGATCCGAAGTTCGAAACCGGCACCGTCGACACCGACAAAGAACTGCTGCGCAACCTGGTCGCCTACTACTGCGTGCTGGAAGGCATCTTCTTCTACTGCGGCTTCACCCAGATCCTGTCCATGGGCCGCCGCAACAAAATGACCGGCGTGGCCGAGCAGTTCCAGTACATCCTGCGCGATGAGTCGATGCACCTGAACTTCGGTATCGACGTGATCAACCAGATCAAAATCGAAAACCCGCACCTGTGGGATGCCGAGATGAAGGAAGAAGCGACCCAGATGATTCTGCAAGGGACTCAGCTGGAGATCGAATATGCGCGGGATACCATGCCTCGTGGGGTGTTGGGCATGAATGCGGCGATGATGGAAGACTATCTGAAGTTCATCGCAAACCGTCGCCTGTCGCAGATCGGCTTGAAGGAAGAGTACCCAGGCACGACTAACCCGTTCCCGTGGATGAGCGAGATCATGGACTTGAAGAAAGAGAAGAACTTCTTCGAGACCCGTGTGATCGAGTACCAGACCGGCGGCGCGCTGAGCTGGGACTGAATCAACACGAACCAATAAATGTGGGAGCGGGCTTGCCCGCGATAGCGCTGTATCAGTCACGGATGTACCCACTGACACACAGCTATCGCGGGCAAGCCCGCTCCCACATTGGCTATTGGTGATCCATAGACTTTGCAAGCAAGCCTTTATGCCCAACCAAACCATCAAAACCCCTTGCGTCGGCCTGTGCTCCACCGTCTACGGTGACCTGGTCTGTCGGGGCTGCAAGCGTTATCACCATGAAGTGATCCAGTGGAATGGCTATAGCGCCGAGGAAAAACAGGCGGTGTGGCTGCGCCTGGAGCAGTTGCTGGTACAGGTAATGGCCAGCAAGCTGGAAGTGTTCGACCCGCACTGCCTGCGACAGCAGCTGGAAGCGCGCAAGATTCGTTTTATGCCGCACCAGTCGCCGTATTGCTGGGCATACCAGTTGATTGCGCGGGGTGCGCGGGTGATTTCCAGGCTGGATGCCTATGGGTTGGCGCTGTTACCGGAGTTTCGTGAACGCCACCTGGCGGATTTGCGCGATGCGATAGATCGAGAGTTCTTTTTGCTGTCCGAGGCACATTACGAACGCTATATCGCCCCGGTTTTCTTGAAAGAGTCATTCGGGCCGGCGCTGATTGCCACGCGCTGACCCAAATCGCAAACACTGCGGGAACGCGGTACAACGCTGGACCTGTGGCGAGGGAGCTTGCTCCCGTAACGGCCCTGACAGCCGACGATGATCCAACTCACGCTCCGCGATCCAAAGTAGATAAGCGTCGACTATCAGGCCGTCATCGCAGGCAAGCCAGCTCCCACAGTTGGATGCCGGGGCTTCAGGTAGATAGGGATCGGCTGTCGTCATCACAGCATAGGTATCTACACAACTTCGGTACGACGCTAAACCTGTGGCGAGGGAGCTTGCTCCCGCTACGGCCTGGCAGCCGACGCTGATCTAACTGACGCACCGCGATCCAACTGTGGGAGCTGGCTTGCCTGCGAAGACGGCTTGACAGTCAACACAGTTGGACCGTGTACATATCCATTCCTGCGGTAACGGCCACTTAGGGTTCCGCCCTGACGGCGGCTCACTTTGCAAAAGCGGCAAAGTAAGCAAAACGCTCTTGCCCCACCACTCGGCACCTCGCTTAGGCTCGGTGTGCCCGTAATCCGCCAGTGATTTGGGGGGTCGCCGCCACGCGCCATCCATGGCGCGGGGCGGCTAAACCGGCATCCCTGCCGGTTTACCCCCCAAATCCCTGTCGAATTCCGGCCAGCGTGGTTTAACGGGGCGCCTAAGATCAAAAGCAGATCAAGATCAAGAGCGTCTCGCTTCGCATCGTGGTTACCGTCGGCTGCTACAGCCTACAAAGTTGTGTAGATACCTATGGTCATCACAGGCAAGCCAGTTCCCACCCAATTGTGTTTAAAATGCCGCCCGCCCGATGACTGACGCTTAACGATGAACCCAGACGCACTCGCTACCCTGCACGCCCACTTGCTCACTGCCCTGGCTGACGCGCCTGCAGAAACCCGGCGCCTGTTCCATGGCCGTGGCCGTTGCTGGCCAGGTCTGGAACAACTGACGGTGGACTGGCTGCAAGGGGTGGTGCTGGTTGCTTTGTTCAAAGAAACCGAGCACCTGGATGCCCTGAAGCACACGCTGTTGCAGATCGAGTGGAGCCGTTTCGGCGTGCACACCGTGGCCCTGCAACACCGCTACCTGCCGCAAAGCACCACCGAATGGCTGGTGGGCAACGCCATCGACGAACTGACCATCACCGAGGGCGGCCTGCGCTACCTGATCGACCTGGGTAAAAAACAGAACAGCGGGCTGTTCCTCGACATGCGTTACGGGCGCAACTGGGTGCGCGAACAGGCCCAGGGCCAGCGTGTGCTGAATTTGTTTGCCTATACCTGCGGTTTTTCCGTGGCCGCCATCGAAGGCGGCGCCGACCATGTGGTGAACCTGGACATGGCCCGTGGGGCCTTAAGCCGTGGCCGCGACAACCATCGCCTGAATGGGCACGACCTGAGCCGGGTGAGTTTCCTGGGCCACGATCTGTTCAAGTCCTGGGCCAAGGTGACGAACAACGGCCCTTACGACCTGGTAATCATCGACCCGCCCTCCTTCCAGAAAGGCAGTTTCCTGCTGACCAAGGATTACCAGCGCGTGCTGCGCCGCCTGCCGGACTTGCTCAGTGCCCACGGCACCGTACTGGCATGCATGAACGATCCTGCCTTCGGCGAAGATTTCCTGATCGACGGCGTGACCCGCGAAGCACCGGGCCTGCGGTTTGTACAGCGGCTGGAAAACCCACCGGAATTTCCTGACATTGACCCGCAGAGTGGGCTGAAGGCCCTGGTGTTCCGTCAGGGCTGATGCCGAAACAGCCTACGCTTGCTACGCTAACGGATACACCGGGCGGTGAACCTTATCCTCCCCTTCCCGGTCGATACCTGCATTCCCTGGCCAGACTCGACGGCGCTACGTTGTCGGCTGCCCCGTTTGACCTTTTGGAGAACCGCCCGTGATATCGACCCTGCATGTAGCCAGACTCAAAGCCTGGGGCGCCCACGGCTTTACCGCCACCGGTGTGGTACTGGCATTTTTGGCCACCCTGGCGCTGCTGGAAAACTCCCCCAAGGCGTGCCTGCTGTGGCTGGGCCTGGCACTGGTGGTGGATGGCGTCGACGGCTCGCTGGCGCGACGGGTGAATGTCAGCACGGTGCTGCCCAGCTTTGACGGCTCGGTGCTGGACCTGGTGATCGACTACCTTACCTACGTGTTCATTCCTGCACTGTTTATCTACCGCTACATCGACCTGCCTGATTTCACCCACCTGTTTGCGGTGTCGGTGATTCTGGTGTCGTCGCTGTTCTGCTTTTGCAACGTGAACATGAAGAGCAAGGACAACTACTTCGTCGGCTTCCCTGCCGCCTGGAACGTCGTTGCCCTGTGCGTCTATATCATCCAGCCGGATGCGTGGGTCACCTTGCTGACCGTGATCGGCCTGGCGCTGTTGACCGTCACGCCGATGAAGTTCCTGCACCCGTTCCGGGTCAAGCGCTTCATGCCGATCAACATCGCGGTGACCACCATCTGGCTGCTGTGCAGCTTCCTGATGGTGGTGGATTACCCGAACACCAACCCTTGGACATTTGGCCTGTGGTCGCTGATGTCGGCCTACTTCCTGGGTATCTGCATCTGGCGCACGGCCGTGGAATGGCTGGGCGCGCACAAATAACAAGCGGGCTCGGTAAAAAATGTGGGAGGGGGCTTGCCCCCTCCCACATTTGAGTCACATCGCAGTAAGATGCTGGCCTTCTGCGGCCCTCCAACAATAAGCCCTGCCCATGCCCTTCGAACTCAGCGTAGACCTCACCACCCTGGCCATCCTGGCCGTTGTCGCTTTTATCGCCGGTTTTATCGACGCCATCGCCGGCGGTGGCGGTCTGTTGACCACGCCCGCCCTGCTCACCGCTGGTATGCCGCCGCACCTGGTGCTGGGCACCAACAAGCTCAGCTCCACCTTCGGCTCGGCCACCGCCAGTTTTACCTTCTACCGGCGCAAGCTGTTCCACCCACGCCAATGGGTGCACGCCATCGTCGGTACCTTGATCGGTGCACTGACCGGCGCGGTCGTCGCCCATTACTTGCCTGCCGAAACCCTGAACAAGATGCTCCCGGTGATCGTCTTCGCCTGCGGTGTGTACCTGCTGTTCGGTGGCACGCCCAAGGCGCCACTGGACGCCGAGGCACCGATCAAAAAGAAATGGCAAGCCACCCAGGGCTTTGGCCTGGGCTTTTACGATGGCGTGGCCGGGCCCGGCACGGGGGCGTTCTGGACGGTCAGCACGATGCTGCTGCACCCCATCGACCTGGTGAAGGCCAGCGGCGTAGCGCGCAGCATGAACTTCGTCAGCAACGCGGCGGCGCTGACGGTGTTTATCATCAATGGTTCGGTGGACTGGATTGTCGGCCTGGCGATGGGGGTGTCGGTGATGTGTGGCGCGTTCTTTGGCGCACGCAGCGCGATCAGCGGCGGCGCCAAATTCATTCGCCCGGTGTTTATCACCGTGGTCCTGGGCCTGACCGTGCGCCTAGCCTGGCAGCACTGGTTCAGCGTGGCCTAAACGGCGGGCCACGTAGAGGTCGATGAGGTAACGCGCAATCGAGCGTGACGCCGGCAACGGCGGTAGCTCGTGGATATTGAACCACTGCGCGTCCTCGATCTCGTCGGCCTGGGGCACGATATCGCCCCCGGCGTATTCGGCGTGAAAGCCCAGCATCATTGAGTGAGGGAACGGCCAGCATTGGCTGCCCATGTACTGGATGTTCTTGACCTCCAACTGCACCTCTTCACGCACTTCACGGATCAGGCAGTCTTCGGCGGACTCCCCCGGCTCGGCAAAACCGGCCAGGGTGCTGTAGACCCCCGTCACAAAACGCGGCGAACGCGCCAGCAGGATGTCATCGCCACGGGTCACCAGCACAATCATGCTCGGTGAGATCCGGGGGTAGCTGCGCAGGTCGCAGGCCTGGCAATACATCGCCCGCTCCCTCGGCACCTGTACCATCGCCTGGCCACAACTGCCACAAAAACGGTGCTCCCGCGCCCAGGTACCGATCTGCGCGGCGTAGCCCAGCACCTTGTACAGGGTGTGATCACCTTGCAGCATAAAGCCGCGCAAGCCCTGCCAACTGCCCCCTGGCACATCAGCCGGCGAGTCGAGTTCCAACAGGTACACCGGCTCGCCGTCGAGGTGGCCGATGCCGTGTTCGGCAAACACCGACAGGTCCTGGCGCTTGAGCCATTCACGCGGGAACAGCGGCCCGTTGGTGTCGTGTAAGAAGCCTTCGCGGCTGCGGGCGACGGCCCAGCCGCCGGGGGCGTCGTTGTCCAGCAGCGTTGTGGTAATCCAGCCTGGGGTCATGTCAGTCAATCCACGAATTCGGGTTTCTGCTTACTCATATGGGCCGCGATGGCCACGCGCAGGTCGTTGGATTGCAACATAGCCGAGTTCCAGGTGGCAACGTATTCCAGGCCGTCATTGACTGTGTGGTCACGCATGTAGCTGATCATGGCCTTGGTGCCGGTCACGGCAATCGGCGACTTGGCGGCGATTTGATGGGCCAGGTCCATGACACCCGCCAGCAGGCTTTCATGATCGGCAAACACGCGATTGACCAGGCCGATGCTGCGCGCTTCTTCGGCGCCGAATTGACGACCGGTGTAGGCCAGCTCACGCAGCATGCCATCGCCGATAATGCGCGGCAGGCGTTGCAAGGTGCCGACATCGGCGGCCATGCCGATGTCGATTTCCTTGATCGAGAATTGCGCGTCTTCGGCCGCGTAGCGCATGTCGCACGCGCTGATCAGGTCGATGGCACCGCCAATGCAGTAGCCCTGGATCGCCGCCAGCACGGGCTTGCGGCAAGCGTCCACGGCGTTGAACGAGGCTTGCAGCTCGAGAATCTTGCGGCGCAGCAGGCGCGCATTGCGACCCACGTCCTTGCCAAAGTCATTGGCGATCGAGGCCAGCATCATCAGGTCGATGCCCGAGGAAAAATGCTTGCCCGCACCGCTGAGCACCACGGCACGCACGGCGTCGGTCTCGTCGACCCATTGGAAGATGTCGATGATTTCGGTCCAGAACGCCGCGTTCATGGCGTTGATCTTTTCCGGGCGATTGATCTGCACATGGGCAACGTTGCCGCTGAGTTCGACAACGAAGGCTTGGTATTCGGACATGGCAGTGATCCCTGACTGGCGATTGAGAAAGGCCAGACTATATCAAGGGTGCGCCACGGCGCATCGGCCAAAAACGGGACTGACCACGGTGAGGGAAAAGACGCTGGATAAAACCCGATGCACAGGCCATCCTTTGCGCTTTAAGCCGCGCTGTGCGCGGCGCTCGACGTTTTAAGGAAATGCCATGCACGCCCAACCCCTCGCTCCCGCCGATTTCGAATTCATTGACGCCACCTTGCTCAAATACGGCGAAGACCACTCGGTGCTGAACATGGCCGAACTCGACGGTTATTTCACCGCCCTGGTTTCCAGCCCGGCCAAGGTGGATGTGGCCGAGTGGTTCCCGGCGATCTGGGGCGGGCAAAACCCTGAATGGGACAACATGGACGAGGCCCAGGCTTTTCTCGAGCTGTGTGTACGCCATATGAATACCCTGGCCGCGCAATTGGCCCTTGATGCCCAGGCATTCAAACCCCGTTTCGATGAAACAGAACATCAAGGCCAGGCGGTGACCCTTGCCGAGGAATGGTGCTTTGGTTATGTGCGCGGCGTGACAATCGCCAACTGGCCGCCATTGCCCGCTGTACAAGCCGGGCAACTGGAGCGGATTTCCTGCTGCGCCGAACAGGACAATTTCGAACTGCCGGCAGACCTGGATGTAAACGCCCATCAACTGCAGGTCAGCGAAATCGAACCGGCTGCGCGGGCGCTGCATGACTACTGGTTGAGCCAGCGTTAAGGCAGTAGGAGCGCATGCCAATAAATCACGCAGATCACCCACTCACTCGACAAGCATGGCGTGTTTGCCTGATGATTCGGGTCCGCACGTCGGCCACTCCACGCCACCTTGCCTTGACCAGGAGCCTTGTACCTTGAGTTCGCAGAAAACCGTGACCGTTACACCGCCCAACTTCCCCCTCACTGGCAAGGTCGCGCCCCCCGGCTCCAAATCCATTACCAACCGTGCGCTGTTGCTGGCGGCACTGGCCAAGGGCACCAGCCGTTTGAGCGGTGCGCTCAAAAGCGATGACACACGCCATATGTCGGTCGCCCTGCGGCAGATGGGCGTCACCATCGACGAGCCGGACGACACCACCTTTGTCGTCACCAGCCAAGGCTCGCTGCAATTGCCGGCCCAGCCGTTGTTCCTCGGCAACGCCGGCACCGCGATGCGCTTTCTCACGGCCGCCGTCGCCACCGTGCAAGGCACCGTGGTACTGGACGGTGACGAGTACATGCAAAAACGCCCGATCGGCCCGCTGCTGGCCACCCTGGGCCAGAACGGCATCCAGGTCGACAGCCCCACCGGTTGCCCACCGGTAACGGTGCATGGCGCGGGCAAGGTCCAGGCCAGGCGTTTTGAGATTGACGGAGGCTTGTCCAGCCAGTACGTATCGGCCCTGCTGATGCTGGCGGCGTGCGGCGAAGCGCCGATTGAAGTGGCGCTGACCGGCAAGGACATCGGCGCCCGTGGCTATGTAGACCTGACACTCGATTGCATGCGTGCGTTCGGTGCCCAGGTCGACGCCGTGGACGACACCACCTGGCGTGTCGCTCCCACTGGTTACACCGCACATGATTACCTGATCGAACCCGACGCTTCCGCCGCCACTTACCTGTGGGCCGCAGAGGTGCTGACCGGTGGCCGTATCGATATTGGTGTAGCCGCGCAGGACTTCACCCAGCCGGACGCCAAGGCCCAGGCCGTGATCGCACAATACCCGAACATGCAGGCCACGGTGGTAGGGTCGCAAATGCAGGATGCGATCCCGACCCTGGCGGTGCTCGCCGCATTCAACAATACCCCGGTGCGCTTTACTGAACTGGCGAACCTGCGCGTCAAGGAATGTGACCGCGTGCAGGCGCTGCACGATGGCCTCAACGAAATTCGCCCGGGCCTGGCGACCATCGAGGGCGATGACCTGCTGGTCGCCAGCGACCCCGCTTTGGCTGGCACCGCCTGCACCGCACTGATCGACACCCACGCCGACCATCGCATCGCCATGTGTTTTGCCCTGGCCGGGCTGAAAGTCTCGGGCATTCGCATTCAAGACCCGGACTGCGTGGCCAAGACCTACCCTGACTACTGGAAAGCGCTGGCCAGCCTGGGCGTTCACTTAAGCTACTGACACACAAACCTGTAGGAGCGCGCTTGCTCGCTCCTACAACTGAACCTTGCCGGGAGCGTCAATGACCCTTCGCCAACCCTGCCCACCCGGCGCCTGTGTCTGCAACCGTGAACAACTGCTGGAAGACCCCGGCGCTGATCTGCGCATTCTGCAACTGACGCGACAGCAGGAAAAAATCCTGCTGGAGCGCCTGGAAAACCTCAAGAGCCTGCAAGACCTCGAACACCTGCAACAGCGGATGTACGACCAACTGGGCATCCGCGTACACATCGCGCCAGGGCATACCGAGGTCAAGAGCATGCGCGGGATCCAGATCGTCATCGACGAACTGCCGGGCATGTGCCGCAAGACCCGCCAGTCGATCCCCGCCTCCATTCGCCGTGGTCTGGAGAAAAACCCAGAGATTGCCTACCGCTTGCTCGACGCCCACGACCTGTTTCGCGACGTTTGAATTACCCCGCGACGGCCTCACGCTCAAACACCCCCTGCCCCACAACCCGGGCCTTGTGCAAATGCGCCTGGGCCGTGCCACTTTCCGAGTCCAACAACAACTCGGAAGTGAGTACCCGCGCCCCGCAATAATCAAAGATGCCGTAGTCGATCTGGGTATTCATGGCCTTGGCATAACCGTGTCGATCGAAGGCGCTTTCGTCAGCCGCCCCCAGGGCCAGCACATGCACGTGCAAATGCCTGAGTTTCTTCTGCACCGGTGTATCGAGGCCGTAATCAATCGCCCAGCCATTGACGAATACGCGGTCGACCCACCCCTTGAGCAACGCCGGCATCGACCACCAGTAGATGGGGAACGCCAGCACCAGCGCGTCGGCGCGATCTATGCGGGTCTGTTCGGCCACCACGTCGGCTGGCGGCGTCGCCCGGGTACGGTGCACCCGATGGTCGGCGACGGTGTAGCGTGGATCGAACCCCTCAGCGGCAAGGTCGGCTATTTCAAAGGTGTGGCCAGAGGCGCTCAAGCCCGCCCCCACCTCGGCGGCCACACTGTGGGTGAGAGATTGCGGGTCGTGATGAGCAACAACGATCAGTGCGTGCATGACTTTGACTCCATTTCGGCTTAATCTACTTTTAGTAAGTTACGTCGAATAAGTTACCTTTGGTATATAAGCATGTCAAGCAGTGAATCCCCTGCCCCACGTCGTCGTTTGTCCCGTGAAGATCGCCTGCGCCAGTTACTCGACGTGGCCTGGCAATTGGTGCGTGACGAAGGCACCGACGCCCTGACCCTGGGCCGCCTCGCCGAGCTGGCGGGCGTCACCAAACCAGTGGTGTACGACCACTTCGCTACACGCGCAGGGTTGCTGGCCACGCTGTATGCAGACTTCGACGCGCGCCAGGACCAGGTGTTTGCCAATGCCATCGCCACCAGCAACGCGACCCTTGAGGAGCGTGCGTGGGTCATCGCGTCGTCGTATGTCGATTGTGTGTTGTTGCAAGGGCGGGAAATACCCGGGGTGATTGCCGCCTTGAGCGGTTCGCCGGAGTTGGAAGCATCCAAGCGCGAATACGAGGCGATCTTTCTCGATAAATGCCGAGACGCGCTGTCGCCCTTCACCGCCGGCGGCAGCATCTCCCAGGCCGGGTTGCGCGCCATGCTAGGCGCGGCGGAAGCCCTGTCCCATGCGGCGGCCAATGGCGAGATCAACCGCGAGGAAGCTCAGCAGGAGCTGCTGGAGACTATCCTCGGGATGGTCATGCGCGTCAGGCCGTAGGCAGACGGCCCTGGACGAACAGTTGCGCCTTGCGCGTCAACTGGTCCAGGTGCCGATCACGCTGTTTCTCTGCGTCGACCATGGCGCGCTTGCCGTGTTTTTGCAGCAGGTAGGTGTGGATCTGCCGCACTTCCAGCGAGCTGTAGATTGAAGCCACATCCAACACGCCCATCAGCCCATCGGTGCCGTAGTTGCGGGTGTTCATCACGACCTGGGTGCCACGCGCACCGCGCACCTGGAAGCCCATGGCTTCGAACACCGCAACCTTCTCTACCGCACAGGCCAGTTCGGCGTGGGGATAACGCGCCAACACTTCGTCCATCATGCTGCGTGCCACACCCTGGCGACGAAAGCCCGCCTGCACCGCCATAAACGCGATGCCACACGCGTGCGGATCATCCTTCACCGGCAGGTACAGGCAAAAGCCCACCACCGCCTCGTCTTCCATCGCCACGACCAACTCCACCGCAACGCCTTTTTCGCCATTCAATGCCTCAAGGTACAGGTGCACCTCAAACCCGATGGCGTACTGGTAGATGTTGTAGAGCAGATTGCTCGGTGCCAGCGCTACGCTGCTGATATCGGTAAGGTTGTCCACCACCATCTGCAGGATCTGGCTGTTGACCGGTTCGGGGCACGGCGTGGTGTAGCGGGTAAGACTGAACATGCAAATTCCTGGGGTTTCGCGTCAAGGCAGCGGCGATTGTACCTGTTGCGCGCCGATCATGGCCCGCACACCTCGCGCAAACATGCGCGCAGCCAGCGATGGGCCAGGTCGGCGTCCTGCCGCGGGTGCCACAGCATCGCCACGGTAAATGGCGGCAATGTCACCGGCAGCTCAAAGCAATACAAGCCTCGAGGCGGCACTGTGATATAGCGCTCAGGCACGCTGGCGATCAGGTCGGTATCACGCGCCAGGGCGATGGCCGTGTTGAAACCGGCGACCACGATGCCGACCTGCCGAACCAGACCTTGCGCCTCAAGGGCCTCGTCGATCTGGCCACGGTCCTGCCCACGCCGCGACACGTAGACATGTTGTCCCTGGGCGAAACGCGCTGCGCTCAAGGGGCCGCGGCTCAGAGCATGGCCCTCGCGCACCACGCCCACCAGGCGATCACGGAACAGCGCCTGGGTCAGCACCTCCGGGCTGGCGCCGGCATCGACCACACCGGTTTCCAGGTCGACGACACCGTCGCGCAGCAGCGCACTGTGCTTGTCGCTCTTGTGCACGAAACGCAAGCGCACCCCTGGGGCGTCCTGGGCGATACGCGCCAGCAAGGCGGGGCCGAAGCGTTCGACGAACTCCTCGCTAGTGCGCAGGGTGAAGGTGCGCACCACCTCACCCAAGTCCAGGGTGTTTGCCGGGCGCAATACGGCGTGGGCGTCCTGCACCAATTGGCTGACCTGTTCACGCAATTGCAACGCCCGGGGCGTCGGTACCAGGCCGCGCCCGGCACGTACCAGCAGCGGATCGCCAGTGGCCGCGCGCAAACGCGCCAGGGCCCGGCTCATGGCCGAAGGGCTCAGGCGCAGGCGCTGGGCGGCGCGAGCGACGCTGCCTTCGGCAAGCAACACGTCCAGAGTGATGAGTAAATTGAGGTCGGGCATGGGGGCTCCTTATCAGGCGTTGGATGCAGCTATAACCTGCAACCCGTGCGTCTTCCGCCATCTTAGGCGACGCCGTAGATTTGCGACAGGTGCATTCACTCAAGGAAACGCGCATGCAAACCTCCACACGCGGCGGCCTGGTGGCCTTGTCGCTGTCAATGTTGCTGGCCGCCCTGGGCACCAGCATCGCGAATGTCGGCCTGCCCAGCCTGGCGCACGCCTTCGGGGCATCGTTTCAGGCCGTGCAGTGGGTGGTGCTCGCCTACCTGCTGGCCATCACCGCCGTGATTGTCAGCGCCGGGCGCCTGGGCGACCGTCTGGGGCGCCGGCGCTTGCTGCTGGCCGGGTTGCTGGTGTTTGCCCTGGCCTGCGCCGGGTGTGCCGCCGCGCCAACCCTGTCCTGGCTGATCTGCGCACGGGCATTCCAGGGGCTGGGCGCGGCGATCATGATGGCGATGACCCTGGGCATGGTCGGTGACACGGTCACGAAAGCGAATACCGGCCGAGTCATGGGCCTGCTGGGCACCATGTCGGCACTCGGCACGGCCATGGGGCCGAGTGTCGGCGGAGTATTGCTCAGCCTGTGGAGCTGGCACGCGCTGTTTTTGATCGGCCTGCCCTTGGCGGGTGTGGCTGCCGCCCTCGCCTACCGTTATTTGCCGGCGGATGCTAACCGCCGCGACGCTTGGCCAGGCGATACATTCTGGGCGCCCCTGCGCGATGCGCCGTTGCGCGCAGGCCTGGCCATGAGTGCCCTGGTGTCGGCGGTAATCATGGCCACGTTTGTGGTGGGCCCGTTCTACTTGTCCCGTGGCCTGGGCCTCGATCCCGCCTCGATGGGCTTGGCCATGGCCGTCGGGCCAACGGTCGCGGCGGTTACCGGTGTACCGGCGGGTTACCTGACCGATCGCCTCGGCAGCCAACGCCTGACCCTCGTGGGGCTGAGCGTGATGCTGTGCGGGGCCTTGTTGCTGTCGCAGGCGTCCGGGCTTGGCGTTTATCTCGCGGCGCTGATCGTGTTGACAGCCGGCTACAGCCTGTTCCAGGCGGCCAACAACACGGCGGTAATGAGCGATGTACAGGCGACACGCCGAGGCACAGTGTCCGGCCTGCTGAATCTGTCGCGTAACATGGGCCTGATTTTCGGCGCATCGGCCCTCGGCGCGGTGTTCGCCCACACCACCCCGGATGTCAGCCATGCCGCGCCCCAGGCGGTGGCAGCCGGCTTGCACGCGACCTTCGCCATGGCGGCAGGTTTGATACTGCTGGCCATTTTGGTGAAGGTCTTGGTCTGGCGCGATCAGGGCGCGAAACACTCGGCATTCAAGAACTGAGCAAAAAAGTTCGGACCAACGGGTGCATGGATGCACCTGGATCGCGCATCATGGGCACTTTCAAGCTCAAGGGTAACGTCCATGCGCGTTCTGTCATTGATGATGGGTCTTACGACGCTGGCCGCCACTACGGTGTTCTGCGCCAGCGCGATGGCGAATGAAGAAAGTCAGTTAGTCCAACAGATCAACCAATACCGCAGCCAGGTGCAACGCTGCGGTGACCAGGGTTCCCAGGAGCTGCCGCCGCTGACCAGCGATACGCGGCTGGTGTTGCCGGCCTCCAATGTCGGCGATTTGCAGCAGTCGCTGGCGCGCGCTGCCTACCCGATGGTGAATGTGCAGGCCATCAGCCTGTCCGGGCCCAAGGATGCCGAGGCCGCGATGAAAGCGGTGCGCGAGAGCTTCTGCCGCGTAGTGCTCGATCCGCAATTTGTCGACATTGGGGTCAGCAACAGCGGCCAGGACTGGCGCATCGTGCTGGCTCGCCCGTTGGTGACCAGCGGCCTGGGCGATTGGCAGACCGAAGGCAGAAAACTGCTTGACCTGATCAACACCGCCCGTGCCGAGCCGCGCCAGTGTGGCACCCAGGCGTTCACCGCCACGGCGCCCCTGTCGTGGAACGACACCCTGGCCAGCGCAGCCAACAGCCACACCCGCAACATGGCCAATGGCAATTTCTTCGACCACCTGGACCCCGACGGCCGCACGCCGGGTGACCGCGCCGAGTTGGCGGGGTATATCGCGAAGAATATCGGCGAAAACATCGCCGCCGGCCTCGACACGCCGCGCAAGGTCGTCGACGGTTGGCTCGCCAGCCCCGGCCACTGCGCCAACCTGATGAACCCGCAGTTTCGCGAATTGGGTGCCGCTTACGCCATGGACCCCAAGAGTGACGCGGGCATCTATTGGACGGGTTTATTCGGTACGCAATAAAGGTTGGGCGCCGGCCCGACCCGGCCAACAATGGCAGTGTGTAAATAGACAATGAAATCAAAGTGCTATCAGGGAGATAATTGCGCTGAACTGAATGCGGTCATTCCGGTCTGTTGCTAGTCGGCCTGACTCTTCAAAGCTAAACAATACGTAGCAAGCAAGGTGTGGACCCCATGATGAATTGGCTGCAAGGCAGCAGCGAAATGGCAGAGCGGGTTCGTCAGCACGATTGGGCCAATACGCCCTTGGGGCCACTTGAACACTGGCCCGATGTGTTGAAGACAACCGTTGCGCTGTGCTTCGCGTCGAGTTTCCCCCAGGCCATCGTCTGGGGGCCTCAGTTGATTACTCTCTACAACGACGCGTTCACGCCGATCCTGGGTAGCAAACCCGACGCCTTGGGCCGCCCGTTCAACCAGATCTGGCACGAGGTGTGGGACGATATCAGCCCTATCGCCGACGCCGCGTTCGATGGGCACGCCACCTATATCGAAAACTTCCCGCTGTTGATCCAACGCAACGAAGCGCCGGAACAAGCCTATTTCACCTTTTGCTACAGCCCGATTCGCAATGCCCAAGGCGTGGTGGTCGGTTTGCTCGACACGGTGACCGAAACAACCGCCACGGTATTCCTGGCCCGTCGCCTGGCAGTGCTGGACGCCATCGGCAACAGCGTGGTCAATGCCACCGACGCCGAAACCATCCTGACGTCTACGACCCGCCTGCTGGCCGAACATCTGCAGGTATCCATCTGTGCCTACGCCGACATGGACGAAGATGAAGATGGCTTTACCATTCGCGGCGACTGGTCGGCGCATGGCTCGCCGAGCATCATCGGGCATTACAGCCTCGAGGCGTTCGGGGAATGCGCAGTCAACTGCCTGCGTGCCGGCGAGCCACTGGTGATACGCAATAATCTGATCGAGTTGCCGCCCCATGACGCCGCGAGCTTCCAGGCACTGGGGGTGACAGCCACTATTTGCATGCCGTTGATCAAAGACGGGCGGCTCACCGCGCTGATGGCCGTGCACGACAAACTACCGCGCTTTTGGTCATCCTATGACATGGCGCTGGTGGGCGAAGTCACCGAGCGTTCCTGGGCGCATATCGAGCGCGTACGCGCCGATGCCGCCGTGCGCGAGGGCCTGGCCGCCTATACAGAGCTCAATGCCAGCCTGGAACAGCGCGTGAATGAGCGTACCCATGCGTTGGCCGAGGCCGAAGCCGCACTGCGCCAGTCACAGAAGCTGGAGGCCATCGGCCAACTGACCGGCGGCGTCGCCCATGACTTCAACAACCTGCTGACCATTATTCGCTCGTCGGTGGACTTCCTGCGCCAGCCGGGCCTGTCCGAGGAGCGTCGGCAACGCTACATGTGCGCGGTGTCCGACACAGTGGAGCGGGCCAGCAAGCTCACCAGCCAACTGCTCGCCTTTGCCCGTCGCCAACCGTTGAACCCGCAGGTGTTCGATGTCGGCCAGCGCGTGCAAAATATCGGCGAGATGCTCGAGAGCGTCACCGGCGCACGCATTCACGTGCAGGTGCAATTGCCCGATCAGCCCTGCTATGCGCGCATCGACCCCAGCCAGTTCGAAACCGCGCTGATCAACATCGCCCTCAACGCCCGCGATGCGATGGACGGCCAGGGTACCCTGACCCTCAAAGTCGCCAGCGAGCAAACGCTGCCACGTATTCGTGGGGATGCCGAGTCGTGCATGCCCTACATCACCATTTCCCTGGCCGACACCGGCACCGGGATTGCCAGCGACACCTTCGAACGCATCTTCGAGCCGTTCTTCACCACCAAGGCCGTGGGCAAAGGCACCGGCCTGGGCCTGTCGCAGGTATTCGGCTTTGCCAAGCAGTCAGGCGGCAATATCGATGTGGCCAGCACCCTCGGCCAAGGCACGGTGTTTACCTTGTATCTGCCGCAAGTCGAAGGCGAAGCGGCGCCGGATCAAGACACCCCTGCAGATCTGCCAGCGCCGCAGGAGGCTGCTCATCAGCATGTGCTGATCGTCGAAGACAACTTAGAGGTGGGACGCTTCGCCAGCCAGATCCTCAAGGACCTCGGTTACCAGACCACCTGGGCAACCAATGCCGAACAGGCGCTGAACCTCGCTGGCAATGACGTTCAGGGGTTCGACGCGATTTTCTCCGACGTGGTGATGCCCGGCATGACCGGCGTGGCCATGGCCAGGTTGCTGCGCCAGCGCCGCCCGGACCTGCCCGTGGTACTCGTCTCTGGCTACAGTGAGGAACTGGCAGACAGCGGCTACGAAGGCTTTGAGTTCCTCGCCAAGCCCTACTCCGCCGACCAGGTTGCGCGGGTGCTGGCCAAGGCGATGTGCAAGGATCAGTCGACGACCGCTACCTGATTGCGACCCGATGCCTTGGCCTGGTACAGGGCCTTGTCGGCGCTGTTCATCAAGCCATTCAGGTCCAGATGCTCAGTGCAGGTCGATGCCACGCCCAGGCTTGCACTCACCCCTTGTACCGGGGCGGCGGGCAAGTCATAAATCGTCTGGATCAACTGCTCGGCGATGCTGCGTGCAGTCTCCAACGAAGTGTTGGGCAGCAGCACCGCAAACTCTTCGCCCCCCAGGCGACCGTAGATATCGGTCTGGCGAAAGGACGCGCTGATCACCGCGCCAATCTGGCGCAACACCTGGTCGCCGGCCTGGTGGCCGTAGGTGTCATTGATGGCTTTGAAATGGTCCATGTCCATCATCAATGCACACAGCGGCTGCTGCTCGCGAAGGCACTGGGCATATAGCAACTGGGCCTTTTCGTAGAACGCCCGACGGTTCATCAGCCCGGTCAGTTCATCGGTCTGGGCGGCACGGGTGGAAATATGATGGGCGCGCTCCATTTGCCTCGTCAGGCGGAAGGCTTTTTCCAGGGCATCGGAGAGCTTGCGCGTCGCACCGACCACAAACGAAGCAAACACCAGCACCGCCAGCGCCACGCCAACCTGCATCGGCGAAGGCTGAAACAGCATCCATACCGTACAGGGAAGCAACACCAGCGCCATCGAGCCCAGCGTCATGTAGCGATAGGCTGAATAACAGGACACCGCGCTGACCGACATGCCCACGGTAAACAGCATCACCAGCACCTGGGACAAGCGGTCATCGACCGGCATCACCGCCAGCGCCCCGCCGCCCCAGATACCCGCCGACAGCATCAGCGTGACCCAGTAGTGGCGCTCCCAACGGGCGGGTGTGCGCCCCGCGTCAGGGCAGCGAAACCATTGCACAAACAGATGCAGGCGCACCAATGACGAGCCCGCCAGCAGTACCAGCCACACCAGGATGACCTGGTGATCGAATCGATCCCAGCACAGCCAGCAGAGCATGACGGCGCCCAGGTAGCTGCCGAAGATCGCCGAGAATGATTGACGAAAGAGCGGGTGCAAACGGTCGGTTCGCACCTGCTCTTCGATGAGGTGACCCTGATCTTGCCCAAGGTTATTCATGGGGTTGGCCTGTTTGACCGGCGACGGCAAAGGCGCCATTGTGGCACCTTGCCAGCAAGCCGAACAGCGGCATACGCTGCGCTAGAGCGTTTCAGGCTCCTGAGGTCGCAAAATCAGCACGCCCAGGGGCGGCAGGTTCAACGACAGCGACACCGGTTGCCCATGGCGCGGCTCATCCTGGGTAAACACGGCTCCGCCATTCCCGTAGTTGGAGCCGGCGTAGGTGTCGGCATCACTGTTGATCACCTCACTCCACCGCCCGCCAAACGGCACACCGACTGCGTAGCCTTCACGGGGCACCGGGGTGAAGTTGGCAACCACCAACACCGGCTTGCCATCCTTGCTCCAGCGCAGCCAGGCGTAGACGCTATTGATCGCGTCATCACCGATCAGCCATTGGAAGCCCTGGGGCGCATCGTCCTGTTCGTGCAGCGCCGGCTCTTCGCGGTACAGGCGGTTCAAATCGCCTACCAGCTTCTGCACCCCACGGTGCTCAGGGTATTGCAGCAAATACCAATCCAGTTGCTGGTCGTGGTTCCACTCACGCCATTGGCCAAATTCGCAGCCCATGAACAACAGCTTCTTGCCGGGGTGCATCCACATGAAACTGAGGTAGGCGCGCAGGTTGGCAAATTTCTGCCAGCGGTCGCCGGGCATCTTGTCGATCAGCGAGTGCTTGCCGTGCACCACCTCATCATGGGAAATCGGCAGGATAAAGCGCTCCGACCAGGCGTACACCAGCCCGAAACTCAGCTCGTTGTGATGATGGGCGCGGTACACCGGGTCTTGCTGGATGTAATGCAGGGAGTCGTGCATCCAGCCCATGTTCCATTTGTAATTGAACCCCAGGCCACCCTGTTGGGTAGGCTGGCTGACGCCGGGCCAGGCCGTGGACTCTTCGGCAATCACCAAGGCGCCCGGGGCTTCAAGGGCAACCACGTCATTCAGGTGCCGCAAGAAGTCGATGGCTTCCAGGTTCTCGCGACCGCCATGGCGGTTGGGCACCCATTCACCGGCCTTGCGCGAATAATCGCGATACAGCATGGAGGCCACTGCGTCCACGCGCAGGCCATCGACGTGAAAATGCTTGAGCCAGTGCAAGGCCGACGCGAGCATGAAACCGTGGACCTCGGTGCGGCCCAGGTTGTAGATCAGCGTGTCCCAGTCCTGGTGAAAGCCTTCCAGGGGGTTGGCGTATTCGTACAGCGCGGTACCGTCAAATTGCGCCAGGCCGTGGGTATCGGTGGGGAAATGCGCGGGCACCCAATCAAGGATCACGCCGATATCGGCCTGATGGCAGGCATTGACGAACCAGGCAAAGTCTTCCGGCGAGCCAAAGCGAGCACTGGGGGCAAACTGGGATAACGCCTGATAGCCCCAGGAGCCACCAAAGGGGTGTTCCATGATCGGCATCAGCTCGATATGGGTGAAGCCCAATTGTTGAACGTAAGGAATCAGCCGCTCAGCCAGTTCGCGCCAGCCATATTGACGGGCCACTTCACCGGCCTCGTCCAGCTCGCACTGCCAGGACCCCACATGCAGCTCGTAGATCGACAACGGCGCGGTGGTTTTCTGCTTGTCTCCCCGCGATTGCATCCACTCATGGTCCTGCCAATCCACTTGCAAAGGTGCGGCGACCTTCGAGGCGGTGTCCGGCGGCAGTTGGGTGGCCAGCGCCACAGGGTCGGCCTTGAGCGGCAGAATGCCGTGGGCGCCGAGAATTTCATACTTGTAGGCCGCGCCCGGCTGCAGGCGTGGAATGAAGATTTCCCACACGCCCGATGGATGGCGCAGGCGCATCGGGTGGCGGCGCCCGTCCCAGATATTGAAGTCTCCCACCACCGAAACCCGCCGTGCGTTCGGCGCCCAGACGGCAAAGCGCACGCCTTGCACGCCATCGACGCTGACCACCTGAGCCCCCAGGCAGTTGCCCAGGTCACGGTGATTGCCTTCGGCAAACAGGTACAGGTCCATTTCCCCCAGCAGCAATTGGCTGAAGCTGTAGGGGTCTTCGGTGATCTGCTCACCGCCGGCCCATTGGATTTTAAGCAGGTAGGGCTGGCGAGTGCGCAAGTGCCCGACAAACAGACCCGGCACCTGGGTGGCGTCGAGGCTGCCAACCGGTTCGCCCGTGTCACGCGTCAGTACTTGGACACTCAGGGCCTCCGGCAGGAACGCGCGGATAAACTGGCCGCCCTGCTCGTCATCATGGGGCCCCAGGACCGAAAAAGGATCGGGGTGCTCGGCGCGCACCAGCGCATCGACGTCCTTGGACGCCGGCAATGCCGTCAACTTGGGCTGCAGCGGTTCTCTCTGTGTAAAACTCATGACGTCTCCCCACCGCGTACAGGTTTAGATATAGGTGTCAGCCCGCTCAGCAAGCCGTGCAGCCCTTGCAGGGGCACCGGCAGCCAGGTCGGGCGGTTTTCTGCTTCGTAGGCCACTTCGTACGCGGCCTTTTCCAGGCTGAACAAGGTCAGCGCTGCGTCTTCGCCGTTGGCATCCTGCCAGTCATGCGCCAGTGTAGACGCAGCGGCCTGGTAAGCCTGGGTAAATGCTACGCGGGCTTCATTCAGGTAGCGGTCGGTCACACGTTTACGCGCAGCGTTCGCTTCTGGCGTGTGATCCACCCCCTGCACATTCAGCGCCATGGCCGCGGCATAATCGAAGGAACGCAGCACACCGCTCACATCTTTATAAGGGCTGTGTTTGCCGCGCCGTTCATGCAGCGGTCGCGCCGGTTCGCCCTCGAAGTCGATCAAGTAGGCATCGCCCTTGACCACCAATACCTGGCCCAGGTGCAAGTCACCATGGACGCGAATGCGCAACCCGCCCGCCGTGGCTTTGGCCAACGCCTGGACATGCGCCGCGATGGCTTTTTTCTGCGCCAGTAATTCACTGACCAACGCCTGGTCGGCGGGGTTCAACTGGCTTTGATTAAGCTTGAGCAACTGCAAGGCGCGGTCGATCTGGGCGCCGACATCCTTGGCCCAGGCTTGGGTGTCTTTGGCTGTGGTGGGTTCGGGTTTGAAAGCCTTGTCGGCGGTTGGCGCACCCAACACCAGGTGCATTTCACCCAGGCGCTGACCGAGCAAACCGGCAAAATCCGCCAGTTCGCCGAGGGCGTTGTAGTGCTGTTCCTGTTCAGAGATCGCGTCGGCCAGCTCATCGCGGATCGCGCGCTCCAGATTGTTCTGGGTCCAGCTCCAGGCATCGCCCTGATTGCTCAGGTAACCCTGGGCAATCATCAGCAGGTTGTCCTGCCCCTGCCCGTCGCGGCGGCTCATAAAGCCCAGCAGCGGCGAGATATTCGGGTAGCCGGCGCCGGTCAGGTAGGCACTCATTTCCAGCTCCGGGTGCACACCGGCGCTGACTTTACGAATCAGCTTGAGCACCAGGCTGTCACCGACCACCACCGAGCTGTTGGACTGCTCGGCAGACAAATAACGCACCGGCGATTCACGGGTCAGTTGCAGTGCGGCCAAGTGCTCAGTCGCCTCGAACCGCAGATCGCCGTCAGGGGTATTGAGCACAGTGCCGGCCTGCATGGCCTGGATCACCTCAAGGATAAAATGCTCAAGGCTGAAGGCATCGGTCACCAAACCTACCTGGCGAGTGCGTCGCACTCGGGCCAACGCCAACTGCTGGGGCAAGGCGCTGGTGAACTGGTCTTCGCCAAGGAAGCCCAAGGGCAGTTGGTAGCGGCTGACCTGGCCAGCACTGGTCACTTCGATCTCACTGAGCAACACCGGATGCTGCGGGTCGCCAAAACGCACGCCATACGCGATGTGCACCGTGTCGATTGCCGTATCTTTGCCGGCAAACCAGCGACGCTTGGGCAGCCAGGCGGGCAGTGAAGTCTGTTCCAGGCTGGTGCGGCAAGGTTCTTCCAGTAACTCTTCCATGCGTTTTTTCAGTACCAAAGTGGTGAAGTCAGGCATGCTTTGCGCCGGTTCCACATGCCAGCTGGGCATCTGGTTTTCCGCTGCCAGCACGAACCAATAGAAACCATAGGGCGCCAGGGTCAGCAGGAAATTCAGCTGGCCGATCGGCGGGAAGGCATTACCACCGAGCATCTCCACCGGCACCATGCCGGCAAAAGCCGACAGGTCCAGCTCCGCCGCCTGGGCGCTGCGCGACACATTGGCGACGCACAGGATGATCTCGGTGTGGCCGTCTTCGCCGGTGTATTCACGGGTGTAAGCCAGGATGCGCCTGTTAGTCGGCGAGAGCATTTTCAGGCTGCCACGGCCAAACGCTTTGGACTGCTTGCGCACTGCGAGCATGCGCCGGGTCCAGTTGAGCAATGAGTGCGGGTCCTGGGCTTGGGTCTCGACGTTGACCGACTGGTAACCGTATTGCGGGTCCATGATCGGCGGCAACACCAGGCTGGCCGGGTCGGCACGGGAAAATCCGCCATTGCGGTCGATGGACCATTGCATGGGCGTGCGCACGCCGTCACGGTCGCCCAGGTAGATGTTGTCGCCCATGCCGATTTCATCGCCGTAGTACAGGGTCGGCGTGCCCGGCATCGACAGCAACAGGCTGTTGAGCAATTCCACCCGCCGACGATCACGCTCCACCAGCGGCGCCAGGCGTCGCCGAATGCCCAGGTTGATACGGGCGCGGCGGTCTGCAGCGTAGTAGTTCCACAGGTAGTCGCGCTCTTTGTCGGTGACCATTTCCAGGGTCAGCTCATCATGGTTGCGCAGGAAAATTGCCCACTGGCAGTTGGCGGGAATCTCCGGGGTCTGGCGCAGAATGTCCGTGATGGGGAAGCGATCTTCCTGGGCCAACGCCATGTACATGCGCGGCATCAGCGGAAAGTGGAACGCCATGTGGCATTCATCGCCGTCGTCACCCTTTCTGTCGCCAAAGTACAGCTGCGTGTCTTCGGGCCACTGGTTGGCTTCGGCCAGCAGCATGCGGTCGGGGTAATGGGCGTCGATCTCGGCGCGGATCTGCTTGAGGACGTCGTGGGTTTCCGCCAGGTTTTCGTTGTTGGTGCCGTCCCGTTCGATCAGGTAGGGAATGGCGTCCAGGCGCAGGCCATCGATGCCCAGGTCGAGCCAATAGCGCATCACCGACAGCACCGCTTTCATGACCTGCGGGTTATCAAAGTTGAGGTCGGGTTGGTGCGAGTAAAAGCGGTGCCAGAAGTACTGGCCGGCCACCGGGTCCCAGGTCCAGTTGGATTTTTCGGTGTCGAGGAAAATAATGCGTGTGCCGTCGTATTTCTGGTCATCGTCCGACCACACGTAGAAGTCCCGTGCAGCCGAGCCTGGCTTGGCCTTGCGCGCACGCTGGAACCAGGGGTGCTGGTCGGAGGTGTGGTTGATCACCAGTTCAGTGATCACGCGCAGCCCGCGTTGGTGGGCTTGGGCAATAAAGCGCTTGGCGTCGGCCATCGTCCCGTAGTCGCTGTGCACGCCGCGGTATTCGGCAATGTCGTAGCCGTCATCACGCCGGGGAGACGGGTAGAACGGCAGCAGCCAGATGGTATTCACGCCGAGGTCGGCGATGTAGTCGAGCTTGGCGATCAGCCCGGCAAAGTCACCAATGCCGTCGTTGTTGGAGTCGAAATAGGATTTGACGTGAACCTGGTAGATCACCGCGTCTTTGTACCAGAGCGGGTCTTTGATAAAGGTGGCTGCCTTGGGTTTCTTGGCCATTGCAAACTCCTGAAAAACTCAACATTTTGCTAACTGAACCCGCTCCCTCACTTTCGATCCTCATCAGATTCAGGATGTGCTGATGCGCCAGATCCCGAACGGCATCTGCGGCTCCAGCCGGGTCCATTGGGTCTTGCCGTACCAGGTCCAGCGGTGGCCGTTCATCAAGTCTTCGCCCTGGGTCTGGGCATCGTCGGGCAAGCCCATCTCCCACAGCGGCAATTCAAAGTGGGCTTCCTGGGCGTTGTGCGGGTCGAGGTTGACGGCGACCAGAATGAAATTGCTGCCGTCTTCGCTGCGCTTGCCGAAATACAGAATGTTGTCGTTCCAGGCGTTGTAGAGCTTGAGCCCCAGGTGCGTGTGCAACGCCGGGTTCTGGCGGCGGATGCGGTTGAGCTGGGCGATCTCGGCGATGATGTTGCCCGGCGCGGTGAAGTCCCGAGGGCGGATTTCGTACTTCTCCGAGTCCAGGTATTCCTCTTTGCCCGGCACCGGCGCGGCTTCGCATAACTCAAAACCCGAATACATTCCCCACAGGCCCGAGCCCATCGTGGCCAGCGCAGCGCGGATCAGGAAGCCTGCGCGACCGGACTCATGCAGGAAACCCGGGTTGATGTCCGGCGTATTGACGAAGAAGTTCGGGCGGTAGCACTCACGCCAGGGCGACTGGTTCAGTTGGGCAAGGTACTCGCTCAGCTCAGCCTTGGTGTTGCGCCAGGTGAAGTAGGTATAGCTCTGGGAATAGCCGACCTTGCCCAGGCGCGCCATCATCGCCGGGGTGGTGAAAGCTTCGGCGAGGAAGATCACCTCCGGGTACTTGGCACGCACGTCGCTGATCAGCCATTGCCAGAACGGCAGCGGCTTGGTATGTGGGTTGTCGACGCGAAAGGTCTTCACGCCCTCTTCCACCCAGCCCACCACGATGTCACGCAGCTCGGTCCACAGGCTGGGGATGGCATCGGCCGCATAGAAATCGACGTTGACGATGTCCTGGTACTTTTTCGGCGGATTTTCCGCGTATTTGATCGTGCCGTCCGGGCGCCAGTTGAACCAACCCGGATGCTGTTTGAGCCACGGGTGGTCCTGGGAGCACTGGATGGCGAAATCCAGGGCGATTTCCAGGCCGTGTTCGGCAGCAGCCTTGACCAACCGGCGGAAATCATCGCGAGTGCCCAACTGCGGGTGAATAGCCTCGTGACCGCCCTCCTCACTGCCAATGGCGTAGGGGCTGCCCGGATCATCAGGGCCGGCGGTGAGTGAGTTGTTCTTGCCCTTGCGGTGGCTACGGCCGATAGGGTGGATCGGCGGGAAGTACAGCACGTCGAAGCCCATGTCGTGGATCATCGGCAAGCGTGCGTGCACGTCGTTAAAGGTGCCGTGCCGCGCCGGATCGTCAGTGATCGAGCGGGGAAACAGCTCGTACCAGCTGGCAAATTGTGCGGCTTCACGTTCCACGTCAATCGAGTACGCGGGGCTGACGCTCAAATAGGCGCGATGGTCGGCCTGGGTCATCAGGTGTGCACTGTCTTCGTGCAGGAACAACGCCACCTGCTCGGTTTCCAACAGGCCGGACAGCTCATGGTGCAACAGCATCAAGCGGTCACGCAGTTCGTTGTCACTGCGTTCGGCGGCCTGCAGCACCAGGCTACGGCCCTCCTGCAATTCGAGGCTGACCGGCACGCCAGCTTCATGCTTCTTGCGCAGTTCGTAACAGAAGCTGGCAAAGGTGTCGATCCAGGCTTCGATGCAGTACTCATGGCGGCCTTGGTGGGCCACGGTAAACGCGCCCTCCCAACCGTTGTTGCCGATATCCAGCATGACCACGCTGTGCCAGCTTTCGTCTCCCAGGGCGCGCCAGCGGATCAACACCGCCAGCTTATCGTGGCCATCGGCGAACACTTTGCTGGTGACATGAACCCGCTGGCCCACCACCGCCTTGACGGCAAACTCCCCGTTGTCGATGACCGGCATGGTGCTTTCGATCGCGATCCTGGGTAACAGCAGCGCCTGCGACAACGGCAGCACGGAGTCTTCTGGAACCAGTGTTTCGGCAGTCATCGAGCAGCTTCCCCTTACGCCCTTTGGACGCTCTTTGCTTGATACGAATTCAGAGACGGCGACGCTATCCTTGAGCTGGGCCGTTTAAAGTCCGAGCCTGGGCGCTGTCCAAAAGTTCAGGTGGATATACCGCCCCTGGGCGGAATCATTTCCAGCAGGCAATGGTCCACCGATAGAGCAAAGCACAAACGAGGCCATACCCATGAGTATCCCGATCCCCCCTGAACCCGAAGATCCGAATATCGACGCCCCCCCATTGCCCCCGCCCGAACCGGAACGCGACCCTGAACAGGAGCCGCCTGAAAACCAGCCGCCACCGGTGCAGGAACCGCCCACGACGATGCCGCCGGTTATTGCCTGACTCACAGACACGCAAGCACTTGCCCGTGAACACAATATCGCGGGCAAGCGCTACTGAGCTTTCCTACTTCAATCACCGACAATACCGAGATCCCGCTCTTGATGAACAAGATAGATTCAGTCTCCCGTACGCTGCCTCGCCCCCTTGCCGGCCGCAGACTATCTTGTCCGTTAAGCGAGTACCTTCTATGCGCACCTCACTACTGCCCCCGTTCTCGGATGTTCACGGCATCCAACAACCGCCAGTCAACGATCATCGGGAAAAACTGAACGATCTGTTCAGGGCCGGCCCAAGCGCAATCATGCGCACGAAAGAGCCTGACACGCCCGCCTCCACCCCTTCCACGGCGCCGCAAACCTTTACCTTGCCCAACCCAGCCCCCTCTGCGGACGTAGAGCCGAAGACGGCCGGTGCCGACGCCACCCAGCTTGCCCAACTTCGTGCGCTGACCAGCCAGCAGAACATTACCAATATGCTGCGCGCGCCCAACTCACACGAGACCTCCGGGCAGGTGATCACGATCCGACGGCTGTTAAGCAGGGAAACCGTCAAATCCTTGCTGCACGGCCCGGATGCAGACGAAGCGCGTAAATTGATTACCGATGTGAAGGAGCGTTTAGGTCAGTCAAGCCTGCAGATGATTCATGACCGATCCTCACATATCGAGGACCCGGGCTTGAGCCTTGAAGAAATTCGCGAGCGTACCTCCACTCTTGATCCCGAGGCAGGTTTCAACTGCGCTATGCAAATCGAGCGTGATCTACGCATTGAGAAGCTTTCTGCCATACAGCGAATGCGGCAAAGTACGCCTCTGGCTTCAGCCCTCTTTGATATCGGCAAAGAGGCGGACCTCGGCAACCCGCCCCCTCAACCGGATAATCCACCGCCCCCGGCAGAAAGCCTTAAACACAACAACAATGCCAGAATTGACAATGGTCAGACCTTTACCTTCCGTAGTACCCGCGAATCAAGCTTCGACGCACCTGTGCAAGTGATGGATTTTGATCGCCTCAGAGACAAACTTGATGTATCGGCAATCAGAAACCAACTCGGCAACAATCCATTGAAATTGGTAAGAAACTTCTCGGGAGCCAGTAGCGAGGTACAGATTCACTATAGCCCCGCCAACAATACAAGCGTGGTGATGATTTCCGGCAATCCGGGAGAGTCGCCCTTTGTGGTGAAAGCCTTCGGTGAGGTGAGATACGGCAACCTCATCACGTGACCTGCGTCACTCATCCTTCTCCAGCAGCTTGACGATCCGTGGCATCACGCTGAATACCGCCAGGGCCAGCAGCGTACTGAGCACCGCCGTCGATTCACGCCCCATTCCCGCCGCAACCCCAATGGCGGCGGTCATCCATAACCCGGCCGCGGTGGTCAGGCCCTTTACATGCTGGCCCTCGTCGTCTTCCTTGCCCTTGAGGATGGTGCCAGCGCCGAGAAAGCCAATGCCCGCGATAACCCCTTGAACCACACGACTCATGGCATCCGCCTGGTTGCCGGACATCTGCGGCACCAGCACGAACAGCGCGGCGCCCAGCGCCACCAGCATATGGGTGCGCACTCCGGCCGCCTTGCCCTTGTGTTCACGCTCAAACCCCAGGATGCCGCCGAGGATCGCCGCGATCAGCAGGCGCACGGTCACTTGGGTGAGTTGCCGGGCATCGCCAATGTCTGCGAATTCGGCTTGCAGCGTTTGCCACACCAGATGCCACCAGGCGTCCATGGATGCGCTCCTTTTTATTATGGATAGATAAAGGATGGACAGCGCAGACCGCCAGTCAGTTGCCTGGAACCCGTGCGCATGGCGGCCGCCTAACGCTGCATAGCCCACAAAACGGAGATTGTCATGACCGTACGCATCGAAAATCATCTGTGCTACTTCACGCTCGACGACAACGGCCAGGAACAAAGCCTGCCAGCCACCCGGGTGACCATCCTGACCGATCACGACAAAGCCATGTCTTATCTGGAACTGGCAGGTTCGCGCATCTACATCACCGAAGCCGAGGCGGACGCGCTGACGGTTGAAGGCGCAACCGATGGCCGTGAGCATGTAAAGGCGGACCAACCTGGTTCGGTGATTTAATTGATCTGCATCATCAGACCCGTTTAACCCCTGCACCCCTTTGGCCATGGGGTGCAGCAGATTGCCGCACAAGAACGCGTCAAGCCGATCTGATCCGCTTTTTATCACGCCACCTGAGTCTGTTATGCAAACAGTCTGTCGCCCATAGTTCGTCGGCCTGATGGAGGCTGATGAGCGAATGACCATGAGCGAACGAATCCCAACCGTGGAAACCTTTGAGCCCATTCACCCCAAGAAAGTGAAGGCCAAATCCAGCGACAACCTGATCCATACCCGCAGCTTTACCGGCTTGTTTCGCACCCTGCGAGTGGGCGGTGCCGGCCTGCTGTTCCTGGCTTTTTTCGGCACCGTGTGGCTGAACTGGGGTGGGCGCCAAGCGGTACTGTGGGACCTGGCCGAGAGCAAGTTCCACATTTTTGGTGCGACGTTCTGGCCCCAGGACTTCATCCTGCTCTCGGCGCTGTTGATCATCTGCGCCTTCGGCCTCTTCGCGATCACGGTGTTTGCCGGCCGCGTATGGTGCGGCTACACCTGCCCGCAAAGCTCGTTCACCTGGCTGTTCATGTGGTGCGAGAAGGTGACCGAAGGTGAGCGTAACCAGCGCATCAAACTTCAGGCCGCCCCCTGGAGCCTGAATAAGCTGGCGAGGCGCTCGGCCAAGCACACATTGTGGCTGGGTATCAGTGTGTTGACCGGGTTGACGTTTGTGGGCTACTTCACCCCGATCCGCCCCTTGGCCGCCGAACTGTTGACGTGGCAGATCGGTGGGGTGAGCCTGTTCTGGGTGCTGTTTTTTACAGGCGCCACCTACATCAATGCCGGCTGGCTACGCGAAGCGGTGTGCATGCACATGTGCCCCTATGCACGCTTCCAGAGCGTGATGTTTGATAAAGACACCCTGACCATTTCCTACGACACCGCCCGCGGCGAGCATCGTGGCCCGCGTAAACGTGACGTGCAGCCAGCCGAGGTTGGCCTTGGCGATTGCATCGATTGCCAGCTGTGCGTGCAGGTTTGTCCCACGGGCATCGACATCCGCGACGGCCTGCAAATGGAATGCATTGGTTGTGCGGCCTGCATCGACGCCTGTGATTCGATCATGGACAAAATGGGCTATGCCCGTGGCTTGGTCAGTTACACCAGTGAGCATCAATTGCAGGGTGGCAAGACCCACCTGCTAAGGCCGCGCCTGATCGGCTACAGTGCCGTGCTGCTGGTGATGATCGCGGCGTTGGTGGTGGCGCTGATTGAACGGCCGATGGTGTCGCTGGATGTGACCAAAGACCGAGGCATGTTCCGTGAAAACAGCCAGGGCTTGATCGAAAACATCTACAGCCTCAAGGTGATCAACAAGACCCAGCAGCGCCAGGACTACCGCCTGGAACTGGTGGATGCCGACGGGTTCCAGCTGCAAGGCAAGACCCAGGTCAGCCTGGCTGCCGGGGAAATTGTCGATATACCGGTGTCGGTAGCATTGCTGGCGGACACACCGGCCAGCAGCTCTCAAACCCTGCGTTTTAAAGTCACTGATGTGGATGAGCCTTGGATTTATACCGCTGCTGACAGCCGCTTCGTTGCGCCCTTGAATCGCTGATACTTGATCAACAATAAAAATCAAATGTGGGAGCTGGCTTGCCTGCGAAAACGGTAGAGCAGTAACAGATGCAGTGACTGACACACCGCCTTCGCAGGCAAGCCAGCTCCCACAGTTCGCCCTGCGTACACATTCAAAAAGCTAATTAGGCCGCCATGAAACGCTACGAAAAATTCGCCGACGACATCGCAGAACTGATCCGCTCCGGCGTCCTCGGCCCCGGCCAGCGCGTACCATCGGTACGCTATGCCAGCCAGGCCTACGGCGTCAGCCCGTCCACGGTGTTCCAGGCCTATTACTTGCTGGAGCGTCGTGGCCTGATCAGGGCACGCCCGCGTTCTGGCTACTTCGTCAACACCCACGCGCCGAGCCCGTTTTCCGAGCCGGTGGTGAGTGAGCAGGTGCATGAGTCCACCGATGTGGGTGTCAGTGAGCTGGTGTTCTCGGTACTGGACTCGATCAAAGACCCCAACACCGTGCCCTTCGGCTCGGCCTTCCCCAGCCCCATGCTGTTCCCGCTGCCGCGCCTGGCCCGCTCCCTGGCCAGTGCCAGCCGCGACATGGACCCACGCCTGGTGGTCACCGACATGTCGCCAGGCAACCCACAACTGCGCCGCCAGATTGCCCTGCGCTATATGGTCGGCGGCCTGATGCTGCCGATGGAGGAGTTGCTGATCACCAACGGCGCCCTGGAAGCACTCAACCTGTGCCTGCAGGCCGTGACCGAACCGGGCGACCTGGTCGCCATCGAAGCGCCGGCGTTCTACGCGTGTTTGCAGGTGCTTGAACGCCTGAAGCTCAAGGCTGTGGAGATCCCGGTGCACCCGCGCGACGGTATTGACCTGAACGCCCTGGCCCAAAGCCTTGAGCGCTATCCGATCAAGGCCTGCTGGACCATGACCAGCTTCCAGAACCCCATGGGCGCCACGTTGCCTGAAGAGAAAAAACAGGCGCTGGTGGAGCTGCTGCGCAGCCATCAAGTGCCGCTGATCGAAGATGACGTCTACGCCGAATTGTATTACGGGCAACAAGCCCCGAAACCGGCCAAGGCCTTCGACACCGAAGGGCTGGTGATGCATTGCGGCTCCTTTGCCAAGAGCCTGGCACCGGGTTACCGCGTGGGCTGGGTCGCCGCCGGGCGCTTCGCACAG
Source organism: Pseudomonas sp. MYb193 (assembly GCF_002966775.1). Taxonomy (NCBI): domain Bacteria; kingdom Pseudomonadati; phylum Pseudomonadota; class Gammaproteobacteria; order Pseudomonadales; family Pseudomonadaceae; genus Pseudomonas; species Pseudomonas sp. MYb193. Next base: position 2,859,512 of record NZ_CP023269.1, on the reverse strand, counting down.
AAGGTCGAGCGGCTGAAACTGATGACCTCATTGTGCCCGTCAATGCCGGCCCAGGCGGCGATTGCCGACTACCTGCAACACGGCGGCTATGACCGGCACCTGCGCAAACTGCGCTACGCCCTGGAAGAACAGCAGAGCGCCATGCTGGCGGCCATCGCTCGTTATTTTCCGGCGCAAACACGGGTCAGCCAGCCGGCGGGAGGCTATTTTCTGTGGTTGGAACTGCCGGAGCAGACCGACTCGCTGAAATTGTTCCAGATGGCCCTGGCCCAGGGCATCAGCATTGCGCCGGGGCCGATCTTTTCCGCCACTCAGCGGTTCAGAAACTGCATTCGCCTGAATTACGGAAGCCCTTGGAACGAGGCGTCGGAAAAGGCCATGGAGACATTAGGGCGGATCGTGCGCTCGTTTTAACGGCCGCCGCCCAAGTCGATAAACGTTCCGGTGGAATACGATGCCTTGTCCGACAGTAACCAGATAATCGCCTCTGCCACTTCATCCGGGCGCCCGCCACGCGCCATCGGGATACCGGATTCCAGCTTGCTGACCCGGTCCGGGTCTCCGCTCAGGGCATGGAAATCGGTAAAGATATAGCCAGGGCGCACGGCGTTGACGCGAATGCCCTCGCCCGCCACCTCCTTGGACAGCCCCAGGGTAAAGGTGTCCAGCGCGCCCTTGGAGGCCGCGTAGTCGACATACTCACCCGGCGAGCCCAGCCGCGCCGCCACCGATGACACGTTGACGATACTGCCGCCCTGCCCGCCATGCCGGGGCGACATGCGCAATACCGCGTGTTTGGCACACAGGATCGGGCCCAGCACATTGGTCTTGAGGATTTTGAGGATACGAAACTCGGACATCTCATCGACCCGCGACTTATGCCCCACGGTGCCGGCGTTATTCACCAGCGCGGTGACCCGACCCAGTTCCGTATCAACGCGATTGAACAGAGCGATCACTTCATCCTCGCTGCTGACATCGGCCCGCACGGCAATCGCCTGCGCACCCAGCGCGCGAACCTGATCCAGTACACGCAGGGCAGCGTCTTCATCAGACTGGTAGTTGATGCAGATGCGATAGCCTTGGCGAGCGGCGAGCAAGGCCGTCTGGGCGCCGATTCCACGACTGCCCCCGGTGATGATGACGACTTTGTCCATGGCTGCGGTCTCCCGATTCAACCGGATGTTCAGGGTTGGATCCAAGAATACCTGTCACAGACTGCTTTTGTCAGGCGCCGCCTGTTCAGCGCCCCGGATATTCGCCATGAAGCTATCGGCCGGCAGTGGGTGCCCCAACAAGTAACCTTGCAAAGAGTCACACCCCAGGCGGGTGAGGAAGTGCTGCTGCACATCGGTTTCCACCCCCTCGGCGACGATGCGCAGGCCCAGGGCCTGGCCGAGGGCCACGATGGCCGAGACGATGGCCGCGTCATCGCTGTCGTGTTCCAGGTCACGCACAAAACCGCGATCGATCTTCAGCTCGTTGGCCGGCAGGCGCTTGAGGTACATCAGGCTGGAGTAACCGGTGCCAAAGTCATCGATGGACAGGTCAACCCCCATGTCCGAGAGCTGCTGCAATACCGTCATGCTTGCATCAGCATCGCTCATGGCGGTGGTCTCGGTGATTTCCAGCGTGAGGCTGTTGGCCGGCAATTGGTGACGCTCCAGCGCGGCCGCTACGCTGTTAACCAACCCAGCATGGCAGAACTGCAACGCCGAGAGGTTAACGGCAATGCGCCAGTGCTCATAACCCTGGGCGTACCACTGGCTCATCTGGCGACAAGCTTCATCGAGTACCCATTCGCCGATGGGAATGATCAGCCCGGTTTTCTCCGCCAGTGCAATAAACGTAGCGGGCATCAGCAAGCCCTGATGCGGATGCTCCCAGCGCAACAGCGCCTCGGCCCCCACGGCAAGACCACTGACGGCGTCGAACTTGGGTTGGTAATGCAAACGAAATTGCCCCTGCTCAAGGGCAATGCGCAGGTCCTGCAGCAATTGCAGTTGTTTGCGTGCATTGGTGTTCATCGACACATCGAAGAAGCTGTAGCCATTCTTGCCCATGCCCTTGGCGTGATACATCGCCGCGTCGGCGTTCATCAGCAGCTCCTGGGGGTTGCTACCGTTGCCCGGGAACATGGCGATGCCGATGCTGGCCGAGATCTGCAACTGATGCTCGGCCACCGTGAACGTGCGGTTGATCAGGCCCACCTGGCGTTCGGCCAGGCCCATCGCATCATCGGGCTGGGTGAGTTGCACCAGCAACACGAACTCATCACCGCCGATGCGGGCCAGAGTGTCCTGGCTGCGCAAGTCCTCGCGCAGGCGCAAGCCGACTTCGCGCAGCAACTGGTCGCCCAGGTGATGACCAAAGGCATCGTTGACCGGTTTGAAACCATCCAGGTCGATAAACATCAAGGCAAAGCAACCGCCCCGCTCGTGCACCGCCTGGATGCCTTGTTGTATGCGATCTGCCAGCAAGGTGCGATTGGGCAGGCCGGTGAGCATGTCATGCAGGGCCAGGTGGGTGAGTTCCTGGTTGGCCAGGGTCAGGGAATCGGCGAGTACGGCGGTGCGCGCTTCCAGGCGCGCATCCAGCACCGAGGTCAACAGCGCAATGACCAATACCGCCAGCGAAGTAACCAAGACCAGGTTATCCAGGCCCTTGCCGCTCAGGCCCGTCAGTGCGGCACCGCAGAAGCTGTCATCGGCAAAGCGCGCCGCAGCCATCCCGGTGTAGTGCATCCCCACGATGGCCACGCCCATCACCACGGCTGCGCCGCCCCGAGCCAAGCGCACATAAGGTGTGTTACGTCGCAGGTTGAAGGCGATCCACAGCGCGGCGCCGGAAGCCACCACCGCGATCAACAACGAAGCGCCGAACAAGGCCGGGTCGTAGTCGATGCCCGGCGTCATGCGCATCGCGGCCATGCCGGTGTAATGCATGCTGGCGATACCGGCCCCCATCACCAGCGCGCCAAATGCCAGTTGCCAGGCCGGCAAGCGTGGCTGGCTGACCAGCCATAACGCGAAGCCGCTGGATAGCACCGCGATCAACAGCGAGAACAGGGTAATGCCTACCTCAAACCCGAGGGCAAACGGCAGACGCAGGGCCAACATCCCGATAAAGTGCATGGACCAGATGCCGACGCCCATCGCCACTGCGCCACCCGTGATCCACAGGTAAACGGCACGCCCCTTGGCGGTCGCGATACGCCCGGCCAGGTCCAAGGCGGTGTAAGACGCCAGAATGGCCACGCACAGGGAAATCACGACAAGGGAGGTTGAATAGCTACCGATCAGCATGGGACGTCTCGCAGGCGACCGGCGCAAAAGCCCGTGCCGGGTGGTAAATCGGGCGATTGTAGCGAGATTGATTCTGAGCAGGTGATTAATTAATCAGTTGGCCATTAGTGATTTTTTGGCGTCAATCGGATGGCTTTGTCAGGCTGTTCTCAACGACATCATGGACATCAAGACGTGCGGGGCTTGCGCAGATCCCCTGTGGGAGCGGGCTTGCCCGCGAAGGCGGTGTGTCAGTCACCGCATCTGCTACTGCACTAACGCTTTCGCAGATCAAGCCAGCTCCCACAGGGTACTGTGCTTGACTGACTGGCCTTGGGGCAAGCCCACACATTTGATCTTGCTCCCACAGGATGCGCGGCGTATCCGGTTACTCCTTTTCGGCCAGGGAGGTCTGGCCATCCCAGCCTCCGCCCAATGCTGCGATCAACTGCACACTGGCCACCAGCCGCGACTGCAGCAAGGTCAATACCGTGCGCTCGTTGCTCAATGCCGTCGCCTGCACCGTGACCACATCCAGATAGGCAATCAACCCGGCCTTGTACTGGTTTTCGGTCAAGCGCAAGGATTCACGCGCGGCTTCCAGTGCTTCATTGCTGACCACCGCCTCATCGGCGAGCACCTTGAGCTGGACCATGTAGTTTTCCACCTCCCGGAAACCGTCCAGTACGGTCTGGCGGTATTTGGCTACGGTCTCGTCATAGCTGGCCACGGTGCGGTCGACTTCCGCCGAGCGCTGGCCGCCATCGAACAGGGTCATCGCCAGTTTCGGCCCTACCGACCAGAAGCGGTTTGGCAGGCTGATCCAATCTTCATAGGTGCTGCTGGAGTAGCCCCCCGCCAAGCTCAAGGTCAGGTCGGGGTAATAGGCAGCCTTGGCCACGCCAATATTGGCGTTGGCGGCGATGACCGAGCGCTCGGCCGAGGCGATATCGGGGCGACGCTCCAGCAACTGGGACGGCAGGCTCACCGGTATCTGCGGCAGGGCCGGGATGTCTTTGCTCACCGCCAGGTTGAAGTTGGCTGGCGCCTCACCGATCAGTACGGCGATGGCGTTTTCCAATTGGGCACGCTGCCAGATCAGATCGATCAGGCTGGCCTGAGTGGTCTTGAGCTGGGTTTGCGCCTGGGCGATGGCATCCTTGCCAGCCACACCGGCACGGTATTGGTTTTCGGTCATTTTCAATGAACGCTGGTACGTGTCCAGCGTGGCTTGCAGCAGGCGCGTCTGTTCGTCCATGACGCGCAGTTGCAGGTAGCTCTGCACCAATTCCGATTGTTGGCTCAGGCGCATCGCGGCCAAGTCCGCGGAGCTCGCCTCGGCGCTGGCTTCGTTGGCCTCCAGGCCTCGGCGCAACTTGCCCCAGATATCGGCTTCCCAACTCACGCCCAACTGGGCGTTGAGGGTGTCGCGGATACCGCTGCTGGAACTGCTGAGGCTGGCACTGCTGCTGCCGGTGCCCTGGCTGGCGCGGGTCTTGCCGACGCTCAGGTCAACGCTGGGGTAAAAGGCCCCCCGTGAGCTGCGTACCAGCGCCTGTGCCTGGCGAAAACGCGCCTCGGCCTGGGCGACGGTCTGGTTGGACGTGTTGAGGCGCACCACCAGGTCATTGAGTTGTCGGTCACCGTACAGCTCCCACCAGGCGCCGCGGGCCAGGGAGTCGCTCGGGTTGGCCTGGCGCCAGCCCTGGGCCTCCTTGAACTGCACCGGCTCGATGACGTCCGGGCGTTTGTAGTCAGGGCCGATGGCGCAGGCGCTGAGCAACACACCACACATCATCACGGCCAATAACTTCATGCCATTGCCGGCAGCTTTATTGTGGCGAGGGAGCTTGCTCCCGCTGGAGGGCGAAGCACTCCCAGGCTTTTTTGGGGCCGCTTCAAAGCCCAGCGGGAGCAAGCTCCCTCGCCACAGCAGGCCCGCAGCTACGAGGGATTGGGTTGAGTCGGTCATAGCGCAGTGTCCAGGGCAGCATCGGTACGCACGCCGCGCCAGGCGTTGAAGCGATGGCGCGCGCGGTCCAGGTAAAGGTAAACCACCGGGGTGGTGTAAAGGGTCAGGACCTGGCTGAACACCAGGCCGCCAATAATGGTCAGGCCCAACGGGTGGCGCATCTCCGCACCATCACCACTGCCGAGCAGCAACGGCAAGGCACCGAGGATCGCGGCCAGGGTGGTCATCAGGATCGGCCGCAGGCGCAACAGGCAGGCGCTGCGGATCGACTCCAGCGGGCTCATGCCATCGTTGCGCTCCAATTGCAGCGCCAGGTCGATCATCAGGATCGCGTTCTTCTTCACCACGCCGATCAACAGGAACAAGCCCAGCAGGGAGATCAGGCTGAACTCGCCCCCCAGCAGGTAGATCGCCAACAACGCACCGACACCAGCCGACGGCAGCGTAGACAGGATGGTCAGCGGGTGGATGTAGCTTTCATACAAGATACCCAGCACCAGGTACACCGCCACCAGCGCGCCGAGAATCATGAACGGCTGGCCTTTCTGGGTCGCGGCGAACGCATCGGCAGTGCCGGCCATCTTGGCGATCACATCCTCGGGCAGCCCGACTTTGGCAATCGCACGCTCGATAGCCGCCGTGCCCTGCTCCACCGTGACCCCGGGCGCCATGTCAAAGGCGATATTCTCCGAAGCGAACTGGCCTTCATGGCTGACGCGGTCGTCGGCCAGGCTGTTCTCATAGTGGGCAATGGTCGACAATGGCACCCGTGCACCGTCGGCCGTGATCACCTGCATCTGGTTGAGGGTGATCGGGTCCTGGGCGTATTTGGGGTTGACCTCCATCACCACCTGGTACTGGTTGAGGCTGTCGTAAATGGTGGAAATCTGCCGTTGGCTGTAGGCGTTGTTGAGCACCGCCGTGACCATGTCCATGTCGATGCCCAGGCGCTTGGCCTGGTCGCGGTCGACAATCAACGTCACCTGGGCCGCGCCGCGGCCTTCGCGGGCGTCGATGGCGGTCAGCTCCGGCAACTCACGCATCGCCGCCACCACTTTCGGGTACCACAGGCGCAACGCGGCCAGGTCGCCACTTTGCAGGATGTAGGAATATTGCGCGCTGGTCTGGTCGCGGCCGCCCCCGAACTGCAGATCCTGGTCGGCCATGAGGAACAAGCGCCCGCCCGCCACCAGCGGCACCTCCTTGCGCAGGCGCTCGATCACCGCCTGGGCGGAGATCTTGCGTTCGCCAAGCGGCTTGAGGCGCACCAGCATCACTGCGTTGTTAGTGCCTTGGTTGCCACCGATAAAGCCGGCCACACTGAGCACCGCCGGGTCCTTGAGCACCGCCTGGCGAAAGATCTCCATCTTCGGCTGCATGACGCTGAACGACAGGCCATCGTCACCGCGCACAAAGCCGATCAACTGGCCGGTGTCCTGCTGGGGCATGAAGGTTTTGGGCACCACCACGTACAGCGCGATATTCACGCCCACTGTGACGAACAGGCTGAGCAAGGTCAGGCGCCGATGGCGCAGCACCCAATCCAGGCTGGTGGCGTAGCCGGCGACCATGCGCTCGTTGATCTTCTGGCTCCAGCGCTGCAAACCGGTCTGCCGGTCCTTCACATGCGGCTTCAACCAGCGAGCGCACAGCATGGGTGTCAAGGTCAGCGAGACAATCAGCGAGACGATGATCGCCGCCGACAAGGTGATGGAAAACTCGCGGAACAGGTTGGTAACAATGCCGCCCATGAACAGGATCGACAGGAACACCGCCACCAGCGACACGTTCATCGACAGCAAGGTAAAGCCCACTTCCTGGGCGCCCAGGTAGGCGGCTTTCATCGGTGGCACGCCCTCGTCGATGTGCCGGGAAATGTTCTCCAGCACCACGATGGCATCGTCCACGACCAAACCGGTGGCGAGGATCAGCGCCATCAGCGAAAAGTTATTCAGCGAAAAGCCATACAGGTACATCACCGCAAAGGTGCCCACCAGCGACACCGGCACCGCCAGGGTCGGGATCAGCGAAGCACGGAAGTTACCCAAGAACAGGTACACCACCAGGATCACCAGCCCCACGGCAATCAGCAGGGTCATTTCCGCCTCATGCAGGGTGGCAGTGATCACTGGCGAGCGGTCCATGGCCAGGCTGAGCTTGACGCTGGACGGCAACACCGCCTGCAACGCCGGCAACTGCGCCTTGATCTGCCGCACGGTTTCGATGATGTTGGCGCCGGACTGGCGGTTGATCACCAGCAACACCGCCGAATCATTGTTGAAGAAGCCGCTGTTGTAGCGGTCTTCCACCCCATCGGTGATCTTCGCCACGTCCTTGAGACGCAGGGCCGCGCCATCCTGATAACGAATCAGCAGGGGCTCATAGTCCTTGGCTTTCTCCAACTGGTCGTTGGCCTGGATCTGCCAGTTGCGCTCGCTGTCTTCCAGCGAGCCTTTGGGCCGGCGCTGGTTGGCATTGGCGATGGTGTTGCGCACATCGTCCAGGGCGACGCCATACTGATCGAGGGCCTTGGGTTCCAGTTCGATGCGCACCGCCGGCAGCGAACTGCCGCCGATCTGCACTTCGCCCACACCCGGCACCTGGGACAGGCTCTGGGACAGAATGGTCGAGGCCAGGTCGTACAACTGGCCCTTCTGCAACACGTCGGAGGTCAGCGACAGCACCATGATCGGCGCCTGGGACGGGTTGATCTTCTTGTAGGTGGGCATGCTGCGCATGCCACTGGGCAGCAGGTTGCGCGACGCGTTGATGGCCGCCTGCACTTCCCGCGCCGCACCGTTGATATCGCGGTCGGAATCGAACGCCAGAATCACCCGGGTAGAGCCCTGGCTCGACGAACTGCTCATGGTGGTGATACCGGCAATCGCGCCGAATGAGCGCTCCAGCGGCGTGGCCACCGTAGACGCCATCACCTCGGGGCTGGCGCCGGGCAAGCTGGCCGACACCACGATCACCGGAAAGTCGATCTGCGGCAATGGCGACACCGGCAACAAATTGAAGCTGACGCCACCGAGCAACATGATCGCCAGGCTCAGCAGCATAGTCGCGACCGGCCGGCGGATGAAAGGTCCGGACAGGTTCATGGCTCAACCGGCTCCAGGCGTTGTGGCTCTTTGCGCCAGCGCCGGCCAAGACGATCGAAGTACAGGTAGATCACCGGCGTGGTGAACAGCGTCAACACCTGGCTCACCAGCAACCCGCCGACCATCACCAGGCCCAGGGGCTGGCGCAGTTCGGCGCCGGAGCCGCTCGCTAGCATCAGAGGCACCGCGCCGAACAAGGCAGCCAGGGTGGTCATCAGGATTGGCCGGAAGCGCAACAGCGCGGCCTGGTAGATCGCGGTTTGCGGGTCCAGGCCCTGGTTGCGTTCGGCATCGAGGGCGAAGTCGATCATCATGATCGCGTTCTTTTTCACGATACCGATCAGCAGGATGATGCCGATGATCGCGATCATGCCCAGGTCATTGCCACTGAGCAGCAACGCCAGCAAGGCCCCCACCGCCGCCGACGGCAGGGTCGAGAGGATGGTGATTGGGTGGATATAGCTCTCATAGAGCACACCGAGCACGATGTACATGGTGACCACCGCCGCCAGGATCAACAGCAAGGTGCTCGACAACGAGGCTTCGAACGCCTGGGCCGCGCCCTGGAACTGGGTTTGCACGCCCACCGGCATGCCGATGTCCTTCTGGGTCTGGTTGATCAGTTCCACGCCTTTGCCCAGCGCTACGCCGGGCGCCAGGTTGAACGACATCATCACCGCCGGGAACTGGCCGATATGGGCAATTGCCAATTGCGCCTGGCGCTGTTCCACATGGGCCAGGCTCGACAGCCGTACCTGACCACCGTCAGTGGTTTTCACATGGATCTGGTTGAGGGCCGCCGGGCCGAGGGTTTCGCCGGACTGGGCCTGCAACACCACTCGATACTGGCTGGCCTGGGTGTAGATGGTGGAGATCTGGCGCTGGCCGAAGGCGTCATACAGCGCATCGGTGATGGTCGAGACACTTACGCCCAGGCGCGAGGCCGCGTCGCGGTCGATCACCAGGTACACCTGCAAGCCTTTGTCCTGCAGGTCACTGGCCACGTCGGTGAGTTCCGGCAACTGGCTGAGGGCGTGTACCAGTTTGCCGCTCCATAACGCCAACAACTCGGCGTCCGGGGAGGACATGCTGAACTGGTACTGGGTACGGCTGACCCGGTCCTCGATGGTGAGGTCCTGCACCGGTTGCATGAACAGGCGGATACCCACCAGCTTGTCGATCTGCGGTTGCAGGCGGGTGATGACCTCGGCTGCGCTCAAGTCGCGCTGGCCGTGAGCCTTGAGGTTGATGAGCAAGCGGCCGCTGTTGAGGGTGGCGTTATCGCCATCCACGCCAATGTAGGACGACAGGCTCTCGACCGCAGGGTCGGCGAGAATGATCTTCGCCAGTTCCTGCTGGCGCTGGCTCATGGCCGCAAAGGAAATCGACTGCGGCGCCTCGGAAATACCCTGGATCACCCCTGTGTCCTGCACCGGGAAAAAACCCTTGGGCACCACCAGGTACAGCACCACCGTAAGCCCCAGGGTGGCGATCGCCACCAGCAACGTCAGCGGCTGGTGCTTGAGCACCCATTGCAGCTTGCGGCCGTAAGCTTCGATCAACCAGTCAATCCAGGCGCCGCTGGCTTTGTAGAAGCGGCCCTGCTCTTCTTCCTTGGGTTCGCGCTTGAGCAGGCGCGCGCACATCATGGGCGTGAGTGTCAGCGACACTACCAGGGAAATCAGGATCGCCACTGCCAGGGTGATGGCGAACTCACGGAACAGCCGCCCGACCACGTCGGCCATGAACAGCAAAGGAATCAACACCGCGATCAACGACAGCGTCAGGGACACCAGGGTGAAACCGATCTGCTTGGCGCCCTTGAGCGCGGCCGCCATCGGCGTCTCGCCCTCCTCGATATAGCGCGAGATGTTCTCCAGCATCACGATGGCGTCGTCCACCACAAACCCGGTGGCGATGGTCAGGGCCATCAGCGTCAGGTTATTGATGGAGAATCCGGCCAGGTACATCACACCAAAGGTGCCCACCAGGGACAGCGGCACGGCGATGGACGGAATGATCGTGGCGCTGACTCGGCGCAGGAACAGGAACGTCACCATGACCACCAGGGCAATGGCGATCAGAAGCTCGTGTTGCACGTCTTTGACCGAAGCGCGGATGGTCTGGGTGCGGTCGGTGAGCACCGTCACGTCCAGGCCGGCCGGCAGGTTGTCGGTGATGCTCGGCAGCAGCGCCTTGATACGGTCTACCACCTCGATCACGTTGGCGCCCGGCTGGCGCTGGATATTGAGCAACACAGCCTGGTTCTCGTTGGCCCAGGCGGCGAGGCGCTCGTTTTCAGCGCCGTCGACGATCTGCGCGACATCCTTGAGCCGCAACGGAGCGCCATTGTTGTAGGCCAGGATCAGTTCGGCGTATTGCTCGGGCGAGACCAGTTGGTCGTTGGCGTCGAGCATCGAAACGCGGGTGGGGCCGTCAAAGTTACCTTTGGGCTGGTTGACGTTGGAGGCGGCGATCAGGGCGCGTACGTCCGAGAGGTTCAAGCCATTGGCCGCCAAGGCCTCGGGGTTGACCTTGATACGCACGGCCTGGCGCTGGCCACCGGCGATGCTGACCATGCCGACACCGCTGATCTGCGCGATTTTCTGCGCCATGCGTGTGTCGACCAAATCATTGAGCTTGGGCAGCAACATGGTCTTGGAGGTGATTGCCAGGGTCAGCACCGGGGTATCCGCCGGGTTGACCTTGTTGTACACCGGCGGCGCCGGCAGATCCTTGGGCAACAGGTTGGTGGCGGCGTTGATCGCGGCCTGCACCTGTTGCTCGGCAACGTCCATATTGATGTCGAGGTTGAAACGCAGGGTCAGCACCGAGGCGCCGCCGGAGCTGGTAGAGGCCATCTGGGTCAGCCCGGGCATCTGCCCGAACTGGCGCTCCAGCGGTGCGGTGACCGCGCTGGTCATCACATCGGGGCTGGCGCCGGGGTACAGGGTCATCACCCGGATAGTCGGGTAATCCACCTGGGGCAACGCCGACACCGGCAGCAGGCGGTACGAAATGATGCCGGCCAGGACAATGGCCAGCATGCTCAGCGTGGTGGCGACCGGGCGAAGGATGAACAGGCGCGACAGGTTCATGAACCGACCTTTTGCGCCTTGCCGGCGTCAGCCCCGGTCTCCCCTTTCGCTGCGGGCTTGCCTTGCAGGTGCTCGGTCGGCGTGGTCGGCACCTCGCTGCTGGCGTTGACTACTTCGATCTCGCTGCCGTCCTTGAGGCGGTCGGTGCCTTCCAGCACCACGCGGTCGCCAGCGACCAGGCCTTCCTTGATCACGGTGTTTTCACCATCGGTGTCACCTACCACCAAGGGCTGGACCTTGACCTTCTTGTCGCCGTCGAGCTTGTAGACAAAGGTGCCATTGTTGCCGAACTGGATCGCCGCAGATGGCGCCAGCACCACGTTCTTCAAGGTATCAGCCAGCAGGTGCACATTGACGAACTGGTTGGGGAACAGCGCCTGGTCCTTGTTATCGAAACGCGCCTTGAATTTCAGGGTGCCGGTGGTGACGTCAATCTGGTTGTCCAGGCTTTGCAGTACACCGACCGCCTGCTTTTTCACATCGCTACGGTCCCAGGCTTCCACTGGCAATTTGTTGCCAGCGTGGTAACGGGCCAGCACGGTTTCCAGGGTATTTTCCGGCAGGGTGAAGGCCACGCTGATTGGCTGGGTCTGGGTGATTACCGCCAGGGCGGTGGTGTCGTTGGCGGCGACGAGGTTGCCGACGTCAAGCTGGCGCAAACCGACCCGGCCGCTGATGGGCGCGCGGATTTTGGTGAACTCCAGGTTGAGCTTTGCGTCGTCCACCGCGCCCTGGTTGGTCTTGACCGTGCCCTGGTACTGCAATACCAGCGCTTCGGCGGTGTCCAGGGTTTGCTTGGCGATACTGTCCTGGGCGTACAGGTCGCGATAACGCTGTACATCGACCTGGGCGTTCTTCAACTGGGCCTGGTTCTGCAGCAAGGTGCCCTGGGCCTGGAGCAAGGCGTTCTGGTAGCTGCGCGGGTCGATTTCTGCCAGCAGGTCGCCGGCCTTGACCATTTGCCCTTCCTCGAAGGCGATCTTGACTAGCTCGCCGCCCACCCGGCTGCGCACATTAATGGTGTTCAGCGCCGTGACCGTACCCAGCGCCTTGTAGTACACCGGGAACTCACCCAGCACTGCAGGAGCCACGCGCACCGGCACTGGGCCAGTGGACCCGCCGAAGCCAGGGCGCGCCATGCCGGTTTTACCCGTGTGCCCGGCCGGAGCGTCTTTATGGGCCGCGCCGCTGGGCCAGAATTTCCAGCACAGGCCGGCGATAACCAGCAGCACGAGCAGGCCAAACAGCCAGCGGCGGGAGTTGCGGGGGGAGGATTGCATGGAGTGATCAACCATTGGGCGCGAGAGCTTCTACTTTGGGAGGCTGAAAGATAAGCACTGGGGGGCCTTAAGAAAAGCACCTTTACCGGCTATTTACCTTGGGCTTACAACTCTTAACTTCTGATCTTAGTCCACCGGCTATTTCGCTAAACCGCTGACGCTCAAATAAAAACGGCCTGGACTAGGCCAGGCCGCAATCATGCATCATACGTGTTACTGCCAAACGACAGTCATACGTAGAAACAGTTACTTCAACACAGCCAGGGCGGCGTCGTAGTTTGGCTCTTCAGCGATTTCCTTGACCAACTCGCTGTGCAGCACGTTATCGTTTTCATCCAGCACCACGACAGCGCGAGCGGTCAGGCCCTGCAGCGGGCCGTCAGCGATGGAGACACCATAGTCAACGGCGAAGTCGGCATTGCGGAAATCCGACAGGTTCTTAACGTTTTCCAGGCCTTCGGAGCCACAGAAACGCGCTTGGGCGAATGGCAGGTCGGAGGAGATGCACAGGACCACGGTGTTGGCCACATCGTTGGCCTGGGCATTGAACTTGCGCACGGAAGTGGCGCAGGTTGGGGTATCAACGCTTGGGAAGATGTTCAGCACTTTGCGCTTGCCGGCAAAGGTAGCCAGGGTGGCGTTGGACAGGTCGCCGGCAGTCAGGGTGAAGTCTGCAGCTTTGGCGCCGACTTTCGGCAGTTCGCCTTCAACCTGGACCGGGTTGCCTTTAAGGGTGACTTGAGCCATGAACGGAATCCTTATGCTGGTTTTTGGTTAAACAAATTCGAGAGGCGGAAGTTAACCACAAAGTGCCGACGCTACCTACCGCCAGACACAAATTGTCATGTCGTCAGGTTGTGGTTTAATTGCGCGCTTTTCGCCCGCCCTTCAAGGAAACCGTCGTCGATGAATCAGCCTGTCACCAAAGTCCTGGTCATTGGTTACGTCTGGCCGGAGCCCCGCTCCTCGGCCGCGGGCGGGCATATGATGCAAATCCTTGAGAGTTTTCTTACGCAAGGTTGGGACATTACCTTCAGCAGCCCCGCCACCATCGGCGAACACAAGGCCGACTTGCCGGCACTCGGGATCGCCGAACGCACCATCGAACTGAATAACAGCAGTTTCGATGACTTTGTCCGCGAACTGGCCCCGGATATCGTGCTGTTCGACCGTTTCATGATGGAGGAGCAATTTGGCTGGCGCGTAGAACAATGCTGCCCCAACGCCCTGCGCGTGCTGGAGACCTCCGACCTGCAAAGCCTGCGCGACGCCCGTCACCAGCGGCTCAAAGAGCAGGTGAAAGCCAAACCCGACAGCGACGACTTCAGCGCCCTGTTCGCGCCGGCGCTGGAAGACGAGTTCCAGCGCATGGCCGACACCGACCTGGCCAAACGCGAAATCGCCGCCATTTACCGCTGTGACATCAGCTTGATGATCTCCGACGTGGAAATCCGCCTGCTCACCGAACAGTTCAAGGTGCCTGCCGCCCTGCTCCACTGGTGCCCCTTGATGCTGCAACCGCCCACCGACGCATTTGCGCCCTTTGAAGACCGTGCGCATTTCCTCAGCATCGGTAACTTCCGCCACGCGCCCAATTGGGATGCGGTGCTGTGGATGAAGCACCGCCTGTGGCCACTGATCCGCCAACAACTGCCAGGCGCCCAATTGCATATCTACGGCGCCTACACCCCGCCCAAGGCCACCGCCCTGCACAATCAGGCCCAGGGCTTCCATGTAATGAACTGGGCCGAAGATGCGCTGCAAGTCATGACCGCCGCGCGCATCTGCCTGGCACCGTTGCGCTTTGGCGCGGGCATCAAGGGCAAGTTGGTCGACGCCATGCTGTGCGGCACGCCTAGTGTCACGACCCCAATCGGCGCCGAGGCCATGGGCGATGACCAGCCCTGGCCCGGCGTGATTGCACAGGATGCGCCGGCCCTGGCTGCGGCTGCCGTGGCCCTTTATCAGGACCGTGAGCGCTGGACCCGCGCCCAGGAACACGGGCGCCAACTGCTGGCCCGGCGCTATGACCAGAACATCCACGGGGCCGCCTTGGTGGAATGCCTGGAACGCTGTCGCCGCGACCTCGCTGCCCATCGCCGGGACAACTTCACCGGCAGCATGCTGCGCCACCACGCGCATAAAAGTACCCAATACATGTCCCAGTGGATCGAGGCGAAAAACCGCACCCTGTAAACACTGCTGCTGGCGAGGACGTGCGTGACGGGGCATTATCCCACGCAGCGATCACAATAAAGCGACGGCAGCATGACCCGAGCAACGCGCATTACTGACCCTTCCTACGAGTTGATGGACGACCACAACGGCCTGTCCATCATCTATCGCCAACACGGCTTCCCCTGCCCGCTGGTGCGCTGGCACTTCCACAAGGAATACGAGCTGCACCTGATCGTCGCCAGCTCCGGCAAGGTGTTTATTGGTGACTACATCGGCAACTTCTACCCGGAAAGCCTGTTCCTCACCGGCCCCAACCTGCCCCATAACTGGATCAGCCAGGTGGAAGAAGACGAAGTGGTGCCCAAGCGTGACATGCTGGTGAACTTCACCGATGACCTGTTCGAGAGCGGCAGCCATATTTTTGCTGAACTCAAGAACCTCGCACCGCTGCTGGAGCGCGCGCAGTACGGCATCGAGTTTCGCTGCAAAAAAACCATCACCCAGGCCATGACCTTGATGCAACACATCGAGGACGCCAAGGGCATGGCGCGCCTGGGGCAGTTTTTTATCTTGCTGGACGTGTTGAGCGTGTGCGAGGACTACCAATTGCTGTCCGGCGTAACCACGCCGCAATTGGCCGACGAGCACAGCATAGACCGCACCAACCGGGCAGTGGATTACATCTTTGCACATTACGCCCGCGAGCTGCCGCTGGAAGAAGTGGCGCAATACCTGGGGATGAAGCCGACGTATTTTTCCAGGGTGTTCAAACAAGCCACCGGGCGTACGTTCGTTGAGTTCGTCAATCGCCTGCGCATCAGCAAGTCCTGCGAGCTGCTGGCGGACGGTGATAAAGCCGTGACCGATGTGTGCTTCGAGTCCGGGTTCAACAATATCTCCAACTTCAACCGGCGCTTTCAGCAGCTCAAGGGGATGACGCCGTCACATTACCGGCGCCTGGCGGTGCAACGGTTGACTGAGCAGAACCTGGCTTGAGCAGGCATCCGTTCGTCTGAACTGGTAGATGTGACAGTTTCCTGCATCACGGCGATTGTTAACTCTGGCTCTGTGAATAGTCCATTGGAGCCCCGTCATGAAGAAAACACCCACCCCTCGTTCAATCAATGAGTTCAGCCGCTTTGAAATACCCGGAGAGACCTTCGGCTGGACCGGCGAAGGCCAGATACATATCGACAATTCCGACAAACAAAGTCGCTGGTTTTCGACATCGGTCAATAGAGACTGGGGCAAAGCGCTGACCGGGGCCGCCGACGTTGAAGTGGTCATCAGGCTGCGCGGCGAACAAGCCGGTGAAACACTCGTTGCCATACATCCGGAAGGAACAGGACGGCTCAACGACATATCAGTCGAAAAGCCAAGCCTTTATCGGTTCTACATCAGGTCCAAGGCGACCGGCGAGGTGTGGGTAAGCTTCAAATTTGACTCCAACCGAAAAATGGTGATCGAGAGCATCAGCGTGCTGGGGCCCGTTCGAAAAAAAACCGCTAAAGCACCCATACGCCCCTGACGGTCTGTCCACCACGGAAACATGGCGAGCAATAACTCTGCTGAAACGGCGCTGTTTCATACTCACCTCATGGAACCTTCCGAAGCCCTTTGTCACTCAGCCAAAGCGTCACCCAAGTACCTCAACAGGTGATGCTTTTGTGAAGCAGATAAAAGAGCCTCTATGATCAACGTTCAGTCGTCATCCGGTCCCCCCCCTCTCACTCGCTCAAACGTGACAAGTTTGCCCGTTAAGCTTGTGCACTCAATAGCACCGCACGTCATCGAGCTGTTCAAAACCCTGAACGATCGCCAAACCCGGACCTCAGACGCGCCGCGTGTCACGCAACCGTCACAAACACAGCCGCTTATCGAACAGCTGCTCAGGTTCGCAGCTTCCCCGACACAGCCGAGCCTGGCCGAGCAGATCAGCCGCCTGGTTGAAAACACGCCCGAACCATTGACCGACCCCGCCCTGCGCAACAAGGTGGAGCAACGTCTGAACCAGCCAAGCGCGCTCAACCCACAAAAAACCTACGCCCAGCTTATCCAGACCCTACTCGACAATCCTCAGCGCGGCGCATCCAACACGAACAGGCTCGTGTCGCGTGCACGACGGGATTTGCAGAACCTTGAATCGGCCCCAGCCTCACGAGCCGCGGCAATCCGCGCGTTCGCCGACGCCCTGGTTGATCGGGGTGACCGGCAACTGGCTAGCAATGTCGCCAACAGCCTGATCCGCCAGCGCCTCGACAGCGAGAATCGGCGTTCAAACAATGAGTCCGACAAGGTCGCCGTGCCCGCCGATTCCACCTTCGGCCAAGCCTGGGGCGAGCTGGCTGACGCGCTGAATGCAGAGCCGTTCAAATCGTTTGCCGAAGCCCGGAATATCGACATCTCCCAACTGATCATCCACCCCAGTGGAATCCTGAGGGAACTGCGCAACAACCGGGTTATCAACTTCCATCCGCACAACGACGCCGACTGGGCAGCCGCTTCGGGAGCGGTACTGGCAGCCGTCAAGAAACTGAGTGGTGAGCGTGCAGACCCGATTGTGTTCTACGGCCGCACACAGGCATCGGCGTATAACATCGCCAGCTTCTATGGTTTACAGCTGGGTAGTATCAGTGGCAACGACACGCTGTTCAGCATTGGGCAACTTTTGCGCGACGGCACATTCACGGCTTTGAGCAATACAGACGAACTCTTTGCGGCTCGCTACGCGCCCATCAAACATCAACAGAGGGAGGCCGGCCGATACATTGCCCAGGCGCCGACGCAACGGTTGAACGAGCGCCTGGCTGAGTTCGCGCATGCGCCTGCAGCGCAGAAGGTCCAAGAGGCCGATCAGGCACTCGCGCGGCTGTGCAGTCATGGGCTCATGAAACTGGTGCCGGGAACCGGCGCAAACGAATTTCCCGTGATGATCAAAGACATTCCTGAATATTCGACCTTCAATCAGCTGCGCAAACAATTGGCAGCGGTATTGACTGGTGATGCCTTTACAGCCTTCGCGCGGGAAAAGAACCTTGACCCAGCCAGTATTTGGATCAACCCGGTCAGCGGTGACCTGACCGGTAAAGTCAATAACGTCGACACCACCTTTACCGCCAATGATCTGTCCGGTTGGTTCGAGGTCTGGTCCCAGATAAAGGGCGCGGTTCAACAGTGGGCCGGTGGATCGCAGGCGGACGTGACATACCCCTCGCCGACGGTCGCATCGCTGTACGATGTGATGCATTTTTACAACGAAAGCATTCCATCCCAGCAAGACACCCGCCAGCACGACTGGCGACAACGCCAGCTCATCGCCTTGCTGACCCGAAGCACCCAGATGACCCGAAACAACGGTTTCCAGGCGCTGCTCGCAGAGACCGGAAGCGACACCCAGGGTGTCAAGGCGCGTCAGCAGTCGGTCGTGCGACAACTCACCGACGCGCCCTTATCTCCCTCTCCCCTTGAGGCCCTCGCCGCGGCGGTCGAGGCCAGGCCGAACATCGCAGTAAGCCCCGTCGACACACACGTCGAAACCCTGGAAAACGCGGACAGCGCACTGGCCGTCACTGTGCACCAAGCCCTGCTCGAACTCAAAGCCGACCCAGGCAAGGCCACATCTAAAATGATTGAGTCGATACCGGCCAACAGCCTGTTCGGTCACTGGCAGGCTTATTTGGGCAAAGCACTAAAGGCACGCGGCTTTACCGAGTGGGCGCGCAAACACAACGTCGAGTTGACGTCGCTGCGTTTCGACCCCAGCGACAAGGCGCTGATCGGCACAGTCAATGGCGTTGACCAGCGCTTTACCGCCCAGGACTTTGCGCAAAAGTATCCCGAACATTTCGACGTACTCGCCCCCGTACTGAATGCCGCCGAGGTGTTCAGCGCCCATGGCAAGACCATCAAATTGGTTCAACCGAACAACAGCGCTCCGCTCGAGTGGCTGAGCAGTTTTTATGGCA
Source organism: Pseudomonas sp. MYb193 (assembly GCF_002966775.1). Taxonomy (NCBI): domain Bacteria; kingdom Pseudomonadati; phylum Pseudomonadota; class Gammaproteobacteria; order Pseudomonadales; family Pseudomonadaceae; genus Pseudomonas; species Pseudomonas sp. MYb193. The sequence continues at coordinate 2,840,631 of NZ_CP023269.1, read as the reverse complement.
TCAGTAACGACCCCACCAGCATGGCATTCGCTCGGCAGACGGAGTCGATGGGGCGGACTCAACAGTTCCCCAAGCCGCCGGAACACCCGGAGCGCCTGCTCAATTGGCTGAACACTCAACGCACGGCAGTGGGCAACAGTAACGACCGATATGCGCTGATCGGCCAGTTGCAAAGCGGCATCATCAATCGCGACGAAACGCAGAACTCGATGCGCTTCGTGGTCGATCCGGATTCATCCCATCACCCCAAGGGCGTCAAGACCGCCAGGGCATTTCTGACTGAAAACGGCTGGAAGGTCCCGCAATGGAAAGCCGAGACCGACAACCTGTTATTGGCGTTGCGCACACCTTTACCGCAATCGCCGCCTCTGGGCAATCTCTGGGGCTTTTTGTCCACGGATATCTCGCTCAGCACCGAACAGCGCAGCGCAGTAGTACAGCACGTCAAGCAGGGCATTGGCGCCGAGCAAAGCCTGCTCAACTACCTCAGCAAAGCGGTGCCCGACCTCAGTACCGAGCCTGGGCAGGCATTGGAGCAATTACTGTCCACCGACACGGCATTAGCGTTTGCGACCACACTGCAGACGGCGATGAAAGGCGCGCCCACCACCACCAGCCTCAAGCAATGGCTATTGACCGCCCTGGTGCTGGAGATCGACCCAGCGGCCAGCACACGGCGCAATGAGGTGGCGGGCTTCGACTTTACGCGCAGCGAAAACTGGGGGATGAACAACGAGCAAATAGTTGAGCAATTCAACCAGCACTTGGCGGGCGTGGAAAACTCCGAGGCCAATCTCACCTCGATTGCCGGGCATGTGCTGATGGCTGGCATGGCGCCGCAGTTTCGGGTCAAGAACATTCCGTCCTCTCTTACCATGGGTTCACCCCAGTGGGTCGCCTTTGTAACAGCGGTAAACCGCATCGAACAATTGGCCCCCGGTGCAACGGTAGGCGCCGACTACGCGAAAATCATGGATTCCCACAGGATCAAACCAATATCAAGGCCTGAAGCACTTCGGCTGGTCACCGCTCAAATGGCTCCCGTCCTGGATTGGGCTGCCGCCAACAACGTCATCGGCCCAAGCGCCAATCATGTCTACACCCAAGCGCAACTGGAGCAAGCCTTCGCGCGTTTGAGCACCCAAACCAGCCAGGTCAGTGAGGCAACGCGCTTTTTACGCGATGTTCCCCCGCCTCAACGGCGGAAAATGACGGTTGAGCTCCTCAAGAAAGCCTTCCCGCACATGCCTTCTGAAGTCAAAGGCCTCTGGAGAGAGGACGGCACGCTCTACGGCACCGTGGCATCACCCGCTGAAGCCTATGAAGCCGGGCAACTGGGCGACACCTACAAGCCCGCAAACCTGATTGATAAATGGATGACCTCGGCGAACAAGCCAGCCTGGGAAGCCAGGGACCCGAACATTCCTATCCAGGCATTGCATGACCGCGCCGCCGAACTGCCCGATGTCAATGAGGCGTTTGACGCGGCTATCGAAAAAGACTACCCGGTGCGTCGTGGTCACTCGATCGTCATGATCAAGCATCTGCTATCCAAGCTGCCCCAGGAGGACCGTAGAAGCCTGGCATTCGGCCGTTTGGAGTATTTCAGCGTTCGAGAAGCCGACGCCGGACCCTGGCATAATGCGAACCCCAAACAAAATAAAAAGGGCAAAAAAGGCAGCCACGGCCTGATTATTCGCTCCACCGACAACGCCGGCAACGTGCGTGATTACGGGGTCTACCCTGATGCGGGGATAGTAAAAAGAATCAATGGGCTGCCAGCGGACATTCCCCTGGGCGGCACCAACAAGGCATTTGGCAAGATCTACGACGGGAAAGACGAGGGGGCGCACACGCTGCCCCTGGACTTTGCTGCGTTCAGCTCATCCGCACCGCCGCGCGACGGGGTCAGCACCAAGGTCATCGTTGAATCCACCACACCAAAGACGCAGATCGATGGGGAACTGGTCAGCCAAAGCAGGGCAACGTTCGGAACACCCGACCAGAGCGTAGCGCCTGGCTATTTCGATGCCGAACTCGAAGACGTTGCCACTGTCTGCATCGATTCTCACTTTCTGAAGAAAGACGAGTTCAAGGCCATCAATACCGGGTTCAACCACCTGGAAAAAGAAGACCCTGGCCTGGCTGAACGACTCAATGCTCTGGCCTGCATGATCCCCGGCGTCAGCAGTATTGAGGACGTGATTCGAGGCGATTATGACGCTGCCACCAAGGACCTTCTGAACGATGCACTGAGCATTATCATTCCTGAAGGGCTTGCACGATTAGGCTCGATGGCCGCGAGGGCATTTGAAGGTGCCGCCTCTGAGATAGGCAGAGGGTTAGTGCAGGTCGCAGAGTCGGGTGAGCGGCAGGCGATCAGGGACATGACCGTTGCCAGCGCCTCCAGATCTTTCGGCGCGACCCATCGTATGCAAGGTGGGCAACTGGCCGAACAGAGCGCGGGTAAATTTGCTCAGCCGGCCGATATGGCGGAAGGTATTCTGCGCTCCGGAGCCAATGAGCCGGTCAAACTCAGTGCGGTACGCCAGGACGGTAGCTGGTATGCCTATGACGCGAAAGCACAGACAGTTTACGGGCCTGTGCTGGAAGGCTTTGTATCGGATACATCGTCGACGCTGCGCCTGGAGACCTTTTCAGATGGCGCTCAAGCGCTGGTGGTTGATAAGCCGCTGGCTGCCGACGCGTACACCATCCCTCGCGCCAATGGCTTTGATCTGGTCAACGAAGGCAAGGTCTACAGATATGACCCGAGTAAGCCCGGTTTATTAACTGACCTGGAATCTGCTGACCATTTCACACCGCGCGATGATTTTGAAGCCTTCTGCCCTGCCCCCTCTCTACCTGGTAGAAGCAGGCGAGGCGCCAATGACGAATGTTTTGTGAAAGTCATCAATGACGTGGAGGGTGAACTCACGCAGGAGTTGCAAGCGCTTGAACACTGCCGCCTTTATCCCTCCCCAGGCAAATCCATTTTCAATAGAAGCCGATACACTATTTTCGAGCGACGCCTATATAAAGTAACTGAAAGTGATGTAGGCGCCCGATTGACACCTACACTTGAGACTGCCCCCATCACCTATAAGCCTATTATTAGCGGAGAAATAATAAACGCTCCTGAATTCGGCTTCTATGGTGGACTTTCGAGTCAAGCATTTGAAGCGGAAACGTGCGTTGTAAAATTGGGAAGCATAAGTCAAATCTGTAATGACCAGCGCGAAATACGTGGACTGATACTGTCGGATATGCATGGCGACAAACAACTGATTATAGAGGCTGACACCAATGTATTTTATCGAGCAAAACTAACGAAACCGCCGCAAAGCACTCTATTTTTTGTACAGTGTAAGTTCTCCCCCTTCGACACAGACCTTGTAAAAAAATATCGAGGAAAACTGACCTTACGTCAAAGCGGCACTGCGGGGCGGCCTATAGATGCCAACCTTGTTTCGCTACCCAAGCTGAATACCGCCTATAAAAATCTTGAAAAGTCAGGTTTTACAAAGGAGTCCATTGCTACGCTAAAGGATCGGTGCGCGCGCATGACAGCGGAGCAACAGCGGGAAGTGGCCTATCAACTGCTTCAACACGGTGCGATTGAGACACCTGTGGCCCTGAAGCCGGGTAAAGCTCTACCGCTGGAAATACCGGAAAATTTTTCGCAACGCCCCCTTGCAGCGCAAAACCAATTTTATGCAGAACAGGCAAAAAACTCCGTCCGTCAAGCGCTGAGCGCTACAGGCCTAGGCCCAAGTAATTTGGTACTCTCACCAAGCGACCTTGCAAGAGCGGATGCGGCACAGGAGGTTATTCTCTGGTTACGCAATGCATATTCCAAGCTCCCGTCTAATTACGGCGACTTGATCATCAAGTCAGGGGCCGGAAATTGCGGAGAGATGAGCATTCTTTCAGCCGACCTCATCAATAAAAGTGGCGGGCGAGCTTACCGCTGGGAAGCAGGGGATGCCCATGCACTAACAATTGTGGGTGGCCCCTCTACCCGCCCTCGGCCAACAATCGATTTCTCCGAACCTGAATGGGCAGATGCATGGGTCGTGGATCCGTGGGCGAATATCGCATGTCGCGCCTCTGAGTACACTAAAGAGCTACGAGTGGTAATGAATAAATGGAATGAAAGTGGCTTGGTTATTCGTGAGGGTAATAATTTGAAAATGAGCCCGCTGGATGACACTTGGATTGATACGCTCATCAATAAGCCAAAAAGCCCGGTCAAGAGTGCCTATCAATAGAAAATAGGCATTGCACCTCTTCGGGCGCCTGAGCGGCGCTCGAAGACTATCAGTGCAAAAAAGTATCAGTCCCAGTGCTCCCAAGGATTTGTCACCGCCGCTTTTGAAGGCTGTAATCAACGCACACTCTTCCTGTCTCCTTGTAGGAAGACACAACAACAATAACCGTCCTTCTGTAGCCCCCTGGGCGCGGAAATGGAGTGCGCGATGAAGTTCACAGTAAAAACTCTGCTTGCCTGTTCTTGCATGACTGCATGCATGACCCTCAGCGCCGTCAGCCTTGGCGCGCAAACCCTGACCATTGCCACCGTCAACAACAGCGACATGATCCGCATGCAGAAGCTCTCGAAAACCTTCGAGGCCGAGCACCCGGAGATCAAGCTGAACTGGGTGGTGCTCGAAGAAAACGTCCTGCGCCAACGCCTCACCACCGACATCGCCACCCAGGGCGGGCAGTTTGATGTATTGACCATCGGCATGTACGAAGCCGCACTGTGGGGCGCCAAGGGTTGGCTGGAACCGATGAAAGACCTGCCGGTGTCCTATGACCTTGATGACGTGTTCCCTTCGGTGCGTGATGGTTTGTCCGTCAAAGGCTCCTTGTATGCCCTGCCGTTCTACGCCGAAAGCTCGATCACCTATTACCGCACCGACCTGTTCAAGGACGCCGGGCTGACCATGCCTGAGCACCCGACCTGGAGCCAGATCGGCGAATTTGCCGCCAAGCTCACCGACAAGTCCAAAGAGCAATATGGCCTGTGCCTGCGCGGCAAAGCCGGTTGGGGTGAGAACATGGCGCTGATCACCACCCTGGCCAACGGCTTCGGCGCGCGCTGGTTCGATGAGAAGTGGCAGCCGGAATTCAACGGCCCCGAGTGGAAGAACGCGCTGAACTTCTACGTCGACAACATGAAGAAATCCGGCCCGCCGGGTGCTTCCAGCAACGGCTTCAACGAGAACCTGGCACTGTTCAACAGCGGCAAGTGCGCGATCTGGGTGGATGCCAGCGTGGCGGGCTCGTTTGTTACCGACAAGAGCCAGAGCAAGGTCGCCGAGCATGTCGGCTTCACGTTTGCGCCCCACGAGAAGACCGACAAGGGCACGTCATGGCTGTATTCCTGGAGCCTGGCGATCCCGACCAGCTCCAAGGCCAAGGACGCCGCCAAGGTATTCACCACCTGGGCAACCTCCAAGGAATACGGCCAGCTTGTGGCCAAGACCGATGGCATCGCCAACGTACCACCGGGCACACGCACCTCGACCTACAGCGAGGAGTACATGAAGGCTGCGCCGTTCGCCAAGGTGACGCTGGAATCGCTGAAAGTGGCCGACCCGACCAAGCCGACCGAGAAACCGGTGCCGTATATCGGTATCCAGTTGGTGACCATTCCGGAATTCCAGGCGATTGGTACTCAGGTGGGCAAGTTCTTCTCGGGTGCGCTGACCGGTCAGCAGAGCGTCGATGCTGCATTGACCGCCGCGCAGACCACCACCGAGCGGGAAATGAAGCGGGCTGGTTATCCCAAGTAACCCAGCTTCACCCCCGCAAATACAGGAGCAGGGCTTTTGTGGGCGCTGGCTTGCCCGCGATGCAAACAACTCGGTCTATGAGTAGCACCGAGGCGATGCCATCGCAGGCAAGCCAGCTCCCACAGTGACCGCGCTCCGACGCAGATTCTGTAGGCATCTGACTGGTTCTGATCACCATGAATACACCTCCAAAAAACCGCCTGGCCAACCCCGGCTGGTTTCTCGTCAGCCCCTCGGTGGCCTTGCTGCTGCTGTGGATGATCGTGCCGCTGGGCATGACCCTGTACTTTTCGCTGATCCGCTACAACCTGCTCTACCCCGGCGAAAACCAATTCGTGGGGCTGGAGAACTTCAGCTACTTCATCACCGATTCGGGGTTCCTGCCCGGCGCCACCAATACCCTGTTGCTGGTGGGCAGCGTATTGCTGATCAGCGTGGTGTTGGGCGTGTTGATCAGTGCCCTGCTGGAGGCCAGCGAATTCCTCGGGCGCGGCATCGTGAGGGTGATGCTGATTTCGCCGTTCTTCATCATGCCCACCGTCGGCGCGTTGATCTGGAAGAATCTGATTTTCCACCCGGTGTCGGGGATTCTCGCCGCGGTGTGGAAGTTCTTCGGCGCCGAACCGGTGGACTGGCTGGCGCATTACCCGCTGCTGTCGATCATCATCATTGTGTCGTGGCAATGGCTGCCCTTTGCGATCCTGCTGCTGATGACCGCGATGCAGTCACTAGACCAAGAGCAAAAGGAAGCGGCACGCCTGGACGGTGCCGGCGCCATTGCGATTTTCTGGCACCTGACCCTGCCCCACCTGGCCCGCCCGATTGCCGTGGTGGTGATGATCGAAACCATCTTCCTGCTCTCGGTGTTCGCCGAAATCTTCACCACCACCAACGGTGGCCCCGGCTACGCCTCGACCAACCTCGCCTACCTGATCTACAACCAGGCGCTGGTGCAGTTCGACGTGGGCATGGCCTCGGCCGGCGGCTTGATTGCCGTGGTCATCGCCAATATCGCGGCGATCATCCTGGTGCGGATGATCGGCAAAAACCTGACTGACAAGCCTTGAGGGCCGCGCCATGACGCTTCAACAATCCCGCCGCCTGCAAAGCCTGTTGCTTGGCACGTTGGCCTGGGCCATTGCCATCCTGATTTTCTTCCCGATCTTCTGGATGGTGCTGACCAGTTTCAAGACCGAAATCGACGCGTTCGCCACGCCGCCGCAGTTCATCTTCACGCCGACGCTGGAGAACTACCTGCACATCAACGAGCGCAGCAACTACTTTGCCTACGCCTGGAACTCGGTGGTGATTTCGTTCAGCGCCACCGCCCTGTGCCTGCTGATTTCGGTACCGGCCGCCTACTCCATGGCGTTCTACGAAACCCAGCGCACCAAGGGCACGCTGCTGTGGATGCTGTCCACCAAGATGCTGCCGCCGGTGGGCGTGCTGATGCCGATCTACCTGCTGGCCAAGAGCTTTGGCCTGTTGGATACGCGCATTGCGCTGATCATCATCTACACCCTGATCAACCTGCCGATTGTGGTGTGGATGGTGTACACCTACTTCAAGGACATCCCCAAGGACATCCTCGAAGCCGCCCGCCTGGACGGCGCCACCCTGTGGCAGGAAATGGTGCGCGTGCTGCTGCCAATCGCCAAGGGTGGCCTGGCGTCCACGGTACTGCTGTCGTTGATCCTGTGTTGGAACGAGGCGTTCTGGTCGCTGAACCTGACCTCCTCCAGCGCCGCGCCGTTGACCGCCTTGATCGCCTCCTACTCCAGCCCCGAAGGCTTGTTCTGGGCCAAGCTGTCCGCCGTCTCCACGCTGGCCTGCGCGCCGATCCTGATCTTTGGCTGGATCAGCCAGAAGCAGTTGGTACGCGGTTTGTCCTTTGGCGCCGTCAAATAATAATTCGAAAAGGAGGCTCATCATGGCCAACCTGAAAATCAAGAATCTGCAAAAAGGCTTCGAAGGTTTTTCCATCATCAAGGGCATCGACCTGGAAGTGAACGACAAGGAATTCGTGGTGTTCGTCGGCCCGTCGGGCTGTGGCAAGTCCACCCTGCTGCGCCTGATCGCCGGCCTGGAAGAGGTCAGCGACGGCACCATCGAACTCGATGGCCGCGACATCACCGAAGTGACCCCGGCCAAGCGCGACCTGGCCATGGTGTTCCAGACCTACGCGCTGTACCCGCACATGAGCGTGCGCAAGAACATGTCGTTTGCCCTGGACCTGGCGGGCGTCGACAAGAAGCTGGTCGAGAGCAAAGTCAGCGAAGCGGCACGCATCCTTGAGCTGGGGCCTTTGCTGGAGCGCAAGCCCAAGCAACTCTCGGGTGGCCAGCGCCAGCGCGTGGCGATTGGCCGAGCGATTGTGCGCAACCCGAAGATCTTCCTGTTCGACGAACCGCTGTCCAACCTCGACGCCGCCCTGCGCGTGCAGATGCGCCTGGAGCTGGCGCGCCTGCATAAAGAACTGCAAGCCACCATGATCTACGTGACCCACGACCAGGTCGAAGCCATGACCCTGGCCGACAAGGTGGTGGTGCTCAACAGTGGACGCATCGAACAGGTCGGCTCGCCGCTGGAGCTGTACCACCAGCCTGCCAACCTGTTTGTGGCCGGTTTTCTCGGCACGCCGAAGATGGGCTTCCTCAAGGGCCAGGTCACCCGCGTCGACAGCCAAGGCTGTGAGGTGCAACTGGACGCCGGCACCCTGATCAGCCTGCCGTTGAGCGGCGCCACCCTGAGCGTGGGCAGCGCGGTAACCCTGGGCATTCGCCCGGAACATCTGGAAATCGCCGCGCCAGGGCAAACCACCCTGACCGTGACCGCTGACGTCGGCGAGCGCCTGGGCAGCGACACCTTCTGCCACGTCATCACCCGCAACGGCGAACCGCTGACCATGCGTATCCGTGGCGACATGGCCAGCCAATACGGCGAAACGCTGCAGTTGCACCTGGACCCGGCGCACTGCCATCTGTTCGACACCGATGGCGTAGCCGTGGCCCGTCCACTGCGCGCTGCCGCCTGATTTCGTGAGTATTTCCAGATGAAATTGAATAAAGCCAACCTCACCCAACTGGCGCCCGAAGTGCAGGTGCCGACCTACGCGCTTGCCGATATCCGCCAGGGCATCGCGCACATTGGCGTCGGCGGTTTCCACCGTGCGCACCAGGCGTTCTACACCGATGCCCTGATGAACACCGGCGAGGGCCTGGACTGGGGCATCTGCGGCGTCGGCCTGCGCAGTGAAGACCGCAAGGCCCGCGACGACCTGGCCGGCCAGGATTATTTGTTCACCCTGTATGAACTGGGCGACACCGACGACACGCAAGTGCGCGTGATCGGCTCGATCAGCGACATGCTGCTGGCCGAAGACGGCGCCCAGGCGCTGATCGATAAACTTGCCAGCCCCCAGATCCGCATCGTCTCGCTGACCATCACCGAAGGCGGCTACTGCATCGACGACAGCAACGGCGAGTTCATGGCCCACCTGCCGCAGATCCAGCATGACCTGGCGCACCCGAGAGCGCCGAAAACCGTGTTCGGCTTTATCTGCGCCGCGCTGACCCAGCGCCGCGCCGCTGGCACCCCGGCCTTTACGGTGATGTCCTGCGATAACCTGCCCCACAACGGCGCCGTCACCCGCAAGGCCTTGCTGGCCTTCGCCGCCCTGCACGACGCGGGGCTGCATGACTGGATCAAGGCCAACGTGAGCTTCCCAAACGCCATGGTTGACCGCATCACGCCCATGACCAGCACCGCCCACCGCCTGCAACTGCATGACCAGCACGGGATCGACGATGCCTGGCCGGTGGTGTGCGAGCCGTTTGTGCAGTGGGTGCTGGAAGACAAATTCGTCAACGGCCGCCCGGCCTGGGAAAAGGTCGGCGTGCAGTTCACCGATGACGTCACGCCTTACGAAGAAATGAAGATCGGCCTGCTCAACGGCAGCCACCTGGCCCTCACGTACCTGGGGTTCCTCAAGGGCTACCGGTTCGTTCACGAGACCATGAACGACCCCGTGTTCGTGGCGTACATGCGCGCCTACATGGACCTGGACGTCACGCCGAACCTGGCGCCGGTACCTGGTATCGACCTGACCGAATACAAGCAGACCCTGGTGGATCGCTTTTCCAACCAGGCGATTGCCGACCAGTTGGAGCGCGTATGCTCCGATGGTTCATCGAAGTTTCCCAAGTTCACCGTGCCGACCATCAACCGCCTGATTGCCGACAGCCGCGAGATGGACCGTGCCGCCCTGGTGGTGGCGGCCTGGGCGCTGTATTTGAAAGGCGTGGATGAAAACGGCGCGCGCTACAGCATCCCGGACCCACGGGCAGCGTTCTGCCAGGAGCTGGTGAGCGATGACGCGCTGATCAGCCAACGGTTGCTGGGGGTGGAAGAGATTTTTGGCACGGCTATTCCCAAGTCGGCGGCGTTTGTGGCAGCGTTCCAGCGTTGCTATGAAAGCCTGCGCGACAAAGGCGTCACCGCCACACTGCAAAACCTCCTGAACAAACCGGATTAAACATGTGGGAGCTGGCTTGCCAGCTCCCACATTGACCGTATTTTCAATCCAACAATAAGACTGCTGAGCACTCCATCATGACCCAGCAAAACCTCTACCTCGGCATCGACTGCGGCACCCAGGGCACCAAGGCCATCGTCCTCGATGCGTCCAGCGGCAAGGTGCTGGGCCTGGGCGCCGCGGCGCACACCTTGATCAGCGGCGCCAATGGCCGTCGTGAACAACATACCCAGGAGTGGCTGGACGCCTTCACCGCAGCCACCCATCGCGCCCTGCAACAGGCCGGCGTGGATGGCCAGGACATCCTCGGCATCGGCGTATCCGGCCAGCAACACGGCCTGGTGTTGCTGGATGATCAAGGCCAAGTGCTGCGCCCGGCCAAGCTGTGGTGCGACACCGAAACCACGCCGGAGAACGACCGGCTGCTGCACCATCTGGGCGGCGAACGCGGCTCTCTGGAGCGCCTGGGCGTGGTCATCGCACCAGGCTACACGGTGTCCAAGCTGCTCTGGACCCGCGAGCAGCACCCGGACGTCTTCGCGCGCATTGCCCATATCCTGCTGCCCCACGACTACCTCAACTACTGGCTCACCGGCCGCGCCTGCGCCGAGTATGGCGATGCGTCGGGTACCGGTTACTTCAACGTGCGCCGCCGCGAATGGGATGTGGCGTTGCTCCAGCACATCGACCCCAGTGGCCGCCTGCAAGCCGCTTTGCCGACACTGATCGAGGCCGACCAAGCGGTGGGCACGATCCTGCCGGCCATTGCCGAGCGCCTGGGCATCAACCCCGACGCGGTGGTGTCCAGTGGTGGCGGCGACAATATGATGGGCGCCATTGGCACCGGCAATATCGCCCCCGGCGTGATCACCATGAGCCTGGGCTCGTCGGGCACCGTGTATGCCTTTGCCGACCAGCCAAACGTCAGCCCCCAGGCCTCTGTGGCGACCTTCTGCTCCTCCAGCGGCGGTTGGCTGCCGCTGATCTGCACCATGAACCTGACTAACGCCACCGGGGTGATTCGCGAGCTGTTCGAACTGGACCTCGACACCTTCAACGCCCTGGTCGAACAGGCACCCATCGGCGCCGATGGGGTGAGCATGCTGCCGTTTCTCAACGGCGAACGCGTACCCGCCCTGCCCCACGCCACCGGCAGCCTGCAGGGCCTGACCATGACCAACCTGACCCGCGCCAACCTGTGCCGCGCGGTGGTCGAAGGCACCACCTTCGGCTTGCGTTACGGCCTGGACCTGCTGCGCCAGACCGGCCTGCAAAGCCAGAGCATCCGCCTGATCGGTGGCGGCTCGAAAAGCCCGCTGTGGCGGCAGATGGTCGCCGATATCATGCACACCGAAGTGGTGTGTACCGAACAGAGCGAGGCCGCCGCCCTGGGCGCGGCGATCCAGGCGGCGTGGTGCCAGAGCGGCGAACCGCTGGCCAGCCTGTGCGACAAATGCGTGAGCATTGACCCGTCCAGCCGCACCTTACCCGTGGCCGCCAATCTCAGTGCCTATCAACAGGCGTATCAGCGTTATCAACAGCACGTGGCAACCCTTTAAGAGCGAGCAACTATGTATCTGGTGTGTGGTGAAGCGCTGTTTGATTTCTTTAGCGAGGAGGATGCCAGCGGGCAGGCCGCCAAGCTCAATTACAAGGCGATTGCCGGTGGCTCGCCGTTCAACGTCGCGGTGGGTTTGCGCCGCCTGGGGATCGAGTCGGGGTTCTTCGCCGGCCTGTCCACCGATTACCTTGGACGGCGCTTGCAGCAAGTACTGAAAGACGAAGGTATCAGCGAACGCTTTCTGGTTGAGTTCGACGCGCCGACCACCCTCGCGATGGTAGCCGTGGGCGCCAATGGCTCGCCGCAGTACAGCTTTCGCGGTGAAGGCTGCGCCGACCGGCAATTGCAACTGACCCACTTGCCACCTTTGGGCGACGAGATTCGCGGGCTGCATGTGGGCTCGTTTTCGCTGGTGGTGCAACCGATTGGTGACACACTGCTCAGCCTGGTCAAGCGTGAAAGCGGCAAGCGCTTGATCAGCCTCGACCCCAACGTGCGCCTTAACCCGCAGCCCGATATTCACCTGTGGCGCGCACGCGTTGCAGAGCTGGTGCAACACGCCGACCTGATCAAGGTCAGCGACGAAGACCTGCATCTGCTCTACCCCGAGCAGTCACCAGAAAGCGTGCTGCAAGGTTGGCTGCAACACCGTTGCCAACTGGTATTTCTCACCCGCGGGGGCGATGGCGCGTCGGTGTTCAGCCGCCAGCATGGCACCTGGTCGCAACCTGCGGTCAAGGTGGTGATGGCCGATACGGTGGGCGCTGGTGATACTTTCCAGGCGGCGCTGATTGCGTGGCTGACGGAGCAGCAGTTGGATTCGGTTGACGGGCTGCAAAGACTGAGCCGCGAGCAGATCGACGCCATGCTGGGCTTCGCCATTCGTGCTGCCGCACTGACCTGCGGCAAGACCGGCCCGGACCTGCCCTATCGTCATCAGTTGAGCTGAACCGAGCGCCAAAAAACCAAAGTGCCATCACGCAGGCCACGTATTCCGTGGCCTGCGCATTATTCATCGAAAAAATTGCCATGCTGAAAAACTGTGCTAAACCCAAAACCAGGAGTAGTTATTACAACAAACACAGGATAGTTCCATGCCAAAGACCACAGGCCTTTCAACCCGTGCCGTTTTAGCTGTTGGCTTCCTTTCACTGCAGTACATGACCCCTCAATCCGCTCACGCCGCCTGCGTTCTCAGCCCGGGAACCGGTAACGATACCTACACGTGCGACAGCGGCAGCAGTCCCGGCCTGACCGATCTTTCCGGGGATAACAGCCTGACGCTCTCCACAGGCGGCACCATCAATGGCAACGTCACCTTTGGTCCGGGAGTGGATAGGGTGGAAATCCGCGACGGCCTGATTACCGGCGTGGTGCAGCAAGGTGCCGGTATCGATGATTTTCTAATGACAGGCGGGCAGATCCAGGCCCTGTTCCAGGGCGATGGCCTCGACACCTTCAGAATGGAGAACGGCAGAATCGTCGGGGCTTTTGAGGACGGCGATGTGGCCTACCAGAGCGGTGGCGCTATCGGCCGGGTCAATATGAAGCTGGATAAAAACTTCTATGAAATGACCGGGGGGACCATTGAAGGCAACCTGGTCACCGGCTTTGATGTCGACACGATCCGCATATTAAACGGCTTCATAGGTGGCAATATCAGCACCAGTGGCGGCGACGACAGCATCACCGTCAGTGGCGGCGTGATCAATGGCGAGATCCGCGCCAGCGTCGGCAACGATACGTTTAACTGGCTGGGTGGCGGCCAGATCAACTCGTCGGTATTGATGGGTGATGGCGACGACACCGCCCTGCTCCGTGGTCTCAGCGAAAGCCTGCTGGCCAATACGCCGTCCGTCGATGGTGGCCTCGGCAACGATCAACTGACGTTCGATAACACCACCGCCAGTACGCCCGCACGCTATGTCGGCTGGGAGACGGTCAACCTCAACAACGCCTCGCGCTTTGACCTGGCCGGGGATTTTTTTCTTGGCGACAGTGCGAGTAATACCGGTACGTTCAACATTGATGGCAGCAGCACGCTAGCGGTGACCCAAGGCGGTATCCGCCCCTACACCGCCGGGCAACTGGCGACGTTCAATAACGCCGGCACTGTCGACATGACCACCGACAACAGCGCGACCAGCGTGTTGACGGTGCATGGCAACTACGTGGGCAACAACGGCCAGTTGCATCTGCAAACCGTACTCGGCGACGACAACTCCGCCACCGACAAGCTGGTGGTATCCGACGGCAGCATCAGTGGCCACACGCAATTGGGCGTCAGCAACCTCGGCGGTGTCGGTGGGCTGACTCAAAATAACGGGATCGAGGTGGTTCAGGCACTCAACGGCGCCGTCAGCAGCACCGATGCGTTTGCCTTGAACGGCCAGGTCTCTGCCGGGGCCTATCAGTACATGCTGTTCAAGGGCGGCGTCACCGCCGGTACGGAAAACAACTGGTACTTGCGCTCCTCGGTGGTGGCCGTGCAACCGCCGGCCGTTCCGTCGCCGCCGCCGCCCGTTGTGCCGCCGGTTGTGGCGCCGCCTCCGATTCCAGTCACCCCACCTCAAGTGGACCCCGATGAACCGCCGACCGAACCGCCCACTGCACAGCCGGTGGCACCGATCGAGCCGCCCGCGCCACCGCCTAGCCAAGTCGCCGCAGTCACTTCGCCGCAATCGGCGGCCAGCAACCCTGTGCTTCCGAGCGCCGTGGCCGGTGCCGCGCCTATTGCGCTGTATCGCCTGGAGGTGCCGGTCTATTCAGTGGACATCCCCGCTGCGCAAGTAATGACGCTGCAAGCCCTCGGTACCTTCCATCAACGCCAGGGCGAGCAAAGCCTGCTGACCGAGACCGGTGCAGTGCCGGCAGGTTGGGGCCGCGCCTATGGCAGTGACTTCAACAAAAGCTGGTCGGGCACGGTAACGCCGAGTTTTGACGGCACGTCCAAGGGCTACCAGGTCGGTCATGACCTCTATGCCAGCGAAACCAGCGGCGGGCAGACCCAACGCTTTGGCCTGTTTATCGGCCAGAGTCGCCTGCGCGGCGACGTACAAGGGTTTGCGCTGGGGTGGCAGAACCATCGCTCCGGGCGGGTCAAACTCGACGGCGACAACTTCGGCGCCTACTGGACCCTCACCGATCCGACCGGCTGGTACGTCGACCTGGTCGCCATGGGCACTCGCCTGGACGGTGACAACAAGTCCGACCGAGGCGTGAAGATGGACATCGAGGGCCACGCTGTAACGTTATCCGCCGAGGCCGGCTACCCGCTCACGCTGTCCGAACATTGGGTGGTGGAGCCACAGGCCCAGGTGATCGGCCAGAAAATCGACTTGGATAGTCAGCACGATGGCATCTCCAAGGTCTCTTTTGATTCCCAGGAGTATTGGACCGGCCGCCTCGGCGCACGCCTCAAGGGCCGCTATCTGGTCAGCAATATGCCAGTAGAGCCGTACCTGCGGGCCAATGTCTGGCACACCTTCGGCGGTAGCGACACGGTGACGTTCGACGATGTGGACCGGATCAAGAGCGATCACAAGTCCTCCACGGCCGATGTCGGCGTCGGCGTCGTGGCTCAGTTGTCGTCCGCGTTCAGCGTTTATATGGAAGGGAGCTACGGGACCCAGCTCGATGACAATAATTTTGAGGGTGGCAGCGGCACGGTCGGCATGAGGGTGAAATGGTAAACGTGCTGACCGTCGCGGACAGCATTGGGCCTGGTCAATACCAGGCCCACAGGGTCACTCAAGCGACCAACTAGTGATAGTGACAACCTCGCCCGCCTGCTCGTTGCAGCACCGGTGCGTGGTTATGCTTGAGATCTTCACGCAACTCGGTGATCAGGTTGCAAATGGCTCGACTGCTGTCGAGTTTGTCAGCGTTTATGCCTTTGACTTCCAAATCCACCCGGTCGCGATCACGGTCGTCGTAGACTTTAATCGTCAACGAGGCATCTTCGGCTTTGGTGCATTCGCACCGTTTAGGCAGGAAACTGCCTTCAATAATGCTGCGAAGCTCTAGTTCTGAAAGCATGGCTAACCTCTCCTTTTTTGAGACTGCCAACAGTTATGTGTATCCGACAGGCACTTGCCTGCCACGTCTTGCCAACCCTGGAAGACGCTTTCAATCAATAAGCCTACTCGGCAAAAACTGCCGTGGTTGTAACCATTCCTCATAAGCAAACCGCTTCCTCATATTAAAGAAAGCCACCCTCCAGGCATCATCGTCGAACCGCTCCGATTAAACGTTTAACCCGCGGCATCGAGCCAAGCGCTTATGTGAAAAGCTTTTTTTCGGCAACATATAGCAAACAATCAACCCATCACCACTGAGCCGAAGGAGGTTTGCGATCAACATACGAAACATATACGATTCGTATATCAAATAAACACAGTGAACCTCATGGGCATCGTCAAGATCACCGATCAGCTGCACGAACAACTGCGCTTGGCCAGCGCCGCCATGGACCGTTCCATCAACGCCCAGGCCGAGTTCTGGATCAAGATCGGCCTGCTCGCCGAACTCAACCCGCAACTGCCCTACAACGAGCTGATCAACAAGCTGTTGCTGGACAAACCCGACCTGATCCGAGGGCGCAGCTGATGATCAAGACTCCCGCACAATTGGCCGTAATGCGTGAAGCCGGGCGCCTGTTGGCGCAAGTCTTCGACATGCTCGACGGCTTCGTCGCCGCCGGCCGCTCTACCCTGGAGCTGGACAGCGCCGTCGAAGCCTTCATCCGCAATGACCTCAAGGCCCGCCCTGCCAGCCTTGGGCAGTACGACTACCCCTTCTGCATCAACACCTCGATCAACGAAGTGGTGTGCCACGGCATGCCCAGCGCCAAGCAATTGCTCAAGGACGGCGACATCATCAACATCGACATCACCCTGGAAAAAGGCGGCTTCATTGCCGACTCCAGCAAGATGTACATGATGGGCAACGTGACGCCCAAGGCCAGGCGCCTGGTGGACATGACCTTCGAGGCGATGTGGGCCGGTATACGCCAGGTCAAGCCCGGGGCGCGTCTGGGCGATATCGGCCATGCTATCCAGAGCCATGCGCAAGCCAACGGCTACAGCGTGGTGCGCGAATACTGCGGCCACGGCATCGGCCGACAAATGCACGAAGAACCGCAAATCCTGCACTTCGGCCGACCTGGCACCGGCCTGGAACTGCGCGAAGGCATGGTGTTTACCATCGAACCGATGCTTAACCAGGGCAGCGCTAAAACCCGCAGCCTGAAAGACGGCTGGACGGTGGTCACCAAGGACAACAGCCTCTCGGCGCAATGGGAACACACCGTGGCAGTGACGGCGGACGGGTTTGAGGTGTTGACCTTGCAAGCCACTGCTTGAGTGGCAGAACGCTCTACCACACCTGACCCCGGCGCTTGAGCTCCAGGCGCCGCACGAACTCCTCCAGCACCAGGCTATACAGGTCGTCCTGCAAGTAGGCATCTTCGATCCCAGCATCCAGGTTGGGGTTGTCGTTGACCTCGATCACCACAACCCTGTCGCCCGACTGTTTGAGGTCCACGCCATAAAGCCCATCGCCGATCAGGTTGGCGGTTTTCACCGCCAGCTCCACCACCGCCTTGGGTGCCTCATGGACTGCCAGAGTGCGGCATTCGCCATTGATAGCCTGACCGATGGCCTTGTGGTTGTAGATCTGCCAATGGCCCTTGGACATGAAGTACTGGCAGGCAAAAATCGGCTTGCGATTGAGCACGCCGATGCGCCAGTCGTAGTCGGTGTAGAGGAATTCCTGGGCCAACAACAGCACCGAGTGCTCGAACAACTCAGCCGTGGCCTTGAGCAACGCCGCCTGGCTTTCCACCTTGATCACCCCACGGGAGAAACAGCCGTCGGGGATCTTCAACACCAGCGGGAAGCCCAGACGTTCGCCGATGCGTTCAAAGTCTTGCGGTCGTTCCTTGTAGAGAATCTCGGTGGCCGGCATGCCCAATTGGTGGCTGTTGAGCAGATCGGTGAGGTATACCTTGTTGGTACAGCGCAGGATCGATGCCGGGTCGTCCATCACCACCAATCCTTCGCTTTCGGCTTTCTTGGCAAAGCGATAGGTATGGTTGTCGAGGCTGGTGGTTTCGCGGATCAACAAGGCGTCATATTCGGCCAGACGGGCATAATCCTTGCGTTCGATCAAGTCCACATCAATGCCCAGGCCCTTGCCGACCCGCACGAAATTTTCCAGTGCGCGAGGATTGGAGGGCGGTAATTGTTCGTGAGGATCGTGCAGGATCGCCAAGTCATAACGGGCCAGACGGCGCAAGCGTGGCTGACGCCAGATCTTGCGGCTGAAGTTATCGAGGGCGTGGGCGAATTGATCTTCCTGATCGTCGCGCAACTTGTGCAATACACCACACTTGACCCCGCCGATATGCCAGCCGTTATGGTGACGAAACTCAACTAACAAGATCGGACTGGGAAAGGTTTCAAACAACTGACGAGCCAATTCCTGCAAGAGTTCTATATCCGTTCGACCGAAATAAAGTGTCAGAGTAAAGCCTTCGGTACTGCGATAGAGTTGATGGTTCAGGGCTTTTTCCAGGGTTTTATCCAAGTCATCCAGGGCCAACCCATACAGGGCTTTTTTGGTCAGCTCGCTGATGGTGCGTACCGAGGGAATCACCTTGTGCCCGCGTGCCTCGGCCAGCAAGGAGCAATAGTACCCGTGCCCCAGGTACTTGTAGCTGCGGCACAGGTTGATCACCTGGACACGCTTGCCCGTGTCGCTATCCCGCGTGTGCTCCAAGTACTCCTGAGCGGTGACGACGTGTTCACAGGGAAAGTAAGAGGCCCAATCTTCCTTGCGTTCGACAATAATGACAACGTGGCTCGAACGTTGGGCCGCAGCAGAAAAATAACTGTTGGATGTTATTGTCGCCGCAACGGTTTGCTCGGATACTTGACGCCAATGACTTTGTACCGCCGACATAATAATTGATCCGCTTTAGAGAACTCGACCTTTTCTATTAAGCACGATCATTTAGAGAAGTCCCGTTTCATTACGCAACTTTTACGGCGGTCTTATGGCTCTTTTCTTTCGCGTTGCAACCCTTGACGATATGTCCGACTTGGTGGCGTTGGAGCAGCAATGTTTCAGCAGCGACCGGCTGTCACCGCGCAGTGTGCGCTGGATGATCAGCCGGGCCAACGGCCAATTGTGGGTGGCGCAACAGCACGGCCAACTGCTTGGCTACGCGCTGGTGCTGTTTCGGCGCGGCACCCGGTTTGCGCGCTTGTATTCCCTGGCCATTGCCGAACATGCCCGCGGCCTTGGCCTGGGCAAACAGTTGCTGGCGCATATCGAAACCCGCGCGCTGGAGAAAGGTTGCGCGTACCTGCGCCTGGAAGTGCGCACCGACAACCCCGGCGCCCTCGCCCTGTATGAGCGCAACGGCTATCGACGCTTTGCCGTAGTCGACGATTACTACCAAGACCACAGTGACGCCCTGCGCCTGGAAAAAACCCTGCCCCCTGCGGGAGCGAGCTTGCTCGCGAAGGATGCCCAGGCACAGCGTTAAACCAGGCTACCCACTTTCTCGTTGAGATTATTTACGCGCAAGCCCACGCCGACATCAGCCTTGGCTTCCAACTCACGCACCAGCGGCAATACACGTTTGCCGAAATACTCCACTTCTTCCTGGAAGTGCAGAAAGCCTGCCAGCACCAAGTCCACACCCACGGCCTTGAGTGCCACGATGCGCTCGGCGATCTGCTGCGGCGTGCCGATCAGGTTGGTCTTGAAACCATCGTTGTATTGCACCAGGTCCTCAAAGCTGGACTTGGCCCAGTTCCCCTCGCCCTCCGGTGACGCCTTGCCCGCTTGCCTGGCCGCGTCACCAAAGGCGTTGACCGCCTCCGGGTCGGCTTCGTCAATGATCTGCGCCAGCACCGCACGTGCCTCCTCCTCCGTGTCGCGGGCGATCACGAAGGCGTTCACGCCCACCTTCACCGAATGGTGGTTGGCAGCGGCCTTGGCACGGATATCATCGACCTGGGCCTTGACCCCTTCAGGCGTGTTGCCATTGGTGAAATACCAATCCGACACCCGCGCCGCCATGTCCCGAGCCGCCCGCGAACTGCCACCCTGGAAGATCTCCGGCTGGCCCAGGGGCTTGGGCTTGAGGGTGTATTGGTTGAACCGATAGAAATCGCCCTTGAAGGTGAAATCGTCCTGGGTCCAGATGCCTTTGAGAGCACGGATAAACTCTTCGGAACGCCGATAGCGCTCATCATGCTCCAACCAATGCTCGCCAATGGCCTGGAACTCGCCCTTGAACCAGCCACTGACGATATTCACCGCAATACGGCCATTGGTCAGTTGGTCGATGGTCGCCAATTGCTTGGCCGCCAACGCCGGTTGCCACGGCCCGGGCAGGATCGCCGCGATGACCTTGAGGGTGGTGGTCGCCGCCAGCAACGCATGGCTGAACGCCACAGACTCATGCTGGTTCTCGGCGCCGTAGCCTGCGGTGAAGCGAATTTGCGTCAAGCCATATTCAAAGCCCGCCGCCTCCGCCAGTTGCGCCAGTTTGCGGTTGTAATCAATACCCCAGTGGGTGCGTTGTTCAATCTTGCTGACGACCAACCCACCGCTGACGTTGGGCACCCAATAGGCAAATTTCACGGCTTGCTGACTCATCGGACGCTACCTCGTACAGGGGATTTACAAGGGCTTATGCAGCAAGCGTGCCAGGGGCAGGCAAATGCCCGTAGCCTGGGGGGTTGCGGAAAAAAAGGGGGATTGAAGCGATGGCTTGCCAGTGTCTGGGATCGCAGCCGTTTGTGGATCTGCTGTTGCTGGAGCAACAGTGGCGACCAGCGCCGTCAAACGTATCCACGATGCGAAGCGAGTCGCTCTTGATCTTGCTCTTGCTCTTGATCTTGCTCTTGATCTTGCTCTTGCTCTTGATCTGCTTTTGATCTTAGGCGCCCCATCAAACCACGCTGGCCGGAATTCGACAGGGATTTGGGGGGTAAACCGGCAGGGATGCCGGTTTAGCCGCCCCGCGCCATGGATGGCGCGTGGCGGCGCCCCCCCAAATCACTGGCGGATTACGGGCACACCGAGCCTAGGCGAGGTGCCGAGTGGTGGGGCAAGAGCCCTTTGGTTACTTTGGGGCTTTTCCAAAGTGACCCGCCGTCAGGGCGGAACCCTAAGTGGCCGTTACCGCAGGAATGGATATGTACACAATCCAACTGCGTTGACTGTGAGGCCGTCATCGCAGGCAAGCCAGCTCCCACAGTTGGAGCGTGGGGTGTCAGGTTAGCAGGCGTCGGCTGTGAGGCCGCCTTCGCAGGCAAGCCAGCTCCCACAGTTGGAGCGTGGGGTGTCAGGTTAGCAGGTGTCGGCTGTGAGGCCGTCATCGCAGGCAAGCCAGCTCCCACAGTTGGAGCGTGGGGTGTCAGGTTAGCAGGCGTCGGCTGTGAGGCCGCCTTCGCAGGCAAGCCAGCTCCCACATTTGGAGCGTGGGGTGTCAGGCCACTTGCTCAGAACGCCAACTTGTACCCCACCGCCATCAACATCACCGCCAGGCACGGCCGCAGTACCCCGTCGGGAATCCTGCCGGTCATATGGCTGCCAACGTAGATCCCCGGCAGCGACCCCATCAGCAAAAAGCCCAGCAGATGCCAGTCCATGTTCCCCATGCTGGCATGGCCCAGGCCCGCCACTAATGTCAGGGGCACGGCATGGGCGATCTCGGTGCCAACCAGGCGCCGCGTGGCCAGGAACGGGTACAGGATAAACAGCGCCACCGTGCCCAGAGCGCCGGCGCCGATCGAGGTCAGGGCCACCATGGTGCCAAGGATCGCACCTGTCACAACAGTGAGCGCATTCAGATTGCGCGGGCGCAGATGGTAGGAATCGCCAGCATGACGCTGGGCAAAGGCCAACAGGCTTTTCTTGAACAGGATCGCCAGGGCCGTCAGCAGCAATACCACGCCAAGGGCCTGCTTGATCACCGCGTTCATCGCGCTGGGGTCGGTGTGCAGGCTGGCCAGGAACCATAACGTCAGCAACACCGCCGGCACGCTGCCCAGGGTGAGCCAGCCGGTGATGGTCCAGTCGATGTTCTTGTTCTTGCTGTGCACCAGCACACCACCAGACTTGGTGATCGCGGCGTACAGCAGGTCGGTGCCCACCGCAGTGGCTGGGTTGATGCCAAACCACAGCAGGATCGGGGTCATCAGCGAGCCGCCGCCCACCCCCGTCATGCCCACGATAAAACCCACGATCAGGCCGGCAACCACGAAACCAATATTACCTACATCCATTCCAGCTACCCGAGACCTTATAAATTTCTGGCCGCAGGATAGCGATTTTTCTTATAACCACTTATACCGATGCGATCTGAGTTTATGCTTTTTTGGCAATCTTCACTTTTTTTCGCAAAGCTCTGCATCCAATGGGCGGGCCTGGGCCGTAGTCATCAACGTAACCCTGCTGTTCTACCCAATGGAGAAACACCATGAACGCTAAAACACTGCTGTGCCTGTCCAGCTTGCTCCTCGCCGCACCGTCGGCGTTTGCCCAGGCGGGCCTGCCGGACAGCATCAAGGTGCCGGATGGCCACAAGGTGGCGATGCAAACCACCGGGGTCGGCGAAATCACCTATGAATGCCGCGACAAGGCCAACGCTGCCGGCCAGACCGAGTGGACCTTCGTCGGCCCCAAAGCCGTGTTGAACGACCGTAATGGCCAGCAGGTCGGCACCTACTTCGGCCCACCTGCCACGTGGCAGGCCAAGGACGGCTCGACCATCACCGGCACGCAATTGGCCGTGGCGCCGTCGAGCCCCGGTAACCTGCCCTATCAACTGGTCAAGGCCAACCCGGCCGAGGGCAAAGGTGCAATGAGTGGCGTGGCGTATATCCAGCGGGTGGCCCTCAAAGGCGGGGTCGCTCCCGCTACGCCGTGCACCACCGCGAACAAAGGCGCCAAGGAAGTGGTGAAATACCAGGCGGACTACATCTTCTGGGCCGCCAACTGAGCAAACTCAGCTACGCTGGCCTTGTAGGCGCGAGCAACCTCGCGCCTACAAGGCGTAGACGTCTCCTCAGTGGCAGGAATTCTGGTTTGGCTGAACTCATCTTTGATTATGAAGTGTGCCTGTTAGCCTGCGCCCGCGGCGATCATCGCGCCCTGCACCAGCTCTATGAGCAGGACAGCAGCCGCTTGCTCGGTGTGGCGCTGCGCATTACCCGCAACAAGGCACTGGCCGAGGACATCGTGCATGACGCCTTTATCAAGATCTGGCACGGCGCACGCAGTTTCGACCCCCTGCGAGGCTCCGCACGGGGATGGGTGTTCAGCGTGACTCGCCACCTGGCCCTGGACGTTGTACGCAGCACCGCGCGTGACGTGCCGCTGGACGATCAGTACGAGCCGCTGACAGAGCCTGCCCAGACCGTTGAGTTTGCGGCACGCTCCGGGCAGATCCACCAGTGCCTGGAGCGGCTCGACCCGACACGCCGCACCTGCATCCTGCACGCCTATGTGGACGGTTACTCCCACAGCGAAATTGCGCAAAAACTCAGTACTCCGCTGGGTACCGTCAAAGCCTGGATCAAACGCAGCCTCGCCGCCTTGCGGGAGTGCATGGCATGAACGACAGCCTGGATGAACTGGCCAGTGAATACGTGCTGGGGACCCTGCCCGCCGAACAGCGCGCTGAGGTGCAACAACGCCTGGCCCATGATGCGGCACTGCGTGCAGCGGTGGATGCCTGGGAGCAGCGTCTGTTGCCTCTGGTCGCGCTGGCACAACCAGTGCCGCCTTCGGCACAGCTGTGGCGGCGCATTGAACGCCGCATCAAAGCCCCCGAAACGAGCGTGGCGTGGTGGAACCTGCTGGCGTTCTGGCGCGGGCTTTCTGCCGCGGGCCTGATGGCAAGCGTGGTGCTGGCGGTTTTATTACTGACGCGCCCGCCCATCACCACACCCAGCTTCGTGGTGGTGCTGATGGCGCCGCAAAGCCAGGCACCGGGCTGGGTGGTGCAGGCCAGTGATAATCAGCAGATCCAATTGATTCCACTGGGGGTGATGGAGATTCCTGCCGACAAAGCCCTGGAGTTCTGGACCAAAGGCGATGGCTGGCAGGGGCCCGTATCCCTGGGGCTGGTCAAGCCGGGGCAGACCTTGTCGGTGCCGCTGGACAAGCTGCCGCCGCTGGCACCGAACCAGTTGTTTGAACTGACGCTGGAAGGGCCCAATGGCTCGCCCACCGGCAAACCCACCGGGCCGATTCACGGGATCGGCCGCGCAGTCAAAGTGCTTTGATCACGAAAGGTTAGGTAGCCACACACGAAACCGCGCCCCGCCCAAGGGAGACGCCAAGGCCGTCAAAGTGCCGCCTTGGGCCTCCAGGGCGCGCCGGCTGATCGCCAGGCCCAGGCCAAAGCCACCGGTTGCGCGGTCGCGGCTACGGTCCAGGCGGTAGAACGGCTCGAAGATGCGCTCGCGCTGGTCCGCCGGTATGCCGATGCCATCGTCGTCCACCCAGATTTCACAGCCTTTGGGGCATACGCGCACGCCCAACTGGATGCGCTTGTCGCAGTAGCGCGTCGCATTGCGCAGCAGGTTCTGCAAGGCCCTGGCAGTCAGGCGTGGGTCGAGGCTGAAGCGCTCCACGGCACAATCGAGGACCACATCGATGACAATATCGGGGTTTTCCAGCTCATCGTCGACGCTGCCCAACACGCTGTCGATAAACTCGTCGAGCGCCACCTCTACTCGCTCGGGCAGTTGCGCCGGGTTTTGCAGGCGGCTGTAAGACAGCAATTCCAGCACCAGCTCGTCCAGCTCCCGAATATGCGCCACCAGGCTTTGCAGGCGCTCGCGGCTGGCCGGGGGCAAGTCTTCGGAAAGCGCCAGGGCCAGCCCGAAATCCAGACGGGTGAGCGGCGTACGCAATTCATGGGAGACCGCATTGAGCAAATCGCGCTGCTGGTTCAAGAGGCGCTCGATATCGTCGGCCATGGTGTCGAATACCGCCGCCAGGCCGCCGATGCTGGAGCTGGGTGCGAGCCCCGTACGCGCCTCCAGATGGCCCTTGCCCAATAACGCGGCGGTACTTTTCAAACGCTCCAGGTCACGCCAGTGCGGACGCAGCCACACCAGCAGGCACGCCAGCAAGGCGGCACCGACCAGCACGTTCATCGACCAGTACAGCAGGTTCATGTCCAACGGGTCTGGCGGTACGGTCAACTTGACCGCGAACTGCTGGTTGATCGGCGAGCTGATTTCTTCCATCCAGCCCCACTCGCCCAGGCGGATCACTGGCTTGCCTTGCTCCAGTAACTGTTCTTCCTCAGGGGTATAGCGGGCGTCTTGACGCAGTAACAGTTGCACCCTCAACGGTGCAAAATCGCGGCTCAACTGGTCGGTGACCTGGGACCAACGCTCTACCGGTGCGCGCTGGTACTGCTTGACCATCAGCTTTTGCAGGCCACGGGACTGTTCGATGTTGTAGTCCATGTAGCGGTGTTCGAACAGCTGGATCACCAGCTTGGGAATCAGGTAAATCGCCGCACTGTAGGTGACGATGGTGATCAGGTAGAGGCGCAGCAGTACGCGAAACATGGTTCAGCATTCCCACTCGGAACGGCTGAACAGATACCCCTTGCCCCACACCGTCTTGATCTTGCGCGCCTCGCCCGCATGATCGTCGAACTTGCGCCGCAGCTTGGAGATGGCCACGTCCACCGAACGGTCGGTGCCGTTGAACTCGATACCGCGCAGGCGTTGCAGGATCTGATCGCGGCTGAGCACTTCGCCGGCATGCCGGGCCAGCACCACCAGCAGGTTGTATTCACCACTGGACAGCTCGACCGCCTGTTCGCGCCAGGTCACGGTGCGTTCGGACAGATCAATGCAGAGGTTGCCCATGACGATCTGGTCGCTGGCCACCTGAGGTTCGGACAGGCTGCTGCGACGCAGCAATGTGCGCACCCGAGCCAGCAATACGCGCGGCTCGCAGGGTTTGGTCACGTAGTCGTCGGCGCCCATCTCAAGGCCCAGAACCTGATCGTGGCTGTCATCGCGGGCGGTCAGCATCAGGATCGGCAGCCCCGCCGAATCGGCGCGCAGCAAACGGCACACCTGCAGGCCGTCGAGGCCCGGCAGCATCAGGTCGAGGATCACCAGGTCCGGCGGGTTCAGGCGTGCGCGCTCACGGACATGGTCGCCGCGGCTGAGCACGCTGACGTGGTAGCCATTGCGTTCCAGGTAGCTGGCAATCAGCTCGGAGAGTGCGGCGTCGTCTTCCACCAGTAGGATGTTGGGCATGGTGTTTCCAAATAATGCTGTTTGTTGGTGTGTTGCAGGATTGTGCAAGGATATACGCCCCCGACGCCCTGCGCGCCGTACCTTACACTTCTTCACAGACCCGCTACACAGCTTCACAGCACCACGGCGCAGGTGACCTTAGGATGCGCCAGTCAATATTGGGATAAGAGCATGTCGAAGAATCTGTTTGCGCCGTTTTGCCTGTTGGCCCTCACACTGGCGCTGAGCGCGTGTGGTCAGTCGGCAGACGAGGCGCCACAAATGCCCCTGGCCAAAGTACGGATCGAAACCCTGCAGGCCAAGCCACTCTCAATTACCAGCGAACTGAGCGGGCGCATCGCCGCACCGCGTATCGCCGAAGTACGCGCCCGGGTCGCCGGGGTGGTCATGCAGCGGGTGTTCAACGAAGGCCACGACGTCAAGCAAGGCGACGTGTTGTTCCGTATTGACCCGGCGCCGTTCAAGGCCGACCTGGACAGTGCCCAGGCCAACCTGAGCAAGGCCGAGGCCAATGCGTTCCAGGCACGCCTGCAAGAGCAGCGCTACAGCCAACTGGTCGAAGGCAACGCCATCAGCGGCCAGGAGTACGACAACGCCCGCGCCGCCCTGCGCCAGACCAACGCCGAAGTGGCCGCCAACAAGGCCGCCGTCGAGCGTGCCAAGCTGAACCTGGGCTATGCCACAGTAACCGCACCGATTTCCGGGCGCATCGGCCGCGCCCTGGTGACCGAAGGCGCGCTGGTCGGCCAGAACGAAGCCACGCCGCTGGCGATTATCCAGCAACTGGACCCGATCCACGCCGACCTCACCCAGTCCACCCGTGAGCTGAACGACCTGCGCCGCGCCTTTCGTGCCGGCAGCTTGAAGCAGGTCGGCCAGGACCAGGCCAAGGCCACCTTGATCCAGGACGACGGCAGCCTGTACCCGTTGCCAGGCAAATTGCTCTTCGCCGACATCAGCGTCGATCCGGGCACCGGGCAGATCATCCTGCGCAGCGAGTTCCCCAACCCGGACCTCGACCTGTTACCCGGCAGCTTTGTGCGGGTGCGCGTGGAACAGGCCGTGGACAAACAAGGTATCAGCTTGCCGCAACGCGCCATCACCCGCGACAGCGCTGGTATCCCGATGGTGTTGCTGCTGGACGCCGAACAGACCGTCAGCCAGCAACCGGTGGAGTTGGGTGCAGTGATAGACGATCGCTGGATCGTCACCAGCGGCCTCAAGCCCGGCGACCGCATCATCGTCGAGGGCCTGCAACACGCACGCCCCGGTGAAAAAGTTGAAGTGGACGACAGCCCGCTCGTAAAGGAATAACCCGTCATGCCGCAGTTCTTTATTGACCGCCCGATCTTCGCCTGGGTGGTGGCCCTGTTTATCCTGCTGGCGGGCTTCCTGGCGATCCCGCAATTGCCGGTGGCGCAGTACCCCAACGTCGCGCCACCCAAGGTGGAAATCTACGCGGTGTATCCCGGTGCCTCGGCCCAGACCCTGGATGAGAGCGTGGTCAGCCTGATCGAGCAAGAGCTCAACGGCGCCGATCACCTGCTGTATTTCGAATCCCAGAGCAGCCTGGGTTCGGCGACGATCACCGCCACGTTCCAGCCGGGCACCGACCCGGAAATGGCCCAGGTGGATGTGCAGAACCGCCTCAAGGTCGTCGAGCCGCGCCTGCCCCAGGCCGTGACACAGCAAGGCTTGCAGGTGGAAAAAGTCTCCGCCGGTTTCCTGCTGTTGGTCACATTGACGTCCAACGACGGCAAGCTTGACGACGTGGCGCTCAGTGATTACCTGGCGCGCAACGTGATGAACGAGCTCAAGCGCCTGGACGGGGTCGGCAAGGCCCAGTTGTATGGCGCCGAGCGAGCGATGCGTATCTGGATCGACCCGCAGAAGCTGATCGGTTTCAACCTCACGCCGGCCGACGTCAACGCCGCGATCAGTGCCCAGAACGCCCAGGTTTCAGCGGGCAGCATCGGTGACTTGCCGGGCACCCACACCCAGGAGATCACCGCGGCGGTGCTGGTCAAGGGGCAACTGTCCACCCCGGCGGAGTTTGCCGACATCGTGCTCAAGGCTAACCCCGATGGCTCCACCGTGCGCATCGGCGATGTGGCACGGGTGGAAGTCGGTAGCCAGGAATACCAGTTCTCCACCCGCCTGAACGGCAAGCCGTCTACCGCCGTCAGCGTGCAACTGTCGCCCGGCGCTAATGCCTTGAGCACCGCAACGCTGGTGCGGGCGAAAATGGACGAGTTGTCGCGCTACTTCCCTGCCAATGTGGAATACAAGATTCCCTACGACACTTCGCCCTTTGTCAAAGTCTCGATCACCAAGGTGGTCTACACCTTGCTGGAGGCGATGGCGCTGGTGTTCGCGGTGATGTTCCTGTTCCTGCAGAACGTGCGCTACACCTTGATTCCCACGCTGGTGGTGCCGATCGCGCTGATGGGCACCTTCGCCACCATGTTGCTGCTGGGCTTCTCGATCAACGTGCTGACCATGTTCGGCATGGTATTGGCTATCGGCATCCTGGTGGACGATGCCATCGTGGTGGTGGAAAACGTCGAGCGCATCATGGCCACCGAAGGCCTGTCGCCCAAAGAGGCGACGAAGAAAGCCATGGGCCAGATCACCGGGGCCATCATCGGTATCACCCTGGTGCTGGTGGCAGTGTTCCTGCCGATGGCCTTCATGCCGGGTTCGGTGGGCGTGATCTACCAGCAGTTCTCACTGTCGATGGCCACCTCGATCCTGTTCTCCGCTTTCCTGGCCCTGACCTTGACCCCGGCACTGTGCGCCACGCTGCTCAAGCCGATTGCCAAGGGCGAGCACCATGCCAAGGGTGGTTTCTTCGGCTGGTTCAACCAGCGCTTTGACCAACTCACCAACCGTTACGAAGGTTGGGTGGCCTATGCCCTCAAGCGCAGCGGCCGCTACCTGCTGATCTACCTGGTATTACTGGTGGGCATGGGCCTGTTGTTCAGCCGCCTGCCCTCCTCGTTCCTGCCGGTGGAAGACCAGGGCTACACCATCACTGATATCCAGTTGCCGCCGGGCGCCAGCAAGAACCGTACGGTGCAAGTGGCCGAACAGATCGAGGCGCATAACGCAGGCGAGCCTGGGGTGGGTGATACCACCATGATCATGGGCTTCAGCTTCTCCGGTTCCGGGCAAAACGCCGCGCTGGCGTTTACCACGCTCAAGGATTGGTCAGAGCGTGGCAGCGATGACTCCGCTTCCTCGATTGCCGATCGCGCCAACATGGCCTTCAGCGAACTCAAGGACGCGATTGCCTATGCAGTCCTGCCGCCACCGGTAGACGGCCTGGGCACTTCCAGTGGTTTCGAGTTCCGTTTGCAGGACCGCGGTGGCGTCGGCCACGCCGGGTTGATGGCCGCACGTACCGAATTGCTGGACGCTGCAGCGAAAAGCCCGATCCTGGCCAACGTGCGTGAAAGCGCCTTGGCTGAAGCACCACAAGTGCAGCTGGAAGTGGACCGCAAGCAGGCCAACGCCCTGGGTGTGTCGTTTGCCGACGTAGGCAACGTGCTGTCGTCGGCGATAGGCTCGGCGTATATCAACGACTTCCCCAACCAGGGCCGTATGCAGCGCGTGGTGGTGCAAGCCGAAGGCGACCAGCGCAGCCAGGTGGCCGACCTGATGAAAATCCACGTGCGCAACAACGCCGGGAAGATGGTGCCGCTGTCAGCCTTCGTCGAAGCCAAGTGGACCCAGGGCCCCACGCAGTTGACCCGTTACAACGGCTACCCGGCCATCGCCATCAGCGGCGAAGCCGCGCCGGGGCACAGCACCGGTGAGGCCATGAGCGAAATCCAGCGGCTGGTCAGCCAGTTGCCTGCAGGGCTGGGCCAGGAATGGACGGGTTTGTCGTTGCAGGAGCGCTTGTCCGGCTCTCAGGCACCGCTGCTGTTGGGCCTGTCGCTGCTGATCGTGTTCCTGTGCCTGGCCGCGCTGTATGAAAGCTGGTCGATTCCCACCTCGGTGTTGCTGGTGGTGCCGCTGGGGGTACTGGGTGCGGTGTTGGCCGTGAGCTTGCGCGGGATGCCCAACGACGTGTTCTTCAAGGTCGGCTTGATCACCATCATTGGCCTGTCGGCGAAGAACGCGATCTTGATTATCGAGTTCGCCAAGGACCTGTATGACCAGGGCGAGGATTTGATCGACGCCACCTTGAAAGCGGCACGGTTGCGACTGCGGCCGATCATCATGACGTCCCTGGCATTCATCCTCGGCGTGGTGCCGTTGGCGATTGCTACGGGGGCCAGCTCGGCCAGCCAGCAGGCGATTGGCACCGGTGTGATTGGCGGAATGATCACGGCGACATTGGCGGTGGTGTTTGTGCCGGTATTCTTCGTGGTGGTGATGAAGCTGGTGCGCAAGCGCCATAAACCAGACTGATCAGTGGGAGCTGGCTTGCCTGCGATGACAGCGGCACAGGCGACATAAGTGTTGCCTGAACCAGCGCTATCGCAGGCAAGCCAGCTCCCACAGGGTTATTGATTGCATTCATGATCAGGTACACCCGAATAAGCTATGGTGCTCACAAATAGTTATCTGTGAGCCACCATGCCCTTCCTCGCCCGCACCCACCCTCGCCTCTCATCCGCCGCCGTACTGGGCCTTGCGGTCGGCCTCCTGGTGCCGGCCGACACCCTTGCCAGCAAGATCCTGATCGGCTGGAACGCCGGGGTCTGGACCTACCTGATACTGATGCTCTGGTTGACCATTCGCGCCAAGGCCGAAGACGTCAAGCGCATCGCCGAAGTCGAAGACGAGAACGCCGGCCTGGTGCTGTTCATGGTGTGCATCGCCGCCATCGCCAGCCTGGCCACCATCACCTTCGAACTGGTGGGCAGCAAGGACCTGGCCACTTCCGAACGTCTGCTGCATTACGCTTTTACCGGGCTGACAGTGATCGGCTCCTGGCTGCTGATCGGGGTGATTTTCAGCGTGCACTACGCCAGGCTCTATTACACCTGGCAAGGCAAGGAGCCGGCGCTGCGCTTTGCCGAGGGCTTGCTCACCCCCAATTATTGGGACTTCCTGTATTTCTCCTTCACCATCGGCGTGGCCGTGCAGACCTCGGACGTGGGTGTCGCCACCCGTAGCTTGCGTAAAGTGGTGCTGGGGCAATCGTTGATCCGGTTTCTGTTCAATACCGCGATCCTGGGGTTCTCGATCAATATTGCGGCCGGGTTGTTTGGTTGAGCCTACCGATAAGATCCGACGAATGGAGGTCAATACCTGTTAGTTCTGACAGTTGCCAAGCGCCTAGTTGTAGCGCGCAATAGGCACACTCAGAAGGCTAGCGGAGCAAGAACATGGGTGGGCAAGGCACATTGATCAACAATCTGTTGGGCAACGGCAGCTTTAGCAAATATGGCGCCGAATGGACCACCCAAGACACCGTGGACTACTCGCGCCAATATTGCCGGGTACTCAACGGGCAGGCCTCTCAAGCCATCAATGCCACGGCGGAAACCACCTACCTGTTGAAATTCTGGAGCCAGGTCTTGTACCAGGGCAAGGGAGAGCTTCTGATCCAGCCCGATATTCCCGGTGCCGACGTGCGAATCGCACTCAACGACTTTCATCTGTGGAGAAAACAAGAGATCCGCATCACCACCCCGCCTGCAACAACCCTCATGACCGTGGCAATCACGGGGATAGCTGGCGAAGTGTGTGTCGACGAACTGAACCTGACTCAGGATACGAGCACTCCACCTCGGCCCGAGCTGGTACTCAATGGAGATTTTTCTGCAAACAGCGACCATTGGGATACGTCAGGCTCACCGATCGGTTCAGGCAGGCACTTTGACGGGGATACGTTTCAGGCAACTTTACAAGGCCAGGCCGGCCAGACCATCGCCGTGACCGGGGGAATCACTTACGAATTTTCGTTTCGTTCCCGAAGTGAATTCGGCGGGCACGGTTTTGCCCGATTCCAGGTGACCCCTACGGGGACATTCCCGGAAATCCGTGTAGGCGCGGCTGCCTGGACAACCTACACGGCAGACCTGGCAATGCCGCCCGCCACTACGGCCGTCACGATCGTCCTGATCGGTATAGATGGCGCAGTTTTTTTTGATGATGTTTCGTTGAAACGCAAAGCCTGATCCTTCCAGTACACCCAAGCGCCTCCTACCTTGACGCGGAGTCGCGAAACTACGCAGAGGAGATGCACCTATGTCAGTCGTTCAGTTGATTCGCAAACAAAAACCAAGGATTGCCAACCGGTATTTCAAAGGCGAAATTGATGGGGCAGACTTCACTGCCAAGGTGTTTGACATAAAAAAGAACGAAGACCGATGGACCCTTACCGCCAGCAAGGTAGACGACGATTTAGTCAAACATCAAATCCAACTCGTGTTTCCTGCCTCTTTTGAAAAACGCATCTACAAGTTGGAGGAGCATCTGGACGACATCAGACTGACGTATTCGACGAACAGTTTGTTGGACCCCATCCTGAGATATGGTGCCAGCGGCCTCATTGATTTGACCACTGTAGATCCCGCGAACACCCATGTTGCTGGCGCATTGCAACACATCCTCACCCGTGACGACGGCAACCCGGTGTCCACCATCACGGCCTTGTTCGACCTGAGTTGAAACTCAGGCACTCATGACCCAGCGTTTGCTATAAACCCAAAAAAGGAAGCCGAAGCTTCCTTTTTTGGGGTTCCCACTACTACTTACCAGCTGTAACGCAGACCTACGTTTGCCCCCCATGGCTGGTCAACGTGCTTGCCTTTGCTGTGTTCGAAATCAGCGTGCAACTGCAAGTTCTGCGATACCGCGACCGACACACCCGCGCCGAACTCGGCACGCGAACCCGACAAGTCGTTATTGAACACATGTCCGTTGACCGACGCCTTGTTGTTCTTGGCAAACTCATGGGCCACGGCCGTGCGCAGGTAGGGCTGGACGATGCTGCCATCGTTCATGATGAAATCGCGCCCCACCGTCACGCCGAGTTTGCCCAGCACCGAATGGGTGTTTTCACCTTTGGCCTGCAGCCCGTTGTCCAAGCCGTATTTCTTACCTTTGACCACCACTGTCGACGCCTGTGCAAACGGTTCGACAAAGAACTCATTGTCCAGTTTTATATTACGGCCCACCTCCGCCGATGCTCCCAGACCATTGGTTCCGTACTTGCCCTTGGCCTGAACACCATCGCTCATGGCAACCTTGGCATCGTTTTCGAAGCGGTTGGCTTTGACGACGCCGTCAAAGTAGTAACCGCTGTCGGCGTTCATCCACGTCGCATACAGGCCAGCGTAGTAGCTTTTTACGGCGCCTGAAGTACCCCGGCCCAAATCCAGGTCCGAGTCACTGTGCCCTGCCATTACACCGATTAACCATTGGCTGTCTTCACTGAGCGGCGTATCCACACCCAGGGAGAACCCACGCTGAGTCTGTTTGACACCCACGCCATTGGCATCCGCTACCGAATATTTGTTGCCATAACTGCGGATCCAGCCACCGGCCATTGCGTCGTTGTGACGCAGCTCGCCCATGCGACTGCGCAACGAGCTCATCTCGCCGTACCATACGGTCGGCGCAGTGTTGAACAGCGCCAGTACCGAGCGCGTGCCCGGGCTGATGGTGCGGGCATTGGGGTCAAGGAACCAGTCATTCCCCTCCTGTTTGAGCCCGTAAGACCAGGCACCGACATCCACAGCCCCTCCCACCAGGGAGAACTGCGCGTCGCCGCCGCCGGTGTGCACGATCTGTACGTCGCCTGGCGACACGGGTTCGAGCCCCGTGCTGGCCACCAACAGGCTATGTTGGCCAGTGGCGTCCCCCGCGATATTCAGAAAGTCGTTCAAGCCTGCGGCGAAATCGGCCCCCATCACAAAAGTACCGTTGCCGCTGAGCGTGTCCAGGTTCAACTGGTAGAACTCATTGGTTTCACCAAACTTGACGGTACCACCGGCGAGGTCCAGGTCGCCCACCAGGCTATTGCCAGTCAAATTCCACAACGAGCCATCGCCTATGCTCAAGCTGCTGACGTTCATCAGGGCGCCCGTCAGCGATGCATGGTTCTGCAAATTCAAGTTGGCGGTGCTGCCGGCCTCGACGATCACATTGCCAGTCAAGTGGCTGTTATTGACACGCATATTGGCCGTGGCCGTGCCGGTGACTTCGAGCAAGTTGCCGTTGCCACCAATCAGTTGCGAACCGTTGTTTACCTCTATATTGGCCGTCGGCACCCGCCCAGGTGCACCAGCGACCAGGATCGCAGCGCCTGTCTTGCCTTCGACCGTCGAGCGATCCAGCACCAGCGAGCCATCCTGGGTAGTGCTTGATCCACGGTTAAAGCGAACGCCATTGAGTTCACCAACCAGCATGCTGTTGTTCTGGGCAAAAGCCGAACCCCCTTGCAAAAGAACACCGGTACTGTTGGCGGCAGTCCCTTGCACCAGTGAGTTATCCAGAAACAGCTCGCTGTGTTGGGAAGCAGTCACACCCGATTGCGCACCTTTTATGGTGCTGTTGCTGACATCGGCACGCGAGCCACCCGGTGTCGAGACGTAGCGGTTGAGCAGCAGGCCGGTCGATCGGGTGCTTTCCAGGTGGCTATCGGAGATCGTCGCAGTGCCATTGGTCAGCTCCATTGCCGCAACGCCTGCCCTCTCGGTTTTAACGGTTGCGTTGTTGATGGCCACCTTGGACCCTTCCTGGGCAACAATGCGTTCAATATTGCTACCGCTGTTCACGGTCAACTGAGCACCGAGTCCGAGGATTGAGCCGGCGGTGGCACCATTGACCGTCAGGCTGGAGCCGGCTTGCAGCGCCCAGTTTGTTACCGGTTCGCCAGCTTCAATCACTTTGGACTCGCCAGGCGCCACAACCTGCTGGCTTGCCTGGGCCTGTACCGCAACCCCCAGCAGCAGGCCCAGCGACGACACTTTGACGGCCGCACTTAACGGTGAGAGTTTAAAAAGATACTTGATGGACATGCTGTAACACTCGCTCTGACTAAATATGCCTAAACCCAATGGCATGGCTCGTTCCGATGGAGTGGAGCCAGACCTGTAGAGGCCGCGAGGTTATAGATCCAAGAGGAAGTGGTAAGTAGGATATATCCGAAGATTGCGGAGTAATTGAGTAGCGTATTGGTATTAACAAAACACCAAGGCGCCGTGCGCCTTGGTGCTTGCAGCTCTGCTGCTATGGCGTATAAGGATCGCCATCGCAGAAGTTGTTGGACGTCAACATTCGGACGGGAATGACTGCGGGTACTGATTTGGCCGGCGTCCCTGCGACATCCAGAGAGTACTGGAACCAAATCGAGTTATAGCTCGGCGCAACCCCCGGGACCTTAAGGTGCGGATCGAAAGGTTCAAGCTCGAAGATAAACCCATTGTCCGCCATGTTTTTATCCAATGTGAGTGATCGAGTGTCTCGAGTAGACTCTATCGGAGCATCCCCATTAAGGCCCGTCGAGGCCACGAACTCAAATGTAACTTCTACACCATCAGCGAAAAACTCAGCGCTGGGTGGAATCCAGACTTCAATGTGTTTTTCCCCCTCAGGCGTGCCTGTGCCTTGAGGCCGCAAGGATGAACACGTAATCCTGCCACGGGGGTCAACGGCCCAGGCAAGCGTGTTGCGAAACACTGCGGGATCGAGCGAGTGGATAATCGCATCGTCCACTTCAACGGACGTGCTTGGCGAAAAGTTGCTATTGGCCGCGCCAGGACGACTGACACCGTAGAAAACGGGAATGTCATCGCCATTGCCCGCGGCGGCGATCGCGTCCTTGTCTACCTCAATCATAAAGGAATCACCAGCCCCCTCGCCCGGCGCAACCGTACGCGAACCTGCCGGGTTCAGCTTGCTTCCCCAATACAGCGTAATGACCATTCCGTCTGTCGGCTGAGGGTCGGCAGCCCACAGATTAAAATTCGCCTCGATGGGGCTGGCATGATCAATGTCGGCGGAATTCAGGTAGTTTGGCGTGGGAGTAGACGCGGGGCCCACGATAGTGACAGCGTCCAGGTCTGGACTCGGGTCTCCCGGCGTAGGTGCGCCCGGCCCTTCAACACTCAGATCAACGTCAACCAATACCTCAGCATCAGGCTTATTGACTGTCCCTGTCCTGACGATTTCATAAGTGATCGGCGTCGACACCGCGCCTGTCTGAGTAGCATATTCATCCAGAATCAGTTGACTTGAGGCCGTGAACTCAAAGGGAAATACGCCATTGAGTGGCAACAACCCGGAGGATTGCGCCCCCCAAATCAACCTGTATTGATCACCAGACTCCCATGCATAGCTGGGTATCGCCAACCTTACACCCGCTTTCCAAACCTCGATATCCACCAACTCATTCTCTGGAGGCACTACGAGGTCAATAGGATCCAACACCAGGTTGGCACTGCGTTTAAGCCTGCGGCCCGTAGTGATCCTGGAAATTTCACTGAGATTCCCAGCAGCATCTATCAATCGGTAATAGCCAAAATAATTACCATCTTCAAAATCTTCAAACGCCGAAATGGGCAGGTTGAACTCCACACCGCCACTTTCCATGGGGACGCTGCCCAAGGACGGAGCATCATCGGGTGGCTGCAGAGAAGTGAACCAGACCTGCGCAACGCCATCGCCGTCTTCAAAACCCGCGTAGCTGGAAATCTCGAAGTCAAAACCTCCCGGATTAAGGTCCAGAGTAGCTTGGGTAATGTCGACCCCCAGAGGAAGCGCGGTGGGGAAAACAATCCTTGCGGGGGCCTCAGTACGACCCGATGACTTGTAAGGCCCGTATAGATCAATCCTGACGCGCTCTGCAACGGAGAAGTCCTTATAGTCAGTGTCCGAAGCGGGCTTTACCTTAAACCTGACTTCAAACTCCCCATGCCCCAGAATATTATAATCAATGGTCAACCGGACGAGCGGCTGAGTAGGGTCAGTTTCGAGAATCATCGGCTCCAGTGGTGTCCATACAGCAACCCCAACTGGGCTGTATTCAATCTGTATCTCGTCGCCAATCTCCGGAAAGCCCCCCAGGGGACAATCAACCCGCAAACCAGCATGTTCGTCCAGGTAAGGCCGCCAGATCAAACCACTTACGCCGTTGAGCGCCTGAGAAAATATCGGCGCGTCTAATTTGGGATCATCCCAACCAAGTGTCGTTATTTTTTTTGCACTGTTAATTGCCATCTTAGTTCTCCTTGCGTGTAATAAAGCGCTCAAGAAGTTCCCGGACTGATAACCACACCAGCCTCACATAAAATCACCGGCAAGCCACCTACAACCAAGTTCAGATTGAGCACACTGTAAAACAATCAACAAAGGCACAGAAAAAGTTCAGCCAACTGCTGGAGATTTTCTAATCCGGCCCATTGCCGTTCGGCCCGCAGAATACGGGATCCGAGGTTGAATACCGGCGATCGATTTTTACGTAGCGAATAGACGAACTGCCAATCCGTGTTCCGTTGCGCCATACCGTGAACTCGGCATACGCACCCGCCTCGTTCTTCATGGGCTGAACATAAGGAATATAAGGCACCACAAAAACGTGATAGCCCTGACTCTCGTCAACATCCAACCAATCTTCTTTGAACACTTCAGAGGTTTCAGCGATCGGGCGGTCACCCGCAAACCCCCAAGTGCCTTGCCATTTCAATCGGAGCTCATCGCCGACTGCAATAGCTGCATGTTTATTCACATGCACATGAACCCCCTCCCAGATAGGAGGATCGGTCTGGCAATTCAACCACCCCGTTGTGCTGGCATGCGCAAACTCAGGGCGAGGAAACCTGACCGGCGGCACTATATTAATATTCACGAACTGGTTTGGCGCCAATTGTTCATTCACGCCATTACTCGTGCGATAACTAACCGGAAAAGCTGGATTATTAGGTGTTTCGGCAACTATCTCCCAAGGCACCCCGGTAAATGTCACTAATTGCCCTGGTTTATCGTCGGACTTAACAGTGTAGGAGGCAACTGGGTCTTCTCGGTCGCCCCAGTACAAGTCCAACCACTTACCGACAGCAGGTCCCTCCGGCAAGGCCACTGTCGCCGTGACACACTGGTCCGAATCACTGAAGTCCAAGTGGTTAGCGGTATCGGAAACAGCGCCTCGAATTTCAACTTTAGCCAAGTGCCGATTGTATTCAGCCGGTGCTTGGTCATGGTCCACCCCAAATACCCGGAAGTCAGCGTCGACACGTCGTACCGGCGATGGAACAGCCGTCGCAACACCGGCACGGTAAATAAAGTACCGAACCGGAACCTGGGTCTGTAGGTAGCCATTCTGGATCAATACAGACCAGCTCACCGGGACCACTTTTGGAAAACCGTCAACCGGCTCCCTGGCCAGAAGGATTCCATTCCAACTGACGGCCACCTCGTCGGTCGGATTCCAGTCGAAATAGGCACCAAATCTCACGTTTACGCCACTGCGGGCATCCGCGCGATCAATCAGGCCGTCATAGTCATAGGCAAGCACCTCGGGCGGTTGCAGTCCACTGGGGAGCGCTTGCAGGTTGATATAGACCGGTGTTGCCCCCGAGTAATTGGACTGCTGGTTTCCTGCCCGATCGCGAAGACCGTAGCGCAAAAAACGCGGCCCATTTGGCAGTTGGCGAAACAGCCCGGAAGGCACAGGGACTATCAGCGCCTCAGTGGTGCTGACAAAGGTATGCGTATAGGCCGCCAGAAAAGGGTTTGACTCCTCAGTCTCCAACAAAAAAATCAACCCGTCGTCAAACGCCTGGCGATCCAGATAGGTCGGAATTCGCAGCTCAACGAACTCATGTTCACTGATATAGGCCTCAGTGATGCCGTTATTGGCGACCTCCGGATCGATGAACATAGGCGGCATCAGAGGAGCCATCCCACCCGGCGGCATCCAATCCAGGGTGAACGCAGTGACATGCGGGCTGTGCTCTATACCGCCCGGCCCGTCAACGTAATAACTGAGGTCATAAGAGCCGCTGATCTTCAGCCAATTACCGCCTATGGACAGTTCTACCGGGAAATCATCCTCGGTAACGGGGCCTAACAAGGGAATCGGCGGCAAGGGGTAGGCGGGTTCCGGCGTATGAGGTTTGATTGAGAAATGGACATTGTCCGTTTCGCCGTATTGTGCCGGAAACCGCCAGATCTGCTGGAGTTCAATTTTAATCGGGTGGTACAGGAACTCAGTAGGGATCAGGCCGTTGGGATCATCGGAAAACGCATCCACCACGACGGCAGCCTTGAGTTCGGACATCTGCCCTGCGCCTGTAGCGCTGACAGATGTGTTGGCTGTTTTTTTTGATCCCATCATTAGGCGCTCCTTGATTTCCACGTGGCTGAATCAATCCGCTTCGCTGGCTCAAATTAGGCGCTTGTTTCATCGCGGTGGATACTGTCAGAACTAACAGGTAGATCGCTCCACTCGTCGGACAGCCCCCGAGCGCGCCGAAGAGCAACGCTTGACGCATTGATTGAGTTGGTGTTTCCTGAAACCGGTTTCAAAGCAGCCATAACCAACTTCAGAATAAGAAAGGCCCGCGACCGTGACTCCTTTTTCCGCCGCCCAGCGCACCCGTGTCACCATGCTCGACGTCGCCCAACGCGCCGGCGTTTCCAAAGCCAGCGTGTCGCGTTTTATCGGCGATGACCGCGCCCTGCTCTCCGACGCGATCGCGCTGCGCATCGAGCAAGCCATCGAACAGCTTGGCTACCGCCCCAACCAGATGGCCCGTGGTTTGAAACGTGGCCGCACGCGCCTGATCGGCATGCTGGTGGCCGATATCCGCAACCCCTATTCCATCGCCGTGATGCACGGCGTCGAAACCGCCTGCCGTCAGCACGGCTACAGCCTGGTGGTGTGCAACACCGACCGTGATGACGAGCAAGAGCGCCAACACCTGGCGGCGCTGCGCTCGTACAACATCGAAGGCTTGATCGTGAACACCCTGGGCCATCACCTCGACCAACTGCTGGAGCTGCAACAGGAAATGCCCCTTGTGCTGGTGGACCGCAAGGTCGCGCCGCTGCACAGCGACCTGGTGGGCCTGGATAACCCGGCGGCGGTGCGCATGGCGGTGGAACACCTGGAGCTGCAGGGTTACCGCGACGTGCTGCTCGTAAGCGAGACCACC
This sequence comes from Pseudomonas sp. MYb193, assembly GCF_002966775.1. Lineage (NCBI taxonomy): Bacteria > Pseudomonadati > Pseudomonadota > Gammaproteobacteria > Pseudomonadales > Pseudomonadaceae > Pseudomonas > Pseudomonas sp. MYb193. The sequence continues at coordinate 2,800,297 of NZ_CP023269.1, read as the reverse complement.
GACGGCACCAGCTCACGCCTGGAACGCCTGGAGAGTTTCAACCACGAAATTGCCAAGCGCCCGGCGTTGACAGGCGCCGTGGTTGAACTGGATGGCAACCTGGAAAAGCGTCTGCAAGCCTTTCTCGCCAACCCCGGCCCCAAGGCAGTGTTTTGCGCCAACGGCGTGGCCGCACTGGCCTGCACCCGGGTGCTCAAGGCGCTGGGCTGCGACCTGTTCGGCGAGGTGGGCTTGATCGCCCTGGATGACCTGGACTGGTACCCGTTGGTGGGCAACGGCATCACCGCCCTCGCCCAACCGACGCAAGCGATTGGCGCCAGCGCCTTCGACTGTTTGCTCAAGCGCCTGCGCGGCGATACCGCACCCACCCGCACCCTGGATTTCTTACCCGAGCTGATTATCCGCGGCTCGACGCCCCCTTATGACCCTGGCTTTACTGTGGCGAGGGAGCTTGCTCCCGCTGCGGTGCGAAGCGCCGCCAAGAGCCGGTGACTGCTGCGCAGTCAAACGGGAGCAAGCTCCCTCGCCACAAGCAGTCAGTGTGTTCTTGTTGATAAAAATGAAACCGGTTTCAGAGGTAAACAACAATGCATAAATACCCCGTCTCCATCAGCCTTTCCAGCTACGGCGCCGACCTGGTTCGCCAGCAGGGCCAATTGAGTTTTGTCGCGCTGCTCTGCGCTGCCGGTGCCCAGCGCATTGAATGGCGTGAGGAGCTGCTGACCGACGAACACCCCGCCACCCTGGCCCAGGCCGCTGCCGCGCAAGGCCTGGACAGCGTGTTTTCCTCGCCCCTGGAACTCTGGGTCGCCGGCCGTGCCCAGCCCAATGCCGACCTGGCCGCTACCCTGGACCGTGCCCAGGCCTTTGGCTCGGGCTGGCTGAAGGTGTCCCTCGGTTACTTCACCGACACAAACGACATGGAAAGCCTGCACGCCCTGCTCAATCGCCACCCGGTCAAGCTACTGGTGGAAAACGACCAGACCCTGCACGGCGGGCGCATTGAACCGATGCAACGGTTTTTTACCGAAGTCGAACGCCGGGGCCTGCCGGTGAAAATGACCTTCGATATCGGTAACTGGCAGTGGCAAGACCAGTCCGCGCTCACTGCTGCGCGGTTGCTGGGCCGGCATGTGGACTACCTGCACTGCAAGGCTGTGGCCCGTCGCGCCGATAGCAAGCTCGTCGCCTTGCCACCGGGCGCCACCGACCTGCATCTGTGGGAACAACTGCTTAAACACATGACTCAAGGTATTACGCGCGCGGTGGAATTTCCGTTGCAGGGCGATGACCTGATCGAGGTCACCGCACAACAGGTCGCGACCCTGGCCCGCCTTGGCCAACCCCATGTGGAGAACGCCCATGTCTGAGATCGATATCCTCTCGTTTGGCGAAACCATGGCGATGTTTGTCGCCGAACAGACCGGCGACCTGGCGCAGGTCGGGCAGTTTCACAAACGCATTGCCGGCGCCGACAGCAACGTCGCCATCGGCCTGTCGCGCCTGGGGTTCAACGTGGCGTGGCTGAGCCGCGTGGGTAACGACTCCCTCGGGCGTTTTGTGGTCGATACCCTTAGCAAAGAGGGGCTCGATTGCAGCCATGTGGCCGTCGACCCACTGCACCCCACCGGCTTTCAACTCAAGTCTCGGGAAGAGGCCGGCGCCGACCCTCAAGTGGAGTATTTTCGCAAAGGCTCGGCGGCCAGCCACCTGTCCATCGATGCCATCCATCCGACACTGCTGCAAGCCCGCCATCTGCACGCCACCGGCATTCCGCCAGCGCTGTCCGATGCCACTCGCGCACTGTCGTTCGAGCTGATGACCCAAATGCGCAAGGCCGGGCGCAGTGTGTCGTTCGACCCGAACCTGCGCCCGTCCCTGTGGGCCAGCCAGGCGCAGATGATCCGCGAAATCAATGCGCTGGCCGCTTTGGCCGACTGGGTCCTGCCGGGCCTGGGCGAAGGTCGTCTGCTGACCGGTTTTGACGACCCGCAAGACATCGCCGCGTTCTATCTCGACAAGGGCGCCGAAGCCGTGGCGATCAAGCTCGGCGCCGAGGGCGCCTATTACCGCACCCATATGGACCAGGGTTTTGTCGCCGCCGTACCGGTGGTCAAGGTCGTGGATACCGTGGGCGCCGGCGATGGCTTTGCCGTGGGCATGATCAGCGCCCTGCTGGAAAACTTGAGCTTCCCCGAGGCCGTACAGCGCGGTAACTGGATCGGCAGCCGCGCCGTGCAGAGCCGTGGCGATATGGAGGGTTTGCCGACCCGCGCTGAATTACCCACCCGATCCGTTGCGTGACCCATTACCTGTTGCCACAACTACAACAAGCTCAGGAGCAACCCCATGGAAACCGTGAAACTCGCCACCCGTCGCTGGTGGTACATCATGCCTATCGTGTTTATCACCTACAGCCTGGCCTACCTCGACCGCGCCAACTACGGCTTCGCCGCCGCGTCCGGCATGGCCGAAGACCTGATGATCACGCCAGGCATGTCTTCGCTGCTCGGCGCACTGTTTTTCCTTGGCTACTTTTTCTTCCAGGTGCCGGGGGCGATCTACGCGCAAAAGCGCAGCGTCAAGAAACTGATCTTCGTCAGCCTGATCCTCTGGGGCGGCTTGGCGACGCTGACTGGCGTGGTGTCCAACGCCTACATGCTGATCGTCATCCGCTTCATGCTCGGGGTGGTCGAGGCCGCCGTGATGCCGGCCATGCTGGTGTACCTGTGCCACTGGTTCACCCGTGCCGAACGCTCACGGGCCAACACTTTCCTGATCCTCGGCAACCCGGTCACCATGCTGTGGATGTCGGTGGTGTCGGGCTACCTGGTGCAGCATTTCAGCTGGCGCTGGATGTTCATCATCGAGGGCCTGCCGGCGGTGTTGTGGGCGTTTATCTGGTGGAAGCTGGCCGATGAGCGCCCCAAGGATGCCAAGTGGCTGAGCGACGCCGAAAAGCACAGCCTGGAAACCGCCCTCGCCGCCGAGCAGGTGGGGATCAAGGCCGTGAAAAACTACGCCGAGGCATTCCGTTCGCCCAAGGTGATCATTCTCGCGTTGCAGTTTTTCTGCTGGAGCATTGGCGTGTACGGCTTCGTGCTGTGGTTGCCATCGATCCTCAAGGCCGGTTTGCAGATGGACATGGTCGAAGCCGGCTGGCTCTCGGCCCTGCCCTACCTGGCGGCGGTGATTGGCATGCTTGTGGTGTCCTGGGGTTCGGACAAGCTGCAGAAACGTAAGCGTTTTGTCTGGCCGCCGCTATTGATTGCGTCGATTGCCTTCTACGCGTCCTACGTGCTGGGCGCCGAACACTTCTGGTGGTCCTACACCCTGCTGGTGATCGCCGGGGCCTGCATGTATGCACCCTACGGCCCGTTTTTCGCCATCGTCCCGGAAATCCTCCCAGCCAACGTCGCCGGTGGCGCCATGGCGCTGATCAATAGCATGGGCGCCCTGGGCTCGTTCGGTGGCTCGTACCTGGTGGGCTACCTCAACAGCAGCACCGGCTCGCCCGGCGCTTCGTACCTGCTGATGAGCGGCGCGCTGCTGCTTTCCGTGGTGCTGACGATTTTCCTCAAGCCCGGCGCCAGTGACCGCTCGCCGACGCCAACCCTGGAATTGAAGGTAAAAACCTCATGAAAAAGTCTGTCGTGCTGTACAAAAAACTGTCCGCGCCGCTCATGGCTCGCCTGCACGAGCAGGTCGACGTCACGCTGATTGACGCTCTGGATGAAACCGGCCTGGCCAAGCTGCGCGATGCCCTCCCCACCGCCCAAGGCCTGCTGGGTGCAAGCCTGCGCCTGGATGCCCAGTTGCTCGACCTGGCACCCAAGCTGGAAGCAGTGGCCAGCGTCTCGGTGGGCGTCGACAACTACGATATCGATTACCTGACCCAACGCGGCATCCTGCTCAGCAACACCCCGGACGTGCTCACCGAAACCACCGCCGACACCGGCTTTGCGCTGATCCTGGCCACCGCCCGGCGCGTGGTAGAGCTGGCCGACATGGTGCGCGCCGGCCAATGGAACAAAAACATCGGCCCGGCGCATTTTGGCAGCGATGTACATGGCAAGACCCTCGGCATCATCGGCATGGGCCGCATCGGCGAAGCCCTGGCCCAACGCGGGCATTTTGGCTTCGGCATGCCGGTGATCTACCACAGCCACTCGCCCAAGCCGGCGGTTGAAGCACGCTTTGGCGCGCAGTACCGCAGCTTGCAGGACTTGCTCAAAGAGGCTGATTTTGTCTGCCTGACCCTGCCGTTGACCGCTGAGACCGAGAAGTTGATTGGCGCCGAGGAATTCGCGCTGATGGGGCCGGAGACGATTTTTATCAATATCTCCCGAGGCAAGGTGGTGGACGAGGCGGCACTGGTGCAGGCGTTGCAGCAACGCACTATCCGAGCGGCGGGGTTGGATGTGTTTGAGAAGGAGCCGCTGGATCACGCGTCGCCGTTGTTGCGGTTGAACAATGTGGTAGCCACGCCGCATATCGGCTCGGCCACCCATGAGACGCGGGAGGCGATGGCCAAGTGTGCGGTGGAGAATCTCCTGGCGGCATTGGCTGGCGAAAAGCCGGTAAACCTGGTGAATCCAGGGGCATGGCGGCACTGACACAACACAAGAGCAAAGGTGGAAGCTGGCTTGCCTGCGATAGCCATAGGTATCTACACAACTCTGAAGCGATCGACGGTAACCACGATGCTAAGCGAGCCGCTCTTGATCTTGATCTGGCTTTTGATCTGAAGCGCCCCGTCAAACCACGCTGGCCGAACGCAGGCTTGAAGTCGTGGGCAACCCGGCAGGACGCCGGGTTAGCCGCCCCGCGCCATGGATGGCGCGTGGCGGCGGCCCACGACTTCAAGCCTGCGTTCGGGCACACCGAGCCTAGGCGAGGTGCCGAGTGGTGGGGCGAAGGCCTTTTGGTTACTTTTGGGCCTTTCCAAAAGTGACCCGCTGTAAGAGCGGAACCATAGGTGGCCGTTACCGCAGGAACGGATATGTACGCGGTCAGATCCAACATCCTGGTCGGCTGTAAGGCCGCCATCGCAGGCAAGCCAGCTCCCACATTTGGATTGCGGCGCGTCAGTTAGATCAGCGTCGGCTGTCAGTCCGTCACGGGAGCAAGCGCCCTCGCCACAGGTCCAGCACCGGCCCAAGTTGTGTAGATCCCTATGCTGCGATAGCGGTAAGCCAACCCATGATGTGCTGACTGCAAGATTGCTATCGCAGGCAAGCCAGCTCCCACAGGGTGTTGTGGCAGCAGTTAGACGACGAACCTGGCCACCATCCCATTCAAATCAACCGCCAACCTCGACAGCTCATGGCTGGCCGCGCTGGTCTGGTTGGCGCCCGCCGCCGACTGGGTGGCCAGGTCGCGGATGTTGACCAGGTTGCGGTCCACCTCGCGGGAGACCTGGGCCTGCTCTTCCGAAGCGCTGGCAATCACCAGGTTGCGTTCGTTGATCAGGCTGATAGACGCAGTGATCTGCTCCAATGAGGCGCCGGCTGCGCGTGCCATTTCCAGGGTGCTCTGGCTGCGCTGGTTGCTCTGCTGCATGGACTGCACCGCCTCCCCGGTACCGTTCTGGATGCCGGCGACCATCTTCTCGATTTCCTGGGTCGACTGCGCGGTGCGATGGGCCAGGGCGCGCACTTCATCGGCGACCACCGCAAAGCCACGTCCGGCCTCGCCGGCACGGGCGGCTTCAATCGCTGCGTTGAGCGCCAGCAGGTTGGTTTGCTCGGCAATCGCGCGGATCACATCCAGCACCTTGCCGATATCCCGGCCCTGTGCGGCCAGGCCTTCAATCATCGCGGAGGTATTCTGTACGTCCTGGGTCATGGTCTGGATCGCACCGACGGTTTCCATCACCCGATCACGGCCTTCCCGCGCCGCCTGGTTGGACTGCCCGGACGCCTCAGAGGTGGAAACCGCGTTACGCGCCACCTCCTCCACTGCCGCCGTCATCTCATTGACGGCCGTGGCGGCCTGGTCGATTTCATTATTCTGCTGTTGCAGGCCACGGGACGCTTCCTCGGTGACCGCGCTCAACTCTTCCGCCGCCGACGCGAGCTGCGTGGCCGAACCCGCGATGTGCTGGATAGTCTGGCGCAGGCTGGCTTGCATGGTCGACAGCGCACTGAGCAACCGTGCCGGTTCGTCCTTGCCATCGTCCTCGATGGTTTTGCTCAGGTTGCCGGCGGCGATGGTCTCGGCCACTTCCACGGCCTTGCGCAGCGGGGTCACGATGCTGCGGGTCAGCAACCAGACCAGCAGCACGGTGAGCAATGCCGCCACCACGGAGACCGCCACCACACCGGTGATCGCTCCTTCGTAGCTTTGCCCGGCATCCTCGTCGGCCTGCTTGGCGTCGGCCGCATTGATGGCGATCAGCTTGTTCAGTTGCTCGCCCATCTGGTCAGTGCCGTCCTTGATACGGCTGTTGATCAGGGCGCGCATCTCATCGACCTTGCCTTGCTTGGACAATGCCACCATCTCGGCCTGGGCTTTGAGGTAGTTCTCCAGGGTGACGCCAAAGGCCTTGTACAGCGCAGCCTCCTCCGGGCCGGCAGGCAGCGTGGCGTATTTGGCCTGGGCGGTCTTGACCTTGTCAGCCAACACGCCGATGCGGGTCTCGGCTTCCTGCAGGGCGGCAGGTTCGCGGTTGACCAGCACGCGAAACGACAGGATGCGCAAGCGCAGCACGTTTTCGGTGATGGTACCCAGGTGAGTCATGCTGGGCAGCTGGTTCGCGCTCATGTCCTGGGAGGATTGGCGCATCTGCGTCATGCGATTGACCGCAAACACGCCCAACAGCACCACTAGAACCGCAATGAAGGCAAAACCGATAAACGCGCGAGGGGCAATATTCAGGTGACGGAGGGACATAGGGCTGCTCTCAGAAGTAGTGTTTGCGAGCGTCCTTGCCGCGAAACGATCCGTCAGCGTCAACGCGCTGCCCAGACCTTGGTCACCACTGTTGTCGTTGTAGTGTGGGCCTATGCTTGATATCGGCTGGGCCACGGCTTTAGCGCAGGGTTTTTATAAATATTTTTTTACACTTCAGGCGCCTGGCACTTTCTGGCATTCTGCGCCTCCATTTTCTGACCCGAGCCATCATTTTGTCTGACGCTCAAGCCCCCCGCCCGCGCTATAAATCCGACCTCATGTACGGCCTCGAAGACCGCCCGCACTTCACCGCCGCGATTTTTGCCGCGTTGCAGCATGTGTTGGCGAGTTTTGTCGGCATCATCACGCCCACCCTGATCGTCGGCGGCGTACTGGGGCTGGAAAGCGAAGTGCCGTACCTGGTGAGCATGGCGCTGTTTGTCTCGGGGCTTGGCACCTTTGTGCAGGCGCGCACTTTCGGGCCGGTGGGTTCGGGGCTGTTGTGCCTGCAAGGCACCAGTTTTTCCTTTATCAGCGTGATTTTGAGCGCCGGGTTCATGGTCAAGGCCCGGGGCGGCGGCACCGATGAAATCCTCTCGACGATCTTTGGCATCTGCTTTTTCGCGGCGTTTATCGAAGTGGTGCTCAGCCAGTTCATCGGCAAACTGCGCAAACTGATCACCCCGGTGGTGACCGGCACCATCATCACCTTGATGGGCTTGTCACTGATCAAGGTGGCAGTCACCGACATGGCTGGCGGCTATGGCGCCAGCGACCTGGGCGCCGCAGGCAACATGGGCCTGGCGGCCTTGGTGCTGCTGACCATCGTGGTACTCAACCGCTTCAACAACCCGTTCCTGCGCCTGGGTTCGATCGTGATCGGCCTGACCCTGGGCTTCGTAGTGGCGTGGCTGCTGGGCCGCGTCGACATGGCCGCCCTACCCCAGGTGCCGCTGATCAGCGTGCCGGTACCGTTCAAGTACGGTTTCTCGTTCGACTGGGTGGCGTTTATCCCGGTGGCGGTGATCTTCCTGATTTCGCCCCTTGAAGCCGCCGGTGACCTAACCGCCAACTCGATGATTTCCCAGCAACCGGTCAAGGGCCCGCTGTATATCAAGCGCATCAAGTCCGGCCTGCTGGCCGACGGCCTCAACTCCGCGATGGCCGCCACCTTCAACAGCCTGCCGATGGTGACCTTTGCCCAGAACAACGGCGTGATCCAATTGACCGGCGTGGCTAGCCGCTACGTGGCGTACTTCATTGCTGGCCTGCTGGTGCTGCTGGGGCTGTTTCCGATGATCGGCGCGGTGTTGCAACTGATGCCCAAGCCGGTACTCGGCGGTGCGACCCTGATCATGTTCGGCACCGTGGCCGTGGCCGGGATCAAGATCCTCGCCGAAGCGGGCCTGCATCGGCGTAATGTGCTGATCGTGGCGATTTCCCTAGGCATGGGCCTGGGCGTCGCCGCGGTGCCGGAAGTGTTGCGCGAGCTGCCCAAGGCGCTGCACAACATCTTCGAATCACCGATCACCGTGGGCGCATTCTGTGCAATCCTGCTGAACATTTTCCTGCCCGAAGAGTTCATAGAGCTGGAAGAAGATGAATTCGAGCCGGAGTCCTCTACCCTCAAGGTCATGCAGGACCCGGACGTCACCCAAAAGTAGGAGCATTTATTTATGCGCAAGCTCATGGTTCTATCGCTGTTGCTGCTGACCTTGAGCGCCTGCGCACTGTTCCCCAACCGCGACCCGGTGAACATCAATGTGGTGGGTATCGAGCCGCTGCAAAGCCAGGACCTGGAAGTGCGCTTTGCCGTGAAGCTGCGGGTGCAAAACCCCAATGAAGCGGCAATCGACTACAACGGCGTGGCCCTGGACCTGGAGGTCAATGGCCGGCCACTCGCTTCTGGCGTCAGCGATCAGGCTGGCAGCATCCCACGCTTTTCTGAAACCGTACTGATGGTGCCGGTCAGCGTTTCTGCATTTTCGGTGTTGCGCCAGACCCTGGGCCTGAGCCAGACCCAAAGCCTGAACAACCTGCCCTACGTGCTGCGCGGCAAACTGGCGGGAGGCCTGTTTGGCACCATGCGCTTTGTAGAGCGTGGCACCCTGGACTTGCCGAACACCGCCACCTGGTAAGTGGCTGAAAACCAAATGTGGGAGCTGGCTTGCCTGCGATGGCGGCGTGTCATTCAATTCATCTGTTACTGACGCACCGCCATCGCAGGCAAGCCAGCTCCCACAGGTTGATTGCGTTCAGTCAGTGATATAGCGAACGCCTGGCTTGGCGCGCTCGTCCACCACCAATTCAAAAATATCCGCCCGGGCGTAATGCCCCACTACGTCGTAGTCGTAGCGGGCCCGCACCAGATCATCGGTATCGATCTGCGCCGTCAACAACCCCGCCTCGCCCACCAACGGCCCCGCCAAAATATCGCCCATGGGCCCGACGATCACGCTGCCGCCGGCAATCAACGGACGGTCATCCGGCCAATTGGCAACCTCCACACCCAAGGCTTGAGGCGATGCCTGCACCTGGCAGGCGCTGACCACAAAGCAACGCCCTTCATGGGCGATATGGCGCATGCTCACCTGCCACATTTCGCGCTCGTCCACGGTGGGTGCACACCACACCTGAACGCCCTTGGCATACATCGCGGTGCGCAGCAACGGCATCATGTTTTCCCAGCACACCGCGCCGCCGATACGCCCCACCGCGGTGTCGACCACCGGCAGGGTCGAGCCGTCGCCCTTGCCCCAGATAAGCCGCTCGGTGCCGGTCGGCATCAGCTTGCGGTGCTTGGCCACCAGGCCGTGCGAGGGTTCGAAATACAACACCGTGCAGTACAGCGTGCTGCCACTGCGTTCGATCACGCCCAGCACCAGGCTGACACCGGTACGCGCCGACATCCCGGCCAGCGCCTCGGTTTCTGGCCCCGGTACGTCGATGGCATTGGCAAAATACCGCGCAAAGGCTTCCCGGCCCTCGGGCAGGCGATAACCCAATTGCGTGCCAAAGCTTTCGCCCTTGGGATAGCCGCCCAGCAACGCCTCGGGCATGACCACCAAGTGCGCGCCACTGCGCTGGATTTGATCCTCATAGGCCAGGATCTGCGCCAGGGTGTCAGCCTTGCCGCCAGGCAAGGCGCCGATTTGCAGGGCTGCAACAGTCGATACGGGCATCAGGCTCACTCCGATAGATAGGGGTTGCCCATTCTCCGGCCAGACTCGATCATGAATAAAGCCCACCTCAGTGCTAAATGATATGAGCCAAATGAATATCGCCCAGGTTGACCTGAACCTGCTCAAAACCTTCGAAGCCCTGCACGACGAGTCCAGTGCCAGCCGTGCGGCGCTGCGCCTGGGTGTGACGCAGTCGGCGATCAGCGCGGGCTTGCGGCGCTTGCGTGAGCTGTACGGCGACCCTTTGTTCGTGCGCACCGGACGCGGCCTGGCGCCCACATTGCGAGCCAATCAGTTGAAACCGGTGATCAGTGAGGCATTGGATCGCTGCCGCCAGAGCCTGGCGATGATCAGCCCGCAAAACCTGCACTACGAGGGGCGCTCGGTGGTGCTGGGGCTGTCAGATGATTTCGAGATTGCCTATGGCCGAAGCCTGATGGAGGCCATCGCACTGCGCCTGCCCAAGCTACGGGTGATCTTTCGCCAGACCTACAGCCAGATCGTCGCCGCCGCTCTGCTCGACCGCACGCTGGACCTGGCCATTACCGCCGGCGGTTTTACCGAGCGCAGGCTGAGCCGACAGGTGCTGGGGGAAGGTGACTATCGTTGCCTGGTAGACCCCCATAGCCTGGCGCCGGGCGAGGAGACTATCGACCTGCAAGGGTTTGTCACACGGGAACATGTATTGGTGTCGTCAGGCGGGTTTATCGGCATTACCGATGAAGGCTTGGCGGCGCACGGGCTGCGCCGCCACGTGTGCGCGTCCACCAGCCACTTTGCCGCGCTGCCGTATCTGCTCAAAGGCAGCACCGCAGTAGCAACCATTCCCGGGCATGCGGCCCACGCCATTGCGCAAATGACCGGCCTGCGCGTGCTGCCCTGCCCGCTGGCGCTACCGCATTACCCGGTGGAGTTGGGCTGGCGCACCCAGGCTCAGTTGGACCCGCTGTTGCTCAAGGTGCGCGAAGCGATTGTGGCGTGCTTTACTTTGCCGCCGCCATCAGCTTGTTGACTTCACTGCGCACCATGTTGGAAAACTCCGGCGGCGACATGCCATCGAGTTCGGCACGTACCCATTCGGCCCACTTGCCCTTGCGTTTGGCGCGCTCACCGAACAAGCGCGCGGCTTCGCCTTTGGCCTTGCCCAGGTTGGTTTGCCACAGGTCGTAGAGGCGCGACTTTTCATCTTCCAGCTCGGCGCGTTCGGCGAGGGTCTTGTTGGCGAGATTGAAGCTCATGTTGAATTACCTGCTGCACAAATAGGTGACATCTTACACTGTAGGCCCAAAGTTCCCGATCCGGATTTTGCCTCGGATGAGCGCGCTGGCAAAAAAACTGCAACTTTTGCCACCGCCCGATACTCCATTGTTCACTGCCACATCCACCTGCAAGGAGTCACTCAATGGCCCGCAAAACCGCCGCCCAAGCTGTCGAAGATCAAATCAAGGACCAAGCGTTCAGCGAACTGAGCGCATTGATCGAAGAATCGGACAAACTGCTCAAAAGCAGCGCATCCCTGGTGGGCGAGGAAGGTGAAACCCTGCGCGAGCAGGTTGCCATCAAACTCAAGCAAGCCCTGGAATCGGTGTCCAACGTGCGTGAACGCAGCAAGCCGGTTGTGGATGCCACCGAGACTTACATCGGTGGGCACCCATGGCAGACCGTGGCCATTTCCGCTGGCTTTGGCCTGGTGGTCGGCCTGTTGCTGGGTCGCCGTAACTGATCCATTCAGGCTGCGCATCGCGCAGCCTGTTTCATCCCGCCGCCAAGGCCCTCAACTCGCGCAACGCCTGCGCGTCCAGTTCGATTCCGGTTTCCTGCGACTTCGCCCTCGTACGATGGCGTCGGTCCCCCGGCAATCGACGCAGCCCCGCCGCATGCATCTGCCGCACCAGCTCCTGGCTGCGTTGGGCGAAGCTTTGCCCTGCGGTTTTACTCGGGTCGATCACGATAAGAAGCTGGCCTGTCCACGGCGTACGCGCGCCTGGGTGGTCCGTCCAATCGAATTCAAAAGAGAAGTTGCCGCCCGTCAACGCTGCCGCCAGCAACTCGACCATCATCGACAGTGCCGACCCCTTGTGCCCGCCAAATGGCAACAGTGCGCCGCCTTCCAGAATGGCTTTAGGGTCCTGGGTCGGCTGACCGAGGCTATCGACGCCCATGCCCGGTGGCAACCGCTCGCCTTTGCGTGCGGCGATTTGCACGTCGCCGTGGGCCATGGCGCTGGTGGCCAGGTCAAACACAATCGGCGCACCGTCGGCCCGTGGCGCCGCAAACGCGATGGGGTTGGTGCCGAACAACGGGCGATCCGCGCCGTGGGGCACCACACAGGTCATGCTGTTGACCACGCTGAGTGCCACCAGCCCCTCCTCGGCAAACGGCTCGACGTCCGGCCACAAGGCAGCAAAGTGATGGGAGTTATGGATCGCCAGCAACGCGATGCCGGCGCTGCGTGCCTTCTCCACCAGCAACGGGCGCGCCGCTGCCAGGGCCGGCTGGGCAAAACCATTGCCCGCGTCGACGCGCAAAAAGCCTGAGGCCACATCGGTCACGCTGGGGACGGCGGTGCCGTTGACCCATCCACTGGCCAGCGTCGAAAGGTAACCGGGGATGCGAAAAATACCGTGACTGTGGGCACCGTCACGCTCGGCACTTGCGCAGTTGTGCGCAAGAATCGCAGCAACCTGCGGCGATGTGCCGTGCCGGACGAAGACCTGTTGAAGTAACTCCACCAGTTCAGCGAAGCGGATCGAGGCACAAGCGGTGGCAACTGTCGACTGCGCAGACATTTGAAGCTCCGTTTTTATGATTGGAAGGGGCGACGAATGGGACATCCAGACCCTCGATTAAACACCACGCACTCTCTGCGTTGTCAACGTGTGCAGCGCTGAATATTTAACGCCTTGCACCACGGGCGCCTGCCTACCCTGTGCTTTTCCTGGCACGCCGGAGACAGGCTGTGGTTCGCTTAACCCCCCCGTATTTCTTCCCTGAGTTTCTCAAACCCCAAGGCAAAGCCTCGCCCACCGCTCGTGAACGCACGCTGGGGCTCACCGCCAAAGACCTTGATTGGCTGTACAACCTTTACCTGGCTACCGACGAGTCTCGGCAGGACACAAGCCGGCATGATCACCCCATGCGCGTTGAAAAGGTCCTGATCAACATTTCCGGCAAGCCCCCCATCCCCCTTGCCGGCGCGTTCGCGATCAGCCCGACACCCGACGCCGCCAAGGCGTTGCTCTACACCCCGGATAACGGCATACAGGTCTATGACAGCCACGCTGCCCTGCTGAGCGAGTTGATCGAGCAATTGGAAGACCCACTGCAGAGCGCCCCTTTGCTGAGCTACCTGTCGATGGACCAACGCAATGCGCTGGGCGCTGACTCGCCCATGGTGTTGACCACTCAGCTCATCGAGGGTGAAGTCATGCCGGAGCAAGCACGCATGCTCCAGGCCTGCCAGCTGGATAACGTCAAGGCCATGCTCGACCACCTGCAAAAAAACCCGACCTTGCCCGACATGCTCGACACGCTGCTGAGCGTCATGGCCCGCCCCCATTTCAAACACCTGGATCAGTGGGACACACGGGTCAATGTCTTCACCCGCGAAGCTGAGCAAGCAACGCCACGTTGGGTCAACTCGCTGACCTTGAGCGAAGCGCTGCTGCAATTTTATGTGCGCCATGGGTGGCCCAAAGGGCAGACACGCGAATACTCGAACCCAAAACATGACACCACTGGCTTCACTGCCTCCGAACGGGAAGAAGATCACCAGCGTTGGGAAGGCTTGATCGAACAAAGCTCCAGTACTTTCTCGAAGCTGTTGGAAAGCCTGCTGCAGACCTACTGGAATGAAGATATCGACAGCGGCACCTCGCGCGTGGATTTTTTTGCCCAGGTCGTGGCGCAGAAGTTTCGCCTCGATGTATTGCTCAGGCGCCAGGGCGAGATTATTACCGCCGAGGAAAGCCACGCACTTCAGGCCCTGTTCCTCCGCGACCAAAGCGCCCGCACTGCCCATGCCAAAAACCTCAGCGTGCAAAAGGTGCGCCTTTATGCACCCCATCAACATTACGTTGAACCAGCTAGCACCTTGATGCTCACCGAGCACCACGCGTACCTCTACACCCAATCGCACGGGTTACAGGTGCTGGAAAACCTCGACGACCTCAAAGACCGGTTACTGAGCATGCTCAAGGCCGAAGGCTACGAGGACGAATGGCTCAACTTCCTCTCATTGGATGAGCGCGACACGCTGCTCGGCCTGGACCCGATCGCCGTCGCGGCAAGGCCGATACCCGGCAATGTGTTCGTGACCTTGGTACAAGACATTGCGCGCAAGCAAACGGAGAACCTTAACCACGCCCTGGAAATCTACCGGCGCAGCGATGGCCAAGTGGACCTCGCAGCCCTGCTCGACAGTGCCCTGGACGTACGTGCCTTGCTCGACAATCAACTGGCCACACTGGAGACCAACGGGCGCTGGACCTTGCATCCGGTCACCCGCGGTAATGGCCGCCCTTCGACCGTCAAGGCCGAGCGCGCCCGGCTGCAGCTTCAAAACCTGCGGGCGATTGAGCGTGCGCTGGCGATGGAGCGCGCGCAACACCCGACCTTACGTAGCATCGTCGCTGACACGCTCAACGCTGAACTGCAACTGCAGCAACAGCCAGTCAAAGCCGACGACGTGTATATCAATACCTACGCTACGCGTGCCCAGGAGCGTGAAGAGCGTCCGGCAGTGCAGTCATTGACCATGCTTGAGCACTTCATTGAACGCCTGGCCCAAGAGGCGCCTGCGGTGCCCTTCTCGTCCAGGACGAAGTTCTATACACGGGGCGAAGGCAATGTCTTCATGCAATTGCCAAGCATGACGCTCAAGACGTTCAACACCGTCATCGAGCGCGTCCTGCTGCTGTTTTCCAAGCACGCCATGCGCCAGCAACCCCATGAATTTCTCGTCAAGACTCACGCCAAACACGCCCACTCGATGCTGGTGGGGTTACGCAGCGAAGCCGAGCTGAGGTCGCTGGATAAAACCCTGGCGCCCACAAGCCAGGCCATTCTCGACACGCTACTTCAGCCCGACAGTCTGTCGCGCTTGACACGCCATGGCCTTAACGAATTTTTGCCGGATGCCTATGGGTTGACGTTGGACTTGAACGCCGTGGATACGCCACAACCGCTGGCCAATACGTTCGTGATCACTGAGCGCGGCGGTATCGACCCGCAGCGCTCGGGCCAGGCGCTGCTCTGGACCCCGCGCCTGGGCTACGAAGTCTTTGCCTCGATCAACGCCCTGCGCGATGAAATCACCCAGCGCCTGGCGCACCCACTCAACAGCTTGAGCCTGCTGGAGAATCTGCCGTTCTGCTTGCGCGAGCCCCATCAGGCATTTCGCCAGGGCCCGCTGCAACGTATTGATCAGGACCTGTTGAATGACCGAGTAGACAGCTACAACGACGCGGTCATGGAAGGCGTGGATCACCTGCAATCCATGGGCCTGCGCGCCCGTGCCTTGCAGGACCGGTTGGACGCCGTCATCGAACAGCCTCCGCCCATCAACCTTGGCAGGGCAATCACACTGGCCGATGCCATGGTCAACCAGCAGGCACTGCCACTGTGGCTGGGTATGGCGCCGGCCCAGGACCAAACCCACCAGGCCGAGCTTCTGGAGCAATACTGCAACAACGCCGACGAGGAACACGACTACCTGCATGACATCCAACCCCTGCGTGCTTATGCCTTCACCACGCTGATGGCGCTGCTTGAGGCGCGCTTTCCCGGCCAGGCGCTCAACCCCGATCACATCCTGATCCCCACCGATGCAGTGCTCGATGTGAATGTCGACAACCTGACCGACTTTGCGTTGCGGCACTGGCCAAATCTGACGGTTCAACACATCCGCCCGCGTTCACGCACGGCAAAGCCATTACCGCAAGCCCTCGACGCAAGTGCCGTGATACAAATGGTGCGACAGTTGGATCTCAAAAGCGCTTATCAGCAACAGGTGCGAAGCCACCTTGAGGCGCAAACCGATGATGCACGCCAACGCAGGCGTCTGTTTTGCCGTCAGTTGCCGTGGCAAGCGCTGCAACACGCCCACGAGCAAAGGTTGCAGGAGCAGCTTTCCACCCGAGTCTTGAGCCTGGTCCAGCAGATTTTCGATATGCCGGACGCCGTGGCCCGAGCTTCACTCAGCGGGGCCACGGCGACGATTCGACCGCTGGAGCTGATCGCCACCGAAGGCGCCAGTACCGCCAAGGTGTTGGGCGTGTACCTGATCGGCCCGCAGTTTCCTGGCGAGGGTCCCCGGGTGCTCTACGCGCCGTACAGCGAACAGCATGTGTTCAAGGAATACGCGAATGAAACGGCCTTGCTGGATGAGATACAAAGGCCAGGCGCCCTGCAAGACTGGGTGCTTATGCACCTGGAAGATCCGCACCAGGCCACTTACCGCCACTTGCTGAAAAACAACCGGCATAGCCCGTCCGATATCCGCCTGGCCGCTTCGGCAGTGACGGGCAATGTGCTGCATTACCTGTTCAGCGAAAACACATTGATGTTGCTCAAGGTACTGGGCAGCCAATTCGAAGAGGGCGCCAAGGCCCTGTGGGATCACGCAACGCGTCTGTTCGGCAAGGACATCCCGACGGCGGTGCAGTTCATGGCCGGCAAACTCGCCTACCCGCTGGTGGTATGGCGCAGCTACACCTTGTTCAAGCGCTCGGCCGAAGCCTTGCAGCTACACCAGTGGAAGGCTGCATTCAAGGATTTCGTCAGGGGCGTGGCGCAAATGGCCGCCCTGCGCAGTGCGCTGGACGGCACCGCCATTGCCCCACCCACTGAAAAGGAGCGCTCGCTGGCCGAGCTGACAGATGGGTCACTGCCCGCAGCCACCACCCTCGCCACCTGGCATGTCACCTGCCCTTCGCGCACCCGGCTGCAGCCGTTCGAGGCACAGGATGTGGCGTTGCAAGACCTGAAAAAGAGCACGTTCAGCCAGGTGTATGAAGACCAGGAAAACTCGAAATACTACGTGCCGCTGGCCGGCAAGGTGTATAGCGTCAAGAAAGCCGCACAACACTGGCGCCTCGCCAACGACGAGCAGGTGGGGCCGTACATCGGCCGTAATGCGCAGGGCATATGGGTACTGGAGCTGGGCGGCCAGGAGCCGCGCTTCGGCAGGGCTCAGTCGTACCTCAAGACGTGGCGCAATGAAGTACGGGATATCAACATTGAAGCGGTCGGCATCCGCGATATTGGCGCGTTGACCTATTGGAAAGCCCAAGCCATCACTGAAGCGTTGAACTTTGCGACTTATTACGCGCTGAACTGCCGCCGCAACGTTGCGCGTTTTGCTGTACAACGCGACCCTGACAGCCGGGTTGGGCGATTTTTAGGGGAAATGTTTGGTGTCGTCACACTGACCCCGGACCAGGTCTTGAGAGTCACAAAAATAATCGACGAGATCATCGATGAACTCACCGACCCCAGCTTGACCGGTCCGAACTCCATGCGCTTTGTCGCGGGCACCAGCCGACAGGATCCGGCGTCGGATTATGCATTCATGATTCCCGCCGACAGAGAACGCAAGCTGTATCTGCTGAGCCGATTCTTCGACCCCAATCTGGACGTCTACCAGAACCGTCTGCTGGAGAATGTGGCGTTCAACATATCGACGCACGCCAGGGCCAGCACGCTGATTCACGAATTATCGCACTTGAAGCTCGACACCGTGGACATTGCCTATCTGGACAGCATGCGACCCTTCCCAGACTTGATCAATATCGCAAGGCCCGGCGCCGAAGTGCTTAAAACCACCCTGGAAGACCTGCGCAGCACCGCGTTATCGACGATGACGCCTGCAACGATGCTGTTCAAGACTCAAGACAGCCTCACCGAATTGTGGGAAGACTTTAAGCCTGGTTCTGCAATTGAAAAGAAAATTTTCAAGGCCACTGGCGCCAAGACCCTGCAGGACGCGAGGATCATTTTCATGTCAGTCCCTGATAAGCGTATTGACACCATCCTGGCCAACGCCGACTCGGTGACGTACCTGATCACCCATCTTGGCCGCCAGTTGGAGCCGGGGGCCTGAACGGCCCCCGGCGAGTGCATCAGTCTTTCTGGTCACGCAGCACGTTACCGGAAGCGCCGTCGATGCGCGCTTCATACACGATGCCATCGGACTTGCGACCTTTGACTTCCCAATAGCCATTGTCATCCGCTTCAGCGGCGTAGACCTCAATGTAGCCGGCCTTGGTTTTCGCCACCTCGATGGCTTTCTCAATGGTGATCCAGCCTGCACCCGGCTTGTCGGCCATGGCGGCGCCAGCGCTCAACAGCGCGGAAGTAGCACACAGGGCGATCAAGGTTTTCTTCAACATTTTCGTACTCCATAGTGGACGACAGGTTAATTCCTGATTTTTTAGGCGCACACAAACAAGAATAAGTTCCAATTGATGTGCAATCGCCATGATGCGGTTCTCGCCGTCTACCTTGGGAGGTTAGAATGTGGGAAATCAGGATGAGTTAATGAGCGAAAAGCCCCTTTCAGAAACCGAATATGACGCCATCACCGACGCCGCCGCGCATTGGTGCATGCGCCTGCATGCTGCAGATTGCACGGCGTACGAACGTCAGGCTTTTACCCAGTGGCACGATGGCCATCCGCTGCACGCCTTCGAATATGCAGCCATGCTCGAGATCTGGGACGTGGCCGACCATCTGCCCCGCGACAAGCCTGAGGCGGTGGTGGTCCCAATCAAGAAGCCGGCCAGCCGCTTGCGCACCTACGCGGTGGCCGCAGCGGTGTGCCTGGCAGCATTGCCGCTTGCCGCCTTCACCGGCTGGGAAGCGGGCTGGTTGCCCAGCTCATATGAACGGTTCGAAGCAGCCAATGGCTTGAAAAAAGTCACCCTGGGCGATGGCAGCCAAGTGGAGTTGAACCTGGGTACCGAGTTGGTCTACAGCCATTACAAGGATCAGCGCCGTGTCACCCTGAAAAAGGGCGAAGCGTTCTTCAACGTCACGCACGACAGCAACCACCCGTTTATCGTGCGGGCCGGCGAAGGCCAGGTGCGAGTGACCGGCACGCAGTTCAATGTCTGGGAATATGAAGATCAGGTGCGGGTGATGTTACTGGAGGGCTCGGTGCAGATCTCCAGCGACGGCGAGCATGCCAGTGTGCCGCTTAGCCCAGGCATGCAAGCCAGTTTCCGCCAGGGTGACGCCACCCCGCAGGTCGCCGCTATCAATCCCGATGACACCGCGCTGGCATGGCGCCAGGGCAAGCTGGTGCTCGACAACCTGCCCCTCACGGACGCCTTGCCCCTGATCAACCGCTACCTGAAAAAGCCGGTGATGCTTGCAGACGCCAGTACCGGTGCGATTCGCGTCGGCGGTATCTATAACATCAACGAGGTCAACAACCTCGTGCCCTCCCTGCCCAAGGTGTTGCCGGTCTACCTGACCCAAAACCAGGACGGCAACCCCGTGCTCAATTCCATTCCGCGTAAAACCCCCAAGGGCTGAACCCGCTCGCACGAAGCGGTACGTTTGGGCCGCGGGTGTCCGTTTTTGAAACACCTCCCTCACCTGCATCGCCCGCCGTGTGCGGATTCATGGTTCTGTCACAGGCAGTGTTACATGGCTGAGACAGCGTGAGGCGAGCACAGGTATGTCTCAAGCGCTCAGGACTGTTTCAAACCTGAAACAGGGGTGCCATCACTTTGCCTCGACTTTAGCCCAACCCCTTGAATATCAACATTTAATAAAAAGCGGCACGCCTTCTGCTCTTTCCCTGACAACGCTGTTTAGGGTCAGCGTTAAGAATAAGGACTGCCGCCGTGAACACACTCACACACGCCTCGTCGATAAACGTACTGCTGATCAGTTGCGTGCTCAGTGCAGGTGTCAGCCTGACGAGCCAGGCGGGTGACGGTGTGATCGTGACCGGGCGTACGGTACAGGGCCACATGTACGGGCGCACCTCCCTGCCCGACCCCTACCCCAATACCGCCAACGCCAACCCCAGCAAAGAGATCAACAGCGCCCTGACCGGCGAACTCAGTGACAGGGACATCGGCGGCATCAGCAGTGGTTCCAGCCTCGCCCGCACCCTTCAGCCCAATGGCAGCTTGTCGGGCCTGGGTGCCACCCAAAACAGCATGTCGACACTTGGCGCTGGCGCAGCGGCCGGCCACGGTGCGGGCAGCGGCGGCAGCATGGGCGGGCAGATCAGCGACTCGGTCCAGCGTGGCATGGCGCCGCTCAACAATCTCGGCAGCATGATGGGGGGCAAGTGATGAAGCGCGCCCTGTTGATATTCGCCCTGCTGGGCAGCGCCTCGGCAATGGCCGACAACAGCGCCGTGATCAACCACAGCGGCCAGCAGTATGACGGTGTGCTGTCGATCAACCAGGCCGCCGGCACGGGACAGCAAATGTCCAACAGCCGCGCCATCGCGCTCGGCGGCCAGGCCACCAACGTCGACATCCAGCGCGTCGACGGCAAGGTCGACCCGTCCCTGAACGCCAAGGCCGCGATCCAGGGCAACTCATTCAGCAGTGGCAACGGTGTGCTGGGCATCAACCAGTCTGCCGGGGCCAATAACCAATCCATCAACGCTGTGCGGATCAGCCTCAACCCTGGCCCGCAGAGCATCGATGACAGCGTCCTGTTGCAACAGAACACGACGACGCTGGCAACCGACTCAGGGCTCACCCCCACCACTGGCAGCCGCCAGGTCGTGACCAGCGACCAGGCCTTCACCGGCAGCCGAGGAGTGACACAGGTGAACCAGAGTGCCGGGGTGGGGAACCGAGTGGCTAACACCCTGGGCATCACTATCAAGTAACCGCTTGGTAGACGTTCGTTAGACCGTACCAACACTTAACCAACTAATTAGAAGCAAGGAGAAACACCATGAAACCTCAAATGGCTCTGAAACCAATGGTTTTCGCTCTCGCCGCACTCATGGCTGCTGCTGCTCAAGCGGGTGGCTGGCATCCAACCCCACAACCCACCGGTACCGTAGCCGCTGTGGTCACTGACGTACAAAAAAGCGAACACAACAAATTCGACGACACCAACACCGATAACAATGCATCAGCTGAAAATTCGGTAAATAGCAACAGCGGTAATGTCGGGGCCAACGTACAATCAGGTTCCGGCAACCAGGCTGACAACGCCGGCGCCATCTCCAGTGCCAAAGGCGACTTCGCCACCGTGTTTGCCGTGATTGATGTCGACCAAGGCAGCTCGCATAACAACTTCGTCAACAAAGGCACGCAAAACAACGCCTCCCTGGACAGCTCCATCACCGGCAACTCCGGCAACATGGGTTACAACGGCCAGGCCGGCCAGGGCAACCAGGGTAAAAACAACCTGGCCATCACCACCGCTGACGGCAAGAACATCGCAGCGGCTTCCAACACCGAGCAGAACTCGCTCAACAACAGCTACCTGAACACGGCCGCCAGCAGCCATGGTTATGGCAAGCCTCAGTACGTGTCCAACAACGCAAGCCTCGAAAACTCGGTTAACCGCAACTCCGGCAACGTAGGCGTCAACCTGCAATCCGGTGCGGGCAACCAAGGCAGCAACAGCCTGTCGATCGGCCAAGGTTGCAGCGTCTGCGCCAGCGGCGTGCGCTTCTGATCCAACGGGGCCTTGGCGACAAGGCCCTTTTTATTCCAGTGTCCAACAGGTCATTCGATCATGCGTATCGCGACCCTCACCCTCCTGATGTTACTCACCGGCACGACCTGGGCAGGCACCATGGCGATTTCCGCCATGCCCGGCGGTGCGGTGATTTTCAAGAAGGTGGAGAGCATTCGCGAGCGCCGGTTCGCCAACCTGGTGGAACAGAAAACCGATTTCAGCTGCGGTGCCGCGGCCCTCGCCACCATCCTGCGCCAGGCCTATTGGCTGGACGTCGACGAAGCACACATCATCAAAGGCATGCTGGTCACTGCCGACCAGGACCTGGTACGAACCCAGGGCTTTTCCATGCTGGATATGAAGCGCTACCTCGAAAGCATCGGCATGCGCGCCCGGGGCTACAAGATCGCGCCCGAGACCCTGCTGACCGTGAAAATCCCCGTGGTGGTGCTGCTGGAAATCCGCGGCTACAAGCACTTCGTGGTGTTGCAACGGGCCGACAAGGACTGGGTGTACATCGGTGACCCCGTATTGGGCCACAAGCGCTATTCCCATGACGATTTCGTCAAAGGCTGGAATGGCATTGTCTTCGCCGTACTGGGCGAGGGTTACGACAAGGCCAACGTCTTGCTCGACCCGCCCCTGCCGCTGACCGCCAAGAGCCAGATGAATGAGTTCCGGCCTGTGGGCGATGCCGAGCTGATGGATTTCGGTTTTATCCAGAGCGACTTCTTCTAGAAGCGCAATAAGGGGCAGGACGCCCCAGGAGCAGCAGATGAACACTTCCCGTTGGCTGACGGTCTTGTGTCTGGCCGCCTCAATGCCTGCTTATGCGTCCTCGGGGTTCAAGCCCATCGAACTCAAGGACGCCGAAATGGCCGAGCTGCGTGGCCGTTACGTGATGCCGGGGCGCATCATCAGCTTTGGCATTGTCATGAGCAGCACCTGGACCAATGCCGTCGGTGACAACATCACCGGCACGGCCAACATGCACATCGACAAGACCACCATTACTCCACAGTTCTACGTGCAAACCACCGGCTCGACCGGTACCGGCACGCGCCCCAACACCGGCACCGGAAATGTGGTCGGTGGTGCCGGCCTCGGCAGCGGCCAGGGCGTGACCCAAAGTGTACGCGCCGCCGGCGATGGCAACGCCGCCTACAACAATGTGGGCATCAACGTCGAAAATGGGGTTACCCCCGCCAATAATCTGCAGTCCGGCCAGGTGCTGGTGGCGGGCGGCACAGTGACCGGGGACAGCGCCGCGGGCCGTGTCAGCGTATCGGCCAACAGTGGCGGCGTGCAGATGGCCATCCAGGCCAATCACAACCAGGGCAACAGCCTGCAACAGATCGGCGCGGGGAATGTGCTGCAGGGCACGGTATTGACCGGCGATAGCAACCTTGTCAGAAACATCACCCAGATCAATGTCGTGATGAACAATAGCGGGCTGAATAACGCCGCGTTGAACTGCAACCTGGATCAACTCAAAGGCCTACGCACGCTAGGTTATTGAACTACGCTGACCCTCGACACTCACGCATTAGAAAAGGACGGCTTATTTCATGCATCGATCGTTATCGCTAAGTGCGGTGGTTTGTTTGAGTACGCTCTTGCCCGCATCCGTGCTGTATGCCGCGCCAGACGCTGACATCGAAACCCTGAAGAAGGAACTGCTGGAACTCAAGCAACGCTACGACGTGCAGCAAAAAGCCTTGGCCGTGCTGGAGCAGCGTGTGCGCCAGGTCGAGGACCAACCGGCAACGCCCGCCCCCAGGCGCCTGGCCAAATCACCGGCTGACTTCAAGAACGGCGCTAACACTGTCGCGGCTAGCGGTACGGGCGCAGCCGCGGCATCCGGTGGCGCTGGCGGGGGTGGCAGCTCCTACGGCCAGGCCCTCAAGGACGACTCGGCCCCTGCGCAAAGTGTGAGCAACCTGTACAACGAAGCCAGCGGCTTTTTCGGCAATGGCAAGTTCAGCGTGGAAACCGGCATCACCTATGCCCGTTATGACGCGCGCCAGTTGACGCTCAATGGTTTCCTGGCGCTGGACTCGATTTTCCTCGGCAACATCAACCTGGACCGGATCAAGTCCGACAGTTGGACCCTGGACCTTACCGGGCGCTACAACGTCGACAACCGCTGGCAGTTCGACCTGAACGTGCCGGTGGTGTACCGCGAGTCCACCTACCAGTCGGGCGGCGCCGGCAACGACGCCACCGCCACGTCCGAAGGTTCCGTGACTCGTGACCCGACCATCGGCGATGTCAACTTTGGCGTGGCGTACAAGTTCCTCGATGAAACCTCGACCTTGCCGGACGCGGTGGTATCCGTGCGCGTCAAGGCACCGACGGGCAAGGAGCCTTTTGGCATCAAACTGGTCCAGCAACCGAACAACGACAACCTCTACGTGCCCGAAAGCCTGCCCACGGGCAACGGGGTCTGGTCGGTCACACCGGGCATTTCCCTGGTCAAGACCTTCGACCCGGCCGTGTTGTTCGGTTCGTTGTCGTACACCCATAACTTTGAAGACTCGTTCGATGACATCAGCAGTCAAGTCAATCAGAAGGTGGGAGGCAAGGTGCGCCTGGGCGACAGCTTCCAGTTCGGGGTCGGCGTCGCCTTTGCCTTGAACGAGAAGATGAGCATGTCGTTCTCGGTTTCCGACCTGGTGCAGCGCAAGAGCAAGCTCAAGCCGGATGGCGGCGACTGGCAATCGGTGGTGTCCAGCGATGCCAACGCGGGCTACTTCAACGTGGGTATGACGATTGCCGCCTCGGATAACCTGACCATCGTGCCGAACCTTGCGATTGGCATGACCGATGATGCACCGGACTTTACGTTCAGCCTGAAATTCCCGTATTACTTCTGATTGGTTTGCCCGCAGGCGGTGGGTCAGTTGATGCATCTGTGACTGCACTCCCGCTTTCGCAGGCAAGCCAGCTCCCACATTGGCCCTGTATTGCCCACAGAATCAGCGCCTGGCACAGATCCCCTGTGGGAGCGGACTTGCCCGCGAAGGCGGAGTGTCAGTCACTGAATCTCTAACTGAACCACCGCTTTCGCAGGCAAGCCAGCTCCCACATTGGTTATGTATTGCCCACAAAATCAGCGCCTGGCACAGATCCCCTGTGGAAGCGGACTTGCCCGCGAAGGCGGCGTGCCAGTCACTGAGTTTTCAACTGAACCACCGCTATCGCAGGCAAGCCAGCTCCCACATTAGCCATGCATTGCCCACAGGATCAGCGCCTGGCACAGATCCCCTGTGGGAGAGGGATTGCCCGCGATAGCGGTGTGCCAGTCACCGAATCTTCAACTGAACCACCGCTATCGCAGGCAAGCCAGCTCCCACATTAGCCATGCATTGCCCACAGGATCAGCGCCTGGCACAGATCCCCTGTGGGAGCGGGCTTGCCCGCGAAAGCGGAGTGTCAGTCACTGAAGCTTTAACTGAACCACCGCTTTCGCAGGCAAGCCAACTCCCACTTTGGTTTTACCCGCCCTAGCGGATCTGGTGTTTGTGCAGCAACCGGTAGAACGTCGGCCGGGAAATCCCCAGCACGCGGGCCGCGACACTGAGGTTGTCGCTGTGCCGGTTGAGCACATCGCACAGCGCCTGACGTTCGGCACGGTGCTTGTAGTCTTCCAATGTCGCCATCGGCGCCGAAATGACCTGCTGGCCCTGCAGCCCCAGGTCAACCGCTTCGATCTGCCGCCCTTCGGCCAGCACCAGGCCGCGCCGTACGCGGTTGGCCAGTTCACGCACATTGCCCGGCCACGGGTGTTGCCCCATCGCCACCAAAGCCTCTTCGCTGAAACTGCGCGGGCGCCGTCCGGTTTCCTGGCTGTAGAAACGTGAAAAGTGGTTAGCCAGCATCGCCACGTCGCCATGGCGTTCGCGCAACGGCGCGGTGACCACTTGCAGCACATTCAGGCGGTAATACAGGTCTTCGCGAAAAGCGCCCTTCTCCACCGCGGCCTCGAGGTTGACGTGGGTGGCAGCCAACACGCGTACATCCACCGGGATCGGCTGGCTGCCACCAACGCGTTCGATGTGTTTTTCCTGAAGAAAGCGCAACAGGTTGGCTTGCAGCTCCATCGGCAGATCGCCGATTTCATCGAGGAACAGGGTGCCGCCGTTGGCCGCCTCAATACGTCCGATCTTGCGCTGGTGGGCGCCGGTGAACGCGCCTTTTTCGTGGCCGAACAACTCGGACTGGATCAGGTGTTCAGGGATGGCGCCGCAATTGATCGCGACGAACGGCTTGGCATGCCGTTGGGACTGGCGGTGCAAAGTCTTGGCCACTAACTCTTTGCCCGTGCCGCTGTCACCGCGGATCAGCACCGGGGACTCAGTAGGCGCCAACTTGGACAACAACTTGCGCAACTCTCGGATGGGACGGCTTTCGCCCAGCAATTCATGGGGCTCATCCACCGGGGCGTAGCCCTTGCCACGCAGGCGCGCCATGCCGAACGCACGGCCCAGGGTCACCTGCACCCGGGACACATCGAAGGGCAAGGTATGAAAGTCGAAAAACCATTCGCAGACAAAATCGCCGACGTTCTGCAAACGCAGTACATCCTGGCTGAGCACGGCGATCCACTCGGTGCCGCTGCGACCAATCAACTCTTTGACTGCTTCAGGGCGTTCCAGGTGATCGCGTTGCAAACGCAGCAGGCCCACATCGCAGGAGCGCTCACCTACCGCCTCCAAGGCACAGCTGTCCACTTCCCAGCCGGCGGTGCGTAAACCGGGTAATAACCCGTGGCAATCGTCACAGGGGTCGACCACCAGTAAGCGGCGTTGAGCGGGTGTCGCAACCATGACTGTTCCTTGGCGCCAATATTGTTAAAGTTATTTAGAAACAACAGTTTGTGTCGACTGTTGGTAACCCTAGCAAGATCTTGACGCTTACCTTGTACCCTTTCGCTATAAGCGTGGGCAAAAAGCCATGCCTGTTTCGTAGCGCGCCAGAAGTTGCTCGCCAGTGAAAGGTTTATTGCGCTTTCAAAACAGCCGCTTACATGACGTCAATCAGGGAACGTTAAAATTTCTTGCCCTAGCATGTGACCCGCACCCCACCATCGTGCATCAGTACAAGTAACCCACCGCACGGTCAGCCCAACCGCCGGTACTCACTTGAATGGGCATACAGAGAGAAGACCCAAATGAACGCTCCGCTGCGCATCAACGAAGCTCTTTTGATTGCAGACCGTGCCTTCCAGCCTTTTCAATGCGTGGCCTGGCACGATGGCGTTGGCGCCCTCAGCCTGAGCGTCATCGACCGCACCAACACCCGCATCGGCAGCAAACAGTTGCCGTCGACTGCCTATACCGACCCGGCCCAACTTGAAAACCTGCTATTGCAGGCCCGTGCCGAGCTCGATAAAGATGGCCACCAGTTGCAACACTGGGCGATGCCAAAGTAATGCAATGCAGCAACTTCCAGCCCAAGTAAAACTTGAGCTGGAAGTTGTACAGTCATACGTGCACGCTTAACGTGCGGCGAGAATAAAGCGTTCGAACGCCTCGGCAGCGCCGTCTTCGACATTGCTGCCGGTGACCACATTGGCCTGGCGCTTGACGGTTTCTTCGGCCTGGCCCATGGCAATCGACAACCCCGCCACATGAAACATCGCCGGGTCATTGCCACCGTCTCCAATCGCAGCCGTTTGTGCAAGCGGTACGCCCAGGTGTTCAGCCAGGGTTTTCAAGGCTTCGCCTTTATTGGCCAGCATCGCGGTCACGTCCAGATACACCGGCTGCGAACGCGACACCTGGGCCAACCCCTGCACTTTCGGCTGCAATTGCGCTTCCAGCTCCACCAGCAACTGGGTGTTGTTGCTGGCGGCGACGATCTTGTCGACCCTGTCCAGGTAAGGCTCGAAACTCTCCACCACTACCGGCCCATAGCCCAAGCCATCGGCTTCGCGCTGCACCATGGGCCCGGGCGGATCACGGCGCAGCCAGTCGCCATCGGCAAACACCCAGACTTCCACGTCCGGCTCGCTGGAAAACAGCGACAGGGTGATCAGCGCCGCTTCCGCCGGCAGATGATGAGCAATCAGGATGCTGCCATCCGGGTTGACCAACGTACCGCCATTAAAGCCAGCCACCGGCACATCGATGCCAAAGGTCTCGATCAAATGCCGCATGGCCTTGGGCGGACGCCCGCTGGCCAGGCTGAAAATCACCCCAGCCTCGCGCATAGCGCGAATGGCATCGGCGGTGCGTTGGCTGAGGCTGTGGTCGGGATGCAATAGCGTCCCGTCCACATCACTGAGGACAAACCGGGCGGGATGAATCGTCACGTCACTCATCCGAGGCTATGCCAGGCGCGGCCATCGCGGGCCAGCAAGGCATCGGCCGCCGCCGGGCCATCCTCACCAGCCTTGTAGGCCTGGATACCATCATCTTGCTTCCACGCATCCAGGAACGGCTGCACCGCACGCCAACCGTTCTCGATGTTGTCGGCGCGCTGGAACAGGGTCTGATCGCCGGTCATGCAGTCGTAGATCAGGGTTTCGTAACCCGTCGACGGCTGCATTTCGAAGAAGTCCTTGTAGTCAAAGCCCAACTCGATATTGGCCATCTCCAGGGTCGGCCCAGGCTGCTTGGCCAACAGGTCGAACCACATGCCTTCGTTCGGCTGGATCTGGATTTTCAGGTAAGTGGGCTTGAGCTCATCGACTTCGGTATCGCGAAATTGCGCATAAGGTGCCTGTTTGAAGCAGATCACGATCTCGGTGTCGCGGATGCTCATGCGCTTGCCGGTACGCAGGTAAAACGGCACACCGACCCAACGCCAGTTATCAATCATCACTTTTAGCGCGACGAACGTCTCGGTGCTGCTGTCCGGCGCGACGTTGGCTTCTTCGCGATAGCCGGGCAATGGCTTGCCGGCGATTTCGCCAGCGGTGTATTGGCCGCGCACCGAGTTGGCCCGCGCATCTTCCAGCGACCAGGGGCGGATCGCACCGACCACTTTGGCCTTCTCACCCCTCACCGCGTCGGCACCAAAGGCTGCCGGCGGCTCCATGGCGACCATTGCCAGCAGCTGGAACAGATGGTTGGGCACCATGTCGCGCAAGGTGCCGGTTTTTTCGAAAAAATTACCCCGGGTTTCAACGCCGACGGTTTCAGCGGCAGTAATTTGCACGTGATCGATATAGTGGTTGTTCCAGAACGCTTCGAACAGCACGTTGGAGAAACGGCTGACCAGGATGTTCTGCACCGTCTCCTTGCCCAGGTAATGGTCGATGCGGTAGATCTGCTTCTCGCTCATCACCTTGAGCAGGCAGGCGTTGAGCGCCTCGGCGGTGGCCAGGTCGGAGCCGAACGGCTTCTCGATAACCACGCGCCGAAAGCCCTCGTCCGTTTCATTCAACAAACCGGCACTGCCCAGGCGCTGCACCACTTCACTGAAGAAGCGCGGTGCAGTGGCGAGGTAGAACACCGCGTTGCCGGTGCCGCTGTCAGCGATCTTGCTGGCGATATCGGCATAGGTGCTGTCGTCGAGGAAATCGCCCTCGACGTAGCTGATGCCCTTGGCCAGTTGCGCCCACAACGCGGGGTCGAGGGCGTTCTCGGCATTGCCCCTGACTTTGCTGGAGGCTTCGGTACGAATGAAGTCCTCGAGTTTCTTGGCAAAGTCCGCATCGCTGATGGCGTTGTGATCAACACCGACGATACGCAGGCCATCACCGAGCAAACCGTCACGGCTGAGGTTGTACAGCGCCGGCATGAGCAGGCGCTTGACCAGGTCGCCATGGGCGCCAAACAGAAACAATGTGGTGGGTGGAGCAGGTTCGGCCTTGGGTTTCTTGCCGTTGGCGGTCATTTTTTGGAAGTCTCCACATGACCACCAAAGCCGAAGCGCATGGCAGACAGCATTTTGTCACCGTAGGTGCTCTGCTGGCGGGAACGGAAACGCGCGAACAGCGAGGTCGACAACACCGGAACCGGCACCGCCTGCTCCATCGCTGCTTCGATGGTCCAACGGCCTTCACCGCTGTCGGCCACGGAGCCCGAGTAGCCGTCGAGTTTCGGGTCGGTGGCCAGGGCGTCGGCGGTCAGGTCCAACAGCCAGGACGACACCACGCTGCCACGACGCCAGACTTCGGCGATGTCGCCAACGTTGAGGTCAAAGCGCTGGTCTTGCGGCAGGTTTTCCGAGTTCTTGGTCTTGAGGATGTCAAAACCTTCGGCAAACGCCTGCATCATCCCGTACTCGATGCCGTTGTGGATCATCTTGACGAAGTGCCCGGAACCCGCTGGGCCGGCGTGAATGTAGCCCTGCTCGGCACGTGGGTCGGCAGAGGCCGAACGGTCCTTGGTGCGCGGAATGTTACCCAGGCCCGGCGCCAGGCTTTTGAAGATCGGGTCGAGGCGATTCACGGTCTCGGTGTCGCCACCGATCATCATGCAATAGCCCCGTTCCAGGCCCCAGACGCCGCCCGAAGTGCCCACGTCCACATAGTGCAGGCCCTTTTCAGCCAGGGCCTTGCCGCGACGCACGTCGTCCTTGTAGTTGGTGTTGCCGCCGTCGATGATCACATCGCCGTCTTCCAGCAGTTCGCTCAGTGCGTTGATGGTGTCTTCGGTGGGCGCGCCCGCCGGCAACATGACCCAGACAGCACGGGGCTTTTGCAGGCCGGCCACCAGCGCTTTCAAGTCGGCAACGCCGGTGGCGCCCTCCTCGCTCAAGGCTTTGACGAAGGCTTCGTTACGGTCGTATACAACGGTGGTATGCCCATTGAGCATCAGGCGCCGCGCAATGTTACCGCCCATGCGGCCTAGTCCGATAATCCCCAGTTGCATGTGCTGATGCTCCTAACTTCTAAAAAATGTGTGACATAGTTTATAGCGCAATGAGGCTAATGAGGGTTAGTCCAGAGCGGATCCGTGTAGTTTCATGGCAAAAAAGTTGCCATCGTTTCACCATCACCCCGACAAAAGTCACACGACCACCAAAAATAAAAAAGTTCCCTTGCCACGAAAAAGAATTCAAACTTGCTTCCGACTGTTGCCAGAAACCTGTTTTGGCACCGCGATCTACCGGCTATTTGCGAGGTAAGCAATGAGCACAGCACAGATGACCCGTCCGCCACAGACCCTCTACGTCACCCTCCGTCGCGATGAATTGCGCCAGTTGAAAGACGAGCGCGATCAGTTGCAACAGGAAGTCCTGCGCCTGCGCTTGCACCTTCAAGCCCAGCTCGATCAGCCGTCGGATGCCAAGCCTGCCCTGTGCTGATGCCCGCGCCGAACGCGTTGTAAGGCAATACCTACAGAAAACTCACAAAGTTTTCACATTCCCCTCTTGATACTCCCGTTCCGCGATGCCGCTCACTTCCTGGGCGGCCCGATGTTGCGCGCCTGTGCGCGACAATCTATTTCTGATGGGGCGCTGGATGGCGATGTTCAAACGCAGCACGACGACTGCGAAAGGCTTTGATTGGGCCGGCCTTGGCTGGTTATTCCTGTTTTTCTGGTATTTCTCGGGTATTACCCAACTTCTTATCCAGCTGACCGGCACCTCCGGCTTCAGTGGCTTCCGCCAGGCCTTCTTCATGAGTGCGCTGTGGCTGGCGCCGATGCTGCTGTTCCCGCGTCGTACGCGCCTGCTCGCCGCCTTGATCGGCGTGGTGCTGTGGGCTTGCTCCATGGCGAGCCTGGGTTATTTCTTCATTTACCAGCAGGAATTCTCCCAGAGCGTCATCTTCATCATGTTCGAGTCGAACATCTCTGAAGCCGGCGAATACGCCACCCAATACTTTGCCTGGTGGATCGTGCTGGCGTTCATTGCCCACACCGCCTTCGCCATCTTCCTGTGGACGCGCTTGCGCCCGGTGTACCTGCCTCGCGGCCAGTCGATCGTGGCAGCCATTGCCATCGTCCTGGCGGTGGTGGGCTACCCACTGGTCAAGCAGATCGCCACCAGCGAAACCATGGAATTGGCCATCGATCGTTTTGAAACCCGCATCGAGCCTGCCGTGCCTTGGCAGATGATCGTCGCCTATCGTCGCTACACCGAGCAGTTGGACAACATGCAAGGCATGCTCACCAGTGCAAGCAAGATCCCGCCCTTGAACAACCTCAAGGACAGCATGGCCGGCCAGCCGTCCACACTTGTCTTGGTCATCGGCGAGTCGACCAACCGCCAGCGCATGAGCCTCTACGGCTACCCGCGCAACACCACGCCGGAGCTGGACAAGCTGCGCGACCAACTGGCCGTGTTCGATAACGTCATCACCCCGCGCCCCTACACCATTGAAGCGCTGCAACAGGTGCTGACCTTCGCTGACGAAGAAAACCCGGACCTGTACCTCAAGACACCGTCGATTGTCAGCGTGATGAAACAGGCTGGCTACAAGACCTTCTGGATCACCAACCAGCAGACCATGACCAAACGCAACACCATGCTCACGACCTTTTCCGAACAGGCCGACGAGCAGGTGTACCTGAACAACAACCGCAACCAGAACGCCCGTCAGTACGACGGCGATGTACTGGCGCCGTTTTCCAAGGCCCTGGCCGATACCGCCGAACGCAAGTTCATCGTGGTGCACCTGCTGGGCACCCACATGAGCTACCAGTATCGCTACCCGCAGACCTTCGACAAGTTCACCGACCGCCAGGGCGTGCCGGCGGGTGTCAGCGATGCGCAGTTGCCGACCTACAACAGCTATGACAACGCGGTGCTGTACAACGACTTCGTGGTCTCCAGCCTGATCAAGGACTACGCCAAGACCGACCCCAACGGCTTTTTGCTGTACCTCTCGGACCACGGCGAAGACGTGTTCGACTCCGCCGGCCACGACACCTTGGGGCGTAACGAAGGCAAGCCGACCGCGCCGATGTACACCATCCCGTTCATGGCCTACGCCTCGCCCAAATGGCGCGAAAGTCACGACTGGAGCTTCGCCGGCGACTTGCAGCGGCCTTACAGCAGTTCGCAGTTGATCCACACCTGGGCCGACATGGCAGGCTTGAGTTTCGATGAGCTGGACCACAGCAAGAGCCTGGTGAGCGACAGCTTCAAGCCTCGCCCCCTGTTGATCGGCAACCCTTACGAGACCAAGCAGAAGGCGCTGATCGACTTCAGCCTGATCAAGCCCAAGAAGGCCGACGGCGCCGAAGTGGTGGCCAAGTAAGCCAGGGTCTTGTAACAGAAAGATAACAATCATTCTCGTTTGAGCCTAAAGTTCCGCAGTTCCTTTCGTCTTTGAACCAAGCCCTCCCTGCCTGGGGAGGTATCAAAGACGACAAGGAGTCTGCAGCGATGTTTGCGCCCTTCACCCGTTCCATGACCTTCACCCTCGGCCTGTTCAGCCTGGCGCTGAGCCCGGATTCGCGGGCCGACACCGACCCCGATACAGCCCCCGCCAAAGCCCTGGAACTGGGCGCGACCACCATCAGCGCCGACGGCCTGGGCGCCACCACCGAGCACACCGGCGCCTACACTACTGGCTCGATGAGCACCGCCACGCGGCTGAACCTCTCCGTCAAGGAAACCCCGCAATCGATCTCGGTGATCACACGCCAGCAGATGGACGACTTCAATCTCAATACCCTGACGGATGTGTTGCGCCAGACCACGGGCGTCAACGTTCAGCATTACGACTCCGATCGTGTCTACTACTCCGCCCGAGGCTATGGCATCAGCAACTTCCAGGTTGACGGGATGCTCAACACTTTCGGCTACATGAAGACCGACGCCGACACCATCATCTACGACCGCATTGAAGTAGTGCGCGGCGCGACGGGCCTGACCACGGGCGCAGGCGACCCTTCGGCGACCGTCAACATGGTGCGCAAGCGCCCTACCGCCCAATGGCAGGCCAAGACCGGCATCAGTGGCGCCAGCCATGACAACTACTACAGCTACGTTGACGTGGGCGGCCCGCTGGCGTTCGACGGCAAACTGCGCGGGCGTAGCGTGCTGGCTTACCGCGACAGCAAGTCTTTTCGTGACAACTATGGGCTGCAGCGGGCGGTGGGCTACGGCATTCTCGAGGCTGACCTTTCCGACGATACCGTGCTGGCCGCAGGCTTTGATTACCAGGACAAACAGGTGCAAGGCACGTCTTGGGGCACCGTGCCCTACTGGAACAGCCAGGGCGGCAAGGCCAGGCTGCCCCGCTCCACCAACATGGCGGCGCACTGGAGTTCCTGGCCGCTGACCGACAAGACCACCTTCGCCACCCTCGACCATCGGCTCGGCGGCGACTGGCACCTGAAGGCCGCCTATACCCATCGCCAGAGCGACACCGATGGCAAGGTGTATTACGGCGGCGCCGGTTTCCCCAACCCCGACCGCAGCGGCATGACGGCTTGGGCCAGCCATATGCGCGGCACTTCGCGCATGGAGGCCATCGACCTCAACCTGGCCGGCAGCTACACGCTGCTGGGCCGCGAACACGCGCTGATGATGGGCTATGGCGAAGCCGCCCAACGGGATGTCTCGCCCTTCATGCGCAGCGACCTGCCAGCCAGCTATTACCCCATTCAGGACTGGAAGCACATGGGCGGCATCGGCAAGTTCACCGACCAGGTGACCGACCTGAAGGGTGAGCACAGCAAGAAACAACAGAAAGCCGGCTACCTGGCCACAAGGCTGAGCCTCACAGACAGCTTGCACGCCGTACTGGGCAGCCGTTACGGCAGTTGGGAGCTGGAAAGCGCAGAGCCCAAATACGATGCCAACGACCAACTGACCGCTTCGGGCAAAACCAGCCAGACCCACAATGATATGTGGACGCCCTACGCCGGCCTGCTCTACGACATCACGCCGCAGTACACCGTCTACGCCAGCTATACCGACATCTTCAAACCCCAGGACTACCGTGATGCCAACAAGAAGTACCTGGAGCCTGTGGTCGGCAGTAACTACGAAGTGGGCCTCAAGGGCAGTGTGCTGAACGAGCGTTTGAACCTGGCCGCCGCGTACTTCTGGAGTACCCAGGACAACGTCGCCGAGCGGGATGACTCAGTCCCGCCCAACCCGGTCACGGGCGAGGAGTACTACAAATCCGGCGGCAAAGGTAACAAGGTCAACGGCTTCGAGCTGGAAGCCGCCGGTGAAATCACGCCGGACTGGAACCTGTCCGCCGGCTACACCTACACCCATTCGGTCAATGGCTCTGACAAACGCAACAACACCAGCCAACCCTTGAACCTGGTGAAGATCTCCAGCGCCTATCGCCTGCCCGGCGCCTGGCGCAAACTGACGGTCGGCGGCGCCGTGAACTGGCAAAGCGAAACCTACGACTTCAGCAACCGCCCGACCGGGCAGCGCAACAGCGAAGGTAGGCCAATAACCACCCGGGCGAAAATCACGCAACAGGGCTACACCGTGGTCAATCTGATGTCGCGCTACCAGTTCGACGAACAGGTTTCGGCGTCGGTCAACGTGAACAACCTCTTTGATAAGAAATATTACGAGCGCGTTGGCTTTTATAACGGCGTGTATTGGGGCGAACCGCGCTCCGTCACGCTGGCATTGGATTGGAAGTTATAGCCTCGCACGTTGAAGTTAACAAAACTGTTAACTTCAACGGCATCTCCCGTTAATTCCCACTTAATAAGATAACGCCATAGTCGCTCCATGATCTGATCACGAAGCGACCAGACACCTATCACTTTAATGGGGATACCACTATGAAACTCTCGACCTTGATGCTGGCCAGCCTGATGACCCTGACCTCTGCCGCTGCCTTTGCAGAGGGCGGCGCAGAGCGCTCCAAGGAGTTCTACAACAACTTCAGCTTCATTCAGGAAAAAACCCACGGCAAGGCTGAGCAACAAGTTGCCAGCGCCGATGGCAAGTCGGTCAAGGCCGACTCGGTTGATCAGGCGCAACCGAACAGCTGAGTTAATGCTTACTTAATCCGTAGCACCCTGCGCCATTCTGCTCCGTTGGCAAAGGTTTATCGGGCGCCATTTAATGGCGCCTTTTTTTTGCCGGTTATTTATTACAACGATTTATTCCAGAACAACATCCGCCCATGGGCCGGATCAAACACTGAGTCGTCAAAACCGAACTTGCGGTACGCCGCCTGCGCCAGAGTATTGCCTTCCAGCACTTCGAGGGTAATCTTGCAGCAACCGCGCTGCCGGGCGATTTCCTCGACCTTTTGCAGCATCTTCTGACTCAACCCCAACCCCCGAAACTGCTCTTTCACCACCACATCATGGACATTGACCAAGGGCCGGCAGGCGAAGGTCGAAAAGCCCTCGAAACAATTGACCAACCCCGCTGGCTCCCCCCCGACGAACGCCAGCACACTGAACGCGTGTGGGCGCTTGGCCAGTTCGGCTGGCAACTGCTGCAAGAGATCGGCTGGCAGGCTATGGCCGCCGCCCATCGGATCTTCAGCGTAATGGTTGAGCAACAGGCCAATGGCGTCGGCGTGCACGGCGTTGGTATAGCTGGCTTGCAGCACCAGGATGTCTGGGGTGTCCATTTCCTTCCTCGATAGCGACAACCAGGGAATCGTTTCCCTTTGAGAGCTGCGATTGTAAGCGTGGAGTCGGCAGTAGATGAAGGAGATAAGCGACAAATCTCTGACAGAAAATGCGAAGCTTGCGCGCATCAAAGCGTGCAAAGAGCTTTGGAGCGGCGATTTTTCCTAGGTGGCGAAGCGTTCCAACTGCATCTCTTGCAGACGGCTCAGGGTGCGGCGGAAAGGAAACTCCAGGTAGCCTTCGGTGTACAGGCTGTGCAACGGCACCTCGGCGTCGATAAAGAGTGGCACTTTGCGGTCGTAGCATTCGTCCACTAACGCGATAAAACGCCGTACGCTGTCGTCATGCACCGACAACTGTGGCAACTCTCGATCCCCGGCCACCACGCGCTCGGCGCCGTCTTCGGTGCCACGGGCAATCCGGCCCGGGCGTTTCTGTGCACTGAGGTTGGGGACGTCTCCTAGCAGGATGGCGTGGAAGCGATCACATAACAGCATGAAATCCATCGCGGCCAGGGGCTGCTCACACAGGTCGGCATAGCGACACCAAAGCACGGTGTCACTGGCCTGCACCGTCATGATGGTGCGGTACCCTACGCTTACCACCCCGCTGGTCACGGTTTGGCCTTGGCTCAACTGTCGGAACAGCGCCGCCAGTGCCTCGGGCTGATTCACCCAATAGCGCTGCATGCCCACGCCGGGATGCAAGCGATGATCCTCGCCACCGTCCACGGCCACCACCTGCATATGCTGCTTGAGCGCGTCGATACCCGGCAGGAAACGCTCACGGTTGAAGCCACCGGCATACAACTGGTCGGGCGGCTGGTTGGACGTGCACACCATCACCACACCCTCTTCGAACATCACTTGGAACAGGCGGCCGAGAATGATCGCGTCACCGATATCATTCACAAACAATTCATCGAAGCACAGCACGCGCACCGCCTGGCTCAGTTCCCTGGCCAACGCCTGCAAGGGGTCCTGGGTGCCCGTGAGCTGGAATAAGCGCTGGTGCACCCACGCCATGAAGTGATGAAAATGCTGGCGCCGCGCAGGCACGCGCAAGCTTTGGTAGAACTGGTCCATCAACCAGGTCTTGCCACGCCCCACCGGGCCCCACAGGTAAACGCCGGCAATCGACGAACGCCCTTGATGCAAGGCCTCGTGACAGGTTTGCAAGGCTTGTACCGCCCGGCGCTGGGCGTCGTCGGCGACGAAACCTGGCTGGGCGATGGCATGTTGGTAAGCGGCGAGAGGCGAGTCAAAAGTCATGCTTGCCAGTATGACGGACGCAGAGCTGTCCAGGCGCGAAATCTTGGGCTGTTTGCCTGAGGCAAGCATGAGTATTTGCACAACGCTGTAGCGGTAGACGGTAACCACGATGCGAAGTGAGCCGCTGTCAGAGCGGAACCCTAGGTGGCCGTTACCGCAGGAATGGATATGTACGGTCTGATAACCCTGTGTCGGCTGGCATGCCGCCATCGCAGGCAAGCCAGCTCCCACAGTTGGAACCCGGCGTGTCAGGTAGAAATGCGTCGGCTGGCAGGCCGTCTTCGCAGGCAAACCAGCTCCCACAGTTGGAACCCGGCGCATCAGGTAGAAATGCGTCGGCTGGCAGGCCGTCTTCGCAGGCAAGCCAGCTCCCACAGGCCCCGCGTCGCATCGCGTTAGCGCAACACCGTGGCCCCCTTGCACGCCTGCCCCGCCCTCTCACAGATCTCCCACCCACCACCCAGCGCCTTATAGATCCCCACCACCGCCAAGCGCTGTTCCGTGCGCGCCGCCGTCAATGCCCGGCGGCTGGTGAAGTCCGCGCGTTCGGCCTCAAGCACATCCAGGTACACGCCCTCGCCTTGCGCAAACCGCTCGCGCGCAAAGCTGGCTGCCTCACGGTTGGCGGCCGCCTCCAACAGCCGCAAGCCCAGTGCGTTGCCGGCCGTACGGTTGGCCTGGAACGCATCATCGGTTTCCTGCAGGGCCCGCAACACGGTCTGGTCATAAGCGATCAACGCGGCCTGGGTGCGTGCCTCGCTGGCGGCAATCCGCGCTCGTACGCGCCCGGTGTCCAGCAGTGACCAGCGAATCACCGGCGCGATAAAGTTCGACTGCATGCCCGCATCGCCCAGGGCGCTGAGACTTCCGGCCAGCAAACCGATGGAACCCTGCACCTGGATATCCGGATACAAACCAGCGGTTTCCACGCCAATCTGCGCGGTCGCAGCCGCCAGCGTGCGTTCGGCCGCGGCAATATCGGCACGGCGCGCCAGCAAGCCGGCCGGGTCTCCCACCTGCAACGTGCGCAGGTTCAAGGTTTCACGCCCAGGCCGGGCCAGCGGTGGCTTGAACCCCTGGGGCGCTTGCCCCAGCAGCACCGCCAACGCGTTGGTTGACTTGGCGCGACGTCGCTCCAGGTCAGGCGCTACGGCCTCCACATTGCGCAACAAGGCCTCGGCACGCAGCCGGTCGAATTCGGTGGCGGCGCCGACGCTAACCATCTGCCCCACCAGGCCCAGGCTGTCGCGCTGGCTCTGGCTGATATCCGCGACCACCGCCTGTTCGGCTTCGATCCCTTGTAACTCGAACCAGGTAGCCGCGACCGTCGCCGCGACGCTCGCTTGCACGCTGCGCAGCAACGCCTGACGCGACCCCGCCTGGGCCTGGGCCGCCTCCACCGAGCGACGCACGCGCCCAAACAAGTCGATTTCCCAGGCTGCATCCACCGCCGCCCGAGTGGTTTCAATGGAGCGCTGCTCGCCGAACGGGGTCTCTACCTCGCTGCGCTGGCGGTGCTCGTAACCCAGGGCGGCGCCTCCGCTGGGCAGGAAGCCTTGGCGGCTTTCGCGCAACAGCGCCTTGGCTTCGTCCAGGCGTGCGGCGGCGATGCCGATGTCGTGGTTGGCCGCCAGTGCCTGTTGAATCAATTGGCTCAATGCCGGCTCGTCGAACACTTGCCACCACTGCACTTCGACCTCGCCCGCACCAAGCCCGGCGATGGGCGCGCCGAAGCTCGTCGCCCGCTGCGCAGCGGGCAGCACTGGCGCGGAATAGTCCGGCCCCACCGAGCCGCAACCGGCCAGCAGGGTCAACGACAACAGAAAAGCTGGATACGCCTGTTTCATGATGCGCTCTCCTTTAGCTGCACCGTCGGACTCGCCCCCTGACGCTGAACGCGCAGCGCCAGGCTGCGCATCACCACATAGAACACGGGCGTCAGGAACAGACCGAACAGCGTCACGCCCAACATCCCGGCAAACACCGCAACCCCCATGGCATGGCGCATCTCGGCCCCGGCGCCACTGGCAAACACCAACGGGACTACGCCGGCGATAAACGCCAGGGACGTCATCAAAATAGGGCGCAGGCGCAATTGGCAGGCGTGGATCACCGCTTCCAATGGGCTGGCGCCTTCGGCTTCAAGGCTGCGGGCAAACTCGACGATCAGGATGGCGTTCTTCGCCGCCAAGCCCACCAGCACCACCAACCCGATCTGCACGAACACGTTGTTGTCGCCCTCCACCAGCCACACGCCGAGGATTGCGCTGAGCAGGCACATGGGCACGATCAGCAACACCGCCAGCGGCAGCAGCCAACTGTTGTACTGCGCGGCAAGGATCAGATAAGCCAGCAGCACACACAGCGGGAAAATAAACAGCGCCGATGACCCGGCGAGCTTTTGCTGGTAGGTCAGGTCTGTCCATTCATAGGTCACGCCCTCGGGCAGTACCTCCTGGGCCAGGCGCTCCATGAGCGCAACCGCCTGCCCGGAGCTGACCCCTGGCATCGCGCCGCCAGAGATATCCGCCGAGGGATAGCCGTTGTAGTGAATCACCCGGTCAGGCCCGGAGCTCGGCGTGACCGTGACAAACGCCGACAACGGCAGCATGTCCCCGTCGGCGTTGCGCACCTGCAGACGACCGATGGCTTCGGCCTGCATGCGGTGGTCCGCATCGGCCTGGGCCGTGACTTTGTAGGTGCGACCAAACCGGTTGAAGTCATTGACATACAGCGACCCCAGATAGACCTGCAGCGACTCGAACACATCCGCCAGGCGCACGCCCTGGCTCTTGACCTGGGTGCGGTCGATGTCGACATTCAGTTGCGGCGCATTGACGTCCAGGCTGGTCATCAGCCCGGCCACCTGGCCTGACTCAGTGGCTTTGGTCATCAGTACCTGGGTCTGCTGCACCAGCGCCTCCAGCCCGACGCCGCCACGGTCTTCGACCTGCAGCTTGAAGCCCCCGGTGACCCCGAGACCCGGTACCGGTGGCGGCGGGAACACGCCGAGGAAGCCGTCGGGGATGCTCGCAAACTTGGCCTGCAGACGCCCGGCGATGGCGACCGCCGCCATATCCGGCGAGGTGCGCTCTTTAAACGGATCAAGCATGACGAACATCACCGCCGCATTCGGAACGTTGACGAAGCCGTTGACCGACAGCCCCGGGAACGCCACGACACTCTCGACCCCCGGCTCATCCAGGGCGATTTTCGACATTTGCCGCACCACCGCATCGGTACGCTCCAACGAGGCCGCGTTCGGCAGTTGGGCGATACCGACCAGGTAGTACTTGTCTTGCATCGGCACGAAGCCGGCCGGTACCGCGTTGAAGCCGAACCAGGTCAATGCGAGCAAACCGCCGTAAGCCAACAGCGCTACGCCACGACGGCCGACGACCTTGCGCACAGTGTTGCCATAGGCTTGCGGCGCACGCTGGAACGGCCGGCCCAGCACCTCCAACAGGCGTGCGGCGCGACCACGCAGGCTGCGCGGGTCATGCACCACAGCGGCATGCCGTGGCCGCAGCAACAGGCCGGCCAGCGCCGGGCTGAGGGTCAACGAGTTGACCGCCGAGAGGATGGTGGAAATCGCGATGGTCAGCGCAAATTGCCGATAGAACTCGCCTTGCAGGCCACTGAGAAACGCGGTGGGAATGAACACGGCCGCCAGCACCGAGGTGATCGCAATGATAGGGCCGGTGACCTCGCTCATCGCCCGTCGCGCAGCCTGCATCGGCTCCTCGCCGTTTTCGATATGCCGCTCGACGTTCTCCACCACCACGATTGCATCGTCGACCACGATGCCGATCGACAACACCAGGCCGAACAGCGACAAGGTATTGAGGGAGAAGCCCATCAGGTGCATGACCGCAAAGGTGCCGATGATCGATACCGGCACGGCCATCAAAGGAATCAGCGACGCGCGCCAGTTGCGCAGGAACACCACCACCACGAGTACCACAAGCAGGATCGCTTCCATCAGCGTGATGGCCACCGACTCCAGCGAAGCGCGCACAAACACCGTGGGGTCATAGGCAATCCGCGACACCAACCCCTCGGGGAAGCTGGTTTGCAGGCGCTGCATGGTATCGCGCACCGACTGCGCCACATCCAGCGCGTTTGCCCCAGGGCTCTGGATGATTTGCAAGGCCACCGCAGGCTCGCCGTCCAACAGGCTGCGCAGCGCGTAGGCATCGGCCCCCATCTCGATACGTGCCACATCGCGCAAGCGCGTGACCTGGCCGTTATCGCCGGTGCGAATGATGATGTCGCCGAACTGCTCTTCATCCGTCAGGCGCCCCAGGGTATTGACCGTGACTTGGAACGCCGCAGTGGAGTCCGGCGCCTGGCCGACCGAGCCGGCCGCCACTTGCACGTTCTGCTCGCGCACGGCAGCAATCACATCACCGGCGGTCAAGCCACGGGCGGCGATCAGGTCCGGGTCGAGCCACAGGCGCATGCTGTATTCACCCGCGCCCCACACCAGCACATCGTTGATCCCCGGCAGGCGCGACAACTCATCGCGCACCTGCAGGTAGGCATAGTTGGAGATGTAGAGCGGGTCATAACGTTGGTCGGGGGACAGCAGGTGGACCACCATGAGGATGTCCGGCGAGGTTTTCTGCGTGACCACACCCAGGCGCTGCACCTCTTCGGGCAAGCGCGGCAAAGCCCGCGAAACACGGTTCTGCACCTGGATCTGCGCCATGTCCGCATTGGTGCCCTGGGCGAACGTTGCGGTCAGGATCATGCGTCCATCGGTGGCCGACTGCGAGGTCATGTAAAGCATGCCCTCAACCCCGGTGATCACCTGTTCCAGCGGCGCCGCCACTGTCTGGGCAATCACCTGCGGGTTGGCCCCCGGATACGACGCCGTCACTTGCACCGTGGGCGGCGTGACGGCGGGATATTCGCTCAACGGTAGATGGAAGAAGGCCACGATGCCGCCGATCATCATCAACACCGACAGGACGATGGCGAAGATCGGTCGGTCAATGAAAAAGCGTGGGAAGCTCATTGCACGCCCCCCACCGCCAGCGGTGCTTCAAGCGGCTTGCCGTCAATACTGGCGGCCAGCGGTGTTACCTGCATGCCGGGGCGCACCAGCCCTTTGACGACAATGCGCTCGCCCGGTTGCAGGCCCTGCTCGATGACCCGCAGGCCGTCGACCACCGGGCCCACTTCCACCGGGCGGTACTCGGTCTTGTCGCCCTCACCGACAACCAGCACATAACGGCGGCCCTGGTCGGTGCCGATG
This sequence comes from Pseudomonas sp. MYb193, assembly GCF_002966775.1. Taxonomy (NCBI): domain Bacteria; kingdom Pseudomonadati; phylum Pseudomonadota; class Gammaproteobacteria; order Pseudomonadales; family Pseudomonadaceae; genus Pseudomonas; species Pseudomonas sp. MYb193. The sequence goes on along the minus strand of NZ_CP023269.1, from coordinate 2,757,549 downwards.
GAATGGTCGGCAATCAACACCCGGGGTTGCGCTGCGCCGGTATCCAGCTTGACCTTGGCGAACAGCCCCGGCGTCAAGCGCCCGTCCCGGTTTTCCACCACCGCACGCACGCGCACCGTGCCAGTCTTGCGGTCGGCCGAGTTGGCCAGAAAATCCACGCGACCGGCCCGTGCATAGGTGGTGTCGTTGAGCATCGCCACCATGACCTTGGCGGCTTGGTCGCCCTTGGACCCGGCGTGTTGCCGCGTCGCTGCCAACGAATGCAGATAGGTGCGTTCATCCACATCGAAATACACATGCAAGGGGTCGATGGAAACAATCGTGGTCAGCGCTGTTTCCCCACGGGTGACATAGTTGCCTTCCGTCACCAGGGCGCGGTCGATACGCCCGCTGATAGGTGCGGTCACGCGGGTGTAACTCAGGTCCAGTTGGGCCGTATCCAGCGCAGCCCTGGCGGCCTCCACCTGCGCTCTGCCGGCGTTCAACGAAGCAACGGCGGTGTCGAGACGATCACGTGCCACCACCTTTTTGGCATATAACTGCTCGGCGCGGCCATGCTCGGCCTGGGCCAGCAACGCATTGGCCTCGGCCTCGCGCAGACGTGCCTTGGCTGCGTTCACTGCCGCCTGGAACATACGCGGGTCGATCACAAACAACGGGCTGCCCTTGGCCACGAACTGCCCTTCGGGCACGCTGACACTTTGCAGATAGCCACTGACTCGCGGGCGCAATTGAACCTGGTCGATGGCGGTCAACGAACCGGTGTACTCCACAAACGGCGTCACCGCACGCGCCACCACCTGGGCGACCGGCACGCCGGGTGGCTTGGCCGCTGCGGCTGGCGGCGCATTGTCCGAGCATCCGCCGAGCATCAACGCTACGGCCAACGCCCCGGTGATCAGGCTTACTGGTTTGGTGTACATCGTTCACCCTCCTTGGAATTTTCAAGACAAACCGACACTTGGGGTTTTTATCCGGCTTGCCATACTGGGAAGGTCAAGCGCTATAAAACCGGGGGGTGTGTTTTTGTCTGGGAAATACTTGGAGGTGAATCAAATGGCGGCCAGAGGGGCTTGGTGGCGCTCGGGGTTACCTGTCGAGGGTGGTTGAAGGTGGGAGCTGGCTTGCCTGCGAAGGGATCAACCCGGTTTGGCTGGTAGACCGAGGTGTCTGCATCGCAGGCAAGCCAGCTCCCACATTTGGATTGCGCGGTGTCAGCCAGGTATCTGTGGGCTCAGGCTCAGCTCCACGCCACCACCAGCAGGCCGGCGCCCAACACCAGGCACAACGGCGAATAGAAATAGGTATCCAGGCGAGCAAACCTCGACCCGCCGACCTTCTTGAAAAAACCCACCAGCTCCGAATCCCCGATCGCCCGGGCAAACATCAGCACGGCAATCGCGCTGATGCCCCATTGCAACGCCCCGTGGGACACCGGGGAGAAATACAGCCCGGCGCGCAGACACACGAGCAAGGCAATCGCCACCAGCCCCATCGCCACCAGAAAAGTCCCCAGCGCCGACGGCTTGAACGCCGGTCGCGGCCCGCTGGCAAACTCTCCGGGCAGTTGCGGGATAGCGGCCAGGCTGCCGAGCTTGCCACCCGCAGCCCAATACAGGTGCACCATGCTGATGAAGGTAAATACCCCGACGATCCATCGCGCAATCACAAAGCTCATGGTCGGCGCTCCATAAAAATGTGCGAATGAGGATAGTCGCCCTGAGTTTTTTTGCAGGCATTTCGTCGGTCGCTGATGATAAAGTGCCGCCCCATGAAACTCGCCCGTGCCGACCGCTCACTCATTGCCTGGATGCTCTACTGCTGCGTCCTGTTCAATGTGTTCGCCTGCAGCATTGGTCATGGGCAGATGGTGGGGATGCAGCTCAATGGCATCAGCGGCCAATTCTGTACGGTGGACCCACGTACCCAGGCGCCCCTGCCCAGCAATTCTACGGATGAGAGCCTGCCAACGCTGTCGAAGGCGTTTGGTTGCCCGCTGTGTTCTACCGGCGGCATGGGCCCGGCGCTCAACTCCCACCTGAATGTGGCAGTCCTGCCGCAACCCCATGCGCCGCCCGCAGCGGTGGTGCTCGCCGCCGACATTCCCGCCCGCTTCACCTGGCCTGCGGCTAATCCGCGCGCGCCACCTGCCTTCGCCTGATCCCTGCGCGTTCTGATCTGCACCGCTTCGTTTCCGTAAGGAGTACGGGAGCAGTGCGTTGTTTTCGAGCCAAGTTTTCAGGATTCAACCATGAAACATTTACCCCTGTTGGCGGGCCTGTTCGGCTGCCTGCCTGTTTGCGCCTCGGCCCTTGAGTTGGCGCCAACCACCATTGACGGCGAGCAAAGTGCCGAGCCTGGGCTGGCCCTGGACCAATCCAGCGGCATGGCCTCGCGCCTGGGCCTGAGCGTGCGGGAAACCCCGGCGTCGGTGGCCATTGCTAACCGCAACGATATCGAGCGCCACGGCGCCAAGACCTTCCGCGATGCGGCCAATACCCTGCCCGGCGTCAACGCCAGCGCGCCGCCTGGGTTTGGCGGGTTTGTCTCGTACCGAGGGTTTACCAGCAGCCAGATCACCCAGATGTTCAACGGCATCAATGTCGCCACGGGCCTGGCGCGGCCGGTGGATGCGTGGATCTATGATCGTGTCGAACTGGTAGGCGGCCCCTCCTCCTTGATCAACGGCGCAGGCTCAGTGGGTGGCTCGCTGAACTACGTGACCAAGCTGGCAAGCCGCGAGGAACAGGCCATCGAGGGCCAACTGAGCTATGGCAGTTACGACACCGCCGGTATGGCGTTCGGCCTCAACCATGCGCTGACCGAACCCGGCGCCGAAGTGCAGCACTACGCCCGCCTGGATGTGAGCCGCAACACCAATCACAGCTACATCGACCGCGACCGGCGCGATGCCTGGAGCGTGGCGTTTTCCCTGCTCAGCGACCTTACCCCGAACCTGTCCCACACCCTGGCGCTGGAATATCAGGACGAACATGAAGACAGCCCGTACTGGGGCACGCCGGTGCTCAACCCCAAGGCCGGTGAGCTGAAGATCGACAAGCACAACCGCTTCAATAACTACAACGTTGCCGACGGCCGTTATGAGCAACGCACGATCTGGGCACGCTCGATCATCGACTACCGGATCAACGACAGCACCACACTGAAAAATACCCTCTACCACCTCGACAGCCAGCGCGACTACCGCAACCTGGAGACCTACCAATACAACGCCGACAACAGCGCGGTGAACCGCTCGACGGCCTATCAGGTGCGCCACCAAGGCGCGCAGAACGGCAACCAGTTCGAACTGCGCCATGACACGAGCGTCTTCGGCCTCGCCACCACCTGGTCCGGCGGTTTTGAGTACAAGATCAACAGCACCACTAACAGCCCGTTGAACGTGCCGGGCAAAAGTACCGTAGACCCGAACCACTACGCCCCGGGGCACTTCTATGATATTCCCGGTACACAACCGGGTTTCGTCAAGGACAAGACCAACCAGGTGACTACCAAGGCACTGTTCGTGGAAAACCGTCTGGGACTGACGGATAAGCTCTCGCTGCTGACCGGCCTGCGCTATGACGCCATCGATCTGGACGTGACCAACCATCGTACGATCACCGCCACCAACCCGCGACACTTCAAGCGCAGTTGGGAGCCGGTAACGGGCCGGGCGGGCCTGACCTATCAGTTCATCCCCTCCGCCAACGTCTATGTGCAATACAGCACCGCCGTCGAACAGCCCAACACCACTACACAGGTGTTCGACGTGTCCACCGGCAAGCAATGGGAAATCGGCAGCAAGTTCGATTACCTGGAAGGCCGCGGTTCCGCCACGGTCGCCGCGTACAGGATCGAACGCAAGGACTTCGCCGTCACCGACCCGCTGGACCCGACCAGCAGCATCCCGGTGGGCGCGCAGTCGTCCAAGGGCATCGAACTGGCCAGTTCGTTGCGCATCACGCCGAGGCTATTGGCCGAAGGCAACTTCGCCTGGGTGGACGCGCAGTACGATGAGTTCAACGAGAAAATCGCCAGCGGCGCCGTGGTGTCGCGCAAGGGCAATACGCCAACCAACGTGCCCAAGCGCGTGGGTAACCTATGGTTGACCTATGACTTTGCCGAGGATTGGCAAGGCGGGGTGGATGCGCGCTATGTCGCCCAGGTGTATGCAGACAATGCCAACACCCAGACCGTACCGGCCTATACGCTGTTCGGCACCTTCCTGCGCTATAAGGTGGATGCGCATACCTCGGTAACCGGGCGCGTACGTAACCTGACTAACGAGGTGTATGCCGAGTTTGCCCATGTGTCGCCGGCGTACTATCTGGGGACGCCGAGGACCTTTGAGCTGGCCGTACAGACCAAATTCTAAAGCTTGAATACAGTCAAATGTGGGAGCTGGCTTGCCTGCGATAGCGGTGGGTCAGCATAAAAATATGTTGTCTGACACTCAGTCATCGCAGGCAAGCCAGCTCCCACATCTTGACCTTCACTCGATACAAAGACCGCCGGTTACTTGAGGCTCGCCTCGACCTTCCGCGCCACATCTTCCGTCAACCAGGCCTTCCACACCTGCGGATGTTCCTTGAGAAACGCCTGGGCCACCTCCCGAGGCGGCGTGTGGTGCTCGCTCATCGTCGCCAAGGCTTTGTTAAGCGGCTCGATGGGAAACTCGACCTTCTCGAAGAACTGGGCAATCTGTGGATGTTCCTGCTGGAACGGCGTCGACACGCCAATGCTCAGCTTGGAAGCCAATGAGCGTGTCGGCTTCGGGTTCGGGTTGTCTGCGTCAGTCAGGGTCTTCCACGCACCTGCATCAAATGGCGGTTCTTCCAGCTGGATCAATTTATAGCGCCCCATCAACGGGGTCGGCGACCAGTAATAGAACAGCACGGGCTTGCCCCGACGAATCGACGAAGCAATCTCCGCATCCAGCGCCGCGCCCGACCCGCTGCGGAAGTTCACGTAGCTGTCGTCCAGGCCATAAGCCTTGAGCTTCTGTTTGTTGACCACTTCGGAGGTCCAGCCAATGGGGCTGTTGAGAAAGCGCCCCTTGCCTGGGGATTCCGGGTCTTTGAACACGTCCTTGTAACGCGCCAGGTCCTGCACGCTTTTGAGGTCCGCAGCCAAGGGCTTGAGCCCTTTTGAGGGGTCACCCTTGATCACGTATTCCGGCACCCACCAGCCCTCGGTAGCGCCTTTGACGATATCGCCCAGGCCCGCCACCTTGCCTTCGGCTTCCGCCTTGACCCACACCGGGCTGCGGCCAGCCCATTCCTCGCCGATCACCTGGATGTCGTTCTTGGCCAGGGCGGTTTCCAGGGTAATGGTGGTACCAGGCAAGGTGTCGGTGGGCAGGTCATAGCCCTTCTCGACGATAAAGCGCAGCACTTCAGTGATCAGGCTGCCGCTTTCCCAGTTCAGGTCGGCAAAATGCACCGGTGCCTGGGCAGCCGATACCGGCAATGACAGACTCAGGGTCGTCAGGCCCGCCGCCAGCAGTGACTTCAATCCTTTCATGCCTGTGCACCTCGCGTTTTCGCAGTCATGGCGAACGGCTTTGCTGCGAATGCGCGAAGCCTCTGAATAGTTAAGTCAACTCAACTGTAGTAGAGGTTCCAAAAGACAAAGATGCACAGCGTATTTATCGCCTACTCGCTGGCCTTGAAGGTCACCAGTTCACCCTTGCGCCATTTGGCGGCTTTGCCAGTCACGGCCTTCAGGGTCTTGGTCAACCCTTCCTGCAATTGCTCATGGGCGGCGAATACCAGCATTACGCTGTGGCCTTCCTTGAACACAATACCCTGGCCTTCGTTCGACGACACAAAGGCGTAGTCGCCGAGGCCGTAGACGGTCAACTTGATATCGCGAAACCTCAATTCGAACTTGCCACCTTCGCGGCTGGGCAATACCGCTGCGCGAAAATGGTCACCTACTTTGAGTTCCAGACGTGGCTTGTCATCCACGACCAGCGCCGTTTCGGTATCGATTTCGGCGATATAAATACCTTCCGGCGTCTGTTCGGTGACGTAGACAAACCGAGATTGAAACTGCTTGACCAACTTTGCGCGCAAATCACCCAGCACGAATAACGCGTGCATATCCAGATTACTGACTGCCAAGGAAACGCCCCCACATCAAAAAAGCACTGGCCGCCAAAGCGAACAGCACAAAAAATGGCCGTTACGACACGATACAGAGTCATTAAAAAACTGAAGAGAACTCGTAAGGCTAGTACAAACCTCAACGGCGGACCTCATGGGAAGTCAACCGTGATACAGCAAATCACAGGTTCAACGACCCGAGAATACGGGTCTGCCGACTTCAGAGAATAACCCAATCAAAAATGCAGTTTTCCGACACCCCAACACAAAAAAACATCTGGGCATGGAACCAGTCACGAACTACCGACGACAATACTAGAACAGCAACCAGGGTGAAAACCACCCGAAACAACGCAGACAAGCTAACCGGATCGATCGACAGGAGCTGAGCATGCAACGACGTCAACACGACGCTACGTCTTTCCACACTCGTTCACCATGTCCCGACGAACAGCAATACTACTGCCTGCTGAACCTGAATGGGTACTCCAATTCGGTGCTTTACCAAGTTGTACCCGCAGGAAAGAACTTTTTTCATATTCTTGAAGTGCCCAGCGGCAAGATCAAGGGGTTTCGCAGCGATCACATCAAAGCCTGCGAACTGGCCAAGTCCCTTGAAGCCAAGCTGTACGCCTCAGGCGGCGGAATCGTTTCGTCGCCTGTATGACTTTACCGCGCCACAGCCCCTCAACAACTGCCATACTGGCCTGTCCATGGAAGTTTGCCCCCTCGCGGGTCAGGTTTCATCAACGCAGTTACCTTGAAGGGAAAGCCATACGTGACGGAATTTGATATTGGCGAATTTATTATCCACGGCGATGCGAGGGAAGTAGACGGTGAGTTTCAAGCGGTCATCATCATGCGAGCCAAACCACCGCTGAACAAGGTCACCGCGCACCAGGTGGAGAAAGACCGCTGGTTCAAAACCGCCGACGCAGCGGCCGTGGCTGGCAAAGAGGCGGCCAAGGCACTGAAGACCGCCGTGGATTGCGGCGCACTCAATACCTGACAACCCGATAGAACTCTAGCGTGCCCTGCCCCTCACATGTATGACGATAAGCCCGCATGGAGAACGCTATGGACACCACCATCCCAACCCTTGAAACCCTGTTCGAACAACTGGGGCTGGATTCCAGCCAGGAAGCCATCGAACGCTTTACCGCCGAACATCGACTGCCCGATGATGTAAAACTCATCGACGCGCCATTCTGGAGCGAACAGCAGGCGAACTTCCTCAGGGAACAATTGCAGGTCGACGCAGAATGGGCTCCCGCAGTGGATGATCTCAATGCGCTGCTGCATTAGCCTCCCCGCGCTTGATCAATGCAGGCTGTCTGACGCTTCCCTGCGCAACAGCGCTTGCCAGGCAGCCTGGCATTCTTGCGCCTCGTCCCGGCTGGCGAACGCAGTGCCGCGCTGCTCACCGTTGAGCAACACCACCCAGCAAGCTCGCTGGCCCAGGGCACGCAGGGTTTGGGGTACGCCACTGCCGATCATTACGGCCACATCGACTTTGTTTTGCATGGAGCTTCTCCGCAGCATTAGTTAGCTGGCTAACAATGTTGGCCATGCTACGGCTTTATTCCAGTTGGAAAAAGCTATCCACGGAATAGCTTCATTGCATAAACAGCAACAATGCCGATCCAGGGCGGCCAGCTAGAGAGCCGCCCCCTTCACCGCATCAGGCTTGACGCTGGTGCTTGTCGATCTGCTCGTGACGCTCTTGCGCTTCGATGCAGTACTTGGTGGTAGGACTGATCAGCAGGCGCTTGAGGCCGATAGGCTCGCCGCTGTCGTCACACCAGCCAAAGGAATCTTCCTTGATGCGTTCCAGAGCACGCTCAAGTTGCGGCAGCATGCGCTGGTCGCGGTCAATGGCGTTTACCAGCCAGGTGCGCTCTTCTTCGACAGAAGCCGCGTCAGCCGGGTCGGCCGGGGTGTCCAGGCTCTCAATGGCGATACGGTTCTGCTCAATGCGCTCGTGGTGCTCCACCTTCATGTCTTGCAGCAACTTCTCGAAAAAAGCGTGCTGTTCGGCATTCATGTAGTCATCCGCCGGCATGGCCAGCAACTTTTCCTTTGTCATTGATTTCTCTAATAAAAAAATACGTGCATTAAGGCGAATTAGGGAGCGTTCCGGCCGACCTGTGCAGGTCTCGGAAGGGCGCCATCCATTCCAAGCGCCACCCGGCACTCAATTTACGAGGGGCGGCAGTCTAAGGCCGACTTGAGGGCGCAGCAACTGAAAAGACAGGCATTTTTTCCCGATCAACCCCCAAAGGCACCAGGACGGGCTTGGCGAATGGTCATCGGAGTGCGTTTATAGCAAGAAATTCAGTGTTGTGGAGCTATATAGAAGACAAACGGTTGAAAGTGCCTGATCCCCTGTAGGAGCGAGCTTGCTGTGGCGAGGGAGCTTGCTCCCGCCGACCGCGCAGCAGTCTCCGGCTTTTGGGGGTGCTTCGCCCCCGCAAGCAAGCTTGCTCGCCACACAAGCTTGCTCCTACAAGGACAGGTACTCAGCGCTTGAGCTTGCGCTTGTTGCGGTATTGGTCGATCACCACCGCCACCACAATGATCAGGCCCTTGATGATGTCCTGGATATACGCATCCACCCCGACAAAGGTAAACCCGCTGGCCATGACGCCGAGGATCAGCGCGCCGATCACCGTGCCGGTGATGCGCCCTACTCCACCGGCCAGGCTGGTACCGCCGATCACTGCGGCGGCAATCGCGTCCAGCTCGTAGGACATGCCCATGCCGGCCTGCCCCGTCGCTGCACGTGCCGAGGCCACCACGCCGGCCAGGCCCGCCAGGAGACCGGCGATGCTATAGACGATGATCAGGTGACGCTTGACGTTGATCCCCGAAGTGCGCGCCGCCTGCATATTGCCGCCGATGGCATAGGTGTACTTGCCATACTTGGTGTAACGCAGGGCAATGTGGAAGATCACCGCCACCACCAGGAAGATAATCACCGGCATCGCGCCATGGCCGATCGCTGTGTAGGAGTCCGAGAGCATGCTCACCGGCTGGCCTTCGGTGTAATAGCGCGCCAGGCCACGGGCCGAGACCATCATGCCCAGCGTTGCGATAAACGGCGGGATGCCAGTGACCGCGATGATGCTGCCGTTGATCGCCCCCGCTAAAAGCCCTACGCCCAAGCCCATCGCCACCGGGATCCACACCGGCAAGTCGGTGAGGGACGGAAACACCGCCCGGGAAAAGTCGGAGGTCTGCGCCAGGCTGGCGGCGATCATCGCTGACAAGGCCAGCACCGAGCCGGACGACAAATCGATGCCCGTGGTGATGATCACCTGGGTCACACCGATGGCCAGCAGGCCGATGATCGACACCTGCAGGATCATCAGCACCAGGCGCTGGGAGTTCATCAGAAAGCTCTGGTCGCGCACGATCCAGCCGAACAATTCAAACACCAGGCCGATACCGATCAGCACCAGGAAGATACTCAGCTCGGTGGGCATGCGTCGACGGTTCTTGACCGGCGCGGTTGCCGGCTTGTTGTCTGTTATTGCGTTCATAACCCATCACCTTCTTAATCTGTAGATCAGTGGACTGCGGTCATCCCGGAAGCCAACTGCATGACTTTTTCCTGGGTCGCCTCGGCGCGATCCAGGGTGCCCATCAGTTCACCCTCGTGCATCACCATCACCCGGTCGCTCATGCCGAGCACTTCGGGCAGTTCGGAGGAAATCATGATCACCGCCATGCCTTCGCTGGCGAGGAAGGCGATCAAGCGGTAGATCTCGGCCTTGGCGCCCACATCGATACCACGCGTCGGCTCATCCAGGATCAGCAAGCGTGGGTTGGTCATCAGCCAGCGCGCCAGCAAGGCCTTTTGCTGATTACCGCCGGATAAGGTGTCGATGCATTGCTCCAGGGACGGGGTTTTCACCCGCAGCTTCTTGCACATGTCTTCACACAGGGCACGCAAGGCTTTCTGCTGGATAAAACCGTTGCCCGAATAGTGCGGCAACACCGCCATCTCCATGTTCTCCAGCACCGACAGGCACGGGAACAGGCCGCTGAGCTTGCGGTCCTCGGTCAACAGCGCAAAGCCTTTCTCAATGGCCATATGCGGGTCGGTAATGCGAACCGCCTTGCCGTCCAGGGTGATTTGCCCGCTGGAGCTTGGGGTGATACCGAAAATGGTTTCCGCCACGTTGGTGCGCCCGGAGCCCATCAGCCCGGCGATACCGAGGATCTCCCCGGCGTGCAGGTCGAACGATACGTCCTTGAATACGCCGTCCAGGCTCAGGTCGCGCACCGACAGCAGCAGGTCACCAATAGGTGTTTCGCGCACAGGAAACAGCTGGCTCAATTCACGTCCGACCATCATCGAGATGAGGCTGTCGCTGTTCATGCTGTCGGCCCGTTGCAAGCCGATGTATTGGCCGTCGCGGAACACCGCCACTTCATCGGCGATGGCGAACACTTCGTTCATCTTGTGGGTGATATAGACGATGCCTTTGCCCTGGGACTTAAGGTCGGCAATGATCGAAAACAGGTGGGCCACTTCCTTGTCGGTAATGGCCGAGGTGGGTTCATCCATGATCAGGATGTCGGAGTCGTAGGACACTGCCTTGGCAATCTCGACCATCTGCCGTTCGGCAATGCTCAGGTTGCCGACCTGTTCTTCGGGGTCGAGGTTGATGCGCAGACGCGCCAGCAACTCGGCGGTGCAGCGGTGCATTTCGCGGTGGTTGACCATGTGCAGGCTGTTGAGCTGTTCGCGGCCTATCCAGATGTTCTCGGCGATGCTCATATGGGGCATCAGATTGAGTTCCTGGTGGATCATCGCGATCCCGGCCTTTTGCGCGGCCAGCGGCGTTTCAAAGGTGATCGGCTTGCCACGCAGGCGAATTTCGCCGGCGTCGGGCTGGTAGATGCCGGCGATGATCTTCATCAGCGTCGACTTGCCCGCACCGTTCTCGCCCATCAACGCCAGCACCGTGCCGGGGCGCACCCGCAGCTGCACATCGTCCAGGGCCACGACACCGGGAAAGCCTTTGCTGATGTTGAGGATTTCCAGCAGGTAGGGTTCGTCCAGCGCCAGCGCCGGGTGGGCGGCGGGCTGAGACGTGGCGGCTTGAGCAAGCATAGGGAGGTACTCCATCTGCAGGGCGGCCGTGACCGCCCTGCCAGCTTTTGTTGTTATGTTGGGCTACTTAAAGTCTTTGACGTTGTCCGGAGTGATCAACTGGAACGGGATCACCACGTTCTGCTCAACCGGCTCCTTCTTGGCCATCTTGCGCGCTGCCTCCACGGAACCCACCGCCTGGCCCTTGGCGTCCTGGAAGGCCGAGGCGGCCATGTCACCCTTGGTGATCGCGTTCAAGCCATCGGGCGTGCCGTCGACACCGGCAATCAACACGCTGCCTTTTTCCTTGCCGGCCGATCTCAGGGCCATGGACGCCCCGATCGCCATCTCATCGTTGTTGGCCAGCACCGCATTGAAATCACGCCCTTGGGTCAGCCAGTCGTTGACCAGGGTCATGCCCCGGTCACGCAGCCAGGCGCCGGTCTGCTCCTGCTCGATCTTGATGTCCGGGTACTTGGCCAGCACTTCCTTGACACCCTTGGTGCGGTTGGTGGTGGAGTTGTTCGCCAGGTCACCCAACAGAATAACGACCTTGCCCTTGCCGCCGAGTTTTTCGGCGATGTATTGCATTTGCAGGCGGCCAGCCTCGACGTCATCGGAGGTCACGGCCACCACGTCCTTGGGCAAGTCTTTCTGGTCCGGGCGGCGGTTGACGAACACCAGCGGAATACCCGCCTTGGTCGCAGCCGCAATGATGTTCTTGGTCGACGCGGTATCGACCGGGTTGACGATAATGGCGTCGACTTTCTGGCTGATAAAGTTCTCGACCTGGCTCAATTGCTTGACCACATCGGCCCGCGCATCTTCAAACTGCAATTGCACGCCATCGCCCTTGGGATAGGACTTGGCTTGCTTGTCCATGTCCTCTCGCAGGTAGGTGAGGAAGGTGTCATCGAACGCTGACATCGTCACGCCCACCTTGAGATCGGCGGCGCCGGCAACGCCACTGGCCAGCAGCATGGACAAGGCCAGGGCGGTAAAACGGATCGGGGTCTTCATGAACGGTCTGTCTCCACTTTCTTGTTGGTTTTTTTTGACGTTGCGTTGATCAGGACTCGGCTGTCAGTCGCACCACCGGCGCGCCTGGAATGCAGCACACCAGCGCGCCCTGGTTTTCGACGCACAGCACATTCAGGAAGGAGAAGTAGAACGGCCGGGCGCGGGGCAGTCCGCGTGGCGCTTGGAGGGGGCGTAAAACTCGCAGTACAGCGTTGAAGATTTTCATCTGACGGTACCTGGTTGTTTTTGATCTTGTTTTTGTTGAGTCGCCCGTAGGTTCCGGGACGTACTTTATGCAACCTGGAAAAGACTGTATTAGAAAATAATTTCCATATCAACCTGTTTTAGAATTTTATTCTATTTTCGTCGAAACCACCTGCTGGCGCTCGGCACTCAGGCGCGCGGCGTCCAATATACGGGTGGTTTCCAGGGCGTCATAGGCATTGACCGGCAGCGCCCCCTGCCCCACCACGGCAGCTAGCAACTGCCGATAGAATTGGGGCCAGCAGCCCTTCTCCGACGGCACCCGCTCACGCTCCGGCCCTTGCTCAAACCAGCCCCAGCGTCGATGCTCCTCAGCGCCCCAGTGTTCACCTTCGGTTTTCGGTGACTTGCCGGCCAGCAGCGCTTCTTCCTGGCCATCCAATCCGTCGACGGTGTAACAGCCCAGGCTGCCACTGACGCGAAATCGCGGTGCCTGGCTGTTCTGCAACGCGTTGCCCCACAGGTGCGAAATCACGCCATTGGCATGGGTGAGGGAGACAAAGAAGCCGTGATCCACCGTGGGATGTTCTGGCGTGTAGTGCAATTGGGCGAACACCCGCTCCACCGGGCCGAACAGTTGCAACGCCTGGTCCACCAGATGGCTGCCCAGGTCGCGCAGCCAGCCGCCACCACTGGCATTGCCCACGGCCTGTGGGCTGTAGCGCTCCACGCGGGATTCAAAGCGGGTGATGGTGCCCAGGGCGCCGGCGTCGATCAGTTTGCGCAGGGTCAGGTAATCCGAATCCCAGCGCCGATTCTGGTAGACGCTGAGCAGCGAGCCCTGGCGCTCGGCAGCGGTAATCAGGGCCTGGGCTTGTTCGGCGTTGGCGGCAAAGGGTTTATCGCTGACCACCGCCACCCCGTGCTCGATGGCTTCCAGCACCAGGGCCGGGCGACCTTTGAGGGTGGTGGAAATCACCAGGGCATCGACGCCGGCTTCGACGATCTGGCCGATGGAGTCGAAGGCTTTGACACCCGGAAGGTCAGTACTCAGTTGCTGGCGACGTTCGGGTGAACGCGTCACCACGCCGACAAAGGTGGCGCCAGGCAGGGTGGCGATCAACGGCGCATGAAAAAAGCGTCCGCCGTGGCCGTAGCCCACTAGTCCGATTCGCATGCTCAACTCCAGAATTGATTTGGAAACCCAATCAACTGTGGGAGCTGGCTTGCCTGCGATAGCAGTGAGTCAGGCAATCAATCTATCACTGATAGACCGCTATCGCAGGCAAGCCAGCTCCCACAGTGTCAACCACTTTTCTGCAGTGAGTTAGCCGTAGAAGCGCGGGCGATCCGGCAGGCTGACTTTCACAATCTGCCCATTGCCCTGGGCTTCAATACACGCATCCGCCGCCACCGCCGCCGCAAACCCATCCCAGGCCGACGGCCCGCCAACCTGCCCGGCCAGCACGCTGTCGATAAACGCCTGCAATTCCACGTCATAGGCACCGATAAACCTATCCTTCCAATCCATCAGGATCGCGTTGGACAGCTTCGCGTCGCTGCGCAGTTGCACCTGAGATGGCTCCGGCAACTTGGCGATACCGCTCTCCCCCACCACTTCACACTGGATGTCGTAGCCGTATTGGCAGTTCACAAACACTTCCACGTCGATACGCGTGCCTTTGGCAGTTTCCAGCAGCACGATCTGCGGGTCGCGCAGGTGCGCCAGCGCCTTGCTGGTCTTGCGCGGGAACACCACCTGCACGGACACGTAGTCGTCGTTGAGCAGCCAACGCAGCACGTCCAACTCATGGATCAGGGTGTCGGTGATCGCCATGCCGGTGTTGTAGTTCTCGCCCACCGTGGGGTTACGGTGCGCGCAGTGCAGCATTAACGGCTCGCCGATCTGGCCACTGTCGATCACCGCCTTGAGGGCACGGTAGCCTTGGTCGTACGGGCGCATGAAACCCACCTGGACCAGGCGCTTACCGTGTGCCACTTCGGCCTCGACAATGTTGCGGCAGCCCTCGGCCGTCACCGCCAGGGGTTTTTCACAGAACACCGGTTTGCCGGCGGCAATCGCGGCCAGCACAAATTCTTCGTGGCTCGGCCCCCAGGACGTCACCAGTACCGCTTCGACCTCTGGCGAGTTGATCAACGCATGGCCGTCCGGGTATACCTCGGCGTCCAGCTTCAAGTCCGCCACCACCTGGGCCGCCTGCTCAAGGTTGATGTCGGTGACGGCCACCACCTGGCTGTTGAGCAAGGCCTGGCTGCAACGACGAATATGGTCCCGGCCAATGGCGCCCGTACCAATCACTCCAAGTTTCAAAGACATGCAAACACTCCTCTTGTTGTTAGTACTGCCGGGCCTTGGCCAGGTGTTCATTGAGTTTTTTGGCCGCTGCATTCGTACGTTCACTGGTGGACACTTGCGCCACACCCACACGCCACCACGACAGGTAGCCGTGGACCATGGTCTTGGGCAGCACCTTGATATCGATCAGCGTGGAGACGCTTTGCGTGCGGGCATCGGCCAACGCCGCTTCCAGCTGTTCCAGCGTGCTGACCTTGTAGGTCTTGCAACCGTAGGCCGCTGCGCTCATGGCGAAGTCCACCGGCACCAGGCCACCGTCGAGCTTGCCGCTCTCGGGGTTGCGGTAGCGGAACTCGGTGCCGAAGCTGTCCATGCCATTGCCAATCTGCAGGTTGTTGATGCAACCGAACGCCATGTTGTCCAACAGCACCACGTTGATCTTGCGGCGCTCCTGGATCGAAGTGGCCAGCTCCGAGTGCAGCATCATGTAGGAGCCATCGCCGACCAGGGCGTAGACCTCCTTGCTCGGCTCGGCCAGCTTCACGCCCAGGGCGGCATTGATCTCGTAGCCCATGCATGAATAGCCATACTCGACGTGGTAGGTGTTGACGCCCTTGCTGCGCCAGGCACGCTGCAAATCACCGGGCAGGCTGCCGGCGGCGGCCACGATGATTGCGTCATCGGCCAGGCGAGCATTGAGCACGCCAAGCACAGCGCTCTGGGTCAAGCACGAACCGGTCAGCTCGATGAATTCCCGCAGCACGGCACGGTCCAGATGGTCGTCGACTTCGGGGACAAACTCATCGCCCTGGTAGTGCACCTGATGCACGCGGTCGACTTCGGCGTCGAGTTGCGCCTTGGCGTCGGCGATCTGCTCGCCCCAGCCCGAACGGTAATCGCCCAGAGCATCTTCCAGTGCTTCAAAGGCGACTTTTGCATCTGCCAGCACTTGCACGCCGTCCAGCTTCAACGCATCGCAGGGGCTGATATTGAGGTTGAGAAACTTCACCTCGGGGTGCTTGAACAGCGATTTTGACGAGGTGGTGAAGTCGGTATAACGGGTGCCGATGCCAATAATCAGGTCGGCCTCAGGCGCCAGCAGGTTAGCCGCCAGGCAGCCGGTTTCGCCGATGCCGCCGACGTTCAGCGGATGGCTGGACACCACGGCGCTCTTGCCTGCCTGGGTCTCGGCGAACGGAATATCGAAACGCTCGGCAAAGGCTTGCAGGGCCTGGTTGGCGCCGGAGTATTTGACCCCGCCGCCGCAAATGATCAGCGGCTTGCGCTTGCCGCGAAACGCCGCCAGCGCGTCGCCGATCATGGCGCTGGTGGCCGGGCGTCGGTCGATGCGGTGCACGCGTTTTTGCAGGAAATAGTCGGGGTAGTCCCAGGCTTCGGCTTGTACATCCTGGGGCAAGGCCAGGGTCACCGCGCCGGTTTCAGCCGGGTCGGTCAGCACGCGCATGGCATGGATCGCCGCGGTCATCAGTTGCTCGGGGCGGTTGATGCGGTCCCAGTATTTGCTCACGGAGCGGAAGGCGTCGTTGGTGCTGATGCTCAGGTCGTGGAACTGCTCGATCTGCTGCAACACCGGGTCGGGCTGACGGCTGGCATAGACATCGCCGGGCAACAACAGCAACGGGATGCGGTTGGCGGTGGCGGTGGCTGCGGCGGTGAGCATATTCGCCGCGCCCGGCCCGACCGAGGCCGTACACGCATAAATCTTGCGGCGCAGGTGCTGCTTGGCGAACCCGATGGCGGCGTGGGCCATGCCTTGCTCATTGCGACCCTGATGCACCACCAGGTCGCCGCTGTCCTGCTCCAGGGCCTGGCCAAGGCCCAACACATTGCCATGCCCGAAAATAGTGAACACCCCGGCGACAAACTTGCTCTGTACGCCGTCGACTTCGATGTATTGGTTGTCCAGGAACTTCACCAGGGCCTGGGCCATGGTCAATCTTGTTGTGGTCATCACTTGCACCTATGAATGCAATTGGAATGTTCAACACCGATCCACGGTGGGAGCTGGCTTGCCTGCGATAGCGGTCTATCAGTTGCACAGGTATTGCCTGACACACCGCTATCGCAGGCAAGCCAGCTCCCACATTTTTGATCGCGTTATGGCAGGGGCTTTTGCAAATACGCCATGCTGCTGCCCAACGCCTGCCGGATATCCGCCAACCCGTGCACGCTTTCGGCAAACGGTTCGAACGACAGATAGCCGCTGTAGCCGGTGCTCAGCAAAGTATCGATCTGCGCCGCATTCCCGAGGATATCGTCCTCGCCCACCAGCACGCGGTGGCCGTCGCGGATCGAGTCCAGCGGCGCCTCGCGGTCTTCCACCCCGGAGATGTGCACCAGCCCGGTCAGTTCCGGGAAGAACTCATGCTCGCCGGCCAGGTGATGGTGAAAGGTGTCGTGCACCACACGAAACACATCCAGGCCACCGATGGCCTTGATTGCATCCACTGCCACGCGCTTGCGGCGCAGGGCGGATATGGTAAAGCCCAGGGGCTCGATGAAACCAAGAATCCCGTACTCGCGCAGGATCAACGCCAGCTCGCTCAACGCCGTGCGCAAACCAGCCGCGCGCTGCGCGTCGTTGCGCGTATCGCCAGGCTGATTGAACGGGCACATCACCAACCCCTGGGCCCCGCACTCACGAGCGTAGGTGGCCAGTTCGATTGCCTGGGCACGGCGTTCGTCATTCCACACATCAAAGGGGTACAGCGCGTTGATCGACAGCACCTTGATGCCCTGCGCTGCGCACAACTCACGCACGCGGCTGGCGGGTGTGCCGTATTCGATTTCACGGTTCTTGAGGTCGTTGCGGATCTCAATGGCCTCGCAGTTGAGAGCCGCCGCCAACTGGATGAAATCCGGCAGGGACAGGTTGGGGGCGACCATGCGGTTAAGGGCAAAACGTAGCGGCGACTTCATTGTTGTTGTTCTCCGTCCAACACCGTTTACAGGTCCAGCAGCCAGCTGTGCTGCGGGTCGTTATGAAAATGCCATGCACGCTTGGGGCCGGCCATCACGTTCAGGTAATAAGACTCGTAGCCGTACGGCACGCTGACCGGGTGATAGCCCTTGGGCACCACCACCAGGTCACTGTTTTCCACGGCCATGGCCTGGTCGATGCTGCGATCGTCGGTGTACACGCGCTGGAACACGAAGCCCTGAGGCGGGTTGACCTGGTGGTAGTAGGTCTCTTCCAGAAAGCTCTGGTGCGGCAGGTCGTCGGTGTCGTGCTTGTGCGGTGGGTAGCTGGAGGAATGCCCCGACGGCGTGCGCACTTCCACCACCAGCAGCGAATGGGCCGGCTCGCTGTCGGGCAAGATGTCGCACACATAGCGAGTGTTGGCGCCTTTGCCGCGCACACTGCGCTTGCACTGCTCGGGGCGGATCAAGCGCGGGGCAAAACCCGTAGCACCCGGCGCTGCGCAGACGGCAATCTGCACATCGCTCAGGGCCGTGACTCGGGCGTCAGTGCCCGGCGGCAAATAGGCGGCGAACGGTGACTTGTCTTCGAACACCGACTGGCGATCCCCCAGGTTCTGCCAATTGAAGCCTTCGCCTTCAATATTCACTCGACCGCTGAGCAGCACCAGGCACAGTTCCTGATCGCCCGCACTGACCGGCAGGGTTTCGCCCAGGCTCAGGCGATAGGCGGCAAAGCCTACGTACTCCAGGCGACCCGCCTCCAGGGCAACCATGGTTTGCCCGCGTTTGCTGCTTTTGACCAACAAGCTCATCACTCAAGTCCTCTGGTTGAGAAGCGCACGCAGGGTGTCGTAACCCTTCTTCGCGTAGATATAGCTGGGCGCCACGGCCGGGTCCTGCTCGGCTTCCACCACCAGCCAGCCCTTGTAGTTCGCCGCGAGCAACACATCCAGCAACGGTGCGAAGTCGATATCACCATCGCCGGGCACGGTAAAAGTGCCGTTGACGATGCAGTCCGGGAAGCTCCACATCTGGTTACGCGCCAGTTGCACCACGGGTTTGCGTACATCCTTGAAATGCACATGGCAGACGCGGTCGATATGCTTGCGCAGCACCTCAATGGGTTCGCCGCCGCCCATGTAGCAGTGGCCCGAATCAAACAGCAAGCCGACTTCCGAGCCCGTGCGTTTCATCAACTGGTCGATGTCCTCGGGGGATTCGACGTACGCGCCCATATGGTGGTGATAGGCCAGGCGCACGCCCTGGGACAAGGTGAAGCGCGCCAGCTCGGTAAGCTTGTCGGCGTAAGCCTGCCAGGCCTGTTCACTGTGAAAACGCGGACGCTCGATCAGGCGGATGCGCGAACCCTGGATCGAGTCGGCGACTTCACCGTACACCAGTACGTTGGCACCGTTTTGTTTGAGCAGTTCGACATGGCCGGCAATGGCCTCGATCTCCTCGGCCACCGAACGACGGGCCAGACGGCTGGAGTACCAACCGGACACCAGCGCCAGGTCATAAGGACGCAGCACGTCAGCGACGCCCTTGGCATCCTTGGGGAATTTGCCGTTGAGCTCAAAACCTTCGTAGCCGATGTCCTTGCCTTCGCTGAGGGCCGTGCTCAGCGGGGTCTCACCGCCGAGGGCCGGGAGGTCGTCGTTGCTCCAGGAGATCGGGTTGATGCCAATTCGGATTGCGGGCATGGCTGCACCTTTTGTTTTTATCTTCAGAATTCACTGGGATCTGCTTTGTGTGGGAGCTGGCTTGCCTGCGATAGCAGTGTGTCAGGCAGTACATTTGCAACTGATAGGTTGCTATCGCAGGCAAGCCAGCTCCCACATTTGATCGTATTTACCGTCGGGCGCTGAGCCAGGCATTGATGAGCTGTTCGAAGGTCGCCTGCACCTGCTGGATCAGCGTTTCATCATCAATCTCCCCCGCCATCCATGCCCGGCTCGGCTCGTGGAAGATCGTGCGGCCCACGGCAAACCCACGGCAGGTGCTGCTCTGGCTGGCTTGCTTGAAGCCATCGGCGAGAAACTCGGGGGAAGCATTCAGGCCCAGCAACACCACGCCACGGCAGTAGGGGTCGCGTTCCTGGATCAGTTCGTCGAGCTTTTTCCAGTCTGCGGCCGACTGGGTTTCGATCTTCCACCAAGCCGGGTAAATGCCCAGGTTGTACAGGCGCTTGAGGCTGCGGTAGAGCACGTCCGGGTAGGTGGACGGGTGATCCTTGGGCGGGATGACTTCCAGCAGCAGTTCGTGGCCACTGACCAACGACGCCTCGTACACCGCCTTGAGTTGCGCTTCCTGTTCAAGGCGCAGCATCGGCTCGTCATCGGGGTGAAACTGCACCAGGCACTTGATGATCTGTTCCTGGGGCCAGGCAATCAGGTTGCTGCCGATCGAACGCCCGTGCTCGAACGCCAGGGGCCGCGAGTTCTGCACTTCCACCGGGCGAGCGATCCACCAGCCGCGACCGCTGGCGGCGTTGAGTGCATCCTGGCCGAAGCGTTGGTCGGCGAGCAGGCCCACATCCGCCTCGACGCCCTGCTCGCTGAGTTTTCGCTCGACGCGTTCGATGGCCTGGATAAACAACTGCTTGATGTCGCTGATACGCTCAGGGGCCTGGCCACCTTTTTGCGCCAGCTCCACCAATTGCCAGCGGTGGTCGAAGGCAAAGATGAACAGTTGCTTCCAGGCTTTGCGCGGCACCGTGACACGGTGCAGGCGTTGCAGGGTCACGTCCTGGTCCGGCCGGGTGATGGGCACGGGGCTGTTGAACAGGTAATCGAGTTCGGCGGGGGTCGGCATCGCTGGCGCACAGGCGTGGCGCGATACCACCAGGCCGCCACAGGCATTGGCCAACTGGCTGCAACGCTCATCGCTGGCGTCATTGATCCAGCCGCTGAGAAAGCCCGACATAAAAGCATCGCCTGCGCCCAACACGTTGAGCACTTCAACCCGCACGCCAGGATAGATGGCCCCGTCTTCCAGGCGCGCCGGAATTGCGTCGTGAATCACCGTGCAGCCCTGAGGGCCGAGCTTGACCACCAAAGTGGCCGGGGTCAGTTCACGCACGGTGCGCAGGGCGGTGAGCAGGTCTTCACTGCCGCCGGCAATCAGGAACTCCTCCTCGGTGCCGACGATCAGGTCGAAACGCGGCAGGATCTTCTGCACATGCTGGCTCACATTCTGGTCGGCGACGAAACGGGTTTCGCCATCAGCCTTGCCCGCCAGGCCCCACAATACGGGGCGATAATCGATGTCCAGCACGCGCTTGACGTTGTGCTTGGCCGCATAATCCAGGGCCTGCAGACTGGCCTTGTACACGCCGTCGGTGGAAAAATGCGTACCGGTGATCAATAGCGCTTTGCTGGAGGCAATAAAGGCTTCGCTGATGTCTTCGGCGCGCAGGGCCATGTCGGCGCAGTTTTCGCGGTAGAACACCAGGGGGAAGGTTTCGCGGTCCTTGAGGCCCAGCAACACCAGGGCGGTGAGGCGCTCCGGGTCGACCTTGATGCCGCTGACATCACAGCCTTCACGGGCCAGGGATTCCACCAGGAAACGGCCCATATGGTCATCACCCACCCGGCTCAGCATCGCCGACTTGAGCCCAAGCCTGGCCGTGCCGAAAGCGATATTGGCGGAAGAACCGCCCAGATACTTGGCGAAGCTGGTCACATCCTCAAGCCGCGCACCGACTTGCTGCGCATAAAGATCGACGCCCAGGCGCCCGAGGCAAATCAGATCCAATTGACGCCCACTGGCAAAACGAGTCTGGCCCATGCTGGCTCCTGTTATTTTTATCAGCCTGCGTTGTGCCGCCGTGGCGACGGCAAACGCTCTTGGTGGGAGCAGACTAGAACGTCCGCTGGCAGCAATCAATATTTATTCCATAATTATTTTTAGTGGAATATTTTTTCCAATACCTCAGGATAGTGGCACGCCAGCGCCCATGCATCGTTTCAGCAGGCCACGCGGGCCGTGATGCCGGGGTATTTTTTTGCGCCTACCCTGTAGACTTGCGCCACCTATCAGCGCATCAGACGAACACGCCAGAAGGATTGCCCATGTCCCGCACCGATCCCGAGACTCCCCTGGAAGAAACTATCGCCAGCCCTCCGATCAATGCCGAACGCCTGTTGCAGCTGATCACCGACGAATATGAGAGCCTGCCGCGCCAGCTCAAGCGTATCGCCAGCTACATGAGCCAGCAGAGCGACCGGATCATGGTCGACCGGATCAGCGACATCGCCCGGGAATGCGAAGTGCACCCTTCGGCCATCGTGCGGTTTTCCCAGCGCTTCGGTTTCAGCGGGTTCAGTGAGATGCAGGCGCTGTTTCGCGAGGCGTATACGCACAAGACCACGCCGGTGCAAAACTACCAGCAGCGCATCCGCAGCATGATCGCCAACAAGTCCCAGAAGGCCAGCGGCGGCGACCTGGCGCGCGAGTGCGTCAACGCCACCCTGTCGGGCATCGAACGCTTGGGGCTGGAGTTGGACGACGCTGCCTTCGAGAAAGCCGTGGACCTGGTGGTCAATGCCGACAACATCTACGTGGTCGGCGTGCGCCGCTCCTTTGCGGTGGCCGACTACCTGGTCTACAACCTGCAGCACACCAACAAGCGCATCCACCTGATCTCGGGGCTAGGCGGCAGTTATCGCGAGCAGATGCGCAGCGTGCGCGCCAATGACCTGGTGATAGCCATCAGCTTCACGCCCTACGGCAAAGAGACCCAGCACTGCCTGCGCATCGCGCAGCATCACCAGGCCAAGACCCTGATCATCACCGACAGCAACCTGTCGCCCCTGGCCAAGCGGGCGAATGCGGTGCTGTTGGTCAATGAAGGTTCCTCGTTTGCTTTCCGCTCGCTGAGCGCCACGCTGTGCCTGTGCCAGGCGTTGTTTATTGCGGTGGCGTATCGGTTGGAACTCAAGGTGGATGAGATTCACGAACAGGTTGGGTTCGACGACTGACCCGCCACCTGTAGGCGCGAGCTTGCTCGCGAAAAACGCAAGAACGCCGCGGCCATTTTGAATGAACGCGGCGCCCAGCAGTTCTTCGCGAGCAAGCTCGCTCCTACAATTAGTGCATGAAAATTGCGATCAGGATGATCACCGGAATCGGCACGCCGAGGAACCACAGCAGTAATGAGCGCATCATGTTCTCCTTGAATTAACGAACGTAGTTTTCGGTTTCGACGTACACCACGGCATCTCGGCGGCGGCCGCCGAAGGTGGCGGCGAAGCTGGCGAAGAACGCACCAATGAGCAGGGCCACGAAGGTCCACAGCGAGGTGTAGGCCGCTACTTTCGCAGCGGTGTCAGCGGCTTGCTTGGCTTTGAGCTTGGCGTCTTCAACAGCCTTGCGCGCGTCGCCATAGACCTTGTCGATACGGGCTTCGGCATCGGCCTGGCTAAGGTTGGTGCGTTGGCTGATCAGTTGGGCCAGGTAGGCGCGATCTTCCGCTGCCAGTTGGCCGTCGTTGCTCAACGTACGCGTCAGGATACGACCGACCACGGCGTGGGCTGCATCATCGCTGACCGCCGCTGGGCGATCATCGCGGAACAGGCTGTCGACGTAGTAACCGAAGTCACCACTGTCGGCACCCTTTACAGAGCTGCCCGCAGCTTGGGTGAGGCCGCTGGCGGCGCCCGATGCCACGCTGGCGCCAGCTTTCACGCCGCCGCTGACCACACTGCTGACCGAGCCGACCACCAGCATCGCCGTGATCAATGTGGCCACTGCCCACGCCAGGAAGCCATGGGCGGTGTCGCGAAAGTACACCTCGTCCCCGTGCATATTGGCCCACTTCACCCGCAAACGACCGGCGATGTAACCGCCCAGGCCCGACGCAACGATCTGGGTGAACGCCAGCCAGACAATTGTGGAAATGCCAAGACCCTTGGCGCTGATACCGCTGTCAGCCCAGGGCGACACCGCCGAAAAGCCCAGGCCGAAGCCCAGCAATACCAAGATCAATGACAATGCAGCCGCCGCAGCGGCACCGGCGAAAATCGCCCCCCAGGAAACCCCGGAGAGCGTGCTTGACTCTTGCAGCGTGGATGAGGATGTGATCATTGTTGTTTTGCTCCAGGCACGAAAAATGATGTTACAAGTCTCAAAACGGACAGTGCAGGCAACGTGCCAGTCGCAACAAAAAATAAAACTCTTTAATTTCAATAACTTAATTAAATTGAACTTAACAAGATCATGCAGATTGCAATAAAAAGCTGCTCCAAGCGGGCGATCTGCATTCCCCGACTTGACGAGCCCTCCAGTGGGAGCGGGCTTGCTCGCGAACGCGGTGTACCAGTCCCTGAATCTTCAACTGAACCACCGCGATCGCAGGCAAGCCAGCTCCCACATTGTTCTGTGTCGAATGTGGAAGTTGGGGTCGGTTTCAGGAAGATGAAATTTTATTTAGGAAACATTCAGCAACTTCTTGGCAAAATGTCGCCACTTCTAGTGTGAACGCTCACCAGGTACTCCTATGACCCGCATTTTGACCATCGAGGATGACGCCGTAACGGCCCGCGAGATTGTCGCCGAGCTGAGTAGCCATGGACTGGACGTAGATTGGGTGGACAACGGCCGCGAGGGCCTGGTCCGTGCCGTGAGTGGGGATTACGACCTGATCACCCTCGACCGCATGCTGCCCGAGCTGGATGGCCTGGCCATCGTCACCACGTTGCGCACTATTGGGGTGTCTACGCCGATCCTGATGATCAGCGCCCTCTCCGATGTCGACGAGCGCGTGCGCGGCCTGCGTGCCGGCGGCGATGACTACCTGACCAAGCCGTTCGCCTCGGATGAAATGGCCGCCCGTGTCGAGGTGCTGCTGCGGCGTAAAAGCACGGTCCAGGAATTCGAAACCGCGCTGCGCGTGGCCGACCTGGAACTGAATCTGATCAGCCGCGAAGCCAGCCGGGCCGACCAGCCGCTGACCCTGCTGCCCACTGAATACAAACTGCTTGAATTCCTGATGCGCAACACCGGGCAGATCCTGTCGCGGATGATGATTTTCGAGGAAGTCTGGGGTTATCACTTCGACCCCGGCACCAACCTGATCGACGTGCACATCGGCCGTCTGCGCAAGAAAATCGACCCACCGGGCCTCACGCCGCTGATCCGCACGGTACGAGGCTCGGGCTATGTCATTGCTGAACCCCTCTAAAGGCTGGCGCTCTTCCAGCAGCCGCTTGCTGGCGCTGTACAGTTCGTTGTTCGTGGCGTGGAGTTGCATCCTCATGGGGGTGCTGTACTACGAGGTCTCAGGCTACCTCAGCGACTTGTCGCGCCATTCCCTGTTGCAGCGCCAGCATCTTTTCCAGCGTTTCGACGGCGAAGAACTGGTGGAAGCGCTGACCACCAGCATGACCTTCGACATGAAGGGTGTTGACGCCTATGGCCTGTTCGATGAGCAATTTCGCCCCTTGAGCGGGCCGATCCGCGCCGTACCACCCGACCTGCCGCTGGATGGCAAGATTTACGCCCTGACCAATTGCGTGCAATCCGATGACCCCAAACTGCCCAAGGACAGCTGCGATGCCGTGGCCACCCACACCGAAGACGGCCGCTGGCTGGTGTTGGTGCGCGCCAACGGCTCGTTGTTCGGAGTAACGCGGATTATCTGGCACGCCCTGCTGTGGGCGCTGTCCTTGACCATCATTCCTGGCGCTGCCGGCTGGCACCTGCTGCGCCGTCGCCCGTTGCGGCGCATTCGCGGGATCCAGGCCAGCGCCGAGGCCATCGTCGCCGGCGACCTCACGCACCGGTTGCCGCTGTCCAACCGGCGCGACGAGCTGGACATGCTCGCCGCCATCGTCAATGCCATGCTCGACCGCATCGAAAAACTGATGAACGAGGTCAAGGGCGTGTGCGACAACATTGCCCACGACCTGCGCACCCCGCTCACCCGCTTGCGCGCCCAGCTTTACCGCATCAAGCAACAAGCCGAGGAAGACTCGGCCCACGCGGTAAAGCTCGATGACGCCATCGCCGAAACCGACACACTGATGGCGCGTTTTCGCGGACTGCTGCGCATCTCGGAACTGGAAGACCACCAGCGTCGCTCAGGCTTCCTGGTGCTGGACCCGCTGCCGTTGCTGTGCGAACTGCATGATTTCTACCTGCCCCTGGCCGAAGAAGGCAAACTGGAGTTGGTGCTGCAGGGGCCTGATTCACTGCCGTGGGTTACCGGTGACCGTGCGCTGTTGTTTGAAGCCCTGGCCAACCTGCTGAGTAACTCGATCAAGTTCACCCCGCCCAAGGGCAAGGTGATCCTGCGAGCGGTCAACGACCTTGGGAGTACGCGCATCGAAGTGCTCGACTCCGGGCCAGGCATTCCGGCTGCCGAGCGCGCGTCGGTGTTCCAGCGTTTCTATCGGGTCGATGAGAGTGATCAGCAAGGCGGCTTTGGGCTGGGCCTGTCGATTGTGGCGGCGATCATCAACTTGCATGGCTTCAAGCTGGAGGTCGGCACCAGTGAGTTGGGCGGCGCCCGCCTGGTGCTGGAATGCCGCCAGCAACTGATGCCGGAATAAGCGTGCCCTAGAGCACGCTGCCCATGGCCTTGATCAACACCGGGTCACGCGCATAAATATCCGGCGCGTACACCAACTCGCCCTGGCGATCCACTTCTACGGTCCAATACCCCAACAGCACCGGTACCGGCGTGGCCAGCCTGAATTCATGAGTTTCGCCGGTCGCCAGCAGCTCATCGGTGCGGGTGCGTTCGGCGGGCGTTACGAGCAGATCGCGCAATAACAACGGTTGCTCGACCCGCACGCATCCCGAACTGAACGCCCGTGGGCCCTTGGTGAACAAGGGCTGGCTGGGGGTGTCATGCAGGTACACCGAATACGGATTGGGAAAGCGCATCACAATCTTGCCCAGCGGGTTACGCGGGCCGGCCTGCTGGCGCAGCAGGATATTGCCGGGGCGTGCCCAGTCGACTTGGTCGGGGGTCAATGGGTGACCTTCGGCGTCGAGCACTTGCAGGTTTTGCTGGCGCAGGTATTCAGGGTTGAGGCGGATGGCGGGCAGTTTGTCCTCGCGCATGATGGTCGGCGGGATGGTCCAGGTGGGGTTGAGGGTCAGCCGAGTGATGCGCGATTTGAGCAGTGGTGTCTGGCGTTCGGCACGGCCTACTTGCAGGCGGGTTTGCCACACCGGGATGCCGCTCTGGTACACGCTCAGTTGTGCGGCGGCCACATTGACCACGACACCTTCAGGCTCCAGGTCCTGGGCCAGCCAGCGGAAGCGCTCCAGGTTGATGCGCAGCTGTTCACGACGCACCGCCGGGCTGATATTGAGTTCGGCCACGGTGCCGGCGCCGACCACGCCGTCGGCCTGCAACGAGTGGCTGAGCTGGAACGCTTTCACCGCTTTGACCAGTTCGCCCTGGTATTGCTTGCCGTTGCCGCTGGGCAACTGGGCCAGGTAGCCACCGCTGTGCAGGCGCCGCGCCAGTTCCGGCACGCGGGGGTCGTTCATCCCCGGGCGCAACAACGCGCCCTCGGCGACCGGGTCCCAATGGGGCAGCGGTTGCTGGCGCACGCCGGCGTAGGCATTGCGCAGGCTGCGATACAAATCGGCGCTGGGCCGCGCCTGATCGAAGGCTTGGGCCATGTCTTGCAGGCCGGTGGCGGCGAACGCCAGTACCTCGGTATTAGGATCGCCGCTGGGCGGCTGTGAATGCCATAGAGGCTCAAAACGCGATTGCTGCAGGCGCCCGTAATGCAAATCTTGCAGGGCTTGCAGGTACTGCTGGCTGTTGGCGATATCGCTGCACAGCACGTTGGCCGTGGCATCCGCCGCAGGCAAGCTATAGTGGATGGGGTCCAGGCCATCGTCGGCAAGCATCAGCAACTGGCTGTGCAAGGCTTGCCGGCGTTCGTCAGCCGACCACAGCGGGGCATCGCCCTGCTGCTGATAAAAGGCTTGCAGGCGCACCAACGCGGCGGCATCGATACGCGGCGCAAGGTGCGGGCAGACACTGGTCAACTGCGCCAACGCCTGTTGCAGTGGCGCCAGCGCGACCGGTGCAGGGGTGGTGACGGGCAATGGCTCCACCGGCAGCGTTTCGGCTGTAGCGACCAATGGTGCAACGAGCAGGCAAATGCTCAAGTAACATGCGTGTTTTTTGAACAATTGACTTAGCTCCACTCCACAGCGGGGACTCGACTGTAGATGCTGACTTTTATACGCCTGCTCAGGCTAACCAGCCTGGGCTTGATCGCTGGGTGCCTGGCTTTATTGAGCAATGTTGCGCTCGCCGCCAATGGCACCTCTCCTTCCCTGTATAGCAGCCTGGCGCGCTCGGCTCCAGAACTCAATCCCACCGTACTGAAAAGCGCCCTGAGCGCCGTGCAGTGCGCGGTCAATAACGGCGAGGAACGTTCCGATCGTCTAGCGGTTATTGACTACTCCCAGCCCTCGACCGCCCGTCGCCTGTGGATCTTCGACCTGCGCAAAAAGACCCTGGTATTGCGCGACCTGGTGGCCCACGGTGCCAAGTCCGGGGAAAACTTCGCTACCCAGTTCTCAAATCTCGAGGGCAGCCACCAGTCGAGCCTGGGGTTGTTCCGCACCCAGGAAAGCTACCTGGGCGCCCATGGCTACTCGCTGCGCATGGACGGTCTGGAACCCGGCTTCAATGACCAGGCCCGCGACCGCGCCATCGTGATTCATGCCGCCGACTACGTCAGCCCCTTGTGGAGCAAGCGCGAAGGCCGCATCGGCCGCAGCCAGGGTTGCCCGGCCGTGCGCCCGCAAGTTGCCCGTCAAGTGGTGGACAAGCTCAAGGACGGGCAGTTCATGTTTTCGTGGTACCCCGACCAGCGCTGGCTGAAGTCGTCGACCTACCTCAATTGCAAACCCCAACAGGTGGCGAGTAGTCGTACAATCCGTGGCGGATAGCCTGTCCCCATAGATAAAAGAGAGCGTCGCATGCTTCTACACACCTCCACCTGGATCGAAATCGGGCAGTTCCTGGAACGCAGCCGCACGGTGGTGATTCCCATCGGTTCCAACGAGCAACATGGCCCCACCGGCCTGCTGGGCACTGACTGGATGTGCCCGGAGATCATCGCCCACCACGCCCAGAAGCACGCCGATATCCTGGTCGGCCCGACCTTCAATATCGGCATGGCCCAACACCACCTGGGCTTTCCCGGCACCATCTCCCTGCGCCCTTCCACCTTTATCGCCGCAATTGGCGACTGGGTGCGCTCGTTGGCCGGGCATGGTTTCGAAAAGATCCTGTTCCTGAACGGCCACGGCGGCAACATCGCCACGATTGAAGCGGCGTTCTCCGAGCTGTACGCCGAAGCCAGCTTCGCCCGCCGCCCGGCCGGGTTCGCGCTGAAGCTGGTGAACTGGTGGGACCTGGAAGGCGTCACTGACCTGGCCCAGCGTCAATTCCCGGTCGGGCATGGCAGCCACGCCACGCCGTCGGAAATTGCCGTGACGCAGTGGGCGTATCCGGACGCGATCAAGTCTGCCGACTACTCACCACGAATTGCCAACACCGGCCCGATCCGCGAGGCCCTGGACTTCCGGGCGCGCTTCCCTGATGGCCGCATGGGCTCTGACCCGGCGTTGGCCACCGTGGAGAAAGGCGGTGAGTTGGTGGCGTTGGCGGCGCAGGGATTGATCAAGACTGTCGACAGCTTCAGCAACGAAGCCAAACCCTGATCCAAATGGGGCCAATACCCTGTAGGACGTTGCCCCCGCCCACATTTGCATTTGCGTTGTGCCTGGTTTTATCTGCAATCCTGTGCGGCCTGCTCCAGCCGCGATGGCTTGATCGCCGAAGCCAGCGGCTTGCGCTCGTAAAGGAAGACCTTGGTGCCGTCCTGGGACTTGTAGGCCTCCAGCACATCATCGGCGGCAATCTTGCTGGTCAACAGCACCTTGGCGTGGCGCGAGTTCTGGGTGACGGTCGAGGTGATGCCGTGCTTTTCCAGCTTGGGCAATACGCATTGCACATAGCCGTCGGGGGTCTTGTTGGTTTGCAGGGTCAGTGATGGGGCATTGGGCGCCGTGATACAGCCGGTCAGCAATAACGAAGCACAAGCCAGGGCCGGGGCGAAGAAAGAGCGCATAAACATTCCTGAAAATAACCAAAAAGGGTTCACAACCATTCGCGGGTCAACCTGCGCGAACCAGGGCCTTGAGCGACGCATCGAACTGCTTCAGGGCATCTTGCTGTACATCGCGTTGTTGCTCGATCAGTGCAGCAATCTCCGGCGCCGCCTTGTCGTGCACCCACACTGACGGCACGTGCTTGTCCACCGAGCCTTCGGCCTTGGCGATAAACTGCAGGTTCGCGTCGTAGAAGCGTGCGACAAAGCGTGCTTCGACCCGGTCATTACGCTGGGTCAGCAATTGGTTATGGGTATCGAGCACCACAACCACATCCGGGTGCGCCTGCACCAGGGCATCCAGGCTGCTATAGACCGTCACCGAGAGAAAAGTGCCCTGCAACGAGTGCATCAACCAGTCGATCGCCAGTTCCGGGTCGGAGCTGTTGACGAACGCCTCGCGAATTCGCCCATCCAGGGCATCCTTGGCGCCGTTCAGCGCCATGGCGTGGTAGCGTTCAAGGTAGCTGAGGTTGTCGCGGGTGTTTTCACTGAACAACACCCCCACCGACTGGGCACGCTGCAGGGAGTCTACGCTACCCACCAGTGGCAGCAAATGGCCTGTACGCACTTCATCGGCCATCGCCGGGGTGGTCATGACCGCGGTGCCCAGCATCAGGGCCATCAAAGCCAACTGGATAATCGTCCTCATCGCGCATTTTCCTTGGGCTGCGTCTCGATGTGCAGATTCTGCGCGTTTGGCGAAAAAACAGAACTTGTGATCCTTGATGGTGACTATCATTTGAACCGATAGTGTCAGGCCGCCCATAAAATCTATAAGGACCCCGCCATGAAGCCCTACCAGAAAATCTTCGATCGTATCCGCGAGGCAGTACTGCCAGAGTTTCGCGAGCGAGTCGCCGACTACCTGGTCGAGTACGAAACCGTGCTGCTGGACTCACACGCCGACGCTGCAAAAGGCAGCGCCAGCGCTGAGCAACTGCGCGGCTACTTGCGCGGTTTGAACACCATGCGTGTTCTGGGCATGGCCGATTGGGAAGACCTCGACCGGCGCGTTGCCCAGCAGGCAGAGCTAGAGCGCGGGCCGTCGCAGCTCGACCCACTCGCGCACTGACGGCCGCTGCCACTGGCGTTGCGCGTAGGCCACCAGTTGCGCTGGCACCGGGTCGCCATTGAGGATCAGGCGATTGAGCATCACCGCCAGGTCCACATCGGCAATCGACCACTGCCCGCACAGGTACTCACGGTTATCCGCCAGCAAGGCTTGCGCCGCGCTGATCAACTTGGTCGCGGCGGCTTGAGCCTCTGCTGACAACGGCGGCCTCTTCTGCCCGCAGAACACCACCAGCGTCGAGCGCTCCTGGCGAATCGGCAGCAAGTCGCTGCGCAACCACGCTTGAACCTGTCGCGCCCTCGCCCGCTGCTGCACATCCGCCGGGTACACGCTGCTCTCGGGGTAGGCCTGGTCCAGGTACTCGGTGATGGCCGAAGACTCCGACAGCGCAAAATCACCGTCCAGCAGGGTCGGCACTCGCTGGGTCAGGGAGCGTCGGGCGTAATCTGCCGCCTGGTTCTGCCCGGCATCGAGGTCCAGGGTGAGGGTCTCGAACGTCAGGCCTTTTTCGCGCAAGGCGACAAACACCGACATGGCATAGGGGCTGGTGAACAGCGAATCAACGTAGAGGTGCAGCGGGCCTTGGCTCATGGGCAATCTCCTGGTGTGAGCCATCACGCTACGAGATCCGGGCCGATAAAGACAATGCAGGGTTTTTATGGGGGCATTCCTGGCGGGAATAGCGCGGCTAGTGGCAATATTATGGCTACCGCTGATTTTCAAGGAAGGAACAGCACATGAAACAAGCAGTTGTGGTTATCCACGGCATCGGCGAACAGCGCCCAATGGACACCTTGCGCGGCTTTGTCGAAGCGATGATCCCCACGGACACCACCGACGGCAAACCTCTGTACTGGAGCAAGCCGGATCGGCTGTCGCGCAACTTCGACCTGCGCGTACTGAAGTCCTCGGGCCGTACCTCGACGGATTTCTATGAGTACTACTGGGCCCACAAGATGCAGGGTACCAAGCTCGGCCATCTGCTGGGCTGGCTGTGGGATATCTTCAAGCGCCCGCGTCGCGACATTCCCGAGGCCATCGTACCGATCTGGCGCAGCACGCGCTGGACGGTGCTGGTGTTATTGCTGCTGGTTGCCAGCGGTACATTGGCCACGGCCTGGGGCCAATTGCCCCCCAGCGACAACCCTTTCGCCTTGATCCCCCTGCTGCTCGCGGCCATGGGACTGGGGCTGCGCTATTCGGCTCTGGCGTACCTGGGAGACGCCGCACGCTACCTCAGCCCCAACCCGCAGAATGTGATGGTGCGCGAGCAGATCCGTGCTGATGGTGTAGGCCTGCTGCGTGCCCTGCATAACCAGGGTGACTACGAGCGCATCATCGTCGTGGGTCACAGCCTGGGCAGCGTGATTGCCTATGACATCGTCGGCTACCTCTGGCATGAGTACCACGACCAACTGACCCAACTGATCCCCAGCAACCGTGAGCTGGCGGCCCGTTATGCCAACCGCGAACCGCTGCAATCGGTGGTCAAGGATGCCCTGCCCGCCGCCGGCGCCTTGCTGGACGGCAGCCTAAGCAGCCTGTTGAATTTTCGTCAGCAACAGGCCGAGGCGTTTGTCGAACAACGCGGCCTGGGCAACCTGTGGCGCATCACCGACCTGGTCACGGTCGGCAGCCCGATGGCTCACGCCAGCCTGTTGCTGGGCCGCAGCGTCAGTGACTTCAAACAGCGCATGGAACGTCGCGAAGCCCCGGCCTGCCCGCCGACCGAAGACACCCAAGGCTACGGCTACAACGCCCGCCAACCGCTGATGCTCGGCCAAAAGCCCCTCACCCCGCACTACCTGCACCACGCCGCAGCCTTTGCCGTCACGCGCTGGACCAACCTGTACTTCCCTGCCCCCTTCGGCCTGTTCGGCGATATCGTCGGCGGCCCGGTCAAGCCTGTGATGGGCGGCGGCGTGCTGGACTTGCCGGTGACCGTGGGCAACGGCAAAGGCTGGCTGGCCAAGTCCTGGCTCAGCCACACTCACTATTGGAGCGAACGCGGCGGTGCCCAGGGTTACCTCGACGCACTGGGCAAGGATGAACAGGCGATCACCCAAGGCCCGCGTCCTTCAGCCACTGAAGCGTTGCGTTGGGCGATAGACCTCAAGGGCGTGCGGCGGTTTCGCCGTATCGCCACACCGCAGAGCCTGGCGCCAGAACACGCCTAACCGGCGAAGCCACCGGCCTTGAGGAAGGCAAGTTCTTCATCGGTGCTCGCCCTGCCCAACACCCCATTACGATGGGGAAACCGCCCGAACCGCTCGATGATGTCGGCATGCTCCTTGGCCCAGTGGTAGGTGCTGGCATCCAACTGCTGGTTCAGGGCCAGGGAGCGTTGCTGGTCCTGCGGGTCTTCCGAATGTTCAAAAGGCAAATAGCAGAACGCGCGCAACTGAGGTTCAACCTGTTGATCCAATCCCGCGTCCACCATCTTTCGCGCATACAACCGCGCCAGCGGGTCGGTGGCGAACATATGCGCCGTGCCGCGAAAGGCGTTGCGCGGGTACTGATCCAGCAGGATCAATAACGCCAGCGCGCCATCCGCCGTGGTCAACCAATCTTCGAGTTCACGCCGTGCAGCCTGCATATGAGCCGCGTTGAATCTATCGCGAAAGTCCCTATCGAACCCCTCGTCCTTGGCAAACCAACGCTTGGGCCCCGCCTGTTTCCAGAACGCGATTACAGCTTCGGCCGAGTGTGGGGTCATGCTTGTCATCAGTGCCTCGCTTAATGTTATAGAATAACGTCAATATTTTGCCTGCGTGTGATCCTTAACTTATGACTGACGCTATGACTTTACGCAAACGCCTGCTCTCCATCGACGCCCTGCGCGGCCTGGTGATCCTGTTCATGTTGCTGGACCACGTGCGTGAAACCTTCTTGCTGCACCGCCAGGTCAGCGACCCCATGAGCATAGACAGCACCGAGCCTGCGTTGTTTTTCAGCCGCACCCTGGCCCACTTGTGCGCGCCGGTGTTTGTGCTGCTCACCGGATTGTCGGCTTGGCTGTACGGCCAGAAATATCAGGGTCGTCGCGACGTGTCGGCATTCTTGTTCAAGCGCGGGCTGTTCCTGGTGGTGCTGGAATTTACCCTGGTCAACTTCGCGTGGACCTTCCAACTGCCGCCCAGCGTGATCTACATGCAAGTGATCTGGGCCATCGGTATCAGCATGATCGCGCTTGCCGCGTTGGTCTGGCTACCGCGTGCCTGGCTGATCGGCTTGGCGCTGGTGATTATCGCCGGGCACAACCTGCTCGATGGGCTGCACTTCGCACCGGTTTCGATGTTGCATGTGCCGTGGGCCATCCTGCATGAACGCACCTGGATTGAAGTCTCTGAAAACCTGCGCCTGCGCACCACCTACCCGGTGCTGCCATGGATCGGTGTGATTGCCCTGGGTTACGGCCTCGGGCCATGGTTTGCCAACGCCACGCTGCCGGCTGTGCGTCAGCGTTATTTACTGGTCGCAGGGGTGGGCGCGTTGGTGGGCTTTGGGTTGTTGCGAGCGCTCAACGGCTATGGCGAGCAGCCTTGGCAGGCGTATGACAGCAGCGTGCTGACGCTGATGAGCTTTTTCAATATCACCAAGTACCCGCCTTCGTTGTTGTTCCTGGCGTTGACCCTGGGGATTGGCTTGCTGTTGCTGCTGGCGTTTGAACGCGCCGGGCATAAGCGCTGGATCGGTGTGCTGGCAGTGTTCGGCGCGGCGCCGATGTTCTTTTATCTGTTGCACCTCTATGTATTGAAAATACTCTATGTGGCTTGCGTTGCGTTGTTTGGCCTCAACCATGGCACTTACTTTGGCTTCGACGATATCGGTGCGGTGTGGTTGGCAGCGCTGCTGTTGCCGATTGCCCTGTACTTGCCCGTGCGTTGGTTCGCCGGCCTGAAAACACGGCGGCGAGACCTGGCGTGGCTCAAATACCTCTGACCTGATGCAGGCAAATTGTGCGGGGCGGTGTGTCAGTCACTGAATGTTTAACTGGACTACCGCTATCGCAGGCAAGCCAGCTCCCACACTGGTTACGCATCGCCCACATAATCAGCGCCTGCCACGGATCCCCTGTGGGAGCGGGCTTGCCCGCGAAAGCGGTGTGTCAGCCACTAAATATTCAACTGAACCACCGCTTTCGCAGGCAAGCCAGCTCCCACACTGGTTACGCATCGCCCACATAATCAGCGCCTGCCACGGATCCCCTGTGGGAGCGGGCTTGCCCGCGAAAGCGGTGTGTCAGCCACTAAATATTCAACTGAACCACCGCTTTCGCAGGCAAGCCAGCTCCCACACTGGTTACGCATCGCCCACACAATCAGCACCTGCCACAGATCCCCTGTGGGAGCGGGCTTGCTCGCGAAGGCGGTGTGTCAGCCACTACTGCTGTGACTGAAAGACCGCATTCGCGAGCAAGCCCGCTCCCACAGTTTTAACCGCGCCAGGCTCAGGAATCAGGCCAGTTCAGCACGCAGCTGTCGGGCCGCGGTGACCATATGAATGAGCGCCGCTTCAGTCTCCGGCCAGCCCCGCGTCTTCAAGCCGCAATCGGGGTTCACCCATAAGCGCTCTGCCGGAATCCGCTTGGCGGCCTTGCGCAGCAAGTTGGCCATTTCCGAGGCATCCGGCACCCGTGGCGAGTGGATGTCGTAGACCCCCGGGCCGATCTCATTCGGGTAGGCGAAGGCTTCGAACGCGTCGAGCAGCTCCATGTCCGAGCGTGAGGTTTCGATGGTGATCACGTCGGCATCCATGGCGGCGATGGACTCGATCACATCGTTGAACTCGCTGTAGCACATGTGGGTGTGGATCTGGGTTTCATCGCCCACGCCACTCGCGCACAAACGAAACACTTCAGTCGCCCAATCCAGGTAGTGCTGCCACTGCGCCTGGCGCAACGGCAAGCCCTCACGAAAAGCCGCTTCGTCGATCTGCACGATCTTGATGCCGGCCGCTTCCAGGTCCACCACTTCGTCACGAATCGCCAGGGCCAGTTGCCGGGCCTGCACTTCGCGGCTCAGGTCTTCCCGTGGGAACGACCACATCAACATGGTCACCGGGCCTGTGAGCATGCCCTTCATCACCTTGTCGGTGAGGCCTTGGGCATAGCGAATCCACTCCACGGTCATGGCTTTCGGGCGGCTCAGGTCGCCAACAATCACTGCGGGTTTCACACAGCGCGAACCATAGCTCTGCACCCACCCAAACCGGGTGAACGCGTAGCCATCCAGTTGTTCGGCGAAGTACTCAACCATGTCGTTACGCTCGGCTTCACCGTGCACCAACACGTCCAGGCCAAGGTTTTCCTGCACCTCGACAGCGTGCTTGATCTCACTGTGCATGGCTTCGACGTATTCGGCGTGGCTCAACTTGCCGGCCTTGTAGGACTGGCGCGCCAGGCGGATCGAAGCGGTCTGTGGAAACGAGCCGATGGTGGTGGTCGGGAACAATGGCAGATCAAGCCCGGCTCGCTGTTTCACGATGCGCTGGGCAAACGGCGACTGACGCTGGCTGTCCCGTGCAGTGATGGCCGCTACACGAGCTTGAACGGCAGGCTTGTGAATACGTGGCGATGCAGCGCGAGCTGCCTGTACTGCGCGGCTCTCAGCCAGGGCGGTGAGTACGCCAGGGGCTTGGGGCTGATCGACGGCCTTGGCCAGTAGCGCCACTTCCGCGCACTTCTGCACGGCGAAGGCCAGCCAGCTTTTCAGTTCGGCATCCAAATGGTCTTCCCGTTCCAGGTCCACCGGGCTGTGCAGCAGCGAGCAGGACGGCGCGACCCACAGGCGATCGCCCAACTTCTCATGGGCATGCTGCAAGGTGGCCAGGGCTTTTTCCAGGTCGCAACGCCACACATTTCGGCCGTTGACCACGCCCAGGGACAGCACCTTGTACGCTGGCAGGCGATCGAGGATGGTCGGGTACTGGTCCGGCGCACGCACCAGGTCGATATGCAGGCCATCCACCGGCAGGTTGGCAGCCAGGCCAAGGTTTTCTTCCAGGCCGCCGAAGTAAGTGGCCACCAATTTTTTCAGCGGGTCGCGCTGGATCAGGTTATAGGCGCGCTCAAAAGCGTTCTTCCAATCCTGAGGCAGATCGAGCGCAAGGATTGGCTCGTCGATCTGCACCCACTCCACGCCCAATTCGGCCAGGCGCTGGAATATCTGGCCATACAGCGGCAGCAGTCGCTCGAGCAGGTCGAGCTTGTCGAAGTCAGTGCCCTTGGCCTTGCCCAGCCACAAATAGGTCAGCGGGCCGATCACCACGGGCTTGACGCTGTGCCCCAGGTCGAGGGCTTCCTGAACCTCTTCGAAGAGTTGGTCCCACGCCAGGTGGAATTGCTGATCGACGCTGAACTCCGGCACCAGGTAGTGATAGTTGGTGTCGAACCACTTGGTCATCTCCTGGGCATGGGCACCGCCGCAGCAGCTGTCACTGACGCCACGCGCCATGGCGAACAAGGTATGCAACGTGGCCTGGCCATCGGCCGGCCGGAACCGCTCAGGGACCACGCCGAACATCAGCGAGTGGGTCAGCACTTGGTCGTACCAGGCGAAATCACCGACCGGCAACAGTTCGATGCCGGCTTGCTGTTGCAGGGCCCAGTGGGTGCTGCGCAAATCACGGCCAACGGCGCGCAGGCCGGCTTCGTCGAGCTCACCCTTCCAGAACGCTTCCTGCGCTTTTTTCAGTTCACGATCGCGTCCAATGCGTGGAAACCCGAGGGAATGAGCGACTGCCATGACTTACAACTCCGATGGTGTGATTGATGGCGGTCATTGTCGGCAGAGGGGTGTCTTGAGACAAACTCATTCTGTTCTAGATCATCACAAGATTTACTCATGTTCAGGTAAGCAGGATATTCGCGGCGCTATTGTTGATGTGTGGGGTGCCAGAACAGCCGTCATCGCGGCCTCGCTGAGGCTCGAGCGCTCCCACAGGAGGCGGCATGATTCTTATGAACGGTCATACTTACGCCCTATGCTTAACGTGGCGCGCAAAATCCGCCGGCTAACCTTTCGATCTGTTCCAAGTGCGGGCACAATGCGTGTCCTTTTTTGGCAGGCACCGCCGCAGGCTCTCAAAAATGATCAAAACGCCGTACTACCTCATCGATAAACAGAAGCTTCTGGTCAACATGCAGAAGATTGCCTACGTGCGCGAACAGTCCGGCGCCAAGGCTCTGCTGGCGCTCAAGTGCTTTGCCACCTGGTCGGTATTCGACTTGATGCAGCAATACATGGACGGCACCACCTCGTCGTCGCTGTATGAGCTCAAGCTCGGTCGCCAGAAGTTCGAAGGCGAAGCGCACGCCTACAGCGTGGCCTGGGCCGACGATGAAATCGAAGAGATGCTGGAGAACTGCGACAAGATCATCTTCAACTCCATCAGCCAGCTTCAGCGTTTTGCCGAACGCAGCGAAGGCAAGACCCGCGGCCTGCGTGTGAACCCGCAGGTGAGCAGCTCTGACTACCTGCTGGCCGACCCGGCGCGCCCGTTCAGCCGCCTGGGCGAGTGGGACCCGGTGAAGATCGATGGCGTGATCGATCAGATCTCCGGCTTCATGTTCCACAATAACTGCGAGAACGGTGACTTCAGCCTGTTCGACAAGATGCTCGGCACCATCGAGGAACGCTTCGGTGAACTGCTGCACAAGGTCAAGTGGGTCAGCCTCGGCGGCGGCATCCATTTCACCGGTGAAGGCTATGCACTGGATGCATTCTGCGCACGGCTCAAAGCGTTCTCCGAGAAGTACGGCGTGCAGGTCTACCTGGAACCCGGCGAAGCGGCGATCACCAACAGCGCCTCCCTGGAAGTCACCGTGCTCGACACTCTCTACAACGGCAAGAACCTCGCCGTGGTCGACAGCTCCATCGAAGCCCACCTGCTGGACCTGCTGATCTACCGCCTCAACGCCAAACTGGCGCCGAGCGAGGGTGAACACACCTACATGGTGTGCGGCAAATCCTGCCTGGCCGGGGACATCTTCGGCGAGTATCAATTTGATCGTCCGCTGGCCATCGGCGATCGGCTGTCGTTCATCGACACCGCAGGCTACACCATGGTCAAGAAAAACTGGTTCAACGGCCTGAAAATGCCGTCCATCGTAGTGAAACAACTCGACGGTACAGTCGAGTTGGTTCGTGAATTTGGTTACGACGACTACCTGTCCAGCCTGTCCTGAGCTGGCGGATAAAGGAGAGATAAAGCAATTGAAAAAGAACGTTCTTATCATTGGTGCAGGAGGTGTCGCCAAGGTGGTGGCCCACAAGTGCGCGCAGCACAACGACGAACTCGGTCGTATTGCTATCGCGTCGCGCAACATCTCCAAATGCCAGGCCATCATCGACAGCGTCAAGGCCAAGGGTAGCCTTAAGGTTCCCGCCGATATCCAAGCCTTCGCGCTGAACGCCCTGGACGTGGAAGCGACCAAGGCCCTGATCCGCGAGACCGATTCGCAGATCGTCATCAACGTCGGCTCCGCCTTCCTCAACATGTCGGTACTGCGTGCCTGCATCGACACGGGCGTGGCTTACCTCGACACCGCCATCCACGAAGAGCCGGGCAAGGTCTGCGAGACCCCGCCGTGGTACGGCAACTACGAGTGGAACCACCTGCAAGAGTGCAAACAGAAGAACATCACCGCCATCCTTGGCGTGGGCTTCGACCCAGGTGTCGTCAACGCGTATGCCGCGCTGGCGCAGCAACAGCATTTCGACCGCATTGATTCGATCGACATTCTCGACGTCAATGCCGGCTCCCATGGCAAATACTTCGCCACCAATTTCGATCCGGAAATCAACTTCCGCGAATTCACCGGGCAGGTGTGGAGCTGGCAGAACAGCCAGTGGACCAGCAACACCATGTTCGAAGTCAAACGCACCGACGACCTGCCGGTAGTCGGTTCGCAGAACCTCTACCTCACCGGCCACGATGAAGTGCACTCGCTGTCGAAAAACCTCGACGTGCCCAACGTGCGTTTCTGGATGAGCTTTGGCGAACACTACATCAACGTGTTCACCGTGCTGAAAAACCTCGGCCTGCTCTCCGAACAGCCGGTCAAGACCGCCGAAGGCCTGGAAGTGGTGCCGCTGAAAGTGGTCAAGGCCGTGCTGCCCGACCCGTCTTCGCTCGCCCCGGGCTACACCGGCAAGACCTGCATCGGTGACTTGGTCAAAGGCACCAAGGATGGCCAACCGCGTGAGATGTTCATCTACAACGTGGCTGATCATGAAGAGGCCTATGCCGAGACCGACAGCCAGGGCATCTCCTACACCGCAGGCGTACCACCGGTAGCCGCTGCGCTGCTGGTGGCGCGTGGCGAGTGGGATGTGAAGCACATGGCCAACGTCGAGGAACTACCGGCCGAGCCGTTCCTCAAGGCGCTGGATGTGATGGGCTTACCGACTCGGATCAAAGACGAGAACGGTGATCGGGCCTGGGATGCGACGCCCTGATAGGCCATAGCTGACCGAGCAAAAGAATGCGCCCCAAGGGGCGCATTTTTTGTTTTGGCTCACCTACAGCTCGAAGAACAATGAGGATCAAAATGTGGGAGCGGGCTTGCCCGCGATGGCGGCGTGTCAGTCAATGAGTCTGTCACTGAACCACCGCTTTCGCAGGCAAGCCAGCTCCCACACTGGTTATGGGTTGCCCACAGAATCGGCACCAGGCATAGATCCCTGTGGGAGCGGGCTTGCCCGCGATGGCGGCGTGTCAGTCAATGAGTCTGTCACTGAACCACCGCTTTCGCAGGCAAGCCAGCTCCCACACTGGTTATGGGTTGCCCACAGAATCGGCACCAGGCATAGATCCCTGTGGGAGCGGGCTTGCCCGCGATGGCGACCTGTCAGTCAATGATTCTCCAACTGAGCCACCGCTATCGCAGGCAAGCCAGCTCCCACACTGGTTGTGGGTTGCCCACAGAATCGGCACCAGGCATAGATCCCTGTGGGAGCGGGCTTGCCCGCGAAGGCGGCGTGTCAGTCACTGAATATTCAACTGAGCCACCGCTATCGCAGGCAAGCCAGCTCCCACACTGGTTATGGGTTGCCCACAGAATCGGCACCAGGCATAGATCCCTGTGGGAGCGGGCTTGCCCGCGAAGGCGGCGTGTCAGTCACTGAATATTCAACTGAGCCACCGCTATCGCAGGCAAGCCAGCTCCCACACTGGTTGTGGGTTGCCCACAGAATCGGCACCAGGCATAGATCCCTGTGGGAGCGGGCTTGCCCGCGAAGGCAGCGTGTCAGTCACTGAATATTCAACTGAGCCACCGCTATCGCGGGCAAGCCAGCTTCCACAAAAATAAAGATCTCACGGTCTCAAAACACCGACCACCCAATCCGCTCACTCAACAATTCCAATGCCTTCATCCCCGCCAGCGAATTGCCCGCTGCGTTCAGCTCCGGCGACCACACGCATACCGTGAACTGCCCCGGCACCACCGCGACGATCCCGCCGCCGACCCCGCTCTTGCCCGGCAGGCCCACGCGGTAGGCAAAATTGCCCGCCTCGTCATAAAGCCCGCTGGTGGCCATGATCGAGTTCACTTGCTTGGTCTGGCGCGCCGTCAGCACCTGCTCGCCACTGTGGGCACTCACGCCTTCATTGGCCAGGAAGCTGAACGCTCGGGCCAGGTCCAGGCAGCTCATCTGCAACGCGCAATAGTTGAAGTAGCTGTGCAGCACCGCGTCCACATCGTTATGAAAGTTGCCGAACGACTTCATCAGGTAGGCCATGGCCGCATTGCGCGCACCATGCTGGGCTTCAGATTCGGCCACGACGCTGTTGACCAGGATCTGCGGGTTGCCCGACAGGCGCCGTACAAAGTCGCGCATCGACAGAATCGGCACGGCGAAGCGCGACTGGTTGATGTCGCAGATCACCAGCGCGCCAGCGTTAATAAAGGGGTTGCGCGGGCGGCCACGTTCGAATTCCAGCTGCACCATGGAGTTGAACGGCTGCCCCGAGGGCTCATGGCCCAAGCGCTCCCAGATGGATTCGCCGCCATGGTCGATGGCCTGCACCAGGCTGAATACCTTGGAAATGCTCTGCACCGAAAACAGCGTGTCGGCATCACCGGCGCAGTAGGCCGCGCCATCGTTGCCGTATACCGCGATGCCGAGTTGGTTGGCGGGCACGTCGGCCAGCGCGGGAATGTAATCGGCGACTTTGCCGAGGCCGATCAAAGGGCGCACTTCGTCGAGGATCGACTCCAGCAGCGCCTGCATAGCTTGTCCTGTCATCTTTGTTCGAATCAGTGGTAAACGAGGCGCGGAGGATACTTCAGTGGGCGCGCAACACCCACACAATCTCTACCACCCGTTCGGCAATCACCACGTAGATCAGGATCAACAACAGTTGCAACGCCAAGTGATAACGCAATTTGGCCAGGCGGCGAATGCCGTCGCTGACGTTCAACAGCATCAGCACCGTGGACAGCACAATCAAGCCCCAGCCCGCGACGCTGGAGGCGAAGATACCGATCAGCAAGTCGCGCGGCCCCACTAGCGCGTTGGTCCCCGCCGCAAACAACAGCGCGCAGACCAACAGGTTTTTAACATTGTCGAAAATCTGCGTGCTCAGGTCGTTTTCCAGCAACGCCAGGTACCGCGTCCATAAAGTGCGCATGCTTGAGTACCGAGTGGGAAGGCTCGTCAATCAAGGTAGTTCAATTGTGGACGCTGTCGAGCTTTGGCCAGGCTCAGAAATACGCCACATCCGACACTTCTGCATCCAGCACATCCTGCGCCAACGCCCAGGCGCGGTCCTTGGACTCCACCACCAGCAGCGGGTAGCCCCAGGCCTTGCCGAACGTCACGGCAAAGGGCTTGAGGGCCAGGCGCTTGGCAGTGCTGGGCTCCACTTGGATCATGCCTTTGACGTAGGCGCGCAAGGCAGCCTTGTTTTTCTTCATCCAGATAGACGCGCGCTTGCGCTCTTCCTGAGCATGTTCGTGATTGTTCTCATCCACGGCTTTTTCGTGCAGCAGCAAGAAGGGCTGCTCACGGGCCAGCAGGCGTTCGAAAATCAGGAAGGCATCTTCCGGCCCGCCGTCGTCAGGCGCGTCGAAAAAGATTTTCACCACCGGGAAAGTTGAACTGTCGAGTCGCATGGCAAAGCTCCTTTGATGAGATTGGTTCTCATCATAGGGCGCGTGACGCTGGACAGCATTGCATAGAATAGCCAGAATATTTCGCAATCCAGCCAAGGCAGTTATCAGCATGGTTCATCACCGCCTCGACCAGTACGACCCCTGCCGGGTCCGCGACGCCGCCGCGATCCCTCGCTCGATTGTTGCAGTGGGCGCCTCGAGTACGTCCGAACGCTGGGAACATACCCCTCACCACCATCAACACGGGCAATTGATCTACACCTTGCGCGGCGTGGTGCATTGCGTGATCGAGGCGGGTATCTGGATCGTGCCGCCGCAATGCGCATTGTGGATTCCCGGCGGTGTGACCCACGCGGCCCGTGGCGCTGGCGAAGCAGATGTCTATTGCCTGTTGATCAACCCGGACGCCGCCAGCGCCCTGCCCCGGCAATGTTGCACGCTGTCGGTGTCGCCATTGCTGCACGAATTGATCGGCAAGGCGGTCAGCTTCCCGCAGCTCTACGACGAAGACGGCGCCCAGGGCCGGCTGGTGGCGACGTTACTCGACGAGTTGGCCCTGGCCCCCATCGAAGCCTTGCATTTGCCGATGCCCCAAGACCCCCGCTTGCATCGGCTGGCCAACAGCTTATTGGCCAACCCCGGCGATAAATCTACCTTGGGCGAATGGGCCGTGCGCATCGGCATGAGCGAACGCAGCATGACCCGCCTGCTGCTGGAAGAGATCGGCCTGAGCTTCGGTCGCTGGCGCCGGCAGTTGCATGTAATCCTTTCACTACAGCGCCTGGCCAACGGCGAGAGTGTGCAGAGCGTGGCGCTGGACCTGGGTTATGAAAATGCCAGCGGGTTTATCACCATGTTCCGCAAGGCCATGGGCCAACCGCCAGCCCGTTACCTGGCGGACCGTGCCAGTACCGTCGGGCCGCACAGCAACGCGTCAACTATCGCCTTGACGTGAGGTTTTGATGATCGTTCCCACGCTCTGAACTGACCCGACTCAGTTCTTGTAGTCGGTATCGGTACGCTCAAGCTGGCGCACCAGCGCACTCCAATGCCGCGCCACGCCCGGGCCTTCGCCATTGCTGAACACCTTGGCCTGCTGCTCGACCTTGGCCACCACCTCAGCCGGTGGGAAGGTCAACTCGGCATTCCCCGCTGCCTGTGCCGCAATCTGGATGTTGCAGGCCCGCTCCAGGCATTGTAGTTGCTGGAAGGCATGCTCGACGCTGACGCCGCCCGTCAACAAGCCGTGGTTACGCAGGATCATCACACTCTTGTCGCCCAAATCCGCCACCAGCCGTTCACGCTCGTCCAGGTCCAGCGCCACGCCTTCGTAACCGTGGTAAGCCACACGCCCCGAGAATGCGATAGCGTGCTGGGAGATCGGCAACAACCCCTGCTTCTGCGCCGACACCGCAATACCGTCGCGGGTGTGGGTGTGCAGCACCGCTTGCAAATCATGGCGTGCGCCGTGAATGGCGCTGTGGATCACATAGCCGGCGTAGTTGATCCCCAGGCCCGTAGGGTCATCGACAAGGGTGCCGTCCAGATCGACCTTGACCAGGTTGGAGGCGCTGATTTCGTCGAACAACAGCCCGAAAGCATTGATCAGGAAATGCGCCTCGGGCCCTGGCACCCGCGCCGAAAAATGCGTGTAGATATGATCGGTCCACTTGTACAACGCCGCCAGTCGGTAGGCCGCGGCCAACTTGACCCGCACCTCCCACTCTTGCGGTGTGACCCGCTGGCGCACATTG
The DNA here is from genome assembly GCF_002966775.1 of Pseudomonas sp. MYb193. Taxonomy (NCBI): domain Bacteria; kingdom Pseudomonadati; phylum Pseudomonadota; class Gammaproteobacteria; order Pseudomonadales; family Pseudomonadaceae; genus Pseudomonas; species Pseudomonas sp. MYb193. The sequence goes on along the minus strand of NZ_CP023269.1, from coordinate 2,712,749 downwards.
CTCAAGACACTGGAAATCGGCGTGACGCTACTCATGGCAAATCTTCCTGGATGACCTAAGGGACTTCCAGGCAAGACTAGGGGATGGTCATAAATAATAAAAAGCACATTTTAATCTAAGCTAATTATTATATTTTTTTATAAAAAATAGCAGTGGCAGCTTTCAGGCCGCCACAGGATCTCGTTCCTTTTCCACCGATCAACTCAGCAGGTTCAACGCCCGTTGTTGAGTTTCTCGTTGATTGCATCCGTTTGCCGTTCAATGTCCTTGATCGAGGTCGGCGTCACGACTTTGTCGATGGTTTCAGTCTTGGGGTTCGCAGGTTCAAGCGTCTGCCCTTTGGTGGCCTCGACATTACCTTTTTGCGCGTCTTCAGAGCTGACGGGGTCGGGGGTTTTATCGGCGGTTTTACGATCAGTCACAGTGCAATCCTCCTGGCAGTGGCAGGCCCCTGAGATGGCGGCCCTATGCAGCAGAACCCTGCGAATCCGGATTGGTTCAAGTCAATTGCCTCGTCTCACCGCTGGGCAAAAAAGCGCAAAAAAATTTAAACCTTTTACCCGCCTCTCGATTCAACAGTCAGGTAACGGCATCCCGCCATTTCCAAGGAGAGATACCATGAAAACTCGACTGATGAAACCGATGGGCCTTACCTTCATGCTGATTGCAGGCTCGATTTCCACCGCGATGGCGGCGACCTCCAACGACTTTGTCGACAACGCCGCCGAGGGCGGTATCACCGAGGTCGAAGCGGGCAAGCTGGCCCTGGAAAAAAGCAGCTCGGCGGACGTAAAGACCTTCGCCCAGCATATGGTCACAGACCATACCAAGGCCAATCAGGAACTGATGGCCCTGGCGAAAAAACTCGATATCGAAGTACCCGATGACGCTGCGCTCACCGACAAGGCGAAGAAAGCCATCCTGGAAATACGCGATGAATCCTTCGACAAGGCCTATGCCAACAACCAGGTAGCGGCCCATGAAAAAACCGTCGAACTGTTCAAGAAAGAAGCGGCCTCCTCGGACAATCCCGAGCTGAAAGCCTTCGCCACCAAGACCCTGCCCACCCTTGAAGCCCACCTGAAAATGGCCAAGGAACTGCAAACCAAATACGCCCATTAATCCATCCATGACCCAAGGAGACACTCGACCATGAGCTCGCAACTCAACGGCAAGCACATCCTCGTCATCACCTCCAACACCGGCATCGAGCGCGACGAGTTGCTCAAGCCTCTGGAGACGCTGCGTGGCTACGGCGCGACCGTAACGCACGCCTCCAGCAAAGGCGGCACTACCCAGACATTTGTCGGCGACACAGAAAAAGACCAGACCGTGGAATCCGACGTGCAACTGTCGGATGTTGTCAGCGCCGACTTCGATGCGCTGGTCATCCCGGGCGGTACAGTGAATGCCGATACACTGCGCCAGGATGCCGCCGCGCTGCGCTTGATCAATGAGTTCGTGCAGGCCGGCAAGACCATCGCGGCGATCTGCCACGGGCCATGGACCCTGATCGACGCTGGCGTGGTCAAGGGCAAAACCCTGACCGCCTATCAAAGCGTGCGCATCGACCTTGAAAACGCCGGCGCTGCCGGCGTGGTGGATGCCGAGGTTAAAGAGTGCCAGGCCAATGGCTGGACCTTGATCACCTCGCGTACGCCGGACGATCTACCGGCGTTCAATGAGGCGATTGCCAAGGCCGTCGGCGGCTGATCGGTTGACCGCAATGAAAACAGGCGCCCCATGGGCGCCTGTTTTTTATCACTCACCGCTTCAGCTTTTACGCTGCTGCGCCATTTCACGCTTGGGTCCGAACATCGCCCACGCAATCAACCCCAGCAGCGGCACGAACACCAGCACCACGACCCACAACCCCTTGGTCTCCCATCCGCCAGTGCTGCGCAAAACGATATTGATCGCCCAGAGTTCCAAGAGCAGCAGAACCACCGCCAATACGATCCAGATATACTCAATTTGCATGATTCACCTCCTGAAGTCTAAGCGTTAGGTCAAGCAGATGCCCCAAGGGTTCCATTAGAATTTTCCAGGCCACACTTTATGGCCGCCCCTTGCGCTGGAGCGTCAGCAACCGGTTGTGCGTTGTGCAACCTCAACGCGGCCCGACCATGCAAGCTGCACGACCTCCAAGCACACCGGAAAACACAACCAACTGATTTATAAGATAATTTTTAACAATAAAAGTTGGTACACCTGATGCAACCTTCCTCACCACGAGGCGTGCACTTCGACACGCCCGCATACCCCCCGTGAGGTTACCTATGAATGCCATCGACCTGCTCAAAGCCGACCATGAACGCGTCAAGACCCTGCTGACGCAGTTGAGCGAATCCACTGAACGCGGGGTAAAAAAGCGTACCGAGTTGTTGGCCAAACTCGAAATGGAGATCACCCTGCATACCCAACTCGAAGAAGAGATCCTCTACCCCGCGTTCAGAAAAGCCGGGGGCAAGGAACAGGACATCATGTACCACGAAGCCAAGGAAGAGCACCGTACCGTCGACTCGCTGGTACTGCCGGACTTGAAGAAAACCGACCCCTCGTCCACCGAGTTTTCCGGTCGCGTCAAAGTGGTCAAGGAGTTGCTTGAGCACCATATCGAAGAAGAAGAAACCGAGATGTTCCCTCAGGCCAAGAAACTGCTGGGTAAAGCGCTGCTCGAAGAGCTGGGAGCCGAGATGGAAGCGATGAAGGCCGCGCACAAAAAAGCCATGGCGAAAAAACCGCTGGCGGCGTAACGGCTACCTCCTCGCAGCAAGGTTCGCGCGCGCGCGACAGTGACCCACAGGCCCTGTCGCGCTATCGATTTGCACCGATGATTTCTCCTCGCTCACTCAGCGATCCGGCCGACCGAGCCGGCCTGGCGCCCCATGCTAGCGTGCCATTGCCCTTGGCAGTGGCCGGGGGCTTTCAGGAGATTCATCACAATGGACACCCATTCCCCCACCTATACCCACCTGTTCAAAGAGGACTGGCACCTGCTGTGTTCGGCCTCTTCCATGGCGGCAATCGACTCCCCGATCGCCTACCTGAAGGCGTTATACCTGTTTGCCCAAGCGCTGGAAAAAAGCGGTAAAGGCAAACAGCCCAAGATCACCCTCGACCGGCGACGACCCGAACTCAAGACACTGCCCCTGGACGAACGCAGCCTCAGCGCTGTGATTCCTCAACTCTCGATGATCAACGAAACCCTGTCCCGCCAGATCGACGCTCATCTCAAACAAACCCGCCGTGAATACCGCGGCCGCTCCCTTGATGAGGTGCTCGGCAGGCAACGCTTCCCCTTCGTGCTGCCGTTCGAACGCGCGCATCGCCAGTGCTGGCTCGGTTTGTCCGGCGGCAAGCCACAATTGGGCGAACTCAGTTACCGCATCAGCCTCAAGCTGCCCACCAGCCAGCGCGCGCAAAACACTTACGGCGTGGTCCGGCACGAGGCCTATGAAGCGCAACGTTTGCTGTCCGGGCTGAGCCCTGCCCAGCAGGTGTTATTGACCGAGCCTTTGTTAATAAGAACGGGAGACGTACAGGCAGAAGATTTTTTTACCCAGCACTATGGTACCCAGGAGCAGCCCCTTGAGGAGTTGTCCCACTGGTTGCAGAAAACCGGACTCACCGCCGATCAGACCGAAGCGCTACTGGCCTGCGGCAAGTATGTGCCGGTGCTGTCGAGCAATGTTCTGGCAAGCGCCCTGCCAACGCCGCCGGCCAAGCTGCGCCTGCACGACGGTGCCGCGTACGTGAACGGGCCGATCACCGAGGCTGGCGCGACCCAGTCGCCCCTGTCGATCACTACACAGGACAAGGGTGCTGCGCGCCTGCTCAATACCTCATGGGAACGTTACCAGCGCCTGCACCGAATGATCCGCCTGCAACGCTGGACGCAATTGCCCTTCGACGCACTCGACGCCCTGTCAACGAGCGTCGTGCGGCGTGAACACGAGGGCGACCCGGCGCGGCCCGCCAACGACAACACCCTGCGCGCACTGGGCGTCTATCGCTATCTGGAGCGCCGCTACAGCCTGTCATTGCAAGCCTTTGCCGCCGTGCTGGATGAGATACCGGTGTGGGCACCCGGCACTCGTCTGTCGCTGTACGACCAGCTGTTCAATCCCGCCCCGTTGCCAGGCCAGGCATTGACGCTGGACAGGCCGACACTGGCCTTGAGGGAGGAAATCCCGACAACCCTGCGCCACCAGCTCTGCGCCGGCCTGCACCTGAGCGACACCCCGGCCTCGTTGCACTGGCTGATCAAGCAGGCCCGCCTGCATCTACCCGCTGCTTGCCCGACGCTTACGTTTTATAGCGCGCTGTATCGCCAAACCCGGATCGCGCGGTTGTTCGGGCTGTCAGTGCTCGACAGCTACCATGTGGCAGCGCTGCTGGGCGGTAAGGATTACACCGCCCAACTGGTCAACCCGAGCCTGCGTCGCTCCGGCGTCAATGCCCCTGCCGACCTGCTCGATGTGCTGATGCAAATGGACTGGCTGGTCCGCTGGCTCAGCGACACGGGTCAAACGGTTGATCAGCTTCGCCGCCAATTGCTATTGGATGCCCAATCTCCAGCGCCCCACGTGCAGACGTACATCACCCAACTCGATGAGGTGGTCGAACTGACCCGGCATGGCCTGTTGGCGCAAGAAGACCTCGCTGACCTGTCATTGCCCCAGCCCGAGCCTGACACCAAAGCGGCGCCCATTGCCTGGCATGCCCTCATCGTACAAGGGCTGCTGCACAGCCAACCGCTGCTCAAGCCCGCGCCGCCCAAAGAACTGCCCAATGCGCTGGTGCAGCTTATCGAAGCCCAGACCCTGAGCCTCGACCCAGAAGGCAACACGGCTCTGCACAGCGATGCCAAACAGGCAGTGACCAAGAAGCTGGGCGCGTTCTACCAACAAATGCAGCCGCTGAAAGCAAAAATCGACACGCTGCTCAACGCTCCCTCACACCTTGCCGGTGACCCCGCCGCGTACCTGCAATGGCGCAAACTCGTGGTTCGACAAATTGCCCGAACCGCCACTGCCGAGTCCACCACGGAGCTGCACAAAAATGTACTGCTGAGCCTGCCGGATGCCGAAGTGTCCTTGGGGCTGGCAGTGAGCCGTGAGGCCTTGCAGGCCTTCGTGCTCCATCCGCACTGGCTGAGCCCGGACCACACCGCGGCCTCGCTGCTCAAGCTGACGCTGAGCACGCTGTACCTGCTGCAACGCTTTGCCCATTGCCTGAGCACCTACGGACTGGCCCAGGACAGCGTGCTCGCCTATTTGCAGTGTGCCAATTCATCCTCCGTCGAAGGCTCCGCCATAACTGACAATGAGGCTTGCACTTCGCAACTGGCCGCATTGCTCAAGTGGGATGTCGATGAAGTCAACCTGCTCGTTGAATCCCTGCCTGCCAAACAGGTGAAGACCCTGGCCGACCTGGACTGGCTCCTGCGTTGCCATGAAGCCGTCAGGCTCACCGGCCTCTCCGCCAGCGCCTTGCTCAAGGCTGCCGACCTGCATGCCACCTTGATGAATGAAGACTGGCAACACGTTGGCTCGGCATTGATCGCCACAGCCCCCTAACCCCGTTGTATTTCGCCTGGTTCAAGGAATGACCATGTCTGACACCCTCACCCAACACCTCAACGAACACCTGCGCGACGCGATGCTGGGGTTCTACCTCAACAGCGTGCTGCCTGAAGACACGGCAGTGGCCGATACCGTCAAGACCGTCGACGATGTCTATACCTATTGGCTGCTCGACCCCCAGGTCAGCCATACGGTGCCCACCACCCGTGTCGCCAGCGCCATTGCCAGCCTGCAGCAGTACATCACAGGCATTTACCTGGGCCTGGAGCCCGGCTACGACGAACAGGGCATGAGCGCTGACGAGCAGACCGAGTGGCGAGACCAGTTGCTGTCCTATTCACTGTGGCGCGCCCACCAGCAACTTCAGCACTACCCGGCCACCTACCTGAGCCCTACATTGCGCCATGACAAAAGCGACAACTTCAGGCAACTGGAGAACCAGCTCAACCAATTTCGCATCGAGCCTGCGCCGCTGCAGACAGCCGTCCACAGTTACCTCAGCCGCTTCGAAGCACTTGCCAACATCAAGACCCTCAATGGTTATATCGACGGTGATAAAGACAGCTTTGCCAGCAGCACTTATTACTTCACCGGCAAGTCCAGTCCGGAAAACACCTATTACTGGCGCACGCTGAAAATGGCCTCGGGCGACGCGGCCACTCCGCCAGCCTGGTCCTCCTGGCAAAAGATCCCGCTGTCGATTGACGATAACGTCCCCGAACAGACGATTCGCCCGGTGGTGTTCAACGGGCGCCTCTTCGTGGTGTGGGCCCAATGCATCAACCCGACGTCGTCGTCGAGGGACATCACCCCGATTGGACGAGGTGATGTCGAATCGGAGAAGGAATACCAACAACGGTTGGAAACCCGGATAAAGACCACCTATCTACAGTTGCGCTTGTACTTTTCCTATAAAAAACTGGATGACAGTTGGAGCGTGCCGCAGGCCTGCATTCAGGAATACAGCCTGGCACAGGGCCTTGACGAATTGAGTGCGGAAGACCTGATGAGTGCCACCGCGTCCATCGCCGTACTCGATTCACAAAGCCAACCGCCGTCCCTGTTCCTGGGCCTGAGCGCACAGCCGAACCATCAAACGGCTTCCTCGCACAACGGCCTGCATCGGCATTTCTTTCAAGCGGTACGGCTGGATCAACACTTCAACGTCCATTGGCTGGAAACCCTGGGCAGCACTCGGCGGATGTTCTCCTGGCATAAAGAGTCTGAACTGGCCGGGCGGTACCAGGCCCTGTTCGGGCACCACAACAGGTCAAGATTTCAATTCAGGGCGCCCGAAACGGTCCAGGTCAAAGTTCACTCCCTGACCAACAATGCGCCCCATGGCACCACCCATGGCTGGAATTACGAAGACAATCAACAGCATATCGGCAGTCTTTCGGCTGAGAGCGATATCCGGTTCAACCGAACGACGTCAGTACTGGAGGTCACCACCCGCCTGGCGAAACGCTTCGAACCGCACCGCACTGTCAGGTTCAGCAAGGCAGACGCACTGGTCAATTTGACCATGACCCTCAGCAGCAGCGGTCCTGCCCAGAACGAGACGCTGGCGTTAGGCCCCACCGCCGAGATTTTTCTGAAGAGCGCCAAGCTGGCAACCTTCTCCAACGTGCGCATTGACTTCACCCTCAAGTGCAACGAGACCGGCGTCAGCTATGCCCAATTCATAAAAAATGCAGCGAATCAGCCGACGACCTTTACCCTGCCGCAGATTGAAAAAGATCAAGAAAACCCGACAAGCACGACATTCAATCTGCGCGACCAACGCATTAGCCAAGAAGCCTTCGATTATTTTTTCAATACGCCGGACGCCACCTATACCGTCATTCTCTCGTTCTACAACAATCAAGCGGAGTCCAGCAGCCATGCCTACGACTTAGTACTGGACAAGGTCCAGGTCCAGCAGAAACAACGCCTGTACAAACCCGTGTTGATGTATCCCAGACAGGGAGACAGCGCTTTACCGGAAAGCCCTCACCGCAATAACACGGTACTCGTCGGCCTGGCAGACGCCTCTCGGCGCACCCTGCGCGACACGTTCACTGAACTCTCCGAAACGCACACGCTTGAGGCGCAGATCGAACTCTCCCCCTCGACCTTGCACCCCTACGACGAGGACTCCACTGACACGACGGCTTCCACATTGACGCTGATTCACGGCGTGTTGCTGCTGGAAAGCGATGTGCATTACCCCGACCCCATCATCCTGGGCTACGCGCTGAAAACCGCGACTTTCACCCTGCCGCCCGATAACAGCACCCCCATCATTCCACTGGCTCCGTTTATCCGGCGACTCGCTACCCCGCCCTATGGCACGGCAGAGTTCATCGACTTCAACGGGTCCACTATCGAGTCTCTCGATAAGCCTGAAAACAAACGGGCGCCCATACGCACCAACACCTGCGTGGCCGGGCTGCTGGCAAAAACCGCGGGCGCAGGTTTGCATGAGCTGTTTGCCTTGGCGCCGGATGCCTGGCGCGAGCCGCCATTGCCAGGCAAGAAAGACCCGAGCCCACTGGACTTCCACGGCCCCCATGGCACCTACTACTGGGAGTTGTTTCTTTACCTGCCCTGGCTGTTGGCACAACGCCTGAACCAGGAGCAGCAATACGCCGAGGCCGAAACGTGGATACGCTACGTGTTCGATCCCGTACACCCGTCCGGGTTCTGGCGCCTGCCTGCGCTGCTTACCAGTGCGCCACAACGCCACGACGTCTCGTCCGTGTCCCACCCATTGGCGACAAGCAGCGCGGTACATTTTCGTCAGGCGCTGTACCTGTTGTACGTCGACATCCTGCTCAATCGCGGGGATGCGGCCTACCGGCAAATGACCCGTGACGGCCTGGCCGACGCCAAGTTGTGGTACATCCGCGTCAAGGGCTTGCTCGGGCCAAGGCCGCCGCTCAACCCGGTCGATCCCTGGGCAGCCACGACCCTGGACAAACTGCAAAACCCTTCCACGCTCGATAGCACGACAGTACCTGCGGGCACCTCGCGGCTGTGTCGGTCCCTGAGCCCTGATCTGCTGCTGCGCTGGGACAAGATCGAATCTCGCCTGCACAACCTGCGCCATCACCTGGATCTGACCGGCAAACCCTTGAGTCTGCCGCTGTACGCCGCGACCCTGACGCCTCAAACGCTGCTTGCCGCGTACCAGCAAGGGGCGGTCGGCGCCAGCCTGCGCCCGTCGCTGCGCACCGCCCAGGCCGCGCACTATCGCTTCCAGGTGCTGCTGGGACACGCCTTGCAAGCGGTCGACAACCTGATCCAGTTGGGGACGACCTTACTGTCGTTGTTCGAACGCAAAGAGCAGGCCCAGTACCTGGAAACCCAGCAGCAGCAAGCCTGGGACTTGGCGAGGCTGGCCGTCGAGCAACAGGCCCAGGCCGTACAGTTCGATGCGAGGAACCAGGAGGCGCTGTTGGCAGGACGCCGCATGGTCGAAGCGCGGGTGGCGTTCTTCGAACAGCAGCTCAAGCGAGGCATCAGCCCGGCCGAGGCCCAGGCCACCCAGGAGTACCAAGACAGTGCGCGCTGGGACACCGCTGCCGCCGTGGCACAAGCCGGCGCGGGGCTGGCGATGCTGATACCGAATATTTTTGGCACCTCCAACGGCGGTGTGCGCTACGAGGGCGCTTTTCACGCCCTGCACGCGGCGTCCCAAGGCATTGCCAATGAAAAGCGCGCCAACGCTGCCCACCTGGACCGCACCGACCTGTTTGCCCGACGCGCCGCCGAGTGGGCCCATTCGCTGGAACAGGCACGCCTTGAGCTGGCCCAGGTCGACGCCCAACTGCAGGCTTATACCGAACAGCAAGCCCATACCCGCTTGCAACTGGGCCTGGCCCAGACCAGCCTGGCCCAGGCACGAAGCCTGTACGACCAGCTCGGCAAGCGCTTTACCAACGCCCAACTGTATCAATGGCTCAATGGCCAACTTTCCACTTTCTACTACCAAGCCTATGACTCGACCCTGTCGCTGTGCCTGGCGGCCGAGGCCTGCTGGCAGGAAGAACGGGCTCAGTGGGACAAGCACTTCATTCAAACCCAGCATTGGACCCATCAATATCGCGGCTTCAGCGCCGGCGAAGCGCTCAAGCAAAATCTACTGAGCATGAGTAACGCCTACGTCACCCACAACGAACGTTTGCTGGAGATCACTAAAACCGTGTCGCTGCGCCATCTGCACAGCCAAGACCCGATGGCCACGCGCGACATGCCCTGGGCCGCGCTTAAAGCCGACCTGGTAAAAACCGGCACCTTGACCTTTGAACTGACCCTCAAGCTGTTTGACGACGACTACCCAGGCCATTACCTGCGGCGTATCAAGCACGTCAGTGTGTCCCTGCCCGCCACGCTGGGCCCCTATGAAGACATCAAGGCCATCCTGACCCAAACCGCCAATACCACGCACGTCACCCCCGCGACCAGACACACCGAAGCTGCGGTAAAAAAAGACCTGCGCGCCAAACAGCAAATTGCCCTGTCCAGCGGGCTCAACGACAGCGGCTTGTTCACCTTGAACTTCGACAGCGACGAACGTTACCTGCCGTTCGAATACACAGGAGCGATCTCCACCTGGCAACTGACCTTTCCCAACCATGCCCGGCAAAACGCTCTACTCGAATCCCTCACCGATATCATCGTGCACCTGCGCTACACCGCTAAAAACACCGGAGGTCAACGATGAGCGTGCAGCCGCCCGAACTCTTGGAACCGAAGATTCCGGCGCTGCCCAAGGGCGGTGGCGCCATCCAGGGCCCCGGCGCGCAATGGGGCGCCGTGGGCACACGGGGTGAGGCGTGCCTGGAGGTGCCCTTGCCGATTTCGCCAGGCCGTGGCTTCACGCCGGCGCTGAGCCTGGGTTATCGCAGCGCCCTAGGCAACGGGCCCTTCGGCCTCGGCTGGGCGATGTCGGCAAGCGCCATCAGTCGTGATACCCGCAAAGGCATACCGGCCTACGGTGATGACGACCGTTTCATCAGCCCCCAAGGCATCGACATGATCCCTGAGCGTGATGCCGACGGCGAAATTCAGGCCACGACCTGGGACCACTATAACGGCCTGGCCCTGGGTGAATCCCACCGAGTGGTGCGCTATTTTCCGGTGATAGAAGCGCGCTTCGACCGTATCGAGCATTGGTCTTGCGACAGCGACAAGGCCGGGTTCTGGCTGGTTCAGGGGGCTGACGGCTGCGTGCACCTGTTCGGCAAGACCCTGATCGCGCGCTGTGCAGACCCGAACGACGACCTACGTGTTGCCCAATGGCTGTTGCAGGAAAGCCTCAACCCGCTGGGTGAACAGATCTATTACCACTACAAACACGACGACCAGCCGCCAAGCGCCGCCAGGGACTATCGCGCCCAGCGTTATCTGGCGCGGGTGTGCTACGGCAACCTCAAGCCCCTTGAGCATCTGGCGCTGTGGCGCGCGGACGCCCTTGCTGACAAGCAATGGCACTTCGAACTGCTGCTGGATTATGGTGAACGCCACACCGGCCTGAGCCAAGTGCCGACCTACGCCGAACAACACGCTTGGCCGGTCCGCAATGACCCGATCAGCAGTTATGCCTATGGCTTTGAACTCGGCACCCTGCGGCGGTGCCAGCAAGTGCTGATGTTTCATTACTTCCCCGACGAGCCGAGCCTGGGCGCCGAGCCGGTGCTGACGCGGCGTCTGTTGCTGGAGTACACCCATCGCCACGCCATCGGCAGTTGCCTGAACGCCGTGCACAACCAGGCCTTTGACGCCCAGGGGAACGCCAGTGCCTGGCCGCCTCTGGAACTGGCCTACAGCGCCTTCGTGCCGACGCTGGACGCCGCGCGCTACCAAGCGTTCGACGCCATGGCGGGCATCAACGACGGGCAGCATTATCAACTGGTCGACCTGTACCGCGACGGTTTGCCGGGCATCCTGCACCGCACCGATAAAAGCTGGTACTACCGCGAGCCGCTCAGGGCCCCCAACCCAGCCAGCAGCAATGCGCTGATCTATGGTCCATGGCAGGCCCTGCCACGCATCCCCCTCGCCGATACCGCCCAAGCCACGCGCCAGGCACTGGCGGATCTTGACGGCGATGGGCATCTGGAATGGGTGGTGGCGCAACCGGGGCTGAGTGGTTTTTTCAGCCTCGACTCGCAGCGGCAATGGTCGGGTTTCGTGCCTTTTGCGGCGATGCCCCAGGAGTTTTTCCATCCCCACGGGCAACTGGCCGACCTGATGGGCAGCGGGAGGCTGGACCTGGCCTTGATCGGCAGCGGTAGCGTGCGCCTGTATGCTCAGCGCCAGGACGGCGGGTTTGATCCTGGCCAGGAGGTGCGCCATGCGCCCGACGATGAGGGGCTACCCACCCTCAGCCATTCGCCGGCCGAATTGATCGCCTTTTGCGACCCCCTGGGCAGCGGCCAACAACACCTGGTGCGTATCCGCCATAACGAAATCAAATGCTGGCCCAACCTCGGCCGTGGACGCTTCGGCAAAGGGTTTGTCTTCGCCACACTGGCGTTCGACCACGCCAGCTTCGATGCCGCCCATATTCGCCTCGCAGACCTGGATGGTTCAGGCGCGGTGGACCTGATTTACCTGGCGCCTGAACACGTACAGATCTATATGAACCGCGCCGGCAGCGGGCTGGCATCGGAGCCACTGACACTGCGTTGGCCCGAGGGCGTGCGCCATGACGCGACGTGCCAGGTCAGCTTTGCCGACCTTCAAGGCCTGGGCTGTTCCAGCCTGATCCTGAGCGTGCCGCACATGACCCCCCAGCACTGGCGGTATGACTTCGTCAGTCTCAAACCGTATTTGTTAACCGCCACGCTCAACAACCGAGGGGCCACCACCCAGCTGAGCTACCGCAGCAGCGCCCAGGAATGGCTCGACGAAAAACAGCACTGGCAAACCCTGGGAGTGCCCCAAGGCAGTAGCCTTGCGTTCCCAGTGCAGGTGGTCAAGCGGCAACAGCAAAAGGACCTGGTCAGCGGCAACCGCTCCACCCAGTATTTTCGTTACCGGCAAGCCTGCTATGACCGTGAGGAGCGCCAGTTCCTCGGCTTTGGCCTGGTGTTGCACACCGAGCAGCCCCCTACGGCCGATGCGCAGCCTGGGGTGTTGACCAAACGCTGGTTCCACACCTTTGAGCCCTCGCAGGAGGCTTTTTACCCGGGCGACCCACAGGCGCCCGCGCTGGGGCCAACCTTGCTGGGCCAGTTGGAGACCGGGCGCACAGGAGACACGCTGATCGCCACGCCCGTCGCAACCACCCGCCGCGCGATGCAGCGTGCATTGGCGGGGAGCCTGCTGCGTGAAGAGGTGTATGCCGCCGCCGATGCGCCACCCCAGGCAGTGCCCTATTCGGTGCAGCAACAGCGCTATCTCATACGGCAATTAAGCCCGTCGGCCAAGGCCGGCGAACCGGCGGTGCTGCTGCCACTGTTGCTGGAGTCGCTAACCTGTCGCTACGAGCGCCAACCGGACGACCCGTGCTGTCGGCACATACTCAATCTGCGCTGGGACCGCTACGCCGGCAATCTGCACAGCGTGGTGGTCGACTATGCCCGTCGCAAGACAGCCAGCGACTCCCCACCGCCCGGGCCAGCCCACCAGCAGCAGTGGTGGCGTGACGCACACGACTCAGCGCAGCAGACGTATTACCTCAACGAAACCCGCGCCCGCTTCATTCACCTGGACGCCGCGCAGCGCTGGCGCTTGCACTTGCCCTACCAGCAACGAAGCAACGTACTGGTACTGAGCAAAGAGGCGTTAGCGATTGAAAAAATAAGCTATGAACACTTCATTGCGCAGGGCCCGTCCGATCCACTGGGAACATCTGCCGAACGCAGGCTGGGCGGCCTGTCGGTGCAGCACTACTGCGTGGCGGAGCACACCGAACCCTTGCCGGCCGGCACCGCGAGTTTTCAGGCGCTGCCTGCCTATATCGAGACAGCCGAACTCGATCAGCAAGCGCTGGAGGTGTATGAGGGCCGCACTGTCACTGCTACGCTGAGTGCGCAGCACTATCGGAGCATGGCCGCGTTCCTGTCACCGGACCCCGGGCAGGACGAGACTATCACCCTGTGGTCCCTCGGCCAGGGTTACACCCGTTACGGCCAGGCCGAAATGTTCTATCGGCCTCGTCGGCATCAGGCGAGCCTGAACCATGGATTCACGCAGTCCGAGTACGACCGCTATGGGCTGTACATCATCAAAGTGCAATTGGCGGACGGCTGCACGACCCAGGCGCAGTACGACTACCGCCTTGGCCTGCCGGTGACGGTGACTGACGCACAGCGTACACAACGCTACGCGCACTACGACGCCCACGGGCAGTTGCTGGCGACCGGCCTCAAGGGTGAGGAGCAAGGAAAACCCGTGGGCCATGATGCCCCAACGCCCTTCATCCGCACGCCCGATACGGGCCCGGCGCAGGCCCTGGCTGATCCGAAGGCGGCGTTGCTCAACGCTCAAAGCGCGTGCTTCTACGACGTGTTCAGTTGGATGGGGCGCATTCCACCCGCCAGCATCCAGGCGCAATGGGTAAGCAGCGGCTACCTGCTGCCCAGCGGGCATATTCGTGCCTCGGCGCTGGCACGCCTGAACAGCCTGAGCGCTGCGCTCCCCCATCATCAAACCCTCAAGCGCCTGATTCAGGCGGCCAGGCAAGTGCCGGTGCACGTCGTGGTACTGCACGCCGACCGTTGGCAAGGCACGTCGCAAACGGCGCAGATCCAGGTAGCCCTCGCCTTCAGCGACGGCTTTGGCCGCGTGCGGCAAACCCAGGAAAAGGCGCAACCGGGCCCGGCCTTTGCAGTCGATGACGCCGGTATGTTGAGCTCGGGTGCCGAGCCAACCGATGCCACTCGCCGTTGGCGGATCAGCGGCCGTGTGGAGTATGACAATCAGGGTTGCCTGGCGCGCACCTGGCGACCTTACTTTGCCGACCGTGCCGGCTATATCGACGATGCGGCCTTCAACACCTTGCGTCCCAGCGAGCAGCACTTTCATGACGCGTTGGGGCGCCCGGTACGCGTGCTCAATGCCAATGGCGACACGCGGCGCCAGACCTACCACGCCTGGTACAGCATCGCTGAAGACGAAAACGACACGCACGCGCCGGCCTGACAACAGAGCCGGGCCGTTACACGGCCCGCGCTCCTTGGCCTGACGTTGCGCGTATTAACGGCGGTGAGGGTCCATCACCCTGACCGCCCGATAGTTAAGCCCACTGATGTGCTGGATCATCACCCGATAGGCGCCACGACCGCGCTGCCCGCGATAACGCGGCAAGTCAAAACTGCGGACATTCTGCCCACCCGCCATGGCATGGCCGGTATGAAAATCCAGTGTGCGGTCTTCCAGCCGATCAATCACCCTTCTGAGAATTTCACCTCCGGGGCCATGTAATTCATTCTGAATAGGTGTGACGTCAATCTGGAGGGGCTCAGGCACCAGCCCGGAGGAAGGTCCCGGGCTTACCGGTTGCGCGGCGGGCACCTCAGAAGCGGAGCCTCTGCGGCCCACGCTCGTGACCCTGGTTTGCGGTTGTACTTCGGTATGGGTCAGCCCAGCCGCTGGCAGCGGGCTGGCGCCCACTTTGCGTGCCGGGGCGCGCAGTTCTATGCCTACAAACCCCAACCTGGCAAGCGTAAAGCTAGGGTTACGCTCCGTTCGTGAGGCTGTTTCAGCCCGGTCCCGATGCTCGGTGGGCCCAACGTACCCATAGAGACCGCCCCGCGCTGCCGGGGTCAGCCCGTAGGACAGTTTTTTAGTGTCGGCGGTAGCCAGACGGTGTTCCAGGAAAAAGTCCGCCAACTCGTTGACTTCATGTTCCGTAGCGCCCTGTCGGCGGCCCAGCTCTTGCGCGCCGGCCATTGCGGACTGCTCATAGAACGCTCTTCGCTGAACGTCAGTGGTGCTTAATCGCTGATGCGCGTAAAGCGCCACGCCCACCACACCTGAAATCAGCCCGAAATAAGCCAGTTCAGCCCTATAGCCTATCTCTACCCCTACTCCGTGCCCGATCAACAACACCAGGAGCAGAACCGTCACCACCTCCAGCATCGAGCGGCGCTGCAAACCGTCTTCGTCTACATAACCCATGGGGTTGTTCCCCACCATCGCATACAGGTTCAGCCCATCCACATCCCCCGCCGGGTCAGCGCTGATCCACCGCAACAACCACGGCGCGTAGTACCTGAAGCCGTAGTAATACAGCCCGCTGGCGTCGCGCTCCTTGCCCGAATAACGTCGGGTTTTATAGTTCGCCTCCAAGGCATTTTTTGCCGCCCACCAGGCAGTTGCGCCGAAGGGGTAATAACTTTCCTGGCTCAACAGGCCGGCTGCCTCGTCCAGCTCCAGAGTGCCGCTGCCCAAATGGTCGTCGAGGCTGAACCGCAGTTGCTCGTCCTGCATCTCCTCGGGGCGCTGCTGCTCCCACTGCAACCCTCTGACCGAATGGCGCCCGCCCGGAGCAAGCACCACGTTCAACCACTCGCCATCCGGCCCGTGGCGATGCAGCTCCAGCCCTGGCAGATAAAGCACTTCATGGGTGTGAGTCTGCGTCTTGCCATGTGCCACGCGACGCTTGATGACTCGCTGGCCGGCGCCGTCGTACAGATACACCTCATCGTCATGTTCGCCATTGTCACGCAGCACCTGCGCGACGCGAACCAACTGGTTGCGCCCGTTCCAGGTCAACGCCTGCCCAGGCGCCAGAGCCTGGAGATTGCCACTTTGGTCGAAGCCGTTGCCCAGGCCCGGCGCCTTTGCGCCCTCGCGGGCAATCACGCTGTGATTGCTGTGTTCGCCCACCTGCATCCGTTGGGTATAACCGCTGCCGGTGCTGGGCACATGGCGCATCTGCGTCAGGTTACTGGCCGAGTCGTAGGCATAGTGGCGGGTGTAGTTGCCCCAGAGGTTGTCGTCTGTGGCGCCGAACGTGATTCGCCCCGGCAGTGCGGATGCGCCAGTATTGCGCGCGTTTTCACGGCCAGTGGCCTTGATCAATCGCGACAGGCTGTCGTATTCGAATGTGCTTACTGCCTCCACCTGCACGTTGCTGGCCCAGCGGGTCGGCTGCGCCGCATCGCGGATGCGCAACACATTGCCGACCCGGTCGTAGCTGTAGAAGAGGTCTTGCAGTCGCTTGCCTGCCGAATCCTTGTGGTGGGCGCTCAAGCGTGTCAAACGTCCATCAGTGTCCGAATACTCGGCAACGCTGAGCACGCCATTACCCAAGCGTTCGCTCAACACCTGGCCCGAGGCGTTGACGCTGCGTTGATCCACCAGGGTCTTGCGCGCTCCGCTTTTGAACAGGATCTCGCTTTTCGTCAATTGGCCGTCGACACCGTATTGATATTGCTGGCGATTGCCGCGCGCGTCGACCTGCTCCAGGCGTTGCCCCAGCGCATCGTGCTGCCAGGTGGTGGTGAAGGTCTGGGCTTGCAACTGTGCATCCCGCTCACTCACGGGCAGCGGCCAGTCGGGCGCGGTGTGCGACGTGCACAGACGCCGGGTTTGCTCGGTGATGTTACCTTGCACGTCGTAGCGCTCAACGAGCAACGTGCCTGCCGGGTCATCGTGACGAATCATGCGGCCACAGCGATTGCGCGCCGCCTCCGTAGACGTCATGCCCGCGTAGGTCATGCGCTCGACACAGCGTTCAGCCGCCGCCTCCTCCGCGCGCTCGAATACCGCAACGGGGCGCAGCAACGGGTCGTATTCGAACCGCTGGCGCGTGCCTCGACTGTCCCACTGTTGCACGACCTGGCCGCCACTGCCGAGCAAGCGCGTCTGACGGCCCGCATCCACGCTGTCGGTGCTCAGCACTTGCCCGCCCAAGCTATAACGATGAGACAGATTGGGCTGCACGTCGGGATCGGCAGCGTGCAACTCGAACAGCCTGGGGTCCCACTGTTGCTGCAACAGGCCGCGAGCGTCGAACACCTGCCGCGTGACCTGCGCGCTGGGTGATTGCTGCGCGGTATTGCGATGGTACGCCACGCTGCGCACGGTCAACCCTCGCGGGTCGACCACCGTCAGCGTGGGCGTGTTGTGATGCAAAGAAGACATAACCTGATGACCTGGAAACCAAAGAAGCCTAGAGCCTAGTCATCAAGTCGGTGCCAGCCTGCGGGCCCCGCCCGCTGCGCAGTGTGCGGCGCTTCCGAGGCTGTCGTGAGGCTTACCGGGCGCGGCGCCTCAGGGCACTGGCCGCCAGCCGCTGAAGGCGCCTTGGGCGCCCAACGGGCACCAGGCAAAATCCCAGGCGGGCGGCGGCAATGCCGGTCGCGGCGCGGCTATCGAAGGGTGGCCCTTCCAGTCGAACAGGGTCCAATCGCGCCAGCTCAGGACAATGCCTGCCGCCGGGCTGTCATCCGTCAGCACCCAGCGCGCAGCAGCGGCGGCCATGAAGGCCTCGATCGGTTCCTCATCGATCTGTGTGCGGTACGCCGAACTCAGCAACCAGCGGCATACGTTCAGATGGTAGGTCCAGTCCAGCGGCGGCTGGTTGCGATAGGCCCAGGTCATGAAGGCGCGAAACAGGTTCAAGCCCTCCGGTGGGTCGAGCTTGAGCAACGCCGGGCAGATGTCGAACAAGGTATGCCAGTGAGGCAGCAGGCGTGCATCCAGGTGCACGAAGCAGCGCGAATTACTCGGGTAATCAGGCAGCGCCGGTTGCGCACGCAGGCGCCGCGACGCCTTGCTGACCAGGCGGCCGGCGCCGGCAGGCAATTGAGGGTTCATAGAGTGTTCTCACAATCGTGACGAGAGAATGCCTCCTGGTGACAGGAAGCCCAAGGCACACGTCAGGATGCGGAGAAGCGCGGGGGTTGGCCGAGGGCCAGGAATAGCGCGGAGGCGCCTTGTTGCGCCGCTCATGGGCGACACGCGGGGCTTGGGTGAGGCCGAGCAGCCAGGCCAGGCCGATCAGAAACACCAGGGCAACGGTAACCGCGTTGCACACCGGGCAGGCAAAGTAGTTCGAGATGTTGCTGGAGGACGGGTTCGCCAACCCTTTGTCGGAAATTGGCGACTGCCCGCCGTCCACCGAACAGAACAGCCCGCCGATGCCGTTGAGCTGCTGCCCCATCATCTGGCCATGCCCCAAACCGCAGGCGAACAGGTTCATCAGCACGCAGAAGTACAGGGCCCAGGCGATCAGTGAGCGGTCAGAGTGGCGCAATTTCATGGCGGCGACTCTACCACCGAAGCCATAAAAGGACGAAATGCGACGCGCCCCTGTGGCAGAACGTCGCAGATTACGCGCGCCGGCCAGGGTTGCTAGACTCTGCACCCTTCTCGTTACTCCTTTTCAAAGCCTGGCGGAGCAGCTCCACGGCCCTACAGGCGTTTCACAGGATGCACAGTTGATGAGTACGTTATTCACCCGCCGCAAAGTGCTGACCGGCATGGGCCTGTTGGGCCTGGGCAGCCTGCTGGGCGGCTGTGACTACAGCCCCAAGCTGAACTTCAAGTACGGCAAGGACCTCAGTGACAAGATCATGGGCCGCACCTTCAAGCTCAAGAACACCGACGGCGAAACCGTCACCCTGAGCTCGTACCGCGGCCTGATGCCGGTGGTGTTCTTCGGCTTCACCCAGTGCCCGGCCGTCTGCCCGACTGCCCTGGCCCGCGCCGCCCAGGCCAAGAAGCTGATGGGCCGCGATGGCAAGATCATGCAGGTGGTGTTCATCACCCTGGACCCCGAGCGCGACACCCCCGAAATTCTCGACAACTACGTCAAGGCCTTCGACCCAAGCTTCGAAGCGCTCTACGGTACCCCGGAAGAAATCGCCGTGGCCGCCAAGGAGTTCGGGATCTTTTATGAAAAGATCCCCGCCGGCGACACCTATACCCTCTCCCACACCGCCACCAGTTTCGTGTTCGACACCCGTGGCAACCTGCGCCTTGGCTTGCAGGCATCCCTTACCGCTCAAGAGTGCGCAGAAGACCTGCTCACCGTCATGGAGGTCTGCTAATGACTGCCGTTCAACACCTCAAGCGTCTCACCCTCGGTCTAACCCTGCTGGGCCTCGCTGCCCACGCCAGTGCCCAGGTACAAGTCACTGACGCCTGGGTACGCGCCTCCGTAGTGGGCCAACCGTCCAGTGGCGCCTTCATGACCCTCACCGCCGACAGCGACAGCAAACTGTTGAGCGTGGCATCGCCAGTGGCCAAGGACGTGCAGATTCATGAGATGAGCATGAAGGACGACGTCATGCGCATGGGCCCGGTGGACTCGGTGGCCTTGCCTGCCGGCAAAGCCGTCAAGCTCGACCCCAACGGCTACCACGTCATGTTGATGGGCCTGACCGGCCAGATCAAGGAAGGCGACCAGGTACCACTGACCCTTACGGTAGAAGATGCCAAGGGTGAAAAGCAGGCCGTCGAAGTGAAGGCAACGGCGCGTGGGCTGGATGGCATGGACCACAGCAAGATGGACCATAGCAAGATGCATTGATTGCGCAAACAAGCCTGCAGCTCTTGCTCTGCTCCCCAGTACGTTGGTTGAGGGTTGCCCCTCAACCATAGAATCTTCCACAGTTTGATTGCCGGGAGTGATCAGATAGGCTGTCAGGCCGCCCTCCCCAGGAATCATCGGTAATGCTGTTTGTCGTCATGCTCGGGGGCAAGCACCCGCGGGCCAGGATCGAAGTACACGATGTGGTGTTCGCCGTGGCGGACACCCTGCAAGCCACCTACCCGCAATTACGCGACGCCTGGTTCGGCAGCCCCAAAGGCGTACACATCGATTCATGGATGGCCGTCGATGGCGTCGACGGCTGGAAGGTTGAACTGAGCCACCTGGCGCCCCACGGCGATGCACACCGCCTGTACTTCATCAACCTGGGCGGTTACGAAGCCAATAGCTTTGGCGAGGCCCATCACTACTTGCTGGTGGTCGCCCGCAACAAACAGGAGGCCATGGGCAAAGGCAAGCAGCAGATGCTCAGCCACTGGTCCCAGGCCCACACCGACGCGGTGCTGGATATCGACGACTGCCTGCCCATCGACCTGGTGGACGGCCGCTATATCCACCTGGTGCAAGCGGCGCACCGACCGATCGTGCAGCGCAACGACTACCTTGTGCTGCCTTGAGCCCTCACGGCCAAAACAGTGCCAGCTGAAACCCAGTGGAACTTTGCCGAGAAATAACCGCCTGAATCCGGTACGCTCACCGTTTTTTACTCTAGGAGTTACTCACCATGGCCAAAGCCACCGCCCGTCACATCCTCGTTGCCTCTGAAGACAAGTGCAACGAACTCAAGGCCCAAATCGAAGGCGGCGCTGATTTCGCAGAAGTCGCTAAAGCCAACTCCAGCTGCCCATCCAGCCGCCAGGGCGGTGACCTCGGTTCGTTCGGCCCAGGCCAGATGGTCAAGGAATTCGACACCGTGGTCTTCAGTGCCCCGGTCAACACCGTGCAAGGCCCGGTGAAGACTCAGTTCGGCTACCACCTGCTGGAAGTCACCAGCCGCCAGGATTGATTCAATCCGCGCTGATGCTATAAACAACGGCCCGCCCTTTGGTGGGCCGTTGTGCATCTGATGACTGGCGATGCCCAGGCCGTTAGCGTACAAATCCTTATGACTCTTACCCGGCGCTCAAGGCTGATAATGCGATTGGCTTTTTCATCTCTACTCTGTTCCACCCTGGCCTTGCTAATGGCCAGCACTGCGGTGATCGCAGCCCCGCAAACCTACCTGACGGTGTACGGCGAGCCCGCCAAATACGCCGAAGGTTTCAGCCATTTCGACTATGCCAACCCCAACGCTCCCAAGGGCGGCAGCCTGCGGCGTTCCGCGCTGGAGGTGGGGCGGTTTGACCATGTGCTGCCGTATATCGACAAAGGCATCGGCGTTTCCCAGGTCGACGGCTGGGTGTATGCGCCCTTGGCGTTGCGCTCGCTGGATGAGCCTTACACCGTCTACGGCCTGGTGGCGCAAAAGATGGAGCGCGCCGACGATGGCCTGTCACTGCGCTTCTACCTGAACCCCAAGGCGCGCTTTGCCGATGGCAAGCCCATCACCGCGCAAGACGTGCGCTACAGCTTTGACGTGCTGATGACCCAAGGCAGCCTGCGCTTTCGCACGCTATTTGCCGACGTGAAGCACGTCGAGGTCGAAGGTGAGCGCCAGGTGCGCTTTGACTTTTCCAGCAACGAAAACCGTACCCTGCCCCTGGATATCGCCACCTTGCCGGTGTTCCCCGAGCACTGGTGGAAGACCCGCGACTTTGCCAACGGCGGCGGCTACGAAGCGCCACTGGGCAGCGGCCCCTACAAGGTCAGCAAGATCGACTCCGGCAGCACCATCACCTTCACCCGTGACCCCGACTGGTGGGGCAAGGACTTGCCGGTCAGCCGCGGCCTGTACAACTTCGATCACCTGAGCCTGGAGTACTTCGGCGACACCGAAGTAGCGCGCCAAGTGCTACGCGGCGGCGCCTATGATTTCAACCGTGAATTCTCCGCCACCGGTTACTCCATCGGCTACAACGGCCCGGCCCTGGACGATGGCCGCCTGCAGCGCGCGCACCTGGCCAAGGAGATGCCGCAGCCGGCCCAGGGCTATGTGTTCAACGTGCAAAAACCGATATTCAAGGATCGCCGCGTGCGCCAGGCCCTGGCGATGCTGTGGGATTTTGAATGGGCCAACCGGCAGATGATGCGCAACTTGTACATCCGCCAGCAGAGCTATTTCTCCAATAGCCCGCTGGCCGCCAGCCAGTTGCCCACCCCGGAAGAACTGGCGATCCTCGAACCCCTGCGCGGGCAGATTCCCGACGAGGTGTTTACCCAGGTGTTCAAGGCCCCGGTCACCGATGGCAGTGGCATGATCCGCGACAAACAGCTGCAAGCCTTGGCCCTGCTGGAAGACGCCGGCTGGAAACCTGTGGGCGACAAACTCGTCAATGCCCAGGGCGAGCCACTGGAATTCACCTTCCTCAACGTCCAGAACGGCCTCGAACGCCTGTTGCTGCCCTACAAACGCAACCTGGCACAGATCGGCATCACCCTGAATATCCGCCGCATCGACTCCTCGCAATACGTCAACCGACTGATGGCCCGCGACTACGACATGATCGTCACAGGTTTCCCGGTCACCACCTCGCCCGGCATGGAGCTGTACAACTATTTCGGCTCTGCCGCCGCGTTCGATTCGGGCGCCAACAACTACATCGTGCTCAAGGACCCGGCCGTCGATACGCTGATCCATGGCCTGGTCAAGGCTGACACCCAGGCCAAGATGCTCACCTATGCCCACGCCCTGGACCGCGTACTGCAATGGAATTACCTGTGGATCCCCAACTATTACCCACCGGGCACCTCCGCCGCATGGTGGAACCGTTTCGGGCGCCCGGCCATCGAGGCGAAGAACGACGAAGCCCTGGAAACCTGGTGGGAAGTCAGCCCCACCCCGCTGACGAACGAACAAATGCAGGCTGAGTTGAAAAAACGCGGAGAGGCCCACTGATGTTTGCCTATATCGTACGGCGCCTGCTGCTGATCATCCCGACGCTGGTGATCATCCTGCTGGTGAACTTCGTGATCGTGCAGGCCGCGCCCGGCGGGCCTGTGGAACAAGCCATCGCTCACCTGCAAGGCATTGGTAGCGGAGGTGTGGCGGGCGCATCCGGCGAAGGCATCAGCGGCTCGCGGGCCAGCCGCGGCCTGGACCCGAAGTTGATCAAGGACATCGAGAAACAATACGGCTTCGACAAATCCGCGCCGGAACGCCTGTGGTTGATGCTCAAGAACTATGCCCAGTTGAACTTCGGCAACAGTTTCTTCAGAGGCGCGACGGTGACGGACCTGATCCTGGAAAAGCTGCCCGTCACGATTTCCCTCGGCCTGTGGGCCACGTTGATTACCTACCTGGTGTCGATCCCGCTGGGCATACGCAAGGCCGTGCGCCATGGCAGCAGCTTTGATATGTGGAGCAGCACGGCCATCGTCATCGGTTACGCGATGCCGGCGTTCCTGTTCGCGATGTTCCTGATCGTGGTGTTCGCTGGCGGTACCTCGCTGAACTGGTTCCCGGTACGCGGGCTGGTCTCGGAAAACTTCGCCGAACTGAGCACCGTGGGCAAAATCGCGGACTACTTCTGGCACTTGGTACTGCCGGTAACGGCGCTGGTGATCGGCGGCTTTGCCACCTTGACCATCCTGACCAAGAACTCGTTCCTCAATGAAATTACCCGCCAATACGTGGTCACCGCCCGCGCCAAGGGTTTGAGCGAACGCCGGGTGCTGTACGGTCACGTGTTCCGCAATGCGATGTTGCTGGTGATCTCGGGGATTCCCCAGGCGTTTATCAGTGTGTTTTTTGCCGGCTCGCTGCTGATCGAGGTGATCTTCTCCCTCGATGGCCTCGGCCGCATGAGCTACGAGGCGGCCGTGTCCCGCGACTACCCGGTGGTGTTCGGCTCGCTGTTTATCTTCACCCTATTCGGCCTTCTGATAAAACTCATCGGTGACCTCTGCTACACCCTGGTGGACCCGCGTATCGACTTCGCCGCGAGGAACGCCTGATGCTCAACCTATCTCCCGTGGCTCGCCGGCGTTTCGAACGTTTCAAGAAAAACCGCCGTGGCTGGTGGTCGCTGTGGCTGTTTATCGGCCTGTTTATCCTGACCCTGGGCGGCGAGTTGATCGCCAATGACAAGCCGCTGGTGCTCAGTTTCAAGAACGAGCTGTATTTTCCGGTGTTCAAGCGCTACACCGAGCAGCAGTTCGGTGGGCAGTTGCCGTTCCAGGCGGACTACCGCAGTGACTACGTGCAAAAGCTCATCAAGCAGGATGGCGGCTGGATGCTGTTCCCGCCGATTCCGTTCAGCGATGACACACCCAACTATGAACTCACCCGCCCTGCCCCGAGCCCGCCGTCGGCGGTAAACTGGCTGGGCACCGATGACCAGTCCCGCGATGTGTTGGCGCGGGTGATCTTCGGTGCACGAGTGTCGATCCTGTTTGCCCTGGCCCTGACCGCCATCAGCGCGGTCATTGGCATTGCCGCCGGGGCACTGCAGGGGTACTACGGCGGCTGGGTGGATTTGCTCGGGCAACGCATCCTGGAGGTGTGGTCTGGCCTGCCGGTGCTGTACCTGCTGATTATCCTGTCGGGGTTTGTGGAGCCGAACTTCTGGTGGTTGCTGGGGATCATGGCGCTGTTTTCCTGGTTGGCCCTGGTGGACGTGGTGCGCGCCGAGTTCCTGCGCGGGCGCAACCTGGAATACGTCAAGGCCGCACGCGCCCTGGGTCTGGGCGACGGCAAGATCATTCGTCGGCATATCCTGCCCAACGCCATGACCGCGACCCTGAGCTATTTGCCGTTCATTTTGACCGGGGCGATATCCACCTTGAGCGCTCTGGATTTCCTCGGCTTCGGCATGCCCGCCGGCAGCGCCTCCCTGGGCGAACTGATCGGCCAGGGCAAGCAGAACTTGCAAGCGCCGTGGCTGGGCTTGACGGCGTTTTTCACCTTGGCGCTGATTCTGTCGTTGCTGGTGTTTATCGGCGAGGCACTGCGTGATGCCTTCGACCCCCGCTCATGAGTGACTGCGTATGAACCTGATCGAAATCCGCGACCTGTGCGTCGCCTTCAACGGCCAGACCGTCGTGCGCAACCTGAGCCTGGACGTGCGCCCTGGCGAGTGCCTGGCGCTGGTGGGCGAGTCGGGCTCGGGCAAGTCGGTGACGGCCCACTCTATCCTGCAACTGCTGCCGCAAGCCGGCACCGAAACACTGGGCTCCATCAAGTATCGCGGCCAGGAACTGATTGGCGCCTCACCGAGTACCTTGCAAAAATTGCGCGGTAACCGCATTGCCATGATCTTCCAGGAGCCGATGACCTCCCTGAACCCGCTGCACAGCATCGAAAAGCAGATCGGCGAAACCCTGCTGCTGCACAAGGGCCTGGGCGGCAAGGCGGCGCAGGCGCGCATCCTCGAACTGCTGGAACTGGTGGGCATCCAGAAACCCCAGGAGCGGCTCAAGGCCTACCCTCATCAATTGTCCGGCGGCCAGCGCCAGCGGGTGATGATCGCCATGGCCCTGGCCTGCGAGCCCGAACTGCTGATTGCCGACGAGCCCACCACGGCGCTGGACGTGACGGTGCAGCGCAAGATCCTGCTGCTGCTTAAATCTTTGCAGCAACGTTTGGGCATGTCGCTGCTGCTGATCAGCCATGACCTCAACCTGGTGCGCAGTATCGCCCAGCGGGTCTGCGTGATGCGTGCCGGGGAAATCGTCGAGCAAGCCGACTGCCAGGTCCTGTTCACCGCACCGCAGCATCCCTACAGCCGCCTGCTGCTGGACGCCGAGCCCTCGGGCGATGTGCTGTGCAGCGAGCCCCGTGAGACGGTACTGGAAGTGGATGACCTGAGCGTGCAATTCCCCCTCGGTGGCGGGCTGTTCCGGGCCAAGACCTACCTGCGCGCGGTGGACGGCATCAGCCTCAGTGTGCAGCGCGGCAAGACCCTGGGGATTGTTGGCGAGTCCGGTTCCGGCAAGTCCACCCTGGGCCAGGCGATCCTGCGCTTGCTCGACTCCAGCGGCAGCATTCGCTTTCAGGGTGAAGCTCTGGACCCGCTCAACCATCAGCAGATGCGCCCATGGCGCAAGCAGATGCAGGTGGTGTTCCAAGACCCCTATGGCAGCCTCAGCCCGCGCATGTCGGTGCAGCAGATCATCAGCGAGGGCCTGGAAGTGCACGCGCCGTGCAGCCTGGCCGAGCGTGACGCGCAAGTCATCCAGGTACTCAAGGACGTGGGCCTGGACCCCGCCAGCCGGCATCGCTACCCCCATGAGTTTTCCGGTGGCCAGCGCCAACGCATCGCCATTGCCCGCGCCCTGGTACTCAAGCCAGCGCTGATGTTGCTCGACGAACCCACCTCGGCCCTCGACCGTACAGTGCAGAAACAAGTGGTGGCGCTGCTGCGCGAACTGCAGGACAAATACGGCCTGACCTACCTGTTTATCAGCCATGACCTGGCGGTGGTGCGCGCCATGGCCCATGACATGATCGTGGTCAAGGATGGCAAGGTGGTGGAGCGTGGCGCGAGCCATGATGTGTTCGAATCGCCCCAACACCCGTACACCAAAGAACTGCTGGCAGCAGCGCACATCCCCTTGTGATGATTAACAGGATTTTGCCTCCATGAGCACTAGCCTCAAGGACTACCAACAGGTTCGCGGCCTGGCCATCCAGTCGCTGTTCAAGATCATCGAGCAGTCCAGCGAGGGCACGGTCATCGTCGACCGCGATGCAAATATCGTGTGGATGAACGAGCGTTACGCCAAGCGTTTTGGCCTCAAGAGCGCCGACCAAGCCATCGGCCAGCCTTGCGAGCAGGTAATTTCCAACAGCCTGCTGCGCCAGGTGGTGCGCAACGACCGGCCGATCCTGCTGGATATCCAGGACACTCCCAAAGGCCCGCTGGTGGTGATGCGCCTGCCGATCCACGACGAGGCCGGGGCGGTGATCGGCGCGATTGGCTTTGCGCTGTTCGATGAACTGCGCAACCTGTCGCCGTTGATCGAGCGCTACCTGAGCATGCAGCAGGAGCTGGCCTCCACGCGCTCGCTGCTGCGTTCGCGGCAAAGCAAATACAACTTCGCGCACTTTATCGGCACCAGCGCCGCCAGCCTTGAGGTCAAGCGCCGGGCGCGGCGCAGTGCGAGTGCCGAGTCGCCGGTATTGCTGCTCGGGGAAACCGGCACCGGCAAGGAACTGCTGGCCCAGGCCATTCACGGCGCATCGCCCCGGGCGCACAAAGCCTTTGTGAGCATCAACAGCGCGGCGATCCCCCATGACCTGCTTGAAGCCGAATTCTTCGGCACCGCACCCGGCGCCTTTACCGGTGCCGACCGCAAGGGTCGCCCCGGCAAGTTCCAGATTGCCCAGGGCGGCACGTTGTTTCTCGATGAAATCGGCGACATGCCGCTGCCACTGCAAAGCAAATTGCTGCGGGTGTTGCAGGAAAAGGAATTCGAACCGGTGGGCTCCAACGAGATGCTGCACAGCGATGTGCGGGTGATTGCCGCGACGTCCATGGACTTGGAAGCGGCGATCAAGCGTGGCGAGTTTCGCGCCGATCTGTATTACCGCCTCAACGTGCTGCCGATCCAAGTGCCGCCGCTGCGTGAACGGCTGGAGGATATTCCGGCGCTGAGCGAGGCGATTCTTGAGGAGTTGCGCAGCCAGCACGAACTGGACCGCGATGCCCTGGCGCTGTTGGCCCAACATGCCTGGCCGGGCAATATCCGCGAGCTGCGCAATGTGCTGGAGCGGGCGGCGTTGCTGAGTGATGACTTGGTGTTGAATGCCGAGGAGATACGCACAGCGATTGGCACTTTTACGCCGGTTGAACGCCGTGCGCTGGTGTCGATGGAGGAAGAGACATTCAGTGCGGCACGGGAACGGTTTGATCGGCAGGTGATCGCAGCCGCGCTCACGGCGTGTGAAGGGAATGTGGTAGAGGCGGCCAAGCGGTTGGGGCTTGGGCGGTCGACGTTGTATAAAAAAATGCTGGCGCTTGGAATAACCCAGTCTCATTAAAGAGACTACATTCCCACTATGGAGACAATCCTGTGTGGGAGCTGGCTTGCCTGCGATCGCGTTGGTTCAGCTAGAGAATATGGCACTGTGACACCGCTATCGCAGGCAAGCCAGCTCCCACAAGGGATCTCCACTCGTCTCTCGATTGAGACTGCCTTCTGGAAAACCGTCGTTAAAAAGTAAGTAAATTCATATATATCAACAACTTAAGAATCTGGCACACATCTCGCTATAGCGTCCTCCCAAAGCCTCACCCACAACAATAACAATCCAATGGAGACACACCATGAGTGTGATCATTGCCCTGGCCGCGCTCGCGCTGCTGATGCTGGCCGCCTACCGTGGCTATAGCGTTATCCTGTTCGCCCCCATCGCCGCCCTTGGCGCGGTGCTGCTCACCGACCCATCCGCCGTCGCACCCGCCTTTACCGGGGTGTTCATGGAAAAAATGGTCGGTTTTATCAAGCTGTATTTCCCGGTATTCCTGCTCGGTGCGGTGTTCGGCAAGCTCATTGAGCTGTCGGGGTTTTCGCGCTCGATCGTGGCCGCTGCGATCCGATTGCTCGGCACGCGCCAGGCGATGCTGGTGATCGTGCTGGTCTGCGCCCTGCTCACCTACGGTGGCGTGTCGCTGTTCGTGGTGGTGTTTGCGGTGTACCCGTTTGCCGCCGAGATGTTCCGCCAGAGCAATATCCCCAAGCGCCTGATCCCGGCGACCATCGCCCTCGGTGCCTTCTCGTTCACCATGGACGCCCTGCCCGGTACGCCGCAGATCCAGAACATCATCCCCAGCACCTTCTTCAACACCACCGCCTGGGCAGCGCCGTGGCTGGGGCTGATCGGCACGATCTTCGTGTTTTGCGCCGGCATGCTCTACCTCGCACGCCAGCGCAACAAGGCCCAGCGTGCCGGTGAAGGTTATGGCACCGAGTTGCGCAATGAGCCCGAAACCGCCGACAACCTGAGCTTGCCCAACCCGTGGCTCGCGTTGTCGCCGCTGATCCTGGTGGGGGTGATGAACCTGTTGTTCACCCACTGGATCCCGCAGTGGTACGGCAAGACCCACAGCCTCAGCCTGCCGGGCATGAGCGCGCCGGTGACCACCGAAATCGCCAAGCTCACCGCGATCTGGGCGGTGCAGGCGGCGTTGCTGGTGGGAATTATCGTGGTGCTGGTGTTCGGCTTCTCGGCGATCAAGAGCAAGCTGGCCGAAGGCAGTAAAAGCGCAGTAAGCGGTGCCTTGCTTGCGGCGATGAACACCGCGTCGGAATATGGATTTGGCGCCGTGATCGCCTCGCTGCCAGGCTTTCTGGTACTGGCGGACTGGCTCAAGGGCATCCCCAACCCGCTGGTCAACGAAGCGATCACCGTGACCTTGCTGGCCGGTATCACCGGCTCCGCTTCGGGAGGCATGAGCATCGCCCTCGCCGCGATGTCCGAGAGCTTTATTGCAGCCGCCCACGCGGCCAATATCCCCCTTGAGGTGCTGCACCGAGTCGCGGCCATGGCCAGCGGCGGCATGGACACCCTGCCCCACAACGGCGCGGTGATCACCCTGCTGGCGGTCACCGGGTTGACCCACCGCGAAGCCTACAAGGACATTTTTGGCATCACGATCATCAAGACCCTTGCGGTGTTCGTGGTGATCGGCACTTTCTACGCCACCGGCATTGTGTGAGGTTTTCATGACAACTTTGAATGGCAAGACCGCCCTGGTCACCGGCTCCACCAGCGGCATCGGCTTAGGGATTGCCCTGAGCCTGGCCAAGGCCGGCGCCAACCTGATTCTCAACGGCTTTGGCGACGCCAGCGCGGTGATCGCCCAGGTGCAGGCGTTTGGCGGCAAGGTCGGGCATCACCCGGCCGACGTCAGCGACCCCGCGCAAATCGCCGACATGCTCGCCTACGCCGAGCGCGAGTTCGGTGGCGTGGACATCCTGGTCAACAATGCCGGTATCCAGCATGTGGCAGCGGTAGAAGACTTCCCTGTGGAGCGCTGGGATTCGATCATCGCCATCAACCTGTCCTCGGTGTTCCACAGCACACGCCTGAGCTTGCCGGGCATGAAGGCCAAGGGCTGGGGGCGCATCGTCAATATCGCCTCGGTGCATGGGCAAGTCGGCTCAGTGGGCAAGGCGGCGTATGTGGCGGCCAAACATGGGGTGATCGGCCTCACCAAGGTGGTGGGCCTGGAAACCGCCACCAGCAATGTCACCTGCAACGCCATCTGCCCGGGCTGGGTGCTGACGCCGCTGGTGCAGAAGCAGATTGATGATCGCGTGGCTACTGGGGTAGACCCCCAGCAGGCGCAGCAGGATCTGTTGGCAGAGAAACAGCCGTCGCTGGAGTTTGTGACGCCGTCGCAGCTCGGGGAGCTGGTGCTGTTCTTGTGCAGTGAAGCCGGTGCACAGGTGCGCGGCGCGGCCTGGAACATCGATGGTGGCTGGCTGGCCCAGTAACTCAAACGCAGCCTATCTAATGTGGGAGCTGGCTTGCCTGCGATAGCATTGGGTCAGTTACCCGATCTATCACTGATACACCGCTATCGCAGGCAAGCCAGCTCCCACAATTTTAACAAGAGGCAGCTTATGTCCGACATCCTCTGGCAACCCTCCCCGGAACGCATCGCCAACACGCGCATGGATCAGTTCCGCCGCTTCATCAACCAGCGCCACGGCGTGCAGCTCCACGACTACCCTGCCCTGCACCAATGGAGCATCGACCAGCGCCCGGACTTCTGGCAGGCGATTGTCGCGTTCTTCGACGTGCAGTTTCGCAGCCCGCCCAGCGTCACGCTGATCGAAGACATCGAGATGCCCAGCGCCCAATGGTTTCCCGGCGCCACCCTGAACTTCGCCGAACACCTGTTGCGCCGCCGTGACGATCATCCTGCGGTGGTGGCTGTCAGCGAAGACGGCCAACGTGAACAATTGAGCTATGCGCAACTGGCGGAACAGGTTGCCGGCCTGCAAAAAAGCCTGCGGGCGGCCGGGGTCGGCATAGGTGACCGGGTGGCCGCGTGTATGCCCAACACCTGGCAAACCCTGGTTGGCATGCTCGCCACCACCAGCCTCGGTGCGATCTGGTCGTGCTCCTCGCCAGACTTCGGCACCCAGGGCGTCATCGACCGTTTCGGCCAGATCGAGCCCAAGGTGCTGATCACCTGCGCAGGCTACCGCTATGCCGGCAAGCACATCGACCAGAGCGCCAAGCTCAATGAAATCCTTGAACGCCTGCCCTCCCTGCAACAGCTGATCATCGTGCCTTACGCCAAGCCCGAAGCGCAGGCTGGGGACTACACCACCCACGCCCACGTCGCGCTGTGGGACGACTTCTATCAAGCCGGCGGCGAACCGGAATTTGTCGCGGTGCCGTTCGATCACCCGCTGTATATCCTTTATTCCAGCGGCACCACCGGCATCCCCAAGTGCATCATCCACGGCACTGGCGGCGTATTGCTGACGCACCTCAAGGAACACGGCCTGCATGCCGACCTGAACCGCGAGGACTGCCTGTTCTATTACACCACCTGCGGCTGGATGATGTGGAACTGGCTGGTGTCGGTGCTGGCGATCGGCGCCACCACGGTGCTGTACGACGGCTCGCCGTTCCACCCCGGCCCCGAACGCTTGATCGACCTGATCGATGCGGAAAAAATCAGCGTGTTCGGCACCAGCCCCAAATTCCTCGCCACCCTGGAAAAGTCCGGGTTGCAGCCGCGCCTGAGCCACGATCTGGGCAGCCTCAAGGGCTTGATTTCGACCGGCTCGCCGCTGTCGCCCCAGAGTTACGACTATGTGTACCGCGAGATCAAGGCTGAGCTGTGCCTGTCGTCGATGTCTGGTGGCACCGACATTGTCTCCTGCTTTGTGATCGGCAACCCGGTCCTGCCGGTGCGGCGCGGTGAGATGCAATGCAAGAGCCTGGCCATGGCCATCGAAGTGTGGGACGACCAGGGCCGGCCCCTGATCGGAGAGAAAGGCGAACTGGTGTGCACCCGGCATTTCCCTGCCATGCCCATCGGGTTGTGGAACGACCCGCAGCAGCAGAAACTGCGCGCTTCGTATTTCAGTCAGTTCCCCGGTGTATGGGCCCAGGGTGACTATGCCGAGCAACGCGCCAACGGCAGCCTGTTGATCCACGGGCGTTCCGATGCGGTGCTCAACCCCGGCGGCGTGCGCATTGGCACCGCCGAGATTTATCGCCAAGTGGAAAAGGTCCCGCAGGTGCTGGAAAGCCTCGCCATCGGTCAACGTTGGCAGGACGACGTGCGCGTGGTGCTGTTTGTGCGCCTGGATGATGGAATCGAACTGGACGAAGCGCTGCAACAGCAGATCCGCCAGGTGATTCGCGCCAACACCACACCGCGCCATGTGCCGACCAAGATCCTCGCTGTCACGGATATCCCCCGCACCATCAGCGGCAAAATCGTCGAATTGGCGGTGCGCAACGTGGTGCATGGTGAGCCGGTGAAAAACACCGATGCCCTGGCCAACCCCCAGGCACTGGAGCAATTTCGCGACAGAGCTGAGCTGGCTTATTAGATGAAAGGTTTCAGCGCTGATGCAGCGTTTTGAAGAAAAACCCTCAAGGCATGCTATTTTTCCGGGGTAGTCACCCGTTGTCTTTCCTTGGGGCAATGGGTGTTGTCATTTTTCAAAGCGTCATGCTCAGGGCTTTTTATGAATGGAACATCCACCGGTAGCGAAGCCGCTGCGTTGATCAAGCGGCTGGACTGGGCACAAAGCCCCCTCGGTGAGGCCAGTGAGTGGCCGCAAAGCCTGCGCACTGCCGTCGATATTGTCGTGCATTCACCCATGCCGATGGTGCTGCTGTGGGGCCCGCAGCTCACGCAACTCTATAACGATGGTTTTGCACACCTGATTGGTAGCAAGCACCCCGGCGCCCTGGGCCAGCCGGCGCACCACACCTGGCCAGAGCTTGAAAGCTTCGCCGCGCCGGTCTACGACGCCGTGCTCGGCGGCCAGGTGCGTACCTTCAGCGAGCAACGCTTTGTGCTGCACCGCCAGGGCTGCGATACCGAGATCTGGCTCGACCTGACCTACAGCCCGGTGCGCGACGAAAGCTGCCGGGTGGCCGGCATCCTGGTCACGGCCATTGAAACCAATGAGCGGCGCAGCAAAACCCTCGAACTGCAACAGCGTTCCGAAGCAAGCCTCAAGGCCCAGCACAACACCGAGCAACGCCTGCAACTCGCGTTGGCGGCCACCGACGCGGTGGGTACCTGGGACTGGGATATCGGTGAAGACCGTTTCATCGCCGACGCCCATTTCGCCTACCTGCATGGCGTCGACCCCAACGATTCAAGCCTGCTGCCCATCAGTGCCTACCTGCACGGCGTGCATCCCGAAGACCGGGGCACGGTGACGCGCAGCATCAAGCATTGCATCACCCATGGCACCGAGTACGCCGAGGAATACCGCCTGCAACAGGCCGATGGCCAGGTGCGCTGGGTGTTCGCCCGTGGCCGCTGCTACAAGGACCAACAGGGCCGGCCGGCGCGGTTCCTCGGCGCCGCGCTGGACCTCACCGAGCGCAAAAACACCGAACAGGCCTTGCGCCAGAGCCAGACCGAGCTGCAACTGATCATCAACGCCATGCCGGTGTTGATCGGCTACGTTGACCACGAACAGCGTTTTCGCCTCAACAACAGCGCTTACCTCGAGTGGTATGGCAAGACGCCCCAGGAGCTGTACGGCAAGACCATCCGCGAAGTGCTCGGCGACGAGGTGTATGCCGGGCGCGCAGACAAGATCGCCGCCGCGCTCAAGGGCAAGGCGTGCAGCTTCATGACGGTGACGCCTCATCGCGATGGCCGCCCCCGCCATGCGCTGATGAAGTACCTGCCGCGCTTTAGTAGTGACGGCTCGGTGAATGGTTTTTACATCTTTGTGATCGACGAGACCGAACGCAAGCTCACCGAAGAAGCCCTGCGCCACCTCAACGAGAACCTTGAAGAACGCGTGGCCCAGCGCACCCAGGCGCTGGCCGAGGCCAACCAGCGCCTGCAGAACGAGATGTTCGAGCGCGAACGTGCAGAAGATGCCCTGCGCCATGCGCAGAAGATGGAAGCGGTCGGCCAGCTCACCGGCGGTATCGCCCATGACTTCAACAATATGCTCACCGGCATCATCGGCAGCCTGGACCTGATGCAGCGCTATATTGCCGACGGGCGCAGCGACGATATCGGCCGTTTTGCCGATGCTGCCGTGTCCTCCGCCCACCGTGCCGCCGCCCTCACCCACCGGCTGCTGGCGTTCTCGCGGCGCCAGTCACTGGACCGTCGCCCCACCAACCCCAACCAACTGGTGGCGTCCCTGGAAGACCTGTTCCGGCGCACCAAGGGCGCGCATATCGAACTCAAGGTACAACTGGGCAAGGACATCTGGCCGGTGAACACCGACGCCAGCCAATTGGAAAACGCCCTGCTCAATCTGGTGATCAACGCCCGCGACGCCATGCCCGACGGCGGCGAGCTGCTGATCGAAACCGCCAACAGTTACCTGGACGGCACCGACATCACCACCCTGGAACCGGTCAAGGCCGGCGACTATGTGATGCTTGGCGTGAGCGACAACGGCAGCGGCATGGCGCCGAAAATCCTCGCCAAGGCGTTCGACCCGTTCTTTACCACCAAGCCCATCGGCCAAGGCACTGGCCTTGGGTTGTCGATGATCTACGGCTTTGCCCAGCAATCCGGCGGCCATGTGACCATCCAGAGCGAACCGGGCCAGGGCACCTGCGTGCGCCTGTACCTGCCGCGTTTGTATGGCACGGCGCTGGAAAGCAGCCTGCCCACCAGCCTGACCGAAGCGCCCGTGGCCCTGGCCGGTGAAGCGGTGGTGGTGGTCGAGGACGACCCGGCGGTGCGCATGCTGGTGGTCAATGTGCTCGACGAACTGGGCTACACCGCGCACCAGGCGGCGGATGCGCGGGCAGCGCTGCCGTTGCTGGAGTCGGATTTGCGTGTGGACTTGCTGGTGACCGACGTTGGCTTGCCCGGCATGAACGGCCGGCAACTGGCGGAAATCGCCCGCCAGCATCGCCCAGGCCTGCGCGTGCTGTTCATGACCGGTTATGCCGAGAAAGCCGCCGAGCGCCAGGGGTTCCTGGAGGACGGTATGGACATGGTCGCCAAGCCTTTTTCCATTGACCTGTTGGCCAACAAAATCCGTAGCATGATCGGCGTCGAGGCCTGAGTTCAGGCATAATCGCGCGCCGTCGCACAGCTGGTAGAGCCCCATGAAAGCCCAAGCCCGTCATATCCTGGTGAAAACCAGCGAAGAAGCCGAACAACTCAAGCAGCGCATTGCCAAGGGCGAAGCCTTTGATGTGCTGGCCAAGAAGTACTCCACCTGCCCGTCGGGCAAACGCGGTGGTGACCTGGGCGAAGTGCGGCCCGGGCAGATGGTGGGGGCGATTGATGCGGTGATCTTCAAGAAACCGGTGAAGGTGGTGCACGGGCCGATCAAGAGCAAGTTTGGGTATCACCTGGTGCAGGTGTTTTACCGGGATTGAGTGGATGGCTTCAGTCCGCTATCGCAGGCAAGCCAGCTCCCACATTTAGCGGTGTACACCCACTCAAATGTGGGAGCCGGGCTTGCCCGCGATCCGCCGCAGGCGGCCATTCATCTCGGTATTAAAGCCCCCGGCACCTGAATCACCCGGCTCGCCAGCCGATGCCCCGCCAAGGCAGCTTCTTGCGGCGAGCCACCGTTGAGCCGACTGGCCAGATACGCCGCACTGAACGAATCCCCCGCCGCCGTGGTGTCCACTACCTTCTCCACTTTCAACGCCGGCACCGCAAAACGCTCGCCCACGCAACGAATCAAGCACGCATCCGCTCCCCGTTTGAGCACCACTTCTGCAATCGACGGGTACGCCGCAAACACCTGCTCGCTATCCTCATAGCCAAACAACGCGCGCTCGTCATCCTCGGTGAGCAAGGCAATGTCCACTTCGGCCAACACCCTGCGATACGCCTCACGAGCCGTTTGCACATCAGCCCACAGCCGGGGCCTGTAGTTGTTATCGAACACCACCCTGGCGCCGCGCCGGCGGGCTTCGATCAGCGCCTGCAGTAAGCGCTCACGCCCAATGTTCCCCAGCACCGCCAGGGTAATGCCGCTGAAATACACCACGTCATAGCCCGGCAAGGCCGCCAGGACCGGCTCGGCGGCGGGCGTGGTGAAGCAGTCGCGCACGGCCGCTTCGTTGCGCCAGTAGAGGAATTTACGTTCGCCCTGGGCGTCAGTCTGGATGTAATACAAGCCCGGCAGGCGCCCAGGCAGACGCTGGACCCTGTCCAGGCCAAGGCCTTCGGCGCGCCAATGCGCGCACATGGCATCGCTGAAGCTGTCATCGCCCAGGGCGGTGACGTAGTCAACGCTGCCGGCATCGCCCAGCTCGCGGCGCAGGTACACAGCGGTGTTCAGGGTGTCGCCGCCGAAGCTCTGGTGCAGGCTGCCGTCGGCGCGGTGTTGCAGTTCGATCATGCATTCGCCGATGAGGGCGATGCGGGGGTGGGTGTTCATGGCAAAGTTCTCAGGTGTGCTGGAGGGCCCCATCGCGGGCAAGCCCGACTCCCACATTCGACTGCATTCCTTCAGTTAAAACGCGGTCACTGTGGGAGCTGGCTTGTCGGGTCGCCGCATCGCTGCGATAGCCGCGACTCGGTCTAGAAGCAGGTACGCAGAGACTCGACCACCTGCAACTGCTCATCCACCAGGCACCCCACCTGCCACTTGTCAAAGGTCAGGCAAGGGTGGGACGTACCAAAGGAAATGATGTCGCCAATACGCAATTCAACCTCCGGCGCCACAGTCATGAACGCATGCTGGTCCATCACCGCCGTGACCTTGCACCCGCTCACATCATCACCTTGCGCCGGCACGATCCCGGCCCTGTAGCGCTTGAGCGGCACTGGCAAACCGGCGTCGTAGGCCACGTCGCGCTTGCCCAGGGCAACCACCGCAAAACCAGGCTCCGGCAGCGACTGCACATGCGCCCAGACTTCCATTGCCGGGCGCAGGCCCTCGTTGAGGTCGCTGCGGCGTTCGAGTACGCAGCACTGCGCCTCTTTATAGATGCCATGGTCGTGGGCCACGTAACTGCCAGGGCGCAACACGCTGAGGAAACGGCCGGCGGCGTTTTGCGTTTCGAACGACTCGGCGATCAGGTCGTACCAGGCCGAGCCCGATGCGGTGATGATCGGCTTGGGCCGGTCGAACAGGCCGCTGTCTTGCAGCTCCACCGCCAGGCTCACCAGGCTGGCGGCGAAGGCGCGGATACCGCTGATGGCGTGCTCGCCGTGGATTACGCCTTCGTAACCCTCGATACCGGTGAGGGCCAATGCCGGCTGGGCCTGGATCGCCTTGGCCAGGTCGCGCACTTGCTGCTCGCTGCGGCAGCCGCACCGGCCACCGACCACGCCGTACTCGATCATCACGTTGAGGCGCTGGCCACGGGCGGCGAAGAACAGGCCCAGGTCGGCGACGTTATCCGGGTGATCGACCATGCAATGGAAGTCAAAATCCTTGTCGGCCAGCAGGTCCGCGATCAAGGCCATGTTCGCCGCACCCACCAGTTGGTTGGCCATCAGCACGCGACGCACGCCGCTGGCGTAGGCGGCGCGGGTCTGCACGGCGGTAGCCAGGGTGATGCCCCAGGCACCGGCGGCGATCTGGCGCTGGAACAGCGCGGGCATCATGCTGGTCTTGCCGTGGGGCGCCAGCTCCGCGCCGCTGCTGCGGACAAAGTCCTGCATCCAGCGGATGTTATGTTCCAGGGCGTCACGGTGCAGCACCAGAGCCGGCAGGCTGACATCGCGAACCAAATGGGCACCGACGGCGGCGGCACCTTTTTCAACGGCATTGAGGGCAGACATGGAAAACTCCTATTCGTTGATGCGCCGGGCCAGGCTGTTGGCACTGTCGATCAGTACCCGGCGATAGTCGTGGTAGTTTTTGCTCGCATCAGCCCGGGGGGCGACGATGCACAGGGTCGCGATGCTGACGCCCTGGGCATCGCGCACCGGGGCGGCAAAGCAGTGGGTGAAGGTGTCGGCCACACTGTCGAAGGAGAAGAACCCATCCAGACTGGCCTGGCGTATCTGCGCCAGGAAAGTGTCCAGCGGCAGGCGCAGGCCATCCGGCAGGATGAAATCGTCGGGATCGATCAGGTCGACGATCTGCTGATCGCTCAAATGCCCCAGCAACAAGCGTCCCGAGGCAGTCCACGGAATGGGCGCGTTTTCACCGATGTCCGAAGAAATACGGAAATGCCGCTGGCCCTCGCGCATCAGCGCCACCGTGTATTTGCGCCCGTTGAGCAGGCACATCTGCGCGGTTTCGTGGGTCTGGCTGACGATCTCCTGCAAGGCGTGGTCGGCCTCGCGGGTCAGGTCGAAGTGACGCAAGTGTGCCTGGCCGAGGAAATACAGCTGACGCCCCAGATACACGTGGCCGTCCTTGCCCACGGTCTCCAGGATGCGCCGCTCCAGCAACGACGCCACCAGTTCGTAGACCGTGGATTTGGGGCTGCCAATGCCGCTGGCAATATCATTCGGGCGCAGGGGTTGGCCGATTTCCTTGAGAAAATCGAGGATATCGAACGCACGGTCCAGGCCTTTGGCGCGGCGTTTGATGGTGTCTTCGGTCATGGTGGACTCGGTCCCCAGTGGTATGAATTCTTCTGTAGGAGCGAGCTTGCTCGCGAAAAACTCCAGGGCAACGCGTTCATAAACAATACCCGCGTTATCGTTGACGATCTTCGCGAGCAAGCTCGCTCCTACAGGGTTTGAATATTCAGTTTTTTTTCTTGTAGGCCACGCAATCGATCTCGACCTTGCAATCGACCATCATATTGGCCTGCACGCAGGCGCGCGCCGGGGCGTGTTCCGGGGTGAAGTATTCGCCGAATACCTTGTTGAAACTCCAGAAGTCCCGTGGGTCTTCCAACCATACGCCCACCCGCACCACATCCTTGAGTTCGTAGCCGGCTTCTTCGAGGATCGCCACCACGTTGCGCATCGTCTGGCGGGTTTGCTCGATGATGCCGCCATTGATGATTTCACCGTCCACCGCAGGCACCTGGCCCGACACGTACAGCCAGCCATCGGCTTCCACAGCGCGGGCGAACGGACGTGGCTGGCCGCCACCTGCGGTGCTGCCGGTGCCGTAACGAGTAATGCTCATAAAGTTGCTCCTTGTTAAAAACGAATGTTCTTGAGAAATTCTGCCAGGCGCGGCGACTGCGGCCGTTCGAAGATGTCCTTCGCACTGCCCTGCTCTTCAATGCGGCCCTGGTTCATGAAGACGATCTGGTCCGATACCTCGTAGGCAAAGCGCATCTCGTGGGTGACCAACAACATGGTCATGCCCTCCTCCGCCAACCCCTTGATCACGCTGAGCACTTCGCCCACCAACTCCGGGTCGAGGGCCGAGGTGACTTCGTCGAACAGCATCAGGCTGGGGTTCATGGCAATGGCCCGGGCAATGGCCACGCGTTGTTGCTGGCCACCGGACAATTGGCCGGGAAAGTGGTTGCGGCGCTCCAGCAGGCCGACGCGGTCCAGCCATTTTTCGGCCAGCGCCACCGCTTCATCCTTGCCCATTTTCTTGACCTTGAGCAAGCCGAGGGTGACGTTCTGCAGCGCGGTCAGGTGCGGGAACAGGTTGAATTGCTGGAACGCCATGCCGGTCATTGCGCGGTGCTGGGCGATCACCCGCTCCGGGTGGCGTACACGCTTGCCGCCGACATCGCTGTAGCCGATGGACTCGCCATCCAGGGTGATCTGCCCGCCCTGAAACTCTTCCAGCAGGTTCACGCAGCGCAGCAAGGTGGTCTTGCCCGAGCCGCTGGAGCCGATCAACGTCACCACATTGCCGCGCTGCATGGACAGGTCGACGCCCTTGAGCACTTCCACCTGGCCGTATTGTTTACGCAGGCCACGAATGTCCAGCAGCGCTGGGTTGGTTTGAGCTTGGTTCATGGCAAGGCCACCCGCTTTTCAATGTAGCGCCCGAATAATTCGATGGCGTAGTTGATGACAAAGAACAGAAAACCGGCGAACAGGTAGAACTCCAGGGTCATGAAGGTGCGCGCGATCACCTGCTGGGTACTGAGCAGCAATTCGGCCACACCGATCACCGACAGCAAGGTGGAAGCCTTGACGATTTCCGTAGAGGAGTTCACCCAGGTCGGCAAGATCTGCCGCAGCGCCTGGGGCAACAGCACGTAGCCCAGGGACTGATAAAACGTCAGGCCAATCGCCTTGCCCGC
This sequence comes from Pseudomonas sp. MYb193, assembly GCF_002966775.1. Classification (NCBI taxonomy): domain Bacteria; kingdom Pseudomonadati; phylum Pseudomonadota; class Gammaproteobacteria; order Pseudomonadales; family Pseudomonadaceae; genus Pseudomonas; species Pseudomonas sp. MYb193. Next base: position 2,672,281 of record NZ_CP023269.1, on the reverse strand, counting down.
TTCCAATTGCCCACGGGGAATGGCCTGCAGCGCGCCGCGCACGATTTCCGATACATGGGAGCCACAGAACAAGGTGAGCCCGACCGCACCGGCCTGGAACGCACTGATTTGCCAGCCAAGGGCCGGCAGCATGTAGAAACATGCCAACACCAGCACAAACACCGGCGTGCCACGGATCAAATCGACATACAGACGGAACGGCGCACGCATCCAGAACTTGCCGTAGGTCAGGATCAACCCGGCGACGATGCCGATCAGGGTGCCAAAGACAATCGCCAGCGCCGAGACCGCCACGCTGGCCTGGAAGCCGGCCCAAAGGGTCTCGCGGGCGATCCACAATTCATGCAGCCAACTGGGGGATTCGTACATGGGACCCTTCCTTAACGACGGATAGCCAAACGCTGTTCCAGGTAACGGAGCAGCATGGCAATCAGGTAACAGGCAGCCACGTAGAGCGCGGTCGTGACCAGCCAGGTTTCAATCACCCGGTAGCTTTCGACGTTGATCTTGCGGGCGTAATAGGTCAGCTCCGGCACCGCAATCGCGGCGGCCAGGGAGGTGTCCTTGAACAGCGAGATGAAGTTGTTCGAGAGTGCCGGCAACACGTTGCGCAGCATCACCGGCACGGTGATGTAAGCGCGAATCCGCCACTCCCCCAGGCCGATGGCCAGGCCGGCCTCCCGCAAGCCCTTGGGAATATTCACCAGGCCTGCGCGGAATACCTCGGTGAGATAGGCGCCGGCATACAGCGACAGGGTGATGATGAACGAGGGAATCTTATCCAGCCGAATGCCCAGGGAGGGCAAGGCGAAGTAGATCAACAGGATCAACACCAGGATCGGGGTGTTGCGCACCACGGTGACATACACCGAGGCAATAATACGCAACGCGCGGTGCCTGGAAAGCATGGCAAACGCCATCAACAGGCCGATCACGCAGCCGATGGCGATCGACAGCAAAGCCAACTGTAGCCCAAGGCCGAGCCCCGCCAGCAAGGTGTCGAAATCACGCCAGACGGCGGCAAAGTTCAACTGATAGTTCATGGTCAGCAGCACCTGAAGGGGGCGTGTTCAAGCACGCCCCTGTTGTTGCGGGTCACTTGAATTCCACGGGAAAACCAATCGCCGGTTCTGGCAGGTCCACGCCGAACCACTGCTTGAACGAGGCTTTGTAGGTGGGGAATTCCACACCGGTCATGGCTTCGTGCAGCGCGGTGTTGACGAAATTCAGCCAGTCCTGGTCGCCGCGCTTGACCGCGCAGGCATAGGTTTGCGGGCTCCAGGCGTAGGTGGGGCTGCGGTAGCGGCCAGGGTTCTGCACCATCAGGTATTTGACCGAGGACTGGTCGGTGGCAGCAGCATCGGCGCGGCCTGAGTTCACGGCCTGGTACATCAGGTCAACGCTGTCGTACTGATCGACCTTGGCCTTGGGCAGTGCCTGGTGCACCAACTCTTCGGCATACACGTTCTGCAGCACAGCCACGGTGACGTCGTCGCCCGCCGCCTGCAGGTCTTCGATTTCCTTGTATTTGCTGTTATTGGGCAACAGCAAGCCGACGCCTTCCCGGTAGTACGGCAAGGTAAAGGCCACCTGCTGCGCACGGCTGGCGGTAACGGTGATGAACTGACAGCTCATGTCGACCTTGTCGGTGAGCAGGTTGGGAATACGTGCGTCAGACGACTGCACCACAAACTCCACCTTGCTCGGGTCATTGAACAAGCCTTTGGCCACGATGCGGCCGATGTCGATATCAAATCCCTGCAACTTGCCATCCGCTCCCTGGAAGTGCCACGGCGCATTGGTACTGCCTGTACCTACGATCAAGTGCCCACGCTTGAGCACATCATCGAGCTTGCTGTCCGCCGCCTGCACCACGCTGGCGAGGGAAGCCGATGCAGCGACGAGAAAAACACACGCTTTGAATACGGAAGGTCGGTGATGCATGACAAGCACTCCAGGGATTGTGTATTCCGCTATACCGGAACTTGGTATGTAACAACGGAATAGACAGCAGAAAGTGTGCCACAGGTACTGGAGGAAAAATATGTCGAGGTAAAAGTCTTTAGAGATCAGCGAGATAAAGATCGGATAGGCCCACGGGATTGCACCGACCTCGCAATCGGCTTGCTACTCAAAGCCACACACCGCTGTTACTGCGCACCCTTTTAGATCATTTGGGGCAGCAAGGTACACCTGTGAAGGTTGACAGTAGACGGTAGTCATCCACCGGCTTAGCGTTGGTAAAAACGACTGCGGCTTGAAGGGAGATCACCATGGGCGTTGCAACGAGCAGTATTTCCAGTGCCAAGGCGTTCGAACGGTTACTAAACACCCCACGCCCGGTATTCATTCTGTTCGTTTCAGAACACTGCCCCGCCTGCGCGCAGGCAGGCCCCTTATTCGAACTGCACGCCTGGAGGCATCCCAGAATCGTGAGCCTGGTAGTCGATTGCGCGCACACGCCGAGGCACCCTGAAGTAACAGGCACCCCGACGCTGCTGATCTACCTGAATGGCGCCCTGGTAGAAAAATTCAAAGGCTTCGGCCCCCTGGAAGAGCAGGCGCCGTTTGTGCAGGACATCTTCAGCCGTTATGACCTGAGCAAGGGCGCAAATGCACTTGCGTCACTCGACGCTCCTCCACTTCAGCCACAGTCAAACGCCAGCCTTCATGCTCCAGGCTATCGCCCACCACCGGCAAGCGGTCAAGCAGGCTCATCACCAAACCTGCCAGGGTTTGATAATCCTCGGTCGTCACCGCCTTGAAGCTCGTGCGTTGACGCACCAGGTTGAGGTTCAAGGCACCATTGGCACGGAAGCCATCGCCTTGCTCGACAATATCGGGCCCTTCGATTTCGCTGGCATCGGGCAATTCACCGGCGATGGATTCCAGAATATCCGTCATGCTCAATACGCCCATGAAGTCGCCGAATTCGTTGATCACGAACGCGATGTGAGTGGACTCCTGGCGCATCTGCTCCAGGGCATTGAGGATCGAAAAACTGTCCAGCAGGTTGATCGCCCGACGCGCCAGGTGTTCCAGGTTCGGCTCGTTGCCCGCCAGGTACTCCTTGAGTAACTCCTTCTTGTGCACAAAACCCAGGGGCTCATCCACCGCACCGTTACGGATCAACGGCAGACGCGAGTAGGACGAGTGCATCAGTTTCAGACGGATCGTCTCGGGGTCGTCCGCCAGGTCGATGCAATCAACCTTGGCCCTTGGCGTCATCAGGGTGCGAATCGGCCGCTCGGCCAGTTGCAGCACGCCGCTGATCATCACCCGTTCACGTCGGTCAAACAGCGGACCCTGCGCAGCATCCGGCTCGCCCAGCAGGTCAGCCACATCTTCACCCACCTCTTCCACCGCCAGGCTGCGGCCGCCCAACAAGCGCATCACCGCATGGGCGGTACGCTCACGCACCGGCAACACGCCCTGCGCCGACTTCTTGCGACGGGCTCGGGCGATCTGGTTGAACACCTCGATCAGAATCGAGAAGCCAATGGCCGCGTACAAGTAGCCCTTGGGAATATGGAAGCCCAGGCCTTCGGCGGTCAGGGCGAAACCGATCATCATCAGGAAGCCCAGGCACAGCATGATCACGGTGGGGTGCGCATTGACGAAACGGGTCAGCGGCTTGCTCGCCACGATCATCAGGCCGATGGACACGATCACGGCGATCATCATCACCGCCAGCTCGTCGACCATGCCCACGGCGGTAATCACCGCGTCGAGGGAGAACACCGCATCCAGCACCACGATCTGCGCGACGATCGGCCAGAACATGGCGTAAGCCACACTGCCCTTGTGCTGCGCCACATGGCCTTCAAGGCGCTCATGCAATTCCATGGTGGCCTTGAACAGCAGGAACACACCACCAAACAGCATGATCAGGTCACGGCCGGAGAAGCTCTTGTCGAACACCTCGAACAGCGGCTGGGTCAGGGTGACCAACCAGGAAATACTCGCCAACAGGCCCAGGCGCATCAACAGCGCCAGGGATAAACCGATCAAACGTGCACGGTCACGCTGCTCCGGCGGCAACTTGTCCGCCAGGATCGCGATAAACACCAGGTTGTCGATACCCAGTACCAGTTCCAGCACAATCAAAGTAGCAAGGCCGAGCCAGGCCGTAGGATCCGCTAACCATTCCATTTATAAATTCTCTGTCTTTAAAGTGTTCAGAACGCCGGGCACGGCAAAGTGCGGTCGTACGACCGGGACAAGGTTAGTTGACGGAATACGGGGTGCTTCAGCGGGAACAGCGACAGCGGTTGTCTTGGGGAAAGACGACTGGGAGGCTCCGAGAGGGTGTTCATGCAAGTCCTGAAATGACAAAAGGACTTGAATCCTACATTCGAAATACAAATTTCCCACAACGCAAAACTATTACAAAACCTGTAAACCCCCATCAAAAGCACAGCAACTCTTGTGGGAGCTGGCTTGCCTGCGATGCAGGCACCTCGGTGCATCAGGTAGACCGGGTCGATGCAATCGCAGGCAAGCCAGCTCCCACAGAAAGCCTGCCCGCCTGCGAGATAGACGACTCATCAGGTTTTACGAGTGGCATCGTCCAGCGCCAGGATGGTGTGGGCATTGGTGACGGTGGTCGCCAGCGTATTGATCACCCCCGAACGCAACGCCCCCAAGGTCGCCGCCGCCTTGGTGTTCTCGCTGGCAATCGCCACCACATCCGGGATGCGAAACAGCTCCTGCACCGTCAACCCGATCACGCGCCCCTGGATGGCGTTGACCGCCGGCTGGCCGTGAATGTCGATAAAGTCATAACCCATCATGTCGCCCACAGTGCCAGACAAACGCGCCTGGGCGATTTCCTGGGGCGAGAACCAGCCCATGCGCACCATGTTGCTGTTCTCGCTCATGTCGCCGATGCCGATCAAGGCAATATCGGCACGCCGGGCGCGGTCAAGGGTCGAACGCACCGTGTCGTTGTTGATCAGCACCCCGCGCAGTTCCGGGTTGGCCACCAGCGCCGGGGCGTACAGGCTTTCACTTTCGCCACCAAAGCGCAGGGCCAGGCGTCGGCAGATGTGGTCAGGGTTCATGTATTCGCCGGCCTTGAGCGAACCGCCGATGGCACACACGAAAGTGCAGTTGCGGGTCACCGGCAGAAACACGTTATCGGCCACCGCGCCGACGTTACGCCCCATGCCTACGGCAACGATCATCCCATCACTCAGGGTCTTGTTGAGGTAGTTGGCGACCAGGCTGGCAACCGCCGAGCGCTGGGTGTCGGGGTCGCTGTGGTCGACCGCGATCAAGGCGCGGTCGAGCTTGAAGCGCTCCACCAGCGCCCGCTCCAGCTCGTTGTTCATCGCCGGGTGCTGCAACACGCGCACCTCGACGATCCCTTCATCCCGAGCACGCTTGAGCAGGCGGCTGACTTTGGCCCGCGACAGGTCAAAGCGCTTGGCAATGGCCTCCTGAGTGACGTTCTCAAGGTAATAGAGCATCGCCACTTCGGTCATCTGATCGATATCACTGGCCATGCGCTGGGTACTGTCACTCATGGGGACGGGCTTCCGTTTCGGCGTCAAAGGCGCATTCTCCCGACTCTTGCCCCGCGCCGTCCACTACTGATGCCCATCGCGCTCGATCGCATTGATGCGTTCGACCTTGGCCCCGGACCGCGCCGCTTCGAACTCCGAGGCCAAAAACGCACTGACGATGCCTTTGGCCAACTCCGCACCGATGACCCGCGCACCGATGGAGAGGATTTGCGCATCGTTGCTCTTGCGCGCCCGCTCCGCCGAGTAGGTGTCATGGGCCTGGGCCGCACGGATGCCCAGCACCTTGTTGGCCGAGATGGCCATGCCTATGCCGGTGCCGCATACCAGCACGCCGAGGCGCTGTTGCCCGGCATTGATGGCGGTGGCCACGGCCAGGGCGATGTCCGGGTACAGCACCGGCGCCGTTGAATGCGTACCGAAGTCGGTCACCGGGTATCCCAACGCCTCGATATGGCGCTTCAACAACTCTTTGAGCTCAAAACCCGCTTCATCACATCCGATAGCCACCGGGAAAGGTGTGTTCATGGCGCCAAACTCCACTGATCAAATGATCACTTAGTGAAATATCTCTCACTCATTTCGCAAGCATTTACCCCTTGCTGTCAAGCGAGATTTAACTGACCTGCCAGTCAAAGCCCTATACCAAGGCAATAACCGCGTCAAAGATGAGAATCACACCTTTTAAGTGAAAGAGATTGACTGATCAGAATTTCATTTGATACACATATGATCACAGCGAAACATGACTGTGCGACCTAATAAGAATTCACAGCACGAGGACACGCCGATGGCCACGCCATTACTGCTCCAGGCTGAACACGTCGCCAAGGCTTACGCCGGGGTGCCAGCCCTGCGCGACGGGCGCCTTTCTCTGCGCGCCGGCAGCGTCCACGCCCTGTGCGGCGGCAACGGTGCCGGCAAGTCGACCTTCCTGAGCATCCTGATGGGCATCACCCAGCGTGACGCCGGCAGCATTCTGCTCAACGGCGCACCGGTGCAGTTCAATCGCCCGAGTGAAGCCTTGGCCGCGGGGATCGCAATGATCACTCAGGAGCTCGAACCCATCCCCTACATGACCGTCGCCGAAAACATCTGGCTGGGCCGCGAACCGCGCCGCGCCGGTTGCATCGTCGACAGCAAGGCCCTCAACCGCCGCACCCGCGAACTGCTCGAAAGCCTGGAGTTCGACGTCGACGCCACCAGCCCCATGCACCGCTTGAGCGTGGCGCAGATGCAATTGGTGGAAATCGCCAAGGCGTTCAGCCATGACTGCCAGGTGATGATCATGGACGAGCCCACCTCGGCCATCGGCGAGCGCGAGGCCGAAACCCTGTTCAAGGCGATTCGCCGCCTTACCGCGCGCGGTGCCGGCATCGTGTACGTGTCCCATCGACTGAGCGAACTGGCGCAGATCGCCGATGACTACAGCATCTTCCGTGATGGCGCCTTTGTCGAAAGCGGGCGCATGGCCGATATCGACCGCGACCACCTGGTGCGCGGCATTGTCGGCCAGGAACTGACGCGCATCGACCACAAGGCGGGCCGCGAATGTGCGGCCAGCACCTGCCTGCAAGTCGACAACCTGAGCCGCAACGGCGAGTTCCACGACATCAGCCTGCAGCTGCGCCGTGGCGAGATTCTCGGCATTTATGGGTTGATGGGCTCCGGGCGCAGTGAATTCCTCAATTGCATCTACGGCCTGACCGTGGCGGATTCCGGCAGCGTTACCTTGCAAGGCAAGCCCATGCCCATCGGGCAGCCCAAGGCGACCATCGACGCCGGCATGTCGCTGGTTACCGAAGACCGCAAGGACAGCGGCCTGGTGCTGACCGGCAGCATCCTGTCGAACATTGCACTGTCGGCCTATAAGCGCTTGTCGAGTTGGTCGCTGATCAACGCACGTAAAGAAGCGCAACTAGCCGAGGAGATGGTCAAGCGCTTGCAGATCAAGACCAGCTCCCTGGAGCTGCCGGTGGCATCAATGAGCGGCGGCAACCAGCAAAAGGTGGTGCTCGCCAAATGCCTGTCCACCGAGCCGGTATGCCTGCTCTGCGATGAACCCACCCGCGGCATCGACGAAGGCGCCAAACAGGAGATCTACCACCTGCTCGACCAGTTCGTGCGCGCCGGTGGCGCAGCCATTGTAGTGTCGTCGGAAGCACCGGAACTGCTGCACTTGAGCGACCGCATCGCCGTCTTCAAAGGCGGCCGGCTGGTCACTATCAGCACCGACACCGCCCTTTCCCAGGAAGCCTTGTTGAGTCTCGCCTCATGAATGCCAAAACCATCGTTGCTCCCGTTACTGCCGCGTCGCGCAACCGCCTGCGCCTGTCCCTCGACCGCTTCGGCCTGCCGCTGGTGTTTATCCTGCTGTGCGTGGTGATGGCGTTTTCCAGCGAATACTTCATGACCTGGCGCAACTGGATGGACATCCTGCGCCAGACCTCCATCAACGGCATTCTCGCCGTGGGCATGACTTATGTGATTTTGACCAAGGGCATCGACCTGTCGGTGGGGTCGATCCTGGCATTCGCCGGGTTGTGCAGCGCCATGGTCGCCACCCAGGGTTATGGCCTGTTGGCGGCGGTCAGCGCCGGGATGTTTGCCGGTGCGATGCTCGGGGTGGTCAACGGTTTCATGATCGCCAACCTGTCGATCCCGCCGTTCGTGGCCACCCTCGGCATGCTCAGCATCGCCCGGGGCATGACCTTTATTCTCAACGACGGCAGCCCGATCACCGACCTGCCCGACGCCTACCTGGCCTTGGGCATCGGCAAGGTCGGCCCGGTGGGCGTGCCGATCATCATCTTCGCCGTGGTCGCGCTTATTTTCTGGATGGTGCTGCGCTACACCACCTACGGCCGCTATGTGTATGCAGTGGGCGGCAACGAAAAAAGCGCGCGCACCTCCGGCATTGGCGTGCGCAAGGTGATGTTCTCGGTGTACGTGGTCTCGGGCCTGCTCGCCGGGTTGGCCGGCGTGGTGCTGTCGGCACGCACCACCTCTGCCCTGCCCCAGGCCGGGGTTTCCTATGAGTTGGACGCGATTGCCGCGGTGGTGATCGGTGGCACCAGCCTGTCGGGCGGTACCGGCAGCATTGTCGGCACCTTGTTCGGGGCACTGTTGATCGGCGTGATCAATAACGGCCTGAACCTGCTCGGCGTGTCCTCCTATTACCAGCAGGTCGCCAAGGGCCTGATCATCGTGTTTGCAGTACTGATCGACGTGTGGCGCAAGAAGAAACGCTGAAGAACGACCCATAACAATAACTGGAGTTCTACTTATGAAACTGGGTACCACCCTGGCCGCTGCGGCCGCCCTCTCCCTGCTCGCCAGCAGTATCGCCCTGGCCGCCGACGGCAAGACCTACAAGATCGGCGCAGCCGTCTATGGCCTCAAGGGTCAGTTCATGCAGAACTGGGTCCGCGAGCTCAAGGAACATCCGGCCGTCAAGGATGGCACCGTGCAGTTGACCGTGTTCGACGGCAACTACGACGCCCTGACCCAGAACAACCAGATCGAAAACATGGTGACCCAACGCTACGACGCGATTCTGTTCGTACCGATTGATACCAAGGCCGGCGTCGGTACCGTCAAGGCCGCCATGAGCAACGACGTGGTGGTCATCGCCTCCAATACGAAAGTAGCCGATGCCAGCGTGCCGTATGTGGGCAACGACGACGTGGAAGGCGGCCGCCTGCAGGCCCAGGCCATGGTCGACAAGCTCAATGGCAAGGGCAACGTGGTGATCATCCAGGGCCCGATTGGCCAGTCGGCGCAGATCGACCGGGAAAAAGGCGAGCTGGAAGTGCTGGGCAAACACCCGGACATCAAGATCATCGAAAAGAAAACCGCCAACTGGGACCGCGCCCAGGCCATGACGCTCACCGAAGACTGGCTCAACGCCCACCCCAAGGGCATCAATGGCGTGATCGCCCAGAATGACGACATGGCCCTGGGCGCCGTGCAGGCGCTGAAGTCCCATGGCCTCACCTCCAAGGATGTGCCCGTGACCTCTATCGACGGCATGCCGGATGCGATCCAGGCGGCGAAAAAGGACGAAGTCACCACTTTCCTCCAGGATGCCCAGGCCCAGTCCCAAGGCGCGCTGGACGTAGCGTTGCGTGCCCTGGCCGGCGACGACTACAAGCCACAATCGGTGATTTGGGAGCGCTATGCCAAGGACCTGAAATGGGCCGACGGCACGGCCAAGAACTACATCCTGCCGTGGGTGCCGGTGACCAATGCCAATGCGGACGCGCTGTACAAGCAAGTCAGCGGCGGTAAGTAGTCAGTGGCTTGAAACACAGTCAACTGTGGGCGCTGGCTTGCCTGCGATGCAGGCACCTCGGTGCATCAGGTAGACCGGGTTGATGCAATCGCAGGCAAGCCAGCTCCCACATTGGACCGCGTTCTACCTTTTGATCTGTAACGGGAGTTACTCATGTCTGGTTTCTGGAACCAAGCCTTCGACCTCAGCGGCCGTTGCGCGGTGATCACCGGTGGCGCCGCCGGCATCGGCCTGGCCTGCGCCACTTTGCTGGCGGAACGCGGCGCAAGGGTGGCGCTGCTGGACCGCGATCCGGCCGTGGTCGAGGTGGCCGCCAGCCTGGGTGCCGGGCACCTGGGCATTGCCGTCGACCTCGGGAGGATCGACCAGATACAACCGACCGTCGACAAGGTGTTCGCGCACTTCCAACGCCTGGATTATCTGATCAACAGCGCAGGCGTGGTGCTGCTGGACAAGGCCATCGAGGTCAGCGAAAGCGCCTGGGACACCACACTGGACATCAACCTCAAGGCCAGCTTTTTCATGGCCCAGGCCTGTGCCAGACATATGCTTGCCCAAGGCAGCGGGCGCATCGTCAACCTGGCGTCCCAGGCCGCCGTGATTGGCCTGGACCGTCACGTCGCCTACTGCGCCAGCAAAGCCGCCATCATCGGCATGACCAAGGTATTGGCCATGGAGTGGGCGCCGCAGATCAACGTCAACGCCATCTCCCCGACCATCGTCGAAACCGCCCTGGGCAAAAAAGCCTGGGCCGGCGAGGTGGGTGAGCGGGCCAAATTGCAGATTCCGGCAGGTCGCTTTGCCCAGCCGGAAGAAATCGCCGGGCTGGCGCTGTACCTGCTCAGCGACGCCGCACAGATGATCACCGGTGCCAACATGGTGATCGACGGCGGCTACAGCATTCAGTAATTCATCGTTATGTCGTGAGGTTTTGTCATGTCCACCGTCACCGAACGCACACCTGAACAACTCGCCCCGAGCATCCCGAAAACCATGCAGGCCGTGGTCTGCCACGGCCCGGAAGATTACCGCCTGGAAACCGTCGACGTGCCCACGCCCGGCCCCGACGAGATCCTGACCAAAGTCGAGCTGTGCGGCATTTGCATGGGCGATATCAAGACCTATCGCGGCGCGCCGTCCTTTTGGGGCGATGCCGAGCAACCGCGCTACGTGAAGCCGCCGATGATCCCCGGGCATGAGTTCGTGTGCCGCGTAGTCGCCCTTGGCCCAGGCGCCGAGAAACGCGGCGTGGCCGTGGGCGACCGGGTGATCTCCGAGCAGATCGTGCCATGCTGGGGCTGCCGCTTTTGCAACCACGGCCAGTACTGGATGTGCCAGAAGCACGACCTGTATGGCTTCCAGAACAATGTGCAGGGCGCCATGGCGCAATACATGATCTTCACCAAGGAAGGCATCATCCACAAAGTGCCGGAATCCATCGCCCCCGACGAAGCGATCCTGATCGAACCCTTGGCCTGCTCGCTGCACGCGGCGGAACGCGCCAACGTCGACCATGACGACATCGTGGTGGTCGCCGGCGCCGGCACCCTGGGCCTGGGCATCATCGGCGCAGTGCGGTTGCGCAACCCGAAAAAGCTCATTGTGCTGGACATGAAACCCGAACGCGCCGCCCTCGCCCTGCGCCTGGGCGCCGATGAAGTGTGGAACCCGGCCGAGGTGGACGTATTGGCGAAGATCCGCGAAATCACCGATGGCTACGGCTGCGACATTTATATCGAGGCGACCGGGCATCACAAGGCGGTGAACCAGGGCCTGGCGATGCTGCGCAAGCTGGGACGCTTTGTGGAATTCAGCGTGTTCAATGACGAGGCCACGGTGGATTGGTCGATCATCGGCGACCGCAAGGAACTGGATATCCTCGGCTCGCACCTGGGGCCATATATGTACCCAAGGGCCATAGACTTTATCGGCAACCGCAAGATCGACATGCGCGACGTGGTGACCCACAAGTTTGCGCTGGCGGATTTCAAGGAAGCGTTTGCAGTGATGGAGCGCGGCGATAAATCGCTGAAGGTGGTGCTCGAACCCTGATCTCAGTAACAACACAAAACCCTGTGAGAGCTGGCTTGCCTGCTCCCACAATGGAAGGGTGTCGCCCCTTAGAACAAGAACACAGGAACCCGCGTTATGAATCGAGTCATCAACGATCCCGACCAAGTGGTCGAAGACATGCTGCGCGGCATCCTGGTCGCGCACCCCGAACTGCGCCAGTACGAAAGCAACCCAAGGGTCATCGTCAAGGCCAGACCGTCCGCCCAGGGCCGCGTCGGCATTGTCACCGGCGGCGGCTCCGGGCATGAGCCGGCGTTCCTCGGCTATGTTGGCCCGGGCCTGGTGGATGCGGTGGCCGTCGGCGAGATTTTTTCCTCGCCCACCGCCAAGAGCTTTTTCGATGCCTTCCGCGCCGCCGACCATGGCGCAGGTGTTGCCTGCCTGTATGGCAATTACGCCGGCGACAATATGAACGTGAAGCTGGCAATGAAAATGGCCGCCAGCAAAGACATGCGCATCCGCACCGTGGTCGCCAACGACGACGTGGCCTCCGCGCCCAAGGCCGATATTGCCAAGCGTCGCGGCGTGGCCGGGGAGATCTTCATGTGGAAGATCGGCGGTGCCGCCGCTGCCCAGCATTACGACCTGGACGGCGTGATTCGGGTGGCGCAGAAAACCGTCGACCACTGCCGCTCGATTGGTATCGGCCTTACGCCCTGCACGATCGCCGCGGTGGGCAAGCCGAACTTCCAGATTCCCGACGGCCAGATGGAGCTGGGTATCGGCCATCATGGCGAACCGGGCATCGAAGTCATCCCGATTGAAGCGGCCGCCGCCATGGCCGAGCGCATGCTGGCGCCGATCCTCGCCGACCGCGATTTCAGCCAGGACGACAGCGTGGTGGTGCTGGTCTCGGGCCTGGGCGCCACCCCGGTGATGGAGTTGTATATTTTCTACGCCGAGGTGGAAAAACAGCTCAAGGCCAAAGGTTTGAAGATTCACCGTTGCTACGTGGGCAACTACTTCACGTCCCTGGAGATGATGGGCGTGACCTTGACCCTGCTCGGCCTCGACGCCGAGCTGAAAACCCTGATCGACCAACCCTGCCGCTCCATCGGCATGACCCAGGCGGAGTGAATCATGAGCCAGCGTTTTTCCACCCATGACGGTAGCGCCATTGTCGCCGACCTGGTCAGCGTGATCGTGGCCAACCGGGAGTACCTCAGCGAAGTCGACGGCGCTATAGGCGATGGCGACCATGGCATCAACATGGCCAAGGGCTTTGCCCATTGCGGCCGCACGATCGAAGGCCGCCAACTGACCCTGGCCGAAGCCCTGGATGAACTGACCCTGAGCCTGATGGAAGGCATCGGCGGCTCCATGGGGCCCTTGTATGGCAGCCTGTTTATCGGCATGGCCGACGAAGTGCGCGGCAGTGAAGACATCGACGCCGCCAGGTTCGCCCACCTGCTGCGCGGCGGCTTGACCTCGTTGCAGGACATCACCGAAGCGGGCGTGGGCGACAAGTGCTTGATGGACACGTTGATCCCGGCGGTGGAAGCCTTTGAACGGGCGCATGCAGCGGCGCGTTCTTTCAGCGATGCACTCGATGCGATGAAAAGCGCTGCTTCTCAAGGGCGGGATTCGACCAAGGACCTGGTGGCCAAGATTGGCCGAGCCAGTCGTTTGGGTGAGCGTTCCCTCGGCGTTCTGGATGCCGGGGCCGTGTCGTGCTGCCTGATCCTTACGCAGTTGGCGGACTCGATTAAACCCCGTTTGACCTGACATGGTCGAAAAACCAATGTGGGAGCGGGCTTGCTCGCGAATGCGGAGTGTCAGCCAGCAAATCTATTGACTGATATACCGCATTCGCGAGCAAGCCCGCTCACAAGGGACTACCTGGTTTTCAGTACTGGGTTACCAGAACCGCTGCTGGGTCAAGCGGCTCCACCAGGTCAACAGCACCCGGTCCACCGAACCGCTGGCCGCCAGGCCCACGCGCTCTTGCAGGCTCTTACGCTCGGCATAGTGCAGGTGGAACACTTCGGCGGTCTTGGCCTTGGTGGCCAGGTATTCATCGCTGGTTTGCAGCTCATCGACCAGTTGTTTGTCGAGAGCGGCAACCCCCAACCACACTTCGCCAGTGGCCACCTCGTCAATCGCCAACTGCGGGCGGTAACGCGAGACGAAGTTCTTGAACAACTGGTGGGTGATGTCCAGGTCCTCCTGGAACTTCTCCCGGCCTTTCTCGGTGTTTTCGCCAAACACAGTGAGCGTGCGCTTGTATTCACCGGCGGTCAGCACTTCAAAGTCGATGTCGTGCTTTTTAAGCAGGCGATTGACGTTGGGCAACTGCGCCACCACACCAATGGAACCGAGGATGGCGAAGGGTGCACTGATGATCTTCTCGCCGATGCACGCCATCATGTAGCCACCGCTGGCCGCGACTTTGTCGATGCACACGGTCAACGGCACGCCGGCCTGGCGGATACGCGCCAGTTGCGAGGAGGCCAGGCCATAGCTGTGCACCATGCCGCCGCCGCTTTCCAGGCGTAACACCACTTCATCCTTGGGCGTGGCCAGGCTCAGCAGTGCGGTGATTTCATGGCGCAGGCTTTCGGTGGCCGAGGCCTTGATGTCACCGTCGAAATCCAGCACGAATACCCGTGGCTTGAGCTCGGGCTTCTTCTTGTCTTTCTTCTTTTCAGCCTTGCTTTCGGACTTGCGCAGGGCCTTGAGCTGGTCCTTGTCGAGCAGGCTGGACTCCAGGCGCTCACGCAAGCCCTTGTAGAAATCATTCAGCTTGCTGACCTGCAATTGGCCGGCGGATTTACGACGACCTTTGCTGCGCAGTGCTGCAAAGCTGATCAGTACCACCAGAATAGCGACCACCAGGGTGACGGTCTTCGCCAGAAAGCTCGCGTATTCGGCCAAAAAATCCATATGTCTCCTTAAAAAATGCACTGCGCCAGGCGCGGATGGCCCCAGCATACCGACGCCACTGCGAAGGAGCCAGTGATCAAACCGCCAGCAGGCGGGCTCCAACGCGCTTTTAAAACAAGCGTATGTTTTTTCATTGACAGCTCGCAGGCATCCTCATAACCTCGCCAGACTTTCAACGTACCGGGAAAACGGACGTGGGCAGCATTTATCTGATTCGACATGGCCAGGCTTCCTTCGGTGCAGACGACTATGACGTCCTCTCGCCCATTGGCGTGGAACAAGCGCAAGTGCTCGGTCGCCACCTGGCAGACCTGGGCATTGCGTTTGACCGCTGCATCGCCGGCGACCTGCGTCGCCAGCAGCACACTGCCAGCGCCACGTTCGACCAGTACAGCGCCCTGGGCTTGCCGGTTCCGGCATTGGAAACAGACAGTGCGTTCAACGAGTTCGACGGCGAGGCGATCATTCGCGGCCTGTTACCCGACCTGCTCAGCAGTGAGCCGGATGCCGTGCACATCCTGCGCAATGGCCCGCAGAACCGCAGCGAGTTCCAACGCATTTTCGCCCTGATCATCGAACGCTGGCTGGCCGGCACCTATGATCCGCCCGGGCTGGAAAGCTGGCTGGGGTTTGTCGAGCGGGTCCAGGGTGGTTTGCAGCGGATCCTTGAAGCCGCGAACCACACCGACAAAATCGCCGTATTCACCTCCGGCGGCACCATCACCGCCCTGCTCCACCTGATTACCCGAATGCCTGCAGCCCAGGCCTTCGAAATGAACTGGCAAATTGTTAACACCTCGCTCAACCAACTGAAGTTCCGTGGTCGCGAGGTGGCACTGGCTTCCTTCAACAGTCACGCCCACTTGCAACTGTTGAAGGCGCCGCAGCTCATCACTTTCCGATGAACTGCGGCCAACCGTGACCCCAAGGTCACTGGACTCTACCCTTAAGGATCGAAACCATGACTGACGTAGCTAAAGCAGTAGAAGCAATGAAAGCCAAATTCAACCCAAGCGCTGCCGAAGGCCTGGACCTGGTGTTCGGTTTCCGTATCGACGACAGCAAGAATTTCTCGCTGGTGGTCAAGGACAAGACCTGCGAACTCAAAGAAGGCGAAAACCCTGACGCTCAGGTCACCCTGGTGATGGACAGCGAGACCCTGGAAGGCATCGTCGACGGCTCCACCGACGGCATGCAAGCGTTCATGGGCGGCAAGCTGCGCACCGAAGGCGACATGATGCTGGCGATGAAGCTGAGCGAGCTGTTCCCTTCCTGATTCACGGGTAACCCTGAATCCTGATCCCGCCTCCCCAGGCGGGATTTTTTTGCCTGCATTCTCGCGGTGAATGAAGATCCCCTGTGGGAGCTGGCTTGCCTGCGATGGCATCTACTCCATTTGCCGGACGCACCGCGGTGCCTGTATCGCAGGCAAGCCAGCTCCCACAGAAAAGCAAATCCGTAGGACTGCTCAGGTTTTTGGCTGTAGCAACAACGCCACCAACGCGCTCCACCCGGTCTGGTGTGAAGCCCCCAACCCTCGCCCTGTCTCACCATGAAAATACTCATGGAACAACACCAGGTCACGACTGGCCGGGTCTTCCTGCAACTGCGCATACCCCGCCATCGACGGCCGCACACCGTTTTCATCTTTAAGAAACAGCCGCGTCAGCCGCTCGCTGAGGCTGTCAGCCACTTCCTCGAGAGACGCCAGATACCCACTGCCCGTCGGGTACTCCACGGAAAAATGCTCTGCGTAATAGCGATGAAATTCGCGCAACGATTCAATCAGCATGTAATTGACCGGCATCCACAGCGGCCCGCGCCAATTGGAGTTGCCACCGTACAAGCGTGAGTCGGACTCACCGGGCTGGTAACTGGCACACAAGGTGTCGCCATTCATCTTCAACGCCAGGGGCTGCTCGGCGAACGCCTTGGACAGGGCGCGCACGCCAAAGGCCGACAAGAACTCCTGGTCATCCAGCATGCGTCGCAGCAAATCCTTGGTGCGTTCACCGCGCAGCAGCGCCAGCAACAGGCGGTTGCCCTGCCCCGGTTCGGTCCAGCGCGAAACCAGCCTGGCCAAGTCCGGCCGATGATGCATAAAGCCCAGCAGGCGCTCGCGCAAGCCTTCCAGGCCCTCGTGCTCGCGCTGTTCCAGCACCAGCACCGCGAACAGCGGCATTAACCCGACGATGGAGCGCAGGCGCACCGGTTCGCTCTGGCCATCAGGACGGTGCAGTACGTCGTAGAAAAACTGGTCCTGCTCATCCCACAAGCCTTCGGCGCTGTCATCGACGTGGTTGATAGCGCCGGCGATGTAGAGGAAATGCTCGAAAAACTTCACGGCAATGTCCACGTACACCACATTGCGCTTGGCCAACTCCAGGCCGATGCGCATCAGGTCCAGGGCATAGGCCGCCACCCAGGCGGTGCCATCGGCCTGGTCCAACTGGTAACCCGGCGGCAACGTGGCCGAGCGGTCGAACAAGGCGATATTGTCCAGGCCCAGAAAACCGCCCTGGAACAAGTTGCGGCCCTCGGCGTCCTTGCGGTTGACCCACCAGGAGAAATTCAGCAGCAGTTTGTGAAAGATCCGCTCCAGGAAATCCATGTCGCCCACGCCGGTCAACGCCTTGTCCTGCTGATATACGCGCCAGCTGGCCCAGGCGTGCACGGGCGGGTTGGCGTCGTCAAAGCGCCATTCGTAGGCCGGCAATTGGCCGTTGGGGTGCATGAAGCGGTCCTTTACCAGCAGCAACAGCTGTTGCTTGGCGTAACCGGGGTCGATCAGCGCGATGGCCACCGCCTGGAAGCCTTGATCCCAGGAGGCATACCAGGGGTATTCCCAAGTGTCGGGCATGGACAAGATGTCGAAGTTGCTCAGGTGCCGCCAATGAGTATTGCGGATAAACAGACGCTCGGGCGGTGGCGCGGGCTGAGCCGGGTCGCCGTCAAGCCACTGGTTCACGTCGAAATAGTACAGCTGCTTGGACCACAACAGGCCGGCCAGGGCCTGGCGTTGCACATTGCGCGCATCGTCATCGGCAAGGCCCTGTTGCAAGACCGCGTAGAAGTCATCGGCCTCCTGGCGGCGCTGTTCGAATAGCTTGCGCGCATTGACATCGGGCGCGTCCAAAGGCGCAAAACGCAGGTAAAGGGTTTTGCTTTCCTGGCCCGCCAGTTCAAGGGTGAAATGCGCGGCCACCTTGGTGCCGGCGTCCCGGCGAACGGCCGACTCAACCCCGCCCACCACGTAATCATTAATGCCATCCTTGAATGGCCCCGGCGCCGGTTGCCCGTCCAGTTTGGGCCGATTGGTTTCGTTTTCGCAGAACAGCCACTGCAACCCGTCCTGGCCCCAGGCACTGAGGTGGCGATCATCGAGCTCATGATGACGCGCCAGAACCCGCTCGCCGTCCAACCTCAAGCTGGGCTTGGGTGCATCGAAGGTCCAGCTCCAGTCATTGCGCGCCCAGAGCTGGGGCAGCACCTGCAGGCGTGTGGGTTGGTCCGAACGGTTATGCACGGTGACGCGCATGAAAATATCGTCGGGCTGATGC
The DNA here is from genome assembly GCF_002966775.1 of Pseudomonas sp. MYb193. Classification (NCBI taxonomy): domain Bacteria; kingdom Pseudomonadati; phylum Pseudomonadota; class Gammaproteobacteria; order Pseudomonadales; family Pseudomonadaceae; genus Pseudomonas; species Pseudomonas sp. MYb193. The sequence continues at coordinate 2,653,946 of NZ_CP023269.1, read as the reverse complement.
TTGGCGTATTCGACACTGACGTCGCAGTAGCGGTTGTCTGCAAACACACCGGTATCAAGGATTTCATACTCGGCATCCGCCAACCCACGACGGGCGTTTTCGGCGATCAGGTCAGCGTAGGGAAAGGCCGCATGGGGATATTTGTAGAGCATGCGCATGTAGGCATGGCTCGGCACGCCATCGACGAAAAAGTACAGTTCCTTGACGTCTTCACCGTGGTTGCCTTCGGCATTGTTAAGGCCGAACAGACGCTCCTTGAGGATTGCATCACGCTCGTTCCACAGTGCCAGGCCCAGGCACCAGCGTTGGGCCTTGTCACTGAAACCGGCCAATCCGTCCTCGCCCCATCGATAGGCGCGGCTGCGGGCGTGCTCATGGGGGAAGTAGGCCCAGGCATCGCCGTCGGCGCTGTAGTCTTCGCGCACCGTGCCCCATTGGCGCTCACTCAAGTACGGGCCCCACTCGCGCCACTGCCCGGCGTCTGGGGTTGCCAGGCGCTGGCCTTCGAGGGTGTCCAGCAGGTTGGTTGCGGGTTTGGCCGTCATTGGGTCCTCCTTCACCTACACAGTGGAGCGCAGTGTAGAGCCCAATGACGCCTGCTTGCACATGAAGACTTGGACGCAGGGTCAACTCATTCATTTGCAGAATGAAGTCCAGAGGAATCTTCGTTTGCAAGGCGGCCGGCGGCTCAACAAAATCAGACAAAGGCCACTTTCATCGCTCCAGTCATCAGGAATTTTTCTATGCACGCCACTGCACATGTCAGCCCTGACGAGATCCGCAAGGGCTTTTCCAAGGCCATGTCCGACATGTATCGAGATGAAGTTCCTTTATATGGGGCGTTGCTGGAATTGGTGGCCGAGACCAATGCACATGTGCTCGACAGCGAACCAGGCCTGGCGCACCAGCTGCAGCGTACCGGCGAAATCCAGCGCCTGGGCATGGAACGCCACGGCGCCATCCGCTTGGGCACCGCTGCGGAACTGGCGACTATCAGCCGTTTGTTCGCGGTGATGGGCATGCAACCGGTGGGCTACTACGACCTCACCCCCGCTGGCGTGCCTGTTCACTCCACCGCCTTTCGCGCCGTGCATGAACACGCGCTGCAAACCAGCCCGTTTCGCGTGTTCACTTCGTTGCTGCGCCTGGAACTGATCGAAAACCCCGACCTGCGCGCCTTCGCCGAAAGCGCCCTGGCCAAGCGCTCGATCTTTACCGCCGAGGCCTTGGCATTGATCGACCAGGCAGAGACCCAAGGCGGCTTGAATGCCAGCGATGCCGAGGCCTTTATCCGCCAGGCCCTGGAGACGTTCCGCTGGCACCACACTGCCACGGTCACCGGCGCCCAATATCAGCAACTGAGCGACCAGCACCGACTGATCGCCGACGTCGTCGCGTTCAAAGGCCCGCACATCAACCACCTGACCCCACGCACCCTGGACATCGACCAGGTGCAGGCGGCGATGCCCGGCAAAGGCATCACTCCCAAAGCCGTGATCGAAGGCCCACCTCGGCGCCAATGCCCGATCCTGCTGCGCCAGACCAGCTTCAAGGCCCTGGACGAACCCATCGCCTTCACCGATGCCCACGGCAGCCACAGCGCGCGCTTCGGCGAAATCGAACAACGCGGCGTCGCGCTTACGCCTAAAGGCCGCGCCCTGTACGACCAACTGCTGAACGCCGCCCGCGACGAACTCGGCGCGTTCCCCAATGAAGCCAACGCCGAGCGCTATGTGCAATTGATGGAACAGCACTTCCACGCCTTCCCCGATAACTACCCACAAATGCGCGAGCAGGGCTTGGCGTATTTTCGCTACTTCGTCACCGACAAGGGCTTGGCGGCACGCGGCCAGGCCGATCAGCCGCGCACATTGGAGGCGCTGGTCGGTGCCGGTCATGTGGCGGTGGAGCCGTTGGTGTATGAGGACTTTTTGCCGGTCAGTGCGGCGGGGATCTTCCAGTCAAACCTGGGGGATGGGGCGCAGAGTCACTACGCGGGCAACTCCAACCGAGATGCCTTCGAACAGGCGCTGGGGCGCAGGACGATTGATGAGTTGCAGTTGTATGAGCAGACGCAGCAGCGCTCAATGGATATATGCGTTGAAACGCTGTTGAAATGACTGGATGCAAGACCGAACGCCAAGCGTCACGGCGTTGATGGTAACCACGATGCGAAGCGAGCCGCTTTTGATCTTGATCTGCTTTTGATCTTAGGCGCCCCGTTAAACCACGCTGGCCGGAATTCGACAGGGATTTGGGGGGTAAACCGGCAGGGATGCCGGTTTAGCCGCCCCGCGCTATGGATGGCGCGTGGCGGCGGCCCCCCAAATCACTGGCGGATTACGGGCACACCGAGCCTAAGCGAGGTGCCGAGTGGTGGGGCAAGAGCGCTTTGCTTACTTTCGCGCTTTTCGAAAGTGAGCCGCCGTCGGGGCGGAACCCTAAGTGGCCGTTACCGCAGGAATGGATATGTACACGGTCCAACTGTGTTGACTGTCAGGCCGCCTTCGCGAGCAAGCCCGCTCCCACAGTTGGATCGCGGGGTGTCAGGTAGATAGGCGTCGGCTGGCAGGCCGCCATCGCAGGCAAGCCAGCTCCCACATTTGGACTGCGGGGGTGTCAGGTAGGTAGGCGTCGGCTGGGAGGCCGCCATCGCAGGCAAGCCAGCTCCCACATTTGGACTGCGGGGGTGTCAGGTGGATAGGCGTCGGCTGGGAGGCAGTCATCGCAGGCAAGCCAGCCACAGACAGCATTTTCAGCCGACCGATTCGGCCCGGTGTTGCATGAATTCTGAGGATGCCCACCCGGCTCAAACAACGCAATCCTTGCGCCGCAACAAGCCCCAGAGCCGAGTGGACGGGGCGCATCATAAGGAGAGAAGCGGCACTTGTCCTCCAGACAATTCTGAACAAATGTGCACATTCCGTGTGTGTAGCGAGGGAGCTTGCTCCCGCTCGGCTGCGCAGCCGCCGCCAATGGGGGCGCTTCGCACCCCAGCGGGAGCAAGCTCCCTCGCCACGGGTTGCGGGTTTGCTTAAGCCAGCCGCTGCGCGATTTTGTCTTTGATCGACAGCCGCTTCTTCTTCAGGTTCTCCACCTCTTCATCGCTGGCACTGGCTTTTTCCGCTTTTAGCACCTTGGCGTCGGCGTCGTCGTATTGAGTGAGCAGTGAGTCCAACCGGTTGTCTTGCGCCTTGCGCTTGTGAACGTCTTCCTTGCTCAATCCCAAGTCCTGATACAGGTCGTGTTTCACTGGCATGGCGTACCTCCACAGATTGATCGATGGTCTACGCCCTTGAAGCTAGCCCATTCCAACAAGACTTGTCATGTTTGAAGTCAAGAATGACCCGTTCGTCGCGCGAACGCGATGGGATCAAACCTTTGCCCCGCCCTGCCCTCCACTGTAGATCGCCACCCCAGGGAGAACGGTTTTATGAATCACGTTGCCACTGCTGCCGACACCCAATGCATCAATACCCTACGCACCCTGGCCATGGATGCCGTGCAGAAGGCCAATTCGGGTCACCCTGGCACGCCCATGGGCCTGGCGCCCGTGGGGTACACGCTGTGGAGTCGCTTCCTGCGTTATCACCCCGAACACCCCGACTGGCCCAACCGTGACCGTTTTGTGTTGTCGGTGGGGCATGCCTCGATGTTGCTGTATTCGCTATTGCATCTGGCCGGCGTGGTAGAGATCGACGCCCACGGCAAGCGTTCCGGCCAACCGGCCGTCAGCCTCGAGGATATCAAGCAGTTCCGGCAGATGGGCTCCAAGACCCCTGGTCACCCCGAGTACCGCATGACCACAGGCGTAGAAACCACCACCGGCCCGTTGGGCCAGGGCTGCGCCAACAGCGTGGGCATGGCCATGGCCGAGCGTTGGCTGGCTCAGCGCTTCAACCGCGACGGCCAGGTGCTGTTTGACTACGACGTCTACACCCTGTGCGGTGACGGCGACATGATGGAAGGCATCAGCAGCGAAGCCGCGTCCCTGGCCGGGCACTTGAAGCTCGATAACCTGTGCTGGGTCTACGACAACAACACCATCAGCATCGAGGGCCACACTGAGCTGGCGTTCAGTGAAGACGTGATCCAACGCTTCCAGGCGTATGGCTGGCACACCGTGCATGTCACCGACGCCAATGACTTGCAGGCCTTGAGCGTGGCATTGGAAACCTTCAAGGCCAACACCGGCGCGCCCACCTTGATCGTGGTGGACAGCGTGATCGGCTACGGCTCACCGCACAAGCACAATACCGCTGCTGCCCATGGCGAGCCGTTGGGGGACGATGAAATTCGCCTGACCAAGGCCGCCTATGGCTGGCCGCAGGATTCGAGCTTCCTGGTGCCGCAAGAGGCTCGCACAGTGTTGCGCGATGCCCTTTACGAACGTGCCGAGCCGTTGTATGCCGAATGGAACCAGGCCCTGGCCTCCCTCGACCCGCAACGGGCCGATGAACTGCAACGCATGCGCGCCGGGGAAATGCCCGAGCAATGGCAAGCGCACCTGCCAGACTTTGCCGCCGATGCCAAAGGCGTCGCCAGCCGTGCCTCAGGCGGCGAGGTGTTGAATGCCTTCGCCCAACAGATCCCCTGGCTGCTGGGCGGCTCGGCGGATTTGTCGCCCTCGACCAAGACCAACCTCACCTTCGACGACGCCGGGCGTTTCAGCGCGGATGATTACAGCGGGCGCAACCTGCACTTCGGTATTCGCGAACACGCCATGGGCGCAATCGCCAACGGCATGGCGCTGTCCTACCTGCGCCCGTATACCTCGACCTTCCTGGTATTCAGCGATTACATGAAACCGCCGATCCGCCTGGCGGCGATCATGGAATTACCCGTGATCTTCGTGTTTACCCATGACTCCATCGGCGTCGGCGAGGATGGACCGACACATCAGCCTATCGAACACCTCACCCAACTGCGGGCCACGCCGGGGCTGTTGACCTTGCGCCCGGGCGATGCCAATGAAACGCTGGAATTGTGGAAAGTCGCCTTGGCCCAGACTCATCGGCCCAGCTGTGTCGTGCTGTCACGCCAGCCGCTGCCCACCCTGGATCGCACCCAATACGCGACGGCCTGCGGTGCGGCCAAAGGTGCCTACGTGCTGGCCAGTGCGCAAAAGCCTGAGGTCATCCTGATAGGAACAGGCAGCGAAGTCAGCCTGGCGGTGGCCGCGTATGAGCAGCTCAAAGGTGAAGGCATTGCCGCCAGCGTGGTATCAATGCCCAGTTGGGAGCTGTTTGAAGACCAGGATCAAGCCTACCGCGACAGTGTGTTGCCGCCCGCAGTGAAAGCCCGCGTGGTGGTGGAACAGGCAGGTCCCTTGGGCTGGGACCGCTATGTCGGGCAGACCGGCGCCAAGGTGGTGATGAACAGCTTTGGCGCCTCGGCACCGCTGGCAAAGTTGCAGGAGAAATTCGGGTTTACCCTGGACAATGTGGTGAGGCTGGCCAAGCAACAGCTGCAGTTGGCTGAGCACTGACCCGCATAAGCGCGCGGGGCTGGTTCGCAGTCACGCCAGCAACCGCGCAAGTTCTTCACGGCAGTAGTCGACAAACAACTGCACCGGCTTGGTCAGCGGTGCACGGCGCAACCACACGGCCGACAACCCGGACCCCGTGACCGTTTCAGCCAAGGGAATGCACACCACCTTCTGCCCATCATAGGTGTACTCGCTGAAGGGTTTGGTCACCAGGACCGAGAACCCGAACCCGCGCCCCACCATGCCCCGCACCATTTCGATGGAGGGCGAGCTGAATACGATATTCGGGGTCAGCCCGCGCTCTTCGAAGATGCTCACGAAGTAGGTACGGCTGGGCAACACGTCCAGCAAAATCATTGGCTCCAGCACCAGGTCGGCCAAGGACACCCTGGCCTGCTGGGCGAAGCGGTGATCGGCCGGCAGCAACGCATAGGGCTGTTGGGGCGGCATCAGCGGCGTGGTCTCGATGGTGCCGCCCAGGTCGTGCTCAAACAACATCGCCACGTCGATACTGCCTGCGGTCAGCGCCTGCACCAATTCCTGCTGCTCGCCATCGCGGATGCGGATCTCCACCCCTGGCCAGCGCGCCTTGAAGCCGGCGATCAAGCGTGGCAGGTACAACGGCGCCACGGTTTCAAAGCAGCCGATGTCGATCTGCCCGGCCACCACGTCATTATCCGCCAGGGCGTTCTGCTCGAACTCATGGGCCACCCGCAACAGCTCCAACGCCTTGCGATAAAAGCGCGCGCCACTGGGCGTAAGGGAAACGCCCTGGGCGTGGTGGCGGATAAACAGCTGCACGCCAAAGCTGTCTTCCAGCTGTTTGATCGCCGTGGACACCGACGGCTGGGCGATATACAGCTTGCGCGACGCCTCGGCGACGCTGCCGCATTCGGCCGTGGTCACAAAATATCTGAGCTGGCGCAGGTTGTAGGCAGCCATCGGCACCTCCATAAACGTGGGTTTTCGCCCCAAACAGGTGCGCAGATACACCGGTTTTTCAAGCCATTGAAGCCCATGCAACATACCGGAGCAAAAAACCACGTGAGATATTTTTTTTAAGGTCTATAGCAACAAACTTACTAATTTACCTGCCTGCGTCCATTACAGATGATCACTCCAACAACAAAGCGCCGCCCGTGCAGCGCATAGCGAAGTACGTCCACGTACTCACCTTGCCTTGGAGCTCGTCATGGTTACCACTGCAACATCCTCCGCCCCACTCATCGAAAAACACACGATTGGATACGTGCCTCCGGAAGATCGCCATGGAAAGGTAAGAGACCTGTTCACCCTGTGGTTCGGCGGCAACATCGCGCCGTTGCCTATCGTCACTGGCGCACTGGGTGTGCAACTGTTCCACCTCAACCTGGTGTGGGGCATTGTCGCCATTCTTGTCGGCCATTTGGTCGGCGGTGTGTTGATGGCATTGCACTCAGCCCAGGGCCCGCAGATGGGCATCCCGCAGATGATCCAGAGCCGTGCTCAGTTCGGCTCCCTCGGCGCGTTGCTGGTGGTGGTGATTGCCGGGGTGATGTACATCGGCTTCTTCGCCTCCAACATTGTGCTGGCCGGTAAATCCCTGCATGGCGTGGTGGACGCCGTACCTGTACCGGTGGGCATCGTTATCGGCGCCATTGGTTCCGGGATCATCGGCATCATCGGCTATCGCTTCATCCACGTACTCAATCGCATCGGCACCTGGGTGCTTGGCGCCGGCATCGTGCTGGGCTTTGGCTACATCTTCACCCATGTACAGACCACGGATTTCCTCACCCGTGGCAGCTTCAACATCTCGGGTTGGCTGGCCACCGTTTCCCTGGCCGCGCTGTGGCAGATCGCCTTTGCGCCGTACGTGTCGGACTACTCCCGCTACCTGCCAGCCGACGTGCCGGTAGCCGCCACCTTCTGGACCACCTACCTGGGCTCGGCGCTGGGGTCGAGCCTGGCGTTCATCTTCGGCGCCGTGGCAGTGCTCGCCACACCGGTAGGCATGGACACCATGGACGCCGTCAAACTCGCCACCGGCGCCATCGGCCCGCTGATGCTGGTGCTGTTCCTGCTCAGCGTGATCAGCCATAACGCCCTCAACCTGTACGGCGCGGTGCTGTCGATCATCACCCTGGTACAGACCTTCGCCTACCGCTGGATCCCCACCGCGAAAAGCCGTGCGGTGCTCTCCATCATCGTGCTGGCTGCCTGTTCGATTGCGGCGGTGTTTGCCTCCCAAGACTTCATCGGTCACTTCGTCGACATGGTGCTGGTGCTGCTCGTGGTGTTGGTGCCCTGGACGGCGATCAACCTGATCGACTTCTACGCCATTCACAAAGGCCAATACGACATCGCCTCGATCTTCCGCGTGGATGGCGGCATCTACGGCAAATACAACCCCCAGGCGCTGCTAGCCTACGCGGTGGGGATCGCGGTGCAGATTCCGTTCATGAACACGCCGCTGTACGTGGGGCCGATTTCGCAGCACATCAACGGCGCGGACTTGTCGTGGGTGGTGGGGCTGGCGGTGACCTCGCCGTTGTACTTCTGGTTGGCGAGTCGGGACAGTGCGTATAAGCGCCGGATGGACAGTGGCAAGTTGGTGGGAGGGGTTTGATACAGACTCTCGGTCGCGCCTGCCCTACGCGTCACAACGTGTAGGCGCGCGTTATCGTTGACGTTTTTCGCGAGCAAGCTCGCTCCTGCAAGGGGTGATGAATGGCCGTGCGGTGCCATAGGCCCGATGTTTCTCTATGATGTGGCCTTTCACTGAACATCCCTGGAACCGCCCATGCCCACTCTCACCCTGCGCAACGCCCTGCCCACCGACGCCGCACGCTGCTTTCACATTGAAACCACCGCTTACGAAGGCGACGAAGCCGCAACGCTTGAAAAGATCGCCACGCGCATCGCGCAGTATCCCGAGGGATTTCTGATCCTGGAGGAAGATGGCGCAGTGGTGGGGTTCATCAACTCGGGCTGTGCCCATGAGGTGGTAATGTCGGACGAGGCCTTCAAGGAGTTGGTGGGCCATGACGCCGAGGCGCCGAATGTGGTGATTATGTCGGTGGTGGTCGACCCGGCCCATCAAGGCAAAGGCTATGCAAAAAGACTGATGACCGCGTTCGTGCAGCGCATGGGAACACTGGGCAAGCAGACGATTCATCTAATGTGCAAGCAACAGCATGTGCCGTTGTACACCCGCATGGGCTACACCTACGTGCGCCCTTCGCCGTCGGATCACGGTGGGATGGCGTGGCATGAAATGGTGATGGCGTTGAAAGCCACACCGTCGCAGTAGTGATTGTGTGTTGCAAGGCATGAAACTGCCGAAAAGCCGTGCAGGGAACGAATGCTTTTCAACAGGTAAAAATCCTGGATTTGTCTGTGCTGTCTGACGTCAAGCCTGACGCTGCAAAGCGTTATCTCAGATTGTGCCTACAGCAACTTCTCCCGCTGTATGAGCCAACCAAACAGGGGTTTCACACGCTTACATTCACGCGAAACAGGCCACATTGAGTGAAGGTTCCGGGCGCTGTAGCCTGCGAAACACCCCGCCAGGACCCTGCCCCGGCGGGGCATCTTCCTGGCTATCACAGAGGTGCAATCGTGTCTTCAATCAGTGGCTTCACCCCGTCCATCCCGACCTATCAACCTGTTTACGCAAGCAAGATCGATAACGATAAACCCAGGTACAACCCCTTGGAAGAAAACAGGGTTGGCGATGATGCAGAGGTGTCCGATGGCAAGTGCGGCTGGAAGAGCGTCGGCGACGAATATCGGGCCTACGCCAATCGCAATCGGTTTGATCGCCTCTTCCTGCCTTCGGACAAAAAAGCCATCCACGACGCGCAGATCCACCCTCTTCCCCATCGGTTTGATCAACACTTCCTGCCTTCTGACAAAAAAGCCATCCACGACGCGCAGTTCCACCCTCTTCCCCATCGGTTTGATCAACACTTCCTGCCTTCTGACAAAAAAGCCATCCACGACGCGCAGTTCCACCCTCTTCCCCATCGGTTTGATCAGATCTTCCTGCCTTCTGACAAAAAGGTCATCGACGACGCGCAGATCCACCCTCTTCCCCGTCGGTTTGATCACCTCTGCCTGCCTTCGGACCAAAAGGTCACCCACGACGCGCAGATCCACCCTCTTCCCCATCGGTTTGATCACGGTTACCTGCCTTCGGACCAAAAGGTCATCGACGACGCTCCGAGCGTCGCCAATCGCGCGCCCATAGATTCCTAAATCAAATCCGACGGCAAGGGCGGTTGGGTCAAGGCGTAACAGTGCAAACGACTGTTTGCTATCCAAGCCGTTGCGCCTCCCCATGGTATTGCCAAACACGCGCTTGCCATGGGTGGGGTGCGAAAGCGTGGGCATCCGCCAGCGAGTCACCAACTGCCGGAAGCCCCACCACCGCCACTGGAACCACCACCACCGGACGAGCTGCTGCTAGAACTGCTGGAACTTGAACCGGAGCCACCGCCCGAGCCAGATCCAGCCCCCTCGCCAACCTTGCCAAAGATAATCAGCGCGACAAACGATGCGATAGGAAACGCCAGCAGCCAGCCGTCGCGGCCGCCGTCAATCACCCATCCTGCCACCACGTACACCACTACCGCCGCCAGCAGCCGCACGATAAAACCGGCGCGGCTGGTGCGCCATGTCTCTCTCATGATCAGCAGCAGTACCAGGTACAACCCCAGCACCACCAAGACGCCCAATGGCCACAGCAGCCAATGGATGAAACTGACATCCACGTACTGGTTTGCCATAACCAACCCGAGGCTGTAAGCCAGCAGCCCGATCACACAGTAAAACAGCGTACGCACCTGCCACAGCGCGCCGAATATCGCGCCGCCTATCAACAGCGTCAGCGGCATGACAAACAGGAACATCGGCCACTCCAAACCGCCCGCCAGCAGCGTCAACAACAGCGTGGCCGCCACGGCGGCGATCAACGCCTTGCGCCAATGCAGCTTGCCGGCTGCAATCGCCACGCCGCCCAAGCCGCCCAGGATAAGCGCCGCCAGCAATGCGATGAATTGGGGGTTGATCCCGGCTCCCGCCAGTTGCGGCAGGTCACCGCCGTCCACCAGCACGGTCAGGGCGTCCACCCCCTGTTGCACACCGCCGGCAAAATCGCCCTGGCGAAACGCCGGGGTGATCTGTTCTTCAATAATACGATGGGCCAGCAGGTCAGTGACGATGCCTTCCAGGCCGTAGCCCACCTCGATACGTACCTTGCGGTCGTCCTTGGCCACCACCAGCAGGATGCCGTCGTTGACGTCCTTGCGTCCCAGTTTCCAGGCACGAAACAGCTGGTTGGCGTAGCCTTCGATATCGGCGCTGCCGGTGGTTGGCACCAGCAATACCGCCACTTGCGCGCCTTTGCGTTGTTCAAGGTCAGCCAGTTGTTGCTTGAGGCGCTGGGCGGTGCCCGAGTCGAGGGTGTTTGTCAGGTCAATGACCCGCTGATCAAGGGCTACCCCAATCGGCGAGGTGTCCGCATGAGCGGTGATCAACAGGCTGGAAAATACCAGGGCCAGTAGGCTGAACACCGAGTGCCGCACAAGCACGATCATGTATGGTTACCTGAAGTCTGTCCCTGAAGGCGCCGACTTTACCTTATCTGCGTGCAAACGCGTGACCCGGGGCCTGCGACTATCTAAACTGCCGATTAGCTGCATAGCAATAAGCCATCTACGGGACGCCCATGGACCTAAGTCACCGCAACAATGTACATGTGATGGGCAACGGTCCCTCGACCCTGGTGTTTTCCCACGGTTTTGGTTGCAACCAGGCCATGTGGAATGCCTTGGCACCGCACTTTTTCGACCGCTTTCGCGTGGTGCTGTATGACCTGGTCGGCGCCGGCATGTCGGACTTGAGTGCGTTCGACAAAGCCAAATACAGCCGCCTGGATGGCTATGCCCATGACATGAACGAGATTATCGACGCCTACGCCCAAGGCCCGGTGATTCTGGTGGGCCACTCGGTCAGCGCGATGATCGGCACCCTCGCCGACCGTTTCATCCCGCAGCGCATTGCCGCGCACGTGATGATTGGCCCATCGCCGCGCTATATCGATACCGAAGAATATGTCGGCGGTTTCAAGCGCGACGACATCGACGACCTGCTCGACACCCTCGACAGCAACTACCTCGGCTGGTCCAGCGCCATGGCCCCGGTGATCATGGGCGCCCCGACGCAGCCGCACCTGAGCGAGGCGCTCACCGACAGCTTCTGTCGCACCGAGCCGGACATCGCCAAGCAGTTCGCCCGCGTGACCTTCCTGTCGGATAACCGCCAGGATGTGTTCGGCCTGACCACCCCGGTGCTGATCCTGCAATCGACCGACGACCTGATCGCCCCCGTGGCAGTGGGTGAATACCTGCACACCGTATTACCTAACAGCACTTATTGCCTGGTCGAGAATGTCGGCCATTGCCCGCATATGAGCGCCCCCCAGGCGTGTGCCGCGGCGATGGACCGGTTCCTGGCCCCTTGGGCGGCTGCCGATGCCCGTTGACCCGCTGTTTGACAGCGCGGCCTGTGCCCTGGCGGTGACCCAGGAAGATGGCACGATCCTGCACGTCAACCCACGCTTGTGCGATTGGCTGGGCTTCACGGCGGCCCAACTGCTGGGCCGGCGTTTCCAGGACCTGCTGGCCATGGGCGGGCGGATTTTCTACCAGACGCACCTGGCGCCAATGCTGCGCATGCACGGCAGCGTCACCGAGGTGAAACTCGACATCCGCCATTGCAACGGGCACAAAGTCACGGTCTTGCTCAATGCCAACCAGCGCCAGCAGCCGGACGGCGTGGTGTATGACCTGGCGCTGTTCGGCACCACCGACCGTGACAAGTACGAGCGCGAACTGCTCAATGCGCGCAAGCAGGCCGAAGCCCTGCTGCAGGAAAAAACCGCCACGGAACTGGCCCTGCAACAGGCCCAGGCCGAGCTGAGCGAGGCCTACGCCATTGCCCAGCGCCGGGCGTTGTTTGCCGAACAGATGGTGGCGATTGTCAGCCACGACCTGAAAAACCCTCTGACGGCGATCCGCATGGCCGCCGACTTTCTCCAGCGCGGCGAGCGCACGGCCAAGGAGCGCCAGCTACTGGGACATATCGGCCAGTCTTCCGAACGCGCCCATCGCATGATCGCCGACCTGCTGGACTTCACCCAGGCCCGGGTCGGCCAGGGCATTACCATCAAGCCGCAACCGCTGGACCTGCATGGCGTTATTCATCGCAGCGTCGACGAACTGCGGGTGGCCTTCCCCAAGGCCACACTGGTGCATCACGCCGAGGGCCAGGGCGACGCCTGCCTGGACGCCGACCGTGTGCAACAGATGATCGGTAACCTGGTGGCCAACAGCGTGGCCTATGGCGACTTGCTGCAGCCGATTACCATCACCTCACGCCTGGGCGACAACACCTGCGCGGTTGCGGTGCACAACCACGGCCCGGCGATTCCCCAAACCCTGCTGGCCGGGTTGTTCGAACCCATGACCCGCGGCACCGACCAAGGCAGCGACGTGCGTAGCGTAGGCCTGGGCCTGTATATCGTGCGCGAACTGGCCAAAGTACATGGCGGCGACGTGGCGGTGAGTTCCTGTGCGAGTGCCGGCACCACGTTTACCGTGAAGTTCTAGTCCAGGTACGCGGTGCCCTGCATGATCGGCTCGACACGGCCGGTCAATATCACGCCGCCCTGCCCGTCCCATTGCACCGTGACCGCGCCACCGTCGCACTGGACTTCCACACGCTCATCGAGCAGCCCTCGCCGGATGCCGTTGACGACCGCCCCGCAACAGCATGAGCCGGACCCCAGCGGCACACCGCCGCCACGCTCCCAGATACGCAGGCGGATATGGCTGCGGTCCAGCACTTGCACGAAATGCACATTGGTCCTGGCCGGAAACAGCGGGTGAACTTCCAGGGTCGAGCCTATGGCCTCAATATCGAGCGCAGTCACATCCTCTACAAAAAACGTGCAATGCGGGTTGCCCATGCTGCACGCTGCCGGCTGGCCGTCGATAGGCAACACGCAGGTGTCCATCGCCTTGACCAAGGGTACCGACGCCCAGCCCAGCGAGGGTGCGCCCATGTCCACCGACACCCGCTGCCCATCAGCACGTGTGCATGTCAGCAAACCGCGGTCGCTAAGCAGCACAATGGCCTCGGCACCTGCCTCATGCATCAGGCGATCGGCCACGCCACGAGTCGCGCTGCCGCAGGTTTGCAGGCGTGTTCCGTCGGGGTTCCAGAACTGAACGCGCGCGGCGGCCTGCTCACAGTCGAGCACTACCGCCAGTTGATTGAAACCGATGCCGGTGCGGCGGTTACCCAGGTGGCGGGCAATCTGCGCATTAATGGGGTTATCCTCGCCACGGCGGTCGATGATAATGAAGTCATCGCCGTGGGCGTGCATCTTCACGAACGGCAGGGTCATGGGCGCTCCTGTGGGTGAAATGAGTCACGCGGTTCTAATACCACTGTAGGAGCGAGCTTGCTCGCGAAAAACTCACAGGCACCGCGTTTATCCAGGCAGTACGCGTTTTTGTTGGCGTTTTTCGCGAGCAAGCTCGCTCCTACATATGGGGTTGATGGGTCATGCTTATTGTATTCAGCGGCTTGCCTGGCAGTGGCAAGACCACGATTGCCAGGGAGCTGGCGCGACAGTTGGGCGCGGTTTACCTGCGTATTGATGTGATTGAGCAGGCGCTGCGGGAGGCTGCGGTGTTGGCGGGCGATGTGGGGGCCAGTGGCTACGGTGTGGCGAATGCGCTGGCGCTGAGTAACCTGCGCCTGGGACAGCGGGTGATCGCCGATTGTGTGAACCCGGTGAAGGAAAGCCGCGATGCCTGGCAAGCGGTGGCGACAGCGGCCGGCGTGGCACTGATCAATATCGAGGTAGTGTGTACCGATCAGCAGGCGCATCGGCGCCGAGTCGAAGGGCGTGTGGGCGATATTCCGGGGCTGGTGCCACCGACCTGGGAATCGGTACAGGTACATGAGTATGAACGTTGGGAGGCACCACCGTTAAGGCTGGATACGGCGCAGATGACGCCGGCAGAGGCTGTCGCGGCAGCCTTGCTCCATATAGGCTAAACCCCACCTGTGGCGAGGGAGCTTGCTCCCGCTGGGGCGCGAAGCGGCCCGCTCTTTGTGGGACTGCTACGCAGTCCAGCGGGAGCAAGCTCCGTCGCCACAATCTTTAGAAGTTACCGCGCAGCGCCTCAAGCCCGCCTTCGTAAATACCGGCAAACAATTCCTCGACTTGCGCATCGGTGGTACCCGCTGCCGGCGTGAACACGCCGGACCAGGTCACTTTCGCCGAGGTGTCCGTCAACGCTTCCACCTGCAAGGTCGACAGGTAAGCACTCACCGGAAACGGCGACGCTTCAATGGTGTAGCTGTAGGTGCGCGCCACGTTGTCGAAAGTCTGCAAGCGCTCGACAATCGTGCCGCCGTCAGCGGCGGTCAGGTGACGCACACGGCCACCCTCGCTCGGCTCGCTCTTGGCAATAAAAGGCAGCCAGTCGGGCAGGCTGTTGAAGCCGCCAATCAGTTGCCAGACCTGGTCGGCCGATACCGCAATTTCAATCACAGAAGAAGCTGTTGCCACAATCAATACTCCAGTCAGGAAAAAATCAGATTGCCATGCTGTCGACAACGCCGCCGTCGACCCGCAGCGCGGCACCGGTCGTCGCCGAAGACAGCGGTGAAGCAATGTACGCCACCAGGTTCGCCACTTCATCCACATTGGCCGCACGCTGGATGATCGAGGTGGGCCGCGCATGGCGCACAAACACATCTGCTTCGTCTCGGGCACTGCGCCCGGATTCGGCCGTGGCGTCCTTGAGCATGTGTTCCAGGCCATCGGTAAAGGTCGGCCCCGGCAAGATAGCATTCACCGTCACCCCTGTACCCGCCAGGCGCTTGGCCAGGCCGTGGGACACCGCCAGGTTGGCGCTTTTGGTCACTCCGTAGTTGATCATGTCAGCCGGCGTCGCCACGCCGGATTCGGACGACACGAAGATCACCCGGCCCCAGCCCTGCTCGACCATACCCGGCACATAATGCCGCGCCAGGCGCACGCCGGAGATCACATTGACCTCATAGAAGCGCGCCCACTCACTGTCCGGCGCGTCGAAGAAATCCACCGCGTCGAAGATGCCCAGGTTGTTGACCAGAATGTCGGCGCGGGGTTCGGCGACGAAGAGTTTCTGTGCGCCTTCAACGGTACCGAGGTCGGCCACTAAACCACGCAGTTGAGCAGCGGGAACCGCCTGGCGAATACTTGCCAAGGCGTCGTCCACCTTGCCTGCATCACGCCCGATCACCACCACCGTGGCGCCGGATTGCGCCAGGGCCTGGCTGATGCCTAGGCCGATACCGGCGGTGCTGCCGCTGACAATAGCCACTTTGCCGCTTACATCAATCTTCATGCTCAAGCTCCTTAACGTGAGAGAGGCAAAGGTGCACGGTCCGAGATCAAGCGGGCCTCGCGCAACGCTTGCCAGAAGGCTGCTGGAATCTGTTCAGACAACGCCGCGACGTCTTCGGCAATCCGCCCCGGACGACTGGCACCGGGAATCACCGCCGCCACCGCCGGATGCGCCAGTGAGAACTGTAGCGCAGCGGCCTTGATACTGACGCCAAACGTCTGGGCAATTGCCTTGATCTGCTCGACCTTGGCAATGATCGCAGGGCTGGCTTGCTGGTATTCAAAATGCGCACCACCAGCGAGGATGCCGGAGCTGTAAGGGCCACCGACGACGATCTCCACCTGCTGGGCGTGGGCCGCGTCCATCAGGCGCTGCAAGGCGCGGTCGTGGTCCAGCAGCGTATAGCGCCCCGCGAGCAGAAAACCATCAGGCCGGGCTTCGGTCAGGTCCAGGGTCAATTCGCAAGGCTCGACACGGTTGACGCCCAGCCCCCACGCCTTGATCACACCTTGCTCGCGCAAACGGGTGAGTACTTTGAAGGCGCCAGTGCGGGCCTGGTTGAAGTATTCCAGCCATTGGTCGCCGTAGAAATCCTGGGCGATGTCGTGAACCCACACGATGTCCAGGCGATCGGTTTGCAGGCGTGTCAGGCTGTCTTCAATGGAGCGCAGCGTGGCGTCGGCGCTGTAGTCATTGAGTATTTTATTCGGGCGGCCGTGTTCGAATACGCCGCTTTTTTCCCCAAGGTCACGGGCGGTTTCTTCGACTTCATCCAGAATCACCCGGCCGACCTTGGTGCTGAGCACGTAGTCATCGCGGTGATAGTTGGACAGGGCCTGGCCCAAGCGGATTTCCGACAGGCCCGAGCCGTAAAACGGCGCGGTATCGAAGTAACGCACGCCCTGGCTCCAGGCGGCCTCGACGGTGGCCTGGGCTTCTTCTTCGGGGATAGCGCGAAACATATTGCCCAAGGGGGCGGTGCCAAAGCCCAGTACGCCGGGCAGTGTGTCTTTCAAGCTCATGGTGGTTCCTCAATCGGCGCGAGGTCGCTGTGACCGTTGAGCAAATGCTAGATTGCGCTGATCAGACCGTCCAAGACATACTGCGACCAACTTGAGTCCTTGAAGGTCTTACATGATTGATCTACGCCAGTTGCGCTACTTCGAAGTGGTAGCCGAAGAAGAACACGTCGGCCGCGCCGCCGAGCGCTTGCACATTTCCCAATCGCCCCTGAGCCGGCAGATCGCCCAGCTCGAGGAACGCCTGGGCCTTACCCTGTTCGAACGCAGCCAGCAGCGTATCCGCTTGACCCGCGACGGCCAGACTTTCCTGGCCGAAACCAAGGCACTGCTGACCCACGCCAACCGCCTGGAGTCTCTGGGCAAGCGCCTGGGCCGCGGCGAAGAAGGCGGTTTGTGCATCGGTTATATCGAAAACGCCATGCACGCCGGTGTCTTGCCCAATGCCTTGCGCATACTGCGCGACGATCGGCCCGCCGTGCATATCAAGCTGTATAACCTGCCCTCCCTGGAACAACTCGAAGGTTTGCGCCAACGCAGCCTGGACATCGCCCTGGTGGGCGAACCACCTGCCGCCGACGACCCGGACCTGACCGCCTGGCAAGTACTCGATGACCCGATGCTACTGGCCCTGCCCGAACAGCATCCGCTGGTTCAACAACATGAGCTGTGGCCCGAACACCTGGCCGACCAACAATGGATCGGCGTGCAGCGCAAACCTGGCGCCAACCCGGCCGATGATTTCGTCGCCGCCTGTATCCGCGCCGGTTTCACCCCGCAGATCCCCATGGAGGCCAGCGAGCCCTTTACTGCATTAGGCCTGGTCGCGTCGGGGCTAGGGGTGGCGATGGTGCAAAAGGGCCTGAGCCGCAACGCTCCACCGGGCGTGGTATTGCGCGAACTGCCGTGGCTGGCCTACACCACACCGCTGTGGGCGGCCTGGCACCGCGTCAACTTGAGGCCGTTGGTGGAAACCTTTCGCAAAGTGCTGACCGAACCTGAGGCTATCTGACTGACGTCCCACAGGGTGTCTATGCCGGGTGATGACTTTGTGCGCAACGCAGAACCAGTGTGGGAGCTGGCTTGATCTGCGATAGCGGTGGTTCAGCCGCCATCAATGTTGGTGAACCGACGTCTTCGCGGGCAAGCCCGCTCCCACAGGCGACCTATGCCGGGTGATGACTTTGTGCGCAACGCAGAACCCGTGTGGGAGCTGGCTTGCCTGCGATAGCGGTGGTTCAGCCGCCATCAATGTTGGTGAACCGACGTCTTCGCGGGCAAGCCCGCTCCCACAGGGGATCTATGCCGGGTGATGATTTTGTGGGCAACGCCGGACCAGTGTGGGAGCTGGCTTGCCTGCGATAGCGGTGGTTCAGTTGAAGATTCAGTGACTGACACACCGCCTTCGCGAGCAAACCCGCTCCCACATTGGATCTCAGAGTGCTTCGCGCAACCGATACCACAACATCCCCAACGCCAGCAGTGGCGAGCGCAGCGCCTTGCCACCGGGAAAGGTCATGTGCGGCACCTGGCTGAAAATATCCAGGCCCTGGCTTGCACCCGCGTGTATCCCTTCGGCCAGCAACCGTGCGCACCAGTGCGTCACGTTCAAGCCGTGACCGGAATAGCCTTGGGCATAGAACACATTCGGGTATTGCTTGAGCCGCCCGACCTGGGGAAAACGGTTGGCGGTAATGCCGATCTTGCCGCCCCACTGGAATTCGATAGCCGTGTTGGCCAACTGCGGGAACACCTTGAGCATTTTCGGGCGCATGTACGCGGCGATGTCCTGGGGGTCGCGCCCCGAGTAGTGGCAGGCGCCACCGAACAACAGACGCCGGTCGGCGGTCAGCCGGTAGTAATCCAGGCCGACTTTCTGGTCGCACAGCGCCAGGTTCTGTGGGATCAACTGCTGGGCTACAGGCTCAGGCAGTGGCTCGGTGGCAATGATGTAGCTGCCCGCCGGCAGTACCTTGCCGCTCAAGCGCGGCTCCAGCTCTTCAAGATGGGCATTGCATGCCAGCACCAGGTTGGCTGCGCGCACGCTGCCGCCTGTGCAGCGCACCTGCACCGTCTCGCCATGGATCAGCTCCAGCACCGGGCTGTGTTCAAAGATACGCACCCCAAGGGCCTCGGCCGCCTGCGCTTCACCCAATACCAGGTTAAGCGGATGCAGATGCCCGGAACCCCTGTCGACCAGGCCGCCGGCATACGCCGTAGAGCCCACCACCTGTGCCATGTCTTGTGGGCCGACCAGCCGCGTTTCATGGGCATACCCCATGGCCGCCAGGTGCGCCTGTTCGCCCTTGAACGCCGCGAACTGCGCCGGAGTATTGGCGAGTTCGCAAAAACCCCAGCGCAGGTCGCAGTCGATGCCGTGCTCGGCAATGCGCTGGCCCACCAGAGCGACCGAGTCAATACCGGCACGCTCCAGGTAACGCACGCCCTCCTCGCCCACGTATTTGGCAAACCCGGAAACATCATGGCCAATGCCACGGATCAATTGCCCACCGTTGCGCCCGCTTGCGCCCCAACCGATGCAGCGCGCTTCCAGCAGCACCACCGAGAGCCCGCGCTGGGCCAGTTCGATGGCGGTGTTGACCCCGGTAAAGCCGCCGCCGATCACACACACATCGGCGCTCAGGTCTGCCTCAAGTGCGGGCCGCTGCGCCATGGCATTCGCCGAAGCGCGGTAATAGGACGGGGCGTGTTCATTGGGCTGCATCATCGGTTGGACTTCACTTTGCTCCAGGCGCGGGTCATCACGCGCATGGTCGCCGGCGTAGGCGTGGTGGAGATATAGAGTTTGTCGAGTACGTCCTGGGGCGGGTACACCTCAGGATTGTTCACCAGTTCCGCAGGCATGAACGGCTTGGCGGCCGGGTTGGCGTTGGCATAGCCCACCGAGGTGCTGACCTTGGCAATCACCTCAGGCTCAAGCAGGTAGTTGATGAACGCATGAGCTTGTTTGGGGTTGCTCGCGTCGGCCGGAATCGCCAACAGGTCGAACCACAGGTTGGAGCCTTCCTTGGGAATCGAGTACGCAATGTTCACCCCGTTCTTGGCTTCCTTGGCGCGGTTGGCGGCCTGGAACACATCGCCGGAATAACCGAAGGCCACGCAGATATTGCCGTTGGCCAGGTCCGAGATGTACTTGGAAGAGTGGAAATAGGTGATGTACGGCCGCAGCGTCAGCAGCTTGGCTTCGGCCTGCTTGTAGTCCTCGGCATTCTCGCTGCGTGGGTCCTTGCCCATGTAGTTGAGGATCGCCGGGAACAGCTCATCCGCTGAATCGAGGAAGGCCACGCCGCACTCATGCAGCTTCTTGATATTCTCCGGTTCAAACAGCACAGCCCACGAATCAATGCGGTCGATACCCAGCACTTGCTTGACCTTGTCGACGTTGTAGCCAATGCCATTGGTGCCCCACAGGTATGGCACCGAGTGAGCATTACCGGGGTCGTTCTGTTCCAGTAACTTCAGCAGCTTGGGGTCCAGGTTCTTGAAGTTGGGCAACTGCGCACGGTCAAGCTTGAGGAACGCACCGGCCTTCACCTGGCGTGCCAGGAAATGGTTGGACGGCACCACCACGTCATACCCGGTGCGCCCGGCGAGCAACTTGCCCTCCAGGGTTTCGTTGGAGTCGAACACATCGTAGATCACCTTGATGTCGGTCTTGGCCTGGAAGTCCGCCAAGGTGGTCTCACCAATGTAATCGGTCCAGTTGTAGACACTCACCGTCGGCGCCGCCTGGCCGGCACTGCTGAACGCCGCGACCAGGGCCAGTGGAAGAAGCTTGTTCACAAGACGCATATCGTCACCCCTCTTATGCTTGTTTTCAGACGCTCAACAGCAGGAACTCACGCTCCCACGAACTGATCACCCGCTTGAAATTCTCATGCTCGGCACGCTTGACCGCGACATAGCCGCGCACGAACTTCTCCCCCAGGTACTGCTTGACCGTGTCGCAATCCT
This sequence comes from Pseudomonas sp. MYb193, assembly GCF_002966775.1. Lineage (NCBI taxonomy): Bacteria > Pseudomonadati > Pseudomonadota > Gammaproteobacteria > Pseudomonadales > Pseudomonadaceae > Pseudomonas > Pseudomonas sp. MYb193. The sequence goes on along the minus strand of NZ_CP023269.1, from coordinate 2,633,013 downwards.
CCATGCGCGCCAGCGCATCTTCGAGGGTGAACGGCAGGCGCAGGTTGCGGCGTTCATAGGCGCGGCCTTCCACCGGGGCACTGGGTTCGATGTGCTCGATCATGCCCAGGTAGCCACACAACAAGCTGGCAGCAATCGCCAGGTAAGGATTGGCATCGGCGCCCGGCAGGCGGTTTTCCACACGCATCGCCTCCGGGCTGGAAGTGGGTACGCGCAAGCCGACGGTGCGGTTCTCTTCGCCCCATTCGACGTTGACCGGCGCCGAGGTATCGGGCAGGAAGCGGCGGAACGAGTTCACATTGGGCGCGAACATCGGCAACAGCTTGGGGATGTACTTCTGCAAGCCGCCGATGTGATGCAGGAACAACGGGCTCATGGCGCCATCGGCATCGACAAACACCGGTTTGCCGGTCGCAATCTCCACCACGCTCTGGTGCAAATGCATGGCGCTGCCTGGCTCATCGGCCACTGGCTTGGCCATGAAGGTGGCGGCCACGTTGTGCTTGAGCGCGGCCTCGCGCAAGGTGCGCTTGAACACCGTGATCTGGTCGGCCAGGTCCAGGGCGTCGCCGTGGCGGAAGTTGATTTCCATCTGCGCCGGGCCGTCTTCGTGGATCAGCGTATCCAGGTCCAGGCCCTGGGCTTCGCACCAGTCATAGACATCTTCGAACAGCGGGTCGAATTCGTTGGCCGCATCGATAGAGAACGACTGGCGGCCGGTTTCGGCACGGCCGGAACGGCCAATCGGGGTTTTCAACGGCAGGTCCGGATCTTCGCAGCGCTGGGTCAGGTAGAACTCCATTTCCGGCGCGACAATCGGCTGCCAGCCTTGGTCGGTGTAGAGCTGCAGGACTTTCTTCAACACATTGCGCGGCGACAGCTCGATGGGGTTGCCCTGCTTGTCGAAGGTGTCGTGGATCACGATGGCGGTGGGTTCGATGGCCCACGGCACCACGTAAGTGGCGTTGGCGACCGGGCGGCAGATCATGTCGATATCGGCCGGGTCCAGCAGATCGTAGTAGATATCGTCGTCGACAAAGTCCCCGGTTACCGTTTGCAGCAACACACTTTCCGGCAGGCGCATGCCTCGCTCATGCAGGAACTTGTTGGTGGGTGCGATCTTGCCGCGTGCGATGCCAGTCAAGTCACTGATCACGCATTCGACTTCGGTAATCTTGTGTTCTTTCAGCCAGGTGGACAGCTGATCGAAGGGGGCGTTCATAAGGACCTCGTCTTGGGTGGGATGCGACGCCGGCTTGTACTCCCAGCGCATTGAGGTCTATCTTGGGCCAGCCTTGAAACGGCATCTATCCACTTTGCACGCGGCACAACGCACCAATAGAGTGCGCACGGATCACCATGACACAGGCAACCGCTTTGCGCGTACAGGCCTTCGCCACCGGCGATGTGGCCGCCCAATGCAGTGCGACACCCGGCTGGGTGCAGCAGTACCAGCAAATGTCCCCCGGGCATTTTGCCGGGCGGGTGCGCTACCTCGACCTGCAAGGGGTACAGGTGTACGAAGAGTGCATGAACACCCGCGTGGAGCAGCATTTCAACGCACCTGCCGGCGCCCTGGCGTTTTGTTTCGACGCCAGTGACAACGCGCTGTACCTGCTCAATGGCGAAAGCCGCAACACCTGGATCACCCCGGTAAACTACCGCGAAGTGGCCGTGGTGTTCGGCGCGCAGTTCGTCCAGCGCCAGGGCCTGGATATAGCCAAACTCGAAGGCTTGTTCATGGCACCGCTGACCTGTCGGCAAAATGCGCTGTTCACTCGCTGGCTGAGCGGCACCCTTACGCGCCTATCGGCACTGACCGACCCCATCAGCCGCGATGCCCTCACCCAGCAACTGCTCGACGACTGCCTGTTTATCCTCGATAACGCCTGCGTGTGCCTGGACGGCAGTTCATTGCAAAAGCGCAATGAAGAACGCCAATTGATGGCGCGCATCGGCGAATGGGCGGCGGATGCACCGGATGAAACCGCCAACCTGTTGGAACTGGCGCAGATTGCGGGTGTGCCGTTGCGCCAATTGCAGCAAGGGTTCAAGACCTACACGGGGATGAGCCCGGCGCAGTGGTTAAGGTTGCGTCGGTTGAACGGGGCGCGGCGTGAGTTGCTAAGTGGCGCTGATACCACCGTAGCCGAGGTGGCGATGAATTGGTCGTTCTGGCATTTGGGGCGGTTTTCAAACAGCTATCGGGCGCTTTTTCAGGAGCTGCCCAGCGAAACCCTGAAACGCTCCAGCTGAAAAAACACGCTTGACCTTGTGGGAGGGACAGGCCAAACCGTCCCTCCCTTGAACCTCAATCAGGGCTGCGCGTTCAAAAAGGTGGAGATCAGTTGATTGACCTGCTCCGCCGCCTCCAACTGCACCATATGCCCCTGCCCCGGCAATACATGCACCTGAGCCTGCAGCCCTTGGGCGTGGCTTGCCGGGATGATCGCATCGTCACTGCCCCAGATCACCAGGCTCGGCTGGCGGCCCACCTCGTTGCGAAGATCCAGCATCTGCCGCCCGCCATCGAACAGCTTGTGATCGAGCTGGCGCAACGCTTGATCCACCCCTTCCAGGCGCTTGAATTTGAGCATGTCCTCCAGCACTTGCCGCGTCACCAGCGCAGGGTTACTGAACAGTTGAGTCAATGGCGGCTTGAGCGCGTTACGGTTGTTGGCTTCGACAAAACCTCGCAGGTAATCGCCGTTGATATCGGCACCCAGACCGGCGCTGGCGATCAAGGTGATGGAGGCGATACGTGCAGGCGCCAGGCTGGCGACGGTGAGGGTCACCAGCCCACCCATGGAGTGGCCGGCCAAATGCACACGGTCGAGCGCCAGGTGGTCGAGCAATGCCAGTACGGCGTGACTGAGTTCGGCAGCGTCTCCCGTTTGCAGAGACTTGCCCGACTCCCCGTGCCCCGGCAGGTCCAGGGCAATCACCCGGCGTTCGGCGGCCAGGGCCGGTTGATTGAACAGCCAGTTGTTCAGATCGCCCCCGAAGCCGTGCACCAACACCAGCGGCGTGCCGCCCTCGCCCATGTCCAGATAACGCAGCAAGCGCCCGCCTACCTCGACTTTGTGTGCGCTGGGGCCGGCCTCTTCGGCTTCGGCGGCACTGGAGACGAACCCGGCGTTGAAGCTTTCGATCACGCTATCGATCTGAGCCTCTGTCGCCTCGCCCTCCACCACGATTCCCAGTAGAGCGCCCACCGGCAGGGTTTCATCACTGAGCGCCAGCACCCGACGCAGCACGCCGCTGAAAGGCGCCTCGACACTGCTGGAGATCTTGTCGGTCTCCACGTCCAGTACTTCCTCGCCCTTTTCCACTCGGTCGCCGGGTTGTTTGAGCCAGACATCGATGCGGCCCTCGGTCATCGACAGGCCCCATTTGGGCATGGTCAGGGTATGAATCATGCGGCGGTCCTCTTGTCGGCGATCTTCATCACGGCGGCTTCGATCTTCGCGGCGTTGGGGATGTACAGGTCTTCCAGGGCATCGGAAAACGGCACCGGGGTGTGCGGCGCGGTGACCATCTCGATGGGAGCGCGCAGGAAAGCGAACCCCCGCTGGGCCACCAGGGCACTGATGTCGGTGGCGACCGAGCAGCGCGGGTTGGATTCGTCGATCACCACCAGGCGCCCGGTTTTCTCGACGCTTTCAAGGATGCTGTCTTCATCCAGCGGGCTGGTGGTGCGCAGGTCCAGCACTTCACAATCAATGCCTTGACGCGCCAGGTTGGCCGCAGCCTCCAGGGCGATATGCAGCATGCGGCCGTAGGTCACCAGCGTCACATCCTTGCCCTCACGCACAAAGTTGGCTTCGCCAAACGGGACCGTGTACAGCTCTTGCGGTACGTCGCCCTGCATGCCGTAGAGCATTTTGTGCTCCAGGAAAATCACCGGGTCATTGTCGCGGATTGCCTGGATCAACATGCCCTTGGCGTCGTAGGGCGTGGCCGGGCATACCACCTTGAGGCCGGGGATATGCGTCCACATGGAGGTGAGCATTTGCGAATGCTGGGCAGCCGCCCGCAAACCGGCGCCGTACATGGTACGGATCACCAGCGGTGTAGTGGTTTTGCCACCGAACATATAGCGGAACTTGGCAGCCTGGTTGAGCAACTGGTCCAGGCAGCAGCCGATGAAGTCGACGAACATCAATTCGCATACTGGGCGCATGCCACGGGTAGCGGCGCCCACCGCCATGCCCACGTAGCCGACCTCAGACAACGGTGCGTCCAGCACGCGCCCGGGAAATTGCGGGTGCAAGCCCTTGGTCACGCCGAGCACGCCGCCCCATGCGTCCTGCTCACCGGGGGAACCGGTGCCACCGGCCACATCCTGACCGATGATAAATACGCTCTGGTCACGGCCCATCTCTTGGGCCAAGGCCTCATTGATCGCCTGCTGATAGCTGATTTTACGAGCCATTAGATTCTCTCCACGTCTTGTTTTTATAGGGTTGGTCAGCGGTAAGCCACGTAAACGTCGCTTAGCAGGTCGGCGGCCTGTGGCTTGGGATCGGTTTTGGCCAGGCGTACGGCGTCTTCGATCAACTGCGCCACTTCACCGTCGATGCGCTCGAACTGCGCTGCGTCCAGCCAGCCTTCGGCATGGCAGCGCTGACGGAACAAGGCCAGGCAATCGGCGCTTTCGCGCAGGTTTTTCACTTCGTCAGCGCCGCGATAGGTTTGCGCATCGCCCTCGAAGTGCCCGTAGAAACGGCTGAGCTTGACCTCGACCAGCGTTGGCCCGTCGCCTTGGCGCGCCCGCTCCACAGCAACGCCGAGCGCTTCATGCACCGCGAAAAAATCATTGCCGTCGACGATCACCCCCGGCATACCAAACCCGGCGGCGCGCTCGGCGATGTCTTTGCATGCCACCGACCAACCGGCGCCAGTGGCCTCGGCATAACCGTTGTTTTCGGCGACAAACAGACACGGCAGCTGCATGATCGACGCCAGGTTCATCGCTTCGAACACGGCACCTTCGTTGGAGCCACCGTCGCCAAAAAATGCCACTGCCACGCCCTGGCTCCCCTTGAGCTTGGCAGCCAGCGCCGCCCCCGCGGCCAACGGTGCGCCGGCACCGACAATGCCGTTGGCGCCGAGCATGCCTTTCTCCTGGTCGGCGATGTGCATGGAGCCGCCTTTGCCGCCGCACACGCCGGTTTTCTTGCCATAGATTTCGGCCATCATGCCGAACACGTCGACGCCCTTGGCGATGCAGTGTCCGTGGCCGCGGTGATTGGACGCGATGCAATCATCGTCATTGAGATGCGCCATGACGCCAGCGGCGCAGGCTTCCTGGCCGGCATACAGGTGAACGAAACCGGGGATCTCGCCGGTGGCGAACTCCACATGCAGGCGTTCTTCGAAATCGCGGATGGTGCGCATCACGGTGTAGGCATGCAGTAACTGATCGGTGCACAGGTGGGTGGACATCTTGTTGTTCTCCAGGTTGTCTCGACGCACAAAAGACTGGCTGCAGCCAGTGCCAAGCTGTTCAGCACAGCTTGTGCCAACCGTCGAGAAAACCTGGCAAAGCCTTGATCCAGAGCCGTGCCACACAGCGATGCCCAGGTAAGTGGTCGGCTAAATGTGAGACGCAACCACGCAGTTCGACCCTTGAGTCTCAGCGGCATGAGACGCAGCGTCTCAATGCAGGCGTTGGTCAAGGTGCCCTTGTCCGTGGGCGCACATGCGCGCTTAATGACGCGCATAACAACAAAGCTTGAGAACCGGAGGCTTTATGCTCGCCATGAACTCCAGGGAGCATGTCGACTGTGTCAGCCGCGTGGTCCGCAATGCCGAGCGCCTGCCCCAGGCGCCCGTGCCGTCGCTGATCTTCGATTCGTGGCGGCGGTCCATGGAGCAACACCGCCTGGACCCCGGCTCCCTGCAAGGTCCACGCATCCTCAGCGAACCCTTGCTCAAGGAATGCCGCGAGCGCGCCGAGCTGTTCATGCGCATCGCCGGCGAAGAAGTCGCGCAGTTGCACCACCGCGTGCGCCATGCCGACTACTGCGTGATGCTCACCGACGCCCAGGGCCAGACCATTGATCACCGTGTCGATGCGAACATTCGCACCGACTGCCGCAAGGCCGGCCTTTACCTGGGCACCTGCTGGTCGGAAGCCGAGGAAGGCACCTGCGGCGTGGCCACGGTGCTGACCAGTAAAACAGCGGTGACGGTGCACAAGCGTGATCACTTTCGCGCAGCGTTTATCGGCCTGACGTGTTCGGCTGCGCCCATCTTCGACCCGCAGGGCCACCTGCTGGGCGTGTTGGATGTCTCGGCGCTCAAGTCGCCGGATGACCGCGGCAGCCAGCACCTGATACGGCAGATGGTGGCGCAGAGCGCCCAGGCCATCGAAAACGCTTTTTTCATGCACAGCGCCCGGCAGCACTGGGTGTTACAAGCCCATAGCACTCCAGGCTTTGTCGACAGCCAACCCGACCTGCTGCTGGCCTGGGACCAGGACGGACGTCTGCACGCCTTGAACAGCAAGGCGCGTCAAGCCCTGCGCTTGCGCTTTGGCCAGTTGCCTGAGCATATCGGCGAAGTGTTCGACGTGGATGCATTGCGTGCAGCCACTGATCAGTCAACCCGGCAGTTGCACTGGCTGGGCAAGCCCGACGCGGTACACGTGAGGGTCAATGCACCCCGACGCCCCTCGGTTCGGGCGCTGCCAGAGACTCAAGTCGACCCGCGGATCCAGGAGCACCTGCGCCTGGCTGCGCGGGTCAAGGACCGCAACCTGCCCGTGCTGGTGCAAGGTGAAACCGGCGTCGGCAAAGAAGTCTTCGCCCGCCAGTTGCATGAGCACAGCACGCGCCGGGACGGGCCGTTTGTGGCGGTGAACTGCGCGGCGATTCCGGAAAGCCTGATTGAAAGCGAGCTGTTCGGCTATTCGCCCGGCGCCTTCACCGGAGCGTCCAGCAAAGGCATGAGCGGGCTGCTACTGCAAGCCGACGGCGGTACGTTGTTCCTCGACGAAATCGGCGATATGCCGCTGGCGTTGCAGACACGGTTGCTGCGGGTGCTGGCCGAGGGTGAAGTCGCGCCGTTGGGCGCAGCGAAAACCCGTGTGGTGAATATTCAGGTGATCTGCGCCAGCCACCGCGATTTAGCGGCGCTGGTCAGCGCGGGCCGATTCCGGGAAGACCTGTACTTTCGCCTGGGTTGTGCGCGCTTCTGCCTGCCACCGTTGCGCGAACGCACCGATAAGCTGGCCCTGATCAATCGGCTGTTGGAGCAAGAGGCGCGTAACAGTGGCGTGTCGTTGGGCATCGGCCAGGCCGCACTGCAATTGCTGCTGGGTTATGCGTGGCCGGGCAATGTGCGGCAACTGCGGCATGTGCTGGCGTACGCCTATGCGGTGTGCGAAGGCACTACGCTGCAAGTGGCGGATTTGCCGATTGATATCCGGGGCGAGCAGCCTCAAGGGCTGGCCGAACAGAGCGCCAGCCCCGAGCGTCAAATGGTTCTGGATGCGTTGATTCGCCATCGCTGGAAACCCTCACCTGCGGCACAGGCCCTGGGGATTTCAAGGGCAACCCTGTACCGACGCGTGAACCAGCTGGGTATTGATATGCCCGGCAAAACCCACTGATACAAGGGGTCGACTCCCACGCAGGCGAGTCGACCCACGCTGTCAGCGGTAGACCAGGCCACCGTCGATCAACGGCGCCTGCCCGGTCATATAGTCTGCGTCCGGGCCTGCCAGAAATGCCACAAACCCCGCCACATCCTCCGGCGTTTGCGCACGGCCCAAGGCAATCCCATCCACGTACTGCTTGTAGGTTGCCCCCACCTGCGCCCCGGTAATCTCGGCCATGCGCTTGTCGATCTCAACCCACATATCGGTGCCCACCACGCCGGGGCAATAGGCGTTTACCGTGATCCCCGCGCTCGCCAGTTCCTTGGCCGCCGCCTGGGTCAAGGCGCGCACCGCGAATTTGCTCGCCGAGTAGACTCCTAACAGCGCAAAGCCTTCATGCCCTGCGATTGAACAAGCATTGATGATTTTGCCCTTCTGCTTGAGCGCCTTGAACATGTTGGCGGCCGCCTGGATCCCCCAAAGCACGCCCTTGACGTTGATATCCAGGGTGCGCTCGACCTGCTGCGGGCTGACATCGAGCAATGAGTCGATCTGCGCCACTCCGGCGTTATTGACGATGATGTCGAATCCGCCCAGCGTCTGGTGGGCATGCTCGACCGCAGCCGTCACCTGTTCGCGCCTGGATACATCAGCGATGAACACAGAGGCTTTGCGGCCGGTGGCGACGATTTCGGCGGCCACGGCGTTGAGCTTGGCGCCGTCAATGTCCACCAACGCGACATCGGCGCCGTCCTGTGCAAGGCGCATGGCAATAGCCCGGCCTATGCCCTGCCCGGCGCCGGTGACCAGCGCGACTTTACCTGCGATACCCATGACAATCTCCTGAAACGATGAGGGGAGCCTTGTCTATCGCAAGCCGGCGCCTGGCTGTCGAGCCGCAACAGGATCGGCATCGCAGCTGAGACGGGTTGTCTCGCCGTGCGAACCTTGCGCGAAAGCTTGTAAAAGGCCGCGCTTATGCCTAGCTTAGGCGCCCCCCGCCCAGCGCTTTAAGGCCTTTACCCATGGTTTTGCGTTTTCGCCCCGTCGTCACTTCACGTTTCGCCCTCGGCCTGTTGCTCAGTGGCGGCATCGGCAGCAGCCTGGCCGCCGAGATCGAGTTGCCGACGGTAAAGGTCCAGGGCCAGGATGAGTCGGGCTACCGCAGTGAAACCGCGTCGGTGGGCGGCTTTGATGAAGCGCCGCTGTTGGACACCCCCGCCTCGATCACCGTGATCAACGCCGCGCTGATCAAGGACCAGCAGGCACGCTTGCTCAGTGAAGTGCTGCGCAACGATGCCTCAGTGGGCGACAGTTATGCGCCTATCGGTTATTACGAAAACTTCGTGGTGCGCGGCTTCTCGCTGAATGCAGCCAGCAGTTACAAGATCAACGGGCGCACCATCACCGGCGAGCAGAACGTCGCGCTGGAAAACAAGCAGCAGGTGGAAGTGCTCAAGGGCCTGGCGGGTTTGCAGAGCGGCATTTCCGAGCCCAGTGGCGTGATCAACTACGTGACCAAACGCCCCCAGGATGTGCGCTCGGTGACGGTGTCCACCGATGATCGTGGCAGTGGTTACATCGCCACCGATGTCGGCGGCTGGTTTGGCAGCGAGCAGCAGTTCGGCCTGCGCGCCAACGTCGCCCATGAAGACCTCAATTCCTATGTGGAACACGCCAACGGCCAGCGCGATTTCGTGTCCCTGGCCTTTGACTGGAACATCAGCCCCGACGCCGTGCTGCAACTGGACGCCGAGTACCAGAACAAGCAACAGCGTTCGGTACCGGGGTATCAACTGTTGGGGGGCACCGAAGTGCCCCACGGCGCTTCACCGAAGAAGCTGCTGGGGCACCAGACCGGCGGCAAGCAGGTGGGGATTGATTCACTGAACCTCAACGGCAAGTTTGAATACCGTTTCAGCGATCAATGGAAAGGCAGTGTCAGCGCGGCGCGTAGCAAGGTGGTGATTGATGACTACAGCTCGTTTGCCTGGGGTTGCTATGGTTCGGCCAGTTGCAGTTCCGCAAGCGTGCCGAACTACTTCAGCCCCGAAGGCAACTACGACGTCTACGACTACCGCAGCCCGGATGACACTCGCCGCGACGATGAAATCCAGGCGGCCATGACCGGCCTCTTCGACACCGCCGGCATCGGCCATGAACTGACCTTTGGCAGCAGCGCGTTTCGCCGAGTGATCGACAAACGCAAGTCGGTCAACGAATTCATCGGCACCGCCAATATCAACGAAGAGGTGCCGAGCTTTCCCCCGACCGACAAACCGTTGAACGACAGCCACCGCAACCTCGACAGCCGCCAGTACGGGCTGTTCGTCACCGACCGCATCCGCTTCAACGAGCACTGGCAAACCATCCTCGGCGGCCGTGAAGTGCGCCTGGACGAAAAAGCCTTCGACAGCGTCACCGGCAACCAGACGCGCCACACCCAACAGTACGTGTTCCTGCCCCAGGCCTCGTTGATCTACAAGCCGGTGGACAACGTTTCGCTGTACACCAGCTACAGCAAGGGCCTGTCCCTGGGCGGCACCGCGCCGTGGTTTGCAAACAATGCCGATGAAACACTCGCTCCCACCGTCTCGCGCCAGATCGAAGCCGGGGTGAAATACGACTGGCGCCGTATCAGCTTCACCGCCGCCGTGTTCCAGACGCGCCAGGCTTACCAGTACGCCAAGCCCGAAGGTGACACGTTCAACTACGTGCAGCAGGGCCAGCAAAAAAACACCGGCATTGAATTGTCCGCCAACGGCTGGGCCACCGACCGTCTGCAGATCGCCACCAGCGTGGCCGCGATCCGAGCGCGGGTGAGCGGCAGCGGCACGCCGGAATACGAAGGCCACCAGGCAATCAACGTGCCCAAGCTGCGCGCCAGCGTGTACGCCGACTATGCCCTGCCCTGGGTCAACGGCCTGGCGGTATTGGGCGGCGTGCAATACAGCGCCAAGAAGTCTGCCAATCGCACCGGCAACGTAGAAGTGGGCGACTACGCGGTGGTCAACGTCGGTAGCCGCTACACCACGAAGGTCGATGGCTACGAGACCGTGTTTCGCCTGAGCGTCGATAACCTGTTCGACAAGCGCTACTGGCGCGACGCGGGCGAGTATATGGGCGATGACTACCTGTTCCAGGGCGCACCGTTGACGGCGCGCCTGAGTGCTTCAGTAAATTTCTGAACCTGCGACTCTGTGGCGAGGGAGCTTGCTCCCGCTGGGGTGCGAAGCGCCCCCAAAAAACCGGCTCCAGCTTCGCTGTCGAGCGGGAGCAAGCTCCCTCGCCACAAAAAGCAGCAACTCTCCGATCGTTACTTGGGCATCTTGCGAAACCCCACCGCCAGGCGATTCCAGCTGTTGATGGTGGCGATGGCAACGCTCAGGTCGACTTGTTCCTGTGGGCTGAACTCCGCAGCCAGGGCGTTGAAGTCTTCGTCGGGGGCGTGGGTCTGGCTGAGCAAGGTCAGGCTTTCGGCCCAGGCCAGGGCAGCACGCTCGCGCGGCGTGAAGAACGGGGTTTCACGCCAGGCCGACACGGTGTACAGGCGCCGCTCGGTTTCGCCGCCCTTGCGTGCATCGGCGGTGTGCATGTCCAGGCAGAACGCGCAGCCGTTGATCTGCGAAACGCGCAGGCGCACCAGTTCCAGCAGTGGCAGTTCGATGGAGAGTTTGCCGACCGCCGCTTCCAGGGCGAGCATGGCTTTCATGGCGTCTGGGGAAGCGGTGTAGAAATCGGTACGGGTTTGCATGGTGTTGCTCCAGGACAGTGGGATTGGTGAGCAGGTTAGTCACCCCGGCGTCCTGGAGAAATAGCCAATCCGGGCGAAGAACAGGTGACCAATCTACAGGCCACGGTTCCTCAGCCATTGGATGAAGCCCTTCTTGACCGGTACCACGGGCGCGTCTTCGGTCAGGGCCTGGGCGGCATGGCGGCGGAAGTCCAGCAGCGCCTTCATGGCTTCGCCGATATCATGCCGGGCGTCCAGGCACGGCTTGAGGTATTCATTTTCGATGCGGTAGAGCGTGCAGTAGGTCTTGGCCGAAAAATCCGCCAGCGCCGCCTGGTCGGAGAGGATGCCGGACTCACCGATCACCTCCCCAGGGCCCATGCGCCCAGCCTCGAACTTGTGCCCGTCCTTGATCAACAGCACCGAGACCACGCCGGACTCGATGATGAACAGGTGATCGCTCACCTCCCCCGCCGCCAGGATCATCTCACCGGCGCGGTAGGTGTGCAGGGTCATGTTCTGGCTGAAGGTGTCTTTTTCTTCCTGACGCAAAGTGGAGAAGATCGACGAGCGCTCCAGCAATGCCCGGGCGCCAGACACCGCAGGCGGCGTGCTGCCTTCGGTGGCGGACAACAGCCCCACGCCCGCCGCCTGCAAATGCCGGTAGGCCAGGTCATAAAGCTGGTTGCGGGTTTCGCGCTTGAGGCCCATGGCCGGCACGAAGCCGCTGATCTCATATTCCACGCCACTGCCGGTGGACGCCTTGAACGCGACGCTGGGCGCCGGCTGGGCCAGCAACGGCCAGCAACGGCCGGCAGCCCTGCATCGCACGCTCCAGCGCTTCGATCACGGTTTGCGGGCGCGCATGGGGGCTGACTTGCAGGCTGACCGCCAGGCCGAACATGTCCGCCGGGCGCGAGAAGTTGATGATCTTGGCCTTGGCCGCCAGGGAGTTGGGGATCACCGCCAGGCTGCCCTGGGAGGTTTGCAGGCGCGTGGCGCGCCAGTCGATGTCGGTGACGCGGCCTTCGGTGCCGTCGATGGAGATCCAGTCATCGATCTGGTAAGGCTTGGTGGTATTGAGGACGATCCCGGAAAACACATCGCTCAGGGTGCTTTGCAAGGCCAGGCCGACGATGATCGCCACGGCACCGGAGGTGGCCAGCACGCCCTTGACCGGCAGGTCGAGCACGTAGGCCATGGCGGCGATGATCGCGATCAGGAAAATCACTGCGCCCATCAGGTCCTGCAACAAACGCCCGGTATGGCCGACCCGCTGCATCATCACCGCGCCGAGCAACACCGTGAGCGTGCGCGCGGCGAACAACCACCAGCCGATCTGCAGCGCCGTGGCGGCCAGGTGCAGGGTGGTGTCATCGGCATAGGGCGCCGCTTGCATGGGGTTCATGCCGTCGTTGAACAACACGGCACTGAATACCGCGAAAATCACCAGCCGCGCTGCGAGTTTCCAGTTGGCCAGGTTGGGGGAAATAAGGCGCCACACGGCGATGTCGATCAGGATCAACGCCACGGCGCACAGCATCGGGTGATCAGCGATAAATGAGGGCATCCAGGCGACTCCAGGGCGAATGCCGAGAAGATCGCATGAAATCAGAACCCTGGAAACAAAATGTAGGAGCTGGCTTGCCTGCGATGCAAACACCGCGGTGTATCAGCTACACCAGGGTGATGCTATCGCAGGCAAGCCAGCTCCCACAGGCGGCTGCGGTGAACCGTCAGGCGTGCATCTGCCCGAATTTGCCCGACTGGAAGTCGGCAAATGCCTGGTGAATCTCCTGCTCGGTGTTCATCACGAACGGACCGTGGCCGACGATGGGCTCGTCGATGGGTTCGCCGCTGAGCAGCAGCACCTTGGCGTCGTCGTTGGACTCCAGGGTCAGTTGCTTACCGTCGCGCTCGAACAGCGCCAATTGCCCCTGGCGTGCGACCTCGTCGCCGTTGATCAACAACGTGCCGCTGAGCACCACCAAGGCGGTGTTACGCCCGGCGTGCAGGTCCAGCGTGACCGCTTTACCGGCGTTGAGGCGCAAGTCCCATACGTCTATCGGCGTGAAGGTGCGGGCCGGGCCTTGAGTACCGGCAAATTCCCCGGCAATCAGGCGCAGGTGACCGGCGTCGTTTGCCAATGGCAGCACCGGAATGTCGCCATCGACGATGGTCTGGTAACCGGCATCCGCCATTTTGTCCTTGGCCGGCAGGTTGACCCACAGTTGCACCATCTCCAGTGCGCCGCCACTACGGGCGAAGTCTTGGGAGTGAAACTCTTCGTGCAGGATCCCTTTGGCTGCGGTCATCCATTGCACATCGCCCGGGCCGATTTTGCCGCCGGCACCGGTGGAATCGCGGTGCTCGACTTCGCCGTCGTAGACGATGGTCACGGTTTCAAAACCGCGATGCGGATGCTGGCCAACGCCGCGACGTTGTTCAGTCGGGGTGAATTCGGCCGGACCTGCGTGATCCAGCAACAGGAATGGGCTGATGTGCTTGCCCATGGTGTCGTAGGAAAACAGCGTGCGTACAGGGAAGCCGTCGCCGACCCAGTGGGCGCGGGGGCTGGTGTAGATACCAATCAGCTTTTTCATGGTGTACCTCCAAAGTGAGTACAGCTTAATTCGCCTCACCTCTGAGCACTAGACGGCAAAATTGGCCCTGATCGTTCTACATATAGAACGCTGTTTTAACCTGTGGGAGCGGGCTTGCTCGCGAAAGCGATGGGTCAGTCAGCACCAATATTGCTGACCCGGCCTCTTCGCGAGCAAGCCCGCTCCCACACGGGGACCTGCGCCTGAATGACCGGGATTATCCGAGGGCTGGATTAATTTATATTTCAACCATAATATAAGCAGAAAATTACGACCGTAATTTTTTGAACTATGGTCACCCTGGAGTTCGCCATGCCCCCTCTCCCCCTGCGTCTTCTCACGCCCCTGGCCCTGTTGATGTTCCTCAATGGCTGCAACAGCAAGGCCGATACCGCCCAGGTGCCAGTGCCGCGCCCGGTACTCGCCGCCAAGGTCGAAGCCGCCGGCACCCAGCAAAGTGCCTACACCGGCGTAGTAGCGGCACGCACAGAAAGCAACCTGGGCTTTCGGGTCAGCGGCAAGGTGATCGAGCGCAAGGTCGACCCCGGCCAGCACGTCTCCCGTGGTGACACCCTGTTGGTGCTGGACATCGGCGACTTCGAACTGGCGCTGCGCTCGGCCAAGAACCGCGTCAACGCCGCCCAGGCCCAACTGCGCCAGCGCCGTGACGATGAAAACCGTTACCAGCGCCTGGCCAGCACCGGCGCGGTGTCGCGGCAGATCTTCGACCAGTCGGCCACCAACCTGCGCGTCGCCCAGGCCGAACTGGCCGCGGCGCAATCGGATGCCAGCCAGATCGAAAACCGTCGCACTTATTCGGTACTCAAGGCCGATGGCGACGGCATCATCACCGACGTGCTGGCCGATCGCGGCCAAGTGGTGGCCGAAGGGCAAATCGTGGCGCGCCTGGCCCATGACGGCGCCCGCGAAGCCATCGTCAACCTGCCGGAGAACCGGCGTGACCTGGCTTCGCAAAAAGCCCTGGCGTTGCCCTTTGGCGCAGCGGACCAGGCCGTGACCGCCACCCTGCGCGAACTGTCCGCCAGCGCCGACCCGGTCACCCGCACCTACCGCGCACGTTACGTGCTGCAGGGTTCGGTCGAGCGTTTCGCCCTCGGCTCCACCATCACCGTGCGCCTGCAAGGCAACGGCCAACCCTTGCAAACCCGCGTGCCGATTGGCGCCTTGCAGGATGCGGGGCAAGGCTCGGGCGTCTGGCTGATTGGCGATGATCAAAAGATCAGCTTCGCCCCGGTGAAGGTCGCCAGCCTCGGCCAGGAAGACGCCTTGCTCGACAGCGGCGTAACACCCGGCCAAACCATCGTCGCCCTCGGCGCTCACCTGCTGCACAGCGGCGATACGGTGCGCTTGCTGCCCGCCCAGGCGCTGGCCCTCAACCGTCAGCAGGATCAATGAGTATGCGCGGGATCAACCTCTCCGAACTGGCCGTCAAGCACCGCGCCGTCACCTTGTTCTTGCTGATTGCGATCCTCGTCGCCGGGGTCATCGCGTTCGGTAAGCTGGGGCGCGCCGAAGACCCTTCGTTTACCGTCAAGGTCATGACCATCACCGCCGCCTGGCCCGGCGCCACCGCCCAGGAGATGCAGGAGCAAGTGGCCGACCGCCTGGAAAAGCGCCTGCAGGAACTGGACTACTACGACCGCGTCGAGACCATCGCCCAGCCAGGCTTCGTGTCGATGCGCATGACCTTCCTGGAGTCCACACGCCCGAGCGAGATTCAGGAGCTGTTCTACCAGACCCGCAAAAAACTCAGCGACGAAGCCACGCGCCTGCCCAAGGGCGTGATCGGGCCGTTTTTCAACGATGAATATTCCGACGTGTACTTTGCGTTGTACGCCCTGGAAGCCGAACACCTGCCCCATCGCCAACAAGTGCAAATGGCCGAGGAGCTGCGCCAGGGTTTGCTCAACCTGCCAGGGGTGAAGAAGGTCAATATCCTTGGCGAGCAGGCCCAGCGCGTGTTTGTAGAGTTTTCCTATGAGCGCCTGGCAACCCTGGGCATCAAGCCCGAACAGATCTTCGCCGCCCTCGCCGCACAAAATGCCGTGGCGCCCTCAGGCTTCGTCGAAACGGCGGGCGCCCGCGCTTATATCCGCATCGACGGCGCGTTCGACAGCCTGGCCTTGATCGAAAACGTGCCCCTGCAAGTCAATGGCCGCGTATTACGCATCGCCGATGTGGCCACCGTGAGCCGGGGTTATGAAGACCCGCCCAGTTATCGCATCCGCCATCAGGGCGACCCGGCGTTGATGCTGGGCGTGATCATGGAGAAGCACTGGAACGGCCTGGAACTGGACAAGAGCCTGCAGGCCCAGGAAGCCAGAATCCAGGCCGACCTGCCTCTGGGCGTGAACTTCGCCAAAGTCTCCGACCAGGCGAAAAACATCAGCCTGGCGGTCAACGAGTTCATGCTCAAATTCTTCGTGGCCCTGGCCGTGGTGATGCTGATCAGCCTGTTGGCCCTGGGCTTTCGCGTGGGGCTGGTGGTGGCGGCAGCCGTGCCGCTTACGCTGTCGATCGTGTTCGTGATCATGCTGGTCACCGGCCGTGAATTCGACCGCGTGACCCTCGGCGCATTGATCATCTCCCTGGGCCTGTTGGTGGACGACGCGATCATTGCCATCGAGATGATGGTGGTCAAACTCGAAGAAGGCTTTGACCGCATCCACGCGGCCACCTACGCCTGGAGTTCCACAGCAGCGCCGATGCTGACCGGCACCCTGGTCACCATCATCGGTTTTCTGCCGGTTGGGTTTGCGCGCTCCGGGGCGGGTGAATACGCCGGCAATATCTTCTGGATCGTGGGTTTCGCCCTGATTTCATCCTGGCTGGTGGCCGTGGTGTTCACGCCTTACCTGGGCGTGAAGTTGTTGCCGCAGATCAAGCCAGTGCCCGGCGGGCATGATGCGATTTATGCCGGGCGCTACTACCAGAAACTGCGCAGCCTGGTGGAGGCCTGCGTGCGCGGGCGCTGGCTGGTGACCGGGCTGGTGGTGGCCGCGTTCGTGGTGTGCGGCCTGGGTATGGCGGTGGTGAAGAAACAATTCTTCCCGGATTCCGACCGCTCGGAACTGATTCTGGAAGTGTATATGCCACCCGGCAGTGCGTTCAAAAGCACCGAAGCCGTGGCGGCGCAGGTGGAGAAGGCGCTGTTGCAAGAGCCGCAGACCAGTATGGTCGACACCTATGTGGGCGGCGGTGCACCGCGGTTTTTCCTGTCGTTGAACCCTGAAATGCCGGACCCGGCGTTCGCCAAGTTGATCGTGCAAACGCCGGACTCCCACGCCCGCGACGCGCTGAAACTGCGGATGCGTGAACGCATTGCGGCAGGCGAATTTCCGTCGGCGCGGGTACGGGTCACGCAGTTGGTATTTGGCCCGCCGGTGCCGTTCCCGGTGGTGTTTCGCGTCTCCGGGCCGGATCTGAATGTGCTGCGCGGGCTGTCTGAAGACGTGCGTCAGGTCGTGGCCGGCAACACGCTGACCAGAGACACCTTCCTCGAATGGGGCGAGCGTGCAAGCGGTTATCGCCTGGTGCTGGACCAGGATCGCTTGCGCTTGCTGGGTTTTACCCCCGACGAGGTCAAGTCCCAACTCAACGCCCTGCTCAGCGGCAACCCGATCACCGAAGTTCGCGAAGGCAACCGCACCGTCTCAGTGGTGGCCCGCGCCCAAGGCAGCCAACGCGAAGACCTGGCCAACCTCAACAACATGACACTGACCAACAGCGCCGGTACGTCGGTGCCGCTGGCCCAGGTCGGGCATTTCAAGGCGGTGATGGAAGAACCGATCCTCAAGCGCCGCGACCGCGCCACCACCGTGGAGGTACGCGCCGACATCATCGACGGCGTACAACCGCCCGATGTGGAAATGGCGGTGTACAAAGACCTGCAACCGCTGATCGCCAAGCTGCCCAGCGGTTACAAAATCGACATCGGCGGCCCGGTTGAGGAAAGCGCCAAGGCCAACGTGGCCCTGGCGGCGCTGTTTCCGATCATGATCCTGCTGACCCTCACGGTGATCATGTTCCAGGTGCGCTCGTTCGGCGTGATGTTCATGGTGTTCGCTACCGCGCCTTTGGGCCTGATTGGTGCAGTGCCGACTTTGTTGCTGTTCAACCAGCCGTTCGGCTTCAACGCGATCCTGGGCCTGATTGGCATCGGCGGCATTCTGATGCGCAATACGCTGATCTTCACCGACCAGATCCGCCAGAACCAGGACCACGGCATGGCGATTCGCGAAGCCATTATCGAAGCCACCGTGCGGCGTGCCCGCCCGGTGATCCTGACCGCACTGGCGGCGGCGCTGGCGTTTATTCCGTTGACGCTCTCGGTGTTCTGGTCGTCGCTGGCTTATGTGCTGATTGGCGGTGTGCTGGTGGGCACGGTGTTGACGCTGTTGTTCCTGCCGGCGCTGTGCAGCCTGGTACTGCGCGACAAGGTTGCTGAAACGTCCCACGTAACAGCCGGATAAGCTCTACTCCCCTCCGCTTTCCACCGCTGCAAAGTCCCTCGCCTGATCAAACAGTGCGAGGGATTGCAGATGGTTTTTCCTGTTAGTGCCTTGGTTACCTGGCCGCCCCCCTTGGGGAGCCGCCGCGTATGACCCAAGCAGCCCACATTACCTTTATCGAACACGAGCTGGATGGTTTCCATCAGAGCCTGGTGGAGTACCGCCAGCAGATGGGCGCCTGGTATTCGCGTGCGCTGGATACGGTCAGTCATGCGGCGGACATGCCTTCGTTGCTGGGTATGGATCGGGTGTTGCGGGTTGGGGATGCACAGCAGTCGGTCGGTCTTGGCGATGCGGACTTTTCCACCGTGGCCCGCTGTCCGGCAGGGGGTGTGCTGAAGATCCAGAGCAGGTTCGAGTCAGCGTACGACGTGGCGATCGGCAATATTCCGGTTGAAGTGATCGGGCTGGATGACGGCAGCTCCAGGGTCATCCTGCTCGACGAGCACGGCGACGGTTTCCACGAATGCGCCGCCGGCGGGCGCTATCAGGTAAGGGTTCAGGGCGGTGTTTCAGCGCAGCAAGTCGATGCCTTGTTTGCTTCCTATGCCGGGCTGACTGCGGATCTGGAGCAATGGCTGCGCGAGCAGTGGCAAGGCTTCAAGCCGCATTGGCAGCAATCCCCCGCCAGCGCAATAGGCAACGGCGTGCTCGCCGGCAGTTGGGCAGCGATCACGGAGGTGTGGGACAGCATCAAGCAGGTGCAGGCGATTCTTGAAGACCCGCTCAAGTTCGTCGAGCAACTGGGTAGCGAGGCGGCGAAGTTGGCGCAAATCGCCACCGATGCGCCCAAGGTCATGGAACAGGCGATGTTGCTGGCCAGTGATGAGGCGGCACTGTACCTGTTACTGCGCACCGCCATGATCTGGCTGGAGGCGTTACCGCCTAGTGAAGTTGCGCAAGCGGCCGCCGGTTTTATGGTATCGCTGCTGATTGACCTGGTGATTGGCGTGGTGTTGACCATCGCGCTGCCGGCAGCGGGCGTGGCGTATTTGAGTATGCGCCTGGTCAAGTACGGCGCAGGGATTCTTCAGTCAGCCGTGGGTTTCGTGACCGGTGTGCTGACGATCCTCACAACGTTCATGCGGGCGGTGGACCGCTACAAAGCGGTGGCGGTTCGCGGGGTGGTGGGAGGGCTGAAGCAAGGCACGGTGCAGATGCGCTGGCGAGCGCGGCAGAACGTAGTGCTGACGCAGAAAGAGCGTGTGGATGATGTGCCGGCGGTGGCTTCAAATCCTAAAGGCGATGCGGCGACGCCAGCGGACAAGACCGTTACCAACGGCTGCCCGGTGTCGATGGTCACCGGCGAGGAATTGCTGACCCTCACCGATGGCGCGCTGGATGGGATCTTGCCGTTTGCGTGGACGCGGCTGTACCGCACCAGTGCGGTGGAAGTCGATTGTGGGTTGGGGTTTGGCTGGAGCCATGCGCTGGCTCATCGGCTGGTGGTCTCCGGCGATTTGGTGGTGTGGACTGACCATGAGAACCGCTCGACTACCCTGCCCTTGCCCACCGTTTCTCGGCCCGCGATCACCAATAGCCTGGCCGAAGCGGCGATCTATTTGGGAGCCTCGCCTGATGAACTGGTGCTGGCCCAGGCCTCGCGTTTCTATCACTTTCGCGACGGTGTGCTCACAGCCATCAGCGATGCGTATGACAACCGGCTGCGCCTTTGCCGTGATCGCTCAGGACGGATTGAGCGGCTGGATAACGGTGCGGGTCGTTCGTTGCTGCTTCGTTATGAGCTGGACCGCATCGTCGCGGTGGACTACCAGGTTCATCGCGCCAAAGGGCGTGAGCCCTACGTTTGGGAAACCGAGCAGAACATCGTTTCCTACGCCTATGACGAAGCTGGACGACTGGTGTGTGCGACCAATGCCGTCGGTGAAAGCGAGCGTTATCGGTACGACGATCAGCACGTCATTGTCGAGCGGCAGTTAGCCGGTGGGGCGAGTTTCTTTTGGGAGTGGGAACGCGCGGGCAAGGCGGCGCGCTGCGTTCGGCATTGGGCGAGTTTTTCGCAGATGGACACGCGCTATGCCTGGGGCGATGACGGGCGTGTCACGGTGCATAACGCCGATGGTAGCCAGGAGGTGTATGTCCATGACCAGCGGGCGCGGTTGGTGCAGAGGATTGATCCGGACGGCGCCACGCACTTTAAATCCTACGACGACCAGGGCCGGCTGACCGTCGAGCAAGACCCGATGGGCGCGGTGACGGCCTATCAATATGACGACGCCGGACGCTTGGTGGCGCTGTTTCCGGGGGATGATGAGCCAACGTCCTACGAGCATGACAACGGTTTTGTACGGGTTGTCAGGCGTGGGGAGGCGGTCTGGAAATACGAGCGTAATGAGCAAGGCGATGTTACGCGTAGGACCGATCCCGATGGTGAGGTTACTGACTACAGTTACACCAAGCACGGGCAACTGACTGGAGTTTGGTACCCGGATCACAGTTGCCATCGACTGGTGTGGAGCGAACGCGGGCAGTTGCTTGAGGAGCAATTGCCCAATGGTGGGATCAAGCGTTATCGCTATGACGATCTGGGGCGGCAAGTTGCCTGTGAGGATGAACACGGCGCGCAGACCGGTTATGCATGGGACAGCGTCGGCAGGTTGATTCGCCTCGTCTTGCCAGGCGGTGCCACACGAGAATTCAGCTACAACCCCTACGGCAAAATCATCGCCGAACGCGACGAACTCGGCCACGTCACCCGCTACGAATACGCCGACGGCCTGCACCTGATCAGCCGCCGTCTCAACGCCGACGGCACCCAGGTCAAGTACCGCTACGACAACGCCCGGCTGCTGCTCACCGAGATCGAAAACGAAGCCGGCGAAACCTACCAACTCGACTACCACCCCAACGGCCTGATCCGCCAGGAAACCGGCTTCGACGGCCAGCGCACCGCCTATGCCTACGACCTCAACGGCAACCTGCTGGAGAAGACCGAATACGGCGACGATAACAGTCAGCTAATCACCCGCTACGAGCGCGACCACGCCGGTCGCCTCGTACGAAAAACCCTGCCCGATGCCAGCGTTGTCGACTATGGCTACGACCGCCAAGGCAACCTCCTCAGCGTCGAGGATGGCCACTGGGCGTTGGCCTACGAATACGACCGCCAAAACCGCCTCACCGCCGAACACCAGGGCTGGGGCACCCTGCGCTACGGCTACGACGCCTGCGGGCAACTGAAAACCCTGTGCCTGCCGGACAATAACCGCGTCACCTTCACCCACGACAAAGGCGGCCACCTCGCTACCGTCGAACTGAATGGCACGCTGCTGACCTCCCACCTTTTCCGTGCCGGTCGCGAGCACCAACGCCAACAAGGCCAACTGCTCAGCCACTACCACTACGACGACCAACACCGCCTGCACGCCCATGCGGTAACGCAGCAACAAAACCACCTCTACCAACGCCAATACGACTACGACAAAACCGGCAACCTCGCCCGCCTGCTCGACACCCGCAAAGGCGAACACCTTTACCGCTACGACCCGCTAAACCGCCTGACCCGCGCCGATCACTCCCAGGACGTCCAGGAACGCTTCGCCCACAACCCGGCCGGCAACCTGCTGATGCAAGACCGCCCCGGCCCGGACATCGTCGCGGCCAACCGCCTGATAATTCAGGGCGACCGCCATTACGACTACGACGCCTTCGGCAACCTTATCCGCGAACGACGCGGCAAAGGCCAGCAACTCGTCACCGAATATCACTACGACTGCCAGCATCGGTTAATCAGCATCACAAAACCGAACGGCGAAACCGCCAGCTATCGCTATGACCCGTTTGGGCGGCGCATCAGCAAAACCGTGGACGACAAAACCACCGAGTTTTTCTGGCAGGGCGACAAGCTGATAGCCGAACACCATGCAGAGCGCCATCGCAGCTACCTCTACGAGCCCGACAGCTTCCGCCCCTTGGCGCTGTTGGAAGGTTTCGGCCCAAGAGAAACCAAGCCCTACCACTACCAACTCGACCACCTCGGCACTCCGCAAGAACTGACCGACACCGAAGGCGAAATCGTCTGGTCCGCCCACTACCGCGCCTACGGCCAGATCGCCCGGCTCGACGTAGGCAAAATCGACAACCCGCTGCGGTTTCAAGGGCAGTATTTCGATGCGGAAAGCGGCCTGCACTACAACCGCCATCGCTACTACAATCCGGATATTGGTCGTTACTTGACGCCAGATCCAGTGAAGCTGGCGGGTGGGATCAATGGGTACCGGTATGTGGCCAATCCTACGGGGTGGGTAGATCCCTTAGGGCTGAGCTGTAAAGTTGGAATTTGTCCTGACTCAAAAGTCGGCGCTCCAGCAAAAAAAATACCCAGCAGCGTACTAGACGGGCATGAAAAAGCAGGCGGACATCTGATTAAGAAACACGTAGAGCGGACTGACTATCAATTGGTAGAACGGCTTGAGGCGGAGCCACATATACCTGCAGCGTCTACGTTCAAAACTTTAGAAGACGCAGAAGAACTTGTATCCAAAAGTTTGGCTTCGCATAGTCAGGAAATATCCAAATTCCTACAAGGAACAAAGGACAAGCATATTATCAGAGAACATTCGAGCCAACCCGTAGGCTTGAGCGTTATAAGAGGCACCACAGAATCCATACCTGTTTATAAGTTTATGCTAGTTTTAATTCGAAAACCAAAAATGCCCGACGGCTACCTTTTACTGACAGGATACCCAATAGAAAAATGAACAACCAACTAACTGAACTTCAGCAATTTTTTGGAGCTTACTTCCATCAAGACTGGGTAGATGAACACGCCACAGCTGACGAGGTCATTGATGCTTTTCTACTGGACTCCTCTACGGATGTAATCATCACCGTAAAAGAAGAAATTCTAGAACTGATCAAACACTATACAAACGAATCAAATCTTTTGGAGAACCTGCTACACAAACAGTATTGCTATTATTACTATCCGCACGAGTGGGCATCAGGGCCGCTTTGGCTGAGCCACATCGTAAGAAAAATTGAGAACTACTTAGTCCTCAAAAAATAATCGATCGCCCCCCTAAACAAATCAATACCGCCACTATAGGAAAAATCTTATGCAGTTAAGTACGCAGTTTAAAAGTCATCGAGCGCAGTTCGCTGTACTAAATGAGGTAACCACCAGAGCAGAACGCAATCTACCGCCTTTTACCGGGGAAGATTACTACGGCAACCCAATTGTCCGAATCGAAATGCAGGGTTGCGGAAGAGGATACATACCAAACCCTACTGATCGGGACAATCCAATACTTGATGAAAATATGGATGCAGCGATCGCAAAATTTGATCGCGAAACCAAAGAACTTTATACCGTATTCCCTGTGAGTAATGACCAATGCTGAAACACCCTTTTCTAGATGTCCCGTACGCACCGAAACTTCGACACCTACTCGGCCCGTTCGATATTTATGATCGCGAAGAGACTTTAGGCGAAGAGTTTTCACGTTACGACATCAACCTTGACACAGACAGAAGGCGACTGATCAAAAAACACATAATTGAGAAATCTTCAGATCTAAGCTATCGACATCGCAAGGTTTTATGCGACAAATTGGAGGCTGCACTTAGCGACGAAACCTTTGATTTTTCGCACTTATTGAGACAGGCTCCCGGCTATTATTGCACCCTGCCGTGGGGATGGAGTGAAATGGACAATCCAAAAGGTTTTTTCGAAGAAATTTATAGATTAACTAATGAATGGTGGAAAGAAGACCTCCAAAAAGCCAGCCTCGAAGACCCTGCCACATGGTGACTTCCACATTGAATATACCGAGTACTCAATGTGGGACGGGGCAAGCCCTAATACCAAATGTGTGAGCTGGCTTGCCTGCGAAAGTGGTACTGCAGTAACACATGCAGCGACTGACGCGCCGCCTTCGCGGGCAAGCCCGCTCCCACAGGGGGATCTGCGCTTACCTGGAACTCCTCCCACATTCAAACCCGCTTCGCTTTGCAATCCAATGATCTGTATGGAGAGGTTTATAGGTGAAGGGTATAAAAGGGATGAATTAGAATATGGAAAACAGAGATAACCCTTTGTGCATTTGAATGAAAACAGAAACCTCTTTACTGCTTACATGAACTTTTAAACATGAAAAGACAACCACAGCTATCAATACTTAAAGGATTATTATTTACCTACTGCATCGAAAACACCAGAGATGTGGACCGAGAAGAGCTAATTACTTCTATAAACGTGAACCATCACGAGGAACTCACATGGTTATTCAACAAGCTAACCAAGCCTGAATTCATCAAATATAAGCAAGATGAAAGAGAATGGCACATCAACACACTCCAGCATTTTCTCAGCGCGGACGAAAATTTTGAGTCCGTATTTTATCTATTTGACACTTACTTCGAAGATGAAATCATCGACAGAAGAGCCTTTATGAGAACATTACTTGAATGTCTAATTCGTTATCACGCTGAAGCGACAGCAGACGAGTAATCCAACAAAACAAAGCAAACACAACGCTCAAATCAACAAAGATCAAATGTGGGAGCTGGCTTGCCTGCGAAAGCGGTAGTGCAGTAACACATGCAGCGACTGACACACCGCCTTCGCGGGCAAGCCCGCTCCCACAGGGGATCTGCGTTTGCCGGACGGGCACTTCTCCCCCATTCAAACCCGATTCGTTCTGCAATCCAGTGTTCTGATCAGCGCTTGGAAAGCTCCATGATCATCCGACTCAACAAATAAACCCGCGGCACCACACTCTCCACCTCGGCATATTCCTCCGCCGTGTGAATATTACCCCCCACTATCCCAAACCCATCCAGCGTCGGCGTGCCTACCCCGGCGGACAAGCTGGCATCCGCCGCGCCGCCGCTGCCTTCGATGGTCAACTTGCGTCCCAGTTCGCCATAAATCCCTTGGGCTATCGCTACCAACTTATCCGACTCTGCGGTCTGCGGCATCGGTGGCAGGCCGCGCTGCAGGCTGGTTTTAACTTCGGTTTCCGGGATCAATTTGTTGGCTGAAACCCGCGCCAGGTCTTTCTCGATCCGGTCGAACTCTTCCGGCAAGGCCGCACGCACGTCGGCCTTGGCGGTGGCTTGGTCAGGGATGACGTTGGTGCGGTCACCGGCCTTGAGCACGGTGAAGTTGATGGTGGTTTTCTTGTCTTCATCGCCGAGTTTGCCCAGTTGCAGGATCTGGTGCGCGGCTTCCATGGCGGCGTTGCGTCCCAGTTCCGGCGCAACGCCGGCGTGGGCGGCCTTGCCTTTGACTTCGACCACCGCGGTGGCGCTGCCTTTGCGCCACACCACCAGGCCGTCGGCGGGGCGGCCGGGTTCCAGGTTCAGGGTCACGTCGTGGCCCTTGGCAGTGTTGCGGATCAGTTCGGAGGCGGCGTCGGAGCCGGTTTCTTCGCTGGCGTCGAGCAGGAAGGTGATCTGCGCGTAATCCTTGAAGCCCTGGCTTTTGAGGACCTTGAGCGCATAGATGCCCGCAACGATGCCGCCCTTGTCATCCATCACGCCGGGGCCGTAGGCGCGGCCGTCCTTGATGTGGAAGGGGCGCTCGGCAGCCGAGCCTTCCTTGAATACGGTGTCCATATGGGCCATCAGCAGGATCTTGGCCTTGCCGGTGCCTTTGAGGGTAGCGACCACATGGCTATTGTTGGCGGCTTTATCCGGCACCAATTCGATGGTGAAACCCAACTGTTTCAACTCATCCACGGCGATATCGCGCACTTGGGTCAGGCCCGGCTCGTAGCCTGAGCCCGAGTCGATATTCACCAGGCGCTCCAGCAGCTTCAAGGCTTCGGCCTTGTATTGTTCGGCCTGTTGCTGGATCTGTTTATGAGGCTCGGCGCTGTAGGCCGGCAGGCTGAAAGACAAGGCCAGGGTAGCGGCCAACAGGGTACACGGGAAGGTGAAGAGCATGGACCGATCCTTGTTTTTTGTTGGAGGGTGCCCCGCCACCCTACCCCACTAAACTGACCGCAACCAACTGCCCTGTACCGAACTGACCCGGTTGCGCCCGCTGCTCTTGGCCTCGTACAGCGCCTGGTCGGCGTCGTTGAGCCAACTGATGGAGTCGGCGTGGCTCGGCTGGTACGGCGCCAGGCCGATGCTCAGGCTCACTCGCAGTGTCGGGTCCTGGGCGTAGGCCAAGGCGTTGAAGCGACCGCGCAAGGCCTCCATCACCTCGGTGGCACGGTTGAGGGGCATGTCTGGCAGGATCACGCAGAACTCATCACCGCCATAGCGTCCGGCGAGGTCGGTAGTGCGCAGGTTCTGGCGCAGCACCTTGCTCAGTTGGCGCAGGACGATATCGCCAGTCACATGGCCGTAGGTATCGTTGATGGTCTTGAAGTGGTCGATGTCGATCAACGCGATGGCGGCACCGCCCGGGCCACGGCGACAACGTTGAAACTCGAGGTCCAGATGGTCCTTCCAGGCGCCGTGGTTGAGCAGGCCCGACAGGCTGTCGGTGCGGCTCAAGGCCAGCAGTTCACGTTTGTGGCGGGCCAAGGTGACGGCCTGGCGGTAGCAGATCCAGCCCAGGGCCAGGGGATACAGCATCAGGATCGGCAGGCAGGCATACAGCTGGGCCTGGGTGGTCACGGCGATAAATCCTGGTGTGAACAGCAGCAACGCGGTGCCCAGCCCCAGTGCCTGCGCCACCCAACCCGCGAACAGGAAGCGCGGCCCGCCAATGGCGACGTTGTTCATGCTCATCATCGACAAGGTGGTGACGCTGGGCAGCGGGTTGAAGTGCATCGCGCCAACCCAGAACCCACCGCAAAAGGAATCGAACAGCAGGCTGCGGCGTTCGCTGCGCAAGGTATTGGCCGAGCGCAACGAACATTGAAAAGCCAGGTGCGGCCACGCAAAGGCATTG
Organism: Pseudomonas sp. MYb193; assembly: GCF_002966775.1. Classification (NCBI taxonomy): domain Bacteria; kingdom Pseudomonadati; phylum Pseudomonadota; class Gammaproteobacteria; order Pseudomonadales; family Pseudomonadaceae; genus Pseudomonas; species Pseudomonas sp. MYb193. The sequence continues at coordinate 2,605,667 of NZ_CP023269.1, read as the reverse complement.
ATCAGCATCCAGGCCCACACCCACAGGGACGGATTCAACGGATACATGCCGAACGCCACGCACACAAAGCCGAGCGTCAGCCCCAGCACGCGAGATTTGTACAAGCGCAAAGCGAGCGGAAGTCCTTTTCCTCCGACGGCTGGCATGGTGGGGGCGATCCTGGGTGAATGCCTGGAGTCTATCAGGGCGACGTCAAATCGCCACTACCGCTTATTGGCTAATACTTCAGTGCGAAAACCCACGCGCCAGCATCAAGGCGACGCCCAGCAGCAACACGGCCGTGATTCGCTGCAACAACACCCGCCGCTTGGGGTTTTCCAGCACGTGTTTGATGCGCTGGCCGAAATAGCAATACAGGCAGCCGCTGGCAAATTGCAGCAGCAGGAAGGTCAGGCCAAGGATGGCGATGTCCGCCGCCGAACTGTGTTCACCGGCGCCGGCAAACTGCGGGAACACGGCGCTGAACATGATGATGGTCTTGGGGTTGGAAAACCCGGTCAACAGTCCTTTGCCAAACAAGCTGCGCGCGCCCTCGACCTTGTCGGCGTTGTTGATCGACACGCCACTGCTGGTCCACTGCTTGTAGGCCAGGTAAAGAATGTAGGCCACCCCGACAAACTGAATGGTCTGGGTAATGGCGAGGTTGCCCTTGATCAACTCCGAGAAGCCGACGGCAAAGATCAGGATTGAAATCAGGTACGACACACTGGCGCCGACCTGCGCCGGGATCGAACTGCGCAGGCCGTCCTTCAAGCCCAGGCTCAGCAACAGCAACGTCATGGGGCCCGGGCTGAAGGTCATGGTGGCGCAAAACAACAGAAAGTAGAGAAATGAAGACAGGGTTAACGCACTTGTCATGGCCAGCACCTTGAATAAAAAGAAACAGCAGCAACAGGGCGAACGCGGCCAGCGCTCGCCCCCGGCCAATCAGGCGACAGCGATTTCGGTGGTCAGGGAGTCGCGGTACATCACCGCCAGGTCAGCCAGGGCAGCCTTGGCGGTCTGGTTGCGGGTTTCAAACGCGACCAGGCCCTTCCAGTTGGTCTCGACAATGGCCTGCAGCACATCGGCGTAATCGCAGTTGCCGTCATGGATGCCGAAGTGCTGGTCTTGCACGCCGTTGTTGTTGCTGAAGGAAATGCCCTTGATCAGGTGGTGGTATTTGCGCACCACTTCTGCCGGCAGGCCGTTCTCGATGTTGGCGTGGCCGGCATCGAGGAAGAAATACACATTGCTGTGGGCTTGCAGGCGCTCGAACACAAAGGCGTATTCGGCTTCATGGGTAAAGATGTAGTGGAACGGCCGATAGTTGACGTAGTTGGACAGGTTCTCCAGGTAGATATCCGTGCCCTTGGCCTCGGCGTAGCGCGCCAGTTCCTGCACCGACTTGAGGTAATGCTCCAGGGCAACCTTCTTGGCCATCAGCACCATTTTCGGCTCGACGATGCAACCACCGTGAATGATCAACGGCGCGCCCAGGCGGCTGGCGATGTCGATTTCTTTTTTGACGTACTCCACAGCCGCACTACGGAAGGCTTCGACATCACTGCCCAACGGCGCTTTGAAGTTGCCATGGAAAACCGGCTTGACCCCCGTGGCCGCGATTTGCGCCTGCAGGCTCTCGATACGCGCCTCGGTCCAGTCATCGACCATTTCGCCGAACAGGCTGCCGTCGATGTACCAGTGGGTGCAGTCACCTTCGATGGCGGTTTGCAGGCCCTTTTCGGCGCCCAGGTACTTCTGGTGGGCCACACCGGTGCAGAACGGGACGGTGGCGTTGATCAGTTTGCTGTTCATGGGACGATTCCTTTCGTTGATGGAGTGTCAGGCAAATTGACGTTCAGGAAGATTGATGGCCATGAAATCGGCCTTGGTCACGCCGCAATCCGGGCATGTCCAGTCTTCAGGCACCTCTTCCCAAGGGGTGCCTGCGGGAATTCCGTCCTCCGGAATACCCAGTTCTTCTACGTACATAAAACCGCAGGGTGCGCACATATAAGTCTTCATGGAAATGCAAAATCCATTGCTCAGGTGTAGGAAATATCGCCATCTCCTGGCGAGATGCCGCGCAGTCTAGGGGAGTGGCATTGCGCAAGGCAGGTAAAGTGGTGCCTAATCCGGCCTAACTTCACCGGTAAAAGCACCGGCAAACACAAGGACGCGTCATGTTTGTATCCGCCATCGCTTTCGTAGAAGGCACGCCCAAGGTCCAGCAGATCGTCGAGGCGTTCAGCCAGGCCATCGAAAATGGCGAATGGGCACCGGGCAGCAAACTGCCATCCGTGCGTGAACTGACCCAGATCCTCGGCGTCAGCAAGTTCACCCTCAATGAGGCACTCGACCGCCTGCGCGGTCGCCACCTGCTCACCTCGAGCCAGGGCCGCGGCTACTTCGTGGCGATGGACAGCACCCGCCCTGCCTCGGTGACCTGGGTGGACCTATTGCCCCAAGACCTGCTCAGCGTATTGCGCCGGCCCTTGGCCACCGCCAGTGGCGAACTGCGCCCCGGTGGCGGGCACTTGCCGGAGGACTGGCTCAATGGCGAAGCGATCCGCCAGGCCATGCGCAGCGTAGTGCGTGCGCCGTCACTGCGCATCGCCGGGCTGGGCACGCCGGCGGGGCTGTTGCCGCTGCGCCAGGCGCTGCAACAGAAACTGCACGGCGAAGGCTTGTCGGTGCCGGTGGAACAGATCATCACCACACCCAATACCGTGCAGGGCCTGGACATGCTCATGCGCCTGCTCGCACGCCCCGGCGACACGGTGCTGCTCGACGCGCCGTGCTACTTCAACTTCCACGCCAACCTGGCGCTGCACGGCGTCAAAGTCATCACCATTGCACGCCGCCCCGACGGCTTTGACTTCAGCGCCCTCGAACAGCTGCTGGCCGAACACCGCCCCAGCCTGTATCTGACCACCAGCGTGTTGCACAATCCCACCGGCCACTCCTTCAGCCCCAGCCAAGCGTTTCGCCTGTTGCAACTGACCCAGCAGTACCACTGCCACATCGTCGAGGACGACCTCTACGGCGACTTGCACCCCAACCCTCCCCCACGCCTGGCCGCCGTCGCCGGGCTGGACCAGGTCACCTACCTGTCGGGGTTCTCGAAGATCCTGAGTGCCAACACCCGCGTCAGCTATGTCGTGGCCGCTCCGCAACTGGCCGCCAACCTGACCAACATGAAATTGATGAGCGGCGGCGTCACCTCGGAACTGTTCGAACAGATCGTCTACCGCATGCTCAGCGAAGGCAGCTACGCCAAGCACCGCAAACGCATGGTGCAGCGCCTGATGGAAGCCGGTGGGCGCGTCGAACAATGGCTCAAGCGCTGCGGGTGCGAACTGCCCATGGCGTATGAAGGCGGGATGTTCATCTGGGCACGCCTGCCGCCTGGCGTGAACGGCGAACTCCTGGCCCAGGAAGCCCTGAAACGCAGCATGGTACTGGCACCTGGCGCGCTCTTCGGCTACGACCCGGCCCACCGCGACTCAATGCGCTTCAATGTGGCCCACAGCGACGAACCACGGGTCCAGCGGGTGTTTGAGGCGCTATTGCTGCACGGTGTTGCACAGAGCAATCCCCGCGCAAAAAAGTGATACACGTCCACGGCGCAGCGCGCCTGCTTACCTGAGCGGCATCAAGGCAAATCAGGACCTCGGTGCATCAGGTACACAGGCGTCGCCCTGGGCGATCAGGAACTTCTTGCGATACGCCGCCGGCAGCATCCCCACCCGTTGCTGGAACAGACGCCGAAACGAGTTGCTGTCCTCATAGCCCACCGCATACGTGATGCTGGCGAGGGTCATGCGTGTTGACTCCAGCATCTGCTTGGCTCGTTCCAGGCGCAGGGTTTGCAGGTAGCCAATCGGCGTACAACCAGTGGCATCCTTGAAACGCCGCTTGAAATTACGCACGCCAAAACCAAAGCGCCGGGCCACCTCATCGATCACCATTGACTGGGCAAAGTGCTGCTCCAACCAATGCTGCACACGCAGGATCTGCGCATCACCGTGGCTTTTGGGCAGCGACCACATCGCGTAGGCCGACTGCTCGGTGCGGCCGGCATCGATCAGCAGGTACTTGCCGCAGGTATGAGCCAGCTCCGGCGAGCCGAAACGGCGGATCAGGTGCAGCATCAAGTCCATCGCCGCCGTAGCGCCCCCGCACGTGATCAGGCGATTGTCTTCGCAAAGGATCTGCCCCTCATCCAGGCTGACCTGGGCATATCGACGCCGGAAGAACCCGGCAAATGCCCAGTGAGTCGTCGCACGCAAGCCGTGCAATAGCCCGGTCTCGGCCAGCATGAAGGCCGCCGTGCACATCGACGCCAACACGGCGCCCTGCCCATGCTGCTCGCGCAACCAGGCGCCGTAGGCGGCAAACGTCGGCATGGCGTCCTTGAGGGTAAAGAGAAACCCGGGAATCAGCACCAGGTCGGTGTGCGCGATCTGCGCCAGTGAGCCCTGCACCTGCAGGCACTGCCCGCCCCATGCTGTCACCGGATGGCCGTCCATAGACGCGAGCATCACCTCAAACGGCGGGCTGTCAGCGAAGAGATTGGCCGCACTGAGCATTTCCATGGCCAGGGTGGCACTGGCAGCGGAGCATTGATCCGCCAGGAGCAAGGTGACATGCATGTAATAACTCCGGCTTGCACTTTTCGCATGTAATAAGTCATTTACGCATCTACTTTAGCCGATTCCGCCCCCGTACAGTGCGGCCATTGATCAACTGTCTGGCGTTTTTATGAATCTCTGGTTTCGATTACTGCACATGCTGTTGCGCCGCCCCTGGCGCAAACCGGTTCACGGCCTGGCCACCACGGTGGTGCGCATGCGGGTCTGGCCGCTGGACCTGGACCTGAACCGGCATGTCACCAATGGCCGGTATTTCACCCTGGCCGATGTGGCGCGTATGGATTTTGTGCTGCGCACCGGCGCCTTTCGCGTGGCACTGCGCCACAAGGCCATGCCGATAGTCGGCGATACCTGGGGCAAGTTTCGTCGGGAATTGAAGCTGTTCGAGGCATTCGAGGTGCATACCCGCATTCTCGGCTGGGACCACAAGTGGAACCTGATGGAGCACCGTTTTGTCAGCCATGGGCGAGTGGTCGGCGTGGTGGTGATGCGTGGGCTGTTTCGATCTGCCAAGGGCACCCTGCCCCCGGCCGAATTTATCCGCGAGTTGGGCTTGGACGACACCTCACCGCCGATGCCGCAATGGTTGAGCGACTGGGCACGCAGTTGCGATGAGATGAGTGCGCAATTGCGCGAGCAAGAGCAGGTTTAAAACCCCCTGCTAAGCCTCGCGTTTGAGTTTCAGATGCCGCGCATACCATGGCCGCTGCGGCACACGTTTGAACAGCCCCTTGAGCAGCGCTTCATCGGCACCGAAGGTAATGCGCAGGGCCAGCTTCATGATCTCTGGGTCCATCTCCATCGAGCGCCCCTGTTGCAGCCCCGGCGTGGTGCTGCAGCCGTGGGTGTCCGGGCCCAGCCACGGGTCACCTATTTCCACCCAGCGGCCTGGCGCAAACCAGGCTACGCCGTTGACTTCCAGTCGGCTCACCTCGCCTGGGTTGAAGCGCTCGTGGGCACGAAACCAGTCTTCGATGCGGTCATCGATCCAGCCGTGGAAATGCCAGAACACCGGGTTCACATGGGATGAAAACGGGTCGCCCAGAAAGTCGTTCTCCGGCGCATACCAACGTGCGGCAAAGTCTGCGGGGTCGCGGGCGAAGGGGACCGGGGCGCCGTTGGACGGGTCGCGGGGCACCGAGGCCCAGCGCATATGCAGCCAATCGTGCAGGCCCAGTTCCATTTCCGAGCCCAGTTGGCCCAGGGTCAACTTGGCCAGGTAACGCGGGTCGCGGTATTGCGATTCCCACACCTGGAAGTTGCTGTGGTAGGTCTCGGCCGCCTTGATATCGCTGACCCACTGGGTGTAGTCGGCGTCATCTGGCGCTGACCAACAGGGCGGCAGTGCGAAACCGTCGTGGTTGTCAAAGTAGCGTACAAATCCCAGGCGATCGCGCTCCAACGGCGGTTGCGGCTCGGGGAATTGCGGCCAGGAGGGCAAGTCCTGCATGGAACGTGCGGTGCCGAGCATGTGGCGGTGCATGAAGAAGAAGTCGATGCCCGAACCATTGCGGTCCTTGCGCTTGCCGCGGGCGTCGCGTTCCTGACCACGGGGCCCCGGTTGCCAGCCGATGCCACGCAGGGCCTCGCGTTTTTCTTCGGAGAGCTTGTGCCATTGGTCGCGGGTGGCGTGCCACAGTTGGTGAAACAGGCGGTGCTCGGGAGAAATCAGCCAGGCCAGCAAGGTCGGGTTGAGGCCGATGCGCTGGCGGGCTTCGGGGAACAGTTGTTTGTGGGCGATAAAACGGTTGTCGCGTTCGGTCAGCGCCAGGGGCCGCTCAAGGTCGAGGATGTGCCCGCTGAGGGTGGCGCTGCCGGCATTGCCGAAATCGGCCCAGACTTCATCCAGGGTCATCTTGAATTCATAGGCCGGCACGCCGCCGGCTGAATCGCGGTCGATCAAGCGCCAATAGAGCACGGCGCCCTCGCCCGTGAGCACATCACCCAAGACCCGATAGCGCGGCTCGCCTTCAGCGCGCAGCTGCTCGGCGGTGTCCAGGTAACCGCGCAGGCCACGCCCACGGGGGGCGATGTCGAGCAGCAACTCCAGGCCATGCAGCGGCAGGCCCGTAAGGCCCGCATCGCGGCCTTCCAGGCGCAGGCTCCAGACGCCCCGCAGGGTGTTCGCCAGGTGCTGGCCCTGGGTGTCAGCGAGGTCGACCGTGGCTTCGCCGGGGGTGATGGGAAACTCTTCTTCCCGTGTCAACTCGCGATGGGCATAAAAGGCCGCGGGCACGGCTGCACCGGTCAGCGCCAGGCCTGCGATGAACCCACGTCGGGAGATTGTCATTGGCTACCTTAGGAAACGGCTTGATCAGAGCTAGAACGTTTGCAGCCTGACGAAATTTACCGCCCTGCCCCCGCCACCTAAATTTCCCCCGTCATCGCTCGTTCTTCCCTGATAGCAAAGGCCTCAACTGACTGAGATGGCAATGACAAAATCACGTTCGAAAAAGGCGCTGTATATCGGCCTGCCGCTGGCCCTCGCTATCGGCGCCGGGGCCGGTTTCCTGGTCTGGGATCAGTGGTTCAAGGGCAACGCCGGCTACCCGCTGGAGGTGATCAAGCAGGCCAATGAAATGCAGGATCGCCTGTTGTCGTTCGACAGCCACATCACCCTGCCCCTGGATTTCGGCACGGCGGGCAACGAGGCCGACAAGGATGGCAGCGGCCAGTTCGACCTGGCCAAGGCAGCCCGCGGCCGATTGTCGGGCGCCGCGCTGACGATCTTCGGCTGGCCGGAAATCTGGAACGGCGCCAACGCCCCGCACAAGCCCACCGACGGTTTTGTCGAAGAGGCCCGGCACGAGCAGGAAGTGCGCTACAAGATCATCTCCGGCATGGTGCGTGACTTTCCCAACCAGGTGGGCATTGCCTACACCCCGGACGATATGCGACGCCTGCACGGCGAAGGCAAGTTCGCGATTTTTATCAGCATGCTCAACGCCTACCCCTTGGGCAATGACCTGAACCAGCTGGACTTGTGGGCCGCACGCGGCATGCGCATGTTCGGGTTCAGCTACATCGGCAATAACGCCTGGTCCGACTCGTCGCGCCCGCTGCCGTTCTTCAATGACTCCACCGATGCCCTCGAGGGCCTGTCGCCTATCGGCCAGCAAGCGGTGCATCGCCTCAATGACCTGGGGGTGATCATCGATGTGTCGCAGATGTCGACCAAGGCCCTGGAGCAAGTCGCGCAGTTGAGCCGCACGCCGATGGTGGCGTCGCACTCGGCGCCACGGGCATCGGTGGACATCCCGCGCAACCTCAGTGACAAGGAACTGCAACTGATCAAGAACAGCGGCGGCGTGGTGCAAGTGGTGGGTTTCCCCGCCTACCTGCGCCCCTTGAGCCAGCCGACCCAGGACAAGCTCAACACCTTGCGCGCACGCTTCGACCTGCCGCCACTGCCCAACCTGGCCATGGCCCTGATGCCCGGCGATGCAATCATTGCCGCCTGGCCCGAGCAACGCTTCGGCCAATACGCCAGCGCGCTGTACGGCATTCTCGAGGAAGAACCCAAGGCCACCCTCAAGGACCTGGGCGATGCCATCGACTACACCGTGCGCAAGATCGGCATCGATCATGTCGGCATTGCCTCGGACTTCAACGACGGCGGCGGCCTCCAGGGCTGGGAGAACGTCGGCGAGGTGCGCAACGTTACTGCTGAACTGATCCAGCGCGGCTACTCCGAAGCCGATATCGCCAAGCTGTGGGGAGGCAACTTCCTGCGGGTGTGGGACCAGGTACAAAAAGCCGCCAAGCCATTGGCCAATCGCTAACCACCACGAAGTAAGTCCATGACCGACCGCCGTACATTTCTCAAGCAGGCCGGCGTCTTTGCCGCGAGCCTGCCGCTGGGCACCGCGTTGCTGCCTCAGGCAGTAGCCGCTGTTACGAACGACCCATGGACGGGATTGAAGCAACTGTTCAACCAGGACCCCAATTACCTGCATTTTTCCAACTTTCTGGTGGCCTCGCACCCCAGGCCCGTGCGCGAGGCCATCGAACGCTACCGCCAACAGATCGACCGCAACCCTGGCCTGGCCATGGACTGGGACCTGCAGGAAGCCTGGAAGCGTGAGGGCCAGGTACGCGAGTGGGCCGGCCGCTACCTGAACGCCACGCCAGCGCAGATCGCCCTCACCGGCAGCACGTCCGAAGGGCTGGCGATGATCTATGGCGGGATCAAGGTGCGCGCCGACCAGGAAATCCTCACCACGGTGCATGAGCATTACGCTACCGAGTTCAGCCTGGACTTCCGGATACGCAAGGAGCAGACCCAGGTTCGTAAGATACGCCTGTTCAAAAACCCCAATCAGGTCTCGGCCGATGAAGTGCTGGGCAATATCCAGCGCAACATTCGCCCCAACACCCGTGTACTGGGCATGACCTGGGTGCAATCCGGCAGCGGCGTAAAACTGCCCATCGGTGAGATCGGCAAGCTGGTGGACGAACACAACCGCAACCGCGACGAGCCGGACCGCCTGCTCTATATCGTCGATGGTGTGCACGGCTTCGGCGTGGAAGACCTCGACTTCCCCGCTATGCACTGCGACTTCTTCATCGCAGGCACTCACAAATGGATGTTCGGCCCGCGTGGCACCGGCCTGGTGTGCGCCCGCGAGACCGAAAACAAATACGTCACACCGATGATTCCGACCTTCTCCGAAGACAAAAACTTCGCCACGACCATGACGCCTGGCGGCTACCACGCCTTCGAACATCGCTGGGCCGCCGACGAAGCCTTCAAGTTGCACCTGCAACTGGGCAAGGCGCCAGTGCAGACACGCATCCACGCCCTCAACACCGAACTCAAGGACCAACTGCTGGCCCACCCGCAGATCGAACTGGTGACGCCGCACAGCCCCGAGCTGTCAGCGGGCTTCACCTTCTTCCGGGTCAAGAACCAGGACAGCGATGCCATCGCGGCCTACCTGATGAAAAACCGTGTGGTAGTGGACGCAGTGGACCGTGACGTTGGCCCGGTGATTCGCACCTCGCCGGGCCTGCTTAACAACTCCGACGAGATCCAGCGCTTCATGACCCTGCTGAGCCAGCGGTTATGACCCCTTTTCCCTTTGAACGAGACGCCTCCATGATGCCATCCCGACTCAAACCGCTCACCGCATTGGCACTCACCGCCCTGTGCGGCGCCCTGCTGCCCGGCCTGGCCCAGGCCGCCGCCCCACAACCAGGCAAGGTCTTCAAAGACTGCAAGGACTGCCCGGAAATGGTGGTGCTGCCCGCCGGCACCTTCACCATGGGTACGCCGGACGACGAAGTGGGCCGCGAGCCTGACGAAGGCCCGATGCACGAGGTGACCTTCGCCAAGCCGTTCGCCATGAGCCGCTTCCATGTCACCGCCGGCGAATGGGACAGCTACGTGCGCCAGACCGGGGTCAAGATCGCCAATGGCGACGACCGCCCCGGCCGCGAATGCATCGCCAGCAAGCCGCGCTACCCCCAGGGGCCACGCCAACCGGCGGTGTGCATGGACATGGACGACATCAAGCAGTACGTGAGCTGGCTGTCGAAGAAGACCGGGCACACGTACCAGATGGTCAGCGAAGCCCAACGCGAATACGCCGCCCGCGCCGGCACCACCGGCCCGTTCCCCTTCCCGTTCGACGAAGGCAAGGGCTACAGCATCGCCCAGCACGCCAACACCTACGGCCCGGCGGACGGCTACAGCTATTCGTCGCCCGTGGGCAGCTACCCCCCGAATGCCTTTGGCATGTATGACATGCACGGCAATGTGTATGAGCGGGTGGCTGATTGCGAGCATCCGAACTACGTCGGCGCACCAACTGATGGCAGTGCCTGGGTGGAGCCCAACTGCGAGGCCTACCAGATCCGCGGCAATGACTGGGGCGAGGCGCCGGTGTTTTCACGCTCGGGTAATCGCAACAACATCTACCCGCAGACGCGCGGGGACTGGATCGGCTTTCGGGTCGTGCGCGAGCTCTAATACCTTGTAGGAGCGAGCTCGCTCGCGAAAAACGCCAACGATGACGCGTGTTCTCTGAATAAACGCGGCGTCTGTGAGATTTTCGCGAGCAAGCTCGCTCCTACAGGGTTCGCGCCCGCCTGTTCAGCCTTGTTTGGCCAACAGCTCCAGGCCTTCATGCAGCGCCGGGAACAGGCTGTTGTTGAAGTTGTTCCAGCGCAACTCAAGGATGGTGTCTTCGGGCGAAATCTCGGTCTTGAGCACGTCGTGGAACACCTCTCCCGAGTCGATGCCGTTATCCACGTAGTGAAATGACGCACCAGTCCAATACAACGGCTCGCACGCCTGAGTCGCTTTGGTTGCCCAGTCGGTGATCGCCTGCCCACGTGCGCCGTACAGCGCATTCCAGGTGGCGTACGCCCCACGGCGCTCGTAAGGCGACTCGAGGCGGGTGATGCCCGGATGAATGTTCATGATGCGCCGTGCAAACGGCGCACCCGGGCGCACCAGTTCGTCGAGGATCACCAGCAAACCATCCAGCACCACGATGTCAGCCTTCAACTCCACCAGGGTGTCATGCAGCCGACGCTCGAAATCCTGCTTGCCGGCGACATGTTCGGCGCTGCCTCGTGGCAGACGACGATAGGTCGACGGCACGCTGAGCAGCAGGTCATTGACCAACGTGCCTTGCACACGCAAATCCGCCGGGTACAACCACTGGCGACCCGGCTGGTAGGCGAAGCCGTAGTCCGCCACCAACTGCTGGTCCCGCGGGTTGTGCTCATCGTCGTCATACACCACGCCTACGAGGTTGTAAGCCTCGCCCAGAGACGTGTCGTTGAGCGAGCCCACCAGAAACTCCAGCACCGATTTCATATAGCGCTCGTGGTCTTTATAGGCCACCGGCTGCCCCGCCTTGTCGGCGGCGGCGTTTCTCAGGGACCAGACATACACCAGGTTCTTTTTCGTCATGTGTTTCGCTCTCGCTCAAAGGGCCACGCACGGCATTGATACACGTGCGCCTACAGAACAAGAACGAACCAGGCCCCGGGCAATTTATCGCTCACTGCCACCGCCCGGCACGCCGCGCTAAATAGTCACGCCACAGCTTCGTTTGTCATGGGTAAGGGTCTGTGTGCCCAGCCCCCTCTTTTCACTTTCCGGGAAGTATTTATGACCGACCCCAAGCGCGGCGCCTTCAAAGGTTTGCTCGCATTGCTCAGGCCCTTTCGCACCATCGTGACGGTCTCCGTCGCCCTTGGCATGGCGGGCGGCTTGGCCATTACCTTGCTGTTGGCGACGATTAACAATGCCCTGCATTCGGCGGGGGGGATGACTCAGGGTGTGGTGTTGACCTTCGCCGCGTTGTGCGTGGTGGCGCTGGTCAGCTCGATCATTTCCGACATCGGCACCAACTACGTCGGGCAACGGATCATTGCCGCCCTGCGCAAGGACCTGGGCGAAAAGGTGCTGTCAGCGCCCATCGGGCAGATCGAGCAATATCGCTCTCACCGCCTGATCCCGGTGCTGACCCACGACGTGGACACCATCAGCGACTTTTCCTTTGCCTTCACGCCCCTGGCCATCGCCGCCACCGTTACCCTGGGATGCCTGGGTTACCTGGCTTACCTGTCCGTGCCGATGTTCCTGATGATGGTGGTCGCAATCATCATCGGCAGCGCCGTGCAATTCATCGCGGGCGGCAAAGGCATCCAGGGCTTCGATCTGGCCCGTAGCCACGAAGATGAATTGCAGCGTTACTACAATGCGATTGCTTCGGGAGCCAAGGAACTGCGCATGCACCGTCCGCGGCGGTTTCGCATGAACACCCACCGCATCCAGGAAACCGCAGACCGCATCAGCGATATCCAGGTGCGTTCAGTCAACATCTATATCCTGGCCAAGACCTTTGGCTCGATGCTGTTCTTCGTGGTCATCGGCCTGGCCCTGGCAATGCAGGCCTACAACCCCAACCCCGACCCCACCGTGATTACCGGCTTCGTGCTGGTACTGCTGTATATGAAAGGCCCGTTGGAACACCTGCTGGGCTATTTGCCCGTGGTTGGCAAGGCGAAGATTGCCTTCGGGCGCATCAGCGAACTGTCTGAGCGCTTTTCTTCGCCCGAACCCCACTTGTTGATGGACGACAGTGAAGCGCCGAAGCCTGTGGTCAACAGCCTTGAACTGCGCGGCGTCAGCTACAGCCCGCCAGCGGTTGAAGGCAGCCAACCGTTCCACCTGGGGCCGATCAACCTGAGCATCAAGCAAGGCGATATCGTGTTTGTCGTGGGCGAGAACGGTAGCGGCAAAACCACCCTGATCAAGCTGCTGCTGGGCCTGTATCCGCCTCAGGCGGGTGAGATCCTGCTCAACGGTACAGCGGTGACCGACCCAGAGCGCGACGATTATCGCCAGTTGTTCACCACGGTGTTTTCCGACTATTACCTGTTCGATGACCTGGTACAAGGCAGCGCCACCCAGTCCCTGGACAGCGCCACCCAATACCTTGAGCGCCTGGAAATCGCGCACAAGGTCAGCGTCAAGGACGGCGTGTTCAGCACCACTGACCTGTCCACCGGCCAACGCAAGCGCCTGGCCCTGGTCAATGCCTGGCTGGAAGAGCGTCCGGTACTGGTGTTCGACGAGTGGGCCGCCGACCAGGACCCGGCCTTCCGCCGCATCTTCTACACCGAGCTGCTGCCGGACCTCAAACGCCTGGGCAAGACCATCATCGTGATCAGCCACGATGATCGTTATTTCGACATCGCCGATCATCTGGTGCGCCTGCGTGCCGGTCAGGTGGTGCATGAGATGGAGCCTGCATGAAGTACCGGAATAATTTTTTCCGGTTTTGCGAAGTAGGAACGTCTCACTAGTGGTAATGAGAACTAACCTCAATAAACACTTAGAATTGCCCACTTAAAACATAGAAGAGAAAGCATCCATGCCAGCACGACTCGGTCTCAGCCCCCTGAGCAAAGCGCTATCCATGCGCCGGGCCCTGAACATCAACCTCTTGCCCAGTGCCTTGGCGTTGGCTGTGTCGATGCCGATTGCAGGCTATGTGCAGGCCCAAGAGATCGAGTTGAATATTCCTGCGCAGTCGCTGGGGAGCGCACTGCAGGAATTTGGCCGCCAGACCAATGTACAAGTGCTCTACAGCCCGGGCGATGTGCAGGGCAAGAACAGCCCCGCCGTCAAGGGCAAGATGCAGCCGCAGCAGGCCATAGCTGCATTGCTGGCCGGTAGCCAGACCACCTATAACCTCAATGGCAATACCTTGACCGTCACTGCTGCTGGCAGCGGTGGTGGGCTGGAGCTGAGCCCGACGCAAGTGACCGCCAACTACTTGGGCAACGTCACCGAAGGTTCTGGTTCCTACACGCCTGGCACAATTGCCACGGCTACACGTTTGACGTTGACCCCACGGCAGACTCCGCAGTCGATCACTGTGGTGACTCGCCAGCACATCGAGGATTTTGGCCTCAACAACATGGATGACGTGATGCGCCATACGCCGGGCATCACCGTTTCCGCCTACGACTCCGACCGCACCAACTACTATTCCCGTGGTTTTTCGGTCAATAGTTTCCAGTACGACGGTATTCCATCGACTGTGCGTAACGTCGGCTATTCGGCGGGCAACACCCTGAGCGACATGGCGATCTACGACCGTGTTGAAGTCCTCAAGGGCGCTTCCGGCCTGCTCAACGGTGCCGGTTCCCTGGGTGCGACCATCAACTTGATCCGCAAGAAGCCAACCGCGGAATTCAAGGGCCATGTGCAATTGGGGGCGGGTTCCTGGGACAACTACCGCAGCGAAGTGGATGTCAGTGGCCCCTTGACCGACAGCGGCAATATCCGTGGCCGTGCGGTCGCTGCGTATCAGGACAAGAAGTCCTTTATGGACCACTACTCGCGCAAGACCGAAACCTACTACGGCATCACCGAGTTCGACCTGTCTCCCGATACCATGCTGACGGTGGGCTTCGATTACCAGGACAACATTCCGCAGGGTTCCAGTTGGTCCGGCTCCTTCCCGCTGGTCAACTCCAATGGCAGCATCAACAAAATGCCGCGCTCCTACAACAACGGCACCACCTGGAGCTCGTGGGAGCAAAACACGCGTACCGCCTTTGCCATGCTCGAGCATGACCTGGGCGACGGCTGGGTGACCAAATTCCAGCTTGACCACAAGATCAACGGCTACCACGCCGATCTGGGTTCGATCCAATTCGTCCAGCCGGCAGCAGATGGCACCGCTGAGATCAACGGGCAGAAATACACCGGCGAGACCAAGAGCACCTCGGCCGACCTCTACGCCACCGGCCCTTTCAGCCTGTTTGGCCGCGAGCATGAACTGGTGGTGGGCGGCTCGATCGGCACTTCACGCTGGCAAGGCAAGGGGTACTGGTCGCCGGAATGGCCTGGCGGTAACAAGGTCGATTTCTATAACTGGAACGGCCATATCGCCAAGCCTATTTACGGCCCTGCCCAACAGCACATCGACGACACTATCCGTCAAACCGGGTATTACCTGACCGCGCGTTTCAACGTGATTGACGACCTGAACGTGATCCTGGGTGGGCGCGTGGCCAACTATCACGTGACTGGCAACAACCCTTCCTACAAGGAAACCGGGCGGTTCATTCCTTACGCCGGTGTGATCTACGACCTCAACGACAACTTCTCGGTATACGCCAGCTACACCGATATCTTCCAACCTCAGGAAAGCACCTATAAGGACCGTAACGAGAAGCTGCTGGAGCCAGACGAAGGGCAGAATTACGAGTTGGGCCTCAAGGGCGAGTTTTTCGATGGCCGCCTCAACACCAGCATCGCTTACTTCGAAGTGCATGAGACTAATCGCCCCATCTCGGATGATGCCTACAACAACCAGACACCTGCCCCGAACAACTGGGCGTTCAAGAGCTCCAAGGCCGTCACCAAAGGCTACGAAGCGGAAATTTCCGGTGAGTTGAGCCCAGGCTGGCAACTTCAAGGTGGCTACACCCACAAGATCGTACGAGACGAAGACGACAAGAAACTCTCCACCTTCGAACCCGAGCATCAGGTCAACCTGAACACCACCTACAAACTCAAGGGCGACCTGGACAAGTTCACCATCGGTGGCGGTGTACGCTGGCAGACCAAAGGTTGGAACGAGATTTGGAACGGGCCACTTGAGAAAAACCAGGACATCACCCAGGAGTCCTACTGGTTGGTGGACTTGATGACCCGCTACCAGGTCACCAAGAACCTGTCGGCTACCGTCAACTTCAACAACATCTTCGACAAGTCTTACTACACCAACGTGGGCTTCTATAACTCGGCCGCCTACGGTGAGCCACGTAATGTGATGGTCAGCACGCGCTGGGACTTCTGATTCCACGCGTCGATCAATCAAACGCCCGGTGAGCGCCCCATGCTCACCGGGCTTTTTTTTGCGCGTGCAGAGATACTGGCGAAGAGGGATTGGAGCATAAAAAACCCGGACACTGGATCCGGGTTTTTGTGATTGAGCGGCGGCTTACCTCAACGCCTCTACCAAACTGCTGATAAACACCGCGCTGTCGATAATGCCGTCATGATCGGTCTCAATCATCACTGAGCGCTCGATGCGCCCTTGGCTGATCACCGTTGCCATTTGCTGCTCGATCAGGTCCTTGAAGCGCCCTGCCCGGCTCATGGACGCCCACCAACAAGTGACGGGCGCCTTGATCGGCTTGAAGTCAGCTTGCAGCAAACGCTCACTGAGTGCCCGGTCAACGTCCCAGGAAATCTGCGCCTCATTGCCACGCAGTAATTCATCCTTGATCACCGTGAAGGCTTCGCCCAAAGACTGTTCAGCCCAGTTCACAAATTCCTGCCATTGTCCCGCTTCATCCTCGCTATCCCGTTGGCATTGCTGCCAGGCGTGTTGGATGGACTCGGCGAACTCAGGAAACATAACCCCCAGCAACGCTGCGCGGCGCTCATTGGCTGAGATCTCGCGAGCGTCCTCGACCACCACTGCGTCCCAATAGGGTTTGACCCATTGCGGCGGCGCAGCGTCGATCCAGCCGACAAACTCCACTTCTCGGCCGGCTTGCTCCAGGCCGTAGGCTACCTCCATCGCCAGGTTGCCGCCCAATGACCAGCCACCCACGCGGAACGCACCTTGGGGTTGGGCCACCAACAATTGCGCGGTGTAGTCCTCGACCATTACCTGCCATTGCGGCACCGTGGCGCCCTCTTCGGCCAAGGCACGACACATGACCCCGAACACCGGGCGCTGCTCGCGCAAGGCCAGGGCAATCGCGGTGTAGCAATGCACCGAGCCGAAGCTTGGGTGGAACAGGAACAACGGCGTGCCTTGCGTCTGCTGGTTGAGCTTGACGATCAACGAAGACCGGCTATTGCCCTGCAGGCATTTGACCTGTCCCGCCACAGTAGGGTTAAGCATCAGTTGGCTGACAGACAGGTTCACGCCGCTGACCTTGCGAATTCGCTCCTTGAGCATCAGCACTCGCAATGAATGGCCACCGAGCTCGAAGAAGTTGTCGTTGAGCCCCACGCGCTCCACCTCCAGCACCTCGCGCCAGACCGCCGCGATTTGCTGCTCCATCTCGCTCACGGGCGCTTGGTATTGCGCGGCACCGTGAGCCTCTGGCTTGGGCAACGCCTTACGGTCCAGCTTGCCGTTCGGGCTCAACGGCATCTGCGCCAGTACCACCCACTGCGCCGGGACCATGTAGTCGGGCAACTGCTCGGCCAGGTGTGCAACCACCCATGCCTTCCACTCTTCAAGGGGCTGTTGCAGCACCAGGTAACCCACCAGGTGGGTACCGTCCACCGCCAGCACCGCGGCTTCGCGGACATTGTCGAGCTCCAGCAGGCGCGCTTCGATTTCGCCCAACTCTATGCGCAGGCCGCGCAGTTTGACCTGGTGATCGATGCGCCCGGCATATTCAATCACGCCATCATCGCGATAACGCGCCAGGTCACCGGTGCGATACAGACGTGTGCCGCTGCCGAACGGGTCGGTCACAAACCGCTCGGCGGTAAGCGCCGCACGGCGGTGATAACCCCGCGCCAAGCCAATACCGCCCAAATACAGTTCGCCCAGCACACCCACTGGCGCAGGTTCCAGGTTGTCGTCCAGCACGTAGCAGCCCAGGTTGGCAATGGGTCGGCCAATGGGTACGGCGTCGCGACCTTCCTCGACACAGGTCCAATGGGTTACGTCGATAGCGGCTTCGGTAGGGCCGTACAGGTTGTACAAGCCGGCGTGAGGCAATTTGGCGAACACCTGTTGCTGGGCATCCGCAGGCAACGCCTCCCCACTGCAAACGATGTGTTGCAGGCTCTGGCATGAAGTAACCGCCGCGTCTTGCAAGAACGCTTGCAACATGGAAGGCACGAAATGCAACGTGGTGACCTGTTGCTCGTTGATCAGCCGTACCAGCCTGGCTGGATCACGATGATCGCCCGGTGCCGCCACTACCAGACGCGCGCCGGTCATCAGCGGCCAGAAAAACTCCCACACCGACACGTCAAAGCTGAACGGAGTTTTCTGCAACACGCTGTCGTGCGGCGTGAGCCCATATGCCTGTTGCATCCAGCACAGGCGGTTGGTCAGCGCGATATGGCGGTTGCCAGCGCCCTTGGGCTGACCGGTGGAGCCGGAGGTGTAGATCACATAGGCAAGGCTTTCGCCGTGCACCGGGATATTCGGGTTGTGGCTGCTGAAGGTTTCCAGCCAGGTATCGCCACATTCCAGCACCAGGGTTTGTACACCGGCGGGAACCGGCAGTTGCGCCAGTAGATGAGCCTGGGTCAACAGCAGTTGCACACCACTGTCCTGCAGCATGTAGGCCAGGCGATCACGAGGATACTCAGGGTCCAGCGGCACATAAGCGCCACCGGCCTTGAGCACCGCCAACAGGCCAACCACCATCTCCACCGAGCGCTCTGCCGCCAGCCCCACCAGCACATCCGGGCCAACCCCGGCCATCATCAAGCGATGTGCCAGGCGATTGGCCCGGGCGTTCAACGCGCTGTAACTCAAGGCTTGCCCCGCGAAAATCAAGGCAGGTGCATCCGGTGTACGCAGCGCCTGAGCCTCGATCAGCGTGTGGACCGCTTGATCCAGCGGGTAATCCACCGCAGTCGCATTCCAATCATGCAATACCCACTGCCGCTCGGCCTGCGCCACTGAGGGCAACGCGCCAAGGCGTTGACTGCCGTCACTGGCCAGGGCCAGCAGCAACTGCTGGAAGTGCTCGGCCAAGCGCTGGATATGCGCGCCGCTGAAAGCCTGGCGGGAGTAGTTGAACTCCAAGCCCAGTGTCTGGCCTATAGCCAACAACACGGTCAATGGATAGTGGGTCTGTTCCAGGCTGTGCACTGCGCCAAAACGCAGCCCCGACGGTGCGCCCTGCTCCAGCGCCTCAGACACCGGGTAGTTCTCGAACACCAGGATACTGTCGAACAGCGCTTCTCCACCCAGCCCGGCCCAACGCTGGATCTCGAACAGCGGCGTGTGTTCATGCTCACGCAAGCCAACGTTCTGTTGCTGAAGTTGCTCCAGCCAATGGCTGACCGACATTTGCGCATCCGGCGTCGCCACCACCGGCAGCGTGTTAATGAACAAGCCGACCTGCTGTTCAATCCCACGCAGTTCCGCCGGACGCCCTGCTACCGTGGCGCCGAATGCTACGGTGGCTTGCCCGGTGTGGTGATGCAACAGCAACAACCAGGCGCCTTGCACCAGGGTATTGAGGGTCACCTTGTGACGTTGGGCGAAGGCTTTGAGGTGTTCGGTTTGCGCAGCATCCAGGCTCAAGCGATGCTCGCCATTGACCGCCTGGGCCGCATCCACCTCAGTCTCTACGGCACCGGCCAGGCGCGTGGGCGCCTGCAAGTTGACCAGTTGCGCCTGCCAGAACGCCTGGCTGACGGCTTTGTCCTGTGCCTGCAGCCAGGCGATGTAGTCGCGGTACCGCCCGGTCGGCGCTGGCAGCGGCTCACCGGCATACTGTTGCAACACCTCGCCGAACAGCTGCGAACCACTCCAGCCATCCATCAAAATATGGTGATTGGTGTAGATCAGGTGGTAGCTCATCGCCCCCGTGCGTACTAGCGTCAAGCTCAACAGCGGTGCCTGCTCCAGGACAAAACCTTGGGTGCGTGCCGACTCGGCCAGCTCATCCAGGGCCTGGTTGCAGTCCTTACGGGTCTGCCAATCCAACGCCATAAACGGCAGGCGCACCCGCTTGTAGACCACCTGCAAAGGCTGTTCAAGCTCCGCCTGCCAGACAAAACCGCTACGCAGGATCTCGTGGCGTTGCACCGCCACCTGCCAGGCCTGGTGGAAGCGCGCCACATCCAGGCCCTGCACATCAATGCGCATCTGGTTGATGTAGTCACCCGAACCCTCGCCGTACAGCGATTGGAACAGCATGCCTTGCTGCATGGGTGACAATGGGTACAGGTCTTCGACCTCAGCCACGTTCAGTGCCAAGCCATCCAACTGGTCCTGGGACAACCGCGCCAACGGGAAGTCCGACGGCGTCACGCCCTGATGCGCCGACTCACAACAATGATCAATCAGAGCCTTGAGTTCCAAGGCATAGTCGTCGGCCAAGCATTTGACGGTTGCTTCACCGAACATCGCCTGGCTGAAACTCCAGTTCAACTTCAGCTCGCCACCATAGACCTGACCGTTGATTTCCAGCCAGTTGCCCAAAGGTGCCTGCAGGCTTTGCTCGGCACCGCTGGCATCAGCGGTCGGCGTGAACAGTCCTGGCTGTTCGCCGCTGTCGAAGCTGGCATCGAACTGCCCTAGATAGTTGAAGGTGATACGTGGCTGCGGCAAGGCCGCCAACGCCTGTTGCGTTGCGGTATTACCCAGGTAACGCAGGGCACCGAACCCCAGGCCCTTGTCGGGCACGGCTCGCAGCTGCTCCTTGATGCGCTTGAGGGAGGCAGCCAGGGAATCGGCCGGTACCAGTTGCACAGGGTAAAGGCTGGTGAACCAACCGACAGTGCGAGTCAGGTCGATGTCATCGAACAGATCTTCGCGGCCATGACCTTCAAGCCGGATCAACGTCGAAGCCTCGCCGCTCCAGCGCGTAATAACTCGCGCCAGAGCAGTCAACAGCAGGTCATTGATCTGGGTGCGATAGGCACTCGGCGCGTCGTGCAGCAAGCGCCGAGTATAGGTGGCATCCAGGTGTGTGCTCACACTCAGGGCCAGTTGGTTGCTCAGGCTCGCCTGTGGATCGGCGCCCGGCAAACCGACCGGGCTGCCCTGCAATTGCGTCTGCCACCAAACCAGCTCGTGTTGTAACGCCGGGCTGTGGGCGTAGGTCTGCAGGCGAGCAGCCCAGGCGCGGGTGGCGCTGGTCTTGGCTGGCAGTGTCACAGGGGCGCCTTGGGCCAGTTGCTGATACGTGCTTTGCAAGTCTTCAAGCAGAATGCGCCACGACACACCGTCCACCACCAAGTGATGGATCACCAGCAACAAGCGCTGTGAACCGTCGGCCAACTGCGCCAACACCGCACGCAATAACGGGCCTGCGCCCAGGTCGAGACTGCGCTGGGCCTCTTCGCCCAAGGCTTCAAGTTCTTCGACGCTGTTCAATGTGGTTTGCCATAGCACCTGTTCAGCCTGGTGCTGATCCGGACCACGGTAGGCCGCGCTCCAGCCCTGTGCGCCCTCGACAAAGGTGCTGCGCAAGGCATCGTGATGCACGATCAACGCCTGCAGTGCGGCCAACAACAGCGGTACCTGCAACGGCTGGTGCGGTTGCAGCACCGCAGATTGGTTCCAGTGATGACGCTGGGGAATCTCATCGGCAAAAAAACTGTGTTGCACCGGCAACAACAGCAAATCGCCAGTCAGCGGCGACTGATCCATCTGCACCACACCGTCGCCTTCCCTCGCGACCGTCGCCAGGCTCTGCACTGTCTGATGCTGGAACAACTCCTTGGGCGTGAAACGCACACCCGCCTGGCGGGCGCGGCTGACCAGTTGAATCGAAATGATCGAATCGCCGCCCAGCTCGAAGAAATTATCATGCAGGCCCACCTGTGGCAGGCGTAGCACATCGGACCAGATCGCGGCGATCTTCTGCTCCAACTCGCTCTCGGGCGCCACATACACCTGCTGCATCTGGCTCACATCCGGCAGCGGCAAGCCCTTGCGGTCGAGCTTGCCGTTAGGGGTCAGTGGCATACGCTCAAGGAACATCAAGTGCGTCGGCACCATGTAGTCCGGCAAGCGGGCTTTCAAGGCGCGCCGCAACGTTTCGCGACCGTTTGATTGAGCGACAGCATCATCCAGGAGCGTCGGGTCCAGTGGTACTACATAGGCCACCAGTTGTTTGCCGGTCGGCCCCTCCTGAGCGACCACCACGGTTTCACCGACACTGGTTTGCTCGCGCAAGCGCGCTTCGATTTCCCCCAGTTCGATACGGAAACCACGGATCTTCACCTGATGGTCCACACGCCCCAGGTAATCCACTACGCCATCCGGACGCCCACGAGTCAGGTCGCCGCTGCGATACACGCGACTGCCGGGCTTGCCGAACGGGTCCGGCACGAAACGCTCGGCAGTCAGTGCCGGACGCTCCAGATAACCCCGCGCCACGCCCTCGCCGCCCAGGTACAACTCGCCGGCCACGCCGATGGGTTGCAGGTTCAGTTGCGCGTCCAAGACATAACCGCTGCGGTTACCCAACAAGGTGCCGATGGGCGCGTAGACGGCTCCGCAGGGGTCGCCCTTGCGTGCCTTCCACAGCAGCGGCGTAACCACGGTTTCGGTCGGGCCGTAGCCGTTGAACAGGTATTTAGGTTTCAGCGCGCGCCACGCCAGGTCATAGCTGGCTTGAGCAACGGCATCACCACCGAAGCAGTACACCCGCACTGGCGGTGGGTTGCCATCGCGCTCGGCATGTTCGGCCAACTGTTGCAGGTACACCGGTGGGAATACCGCCATGGTCACGTTGTGGCGATGCATCTGCTCGTAGGTGTATTCCGGCAGCCACAGGCTGTCATCACGGATCAACACGCTGGCGCCGTTGATCAACGGGTGCATCCAGCCTTCGTGGGAGCCGTCGAAAGCAAACGACATGAAGTGCAGTTCGCAATCGGCCGGTGAGGTTTCATAACGCTCGCCAGTGGCGATGATATGCGCCACCAGCGGGCCGTGTGACACCGCCACGCCCTTGGGCAAACCGGTGGAGCCGGAGGTGTAGATCACGTAGGCGAGGTTGTCGCCGTCCAGCGCCACAGTCGGGGCCGTATCGCTGTAATCCGCCCACGCTTGCACCTGATCCACCGCCAAGGCGTCGAGGCCGTCCGGGATCGGCAACCGGTGTTGCACGGCCGAATGGGTCAACAGCAATTTCGAGCGGCTGTCTTGCATCATGTACAGAAGGCGATCACGTGGGTATTCGATATCCAGCGGCACATACACACCGCCGGCTTTCATCACCGCCAGGAACGCCACCATGATCTCGGCACTGCGCGGCATGGCGATGGCCACCCGCACTTCCGGGCCGACGCCACGGGCGATCAAGGCATGGGCCAGGCGGTTGGCCTGGCGATCCAGTTCGCCGTAAGTCAGGGTTTGCGCGTCGAATTTCACCGCCACCGCGTCCGGGGTTTCGCGGGCGCGATCGCCGACCAATTCGTGCACCAGGCGCTCGGCCGAAAAGCCAGACTCCGTGCGGTTCCACAGTTGCAGGATCTGTTGTTGTTCGGTCGCGTCCAGCAGGCTTAACTGGCTGAGCTGCTGTCGTGGGTTGGCGACCATACCTTGCAGCAGGTTCTGCCAGTGACGCGCCATGCGTTGCACGGTGCTGGCTTCGAACAGGTCCTGGGCATAACCCAAAGTGGCCCATATACCTTCGGTGGACTCCTGAATATCCAGGTCCAGGTCGAAATGTGCGGTCTTGCTGTCCCAGTCCAGGCCTTCTACCCGCAGCCCTGGCAATTGGTGCTGAACCTGAGCCTGGCCGACGTCAGTCTGATGATTGAACATGACCTGGAACAGCGGATTGTGGCTCAGGCTACGCTCAGGTTGCAGGGCTTCGACCAGTTGTTCGAACGGTAAATCCTGGTGGGCCTGGGCTTGCAGGGCGCGTTGCCGAACGTGCTGCAGCAACTGCTCGACACTCATCTGCCCATGCACATCGGCCTTGAGCACCTGGGTGTTGACGAAGAAGCCAATCAAGCGCTCGGTCTCGCTGCGATTGCGGTTGGCAATCGGCACGCCGACGCGTATTTCTTCCTGGCCGCTGTAGCGGTGCAACAAGGTCTGGAACGATGCCAGCAACAACATGAACAGGGTCACGCCCTGCTGTTGGGCCAAAGCCTTGAGCCCCTGAGTGAGTTCCGGCGTCAGCTCGAATGCCAGGCGTGCGCCGCGGTGGCTCTGCACAGCCGGGCGCTGATGATCGAACGGCAACTCCAGCACGCTCTGCTCACCGCCCAACAGTTCACGCCAGTAGGCCAGTTGACGTTGCTTTTCACCGGCGTCCATCCAACTGCGCTGCCATACGGCATAGTCGGCATACTGGATCGGCAGCGCCGGCAACTGCACGTCCTGGCCCTGGCTGTAACCGGCATACAACTGCACCAGTTCCTCGACCACCAACTGCATCGACCAACCATCGGAGACGATGTGATGTTGCACCAACACCAACACATGCTCGTCGGCGGCCAGGCGCAACAGCGTGACTCGCAGCAACGGGCCTTGTTGCAGGTCGAACGGCTGGGCGATCAGCGCTTGCACCCTGGCTTTGAGCTGGGCGTCATCGACATCAGCCTGGGTGATCGGCAAGGACATTGGCGGCTCAATCACTTGCACCGCGCCGTCGTGATCCTGGCGGATATGGGTGCGCAGACTTTCATGGCGCGCCAGCAAGCTATCGAAACTGCGTTGCAACGCAGCCAGGTCCAATTGCCCTTTCAGGCGCAGCGCGCTGGGAATGTGATACGCCGCGCTGTGGGGTTCCAGTTGCCAGAGAAACCATTGTCGCTCCTGGGCGTAAGACAGCGGTAACGGCTGCACGCGCCCGGCCGACAGCAGGGCCGGCGCCGTTGGCGATGGGCTCTCCTGGGCTTGCATGGCCGCGACAAACGCCTCCAGCCGCGGGTGTTCGAACACGGCTTTGAGCGGCACTTCCAGGCTCAGGGTCTGGCGGATGCGTGACACCACCTGCATCGCCAACAAGGAATGCCCGCCCAGTTCGAAGAAGTGCTGGTTCAAGCCCACCCGTTCGACCCCCAGAATAGCCGCCCAGATCGCCGCCACCTGTTGTTGCAACGGGGTGACCGGCACCCGCCAATCCTGTTGTTCCACGCTGGCATCTGGCTTGGGCAGGGCCTGGCGATCCAGCTTGCCGTTGGGGTTGAGCGGCATGCGGTCGAGGAAGATCAGGTGCGCCGGCACCATGTAGTCCGGCAGGTGGTCGCGCAAGGTGGCCATCAGCTGTTCGCCCACCTCGGCGCGCTCGGTTTCAGACAGCGTCTGCGCAGGTACCAGGTAGGCCAGCAGTTGGTTGTCGGCAGCCAGCAACAGCGCTTCACGCACGCTGTCCTGGGCCAGCAGCACGGTTTCGATCTCACCCAGTTCTATGCGAAAACCACGGACCTTGACCTGGTGATCGACCCGCCCGACATACTCCACCACACCATCGGCGCGATAGCGCGCCAGGTCGCCGGTGCGGTACAGGCGCTCGCCGGATGGGCTGAACGGGTCAGCGACAAAGCGCTCGGCGGTCAGGCCTGGCCGCTGCAAATACGCACGGGCCAAGCCATTGGCGCTGGCGATATAGAGTTCACCCACGGCGCCCAGCGGTAGCAGGTTCAGGTCACGGTCCAGCACATACAGGCCACGCCCTGGTAGCGCCCGGCCAATGGGGCTGGCACCGCCGGCGCCGACGGCGCTCGGGTCAGTGCAGTCCAGCACGCTGGAAACCACGGTGGCCTCGGTAGGCCCGTAGGTATTGAGCAAGCGCACATGGCCAAGCCCGGCGCGCTGCCACAACAGCGGGCCGTCCAACGGCATGGCTTCGCCACCTATATGGATCTGGCGCAAGGCACCATAGGTTCTTGGGCCTGCTGCCAGGCAATCTTGCAGGAAAAGCTTCCAGTAGGCCGTGGGCAAGTCGGCCAGGGTAACGCCCTGGGTGATGATCTGCCGGTACAGCTCGGCACCGTCCCACAACTGCGGGCCACGCAGTACCACGGTGGCACCAAGGGTCAGCGCCGGGTACAGCTGCTCGACGAAACCGTCGAAGTTCAAGGTGGCAAACTGCAACACTCGGTCCTGGGCAACCAGCTGCGAGTAATCCGCCGCGATGCCAGCAAACTCACTCAGTGCAGCCTGGCTGATGGCAACCCCCTTGGGCTTGCCGGTGGAGCCGGAGGTGTAGATCACATACGCCAGGCTCTGGGGCTCGACATCAACCGGTAAATTACTGTCGGCACACAACGCCAACTGCGCCTGGACCCGGTCGATGTCCACCGCCAGCACCTGGGCCGGCAACGGCAGGCGCCCATGCAGGTGCGATTGAGTCAACACCAGGCCCACACCACTGTCCTCAAGCATATGCGCCAGGCGTTCGCGGGGGTACTCAGGGTCCAGCGGCACATAGGCCGCTCCTGTCTTGAGCACCGCGAGCAAGCTGACCACCATGGCAAAGGAGCGCTCCACGGCGATCCCCACCAGCCCTTGGGGGCCGACGCCCTGAGCCAGCAGGTAATGCGCCAGGCGGTTGGCCTGACGGTTCAGTTCTCCATAGCTGAGGGCCTGCTCATCCAGGGCCAGGGCCTGACGTTCCGGCTGCTGATCAGCCTGGGCTTCAAACAGCCGGTGTACAGCCTCAAAGGGGGTGACACCAGCCGGGGTGTTCCAATCCTGGAGCATCCTGTGTTGCTCAGCGGCGCTCGCCATCGGCAGTTCGCAGAGGCGGCTGCGGGGTGCACTCACCACCGCCTGCAGCAGGTGCTGCCAATGTTGCGCCAAGCGCTCGATGGTGGCGGCATCGAACAGGTCGGTGGCGTAGGTCAGCGCGGCCCAAAGCCCGTCGGCGGATTCATGGGTGTCCAGGCTCAGGTCAAAATGGGTGGTCTGGCTGTCCCAGTCCAGTTCCACCACACGCAGGCCCGGCAACTGTTGGCCTTCGCGGCCGCCCTGGGCCTCGGTCTGGTGGTTGAACATCACCTGGAACAATGGGTTGTGGCTCAAGCTGCGCTCGGGCTGCAACGCCACCACCAGTTGTTCGAACGGCAGGTCCTGATGGGCCTGGGCCTCCAAGGCGCGGCGTTTGGTTTGTTGCAGCAGTTCGGCAAAGCTCATCTGCCCGTCGAGGTCAGCCTTGAGCACCTGTGTATTGACGAAGAAGCCGATCAGCCGCTCGGTTTCGACGCGGTTACGGTTGGCGTTCGGCACGCCAATGCGGATATCCGACTGCCCGCTGTAGCGATACAACAGGGCTTGGAACGACGCCAGCAGTAGCATGAACGCGGTCACGCCCTCTTGCTGCGCCAGGCGCTTGAGGCCCGCCACCAACGTCGGTTGCAGATGCACCTGCAGGCTTGCACCGCGATGGCTTTGCTGCGCCGGGCGCGGGCGGTCAAGCGGCAATTCCAGCACCGGTTGCTCGCCGCCCAACAGGGCCTGCCAATACGCGAGTTGGCGCGCCTGTTCCCCGGCTTCCATCCAGCCGCGTTGCCACAGCGCGTAGTCGGCGTACTGGATCGGCAGTTCCGGGAGTTGCAGGTCATGGCCCTGGCTATGGGCGGCGTAGAGCTGCACCAGTTCCTCCACCATCACCTGCATGGACCAGCCATCGGAGACGATGTGGTGCTGCACCATCACCAGCACATGTTCATCCTCGGCCAGTTGCAACAACGTGACACGCAACAACGGCGCCTGGTGCAAATCGAACGGCCGCGCCACCTCCTCTTCCACCCGCGCCATCAACTGCGCTTGGTCGACATGCGCCTGCTGGATCTGCACCCGCGCCTGCGGCATCACTGCCTGCCACAGGCGTTCACCGTCCTCGACCAGTTGCGTGCGCAAGCTTTCATGACGTGCCAGCAGGCTGTCGAAACTACGTTGCAACGCTGCCAGGTCCAAGTGCCCGTGCAAACGCAGGGCGCCAGGGATGTGGTAGGCGGTGCTGTCCTTGTCCAGTTGCCAGAGGAACCACTGGCGTTCCTGGGCGTAAGACAACGTCGGTGTGTCGCTGTCGTGGCGGGTGGGAGCAATCGGCAGTTGAGCGAAACTCATGCCCCGGCTTTGCAGGCGCTGGTAAAACTGCTGGCGCTGCTCCAGAGGCAAGCGAAGAAAGCGCGACACCAGGTCGATATTAGGGTTGGAAAGCATGGTTCAAATCGCCTCTAGTTCGCTCAAAAAGTCACGAAGGTCATCAAAGTCTTCCACGCTGCCGGCGCGGAAAGTGGCTGCGGCCTGCACGTAGGCGCGCAGCGATTCAGTCTGGAACAGTTCCATCAACGGTACGTCCAGGCCGAGCTCGGCCTGCACCCGCGAGGTAATCTGGATCGCCAGCAAGGAGTGGCCACCGACATCAAAGAAGTTGTCGTTCAGGCCCACTTGCGGCAGGTGCAGAATGTCGGCCCAGATCGTGGCGATCTGCTGCTCAAGCTCGGTTTGCGGGGCCAGGTACTGCTGCTGCATCTGGCTCGCATCCGGCACCGGCAGGCCTTTGCGGTCGAGCTTGCCGTTGGGGGTCAGCGGCATCTGCGCCAGGAATACGAAGTGGCTGGGCACCATGTAGTCCGGCAGGTCGGCTTTCAGGGCACGACGCAGGGCGTCACGGAACTCAACCTGGTCGGCCAGGCTGGCGTCGGCCGGTACCACATAGGCCACCAGTTGTTTGCCGGTCGGCCCCTCCTGAGCGACCACCACGGTTTCACCGACACTGGCTTGCTCGCGCAAGCGCGCTTCGATTTCCCCCAGTTCGATACGGAAACCACGGATCTTCACCTGATGGTCCACACGCCCCAGGTAATCCACTACGCCATCCGGACGACCGCGGGTCAGGTCGCCGCTGCGATACACGCGACTGCCGGGCTTGCCGAACGGGTCCGGCACGAAGCGTTCGGCGGTTAACGCCGGACGCTCCAGATAACCCCGGGCCACGCCCTCGCCGCCCAGGTACAACTCGCCGGCTACGCCGATGGGCTGCAGGTTCAGTTGCGCATCCAACACGTAGCCACTGCGGTTGCCCAGCAAGGTACCGATGGGCGCGTAGACGGCTCCGCAGGGGTCGCCCTTGCGTGCCTTCCACAGCAGCGGCGTGACCACGGTTTCGGTCGGGCCGTAGCCGTTGAACAGGTATTTAGGTTTCAGCGCGCGCCACGCCAGGTCATAGCTGGCTTGAGCAACGGCATCACCACCGAAGCAGTACACCCGCACTGGCGGTGGGTTCCCATCGCGCTCGGCATGTTCGGCCAACTGTTGCAGGTACACCGGAGGGAATACCGCCATGGTCACGTTGTGGCGATGCATCTGCTCGTAGGTGTATTCCGGCAGCCACAGGCTGTCGTCACGGATCAACACGCTGGCGCCGTTGATCAGCGGGTGCATCCAGCCTTCGTGGGAGCCGTCGAAAGCGAACGACATGAAGTGCAGTTCGCAATCGGCCGGTGAGGTTTCATAGCGCTCGCCAGTGGCGATGATATGCGCCACCAGCGGGCCGTGTGACACCGCCACGCCCTTGGGCAAACCGGTGGAGCCGGAGGTGTAGATCACGTAGGCGAGGTTGTCGCCGTCCAGCGCCACATCCGGTGCCGTAGCGCTGTAACCGGCCCACTCTTCGGTGCGATCAATCGCCAGGGTATCCAGGCCCTCGGGGACTGGCAGTTGCTGCAACGCCCGGCTGTGAGTCAGCAGCAGTTGCGCACGGCTGTCTTGCATCATGTACAGCAGGCGATCACGTGGGTATTCGATATCCAGCGGCACATACACGCCACCAGCTTTCATCACCGCCAGGAACGCCACCATGATCTCGGCACTGCGCGGCATGGCGATGGCTACCCGCACTTCCGGGCCGACGCCACGGGCGATCAGGGCACGGGCCAGGCGGTTGGCCTGGCGATCCAGTTCACCGTAAGTCAGGGTTTGCGCGTCGAATTTAACCGCCACTGCGTCCGGGGTTTGCCGGGCGCGATCGCCGACCAATTCATGCACCAGGCGCTCGGCTGAGAAGCCGGCGTCGGCCTGGTTCCACAGCTCAAGAATCTGCTGTTGCTCGTCCTCGCCCAGCAGGCTCAATTGGCTGATGGGTTGCTGTGGGTCGATCACCATTGCCCGCAAGAGGTTCTGCCAATGCCCGGCCATGCGCTCGATGGTCGCCACGGCGAACAGATCGGTGGCATAACTCAGAGAGGCACGCAGGGCCGTCTGGCTTTCTTCCACATCCAGCGCCAGGTCGAACTGGGCCACGCCTTCGTCCAGATCCAGGACTTCGACGTGCAGGTCGGCCAGGCGATGCAGATGGCTGTCGGCAGCGCTCACACGGTGGTTGAACAACACTTGGAACAACGGGCTCAGGCTAAGGCTGCGCTCCGGTTGCAATGCCTGCACAAGCTGTTCGAACGGCAGGTCCTGGTGAGCCTGGGCCTCCAGGGAGCGCTGACGCACCTGGTGCAGCAGTTGCTCGGTGCTCATTTGCCCGTGGATATCGGCCTTGAGCACTTGGGTGTTGACGAAGAAGCCGATCAACCCCTCGGTTTCCAAGCGGTTGCGGTTGGCAATCGGCACGCCTACGCGCACATCTTCCTGGCCGCTGTAGCGATGCAGCAACGCCTGGTAAGACGCCAGCAGCAGCATCGGCAGCGTGACGCCAGCGTGCTGCGCCAGTGCGCGCAAACTGCCCAACAACTCCGGATGCAACTCGATACCCAAGCGTGCGCCACGATGGCTTGGCTGTGCCGGGCGCGGCTGGTCGAACGGCAACTCCAGCACCGGTTGCTCGCCGCTCAACTGCTCGCGCCAGTAGGCCAGTTGACGCGCCTGCTCCCCCGCCTCCATCCAACCGCGCTGCCACACGGCATAATCGGCGTACTGGATCGGCAGCGCCGGCAATTGCACGTCCTGGCCTTGGCTGTTAGCGGCATACGCCTGCACCAACTCCTCGACCATCAACTGCATCGACCAACCGTCAGAAACGATGTGATGCTGCACCAGCACCAGCACGTGGTCGTCCTCGGCCAGGCGCAGCAAGGTGGCCCGCAGCAGCGGCCCACGCAGCAGGTCGAAAGGCTGGGCGACCACCTGCGCGACCCGCGCCTTGAGGCCGGCATAGTCGCTGTCGACCTGCTCGATATCGACCCGGCCCTGGGCGTCAATGACTTGAACCGCGCCAGTGGCGTCCTGACGGAAATACGTGCGCAGGCTTTCATGGCGAGCCAGCAAGCTATCAAAGCTCTCTTGCAGCGCGGTCAGGTCCAACGGCCCCTGCAAACGCAAGGCGCTGGGGATGTGATACGCGGCGCCGGCCGGGTCCAGTTGCCAGAGGAACCACTGGCGCTCCTGGGCATAAGATAGCGGCAGAGGCTGCGTGCGGTCTGCCTTGATCAACGCCGGCGCGGTGACGCCCTCCTCGCCCAAGGCCCGCACGAAATCACCCAGTAGCGGCTGTTCGAACAAGGCCTTGAGTGGGACTTCCAGCGCCAGGGCCTGACGCACCCGTGACACCACCCGCGTGGCCAGCAATGAATGCCCGCCCAACTCGAAGAAATGATCGTCGAGGCCCACTTGGGGCAACTCCAGTACCTCGGCCCAGATCGCCGCCACCTGCTGCTCGCGCGGGGTGACGGGCGCTACATGGCCCTTGAGCGAGAGGCTGACATCCGGTTTGGGCAATGCCTTGCGGTCGAGCTTGCCGTTGGGGGTCAGCGGCAGGCTGTCGAGGAACAGCCACTGCGCGGGCACCATGTAGTCCGGCAAGCGCTCGCGCAGCGCGGTTTTATAGACCTGCGACGCCTGCGGCGCGGCGCTGACCAGGTAAGCGATCAGCCGGTCGTTATCGGCCAGCACCACGGCTTCGCGTACGCCGTCGAACTCACGCAAGCAGGCTTCGATTTCACCCAGCTCGATACGGAAACCCCGGACCTTGACCTGATGGTCGACGCGGCCGATGTATTCCACCAGGCCGTCGGCCCGATAGCGTGCCAGGTCACCGGTACGGTACAGGCGTTCGCCCGGAGCTCCAAACGGGTTGGGCACGAAGCGCTCAGCGGTCAGCGCCGGCTGCCCGTGGTAACCCCGCGCCAAGCCGACACCGCCGATCAGCAGCTCACCGGACACACCTTGGGGGCATGGCGTGAGACCGGCATTGAGGATGAACAAGCCGGTATTGGCGATGGGCCGTCCAACGAACGGCAATGCCTGGTGCAAACGATGAGCCGCCGACCAGATGGTGGTTTCCGTCGGGCCATAGAGGTTCCACAGTGGGCCTTGCAGTTCGAGCATGCGCTGGGCCAAATCGACGGGCAGCGCTTCGCCACCGCACAGGCAGGCGATGCCACGCAGTGAATGAGCCCGTGGGCTGTCGAGCAACATGCGCCAGGTCGAGGGCGTGGCTTGCAGCACATTCGCCGCCTGACGCTGAGCCAGATCGAGGATCGTCTCGGGGTCGAGGGCCGTTGCCTGGGTGCTCAGCAACACGGTACCGCCGA
Organism: Pseudomonas sp. MYb193; assembly: GCF_002966775.1. Taxonomy (NCBI): domain Bacteria; kingdom Pseudomonadati; phylum Pseudomonadota; class Gammaproteobacteria; order Pseudomonadales; family Pseudomonadaceae; genus Pseudomonas; species Pseudomonas sp. MYb193. The sequence goes on along the minus strand of NZ_CP023269.1, from coordinate 2,573,375 downwards.
CACTCAGCGGCACATACAGCTCCAGGGCGAAGATATCGAACGAGAAGGTGGTCAGCGACAACAGCCGCGCATCCTGGCCGATACTCAACGTGCCGGCCATGCCGCTGGTGAAGCTGCACAGCGCCTTGTGACGAACCATCACCCCTTTGGGCTTGCCAGTGGAGCCAGAGGTGTAGATCACGTAGGCCAGATGCTCCGGTGTCACGGCAACCTGGGGGTTGTGCTGCGCTGTGCCGGCCTCCTCCACCATCAGCACCTGCACGCCGTGCGGCTGAGCCAGGTGCCCCAGCAGGTGCGGTTGCGTCAGCAGTACTTGGGCGCGGCTGTCTTCAAGCATGTAGGCCAGGCGCTCTGCAGGGAATTGTGGGTCGAGCGGCACATAGGCGCCACCGGCCTTGAGGGTCGCGAGCAAGCCAACCACCATGTCCAGGGAACGCTCCACGTGTACTGCCACCAGCACGTCCGGGCCGACGCCCATGTCGATCAGACGATGGGCCAGCCGATTGGCGCGACGGTTGAGTTCGCCGTAGCTCAGGTGCTCGTCATTGAAGTGCAGCGCGATGGCGTCGGGTTGCGCCGCGGCCTGGGCCTCAAACAACTGGTGTACGCAGCGTTCGCGTGGGTAGTCGGTGTCGCTCCGGTTCCAGTCGTGCACCATGTGCTGCCATTGCGACGGGCTGAGCATCGCCAGGTCGTCCAAGGCCACCGAGGCATCCTGCAGGACTGCGCGCAGCAGGTTTTGCCAATGCTCGGCCAGGCGTTCCACGGTCGCCGCGTCAAACAGATCCGTGGCGTAAGTCAGCGAGGCCCAGAGACCGTCCACCGATTCCTCGGTTTCCAGGTTCAGGTCGAATTGCGTGCTGTGACCGGCCCAATCCACTGGCTGCAAAGCCAGGCCGGGCAATTGCACCGGGGCTGAACGCAGGCTGTCCTGATGGTTGAACATCACCTGGAACAGCGGGTTATGGCTCAGGCTGCGCTCGGGCTGCAACACTTGCACGAGCTGCTCGAACGGCAGGTCCTGATGGGCCTGCGCCTCCAGGGCACGCTGCTTGACCTGGGCCAGCAACTGGTCGAACGGCATCTGCCCGTGCACGTCAGCTTGCAGCACCTGGGTGTTGACGAAAAAGCCCAGCAGTCGCTCGGTTTCGAAGCGATTACGGTTGGCGACCGGTACGCCGACACGCACCTGTGCCTGGCCGCTGTAGCGGTGCAGCAAGGTCTGGAACGAGGCCAGCAACAGCATGAACAGCGTCACGTCCTGACGCTGGGCCAGGGCCTTGAGTTCAGTCAGCAGCGCACGCTCCAGATGAATCTGGCGGCGCGCGCCACGATGGCTCTGCACTGCGGGGCGTGGATAGTCCAGCGGCAGGTCCAGCAACGAATGTTCGTGCCCCAGACTAGCGCACCAGTAATCGAGCTGGCGTTGTTGTTCCCCAGCCGCCATCCAGTCGCGCTGCCACTGGGCGTAGTCGGCGTACTGGATCGGCAAGGCCGGCAACCCTGCGTCGCCTTGGTAGAGCGCCACCCACTCGTCGATCATCACTTGCATCGACCAGCCGTCAGAGATGATGTGGTGCTGGGTGATGACCAGCACATGGTGATCAGGCGCGACGATCAGCAACTTGACGCGCATCAGCGGGCCGTTGCGCAGGTCGAACGGGTGCTGGATCTCTTCGGTGACAGCCTGCTCGATAGCGCCGGCGTCGACCTCTTGTTGTTCAACCGGCACTGCCAGGCTTGGGTGGATGACTTGCACGGTGTGCTCGCCCGACTCCACAAAGGTGGTGCGCAGTGGTTCATGGCGCTGCACCAGGGCCTCGACGGCGCGCTCCAGCGCCGCGATGTGGAGTTCACCACGCAGGTGCAAGGCGCTGGGCACATGATAGGCCGCGCTGGTGGGATCCAATTGCCAGAGAAACCACTGCCGCTCCTGGGCAAAGGACAACGCCAGCGGCTGCTCACGGCCAACCGCCTGCATCACAGGCGCGGTATCGGCCTGCACGCCTGCGCACGCCGCTGCGAAAGCGGCCAGCGTCGGCTGTTCGAACAGGGCCCGCAACGGCACTTCCAGCTTGAGATCGTGGCGCACCCGGGAGATCACTTGGGTGGCCAGCAAGGAGTGGCCGCCGCGTTCGAAGAAGTGATCTTCCAGGCCAACCTGCTCGACCTGCAACACTGCTTGCCAGATCGCCGCCAACTGGATTTGCAATGGACTTTGCGGCGCCACGTAGGCGGCGCTGGCCTGGTTCAGGTCGGGTGTGGGCAGCGCACGGCGGTCGAGCTTGCCGTTGTGGTTCAACGGCAAGGCATCGAGGACCACCCAATGGCCCGGCACCATGTAGTCCGGCAACGTCTGGCGCAAGCGCGCCGCCAGTGCCTGGGCCTCCAGCGCTTGGCGTTCGGCGGGCACCACGTACGCCACCAACTGCACGCCGGTCGCGCTCGGCTGCGCAAGCACGGCGGCTTCTCGCACGTTGGGCAAGGCTTGCAGGCTGGCTTCGATTTCGCCCATTTCGATACGCAGGCCACGAATCTTCACTTGATGGTCGATACGCCCGACGTACTCCAGCGCACCCGCCGGGTTGTACCGGGCCAGGTCGCCACTGCGATAAAGCCGCGCACCGGGCATGGCGGAAAACGGGTCCGGCAAGAAGCGCTCGGCGGTCAGCGCCGGGCGGTCGAAATAGCGTTGCGCCAAGCCAACCTCAGCACCAATGCACAGCTCGCCCACGCCATCGGTGGCCAACAGTTCGAAACCGCTGTCGAGTACATACAGGCCGCGCCCGGCAATCGCCTGCCCGATTGGCACGCCGTAGGCATCGTTGGCATCGGCCAATTGGCACTCATGCACGCTGGAGACCACCGTGGCTTCGGTCGGCCCGTAGGTGTTGACCAGGCGCACATTGCCCAAGCCCGCGGCGTACCACGCACGCACGCCCTCCACTGACATGGCTTCACCCCCCACATGTACCTGGCGCAGCTTGCCCAGGGAGCGACGGTGCTCGGCGCACTCTTGCGCCAACAGGTACCAGTAGGCGGCGGGCAAATCGGCCAGGGTCACGCCCTGCTCGACAATCTCTTGCGCCAGTTGCCCGGCATCCCAGAGTTCGTCGCCACGCATGACCAACGCCGCGCCCGCACACAGGGGCGGGAAGCACTGTTCGACAAAACCATCGAAACTGAAGGTCGCAAACTGCAACACGCGGTCCTCGGCGCTCAGTCGGCTGTACAGCGTGGCGCTGTCACAGAACTGGCCAAGGGCGGCATGGTCGATGGCCACGCCTTTGGGCTGGCCGGTGGAGCCAGAGGTGTAGATCACATAGGCCAGGTCAGCCGCCGCCGCGTGATTAGGCGGATTGGTCGTCGGGTAGCCGGTCAGTTCGTCGCCACTGGCGCTGAAATCCATGCGGGTCAGGCCGCGGGGCAAAGGCAAGTCGGCGAGCAAGCCGGTTTCGCTGAGCAGCACGTCCAGGCGGCTGTCGGCGAGCATGTAGGCCAAACGTTCCGCCGGGTATTCAGGGTCCAGCGGTACGTAGGCCGCCCCGCTTTTGAGCACTGCCAGCAGGCTGACGATCAATTGCGGGCCACGCCGCGAAGCCAGGCCCACCCGTTGGCCGGGGCCGACACCCAGCGCCAACAGGCGATGGGCCAGGCGGTTGGCGCGCTGGTTCAACTGGGCGTAGCTCAAGCTGGCGTCACCAGCCTGTACAGCCAGGGCGTCTGGCGTCGCCTCGGCCTGGGCTGCGATACGCTGATGCACGCGTTCGTTGGCCTGGGGCGCTGCGGCTGAGCGGCTCAGAGCGAGCATCTGCCGTTGCGCAGGGACATCGAGAAGGCGCAGGTTGCCCAGCGGCATGTGAGCATCTGCGAGCAATTGCGCCAGCAGGTGTTGCAAGTTGGCGCTCAGCTGCGCCACGTGCGCCTCGCTGAACTGGGCACGGTCATAGCTGAATTCCAGGCGCAGGCTGGCGCCCAGTTCGATGCCCAGAGTCAATGGATAGTGCGTGCGCTCATGGTTGTGCAGTCGACCGAAGGTCAGGCCGGCCGGCGCGCCTTGCTTGAGCGCCTCGGCGACCGGGAAGTTCTCGAACACCAGCAAGGTGTCGAACAGCGCGCCTTGCTGGCCGGCCCAGCCCTGGATGTCGTAGAGCGGCACATGTTCATGGTCGCGCAGGCTGAGGTTGAGCGCTTGCAGTTCGCTGAGCCAGGTTGCGGCCGACTGGGCTGGCGAGGCTGCGCTGATGATCGGCAAGGTGTTGATGAACAGGCCCAGTTGCTGCTCGATCCCCGGCAGCGGTGCGGAACGCCCGGCCACGGTGGCACCGAAGGCGACGCAGTCCTGGCCGGTGTAGCGTTGCAGCAATAGGCTCCAAGCCCCTTGCAACAGAGTATTGAGGGTGACTTTGTGCTGGCGTGCGAACTCGCCGAGGCGGCGGGTAAAGTCGCTCTCCAGCGCCACGTGATGGTCAGCCATGCCCACCCCGTCTACCGGCGTGCGCAGCGCTTGCGCCAGCAGGGTCGGCGCCGGCAATGCCGCCAGGGCGTTTTTCCAGAACGCTTCGCCCGAGGATTGTTGTTGCAGCCAGGCGAGGTAATCGCGGAACTGCCCGAGCGGCGCCGGCACTGCCTGCCCCGCATAGTGAGCGATGACTTCACCGAGCAACTGCGCGTTACTCCAGCCGTCCATGAGGATGTGATGGCTGGTGAAGATAAAGTGCCAGGCCGCACCGGCACCGCGCGCCAGCGTCAGGCGAAACAGCGGCGCGGCATTCAGCGCAAAACCGCGTTCGCGTTCGGCTTGGGCCAGGGTGTCGAAATCGGCGTCGGGGTCTTCGATCACTTGCAGTTGCAGGTCGACCTGGCGCTGGATCAGCTGATGAGCACTGTCCAGGCCCAGCCAATGGAAGCTGCTGCGCAGGATGTCGTGACGGTCCAGTGCGGCCTGCCAGGCACGCCCGAAGGCGAGCAAATCAAGGCCCTCGATGTCCAGGCGCAACTGGTTGATGTAGGCCTGGGCCTCGGGTTCCAACAGGGTGTGGAACAGCATGCCTTGCTGCATCGGCGACAGCGGATAAAGGTCGGCAATCGCCGGCCCGGCCACGGGCAAGGCATCCAGTTGCTGCTGGGTGAGGCGTGCCAGCGGGAAATCCGACGGGCTCACCTGGCCTGCCGGCGTGGCACAACAATGCTCGATCAGCGCCCTGAGTTCGGCTGCGTACTCGTCCGCCAGACCTTGAACAGTTGCCGCCTCGAACATCTCCCGGCTGAACCCCCATTGCAATGACAGCTCGCCGCCATACACCTGACCTTCCAGTGTCAGCCAGTTGGCCAGCGGTGCCTCTGGATCCTGGGCCTGGCCACTGCCCTGACTGGCCGGCACAAACAGTGCCGACTCGTTGAACTGACGGTCGAACTGGCCCAGGTAGTTGAAGGTGATGCGCGGCGCGGTAAGGTTCGCCAGGCTTTCCTGCGCGTGTGGCGCGCCCAGGTAGCGCAGCAGGCCGTAGCCCAGGCCTTTGTCGGGCACGGCGCGCAGTTGTTCCTTCACCGCCTTGATCGCCTCGGGCAACTCGCCTTCGGCGTGCAGGCGCACCGGGTACAGGCTGGTGAACCAGCCGACGGTGCGGCTCAGGTCGATGTCGTCGAAGAGGTCTTCACGGCCGTGACCTTCCAATTGGATAAGCGCAGCAGATTGCTCGCTCCAGCGGCTGATCACCCGCGCCAAGGCGGTCAACAGCAGGTCGTTGACCTGGGTGCGATAGGCCGCTGGCGCGTCTTGCAGCAGTCGGCGGGTGTGCTCGACGTCGAGGCGTGTTTCCAGCTTGGCGCCCAGGCGGTTTTGCAGGCCGCCTTCGGGGTGATCACACGGCAGCTCGGCGTCGATGGATTGGGCTTGCCAGTAAGGCAGTTGCTCCTCGACGGTCTGCGCGTGGCGGTGCAACTGTTGCGCCCAGCGCTGGTAGGCACTGGTTTTTGCCGGCAGCACCTGTTCGCGGTAGGCCTGTTGCAGGTCTTCAAGCAGGATGCGCCAGGACACGCCATCCACCACCAAGTGATGGATCACCAACAGCACACGCTGGCTGCCATCGGCCATGCTCACCAACGCGGCGCGCAGCAGCGGGCCTTGGGCAAGGTCAAGGCTGCGCTGGGCTTCATCACACAGCGCCGCCAGCTCAGCGTCGGTGCCGGCCTGGCATTGCCACAACAGCGGTTCGCTGACATAGGCAGCATGGCTCTGCTGCCAGCCGCCAGCCTGCTGCACAAAGCGCAGGCGCAAAGCGTCGTGATGCTGGATCAACCGCGCCAGCGCGGCCTCCAACCGTGCAGGCTCAAGCACCTCACCGGGCACCAGCAACAAGGATTGATTCCAGTGATGCCGCGCCGGGATCGGCTGGTCGAAAAAACTGTGTTGCACGGGCGTCAGCATCACCTCGCCACTGACCGGGCCCTGGTCGATCAGGCTGACCTGCTCAAAGCGCGCCACCAGAGCCAGGCTGCGGATGCTCTGGTACTGGAACAGGTCACGCGGGCTCAGGCGAATGCCGGCCTGACGGGCGCGGCTTACCACCTGGATAGAGATGATCGAATCGCCGCCCAGCTCGAAGAAGTTATCGTCCTGGCCGACCTGCTCAACGCCCAGCACGTCGCTCCAGATGGCAGCCAGGGCTGTTTGCAGGTCGCCTTGGGGGGCGACAAATGCCTGTTGCAATGCCGCATCCGGCAGTGGCAACGCCTTGCGGTCGAGCTTGCCGTTGGCGGTCACCGGCAGCTTGGGCAGCGCAATGAAATGCGTCGGCACCATGTATTCCGGCAAGCTGCTGAGCAACCATTCCTTGAGGTCCGTTGGCGCCTCGCCTTCGTGTACAAGATAGGCGACCAACTGCTTGCCGCCCTGTACCAGTACCACGGCTTCGCGCACGTGTGGATGCTGCATAAGGCGTGCTTCGATTTCGCCCAGCTCGATACGCAAGCCGCGCAACTTGACCTGATGATCGAGACGGCCGAGGTATTCGATTACCCCATCGGCACGCTGGCGCACGCGGTCACCGGTGCGATACAGGCGTTCGCCCTTCAAGAACGAGCTGGGCACAAAACGTTCGGCGGTCAACGCCGGGCGTCGATGGTAACTGCGCGCCAGGCCGACGCCGCCCAGGTAGAGTTCGCCACTGACGCCGGCCGGCACCGGGTTGAGTTGCGCGTCCAGCACGTAGGTGCCGAGGTTGGCGATGGGGCGGCCGATGGGCACGCTGTCGGCGCCTTCGTCAATGCAGGTCCAGTGCGTGACGTCGATGGCCGCCTCGGTCGGGCCATAGAGGTTGTACAGCGCCGCAGCGGGCAACTTGGCGAACACTTGCTGTTGCGCATCCAGGGGCAAGGCTTCGCCGCTGCACACAATGCGCGTGAGGCTTGCGCACGCCTGTACGCCCGGCTCATGGATAAACGCCTGCAACATCGACGGCACGAAGTGCAAGGTGGTGATGGCGTGTCGGCCAATGGTGTCAATCAGGCGCGCCGGCTCACGGTGTTCGCCAGGCGCCGCGACCACCAGGCGGGCGCCGGTCATCAGCGGCCAGAAGAACTCCCACACCGACACGTCAAAGCTGAACGGGGTTTTCTGCAACACCGCGTCATTGGCACCCAGGCCATACGCCTGCTGCATCCAGCTCAAGCGGTTGACCAAGGCGCGATGGCTATTGCCGGCGCCTTTGGGCTTGCCGGTGGAGCCCGAGGTGTAGATCACGTAGGCCAGGTTCAGGGTATGCAAGGCCACGTTCGGCGATTCGCTGCTGTAGCCGTCGAGCCATAGCGCCGGCTGGTCCAGGGCAATTACCTGGATACCGGCGACGGGCAGCGACGCCAGCAAGCTCTGCTGGCTGAGCAGCAGTTGTATGCCGCTGTCTTCGATCATGTAGGCCAGGCGTTCCCGGGGGTACTCAGGGTCGAGGGGCACGTAGGCGCCACCGGACTTGAGAATCGCCAGCAGGCCAACCACCATTTCGATGGAGCGCTCGATGCAGATACCTACCAGCACGTCGGGCCCCACGCCCTGCTCGCCCAGGGCATGGGCCAACTGGTTGGCGCGCGCATCCAGCTGGGCGTAGGTCAAAATGGTGGTACCGAACAACAGTGCCGGTGCATCGGGGCTGCGCCGCGCCTGGTCTTCGATCAGGTGATGAATCCCGCGCTCGGTCGGGTACGCCTCGGCGGTCTGGTTCCAGGTGTGGACCAGCCGTTGCTGTTCAGCCGCGTCAAGCATGGGCAATTCGCCAATGCGCTGTTCGCCATCGAGCACCATGGCTTGCAACAGGCTGATCCAATGCCGGGCCATGCGCTCGATGGTGGGCGTATCGAACAAGTCATTGGCGTAGGTCAGCGCGGCATGCAGGGTGCCGGACTTTTCATAGGTGTCCAGGGTCAGGTCGAACTGGGTGGTGCGGCCTTGCCATTCCACCAGGGCCAGTTCCAGCCCCGATGCAGTGCTGACCGAGGCGATGTCGGCGACTACCGGCTGATGGTTATACATCACCTGGAACAGCGGCGTGTGGCTCAGGCTGCGCTCGATTTTCAGCGCTTCCACCAGCCGTTCGAAGGGCAGCTCCTGATGGGCCTGGGCGCCCAGGGCATGCTCCTTGATACCTTGCAGCAACTCGGCAACCCGCGTTTGCCCGGTCAGTTCGGTGCGCAAAACCTGGGTGTTGACGAAGAAACCGATCAGCCCCTCGACTTCGGTGCGATTGCGATTGGCAATCGGCACACCGACGCGAATGTCGCCCTGGCCGGTATAGCGGTGCAACAGCACATTGAAGGCACCGAGCAGCAGCATGAACAGGGTGACGTTGTGTTTTTGCGCGCAGCTGCGCAGTTGCGCGGCCAGTGCCGGCTCAATCGCGAAGTTGTGCCGTGTGCCTTGGTAGCTGGGCATGGCCGGGCGCGGGTGGTCGGTGGGCAGCTCCAGAACCGGATGTTCATCGCCCAGGCGAGCCTGCCAGTACTCCAACTGGCGGGCCTGCTCGCCCGCTTCCAGCCAGCGGCGCTGCCACAGGGCGTAGTCACTGTACTGGATGGGTAGCGCCGGCAGTTGGGGCGCTTCGTTGCGCTCATGGGCGTCATAGCAGCGGATGAACTCGTCGATCAGCACATTCATCGACCAACCGTCGGAAACGATGTGGTGCAGGGTCAGCAGCAGCACGTGTTCCTGCTCGGCAAGCTTGAGCAGTTGCACGCGCAGCAGTGGCCCGTGCTCCAGGTCGAACGGCAACAGCGATTGACGGGTGGCGGCGGCGTTGACGGCCTGCTCCCGTGCGTCGATGGCCAAGGCCGTGAAGTCCAGGTGCTCGACGGTCACCGACGGCTCCACCGCCACCTGCGCCAGCCGCTCATCAGCCTGACGCTGGAACACCGTGCGCAAGGTTTCGTGACGCGCCACCAGGCTGGCGAACGCTTGCTCCAGCGCTGGCAGGCTCAGCGCCCCCCTCAAGCGCACTGCGCCGGGCAAATTGTAGGCGCCGCTGGCCGGGTCCAACTGCCATAGAAACCACATGCGCTGCTGCGCGTAGGACAGCGCCTGGCGGTCCTCCACCTCCACCCCTGCCGGAATCGGAAACCTTGAAAAATCCACGCCTTCTTTCTGCAAGGCTTGCAGGAACAGTTGGCGTTTTTCCAGGGGCAGCCCGATAAACCGGCGAGCAAGTTTCAAGGAGTCTTCAGCATTCATTTCTTGGAATCCGGGGCAATAGGCGGGAAGCACAAAGGCACGTCGTCCCTATAAAACGAACCGGGCGGGGAAAAATTAGCGAGGGGATGGGTGGCGCCGAGTGAGCTGTCATCAGGGGTTACATCAATCCCCGGGAAGGGACGCGAACCTGAGCTAGGATTGACGAACACCACTTTTTGCAACTAAATTTAGTTACACGCAGGGACCGCCGTGTCCAAAAATGAAAAGCTGCTCGCCAAACTGCTCAATGAGCACATGGCATTTACCTGGTCTGAGCTCGTCACGTTATTACGCCGATTGGGATACACACAGATTGAAGGGGCTGGAAGCCGGGTCAAGTTCGACATTGGCGACCCCGGTGCAATGATCACCCTGCACAAGCCTCACCCCGGCAACGAACTGAAACACTACATTCGCCGCCAGATCATCGAACAATTGAAATCAGGAGAACTGATTCAGTGAACAACCAACTGAAACACAAAGGCTACATCGGCTCCATCGAAGCCAGCCTCGAAGACAACTGCCTGTTCGGCAAGATCCTCTTCATCAAGGCGCTGGTGAGCTACGAAGGCAAGACGGTCGCAGAGTTGGACGCCGCGTTCAAAGAGGCGGTGGAGGATTACCTCACTACGTGCCAGGCCCTGGGCCAGACACCCGAGAAACCCTGCAAGGGTTCATTCAACGTGCGTGTCGGCCACGACCTGCACCTGGCTGCGGCCCTGGCGGCGACTCGAAAAAAAGTAACGTTGAACGACCTCACGCGCCAGGCGCTCAACGAGTTCCTGCAGCAACATGGCGCAGAGGGGCTTGCCGCCGTTTGAACGCGAGCGTGCAGGCCAGGCGCCGGCGTCCCTGGCGTCTTTCGAGGCTAGGGGCGGGCGCAAGGGGCTAGGTCATGGTGCGCCCTTATCCCTTTCTCCAACGAAATTGATTCCAAACAGAACTAACGTATCCAATTGTATTTTTCGTCCAAGCTTCTAGATTGAAAAATCAAACGCCTTCCTTTCCTGACCCTTGGTCCGCAGTAACGTCCAATGGCATAGACACGCGGAGTCTTGCTATGAACGACATCACCCCACACTCAGCCCTGCCAAAAACCACAACCCGCCTCCAGCTTCCTGCCCTTGAATGCCCGCTACCGCTAAGGGTCGATGAAGCGCTAGGTGAGCACATCAATGAGCTGTTAGTCGGATGGGTGCGGCGAACCGGTATTTTCAAGGGTCAAGTGGCGCACGTAAGGGCCTCGAATTTCGGACGCTTCGTGATGCTGTGCCACCCCGACACCGACGACGTACAACGCTTGTTGTTGGCTGCAAAATGCATGGCCGCGTTGTTCGCGGTGGACGACCATTATTGTGATGACGAACGACGCGGCGCCAACCCCAAGTTATTGGGTGCGCGCTTATCACGGGCTCTGGCCACAATGGACAAGGCTTACCTGAACCCACCCTACGATCGCGCACTGAAACACACTCTTGAAGATGACCCCGTGCTGCGTGGCCTGAAAGGCTACATGAACCATCTGGACCGCTACGGCACGGCGTCCCAAAAGGCGCGCGTACGGCACGAGACCATCGCCATGTTCGTCAGCATGGGTGCAGAGGCGTCGTGGCGGATCGAACATAGCCTGCCCCACATCTGGGAGTATCTGGCGCATCGTCAGGTCAATAGCTTTATCCCCTGCATGGCCCTCATTGATATCGTTGGCGGCTATGAGCTTGAGGCCGATATCTATTTCTCTGCGCCTGTGCGTGAAGTGGTAACGCTGGCCGCCAGTACAACCATGATCGTCAATGACCTGTTCTCCGCCGCCAAAGAGCAACAGCCTGACCTCAGCGATTTCGACCTGCCCTCGTTGCTCGTACACGAACAGGGCCACTCGTTTCAGGATGCACTGGCGCTTAGTGCAGACATTCACAACGCACTCATGCGTCGCTACGAAACCAAGGCAAGGCAAGCCCTGGAAGGCGCCTCACCTTCGCTCCAACGATTCCTCGGCGGGGTAAAAGCGTGGCTGGCAGGCAATTACGAATGGCATCGGCACAGCGCTCGCTATCATGTTTGAACCGACCCGGCATTCAACCCAACCGTCGATACCCCAACACGGCTGAGCCCATGACGACGCACCCCGCCGCCAGCGCCACCCAAAAACCGCTGGTGGCGCCAAAGTGGTCGATCATCCATCCCGAACTGGCGGCGCCAATGGCCACGCCGATGCTCAGGCCGGTGATCAGCCAGGTCATGCCTTCGGTAAGACGGCTGGCCGGGACGATCTGCTCCACCATGGCCATCGACACAATCAAGGTGGGCGCGAAGAACAGCCCGGAGATAAAGATTGCAGCGGCCAAGCCGGGAATATTACTCACCAGCAGCAAGGGCAAGGTGGTCAACGCTGTGGCTACGCCGCAGTACAGGAACTGACGCGGCAACGGTGCCTTGAGTTTGAGGGCACCGAAGGCCAACCCCGCCAGGCACGAACCAATGGCATACACCGACAGCACGATACTCGCCGCCGCCGGCTGGCCTTGATGCTGGGCGAAGGCCACGCTGACCACATCCACCACGCCGACGATCACGCCCATGGCCAGCAGCAAAATCATCAGGATCAATACCGACGGCGCCGCAATCAGCCAGCGACCGTGTGCCCCCTGATGCGCGTGTACCGGTGGCTCGGTTTGCCGTTGCAACACAAAGGTGGTGACGCCCACCGCCAGCAACAGCGCCGCCACCAAGGGCCCGGCCTCTGGGAACACCGCCACACTCAACCCCACCGAAATGGGCGGGCCGATGATGAAGCACACCTCATCGAGTACCGACTCCAGGGCAAATGCGGTTTGCAGCCTGGGCTGGCCACGGTACAACTCGGTCCAGCGCGCTCGCACCATGGCCGACATATTGGGCATGCAGCCCGCCAGCGCGGCGAACAGAAACAGCGTCCAATTCGGCGCCTGCAACCGCGTACACAGCAGCAACATCAATAGCGCCCCGCCGCCGATCAGCGCGGCAATCGGCAGCACCCTGCCCTGGCTGTAGCGGTCCACCCAACGTGACACTTGCGGCGCGCAAATCGCCGTGGCCAGGGCAAACACTGCCGCCACCGAACCGGCCAGGCCATAGCCGCCATGCACCTGGGACAGCATGGTGATCAGGCCGATGCCGGTCATGGATATCGGCATGCGCGCCAGCATGCCAGCGAGCACAAAGGCCCGGGCACCAGGAACCTGGAATAATTCAGCGTAGGGGTTTGCCATCCTGCTCGACCTCTTGCTCGACGCCCTGGGCTTGCTATCTGAATCCATCAGGGCAAAATACATACGACGCGTATGTGGCAGATCATGCTTCGCATACGCAGCGTATGTCAATCACTTAGCCAAGAGACGCCCATGAGCCGAGCCCGAGCTGAAATGATCGAAGACACCCGCGCCCGCCTGATAGCGAGCGCGCGCCGGGCCTTCGCCACCCAAGGCTATGCCAATACCTCGATGGATGACTTCACTGCCCGCGCCGGCCTGACGCGCGGTGCGCTGTATCACCACTTTGGTGACAAAAAAGGGCTGCTGGCGGCGGTGGTCGCTCAACTCGACAGCGAGATGGACGCGCGCTTGCAACGCATCTCGGAGCAGGCCGTAGAGCCTTGGAGTGGTTTTTGCGAGCGCTGCCGGGCTTATCTGCGCATGGCCCAGGACCCGGAAATCCAGCGCATTGTATTGCAGGATGCACCGGCGGTACTGGGCGACACCGGCTCCCAACAACACTGCGTGGAATCCCTGCGCCAATTGCTGGAGGCCCTGATGCGAGCGGGCCTGATGCCGACGGCACCCAGCCACGCACTGGCGCAGTTGATCAACGGCAGCCTGGTCAATACCGCGTTGTGGATTGCCCGGGATGAACACCCGGGCACACGGCTGGAGGAAGGCTTGCAAGGCCTGGAGCTGCTCCTGCAGGGGCTGAGCCTCATACCAACCGTTTGATCTGCTTATGCCGCCACACCAGGCGGTAATAGGCGATCTGCAACACCAGCATCGCCAGGTAGGTCACCGGAAATGCCATCCACACCCCTTCCAATCCGAAGTGCGCGTTGAACAGATAGGCCATTGGCAGTTCCACGCCAAGCACGCAGAAGATCGAGATCGCCACCGGCATCAGCACCACGCCGCTGGCACGCATGATGCCGCCGATCACCGCCTGGAAGCCGAATACCAGAATGCTCCAGAGCATGATGTGCAGTAGGTGTTCGGCCCGCAGCCGTGCGCTGTCGTCGGTGATGAACAGGCCCAGCAACCAGTGGGACAGCCCATAGCCGAGCACGATCAAGCCACCGGTGAGGCACAGGTTGATCACAAGCCCCGTGCGCAGGATCGGCCCGATACGCTCCAGGCGCCCGGCGCCAATCGCCTGGGCGCCGAGGATCGAGGCGGTGATGGCAATCGACAGCGCCGGGAACTGTACATAGTTGACGATCTGCGTCACCGCGCCATAGGCCGCCGTGGCCTGGGAACCGTGGCCGTTGACCAGGGCCAGGATGACCAGCTCCGACAGCGATAGCACCACCATCTGCAAGCCCGTCGGCAGGCCGATGCGCAGGACTTTGCCGAGGATGACGCGGTCCAGGCGCAAGGCGGCAAGCAGCTCGCGGTCTGGCGCCATCACGTGGTTTTTGTGGCGCAGGCGCAGGACCAGAAACAGCATCGCCAAAGCGTTACCCACCAGCCCGGCATACACCGCACTCTGGATGCCCAAGGGCGGCAGGCCGATCCAGCCGCGAATCAGCGCAGGCGTCAGCAGCAAGCCCACCAGAGTTGAGACCATCAATGCCAGCAACGGCGAAATCGTGTCGCTGACCCCACGCAACAGTTGGGTATAGAGGATGAACACCAGCAGCAACGGCATGATCAACATCATCATCTGGGCGTAGCCCACGGCATCGTCGAGCACATCCACCGGCGTGCCCAACGCCTGCAATGCCGGGCGCGCAAACAGGCTGCCCAGCACGGCGGCCATCAGGCCCACCAACGCGCCCAGGGTCAGGGTGGCACCGGTAATCACCTTGACCATTCCGGTCTCCTGGGCGCCCCATGCCTGGCCGATCAACACCGAGGCGCCCGCCCCCAGGCCGATCACCAGGGCGATAAAGAAAAACACGATGGGAAACATCCCCGACACCGCGGCCAATGCCTGGGTGCCCAGCATCTGGCCAACGTAAATGCCGTTGAGGGTGCCGGAAAAGCTTTGCAGGAAATTGGACAGCACCATCGGTGCCAGGAACAACAGATAGATTTGCCACAGCGGGCGTTGCTGGGTGACGTCCATGAAGGTCTGAGCCCCTTGATTATTGGACTGGGAAGGCATTGCGCGACAGCCAGGCCAGGTAGGTGCGCACGTCCGTCGGCCAGTGCGCGATACTGTTCGAGAAGCCGTCCCTGTCCTGGGCAAACAGCGCACGCGAGGCGTCTTCAAAGCCCGGCAGATTGCCGCCAATCGCGCTCATGAAGCGATAGCTGGCCTCCTTGGCCTGGCGCAATTGATCAGCGCTGGCATGAGCCATACGCGCTTCATCCACCAACCGGCGCAAGGCAGCCGACGCACCACCACGCTGCTGGCCGAGCCACTCCCAATGACGTGGCAGCAATGTGACTTCCCGGGCGACGACGCCCAACTTCGGGCGGCCTACCGAGGGCGTTGCGGGTGGCTCGTCGTCGCTTTCGGCCTGGGGAGGGTGCGGCGCGTGACCTGCTGGCCACGGATAATCGACTTGAGTGCCCGTGGCGTCATCGAAGACCAGGAAGCTACCGGCGGGCAAAGCCTGGGCGACAAGGGACTCGGCCACATCGACATAGGTCCCCGCGGCGATGCATTGATGACCTGCGAACGCGGTGCAGAGGGAAAGGGTGTGCGTGGTCATCTTTTATTACCCGGATGTTATTTGTTTTACCCGGATAATATTAGGCTTAATTTGCCGACTTGCAAGGATCTTTTGCGGGCGCGATCTGCTTGTGGCACCTCGACCTAGGTGAACCTCTCTGGTCCCCCTGCTCCAGCAATCGCCGGACCTGCATCGATGGAAGCAAAACAGCGGACGCAGATTGATATCTCCCTCAATGCACTCACCAGTAGTGAGATGAGCGCCGGGGAAACCATCTTTGAATATCCCAATTGTCATTCCCTTACTTGCGAATGCATAAGAATGTAGAGCGTAAAGAATCAATACCTCGCAATCATGTAGGAGATTTTTCTTTTCTTTGACAGGTACTTCCCGTTCGCGGTTAAGCATCTTGTAGTTAATCGGAGGAATAGGAAAAGTACGCCACGCGCCACTACCGGCGAACGATCAGACAAGGAACGAGTATGGCGATTGATATGTTTGCGAAGCGTCTCGTTAATTCAGCGCACTTTCTTGATCTGCAGCCACTTTCCCGAGGTTCGGCACTATGAGTGGAAAGCCCGCCGCCCGCGTTACTGACCCTACGACATGTCCAATTCCGGGACATGGTGTCGCCTCCATCATCGAAGGTTCTCCTGACGTCTTCTTCGATGGTTTGCCCGCAGCGCGCCAAGGTGATCTATCTGCTTGCGGGAGCCCGATCAGTTCGGCCGTATCATCGACAGTTTTTATCAATGGAAAACCTGCCGCAACGCTCGGCAGTGTGGGTGAACATGGCAACGTGATCATCGGTGGATCGGGAACGGTGATCATAGGCGATCAATTCACACCGCCCCCACTCAGCCCCATGGTGCCATTGAGCAGTTCCAATACCCATTACTCTGGACGCTTTCAACTCATAGATCAGGAAACCGGAAAACCTATCGTTGGCCGCAAGGTAAAGGTTTGGTCGAGTGCCGGTTGGAACGCGCTCGACACCACGAATAGCGAAGGCATGACATCGTGGATTAGCCATGCTGCGTCAGAGTCTATCCATATTGACTTGGTGCAGGAAGGCGAAGAATGAATGGGCAACCCAGCCTTTCTCAGGGGGGCATGAGCCCAGACGGAAAGATTAACCCTGTGGGTATTCTGAAACCGAAGCTCGATCCCCAAGACAAGAACGTACTGTGCTCGGCAATTTGCTATTGCAGCGGCACGCCCAACATCAGCCAAGATGGCAAGCATCTCAAACAGGCCTGCGTGGCCCAGCGCCTTGGGGAGCTTGACGAGATTCTCCAGAGGCGCAGTCCGTATAAGCCCGAAGTCAGTTACGACATGACCAAGCGACCACCACGGCCAATCCTCGACAGCCAAACGGGGAATGGCCCTCATGGCTGGATACCGGGCTGGATCAACAAATATTGGAATGACGACCCAGAGCATCCACCGTTCAAACCCGGGAAAGGGATGATTCGCCGGCCCGATGTGGTGATCGTCAAGGACGCCAGCAAGCCGCCAACTCAGGACAACATCAAGCAAGTGGTGGAGATGAAGTTTCCACCTGACCCACCGAAAGTGGAGCAGGCGCAGGATTATGCGAACATTGCTGGCAACAAAAACAGGGTTGTTGAGATGACATCTACCGAATGCGACTGTAACCAGCAAAGTCAGCAGTCCAATGTGCCAGTGGAGCAGCTCGGGTGGGCCGCAGCCATCGCAGGGGGGATGATGTTTATCCTGACGCGTGGCCGCTCCCCTCGACCAATGACCCCCGCTTACTAATTCGGAGGAATGCCAATGGAACCGGAATTCAATGTGGCCGAAGAACTTGCCAAGCAACCACATCTGCTGGAAATACCCGGCCACTTGCTCATGAAGTGCGGACGCCAGAACTATATCGGCGCAGTGCTCTGCCTGCGCGGGACGCTTTATTTCAAGGATGCACACACACGTTTGGTACGGGAGGCACTGTGCCAGTGCTTTGACGACTTCAAGCGCTTGGCTGAGCCCTACCTCACTTGGGTCTGGCGCGAAGAGCCTCCTCAGGGTAAACCACTTTCAGCTTATGCCGAGGCAAAGCCATTACGCGACATGATGGAAGTAATGGATGAGGATGACCTTCTCAGCTTCTACTACCTCAGTGGTAAACAATCAAATGACGCCAGCGCTTGGCTCTTCAATGTGTTTGGTACGCGAGGATGGAAGGCAAAGATGGGGGATGAAATAAGCACTCTGGAGTTCTCAGTACCGCTTCTGTACCAAGAGCAAAACCCACTCAGCTTCCTGCGTTTGTACCTTGACTCAGCACGCCGATTGGCTCCAGAACAGGGTTACGCGGGACATGCCTTCAACCTTTCCGTCACCAACCGGGACGGCAACGAACCTACTGAAGCCTTTATGGCGGCACGCATGCCTGGTTTGGATGTGGGAACAGCCGGTCTACTGGCTAATATCCCCGAGTTCAAACCTACAAAAATCAAGACGGTCAGTTGGCTGACCTTGCTCGACCAAACTCGCCTGGAGTTGGTTGGCGGCCTGGAAGGATTACGTACGCAGCTACCCTCCAGCCATTTTGCATTCTATGACTACGGTAGCGGCGTAGTGATCCAGGCCGGCGCATACCCCTACCTTGGTGGTGATGCCGAGGATCCGAAGCCGGCCACCTACGTAATACTGAACCATGTACTCAAGGGCATTCGCTACGAGACGGTGGGTTCATTGCACGGCGGCTCTCATGACGGCGAGTTGCGGCTGGTGGACTGGTCGGCTGACCAGTGGCTCAAGCGCTTGGATGTGGATACAGGCGACATCCCCAGCTGGCATGCCAAGTTACTTCGCGACGAACCCTGCCTGGATGCTACAAATACTCTGCCAGGGCGCTTATAGACGCGGCGTAATTCTCGGAGCCCACCTGCTCGACCGCCAACTGACAGAGGCGATGGCCTCACCGGAATCTGCTTAACGCGCGACCACCACGACCAATTCTTCGCGGGTGCGACTGATGTTTGCACCAGCCTTGAGCAATTCGTCGACAGCCTGTACACCGCCCTCCTCGCTGATGCCTCGGCACGCCGGCAAATGCAGGACCACTTGCAATCCAGCTTTGAGCAACTGCAACGCAGTGGTCTTGACGCAATAGTCCAGGGCCAGGCCGCCGACGATTACGCGGGCCACGCCGTGGGCCTTGAGGTACTCGATGACGCCGGTGGACAGTTTGTCGTGCAGGTCGTGGTAACAGGCGCCGTAGGGGTGCAGGTCGGGCTCGACCCCTTTCCAGATGAAGTAGTCGTAGTCATAGGGCGTGGGCAACTCATCGAGCAGGGTGAACCCCTCGGTACCCGGCACGCAGTGGCTGACCCAGGTCACATCGGCATGGGCCAGGCCGGTGGGTTGCAGCATCTCGCTGTGCTGCGCAACCACCCAGGGTGCGTGGGGGGTGTGGGCGTCCTTGCTGCCGATGCGGTGGCCGGCGAGACTGGCCATGTAATTGAGTTCGGCACCAATGCCGTCGCCACCGGCCACTGGCAACTCGTTGGGACACAAAGGCGTGAAGCTCTTCTGGGCGTCGACGTCAAATGAAGCGATGGCGGCTTTCGAAAGGCTCATGGTCGTTCTCGGGGGGTCTGCACGTACGACCGCCTCCAGGCGAGCGTAGAAATCTTGAAGTATGGGACAGTTTACTGCGGGGATCGATGCGTTGCTGACTTACCCTATTCTCAAGAACGCTGAAGTTCAAAGGTGGGAGCTGGCTCGCCTGCAATGACGGGAGTGAATCCACCAACGCTATCGCAGGCAAGCCAGCTCCCACAGTTGGGTCAGCGTTAACCGCTAGTTCAGCCAATTGCCGCCATCGACGTTGTAGGTCTGGGCCACCACATAGTCGGCGTCCGTCGACGCTAGGAAGATCGCCATGCCAGTCAGGTCTTCAGCCGTGCCCATCCGCCCAAACGGCACCTCATCCCCTACGCGTTTTTTCTTCTCGCCAGGCGCCAGCCCTTCATGCCTGGCGAACAGCGCATCCACCCCATCCCAATGCTCGCCGTCCACCACACCAGGGGCGATAGCATTGACGTTGATGCCCTGCTTGATGAGATTCAAGCCCGCCGATTGCGTCAGGCTGATCACCGCCGCCTTGGTCGCGCAATAGACCGCCACCAAAGGCTCGCCCCGCCGCCCGGCCTGGCTGGCCATGTTGATGATCTTGCCGCCATGCCCCTGGTTGATCATCTGTCGGGCTGCGGCCTGCAGGGTGAACAGGGTGCCGGCGACGTTGATCGAGAACAGTCGTTCAAAGCTGTCGCGGGTGATGTCGACGATGGGCGCCAGGTCGAACAGGGCGGCGTTGTTGATCAGGATATCGAGCTTGCCGGCGTGGCTCACCACTGTGGCGATCGCCGCGTCGATGGAGGCTTGGTCGGTGACATCCATCGCCACGGCGTAAGCATGGGGCCCCAGTTCGGCGGCGGTGGCCTGGGCCTGCTGCAGGTTGATGTCGGCGATGGCCACGGTGGCGCCTTCAGCGATGTACGCCTGGGCGAACGCACGGCCAATGCCCCGCGCTGATCCGGTGATCAGCGCGCTTTTACCTTCGAGTCGTTTCATGGGTGATCCTGTAAAGGTTATTGCCGGTAGCCGGTGAGCACCGCCTAGAACAGCTTGCCGACCTTTGTTGTTGAGCCTCGATTACAGCAGCTTGGCCTACCGCCTCACAAACGGCTGGCGAATGCGAGGCTGATACTTTTTTAACCTGAGGCACAGGATCAAAAAAGTATCAGCCTCAGGCGAAACCAGGGCTAGCGCAGCGATTGCCAGTGCGGGTATTTTGGGAAAATTGCACCACCACAAGAGGCAGCACCATGCCCGTCAGCCCTGCTACCCTGTTCGAGCATCGCCCTGCGGAGCTTGAGGTGATCCTGCCAGAACCAGAACATGGTTTTCGCTGGTTCGAACATGACTATCCTTATGAACTGGCACGCTGGAACCACCACCCTGAATTCGAAATCCACCTGATCCGCCAAGGCAGCGGCAAGCTGGTGGCGGGCGACTATATCGGTGCATTCAGCGCCGGGCATGTCGCACTGATCGGCCCTGGCCTGCCCCACGACTGGATCGGTGACCTGGCCCCCGGCGAATACCTGCACGGGCGTGATGTGGTGCTGCAATTCGACGGCGCCGCCCTGCTCGCTCTGCGCACCACCCTGCCTGAGCTCGGTGATTTACAGTCACTGTTTGCACGGGCGCGACGGGGCATCGAATTCACCGGCGAGACCGCAACGAGCGCGGCACGGCTGATGGAGGCCATCGGCTGCGCCCATGGGCTGCAACGCCTGGCCCTGTTCCTGCAATTGCTCGACACCCTGAAGAACGCACCGCCTGCACAGGCCAATACCCTGGCCAGCCCGTGCTACGCACCGACCCTGGATGCGCGCAGCGCCGAACGTATCAACAAGGCGCTTGACTACCTGATGCGGGAACTGACCGGCGATGTACGCCTGTCGGACATTGCCCGGCAACTGGACATGAGCGAACCCGGCTTTTCGCGGTTTTTCAAACGCAACACCGGCCACGGCTTTATCGACCTGATGCGCAAGTTCCGCGTGCAGCGTGCCTGCCGCTTGCTGTTGCACAGCCAAATGTCAGTGGCGGACATCTGCTTTGAGGTGGGCTACGCCAACCTGTCGAATTTCAATCGCCACTTTCGGATCGAAATGCACCAGACGCCGAGTGAGTACCGGCGGCAGGCCGCACTTCAATTATTCACCCCGGTTACCCATCACCCGCCGCCTTACTCGCCCGCCCCTTGAGCCAGTGCCTGCTGTGCCAGACGGGCAACCTGCAACTCAATCATGGCACGCTCGCGCTCCTGGTCTTCCAGAAACCAGGCGGCAGACAACCCGGCATGAGCCACCACCCATTGCAACAAACGCGGACGTGAGAGGCCGGCCGCCAGGGCGATAACCCCAACCTGGCGGCGGAAACGCAGTGGATCGCTACTGGTCGGCAAGTCCGGATTGCAGATCAGATTAGCGTAATCGTAACCGCGCTCGCCCATCACCCGCTTTGGATCGATCGCCAGCCAGCCGCGAGGGCCAAAGTCGAGGATATTGTCGTGATGGCAATCACCGTGCAGTACCACAACCTCCTGTTGCGCAGCCAGCAATGTCCGGGCCGTCGCCGCGCAGTCGCGTAAGGCACCGCCCTCCTGTTCGGCGACGTGCCACAAGGATCTGAACCACTCATCCAGCCCAACCAACCCTTCGGGCGGCGACACACGAGGCGCATGCAGCCGGGCCAGGGTTGCGCAGGCGATCTGGCTGGCTTCGTCGTCCTGACCATTGAGGGCCATGCGCATCAAGGAACCTGGGCCCGTGGCGCGTTCCATTAACACTGCAGTGTGGTCATGGGCGAACACCCGTGCCGCACCGTCACCGGCCCACCAACTCAGCAGGCGGCCGCCGAGTTTTTCCTCAGGGGTATGAGCAATTTTCAACATCGCCGGCACGCCCTTCCAGCGGACCGGCAACAGGTGGCTGCCGGGTGTGACGATAGGCTCTCCATCGGCACTCAGCTCCCAGGCACGCAGGTAGTGTTCGAACATCAGATTCCTCCACAGGGGTGACGCATCAGGATGACAGAAATCCCACTGTTTTCCTGACCAAAGCGTCGGCTAATTGCTCTTTTTTCTAAACAGTTCAAGCCATTGACCCAAGTTGGTACAACCTGTGCAAACGTTTGCGGAACGAACTGGACCGCCAAGTTCACTCCTCCCCGTCGAATCGGGTTTAAACCGCGTAAGAATAAGGACTTTCAATGCACCCCACCTCAAAGCCTCGTGCTGGTCTTGGCGTTTCGTTGCTACTGGCTGCCGTTACGGGAGTACTCAGTGCACCCATTTTGGCGCAGGAAAAGCCCGTGGATGACTCAGCACAGGGCGAAACCCTCAGCCCTGAAGCCACCCCCCCGGCGAAAAAAGGCGTGTATCTGTCCGAGTGGTTTAACCAGGACCTCACACTGATTGGCAGCAAAGACATCAGTTTCGGCCCCAAGCCTCAAGATGACGTCTACCTGGAGTACGAGTACTTCGGGCGCAAGGGCCCCTTTGAGTTGTACGGCTATATCGATGTACCGAAGATCCTCACCATTGGTAACAGTAATGACAAAGGTGTGTGGGACCATGGCTCGCCGGTGTTCATGGAGCATGAACCGCGGATCTCCATCGACTACCTCGCAGGGCGCAGCCTGGCAATTGGCCCATTCAAGGAATGGTATGTGGCCTTTGACTGGATCTACGACCACGGCAGCCGCAAGGAAAACCGCGCCAACACTCTGTACAGCGGCCTGGGCACCGATATCGACACCCACTCGCGAGTCAACCTGTCGGCCAATTTCTACGGGCGCTACCAGTGGGAAAACTACGGCGCCAGCAATGAGTATTCCTGGGACGGCTACCGAGCGCAGATGAAGTACATCGTGCCCATCGGCAAGTTCGACAACGGCGCCTCGCTGACCTACATCGGTTTCACCAACT
Organism: Pseudomonas sp. MYb193; assembly: GCF_002966775.1. NCBI lineage: Bacteria > Pseudomonadati > Pseudomonadota > Gammaproteobacteria > Pseudomonadales > Pseudomonadaceae > Pseudomonas > Pseudomonas sp. MYb193. The sequence goes on along the minus strand of NZ_CP023269.1, from coordinate 2,550,266 downwards.
ACGATTTCGGCTCGGACCTGCACAAGGACAACCCGGCGCGCACCGCCAACTCCCTGGTGGCCACCAACGTATTGCTGTACTCGTTTACCCACCTGCGCTTTACCCTGGTCGGCCGTTACTTTCACAACGGCGGCAACTGGGAGGATGGCAGCGAGTTGAATTTCGGCGAAGGCAACTTCCGCGCACGCTCAGACGGCTGGGGTTACTACGCTGGCGTGGGCTATCAATTCTGATCAAGGAGCTGTAGATGAACGCATTGACCCGTGTCTCGCTGGCCGTCGGCCTGGCCCTATTGCCTCACGTGGTGCTGGCGGATAACCCACCACCGATCAAACCCAAGGTGATGCTGATCACCATGTTCGCCCCCGAGGCGCAAACCTGGATCGACCGCCTCGAACTTAAACAAGAGGTACGCGTTCCGGGCTTGTCCGCCGAATATCCCGTGATTCGCTGCAACACCCAAGACGTGTGCCTGCTGGTGACCGGCATGGGCCAGACCAACGCTGCCGCGTCTACCCTGGCCCTGGCCTTGTCGCCCAAGTTCGACCTGCGCCAGAGTTACTTCCTGATCGCCGGAATCGCCGGTATCAGCCCCAAGCACGGCACCATCGGCACCGCCGCCTGGGCTCATTACCTGGTGGAGTTCGGCACGCAGTGGGAGCTGGATTCACGGGATGCACCCAAGGACTGGCCGACGGGCTATATCGGGATCAACACCAAGGGCCCCAACGAAAAACCACCGTTGGACTACAAGACCGAAGTGTTTGAGCTCAACCAAAAGCTGCAAGCCAAGGCGTTTGCTTTGTCGCACAAGGTGGAGCTGACAGAAAGCACAGAGTCCGCCGCCTGGCGCAAACACTACCCCGCCGCCCCGGCCAACCAGCCGCCGCAAGTCACCCGCTGCGACACCCTTGCGGGCAACACCTGGTTTTCCGGTACCCGGTTGAGCGAACGTGCCGAAGTCTGGACCAAGTTGCTCACCGACAACAAAGGCGAATACTGCACCACCCAACAGGAAGACAACTCCACCTACGAAGCGCTGCTGCGCGCCAGCCGCGAAGGCTTGGTGGATATCCAGCGTCTGGCCGTGGTGCGCGCAGGTTCCGACTTTGACCGGCCTTACCCTGGCTACAGCGAAGTGGACAACCTGCTCAAGTATGCGGACCAGGGTGGGTTTGTACCGGCGCTGGAAAACCTGTACCGCACGGGCAACCCGTTGGTCCAGGCGATCGTGAAGAACTGGTCGGCGTGGGAAAAAGGCGTTCCCGAAACCGAATAAAGATCAACACTGTGGGAGCGGGCTTGCTGTGGCGAGCAAGCTTGCTTGCGCTGGGGTGCGTAGCGCCCCCAAAAAAGCCGGCTCCAGCTGCGCTGTCGAGCGGGAGCAAGCTCCCTCGCCACAGCAAGCCCGCTCCCACATTTCTATCCATCACGGCAGGAAGATGATTTTGTCTGGGCTGCCGTTGTTCACTTCTGCATAGCACTGAACACCCTCCACCAACGCCACTTCACGCAACCCTGTAGGCAGCGGCAACAGGCCTTCATCAAAGAAGCGCCCAAACGCCTCCAGCATCACCGCGCATTGTTCGCAGCTATAGAGCAACGAGTTGATCCCCACCACCGACCCGCCCTTACGGTACAGCGCCAGGGCCGGTAACTGCACATGGCCGTCAACCGGTGCGGCGATGATGGCGATGCGGCCGAACGGTGCCAGCCCCGCCACCGCGGCAGGCAGCCAGAAACCGGTAGTGTCAAAGATCACGTCGGCGCCGCCCTTGAACACGGCCTGCACTTGCGCGCCCAGTTCCTCCGGCTTGCCCAAGGCAATCGCCTCCAGCCCTTGGGCCTGCAACATCTCGAGCTGATCGGCCTTGCGCACGGCCGCCAATACCTGCGCACCGCGTATCTTCGCCAGCGCCAACGCCGCACTGCCGACCGCGCCGTTGGCGCCGATCACCAGCAAGCGCGTGCCCTTGCCAACGCCGCTGCGCTCCAGGGCATCCCAGGCGGTGGTATAGGGCACACCGAGGCTGGCCGCCTGGGCAAAGCTCAAGTGCGTAGGTTTGTACGCCACGCCCTTGGCTGACACGCGCAGGTATTGGGCATGGGAACCGTCAGCGAAAAAGCCCAGGTCACGACCGGTGCCCCAAACCTCCTGGCCGAGCAATGCCTGCGGGCCTTCCACCACCACGCCTGCGAAGTCACGCCCAGGGATGCGTGGCAGCGTGGTGTAGGGGAAACGGCCAAGCACGTTTTTGACGTCGCTGGGGTTCAGGCCCGCCGCGTTGACCTTGACCAGCACTTCGCCGGCAGACGGTACCGGCATGGGCACCTCCACCAGGCGCAGGTGGGCGAGGTCGCCGGTGTCGGTAAATTGCAGTGCGTTCATAGAGGGCATCCGTGGAAGGGAAAAGGGATCAGGACAACCAACCACTGACCAACTGCCGCGCCATGGGCCAGAGCTTTTCGCCGAGCAGCATGCCCATCAGGCCGACCAGTGCGATAGCGGGCGGTGCAGGCGAGCGGAAGTCCAGCGCGCCGTAGATCACGCCGACAAACAGGCCGATGGCCAAGGAAATCAAATAGCTCATGAATGCTGTGCCCGGTTGATTGATGGGCTCAGTCTAGGGCGCGTCTACCGTGGGTATCGGCCAAGTGCTTCAGGATTTCGGCCATCCCCTGTACTGCGACGGTGACACTCCCAGTTCACGTCGGAACATGTCGCTGAAGCTGCTGGGCGAATAGCCCAGGGTACGCGCTATGCCGTTCACCGACTGGCCCTGGATCAACTCCGCCGCCGCCGTAGCCAACTGCACCTGACGGCGCCACTGGGCAAACCCCATGCCCAGGTGCTGCTGGAACAACCGCGCAAGGGTGCGCACACTGGCGCCCGCCGCCTCGGCGTGCTGCTCGAACGGGATGTCCAGGGAGGGCGACGCCATGACCGCCTGGCACGCATTGATCAGCCGACGATCCGCCGCTATCGGCATGGCGATGCGAATAGGCGAGCGACGTGCGCGTTGCAACTCCAACAGGGCCAGGCCCACCACAGCGTCATAGTAAACCGCATCACCGTGATCACCCTGCTCTACCAAGGTCACGATCAACTCCCGCAACAGGCGGCCCACTTCGATGACCTGCACCTGGTTGTCCAGCGTCGCCGCCAACGCCGGGCGCAGGTAGATATTACGCATCTGCAAATCGGAGACCACACGGATCCCGTGCTCCACCCCCGGCGGCAACCACACCGCGCGCTGGGGCGGCACTACCAGGGCTTCGCGGGGCGTCTCGACCCACATCACTCCGCTCATGGCGTAGAGCAACTGGCCCCAATCGTGGCTGTGCGGCTCTACGTACAACCCACGCGGGTAGGTACGCGCCAACGGCTGCACGGGAACGGCGTGATCACTGAGGTCGGGGGGCGCGGCCAGGGCCATGGCGGGTACACATCAATCGGGTCGGGAGACCATGGTAAAGACTGGTCGCCGGCAAGCGAACTGTTTTTACTCATCCTGCAGGCACCGGGTGCCCGGGCCTGCAGGTCAATCCTGTCAACCGTGGGCTGACTTGGCGCATTCGCAACCCGTCGCCGCCGCGCAGGGTTCACCATGAGCATGGTGCTCGGCACAGCCCTGGCAGCAATAGCCCTTGCCGTCTTTCATTATTGCGTCAGCGCCCAGTACACATTTGCAGTGAGGGCAAGCACAGGTTTGATCTGGCATGGTCAGACTCCTTTTTCATGGTCGTCCGGTGCGGCGAGCGCCGCACCTTAAGCAGTGACCCTGGGCAAGCAAGCATGGTTCAGCGCCGTCAGTCGGCCCGGCGGCTATTACTGCGGTACATGAACACCAACGCCAGGGCAAGCAATAGCATGGCGAGGATACGGCTGCCCGACAGCTCGATTGCCGGGTTGCCCAGCCAGCCAAAGTTGTCGATCAGCATGCCCATGCCCAGTTGCCCGACAATCACCGCCACCGTGGCGACGGCTGTGCCGACCACAGGCACCGCGCCGACCATCACCATCATGTACACCACGCCAAACAGGGCACCGGTCAATTGCCACTTTGGCACCTCCAGCAGGCTGACGGCCTGGGCCGGTTCGAAGAAAAATATCAACAGCGCCGTGGTCAGCGCGCCCACCGCGAAGGTCAACAGACTGCTGCGCAATACCCCCACCGTCTGGCCCAGACGCCCATTGATAGCGGCCTGCACACTCAGCACCGCCCCCGCTGCAATCACCACCACCAACAACATAAACAGATTCATCGCCTTAGCCTCGTGCAATCAGAACCAGAGCCGCCACAATCAACGCTAACGCGATCCAGCGGTCGCCATTGACCCGTTTGCGCGCCGTGCCGAACCAGCCGAAGTGGTCGATCAACACACTCTTGCCCACTTGGCCCGAGAGGATCGCGATCATGGTCATCGCGATGCCGATGTGCGGTGTAGCCAGGGTCAATACCACCACGTACATCGGCCCCAGAAACCCGCCGATCAGCTGCCAGCGCGGCAGTTGCGTGAAGGCCGGGCCCTTTTGCGGACCGCTGAACAGCAGCAGCAAAAACAGAATCGCCGTGCCAACACCAAAGATGCTCAACGTCGCCCACAAATGCCCGACCTGCGCGCCCAATGGCCCGAGCAACCCGGCCTCCACCGACAGGCCCATGCCCGCCAGAATTACCAACGGCAACAGCAGCAGCCGTAAAAGGTTATTGCTCGGCCTGGCCTGCGCCAAGCCTTCGGTAGAACGTGTCTGCATACATCACCCGTGTATCTCAAGAAGGGAAAAACATGGCGCGCATTATCCGGTGGCCGTGTTGTGCGATAAATGGGAATATGCGGACAACACCTTTGCGCAAAACGCACAGCCTGGAGAGATGATGCAGGGCTTGAATGAACTGAGCTTCAAGGCGCTACGCCTGTTTGTGGCCGTGCTGGACCAGGGCAGCTTTTCCGAAGTGGCCCGCCGCGAAAGCCTGGCGCCCTCCTCCATTTCGCGGCAGATTCAACTGATGGAACAGGCCGTCGGCCAGCAATTGCTCTACCGCCATACGCGCGCCGTCAGCCCCACCGAAGCCGGCCGCCTGCTGGGCCGTCACGCGCGCTTGCTACTGGAACAACTGGAGACCGCGAACCAGGCCCTGCAGGAGCAAGACAGCGAGCCCAGTGGCCTGGTGCGCATCAACGCGCCAATGGTGTTCGGCCAGCGTCACCTTTCACCCTGGCTGGGAGGGCTGTGCCGGCGTTACCCGAAGCTGCAACTGGATATCCAGCAGACCGACACCTTCGTCGACCCGCTGCAAGACGGCACCGACCTGCTGTTTCGTATCGGCGTGCTCAATGACTCGGGCATGCAGGCGCGCATCTTCGCGCCGCAACGCTTTCGCATCGCCGCCAGCCCCGCCTACCTGGCCCAGCATGGCACGCCGCGCCACCCCGACGAATTGGCCCACCACCACTGCCTGGCCTACAAAGGCATCACCGGTCAGCAGCGCTGGTTCTTCCGCCGCGGCCAGGGCGATTGGACCCCCTATAGCGTCAGCGGTCCCATCACCGGCAACCACGCCGACACCCTCACCCACGCCGCCGAACAGGGCCTGGGCCTGGTGGTGTTTCCGTCCTGGCTGATTGGCGAAAGCCTGCGCGCCGGCACCTTGCAGGCGGTGCTGAGTGAGTATGAGGTCGCGACAACCCTGGAGCCCCAACAGATCGCCGCGTTGTGGCCGGGCAGCCGCAGGCTCTCGTTGAAGGTGCGCACGGTGATCGACTATTTCGTGGAGTGTTTTGGGACGGTGCCGTATTGGGATCGGTGAGTGTGACCGCCCCCTGATGGAGCGCAAACTGTTCGAAGGCGGGGTTGAGAAAACGAGCACATGACTCAATCCTAGCTCAGAACACCCACTGCCCGATCAACCACGCATTCGCCCCACTGATCACCGCGAACAAAAACCACGCCAGCAGCCGCGTGGGTAGCCGGTTGACGAATGGCCCCATCAATTGCTTGTCGCCAGTCATGCGGATCAGCGGGTACAGCGCAAAGGGCAACTGCAGGCTCAGGACCACCTGGCTGAGAATCAGCAGCTTGCCGATGGCATCATCGCCCATCAGCCATACGCCTAGAAACGCCGGGATCAACGCCAGCCCACGGGTAATCAGGCGGCGCTGCCAGCAGGGTATGCGCAGGTTGAGGTAACCCTCCATGATCACTTGGCCGGCAATGGTGCCGGTAAAGGTCGAACTCTGGCCCGAAGCCAGCAAGGCTATACCGAACAGAATGCTGGCGAAAGCACCGCCGACCAAGGGATCGAGCAGGTGATAGGCGTCCTGGATCTCCACAACATCGGTATGGCCGGTCTTGTAGAAGGCTGCAGCCGCCAGCACCAGGATGGCGGCGTTGACCAACAGCGCCAAGGCCAGGGAGCCGATGGTGTCGATACGCGCCAGCTTGACCGCGTCCTGTTTGCTCGCCAGGTCCTTGCCGATCAGGCGGGTCTGCACGATGGAGGTGTGCAGGTAGAGGTTATGAGGCATGACCGTCGCGCCGAGAATACCGATGGCCAAGTACAACGGCGCCGCATCGCTGATAGCCGACAGTGACGGAGTGAAGCCACTGAGCACGTCGGGCCAGTAGGGTTTGATCAGCACCAGTTCGATGAAAAAGCACACGCCGATGGTGGCGACCAGCGCCAGCATGATCGCTTCCAGGCGGCGAAAACCACGATTTTGCAGGGCCAGGATCAACAGCGTATCGAAAGCAGTGATGACAATGCCGGTGGTCAGCGACACGCCCAGCAACAGGTGAAACGCCAGGGCGCAGCCGAGCACTTCGGCAAGGTCTGTGGCGATGATGGAGATTTCCGCCAACACCCATTGGGTACGAGCAGAGCGCTGGCTGTAGCGCTCACGGCACAGTTGCGCCAGGTCCTTGCCAGTGGCGATACCCAGCCGTGAACACAGGCACTGCACCGCCATCCCCGCCAGGCTAGCCAGCAGCACCACAAACAACAGGCTGTAGCCGTAGCGTGAACCGGCTTCAATGGCCGTTGCCCAGTTGCCGGGGTCCATGTAGCCGATTGAGATCAACAGGCCGGGGCCAGCGAACATCAGCACCCGTTTAAAAAACGAGGCCTTGGGATCAACAGCGACAGAGCCGGCCACTTCCGGCGGGCAGAACGGGGCGGTAGCGATTTTCGGCAGGCTGAATTTCACGCGGTATTCCAGGCAAATACACAAGACTTGGGCAGCAGCTTATCAGTCGGACGCGACCGTGCGCATCACCGTGTCTCGCGGCAGGTCAAACGCTTCCACCACTTGCACCACCAGTTCCAGTTCCTGGTTAAGGGCCTCGCGCTCCATGCGCTGGCGAATCACGCCGATCACCAGTACCGCCAGGGTGGTGATCGAATACGCCGGGCCGGAAAACGCTCGCACGCCGCTGACCAGCAACATCGCCGCAGCCAGCGCCTGGCCCACCACCGGAATCGCCGTGGCCGCACCGCGCCGCAGGATAAACCCGGTCAGCCCGGCCAACGCCGTGCCGCTCAAGGCGGTGGTGGCCGAACGCCCCAGATCAAAACGGTTGAACAGCCCCTGCTCTTTTTGTGCAGCCGCCTTGAGTTCGGCCTCGAACGCCTGGCGATCAGCGCGACTGAGTTTGTCCTTGTACTGCTCGATCAGTGTTTCTGCGACCTGCCCTTCGATCTCTGCCAGCGCCACGTGCTCAAGTGGTTGGTCGAATTTGATACCCAGGCGTTGCGCCACATCTTCGGCAATCTGGCGATAGCCCACGCCATGGCCACGGGCCAGGTTCATAAAGCTATCACCGCCCATGCGCTGCAATTCGATGGCCAGTTTCAACGGCTCGCGCACACTGGCATCAATCGCGGCACTGCGCTTTTGCGCCATCAGTTCGGCAAGAAACTTCAGCTCCTCCGGCCGCGCTTGCACCAATGCCGGGTACAGGTCCACGTCCGCTTCGGCAAAACGCACTTCACTGCTGCGTGAGTCCACACGGATCATGCCGCGCCGCTCCTGCAGCAAATCGGTGTACTGCACCACCGTCTTCAACTGCGGCCAATAGGCGGCATGATCGAAGCTGGCCAGGTGCACATTGGTGACCTTGGACTTGAGCGCGGGCGTTACGTCAATCGCATAGCGGCCAATGCAACGCTCGGTATCGGGTTTCATGGCCAGCGCCCAGTCCTTGCTGGAGTGGCAGTTGATCAACCGCCCCTTGAGCGGCGCCGACACATCATCCCAGGGGCTCGATGTACAAATCGCCCCGCCCATCAACAACAGGTTATCGAGCGGCAGTTCGCGAGCGATCTCGGGGCTGGCCAGCAAGCTCTTGACCAGGATACGCGCGCCCAGGGAGTGGCCGATCAGGTTGATGCGCCGTACCGGCAGCGACTGGTCGTGCAGGTAGCCGGCCAGCTCTGGCAATAACGTCTTGGCCACTTCATCGACCCGTGCCTCGACACTTTTGTAATGGTCGAGAAAATAGGCAATGGCCTTGCCCACGCCCACCGTCGCCGCGCCCAGGCCGCCACCGCCGAGCAACGAGGTGAGCACGTCCTTGAACGGTGCGAACAGGTTTTCCAGAAAATGCCCCGCCGGCCAGAACAACATCAGGTTGGTCGACCCTTCGATACCGGCCAGTTGCTCCTTGAAACTGCCCAGTTGCTGACGGTTGAAGAAGGCCGAATAACCGTGAACATAGAGATTGAGCACATCCCCCTGGGGCTCGCCACACAAGACGAACGTGGGTTTGCGGGTGCGGTGCATTTCATCCCACTGGTGTTGCATGGGGCGGTGACTCCTGGCGGCAAGGGATGGCGATAGTAACAAACAGAGCCGACAAGGAAGGTGAATCCTGACCAGCGTTCGCCACGCTCAGGACAATGGGAATAGCCTGAATCTGGCGAAGAGCCCAGCTACTTCAACAGGCAAAGTTGTCAATTTTGACCTGGCCATCCGGAAAAGTGGCGATGATTTCCAGCTCGCCCCCCATCGCACGTATGTAGTCACGCAACGTGCTGATGTACATATCAGTACGACGCTCCATCTTCGAAACCGCTGCCTGGTTGATATTCAATGCCTTTGCCAGGCTTGCCTGGCTCAGTTGCTGGGCTTTGCGCAACTCATGCAGCGGCATTTCTTTCAAGTGTTGCTGAAATATCTGCTCGGCATCGGCGCGCGCCTCAGGTGTCATGCGAGCTTTCAGTTCCGCGAATTTCTTAGCCATGGTCACGGCCCTCTTTACGCAATGAGTCTAAATGTACGTCGTACAGCTTCTCTGCCAAGGGTACGTACTCGTAGTACCAACGGTGCTGTGCGGTTTTATCGCCACCTATCAGCAACACTGCACGGCGCCGAAAATCGAAGGCATACAACACCCTGTAAGGTCGCCCTGCATGCTGTACCCGCAACTCTCGCAGGTTGCCGTGCCGAGCCCCCTTGATATCGCTGCTATGGGGAAAGCGCAGCCCAGGCCCGAACAGCCCCAGCAAATCAACACTGGCAGCCACCGACGATTGCTCCTTTGCATCCAAGCCATCCCACCACTCTTCGAATTCATCCGTGTATTCAACGTCCCAGACCATGCAAATATGCCACCCAAGGAATATAAACTCAAGTGCATAACTTTAGGCCGACATCGGTTGGTCGCCAGCCGTGTTCCGGAAGAAATTGTATTCACATCCTTCAGGCTGCCCGGTGAGCAATAAATGCCCTGCTTTCATGAACCAACGTACTTCTTCAAAAAATCCTCCAATCGGCATAGGGGGCGGCCTTCATAGGCCGCTCCCCTGCCACACCACCCGGCATGCGGGTCCGCACCGGGCGGTTCGAGAGATTGAGGTCAGGAGAGGCGTGGAAGTCCCAAGCGATCAAACCACGCGAGATTAAGCACCCAATTCAACGCCCATCGACTGTTATCCCACCAGCGACGGGTGTTGCATGCCACTTTCTGGGCGACTTCTTTACTCGCGCCAAGGGCTACTAGCTCTCGAAACACTGTCGTCCCTCGCTTCCATTGCTTGAGTTGGATCGCCCTAAGTCGATGCCGTATCCATTTGTCCAATTCACGCCAGACACCGGGTGTTTGCGACAACTTGAAGTAGGCTTTCCAACCCAACAAATAGGGACGTAGGAAGTCGATGACTTGCTGCAAGCTGCGGCCACATGAACGTCGGGTGAGCTGTCGGATACGTTGTTTGAATTGCTTTTGTGCCTTCTGAGATACCGCGTATTTGACTTCGTCACGAGCAAGCCAAAATTCGTAGCCCAGAAACTTACGGCCAAACGCACTCGCCACCGCGCTCTTGCTCTCGTTGACGATCAAGTGCAGCTTTCCATACAGACGTTTCAGCAACGCCATCACTCGGTGCCCAGCCTTCTTACTGCGAACATACACATTCGCGTCGTCGGCATAACGCACAAAACAATGGCCTCGGCGTTCAAGCTCTCGGTCCACTTCGTCCAGCAGCACATTCGCCAACAGTGGCGACAGCGGGCCGCCTTGCGGCGCCCCACAACGGCTTTTCTCGACCACTCCATTGATCTGCGCTCCCGCATCCAGATAAGCCCGGATCAGCCGTAGAACGGCGCGATCAGCAATCCGTTTGCCGAGGCGATCAATCAGAATGTCGTGATCAACCCGGTCGAAGAACTTCTCCAGATCAACATCCACGACTACTTTTCGGCCTGAAGATACGTAGCGCCGAGCCGTCGAAACAGCATCCTGAGCGCATCGTCCTGGCCGAAAACCGTAGCTGTATTCACTGAAAGTTGGATCAATAAGTGGCTGCAGGACTTGCAACAGCGCTTGCTGTATCAGCCGGTCGGTGACCGTCGGGATACCCAGTTCGCGCTCGCCACCGTCAGGCTTGGGAATTACCACACGCTTTACCGGACTGGGCCGGTAGGCGCCTGAAATGAGCTGTTCACGAACCTCAGGCCATTGGCACAGCAAACGTTCGGCAGTCTGGTCAATGCCCAGACCATCCACACCCGCTGCGCCTTTGTTAGCCTTAACCCGCTTCCAGGCCCGTTTCAGGTTCTCTCTCTCAAGGGCCCGTTCCAGCAGCCCTTGCCCTGCGTTATCGGGTTCATCTTGCGGGCGATTGACCTCGTCGCTGACAGGACTTCTCACGGCTTCACCGCTCGTTATCTCCATCCGCCCCGCGTTTGGCAGGCATCTGACTTCCGGTTTCTCGCATCAACATGGCCTATAACGCTCTCTCTCGTTCGGCCCTTCGTCAAAAAAAAAAAGACTACTACGGCCTCTGCTGACTTCTCGCTCCGGCTTGCGCCGTCGCCCTTTCAGGCGCAAGGCGAGATCTCCCCAGGTAAGAACGCAATCCTTCCCCGCACAACCGCCGGATTTACGCAGCCTGATCCTTGACCACAAGAGCTTCGCGATCTTTTGCTCGCTCGCCCTGATCGGCTTCGCCTTATATCCGATTCTTGTCCATCGGCTCGCGGTTTCGATTCACGCTTCCTCCCCACACTCGGTCACCCTCGTGCAGTTGCGCTTCACTTCGTTCGCTGTGGTCAGCTCACGGCGGGACTTTCACCCACAAGATTGCGCCCATGCTGGGCGCACAAAAAAACCGCCCTTTCGGGCGGTTCAAAAAACTCGGCCGTGATCAAAAACCGAGGGAGAAACTCACGGTCACTGCGTGGTCCTTGTCGTTACGCGAGAGTTGGCCCGAATAGCCCAGGCCGAGTCTGCCGTTCTGGCTGATCTGGTAATCCAGCCCCGCTTCCACCACTGCGCTGTCCTTGGCAATCGGCACGCCTTGGGTGCTGAACGAGCCACCGCCATTGATAAAGCTCAGGTCGGCGTCGGGCTTGGTATCACCGAAGGCATGGCGCCAGCCGATGCTGCCCCGCGGGGTGATTTTCGAGCCGTTGCCCAGGGTGATGGTCTGGCCAATGCGCACGCCCAAGGTCGAGTAGGTGATGTCCTGGTCGGCATCGCCACGCAGGGCTGCCGAACCGCCTTTTTCCTTGATGGTGTCGCTGTCGTAGTTGACGTAGGCCAGGCCGGCGAACGGTTCCAGGGCCACGCTAGGGGTTTGAATGGTGTAGCCGACTTCACCGAACACCTGCGCACTGCGTGCCTTGTAATCGGCTTTGAGGCGTTGGCCCTCGCCACCGACGGCCACGTTGCGTTTGCTTTCGACGTCATGCCAGCTGTACGCCACGCCCATGCGTGCGGCGAAGGCTTCCTGCTGGTAGGCGGTGTAGGCCATCAGGTGGTAGCTGTCCACATCGGCGCTGGAATTGCGGCGCTTGGCGTCCAGGTCGCTGCGGGTGTAGCCGGCGGCCACGCCCACGCGCCAGGCATCGTCCACTTGCTTGTCGGTGCCGAGCAGGAAGCCGCTGAGGTTGCGGTCCAGCTTGGCGGTGTTGCTGTCACCGCCCATATGGCCCCAGGTGCCGAGCACGCGCATCCAACCGACCATCTCGCCGTGGCAACCGGCGCTGCTCAGGTGGTTCTCGCTAGGTGCCAGGGCATTGCGCGGATCGTCCTCGCGGTAGCAACCGGGTTGGCGCAGACGCTCGTTGACCGCGTCACGCACGTAACGCGAATCTTCAAGCATGGCGCTGGCGGTGCTGGCGTGGATTTCGCCGGACAAGCTGTCGAAGGCTGCACGTGCCGCTGCCACATCTCCATTAAGCAGTGCGTTTTGCACCGCTGCGCCACCGACTGCGGTGCCTGTGCCCAACGCCGCCGCCACGCCGCGCTGGTTACCGGTGGCCGCCACGCTGGCGTAACTGACGTTGTTGCGGCTGACCGCCAGGGCCACTTGGGTTGGGCTGTAGTTCAATGCGGTATTAAGGAAAGCCAGGTTCTCCAGATTAGTGGTGGCAAAGGTACCGTTGACTGCGCCCGCGGTCAGCAGCGTATAGGTGGTGGCGCCGGCATAGGGTGCCAGGTTGACCACATTCAAGGTGCCGCCCAGGTTGGCGGTGCCGCCCACGGCCAGGGAGCCGGTGGTGGATGGGGTGATCACCAGGTTCAGCGCACCGGTACTGGCATTGGTGAAGTTGCCGGCCACGGTCAGCTTGCCGCTGTCGGGCGTCACCGAGCCGTTGTTGACCAGCGAACCGACACTGCCGTTACCGGTCAGCCCCGCACCGTTGGCCACGGTGACTTGGCCACCGAGCACGGCGCCTGGGTTGGCCGCGTTGCCCACTTGCAACACGCCCTCTTCCACCGCCACGGTGCCGCTGAACGGCTGGTTGCCGGTCAGCAACAGCGCGCCTGCGCCTTGCTTGATCAGCGCACCAGTACCGCTCAAGGTGCCGCTGAATTGGCCATTGGTGCGTTGGGCAAACAACAACCGCGCGTTGTTGAGGATCCTGCCACGCAGGCTGGTGGTGGTGCCCGCCAGCGTACCGCCACTGACGGTGGTGCCGCCGGTGTAGGTATTCGCGCCAGTCAGCAGCAAGGTACCGGCATCCAGTTTGTTGATGCCGCCGGTTCCCACCAGCGGTGCATCAATCTGGGTAGTCACGCCGGAATTGACTCGCACCGCCGCCAGGCTGCCATCCGCCGCGTTGGTCGGGCTCAAGCTGCCGCCTTCGCCGGCCGTCAGCACGTAGCCGGCGTCCAGCACTTGCAGGCCGGTGAAGCCTTGGTTGCCGACCACGGTCACGGTGCCGCCCTGCCCGCCAAATACCGCGAACTGGTTGGTGGACGCCTGCCCCTGGGTGCCGGTCGGGTCGGTCCAGTTGGTGCCCGGGCCCCAGGTGCCACTGCCACCTGTAATGGTGCCATCGGGATTGGTGGTGCCGCCGTTCCAGAACTGGATCTGGCCTGGCGCGGTTTGCACCACCAGGTTGAGCTGGTTGGCCAGCGCCGTCTGCAGGCTCAGGTTGCCCAGGGCCACCGGCAAGGTGCCAAAGGTGAGGCCGTTATCGGTCAAGCTGCCGCCGTAGCGGAACAGTTGGTACACGCCGACGCCGAAGCCGCCCGTATCGCTAACGTTGAGGGTGCCGTCCAGGGTCAGGTTGCCCGCCACGTTCACCGCCGTACTGGAGGCACCCGGTGCGCCGAGGGCGAAGTCCAGGGTGGTGCCCGATGACAAGGCCAGCGAACCCACCGACAGCGGCGTCGCGGCGCCGGCCTGGAGCACCGAGCCGTCTGCCATGTTCACCGCACCGCCCAGGGTGCCGCTGCCACCGAGGGTCGCGCCGCTGGCGACTTGTACCGCGGCGCTGTTCAAGGTGCCGTTGACCAGCAGGCTGCCGGTGTTGACGTTGGTGTTGCCGGTGAAGGTGTTAGTGCCGCTGAGCAGCAACGCACCGGTACCGGTTTTATTCAACACGCCGGTACCGGTGAGGTTGCCGGTGTAGGTGCCGTCGGTGGCTTGCTCAAAGGTCAACGTCGCGTTGTTGGCGATAGCGCCTTGCAGGCTGGTGGTGTTGCCCGTGGTGGTGCCGCCGTTGAGCGTGGTACCGCCGCTGTAGGTGTTGGCACCTGTCAGCAACAAGGCGCCGCTGCCGTTTTTCACCAGGCTGCCAGTGCCGCTGACCACGCCATTGAGGGCCAGGTCGTGGCTGCCGGCCAGGGTCAGCGGGCCACCCAGGTTGAGGGTATTGGCCAGTTGCAGGTCGGTGCTGCCATCCAGTTGCGCCGCGCCGCCGACCGTCAAGGCACCACTGCCCAGGGCAGCATTATTGCCAAGGATCAATTGACCGGCGTTCAGGCCAGTGCCGCCGCTGTAGCTGTTGACGCCATTGAGCGTCAGCGCTGCCGCACCGTTTTTCACCAGGCTGCCGCTGCCGCTGATAACCCCGTCGAGGGTCAGCGCGTTGCTGCCTGCCACCGCCAAGGCACCGTTGAGTACAGCCGCATTGGCCAGGCTGACCGCCGCGTTGCTGTCCAGGGTGGTGCCGCCGGCCGCCGTCAGAGCGCCTGTGCCGAGGGCACTGTTGTTGCCCACCACCAGGGTGCCGCCATTCAGCGCGGTACCGCCGGTGTAGCCATTATTGCCGTTGAGTACCAGGGTGCCGCTGTCGAGCTTGGCCAGGGTGCCAGCGCCGTTGAGGGTCACGCCCAGGGTCGCGGTGGCATTGGGGTCGACGCGCACCGCGGTGTTGCCGGTGCCGCCATTGACCAGGTTGAGCACGCCCGCCGTGCCGGAGCCCAGGGTGTAGCCATCAGTGACGAACTGCATGCCGGTGATGTTTTGCGTGCCGTCCACCGTCACGTTGCCCGCCGCGCCTTGGAACACCGCGAAGCTGTTGACCCAGCCTTGGTTGAGGGTGCCGTCGACATTGGTCCAGTTGGTATTGCCGGCGTTCCAGGTGCCGTTGCCGCCGTCAATCGCACCGTTGCCGATCAGGCTGTTGCCATCCCAGAACTGCACGGTGGTGTTGGGTGCAGTCACCAGCAGGTTGACCTTGCTGGTGATCGCGGTCTGCACTTGCAGGTCGCCCGGCACCACGCTGCCTGGCAGTGTGCCGAGCGCCAGGCCGTTATCGGTCAAGGCCCCGGTGTAGTTGATGAGGTTGTAGACGCCGCTGCCAAAGCCGCCGATATCGGTGACATTGAGGTTACCGTCCAGGGTCAGATTGCCGCCGACATTCAGCAGGCCTGTGCCGCCACCCAGCACCGGGGTGCCGAGGCCGACATCCAGGTTCGAGTTGCCACCCAGCACCAACGAGCCCACCGACAGTGTGCTGCCGGAGGCCAGGCCGATGTGCCCACCGTCGGCCACGGACACCGCGCCGGCCAATGAGCCGCTGCCGGCCAGGGTCGCGCCGCTGTTCACCGCCACCGTGCCGCTGGCCAGGGAACCTGTGACATTCAAGGTGCCGCCGTTGACGTTGGCTGCGCCGCTGATGCCATTGGTGCCGCTCAGGTTGAGCACCCCGCTGCCGTTTTTATCCAGGTTGCCGGCACCGTTGAGCGCGCCGCCAAAGCTGTTATCGAGGTTGCTGCCTCCCACCGCCAGCGTAGCGCCGCCCGCCACCTGCACCGTGCCGGTGCCAGCCAGGCTGTTGAGGTTGGCATTACCACCCAGGTTGAGGCTCGCTCCGCTGCCGACAGTGACGCCGGAGGTGGTGCCCAGCGCACCATTACCCGCCGTGGTCACGCTGCCGGCCGCCACGGTCAGTGGGCCGCTGAAGCTGTTGTTGCCGGTCAGCAGCAGGTCCGCCGCGCCATTCTTGATCAGCGCTGCATTGCCCGCGAGTACGCCGGCCAGGGTCAGGTTGTTGCTGCCAGCGACGCTGAGGTCGCCATTGAGGTTGACCGCATTGGCCAGCACCAGCGGCGTGCTATTGGCCAGGGTCGCCGCACCGCCGACGGTCAGCGCGCCCGAGCCCAGGGCCGTGGTGCTGCCGAGGGTCAGCGTACCGGCATTGAGTGCCGTGCCGCCGCTGTAGGTGTTGGCGCCGTTCAGGGTCAGGTTGGCGCCACCGGCCTTGGTCAACGAACCACTGCCGTCCACCACGCCGTTGAGGCTCAGGTCGTTGCTGCCGCCGACGGTGAGCGCGGCATTCAGGCTGGTGTTATTGGCCAGGGCCAACGCCGTGTTGGTGTCCAGGGTGGTTGCCCCATTGACCGCCAAGGCACCGCTGCCCAGGGCCGACGCATTGCCCAGGGTCAAGGAACCAGCATTCAATTGCGTGCCGCCCAGGTAGGCGTTGGCGCCGTTGAGCGTCAGGTTGCCCGCGCCGGTTTTGGTCAGGCCCCCGCTACCGCTGACCAGGCCGTTCAGGCTCAGGTCGGCGGTGCCCAAAATGCCCAGGTTGCCAGCCAGATTGACCGTATTGGCCAGGGCGACCGCCGTGCTGCTGTCGAGGGTGGTGCCGGCGGCCGCGTTCAGGGCGCCACTGCCCAGGGCCGTGTTGGAGGCCAGGATCAGGCCGCCTGCGTTGAGTGCGGTTGGGCCGGCATAGGTGTTGTTGCCACTGAGGGTCAGGTTGGCGATGCCATTCTTGATCAGGCTGCCCGTGCCCGCCACGGTGCCGGACAGGGTCAAGGCATTGCTGCCGCCGACGGTCAACGTACCGTTGACGTCCACATTGTTGGCCAGGTTGACCACAGCGTTGCTGTCCAAAGTGGTGCCATTGGCGGTGGTCAATACGCCGCTGCCCAGGGCACTGTCATTGCCGACCACCAGCGTGCCGCCATTGAGTGCGGTGCCGCCGGTGTAGCTGTTGGCGCCGTTGAGCACCAGGGTGCCGGTGTCGAGCTTGGCCAGGGTTCCACCGCCGTTGAGCGCGACGCCCAGGGTGGCGGTGACGCCAGGATCGACACGCACAGCGGTGTTGCCACCGGTGCCATTGAAGAGGGTCAAGGCCCCCGCCGTGCCACCCGCCAGGTTGTAGCCATCCGTGACGAACTGCAACCCAGTGATTGCTTGCGCGCCGTCAACCGTGACAGTGCCCGCCGTGCCTTGGAACACGGCAAAGCTGTTCGGGGTCCAGGCGGTGTTGAATGCACCGTTGACGCCGGTCCATTGGCTGCCGCCTGCACTCCAGGTGCCGCTGCCGCCTTCGATGGTGCCATTGCCCGTGGTTTGGCTGCCGTCCCAGAACTGCACGTTGGTGCTGCCGTTGACCAGCAGATTAACCTGGTTACCGATAGCGGTTTGCAGGTCCAGGTCGCTGGCCGGGATGTTCACCGGCAGGCTGCCCAGCAGCAGGCCGTTGTTGGTCAGGCCGCCGGTGTAGTCGATCAGGCGGTAGATACCCGCACCGAAGCCGCCGATATCCGTGACGTTGAGGGTGCCGTCCAGAGTCAGGTTGCCGTTGACCTGCACCAGCGCCGTGCCGCCCGTGGCGGGCGCGCCGAGGCCCGCATCCAGGTTGGAGTTGGCATTGAGCAGCAGCGAACCGGTGGTGAGGGTCGCGCCGGAATTGACGGCCAGGTGGCCGCCGTCGGCGATGCTCACATTACCCAGCAAGGTGCCGGTACCGCCGAGGGTGGCGCCACTGCCCACCGCCACATTGGCGCTGGCCAGTGAGCCATTGACGAGCAAGCTGCCGGCGTTGACCTGGGCATCGCCGGTCACCACGCTGAGGCCACCGAGGGTCAAGGCGCCTGTGCCGTCTTTGGTCAGGTTGCCGAGGCCTGCCACGACGCCGTCGAAAGTGCTGTCGAGGTTATTGTTGCCGACGCTCAAGGTGCTGCCGGCCCCTACTGTGGCAAGCCCGGTACCCGTGAGGGCGCCCAGGCTGGCGCTGCCGCCCAGGTTCAAGGAAGTACCGCTCGCCAGGTTGACCCCCGCGCCGACACCCAGTGCCCCATTGCCCAGCGTGGTGAGGCTGCCCGATTGCACATCGAACAGGCCGTTGAAGGTGTTAGTACCGGTGAGGCTCACATCCGCCGTGCCGGTTTTGACCAGGCTACCGCTGCCGGCCAGCACGCCGGCCAGGGTCAGGTTATTGTTGAGACCGCCCACGGTCAGCCCAGCGTTGAGGTTGACCGCATTGGCCAATACCAGCGGTGTGCTGTTGGCCAGCGTGGCCGCGCCGTTTACGTTCAAGGCGCCGGTACCCAGGGCCGCTGCCGTGCCCAGCGTCAGCGTGCCGGCGTTGAGGGTGGTGCCGCCCTGGAAGGTGTTGACGCCATTGAGGGTCAGGTTGGCTGCGCCGTCTTTGCTCAGGCCAGCCGTGCCGGTGACCAGGCCACCCAGGGTCAGGTCATTGCTGCCGGTGACGGCGAGGTTGGCGTCAAGCACGACGCCATTGCCCACGCTCAGCGCTGCCGTGTTATCCAGGGTCGCCGCGCCGCCAACGGTGAGGTTGCCCAGACCAAGGGCGGTGGCGCTGCCCAAGGTCAGCGTACCGGCGTTCAGGGTGGTGCCACCCAGGTAGGCGTTGGCGCCGCTGAGGATCAGATTGGCCGTGCCCTCCTTGGTCAGGCTGCCCGCACCGTTGATTGCGCCGCCGAGCGTCAGGTCAGCGGTGCCGCCGATGCCCAGGTTGCCCGCCAGGTTGATCGCGTTAGTGGTGGTGACCGCCGTGCTGGCGTCCAAGGTGGTACCGCCCGCGGCGTTCAATACGCCCGCGCCCAGCGCCGTATTGCTGGCCAGGATCAACCCGCCTGCGTTCAAGGCCACAGGGCCCAGGAAGGTATTGGTGCCGCCGAGTGTCAGGTCTGCCGCGCCATTCTTGATCAGGCCACCGGTGCCGCTGATGGCGCCATTGAGCGCCAATGCGTTGCTGCCGCCGACCGTCAGGCTGCCGTTGAGTACCGCATCATTGCCCAGGGTTACGGAGGCGTTGCTGTCCAGTGTGGTGCCCGCCGCAGCGGTCAGAGTGCCGGTGCCCAGCGCAGTGTTGCTGCCGACCACCAACGTACCGCCATCAAGCAAGGTGCCGCCGGTGTAGCTGTTGGCGCCATTGAGCACCAGCGTGCCGGTATCGAGTTTGTTCAGAACGCCCGCGCCGATGATATCGACGCCGAGTGTGGCAGTCGCCAGTGGGTCGACGCGCACGGCGAAGTTGCCACTGCCAGTGCTCAACTGCCCACCGGTGCCATTGACCAGGCTGTAGCCATCGGTAGCGAATTGCAGACCAGTGATGGTTTGCACGCCATTCACGCTGACAGTACCCGCCGCGCCTTGGAACACCGCAAAGCCGCCGCCCCAGGTCTGGTTGGAAAGGCCGTCGGCCGACGTCCAGTTGGTGCCGCCCGTTGTCCAGGTGCCGTTGCCACCGTCCACAGTGCCGTTGGCAATGGTGTTGCTGCCGTCCCAGAAACGAATATTCGGCGCCGCTACCACCAGGTTGACCTGGCTGCCCACTGAGGTCTGTACCAGCAGATCACCCAGGCCATAACCCAGCGGCACCGTGTTGATGTTCAATGCGCCGGTCAAGCCGCCGGTGTAGTTGATCAAGCGATACACACCAGCGCCGAAGCCACCGGCATCGCTCACATTGAGGTTGCCGGCCAGATTCACGTTGCCACCGACATTCATCAGCGAGGTCAGCGACGGTGCGCCAAGCGCCACATCCAGACTGGCCCCGGCACTCATGTTCAGGCCAGCGGCCGACAAGGTCGTGCCACTGCCCAGCGCCAACTGCCCGCCGCTATTGATATTCGCCGTACCCAAGAGCGAGCCACTGCCGGTGAGGGTGCCGCCGCTGTTCACGTCGACCAACGCGCTGCCCAGAGAACCATCGACATCCAGGGTGCCCGCGTTGATCGCCGTGTTACCGGTGATGCCATTGATTCCGTTGAGCGTGAGCGTGCCGGTACCCACCTTGATCAAGCTGCCCGCACCGCTCAGGTCACCGTCAAAGGTACTGCTGGTGTTCACGCCACCCACGGTGAGTTCCAAACCGCCGCCGACTGCCACGCCACCCGCACCACTGAGGCCGGCCAAGCTGGAATCGACGCCCAGGTTCAGCGCAGCGCCAGCGCTGACATCAACGCCGGAGGTGCTGCCCAATGCACCGGCGCTGCCGGTGGTGACGCTGCCGGAGACAATATTCAATGGCCCGGTAAACGTGTTGTTGCCGCTCAAGGTCAGGTCAGCCAAGCCATTTTTGATCAGCGCACTGGCGCCGCTGATCACGCCGCTGAGGTTCAGGTCATTGTTACCCGCGAGCGTCAGGTCGCCATTCAAGGCAATCCCGTTGCCCAGGGTGAAGGTCGCGCTGGTATCCAGAGTTGCCGCACCGCCGACCGTCAAGGGGCCTGCGCCCAAAGCGCCTGCCGTGCCCAAGGTCAACGTACCGGCGTTGAGGCTGGTGCCTCCGGTGAAAGTGTTGGTGCCGTTGAGGGTCAGGTTGGCCAGGCCATCCTTAATCAGCGCACCCGCACCGCTGACCACACCGCCCAGGGTCAGCCCATTGGTGCCGCCGACGGTCAGCCCGGCGTTGAGGACAATGTTATTGCCCAGCGCCACCGCCGAGTTGCTGTCCAGGGTTGCGGCGCCGCCAACGGTCAAGTTGCCCAGGCCAAGCGCCGTGTTGCTGCCGAGGGTCAGGCTGCCTGCATTCAGGGTGGTGCCACCCAGGAAGTTATTGTTGCCGCTGAGTGTCAGGCCGGCCGCGCCGTCTTTGGTCAGGCTGCCCGCACCGTTGACCGTGCCGCCCAGGGTCAGGTTGGCGCTGCCACCGATTCCAAGGTTACCGGCCAGGTTGATCGCGTTGGTCAGCGTGGCACTGGTACTGGCGTCCAGGGTCGTGCCCCCGGCTGCATTCAACGTACCCGCGCCCAAGGCATCGCTGGCGCCAACCACCAGCTTGCCGCTGTTCAGCGCAGTGTTGCCCAGGTAAGTGTTCGCTTGATTGAGGATCAGATCCGCCGGCCCGTTCTTGATCAAGCCGCCAAGGCCCGCCACCACGCCGTCAAGGGTCAGCGCGTTGCTGCCGCCGAGGGTCAGGTTACCGCCCAGGTTGAGGTTATTGCCCAGGCTCACTGCTGCACTGGCATCCAGCGTGGTACCCGCCGCGGCGTTCAACACACTGGCGCCGAGCGCAGTATTGGAGCCCACCACCAGCGAACCGGCGTTGAGGGCCGTAGCGCCGGTGTAGGTATTGTTGCCCGTAAGCGCCAGGCTCGATACGCCCTCCTTGATCAACCCGGAACCACCGCTGACAACCCCGCCAAGGGTCAGCGGGTTCACGCCGTCTACGGTCAGATTGGCGTTCAAGGTAATCGCATTGCTGGTGGTCAGCGCAGCATTGCTCTGCAAAGTACCTGCACCCGCCACGGTCAAGGCACCCGTGCCTAGCGCAGTGGCATTGCCCAGCGTGAGCGTGCCGGCGTTCAAGGTAGTGCCACCCTGGAAGGTGTTGGCGCCGCTGAGGATCAATTCGCCGGTCCCGGCTTTGTTCAAGCCAGTATTGCCCGAGATCAGGCCGCTCAAGGTCAGCCCGGTAGCAGCCCCCTGCACCGTCAGTCCACCGGTTCCGAGGGTCATCAGGTTAGCCAGCGTCAAGCCGTTGCCGGTGGCCTCGATAGCGCCGCCGTTAGACGTGAGCACACCGCTGCCAAATGTCGCGTTGTTATTGAATTGCGCCACACCGCCATTGAGCGTAGTGCTGCCGCTGACCAACGGCCCCTGCAACGTCCAGGTGCCACTGTTGATGGCCAGGTTGTTGAAGTTGACATAGTTGGCACTTGAAGCCGTGCCGGTGCCTGTACTGCCACCACCGACGCCCGTCGTGTTTTCAAGGATCAGCGAGTTGCTGCCGCCTGCGCCGCCGTCCACCTGGCCGGTGGGCGCGAACGTCAGGTTCACGCCGATCAGTCCGCCAAGGCTTAAGCCGAGGCCGCCGCCACTGGTCACTTGCGACCCCGTGACTGCCGTAAAGGTGTTGGTACTGGCGGTCCCCATCGACACGCCGCCAGAGATAGTGCCGGTGTTGCGGAACGTGTTTCCCGTAGCAGAGCTTTCGAACGCCACGCGCCCGGTTAGGGCGCCGTTGTTGGTCATATTGACCTGCCCGCCACCCTGCACGGCTACCACCGGGGTATCGGACGTGAACAGCGACAGACCGAGCAAGGAGGAAGAACCAATGACGCCGTCGTTGACAATCGTGGTGGTGCCGCCTGCGCCGTTGGTGGCATTGAGTGCCATGCCGCCCAGCGAGCCCAGGTTCAACCCAAGCACCGCGCCGGTACCTTTGATAACACCAGTGGCAGCGTTGGTGATGTTCAGCACATTGACTGCCGTGTTGCCGATCACCACACCACCGCTCAAGGCTGAAACCAACCCGAGTACCGCCGGGTCAATGGTGCCAGCGTTGTTCAATGTCGTGTTGTTGCCCGTCAGGTTCAGCGCAATGCCACCCACCAGTGTATTGAGCTGCGCGCCAGCGTTGACGTCGACCGTCAGGTTGTTTGCTGTACTGCTGAAGGTGTTGGGAAACAGCGGCAATATCGGCGCGCCCGTGCAGGTGACTGTCGCGCCGTCGATTGGACTCCCCGGGGTACAGGCGGCGAACACATCCGGGCTCGCCATGCCCATCACCAGCCCAGCCACTCCGAGGCGAATCGCGAGAGAAAGTGCAGAAATACGAGGTAAAGCGGCAGTCGCAAGTCTTCTATCCACGTTCTACTCCTTGTGGTCCAAGCCTTTCATCCGTGACTGCGTGCAAGCCTTGTTTCAACGATCCACACGCATCGAATTCGAAACACCTGACCGTGGTGACTACTGATCCAGTTTTTCGAAACGTTAGTAGACCCGCGCGAAAGCCATTGAATTAAATGGTATTAATACTTTCGTAAAACCGGCGTAAGAATGGGATGAGAGCCAACATCCATTGACTGTCGCGACAAAAATACAAGTTTCAAAATGTGAAAAAGCGCTCTAATAGCGCTCTATTTCCCCTGCTGTGGAATATTTTTGTGGCCCCCCGAGTTGATCTACGTAAACGATGGAGTTCGTGATGCCCCATGAAGGCAACCTGTTACAAGCAGCCGTGGTGTTCCTGTTCGCCGCCGTGCTGGCCGTGCCCCTGGCCAAGCGCCTGCAATTGGGCGCAGTGCTGGGCTATCTGTTTGCCGGTGTGATCATCGGCCCGTCGGTTCTCGGCCTGATCGGCAACCCGCAAAGCGTGGCGCAGTTCTCTGAACTGGGCGTGGTGCTGTTGCTGTTCATCATCGGCCTGGAGCTGTCGCCCAAACGCTTGTGGGTGATGCGCAAGGCAGTGTTCGGCGTCGGTCTGGCTCAGGTCCTGCTCACCGGTGTGGTGATGGGCGCGGTCGCTCTATGGCTGTTTGGCCAGTCGTGGAACAGCGCCATCGTGCTGGGCCTGGGCCTGGCGCTGTCGTCTACGGCGTTTGGCCTGCAAAGCCTGGCCGAACGCAAGGAGCTCAACCAACCCCACGGGCGTCTGGCCTTTGCCATCCTGTTGTTCCAGGACATCGCCGCCATCCCGCTGATCGCCATGGTGCCGTTGCTGGCCGGCAGCGATCATCCGACCACCGAAGCCCAGGGCCTGCAACATGTGTTGCAGATCCTCGGCAGCATCGCGGTGGTGATCATCGGCGGGCGCTACCTGTTGCGCCCGGTGTTTCGCATTGTGGCCAAGACCGGCCTGCGCGAAGTGTCCACCGCCACCGCGCTGCTGGTGGTGATCGGCACCGCCTGGCTGATGGAGTTGGTGGGCGTGTCCATGGCCCTCGGGGCCTTCCTCGCCGGCCTGCTGCTGGCGGATTCGGAATACCGCCACGAACTGGAATCCCAGATCGAGCCGTTCAAGGGCCTGCTGCTGGGGCTGTTTTTCATTAGCGTGGGCATGGGCGCCAACCTCAGTTTGCTGCTCAGCACGCCACTGGTGGTGATCGGCCTGACCCTGCTGCTGATCGGCTTGAAGCTGCCGCTGCTGTACGCCGTCGGGCGGATGGTGGGCGACCTCAATCGCGAAAGTGCCCTGCGCCTGGGCGTGGTGCTGGCGGCGGGGGGGGAGTTCGCCTTCGTGGTGTTCAAGATCGGTCGCGACCAGGGCTTGTTCGAACCGCAGCTGTACGACGTGCTGGTGCTCACCATCACCCTGTCCATGGCCGTGACTCCGCTGCTGTTGCTGGTGTGCCCGAAGCTGTTCAAACCCAAGGCCAAGCCGGTGGAAGTGCCCGAGGAATACCGCGCCATCGAAAGCGATGCGCCTCGCGTGGTCATCGCCGGCATGGGCCGGATGGGCCAGATCGTGGCGCGCATCCTGCGCGCGCAGAACATCTCGTTCATCGCCCTCGACACCTCGGTGGAAACCATCGAGCTGACCCGCAGTTTCGGCGGCATGCCGGTGTTCTACGGCGACCCCCAACGCCCGGAAATCCTCCACGCTGCCAAAGTCGATCAAGCGGAATTCTTCGTGATCGCCATGGACGACCCGGAGATCAACATCAAGACCGCCGAGCTGGTGCGCAACCTCTACCCGCACATGAAGATCATCGCCCGTGCGCGTAACCGCCAGCACGTACACCGCCTGGTGGACCTGGACGCTTCACCGGTGCGCGAAACCTTCTACTCCAGCCTGGAAATGAGCCGCCGTACCCTGGTCGGCCTCGGTTTGAGCCAGGCCCAGGCCGATGCGCGCATCAACCGCTTCAAGACCCACGACCAGCAGGTACTTGCCGCCCAACACGCGGTATACGACGACGCGGCCAAGGTCATGCAAACTGCCCAGGAAGCCCGTGCGGAACTGGCGCGCTTGTTTGAAATGGACAGGCTTGACGAGGAATCCTCCGACAAGCTGTGATGGGCTGGATGAACGAAATTGCGAATTTTCTGACAGAATACGCCGCAATTTCGTTCATTCCCGGAGTGCTTCATGGCCACGTTCACCAAAACCGCAATGCTGCTCGCCCTAGCGCTTACCGCCGGCAGCGTGTTCGCTGCCACCAAGCCCGCCACACAGACAATCTCCACCTTGGGTGGCAAGTTCACCTTCAAACTGCCCAAAGCCTACAGCGCCGACACCCTGCCCTCCGGCACGGCGCAAGACGGCACCGCTGACACCCAAGGCACCCTGTACGCCAACTCGACGACGAAAAGTGTGGTGATCGTCGCCGAAACCGTGCGCAACGATGGGGCAACTATCCAGGATAACGACCCGAAGTTCCTCGACGGCGCCGTGGCCGATTTCGTCAAGGACCAGAGCGCCGCCATGCCCGACTTCAAGAAACTGGGCGAGAAGAAACTCACCTACAAGGGCCTGGGCCTGCGCCAGGTGGACAGCAGCGCTACCCAAGGCGGTGGCAAGACCTTGAACTCCACGTTCCTGGGTGGTTCGGGCAACCATTTGCTGGTGATCCAGGCGATTTCCCGGGCGGACGATGTGAAGGGGCATGCGCAGTTGGTGAAGCAGATTACGGGCGGCAAATAACCCTCCTCTTTACAGCCAACACAAAACCCATGTGGGAACGGGCTTGCCCGCGATGGCGGTGTGTCAGTCACTCACTCTGTTACTGAGCCACCGCCATCGCAGCATAGGTATCTACATAACTCTGTTAGCTCAACGGTAACCACGATGCGAAGCGAGCCGCTTTTGATCTTGATCTGCTTTTGATCTCAGGCGCCCCGTTAAACCACGCTGGCCGGAATTCGACAGGGATTTGGGGGGTAAACCGGCAGGGATGCCGGTTTAGCCGCCCCGCGCCATGGATGGCGCGTGGCGGCGGCCCCCCAAATCACTGGCGGATTACGGGCACACCGAGCCTAAGCGAGGTGCCGAGTGGTGGGGCAAGAGCGCTTTGCTTACTTTCGCGCTTTTCGAAAGTGAGCCGCCGTCAGGGCGGAACCCTAAGTGGCCGTTACCGCAGGAATGGATATGTACACGGTCCAACTGTGTTGACTGTCAGGCCGTCTTCGCAGGCAAGCCAGCTCCCACATTGGATCGCGGGGCATCAGTTATATCTGTGTCGGCTGCCAGGCCGTCACGGGAGCAAGCTCCCTCGCCACAGATTTAGCGTCGTGCCGAAGTTGTGTAGATACCTATGGCCATCGCAGGCAAGCCAGCTCCCACATGTTCAAGCGCATTTCACTTCAGGCTTTTTTCTAGCCAGGCTTTCAAGTCCTGCACTTCCACTGCGCTGATGGTGTGATTCATTCCCGGGTACTCATGAAACTCCGGCTTGAGCCCCAACCCCGTCAGCACCTTGTTCGCCTGCGTTGCCGAGCTGAAGGGCAGCGCCTGATCCAAAGTGCCATGGCCGATAAAGATCGCCAGCTTGCCCATGGACGCATCAGGTTTGAGCGCAGACCTGAGCACCGGTAGCACGCTGCCACTGAGCGCAGCGATACCACGTACCAAGTCAGGTTCACGCAAGGCCACTTCATAGGACATGATCGCACCCTGGCTGAACCCCACCAGGAATACCCGATCACTTTGGGTGTGGTACTTGGCGGTAGCCTTGAGCACAAAGTCCTTGATCAGCCGGGCGCTGCTGAACAGTTCATCGGTCTCGCCGTTGTACTCAGGCTCATCGGTCTTGGTAAACCAACGATAACCTTGCGGCTCCACCGGCAGCGGCGCGCGCACCGACAGGTAGGTCCAGGTGGACGGCAACGCGTCCTTGATGCCAAACAGATCTTCCTCGTTGCTGCCAAACCCATGCAGGAAGATCACCAGCGGCTGGTTGCGCGCATCGCCCTGGGTCTGTTCCAGGTAGGACAACGGCAAGTCGGTGTGCAAGCCGGAGTCGGCATGAGCGGCGCCGGCCACCAGGGCCAAGGCGAGGGCAAGCTGTTTAAGCATCGGGTTTACCTCACGGTTTGCGCAACAAATAGGTGTCCATGATCCAGCCGTTTTCGAGGCGCGCCGCCTTGCGTACCCGTTCGATCTCTTCTGCCACGTGCGCCACTTTACCGCTGATCAGGATCTCGTCCGGGGTGCCCAGGTAGGCGCCCCAGTAAATATCCAGGTCCTGATCCGCCACACTGCGGTAGGAATCTTCGGCGTCGAGCATGACCACCAGGGTATCGGCATCACTCGCCTGCCCCGCCGCCAACCGGCGCCCAGTGGTGATTTCGATGGACTTGCCAATACGGTTGAGCGCCACCTTATGCTGCGCCGCCAGGGCTTGCACGCTGGTGATGCCGGGGATCACTTCAAACTCGAAGACACAGCGACCACTGGCAAGAATCGCCTGCAAGATGCGGATGGTGCTGTCGTACAGCGCCGGGTCGCCCCAGGCCAGGAACGCACCCACCTCACCGTCAGCCATTTCTTCGTTGATCATGCGTTCGAAGGTCTGCTGCTTATCGCGGTTGAGGTCTTGCACAGCGGTGGTGTAGTCGATTTCACCGCGCACACGCTCCGGGCAGTCGGCCTCGACAAAACGGTAGCCGGGCTCGGTGATGTAGGTGTCGCAGATTTCCCGGCGCAGGTCGATCAGCTTGTCCTTGCTCTGGCCCTTGTCCATCAGGAAGAACACGTCGGTACGGTTCAGCGCCTTCACGGCCTGCATCGTGATGTAGTCGGGGTTGCCGGCGCCAATGCCGATGATCAGGATGCGTTTCA
The DNA here is from genome assembly GCF_002966775.1 of Pseudomonas sp. MYb193. Lineage (NCBI taxonomy): Bacteria > Pseudomonadati > Pseudomonadota > Gammaproteobacteria > Pseudomonadales > Pseudomonadaceae > Pseudomonas > Pseudomonas sp. MYb193. The sequence goes on along the minus strand of NZ_CP023269.1, from coordinate 2,522,318 downwards.
TGGGTTGCTCTCAGTACGGGGCGTTGATTTTGCCATGATCAACGCATCAGGCGTGAGTTTCCAGGCGCAGGCGCCAGACTGCATTGAAACGCAGCTCGGTGCGCGACAGCGGTTCGACATCGATCAGGTAGAACATCGATACTGGAAATTGCATGACGTACAGCATTGCAGCGCGGATGACCAAGGGATGTGTAACGGCCACCACATGGCCGGGTTGGCACTCCAGTGACCTCATCCATTCGCCCACGCGCGCGCAAATGTGGTCCACCGACTCGCCGCCATGGGGGGCACTGGCGCTGTCGGTGAGCCAAGTCATCAATTCATCGCGATCAAGCTGGGCAGTGTCCTGCCCCTTCCAATGGCCAAAATCGCCATCGCGTAACGCGGGCTCAACCACGGCGTGGTCACCGAACAACGTCGCCGTCTGGCGAGTCCGCGCTTCGGGCCCGCATATCAGGCGCACACTTTTGCGGAACCGATCCGCCAGTGACAGCCGCGCATTCTGCCAATCCATCAGCAACGATTCGTCATCGGGAAACCGCCCCTGCTTTTGCAAGGGGGTCACGGCATGACATACGAGAGTCAATCGGGTTGCTTGCATAGGCACCTCACTCTGTTCAGGGACGCGGCGCAGGGAAAACGGTGCCGTATTTCAACCTGTCACAACGAACAGGCAAAGGACTGTGGCACATGACGGCTCCCCGCATCAGCGGCTGTAACCCTTCGTATTAAGTGGATACGGAACACCTTCGTACAGAAAAGCCACGAAAATTCGCCACAGAAGGCGCGCTTTTCATAACGATAGACGGAGACTTCCATGACGATCCCGGCAGCCACGAACCATGTTCCACCCTCATCTTCGCAACAAACGCCAACAGGCACCTTTGCGTGGCCGGTCAACCCGGATGAAAGGCTGAAGTATGACATTGCTCAGCAGCCGGAAAATCCTGGTCGATCCGAGCCCGTTTCAAGACGCGCCCCAAGTTCGCCTCAATTTCTGCTCACTCAAGGACAAGTCAGCACGTTGGTGGAAAAGAGTGATGCCGAGCTGGCACAGCAGCTCAGCGCGGCATTGATGGGCCAGATCGCTGAGGAGCTCACAACCCACAGGCAGTCACTCACCGCCCCGACTCTCACCCAGGTTCCGCCTTTTTCCAGCTTCGGCCAAGCGTGGGCACGTTTTAACCAGGCGCTCAGGGCAGAGCCGTTTGCAACCTTTGCCAAAGCCCATCACATCGACCTGTCCAACTTCAGCTGGAACCCTCAAGAGGGAACCATGACGTGCATGATCAATGGCTCCCCCAACAGCTTCACGGAGTTCACCCCTGGCTGGTCACAGGCATCGGCGGACGTCGCCGCAGCGGCCAGAGAGCTGGGCGCCCCGTCGACAACCTGGTTCCGCTACACCGGCGAACACACGCCTCCCAGTTACCTGGTGGGAGACTTCTACGCTATCGCTAGAACCGAGCTTACGCGTAATCCGCGGGCCGTGATCGCGGCACTCCAGGACGCCGATACATTCCCCTCTCTGGTCATCCCCAACGGCCCTCTGCCATTGGACATCTCGCAACAGACCTTGCGTGCCAGGCAAGCACAACGCAGCGTGAAGGAGACGATCACCCAAGCCACCTTTGAACGCAGCGGCACACTTGCCGACTCCAGTCGCACACCGACGCCCGCCGAACGCGTCGAGGCGGCTGATCGGGAAGTGGCACGGGAGTGTGCCAGAATTCTCACGAGGATCGGCTATCAAAGGCGCATCGATGATCAGTCGCTAACCTTTCTCCCCTTCCTGAATGTGCCTGACGACTCTACCTACGCACACACACGCGAGGCGTTCGGCAAATGCTTCTCCAGCCCCGCTTTCCTGGCGTTTGCGAAAGAACATAATCTCGAGGTTTCATCCTTGTTTATCCACTTGCCGACAGGCCAGTTGGAAGGCTACGTACGAAACCCTGACGGCAGCCGTAAATCGATTGTTTTGCGCACGTCGACTTGCCCCCAATGGGCGGCCCTCGAACCCGACATTTCAAGCGCGGCCCGAAAATACGGGAGAAGCGGCTCGGTCTACGAGGGGCCCGTTCGTACCCAGCAAGCGCTGGATCTCTCTATGATGCTGGACTTTTACGGCGTGACTCGGGAAACCGGCTCAGAGCAGAAGTGGCTCGAACAAGTCGCAGGGCTCATCCGCGATGGCTTCCCCTCCTTGAAAAAAAACAACCCTTCTGCTGACACCTCGCGTGGGATTCGCGAACTGCAGCAGGCAGCCCTACAAACACTTGCAGGCATCACAACCCCTCCAACACCTACTGTCGTTCAAGCGCCTGCGCCGGTAACCACCGCCAAGCCGCCCGTCGCCAGCCCCGTGAGCGACATCGCCCACCGTCTGTTTAACGCAGAGCCCGGGTTGCAGTCGGTCGTATCGGGATTACTCAAGGACGCCATCGATGCGTCATTGAACCTCGATGTGGAGCAGTTGGCGTTCGCCGTTCCCGATCCGGACAATCCAGGTGAGTACATTGAAACACCGCTGATGGAAATGATCATCAGCCATGTCGCTGGAGGCGCCGCGCCGGTTTTCGACAGCGCTGGCAAATTCGTCGATACGCGCGAGGACGTGCTCGCCCGTACCGGCAAACCTGCGGGTACTGCACTTCCTATCGATAGGTCAGCGCTACAGAAGGCTATGAGCGAGTTGCCCGGCAAGCTGAACGAAACGCTTCGAGCGGCAAAGATCACGTATTGGAATGAGCCGCCGTTCAATGAGCCGGCCCCTGGGCTGAGTGCCGACACAGCGCTCAGTGTCACCCCGATTTACGCGGGTAGCCGGCGGTCAATGCTCGGCCAGCTGCTGCACAGCAACCTGCGCCTGGCCAGTTTAAAATCCCCAGGTCTCAATGACATACAGCGCGAAACACTGGATACGGTAGCAAGGTTTCCCCACGGGCACCTCAACCCCACAGACAACTCCAAGACAACCATTCACTTCATGGTCCGCACTGACCCGGCCAACCCAGACAGCCCGAACGTTCAAACCCCTAACCTGTTCATCGAACGCAAGGCTGGGGACCGCACCCTCGCTGTGCTGATGTGCGAACCCAGCGGAAAGGTTACCCCTTATGCTTCCCTGGATGCAGCCCAGCAGGCCTGGGAACAGCAAAACCCCGAGGCGCAACCACCGACCCGCACCGACAAGCCCAGCCTGAAAGCCTTCGACGCTGATGCGTTCTACCTGCAAGCGAACGTCATGATTAACAACGGGGACGCCAACGCCGACACTGATCCCGCGCTGATCGTGGCGCGACCATCCCAAGAGTCCGGGCTCAAGCGTCCCGAATGGTCAAAAACCGCCTCCGATGCCAATCGCTTTATTTACCATGACCTGCTTCTGGAGATGGCGGGCTTCGAGCGCCGGCACAAGGGCAAGAGCTTTGGCGGTGATATTCCGGACATTAGCACTTATATCCAGGATCAGATCAAAGCCCTCGACCCTCCACCTTTTCACTATGACATCAAGGATCTGGAAGTCATCTTTCACACGCCCTATGGCGCCCCGGCCAGCGGATTCGGATCAACCCAAACCACCACCCTGTCTTTCATCGAAACCTTCGTACGCAACCTTTCAGGATTACCACAAGGTCGGGTGGAGGTGCGTCACAAACCGACGGGCATTCATCTAGCCAAGCTCGGAAAAGAGGGCGAACTGGGTAAGCTGATTCAGCAAATCGATGCCGGCAAGAACTACCCCGAATTAGTCAGGCGCGAGCTGCTCGACGATCCTGAAAAAAAAACCAGGCGCCAAGCGCTGTTCGCCGAGCAAGTCCCGATTGAACTGAAAATGAGGGCCCTGGAACTGACGGCCAAAGGCGAGGCTGGCTTCGATAACGCCATGGGTTTTCGTTACCTCCAGGCAATACTGGATCCAACGCCAGGGAAGAAGTTCGTCAATGGCAACGAAATCACCGTGCGCCCGTTGGCGCTCATGCGCCTGCCCGGCGCGGTGCCCGATGTGGTCGAAAACATGTTCCTGATCGAACCCAAGGACATCACAGTCGGCCCGCACATTCTTTATCGCCCGTTGAATTCCAGCGCCCCCCTGCTGCAGTTTCCTTCGCGCCAGGCGCTAATGGAGTCTGTCCAGACACAGAAGGAACTACAAAAAGACATTCTTGCCTGGCTGCCTGATGAGACAACCCGCGCCGTCTACAGGCACGATGGCTTTCGCGAACCGCATATGCCGACATATACGCCCGTGTTCACGCCTGCGCCGCCCACACTGGCGACTCATGACCTGTCGTCCGAGCTGCAAACCGGGCAACTGATGGGCTACTTGTATGAAGCCAATTCAAGGGCGCTGACATCGCTGGCCGAACACCAGGCCGTATCCAACGGGGAAAGTCGCTGGGAAAGGATTAAAGAAGGGGCAGGCCTATTACTCAATACGGCATTTCTGTTCATGCCAGAGAGTGCCTTTTTAATCGGTATGCCGTTTCAGGCAGACAGCATCATAAGTGATATCAAGACGCTTACCGGGAGCAGGGAAGGAAACAAAGAAGCAGCTGCAACAGATTTATTCATCAACATAGCGATGTTAATGCTTCACCTCGCAAGAGCACACCCCACTCAAACCTCCTCACGTACTGGAGTCGCGGCCATTCATACGGTACCGCAGGAAACACGCGTAGGTGATTTACCGGCGGCGCCTTCGCCTGAGTCAGCATTACGTGAAGTGATTCGGTTGGGCGGTCCATGGAGGGGTTTCAAGGCCATCGATGGTGACATACAAACCTTCGAGGATATTTACAAAGGCGCCCCACGACTCAATATATTCGGACATGGGACTGAACCGGCCACCGGAGAGCCCGCGAAAGTCGTAGGCGCAAACGGCAAGTTCTATTCGGCGCAAGACATCGTCAATAAACTTCGTGCGGAAAAAATTGACTTCAGCAAATATAAAAACATTGTGCTTCGCGTCTGCTATTCCGGCGCAAACGGCCCGAACTCGCTGGGTGATGAAATCTCCAACCTGACCAACATACCCACCAAGTCATTCGCAGGTCCTGTGCACATGGATTATTTTTTGGGCAAAGACCCAACGGGCCTGTTCAAAACGTACTATCGGGAATTCAAAGCGAAATACCCCACGCTTTCTCCACGCGACATAAAGTTGCTCGCTGACTCGAAAGTGAAGTTGGATTTTGCCAAGAACAACCACCTTAATACGGTGGAAAAGACATCAGGAACGCTGCTGCGATTCAATATTGGCACCCAGAAAGAGCCTGAGATGGTTCAAGAACTTGTCGATTACCGGCCACATTACTCCTACCCTGCCCTGGACGCGGCCCACGTGTTGCCAGCCAATTCAGCCCGATAGCCTGTTTCGGCAGGTTTGCCAACACAACCCTGCCGTTTGATTACCAATATGCAAACACGGCGTCAGGCCAGCGCCGTTTTCGCAGACGCCACCCTAGGCGTGGCACCGACCACGAAGTCCTCCTTGCGCAACAACACCAGCGCTACCAACGACACCACCCCGGTCGCTACATAGAAATACCACGGCGAAGTAATGTCGCCTGTCACCTTGATCAACCAGGTGGAAATCAACGGCGCACTGCCGCCAAACACCGCGACGGGCACGTTATACGCCACGGCAATCCCAGTGGAGCGAATCCGCGTCGGCAACAGCTCACTCATCAACGCATAGGTTGACGACGCGTACAGCCCGAACAGAATCGCCACCGCCATCAACGGCGCGAAGAAGGTCGCCGGGGTGGCGGTCGGGGCGGATTTGAACAGCCATAACATCGCCAGGGTCGCCAGCGTGCCGATCACCATCAGGAACGGCTTGCGCCCGTATTTATCGGTAAAGGCCCCGCCAAACGGCATCACGAAAGCCGCCGAGAAGCTGGCGACGAACACGTAGAGCAAGGTGGTGCCACTGTCGAACTTGAGGATCTTGGCCATGTAGGTCGAGGCGAAGGTCAGCACCAGGTAGAAGATCGAGCTGTGCAAGGTGATGATAAAGAACACCAGGGCAATCGCCCGCTTCCACTGCCAGACCTCGCGCAGCGGCGCCCGCGAAGTTTGCCCGGCACGTTGCAGGGCCAGGAACTCAGGGCTGTCTTCGAGCTTGAGGCGGATGTACATGGAAATAAAGCCCAAGGGCGCGGCGATCAGGAACGGTACGCGCCAGGCCCATTCCTGCATGACCTCGGCGCCCAATACCCAGGTCATTCCGTTGGCCACGGCGCCACCGAGCAGCAGGCCGAGCACGGCGGTAACCATCAGCCAGCAGGTGGCAAAGCCCCGGCGACCGGGGCCGGCGTATTCAGAGATGAAGCTGGTGACGGTACCGATTTCGCCGCCCGCCGAGAAGCCCTGCACGCAGCGCACCAGGATCAGCAGGATCGGTGCGGCGATGCCCAGGCTGGCGTAGGTCGGCAACAGGCCCAGCATCACCGTGGAGCCGGTCATCATCACCAGCGCCATGATCAGGGTTTTGCGCCGGCCGATCTTGTCTGCCAGCGGGCCGAAGAACAGCCCACCCAAAGGGCGGATAAAAAAGCTCAGCGCAAACGCGGCAAAGCTGGCCAACAAGCTGGTGGTGGGGTCATCGGAGACGAAGAACGCCTGGCCGATATAGACCGCGAGAAAACCATACACGCCGTAGTCGTACCACTCGATCAAGTGGCCGGAGGTGGCGCCCAGAAACGCACGGCGGCGCTTGCGGACGGTGTCTTGTGCGGGATTGCCCATCGTGGGGACTCCTTGTCTGATTATCGATCCATGTTAAAGCGCGGCGATACTCGCGGTTTGCAGCCAATGTCGCAAGTCGGTCTTGAGAATCTTGCCGTAGCTGTTCTTCGGCAAGTCGCTGCGCCACACATATTTTTTCGGCTTTTTGAACGAGGCCATGCGCGCCAGGAACCACGCCGTCAGCTCGCCTTCGTCCAGCGGCTGGCCACTGCGGGTCACCACGAAGGCCACCACCGACTCACCCCATTGCGCGTCGGGCTCGCCCACCACGCACACTTCGAACACCTCGGGATGCTGGGCCAGCACTTCCTCGACTTCACGGGGGTACACGTTGCTGCCGCCACTGATGATCACGTCCTTGGAGCGATCCGTCAGGGTCAGGTAGCCGGCCGGGTCGAGGTAGCCGATGTCGCCGGTCAGCAGCCAACCGTCCACCAGCGTCTGGCGCGTGGCCTGCGGGTTGCGCCAGTAGCCTTGCATCACCGTGGCGCCACGCACCGCGATTTCACCGCGTAGGCCGGTGGGCAGTGGCTGGTGCTCGGCATCGAGAATGCGGATCTCGACACAGGCTTGCGCGTGGCCCACCGAGGCGGCCAGGGTGGCCCAGTCGGGGCGCTGGCGCTCGGCGATCAAGGCGCGTGGCAAGACGCTGATGGTCATCGGGCTCTCGCCCTGGCCGTAGATCTGCACCAGGCGCGGGCCGAAGGTGTCGACTGCTTCGCGCAAGTCGGCGAGGTACATGGGGCCGCCGCCGTAGACGATGGTCTTGATGCCGGCGCCGTGATAATCCTGGCGCCGGGCCTGTTCGACCATGCGCTTGACCATGGTCGGCGCAGCAAACAGCGACACCTGGCCCATGTGCTCGGCCAGCCCGAACAGCTCGGCGGCATCGAAGCCATGGGAGGCCGGGACCACATGGCGGGCGCCGCAGCGCACATGGATGAAGTTGTACAGGCCGGCGCCGTGAGACATAGGCGCGGCATACAGCGCCGCATCGTCGACGCTCACTTGATCGACATCCGTGGCGTAGCACAGCGACATGGCGATCAGGTTGCCGTGCGACAGCATCACGCCCTTGGAGCGCCCGGTGGTGCCAGAGGTATAGAACAGCCAGGCGAGGTCGTGATCCTGGCGGGGCACCGGCTGTTCCAGGCTGGGCCAACCATGGCTGGGCGGCAGCGGGTGGCCGTCCAATTCCGTGCAATGCGCGGGCAAATCCCGCGATGAAAACACCTGGCCGCCGTCGGTAAAGATCAACCGCGCCTCGGCATTATCAACAATCCACGCCGCTTCGCTGGGGTGTAGCTTGGCGTTGATCGGCACCGCCACCCCGCCCATCCACCAGATGGCGTAGAGCAGTTCCAGGTAGTCGCAGCTGTTTTTCATCAGCAGCGCCACCGCGTCTCCCGGCACCAGGCCATGCTGCTCCACCAGATGCGCAGCGCGTTGGCGCACGTGGGCGGCGAAGGTGGCGTAGTCGGCCACTTGCACGCTGCCGTCGAACAATGCCGGGCGTTGCGGGGCCCGACGCTGGGTGTCGTGCAGCCAGTTGGCAATGTTCATGACTCAGCTCCGGCGTGCCTGCAGGACCGAGGCGTAGTTGGCCACCGCCATGCCGCCCATGTTGAACACCAGGCCGAACTCCGGGTTGGGCACCGCCAGGCCAATCGGCTCGCCGGTCAATTGCCGGAACGCCAAGGCATGCATGGACACTCCCGTGGCGCCGACGGGATGCCCCTTGGCCTTGAGCCCGCCGGAAAGGTTCACCGGTAAGCGCCCGCCGGCGCGCACCACCCCACTGTCGAGCACGCGATGGCCTTCGCCCTTGGGCGCCAGGCCCATGGCTTCGTAGATCAGCAACTCGGCAATGGTGAAGCAGTCGTGCACTTCGGCGAAGCTCAGGTCAGCCAGGGTCACATTCGCCCCGCGCAGCGCTGCATGGATCGCGCGTTGCGGGCCCTCAAAGGCCAGAATGTCGCGCTGGGCGATGGGCAAGGTGTCGTTGACCTGGGTCATCGCCCGGATTTGCACCTCGCGACGGAACGCCCGCGCACGTTTGGGCGAGGCGAGGATGATCGCGGCGGCGCCATCGCTGATCAGCGAGCAATCGGTCAGGCGCAAGGAGTCAGCCACGAACGGGTTGCTTTGGGACACGTTGTTGCAGTGTTCGAAATTCATCTCCCGATGCATCTGCGCCAGCGGGTTGGCCATGGCATTGGAGTGGTTTTTGGTAGCGATGGCCGCCATCGAGCCCAGCGGGCAGTGATAACGCTCGGCGTATTGGCGGGCGGCGCGGCCGAACAACTGGGGGAAACTCAGGCCGGCTTCGGCCGGGTCGTTCTGGTAGCCGGCCCCGGCCAAGGCTTGGGTGACAGCGGCGGTGCTGGTGTGGGTCATCTTCTCGGCGCCCACCACCAGCACCAGCTCAGCACTGCCGGAGAGGATCGCATTGACCCCCGCCTGGATCGCCGCCGAGCCGGACGCACAGGCGTTTTCACAGCGAGTAGCCGGTTTGAAGCGCAGCCCGGGGTCGGCTTGCAATAGCAATGAGGCGGCAAACCCGTCGGGCACCAGCCCCGAGTTGAAATGGCCGAGGAACAACGCATCGATTTGCGACGCGTCAATCTCGGCGTCGCTCAGGGCTTCTCGGGTAACCTGGACGATCAGGTCTTCCAGCGTCGTGCCTTCCAGGCGACCAAAGCGGGAGTGACCAGCGGCAACAATGGAGACGCAATCAGCAGGCATAATCAATTTCTTCTGTTCTTGATTCGGACTTTACTTACAATGACCCACCCCTGATCGTGCGCCAATTCGTGTAACTACTTACACGGGTAAGTAGTAGCGCCCCAGGGCATTGAACAACGAGGCAGGATGCCCCATGACCGCGCTAGCCCAGCAATTTCCCGACCTCGAACGCCTGGCGTTCAAGCTGTCCCCTGCCCCGCAGATCGTCACCAGCGACCGCGTGATTCTCGACTGCAACGACGCTTTCCTGAAGCTGTTCGGCTATACGCGCGACGCACTGGTCAACCAGCTGACCCTGCTGATCTACCCGTCCCAGGCCGACTACCACGCCATCGGCAAGCGCAGCCATGACTGGCTTCTCGACAGCGACAACGGCTTTTATTCCGATGAACGCTTCATGCAGCACCACAATGGCGAAGTGTTCTGGGCCAAGTCCCACGGCTACACCCTCACCCCCAAAGACCCATTCAAACTGATGATCTGGCACTTCGAACGCCTGGACCGCATGCACCAGGGCACCGGCGACCTCACGCCCCGGGAGCGGGAAATCGCCATGCACATCGTCAACGGGTTCAAATCCAAAGAAATTGCCCTGCGCCTGGCGATCTCCCACCGCACCGTTGAGGTGCACCGGGCGCGGTTGATGAAGAAGCTTCAGGCCAAGACGGTGGTGGAGTTGGTGTCGAAGATCATCATGGTGGCCTGACCGATAAAGGCTGTTTAACCGATGCCCCGCGATCCAAATGTGTGGGCAGCCACAATGCCGCACAGTTAAACGAACGCAATGCCCAAAGCAACGAAGATCAAATGTGGGAGCTGGCTTGCCTGCGAAAGCGGTCGTGCAGTGATAGATGCAGTGACTGTCATGCCGCCTTCGCAGGCAAGCCAGCTCCCACAGTTTGATCGTGGGGTGTCAGCTAGAGAAGAGTCGGCTGGCAGGCCGTCATTTCAGGCAAGCCAGCTTCCACATTTGGATTGAGGGGCGTCAGGTAGACAAGCGTCGGCTGTCTGGGCCGCGTAGCTGAAACGTTCAACCGAGCACGTCCATACAATTCCCCACCGCCCTGCCCCCCTAACCTCACGGCTTTCGAACCCTCAGAAGCGCTGGAGAACGGGCATGGTTAACACAGCAACCAAGGTATCGCTGGCATTGACGCTGCTGGCAAGTGCGATGATGAGCAACGCGTTTGCCGCCACCCCGAACGTGGCCGTGGCGCCGCAGTACGACACCAGCCATGTGTATGTGGCGCCGGCCGATGTGGACCGTTTTGCGCAGAGTTTCCTCGCCACCTTCGGCGGCAAAAGCACGCCCCAGGTCGTGGTCAACGTGCTGCCGGTGCCGAGCAGCACCACCTCGCAATTGCTCCAGACCCCGGCGGGAACCGTGTCGTTGTTCGGCTTTACCACCCCCGTGCCTCACCCGTTCGGCCAGGAACGCAACGGCTATCTGGTCAAGGACATGGACGTAGCCCTCAAGGCCGCGCGGGACAATGGGGCCGATGTGATCGTCAGCGATTTCCCCGACCCCATCGGCCGTGACGCCGTGGTGCAATGGCCGGGTGGTGTGAACATGCAGCTGTACTGGCACACCAAGACCCCGGATTACACCGCCTTCGAAACCGTGCCGGAAAACCGCGTGTATGTGTCTCACGACAGCGCCGAGCGGTTTATCAAGGCGTTCCTGGGTTTCTCCCACGGCAAGGTAGTGAGCGACGATAAGCACGCCCCTGGGGTTGATGTCGGCCAAGCCGGCGGCCACTACCGCCGCGTCGAGATCGAATCGCCGTTCGGGCGCATGGCGGTGCTGGTCACCAACGGCCAACTGCCCTACCCGTTCGGCCACGACACCACCGGTTATCAGGTCAACGACCTCGCCGCCACCCTGGGCAAGGCCAGCGGGTCTGGCGCCAGAGTGCTGGTGCCGGCATTCGACAGCAAAGGTCGGCGCAGTGCGTTGGTGGAGTTCCCGGGCGGTTATGTCGCAGAAATCCACCAACTCAGCGCGGCAAAATGATTCGTCACGCAGGCTGGAGCCTGGCTGTGCTGTGGCCGTTGCTTGCTGGCAGCGTGCAGGCCGACGACCAGCCGGTACGCCCGGCGATCAAGGCCAACCGCTGGCAGGAAGACTGGTCTGTGCTCAAGGACCCGGCATTGCGCACGCAACCGCTGGACAACCTCAAGTACATCCCACTGTCCGCCGCCAACCCGTTCACCTACTTGTCGTTGGGCGCCACCTTGCGTGAACGCTTCGAGATGAACGACGCCAGCGGGTTCGGCGTGCGGGATGTACCGCGTGACCGCTACCTGATCCAGCGCTTTCAGGTGCACGCCGACTTGCACCTGAACGAGCACTGGCGGCTGTTCACCCAGTTGGAAGATGTGCGGGCCTATGACAAGACCACCATTGGCGGTGCCGACCAGAACCGCGTCGACCTGCGCCTGGCCTTTGCCGAATACGTGAAGACCTTCAACGCTGGCACCTTCAAGGCACGGGCTGGCCGCCAGGATTTCGCTTTCGACTTGCAGCGTTTCATCTCGTCACGGGACGGCCCGAATGTGCGGCAGTCGTTCGATGCGTTGTGGGCGGACTGGGAAACGCCGCAATGGCGCTTTATCGGGATCGCCAGCCAACCGGTGCAGTACCAGGATGGCCGGCATTTCGACGACAAGTCCAACAGCGACGCGCGCTTCCACATGCTACGGGTCGAGCGGCTGGTGGGCGGCACCAATGAGTTGTCGGCCTATTACGGCGTGTACGAGCGCAGTGCCGCCCATTACCTGGACGCCGACGGCGAAGAGACGCGCCAGTTGCTGGACGCCCGCCTCGGTGGCGCAGCCCAGGGGTTCGACTGGGACGTCGAAGCCATGCTGCAACGCGGCTCGGTGGGCAGCAAGACGATTCGCGCCTGGGCCGGTGGCAGCCGCACCGGCTACACCTTTGACACGCTGGCCTGGAAGCCGCGTATCGGCCTGCAACTGGATATCGCTTCCGGTGACCGCCAGGCCGGTGACGGCCGGGTCGGCACCTTCAACCCGCTGTTCCCCAATGGCTATTACTTTTCCCTGGCGGGCTATACCGGCTACAGCAACCTGATCCACGTCAAGCCGTCGATTACCGTCAAGCCCCTCGCCAAGCTCAGCGTGCAAACCGCTGTTGGCCTACTGTGGCGGCAGACCACCGCAGACGCCGTCTACGCCCAGCCCAACCTGGCCGTGGCTGGCACGGCGGGCCAAGGTGAGCGCTGGACCGGCGCCTACGCTCAACTGCGCACCGACTACGCCTTTACGCCCAACCTCAGCGGTGCGGTCGAGGCGGTGCACTACGCGGTCGGCCAGACCCTGCGTGATGCCGGTGGGCACGACAGCAATTACCTGGGCATGGAGCTCAAATTCAGTTGGTGAGACAAGCACATCCATACAAGCCTGGACACAGGTTTACGGCAATAGTGAGGCGGTTTTTACACCGCCCTTTTTCAGCCCTGCAAGGAGTTTCAGATGAGCACATTCGTTGCCAAAGACGGTACCCAGATCTACTTCAAGGACTGGGGCAGCGGTAAGCCCGTGCTGTTCAGCCACGGCTGGCCGCTGGATGCGGACATGTGGGAATACCAGATGGAATACCTGAGCAGCCGTGGCTTTCGCACCATTGCCTTTGACCGTCGTGGTTTTGGCCGCTCGGACCAGCCATGGACCGGTAACGACTACGACACCTTCGCTGACGATATGGCCCAGTTGATCGAACACCTGGACCTGCAGGACGTGACCCTGGTGGGCTTCTCCATGGGTGGCGGTGACGTGGCGCGCTACATCGCCCGCCACGGCAGTGCCCGTGTCGCCGGCCTGGTGTTGTTGGGCGCGGTCACGCCGATCTTCGGCCAGCAAGCCGACTACCCCCAAGGCGTGCCTGGTGAGGTGTTCGATGGCATCAAGGCCGGCCTGTTGAAGGATCGTGCGCAGTTCATCAGCGACTTCAACACGCCGTTCTTCGGTCTCAATAAAGGCCAGCACGTCTCGGAGGGTGTGCTCAGCCAAACCCTGCAGATCGCCATGCTCGCGTCGCTCAAATCCACCGTGGATTGCGTCACCGCGTTTTCGCAAACCGACTTCCGCCCGGACATGGCCAAAATCGACGTGCCGACCCTGGTGATCCATGGCGACGGCGACCAGATCGTGCCGTTCGACACCACCGGCAAAGCCGCGGCGCAGATGATCGAGGGCGCACAACTGAAGGTGTACAAGGATGCGCCGCACGGGTTTGCCGTAACCCACGCTCAACAGCTCAATGAAGACCTGCTTGGGTTCCTGAACCGCTGAACCACTTGAAACATCCTCTCCTTGTTTGGCCGGGAAAGCCCTGAGGGTGAGGGGTTGCTGGAGACCTTGGTATTCACGGCGGGTACGCAAACGCAAAAATAGTAAGCATCCATAAAAAAAGACGTCCAAAGACGTCTTTTTTTTGTGCCTGAAATCCAGTGACGCTTACAAGGCCAGGCGCAGTTCACCCCACCACCACGCCAGCCCCATAAGCCCTTTCATCGAAGCGGAGATCTCACCCACCGCTCTGCCGCTTCTTGCGCCCCTTCAACCGCCTGCTCATAACTCTCCCAATGGTCTCCCTCCACAAAGGCCGGTCGGGCATCCTCGCCTGGCAAGGTCAACCGGGCACCCACAGGAATATCCAGTGCCTGGCCCCAGCTGAAGCCAATCATCACGGTGACACCACTTTTTGTCACATATTCAATAGGATGGTCTCTATCAATACGTTCTGACATACGTCTCTCCTTGATCCGGCGCCACGTTCAGCGCTGGACGTTCGTTAGGTAAAATACCCCGTCAATGACTACTCATGCCGGCCATGTGCATGATCCCGCGAATACCACTGGCCACGATGCCGAGTGCAGCCACACTGGCGAGCCAAATAGCGATCAGCCAAAACACCCGCTTGTACCAAGGGCCTGCCTGATTTTGAGCGTGTGACACTTCAGAGCGTTCCATGGGCCAACTCCATTGTCAGGGCCGTCGCGGCGGCCAGCATGATCAGCGCCGTGCAAAACAGCAGGCTTAACTGCGCCACCTGCTTGTAAAACGGCATCGGTTTTTCAGCGTTAGTGGTAACCATCTCCAATCCTCACTTTTCCGCGGAAAACGTAGTAGCTCCAGCAGGTGTACATCAGGATGATCGGCAGGATAAACAGGGTGCCGATCAGGATGAACAGCTGGCTGGAAGGTGGCGATGCGGCGTCCCACAGGCTGATGGATGGCGGTACGATGTTCGGCCAGATGCTGAACGCCAGGCCGATATAGCCGAGGAAGACCAGCATCAGGGTGAACACGAACGGCCAGTGGGAATGGTGTTGACGCAAGGTCTTCAACAGCCCGACCAGGGCCAGTACGCCGAGCAGCAACAGGCCGCCGAACACCACGATGTGTGCGTGGGTGAACCAGCGCGTGGCGATTTCCGGGTGCAGCCAGGGGGTCCACACGCACAGCACGGCCACCACGGCCATCAGGGCGAAGGCCAGGTAATGGCTGAACAGGCGCATCCGCGACTCCAGCATGCCTTCGGTCTTGACCAGCAACCAGGTGCTGCCCAGCAGGGCGTACGCCACCACCAACCCTACGCCGCAGAACAGCGGGAACGGAGACAACCAGTCCAGGGTGCCGCCGGCAAACTGGCGATTTACCACCGGTATGCCGGCGATGTAGGTGCCGATCACCACACCCTGACAAAAGGTCGCCAGGAACGAGCCGCCGATAAACGCCATGTCCCAGATGTGCCGCTTCTGCGGGCTGGCCTTGAAGCGGAATTCAAACGCCACGCCGCGAAAGATCAGCCCGGCCAGCATGAAGATCAGCGGCAGGTACAACGCTTCCAGGATCACTGAGTACGCCAGCGGAAACGCGCCATACAACGCCGCACCGCCCAGGATCAGCCACGTCTCGTTGCCGTCCCATACCGGCGCCACGGTGTTCATCATCACGTCGCGCTCCTGCTCGTCCGGGATCAACGGAAACAGGATGCCCAACCCCAGGTCGAAGCCGTCCATGATTACGTACATCATCACCCCGAAGGCAATGATCACGCCCCATATCAACGACAGGTCTATACCTTGAATGCCCATGTGCAATCCCCTCGATCAGTTGGTGTGGTCGCCGGACGCGAGCGGCTCGGTAACGGCGGACAAGGGACGGCGTGGCGTACGGTCCTGGCCGGGGCCGCCTTGGGGCGGATGGTCGTGATGGGGCTGCGGCCCCTTGCGTACCAGCTTCATCATGTAGCCAATTCCCACGGCAAACACCGAGAAGTAGATCACCACGAACAACGCCAGGGAGATGCTCAACTGCGTGACGGTATGGTTGGACGCCGCGTCGGCGGTGCGCATCAGCCCGTAGACCACCCATGGCTGGCGCCCGACTTCGGTGGTGATCCAACCGGCGAGCATCGCGATCAGGCCGGTCGGCCCCATGAACAACACCAGGCGCAGGAACAGGCGATTGCGATACAGCGCGCCATTACGGCGCAATGCCAAGCCCAGTATCCCGGTGAGGATCATCAACATCCCCAGCCCGGCCATGATCCGGAAACTGAAGAAAATGATGGTCGAGTTCGGTCGGTCCTCTTTAGGGAAGCTCTTGAGCGCCGGGATCTGTTTGTCCAGGCTGTGGGTCAGGATCAGGCTGCCCAGGTACGGGACCTCGATCGCGTAGCGGGTCTTTTCGGCCTCCATGTCAGGGATACCGAACAACACCAGCGGCGTCGCGCCGTCACCGACGTTTTCCCAATGCCCTTCAATCGCGGCGATTTTTGCCGGTTGGTGCTCCAGAGTGTTGAGGCCATGGGCATCACCAACAACCGCCTGGATCGGCGCCACGATCAGCGCCATCCACAACGCCATCGAGAGCATCTTGCGCACTGCCGGGGTATCGTTTTTACGCAGCAAGTGCCAGGCCGCCGATGAGCCGACGAAGAACGCCGTGGCAACAAACGCAGCGATTGCCATGTGCGTCAGGCGGAACGGGAACGACGGGTTGAAGACGATGGCGAACCAGTCCAGCGGCATCACCCGGCCATCGACGATGGAAAAGCCCTGGGGAGTTTGCATCCAGCTGTTGGAGGCCAGGATCCAGAACGTCGAGATCAACGTACCGATGGCGACCATTACCGTGGCAAAGAAGTGCAACCCACGCCCAACTCGGTTCCAGCCAAACAGCATCACCCCCAAAAAGCCCGCTTCCAGGAAGAATGCCGTCAGCACTTCATAGGTGAGCAAGGGCCCGGTGATACTCCCGGCGAAGTCCGAGAACCGGCTCCAGTTAGTGCCGAATTCATACGCCATGACCAGGCCCGAAACCACGCCCATGCCGAAGTTGACGGCGAAGATTTTCGACCAGAAGTGATACAGGTCCTTGTAGACCGGATTGTCGGTTTTCAGCCACAAGCCTTCCAGCACAGCCAGGAAACTGGCCAGGCCGATGGTGATGGCGGGAAAGATGATGTGAAACGAGACCGTGAACGCGAACTGAATTCGCGCCAGGTCGAGCGCCTCGAGATTTAGCATGACGGTACCCTCATAGTGTCCAGTGATCAGCAAAACCCAGGGCGACCTGCCGGCCGCCCCGCCCGGCTCAAGCGCCGAGTGACTGAATCAGGTTGCTGGCCGGCGCAGGTTCAAGGCGAATAGCGATGAACTTCGACGTGGGAGTGAAGGTGCGGTCGCCATAGCTTTCCAGGGGCACCAGAGGGTTGGTTTCCGGGTAATAGGCGGCAGCCTGGCCAGGCGGAATGTCGTAGGCGATCAACGTAAAGCCGCTGACCCGACGCTCGCGCCCGTCGCCCCACAACGACACCATGTCGACCCTCTGCCCAGGCTCGTAACCCAGCTTGCGAATGTCCTGCTCATTGACGAACACCACGTCGCGCATGCCATAAACGCCGCGATAGCGGTCATCGAGCCCGTACAACGTGGTGTTGTACTGGTCGTGGGAACGCATGGTCTGCAGGATCAGGTCCGGCTTGACGTCAAGGTTGCGCACGCCTTCGCTGACCAGGTGGGCGGGCAGCTCACTCGGGGCAAACTGCGCTTTACCGCTGTCGGTTTGCCAGATGCGGTGCGCGGCGTTGTTGCGCAGGTGGAAGCCGCCCGGGTGCAGCAGTTTTGTGTTGAAGTCCTCGAAGCCGGGAATGGTGTCGGCGATCAAATCACGGATGCGGCCGTAGTCGGCCACCGTCCACAGCCAGTCAATGGGGTGCTTGCCCAGGGTCGCATTGGCGATCCCGGCGATGATGGCCGGTTCAGAGCGCATCAAGGGCGACTTGGGTTTCAGTTGGCCGTGGGAGATGTGCACCATGCTGAAGGTGTCTTCCACGGTCACGCCTTGCGGGCCTTCGGCCTGAATGTCGATATCGGTACGGCCCAGGCACGGCAGGATCAAGGCTTCGCGGCCGGTCACCAGGTGGCTGCGGTTGAGCTTGGTGGCGATGTGCACGGTCAGGTCGCACTTGCGCAATGCCGCATGGGTGCGCGGGGTGTCCGGCGTCGCTTGGGCAAAGTTGCCACCCAGGCCGATGAAGACTTTGGCGAGCCCCTGTTCCATGGCGGCAATCGCCATCACGGTGTTGTGACCATGGCGGCGCGGTACCTTGAAGTCAAAGCGCGCTTCCAGCGCATCGATCAGCTCCGGTGGCGCTAGCTCGTTGATGCCCATGGTGCGGTCGCCCTGCACGTTACTGTGCCCGCGCACCGGCGACAGCCCTGCGCCTGGCCGGCCGATATTGCCGCGCAATAGTTGCACGTTGATGATTTCCTGCACGGTCACCACCGAGTGCACGTGCTGGGTCACGCCCATCGCCCAGCACATGATCACCCGGTTGGCGCGGCGGTACATGCGCGCAGCCAGCTCTATATCGGCCAGGTTGAGGCCCGATTGTTCGACGATATGCTCCCACGAGGTGGCGTCCACCTGTGCCAGGTACTGTTCGAGACCCCAGGTGTGTTCGGCAATGAATGCGCGGTCGAACACCGCCTCTCCATTGTTTTCCAGGGCATCACGCTCCCACTCCAGCAGAAACTTGGCGATGCCTCGAAAGGCCGCCATGTCGCCGCCCAGCGCCGGACGGAAGTACGCCGACGAGGTGGGTTCGGAACCGTTGGTGAGCATCTCCAGCGGATGCTGCGGGTGTTGGAAACGTTCCAGCCCACGCTCCTTGAGTGGGTTGAAACAGATCACCTGGGCGCCGCGCTTCACCGCCTCGCGCAGTGGCTCAAGCATGCGTGGGTGGTTGGTGCCGGGGTTCTGGCCGATAACGAAAATCGCGTCGGCCTCCTCCAGGTCATCGAAAGTCACTGTACCTTTGCCTACGCCAACGCTGTCGTCCATGCCCAGGCCACTGGCTTCGTGGCACATGTTCGAACAATCGGGAAAGTTATTGGTACCGTAGGCGCGAACGAACAGCTGATACAAATAAGCCGCTTCGTTACTGGCGCGGCCCGAGGTATAGAACTCGGCCTGGTCCGGCGATTCCAGCTCGTTGAGGTGCTTGGCAATCAGGGCAAAGGCGTCGTCCCAACTGGTTTCGACATAACGATCCAGCGACGCGTCGTAGCGCATCGGATGGGTCAGACGCCCCTGGTATTCGAGCCAATAGTCACTTTGCGCCGCCAGCGACGACACCGTGTATTTATTGAAGAACGCCGGGTTGACCAGGCGCCCGGTGGCTTCCCAGTTCACCGCCTTGGCGCCGTTCTCGCAGAACTTGACCATGCCGCCTTCCGGCGATTCGCCCCATGCACAACCCGGGCAGTCAAAACCGCCATTCTGGTTGGTCTTGAGCATCGCGCGGATGTTCTTGAACGCGTTTTCACTGCCCAGCCAGCTTTGCGTCACCGCAATCAGCGCGCCCCAACCTGCGGCCGCCCCCTTGTACGGTTTATAACGTTCAACTTCGCTCATGGTAATTCTCCAAGACTTCACACGTAGGCGCGGGCCTAACTAAAGCCCTTATTGATGATTATTTTTCAGGCACTGCAAAACGCAAATCGGTTTAAAGCCCACTAAACCGGGTTCACGTCGACCGGTTTTAAGGGTCCAACATCGAGTTACGCATTTAGCCTATGCCGTGCATAAACAGCCTGTCTAATCACAAATAATGACCACTTCATCGACATGCTCTATTACGATAAATTGTTTTAAAAATCAAAAAGATAAAATAATAAAAGTCGAGTAAAACCCCCAATCAAAAGCCCATAGATTTCGTCGATCACTCGGTTGCTAATAGTGATTAGACGCGGCATTAAAACAACTCTAGCCTTGCTTTAAATAACGCGCTTACCTACATCGAGCGTCCAAACACCGTAGTTACACGCTCAGCGTCGCTGCCGAGGTTTTAATGACCGATCAAGTCTTGATGGATAGTTTTTCTCGCCGGGTCGACTACCTCAGGATGTCGGTGACCGACCGCTGCGATTTCCGCTGTGTGTATTGCATGGCCGAAGACATGGAATTCCTGCCACGTCAGAAAATCCTGACGCTGGAAGAGCTGTATCAACTGGCGCAGAGTTTTGTCGCACTGGGCACGCGCAAAATCCGCCTGACAGGCGGTGAACCCTTGATTCGTCCGGGCGTGGTCGAGCTGTGCAAGCGCATCGCGACGCTGCCCGGCCTGCGCGAGTTGTGCATGACCACCAACGGCTCGCAACTGGGCAAGCTGGCCGCGCCGCTGTTCGATGCCGGGCTCAAGCGCCTCAACATCAGCCTCGACAGCCTTGACCCCAAGCGCTTTCGTGAACTGACGCGCACCGGTGACCTGGCCAAGGTCATCGCCGGTATCGATGCGGCGAATGCGGCGGGCTTCCAACGCACCAAGCTCAACTGCGTGGTGATGAAGGGCCGCAACGACCACGAAATCAACGACCTCGTGGCGTTCGCCATTGACCGCGGCCTGGATATTTCCTTCATTGAAGAAATGCCCCTGGGGGTCATCAGCGAACACAGCCGTGCCGAGGCGTTCTATTCCAGCGCGCAGGTGCGCGAGCGTATCGCCGAGCGCTACACCCTGATCGACTCGGCAGAATCGACCCAGGGGCCTTCGCGTTACTGGCGCCTGGCCGAGGCGCCGCATATTCGCCTGGGCTTTATTTCACCCCACAGCCACAACTTCTGCGGCACCTGCAACCGCGTGCGCCTGACGGTTGAAGGCCGGTTGTTGCTGTGCCTGGGTAACGAGCATTCGGTCGACCTCAAGGAGGTGCTGCGGCGCTACCCGGGTGAACCAAAACGCCTGGAGAGTGCCATCGTTGAGTCGATGAAACTCAAGCCGTATCGGCACAACTTCGAGCTCAATGATGACGTGCAGGTTGTCCGCTTCATGAACATGACCGGTGGTTAACCCATCCGGTTTTATCCCTTCGCATTAAGGCCATTGCCCATGATCGTCAGAGCCAAACCCAACCTGATCGGTGTATTGACTTCGCTCAAGGGCTCCGTGGCCCGGCGTATCGCACTGCGCAGCCTGCTGGTGACACTGCTGGCCTCGGTGATTGTGCTGGTGGAGACGCTTCACCCGGCGTACTTCTCCAAGGTCAACGCCACGCCGTTCACGCTACTGGGCTTGTCACTTTCAATCTTCATGAGTTTTCGCAACAACGCCTGCTATGACCGCTGGTACGAAGGGCGCAAAGCCCTCGGCGCCATGGTGATGGATGTGCGCGTCATGATTCGCGAAACCCAAGTGATCAAGGATGCGCGCCAACGCAAAGAGATCCTGCGCAACCTGTGCGGGTTCGCCCACGCACTGAACGCCAGGCTGCGCAATGAAAATGAGTCCATCGCGGCAGCGCCCTGGCTCGACAAGCTGCCGTCGGCCAGCACCCCGAATCTCCCGGAAAGCATTATCGGCCGCGTGACCCAGCAGTGTTCGGCGCTGGCCGAGTCGGGGGGCTTCAGTGAATGGCGCTACCAACTGATGGCCAGGCACTTAAGCAACCTGACCCGTACGCAGACGATTTGCGAGCGCATCAAAAGTACGCCGCTGCCCTTCCCGTACACCCTCTTGTTGCACCGCACCAGCTACATGTTCTGCATCTTGCTGCCCTTCGCCATGGCCGAACCCCTGGGTTGGCTGACGCCGGTCTTCACCGCCATCGTGAGCTACACGTTTTTTGGGCTGGACGCGATTGGCGATGAGCTGGAAGACCCCTTCGGCTACGACGAAAACGACCTGCCAACCAATGCCATCGTGCGCACGATTGAACGCGAAGTGCTGCACGCCAACGGCGCGACACAACTGCCGCCCGTGCTCCAACCCATTGATTGTGTACTGAACTGACCCGAGGCCCCCATGAACGAACGCTCCCACACACTGACCCATCTGGACGCCGCAGGCCGGGCCAGCATGGTCGACGTCACGGACAAATCAGCAACCACCCGTGAGGCCCAGGCCCAGGCCTGGGTGCGCATGCAGCCGTCCACGCTGCAACTGATCCAGGCTAACGGGCACCCCAAGGGCGACGTGTTTGCGGTGGCCCGTATCGCCGGGATCATGGCGGCGAAGAAAACCCATGAACTGATCCCGCTCTGCCACCCGCTGATGCTCAGTTCGATTCACCTTGAACTGCGTGCTGTCGAGCCCGACAGCGTGCAGATCATCAGCACATGCCGGCTCAACGGCCAGACCGGCGTCGAGCTCGAAGCCCTGACCGCCGCCAGCGTAGCGGCCTTGACGATCTATGACATGTGCAAAGCGGTGGACCGCGGGATGATCATCGACCGGATCCAGTTGCTCAAAAAACAGGGTGGCAAGTCGGGCACCTTTGTCGCGGGTGACGCGCAATGATCCTGGTCAATTACTTTGCGCGCTATCGGGAACAGCTGGGCATCGGCGGCGAAAAAATCGCCCTGGACGGGTCGCTGCGCACCATTGCCGACCTCAGGCAGCACCTGTGCGCCCGAGGTGAAACCTGGCAGCAAGTGCTCGGTGAGACCAGCCTCATGTGCGCATTGAACCAGGAGCTGTGCACACCCGAAGCGCCGATAGAAGATTTCGATGAAATCGCCTTCTTCCCCCAAGTGACCGGAGGTTGATCAATGCCTGTTCAGGTTCAGACCGAGCTGTTTGATCTGGGTGAGCTGACCCGCAGCCTGCACGCCGAAGAACCGGGCGTCGGCGCCATAGCCACCTTTGTCGGCTATGTGCGCGATCTCAATCAGGGGGATCAGGTCAGCGAATTGTTCCTTGAACATTACCCGGGAATGACCGAACGCTCGCTGCAGCAGATCATCGATAGAGCCCATCAACGCTGGCCCCTGCAACGGGCGAGCATCGTCCACCGCGTGGGGGCATTGAAGGTCGGTGAACCCATCGTGTTCGTCGGTGTTGCCAGCGAACATCGCCAGGAAGCCTTCGATGCCTGCAATTTTTTGATGGACTACCTGAAGACTCACGCACCTTTCTGGAAGCGTGAACACACCCAGGCTGGTGAACGCTGGGTCGAGGGAAGGGAAAGTGACCAGTTGGCGGCCCAGCGCTGGCGCGCATAAAGCCTTTCGTTAATTGCCAAATACCCTGTGGGAGCTGGCTTGCCTGCGATGGCGGTTTTATCACTTACAGATTAGTTGACTGACCCACCGCCATCGCAGGCAAGCCAGCTCCCACACTTGGATCGCGGCGCACCCACTCGATACCTGCTAACTTAGCCTTAAAACAACTCGCTGAACGGAATGAACCGCGCCATGTCACCGACCCGCAGTGTGCAGCCCTCGGGGATTTCAAGCAGGCCGTCCGCCCACGAAGCTCCCAGCAGCACGCCCGAGCTCTGGTTCGGATACAGAATCGCCCGGCCCTCCTCCAGCTTGGCCCGCAGGTATTCGCGACGGCTGCCTGCTTTCGGCCAGTCAAACCCGACGTTAACCGGGAAGCTCAGGGGCGTGACGTCATCAACACCCTGGATACGCAACAGGTAAGCCCGTGCCAGCAGGCCGAACGTCACCAGCGCCGAGGCCGGATTGCCTGGCAAGCCGATGACAGGCACGTTACCGTAGTAGCCCACGGTCAAGGGCTTTCCCGGTTTGATCGCGAGTTTCCAGAATAACGGCTTACCGCTATCGCGCAGCACCTGGCCAAGGCAGTCGGCGTCTCCGGCTGACACCCCACCGGTGGTCAGGATCAAGTCGGCGACAGGTTGCAACTGTTCCAGCTTGAGCCGCGTGTGCTGCGGCTGGTCGGGAAGAATACCGCCATCGATGACGTCACAACCCAATGCACTCAGCCAATGGCTAAGCAAAATGCGATTGCTATTGTAGATACAGCCGGGCTTCAGCGTCGTACCCGGCTCAGCCAGTTCGTCCCCCGTGGACAGCAATGCCACCCGTGGGCGGAGTACCACCGATACATGGGTACAGCCTTGCGCGGCCGCGATGGCCAGCGCGAAAGGCCCGAGTCGCTTGCCGGCAGCAAGCAACACCTGCCCGGCACGGTTTTCCTGGCCTTGCGGACGGATATTCTGGCCCGCGCCAAGCGCCTGCTTGAAACGTATCCGTCCGTCCTCCAGTTGCTCGGCGTTCTCTTGCATCTCGACGCAATTGGCCCCAACGGGTACCGGTGCGCCGGTGAAGATTCGAGCGCAGGTGCCCGGCAGCAATGCCTCAGGTGAATGCCCGGCGAAAATCTGTTGCGACACGGTCAGCGGCTGGCCTTTCCAGTCGTCGACGTTCAAGGCGTATCCGTCCATGGCACTGTTCGGCCACGGCGGCAGATCCAGGGTCGCGATCAAGTCATTGGCCAGTACCCGTTGCCGTGCGTCGCTCAATGCTATCGACTCACTGCCTTGCAGGCGTCGCGCCTGCGCCATGGCCAACAGTGAAGCGATAGCCTCCTCCACTGACATGAGCTGTGACGGGCTCATCCCCGGGACTCGCACAAGGCCACCGATTTGAGGTGCGGCACAAAATTGCACGGCCTGTGGCGCGCATCCAACTGCTCGGCGAGGATACCCTCCCACGCCGTGCGGCAAGCGCCCGTCGAGCCCGGCAGGCAGCACACCAGCGTACCGTTGGCCAAACCGGCCAAGGCACGACTCTGTACCGTGGAGGTACCGATATCGAGGATGGATATCGCACGAAACAACTCACCAAAACCGTCAATCTGCTTGTCCAGCAAACAGTGGACCGCTTCAGGCGTACTGTCGCGCCCGGTGAAGCCTGTGCCCCCGGTAATCAGTACCACCTGAATCTGCTCGTCGGCGATCCAGGTCGCGACCTGCGCGCGGATTTTATACAGGTCATCCTTTAGCAGGTTGCGCTCGCTCAAACGGTGACCCGCCTCCAGCAGCCGGCTGACCAGCAGTTGCCCGGAGGTATCGTTGGCATATTCACGGGTATCACCGACGGTCAACACGGCCATATTCAGCGGAACAAACAATGCATCCGACTTCACGCTCATGTCACTCTCCTACAAGCCATTATTGAAACGATCACCAGAGGCTAAAGCGCCCATACAGCCACTGTCTAATCGTTACAGTTGACCGAATTATCGAGCGCTTCTATCACTGATATTTCCGGACGCCATTCACCGGTGATTGAGTGAGTCGATCAACCCTTCAATAGTCATGATTGGACGTACAGGTGCAAGAATGAGATCGTCTGCCTATCTCAATTCGCGGTATTCCTGCCATGCCAGCACGCTGCTCTCCTGAAGCTGCATCCAGCCCCTGTTCGATACTCCTGCTGGCGGGCGGACGCGGGGCACGTATGGGCGGGCGGGACAAAGGATTACTGGTGTGGAAAGATAAGCCGCTGATTGCCCATGTACAGGCCATCGTACGTCCGTTCACCGACGACTTGATCATTTCCTGCAACCGCAATGCAGCGCGTTATCGCGCGTATGCCGATCAATTGGTCGAAGACTCACAAAAGGATTTCCCGGGCCCCTTGGCCGGTGTTTTGGCCGGAGTTTCCGTTGCGCACCATCCCTGGCTGCTGGTGCTTGCTTGTGATGCTCCGAATATTGATGCCGCACTGATCAAAGCAATGCTCGAGGCGCGCCCCACGACCGGCGCCGCGCTAATGATCCAGCAGGCCGGGCAATGGCAGCCCATGTTCAGCCTGATCCCAACGGCGTTGTTGCCGCAGTTGAACCAGGCCTGGGATGAAGGCGAGCGCAGCCTGCTGCGCGCGCTGCTCAAGCATGAGCTGGTGGCATTGACCTGCGTAAGCGACGACCTGCGCCTGAGCAATTTCAATACCCCTGAATGGCTGGTTGGAAATCATTAGCGTGCACCGAAAAAGTCGACGGCACATTGATTAAAAGGGCAGAAACAGAATCGCTAAAATAATCCGTGGGTTCTGGCCACCAGCGTTAATAATTACCCCTCATTTATTCCGCAACAGGTGCCTTAGTGGATATCAAGCAGCTTAAATTCCTCATCGCGCTGGAGCAGACCCGGCACTTCGGCCAGGCGGCTGCGCGTTGCCACATCACCCAGCCGACCTTATCGATGCGTTTGCGTAATCTGGAGGATGAGCTGGGCCTGGAATTGGTTACCCGGGGCCAGCGTTTCGAAGGCTTTACACAGGCCGGTGAACGCGTGCTCGCCTGGGCCAGGACCTTGCTCGCCGCCCATGACGGGTTGTTCGCCGAAGCTGCAGCCTGTCGCGGCCAACTGGTCGGTAATTTGCGTCTGGGTCTGGTGCCGCTCAGCGGCTTCAATCCGATCAGCTACATTCAGGGCCTATCCCATACCTTCCCGGAACTCAAGTTCAACCTCACCTCGATGAGTTCGGACAAGATCATCGAAGCGCTGGGCACTAACCAACTGGACCTGGGGGTGTGTTACCTGGACCACGTAAACGCCAATTACCTAGAGTTTTTCGAACTGGGCGAAACCCGCGTCGGCCTGCTGTACGACACGCGCCACTTCCATTTCGAAGGTACCGAAATGAGCTGGGAAGACGCCGCCGAACTGCCCCTAGGCATGATCAGCAATGGCATGCACTATCGAAAGTCCATTGACCTGAGCTTTCGCAGCCGCGGCCTCGACCCTCAACCCATACTCGAGAGCGATTCGACGTATCAGCTGTTCCAGGCGATCCACAACGGTTTTTGCTGCGCGATTATGCCCCTGGACAGCGGCCTGGAAAGCCCGATCGAAAACCTGGCCTTTATCAACCTCCCGGACGCCAGCGTACTCGCGCCGCTGGGCATGGTGATGCGCAAAACCGAACCCCGCTCGGCCATCGCCGAAAAGTGTTTTGCGCAAGCCCAGAAATTGTTTGCGGCTAAGAGTACGGTCTAGCGTACGGGAGGGATGTTGATGGAGAGAGCAATGACTGCATTGCTACGCGAACCAGGCCTCATCGTGCTGAACTGCTTGCCCCGCCACACGGTCCCAACTCATACGCTCATCGCTACAGGAATTTTTCCATGACGCTTCCCCAAGAAATGACCCTGATCGAAATCACCACCCCTGGCGGGCCCGAGGTCTTGCAGCCGCGCAGCGCCGACGTGCCGGTGGCCGGGCCAGGCGAGATTCTGATTCGCGTGCACGCCGCCGGGGTCAACCGCCCAGACGCCTTGCAGCGCGCGGGCAAATACCCGATGAAGCCCGGCATGAGCCCGATTCCGGGGTTGGAAGTGGCCGGTGAAGTGGTGGCGCTGGGCACTGGCGTGAACGAATACAGCGTGGGCGACAAGGTTTGCGCCCTGACCAATGGCGGCGGCTATGCGCAGTATTGCGCGGTGCCGGCTACCCAGGCGCTACCGATCCCAGCGGGCATGGACTGGATTCAGGCCGCTGCCGTGCCGGAAACGTTCTTTACGGTCTGGGCCAACCTGTTCGGTCTCGGCGGTGCCCGCAAAGGCCAGCGCGCCTTGATCCACGGCGGCACCAGCGGCATCGGCACCACCGCGTTGATGCTTTGCCAGGAATTCGGCATCCAGGCATTCGCCACGGCGGGCAGTGCCGACAAATGCGCGGCGATTGCCAAGCTCGGTGCCGAGCCGATCAACTACCGCGAACAGGCATTTGCCGAGGTCGTCGCCAAACAGACAGATGGCAAAGGCGTCAACGTGATCCTCGACATCATGGGCGCCTCGTACCTGAACAATAACCTCAAGGCCCTGGGCATGGACGGCCACCTGGTGATCCTCGGCTTCCTCGGTGGTGGCAAGGCCAACGACGTCGACCTGCTGACCATCCTCGGCAAACGCGCGGTGATCACCGGCTCGCTGCTGCGGGCCCGCACGCGGGAAGAAAAGGCCGAGATTGCCGAGCAACTGCGCGAACATGTGTGGCCGGTACTCAGTGCCGGGCGCTGCCTGCCGATTATCGACCAGGTCTACGCCTACACCGACGCCGCCCAGGCCCATGCGCGGATGGAAGGTGGGGACCATATCGGCAAGATTGTGTTGCGGGTGGAGTGAGGCATTTTTGATGTAGAGAGGGGTCGCCTGGATGCCAGTCCGTCAAGCGCAGATCCCTGTGGGAGCGGGCTTGCCCGCGAAGGCAGTGGGCCAGTCAACATACATGTTTGCTGGGCCGACGTCTTCGCGAGCAAGCCCGCTCCCACATTTGATTTTCATTGGTTTGAGCATCGCGTGTCACTGGTGTACGGCATACACCGGATAGTCCACATACCCCGCCTGTGTCCCGCCATACAAGCCTTCGGTCTTCAACGCATTCAACGGCCAGCCATTGAACAGCCGCTGGGCCAAGTCCGGGTTGGCAATGAAGGGCCGTCCAAAGGCGATCAGGTCCGCCAACCCGGCCTCTACCAGCCGTGCGCCGCGCTCGGCGGTGTAGCGCCCGGCGTAGATGATCCTGCCGCTGAAGGTGGCGCGCACGGCCTGGCGAAATGTGTCGGGCAGGTCGGGGGCGTTGTCCCAGTCGGCCTCGGCAATGGACACATAGGCGAGGCCCGACGCTTCCAGCACTTTGATCGCTTCGATATAGGTAAGGTGCGGGTCTTCTTCCACCAGGCCGATGTAGACCCGGTCCTGATCGGTGCCACTGAACAGCGGCGAAAAGCGCACGCCCAGGCGTTCCGGCCCCACCACCTTGCACACCGCTTCGACAATCTCGCGCAGCAAGCGCAGGCGATTGTCCAGCGAGCCGCCGTACTCATCCTCACGGAGGTTGGAATGGGCCGAGATGAACTGGTTGACCAGGTAGCCGTTGGCCGCGTGAATTTCCACGCCGTCGAACCCGGCGTCCAGGGCATTGCGCGCAGCCTGGGCGTAGTGCCCTACCAGCTCTTCGATTTCCAGTGTGGTCAAGGCACGGGGGACGGGTGGCTGCACCAGTTCACCCCTACCCGGCCCGGTTTCAATGAAGGCTTTGGCTTGCAACGCCGGCAGCGCAGACGGGCCCACCGGGGCTCCACCGTCAGGTTGCAGCGGTGATGGGACACCCGCCCCACGTGCCATAGCTGGGCGAAGATCACACCGCCCTCGGCATGCACCGCTGCGGTGACTTTGCGCCAACCTTCGATTTGCGCCGGTGTATGAAGGCCCGGCGTCCACGCGTAGCCCTGGCCCCGGGGTTCGATCTGCGTACCCTCGCTAACCATGAACCCGGCACTGGCCCGCTGACGGTAGTACTCGGCCATCAGGTCGGTGGCGATATTACCCGGCTGGGCGCTGCGCTGGCGGGTCAGCGGCGGCAGTACGACACGGTTGTTCAAGCGGTGATGCCCCAGCTTGATCGGGGTGTTCAAGATGCATTCAGGCACGGCGATATTCCAAATTCAGGACGAACGAAAACCGTGGCGACTCCTGGGAGTCGCCACCGCGTAGAGCGGTTGATTAATTTAAGCGCAGAGTGTCAGCAGGGCCTTGGCCACTTCGCTGGAGCTGCCTGGGTTTTGCCCAGTTACCAGCAAACCGTCGACAATGACGAAGGATTGCCAGTCGGCGCCCTTCTCATACAGGCCGCCCAATTTACGAAACTCATCTTCAATCAGGAACGGCACGACCTCGGTCAACTGCACAGCGGCCTCTTCCGAGTTGGAGAACCCGGTGACGCGGCGGCCCTTGATCAACGGCTCACCGTTAACTGCCTTGACGTGACGCAAGGCACCCGGTGCATGGCACACAAAGCCAATGGGCTTGCCGGCCCGCTCGAAGGCTTCGATCAGCGCGATGGACACCGGCGACTCCGCCAGGTCCCACAGCGGACCGTGGCCGCCTGGGTAGAACACGGTGTCGAAGTCGGCGGCATTGACCGAGTCCAGCTTCACGGTGGTCGCCAGGGCTTGCTGCGCAGCCGGGTCTTTGCCGAAGCGCTCGGTCTGCTCGGTTTGCGCATCCGGTTCATCGCTCTTGGGGTCCAACGGCGGCTGGCCGCCGGCCGGAGAAGCCAACACCACTTCGGCGCCAGCGTCCTTGAACGCGTAATAAGGTGCGGCGAATTCTTCGAGCCAGAAGCCGGTCTTGCGCCCGGTATCGCCAAGCTGGTCGTGAGAGGTCAGTACCATTAATACTTTCATTTTCCAGTGCCTCGATCGATGTGAATAACAGGGTTTTCAGGGCTGCCCAACAACTGTTGGGTCAGCAGCAGCGCCTCGGCGAACGGCGCGGTGGTACGGGTGATCTTGCCCATGACGCTGGTTCCCAACCATAGCGCATACAAACGCCTGGCCAGGCTTTCGGGGGCCTGCTCGAACCTGAGCGAGCCGTCTTCGACGCCGCGTTGCAGGGCCACGGCAAGCAAGTCGATGGTGCGCGAAGTACCGCGTTGCAGCGCCAGCCGCATGGGTTCTGACAGATCGGAGACCTCCGCCCCAAGCTTCACGGCCAGGCATTTGCCGGCGTCGGTGCAGCCGGTGTGGTTGTCGATCCAGCCCTGCCAATAGCGCATCAGCCTGGCGTGGTGGGTCAATCCCGGCTGATCGAACAGCTGCTGCATGCCCTCGACGTAGTGGTCGAAATAGGTATCGAGTAACACCACGCCAAAGGCATCTTTGGAGTTGAAGTAGTGATAAAACGAGCCCTTGGGCACTTGCGCCGCTTGAAGGATCTCGTTCAAGCCCACCGCCGAAAACCCCTTGGCCCCGACAATGGATTGCGCCCGTTCAAGAATCGCTTGCCGCGCACTGCTGCTTGCGTTGCTCATGCTTGCCCCTCTGCGATTAGACCAGTCGTCTAGTGCGTTGGGCTCATGTTAGGCAGCGCGGCATTGGCTCACAATGTCATATCCGCAAGGATTCCGGACACGCACGAAAGTCGGTTGCCGTTTGCCGGGCACACGCCGACAATCGCTTCTCCCCCGCCCCTTGGAGAGATGCAATGCACAGCGTTGCGCTGATGGTTTACCCGAATTTCCAGTCGTTGAGCCTCAGCCTGGGCTCGGTGTTCGAGTGCGCCAACCTGCTGCGCGGCGAGCCGGCCTATGAGTTTCACCTAGTGTCGGAAAGCGGCGGCGCCGTGATGACCTCCCAGGGCTTTTCGGTGAACACCAGCGCGCTGCGCCCAGAGGGCTATGACACCTTGATTGTCAGCGGCTACCTGGAGTTTCGCCTGCCGGAAGCCAACCTGCTGGAACTGGTCAAGGCCGCGTCCGCGCAGTCGCGCCGGGTGGCGTCGTTATGCATGGGCATCTTTGTGCTGGCCGAGGCTGGCCTGCTGGCTGGCAAGCGCACCACCACCCACTGGATCCACGCCCCCGCGTTTCGCAAGCGTTACCCGGATATCCGCCTGGAAGAGGACAAGTTGTTCATTGTCGACGGCCAGGTGTGGACCGGTGCGGGCATGAGCGCCGGGGTCGACCTGGCGCTGGCGATGGTGGAGGACGACCTGGGCAGCGACCTGGCCCGTCGCATCGCACGCAAACTGGTGATTGCCCAGCGCCGTGGCAGCGAGCAGTCGCAACTGTCGGCCTTGCTGGAACTGGACCCCAAGTCCGACCGCGTGCAGCTGGCCCTGGCCTATGCCCGCGAAAACCTCACCCATGATTTGTCGGTGGACGCCCTGGCCGACGTTGCCCGGCTCAGCCCACGCCAGTTCAGCCGGGTGTTTCGCGAAGAAACCGGGCAGACCCCGGCCAAGGCCATTGAGGCCCTGCGCGTGGAGGCTGCGCGGGCAATGATGGAAACCAGCCGCCACCCGGTGGAAGTGGTGGCACGCGAAACCGGGTTTGGTGATCGCGAGCGCATGCGCCAGGCGTTCCTCAGGGCCTTCGGGCAGCCGCCCCAGGCGATGCAGCAGGTGCTGTTCAACCCGGGCTAGGCCCGTGACGGCCTGACAGCCGACTCCTATCTACCTGAAGTGCCATGATCCAAATGTGGGAGCTGGCTTGCCTGCGATGGCGGCCTACCAGCCGACACTTACCTACCTGACACCCCGCGATCACACTGTGGGAGCGGGCTTGCTCGCGAAGGCGGCCTGGCAGTCGACACAGTTGGATTGTGTACATATCTATTGCTGCGGTAACGGCCACTTAGGGTTCCGCCCTGACGGCGGCTCACTTTTGAAAAGCGCAAAAGTAAGCAAAACGCTCTTGCCCCACCACTCGGCACCTCGCTTAGGCTCGGTGTGCCCGTAATCCGCCAGTGATTTGGGGGGCCGCCGCCACGCGCCATCCATGGCGCGGGGCGGCTAAACCGGCATCCCTGCCGGTTTACCCCCCAAATCCCTGTCGAATTCCGGCCAGCGTGGTTTGACGGGGCGCTTAAGATCAAGATCAAAAGCAGATCAAGAGCAAGATCAAGATCAAGAGCGGCTCGCTTCGCATCGTGGTTACGGGGTTGATCGCCACAGCCTTGTTCAGATATCTATGCTCATCGAGAGAAAGCCCCAACCCCTCAATGCAACGAAGCCCGGGTAATCAGGTAGCTCACCAACTGCGGCTCATCGTCCAGTTCAATGCTCTGCACCGGACGCGGCAAGTTATCCAGTACGGTGCGCCAGAACGCCTGGGACACCTCGTCCTGATCATAGAAACGCACCAACCAATTGGCCGCGCCGCTGCACAGCACCTGGCTGGCGATGGCGCGGCCGATGCCTTTGCGGCGGTAGCGCTTGAGGATGAACAGGTCAGCCAGTTCCAACGCGTCGATGCCCGGCAGTTCGCTGCTTTCGATCAACAGGAAACCGGCGATATAGCCGTCTACCAGCAACAGGTTGGCGCTCCATTGCGGGTCGCTCCAATAGCGGGCCAGGTGTTCGTCATGGATGTAGTAACGCCCATCGGTCTCGACATCTTCTTGTTCCCAATCCGAAGACTCATAGGCGTAGTACTGGTAAAGATTACGGATCAGTTCAGCTTCTTCGGGGCCGGTCTGGATCAATTCGACGGTGGTTTCGGGCATGGGGCTCTCGGTGGAAAAACGCAGGGCGCCATTGTTCACAAAAGTGCTGCCCACGCCAATGGCTTGGCGAATCCTTTCTATTAGCTGAACCGATTGCAAATAGCGGTTGCCCTGGCCGAAATTCTGAAACATTTAGAATAAACTTCGCCGGTTTTCCCCTATTGCTCAAGGACACGTATTTTGACCAACGTCTGTACCGCCGGCCTGGATGTGGGCTTTGCCTCCCTGGATTACCTGCAAATCTTCATCCTTGGGGTGATCCAGGGCATTACTGAATTGCTGCCGGTGTCGTCCACCGCCCACATGCGAGTGGTGCCTGCCCTGCTCGGCTGGCAAGACCCCGGCTCGGCGTTTTCCGCGGCCATGCAATTGGCGGCGCTGGCGGCGGTAGTCAGCTATTTCTGGCGCGATGTGCGTCAGGTCACCACCGGCAGCATCAGTGCGGTGCGCCGGGGTGACTACAACGACCGCTGGTTCAAGCTCGCCGTGGCGATTGTGCTGGCAACCGTACCGATTGGCATTGCCGGCCTGGCGTTGTCGTCGACCTTGAATGCGTGCAACTCACCCTTGCGCGGGCTGATGGTGATCGGCATTTCCTGCGTGGTAATGGCGGTATTGCTGGCCCTGGCTGAAGTGCGCGCCCGCCATACCCGCGACGTAAGCCAGATGCGCTTGCGCGATGCGCTGATCGTGGGGGTCGCGCAGATCGGCGCGTTGATTCCCGGCGTATCGCGTTCGGGCTCCACGTTGACCGCGGCGCTGTTCCTGAACTTCAAACGCGAAGAAGCGGCGCGGTTTTCCTTCCTGTTGGGCTTGCCGGCCATCGCCCTGGCCGGCTTGAAAGAGTTGTGGGTGCTGCTGCGCGCCGACCTGCCCGCCCACGCCTGGCCGCACTTAATCTTTGGCCTGGTGGTGGCCAGCGTCTCGGCGTTTTTTGCCATCTGGGGCCTGATGAAATTTCTGGAGCGTTTCTCCACCTGGCCGTTCGTGATCTACCGTGCGCTGCTGGGGATCTTCCTGATTGTGGCGGTCAGCACCGGATTGTTGAGTTAAGCCGCCGGTTCGCGGTCGGCCAGCGCTTCGAGCAAGTCGGCCGAGGGCACGAAGAACAGGCCGCCGGTCACGGCCGTGCTGAAGTCGAGCAAGCGGTCGTAGTTGCCCACCGGACGACCGACAAACATGTTTTCCAGCATCTGTTCCAGAGGCTGAGGCGAGCGTGCGTAGCCGATGAAATAAGTGCCGAATTCGCCCGCGCCTGGGCGGCCGAAGGGCATGTTGTCGCGCAGGATCTTCACTTCTTCACCGTCCTGGTCAGTGATCACTGTCAGGGCGCTGTGGGAGTTGCTCGGCTTGGCGTCTTCGTCCAGTTCGATGTCCGATAATTTGGTGCGCCCGATCACCTTCTCTTGAGCCTCCACCGTCAAGCCATTCCACGCGGTCATGTTGTGCAGGTATTTCTGCACCAGCACATAGCTGCCGCCTTCGAACTCAGGGTCTTCATCGCCCACCAGGGTGAAGGCCTCGGCCTTGCGCCCCACCGGGTTCTCGGTGCCGTCGACGAAACCGATAATGCTGCGCATATCGAAGTAGCGAAAGCCCTGGACCTCGTCGACCACCTTCACGCTATCACCCAGGGCCGCCATCAGTTGGGTCGCCAGCTCGAAACACAGGTCCATCTGCTCGGCACGGATGTGCAGCAGGATGTCACCTGGGGTCGACACCGCCTTGCGCCCTTGCACACCGAACTCGCGAAACGGATGCAAGGCCGCCGGGCGCGGCGCGCCGAACAGGCGGTCCCAGGCATCCGAGCCAAACCCGCAAACGCAAGTCAGGTTGCCCGAGGGCACGCGCTTGCCTACCGAGCGCACCAGGCCTGCGATGTCGGCGCACCAGGCCCGCACGTTTTCAACCGCATCGGGCGCCAGGGTGGCGACCATGAAGATCGCGCTGCTGGTGATCGGGTGGCACACCGATTGCGGTTCGAGCGGAGGACGGACGGGGCAGGTTTTCATGGGCGTTCCACAGGCTGAGGGCGGTTTGAACCTGCGCAGATTAGCAGATCATCGATGGCAACTGGCCCACACCTGGCGAATCAGGGCTTTGAGCTTGAGCGCCTCGGCCCAGCGATCGGTGAGTTCGCGCCCCTGTGCGTCGCTAATCGCATAGGGTGGCGGGCCCAACTCGCAAGTGAAGGACAAGCTCTGCGGG
Organism: Pseudomonas sp. MYb193; assembly: GCF_002966775.1. NCBI lineage: Bacteria > Pseudomonadati > Pseudomonadota > Gammaproteobacteria > Pseudomonadales > Pseudomonadaceae > Pseudomonas > Pseudomonas sp. MYb193. The sequence goes on along the minus strand of NZ_CP023269.1, from coordinate 2,487,311 downwards.
GTGTCAGCGCGGCCCAGCCAGTGTTCGATCCCATAGCGCCACCAGCCGGTAAATCGCTCGACCCACGGTTGGTGCTGGGGAAAATCCAGACCAACCTGCACCTGTTCGCTGCTGGCGATGCGGCCATGAAAGCCCCAGCTGTGACGCAGGATGGTGCGTATCTGTTCGTCGTCTTCCACACTGCCGGGCTCGGGCAACTCGCGGCCAACCACGTAGTGGGACAGGTCTGCGAGCAGTTTCAGATCGGGCATCTGTGCCAGCAGGTCGAGGGTGAACAATAGGTCGTTGGTGAGCCGGTAACGGTGGGTTTCCAGCAGGATCGGGAAGTCCACCTGTTCGGCCAGGCGTTGCCAGCCGTCGATCAGCCTGGCCGCCTCGGCCTGGGTACGCGGGCGCACGTCGGCTTGCAAGGTGAGGTGGTGACAGCCGTAACGGCTGATCACCTCCAATGCCCTGGCCAGATCATCCACCGATTGCGGGAACAGTTGCCCTTCAATCTGCAAGCCCCTGGCCGTGGCCGCCGCGTGCAGACGCTGCACCGATGCAGGTGCCCAGTAATGGTCGGTGATGCCGTCATAACCGGCGGCGGCGATGCGGTCCAGTTGCGCTTCGAGGCTGCCGGGCTCGGTTTGCATGGCCCACATCGATTGGAATACTAACAACTGGCGCATGGTCAGCCTCGCAATAACAGCTTCAGGGATACCTCGGGGTCGGCCAGGCTGGCCGGGTTGAGCGGGATGTGGGCGGTGATCAAGCGCTCGCACAGCTTGACGTCCTTGGCTGCGCGGTTACCCAAGGCCCAACCGCAGGCACCCTGCAAACGGTGACGGTCGTCAAGGTAGAACAGCAGCAGGCCACCGTCGGGCAATTCCCGGCGAACCATCAGCGCAGTCATCACCCCGACGGTGTGCAAGCCCCACGCGTATTGATCGGACCAGAAACCCGGGATCGTCTCGAACGCCAACTCCCGCCCCAGCAGGTTCAACGCCGCGAGACGGCCCTGGGCTTCGGCGTTGCGCCAGGTTTCCTGGCGCTGATAAAGGCCCGCCAGGCGAAACTCGCACACATCCCCCGCCGCGTAGATATCCGCCGCACTGGTGCGCAACTGCGCGTCGACACGAATGCCCTGCCCGACTTCCAAGCCTGCCGCCGCGGCCAACTCGATGTTAGGCTGCATGCCAATGCCGACCACCACCAGGTCGCAGGGCAGCCGTTGCCCGTCGACCAGTTGCACGGCGTCGACGTGGATGCACTCCAGCGCGACGTTCAAACGCACATCCACACCCTGCTCACGGTGCAAGGCCAGCAACGCGTCACTGATCACCGGCGGCAAAACCCGCCCTGCCAGCCGTGGCCCGGCTTCCAGTAGCGTCACCTCGCAGCCCAGCCCCCGCGCTGTCGCCGCCACCTCCAAGCCGATAAAACCACCGCCGACCACCACCAGCCTGGCGCCTGGCTTTAATTCATTGCGCAAGACCAACGCGTCATCATGGGTGCGCAGGTAAAACACGTTGGCCTGCTCCTGGGGCAAGCGTCGCGCCCGGCCTCCGGTGGCCAGCAGCAGGCCGGCATAGCTCAACCATTGGCCGTCGGCCAGTTGCAGCCGGTGGTGCTGGGGCTCCAGGCGGCTGACCGGGTTGGCGGCGATATGCTCGACCCCGAGCACCGCCAACTGCTGGCTGTCGCACAGGCTGCATTGCGCCAGGTCGCTCGAACCTTGCAGCAAGCCCTTGGACAACGGTGGCCGTTCGTAGGGCAGATGCGCTTCATCGCCGATCAGGATCAGGCGCCCGCTGTAGCCTTCTTCACGCAGGGTCAGTGCCGCACGGCCACCGGCATGGCCGGCGCCGACGATGATCAGGGGGGCGTTCATCCTTTGGCCGTGACGGCGAGCAGCACCCGCCCCGCATCCACCCGCACGGGGTAGGTCTTGAGGTTGACGCACACCGGCGCGCCCAAGGCCTTGCCGGAGCGGTAATCAAAGCGCCCGTTGTGCTTGGGGCACTCGATCACATGGTCCATCACCAGGCCGTCGGCCAGGTGGATTTTCTCGTGGGTGCACAGGCCGGCGGTGGCGAAGAATTCGTTATCGGCTGAACGGAACACCGCATAGGTCTGCGCGCCGTGGTCGAAGCGCAGCACGTCTTCTGCTTCTATTTCGCCCACGGCGCAGACGTCGATCCATTGATCGTTCATACATTTATCTCCAATGACTGGCTCTTACTCTGTGGCGAGCGAGCTTGCTCGCGCTGGGCTGCGAAGCGGCCCTAGATTCGTCTGTACGGTGTAGGTCTGAAGGGTTATTGGGGCTGCTGCGCAGCCCAGCGGGAGCAAGCTCCCTCGCCACGGGTGGGGCGTTGGACGAAATAGCCGGGGTCGCTGCGCTGGCGCCAGATCGTCGGAATGATTTCCTGGTAGGCCTGCCACAAGTTGGCATACGGCGGCGGGCAGTCGCTGCGGATATCTTCGTGCAGTTGACTGAGCGCGTGGTAAGGCACCATCGGGTACATGTGATGTTCGAGGTGGTAGTTCATGTTCATGTAGATAAAGCGCAGCACGCGGTTCATGTAGATGGTGCGGCAGTTACTGCGGTGGTCGAGCACATCTTCGGCCAGGCCCACGTGTTGGCTGATTCCAAACAGGTAACCGAGCCAGGCGCCATAGAGGCTGGGCAGGCCCACCAGCATCAGCGGCAACCAGCTGTGCAGGTACAGCGCGGTGCCGATGATCAGGGCGTAGAGGCCGACCCAGATACGCGCATCTCGGTACACCTTGGGCCACTCGGATTCGGGGATGAAGTCCTGCTCCTGGGCGCTCATTCGTCCGAGCGCATGGCGGGCCACGCCGCTGAAGGTCTTCCAGGCCAGGGGCAGGTTGAACAGACTGAGGGCCATCATCCATAAGCTTGGCGGGCGCGGCTCGACGATCTCCGGGTCACGGCCGACGACGATGGTGTCGGTGTGATGACGGGCATGGCTCCAGCGCCACACGTGGGGTTCGAAGAGGCACATGAAGCTTGCCACCTGATACAGCGCATCGTTCATCCAGCGGGTCTTGAAGGCGGTGCCGTGGCCGGTTTCGTGCCAGCGCGGGTTGGAGGCCGTACCGTAGAGCACACCGTAGGCGATAAAGAATAGCACGCAGGCCCAAGTGCCCCAGAACCAGTAGCCGCCGACACCGGTGGCCAACAACGCCGAGAACCACAGGGCGGTGTCGCGCAAGGCCGGGCCGTCACGGCGTTGCATCAGGGCTTTCATGCGATTGCGCGGGATGGGCGACTGGTACCAACGGGCCGAGACCAGGCCCTTGTCGGCGGCGCGGGCCGCTTCGGGGCCGGTGAGGCTGTAGTCGCGCCGAGCGCGGTGAGCAGTGTGTCCAGGCATTGTTATTGTTCTCCGCAAGCGTGGGTTTCAGGGGCTTTGCGAAACCAACGATAGAGCGCGGCTAAATCACCCTCAAGGCCTTGAATCCATTCCCTATCAAGCTATCATCCAGGCCCAGCGGGGCTTGATAGTTTTCTATCAAGACGCTCAAGGGGCCTGCCATGCACAACAACAAACGCCCAACCATCGCCACCGTTGCCGCCCATGCGGGGCTCAGCGTTGCCACCGTCGACCGCGTGCTGAACGCCCGCGCGCCGGTCAACCCCGGCACGGCCGAACAGGTGTTCCAGGCCGCCGAAGCGGTGGGCTATTTCGCCGCACGTCTGATCGGCCAGCGCATTCGCGAACGTCGGCCCACCTACCGTTTCGGCGTGCTGTTGCTGGGCACCGCCCAAGCCTTCTATGCGCAGTTGGCCCACGCCATCAGCGAGGCAGCGCAGCATCACGCCACCGCCAACCTGAGCTGCCAGTTCGACTACATCAACGACCGCACCCCCGGCGCCATCGTCGCGCAAATCGAACAACTGGCCGTGCAGTGCGACGCCCTCGCGGTAGTCAGCTTCGCCCATCCGTTGATCAACGCCTGCCTGGCGCAGATCCGCACAGCGGGCGTGCCGGTGGTTGCCCTGCTCTCGGACATCCATGAACACGCTGCCGAACCCTATGTAGGCCAGGACAACCACGTGGTCGGGCGCACCATGGGCTGGCTGCTGGCGCGCACCTGCGGCGCACGCAAAGGCAGCGTGGGCATCCTGTTGGGCGGCCATCGTTTCCTCGGCCATCAGGCACGGGTCGAAGGCTTGCACAGCTACCTGGCCGAACACGCGCCGGGGCTCAAGCCGTTGGAGCCGCTGATCAACCTGGACAACTGCGATATCACCGAAGAAGCCACCCTCGACCTGCTCAGCCGCCATACCGATTTGCGTGGGTTATGTGTGGTCGGCGGTGGTGGCGATGGCGTGATCAACGCCCTGGCGCAACTGCCCAAGCGCCCGGCGCTGTGCTGCATCCTGCAAGAGTCCACGCCATTGTCGCGTCAGGCATTGAGCAACGGCTTGATTGATGTGGTGATGGACTCGCAACCACGGCAGACAGCGATAGCACTGGTGCAATTACTGGTGGCGCTGCAAAGCGCCGAAGCATTCGACCCGACGCGCCATAGGGTGCATATACCGCCGCAGATCGTGACCCCGGAAAACATGTCACCTGATTAATGACGAAGCCCGCTCCCACATTTTTTTACCGTGCCAGGACTTAATCCAAATCGCTGGCGCTATGCCGCTCGGGCAACTGATCATCCCCCGACACCCGGTTCACCCGCCGCCCACGCTGCACCGCCGGCCGCGCATCAATCGCATCCGCCCAGCGCATCACATGCTTGTATTCATGTACCGACAAAAACTCTGCCGCACCATACAAACGGCCTTTGACCAACCCACCGTACCAAGGCCATATGGCGATATCGGCAATGGTGTATTCATCCCCGGCGATGTATTGGCTGACCGCCAGGCGCTTATCCAGCACATCCAGTTGGCGCTTGGTCTCCATGGCGAAGCGGTTGATCGGGTATTCCATCTTGCTCGGCGCATAGGCATAAAAATGCCCGAAGCCACCGCCCAGATAAGGCGCGCTACCCATCTGCCAGAACAGCCACGACAGGCATTCAGCCCGGGCTGCGGGCTGCGTAGGCAGGAACGCACCGAACTTCTCGGCCAGGTACTGCAAAATCGCGCCTGATTCGAACACGCGAATAGGTGTGGCGCCGCTGTGGTCCATCAGCGCAGGAATCTTCGAGTTCGGGTTCACCGCCACAAAGCCACTGCCGAACTGGTCGCCGTCGCCGATCTTGATCAGCCAGGCGTCGTATTCCGCGCCGCTGTGCCCCAGCGCCAGCAGTTCTTCAAGCAGTATCGTGACTTTCTGCCCATTGGGCGTGGCCAGCGAATACAGTTGCAGCGGATGCTTGCCCACCGGCAGCGGCTTTTCGTGAGTGGCGCCGGCGATGGGCCGGTTGATGCTGGCGAAGGTGCCGCCGCTTTCGGCGTCCCAGGTCCAGACTTTGGCAGGTACGTACTCGGTCATAATCAATGCTCCAGAGGCGCTTGCGATCAACTAAGCGCTCCAGACTAAACCAAAGGTTGATGACTCGTCACACCTATCAGCATGGAAGATTCGGCATGAACGACCGACTCGACGACCGACTCGACGACCTCCTCGCCGACCACTTTCGCCCGCTAGACGGCACCATGCCCCGCGCTTCGTGGCGTTCCTCAGCAAGCCCGGTTACCAAGAGCCCTGTTCGCGTCGCTACACCCAACCGCCGTCGACGATAAAGTTCTGCGCCGAGCACATCGCCGAGGCATCCGAGGCCAAAAACAGCGCCATGTTGGCGATGTGTTCCGGCATCACGCTGCCGGGCAGGCACTGGCTGCGGGCGATGAGTTCCCTGGCGGCGTCGTCGACCCACATGGCCAGTTGTTTTTCGGTCATCACCCAACCCGGTACCAAGGTGTTGACGCGGATACGGTTGGGCCCCAGTTCCCGCGCCAGGGCTCGGGTCATGCCGTGGGCGGCGGCCTTGCTGGCGGCGTACACGGGGTAGCCGGCCGAGGCCATCATCCAGCCCACCGAGCCCAGGTTGATGATCGAGCCGCCACCGGCCTCTTTCATCATGGGCACCACCGCCTTGGCGGCAAAGAAGGCGTGCTTGAGGTTGACCGCAATGAGCTGGTCGAACATGTGCGAGTCGATTTCTTCCAGGCTGTGGCGCACATCGTTCGCTGCATTGTTGACCAATACCGTGATCGCCCCCAGGGAATGCTCGAAACGCCCGATCGCCGCACGGTAGCCGATCTCGTCGGTGATATCGCAGCACTCGAACTCGACACTGTGCCCTTTGGAGTTCAGCAACGCCGCCAGGCGTTCACCCTGGCTCTGTGCACGGTCCACAAACGCCACCTTGGCACCCTGCGCGGCGAAGGCCCGCACCATGAACTCGCCAATCCCCGAAGCCCCGCCGGAAACCAGCACGGTTTTGTCCTTGAGGTCGGGATAAATCGCTTGCTGGGTAGTCATAACAATCAGTGCTCCGCTTAATTAGTCTTATTTTATTTTGCAAGAACGGCGTTAAAGGCTATAAATCTGCTGTCATATCGACAAAATATCTCAAATTAGTAGAACTATTCCAGCAAAACAACAAAAGGAAGTTCGACCATGAAGCACCCTCGATACCTGCTGTCCGGCCTCGCGCTGTCCATGCTGATCGCCAGCGGCGGCGCGCACGCAGCCGGCCTTAGCAGCGAACACAAACCCTTCGGTAAAACCAACGATGGCACCGCCGTCGAACAGTACGTGTTGCGCAACAGCCACGGCATGCAAGCCACGGTGATCACTTACGGCGGTGTGCTGCAGTCGCTCAAGGTGCCGGACAAGCACGGCAAGCTCGACGACGTGGTACTGGGCTTCGACGACGTGCAAGGTTATCAAGGCGGTACCGCGTTTTTCGGCGCCACCATCGGCCGCTTCGGCAATCGCCTGGCCGGCGGCGCCTTCGAACTCGACGGCAAACGCTACCAGGTGCCGCTCAACGACGGCCCCAATTCATTGCATGGCGGCGCCCAGGGCTTCGACAAGCAGGTGTGGCAAGCCAAATCGGTCAAGGACAAAGACTCGGTGGGGGTCACCCTCACCTACCTGTCCAAGGACGGGGAAATGGGCTTTCCGGGCAACTTGAAGACCGAGGTCACCTACCGCCTCAACGACAACAACGAACTGCACATCGACTACACCGCCACCACCGACAAGCCCACGGTGCTCAACCTCACCAACCACAGCTACTTCAACCTGGCCGGCGCGGGCAACGGCGACATTCTCAAGCAGGTCGCCACCTTGCACGCCAGCCACTACACACCGGTGAATGCCACCTTGATTCCCACCGGCGAACTGGCGCCGGTCAAGGGCACGCCAATGGATTTCCTGAAACCGACCGCCATCGGCCAGCACATCAAGGACGACCATCCGCAGCTCAAATTCGCCGAGCCCAAGCAAGGTGGCTTCGACTTCAACTGGGCGCTGGATACCAAAGGGGACGTCAAGCAGTTGGCCGCCGAGGTGCATGATCCTGAATCAGGACGGCGTTTGCAGCTCTACACCACAGAGCCCGGCGTACAGTTTTATACCAGCAACTTCCTCGACGGTTCGGTGAAGGGCAAAGGCGGCAAGACCTATCAGCATTGGAGTGGGTTTACTTTGGAGACCCAGCATTTTCCGGATGCGCCTAACCAACCGAGCTTTGCCTCGACCCGCTTGAATCCTGGGCAGACTTACACCCAACACACTCTTTTCAAGTTCACCGCTGATTAAATTGTGGGAGCTGGCTTGCCTGCGATAGCGGTGGCACAGGCTACACAATTATTGCCTGAACCAACGCTATCGCAGGCAAGCCAGCTCCCACATTGGTTTTTCACAGCGCCTGGGCTCAGCGTTGTTTCATACGGTCGATGACCACGGCCAACAGCAGGATCGAACCACGGATCACATACTGGTAGAAGGTATCGATGTTCTTCAGGTTCATCGCATTCTCGATGATCGCCAGAATCAACACCCCGGCAATCACATGGCGGATCATGCCGATGCCGCCGCTCAGCGACACCCCACCCAGCACGCAGGCCGAGATCACCGTGAGCTCGAAGCCCTGGCCGATCATGGGCTGGCCGGAGGTCATGCGTGAAGCCAGGATCACTCCTGCCAGCGCGCCAATCAGGCCGTGCACGGCAAAAATCAGGATCTTGGTGCGGTCAACGTTCACGCCCGCCAGCAGAGCCGCCTCCGGGTTACCGCCGATGGCCATGGTGTTGCGCCCATAGGTGGTGTAGTTGAGCAGCCAGCCGAAGAACAGGAAGCAAACAAGGGTGATCAGGATCGGCACCGGCACACCCAACAATTGGCCGTTGCCGAACACGAAGAATTGCTCCTGGGACACGCCTACCGCCTTGCCGTCGGCAAAGATGTAAGCCAGGCCGCGCACGATCTGCATGGTCGCCAGCGTAGTGATCAAGGCGTTGACCCGCAGTTTGGCGATCACGATGCCATTGATCAGCCCCACCATCAGGCCCATCAGCAGCGCTGCGCCAATGCCCAGCATCACGCTGTCGGTATCGCGCATCACAATCGCCGCAACCACGCCGGCGCAGGCGATCACCGAGCCTACCGACAAGTCGAAGTGCCCCGAGGCCAGGCAGAACAGCATGGTGCACGCGGCGATGCCCACAGTGGAAATAGCCAGGCCCAGACCGCGCATGTTCAGTGGCGAGAGGAAGTTATCGATCAGCAGCGCGCACAGTATGAAGATGCCCACCGCCGCCAAGAGCATCGCCCAGTTATCGAGCAATGCGCGCATATCGAGGGGTTTGCGTGCCGAGGGCAGCGCGTTGTTTTGGATAGTCATGGTCGTCTCTCAGTTCGCCAGGCCGCGTGGCAAGGCCAGTTGCAGCAGGTTGGATTCAGTCGCGTGCTCGCGCAGTTGTTCGCCGCGCAGGGCGCCTTCGCACAGCACCAGGATGCGGTCGGAGATGCCCATCACTTCCATCAGGTCGCTGGACACCACGATCACCGCAATGCCACTGGCCGCCAGGTTATGGATGATCTGGTAGATCTCCGACTTGGCGCCGATGTCGATACCCCGGGTGGGTTCGTCCAACAGCAGGACCTTCATCGGCATCGACAACCAGCGGCCAAGGATGGCTTTCTGTTGGTTGCCGCCGGACAGGTACAGGATTTTCTGCTCGGCACTCGGCGTCTTGACCTTCATGGCCTGGATCTGCCGCTCGGCGTTGCCCCTCTCCCAGCCGTCGCGCAGCAACCAGCCGAACGAGGCATGGGCACTACGGGCGCTGATGTTGATATTTTCCGCCACGCTGGACAGCGGAATGATGCCTTCCTTTTTGCGGTCTTCCGGACACAGCAATACCCCGGCGGCGATGGCGTCGCGGGGTGAGCGCAGTTGCAGCGCTTGCCCGCACAGTTCCAGGCTGCCGGCACTGGCGCGCTCCAACCCACTGAGCAGGCGAAACAGCTCGGTACGCCCCGCGCCCACCAGCCCGAACAAGCCCAGGATCTCGCCCTTGCGCACCTGGAAACTGATTGGTTCACGCAGGCCGGGGCCGAGCAAGCCGTCCACCTTGAGCGCCACTTCGCCCTGCTCACGCGGTCGGTAATCGTAAATATCCTGGATATCGCGACCGACCATGCAGGTCACCAACTGATCGTGGGTCAGCGTGTTCATGTCCTCGAACGTGCGCACGTAGCGACCGTCCTTGAACACCGTCACTGCGTCGCAGATACGGAACACTTCTTCCATACGGTGCGACACGTAGAGCACCACTTTGCCCTCCTCGCGCAGGCGCGTGATGATCGCCATCAAGCGGTCGATTTCCCGCGCCGATAAACTGCTGGTGGGTTCATCAAAGGCGATCACATGGGCGCCACGGGACAGCGCCTTGGCGATTTCCACCAGTTGGCGCTGGCCCAGGGACAGGCGCCCGAGTTTCTCGTCGGGGTCGATTTCATCGGCCAGGCCCTTGAGGCAAGCCAGGGCCTGCTTGCGCAGCAGGCTCCGGTTGACCACGCCAAAGCGCGTGGGCAAATGCCCGAGGAACAGGTTCTCGGCCACGCTCATTTCCGGCACCAGGTGCAGCTCCTGGTGAATCACCGCCACACCGCAGGCGATGCTGTCGGCGGCGCATTTGAAGGCCATGGTCTGCGCGCCGATCTGCACCGTACCGCTGGACGGAATGTAGGCGCCGCCGAGGATTTTCAGCAGGGTCGACTTGCCGGCGCCGTTCTCGCCCATCAGCGCGTGCACCTGCCCCGGGTGGGCGGTGAAGCAAATGCCATCCAGCGCCTTGACCCCGGGAAAGGTCTTGCCGATGCCGTCAAACCGCAGGGCCGCAGCGGTCATTTCCACAGCCCGATCTTGGTCAGTTCTGCCTGGAAGTTTTCACGGGTGATCAGCGTCACTTCGTCCATGGCGGTGTATTTCGGCGGCTCGGTGCCCTGGGTGACCCACTCGTACATCATCTCAGCGGTTTTGTAGCCTTCAATGTGCGGGCTGGGCAGCATCGAGCCGAAGAAGCCGCTGTTGGCTTTCTTCAATTCGCCGATGGCGTCGGTGCCATTGATGCCGATACCGATCACATTGGCTGCGGCGAAACCGGCACTTTCGGTGGCGCGCACGCCGCCGAGCACGGTGTTGTCGTTCATGCCGCCGATGATCAGGTTCTTCGCGCTACCCGGCAGCTTGACCAGGGCCGAGTTGGTGGCGTCCATGCTGCCGGGTACGTCGAGGGTTTTCAGTGGGGCGGTGAGGATGTGATCTTTAGGAATGCCAGCCTCTTCCAGCGACTTGATCGAGCCGTCGGTGCGCTTCTTACCGGTGTCGAGCTCGTTGAAGGTGTTGATCACCGCATAGGTGTCCTTCCAGTCCCAACCGCGTTTTTTCGCTTCGGCGGCCATGGCGGCGCCCTGCTTCTGGCCCACTTCAAACGCGGCCATTCCAAGGTATGGCACGTCTTCCATGAAGTTGCCCTTGGCATCGACAAAGCGGTCATCCACGGCCATCACTTTCAAACCGTTGACCTTGGCCTTGGCAACGATGGCCGGGCCCAGGGACACGTCCGGCGGGCAGATCACGAAGCCTTTGGCGCCGTTGGCGGCCAGGCTGTCGATGGCCGAGAGGGTTTTCTCGCCGTCCGGCACCGCGATCTTGATGAGTTTGAAGCCTTTGTCCTGGGCGGCTTTTTCCGCAAACGCCCATTCCGTCTGGAACCACGGCTCTTCGGCCTGCTTGACCAGAAAACCGATCTTCACTTCTTCAGCGGATACGATGCTGCTGAGGCTGCTTAACGCAACAGCGGCAGCCAGAACGCGTAGAACCTTTTTCATGAACGACACCTCTTGTTGTTGTTTTTTGAGTCTTGGGGTTAACCGGCGAAACGATGGCAAGGCTTGCCAGGAACATCGACCTCAATGGCCAATACCGCACCATCAAGGGGGTGATCCAAGGGACTCGCCGCGCTGGTGATGTACAGCGTGGTGAGATCGGGCCCACCGAACACGCAACTGGTGGGACGGCTGACCGGTAGTTCGATGATGCGATCCACCTCACCTGAAGGCGTTAGCCGCAGCAGGCAACTGCCGTCCCAGCGCGCGTTCCAGATGTAGCCGTCGGCGTCCATGGCCGAGCCATCCGGCCCGCCGCGTGTGTGCGGCCCGAACCAGGCCTGGGCGGCGCCGAGTTGGCCGTCAGCCTGGATCGAATGCTGATAGAGCGTACCGTCCATGCTGTCGCCGAAATGCACCTGGCTGCCCGCCTCGTTCCAAAGCAAGGTGTTGGGAATGCCCAGGCCGGCCAGCAACGGCGTGACCCGCGCATCGGCATCGATGCGAAACAAGCCACCGGAGCGCCGGGTAATCGGCAGGTCTTCGCCCTGCTCGCCAATGTTGTTCTGCATGGTGCCCAACCACAGCCGGCCCTGGGCATCGCAGCGTGCTTCATTGCCGCGGTTGCCCGTTTGCGGGTCGGCTACGCACAGCAGGGTCAAGGCTTCGGTGGCCAGGTCCAGGCGATACACGCCGCTGCTCAAGGTCACCAGCGCATCGCCGCGTTCACAGGGGATGAACGCCGAGACGTGCTCGGGCAACTGCCACACCTGCAACTGCCCACCCATCAGACGCAGCGCCTGGCGGGCGGCGATATCCACCCAATACAGGGCCTGGGTCGGTACATCCCAGAACGGCCCTTCGCCCAACCGGGCACGGTGCGGGGTGACTGCGCTCAACGACATGAAGCCTCCTGATCAGTTACAGCGATTCGCGCGATGGCGTGCCATTTACCAGCCGCTGAATGCGCAAGGGGTTGGCGTTTTTCAACGCGTCGGGCAGCAGGCTATCAGGGTAGTTCTGGAAGCACACCGGGCGCAGGAAACGGTCGATGGCCAAGGTGCCGACCGAGGTGCCACGGGCGTCGGAAGTCGCCGGGTACGGCCCGCCGTGAACCATGGAATCGCACACCTCCACGCCAGTGGGGTAACCGTTGAGCAGGATGCGCCCGACTTTCTGTTCCAGCAGGGGCGTGAGTTCGGCGAACTGGTGCAGGTCGGTCGGTTCGCCGATGAGCGTGGCGGTCAATTGCCCGTGCAGCCCCTGCAGGGCGGCGCTGAGTTGGGCCTGATCGGCCACTTCGACGAACACCGTGGTGGGGCCGAAGACTTCTTCCTGGAGCACTTCATCGCCGTCAATCAACAGACGTACATCCGCCTTGAACAGTTGCGGTTGCGCCTGATTGCCCGATTGCGCGCTGCCCGCCAGATGCTGGATGCCCGGGTGAGACCGGAGTTTTTCCAGGCCCTTGCCGTAGCTGCCCAAGGTGCCGGCATTCAGCATGGTTTGTGGCGGTTGCTCGCCGATCAATTGCGCGACCTGCTGAGTGAACGCGGTGAACGCAGGCGAGGCGATACCGATCACCAGGCCTGGGTTGGTGCAGAACTGGCCGCAGCCTTGTACCACCGACGCGGTCAGGTCACGGGCAATGCTTTCAGCGCGGGCTTGCAGCGCCTGGGGCAGCACGATCACCGGGTTGATACTCGACATCTCGGCAAACACCGGGATCGGTTGCGGGCGCGCCGCGGCCATGTCGCAGAGGGCGCGGCCGCCTTTGAGCGAGCCGGTAAAGCCTACCGCCTGGATCGCCGGATGCTTGACCAGCGCCTCACCGACGCCGCCGCCAAAGATCATATTGAACACGCCGGCCGGCATCTCGGTGGCCTCGGCGGCACGAATGATTGCATCGGCCACGCGCTCGGCGGTCGCCATGTGCCCACTGTGGGCCTTGAACACCACCGGGCAGCCGGCGGCCAGCGCGGCAGCGGTGTCGCCGCCAGCCGTGGAAAATGCCAGGGGGAAGTTGCTGGCGCCGAACACCGCCACCGGGCCGAGGCCGATACGGTATTGGCGCAGGTCCGGGCGCGGCAGCGGCTGGCGCTCTGGCAAGGCCTTGTCGATACGCGCGCCGTAGAAGTCACCACGGCGCAGCACGGTGGCGAACAAACGCATCTGGCCGCTGGTGCGCCCGCGTTCGCCTTTGATGCGTGCGGCCGGCAAGGCGGTTTCGCGGCAGACCAGTTCGACGAAGTCATCGCCCAAGGCGTCCAGCTCATCGGCCACCGCATCCAGGAACTGCGCACGCCGTGCGGCGCTCAAGGCGCGATAGGCCGGGTAAGCCTGGGCCGCGGCCTGGGCGGCGGCGTCCACTTCCTGGGCAGTGGCCTGGTAGAAATCCTGGGGCAAGGCTTCGCCGGTGGTGGCATCGATACTGTGCAGCTTGGTGCTGCCGTTGGCGCTGCGCTGGCCGCCGATGTAGTTGTGGCCGAGGAACTGGGTCATGTTGATCTCCTTAAAGGGGGGTGACTTGGCCGGGTTCAAATGCCGCATCGCTGCTGCCGATACCGTTGATCAACGGCGCGCCGAATTCAGCCTGGCTGATCTCGAACACATCGCCCGGCTGGGTACGTATACCGTCGGCGAATGACAAGGTGGCGGTGCCGAAGAAGTGAATGTGCACATCACCCGGCTTGAGGAACTGGCTGTATTTGAAGTGGTGGTATTCGAGGTTTTCCAGGCTGTGGCACATATTGGCCTCGCCACTGAGGAATTCGTTCTGCCAGATGACCTCGCCGTTGCGCAGGATGCGGCTGGTGCCCGCCAGATGCTCGGGCAGTTCGCCCACGCGCAACTCCGGGCCATAGCTGCAACTGCGCAGCTTGGAATGGGCCAGGTACAGGTAGTTCTTGCGCTCCATCACATGGTCGGAGAACTCGTTGCCCACCGCAAAACCCAGGCGATAGGGTTTACGGTCATGCCCGATCACATAGAGGCCGCCGATTTCCGGCTCTTCGCCGGCGTCTTCGGCGAACGGCGGCACCGGGAAGGCCTGGCCCGGGCGCACGACGATGCTGCCATCGCCTTTGTAAAACCACTCCGGTTGCACACCGGCCTGGCCGGCGCCTGGTTTGCCGCCCTCCACGCCCCATTTGAAGATGCGCATGGTGTCGGTCATCGCGCTGTCGTCGCCGGCCTGCTGGTGCATCTTGTCGCGGGCCGAGGCACTGCCCAGGTGGGTGAGGCCAGTGCCGCTGATCAGCATATGGGCTGGGTCCGGGTGGTCCAGCGGCGGCAGGATTTTGTGTTCCGCCAACAAGGCGGCGTAGTCATGGCTGCCGCCCAGGCCGAGGGCTTCTACCTGTTGCTGCAACTTGCCGCCGGCATCGATGGCGGCCAGCGCGAGTTCACGCACGCTGTGGGCGCCGCGCACTTCGCGTACCTGGTTGCCTTCTACCACGCCGACGCGGCGCTCACCGTTGCTCAACTCGAACTGAACTAAACGCATGCAGGTTCTCCTGGATTTAAGTACGTGTGGCGCCACGGGCGCTGGCGGCGAATTGGTCAACGGGCAGCACGTGCTTGCGTTCCAGCAAGCGGTAGACCACGAGGGTCAGCAGCAACCCGAACACCATCACACCGGATAAGAAATACAAGCCTGAGGCCAGGTTGCCGGTGTACTCCTTGAGCGCACCGATCACGAACGGGCCGATGTAACCGCCGAGGTTGCCCACCGAGTTGATCAAGGCAATACCGGCCGCCGCACTGGCGCCGGCAAAAAAGCGCCCCGGCAGCGTCCAGAACACGGCGGTGCAGGAAAACATGGCAAACGCCGCCAGGCACAGCGCGGCCATTTGCAGCACTGGCACGGCAAGCCAGGCGCTGCAGAACAGGCCGATGGCGCCCAGTACATAGAGCACGGCGAGATGGCCGTAACGGTCGTTCAAGCGGTCGGAGCTGCGCGGGATGATCAACAGGCCGATGATGCCGAAGATATAGGGCACCGCGGAGATGAAGCCGGTGGTGAGGTCGCTGCCGCCAAACTGCTTGATCAGGGTCGGCAGCCACAGGCCGAGGCCGTAGATGCTCAGGGTCACCGGCAGGTAGAACAGCGCCAGCAGCAACACGCGCTTGTCTTTGAGCGCATGCAAGGGGTTGCCATGGCGCGTCTGGCCGTAGGCTTGCAGGTCTTTGTGCAGCTCGCCGGTGAGCCAGGTTTTTTCTTCCTCGCTCATCCAGCTGACCTGCTTCGGGCCGTCCGGCAGGTAGCGCAGCACCGGCCAGGTCAGCAGGATCGCCGGGCTGCCGATCACGATGAACAGCCACTGCCAGCCATGCAGGCCAAGGATGCCGTCCATGCCGAGCAAACCGCCGGACACCGGGCCGGTGATCATCATTGCAATAGGTTGGGAGAGGATGAACAGCCCGAGAATCTTGCCGCGATGGCGCACCGGGAACCACTGGGTGATGTAGTACAGCACGCCAGGAAAGAACCCCGCCTCCGCCGCGCCCAGCAGGAAGCGCATCACATAGAAGCTGTGCGGCCCCTGCACGAACGCCATGCCAATGGTGATGGCGCCCCAGGTGATCATGATGCGCGCAAACCAGCGCCGCGCGCCGAAGCGGTCGAGCATCAGGTTGCTGGGGATCTCGAACAAAAAGTAGCCGATGAAGAACAAGCCCGCGCCCAAGCCATAGGCAGCGTCACCGATGCCAACGTCGGCACCCATGTGCAGTTTGGCGAACCCTACGGCGGAACGGTCTACATAGGCGATCAGGTACAGCAGGATCAGGAAGGGAATCAGTTTCAGCGTGATGCGCCGAATAAGCCGCAGTTCCTGGCTCATGGGGTCGATCTCCGATTGTTGTTTTTATAGAAGCTCGGGGGACGCCTCTGGCGAAATTCGCCAGGGCCATACCTCAGTTAACATCGACTATATAGTATGACTATTTGCAAAACAACACTTCCAAAGCGGTGATTTTGCGCTTATGTTTAAGCACGCATAGAACATATAGTCATACAATAAGAGAAACGATCATGCCTGACAAAAAGCCCGGCCTACGCTCTGCCCAGTGGTTCGGTACCGCCGACAAAAACGGCTTCATGTACCGCAGCTGGATGAAGAACCAAGGCATTGCCGACCATCAGTTCCATGGCAAGCCGATCATCGGCATCTGTAACACCTGGTCGGAGCTGACCCCGTGCAATGCGCACTTCCGCCAGATCGCCGAGCACGTCAAGCGTGGCGTGATCGAGGCCGGAGGCTTCCCGGTGGAGTTCCCGGTGTTTTCCAATGGCGAATCCAACCTGCGCCCTACCGCCATGCTCACTCGCAACCTGGCGAGCATGGATGTGGAAGAAGCGATTCGCGGTAATCCGATTGATGGCGTGGTACTGCTCACCGGCTGCGACAAGACCACCCCGGCGCTGCTGATGGGCGCGGCCAGTTGTGATGTGCCGGCCATCGTGGTCACCGGCGGACCGATGCTCAACGGCAAGCACAAGGGCCAGGACATCGGCTCGGGGACGGTGGTGTGGCAGCTCAGCGAACAGGTCAAGGCCGGCACCATCACCCTGGATGACTTCCTCGCGGCCGAGGGCGGCATGTCGCGCTCGGCAGGCACCTGCAACACCATGGGCACCGCCTCGACCATGGCCTGCATGGCCGAGGCACTGGGCACTTCCCTGCCCCACAACGCGGCGATTCCGGCCGTGGATGCACGCCGCTATGTACTGGCGCACATGTCGGGCATGCGCGCCGTGGAGATGGTGCGTGAGGACTTGAAACTGTCGAAAATCCTCACCAAGGAGGCGTTTGAAAACGCTATCCGCGTGAACGCGGCCATCGGCGGCTCGACCAACGCCGTGATCCACTTGAAAGCCATCGCCGGGCGCATCGGCGTCGAACTCGACCTGGATGACTGGACCCGCATCGGCCGCGGCATGCCGACCATCGTCGACCTGCAGCCCTCCGGGCGCTTTCTGATGGAAGAGTTCTACTACGCTGGCGGCCTGCCCGCGGTGCTGCGTCGCCTGGGTGAGGCCAACCTGATCCCCCACCCCAACGCCTTGACGGTCAACGGCAAGTCCCTAGGCGAGAACACCAAGGATTCGCCGATCTACGGCCAAGACGAAGTGATCCGCACGCTGGACAACCCGATCCGCGCCGACGGCGGCATCTGCGTACTGCGTGGCAACCTCGCGCCCCTGGGCGCGGTGCTCAAGCCTTCGGCAGCGAGCCCCGAACTGATGCAGCACCGTG
Organism: Pseudomonas sp. MYb193; assembly: GCF_002966775.1. Classification (NCBI taxonomy): domain Bacteria; kingdom Pseudomonadati; phylum Pseudomonadota; class Gammaproteobacteria; order Pseudomonadales; family Pseudomonadaceae; genus Pseudomonas; species Pseudomonas sp. MYb193. The sequence goes on along the minus strand of NZ_CP023269.1, from coordinate 2,469,730 downwards.
GCCGCGCCGTGGTGTTCGAGAACTTCGACATGTACAAGGCACGCATCAACGACCCGGAGCTGGACGTGGATGCCAATTCGATCCTGGTCATGAAGAACTGCGGCCCCAAGGGTTACCCCGGCATGGCCGAAGTCGGCAACATGGGCCTGCCCGCCAAGCTGCTGGCCCAGGGCGTGACAGACATGGTGCGCATTTCCGATGCGCGCATGAGCGGCACCGCCTACGGCACCGTGGTGTTGCACGTGGCACCGGAAGCCGCTGCTGGCGGGCCGTTGGCGACAGTGAAGGAAGGTGACTGGATCGAACTCGATTGCGCCAATGGCCGCCTGCACCTGGATATTCCAGACGCCGAGCTGGCAGCGCGCATGGCCGACCTGCCCCCCGCGCAGAACCTCATCGTCGGCGGCTATCGTCAGCTGTATATCGACCATGTGCTGCAAGCCGACCAGGGCTGCGACTTTGACTTCCTGGTGGGCTGCCGCGGCGCAGAAGTCCCACGGCATTCCCACTAATTGGGATGCTATGATGCGGCGAATCTAAGCCAGAGCCTCCCCGTCGTTATGGATCACCAGCCGCCCAAGCCGCGCAAGAGCCAGCATGCCCAGATCGTTCAGGACTTGGGCATGCACATCGTTTCCGGTCGCTTCAAGCCTGAAGAACGCTTGCCCATGGAAGCCACGCTGTGCGAGGAATACCAGGTCAGCCGCTCGGTATTGCGCGAAGCCACGCGGGTGCTCAGCGCCAAGGGCCTGGTGTATTCCAAGCCACGGGTGGGCGCGGTGGTACGGCCACGCTTGAAATGGCACCTGCTCGACCCGGACGTGCTGTCCTGGTTGATGCAGTCCACGCCCCACAGCGAGTTCTTCAACACCCTGGCCGGGGTGCGCCGCATTCTCGAACCGGAAATCGCCGCCATGGCCGCGACCACCGCCACCGACGAAGACATCGCCACCATCGAACAAGCCTACCAAGGCATGGAAACCGCCAAGACCCACGAGGACCTGTTACAGGCCGACCTGGACTTCCACCGGGCGATTGCCGACGCCACCCGCAACGACCTGCTCGCCTATATGTGCAACATGCTCTCGCTGCCGTTGCGCGAGTCGATCAACATCACCAACCGCCGTCCGGATATCCAGGGCCTGAGTCTGCCTCGGCACAAAGCGATCCTCACGGCGATCCAGAACCGCGATGCCCTGGGCGCACGGCATGCGTCGCTGGTGCAACTGGATGACACGCGGGTGGCGCTGGATACGGTGATGAACGTGTTGACGCCGTTGTGAGCCCGCGTCATTCCTGACTGTTATTGTTGGCCCTGGGGCAGGTGTTATCGCCCTCTTTTTTCAGCGCCAGCACGGCCTGGCGCTCGGACAGCAAGTGAGTGATAGCGCCGCCGATCGCAGCGGAAATCAACGCCAAGGCTTCTTTAGGCAGATTGATTGCCGCCCAGGTCAACCCACCGATCAGCAAGATGACAAACAGGATATTGAAACGTGACACGCCAAGTTTTATCGAGCGGACGATATCGGACGTGTCCTGCATTTTCTCGAAGCGTTTAAGGTCTTCGAACTTGCGCACCGATTCCAGGGTTTCCAGGTAATGGGTTTCGGCCCGCTTCAATTTCTTGATCACATCGGCTTCGAGCATGACCTCCTCTATCTCGATCCTGACCAGGCTGATATTGGCGCCTGGACGGCCGAGAATTTCCGAACTCAGCGAACTTTCGGCCAGCTCGGCCAGCAGATAGGTATAGGAGGTTTCGCTGATCTCCTTGGCATATTTTTGCAAGGCTGATGTGTAGCACTTGGTGGCGTACCGGGTGAACAGACGCTCGGCATCGTTGGTCTTTTTGATCAGGTCTTCAGCTTTCTCGATCAGTTCCCGTTCCATTTTTAATATCCCTATTAAGCGTGGCTTCGAAAAGCAATGAGCGCCGGCCGCTGCGCTGGCACGTTACGAGCAAACATCCCTCGATCGCCCGCCAGTGTCTACTGTCAAACCTGACAGGGAAGCTGATGCAGGCCACTGTGGCGAGGGAGCTTGCTCCCGCGACGGCCTGCCAGCCGACGCATATCCACCTGACGCGCCGCATTCCAAATGTGGGGGGGTCAGGTAGAGAAGTGTCGGCTGTCAGGCCGTCATCGCAGGCAAGCCAGCTCCCACAGTTGGAACGCGTAGCGTCAGGTAGATAGGGGCCGTTGCGGGAGCAATCTCCCTTGCCACAGGCCCTGCGTGGTACCGCAGCTGTTCATCACAGGGTGTAGGCGATGCCCACCTGCACGGTACGCGGTGCGCCGGGGTAGGCGTAGATATTGCCGAACGCGCCTTCTTCATATTCGCGGTTGAACAGGTTCTTCACATCCAGATTCAAGCGCACGTGCTCATTGACCTTGTAGTAGCCGAGCAGGTCGACCACGGTATAGGCGTCCATGGAGAATGCCGTATTGGCGGTCTGGCCGGCACGTTGGTCGACGTACTTGCCGCCGGCGCCCAGGCCCAGGCCTTTGAGCGCGCCGTCCTGGAACTCGTAGACGTTGAGCAGGCTGAAACTGTTGCGCGGGATGTTCATCAAGCGTGTGCCGGAGCGCAACGTGTTATCACGGGTGACTTCGGCATCTACATAGGCGTAACCGCCGATCACGCGCCATTCGGGCGTGAGGTTGCCTGCCACATTGAGGTCGAAGCCCCGACTGCGCACCTGGCCGGCCGCGACACTGAAGGTATTGTCCACGGGATCAGTGGTCAGCACGTTCTTCTTCTCGATCTGATAGATCGCCGCATCCACGCTCAACTGCCGGTCCAGCGCCTCCCACTTGATACCCATCTCGTAGGACTTGCCTTTCTCCGGCGCAAAACCACCGCCTTCGCGGCTGGCGCCAGTGTTGGGCTTGAACGAACGCGCAGCATCGGCATAGACCGCGAGGGTGTCGGTGAGGTCGTAGATCACACCCACGCGCGGGGTGACGGCGTTGTCGGCGGCCTGCCAGCTTTTACCTACATAGTTCTGGTAGTCATGCTCGAAACGCTCGAAGCGGGCACCGGCCAGTACTTTCAGCCGCTCAGTGAGGGCAACCTGGTCCTGTACAAAAGCGGCGTAGGTCTTGAGGTTTTCTTTGTCGTGGGTCGGCGTACGGGTCAGTGCCGGACGGGGTTGACCGTACACCGGGTCAAAGATGTCAATTGGATAGGTGCCCGCCGCGGCGCTGGAACGCTGGATAATCGACTTGTAGTCGTAGTCCTCGTATTCGATACCGGTGAGCAAGGTGTGATCGAAGCCGCCAGTGGAGAAGTGTCCTGTCAGGTTGAGCTGATAGTCCTTGTCGGTCCATTCCAGCTTGCGGTAGTTGAAGTTGCGTTGCAGGGTGCGGCCATCAGCGCCCAGGCTGCCCGGCCCGTTGGCTTCGATGGCATTGCCTTTCAAACTGCCATCCAACCACTGGAAACCGCCGCCCAGGGTCCAGTTGTCGCTCAGTGCATGCTCGAAACGCAACTGCGCCATGTTGTTGTCGTTGTGCAGCTTGCCAGCGTCCTTGTCGCCCCAGAACGTATCACGCGAGGGCGTGCCGCGCTGGTTGGGGAAGCGCGTCAGGCCACGGTCCAGCGGGTGGTTGTTGCGCATGAAGTCGCCTTCGAAGGTCACCTTGGTGTCATCGGTGGCCTGCCAGGTGATTACCGGCGTCACGCCGTAGCGTTCCGTCTCGACGTGATCGCGGAAGGTGTCGCCGCCCTCGCCCACTACGTTCAGGCGATAGGCCAGGCGGCCTTCCTCGTCCAGCGGGCCGGAGGCATCCAGGGTGCCGCGCTTCATGCCCTGGTCATTGAGCTGGCTGCCCAGGGTGACGGTGCGTTCGGCCAGCGGTTGCTTGGACACCACATTGAAGGTGCCGCCTGGGTCGCCACGGCCGTAGAGCATGGTCGCGGGGCCGCGCAGCACTTCCAGACGCTCGATGGTGTTGGCGTCCGGCATGTTCGGGTACCCGCGGTTGATCGGGAAACCGTTGCGGTAGAACTCACCGGTGGTGAAGCCGCGCACGGTAAAGGTGGTCAGGCCCTGACCGCCAAAATTGTTGGCACGGCCCACGCCGCCCGCGTAATCGAGGGCATCCTGCAAGCGCGTTGCACCGAGGTCTTCGACCACGTCCTTGGACACTACGCTGATGGACTGCGGGGTTTCATGAATGGCGGTGTCGGTGCGCGTCGCACTGGCTGAGCGTGTGGCGTGGTAGCCCTGCACGGGGCCTTGGGCCGACTCAAGGTCCGCGGTGGCGGTGACATTGGTCGCTTGCAGCTCGATACTGGGGTTCTCGGCAGGCATCTGCTCTGCCCACGCAAAGGGGAAAAACGCCTGGAGCACACAGATGGAAATCAGGGTACGACGCATGGGTGTAGAACCTAGTGAATGAGCCAGATGGGACGGCAAACCTGCCAAGAATTCGCCGCGCATCATATATCAAGGCATTCTCGTTTGATATCGGTTCTCATTTGTTATTTTTCACGTATCTGCTGTGTCTCCAGTGGGTAACGCAAAAACCACAGGCGAAAAAAAGCCACTCAATCGAGTGGCTCATGCAACGCGCAGGCATACCTCAGCGATAGCGTTCCAGCCAGTGCGCGTAAGGCGCCGGCAAGGTCCAGGAGGACTTGTCCACGCCCAGTTCCTTGGCGGCAAAGTAGGCCCAGTGCGGGTCAGCCAAATGTGCGCGCCCCACCGAAACCAGGTCCAGGTGCCCGGCCTGCAGTGCGCCTTGCGCCAGTTGCGGCGTGCCGAAGCCCCAGGCCGAGGTCACCGCAATACCGGCTTCACGGCGTACACGCTCAGCAATCGGGCCCATGAAGGCCGGGCCCCATGGGATGTTGGTGTCAGGAATGGTAAAGCCGACGCTGACGCTCAGCAGGTCCAGGCCACCGTCCTTGAAACGGCGGGCCAGTTCGATGGACTCGGTGAGGGTCTGCTCATCACGGCCGTCGTATTCGATCACACCGAACCGGGCGGTGAGCGGCAGGTTTTCCGGCCAGACTTCACGCACCGCAGCCAGGGTTTCGAGGAGGAAGCGGCTGCGGTTGTCGAAGCTGCCACCGTAGGCATCGGTACGCTGGTTGGAATGCTCAGAGAAAAAGCTCTGGCCCAGGTAGCCGTGGGCAAAGTGCAGCTCGATCCATTCAAAGCCGGCATCGCGAGCGCGGCGAGCCGCGTCGACGAAGTCCTGCTGCACGCGGGCAATGTCTTCCAGGGTCATGGCACGCGGTACGTTGGGCAAGTTGGCACCAAACGCGATGGCAGAGGGGGCGATGGTTTCCCAGCTACGGGGATCGGAGGCCGGGATGTGGTCATCACCTTCCCAGGGGCGATTGGCACTGGCTTTGCGACCGGCGTGGGCGATCTGAATGCCCGGCACCGAACCGGCGGCCTTGATGGCCTTGACCATGGGCACGAATGCCTGGGCGTGGGCGTCGCTCCAGATCCCGGCGCAGCCTGGGGTGATGCGTCCTTCAGGGGCGACCGCGGTGGCCTCGACTACCAGCAGGCCGGCTCCACCACGGGCCATGCCGGCCAGGTGGACGTGGTGCCAGTCGTTAACCATGCCGTCGTCGGCCATGTATTGGCACATCGGGGGGATAGCAATGCGATTGCGCAAGGTCACATCTTTGAGTTTGAACGGTTCGAACAAAGCCGACATTGAGAACTCCAGGAAGGGGTGGGTGATTCGATAGTTCGATGGTAATCGAACTATGGTATTGAACGCTACCCCCCTGTTATCATCCGCCCCATGCGAGCCTTCAAACACCCTACCCCGCAAGAATTGACGCTTGAGCGTGTGCTGTACGCCTTGAGCGACCCCGTACGCCTGGACATCGTGCGCTGCCTGGCCAACGTGCCAGAGGCCACCTGTGGCGAACTGGACGGTGGGCGACCCAAGTCCAGCATGTCCCATCACTTCCGGGTATTGCGCGATGCCGGCCTGGTGCACACCCGCAATGTGGGCACCACCCATATGAACTCGTTGCGCCGTGACGAACTGGAAAGCCGCTTCCCTGGGTTGCTGGCCAGCGTGTTGTCACAACACTAGACGCATAACTTCGGCGCGACGCCGGGCCTGTGGCGAGGGAGCTTGCTCCCGTAACGACCTGACAGCCGGCGCTGATCTAGCTGACGCACCGCGATCCAAATGTGGGAGCTGGCTTGCCTGCGATGGCGGCCTGACAGTCGCCCCATATCTACCTGACACCCCACAATCCAACTGTGGGAGCGGGCTTGCTCGCGAAGGCGGCCTGACAGCCGGCACAGTTATACCGAGTACATATCCATTCCTGCGGTAACAGCCACTTTCCGCCAGCGTGGTTTAACGGGGCGCTTAAGATCAAAAGCAGATCAAGATCAAGAGCGGCTCGCTTCGCATCGTGGTTGGCGTTGGCTGCTGCAACTTGGAAAGTTGTGCAGATACCTATGCACTAGACGCCAAGCCTCAGGACAAGACCGCCTTTAACAGCGCGCCGTCCAGGTGCACACAGTCCTTGCCATTGCGCTTGGCGCCGTACAGGTTCTTGTCAGCCATCTTGAGTACGGCCGACAACTCGTCGCCCGGCGAAAAACGCGCCATCCCCGCACTGCAGGTGTAATGGTGGGGCGCAGGCACACTGCTGCGGATCGCTTGCAACAAGTCCAGGGCATAATCACAGGCCACCTCCACATCGTCGCCCTGCAATAACACGCCGAACTCTTCCCCGCCGATCCGTCCAAAGCTGTGGCTGCCCTTGGCGTTTTTCAGGCAAAGGGCCATGGCGCGCAGAATCTTGTCCCCCACGTCGTGGCCATACAGATCGTTTTTTTCTTTGAAACTGTCGATATCCAACATGATGAAGTAGCCGCCCTGCTCCCCACCGAGCAACTTCTCGAAGCTCTGCATAAAAGCGCGCCGGTTGAGAATGGAGGTCAGGTAGTCGGTCTCGGCCAAGGCGCGAAACTCGCTTTCCACCAGCAATACCGAACGCAGGTTCTTCAAGTAGGAATAACTCAAGATAAACCCGATGGACACCGACGCCGCGCAGAACAGCAGCAAATACACCTCGGTGCCAACGTATATATCCGCCTGCATGGGCGGCCACAGGATCAGCCAGATCAATAGCGCATCGGCCAGGTAATCCTGGACACTGATAAACAAGATCGCGCTGCCCACCACCAGAGTCACGGCCAACGGCAGGCCATAGATACGCAACTCTTTGTTCATATGAATCAGATAAGCGAAGCCGACGGACAACAACACCATATAGGTGACCCCCAGCACTCGCCAGAGCAGAAAGTTCGTGGTGGTAGCATGTACCCGGCAAACAATCAGCAGGCCCACCGTGACGCCCAACATATAAAAATTCAACTTCAGGGCCGCAGGAATCAGGAGCATGCCGACCCAGGCAATAATCCCTACCCCTTCGGCTTGGGTCACCGCAGGTGACAACAAACTGCGCATTCTGGGCCGCAACTTCAAGTTAGCAGGCATCCTTACGCTCCCATCTCAATAGCATGCAGGCCCATCGCAAATGAAAAGGCCATGAACCGCTTTACCAGGCTGGCAAAGGGTGGCAGAACTTCCAGCCGGGTTTTGGAGTGGGCTTTGAAATAACCCTTTTCAACCCCCTCCTGCACCATACGGATAATGTGGGTCTTGGACACGGAAAGTTGCTTGGCCAAGGCCAGGTAGGAAGACGACCGGAAGGTGGCGCGGTCGTTCTCAGGGGCAAAGGCGTCGTTGTAGATCGCCAGCATCAACAGATGGCCGGCGTCGCGCTTCACCAGCCAATAACATTCGGGCAGCAAAACATCCACCGTCAATTCGGCGGCGAGAATCATGGCGAAGCCTTTGAAATAGAGCGCCAGGAACTCGCGATCATCCAGGTCCCGCATCTGCCGGAACACTTCCCTTTCGGGATAGAGCAGCGCCAACGACTCCGTGAGGGCGGTGAGCATCAACCGCGCTTCGCGGCAGGCTTCATCCGAGGGTGCATACACCCTGAAGCGACTGTCTTCGGGGTGCGGCGCAACCTCCATGAAACCCAGGGCCCGGAATAGCAAAAAAATCGATTCCAGGCTGTTTTTCGAACAATATTTGCGCGTTACGCACAAGGCTTTAACTTCTGCCAACAACGGCAGCGGTGTGGAAAAGTATTGGCTCAATAATGCAAACGACACCATCAAGCGGCTGTATTTAAGGGCACTCTTGTAGAAAAACGGTCGTCTCGAATAGGGCACGAGCAGCACGTGGTAATGCGCTCTCATGCACGATTCAAAATCCTTATGACGTTCGAGCGCTTGCGCGGTATTACACATAGCCAACTTCAACGAACTGACACGCATGAAAGAGCCCTGATCATCCAACTTGATGCCACTGATCTCAGCTACGAAATCCCTGCAGCCCGGCCCCAAAACAAATCACTTCAAAATCCCTGCCATTAATGGCTTTTTGCCTCGAACGCAATGTACAGCGATTGCCGGACAAGACGTCATCAGTACCAAAGTTGTTCCACAGTCAAATGCCCCGTGGCACACACTTGCGCGCAACCTTTGGTTACATTCTCTCCGCCTGGCGGTTAGAGAACTAATCGATTCAGCACACTGCGAACCTTCCTTCCTCGGCGGCGTCGTAACAGGGGATTGTTGCCAACCGCCCGCCGCGAGGTTCTCGTTTGAAAGCTGCCCTTCTGAAGAAATACCGCCTGATCATCAAGACCATGGGCTATGTGGGCTGGGCGTTGTTCTGGCTGTTGTTGTGGGATGTGGCAGTGACGGTGGATTTCATGCTGTTTCTCACTGCCAAGATCAATTTGCCGCTGATGCCCCTGACCTTGCTCGGCTCGGCACTGGTGGTGCTGATCAGTTTTCGCAACAGCAGCGCCTACAACCGCTGGTGGGAAGCACGCACGCTGTGGGGTGCGATGGTCAACAACTCGCGCAGTTTTGCCCGGCAAGTGTTGACCCTGCTCGATGACGCCCCTGGTGAGGTGAACCCGGTGAAGTCGACGCTGTTGCGCCGTCACGTGGCTTACGTCAATTGCCTGGCTGCGCACCTCAAGGGCCAGCCGTGCCCGGAGGAAGTGCGAGCCTTTATCCCCGCCGAAGAATTTGCGCGCAACGGCGCCACCAATAACTTCGCCAATGACATCCTCACCGGCTCGGCCTCGTTGCTGGCGCGCGAATACCAGGCCGGGCGCCTGGACAGCATCCGCCTGGCGCGGTTGGAGTCGACCCTGGTGGACCTCTCCAACGCCCAGGGCGGCATGGAGCGGATTGCCAACACGCCACTGCCCTACCCTTACGTGTACTTCCCGCGGCTATTTATTTCGTTATTCTGCCTGATCGTGCCGGTAGGCCTGGTCGAATCGCTCGGTTGGTTCACGCCGTTGGCCTCCACAGTCGTGGGCTTCATGCTGCTGGCCATCGAACGCATCGGCACCGACCTGCAAAGTCCGTTCAATTCCAGCGAACACCAGATCCAGATGGAAAGCATCTGCGAAACCATCGAGAAGAACCTGCAGTCGATGCGCCGCGATGCCCTGGTCGGTGACCCGATCGCCTGAAGCCCCCTCCTCAAGTGCCAACTCCCTCGGCCGATATACCGAGGGTACGCATGGCCTCGCCTCTCACAAAAACGCCTGCGACACGCAGTACCCATTTTTCTCCCCTTGCCAAAACTATAAATACCCGCGGGTGAAGTCATGAATATCAAGCAGAAGCTGACATGGGCGTTTGCGGCCATCGCGTGCGTGCCGGTCATCCTGGTCGCCATTATCGTGGTGCTGAACCTGCGCGAGGGTGCGCTGGCCAACTTCCTCGACAGCAGCGGCCGCGAGATCCGCCAGATCGACAATGGCATGCAGCAGTTTTTCGACGGCATCAGCCAGAATGTCGACTTCGTCGCCAAAGACCTGCGTGTGATCGCGGCCAAGAACCTCAAGAACTACGCCGGCGCCGATGCAGCGCAAATTCCGCTGACGCCGACCAACACCGAACTGCTGGCGATTTTTGATCAGTTCGCCAAAAGCCACCCCAGTACCGCCTACCTGTCCCTGGGACTGAGCGATGGCGGCTACGCCAGTTGGCCGGACGACGCCAAGCTGACGCAATACGACCCGCGCACCCGCCCCTGGTACCAGGCCGCCATTGCAGCGCCAGGCAAGACCGTGCGCACAGGCGCCTACTACTGGGCCCCGGACGATGTGGTGCTGATCGGCACCGTGCGCACCGTCGCGGATGCCACGGGTAACGTCCTTGGGGTGGTTGGCCTGGACGTGTCGCTCAAGCAACTCACCGAGCTGGTGCGCACCATCAAGCTGGGCGACAGCGGCTACCTGATGCTGGTGGAAGCCGACGGCAACGTGCTGGTGGACCCCAGCGATGCCACGCACAACTTCAAGCCCCTGTCGGGCCTGGGCGCGAACTACGCCGAACTGGCCAAGCACGGCGATGGCGTGACCGAGGTGAGCATCGATGGCGTGGCCTACATGGCTAACGTGGTCAGTTCCAAAGACTTGGGCTGGCGCTTTATCGGCCTGATCAAGCGTGACGAAGTGATGGCCGGCGCCACCCGCCTGACGTGGTTGATCGCGGCGATCGCCGCCGTACTGGCCGTGGTGTTCGCAATCGTCGGTGCCAGTTTCGCCCGTGTGATCGTGCGTCCGATTCGCGGTGTGGCCGACGGCCTGCAGGAAATCGCCGAAGGTGAAGGCGACCTCACGCGCCAGCTCAAAGTGCAAGGCAAGGATGAAACCGCCAGCCTGGCCGGCTGGTTCAACCAGTTCCTGAGCATGATCGCGCAACTGGTGCAGCGCATCGGCAACGCCTCCTCAGACCTGCAAACCGCCGCCGCCGACACCAGCGCCGTGGCCAACAATATGAACCAGGCCGCCGGCCGCCAGCGCGAAGCCGTGGAACTGGTGAGCACCGCGTTCAACGAGATGGTCGCCACCGCCAACGAAGTCGCGCGTTCATGCAGCGCCGCCGCCACGAGTGCCGATGAGGGCTATCGCGATGTGCACACCGGCCAGCAGCACATCGGCGAAGCCACCGGCAGCGTGCTCAAGCTCAGCGAAGACCTGCAAAAATCCACACAGACCATGCAGTTGCTCGAGCAAGACAGCCAGAACATCAACACCATCCTCGACACCATTCGTTCGATTGCCGAACAGACCAACCTGCTGGCGCTCAACGCCGCGATCGAAGCCGCCCGCGCTGGCGACCAGGGCCGCGGCTTTGCGGTGGTCGCCGATGAAGTGCGTGCACTGGCGCGTCGCACCGCCGACTCCACCGGCGAAATCGACAGCCTGCTGGGCAACCTCGCCCGCCGCACCCAGGAAGTCACCCAGCAGATGCAAGGCAGCTTGCTGGTGTCCAACACCAGCGTGGAGCGCATCCAGCAGGCCCGCGACAGCTTTGACAAGATCCGCGGCTCGGTGGACTCGATTCGCGACCAGAACACTCAGATCGCCACCGCCGCCGAAGAGCAGCACCAGGTGGCCGAAGAGATCAACCGGCATATCGCGCAGATCCACGCCGACGCGCAGTTGGTGGAAGGCTTTGCGCATTCGGCGCAGACCGGTTCAGGGCGGCTGACCGATATTTCCGGCCAGCTCAATGGGCTGGTGGGGCGCTTCAAGTTCTGATGCCCGCCCAATAAAGGCAGCGCTGTACCGTGGCGAGGGAGCTTGCTCCCGCTGGACTGCGTAGCAGTCCCAGTCTTTTAAATTAAGAGCGGGGCCGCTTCGCGCCCCAGCGGGAGCAAGCTCCCTCGCCACAGGGTACGCGTCGCCGGGTCCATCTATGCCGCCTCAGAGGCGGCCCTGCCCATCATCGCAGTACCTGCAGCAGTCTATTGCAGGACTCAAATGTACTAACCGGTTACTTATCTTGCTAAAATCGCGTCTTTGCCCTCTCTCACTCGAGTCCATTCGACATGAAACGAGCATCGCGCGCCGCTGGCGTCTCTAGATTCTTACTCCTGGGCCTGGGCGTCGTCATCGCCCTGCTCGGCCTTGCGCTTGCCGTCGGCGGCGCCAAACTGGTCAGCCTGGGAGGTTCCTGGTACTTCCTGCTGGGCGGCGTGGTCATGGCCATCTCCGGGCTGTTGATTGCCCGCTGCAAGCCTGCCGGCGCCTGGTTGTTCGCCGCGTTTCTAGTGGCTACCGCCGTGTGGGCGCTGGCCGACGTGGGCCTGCAATACTGGCCGCTGTTCTCGCGACTGTTCATGTTTGCGGTGATTGGCGTGGTGGTCGCACTGGTGTATCCGTTACTGGCCGGCAAACCGGCGCGGGGTGCCTATGGCGTCGCCGCCGTATTGGCGCTGGGCGTGGCGGTGGCAGCGGGCAATATGTTTGTCGCGCACCCCAGCGTTGCGCCCACCGGTGCAGGCCCGGGCATCACCCCGGTGGCTGCGGCCGATGCGCAGAAAGATTGGGCCCACTACGGTAATACCGAAGGTGGCAGCCGTTTCGCCGCGCTGGACCAGATCAACCGCGACAACATCGACAAGCTCAAGGTCGCCTGGACCTACCACACCGGCGACGTGGCCATCAGCGACGGTAACGGTGCCGAAGACCAACTGACGCCCCTGCAGATCGGCAACAAAGTGTTTATCTGCACCCCGCACAACAACCTGATCGCGCTGGATGCCGACACCGGCAAAGAACTGTGGAAAAACGAAGTCAACGCCAAATCGGCAGTGTGGCAGCGTTGCCGGGGCATGGCGTATTTCGACGCCAGCGCGCCGATTGCCCAGCCGACCCAGCCCGACAGCTCGCCGGTCCTGGCCGCCAGCGTGCCTGCCGGTGCGCAGTGCCAGCGTCGCCTGCTGACCAACACCATTGATGCACGCCTGATCGCCGTAGACGCCGACACCGGCAAGTTCTGCGAAGACTTCGGCACCCATGGCCAGGTGGACCTCAAGGCCGGCCTGGGCAATGTGCCGGACAGCTACTACCAACTGTCCTCGGCGCCGCTGATGGCCGGTACCACCGTCGTAGTCGGCGGTCGCGTGGCAGACAACGTGCAGACCGATATGCCCGGTGGCGTGATCCGTGGCTTTGACGTGATCACGGGTCAGATGCGCTGGGCCTTCGACCCAGGCAACCCTGAAGACAAGCAGGCCCCGACGGGCGATGCCACCTACGTGCGCAGCACCCCGAACAGCTGGGCGCCGATGTCTTACGACCCGCTGATGAACACGGTCTTTCTGCCGATGGGCAGCTCGTCCACCGATATCTACGGCGTGGAGCGCACCCAGCTCAACCACAAATACGGCGCTTCGGTGCTGGCACTCGACGCCTCCACCGGTGCCGAGAAGTGGGTCTACCAGACGGTTCACAACGACCTCTGGGACTTCGACCTGCCGATGCAGCCAAGCCTGATCGACTTCACCCCGCCAGGCAGCGACAAGGCCGTACCGGCCGTAGTCATCGGCACCAAGGCCGGGCAGATCTATGTGCTCGACCGCGCCACCGGCAAGCCGCTGACGGACGTGCAGGAAGTGCCGGTCAAAGCCGCGAACATTCCCAACGAGCCGTATTCCCTGACCCAGCCGAAATCCGTGGGCATGCCGCAGATCGGCGCGCAAACCCTCACCGAATCGGACATGTGGGGCGCGACGCCGTATGACCAGTTGCTGTGCCGCATCGACTTCAAGGGCATGCGCTACGACGGCCTGTACACCGCGCCGGGCACCGATAAATCCCTGAGCTTCCCGGGTTCCCTGGGCGGCATGAACTGGGGCAGCATTTCCACCGACCCGGTGCACGGTTTTATCTTCGTCAACGACATGCGCCTGGGCCTGTGGATCCAGATGATACCGTCGCAGAACAAGGCCCAGGCCTCTTCCGGTGGTGAAGCGCTGAACACCGGCATGGGCGCCGTGCCGCTCAAGGGCACGCCGTATGCGGTGAACAAAAACCGCTTCCTGTCGGTGGCCGGTATCCCATGCCAGGCACCGCCATTCGGCACCTTGACCGCCATCGACATGAAGACGCAAAAGGTCGCCTGGCAAGTACCGGTGGGCACGGTTGAAGACACCGGCCCCCTGGGTATCCGCATGCACCTGCCGATCAAGGTAGGCCTGCCGACCCTGGGCGGTACGCTGTCCACCCAAGGCGGCCTGATCTTTATCGCCGGCACCCAGGACTTCTACCTGCGCGCCTTCAACAGCGGCAATGGCGATGAAATCTGGAAAGCCCGCCTGCCCGTCGGCAGCCAGGGTGGGCCGATGACCTACGTGTCGCCGAAAACCGGCAAGCAATACATCGTCGTCACCGCCGGCGGCGCACGCCAGTCCACCGACCGTGGCGACTACGTGATCGCCTACGCCCTGCCGTAACCGCCCTCTGTTCGCGCGGTGCTCCGGCACCGCGCTTTGTGTTTGGAAAGATCCCCCATGACCCCTACTCCTCATACCGCCTGGCGCCTGGCGCTGGGCCTGGCCTTTGCGGCCGCCCTGCCCGTTCAAGCCGACGACACCACCCTGACCGGCGACTGGGGCGGCCTGCGCCGCGAACTCGACGCGCAAGGTGTGCGCTTTACCGGTGACTACAGCGGCGAGACCGCCTACAACGCCCACGGCGGCCAGCACCGTTCGGCGCGCTATTCGCAAAATATCAAGCTCGGCGTGCAGTTCGACCTGGGCAAGCTCTACGGCTTCAACAACGGCGACCGCATCCAGCTGACCCTCAACGACCGACGCGGCAACAGCGCCTCCGAGGACCTGGTGGGCAACCGCCTGCCGATCCAGGAAAACTACGGCGGCCTCTACACGCGCCTCACCGAGCTGAGCTACGAGCGCACGCTGTTCACCCCGGCGCTGAACCTCAAGCTGGGCTATATGGCCATGGGCAATGATCTCGGCGGCCTGGACAGCGGCATCCTGTGCAACTTCATGAACGCCGGGTTCTGCGGGCATCCGCTGAACATGTCCGGCGGCAGCGGCTGGGCCAACTACCCGAATGCGCACCTCGGTGCCCGGGTGAAATACGACTTTTCGCCCAACTGGCAACTGCGCGTGGCGGCGTTCAATGTCGACCCGTCCAGCAACGGCAACTCCAGCCGTGCCTGGCACCTGGGGCCCAAGCACACCACCGGCACCGTGGTGCCCATCGAGCTTATCTACAAGCATGCGGGCGCACTGCCCGGTGAATACAAGCTCGGTTATTACTACGACAGTTCCGATGTAAAACGCATTGGCAGCAACAAGGACGTCAGCGGGCGTGGCGGTCACTACCTCTTGATCGACCAGGCTGTGTGGGCCTCACAATCATCCCAAGGCCGTAGCCTGCACGCCTTCGGCCAGTACTCTGCCGCCAGCGAAGCGGCCTCGCCGTTCACCAAGTGGTATGGCGCAGGCGTGGTGCTGTACAAGCCGTTCGAAGGTCGCCCGCGCGATACCGTCGCCCTGGGCTATGGCCGCGCGGTGCCGAACCCGCGCAGCCGTGATGTGCAAGAGTTGGCTGCGTTCAATGCCGGGGCGTCCTACCCCTCAATCGACAGCGCCGAACAATTGATCGAACTCAGTTATGGCTACCAGGCCACGCCTTGGCTGACCTTGCGCCCGGATATGCAATACATCATCGAGCCGGGGGCGTTTTCCGGTGAGAGCATCGACAATGCGCTGGTGCTGGGCTTGCAGGTCAAAGCGATATTCTGACCGCCTGCCTCAGCCAGCCCCCAAGGATTTGCCGCGGCCACCGTTCTTGAGCATCGACGGGTTGATCCCGAACTGTTTACGGAACGCCGTGGCAAAGTGACTGGCGTTGGCATACCCCAGGTCCGAGGCGATGCGCATCACTGATTCATCGCCACTCATCAAGCGGCTGCGCGCCTGGATCATGCGGGTCTGCTGGAACATGCCGTAGACGCTGTTGGCGAACAGTTGGCGGAATCCGCGCGTGAGCTTGGGCTGGCTCAAACCGGATTCACGGGCCAACTCCGACAGGCTCGGCGCTTTGCCCAGGTCTTCCAGTAAACGATCGCGAGCACGCACCAACCGCTGACGGTCGGTGTGACTGACCCGGCAGGTGCATTCAGCGTCCTGGCGCGCTTCCAGGAACAAGCTCACCAGCGTGACACTCTGCCCGTACAACCACAGGCTGCTGCGTGGCTGGGCCGGCGCCAGCTGGGTGCCGTGGTCCATGGCCAGGCCGAGCATGTGCGCGGTGGCGCTCATTTCGCCGCTGCGATGGCCGTCGAGGAAGCAATGCTCGCAGGCCAAGGCTTTGTTCAGCAGCGGGTCGAGTTTCAATTCCCACTGAGCGAGCAGCTCGGGGCGGATCATCACGGTGATGTTGTCGATTTCGCCGTGCTGGTGATAAAGGCCATGGCGGCAGCGACCAAAGCTGATATTGCCCGCGCCTTCATCAATCGCATAGCGACGTTGCCGGCGCCCATCGTGAAAGCTGCACGCAGCCTTGCCCTTGAGCGAGTTGGTAAAACTGAAGTGAATGCATTCGCTGTCGTCCTGCAGCGGCAGTTCAACCGGCTGCTCGAACGTGCTTTGCCAACGCACGATATCCAAGCCCTCCTGCAGCGTCATGCGGGTGACGCGGCAATGCGCCCCTGGCCCCAGATCACTCCCATACCCGCCCGTAATGATTCGCGAGACTGGCATCGGCTCCCCTGCGCCTCCTTGAACGGCTGACATCGTAAATCTCCTGGCTGACCGGATACGGCTCGAATCAGATCACATCAGGGTAGAATCTTGCAATTGATAATTATTAGCATTTGGAGCGCCGCACGCTTTATCAAACCGCCGCTGCCCCTGCGCAACGCGCCTCGATCAACCTGTTCAGTCAAGGTCCCATCATGTCTGCACGAGGCAACACGACGGCTATCCGTCAATCTTGCTACAAATGTAATAGTATAACAATAGCGATTGCTTTGACACTGTCCCCTTCTGCCTTTGCCTCTGGCGAGCTATTGCAACTGCCAGCCTCGACAGTGACCGCACGCATGGCCCAGGAAGACCCCAAGGACGTGCCTATCAGCGTCAGCGTAATCAGCGGCGAACAGCTGCGCACACAACGCCTCGACACCCTCGAAAGCACCCTGCGCACCACCGCCGGCGTCAGCGTGAATTCTTCCGGCGGGCCGAATGATTTCAACGTGCTGATCCGCGGCGTCGGTTCGCTGTATCAAATGTCCATGGATGACAGCTCGGTGGCGTTCAATATCGACGGCGTGCCGGTGTCGTCGCGCAGCCTGGGCTTCGGCACACTGGATATCGATCGCATCGAAGTGCTCAAGGGTCCCCAGGGCACACTGTCCGGCGCCATCGGCCAGGCCGGCGCGGTGAATATCACCACGCGCCAACCCACCCGCGAACTGGAAGGTTATGTGCGTGGCGAAGTCGGCCAGAAAGGCCAGTTCCTCACCGAAGGCGCCATCGGCGGCCCGCTCAGTGATCGCTTCAGCGGCCGCCTGGCAGTGCGGCGTGCCGGCTACGACAGTTGGATCGACAACGACCAGACCCACCACCCCATCACCAAGCCACGCAATGAAGCCTATCGCGGCAGTCTGCTGTGGGACCTAAACGATGACACCCACCTGTTGCTCAGCGCCGAACGCCAGCAAACCGAACGCGCCACCAACTCCCTGGTGTTGCGCCCCTACGGCAGCCACCCGAGCCTGGACCTGACACCCGGCCTGTTCGACGACAACGACAAGACCACCGAGCGCTACACCCTCAAAGCCGATCACGACTTCGCCAACAGCCGCCTGACGTCCACCACGGCTACTGGCACCGCCGACTTCACGGGTTTGATCGCCTACGACAGCAAACTGATGGGCGCCCTCTACGGCACGCCCAGCGAGTTCTGGGTGGTGGACAAATCCTTCGAACGCAACTGGAGCCAGGACGTGCACCTGGGCTCATTGCCCGACGCTGAAGTGTTCTGGGTCGCCGGCGTCGCCGCCAGCCGCAACGAACGCAGTTACGATACCCCGCGCAACACCTACGGCACGTCCAGCGCCAGGTTCCGCGACTTCACCACCACCACTTACGCAGGCTACGGCGAAGTGACCTTCCCCCTCAGCGAACGCCTGAAACTCACCACCGGCTACCGCCACTCCTGGGACCGTAAGACTTACAACGGCCAATACTTCGCCGGCACCAGCGTCGTGGACGACTCGCGCAGACTGACCGACCACTACGGCACCGGCCGCGCCGCCCTGAGCTATGCGATCACCCCACAGACCAACGTCTATGTGCAACTGGCACGGGGCTATAAATCCGGCGGGTTCAACGACTATGCCTCCCAGGTCAGCGACAGCGCCCCCTACAAGGCCGCCGTCAGCAAAGCCGCTGAACTGGGCTTCAAAAGCACGACCGAAGAGGGTCGTGGCAGCCTCAATGGCGCGCTGTTCTATACCCGCGTGCACGATGACCATTTGCTCGGCTATGACGCGGCGACCTTCGCCACCAACGCCTTCAACGCCGACACCCGCACCCGCGGCGCCGAGCTGGAAGGCAGTTGGCGCTTCGACCAGGGCCTGACCGTGGCCGCCAGCGCCACCTACCTCGATGCCAAAATCACCCGTGGCGTGCAAGGCATCCAGGCCGGTGACGTCGCAGCCGGCAACCGCACCCCGGATGTGCCACGCTGGAGCGCCAACCTCAACGCCAGTTGGAAGCACCCACTGGGCAGCATCGCCAGCCTGGGTGATACCACTCTCAACACCAGCCTCAATTACCACCTGGTGGGTGAACGCGCGGCCGATCCGCAGAATCATTTCAACCTGGATAACTACGAGAAGCTCGACCTGCGGGCTGGGCTGGAGAGCAAGTTCGGGGAAGTTTATGCGTTCGCCGACAACCTGTTGAACCAGACGTACGACACCTACGGTTTCTACAGTGAGCCGGTAGCCTACGGCGGGCCATCGCGGCGGCGTACGTTGGGCGTGGGCTATACCTATCAATTCTGAACCGGCCAGGCTGTAGGAGCGAGCAAGCTCACTCCTACAGAGGGCAATGTATGCCTCAGAACTCGTAGCTGTACCCCACCCCCGCCGAACGCCCCCTGCCCGGCATCCCGGTCAGCACCGCGTCGGTGGAATAAGCGCCATACAAGTCATATCGCGCATCCAGCAAGTTATCGCCCCACAGATAAACTTCCGATCCACCGCTCTGCAGCCCCAAGTGCAAATCCAGCTTGGCGTAGCCCTTGAGGTCATAGTGATTCTGCGGATCAGCCGGGCGGTTTTTCTGCACGCGGTAGTTGAGCAACGTGTTCAGGCGCGGCGCCGGCAAGCCGAGCAGTTCACCCACGGGTTTGTTCCAGGCAATGCTGAAGTTGCCGCTCCACAGCGGCACGTCCGGCACGCGACTACCCTTGGCCACATCACCGCCGGACACCCCTGGCGCATCGGAGGTCACCACCGCGTTGGTGTAGCTGATGGCGCTGCCCAGGGTCAGTTCATCGGTGGCATGCCAGGTACTCGACAACTCGGCACCTTTGCTGCGGGTATCGGCATTCACCGCGCTGACCGCCAGGGACGTGAAGTCATAACCCAGCAAGTGGTCATCCTGCACGCGGGTGATGAACAACGCCCCTTCCAGGCTCAACGCACCGCCTTCGCTTTCATGCTTGAAACCGACTTCCGCGGAGTTCACCTTGGCTGCCTTGTAGGGTTGGCTGTCCTTGATTGACGTCGCGTAGTCGTTGAACCCGGCCGACTTGTAGCCCCGCGACAACACCGCGTACAGGTTGGTCTGGGGTGTCCATGCATAGCTCAGGGCCACGCGCCCGGTGTTGTAGTCGTCCTGCAAGCGTCGGCTGTCGTTGATCAGGTTGGCGCCACTGCTGTAATCAGCGCCGTAGGTCTTGCGGTCCCAAGTGTGGCGCAGGCCGGTGGTGAGCTTCCAGTCCTCGGCAATCGGGAAGGTCACTTCGCCGTACGCGGCATAGCTGTTGGTGGTGAAATCGCGCAGTTGCCGGGCGCCATTGGTGAAGTTGTTGGAGTCAAAACTGCGCTCGGAACGGGACAGGTTCACCCCGGTTACCCAGAACACATCGGCGTCAGCCAGTGATCCCAGGCGCAGGTCCTGGCTCCAGACTCGCTCATGGGCCGAGTCTTCGATCAGGTACTCAAAAGGCTGGCCGTACAACGCGCGGGTGATGTTGCGATCATAGCCCTTGACCGCATTGAAGTCGGTGCTGGTATAGGCGCTGATCGAGGTGATCCGGGCCTGGGCCAGGTCATGGTTGAGCTCGAAGGAATAACGCTCGTTGGTCTTCTTGTTGCCATTGAACGTGCCAGGGGTGTAGTCGAGGCTGGGGCGGTTGCCGAACGGTCGCAGGATCTCCAGGCCGGCATAGTGATCGGCGCGCTGGCGCTCAGCGGTCAGCAGGCCAGTGGTGCCAGCGTCGTTGTCCCACAACAGGCTGCCGCGCAGGGCCAGGTCGCGGGGTTTGGTCAGGGGGTCGCCGTCTTGTTGGTCATCGACCCAGTTATCAAAGCCGCTGCGACGCACGGCAATGCGCCCGGCCAACGACTCCGTCAACGGCCCGCCCACCGCACCTTCGGTCATGAACTGGCCTTGGTTGCCCACTTCGCCACGCACGTAGCCCTCCAGTTCGCGGGTGGGTTTGCGCGTGGTGACGTTGATCGCGCCCGCTTCGCTGTTACGCCCGAACAAGGTGCCTTGGGGCCCCTTGAGCACTTCCACTTGCTGCACGTCGAGGGTAGCCATCGCTGCGTTGCGCACCGACATCGGCACGCCGTCCACGTTCAGCACCACCGAGCCATCGTCCATGCTCATCTGGTTCAGCGAGCCAACCCCACGGATACGCACGTTGGCATCGTTGGCGCCGCCCCAGGAGTTCACATCCACCCCAGGCGTTGTGCGCAAGGCGTCTTCCAGGGTGCGTAAACGCCGGGTTTCGAGAGTTTGCCCATCGAGCACCGAAAGGCCGAACGGAATGTCCTTGGCACTTTCCTGGTTCAATCGCGCGCTCACCGTCACCGGCCCCAGCTCGATAGTCTCGGCATTGGCGGCCGGTTGAGCCTCAACGGCATAAGCCGCACACATCTGGCTGGACAAGGCCAGTGCCATGGCTTGGGTCAGCACGTTGGCACGCCAACCGATGGGGCGGCGTAGTGGCTGAATAGACAGTTCAGGTGACATGGCAAAGCTCCACAAGGCAGGGATGGTTCACATTCATTGCACAGGCCCCCAGCGCTTGAGCGCGGCGGCAATCGCGTGTTCGGAGGGCGCGCCCAGCAGGCGCTGAAGCTCAGTGGGCCATCCCTGGCCGTGACGGACGTCGGCGGTCATCGCCGTGAGGTGTTCGGGGGATTGCGCAGCCACCCAATCAAGGCTGACCAGCGCGGCATAGTGGGCCGCCCAGCCCTGTTCGCGAGCATCGGCCAGGGTGCCGACAGGCTCACCGTCATTACCCAGGGCGCGCGTCAGGTCGTCGGCCATCAGCTTGACCAGCGCGGCGCGGGCGCCAGCACCGTCGACGTCTTCCACGCACAGCAAGCCCACCGCCCCCGCCACACCCTGGCTCAACCCCAGGTAACCGGGGATCTGGCGCAGGTCGCTGGCCTCGATCAGCCATTGGCGGGCAAGCAGCTCGGCAATGTGGGCGCGACGCGTCCAGCGCCCGACGCCGACCGGCGCCACGTCCCAATTCGGTGACTGGCTGAGCAACAGATGGCCGTGGCTCAAACGGCTGGTGCCCATGCCAGCAGGCCACAGGCTCAGGTGCTCGACACGGGGCAGGCTGCCCAGGCGTCGTGCTACGCAGGCGCTCATTAAGTTCAGGTCTTGCTGTATTTCAGCACGGGTGTGCGCACGGCTGGGGTCTGCCTGAGTCGGCGTGACATAGGCAAAGTCCAGTGAGCCAAGGCTGCGACCGCTAAAGGTGCGGCCATCGACCTCGACCTGCCATTGCCAATCGCCGGCTGGGGCAACAGCCTCCACGGCCACCGCCGCGCCCGTCGGCAGTTGTGGCACCAACATTGGCAACCCGGCTTCACTGCGCTGGGCCGGCGCACGCAGTAGGCGCTCGCTGTCCAGGCCCAGGCGCGGCACCACGCGGCGCGCTTGCAGCCACACCCCCTGAGGCCCGAGCCAGAACGCCTCACCTTCGGCAGGCCAGCCGTCGGCGCGCACCGTCCAGTTCAATGCCACCTGGCAACCGCTCGCCGCGCAGCCGTCCAGAAGTACGCGCAGATGCTCGCTGGCCTGTTCGAACCTCACCGGCCGGCCCAGCACGCTGGCGCCTGTCACCTGCAGGCCCGGCGGAAGCTCGGCGTCCAGATGAGGGGCGACCACCCCCTGCAACGTCCATTGGCCCGCTACCTGTCGCGCCGCCGAATCAACCCGCAGTTGCAACTGCCCACCGGCCACCTGCCAGGCGCTCGCGCCGGGCAGCCAGCGCTGTTCCCAGTCAGCGCGTTCGGCACGTTGCGCAGCGACAGACTGGTAACCGCCCAACTCCACCAGATGCCGCTGCAACAGCACGCCGCTGCCAAGCATGCCCACAGCGCCGAGGGCCAGCAACGCCCCCGGCAAACCGAGCAAACCGTCGCGCACATCACTCAAGCGGCGCCGCTCTGGCCCACGGGGCAACGCCAGTGCCGCCACCGCGAGCAGCACCAGGCAACCGGCCAGTTTCCAACCGTCCAATGCGGCGAGAAACGCCACCCAAGGCGCCCAGCCGGTCAGCAGCGACACACTCACATGCGCGGGGATCGCCATGGCATAGGGCGGGTAACTGACCAGCCCCAATTCATGGTTGAGCACCAGGAAAAACGTCAGCAGCATCGAGGTGGCATACGCCAGGCCCGAGCGACGAATCAGCGCATGCACCAGCACCGTGAGCATCGCCAACTCCATCAGCGGCGGCGCGAACACCAGCGCTTGATAGACCAGCACAAAGCCCGGCGCCAGGCTGTCGGGCGCGGCAATCGCGCTGACCAGCAAGCTCGCCAGGCCCGGCACCAACGCCAGGGCCAGCGTCGCCAGCAGCACGCAGGCCACTCGCCCCAGCAGGCGCAACCACGCCGGCGCTGCAGTGGCCTGCAACATGGCGCCAATACCTTCGACATCATCGCGCCGGCACACCAGCCCAACCAAGGCTGCGACGATAAACGCGATCACCAGAAACAACGCGCTCGACAGCAGGGGCAGGGTCAGATCTGCCCGAGGCACCATCGGCCCACGCGCATGCCACACTCCGTGGACAAAACCACTGAGTACACCCATCACCAGCAGCAAGCCCAGGGCCACCCAGCCGATACGCCGGGCAAACACTTGGCGCGCCTGCCAACGCGCCTCGCACCACAAGGCCCGTGGCCACTGGCTGCCAACCAGCGGGCCAGGCAACGTCATGGCGTTCGCCAACCGCATCGGCGGCTCTGCCAACACCGCCCCGCTGCGCTTGCCCATCAAACCCTGACGTGTGGTACGGGCCAACACCACGGCCAGTAACAGCAGGGGCACTGCGCACCACAGCAGGCGGTTAAGCCAGAAACCCGAGGTCAGCGCCAACAGCGATTGGGATTTCTGCGCGGCACTCCAGGTTTCCACCTGGGCCTGGGCAAAGGTAAACAACGAGGGGTCCAGGCTGGCCGCCAACAGTGGGTTGATATGCCCGCCCTTGAGCACCACCACGGCAAACATCCACAACAGCATCAACACCGTCGCCAACCCGAATGGCGCGGCCAAGCCACGGCTGCGCAAGGCCAGCAGGTAATACAGCGCACCGATCCCGGTACTCACCGGCAATAACAAGGCGACCCAGGCAAATCCCAGCGCCGACCACATCGGCGCACCGATACTCGCCGCCGGTACCCAACCGAGCCAACCCAGCACCGGGCTGACCAAAAACCCGACGATCAGCGAACTGGCGAGCAAGCCGCCCACCAGCGCTGCACCAATGAACCGCCCCCACAACAATGCCGGCAACGACAGCGGCAAGGCCAGCAGCACCTCTTCCAACTGCGCCTTGCGGTCGCGCAGCGCCGGTTGTGCAAAAACCCAGGCCCAGGCGAAGAACAGAAAGAACATGCACCCGCACGACATCAGGTAGATCAGGCTCGGGGCATTGCGTGCAATGTCGCTGGCGCCCATTTTCTGCACGTAGTCGGCATTGGTCAGGGACATCAGCAAATAGCCGGTGAGGCCCAAAAACACCAGCAACGGTATGCCGCTGCGCAGCCCGGCGCGCACTTCCACCCAGGCTTCACGCATCAACAGAGCAAAGGTATTCATGCCTCGCCCGCCTCGCCGGCCTGGGCCAGCGCCAGGTAATAGATATCTTCCAGGCGCGGCGTGTGGGGCGTGAAGCGCGGATCAGCCGGGCGCTCGCCGTGCACGATTACCCGGCTGCCAACGGGGCTTGCGGCCACATGCAAGGCAGGCGGCAGCGGCTCACCACGGGCGAACGCAGCCTCCCACAAGCGGCCCTGTTCGGCGCGCAGCAAATCTGCCGGACGGCCTTCGATGATAATCCGCCCCCCGGCCAGCACCGCCAGGCGGCTGCACAGGTTCTCGACGTCTTCGACGATATGGGTCGACAACAGCACGATCGACTCGGCCGCCACATCCGCCAGCACCCGGTGAAAGCGGTTGCGCTCGGCCGGATCGAGGCCGGCGGTGGGCTCATCGACAATCAACAGACGCGGCGAGCCGATCAGGGCCATGGCGATGCCAAAGCGGCGCAACATGCCCCCCGAGTAAGTGGCGAGCGCGCGGTGCGCGGCTTCCTGCAGGTTGACCTTGGCCAGCAGGCCTTCGACTTCCTCACGGCGCTGGCGGCTGTGGGTGCGCCCCTTGAGCCAGGCGAACCGCTCAAGCAAATCTCGCGCACTCACCCCCGGGTACGTCCCCAACTGCTGCGGCAGGTAACCCAAGCGGCGGCGCAACTGCCCGGGCTCGGCGAGCACATCCAGCCCATCCAGTTCGATGCTGCCGACGTCCGGTTGCTGCAAGGTTGCCAGGGTGCGCATCAGGCTGCTTTTGCCCGCGCCATTGGGGCCGAGCAAACCGTACATGCCAGGGCCCACATTCAGGTCCACGCCGCGCAACGCTTGGACGCCATTGTTGTAGCGCTTGCGCAGACCGCGCACTTGTAAACCTGAATCGACTGACATCCACACCTCCATCAAGGGTCAAGCCCTGCAAAAGGGCGGCGAGCGACGGTAGTCAAGGGCGGCGGCGCGGCGCTACCCGATTCAAGTCATTTTCCAACCGTATCCCGCGCACTGATCGCCGCCATGGCCCGCCCCGGCGCCGCTGTCCCCCGCGCCAGGCAAACGGATACGGGGCAAAAACGATTCGATGCGGGTAGTCCACACAATGAGAATGACTAGCATCTTCTTCCACGCAGTTACCTGCCTTCAGCGCCTGGGCCAACGCCGGCCCGGGCCCTAGCGATGAGAAGACGTTGAGCCATGGCCACTCCCAGCACCTCAACCGCAACACTGTTGCGCCGTTCCCTGTCCGAAGCCCTGGGCCAGCCTGCCGAGCAGATCCCCCTGGAGGCCAACCTGATTGAATGGGGGCTCGATTCGGTGACCCTGATCCGCCTCGCCGGCCAATGGCGCCGCCAGGGCCTGGCCGCACGGTTCGCCGAACTGGTGGCCGACCCACGCCTGTGCGCCTGGCTGACGCTGCTGGACACCGAGCCGGTGACGCCCGCGCCCACCCATAGCCATGCGCACGACGGCCTACCCTTTGAACTGGCGCCCATGCAGCACGCGTACTGGGTCGGCCGTGCTCCTGGGCAACAGCTGGGCGGTGTGGCGGCGCACTTCTATAACGAATTCGACGGCCAGGACGTAGACCCGCTCCGCCTGGAAGCCGCCGTACAGGCCTTGCTGGCACGCCACCCCATGTTGCGTGCGCAGTTTCTGGAGGAGGGTCGCCAACAGATCCTGCCCCGTAGCCCATGGCCGGGGCTGAAGGTGCATGACCTGCGCCAGGCCGATGCCACACAACTGCAACAGCAACTGCAAGCCTTGCGCGCCGCGCTGTCACATCGCCAATTGGCGGTGGAACACGGCCAGGTGCTGGATATTCAGCTCTCGCTTTTGCCCCACGGCACCCGCCTGCACCTGAACCTGGACATGCTCGCCGCCGACGCCTTGAGCCTGCGCACCCTGCTGGGCGACCTGGTGCAGTTGTACCGCCAACAGCCCCTGCCCGCGCTGGCCTACAGCTTCCCGCGCTACCTGGCCGACCTGCGTCAGGAACAGGCCAGCCCCGAGCACCGAGCACGTCACCAACACGCCCGCGACTATTGGCTGCAGCGCCTGGACACCCTGCCCGGCGCCCCGCGCCTGCCCATCAAGCCCCAAGGCGATGAGCGCCAAGTGCGTCGCCGTCATCATTGGCTGGCGCCGTCCCAGCGCCAGGCATTTGAACGCCACGCCCGCGAGCACGCCCTCACCCCGGCCATGGCCCTGGCGGCGGTGTTTTGCGAAGCCCTCGGCGCCTGGTGCGAGACGCCCGAGCTGTTACTCAACCTGCCGCTGTTCAACCGCACGCCGTTGCATGAGGACGTCGAGCGCCTGGTCGGTGACTTTACCTCCTCGATCCTGCTGGCCTGGGATGGCCGTGTGACCGGCACCTTCGCCGCCCGTGCCACAGGGCTGCAACGACGCTTCCACAGCGATGCGACCCACAGTGCATTTACCGGGCTGGAGGTGTTGCGCGAGCTGTCGCGCCTGCGTGGTGAGCAAGTCCTGGCACCCGTGGTGTACACCAGTGCCCTGGGCCTGGGGGAGTTGTTCGCTGAGGGGGTGCAGGAGAGTTTCGGCCAGCCGGCCTGGATCATTTCCCAGGGCCCGCAGGTGTGGCTCGACGCCCAAGTCACCGAGCTGGATGGCGGCATTCTGGTTAACCTCGATGCCCGTGAAGGGCTGTTCGCCGAAGGCGTCCTGGATGGAATGTTCGACGCCTATACAGGCCTGTTGCAACGTTTGTGTCATGACGCAGCAGCCTGGGATCAAGCGACCCCGGCGCTGATCCCCAGCCGCCAGTTGGCCGCGCGCAGCGCCGCCCGGGGCCACGTTACGACGCTGCCGAGCCAACGTCTGCACGAAGGCTTTTTCACCCAGGCCCGGCTGACGCCTGCCCTCCCAGCCCTGTTGTACGGCGACCACGCCCTCAGCTATGGCGAGTTGGCCGAGCGCGCCCTGCGGGTTGCGGCGTACCTGGAGGGTCAGGGCCTGCAACACGGTGACGTGGTCGCCCTGCAACTGCCCAAGGGCCCCGAGCAGGTGATCGCCGTACTGGGAATCCTCGCGTGCAGCGCCACCTACCTGCCTATCGGCATCGACCAGCCCGCTGCGCGCTGCCGCACGATCTGCGACAACGCCGGTGCCCGCCTGCTGCTTACCCAACTGCCGCAGGCTGGCAGCGCACTGGCGGCGCCACGGGCCGGTGCGGTCAGCGACCTGGCCTATATCCTCTACACCTCCGGTTCCACCGGTGAACCCAAGGGCGTAGAGATCAGCCACCTGGCCGCCGCCAACACCCTGGAGGACCTGCAACGGCGCTTGCAGCTCAACCACGATGACCGAATCCTGTCGCTCTCGGCGCTGGAATTCGACCTGTCGGTATTCGACCTGTTTGCCCCACTGGCCTGCGGCGCGGCGGTGGTGTTGATCGAGCCCCAGGCCCAACGCGATGCCCTGCGCTGGCGCGAACTGGCCACTCAACACCGCGCCACCGTACTCAATTGCGTGCCGGCGCTGCTCGACATGCTGCTCGGCTGTGCCGATGCTCCGTTGCCCCTGCGGGCAGTCTTGCTGGGCGGAGACAAGGTTGCGCCGGAGCTGGCGCCACGCCTGTGGGCCCAAGCCCCCGGTTGCCGCTTCATGGCCCTGGGCGGTGCGACGGAAGCGGCGATTCACTCGACGCTGTTCGAAGTCGTGCCCGGCCAGGCGTTGCACTGGCACTGCCTGCCGTACGGCAAACCCTTGGATAACGTCAGCCTGCGCATCGTCGACCCGCAGGGTCATGACTGCCCGGACTGGGTGGCCGGCGAACTGTGGATTGGCGGGGCCGGAGTGGCCCAGGGTTATCGTGGCGACCCAGTGCGCAGTGCCGAACGCTTTGTGGTTTACAACGGCCTGCGCTGGTACCGCACCGGCGACAGTGCGCGCTACCACCCCGACGGTACGGTCGAGTTCCTGGGACGTAGCGACTTCCAGCTCAAGCTGCACGGCTACCGTATCGAGGCCGGTGAAGTGGAACACGCGCTGCTGGCCTGCCCCGGCGTCGACCAGGCGGTGGCGCTGCTCGTGGGCCAGCACCTGGCGGCGGTGGTGCGCCTGGCGAATGGCCCGATGCAACCTACCGCGTTGGAGTTCCCCGGCCTGGCCGAGCGCCTGCCGGCCTACATGATTCCCAGCCTGATCCTCGGCTGCGCGCAATGGCCGTTGACCACCAATGGCAAGGTGGACCGCAAGGTACTCCACGGCTGGCTGGCGGACCATCGCGGCACTTACCAGGCCTTGCTGTCGCCGCCCTGCGGCGCCATTGAACAACAGGTGGCCCGCGCCTGGCAGCAGTTGCTCGGCTGTGGCGAGGTGTACCGGGAGCACAACTTCTTCGCCCTGGGCGGCGACTCCCTGAGCGCCACGCGCCTGGTGCGCCTGTTAGCCGAACAAGGGCTGGGCGGCGCACGAATCGCCCAGGTATTCACCAAGCCAGTGCTGGCGCAGTTCTGCGCCGACCTGCATCAACAGGCCCAGGCCGAACCGCAACGCACCGTTGTCCCGGACCTGGCCCAACGTCACGCCCCCTTCCCCATGACAGAAGTGCAGCAAGCCTACTGGCTGGGTCGTGACCCGAGCCTGGTATTGGGCGGGGTGAGCTGCCATTTCTACCGCGAATACGACGTCGAAGACCTCGACCTGCCGCGCCTGCAAAACGCCCTCGGGCGCCTGATCGAACGCCACGAAATGCTGCGTGCGGTGTTCGATCAAACAGGCCAGGCACGCATCCTTCCCCAAGTACCCACCTTCGTGATCGGCCAACGCTACGTTTGCGTCGAAGACCTGCGTGAGCACTGTGCCCACCGCGTGTTCGATCCCGCCCAGTGGCCGCTGTTCGATGTGCAGGCGGTGACCCAAGGCCGGCATACCCGCCTGGCCATCAGCCTGGACAACCTGATCCTCGACGCCCTCAGCATCCTGCGGTTCTATGCCGAACTCGACGCGTTATATCGCGAACCGACGCTGGCCCTGCCACCGCTGCAGTTGTCCTTTCGCGACTACCAGATTCAGGCCGGCGTGGAACCCACCGAATTGCGCGCCGCGCAGCAGTTCTGGCAAGAACGCCTGCCCACCTTACCGCCGCACCCGCAACTGCCCCTGGCTGCCGACCCAGCCAGCCTGGGCCGACCGCGCTTCGAGCGCCTGCAAGGTCAGGTCAAGGCCCAGGCCTGGCAAGCGATCCTGGCCAAGGCCCAACAGCACAGCCTGACCGCCTCGGCGGTGCTGCTCTGTGCGTTTGCCGAAACCCTCGGGCGTTGGAGTACGCGGCCGGACCTGAGCCTCAACCTCACGCTATTCGACCGCCGGCCTATGCATCCGCAGATCGATCAGGTGATGGGCGACTTCACCTCCCTCACCCTGCTCGGCTACGTGCCCGTGGCCGGCGAACGCTGGCTCGACCGCGCCAGACGCACCCAGCACACCCTTGGCGAAGCCCTGGAACATCGCTGCGTGGGGTCGGTGAGCCTGTTGCGCCAATTGGCGCGCAGCAATGACGAGCACCAGGTGAGCATGCCGGTGGTGTTCACCAGCGCCCTGGGCGTACCGGATGGCACCGCCGCACCGGTGGACGGGCCCTTCGCCAGGCAGGTCTTCGGCCTTACCCAAACCCCGCAGGTGTGGCTCGACCATCAGGTGGTCGAAGCTGACGGCGGCATCGCCTTGAACTGGGACCGCGTGGTCGGGCTGTTCCCCGACGGGCTGGTCGAAGCAATGTTCGACGCCTACCTGCACAGCCTTGACTGGTTGGCCGAACACCCCTGGGACAGCGCCCCGCCCGACCTGCTGCCCCTGGCCCAGGCGCAGGTACGCGCACGGTTGAATGCCCCTGGCGCCAGCGTTGCGCAGGACCCGAGCCTGCACCAGGGCTTCTTCCAACAGGCGCACCAATCGCCGCTACGCCCTGCGCTGTTGTGGGGCGAGCATGGGAGCCTGAGCTACGGCGAACTGGCCGACCGCGCCCTGCGCATCGCCCGCAGCCTGATGGATGCAGGCGTGGCGGCCGGTGACCTGGTGGCAGTCTCCCTGGCCAAAGGCCCGCAACAGATCGCCAGTGTGCTGGGCGTGCTGGCAGCGGGCGCGGCCTACCTGCCGGTGGGAGTCGACCAACCCTTACAGCGCTGCCAGCGCATCCTGCAACAGGCCGGCGTTGGCCTGATCCTCGCCGAGCACGACCCACAACTACCTGGGGTCAAGCACCTCACGCCTTCAAAAGCACAATGCGCCGAACCGTTGTTAGCCCCCCTGGCCATGTGCGCCAACGAACTGGCCTACGTGATCTACACCTCCGGCTCCACCGGCCAGCCCAAGGGCGTGGAAATCACCCACCGCGCCGCGATGAATACCGTGGCCGAGATCAACCGTTGCTACGGCATCGACGCATCGGACCGTGGCCTGGCGCTGTCAGCACTGGACTTCGACCTGTCGGTGTATGACCTGTTCGGCCTGCTCTCGGTGGGTGGCGCCCTGGTGTTGATCGAAGAAGACCAGCGCCGCGACGCCCGCGCCTGGCTCAAGGCCCTGCAACACCATCGCGTAAGCCTGTGGAACAGCGTGCCGGCGCTGCTCGATATGTTGCTGGAAGCCAACGCGCTTGAGCGCCAAAGCCTGGGGTTGAAAGTGGCCCTACTGTCGGGCGACTGGATTGGCCTCGACCTGCCGCAACGCCTGCGCCAACAGGCACCGCAGTGCCGGTTTATCGCCCTCGGCGGCGCCACCGAAGCCGCGATCTGGTCCAACCACTTTGAAGTCCAGCAGCCGTTGCCGGGCTGGCGTTCAATCCCCTACGGCGTGCCACTGGCGAACCAGGCGTACCGGGTAGTGGACGCCCTTGGCCGCGACTGCCCGGACTGGGTCACTGGCGAGTTGTGGATCGGCGGCGCCGGCGTCGCACGGGGCTATCGCCATGCACCGCAGTTGAATGCCGAGCGCTTTATCGACGGTTGGTACCGCACCGGTGACCTGGGCCGCTACCGGCCCGACGGTTTGCTGGAGTTTCTTGGCCGCGCCGATACCCAGGTCAAGGTCCGTGGCCACCGTATCGAACTGGGAGAAATCGAAGCCGCGCTGGCCCGTCATCCCTGTGTAAACCAGGCCGTGGCGCTGGTCGCGGACACGCGCTTGCTGGCCGCAGTCGCTGCCAGCACCCACGCCGAAGTACTCGCCCAGCACTTGGAACACTGCCTGCCCGCGTATATGCGCCCGGAACAGATCCTGGTACTGGAACGCCTGCCCCTGAGCAGCAACGGCAAGGTGGACCGTCGCGCCTTGCTCGCCCCCTTGGCGGCTGCGGCACAGTCACGCCCCGCGCCGGACGAAGCCCCGTTGAGCGCCGCTGAACAGCGGGTCGCCGAGCTGTGGCAACAGTTGCTCAACGTGCCCAGCGTGTCACGCCACGACAACTTTTTCCGCCTGGGCGGCGACAGCCTGCTGGCCACGCGGTTTCTTGAAATGCTGCGCAGCCGCTTTGGCCTGGAACTGCCCATGGGCCAGCTGTTCGGCGCCGCCAGCCTGCTGGAAGTGGCGCACGCCCTTGAGCGCCAGCCCACCTCCGACACCGTTGAAGAAGGCCTCATCTGATGCCTGCGCAAACTCCCCCTCTTCCAGGAGCTGTCCCCATGCCCGCCGCCAAACTGTTAAGCGAACTCAAATCCCTGGGCGTCGAGCTCTGGCCCCAGGATGGCCAACTCAAATTCCGTGCGCCCCAGGGCCTGCTCAATGCCGAGCGCCTGGCGCAACTGCGTGAGCACAAGCAACAGATCCTGCACCTGCTGCTAACCCAGGAGCGGCCCGAGGTCGTGGCCGACCCGGCACAGCGCCACGCGCCTTTCCCGCTTACCGACGTACAGAACGCCTACCTGCTCGGGCGCCAGTCTTCGTTCGGCTACGGCAATGTCGCCTGCCACGGTTACCTGGAACTGAGCTGGCCGAGCCTCGACCCGCAGCAGGTGGAACA
Organism: Pseudomonas sp. MYb193; assembly: GCF_002966775.1. Lineage (NCBI taxonomy): Bacteria > Pseudomonadati > Pseudomonadota > Gammaproteobacteria > Pseudomonadales > Pseudomonadaceae > Pseudomonas > Pseudomonas sp. MYb193. Next base: position 2,437,523 of record NZ_CP023269.1, on the reverse strand, counting down.
GGCGTGGAACCACCTGATCGCCCGGCATGACATGCTGCGCGCGGTGATCGCCAGCGAAGGCTCCCAGCGCGTGCTGGCCGAGGTCGCGCATTACCCGCTGGCCGTCACAGACCTGCGCGGCGCCACCCGCCAGCAGCACCAACACGGCGTACAACAGATTCGCCAGTCCATGGAGCAGAAGCTCTACCCGACCGAGGCCTGGCCACTGTTCGAGTTGCGCCTGAGTCGCAGCGACAGTGGTGACACCCTGCACTTTTCCATGGACTCGCTGATCGCCGACTGGGCCAGCGCGCAATTGCTGTTCAATGAGCTGGAGCAGTTGTTGCACGATCCAGAAGCCCGCTTGCCCACCCTGGACATCAGCTTTCGCGACTACCTGCTGGCCGAACGCGGCCTGCTCGAAGGCAGCCGCCACCAACGCGACCGCGACTACTGGCTGGCGCGCATCGACGAACTGCCCGCCGCACCGCAACTGCCGGCGCCCCTGAGCGGCGAAGACACCCGTGTACCGCGCTTTCAACGCCACTCGGCGCAACTCGACGCGTCGCAATGGGCCGCCCTGAAAAGAGCCGCCAGCGCCCTCGGTCTCACCCCTTCCATCGTGGTGCTCAGCACCTATGCCGGCACCTTGCAGCGCTGGAGCCAGCAACCCGCCTTCAGCCTCAACCTGACCCTGCTCAACCGCTTGCCCCTGCATCCGCAGGTGGGCCAGTTGGTGGGGGACTTCACCTCGGTCAGCCTGTTGCAGGTCAACGATCCCCAAGGCCAGGACTTCACCAGCCAGGCACGCCAACTGGGCAATCAATTGTTCGCCGACCTGGAGCATCGGCTGTTTTCCGGCATTCAAGTGATGCGTGAAATCGGCCGGCGTCGCGGCCGGGAAGCTGCCGCCATGCCGGTGGTGTTCACCAGTGCCATTGGCCTGGGGATCGAACCGCCGGCCAGCAGTCAGCGCCGGGTCGGCCACGGCATCACCCAGACACCCCAGGTCACCCTCGACTGCCAAGTGATGGACGACGCCCAGGGCCTGCACATTCACTGGGACGTGCGCCAAGGCGTGTTCCCAGACGGCCTCATCGAGGACATGCAACAAGCCTTCGTTGCCCAACTGCGATTGTTAGCCCTTGACCCGGCTGCCTGGGACCACCCCATGCACGTGCCGCTGCCGGCCTGGCAACAGCGTGAGCGTCTCGCCGCCAATGCCAGCGCCGCCCCGCTGCCCACCGGCCGCTTGCATGATGGCCTGCTGGCCATGGCGTGGGAACGGCCGCAGGCGCTGGCGGTGGTCGATGCCCACGGCAGCCTGACCTACGCCGCCTTGATGGAGCGCGCCCTGGCGGTGGCCGCGGCCTTGCATGCCGCCGGTTGCCGTGCCCAGGAACCGGTCGCAATCCTCATGCCCAAGGGCCGCGACCAAGTGATAGCGGCCTACGGTGTGCTACTGGCTGGCGCTGCCTACCTGCCCCTGGACAGCAACGCCCCGGCCGCACGCCGCGACCGCGTGCTGCACAGCGCCCAGGTTCGGCATGTGCTCGGCTGTTCCCAGGCGCTGCCCCAAGTGCCTTTACCCGACGGTCTGGCTTGGCATGCCATCGACCAATTGGCCCCAGCCATACAGGACTTCCCGGCACCCGACGGCAGCCCCGACGACCTTGCCTATGTGATCTACACCTCCGGCTCCACCGGGGAGCCCAAAGGGGTGATGATCAGCCACCGCGCCGCCCTCAATACCGTGCTGGACATCAACCGGCGCTTCGAGGTCAGCGCAACTGACCGCGTGCTGGGCCTGGCGCAACTGAGTTTCGACTTGTCGGTGTATGACCTGTTCGGCCCGCTTGCGGTCGGCGGCACCCTGGTGCTACCCGACCCGGCACGCGGCGCCGACCCGTCGCACTGGGCCGAGCTGGTGCAGCGCCATCAAGTGACGCTGTGGAATTCGGTACCGGCGCAGCTGCAGATGCTGACCCACTACCTGCAGGCCGAGCCACGGCCTTTGGACAGCCTGCGCCTGGCGCTGCTGTCGGGGGACTGGATCCCATTGAACCTGCCGCCCCAACTGCAAGCGTTGTTGCCAAGCCTGGCCCTGGTGGCCTTGGGTGGCGCCACCGAAGCCTCGATCTGGTCGAACCTGCACCCCATCGGCGCGATTGACCCGGCGTGGCGCAGCATTCCCTACGGCCTGCCGCTGGCCAACCAGGGTTTTCGCGTGCTGGACAGCCAATGGCGCGATGCGCCCACCTGGGTGCCGGGTGACCTGTATATCACCGGCGTCGGCCTGGCCCAGGGTTACCTGGGCGATCCAGCATTGAGCAACGCCCGGTTTTTCGCCCACCCGCTCGACGGCCAGCGGCTGTATCGCACCGGTGACCGGGGCCGCTACTTGCCGGGGGGGGAACTGGAGTTCCTCGGCCGTGAAGACGGCCAGGTCAAGATCCGTGGCCATCGTGTGGAGCTGGGCGAAATCGACGCCGCGTTGCTCGCCACGCCAGGCGTAGACAGTGCCGTCAGCCTGCTCAACGGCGAGCTGCTGGCCTTCGTCACCGCCGCGCGTGTCGAACCCGAACCGCTGCCGGGCGCGCCGTTGCTGAGCGCGGTGCAGCGTTACGCCGACACCCAGGTCGGCAGCTTCGATGCGCAGCAGGTACGCGACTATCAGGCCGACCTCAACGCCGCGGCATTGAGTTCCATGCTGGAGGTGATGCGCAAGGCCAAGCTATTTGGTGGTGCGTTGGCCGAGCCGGATACGGCCGCCATCCTGCAGGCCCTGCAAGCGCAACCCCGCCATCATTGGCTGGTACGCCGCTGGTTAGCGGCCTTGTGTGACGCGGGCCTGTTGCAACGCGAACAGTCCCGCTATCGCCTGCTGCACAGCGGGCCGACCCCGGCGCTGGCCTGGGGCCGGGTGGAACAGGCGGTCGCATGTGGGTTATGCAGCCAGGCGCTGCTCGACTACCAGCTCGACCATGTGCGGCAACTGCCACAACTGCTGCGTGGCGAGGTCAACCCGTTCGACCTGTTGTTCCCCCAGGGCCAGCAAGACCTGGCGTTGCAGCTGTACGGCGGGGATGCCGTCTCGCGCTACAACAACCACAGCATCGCCGCGTTGATCAACCGCCTCGCCACCCACCATGAGGGCGACGGCCCGCTGCGCATCCTGGAGATCGGCGCGGGCACCGGGGCCACCAGCGCCCCGGTGATCAGCCTGCTTGATGGCCTGGAAGTGGATTACCTGTTCACCGACATGACCGCCTTCTTCCTGCCGGCGGCCAAGCAACGCTTTGCCGACCACCCCTGGGTACGTTACGGCGTGCTGGACATTGACCAGGCCATTCGCCCACAGGGCTTGGCCAGCAACAGCGTGGACATCGTGCTGTGCGCGGGCATGCTCAACAGCGTCAAGGACATCGACAACGCCCTCGACCAGATCAGCGAATTGCTCAGCCCCGGTGGCTGGCTGGTGTTCAGCGAACCGACCGGTGAGTGGCCCGCCATCTTGCTGACCCAGGGCTTTATGATGACCCCGGTGGGCGGTGACCATGACCAGGGCCGCAGCGGCTTGCGCAGCGCCGAGACCTGGCAGGCACGGGTGCAGGCACTCGGCGGCGAAACTCTGCCAGCCCTGCCCGACGCCGACCACCCGCTGGCGGCTCTCGGCATGCAGGTGTTCGCCGCACGCTTGAAGGCCGGTTTCCAGCGTTTGAGCGTTGAGCACCTGCGCCGCGCCCTGGCGCAGCGCCTGCCGGACTACATGCTGCCGGCACACCTGCAAGTGCTCGACCGCCTGCCCCTGACCGCCAACGGCAAGGTCGACCGCCAGACCCTGGCCCTCTGGCGCCCCGCGGTGGATGCCCAGGCCGAAAGCAGCCAGGACGCGCCCAGCGACCCGCTCACCGCCGAGCTGTGCCGGGTGTGGGCCGAGGCCCTGGGCCTGGCGCAAATCGGCGCGGACGACAGCTTCTACGAGAAAGGCGCCGATTCGCTGATCCTCGCCCGCGTCGCCGGCCAGTTGCGCGAACAACTGCCCCAGGCCCACAGCCTGAGCTACGACACGCTACTGCGACAAATGCTCAACGAGCCGAATGTGCGGGCCCTGGCGCGCCTGCTCAACCACGGCCAAAGCACACCTGCCGCTGCGGCGCCTGACCAAGCGCAGCGCGCGCCCCACAGTAACGCCCTGGTAGTGCCGTTCGGCGGTGGCGAGAGCGGCCCGGTGCGGGTGATGTTCCATGCTGCCCTGGGCACGTTGGACTATTTCCATCACCTGGGCCGTGCACTGGCGGCTCAACAGGCCGGCCCGGTGATTGGCTTTGCGGTGGCCGACACCGCGCAATACTTGGCGCTGGAACCCAAGCGCCTGATCGAAAGGGTGGCCCAGGACTATGCCGATCGCTTGATCGCCGACGGCCATCAACGCTTCCAGTTGATCGGCTACTGCCTGGGTGGCCTGCTCGCCACCGAAGTTGCCCGGCGCCTGCTGGAGCGTGGCATGGAGGTGGTAAACCTGAGCCTGATCGACAGTATCCCGATGTTTATCGACACCGACGAAGAGCTGGCCTATGAGGCGATCTTCGTGCCCAACCTCAACCTGGACCCGGTGAAAACCGTGTTCGGCGCGCATATCGAAGACTACGACGTGTACCGCGCCATCGACCTGCTGATGGCCCGCGACAACCGCCGCGTACCCGCTGGTGCCATGGCCGCCCTGAGCGGCGATCCCGGCCTGGAGGCGCTGGCGCTGGCGGTGCAGCAACAGTCGGCACGCAGCCAGGAGGAGCGCCTGGCCGAGTACGCACGCCTGGCGTCTGGCCAGGCCGGCGTGCCCATCGGCCCCGAGCTGGTACCGACGCTGTTTCGCGTGTGCCGCCACAGCATGCGGGCGGCGCGGTTCGACCCGCCGCCGTTCCTCGGCAACATGACCTACTTGCGCTGCCTGGAGCAGCAATCGTTCGGTATCACCGGCGGCGTGGGGCACCTGGCGGCACCGTTCTGGGAAGACGCGTGCCTGGGTCAATTCACCCTGATCGACGTGCCCGGCAACCATTTCAGCGTGATCGAACCACCCCACGTGAACACCGTCACTGCCCACCTGCTTGAGGCCCTAGGGAAAAACTCATGACCACCGCCCTGGACACCCTCAAACGCCCGGTCAACCGCCTGATTCGCCTCGGTGTGGTGTTCGCCGCGATGGGCGCGCTGGTCAACCTGGTGCCCTTTATCGGCCTCACCGAACTGGGCCGCTTGCTGCTCGCCGGCAACGCCGACAGCCCCACGCTGTGGCGGTGGGCGGCCCTGGTAGTCATCGCCCTGAGCCTGGGGTGGATGGCCAGCGGCGTGGCGCTGTGGCTGACCCACCTGGCCGACCATCGCCTGCAATCGAGCTTGCGCGAAGCCATGGTGCGCAAGCTCGGCCGCGTGCCGTTGGGGTGGTACACCGACACTACCTCGGGCGCGGTGCGCAAGGTAGTGCAGGACGACCTTGAAGACCTGCACCACCTGGTCGCCCACCACGCGGTAGAACTCACCGCCGCCATTGTCACGCCGCTGGCGGGGCTGGTATGGCTGGCCACGTTGAACTGGCGCCTGGCGCTGCTGGCGGTGCTGACATTGCCGATCTATGCGGTGGCCTACGACCTGATGATGCGCGGCTTCGGCGCCAAGATGCGGTTGCTCGACAAGAGCATGACGCGGGTCAGCGCAGCGATTGTCGAGTTTGTCCACGGCATTGCCGTGGTCAAGGCGTTCGGCCAGGTGGGTCAGGCCCATCGCAGCTATCAACAGGCGGTCAATCAGTTCAGCACCCAGTACGCCGGTTGGGTCAAGCCGCTGCTGCGCCTGGAGGCGTTTTCGTCGATGGCCCTGAGCGTGCCAGTGATTCTGCTGATCAGCCTGGGGGTGGGCAGCGTGATGCTGGCCCAGGGCTGGATCACACCGTTGCAACTGTTCGCCGAAACTCTGGTGGCGGTGGTGATCCCGCAGTCACTGCTGGTGATCAACCAAAGCCTCACCGCGCAACGAACTGCCCTGGCGGCGGCCGACCGTATCGAAGCGCTGCTGGAGGTCGAAGAACTGCCCACGCCCAAGGTGAGCAGCCCCCCCCAGGGCAGCGACATAAGCTTTGAACAAGTGCAGTTCGGCTATGACCCCGCGCACCTGATCCTCAAGGGCGTCGACCTGCACTGCCCAGCCGGCAGCGTGACGGCGCTGGTGGGGGCTTCCGGTGCGGGCAAGTCAACCCTGGCCAAGCTGGTGCCGCGTTTTCACGACGTGAACGCCGGGCGAGTCTGCGTGGGCGGTGTGGATGTGCGCGAGATCGACCCGCGCCAGCTCTATCAGCACGTAGGGTTCGTGTTGCAGGACGCGCAACTGGTGCACGGTACCGTCGCCGACAACCTGCGCCTGGGCCGCCCCGAGGCCAGCGATGCCGAGGTCGAGGCGGCAGCGCGGTCGGCGCAGATTCATTCGCGCATTCAGGCACTGCCCCGGGGTTATCAGTCGGTGATCGGCGAGGACGCGATTTTTTCCGGCGGCGAGGCCCAGCGCCTGTCCATCGCCCGCACGCTATTGGCCGACACGCCGGTGCTGATCCTCGATGAAGCCACCTCCCACGCCGACCCCGAGTCCGAAGCCTTGATCCAGGATGCCTTGTCCGCCCTCGCTCGGGGCCGCACGGTGCTGGTGATCGCACACCGCCTGGCCAGTATCTGCGGCGTCGACCAGATCGTGGTGCTCGACCAGGGTCGCGTCATTGAAAGCGGGCGCCATGAACAGCTGCTGCAGGCCAACGGTGCCTACGCCCGGCTGTGGCGCGCCAGCGCCGAAACCACCGCCCCCGACCTGGAGATGTCCTTGTGATCCGCAGCCTCGTGACTTTATTGGGCCCGGCCCATGCCGCACGCTTGTACCGCTACCTGGCCTGGCTGGTGACCAGTGCCGTGCTGCAAGGGGTAGCCGTCGCGTTTCTGGTGCCGATCCTGCACGCGCTGTTTGCCGGTGACCTGCGCAGTGCCTGCCTATGGCTCGCCGGCCTGGCGGCGATGGCGGTGCTGACCTGCATTGCCCATTACCAGCAGGCCATGAAAGGCTTTGCGCTGGCCCTGGTGGTGTTGACCACCTTGCACGAGCGTCTTGGCCAGCACCTGGTGACCCTGCCCCTGGGCTGGTTCAACTCGGAAAAGGTCGGGCGCCTGTCGCGCAGCGCCACCAGCGGCACGCTGATGGTCACCGGCTTGTTTGCTCACTACCTGGGGCCAGTGGTGTCAGGTGTGGTGGTGCCGGCTACGGTGGCGTTGACCCTGTTCGTGTTTGACTGGCGCCTGGGCGTGACCGCGGTACTGTGCGCGCCGCTGATCTACTTTGCCCATCACTGGTCTGCGGTCGCCATCGGCAGCAACGATGCGCAGGTAGAGGCCGCCGCGACGCTGGCGGGTAACCGCGTGGTGGAGTTTGCTCGCTACCAGCAAGTGCTGCGCGCTTTCGGTCGCACCCAGGAGGGGTACGCACCTTTGCAGGCTGCCAACCTGGCGCAGAAACACGCCGGCGGCTCGATGCTGTCCCAGACCTTCCCGAAACTGCTGGCCGGTGGCTTGACGGTGCAACTGGCGTTTGCGCTGCTGGTGGGCGTGGGCATCGCCCTGGCCAGCCACGGCGAAATCGACGCCATCCAGTTGGTCGCCCTGCTCGCGCTGGCGGCGCGGTTTGTCGGGCCATTGGCCGAAGCGGCTGCGCGCAGCGGCTTGTTGCGCATGGCGGGCAACGACCTGGAACAACTGGTGAGTATCCTGCGCGAGCCGCCGTTGCCAGAGCCCGCCGTCAGCCAGCCCTTGACGGCGCCTGGCAGCCTGGCCTTCGACCAGGTCAGTTTCGCTTACCCCAGCGGGCCCAAGGTATTGCACCGCCTGTCGTTCAACGCCCCGGCCCACACGATGACCGCAATCGTCGGCGCCTCGGGCTCCGGCAAGACCACCGTCACGCGTTTGCTGATGCGTTTTTTCGATGCCAGCGAGGGCAGCGTCAAGGTGGGTGGCGTGGACGTTCGTGAACTGTCCAACGCAGCGCTGATGGCCCAGCTATCCCTGGTGATGCAGGACGTCTACCTGTTCGACGACAGCCTTGAGGCCAACATCCGCGTCGGCAGCCCCGACGCCAGCGCCGAACAAGTCGCCGAAGCGGCACGGCTGGCCGGCGTCGATGAAATCGTCGCGCGCTTGCCCCAGGGTTGGAACACCTCCGTGGGGGAAGGCGGTGCGGCGTTATCCGGCGGCGAACGCCAACGCGTGTCCCTGGCCCGCGCCTTGCTCAAGCGGGCGCCCATCGTGCTGCTGGATGAAGCCACAGCGGCCCTCGACCCGCACAACGAAGCCTTCGTGCAAGCGGCCATTGGCAGCCTGATGCAAAGTGCCACGGTGCTGGTGATCGCCCATCGCCTGCCAACCATCATGGCCGCCGACCAGATCCTGGTGTTGGATGAAGGATGCCTGGTGGAGTCTGGCACCCATGCCCAATTATTGGCCCGAGGCGGTCGCTACGCCGGGTTCTGGCATGACCGTCAGCGTGCCGGTGGCTGGCGCTTGAACGCCGAGGCCCAGCCATGCTGATCGGGGTGTTGGGCGCCAGTGGCGACGTGGGCCTGGCCAGTGCCCAGGCGTTGTTGACCCTGGGGATGAGCGATCTGCGCCTGGGCGGGCGCGATGCCGTCAAGGGCGCACACTGCATGCACCTGCTCCTGCAGCAATGGCCACAAGCGCGCCTGCAGTGGGCCTCGGTAGACTTCAACGACGCAAAAGCCATGGCTGCATTCGCCCGTGGCTGCGACGTGCTGCTCAACTGCGCGGGCCCATCCTGGCAGCTACAAGACCGTGCCGCCCACGCAGCGCTGCGGGCCGATGCTCATTACGTCGATGCCGCCGCCCCTGAGCAACTTGACCCGGCCCACTGGCGTGGCCGTTGCGCGGTGCTGGGCGCCGGCTTGCAACCGGGGCTTACCGGCCTGCTGCCGCGCTGGCTGGCCGAGCAAGGGTTTAGCCAAGTGCAGCGCCTCACCAGCTATTTCGGTTTGCGCGATCACTTCACTCGTGTGGCCGCCGATGACTTTTTGCAAGGCGCAGTGGATGGCAGCAGCGAACCGCTGGCAGCCTGGGAGCACGGCCGGCGTCATCGCGCCTTGCGCCGGCAACGCGACGTGTCGGTGCCCTGCTTTCCCGGCCGGGTTCACCTGCTGCCGTACCTCAACCTTGAGGGCGAACGCCTGGCCATGGACCTCAACCTGGACGCCGGCCAATGGTTCAACGTGATCGCCGACGGCCACGTTCTCAAAGCCCTCGACCAGGCCCATGGTTTGCCACGGGCCGACGCCGTGCAGCGGTTGTGCGAAGCCAGCCGGCTCGACCTCAGCGGCCAGGCGCCCTTCGTCACCCTGCTGCTGCAACTCGATGGAATGCACCACAACCAGGCCCTGACCCGCAGCCTGGTGCTCAGCGGTGCGGGCAATGCAGCGCTGACCGCCGCCATGGCAGCGGCCACGGTCATCAGCGTGGTGGAAGGTGAAATCCGCGCCGGCTGCCATGCCGCCGCCCAGGTCCTGCCGCCCGCCGCCAGCCTTGAACGCCTGCTGCGCACCTCGGCGATTCAGGCCCTGAACCTGCTGCACAGCCCGCTCGATCAACTGCATACCGCCGACGAAGGTTGCCTATGAACACGGCGTTGAACGAGCTGGAACAGCTGAGCCTGGGCGTGATGGCCCAGGTGTTGCTGCACACCCAAGCATTGCCGCTACAGGTATGGCGCAACGCCGAACAGGTCAACCAGGCGCTGGGCACAGCGGCACGGCATGCCTGGGTGGTACGGCGTTGGCTGGTGGCGTTGGGCGGTGCGGGCCTGCTGCGCGAAGCCGGTGAACGGGTGGCCTGGCGCACGCCGCCACCTGACCCGCAGCTCGGTGAATTGCCACGCCTGTATGGCGCGCTGGGCTTTCCCGCCAGCATGGCGCGCCTGCACACCCAAGTCATCGAGTGCCTGCCCGACCTGCTGCGTGATCAGTTCACCCTCACCCACTTGCTGATGCTCGGCGGCGACCCGGTAAAGGTATTGAGCGCCTACCAGCACAACCACTTCACCGCAACGATCAATCAAGCCCTGGCTGATCGCGCGCGGCAAATCAGCGCCGCTGATGGGCAGCTTAGGGTGCTGGAACTGGGTGGTGGCGCCGGCGGCACCACCGACGCAGTGCTGGCGGCGCTGCAAGCGTGCGAAAAGGACTATCGCTTCACCGACATCAGCTCGCTGTTTACCGGCGCCGCGCACCGCCAGTTTCGCCTTGAGACGGGCATGCAGTTCGGCCTGCTCGACCTCAATCGCAGCTTCAGCGGCCAGGGCATATTGCCAGGCACCCAGGACCTGGTGATCGCTGGCAATGCGCTGCACAACGCCCGCGACCTGCCTTACAGCCTTGGACAGATCCGCAGCAGCCTTCGAGACGGCGGCGCCTTGCTGTTCAGCGAATCCATCGCCGACAACCCGGCGATGCTGACCTTCATGCACCTGTTGCTGTCGCCCGCCGCCGATGCGCCGTTGCGCCCCCACGATGAAGCCTTCATGGCCGCCGATGCCTGGGACCTGGCCTTGCAGGCCACAGGTTTTGAGTTGCTTGAGGTATGGCCCCGCGCGTGCGACCCGCTCGCCGCCGCGGGGCAACGCTTGTTTCATGCCATAGGAGTTTGAGGATGAATGTCGATACCTTGCTCATCGACCTGCCCGCCGGAGCGCATCCCTGGCGTCTGCCGACCTTGACCGACCTGGGCGCGCATCAACAGGCACCGGCACGTTTGCTGGCGGTGCTTGAACGCCAGCGCCCGGCGGTGGTAGTGATGAGCGCCGAGCAGTTGGAGCGCCTGCTGGACTTTCCCGCCCTGGCCTTGAGTGATCTGAGCCATCTGGAGCAGTTGGTGTTCGTCAGCGAGCGCCCCGGCGACTGGCAACTGGCCGAACGCGCCGCAGCCCAGCTGGATTGCCACGTGCAGGGTTTCACCGAAGAGGGACGCGACCTGGCCGACCTCAAGCGTGAGCAACAGCGCTGGTGTGAGCGGGCCCTGGGGCACCCTCAGGTGAGTGCAGTTGCGCTGCACGGCCAGACCCTGTTCGCCGTGCCCCAGCGTTGTGAAGCGACTGCGGTGGACGATCATCTCGACGCAACCGAGGCAGCTGTCAATCAGCAGTTCAGCGTCACGCAATTGAACCAGGCCGTGCAGTTGAACCAACGCTTGAGCCACGCGGCCTTGCTGTCGATGCTTAACGGCCTGGAGCAATGCGGCTTGCTGCCGGCGCCGCTCAATGATGTGGCCCAAAGCCTGGCCAATGCCGGCATCGCTCCTGGTCACCGGCCCTTGATCGCACGCTGGCTGGACGTGTTGCACACCCAGCAACTGCTGCAGCGCAAGGGCGATCACCTGTATCCCAGCCTCGACGCCAGCGCCTGGAGCACCGCCACGTTGGACGACCTTTGGGCACAGTTGAGCCTGGACTGGGCACAAAACACTGGCGGCAGCACCACCCTTGACTATGCACGGGACAATGCCCGCCAGTTGCCAGCGCTGATGCGCGGCGAGTGCGCCGCCGTGCACCTGCTGTTTCCCCAAGGCCGCACCGATCGCGCAACGGCGCTGTACCGCGAAAGCCTGGCGGCGCAATACCAGCATCGCAGTGTGGCGCATTGGGTGGGGGCCTGGGCAGCGCGCCAACCCACCGATGCGCCGTTGCGGGTGCTGGAGGTCGGCGCCGGCACCGGCTCCACCACCCAGGCGGTGTTGCCGGCCCTGGCCAATGTAGCGGTGGACTACCTGTGCACCGACGTGTCGCGCTACTTCAGCGAACAGGCCGCCGAGCGCCTGCACGCCTGGCCATGGGTGCGCCACGGCGTGTTCGATATCGACCGCCCTGCCCTGGCCCAGGGTTATCACACCCAAAACTGGGACTTGATTGTCGCCGGCGGTGTACTCAATGCCGCCCGCGACACCGAGCGCTCCCTGGCCATTCTACTGACCTTGCTCAGGCCGGGCGGCTGGCTGGTGTTCAGCGAGCCGACCCAGGAGGAATTCTGGGTGATGGCGTCCCAGGCCTTCATGCTCAACCAGGCCAGCGATGAACGTGCACTCAGCAGCTGCACCTTCCTGGACCTCAACCAGTGGCAAGGCGCCCTGGCCCGTGCCGGCTTCCAGGGCAACCGCAGCCTGCCCGCCGCCCATCACCCGTTGGCGCGCCTGGGCCATCGCGTCTTCGTCGCCCAAGTGCCCGAGCAACGCCTGAGCCGTGCCGCGCTGGCGGCCCACCTGGAACACCCCGACCTGCAGCTTGAACTGCTCGACCGTCTGCCCGACCTGCCTACCGCCAAGGACTTGCCATGACCCCGCTGGCCTACCCCTTCAACGCCTTCACCGACCTGGCGCTGGCTGAGCCTTATCGCCATGCCCAGCAAGCGCCCGGCCTGCTGCGTATCCAGATGCCCATTGGCGCGCCCGCCTGGCTCGCCACCCGCTATGACGATGTGCGCCTGGTGCTGGGCGACCGGCGTTTCAGCCGCAGCGAGGCGTTTCGCCGTGACGATGCACCGCGGGCGTTCCCACGCATCGCCGGTGGCATTGTGATGATGGACCCGCCGCAGCTGACCCGCATTCGCTCCCGGGCTGCCCAGGCGTTTACCCGGCGCCGCGTCGAAGCCTTGCGCCCCCATGCGCGGGCCTATGCCCACCAGTTGATCGACCGCATGCTCGCCGCCGGCCCGCCGGCCGACTTGGTCAATGACTTTGCCTTGCCGCTGCCCCTGGCGTTGATTTGCCAATTGCTGGGCGTACCGCTGCACGATCGCGAACGTTTCAAACAGTGGAACGACTCGCTGCTGTCGACCCGCCCCGAAGACGCGGCCCTGACGCAACAGCACTTGGGCGAACTCGCGGTGTATATCAAGGGCCTGGTCGCCGAGCGCCGCCGCCACCCCCAGGACGACTTCATGACCGCCCTGGCCCAGGCCGACGAACAAGGCGAGTGTCTGAGCGAGGAACAGCTGCTGCTGTTGTGCATCGCCATCCTGGTCGCCGGCTACGAAGGCAGCGCCTCGCAAATTCCCAACTTCATCCTCGTGCTGCTGGACAACCCGCAGCAATGGCAACAGCTCAAGGCCCACCCCGAGCAGATCCCCCAGGCGGTGGAAGAGCTTTTGCGCTATATCCCGCTGGCCTCGGCGGCAATGTTTGTGCATTACGCCCTGCAAGACATTCAGGTGGGTGAAACCCTGGTGCGTCAAGGCGAGGCGGTATTCGCTTCAATCGGCGCGGCCAACCATGACCCGGCGCGCTTTGCCAACCCACAGGTCCTGGACCTGCAACGCGATACCCAAGGCCATTTCGGTTTCGGCCACGGCCTGCATCATTGCATCGGCGCGGCGCTGGCGCGGGTGGAGTTGCAGGAGGCGTTGCAGGCGCTGGTGCAACGCCTGCCCAGCTTGAAACGCTGCGGGGCAGTACAGTGGAAAACCGCGACCTTTTTTCGCGGTGCCCACTGCCTGCCGGTGACCTGGTCATGAGCCGCCCACGTCAACGCGTGATCGTTGCGGGCACCGCGTTTGGGCGCATTTACCTGCAAGCCCTGGCCCGGGCCCATGAGCGTTATGAGCTGGTGGGAATCCTGTCGCGCGGCAATGCCTACTCCCAGGCCTGCGCCGACCACTACGGCGTGCCACTGTACGAGGCCGTGGAACAGGTGCCGGACACCGTCGATATCGCCTGTGTGGTGGTGCGCTCCGGCGCGACCGGTGGCGCCGGCAGCGAACTGGCCCAGCAGTTGCTGCGCCGTGGCATCCATGTGTTGCAGGAACACCCGGTGCATCACCGCGAAATCGCCGCCTGCATGCAGGCGGCGCGCCAGGGCCAGGCGGCCTACGCGGTGAATACGCTGTACCCCAATATCCTCGCGATCCGGCGCTTTCTCGCGGTGGCCGACTACCTGCGCGAGCAACACGGGCTGGCCTATATCGACGCGGCCTGTAACAGCCAGGTGGCCTACCCCTTGCTCGACATTCTCGGGCGCCTGGCCGGTGGCCTGCGGCCTTGGGCATTTGCAGCACCCGCCGCCAGCGTCGGCGCACACCCCTTCACGCAGTTGAGCGCCAGTTTCAATGGCGTGCCCATCAGTCTGCGCGTGCAGAACCAAGTGCATCCCCAGGACCCGGACAACCATTCGTTTTTGATGCATCGCCTGGAAGTGGGCTGTGAAGCCGGCGTACTGAGCCTCTGCGATACCCACGGCCCGGTGCTGTGGAATCCGCGCCTGCATGCGCCACGGGACAGCACCGACCGCCTGATCATGGCGGGCACCGGCAGCGAACGACTGGCCGGGCCGACCATGGTGGTGCTCGACCCACAGATACCTGCCAGCTATCACCAGGTGTTCAACCAGGTGTGGCCAGATGCGGTCTGCCTCGCCCTGGACGCGTTGTGCGCCGACATCGAAACCTCCGCCCGACGCCTGCGCAGCGGCGTGTGGGCCACCGAGGTGTCGATGGCCTGGCGCGAAATGAACAGCCTGATCGGCATGCCCCAGTTGATTGAGCCGCCTGTTCCCCAGGCATTGCCGCTGGCCGAGTTGCACCGCCGCGCCGAGGCCATGCAACCCCCTGGCGCTGACCCCAGCGCTCAACTCTTGGGAGCCCTGCCCTTTTGAATACTGCCCAATTCCGTTCCTCCTGCAGCCACGTATTGCTGTGGGTACGCGACCTGCATCAGGCCGTGGCGAGTTTTCGCGCCGCCGGGTTCGAAGTCACCTACGCCACCGCCGAGGCCCGCGCCCAGCACGCGCACATTTGGTTCAGCCACGGGCCGATCATCGAGTTGCTCACCACGCCGCGCCACGCCTGGCTGTTCAAATGGCCCATCGACTGGCTGGCCGGGCGTGGTGCCGGGCGGCGCATGTTGCGCTGGGCCGCCCATGGCGAAGGCTTCTGTGACCTGGCGTTGCTGTGCGATGACGCAGCCCTGGCGCCGCGCCTGAAGGGCCTGGCGGCCAGCGGCGTGGCCATGGGCCGCGTGGTGAACTGGCAACGCACCTGTGCAGACGGCAGCCAGACGCGCTTTCGTTTTGTCTACCCGCGCCACGAGCGCCTGCCTTTTCTGGTGACGCCCTACACGCCCACGCAGCATCCGGCGCGGCTGATCCATCCCAACGGCGCCACTGGCCTGGCGGCCATTCACCTTGGCGTGAACCCCGCCGACCACACCGCCCTAAACCTGCTCGCGGGCGACGACCCTATGTTGCACCTGCAACCGGCCACCCACACCGGCGTCCAGGCGGTGCAGGTCGCCGGCCTGGCGCAACCACTGACCCTGCACGGCGCCCAATTGCTCGGCTGCCCGACTGCCCAAGGAGATCGCCATGCTTGATGGATGCACTGACTGGCCCGAAGATTTTATCCGCCGCTACCGCGAGCAAGGCTACTGGCAAGGCGTGCCCCTGGGCCAACTGCTGCGCGAGCAAGCCCAACGCACACCACAACGTGAAGCCCTGGTCGACGGCAACCGACGCTGGCGCTACGCCGAACTGGACCAACACGCCGACCGCCTGGCCGCTGGCCTCGCTGAGCGCGGGCTGGTCGCCGGCCAGCGGGTGCTGGTGCAACTGCCCAATATCGCTGAGTTTTTCAGCCTGACCTTCGCCCTGCTGCGCCTGGGAGTGATCCCGGTGTTTGCGCTACCAGCCCATCGCGAGCACGAATTGGCCCACCTGGCCCATCTGAGCCAGGCGGTGGCCTATGTGATTGTCGATCAGCACCTGGGCTTCGATTACCGGCCACTGGCGCGCACCCTGGTTGAACAGGTGCCGAGCCTGCAACAGGTGTGGGTGGTGGGCGCGGCCGAGGAGTTCGTGGCCCTTGCCGATTGTGTCGCCACACCCCGCGAGTTTACCGCGCCAGACGCCCGGGACGTCGCAGTACTGCTGTTGTCGGGCGGCACCACCGGCCTGCCCAAGCTGATCCCGCGTACCCACGACGACTACGCCTGCAACGCCCGGCTGGCGGCCCGCGCTTGTGGCTTCGACGACCACACCCGTTACCTGGCGGCGCTACCGGTGGCGCATAACTTCCCCTTGGCTTCCCCGGGCGCACTCGGCGTATTCAGTGTCGGGGGCACCTTGGTGCTGGCGCCGGAGCCGAGCCCGGACACCGCCTTCGAGCTGATTGAACGCGAACGTGTCACCCACACTGCGTTGATCCCACCCCTGGTGTTGCTGTGGCTGGAAGTGGCGCAATGGTCCGACAACGACCTCAGCAGCTTGCAATGGCTGCAAGTCGGCGGCGCGCGTCTCAAGGCGGAGATCGCCGCACGCATCGGCCCCGCCCTGGGCTGTGGCCTGCAACAGGTGTACGGCATGGCAGAGGGCTTGCTGTGTTTTACCCGGTTGGATGACCCGCAGAGGCTGGTCTTCGAAACCCAGGGCCTGCCACTGGCCGCTGCCGATGAGATCCGTATCGTCGATGCCGATGATGTAGCGGTCGCGCCCGGCGCCGTGGGAGAACTGCTGGTGCGCGGGCCCTACACCATTCGGGGCTACTACAACGCCGCCGAGCACAACCAGCGAGCGTTTACTGCCGATGGCTTTTATCGCAGCGGCGACCTGGTACGGCGCCTGCCCGAAGGGCATTTGGTTGTAGAAGGGCGCAGCAAGGATGTGATCAACCGCGGCGGCGAGAAGATCCCCGTGGAAGAGATCGAGAACCTGCTGCTGGGCCACCCGCTGATCCGCGATGTGGCGCTGGTGGCCCTGGCCGATGAGTTGCTGGGTGAACGTAGTTGCGCCTGCGTACTGGCCCACGACGAACAAATTGACCTGGCTTCGATCAACGCCTGGCTGCGAGAACGTGGGTTGGCCGCCTACAAGTTGCCGGACCGCTTGCAGGTGCTGCGCGAGTTTCCGCTGACACGCCTGGGCAAGGTCAACCGCAAGGCACTGGCGGAACAGGTGTTGGCATCATGAGCCGGTGGCTGCGCGTTTTGCGGGAGGGCCCGCAGCCCCGCGCACGCTGGGTGTGCCTGCCCCACGCCGGTGGCAGTGCGAGCTTCTACCGGCCGTGGCTGGCGCACCTGCCAGGGGATATCGACCTGCTGGCGGTGCAATACCCCGGCCGTGAAGAGCGCTTCAACGAGGCGCATGTGCCGTGCCTGGAGACCCTCGCCGAGCACATCAGCCAGGCGTTGCTGGCCTTGTCTGCGCGGCCCCTGCTGCTGTTTGGCCACAGCATGGGCGCGGCGCTGGCCTATGCCGTGGGCGTACACCTGGAAGCGGCCGCTGCCGGCCCGGCCCATGTGTTTGTCTCAGGCCATGCGCCGCCCCACCGGCAACCGCCCAGCGATCTGCACCGCCAGGACGACAGTGCACTGATCGCCGACATCCTGCGCCAGGACGCGCAGGCCGCCGACCTGTGGGCCAACCCGCAGTTGCGTGCGGTGTTCTTGCCCACGCTGCGCAGCGATTACCAGGCCATCGAAACCTGGCGCCCTGCACACCTGCCGCCCCTGGCGGCGCCGCTGGATGTGCTGCTGGCCCGCGATGACGCCGAAGTCAGCCTGGAACAGGCCCGCGCCTGGGCCGACCTGAGCGGCCATCTCCCGGATATCCGCCTGTTCGACGGCGACCACTTTTACCTCAAGCATCAGCCGCGACCGGTGATCGACCACCTGTTGCAACGCACCGCCTACCTTCAGGGAGACACATGATGAAAACCCCGGAACACTGCACCGGCCTTGCTGATATTCGCCACGCCATCGACAGCCTCGACCAACAGATCATCGACGCCCTGGGCCTGCGCATGCAGTACGTCAAGGCCGCCTCTGCATTCAAACCCGACCAGGCCAGCATCGCCGCCCCGGAGCGCGTCGCGGCGATGCTACCGCTGCGTCGGCAATGGGCGCAGGACGTCGGGCTGGATGGGGAGTTTATCGAAAGCCTGTTCAACCAGATCATCCATTGGTACATCGCCGAGCAGACCGCCTTCTGGCTGCAAAAAAAGAGCAAGGCCGTATGAACGCGGACGATTTGCTCAAAGTGTTCCAGGCCGCGCACCAACGAGCGGTGGCGTACCAACGGCCGGTGATTGCCGTCAGCGCATGCGCCGCGCCGACGCTCGCGCCCTTGGCGCTGTATCAAGCCCATCGGCAAGGTTTCTTCTGGTGCGCGCATTCGCCCGACCTGAGCCTGTTCGGCCTGGGCTGTACTTGGCAGATCGAAGCCAACGGGTCCCAACGCATGGCCGAGGTGGATCGCCAATGGTTCGCACTCTGCGCCGATGCGCTGGTACAAGGGCCACATGCGCCCTTGCTGCTGGGCGGCATGCGCTTCGATGACCAGCGACCCAGTGCCCCCCATTGGGCGCCCTTTGCCGACGCCAGTTTTCACCTCGCCCACTGGTTGCTCAGCGAGGACGCCAGCGGGCGCTGGCTGCGTTGCCAGCGCGTGATCGAGCCGGGCAGCGACCCCGCCGCACTGGCCCAGCAAAGCCTGGCCGCCTATGAACATCTGCTCAACCCCACCCACAACCCGGCAGCCACACCCACGGTGCTGGGCCGTAGCGCCTTGCCCCAATATCAATGGCAGGCCAAGGTCGAGACCGCACTGGACGCCATCGCCCAGGGTGAATTGAACAAAGTGGTGCTGGCGCGACATATCGACCACCGCCTGGACGCGGCCCTCGACACCGGCGCGGTGATGGGCCGCCTGTACGCACGCCGTAACGCCTCGCACCTGTTCGCGATCCACCGTGGCGACCATTGCTTCATGGGCGCCACCCCCGAGCGTTTGCTCAGCTGCGCGTCGGGCCACCTGAGCACCCACGCCCTGGCAGGCAGCACCCGCCGTGGGCTCAAGCCGAATGAGGACCAAGCGCTGGGTGAACGCCTATTGGCCGACCCGAAAGAGCAGCATGAGCATCAACTGGTGGTGCAGACCATCACCCAGGCGCTGCACGACAAGGTCAGCGACCTGCAGGCCGCATCCAGCCCCAGCCTCCTCAAACTGGCCACCGTGCAGCACTTGAGCACGCCGATCAGCGCCCGACTCAACGTGGGCAAGCGCCTGCTGGACGGTATCCAGGCCCTGCATCCCACGCCCGCCGTTGGCGGCCTGCCCAAGGCATCGGCTCTGGCGTTCATCCGCGAACATGAGGGTTTTGATCGTGGCTGGTACGCAGCGCCAGTGGGCTGGCTGGACGCCCAGGGCAATGGCGACTTCCTCGTGGCCCTGCGGTCGGCGCTGATCACCCCAAGGCATTGCCACGCGTTCGCCGGCTGCGGCATTGTCGAGGGCTCGCTGCCGGCCAATGAATACGAGGAAACACAGATCAAGCTGGCGAGTATGCAGCAGGCCTTGCAACTGGCCTGCCCTGCTGATACTGACGGGGCGTACAGCCAAATTCGCGGCGAAACACCGTATGCAGATACTGCGCAGAGGTGAAGCCGCAGCGTGCGGCAATGTCGGCGATAGCAAGGCTGTGGTTTTCCAGGCCTTTGGCGGCAGCGGCGAGTTTGAAGCGCAAAATCTCATCATGCACGCTGCAGCCACGCGCCTTGCGAAAATGCGCTTCCAGGGACGAGCGGGAAACACCGACATAAGCCGCGACCTGATCGGTCTTGATACCCTGGCAGGCGTACTGGCGGATAAACAACAAGGCCTGCATCACGTAAGGGTTGCCCAGGGGTTGATGCAGGCTGGAGGCCTGCACGTTGATGGCGTCCGGCGGCACCAGCACCTGCGTGCCCGTGCAGGGTTTGCCATGCAGCATCTGATGCAACAATGCCGCAGCGGTACGGCCCATGGTCTCCGTGCCCTGGATCACCGAGCTGAGCGGCACCCGCGTGAGGGTACGGGTCAGCGGGTCGTTGTCGATGCCGATCAACGCCACCTCCTCCGGCACCGCAATGCCCGCCGTCAGGCAGGCTTGCAGCAACTGCCGGGCGCGGGCATCCGTCACCGCGATAATGCCGATAGGCTTGGGCAAGCTGTGCAGCCAGGCAATCTGCTGCTCCACCGCGCTGTCCCACAACGGCGCACTGGTGCCCAGCCCGCGATACACCTCTACCTGCAAGCCATCACGCTGCATCAAGCGGCGAAAAGCTTTCTCACGCTCCTGGGCCCACCGATTGGCCTGGGCCTCGGGCAAGCTGAAACAGGCAAACCGCGTCAACCCCGCCTCCACCAGATGCTCGTAGGCCAACTTCATCAGGGCATGGTTATCGGTGGCCACATAGGGAATGCCCTTCGGGTACTTGCCCACGTCCTCATAAGACCCACCCACCGCCACCACCGGAAGCCGACTGCCGGCCAGCGCCTCGCCAATCAGCGGGTCATCGAAGTCAGCAATGATCCCATCGCCCTGCCAACGCTCGATACCGCGCAGGCGACAGAGGAAGTCCTCTTCCAGGAACAGGTCCCAGGATGCACGGGTGCTGCTCAGGTAATTGCCGATGCCGGCGATGATGCCGCGGTCGTAGATTTTGCTGCCGTTGAACAGCAAGGCGATGCGGTGAACGGGCGGTAGGGTTTTCATTGTTTTTGTCCTGGGGCCGGTCGGTGCAGATTAGGCGGGTAGGCCGGGGTTCTCAATCAATAGATGAGTGAACGGGTAGGCTTCAATTTGAGGTTTGCCTCGGCATAACCACCGAAACCCAATGATGTGTCAGGGCATGGGTGTAAAGTGCCGAGGGCTTTCAAGTTAAGAATCTCACCGCAGAACTACCTGAACTCCAGCAGAGCAACCCCGATCAACATCCAAATGAAGGCGATGATCATTGTTTTCAGATTAAGGGTAAGTCGAAGCTTTAAGTGAGGTGGGAAGTTTTCAAGATCGGTTGGGTCCAGCTCTCCATTAATGAGAGAAGCTTTTGGCCACAGTAGCATTCCCGAAATTTTACCCATCTCTAAAAGTGACCAAATCAAGCCTCGTTTTCCAAGGCTTGGCCCCCAGATATAGATATAACGGCTGTGCTTTAAGGCCTCCTTTATGGCGTCCATGTGACGATGGGTCAGGTACAGGCTGTATGTAAGGGTCAAAGTTGCAAGCAACATTGGCCCCCCTAGAAAGGAGATCGCGATCCAGAGAGGCCAAGTGTCAATACTGCTCATGGTTGATTAACTTGATAGAGTTTTTCTCCAATAGCTTCACCCGCCATCCCCCCGCCCGTCGTACCCACCCATGCGCCCGCTCCCACTATAGCCGCAACACAAATTACCCCGCCAACGCCTCCAGTCGCCACGCCCATTGCTATGCAAATAGAACCACTGGCAGCACCAGCCATCACTCCGCTCAAAGCCCCAAGAGAAGTAGACCCCACAAACTTTCCTACTTCCGTAAACTTGACCCTCTCGCAAGCCGCCCCAGAATCCCCGTTACACACCTGCTCAATAGCCAACAACGAAGACACTCCCCCAAGTCCAATACCGATATAACCCCCTGCCTTCATGTACTTCGTGGCACGGCTGACCGCCTCCACATGAGCGGCATACCCCGGAATCTGCCCCGGCCCACCCGCCTTGTCCCAGTGATGCACCAAGCTACGACTGGATATACCCAGGGCCGTTTTCAACTTTGGGTGATCGCCCAAGGTGGTCTGCCCGCGCAGGCGGGTGGAGTTGAGCAGATGAGCATCCAACTGGTTCATCAATCGTTGGCGATCAGTGAAGAACTGCGGTGACCTAAGGTGCCCGTGCTGCCGATAGCTGTCCTGATGCAGGCGTTCCATGGCCTGCAGCGTATCGCGCAAGTTGTTCAGGTGCTTTTCCATCACTACCGCACTGACGCCTAGCCAGGTTGAGGTCTGCCCGACGAACCCAGCGATTTCAGCTCCATGGCGATACAGAAAGTCGGCCTCGTCGGGTGTCAGCCCATCCAGTGATGCGCTGACATGTTGTGCAGCCTGCATCAGTTGCGCTTCCTGATAGGTGCAGGAGGTGTTGTTCGGGTCGCTGAGCACGATCATCGAGCCGGCTTTGACGTGGCTCGTACTCGGGTTCAGTGCTTGAAACTTGCGCATTACAGCCGGGTCGAGCGTCGGAAAAAGTGTGGCTTCCAGCGCCTCGCGGGGGATGCTTTTGGGGACGATATAAAAACCTGGTTCCTCGCCCTGCAAACCGGTAAATGCAACGGGGGACAAATTGGTTGAGGGGGTGTACGCAGACTGGGAGTGTGCAACGGGGTTGCCGCTGGCCACTGCTTGGGACATTTCGATTGTTCTACGGGGGCCTTGTGGTGCGGTGTTTCGGCTTTCATAGGTGGCTGTAAAAACCGAGGGAATCAGCCGGGCTTTACACGGGCAGTCACTGTGGCTGTCCAGCGTGCCCGCCATCAGCTTGCCGTGACTGTTCATGTAGTAAATGCCGCCAACGATCTTATAGGTTTTGCCATCTTTTCCGCAGCTGACCCGATCTCCTTCACGGGCGTGAAGGAGGCCATATAAGTTGATGCGGCTATCACCGTCCAGCACTTTGCCGCCGCAGGTGGTTTTATCACCCAGGCCAATGAAATAACCTACGCTCATGCTACTTCCTTACATTCATGTCGGATAAACCAGGGCGTTGCGCCCTGGCCAACTCATCACTCAATGGTAGGCAGGAAGTCTTCTGCCAATGGCACGCCGTGACGCTCGACAAAGAGTAACGAGTCCTGAAGTGTATTAACGATCTGGTCACCATTACTGAGGTGACTGCCTACCAATGCGAAGTCGCTATTACCTTCACCCGAGCCGGTCATGATAAGCGCCTGAGTGCCGTCGGCGTACTCCACGTAATCTCCTTTATGCGCGCCACGGACCTGCGAACCGTCAGCCAATCGAAATTCAAACTCCGATGCGGTTTTCTTGATGGTTCCACCGTTGCGGGTCTGACTGCCCTCAGTGGCGACTCGGTAAATAGCAATGGGCGGATGAGCGCTGCAATAAGCGCGTTGGTCTTTAACTAACTGCAGAGCCTGCTCATTAAAATGGGACAATTGTTGTTCCGTAAAGGGTGAACTATCTAATTGACTGAATACGTCAGACGTCAGGTCATTGGTATATAGCGAGGTGTGCGATGCGTTCATAAGTATTGCCCTTAGAGAGGTGGTCTTTGTTACCCCCAAACTTTGAAGAGGCATATCCCCACCGTAAAGTCAGACGTTTCCCTAAATCCTGTACTCCCTGCGCCGTTCTCAGCCCTTCACTCAAAATCGCACTCCCCTTTGGTGATTTTCATAATCAGCCGCCCAGGTGCCATTGCTAGTATCCAGACACCGCCCAGAACAATAAGGAAAACCCCATGCCGTACTTCCCCGGTGTCGAGAAGGTGTGCTTCGAAGGCCCTGCCAGCACCTCTGCCCTCGCGTTTCGTCACTACGACGCCAACAAACTGATCCTCGGCAAGCCCATGCGGGAGCACCTGCGCATGGCGGCCTGTTACTGGCATACCTTTGTGTGGCCGGGGGCGGATATGTTTGGGATGGGGACGTTCAAGCGCCCGTGGCAACGCAGTGGCGATCCGCTGGAGGTGGCCATCGGCAAGGCCGAGGCGGCGTTTGAGTTTTTTTCCAAGCTGGGCATCGACTACTACAGCTTTCACGACACCGATGTGGCGCCCGAAGGCAGCACGCTCAAGGAGTACCGCAACCATTTTGCGCAGATGGTCGACCACCTGGAGCGCCATCAGGAACAGACCGGCATCAAGCTGCTGTGGGGCACCGCCAATTGCTTCAGCAACCCGCGTTTTGCCGCCGGGGCGGCGAGCAACCCAGACCCAGAGGTGTTCGCCTTCGCCGCCGCCCAGGTGTTC
The DNA here is from genome assembly GCF_002966775.1 of Pseudomonas sp. MYb193. Classification (NCBI taxonomy): domain Bacteria; kingdom Pseudomonadati; phylum Pseudomonadota; class Gammaproteobacteria; order Pseudomonadales; family Pseudomonadaceae; genus Pseudomonas; species Pseudomonas sp. MYb193. The sequence goes on along the minus strand of NZ_CP023269.1, from coordinate 2,413,694 downwards.
AGCGCGATGAACGCCACGCTACGTCTCAAGGGCGCCAACTATGTGCTGTGGGGTGGCCGTGAAGGGTATGAAACCTTGCTCAACACCGACCTCAAGCGCGAGCGCGAACAGCTCGGGCGTTTTATGCGCATGGTGGTTGAACACAAGCACAAGATCGGCTTTACGGGTGACCTGTTGATCGAGCCCAAGCCCCAGGAGCCGACCAAACACCAATACGATTACGACAGCGCCACCGTGTTCGGCTTCCTGCATGAGTACGGCCTGGAACACGAGATCAAAGTGAACATCGAGGCCAACCACGCGACGCTGGCCGGGCACAGCTTTCATCATGAGATCGCCACCGCCGTGTCGTTGGGGATCTTCGGCAGTATCGACGCCAACCGAGGCGACCCGCAGAACGGCTGGGACACCGACCAGTTCCCCAACAGTGTCGAGGAGATGACCCTGGCCACCTATGAAATCCTCAAGGCCGGCGGGTTCAAGAACGGCGGCTATAACTTCGATTCCAAGGTGCGCCGCCAGAGCCTCGACGAGGTGGACCTGTTCCACGGGCATGTCGCCGCCATGGATGTGCTGGCCCTGGCGTTGGAGCGTGCGGCGGCGATGGTGCAGGACGACCGCTTGCAGCAGTTCAAGGACCAACGCTATGCCGGCTGGCAGCAGCCGTTGGGCCAGGCGGTGTTGGCCGGTGAGTTCAGCCTGGAGTCATTGGCTGAACATGCCTTTGCCAACGAGCTCAACCCACAGGCGGTGAGCGGGCGCCAGGAGATGCTTGAAGGCGTGGTGAATCGGTTTATCTACACCTGACTGTGGCCAGAGATTGCTCCCACTGGGGCGCGAAGCGGCCCCAAAAAATGGGAGTGCTACGCACTCCAGCGGGAGCAAGCTCCCTCGCCACGAAGAGGATCTTCACCTAGTGTCATTCCAACAACAATAAAAGGACGCACCACCATGAAGTCATTCAAACCTGCCCTGCTCGCCGCAGCCCTGGCGCTGCTCGCCCTGCCGGTGATGGCCGATCCTGCGCACCCGAAAATCGGTTTTTCCATCGACGACCTGCGCCTGGAGCGCTGGTCCCGCGACCGTGATTACTTTGTTGCCGCTGCGGAAAAGCTCGACGCCAAGGTGTTCGTGCAGTCTGCCGATGCCAACGAACAGAAGCAGATTGCCCAGATCGAAAACCTCATCTCCCGGGGCGTCGATGTGATCGTGATTGTGCCGTTCAACGCCACGGTGCTGACCAACGCGGTGGCCGAAGCCAAGAAGGCCGGGATCAAGGTGGTGTCCTATGATCGCCTGATCCTCAACGCCGACATCGACGCCTACATTTCCTTCGATAATGAAAAAGTCGGCGAAATGCAGGCCAGCGGCGTGTTGCAAGCGGCGCCCAAGGGCAATTACTTCCTGCTCGGCGGCGCGCCGACGGACAACAACGCCAAGGTGCTGCGCGAAGGTCAGATGAAGGTACTGCAACCGGCCATCGACAAAGGCGATATCAAGATCGTCGGCCAGCAATGGGTCAAGGAATGGAACCCCACCGAAGCCTTGAGCATTGTCGAGAACGCCCTGACCCGTAACGACAACAAGATCGACGCTATTGTCGCCTCCAACGACGCCACCGCCGGCGGTGCGATCCAGGCCCTGGCCGCGCAGAAGCTGGCGGGCAAGGTGCCGATCTCCGGCCAGGACGCTGACCTTGCGGCAATCAAGCGCGTGATCGATGGCACCCAGACCATGACCGTGTACAAACCGCTCAAGCTGATCGCCACCGAAGCGGCCAAGCTTTCGGTTCAGCTGGCACGCAGCGAACAGCCGACCTACAGCTCGCAATACGACAATGGCAGTAAAAAGGTCGACACCATCCTGCTCACCCCGACGCCGTTGACCAAAGCCAATATCGACCTGTTGGAAAAGGATGGTTTCTACACCAAAGAGCAGATCGCCGGGCAATGACCGTGGCCGCCGATTACCTGCTGCAAATGAACGGCATCGTCAAAAGCTTTGGCGGTGTCAACGCCCTCAACGGTATCGATATCAAGGTCAAGCCTGGGGAATGCGTGGGCCTGTGCGGTGAAAATGGTGCGGGTAAATCCACCTTGATGAAGGTGCTATCGGCGGTGTACCCGCACGGCACCTGGGCGGGGGAAATCCTCTGGGATGGGCAGCCGCTCAAGGCCCAGTCCATCCGCGAAACCGAGGCGGCCGGCATTGTCATCATTCACCAGGAACTGACCCTGGTGCCCGACCTGTCGGTGGCCGAGAACATTTTCATGGGCCACGAGCTGACCCTGCCCGCTGGGCGCATGAACTACCCGGCGATGCTGCACCGCGCCGAAGTCTTGATGCGCGAACTCAAGGTGCCAGACATGAATGTGGCGCTGCCGGTGTCGCAGTACGGCGGCGGCTACCAGCAACTGGTGGAGATCGCCAAGGCCCTGAACAAACAGGCACGCCTGTTGATCCTTGACGAGCCTTCCTCGGCTTTGACCCGTGGCGAAATCGAGGTGTTGCTGGAGATTATCAAGGGCCTGAAGGCCAAGGGCGTGGCCTGCGTGTACATCTCCCACAAGCTCGATGAAGTGGCAGCAGTGTGCGACACCATTGCGGTGATTCGCGACGGCAAGCACATCGCAACCACTGCCATGGCAGACATGGACATCCCCCGGATCATCACGCAGATGGTCGGCCGCGAAATGAGCAACCTCTACCCCACCGAACCCCATGAAGTGGGCGAGGTGATCTTCGAAGCGCGTAACGTCACCTGCTACGACGTCGACAACCCCAAGCGCAAGCGCGTCGACGACATCTCCTTCGTGCTCAGGCGCGGTGAAATCCTTGGCATCGCCGGCTTGGTGGGCGCCGGGCGCACGGAGTTGGTGTCGGCGCTGTTCGGCGCTTACCCCGGCCGCTATAGCGCCGAAGTATGGCTGGACGGCCAGGTGATCGATACGCGCACGCCGCTCAAGTCGATCCGCGCCGGGCTGTGCATGGTCCCAGAAGACCGCAAGCGCCAAGGCATCATCCCCGACCTGGGGGTAGGCCAGAACATTACCCTGGCGGTGCTCGACACCTACGCGCACATGACCCGCATCGACGCTGAGGCCGAACTGGGCAGCATCGACCAGCAGATCGCCCGCATGCACCTCAAGACCGCCAGCCCGTCGCTGCCGATCACCAGCCTCTCAGGCGGCAACCAGCAAAAGGCCGTGCTGGCGAAAATGCTGATGACCCAGCCCAAGGTGCTGATCCTCGACGAACCCACACGCGGGGTGGACGTGGGCGCCAAGTACGAGATCTACAAACTGATGGGCGCTCTGGCGGCCGAAGGCGTGTCGATCATCATGGTCTCCTCGGAACTGGCCGAAGTGCTCGGCGTGTCCAACCGCGTGCTGGTGATTGGCGACGGCCAGTTGCGGGGGGATTTCATCAATGACGGGCTCACCCAGGAACAGGTACTCGCCGCCGCGCTCAGCCATAACCCTAATGATCGGAAGACCGCGTAGATGAACCAGGTCAAACACCTTTTCACCCGCTACAAAATGCTCGCGCTGGTGATCGCCGTCGCGTTCATCTGGTTGTTTTTCAGTTGGCAGACCGAGGGCGGTTTTCTCACCCCGCGCAACCTCTCCAACCTGCTGCGGCAGATGTCGATCACCGGGATATTGGCGTGCGGCATGGTGCTGGTGATTATCAGCGGCGAGATCGACTTGTCGGTGGGCTCGTTGCTCGGGCTGTTGGGCGGGCTGGCGGCGATTCTGGATGTGGTCTATCACGTGCCGCTATTGGCCAACCTGAGCCTGGTGGCGCTGTGCGGCTTGATGATCGGCCTGGCCAACGGCTACATGACCGCTTACCTGCGCATCCCCTCGTTCATCGTCGGGCTGGGCGGAATGTTGGCGTTTCGCGGGATTCTGCTGGGGGTTACCGGCGGCACCACCATTGCGCCGGTGTCGCCGTCGCTGGTGTATGTGGGCCAGGGGTATTTGCCCCACAGTGTGGGCGCTGGGCTTGGCGTACTGCTGTTCGCACTGACGCTGTTCCTGACCTGGAAGCAGCGGCGCAACCGCGCACTGCATGGCTTGGCCGCGCACGCTTTGGTGCGCGACGTGTTACGCGTGGTATTGATCGGCGCGGTGCTCGCCGGGTTCGTCACCACCCTCAACAGCTACGACGGTATCCCCGTGCCGGTTCTGCTGTTGCTGGTGCTGCTCGGCGTATTCAGCTACGTCACCAGCCAGACCGTATTCGGCCGCCGCGTGTATGCGGTAGGCAGCAATATGGAAGCCACACGCCTATCCGGCATCAACGTGCAAGCGGTGAAACTGTGGATCTTCGGCATCATGGGGGTGATGTGCGCGCTGGCCGGCCTGGTCAACACCGCCCGCCTCGCTGCGGGTTCACCCTCGGCGGGCAACATGGGTGAACTCGATGCCATCGCGGCCTGTTTTATCGGCGGCACATCGATGCGCGGCGGCTCGGGCACCGTCTATGGCGCGTTGCTTGGCGCGTTGGTGATTACAAGTTTGGACAACGGCATGTCGATGCTCGATGTGGACAGCTACTGGCAGATGATTGTGAAGGGCAGCATTCTGGTGCTGGCGGTGTGGGTGGATGTGAGTACGCGCTCGGGCAGGCGATAACTCGTCCGCCAGAACACCACCGATCACCTGTGGGAGCTGGCTTGCCTGCTCCCACATTTGATCTTCATGGCTCCCCCACATTGATCTCATTTTTCCCTCAGGTTATTGCGGATAAAAACTAAAAGTCCATAATGGACAAATTAGTTTATCCGGAGAACCCCATGTCCACGACGCCCCTCGTCATCGACCAGGCCCAGGCCCGCACTTTATTGGCTCAAGTCGATGTACCCGCGATCCTGCGCAAACTGTTCCGCGACCTCGCCGCAGGGCAAGCGGTGCAGCCGGCGCAACAGCTGGTGGAATTTCCCCAAGGCGCCGGGGATTTCATCAACTACCTGGGCGTACTGGCCGGAGACGGGGTGTACGGGGTCAAGACCTCCCCCTATATCGTGCGTGATCAGGGCCCCCTGGTGACGGCCTGGACCCTGTTGATGTCGATGCACAGCGGCCAGCCGTTGCTGTTGTGCGATGCCGCTGAATTGACCACCGCACGCACTGCCGCCACGACGGCGTTGGCGGTGGATGCGCTGGCACCGGCGGCGGCGCAACGCCTGGCGATCATCGGCAGCGGCAAGGTCGCCCAGGCCCACCTGCGTTATGTGCAGAACCTGCGCGACTGGCAGCAAATCCGCCTGTACTCGCCAAGCCTGGGCAGCGCCAGCGCCGAAACGCGTGCGCAGTTGGCTAGCCTGGACCCGCGCCTGAGCCTCGTCGCAAGTTGTGAGGCCGCCCTGGAAGGCGCGGATGTGATCCTGCTGTGCACTTCGTCCGCCGGGCCGGTCATCGACCCCTCGCGCCTGAGCAAACCCGCGCTGATTACCTCCATCAGCACCAACGCGCCACGTGCCCATGAAGTACCGCCACATTGCCTCAACCAGATGCACGTATTCTGCGACTACCGCCAGACCACCCCAGGTTCAGCCGGTGAGATGCTGATCGCCAGCGAGCAGCACGGCTGGGACAAACGCACGATTATTGGCGACCTGCCCGAGTTGTTCAGCGACATGGCCCAGCGCCCCGACTACGATCGTCACGTCTTTTTCCGCTCCATCGGCCTGGGCCTGGAAGACATCGCCCTGGCCAATGCCCTGTACCAACGGCAGCGCTAATCAGGAGATTGTTATGCATCAGGCAGACTTCATCATCATCGGCGGCGGCATTGCCGGCGCGTCCACCGGGTTCTGGTTGTCGCAGCACGGCAAGGTCCTGGTGCTGGAGCGTGAAAACCACCCGGCCTATCACTCCACCGGGCGTTCGGCAGCGCTCTACACCGCCGCGTACGGCACCCCGCAAGTACGCGCGCTGACCTTGGCCAGCCGGGCCTTCTTCGACCAACCACCCGCAGGCTTTTGCGAACACCCCCTGCTGACGCCCCGGGGCGAAATGACCGTTGATTTCAACGGTGACCCGGCCGAACTCGACAGCCAGTACCTGAGCGCCAAGGCCACCGTAGAGCAGGTACAGCGCCTGACGGTCGATGAAGCCTGTGCACGCTTGCCGATCCTGCGCCGTGAAAAAGTCCACGGGGCAATCTACGACCCTACCGCCTGCGACATCGACACCGACGCCCTGCATCAAGGCTACCTGCGCGGTATCCGCCGCAACCAGGGCGAAGTGCGCACCGACAGCCATGTGCTGGGCTTGAGCCGCGACGCCGACGGCCTGTGGCAGGTGCGCACCCAGGATGCGACCTTCACCGCGCCGGTCATCATCAACGCCGCCGGTGCCTGGGCCGACCATATCGGCGGGCTGGCGGGCGCGGCGTCCATCGGCTTGCAGCCCAAGCGCCGCTCGGCCTTCGTCTTCGCTGGCCCCGAGGGCATGGACAGCCACGACTGGCCGATGCTGGTGGCCCTCGACGAAGCGTTCTACATGAAACCGGATGCCGGCATGTTCCTCGGCTCGCCGGCCAACGCCGACCCGGTAGAACCCCAGGACGTGCAACCCGAAGAGCTGGATATTGCCATGGGCATTTACCAGATCGAGGAAGCCACCACCCTGACCATCCGCCGGCCGACGCGAACCTGGGCCGGGCTGCGCAGTTTTGTGCAGGACGGTGATTTGCTGTCGGGCTTTGACCCGCAAGTACCGGGGCTGTTCTGGGTGGCAGCGCAAGGCGGCTATGGTATCCAGACCTCACCCGCCATGGGCCAGGCAAGCGCCGCCCTGGTGCGCGGTGAACCGCTGCCGGAGGCACTGACCCGGTTCGGCCTGGACGCTGGTATGCTCTCCCCGGTCCGCCTGGAGCCCCATTGATGAACACCGCTGAACAAGACAAGGTCATGCAGAACTTCCGCGCGATTGCCGATGCAATCGCCACGTTGTTCTTTCCCCATGCAGAAGTGGTGCTGCATGACCTGCGCACGCAAACCGTGGATTACATCGCCAATAACCTGTCCAAACGCAGCCTGGGTGACGACTCGTCCCTGGAGGACATGCTCGACGGCGACGTCAGCGAGGTGAATATCGGCCCTTACGAAAAGCTCAACTGGGACGGCCAGAAAATCCGCAGCCTGAGTACCGTGCTGCACGACCACAAAGGTCACCGGCTGGCTGTGTTGTGCATCAACCTGAATATTTCAATGTTCGAAACGGCCAAGGCAGCGCTGGATTTATTCCTGTCGCCAAGCAAGCTGATCGCACAGCCGGACGCGCTGTTTCGCGATGACTGGCAGGAACGCATCAACACCTTCCTGCATGCCTGGCTGCGCGAGCGGCAGTTGAGCCTGAACCTGTTGACCCGCGACCACAAACGCGAACTGGTGCTGGCGCTGCATGCTGAGGGAGCCTTCAAGGGCAAGAGCGCCTCCAACTATGTGGCCAATGTGCTGGGCATGGGGCGGGCGACGGTCTACAAGCATTTGAAGGAATTGAAGGCTTGAACCCTTTCTGACCACAGCGCCGATCCCCTGTGGGAGCTGTCGAGCTTTAGCGAGGCTGCGAAGGGGCCGGCAAGGTCAACATTTTCATCGCCTGACCCACCGCTTTCGCAGCCTCGCTAAAGCTCGACAGCTCCCACATTCACCGCGTATTTCCTTGGGTCAGTCGCCGTAGATATCGGCCTTGAAGTACTGCTGTGAAATCTTCTGGTATTCGCCGCTGGCGCGAATGCCGTCGATGGCCGCATTCAATTCGCTGACCAACTCGCCATTGCCCTTGCGTACTGCGATGCCGGCCCCCTCACCCACGTATTTCGGGTCTTTGAGCTCCGGGCCGACAAAGGCATAACCCTGCCCGCGCGGCATCGACAGGAAGTCGCTCAGGGGAATGGTGTCGGCAAAGATCGCATCCAGGCGCCCCGCTGCCAGATCCATGTAGATTTCTTCGTTATTGCTGTAGCGCTTGACGTTGATGCCCTTGGGCTCGAACACCTCGGTGGCATACCGGTCGGTAGTCGTGGCGCGCTGTACACCGACGTTCTTGCCCTTGAGGCTGGCGTACTGGTCATCCACCACGGCGCCGTCCTTCATCACCAGACGCGACGAGGTGAAGTAGTACTTGTGGGTGAAATCCACCGACTTCTTGCGGTCTTCGTTGATGGTCATGGACGACAACGCCATGTCGATCTTCTTGACCTTGAGGGACGGAATCAGCCCGTCGAACTCCCCTTCGATCCACACGCACTTGACCTTCATTTGCGCACACAGGGCGTTGCCAATGTCGTAGTCGAAACCCACGATCTTGCCGTCACCGGTTTTGGAGGCGAACGGTGGGTAAGCGGCCTCAATGCCAATACGCAGGGTTTTCTCGGCGGCCAGCAGGTGGCTGGCGGCAAACAGGCTCAGGGCCAGGACGGGAAGGAGATGGCGTTTCTTCATGGAGGGGTTCTCGCAAGTTGTTGTTGGTTTGGCAAGAGTGAAGAAAAACGTGCAGCGGCTATTTTGTACTTATAATTCCATACTGGACTTTTATGTGTTTGCCCGTCAACAGGCAAAAAAAATGTGGGAGGGCTTGAGCCTTCCCACATCAGATCCTGCAGCACAGCTTGAACGTTACTTGGACACCGGCATCGCAAACTCCGCGCCCTGCTCGATGCTCTCCGACCAGCGCTGCATGATCGACTTCTGCTTGGTGTAAAAACGTACACCCTCGGTGCCGTAGGCATGCATGTCGCCGAACAGGCTCTTCTTCCAGCCACCAAATCCGTGCCAGGCCATAGGCACCGGGATCGGCACGTTGATACCGACCATGCCCACTTCGATGCGCCGCGCAAACTCACGAGCAATGTTGCCATCGCGGGTGAAGCAGCTGACGCCGTTGCCGAACTCGTGATCGTTGACCAGCTTCACTGCCTCGGCAAAATCGTTGACCCGTACACAGGCCAGCACCGGGCCGAAGATTTCTTCGCGGTAGATGCTCATGTCCTGGGTCACGTGGTCGAACAAGGTCGCGCCGAGCCAGAAGCCGTTTTCCAGGCCGGGTTCGGTGGGCACGTAGTCACGGCCATCGAGCAGCAACTGCGCGCCCGCTTGTACACCCTGCTCAATGTAGCCACTGATGCGTTCCAGCGCGGCCCGCGACACGATCGGGCCCATCTCGGCTTTGAGATCGCGACCATCGGTGATGCGCAGCAGCTTGGCGCGTTCGGTCAAGGCGGCGATGACTTTGTCACCCACGTCGCCTACCAGCACCGCCACCGAGATCGCCATGCAGCGCTCGCCGGCACTGCCGTAGGCGGCGCCCATCAGCGCGTCCACGGTGCGTTCGATATCGGCGTCGGGCATCACCACCATATGGTTTTTCGCCCCGCCCAGGCCTTGCACGCGCTTGCCGTTGCGGGCGCCGCTCTCGTAGATGTACTGGGCAATCGGCGTGGAGCCGACGAAGCTCACGGCCTTGACGTCCGGGTGTTCGATCAGCGCGTCCACCGACTCTTTATCACCCTGCACCACGTTGAACACACCTTTGGGCAGGCCGGCTTCATGCAGCAACTCGGCCATGAACAGCGACGCGCTTGGGTCAGTCGGGCTGGGCTTGAGAATGAAGGTGTTACCCGCCGCAATGGCGATGGGGTACATCCACATCGGTACCATCACCGGGAAGTTGAACGGCGTCACGCCGGCGACCACGCCCAACGGCTGGCGCATCGTCCAGTTGTCCATGCCACGGGATACCTGGTCGGAGTGTTCGCCCTTGAGCAGGTTGGGAATGCCGCAGGCAAATTCGAGAATGTCGATGCCACGGTCGACTTCGCCCTGGGCATCGGTGAACACCTTGCCGTGCTCGGCGACGATGATGCGCGCCAGGTCGTCCTTGCGTTCGCGCAGCAGATGCAGGTACTCGAACAACACGCGGGCGCGACGGATCGGCGGGGTGTCGGCCCAACCGGCAAACGCGGCCTGGGCGGCGGCGACGGCTTCGGCCACGGTCTGGCGGCTGGCCAGGGCCACACGGGCGGTGACTTCACCGGTGGCCGGGTTGTAGACGTCCTGATAACGGTCATCGCGGCTGACGCGCTGGTCGTTGATGTAGTGCTCGATGGTTGCAGTCATGGCAGTCGATCCAGGTGGGTAGCGTTGGTCCACACGATAGGCTTTCGCTTTGTTCCGAACCAGAGCAGAATCCAGAACTTATTGTCCTTATATGCGAACAATACACCCATGGAAAAGGCTGAGATCGAAGGGCTGTGGACCCACATTCACTGGCTGTCAGTGCTGGAGGAACAAGGCACCTACACCGCCGCCGCCGCGCGCCTGGGGGTGAGCAAGTCAGCGGTGAGCCAGCGCATTTCCGACTTGGAAAAGGCCACGGGCACCCGGCTGGTGACGCGCACCACCCGCAGCGTGCGGCTGACCGATGCAGGGCTGTCACTGACTCGCGAAGTACGCAGCGCCTACGCGCAGATCGCCCGCAGTTTTTCCTCGGTGCGCGACTCGGTCGGGGAAATACGCGGGCTGGTGCGCCTGACCGCCCCCGTGGCGTTCGCCCGGCAACAACTGGTGCCGCACCTGTCTGGCTTTTTGCAGCAGTACCCACAGGTGCGTATTCAACTGGACGTCTCCGATGCCTTGAGCTCATTGGCCGCCGAGGGTTACGACCTGGCGGTGCGCCACGGCTTCCAGGTGCCCGAAACCCACGTGGCATGGAAGCTGTGCGACACCACCTCGGTACTGGTCGCCACCCATGATTACCTGCAACACCACGGTGAACCCCGCGAGCCGGGCGACCTGTCGGCCCACAACTGCCTGTTTTACCCACGCGGCACCGACCAACCCGCCTGGACCTTCGAACGCGGCAGCCACCCCATCGAGCGCCTCACCGTGCCCATCGCCGGCAGCTTCGCCACCAATAACAGCGAAGCCTTGCGCGACGCCGCACTCAACCACCTGGGCATCGCCCTGCTCCCGGACTTCAGCGCCCAGGCGGCGCTGGCCGCTGGCAAAGTGGTGCAGGTCTTGAAGGACTGGACACTCAAAGGCGCATTTGCCGATGAGATCTACTTGATACGGCCTTACTCACCCCATGTGCCCAAGTCGGTGAGTGCGTTGGTAGGCTACTTGAAAGAGAAGCTGTCGGGCGGGTTCCAATAGGTGCGAGCGCCTAATCCTGTCAAATACTTGCCTGATCCTCTGAACTTGAGGGCAATCGGATAGATAGCCCTTGCGCGTTGGTCTAGAGTTCGACGATGGGCGACCTGTAGTCGCACCACTCCTATAAGAACTCTGCAGTACCAACCGATGATCAGCAGGTGAGCCAGCCATGGAATTACGTATTAACCAAAAGGCCTATCAAGTCGAGGCCGAGGCAGACACGCCGTTGTTGTGGGTGATCCGCGACAATCTGGGCCTGACCGGCACCAAGTACGGCTGTGGCCTGGCCCAGTGCGGCGCCTGTTCGGTGCTAGTGGACGGCAATGTGGTGCGCTCGTGCGTGACGCCGGTAGCCGGGGTGGTCGGTCGCGAGATCACCACCATCGAAGCCATCGAGGCCGATGACGTAGGCAAACGCGTCGTCTCGGCCTGGGTCGAACATCAAGTAGCGCAATGCGGTTACTGCCAGTCCGGGCAGGTGATGGCGGCCACCGCGCTGCTCAAACATACCCCCGCGCCGACCAAGACGCAGATCGACGCGGCGATGGTCAACCTCTGCCGTTGCGGCACCTACAACGCGATCCACGCCGCCATGGATGCCTTGGCCGCCGGGAAGGAGACCGCCTGATGAACACCACCGAGATCATTCCCGGCGTTACCCTGGGCGAACCGATCAACCTGTCCCGTCGCCGCTTCCTGGCCAGCACTGCCGTGGGCGCGCTGGTGATCGGTTTCGGCTTGCCGCTGGGCACCTCCCGCGTGCAAGCCGCGACCGGCGCCGCCGCTGAACGCGGCACTCAAGTGCCCGCCTTCCTGGAGATTCGCCCCGACGGCAGCGTGCGCCTGCTCAGCCCCTTCATGGAAGGCGGCCAAGGCACCCACACCGCCATGGCGCAGATCGTCGGTGAAGAATTGGATGCCGACCCGGCCACATTCATCGTCGAAGCGGCCCCGCCCGGCGAAGCCTACGTGGTGATGGAAAATGGCATGCGCATCACCGGCGGCAGCATGTCGGTGCGCATGAGCTACCCGACCATGCGGCGCCTCGGCGCCCTCGCCCGCGCGATGCTGATGCAAGCCGGCGCAGAGCAACTGCGCGTACCGCTCAGCGAGCTGACCACCCAACCCGGTCGCGTGGTGCACGCCGCTTCCGGTCGCTCCCTGGGCTACGGCGAATTGGCAGGTGCCGCCCTGGATATGCCGGTGCCCGACCCGGCCAGCATCACCCTGCGCGACCCGAGCCAGTTCCGCTGGATCGGCAAGCCGGTCAAGCGCCTGGATGCCTATGACAAATCCACCGGCAAGGCGCAGTACACCATCGACCTGAAAATCGACGGCATGCTCCATGCCGCCGTCCAGCATGCGCCACGCCTGGGCATGACCGTGGGCAGCCTGCGCAACCAGGCGCAGGTGCAAGCCATGAAAGGCGTGCATTCGGTTCACACCCTGCCCGGCGCCGTAGCTGTGGTAGCTGAACGTTGGTGGCATGCCAAGCGGGCCGTCGAAGCCATCCAGGTGGAGTGGCTTGAAGCCGCCGCCGACTCCACCGTGCGGGCGATGCCAGCGGATTTCTCCAGCGACAAGTACCGCGACTTCCTCGCCGCCCAGCAAGGCCCGGCCCGCGATGACGAAAACGAAGGCGATGTGGCCGGCGCACTGGCCAGCGCCAAAACCCGCGTCGAAGCCACCTACCACAACCAGTACCTCAACCATGCCCAGTTGGAACCGCCTTCAGCCTTGGCACGCTTTAACCCCGACGGCACGCTGGAGGTGTGGCTGCCTAACCAGGCGCCGGATATGTTCCGTGCCGACATTGCCAAGCGCACCGGTCTGAGCATTGAGCAAATCACCCTGCACTCGCCGCTGCTGGGCGGCTTTTTCGGCCGGCATTTCCTGTATGACTCGGCAAATCCTTACCCGCAAGCCATCGCGTTGGCCAAGGCGGTGGGCCGGCCAATCAAGCTGATCTGGAGCCGTGAAGAAGAATTCGTGCGCGATGTATTGCGCCCGGTCGCCGTGGTCAAGTTCCGCGCTGCGCTGGATGACAAAGGCCTGCCTGTGGCCATCGAAGCGGTCAGCGCCACCGAAGGCCCCACAGAAGCCCTCAGTGGCAAACAAGGCGATCAGATCGACCCAACTGCCCTGGAAGGCTTGTCGGGCAAGAGTTATGCGATCCCCAACAAACGCATCGCGCAGATCTACGTCAAAGGCCCGGCCATGCTCGGTTACTGGCGTTCGGTGGGCAACTCGCTCAATGACTTTTTCTACGAGTCGTTCCTGGATGAGCTGGCGGACAAAGGCGGCCACGACCCTTACGAGCTGCGCCTGCACCTGCTGCGCGACAACCCGCGGCTGACTACCTTGTTGCAAGCGGTGGGTGAATTGTCGGGGGGCTGGAAGCGCGGCCCTTATACCGCAGAGGACGGTACACGCCGTGCTCGCGGCGTGGCCATGGCTTCGCCCTTTGGCTCTCACGCGGCGGTAGTCGCCGAAGTGTCGATCGAGAACGGCCAGGTCAAGGTCCACCATATCTGGGAGGCCATCGACCCGGGCAGCATCGTCAACCCGGCCATCATTCAAGCACAGGTCAGCGGCGCGGTAGCCTTGGGGCTGTCGCAAACGTTGCTGGAGGAAGCGGTGTACGTGGACGGTATGCCACGGGCGCGTAACTACGACCTTTATCCGATCCTGCCGCCCTCGCGTATGGCGCAGGTCCACGTGAAGATCGTGGAAAGCGGCGAAAAGATGGGTGGCATCGGTGAACCGCCATTGCCCGCCGTGGCACCGGCGGTGGTCAATGCGGTGGCACAGTTGACTGGCCAGCGCATTCGCAGCTTACCGTTGAGCCGCCACACCTTCAGCTAACCGACAGGGAACACCCATGAATAACCGCCGATTCGCAAGAACCGCAGGGTGGCTGGTGCTGCCCTGCGTGGTCGCCGCCGGCCTGCTGGCCTGGTACGTCACCCGCGAGCCTGCCTCGCCTTTTGAACAGCAACAGGCCACGAGTTTCGACCCCGCCTTGGTCAGCCGCGGTGAATACGTCGCGCGCGTGAGTGACTGCGTGGCCTGCCATAGCCTGGCCGGCAAGCAGCCTTTCGCCGGTGGCCTGGAAATGGCCACGCCGCTGGGGGCGATCCACGCCACCAACATCACCCCCGACCGCGAGCATGGCATCGGCACCTATAGCCTGGCGGACTTCGACCGCGCCGTACGCCACGGCGTAGCACCGGGTGGGCGACGACTCTACCCGGCCATGCCCTACCCGTCTTATGTGAAGCTCAGCGACGACGACATCCAGGCGCTGTACGCGTTTTTCATGAAAGGCGTGCAACCGGCCAACCAGCCTAATATCCCCAGCGACATCCCCTGGCCGCTCAATCTGCGTTGGCCCATCGCCCTGTGGAACGGTGTGTTTGCACCGACCGCGACCTATGCCGCCAAGCCCGGCCAGGACGCACTGTGGAACCGGGGCGCCTATATCGTCCAAGGCCCCGGCCACTGCGGCAGTTGCCACACACCACGGGGGCTGGCGTTCAACGAGAAAGCCCTGGACGAATCTGGCGCGCCATTCCTGGCCGGTGCCCTGCTCGACGGCTGGTACGCCCCCAGCTTGCGCCAGGACCACAACACCGGCCTGGGGCGCTGGAGTGAGGAACAGATCGTGCAGTTCCTCAAGACCGGTCGCAACCAGCATGCCGTGGTCTATGGCTCGATGACCGAAGCCTTCAACAACTCCACGCAGTTCATGCAGGACGATGACCTGGCCGCGATCGCTCGCTACCTCAAGTCACTGCCCGGCGACCCCCAGCGTGACGGCAGCCCCTGGCAATATCAGCCGGTAACGGCACGCTCGGATGTCCCCGGTGCCCACACGTACGCGACCCGCTGCGCCTCCTGCCATGGGCTCGACGGCAAAGGCCAGCCCGACTGGATGCCGCCTCTGGCCGGCGCTACCTCGGCCCTGGCCAAGGAAGATGCGTCCGCGATCAACATCACCCTCAACGGCTCACAACGCGTGGTCACCGCAGGCCTGCCGGACGCCTACCGCATGCCGGCGTTCCGTGAGCAATTGTCCGACTCGGAAATCGCCGACGTGCTGAGCTACGTGCGCGGTACCTGGGGCAACCACGGCGGCGCGGTCGATGCGAAGGCCGTGGGCAAGTTGCGCGGGCATACCGACCCGGCGAGCAGTAGCCCGATCATCCTGCATATGCGCTGATCGGTCGCGATCAACTGTGGGAGCTGGCTTGCCTGCGATGCAAACGCCTCGGTTCATCAGGTAAACCGAGTCGATGCATTCGCAGGCAAGCCAGCTCCCACAGTTGGGCGATGAGCATTCAGGTAGATAAGCGTCGGCTGCAAGGCCGCGCTATTTATTTTCGTCCGCCTTGCCTTCCTGCATCTGCACCGACGACTGGGTGCCACTGTTGTTGTCTTTAGTGGCGTTGTCGGCGTTGTCAAAACAGCCGTGCAGCATGAACGCGCTGCACAGGCCCAGGCACATATAAAGCTTCTTCATGAAGGTTCACCTGCTGGCGAGTGAGTGATATCCGCGTGACGACAGCAACATTCGTCCGCCCATGATCTATCTGTCTGGTACAGAGGCGCGTGCGTTCAAAAAACAGACCCTTGGCTGACGAATGGGGGCCGCGTATCAATCAAACGGGATCACCGAGATCTTGCCGTTGCGCTCAAGAATCGCGAAGCGGATCTGCTTGAGCTCGACAAGCCCTTGGGTGGACCGGGCCGCCTCAAGAATGTCACCCTCGTCCAGCCGCGCATGCTTGAGCCGTTTGTGCAGCACCTGGCCTTGCTCGACCAGCACCGTCGGCCCGCCATCGAGCACCCGCGCGAACCAGGCTGAACGCTGCTTGGCCAGCGAGAAGCCAATGTCGATGGCAATCAGGGTGGCGATGACCAGCACGGCGTTGGTCATCGAGAAATCTTCGCCCAGCAACGCCTGCTGGGTGGCTTCGCCGATGACCATCAACAAAACCAGGTCAAAGGTGGTGAGCTCGGCCAGCGTGCGCCTGCCGGCAACTTTGAACAGCACCAGCAGCACCAGGTAAATCGCCACAGCCCGCAGTACAGAGTCCATGGTTGCCCCTCGGAACAATGAATGGGAAACGACCGATTCATAGGGATTAGGTGACCACCGCGCCGCGGTGGTTCATTCTTTCGACGCTCCCCGGGGCACCATCTAAAAAGATGATGGTTTCAGCGCAACTGAATCGTTGAAATGATCGAAATTTCGGCGGCAACCCAGTTGATACCGGGGCGTTGGCAGCGGGTCACAGCTCTATATCGATCACGCTGAAGAAGGAACCCCTGTCATGCACGACTCACAACGCGCCTGGGAACTGGCCATGGTGCTGATTGCCAACGGCCGGATCCCCTTCGACCCCGCTAACCCGAGCGGTTCGGTGAAAATCCTCAACAAGCATTTGCAAGCGCTGGAAGCAGCGCTGCATGAAGAGGCAAGCACCGGCACGCCGCCGACAGATATCAGCACACGTGAGCGCCTGGGCAAAAACAGCAGCCGCAGGCCCTCATTGGTGTGTGCCGACTAGGCGTCAGGCTTTGGTTCGGTTACAGCCGATTCGACTCGGCAACTGGCCCTGCCTGGCCTTCAGCGTGGCTTGCATCGCTTGCGGCAAGGTGCTCCAGAACGTCAGCCCCGAGCGCTCCTCGATGTGATCCACGGTGACCTGGTAATCACAAAAATCTGCGCCCTTGGGGGTTTCCTGGTTCATCACGAATGAGGCGTAAAGACCCGTTTCCGGCGAACTGCCGACCACGATGATTTTCCAATAGCCGCTGGGGATGGTGTGCACTTTGTTCGTACCTGGCAACGAGCCAACAAAATGCTCATACAGCGGCCCGGTGGCCACATACACCTGATCGACGCCTGGCTCCTTGCTGAGAGTGCGCTCCTGGTCTTCCAGGCGCGCCCACGGCCCCTGGTTGAGTTCGGCTTTTTGCGGCGTGATGTTCGACAGGTAGTTGAGGGTTTGCCAATCGGCCACACCGGCCATTGACGCGAGGTTGGCCTGATGCCCCCGGTCGATTTTGAGCGCGACGTTGGCGCCGTTGTAATCCACCGGGTCCAGGGTTTCCCCGGCTGGAATATCCGGATCGGTGCGCCAGTCACGGGAGCGCCCGCTGGCGGCAGTGGTCTTAGTGATCTTGTAGGAGACCCAGTTGGCAAACTTGGTCGAGCCGTTGTTGTTCAACGTGTAGGCCTGGCGGTTCAACGTCACCGGGCTGCCGCCGGTGGGGCAGCCAACCGCGCAGTTATCGAACTGCAAGGGTGGCGCAGGGAGGACGGCGGATTGGCGTGTGGGCGTGGTACAGGCGGCCATCAACGGGATCAACGAAAACGCCAGGTACTTGAACGATGTGCTTCCTTGCATGGTGTTACTCCTTGGGATGTATCTGTTAAAAGACTGAATGGCCTCGGCCGATGCGCTTCCTGCGCAAGTCGAGATAACCATTGGAACACATAAACATTTCTAAACAACGACCGCAACCAGGCCAACAAACGTAACCCCTTCGCACCCTGTAACTGTGCTATAGCGGGCGATAGCATCGCCTCATCAATGCACAAGGGACTGTCATCAAGCACGTGGGGTCAAATGTTCAAACAGAGGATGCTCCACGACCATGGCTGAATACCTTCTGCCTCCCGCTGCCCCACACTGGCTGATCCGCCAAGCCACCCCCGACGATGTGCATGCCCTGGTCGCACTGGATGCCTACGCAACCGAGCATGCCAGCCGTCGCGTGTTTATCTATGACGCCGTGATTCGCCAGCAATGCCTTGTAGCCGCTGACGCTGACGTGTGCGCCGGCTACCTGGTGCTCACCCACGATTTTTTCAACCATGGGTTTATTGCGCTGGTGGTGGTTTCACCGTTGTACCAGCGCCAGGGCGTCGCCCTTCGTCTGCTGGCAGCGGCCGAAGCGGCCTGCAAGACGCCCAAGCTGTTCGCCTCGACCAATGCCTCAAACAGCGCGTCCCAGGCCCTGCTGATGAAAGCCGGCTTTATTCCCAGCGGGCAGATCGAGAATCTGGACGACGATGACCCTGAACACATTTACGTCAAATTCGTCCATTGATCCCGCTCAGGCCCAGGCAATCACCCGCGCGGCCAGGTAAAGACCCACGCCAAACACCCCATGGTTGATCACACTGCGCAGGCGATTCTTGCCTGGCGCGGCCGTCTTGGAGGATGCAAACCCGGCCCCCATCGCAGGCTGTATCAGCAACAGCGGGACGGCCACTGTCACCACACCGAGTATCAGTGCCGGCAAAATGGTGGGGGCCTGCAGCCAGGCAATCCCTTCAACCCACACTAGCGTGATCGCAAAAACAACGCCGGTGACGTAATGCGCGACCCAGCCCAGGGCCACTTCACCTCGAACGGATGACGCCCGCCCTATGCTGGCGTGAACAAACCGCCCTTGGCATGCATGGCCGACCCAACGCCCCACAAACGCGAAATTCAGCGTTGGAACCCCAAGAACCTTCATCAACAACATCCACATATCCATCACGGCGGTAGCTCCCACCCCCAACAGCACAACCTGTGCGACCACTTCCAGCGCTGCCATATCTACCTCTTATTCATGGACCCATTGAACGTGCGCAGGCATCATAGAAGTTGAAGTCAACTTCAAGTCAATGGGTTGCCAATGGATATCGCAGAGGTCGTCAAGCGCACGGGAGTCCCTGCCCATACCTTGCGTTTTTATGAGAAGAAAGGCCTGATCACCTCGATCAGCCCACCCGGTATTCGCCGCCAGTTTCCAGCGGCGGTGATTGAGCAGTTAGCGCTGATTGCACTTGGGCAGGCGGGTGGACTTTCGCTGGATGAAATACAGGCCATGCTATCGCCAAACGGCCAGGCCGATGTGGACAGAGCGGTGCTGCTGGCCAAGGCCGACGAGATTGATGCGACGGTCAGGCAACTGCGCGCCATGAGTCGTGGCTTGCGGCACGCGGCAGCCTGCCCTGCGCCTGATCACACGCAATGCCCGAACTTTCGTCGGCTGCTTAAAATCGCTGCCTCGGGGGTTTTTAAACGCGACACCGCCCGCCGACGCGCCGGTGTTCGCCCTGCTCATTCAAACGTTGAGGCCGTATGATTCGCGACTTTCGAAACGCTGATGTGGAACCTGTGCTGGACATCTGGTTGCAGGCGTCACTCCTGGCTCACCACTTCATCGCCCCCGCGTTCTGGCATGGCCAATTAAGCGCCATGCGTGAAATCTACCTGCCAAGCGCCGTGACACGCGTGTTTGAGGTTGATGGACAAGTGCGGGGGTTCAGTTGCGTGTATGAAAACACCTTGGCAGCGCTATTTGTCTCACCGGCTCATCAGGGCCGCGGAGTAGGCACGCAGTTGCTGGAAGATGCCATGGGGTCTAGAGCCGCTCTTCAACTGAGCGTGTATTCGCAGAATGTTGCCAGCATTCATTTCTACCAGAAGCACGGATTTATCGTCCTCAGCGAACAGCGGGACGAACACACGGGTCACCTTGAAAAGGTCATGCGCTGGGTATCTGATCGTTCACCCAGCCCACGGCCCTGAACCCGATGACCCGGCAAGATCAGCGGACTGGCCGGGGGAGCGCTACGCGGGAACCTTTTCTCGAATGCACAATCTGTGGTTCACCCTTTTGAACCGATCGAGACCCCGAGCATGCTAGTGAAAAAAGCCGTCCTCTGCCTGGCACTGCTGAGTGCCGGCTTCATCGCAGGCTATGCGGCCAAACCCACGCCGCAGCTGCAAGTCACCGCAGGCCAACTGATGGAGTGCGGCGAACTCATGATCCCGACGCTTGGGATGTAAGCCGCGCATACCCAGGTAAAAGCCGTTTCAGCCGCCCGAAGTCACGTCCGTAGGGGGCACGTTGAACCCATTGCGCCCCGCCGCCTTCGCACCGTAAAGCGCTGCATCGGCCGCCTCGACCAAACCCAACACCGGCTCCAGCCGTGAACTCGTGCCCGTCGCGATACCGATACTCACACTCACGCGCCCGAAAGGGCTGCCTGGGTGTGTAATGTTCTCCTGCTGCAGGCGCGCAAGAATGCGTTGCGCGACCACTGCAGCCCCTGCACTGTCAGTCGCGGGCATGATGATCGCCATTTCTTCGCCGCCATAGCGCGCCACCAGGTCCGACGGCCGCCGCACGCACGTTGCCAATAACGTGCTGACCGCCTGCAAGCAAGCATCTCCCGCGACGTGACCAAAGGCATCGTTGAAGCGTTTGAAATGGTCGATATCGATCATCAGCAATGCCAGTGACGTACCCTCGCGCTGCGCCCGGCGCGCTTCAACGGCCAGCGTTTGGTCAAAACAGCGGCGGTTGGCGAGGCCGGTCAGCGCATCCTTTTTCGCTAATAGCGCCAATTGCCGATTGGAGTCGAGCAACTGTTGCTGGGCGACACGCAACGCCTCTTCCGCCGCCGTACGCCTGCGGATATCCAGGATCAGAAACCAGCCGATCAGCCCCGTCAGCCCCAACAGCCCCACCACCACGACCGCTGACAGTGCCGCCTCGATGCGCCACGCCGCGAGGGCTTCGTGCTTGCCCAACGCGACCGTGGTGATCAGCGGCAGGGTTTCGCTCTTGCGAAAGGCATAGAGCCGCTCTACCCCGTCCAGGCTGGAGGTATAGGCCGCAGTGCCCACAGGCTGGTCGACGAGGTACTTGGAATAAATAGGCGAGGTGGAAAAGTTGCGGCCCATGTCCTGCTCGCGGAAGGGGTAACGCACCAGCAACGTGCCGTCGGCGTAGGACAGGCCGATGGCGCCCTCCTGGCCTACATCGAGTTTGCCGAACACCCGCAGAAAGTTTTCCACCCCCAGGGTCACAGCGACCACGCCAGCGAAGTTGCCCGCCGCGTCGTTGAAACGGCGGCTGATGGTCACCACCCATTCCTGGTTGGCGCGGCTTTGAATCGGCGGGCCAATAAAAGGTTCAGCGCTCGGATCGTCGCGATGGTGGATGAAATAGGCCCGATCACTGCTATTGGCGCCCTCCGGGATCGCGCGATTGGAAGACAGCAGCCACCGGCCCTGATGATCATAAATGGTGATGCCGCTCAACTGCGGCATCAGCGGCTGCTGTCGGTTGATCAGCGTGCTGATTCGCTGGATTTGCACCGGGCCACTGCCTTCGGTTTCCAGGCGCTCAACCAGCCCCAGCAACAGCAACGAGCTTTGCCGCACGATGCCTTCGGTATAGGTGTTAAGGGCCTGGGTCAGGTTCAAGCCATGCACATCCACTTCCGCCAGCGCACGGTCGCGGGAAGACAGGACTTTCCAAATCGTCAGCGAAGTCAGGGAACAGCCGATCACCAACAGCAACAGCATCACAAGACGGGTATCACGCTTCACGTCAGCACCTTAAGGAAGTCCGGTTTCCGTTCCAGCCATCATTCGAACGTCGGTACTCACAGGGGCAACCGGTTTCAGAGTGCCAGCATACAAGCAGTCTGTGCGGGCTGCAGCAACAGAGTGTGCGCGGAGCAGCATCAGGCGGGGCGCAACGCCATACGTACAGCCACGCCTGACCGAACCGGCCGGCTGGGCGCGCAGGGTATTCGGATTTTCGATTGTACTGATGTTGGCGCTTAAACTGGTGTTGGCGGTGCTGAGGTAGCTATGTGGGAGCGCGGGATTCACGGTTATGATCGGCGGCGAGCCCTAATGCCACTCTACCAAGCGAACGCAATGCTCAAAGCAACGAAGATCAACTGTGGGAGCTGGCTTGCCTGCGAAAGCGGTCGTGCTGTAACAGATGCAGTGACGGACACACCGCCTTAGCGGGCAAGCCCGCTCCCACATTTGGGGCGCAGTGGCCTGCTCGATCAGGCATCGAGCACTGCACGGATTTTCCGGGGAAGGTCAGCAGGCTGATACGGCTTGGGAATCAACTCGAACGCATGCACCTCTATCTCCGCGCGGGCCAGCGCGTCTTTCGCATAGCCGGTGGTCAGCAAGATCCTGATGTGCGGATACAAGCGCGACACCTCCCGCGCCAACGCCGCGCCATTCATAGCGCCGGGCATGATCAAGTCACTGAACACCAGGTCATACGTCGCCTGTTTGAGCATACCCAATGCCTCGGCGGCATTGAGGGCGATGTCGGTGTGGTAACCGTAGTCAGACAGAATGACCTGCACCAACTCGGCCACCTCGGGCCGGTCCTCCACGATCAGGATGCGTTCGTTACCTTGCGGTGAGATGGCTGTGGGGGTCTGCTCGACCCACAGCTGGCTGTCATCTGCAGGAAAGTACAAGCGAATCGTCGTACCGATGCCCGGGTCTGAATGAATCCGCGCCGTGCCGCCCGATTGCTTGACGAAGCCATACACCATCGACAACCCCAGGCCCGAGCCCTGGCCTTCTTCCTTGGTGGTGAAGAACGGCTGCATGACTTTGTCCTGAATACCTGCGTCGATGCCGTTGCCGTTATCGGAGACCGAAATACTCACGTAACAGCCCTCGGTCAACCCATCCCGCTCGGCACCGAGATCGCCGGGCACCTGGACGTTGCAGGTCTTGACGGTTACCGTCGGGTCAGCACGCCCGTGCAAAGCATCCTGGGCATTCGATAACAGGTGCTGCACTGCCAGTTCCGCCTGGACCGGGTCGATGCGGCAATTCCACAAATCGTCGGCAAGCTCCACATGCAACTCGACACCCTTCAGCGCACGCGCCATGAAGTCGGGGCGACCGAGCAAACTGTTCAAGTTGATCACCCGACTGTCGAGCCGTTGCTTGCGCGAAAACGCCAGCAACTGCTGGGTCAGGGTCTGAGCTTTTTGCGCCGCTGCCCTGGCACGGCTGGCACTGTTGACGATGCGCTGCGGATCGCTACCGGGGCGCTTGGCGCTCTGCTGGATCAAGTCGAGATAACCCATCATCACTTGCAGCAGGTTATTAAAGTCATGGGCGATGCCACCGGTCAGTTGCCCCAGTGCTTCCAAGTCTTGTGCGCGACGCACGCGCTGTTCAGCGTCGTGGCGCCGGCTCACGTCCAACTGCGAGGCGAAAAAATACACCAGCTGCCCACGTTCGTTGAACAACGGCGAAATGAACAGCTCGTTCCAGAAGGTCGAGCCGTCTTTGCGGTAATTGAGCACCTCGACACAGGCTTCATGGTGCTGCTCAACCGCGCGCTGCACCTGGTGCAGCGCGTTTTTATCGGTTTGGGGCCCTTGCAGGAACCTGCAATTGCGTCCGATCACTTCGTCCAGTTCAAAGCCTGTCAGGGTCAGGAACGCCTGGTTGGCAAAGATGATCGGGTTATCAAGCCCGGCGGGGTCGGTCACGATCATTGCACTGTGGCTGGCTTGCATGGCCGCAAAGAACAGGTCTTTGCGGCTGGCAGACAGCATTGCCAATTCCATACCGTCGACCACAGGCTTCTTCTTTGTCGCCAAGGTTCACCTCCAGATACGTGGTACGTGTTCCATGGACCGTGAAAACGCTGCGCAGTGCCATCTTCCCCCTGAAGGGCGCGGCGCCGTGGTTGGGCGCCGCGCCACCGTACAACCTTGGTCATGGCTCAGGTTTTGGGTGAAGTAACGGAACGCGACTGAAGTCGCTTGTTATGTAGAAGCATGAACAAATCTCCTCCGGCTTACGGAAAAAGGCGGCCAAGCATCGGGCGGCAACTTCGCCAACGACTGTGAAAACGCCTCGGAAGCATTCAACAACGAGCTAACTTTCAGCATAGGTTTCACGTAAAGGCTTTCGACGCTCAGTTGTGGACGACCCTCCTTCCAAAACCATTACTTTGCCAGTATTTACGCACAGTCATTGTGAGCTAGCCTTATCGCGCTGAGTCCTTTATGCGGTGAACTCATGGATACGTTAACGAAAGCCGAAATCGAAACGGCCCTTTCCGCTCGCCTCCCCAAGTGCGCGGTCAAGTGCGCGCTCAACGCGGACGGCAGCCTTTCAGTCACCGTAACGGCGCACGGTATGGATCAATTCACCGTCGCCAACATCAACCGCGCCCACTATCACGGCGTCTCGGGGATCAACCGGCTTGTTCGGGAAATACGTGAGGAAATGGTCATGGCCAGGCAGTCTTTCTGGCGGTCGTCGGTGGGGTAAAAGACATGGCGGACTCTACTGACGCAACGCTGCAACCGATCAAAGTTGATTACCTGCAAGACACGCTGTTCGGTGTGAACGCGCTCGCCAGCGATTGCATGGGGCAGCTTGTGCGCACTGCGCCAGACGTGCAGTTGCGGCTAGCGCCGCCATGGCCAGCGCAATTGCTGAAAGCCCACAGAGTTACCTTTGAATGGGACGGTCAGGTCTGTCGTGGCGTGGTGCAGCAGGTTGAAACCTTGACCAACGGCGACTTGCTGCTGGACATCGAACCGCAGCCGTAAACGCGCGCACTTGGCAGCATTAGGCGCGTTCACCCGCCATCGCCCGCTGGTGAAAATGCGGCAGCCATTTCAACGCGTGAAGGGAAGCGGCCAACTGCACCTGCTCACGGGAGCCCATGAAGCGTTCCTTGCGACTGAACACACTCAGCGCTCCCCCATTTCGATAGGCCCAGGCGAAACAAACGGTGCCTGGAGGAATGCCATCAATTCCATCCGGCCCCAGCAGGCCCGTGGTCGCTACCGCTACATCCGCAGGGCTGTCGCGCAGCGCGCCGTGAGCCATTTCCTGGGCGACCTCACAGCTGGTGAGATTGAAGGTATCGATGGTATAGCGACGCACGTTCAACAGCCGCTGTTTCGCCTCTGGCGAATACACCACGTACCCGCTTTCGATCCACGAGCCACTGCCGTCGATCTGCGAAAGCAAGGTGATGATCTTGCCAGCGGTACACGACTCGGCCGTCGTGACGACCAACTGATGGTGCTTGAGGTATTCAACGATAGAAGCAGCGACCGACATGCTGAGTGCTCCTGCGCAAAGGGTTTTTGCTGATTGATTTTTGTCAAAAAAACCGACTTGTAAAAAAGAATTTCGAAATTCTGCTGGGGTCTACAGAGGAACATCCCCCTAGGAGACAGCACCATGAAGTTCGCGAAATTCTGCCAGAAACTCTCCAACCAGGCGGGCAGCTCAAAAACCTTTCTGACGGCCGTCAGCTTGATAGCTGTCTGGGCGCTCACCGGGCCTTACTTTCATTACAACGACACCTGGCAGTTAATCATCAACACCTCCACCACCATCATCACCTTCCTGATGGTGTTCCTGATCCAGAATACCCAGAACCGCGACAACGATATTCTTCATCTGAAACTGGACGAGCTGATTCGTGCCACCAAAGAAGCTCACAATGCGGCGTTGAGCCTGGATAAGCTCGGGTCGCACGACCTGCAAAAATTGCGTGAGCAGTACAGCAAGCTGGGGCAACCCAAGCCGGTCGACGACATCAAGCAGGAGAAGAATTCTTCAAGCGGCCCGATCTGAGCCCTACGCCGGTCAGCGTACCTTGCGCCCTTGCACAACGTTGTAGGGATCGATGGTAACCATGATGCGAAGCGAACCCGCTCCAACGATTTGATCGCAGGGCGTCAGGTAGATAGGTGTCGACTGTCAGGCCGTCATCGCAGGCAAGCCAGCTCGCACATGAGTGGGTGTTCAACTCAAAGCATTTTGAACGCCCCGTACGCTCGTCTTTCCAATAAGAACAGGATCAAACCTGGCGCAGATTACCGGCAACAGGAGGCAGCCGACCATGACTGACACCCCAACCCACCGAGTAACCCAATCCCTATCCGCCGCAATAACACTGTCCCTGCTCAGCGCCTGCGCTGGCAACAACTCACCTTCGAATGTCGAGGCACCTGGGAAGCCGACAACGCCTTCGACCCGAACGCTGGAAGCCGGCGCCGCTCTGCTGCAATCACGCCCACCGATTGATGCCCTGAACGCCTACCTGGACGGTTTTCACTTCTACAACGGCCATCCCGATGTGCAAATGGAGGCGCATCACTACTGCGCAATCCTCAATGAGGAGGTCATCCAGTGTGTGATCTACGATGGCAACCGCAAGGATGCAAAGTTGATGGGCGTGGAGTACATCATCAGCGAGGCGCAGTTCAACACGCTGCCCGCGCCTGAACAGGCGCTGTGGCACAGCCATGTGCATGAAGTGAAGTCAGGGCAACTGGTCGCTCCGGGAATTCCTGAGGTGGCGGAACATGCGCTGATGGAGAAGCTGGTGCACACCTACGGCAAGACCTGGCACACCTGGCATACCGATCTGGATAAACGCCTGCCCCTGGGTGTCCCGCAGTTGATGATGGGGTTTACCGCTGATGGCCAGGCTGACCCGCGTATGGTCGCCGAACGAGATAAACGCCTGGGCATCGACAGTACAGAAAAGAAAAGTTCTCGCGCAGATATTGCCTCGCCGCCCATCGCACCCGGTGCAGACGCGTGGCGCCAGGGCAAGGTTATCCAGATCGCCGACCCAACACTGAAAGCTCATCAACATTGACACCGCCAGTCAGTCATTTGGATTGAACGATCATTTGCGGGCCTTTCTCTACCCAAGACCAGCCAATGATGATCCAGCCCTATGCCGTCGCCTACTCAACCAATGAACACACGGGCAACTGCCCCCTTTACATGAGGTAACCCAGCATGACTTACGACTACCAAGGTATTGCCAGTGTCATCACTGCCTCGCGCCATCTTGGAACGCCCTCAGATGAACGCCTAAACGAATCAAAAAACATCCAAATGAATAGTAGCGGTAAGCCGACCATCGCGCGTTTGGATTTTGACACGCCGTTGGATTGGCCCGGCAATCCCAACTTTATCACCGTCAATTTGCCCGACGGCTCCTCCGTCAGCGGGGTCATCGCCGAGCTGAACCGCCCGGCCGATGGGCCTGGATGGGTCACCTTCACGGTAGACGATTAGGTCTCGTCCACGCCCTGCGCCCAATCATCGAATTGTCGGACAACTTATTTGAATTATTTTTGACGTCAAATATCTGTAGTTCATGAGTATCAAGGAGGCCTCATGAAACACAACGACCTATTCACTATCGAGTACCAGCTGCATGGCGAGCCCAAGTCCTTCATCGTGCGCGCACCGCGCATGGACAATGCCGAGGCTTGGCATTGGGCCAGTTGCGACGCTGGTGTGGCGGTCATCCCCAAATTTGGGCAACACACGTTCAAGCGGGTGTCAAAACCGATGGCGGAGAAATACGGCATTACCCAGGTGCGCTGGAGTGGCGCGGCACAGATTCAATGGGCGGAGGGCCTCAGAGGATGAACAGTCAGACTCTTGGTTACACAACGACAAACAGGCGGGACGACGAGGTCACGCGAAACGCCGAGATGTTCTTCGAAGCGGATCGATTGGACGCGTTGGCGTACGAGATCATTGAGTCTTACAGCGGCGATGCGCAGACGTGGGCGCGGTTTACCGAGGCGAAGAAACGTGCGGATGCGCAGCGTACAGTGGCCTATCGAGAGTGGATGCGAATTCATCGTTCCAAGCGGAAATAACGTCAGCCGGCACGCATCAACCTGACACCCTACGATCCAAATGTGGGAGCTGGCTTGCCTGCGATAGCGGCCTGACAACCAATCAGGATGTCAGGCCGAGTGTATATCCCCTAGCGTTCACGCCCCTGACTCAGGGTCTGTCGAAGGGCCTCCAGGGGCAACACCGCCTTGCTCCCGTGCCTGTTGCCCGCCTGCCGGCGACTGCGATTTATCGTTTCGCTTAGCCGCCGGCGGGCGCACCTTGCGCTCAGAAGGATTCGGTTCGTGGTGCTTCGAGGCTTCGCTCATACCGCCCTCCTCAATCACTGATCAAAGTATCGGCTTGCCACCCGTCACGCCGTAGCGTTCGCCGGAGATGTAGCTGCCTTCATCCGACGCCAGCAGCACATAGATCGGCGCCACTTCCACTGGCTGGCCTGGGCGCCCCAGTGGGGTGTTGCCGCCAAAGTTTTTCACCATGTCCGGCGTCATCGTCGAGACGATCAATGGCGTCCAGATAGGCCCGGGTGCCACGCTGTTGACGCGAATCCCCCGCTCGCCGAGCATCTGCGCCAGGCCGGCGGTAAAGTTGGCAATCGCGCCTTTGGTGGCCGCATAGGGCAACAGGCTGGGGTTGGGCATATCGGAGTTGACCGAGCTGGTATTGATGATCGAACTGCCCTCGGCCATATGAGGCAGCGCGGCCTTGCAGATGCGAAACATCGCGGTGATGTTGACGTTGAAGGTTTTCACCCAGTCCTCGTCGGGGATGTCTTCCAGCGATTGATAGGTCATCTGGAACGCTGCGTTGTTGACCAGCACATCGATGCGGCCGAACTTCTCCACGGTGTCGTTGACGATGGCCGTGCACTGCGCCGCATCGCCCAGGTCGCCGGGCAGTAACAGGCATTGACGACCCGCCGCCTCGACCCAGCGTGCGGTCTCCTTGGCGTCTTCATGTTCATCCAGGTACGACACTGCCACGTCCGCGCCTTCACGTGCGAAGGCAATGGCCACGGCCCGTCCGATGCCGCTGTCGGCACCGGTGACCAAGGCGATTTTATTGGCGAGCCGGCCCGAGCCTTGGTACGACTGCTCACCGCAATCGGGCATCGGGTCCATCCTGCGTTGCTCACCGGGTACGGGCTGTTGCTGGGCGTTGAAGGGTGGTTTTGGATAGCTGTTCATCAGAACGTCTCCTGGGTGGGTTTCTCTTTGCGAGGGTTCGCCAGGAAGCGAAGTTCAGACGGATTTTCAGAAAATCGGATAACCGTGCAACCGCGGTGGCCACTCGTCAGTTTGATTAAACCTTCCGACGGTTGCGCGTCTCAACCGGGTCGTAGTGGTGTGTCGAATGACCGGGTGGCCTCAAGGCATTTTTTGTTGGCAGCAGGTTTTCAGCTATATTTCACTGTCGGTTCAGCCCTCGC
The DNA here is from genome assembly GCF_002966775.1 of Pseudomonas sp. MYb193. NCBI lineage: Bacteria > Pseudomonadati > Pseudomonadota > Gammaproteobacteria > Pseudomonadales > Pseudomonadaceae > Pseudomonas > Pseudomonas sp. MYb193. The sequence continues at coordinate 2,384,593 of NZ_CP023269.1, read as the reverse complement.
CCTCGTTGTTCAAGTTCTTCCCTCTACACCCCGTCTTTTTGTGCGCCGTTAACCAAGGTTGGTATCTATGAAGTCTGCCCCCCGCGGTCCCCCAACGTACCGCAACGCAAAGATCTGACCCCCAGCAACTTGAATTTCCCGGTGGTGGGTATCGGTGCGTCGGCGGGCGGGCTGCAAGCCGTGAAAGCGTTTTTCGAGCACATGCCTAAAGACTGCGGCATGGCCTTCGTGGTGGTCCTGCATCTTTCGCCCGACCATCAAAGCGTGGCAGACAAGATCATCCAGGAAACGACCCGCATGCCGGTGTCGCAGGTCAATGACGCCACGCCCATCGAAAAGAATCACGTGTACGTCATCTCGCCAGCACAGCTCTTGAAGATGAATGATGGCTACCTCGCGGTCTCACCTTCCGTGCGCGAAGGTGGACCGCACATTGCCATCGACCTGTTTTTTCGCGACCTGGCAGACACCCATAAAGAACGCGCGTTTTGCCTGATCCTGTCCGGTACCGGCTCAGATGGCGCGGTGGGGCTGTCGCGCATCAAAGAGCAAGGCGGCATCACCCTGGTACAAGCACCGGAAGACGCCGAGTACGATGGCATGCCGCTGGCGGCCATCGAAACCCAGATGGTCGACCTGGTGCTGCCTGTGGTGGAAATGCCGCAGAAGCTGCTGGAACTGTGGCGCAATGCCCAGTCGATTGTGCTGCCCACCGCCAACGACCCTGAGATCAAGACCACCCCACCCAGCACCGAACGCGATGCCGCCGTGGCCGAGCAGCTGTTGCTGGATATTCTGATCCAGTTGCGCGCCAGTACCGGGCATGACTTCAAGCATTACAAGCGCGCCACGGTGTTACGTCGTATCGAGCGGCGCTTGCAGGTCACGGCCCAACCCGACCTCGCCACCTATTACAACTTCCTCCAGGCCAACCCGGACGAAACCAAGGCGTTGCTGGGCGACATGCTGATTGGCGTGACCAACTTCTTTCGCGACCGCGAGGCCTTCGAAGCGCTTGAGCGAGACGTGATCCCCAACCTGGTGAAGTCACTGGAAGACAGCGTGCCGCACCGTGAGGAAGTGCGTATCTGGTCGGCAGGATGCTCCACCGGCGAAGAGGCCTACAGCCTGGCGATGCTGGTGGCCGAGCAACTGGCGCTGGACGCCAGCGGTGCAAAGATGCAGGTGTTTGCCACTGATATTGATGAGCGGGCCATTACCCATGGCCGCAACGGCGTGTACCCCGAAGCGATCATCACCGACGTACCGCCTCAACGGTTGCGCCAGTACTTTGCCAAGGAGAAGAACCAGCACTACCGGGTGCGCAAGGAAATTCGGGAAAAGGTGCTGTTCGCCAAACACAGCCTGCTGGCCGACCCACCGTTCTCGCAGATCGACCTGATCGTGTGCCGCAACCTGTTGATCTACCTGGACCGCGAAGTGCAACGCGACATCCTGCAAATGTTCCATTTCGCGTTGCGTCCCGGTGGTTACCTGTTTCTCGGCTCCTCGGAGTCGGCCGACGGCTGCCTGGACCTGTTCGTACCGGTGGACAAGCGCAACCGCATTTTCAGGGTGCGTGCCGGCTCGTCCGCCGCGCGCCGCGCCCCGACGATGCCGCGAGGCGGCTATCTGCGCCCGAGCGCCACAACGCTGGCGATTGAAACCAAGGCGCCCAGCAAGGTCTCGTTCGCGGACATCCATCTGCGCGCTCTGGAAAAAGCCGCGCCGCCCAGCGTTATCGTGAATATGCAGGCCGATATCCTGCACATGAGCGAAGGCGCAGGTCGATTCCTGCGCTACGTGGCCGGCGAGGTGACGCACAACCTGCTGACGCTGGTGCATCCCGATTTACGCCTCGATATCCGCACCACGCTGTTTCAGGTCCAGCATTCAATAGCCCGGTGTCTTCGCGCAAGATCCGCATCCAACGCGAGCAAGGCCCCTTCCTGGTGGACATCAGCGCTCGCCCCTACCGCGATGAAGCGACCGAAAACGACTACGTGCTGGTGATCTTCCAGGAAACCGCCGTCGACCCACAGCTGCCCGACATCGACACTGTCAGCCAGGCCGAAAACGCGATCATGAGCAACCTGGAGCGCGAGCTGCAACGCACCAAGTTGCACCTGCAGGACACCATCGAACAGGCGGAAGTCTCCAGCGAGGAACTCAAGGCCTCCAACGAAGAAATGCAGGCCGTCAACGAAGAACTGCGCTCGGCCACCGAGGAGTTGGAAACCAGCAAGGAAGAGTTGCAGTCGATCAACGAAGAATTGCTGACCGTCAATTTCGAGCTCAAGACCAAGGTGGAAGAGACGGACAAGGTCAACGACTACCTGACCAACCTGATCGCGTCCACCGACATCGCCACGGTCTTCGTCGACCGCAACATGCGCATTCGCTGGTTCACGCCACGGGCCACGGATATTTTCAGCATGCTGCCGGTAGACACCGGGCGCTCGTTGCTGGACATCACCCACCGCCTCAATTATCCGCAAATGACCGAAGACGCCGCCAACGTGTTTGAGTCCTTGAGCATGATCGAGCGGGAAATCAGCAGCAACCACGACCGCTGGTACATCGCGCGGTTGCTGCCTTACCGCTCCAGTGAAGATCACATTGATGGCACCGTGCTGACCTTCATTGATATCACCAAGCGGCGCCAGGCCGAAGAGGAACTGCGCCTGGGTGAGGAGCGCATGCGCCTGGTTGCCGAGAGCACCCATGACTTTGCCATCATCATCCTCGATGACCATGGCGCCATCACCGACTGGAACACCGGTGCCGAACTGATCTTCGGCTACACCAAGGACGAGGTGCTGGGCGCTTACTACGACCTGATTTTCTCCCCGGAAGACCGCTCCGCTGGCGTGCCGGAGAGCGAACTGCGCACCGCCCGCGAACATGGGCGTGGCGAAGATGAACGCTGGCACGTGCGCAAGGACGGCAGCCGCTTCTATTGCAGTGGCGAGGTCACCCAGCTCAAGAGCAACAGTTTGCGCGGCTACGTCAAGATTGCCCGGGACCTTACCGGCCACAAGCGCACCCAGGATGAACAGAATCAGCGTTTGAAGGAAACCCAGACCAACAGCCACCTCAAGGATGAGTTCTTCGCGGTGATGTCCCACGAACTCAAGCACCCGTTGAACCTGATCCAGCTGAACGCCGAACTGTTGCGGCGCTTGCCCGCCACCAAAGTTGCGGGCCCGGCCATCAAGGCGGTCAATACCATCTGCGAAGCGGTGTCCAGCCAGGCGCGGATCATTGACGACCTGCTGGATGTCGCCCGGGTTCGCACGGGCAAGCTGAAGCTGAAAAAGCAACCGATCGACCTGATTCGCACCCTCAAGGACATTCATAGCGTGGTGCTTGCCGACGGCCATCGTCGCCAGGTCAGCCTTCAAACCCCTTCGGTGCCGGGGCCACTGATCGTTGACGTAGACCCCACGCGCATCGAGCAAGTGATCTGGAACCTGGTCAACAACGCCCTGAAATTCACCCCCGAGGACGGCCAGGTGCAGTTGGTGGTCAGCCGAACGGACGGGCGCGCGCAACTGGACGTCATCGACAGCGGCGCAGGCCTGGCCGCAGACAGCCTGGAGAAAATCTTCGACCTGTTCGGGCAAGCGGAAAACCAGCACCAGACCCACCAACGCGAAGGCCTGGGGATTGGTTTGTCGTTGGTGCGGCAATTGGTGGAGGCCCACGGCGGTTCGGTGAGCGTGCATTCGCGAGGGCTGGGCTTCGGTTGCACCTTTTCGATCTGGTTGCCGCTGTGCGAACAACAGGACTATCTGCTGGATAGCGGCGCTACCCAGAACGAAGATCAGCGCCTCAATGGCCTCAAGGTTTTACTGGTCGATGATTCAGCCGAAGTCCTTGAGGTGCTGAACATGCTGCTGGAAATGGAAGGCGCCCAAGTGAGCGCCTTCAACGACCCTTTAAGCGCACTTGAAACAGCCCGGGATGCCCAGTATGACGTGATTATTTCGGACATCGGCATGCCTAAAATGAATGGCCATGAGCTGATGCAGAAGCTGCGCAAATTAGGCCACCTTCGACAGGCTCCGGCTATTGCATTAACCGGCTACGGCGCTGGCAATGACCAGAAAAAGGCCACTGAATCAGGCTTTAATGCGCATGTCAGCAAACCCGTGGGCCATGACTCGTTGATCTCCTTGATCGAAAAACTGTGCCGCTCACGCCGTTAGGGTTGGGGTTGACGGTCAAGGGTAGATGAACTGAGAAAAGCGCACGGACGCCCCTGTTGGTCGCGACACCTGGGTATCCACACTGCCCACCGTGTCGCTGCGCAAGGTCAGGTACAGCACTGCCTGGCCGGCGCTGTCGCTCAGCATCCAGACGCTTACACCCTCCCCGGCCGCCCTGGCCTTGAGCGGCTGCGGCTGGAGCATCTCGATATTGAAACCGCGCAGCAGCTCACCGCTCAACTCGACCTCCAAGGGTTCTTGGGCCTTGCCTTGCACATGAATCACCAGCCCATCGGAGGCGCCATTGCGCAAAAAGCGTTGGTACTCCACGCGCAACTGCCCATCGGCACTGCGCACCTCGCGGGTGCTCAGCGGCCCGCTGGAAAACAGGCCCGCCAGGCTCAAACCCATCAGCACCAGCAGCGCGTACCAACCCACCCTTTCAAAGCGCCAGACCTTGCGCTGCAAGGCCATATCTTCCGGTACCGGGTAGTTGCGGCTCTGTAAGTCGTCGGGGTCTGGGTTGTTCATAGCGCGGCCCGGACTCAGCCCTTGCTGTGCTCGGGAGAAGACGGCCCCTTGGTGACACCCCGTGGGCCGGCAATCGCCCATATCGCGGCGCCCAGGAACGGCAGTACCACGACTACCGCACTCCAGCCTGCCTTGCTGGCCGAGGCGTTATCGCTGCGCCAGATGCTGTTGATGATCCACGCGTCGAGCAGTACGAGGATCACTGCCAGGCCTATCCAGAAGTAAGTGGTTTGCATGATGCACCTCCAGGTTATGTAACTTTTGGTGCGCAGGCGCAGGCAGGGTTCATTATTTTTGGGCTTTCTGCCTGGCGCTTGGTTTGCCGCCATCATGCGGGCAACTTCGCCGATCCATTCAGGAACGAACCTCTTTAAACGAGACGAGCTGAAACGTATCAGCTTTGGCAAAAGCACGAAATATGCACAAATGCATTTTTAACCTTGACCCATCGCGGCGAGTCCTCTAAATTCAAATAACTGTATATGAATACAGTATTTTGAAACCCTTCATGGACGAGGCTTACTATGAAAAGCACCCCTTCGAAATTTGGCAAAACACCCCATCAACCCAGCCTGTGGACCCGCGCCGATGCGCTCAAAGTCCATGCGGACGACCCCACCACCACCCAGCCGCTGGTCAGTGCGAACTTCCCGGTATTGAGTGACGAGGTTTTTATCTGGGACACCATGCCGCTGCGTGATATCGACGGCAACATCACCTCCGTTGACGGGTGGTCGGTGATCTTCACCCTCACTGCGGATCGCCACCCGAACGACCCGCAATACCTCGATCAGAATGGTAACTACGACGTCATCCGCGACTGGAACGATCGCCATGGCCGGGCAAAGATGTACTACTGGTTCTCCCGCACCGGCAAAGACTGGAAACTCGGCGGCCGGGTAATGGCTGAAGGGGTTTCACCCACCGTGCGCGAATGGGCTGGCACACCGATCCTGCTGAACGAACAAGGCGAAGTGGACCTGTACTACACCGCCGTCACGCCCGGCGCGACCATCGTCAAGGTGCGTGGCCGCGTGGTGACCACCGAGCACGGCGTCAGCCTGGTGGGCTTCGAGAAGGTCAAGCCGCTGTTCGAGGCGGACGGCAAGATGTACCAGACCGAAGCGCAAAACGCCTTCTGGGGCTTTCGCGATCCATGGCCATTCCGCGACCCGAAAGACGGCAAGCTGTACATGCTGTTCGAAGGCAACGTGGCCGGCGAGCGCGGTTCGCACAAGGTCGGTAAAGCCGAAATCGGCGACGTGCCACCCGGCTATGAAGAGGTCGGCAACTCGCGCTTCCAGACCGCCTGCGTCGGGATCGCCGTGGCCCGCGACGAAGACGGTGACGACTGGGAAATGCTGCCACCGCTGCTGACCGCGGTCGGCGTCAACGACCAGACCGAACGCCCGCACTTTGTGTTCCAGGACGGCAAGTACTACCTGTTCACCATCAGCCACACCTTCACCTACGCCGACGGTGTAACCGGCCCGGACGGGGTATACGGCTTCGTCGCCGATTCGCTGTTCGGCCCGTATGTGCCGTTGAACGGCTCTGGCCTGGTACTGGGCAACCCGTCCTCCCAACCGTTTCAGACCTACTCGCACTGCGTCATGCCCAACGGCCTGGTGACCTCCTTCATCGACAGCGTACCGACCGACGACACCGGCACGCAGATCCGTATCGGCGGCACCGAGGCACCGACGGTGGGCATCAAGATCAAAGGGCAGCAAACGTTCGTGGTCGCCGAGTATGACTACGGCTACATCCCGCCGATGCTCGACGTTACGCTCAAGTAAACGGAGGCTGTAAGACAACGGGTTTGAATTCGATGACAAACCCGTAGTGGATAGCATCGAGATATCCCGTCTGATGCAACTTACCCCACCTCACTGGCTACAAGGATGTAGCCAGTGAGGTGGGGTGTGCGCCGCACCTGTGGCGAGGGAGCTTGCTCCCGTAGCGGTTCGACAGCAGACGCTGATCTCACTGACACGCCGCGATCCAAATGTTGGGAGTACAGGTAGATACGCCTAGGCTGACAGGCCGTCACGGGAGCAAGCTCCCTCGCCACAGGTTCAGCGTCACATCACCGTTGCTTGGAGATTCAGGAAATATAAATCCCCGCCCCATTCAACTGAGTCATATTCACGCCAACCAACGTCACAGAATTGTCCCCGAAGGACAGCAGCGCGTTGTCCTCGAACATCGAGACATGGGAGCGATAATCGTATTGCTGTCCCAAGTCAGGAATACCCATGAACACCAGCTTATCGCTGGCCTGGTACCCCTCGACCCGGTCATTACCAAAGAGGCCGTTGAACAGGAAGGTATTGCTGCCACCGCCCGACACAATCAGGTCATTGCCCGCCCCGCCAACGGCGTGACCCACAATAAGCCAGGTCAGCGCCTGGCGGGTGATGTGTCCACGGCCTTTGCGCTGCTGCTCAAGGCCACCCAGGACGTGCGTCCGCAAGCCGCCACCAGCATCGTATTGACCTGCACGATTTCCATCACCAGCCATTGGCTGAGCAAACGCCTGCCGGACATCACCTCTTGTGTCGGCGGCGCAGTTGCGCGGAGGATCGACCCGAGTTCCGAAGTGCGCAACCTCGACCATGGCGATGCTGATCTGGCGATTCGCTACAGCCCTCGCAAGCATGCACTGAGCCATTCGGCGCTGTTGCAGCACTTCATCAACGGTTTGCTGCGCACCGCAGGGCAGCCGCCGGCATCCTCCGTCAGGTGTTTTTTTTCAGTTGCGCGAGGTAACGCTCCACTTCCCCCGATAACCAATGGGAGAACTCGCGTTGTTTATCTTCCGAACTTTCCCTGGGTGGCCACACCAGCCAATAGGGGTACGCGTACGGTGCACTGACGTCACACAGCTGGATCAGTTCGCCCCGCTCGATAGCGTCATGCACCAGGCTGCGCCGCTCCAGCGCGATGCCTTGCCCCAGGCGAACGGCTTCCAGCACCAGGTTGGAGTCATTGCTGCATAAACCCTTGCGCTCGCTGCCCATCTCGACACCTGCAGCCTCGCACCAGGGCAACCAGGACTCAGTGTTGTAGATGATGGTGCTGTCGACCACCTCCTGCGGTGTCTGCGGCAGGCGCCCGCCATTGAAATTTGGGGCGGCAACCACAACGACTTCATCATGAAACAACAGCTTTTGCTCGACGCCCTCCCAATCCCCCTTGCCCATGCGGATGCCGATATCCACTGACTCCTGATGCAGATTGGAGATGGTCAAGCTGGCTTGCAGACGAATGCCGATATCAGGGTAAAGCTGCTGAAAACCCGGCAGTCGCGGTAACAGCCAGGACCGGCCGAACGACGGCAGAACCGCTACCACCAACTCCCCCATCTTGGGCTGTGCCTGGATCAATCGGGTGGCCTCGGCGATGTCGCCCAGCGCTTTGCGGATCTGCAACGCATACAGGCGCCCATCCTCGCTGACTCGCAAGCCGCGCCCTTCGCGCACGAATAGCGTCAACCCCACAATTTCCTCCAGCACCTTGATCTGCTGGCTGATAGCAGAATGCGTGACGTGCAACTCCTTGGCAGCCAGGGTGACGCTCCCCAATCTGGAAGTGGCTTCGAAACTGCGCAGGCAGGTCAATGGAGGAAATGCACTCATGTAAGCTCAGCTAACCTGTTCTGGTAAAAATTATCGATATTTTGAGGGCTTTACCAACGTTAAAGTAACCTCAAATTAACAATCTCTGCCAGCCACGGGCGTCTTTCCGTTCCACCGTCACCTCGAGAACAGCGGAGCGTCTTCAATGAAAACCACCCTCATGGAACAAGGCCTCCGGACAGCCCGCCTCAACCAGGCCCCGCAGGTATTACTGACGAAAATAGACCAGGGGCGCCATGCCCTGAAATGGCTGGTGACCAAGGATCAACTACTCTCCTTCTGGCTGGAGCAGCAGGCCTATGTGATCGCGCTGAAGGGCCGCCATTGGATGACGTCCCAAGGCATTGATGTCTGCCTGAAACAAGGGACTTTCACCTGCCTTGCGCCGGGCCTGATCCTGCTGGAAGGCGAAGGGGAAATTGCGCTGTACCTGGCCGACCACAAGGCCACCCCCCGCGCCTGGGGGTTGCTGCTCAACCTGTACAAGTACCTCAAGCATCCCCACTGCACGTTGAAAATTACCCTGACGTAAATGGAGGTTTCATGAAACTGGTCGGCATGCTGGACTCGCCTTACGTGCGCCGCGTAGCAATTTCCCTGGATCTTTACGGCGTCGACTTTGAGCATCAGCCACTTTCGGTATTCAGCACCTACGAACAATTTGCCAGCATCAACCCGGTGGTAAAAGCGCCCAGCCTGGTGCTGGACGATTCAACCGTACTGATGGACTCAAGCCTGATTCTCGATTACTTCGAAGCGTTGGCCCCGACTGATAGAAAGCTGTTGCCACAGCAAGCCAGCGCGCGCGCCCAAGACCTACAGTTGATTGGCCTCGCCCTTGCTGCCTGTGAGAAAACCGTACAGATCGTGTATGAACATAACCTGCGCCCCGCAGAAAAACTCCACGAGCCCTGGCTCGACCGAGTAACCGGCCAGTTGCTGGCCGCCTACTCAGCCTTGGAAAAACGCCTGGCCCATGCGCCGGATGCAGGCTTGACCCAAGGTGCCATCAGCGCAGCAGTGGCCTGGTCGTTCAGCCAGTTCACAGTGGCCTCAGTGGTTAACGCCGAGGCCTTCCCGCACCTGCAGCGCCATGCTGGGAGGCTCGAGAAACACCCGGCCTTCAAGCGATACCCCATCGCATAAGCCCCCTGCAACGTACCACGAGCCGGCACCTGCCGGCTCTTTGCGCTGCGCTCACATGAACGGCCTCTATGTACACCGTCTTTTCCTCACCCACCGCCAATGGCTATAAAATCCTGCTGATGCTGGAGGCCCTGGCGGTCAGTTATGACATTTGCCACATCCATCTCGCCGGCGATGAACAACACCTTCCCGCGTATATGCAGGTGATCCCGCACGCCAAAATCTCGGTGCTGCTGGACAACGACAACCAGCAAGTGGTGGTGGAGTCTGCCACGGTGCTTCTATATCTGGCGGAAAAACACACACGTTTTGGCGGCACATCGCCCGTCCAACGCTGGCAAGTGATGCAGTGGCTGATCTGGCAAGTCAGCACATTGATCGCAAAGCCCCGCGCCGCAATCGGTAGCAGCGTCGCAGAGCCCGATAACCGCTTGGGTTGTAGCCGATTTCCGTCAGCCCCAGCACGGCCCACCGTAGCTTGCGTCTCGATTTCCTCCAGGTGATTGTTGAGCTCTTTACGCGCTTCTAGACTCCGCCGCCGTGGGGCAAGTCCCTTTCCCCTCATGATTCCCACAGGCGGCACGGCGCAGATTTTTTTGCCGCCGCCACTCGCAAGGAGAATTTCCTGGGCGGCGCTGAACTGAACTCAAAGCCACGACCGCCAAGGGCCGTGTGGTCAACTGCTCGACGGTCAATAACCCGAATTACTGCATCCTTTCCATCACCATGGATCAGGACAGGAAGGTTGTCGGGTTTGAGGCCGATGCAGGCGAACCGCTGCTGCCCAGTGGTTGCCAGTCAGTCAAATTTGGGCCGCCTTAGCCCTCTAGGTTGATGCTGGCGAACAAAAAGCGAAGCCTACCAACGTCATTTTCACCAATAAAGGATCGTTTTCGACAATGAAACCCGTCATCGTCGCCATCGCCCTACCGCTCTTTGCAGGCTGCGTCACGCCGAAATATTGGGAAGCTACCGGCGGCAACCCGTCCGATGGGCTGGTCCAACTCTCCTACGTACATACGCCATTCGAGCTCGGCCAAATCCGGGAATCCCAAGGTTTGGCGATCGCCACGGGGCGCTGCCAGTTTTGGGACTACGCACGCGCAGAACGCGAAGGTGCGGAGAAATCCGTGTGCCGAACGATGGGGCAATTTCATTGCCTGGAAACCACCGTGACTCAGGATTATCGGTGCCAAATGTGACATCCACCCAAAGCGCAACGAGGCAGTTTGGAAAACCGAATCAAAGGTGCAATGCGGGCGTGGACTCGCGAACGCCATGGACAGAAGGAACCCGGACACGCAGCGCAATCAGCAACGCAGCCAGCAGCATCAGCATCGCTGCCGCTATGAATACGCCCGCGCTGCCACCGAGGCTGAACACTGCTCCGCCAGCGGCGGCGCCCGTGGCGATGGCGGACTGCACAGATGCCACCACCATGCCCCCGGCGCTTTCCGCCTGATCAGGTACCGCGCTGGCGACCCAGTTCGACCACGCCACCGGCACACCGCCGAAGGCCAAGCCCCATATTGCCAGCAGTACTGCCTGCACCGGCAACGAGGGTGGCAACAGCACCAACGCCAGTGCTGCAACCCCGACCAGCGCAGGCATTAACACCAGAGTGGCCAGCGGGTGGTGCTCCAGCAGCCTGCCAGCCAACAGCGTGCCGAAGAAGTTCGCCACACCGAACCCCAGCAACATCAGCGACAGCCCTTGCGGGCCGATGCCGGTAGTGCCTTCCAGGAATGGCCGAACATAGGTGAACATCGCAAAGTGACCGCTATGCACCAGCACACAACCGAACATCCCCATGGCGATGCCCGGGCGCTGCAACACTTCGAAAACGGTGCGCAGACGTGCCGGCCGGCGCGGCGCGAGGCGCGGCAAAGTCAATGACTGAAAAGCCAGGGTCACCATGCCTACCGCCGCTGCTGCAAAGAACGCACTGCGCCAGCCGTATAGCCCACCCAGATAGCTGCCCAGCGGCACGGCAACAACCGTCCCGATAGCAATCCCGCTGAAAATGATCGAAAGCGCCCGAGGCAACAAAGCACTCGGCACCAAGCGCATCGCCACGGCCGCAGCCATGCTCCAGAACCCGCCTAGGGCAATCCCCAGCAAGATGCGCATCAACAACAGCACCGCGAAGCTGGAGGAAACGGCGACCAGAAGATTGGAGGCAACCATCAGCGTGGAAAACCCCAGCAACACCCAACGTCGGTCGATGCCGCGGGTCAGGCCTGGCACCAACAAACCGGCGAACAGCGCTACCACTGCTGTCACCGTTACCGCCTGGCCAGCCAGTGCTTCGGACACTCCCAGATCAGTCGCCATCAGTGTTAACAAACTGGCCGGAAGGTACTCAGCGGTCAGTAATCCGAACACCCCCATTGCCAGCGAGAAGACCGCCATCCACGCGGGGGCCGCAGGCTCTGCCTCCGAGAAGGCGCCGGGATGGCGGTTGGATACGGCATTACATATACAGTCAGTCATTGCATGGATCTCCAGTCTTCATTTCAAGCCGCAGTCTAGGCGCCGGAAACTGGATGATCTATGATCAAAAACCTCTACTTTTTGACTAAAACACCTGAACAATGTCTGCAGATCAGTTTGCTCTTTCCTCGGATCTCATCAACGAGCTGTTGCGCGGTATGCGCCTGCGTGGCGTCGAATACCGGCGTATACAAACGAGTCCGACTTTCGGTTTGGGTTTCGCTGAAAAACCTGGGCATGCCTGGTTCCATTTCATGGCGGTCGGCAATGCGGTACTGCGAATGGCGGACGGCACCACCTACACGCTGTCTGCCGGCAATGCCGTGTTCATCTCCCATGGCGCGGCCCATCAACTGTATTCCCATGCGGACGTACCCGTTCAGGACATCGACGGTCTAGACAGCGTCCCCCTCGGTGACACCGTGAGCGCGGTGCACACCGCAACCGATGCCAGCCCAACGCCGAGCACTATTTTGTTCAGTGGTTGCATGGAGTTTGAACTGGGCAGTATCCATGGCCTTGGCAAACTGATGCCGGGCCTGATGTTGATTGATGCCGGCGGCCAGCGCTACCCTGGACTGGTGCCTATCCTGACCACCATGGAACGCGAGGTCAGCGCCGCACGTGTGGGCTTCGCCGGTATCCTCGCGCGGTTGGCCGACGTGGTGGCCGCCATGGTCGTTCGCGGCTGGGTGGAGTGCGCTTGCGGTAATGCCTCTGGCCTGGTCGCCGCCTTGCGCGATCCACGCTTGGCCGGTGCGCTGCTAGCGCTCCATCAACAACCGGGCCGCGACTGGACCGTTGCCCAGTTGGCAGAGCAATGCAATACCTCACGCTCAGCCTTCGCGGATCGCTTCCAGGTGACGATTGGCATGACGCCGCTGCGCTATGTCACTGAACTGCGAATGCGGCTCGCAAGCCAGTGGCTGACCCTCGAAAGGCTGCCGATCGAAGAGGTAGCACAGCGATTGGGCTATACATCCCAGGCCGCTTTCAGCCGCGCATTCAAACGCATTACGGGCAAGACACCGGGATTAAGTCGCAAGGTGAGGCAGCCCGTTGTTACTTGACGCTGAGCGCATGTAGTCGAGGATCTGTGCCTCTGAATCATTTAACGCCCGTTACGTCGAGTAATGGGTCACGGCAGTGCAACAACGGCTAAAGGACTGTCAAGTATGACAGTAGACGCCTGCGACGACTCATCTGAGAATGAACGCCACGCGGCAAGAATTCCAGCCTCTGATCCTGGGCCTGCACGTTTGCCGCCAGCACTCGATGAGGGGCTCAGTCATGGAGATCACTGAATGCCGCGCCGCAGACAACGTCATCTTGACACTAAAGCAGCCGATGAACGCGCGACGCACACGCCTGCTGTGCGGGTATCTGCGCCAGATCAATCCGCCGGCCGAGTATTTGATCCTGGTCGAGGAATGGACGGCGCAAGCCCATTACGTGCAGTTCAACCAGATTACAAGGTGCGCGCGCATGACCAAAAAATTACGGCCACGCCTTGCCTGAGCATCCGCTCATGAACATGCGTTCACGTAGCATCAGCGTAACGCTAGCGATCGGCTTGTTCACCGCCATGGGGGTGGTGTAGGCAGAGCGCGGCCTCATTGAGCCGTCGCAGATACAAGAACTTTTATTGTATGGAGCAATCCTGCCCCCTTTACGAGCGCAGCGCCTCACCAATTTCTTCAATAGCAAAACCAACGTCATGCCCCGCACGAATCAACTCCGCAAACCGCAGCATCACTGAAGAGCCGACATCGTGGGACAGCGCCAAGGTCATCAGTTCGCGTATCGGTTCATCAAGCGCTGCTTCGACGCTGGGAGAACACGCCTGCCCTGTGAGCCAGGCAACAAGGGACGAGACCCTATGGCCAGGGGTATCTTCATCAACACCCAAAATCTCGCCTAACACCATTCCCAGTGTGCCTGCAGGATGTTGTTCCGGGCGGCTCCAAGTCTTGAGTTCAATTGACTCTCGCTGCACCTTTTCCAAGTTCCGCCGAATCTTTCCAGGAATGGTCGCCGCCGCTTTGGGGCGATTGTAGTACTCGCGGTTAGCTAAACTTGCGGCATCCCTGACAACCTTCCAGGCCACCGACCACAGCTGTGAAACACTGTAGGTATGCAAAGCTGCGCGCATAGTACTTTTAATTTCTGCCAGCTCTTGTTCCGACAGATCATGGTTATAGAGTTCGCACTGAGCGTCCAGATAGCGCATGACATCAGCGACTGCGTAATCAAGCCACAGGTTGAACAGCCCGTCAGCATCGGTATACACCCTATCCGACAGGTTACGAATGACCTCGTCCGCACGCCTTGATGCGACATCTGGCGCCAAACGATAGACAACCTGGTCCCTCAACACCCAAATCTCATCGCCCTCCCAATAGTAGGTGCCCGGGCTTGCTTTACTGGGGTCATCAAGGACGAGCCCAGCCTCACGCAATTGCAGCATGAAGTCATCGACATATCGAGGCGCCAGCCCTCGACAATCACCCGGTCTGAAGCCGCCACTGGTCAACCTCGGGGTAACAGCCCTGTCCAACGCCAGCAGAAGCACCACCTGATTATCCGGGACCGCTGAGTAGTCCACCGTACGAGTTAACTGCTTGCGTACGTATTCGGCCAACTGCCGTTCAAGCTCTGCGGCTTTGGTCTTTTTAGCCTCAAGCGCAATGGCGTCATGGTCGTTCTGACAAAGCGTACAAAGCTTCGTGGACCGTTGAGGGACCTTTTTGGCCTCTGAGCGATTTTTGATTTCGATCAATTCCGCACACTTGGGGCAGACCTGATTATCATCGAATGCATTGCAACGTTGCCGTACGAAGCTGGCGAGTGTAACGCCTGGAGCCATTTCAATAACGTCCGTCAGAGCGCTCACTTTTTCAAGGTACTGCCCTGACTCATCGACAGCCCAGTACCGCTCGATCAACTCAATTTCTTTAGGGTCTTCGGTCAACATTTGCAGCTTGATTGCCATCTAAGCAGTCCTGTTTCGCGTGTGATTATTTCGCACCCAGTCATCGCTGACTTATGGGCGTTCATAGGTGAGAGCTGTTGCGGCGAGCTTCTCGACCTTGTTCGGTTTTTTCTTTATTTGACGTTCTTCCAACAGAGTTCTGGGCAATACAAACCCTTCAAAACTGCGCTGTGTAATCGGGTTATTAGCCTTCTCCGCTCCAATCCGATAACGCATCAACCCATCGGCGACTGAAAAGGTCAGGTCCACACTGGTGTCGGTACGGCCATTTAGGTGCCCGCGACTCAACAGCCGGAACAACGACCACGGCCCGCGGTAGCTCAGGCTGGCGGTGTTGCCGGTGCTATGCACCAGAGTCAGTTGACTGCCATTGCTGTTGCCCAGGCTGTTGGGCCACACCAGACCGGTGCGCTGTGGCGCGCCGTGCTGGTAGGGGATCAGTTGGCCGTCGACGCTGAGCATGCTGCTCAGGCGAGTGGCACTCAGGGCCAGGGGTTCGATGGTGAGTTGCACGGCCAGATGGCCGCGGTGGTTGAAGAAGGTGTCGCGGATGCGCTCGGCCTTTTTCAGTTGCTCCAGCACGTCGCTGCGTACCAGGTAGCCGCCGAGGCTGTCGGAGTACAGGGCGTCGAGGTTGTCCTTGAGGAACACGTTCAGGTATTGGATCAGCATGGTTTGGGAGAATAAACTTCACACTTTCTTGCAGCAGTGACACGACGGTCATATAAGCAGCGCGGATCCCCGGCATTTCTTTCCTGACCGTGAGGGTCGACTGCTTGAATTGCTCCAGTGCATGCGCGGAATAGTGCAACGATTTAACCGACTCCATCACCCCTCCTTCACCTGATCAAACCAAAGTAGAAAGAAACAACTGTCGCCCACTTCCTACAAATAGAAAGTTAATGAACACAACACATGATTAAACCGCCCCGCAGGCGCAGAAAATTAACTATTGCCTGCAGTCAGCATGCGCTCAGAACTTCATCACACCATAGCGCAAAAAGACCATGCAACTTGTTCCAAGTTCGCAGTATTACGTGACTTCCCACAAATAAAAGCGAAATCAACGAAGCCACGCAAAGCCCTAGCTAGAGCTGTTTCGGAAAAGACTTACGAAACCAGAGAAAAATCTCACACAAAATTCAAGGATCGGTCCTACTTGCTACTTATATTGCATTCCGGCAAGTATTGTTCTCACATTGAGATGCAAAATTCGCCACGGGCTAGAAACTCACCCAAAGCAAGAAAAATCAGTCAACACGGCTACTTTCTACCGAACCGTTCATCATGGACGATATAATGTGAACCACGCCCATCCGCTCTGTACTCATTACTTGCAGTTAGCCAAGTGCGCTATCTCGTCCGATGACTTTATGGGAAGTGACCTACGGTATTGTCCAGAGTTTGAAGAACTCGAAAGCGAAGTGGGGCGCGAAGCCACATTTCATGAGACAGCGCAGACAGACTGGAAGCTGGTTCGCGAACGCAGCGAAACATTCCTTGAAACGCAGTCCAAAGACCTGCGCGTCGTAGCATGGCTGGCGTGGAGCCTGTTTCAGTGCGAATCCTATAAAGGCCTGCAAGCTGGCCTCGCCATGCTTCGCTATCTCATCAGCGACCATTGGGACGAGATCCACCCGCAGAAGCCGCGCACGCGGGCAGCGGCCGTCAGTTGGTTGTGCTTGCGCTTGGAGCAAATCCAATTTGAGCAGGTCGCCATCGCCGGGCAGCTTGCGCTTTTTCGCCAATTGATCGACGACCTACACGCCATTGAGGGCTCGCTATCTCATCACTTGGGCGAAGGGGCACCTCTGTTACTTCCGCTATGTCGTCGCCTGGACGAGTTGCTTACACGGGCCAGTCAAGGGCATCCAGAGCCCGGCACCCTGGGTGCCGCGTTCGCCCAGGTGAAGCACGTCGCGGAACAATTGATCACGCCTGGGGCACCGGTGGACAATGAAAAAACCGCCCATAAAACCCTTCGCACGCTTCAGGATCAGACCCGGCCACTGTGCCTGTACTGGCTCAAACAAAAATCCAGCGACATTCGAGCTTTACGCTTGGGCCGAACGCTACTCTGGCTGCCTATCGATACCCTGCCAGAACACAACGCCGAGAAGGTCACGGCACTGCGTGGCGTTCCCATCGACAAGTTGGCCGACTTTCAGGAGCGTTTTGCCCAACGGCAATACGCCGACCTGATGACTGAGCTGGAAGCCTGTACGGCCCGCTCTCCCTTCTGGCTGGATGGGCAACGCTTAACCTGGGAATGCCTTCAGGCCTTGCAGGCAGAACACGCCATGCGCGAAGTGGAAATCCAGCTGGCCCTGTTCCTGCAGCGCGTTCCCGGCTTGGAGGAATTACAGTTTCACGACGGCACCCCGTTCGCCGATCCGCAAACCCGATTGTGGATCCGCGCATCCGTCCTTCCCCACTTGAAAGCCAATGAGCCGCCGCCTGACCTTCACCCCAAAAATGGTGATGACACGACTGCACCGTGGGAGCAAAGCTTGCAGGACACCCTCCCCACCCTGCAGGCATCAGGCCTGAAAGCTGCCGTTCAGCACTTCAAAAAAGACATGCGCATGGCCGGGAATCGTCGCGAACACTTCCTCTGGCAACTGACACTCGCCCGCCTGAGCTTCCATGCCAAGAAATACGAACTGGCCAGGGTCCAGCTTAATGCCCTGGACACGTTGCTGCACAACAGCGGCCTGAATGATTGGGAGCCGGACCTCGTACTGGACGTACTCAATCTTTTGCATACCTGCTGCGAGCTGCTGCCGCAGAACCACGAAGTGCGCGAGCACAAAGAAGAAATTCACCGAAGGCTGTGCCACCTCGATGTTGAAGTGGTGCTCGACTAACCCCTCGGATCAACCCCGCGATGGAGAATGGACATGGCCAAAGAAGGCTCAGTTGCCCCCAAGGAACGTATCAACGTCACCTACAAACCTGCAACCGGAGGCGCGCAAGAACAGACCGAACTGCCGCTCAAGCTGATGGTGTTGGGTGACTTTACCCAGCGTCAGGACGAGCGCCGGATTGAGGACCGCAAACCCATCAGCATCGACAAGAACACCTTTGACGATGTGCTCGCCAAACAGGAAATACAACTGACCCTGGCGGTGCCCAACCGGCTTCAAGAGGATGCGGGCGACGACGAATTGGCCGTCCAGCTGAACATCCAGTCGTTGAAGGATTTTCATCCCGACCAACTGGTTGAACAGGTTCCTGAACTCAAGAAATTGATGGAGCTGCGCGATGCCCTGGTCTCGCTGAAAGGCCCCCTGGGCAATGCACCGGCATTCCGCAAAGCCATTGAGAGCGTGTTGGACGACGGCGATAGCCGTGAACGCGTACTCAAAGAATTGGGCCTAGCCGCCCGCCCTACTACGGACGCCTGATCCCCCGACAAGGAAGAGAGTACTCATGAGCACTCAAGCCGCCAAAGCCCAACAACACAGCACCGCCGACGTCGGCATCCTGGATCGCATCATTGCCGAAACCAGGCTGACACCGGATGACGATGCCTACCTGATTGCCAAGCGGGGCGTTTCAGCCTTTATCGAAGAACTGTTGAAACCGCAGAACAGTGGCGAGCCAGTCAAGAAAGCCATGGTCGACCGCATGATTGCGCAAATTGACGCCCGGCTCAGCGAGCAGATGGATGAGATCCTGCATCACCCGGACTTTCAATCGGCCGAATCAGCGTGGCGTGGGTTGCGGCTGTTGGTGGATCGCACCGACTTTCGCGAAAACATCAAGCTGGAAATCCTCAGCACGTCCAAACAGGACCTGCTCGACGATTTCGAAGACAGCCCCGAGCTGGTTCAGTCGGGTCTCTACAAGCACATCTACAGCGCGGAGTACGGGCAGTTCGGCGGTGAGCCCGTGGCAGCATTGATTGCCAACTACTATTTCGACCCCAGCGCACCTGATATCAAAACGCTGCAGTACGTTTCCGGTGTCGCCTGCATGGCGCATGCGCCATTCATTGCAGCCGCCGGCCCCAAGTTCTTCGGCCTGGAAAGCTTTACCGGCTTGCCGGACATCAAGGACCTGAAAGACCACTTCACCGGCCCGCAGTTTGCCAAATGGCAGAGTTTTCGCGAGGAGGATAACGCTCGCTACACGGCATTGACCGCGCCGCGTTTCCTCCTTCGTCAGCCCTACGATATGGAAGACAACCCCATCAAGCGTTTTGGGTACGCCGAGAACGTCGCACATAGCCACGAGTACTATCTGTGGGGCAACACAGCCTACGCGTTTGGTACGCGGCTGACCGACAGCTTTGCCAAGTTTCGCTGGTGCCCAAACATCATTGGCCCGCAAAGCGGCGGCGCGGTGGAAGACCTTCCCCTCCACCACTTCCAGAGCATGGGCGAGATTGAAACCAAGATTCCAACGGAGGTCCTGGTTTCCGATCGCCGCGAGTATGAACTGGCTGAAGAGGGTTTCATCGCACTGACCATGCGCAAGGGCAGTGACAACGCGGCGTTCTTCTCTGCCAACTCGGTTCAGAAACCGAAGAACTTTGGCAACAGCGACGAAGGTAAGGCGGCGGAGCTGAACTACAAGCTCGGCACTCAACTGCCCTACCTGTTCATCATCAACCGCTTGGCGCACTACATCAAAGTGCTGCAGCGCGAACAGCTCGGCTCGTGGAAGGAACGTACGGACCTGGAAACAGAGCTCAACAAGTGGATCCGCCAGTACGTCGCCGACCAGGAAAACCCCAGCGCCGAAGTGCGCGGCCGCCGCCCTTTGCGCGCTGCCGAGATCAGCGTCAGCGATGTGCAGGGTGAGCCGGGCTGGTATCGGGTCAGCCTGAATGTACGTCCGCACTTCAAGTACATGGGTGCCGACTTCACCCTATCGCTGGTCGGCAAGCTGGACAAGGAATAGGAGCACCACCATGTCGAGATACGGCAGCCTGTTTGAGCGGTTGAACAGCAGCGGAGCGCAGGCTCCCCGCCAGTCTCACGAGGCCGATCTCACGGCCTCGGTGGCCGGGCACCTGGCGAAAATGCTCAGTACCCGCGCAGGCAGCGTGCAAACCCTGCCTGACTACGGGCTGCCGGATCTCAACGACATGCGCCTGAGCCTGCATGACGCATTGAGCCAATCACGTCAGGCAATCGAACGCTTTATCGAACGCTATGAACCGCGGTTGAGCAAGGTTCAGGTGACCTCTTTACCCCGCGACCACCACCATTTGTCGTTGAGCTTTCGCATCTACGGCCTATTGGAGGTTGAAGGCGACAAACGTCCTGTTCAATTTGCTGCGAACCTGGATGGCAGTGGCCAGGTCACCCTACGCTGAGGAACTACTGATGTCTGCAAAACCTGCGGCCCGCAAGGGCGACCCAACCGCCGATGGCGACAGCAATCTGATTGATAGCGGCTCTCCCGATGTTCTGTTCGACGGTCTGCCGGCAGCGCGCGAAGGCGATACGACCGAGTGCGGCAGTGAGCTGTGCGATCAGCTGAGTTTGACAGTGCTGATCAATGGAAAAGCAGCGGTCATGGTGGACAGTGAAGGCAGTGCTGGAAATGTCGTGATGAGTGGGTCCAGGACCGTACTAATCGGAGATTCACCCTCCAAAGAGAATTCACACACGTCGCTGATCAATCTTCTTGCGAGTCCACCTACCCAAAAGCAACACGACAAACTCACCGAATATTTAGACTCCTTAATGTCACCCAAACCATCACCAAAACCTTGCCAGTGTAGCGGCACCGAAGTCACACAAATTTATGGTTACGACAGTATTCCAAGCTATTCAGGAGATATCCCCTCTCCATTCCCCTTGATGCCCTATGTTCCAGAAGCACACGAAGCCTTCAAGATCTACTTTCCCGCTAGCGAAATTCGCAGTTGGGTGCGTTCAGCCGCTGAGTACCACGGCATCCCACACGTTTTATTGGCTGTGATTATTCAACAAGAAAACTGGCCCAAAGCAGGTACTCTTCTGAAGATTGCCCAATTCGTCGAGCGCACCCTGACGACAATCTCTGCGATTACAGATGAGTTGATATTTGACCTATTCCCAGACAGGGTTTCCGCCAGCTCAAGTGGTTTGGCAAACATGAGCAGAGCAACGCTTAGAAATGCCGTGAAATATATAGAATTCAATTACAACAAGCCTCCCATGCCACCTGAAGTTCAGTACCGAATATTTGATTACAACCAAGATACCCGAATCCCTGGTGACGATTGGAAAGCTGATCTCTACTACTGCGCAGCGCACTTGCGAGAGTTGATTGATCGAGTCACTGGGCAGCTATGCCATAACGCAAAGGTCGACAAGGTACAACTTAGGGACATTATTTCCGCCTACAACGGGTCTGGCAAAGATGCAAGAAAATATGGGCGCGACGCTATCGCACTTCTAGAACGAGCAGACAAAGGCACGGACTATCTATATTTTTATGAAAAATAAAATCACAACCAAACGCATTTTTTATGCTTTCACGCTCTATGCAATATCAATGCTCATTACATTCACTAATCTATTCTCTAATACATTCATTCTCTTAACGGACCGAAGCAATTTCATCCCCGCCGAATCATCGATCCTATTTTTTGACCCCTACATCATTGACCAAGGCTCATCCAACAACTGGATATACGGAAAAGACAAAAAAAATTACTACTATTTTTCACACGACGACGACATACCTTACATCTATGTTTCAAAATCGAATACGTGCCCATACTTTGATAAAAATAATTATGAAACTTGGTGTAGCACTGTGAAAGGCCGACCAAATTAATCCCAACTTACAACTTGATTGCCCTACGACTTAGAACGGCAGGAAGTACAGATGTCACTCAACCACCACTACCAAAGTGAACTCACCGCCCTGCGCCAACTCGGCAAACGCTTTGCCGAGCGCAACCCGGCGTTGGCGCCGTTCCTGGCAGAAAGTGGACGTGACCCCGATGTCGAACGGGTGCTCGAAGGCGTCGCCTTCCTGACCGGCCGCTTGCGGCAAAAGCTGGATGACGAGCTGCCGGAACTGACGCATTCGCTGATGCATTTGCTGTGGCCCAACTACATGCGCCCGCTGCCCGCGTTCGGCATGCTGCAGTTTGAACCATTGACCCGCACCGGCCCGGCACAGTTGGTGCCGCGCCATACGCCGGTGCAGTCCACGCCGTTGCAGGGTGTGCAGTGCCGCTTCCAGACGGCCTTTGACACCGACGTTTTGCCGCTTGCGCTGAGCGGATTGGATTACACCATCACCAGTGACGGCGCGGTTCTGTCGCTGCGGTTGACACTGTGCGCCGACGGTCATCTGGGTGAGTTGAACCTTGAACGCTTACGCCTGCATTTGACGGGTGAACGCTACATCAGCCAACAGCTTTATCTGAGCCTACTGCAACAGTTGGACAGCGTGCAGTTGCGACTGTTGAGCGCAACAGGACAACCACTCGAAGACAGCAATGGCAATACCTACAACAGCATCCTGGAGCGTGAGCACGTGAAGCCGGTTGGCTTTGCCGAGAACGAGGCTCTGGTGCCCTACCCGCTCAACACATTCCGGGGATATCGGCACCTGCAGGAGTATTTCGCCTTCCCCGAGAAGTTTCTGTTTATCGACCTGGAAGGGCTGGATGTTCTGGCGACGCACCCAAAGGACGTGATCGAGCAGGCCCAGGGTCTAGAGCTGCGTTTTACCCTGCGTGGCGCCGGCACCCAGCGGATACAGCCTACCGTGGACAACATCCGGTTGTACTGCACACCGATCGTAAACCTGTTCAGCGACGATGCCGCACCGATCCGGCTTGATGGCAAACAGGACCGTTACCGGGTACTCCCCGGTACGCAGGATCCTGAGCATTTCGGTGTATTTTCGGTCGACAAAGTGATTGGCTGGAAGCCCGGCAACGCAGGGTACACCGAATATGCGTTGTTTGAGTCCTTCGAGCACGATGCCAGTTTCGAAGGTCCGGGAGCCAGGCCTCATTACAGCGTACGCCAGGAGCCGTCGATGGCAGCTGGCCGTCTGGACACCTATCTCAGTTTCGGCCAGCGCGATGCCAGCCAGAGCGAGACGATTTCGGTCGAGTTGACCTGCACCAACCAGAACCTCCCCAGCCAGTTAGGCGACGGCACCATCTGCTTGCCGTGTGTAGGAACGCCCTCTTCGCTGAGCTTTCGCAACATTGGCCTGATCACCCCCTGCTATGCCCCACCGCTGCACCGTGACTTCCTCTGGAAGCTGATCAGCAACATGTCGCTCAACTATTTGTCCTTGGCCAACGTCGAGGCCCTCAAGGTCATTCTCGAAACGTATGACTTGCCACGTTACTACGACAAGTACGCCGAGAAGATCAGCCGCCAACTGATGAGCAGCCTGATCGAGATCCGCCACCAGCACACCGATCGCCTCTACCGCGGCCTGCCCATACGTGGCGTGCGTACCCACCTGACCGTTGACACAAGTGGCTACCGCAGCGAGGGGGAACTGTACCTGTTCGCCTCGGTACTTAATGAGTTCTTCGCGCTGTACGCCAGCCTGAACTCCTTCCATCAACTGCACGTACACAGCAAGCAAGGAGAGGACTACGTATGGACGCCACGCATGGGGCAACAGCCTCTGCTCTAACGCCCTTGAGCCATGCGATCCGCGAGTACAGCCTGTTCCAGGGCGTACAGCAGGTGCTGACTCAACTCGCCAAAGCGGCCCCGGGCCTGAGCGATGAGGCACTGTACGAGCGCCTAGAATTTCAGGCCAATGCCAGCATGGGTTTCCCCGGCCGGGACATCGATCAGGTGCAGTTTTTTACCGAGAAAGGCGTCTCACGTGCCCGGCTGCGGATCAACCTGGTCAGCCTGCTCGGGGCGGGATCGCCGCTGCCATCCTTTTACAGTGAACAGGCGCTGGCCGACAGTGACGGTGGCCGCTGCACCCGTGATTTCATCAACCTGATCAACCATCGCTTGCAGTGCCTGCTGCTGCCTATCTGGCAGAAGTACCGCTATCACGCCCGGTTCCGCGCCGGCGCGCGTGATCCGCTGTCGGAACAGCTGTTTGCCTTGATTGGGCTCGGTGGGCAGCGCATCCGCCAAACCTCGGAATTGAACTGGAAACGCCTGCTTCCCTACCTAGGGCTGCTCAGCCTGCGTGCCCATTCCGCCGCGCTCATCGAGTCGGTACTGCGCTACTACTTCAAGCATGCCGACCTGTTCATCGAGCAGTGCCTGGTGCGACAGGTCGCCATTCCCCTGGATCAACAAAACGCATTGGGAAGAGCCAACCATCAACTGAACGAGACAGCTGTGCTGGGCGAGCAGACCGTCGACGGCGGCAGCCGATTCCGTGTGCACATCCGCCAACTGCGCTGGGACCAACTGCACGCCTACCTGCCGATCGGCGACGACTACCGCCCGTTGTGCGCCCTGGTGCGATTCACCTTACGGGACCCTTTGAGCTACGACATTCAGTTGCAGCTACGCCCCGACGAAATCCACGAACAACGCATTGGCGAAGACAACGAATGCCATCTGGGCTGGACCAGTTGGTTAGGCCATGAACACGCCGACGGCATCGTTTCATTGAATAGCGCACTAGAGGACAACTCCGATGATCAACGTTGATCTGCAGCATCTGGTCCAGGCATTGGATGCCGATTGCAAAGCTGAGCTGGAACGCAGTGCCGAACGCTGCATACGACGCGGAGGCCAGAAAGTTCTTATCGAGGACCTGCTGCTCGGGTTGTTGGAGCGCCCGCAAGGCATGCTCGTTCGCGCCCTGCAGGATGCTGCGATAGAGCCCGGTGAGTTGGAGCGGGTGCTGCATGCCACCAGCGGCCAGAGCGAATCCCGCAACCCGGTGTTTTCCACCGAACTGGTGCAATGGCTGCAAGATGCGCTGATGCTGGCGACGCTGGAGCTGCGCCAACCCTACATTGGTGAAGCGGCATTGCTGCTGGCCTTGCTACACAACCCTCAACGGTATGCCGGCAGCCAATACCAACCGCTCCTGGCGCGGTTGAATGCGACACGTCTTCGCGAGTACGCAGAGGCTACGGCCCCCGCTCTGACGCCCGACGCCTCCGGTACTTCTGCCGCCGCCGACTCCGCACTGCAACGTTTTACCCACGATCTCACCCAACAAGCAGTTGAGGGCAAGCTGGACCCGGTCTTGTGCCGGGATGACGAGATTCGGCAGATGATCGACATCCTCTCGCGCCGCCGCAAGAACAACCCCATCGTGGTCGGCGAAGCAGGCGTGGGCAAGACCGCCATCGTCGAAGGGCTGGCGTTGCGCATTGCAGCCAAAGAAGTCCCTGAGGCTCTCAGGCACATGCGCCTGTTAACGCTGGACCTGGGGTTGTTGCAGGCCGGGGCAA
Organism: Pseudomonas sp. MYb193; assembly: GCF_002966775.1. Classification (NCBI taxonomy): domain Bacteria; kingdom Pseudomonadati; phylum Pseudomonadota; class Gammaproteobacteria; order Pseudomonadales; family Pseudomonadaceae; genus Pseudomonas; species Pseudomonas sp. MYb193. Next base: position 2,359,213 of record NZ_CP023269.1, on the reverse strand, counting down.
GCATCAAGGGCGAGTTTGAGCGGCGCCTTCAAGGGGTCATTGAGGAGGTGAAGAATGCTACCAAGCCAATCATTCTCTTCATTGACGAAGCCCATACCCTGATCGGCGCCGGCGCCCAGGCTGGCAGCTCTGATGCAGCCAACCTGCTCAAACCTGCGCTCGCACGCGGAGAATTGCGCACCATCGCCGCGACCACCTGGAGTGAGTACAAGAAGTACTTTGAAAAAGACCCCGCCCTGGCACGGCGCTTTCAACCCGTTCAGCTACATGAACCAACCGTCCAGCAGGCGGTAACGATTCTGCGTGGGCTTGCGCCGTTCTATGAGCAGAGCCACGGCGTCTACCTGCGCGATGACGCGGTCGTGGCCGCCGCTGAACTGTCGGCACGTTACCTGTCCGGCCGGCAGTTGCCCGATAAGGCGGTCGATGTCCTCGACACGGCCTGCGCCCGCGTACGCATCAGCCTCGCCGCAGCCCCCTCACTGCTTGAGCGCCTGCGCAATGAACTGGCCGAAGGTGAACGCCAACGTGAAGCGTTGCAGCGCGACCATGACGCCGGGCTGATAACCGACCCGCAAGTACTGGCCCAGCTGCATCAGCAGCTCGATGCCACGGCCACAGAAGTGACGGCCTTGGAAGCCGAATGGGTGACCCAGCGCGAGGCGGCAAAAAAGCTACTGGATCTGCGCCAGCAATGCGCCGCGCTGCGTCGCTCACCCGCCAACGAAGTACATTCATCATCGGCGCTGGAAGACCTTGAAGCACAACTGCTCGAAGCACAGTCGGCACTAGCAAACAGCCAGCGCTACAAACGCCTGGTCAGCCACGAGGTTTGCCCGCGCTTGGTGGCCGAGGTCATCAGCCACTGGACCGGCGTGCCCCTCTCCCATCTGGCGCGAGAGCACAACAGCGCCGTCGCCGAATTCGGCCACGCGTTGGGCCAGCGCGTGCTCGGCCAGCCGCAGGCGATCAGCGCACTGGATAGGGCGATGCGGGCCAATGCCGCCGGCCTCAATCGCAGCGACGCGCCGGTCGGCGTGTTTCTGCTGGTCGGCCCCAGTGGCGTGGGCAAAACGGAAACCGCCCTGGCCATGGCTGACCTGCTGTATGGCGGCGAGCGTTTCCTCACCACGATCAACATGGCCGAGTTTCAGGAAAAGCACACCGTATCGCGCCTGATCGGTTCACCGCCCGGTTATGTCGGCTATGGCGAGGGTGGCATGCTCACCGAAGCCGTGCGGCAAAAACCCTATTCGGTGTTGTTGCTGGATGAGGTCGAGAAAGCCGACCCCGAAGTGCTCAATCTGTTCTACCAAATCTTCGACAAGGGCGTGGCCAACGATGGCGAAGGGCGCGAGATCAACTTCCGCAATACCCTGATCCTGATGACCTCCAATCTGGCCAGCGAGCAGATCTCCGCCCGATGCGCCAGCGGTCAACCGCCCACCGCGCAAGACCTGGAACAGCTGATTCAACCGACCCTGGTTCGGCACTTCAAACCGGCGCTGCTGGCGCGCATGCGTGTCGTGCCGTACTACCCCATCGCGGGCGAGGTGCTGCACGCCCTGGTCGCACTGAAACTGCAACGCTTCGGTGAACGCCTGAAGTCGCGCAAGCTGCGTTTCAGCTTCAGCGACCACCTGATCGAGCACCTCGCACAGCAATGCACCGATGGCGCCAGCGGTGCCCGCCTGATCGATGCCCTGATTGATCAACACCTGCAACCTCAGATCGTGGACCGACTGCTCGCGGCAATGGCGGGTGGGCAGCCCGTGCAGCAGGTACACGCCAGCGTTGATGCCCAGGGAGCGGTAGCCTGTGAGTTCGCCTGAACCTGCAATCGACCAACTGATGCCCGACACCGAGGCGCTACTGCGTCACCTCGGTGAGCTGGCTCAGTTGACGGACGGCACCCGGCTTCAGGAGGGGCTGGTGACCACAGCGACGCAGTTGGCCCAATGCCCGCTGAGCTACCTGTTCGTGCTGGATGACACCGGCGCCGGGCTGAACCTGGCTGCCGCGTGGTGTGATGGTCAGTTACAAGCACAGGCCGCCGATAGCCAGCCGCGCAACTACATGAACGAGGCGTTGCTGCAGTACTGCCTGAGTCAGCAGCAAGCCTTGAACATCCCGTTGCTGAGCAACGGGCTGTATCAGACGGACTTTTTACCTGCCGGTGAGCCGGGCTGGCGCTGCCTGCTCTGCATCCCCTTGCATGATGTCTCACAGGGGCTTCGTGGGTTGCTGTTGGTCGCCGATCGCCACGCCCGTGATCTGAATTCGTCGTCTGCTTCGCTCTGCCATCTAGGGCATTTCGTACTCGTACAACTGGGGCGGCTGCGCCGTCTGCAACCAGCGCCGACAATACAGCCGAAACAGGCCAACACTTCCGATCAACCTGTCAGCAACTACGGCCTCCTTGGCAATAGCCCCTGCATGCAGGGTGTACGTGAGTTGATCAGCAAGGTGCTGGACTACCCGGTCAGCGTATTGGTCACCGGGGAGACGGGCACCGGCAAAGAGCTGGTGGCCCGTGCCATTCATGACAACGGCGCACGGGCCAGCAAAAGTTTTGTTGCACAAAACTGCGCCTCGCTTCCCGAGAACCTGCTGGAAAGTGAACTGTTCGGCTACGTGCGGGGCGCGTTCACTGGCGCCGATAGCCATCGCCCAGGTCTGTTCGATGCGGCCAATGGCGGCACCTTGTTCCTGGATGAAATCGGCGATATGCAACTGGCCTTGCAGGGCAAATTGTTGCGGGTATTGCAGGAGGGCGAAGTACGCCCGCTGGGCAGCAACAAGACCCACAAAGTGGATGTACGCATCATTGCCGCCACCCACCATAACCTGGAAGAGCTGGTGGAAGCCGGGCAATTTCGCCGGGATCTGTTCTATCGGCTGGCCTACTTTCCCATTGAACTGCCGCCACTGCGAGAACGTGGGGCGGATGTGCGGGCGCTCGCAGAACACTTCACTGCCACGTTCTGCACAACCTTGCAGCGCCCCACCTGCCACTGGTCACCGGAAGCACTGGCCTTGCTCGACAGTGAGAGCTTCCCAGGCAATGTGCGCCAGCTCAAGGCCCAGGTCGAGCGTGCGGTTTTGCTTTGTGAGCGTGGCGAACTGCTGCCCTGCCACCTCGATCCACGCCAGGCAAAACAAGTGGTGAAGCCCCCCACCAATCTTCAACAACGCCTCGACCAGCTCGAACGCGGGCTGCTGCTTGACTGCCTGCGCCGCAATGGAGGCAACCAAAGCCAGTCCGCGCGGGAGCTGCAGGTGTCCCGTCGCACCTTCCTCAATCGGTTGGCGCGTTTGGACATCAAGCCGGCCGAGCAGGACTTCAGACCGGTAAAAAAACCGACCAAACCCCACTTCCATGACCCGATGCTTCGCTCGAAAGGTATCTCAGGATGAGTCAATCCCCTCTCGCACTGTCACTACCCGATGTAGCCAATGACTTCAAAGTGCTGGCCTTCAAGGGCAATGAAGCCCTCAACACACCGTATCGCTTTGAGATCGAAGTGGTCAGCGATCGTGCCGATATCGACCTGGAAGGCCTGCTGCACCAACCGGCCTTCCTCGCCTTCGACGCCCAGGGCGCCGGCGTGCACGGTCAGATCCACAGCGTGGCCCAGGGCGAAACCGGGCGGCGCCTGACCCACTATCACCTGGTGTTGGTGCCGCGCCTGGCGTACCTGGCGCACGCTCACCAGCAACGTATGTTCCAGAACATGAACGTGCCGCAGATCATCGCCGCCGTGCTGGAAGGCCATGGCATCCTTGCCGACAGCTACCGCTTCCAGTGTGGCCCGACCGTGTACCCCGATCGTGACTACTGCACCCAGTACGACGAGACCGACCTCAACTTCCTGCAGCGCCTGTGCGCCGAGGAAGGCCTGAGCTACCACTTCCAGCACAGCGCCACCCAGCACCTGCTGGTGTTCGGCGATGACCAAACTGTATTCAGGAAACTGCCGGAGACGGCCTACCAGCCAAGTGCCGGGATGGCGGCCCAACATGCGGTGGTGTCACGTTTCGGCGTGCGAGTGGAAACCCGCGCCGCCCAGGTCAGCCGCCGCGACTACGATTTCCAGCAGCCGCACGTACGCCTGAGCGCCGAGCAGCGGGTAGTGGTGGCCGAGGGCGAACGCCCCCCGCCGTCGCTGGAAGATTACGACTACCCCGGCGAGTTCCGCGATGACGCCCGTGGCAGCCAATTGAGCAAGCGCGCCCTGGAACGGCACCGCCATGACTACCGCCTGGCCGAGGGCAAAAGCGACCAACCGGCCTTGGTCAGCGGCCATTTCCTACCGCTCACCGCCCACCCGCGCGCGGCCTGGAACGATCTATGGCTGCTGACCGCCCTCACCCATGAAGGCCGTCAGCCGCAGGTACTGGAAGAGGCAGTGACCAGCGACACCAGCAAAGATCCGGACGGTTTCCATCAGGGCTATCGCAACACCTTTACCGCCACGCCATGGGACACCCCCTATCGGCCGGAGCTGAAGCATCAACGCCATGTGATCCACGGCAGCCAGTCGGCGACCGTCACCGGCCCGGCCGGTGAAGAAGTGTTCTGCGATGAATTTGGTCGCGTCAAAGTGCAGTTCCCCTGGCAGCGCACCGGCCAGGCCGATGAACACAGCAGCTGCTGGTTGCGCGTGGCCAGCGCCTGGGCCGGCAACCAGTACGGCAGCGTGGTGATTCCGCGTATTGGGATGGAGGTCGAGGTGTCCTTTTTTGAAGGCGATCCCGACCGTCCCTACGTGTCGGCCTGCCTGCCCAACACCACCAACCCGGTGCCCTACCCGCTGCCCGCGAACAAAACCCAATCCGTCTTCAAGTCCTCCAGTACCCCCGGCGGTGGCGGCTTTAATGAAGTGCGCATCGAGGACAAGAAAGGCAGCGAAGAGATCCTCGTGCATGCCGAGCGCGACTGGCGCCAGATCGTCAAGCACGACCATACCCTGCATGTCGGCAATGTGCGGCGCACCACGGTTGGCGCCAATTGCTATACCGAGCTCAAGGCAGAGGAGCACCGCATCACACACGCGGAACGCATAGTTGCAGTGAAGGCAAGCGACCATTTGGATATCACGCTCAATCGTCACCTGAAAACGGGTGCAGGTGTGTTTGTTGAGGCAGGCCGGGAAATTCACTTCAAAGCAGGCGAGAAAGTGGTAATCGAGGCGCAGACCGAACTCTCCCTCAACACCTCGGCGGGATTTCTAAAAATAGACCCCAGCGGAGTCTGGCTCAACGGTGCATTAGTCGGCCTCAATTCAGGCGGAAATGCTGGCCTGGGAGCAGGCGTCACATTGCAAACGCCTCTCGCGCTCAATCCACCCGCCCTCACGAACGCTGGCATCAACTCGATGTCCCGGAATAAACCGTCGCCCCTGGCTGAAAAGCCAATGACTGCACAAAGCTTGCATAGCACCTTCGCCCTCGACCAACTGACAGATGTGGCAAAAGGTGCAACACCCGCTGAGTTTACATTGATGCTCGTACCGATCTTTGGCTACGACATCCCCGCCAAAACCTATATCAAGTTGCATGCCGCCCTCAATGAGGGAGCTATCGAAAACCCCAAGCACCGTGTGATGGAGATTGGCGACTACCCCGCCAGCTACGACAACCAAACTCGCACCATCAACGTACATCATGCGGCTATCAAGTCAGCGCACGAACAACCCGACGAAGCACGGCGGCTGCTGGCGATCCTGCTACACGAGTTTGGCCATCATATCGACAACGTACTTCGAACTGATCTGGCGGATAAGCACCCGGACGGCAGTTCCACCCTGGCAGAGGACGGTCTTCTGGACGAGGGCGCACGTTACGCCTATCGCATTGCGTTTTTTGACATCAAAAATAGTCACGAAACGATTTATGCCCACTACACCAGCGCAGACTACGACGGCCCCTTGAAAGTCGATTACAGCGAAGCGCAGGCGGCGATTCAGCGCAGCCAAGGCGCGGATGCCGAAGAACAGGAATATAAATCTGGTAGACGTGAAGGCTTTGGGGCTGGTCGTGGAGAGCACCATAAAGAGAAGCCCGGCAGTTCCTTTGGCCACGAGTCGATTGAAGATGCGTTAGAGAAAGTCGGCTTCACGGCGGAACAACGTAAGGCCATCTACTTCGGCAACTGGCTGCGCGACTACTCGCAGTTGGTTGATCCAAAGATTATTCGCGCAAAGACGGCGCCGAAGGATTTTTCGTCGAAGCGGTCGCGTGAGGTCATTACCCAGTTGGTGGATCTGCTGGCGTTTAAAGAATTTCATTCTCTTCGGAAGAACGACATAAGTGACGACTACGAGGTTGATGTAGAAAAACTGGGTGTCTATCGACCCACGCAACATATCGACAACCCCAAAAACCTGAGGCCTGATCCAGCCGATCCGCAAGCAATCGATCCCGAGTTTGAGCCATGGGTGCTGCCGGGTGATCCTCTGCTCGACATCCAGCCAAAACGCTCGATGAAGCGTTACATTCGCAACTCGGCAGAGTACATGCACGACAAGCTGCAAAAAGCAGCCACCAAGGGCGCTGATGCCGAAGGTATGCGTTGGTTTGGTGAGGCGCTGCATGTGCTGGAGGACTACTTTGCCCACTCCAACTATGTCGAGTTGAGCTTGCGTAAACTGGGTCATGACAAGGTATTACCTTGGACCTCCAAGACCGACTGCAAACATGGTTGGCCGGTCGTCACCGGCATGTTCAATTCCAGCGACGTGATTGCCAGCCTCGCGGAGCCGTTGGCAAAGATGCTGTTTCCGGTGAACCGGAATGACTTCGAAGCGAGTACTCCAGGCCATCGTTCCGACGCCGAAGAGATGATGTTGATTCTATTGGAAGATCACAGTGATCCGAGATGGAAGGAACGCCTCGAAGCATTATTGGCAGCCCGTGATAAATGGGCCGCCATGCCAGGCCACCAATACGTGGAAAAGGCCGGCTGGATCGTTGGCACGCCGTTACGCCTCTACATGAACGCTAATAACATGGCCTTTCAGGCGCTGCTGCAGTTGATCGGCAACAGTGTGGACGATGCACAAACCCTGTTGGAAGAAGACCCCAACACCAGTGGTTCAACCGACCCCAGCCACTCACAACTGGCCAAGGATCATGACAACCATCCGTTCCATGCCCTGGCCGCACAACTGGCGGGTCATGCCGTCGAACAGGTCGGTGCTGCCATGTACCGACACTGGCAAGGCGATACCGCCAGTGATCCTGCAACTCTGGCCAGCAGTTTTATCTGTCATCCCAACGACAGTACTTGGCAAGACTCGGTCGTTTCCAACTGGGCGAAAAGTCATCCCAAGGAAATCCTCCAAGGGGCCTCTGCAACAGATCTTGAGCACTTGCATGAAACTCATGCCAAACCAGCCTTAGAAAGGATCAAGCAAATAGGTAGCCGTGGCGAAGAAAACTGGAACTATATAAACAAGCACTACCTTGACTTATTTGGCGAACGGAACCAAATCAAATGAAACGCTTATTTTTAGTCACTATTTTTCTGGCATCGCCCGCATTTTTTGTACATGCCAAAGAAGCAAATTCGATATCACCCATTAATTACGCAGATTATTTCTTTGAAAAACTAAACAACTATTTGGATGAAGATGCAAACGAACGGCGCAAGCTTGATATCGCGCGTGCGCGCATTGTGCCCAAGGGGGCCAAACCTGAAGTCATTATTCGACGCACTGGCATAAGCTCATCTAAAGACCCTTACTTTTCCGACGGTATTTTATACAACGGCCAACGCATCACCATTACTGATCTACCCTCTCGTGCCATCGAAGTATTCGGTCCAGACTTCAGAGTTTATCAAAATCATCATGTTTGGGATAACTTGGGGATACGCATGTATGTCAGCACCCCCTCTCAGACCTATAACAACAAACCGAAGCCAGACTACATACAGTCTATCTCGATAGAGCTGAACCCCCCTCCTCCGGGAGAGCCGGTGTCCCCGGCAGAACCATCACATTATTTCAGTGGATATCTCGAACTGGATGGAGCAGGCATCGATAGCGAAACCAAAATATGGGAAGTACGAGCCCTTGTGGATCGTTCCGACCTTGCTGGCGGCCATCCCTATATCTTTTGCAAACAATCAATAACCATCTGCAAAATTCAAACTTACGGCGACGAGCGTACCGACTATGTTTCATTTTGGACTGACAAGGATCATGCCAACGGAAAGATTTATTCCGTCACTTATAGATTTGAAGGACATTATCGCTTTCGTCGTGACGAGCAGAACCGAATTATCAAATGAAAGACATAGATATTGGACAACTTTTTGCCGACCATAACTTTACGCCCCTTGCCCAGCCAAAGAAAAACGCCTGAAAAATCCTACATTATCCGTAGGACGCTTCTCGATTTGATTTCGACAGGCCAATTAACCCTGTAAGGCGTTCACACTTGCACGCCACAACTTTCGATAAGGACAGCGAATGTTCAACTCACAACAAAAAACAACTTTCAGCTTGACTATCGATAGCATCACGAACGACTTCAAAGTGCTGGCCTTCAAGGGCAATGAAGCCCTCAACACGCCGTATCGCTTCGAGATCGAAGTAGTCAGCGATCGTGCCGATATCGACCTGGAAGGCCTGCTGCACCAACCAGCCTTCCTCGCCTTCGACGCCCAAGGCGCCGGCGTGCACGGTCAGATCCACAGCGTGGCCCAGGGCGAAACCGGGCGGCGCCTGACCCACTATCACCTGGTGTTGGTGCCGCGCCTGGCGTACCTGGCGCACGCTCACCAGCAACGCATGTTCCAGAACATGAACGTGCCGAAGATCATCGCCGCCGTGCTGGAAGGCCATGGCATTCTCGCCGACAGCTACCGCTTCCAGTGTGGCCCGACCGTGTACCCCGATCGTGACTACTGCACCCAGTACGACGAGACCGACCTCAATTTCCTGCAACGCCTGTGCGCCGAGGAAGGCCTGAGCTACCACTTCCAGCACAGCGCCACCCAGCACCTGCTGGTGTTCGGCGATGACCAGACCGTATTCAGGAAACTGCCGGAGACGGCCTACCAGCCGGGCGCGGGAATGGCGGCACAGCATAGCGTGGTGTCACGTTTCGGTGTACGGGTGGAAACCCGCGCCGCCCAAGTCAGCCGTCGTGATTACGACTTCCAGCAACCGCACGTGTGCCTGAGCGCCGAACAGCGGGTGGTGGTGGCCGAGGGCGAGCGCGCCCCGCCGTCGCTGGAAGATTACGACTACCCCGGCGAGTTCCGCGATGACGCCCGTGGCAGCCAATTGAGCAAGCGCGCCCTGGAACGGCACCGCCATGACTACCGCCTGGCCGAGGGCAAAAGCGACCAACCGGCCTTGGTCAGCGGCCATTTCCTACCGCTCACCGCCCACCCGCGCGCGGCCTGGAACGATCTATGGCTGCTGACCGCCCTCACCCATGAAGGCCGTCAGCCGCAGGTACTGGAAGAGGCAGTGACCAGCGACACCAGCAAAGATCCGGACGGTTTCCATCAGGGCTATCGCAACACCTTTACCGCCACGCCATGGGACACCCCCTATCGGCCGGAGCTGAAGCATCAACGCCATGTGATCCACGGCAGCCAGTCGGCGACCGTCACCGGCCCGGCCGGTGAAGAAGTGTTCTGCGATGAATTTGGTCGCGTCAAAGTGCAGTTCCCCTGGCAGCGCACCGGCCAGGCCGATGAACACAGCAGCTGCTGGTTGCGCGTGGCCAGCGCCTGGGCCGGCAACCAGTACGGCAGCGTGGTGATTCCGCGTATTGGGATGGAGGTCGAGGTGTCCTTTTTTGAAGGCGATCCCGACCGTCCCTACGTGTCGGCCTGCCTGCCCAACACCACCAACCCGGTGCCCTACCCGCTGCCCGCGAACAAAACCCAATCCGTCTTCAAGTCCTCCAGTACCCCCGGCGGTGGCGGCTTTAATGAAGTGCGCATCGAGGACAAGAAAGGCAGCGAAGAGATCCTCGTGCATGCCGAGCGCGACTGGCGCCAGATCGTCAAGCACGACCATACCCTGCATGTCGGCAATGTGCGGCGCACCACGGTTGGCGCCAATTGCTATACCGAGCTCAAGGCAGAGGAGCACCGCATCACACACGCGGAACGCATAGTTGCAGTGAAGGCAAGCGACCATTTGGATATCACGCTCAATCGTCACCTGAAAACGGGTGCAGGTGTGTTTGTTGAGGCAGGCCGGGAAATTCACTTCAAAGCAGGCGAGAAAGTGGTAATCGAGGCGCAGACCGAACTCTCCCTCAACACCTCGGCGGGATTTCTAAAAATAGACCCCAGCGGAGTCTGGCTCAACGGTGCATTAGTCGGCCTCAATTCAGGCGGAAATGCTGGCCTGGGAGCAGGCGTCACATTGCAAACGCCTCTCGCGCTCAATCCACCCGCCCTCACGAACGCTGGCATCAACTCGATGTCCCGGAATAAACCGTCGCCCCTGGCTGAAAAGCCAATGACTGCACAAAGCTTGCATAGCACCTTCGCCCTCGACCAACTGACAGATGTGGCAAAAGGTGCAACACCCGCTGAGTTTACATTGATGCTCGTACCGATCTTTGGCTACGACATCCCCGCCAAAACCTATATCAAGTTGCATGCCGCCCTCAATGAGGGAGCTATCGAAAACCCCAAGCACCGTGTGATGGAGATTGGCGACTACCCCGCCAGCTACGACAACCAAACTCGCACCATCAACGTACATCATGCGGCTATCAAGTCAGCGCACGAACAACCCGACGAAGCACGGCGGCTGCTGGCGATCCTGCTACACGAGTTTGGCCATCATATCGACAACGTACTTCGAACTGATCTGGCGGATAAGCACCCGGACGGCAGTTCCACCCTGGCAGAGGATGGTCTTCTGGACGAGGGCGCACGTTACGCCTATCGCATCGCATTCTTTGACATCGAAAATAGTCACGAAACGATGTATGCCCACTACACCAGCGCAGACTACGACGGACCGTTGAAAGTCGATTACAGCGAAGCGCAGGCGGCGATTCAGCGCAGCCAAGGCGCGGATGCCGAGGAACAGGAATCTAAACTCGAAAGCCGTGAAGGATTCGGGGCCGGACGTGGGGAACACAATAAAGAGAAACCCGGCAGCTCATTCGGTCATGAGTCCATTGAAGATGCGCTGGGCAAAGCAGGCTTTACCGTAGCAGAACGCAAAGCCATCTACTTCGGTAACTGGCTGCGTGACTACTCACAATTGCTTGATCCGAAGATTGTACGAGCCCCCACAGCGCCTAAAGACTTCCCATCAAAGCTTTCTCGGGACACACTCACCAAGCTGGTTAATATCCTCGCCTTCAAGGAGTTTCACAGTCTTCAAACGACCAAAGATGGCCGCGAAGACTACACCGTTACTCAGAAAATGCTGGGTGTTTATCGACCAACAGAACATATCGATAATCCGAAAAATTTTAAACCCGATCCAGCTGACCCGAAAATTATTGATCGAGAGTTTGATTCTTGGGCACTGCCTGGCGACCCTCTACTCGCCGTACTGCCCCAAAAATCGATGAAGCGTTACATCCTCAACTCTGTTGAGTACATGCAAAATAGGCTGAATGACGCTGCGGCCGCAGGTCGCTCGGCCGAGGGCATGCGCTGGTTCGGAGAAGCACTGCATGTTCTTGAAGACTATTTTTCACATTCAAACTATGTGGAGTTAAGCTTACGCAAACTTGGGCATACAGAAGTGCTCCCTTGGACGGCAAAGACCGACTGTAAGCACGGTTGGCCAGTCGTTACCGGCATGTTCGGCTCTGCCGATATTATTGCGAGCTTGGCCGCCCCTTTTGCTCAGATGCTATTCCCAGTAGATAACAGTGACTTTGAAGCAACCATACCTGGCAAGCTCACAGAGTCAGATCAAATGATATTGATTCTGTTAGAAGAGCATAGCGACCAAAGATACTTCAAGTATTACAAAAAATATTTGGGATATCGAGATTGGGTGGCGGGCATCCCATTCAAGAGCGAAGCTGATAAAGTAGGATGGATTGCAAGAGCGCCAGTACGATTTGTGATCAATATCCAAAACATGGCCTATCAAGCAGTTCTACATCTCGTTGGCAACAGCGTTGACGACACACAGACCCTATGGGAGGACAACCCTAACATCTCTAACTCAACTGATCCCAGTCATTCTCAATTGGCGAAGGATCATGACAATCACCCTTTCCATAGCCTGGCCGCCGCTTTATCAATGCATGCAGTCGAGCAAGTTGGCCGTGCCATGCAAAAACAATGGCAAGGCGACAGTAACGCTTCCCCCGCCAAGCTGGCCAGCAGCTTTATCTGCCACCCCAACGACAGTACCTGGCAAGACGCAATAGTTGCGAATTGGGCGAAAAATCATGCCACCGAAATTCGTCAAGGCGCCTCCGCCACAGATCTAGAACACCTGCACAAGACTCACACCAAGCCCACTCTGGATAAAATTAAAAAGAAGGGAAAGGAGGGCGAGGAGAAATGGAACTACATAAAAAACAATCTCAAAGATCTATATCAAGAGTGGAGTCCATTTAAATGAAACCTAGCCTTCTACTGTCTATATCCCTTCTAGCTGTAATGAGTGCGGCCCATGCTGACATACCCCTCGCCCTTAACAAATTCGCAAGCCAGCTGAGCGAAAACTTTGAGAATTATATTAATGAAAGCCTTACTCGTCGTCGCCAGCATGACGCTGCGCGTGCGCGCATTGTGCCCAAGGGCGCCAAACCCGAAGTCATTATTCGACGCACCGGCATAGAATCATCTGGAAACCCTTACTTTGCCGATGGGATTTTATACAACGGGCAACGCATCACGATTACCGACACACCAGCTCGTGCCATTGAAGTGTTCGGACCTGACTTTAGAGTTTATCAAAGTCGTCATATTTGGGATAACTTAGGGATATCCATGCATGTCGCTACCCCCTCTCAATCTTTTAACAATAAGCCAAAACCAAAGTATATAAAGTCCATTTCTATAGATTTGAACCCTCCTCCTCCGGGGGAGCCTATTTCCCCAACAGAACCATCGCACTATTTCAGCGGGCATCTCGACCTGGATGGCGCGGGAATAGACAGCAAAACCAAAATATGGGAAGTGCGGGCCCTTGCGGATCGTTCCGGCCTTTCTGGCGGCCACCCCTATATCATTTGCATACAATCTAGAACTGTTTGCGAAGTCCAAAGTCTCGGCGATGAACGTAGCGACGAAGTCTCATTTTGGACAGACAAGGATCATGCAAATGGAAAGATTTATTCCGTCACTTACATGTATGAAGGTCATGACCGCTTTCGTCGTGACGAGCAGAACCGAATTATCAAATGAAAGACATAGATATTGGACAACTTTTTGCCGACCATAACTTTACGCCCCTTGCCCAGCCAAAGAAAAACGCCTGAAAAATCCTACATTATCCGTAGGACGCTTCTCGATTTGATTTCGACAGGCCAATTAACCCTGTAAGGCGTTCACACTTGCACGCCACAACTTTCGATAAGGACAGCGAATGTTCAACTCACAACAACAAGCAACTTTCAGCTTGACTATCGATAGCATCACGAACGACTTCAAAGTGCTGGCCTTCAAGGGCAATGAAGCCCTCAACACACCGTATCGCTTTGAGATCGAAGTGGTCAGCGATCGTGCCGATATCGACCTGGAAGGCCTGCTGCACCAACCGGCCTTCCTCGCCTTCGACGCCCAGGGCGCCGGCGTGCACGGTCAGATCCACAGCGTGGCCCAGGGCGAAACCGGGCGGCGCCTGACCCACTATCACCTGGTGTTGGTGCCGCGCCTGGCGTACCTGGCGCACGCTCACCAGCAACGCATGTTCCAGAACATGAACGTGCCGCAGATCATCGCCGCCGTGCTGGAAGGCCATGGCATCCTTGCCGACAGCTACCGCTTCCAGTGTGGCCCGACCGTGTACCCCGATCGTGACTACTGCACCCAGTACGACGAGACCGACCTCAACTTCCTGCAGCGCCTGTGCGCCGAGGAAGGCCTGAGCTACCACTTCCAGCACAGCGCCACCCAGCACCTGCTGGTGTTCGGCGATGACCAAACTGTATTCAGGAAACTGCCGGAGACGGCCTACCAGCCAGGTGCCGGGATGGCGGCCCAACATGCGGTGGTGTCACGTTTCGGCGTGCGAGTGGAAACCCGCGCCGCCCAGGTCAGCCGCCGCGACTACGATTTCCAGCAGCCGCACGTACGCCTGAGCGCCGAGCAGCGGGTAGTGGTGGCCGAGGGCGAACGCCCCCCGCCGCCGCTGGAAGATTACGACTACCCCGGCGACTTCCGCGATGACGCCCGTGGCAGCCAATTGAGCAAGCGCGCCCTGGAACGGCACCGCCATGACTACCGCTTGGCCGAGGGCAAAAGCGACCAACCGGCCTTGGTCAGCGGCCACTTCCTACCGCTCACCACCCACCCGCGCGCAGCCTGGAACGATCTATGGCTGCTGACCGCCCTCACCCATGAAGGCCGTCAACCGCAGGTACTGGAAGAGTCGGTGACCAGCGACACCAGCAAGGACCCGGACGGCTTCCATCAGGGCTATCGCAACACCTTTACCGCCACGCCATGGGACACCCCCTATCGGCCGGAGCTGAAGCATCAACGCCATGTGATCCACGGCAGCCAGTCGGCGACCGTCACCGGCCCGGCCGGTGAAGAAGTGTTCTGCGATGAATTTGGTCGCGTCAAAGTGCAGTTCCCCTGGCAGCGCACCGGCCAGGCCGATGAACACAGCAGCTGCTGGTTGCGCGTGGCCAGCGCCTGGGCCGGCAACCAGTACGGCAGCGTGGTGATTCCGCGTATTGGGATGGAGGTCGAGGTGTCCTTTTTTGAAGGCGATCCCGACCGTCCCTACGTGTCGGCCTGCCTGCCCAACACCACCAACCCGGTGCCCTACCCGCTGCCCGCGAACAAAACCCAATCCGTCTTCAAGTCCTCCAGTACCCCCGGCGGTGGCGGCTTTAATGAAGTGCGCATCGAGGACAAGAAAGGCAGCGAAGAGATCCTCGTGCATGCCGAGCGCGACTGGAACCAGATCGTCAAGCACGACCATACCCTGCATGTCGGCAATGTGCGGCGCACCACCGTTGGCGCCAATTGCTTTACCGAGCTGAAAGCGGAAGAGCATCACACGACCCACGGTGAACGCAAAGTAGCCATCAAAGCCAGCGATCACCTCGACATCGCCGAGAGCCAACATATCAAGGTGGGTATCGGGCAGTTTGTTGAAGCAGGTACCGAACTGCACTTCAAAGCCGGCGACAAGGTAGTTATCGAAGCCGGCGTAGAGATAACGCTGATGGCCGGTGGCAGCTTTGTGAAGATCGACCCCAGCGGGGTCTGGTGCAACGGCAAGCAGGTTGGGCTCAACGCTGGGGGCAACGCCGGCCAAGGTTCTGGCCTTCAACTGCTGTCCCCCCTGGAGCTGGCCCCCCCACCTCCGCCACTGGCCCCCGTACAGGCCAAGTTGATGCAAGTCGCACAGGAACAGGGCAGCGAACGCTGCCTGATCTGTGAAGCCTGCCAGGAGGGTGTATGCACACCAGCCTGATCTCCCTAACACACGCCACATATAGGAGCCCATCCGCATGAGCACGCCCTCCCTCCTGACCAGTCAGTGGCTGGGTGAGCAAAAGCGCCGCCAGCGCCAGTTGCTGGTCATTGCCAACCCGATGGCAGCGCCAAACCCGATACCAATGCTGTTTGCCAAGGCGCCGATACGTGATTACGTCAAGGTCTATCAAGGCACGCCGTTTGAAAACCTCGCGCCATTGGGACCATGGCTGGTACGCATCGACGTCAGCACAATGGCAGCCCTGTCTGCGCTACTGCAGTCGCCTGAGCACCACTGGGGGTGGGTTGCCAGTGCGGAGCAGTTGGACATGAACGAGGTGGTTGCGCACTGGCAAGCCCGCATGCTCATCCACTACGAGGACCAACGGGCGCTGTATCGCTTCCAGGACAACCGTGTCATCTCGCGTCATCTGAAAGCACTGGATAAAGAACAGATCCCGTTGTTGTTGGGGCCGCTTTGCAGCGCGTTGTGCTGGGACAGCAAACAATGGATAAGTGTGGACAACCCCTCCCCAGGCACCTACCCGGAGCCCTTCGATACGCCGTGGCTTCAAGTACCGCCTGCGGCTGAGCAATCTGCTGCAGCGCAGAAGGCCACGTTGGAAACATGGCTCTGGGAAAACCATCTGGACGCAACCCAGCAGTTACTAACCCGTGAGTCCCTGGCGACGTGGCTGCAGGTTCAGTTGGACAAGGCTGATAGCTGGGACTGGTCCAGGCAGAAGCAGGTTCACTTCCTGCTGGAACATCAACTCAACACTGACCTCGCCAACCTTCCGGCCTGGGCTCCGCGCGCGGAAGAGGATCCGGATGCACATTTTGTGAGAGCCCAACAAGAAATCCTGCTGGCCAACAAGGGAGCACTGGCATGAGGAGCCTTATCTCTGTGGGTTGTTTGAGCTTTCTGGCATTCAGTCTTAGCGCTTGCAGTTGGGTCGGTGCTCTCGCCACAGAGGGCCCGCTATCACTGACCGAACGTCGTGGCCTGGACAGTTTCACCCTGGTGGCCGATCTGCCCGATGGTTTCGGCCTCAGCATCACCGGTTGGTACGGCCCTGTCGACAAAACCCGACTCAATTGTCAGGTCACCAATCTTTACGACAACGAACAGCAGGCGCGCCATCTGGGCAAGGGCTTCGATATCCCGATTAATCCCGAGGCGAAGTCGACCTCACGCACTATTCCACTCACCTATTACGTCGGTGCGTGCGAGCTTCGATTAGGCAAAGTCAAGATGGACATCGACGGACGCTACGGCGAACAGATATGGCAGAAGACTTACGCCAACGCCAATTTTTACATCCACAAGCGCGCTCCCGAAGATGAGCAAGGCTTCGACGACAACGGCACTCGTCAAGTAGATGCTCAATGCACCTGGCTGTTCCAACAGAGCAAGGCCAAATCCCGTCTGGGTGAAATCAGCAAGCTGCTGACCTGCAAAGGCGCCGGCGCCAACCTGCAATACGACCAGTTAGCCGGCAAGACGGTGAAGCTGGCGATTGAGGTCAATCCAGTGGAGGAACCTTATCGTGATGACACTTGGATCAGGTTCCCTGAAGGATGGAAGCCATGCCTACCTAAAGATGGCTGGGAACGCTGCCAGAAGCCCCCTGTTTTTAAAACTTTCCAAATGAACGGCCAGACCTGCACGGTCTATCCCGGCTGCACGGAGTAATCACGGATGACTACTAAACTCAAGGAAACCTGTCCTAAACGTGGTTCGTGGTGCAGCTTTCGCCTGCTCTCACTGACACTTGCACTGTTCAGCCTAAATGCCTGCAGTTGGGTCGCCGTAGCCGCCAAAGAAGGCGCAGTCGCGGCCACCGGTCGATATGGCCTGGACAGCTTCACCTTCGAGGGCTCGCTGCCGGCGGAATTCGGTATGGACATCATGCCCTCATATGACCCGGTGGATCCAGAGAGCAGCGCCTGCCAGCGTCAGAACCTGTATGGCGAATGGAGCACGCGCTACTACGGCACCAGCGATAACGTACCCATTCAAGCGCAACCGCAGAGCTTTAAGCACAAGGTGCCACTGACCTACAGCGTTGGCCTGTGCACGATGCGGCTGACGGCGGTGGACCTGAATATCAATGGGCGCTACGGCCAGCAACGCTGGCAACAGACCTACGCCAATGGCGGCTTCAGGATTTTCAAACAACTCCCAGCAGACGCACCTAGGTTCAATAAAGACGGTGTGCGCTCTGTGACAGGCGAATGCAGCTGGGTATTTCAGCAAAGTCAGGCGAAATCCAGGTTTGGTGAAATCAGCAAGCTCCTCACCTGCGAAGCCTCCGGCACCCATCTGCAATATGACCAGTTGGCCGGCAAGACGGTGAAGTTGACCATTGAGGCCAATCCTGACGAGCGACCTTACTACAAAGACACCTGGATCAAATTCCCAAACGGCTGGAAGCCATGCAAGACAGAAGATAACGACTGGATTTGGTGCAGGACCCCTCCCACATTCCAAACCTTTCAAATGAACGGCCAGACCTGCACGGTCTATCCCGGCTGCACGGAGTAATCACGGATGATTAATCGCTTTTCCTGGAAGTGCCGGCTCCCCATACGCATTCGCCACTTGCGCCTATTCACGCTAGGCCTGGCGGCAACCACTCTGACCGCGTGCAGTTGGGTCGGTGTTTTCGCCACAGAAGGCCCGCTGCTACTGACGGAACGTCGTGGCCTGGACAGTTTCACCCTGGTGACCGACCTGCCTGATAACTTCGGCCTCAGCGTCACCGGTTGGTATGGTCCCGTCGATACAAACGGGCTCAATTGTCAGGTCACCAACCTTCACAACAACAAACAGCAAGCGCGCGAGCTGGGTAAGCGTTTCGATATCCCGATCAACACCGAGGCGAAGTCGACCTCACGCATTATTCCACTGACCTATTACGTCGGTGCCTGCAAGCTCCGGTTAGGCAAGGTTGAAATGGAGATTGACGGGCGCTACGGCGAACGGCCAAGGCAAAAAACCTATGCCGACGCGATCTTCTATATCCACAGGAAGGTTACCGATGATGAACAAGGCTTCGACAAGAACGGTACTCGTCAAGTAGATGCCCTGTGCACCTGGCTGTTCCAAGAAAGCAAATTACATCTTGAACTTACCAAACTGCTGACCTGCAGAGGCGCTGGCGCCAATCTGCAATACGACCAGTTGGCCGGCAAGACGGTGAAGTTGGCCATTGCGGTCAATCCGGAGGAAGAACCTTATCGCGATGACACGTGGATCAAGTTCCCTGAGGGATGGAAGCCATGCCAGCCCAAAGAAGGTTGGCAACGCTGCCAGAAGCCACCTGTTTTTAAAACTTTCCAAATGAACGGGCAGACCTGCACGGTCTATCCAGGTTGCACGGAGTAATTACGGATGACTACTAAATTCAAGGAAACCTGTCCTAAACGTGGTTCGTGGTGCAGCTTTCGCCTGGTGGACGAACATGGCGAAGGGACACCTTATGCCGGCCTTAATTACACTCTGCATGACCGCATGGGCATGGCCTACTCGGACACGCTTGATAGCGAGGGATACGCCCGCGTAGAAAATTTCTATTTCGGTCCGCTGGTGCTGGATCTTTCAATGCCTTACCAAGGTGGGGTAGACCCGTGGTATGAAGAGCTTCAAATCCGTAAGCATTTCAAGCTGCCACTAACAGCCCTCCAGATCGCCGCCGAGCAGTCTCCCACCGGCCCACGCACCAATGGCCTCACCTACAAGGCACGCGAACGCGCTGAAAAAGAGCAGGCCGCCTTTTTCCAGGTGGAAGTGCGTGACTTTACCAAGCCCGGCGAAGCCACCCACCTGCCAGACGCAGATACCACTTTCCAATCATGCCCGTCACCTTTTCTGAAAGAAGCCTGCACACACTCCAACACCCAACCCGGCGTCGCCTTGATGGCCAACAAGCACAATGTGCTCGAAGTCAAAGCCCTGCGCGCCTACAAC
Source organism: Pseudomonas sp. MYb193 (assembly GCF_002966775.1). Lineage (NCBI taxonomy): Bacteria > Pseudomonadati > Pseudomonadota > Gammaproteobacteria > Pseudomonadales > Pseudomonadaceae > Pseudomonas > Pseudomonas sp. MYb193. The sequence goes on along the minus strand of NZ_CP023269.1, from coordinate 2,339,624 downwards.
CCATTGCTCTCACATGACAAAGGGTTCTGTGCACTCAACGCTTACCATTTATCGATCATGTCGCTGCTCAGCTACGCCCCGTTTCACAAGGACCGCGCCTATAACGAAGATCCAACTCCACCTCCCTATAAAGAAGCGGGCTGCATCGGCGCTGTGCTGCAGAGCCAGTTGGCTCGTTGTGAACGACCAACCCGCTTTAGTGACGGCGGGCCCTATCACCTACTCACAGAAGAGGTGCCTTACTCCAAACGCCTGGAAGTGGTCCCCTACAATCCGGTGCGCTATGCCAAGGAAGCTAAGGAAGGTTGGGAATACCCCGAGAAGGTGCATTTTCTTCACGATGAATCGGACAACCAAGCCTTCATCACCCATAACGACAAGGTGGTGCTGATCTCGGTAAGAGGTACCGCAGGTCTCAAAGATGCTCTACGAGACATGGACGCCAAGCAGGTTCCCTACCTTGCTGGCGAAGGGGGCAAAGGCAATGCCCACCGTGGTTTCTACAATTCCTTCGAAGTAACTCGCAAATTTGTCGAACGCTACATGGATGCGTTCTACACCGGCAATCAGACCATCATGGTCTGTGGTCACAGCCTCGGCGGTGCCATTGCTTTGTTGCTGGCGGAGTGGCTACGGCTGAGTGCAAGCAAACCCAAAGTCATGCTCTACACCATCGGCGCCCCTCGCGCCGGCAACCAATCCTTCGTCAAAGCCGCCGCCGACCTCACCCACCATCGCATCGTTAACCACAATGACCCGGTACCTGGGGTGCCCTCCACCTGGATGGACGCCGAATGGAAGATGGTACTCCCCGGCACCACCCTGCTGATCGCCTCCATCGGCTCGCCCTGGATCGGTCTGATGCTGACCCTTGGCGGCTTGCTCAACCTCAAGGACGATAACTACGAGCATCACGGCGAACAGTGGCACTTCATGCCACGCAAACTAGGTAAAAATTCGGTGCTGTGGCAACCAAGGTGCGCAGCCATCGAACAGAAGACGTGCGCCGAGTTCGCCGCCCATATCGAGCTCAAAGGCGATATGCCAAAACGGGCGGCGTTTCTCATGCAAGCCTTGTCGGCCGCTGAGCACTCCAGCGACGGCGGCTACAGTCGCAACGCGTTGACCACCCTGCTGCGCTGGCATGCCAGCGTTCAGCACCGCGGGGGGAAGTTGCTCACCCCCGACGAGCGCGAACAGATCGAAAAGCAGATCAAGCCGCTACGAGCAGAGATGGAAAAACCTATCAACCTTAGCTACGAACGTTTTAGACACAACCTTCGCAGCCGCCCCCATCCACGGCTCTCGCAAACCTCTGAAGTGGAACTGCGCGGACTTTTCCGAACAAGTCAGCAGCACCTTGAATCTCTTCAGAGTGATCAGACAAAAAGTCTGAGTCGAGCACAAGCACGCCTGAAAAATCAGGACGAACATCGACTCGGATGGCAACACGTTTTCGGTGACATCCCAAAGAGCGATGAACTCATCAAATTGATCGACGAGTGGCTTGATCGCCCTGAAAACAAAAAAGCCGCCGCGTTGGCCAAGGTATCCAGCCCCAGCGAAGAACAGCAGGCCTACGCCTGATTTAACCCCAAACAGTGACTTTCCTCATCGGCATGGGGCGGGCACCTGTTGCCAAAATTCAATGAAGGAGCGCCCGAATGCGTTGTTTTTCACCTGTTTTTCTTCTTCTCCTGCTGTGCATCAGCGGCTGTACCGGCAACTACGTATTCAGCGACCCGGATTACCGCCCACTCGGTGATCCTCGCGCGCTCAACCGCAGTCAATGAGGCAGAGATCTCGACATGCAAATGATCATGGAAATCCTCAATCCTCCGGCATCCCTGCCGGAGCACTCCCGCAGCCAAGTTTTCACCTCAGCCGGTGGCGTGGCGGGTCGCAACGATGACTGCCACTGGTGCATCCCCGACCCGACAAAACAGCTCTCCGGCCAACATGCACGCATCAGTTTTCACGACGGCGACTTTTACCTCACCGATACCAGCAGCAATGGTACCTGGGAGGTGGATACCGGCAAGCGCCTGACCAAGGACCGGCCGCTGCGCCTGCGCAATCGCGCCGTTTACCGGCTGAGCCAATTCGAGATCGGCGTCCGCCTGGTACAACCCTCGGACCTGCTCACCCTCGGCGCCGGGCGCCCACTGCCCGCCGACAGCGTGATCCGGGAAGACTACCTCGATGCCGACCCCATCACATTGCTCGACCGGGTAGCACATCAAGCCAGTGATGATGACCTGAGCGATGTGCTCAACACTTCGCCGAAAGTCGACCAGCACGATGATCACACTCAGCTGGAGGCCACCCATGTGCGGGTACCGACCCTGGCACCCGCGCCTACGGCCATGGCATCTCCAGCCCCGCTCTCCTCGACGCCTTTCTGGAATGAATTCGGAAGCGCCCTGGGTATGGACCTGCTCCATCTCTCCGATCACGAGCGTGAGACGCTGGCGGTCAATGCTGCCCACCTGCTGCGCAGTTGCACCACAGAGCTACAGCGATGCTTGCGCACCTGCGCCGAGCTCAAACACGACACCCGGATTGAATCGGACGCTGACGTTCGCCTGGACTCAGCAGCGGAGCTGGTGCATGCACCGCTGTCGGCCAGTTTGGCGCAAGTCGGTCGTAGCTGCCGCACGCTGCAACGCCATCAAGTGGCCACGCATGCCGCCAGCCGCACCGCGTTGCGTAATGCGGTGGAACAACTATCGCCGGCCAATGTGACCTTGCACTTCGAGCCAACCGCCTCGCGACGCTGGTTCATTGCACAAGGGCGATGGAAAACCTACTGCCGGCTGCATCAGGACCAACGCGAGGCACTCCTGCAACACCCTTTGGGAGAAGGCTACCCCCACGCCTACAACGAGCAGCAACGCCTGCTCGACACCTTTGAGCATCTGCCGACAGGAGAGATTTGATGCCTTACCTAATATCGTTGGCCTGCATGGCTTTGGGGCTGCTGCTGAGCGGGTGCTCGGCGCTATCCCCTTATTCTTCCATGACCAAACTGGAACTGTCCCTTGCCGCCAGCGAGGACGTGAATCCAGATATCCATGGCCGCCCTTCGCCCATCGTGTTGCGGCTGATGGAGCTCAAACACCCGGTGGCGTTTGAGAACGCCGACTTCTTCAGCCTGTATGAGCGCCCGAAGACTGCCCTGGCCGTCGATTTGGTGAACACCGAAGAGCTGGAGTTGAGCCCCGGCAAACAGGTCGAGCTCAAGTTGAGTGTGCAGCCCTCCAGCCACTACGTGGCCGTACTCGCCGCCTACCGCGATCTGCCAGAAACCCAGTGGCGCTATGTGATCCCACTGAAGCCCGCCGAGATCAACCGAACCCACCTAATACTCGATCAGCATGGCATACGCCCGCCTACCGATCCCAAGCCAGCCGCCGAGGGCAGACAATGAATACGGATAAGGCTGTCTGGAAAGATTGCCATCACTTACGCCTAATTTTGCTAGGCCTGCTGGCAACCACTCTCACAGCGTGCAGTTGGGTCGGTGTTCTCGCCACAGAGGGCCCGCTTTTATTGACCGAGCGTCGTGGCCTGGACAGTTTCACCCTGGTGGCCGACCTGCCTGATAATTTCGGCCTCAGCGTCACCGGTTGGTATGGTCCCGTCGATAAAAACGGGCTCAATTGTCAGGTCACCAACCTTCATAACAATAAACAGCAAGCGCGCGAGCTGGGTAAGCGTTTCGATATCCCGATCAACGCTGAGGCGAAGTCGACCTCACGCACCATCCCGCTTACCTATTACGTCGGTACCTGCAAGCTCCGGTTGGGCAAGGTTGAAATGGAGATTGACGGTCGTTACGGCGAACAACCCTGGCAAAAAACCTATGCCGACGCAATTTTCTATATCCACAAGCGCACTCCCGAAGATGAACAAAACTTCGACAACAACAGCACTCGGCAAGTAGATGCCCAGTGCACCTGGCTGTTCCAGCAGAGCAAAGCCAAATCCCGCTTAGGGGAAGTCAGCAAGCTGCTGATCTGCAAAGGCGCCGGCGCCAACCTGCAATACGACCAATTGGCCGGCAAGACGGTGAAGTTGGCCATTCAGGTCAATCCGGAGGAGCGACCTTCAGTGCGAAACCGCTGGATCAAAGGCGACAGTGGATGGAAGCCGTGTTTAGGCACAGAGAAATCTGATCGCTGCCAGCAACCGCCGATCTTCAAAACCTTCCTGATGAACGGGCAGACCTGCACGGTCTACCCCGGCTGCACGGAGTAATCACGGATGACTACAAAATTCAAGGAAACCTGTCCTAAACGTGGTTCGTGGTGCAGCTTTCGGCTGGTGGACGAACATGGCGAAGGGACGCCTTATGCCAGGCTCGATTACACCCTGCATGACCGCATGGGCATGGCCTACACGGGAACACTCGACGCTGAGGGTTATGCACGCCTGGAAAACTTCTATCTAGGTCCTCTGATACTCGACTTGTCGATGGCCTATCAATCCGGTGAGAAATGGTATGAGAACTTGGTCGAACGTGAGCATTTCCCGCTTCCACTGACTGCCCTCCAAGTCGCCGCCGAACAATCCCCCACAGGCCCACGCATTGATGGCCGCACCTACAAGGCACGCGAACGCGCCGAAAAAGAACAGGCCGTATTTTTCCAGGTTGAAGTAGGTGACTTCGTCAAACCAGGCGATGCTGCCCACCTACCGGAGGCCGATACCACGCTAAATTCGTGCCCCTCGCCCTTTCTCAAGGAAGCCTGCACCCACTCCAACACCCAACCCGGCATCGCCTTGATGGTCAACAAGCACAATGTGCTCGAAGTCAAAGCCTTGCGCGCCTACAACCCATTGCTCTCTCATAACAAAGGGTTCTGTGCACTGAATGCCTACCACTTGTCGATCATGTCGCTGCTCAGCTACGCCCCGTTTCACAAGGACCGCACCTATAACGAAGATCCAACGCCACCGCCCTATAAAGAAGCGGGCTGCATCGGCGCTGTGCTGCAAAGCCAACTAGCGCGCTGTGAAAGACCGACCCGCTTCAGCGACGGCGGCCCCTATCACCTACTCACCGAAGAAGTGCCCTACTCCAAACGCCTGGAAGTGGTGCCCTACAATCCGGTGCGCTATGCCAAGGAAGCTAAGGAAGGTTGGGCATACCCCGAGAAGGTACATTTTCTTCACGATGAATCGGACAACCAAGCCTTCATCACCCATAACGACAAGGTGGTGCTGATCTCGGTAAGAGGTACCGCAGGTCTCAAAGATGCTCTACGAGACATGGACGCCAAGCAGGTTCCCTACCTTGCCGATGAAGGCGGCAAAGGCAATGCACATCGTGGTTTTTACGACTCCTTCGAAGTAACCCGCAAATTTGTCGAACGCTACATGGACGCCTTCTACACCGGCAATCAGACCATCATGGTCTGTGGCCATAGTCTGGGCGGCGCTATTGCCTTACTACTAGCTGAGTGGCTACGACAAAAATATTCTGACGACATCCAGCTCTACACTATCGGCGCGCCACGAGCCGGAAATCAGTCCTTCGTCAAGTCCGCCGCCAGCCTTACCCACCATCGCATCGTTAACCACAACGACCCAGTGCCAGGAGTGCCCTCCACCTGGATGGACGCCGAATGGAAAATGGTGCTCCCCGGCACCACCTTGTTAATTGCCTCCATCGGCTCACCCTGGATCGGCCTGATGCTTACCCTTGGTGGGTTGCTCAACCTGAAAGACGATAACTACGAGCATCACGGTGAACAGTGGCACTTCATGCCACGCAAACCGGGTAAAAACTCAGTGCTGTGGCAACCAAGATGCGCCGCTATCGAACAGAAGACCTGCGCCGAATTCGCAGCCCATATCGAGCTCAAAGGCGATATGCCAAAACGGGCGGCGTTTCTCATGCAAGCCTTGTCGGCCGCTGAGCACTCCAGCGACGGCGGCTACAGTCGCAACGCGTTGACCACCCTGCTGCGCTGGCATGCCAGCGTTCAGCACCGCGGGGGGAAGTTGCTCACCCCCGACGAGCGCGAACAGATCGAAAAGCAGATCAAGCCGCTACGAGCAGAGATGGAAAAACCTATCAACCTTAGCTACGAACGTTTTAGACACAACCTTCGCAGCCGCCCCCATCCACGGCTCTCGCAAACCTCTGAAGTGGAACTGCGCGGACTTTTCCGAACAAGTCAGCAGCACCTTGAATCTCTTCAGAGTGATCAGACAAAAAGTCTGAGTCGAGCACAAGCACGCCTGAAAAATCAGGACGAACATCGACTCGGATGGCAACACGTTTTCGGTGACATCCCAAAGAGCGATGAACTCATCAAATTGATCGACGAGTGGCTTGATCGCCCAGAAAACAAAAAAGCCGCCGAGCTGGCCAAGGTGTCCAGCCCCAGCGACCAACAGCAGGCATACGCCTGAGTTAACCCCTAAGCAATGACCCTACCTCAACAAGATGGGGTTGGGGATCTGTTGCCAAAAAGTCAATAAGGAGCATCGGTATGCGTTGTTTTTCACCCGTTTTTCTTCTGCAGCCGTGCATAAGCAATGGCTGCCGCAACTACGTATTCAGCGACCCGGATACCCACCTGATACTCGATCAGCATGGCATACGCCCGCCTGCCGATCCCAAGCCAGCCGCCGAGGGCAGATCATGAATACGGATAAAACTGTCTGGAAAGAAGGCATGTTGCTGCGCCCGCAACACTTCCAACAGAACGACCGCTACTACGCGCACCAGCTGAACATGCGCACCCAGTTGACTAGCCCCTACAGCTGGGGCTTCTTCAATTTGGAAGTGGACACCAGCTACCTGAAACAGAGCAAGGTACTGGTTCGCGCCGCCTCAGGGGTCATGCCGGATGGCACCTTTTTCGAGCTGACCCATGACCATCAGGCACTGACACTGGATGTGCCGTCAAACACCTATGACGTGCCCGTCTACCTGGGGCTTCCGCTAGTCAGTGGCAGCCAGGTTGAGACCCGCGACCCCGCCCAGACTGACGCGCTGGCGCGCTACCTCAGCCATGATTGCGACGTGAGCGACTCGAACGCCGGCGCGCATACGACCAAGATGATGAGTTGTGCCCGCCCGGATCTCCAGCTACTGCTGGGTGAGCAGCGCCGTGACAGCGCGTTTGTCAAAATTAAGCTCTGCCACATCCAAGGCGTGGACAACAACAAAACTGTGATGCTGCAGTCAGGCTTTCAGCCCAGCCATCTGCATTTTCACGCCTGCAAAGTCCTGATTGAGAGCGTGGAGCAGGTACTCAACCAGCTCAACAGCCGCGGCGAAGCCATCGCTGACCGGATGCGCTCCACCGGCCAGATTGGGGGGGCCGAGCTGGGCGACTTCATGATGCTGCAGTTGATCAACCGCTCGGAGCTGCTGCTACGCCACTACCTGGCGATGGATCAGTTGCATCCCGAACAGGTCTATCGCAGCCTGCTAGCGTTGGTCGGGGACCTCTCCGCGTTCTCCAGCGCACGCAGGCCCGAGGCGGTACTCGCCGGCTATGACCACCAGGATCAGCTCGGGTGTTTCCTCAAGCTCCGGGACGAAATCAGCCAAGTGCTGTCGCTGGTTCTGGAACAGCACGCCGTCGAGCTGCCGCTGGAGCAACACAAATACGGCGTGCAGGTGGCGCGCATGGAAGACTCGTCCTTCCTCAAGAACGGCTACTTCGTACTGGTCGCCAGTGCCCAGTGCGAGATGGGCGAACTACGCCAGCGCCTGCCCCAGCATCTGAAAATCGGCACCGTCAACAGCATCCGCGACCTGGTCAATCTACATCTGCCCGGTATCAAGCTGAGCCCACTGCCTGTGGCACCCAGGCAGATCCCGTACCACACGGACAAATCGTATTTCAAGCTCGAACTCTCCACCCAGGACATCTCGGACCTGGAGAGCTCCCGTGGCTTCGCGCTTCACCTGTCGGGTGAATTCACCGCGCTTGAACTGCAATTCTGGGCCATCAGGAGCTGATCACCATGCAACGCGACACTTTTGGCAGCCTGGATAACAAGACCGTGATCGTCAACCTGGATGGCACGGCGCCCGCGCAGAGCGCATTGACCGACTTTGAACAGCCGCCGCGCTATGAAGAACTGGAATCGCACTATGTGTATTCGGCACGAAAGGAGGCCATCCAAACCTTCAGCATCAGCCCCAATCCCTTGGTGGCCGCAGCGGCAGATCTGCTTTCCGATGTGGTCAGGCTCAAGCAACGCAAACGCTGCAAGGACCTCATCAAGCTCAATAAACGCCTGAACAACGACATCAAGGCGTTCGAGCGCCGGACCCGATTGGCCGGGGTGGAACACTACGAAGTTCAGACCGCCCGGTACCTGCTATGCACCGTGGTTGACGAAGCGGTCCTGACCACCGAGTGGGGCAAGCACAGTGACTGGCCGCATCGCAGCCTGCTCAGCCACTTCCATAACGAGACCTCTGGCGGTGAGAAATTCTTCCTGCTGGTGGAGCGGGTGATCAAGAACCCGGCCCGGCACCTGCACATGCTTGAGCTGATGTACCTGTGCCTGTCGTTGGGGTTCAAGGGCAAGTACGCGATGGATACAACGGGCGGGAGCGTGGAGCTGGAAGAAATCCGCGACGACCTCTATCGGCACATTCGTCAATTGCGTGGCGACACCCCGCACGAGCTATCGCCGCAATGGCAGGGCCTGCTTCGAGAGCATCGAACACACACACGGTTGGTGCCGTGGTGGTTGGTAGCACTGTTCACTGTGATCAGCCTCGCCACGCTCTACGCCGGCTTTGCCTGGGTGCTGAAAGAGCAACGGGGAGCCGTGCTTGAGCCTTTCCAGTTGCCTGCGCCAACGGCGATTGAACCGACGAACAGCGTGCTGCCTAAGGAGGTTGCGAATGCGCCCTCCAATCGCTGATTCGGCTGCTGTGCCTGAACACAGAAGACCTCTGAAATGCCTGCGCCTGGGCATCCTTGCCATTGCCCTGCTCAGCCTGAATGCCTGCAGTTGGGTCGCCCTCGCCGCCAAGGAAGGTGCCGTCTCAGCCACCGGCCGCTACGGCCTGGACAGCTTCACCTTCGAGGGCACGCTGCCGGCGGAATTCGGTATGGACATCATGCCCTCGTATGACCCGGTCGATCCCGAGAGCAGCGTCTGTCAGCGCCAGGACCTGTATGGCGAATGGAGCCCTCGCTACTACGGCACCAGCGACAACATACCCATTCAGGCGCAACCGCAAACCTTTACCCATAAGGTGCCGCTGACCTACAGCGTTGGCCTGTGCAAGATGCGGCTGACGGCCCTGGATTTGAATATCAACGCTCGCCATGGCCAACAAAAGTGGCAACAGACCTACGCCAATGGTGGCTTCAGGATTTTCAAACAACTGCCGGCAGGCGCGCCTGGATTCGACGAAAAGGGCATTCGCTCCGTGAACGCGCAATGTAGCTGGCTGTTTCAGGAAAGCAAACTCTACCTTCAGCTATCGAAGCTCCTCACCTGTGAAGCCTCCGGCACCCATCTGCAATACGACCAGTTGGCCAGCAAGACGGTGAAGTTGGCTATCGAAGTCAGTTCGGAAGAACGACCTACGATGCGCAACAGATGGATCAAATCAGAAGCAGGTTGGAAACCCTGCCTCGGCACAGAAAAGTCTGATCGCTGCCAGCAACCACCGATCTTCAAAACCTTCCAAATGAACGGCCAGACCTGCACGGTCTATCCCGGCTGCGTGGAGTAATCACGGATGACTACAAAACTCAAGGAAACCTGCCCGAAACGCGGCTCGTGGTGCAGCTTTCGCCTGGTGGACGAACAGGGTGAAGCATCACCCTATGCTGGCCTTGATTACACCCTGCATGACCGCATGGGCATGGCCTACTCGGGAACGCTCGACAGTGAGGGTTACGCGCGCCTGGAGAACTTCTATTTCGGACCTTTGATACTCGATTTATCGACGCCCTATAAATCCGGTGAAAAATGGTATGAAGATTTAGTCGAACGTGAGCATTTCCCACTTCCTTTGACTGCCCTTCAGGTCGCCGCCGAGCAATCCCCCACTGGCCCGCGCAAAAACGACCGCACCTACCTGGCACGGCAACGCGCTGAAAAGGAGCAGGCCGCTTTTCTACAAGTGGAAGTGCGTGACTTTACCAAGCCCGGCGAAGCAGCCCACCTGCCGGAGGCCGATACCGCATTGGTTCCGCGGCCCTCGCCCTATCTCAAGGAGGCCTGCACCCACTCCAACACCCAGCCGGGCATCGCCTTGATGGCGAACAAGCACAATGTGCTGGAGGTCAAGGCTCTGCGTGCATTGAGCCCGCTGTTTTCACGCGATAAAGCCTTTTGCGCCTTGAACGCCTATCACCTGTCAATGATGGCCGTGCTCAGCTATGCATCGTTTCACCGGGAGCGCAAGCCCGAGGAAGCGCCGACGCCACCGCCCTACAGCGTGCCGGGCTGCATCGGCAGCGTTCTGCAGAGCCAGCTCGGGCATATGATCCCGCCGACCCAGTTCAAGCAAAGCGGTCCGTTCCATCTGCTGAGTGAAGAGGTGCCCTACTCCAAACGTCTGGAGGTAATGCCTTACGACCCAGAGCGTTATGCCAAGGAAGCCAAGGCCGACTGGAAGCACCCTGAACAGGTTCACTTTCTCCATCACAAGAAGACCGAAACCCAGGCCTTTATCACCCACAACGATAAGGTAGTGCTGATTTCGGTGCGCGGCAGCCAGGAGCTCGCCGACTTTCTGCGCGACGCGGATGCCCGACAGGTGCCCCATGCCGACGGTCAGGGAAAGATCCATCGAGGCTTTCATAATGCCTTTCTAGTCGCCCGGGCATTTGTAGAGCGATACATGGAAGCCTTTTATACGGGCAACCAAACCATTCTCGTCTGCGGGCATAGCTTGGGCGGCGCTATTGCTCTGCTTCTGGCCGAGTGGCTGCAACGCTTACCCAACAGTCCAGATATCCAGCTCTACACCTACGGATCCCCGCGCACCGGCAACCGGACCTTCGTCAAGGCTGCCCAGTCCCTGCCCCATCACCGACTGGTCAACCACAACGACCCGATTCCTGCCGTACCGGCCACCTGGATGGACGCCGAATGGAGAATGGCGCTGCCCGGCAGTGTCATCCTGATCGCCGGCATCGGCAACCCTTTGGTCGGGGCGCTCCTGCTGCTGGGTGGCCTGCTCAACCTGCGTGGCGATCCCTACCAGCACCATGGCGAACAGCGGCACTTCATGCCACGCAAAGCCGGCCTGACCGCCGCCTCATCAGTGCTCTGGCAACCCGGCTGTGCGGCCATCGAAGAACTGACCTGTGCGAAGTTCGCCGGCGCCATCGAGCTCAAAGGCGATATGCCCGCCCGCCAGTCCTTCGGCAAACAAATGCTGTCGATGGGCGAACACTTCAATGACCCCGGCTACGCCAATGCGGCATTGGCCACCGTGCTGCGCTGGTACGCCAGTGTTTCCCAGCGCGATGGCGCCCTGTTCACCGATTCAGAACGCAAACAGTTGGGCTTGCAAATCGACCTCGTTCAGACCGAGGTCGAGCAAGTCCCGGCGCTGACCTACACCCAGTTCCGCCACAACCTCAGACAGCGCACCGACCCCCGCTTTGATCGGTTGACCGAGCTGCAACTGCGCAGCCTGTTTCAGGACGGCCAGCAGCAACTGAACGCCTTGCGCACCCAGCAGCGCCAGGAGCTGAGCCGGGCGCAAAAACGCCTGAAAGCGCAAAGCGAGCGAACACTCGGTTGGCAGGATGTGTTTGGCGATGTCGCCGATAGCCCAGCCCTGCAGCAGTTGCTCAAGGCCTGGCTCACGCTGGACGCCAACCAGGCGGCAGCTGGCCTGGCCAAGGTCACCCCCAAAAAAAACGAACGGGCCTACGCCTGATTTCTGCCTCAGAGAGCCTCTTCGATGAAAAAGCTATTCACCTCACTGACCCGCCTCTTGGCCCAGACGTGGCTATGGAGCCTGCTCGTGGTTATCACTCTGGCCTTGCTGATCTGGTTCGCTGGCCCCTTGTTGGCGGTGGCTGATCACCGTTTCTGGGAAAGCGCCACGTCCCGGTTGCTGACCATCTGCGGGCTGTTGCTCGCCTGGGGCCTGTTTCTTGTCGCCAGTGATCGGCGCAAAGCCGCCGGTTCGGTAAACAACGACCAGGATCCCCTGCCGCCCTCACGGCGTGCTGTCGACAAGGAACAGGCCACACTGCGTCGCCTGTTCAAAAGCGCCGTGCAGACCCTGCAACGATCCGGGTTTTACAGCGGCCATAGTGCACGGTGGCGCAAAGAGTTGAAGTACTTACGCCTGGGTAGCCTTGCCATTGCCCTGTTCGGCCTGAACGCCTGCAGTTGGGTCGCCGTAGCCGCCAAGGAAGGCGCAGTCGCGGCCACCGGCCGCTACGGCCTGGACAGCTTCACTTTCGAGGGCACGCTGCCGGCGGAGTTCGGCATGGACATCATGCCCTCCTATGACCCGGTGGATCCCGAGAGCAGCGTCTGTCAGCGACAAAACCTGTATGGCGAATGGAGCCCGCGCTACTACGGCACCAGCGACAACATACCCATTCAGGCGCAACCGCAGAGCTTTAAGCACAAGGTTCCGCTGACCTACAGCGTTGGCTTGTGCAGGATGCAATTGACCTCCGTAGACCTGGATATCAATGGGCGCCATGGCCCTCAGCGTTGGCAACAGACCTACGCCAATGGTGGTTTCAGGATCTTCAAACAACTGCCGGCAGACGCACCTGGGTTCGACAAAGATGGCGTGCGCGCCGTGACCGCTGAATGCAGCTGGCTATTTCAGCAAAGCCAGGCCAAGTCACGCTTTGGCGAGCTTGAAAAGCTCCTCACTTGTGAGGCCACGGGAACCCATCTGCAATACGACCAGTTGGCCGGCAAGACAGTGAAGTTGGCCATTGAGGTCAATCCGGTGGAGGAACCCTACTACGACAACACCTGGATCAAGTTTCCGAATGGCTGGAAACCCTGCCTTCCCAAAGAGGGTGGATGGATCAAGTGCCAAGAACCTCCCATTTTCAAAACCTTTCAAATGAACGGGCAGACCTGCACGGTCTATCCCGGCTGCACGGAGTAATCACGGATGACTTTTAAACTCAAAGAAACCTGCCCTAAACGTGGCCTCTGGTGCAGCTTTCGCCTGGTTGACGAACATGGCGATGCGACACCTTATGCAGGCCTTGATTACACCCTGCATGACCGCTGGGGGATGTCTTACTCGGGCGTGCTTGATCATGAGGGGTATGGCTATCTGGAAAACTTCTACTACGGACCACTGATACTTGATCTTTCAATGCCTTATCGAGGAACTGTTGACCCTTGGTATGAAGTCATCCAGCAACGTAAAGCGTTCAAACTTCCCCTGACCGCCCTCCAGGTCGCCGCCGAACAATCCTCCAGCGGCCCACGCATCAATGGCCGCACCTACAAGGCACGCGAACGCGCCGAACAGGAGCAGGTTGCCTTTTTCCAAGTCGAAGTCCGCGACTTTGCCAAACCCGGAGAAGCTGCCCACCTGCCGGAGGCCGATATCACCTTGGATCCGCGCCCTTCGCCCTTTCTCAAGGAAGCTTGCACCCACTCCAACACCCAGCCCGGCATCGCCTTGATGGTCAACAAGCACAATGTGCTGGAAGTCAAAGCCCTGCGCGCATTAAGTCCGCTGTTTTCCCGTGACAAAGCCTTCTGTGCCCTGAACGCCTATCACCTGTCGATGATGGCCGTGCTCAGCTACGCCCCGTTTCACCGGGAACGCAAGCCTGACGAAGCGCCAACACCACCTCCCTACACCGTGCCGGGCTGCATTGGCAGCGTCCTGCAAAGCCAGCTCGGCCACCTGATCCCGCCGACCCAGTTCAAGCAAAGCGGTCCGTTCCATCTACTGAGTGAAGAGGTGCCTTACTCCAAGCGTCTGGAGATCATGCCTTACGACCCGGAACGCTACGCCAAGGAAGCCAAGGCCAATTGGAAGTACCCCGAGGAGGTTCATTTTCTCCATCACAAGAAGACTGAAACCCAGGCCTTTATTACCCACAACGATAAGGTGGTGTTGATTTCGGTACGTGGCAGTCAGGAGTTTGCTGATTTCCTGCGCGATGCGGATGCCCGACAAGTGCCCCATGCAGATGGTCAGGGAAAGATCCATCGCGGCTTTCATGATGCCTTTTTGGTCACCCGGAAGTTTGTAGATCAATACATGAAAGCGTTCTACCGCAATGGACAAACCATCATCGTCAGCGGCCACAGCCTCGGCGGCGCCATTGCCCTGCTGCTGGCCGAATGGCTACAACGCGAATACTCCGACGATATCCAGCTCTACACCTACGGTTCCCCACGCACCGGCAACCGGACCTTCGTCCAGGCCGCTCAGTCCCTGCCCCATCACCGCCTGGTCAACCACAACGACCCAATCCCGTCGGTACCGGCCACCTGGATGGACGCCGAATGGAAAATGGCGCTACCCGGCAGTGCCATGCTCATCGCCAGTATCGGCAACCCAATGATCGGTACCGTCCTGCTACTAGGGGGCCTGCTCAATCTACGTGGCGATCCCTACCAGCACCATGGCGAACAGCGGCACTTCATGCCACGCAAAGCCGGCCAAAGCGCCGCCTCGTCGGTGCTCTGGCAACCCGGCTGCGCGGCCATCGAAGAGCTGACCTGCGCGAAGTTCGCCGGCGCCATCGAGCTCAAAGGCGACATGCCCGCGCGCCAGTCCTTCGCCACGCAAGTGCTGTCGATGGGCGAACACTTCAATGACCCCGGCTATGCCAATGCCGCATTGGCCACCTTGCTGCGCTGGTACGCCAGCGTCTCCCGGGAGAAAGAAACGGGCGCGCTGTTCACCGACAGGGAGCGTAAGCAATTGGGCTTGCAGATCGAGTCCATTCAGGCCGAGGTCGAGCAGGTCCCGGCACTGACCTACACCCAGTTCCGCCACAACCTGCGAGGGCGAACCGACCTACGGTTCGATCGCCTGACCGAGCTGCAACTGCGCACGCTGTTCCAGGACGGCCAGCAGCAACTGAACGCCTTGCGCACCCAGCAGCGCCAGGAGCTGAGCCGGGCGCAAAAACGCCTGAAAGCGCAAAGCGAGCGAACACTCGGTTGGCAGGATGTGTTTGGCGATGTCGCCGATAGCCCAGCCCTGCAGCAGTTGCTCAAGGCCTGGCTCACGCTGGACGCCAACCAGGCGGCAGCTGGCCTGGCCAAGGTCACCCCCAAAAAAAACGAACGGGCCTACGCCTGATTTCTGCCTCAGAGAGCCTCTTCGATGAAAAAGCTATTCACCTCACTGACCCGCCTCTTGGCCCAGACGTGGCTATGGAGCCTGCTCGTGGTTATCACTCTGGCCTTGCTGATCTGGTTCGCTGGCCCCTTGTTGGCGGTGGCTGATCACCGTTTCTGGGAAAGCGCCACGTCCCGGTTGCTGACCATCTGCGGGCTGTTGCTCGCCTGGGGCCTGTTTCTTGTCGCCAGTGATCGGCGCAAAGCCGCCGGTTCGGTAAACAACGACCAGGATCCCCTGCCGCCCTCACGGCGTGCTGTCGACAAGGAACAGGCCACACTGCGTCGCCTGTTCAAAAGCGCCGTGCAGACGCTGCAACGATCCGGGTTGTACAGCGGCCATAGCGCACGCTGGCGCAAAGATTTGCCCTGGTACCTGATGATAGGCCCCGAAGGCGCAGGCAAGACCAGCCTGCTCGACCACTCCGGCGTCAAGTTCCCGCTCAACCAGCTGGACGGCCAGCAGAACAGCCCGCCGCCGGCGACCCAACAGTGTGACTGGTACTTCGCCGAACAAGGCGTGCTGCTTGATACCAGCGGCCGTTACCTGGCCGCACAGGAACCTGCGGACACCGAGGGGTGGCGTACCTTGCTGAAATTGTTGCGCCGTCGTCGGCGCAGCCGCCCTATCAATGGGGTGCTGGTCAATATTCCGATCAGCCTACTGCTGGACAGCAACCCCGAGCCGCTGAGACTCTTGGCCGGACAGGTCCGCAGCCGGCTACTGGACATCCATCAGCGCCTGCATAGCCGGCTGCCGGTGTACCTGGTACTCACCAAGGCCGATAATGTTCAAGGCTTCGATGCCTTTTTCAGTCAGCTCTCGCGAGAAGAAAGCCAACAGGTGTTGGGGATCAGCTTCAAGGAGGACCAGCAAGGCACCGACCCAGCGGTCCTGCATGAAACCTTCGAAGACCTGCTCCGGCGCTTGAACAGCCAGGTTGTGATGCGCCTGCAGCAGGAACGCAGCATCGAATCCAGGGGCCGCATTCTGGACTTCCCACACCGGCTCGGCCTGATCGGCACCCACCTGGCGCTGCTGGTTGAAACCGCCTTTGCCGGAAACCGCTATGAGCCTGCCAGCCAGTTACGCGGCGTCTACCTGGCCAGCGTTCCGCACTGGGACAGTGCCACCCCCAGCAGTGCCGCTGACCCGGAGGAGCTGGAAGCGCCGGTAGTAGCGCCACGTACGCTGCGCACAATGCGTGGTGCCCCGCGCTTTGTGCATCATCTGCTTACCCGCGTGGTATTTCCTGAAGCCGGATTGGCGGGGTTGGACGCACGGGAATCACGCCGCCTGCACTGGGGGCAACGGGCGTTGTACGCCGGCGCACTGGGTTGCCTGGCGTTGTTCGGGCTGCTGTGGATTGGTGGCTTCACGCAGAATCACCAACGCTTCGAACAGTTGCGCACCCTGGGCCAACAGTTCGGTCAGCAACTGGCGGCGATCACCCCCCAGGATGATGCACTGGGGGTCTTGCCCGAGCTGGAAACCAGTTACCGCGCCACACAGGTATTCCCGCCCCAGTCGGCACTGGCACTGCACGAGCGTACTGGCCTGTACCAAGGCGAGCCTGCCACCGCCGTTCTGCAGAAACGCTACCAGCATGAGCTGGACAGGCAATTGCTGCCGCGCGTTGCGCGTCAGTTGGAGGGGCAAATCCGCGCCAACCTGGGCAACCGGCAAGCACTGCTCGACAACCTGCGCACCTACCTGATGCTGGGCCGCCCGGAACACCGTGATAACGACACCCTCAAAGACTGGGTAGCCACGGACTGGGACCGGCGCTACGCGGGCAATGTGGCCGCGCAGGCAAGTATGAACGAACACTTCTCCCGCCTGCTGCAACAACCCTTCCAGTATCCACTCAACGACAGCCTGGTCACCCAGGCCCGCCAGGCGCTGCGCAAGGAGCCGCTGGCCCAGTTGGTCTACCGCAGCTTGCGCGAGCAGTCGCGCAACCTGCCGCCGTATCGTCTGGACGAACATCTTGGGCCGCAGGGGCTGGCGTTGACCGGAACCCATACGGTGATCCCAGGCCTGTACACACAGCAGGGCTATCAGCAGTACTTCCTGGTGCGCGGTGCAACGCTTGTACACGAGTTCCTGCGCGACAACTGGGTGATGGGCGAAAGCAGCAGCCTCAACCCCATCCAACTGCGCGACCTGCTGGCCGAACTGGAGCAACTGTACTTTCGCGACTACGGCGAGCACTGGGATCAGGCCTTGGCCAAGGTTGCGCTGCAACCGCTCAACAGCCTCGCCCAGGGGGCCGACCAGGCCGCCGCACTGATTGCCTCCAATTCGCCTCTGGTGCAGTTGTTGACGCAACTACGCGATAACACACGTTTCCCGACCGTCGGCGAAGCCGTAGCAGATGTAGCCGACGCCGCAGGCCAGATCGCGGACGTGGCAGGTCCTGTAGGCGGCCTCACGAAAGCGGTCGCCCAGAAAGCCACCACCACCCTGGCGGATAAACGTCCAATAACAGCCAAGGCCGCCCTGCAGCGGCGCTTCGAACCGCTCCATCGGCTGTTGGACGACAATGGCGGTACTGGCCCAGAACTGGCTCCAGCCATGGCCGCCCTCACCGACCTGCACCAACAATTGCTGGCGGTCAGCCAAGGCAACCAGCCCGATTACGCGGCCTTCGAACTGGCCAAATCCCGCCTCGGCGGCCAACGCAGTGCCCTGGATAGCGTACGCGCAGCGGCGGCCCGCTTACCCGCACCGATCACCCATTGGCTTCGCGGCATGAGCGACGACAACTGGCAACTGGTGCTGGGCGATGCCTACCACTACCTCAACAAGCGTTATCAGGGCGAGCTCTACAGCGTCTATACAACCGCGCTGCATGAGCGATATCCGTTCCATGCCCATAGTGCCAGCGATGTTGCGATCGCCGACTTCCGGGAGTTCTTCAAAGCCCAAGGCACTGTCGACAGTTTCTTCGATACCTACCTGAAACCCTTCGTCACCTTTGACGGTAACCAGTATCGCCTGCGCAGTGTCGAGGGCCGCAGCCTTCCGGTGTCCCGCGGCATCCTGCAGCAGATGAGCAACGTGCAACAGATCCGTCGTGGTTTCTTTGCCGAAAATGCCTCGGAACCCTTGATCAAATTCAGCCTGGAACCCTACTCGCTCGACGCCAACCTGAGTCGCGCCGACTTCCGCTTTGGTGACAAGCAGCTGGAATATCGGCATGGCCCCATCACGTCAGCCAACTTTCAGTGGCCCAACGAAGCGAGCGATGGCCTCACCAGCCTGCTGGTTGAAGATCTCAGCGGGCACCGCACGGGTATTCAGAAGAACACGGGGCAATGGTCATTGTTTCGGCTGTTCGACCTGATGGAAACCGAGGCGCATCGCGGGCGTGATGTGCTGATGCTGAAAGCCGATGTGGGTGGGCTGCGCGCCAACTACCTGCTGTTGAGCCAGCGTTCGCCCAACCCTTTCGACCTGACGGCAGTGCGCAACTTCCGTCTGCCGGCGGCGTTGTAATGATCGGGTCCTGGAGCAGTGCCGCCCACACTGACCCGGGCAAGGTGCGGGCGCGCAATGAGGATGCCTTTCTCAACTGCTCCGAGCGCGGGCTCTGGGCCGTTGCCGATGGCATGGGAGGCCACCAAGCCGGCGACCTTGCCAGCCGCCTGGTAGTCGACAGCCTGCTGGCCCTGCCGGCAGCGGGTGATTACGAGGAACGCCTGGCGCAGCTGCGCCAGTGCCTGCACTGGCTCAATCGTCGGCTCAATCAGGAGCTGACGGTGACGCCGCAGCGCCGGGACACCACCATGGGCAGCACGGTAGTGGCCCTGCTGATGCAGGACAACCGGCTGGCCTGTGTGTGGGCCGGCGACAGCCGCTGCTACCTCTGGCGCGACAATCGCCTCTACCAGCTTTCACGCGATCACTCCCTGCTGGAACACCTGGTGGCGCAGCAGCACATGAGCCTCGAACAGGCCTGCCTGCACCCCTCTGCCCAGGCGTTGACCCAGGCCATCGGCGCCAAAGCGCAGCTGGAACTGGACGTGCTGGAGCTCTCCCCCCGACCGGGTGATGTCTTCCTGTTGTGCAGCGATGGGTTGTATCAGGAACTCAGCAGCGAAACGGTCGGCCAGGCACTCAGCCTTGCCACGCCGCAGGCAGCCGTGAAGCAGCTGGTCGAATCCGCGCTACGCGGCCCGGCGCACGACAATCTGACGGCCGTGGTGGTGCGGCTATGAGCGACCTATACAGCGACATCATCACCGGCCTGCCGCCAGGGAAAAACGCCTCGCAGCCGACCTACTTCGCCTTCGCCGCACAACCTGATGTGGCCACTACCGCGACACCACTGGAACCCTTGCCGGAGCGGTTGAACGATCGCTATCGCCTGGAACGCCTGCTCGGCGTGGGGGGCATGAGCGCGGTTTACTGCGCCCACGACGCACTGCGTGCCCAGTTTGGTGACCCTCAGCCCTATGTGGCCATCAAGGTCATGAACGACAACCATGCGGCGTGCCCGGATGCCAATGCGTTGTTGTTCAGTGAATTTGCGCTGACCCAGCACCTGCACCATCCCCATGTGATCCGGCTTTACGACTATGCCGTCGATGGGCCATCGCAACGGGGTTTCATCAGCATGGAATGGCTGCAGGGTGCGCCCCTCGACCGGGTGATTGCCGAGTGCCCACAGGGGGTGTCCTGGGACCTACTGCAGCCGCTTGCGTTGGCCATGCTCGACGCCGTGGTGCACACCCACATCCACGGCGTGGTGCATGGCGATTTGAAGCCCAGCAACCTGATGCTGGGGGACAACGGTTTACGCCTGTTCGACTTCGGTTTGGCCGAATCGAATGACGCCCGCTTGCTCGGCCTGCCGCGATTGCAACGTGAGCGCATTGCCGCCTGGACACCCGGATACGCCGCACTGGAGCTGCTTGAGGGTGGCGAAATCAGCCAAGCCTCCGACCTCTACGCCCTCGCCTGTGTGCTGCACGAACTGGCCGGTGGCCAACATCCCTATCACCACCACAGCGCCAAGCAGGCCAAGACGCAGCGGCTGGACCGTACGTTGGTGTGCCCGCCACATCTGCCCCGTGCCTGCTGGCCGGCGCTGCAGGTCGCATTGAAGATCAACCCGGTCGCCCGGCGCATTTCAGCGCAGGAGCTACGCGCCGCCTTCAGTGAGGCGAATCGCCCACGCTGGTCAAGGTGGCTGCGCCCATGGCATGCCCCGCCGAACCGGATCTAGCGGAGGAGATGCACACGGAGCAATGCCACTGCCAAGAACTGATACGGCAGTGGCGATTCAAGGACAGAACAACAATTTGAAGGAGCTC
This sequence comes from Pseudomonas sp. MYb193, assembly GCF_002966775.1. Taxonomy (NCBI): domain Bacteria; kingdom Pseudomonadati; phylum Pseudomonadota; class Gammaproteobacteria; order Pseudomonadales; family Pseudomonadaceae; genus Pseudomonas; species Pseudomonas sp. MYb193. The sequence goes on along the minus strand of NZ_CP023269.1, from coordinate 2,318,990 downwards.
ATTGCCGATGAGCAGCGACAACTCAAAGAATTTGACGCCATCAGGTGTCTGCAGCCCCACACAGCCGAATAGCTTCCCCCCACACGTGCCGCTTGTACAACGGCAGTTTGATTGCGAGGATCGAGGGCCTCGAAAACCTGACAAAAACAAGCACATTGGCCACATCTACGAGTGGAGTAACGGGGAACGATTGGACCCGAACATAGATTGTCATCTCACGATCGGGGGAGAGACGACAATCCACAAACTTGCGAATGGTAAAGATCTTTTTTGCGAAGCTCCACCCGGCGAATATAAAGCTGAGTTGCTTCCGAATTTCGATGAGCAAAAGCTCACCACAGCCCGACAGGAACTCAAAGAAGCGCTTGACGCGATCATTAAACACGAGGAGGCCGAGACAGCTGCGCTACAGAAAATTCAAGACCAGCAGAGTGCGTTCAGCAATGCTCTTGATCTAACCGGCAGCGCCGTGAGTGGATTCTTTTTAAGTGGCGTTGGACTGATCAAAGACACCAAAGCGTGGTCAGACCTTATCAACCCGTTCAATCATTTTGCAAACGCTGCAATTTCTGCTTGGAATGCAAAAAGTAGCAATGGAAAATCTTGGGTCGAATCGTTCGCCAATAACTACTCAGAAGCACAGAAAAACGATCTCGTGAAGGCCCTCGGCTTTGATCCTTCAAAAATAAAACCTGAAGATCTTGCGCAAGCCTTTGAGATCGCTTGCTTCGTTTATGAAGACGCACCAAGCCAAGAGCTACTTAAAAATTTTTCGATTACCTACGTAAAAGTTCAGCACCGAAGGGAATGGGCGAAGGTTGCCGGAGCTGCAGTATTCGAGATCGTATTGGCTGCATTGTTGATTTTATTCACCGGAGGTGTCGGTCTTGCCGCTAGAGCGGCGGGATCTATTTCTACCAAGCTCCTGGGGCTTTTGAAAAAGCTTGGTGAAGTACTGAAAAAGCTGGGCGCCTGGCTAAGGTCCTACAGGATCAAATCAAATGGTACTGTGCGAGGCATATCGGGCAACGAGGCGGCTCCGGTTATCATTCCGCGGCCATCCCCAATCGTAATAAATGATATTCGAACACCATCATCCCCTCTTCAACAGGCAAGCGAAAGCACAACCAGCAACTCAACTAAGCCCGAATGGTTACGTCGAATTGATGCCGGAAACGAATTCAACAAAATTCAATCCGCTAACTATCCACACAACGAGGTTTACATCAACAAACCAGAAAGTAAAAAATACTATCGCCTAGACTCTTACAACCCAACAAGCGGAGAAATCATTTCCAGAAAGCATACGCAATTTTCAGATATCACAGAGCAGACAGGCAAAGACTATATTAGGGAAGCGGCAAATAAATACCCAGCGGGTTCCACAATAGCAAACGTTCCATCAAGTGGCGCACTGGCTGGACAAAAGCTTCAGGGCAGCTTAATATTAGAAGTTCCACCACAAGCAAAACCCGTCCCGCAGTCCATTCTGAAACTCGCAGACGATTCCGGAATACTAATTAGGGACACCAAAGGGGTTATTTACTAATGGAACACGAAATTTATTATTGCAAATCATGGTTTCGCTTAAAAAAAACCGCCATCGGAATCATGGATGAAGATACAGCAAAAGAAAAGCATATAGCGGGTGAGCCCTACGTCGCACTAATAGGATCCACTAGTACACCTTACAGTTTTATTGAAGTCATTCCTGACAAAGGGCTGATAGGTGTGGGGTTCCTCGACCAACAACAGCGAGAATATTTAACATATCAATTCCATAAAAAAACTGACAATCAGATATTTTTGAGCATGGCCATACATAGAGAATTTGAAACCGACACTGAAAAAGTAACGAATGGAACATGTTATCTCTTCAATGAAAACGGAAACGTCCTAGTTAGAAAAGAGACATTCACCCCTCACTCCATTGAGGAGATGACATCTACATTTGAACCAAGAAATAATTTTGAAAAATACCCATCATTTGGCGACTACTCTCGGCTTATAGTTGCCGACAGATAGGTACGTCTCAAATTCAGTGCAGCCAAGATCCAAGCTCGTACAGCTTGGCCTTAGCTGCATGGCTTATGTATACACTGCCTAATTTAATTATTTCTGTACCGACGCAAACTGCCGACAGCGGTAATAGCCAAACAAGATCACCAATGTCGGTGGGCTGCGCGCCAACTACCTACTGCTGAGCCTGCGTTCGCCCAACCCTTTCGACCTGACGGCAGTGCGTAACTTCCGTCTGCCGGCGGCATTGTAATGATCGGTACCTGGAGCAGTGCCGCCCACACTGACCCGGGCAAGGTGCGGGCGCGCAATGAGGACGCCTTTCTCAACTGCCCGAGCGCGGGCTCTGGGCCGTTGCCGATGCAAGGGCGGCCACCAAACCGGCGACCTCGCCAGCCGCCTGGTGGTCGACAGCCTGCTGGCCCTACCGGCAGCGACTGATTACGTGGAACGCCTGGCGCAACTGCGCCAGTACCTGCACTGGCTCAATCGTCGGCTCCATCAGGAACTGACGGTGACGCCACAACGCCGGGACGCCACCATGGGCAGCACGGTAGTGGCCCTGCTGATGCAGGACAACCGGCTGGCCTGTGTGTGGACCGGCGACAGCCGCTGCAATCAGCGACCTCTCATGGCACCACCACCAAGACAGCGGAAGAATGCAACTAATAGACAAAATCACTCATGACAAAACTGGCCACATTGGCGGCGACGCTATGAAAAATGGGAAATAACCATGTTCAAAATAAATAATTATAGTGATGAACAACTAGCTTTTGTCATTACCTGCTTGTTTCACGAATCAATCAACATGACTGAATTCCAAGAATGGTGCGTAAAAATATGCGAATCAGAGAGTGCACCAAGCTTTATTTATGACCTAATGACATTTGACGGAGCACTTTTTAAAATATTCAGAACTATTGGCTACACCCCCCATTGGGAGCACACAAAAAACGACGAGTACGCACTGTACGGCATTGCAGTGCTGCGCGGAATTCAGCCGTACGACATGCCAATAACTCCCACTGAAGCCTTAAACAAATTAGAAATATCCCCAGAAATCAAAAAACTTTTTACTGAGGTTTTTGACTTTATTAAACTTTAATGCACGGCGGTTGCAGGAACCGAGTGCAACACGGCTATTGAATTAAAGCAGCTGCGCCAGTGCCTGCACCGGCTCAATCGTCGGCTCCATCAGGAGCTGACGGTGACGCCACAACGGCGGGACACCACCATGGGCAGCACGGTGATGGCCCTGCTGATGCAGGATAACCGGCTGGCCTGTGTTTGGGCCGGCGACAGCCGCTGCTACCTCTGGCGCGACAATCGCCTCTACCAGCTTTCACGCGATCACTCCCTGCTGGAACACCTGGTGGCGCAGCAGCACATGAGCCTCGAACAGGCCTGCCAGCACCCCTCTGCCCAGGCGTTGACCCAGGCCATCGGCGCCAAAGCGCAACTGGAGCTGGACGTGCTGGAGCTCTCCCCCCGGCCGGGCGATGTCTTCCTGTTGTGCAGCGATGGCTTGTATCAGGAACTCAGCAACGAGGCGGTCGGCCAGGCACTCAGCCTTGCCACGCCGCAGGCAGCCGTGAAGCAACTGGTCGAATCCGCGCTGCGCGGCCCGGCGCACGACAACCTGACGGCCGTGGTGGTGCGGCTATGAGCGACCTGCACCGCGACATCATCACCGGCCTGCCGCCAGGGAAAAACGCCTCGCAGCCGACCTACTTTGCCTTCGCCGCACAACCTGATGTGGCCACTACAGCGATACCACTTGAACCCTTACCGGAGCGGTTGAACGATCGCTATCGCCTGGAACGCCTGCTCGGCGTGGGGGGCATGAGCGCCGTCTACTGCGCCCACGATGCACTGCGTGCTCAGTTTGGCGACCCTCAGCCCTATGTGGCGATCAAGGTCATGAACGACACCCATGCGGCGTGCCCGGACGCCAATGCCTTGCTGTTCAGTGAATTTGCGCTGACCCAGCACCTGCACCATCCCCATGTGATCCGGCTGTACGACTACGCCGTCGATGGACCATCGCAGCGGGGGTTCATCAGCATGGAATGGCTGCAAGGTGCGCCCCTCGACCGGGTGATTGCCGAGTGCCCGCAGGGAGTGTGCTGGGACCTGCTGCAGCCACTGGCGCTGGCCATGCTCGATGCGGTGGTGCATGCCCATCTCCACGGTGTGGTGCATGGCGATTTGAAGCCCAGCAACCTGATGCTGGGGGATAACGGGTTACGCCTGTTCGACTTCGGTTTGGCCGCCTCGAATGACGCCCGGTTGGTCGGCCTACCGCGATTGCAGCGTGAGCGCATTGCCGCCTGGACACCCGGATACGCCGCACTGGAGCTGCTTGAGGGTGGCGAGATCAGCCAAGCCTCCGACCTCTACGCCCTCGCCTGTGTGCTGTTCGAACTGGCCGGCGGCCAACATCCCTATCACCACTGCAGCGCCAAACAGGCCAAGACGCAGCGGCTGGACCGTACGTTGGTGTGCCCGCCGAATTTGCCCCGTGCCTGCTGGCCGGCGCTGCAGGTCGCCTTGAAGATCAACCCGGTCGCCCGGCGCATTTCAGCCCAGGAGCTACGCACCGCCTTCACTGAGGTGAATCGCCCACGCTGGTCAAGGTGGTTACGCCCTTGGCATGCCCCGCCGAACCCGATCTAGCTGAGGAGATACGCCCGAAGCATGCCACTGCCGAGAGTTGATACGGCAGTGGCTATTCAAGGACAGAACAACAATTTGAAGGAGCTCATTGCCGATGAGCAGCGACAACTCAAGGAAATTGACGCCATCAGGGGTCTGCAGCCCGACACAGCCGAATAAGTATGCCGCACATATGCCGCCTTCCCAACGCGAGTTTGATTGTCTGGAGGAACAGCGCCCCCGCGAACTGGATAAAAACCAACATATTGGACTTATCTTCGAGTGGGATAACGGGGAACGCTTGGACCCGAATATATCCTGCCATCTCACGATAGGTGGCAAAACAACAATTCATAGACTAGCGGATGGCAAAAACCTGTTTTGCCCGGCGCCAGCCAGTGAGTACGTAGCCCAACTACTTAAGGACGTTGACACCAATAAAAATCTTGACGAAGCCCGAGAGCAGCTCGCAAAAGCACTGGCCGAAATTATTGTTCATGAGAAAAAAGAAGCTGCGGCACTGAAAAAAATTCAAGATGAGCGAAATTTTGTTAGCAATTACGCACACCTGTACTACAAACAGGCACGCGGCTTCGCACTCACAGGTTGGAGATTTAGCAAAAACCTCAAGGAGTGGAACGATTTAATCAATCCATTCAACCAGCTGTCAAACGCACTCATTGCCGCATGGAATGCCGAAAGTACTGACGGAGCGTCCTGGACAAAATCACTTATTCAGAATTATTCGAAAAAACAGAAAGATGAGCTCATAGAGGCTCTTGGCTTCGACCCAAGCCAAATCGATATTGAGCAACTGGCCGAAGCTTATGAGTATGCGTGCTTTATTTACAGCGACTCACCCAGCAAAATACTAATTGGCAAATTTCTTCTGGAATATGTGATGGCTCAAAATCCAGAAGAAGTCGCCGAGTTTAGCGGAGCGGTTTTATTTGAAGTAGTGCTGGGCGCAATATTGATCTACTTAACTGGCGGCGTTGGCCTAGTGTTCAGGGCTGCGCGAGCCATAACCGACAACCTCTTGGCGCTACTACGAAAGGTTGGCGAGATCCTCATAAAAATCGCCAACCTCATCAAGAGTGCTACGATAAAATCAGCAAGCCTTGTACGAGGTGTCGCAGGCAAGGCGGCTAAGAGGGTCAGGATTCCAAGGCCCCAAAAAATCAACCCTGAGCCAATGCGGCAGCCATCGAACACGGTGCAACCCCCTTTGAGAACAGCCTATACTGAAGAAGTGGGTCAGCTCAAAAACCTCGGTGAACAAATGCGGCTAGAAGGAGAATCTCCAGAAAATATTGCTCGAAAACTCCATCAGATGCGCAGAGATCTCGGCGTCAAGTACAAAAATTTAACCCCTCCAGATAAACTGAAAGAAATACATATTCGAAACACAGAAAAATATGGCGACGAACTCGGACCAACGGTTGACTGGCTAAGGGGGCGCGGAAAAACTTGGGAACAAATTATCGAATCTTCCAGCCGCCCTGGTGGAAAGGATCTAGGACTCTAATATGAACGCACACACAAAATCAGCGATTCTCGGCGATGAATTCGACGAGATTCTTATCGACTCCATTCATACGACATTAGCCAGCTTGAAAGCATCCAGCGATGGAGCAGAGTGGGGCCTCGCAGGCTCTCAAGAGATAGAGACCTCAAAATTCATCATCGACGGTGTCGAAATCGAAATCGAGTCCGAGACATATATTGGAATTACGATCCGAGGAGACGTTTCGACTGTAGATCGTATTGCTGAACTGGTATCAATTGAATACGAGCGACGTACGACTGGGGAGCCGCAATCAAATTTCGAACCGATACTATCAAATGAGACTTATGGAGTTAAGCTATCAAATTTCGAGACCACAAAACAAACAATTGAAAAATTGCTAAATATTAATTTAAATATCGCATCTGACACATACGCGCCGCCTAGCGGTGCTCTCAAAAATATTTCAACCGAAACATTTGCGCTTTACCGCACCCCCCCTACCGACCCCAACGACCCCACTGGATACGACAGCATAAACTACCCGCACCTATTATATATAGCATCCACATCACGCCCCATTACCATAGAGCAATTACTTAAAAAAGATTCAAGATTCACCCTACTAAAATCCATAAGAAAGTCATAATAATTTTAGTCTTCGAAGAGGCCGTACTCATCCAAATCGTGAAGCACCACAGAAACAGTACAACTTCACGCCTTTATTTTTGAGTTGGTTGCGGCTACTTTGAAGTCTTTGCAGTTCATAAACTGCAGCAAGACAAAGCGACATCAGAATACGTTGAGAGTAACCCTACTTACGGAAAACCCTCGGAATAGCTTACTAATGGAATACGACATTTATCATTGCAAATCATGGTTTCGTTTAAAAAATCGCCATCGAAATCATGGGTGAAATGACAGCAAAAAAAGCACATTTCAGGTGAGCCCTACGTTGCACTAATAGGATCAACCAGCACACCCCTTTGCTTTATTGAAGTCATTCCTAACCAAGGAATGATAGGTGTTGGCTTCCTCGACCAACAGCAGCGAGAATATCTAACATACCAATTCCAAAAAACGACCGACGATCAAATATTCTTAAATATGGCCACACATAGAGAATTTGAAATTGACACCAACAAAGTCACGAATGGAACATGCTATATCTTCAGTGAGGACGGAAACGTCATCATAAGAAAGGAGGCATTCAGTCCTCACATCGTAGAGGAGGCCACGTCGACATTTGAGGCCAGAAACAACTATGAAAAATACCCTTCTTTTGGTGATTAGTCTCGACTTATAGTTGCCGACAGATAAGCACACTCCAATTTAATGTAGCCAAGAGCCGAGCTTTCCCTAATTAGTTTTTAGCTGCATTGCCTATGAATACACTGCAAATTGTCCTTAATAATTTTCTCTACCGACTTGAACGCGCCAGCAGGGTAATGGCCAAACAAGGCCACCACCCTTCTGACAAGAACCAGCCTTATGCAGCTACCGGATTCCGCCAGTCATCAGACCCCGTCGTCCCACTGATTTCATGGGTCCAAATGATTTTCCGATAGGTGAAATACACATCTTCAAGATGGGTAAAATGCGCCATCGCCGGGTCCTGGCAGTTGGGCATGCGCGACTTCACATCTACAATAATCGCGTCTTCCAGTTCGATTGAGTAATAGTGCTCTTGCTGCCCTTTTGCAGACGTTCGATACCAAGCAAGGTGACATTTTTCAAGACGCTCGCCCGAAGTCAAGGCGTTGAAAATCAGCGGTGAAGACTTGTCGAAGACCTTGGTGATCATCAACGGCTTGTGTACCCGCTGCCCGGTTGGTTGTCCCGACTGGGGGTCACGCGGGATGATCACTTGGTGATCAAACGCCTGAACCAGAATCTTATCTTCATGGCCTTGCTGGTAGATGTTGCCGACCGAATCCGCAGTGAAGGTACCGGATGTAATCGCTCCTTGCTTGCTACCCTCGATAATCATATAGGCAGGTGTTGGCATTGCATTTCTCCTTATTGGGTTGAAAGCACCGGCAAATGAACCTGTGCCCAATTTGAAACGCAAAACCAATGCCAATTACAAATATTTTTTTAATTCAACAACTTAAAATAACACCCATCTTTTCATCTATCACCACATAGCTCTGACCACTCAAAACTGTGCAGAGTTTTTCTCAACTTTCCAAGCCCACCTGTGTAACGTCCTGCATGCCTGAACCCCCTGATGAATCCGGGCGGGCCCTCGGCCAGAGGTGAGGCAAGAGTGCTAATGCTCAAAGCAAGCACAATACGACAATTCCCTCGAGCAGCTGCACGATCATCATCCACTCAAGGTGCTGGCCAGCGTCTATATCCCTACAAAGACGGGCGAATCAACTTGAGTTGCAGCGATGGTTGAGCATGGTCAATCGCATGCGTATGCACCAACACCGAGCGCGTTTTTTGACAGTAAATCCCGCCAGTAAAAAATATTTCACACGGCCGAGAACAGCTTTCTACACTCACCATAAATGCCCTTGATTGCTTGCCCAGACGGGCCCCAACACACCACACGATCAGTTGTTTTCCCCGCAAGTAAGGACGAGGCTCATGCCAGCTACCAAAAGTGTTTCACAACTGATTTTTGTGTTCTGGCCGAGGCACCGACTGTGCGTCCTCACGAGTGAAGAAACACGCTTGATTGAACATTTCCGTACGCTGTCGGAAACCGACCGGGTGGCGATGCGCTATTTGACCTGCGCCCTCAAGGAGGTGTCCCGTTTTTGACAGACTTGTACCTTGCCACCGCCAATCTGATGATGGATGCCAGATTGGTGGGCTTTCCGCTCAACCGCACCTCTATCCAGTCCGCCTCGAAAGATCGCTCCTACACCTTCGCCAAACACTTCCGACGGCCCCATCTGAAATACCCAACAGTCACGAAAAATGACGAGCCATTTTCTAAAATAAACGTTATTTATTCAGTTGTTTAGGGCAAGAAGCCCACGCGCCCGTTCATCTCATAAAGAAATAGTATCATGCTAAATACCTCATTTTTTCCCTCATTACGTACCGCCATCGGTACAGCCCTGCGGCCCCGACAGCTCAATCGAGAAGAAGAGCGCCTGGTCCACTACTACCGTTGCTTGTCGGAACAGGATCGTGAAGCGGTGCGCTGCCTGATGTTTGCGGTCAAGGAAACCAGCGAGGCGAACACCTTCACCCATAAAAAGTGACACCGTCATGGGTCAGCGAACGATGAAGTACCTGCGGGGTTGGACACGTTGCCAAGAGCCTGCCTCATGGAATTTTCCTACCCAGCCGAAACATACCTGCCGACCCCACAAGCCATGCCATTACGCACGTGTTTGTGACCGCGACCTCGCCGCCGAAACGTTCTACCTTGCTAGAGTACGAAGCCCCATCGCCGTGGAGGATCTGCATCTCCCCATGCCCGCCCTCGTCACCCTCCAGCCTCAATTCCCCTTCGGTGGCCTGACCATCTCCCGCTGTGTGGACGCCCTGATCCGACAGGATCTACTCGACCCGCTGCCCTATGTGCGCCGGCACATCTGCGGCGATTGGGGCGATGTGCGCGCAGAGCATCGGCGCTTCAACAACGCGACTCTGGAACTCGGCGGTTACCTACTGTCGTCCTACGCCATCAGTGACGGGTTGGACCTGTGTATCTTCACCGAAGCTGACCGGAACCTTACGGTAGTGTTCCTGCTGGATGAGTACTGACCACCGGCCATAAACCGGCATGTGCCTGATTCGGTTTGACAGACACCCGCCGCCAAGCATTCGATCACACTGCCCCCATGTTCGCTGGCGTCGCCGGCAACGTCCCAGGCGGTCAACGCCTTCAAGACCGCGGTGCGTCAATGGCACATTGGCCGCGTTATCCCTTCATCACTTCCGTCATCCCAAGGGACGCCCACGCTTGCGGTTGGGGAGTCCCGCGGTAGCAAGGAGGCCACCATGTCATTGCTCTTCAAAGGCAGCGATCTGAAGCCGGTGCTGGCAGAGGCTATCGCCAATCAATGTTCCATCATTCTGGTCAAGGACCAGGGCGTCTACTGGCTCGCCGAGCGCGGTGAACGCCAAGCCAATGGCCGCCAGAGGTTGCTTGCCTATGCGGTGGGCTGTAACCCCGATGTCGACGTATTCGACGACTGGTGGGCGTTGGCCCGCAAGGAGCTGGGCGGCGATGATTTCGCGGAACATTTCGACCCGCATTCGGAGGCGTTCACGCCCATCCTCAACGGTGAGGAGGATCTGGAACTGGCCGCCACGGCGCCCCATCTGATGTTGCGGACCGTCACGCCGTAACCCAATCAACCATCAGACCTTGAGCCCCCGCCTGCCGGCGGCTCTCTGCTACGTGCTCGCGCAGGGCTTCTCTACTCGCATTTCGCCCGGAATTTCTCGCCATCCCCTGTTTCCAGCCACTGTGCATTAACGCTCACCAGCCTGGCTATCTTATCGAGTTGCGAGTACGGGATACCACGAGAAAACCAATTGGTCAGCCGCTGTGGGCTGATCTTCAGAAATAGCGCGAAATCCATTGGCGCGATCTTGCACTCCGACAGCACTACCCGCAGACGCACGCCGGAACATTCCGCGCTGGCAGCGCGAAGCATCGTTGATCGTCGCCCTGTGTGCGTTTCTTTCCGTTGGCCGTAGACCATTCCTTGCTCCTTGTGTAGCTCCATGTGTTTTTTGCCCCTTTCACACTGCGGGTTCACTGAGTATAAACACCGCGTTCATGGGGTCCAATTCTCATGTCTCATAGCTTCTTCGGGTGAGCATTGGGGGCGCATCACGCAGCGAGGCCTTTTCAAGCAGTTGCCAGGATAGGAAGGTTGTCGGGGTTGAGCTGATGAAGGCGAGCTGCTGCTGTCGCATGATGGGGCAAGTCCACCGCCTGGAAACCACCGTGACTCAGGATTATCGGTACCAGAAGTGACGCGTGACCAAAGGTCGATGCGCGCCGGGAAGATGAATAAACAGTAGCAGGCTTGGTGACAGGTGAACTGAGCGAATCCAGGAGCAATACGAATTTGAGTCTTACCGGATCACCCTGAGCACCCACGGTTTTGCACACAAAAAAAGACGCCGAAGCGTCTATTCCGTAAATCACAGGCAAAAAAAAGCCACTCGTTAGAGTGGCTTTTTCTTTTATGCTTGGAGCGGGAAACGAGACTCGAACTCGCGACCCCGACCTTGGCAAGGTCGTGCTCTACCAACTGAGCTATTCCCGCTTGGTGATGCGCATTCTATAGAATCCTCAGCACCCGTCAACCCCTTGATTCAAAAAAGTTTTATTTCTTTTCAACGGTGGTTCGCAGATGGGGCCAGGCGGCGCGCAGATATTGCAGCATGGACCACAGGGTCAGACCGGCCGCGACCAGCAGCAAGGCGTAGCCCGTGAGGACCCAGAACGAAAAGTCCGACGGGTTGGCCAGCAGGATCACCAGCGCGAGCATCTGCGCGGCGGTTTTCCATTTGCCCATGTTCGATACGGCCACGTGGGCGCGGGCGCCGATTTCGGCCATCCATTCGCGCAGGGCCGAGACGACGATCTCGCGGCCGATGATGACGGCGGCCGGCAGGGTCAGCCACAGGTTGCCGTGTTCCTGCACCAGCAGCACCAGGGCGACGGCCACCATGAGTTTGTCGGCCACGGGGTCGAGGAACGCGCCGAACGGCGTGCTCTGCTCAAGGCGGCGTGCCAGGTAGCCGTCGAGCCAGTCGGTGGCGGCTGCGAAGGCAAATACCGAACTGGACGCGATGTAGCTCCATTCATACGGCAAATAGAACAACAAAATGAAAATCGGGATAAGCAGGACGCGTAGAACGGTGATCAGATTAGGGATATTCATCGGCACAACTGGCTACGAGGTGAGAAGGCATTCTATTCGCTATGCAGATTGGCATAAATCAATTCAGCGAGCTTTTTACTGATACCGGGTGCTTTGGCTATTTCGTCAATGCTGGCACGGGAGAGCTCCTGCAAGCCACCAAAATGTTTAAGCAAGTCGCGACGCCGCGTCGGGCCAACCCCCGCCACCCCTTCCAGGGTTGAGGTTCGCCGGGTTTTGCCACGGCGTGCGCGGTGGCCGGTAATAGCGAAACGGTGCGCTTCGTCGCGGATTTGTTGAATCAGGTGCAGTGCGGGTGAGTCGCCCTTCAAAGTGAACTCATGGGCGGCATCATTCAAGTACAACGTCTCGAAACCGGCCTTGCGCGTGGTGCCCTTGGCCACACCGAGCAGGATCAGGTCGGGCACCGCCAGTTCGTTGAGCACGTCACGGGCCATGGATAACTGGCCCTTGCCGCCGTCTACCAGCAGGATATCGGGCAACTTGCCCTCCCCATCCTTCAACTTGCTGAAACGCCGCGTGAGCGCCTGGTGCATGGCGGCGTAGTCATCGCCGGCGGTAACGCCTTCAATGTTGTAGCGCCGGTAGTCGGCCTTGATCGGCCCTTCCGGCCCGAATACCACGCAGGAGGCCACCGTGGCCTCACCGCTGGAGTGGCTGATGTCGTAGCACTCCAGGCGCTGGGGCGGCTCGTCCAGGTTGAGGACTTCGGCCAGGGCGTCGAAGCGTGCGGCAACGTGCTGTCGATTGGCCAGGCGCGCGCTCAGGGCCTGTTCGGCGTTGGTCACGGCCAGTTGCTGCCAGCGGGCACGGGTGCCGCGTACGCGGTGGCTGATGTCCAGCTCGCGGCCGCGCAAGGCGTGGATCGCTTCGATCAAAGTGGGGAAGTCTTCGTGCACCACATTGACGATCAGCTCCGACGGCAGGTCGCGCTCAGGGCTACTGACGTAGTACTGGCCAAGGAACGCGGCCATCACTTCTGCAACGTCTTCGTCGATACCGGTCTGCGGGAAGAAGTTCTTGCTGCCCAGCACCCGCCCGCCACGCACGCTGATCAGGTGCACACAGGCTCCCCCCGGGTTGACGAACGCAGCAATCACGTCGACGTCACCGGTGCCGCCTTCCATGCTTTGCTGGTCCTGGACGCGGCGCAGCAGGGAGATCTGGTCACGCAGTTCGGCAGCCTTTTCGAAATCCAGGGTGCTGGCCGCCTGCTCCATGGCCCCGGACAGCTCATCGGTGAGCGCGTTGCTGCGCCCCTCGAGGAACATCACCGAGTGGCGCACATCCTCGGCGTACTCTGCCGGCTCAACCAGGCCCACGCAGGGCGCCTTGCAGCGCTTGATCTGGTATTGCAGGCACGGTCGTGTGCGGTTCTTGTAGAAGCTGTCTTCGCACTGACGCACAAAAAAGGTTTTTTGCAGCAGGCTCAGGCTTTCACGAATCGCCCCGGCGCTGGGGTAAGGCCCGAAGTACTTACCCTTTTGCTTTTTTGCCCCGCGGTGAATGCTCAGGCGCGGAAAGTTGCCATCCGATAAAAACACGTAAGGGTAGGATTTATCATCACGCAGCAGGATGTTGTAAGGCGGCCGCCATTCCTTGATCAGCGTCTGCTCAAGCAGCAGCGCCTCGGTTTCATTGGCGGTGATGGTGGTTTCGACCTGGGCGATACGCGCCACCAAGGCGGCGGTTTTCGGCGCAAGACCGGTCTTGCGAAAGTAGCTCGCCAGACGGTTCTTCAGGTTCTTGGCTTTGCCCACGTAAAGCAGGCGCGCCTCGCTGTCGAACATGCGGTACACGCCGGGGCGGCCACTGCAGGTGGAGAGAAAGGCACTTGGATCAAACGGCGTAGTCATGTCAGGCGCTGGCGTCCACCATGCCGTGGCGCACCGCGAGCAGGGTCAATTCAACATCACTGCTGATGGCGAGCTTCTCGAAGATGCGATAGCGGTAGGTATTGACGGTTTTGGGCGACAGGCACAGCTTGTCGGAGATCGACTGCACTTTCTGGCAACCGACGATCATCAAGGCGATCTGGATTTCCCGCTCCGACAGCGTATCAAACGGCGAATCGCTGGTGGGCTGGAACGACTTGATCGCCAATTGTTGGGCAATCTGCGGGCTGATGTAACGCTGGCCGGCAAATACCAGGCGAATGGCTTGCACCATCTCGGCCAGGCCTGCGCCCTTGGTGAGGTAGCCGGCGGCACCGGCTTGCAGCAAACGGGTGGGGAACGGGTCTTCCTCGCACACCGTGACCACCACGACCTTGATGTCCGGGTGGCTGCGCAATAGCTTGGTCGTGGCACCAAGACCGCCAATCCCAGGCATCTTGACGTCCATCAGTACCACATCGGGCTTCAACTCCCGGGCCTTGATCAGGGATTCCTCCCCCGACTCCGCCTGGCCGACTACTTGCAGGCCGTCGATGTCAGCCAGCATTCGTGTAATGCCTGTACGAACGAGATCATGGTCATCGACTACTAGCACCCTAATCAAGCAGACACCTCGCGATATGGTCTTATAGGTTGCTGAACACCTTAGCAAAAAACCAAGGCGCAGACCTAGTTGCAAGTGTCATATATATAGAGATTCAACGTGCTGCGGCTGTTCGCCGGCTGGCGAACAGCACTGTTTCCTGGGCTAAAGGTCAGGAATCCTGGGGGTGCGACTTGGCTTTTCCGTTCACCACGGATGAATGCTCAGCCAAGGTACTGGTCAAGCGACGGATTGCGTCCTGGTCTTCCTTGAACATCGCTCGGTAATTGCCCAACACTTTTTCTTCGATCTTGCTCAGGTTATCCAGCTGGATCGGCGTTGGGCTGCCGGTCAACACGTACAGGATATCCACTCCTTTTTCGGCGACGCGAGACAAATAGTCGGCCTTGGGTGCACGACCACCGCTTTCATATTTGCCTTGGGCGTTCGCTTCAACGCCTCCAATCTCTCCAAAAACTTTCTGCGACAGGCCAAGTCGCTCTCTTTCTTGCCTTAAGCGCGAACCGATTCCACTCATTTGGATGTATGATCCTAAATTGGCACACCCCAAGAGGTGTCACACCATCACTTCGTTAAACAAACTTGAACGGTTTTGAACTATGCCCGGAATCCGTACTGCTGCACAAGCCAAGGCCTGGCTGGAACATCAAGGAAAGTCAGTTCAAGCGTTCGCCCGTGAGCATGGCGTAGACCCGGCAACCACCTATCAAGTGCTCGCCGGGCGAAAAAAGGGACGGCGTGGAGAAGCCCATAAAGTGGCGGTACTTCTGGGCATGAAAGAGGGCGTTATCGTGGATGAACCTGAAGCTCAATCCCACGATGAACAAAGCACTAGCTGACAGCAGTATGCGCTTATTTGTAGGACGTGCCTGTTTTAGTCCGATGTGAGTGCGCGACACTCACGCTCCATCCGCCAGAAGCCATCCTCTTCACCGACAATGCTCAACCCCAGGCGCTGATACAGCCTTCTTGCCGGGTTGGTCTTGAACACCGTCAAACGTAGAAAGCCCAGGCCCTCGACGCGTGCCTTGAGCGCCATTTGCTCCAGCACCCATGTGCCCGCGCCCTGCTTGCGGCAGCACGCCAGCAGGTGCAGCTCGCGGATATACAGGGCTTTCCCGTCGCGGCTCAGGCTGATAAAGCCCATCACGCCATCATCGTTGCAGATCAGCCAGTTCTCGCGGCCCGCCCAGGCCACGTCGAAGCCGTCGTTGGACCACAACAAGCCGTTCTGACGGTAGTAATGGCTCATGGCCTCCTGGGTCAGGGTGCGGGCAAACGGCAGGTCCTGCTCGGTGGCCCGGCGCAAATGAAACCTCATTCAGAGGGCGACCACTTGGCCGGTCCACTGCCCGCCATCGCGACGGGCGATCACCAACGCGTCGCCGACACCGGGGGCGGCAACAAGCAAGTTGCCATCGGCGGTCCAGATCGCACTGCGACCGGCACATGCCCAGCCTCCAGATGGGCCACCGTGGTTAGCCATCAGTACCAACAGGCCATGCTCGGCCGCATAGCCTTCAAGCAAAGCACTGTCCGCCGCGTAGCCTCCCTCGCTGATCAGTACGCCGGCGGCATACACCGTGGCGCCCGCTGCCGCCGCTTGACGTGGATGGCTGGCCTGGGAAAAGTCCGCACACACCGCCAATGCGATAAGCTCCTCTGCCAATCCCAGGGCTTCACCGCCCTGCCCCGCGGCAAATGCCAGCTCTTCGCCGGGGTGCAGATGCTGCTTGGTGTAGACGCCTACTGAACCGTCCGCCCCAAGCACCAGCGCGCCGATCAGCACACCTGTTTGTGGCGCCAGACGCACCGGCATGCCCACCACAGCCGTCAACCGCAGCTCCCGCGCCAGCTCACGCAACGGCGTCAACACGGCGTCTTGCGGGTCGATGGCCAAGTCGGCCGCCAGGGACGGCTCGTAGCCCGTCAGTGACAGTTCTGGAAACACCAGGCATTGCACGCCCTGTTCAGCCGCGGCCCGCATCAACGCCAGGTGCCGCTGGATATTGGCAGCGATATCGCCCGGGATGGAAACGGTTTGCGCCGCAGCAAGGGTCAAGGCAGTCATGGTCGCGTCCTGGCAATCACTGTTTGAGAGTTGTCAGCATATCCACACTTACCCCATAGCGGCATAGGTATCTACACAACGCTATAACGGTGGACGGTGCCTCGATGCGAAACGAGTCGCTCTTGATCTGCTTTTGATCTTGGTCTTAGGCGCCCCGTTAAACCACGCTGGCCGGCATTCCGGCTCTTTTCAAAAGTGAGCCGCTGTCAGAGCGGAACCCTAGGTGGCCGTTACCGCAGGAATGGATATGTACACGGTCCAACTGCGTTGACTGTCAGGCCGTCTTCGCAGGCAAGCCAGCTCCCACATTTGGATCGCGGTGCCTCAGCCAGATCAGCGCCGGCTGTCAGTCGCAGCAAAACTGTGTAGATACCTATGCCCATAGCGGTAAGTACTGCTACGCAATAGAAATTACTGATTGAATCCACCCGCACGCCTCTAGTAAGCTCCCCCCATCATTTGGAGAGCCCCATGTTGCCACTCACCCACACTCAGGTTTGCCCTGCTGCCAGCGCCTTGCGCTCGGTGTCGGCTATCCGTGTGAACGGTTCGAGCGCACTGGCCGGCTTTTATTTTGGGTATTGGTTTAGCCACTGGCGCGCCTGATACCTGAAATCGGCGCCCACTACTCAAGGGGTCGCCTACCAGAGAAATCTAAACCCCCGGTCGGCTCCCCGACCGGGGGTTTTGTTTTTTCAGCGCCTGATAACTTGTTTTTCACGCTCACTTAAAGGAATCACACCATGAACTACGCCACCTATTACCGCTACGACACTTGCACTGCATGGCGATTTAGCCAGCTCCGTTCGGGACAGCCTGCCGCCTCCGACCGGTCACCCCGTGGTGGCAAGCCAACACACGTAGCCGATACGGCCAATTGTCGAACACCCCAGTAGGCCAAGCGTGCGGGAATCGCCCGCCGCTTGCCCAGGAAGCCTTGAATATGAACTCCTCCGTCGCCGCTTTGCCCGTCTCTACCCTCAACAGCGCCAATGAAGCCTTGACCCAGCGTTTGCCCAGCGCTCTTGAACTCAAGCACCAACTCCCGCTCAGCCCGTTCCTCAACGAACAAGTCCACGCCCATCGCCAAGCCGTGCGCGCCATCCTCAATGGCGAAGACTCACGCTTGCTGGTGATTGTCGGCCCGTGCTCGATCCACGACCCGGAATCGGCCATGGAATACGCGCGCAATCTGAAGAAGCTCGCGCTTGAAGTCAGCGACCAGATGCTGCTGGTGATCCGTGCTTACGTCGAGAAACCGCGCACCACTGTGGGCTGGAAAGGCTTGGCCTACGATCCGCACTTGGACGGCAGCGATGACATGGCCGCCGGCCTGACCCTGTCCCGCGAACTGATGCGTGAAATGCTGCGCCTGGGCCTGCCGGTGGCCACCGAGTTGCTGCAACCCATGGCCGCCGGCTACTTCGATGACCTGCTCACTTGGGTCGCCATTGGCGCACGCACTACCGAATCGCAGATTCACCGCGAAATGGCCAGTGGCCTGGGCATGCCCGTGGGCTTCAAGAACGGCACCGACGGTGGCGTCGCCATTGCCTGCGATGCGATGCGTTCAGCGTCTCACCCGCATCGTCATTTCGGCGTGGACAGCCAGGGCCACCCGGCGATCATCCAGACGCCCGGCAACCCCGACACCCACCTGGTGCTGCGCGGCGGCCACCGTGGGCCCAACTACGATGCGCAAAGCGTGGCCGACGTAAAGCATGACCTGGCCAAGTCCAAGGTGGCGGCACGGATCATGGTCGATTGCAGCCATGCCAACAGCGGCAAGAACCCGCTGCGCCAACCGGCGGTATTCAATGACGTGCTGGAGCAGCGCTTGCAAGGTGATGCCTCGCTGGTCGGCATGATGCTTGAGAGTCACCTGTTCGAAGGCTGCCAGCCGCTGAGCGCGTCGATGAAATACGGCGTTTCGGTGACCGATGGTTGCCTGGGTTGGGACGGGACCGAGCAGTTGTTACGCAGTGCCGCTGAGCGGTTGCGGGAGCACGGCAAGGCCGACTGATCGGTGGGAATCAAAAACCTGGGAGAGGGCGGGACAGTTGACGAGCACTCGTGCGAGTGTTCAGATGCCCGCCTGTTTCAGGTGCCCCCTGCCGCCGTGCTTGGGGTGAAACGGGAAACCGGTACGCTCATATTGAGCAAGTCCGGTGCTGCCCCCGCAACGGTATATGCGTGATCCCTTCGACACACCACTGTGGCCCTCGCGCCATGGGAAGGTGAAGGTATCCATACGCATGAGCCCGGAGACCGGCCTGGAATTTCTGTTTGGCAAACTCCTGCGGTGGGCGGGCATGGGCCGGTATTGGCGTGTGCTCGATGCCTTCTCTTGCGTGCTTCTGCGAAGATACTTTCGAGAAGACTATGATCCGACATTCCTTCACTCCCTTGATCAGTTGCCTGTTCAGCCCGTTGCTGCTGGCCGACAACACGCCCCTGGTGCTCAACCCGCAAATCGTCTCGGCGCCCTCAGTGGAATCCGGCACTGTTGCGGCCATGGCCCAGTACGGCAGCAACGTCAACGTGGTCAGCCGCGAACAGATCGAGCGGGCCGGCCCTTCAGCCGACGTGTCGCGGGTGATGCAAATGTTCATTCCCGGGCTGTACGTGGCGCCGAAGAACGGCCCATTCGACTATGGCACCTATTCCCTGCTCGGCGGGCGCAACGATGACACCCTGATCCTGCTCGATGGCGTGCGCTTGAACAACCGCCTGTACGGTGGCCTGTACCTCGACACGCTGCCGGCCAATGCCATTGAACGCATCGAAGTGCTCAAGGGTGGCCAGAGCCTGCTGTTCGGTACCCAGGCGGTATCGGGCGTAATCAACATCGTGACTCGCAGCCCGCAGACGCGGACGGCTGCCGGCGAAGTGAATATGGGCCTCGACACCTTCGGCGGCACCACGGGTGACGCACGGGTCGAGAAGATTTTCGGCAACGGCTGGGGCGACCTGGGCGTGTTGGCCTACGTCAGCCGCAATGCGTCCGAGGGCTACCAGCCGTTTCGCAATCGCGATATGAAAAATGTCACGGACAAGAAACGCTCTTACGAAGTCACTACCTTCGGTACCAAGGCAGTTCAATCTTTTGGCGATGATTCGCGCCTGGAACTGTTCTACCAATACGCCGACGCCAACCTGGATTTCGCCCGTCCGGTAGCCTCTCACAAAACCACCAACGACCGTGTACAGCAAATCGCCACAGCCACGTTCGAGCAGAGCCTCGACGAACGCCTGAGTTATTTCGTCAAAGGCCACATCAACGATTGGGATACCCGCTATACCCGCATCAACAACCTAGACGGTGGTGGTACCCAGGTCATCAACCCTAACGACTACTGGGGCTTCACCGACTGGGGCGTGCAAGCCGAAGGCAAGGCCGAGTTGCCGGGCGGCCATGTAGTGATCGTCGGCAGCGACAACCAATGGTTCAAGGGCCAGGACGATGTGTTGGTGATCGACGATAACAAAGCCCAGGCCCACGCGCTGTATAGCCAACTGCGCCCGCAGATCGACGCCCTGCCCGACTGGCATCCCAGCCTCGGCGTACGCCACGAGGCAATGAGCGGCGGTGACAGTGCCACCGTTGGCATGCTCACGTCCCTCTACAACCTCAACGATCACTGGGCCTTGCGCGGCCAATACGGCACCGCCTACAAGCTGCCCAATGCCGAACAGCTGTTCGTCAACGAAGCGGACGAACAGGGCAACCGCCACCTCAAGCCAGAGAAAAGCCGCAACGCTGAACTGGGCCTCGACTACTCAGGGCAACTTGCGGAACGCGATTTCAGCGCCAGCGTCACCGTGTTCAAACGCAAGATCAGCGACCTGATCACTCTGGACGATGTGCAGTGGGTCAATGGTGAGGGCCAGATCCAAATGCGCGGTTTCGAGGCCGACGCCCGGTTGGCGCTCAACGACCAATGGAGCGTGCAGGCCGACATGACCCGCAACCTGACCGAATCCCGCGCCGGGGTCACCCTTAACGATATCCCCAGTTTTTTCTCCCGCTCACGCATCGGTTTTGAATCGCAAAACCGCCTATGGGGTGCAGGCGCGGCGCTGCGTTATATCCGCGATGTCATCAGCGCCAAGCAGGTCGAGTACGGGCATTATTCGGTGGTGGACGCCGACGCCTATCGCTATCTGGACAGTGCCCACCAGCATCGTTTGAGCCTGCTGGTGGAAAACCTGTTCGACCGCGACTACGTCACCAGTCGCGCCAACAACGTCGACAACCTCGGCCGCCCCTTCACCGCAGAGGTGCGTTACAGGTATCGCTTCTGATGGCCGACATCACGCCAATCGACGGGGTCGACACCCACCCCGACTGGTCGCGAATTCCTGACCACAGTCACCATGTGTTCCTGTGTACCGGCCCGCGCTGCACCCAGCGTGGAGCCTTGCAACTGTGGAAAGCCCTGCGCCGCCGGTTGCTGGAGCTGCAACGCATCGAAGTGCCCGACGGCGTGCTGCTGACCCGCACCCATTGCCAGTTCCCCTGCAACCTCGGGCCGGTGCTCACGGTTTACCCGCAGCGCTGCTGGTACGGCGTGCACAGCAAGGCGGATGTGATACGCCTGGTGGATATGCACCTGGCAGGCGGTGAAGTGGTTGACGATCTACTGCTCAAGGAGCGCGCATGAAAACGTGGTGCTTATGCTTGATCTTGATTGCCCTGCTCTGCGCAACACAGACGCTGGCAGACAATTACACCAATTGCGCCCAGGCCTGGACACTGCCACACGCGCCGCCCTCGCGCATCGTCGCCCTCAATCAACACGCGGCCGACCTCTTGCTGGCGCTGGATGCCAGGCCTTCAATGGTGGGCGTGGCCTATCTGGACGACAGCGACAACACGCATCGACAGGGCCGGTATTTCGAAGTGCCGGTGATTGCCGCCCAATATCCCTCCAGCGAAATGCTGTATGCACAGCGCCCCGACTTGGTGGTGGGCGGGTTCGCCAGCGCGTTCGGCAAGGGTGTGAGCTCACGCACTGGCCTGGCCGACAACGGCGTGGCGTCCTACCTGCTGGAGTCCGCGTGTGACGGGCACACCCTGGATTACTTCGCGCACATCCGCCAGGACCTGCTCACCCTTGGTGCCCTGCTGCACAAATCACAACGCGCCAAGGCCCTGAGCGACGCACTGGACGCCGACCTGCAACATGCCCAGGCATTGGCTGACAACGCCCAACCGGTATCGGTATTTTACTTGGACAGTGAGGTCAACGGCCTCGCCAGTGAAGGCCAACGGGGGTTTGTCACAGCACTGCTGGCCGCATCGGGTGCCCGCAATGTGCTGGCTGACATCCCCCTTTCACGAGTGACCGTGAACAGTGAAACCTTGCTGATGAAGGACCCTGACATCATTTTATTGGCCGACGCCCTGTGGTCCCCCGCTAACCGCAAGCGCCAATTGCTGACCACCGACCCGGTGTTATCGACGCTGCGAGCGGTGCGTGAGAACCGGATGATCGATATTCCGTTTACCCATTTAGTACCCGGCGTCGGCGGCGGCAAGGTGGCAATTGAACTGGCCAGTACATTTCGCGGCATACGGTAATCTGTAAGGAGCAAGCTCGCTCCTATGGCTGTGGACTAGGCCCGGGCCACCGGCATGCGGGACAACTCCCGCAGCCACGGCAACACCCGCAGGCCGTGGGCAGTCTCGCAGGGGTCGACGATGTCCATGAAGTGTTCGAGGTTGACGTGGTCCGGCACGCCCGGCAATCGCACTCGCACGGCCGGCGTTACGCCGCAAGGGGCGCCCAGGTCCAGATGCTCGTAGACGAGTACATGACGCACCTGGGGCTGAGGCTCATGGGCATGGGCCAACAGCCCTGCATTGGTTATCAGCACGTCGAAGGGTTCGGCAGGAATGGCAGTGAGAATCCGCACCTCTTCGAACGTTTGCACCGGCACGATCCGGTAATAGCCCAAGTGGTTGAGCATTTTCTCGATGTACAGGCGTTGCAGATGTTGTTCATCGGCAATCAGGATGGTCAATGCTTTGTTCGGCATGGCAAACCCCTGGGCAGGCAGTGCTCGACAGTGAGCGTCGCCCATTTTCCAGACATATGCCGACGAAAAAATCAGGCATATTCCCCCTTCATGTAAGAACTTTCCCAAATCCTCCGAAAGGCGATCAACCACAGTCAGGGCTGATTGCAATAAGCGCTTAAGCCATGATGCAAAACATCGATCGCCTCACCCACGCTTGCAACCGCTGGTCCCAATGCCTGACGGTCCTGCTGTTCACACGCCGCCTCCAATGCCTCACATACACTGATCAATGGGTTGGCCTTGACCATCCGCGCGCCTCCCTTGGCACGATGAGCCAGGTCGTGCAACTTGGCAAAGTCTGTCTGGCTTGCCAGCCGTGGCAGCAAGGCACGATCCGCCTCCAGGCTTTCGAGTAACGGCGCCAGCAATTCGACCAGCGCGGCATGATCATCCCCGGTCAGCGCAACCAGGGTGCTCAAGTTGAAGGTAGCCAAGGGTCGCGGGCTCGTGCCAACTGAACGCGACGCCAATGCCGCCCGCAAGTCGTCCAGCCCGGTGGGCTTGAACAGGCAGCCATCCATGCCAGCCTGCCGACAGCGCTCGGCTTCCTCCGGCTGGGCGTTGGCGGTGAACCCGAGTAACAGGCAGGGCTCCAGACTCCGCTCACGCTCCTGTGCGCGAATCTCCTGGGCCAGCTGATAGCCGTTCTTGAACGGCATGTTGCAATCGGTAATGACGCCGTCGAACTGCCCCGTTCGCCACTGCTCAAGCCCTTGGACACCGTCTTCGGCCGTGATGATACGGTGCCCCAGAAAGCTCAACTGTCGAGCCAGCAGCAAGCGGTTGGCCGGGTAGTCGTCCACCACCAGAATACTCAGCGCGCGCCCCTCTGGCGCCGCCTCTTGCACAGGCTCAATCGGGGCCGGCAGCGTGGTGGTCATGGCCAGGGTCAACGTCACGTCCACCCGAGTGCCGCGCCCCAACACACTACTCAAGTGCAATTGGCCGCCCATCATTTCGCACAGGCTGCGGCTGATCACCAACCCCAGCCCAGACCCGCTGCGTGCCGACTGCTGATTATTGCTGCCCTGGATGAACACACTGAACAACCGCTGCTGGTCGGTGACGCTGATTCCGATGCCAGTGTCTTGCACCCATAACTGCACGGCCAAGCGATCATCCTCGACCACCGCCTGCGCGACCAGGCTGACCTGCCCATGGGGAGTGAACTTGATGGCATTGCTCAGCAGATTCGAGACCACCTGCTTGAATCGCAGCGGGTCGACCAGCACCGCCTGGTCAATCAACGGGTCCAGCTCAACCTGCAGTGCCAACCCCTTGGCTCGGGCCAGCCCCTCGAATACACGTGCGACCGACGCCAACAACTCATGCAGGTTGGCGGGCTCCAGGGTCAGTGACAAATGCCCGGACTCGATCCGCGCTATATCGAGAATATCGCCGATCAGCTCCAACATACCCCGCGAAGCCACCGAGGCCACCTCCAGAGCATCGCGGTCGACCCGCCCCTGTTCGGCATTTTTCAAGGCCAGTTCGATCATGCCGATCACGGCGTTCATCGGCGTGCGGATCTCGTGACTCATGGTCGCCAGGAAGGTCGTCTTGGCGCGATTGGCGGCGTCGGCATCGTCCTTGGCTTCCTGTAGCTGGCCGAGCAGCCGGTGCCGTTCGCTCACGTCTACCCATCCGGCAATCATGCCCACCACCTTCTCGTCGCCGTCGCGGTACGGCAGCATCCACTGGTAAATGGTCAGCACATCGCCATTGGGCACCTTGAGTATTCGATCATGAATCTGCGGCTCGCCGCCGGCCATCAAGCGCAGGTAATCCTCATGAAACGACCGGGCCTGTGGCGGGTTTTCGATGTCGGTTTCCACCACGGTCCTGCCGATCACGTCTTCAAGTTTGTAGCCAAACACGTCGAGGTAGGCGTTATTGCAGGCCATCAGTCGCCCTTGGCGATCACGCACGTAAATCGGGTGCGGCGTGCCGTCGATCAATACGCTCATGAACCGCATCTGATCGCTCAGCGCTCGCTCGGCCTGCAGGCGCTTGCGAATCAGGCTGCGCAGGTAAATGGCCCAGCCCAGCGTGATTGCCAACAACAGCGCCGCCAACCCAAAGCCCTGAAGAATCACATTCCGATAACGCAACCAATAGCTGTCCTCGATGATGACCTCACTACGCCACTGGCCAATCAGTTCGTCCATTTCCTGAGGGGTGATGCTCAGCAGCGCCTTATCGAGGATCGAATACAGCTCCAACTGACTGCGATTTACCCCAAAGGTCACGCGTGCAGGCTCAATGCCAACCGTACTGCTGACACGCAGGCGGTCGCGGTAATACCGGCTGATCAGATAGCGTGCGCTGATCAACGAGTTGACCGCGCCGTCGGCGTCACCATTGGCCACCAGCGCCATGGCTTGCTGGGGGTTCTCCACGTCGACAAACATCACACCTGGAAAATTTTTCGCTATGTCCTCATGCAGGCCATTGCCGACCACCATGGCCAGGCGTTTGCCGACCATGTCCTCCAGCGTGAGCGGGCTGTGGGGACCGTTACGGGTTACCAGCACAAAGGGATTGGTCAGGTAAGGCCGGGTAAAACGCACTTTTTCAGCACGCTCCGCGCTAGGCGTGACGACCGCCAGCATGTCCGCCGTACCCGCACTGACGATATTGATCTGGCGCGGCAATGAGCCGCCCGGGACCACATCGAACTTCAAGCCGGTACGCAAGCTGATACGCGATAGTACCTCGGCACTCAACCCTTCGAACTGGCCTTGATCACCAATAAAAGATAACGGTAGAAAGTCATTGAGCACCGCGACTCTGACCCTCGGATTCTTTTGCACCCAACGTTGTTCGCTGGCACTCAAATGCAACCGGTCAACGCCGATTATCCCCAGGTTACCTCCGCTCCAGCGGCGCAGGATTTCCATCTGCTCGCTGGCGGGAATCGCCTCCAGCGCGGCATTGAGAATGGGCAGTAAACGTGTATTTTCGCGGGCGACGGCAAACGCAAACGGGTTGACTTCCAAGCCGGAAAAATCCGCCATACGTACATTGTTGAGGTGATTGCGATTGATCAGGTAGTTGCTGCTGATAGCATCCCCCAGATAGACGTCGGCGCGACCAAACGCTACGGCACCAATGGCTTCGAAAGTCGAGGCAAACAACTCCAATTGGGCCTGGGGGTAAAACGCCCGAACGGCGTCGGGCTGCATATAGTGATACAGCATCGCTACGCGCTTGCCCGCCAGGTCGTCATTCAACACCTGGCTATCGCCGCTGCGAGTCACCAGGGTCGGTTGATCGTTGGCGTAGGAGCGAGACAAAAGCAGTTGCGGGTCGGCCGCTTCGTAGCCATTGGCGGAACCGAGAAAATCCACACCTCCCTGCTTCAAGGCTTCGATCACTTCATCGCGGGTATCGTAACGCCGTACCTCTATGGAGATATGCAGGGCCTGACCCACCAGTGCGGCAAAATCGGCGGTGATACCTTCGAGCTCGTCGTTGTTATTGGTCAAGTCAAAAGGCGCGTAATCGGGAGCAGAAACCCCCATCAACAATGTGCGCCGCTCGCGCAGCCAGCGCCAATCAGACTCGTCCAGTGCTACTTGCGGGGTGTCAATACGTGAGTGCCCCAACAGCCGCAAAGCATGGGGCTCATCCAGGGCCACCGCGATCTGAGGTAACAGGCTCATCCAGAAGATCGTGGCGAACCTTATAAACGCGGTGGTGATCATCTCAATTCAGATCAGATGGTTGCGCTGGGCAAACTTGGATAAGTGCACTACCGAAGACATGCGTAACTTCTCCTTGAGTCGAGTCTTGTAAGTGCTGATGGTCTTGTGGCTCAGCAGCATCTGTTCGGCAATTTCCTTGTTGCCCAGCCCCAGGGCCAACATTTGCAATACGGTTAACTCACGGTCCGATAAGCACTCGATCATCTGCCGTTCCGTTTCTTGCAGATCATCGCGGCGCACCGAACTGGTCGGCAAACTGGGGAAGCAGCTGTAGCCCGACATGATCGCTTTGATAGCCTTTTGCAGCTCATCCAGCTCACCGGTCTTGGCGACGAACCCCATCGCACCGGAACGCATGCAACGGGTAGAAAAAAATACCGCCAGGTAGGAGGTCAGCACCAGAATCTTGCACGGCAAGCCCAACGCCTTGATGCGGCTGATAACCTCCAACCCGCCTAATTTAGGCATCGCCAGGTCGAGGATAATCAGCTCGGGACGTTGCTCCCTCGCCAACTGCATAGCGTCAGCGCCATCCCCCGCCTGAAAAATTTCATCAAACCCCTCCAATTGCAGGAGGTGTTTGACCGTTGCCCGGATAAACGGATGGTCATCCACAATTAATGCTTTGCTCATAAAACTTCCTTATGTGGACAAAATACCCTTACACATCACGCCGGACCTGGGTACCTGTGAGAAATGACAGTTCCGACAAGCGGCACTGCTTCCTTGGAGCGGTAACCAAGCAGTGTCTGGCCCTTTCAATTAACTCAACAGAGCGACGGACGCCGGACCTCAACGGCGCAACAGCCGCAAGTACCCAACTTTAGCAATGCAATGATGTTTCAACCGAAGGGATAATCCGGACAACATGTAGGATTTTTCCACATGCAAGCCTAGCCAATCCTGGCCAGCCCATAAGGATCAGTCGGTGGTGCTCGGACTCCAGAAGGCCTGCACCACCAGGGTTGACGTTGAGAGGCGCGCCACCAGCGCGTCCAGTTCGTCGCCATCCACCGACGTGGCGGCCAGTATGGCCTCGATTTCCACTTCGTCACTGCCGAACGGTCGCACGTCGACGTCGCTGGCAGGGTAGTTGCAGCGTGCCAGCTCGGCTTCCAGTAACACCATCACGGCCTGCTGCTGACTGCGGCGCGCAATGACATAGAGGATATTGGTGACCTCTGCCGACACCACGTCCAAGGGCTGACGATTGATGTTATTGACGATCGGCCGCAGCAAGGTATTGGCCGCCAGCACAAACAGCGTGCCCAGCAACGCCTCGAGGATCAGGTCGGCCCCGGCGCAGGCGCCCACCGCGGCCGAAGCCCAGAGGGTTGCGGCCGTGTTGAGCCCGCGCACATTGCCTTCTTCACGCATGATCACCCCAGCCCCCAGGAAGCCGATGCCCGACACCACGTAAGCGACCACGCGCACCGCGCCTTCCGCACCGCCCAGTCGGTTGGCCATGTCGACAAAGATCGCCGCGCCCACCGCCACCAGCACATTGGTACGTAAGCCGGCGGTGCGCTGGCGGTACTGGCGCTCGAACCCGATGAGGCCACCGAGAATAAACGCAGCGCTGAGGCTGACCACGGTGTCGACCAGGGAGTTGAGGTTTATGTTGTTGATTGCCTGCATAAGAAATCTCCATGAATGCAGCGGCACATTGGTAACTCGCAGGTCCCTGTGGGAGCTGGCTTGCCTGCGATAGCGGTATACCACCAATGAATCTGGCGACTGATACACCGTCATCGCGGGCAAGCCCGGCTCCCACAGGATTGGCGATGTTGCATGGAACCTGTTACTGCCAGCCAAACTTGCGAATGTAGTAGCCCTTCACCGCTTGGGTCAGCGCCATGTAAGCCAGCAAAATCACCGGCAGGAACACGAAGTACAGCGACGGCAGCGCCTGCAATTTGAAGTAGTGCGCCAAAGGCCCCATCGGCAGGAATATCCCCACGGCCATGATCACACCGGTCATCAACATCAACGGCAGCGCTGCGCGGCTTTGCAGGAATGGGATTTTCGGCGTGCGGATCATGTGCACGATCAGGGTCTGGGTCAGCAGCCCCACCACAAACCAGCCGGATTGAAATAGCGTTTGGTGGTCTGGGGTGTTGGCATCAAACACATACCACATGAGTGCGAACGTGGTGATGTCGAAGATCGAACTGATCGGTCCGAAAAACAACATGAAGCGCCCCACTTCCCCCGGCTGCCAGCGTTGCGGCGTGGCAAGCATCTCGTCATCGACGTTGTCGAACGGAATCGCAATCTGCGAGATGTCATACAGCAGATTTTGCACCAGCAGGTGCATCGGCAGCATCGGCAAAAACGGGATAAAGGCACTGGCCACCAATACCGAGAACACGTTGCCGAAGTTCGAACTGGCGGTCATCTTGATGTATTTGAGCATGTTGGCGAAGGTGCGCCGGCCTTCCAGCACGCCCTCCTCCAGGATCATCAGGCTCTTCTCCAGCAGGATGATGTCGGCCGCTTCCTTGGCGATGTCCACCGCACTGTCCACCGAAATCCCGATATCCGCCGTGCGCAACGCCGGAGCGTCGTTGATGCCATCGCCCATAAAGCCGACCACATGTCCGTTGGCCTTGAGCAGACGCACGATGCGCTCCTTGTGGCTGGGCGTGAGCTTGGCAAACACATTGGTGGTTTCCACGGCCAGGGCCAGTTCGACGTCGCTCATCGCTTCGATGTCGTTGCCCATCAGCAAGCCTTGTTGCTCCAGGCCCACTTCGCGGCAGATCTTCGCCGTGACGAGTTCGTTGTCGCCGGTCAACACTTTCACCGCCATGCCGTGAGCCTTCAGCGCTTTGAGGGCGGGGGCGGTGCTTTCCTTGGGCGGGTCGAGAAACGCCACGTAGCCGATCAGCGTCAGGTTGTTTTCATCGGCCAGGGTGTAGGTGTCACGTCCTGCCGGCATCGGCTGCGCCGCTACCGCCACCACCCGCAGCCCTTCTTCGTTAAAGGCCGCGGTCACCTGGCGAATGCGCGCCAGCAGTTCGTCGGTCAGTGCCTCATCGACGTCACCATGACGCACGCGATTGCACACCGACAAAATTTCCTCCACCGCCCCTTTGCAGATCAACAGGTGCGGTTGGTGCTCCTCGGCCACCACCACCGACATGCGGCGGCGGTTGAAGTCGAATGGGATCTCGTCGACCTTGTGGAACGCGGTACCGACTTTCAGCTCACGATGGATGTCCACATGCTCGAGCACGGCCACATCCAACAGGTTTTTCAGGCCGGTCTGGTAATAGCTGTTGAGGTAGGCCATTTCCAGCACGTCGTCCGACTCCTGGCCCCACACGTCCACATGGCGCGCCAGGAAAATCTTATCCTGGGTGAGCGTGCCGGTCTTGTCGGTGCACAGCACGTCCATGGCGCCGAAGTTCTGGATCGCGTCCAGGCGCTTGACGATGACCTTCTTGCGCGACAGAAACACCGCGCCCTTGGCCAAGGTCGAGGTGACGATCATGGGCAGCATTTCCGGGGTCAGGCCTACCGCAATCGACAGCGCGAACAGCAACGCCTCGGTCCAGTCGCCCTTGGTGAAGCCGTTGATGAACAGCACCAGCGGCGCCATCACAAACATAAAGCGAATCAGCAACCAACTGACCTTGTTGACCCCCTGCTGGAACGAGGTGGTCGCACGGTCCGTCGCCGTGACACGTTGCGCCAAGGCACCAAAATACGTGCTGTTGCCGGTGGCCAGGATGACCGCCGTGGCGGCGCCGGACACGACGTTGGTGCCCATGAACAGAATATTCTCCAACTCCAGCGGGTTGCGCGTGTGGGCGTCCTGCTGGTGGGCGAACTTTTCCACCGGCATGGATTCACCGGTCATCGCCGCCTGGCTGACGAACAAGTCCTTGGCGCTGAGCACGCGGCAGTCCGCGGGGATCATGTCGCCGGCCGACAATACAATCAGATCGCCTGGCACCAGTTGCTTGATCGGCAGTTCAATGCGCTTGGCAGTACCGCGGCGCAGCACCGTCGCGGTATTGCTCACCATGGCCTTCAAGGCGTCGGCGGCCTTGTTCGACTTGGCCTCCTGCCAGAAGCGCAACAGGGTCGAGAGCACCACCATGGAGAAAATCACCGTGGCGGCCTTCATGTCTTCGGTCAGCCAAGAGATCACCGCCAACAGGGTCAGCAGCAGGTTGAACGGATTCTTGTAGCAATGCCACAGGTGCACCCACCACGGCAGCGGCTGTTCGTGCTCGACTTCATTGAGGCCGTATTGCACGCGCAGGGCGTCGGCTTCCTGAGTGCTCAGGCCCTCGGCGTGGCTACCCAGCACGCCCAGCAATTGCACAGTGCTGCGGTTGGCAGAAGCCACCAGTGTCTGCGCCAGGCTGGGCGGTACTTCGCGGCTGACGCTGGCATCGGTCACGGTCTCCAGCATCGCCAGGCGGCGAAAATGCCGGGCGATATGCCGGGTCCGCAGGAAACCGGCGAAGAACTCTTTGAGCAAAGTGAGGTTCATGGTGTAACTCCTGCGCGAGGAAAAACCGTCGTGCAGGTACTGCCCGTCCACACCGCGCCCGTCACACAGGCACAGCCGAACCTGGCCCGCCCGCCGTAACAGGCAGGCGCGTCCGTAGCATCCAGGCGTTACCCAGGTGCTGGTCAGCGTCGATGAGAGGGAATCAGGCAGGTGCCAGGACTGGCCACCGCCGAGATGCCGCTTCTCGCTTTATGAGGCGAGACAACGGCATCAGGAAAATGCGCGTTACCTTGCCAAGTAGAGGCCGGTTACCGAAACCGGCCGACGACTGTCACTCGAACAAGTACCCACTGAGGGTCTCCGCTATTGATGAAAACGCGCGAAGCTTACGCCCCGATGTTGGCGGAGTAAACCGTAGGAAAGTGGCAGCCTGGTGAATTAAGAAGATTCTTCAGGATGGGTTCAGGAAAGAGCGTTTTGCTTACTTTTGTCTGGGCCGGCATTCCGGCTTTTCAAAAGTGAGCCGCTGTAAAAGCGGAACCCTGAGTAGCCGTTACCGCAGGAATGGATATGTACACGGTCCAACTGTGTTGACTGTCAGGCCGCCTTCGCAGGCAAGCCAGCTCCCACATTTGGATCGCGGTGCGTCAGCTCGATCAGCGTAGGCTGCCAGGCCGTCACGGGAGCAAGCTCCCTCGCCACAGGTCCAGCATCGCGCCGAAGTTGTGTAGATACCTATGCTGCGATAGCGGTGTGTCAGCTACAAATTCACTGCCTGGCACTCTGCATACGCAACGATACGGCGGCACGCCTAATCAGCGTCTACATGGGATTGATGTACATCCCTGGCTATGGCGTATCAGGTCGATCCCTTTCAACCAACGCCACGTAGTCTTCAATGCTAGCGCTGGCAACACCCTTTACCTGGATAGACACCTTATTCACCTGCCGACCCATCGTGATGCCCTCGCGGGTACGCACCTGTACATAGCCAAGTCTGGGCCAAAAACGCTCGGCCCTGGTATTGCCCACCACTACCGTCAGCCGCAGCCACTGGGCGCCCTTCGCCACCGCCCAGGCCTCAAGGTCCGCGTGCAAGCGCTGCGCCAGCCCGCTGCCGTGCCAGCGCGCCTGCACCAGCAGCAACCCGATGTGCCACACCCCGATGGCGAGCAAATCCGCGGCGATATTCACCACGGCGACCAGGTGGCCCTGCGCATCTCGGTAACCCAGCCAGTACAGGCGGCTGCAATGCCAGCCGGCGGGTAATTGGCCGCGTAATTCTTCCCGTGCTTCGGTCGGGGTAGCCGGTTCGCCATTCACCGCGATGAAGTAAGCCGGCGCCTGTTCAAAAAACTGCTGCAGCTCAGCTTCATCGCAGCCAAGCAGCTCAACCACCCGAATGCCTTCGAGGAAACTGCCAGGCAACTCCTGTGGATCAACGTCCATGTTCAACCTCTTCAATCATCCCGTGTCAGCACTTCCAGCAGTTCAATTTCGAAGCGCAGATTACTGTTGGGTTTGATATGCGCGCCCATCGAGCGCTCGCCATAGGCCAGGTGCGCCGGTACATACAACGAGCGTACACCGCCAACCTGCATGCCCATCAAGCCCTGGTCCCACCCCTTGATCACGCGGCCAGTGCCGATCACGCACTGGAACGGTTTGCCCCGTTCCCTGGAGGAATCGAACACCGTGCCATCTTCCAGGGTACCGGTGTATTGGGTGGTGATCAGCGCGCCCTTGACCACGGCTTTGCCGTCGCCCAGGCGGATGTCGGTGACCTGCAGTTCGTCGTTGCTCATGGGGTTCTCATTGAAGGGGCCAAAGGCTGGGGTTTTCCCAGAATCGGAGGGGTTTGGCAAGTGCAGGGAAATGGCCAACGTGATGGTGGACCGTTCGCTGGAATGCATACAGCCGCGTTAGCGCAATCCAATGTGGGAGCTGGCTTGCCTGCGAAGGCGGTGTGTCAGTCAATGCACCTGTGACTGCACGACCGCTTTCGCAGGCAAGCCAGCTCCCACATTGAATCTGCATGCATTCAGAGGTCGCCGTGTCGACCCTTTACAACCAATGCCAGAACCGGCTCCAGAACCCGCGCCCCAACTCATCCTTGCACCCGGCATATTGGCGCGCATACATCTGCGAACGCGCCTGTACCTTGCTCGCTACCGGCGGCAGCCAGGCTTTGCTGGCGTAGGTGCGCTGGCGGTAGCCGCCCCAGCCTTCGTGGTAGTTCAGGTACTGGCCGTAGGCATCGTATTTGTAGACGCCGTTGATGGTGTAGGTCTTGTCCATGTACCAGCCGATAAAGTCGATGGCGTCGTCGAAGTCTTCGCGATCAGCGCCGCTGCGGCCGGTGGCTTTGCGGTAGTCGTTCCATACTTCGTCCTTGGCCTGGGCATAGCCGGAAGCGGTAGAGACGCGGCCCCAAGGGATGATCCACAGCAGGTATTTACGCGGGGTCTTGGCGTCGTGGCGAAAGCCCGACTCCTGATACATGATGGCGAACGGCACTTGGATCGGCACGCCCCAGCGCTTTTGCGTGACCTTGGCGGCGTCGTACCAGTCGTCTTTTTCGCGGAAGATACCGCAGAGGTCGTTGGGCGTGCGTGGCGGCGAGGTGCCGCACGCCGCCAACAGGGAAGTGAGTAATAACAGTCCGACGGCTTTGCCTGCGCTCAAGGGTCACCTTTGTGGGATAAGGGTAAAATGCCAGCATTTTACCCCTTCACACCGGCGGCGTCCTTGCCGCAGACATCTTTAAGCCAACGGCACGCGACGGGTAGTCAGCGCGATACGACCAATAAAGAAGCTCAACGCCGCACCCAACAGCAGCATGGCCAAGGTGCTCCAGGCCGCGCGGGACAGTTGCTTGGCAGCGACTTCACCGGCTTCACGGGCTTTCTGTTCAGCCTGTTTTTTCAGCTCATCAACCTTTTGCATGGCTTGCTGATAAGCCTGGGCATAGTTGTCGACGATCCGCGTGGCTTCTTCTTTGCTCTTGCCAGTGCGGGCCGCGACGATGTTGACCAGCGCCTCTTTATCCGCTGCATTCAATGCTGGCTCGCCGGACGCTTTCACACGTTCGAACCATTGCTTGAGCTCATCACCGGCCTGGGCAGGATTGGTCGCTGCATCGGTAGCCGACTGCTTGCCATCGGCAGCTGCCTGATCGGCTTTCTGCTCGACATTGGCAGGGTCCAGTTCAGCCTTGCCGCTCTGCTTGAGCAAGGTATCCAGTTGGCCTTGCAGGCTGTTCCAGTCCAACTCGATGCCCTGCTCGTTCAACTGTTGCTTGATGCTATTGCCAATCCCTGGCGCGGCGGCAGCAATGCCACTGCCCGCAGCAGACAGACCTTTACCCACCACGTTGCCGGCCGTACCGACCACGCTGGAAGCCAGGCCCGCCAACAGCCAAGTGGTGAGCAAGGTGGTCAAGGTCCAGGTCAGCACCCCATGCAGGCCGCCACGATCCGGCGCGGTGCGGCCGGCCACGAACGCACCCAACGCGATGGCGACCAGTGTCGATACAAACAGCCAGATACCCGCGCCCGTGCCAAAACCGCTCAACGGGTTGCCCGCTTCCATCGGGTCAACGGCACTGGCGCCAATGGCGGTGCCCAACACACTCAAGACCAGGTAGGTGACCAGTGCGATTGCACTACCGGCCAGTACCGAGCTCCACGACACTCGAAACAGCGATCGATTGGTTTCATAGACAGTGGTCATACAAAGGTCCTTTTCAAATTGAGGAGCAAGGCAATGCGCCTTGATGGGTGTGAGTGTGGCGAAACGACATACGTTCAGTCCTGGCCCATATGCACCAGGTGATCTGGTGCATTCGCACTGCCCCGTGGGCAATTACTCTGCACTATCCTGAAGCCAGGATGTCGTAACCCAATGTGCCTTGCCCTGCCCTAATCGGAGACGTTATGACCCAGGATGTTCTCGCCAAAGAAACCAACCGCCGCCAACTGCAGACCATCATCTCGGGACTGTCCGACGGTGTGATTCTGGCCGAGGTCGACCAGACCATTCTCTGGGCCAATGAAGCGGCGTTGACCATGCATGGGGTCAGCGAGGTCAAGGAACTGGGCGCCAATACCGAGGCGTACGCCAAACGCTTTGCCCTGCGCTATCGCAACAACCATCCCTTGCCACTGGACAGCTACCCCCTCAGCCGCGTGGCTGCCGGCGAAGAGTTCAGCGATGTGGTGGTGGAAGTCACACCCGCCGACGACGAACACCGCAGTTGGGTACATCGCCTGCGCAGCCTGGTGCTGACCGATGCCCAGGGGGAACCTGAGTTGCTGGTACTGATCCTCAGCGACGCCACCGAATGGGCCAGCGCCGAGCAACGCTTTGAGAAAACCTTCAACGCCAACCCGGCGCCCGCGGTGATCTGTCGTCTAAGCGACCTGCGCTACATCAAGGTCAACCAGGGTTTTTTGGAGATGACCGGCTACAACCGCGACCAGGTCATCGGCAAATCCGTGTATGAACTGGATGTGCTGGAACAGGCCGAGCGCAAGGACCTGGCGATCCAGCGCCTGGGCGAAGGCGCGACCATCCCGCAGATGCAGGCCGAACTGAGACTGCCCGAAGGTGGCAGCAAACTGGTGATTGTCGCCGGCCAACCGTTGGACATGAACGAGGAAGACTGCATGCTGTTTTCCTTCACCGACCTGGAGCCACGGCGCAAAGCCGAGATCGCCCTGCGCCAGAGCGAAGAACGCTTCGCCAAATCCTTCCGCCTGACGCCCGTGCCGACCCTGGTATGCAGTGCCGACAACCGCCAGGTGGTAGACATCAACGAAGCCTTCATGAGCATCACCGGCTACATCAGCGAGGAATTGATTGGCAAATCCATCGAAGACATCAACTTCATCGACAGCCCCCAGGCCGGCGCGCAGTTGTTCGCCACCCTGGAAAAAGCCGGCAACCTTGAAGGCCAGGACCTCAAGGTGCGCAAGAAAGGCAACGAGGTGATCGACTGCGTGGTGTCCGCCGACACCGTGATTATCCAGGACGTACCCTGCTACCTGATGGTGCTGATGAACATCACCGAGCGCAAACGCTCGGAGCTGGAACTGGTGGCGGCCATCGAGGAAGTCATGCAGGACGCGTCCTGGTTCAGCCAGACCCTGATCGAGAAGCTGGCCAACGCCAAGAGCGTCAACAGCCCCAACCTGCCGAATGTTTCCTTCACCGACCTAACCGCCCGCGAGCGCGATGTATTGGGCCTGATCTGCGAGGGCCTGGCGGACAAAGAAATCGCCTCGCGCCTGAAACTGGCGCCCAACACCGTGCGCAACCATGTGGCTACGGTGTATTCCAAGCAGGGGGTGCACAGCCGTAGTGCAGCGATCGTCTGGGCCCGTGAACGCGGGCTGTTTGCCAGCGATTTGCGCCTGAAAAACAAACCCTGACCTTGCAAATGCACTAGTGCGACTAGTGCGAATTCGCCTTATTGCGCGAGGGTGCAAACAATAACCTTCAAGGGATCGTATTTATGCCTTGAAGGAACCCGCATGTTTACCCTCTCTCAACTGCGCAACTGCATCGAAGAAGGCCTGTCACCGCTGACGTGCGAATTCACCCTGTGCCGGGATGCGTCCTTGACCCTCAAGGTCTACGACGCCGAGACCGGCCGTGTCGACCTGGTGGTTACCGGCATCAGCACCAACCGCCTGCAGACCCCGCAGGAAGTGGCAAAAATGGTGGATGAGTTGCGCTACGAGCTGCAAAGCAACAACGTCGGCAAGCTCACGCTGGATGATTTGCCTTTATCGCCGCCCCAATGAAATAAAACACCCCGCCGGCAACGATAAACGCCCCCAGCATGTAGAACATGTAATGGGCCGGCAGGCTGGCCAACACCAGCCCACACAGCACCGGCCCCAGCGCGGCACCGAGGTTGGACAGGTTTTGCGCCCCGTAATACATGCCCCGCAGGTGGTCCGGGGCAATTCGGTCGATAAACATGTACTCGGCCGGGAACACGATGATCTCCCCGACAGTGAACACCGCCATCGCCAGCACCCAGCCCACCACGCTGGTGGACAGCCCGAAGCCAATCAACCCCAGCATGAACATGCTCAAGCCAGCGATCAGCCACTGGCTCAGGTAACGGTGCGAGATGCGCCGACCAATCAAGTACTGCAAGGCAATCACTAGCACGGCGTTGGTGGTCAGCACCGCGCTGATCACCGTGTAGGTGTATTCGGCGGTCGTGGTGGTCACCAGGTATTGCGACAGATAGGCCGTGAACTGGCCGAACACCACCGCGCTGAGTAAACCGCCGAGGGTGAAACACACCAGGCGACGGTCCTGCAGCAAAACGCGGGCGACGGCAAGGAACGGCACCGGCTTTTGCGTGGTGTCCACCGCGGCCAAGTTACGGTCACCCCAGCGCCCATACAGCAGAAAAAAACCCAGCCCCAACAGCGCCGACAGAATAAACGGCAGGCTGATATCCAGCTTGGCCACCAACGCGCCAAAGAACGGCCCTACGGCATAGCCAATATTGGTAAGCGTGTACTTGATGGAAAACACTTCGCTTCGCGCGTCTTCGGGCAGCAGGCTGGCGAAGCCGGCTTTCACCGCAATATCGATGACGGCGTAGGCCAGGTTGATCAGGATCAGGCAGCCATAGAACGACCAGATATTTTGCGCCAGCACCGTGCCGATAAACCCCAGCACAAACACCAGGCTCAAGCCGAGCAACAGGGGGTAACTATTGATGCGGTCGACCAGGAAACCGCCGTAGACACTGAGTAGCGAACCGACGATCAGCGAACTGCCGATTACCAGGCCGACCTGGGTAATGTCCAAGGCGAAATGGCTGGTGAGGTAGATCACGAGATAAGGAAAGGTGATGGCCTTGGCCAACGTCAGCAGCAACGTGGCGCACAGCAACAGGTTCACGGTGCGGGGGTAGTTTCTGATGGTGGCAAGCATCCTGCTCTCTTTTTGTAAAGGTAACGCGACCATTGCGGTCGGTTACCTTAACGCAAGAAACATGAAACGAGCAGGTGCCCAGGCGGGATTATTTCTTGACTGGCGTAATCTCGAGGATGGTGCCGTTGGTGGTCTTGAGCAGGACGTACTTGTCGCCTACGCGCGCCCACTGGCTTTCCTCTTCGGGCTGCTTGAGGCCGCGTTTTTTCCAATCGCTGATGGCCGACTCCTTGCGCATCAGGATATCCGGAGCGCGGTCGCCTTCTTTCAAATCACGAGCGTTGATGTTTGAAGGTTGCACGGTTTCCTGAGGGGTATCGCCGGCCTGCACTACAGCACTGACGGTGGAAAAGCTGGCAGCGACCAGCAGGCAAGCGGCTAAGGTTTTCGACTTCATGGGTGCTCCTTCAATTAATGGTGCGTACCCAGGTTCCGACCGCGGCGGCGCGTAATCATTCAGCCGTATTTCCCTGCGGCCAGAGATTGCTCCCGCTGGGCTGCGCAGTGGCCCCAACCCATTCACCGCATGTTTTCAGTGGGTACGCGGTCGGGCTTTTTGGGGCCGCTTCGCGGCCCAGCGGGAGCAAGCTCCCTCGCCACAGGGGGGGTACACCGTTATAGCCAGGCGGCGTCCCAGAGCGAGTAGGCGCCAACATGCTCGACCAGTCCGGCTCGAAGTGGGTTGGCGATGATATAGCGAGCAGCCTTGATAAGGTCGTCCTCCACTCGCACCGCACGATCGTGATAACCGTTCTGCCAGAAAGCACCCTGTGTGCGACGGGCTCGGTTGATGGTCAGTGTGCTTCGCGACTTCACTCGTTTCATCACTTCAGGCAGCTTCGCGCCTCGCAATTCAAATAACCAGTGAAGATGATCCGGCATAATGACCCAAGCCAAAGAGTTGACCAGCTCAAGGTCATGGGCTCGTTTGAGCTCGGCAACCAATAGCCGCCCCAGGTAAAGATCGGCAAATACCGGGCGACGTTGATAAACCACGGCAGTCACCAAATAAGCTCGACCAGGTTCTGAATAACGGCCACGTCGCAACAAATGAGAGTTGGGCTTGTGAAGCAATCCTTTGCTCCCCTGAATGGTTGAATGGTCCATTCAACCTAGCAGGCACCTGAGATGTCCCTGCCCAATACAGTTTCCCCATATTTCCCAATCCTTTGTGGCGAGGGAGCTTGCTCCCGCTGGGCTGCGCAGCAGCCCCAAAAAGCCACACCGCGCATCCACTGAACGCATGCGGTGAATGGGTTGGGGCCGCTTCGCTGCCCAGCGGGAGCAAGCTCCCTCGCCACAAGGGTTTGTGCATAGGGTTTGCGAGCGTGAAAATAATCGTGTAATTTTTCATGAAATTATTCGAATTAAATTTCATGACCCCTCAAGAAGAACTCGCCACCCTCGCGGCGCTGATCCACGACCTGCGCAAGCACAAGAAGCTCACCCTGGCCCAACTTGCGCAAAAAATCGAACGGTCGGTGGGGTTTCTGTCCCAGGTCGAACGTGGCCTGTCGCGCCCGACCGTGGCCGATTTAACCGCCATCAGTCACGCCCTCGATGTGCCCACCACCTATTTCTACAGCTTGCCCAAGCCCAAGGCGGTGGATTGGGTCACACGCCCCAACGAGCGGCGCACTGTGTATTACGCCAATGGCATCACCGACATCCTGGTGTCGCCGAGCATGCACGGCGCGTTCTCGATGCTCGATAGTCTGTTGGCCCCCGGTGCCAACAGCGGTGAGCAAAGCATGAGCGACCGCGCCGAGCAGGCCGGTTTTGTGCTGGAGGGCGAGCTGACGCTGTGGGTTGAGGGTGAGCCCGATGCGGTCACTCTCTACGAAGGCGACAGTTTCCACCTCGCCAGTTTCGCCCACTGCCGCTATGCCAACCTGACCGACCTGCCCGCCCGCGTCTTGTGGGTTTACAACTAGGAGCTGCACCCGTGAAAAGCCATTCCTCCACGTTGCTGGCCGAAGTACGGAGCTTTCGCCAGAACCACCCCGACGTGCGCTATGTCGACCTGATCGCCCTGGATATTCCCGGGCATTTCTACGGCAAGCGCTACCCCATGGAGATGCTTGAAAAAGTCGCCGCTGGCAGCCCGCTGAAGCTGCCGCAGAATGCGGTATTGCTGGGGGTCCAGGGGGGGTTGTTCAAGATTGGCGACTACTGCTTCAACGACGGCGACCCGGACGCCAATCGCCGATTGGTGCCCGGCACGCTCAAACCGGTGAACTGGGAGTCGCAGCCATTGGGACAAATGCTCATCACCTCGGACGGCACCGAAGCGCCCATCGAATTCGAACCCCGCGAAGTCCTGGCCAAGGTCCTGGAACGCTTGCAGCATCAGGGCATTCATCCCGTGGTGGCGTTTGAGCTGGAGTTCTACCTGTTCGATAAACAGCTGGAAAACGGCCTGCCACAATTTGCCCGCGACCCGCTCTGTGGGGATGCCGACGACCAGCCCAACCTGCATATCGAACGGCTGTCGCGTTTCAGCGACGTGCTCGACGACATGGCGCAAACCGCCAAGGACCAAGGCATCGACATCACGGTGATCACCGCCGAGATCGGCCCCGGCCAGTTCGAGATCAACTTCGGCCATTGCGATGACGGCCTGCGCGCCGCCGACTGGGCCGCCCTGTTCTGCCGCAGCACCCGTGGCGTCGCGCTCAAGCATGGTTACCGCGCCAGCTTCATGGCCAAACCCTATCTGCAATTTCCCGGCAGCGGCATGCACGTGCATGTCAGCCTTTACGACGCAGCGGGCAATAACTTGCTAGCGGCCCATCAGCAGCAGCCACTGCGCCACGCCGTAGCCGGTTGCCTGGAATTGCTGCCCCACTGCATGCCGATCTTCTCGCCCAACCACAACGCCTTCCGCCGCCTGGGCGGCACGGTCAACGCTGCGACGCGGGCGAGTTGGGGCTTTGAAGACCGCGATGCCTGTGTGCGCATCCCCGAGTCCGACCCGCGCAACCTGCGGATCGAGCACCGCCTGGCCAGCGCCGATGCCAACCCTTACCTGGTGCTGGCGGCAATCCTGGTGGGCCTGGAGCACGGGCTTGAGGCCAAGCGCGAACCCATCGCGCCATTGAACGAAGACCGCAACAGCGGCACCGATTTCCCGGTGGAAATGCTCGGCGCCGTGCGTGCCATGCAGCAACAACCAATACTGCGCGACAAGCTGGGCGCGGAATTTGTCGACGTGTATTGCGAGAACAAACGCCAGGATCACCTGGCCTTTCAACAAGAAATCCATGCGCGAGAATATCGCTGGTTTCTCTGACCCAATCATGGAAATGCAGATGAGCGACCAAGCCGCCCCGGCCCTCAAGGAAATCTTCAACATCGAACGCCTGCAACACATCGCCACCGAAATGACTGTGGTGTACCCGGCGTTCGACGCCAAGGGTTTTCTCCAGCACGCTTGCGTCGGGCTGGCCGATTTATCGGTGATGCAACGCATGGCCCGGGTCAGCGAGAGCCTGCACGCGGTGATCCCGCTGGATTATGCGCAAACCCTCAAGCTGCTTTACGCTCTGGCACCGCGCATCAACAGCGGCTTTGTCAGCCTGTTCCTGGCGCATTACGTGGCGAGTTATGGCCTGGGTGATTTCAAACGTTCAATGGCCGCGCTGAAGTTTTTCACCACCTTTGGTTCGGCCGAGTTCGCCATTCGCCACTTCTTACTGCACGATTTCGAGCGCACCTTGGCAGTGATGCAGCAATGGTCGCTGGATGGCAACGAACACGTACGCCGCCTGGCCAGTGAAGGCTCACGCCCTCGCCTGCCTTGGTCGTTTCGCCTCGCCAACGTGCAGGCCAACCCCGAGTTATGTGCGTCGATCCTGGATAACCTCAGGGCCGACAGCAGCCTCTATGTGCGCAAGTCGGTGGCCAACCACCTCAATGACATCACCAAGGACCACCCCGACTGGGTGCTCAACGTGCTCGAAGGCTGGAACCTGGCCAACGCCCACACCGCCTGGATCGCTCGCCATGCGTTGCGCAGCTTGATCAAGCAAGGGAACACCCGCGCGCTGACGATCATGGGGGCCGGAGCCAAGGCTGAGGTGACGATCCGTGGACTGAGCGTCACCCCCGCCGTGATCCGATTGGGCGAGCGGATCAATCTGTCATTCCAGCTGGAATCCACCGCCATCCACGCGCAAAAACTGGTGGTGGACTACGCCATCGACTACGTAAAAAGCGCTGGCCACAGCGCATCCAAAGTGTTCAAGCTCAAGGCTTTTACCTTGGGCGCCGGCGAACGGCAGACCATCAACCGCGAGCAGCACATCCGCGAATTGACCACGCGCAAGCACTACCCCGGCACGCATCGGATACATGTTTTGATCAACGGTGAACGCCTGGCCAGTGCAGAGTTCGAACTACTGAAACCTTGACACAAATCAAACAAAAGGCTCTAGCGCGGGCCTTTCAGCCCGATAAATTGTCGAACAATCCTGGCCTTTGCCGTTGAGATCCATTATCATCCGGCGCCTTCTCGCTACCCGCCGGGTAGCTGTTTCAATGTGTCACCCGAGGCGCCCATGTACCGTTTTTCGTTTCACCGCCCTTTGATTGCCATCAGCCTGGGGCTGGTTTCCCATTCCGTCAGCGCAGCCCTGCAACCCATAGCCGAAGCCCCGCTGGCCAGTGACACCGAGCTGCACTGCCACTTCAACCGCGACGCCAGCACCGACTGCACCACCACTTACCGCTACACGATCCTCAAGGCCAACGGCCGCGAAATGCTTTCGCGCATCGACTTCGACTACTCCGAAGCCGACACCTTTGAAGTGGTCAGCGCT
This sequence comes from Pseudomonas sp. MYb193, assembly GCF_002966775.1. Lineage (NCBI taxonomy): Bacteria > Pseudomonadati > Pseudomonadota > Gammaproteobacteria > Pseudomonadales > Pseudomonadaceae > Pseudomonas > Pseudomonas sp. MYb193. Next base: position 2,276,324 of record NZ_CP023269.1, on the reverse strand, counting down.
CAGTCCACCCAGCCTGGCGCCAAGCCCGTCGCCCTGGCCGCCACGCAAATCGATACCCGCAGCGCACCCAACCCGGACCAAGGCTTCAGCCGCGACAAACAAACCTCCCTGGCCTTCCCCAACCTGCGCGTGGGCACGCAGATCCGCTACACGGTACGCCAGCATTACCCGGCCAAACCGCTGATGACTCAGTTCCACTATGTGCTCAAATTCGGGCCCAGCTCAGCCCGCCGCGATCGCTTCAAGGCGCGCTTTACCGCCGAACGGCCGATGCAGTGGCGCAGCGAATTGTTCGACGGTTTCAAGGTAACGCCTTCGAGCAACGGCAAGACCCTGGACGTGGTGCAAAAAGCCCCGACCTACCTCAACTACATCAATGAATCCTCCGCCGCCGCACTGCTGCGTGTCCCACGCCTGGAAGTGGGCAGCGCCGTGGACCGCCAGGCGTACTTCGGTGATTTCGCCCAGCGTTACAACCAGATCCTTGGCGCCACCCTGCCGGCGCAAGCCGCCGCCGCCGTGGCCGCCGCACGCAGCCTGGCGCCCGCTGAGCAAGTCGCGGCAATGATGCAGCACATCAATGATCATTACCGCTACCTGGGTGACTGGCGGGCGACCGAGCGCGGCTATGTGCCGTTCAGCCTCGCGGAAATCGAGCAGCACGGCTATGGCGACTGCAAGGACCTGGCGACGCTGCTGACGGCCATGCTCAAGGCCAGCGGCATCAAGGCTGAGACCGCATGGGTCAGCCGTGGCGACGTGGTCGATGCTCTGCTGATTCCTGGCACCCAGGCGCCGAACCACGCCATCGTGCGTGCCGAAGTGAATGGGCAGGTGTGGTGGCTTGACCCGACCAACCCGGTCTTCGCCCCTGGCCAGACCATGCCCGATATTCAAGACCGCTGGGTATTGGTCAACGATGCGCAGGGCCAGGTGCGTGAAGAACACATCCCACTGGAGCGCCCCGAAGTCTCGATACGCCTGGACAAACAGATGCAGTACGGCAAAGAGGGAGATGGCGCGGTCAAGGCGACTATTACCTTCAGCCGCCTGCCGCTGATGCAACTGAGCGTCGCAGACCGCCAGCAAGGCACCACCGCCACCGACCAGAACATCTGCGCCAACTTCGGCAACGATATCAGCGACTGCCAGATCACCCGCGAACCCACCCGCTTTGTGGTACATGACGGCTACAGCGTCACCGCTCGCATGAACGATCAGCGCGCCCTGGAAAAACTGGCCAATGACTATGTCTACACCGACCCGTCCTTGAAAGACCGCTGGGAGGGCTACATCAACTATCGCCGCCAGGGGCAAAAGGCTGACCTTTACCTGGGCAATCCTGAAACCTATGACTACACCTACACCCTGGCAGGCGGGAAGATGGAAAAAGCCATCCCCGGCTGCAAGGTGCGCTCGCCCTGGTACGACCTCGACCTGGACGGAAAACTGGAGGACGGCTCGCTGCGCTATCACTATCGTCTGAGCCAGAAAAAGCGCTGGCTGACCCATGCCGAAGTCACCAGCGATGCGTTCGGAAAGATGATTGAAGAGGCCCGGGCCTGTGCCGAGCAGGTGCATCAGGTAGTAAAGCTCTAGACTGTCCCTGACACACCACGATCCAAATGTGGGAGCTGGCTTGCCTGCGATGACGGCCGGTCAGCTTGCCCATCGGTGACTGACACACCGCCATCACAGGCAAGCCAGCCCCCACATTTTAATCCGTGTGTGTGTCAGCGGGATTCGCCGAGCAACAAGCCCTGCTCCCGTGCGCACAGCTCCACCACATAATCCCACAACACCCGCAGCCGCACCGACTTGTGCAGCTCCCGGCGCGAACTGATCCAATAGCTGCGCTGGATACCCTCCGCCGGCAGCAACGGCACCAACTCTCCATCCCCAGCCGCCATGAAACATGGCAACACCGCAATGCCCAACCCCGAACGCGCCGCCTGGTGCTGGGCGATCACGCTGGTGCTGTGGAACACCACCCGGGGGCTACGGCAGAAGCTGTTGAGGAACTTCAATTCCTGGCTGAACAGCAGGTCATCGACATAATCGATCCAGGCATGGGCAGAGAGGTCTTCACGTTTTTCGATGGGCGGGTTACGCGCCAGGTAGGCACGGCTGGCGTACAGCGCCAGACGATAATCGGTGAGTTTGCGCGTCACCAGTTGATCGGCGCTGGGGCGTTCCAAGTGAATGCTGATCTCCGCTTCGCGATTGAGGATGCTGACGAAACGCGGCACCGCGACCAGTTCCACCTCCAATCCTGGATAGCGTTCAAACAACCCGCCCATGCGTGCGGCCAGAAACATAACCCCCAGCCCTTCGGCTACGCCAAGGCGAATCTTGCCCAGGGGCGCCGCAGAGTGGGTGAGCTCGTCTTCGGCCAGCAGTGCCACATTTTCCATAGCCTCGGCATGTTTGAGCAATGCTTCGCCGGCAGGCGTCAGTTCATAGCCCTGGGCGTGCTGTACGAACAGCGCCGTGCCGAGGCTTTTCTCGATGGCGTCGATGTGCCGCGCCACGGTGGCATGCGTGGTTTTCAGGCGTTGGGCGGCGGTGAGCAGGCGGCCACTGCGCTGCAACTCGAGAAAAAACCGCAGGTCATTCCAGTCGAACATATCGCCTCCAGAGCCTGGGCCAGCCGGCGTTGTTTAAAAACGCACAGCGGGTGGGTAAAAACTAACATTTTTAAGACGAAAACTAACAACTAGGATGGGCCCAATAAGAAAAACAAGCGAGACCCCAGATGCCCAATGCAACTGCTGAATACGATTACATCGTCGTCGGCGCCGGCCCTGCCGGATGCCTGCTGGCCAATCGTCTGTCCGCCAACCCGGCTCACCGTGTCCTGCTGCTGGAAGCCGGTGGCCGCGACAACTACCCCTGGATCCATATCCCCGTCGGCTACCTGTTCTGCATCGGCAACCCACGCACCGACTGGTGCTTCAAGACCGAATCCCAAGCCGGCCTGCAGGGGCGCGCCTTGAGTTACCCACGGGGCAAAGTGCTGGGCGGCTGCTCGTCCATCAACGGCATGATCTACATGCGCGGCCAGGCCCAGGACTACGATGGCTGGGCGGCGGCGGGCAACGCGGGCTGGGCTTGGAAAGACGTTCTGCCGCTGTTCAAACAGAGCGAAAACCATTTTGCCGGCGGCTCTGAATTCCACAGCGAGGGCGGCGAGTGGCGCGTCGAGCAACAGCGCCTGTCGTGGCCGATCCTCGATGCGTTTCGTGAGGCGGCTGCCCAAAGCGGCATCGCCAATATCAATGACTTCAACCAGGGCGACAACGAGGGCTGCGGTTACTTCCAGGTCAACCAGAAAGCCGGTGTGCGCTGGAATGCGGCCAAGGCGTTCCTCAAGCCGATCCGCCAGCGCCCCAACCTCACCGTGCTGACTGAGGTAGAGGTTGAGCGTGTGCTACTGGAAAACGGTCGTGCCTCGCAGGTACTGGGACGCCAACACGGCCAGGCACTGAGCTGGAAGGCGCGCAAAGAGATCGTACTGTGCGCCGGCTCGGTGGGTTCGCCGGGCATTCTGCAACGCTCAGGAATCGGCCCTTCCCATGTGCTCAAGCCGCTGGGTATCAACGTGGTGCACGAGCTGCCAGGCGTTGGCGGCAACCTGCAAGATCACCTGCAACTGCGCCTGATCTACAAACTGGAAAATGCCCGCACCCTGAACCAGATCGCCGGCACATTGTGGGGCAAGATGGGCATGGGCCTGCGCTACCTGTACGACCGCAGCGGCCCGCTGTCGATGGCGCCCAGCCAGCTTGGCGCGTTTGCCCGCTCCGGCCCGGAGCAGACCTCGGCCAACCTGCAATACCATGTGCAGCCACTGTCCCTGGAACGCTTTGGCGAACCGTTGCACGGCTTCCCGGCATTTACCGCGTCGGTCTGCGACCTGCGCCCGCAAAGTCGCGGCCGGGTGGATATCCGTTCGACCAACCCGGCGGATGCGCCGCTGATACAGCCTAATTACCTCAGCCACCCCGAAGACTTGCGCGTGGCCGCCGACGCTATTCGCCTGACCCGGCGCATCGTCGCCGCTCCGGCCCTGAGCCAGTTCAAACCGGTGGAATACCTGCCCGGCGAAGCCCTGCAAACTGAAGAACAACTGCACGAGGCCGCCGCACGGATCGGCACCACGATTTTCCATCCGGTGGGCACCTGCCGCATGGGCGATGACAAAGACGCCGTGGTCGACAGCCAGCTGCGCGTACACGGCATTCCCGGCCTGCGCATTGCCGATGCGTCGATCATGCCGCGCATTACCTCCGGCAATACCTGCTCACCCACGCTGATGATCGCGGAGAAGGCCGCGCAGCTGATCCTGTCACCCAACACTGCAGGAGCGAGCTTGCTCGCGAAAAACCCACCAGCACCGCGCACCACAGGGCACCCCGCGTAACCATTAACGCTATATGAAGTTGAAAAACACCGGCGCCGAGGTCAGCGCCGACAGTGGAACAACAATAAATAATCACTGTGAGGGACACCCGATGTCAGAACATGCTCAACCCCTGGGCTCGGCGGCCAGTGCAAGTACCGCCAACGAATCAAGAAAGGTCATCTTTGCCTCCTCTTTGGGGACGGTGTTCGAGTGGTATGACTTTTTCCTCTACGGCGCCCTGGCGGCGGTGATCAGCAAGCAGTTCTTTGCCGGGGTCAACGACACCACGGCGTTTATCTTTGCCTTGATGGCCTTTGCCGCAGGCTTTGTAGTGCGGCCATTCGGTGCGCTGGTGTTCGGCCGCCTGGGCGATATGATCGGGCGCAAATACACCTTCCTCGTGACCATCATCCTGATGGGCGTGGCAACCTTCTGCGTCGGGTTGCTGCCGACCTACGCCAGCATCGGCATTGCTGCGCCGATCATCCTCATTGTGCTGCGCATGCTGCAGGGCCTGGCGCTGGGCGGTGAGTACGGTGGCGCCGCCACCTACGTGGCCGAGCATGCGCCACCGGGCAAGCGCGGCCTGCACACCAGCTGGATTCAATCCACCGCCACCCTGGGCCTGCTGCTGTCGCTGCTGGTAGTGCTGGCCTGCCGTTACTTCACCGGCGATCAGTTCGAAGTGTGGGGCTGGCGCATTCCGTTCCTGTTTTCCATCGTGCTGCTGGGCATCTCGACCTGGATCCGCATGAGCCTGCACGAGTCGCCCGCCTTCTTGAAGATGAAAGAGGAAGGCAAGGCCTGCAAGGCGCCGATTCGCGAGTCCTTCGGCAAATGGGAAAACCTCAAGGTGGTGCTGATCGCGCTGTTCAGTATCAACGGCGGGCAGGCGGTGACCTTCTACGCGGCGCAGTTTTATGTGCTGTTCTTCCTCACCCAGTTCCTGCGCATGGACCCGGCCCTGGCCAATATGCTGTTGATCATCAGCGTAGTGATCGGCGCGCCGTTCTTTATCCTGTTTGGCTGGCTGTCGGACAAGGTCGGGCGCAAGCCGGTGCTGATGCTCGGCCTGCTGCTGGCGACCGTGCTGTACTTCCCGATCTTCAAGGGCCTGGCGCACTACACCAACCCCGCAATGGACCAGGCCAGCCAACAGGCGCCGATCACCGTACTGGCCGACCCGGCCACCTGCACCTTCCAGTTCGACCCAGTAGGCAAGGCTCGTTTTGACAGCCCCTGCGACAAGGTCAAGACCTTCCTGGTCAAACAAGGCCTGCCCTACAGCAGCGCCGCCGCCCCTGCGGGCAGCCCGGTGCAAGTGAGCGTCGGCGATGTGCGTATCGACGGCTTTGATGAAGCGGCCCTGCGTGGCGCCGTGGCCCTGGCCGGTTACCCGTCATCGGCGGATGTGGCCCAGGTCAACAAGGTCATGGTGGTGGTGCTGATCGTCGTGCTGATCCTGATCGCAGCCATGTGCTACGGGCCCTTGGCGGCGCTGATGGTGGAGCTGTTTCCGACGCGCATCCGCTACACCTCGATGTCCCTGCCCTACCACATCGGTAACGGTTGGTTTGGCGGGTTCCTGCCGACGGTGTCGTTTGCCTTGGTGGTGTACACCGGCGATATCTTCTATGGGTTGTGGTACCCGGTGGTGGTGACGGGCGTGAGCCTGATCGTCGGGTTGTTCTGCCTCAAGGAAACCCGGCATGTGGATATCGAAAACAACTGATACCTCTGCCCTGTAGGAGCGAGCTTGCTCGCGAAGAATCTGAGAGCAACGCGGGGCACCAGGCGCCCCGCGTCATCGTTAACGACCTTCGCGAGCAAGCTCGCTCCTACAGCGGCGTATGGCACCCACACAAATTGCTGTACATCCATACAGATAATGGTTGCTCAAACCCCTTCAAATAAGCATCCTGCAAGGCATCAACCCGATCTGATGTGATGACCATGCGGCTGTACCTCTGTGAAAAACCCTCCCAGGCCAAGGACATCGCGGCCGTGCTCGGCGCCAGCCGCCGCGGCGATGGGTGCTGGCTGGGTAATGGAGTCACGGTCACCTGGTGCATCGGCCACCTGCTGGAAACCGCCCCGCCCGACGCCTACGACGCCAAATACAAACGCTGGGTGCTGGCAGACCTGCCGATCGTCCCGGAAAAATGGAAGATGCTGGTCAAGCCCAAGACCGCCAGCCAATACAAGGCCGTCAAGCGCTTGCTGGGGGAAGCCCAGGAACTGGTGATCGCCACCGACGCCGACCGTGAAGGCGAGATGATCGCCCGTGAACTGGTGGAACACTGCCGCTACCGCGGGCCGATCCAGCGGCTGTGGCTGTCGGCCCTCGACGACGCCTCCATTCACAAGGCCCTGGCGGCGCTCAAACCCGGTGCAGAAACCTTCAGCCTGTATCACTCGGCCCTGGGGCGCTCGCGCGCCGACTGGCTGATCGGCATGAACATGAGCCGCCTGTTTACCCTGCTGGGGCGCCAATCCGGTTACCAGGGCGTACTCCCCGTAGGCCGGGTGCAAACCCCGACCCTGCGCCTGGTGGTGGACCGTGATCGCAGCATTGCCGACTTCGTGCCGGTGGCCTACTGGGCCATTGATGTCGACCTGCGCCACGATAACATCACCTTCACCGCCCAATGGCGCGCCCCTGAAGATGCCTGTGACGACCAGGGCCGGTGCCTCAACCCGCAACTGGCGCGGGACACCGCCGACGCCATGCTCAACGCCGCCACGGCGCGGCTGGTGAAGCTGCGTACCGAGCGCATGCGCGAAGTGGCGCCCCTGCCCTTCGACCTCGGCACCTTGCAGGAGATCTGTTCGAAGAAGCTCGGCCTGGGTGCCCAGGAAACCCTGGATATCGCCCAATCCCTGTACGAAACCCATAAGGCCATCACCTACCCGCGCAGCGATTGCGGCTACCTGCCATTGAGCCAGCACAGTGAAGCGCCGAAGATCCTTGCGGCGCTGGGCCGTGCGGACACGGCGGTCAACGAGCTGATGTCGCACATCGACCCTCGGCGCCGTTCGCGGGCCTGGAACGACGCGAAAGTCAGCGCCCACCACGGCATCATCCCCACCGGAGCCGGCAAGGAGGTCAGCCAACTGACCGGCAAGCACCGTGCGGTCTATACGCTGATTCGTGCGCGCTACCTGGCGCAGTTCCTGCCCAACCATGAATACGACCGCACCCAGGCCGATTTCGACTGTGCCGGCCAGGCGTTGCGCGCGGTGGGCAAAGTCATTATTGAACCGGGCTGGAAACGCGCCTTGCCCGAAGCGCTGGCACCCGCCAAAGGTCGCGAAGCGCCTGCGCCCCAAGCTTTGCCGACGCTGGCGCAGGGCCACGACTACGCCGTGGCCAAGGTCAACCTCAAGGACCTGTGGACCCAACCGCCCAAGCCCTTTACCGAAGGCGACCTGATCAAGGCCATGAAAAACGTCGCCAAGCTGGTGGAGGACCCGTTGCTCAAGCAAAAACTCAAGGACACCACGGGCATCGGCACCGAGGCCACCCGCGCCGGGATCATCCAGGGCTTGCTGGATCGCGGTTATCTGGTGAAAAACGGCAAGGCCCTGTCGGCAACCCCGGCCGCGTTCAGCCTGATCGACGCGGTGCCCCGGGCCATCGCCGACCCCGGCACCACCGCCATCTGGGAACAGGCGCTGGACATGGTGCAAAGCGGCGAAATGAGCCTGGAGGAATTCGTCGCCAAGCAAGCGGCGTGGATGAGCAAGCAGGTGGCACGCTGTAACGGCATGCGCATGACTATCACTGGCCCCGCCAGCCCGGCTGGCCGAGGTGCAACGCCGTGGAAAAAGAAGCGCAAGGCCGCCCCACGTAAAGCTGGCACCAGCCCCAAGCGCGGAAAAAAACCGGCAAATCCGGGATAAATACCGAAAAAAACTGGCACATGACGTTTTTCGACAGGTTTAACGCCGCATTGGCCCTTGCTCCGGCGGGTTCGGTCTAGGATTCTGTAGGGGATCTGGACTACCAACAACAACACCGGAGTGGCCGCCATGAAGACCGTTGCACAACTGCTGAAAGCCAAGGACCAGAAAAACCAGGACGTCCACACGATCAAATGGGACCACACCGTGTTTGAAGCGCTGGTGCGGATGTCCGAGAAAAACGTCGGTGCCTTGCCAGTGGTCAGGGATGACGTGGTGGTCGGCATCATCAGTGAACGGGATTACGCACGTAAAATCATGCTCAAGGGCCTCTCGTCAGTTACCACCAAGGTCCATGAGGTGATGAGCTCGCCGGTGATCACTGTGGATACTCACAAGAGTGTCGAGGAATGCATGAACATCATGACCGACAGTCACCTGCGCCACCTGCCGGTGGTCGAAGACGGCAAACTGCTGGGCCTGCTGTCCATCGGTGACCTGGTCAAGGAAGCAATTGCCGAACAAGCGGCCTTGATCCAGCAGCTGGAACAGTACATCCGCGGCGAATAGGGGGAACCCATGCTCGACACGCTGGACCATCAGGAAGACCACCTCGACACCCTGCACCGGGCCATGACCGGCCGGCGTTTCCTGGTGCTGACCGGCGCAGGGATCAGTACATCTTCGGGTATCCCGGACTACCGGGACGGGGAAGGTGTACGCCGGGGCAAGCCACCGATGATGTACCAGGAATTCCTCGCCACTCCCGAGGCGCGGCGCCGCTACTGGGCGCGGGCGATGCTGGGGTGGCCACGGGTGCGCATTGCCCAGCCGAACAAGGCCCACCTGGCGCTCGCGACGCTGCAGCACCTTGGCCATATCAGCGGGTTGATCACGCAGAACGTCGACACCCTGCATGACCAGGCCGGCAGCCAGGATGTGATCGAGCTGCATGGCAGCTTGCATCGGGTGCTGTGCCTGGATTGCCAATTGCGTAGCGAGCGCGACGTGATCCAGCGGCAGATGGAGGTCGATAACCCGCACATGGCAAAGGTTCATGCGGTGCAAGCGCCGGATGGCGACACCTTGCTCGATCCGGCGTTTGAACAGCGCTTCCAGGTACCCCGCTGCCCGCACTGCAATGGCGAACGGCTGAAACCGGATGTGGTGTTCTTTGGCGAGAACGTCGCGCCGGCGACGGCGCTCAAGGCAATGACGGCGGTAGAGCATGCCGAAGGGCTGTTGGTGGTGGGGTCGTCGCTGATGGCCTATTCGGCGTTTCGCCTGTGCAAGGCGATGGTTGAACAGGGTAAGCCGGTGATTGCCATCAACCTGGGCAAGACTCGGGGGGATGAGTTGTTGCAGGTGAAGATCCAGGCGTCTTGCGAGCAACTGTTACCCTTATTGACCGAGAGATTGAGATAGCGACACATCAACATGTGGGAACTGGCTTGCCTGCGATAGCAGTGTGTCAGGCAAACATGTACCCACTCACGCACCGCCATCGCAGGCAAGCCAGCTCCCACAGGGTTCTGCGTAAATTCGCCACCAAAATCCCGCGACCCACCGCACAGAAAATGACGCCCAAGTCACGTTTTCGCGCATTCCCCCGTCCCCACGGCAATTTATGTAGTGAGTAAAAATAATCACTACATAACCGTTGACGTAACCTTTTTGTCCTTGCATGATCTAGACGTCTCTCGGATCGAGAGCGTTGGTAACAAGCGTTTCGAACAGGCTCGTCTGACCGCCGAGCTGTTTTTCCGGATGTGCACTGCCCACAAGGCAGATCGATGAAGCTGACCGGCCCCGAAAGGGACAGGTACAAGGCGCTCAAACGCGGCTTGTCTTCGCAATCAGAGCATTGCGTAGCAGTTCATCAGCAAGACTACATGCATCAGCTTCAAGACCCTGCCCGTATTCGGCAGCCCGTCGCTGACGCCCGGTTTTAGTGACCGGAGACAACTTACTGGTATTAACGAATCAACTGATAGATCGCCAACTGGTCAAGGGGCTTACACATGAATCTGAACAACCAACCAACTATCGATGAATTGGCTGAGATGTTCGCAGCGCAGAAAGACACACTCGACGACCATATCCTGTGGATTGGCAAATCGGGCGAAGTGCAAATTGACTGCCTGGCGCCCCATACCGAAGAAGCCGAGTTTGACCGTAACAACCGTGAGCTGGCGGCGCGCCTGAAGATGTACCGCCGCGGCCAGGGTTATGTCGGCAAGAAGGCCGCCGCTGATCGCAACTTTATCGAGCAAGTATTCGACACACTTAACAATGCCTGGGCGTCTTTCAAAGACAGCTCGCAAGTTAAAGTGATCGACCGTTACTACTAAGTAGTGCTCAATCAATGTGGGAGTTGGCTTGCCAGCTCCCACATTTGTATTTACCGGTTTAGAAAGTTGGAAACCTGCCCTTCCCCGCCTCATCCCGAAAGATATCAAACAACACCTGCGCCGCCGCCGACAGTTCATGCCCCGGCTTGGTCAGCACCCCAATCGGCCGCTCGATCACCGGGCCAGTCAAGGTAATGCAACGGGCTCCCGCCTCCTCCATCTGCCTGGCGCATAACGCTGGCACTGCACTAACCCCCAAACCGCTGGCAACCATCTTGCCCACCGTCGCCAGTTGATGGCTTTCCAAGGCAACGGGCAATTTCATCTGCAAGGCGCCGAGGTGTTCTTCCAGCATCACCCGCACAGTGGAAGGCCGCTGCAGGGTGATGAACGGCTGCTCCAACAAGGCTTTCCAGTCGATTTCAGCACGCTGTGCCAAAGCTGAATCTCCCGGGACCACGGCGACAAAGCGATCCAGGTACAACGGCGTGAACGCCAATGACGAACCTTCGGACGGCTCGAACGCCACCCCCAGCTCCACCTGACGGTCGCGCACCATCTCCAGCACCTGCTCATTGATCAGGTCATGCACCGTCACGTTCACCTGAGGGTAACGGGCGCGGAATATCTTCAGGATCGGCGGCAACAGGTTGCCGGCGAACGACGGCATAGCGGCCACCGTGACGCGGCCGCGCTGCAAGGTAAAACGCTGGCGCAGTTCGTCTTCGGCGTTGTCCCAATCGGCAATCAACCGGCGGGCCAGGGGCAGCAGGGACTCACCTTCAGGGGTCAGCGCGACGTTACGGGTATTACGGCTGAACAGGCGCCCGCCCAAGCCTTCTTCCAAGCCCTTGATGGTCAAGCTCAACGCCGATTGAGAGAGGTGCAAACGCTCGCAGGCCGCGGCAAAACTCAGGCTTTGCGCGACGGCGAGAAAGGCACGCATCTGTTTGACGGTCATGACGCAGCTCCGGACGACGATTGGACTATGCTGTTTTCTAAATCAATCAACCTTAAAAAACAACTTAACAAATCAATCCGCTGGCGCAACACTCAACTCACTGGCTGGACCACAAACAATAAAAGAGGTGCATATGGCAGGTTTCGATAAACGCGTGGCGTCCTATGAAGAAGCGCTGGCAGGCCTGGAAGACGGCATGACCGTGCTCTCCGGTGGTTTTGGCCTGTGTGGCATTCCGGAAAACCTCATTGCCGAAATCAAGCGCAAAGGCACCCGCGACCTGACGGTGGTTTCCAACAACTGCGGCGTCGATGGCTTCGGCCTGGGCGTGCTGCTGGAACAGAAGCAGATCAGCAAAGTGATCGCTTCCTACGTGGGTGAAAACGCCCTCTTCGAGAAACAACTGCTCAGCGGCGAGATTGAGGTGGTGCTTACCCCTCAAGGCACCCTGGCAGAAAAAATGCGCGCAGGCGGGGCCGGCATCCCGGCCTTCTTTACCGCCACCGGCGTCGGCACCCCCGTTGCCGAAGGCAAGGAGACCCGCGAATTCAAGGGTCGCCCGTATCTGATGGAAGAGTCCATCACCGGAGACTTTGCCATCGTCAAAGGCTGGAAAGCCGACCACTTCGGTAACGTTATCTACCGTCACACCGCCCAGAACTTCAACCCGCTGGCCGCCACCGCCGGCAAGATCACCGTGGTCGAAGTCGAGGAAATCGTTGAACCGGGCGAGCTGGACCCGGCGCAGATCCACACCCCTGGCATCTACGTCGACCGGATCATCTGCGGCACCTTCGAAAAGCGCATTGAACAGCGCACCGTCCGCAAATAATCCCCGTCCAGACAATAAGAGGAAACAATCATGGCGCTTACCCGCGAACAAATGGCTCAACGCGTTGCCCGCGAGATGCAGGACGGTTACTACGTGAACCTCGGTATCGGCATTCCGACCCTGGTGGCCAACTACATCCCCGACGGCATGGAAGTGATGCTGCAATCGGAAAACGGCCTGCTTGGCATGGGCCCGTTCCCGACCGAAGAAACCATCGACGCCGACATGATCAACGCCGGCAAGCAGACCGTCACCGCACGCATCGGCGCCTCGATCTTCTCTTCCGCCGAGTCGTTCGCGATGATTCGCGGTGGGCATGTCGACCTCACCGTACTGGGCGCATTCGAAGTGGACGTACAGGGCAACATCGCTTCTTGGATGATCCCCGGCAAGCTGGTCAAGGGCATGGGCGGTGCCATGGACCTGGTGGCCGGCGCAGAAAACATCATTGTGATCATGACTCACGCATCCAAAGACGGTGAGTCCAAGTTGCTCAGCCAATGCAGCCTGCCGCTGACCGGTGCCAACTGCATCAAGCGTGTACTCACGGACCTGGCGTACCTGGAAATCGAAAATGGCGCTTTTGTCCTCAAGGAACGCGCACCTGGCGTCAGCGTTGAAGAGATTGTGAGCAAGACCGCCGGTAAACTGATCGTCCCGGACCACGTTCCAGAAATGCACTTCCAGTGAGGACAGATTCCATGCAAGACGTCGTGATTGTTGCTGCCACCCGCACCGCCGTGGGCAGCTTCCAAGGTTCGCTGGCGAACATTCCGGCCCCGGAACTGGGCGCCGCCGTGATCCGTCGCCTGCTGGAGCAGACCGGCCTGGACCCGGTGCAAGTGGATGAAGTGATCCTCGGCCAGGTGCTCACCGCAGGCAGCGGCCAGAACCCGGCGCGCCAGGCTTCGATCCTTGCCGGCCTGCCCCACGCCGTGCCGAGCCTGACCCTGAACAAGGTCTGCGGTTCGGGCCTCAAGGCCCTGCACCTGGGCGCGCAGGCCATTCGTTGCGGCGACGCCGAGGTGGTCATTGCCGGTGGCATGGAGAATATGAGCCTGGCCCCGTACGTATTGCCCGCCGCGCGCACCGGGTTGCGCATGGGCCACGCGAAGATGATCGACAGCATGATCACCGACGGCCTGTGGGATGCGTTCAACGATTACCACATGGGCATCACCGCCGAGAACCTGGTGGACAAGTACGGCATCAGCCGCGAAGCCCAGGACGCCTTTGCCGCCGCCTCCCAGCAAAAAGCTGCCGCCGCTATCGAAGCCGGACGCTTTGCCGATGAGATCACGCCAATCCTGATTCCCCAGCGCAAAGGCGACCCGGTGGCCTTCGCGGTGGACGAACAACCCCGCGCCGGCACCACCGCCGAATCCCTGGCCAAGCTCAAGCCTGCGTTCAAGAAAGACGGCAGCGTCACCGCCGGCAACGCCTCCAGCCTGAACGACGGCGCTGCGGCCGTGTTGCTGATGAGCGCCGACAAAGCCAAGGCACTCGGCCTGCCCGTACTGGCGCGTATCGCCAGCTACGCCAACGCGGGCGTCGACCCGGCCATCATGGGCATCGGCCCGGTCTCGGCCACCCGCCGCTGCCTGGACAAGGCCGGCTGGCAGCTTGCGGACCTGGACCTGATCGAAGCCAACGAAGCCTTCGCCGCGCAATCACTGGCGGTGGGCAAAGAGCTGGAGTGGGACGCGCAGAAGGTCAACGTCAACGGCGGCGCTATCGCCATCGGCCACCCGATCGGTGCTTCAGGCTGCCGCGTACTGGTGACCCTGCTGCACGAAATGATCAAGCGCGATGCCAAGAAAGGTTTGGCAACGCTGTGCATCGGTGGCGGCCAAGGTGTCGCCCTGGCGCTCGAACGCAACTGAATCGGATCCCTATTGTGGCGAGGGAGCTTGCTCCCGTTGGGCTGCGTAGCAGCCCCATGCCAATAAGAGCAACACAGAAAAGGCCCGGCTCCACGAAAAGCCAGGCCTTTTCTTTTATCGATCCCCCTGAATGAACTCGATCAAAATGTGGGAGCTGGCTTGCCTGCTCCCACATTTGATCTCACTGCCTGTCAGCTTGCGGCACCGCGAACACCGCGCTCGCCCGCAGCACCACACGCTCCTGCTCCTGCTCCTGCACCTGCACCTGCACCCGCACCCGCACCCGCACCCGCACCTGCAAACTCAGCGTGGCAAACGCCATCAGCCGGGCAAATCCCGGGCAATGCTTTGCGTTAATGGGCCAGACCCGCTTTAATCTCGGCCAATTTCTCCTGCACATTTCAAGGAAACGCCATGCGCCACCTGGACGGCAACTCCCACCCGCTTCGCGCGCCGCTGTTGATCTTGCTCGCCGGCCTGGCCTTGGCCGGTTGTTCCCCCAAGGACCACTCTCGCGCCACCGTCATCAATGGCGAACAGGGCAAGGCCGGGGCGCAACTGGCCTATGAGCATGAATTGACCCTGGCCCTGCCCGGCGCCCTGCTTGCGCCGCGTATGCAGGCCACTCGTGAGGCGTGTGAAACGGCGCGCTTTGGTGCCTGCAATATCCTTGGCATTACCGAAGACGGCCAGGGTGGCCAGATCATCCTGCGAATCGCGCCCACGGGGGTGGAGCCGATGGTCGCCCTGGCGGCCGAAGGCGGTAAGCTCGGCCAGCGCATCACCACTGCCGAAGACCTGGCCGATGCCGTGGCAGATGTGCGCCGCCGCCAGGACCGCCTGCAAGCCCAGCAGCAACGCCTCGATGAACTGGCCAAGCGCAAGGACATCACCGTCAGCGACCTGATCGTCCTCAGCAAAGAGCAAGCCGGCATTGAAAACGAGCTGCAGGAACTGGCTCAGGTTGCCGCCGGCCAGCAACGCCGCCTCGACACCAACCGCGTGACCTTGAACTTCCGTTCCTCCGACGGCGCCAACCAGGTGTCAAGGTTCACCCGGATGTTCAGCAACCTGGGAGACAACCTGGTGAACGGCACCGCAGACGCCCTGGAACGTGCCAGCTATGTGCTGCCCTTCGTGATCCTGGCGTTCCCGGTGGTGTGGTTGTGGGTGGGCTTGTGGCGCCGGTTCGTCAAGCGCCGCAGTTGATCAGCGCTTCATGCAGCGCTGGTAACGCTCATCCACGCGTTTGGCAAACCAGGCCGTGGTCAGGTTGCGGGTGATCTTCGGGCTCTTGAGCACAATACCCGGCAGGATCGCCCGTGGCAGCGGCTTGCCGGCCGCCTGGTCAGCCAAGGCGAAGACGCGCTTGTACAAGGTGCTGTCCTCAAAATCCAACTGCTCGCCCTGCTCCAGTTGGCTGCGGATGCTCGGGTTGCGCATATCCAACTTCGCCCCCAGTGAACGCACCGCCAGCTCGGTGGTGCCGGGCAACAATGAGCCATAGCGGATCAAATCCCCATCCAGCGCCAGCTCTTTGCCTGAAACACGGCTGACCGCGGCCTGGAACGCGGCATTGCGGCTGGCGTACCAACCGGCGTTGAAATCGGCAAAGCGGTACAGCGGCTGATCGTAGCTCACCGGGTAACCGAGCAAGTGGGCGATGCCGAAGTACATGCCGCCGCGACGGGTGAACACTTCGCGGCGAATCGTGCCGTCCACCATGTAGGGATAACCCCGCGCCTGTTTCTGCGCAAAGTCGATACTGACCTGCATGGGGCCAGCAGTGTGTACCGGGTTGAACCCGCCAAACAGCGTATTGCCCAGGGGCACCATGCTGATGAAATCGTCAAAAATCGCGCTCAGGTCCTTTTCCGTACGGGCGGCATTCAAACGGTCGGCGTAGGTTTTGCCGGTGGGCGAGCGCAGTTGCAAGGCGCTGCGCACCACGAAGGCCGGCACATGCACCTTGCCGGCGCGGCGCAGGATTTCATCCTGGGCGATCTTGCCCATGCCCGGCACCGGCGGGTCGACCTGATAGGTGGACTCCTGCTCGGTCACCGCCAGCACCGCACAGATGTTTTCGGTGCTGGGGTAGATTTTCTGGGTGTCGAACGCGGTGTAGATGTCCTGGGCCCAACCGTTACGGTCCGCAACCTTGGCCGGCAGCAGGCGCACGATCTGCGCCTTCACCTCGGCTTCACTGCGCTCGGGCTGCTGGGGGCCACGGGAAGTTGAGCACCCGGCCAGTACCAGTAAAGGAATAAGGCAGAGCAGCAGACGGGTTGAATACATGAGGCTTCCTTGGTTAACGACGGGCCGGGCAGTGCTGATATCGACAGGTAAGTCTAACCGGGGTTCGTCGACATGCCGAACCCAGTGCCTGACAGTAACTGAAACATCCCACACCACTGCCGGATAAGCTCTACTCCTCGCCCCGGCAAACCTCTGCAAAGTCCCTCGCCTGATCAAACGGTGCGAGGGAGTGCAGATGGTTTTTTTCGTGACGCGTACGGTTGACGGGGCCGCCACTTGAACCCGGCCATTGGCAGGCTGGCGCTGACGCCAATGAACGTGGAAACGGTCGACGTCGAGGGCGTCTTCCGTGACTTTCGCGATTGCTTGAACACCTTTGACGAGTGGGCCAAAAGCTTTTGGAGCTTCTCCGCGCTGGACGTCGAACAGGTGTTCAAGGTCGGGGATGACGTCGCGCTGGTTGCCCCGGTCAATCGCTCCCTGTTTCCCAGCAGCACCGTCGCCACCTGCCAGGCCACGGGTACCTTGACCCTGGTGCATATGTTCCAGAGCACGAGGTTCGTACCCATCGGCAACACCCCGGTGATCGTGCAACGCGTTGATCCAAACGGCGGCCCGCTGGGCGAGCCCCTCCATAAGACCATCGGCCCCAGTGGCATCCTCGAAGTCACCGAGTGCGATCGCAACCAGCAATACCGGGTGAGTTTCTACCCCAACGTTTCCCAGGATCACCTCAAGGCGCTATATGCGTCCTACCAATCGGTGATCGCAGCGTTGGAAGCCCGGCTGCGCGAAGAGTGGACCGACACCTTCCAGGCCCAATGGAAAAATTACACAGACGCCCGCCCGCTTGAGCGGCGCCGCCTGCTGGAAGCGGCTTTTGCCAGTGGGTTAGGCAAGGCGCTTTACAGCCTGTGGGACAACATTGGCGAGCTGTCTGCGCTGCTGGCGGACCTCAAGCCCAACAGCGAAAAGCTACTGCACTACCTTTCGCAAACTGAGCTCGACGAACTGCTGACCCTGGGCAGTGATGCGATAGCCCAGGGCTTGTTGGTACTCAGTGACGAGCCGCTGCTGTTTATCTACCTGTCGGCTCTGGTCAGCTGGATGCGCATGCTCCCGCCGCCGGAGATGGCGGAACTGTGGGGTGAAATTACCGGTGAGGTGCTGATCAATCTACTGCTGATTCGCGTCTTGGGTGCGATGGGCGTGGTGGTGCGATTGGGGGCTCGTATGCTCAGCCACGTCAAATCCGGGCGGGCGCGGGCGTTGTTGGAACTGCTGGCCAAGCAGGTGGCGGGGCCTCGGCTGGAGCCCCATGTGGAGGCCGCAAAGCCGGTGTTGCTGAGCAGTGCGGCGACGCCGGTCAAGGTAGTGCCAGTGGTGCCCTTGAAGGCAGGCGACACGCTGGTTTCGAACCCGGTGCCGATGGTGCGCGGCAAGACCCAGCGCACCACGTTGGTTCGTCAGGAGCCTGTCGATGATGTGCCGGCTGTGGCGTCGAACCCGAAGGGGGATGCGGCGGCGCCTGCGGATAAGACCGTTACCAACGGCTGCCCGGTGTCGATGGTCACCGGCGAGGAATTGCTGACCCTTACCGACGGCGCGCTGGATGGGATCTTGCCGTTTGAGTGGACACGGCTGTACCGCACCAGTGCGGTGGATGTGGATTGTGGGTTGGGGTTTGGCTGGAGTCATGGGCTGGCTCATCGGCTGGTGGTGTCGGGCGATTCGGTGGTGTGGACCGACCATGAGAACCGCTCGACTACCCTGCCCTTGCCCACCGACTCTCGGCCCGCGATCACCAATAGCCTGGCCGAAGCGGCGATCTATTTGGGAGCCTCGCCTGATGAACTGGTGCTGGCCCAGGCGTCGCGTTTCTACCACTTTCGCGACGGTGTGCTGACAACCATCAGCGATGCGTATGACAACCGGCTGCGCATTTGCCGGGATCGTTCCGGGCGGATTGAGCGGCTGGATAACGGTGCTGGTCGTTCGCTACTACTGCGCTATGAACTGGACCGCATCGTCGCGGTGGACTACCAGGTTCATCGCGCCAAAGGGCGTGAGCCCTACGTTTGGGAAACCGAGCAGAACATCGTTTCCTACGCCTATGACGAAGCTGAACGACTGGTGTGTGCGACCAATGCCGTCGGTGAAAGCGAGCGTTATCGGTACGACGATCAGCACGTCATTGTCGAGCGGCAGTTAGCCGGTGGGGCGAGTTTCTTTTGGGAATGGGAACACGCGGGCAAGGCGGCGCGCTGCGTTCGGCATTGGGCGAGTTTTTCGCAGATGGACACGCGCTATGCCTGGGGCGATGACGGGCGTGTCACGGTGCATAACGCCGATGGCAGCCAGGAGGTGTATGTCCATGACCAGCGGGCACGGCTGGTGCAGCGCATCGATCCAGACGGCGCTCAGCATTACAAATCTTACGATGACAAAGGCCGGCTGACCGTCGAGCAAGACCCGATGGGCGCGGTGACGGCCTATCAATATGACGACGCCGGACGCTTGGTGGCACTGTTTCCGGGGGATGATGAGCCAACGTCCTACGAGCATGACAACGGTTTTGTACGGGTTGTCAGGCGTGGGGAGGCGGTCTGGAAATACGAGCGTAATGAGCAAGGCGATGTTACGCGTAGGACCGATCCCGATGGTGAGGTTACTGACTACAGCTACAACAAGCACGGGCAACTGACCGGGATTTGGTATCCGGATCACAGTTGCCATCGACTGGTGTGGAACGAACGGGGGCAGTTGCTTGAGGAGCAATTGCCCAATGGTGGGATCAAGCGTTATCGCTATGACGACTTGGGGCATCAAGTTGCCTGTGAGGATGAACACGGCGCGCAGATAGCCTATGAATGGGACAGCGTCGGTAGGCTGATTCGCCTCGTCTTGCCAGGCGGTGCCACACGAGAATTCAGCTACAACCCCTACGGCAAAATCATCGCCGAACGCGACGAACTCGGCCACGTCACCCGCTACGAATACGCCGACGGCCTGCACCTGATCAGCCGCCGTCTCAACGCCGACGGCACCCAGGTCAAGTACCGCTACGACAACGCCCGGCTGCTGCTCACCGAGATCGAAAACGAAGCCGGCGAAACCTACCAACTCGACTACCACCCCAACGGCCTGATCCGCCAGGAAACCGGCTTCGACGGCCAGCGCACCGCCTATGCCTACGACCTCAACGGCAACCTGCTGGAGAAGACCGAATACGGCGACGATAACAGTCAGCTAATCACCCGCTACGAGCGCGACCACGCCGGTCGCCTCGTCCGAAAAACCCTGCCCGATGCCAGCGTTGTCGACTATGCCTACGACCGCCAAGGCAACCTCCTCAGCGTCGAAGACGGTCACTGGGCGCTGGCCTACGAATACGACCGCCAAAACCGCCTCACCGCCGAACACCAGGGCTGGGGCGCCCTGCGTTACGGCTACGACGCCTGCGGCCAGCTGAAAAACCTGTGCCTGCCGGACAATAACCGCGTCACCTTCACCCACGATAAAGGCGGCCACCTCGCTACCGTCGAACTCAACGGTGAAGTGCTCACCTCACATCTATTCAAGAGCGGCCGAGAGCATCAGCGCCAGCAAGGCCAACTGCTCAGCCACTACCACTACGACGACCAGAATCGCCTGCACGCCCACGCCGTTACGCAGCAGCAAAACTACCTCTACCAACGCCAATACGACTACGACAAAAGCGGCAACCTCACCCGCCTGCTCGACACCCGCAAGGGTGAACACCTTTACCGCTACGACCCCCTCGCCCGCCTGACCCGCGCCGATCACTCGCAAGACGTACAGGAACGCTTCGCCCACAACCCGGCCGGCAACCTGCTGATGCAAGACCGCCCCGGCCCGGACATCGTCGCGGCGAATCGTCTGATGATCCAGGGCGACCGCCATTACGACTACGACGCCTTCGGCAACCTCATCCGCGAACGACGCGGCAAAGGCCAGCAACTCGTCACCGAATATCACTACGACTGCCAGCATCGGTTAATCAGCATCACAAAACCGAACGGCGAAACCGCCAGCTATCGCTATGACCCGTTTGGGCGGCGTATCAGCAAGACCGTAGACGGCAAGACCACCGAGTTTTTCTGGCAAGGCGACAAGCTGATAGCCGAACACCATGCAGAGCGTCATCGCAGCTACCTCTACGAACCCGACAGCTTCCGCCCATTGGCACTATTGGAAGGTTTCGGCCCAAAAGAAACCAAGCCCTACCACTACCAACTCGACCACCTCGGCACCCCGCAGGAAATGATCAGCCCCGAAGGCGAAATCGTCTGGTCCGCCCACTACCGCGCCTTCGGCCAGATCGCCCGGCTCGACGTGGGCAAAGTCGACAACCCACTGCGGTTTCAAGGGCAGTATTTCGATGCGGAAAGCGGCCTGCACTACAACCGCCATCGCTACTACAATCCGGATATTGGTCGCTACCTGACACCGGACCCGGTGAAGTTGGCGGGTGGGATCAATGGGTACCAGTACGTGCCCAACCCTACTGGATGGGTGGATCCGCTAGGACTCAGTAAATGCCCCGGCGAATGCGGCTCCATTGAAGGCGTTGAAGATTCGACAACCAGCGCAAAAACCAAAGACAGCCAGCCGGCGCTGCCTGCACCTGATGAAATTGAGTGGACAGCTCATGGCTACAAGCACAGCCCTTCAAAGAAAATGCCTTGGAAAGATATTTTGGCAACAACTAAGTCTGGTCCTGCAAAGTACAAGCCAGGTATAAATATTGAAAATATAGAAAGAGAAGCCTATAAAAATGGCAGAACGACTACCAATGGAAAGCCGTGGAAAGTGATGGAGTATCCTGAGACCATTGGCGCTAGCGAAGGAGTATCCAGCCGCTGGATACGCATTGAATTGAGTGCGAAAACAATTCACGGCCACCCTATTTCAGAGCAAGAATTTCGGAGATTAACTAAATGATCTCGTTAGATTTCCTACAAGGCAAAATCACTTACGACGAGCTATCGACGTTGCAGGACTCAGGGATTGAACATCAAGCCCACAACCTGAAGGAGGATATGCTTCAGGTGGAGTATCCAGACGGCTTCCTCATTGACGTAGGTTGGTACCCTTCATTCGATGCAAAAGGACACTTCCAAATCAAGGTCGTCAAAGACTATGAATGGGACTATCCCACCTTAACGCTTACCGCGCAGTCAATTGGGGCGCTAAGCAAACTACTGCTGCTCGCTCAAATATCGATTAACACAGAACTTCAAAAAAACACCGCTTCGTTGATTGCTTGATAACATCCAATAAAGCGCTACCTCTCAAGTTTGCACCTGTGACGAGCAAGCTCGCCACAGGTTCAGCGACGCCCTTAAATCCCCGCCACCGCCAAATCCATCGCAAAATACGTAAATATCAAATCCGCCCCCGCCCGCTTGATCGACCCCAACGTCTCGCGCACCACTCGATTCTCATCAATCGCCCCGGCCTGTGCGCCGAACTTGATCATCGCGTACTCACCGCTCACCTGGTACGCCGCCACCGGCAGGCGCGAGGCTTCGCGGATGTCGCGGATGATGTCGAGGTAGGCACCGGCAGGCTTGACCATCAGCGCATCGGCGCCTTCCTGTTCGTCCAGCAGCGATTCGCGCACGGCTTCGCGGCGGTTCATCGGGTTCATCTGGTAGCTTTTGCGGTCGCCCTTGAGCGCGCTGCCGCCGGCTTCGCGGAAGGGGCCGTAGAGGGCCGACGCGAATTTGGTGGAGTAGGCCATGATCGGGATGTGGGTGAAGCCGGCGTCATCCAGGGCGCGGCGGATGGCCTGGACCTGGCCGTCCATCGCGGCTGAAGGGGCGATCACGTCGGCGCCGGCACGGGCGGCGGCCACGGCTTGTTTGCCGAGGTTGACCAGGGTCGCGTCGTTGTCGACATGGGCACCGTGCATCACGCCGCAGTGGCCGTGGTCGGTGTATTCGCAGAAGCAGGTGTCGGACATCACGATCATTTCCGGCACGGCGTCCTTGATGATCGAGGACATGCGCGAAACCAGGCCGCGTTCTTTCCAGGTGTCGCTGCCGCTGGCGTCGAGGTGGTGGGAGACGCCGAAGGTCATCACCGACTTGATGCCGGCGCGGGCGTAACGCTCGATCTCACCGGCGAGTTTTTTCTCAGGAATGCGCAACACACCCGGCATGCTGGTGATGGGCACGAAGTCGTCGATTTCTTCTTCGACAAAAATCGGCAGTACCAGGTCGTTGAGGGTGAACTCACTTTCCTGGAACAGGCCACGCAGCTCCGGGGAGCGGCGCAGGCGACGTGGGCGGGCTTGGGGGAACTGGCTGGTCATGGCAATCCTGAAAAATGGCTGAACACTTTGGGGCGAAAGCTTATGCCCCCAAGTCCCGGCAACACAAATGCCGAGGGGCCAATAGTGTATTGCCGGGTGCGTAACAATTCATTGATCTACAGCTGTAGACGCCCTTCGATGCACAACGCTACGGCGCCGCCCACCCAGATTTCATCGCCCTGACGCTCGATATTAATACGCCCCGCTCGCCCGATCGCCGTGCCTTGGCTGACCACGTAACGGCTGGGCGCCAGGCCCTCGGCGAGCAGCCATTGGGCCACGCCGGCATTCAAGCTGCCGGTGGCCGGGTCTTCGGCGGCGCCATCGCCAGCGACAAAAGCGCGCACTTCAAATTGCGCGTCCACCGCATCACGCGTCGGATCACAGGGAGCGATCACCCCTACGGCCAGACCCAGCAGTTGCGCATAGTCCGGTTGCAACGCAAGCACCGCGTCACGATCAGCCAGCATCACCGCCAGCCAACCCGCACCATTGTCGACCCACTGGCTGCGCACAATCTCCTCGGGCGCCAGCTTTAATGCCAGGCGTACGCGCTCCAGCAACGGCGCCTCCACGGGTCCTGTACGCAACAATGGCGGCGCGATGAACGCCAGTTGGTCAGCTTGGCGACGAATACGCACCAAGCCGATTTCGCACTCCTGGATAATCTCCTCCCCACGTGGCACGCCGCCAGCCTGCAACCAGGCGTGGCAACTGCCCAAGGTCGGATGCCCGGCGAACGGCAGCTCTTTGAGGGTGGTGAAGATTCTTACCCGATAGTCAGCACGTGGGTCGCGCGGCGTCAGTAAAAACGTGGTTTCGCTGAGGTTGGTCCAATTGGCAAAGTCCGCCATCTGCTGGTCGGTGAAGCTATCGGCCCCCAGCACCACGGCCAAGGGGTTGCCTTTGAGCGGCACGCTGCTGAATACATCCAGTTGTTGAAAATCGAAAGTCGGCATGCTTTAGCTCGGAATGTTCAGGCCACGGATCACCGCAGGACGTGCGACAAAGCCGTCCAGCGCGCGCAGTACGTTAGGGAAATCGGTGATGCCTACCAGGTCACCGGACTCGTAGAACCCGATCAGGTTGCGAACCCACGGAAAGGTCGCAATGTCGGCGATGCTGTACTCGTCGCCCATGATCCAGGTGCGGCCCAACAGACGCTTTTCGAGCACGCCCAGCAAGCGTCGCGATTCGGCGGCGTAGCGATCACGCGGGCGCTTGTCCTCATACGCCTTGCCGGCGAATTTGTTGAAGAACCCCAGTTGACCAAACATCGGGCCAATGCCGCCCATCTGGAACATCAACCATTGCAGGGTTTCATAGCGCGTGGCCGGGTCTTCGGAGAGCAACTGGCTGGTCTTTTCCGCCAGGTAAATGAGGATCGCGCCGGATTCGAACAACGCCAACGGCTGCCCGCTCGGGCCGTTGGGGTCGATGATCGCAGGGATCTTGTTGTTGGGGTTCAGGGACAGGAACTCGGGAGACAACTGGTCCTGGGAGTCGAAGCTGACCTTGTGCGCCTCATAAGGCAGGCCCAGTTCTTCGAGCATGATCGACACCTTGACGCCGTTGGGCGTAGGCAACGAATACAACTGCAGGCGTTCCGGGTGCTGGGCGGGCCATTTGCTGTTGATCGGGAAAGCGGCGAGTGCGTTCATCGAGAACCCCCTGGTCGGAAAGTCCCCATGATAGTCATCTGCCTGCCATCGTGCATGGGTCATCGTTGCGCAACATTTGCCAGCTAGTATCCCGCGTGGGCGAACCAAAGCGCCCGAATACACTCTTAAGAACGCCCGAACAATGAATGGAGGCTGCTTGCTATATCGACAGGGAACACCGCAGGACGCTGATGCGTCACTGGGGCCGGGCTTGTCCGCCTTAACCCGACGCACGAAGACTCGAACCTATCATGAAGATCAAGCCTCTGCGCCTTGTGCCACGACTCAAACGTTATTCCTACATGGTATTGCCGCTGCTGCTGGTCAGCGCTGCCATCGTCACCGCCCTGGACGCCCGTGAAAGCCGTGCGCAACCGGTCGATGGCGTGCAAACCCTGGTATTCCTGCGCCACGGCGAAAAACCGGCCGGAGGCCTGGGCCAACTCAATTGCCAGGGCCTGAACCGCGCCATGAACCTGGCGACCCTGCTACCGGAAAAGTTCGGCAAAGCCAACTATGTGTTCGCTGCCAACCCGACGCGTAACGTCGAGGAAGGCGAACTGGATAACTCCTACAGCTACATTCGCCCACTGATCACCATCAGCCCCAGCGCGATCAAGCTCGGCCTGCCGGTGAATATCGAGTTCTCAGCGAATGACACCAGTGCCCTGGCCGAAGAACTGGTCGAGGACAAGTACCGCAACGCGACCATCTACACGGCCTGGTCCCATGGTTACTTGCCGGAACTGATCAACAAAGTCGCCAGCGAAGCGGCAGGCGAAAAACACACCATTACCGATGATTGGTCTGGAAATGACTACGACTCCCTGTACGTGCTGACATTGACCTGGCACAACGGCAAGGCTTCGCTGCTCAGCCGCAACTACAAGCAAGGGCTGAATAACGGTGGGGAAAACTGCCCGGACCCGACCCAGGTCAGCGCAGATATCTGAAGCTTGGACCGCAGGGGCGTATGATGCCGGGCTATCGACTCACCTGCGGATCCTCTCCATGTCCAACCTCGCTTCCACCCAGCCCAACCGCGGCTGGGCATTCTGGTGCAAACCTGCGCTGTTTCTCCTGGTGGCCTGCATCGGCCTCTACTATGTGAAGTGGTCGCCCTACTACCTCAAGGCGTTTGTAGCGGCCGACAACCACAGCATTGGCGCCTCGATTCTCAATGACCAGCAAAGCTCGCCTCTGGCGGCGGCGCTGGCCTATGCCCAGGTGTATTTCCTGGCCATCTGGAAAGCCGCCGTACTGGCAGTGATCCTCGGTTCATTGCTGCAGGTATTGATCCCCCGCGACTGGCTGCTACGCCTGTTTGGCCGCGCCGGGCTGGGTTCGACCCTGCGCGGTGGGCTGTTCGCCCTGCCGGGGATGATGTGCAGTTGCTGCGCGGCCCCGGTGGCGGCGGGCATGCGCCGCCAGCAGGTGTCGGTCGGCGCGGCGCTGGCGTTCTGGATTGCCAACCCGGTATTGAACCCGGCGACATTGGTGTTCATGGGCTTTGTGCTGGGCTGGGGTTTCACCGCGCTGCGGCTGGTGGCGGGGATTGTGCTGGTGGTGGGCGTGTCCCTGGTGGCACAGCGCATTGCGCGCCCGGACCAGGTGCCGGAAGCAGCACTTGAAGCCGTTGCCGACGTCAGCACAGTGGAGTCGCAACCGTTCCTGAGCCGCTGGTTACGCACGCTGTGGCAGCTGTTCTGGAGCACTATCCCGGTGTATATCCTGGCGGTGCTGATCCTCGGCGCGGCGCGGGTGTGGCTGTTCCCTCATGTGGACGGGGCGATGGCCGACAGCCTCGTGTGGCTGGTGCCGCTGGCGATTGTGGGCACGCTGTTCGTGATTCCGACAGCGGCAGAGATTCCCATCGTACAAACCATGATGGCCCTGGGCATGGGCACCGGCCCGGCCGTGGCCTTGCTGATGACCCTGCCGAGCGTGAGCCTGCCGTCGCTGTTGATGCTGCGCAAGGATTTCGATGCGCGGGTGCTGGTGACGGTGGCCGGCTTGACCATGCTCGTGGGGGTGGTGTGTGGGTTGATTGGGGCGGTGATTCTTTAGAGTTTCAGTGGGGCTGATGGCCTCATCGCAGGCAAGCCAGCTCCCACCTTTGTATGTATTCACACTTCAAAAGGTGGGAGCTGGCTTGCCTGCGATGGCGTCCGAAAGGTCACCCCACCCGAGATGCTCGCTCGCGCAAATACTCCACCACCGCACCCTGCTCCCCGGCAAACTCGATACGCGCGCCCTTGCTCTCGCGCTGGAACGCATACATCGGGTCGTAATACTCACGCAGCAAGCCTTCAATCCATACCCGATGCAACTCCACTGCGCCGCTGCGTGCCTGTTCGGCCAGGGCCTCCTGCAACACCGCCTGCAGCCGTTGGAAACGCTCACCGCCCAGGCGCTTGTGAATATTGGCCAGGCTCTGCGTCAGGCGCTCGGCAAATAATCGCTGGCCGGTTTCCCCAAACACCTCAATGAACTCGGCGCACAGATCCACCACGTAATCCTTCAGGATGCGCTCGACACGGCCCTCGACGCTGTCTTCCAGCCACACCATAGGAAACGTCTGCATGCCCTTGTGCAATGGCAGCGGCAGCGCACAGCTGCCGATCATGCGGCTCTCGTCCTCGACCACAAACTGCTCGATACCACCTGCGCGCTTCTTCAGCAAATCCACCGCCAGGCGATTTTCGAAGTCGATATTGGAGGGTTGCGCCGTGGCGCGCTTGCCAAAACTGGAACCGCGATGGTTAGCGTGCCCTTCCAAATCCAGGGCATTGCGCAGTTGGCCGAGCACTTCGGTCTTGCCGGTGCCGGTCATGCCGCCCAGCAGTACGAAATCACACTGGGCAGTCGCCTGCTCCAGGGTTTCCAGCAGGAAGGTACGCATGGCCTTATAGCCACCGCCGACGCGGGGGTATTCGATGCCTGCTTCGGTTTTCAACCATTGCTGCACGATCTGCGAACGCAAACCGCCCCGAAAGCAGTACAGGTAGCCATTGGGGTTAGCCTGGGCAAACTGCGCCCACTGTTCGATGCGCTCGGCCTTGATTGCCCCCGACACCAGTTCATGCCCCAGCACGATTGCCGCTTGCTGGCCTTGCTGCTTGTAACAGGTGCCGACCCGCTGGCGCTCATCGTCGGTCATCAGCGGCAGGTTGATCACCCCGGGGAACGCGCCCTTGGTGAATTCGACCGGCGCGCGGGTATCCATCATCGGGCGGTCATTGAGGAAAATGTCGCGGTAATCGGTGATGTCCGTCGCCATCAAATCACCTCAACCGCGTTGGTCTGTCGCTCCAGCAGTTCACCGATAGGCTCAAGGGCCAAGCCCAGCTCGGCAGCCACGGCGTGGAACTCGGCATCACCTTCCGGGGTAACGGCGATCAGCAGGCCACCGCTGGTCTGGGGGTCGCACAGCACGCGCTTGTGCAGCTCCTGCACACGCCCCAGCTTGCTGGCGTAGCTCTCGAAGTTGCGCAAGGTGCCACCCGGCACACACCCCTGGTCCAGGTAATACTCCACCCCCGGCAGGCGCGGAACCTTTGCATAGTCGATGCGGGCCGTCAGGCCACTGCCATCGGCCATTTCCACCAGGTGGCCGAGCAGGCCGAAACCGGTGACATCGGTCATGGCAGTCACACCGGCCAACTTGCCGAAACGGCTGCCCGGCTTGTTGAGTGTGCACATCCAGTCACGCGCCAGGCCGATATCCGCCTCGCGCAGCTTGCCCTTCTTCTCGGCGGTGGTGAGGATGCCGATGCCCAGGGGCTTGGTCAGGTACAGGCGGCAACCGGCAGTGGCCGTGTCGTTACGCTTCATATGGCGCTTTTGCACGATGCCGGTCACGGCCAGGCCGAAGATCGGCTCCGGCGCGTCGATGGAATGCCCGCCCGCAAGCGGAATGCCAGCTGCGTCGCACACCGCCCGACCGCCGCGAATCACTTCGCGGGCAATCTCCGGCGCGAGCACATTGACCGGCCAGCCGAGAATGGCGATGGCCATCAAGGGATCGCCGCCCATGGCGTAGATATCGCTGATGGCATTGGTGGCGGCGATGCGGCCGAAGTCGAATGGGTCGTCGACAATCGGCATGAAAAAGTCCGTGGTGGACACCACGCCGCGCTCGTCGTCGATGGCGTATACCGCCGCATCGTCGCGGGAGGCATTGCCCACCCACAGGTTGGGGTCGAGGTTCTGTGCACCGCTGCCCGCAAGGATCACTTCCAGGACCTGGGGCGAAATCTTGCAACCGCAACCCGCACCGTGGCTGTACTGGGTAAGGCGAATCGGCTCGTTCATGGGGGACCTCAAGCTATCAAGTGGGCCGATTCTAGCAGACAGCAAAAGGCCGGCTGGGCTCTTGTGAGCACAGCCGGCCTGTTTGTTCAGCGGTTACTGGCGCGCAGCGAGCAAACGTGCGTGCCGGTTACGCCGGGCGATGTTCAAGCATTCGATCGCAGCCGAGAACGCCATGGCCGCATACACGTAGCCTTTTGGCACGTGGGCGCCGAAGCCTTCGGCGATCAGCGTCATGCCGATCATGATCAAGAAGCCCAGGGCCAGCATCACCACGGTCGGGTTGTCGTTGATGAACTTGGCCAACGGCTCAGCGGCCACCAGCATCACGATCACCGAGACCACCACGGCAATGATCATGATCGGCAAGTGCTCGGTCATGCCCACGGCGGTGATGATGCTGTCGATGGAAAACACCAGGTCGAGCATCAGGATCTGGCCGATGGCGGCGGCAAAACCGATGGTCACGGTGTTGCTGACAGTTGCCTTCTCTTCAGGCTCCGGGTCCATGCTGTGATGGATCTCGGTGGTTGCCTTCCACACCAGGAACAGGCCGCCGGCGATCAGGATCATGTCCTTCCACGAGAACGCCTGGCCGAACACTTCGAACACCGGTGTCGTCAATTGCACGATGAATGCGATGGTGCTCAGCAGGCCCAGGCGCAAGATCAACGCCATGCTGATACCAATGCGCCGCGCCTTGGCCCGGTGCTTCTCCGGCAGTTTGTTGGTGAGAATCGAGATAAAGATCAGGTTATCGATGCCCAGCACGATTTCCATGACGATCAAGGTCGCCAGTGCGACCCAGGCGGTGGGGCTGGCGGCCAGTTGTAGAAGGTAATCCATAGGTCAGTCCTGACGTGGTAGTGCTGGGGAATTAGGTTTCTTTGGTGTCGGATTCAGCAGCGTTTTCGGCGTCTTTTTCCTGCTTCTCAGGGCTGATCAAGCCCTGGGTTGCTTCACTCAATGCCTGCTCGGCGGCCTTGTGGGTGTCGTCGATGGCCTGCTTGGCCGACTCGGTGGCTTTGCCCAGCACCTGTTGCGCGCTTTTCTCGACTTGATCACAGCCGCTGACCACTACCAATGAAAGCGCAAGCAACGACGCCGCGCCCAGGGAATTGAGTTTCATGATGTATTCCTCGTTAGAACCATTGGGTCCAAGTAGTGGCCCCTCGATAGCGAGGCATTCTATGCAGGCGAACAGTTCAGGAAAATTCGTATTTTTCTCGCGTATACTTCGATTTTTACGAAGTGTAGGCCGTGATGCTCAATTATCGACAACTGCATTACTTCTGGGTGGTGGCCAAGACCGGTAGCATCGTGCGCGCCTGTGAGCAATTGAACCTCACGCCGCAGACCATCAGCGGGCAGATCAGCCTGTTGGAGCAGACCTTCGGTATTGCCCTGTTTCAGCGGGTCGGGCGCCAGCTTGAACTGACCGAAGCCGGGCGCCAGGCGCTGCCCTACGCCGAGCAGATGTTCCAGACCGGCAATGAACTGGAGGCGATGCTGCGCGCCCAGCCTGACGAGCAGCAGATCCCGTTCCGCGTTGGGGTGGCGGATGTGGTGCCCAAATCCATCGTGTACCGGCTGATCGCGCCGACCATGGAGTTGAGCGAACCGATCCGCATCACCTGCCGTGAAGACAAACTCGAACGTTTACTGGCCGACCTGGCGATCCAGCGCCTGGACCTGGTGATTTCCGACAGCCCCATGCCCACGCACTTGGACATCAAGGGCTACAGCCAGAAGCTGGGAGAATGCGGCATCAGTTTTTTCGCCACCCAGGCGTTGGCTGACCAGCATGGTGGGGATTTCCCACAGTGTTTGCAGGGCGCACCGCTGTTGATTCCGGGCGCTGAGACCGTGGTGCGCAGCCGTTTGCAGCGCTGGTTTGCCGAACAGCAAATTCAACCCCGCATCATCGGCGAGTTCGACGACAGCGCCTTGATGCAGGCCTTCGGGCAATCCGGCAGTGGGATTTTTATCGCGCCCAGCGTGATCGCCGACGAGGTGGTGCGCCAATACGGCGTGGCGCTGATTGGCCAGACCGATGCGGTGACCGAGTCGTTTTATGCGATCTCAGTGGAGCGCAAGGTCAAGCACCCCGGCATTGTGGCGATTACCGAGGGTGCCCGGCGGGAGTTGTTTACCGCCCTGCCCTGATCGCTCAGGCATTGAGCGCCGTGGGTTTGGCGGTCATCAGCCACAGTGCGAGCAGGATCGACACCAGGATAAACCCCGAAGCGGCAAACCCCAGGCTGCCCAGGCCAAGGGTGTCGATGACATGCCCGCCCACCATCGCGCCCAGGCCAATGCCGAGGTTGGCGCCGGCGATATTCAGCGACGCGGCAAACGCCGGTGCATGGGGCGCGGCCTTCATCAAGCGCACATGGCTGACCAGGAACATCGCCGCCTGGGTCACGCCCCACACCGCCATCGCCGCGGCCAGGCCGATGGTCGAGTGAATCGCCGGCACCACTGCCACCATGCCCGCGATCATGAACCCGCAGAACACCATGGACGCAATCAACGGATGACGATCCACGGCGCGTCCGCCCAGGGAGTTGCCAATCAGCCCGACCGCGCCAAAGCCCATCAGGCACCAGCCCACCAATGTACCGTCGAAGCCGGCCAGCCGCTCAAGGATATCTGCCAGGTAGGTATAGGCGGTGAACATGCCACTGAACACCAGGATCGACAGCAGGATATGCCCCTGCATCACCGGGCTGCGCAGGATCTTGAATTGTGAGCGCAAGCTGGCTTGCTGGTGCTTGGCCGCGGTAACCGGCAGGTACACATACAGCAGCAATGCCTTGGCCAGGGCAATCACCGCGAGCACGGCGAACGCGGTGCGCCAGCCGAACATATCGGAAATCAGCGTGCCCACCGGAATACCAAATACGGTGGCGCACACAATGCCAAAGCCGATTTTTTCAATCGCACGCCCGGCGAACTCAGGGCCGACAATGTCTACCGCCGTTTCGCTGGCGAGGGCCCAGAACACTGGCAAGCCCAGGGCGGGAATCAAACGGGCCATGGCCATCACCCAGATATTCGGCGCCAATGCCGCCACGGTATTGGCCGCTGCAAACATGATCAGGATGCTGATAAACAGGCGCTTGCGCGAAAAACGCGCGCAGTAGGCCGTGAGGAACGGGCCGAACGCTGCCACGGTGAACGCGAACAGCGTCACCAGCAGCCCGGCCTGAGACACGCTGACGTTCAGGTCCCGAGCAATCGACGGCAACAGGCCGACGATGACGAATTCTGTGGTCAGCACGGTAAAACCAGCGGCTGACAGCAGCAGGATAGGAAACAACATGAAAACTCCAGAAACGACGACATCAACGACAGCCCGAAGGGCCCGCTGACGGAGAGGAAAGATGAGAGGGAGGAATCTTAACAGAACATGTCCGGATTTGACCAAGCCCGACTGAAACGGGTGACGGAATGCCGCAGCAAACGAGACGTGTCCTACAGCATGCTAGACTTCGCGCCTACTTCCTACAGTACTTTCTGCCTGCAATGCTGTGCCCTACTAAAAAAACTAGAGACAACTCTTTATGACTGCTGCCCCTTCCCTGTTGCAACGTTTAATGCGCGTCAGCCTGGTCACCCAAATTGTCATCGGCCTGATTGCCGGGATCGTGCTGGCCCTGCTGTTCCCCGAGGCCGCGCGCGCCACCGGTTTTATCGGCAAGGTGTTTGTCACGGCGCTGAAGGCTGTCGCGCCGATCCTGGTGTTTGTGCTGGTCATGGCCTCGATTGCCAACCATAAGCATGGCCAGGAAACCCATATCCGACCGATCCTGTTCCTGTATCTGCTCGGCACCTTTGCCGCCGCCGTGGTTGCGGTGGTTGCCAGCATGATGTTTCCGTCGTTCCTGGTATTGGCTACCCATGACGCCACGGTGAGCGCTCCTGGAGGCATTGGCGAAGTGTTGCAAAGCCTGCTGCTCAGTGTGGTGGATAACCCGGTCAGTGCACTGATGAACGCCAACTTCATCGGCATTCTCGCCTGGGCCATCGGCATGGGCATCGCTATTCGCCATGCCGGTGAGACCACCCGTACGGTATTGGACGACTTGTCCAACGGCGTCACCCTGATCGTACGCGTGGTGATCCGCTTCGCCCCGCTGGGTATCTTCGGTCTTGTGGCCTCCACCCTGGCCACCTCGGGTTTCGACGCCCTGCTCGGCTATGCCCACCTGCTGGTCGTGCTGATCGGCTGCATGTTGTTCGTGGCACTGGTGATCAACCCGGCCATCGTGTTCTGGAAACTGCGTCGCAACCCTTACCCGCTGGTGCTGATGTGCCTGCGCGAAAGCGGCATCACCGCGTTTTTCACCCGCAGCTCGGCGGCGAACATTCCGGTCAACCTGGCGCTGAGCAAACGCCTGGGCCTGCATGAAGACACCTACTCGGTGTCGATCCCCCTCGGTGCCACCATCAACATGGCCGGCGCCGCCATCACTATCACCGTGCTGACCCTGGCGGCCGTGCACACCCTGGGCATCGCCGTGGACATGCCGACTGCCGTGCTGCTCAGC
Source organism: Pseudomonas sp. MYb193 (assembly GCF_002966775.1). Classification (NCBI taxonomy): domain Bacteria; kingdom Pseudomonadati; phylum Pseudomonadota; class Gammaproteobacteria; order Pseudomonadales; family Pseudomonadaceae; genus Pseudomonas; species Pseudomonas sp. MYb193. Next base: position 2,242,868 of record NZ_CP023269.1, on the reverse strand, counting down.
GTGGTCGCTGCGGTGTGTGCCTGCGGTGCATCGGGGGTGGCGGGTGGTTCGCTGCTGTTGATTCCCCTGGCGTGCAGCCTGTTTGGCATCCCCAGTGAAATCGCCATGCAGGTAGTGGCCGTCGGTTTCATCATCGGCGTGCTGCAGGACTCGGCGGAAACCGCACTCAACTCGTCTACCGATGTGCTGTTTACCGCGGCGGCGTGTTTGGGCAAGGAAGAACAGGCCGCTTAACACAGCCCCATAAAAAAGCCCGGTGCCGTTCGCAGAGAACGGCACCGGGCTTTTTTGTGCTTGCGGGTTTAGAACGCGCCCATGTAATCGCGCTTGCCCACTTCCACACCGTTATGACGCAGCAGCGCATAAGCGGTGGTGACGTGGAAGAAGAACTGCGGCAGGCCGTAGGTCAGCAGGTAGGACTGACCGCTGAAGCGCTTCTCTTTCGGGGTGCCGGGGCGGGTGACGATCTCGATGCCTTCCTTGCCGTCGATCTGCTCGGGCTTGATGGTGTCGACAAAGGCCAGGACCTTGGCGATCAGCGCTTGCAGGTCGGCAAAGGTGACTTCGCTGTCTTCGTATTTCGGTACTTCGATTTCGGCCAGGCGTGCCGACACACCTTTGGCGAAGTCCACGGCGATCTGCACCTGGCGCACCAACGGGAACATGTCCGGGAACAGGCGCGCTTGCAGCAAGGCGTTGGGCTCGATGTTCTTGGCGCTGGCGTGGGCTTCAGCTTTGTTCAGCACATCGCTGAGGGCGTTGAGCATTTGCTTGAAGACCGGGATGGAAGCGGCGTACAGGGAAATAGTCATGACAGTCTCACGGTAATGGCGGGGTTGGAACCAGCCGCGATTATAGCCATGCCTGGCGCTTGTCTTTTATTTTTTCAAGCTTAGGCTAAGGGGCTTCACTGCATAGGGAAAGCGCGATGACCGCCGAGCACGACACCGACACCCCTGAGCCGCGCCTGAACAGCACGGAAATCCGCATCCTGGGCTGCCTGATCGAAAAACAGGCGACCAACCCGGAAACCTACCCCCTCACCCTCAACGCCTTGGTGCTGGCCTGCAACCAGAAGACCAGCCGCGAGCCGGTGATGAACCTCAGCCAAGGCCAGGTCGGCCAGAGCCTGCGCGCGCTCGAAGGCCAAGGCTTCACGCGCCTGGTGATGGGCAGCCGCGCCGACCGCTGGGAGCACCGTGTGGACAAGGCCCTGGAACTGGTGCCGGCCCAGGTGATCCTGACCGGGCTGCTGTTCCTGCGGGGGCCGCAGACGGTCAACGAGTTGCTCACCCGCAGCGGGCGCATGCATGATTTCGAGGATGCCGAACAGGTCGTGCATCAGCTCGAACGCCTGATTGCTCGGGGGTTGGCGCTGCTGGTGCCGCGTCAGGCGGGGCAGCGTGAAGACCGATACACCCATGCGCTGGGGGACCCAGCGGATATTGAGGCGATTATGACCGCGAGGGGGAATCCGGTAGAGCGTAGCGCGGGGGCTGTTTCGGTGGAGCGGATTGAAGAGCTGGAAGCGCGGATTGCCGCACTGGAAGAACGGCTGGCGCAGCTGGAACAGGCATAACGCAGATAAACATGTGGGAGCTGGCTTGCCTGCGATAGCCATTGGTATCGACACAACTTTGTAGGTTGCAGCAGCCGACGGTAACCACGATGCGAAGCGAGCCGCTCTTGATCTTGCTCTGCTTTTGATCTTAGGCGCCCCGTTAAACCACGCTGGCCGAACGCAGGCTTGAATTCGTGGGTAACCCGGCAGGACGCCGGGTTAGCCGCCCCGCGCCATGGATGGCGCGTGGCGGCGGCCCACGGATTCAAGCCTGTGTTCGGGCACACCGAGCCTGAGCGAGGTGCCGAGTGGTGGGGCAAGAGCGTTTTGCTTACTTTTGCGCATTTTTTCAAAAGTGAGCCGCTGTCAGAGCGGAACCCTAAGTAGCCGTTACCGCAGGAATGGATATGTACTCGGTATTACGGCGTCGACTGTGAGGCCGTCTTCGCAGGCAAGCCAGCTCCCACAGTTGGATCGTGGGGTGTCAGGTAGATAGCCGTCGCCTGGCAGGCCGCCATCGCAGGCAAGCCAGCTCCCACAGTTGGATCGTGGGGTGTCAGGTAGATAGCCGTCGCCTGGCAGGCCGCCATCGCAGGCGAGCCAGCTCCCACAGTTGGATCGTGGGGTATCAGGTAGATAGCCGTCGCCTGGCAGGCCGCCATCGCAGGCAAGCCAGCTCCCACAGTTGGATCGTGGGGTGTCAGGTAGATAGCCGTCGCCTGGCAGGCCGCCATCGCAGGCGAGCCAGCTCCCACAGTTGGATCGCGTGTGCGTCAGTTAGATCACCGAATGGTTGTGCGTAAGGCTTTAGCTGCGGGCGAAGGCCACCGCTGCCTCGAACTGCTCCTGCGTAGGCCGCACGCCGGTATAAAGCACAAACTGCTCCAACGCCTGGATAGCGATCACTTCCAGCCCGGTAATCACCCGCTTGCCCTGGGCACGACCACGCACGATCAACGGCGTTTCCGCCGGGATCGCCACCACATCGAAGACCGTCTCAGCCTGATCGATTGCCTCGGCCTCAAACGCCAACGCATCCGCCTCGACCCCGCCGGTCATGCCGATGGGCGTCACGTTGATCAGCATCTGTGGACGCTGGCTGCCCAGATCCGCCTGCCACGTGTACCCCAGGTTCCTGGCCAATGCCTGGCCCGCCACCTCATTACGCGCCACGATCACGCCATTGGCGTACCCCCCGTCACGCAAGGCGCTGGCGACCGCCTTGGCCATGCCGCCGCTGCCGCGCATGGCGAAGCTGGAGTCCTTGGGCACCGCGTGTTTTTTCAGCAATTGCTCAATGGCGATGTAGTCGGTGTTGTAAGCCTTGAGGTGGCCGTTGGTGTTGACGATGGTGTTCAGGGAGTCGATGGCTTGAACCGAATCGTCGAGTTCGTCCATCAAGGCAATGGCAGCCTCCTTGAACGGCATGGACACCCCGCAACCCCGCACACCCAGGGCGCGGATACCGCCGATCGCGCCGGGCAAGTCCTGGCTGCTGAAGGCTTTATAGTAAAAATTCAGACCCAGCTGTTCATACAGGTGGTTATGAAAACGCAGGCCAAAGTTCCCAGGGCGCGCCGACAGCGACATGCACAGTTGGGTGTCCTTGTTGGGGTGCATCTGCATGGATAACTCCTTGAAGTAAGCAAATCGGTACAGACCTTACACAACCTTTACCCATTGGCCGTGCTGTTTTCTCGAAATACGTTGTCTTAAAAGTATCCCCGCGACAATCCTTGAGTCTATTGATTGCAGACCACAAGCGCAGGGGCTAACCGAGGAAAGACCATCATGCGTAAACTCCCCAGGATCGCCTTGCTTATCGGCGCACTCGCGATGGCCGGCCAAGCCTCCGCCCACGGTGGTGGTTGGGGTGGCCCGGCCGTGTTCGGTGCGCTTGTCGGCGCAGCGGTAGTCGGCTCTGTGGTTGCCAGCCAACCGCGTGAGGTGTATGTGCAACAACCGGTGTATGTGCAGCCGCAGCCGGTGTATGCCGCTCCGCCGCCGGTCTACTACGCGCCACCGCCACCGGTGTATGTGCAACAGCAGGTTTACTATCGCCCGGCGCCCGTCTACTACGGCCCACCGCGCGGTTATTATGGGCCGCCTCGCGGCTATTACGGCCCGCCCCACGGCTACTACCGCCATGGTTGGTAAGTTTTAATCCGTTGACAGCCACAGGCCTCGCCCACACGCGGGGCCTTTTTTTGCCTGGGAAGTCCGGATTAATCCTGCCAGTGTCGCTGTGAGAACAACGTACGAGCAGCAATCCCACATGATAAGCGTCAAATATCCTCTTGATCGATGGCGGGCTGCGCTGTCATGTTTGCGTCACAAAACAGTCGCACTATCGACCCAGTCCAGCCAATAACAATTAAGGACGATTGACCATGCCCACACAAAACCCGCACCGCACCGCCGGCCTTTGCACCTCCAGCAAGGTCTACAGCGCCTTGACTGAACTCAAGCACCTCGAAGGCCATCGCAGCGCCAAGTTCCTGGCATTGCTGGCAGAAAACCTGGTGCGCAAGGGCCTGCTCAGTGAGCACGAAGTGGTGAACATGCTCGACCAGGTGGTGGATTAACGCCTGGCGTTGATGTCGACTATCGAGCCAGGTGATTTTTCCCAGGCACCGGCAAACCGTAAGGTGACCTCCATAACGTTTGGAGGTACTTATGCCCACTATTCAAATCATGTCCGTCATCGGCAGCGCCGTCCCCGCCCCTCTGCGCAAACTGGGCTTGCTCGCCTGCTGGTACGTTGTGCGCGATGGCGAGCCGATCAGCGGCCCGCTCACTTCGTTATCCGATGCCGAAACACAGCGCCGAATGGCAACCGACTTCAGGCTCGAGGCCTGAACGCTATGGCAATGGCAACTTGACCCGCGGCTTGGTTTCGACGAACAACGCCCAGCACGACATGAACAACGCTGCCACCAGCGGCCCGATCACAAAGCCGTTAAGGCCGAACACCGACAGGCCGCCCAAGGTCGAGATCAGGATCAGGTAGTCCGGCATCTTGGTGTCCTTGCCCACCAGGATCGGGCGTAGCACGTTGTCCACCAGGCCAATCACGAACACCCCGAACAGCCCCAGCACCACGCCCTGCCAGATCGAACCGCTCAACAGGAAATAAACCGCCACCGGCCCCCAGACCAGCCCGGCACCCACCGCTGGCAGTAGTGACAGGAACGCCATCAGCACGGCCCAGAGCAAGGCACTCGGGATGTCCAGAAACCAGAAGATCAAGCCTCCCAGCGCACCTTGGGTCACAGCCACCAGCACGTTGCCCTTGACCGTGGCGCGTACCACGCGGTTGAACTTGAGCTGCAGGCGACGCTTTTGCGGCTCGGCCAACGGTACTGCCGTGCGCACCTTGCGTACCAGTTCCGGGCCATCGCGCAGCAGGAAAAACAGCAGGTACAGCATGATGAAAAAGCTCACCAGGAAATCAAACGTACCCTGGCCGAAGCTGAACGCCTGGGAGGCAAAGAACTGACTGCCCTGCATCGCGCCCTTGACCACTTTTTCCCGCAGCCCTTCGAGGTTGCCCATGCCGAAGCGGTCGAGCAATTGCTGGAAATACGGCGGTAGAACGTTCTTGAATTGCTCGATATAACCCGCTACGTCGAGTTTGCCGCTCTCGATGTTTTTGTAGAGCGTGGCCCCCTCTTGCACCAGCAAAGCACTGGTGATGATCACCGGCAGAATCGCGATCACCAGGCACACCATCAAGGTGGTCAGGGAGGTCAGGTTGCGGTTCCAGCTAAAACGTTGCTGCAGGCGGCGCTGCATCGGCGCAAAGATAATGCCCAGGATCACGGCCCAGAACACCGCACCGTAGAACGGCAGCAATATCCAGATAAAAGCCACGGTGACCAAGGCCAGTAGCAGCAACAGGGTTTTGAATTGCAGGTTGGTTTGATTCATGTCCGGTCCATGTCAGAAAAACAGGGCCGATGGCGGCCCTGTTGCTTAGTCCGCAGCCAAACGTGGGAGTGCCCTTGTTTATCGAACAAGCATAGATCGCGTTATTTAGACCTGGATCAATATCCCGTTATCGCTCCAGCACTACCCTCGCGCCTTTTTGCGACCCACCCCCATGCGCCCGATAACTGCCCCCGAACTGCTCGCTCCCGCCGGCACCCTGAAAAACATGCGCTACGCCTTCGCCTACGGTGCCGACGCGGTCTATGCCGGCCAGCCGCGCTACAGCCTGCGGGTGCGCAATAACGAGTTCGACCACGCCAACCTGGCCCTCGGCATCCAGGAAGCCCATGACCAGGGCAAGCGCTTCTACGTGGTGGTGAACATTGCGCCGCACAACGCCAAGCTCAAGACCTTCCTCAAGGACCTGGCGCCCGTGATCGCCATGGGCCCGGATGCGCTGATCATGTCCGATCCTGGGCTGATCATGCTGGTGCGCCAGCACTTCCCGCAGATGCCGATCCACCTGTCGGTACAGGCCAATACGGTGAACTGGGCCAGCGTGGCGTTCTGGCAGCAACAAGGCATTTGCAGGGTGATTCTGTCGCGGGAGCTGTCCCTGGAAGAGATCGGCGAAATCCGCCAGCAGGTGCCGACGATGGAGTTGGAGGTGTTTGTACATGGCGCCTTGTGCATGGCCTATTCCGGGCGGTGCCTGCTGTCGGGCTATATGAACAAACGCGATGCCAACCAGGGCAGTTGCACCAATGCCTGCCGCTGGAAATACCAGGCCACGCCGGCAGTGGAGAATGCCACTGGCGATATCGTCCATGAATACCAACCCACATTGGGCATCGGCACACCCACCGATCAGGTGTTCCTGCTACAAGAGGCCAATCGCCCCGATTCCCCCATGCCCGCTTTCGAAGACGAACACGGCACCTACATCATGAACGCCAAGGACCTGCGGGCCGTGCAGCATGTGGAGCGCCTGGCACAGATGGGCGTGCATTCGTTGAAGATCGAAGGCCGCACCAAGTCCCACTTCTACTGCGCGCGCACCACCCAGGTGTACCGCCAGGCCATCGATGACGCAGTGGCCGGCCGGGCATTTGACCGCGGCCTGATGACCAACCTCGACTCCCTGGCCCAGCGTGGCTACACCGAAGGTTTTCTGCGCCGCCACGTGCACGATGAATACCAGAACTACCAGAACGGCAGCTCGATTTCCGAGCGCCAGCAGTTTGTCGGGGAGCTGACCGGCGAGCGCCGTGGCGCGTTGGCCGAGGTGAAGGTGAAGAATCGCTTTGCGCTGGGCGACCACCTGGAGTTGATGACGCCCGCCGGCAATTTTCATTTTGACTTGCCGAGCCTGCATAACGCCAAGGGCGAAAGCATTGAGGTGGCGCCGGGGGACGGGCATACGGTGTATGTGCCGATTCCGGCGCAGATGGACCTGCGTTTTGGCCTGCTGATGCGCGACGTTTAAACCCTGCCATGGGTTGAATGGATCAGATCCTGAACTGGCCCACCAACTGCCCCAGGCGCTGGCCCAGGTCTGCCAGGCTGCGAGACGTCTGAGCGCCCAATTGGGTTTCGTCCGCCACGCTGTCTACCGCTACGGCAATCTGATGCACGCTGCGGTTGATCTCTTCCGCCACGGCGGTCTGCTCTTCGGCGGCGCTGGCGATCTGGGCGTTCATTGAGTTAATGGTGCCAATCAGTTGCGCCATGGTGTCCAGGGACGCGCCGGCCTGGTTGGCCTGGGCCGAGGTGCCGTCGCCAGCATCGCTGGAGCGGCGCATAGCGTCCACGGCCGCCTCGGTGCCTTTTTGCAGGCGATCGATCATGCCCTGGATTTCCTGGGTGCTGGTTTGGGTGCGACTGGCCAGGGCACGCACTTCATCGGCGACCACGGCAAAGCCACGCCCAGCCTCCCCGGCCCGTGCGGCCTCGATGGCAGCGTTGAGCGCCAGCAGGTTGGTTTGCTCGGCGATGGAGCGGATCACGCCGAGCACACTGACGATTGACGACACATCCTGCTGCAGGCTGTCCAGGGACACGCCGCTGCTGCGGATGTCGTTCACCAGCGCATGGATCTGCGCGATGCTGCCGTCCACTACCCGCTTGGCGGCCTGGCCTTCGGCGTCGGTCTGCTGCGCAGCGACGGCGGCGCCTTGGGCACTGCGTGCCACTTCGTGGGCAGCCGAGGACATCTGGTTGATCGCGGTGGCCACCTGGTCGGTCTCGTGGCGCTGGCGTTCCATGGCCTGTTCAGAGCGCTGGGCCTGCTCGGACACCTGGCTCACCAGCCCGGTGAGTTGGGCGGTCATGTCGGTGATCTGGCGCACCAGGCCATGGATTTTATCGACAAAGCGGTTGAATGCACCGGCCAGATCGCCGAGTTCATCCTGGCTGGTAATGGCCAGGCGGCGCGTCAGGTCGCCTTCACCCGCGGCGATGTCATCAAGGTTGGCCTTCATCAGGTGCAGCGGGCGCAGGATGGTATTGGCCAGCAGCATGCCCACGGCGGCGATCACCAGCAACACCACCACGGCCACGCCGAGGATGCTCAACAGTACGCCTTGCATGCGCTTCTCGACTTTTGCCTGCACCACCGCCACTTGGGCGTCGATGCTATCAAGGTTCACCGAGGTGCCGATCACCATGTCCCACTTGGGCAGGTACTCGGTATAGCCGAGCTTGGGCACCAGCTCGGTCTGGCCGGGCTGGGTCGAGCTGTATTGCAGGTAGTGGGTGCCGTCCTTGCCAACCTTGACCAGGTCGCGGTTGACGTAGACGCCGTTGGGGTCGCGGTTGTCCTTGAAGCTTTTGCCCACGCCGTCCGGGCTGTTGCCCTTGAACAGGCGGATGGTCTCGGAGTCGTAGCCGAAGAAATAGCCGTCTTTGCCGTAGCTGGTATTGGATAACAACTTGACCACCTGCGCCCGCGCCGCGCTGTCGCCGGGGGCTGCTGCGTCGTAGAGCGGCTTGATGGTGGTCATGGCCACCTCGACATAACTTTGCAGGGTGGCCTTGGCGTCGTTGAGCAGGCGCTGACGGGTTTCATCCACCTCGTTGCGGGCCTGGCCCTGCAGAATCCACACGGTGGTCAGGCTGATGACCACGGCAAACAACAACACCGGCACGACAGCAAGGGCCAGGACTTTGGCCTTCAAACTCAGACGCATGGCTTTTCTCTCTTGTTAGTGGCGACTTGAGAGGTTAACGGCCATGTGAGCGATTACTGTAGGCGCGAGCTTGTGTGGCCAGAGATTGCTCGCGCTCGGGTGCGCAGCGCCCGCACGCTTTTTTGGGGCTGCTTCGCAGCCCAGCGGGAGCAAGCTCCCTCGCCACAGAGGTTCTCGCCTGGATCAGAGCGTCATCGCAGCCAGCCAGCCGAACGCCAGCAGCGGCAGGTTGTAGTGCAGGAAGGTCGGCACCACGGTGTCCCAGATATGGTGGTGCTGGCCGTCGATGTTCAGGCCGGAGGTGGGGCCGAGGGTGGAGTCCGAGGCGGGCGAACCGGCGTCGCCCAAGGCGCCGGCGGTACCAACGATGCACACGATGGCCACCGGGCTGAAGCCCAACTGCACACACAGCGGCACGAAAATCGCCGCGAGGATCGGCACCGTGGAAAACGACGAGCCGATGCCCATGGTCACCAACAACCCCACCAGCAGCATCAACAACGCGCCGACGCCCCGGCTATGGCCGATGAACGCCGCCGAGGTTTGTACCAGCGAATTCACGTCACCGGTGGCTTTGAGTACTTCGGCAAAACCTGAGGACGCGATCATGATGAAGCCGATCATCGCCATCATTTTCATGCCTTCGGTGAACAGGTCATCGGTATCGCGCCAGCGCACGATGCCCGACACCGAGAAGATCAGGAACCCGGCCAGGGCGCCGATGATCATCGAGTCCAGCCACAACTGGATGATGAACGCCGAGGCGATCGCCAGGCCGGCCACCAGCAGGGTCAGCGGGTTGTACTGCACCGCCACTTGCTCGACACGCTCGATTTTCTTCAGGTCGTACACACGCTTTTTGCGGTAGCTGATCAACACCGCCACCAGCAGGCCGACCACCATGCCCAGCGCCGGCAAGCCCATGGCGTGGGTGACATTGACCCCGCTGATATCCACCCCGCTCTTGGCGACGTTGGCCAGCAGGATCTGATTGAGGAAGATATTGCCAAAGCCCACCGGCAGAAACATGTACGGGGTGATCAGGCCGAAGGTCATCACGCAGGCGATCAGGCGACGGTCCAGTTGCAGCTTGGTCAGCACATACAACAGCGGCGGTACCAGCAGCGGAATAAACGCAATGTGGATCGGCAAGATGTTCTGCGAGGCAATCGCCACCACCCATAACAGGCCGATCAGCAGCCATTTGACGTGGTTGCCACCGCTGGCGTCCTGACGGTCCACCAGCAGCAAGGCTTTGTCCGCCAAGGCATGGGCCAGCCCGGACTTGGCAATCGCCACGGCGAAAGCGCCGAGCAATGCGTAGGACAAGGCCACGGTTGCGCCGCCGCCCAGCCCGCCGTTGAAGGCCTTGAGCGTGGCCTCGATACCCAGGCCACCGGTCAAGCCGCCCACCAGGGCGCCGACGATAATGGCGATGACCACATGCACGCGGGACAGGCTGAGTACCAGCATGGTGCCGACCGCGGCGATGACTGCGTTAATCATGGTTACCTCAAGCAGAAACAAAAAAGACAGGCATGCCCGCGCGCGGCCCATGGGAACAGCTGCCGGCGTGCAGGCTTGAAAGAGGTCTTATTAGAGGGCGCGCACTTTGCAGGAGCTGGGCTGCCATGTCAAAAACTGTGGTGAGGCAAAGCCCTCTGCACGGATAAAGAATTACAGGCACTGGCCGATACGCTGTCTCTATGTGCTTTCAGGTAAGGATGTCCCGATGTCGCTCAGGCAGCTCTCCATTCAATGGAAAATCACCCTGCTGGCGGGCCTCTGCCTGCTGGGGATCGTGACCCTGCTGGTGGGTCTGTCGCTGTATCGCATGGCGCAGAGCTCCCAGCAGGTCAAGGCGTCCAGCATGCAGATGCTCGACGAAGCCGCCCAGTCGCGCATCGAGGCCCAAGGCGAAGTGCAGGCGCTGGGCATTCGCCAGCAGTTCATGGATGCCTACCAATACGGCCACGGTTTTTCCCGCCAGGTGCTGTTTTTGCGCGAGCAGGCCGAGAAGCGCTTTCTCGATGCCTTCGACACCCGTGAAGACCTGACGCGCCAGGTCAAGGCCGCCCTGCAGGCCAACCCCGACCTGCTCGGCCTGTCCCTGGTGTTCGAAGCCAATGCGCTGGACGGCAAGGACGAACTGTTCGCCAACCAGGCGGAACTGGGCAGCAATGACAAAGGCCGTTTCGCCCTGTACTGGTCGCAACCGACGCCGGGGAAAATCACCTCGATGGCGCTGCCCGAGAGCGACATGGCCGACACCTCCATCGGCCCCAGCGGCGAAAAGGCCAACGCCTGGTTCACCTGCCCGCGCACGACTCTCAAGCCTTGTGTGATCGAGCCCTACTTCTATGTGATCGACGGCCAGAACGTGCTGATGACCAGCATCGTGTTCCCGCTGATGGTCAATGGCAAAGTCATCGCCTCGCTGTCGGTGGATATCAACCTCAACAGCCTGCAGACGGTCAGCCAACAGGCCAGCCAGAAACTGTACGACGGCCAGACCCAGGTCAGCATCCTCAGCGCCACTGGCTTATTGGCTGGCTACAGCCCGGATGCCAGCAAACTCAGCCAACGCCTGGAGCAGGTCGACCCGGCCAGCGGCGCACAGCTGACCAGTGCCTTGGCCAGCAGTACCCAGACCCGCAGCCTGCGCACCGACCACCAACTCAAGGTACTCGCGCCTTTTGCGCCCATTCCCGGCGGTAAGGCGTGGGGCGTATTGCTGGATGTACCGGAAAAAGTCCTGGTCGCCCCCGCCGAAGCGCTGAAAAACCAGCTGGACGCCGACAACGCCAAAGGCACCCTGCTGGAACTGGGCCTGGGCCTGCTCGCCGCCGTGGTCGGCTTGATCCTGGTGTGGCTGATGGCGCGCAGCGTGACCCGGCCAATCCTCGGCGTGGCGCACATGCTTGAGGATATCGCCAGCGGCGAAGGCGACCTGACCCGGCGCCTGGCCTATGCCAAACAGGACGAACTGGGCCAATTGGCCGGCTGGTTCAACCGCTTCCTCGACAAGCTGCAGCCGATCATTGCCGAGGTCAAACGCTCGGTGCAGGACGCTCGCGGCACCGCCGACCAGTCCGCAGCCATTGCCACGCAAACCAGCGCCGGCATGGAGCAGCAGTACCGTCAGGTGGATCAGGTGGCCACCGCATCCCACGAAATGAGCGCCACCGCCCAGGATGTGGCTCGCAGCGCCGCCCAGGCGGCCCAAGCCGCCCGAGATGCCGACCAGGCGACTCGCCAAGGCTTGACGGTTATCGACCGCACCACCGCCAACATTGGCGAGCTCGCCGCCGACATGAGCACCGCCATGACCCAAGTTGAAGGCCTGGCCGCCAACAGCGAACAGATCGGCTCGGTGCTCGAAGTGATTCGCGGCATCGCCGAGCAGACCAACCTGTTGGCGCTCAACGCCGCCATCGAAGCCGCTCGCGCCGGTGAAGCCGGCCGCGGTTTTGCCGTGGTCGCCGACGAAGTGCGCAACCTGGCACGGCGCACCCAGGAATCGGTGGAAGAAACCCGCCTGGTGATCGAACAATTGCAAACCGGTACCAGCGACGTGGTCGGCTCCATGGGCAACAGCTATCGCCAGGCCCAGGGCAGCGTCGAACAGGTCGGCCAGGCCGTCACCGCCTTGCGCCAGATTGGCGATGCGGTCACGGTGATCAGTGATATGAACCTGCAAATCGCCAGCGCCGCGGAAGAGCAAAGCGCCGTGGCCGAAGAGATCAACAGCAACGTGGCGACCATTCGCGATGTGACCGAGTCGTTGTCGGAGCAGGCCAATGAATCGGCGCGGGTCAGCCAGGCGTTGAACAGCCTGGCGAACCAGCAGCAGGGGTTGATGGATCAGTTTCGGGTCTGAATGTAGCAAGGCTTTTCTGTGGGAGCCGGGCTTGCCCGCGATGCAGACACCTCGGTATTTCAGATAAACCGAGTCGATGCTATCGCAGGCAAGCCAGCTCCCACATTTTGAGCGGTGGTGTGCCAGTGTCAGCGGCGTGGCAACTGGATCAATACCTTGAGCCCACCCAGCTCGCTCTCTTGCAGTTGCAACACCCCACCCCACACCTCAACAATGTCGCGCACGATCCCCAAACCCAGGCCATGGCCAACCCTTTGCTCATCCAGGCGTGCGCCACGGTTGAACACTTGGTCGCGCTGGGCCTCGGGAATGCCGGGGCCGTCGTCTTCCACCGCCAGCCGATAGCCCTGTGGCGTCTCGCTGACGCTCAGGCATACCTCGGCGTCCGCCCATTTACAGGCGTTGTCCAACAGATTGCCCAGCAGTTCCAGCAGGTCTTCACGGTCCCAGGGCAGTTGCAGGCCCGGCGCCACCTGATAGCTGAGGTCCAGGTGTTCGCCGTGGATCATGCGCAGGGTGGCCAGTAAACCGGGCAGCTCTTGTTCACAGTCAAACAACGCGCCCGGCAAGGCATCACCCGCCAGGCGCGCACGGTTGAGTTCACGGTTGAGGCGCTGCTGCACCTGCTCCAATTGCTCGCGCAGCAACTGGCTCAGTTGCGGATGATCCTTGAGCGCGTCACTGGAAGCGGCGCTCAACAACACTGCCAGCGGGGTTTTCAGCGCATGCCCCAGGTTGCCGAGGGCGTTGCGCGAGCGCTTGAGACTGTCTTCGGTGTGCGCCAACAGGTGGTTGATCTGCGCCACCAGTGGCTCCAGCTCAAGCGGCACCTGGGTATCGAGTTGCGAGCGCTGGCCTTGTTGCAGTTGGGCGATCTGGTTGCGTGCGGTCTCCAGGGGGCGCAGGGCACGGCGCACGGTGACCCGTTGCAGGATCAGCACCAACAGCAGCGCCGCCAGCCCCATCACCAGGCCGACCTGGCGCATCAGGCGAAAGCTCTCGCGCACAGGCGTGTAGTCCTGGGCCACGCTGATGGAAATCGATTGGCCGAAGCGCTTGTAGTCCGAGCGCAGCACCAACAGTTGCTGGCCTTCGGGCCCCAGTTGCAGGTTGCCCTTGAGCCCCGCCACCGGGAGCCGGGGCAGTTCCTGGTCCCACAATGAACGGGAGCGCCAATGCACATCGGCAAAGTCGATACGAAAGTAATGCCCGGAAAACGGCCGCTGGTACGCCGGCGACAGGCGTTGCTCATCCAACTGCACGCCGTTGGGCCCACGCACCAGCGCCACCAGCAGGTTTTCGCTGTCGTTGCGCAAGCCCGCTTCAAGGTAGCGCTGCAAACCCGCCTCGAACAACCACAGGCTGGTTTGCGCCAGCACCACGCCGACGATCACCATCACGCTGATCAACCCCAGGCTCAAGCGCCGCTGGATCGACCTCATGCCGGGGTGGCGCCGAAACGGTAGCCCTGGCCGCGCCGGGTCTCGATCACGCTGCGGCCCAATTTGCGCCTTAGATGGTTGACGTGCACCTCCAGCACATTGGAGTCGCGCTCGGTCTCGCCGTCATACAAGTGTTCGGCCAGGTGGCTTTTGGACAGGATCTGTTCGGGATGCAGCATGAAATAGCGCAACAAACGAAACTCGGCAGCCGTCAGCTGGATCTCGGCGCCGTCACGTAGCACGCACTGGCGACCTTCATCCAAATGCAGGCCGGCAGCTTGCAGGGTGGGTTGGTTCGTCTGGCCGTGGGAGCGGCGCAGCAGCGACTGGATGCGCAGGTACAGCTCTTCGGGGTGAAAGGGTTTGCTCAGGTAATCATCGGCGCCGGCCTTGAGCCCTTCGATACGCTCGGCCCAGGAATCGCGGGCCGTGAGGATCAGCACTGGGATGGCCAACGAGGCGGCGCGCCATTGCGCCAGCACTTCAAGCCCGGGTAAACCGGGCAAGCCAAGGTCGAGGATGATCAAGTCATACGGCTCGCTGCGTCCCTGATACACGGCGTCGCGGCCATCGGCCAGCCAGTCGACCGCGTAGCCCTGGCGCTGCAGGCCGGCCATCAGTTCGTCGGCCAGGGGCACGTTGTCTTCCACCAGGAGCAGGCGCATCAGTCTTCCTCATCTTTGATCAGGTCGCCATTGGTGGCGTCCAGCTTGATCTCGCGCACCACGCCCTCGGTGGTCACCAGTTCCACTTCATAGGCGTATTGCCCGTGTTTCTTTTCCAGTTCGGCTTCCAGCAGCCGTGAGCCGGGGTATCGCGCCATGGCCTGCTGCAACAGCTGTTCCAATGGCAGGATGACGCCTTGTTGGCGCAGGGCCAGGGCTTCGTCCTGGTTGAGGTCGCGGGCCGCCAGGCTGGAACAGAACACCATGAGCACCAGCGCCACGCGACTGCCGACGCGTAAATTTACCTTCATTACGTATCCTGATGATTCTTGAGAACCTGCCCGGTGAGCGCGTTCAATTCAACGTCCCATTCAATGCCGTCTGCATCTCGTAGCTCGACTTCATAGACGTACTTGCCGTATTCCTCATCCAAATCGGTGTCCAGCAGCGTCGAACCAGGGTGAAGGGCCAGGGCCGTAGCTTCCAATTGATCGAAAGCGACAATTGTAACAGTGGCCGGCACGATCAGTGGCTTGTCGGGGTCCACGGCGGCGGCCGGGGTCGCCGTAACGAGGATGATAGCGGCGGCGCCCAGGCCAGTGAGGCGCTTCATGATAAGTCTCCGTTACATGATGTTTTCCTACGCCGGCCACGGTACGCGCTGCAACTTAACTGAAACTGAATTGCCACCATGGCAATTCCAGTCAAGCCATTTTTCCCACTGCCTGCGAGATTTCCTATACTGCCCCGCTCGCCTCAACAGAGACCGGTATGACAGCCATCCATATCAAGTTCCCGGCCTTGACACTCAAGGCCGGTAAACGCGCCATCACCCGCATCCGCGAGCAGGGCCTTGCGCCTGCCGACGTCGGTATCCTCCCCGGCGCGGCGGGCGGCCCCAAGGCTCTTGGTATCCAAGGGCTCGACCTGGCGCTGTTCGGTGATTGGTTGCCCCGTGCGCCGCGCGAGCGTGCGCTGATCGGCGCGTCCATTGGCTCCTGGCGGTTTGCCAGCGCCTGCCTGCCCGACCCGGTGCAAGGCTTGCTCGACCTGGGCCGGCTGTACAACGAACAGCGCTTCGCCAAAGGTGTGACCATGGCGCAAGTCAGCCAGAGCTGCCAACGCATGCTCGACGACCTGCTGGCCGGGCGCGATGCGCGGGTGCTGGACAACCCCGACTATCGGCTGAACATCATGGTGGTCAAGAGCCACGGTTTGCTCGCCGATGACCACCGTGGGCGGCTGGGGCTGGGCCTGTCATCGGTGATTGCCGATAACCTGCGGGGCCGCGCACGGCTGTCGCGGCATTTCGAGCGGCTGATCATCCACGACCCGCGCCAGGCGCCCCCTGTACACCCCCTGAAGGATTTCCCCTCGCGCTTCCTCACCCTGGACGTGGGTAACCTGCGCCAAGCGTTGCTCGCGTCCGGGTCGATCCCCATGGTCATGCAAGGCGTGCGCGACCTGCCTGGAGCCGGGGCCGGCACCTACCGCGACGGCGGCCTGCTGGACTATCACCTCGACCTGCCCTACCACGGCGATGACATCGTGCTGTACCCGCATTTTACTGACCGGGTCATCCCCGGCTGGTTCGACAAGGGCCTGCCATGGCGGCGCAGCAACCAGCAAGGCTTGCAGGATGTATTACTGCTGGCGCCGTCCAGGGACTACCTGGCCCGCCTGCCCCACGGCAAGCTGCCAGACCGCAGCGACTTCAAGCGTTTTATGGGCGATGACCCTGGCCGCAACAAATATTGGCAAACTGCCATGAGCGAGAGCCAACGGCTGGGGGATGAGTTTTTGGCATTGGCGGATAACGGCAAGCTCGGCGACCGTTTGCTAGCCCTTTGACCGCATGGGCGCCTGCGGCCGAGGGGCGGTATGCGCAGAGGTTGATCAAGCTGTTAAACTCGCCGCCTGCCAGACACCTGACCGAGCTGAAAACACTGTGGAAATCTTCAAGGAATTTACATTCGAATCCGCCCACCGCCTGCCCCACGTACCGGAAGGCCACAAATGCGGGCGCCTGCATGGGCATTCGTTCAAGGTGGCCATCCACCTGAGCGGCGACCTGGATCCCCATACCGGCTGGATTCGCGACTTCTCGGAGATCAAGGCGATTTTCAAGCCGCTCTATGAACGCCTCGACCACAACTACCTCAACGACATTCCCGGCCTTGAAAACCCTACCAGCGAAGTACTGGCCAAGTGGATCTGGAATGAACTGAAACCTTTGCTGCCGGAACTCAGTGCGATCCGTATCCACGAGACCTGCACCAGTGGGTGCATTTATCGCGGCGAGTAAGTGATCGAGTGTTGAAAAGACCACCTGCGGAGAATGTCACTGTGGCGAGGGAGCTTGCTCCCGCTGGGTCGCGAAGCGGCCCCAAAAGATGGGACTGCTACGCAGCCCAACGGGAGCAAGCTCCCTCGCCACAGGTCACTGTTTGTTCGCTCTAGCTCTTAATTGGCTGACATTGCCAACTGTAGGTGTTTTTTTCGAAGCGGCGGGCTGATCCATTAGGAAAACCCGCACAGACGCCGATCGACTGAGCCAGTTTGGCTCACCGCTGCACTGCTTTTGCGCTGATTGGGAGGGGGCGGCCTTATAAAGGGCTTACTCCGTCAGCGCATACCTGCCTGCACCTGCATTGGCACGCAGGATGCACACGACCTGGGTCACCACTCAGGGAGCAGCCCCCATGACGCAACAAGACCCCGGCAACGACTACCCTCTCAGCGAAGTCCCCTTGCACGCGCGCAAGGGTCTGGCCTCTACGGCCATGGTGTTGCTGGGGTTCACCTTTTTTACCGCGACCATGTTCGCCGGCGGCAAGCTGGGGGTAGCGTTCAGCTTCATCGACATGCTCGGCGTCGTGGCCCTGGGTAACCTGTTGTTGGGTATCTACGCCGCAGGCTTGGGTTACATCGCGTTCAAGAGCGGCTTGAACTCGGTGTTGATGGGGCGCTTCTGCTTTGGCGAAGTGGGCAGCAAGCTCAGTGACTTGATCCTCGGTTTTACCCAGATCGGCTGGTATGCCTGGGGCACGGCCACGGCTGCGGTGGTATTGGGCAAGTATTTCCAATTGAGCCAGGGCAGTGTGCAGGGGCTGATGGTGATATTTGGCTTATTGTTCTGCGCCACCGCCTACGTGGGGTATCGCGGCTTGGAAATCCTGTCCTACATCGCGGTGCCGGCCATGGGCATCCTGTTGATGCTGTCGATGTGGGTCGCCACCGTGAAGGTCGGCGGGCTGGAGGGGCTGCTGGCGGTGGTGCCCAGCGCTGAGCTGGACTTGTCCACCGCCATCACCCTGGTGTTCGGGACCTTTGTCAGCGGGGCAACCCAGGCCACCAACTGGACACGGTTTTCGCGCTCGGCCAAGGTTGCGGTGCTGGCCAGCCTGATCGGCTTTTTTGTCGGCAATGGCTTGATGGTGCTGATCGGGGCCTATGGCGCCATCGTCTATCAGCAACCGGATGTAGTGGAAGTCTTGCTGCTGCAAGGTTTCGCCACGGCGGCGATGGCGATGTTGCTGCTCAATATCTGGAGCACCCAGGACAACACCATCTACAACTTCGCCGTCGCCGGTTGCAACCTGCTACGTACCCAGCGTCGCAAGAGCGTGACCCTGGCCGGCGCGGTGATCGGCACCCTGCTCGCCTTGTTCGGCATGTACGACTTGTTGGTGCCGTACCTGATCCTGCTGGGCACGGTCATCCCGCCGATAGGAGGCGTGATCATGGCGGACTTCTTCTATCGCTATCGCGGCCAATATCCGCGCTTGGCAGAGGCTCACTTACCGGCATTCAATTGGCCAGGTCTGATCGCGTATGGGGTGGGCACCGTGGTCGCGTTCAACTCGCCGTGGGTCGCACCGTTGGTGGGAATTTTTGCCGCATCGCTGACCTATGTGCTGCTCAGCGCCATACTACGCGTCATGACCGCCCGGACATCGGTATCGCCCTGAGGATCTGGCGGCTGTCTGCCTGATTGTTTTTAGCCAAGAGGAACTTGCCCATGCACATCATCAATGCCCGCCTGCGCAACCGTGAAGGCCTGCATGATCTGCACCTGGAAAATGGCCGGATCGCCAGCATCACTGCGCAAACCGGAGCGCCCATACTGATGGGCGGCGACTTGGACGCCGCCGGCAACCTGGTCATACCGCCCTTTGTCGAGCCCCACATCCACCTCGACGCCACCCTCACCGCCGGCGAGCCGCGCTGGAACATGAGCGGTACGCTGTTTGAAGGCATCGAGTGCTGGGGCGAACGCAAGGCCACCATTACTCTGGAAGACACCAAGACCCGGGCCAAAAAAACCATTCAGGCTCTCGCCGCCCATGGCATCCAGCATGTGCGCACCCATGTCGACGTCACCGACCCGGACCTCACCGCACTCAAGGCCCTGGTGGAGGTACGTGAAGAGAGCTCGCATCTGATCGACCTGCAAATCGTTGCCTTCCCCCAGGAAGGCATCGAGTCCTTCCGCAATGGTCGCGAGTTAATGGAGGAAGCCATTCGCCTGGGTGCCGATGTGATCGGTGGCATCCCCCACTTCGAATACACCCGCGACCAAGGCGTGAGTTCGGTGAAGTTCCTCATGGATCTGGCCGAGCGTACTGGCTGCCTGGTGGACGTGCACTGTGACGAAACCGATGACCCCCACTCACGCTTTCTCGAAGTCCTCGCGGAAGAAGCCCGCAGCCGCGACATGGGTGCCCGCGTGACCGCCAGCCATACCACCGCCATGGGTTCCTACGACAATGCTTACTGCGCCAAGCTGTTTCGCCTGCTAGGGCACTCCGGCATCAGCTTTGTCTCGTGCCCCACCGAAAGCATCCACCTGCAGGGCCGCTTCGACAACTTCCCGAAACGCCGTGGTGTCACCCGTGTGAACGAACTGCTTGAGGCCGGCATGAACGTGTGTTTCGGCCAGGATTCCATCGTCGATCCCTGGTACCCGCTGGGTAACGGCAACATTCTGCGAGTACTGGAGGCCGGTCTGCACATCTGCCATATGCTCGGTTACCGCAATTTGCAAAACGCCCTGGACCTGGTCACCGACAACAGTGCCAAAGCCATGGCCCTGGGCGATCGTTATGGGTTGCAAGCAGGTCGCCCGGCCAACCTGCTGATCCTGTCGGCCGACAGCGACTACGAAGTCATACGTAGCCAGGGCCTGCCGTTGTACTCGATTCGCAACGGCAAGGTACTGATGAAACGGCAACCGGCACAGGTAGAGTTTATGTAACCGCGTGGGTTAGACGACTGAGTCGATGTCCAACGTTTGCACCCGTGCCTGTTCATCGTGGGAAGGCGGCGGGACGCTGGTGAATTGGGCCGGCTCACGATTCTCGCGATGGCGGAACCAACGCTTGAGGCTCGCTTGCAGATGTGCAGAAGAGGCATGGCTGCCGTAGACATCGCGGGCTTGCAGGCGACGCCAGCGCAGGCTTGCCAAGCGCTCGCGGCTGGTGTGCAAACGGTCGATCTCTGCGTTCAAGGCATCAGTAGGTTCATGGCTACGATCATTGGCAGGGCGCCGCAGAGCAAGTTCACGCCGCTTGGCCCGTAGTTGCTCGCGCATGTCTTCAAAGGCCCGGTCGAGCAGCTCGAATTCCCTCTGGGTCACCAACGAGCCCTCACTCTCCAGAGTTTGTTGCCAGCGGCGCAATGTCGCCCACGCCGCGGGGATGTAGCTGGTGGTCATGAAGTGCTGGTCGGCTTGAAACAGCTGCCTCAGCACATTATCGCGGTCGGGCATGTCGCCCTGCAGTTGCAATGCGCGGTTGCAACCCGCCTCTTGAAGCGATTCACAGCCAGGCTTCCATAACACCGAGGAATGGCTACCATCCGGGAGCGTGATCGGCATGAAGTGATATTGTTCACCATGATGTCGATAGGGGTTGCCGCCCACGCGCACCAGCCCTGCGGCGAACAACAGGCCACCGGGTAAAGGGTTGCTGAATAGCGTGATGGCCCCGGGAATCCAGAGCTTGGCGGTGGTATTCATCCAGGGCGCCGGGACGCTGGGGACAGGGTCGTTGTGGTTGACGATGCGGTGGTGGACCAGGGAAGAGGCACCGGAGGTAAAGTCAGAGTCGGCGGCGCGGGGGGCGCCGTAGGTGTAGAGCAGGATGTTGTAATGGGCATCCTGGGCTCGGCGCAGCCCTTCGGCCAACAGCAATGCAATGGCGCCTCCGAGGCTGTGGCCGCAAATTACGATGCGCTGGCCCACATGAAACTGATCAAGGTATTGCAATACGAAATCACGCATAGCCCGGTAGGCCTGGTAAAAACCACCGTGCGCTTTTCCAACACCGTCGTCGAAAGACACCTGATGGGCGTCGGCGTCGCGTAATACGTCGGCACGGCTGACCGTTCCTCGCACAGAAATCAGGATGACTTCATCGTGGTGGGTGATGAAGGCCTGGGTGTCAGTACCGAATTTTTCATCATCGAAAAAGTGCAGACGTGCGGGATGCTCCTGCTCTTCGTTTCGTTCCGGGCGATTTTGGGGATACAACACGGGATCGAACGGCAGGATTTCGAAGCGTTGGGAGTAAGGGATATCTTCGTAGATCGGGTAAAAACGGTGTGATTGCTTCGGATCAATTCGCCAGGCTTCGTGATACACCGAAAGCTGTTCAGCGAATAAATTTCCAACGCTCGGATCCAACGGAAACCGGACTTCGTCTAAGGGTTTTTCGGCGGGGGCCTGTCCAAAATCGCAGTAACTCAACGCAGCAAACAATGCCAGTTGGTATAGGTTCAGGGCGCAGAAGCCGTCTTCGGTGGATAAGATGGGGCGTAAGGCCCGTAGTGGTCGCACTTCCAGAACGGTGTGCTTGTTGGGGAACAGTACGATACCCACCAATGAAGGCTGAGGCGGGCCGAAGCCCAGATCGGCCATCATTTTCAGTGCGTGACGCTTGGGAGAGTGGACTCGAGGCGTTGTCGGAGGCAAATGGGCGACATGACGAACTAAATCTCTAACTTCGACTTGATAAAATCTGTTGGGTTGATGTTGAGCGAGATTGGCTTCAATACGACGTCCGTCGACCGCAGCAAATCTGGTTTGCTCAGCACGAACTTGAAGCTCGGTGATAGGTAGCTGATAAGTCGGCCGCATCATTAACCGACGATATGGCTGCTCGGTTCCTGAATACAGATCGTCAAAAACGAGTACCACAGGACCGCTGTAAATATCTTTTAGCTTGGCGAATCCTTCCCCGTTCAATCTACCTTTGTACTCTCGTCCAGCGCTGTCGCGGACCGTATACGACAGGCCGCCGTACGTCGCCCCAACTCCAGTTTCATCGACCAAGCAAAAACTCACCCATTGCCCTCGCAATGAACAAGCTGGCGTGCTGTCACTGAAAAAGGGTCGCTTCCTTGCGTCCAAATACATGGCTTACTCCTTATTACTCACACGATGGATAAATATTACAAATGCGGCCATCCGGCATTTTTATCGGTTTAAAGTCGGTGGTATTGCCGTTGCAATAAGCGTCCCGATCGGCAAAGTTTTTACCCCTACATCGCTTCCATCCACCTGGAACATTTATCCAATTATCGTCAAAGGCGGGTCGTTCCTCATCAGTCAAATTCAACACAACCTTGAGCTTTCTTCCCGACAGTTGATCTCTTTGTACAACGCCCCCTACCCGCGACTCTTGCAAGTTTCCCATCGAATCCAATGAATTGCAGATCAGGAGTTTTCTAATCGCATGCAAAGGCCCTACCGTCCGAAAGTGCCACTTACATTGCCCAAGTATTTCCTGCACACCCGAGTCGGGCATCCCCGGTAGCTCGGCCTCCAAACGGTCTCGAATGGAAATACTCCCGAAATTCCCGCCCACATCCGTACTCCGCGTCCCCCACTTCGCATAGAAGTCAAATTCCACGCTGCGCAGGACCAACGGACATCCTTCTACCGTTTCAGTCAGTGGCAACTCGTAACTCACACTGCTCGCCACAGGCTTGTAGTCTGTAAAAAAGACTTTCCGCTCAGGTCTTTTGCCTCGCCGCCGAGGCAAGGTGCAGGTCTCACCCGTTGCGGGGCGGTAGTTGGCAGCCGTTTTAAGTTCAAATTGCGCCGGCAAATCCACCTCCAATGTAAAACGCTCCACCGTCCTCCCCGTACACCCCGACAGCCACGCAGCCGCAACAACCAGCAACACCCACCCTATCCACCTATTCACTTTTCCCTACCTCCCTGTGCCACTGCTCCACCACTCGTTCAAAATGCTCCCCTGGCGCCTCACCGGCCCTCGGCTGCCAATGGATAACACTGCTTCGGGTCGCCTCTGCCAAACGACGCACCACCAGAAATTCGAGCTTCTCCGGCTCCCGCCATTGCCAGGCGCGCGCCTGCGCCAGTACCTGGGCCAGCCAAATCCTTGGGTCTTGGAATTCGACCAATGCCGCCAGGTCTTCACTGTGTTCCGCCAACAGGTAACGCAGGATATTGGCGTTCAGGATGGCTTCGGCATGGGGGTTGGGTGTATCGAGCCAAGGCGGGAGCCGAGGCGCTGGGTAATCGCCCGGTGCAGGGTTTTCGTGATGGCACCAATGGCCTTCGTGCCAATAGCACACACTGATCAGCGGCCCGAGGTAGACCGGCCAATGCTCTTTGGCCAGATAGGCCAAGGCGCGGGCCAAGGTGCGGTTGTCGTGAATGCGGTAAAGCGCCTGCTGGCCCTCCGGCCCTATCAGGAGCCTTTCGCGCCAATGGCGCGCCACATCCGCCAAGTCGGTAGCCGACAAGCTCGCGAGCCACCCCCAGTTTGACTCCGGGTGTTGCAACAGATCAGCCAGGGCGGGTTCATTGATCTGCTCAAGCAAGAGGATGATCGGGCCAGAACTCGCCAGCTCCGCCGCGGCGGTATCGCTATAGAGATTGCAATAGTGCGACGGGGCGCAACCTGCCAATAGAGGCTGGCGAGTCTCGTGGCTACCCTCCACTATCAGGCACAATCGGTGCCCGTTCTGCAGCTGTTGGGCCATCCAACGATGGGGCAAGCTGTCCATCAAGCCGCCCTCTGCGTGATATCGCACAGGCCTTCGCGACAGCGCTCGCACAGGGGGCAAAAGTCCGCGTCCAGTTGCCTGGCCAAGTCCATGACGATGCTTTGCACTGCCGATAACTGCGCGCCAGCGAGCAAAGCCGGGCTCACCGAACTGTTTGCGACCGGCGAACCGGCCTGGGTGAGGGGCCTGCTGCTTGAGATACTGCCCGCTTGCATCACCAAGTGTTCCCCGCCAGCCATCAAGCTCAGTTGCGCACCGGCCTCAATGACCAGGCTGGCACCGGCCTTGAGGTGAACCTGCTGCCCAGCTTCGATCACCAGACTCTGGCCAACGCGAGTCAGGCTATCGCCCTCTACCTCCAGGCGACTGTCATGACCCACCCGTTGTTCCAGGTCACGCTGGGCGTGCAGGTAGATGAGCTCTTCGCCGCGTCGATCTTCAACGTGCAGCTCGTTAGCCCCTCCACCATCCGGTGAACTGCGGCTACGCAGCACGCTGCGTGTCTTGTGCTGCGGCAAGGGATAGGCTGGCAGGTGTGATGCATTGGGCAGGCAACCCGTAACGAGAGGGTGGTCCGGGTCGCCCTCCAGAAAGCTCACCAGCACTTCCATGCCTACCCGTGGAATCACCATGGCCCCAAACCCGTCCCCCGCCCAACCGGACGCCACGCGCAGCCAGCAACTGCTCGCCCCCTCGCGGTTGTCCATACGATCCCAATGAAAGCGCACCCTCACCCGACCATAGGCATCGCAATGCACGTCTTCGCCCGCAGGCCCGGTTACCGTCGCGGTCTGGCTGCCACTGATCGTTGGCCTGGGATGCTTGAGGGCCGGTCGATGCACTGCACGCCAAGGTGTCGCGGTGAATCGGTTGCGATAGCCCTGGAATCCACTGGCTTCAACTATCGACTCCTCCAACACCTGCGGCTGGTAACCCTCATGACGCACCGAAGTCAGCAGCCATAAATCGTTGCAGAGTGGGTCGGGGTGATCACATAGCTCTAGGAAGTGACCACTGCACAATGCCGGCTGGTCGCTCTTGCCCAACACCCTGTGGCGATCACGCTGGTGACGCTCCAGGCCGCGTCGCGCCAGCTGCGCGCCGCGCGCATGCCCCTTAAAACCGGCAGGGTAGGCATAGTCTTCCAAAGCTTGCGCCTGCCCGGCACCGGCATGTTTTTGCAAGCGAAATGAAGGGTGCTCGAAGTCATAGTCACGACGTACAGTGCGCCGGCTGCGCGTCTCCAATCGCAGGTCGAAACGCTGTACAACACGGCTCTGGAGCGCCGGATCAGGCGACGAACAATACCGCTGCACCGGCAACCGTCGAAATACTGTCTGGTCATCACCGAACACCAGCAGATGATTGTCCACGCTGTGACGAAAGTGATAGTGGATGCCCTCCTCTTCACACAGCCGCTGGATAAAATGCAGGTCGGACTCCCTGTACTGCACGCAAAACGCGCGTGGCGGATACACCACCGGCCCGAGTTCAAAGGCATAGGCGTCAGAGAAGATGCCGTGGTGTTCGAGGACCGTCGCAATGATTTGCGGTACGCTGCGCTGCTGGAAAATCCGCTGGTCGCAACGATGGGCAAGGGATGCCAGACGTGGAGCCAGCGTGATGTGATAACGGGTGAGTCGCGCACCGGGATCGTCCCGACCGATGGCGTAGACGTACCCATGCAGGCCCTGCCCTGCTTCCCCGAAGTCCAGATAGGCGGGTTTATGAAGCAATGCCTCCAGGTCAAGAGAAGGATCTTCGCTGACTAACTGCACCTGTATGAAGTAAGGTTGATCGAGGGCTTCGCTGCCTTTGAACGCTACTACCTGAAGATCTGTATTTATTTCTGAAAGGATCAATTTGAAACATGACGAAAGAAAATTGTTAACCATCCTTTGTTACCCGCTATCAACTTTTCGATTGAACGACTCTCTTTCGCCAACGCCAACTGGATTGGAAAAAAGCACCTGAACATGCTCAAGCTTAGCGATTTCAGGCGATTTTCGGCCCGCACCGAATAAAAAAGAAGTTTCGTACAACGAGGATGGAAGTGTCTTTTTACAAAATATTAATACTTTCCATAACAAACAGAAAACGCGGACTGTTGCTTGTCTCTTTACAACTAAGCTTTAAGGAAACAGCTGACACTAATTCAAGGCGCCTGCTGCTCCGAGGTCTAAATAGTTAGTCGCGCCGTCCCGAAAAGACTCACACTCAGCACATTTCCAGACTCAGTCTGCAATCGCACTGGCGCCGTGCCACCCGGCATCACCACCGCCAAGGGGCCAAACTCGGGCCTGCCCAACGCCAGCCAGAAGCCTGGCACCTGTTCATGCTTCGCCGGCTCGACATAGGTGATCACGGGCGATACCGCATCCGGCTTGTCGTGATACACCCGCAACTCGCTACCGTGCACCATTAACCCCTGGTCGGTTAACGCCTGAGCAAAAATGGTCAGGCCATTACCACTGCGTTCGGCGAGAGAACTGTCGGTATTGATGATCAGCAGATCAAACGGTGGCCGTGCTTGAAATGGCCCGACTAACAAACCATCACAGCGATACGCCTTTGCACCGGCCGGTGGTGGTAATGCACCCCAGCCACATTCGGACGCAATGGCCGACGCGGCCCACATCTTGCGCGTGCTTGCAGCCAAGCGGGCGTTGTCGGGCACATCGATACCCAGACCGCGCAAATGGGCCGGGCTGACCACCCCATAGATATTTCCGCGTGCATCGTAGAACCGAGTCATGACCACGCCAGCCAGAGATTTTTCATCGATTCGTCCGCTCACTTATCGACCACCGGGACAGCAGCGTATTACAGAACGGTCGATCTGTGGGAGGTGGGCGCAAAGGCAGTAAGCCACTGCAAGAACCTGGGGTTCAGCCACTCCTGCAGGGAGTACACACCTTCCGGACCACCTCCTACAGGTTCGACCATTCCTACGTGGTTACCCGACGCCAAAGCGTTCCATTTTTTGTAAAAAAAAGCTCGCGATCTGCGTTTTTAATCCTGATCACAAAAGGAACCCAGCTCGCTCGACAGGGCCTGATGTGCAAGGATGTCGCGCCGGACATCGTTCGTTGAACGCCAAACCAAGGATTTTTCATGACTGCCATTCCCACCCCTGCCCCCGTGGTTCCCGGGCGGCTGGAGCAGATGTCGACCCGCATCGCTTTTTTTATCGCAGGCTTTGGTATCGCCGCCTGGGCGCCTTTGGTGCCGTACGCCAAGGCGCGTGCAAATCTGAATGAAGGCACCCTTGGCCTGCTGTTGTTGTGCCTGGGGGTGGGGTCGATCATCGCGATGCCCGCTGCGGGCGTGCTGGCATCTCGCTTTGGCTGCCGACGCGTGCTCACCGCAGGGACGCTGATGATCTGCCTGGCCCTGCCGATGCTGGCCACTGTCAGTTCGATCCCGCTGTTGATCGCGGGGTTATTCCTGTTTGGCGCGGGCCTGGGCACCGTGGACTCCACCGTCAACCTGCAAGCGGTGATCGTTGAGCGCGCCAGTGGCAAAACCATGATGTCGGGCTTTCACGGGTTGTTCAGCCTGGGGGGCATTGTCGGCGCAGCGGGGGTTGCGGGGTTGCTGGGGCTGGGCCTGTCGCCATTGCAGGCGACTCTGGTGGTCGTCGTTATCACGGTGGCGGCGCTGTTGAAAGCCGCACCGCATTTGTTGCCTTATGGCAGCAAAAGCTCGGGACCGGCATTTGCAGTGCCCCATGGCGTGGTGTTGTTTATCGGTTGCCTGTGTTTCATCGTATTCCTGGCTGAAGGTGCCGTGCTGGATTGGAGTGCTGTGTTCCTCAGCGCCGAGCGCGGCCTGGATGAGGCTTACGCCGGCCTGGGGTACGCGGCATTTGCCTTGACCATGACTGCTGGACGCCTGACCGGCGATGCCATTGTTCGACGCCTGGGGCCCACTCGCGTAATCGTGCTCGGTGGCGCGCTGGCCTGTGCCGGCTTGCTCCTCGCGACCCTATTGCCAGCGTGGGAAACGGCGCTGCTCGGCTACGCGCTGGTGGGTGCAGGGTGTTCGAATATCGTACCGGTACTGTATACCGCCGTGGGTAAGCAAACGGTGATGCCAGAGCATATTGCAGTGCCTGCCATCACCACATTGGGCTACGCCGGGATTCTCGCCGGCCCCGCCATGATTGGCTTTATCGCCCATGGCAGCAGCTTGAGTACTGCGTTCATCCTGATCGCGGTATTGCTGGCTGCAGTAGCCATCAGTGGAAAAATCCTCAAGGTATAAGTCCAAGCTTCAACGCGCTTTGCGAGCATCGTCCTGCTCCCGCCAACGTTCGAGGCTTTTGTTGCTGAGCCAACCGTCCTTGTGAGGCGGGCCAAACAGTCGTGTGCCATTGGCTCGCTGTAATGACGACAGCAAACCCGGACGGTCAAGAATATTCTTCGCTGTGTAGACACTGAGCTCGCTGTATTGGGACCTGGGCATGCCTGTAGACGTATCCAGCACAGGCGCGCCGTGTTGATCTACCTCATACGGGTCTTGCATTACCGACCGAAGCTTGGCTATTTCAACGTACTGATGCGTTTCAAAGAGATAGGTTCGATCCATGGTCTCGTCTCGCAGGTGCGCAAACTGGCTTTGCAGCGCTTGCACCACCTGTGCATTGCTTTGAGCATGAAACGGATCCTGGCTGAAAACACTTGGAGAGCTGTTGCCCTGCAAGGTCTGGGCAGCAGTACGGAGGCTGTCACGTGTGATATCGCCATCACGGCTGAAGATAGCGTCGCTTAGCCGAGGCCGTTTGAGAATTTCTCTGACGACCTGGATCGCGTTGTCCAACACCTCGTTTTCACCCGTCGGTTGAGCAGCGATCCGCTGCATGGACGTCCAAGTCAAGCGCCCGTCATTCAGGAACGGGTGCACCACGCCGAAGGATTTTTCCAAGGCCTTTGCCAACTGGCTATCCTTTGTAGTCGCACTCGGCAGGGAACCACTGGCCCGCTCAACAGGGGAGTTCTGCAAGTCTCGATAGCGCAGAGCGGATAAGGTCCCACGCAAGAGAAAGGGTTTGTGCGAGCCTCCAGCCGAGGGCGCGGACGGGGCTTCATACCAGGTTTCAGATTGGCAGACCGGTGGTGGAGTGGTTGATTGTGCGGCCAGCCTGTCGGGAGGAAGCGGCCGGCCGGAAGGTACTGCACCCTTAATTGTCATGGGTTTTCTCCAACTCTTTTCAGATGCATATCCGCTGGGTGGTCTGTGCCGTGATGGGCAAAATCAACGAATAGACTCTCCTCAGGCAGGTACCTCATGTGTGGTTGGATGGGCTCGACAGTTCCGAGTAAAAGGCTAATACCAATGACAATATGTAAAACCGTGGTCAACCACCCTCATCCAGCTTTCGCCTACGCCACCAGCCTGCCAGGCTGTTGATCAAGCCGGTGTCTTTCAATGAATCGCCACCGGCCCCCGGCGTCTGCAACTCCGCCAGCAGGCCCCGGGAAAAATCATCCGAAACGGGCGCCTGGAATTTGCGCTCGCCGGCATAAGCCTTCATGCGCCGCGCCTCGGCCTCATATTCGGTCGACTCAAAGGGAAGACTTTGCGACGCTGCGCACTCCTCTGGCATTGCCAGACTCGCTTGCTGGGTGTTGTGCAAAAGGTCGAGAGGGCCAGGTTTGGGGGAATTAAACGAGGTTGAAGTCATATGTTTCCCTCATTCGAAAGCTGAAAAAACGGCATGCCAAATCACTACCGCAGGTACCACCTATGTGGCAACCGGGAATAATTCGTTCCTTGAAACATATAAAACTGGCGCCACCTCAAAAAGGTGGCGCCGCAAGAGCGGTCAGCGGGACAACGAGTACAACCCTCTACGGCTGATCTTCCCATCGCCGTATTTACTGAAGTGGTTATCCATTTTTTCGAGCACGTCACTGCGCGTGAGTATTTCCTGGGATAACTGAATCAGATGGTCCTTGGCTGCATCGCCACTGAGCGGCTTGCGCGCCCACTCTTTCAGCTCGCTGATTTTCAGGCTTGAGCCCCCGCTCCTTTTCTTCAACTCGTCGAAATGATCAAGCAGCTCACCGGCCAGTTCCTTGTCAGTCTTGTACTTGAAGTAGTTTTCTCCTTTGATCACCATATTCAGTTTTTGCCGGTCGATAAGACCATCCAGGGCGCCGGTGGAACTGTGCCGATCCATCGCTGCCATCAGTTCCGGGCGTCGTAGCAGCTCATTGGCCAGGCGGATGTTCTCGTTCATGACGGGGTTAGGTGACCACCCTCTTTTCGCCATCGCAAGAATGCTGTCAACGCTGACGTAGCCAGGCTTCTTCGGGTCTCTGAAGGCATTGAAGCTGTCGAGCAGTTGTTGGGCCAACTCTTCGCGGTTCTTCAACGCGTACTGCGGATCCGGCCTGCCGGGGGCGGGCGGACACGGTCGACCTGCGGTGGGGTCCGGTCGTGGTGGAGGATTGCTCTCAATAGGATTCGGTCTGGGGGGCGGGTTGCTGCAACCTGGGTTCGGCCTTGGCGGCCGATGTTCACAATCAGGATGCGTGGGCGGCCGATGTCCGCTGAAGCAATGACCGACCCACTGCTTGAATTGGCTCAGCAAACTCTGCGCCCCCTGCGGGCTGTGGTGACGCCCATGCGCGTCAGCCGCGGTGGTCGGCACCTGAGGACTACCAAATACCGGCCCATCCTTGTTCTCCCTGGATTGGAAATTAACATGGGCAGCATTCTGGCCATTGAAAGAACGCGCAGCAGCAGCCTCGTTAGCGACTTTGATGTCGACCTTGGCCGGTGGAAGGTCAGACGTTGCTGAAGCAGAGACGGGTGTATCCAACATCGATACCGACATAAGTTTCTCCATGACAGTGGGCGATTTTCAGCTTGTCGCTCCAACGCAATGTCGAAGCCCATCAGCTTTCCCATGTGTGGTTTTGCGTCGGAATCAGTTCCTGATCCAGCAACAATATGTGATCAAGGTGTAGGAACGCTTGGATAGCGGCGATCTTCTAGCGATGTATGGGCGGTGCCCCTGGCCCCGGGCCAAAAAAAATCGCGACCTTTGAGATCGCGATTTTTCTTCATCGGCTAAAGCTCAAAACCCTACGCTTGCCTGTAGGAAGAACGTGCGAGGCTCACCCAGGTACAACCCTGCATTGTTGTCGCTAGAGCGTGTGTAATGCTGCTGGTCGAAGACATTCTTCACGCCCACGCCCAGTTTCAGGTTCGACAGTTGCGCGCCAAAGTCGTAGCCGCTGCGCAGGTTGACCGAGACATACCCGGGGATATCACCGTATTGGCCATCAGCAGAGCCTTGGGTGATATAGGTGGTGCCGGTGCCGGGCGCACGCTGGCCGGACTGGGCATAGACGTCCAGGTTGTGGGTCCAGTGGTTGACATCGTAACGCAGGCCCAGGGTCGCCACTTGGCGGGAATACAGTGGCAGGTCACGGCCCTTGAACGGTACATCACCTTCGGAGGTGGCCTTGGTGTAGGTGAAGCCCGCGTTGGCGGTCAGGCCGTCGAGGCGCGGGTCGAGGTTGGACAGGTCGTAATGGGCTGATGCTTCGATGCCGCTGTGCTTGGTGGCGCCGAGGTTGGTCCAGCCCACGTCATTGCTGACGTATTGCAGTTCATCCGAGAAGTCGATGTAGAACAGCGTCACTTCGCCGCCCCAGACGCTGTCGTTGTAGCGCGTACCGACCTCGTAGGTCTTGGCCTTTTCCGGGTTCAGGCCGTTGGCCGTCTGGTCGCCGGTACCGCCCTGGCCGAGTTGGAAATACTGCAGGCTGCCGAAGGAGGTTTCGTAGTTTGCGAACAGTTTCCAGGCGTCAGACACGTGGTACATCACGCTCAGCGCCGGCAGCGGTTCGTTGTTGTGGACCTCGCGGCGTTTTTCCTCGGTACGCTTGCCGTTCAGGGCAACGACCGGGCGGTCATGCCATTCGGTACGGATATCTTCAAAGCGAATGCCCGGGGTGATGGTCCATTTGCCAATATCGATTTTGTTATCGATATAGAAGGCGTTGGCTTCAGTGCCCCCCGTGCGGTCCTGATACACGTGACCGTCGCTCTGCCCGCCCGGCGTCGGTACGTTGTTGACCAGGTTCAGGCTGGTGGCCTCCTCGTGCATGCCTTCTTTGAGGTAGCGATAACCCACATTGACTTCCTGGGTACTGGGCCCCAGGTCAAACACATGGGACACACGCGGCTCGATGCCGAAGGTGTAGTAGGTGCGCGGGTAGGAGCTGAGGGTCTTGAGATCGCGGTTGGCAATGTTGCTGCCACGGAAACTGTCGGAATAGTAAGTCAGCACTTCGGCCTGGGTGCGGTCGTCGATCTGGCGGATGTACTTGAACGACACGTCCTTGCGGCGCCCGCTGAAGTTGTCCCAGTCACGCACCGATTGGTACGGGTTGGCATCGAACTGCTTCTGGGTCAGGCCGCCGGGCATATCGGCGCTGGCATCGTAATAGTGGAAGTTCAGCGAGAAATCGTCTTGATCGGTCGGCGCCCAGTGGGTTTTGAAGATCACATCATCGATGTCGTTGCCGTTGTTGCTGTTGCGGTAACCGTTACCGTTGACCCCGGAGTACAGCAGCGCGGCGCCGATACCGTTGTCGGCCGTGCCGCCGATAAAGGCATTCTCTACATGCTTCCAGCCACCGTGGGCAGACGTTTGCAGGGTGGTGCCGACTTCACCGGAGAAGTCTTGCGGGATCGCACGGGTCACGAAGTTGATCACGCCGCCGACGTTCTGTGGCCCATAACGCACTGAACCCGCACCGCGGACAACGTCGATACTTTCCAGGTTACCGGCAGAAATCGGCGCCATCGACAGCTGTGGCTGGCCATAGGGAGCGAACGCAGCCGGTACGCCGTCAATCAGCACGGTGGAGCGCGGTGACAGGCGCGAGGTCAGGCCGCGTACGCCGACGTTGAGGGAAATATCACTGCCGCCGGTGCCGTTGGATTCCTGCACTTGCACGCCAGGCACGCGGCGCAGGACGTCACCGATGTTCATCGCGCCCTGCTCTACCATGGCTTCGCGTCGAATGACGGTGCGTGCGCCGGGATGGTTCTGCACCACTTCGGCATCGGCGTCGGCAAGCCAGTCGCCCACCACCTTGATATCGGTGACCCCCAGTTCCAGCGGTGAGCCCGCTTCACCGGTGCCGCGGCTCACCGGACGCAAGGTCACGGAGCCGGCGTCAATCTGGTAATCCAGGCCACTGCCTTGCAGTAATTGCCGCAGGGCTTGTTCGGGCGAGAGGTTGCCATCGACCGCAGGAGCTTGCTTGCCGGCAACCATATCGGTGCTGAAGAACACTTGCAGCGAGGTCTGCTGGCCCAATTGGCTCAAGGCTGCGCCGAGGGATTGCGCACGAATGTGGATACCCTCGGCAGCCTGTGCGGTACTGATGGCAACGGCCAGGGCCAAGGGCGCCCAGCGGGAAATTTTATTGTTGTGGGGGGCAAGTTTTTTCACGTCGAACCTAGTCCTGTGATCGCAAGCATGCGCGGCCGTTAATGCAAACCAGTTGCAGTTGCAGGAGAAGACGAAGAACTCGAAAAAAACCTGAATGTCAGCGCGAAATAATTTCCTGGCTACCGTCCGGCAAAGTGCGCAAGGCGACCGGCAGGATGTGGGGCAAGGCCTTGAGCAAGGCATCGGTATCGCTGGAGTTGAAGACACTGCTCAAGCGCAGATTGCCCACCGCTGCCGTACCGACACGCAGCGGTTGCTCGCGGTAGCGCGACACTTCCCGCGCCACGTCGACCAGGGTGGCGTTGTTGAACACCAGTTTACCGTTGCGCCACGCGGTCAGTTCTTCAGGGTTCACCGCGTAGGCCGCCGCCACTTGGCCTTGGGGATCGACATGGGTGCCACGCCCGGCGGTGAGCGTGACGATGTGATCGGATGCCCGGCCCTGCACCTTGACCGTGCCGGCTTCGACCGCCACGCGGGTCTGGTCCGCCTCCCGACGTACATCAAAGCGCGTGCCGGTGACGGTCACCTGCCCTGCCCCGGCTGCGACCACAAACGGGCGCCCGGCGTCATGCTGCACGCTGAACATCGCCTCGCCCTGCTTGAGTTCCACGCCCCGACGGCCCTTTTCGTAGTGAACCGCGACCACGCTGCGGCTGTTGAGGTCCATCACGGAACCGTCGGGCAAGGTCACCTGACGATGCTCGCCTAACCGCGTGCTGAATTCGGCATTGTAGGGCTTTGGCTGCCCCAGCCCGCTGTACGCACCCAGGCCCACTGCAACGGCGACCACACTGGCGGCCACGGCATAACGCAGCAGCGCACGCCGTCCAAGGCGCTCGGTCGGCGCATCGCCCAGCGCCTGCAAGCGGGCCTTGGGCAGCAAATCCGTCGCACTCCATAGCCCTTGCAGCACATCGATTTCGTACTGATGCGCGGGCTGCGACCTGCGCCAGGCATCGAAACATTGACGTTCCTGGGCGCTCAATGGGCCGTCTTGCAGGCGTACAAACCACTGCGCGGCCTCATCACGGACACGGTTATCCATCGTGGAAGATCCTGTTTCAAAGCCGGTCATGGCGCGCTCGCATCCAGACGATCACGCAGATGCCGCAGGGTGCGGATCATATACTTTTCCACCATGTTTTTAGACAGCCCCAGGCGTGTGGCGATTTCCTGCTGGGTGAGCCCTTCGATCTTTTGCCAGATGAAAATCCTGCGACAGTTGAGCGGCAACTCGGCCAGCGCCCGCTCGATGGCGTCGGCCAACTGGATGGCATGCATGTAATGCTCCGGGTCGCTACTGTGAGGCGTGCTGTGATCAGCCGCCTGCAACGTCAACGCCTCGCGGCGGTCTTCGCGGCGGTAGGCATCCACCGCAATATTGCGCGCGGTTTGATGCAGGTAAGCGCGCGGTTGCGCCACCTCGCAGGCAGCGGACTCAAGCACCCGCACGAAGGTGTCGTGCGCCAGGTCTTCGGCTTGCTGACGGTTTCTCAGGCGGCGCGTCCAGGTGCCGATCAACTC
Source organism: Pseudomonas sp. MYb193 (assembly GCF_002966775.1). NCBI lineage: Bacteria > Pseudomonadati > Pseudomonadota > Gammaproteobacteria > Pseudomonadales > Pseudomonadaceae > Pseudomonas > Pseudomonas sp. MYb193. The sequence goes on along the minus strand of NZ_CP023269.1, from coordinate 2,208,155 downwards.
TTCGTAGTGCTCGAAAAAGCCTGTTCTGCGGGGCGGCTGAGGAGTCATCGCGAGAGCACTGGGGAGGCGGGGCGTGAATAGTAATGCTTCCTATTAAGCAGGGCAATTGCAGCTCATCGCCCCCCACTATTTGTTTGAAATGATCTCACTCATGTATTGATGCAAATCGCGAAAGTCTTTAACGCTCCAGGCATGTGGCGCGATCTTTACGCCATTGTCTTGCAGCGTCTTGGGGATCAGGTTGCCATTGGGGCGAAGGATGACCGAGGAGACGATAACGCCCGGATAATCATGGAATCGTTTCTTGAAGGTGGCAGTTGTCAGGTCGGGGGTTGGCGGATTACTTTTTTTTGCCAATGGCCCCGTGCCTTTGATATCGGGCCCGTGGCACACAGCACAGCGCTGTAGATACAGCGCTTTACCATTGCTGTTTTCCGCGACGCACAAGGCTGTCTGAGCCAGTGATAAAGCGGCCACTACGCCGCTGAGTAATAGTTTCATCCATCGGGTATCGGCCCACGCATGCATTCCATCGCTTCCTGTATTGCCCTTTGTTTTCAGCATCATACGATAAAGTCGCGCTTTGCCCGAGTTGGGCGTAAGCGCCAGGGGGTGAACTTCCGCTCCCAGCCGCCAGTCAGCAAGAAGGACTCTCATAAAACGGTGGGTGGGCGATGCAGATTTCCTTGCAGCAACAAGTGGCCCTGGTCACCGGGGCCAGTTCCGGCATTGGCGCGGGCGCGGCCAAAGCCCTGGCCGCGGCAGGCGCGGCGGTAGTGCTTAACTACAACTCCCAGGCGGCACCGACTGAGGCCCTCGCCGCGCAGATCAATGCCAACGGCGGCCGAGCGCTTGCGATTGGCGGCGATGTGTCCAAGGAGGCCGATGTCGAACGCCTGTTCGAGCAAACCCTCGACGCCTTCGGCCATCTGGATATTCTGGTGGCCAACTCCGGCCTGCAAAAAGACGCCAATCTGGTCGATATGACCCTTGAGGATTGGAACACGGTGATTGGCGTCAACCTCACCGGGCAGTTCCTCTGCGCGCGCGCGGCGGTGCGTATCTTCAATCGCCAGGGTATTCGCGAAGGTGTGTCACGGGCCGCCGGCAAAATCATCCATATGAGTTCGGTGCATCAAGTCATCCCCTGGGCCGGACATGTGAATTACGCCGCGTCCAAGGGCGGCGTGGAGATGCTGATGCGCACCCTCGCCCAGGAAGTCAGCGAACAGCGCATCCGTATCAACGGCATTGCGCCTGGGGCGATTCGCACGGCGATCAACCGCGCAGCCACTGAAGGCGCTGCAGAAAAAGAGCTGCTCAAATTGATTCCTTATGGCCGCGTCGGTGATGTGGAAGATGTGGCCAATGCGGTGGTTTGGCTGGCCAGCGATGCCTCTGATTATGTGGTTGGCAGCACCTTGTTCATCGATGGCGGTATGAGCCTCTACCCGGAGTTCCGTGGCAATGGTTGATTTCAAGAACGAACCTCAAAGCGCCATTGATGCCCACGGGATCATTGGCGACATGCGCAGCGCGGCACTGGTGAACGACCGCGGCAGCATCGACTTCTTCTGCTGGCCGGAATTCGACAGCCCTTCGGTGTTTTGCGCACTGCTCGACACGCCCGAGGCCGGCACGTTCCAGCTTACCCCGGACCTACCCAACGCCCGCCGCGAGCAGATCTACCTGCCCGACACCAATGTGCTGCAGACTCGCTGGCTGAGCGATGAAGCGGTGGTGGAGATCACCGACCTGCTGACCGTCAGCGAAAACGTCGATGAACTGCCCTTGCTGATCAGGCGGGTACGGGTGGTCAGTGGCAAGGCGACTATCCACCTGAGCTGCACCGTGCGCCACGACTATGCCCGGGCCCCCACCGAGGCGAATGCCGAGGCTGCCAGCGTGGTGTTCACCGCCAGCGGCCAGCCCGGCCTGCGCCTGATTGGCAGCCAGCCGCTGACCCTCCAAGGCAACACCGCCATCGCCACCTTTACCCTCGCCCAGGATGAAGGCGCCGAATTTGTCCTCGGTGGCCAGGAGGATGCGCGCGTCACCAACGACTGTACCGACCTCTACCTGGAGCGCACCTTGAAGTTCTGGCGCGGTTGGATCAGCCAGTCCAACTATCGCGGGCGCTGGCGCGAGATGGTCAACCGCTCGGCCCTGGCGCTGAAACTCCTGACCTCGCGCAAACACGGCGCCATCATCGCCGCGGCCACGTTCGGGCTGCCGGAAACGCCCGGCGGCGAACGCAACTGGGACTACCGCTATACCTGGATCCGCGATGCCTCGTTCACCGTCTATGCGTTCATGCGCCTGGGTTTCGTCGAGGAAGCCAACGCCTATATGCGCTGGCTCAGGGGCCGGGTCAGCGACTGCTGCGGCCAGCCGACCAAGATCAACATCCTGTACGGCATCGACGGTCGCCAGGAACTGCCGGAAACCACCCTCGACCACTTGAGCGGCCACGGCGGCGCCCAGCCGGTGCGGGTGGGCAACGAAGCGTTCGACCAGATCCAGCTGGATATCTACGGCGAACTGATGGACGCGGTTTATCTGGTCAACAAGTACGGCGAAGCCATCTCCCACCAAGGCTGGAAACACACGGTGGAAGTGGTCGACCAAGTGTGTGAGATCTGGAACCACAAAGACGTGGGCATCTGGGAAATGCGCGGTGAGCAGCACCACTTCCTGCACTCACGCCTGATGTGCTGGGTGGCCCTGGACCGTGCCATTCGCCTGGCCTCCAAACGTTCGCTGCCGGCCCCGTTCGCACGCTGGGACCAGACGCGCCAGGCGATCTACGCCGACATCTGGACTAACTTCTGGAACGAAGAACGCGGGCATTTTGTGCAGCATACCGGCAGCACCGCCCTCGACGGCTCGATGCTGTTGATGCCGCTGGTGCGCTTTGTCGCCGCCACGGACCCGCGCTGGCTATCGACACTGGAAGCGATCCAGAAGAGCCTGGTGCGCGACGGCATGGTCTACCGCTACCGCAATGACGATAGCCAGATCGATGGGCTGCAAGGCGTCGAAGGCGCGTTTGCCGCCTGTTCGTTCTGGTACGTCGAATGCCTGGCGCGCGCCGGGCAAGTTGAAAAGGCCCATCTGGAATTCGAACAGTTGCTGCGTTACGCCAACCCGCTGGGGTTGTACGCCGAAGAGTTCGACAGCCAGGCCCGGCACCTGGGCAACACGCCCCAGGCCTTGAGCCACTTGGCATTGATCAGTGCGGCAACGTTCCTGGACCGCAAACTCAGCGGGGAGAAAACCGTATGGCAACCGTAACGTCCCCCGCCCCGCTGCTGTATGTGCGCACAACCCTGCTTGATGTGGCTTACGAAACCCACGGCCCCATCGATGGCGAACCGGTGATCCTGTTGCATGGCTTCCCCTACGACCCACGGGGCTACGACGACATCGCGCCGGTGCTGGCTGAACGTGGTTATCGGGTATTGGTCCCGTATTTACGCGGTTATGGCCCGACGCGATTTATCAACACGCAAGTGATGCGCTCTGGCCAACAGGCAGCGCTGGCCAAGGACTTGCTCGACTTCATGGATGCATTGTCGATCCCGCAAGCCACCCTCGCCGGCTTTGACTGGGGTGGGCGCGCCGCCTGTATTGTCGCGGCGCTATGGCCGCAGCGGGTGCGCGGCCTGGTGACCGGCGATGGCTACAACATCCAGGCCATCAGCCAGTCGCTCAAGCCCAGGCCACCTGAGACAGAGCACCGGCTCTGGTATCAGTACTACTTTCACACCCAGCGCGGGGTCGACGGCTTGACGGCCAACCGGCGTGAACTCTGCCAATTGCTCTGGACGCTGTGGTCACCGTCCTGGGCCGAAGGGCCAAGCCGCTACGCCCTGACCGCGCCGTCGTTTGATAACCCGGATTTTGTCGAGGTGGTGATTCACTCCTATCGCCATCGCTTCATGTATGCGCCGGGTGATCCCGCGCTGGAATACATCGAGCAGGCGCTGGAGCCGCAACCGCCGATATCAGTACCGAGCATTTCGCTGTGCGGGGCCGACGATGGCGTGGGCCCACCGTCGCTGGAGGATGATGACGTGGAGCACTTCAGCGGTTTTTATCGCCGCCAGGTGTTGCCCGGCGTGGGTCATAACGTTTTCCAGGAAGCGCCTCAGGTCACGCTTCAAGCTTTGCTGGAACTACTGGAGCGGTGAAAAACGCTCTCGATAAGCCTGGGGCGTCACCGACAAAGCCCTTAGAAAGCTGCGGCGCAAAGTCTCTTCACAGCCAAAACCGCATTGCCTGGCGATACGCTTGATGGAGGTTGTGCTATCTGCCAGTTGCCGGCGTGCGTTTTCGACGCGAATCAGTTCCACAGCCCGCGCCGGGGTTTGGCCAGTCTCGGTGCGGTAGTGGCGTACAAAGCTGCGCTCGCTCATGCCAGCCTGGGCCGCCAGGGTGGCGATGCTCAGATCCAGCGTCAGGTGATCGGCTATCCAGGCATGCAGCTCGGCAAAACGGCTGTCGCTCTTTTGCAGGGATAACGTCACGCTGAATTGCGACTGACCGCCAGGGCGCTTGAGGAACACCACCAAGTGGCGCGCCACCTCCAGGGCAATCTCACGCCCCAGGTCATCCTCTACCAGGGCCAGGCACAGGTCGATCCCGGCGGTCACACCAGCAGACGTCCACACCGCACCTTGCTGGATGAAAATCGGATTGGCCTCCACCGTGAGCGCAGGGAACTTGCGCGCCAGTTCTTCACAGCGCGTCCAGTGCGTGGCCACGCGGCAGCCATCGAGCAAACCACTGGCGGCCAGCAGAAAAGCCCCGGTGCAAACCGAAGCCATGCGCCGGGTGTAATGGGATTTATCGCGCACCCACTGCACCAGCGCCGGGTCCTCGGCAGCGCCGTACACGCCCCAGCCACCGGCGATCACCAGGGTGTCGCAGGGCTGGTCAATGGCGGGCAGCGGCTCAGCCAGCAGCGCCAGGCCGGAGGACGTCATCACCGGCTCAGCCTGAGCGGCGATGACGTTGACCGCGTAGGGCAATGGCAAATCATGCTGGCGCGCCAAATCGTTAGCCGATGCGAATACCTGTAGAGGCCCGGTGACATCGAGTACCTGGGCATTCTCAAACGCGAGTACATGAATAATTTTAGGCATGATTGGCGAGATTAGTGGGCTCAATGGCGTATTCGCCAAAGCCTAGGCTTCTACAGTGAGCACGTCCATTCCTTTTCGGAGCTTGAATCATGACCTTGCAGATCGGCTTTCTGTTGTTCCCCGGCATCCAGCAACTGGACCTTACCGGCCCCTATGATGTCCTCGGTTCGCTGCCAGACGTGAAGCTGCACCTGGTGTGGAAAGACCTCGCGCCGATCACCTCCAGCACTGGCCTGGTGTTCACGCCGACCATGACCTACGCCGACTGCCCGAACCTGGATGTGCTTTGCGTACCCGGCGGCGCCGGTGTGGGCCCATTGATGGAAGACCCGCAAACCCTGGACTTCCTCAAGGCCCAGGCCCAGACAGTGCGCTACATGACCTCGGTGTGCACCGGCTCACTGGTACTGGGCGCGGCAGGGTTGCTGCGCGGTCGCAAGGCCACCACCCATTGGGCCTACCACCACCTGCTCGCCCCGCTCGGTGCCATCCCCGTACAGGAACGTGTGGTGCGTGATGGCAACCTGTTTACCGGCGGCGGGATCACCGCCGGCATCGATTTTGCCCTGACTTTGGCCGCGGAGTTGTACAGCGAAGCGGCGGCGCAACTGGTGCAACTGCAGATCGAATACGCGCCGGCCCCACCGTTTGACTCAGGCCGCCCGGAGACAGCGCCCCGGCATGTGCTGGAGGAAGCCAACAAGCGCACGGTGGAGTCACGCAAAGTGCGCGGGGAGATTGTTGCGCGGGCGGCTGCGCGGTTGGGGTGAATTTGGATTTCTCACGTCCGGTCGCTGAATTTGCAGCGACTGGGAAGGTCCGTGGGAATGAACCGGTTTCAACGCTTGAACGTGAGGTAAGTCCTAGACCGCTGTACGAAACTCCTTTTGATTATTTCGGTGCTCAACGGCTGTCCAGTTGTAGCCGACAGTAATCACGATGCGAAGCGAGTCACTCTTGATCTTGGGCGCCCCGTTAAACCACGCTGGCCGAACGCAAGCGAGGTGCCGAGTGGCGGGGCAAGAGCGTTTTGCTTACTTTTGCGCTTTTTTTCAGAAGTGAGCCGCTGTCAGAGCGGAACCCTAGGTGGCCGTTACCGCAGGAATGGATATGTACACGGTATAGCTGTGTCGACTGTCAGGCCGCCTTCGCGAGCAAGCCCGCTCCCACAATTGGATCGTGGGGTGTCAGGTAGAGAGGCGTCGGCTGTCAGGCCATCATCGCAGGCAAGCCAGCTCCCACATTTGGATTGTGGGGTGTCAGGTAGATGAGCATCGGCTGTCGGGCCGTCACGGGAGCAAGCTCCCTCGCCACAAAGAAACTTGCTTGGCTTCCCGCGTGGCTTCAGGCAGGACGTGACATCACCGCCAAGCGCACAGCCAACGCCATCAGCACGGCCGCCAAGCCCCATTTCTGCAGCCAGGCGCTTTTTGTGCGTTTGGCGAAAAAGCGGCTGAGCGCTCCGCCAAACAGGCCCAACAATACATGAAACACGCTCGCGATCAACGTCAACACACCGCCCAGCACCATCAGTTGCAAGGCGATAGGCCCCGCCTCGGGCCGCACAAACTGTGGCAGGAACACCATGAAAAACAACAACGCCTTGGGGTTGAGCAAGCTGTTGAGCATGGCCTGCAGAAACACTCGGCCCAACGCCACGCGGCCGACGTGAGCGGTGCCCAGGCCGGGGCGTTTCTGCAAGGTTTTGAAGACCAGCCACAGCAGGTAAATCACGCCGGCATAACGGATCAGATCGAATGCCGGTGGCCAACTGGCGACCAACGCCGTCACCCCCATGGCGGTCAACGCTGTCAGCAACAGGTCGGCCACGCCAATGCCCAGGGCCGAGGCCACGCCGCCGCGCCAGCCATGGGTGACGCCCTGACTGATGACAAACGCCATGTTCGGCCCCGGTGACAGCAGCAACAGCAACACAGCGCCGGAAAAAACGCCGAGTGTGACGAGGCTGATCATGGTTGAACCGTCCGCTGGAAAAAATCCAGATTAATCGGCGTTTGCAGGCCCTACAAAAAATTGTGCTGGATACATTGCTCACGCAGCGAACCGAGTGATTGCTGAATGCCACGACCAACGTCTAGAATGCGAAACATTATCAATTAAGCCTGCTGCGCCAGGATGACCATGTCGAGCGATCACCCACTGGACCCTGCTGCCATCGGCCAGCTTTACCAAGCCCACCATTCCTGGCTGCGCGGCTGGTTGAGCCGGCGCACGGGCTGCCATGAGCGCGCCGCTGACCTCGCGCAGGACACCTTCGTGCGCCTGCTCAACGCGCGTCAGCAACAGACTTTGCAGCAGCCGCGCGCGTATCTGAGCAGCATCGCGCGCAGCTTGATGATCGACCAATACCGGCGCCGCGAACTGGAACGCGCCTACCTGGAGAGCCTGGCGCACTTCCCGCAAGTAGAGGTGCCGAGCGAAGAAACAAAGCGGCTGATCCTCGACAGCCTGGAGCGCATTGACCGTTTGCTCGACCAGCTCAAGCCGCGGGTACGCGAGGCGTTCCTGTTGGCCCAGTTGGACGGCCTGACCTGCCCGCAGATCGCCTTGCGCCTGGGCGTGTCCAAGGCCACGGTGGAACGCGATCTGTCCAAGGCGCTGCACGCCTGTTACCGGTTGCGCTATGCCGACTCCTGACTCGCGCCTGGTCGACCAGGCCATCCAGTGGATGATCAAGCTGCGCTACAACACCGCCGACGACGCCAGCACCGCGGCCTTTGACCAGTGGCTGCACACCAGCGAGGCGCATCAACAGGCCTGGCAACGGGTCGCCACCCTGAATGACGATTTCAACCACTTGCCGGCGCATGTCAGTCGCCATGCACTCGACGGCGCACGCCAGCACATCAGCCGTCGTGAAAGCCTGAAACTGCTCGGGCTGTTTGCCGGCGCCGCAGGTTTAGCCTGGCTGGGCCGCGACTACACGCCCCTGCCCGCCTTGATGGCGGACTACCGCACTGCCACTGGCGAGCGGCGCTGGGTAACATTGGAGGATGGCAGCAAAGTCCAGCTCAACAGCGCCAGTGCCGTCGACATTACCTCCAGCGCCGAACAACGGCTGGTGAACCTGCGCCAGGGTGAAATATTGATCAATACCGGCGCCGACCACCGCCCGCTATGGGTGCATACCCGCGACGGTTACCTGCGCGCCCTCGGCACGCGCTTGCTGGTGCGCGAAGAACCCCAAGGCACCCTGCTGGCCGTGCAACAGGGTGCGGTGGCGGTGTTTGCCGATCGCCATGACAGCGCCGCACGCCAGGTGATCAAGCCCGGGGAACAGGTGATGTTCAACCGCAGCGGCATTCGCCCTTCCCCCAACAACGGCCTGGACCCCTGGGCCTGGAGTGACGGCGTGATCAGCGCCCACAACATGCGCCTGGACGACTTCCTGGCCGAGCTGGGCCGCTATCGCAATGGGTTGGTGCGTTGCAGCGAAGCCGTGGCAGGGTTGCGGGTTTCGGGCACTTACCAACTGGACGACACCGACCAGGTGCTCAAGTTGGTGGCTCAATCGCTAGCGATTGATGTGACCTACCGCAGCCGCTACTGGGTGACAGTCTCCGCTCGGGTATGACCGGCCAAAAATAAATGAGGTGAATTCTCATTGCCATTCGACCTGTAAGGAAAGGCCGATCAACAGGCTGGTTTGTCCACTTCCTTCAGGAGCATCCCGCGGTCATGCAAGCGTTCCCCTCACTGCGTTTACCTCTCAGGCACGCCATCAAGGCGACCCTCCTCGGCGCGTGCCTGGCGGCCAGTACCCTGCCGTATAGCGCAGGTGCCCAGCCACCCGGCGGCGAACGCCAGGCGCGCAGTTGGAATATCGCCCCCGGCCCACTGGCCGGCGCCCTTGATCAATTTGCGCGGCAGGCCGGTATCAGCGTGTCGTATGACGCCGGCAGCGTAGCCGGCAAAAGCAGTGCTGGGCTGAGCGGCGCTCTGGAAACACAACAGGCCCTGAGCCGACTGCTTCAAGGCCAGGGCTTGCAAGCTCAAAGCCAGGGTCCGAACGCTTGGTTACTGTTGCCCCAACAGGCCGCCAACTCGACCCTGAACCTGGGCGCCACCACCATTACCGGCGAACGCCTGGGCGCTACTACCGAAGGCAGCGGCTCCTACACCACCGGCGCGGTGACCATCGGCAAGGGCGAACACAGCCTGCGACAAACGCCGCAATCGGTGAGCGTGATGACCCGCAAACTCATGGATGACCAGAACATCACCACCATCGACCAATTGCTGGAGCGCACCCCGGGGATCACCAGCTACGAATCGCCCATGGGCGGCAAGTATTTCTACTCCCGGGGCTTCAAGATGCTCGGCCAGTACCAGTTCGATGGAGTACCGCTGGACATTGGCAAGGACTACATACAAGCCGACAGTTTCAGCGCGAACATGGCGATCTATGATCGGGTAGAAGTCCTCAAAGGCGCTGCTGGCATGCTCAAGGGTGCCGGCACGGCCAGTGGTGCGGTGAACTTCGTGCGCAAGCGGCCCCAGGACAAGCCCACCACCAGCCTTGGCCTGTCGGCGGGCACCTGGGATAACTACCACGCCGAGTTCGACACCGGCGGCCCGTTGAACGACAGCGGCACGGTGCGTGGCCGTGCATCGGTCAGCCAACAGAATCGAGGCTCCTACATGGACCTTGCAAAGCGCCAGGACCAGGCGTTTTACGCGGCCCTGGACATGGATATCAGCCCTGACACCACTTTAGGCTTCGGTGCCAGCTATGAGGATGTCGATTCCACGCCGTGCTGGAGTGGCCTGCCGCGTTACCGCGACGGCAAAAGCCTCGGTCTGAGCCGCTCCACCTGCCTGGGCCAAGCCTGGAACGACTGGCAAAGCCAGCGCACCACGCTGTTCGCCGATGTGACTCACCACTTCAATGACGCCTGGAAACTCAAAGTCAGCGCCGTACACAGCCGCAACCTGCAAGACATCAAATACGCTGCCAGCGAAAGCACCGTGGACTATGGCAACCCGGCCCCCACACTCACCAGCTACGCAGCATTGCTGGACTACGACCACAAAGACTACGGCCTGGATGCCTATATCGATGGTCAATTTGAAGCCTTTGGCCTGCAACATGAGTTGATCCTCGGCGCCAATGGCAGTCGTGGTACCCAAGACGATGTCTATGCGATCCGCAACCTGCCCCAGCGCCAAAGCGTTTTCAACCCCAATCACCACTTCCCGGAACCTGCCGACGATACCTTCTGGCCCAACATGTACCGTGGCGGCACCGTCAACGAAACCGCCACCCAATACGGCGCTTACGCCACCTTGCGCCTGCGTCTGGCCGAGCCTCTGATGCTGGTTCTGGGCAGTCGCGTGAGCTGGTACGAAAACCGCCGCAAATCCCTGAACCTGGCGTGGGGCGAGTGGGCCGACCAGGACGCACGCACCAAGGAAACCGGGGTGGTCACGCCGTTTGCCGCGTTGATCTATGACCTCAATGACAACCTCTCGGTGTACACCAGCTACGCCGATATCTTCCAGCCACAAAGCTCCTACGCCACGGTCAGCGGTTCGGCCCTCAAGCCGAAAATGGGGGAGAACTATGAGTTGGGCATCAAGGGCGAATGGTTTGACGGGCGCCTGAACAGCTCCCTGGCGGTGTTTCGCGCCATCGAAAAAAACGCCGCCCAAACCGATTTCGAGACCCGCTGCGGTAGCTCCTCCGACGGCTACTGCTACACCGACACGGGCAAAGTTCGCGCCCAGGGGGTCGAGGCCGAGCTGAGCGGCGAATTGCTTGAACGCCTGCAAGTGTTCGGCGGCTATACCTACACGCAAACCAAAAACCTGAAGAACATCGACAGCGCAGCCGAAGGCGCGGTGTCCAACACCTACGTACCACGGCATATGCTGCGCTTGTGGGGCGACTACCAGTTGGACGGTGCGCTCTCGAAATGGACAGTCGGCGCAGGGGTCAACGCCCAGAGCAGCAACTACCGCTTGCAAACCATCAAGCTGGAACAGGCCGGATATGCGTTGTGGAATGCGCGCCTGGCGTATCAGGTGGACGACACCTGGACGGTGGCGCTCAACGGCAACAACCTGTTCGATAAAAACTACTACCAGACCGTGGGTACAGCAGGCTGGGGTAATCTCTACGGGGAGCCGCGTAACCTTACGCTGAGCCTCAAAGGCAACTTCTAAGCGCTGCCCCTCTCCTCCACCAGAGCCGGTACGCCGGCCCTGGTTCGCTGTGCCCCTTCCTCATGCACCGCCATCAAAAAGCTTTTCGTCGCTGGCAGGCAAATCCCTACGTTTATTCCTACACTCCAAAAAGCCATCATCGATTCTCGATTATTCTGAAATACCCACCACACACGTCAACAAACCGTCATAACATGGAGACCTTGAGAGGAACATCAAATAAAAAGGACAAAAAGCCAAATCATTGACACAAATCCTCAAGGGAGCCACTATTTAGCCATCACCCAGTAAATGCCTGCGCGTAGACAGACATTACGGATTACCCAGCAACAGAAGTCGTTCGATTTGCACCACTTGTAAAGCACACATGCCTTATGGATGAGCAGACGAATAGGAACGTTCTGGTGGTGTATTGAGGATCTGATTTATGCGCGGTAAGTCGTCGGTTGATAGCCTGTTTTTAACTCGCACCGGTTTCGTTGAGTTTTTTGTCGTTTTCGTAAAACTGCTTCACGGGCTGACCGCAATCTCGCCGGCGATCATCCTGCTGTTCTACCCGGATCCCGTCGCTGAGCACATGCGCGCTCACTATCTGGGCCTGCTGGCGTTCTTTGCGATCCTGACCATTATTTTGTTCCAGGCCTTGGGGGTTTACTCCGATGACCTGTTCAGCAATCGCCTGCGTTTTCGTGTGATGCTGGTGGCCTGGGTCTCGGCATTTTGCATCCTGTTGTTCATGTACCAGATCCTGCTTCTGTTCCCGCAGTTGAGCCCTCGCAACCTGGCGTTCTGGTTTTGCGCGAGCCTGTTGCTGTTTGGCCTGGAGCGGATACTGATGCTGCGCCTGTATCGCCATTTGATGGACAACGGCAAATTCCTCCAGCGCACCGTGATCCTGGGCTTTACCGATACGGCCGTGCATGTGGCTGAACACCTGTCGCGCAACAGTGATATCCGCTCCGGCCTCATCGGTTTTATCGACGACCGTACCGAGCGTATTCCCAAAGAACTGAGCCGCTTGCCGTTGCTGGGCAATACCCGCGACCTGGAAAAGCTGATCCGCTCCGAACAGGTCAACCAGGTGATGATCACCCTGCCCTGGGCCGCCGAGCAGCGCATCAATGGGCTGGTCAAGCGCCTGCGGCAGATGTCGGTGAACGTCATGTTGGTGCCGGACATGGCCGCCTTGCGCTACGGCCATAACCGTATCACCGATGTGGGCGGCATCCTGATGTTCAACACCTCGCAGTTGCCACTGCGCGGCTGGTCGCCCTTTATCAAGCGTTGCGAAGACCTGCTGCTGGCCAGCATCGGTCTGTTGCTGCTGTCGCCGGTGATGCTGGTGACCGCCATCGCGATCAAACTCGATTCCAAGGGCCCGGTGCTGTTTCGCCAGAAGCGCTTTGGCTACAACGACAACCTGATCCGCGTGTTCAAGTTCCGCTCGATGTACGTCGAGCAGACCGACCTCAACGCCGAAAACCAGACCACGCGCCAGGACCCGCGCATCACCCGGGTGGGAAGGATCATCCGCAAGACCAGCATCGATGAGCTGCCACAACTGTTCAACGTGCTGCTGGGCAATATGTCGATGGTCGGCCCGCGCCCTCACGCCACGGCCACCAAGGCCGCCGGGATTCCTTTCGAGGAGGCGGTCAGCGAATACAGTTCGCGCCATCGGGTCAAGCCTGGCATCACCGGCTGGGCGCAGATCAACGGTTACCGCGGCGAGACCGATACGCTGTTCAAGATTCAGAAGCGGGTCGAATACGACCTGGAATACATCGCCAAATGGTCCGTGTGGCTGGACCTTTACATCGTTTTCATGACGGTCCCGGCCGTTCTTTCCACCAAGGAAGTCTATTGATGAACCCACTTAACGGATTGATTCCCTGCATCATCTCCGGTGGTTCGGGTACGCGGCTGTGGCCGGTTTCGCGACAGAACATGCCCAAGCCCTTCATGCGTATGCGCGACGACCAGAGCCTGTTGCAGAAGACCTTCCTGCGGGCCAGTCACTTGCCGGGCGTCGACAGCATCCTGACCGTGACCAACCGCGACCTGCTGTTTCGCACCCTGGACGACTACCGAGCGGTGAACACCCAGCGCCTGGGCCTCGACCTGCTGCTGGAGCCGTTTGGCCGCAACACCGCCGCCGCCATCGCCGTGGCCGCCTTGCACGTGCAAGAGCATTTTGGCGCAGACGCGCAGTTGCTGGTGATGCCGGCCGATCATCTGGTCCTCGATGAAGGCGCCTTTGCCGAGGCGGTGGAAAAAGCCCGCGCACTGGCCGAGGCCGGTTACCTGGTGACCTTTGGCATCCAGCCTGACCGAGCAGAAACCGGCTTTGGCTATATCGAACAAGGGCCGGCACTGGGCGCTGGGTTTCGAGTGCAGCGCTTTGTCGAAAAGCCCGACCTGGCCACCGCCCAAGGCTACCTGGACGGCGGCAAGCACCTGTGGAACGGCGGCATGTTCTGCTTCAAGGCAGCCACCCTACTGGAAGAATTGGCCAGCCACGCCCCGGCGGTTCTAGAGGCGGCCAAGGCTGCACTGGAGCACAGCCAGAGCCTGCAAAACAGCAGCAGTCGCCAACGCGAACTGAGCCCTGAAGGTTTCGCCAGCGCGCCGGATATCTCCATTGATGTGGCGCTGATGGAAAAATCCGCCCAGGTGGCGGTCGTGCCCTGCGACATAGGCTGGAGCGATATCGGCTCCTGGGAAGCCCTGCGCCAACTCACGCCCAGTGACGACAATGGCAACCAGGTCAATGGCGAGGCAATCCTGCACGACGTGCAAAATTGCTATATCGACTCGCCCAAACGAGTACTCGGTGCAGTGGGTGTGCGCGACCTGATCATCGTCGACACCCCGGATGCCCTGCTGATTGCCGACGCCCATCGCAGCCAGGACGTGCGGCATATCGTTGCCGAACTCAAGCGCCAGAATCACCCGGCGTTCAGCCTGCATCGCACCGTCACCCGCCCGTGGGGCACCTACACGGTGCTGGAAGAAAGCACGCGGTTCAAAATCAAGCGCATCGTGGTCAAGCCCAAAGGTTCGCTATCCCTGCAGATGCACCATCACCGCAGCGAGCATTGGGTGGTGGTCAGCGGCGCAGCGATGATCACCAATGGCGAGCGCGAGATCCTGCTCAACATGAACGAGTCCACCTACATTCCCGCCGGGCACAAACACCGCCTGACCAACCCCGGCATCATCGACCTGGTGATGATCGAGGTACAGAGCGGTGAGTACCTGGGTGAAGACGACATCGTGCGCTATGACGACATCTACGGCCGCGCGCCGGTTGAAGTGAAGCCCTGATGCGTACGTCATTGATCATCCCCACCCGCAACGCGGCCAGCCATCTGGATCGCCTGCTGCCAGCGCTGCGCATGCAGACTTTGCAACCGGATGAAATGCTGGTGGTCGACAGCGCATCGAGCGATGCCACCGTGGCGCGCTTTCGCGAATTCGGCGCCCGCGTGGAGCGGATCGATGCACGTGATTTCAACCACGGCGGTACCCGGCGCTGGGCCAGTGAACAGGTGGGCGGCGACGCCTTGATCGTCATGACCCAGGACGCGATCCCCGCCACCGCCGAGACCTTCGCCAACCTGATCAGCGAGCTGCAACTGGAGCCGCTCAATGGCGTGGCCTATGGACGGCAGCTGCCGCACCCCGGTGCCGGCGTGCTCGGCGCGCAGTCGCGGCATTTCAATTACCCGGCGGCCAGCCGCACTAAGCGCCTGGACGATGCAGCGCAACTAGGCATCAAGACCTGCTTCAGCTCCGACTCATTTTCGGTGTACCGACGCAGCGCCCTGAGCGCGGTGGGCGGTTTCCCCCAGGATGTGATTGGCAGTGAAGACGCCTATGTAGCCGCGCGCATGCTGCTGGCCGGCTACCAGGTGCGCTACGCCGCGAGTGCGCAGGTTTATCACTCCCACGATTACCGCTTGCTGGAAGAGTTTCGCCGCTACTTCGATATCGGTGTGTTCTACGGCCGCGAGCCGTGGATTCGCCAGGCGTTTGGCGACGCCGGCGGCGAAGGCAAACGTTATGTGCTGGCCGAACTGCACGCATTGCGCGAGGCCAACGCGCTGTACCGCGCCCCCGAAGTGGTGGTGCGCAGTGCCTTTAAATTGCTGGGTTACCGCCTCGGCCACCTTGAACGCCACCTGCCCAACGCGCTTAAACGGCGCCTGGGCATGTTTTCCACCTACTGGACTTGAGCCGTCATGAAGACTATCAACCGACGTTCCCGTCTTACCCTGCTCGGCCTCTTGAGCGCCTCAATCTGGCTGGCTGGCTGTTCGACCCCCGCGCGGGTGCCGCTTCCTGACAACGATACGCTCAAGGCAGGTCATCAAGCGGCACTGACCCTGGCCGACCTGCCGCCGCCGCAGGTGCTGATCCAGAGCGGCGACTCGCTGCGTATCGTGCGTGATGCCCAGGAACCGGCGGCGGCCGATGACATGACGGTGTTCGTGGTGCGCCCCGACGGCGTGATCTCAGTGCCCAATATTGGCCGGGTCAAGGCGGCCTTGCGCACGCCCGAAGACCTGGGCAAGGAAATCACCGAGAAGTACAAGCGCATTTACCGCGAACCTGCGGTGACGGTGAACATCGCCAGCGCACCGAGCAACAAGGTGTTTATCGGCGGTGCGGTGCCTAACCCGGCATTTTTCGACCTGGCCGGCAACGTCAGCGTCGAGCAGGCACTGCTCAGTTCCGGTGGTGTATTGCCCTCGGCGGATGCCTCCAACGTGGCCTTGCTGCGCACCGGGCCAGATGGCAAGTACAAGACGTACTTCATCAGCCTGGAGAGCATGCTGACCAACCCCAATCAGCCGCGCGTGGCCTTGCAGCGCGGCGACTTGATCTTTGTGCCGCAGTCGGGCATCGGCGCGACGGTGGAGGCTGTGGATATGTATTTCACAAAGCTGTTTCCGGTTAGCAAAGGGATTGGACTGGGCTTGAATTATCAGCTCAATGGCAACAAGTCCGGCGATACCTATATCAGCGCTCCACAATGATTATGACGCAGGCTTTATATCACTTGAGCACGCTGATTTTATTCGATGAACAACATCTATCCAACGGAGTGATCCTGTGATCGAAATCCGCTCTCTTCGCGACCTGCTGCGGCTGTTTTTCATCTACCGCCGCGAATTCAAACTAGCCGTGATCACCACAATCGTCGTCGCGGTGCTGGGTGCCTTCCTGTTGCCGGCCCGCTACGAGTCGGACGCACGCTTGCTGGTCAAGCCGGGGCGAGACAACACCACCTTGCCGATCGAAGCCGCCAATCGCCAGACGCTGATTGCCCCGAGCACCCAGCACGACCCGATTGTCGACGAAGAAAAAATGCTCACCGGCCGGCCCATCGTGCATATCGTTGCCGAGCGCTATATGGCGATGACCGCCGAACCGCCGCAAGGCTTCTGGAAGGTGACCAAGTTCTACATCAAAAAGGGCGTTGGCGAAGTCATCAATGGCATTCGTAGTGTGCTGCAGTTCGTCGGCCTTGCCGAGAAACAAAGCCCGCTGGAGCGCTTGGCGACCTCACTGGAGAAGAACTTCACCGCCGGTCACGAACCGGGGTCTTCGGTGATCGAGATTTCCTTTACCTGGGACGACCCGGCGGTGGCGCAAAAAATCGTCGAGGAATGGGTCAACGCCTACCTCGAAGAACGTGCGCGGATTCTTGGGCGCAAGAGCCTGCACACCTTCTATGAAACCGAACGCGCCAAGGTGGCGGAGAATATCCAGAGCCTGAAAGATCAGTTGCAAGGCCGCTTGAAGCAGATCGACTCGATCAGTGTCGATGCGCGCCTGAAGAACCTGACCAACCAGATCGACCGCGTCACCGACGCCAAGGTCAGTGCTCAGAACCAGATCTCAGGGATTCGCAGCCTCCTGGCCAACGCCAGCCAGCAGATCAAGAGCCAGCCGGCAGACGTGGTGACGATGCGCGAAACGAGCCTCAACCCCACCCAGCTCGACCTCAAGCGCCAGCTCAATGCGCTGCAAGTGGAGCGGGCACGGCTGTTGCGCACTTACCTGCCGGGTACGCCGCAGGTCAATCAGATCGAGCAGAACATCCGCGACATGGAAGCGCTCAGTGCTCAGGAAGCCACACGCCTGGAACGCTCGCAAAACACCGCGCCCAACAGCCTGGTGATCAACGTCAAACAGCAAATGATCGACGCCCAGTTGCAAGAGCGCAAACTGGCCGGGGAAATCGAGAACTACGACAAGACCCTTGCCGAACTGCGCACCCAGCGTGACCAGGCGATGACCGATGAACCGCAACTCAATACCCTGAGCCAACAACTGCGCACGGCCGAAAAGAGCTATGCCTTGTACTCGGACAATCTTGAACAGGCGCGAATCGACCATGAACTGGACAACAGCCAGATCAGCAACATCGCCCTGATCGAACACGCCACCCTCAACCCGGCACGCGTGTTTCCCAAGAGCCTGCTGATGCTGTTGTTCGCCATTCCCGCCGGCGTGGCCGTGGGCTTGCTGACCATCTATGTGCTGTACCTGCTGGACCAGCGCATCCACGATGGCACCCGCTTGCAGGAGATGTTCCATGTGCCGCTGTGGAGCAGCATTCCCGATGTACAGGACGCAACGCCGGCAGCCGTCACCGCCAGCCTTTATCGCTTGTACAGCCTGCTGCCCCTGGATCGCATCGCCGCCGAAGGTTTCGCCCTGGGCCTGACCTCGGCGCGCCATGGCGAGGGTGTGACCTTTATCGCCTCGCAACTCAAGCGTTTGCTGGAGGAGCGTGGCCATCGCGTCTCGGTCGATGGGGCGAACGCGCCAACGCCGGGTGAAGTATTACTGCTGGACGCCTCGGCGCTGTCCTCCAACCCGCAGGCGTTCCTGACGCTGCGCCGCGCCGACCAGATCGTGCTGGTAATCGAGGCCCGCACCAGCACCGTACCGACGATCGAAAATGCCGTGTCGTTGCTGACCACTGCATTCGGCAAAGTCGATGGCATGATCCTCAACCGCCGCCGCTTCGAAGTGCCGGCCAAGGTGCTGGCGCGACTCAACAGCTGGCGTGGGGCGGCCTGATGCGTATCGCATTGCTGGCGCCGCTGCCACCGGAGCAGACCGGGATCGCCGATTACGCCGCGCACTTGCGCAACGCGTTGATCGAACAGGGCCTGGAGGTGGTGACCCCGCTCGCCGGCTGCCTGGAGCTGCCTGAACAGTTGAAGCGCCTGCAGGCCTTTGACTGGCGCAGCGTGGACCTGGTGCATGCTGAACTGGGAGGTGGACGCTTCGGTGAGTTCCAGGCGCTGGAGTACCTGCGCCGGGCGCAACCGCACCTGCCGTTGACCGCCACGGTGCATGACCCGGAGCGCCTGATCTGGCGCCGGGCCAAGCTGTTTCTCCCCTTGACGCTACTTGAACGCCTGCCCCACCCGCTGCCCCAAGCGGCCGCGCTGTTGGCCGACCCGCTGACCTTGCACGAAGAACGGCGCTTGGCCAAAGGTATGCGCCGGCTGATCACCCTCACCCGCCTGGGCGGCGACTGCCTGCGCCAGCGCATGGGCCTGCGCCCGCAACAGGTGGCGGTAATTGCCCATGGCAACCTGCCCATCGCGCCCCAGGCCTTGCCGCCACTGGCGCCGTTGCGCCTGCTGTATTTCGGCTTTATCTACCGTGGCAAGGGCATTGAGGACCTGCTCCAGGCCCTGGCCCAATCACTGGCCGCCCACCCGCAATGCCGAGGCCAGGTACGCCTGACCCTGGCCGGTGGCACCGCGCCGGAAATGACTTTTGACCCCGCCGGCAACTACCTCGATGGCCTGCGCCAGCAGATCAGCGCGCTGCACTTGGAGGATGTGGTGGACTGGCAACTGGACCTGCCCTCGGCGCAGATTCCTTCTACGATCCAGGCGCACCATGTGATGGTGCTGCCCTATCGCGAATCGAAAAAACTCAGTTTCCTGGGGCAGATGCGCGGCACCAGTGGCGCGCTGTCGTGGGCCAATGCATGCGGCCGCGGGGTGATCACCTCCAACGCCCGCGCCTTTGCCGAAGAGGTGGCCGGCGGCAATGGCATCACCTATCAGCAGGGCGATACAGCGTCCTTGAGCAACGCCTTGAACCGCTTGATCCTCGACCCGCAACAGGCGCAGCAATGGGCCGACCGGGCGGGAGAAATCGGCCGCCAACGCCAGTGGGCCAACACGGCCCAGCGGTTTGCTGAATTATTTCGGGATGCTTGTAAGGAACCGTTGCGATGAACCTGTCATCCGTTCGCCCAGTGTGGCGCTACTTGCCGCTGGCGCTGTCAATCGCCGTCGGTAGCGCCCTGCTGTTGAGTGAAAAAGTTGATGCGCAGCCGGTCAACCTGGCCCCGGAGCGCACCATAGTCTGGAAGGACTTCCTCGGCGTGAACGCGCACTTCCTGTGGTTCACACCCGAGCAGTACCGCAAGCAGATCAAGCAATATAAAAAGCTAGGGTTGCAATGGGTGCGGGTCGACCTGCACTGGGATCGCCTGGAACCCAAGGAAGACGAGTATCAGCTGAGCACCTTCGACGAACTAGACCGCACCCTGACCGCCGAAAAACTGCGCTCGGTGTTTTACCTGGTGGGCTCGGCGCCCTTTATCACCACCGCACCCAAGGGCGTGCCGTTCCAAGACCAGTATCAGCCACGGGACGCCAACATCTATGCGATGCGCCTGGCCGTCCTGGCCAAGCGCTACCCGAATATCGATGCCTGGCAGGTGTGGAATGAACAGAACCTGCCGAACAACTGGCGCCCTAAAGTCAACGCCAAGGAATACGCGCAGTTGTTGTTGGCCAGTCACAAGGCCTTGAACATTGCTGCGCCCGACAAACTGCAAGTCATGGGCGGCATGGCGTATTACAGCCAGATGCCGCCCCGTGGCAAAACCCTGATGTTTGAAGCCCTCGGCGCGCTGGGCGTGCAAAGCCTGGGCATGGTCGCGGCGTATCACCCTTATTCGATGACCCCGGAAACCGATGAGCCAGGCAAGAACGAAGTGCTGCTGCGCGGCGATCAACTCAATTCGATGCTCCACGGTGCCGGGATCAAGCAGGTATGGGCCACTGAATGGGGCTGGTCCAGCTATGCCGGCCCCAAGGAAATGCAGGACCTGATCGGTATCGACGGGCAAGCCGATTACACCTTGCGCCGCCTGGCCTTGATGGCTTCCCAGGACTACCAGAAGATCTTTCTGTTCGCCTTGTCTGACCTCGACCAACGCGCCTCGCCACGCGACCAGCATTACGGCCTGTTGAACCTTGATGGCGAACCCAAGCCGGTATACACCGCCCTCGCCCGCTTCCTGGAGATCACCGGCCCCACGCTTAAACCCGGCAACACGCCGCCGTTGCAGGATGTACCAGACAGTTTCTACAGCGTGGCCTGGACCCGCCCTGACGGAAAACACCTGCTGATGTATTGGAGTGCCGAAGGCAGCAACATCAGCCTGCCCAGCATCAAACGCGCAGAACTGCTGGACCCGCTGACCGGCGCCCGGCAAACCCTGAGCGACGACAACGGTATTCGCCCGGTGGTGAAGCCAAGTTTGCAGATACTGGTGTGGTAGCCCTGGGCATGGAGAGCTGTACATGAGAATCCTATGGATTGTGCCCTACCTGCCGTGGCCGACCACCAGCGGCGGCAAAACGCGGCAGTACCATTTGCTGCGCACCTTGAGTGAGCGCGGGCATCGCATCACGCTGCTGGCGCAATCAAAAACGCTGGCCGATGACGCGGTGCATGCGGCCTTGGAGCCGTTGCTCGAACGCTTGATCGTCGTACCGCGCCGGCCACTGAAACACCCGCTGACCCTGCTCGGTGGCGTGTTCGCCCCCTGGCCGCTGTTGACCACGGTCAACGGCCTATCGGCACCGTTGCAGGCACAGTTTGCGCAACTGTTGAACGAGCGCTGGGACGTGATTCAGGTGGAACACAGCTACAGCCTGCAGCCGTTCCTGCGTACCCTGCAGCAGCAACGGCGCGACTTTGTGCTGACCGAGCACAACCTGGAATCGAGCCTCGGCGGCGCCACTTACGACCGCTTCCCGAAGTGGGCCGCACCGTTTGTACAGTATGACCAGTGGCGCTGCCGACAATGGGAACGCAAGGCATTCGATACCGCCGCCCAGGTAGTCGCCGTGACCGAGGCGGACGCCCAGGCCATGCGGCCATTGTCATCGACGCCGGTGACCGTGGTGGTCAACGGGGTGGACAGCCGAGCCTTTGCCGAGGTCAGCGCTGATGCGCAGAGCCAGCGCCTGTTGTTCGTTGGCAACTACGAATATGCACCGAACCTGGACGCCGTGCAGTGGCTGCTCGAAGAAATCTTCCCCAGGATCTGGTTGCAGTGCCCGAATGCGCGCCTGGCGGTGGTCGGCTATGGCTTACCCGAACACTGGCGCGAGCGTTGGCCAGATGAGCGTATCGAGTGGCTGGGTTTTGTTCCCGACCTGTGCGCCTTGCAGCGCCGCTGCGCCGGTTTTGTCGCCCCGTTGCGCCATGGCGGCGGCTCCAAGCTCAAAGTGCTGGAGGCGATGGCCGCCGGCTTGCCTCTGGTCAGCACGGCCCAGGGTGTCTCCGGGTTGGCGGTGCAGCCCCAGGTGCATTACCTGGCCGGCGAAAACGCCGAGGCCCTGGCCGACGCCGTTGTGCGCCTGCTGGATGAACCGGCGCTGGCCGGGCGGCTGGCCGATGCCGCACGCGACTATGCGCGTCACTACCACGACTGGGCGGTGGCGGCTAACGAACTGGAGCACCTCTACCGCAGCTTGCTCACCGCCAAGGAGTCTCAGCCATGCGTGTAGCCCTGGACTATCGCCCCGCCACAGTTGCGCCGTCTTCGGGCATCGCCCGCCAGGTCGTGGCTCTGGAAGACGCCCTGCGCGCACGCGGCAACACCGAGGTGGTGCTGTTCACCGAGGCGCCCCTGGACCATCCACAACGCCAGACTGCCGTTTGCCCGGCCTGGGCCAGCCCGCTGGACGGCCTGCAACGCCCACAAGTGCGCCTGCGGTTCGAGCGCGGTTTCTTGCCCAAGGCTTTGCACGAGCAGCAGATCGACCTGTACATCGCCACGGCCAATATGGGCTTGCCGCTGTGCCGCAAACCCGCTGGCACCCGCTATGTGCTGGTGTTGCATGACCTGTTTCAGCTCACCCACCGCAACTTCCATCGATCCAAACTCAAAGCCCTGGCCTACCGCCTGATCGACGGGGCCTCGATTGCCTGGTCGGTGTGGCAGGCTGATCGGGTGTGGTGCCCTTCGCAGTTTTCCTGCAATGAGGCCGCGCGCCTGTTCCCCTGGGCCCGGGCCAAGTTCCGCGTGCTGAACAACCTAGTGCCCGAATTGAATGCAGCGCCAGAGCCGCTGCCAACCAACCTGCCGACACACTACTGGCTGGTTGTGGGCACGCGGGAGCCGCGCAAGAACATGGAGTTCTTCCTGCGCCAATGGCAGGCCTGCCGTGCGCTGAACCCTGACGTGCCGGACATGGTCCTGGTGGGCCACGCCAGCGATGTACCGACGGCACTTGGTGACCTGCCGGGCCTGCATTGGTGCACCGGTTTGTCGGACGGCCAACTGCAAGCACTCTACCGCCATGCCGCGTGCCTGTGGCAGCCATCCTATGCCGAGGGCTTCGGCCTGCCAGTGGTGGAAGCCTTGAGTGTCGGCACGCCGGTCGCGGTGGCACGCGGCAGCGCCCTGGATGAAATCGCGCCGCCCAACGCCCCGCGCTTCGCCCCCCATGATGCCGAGCAATTGCAAAACGTCATGCAACAACTGGCAGCCGCCGATGCCACGCAAGACGGCGAAACACACCGCGCCTGGGCCCGGCAATTTGCCGAACCGGCCTATCGCTCACGCGTGGACACTTTGCTCAAGGAATTGGATCGCTAATGCTGCCAGGAAAATTCGTCAGTCTGCTGCTGGGCCTGGTGTTCGGCGGGTTGCTGTTGGCCCTGTCGCCGATCAAGGTCATGCTGGTCGTGGCCGGTGTAGCCGTGGCTTTGACGCTGATCCGCTTTCCCCTGTGGGGCTTGCTGATTTTCGCGGTACTGGCCACCAGTATTCCCTACACCACCTTGCAACTGGGTATCCGCACCACCGTCAGCGAGGCGGTGCTGGGGCTGACTTGGGTCGGAGTGTTCTGGCAATCGTTCATCGGCAAGACCCGTGGTTTCATGCTGTGGCGGCCGACCGAGCGGGCGCTGATGTGGCTGATGCTGTTCAGCACCATTCCGTTTATCTGGGGCATGTTGATCATCCATGCCGAAGGCAACGGGCCGGTGAACTGGGTGCGCTGGCTGATGAACCTGTCGATGCTGTTTATCGTGCCGCTGCTGCTACGCACCGATGCCGACCGCGACAAGGTGGTGGTCGCCCTGTTGCTGGGTAACCTGGCGATGCTGTTGCTGTCGATCTTCATGTTCCTGAAGACGCGCAACGCGATGTCGATGATCGATATTCTCACCGACCTCAAATACGCCCACCCGGAAGCGGTGAAGGATATTTTCTCTGCCAACTACACGCGCATGGCCTCGCCCTGGGTGCACCCCAACCTGACCGGTGGCGTGCTGGTGCTGTTTATTCCCCTGGCACTGTTTTATGGCTGGACCCGCAGCGGCTGGCGCCGGGCGCTGGGTCTGGCGGTGGCGGTGCTGGGGTGTGCCGGCTTGCTGCTGAGCATTTCCCGCGGAGCCATCGTGGCCTTGGCGCTGGTGTTGATCTGGCTGGCCTACAAGCGCGTGCCGAACAGCGGACGCATCATCGGTATCGGGGCGGCGTTCGCCGTTGCGCTGGTGATGTTCTATCCGCCGTTGCAGGACCGCTTGATGACCATCTTCTCGACCACCAACGCCAGTACCGAAATCCGCTTTGACGAGTACGCCAAGTTCCCCGCCGCCATGGCGACCTTCCCCCTGGGGATCGGCTTCAAGATCGACCCGCCCGTGCCCGGCACCAATCTGTTGGGGATCTCAAACCTGTGGCTGAACTTCATCTACAAGGTCGGCATTCCAGGGATGCTGCTGTTTATCACCGTCACCCTGTTGTGGTGGCGCGAAGTGCGGCCCCTGGGCCAGGTGCGCAAGGTCACCGCCGACAATGCGCTGTGGCTGGGGTGCATCTGTGGCGTGTTAGCGGCGCTGCTGACGGGGATTTTCGACCACTATTTCAGCTTCACCTTTGTACTGATCGCGCTGTTCTGGCTGTTGATGGGCATGAGCCTGCAACAGGTGCGCCTGCGCCCCACCGTTACCGCCACCGTTCCTGCTACTGCGCCAAAGGATAACCGACCATGAAGCACCGGATGATTCACTCCACCGACTTGCGCGACCGTCTCCCCATGCTGGCCAGTGAACTAGGCGTAAGCCTGCCAGACCTGGAAGAGGCGCTGGACTGGTGCCTGGCCAACGACGTGGTATTTGAAGAAGGCGAAGGCGACAACAAGCGGTTCTGGATCAGCTCCATCGACCTGGAAACTGCGATTGAACACCCGGTGGCCCGACGCCTGTTCCGCCGGATGAAACAGGACCTTGCGGCCGAGTTACTGCCCCGTTACGGCAAAAACTGGGCAACCGTCAAAGACCGCTGGCGCAGTGCCTGGGACATGGCCTACAACATCTTGATCAACAAGATCCCCAGCCACCATGTGCGCATTGCCTGGCTGCGCCTGGGTGGCGCGAAGATCGGCAAGGGCTCCAGCTTGTGGCGTAACACCGAAGTTCTGGGCATGCACAATTTGGTGGTCGGCGACGATTCGGTAATCGGTTGGCATTGCCAAGTGGACGCCCGCGCCGGACTGGTGATCGGCAACCATGTGGCGATTGCGTCGCATGTTCTGCTCATCGCCGGCAGCCATGATTTGCAGGCGCCGGAGTTCTGGTCGATTTCCGGGCCGACTTACATCGACGACTACGTCTGGATCGGCAGCCGTGCGTTGATCGGCTTCGGCACGCACCTGGGCTATGGTTCGGTGATAAGCGCCAATACCGTGGTGGCCAAAGCCGTTGCGCCCTACAAAATCATTGGCGGAAGTGGTGCCAAAATCATGGGCGAGCGTTGCCATGACCTGAACTATAAGGTGGGTGGCAAGGGCCTGTTCACCCTGTTTCACTGATGTTCGGCAGCACGCTCTGGCTGACCCTGGCGACGCTCGCCGGGTTGGTGGCCGGTTTTGCACGAGAATGGCTACTGGTGGCGGCCTGGGGCGCGGGCAGTCGCAGCGACGGGTTTCTGGTGGCGGTGTTTTTGCCCGAAGCATTGCGCATGACCCTGGCTGCCGGCTTGCTCGCAGCGGCGGCCCTGCCCCTCTATCAGCAACGCGACCCACACCGCCAGCAAGCTTGGTTGGCCTGCCTGTCCCCCCGCCTGCTGGGGGTGGGCCTGGCGCTGTTTGCCATACTGGCGCTGGGCGCGCCGCTGTGGGTGCGCCTGATCGGGCCCGGCCTGGACGCCGCGGCCCATGCACAAGCCGCCGCCAACCTGCGCTGGCTGGCCGCCTGTGCGCCAGGCCTGGTGATGCATGGGCTGTTCAGTATTCCCTTGCAGGCACGCCAACGTTTTGTCCTGCCAGGCCTGGGCTCTTTACTGTTCAATCTGCCACCGGTGCTGTACCTGTTTATCCGCGGCAGTTCCAGCGACAGTGCCGAACTGGCCATGAGCTTTTTTGCTGGCAGTGTCTTGATGTGCCTGCCGTTGCTGGCGCCGGTCTGGTCTTTCGGCTGGCGGCCGTGGCAGGTCACCGGCGACCCTCTGGCCGGCCGCGAATTGCTGGGGCGCATCGGGCCGTTGTTGGCCAGCAACGTGGCCAGCCAGGGCCTGGCGCTACTGGAACGATTGATCGCCAGTTTCCTGGGGGAAGGCGCTGTTACGTGGGTTAACCTCGCACGCAAGCTGATCAACCTGCCATTGATCGCCCTGATGAGCCTCAACCAAGTGCTGCTGGGCATGATGAGCGGCGAGCAAGGTCAACAGCGCCTGGCCCTGCTGCGCCGCGGCCTGGATGCAGCGACCCTGCTGAGCCTGCCTGCAGCCTTCGGCCTGATTGGCGCCAGCCCCACGCTGATCCATCTGCTGATGCCCGCCCAGAGCGTCGACGGCCCACTGCCGGCGCTGCTGGCCTGGTTCGCCACGCCACTGGTGTTTGGCGCCTGGAACGCCATGCTCGCCCGCTATGCCTATGCCAGCGGCGACACGCGCCTGCCACTCAACTGCGAACTGCTGGGCAGCCTGGTCAACGCCGCTTTGCTGGTGGTGCTGCCCTATTGTTTCGGCCTGCCGGGGATCGCCTTGGCGGCGTTGGGTGGCGTGGTGGTGACCAACGTGTTGCTAATGCACCGCCAGCAACTGCTCGGCCAACTGGGCTGGCCGTTGCAGTGGGGCTTGAGCGGGGTTCTGTTGGGTGTGGCGGCGCTGGCCCTGCATCCATTGCACAACGATGGGTGGCAGTTGGGGTTAAGTAGCCTGGCCGGCGCGCTGGTGTTGGTGGGGCTGGGGCTTTGGCTCAAGCCGTGGAAAGCCTGAGGCCGCTTCCCACCAGAACGGTGGGTGGGGGCCTGTTCAATCCTCCAGTGGCTTAGGGGTTTTGTTGCCGGGCTTGGCGGGTTTGGTGCCCTTGGCTGGAGCGGCTGCAACAGGCTCCGGTTCCGCAGGGGCGGCAAGCTCCTTTTCCGCCATCGGCATCTGGTCGATGGCGCTGAAGAATTCCTTCAGGTCAAGGCTGTCCGGCGGCACGGTTTTCTCGAGTTTCTTCTCGCCGTCCTTGCCGATCAGAATCACTTTGGTGCCGCTGCCGACGCCGAGCTTGAGGGCACGGATCAGTGCGTTGGTTTCAGGCGGCGTGAGCTTTTTGCTGTCTTTGGGATCCTTGGCGAACTTCTCCCCTTCGGCACCAATGCTGCCGAACTTCACGGTGTAGAACACCATGCTGCGCTCTTCGAACGCCTGCTTGGTGGCAGCCTCTTCCAGTTGTTTCTTCAGCGTTGCCAGTGTCGGGTTTCCAGCATCAAGCTCCACGACCACCAGTGGGCGCGTCTTGCCCAATTCCTGCTTGAGCGGATTATCATCAGCGGCCAACAAAGGCCCCGTAAAAGCCATCAAGGTAGCCAGGGTCAGCGACCGGATGAGCATGCGCACCTCCTTTGAATTCCATGCAGGGTTCTTGAGTTTCATGTCTGCGACAGCCAAATTCAAGGATGATTCCTACACCACTTTGAGAAGCGTAGGTCAGGAAGCCCGCTACGCAAGGGCTTGGACAGTGGCTCGGTCATTGTTTCTTCCGGTTACGAGACCTTCCACTGCGGCCAATGCCGGGCAAAAACGGGGGCCACGACAGGGTCAGCGTCTACCCGCTCCAGGCTCTGCGCAAAGCCCGGCGCCAGGTTGCCGAGCACCTCACGCGCGTCGTCCCAACGCGACACCGCCGCCGCCATGATGCCCAGTGCATTCGGCGCGTTGCTCGGGGTAAACAGCTGGCCGGCAAACTGATCGGCAAACACGACCCAAGCCTGGCGCAGGTAGCGCCGTGTGCCGCTGACCAGTTGCGCTTGTTGCGCCTCATCGGCATTGCCCAACCAGCGTTGCGGGTAGTCGATGATGCCGATCGCCGAATAGCAGTTGGCGGCGATATACAGCAAGCCGCGCAGGATCTGCGCACGATCGCCGGCCAGCAATTCGGCCTTGGGATACTCCAGGCCCAAGTGGATCAGGATCGCGGCGCTTTCGGTCAGTACCTGGCCATTTGGAGTGACCAGGGTGGGGATCTGTTTGAGTGGATTGATACGTGCAAGCGCGTCGCTACCCTCGCCGTCCTGCCAGGAACTGGCCTGCACGCGATGCCACGGCACTGCGCAGCGCCGCAGGGCAATTTCGATCATGCAGGAGCCGGATTCGTCGGTGCCATAAAGGGTGTACATGGGCGTTTCCTCCTGAGCGATGGGCAATATCGAGCCTGTGGTCGATTAGCTAGAATAGCCCCATCTGCCCGCCTACCAGGGTACCGAAATCGTCATTCACGAACGGCAGGATTGCGTCAGCCACGGGCTGCAATTGGCGCGTGACGTAGTGGTCGTAGTCGATGGGTGCCCGCCGCACTTCCAGCGGTTCCGGGCCGTTGACGCTGATCACGTAGCTGATCCAGCCACCACGCTGATACTGGCGCGGGCGGCCCAGGCGGTCGTTGTACTCGTCTGCCAGGCGCGCGGCGCGTACGTGGGGCGGGACGTTGCGTTCGTAGTCGTGCAAGGGCCGGCGCAGGCGTTTGCGGTAGATCAACAACTCATCGAATTCGCCGCTCAAGGTACGCCGCACGTAGTCGCGTATGTAGTCCTGATGGGGTTGGCGGTGGAAGATGCGTTGGTAGAGTTCCTGCTGGAATTGCCGGGCCAGGGGCGACCAGTCGCTGCGCACGGTTTCCAGGCCTTTATAGACCATTTCTTCGCTGCCATCTTCGCGCACGACCAGGCCGGCATAGCGCTTTTTGCTGCCCTCCTCGGCGCCACGAATGGTCGGCATCAGGAAGCGACTGAAGTGGGTTTCGTATTGCAGTTCCAGGGCGCTTTGCAGGCCGTACTCGTTGCTCAGGTGCGCGCCACCAGTTGTTGACGTGCTGCACCAGCGCCAGGCCGATGCGATTGGCGTCCTGCGCAGAGTGCGCGCTGCCCAGCCAGACGAAGGTGGAGTCGGTGTCGCCGTAAATCACCTCGTACCCTTGGGCCTCAACCAGTGCACGGGTCTGGCGCATGATCTGATGCCCACGCAGGGTAATCGAGGACGCCAGCCGGGTGTCGAAGAACCGGCAGCCGCTGGAGCCGAGCACACCGTAAAAGGCGTTCATGATGATCTTCAGTGCCTGGGACAACGGCGCATTGCGTTCGCGCTTGGCCTCTTCGCGGCCTTCCGACACCCGCGTGACAATGGACGGCAGGCAATGCCGGGTGCGGGAGAAGCGCGCCCCGCGAAAGCCTTCCACCGAATCGCTGTCGTCGGGATGCTTGAGACCTTCGATCAAGCCCACCGGGTCGATGAGGAAGCTGCGGATGATCGACGGGTAAAGGCTTTTGTAGTCCAGCACCAGCACCGACTCATAGAGGCCTGGGCGCGAGTCCATGACAAAACCGCCGGGGCTGGCTTGGGGCGGTTTGTCGCCCAGGTTCGGTGCTACAAAACCCTGGCGGTGCATCAACGGCATGTACAGGTGGGTGAAGGCGGCCACGGAGCCGCCGTTGCGGTCGGCCGGCAACCCGGTGACGCTGGCCCGTTCCAGCAGGAACTTGAGCAACTCGGTCTTTTCGAAAATCCGCGTGACCAGTTCGCAGTCCTTGAGGTTGTAGCGCGCCAGGGCAGGCTTGTCCTCGGCAAACATGCGGTTGATTTCGTCCATGCGCTGGTACGGCGTGGAGATGTCCTTGCCTTCGCCGAGCAGGGTTTGCGCAACGTTTTCCAGGCTGAAGGATTCAAAACTCCAAGTCGCCGAACGCAGCGCTTCGATACCGTCGATGATCAGTCTTCCTGCCGCCGCCGCAAAGTAGTGATTGCGGCTGCCGTGTTCGCGCCAGGCCATGGCTTCACCGCCACGTCCCAGCAACAGCGGCACGTTCAGGCGTTGGGCGTGTTCGTGGAGTACGCGCAGGTCGAACTGCACCACGTTCCAGCCGATGATCGCGTCGGGGTCGAAAGTGGCCAGCCATTGGTTGAGGTGTTCGATCAGTTGAGCGCGGGTGTCGCAATAGTTGAGCTTGAAATCCACGGCGTCGGTTTTGTTCGGCGGGCCGAGCATGTACACCTGGCGTTCGCCACAGCCTTCAAGAGCGATGGAGTAGAGATCGCCCTGGGCGGTGGTCTCGATGTCCAAGGACACCAGCTTCAAGGGAGGACGGTAGTCGGGGGCTGGCTTCATTTGCGCGTCGAGCAAGGTGCCGCTCGCATCCGCAGTGCCGCCGAACCACACCGGGGCGGTGATAAAGCGCTCCATCATGTAGCGCTCGGGCGGCCGCACGTCACCTTCGTACACATCGACCCCGGCAGCGCGCAGGCGCTTCTCGATGTCCATCAACTGGCGGTGCTGGCGGGCATAGAGGCCCAGAACCGGACGGTGATGAAAGTCGCATAGCTGCAAGGGCCGCAACTCGAGATCGCGCTCCCCCTTGAGCAGCCAATCGAGTGGCTTGCGATGGGCCTCTGGGATGAACACCACCGAGGTCTGCACGGGTAGGCGAATGCACCTTGGCCCTTGGTCGGTGGCCAGCCAGAAGCTGACCTCCGTACCGGTCGGGGTATCGCGCCAATGCCGGGTCAGGACAAAACCCTGCTGTAAATCCACCGTACCGCACCTCAGGAATCGCTTTCAGGGCGTGATTCTACTCGGCATCCGTGCAAACGCCACCACCGACCGCTGTGTGCATGAAGGCCAGCAAATCAAGAAAAGGCATCGAGCTGAACGTGCTTTGTGAGCCCGTCAGCGGCCTGTCTGCCTAGCGGAGTGAAGACTGCCCTCCGGTGTGCCCCATCACCTTATTGGGGGCTTGCTCAGATAATTTTCGATATTGCTCATTTGCTCGTCCCAGCCACGGGAGTTCATCTTGAAGGCTTTCTGACGACGCGCTTCGGGCACCTTGTCAAAACCGGACTCGACGACCCGCAACAGGATGCCTGGGGCGCGATCTTCAATCGTGAACTCCACCAGCGTCGGTGCCTCTTTGTCATAGTCGACGCCCTCTTCCACTGCGAAAGGATGCCACCAGAAGGAAAACAGCGTTTGGGGCAGGATACGTTCGACCCTGGCCTTCCACACGACATGTTCATAACCTGGATAGGTAATCGGCGCTTCGATGGTTTCCCCAGCCACAAAGGTTTTACCCTTAAGCGCGATACCGAACCAGCGTCCAAATTGCTCGGCCTCCGTGAGAGCCTCCCAGACCTGTTTACGTGACGCATTGAGCAGGACTTTACGTTCGATGCGATCTAATACGTGCATAAGTCACCTCCTTCATTGAACAGTAGGCGACATCAATCAATGCGCAACCTTGCGTTGTGCGCGATGATGATGACCCCTCCTTGCCTGGCCATAGGTTATGACTGACCCACTGAATGGAAGTTGCTTGTGCAAAGGTGTGCGCTATCAAGTGGACAGCCTGGACATGCCCATCAGCCACTGCCACTGCGCAAGCTGCCGCAAGGCGCACGCGGCCGCGTTTGTTGCCACGGCCGGGGTGATGCGTGAACATTTTCGCTGGACACTCGGTGAGGAGCTGCTGTCGTCCTTTGAGTCTTCGCCGGGCAAATTCAGACATTTCTGCTCACGCTGCGGCTCACATCTGATCGCTGAACGTGGGCATCAGCCCCACGTGATCGTCCGGGTGGCGACGCTGGATGATGATCCGGGCGTCAGGGCCACCTCGCACATCTGGACGGCCCATGAAGTGTCCTGGCTGGCCTATGACGGCGTAGCGCGCTGGGATGAGTGGGCGGTTTGAGTCAAACCCTTGGGTCGCCGGGTGCCTTGGCCGGCGCTGCATATTGCGGCTTGAGATGGCCTTCCTGGTCGAGCAGCCAAGCATCCATGATCTGTCGCACCACAGGCCCGGCTACACGGCCGCCGGCCTCACCGTTTTCGATCATGACTGAAATCACGATTTTCGGGTGTTCGGCCGGCGCGAAACCGACGAACAAGGCGTTATCGCGATGCCGCTCCAACGTCTTGTTGCGGTTGTAGCGCTCACCCTGCTTGATCGCCACCACCTGGGCGGTACCACTCTTGCCGGCGATGCGGTATTGCGCGCCTTGCGCTGCCGCTCGGGCGATACCGCGGGGATCGTGCATCACCAATTGCATGCCGTGGTTGACCTGCTCCCAGTCACGCGGGTCCTTGAGGATCACGTTGGGCATTGGGTGCTCATCCACCGGTGGCACACCATTGATTGTCTTGGCCAGGTGCGGTCGGTTCCATACGCCTTTGTTGGCGATCAATGCCGTGGCCTGGGCCAATTGCAACGGTGTCACTTGCATGTAGCCTTGGCCAATACCGAGGATCACGGTTTCGCCTGGGAACCACGGCTGGCGTCGGGTTGCACGCTTCCAGGCCTGGGATGGCATTAAGCCGGCAGACTCTTCGAACATATCCAGGGACACTTTCTGACCCAGGCCGAACTCGGCCAGATAGTCGTGCAGGCGATCGATCCCGAGCTTATGGGCCAGATCGTAGAAGTAAGTGTCGTTGGAACGCATGATGGCCGCGTCCATGTCCACCCAGCCGTCACCACTGTGGTTCCAGTTGCGGTATTTATGGTCAAAGTCTGGCAACTGATAGTAACCCGGGTCGAACACTCGGGTTTGTGGAGTAACAACGCCACTGTCGAGACCGGCGATGGCCACTTCCGGCTTGATGGTTGAACCCGGCGCATAGAGCCCGCGTAGCACGCGGTTGAACAGCGGTCGGTCAATGGAGTCGTGTAGCGCAGCGTACTCCTTGAAGCTAATGCCTGTGACAAACAAGTTCGGATCGAAACTCGGTTTACTGACCATAGCCAGTACTTCACCGGTCTGCGGGTCCAGGGCGACCACCGAACCACGACGGTCACCCAAGGCCTCTTCGGCAGCTTCCTGTAGCTTGACGTCGAGGCTCAGGACGATGTTTTTACCAGGGATCGGATCGGTGTGCTTGAGCACGCGCAGCACACGGCCCTGTGCGTTGGTCTCTACCTCTTCATAACCGACATGGCCATGCAGTTCAGACTCGTAAAAACGCTCGATTCCGGTTTTGCCGATAGATTGGGTACCGCGGTACTCCACCGAATCAAGGGTCTTGGATTCCTTTTCGTTAATACGACCGACGTAGCCAATGGAGTGGGCAAAGTGCGCGCCCAGGGGGTAGTGGCGAACGAACTGTGGCTCCACGTCCACCCCTGGTAGACGGAACTCGTTGACGGCCAAAACGGCGATCTGCTCTTCGGTCAACTCGTAGAACAACGTGACGGGAACAAACGGGTGGCGGGCCTGCTTGAGCGCCTTATCAAACACCGCACGGTCTTCGGCAGGCAGATGCAGCAGATTGACGATTTCGTCCAGTTCACCCTTGAGGTCGGCTGTGCGCTCACGGGTGATGGTCAAGTTGTAACTCGGGCGGTTGTCGGCCAGGACCACACCATTACGGTCATAGATCAAGCCGCGAGTCGGTGTGATGGGCAGTACGTGGACCCGGTTGTTTTCCGAAATTGTGGAGTGATAGTCGTACTGCACGACTTGCAAAAAATACATACGCCCCACCAAGGCGCACGTGATCCCAATTACCAGCAATGCGCAGGCAAACAAACGTTTGTTGACCAAACGGTTTTCTTTTTCGTGATCTTTGATAGGTATTGGTTCAGGCATTTCTACAGCATCTCGTTGGAAAAGGTCGACGCCGCATCCTGCGGATAAAGATCAATCCTTGTGAAAATGTGCTGCACCATAGCAAAAATGCAGAAACACTTTGTATCGAATTCCCTCAACGGCAGCTTATTTAATGTTGCTGAAAGCGCTGGAATTTTCGAGCGCCCAAAACAAAACCCCAACTGCTTTCGCAATTGGGGTTTCGGAATTTAATCTTGACGATGACCTACTCTCACATGGGGAAACCCCACACTACCATCGGCGATGCATCGTTTCACTGCTGAGTTCGGGATGGGATCAGGTGGTTCCAATGCTCTATGGTCGTCAAGAAATTCGGGTACTGAGTCGTGGCCAGCTGGCCTCGCTTCAGCAAATTGGGTATGTGATAGATCGTGGTGTTTTGTGAGCGTCGAACTTTCGGTTCATTGCGTCTTCACACACCGCAATCTGGCCTTTCGACTCAAATTGCTTGGGTGTTATATGGTCAAGCCTCACGGGCAATTAGTATTGGTTAGCTCAACGCCTCACAGCGCTTACACACCCAACCTATCAACGTCGTAGTCTTCGACGGCCCTTCAGGGAACTCAAGGTTCCAGTGAGATCTCATCTTGAGGCTAGTTTCCCGCTTAGATGCTTTCAGCGGTTATCTATTCCGAACATAGCTACCCGGCAATGCCACTGGCGTGACAACCGGAACACCAG
Source organism: Pseudomonas sp. MYb193 (assembly GCF_002966775.1). NCBI lineage: Bacteria > Pseudomonadati > Pseudomonadota > Gammaproteobacteria > Pseudomonadales > Pseudomonadaceae > Pseudomonas > Pseudomonas sp. MYb193. The sequence goes on along the minus strand of NZ_CP023269.1, from coordinate 2,173,703 downwards.
AGGTTCGTCCACTCCGGTCCTCTCGTACTAGGAGCAGCCCCTCTCAAATCTCAAACGTCCACGGCAGATAGGGACCGAACTGTCTCACGACGTTCTAAACCCAGCTCGCGTACCACTTTAAATGGCGAACAGCCATACCCTTGGGACCGGCTTCAGCCCCAGGATGTGATGAGCCGACATCGAGGTGCCAAACACCGCCGTCGATATGAACTCTTGGGCGGTATCAGCCTGTTATCCCCGGAGTACCTTTTATCCGTTGAGCGATGGCCCTTCCATACAGAACCACCGGATCACTAAGACCTACTTTCGTACCTGCTCGACGTGTCTGTCTCGCAGTCAAGCGCGCTTTTGCCTTTATACTCTACGACCGATTTCCGACCGGTCTGAGCGCACCTTCGTACTCCTCCGTTACTCTTTAGGAGGAGACCGCCCCAGTCAAACTACCCACCATACACTGTCCTCGATCCGGATAACGGACCTGAGTTAGAACCTCAAAGTTGCCAGGGTGGTATTTCAAGGATGGCTCCACGCAGACTGGCGTCCACGCTTCAAAGCCTCCCACCTATCCTACACAAGCAAATTCAAAGTCCAGTGCAAAGCTATAGTAAAGGTTCACGGGGTCTTTCCGTCTAGCCGCGGATACACTGCATCTTCACAGCGATTTCAATTTCACTGAGTCTCGGGTGGAGACAGCGCCGCCATCGTTACGCCATTCGTGCAGGTCGGAACTTACCCGACAAGGAATTTCGCTACCTTAGGACCGTTATAGTTACGGCCGCCGTTTACCGGGGCTTCGATCAAGAGCTTCGCGTTAGCTAACCCCATCAATTAACCTTCCGGCACCGGGCAGGCGTCACACCCTATACGTCCACTTTCGTGTTTGCAGAGTGCTGTGTTTTTAATAAACAGTCGCAGCGGCCTGGTATCTTCGACCGGCATGAGCTTACGGAGCAAGTCCTTCACCCTCACCGGCGCACCTTCTCCCGAAGTTACGGTGCCATTTTGCCTAGTTCCTTCACCCGAGTTCTCTCAAGCGCCTTGGTATTCTCTACCCAACCACCTGTGTCGGTTTGGGGTACGGTTCCTGGTTACCTGAAGCTTAGAAGCTTTTCTTGGAAGCATGGCATCAACCACTTCGTTATCTAAAAGATAACTCGTCATCAGCTCTCGGCCTTGAAATCCCGGATTTACCTAAGATTTCAGCCTACCACCTTAAACTTGGACAACCAACGCCAAGCTGGCCTAGCCTTCTCCGTCCCTCCATCGCAATAACCAGAAGTACAGGAATATTAACCTGTTTTCCATCGACTACGCTTTTCAGCCTCGCCTTAGGGACCGACTAACCCTGCGTCGATTAACGTTGCGCAGGAAACCTTGGTCTTTCGGCGTGGGTGTTTTTCACACCCATTATCGTTACTCATGTCAGCATTCGCACTTCTGATACCTCCAGCAAGCTTCTCAACTCACCTTCACAGGCTTACAGAACGCTCCTCTACCGCATCACTTACGTGATACCCGTAGCTTCGGTGTATGGTTTGAGCCCCGTTACATCTTCCGCGCAGGCCGACTCGACTAGTGAGCTATTACGCTTTCTTTAAAGGGTGGCTGCTTCTAAGCCAACCTCCTAGCTGTCTAAGCCTTCCCACATCGTTTCCCACTTAACCATAACTTTGGGACCTTAGCTGACGGTCTGGGTTGTTTCCCTTTTCACGACGGACGTTAGCACCCGCCGTGTGTCTCCCATGCTCGGCACTTGTAGGTATTCGGAGTTTGCATCGGTTTGGTAAGTCGGGATGACCCCCTAGCCGAAACAGTGCTCTACCCCCTACAGTGATACATGAGGCGCTACCTAAATAGCTTTCGAGGAGAACCAGCTATCTCCGAGCTTGATTAGCCTTTCACTCCGATCCACAGGTCATCCGCTAACTTTTCAACGGTAGTCGGTTCGGTCCTCCAGTTAGTGTTACCCAACCTTCAACCTGCCCATGGATAGATCGCCCGGTTTCGGGTCTATTCCCAGCGACTAGACGCCCTATTAAGACTCGCTTTCGCTACGCCTCCCCTATTCGGTTAAGCTCGCCACTGAAAATAAGTCGCTGACCCATTATACAAAAGGTACGCAGTCACCCAACAAAGTGGGCTCCCACTGCTTGTACGCATACGGTTTCAGGATCTATTTCACTCCCCTCTCCGGGGTTCTTTTCGCCTTTCCCTCACGGTACTAGTTCACTATCGGTCAGTCAGTAGTATTTAGCCTTGGAGGATGGTCCCCCCATATTCAGACAAAGTTTCTCGTGCTCCGTCCTACTCGATTTCATGACTAAGAGATTTTCGCGTACAGGGCTATCACCCACTATGGCCGCACTTTCCAGAGCGTTCCGCTAATCTCAAAGCCACTTAAGGGCTAGTCCCCGTTCGCTCGCCACTACTAAGGGAATCTCGGTTGATTTCTTTTCCTCAGGGTACTTAGATGTTTCAGTTCCCCTGGTTCGCCTCTTGCACCTATGTATTCAGTACAAGATAACCATCTTATGATGGCTGGGTTCCCCCATTCAGACATCTCCGGATCAAAGTCTGTTTGCCGACTCCCCGAAGCTTTTCGCAGGCTACCACGTCTTTCATCGCCTCTGACTGCCAAGGCATCCACCGTATGCGCTTCTTCACTTGACCATATAACCCCAAGCAATCTGGTTATACTGTGAAGACGACATTCGCCGAAAATTCGAATTTCTCAGTTAAGAGAACTCACAAATTTTACCTTAGCCTGATCCGTTACCAGTGAAAGTAACGTTCAGTCTATCTTTCTATCACATACCCAAATTTTTAAAGAACGAACTAGTCAAAGACTAGAAATCAACATTCACCATCACAACAATGGAATGCTCATTTCTAAGCTTTATACAAACAGAAGCAGTAGTGGTGGAGCCAAACGGGATCGAACCGTTGACCTCCTGCGTGCAAGGCAGGCGCTCTCCCAGCTGAGCTATGGCCCCGTATTTCTACAGGCGTTTCCCACACAAAATTGGTGGGTCTGGGCAGATTCGAACTGCCGACCTCACCCTTATCAGGGGTGCGCTCTAACCAACTAAGCTACAACCCTTTAGGCTGCTTCTTTCGTCTTCTTCAATGAATCAAGCAATTCGTGTGGGAACTTATGGAGCAGCTGATGTCGTCGATTAAGGAGGTGATCCAGCCGCAGGTTCCCCTACGGCTACCTTGTTACGACTTCACCCCAGTCATGAATCACACCGTGGTAACCGTCCTCCCGAAGGTTAGACTAGCTACTTCTGGTGCAACCCACTCCCATGGTGTGACGGGCGGTGTGTACAAGGCCCGGGAACGTATTCACCGCGACATTCTGATTCGCGATTACTAGCGATTCCGACTTCACGCAGTCGAGTTGCAGACTGCGATCCGGACTACGATCGGTTTTATGGGATTAGCTCCACCTCGCGGCTTGGCAACCCTCTGTACCGACCATTGTAGCACGTGTGTAGCCCAGGCCGTAAGGGCCATGATGACTTGACGTCATCCCCACCTTCCTCCGGTTTGTCACCGGCAGTCTCCTTAGAGTGCCCACCATTACGTGCTGGTAACTAAGGACAAGGGTTGCGCTCGTTACGGGACTTAACCCAACATCTCACGACACGAGCTGACGACAGCCATGCAGCACCTGTCTCAATGTTCCCGAAGGCACCAATCTATCTCTAGAAAGTTCATTGGATGTCAAGGCCTGGTAAGGTTCTTCGCGTTGCTTCGAATTAAACCACATGCTCCACCGCTTGTGCGGGCCCCCGTCAATTCATTTGAGTTTTAACCTTGCGGCCGTACTCCCCAGGCGGTCAACTTAATGCGTTAGCTGCGCCACTAAAAGCTCAAGGCTTCCAACGGCTAGTTGACATCGTTTACGGCGTGGACTACCAGGGTATCTAATCCTGTTTGCTCCCCACGCTTTCGCACCTCAGTGTCAGTATTAGTCCAGGTGGTCGCCTTCGCCACTGGTGTTCCTTCCTATATCTACGCATTTCACCGCTACACAGGAAATTCCACCACCCTCTACCATACTCTAGTCAGTCAGTTTTGAATGCAGTTCCCAGGTTGAGCCCGGGGATTTCACATCCAACTTAACAAACCACCTACGCGCGCTTTACGCCCAGTAATTCCGATTAACGCTTGCACCCTCTGTATTACCGCGGCTGCTGGCACAGAGTTAGCCGGTGCTTATTCTGTCGGTAACGTCAAAATTGCAGAGTATTAATCTACAACCCTTCCTCCCAACTTAAAGTGCTTTACAATCCGAAGACCTTCTTCACACACGCGGCATGGCTGGATCAGGCTTTCGCCCATTGTCCAATATTCCCCACTGCTGCCTCCCGTAGGAGTCTGGACCGTGTCTCAGTTCCAGTGTGACTGATCATCCTCTCAGACCAGTTACGGATCGTCGCCTTGGTGAGCCATTACCCCACCAACTAGCTAATCCGACCTAGGCTCATCTGATAGCGCAAGGCCCGAAGGTCCCCTGCTTTCTCCCGTAGGACGTATGCGGTATTAGCGTCCGTTTCCGAACGTTATCCCCCACTACCAGGCAGATTCCTAGGCATTACTCACCCGTCCGCCGCTCTCAAGAGAAGCAAGCTTCTCTCTACCGCTCGACTTGCATGTGTTAGGCCTGCCGCCAGCGTTCAATCTGAGCCATGATCAAACTCTTCAGTTCAAACATCTTTGGGTTTTTAAGAAACCCTAAACTTGGCTCAGCAATCGTTGGTTACATCTTTGATTTCTCGCGGAGTAACTTGTGATGCTGATAATCTTGTTGACTATCAGTCTGACTCCACAAGCACCCACACGAATTGCTTGATTCAGTTGTTAAAGAGCGGTTGGTTAAGATCTTTCGTCTCAACCGAGGCGCGCATTCTACAGCAGCCTCATTTGCTGTCAAGTGGTTATTTTCAGAAGATTTCGAAGGTTTCTTCAACAACTTCAACCACTTGCGCTTGCGATCTCTCGTAAGCGGGAGGCGAATTCTACAGCGTTACACGCTGCTGTCAACACCTCTTTTTCAACTTCCTTTTGGCTTCGATGAACTGAAGCAACTTGCTGCCGAAAACTGCGTAACTCATTGTTTACCAAGGAGTTTTCCGTTTCGACTGCGCCGGAAGTGGGGCGAATTATAGGCTTCCAGAATCTGCCGTCAACCCAATTATTCGGTTTTTCTATCAAATACCTCAAAAACCCGATATCCCCACTATATAGACAGCTACAAGTCAGTATTTGAGCAATATATTGCTCATTCGTTGACAGTTAAGCATCATAGCGCCAGGTATTTATCGATCATGACTTCGGAAGAACTACCGCAATGACCACCCCACCTCGCAGCCTGGCATCCGTATTGTTTCCGATCGGCCTGCTATTGATCGCCATGGCGTCCATCCAATCCGGTGCGTCATTGGCCAAAAGCATGTTTCCTATTGTTGGCGCACAAGGCACCACTGCTCTGCGTTTGATTTTCGCCAGTGTGATCATGCTGGTGCTATTACGCCCATGGCGCGCCACGCTGACAGCCAAGTCCTTGCGCACGGTGATCATTTACGGGATGGCGCTGGGCGGCATGAACTTCCTCTTCTATATGTCCCTTCGCACCGTACCGCTGGGGATTGCCGTAGCACTCGAATTCACAGGCCCGCTTGCCGTCGCTATCTATGCCTCGCGCCGAGCTGTCGACTTCCTGTGGATTGCCCTGGCTATCATCGGCCTGCTGCTGTTGATTCCGACGGGCGAGGCCAGTAGCGGTATCGACTGGGTCGGCGCGGCGTACGCACTGGGCGCAGGCGGATGCTGGGCCCTGTATATTTTGTTCGGCCAAAAGGCTGGGAACGACAATGGTGTTCAGACCGCCGCACTCGGCGTAATGATTGCCGCCCTGTTCGTCGCACCGATCGGCATCGTGCATGCGGGCGCCGCACTGCTGACGCCCGCCCTGATCCCTATCGCCATTGGCGTCGCGATTCTGTCCACCGCCTTGCCCTACACCTTGGAGATGGTGGCACTGACTCGCCTCCCTGCTCGCACCTTCGGCACGCTCATGAGCATCGAACCGGCGTTCGGCGCCCTCTCCGGCCTGCTCTTTCTGCATGAGCACTTATCCCTGGCCCAATGGCTGGCCATCACCTGCATTATCCTGGCTTCCGTAGGCGCCACGTTGACGATGCGCAACGAATCCAAACCACTGGTGCCTGCCGACTGATCATCTTTAAAGCCAGCTCTGGTATTTGCCGCTCATTTAGGCCATGTTTAGACCGTAACCGAATGTCATTCATGGAGAATTTCGACACGGACAGCATGAACGCTTCGCTCGAGAGCGAGTAAAGCGGCTCTGTTCTTCTGCAGGGCGGCTATTAAGGATGGGAATGAAACGAATTTTGATACTGTTGCTGGTTGTGGGCATCGCTGGCTGTGCTGCAACCACAAAAACAGAAGTGAAACGGGGTAAAAAAGGGCTGCATATCAACTGTTCTGGCCTGTCCTCCTCCTGGGACCAGTGCTACACCAGTGCAGCCAACTCATGCGGTGCCAAGGGCTACCGGGTGATAGCCAAATCCGGCGACAATTCCGAGGAGCCTGGGGACTATCCCTTCGGCCTCAACCCTGCTGGCTATACCAGCCGCAGTATGATCGTCATCTGCAAATAGCTGCCCGAGCAGTCTTTCCTGACTGCTCATCTTAAATTCCGGCCAATTGCGGCACGAAGGCTAAACTCCTGCTCGATCATCGAGCCAATGGAGTTCCCATGCCGCACAACAAGAAAATCGTATTAGTAGTGGGTGCCGGTGACGCGACCGGCGGCGCCATAGCCAAACGTTTTGCCCGCGAAGGCTACATCGCCTGCGTCACCCGTCGCAGCGCTGACAAACTGCAGCCCCTGGTGGACAGCATTCAATTGGCAGGCGGTGAAGCCCATGGCTTTGCCTGTGATGCCCGCAAAGAAGACGACGTGATCGCGCTGGTCGAGCAAATCGAAACCGAGCTGGGGCCTATTGAAGCGTTCGTCTTCAACATCGGCGCCAATGTGCCGTGCAGCATTCTGGAAGAAACCGCACGCAAGTACTTCAAGATCTGGGAGATGGCGTGCTTCTCCGGTTTCCTGAACGCACGGGAAGTCGCCAAGCGCATGGTCACGCGTAACCGCGGCACTATCCTGTTCACCGGCGCCACCGCCGGCTTGCGCGGAAGCGCGGGGTTTGCCGCCTTCGCTGGCGCCAAGCATGGGATACGTGCCCTGGCACAGAGCATGGCGCGGGAGTTAGGCCCGATGAACATCCATGTCGCCCATGTGGTGGTCGACGGAGCAATCGATACCGACTTCATTCGCGAGAACTTCCCGCAAAAATACGCCCTCAAGGATCAGGACGCCCTCCTCAACCCGGACCATATTGCCGACAACTACTGGTTCCTGCATCGCCAGCCACGGGACGCCTGGACGTTCGAACTGGACCTGCGCCCCTGGAACGAAACCTGGTGACTCCCTCTATAACAATAAGTAGTGAGTACAGACCATGAGTAAAACCCTGGAGTTCTTCTTTGATCTCGGCAGCCCCGCCACTTACCTGGCCTATACCCAGTTGCCGGCGCTGTGCGCCAAAACGGGCGCACAGGTGGTGTATCAACCGATGCTGTTGGGCGGTGTATTCAAGGCCACGGGCAATGCCTCGCCGATCATGGTACCCGCCAAGGGTCGCTATATGCTCGATGACCTGACGCGTTACGCCAAACGCTACAACGTGCCGCTCAGGTTCAACCCACACTTTCCCATCAATACCTTGGTGCTGATGCGCGCCGTCACCGGCATTCAAATCCACCAGCCTGAGCGTTTCCTCGACTTCATCGACTGCCTGTTCCGCGCACTCTGGGTGGAAGGCTGTCACCTGGGCGACCCAGAGGTCGTGGCCAATGTGCTCACCGAACAGGGGTTCGATCCCGAGCAGGTACTGGCCCTGTCCAATGATGCAGCCGTCAAGGACGCTCTCAAGGACAAAACCGAACAAGCCATTAAACGCGGCGTGTTCGGCGCTCCCAGTTTCTTTGTAGGAAACCAGCTGTTTTTCGGCCAGGACCGTCTGGACTTTGTGCGTGAAGCCCTCAGCTAGATGTTGATTGCGGCCGGCAATGCCTTGGCCGCAACCGATCAAATCGCCGCAGTGCGCACCTGCAACCATTCAAGCGCTGCACCCTTGAGCAGCGGGCTCAAACGCTCACGCACCTGGGCGTGATACGCGTTGAACCATTCACGCTCATCCGCCGTTAGCAACGACGGCTCCAGGCAGCGGGTATCAATCGGGCACAGGGTCAGGGTTTCGAACTTGAGAAATTCGCCAAACTCGGTCTTGCCCGCTTCACGGTTCAACACTAGGTTCTCAATGCGCACGCCCCAACGGCCAGGGCGATAAGTACCCGGCTCAATTGAAGTGATCATCCCTGGCTGCATCGCCGTTTGTGGCGCCGCAGCAGCCTGATAGGCAATCACCTGCGGGCCTTCATGTACGTTGAGGAAATAACCTACGCCGTGGCCCGTGCCGTGACCGTAGTCCACGCCTTCTGCCCAGATCGGCGCACGGGCAATGGCATCCAGCAACGGTGAAAGAATGCCCTTGGGGAACTGCGCACGGGACAGAGCGATCACGCCCTTGAGCACTCGCGTGCAATCGCGTTTCTGCTCCTCACTCGGTGTACCGATAGGCACCATCCGCGTGATGTCCGTGGTTCCGCCCAGGTACTGGCCGCCGGAGTCGATCAACAGCAAGCCATCACCTTCGATCAGCGCATGCTCTTCTTCGGTGGCATGGTAATGCGGCATCGCGCCGTTGGCGTTGAAGGCGGCAATGGTGTTGAAACTCAGCGATACATAGCCGGGGCGGCGGGTACGCGCAGCGGTCAGGTGCTCGTCAATCGTCAGTTCGGTAATGCGCTCACGGCCCAGGGCGCTATCGAGCCAGGCAAAGAATTCGCACAGCGCCGCCCCATCCTGCTCCATGGCTTGGCGGATATGTTCCGCGTCCGCCAGGCTCTTGCGGGATTTGGCCAGTGTGGTGGGGTTGAGGCTTTCAACCAGCTTGACGCCCGCGTCGAGGTTTTCCAGCAAGCCGGCGGTGACGCGGGCGGGGTCTACTTGCAAGCTTGCACCCGCCGGTACCGCTCGCAGCGCTTGCGCCACCTCGCTGTAATCACGCAGGGTCACGCCATCCTGCTCAAGCACCGCCCGCAGTTGCGCATCGACCTTGCCCAACGCCACAAACAAAGTGGCCTGTTGCTGATTGATCAAAGCAAAGGACACAAACACCGGATTGAACGACACATCAGCGCCGCGCAGGTTGAATAGCCAGGCGATGTCATCCAGCGTCGCGATGAAATGCCAATCGGCGCCCTTGTCTTTCAAACTGGCACGCAAGGCGGCCAGTTTCTCGCCACGACTGACGGTGGCTTGGGGCGGCAGATGCTGATAGATCGGCTGGTTCGGCAACGCCGGGCGGTCTTGCCAGACTTCATCGAGCACATCGATATCGGTACGCAGACGCGCGCCACGCTCGGCTAATTTGCCACCCAGGGTACGTGCCGAGGCCACGGCCATGACCGCACCGTCCACCGCCACCACGCCACCCTCAGGGGTTTGCTCGGCCAGCCACTCCAACGGTCCAGGCTGACCCGGTTGCAGCTTCACCAACTCGATACCGCTGCCCTTGAGCTCCTTGGTCGCTTGCTCCCAATAACGGCTATCCGCCCAGACCCCGGCAAACTCCGCCGTGACGATCAGGGTGCCCACCGAACCATGAAACCCGGACAACCACTGGCGCCCTTGCCAGTAACCCGGCAAATACTCGGACAAGTGCGGGTCCGCCGACGGCACCAGCAGGGCGTGAATGCCTTCGCGGCGCATCAGTTCACGGGTATGCGCCAAGCGCTGGGGAACCGTTCCATGGGTCAAAGGCTGCGTACTCATTGTGTCTCCTGCTAACCACTAATAATTGTTATGTATTGCAAATGAAGTATCAGACAGCCCAGAACGCTGGTGCGCTGGCCTGTACCGTCTTGATCAATTGCACAGCGTCGTCGATATCCCGCTCGGTGGTGAACCGGCCCAGGCTCAAGCGAATAGTGCGACCAGCGCTGCGGGCATCATGCCCCAGGGCCACCAGGACGTGGGACGGTGCATTGCTAGCCGAATTGCACGCTGAAGTCGCCGAAAAGGCAATGCCCGCACTCAAGGCGGCAGCATTGAATTCGCCTTCGCTGAACGTCAGGCTGAGAGTGTGGGGAATACGCTGGGTTGGGCTGCCATTGAGGCGTACTCCGGGAATCGAAGCCAACTGCTCCAACAAGCGCTCACGCAAGGCCACGATCTGCGCCTTTTCCTCAGCAAAGTACGCCGCCGCCAGAGCGAACGCCGTGCCCATGCCCGCAATCTGATGCGTCGCCAGGGTGCCCGAACGCAAGCCACCTTCGTGGCCGCCGCCATGAATCTGTGCCAACACTTTCTGCTGCGCACGAGGCCCAACGTACAGCGCGCCAATGCCTTTTGGGCCGTAGAGCTTGTGGGCGGAAAAAGACATCAAATCCACCGACCACTGCGCCAGGTCAATGGCAACCTTGCCCGCCCCCTGTGCCGCATCCACGTGAAACAGCGCGCCCTGCTCACGCACCCGCGCGCCGATAGCCGGAATGTCGTTAAGGGTGCCCAGTTCATTATTGACCAGCATCAACGACACCAGGAAGGTGTCCTCACGCAATGCCTCACTGACAGCCTGAACGCTGATCAAGCCATCGGCATCGGGCACCAGATAGGTCACAGCCACGCCGGCTTCCTGCAACTGCCGCGCGGTGTCGAGTGTGGCCTTGTGCTCGATCTGGCTGGTGATGATATGCCCACCCGCCAGCCCTCGCGCCTGGGCCACCCCTTTGATCGCAAGGTTGTTGGACTCGGTGGCACCGGAAGTCCAGACAATTTGCTCAGGCTGGGCGCCGACCAATTCGGCTACCTGCCGTCGCGCCTGCTCAACCGTTTGCCGGGCCGCCTGGCCGAATGCATGGGAACTGGACGCAGGGTTGCCAAAATTGGCATTGAAACCCAGGCATTCGACCATCACCTGGATAACTCGCTCATCCACTGGCGTGGTGGCGGCATAGTCGAAATACAACGGACGTTTATTCATGGCGTAAAACTCGCAGAGCGTGTTCCCGAGAGCGGCGTCCCGGGGGCATCGAACAGAACAGAGGTCGTCAGGTTTAACTGATCGAGTGCCATTGAAGAAGAACCACGTGATGTAAATGTGCGTAGGAACGCTCCTGATTTTCAGCTTAACAGGCTCAAAGGCGATTGGGTGCAAATGCAAAAAGCCGAAAAATCCGCCATACGGATTTTTCGGCTTTTAGTGCAGCGCCAGGCGACTCAAACGTTAGTAAACAACCCGCTCACCGGATCGATGTTTCCGTTGTAGGGCACAACGGTTCCGGCTGCCCGGGCGATGGTGGCCCAGATTCGCTGCATATCGACCATTTTATTGCCAATGACCGGGTTGCCTTCTTGTTGACGATCACCCTGGGTCGTGATGTTGAAATAGCGTCCTGCGCCATCGCCGCTCTTCAACAACCCGCTGGCCCCGCCCATCAGTACCAGCGGCATATCCTTCGTATGCTCGGGGGCACCATCGGCCATCTCGCTGGTGAATACCACAAGCGTGTGTTCAAGCAGGCTGTCACCCGGCACGTCGGGATCGGCACGCTTCGCCAACTCGTCCATGAACAACTTGGCTCGCTGGGTATACCACTGCCGGGATCGTTTCCATACGTCCAGCCCGGCATAACGATGGGCGCAATCATGGGGGTTGGTCACATTACTGACGTCCAGGATATTGAGCGACTCCGCCGAGCGCCCGACTTGAATCGTCGCTACACGCGTGATGCCACACCCCAGCGCTGTGGCAACCACCTGATGGTGGTGATGCTGTACCTGGTTACGAAATTCCGCAGATTTGAACGGCAACGTGTCCATCTGCAAAGGCGAACATTCGCCAATGGGTGGCAGAGTTTCTTCCATGTCTTTCATGACCTGCTCAACCGAATCAAGCTGCATATCGAGCTTCTGTTTTTGCGCCCCCGCAAGCCTGCCTCGCAGCTCGTTGATATCCGCCAGCACCGGATCAAATACATGCCTGTTCCGCACCTGCTGCTCGCGCACCTCACGACTGACCGTGCCAAAGATTTTCTCGTACATCAACACCGGGTCCTGCTCAGGCCTGCGCATTGCGCCGCCATTTTCCGGCCCTTCCCAGGATACCTGCCAGGCGGTCCCGTCAATGCCTGAATGCGGTCCGGCAAAAAGACTCCGCTGGGACGGATCGGTCCCCGGCATATGGCGGCCAAGCAACACATCAATCGACGCCATCTTCTTCTCACGGTCGCGCAACGCCCACGTCCAGCCGTTATGGCCTTCATTGCCGGGGCCCAGAATCGTGCCACGCAGGTACAAGGACTGGTTTTTATAGGCCGCAAGCTCCTGGCTGACCTCGTTGAGCTGGAAGTCGGAAGTGTCCAAAGCTTCGGCAACGGGATGCCAGAGGCCTCGACCATCACTGGAATAGGCGGTTGCAGAGTCGACTGCCAGGCCATCAGGTACCACAAAGAAAACCACCTTCAACCTGGCCTGCTGGCTTTGCCCAGCCAAGGCCATGCGCGCCAGGCCACACTGGGTGAGCGGGCCGAACACACCTACCGCAGCCAGGCCGGTCAGAAAGCGACGACGACTTTTCAAGATATCCATGATCAATCCCTCTGCGTCTTGAATTGGAACGCGTTGGAGGTGCCCAGCGTGCGCAGCATTGCTGGTAATGAGCCATTGCCCTTCAGCCCGTCGATCAATGCCTTGACCGTTGCGGAAGTGGACTCGTCGGATTTGTTGCCCGAAGCGAAACGGAAATAGCTATCCGCCATGCAGAACAGAGACGCCGAGTTGTGCGCGATCAGCTTGGAGATACCTCGCACATCGTCGATAGGCACTGTGCCATCAGCCCCGATGAACGGACCGGACGACTTGATCGGCAACTGCACAGGGAACTGCGCGTAGTTGTAGGCAGGCTCCTGCTGGCGATAGCGCCCGGCAGCGTCGTAATGCTCCATCGAGGCACCGGTGTCGTTCATGTACTGATGGCACTGCCAGCAACGCCCCTGCGAAGCCTGCTCACCATTGATCAAGTCCCAGCGCTCGCGGGTACTGATCGCACGCGCAGGGTAGGTCGGCTCCGTCGGTTCGGCTTCGACCGGCGCACCAAACTCCCGGCAAAAAAGCTGCTCGCGAATGGCAATGCCGCGCTTGACCAGTGAGGTGACCTGATAGTCAGAGGTAGAGGCCTGAAAAAGCCCCAAGTGCAACAAGCCACCCCGTTTCTCATCCACCGCGACTTTATGCAGCGTGTCACCCGTTACGCCGCCGATACCGTAGTGCTCGGCCAGCGCCTTATTGAGGAACGTCACACCGGGGTTGAACAGCTCGTCCAGCGTCCCTTTGCCGTCAAGCATCACATGACGGGTCAACAAGGCCTGCTCCTGGGTCATCAACTGGATCATCTGTGCACTCAGGCCGGGCTTCTCCTGCACCCCGCGCTGAGTCTTGATGTAGTAACTGATGAACCGATTGAACTGCTCAAGCCCACGCTCAGTGCGCATCATCCGGTCTATTTCTGCGCTGATTTGCTGCACTGTCTGCAGCTCGTTGCGCTCTGCCTTGGCCAGCAGTTGCGCGTCCGGAGTGGTGCCTTGATAGGTGTAGGACAATGCGGTTGCGGTCTCATACGGGGTGAGCTTGTAGACCTCGGCCTGCCCCGCGACAGCCTGGCCCAACTCCGAGCGATACAAGAAGTTGGGCGACAACAGCAGCGCAGCGATCAGCGCCCGCTCGCCGTGTTCATCCAACACCGCCTGATAACGCGACAACTCTGACGGACTCAAATGACGGCGGAACACTTGATAACTCAGGGCACTGACCTCAAGGGTACCGGCAGTGGATTTGAAGCGTTTTACACGTTGAGGTGCCACCTGCTCGGCAATCGACACCGCCATGTGATACAGCAGCTTGGTGTCTTCAGCCTGCAACAGCCCTTTGCTGGATTCGCCCGGAAACTTGAAGTCCTTCTCGGATTTATCCGCCGGCAGCTTCTGGGTATTGACCTCCACGCCCAGTATGTCCTTGATACTGGCCGCGTATTCATCGCGCGTCAGCAAGCGCAACTGGCGCTGACCGTGAGCCTCGCTCGGGCTCAGGAAGGGCGCCCACACCACCTCAAACAAATGCTTGCTGATCTCGGTCGCACAGGTGGTGTCGCAGTGCCCGGCCACTGGCATGGTTTCGATGTTCGACACCAACTTCTCCTGGCCGGCAGCGCTCCAATGCACCGCCATACGTAGGTTTTTGAAGTATTCCACCGCATGGCATTTGGTGCAGGATTCAGCAAGCACCGTCTCGCCCAACTTCGGCTCACGACGGTAACTGATAGGTGTCAATTGCTCGTCCTGGCTTTCTTCGTTGATAAACAGCGATACCTTTTCCGGCTGGGGCATTTCCTGGGAGTAAAAAGGAAAAGTGATCTCGTAATTCCCGTAGTCCAGAAGCTCAGTGACACTCTCCCCCCATGGCACCTGCACCACTTTTTTAGGCGTGTTGCTCGTATAGTCCTTGAGCTTGAGGGTGAAATGCCAAGTGGGGTCCGTTACCGACGCAGGCTTGGGGGGCGCCAACACCGTGACCTTGACATCCAGCTTGATCGGCCGCTCACGGTACTGCATGTTCAACATGTGTTTGTTGTTGTCTTCAGACAAGGTGAACGAAGTATTGCGCGTCTGCGGAATCCAGTTTTTCACATCGTTGAGCCGAACCTGATAAGTACCGTAAGGCAAACCCTTGAGGACCAATGCCGCATAACTGTCAGCAGGGTTGAAGGATGCATGGAACTGACGGGTATTACCGCCCGGAGAGATCAGCGTCCCACTGATCATCTCACTCTCCAGCTCAGGTGCCGGCGCTAGTGCCGGCTGCAGGGTCAACGTTGTATCCGGCAAGCCCGCAGGGTCATAACTGACGCGATAGATCACCCCGGCGACGTCATCGGAGATCAGCAGGCTGTTGTCCGCTAGCGCCAGGAAGTCAGCCGGCCGGCCAATGCAGGAGTCATCCAGGCAATACACATCGAAACGCAGTGGGTCCTGGATAAACCCGTTGATCAACGGGATCTGATTGACCACCCGCGTTCCGTCCTGGATCGAGACGAGTCGCACATCCATACCCGGCCGCTCGGCCGTACCCGCCCCATGCACGGCAACCAGCATGTTCTGCGAACGTGTGCGAGCCGGGTAACCACTCCAGAACTTCAGCCCCAGGGGTGCGGTGTTGGTCCCCAATTCAAAGGCGGCCGGCACATAGTCTTTCGGGTCGACCTGCTGCTGGGATTTATCGGAAACAATCGCGCCCTGGACCAAGGGCGGCTGGATCACACCCGGGTTACCAAACTCCTCATCGGTGAAACCCGGCGTGCCTTTGCCAAACAGATAGGGCACGCCGAAGTGCAGGCTTGGGCCGCTGATGCGGTTGATTTCGTCGGGGTTGGGGTAGCCCTGGCGGTTGTTGTCGGTGAACCAGATTTCACCGGTCTGCGGGTTCCAGTCGAACCCCACAGAGTTGCGCACCCCTTTTGCAAGAATCTGCGCTTTACCGGTCACGGTGTCGTAACGCAGTAACGTGCCGTAACGCGGGTCAGGCGGGATCATGCACAAGTTGCAAGGAATGCCAACGGCGGTGTACAGGCCAGTGTCGGTGGGATCCAGCGGGTTGAAATGCAAAGGATGCTTCATATGCCAGAAGCGCGTGCTGGAACCAGACGCCACGGAAGGCAGAGGAAATGGCGCATCATCGGCGGGGAATTTGAACACCAGTTCAGGCGAAGGATCCTTGTAATGCGCATCGGCATCGCGCAAACGATAGAGACCGCCAGTGGTCGAGTAGTACAAATCACCGTCGCGATACACCACACCGTGCGGCTCCTCCAACCCGCTGGCAATCACGTAGATGCCGGTAGGTTTGCCGGCATTGTCCAGGGGCAAGGCATAGATCATATCGGCGATTTTCCCGTCATAGACGTAGGACGGAATCGCACTGGAGCCCACATAGAGGACGCTCTTGCCCATCGCCATCTGCCGAGGCTGTATCAGCCCCTGGGCAAACAATTCAATCTTGACCCCTGGCAGGCCGCTGAGCCTGCCCACCTGCACCGGTGGCCGATACTTCAGGGTGACCGCCTGTTCCTCACCCTCCTCTCGCAGGAAGGAAACGATACGCGGTGTGTTCAAGGGCACAAACCCACCAGCGGGGTTCATCACCAGTTGGTAGTCGCAGGCCTTCAGGTTATCGAGGTGAATGGTTTCGCCGGACTTGGCACTGATCGGGATCTCCTCGGCTTTGCAGCGCAATACACCAGTGACTACCTGATCGGCCCGCGCCACGCCCGGGGTTGGCTGGCTGATCGGCCCCCGACCGCTTAACGTGCTGAAGTTCAGGGTCAGACGGTTACCCTGGAAGCCACCGCATTCCCCCAGATCCTTCCAGGCATCGCCCCAAATCTCGACACCATGAGAGGATGGCTGCCCGGGGTTGTAATCGGACTGGTTGCACCATTGCCAACTGCCCGGCCCGTGCGGCGACTTGTCAGTATCCTTCCAACATTCGAACTCGTGGGTTTTGTCCTGCTGGTTTTTGTTCTGCACCTGGTCGCCTTGTTCGTAGACGGTCCCAGCTTCGTAGGCGGGTGCCGTACAGGCCGCCGCCGAAACCTCCACACTCAGCAACGCGAAGACCAAGCCGGACAAACCCCAACCACAGCGCGAAACAAGCAAACCCCACCCGATCGACATCCTCATGATCACCAGCCTCAATGGCAGGCCAGGCGTATTTCTATCGAAGAAAGACTGCGCAGTTTCACGATCCCGTCAGAAAGCACCCAGCACGGAGTCACGCGCCGCGAACGGCTGGCGCAACCCGAAGTACATTCAATTTGGAATGTCTTGCAATGCTATTCCACAGCGAAACTACGACATGGCACGAAGCCAAAGAGACAGGAAAAATCAGACACTCGACTCAACCATCCGCCTGCATCATGCAGCCGTGATGCGTTGCTAAGGCTAAGTTCTAGCCGAAAGATATCAGCTCGTCAAACCGGAAGACGTACCTCTCGTCACCCGGCTCTCAACTCGCACGGCCGCTGCGCTGTGCAGCGCGCTGTGCGTTCATTTCAGCCTGCTGATCAAAGCCAAAGGTTTTCTGTGGCTGGCCAGTCAGGGCAGCACGCTGCTGTTGGTATTCATCAAATGACAACCCGCGACGACTCAACGCTTCCAACGCCAACTGTTTGGTTTCTTCTGCCGTGTAAGGGCGCATCTCAGGTGAAGGGTGAGTCGCGCACCCGGCGAGAACAGAGATGACAAACAGTAACGAAATAGCGAGTAGACGGTTCATGGCGGCGGTCCTGCTGAGAAGGTTTCGAGTCAATGAACACAGGCTACTCCCGCCCCCCTGCCATGAAAAATCAACGCCCGTGATAGTCGCTATCAACCGTTACAGCAGGTTCGATAGCGCGCCCCACATATTCACTTTAGATCTATAAATATTAAAATACATTCATTTACGGAATAAAACCAACCCTTTATAAGTGGCGTCACGTAGCCCGACTGTTCGCCACGCAACGGTCGCCATGGCGACAGCCCTTCAACGAGGTGCCCATGCAGTTGTTGACTCTACCGCCCTCCCCCACACTCGCGACCTCGATCCGCGCCACCGCTCAGGTCTTTGAGGACCCTAAATCCCAGGCCTTGCTCAACCACATCCAGCAAGTGGCGCCCAGCGACGCAAGCGTGTTGATCATCGGCGAAACCGGTACCGGCAAAGAGCTGGTGGCGCGCCATATCCACAACCTCAGCGCGCGGCGCAACCGGCCGTTCATCGCGGTGAATTGTGGGGCCTTCGCTGAATCCCTGGTGGAAGCCGAGCTGTTCGGCCATGACAAAGGTGCCTTTACCGGTGCCCTGAGCGCCAAGGCCGGCTGGTTCGAAGAGGCTGACGGCGGTACCTTGTTCCTCGATGAGATCGGCGATCTGCCAATAGCGATCCAGGTCAAACTGTTGCGGGTGTTGCAGGAGCGTGAAGTCGTACGCCTGGCCTCGCGCAAAAGCATTGCGATTGATGTGCGCGTGCTCGCCGCGACCAACGTACAACTGGAAAAGGCCATCAACGCCGGGCATTTCCGCGAGGACCTCTACTACCGTCTCGGCGTGGTCAGCCTGGAACTCAGCCCGCTGCGCGAGCGCCCTGGCGATATCCTGCCGCTGACCTGGCACTTTATCGAAGTCTACCGTCGGCGCCTGGGCTACGGCCCGATCACCATCAGCCGTGAGGCCGAGCACAAGCTCAAGAGCTACAGCTGGCCAGGCAACATCCGCGAATTGGAAAACGTCATCCATCACACCCTACTGACCTGTCACAAGGGCGTGATAGGGCGCGACGATTTGCGCCTGTCGAACATGCGTATCGAGCGTCAGGACGACAACCCGCACCACATTGATAACAGCGCCGAAGCCTTGCTGGCGCGGGCGTTTCAAACGCTGTTCGAGGAACAGGCCGGCGCCCTGCATGGAAAGGTCGAAGACGCACTCTTACGTGCGGCCTACCGCTTCAGCCATTACAACCAGGTGCATACCGCCAACCTGCTGGGCCTGAGCCGCAACGTCACGCGCTCGCGCTTGATCAAGCTCGGCGAGCTGGCGGTGAACAAACGTCGACCTGGCGAAAACGTGCAGGGCGGGCGGATGCTGCATTTATCCATTTAGGCGACAGTGCAGCGCGTTGTCATGGCTGCGCTCGAAGCTTTGCAGCACCTGGAACGAACCGAAGGTCACCGCCGTTGCCTGGTGGGCGCGAATCAGCGTCCAGAAATCTTCGCCGCGCTGCTCGAAGTACTTGAACGCCGCCTCGCCATCTGCGCGCGATTGCCATTGCAAGTAATTGAGCACCCGCCGGCCGTCCTCGCTGACCTGCACGCTGGCACTCAGAAAACCATCGTGGCCCTCGGCCAGTCGTTCGCTTTGAGTGGACAAGGCCGCCACCAGGGCATCTTGCTGCTGGGGGTTGATCTGAAACTCGATCAATTGAGTGAAGCTACGACACTTCTCCGATACCTGCATGAACACTCCCCTCTCTTTGTAGGCAGAATCTTGCGATTCGATGCCCCGCAGGGTAAAACCTCTAGTTAAGTCGAGGTCAAGCACTGTTTGGGAGATGTTCATGCTCAATAAGGAACTCAGCGTCGGGCAGCTCGCTGCTCGCAGCGGCGTAGCGGTTACTGCCCTGCACTTCTACGAGGCAAAAGGGCTGATCAAGAGCAATCGCAATGCGGGTAACCAGCGGCGTTATCCACGGGATGTATTGCGGCGCGTAGTGGTGATCAAGATCGCCCAGCGCTTGGGCATTCCGCTGGCTACCATTGGTGAGGCATTACGCACCTTGCCCGATGAGCGCGCACCCAATGTTCACGACTGGGAGCGCCTATCGGCGTTGTGGCGTGAAGATCTGGATGAGCGCATCAACAAACTGGTGCTGCTGCGCGACAAGCTCAATGGCTGCATCGGTTGCGGGTGCTTATCGATGGAGGCGTGCCCGTTGCGCAATCAGGACGATAAGCTCGCTGAGTATGGGCCGGGCGCCCAACTGCTGGAGCCCACCACACCGCCTTGATAAAAGCACCTCGTCGGTTGCCCGCAGGCCACGCATCACGTGGCCTATAGTGAAATGTTCATACCTCGACTCAGGGAGAATGTCATGAACGTTAAAGCTATTCCCGACGGTTATCACAGCCTCACACCTTATATGGGCATCGACAAAGCGGGCGAGGCCATCGATTTCTACAAAAAAGCCTTTGGCGCCACGCAAGTCATGCGCCTGGACATGCCCGACGGCAGGGTGGGTCATGCCGAACTGCGGATTGGTGATTCGTCGCTGATGCTCGGTACGCCCTGCGATCAAATGGCCCTGCGCAATCCGGATGAGCGCACCAGCATTGGTCTGCATCTGTATGTGGAAGATGTGGATGCACAATTTCAACGAGCGGTTGATGCCGGCGCCACCGCGGTGTCCGAGCCGAAGGATCAGTTTTATGGCGACCGCTCTGCGAGCGTGAAAGATCCGTTCGGTCATCTCTGGTTCCTGGCCACACACAAGGAAGACCTCACCGAGGAGCAGATCCGCCAGCGCGCCATGGAGTTGTTCAAGCAAGGCTGATAGTTGCAACGCAATACACATCCCATGTGGGAGCTGGTTTTGCCTGCAATGAGACGACTCGGTGCATCCGTTGGATCGAGTCGATGTCATCGCAGCATAGGTATCTACACAACTTTGTAGGCTGTAGTAGCCGACGGTAACCACGATGCGAAGCGAGACGCTCTTGATCTTGATCTTGATCTGCTTTTGATCTTAGGCGCCCCGTTAAACCACGCTGGCCGGAATTCGACAGGGATTTGGGGGGTAAACCGGCAGGGATGCCGGTTTAGCCGCCCCGCGCCATGGATGGCGCGTGGCGGCGACCCCCCAAATCACTGGCGGATTACGGGCACACCGAGCCTGGGCGAGGTGCCGAGTGGTGGGGCAAGAGCCCTTTGGTTACTTTGGGGCTTTTCCAAAGTGACCCGCCGTCAGGGCGGAACCCTAAGTGGCCGTTACCGCAGGAATGGATATGTACACGGTCCGACTGTGTTGACTGTCAAGCCGTCTTCGCAGGCAAGCCAGCTCCCACAGTTGGATCGCGGTGCGTCAGTTAGATCAGCGTCGGCTGCCAGGCCGTCGCGGGAGCAAGCTCCCTCGCCACAGGTTTAGCGTCGTACCGAAGTTGTGTAGATACCTATGGTCATCGCAGGCAAGCCAGCTCCCACAGGGTTACGCCATACCCTGAATGCAATCCTGAAACATTTTCTTTCATATACGCCTTAGGGATTTCTCATTCTCATCCGTCTTAACTTAGATACAGCCTGTCGCGTCAGCAAAAGCTACGACTGGCCTTTTCCGGGCCTCCATCGCCCCCTCCGATCAAGACCCTCATTCATATGTCGAAGAAGTCACGCTCCAAACTCTGGTTTCTCGTTCATAGCTGGCTGGCGTTGCCCATCTGGTTCTTTGTACTGATCGTCTGCGTCACCGGCACCCTGGCCGTGGTGAGCCAGGAAATCGTGTGGCTGGCCAACCCGGATATCCGCGCCAGCAAGCCGTCGGATGAAGCCCAGCCGTTGAGCTTTGACCAGGTGATCGCGGCCATCAAGCGCGATGAACCCAAGGCTATCGTCCAGTCCATCATCCGCCCGGATGAGTCGCACTTCGCGCTAAGCGTTGGCCTCAGCTACCCGGATGGGCGCTCCGTGGAGGTGTATGCCAACCCCTATACCGGAGCGATCCAAGGCATCAGCCCCTCGTTCAACTTCCAGCAATTCACTCGTGCCCTGCACGGCTGGTGGCTAGTGCCGTTCACCAATGGGTACAGTTGGGGCTGGTACCTGGTGTCCGCGTTGGGCTTGCCGCTGCTCGCCTCGCTGATCACCGGGCTGGTGGTGTACAAGCGCTTCTGGAAAGGCTTCCTGCGCCCTACCCTGCGCATCCGCCACGGCGCGCGAATCTTCTGGGGCGACTTTCACCGCCTGAGCGGCATCTGGTCGATCTGGTTTATCGCGGTCATTTCTATCACCGGCACCTGGTTCCTGATCGAGGCTGTCCTGGGTGACAACCAGATATCCATTTCCAGTGAACCCATCGTGCCAGTGATCGCACGGGATAAGGTGCCGCTGTCGGCGCCGGGCGTGCCGGCACCGATGATCCCTATCGACAAGGCGATCGACATCGCCGCCGAGCGAATCCCCGGCCTGGATGCCAGCTTTGTATTCATGCCAAGCAACGCCTACAGCCACCTGCAGATCGGCGGGCGTGGCTGGTACCCGTTGATGTTCCAGACCGCACAGCTGAACCCCTATGACGGTGAAATCGCGGTCTCCAACCTGTTGTCCGACCGTACCCCGCTGGAATTCGTCACCGAGTCGATGCGCCCACTGCACACCGGGGACTTTGGCGGTTTGTGGATCAAGCTGATCTGGGCATTCTTCGGCCTGGTGCTGAGCATGATGGTATTGAGCGGCTTACTGATCTGGACCAAGCGCACCGCCCTGGCCACCCTCAACGCCCTCAAGCGCGAGGCCAAGACGCAACGTCAGCACGCGCCCATCCCGGCCATGCACGCCGACACCTCGGAGGCCCAGCGATGAGCAAGGTCGCAACCGTACCCCCGTCCCCGCTGCGCGCCTTTTGGCTGAAATGGCGTTTCCATATCAACATCCTGCTGTTGCTGGTGCCGCTGGGGTTCATGCCCAAATACTTTGCCGACGCCGCGTTGTTTCGCGGGGATACCGGCATCGGCGAGCGCGTGGCCGGGCAAGTGCAAGTCGGCCCCTGGAGCCTGACGCTGGCTGAGTTTCGCAACGAAGGCCCGAGCCCGAACCCGGCTGGCCCGATGAAGTTCTTCAACGCTGCCCTGTGCGATACCTGTGCCGAGCAGGTCAAGGCCACTTACCTGCGTATCGGCAAACCCCGCAGCCTGCGCGCCGCCGGAGTGATCTTCTTCGGCACGCCGTACCGTATGGGCGCCGCCCTGCCGATCCCCGAACGCACCCCGGCGGACGCCGAAATATGGGTGACCATGGAAGGGTGGGACGGCAGCATGCACCAGGGTTCCATCCCGCTGAGCCAGGCCTCGCCTGCCACCATTGCCTGGCTGAACAAGCAAGGAGTCAAACCATGACGTTCAAGCGCTTCACCCGCGCCGCGCTGTTGCTGTGCGCCGGCCTGAGCACCACCGCCTTTGCCCACAACCCGATGTGCGAATGCAAGGAAATCCCCGGCGAGCAGATCCAGTGCAAAGGCGGCTTCTCCGACGGCAGTGGCGCCCCCGGCGTTACCCTGGATGTGATCGGCTACGACGAAACCATCCTGGTGCCGGGCAAGCTCGGCGAGGATTCGACCCTGACTTTCAAGAAGCCCGCCGCCGAGTTCTACGTGCTCTTCGATGCCGGCCCCGGCCACGTGGTGGAAATCGACCAAGCGGATATCCCGTCGCAATGAGTACCACACAGGTTGTACGCCCCGCGGGCGCGGGCCACGAAACCCTTTATGTGTTGCTGTTGTGTCTGATCATCCTCGCTGTGGCGGGCACGGTCGTGGCGCTGCATGGGGAAACCCAGGAAGTCGCGGCGGTGCCAAGCCATCAATTGGACGCCCGCCGCGACCTGAGCGCGGCCGAGCAAGGCATCTACGCCGACCTGCGGGTGACCCTGGATGAAATCCACCTGTTGCAGCAGGAACACAGCGCCCTGCCGACGCCTGAGCAACTGGCCGAAGAAGGCTTCGCTCCCTTTGCCCAGGACGCTAGCTCAGTAAGCCGCGGCGGCCACCGCTGGCAGTTGCTGGCACCGGCTGCCTACCTGGGCTTGAGCCAGGCGCCGGCCACCAGCGGTTCGCTGCTGATGCGCGTGCAAGGCAGTGAGCCGGATATCTGGCTCAACCGCAGCGCCAACCTTGCCGCCCCATCCGACCTCACTGACCAGGCGCTGATCGCGGCCGGCTGGCAGCAGGTGGTCGCGCAATTCGATGCCGGCGTTACCCGCCAGCACCGTCACTGAACGAGAAGACCGATTGCCCATGTCTATGTCATCGCCCCTGTTGCGCCTGTTGCTGGTTGGCCTGTTCAGCCTGATGCTCGCCCCCCTTGCCAATGCCGAGGCGGCCAAGCGCCTGCGTATCGGCATTACCTTGCACCCCTATTACAGCTATGTAGCCAATATCGTGGGCGACAAGGCCGAAGTGGTGCCGCTGATTCCCGCCGGTTTCAACCCCCACGCCTACGAGCCGCGCGCCGAAGACATCAAGCGCATCGGCACCCTGGATGTGATCGTGCTCAACGGCGTCGGCCATGACGACTTCGCCGACCGCATGATCGCCACCAGCGAGCGCCCGGACATCCCGGTGATCGAAGCCAACGCCAACGTGCCGCTGCTCGCCGCTACCGGTAACGCGGCACGCGGTGCGGGCAAGGTGGTCAACCCGCACACCTTCCTGTCAATCAGCGCGTCGATTGCCCAGGTCAATAACATTGCCCGTGAGTTGGGCAAGCTCGACCCGGACAACGCCAAAACCTACACCCAGAACGCCCGCGCCTACGGCAAGCGCCTGCGTCAGATGCGCGCCGACGCCCTGGCCAAGCTGACCAGCGCGCCCAACCCGGACCTGCGCGTCGCCACCGTACACGCGGCCTACGACTACCTGTTGCGCGAGTTTGGCCTGGAGGTCACCGCCGTGGTCGAACCGGCCCACGGTATCGAACCAAGCCCCAGCCAGCTGAAAAAGACCATCGATGAACTGCGTGCTCTGGATGTGAAAGTGATCTTCTCGGAGATGGATTTCCCGTCCACCTACGTCGATACCATCCAGCGTGAATCCGGGGTCAAGCTGTACCCGCTGTCGCATATTTCCTACGGCGAATACAGCGCCGAGAAGTACGAAGTGGAGATGACCGGCAACCTCAACACCGTAGTACGGGCGATTCAGGAGTCGGGAGCATGACCGCCGCACAGCAACTGAACCCCGTCAGCGTCGGCCCCACCCTGAACTTCGACCAGGTCTCGCTGACCCTGGGGCGCACCGTGATCCTTGATGGCGTGAGTTTCCAGGTACAACCGGGCAGCATCCATGCGCTGGTCGGCCCCAACGGCGGCGGCAAAAGCTCGCTGATCAAGACCCTGTTGGGGCAGACGCCGCACCAGGGGCGTTTGAGCCTGGAATGGCCAACCACACCCGGCACCATCGGTTACGTGCCCCAGGCGCTGGAATTTGACCGGGGCTTGCCGATGACTGTGGACGATTTCATGGCTGCCATGTGCCAGCGTCGCCCGGCGTTTCTGGGCCTGTCCAGGCATTACGCAGCAGCGATTGGCGATGCCCTTGAGCGCGTCGGCATGCAAGACAAGCGCAAGCGCCGCATGGGCGCGTTGTCCGGCGGTGAGCGCCAGCGCGTACTGCTGGCCCAGGGGCTGATTCCGGCGCCGCAGTTGCTGGTGCTGGATGAGCCGATGTCGGCCCTCGACGAGGCGGGTATCCAGGTGTTCGAACGGCTACTGAACGACTGGCGCCTGGCTGGGATTACGGTGCTGTGGATCGAGCACGACCTGGAGGCCGTTGGCCGCCTGGCCGACCGCGTCACCGGTCTGAACCGCCGCGTGCTGTTCGACGCCATACCGAAAGAGGCGCTGACCCCGGACCGCCTGCTCACTCTGTTCTCCACCCACCCTCGGAGCCCGGCGCCATGAGTTATGAAGCCTTTCGCTTGATGGTCCAGGGCTGGGCCTCTTCCGGTTACCTGCCAGAAGCCCTGGCCTACGGGTTTGTGGTCAACGCCCTGCTCGCCGGCTTGTTGATCGGCCCGGTACTCGGCGGCCTGGGCACGCTGGTGGTGGTCAAGCGCTTTGCGTTTTTCTCCGAAGCGGTCGGCCATGCCGCGCTGACCGGCGTGGCCGTGGGCATCCTGCTGGGCGAACCCTATACCGGGCCTTATGGCAGCCTGTTTGGCTACTGCCTGCTGTTCGGCATCCTGCTCAATTACCTGCGTAACCGCACCGGCCTGGCGCCCGATACCTTGATCGGCGTGTTCCTGTCCGTGTCCCTGGCACTGGGGGCAAGCCTGCTGCTGATCCTGGCCGGCAAGATCAACGTGCACATTCTCGAGAACGTGCTGTTTGGCTCAGTGCTGACGGTCAACGGCAACGATCTGCTGGTACTGGCCATTGTCGGCTCGCTGGTGATGGCCCTGGCATTGCCGCTGTACAACCGCATCATGCTGGCCAGTTTCAACCCGCAATTGGCGGCAGTGCGCGGGGTGGCGGTGAAAAGCCTGGACTACCTGTTCGTGATCCTGGTGACCCTGATCACCGTGGCCGCGGTCAAGGTCATCGGCGCAATCCTGGTCGGCGCCTTACTGGTGATTCCTGCCGCTGCGGCGCGCCTGTTGAGCCAGTCACTCAAAGGGTTTTTCTGGATCTCGGTGTTGATCGCTACCGTCAGCACCCTGTGCGGCATCCTGCTGCCGATCATCTTCGACCTGCCCATCCCATCCGGCGCCGCCATCATTCTGGTTGCCGGTATCGCCTTCGCCTTCGCCGCCATCGCCCGTGGCGTTGTGCCCAGCCTCAAAGGGAATCTTGGATAATGCGCCCTGTCTTTCGCCCACTGGCCCTGGCCATCGCTTGCTTGATGAGTACGTCGGCGCTGGCCGTCGACGGTTTCGACGCCAAGGACTTCAAAGTCAACCAGGGCCTCGGTCACGCATCCCTGACCAAGACCAAGCAGCCGGTCAAGGTGCTGGCCTCGCTGCCGATTACCTACGGCTTGGCCGAGGCACTGCTCAAAGGCACCAACGTAGCGCTTGAACGCGCCGCGCCGGCTAATCTGCCGGGTTCGCGGCAGGTGTCCTACTTCACCGGCCGCGGTGCTGCGGCATTGAACAAGTTGGCGCTGGACGCCGACGCGGCCATCGGCCTGCGCTCGCTGTGGGCCGATGACCCGCTGTACCCCGTGGCGCGGCGCAGCAATATCCGCATCGTCGAAGTCGATGCCGCACGCCCGGTGGACGGCGGCTTGCCGGGTATCGCAGTACAACCGGGTGTCCCCGACGGTTTGAACAGCCAACCCTGGCAATCGAGCAACAATATGGGGCGCATGGCCGACGTGATGGCCGCCGACCTGAGCCGCCTGGCCCCGGCTGCCAAACCCAGGATCGACGCTAACCTGGCCGCGCTCAAACAGCGTTTACTCAAGCTCACCGCCGACAGCGAGGCGCGCTTGGCCAAGGCCGACAACCTGAGTGTGTTCAGCTTGAGCGATCACTTCGCGTACCTGGTCAGCAGCTTGAACCTGGAAGTGCTCGGCACCGATGCACGGCCCGATGCCGAGTGGACGCCCGAGGCGCTGCAAAAACTCAGCAACACGTTGAAGGACAACGATGTGGCCGTGGTGCTGCATCACCGTCAACCCAGCGATGCAGTCAAAACCGCCATCACTGCCGGCGGCTCCAGACTGTTGGTATTGAATGTGGACGGTGCCGACCCGGTGACGGAGTTGGAAACCAATGTGGACCAAGTGATCAAGGCACTTACGCCCTAGGCAAACCACCGATCCGTCAGGGATAAACTCGGTTCAATGTGGGAGCTGGCTTGCCTGCGATGCGGGCGCCTCGGTTTGTCAGGCCTACCGCGTCGATGCCATCGCAGGCAAGCCAGCTCCCACATGGGTTCGCGGTGCACCAGCCGCTACACCACATCCACACCCACATGAATCGCATCATGCCGCCAGAACTCCAGGTCGCAGTCGATCAGGCGTTGATGCTGGTCGTAATTGACCCGGGCGATGCGCAAGCCCGGGCTGCCTACCGAGACGCGCAGCGCAGCGGCCGCTTCCACCGGCAGTGAGGTCGGCACAATCTCGAAACGCACCCGCCCGTAGTGCAAGTCATATTTGCTGGCATACAGCTCAGTCATCGACTGATTCAAATCACACGCCAGGATCCCCGGAAAATACTGCGGGTTCAGATAGTGCTCGACATACAACACCAGGCGCCCGTCAATCCTGCGCCCCCGGCAAATCTGGATCACGCTCGACAACGCCGGCAACTGCAACCACGCGCACACCGCCGCCGACGCCGGTTGCAAGCGTGCGGAAATGACCTGCGTGGAAGCCTCACGCCCCTGGTCGCTGACCATCGCGTGAAAATGGCTGCGCTGCATCAGGTTATAAGCCAGCCGTGGCGGTGAGACGAACCAACCCCGACGCTCTTCGCGGTAGATCTGCCCTTGGGCCTCGAGCTGTAACAAGGCTTCCCGCACGGTAATCCGAGTGGTACCAAACAACTCGCTGAGCTTGCGTTCGGCGGGCAGTTTGCTGGCAGGCGGCAACAGGCCATGGTCGATCTGCTCCTGCAGCGCCAGGCCGATGGAAGTTACCGCCTTGATTGCCTCATCACGCATCAACGTTACCTATCTGGACTAGACCAGCACCGTTCAGGTGCACAAAACGCGCTCTATCTGGGCTTTTGCTGCTGTGTGCCAGCCTAGGCACTCCACATGACCGACAGATGACAAAGGCTGTCGACTGCCTCTACCACCCCCTGCAATACATCGGCCAAGTCCAGGGCCTGCGGGCACTTGGGCATGGTCTACGCTAAGTCGGAGCTGAGCGACATCAGCGTTTCAAAAACGACACCGACATGAAACTGTCATCCAGGGGGCCTAGATTGGCTCAGGTATTGCTGACCTAGACCAAACCACCGCTAACGTTCAGATAAAACGCCGCGTTGAAAACGCCCAAAGGAGCTTCGGATGAAACAGCTTTTCCTGGCATCACTGTTAGGCTCGACCATTGCCATGTGCACCGCCGCCATGGCTGCTGATACCGATCTAAAAACCTTGGAAGCCGCCGCCAAAGCGGAAGGCGCCGTCAACAGCGTCGGCATGCCCGATGACTGGGCCAACTGGAAAGGCACCTGGGAAGACCTGGCCAAGACCTACGGCCTCAAGCACATCGACACCGACATGAGCTCGGCCCAGGAAATCGCCAAGTTCAAAGCCGAAAAAGATAACGCCAGCGCCGACATCGGTGACGTGGGCGCAGCCTTCGGCCCGATCGCGGTGAAACAGGAAGTCACCCAGCCGTACAAACCGTCCACCTGGGCGCAGGTGCCGGATTGGGCGAAAGACAAGGACGGTCACTGGGCCCTGGCCTACACCGGCACCATCGCCTTTATCGTCAACAAGAAGCTGCTGCACGGCTCCGAAGTGCCCACCACCTGGGCTGACCTGCAAACCGGTAAATACAAGGTCTCGGTGGGTGACGTGAGCACCGCCGCCCAGGCTTCGAACGCAGTACTCGCCGCAGCCATCGCCAACAAAGGCGACGAGAAAAACATCGCGCCGGGCCTGCAATTCTTCACCAAGATCGCCCAGCAAGGTCGCCTCTCGCTGTCCAATCCGACCATCGCCACCATGGAAAAAGGCGAAGTCGAAGTGGGTCTCGTCTGGGACTTCAACGGCCTGAGCTACAAGGCCAAGATGGCCAACCCCGATGACTACGTGGTGCTGATCCCCTCGGATGGCTCGGTGAAATCCGGCTACACCACCATCATCAACAAATACGCCAAGCACCCGAACGCCGCCAAGCTCACCCGCGAATATATCTTCAGCGATGCCGGCCAGCTCAACCTGGCACGCGGCAATGCGCGTCCGATCCGGGCTGAAACCGACTTGAAACTGCCGGCAGACGTTGCCAAAAACCTGATTCCTGGCGAGCAGTACACCAAGGCCAACCCGCAGCCGATCAAGGATGCCGATGCCTGGGAAGCGACGTCCAAGAAGCTGCCACAGATGTGGAACGAGCAGGTCATCGTAGAAATGAAGTAATCGGTCTCTCTGATCCAAAGGCGGTCAGTGTGGGAGCTGGCTTGCTGTGGCGAGGGAGCTTGCTCCCGCTCGACAGCGTAGCTGGAGCCGGCTTTTTGGGGGTGGTCCGCACCCCAGCGCAAGCAAGCTTGCTCGCCACAACAAGCCAGCTCCCACATTTGATCCCATTCCAAGTTGATACTGAGCCATACCCTCTGTTGCGGAGCCCCAGCCCCCATGAAGCACAATGTCATCCTTGTGGTGCTCGACGGCCTCAACTTCGAGGTTGCGCGGCACGCCATGGGGCACTTGCAGGCCTACGTCGGCGCAGGACGCGCAGCCCTCTACACACTGGAATGTGAACTGCCTGCCCTGTCCCGCCCGTTGTATGAATGCATCCTAACCGGCGTGCCGCCGATCCAAAGCGGTATCGTGCACAACAACGTCTCGCGCCTGTCCACCCAGCGCAGCATTTTCCATTACGCCACCGACGCCGGCTTGAGCACCGCTGCGGCGGCTTACCATTGGGTCAGCGAGTTGTATAACCGCACGCCCTTTCTCGCCGCCCGCGATCGTCATACCGACGACAAGGCCCTGGCGATCCAGCACGGGCATTTCTACTGGAATGACCACTACCCCGATTCCCACCTGTTCGCCGACGCCGAAAGCCTGCGGCTCAAGCACGCGCCAAACTTTTTGCTGGTGCACCCGATGAACATCGACGACGCCGGCCACAAGCATGGCCTCGACACTGCGCAATACCGCAACAGCGCGCGTTCGGCTGACATTATCCTGGCCGACTACCTGCAAGGCTGGCTCGATGCCGGTTACCAGATACTGGTCACCGCCGACCATGGCATGAACAACGACCGCTCCCACAACGGCCTGTTGCGCGAAGAACGGGAAGTGCCACTGTTTGTCATCGGTGACGCCTTCAGCCTGGACACCGACGCCGTGCCTAAACAGACCGACCTGTGCGGCACCGTCTGCGAACTGCTCGGCGTGCCCCACGACAAACCTGTGTGCCGGGAGCTGCTCAAGTGAATGCACTGACCCGCGGCAAATGGCTGGCCCTGTTATGCCTGCTGCCCTTCGCACTGTTCTTTATCGTGTTCGAGATCGCACCGCTGGTGTGGGTGCTGATCAGCAGCCTGCAAACCGAAGAGGCCGGCTGGAGCCTGGAAAACTTCACCCGCATCTTCACCTCGAAGTTCTACCGGCAGGCCATCCAGTTCAGCCTGGAGATCAGTTTCTACTCCAGCATCTTCGGCATCATCATCGCCACCCTGGGCAGCTACTCACTGCGCCGGGTGGATTCGCCGTTGCGCAACTTCGTCACCGCGTTCGC
The DNA here is from genome assembly GCF_002966775.1 of Pseudomonas sp. MYb193. Classification (NCBI taxonomy): domain Bacteria; kingdom Pseudomonadati; phylum Pseudomonadota; class Gammaproteobacteria; order Pseudomonadales; family Pseudomonadaceae; genus Pseudomonas; species Pseudomonas sp. MYb193. The sequence goes on along the minus strand of NZ_CP023269.1, from coordinate 2,142,766 downwards.
CAACATGACCAGCAACTTCGCCGGAGTCCCGCTGGCCTTCGCGTTCATCATCCTGCTGGGGTTCAACGGCAGCATCACCCTCATGCTCAAGCAGGCCGGGATCATCGAGGACTTCAACCTGTACTCGAAAACCGGCTTGATCATCCTCTATACCTACTTCCAGATTCCCCTCGGCGTACTGCTGCTCTACCCGGCCTTTGACGCATTGCGCGAAGACTGGCGTGAATCGGCCGCCCTGCTCGGTGCGAATGGCTGGCAGTTCTGGCGACATATCGGCCTGCCGGTGCTCACCCCGGCCCTGCTCGGAACCTTTGTGATCCTGCTGGCCAATGCTCTCGGCGCCTACGCCACGGTCTATGCGCTTACTACCGGCAACTTCAACGTGCTGCCGATTCGCATTGCCGGCCTGGTCTCCGGCGATGTGTCGCTGGACCCGAACATGGCCAGCGCCCTGGCCGTGGTGCTGGTGGCGCTGATGACCGTGGTCACGGTGGTGCATCAACTGCTGCTCAAGAGGAGCTACCATGTCTCGCGCTGAAGCCGGTACGGCCTCCCTCTACCATCGGGTGGTGGTGTACCTGTTGTTCCTGATCCTGGTGCTGCCGCTGGTGGGCACTTTTGTCTACTCGATTTCCAGCAGTTGGTCGGCAACCATCCTGCCCGCCGGCTTCAGCGTGAAATGGTATGTACAGCTGTGGAGCGACCCGCGCTTTCTGATGGCCTTCGGGCAATCGTTGCTGGTCTGCGTGGGCGCACTTATCCTCTCGGTGGTGTTGATCTTGCCGCTGCTGTTCGTGGTGCATTACCACTTTCCCAAGCTCGACGCGCTGATGAACATCCTGATCCTGCTGCCCTTTGCGGTGCCGCCGGTGGTGTCCTCGGTAGGCTTGCTGCAACTGTACGGTTCCGGGCCGCTGGCGATGGTGGGCACGCCGTGGATTTTGATCGGCTGCTACTTCACCGTCGCGCTGCCGTTCATGTACCGCGCGATCACCAACAACCTGCAAGCCATCAACCTGCGCGACCTGATGGACGCTTCGCAACTGCTCGGCGCCAGCACCTGGCAGGCCGCGATCCTGGTGGTGCTGCCCAACCTGCGCAAGGGCCTGATGGTGGCGCTGCTGTTGTCGTTCTCGTTCCTGTTTGGCGAGTTCGTGTTCGCCAACATCCTCGTCGGCACCCGCTACGAAACCCTGCAGGTGTACCTCAACAACATGCGCAACAGCAGTGGCCATTTCACCAGTGCCGTGGTGATCTCCTATTTCTTCTTCGTGCTGGTACTGACCTGGGCCGCCACTCTCTTGAACAAGGACAAAAGCCAATGAGCTTCGTCAGCGTCCAACACCTGCAAAAAGGCTACGCCGGCACCCCGGTGTTCAGCGATATCAATTGCGAGGTCGCCAAAGGCGAGTTCGTCACCCTGCTCGGCCCGTCCGGTTGCGGCAAATCCACCCTGCTGCGCTGCATCGCCGGGCTTACGCCGGTGGACAGTGGCCAAATCCTCCTGGATGGCCAGGACATCGTGCCCCTGAGCCCACAGAAGCGCCAGATCGGCATGGTGTTCCAGAGCTACGCGCTGTTCCCCAACATGACTGTGGAACAGAACGTTGCCTTCGGCCTGCGCATGCAAAAGGTCAACGCCGACGACAGTCACAAGCGCGTGCAAGAAGTGCTGCAACTGGTGGAACTCAAGGACCTGGCCGGCCGCTATCCGCACCAGATGTCCGGTGGCCAGTGCCAGCGCGTCGCCCTCGCCCGCTCCTTGGTGACCCGCCCGCGCCTGCTGTTGCTGGATGAACCGCTGTCGGCATTGGATGCACGTATTCGCAAGCACTTGCGCGAGCAGATCCGCCAGATCCAGCGTGAGCTGGGGCTGACCACGATCTTTGTGACACATGACCAGGAAGAAGCGCTGACCATGTCCGACCGCATCTTTTTGATGAACCAGGGCAAGATCGTGCAGAGCGGCGATGCCGAAACCCTCTATACCGCGCCGGTGGATGTGTTCGCTGCTGGGTTTATCGGCAACTACAACCTGCTCGATGCCGACAAGGCCAGCCAGCTGCTGCAGCGACCGATCAGCGGGCGCATCGCGATTCGCCCCGAGGCCATCGAGTTGAGCCGCAGCGGCGAGCTCGATGCGTTGGTGCGTAGCCACAGCCTGCTGGGTAACGTGATTCGCTACCGCATCGAAGCCCGTGGTGTCGAGCTGGTGGTGGACGTGCTCAATCGTTCGGCCGACGACCTGCATCCGGACGGCCAACGCCTGGCACTTTCCATCGACCCCAGCGCACTGTGTGAAGTAGCCTGACAGGCAGCGACCTATTGAGAGAGAGCATCACCGATGGCATTGGTAATTTTTGATCTGGACGACACCTTGATCCACGGCGACTGCGCCACGCTGTGGAGCGAACAGATGGGCCGCCTCGGCTGGGTAGACCCTGAGTCATTCATGCGCAGGAACAACGAGCTGATGGATGCCTACAGCCAGGGCAAGCTGTTGATGGAAGATTTCATGGATTTCAGCCTGGAGCCGATGATCGGCCGAACCCCGGAAGAAATCGAGCACCTGGTGGAGCCGTGGGTCGAGGACGTGATCGAGCCGCTGATCTACAGCGACGCCACCAAGACCATCGCCCGCCACCGCGCGAACGGTGACCGGATCCTGGTGATTTCCGCTTCGGGCACTCACCTGGTCACGCCGATTGCTGCGCGTATCGGTATCGAGGAAGTGCTGGGGATTAACCTGAGCGTCAGCCATGGGGTATACGACGGCAAGACAGAGGGTGTACTGACTTACCGTGAAGGCAAGATCACGCGGTTGCTGGAATGGCTGGAGCAGGAAGGCGAAACCCTTGAAGGTGCCTATTTCTATTCGGACTCGCGCAATGATTTACCGCTGCTGCTCAAGGTGGATCACCCGCAGGTGGTGAACCCGGACCCGGTGTTGCGCGCCCATGCCGAACAGGCCGGCTGGCCGATCCACCACTGGACCTGAATCAATAGACATCAACCTGTGGGAGCTGGCTTGCCGGCGATAGCCATAGGTATCTACATAACTCTGTTAGCTCAACGGTAACCACGATGCGAAGCGAGCCGCTCTTGATCTGCTTTTGATCTTAGGCGCCCCGTTAAACCACGCTGGCCGGAATTCGACAGGGACTTGGGGGGTAAACCGGCAGGGATGCCGGTTTAGCCGCCCCGCGCCATGGATGGCGCGTGGCGGCGGCCCCCCAAATCACTGGCGGATTACGGGCACACCGAGCCTAAGCGAGGTGCCGAGTGGTGGGGCAAGAGCGTTTTGCTTACTTTGCCGCTTTTGCAAAGTGAGCCGCCGTCAGGGCGGAACCCTAAGTGGCCGTTACCGCAGGAATGGATATGTACACGGTCCAACTGTGTTGACTGTCAGGCCGTCTTCGCAGGCAAGCCAGCTCCCACATTGGATCGCGGGGCATCAGTTATATCTGTGTCGGCTGCCAGGCCGTCACGGGAGCAAGCTCCCTCGCCACAGATTTAGCGTCGTGCCGAAGTTGTGTAGATACCTATGCTGCGATAGCGGTGCAACAGATGAAGAATTCTTCACTGTTGCACCGCTATCGCCGGCAAGCCAGCTCTCACACTGACTGCATTTCAATCTAGGATTCGGTCAGGCTATTGGCAATATGGACTACACCGGACGTAGGACGAGGTTGTTCTAGCCCCCCACATCACCGTCAACGCCTTGCAATGCTTTCACAGTGCCTCCATAGTGAGTCTGGACTGAGCCCGGTGCTGTAGCGCCGGGCTTTTTGCATTATGCGACCGGACCATATGGAACCGGCTCCCTCAAAGACGGCCTAATATGCGTTATCAATTGCCCCCGCGTCGAATCAGCATGAAGCATCTGTTCCCCAGCACCGCCCTCGCTTTTTTCATTGGTCTCGGCTTCGCGTCGATGTCGACCAATACGTTCGCAGCCAATAGCTGGGACAACCTTCAGCCTGATCGCGATGAGGTGATTGCCAGCCTTAACGTCGTCGAGTTGCTCAAGCGCCATCACTACAGCAAGCCGCCGCTGGACGACGCTCGCTCGGTGATCATCTACGACAGCTACCTCAAGCTGCTGGACCCCTCGCGCAGCTACTTCCTGGCCAGCGATATCGCTGAGTTCGACAAGTGGAAGACCCAATTCGACGACTTCCTCAAGAGCGGCGACCTGCAACCCGGCTTCACCATCTACAAGCGTTACCTGGACCGCGTCAAAGCGCGTCTGGACTTCGCGTTGGGTGAGCTGAACAAGGGCGTCGACAAGCTCGATTTCACCCAGAAAGAAACCCTTCTGGTAGACCGCAAGGACGCCCCTTGGCTGACCAGCACCGCAGCCCTGGACGACCTGTGGCGCAAACGCGTCAAGGACGAAGTGCTGCGCTTGAAGATCGCCGGCAAAGAGCCCAAGGCCATTCAAGAACTGCTGACCAAGCGCTACAAAAACCAGCTGGCGCGCCTGGACCAGACCCGTGCCGAGGATATCTTCCAGGCCTACATCAACACCTTTGCGATGTCCTACGACCCGCACACCAATTATCTGTCGCCAGATAACGCGGAAAATTTCGATATCAATATGAGTCTGTCCCTGGAAGGCATCGGTGCCGTCCTGCAAAGCGACAATGACCAGGTGAAGATCGTGCGTTTGGTGCCAGCAGGCCCTGCTGACAAAACCAAGCAAGTGGCACCGGCCGACAAGATCATCGGCGTGGCCCAGGCCGACAAAGAGATGGTCGATGTGGTTGGCTGGCGCCTGGACGAAGTGGTCAAGCTGATCCGTGGGCCTAAAGGCAGCGTGGTGCGCCTGGAAGTGATTCCGCACACCAATGCACCGAACGACCAGACCAGCAAGATCGTGTCCATCACCCGTGAAGCGGTGAAGCTCGAAGACCAGGCCGTGCAGAAGAAAGTCCTCAACCTCAAGCAGGATGGCAAGGACTACAAGCTGGGCGTGATTGAAATCCCGGCCTTCTACCTGGACTTCAAGGCGTTCCGCGCCGGTGATCCGGACTACAAGTCCACCACCCGCGACGTGAAGAAAATCCTGACAGAACTGCAGAAAGAGAAAGTCGACGGTGTGGTCATCGACCTGCGCAACAACGGCGGCGGCTCCCTGCAGGAAGCTACCGAGCTGACCAGCCTGTTTATCGACAAGGGCCCGACCGTGTTGGTACGCAACGCTGACGGCCGTGTCGACGTGCTCGAAGACGAGAACCCGGGGGCCTTCTACAAAGGGCCGATGGCGCTGCTGGTCAACCGCCTCTCGGCCTCGGCCTCGGAGATTTTCGCCGGTGCCATGCAGGACTACCACCGTGCATTGATCATCGGCGGCCAGACCTTCGGCAAAGGCACCGTGCAGACCATCCAACCGCTGAACCATGGCGAGCTTAAGCTGACACTGGCCAAGTTCTACCGGGTATCCGGGCAGAGCACCCAGCATCAGGGCGTACTGCCGGATATCGATTTCCCGTCGATCATCGACACCAAGGAAATCGGCGAAAGTGCCCTGCCTGAAGCCATGCCGTGGGACACCATCCGCCCTGCGATCAAGCCGGCGTCGGATCCGTTCAAGCCCTTCCTGGCTCAGTTGAAGGCTGACCATGACACCCGCTCTGCCAAGGACGCCGAGTTCGTGTTTATTCGCGACAAGCTGGCCCTGGCCAAGAAGCTGATGGAAGAGAAGACCGTCAGCCTCAACGAAGCGGATCGCCGTGCACAGCACTCCAGCATCGAGAATCAGCAACTGGTGCTGGAAAACACCCGCCGCAAGGCCAAGGGTGAAGACCCGCTCAAAGAGCTGAAGAAAGAAGATGAAGACGCGCTGCCGACCGAGGCGGATAAAACCAAGCCGGAAGACGACGCTTACTTGGCCGAGACTGGCCGGATCCTGCTGGATTATCTGAAAATCACCAAGCAGGTGGCCAAGCAGTAAATGATGGCGATTTAATGTGATCGCTCCTCGGAGTGTCATCATATAGACATCATTCTGTCGTGAAATAAAAGGACCGCAGGTTTACGCCTGCGGTCCTTTTTTTTGATCGAGACCGCCATGACCATGACCGAACAGCTGGATGCATTGGGCTCAATCCTGGCTCAAGGCAGTTTGCACAGCCTGTTCCAACCGATCATCTGCCTGTCGGAGCGGCGTATCCTCGGTTATGAAGCCCTCAGTCGTGGCCCGTCCAACAGCCCGCTGCACTCCCCCGTCGCACTGTTCTCGGTGGCCAGCCACGCCGGGCGCCTGAGCGAATTGGACATGGCGTGTCGAGAGAGTGCATGCCGGCGCTTCAGCGAGCAGAAACTGCCCGGCAAGCTGTTCCTCAATATCTCGCCGGGATCCTTGATGGAGCACGCACATCAGCCAGGGCGCACGCTGCAACTGTTGCGCGACTTCGGCATTTCTCCCAGCCAGGTGGTGATCGAGCTAACCGAGCAGGCACCCACCGACGATTTCGCGCTGTTGCAAACTGCCTTGCACCACTACCGCGACATGGGTTTTGCCATCGCACTGGATGACTTGGGCGCCGGTTATTCCAGCTTGCGTTTGTGGTCCGAACTGCGCCCGGACTACGTGAAGATCGACCGGCACTTTATCGACGGCATTCACCAGGACGCCCTCAAGCGTGAGTTTGTCGGCTCGATCCTACAGATCGCCAGGGCGTCCCGCGCCCAAGTGATTGCCGAGGGCATCGAGCTGCCGGAAGAACTGGCAGTGTTGACGGAGATGGGCGTCGACCTGGTCCAGGGCTACCTACTCTGCCGCCCTCAAGAAAAGCCACCGCAGGAAGCGCGCCTGATGTTGCCCAAGCCGGATAACGCCACGCTGGCCCTCAATGACGAAGGCAGTGACCTGAGCGCCCTGCTCAATGAGCAGCCCGCCGTGGATCAAGACACCGCCACCGCCCAAGTGCTGGAATCATTCCGCCGCCAGGCCAACCTCAACTCGCTGGCGGTGTTGGACGGCCGTCGTTGCCCGGTCGGCATTGTGCACCGGCACTCGTTGTCGGACGCGTTGCTCAAGCCATTCGCGACCGATTTGTTTGCGCGCAAACCCATCAGCCGCTTGATGAGCGATGATTTTTTGGCGGTGGAGCTGAGCCAGTCCTTGCAACAGGTCAGCCGTTTACTCACCAGCCGCGCACGACAACGCATCGAAGAGGATTTCATCATTACCCTGAACGGTGATTACCTGGGGCTGGGTAGGGTCATCGACGTGCTCAAGTTGATCACGGAGCTGAAAATCCAGCAGGCCCGCTACGCCAACCCGTTGACCTTGTTGCCTGGCAATGTGCCGATCCAGCAGTGCCTCACCCGGCTACTGCAGCAACAGCGCGAGTCGGTGATCTGCTATGTGGATATCGACAGTTTCAAACCGTTCAACGACATCTACGGCTACGGGCGCGGGGATGAAGTGCTGCTGTGCCTGGCGCAGTGCCTCAACGACCGGGTAGACCCCAGCCGCGACTTTGTCGGGCATATTGGTGGGGATGATTTTTTGCTGGTGCTGGGCCCGCAGGATTGGCGCAAGCGGCTCAACCAGTTGCTGGATGACTTCCATACCCAATGCCGACGCTTCTACCGCGCTGAACACCTGGAGTCTGGGTGCTTCGTGGCCCTTAATCGCCAGGGCGTGCGTCAGGAGTATGCGTTGCTGTCGCTGTCCATCGGCGTGGTGCATTTGTATCCACAGGCCTGTGCACAACTCGATGCCAGCCAGTTGGCAGAGCTGGCGTCACAAGCCAAGCACCATGCCAAGGATGTTGCAGGCTACAGCATCCACGTGATCGACAGCATGGACACCTGCTCCCAGGCGCTTTAGGCCTCGGCGGACTCCGGATACTCGTACTCGAACACCCGCACCACTTCGGAAGCATGCCAGGACGCGGCGGCCACGCCATCAGAAGGCCCGCTGAACCGCCCCAGGCGCTCCACACATTCGAAAAAACCGGTGCGCGGCAGGCGGCTGGCGCCCTGGCTGATCACCAGGGAACTGCGCAGCGGCTGCTCGGCCTTGGCATCCAGCGCCGCCAGGTGCTCCAGGGCCGCCGCCAGGGTCTGCATGGCCGGCGTGGGGAATTGCAGGCGCTCAAGCAGCGCACGGTACGTGAGCAAATGGCGCTGGCGCCGCGCCTGATCCAGTTCGTTGAGCAACCCATCCCAGTGTTGACGGCTAATACGTAGGCTCAAGACTCATCCCTCCAACCTGCTACGCCCAATTCCCAAGCCAGGCTGCGGCGAATGGCGGCATCCGGCTGGCGTTCACCACTTTCAATCAATCCAAGGTATGAGGGGCTGATCCCCACTGTGCGTGCCAGGGTCTCGATAGCCAGCCCCTTGGCTTCACGCAGGCCGCGCAGGGCTGCGAGCGGGCGCAGGTCCTGATCAATGGCGGTAGAGGCGGCAGGGGAAGAAGCGGATGTAGGTTGCTGCTGACCGGCAGCTTTTAGCAGCGCCTGGTACTGGTCCCATGGCAACACCGCGTATTCGGGTGCGCCATCGCGTGAAATGATCTGAATATCCATGACTGCCCCGTAGGATAAAAACACTTACTAAGTAAGTTCTTTCCTTAGAAGTGTAATCCTAACAGCCACGAAGGTCGCCGGGGGATACCCGGCATCATTAGTTTTTTTGCGGGTTTTCCCGGGCCAGCAGCTCAGGCGTCGCTGGCAGGCGCTCAACCACTGCGAGTTTTTCCGGGCGTTGCGCATCGCGCCACGCACGAAAGGCGCTCAGTTCGCCGCTCAGGGTCTTCATGACCCATGCCAGCACGGCGATGTCGTCGAGCATGCCGAACATGGGGAGAAAGTCCGGAATCGCATCAATCGGGCTGAGAAAGTACATCAGCCCCGCCACCACCGAGATCAGCGCCTTCGGGCTGATCGCTCGGTATTCGCCGCGCCAGTAAGCCAGGCACAGGGCCTGAAGCAATTTCAGATCGTCCTTTAGCTGGCCCAGCCGATTCCCCTGGCTTGAGCCTTTGGCCGCGACGGCAAACAGCAAGGTCGGCAAACGCCCCCGGCCGAGCAGACGTGCGGCCATGGGCAGGAAACGGGTGAAATTGAACGGTGGTTTCATAGGGCACTCCAGTTCCAGGCGACATAAAAGGTTATCCACACAAATTGTGGATAACCTTGTGAACAGAGCCTGTTTTATCGGCTGAAAGCCACGGACTACAAGGCCTACAGTCAGATCGGGCGTTTTTTGCGCACATAAAAAAAACCCAAGAATTCATTGACTTGGCGTGTATGTGCGGCTACCCGTGCTCGAGTCTTATATCAGACTGTATCCGGTTGCGGACGTTCGTTTGGATTTGCAGAGGCTTCAACGTAGGGGCTGGCTGGCGTGCGATAGCGATAGCCATAGACATCTACACGACCCGGTACGACGTGGCAGCCTGCCAGCCGATGCCTATCTCTCAGACACCCTGGGCTCCAAATGTGGGAGCTGGCTTGCCTGCGATTGCCTTACGCATCAACACAACTTTACAGGCTGTAGCAGCCAACGCTAACCACGATGCGAAGCGAGCCGCTCTTGATCTTGATCTGCTTTTGATCTTAGGCGCCCCGTTAAACCACGCTGGCCGGAATTCGACAGGGATTTGGGGGGTAAACCGGCAGGGATGCCGGTTTAGCCGCCCCGCGCCATGGATGGCGCGTGGCGGCGGCCCCCCAAATCACTGGCGGATTACGGGCACACCGAGCCTGAGCGAGGTGCCGAGTGGTGGGGCAAGAGCGTTTTGCTTACTTTGCCGCTCTTGCAAAGTGAGCCGCCGTCAGGGCGGAACCCTATGTGGCCGTTACCGCAGCAATGGATATGTACACAATCCAACTGTGTTGATTGCCAGGCCGCCTTCGCGAGCAAGCCCGCTCCCACAGGTTGATCGTGGTGTGTCAGTTAGTAGGTGTAGGCTGGCAGGCCGTCATCGCAGGCAAGCCAGCTCCCACATTTGGAGTGCTGAGCGTCTGGCGGTCATCACAGCGATGCGGCAACCCGACAAGCCAGCGCCCACAGAAATTTTTTGCATCGTTTGATACAACCCCGAAAACAACAACGCCCCGTCGAGACGGGGCGTTGTGTGTTCAGGCGCCGATTACTTCTTGGCGGCTGGTGCAGCAGGTGCGTCTGCTGCTTCTGCCTTGGCTGGGTCCTTGATGGCCAGCAGCTCCAGGTCGAATACCAACACGGAGTTGGCCGGGATCGCCGGGCTCGGGCTCTGGGCGCCGTAGGCCAGGTCGGACGGGATGTACAACTCGACCTTCTCGCCAACATGCATCAGTTGCAAGCCTTCGACCCAACCCGGGATCACGCCGCTGACCGGCAGGTCGATCGGGCTACCACGATCTACAGAGCTGTCAAAGGTAGTGCCGTTGGTGAGCTTGCCGGTGTAGTGAACAGTCACCACGTCGGTTGGCTTAGGCTGTGCGCCGTCGGCCTTCTTCACGATCTTGTACTGCAGACCGGAAGCGGTGGTGACGACGCCGTCTTTCTTGGCGTTGTCTTCGAGGAATTTCTTGCCAGCGGCTGCCGACTCTTCGCTCATTTTGGTCATGCGTTCTTCAGCACGCTTTTGCAGTGCGGCAAACGCTTCAACCAGCTCATCGTCCTTGAGCTTCTGCTCTTTCTTGCCGACGGCATCTTCGATGCCTTGGGCAACAGCTTTGGAGTCCAGGTCGTCCATGCCTTCTTGGGCAAGGCTCTTACCCATGTTCAGGCCGATGCCGTAGGAAGCTTTCTGCGCCGGGGTTTTCAGCTCTACGCTGGTTTGCGAATCACAACCCGCAAGTACCAGGCTAACCAGGGCCACCGCCGCCGCCAACCGATGCTGTTTCATGCTATTTCCTTGTTCATGCGCCAAAAGGGCATTCGAATAAAGTCGCGAGCTTATCAGGCGGCCCCGACCAATGGCTACCGGCATGTGAGCAGGAAACTTCTGATAAGTTCACGTGTTTAAAAGCATTTCCATTTATCATGGGCCACCGCGACGGATCGCGGGACCGCCTGCCAGCAGGCTAATCGCTACTTGCCGCACCTGTGGCGCAGTGGCATAACAACGCGACAATTCGACAAGGATAGTTATCTTGCGCATTTTTTCCCGAGTTTTAATCCTGATACTGATCGCACTAAGCCTGATCCTGGCCGTGGTGCTCTATTACACCCTCAACCCCAAGCTGCCGGATTACGTGCCCGTGAAACAGGTGCACTATCAGGAGCAATGGAGTGCCGCCGACCGCCAGACCTACTACTTCACGCCCCAGGGCACTCAAGTGAAAGGCCTGCATTACGACTGGTTCACCGCCCTGGAGCTGCCGTTCTCCGAGCAACGCTTTGCCGCGCCGCAGTACCTGGCGCGCTTTGGCTTCCTGGTCGATCCCAAACAGGTGCCCACCGCGCAAAACCCTGGCAACCTGCCGGTAGGGTTCGCCCGGCACCAGAACGCCGACAGCAAGGCTCAGTACCTGGATATCACCTGTGCGGCCTGCCACACCGGCGAATTGCACTTCAAGGGTCAGGCCCTGCGTATCGACGGCGGCTCGGCGCAACACGTACTGCCCTCCAGCGTTCCCACGTTGCGTGGCGGCAGTTTCGGCCAGGCCCTGGTCGCCAGCCTGGCCGCTACCTATTACAACCCATGGAAGTTCGAGCGCTTTGCCCACAAGGTCCTGGGGGATCAGTACGACGCCCAGCGCGATCAACTGCGCAAGGACTTCAAGCAATCGCTGAACCAGTTCCTCAAGGTTGCCTGGAATGACACCCACCGTGGCCTTTACCCCACCGAAGAAGGCCCGGGCCGTACTGACGCCTTTGGGCGCATCGCCAACGCCAGTTTTGGCGACGCTATTTCCCCAGACAATTATCGCGTTGCCAATGCGCCAGTGGACTACCCGCAGCTGTGGGACATCTGGACCTTCGACTGGGTGCAGTGGAATGGCTCGGCCCAGCAGCCCATGGCGCGCAATATCGGCGAAGCCCTTGGCGTAGGCGCGACCCTGACGTTCTTCGACGCTGCCGGGCAACCGCTCCAGGGCGATGACCGCTACCCGTCCAGCGTACGGGTGCGCGACCTGCACCTGATCGAAGAAACCCTGCAACGGCTCAAACCGCCGACCTGGCCGCAAGACTTGTTCGGTGCCATCGACAAGCCCCTCGCCGCCCAGGGTCGCGCACTCTTTGCCGAGAACTGCGCCGGCTGCCACCTACCCACCGTCACCCAAGAAAGTGGCCGTCCGGTGCAGCAGTTGAAAATGCTGCCGGTGAACTACATCGGCACCGACCCCGGCACGGCCAACAACATTGCCGACCAACGCTATGACCTCAGCGCGTTGCAATGGGACCCGGCCGAACTGGCCCGGCTCAATGTCGAACTGCACCCTACCCCCACCGCGCCGCTGGACCTGAAAAAAATGTCAGTGGCCCAGGGCTTGGCCTATGTCACCGCCTTCGTCGAAGAGCATGCCTACCGTGCGGCCGGCGTGACCCCGGCCGAGCGCCCGGCCCTGGACGGGTTCGGCCTGCCCATCGGCGTGCGCGAGTTGCGTGCCTACAAAGCGCGGCCACTGGCAGGCGTATGGGCCACCCCACCGTTCCTGCACAACGGTTCGGTGCCGACGATCTATCAACTGCTCTCGCCCCAGGACGAACGCAGCACCACCTTCTATAAAGGCACCTTCAACTACGACCCGCGTCACCTTGGGTTTGAGACCATCGCCTTCAAGAATGCCTTCCTGTTCGATACCAGAATCACCGGCAACCACAACAGCGGCCACGAATTCCGTGCCGGCAAGCGTGGCAATGGCGTGATCGGCCGCGGCTTGCTGCCGCAGGAACGCTGGGCGCTGCTCGAATACCTCAAGGTGCTGGGCGGCCCGCTGGAGCAACAACTGCCATGATTATCCGATCGCAAAACAAGGACCGTTCCATGCTTGCTCGTCTCTGGCTGCGCTTTGGCGCCTTTGTTGGCAAAACCCTGTTGTGGCTGCTGGGCCTGGGCCTGCTGGCGTGGGTGTTGGCCACGGCCTGGTTCGCCTGGCAGCACAGGGGCCCGGTGTCGGTGAAGGAACAGATCCCGCCGGGTGAAGCGGCGATGACCCAAGGCATCATCCAGACCGCCGTGCGCATCGTTGATCAGCATCGCGAAGGCACTCGCTACCTGCGTGATGCCCATGCCAAGGCCCATGGGTGCGTGAAAGCCGAGGTCAGCGTTCTGACAGATCTCGACCCGGCCTTGCGCCAGGGTGTGTTTGCCGAGCCGGGCAAGACCTGGCAGGCGACGATGCGCCTGTCCAACGGCAACGCTTATCCGCAATTCGACAGCATCCGCGATGCCCGCGGCATGGCCATCAAGCTGTTGGATGTGCCGGGCAAGCAACTGATGGCAGATCAGCAAGCGCGCACCGAACAGGATTTCGTGATGTTCAGCCACCCGAACTTCTTTGTCAGCGATGTCGCGGAATACGCGCAAAACATCGGCGCGCAAGCGGATGGCAAGAAGGTCCTGGCTTTCTTTCCCAAGCTCGACCCGCGCAGTTGGCAAGTGCGTCACTTGTTTATCGCCCTGGCAACCCTGGCGCCCGCACCGGCCAGCCCGACGCAGACGACTTACTTTTCAGTGTCGCCCTACAAGTTTGGCGCGGCCAACGCCAAGTTTCGCGTCGCGCCAGACCCACAAAGCTGCCCGGGTTATGTGCTGCCCAAACAGAACCAGGCCCTGCCGAACTTCCTGCGCAGCGCGCTCAACCAGCAACTGTCCACCGACCGTGTAGACGCGTGTTTTGTGCTGCAGATCCAGCGGCAAAACCCGCAGGCGTTCATGCCCATCGAAGACACCAGCATCGAATGGAAGGAAAGCGACGCGCCGTATGAAACCGTGGCCAAGGTCAGGATTCCCGCCCAGGACTTCGACACGCCGGCGCAGAACCTGGCGTGCGATAACCAGTCGTTCAACCCCTGGTTCGGGCTGGAAGCGCACCGCCCCATCGGCGGCATCAACCGGCTGCGCAAAGCCGTGTATGAGGCCGTCAGCGATTACCGCCACAGCCGCAACGCACCGTAAGGCGCGTTAAATCGCAGGCGAAAAAAAAACCCGCTCAATGAGCGGGTTTCTTGTGGCTACCTGGCGTTCAGTGTTCCAGGTGACCGAATATGGCGCAGCGGACGGGACTCGAACCCGCGACCCCCGGCGTGACAGGCCGGTATTCTAACCGACTGAACTACCGCTGCGCGTAACACTTGAAGCGAATGGTGGGTGATGACGGGATCGAACCGCCGACCCTCTGCTTGTAAGGCAGATGCTCTCCCAGCTGAGCTAATCACCCTTCGTTTCGGTGTGGGCGCATCATACACCAAAAAATCGTAATGTCTTGATTTAAATGCAATTTATTTAAAAAAAGTTTAACGCACGATTTTTTGCCATATTTCGGACAGAAAAAAACCCGCTCAATGAGCGGGCTTTCTTTGGTTACCTGGCGTTCAGCGTTCCAGGTGACCGAATATGGCGCAGCGGACGGGACTCGAACCCGCGACCCCCGGCGTGACAGGCCGGTATTCTAACCGACTGAACTACCGCTGCGCGTAACACTTGAAGCGAATGGTGGGTGATGACGGGATCGAACCGCCGACCCTCTGCTTGTAAGGCAGATGCTCTCCCAGCTGAGCTAATCACCCTTCGTTTCGGTGTGGCGCGCATTCTACGGAGCGACCCCAAGTCTGGCAAGCACTTTCTTAAATCTTTTTTTTCAGCCCTTCCAATGGCTTAGGCAGGGTTGGCCTGCGGCGTGATCAAGAGAATAATGCCCTCCTTTGTATAGAGGAGAGACTCACCCCATGTGGTTCAAGAACCTGCTTATCTATCGCCTGACCCAAGATCTGCCTGTTGATGCCGAGGCGTTGGAAGCGGCCATGGCCACCAAGCTGGCGCGCCCTTGTGCAAGCCAGGAGTTGACCACTTACGGTTTCGTCGCGCCTTTTGGTAAAGGTGAAGACGCTCCCCTGGTTCACGTCAGCGGAGATTTTTTGCTGATTGCTGCGCGCAAGGAAGAACGCATCCTGCCAGGTAGCGTGGTGCGTGACGCACTTAAAGAGAAAGTCGAAGAAATCGAAGCCGAGCAGATGCGCAAGGTCTATAAGAAGGAGCGCGACCAGATCAAGGATGAAATCATCCAGGCCTTCCTGCCGCGCGCCTTTATCCGTCGCTCGTCGACCTTCGCTGCGATCGCGCCGAAACAAGGCCTGATCCTGGTCAACTCGGCCAGCCCCAAGCGCGCCGAAGACCTGCTGTCGACCCTGCGTGAAGTGATCGGCACCCTGCCGGTCCGCCCGCTGACGGTAAAAACCGCCCCGACTGCAATCATGACCGACTGGGTCACCACCCAGAAACCGGCCGATGACTTCTTCGTCCTCGACGAATGCGAACTGCGCGACACCCACGAAGACGGCGGCATCGTGCGCTGCAAACGCCAGGACCTGACCGGCGAAGAGATCCAGCTGCACCTGACCACCGGCAAGGTCGTAACCCAACTGTCCCTGGCGTGGCAGGACAAGTTGTCCTTCATGCTCGACGACAAAATGACCGTCAAGCGCCTGAAGTTCGAAGACCTGCTGCAAGATCAGGCGGAACAGGACGGCGGCGACGAAGCCCTGGGCCAACTGGATGCCAGCTTTACCTTGATGATGCTGACCTTCGGCGATTTCCTGCCGGCGTTGGTCGAGGCACTGGGCGGCGAAGAGACACCACAGGGCATCTAAGCAACACCGATCCAATGCGGGCACAGTCAGTGTGGGAGCTGGCTTGCCTGCGATAGCGGAGTGTCAGCCAGAGTAGTGCCGACTGACACTCCGCTATCGCAGGCAAGTCAGCTCCCACATTTGATTGCATCAACAACTCGGAAATCGAATAAAAAAGGACATCCCCATGCGCGCACTCGCCGCCTTGAGCCGCTTTGTCGGCAACACCTTTGCCTACTGGGTGTTGATCTTTGCCGTTGTCGCCTTTCTCCAACCCAGCTGGTTCATCGGCCTGAAAAGCGCCATCGTCCCACTGCTGGGCCTGGTGATGTTCGGCATGGGGTTGACCTTGAAACTGGAAGACTTCGCCGAAGTCGCTCGCCACCCGTGGCGCGTGGCCTTGGGCGTGGTCGCGCATTTCGTGATCATGCCGGGCGTGGCATGGTTGCTGTGCCAGGCATTCCATTTGCCGGCGGAAATTGCCGTTGGCGTGATCCTGGTCGGCTGTTGCCCAAGTGGCACGTCGTCCAACGTCATGACCTGGCTGGCCCGGGGTGACCTGGCGTTATCGGTGGCGATTGCCGCGGTCACCACCCTCCTCGCGCCGCTGCTCACACCGGCATTGATCTGGCTGCTGGCCTCGGCCTGGCTGCCGGTGTCGTTCATGGAGCTGTTCTGGTCGATCCTGCAAGTGGTGCTGCTGCCCATCGTACTGGGCGTGGTCGCGCAGCGCTTGCTCGGTGATCGGGTAAGGCATGCGGTGGATGTGCTGCCACTGGTGTCGGTGGTCAGCATTGTGATCATCGTCGCGGCCGTGGTTGCCGCAAGCCAGGGCAAGATTGCCGAGTCGGGCCTGCTGATCATGGCCGTAGTGATGCTGCACAACAGCTTCGGTTACCTGCTGGGCTATTTCACCGGGCGCCTGTTCAAGTTGCCCTTGGCGCAACGCAAGTCGCTGGCCCTGGAAGTGGGCATGCAGAACTCCGGGCTGGGTGCCGCCTTGGCCAGTGCGCACTTTTCGCCACTGGCGGCGGTGCCCAGTGCGTTGTTCAGCGTCTGGCACAATATTTCCGGCGCATTGCTGTCGACCTATTTCCGCCGCATGAGCGAAAAGGAAGACCGCCGCGCCCTGGAAACCACGCCGTAACTTGATCGCCTGGTCCAATTTCGGCACTCTACCGAACTTCGCGGGGACGACCTCGCGACGCTATCAAGCGCTTACCCGGGGACGACCCCACTTTGATAGAAGCGAGGTCATCATGTCCTGGATCATTCTGTTTTTTGCCGGGTTGTTTGAAGTGGGCTGGGCCGTCGGCCTGAAGTACACCGACGGGTTCAGCAAGCCGCTGCCCACCGCCCTGACGATTGCCGCCATGGCTGTCAGCCTTGGATTGTTGGGGCTGGCCATGAAGGAACTGCCGCTGGGCACCGCCTATGCCATCTGGACCGGCGTGGGGGCCGTGGGCACGGTGATTGCCGGGATTATCCTGTTTGGGGAATCCATGGCGCTGTTTCGGTTGGCCAGTGTGGCATTGATTATTTGCGGGCTGATTGGGCTCAAGATCTCGACTTAAGCCACTATCGCTATCGCAGGCAAGCCAGCTCCCACATTTGACTGTATTCACAATTCAATAGGTGGGAGCTGGCTTGCCTGCGATGAGCATAGGTATCTACACAACTTCGGCACGACGCTAAATCTGTGGCGAGGGAGCTTGCTCCCGTGACGGCCTGGCAGCCGACACAGATATAACTGATGCCCCGCGATCCAATGTGGGAGCTGGCTTGCCTGCGAAGACGGCCTGACAGTCAACACAGTTGGACCGTGTACATATCCATTCCTGCGGTAACGGCCACTTAGGGTTCCGCCCTGACGGCGGCTCACTTTGCAAAAGCGGCAAAGTAAGCAAAACGCTCTTGCCCCACCACTCGGCACCTCGCCCAGGCTCGGTGTGCCCGTAATCCGCCAGTGATTTGGGGGGTCGCCTAAGATCAAAAGCAGATCAAGATCAAGAGCGGCTCGCTTCGCATCGTGGTTACCGTTGAGCTAACAGAGTTATGTAGATACCTATGCTGCGATGAGGCCCTGATAAACAACAAAAAACTACCTGGCACTCCCCCGCAAACCGCCCACCACAGCGTGCAACTGCTCAGGCGTTGCCGCCTCCACAGCCACCGGCTCGCCCGCCACCAGCACCACCCGCGACCAGATCCGATGAAACACACCCTTGTTCGGATCACGGCTGAAGAAACTCCCCCACAACCCCTGCAATGCCATCGGGATCACCGGCACCGGCGTCTCCTCCAGGATGCGCGTCACCCCACCGCGAAACTCATTCATCTCGCCATCAGCTGTCAGCTTGCCTTCCGGGAAGATGCACACCAACTCGCCATCCTTGAGGTACTGGGCAATGCGCGCGAACGCCTGTTCGTAGATCTGAATGTCTTCATGGCGCCCGGCAATCGGAATAGCCCCGGCGGTGCGGAAGATAAAATTGAGCACCGGCAAGCGGTAGATCTTGTAGTACATGACAAAGCGAATCGGCCGACGTACTGCGCCGCCAATCAACAGCGCATCGACAAACGACACATGGTTGCACACCAGCAACGCCGCGCCTTCATCCGGGATGGCTTGCAGGTTGCGATGCTCCACGCGGTACATGGAATGGCTGAGCAGCCAGATCATGAAGCGCATGGTGAACTCGGGGACGATTTTAAAGATGTAAGTGTTAATCGCGATGTTGAGCAGCGACACCACCAGGAACAACTCGGGGATCGACAGCTTGGCCACGCTCAACAGCAGAATGGACACGATGGCCGAGACCACCATGAACAGTGCATTGAGAATGTTGTTCGCCGCGATCACCCGTGCCCGTTCGTTCTCGGCGGTACGCGACTGGATCAGCGCATACAGCGGCACGATGTAAAAGCCGCCGAACACACCCAGGCCGAGGATATCGAGCAGCACCCACCACGCCTGGCCGTAGCTGAGCACAGCGAGCCAATCGTTGGCTTGCACGTTCTGCGGGAAGCCGCCGGAGTGCCACCACAGCAGCAAGCCGAACACGGTCAGGCCAAATGAGCCAAACGGCACCAGGCCGATTTCCACCTTACGCCCGGAGAGCTTTTCGCACAGCATCGAGCCCAGGGCGATGCCCACCGAGAACACCGTGAGGATCAAGGTCACCACGGTTTCATCGCCGTACAACCATTCCTTGGCATAGGCAGGGATTTGCGTGAGGTAGATCGCGCCGACAAACCAGAACCATGAGTTGCCGACAATCGAGCGCGACACCGCCGGCGTCTGCCCCAGGCCCATGCGTAACGTCGCCCAGGACTGAGTGAAGATATTCCAGTCCAGGCGCAGCTGCGGTGTCGAAGCCGCTGCGCGGGGGATGCTGCGGCTGGCCAGGTAGCCCAGCACCGCCACGGCCACAATCGCCACCGCCACCACCGGCGCGTAATGGGTGGAAGACATCATGATCCCGGCACCGATGGTGCCGGCCAAAATTGCCAGGAACGTGCCCATCTCCACCAGGCCGTTACCGCCGACCAACTCATCGTCGTGCAATGCCTGGGGCATGATCGAGTATTTCACCGGGCCGAACAGCGCCGAGTGAGTGCCCATGGCAAACAGCGCCAGCAGCATCAGCTCAAGATGATTGGTCAGAAAGCCCGCCGCGCCCACCGCCATGATCAGGATCTCACCGATCTTGATCGCCCGGATCAACGCGTCCTTGTTGAATTTTTCACCAAACTGTCCGGCCAACGCCGAGAACAGGAAGAACGGCAGGATAAACAACAAGGCGCACAGGTTGACCCAGATGGAGCGGTCGCCCTCGATGGTGAGCTTGTAAAGGATGGCCAGGATCAGCGACTGCTTGAAGATGTTGTCGTTGAACGCGCCTAGCAACTGGGTGATGAAAAACGGCAAGAAGCGCCGCGTGCGCAGCAAGGTGAATTGGGAAGGATGGCTCATCGTCGTCCGTGTTCCTGCGTGGCCTTTATTTATCAGGCCACGACTTTACCTAATCCTGCTTACTTATTCGCTAGCCCGGCAATACAAGGCGAAACAAAAAGCTCGCCTTTATAAGCACCCTGCACGGTGCGCTTGGCCACGATCAGCCACATCAGCGCCAGCGCAACCACCAGCACACTGCCAAACACACTGAAAAACGCCAGCTGCAACAGGCTCGCCAATTTAAGCGTGGCCAAGGCGTAAACCCCCAATGGGAAGGTGAAGCCCCACCAGCCCAGGTTGAACGGGATACCGGCGCGCAGGTAACGCAGGGTGATCAACACCGCAATCAACATCCACCACAAGCCGAAGCCCCACAGGGTGATGCCCGCAATCAGGCCCAGGCCGTGGGCCATTTCACCGACACTGGCCAGGCCATTGGCGGCAAAGATCCCAGGGGCATCCGTACCGAGCAGCAACATGCCCAGGGCACCGGTACCGATCGGGCCTAGGGCCAACCAGCTCGACGCTGCCATATTGGCGTGAGGCAACTTATGCAAGGCCATGCGCAGCATCAGGATGGTCAGGATGCTGAACGCTACCGGCAGGGAAAACGCCCACAGCACGTAGCTGGTCACCAACATCACCAGTTGCGAATGGGCATCGGCCAAGTGCGGCGCGAGCAAGCCGCCGCTGGCCGCCGCCACTTCGGCCGCCACCACAGGCAACAGCCAGACAGCGGTCATCTGGTCGATGCTGTGCTCCTGGCGGGTGAACATCATGAACGGGATCAGTACGCCGCAGGCCAGGGACATGGCGACGTCCAGCCACCACAAGGCCTCGGCCAACGGGATCACATCACCGCCCCAGCGCGGCAGGCCGAACAGCAGCAAGCCGTTGAGAATGGTCGCCAGCCCCATGGGGATGGTGCCGAAGAACATCGAGACCGTTGAGTGCCCGAAGATGCGTCGCGCCTCGTGGAAAAACATCACCCAGCGGGCGGCATACAGCACGCTGAACAGCACAAACAGGCCAATGGTGAACAGCCACAGGCCCTCGGCGACGGCATGCATGCCGGGCAGGTTGACTGGCAGCTGGGCCAAGGCCAGCGCCAGCACACCAGTGCCCATGGTCGCGGCAAACCAGTTCGGGGTGAACTGGCGAATCACTTCCCGGGGACGGGCCAGGTGACTGAAGGGTTTGTAGCGGTGAGTGGTCGAGCAGGTCATGGGTTAATCCTCTTCCTCATTTGAGGTTGAGGCCATGATAGAACCTGATCGAATATCTATATAACGGGTAATATCTCTAACTGTTATCTGTTTCATCTATATTAACCACGATCATGCCCTCGCCCTTGCTGGCGCCGAGTCCCGCCACCACAACCCACCAAGGGCCCCGAGAGACAGCAAGATAAGCACCGCACCGTAGCCGTCCGTGGTCGCGACCAGGCCAAACACGCGGCTCAGGTTACCCGCCAACAACGCCGGCACGCAGAACGCCAGGTAGCTCAATACATAGAACGCCGACATCAGGCCCGCCCGCTCATGGGGCAACGCCAGGCCCACGATGCTGCGCACACTGCCCATGAAGCCGCCGCCGAACCCCAGGCCTGCGATCACACTGGCGACAAAGAACAGCCACAGGCTGGCGGTGTTTACGGCAACCAGCAGCAACCCCACGCCCACGGCCAGCAGTGCAGCCGACACGCTCATGACCCTGTCAGCCGCGTAGTTGCGCAGACTGTAGATCATCACCGCGCCGCTCAAGGTCACCACCGCCACCAGCCCGCCGCCGATCAAGTGCGAGGTCGACCCGGTGGCGACACGCACCAACGACGGTGCCAACGAGGAAAAGAACCCACCCAGCGCCCACACGGCCACATTCAATGGCATCGCCAGCCACAACGCGCGGCGCGCCTGCGGCGGCACATGCAGGGTTGGCGCCAGGGACTTCAAGGCGCCGGGTATGCGACTGACCGTTTCAGGCAGGCGCCACACATACAGAGCCTGCAACACCATCAAGCCCAGCAGGGTGTAGTAGATCAATTGGGTTGGCCACGGCGCGAACTCCACCAGCAGCCCGCTGCCCAGGCCACCACTGGCCATGCCGAGCATCGGTGCAAGGCTGTTGAGCATCGGGCCGCGGACGCGGTCGGTATCGAGCAGCGTCGCACTCAATACCGCTGTGGCAGTGCCAGTCGCGAAACCCTGCAGCGCGCGGGCGGCCAGCAGGCAGGCGGTGCTGTCCGCGTGGATAAACAGCAGCATCGCCACACTATTGAGCAGCAGCGCGGCGAAGATCACCGGCTTGCGCCCCAGGTAATCCGAGAGCGACCCCACCGTCAGCAGGGCCGCCAGCAGGCTCACGGCATAGACACCAAAGATGGCCGTGAGCATGGCCGCCGAAAAATGCAGGTGGTCTTGATACACCTGGTACAACGGCGTCGGCGCGCTGGAGGCGGCGAGAAAGGTCAGCACCATGATCACTAGAAACGCCAGGCTGGACCGCTGAGAGATGACACTGGACATGGGCACGCTCCGCTAAAGCTAATATTTTGCTTTTATGCAGTGTGCTATTCGCTGGCGCTTAAAGCAAATTCTTTGTGTTAAGGTCTTGCCCATGGCGATCAAAGAAGGCCTTCGCCCGGGGGGCCGTAGTGCCCGGGTACAAGAATCCGTCCACAGGGCGGTGCGCGAATTGCTGGAGGCCCATGAGCGTTCCAGCGTCACCGTGCCGATGATTGCGGCATGTGCAGGCGTCACGCCGTCGACCATTTACCGGCGCTGGGGCGATCTGTCAGTACTGCTCGCCGACGTCGCCCTGGCCCGTATGCGCCCCGATACCGAACCGGCCAACACCGGCAGCCTGCGTGGCGACCTGCAAGCCTGGGCCGAGCAATACCTGGATGAGATGAGTTCGGACGTAGGCCGCAACATGATGCGCGACGTGCAAAGCAGCCCGACGCCAGGGTATTGCGTGAGCATCCTGAGTGGGCAGTTGCAGGTGATTGTTGACCGCTACCCGCAGGAACAGCCGCCGAGCGTTGACCATCTGATCAACCTGCTCGCCGCACCGACGGTGTTTCGTATTCTGTTTTCGGCCCAGCCTTTGGCGGTAGAAGAACTGCATGCCCTGATCGAACTGGCACTGAAAATCTAAGGCACGTGCGCCGACCAGAATGTGGGAGCTGGCTTGCCTGCGATGCAGACACCTCCGTACACCCGTCAAGCGAAGTCGATACCATCGCAGGCAAGCCAGCTCCCACATTTGCTCTGTGTGCATCCAATAAAAAACGGCCTCTGATGAGGCCGTTTTGTTATTTCCAATCCCACATCATGTACGCATCCCACGCCCACTCACCAGTAACCGCGCACAACCGATATACAAGACGATGGTGGCGACGATCATAAAGGTGATCGCCACACTGATCTTGATATCCGACACGCCCAAAATGCCGTAGCGGAAGGCGTTGACCATGTGCAGTACCGGGTTGGCCAGGGACACCGTCTGCCAGAACGGCGGCAGCAAGGTGATGGAATAAAACACCCCGCCCAGGTAGGTCAACGGCGTCAGCACGAAGGTCGGGATGATGGAAATATCATCGAAGTTGCGTGCGAATACGGCGTTGATAAAGCCCAGCAGCGAGAAGATTGTCGCCGTCAGCACGACCACCAGAATGGTGACCCCCAGGTGATGCACCTGCAGGTGGGTAAAGAACAGCGACAGCAGCGTCACGATCACTCCCACCATCAGGCCACGCAACACGCCGCCCAAGGTGTAGCCGATGAGGATGGTGTGCGGTGACACCGGCGAGACCATCAGCTCTTCAATGGAGCGCTGGAACTTGCTGCCAAAGAAACTCGACACCACGTTGCCGTAAGAGTTGGTGATCACCGACATCATGATCAGGCCCGGCACGATGTATTCCATGTAGGTGAAGCCACCCATGTCGCCGATCTGCCGGCCGATCAGGTTACCGAAGATCACAAAGTACAGGACCATGGTGATCGCCGGTGGCAGCAGGGTCTGCGGCCAGATCCGGGTAAAGCGCTTCACTTCGCGATAGACAATGGTTTGCAGCGCGACGAGGTTGGGTTGCAGTTCGGAACTCATAACGCCACCTTCGCCAGATTTTTCTCCACCAGGGACACGAACAACTCCTCCAGGCGATTGGTTTTATTACGCAGGCTCAGCACTTCGATGCTCTGAGTCGCCAACTGGGTGAACAGCGCGGTAATGCCCATGGCCTTATCCACCTGCACCTCCAGGGTGTGGCTGTCCACCAGCCGGCTTGGGTAGCCGAGCAACTGGGGCGCCACCGACAGGTTGTTCTTCAGGTCGAGCAGGAAGGTTTCCACATGCAACTGGCCCAGCAGGTTGCGCATGCTGGTGTTCTCGACAATGGTGCCGTGGTCGATGATGCCAATGTTGCGGCACAACTGCTCAGCCTCTTCCAGGTAGTGGGTGGTGAGGATGATGGTGATGCCCTTCTCGTTCAGTTCGGTGAGGAAGGTCCACATCGAGCGGCGTAGCTCGATGTCCACGCCGGCGGTAGGTTCGTCGAGGATCAACAGGCGCGGCTCATGCACCAGGGCGCGGGCGATCATCAGGCGTCGCTTCATGCCACCGGACAGCGAGCGCGAAGGTACGTCACGCTTGTCCCACAGGCCCAGTTGAGTCAGGTACTGCTCGGCGCGTTCCTTGGCGACTTTCGCCGGAATGCCGTAGTAGCCGGCCTGGGTCACGACAATGTCGAAGGTCTTTTCGAACTGGTTGAAATTGAATTCCTGGGGCACCACGCCAATGGAGCGCTTGAGCGCCGCCGGGGATTTGTCCAGGTCATGCCCGAAGATATTCACCGTGCCGCTGGTCTTGTTGACCAGGGTGGAGAGAATGCCGATGGTGGTGGATTTGCCGGCACCGTTGGGGCCGAGCAAGGCGAAGAAGTCACCTTCGGCAACGTCCAGATCGATACCACTCAGGGCCTGGAAACCGTTGCCGTAGGTTTTGGTTAGCTGCCGGATGGACAGAGCGGAACTCATATGGAAGTACGCACCAAAGAAGGGAATAGAAAGAATAGATGAAGGCACACCGCAGGTAGTTCAACCTGCGATGCAGTGCGAGCATGGTGCGTGCCCATGCCGCACAAGTACAGTCACCCGTATTAATAGTGTGTATTAAGTCAACGCGGTCATCACCGCCTTGCGGTAGGCCGGGCGCTGTTGCAAGCGCTGGTACCAGGCCTCCAGATGGGGCATGGCAGGGCGTTCGATGGGCATCTCGAACCAGGCGTAGATGAAGCAGCCCAAGGGAATATCGCCCATGCCGAACGCCTGGCCGGACAGGTAGGGTTGCTCGGCGAGGGCTTGTTCGACGGTTTTGAGCGCGTCGATACAGGCTTGGCGCCCGGCATTGATGCTGTCCCAGTTTTGCTGGTCAGCCGGGGTGCGCACGATGCCCCAGAACACCGCTTTGAACGGATCGGCGAGCGTGGAAGTGGTCCAGTCCATCCACTTTTCGGCGTTGGCCCGGGCTTGCAGGTCGCTGGGGTAAAAGTCCGATGCCTGCTTGGCGCACAGGTAACGCACGATGGTGTTGGATTCCCACAGCACAAAGTCGCCATCTTCGATCACCGGCACCCGGCCATTGGGGTTCATGGCCCGGTATTGCGGGGTATCGACCACACCAAAAGCCCCGCCCGCATCAATTGCTTCATAGTCCAGGCCGAGTTCCTCGGCGCACCACAGTGCTTTCCTGACGTTTGATGAATTTTTACGCCCCCAGATCTTCAGCATGACCGCGCCTTATCGTTGATGAACATGGCTTGATGAACGCAGCAGCATACGCCGGTTCAGCCGCGGCTTAAATCGCCCTGCATATCGCCGAGCAAGGTGGGCGCGTCGTCGCCAAACAGGTGCGGGTAGCACTGGCGGATATGCCCGAAGAAAAATGCTTCGGGCACGTCAGCAAATTGCCCGTGGTCCACCACGTACTCCATAGAACGCTGGCCCTGGCGATTGAACGCGTGGAACACGCTGTCGTGCAGGCCATCGAATTCCAACGGCGGCACGTCGAACACTTCGCACAGTTGCTGGTTGAACGCCGGAGTGGCCTTGACCCAGCGGCCGTTCAGGTAAAGCTCGGTATAACCGTGCATGGCGAACACGTCACTTTTGAGCAGAGCGAGCAGTCGCGGTGTGGACAGGTGGTTGCGCACGTCCGCCAGGCCAATGCGTGCGGGAATGCCGCAGTGGCGCGCGCAAGCGGCGAGCAACGTAGCTTTGGGCACACAGTAGCTTTCGCCGGCCGCCAGGGCGAAGCTGGCGCTCAAGGTGTTGGGGTCACGGCTGAAGGTATAGGGGTTGTAGCGAATGGCCTCACGCACCGCGTAGTAAAGACTGACTGCCTGGTCACTTAAATCCGGGCGGGTTCCGCGATGTTTCTCGGCGAACTCCACCACCACAGGGTGGTCACTATCGATGAAGCGGCTGGGACTCAAGTACGTATTCATGAGCTTGATCTCCGAGGGGAGCCTGGAGTTTAACCACCAGGCCCGCCAGAGAGATAACGACGATTCGGCCAAATGCCGGCGCCGGCTGATGGGTTGCCCAGTACACCTTGTTACACCCTGATCACCCGGCTTGTTCGGATGCCGACTAAGCTCCCTGGTGGTTTCGCCCCTGGTTTCACGGAGGATTGCATATGCTGTTGTTGTGGATACTGGTGCTGGTGGTCGGCATTGCCTACCTGGCACACCGCCGAACTGCCCCCCTGCCCGCCCTGGGCGTGGTCGCCGTCTACCTGCTGGCGATGGGCGCCTGGAGCCACGCACCGGGCTGGCTGCTGCTGATCTTCTGGGTACTCCTGGCCGTGGTGGCCGCGCCTTTGCTGCTGCCTGACCTGCGCCGCCAATACTTCACCAAGCCGCTGTTCAGCTGGTTCCAGAAAGTGCTGCCGCCGATGTCCGAGACCGAGCGCGATGCGATTGATGCCGGTACCGTGTGGTGGGACGGCGAGCTGTTCAGTGGCCGCCCGGACTGGGACAAATTGCTGGCCTACCCCAAGGCGCAATTGACCGAGGAAGAGCAGGCGTTCATCGACGGCCCCACCGAAGAACTCTGCGCCATGGTCAGCGACTGGGAAATCGGCCAGGCCATGGACCTGCCGCCGCAAGCCTGGGAACACATCAAAACCCATGGCTTCTTCGCCCTGATCATTCCCAAGGAGTACGGTGGCAAGGGCTTCTCCGCCTATGCCCACTCCCAGGTCGCCATGAAGCTCGCGACCCGCAGCGGTGACCTGGCCTCCACCGTGATGGTCCCCAACTCCCTCGGCCCCGCCGAACTGCTGCTGCACTATGGCACCGAGGAACAGCGCAATCATTACCTGCCGCGCCTGGCCCGTGGCGACGACATCCCGTGCTTCGCCCTCACCGGCCCGCTGGCCGGCTCCGATGCGGGCGCCATGCCCGACACCGGCGTGATCTGCAAAGGCGAATGGCAAGGCAAGGAAACCCTCGGCCTGCGCCTGAACTGGGAAAAGCGCTACATCACCCTCGGTCCCGTCGCGACCTTGCTCGGCCTCGCCTTCAAGGCCCATGACCCGGACCACCTGTTGGGTGAAGAAGAAGACCTGGGCATCAGCCTCGCGTTGATTCCTACCGACACCCCTGGCGTGGAAATCGGCCGTCGTCACCTGCCGCTTGGCGCTGCCTTCATGAACGGCCCCAACTCCGGCAAAGATGTGTTCATCCCCCTGGAATACCTGATCGGTGGCCAGGAAATGCTCGGCAAGGGCTGGATGATGCTGATGAACTGCCTGTCGGTCGGCCGTTCGATCTCGCTGCCCGCCGTCGGCACCGGCGCCGCCAAGTTCACCAGCCTGGTGACCGGCCAATACGCCCAGGTGCGCGAACAGTTCAACGTACCGCTGTCGGCCTTCGAAGGCATCCAGGAAGCCCTGGCACGCATCGGTGGCAACGCCTGGCTGATGGACAGCGCGCGCATGCTCACCGCCAACGCCGTGGACCTGGGCGAGAAGCCGTCGGTGTTGTCGGCGATCCTCAAGTACCACCTGACCGAACGCGGCCGTGAGTGCATCAGCCACGCCATGGACGTGCACGGCGGCAAGGGCATCATCATGGGCCCCAACAACTACCTGGGCCGCAACTGGCAGGGCGCACCGATCTTCATCACCGTGGAAGGCGCAAATATCCTTTCGCGTAACCTGATGATCTTCGGCCAGGGCGCGATTCGCTGCCACCCCTTCGTGCTCAAGGAAATGGCCCTGGCCGGCCGCGAAGACCATGACCAGGCGTTGAAGGAATTCGACGGCCTGCTGATGCAACACATCGGCTTCGCCGTCAGCAACGCCGCCAGCACCCTGGTGCTGAACCTGGGCTTCGGGCACTTCGAAAAAGCCCCGGGCAACCGTTTGAGCCAGGGCTACTTCCGTGCCCTGAACCGCCAGGCGGCTGCGTTTGCCCTGCTGGCCGACCTGAGCATGATGTTGCTGGGTGGCGAGCTCAAGCGCCGCGAACGCCTGTCCGCTCGCCTGGGTGATGTGCTCAGCCACATGTACCTGGCGTCGGCGGCGCTCAAGCGTTATCACGACCTGGACTCGCCGGACCATCTGGAGCCGCTGTTTGCCTGGGCAATGGAAGAAAGCCTGGGCGAATCGGAACGCGCATTGGATGAGCTGCTCAGCAACTTCCCGAACAAGGTGCTGGGCTGCCTGTTGCGGGTGATCGTGTTCCCATTCGGGCGTCGTCATACCGGGCCGTCCGACGCGCTGGATGCCGAAGTGGCAGCCGTGATCGGCCGCGCCAAGGGCGACCCGACCCTGGAAGAATTGCTGGCCGGCTGTTATCGCCCGCAATCAGCAGAAGATCCCGTGGGCGCCCTGCAACATGCCTACGACCTGCTCGGTGCCAGCCACCCCTTGCAGAAAAAACTCCACAGCGCGCTCAAAAGCGGCCAGGTCAAGCCGGCTGCCGGCGAGCATGCCATCGACGCAGCCCTGCAGGCCGGCGTGCTGCAACCGGCCGAGGCACAAACCTTGCGCGATGCCGAGGCTGCGCGACGCAAGGTGATCGACGTGGATGATTTCAGCAAGGAAGAGCTGCTGCAGGCAGAAGGTAAAGTCCGCTGAGTCGAGCGGTCATATAAAAACGGGCGCGAGAGGCTTATACTCTCGCGCCCGTTTTTGCTTTAGAGGCCTTATCTCGTGTCCAACGTCGTTGCCGATCATCTTGTCTTGCTCGACCACTTGCGCAGCATCCTGGTTGCCGTCGGCGAAGCCGAACAGGTACCCGAGGAAAGCCACTCGCTGTTCCTGGAGCGTTTCGACGAACTGCGCGCCCTGTTGCCAATCGACCCGATCGAAAGCCAGTACCTGGGCCAGGACCTGATGAGCCAGGTCATCCTGCGCTACCCGCAAATCGCCCACCTGGTGCCCCGTGACCTGCTGTGGTTCTTTGGCGGCGACTGCCTGCACTTCATGCCCGACGAAGAACTGGACCTGTACCAGGCCCTGGAAGAACGTCGCTATGAAGCCGAACAGAACGACGAACCGTTCGACTGGAACCAGGAAAAACAGCTGCTGGCGATGCCTCAGGACCAGAGCAAACACTGACAGTTCTGAGCGGCACAGGCCCCATGTGGGAGCGGGCTTGCTCGCGAATGCAATCTCTCAGTTATACATAAGTAGACTGACCCACCGCATTCGCGAGCAAGCCTGCTCCCACAGTTTTACCGCGCTCCTACCGTCGGTGCAGCGTGGGCTCCTTGGCCATGCACTCCACCAGATAATCGATAAACACCCGCAACTTCGGCGGCAGGTAACGTGTGGGCGAATGCAGCAACCACGCCTCGCCATGGTACGACGCAATAAAATCCCACCCTGGCAACACCTGCACCAACTCCCCCGCTTCCAACGCATGCCGTGCGGTGAAATACGGCAAGCTGGCAATCCCGACATGCTGCAACGCCGC
Source organism: Pseudomonas sp. MYb193 (assembly GCF_002966775.1). Lineage (NCBI taxonomy): Bacteria > Pseudomonadati > Pseudomonadota > Gammaproteobacteria > Pseudomonadales > Pseudomonadaceae > Pseudomonas > Pseudomonas sp. MYb193. Next base: position 2,113,076 of record NZ_CP023269.1, on the reverse strand, counting down.
CTCCAGTCGCACCCCGGTGTGGTTCGCCGCATACCGGCCGCGTACGCCGACCGTTACCGCCTTGCCAGCCTGGCGGAACTTCCAGCGTGAATCTCCCGGCGTCTCACCCAGATAGATGCAACTGTGCCCGAGCAGATCATGGGGATGGCTCGGTGTACCGTGCTCGGCCAAGTACTGTGGCGTCGCGCACAGCAAATGTTCGATGGGCAACAGCTGGCGCCCGACCAAACCTGGCGGTGGGCTGTCGGTGATGCGGATGCTCAAGTCGACGTTGTCGTCGATCAAATCCACATGCCTATCTTCCAGGATCAATTGCACATCCACCTTGGGATAGCGCCGCAAAAATTCCGGCATATGCGGGTGCACCACGAATCGCCCCACCGCCTTGGGTACACTGACCCGCACCAGGCCCTCGGCTTCATGGGTAAATTGCCCACTGATTTCCATCACCGAGCGCGCCGCATTGACCATCTCCTGGCAACGCTTGAACACTTCCTCGCCGCCCTCGCTCAGGCGCAGCTTGCGCGTGGTGCGTTGCAGCAGGCGCGTGGCCAGGGCTTGTTCCAGGCGCGAGATGCTGCGGCTCACCGCCGAAGGTGAAACGCTGAGTTGCCGCGCCGCTTCGGAGAAGCTGCCGGTTTCCACGACCTTGACGAAAATCGCCATTTCACCCAATAGCGGCAAAGGAAGATTGATGCTCATGACGCACAGGTCCATTGATAATTGAACGAATTATCACCCATCTGCGCACTATTTATACTGCCCACAGAACCCTGATGCGGATGTAGATGATGACCGAGCGCCTGTTTTTTACCCACGACCACCTGACGGCCGAGCTGGAAGTGCTCAGTTGCACCCCGTACGAAGAGCAATTCGCCGTGATTGTGCAGTCGACCATTTTCCATCCTCAAGGCGGAGGCCAGCCGTCCGACACCGGCTGGCTCGGCGACAGTCAGGTGCTGCGAGTCATGCAGGAAGCAGGACAGGTGGTGCACTACGTCGACCGCCCCCTGGAACCTGGCCTCGTCGTTGCACGAGTCGACGCACAGCGCCGCGCCTTGCATACGCGTCTGCATTCGGCGGGGCACTTGATTGGCAATGCCGGCGAACGCCTGGGCTGGATGCCGATCAAGGCCCACCATTGGCCCGGCGAAGGCAAGATCACCTTTATCCGCGGCCAGACCGCGCAAGACATGGATGCGCAGGCGCTCCAGCAGTGGGTCAATACATGGATCGCCGCCGACTATTCCCGCCATATGACGCTGGAAGACGGCACCCGCGAAGTCGGCTTCGGCGAATTACCGGCGTACGCCTGTGGCGGTACGCATGTTCAAGCGTTGAGCGAACTGGGCCAGGTAACGATCCTGGCGTTGTCGGAGAAAAAAGGCGCGCTCTCGGTGCGCTATGAAATCAATGTGGGAGGAGGCTTGCCTTAATGCCATTCAGTTAAGCTCAGTTCCCTGTGGGAGCTGGCTTGCCTGCGAAAGCGTTAGTGCAGTAGCAGATGCAGTGACTGACACACCGCTATCGGGGGCAAGCCCCCTCCCACATTGGATCGCCCCAGAGAAACAGGCTACACGGCAATAGCCCCCGCCCTGCTCGGCTCAACCACGAACGACTTCAACGTCGACACCGTCGCCGCCGGGTCACGCGGATCACTGATCGCCCGAAAATTCGTCAACATGGTGTTGGCCGCCAACTCCACCGACACATACCCACGCTGGCGACTGTCGAAAAACTTCACATGCGGGTTGAGCGGCATGATCTTCATGAACGCGTCGTAGGGAGGGCCATCTGAGGTGACCGACGAGCCGACGAACTCGGTGGCGACCACCGCCGAGTCTGGCCTGTCGGCGTCGAGATGCAGGTCGGTGGCCCAGAACGAATGTATATCCCCTCCCCAGAACACCGGGTTCTTCACGCGATTGCGCACGATCGACGCCAGCATCCGTGAGCGGTTCGCCATGTAGCCATCCCAACCATCGGTCCAGCGGCCAAGCTTATGGTTGGTCAAGTCACGCTGCATCAGCGGCGCCACCAGCAAATCCTGGGCGATGACATTCCACTGCGCACTGGACTGGGCAAACCCCTGGTCCAGCCAAGACTCTTGCTGCCAGCCGAGCAACGTGCGGCCAGGGTCACGCAGGCCGTTGCAAGGGGTGGTGACAATATGCCCTTGGTGGCTGCCATTGGCCGCGATGCAGGGTTGCTCGGAACGGTACTGGCGACCGTCGAGCACATGAAAACGCGCGAGCCGCCCATAGTCCAGGCGCCGGTAGATGCGCATGTCCGGCCCCTTCGGCACGCTGCTGGCACGCAGGGGCATGTGTTCGTAAAACGCCTGGTACGCCGCGGCCCGTTGCTTGAGAAACTGCGCCACCGCCACCTTCGGGTCCTGGGACCAGCGGTTGGCGTAGTCATTCTGTACTTCGTGATCGTCCCAGGTTACGACGCTGGGAGCCGCGGCGTGCAGGGCCTGCAGGTCTGGATCAGTCTTGTACAGTGCGTAGCGGTTGCGGTAATCAATCAGGCTTTGCGCATTGCCGCTGCCGTGAGAACGAAACACCTTGCCCGAATCCGCAGCATAGGAACTGTCGTAAATATAATCACCGAGGAAAAACACCAGGTCAGGCTGCTCGGCAGCAAGGTGTCGGTAGGCGCTGAAGTAACCGCGCTCCCAGTGCGAGCAGGACACAAACCCCAGCCGGGCCGAGGCCATGGCCTGCAGCGGCGGCATCGTGCGGGACTGGCCCACCGGGCTCTGCGCACCGAGCCCTTCAAACTGGTACCAATACGGCCGATCCGCCGCCAGCCCCGCCACTTCGACATGCACTGCGTGAGCGAAGCGCGGCGTCGCCAGAACCTCCCCCTGCCTCACAATACGCGTCATCGCCGCATCGCTGGCCACCCGCCAACGCACCGGCACCGAGCGACTCAGGCCGCCACGGCCATCCGCGGCGTTGAATAACGGCGCCAGGCGCGTCCAGATCACAAATCCATCTGGCAACGGGTCGCCGGAAGCCACGCCGAGGGTGAACGGATAATCCACCCCGGCACTGCGCGCGAACGGGCTGAGAATCGAAAACGCGGTAGCGACCGCCAGCCCGCCAAGGACCCGGCGCCGGCCGTGGTCCACTTCGCCGCTCACAGGCAGCGCTCCCAGTCGTCGCGCACGGTGGCAAACCCGAGCATGTCCTCATACACGCCGTTCTTTAAAAACGCCTGGCGCATGCAACCTTCATAACGCAGGCCGATCTTTTCCATGACCCGCGCCGACTCCTTGTTGCGCGCGAAACACTGGCTGCCCACGCGCTGCAACCCTAGCGCCTCGAACCCGAAGTCCATCACCGCGCTCGCCGCTTCAGCCGCATATCCCTGGTTACGGCAGTGCGCCGCCACCCAGCCACCCAAGTGCCCATAGTGATGCCGAGCATTGATACGCAGGCTGACCATGCCGACCAATTCGTCGGTGCCGCGCACATGCATCCCCAGGTTCAGCAGCTCACCGGTGCGGTACTTGTCAGCGATCCCCGCAATAAAATCCTGCGCGGTTTCCAGGGTGTAGGGCGATGGAATGTTCGCCGTGTTGTCGGCAATTTTCGGCCCGTTGGCAAGCGTGAAAAGCACCTGCGCCTGGTGCATTTGCAGGGCGCACAACAACAGTCGCGGGGTCGTCAATTGAGGCAATGCAGTAGGCATGGAGGCCGGCTCTCAAGATAAATTTCTCAAGCATGGATGCCCCGAGTGTCAGTTTCATTACGCCCGAAAACTGACCGGTAAGTTTTCTGAAAGACGCGTCCTAGACGCCTCTAAACGGTCAATTAAAGTTAACCAATCGGTCATTTTTGGCTGTTAGCGTTTTGCCCCTAATTCAATGACGGGGTAACGGAATGAGAACCTGGGACGAACCCAAGAAACGCAAGGCGCACATCGAGCTGATCCCGATGATCGACGTGATGATGTTCCTGCTGGTGTTTTTCGTACTGGTGAGCCTGAACGTGATTCCCGCGCTCGGCATGAAGACCCAATTGCCCAGCGCCAGCAGTTCCCAGCAGCTCAAGCCGCAGAACAAATTCATCCTCACCCTGGGCCTGGAAGGCCAGTTGCAACTGGACGGCAAGGACCTGACGGTGGATGCCCTGGTGCCGGCGCTGAAGGCGGCCGAAAAGCCCGATACCAAGTCGACGATCATCGTCAACAGCGACAAAGGCGTGGAGGTTTCGCGCCTGGTGGAAGTGATGGACACCCTGCGCCTGGGTGGCTTCACCTCCGTGTCCATCGCCACGCGTAAGTCCTGATCATGTACGTTCTGTTTCGTGCGCGTCAGCTGCTGGGCAGTGTTCCGGCCCTGATCGCCCTGGTGCTGATTGCACTGGGTATCCAGTCCCAGACGTTGAAGGTCGAGCCGGTGTATGACGAGTCGGCGGTCGAATTGGCCTTGGTTGAGCCGGAACCGGAAGTCATACCGGAACCGGTGGTGGAGCAAGAACCACCACCGCCGGTGATCGAAGAGGAAGAGGCCGAGCCGGCGCCCCCGCCGCCACCGCCCAAGCCGCTGCCAAAACCCGAACCCAAGCCAAAGCCAAAACCTGTGCCCAAGCCTGCGCCCGTGGTCGCCAAGCCCGTGCCGACGCCGCCACCGGTGGCCGCCAAGCCAGCCCCGGCCGCCGTCACCCAAGCGGCGCCGACGCCTGCCCCACCGGCGCCACCGAAGGTCGATGGCCAGGCCCTGGAAAGCGGTTACCTCAAAGGCTTGCGCAACGAACTGGACACCTACAAGCAGTACCCCACCGGGCGCCAGGCGTCCCTCGAACGCCCGAGCGGCGAGGTGGTGGTGTGGCTGCTGGTAGACCGTCAAGGCCGCGTACTCGACTCAGGTTTACAAACCCAGGCCTCGAGCATGTTGCTCAACCGGGCCGCCACCAACAGCTTGCGTCGCATCAAGCAAGTCAAACCGTTCCCCGAGCAAGCCTTCGGGGGGCGCAATGAGCAGCGCTTCACCGCCACCTTCAACTACAGCGTGCAATAAGCACCCGACACCAGGACGACAGTGATGAAGTTCACCCGTATTCATCTGGCACTTGTGGCCGCGACCAGCATGACCCAGGGACTGGTCATGGCAGAGACCAGCGACGTCGGCACCATTGGGGTACAAGGCAAGGCGACCGCCGGGGGCGGTTACATGGTGCCGGAGGAAAGCATCAAGGGCCGCTCCACGGTGACCAAGGAAGCACTGGATAAACAGGCGGCCACCGGCAATGCCATCGACAAACTCAAGTACACCCCAGGCTTGAACATCTCCAGTGAAGACAACACCGGCCTGTCGGGCTTTCGCTTCACCATGCGCGGCATGAACTCCGACCAGGTGGGCATGTCGGTGGACGGCATGCCGATCAACGACTCCGGCAACTACGCGCTGTATTCCAACCTGCTGGGCGACCCGGAAAACATCGATCAGATCTTCGTCACCCAGGGCGCTTCGGAATCCGACGGCCCGCACATCGGATCCAGCGGCGGCAACATTGGCATCGTGACCATTCGCCCGACCAAGGAAACCGGCGCCTTCGTCAAACAGATCGTCGGCAGCAATGCCACGCGCAAGACCTTTGCCCGCCTCAATACCGGAGAAATCAACGGCCTGAGCAACTGGCTGTCGGTGTCCCATACCGAAGGTGAGATGTGGCGCGGTTCGGGCGCGGTACGCGCGGACAAGGTGGAGTGGAACAGCTTTTTCGACGCCGGCAATGGCAACACCGCCAACCTGATCCTCAAGTATCACGAGCAGGACAACAACAGTTACAGCCAGTTGACCAAGGCGCAATTCCAGCAGAACGGCCGCAAGTACGACCCCTACCCGGCTACGCCGACCGTGGGCAGCAACGGCAAATACAACAGCTACTACGGCCTGGCGCAGAACCCGTTCCAGACCTTCACCGCCGTGCTCAACACCCAGTTCAAACTGGCCGATAACCTGGCGCTTTCGGTGATCCCGTATTACTACTGGGGCAATGGCAGCGGCGTCGGCTCGTCCGCCTACGCACTCAACCGCGGCTCGAACCAGGGCGGCGTGTTCGACCTGGGCAACTTGCCCACCGCCGCCCAATACAACGCCGACGGCACACCCAACAGCGGCGTGTACTACCGCCCTTCACGCACGCAAACCTGGCGTCCGGGTATCACCACCAAGCTGACCTGGGACCTTGGCGACCACAGCCTGCAATTCGGTTACTGGTACGAGCGCGCACGCCAGAGCCAGACCCAGCCGTTCATTCCGCTCAAGAGCAACGGCAAGCCAGTGGACACCTGGCCAGATTCCAACAGCGCCATCGTCGATGCCAACGGCAACACCGTGCAGGGGCGCGACCGTTTCACCGTGACGCCAGCGCAAAAGGTCTGGGCCCAGGACACCTGGTACATCAACCCGGACTGGACCCTCATCGCAGGCCTGGCCTACATGAACGTCGAGCGTGAAGGCACCAACCACGGCAGCCTCAACGAACGCCCGGAAAAACGTAACCAGACCTACAACAAACTGCTGCCCAACGCCGGCCTGAAATACCAGTTGGACGAGCGTGACCAGTTGTTCTACAGCCTGTCGCGCAACATGCGGGTACCGCAGAACTACGTGCTCTACGACAAAGGCGCCGGCTCGATCGACGCCGAACCGGAAACCAGCTGGAACCATGAACTGGGCTGGCGCTACAGCGGCGACGATATGAACCTGGCCGCCACCCTGTTCTACATGGACTTCAAGAACCGCCAGGTTTCGTCCCGGGACATCAACGGTGACTTTGCCGACATCAACGCCGGCTCCGTGGTCAACAAAGGCCTGGAGCTGGAGTGGAGCGGCCAGTTGCCCCACCACTTCAATTACTACACCTCCTACACCTACACCAAGGCCGAGCAGCAGGATGACCTGACCGTCTACAACGCCGGCAAACCCATCGTGCTGCCCACCAGTGGCAAGCAGTTCGCCAACGTGCCCAAGAACATGCTGGCGGCCAACATCGGGTATGACGATGGGCGCTTCTACGGCACCTTCGGCGGCAAGTACACCAGCAAGCTCTACGGCGACCTGACCAACGACGAGGCGATTTCCGGTCGCACCGTGTTCAACCTCGGCGCCGGTATTTACCTGCCGGTGGACAAGAAAGTGGTCAAGGACGCGACCCTGCGCCTGAACGTCGACAACCTGTTCGACAAGAAATACCTGGACGGCGTGTACACCACCAAGACCAACGCGGCCAGCTACAGCGGTTTCCGCGATGGCGACCCCGCGTACATCGTCGGCCTGGACCGTACCGTCACGGTTTCGCTGGAAGCGAATTTCTAAGACTCACCCCAAGAGGAACACCATCATGGATATGAACCTGCTCCACGACGTCACCTTCTATGTGATGTACGCGGCGATGGCCATTGCGATCTTCATCGCCATCGAACGCGGTATCTACTTCGCCTACGTGCGCCGCCAGGCACGCGCATTGATCGACGCCCTGGGCGCCAATGTGCACAGCGAGCGTGACCTGCCGGACAACCTGACCCGTCGCGACAGCCTGCCGCTGAACATGATCTTGCCGGTGCTGGCCCAGAAGGCGACCCACGGTTCGCGCAAGGACCTGGACGACGAAATCGATACCCAATACCTGAAGACCCGCGCCCCACTGGCCCGCAGCCTGTGGATCATCGAGACCATCACCACCGCCGCCCCACTGCTGGGCCTGCTGGGCACCATTCTCGGCATCATCGACACCTTCAAGGCGCTGGCCACCGCGGGCGTATCGGACCCAGGGCAGATTTCCGGGGGTATCGGTACGGCGTTGTTCGCCACGGGATTAGGTATCGCCATCGCGCTGTTTTGCGTGGTGTTTCACAACTTTTTCCAGGACAGCCTGGAGCGCATCAACGACCAGTTGAAGATCCTGTTGATCCGCGCCGCCACCGGCGCCCGCGCACAGGATGAAGTGCCCCATCGCGTGCCCACCCCGCTGCACAGCCGCACAGCCTGACCTGCAGGGCGGGCGCCTTGGGCGCTCGTCTTTACCTTTGGTGCGATGAGACGCTTATGTCCCTTTCGATAAAGTTGCGTATTGCCGGCCTGACCGGCTTGCTCCTCAGTCCGCTGGCCCAGGCGGACTTTTCCATTCCAGGTTTTGAATTGGTGCATACCGTGCCTGTGGACACCGCCCTGGGCACCGACGATTTGCGCCAGCCCGGCCCGGTATGGATCGAGCTGTTCGACGGCGCCAAAAGCCACATTGACATCGGCCAGTTCTACGCCGCGGACCACCCTGGCTCGGTGATGAATACGGTGCTTGAACACCTGGAAGCCGCCGGCAAACGCGGCGTGAAGATTCGTTTCCTGCTCGAAGAAAAAGGCATCAAGCTGTCGGATGCCACCACCCTGGAACGCTTGCGCGCCATTCCCAACCTGACCTTGCGCGTGCTGCCCTACGGGCAACTGAGCGGCGGCATCATCCACGCCAAATACCTGCTGGTGGATGGCAAGCAGGCGTTTGTCGGCAGTCAGAATTTCGACTGGCGCGCCTTGGAACATATCCACGAAACCGGGCTGCGGATCACTGACAAAACGGTGGTGGGCCAAGTGCAGGCGATCTTCGAGCAAGACTGGCAAGCCCAGGCTGCGCTGGCGGGTAAACAACCGGTGCCGCTGCCCGCCAGCGGCCCGGCACCCGCACGTACCGGCAACTATCTGGTGGCCAGCCCGCAACGCTACAACCCGCCCGGCGTGGGCGACTCACAGCTGGAACTGCCGCGCCTGCTGGGCGAAGCCCAAAAAGAGGTGCGCGTGCAATTGCTCGACTATGCGCCGCTGTCCTACGGACCGGATCGAACCCGGCCCTACTATGCGGTGATCGACAACGCCGTGCGCGCCGCCGCAGCCCGTGGCGTGTCGATCAAACTGATGGTGTCCAACTGGAATACCGACCCGCTGGAACTGCCCTATCTCAAAAGCCTGGCGGTGCTGCCCAATATTGAGATCAAGATCGTCACCCTGCCCGAAGCCAAGCAAGGCTTTATCCCTTATGCGCGGGTGATACACAGCAAAACCATGGAGATCGACGGGCAAGTGGCGTGGGTCGGCACCAGCAATTGGTTGGGCGGCTACCTGGATAATTCGCGCAATCTGGAGGTGGTGATGCGCAGTGAGGCGATGGCCAGGCGTGTAGGCCAGTTGCATGAACAACTGTGGGATGGGCCTTACGCTAGAGCCTTGAGCGTGACGCAAGAGTATCCCGCCCCCCACCCTGGCCAGCATTGACCTTGGGCACCTGAGTAATGGTAGTGTGTGGAAATGTTTCTGTCTCTTCCGTCAGAAATCTCCTACTCACTACCTGCAAAGGAATGCCTTCAACCATGCACTTTCCACTTAAGCAATTGGCGGTTGCCACCCTGTTCGCCGCCAGCCTTTCGGCCGTCGCCACACCCGCTTTCGCCAACATCAGCGCAGACCAGAGCACGGCAATCCTGAAGCAGTTCAACGAGACCTCGGTTACCGATTTCCGCGGTTTCCTCGGCACTCTTGCCCAAGGCGAGCTGGGCAAAACGGCCGACACCGGCCCGGCTATCAGCGCGTTTGTGGGCAACAAACCCCTGAGCGCCGAGCAGCAGAACGAGATCAATCGCCTGCTGGGCATTTACACCCGCGTTAAATATGGCAAAGCCGCGCTCGAAACCCTGCGTGAACTGGTGGAAGTCCCGACGTTCAACGTAGACGGTCTGCCACAGTACAAAAACCCGGAATTCCTCAAGATTGCCGCGAAGATCGAGGCCCTGGCCAAGTCCTTCAACCTGAACTTCCGTAACGTCGACAACCGCGTGTACGAAATTTCCTTGGAAGGCAGCGGTGATGAAGTCGTGGGTGTGCACGCCCATGCCGATGTGGTGCCCGTTACCCCGGAAAACTGGGTGCTGCAAGACGGCACCAAACTCGACCCGTTCAAGGTCACGCTGATTGGCGACCGCATGTATGGCCGCGGTACCGAGGATGACAAGAACGGCATCGTGGTGGCGATGTACGCCATGAAAGTGATCAAGGAAGAAAAACTGCCACTGGCGCGCACGTTCAAGCTGCTGGTAGACACCACTGAAGAAACCGCCGGTGATGCCATTCCTTACTACTTCGAACGCAACCCCGTGCCGCAATACAACCTGGCGCTGGATGGCGGTTACCCGGTGGTGATCGCCGAGAAAGGCTCCGGCACCGTGATGGCCACCTTCCCGGTGCGCAAGGGCGAAGGCAAAGGCGCAGAAATCATCGCGATGACCGGCGGCAAGGCGAACAACCAGATTCCGTCGGCCTCGGTGGCCACGCTGGTCAGCGACAGCCCCGCCGAACTGGCCGCCAGCCTGCAACGGGCCGGTGCCGACTATGCCAAGCGCAACGGTGGCAATTTCCAGGTGACGGCCAAGGTCGATGGCAAGGATGTCAAACTAACGGTTACCGGCGTATCCGCTCACTCTTCCGAGCCTGAAACCGGGGTCAACCCGGTGGCGCGCATGCTGGACCTGATCCACAGCCTCGACGGCAAGGTCGCCCTCCAGCACAACCACATCACCGATGCCGCGCGCTATGCCGCCGACAACTGGGGCCTGGATTACCTGGGCGGCAAATTGGGTGTGGGCTACGCGGATGATTTCATGGGGCCGTTGACCACCTCGCTGACGTTTGTGGGGCAGGATGACAAAGCCTTCAAACTGGCCGTGAACCTGCGCGCACCGAAAGGTAAAACCCCGGAGGCGCTCAAGGCGCAAATCGAGCAGAAGCTGAACGCCTGGGACAAGAACGCCAAGGTCAACGTGAGCTTCACTTACTCGTTGGACACGCCGATGTACCGCAACCCTGAAGGCGAATGGGTAAAAGCCTTGCTGGCAGTGGCCACTGAAAACCTGGGCATGGCGCACAAATTCGGCACCTCGGCCGGCGCAACCTCGGTGCACGACCTGCCCAACGGCGTGCAATTCGGCCTGGCCCGCCCGGAAGAGAAGTACACCGGGCACACCGACAGCGAATTCAAGACCGTCGACCAGTTCCTGCTGGACCTGCAGATCGTCACTGAAATGATGGGCCGCGTCGGGCAATTGCCGAAGCTCTGACCCATCTGGTACCCAAGCGAGGCTGCGAAGGCAGCGGCACAGGCACCCTCTTCAGCGCCTGAACCACCGCTTTCGCAGCCTCGCTAAAGCTCGACAGCTCCCACAGGGGATCGGCGGCGCTGGGTTGATCTCGATTCGCAGGGCTATCGCGCCAAATACAACTTCCGACAACAACACCGCCCAAATGTGGGAGCTGTCGAGCCCCGGCGAGGCTGCGATGGCGGCGGTACGGGCAAAATCTTCAGCGCCTGAACCACCGCTTTCGCAGCCTCGCTAAAGCTCGACAGCTCCCACAGGAGATCGGCGGCGCTGGGTTGATCTCGGTTCACAGGGCTATCGCACCAAACACAACTCCCGACAACAACACCGCCCAAATGTGGGAGCTGTCGAGCCCCGGCGAGGCTGCGATGGCGGCGGTACAGGCAACATTTTCATCGCCTGAACCACCGCTTTCGCAGCCTCGCTAAAGCTCGACAGCTCCCACAGGGGATCGGCGGCGCTGGGTTGATCTCGGCTCACAGGGCTATCGCGCCAAATACAACCCCCGACAACAACACCGCCCAAATGTGGGAGCTGTCGAGCCCTGGCGAGGCTGCGATGGCGGCGGTACAGGCAACATTTTCATCGCCTGAACCACCGCTTTCGCAGCCTCGCTGAAGCTCGACAGCTCCCACAGGGGATCGGCGGCGCTGGGTTGATCTCGGTTCACAGGGCTATCGCACCAAACACAATTCCCGACAACAACACCGCCCAAATGTGGGAGCTGTCGAGCCCCGGCGAGGCTGCGATGGCGGCGGTACAGGCAACATTTTCATCGCCTGAACCACCGCTTTCGCAGCCTCGCTGAAGCTCGACAGCTCCCACAGGGGATCGGCGGCGCTGGGTTGATCTCGGTTCACAGGGCTATCGCACCAAACACAACTCCCGACAACAACACCGCCCAAATGTGGGAGCTGTCGAGCCCCGGCGAGGCTGCGATGGCGGCGGTACGGGCAAAATCTTCATCGCCTGAACCACCGCTTTCGCAGCCTCGCTGAAGCTCGACAGCTCCCACAGGGGATCGGCGTTGTGGGTGAGATCTCGCTTTGCAGGGCCATCGCGTCAAAAACAACTCGGCAACAATGACAGCTCTTCAGCCTTGCAACATCAGCATGTCTTCAAAGAACCCACCCACCGGCTCAGTGGGATGGCACAGCTGGATCTCCAATACCCAGGCCATTTCACTCGGTGGGATCTCCAGGTCAGCCAACTCCTTGCTTTCGAACAATGCATGGGGAAAATCCGCAAGGCGGTGCCCCGCCAGGTTGCGCGCCAGCCTCCAGCCCTTTGACGCAGCGCTCTGCTCGGCGAAGTCGTAGAGCTCACGCCCGGTCAGACCACGCAGCCACGCCTGGCGTGTTTCATCGAAGACTTCATGCAACGCCGTCGTACAGGCCTGGTGCAACGGCCCATCGCCAAACACAAACGTATCGCCATAGTCGCCTTCGTAGCCATCCCACACCGGGCCAAGATCGACCACGGCAATGTCATTAGCGCGCAGCCTGCGCTGACGATCAATACCCTCGCGCGGTGGGCGCACAGTGTCGGCGCCAAAACGAATGTAGGTCGGATGCCAAGTGTGCGAAGCGCCCATGGCCTGCAGTTGCTGGGCCGCCATCTCAAGGGCCTCGCCGGTGGTCATGCCGACTTTCAACTGGCTGGCAATCGCCGCCAGGGCACGTATGGATTTTTCCCGTGCAGCCAGCATGCCGTCCAAGGAATAACGCGGGCCGACTTTCTCCCACACCGGGTCAAACGATAGGGAGACTGCTCCAGCACTTGACCGACCACTGGCGACAAACGCCTCTGCGATAAACCGGTGGCTGGGCAACCCCGCTTCAAGGCAGTGGATGCGTACCTGGCCGAGCATTGCACCGTTGCCGCACGCATAGACCTGGGCCTGTTCCCACTGATGCCCATGACTCATTGCAACCTCCTGAACCCTGCCCTCGGAGGACCGCACGGGATGCCAGCGAAAACGGGGATGCTCAAGCATCAGGTGGTCGAGGAAGGCGCTGTCATAAAAGTCCGCCGATTGCGCACCGCCCCAATACAACGTCACGTCGACATCGCGCTTGAGCGCGGTCAGCAAGATAGGCTTGATGCCCGCGTAACCAGTACCCGTAGCGAATAGCACCACGGGCGCCGCCACATCGTCCTGCCAGGTACAGGCACCAAACGGCCCCTCCACGTGCAGACGCTCACCCACGGCGAGACCACCTAGGATACCCTCGGAAAAATACCCGCCACTTACCCGGCGAATCTGGAAGACCAAGCGCCCATCGTCCTCATCGGGCAGGTTGGCAATCGAGAAGCAGCGCGTGTCACCGTCCGCCAGGTGGAACTTGAGGTATTGACCAGCCCGCACCGCCACTGGGGTTTCGGGCATCAATACCAACTCGATCACATCGGGGCCCAACGCACGCTTGCTGTGAACCTGCGCTGCCACTACCAGCGCGGGCGTATCCAGCGACCAGCCGGGAATATGCAGGCGCATGTCGCCACAGGCGTGGCTCTGGCATAACAACATCTCATTGGCTGCCAAAGGATAAGAAGGCTGCGACGTACCCGGCGCCAGGCGTTTGGCCCGGTACGCACCTTCGGCGACCACCACCTTGCACGAACCGCAGGCGCCACGGCGGCAGGAGAACGGCACGGCCAGGCCACTGGCGAGCATGGCGTCGAGCAAGAGTTCGTCGCCCGCTTCAAAGGTTTTCCCCGAGGGCGACAGTTCGATGACATGACGTTTATTCATAAAGACCTCGGGATAAGTAAGGCTTGATTGTTGCGCTAGACTAGGCCCATTAAAACCTCCAGATTTGGATACTTCAGATGGTCCAGATGCGTAAATGGCGTCCACTGCTCCGGCTTGAAGAAGGTGCAAGCCAGGCGTCTTACCGCAAGATCGCCGAAGGCTTGGTCAACGCTATCCTCGAAGGCCGCCTGCCGCCCGGGACGTTACTGCCGGGCACGCGGGAAATGGCACACTTGCTCGACGTCAACCGCAAGACGGTGATCCTGGCCTACGAAGAAGCCATGACCAAGGGCTGGCTGACCAGCGAGCCGCGCCGTGGCACCTTCGTTAATGTAAAGCTGACACCCAAACAGCTGCCCAGCGTTACGCAACCGTCATTCGCGCCGCCGTTACTGGAGCAACCGCTGGTACCCTATTTCACCCATAACGCCCAAGTGGTCGCTCTACAGCATCGGCGCGATGCGCTGTTTTTCGACAACGGCACCAGCGACCACCGCCTGCTGCCCCAGGCAGTTCTGCACCGTTACTATCGCCACGCACTGCGCAACAGCTTTGCCTCCAATACCGTGCGCTACGGCAGCGAAGGCACCGGCTATCACTTGCGCTGCGCCCTGGCCGAGATGCTGCGCAACAACCGTGGATTGACGGTCACTGCCGAAAATATCTGCCTGACCCAGGGCACCCAGATGTCCCTGTTCCTGAGCGCCAACCTGCTGCTCAAACCCGGCGACGTGGTTCTGGTGGAACGCCTGAGCTACCCACCGGCATGGGCAATTTTCCGCAAGCTCGGGGCGAAGTTGGTCACGGTCGACATCGATGATGAAGGTTGCCGCACCGACCAGGTCGAGCACTTATGCCGTGAACACAAGGTGCGCATGATTTACCTCACGCCTCATCACCAATTCCCCACCACCGTGAGCTTGCACGCTGCACGCCGGCAGCACTTGCTGACGTTGGCCGCGCTGCATGACTTCTGCATTATCGAAGAGGACTACGACCACGAATATCATTTCAGTGGCCGCCCTTACCTGCCGCTGGCCAGTGACCGCGCCCAACGCCATGTGCTCTACATCGGCTCGTTGTCAAAGGTGCTGGGCTCGACGTTCCGCTGCAGCTATATCGTGGCGCCCACCTCTGTGATTGAAGCCCTGCAACGCAATGCCGCGCTGATGCTGGGCGATACCGACGCGGTCGCTCAAGCCATGCTGGCAGACCTGATCAATGACGGGGAGTTGAAGAAGCATTTGCGCCGCGTGTCGAAAGAATATCGGGCGCGCCGCACGGTATTGCAAGATTGCCTGGATCAGGCGTTTGGTGCTCGCATACAAGTGCGCGAGCCCGAGGGTGGCTTGGCGCTATGGGTACGTTTGGAGGAAGAAATAGACGTCGATAAGTTGGCAAGCACCGCACTGGAGCACGGCGTTGTGGTGCGCAGTGGTCGTCAGTTTTCCCCCAACGACCAACCGGTAAACGCGCTGCGCCTGGGCTTTGCCTCCCTCGACCGGGACGAAATCCAGCAAGCCACTCAGCGCCTGGCCCAGGCGATGAACGCCATGGGCAAGCGCTGAAAAACTTACCCTGTGGCCCCTAGGAATGGCAGCGCCAGGTACAACTTGATCACCACAGCGTTAGCGATATCGATGAAGAACGCGCCCACCATCGGTACCACCAGAAACGCGATCTGCGAGGGCCCGAAGCGCTGCGTCACCGCCTGCATATTGGCAATCGCCGTAGGCGTGGCGCCTAGCCCGAAGCCGCAATGGCCTGCCGCCAGCACCGCCGCATCGTAGTTGCGGCCCATCACCCGGAACGTCACGAAAATCGCGAACAGCGCCATCAGCAATGCCTGTGCGGCCAGCAGAACGACAATCGGCAAAGCCAGTGCCGCCAAGTCCCAGAGCTTGAGTGACATCAGCGCCATCGCCAGGAACAACGACAAACTGACATTGCCCAGCACCGAGACTTCGCGCTCGAACACCTGATGCCAGCCGAGCATCGACAGCCCATTGCGCAGCACCACACCCACGAACAGTACGCACACAAACGTCGGCAATTCGAATGCGGTGCCCTGGATGGCGGCATTCAACAAGTTGCCGCCCTGCAGGCTGATCGCCACCAGCGCCAGGGTTTCGATAAACGAAAACGCGGTGATCAGGCGCTCTTCGTTCGGTTGCTCGAACCCCTTGGCCAGGCTCGATTGCGGATGCCCAATACCTGGAACCTCGACCCGCTTGATCAGAAAACGCGCCACGGGCCCGCCGATCAGGCCACCGAGCACCAGGCCAAAGGTCGCCGAGGCAATCGCCAATTCAGACGCAGACGCCACGCCATACTGCTCACTGAACACCGCGCCCCAGGCCGCACCGGTGCCATGCCCACCGGACAAGGTCACCGAGCCCGCGAGCAGGCCCATCAATGGGTCAAGCCCGAGCGCCGAGGCCAGCGCGATACCCATGGCGTTTTGCACCACCAGCAGGCCCGTTACCACCAACAGAAACACCGCCAGGATCCGCCCGCCTTTCTTCAGGCTGGCAAAATCGGCGTTCAAACCGATAGTGGCAAAGAACGCCAGCATCAACGGGGTTTGCAATGAAGGATCGAAGCGTACTTCGATATCGGCAAACGCGCGCAACGCCAGGAGCAGCATGGCGACCAACAGGCCACCGGCTACTGGTTCCGGAATGTTGTAGGTACGTAAGAAGCCGATGCGAGCCACAAGCCCGCGCCCCAGCAATAGCACCAGTGAAGCGGCAACGAGGGTTGAATAGAAATCGAGTTGAAGCATCCGGTCAGTTCTCTGAAGTGGACAAGGAGAATGGGTGGCCAGAGTAGAGAGCACAGGGCGAAAAGGTATCGCCCCCACAAAAAACACAGACTTTCCCTACAAGCCTCACAATAATAACCTACAACCGCCTGCACCTCGCCCCTCCAGAGATACGCACAGTAGACTTATCGACGACGCCTTCGCAGCAGAGGCCAGTTGGAGGCGATCTCCCCCGGCTCAGCGTCACGCCCTGCGACTCGCACCAGGTCTGGAAACTCAAGCAACAGGGCACGATTGCCCCGGCCAATGTGCTCCATCACGGCCAGGGTAATGTTTTCACGCACCATGCCCGTCGAAACGTAATACATGGCCCAGGCTTGCTCTGGCGTACAGAGGCCGATCTGTTCTTCAATCTCTTTGTAGGCCTTGTAGTCGTCCGACTCTAAATAACGCTGATCACGACCCTGGCGCATGCTGTCTCCCTCCCCGACCGCGTCACGTACCGCTTTTGACCTTGGTCCAGACCCGTGTCCCAATGCGCTCCGCCTTCAGCGGCAAGGGCTCAAGCGGAACCAGTGTGGCCATAGTCTTTTTATCGGGATAGATCCAAGGGTTATCCCGCAACTTTTGCTCGACGAACTCAGTGGCATCCTTGTTGGCGTTGGGATAGAGCATGTAGTTGGACGTCTTGGCTATCACCTGTGGCTGCAGCATGTAGTTGATGAACGCCAGAGCGGCCTTTGGGTGGCGAGCATCCTTGAGCAACACCCAGTTTTCAGACCAGACCAAGGCGCCTTCGCGCGGCAGGCTGTAGGCAATCTTGCGACCGCTGTTGGACTTTTCATTAATCGCCTGAGCGGCCAGCGCACCATTGGCCCAGCCTACGACCGCGCAGATGTTGCCGTCGGCCAAGTCGGTGTCGATCCGGGAAGAGTCGAAATAGAGCACATAGGGGCGGATTTTCAACAGCAGCGCCTGGGCCTTCTGGTAATCCTCTGGATCGGTACTGTTGCTGGGCAGCCCCAGGTAGTGCAAGGCGATCGAAATGATTTCGCTGGGGGAGTCGAGCATGGCGACGCCACAAGACTTGAGCTTGCTGATGTTTTCTTCTTTGAAGATCAGGTCCCAACTGTCCACCGGGGCGTCATCGCCCAGCGCCGCCTTGACTTTATCCACGTCGTAGCCAATGCCAGTGGTACCCCAGACATAGGGCACGGCGTAGCGATTGCCTGGGTCATTGACCGCCAGCAGGGAGAGGATGTCAGGGTCGATGTGCGAAAGGTTACTCAACTGCGCGCGATCCAGCGGCTGCAGCACCCCAGCCTTGATCAAGCCGGGTAATACATTGGAGGTGGCCACGACCAGGTCATAGCCGGTGCGCCCAGCCATGACCTTGCTCTGCATGATTTCGGCGCTGTCGAAAGCATCCATATGCAGCTTGATGCCGGTCTCCTGCTGGAATTGCCTGGGCGTCTGCGGTTCAAGAAACCCGAACCAGTTATACAGATACACCGAAGATTCAGCGGCGGCTGCGGGCGTGCTGGTTGCAGCCCCCAGGAGCGAAGCTAAAAAAATAGCTCGCAAGTGTGCTCGACTCATATGACTATCCCTGTCCACACGACACGCCTTCATGGCTATCGTAAGCTCGGGGTGAATATACCGAGCATCAACGAATAGTAAATACCTACAAGTACTTAGCTCTGGCCTGCAAAGCCCTAACCCTAAAGGGGTAGAACATGTCGCTTGACCTTCATAGCCTGGCTTGGCACCGATCGGTTGGAAAACTGATCATGCAGCTCAATCGCCCGGAGTTCTGGAGTTCGTTAACCATCAAGGTCCACCGCCGCAACATCTACAGCAAGCTGAATATCAAATCTCAGTCCGAACTGTTTGCGCGTTTTTTCATGCCGCGGCAAGAGATCCCTTCGACGCTTTGAACGGGGTGGTGCGCTGGCGAAGTAAATTGCGCACAAACAAAAACGCCGATCATCACTGATCGGCGTTTTCGTTAAATATGGAGCGGGAAACGAGACTCGAACTCGCGACCCCGACCTTGGCAAGGTCGTGCTCTACCAACTGAGCTATTCCCGCAAATGGCGTCCCCTAGGGGACTCGAACCCCTGTTACCGCCGTGAAAGGGCGGTGTCCTAGGCCACTAGACGAAGGGGACACGCTACTGAAACACATGGTGTGTGTTCCAGTGCCCAGAGGCCTTGTCCGAAGACTTGGTCCTGGTTTCACTCAATGCCGCCCGAAGGCCACACTGCTTGTAAATTGGAGCGGGAAACGAGACTCGAACTCGCGACCCCGACCTTGGCAAGGTCGTGCTCTACCAACTGAGCTATTCCCGCATATGGCGTCCCCTAGGGGACTCGAACCCCTGTTACCGCCGTGAAAGGGCGGTGTCCTAGGCCACTAGACGAAGGGGACACACCTACAACATTCACTCCCTACCGCGTTTCGCTGTGTGCTTTACGCTGTAAGTGGCGCGCATTCTATGGATGGATTGAAAGGTCGTCAACCCCCAAGGATAAATTTATTTAAATCAATGACTTCGCCATGGTTTCACGGCCTTCGCGGGCATTGGCACCGTCCGAGCCTTGGCGCCTATATTCTGGCGTTCGACAAGACGCTATAGTTCACCCTGACAAATGATGGCAATGTGCATCTATTCAGGAAGCGCCTACCTATATAGAAGAAATCACCTGGGCAACTGGTCGATCGGTCCTATCCGCCGGATGACCCAGTCACTACACTCCACAGCACACCCTATTAAAGAGGTCACACCGGTGACACCACTCATGATCACCCTGCTGGTAATAGCCGGGATCGTAATACTGATCGCCATTGGCTACATGAACCACGTGGTGGAAAACAACAAGCTGGAAAAGAAGCGTACCGAGATCGAGCTTAACGATCGGCTGCGTCGCTGCGGTGAAATCACCGAGACCTTCCCCGGCCAACTGATGACCCCAGCGCTCAAGCTGTTGCTGGCTCGCCTGGAACTGAACGTCAACCAGCGCCTGTTGAACCTCAACAAGTCCAGCGCACCGCTCAAGGCCCGCATCACCGAATTGAATGCGCTGATCGCCCAAGGCGAATCGATTCCGGTGCCCAACCCACCGGCCCCGATCCAGACCGAAGCCAAGGCCAAGGACGTGCGCTTTTTGCTCGAAGCCCTGCACGGCCAAGTCACCCGCGCCGCCCAGGACGGCTTCCTGCCGACCAACGAGGCCAAGCACTGGATCAAGGAAATCCGTCATATCCTGGTGCTGCTGCACATCGAGTTTTTCAACAACCTCGGCCAGCACGCCCTGCTGCAAGGCCAACCCGGCCAGGCACGCCTGGCGTTCGAGCGCGGCGTGCAGTACCTGCGCAAACAGCCGGAGCCGGTGCTCTACAGCGCCCAGTTGCAACTGCTGGAGTCCCAACTGGCGCGCGCCAACTCCACAGTGCTGACCAACAGCAAGCCGGCCGAGGACGAAGTCAACGAGCTGACCGAGGGCTTGAAAGTCGTCGACGCCGATGCCGAGTGGAAGAAGAAAGCTATTTACGATTGATGGCAACGCGACGCAATGCTCAAAGCAACGACGATCAAAGGTGGAAGCTGGCTTGCCTGCGAAGACGTCGGCCCAGCAAACATTGATGTTGACTGACACACCGCTTTCGCGAGCAAGCCCGCTCCCACAGTGGGATTGTGGGGTGTCAGGTAGGTGAGCATCGGCTGGCAGGCCTTCATCGCAGGCAAGCCAGCTCCCACAGTGAAATCATCACATGCCATCAATGTGCACCTATCCTCCCGCCCCCGACTAGCGTAAAAAAGTGCCCCTCACTCCGTGAAATTAGAGGCCTGTTATGCCTGTCGCCGTGATTGATGGACAACCGCTGCACTATATCGACCAGGGCGCCGGCCCTGTCGTGCTACTGGGTTCGAGTTACCTGTGGGCCAGCGACATGTGGGCGCCGCAGATTGAAGCACTGTCGCAGCAATACCGCGTGATCGTCCCCGAGTTGTGGGGCCACGGTGAGTCCGGGCCGTTGCCAGCACCCACCCATTCCCTGGATGACCTCGCCCGCCAGGCCCTGGCGCTGCTGGATCACCTGAGCATCGAGCAAGCCAACCTGGTGGGCCTCTCGGTCGGCGGCATGTGGGGCGCACGCCTGGCATTGCAAGCTCCCGAGCGCATCAACAGCGTAGTGCTGATGGACACCTACCTCGGGGCCGAACCCGAAGCAACGCGCCAGTATTATTTCTCGCTGTTCAAGATGATTGAAGACGCCGGGGCGATCCCCGAACCGTTGCTGGATGTGATCGCACCGATCTTCTTCCGCCCGGGCATCGACCGCGAATCCGCGCTGTACCGGGACTTTCGCCAGTCACTGCAAGACTTCCCCAGAGAACGCTTACTGGACAGCATTGTGCCGCTGGGCCGCCTGATCTTCAGCCGCGAAGACATCTTGGCGCACTTACCTGCATTGGACTCCGACACCACCCTGGTGATGTGCGGCGAGCAGGACAAACCCCGGCCACCCGCCGAGTCCGAGGAAATGGCCGACCTGATCGGTTGCAGCCTGATCCTGATCCCCGAAGCCGGGCATATCTCCAGCCGCGAGAACCCGGATTTCGTCAACGAGGCGCTGCTGACCTTCCTCGCCAACCACGCCTGATCGCCCAGCCCTCAGATCGCAGCGTCTACGCTGCGATCAAAGGCGGAAATGCCCCACCATCCCCTTGAGTTGCGCACCCAACTGCGCCAACTGGATGCTCGAGGCGGCATTGCCTTGCATGCTCAACGCAGAATGATCGGCACTCGCCCGAATACTGGTGACGCTGCGGTTGATCTCTTCGGCCACCGAGCTTTGCTCCTCGGCGGCGGCGGCGATCTGTTGGTTCATCTGCTGGATCAATGAAACAGCCGCCGCAATGCTGCCCAAGGCCCCTTCGGTTTCCAGCGCATCACTGACCGCCAGTTTCACCAACTCGCCACTCTGCTGGATCTGCTGCACCGAGGACTGCGCCGCACTGCGCAGCGTGCTGACCAGCCGTTCGATTTCCTCGGTCGATTGCTGGGTGCGCTTGGCCAGTGCCCGCACTTCATCGGCCACCACTGCGAAGCCACGCCCCTGCTCACCGGCACGCGCCGCCTCAATCGCAGCGTTCAAAGCCAGCAAGTTGGTCTGTTCGGCCACGCTCTGGATCACGCTCAAGACGGTACCTATATTCTGGATTTGCGCGCTAAGGCTTTCGATACTGGCGCTGGCACTGTTGCTGGATGTGGCCAGCAACTCGATCCGCTGCAGACTCATGCGCACCACCTGCTGGCCGCTATCGACCTTGGCATCCGCGGTCTGCGCGGCTTGGGCCGCCTGCTCGGCATTGCGTGCCACATCGTGCACCGTGGCGGTCATCTGGTTCATCGCCGTAGCGACTTGCTCGGTTTCGTCCTTCTGGTTGCTGACTTCGGCAGTGGTTTGCTCGGTGACGCTGGACAATGAATGCGCGGAGCTGGCGAGCTGTTCGATCCCCGCCTGCAACCCGCTGACCATCTGGCTCAAGCTGTTGCCCATCTGCTGCATCGCCTGCATCAGTTGGCCGATTTCATCACGCCGGCTGATCTCCATGCGCCCACTCAGGTCACCCGAGGCGATCTGCTGGGCCACGGCGATCACTGCCCGCAACGGCGTAACAATCAAGCGGGTGATCACCCATGCAGCGATCAAGCCCACCAGCAGCGCCAGGGCAGATGAACCGATGATCAGCAGCGTGCTGTGCTGCAACTGCGTTTGCATGGACTGGTCTTCGGCGGCGTACGCCTGGTTGACCCTATTCACCACTTGCTCGGCGCGGTCATGCAATTGCGTGTAGACCACTTTTTCCTGGGCCAGCAGCCCGGTGTATTCGCCGAGCTTTTCACTGAACGACGCGATATGCCCGGAGACTTCATTGAGCACTGTCTGGTAGCCGGGGTCCTTGACCGTGGTTTTGAGTTTCTCGACTTCAGCCAGGGCCTGGTCGGCTTGCTCGATCTTGCCCTGCCCGGCGTCGTCTGCGTCCGCCCTGCGGCTCTGATCCAGGCGCACCCGCGCTTCGTTCATGGCCTGCAACATCAGCCGCGACACCTGGCTGACCTGCCCTGCCTGCTCGATAAACTCCGCGCCCTCCTTGCCTTGGCTTTCCTTGAGGCCATAGGCGCCGTCGTCCGCCAGCCCGGCTTGCAGCACATCCAGGTTATTGGCCACGCTGGACACCGACCAACTGGCCATTTCCAGCGCTAGGTCTTTGGTCTGGGTCAACTCGACGAACTCATCGAATGCCTGGCGATAGGCGACCAAGGCTTGCTCAACGTCACCCATCACTCGCTCGTTGCTGGCAGACCGAGCCTTGAGACGCGTGGCCTGGGCCAGCAGCGCATCGACACTGGCATGCAGGGCATCAACGGCCTTGGGGTCGGCGTGCAACGCATAGTCTTGCTCGATCACGCGCACCTTGAGCAGGTCGCTGTTGAGCGTCGACATCGACGTAAGGCCTTCGAAGCGCTGGCCGATGGTCTGCAGGGACCACACACCGATGGCCGCTACCAAGGCCGTCAGCAGCAGTACCAGGGTAAACCCCAAGCCGAGTTTTTTTGCCATACCGAGGTTGGCGAAACGTCGTTGCACGCCCGAAATCATTGCACTTGATCCTCTTGCAATGGCAAATGCCATAAGCCAGGTTTACAAGCAGCGAGATTCGCAACCCCGAGGCACTGAGCACAAGCCGCTGGCGCCGGAATAATGGCAAAAAGCTACATGCGCGTCGTTTTCAGAATGGTTGAGGTCGATCTTGCCGCGCCCATGGCTCGGAACAGCGTCAATGCGCGTTGATCAGCCGCGTAGGCCACATTGATGCGTAACCATTCGCTGCGCTCACCCGTGGGGCTGAACAGTGCGCCGGGCGACAGCAACACACCCAGCCGCTGGGCGCAGGCTTGCAATCGCAAGGGGTCGGCCATGCCTGGTCGTGCCCACAGGAACATCCCGCCCGCGGGTGCGGCAAATACCTGCCACTCTTCATCCTCCAGTACCTGCAACGTGGCGGCCATCTGCGCATTCAAGCGCTTGCGCAGGCGCTGCACCCACTTACGATAAGTGCCGTTACTCAGCAACGTCGCCACCATGGCTTCGGCAAACCGTGAAGTGCCGATGCCTGTCAGGGTCTTGAGCTGGGCCAATTGCGTAATGATCGCAGCACTGGCACACAGGTAACCCACGCGCAGGGCGCTGCTCAGGGTTTTGGAAAAGCTCGACACATAGATCACCCGATCATCATGGGCCAGCGCTGACAAGCGCGTGCAACTGGCATGCTGCAGGTCGCCGTACACATCCTCTTCGATAATCAGGAAGTCGAGTTCGCGGGCCAGCGCCAACAACCGCTCCGCCACCGGACGGCACAGGCTGGTGCCGGTGGGGTTGTGATACAGGCTGTTGATGAACAGGCACTTGGGCCGATGGGTTTGCAGCAGCGCTTCCAATGCCGGGATATCCGGGCCGCCATGGGCACGTGGCACTTGCAGCAGCGTGACCCCCCGAAAGGCCAGTTGGCGGTAGAGATTGCCATACCCGGGTGTTTCGACCACCACCTCATCACCGGGCTTGAGCAACGTGCGTATCAGCAGGTCCTGGGCATGGCTGGCGCCATGGGTGGTGAGGATACAGTCCAGGCTGGTGGGCACGTGAATCTGGGTCAGGCGCTTGAGCAGTTGTTCGCGCAACGCCGGCAGCCCCAAGGGTGTGCTGTAGTTGAACAGGCCACCAGTGTCGGTACGGCTCAGTTCACGGATCGCGTAGCTGATGTCATCGCTTTCGCGCCAGGTGTCGGGTAACCAACCGCAGCCCAACTTCAGCTCGCCCAGCGGGCTATCGGTAAATGCACCCCAGCCTTGTTCCGCACCTTCATACCAATGGTTTTCGTGGGCCGTGGCGGGATGCGCCACCACGAACCCCGAACCCTGCCTGGGAGCCAGCAGCCCCTGGGCCACCAAGCGCTCGAATGCCTCGATCACGCTGGACTGGCTCAGCAGGTTATCGAGGGCCAATTGGCGAATGGACGGCAAGCGTGTGCCAGGGCTCACCCCCTCCTTGCGAATCCATTCTGCCACCGCGCCGACGATCTGCTGAACAACCGGTACCAGGGCTTGTCGATCGATCCCTAAATCCATGAGCCACTCACTTAAACTGTCTGTTAACCCAAAGCAGTTAAGCACAGAAGCCTGGTAAAGCCGGTCGCAAACTTTTATTAAATTATTGATTTTATTAGATTATTTACCTGAAGAAACATATTCAGCCACGGCACTCTGCCAGCTATGGAAACGCCCCACATCACCCCGCGCTCTTTTCAAACAGCGTGCCAAGCGCGGTCCTAGATCGCCGTCGCGCCACCGTCCACCGCCAGGGCCTGACCGGTGGTAAACGCTGCGCCATCACTGCACAGGTACAACACGGCGCTGGCGATTTCCTCAACCTTGCCAATGCGTCCCACCGGGTGCATGGCTGCGGCAAACTCAGCCTTGCGTGGGTCGGCCTCATAGGCGCGACGAAACATGTCGGTATCAATCACGGCCGGGCAGACGGCATTCACGCGAATTTTCTTCTTCGCGTACTCGATGGCTGCCGACTTGGTAAGGCCAATCACCGCATGCTTGGACGCCGCATAGATGCTCATCTTCGGTGCCGCCCCCAGCCCCGCCACCGATGCGGTGTTAACGATGGCCCCACCGCCCTGAGCCAACAGCAACGGCAACTGATACTTCATGCACAGCCACACGCCTTTGACGTTAACCCCCATGATCGCATCGAACTCATCGAGACTGCCGTCAGCCAGTTTGCCCTTCTCGATTTCGATGCCGGCGTTGTTGAAGGCGTAGTCCAGGCGCCCATAGGTGGCGACGGTCTGTGCCATCAATTGCTGCACGTCCGTGTCGAGCGTGACGTTGCAGCGCACAAATATCCCTTCGCCACCGGCCTGGTGGATCAGTGCCACAGTACCCTCGCCGCCTGCCACATCAAGGTCCGCGACCACCACCTTCAAGCCTTCGGCGGCGAATGCCAGCGCGGTGGCGCGGCCAATACCAGCAGCGGCGCCGGTCACCAAGGCGACCTGGCCGGAAAACGTCATGCTCATGGGAACTGTCCTGTGGGGTTAGTAACGGTGGAGCGAGTCTAGCCAACGCCGGGAGCCGTGCGTCAGCACTATCAGAAGGCCGGTTGGCGCTGCATGAATCGCAGTGATAAAGCCGCCCGGCTGATTATCAGCGAGGCCTATTGCCGGGCATTCGCCTGCTTTGCACACCCTTGCCCTTCTGCCACTGAGGGTCTATCACTCATGTTCCATTTCTAAAGAGTCCTTGCCATGACCGCCCAGACCAACCGCCAATTTCTGCTCGCCAAACGCCCGGTCGGTGCCGCCACGCGCGAGACCTTCACTTACCAGGAAGTGCCGGTGGGCGAACCCCAGGACGGCCAGGTGCTGGTGCGCAATGAATACCTGTCCCTCGACCCGGCCATGCGTGGCTGGATGAATGAAGGCAAGTCCTACATCCCACCAGTAGGCATCGGCGAAGTGATGCGCGCCCTGGGCGTAGGCAAGGTGATTGCCTCGAAGCATCCGAACTTCGCGGTGGGGGACTACGTGAACGGTGCACTGGGCGTGCAGGATTACTTCCTTGGCGAGCCCCGTGGTTTCTATAAAGTGGACCCCAAGCTAGCGCCCCTGCCCCGCTACCTGTCCGCCCTGGGCATGACCGGCATGACGGCGTACTTTGCCCTGCTGGAGACCGGCGCCCCGAAAACCGGTGACACCGTGGTGATCTCCGGTGCTGCCGGTGCCGTGGGTAGCATCGCCGGGCAGATCGCCAAGCTCAAAGGCTGTCGCGTGGTGGGGATCGCCGGTGGCGCCGAAAAGTGCAAGTTCCTGGTGGATGAGCTGGGCTTCGACGCCGCTATCGACTACAAAACTGAAGACGTGCCCGCCGCCCTCAAGCGCGAGTGCCCCAAAGGCGTGGACGTGTATTTCGATAACGTCGGCGGCGATATTCTCGACGCCGTGCTCAGTCGCCTGGCGCTCAAAGCCCGCGTGGTAATTTGCGGCGCAATCAGCCAGTACAACAACAAGGAAGCGGTCAAAGGCCCGGCCAACTACCTGTCATTGCTGGTCAATCGTGCGCGCATGGAAGGCTTTGTGGTGATGGACCACGCGGCGAACTTCGCGGCGGCGGGCCAGGAAATGGCCGGCTGGATGGCCCAGGGCAAGCTCAAGAGCAAGGAAGATATTGTCGAAGGGCTGGAGACATTCCCGGAAACGCTGATGAAGCTGTTCAATGGCGAGAACTTCGGGAAGTTGGTGCTCAAAGTCAGCTGACACACCACAAAAACAGATGTGGGAGCTGGCTTGCCTGCGATGCAAGCAACTCGGTCTCTAAGTGATACCGAGTTGATACTATCGCAGGCAAGCCAGCTCCCACATTTTTGCCGCTCTAAAAATCAGGCGATCTCGGCGACGACCGCTGCCAACGCCTTGGCAGGATCCGCTGCCTGGCTGATCGGACGGCCAATCACCAGATAGTCAGAGCCCGCATCCAGGGCCTGGCGTGGGGTCAGGATGCGGCGCTGGTCATCCTGGGCGCTGCCGGTAGGACGGATACCCGGTGTCACCAGTTGCAGCGAGGGGTGAGCGTTCTTCAGGGCCTGGGCTTCCAGGGCTGAGCACACCAGGCCGTCGAGGCCGGCTTTCTGCGCCAGGGCTGCCAGGCGCAACACCTGAACCTGCGGCTCGATATCCAGGCCAATGCCCGCCAGGTCCTCGCGCTCCATGCTGGTGAGCACGGTTACACCGATCAACAACGGTTTTGGGCCGCTGCGCTGTTCCAGCACTTCGCGGCAGGCGCTCATCATGCGCAGGCCACCGGAGCAGTGCACATTGACCATCCACACGCCCATCTCGGCCGCGGCTTTGACGGCCATCGCCGTGGTGTTGGGGATGTCATGGAATTTCAGATCCAGGAACACTTCGAAGCCTTTGTCACGCAGGGTGCCGACGATTTCCGCCGCGCAACTGGTGAACAGTTCCTTGCCGACTTTGACCCGGCAAAGCTTGGGGTCCAACTGGTCAGCCAGCTTCAGTGCGGCGTCACGGGTGGGGTAATCCAGGGCGACGATGATAGGAGTCTGGCAGACGGACATTGGAATGGGCTCTCAGGCAAGTCGAAATCGGCGCGGATTGTAGCGCAAGCAGCGCCGTTGCGGGATCCGATGATCGGTAAATACCGATCAAGCGCCCAATATAGGCGATTCAGGGTGATTGTTTCAGCGCCGATACATTCACGACATGCCCTCAATACGCCGTCCGGCTAGCCTCGCGCACATGACCGCCCGCCCAGCACTTCCAGCCCTGGAACTGGGCGCCTATGCTGACAGCCACAACCAGGCAGATGACCTCGCTATGCATACCCCTTGCGACCCTGTAAACGAAGCGCCAAAAGACGCGGTGATCGCCGAAGACAAGCGCTGGAACACCCGCGCGCTGATTGTCGACGACGACGTGCCGATCCGCGAACTGCTGATCGACTACCTGGCACGCTTCAATATTCTCGCCTCAGGCGTCACCGACGGCACCGCCATGCGCCAAGCCATGCAAGCGGAGACCTTCGATGTGGTGGTGCTCGACCTGATGCTGCCGGGCGAAGACGGGCTGACATTGTGCCGCTGGCTGCGCGCCGAGTCGGACATTCCGATCCTGATGCTCACCGCCCGCTGCGAACCCACCGACCGCATCATCGGCCTGGAACTGGGGGCAGACGATTATATGTCCAAGCCGTTCGAACCCCGGGAACTGGTCGCGCGTATCCAGACAATCTTGCGCCGGGTGCGTGATGACCGCACCGAACAGCGGGCCAATATCCGTTTCGACAATTGGCGCCTGAACAGCGTGCTGCGCCAGTTGGTGGCCGATGATGGCCTGGTGGTGCCGCTGTCCAACGCCGAGTTTCGTTTGTTGTGGGTGTTCATAGAACGCCCGCGCCGTGTGCTGAGCCGCGAACAGCTGTTGGACGCGGCCCGCGGGCGCTCTATCGAGGCCTTTGATCGCAGCATCGACTTGCTGGTGTCGCGCCTGCGTCAGAAACTGGGGGATGACCCCAAGGCTCCGCAACTGATCAAGACCGTACGCGGCGAAGGCTACCTGTTCGACGCCCGGGATATCGGTTGATGCGCGCCCCCTTCAATACGCTGTTCGGGCGACTGTTCGGCCTGTTGCTGGTGGCGATTGTGCTGGCCCATGTGCTGGCGTTCTTCTGGTTCCACCACTACGGCCCACCGCCACCGCCCCGCGCGGCGTTCGTCGAACAACCGGACGGCAGTCTCACGCCCTTGCGCAAGGCGCCTCGCCCCTGGTTTGGCGGCCCGGTGGTGCCCCTGACATTTCAATTTATCTCGCTGATCATCGCCGCCTGGTACGGCGCCAAACTGCTGAGCCGGCCGATCCAGCGCCTGAGCGCGGCGGCCGAGCGCTTGAGCGTCGACCTCGACAGCCCGCCCCTGGTGGAATCCGGGCCTCGCGAAGCACGCCAGGCGGCCTCGACCTTCAACCTGATGCAAAAGCGCATCCGCGAACAAGTCAGCCAGCGCGCCCGCATGCTCGGCGCGGTCTCCCATGACCTGCGCACCCCACTCTCGCGCCTCAAGCTGCGCCTGGAACAGATCGAAGACCCCAAGTTGCAAGGCCAGATGCGCCAGGATCTGGACGACATGATCGGCATGCTGGATGCCACCTTGAGCTACCTGCACGAACAGCGCACCAGCGAGACGCGGCATTGGCTCGACGTACAGGCATTGGTGGAATCCCTGAGTGAAAACGCTCAGGACCAAGGCCGCGACGTGAAATTTTCCGGCACCTGTACACCGTTGCAGGTACAGCCGATGGCCCTGCGTTCATGCCTGAACAATTTGATCGACAACGCCCTGCGCTATGCCGGCACCGCCCGGGTAGAACTGGCTGACAGCCGTGGCGCCCTGGTGATACGGGTGATCGACCACGGCCCGGGAATCGCCGCCGATAAGCGCGAAGCGGTGTTCGAGCCGTTCTTTCGCCTGGAGGGATCGCGCAACCGCAATTCCGGAGGGGTCGGTTTGGGGATGACCATTGCCAGGGAAGCCGTCGAGCGACTCGGCGGCCACCTGAGCCTGGAAGATACACCGGGCGGTGGGTTGACGGCGGTGATGTGGTTGCCGAGGGTTTAAGCACTCCCATTTACCTGACGCGCCGCGATCCAAATGTGGGAGCTGGCTTGCCTGCGATTGCGCAGTGTCAGTCGATGAAGTGTTGGCTGGCCCACCGCTATCGCAGGCAAGCCAGCTCCCACAAGTACTGCGGCGCACCACAGTTAGGTACACCCATCAGTTACAGGGTTTGTCTTCACGACGCACTTGCGCCTGGCTCGCGCTCCAGTCTGTCAACAGGCTGTAGGCCACCGCCAGCAACGTCGGGCCAATAAACAGGCCGATAAAGCCGAACGCTATCAACCCACCAAACACACCCAACAGCACAATCACCAACGGCAGGTTGCCGCCACGGCTGATCAGGTACGGCTTGAGCACGTTATCCACGCCGCTGATCACGAACGTGCCCCACACGCCCAGGAATACCGCGTAGGTGTAATCGCCCTTCCACACCAGCCACGCCGTGGCCGGAATCCACACCAGCGGCGGCCCCATGGGAATAAGGCTGAGCAGGAAAGTCACGATACCCAGCACCAGCGCGCCCGGTACGCCAGCGATTAGAAAGCCGATCAGCGCCAGCAGCGCCTGGGCCGCAGCGGTGCCGATCACACCATTGACCACCCGCTGCACCGTGCCGGCCACCAGTTCGATGTAATAGCCAGCGCGCTCGCCAATCAGGCGCTCCAACAGGCGGTGCACAAACATCGCCAGGCGCGGCCCGTCACGGTAGAAAAAGAACACGAAGACCAGGCTCAGGGTCAGCTCAAGAATGCCGCCGCCAATTTGCGCACTGCGCGCCAACAACCAATTGCCGACCTGACCCAGGTACGGCTTGATGCTCACCATCAGCGCCGCGCCTTGTTGATCAATGCTGTCCCAGGTCGCCACCAGGCGCTCGCCTACGAAGGGGATCGACCCCAACCAGGTCGGCGCCTCGGGCAAGCCGTCGACCTGGATGTCCTTGATCAGCGCCACCGCATCACGCACATGGTCAGCCAGGTTGAACCCCAGCCATACCAATGGCACCGCCACCAGCAACATCCAGCCCAACGTCAGGATGCCAGCGGCCAGGGATTCTCGGCCGCCGAGCCAACGGGTGAGCAAACGCATCAGCGGCCAGCTGGCAAATGCCAGCACCGCGCCCCAGAACAGCGCCGACCAGAACGGCGCCATGACCCAGAAGCTGGCACCAAACAGCACCAGCAGCAGGATTTGCACCAGCAGGCGATCGTTATTGAGCATCGGGTATCTCGAAAAGAAGGCTGTAGAAAGAGAGCTTAGGCGAACGGCGCGGGTCCGTTCGCCCTGTGGTGCTTAGCGTATCAGATGCAGATGCAGCCCTTGGGTTTCACCGGTGCCGGTTTCCAGACGGGCGGTGCGCACGCCCTTCTCCACCAGCGCCTGGCGCCAGGCCTCGGCCTGCGGCCCGCTCAGGCTCACGCGCAGGGTGGTGTCGAGGTTCAAGGCTCGGGATATCAAGGTCAGCCAGGTGTCATCCGGCTTGGCAACCAGCGCGGGAAAATCCAGCTCGCCGGTGCTTTTGAGTTCACGCAGCAGGGTGGCCGAGGTGGGCAGCAGCTCGCCCAAGGGCGCGCTGGCGTCGAGTTGCTCCACATGCAGGTAGGCGCGGCGGTTACCACGGGTGATGCCGTACAACGCGATCAGGGAATTGTCCTGCGGGGCGGCCAGGCGTAGCAGCAGGTATTCCTGTTGGCCGTCAGCGCCCACCAGCTTGGCGTTGCCAAACACTTCGTTGGCCCACAGGCTGCTTTCGCCACAATCGCGGGCCTTGCACCAGAACAACAACTGCGCACCCTTGGCCTGCAAGGCTTCGCGCGTTGCGGTAAAGGCGGCGCTGGAGCTGTGTTCGGCGGGCAATTCATAGGTGATTGCAGTGGCTGGGCCGCGTGCGATGGCCTGGCCTTCATAACGCAACTGGCCGCTGATCTTGCGGATCGCGCCCATGGGGTAGATGCGTTCCTTGTCTTCAGCGGGGCGGTAATCGACGATTTGCGCATCAACCTGGCGGGCTACCGCCGGTAGATCCTGGCTGCCGGGCAGATCGGCGGCAAATACCAGGGGGCTGAAACAGCAAAGGCCAAGGGCACGGATACGTCCTTTACCCAGGCTCATCGGATCAGTGAGCCCTGGCCAATGTTGGTCACAGCGATATCGAGTGTGTTCATGGTTGACTCCCTTTCAATCCGCCCAGCCTCGGCAGTTGACCCCGCCAAGTCAAGGCGTGGAGAAGAACCGATTGAAACAGTCTGCAACAAGAGCCGCACCGGGCTCGTCATTCAGGTGTAAATGATGGCCGCCTGGCAGCGTGGTAACCGTGAAGGGTAGCTGAGAAAGCAATTCGGAATGTTTCGCCAGCATGCCGTCAGCCGCGACCACCAACTGGGTAGGGCACCCTACCCTTCGCACGAAGGCCATGGCTTGTTCGTCGGTCAGGCGCATCGGCGACGCCAGGGTCAGGCGGCTATCGCTGCGCCAGGTGTAACCGCCCGGTACGGGCATCAAACCGCGCTGGGCCAGGAGCTGCGCCGCTTCACGGCTGACCGCCACCACGTCTTTCATCCGCGCCTCGACCGCTCGATCAAGGCTGTTGTAGACCGGCTTGCGCTTGTCCTGCAGGCTCAATTGCGCCTGCAACGCCATGCCCAGGCGCTCGGCCGCGTTCTCGCCGCTGGCGGTCGGTGGGATCACGCCGTCAATCAGGCCCAGGTGTGTCACCCGCTCCGGCAAGGCCCCGGCCACTACCAGAGAGACGATGGCGCCCAGGGAGTGGCCAAGTAATGCAAAACGTTTCCAGCCCAGTTGCTCAGCCACCTGCAGCACGTCGTAGACGTAATCCCACAAGGCATAACCGGCGCCAGCCGGGCGGTGCGCCGAGTGCCCATGCCCCGCCATGTCCAGAGCGACGATGCGCAACCCTCGCAGCCTGGGCGCCAGGCGCGCAAAGCTGTTGGCGTTGTCCAGCCAACCATGGAGGGCAATTACCGGCAGGCCGTCCTCGGGCCCGAACAGATGCGCGGCCAGTTCGATGTGCGGCAGGCTCAGGCGTACCTCTTCGACGGGCGTACTCATGCGCAACTGCGCTCACGGGCCTGCCAGCGGGCGAACAGGGTCTTGATCAAGGCAGCAGTGTCCTGAGGGCGTTCGAGGGGAAACATATGGCCGCCGGGCATGGTGAGCATTTCGCCCATGGGCAAGCGGTCGACACCGCTGGCATGGTGACGCATCACCACCCGGCTCTGGCGGCCACGCACCACGGCCAGCGGCACCTTCAACTGGCGCACCTGGCCCGGGCTGGTGTGGGGCACGCCGCGATAGATGCTGATTTCGGTGGCAGGGTCGAACCGCAGGCGCAGGCAGTCGCCCACTTGCTGCAGGCCATGTTGCAGGTACGCGTCAAAGCAATCGGGATCAAAGCCACGGAACAGGGTCTTGCCGGCGAAATAGCTGCGCGCGGTGTCCAGGTCGGTGAATTCTTCGCGCCGGCCAAGCGTGCGCCCAGCCGGGGTGAGGCGGTCGATAAAACCAAAGCGCTTGGCAGCGCGGATCACCCAGCGGTCTGCGCGGGTGAGCACCGGCGAATCCAGCATCACCACGCCCCGGTACAGCTGCGGGCAGCGCATGGCCGCGTGTAAATGCAGCACGCCACCCAGGGAATGGCCCACGCCCCATACAGGCTCTGGCTGCTGCTCCAGATGATGGATCAGCTCGTCCACCAGGTTCTGCCAGTTATCATCCACCGGGAACCTGGGGTCGTGACCGTGCTGTGGCAGATGGGCCACCGCATATTCCGGGGCCAGGGCGGCAAACAGCTTGCCGTAGGTGGCCGAAGGGAAGCCATTGGCGTGGGTAAAAAACACGTGCTGCGACATACAGGTTCCATCAACAAAAACAGAGGGGGATTGTCACCATGCCCGGCCCCTACAGCAATGACTGTAACTGCCAGGAATGATGACACTCACGCCACGCGCTATCGCGCCGGCGGTTGTTCACCCAGCGGCACCACGGCCATGGTCAGGCGCGAGACACAACTGGCCTTGCCCTCGTCGCTGCTCAGGCGGATGTCCCACACCTGGGTGGTACGCCCGATATGAATAGCCTTGGCCACCGCAGTTACCCGGCCGCTGCGCACGCCGCGAAGGTGGTTGGCGTTGACCTCCAGGCCCACGCAATAGAACTTGCTTGCATCAATGCACAAGTAGGCGGCCATGGAGCCGACACTTTCGGCCAGCACCACCGAGGCGCCGCCGTGCAGCAGGCCGTAGGGCTGATGGGTGCGGTGGTCGACCACCATACTGGCGGTAAGGGATTCGTCGTCGAAGCTTTCGAAACGAATATCCAGCATTTCACCGATGGTGTTTTTCTGGATCGCGTTGAGGTGTTCGATATTCGGTTGGGTACGCCACAGGCTCATACGGTTGTCCTTGTTGGTTTTATTACGACCCTAATCCTGCCACAGAACGGTTTCGGCGCGCGCGCTCCATGCTTGCAATTGTGGCCCGTACGTCGACTCGATCACGTTGCGTTTGATCTTCAAGGTCGGCGTGAGAAAACCATTTTCCACCGCCCAGTGGTCTTTCACCACCACCAAGTGCCCCATGCGTTCATGCTTGTCCAGGCCCGCGTTCACCTGTGCCAGCCAGCGCTCAAGGCCGCTGCCGAGAGCTTGGCGGTCCTCGCCGGGTGCCGACAACACGCACAGCCCGATCGGCGCGCTGAGCCCCTCGCCGACCACACACACCTGTTCAATACGTGCATGTTCGGCCAGGCGGTTTTCAATCGGCGCCGGGGCCACGTATTTGCCTTTGCTGGTCTTGAAAATTTCCTTGAGACGTCCGGTCAGGCGCAGGCGACCGTCCGCGTCCTGCTCGCCCTTGTCACCCGTACGCAGGAAGCCATCTGCAGTGAGCGTATCTGCGGTTTTCTGCGGGTCCTTGAAGTAGCCCAACATGGTCGCGCCACTGCGTACCTGCACTTCGCCTGACGGGTCGATACGCACTTGCACGCCTGGGCAGGGCTGGCCGATCCAACCGAGCGTTTGCCCACCTGGGCGACACACATGGGAATAGCCGCAGTTTTCGGTCATGCCGTACACCTCCAGCACATCCAGGCCCAGGCGCTGATACCAACGCAGCAACGCCTCGGGCACCGGCGCGGCGCCGGACAGGGCGATGCGCAGCGCATCCAGCCCCAGGCCGGCGAGAATTTTATGGCCGACGCGTTTGCCGATGAAAGGCAGGCGTAACAGAGTATCGAGGCGTTTTTCCGGGATTTTGGCGTAGACGCCCAGTTGGAATTTGGTCCAGATGCGCGGCACGCCAAACAAGGCCGTCGGCCGCGCCCTGCGCAGATCGGTGAGGAAGGTTTCCAGGCTCTCGGCGAAAAAAACGGTTTGCCCGGTATAGATCGACGCCATTTCTACAAACATCCTCTCCGCCACATGGCATAGCGGCAGGTACGACAGCAACCGATCATCCTCCCCGAGGCCGAACAACTCGGTACCGCCCGAAGCAGCAAACCCCAAGGCGCCGAAACTGTGCATCACCCCTTTAGGCAGGCCGGTCGTACCGGAGGTGTAGATGATAGTGGCCAGGCCGGCGGCATCCGGTAGCGGGTTGTCCTGGATCGGTGAACAGGCTTGCAGGTCCGCCCAAGTGAAATCGAAAGTCCCTTCAGGGGGGCACAGCGGCAGGCTGACAGTCGGCACATCCGCAGGAACGCCAGGCGCCATCGCCGGCCAATCATCAAGCTTACCGATCAGCGCCAACCGCGCCTGCGAGTGAGTCAGCACATGGGCGACTGAGTCCGCGGTGAGGTTGGGATAAAGCGGCACCGACACATGCCCGGCCATCCAGATCGCCAGGTCGGCGATGATCCAGTGGGCGCAGTTTTTTGAAATCAGCGCAATGTGCGAGCCCTGGGGCAACTCCCGCGCACGCAGCCAGTGCGCGGCACAACGAGCCTGGTGGCCGACCTCGCCCCAGGTGAGGGCCTGCACCTCACCGCCGCCGATGGGCTGAACGAGGAAGACTTTGCGCGGGTGCCGCGCTTCACGCTCGAAGAAGACCTGCAACGGCAAACGAAAAGCGACAGGCATGGGACGCGCTCCTTTGTGATCCGAGATACAGCCAACCAAGCACTTGCTTGGTTGACTATATAGCACAGACGAAGGAAACGGCCTGCCGCTAACCACGATGCGAAGCGAGACGCTCTTGATCTGCTCTTGATCTTGATCTGCTTTTGATCTTAGGCGCCCCATCAAACCACGCTGGCCGTAATTCGACAGGGAGTGGGGGGTAAACCGGCAGGGATGTCGTCATCGCAGGCAAGCCAGCTCCCACAATTGGATCGCGGGTGTCAGCGAGATAGGTGTCGGCTGGCAGGCCGTCGCGGGAGCAAGCTCCCTCGCCACAGCGTCGCACGGTGCCTAGGGATTCTTCACATCCACCAAACTCATCAACCCCGCCAACGGAAAATCACCCTCAAGCTCCGCCAAACTGGCCGTGTACATCGGCTGTGGCTGGCGCTGGTGCCCATGCTGCAGAAAACTGATCAGGCTGCCCACCAGCGGTTGGTGGCTAACCAACAGCACGTTGTCATCGGTATCGAGTTTCTCCAGCACTCGCTGGACATCCCCATCGGGCGTCAGCCACGGCACCGTGCAGATCTCAGGCTCAAACCCCAGCACATCGCGCACCAACTGCGCCGTCTGCTGCGCCCTAACATAAGGGCTGGCAATGATGGCGCCCAAGGGCTGGCCAATCAGGTGCGTAGCACTGCGCAATACTTCAGCACGCCCATGCTCGGTAAGGTTGCGTTCAGCGTCCGTGCGCGCATGCGCTTGGGCCTCTCCGTGACGCAGAATCCATACCTTCATAGCTTCGGCTCTTCATCACGCACCGGGTGCGGTGCCGGCGGTACGCTGTGGGCCGCTTCGCCTTCGGGCGCGCGCGGGGTTGGCCAATCGGCGAACGGCCAGGGCTTTTGTTCGGTGTGGAAGCTGCCGAAGCGGCCAATCTGCGCCAGGAACTGGCTGAGGCTGTCGCCAAAGTTCATCAGGCCCAGGTTCGGTGCGCCGTAGATCAGCCGGTAAATCAATTGCACCACCACCAGCGCACCGAGCAGGAATTGGGCTACCTGCCACACCAGCACAAATACCAGCATCCACAGGATGCGCAAGCCAATCGACTCGTATGGGGGGGCAGCTTTGGGATCGTTCATGACGCGTTCCTCAGTTGAAACCACTGGTGGAAATAAAGTCGACATCGGTCTTGGGCTCGGCCCGCATCAGCAACTCGATGACCTGGTTCAGGGTGCGCCCT
This sequence comes from Pseudomonas sp. MYb193, assembly GCF_002966775.1. Lineage (NCBI taxonomy): Bacteria > Pseudomonadati > Pseudomonadota > Gammaproteobacteria > Pseudomonadales > Pseudomonadaceae > Pseudomonas > Pseudomonas sp. MYb193. Next base: position 2,075,812 of record NZ_CP023269.1, on the reverse strand, counting down.
TCGAACAGGATCGCATGCAGGCCGGCGACCAGCGGCATGTACACGCCCACTTCCTGGGCCCTGGCCTTCAAGACCTTGAGGGTGTTGACCCCCTCGGCCACTTCGCCCAGACGCGTCACCGCTTCCTCCAGGCTCAGCCCTTGGCCCAAGGCGAACCCGACCTGGTAGTTGCGGCTTTTGGGCGAAGAACAGGTGACGATCAAGTCCCCTACGCCCGCCAGGCCGAGGAAGGTCATCGGGTTGGCGCCCTGGTTCACCGCAAAACGTGTCATCTCGGCCAGTGCGCGGGTAATCAGCATGCTCTTGGTGTTTTCGCCCATGCCCAGGGCCACGGCCATGCCAGCAATGATCGCGTAGACGTTTTTCAAGGCCCCGCCCAATTCGACGCCGAAGCGATCGGCGCTGGCGTAGACCCGGAAGGTACGGCCGTGCAGCACGGCCTGGACGCGCTCGCACAAAGCCTCGTCTTCACTGGCGACCACGGTGGCGGTCAACGCGTGCTCGGCGACTTCCCGTGCAAGGTTTGGCCCGGACAGCACGCCAATGCGTGCCTGAGGGGCAATTTCGGTGAGGATTTCACTCATCAACTTGAAAGTATGGGCTTCGATGCCCTTGGTCAGGCTGACCAGTAACTTGCCGGCCAAGCGTTCGGCGTGTGGCGCCAGTACCGAGCGCAAGGCGCTGGAAGGCAGCGCGACAAAGCACAGGTCGCAGGCCGTGAGGGTTTCCAGCAGGTCGGTCACCGGCTCGACGGCGGGATGAATCTTGATACCTTTAAGGTAACGAGGGTTTTCGCGATGCACGCGAATGGCTTCGGCCTGCTCGGGATCGCGCATCCACTGGCGCACCGCGTGACCGTTCTCGGCCAGCAGGTTAGCCACGGCGGTACCAAAACTTCCGCCTCCCAGGACCGCAATAGGGCGCTGTTCAGTCATATGCAATCCGTTAATCCATACCAGTGGCGATGGCGGCATTATACGGGGCGCCCCGCTTGCGGCCAGCCCCCGTATCAATTCGCGCGAGTCAGAAAATGCCAGAGGCGTGCGAAGTAAATGCAAGTCCGACGACTGGCAAACAGCCGCACCTCGGTTAACATGGGCGGCTATCCGCAATTAACAAGGCCGTGCCGTGTATCTGGGCCCTCCTCCTCGCTCATCATTATTGTTGCTGCTGTTGTGTGCTACCTGCGCGCAGGCCGACGATCTGTTCCTCGACAGCCAGCCGCTGCCCCAGGTCTTGACCGCCACGCGCCTCAAGCAATCGGCCGCCGCCGTGCCCGGCAGCATGACGGTGATCGACAGTGAGCTGATCAAGGCCAGCGGCGCCCGGGACATCTCGGAACTGCTGCGGCTGGTCCCGGGGATGATGGTCGGCTACACCAGCGGCAACCAGGCGTCGGTGAATTACCATGGCACCAGCGCCAGTGACGCACGGCGCATGCAGGTGCTGATCGACGGTCGCTCGGTCTATCGCGCCGGCCTGGCCACGGTGGATTGGAGCGATATCCCGGTGGCCATGGAGGACATCGAGCGCATTGAGGTCTTTCGCGGCCCCAACACCGTCAGCTACGGTGCCAATGCGCTGATGGCGGTGGTGAATATTCTCACCCGCTCGCCAGCCAACAGCCACGGCTCGCGGGTAAAGGTCATCCGTGGTGAGCGTGGCATCAATGACTTCTATGCCAGCCAGGGTGTGGGCTGGGAGACCGGCAATTTGCGCTTGTCTCTGTCCGGGCAACAGGACGATGGTTTTGACAGCGACGCGGTCGGCGCCGACCGCCGTGACGGGCGTCGCCTCAACCGTTTCAGCCTGGCGGTGAGCCAGGCCTTGAACGCGCAACAAAGTCTCGATTGGCAACTGAACGTCAAGGAAGGCACCAACCAGCGCCCTTATACCTACACCCCGGTGTTTGCCGGAATTACCGAAGGCGGCACCAATTCTGATGTCACCGCCAAGGACTACGCAGGGTCCCTGCGCTGGAACTTCGACTTCAACCCCGACCACAGCCTGTATATCCAGGGCTCGGCACAGCAATGGGACCGCAAGCAAATCTGGAAAGCCTGTGACGCCAAGGCCTCGTTCAGCCCTGAACTGACCCAGCTATGGCAGCTCAACCCCAACTATGCCGAATTGCTGGCACGGCACATGGACACCTACAGCCAAGGCTCCGCCCCACCGGGTAACGCCGCCGAACAGGCCTTGGCCAACCAGGTGCTGGACCAGTGGCGCAACGGTGCCAACCAAAGCGTGTGCGGCGATATCGACCAAAGCACCCGCGAAAGCCGCTACGACGTGGAGATCCAGGACACGCTCAGCCTCTCCGACAGCCTGCGCCTGGTCAGCGGCATGAATTACCGCTATGACCGCGCCGACTCCGAAACCTACTTCAATGGCACCCTGGACGACACCACCTGGCGCCTGTTCGGCCACCTGGAATGGCGCGCCAGCGAGCACTGGCTGCTGCAAGGTGGCGCCATGTACGAAGACACCCACCTGAGCGGCAACTCGCTCACGCCGCGTGTGGCGGTCAATTACCTGATCAATCCCCGCCACGGCTTGCGTGCGGTGTACTCCGAGGCAATCCGCTCGCCGGACATGTTCGAGAACAACGTCAATTGGAGCTACCGCGTCACCAATCTCAGCTCCCCGACCTACGGGCAAAACGCCGGTCAATATTTTGTCGTGACGCGCGGCCCCGGCAACCTCGACAAAGAGTTGATGCGCTCGCGCGAGCTAGGCTACAACGGCTTCTTTGCCGAGCTGGGGCTGAATGTCGACGTGAAGCTGTTCTATGACGAAATCACCGACATGATCAGCTCGCCGCTGCGCAACAACCAATACATCGCCAGCAACGCCAACAGCTCGCGCTTTAGCGGTGCCGAGTCGCAGTTCGACTGGCGCGTGAGTAACGCCGACCGCCTGCGCCTGACCTATGCTTATGTAGACGCCACCTCCAGCAACCCGCTGGACAAAGCGCAAACCGCGCGTAACAGTGGCTCGGCCGGTTGGCTGCGTGAGTGGGGCCAGGGTTGGTCCAGCGCCTTGTTCTACTATGGCGACGACGCACTCAACCAATATCGCTTCCAGCGGGTCGACCTGCGGGTGGCCAAGCGCATTGCCGTAGGCAAAGCCAATGTGGAGCTGGCGGGCATGTTGCAGCAACGCCTGGACAACCAGCCCACCACCTGGGCCGACAACAACTACGACCATCGCCACGTTCTCTACTTCAGCGCCGAGCTGGACTTCTGACATGGCCGACCAGTCACGGATGACCCTCTTCTTGGCTTCACGGTTTTGGCGCCGCGCCCTGCTGCTCGCGTGCCTGTTGCTGGCGGCGCCGGCGTGGAGCGCAAACATCCTGCTGACGGCCGCCGAAGACAGCACCGGCGTGCGCGCCTTTACCCAGGCCCTTGCCCAACAACGCCCCGAAGACCAGGTGAGCTTCACGCCACTCAAGCAGTTGCCAGCGCCCAGTCACCTGCCTGCCAGCACACGCCTGATTCTCCTTGACCTGCCGAGTCTGGACTGGCGCCTGCAGGATGCTCAGGGGCCACCAACCCTGGTGCTGCGCATCAGCCGTCTGCAGGCCCGACAACGCCTGGGCAACTTGCACCCGGCAAAAATCAGTCTGCTATGGAGCGACCCGCCGCTGGAACGTCAGTTGCGCCTGATCGCCAATATCCTGCCCCAGGCCCGGCGCGTCGGCGTGCTGTACGGCGTCGATAGCGAGTTCCTGCTGCGCGAACTGATCCAGTTCGCCAAACCCATGGGCCTGGAAATCATGCCCCAGCTCTGGGACAACACCAGCGACAGTCGCCCACTGCAAACCCTGTTCAAAAACAGCGACGTGCTACTGGGCCTCGACGACCCGCAGCTGTACAACCCCAAGACCGTAAAAAACCTGTTGCTGAGCAGCTACGCCCAACAACTGCCGTTGGTGGGGCCCAACGCTGGGTTTGTGCGGGCCGGCAGCCTGGCCAGCACCTACAGCGATCAATCCGACTGGCTCGCGGTACTGGACCAACTGCTGGACCAGCCGCCGGCCAGTTGGCCCAGCACGCTCTACCCGCAGTACTTCAAAGTCGTGGGCAACCCACAAGTCGCGCGCTCACTGGGCATCGAACAGGTCGATGAAATCGCCGTTGCCGCCCGCCTGGCCGAAGGAGAACAACGCCCATGACCTTGCGCCGTCGTTGGGATATCAACACCCGCACCCAGCTCATTACCCTGGGCCCTGCGCTGCTGTTGACCCTGCTGCTCATCACCTTCTTCACCTTCGTGCGCATCCAGGACTTGCGCCAGGAGCTGGACCACACCGGTCAATTGATCGCCAACCAGCTGGCGCCTGCCACTGAGTACGGCGTGATTTCCGGCAACAACGATGTGCTTGAAACCCTGCTGCGTGCGACCTTGGCCACACCCCATGTGCGCTTCCTGGAGATCCAGGACAGCGCCGAGAACATTTTGGTGTATGTGGAGCAGCCGTCCGAGCGGCATGACCGTTCGCTGTCGGTGAAGGTGTTCCAGGCACCGATCCGCCTGCAACACATCCAGCTCAACAATGACTTTTTCCAGGACAACCTCAGCGAACCCAAGGCCCCCCGCGCGGACTACCTGGGGCGGGTGATTGTGGGCATGTCCAACGACGCCTTCAGCCAGCGCCAGCAGGAAATCCTGTTCAAGGCAGGGGTACTGGCGCTGTTTGCCCTGCTGTTTACCTTCCTGCTGGCGCGACGCTTGTCGGCCAGCCTGTCACAGCCGATCAGCGCCATGGGGCACGCGGTCAAGGCCATCCAGCAAGGCGATTACAAGACGCCACTGCCCATCGTCGATGACTCGGAATTGGGCGACCTCTCGCGGCATATCAACAACCTGGCCGAGGGCCTTCAACAGGCCAGTCGCGAACAGCAACAAGCCATGGCCCAGTTGATCCAGACCCGTGAAGAAGCCGAGCGGGCGAACAACGCCAAGTCGGATTTTCTGGCGATGATGAGCCACGAACTGCGCACGCCCATGAACGGCGTGCTGGGCATGCTGCAACTGCTGGAAACCACGGAGATGACCGAGGAGCAGACCGAGTACGCGGCGCTGGCGTGCGAGTCCACCGAGCATTTGCTCAAGGTGATCAATGACATCCTCGATTTCTCACGCATTGAACGCGCCGCCCTGGAACTGGAACATATTCCGTTCAACCTGGCCGATCTGATCAACAGCTGCGCCCAGGCTTTCCAGCACAGCGCCCAGCAGCGCGGGCTGAGCCTGGAACTGCCCATTCCCATGGGCATGGAGGCTCTGCGTGTGCGCGGCGACCCGACGCGGATCCGCCAGATTCTGGTGAACCTGATCGGCAATGCATTGAAATTTACCGAACATGGCAGCGTGACCGTGGAGCCCCACTGGCAAACCCTGGACCATGAGTTGGTGTGGTTCACCTGCACCGTACGCGACAGCGGTATCGGTATTTCCGCCGAACGCCTGGATTTGATGTTCGATGCATTCCAGCAGGCAGACAGCTCCATTTCCAGGCGTTACGGTGGCACGGGCCTGGGCCTGCCGATTGCGCGCACCCTGGCCGAACGTATGGGTGGCACCTTGCGCGCCCAGAGCGAAGAAGGTCGAGGTTCAGTGTTCACCTTGGAGATTCCGCTGGCCATTGACCAGCAGCATGCGCCGGTCACCGCACCTGACGCGCTTGGCAAAGCCAGCGCCGGCGATGGGCGCCATGTGCTGTTGGTAGAGGACAACCCGGTCAACCGCACCGTGGTCGAAGCGATGCTGCGCAGCCTGGGCTTTGAAGTCAGCCTGGCCACGGACGGCGCCGAAGCGATCCGCAGCGCCGAGAGCCTGATTTTCACCGCTATCCTGATGGATTGTCGCCTGCCCTTGATCGACGGCTACGAAGCCACACGGCAGATTCGCCAACTGCCCGGTTGCGCCGATCTGCCCATCATCGCCCTGACGGCCAACGCCTTGCAGGGCGATCGCGAAGCCTGCCTGGCAGCCGGAATGAACGATTACCTGGCCAAGCCGTTCAAACGCACGGATTTGCAGCAAATCCTGCAGCGCTGGGTGCAATAGCGCCGCGCCATCAGCCAACTGCGACTGGCGTGAAAGACGAAAGTGCGGCAGTCTTAGGCACCCGAACGGGCTGATAAACAGGCCCGGTTTAAAATTTCAGTGAACAAGTGTACATTCAGTGCCTTGCCGCTGTGACTTTCACTACAACGCAATAGTCTATGTGTAGGCTGCCGCTATGAGGCATGAACGCTTCATTCGGTTCGGGAAGATTTGCCCTACCCTGCCGCATGGGATTATTGAGGAGCTCGCATGACCAAACAAAACGCCTTTACTCGGGAAGACCTGCTGCGCTGCAGTCGCGGTGAGCTGTTCGGCCCAGGTAACGCGCAACTGCCCGCCCCGAACATGCTGATGGTGGATCGCATCACCCATATCAGCGAAGAGGGTGGCAAGTACGGCAAAGGTGAATTGGTCGCCGAGCTGGATATCACCCCTGACCTGTGGTTCTTCGCTTGCCACTTCGAAGGCGACCCTGTGATGCCAGGTTGCCTGGGCCTTGACGCCATGTGGCAACTGGTCGGCTTCTACCTGGGCTGGCAAGGCCTGCCGGGCCGCGGTCGCGCCCTGGGTTCGGGCGAAGTGAAGTTCTTTGGCCAGGTACTGCCGAGCGCCAAGAAAGTCACCTACAACATTCAAATCAAGCGCGTCCTCAAGGGCAAGCTGAACCTGGCCATTGCCGACGGTTCGGTGACTGTCGACGGTCGCGAGATCTATACTGCCGAAGGCCTTCGGGTCGGCGTATTCACTTCCACTGACAACTTTTAAGGGTTATCCGCATGCGCCGCGTCGTTATCACTGGTCTGGGCATCGTTTCTTGCCTGGGCAATGACAAAGAGACCGTCACCGCTAACCTGCGTGCAAGTCGCCCTGGCATCCGCTTCAACCCGGAATATGCCGAAATGGGTCTGCGTAGCCAGGTTTCCGGCTCCATTGACCTGCCCATCGAAGAACTGATCGATCGCAAGATCTATCGCTTCGTCGGCCACGCTGCCGCCTACGCCTACCTGGCCATGAAAGACGCGATCGCCGACTCCGGCCTGAGCGAAGACCAGGTTTCGAACGTACGCACCGGCCTGATCGCCGGCTCCGGCGGCGCATCGACCCTCAACCAGATGGAAGCGCTGGACATCCTGCGCGAAAAAGGCGTGAAGCGCGTCGGCCCTTACCGTGTCACGCGGACCATGGGCAGCACCGTTTCCGCCTGCCTGGCTACGCCGTTCCAGATCAAGGGCGTGAACTACTCGATCTCCTCCGCATGCGCCACCAGCGCCCACTGCATCGGGACTGCCGTTGAGCAGATCCAACTGGGCAAGCAGGACATCGTGTTTGCCGGCGGCGGTGAAGAAGAGCATTGGAGCCAGTCTTTCCTGTTCGACGCCATGGGTGCCTTGTCCACCCAGTACAACGAAACCCCGGAAAAAGCCTCCCGTGCCTACGACGCCAAGCGTGACGGTTTCGTCATCGCCGGTGGTGGTGGCATGGTGGTGGTCGAGGAGCTGGAACACGCCCTGGCCCGTGGCGCGAAGATCTACGCGGAAATCGTCGGCTACGGCGCGACGTCCGACGGCTACGACATGGTTGCGCCAAGCGGTGAAGGCGCCATCCGCTGCATGCAGATGGCAATGTCCACCGTCGATACCCCAATCGACTACCTGAACACCCACGGCACTTCGACCCCGGTCGGCGATGCCAAGGAAATGGAAGGCGTGCGCGCGGTATTTGGCGACAAGGCTCCGAAGATCAGCTCCACCAAGAGCCTGTCGGGTCACTCCCTGGGCGCCGCTGGCGTTCACGAAGCGATCTATTGCCTGCTGATGATGGAAGGCAACTTCATGGCCGGCTCGGCCAACATCGACGAGATTGATCCGGTTGTGGCCGATATGCCAATCCTGACCAAGACCGTTGAAAACGCCAAGATCGACACCGTGATGAGCAACAGCTTTGGTTTTGGTGGCACCAATGCCACCTTGGTACTCAAGCGCTGGCAGGGCAAGTAAGCTCGCAGGTTGATCACACGAAAAAGCCCCGACTGGTTCGGGGCTTTTTTTGCGCTTTGATTTGAAACCGCGTCGCCTTCATCGCAGGCAAGCCAGCTCCCACATTCGACCGCGTTCATCCTGAAGGAATACGGTCCAGTGTGGGAGCTGGCTTGCCTGCGGCTGGGCCGCCCCGGTTCCCCGCCCTACACCGAAAACCGCGCCACCATCGAATTCAGATCCACCGCCAACCGCGACAACTCCTGACTCGCTGCACTGGTCTGGTTAGCCCCGGTCGATGTCTGGTGCGCCAGGTCGCGGATATTCATCAGGTTACGATCCACCTCCCGAGCCACCGCCGCCTGCTGCTCCGACGCGCTGGCAATCACCAGGTTGCGTTCGTTGATCAAGGTGAATGCCGAGGCAATCTCTTCCAGGGCCATGCCCGCCGATTTGGCGATATCCAGTGTAGAGCGCGCCCGTGTATTGCTCTGCTGCATCGAGCTGACAGCCTGGTCGGTGCCCTGCTGAATCCCGCTGATCATCTGCTCGATTTCCTGGGTCGACTGTTGCGTGCGATGGGCCAAGGCCCGCACTTCATCGGCTACCACCGCAAACCCGCGCCCGGCATCCCCCGCTCGCGCCGCTTCAATCGCCGCGTTCAGTGCCAGCAAGTTGGTTTGCTCGGCAATCGAGCGAATCACATCCAGCACTGTGCTGATGCCATAGACCTTTTGCGCCAGCGCTTCGACCTGGGTCACATTGGCGGTCACATCGGTCGCGAGGGCTTCAATCGACACCACCGTCTGCTGCACCTGCTCACGCCCTTGCTGGGCAATCCGGTCGGATTCGCGAGATGCCTGGGACGTGGCCACGGCATTGCTCGCTACCTCCTCCACCGCCACCGTCATCTGATTGACTGCCGTGGCCGCCTGTTCGATTTCCTGGTTCTGCTGGTGCAAACCACGGGTCGCATCCTCGGTGACGCAACTGAGCTCTTCGGAAGCCGACGCCAATTGGTTCGACGATTCTGAGATGCGCCGGATAGTGTCGCGCAAGCTCTCCTGCATGCGCTTGAGCGCCTGTTGCAAGCGCGCCGGCTCGTCGCTGCCACTGAGCCTGATGTCGCCCGTCAAGTCGCCACTGGCAACGCCCTGGGCCACTTTCAACGACTGTGCCAGCGGCAGCACGATGCTGCGCGTCAGCAACACCGCCAGGCCAATCGTGATCAACGCCGTGACGCCAATCATGACCATCACCCAGACCCGCGACTGGCTGAACACCTGCTGTGCCAGCCGGGCGGCCTCGTTGGCGCTGGACTTGTTCAGATTGACCAACTCACGCAGCGTCACGGCCATCTGGTCAGCCATCTGATTCATTTCGCCATTGACCACCGCAATGGCCTCCTCCAGCCGATTGGCCTTGGATAAGCCCACCACCTGCTCCTGGCGTTGCAGGTACTGCTGCTCCTCGACCTTGAAGCGATCAAACAGCACGCGCTCCTCAGGCAAGACGATCAATGCCTCGTAAACGCCTTCAGCGTGGTGCAAACCGGTTTTGATCTCGGCAATTTTCTGCTCGTTCTGCGCCACCGCCTGGGGGTCGCGGTTGACCAGCAAGCGCAACGTCAGCGCCCGAATGCGCAACACATCCTGGTTCATCTCCCCCACCGCCATCACGCTGGGCAGCCAATTGGTCTCCACCTGGTCCGACTGCTGGCGCATATTGGCCATCTGCAACAGGGCAAAGCCGCCCAAGACGAACACCATCAACGCCAGCACACCAAAGCCCAGGCCGGCGCGAGGGGCGATATTCAAACTGCGGATATTCATGCCAGGGTTCCTTCCAAAAGTACTGCATCCACCTGCAGCGGGTCTCTTGGACGTTATCGGCACCTCAGGTCATTGGCATAAGATCAAAACGCGATATCAACGCGCGTCGCCATCGCGAGACGGCTTGGGCAGGATGGCCAGGAAATTGTCGCGCGCAACCTTGTAGGCAACGTCTTCGGGCAACGCATCGAGGAAAGGATCGAAACGGCGCATCTCCTTGCCCAACTTATTGAAGCGCCCCACAACATCGGAGCCGAGCATGAAGCGATCCGGGAAGCGCTCCACCAGCGCAACCCATTGCGGCCGTGGCTTGCCGGCGTCATCCAGCAGATAGGGCGTGAGCATGCTCCAGGACAGGTCGATATACAGGTTGGGGTACGCCTCAAGCAGGCGCGTCAGGGTAGGCAACAAGAAGTCCATCTGCACCTGATGACGGTGAATTTCCTTGCTGGTACCGGCATGGGCCCAGATAAAACGCGTGTGCGGGTGATTGCGTAACGGCTGTTCGACTTCCGCCAGGTACAGCGGGTTGCGCTCACGTTTGGAGGTGATGTTGGAGTGCAGCAGCACCGGCAGGTCGTTTTCGGCCGCCAGGTGATAGATGCGCGTCATGGCTTCGTTATTGGCACGCGGGGTGTCGCCGGAGGTCAGGGCGGTAAGGTCATCGTGCCGGGTGAACACTTCACCGATGCCCTGCCACAGCCCTGGATTGAGGTCGAGCATGCGCTGGATATGGACCGCAGAGTTCTTGTCGTTGGGATTGAAACCGGCGAGAAAGGGATGAAAGTGCTGACGTTGCTCGGGGGAAAGTTTATTGACCGCCGCCGCGACGATCACATCCGTGGCGCTGTACCAATAGGCATCGGCGTCGTCACCGGCGTAGTAGCGCGGGCGCTTGGGCTCGTCTTCGTGCCATTTCTTGGCCACGGGAATCCCGGAAATCATGACGTGTTCAATGCGGTTGTCCGCCATGGCCTTGAGCAGCTTGTCCATGCCAGCGGTTTCCTGGAAAAAATCCACGTAGTGCAGGTGCGCGTCGCTGTAGGCATAGTCACGGGCCTGCGCGACAAGGCTGCTGGCGGCGAGCAACAAGGCAAGACTCAGGCGGGCTCCAGACACGGTAAAACCTCAATAAGGGTTGATACGGGTAGACCTTGCGCCAGCCTTCAGGGTTCAGCATGGAAAAAACCGGAACACTGGGGTGCCAGCATGCTCTATAACTGCATGACCTTCATCCTGCGCCCTTATGAGGTTTGCCATGCCTGTTACCGTTAATACGCTGAACGCTGAAAACTTCCGTCACAGCGTGAATATCAATAATCACGAGCTGTTTACCGACCTGCCCAAGAGCCTGGGCGGTGACGACTCGGCGCCCTCCCCCCACGATTATTTCGATGCTGCGCTGGCGTCGTGCAAAGCCTTGACCGTAAGGCTCTACGCGCAGAAAAAAGATATCCCGCTGACCGGCGTGACCGTGGAGGTCACTCACGACAGCGACGAAGAGCAAAAGGGTAAATACAAGCTCAACGTCAAGCTGACCCTCAAGGGCGTACTCACTGACGCCCAGCGCGATGAACTGCATCGCGTGGCCGATAAGTGCCCGGTACATAAGCTGATGACCACCGCCGAAGTCACTATCGAGACGAAATTGTCGGAAGGCGCCTTCAGCCAATAGCCCCAACTTCCCATCGAGCGGGTTATGCTCAAAGCATCCAACCCGCTCAGACTGGGATGCCCATGACCACCCTCACCGTGATTCGCCCTCGCCCCGAAGATGTAGAAGGCCAGCCTATCCTGCGGCCCCTGCCCTCGCGTGAATGCCGCAGCGTCGGGCCCTTTGTGTTTTTCGACCATATGCTGCCGACCCGCTACGCACCGGGTAACGGCATGAATATCCGCCAGCATCCCCACATCGGCCTGTCCACCCTCACCTACCTGTTTGAAGGCACCTTGCAGCATAAAGACAGCCTTGGCTCGGACCAGGTGGTGCAAGCCGGCGATGTCAGCTGGATGACCGCCGGCAGCGCGATTGCCCACGTCGAGCGCACACCTGAAGCGGTCAAGGCCAGGGGTTTCAACCTGCATGGCCTGCAGGTGTGGCTGGCCTCGCCCAAGGACCACGAGACCGGGCCCGGACACTACAGCCATCACCCAGCCGCAAGTTTGCCGATAAGCGATAACCTCGGCGTGCAGGTGCGTTTGATCGCCGGTGATGGTTTTTGCCTCAGATCACCGGTGCCGGTGCTGTCGCCGACGCTGTATGCCGAGGTACAGATGCAAACCGCCACCACCCTGTTGATTCCGGATGAACATGAGGAACGTGCGGTGTATGTGCTGGAGGGTGAGGTGCAATTGGACGGTGAAGCCCTGGAGGTCAACAGCTTGGTGGTATTGCCGACTGGGCAGGAGATGACTCTGTATGCCGAGAGTGATTGCCACCTGATGGTATTTGGCGGGGCACCGCTGGATGGGCCACGGCGGATCAACTGGAATTTTGTGGCGAGCGACCCGGCTGTGATCGAGCAGGCGAGACAGCGTTGGGCGGCTGGGGATTGGCCCACTGTGCCGGGGGAGTCAGAAAGAATCGAGTTGCCTGTTAGATAGCATTCGCGAGCAAGCCCGCTCCCACATTTGACTGCGTTCACAGATCGAAATGTGGGAGCGGGCTTGCTCGCGAAAAGGCCCGAACAGGCGCCGAAGCATCAGCCTTTGAACACTTCATCCAACAAGTTATGCATCGACTGGAAAGCCCGTGCGGCGGTCTTGGCGTCGTACATCATCTTGCCCGGCACATTGGCATGGGGGTCAGTGAAGGAATGCACCGCGCCGCCGTAACTGAGCAACTGCCAATCCACACCCGCCGCGTTCATTTCATCTTCGAACGCCGGCAATTGCTCTTTGGGTACCAACGGGTCCGAGGCGCCATGCAGCACCAGCACTGAACCCTTGATGTTTTTCGCGTCTGCGGGGTTCGGTGTATCCAGAGTGCCATGGAACGACACGGCAGCCTTCAGCGGCGCGCCGGTACGGGCCAGCTCCAGGGAGCAGCAACCGCCAAAGCAGAAGCCGAAGGTGGCCAGTTTCGATGTGTCCACTGCGGCTTCAGTCTGGCCTTGCAGTTGCTCGAAGGCGGCTTGCATGCGCTTGTTCAGCAACGGGCGATCATTCTTCAACGGCATCATCGCCGCGCCCGCTTCATCGCCATTTGAAGGACGTACGTTTTGCCCGTAGAGGTCGGCAATCAGCACCACGTAGCCTTTGCCGGCAACGGCCTGCGCGATCTCTTCGGCCCCCGCACTCACGCCCATCCAGTTCGGCGCCATCAGCAGTCCCGGCAACGGGCCCTTGTGGCTGGCATCGAATGCCAGACGGCTTTCATAAGACTGGCCATCAATCTGATAGACCACGGAACGTACAATGACTTGGCTCATGATTCACTCCAGTTGAGGTGCGCACAAACGAAAAAACCCGCCGAAGCGGGTTTTTCTACAACGGTGTTAAACCGACAATTCAACCAACAGCTTGTTCAGTCGGCGCACATACGCGGCCGGGTCCTTCAAGCTGTCGCCGGCTGCCAGGGCGGCCTGGTCGAAGAGGATGTGCGACAGGTCGCCAAACCGCTCTTCGCTCTGCTCGCCATCGAGTTTCTCGATCAACGGGTGAGATGGGTTGAACTCGAAGATCGGCTTGGAATCCGGCACTTTCTGGCCGCTGGCTTCGAGGATCTGGCGCATTTGCATGCCCAGGTCCTGCTCGCCGATGGCCAGGATCGCCGGGGAATCGGTCAGGCGGTGGGAAACCCGCACTTCACTCACCGCTTCGCCCAGGGAAGCCTTGATGCGCTCAACCAGGCCCTCTTTGGACTTGGCGACTTCTTCGGCTTCTTTCTTCTCTTCTTCGGAGTCCAGGTTACCCAGGTCCAGGTCACCACGGGCCACGTCGACGAAGGTTTTGCCGTCGAACTCGGTGAGGTAGCTCATCAGCCACTCATCGATGCGGTCGGTCAGCAGCAGCACTTCGATGCCTTTCTTGCGGAAGACTTCCAGGTGCGGGCTGTTCTTGACCTGGGCGTAGGTTTCGCCGGTCAGGTAGTAGATCTTGTCCTGACCTTCCTTGGCACGTGCCAGGTAGTCAGCCAGGGACACAACCTGCTCGCCGTCTTCGCCTTGAGTCGAGGCAAAACGCAGCAAACCGGCGATTTTTTCCTTGTTGGCAAAATCTTCCGCCGGGCCTTCTTTCATGACCTGGCCGAAGTTTTTCCAGAAGCTCTTGTATTGCTCAGGCTCGTTCTTCGCCAGCTTTTCCAGCATGTCGAGTACGCGCTTGGTCAGCGCCGACTTCATGGAATCGATGATCGGGTCTTTCTGCAGGATTTCCCGCGACACGTTCAGCGACAGGTCGTTGGAGTCGACCACACCTTTGATAAAGCGCAGGTACAGCGGCAGGAAGGATTCCGCCTGGTCCATTACGAACACGCGCTGCACGTACAGCTTCAGGCCTTTTGGCGCCTCACGCTGGTACAGGTCGAACGGAGCACGGGCCGGTACGTAGAGCAGCGAGCTGTATTCGAGCTTGCCTTCAACCTTGTTGTGGCTCCAGCTCAGCGGGTTCTCGTAGTCGTGCCCGATGTGCTTGTAAAACTCCTGGTATTCCTCGTCCTTGATCTCGGTACGCGGACGGGTCCACAGGGCGCTGGCGCGGTTGACGGTTTCCCACTCCACCGCGGGAGCTTCTTCGCCTTCGGCAACGGTCTGTTCCTTGGGCAACTCGATCGGCAACGCGATGTGGTCGGAATACTTCTTGATGATGTTGCGCAGGCGCCAGCCATCGGCGAATTCGTCTTCACCGGCTTTCAGGTGCAGCACGATGCGCGTGCCACGGTCAGCCTTGTCGATAGTGGCGATTTCAAATTCGCCCTCGCCCTTGGAAGCCCAGTGCACGCCCTCGCTGGCGTCAAGGCCGGCGCGGCGGCTGAATACTTCAACCTTGTCGGCGACGATGAAGGCCGAATAGAAGCCCACGCCGAATTGGCCGATCAGGTGAGAGTCTTTTTTCTGGTCGCCCGACAGGTTCTTCATGAAATCTGCGGTGCCGGACTTGGCGATGGTCCCCAGGTGGGTGATCGCATCGTCACGGCTCATGCCGATACCGTTGTCTTCGAGGGTGACGGTCTTGGCGTCTTTGTCGTAGCTCACACGGATCTTGAGTTCCGCGCCGCCTTCCAGCAACTCAGGCTTGGACAGGGCTTCGAAACGTAATTTATCGACAGCGTCAGAGGCGTTCGAGATCAATTCGCGAAGGAAAATTTCCTTGTTGGAATACAGCGAATGGATCATGAGGTGCAGCAGTTGCTTCACCTCGGTCTGGAAGCCCAGGGTTTCCTTTTGAGTTTCCACACTCATGGTCATCAAACTCCAATTGGATGGCAATGGCCGCGCCCTTGAGGGTTGGCGGCGGGTTGTCATCAAAGTTGGGGACTAAGACCAGGATTTCAAGGGCGAACCAATTCCTCAATTTTGAAATGTGCCCGGGCAGTGGCAATCGGTTCGGCCGGTGTGCTCTGCCAGGCGGTAATCGCCACGTTGGCCACGCGCCGGCCCTGGCGCCATACCTGACACTTGGCATAAGTGTCCCGAAACTGGCCGGCGCGCAGGTAATCCAGGGAGAAGTCGATGATTTTCGGCAGGCCCGGAGCGCCAGTGAACACCAGCAGGTGCATGGCGGCTGCCAGCTCCATGAAGCCGGCGATCACCCCGCCATGCAACGCTGGCAATATGGGGTTACCAATATTGTCCTTGCTGGCCGGCAGGCGAAACAGCAACTCATCCCCCAGGCGGGTGCATTCGATGCCGATCAGTCTGGCATAGGGCACCAGCTCGAGCAGCGCATCGTAGTTGCCACGGTCGAGGGCTTGCTCCAGGCGCGTCTTGAACCGATGCGTCATGCCTGTTCTCCCTTGATGACAGTGCCCAAGCCTTGGGTGCCTTTGAGGCGCTTGCCCATGCGCATGAACGTGCCTACCACATGGGCGATAGGTTGTTGCGGGTCATCCTGATAAGCAACGCCACGGGTGAAGATCACGTCGGTGGTGACCCGGTAGCATTGCGCGAAGCCATACACCGGCTTATGGGGTTCGGCGGGATGCATGTAGTCGATACGCAGGTCCAGGGTGGGGCACACCTCGAACTCGGGCAATACGCACAGGGTCGCCATGCCGCAAGCGGTGTCCATCAAGGAGGTCAGCGCGCCGCCGTGGATCACCCCGGTCAGGGGATCACCGACAATATGCGGCCCATAAGGCAGTACGAGGGTCATGCCCTCCTCGCTGGCTTCATGCACCGCCACACCCAGCACCTGGCAATGGCGCAGGGCCGAAACGAAGCGCACGGCACGCTCCAACAAAGGGTTTTCGGTCATTGTGTTTAGACTCTTATTAGTGTGAATTCGGCGGATGGGAATGACTGGGTAAAGTTCCTGTACGAAACATGCTATATATCTGTGGGACATAAGGAACTAATGCTGGCCCCTTGGGTTCGAAAGGCCAGTAGATATCTTCAATAAGGAGAAACACCCCATGCGTAAGACATTAGCTATTTCCATGATGCTGGCCGCTGCTCTCGGTCTGGCTGCCTGCGACAAGAAATCCGAAGACAAAGCCCAAGACGCTGCTGCACATGCTGAGCAAGCTCAGCAAGATATGGCTAAAGCACAGGATAAAGTGAACGACGCTGCGAAAGAAAACGCCGAAGCTGCCAAAGCTCAGGCCGAATCGAACGAAGCGGCTGCAAAAGAAGCTGCACCTGCCGCACCTGCAGAACCTGCCAAGCAGTAATCGCAGGGTTTAAAGCTGTATTGCAGCAAAAAGAAAGCCCGCTGACCAAGCGGGCTTTTCTTTGTCCGGGATTTGCTGCCAGCGCTACGATGCGCCCTCTTTTACAGCGTCGACTGCCGGCATATCGGTCGGGGTGTACACCATCACCTGCAATACATCGGAATGGAACTCGCGGCGGTACAGCACCAACACCACCCCACTGCTCATCAACATGAACAACCAGGGGCTGACAAACCAGGCCAGCATGGTCATGCCGAAGTAATACGCACGCAGGCCAAAGTTGAACTGGTTGGCCGCCATCGAAATCACCCGCGCCGCCCGCAAGGCAAATGCATTGCGCTCCTGCTCCGACACATGTCGTTCACCAATCATCGGCGCCGAGCCCACCAGCACCGCCGCGAAGTTGTACTGACGCATGCACCAGCTGAAAGTAAAAAACGCATAGACAAATACCAGGGCCAGGCACAGCAACTTGACCTCCGACATGCCCTGGGACGCCTGCTGCACCATCGGAATATCTGCCAGCAACGACACCGCCCGCTCCGAAGCACCGAGCACGGTCAGGATACCCGCAAGGATGATCAAGGTACTGGAGGCAAAGAACGAGGCATTACGCTCCAGGTTGCCGATCACGCTGGCATCGGCGATGCGGTTATCGCGCAACAGCATGCGGCGCATCCAGTCTTCACGGTACAGGTGCAACACGCTGGCCAGGCAGGCCGTATCTCGAGCTTTCCAAGTGGCGTAACGGGTATAGCCGCCCCAGCACAGGATGAACCACAGGGCGGCAAGCAGGTGGACTTGATTGGTTTCGACGAACGACATGCGGGTCCTTCTAAATGTGAGCCCGGTGAGTTGTGCAACAAATATCAAAACCCCGGTCGTACTACCTGTCTTTTATGAGAATTCCTGTTTCCAGATATGCATGAGTTCGGCCTTGGAACCAATAGGACGCCTCCACTCACTTAGTTGGCCCCAAGGCACGAAGCCTTGATCATTTCTCAGGCGGAAGGAACTGCATATCTATCCTTAGGATGTTAAATGCGCTCAACGTCTCTCTCTGTCAGCCAAACACATGCGCCGCAAGCGATCCAGCTGTCCGTGGGCACAGCCTCTGAATCGACAACGCAACACCCGCCTTTATCGCATCACCCTCAGCCCAAGCCGTTGGGACTAGACCCGGATGATCGGATCAAAATCCAAGTAGCCGGCATAAAGCCAGTCGTTGCCAATGATACAGGGCCGAACGCAGTCGCCGCGCAATCCCAATTGATTGAGCAGCATCAGGCGTACAACCAGAAAATTATTGATTTACTCAGTCACCAGATGACATTCCAACGCTTTACCCAGGCTCAGTTGAAAAAAGCCTTTCCCCAGCTCACATCAATCGACCCGAACATTATCCACGTCAACACCTATCGAAAACAGCCGCCGGCAGAGCCCGTGCTGATTTCTACGCAAACCTTATCGGAGGCATTGCTCGAAAAAGTCGCGCAAGTCCACATAAACGCCGTCACTGGCACGCCCAACACTGAAGAGCACAGTGCCGACATACAAACGGGCTTTTACATTGACGGACCTGCGGGTGCTCCCCAAACCAGGTTGGAGCATCAGGGTTCCCTGCTGACGCTTGCACACGATATCGCAACCCGCTTTTCAGGCGCGCTCAGTAGCTACTGGAAAAGATCACCCGTAGGCTCCCCCAAGCAGCCATCACGTTCAGCCCAACTGCTCGCCCTGCATCGGCAAATGCTTTCCACCGAGGCAGCCCTGCGGGTTGAAGACGGAACCCTCAGCGAGGCTGGCAAAAAGTTGATCGACACAGCCTTTCAGTACCCCACCCTTGAAGCACGCGAGCGCGAACTTCCCGCAGGGGATCGGCCTGGGGTGTATCCGATCCGGATAGATGACAACTCCGCCAGCGGCGCATTTTTAGCCGGTTGTTTTCTTATCACTCGCAGCGACGGCTCGTCGGCCGATGCACCTTACACCGCAAGTGACACCCGTAATATCGGGCTGGATGACACCACCGGGCCTGTAGTGCTTTACACCCCCGGGGACGGTTTCGAGGAGTTCGCGAGCCCTGGCAAAGCCCGCGAAGCATTGATGCAGAGAATCGATAATGATGACGAGAAGGCCAACCTGCTACTCAAAAGTCTACCGGTGTCGGTAGAGCACAGTCGAAACCCTCCGTGGGGTGATGATTTAATGCTGGGATTCGCCCCTGTCTGCGGCGACGTCGTGGCACAAACCTTTCCCCAGTTGTTGCAGCGACAGGCTGACGAGGTCAATGAAACCATGCGGGCCGGGTTCGCCCAAGCGCAAGCCGAAGCTGGCTCCTCTCGCACACCGTCGTTGCTCTCTGCCCAAACTGTCGAAACCATCAATGATGCAGCGGATCTTTCACTGCATTTCGATGGCAGTAATGCCCTGCTCGCACGCAATGAACAACTGCACAACAAACTGCAACCACAATGGCTTAAAGAACTGACTCCCCAACAAGAAACGAGCTATAGGGAGCTGGAGGAAGCACAGGATACAAGCCTTACGCACTTGCAAGCGCTGTTGGTAAACATCCCGGCCCCCCACATTTTCGCCAAACAGTTGCTGGCCCAGGCGTTGAAAGCCAAGCTGCCGGGCCGCTACCAGCACGAGGAAATAGACCCAGACCGCGTGATGGTTCAGATGACCACACAGCAGTCGAGCAATCGCGGCCTTTTAGGTTCGGCAAACGCACCAAAGCCGCAGATTCACACTCGATCGCTGACCGACCTGGCTCTCATGAACACAACGCCATGGCATGAAAGCTCGCCGACGAGCACCTGGGCCGCTCGCGTCGTAAGTGCCAGCGGAAAATACCTGCTTACCCTGGATAAGCCGTTTCTCGAGGGCCTGATCAGCCAAACCGATGTGGGCGGCAAATACCTCAAACTACTGGATGACAAACTCAGCCCCACTGCCGCCTCCGACGAAGCCAGGGTGCTGCCCGACGCGTGGAAAAACCATCTGAAGGCAAAGATGGCCAAGGACGCGTTCATCACCAGCCTGGATCCCGATGCCTATCTGAACAGGCAAAAAATCGCCGAACAATGGATCGAAGCGACACTTGAGCATAGCGACTCCACCACCTGGCCAATCGTGAATGGTGCGTCCATCGTCTCGCATAGAGTGGTCCTGAACGGCAAACCCGTCCAGGGCATGATGGTCATCAAACCGACCAACCACCCCTCGCTGGTGCTGTACAGCCCGGATGCTCCCGACGGACGTCCTTTCAGAGAAATTGTGGACGAGGATCAACTTAACACGCTGCTGAACACGTCCGAGTGGATGTCCTACATGGATCAGCGGGTATCACCTGTTGATCGATATAATATTCACGACACCCTGTTTTTGCCTCAGCTCGGCACGTGGCTCAAGAAATTCGCGGCCGACCATGAAGCGGGCATCCGACTGAAGCCGTTCAAAGGTAGCATCACTGAAAACCTGTACATGCAGGAGGTGGGGTTACTCAGAGGGAGAGCGTCGGTTGGGATGACAACCAGCGCAGAGGTATCGGCCCGATCCGCAGCCAACAAATTAATGTTCGCCGCAGACATAGCCCAATTCGTTCTAAGCCTCATCCCGGTCAACGCTGGTATGTCAGCCACCAACAGGCTCTCCAAGGCTGCGCTAAGAACGTTGCGTACACCCGGACGAAGCCTGCCCAAGCTCCTCACCCAACCGGGACGCTGGGGGGCGGTGTACGACGATTTCGCCATGGCTGCGTCGGGTATCCCTTTACTCAAAAGGACCCCGTTGCGCCCAGTGTTCAGAACCCCTGGGCGCACGCTCCAACGGCGACTGACAAACACGGCAGGTACAAATGGTACGCCAAGCGGTCACGTCGTACCGGTTCCGGGTACGTCGATATCGGGCGGCCGCCCCTCAAGCATCCCGACCCAATTGCCGAACGCGGCCCACCCTGTACAGAACCGTGGGGACCTCGCCGCGCACGCACTGGATAATCAGCTACTGGCAGGAAAACCGCTCAGCACCACCAGGCCACAACAAGTCGGTGAAAAATGGTTGATCCGTTACACCGATAACTCAAACGTGAGTAGGGTCTATCAAATAAGCCCAGCGTTCAAATTCGAATCAGGATTTGTAAACGTTATAAACCCCGAAACAAAGCGTCGGGTGGCTACGCTTTTGAACAAAGGGAACGGCGAATGGGTGCTAACCGGTTTGCCGGGAGGCGCCAAACTACCCCAAACGCTAGACCCCCTACCGCAGTCTCATTCTGCCTCCTCGGCGGAAAACCTAGTGCCTGCAAGCAGCTCTTCCACCTCCGGCAGTTGGCGAATAGAGCCGCCCATTCGAAAACCACTCGCAGTGCTGGTCAATACCAGGGCTCGTGACCTGAACGCCGAGCTGCATCTGGCCGGAGCGGCATTGAACCCCCGAGCGGCCCGAGCGGAACTAGTTCGCATCACAAAGCCGGATGACCTGAAGGTTGTATTGAAACCCGACACAGTCAGCAAGTTCGTCTTCACTCAAGACAACCAACTGATCATCGGTACTATCGACAAAAGTGCACCGCCAAAATGGTTATCACATCCTGCCATCGCGGAAATCGGCGCTGGCAGTGGCCAATCAGAAAAGGTAGTCAGCGCAGGCTATATAAGGAAAGACGCCTTCGGGAAATTCCACCTTTCCGATGTCTCTGGACACTATCTACCCAAAAAAAGCGATTTAAGGCCCGCCCAGGAATATTTGAGGAACATGGGAGTGGATTCGACAAAGAGCAAGTTCCCGATACCCTGAAACAGGCAGCCTGGCTTGGCACTGCGTACAAAAAAAGCCCCGGATCATTTGATCCGGGGCTTTTTAATTGCAGCGTATAAGTCAGAGGTTTTAAGCGATCGCTTCGCTGCGCTTGCCCAGCATACGGTCAATCACCACGGCCACGACCAGCGTCATCACCGACGGCACCAGCCACGCCAAGCCTTGTTCGCTCAACGGCAGGTTTACCAGTTGCGTAGGCATCCAACCCGCCAGGCCCGCACCCTTGAGTGCGTCGATGCAGCCAAAGATGAACGACACCAGCATCACCGGGCCGACAATACGGCCCTGTTCCTGCCAGAACCCTTTGCAGAAGCTCAAGGCCACCAACACGATGCACGGCGGGTAGATCGCGGTCAGCACCGGGATCGAGAAGGCAATGAGTTTGGTCAAGCCCAGGTTGGACACAAACAGCGAGAACAGTGCCAGGATCACCACCAGGGTCTTGTAGGACAGCGGCAGGATCTTACTGAAGTACTCGGCGCAGGCACAGGTCAGGCCCACGGCGGTCACCAGGCATGCCAGGGAAATCAGCACGGCGAGGAAACCACTACCCAGGGAGCCGAACGTGTATTGCACATAGGCGTGCAGTACCGCCGCGCCATTGCTGGCACCTGCAGCCACGGCATGGCTGCCCGAACCCAGACGGAACAGGCTGACGTACACCAGTGCCAGGCCCACGCCGGCAATCAGCCCGGCAATGATCGCGTAACGGGTGATCAGCTTGGGTGACTCTACGCCACGGGAGCGAATAGCGTTGACGATCACAATGCCGAACACCAGGGCGCCCAGGGTATCCATGGTCAGGTAACCATTGATAAAGCCTTGGGAGAACGGCGCGGCAACGTATTCCGGCGT
Organism: Pseudomonas sp. MYb193; assembly: GCF_002966775.1. NCBI lineage: Bacteria > Pseudomonadati > Pseudomonadota > Gammaproteobacteria > Pseudomonadales > Pseudomonadaceae > Pseudomonas > Pseudomonas sp. MYb193. The sequence continues at coordinate 2,053,415 of NZ_CP023269.1, read as the reverse complement.
GGCAACCCCCACCTCACCGGCGGGCAAGGCAAACGCAGCGATACCGAGGATAGCCAGGGCGATGATCTTCAGCGGCGCCAGGAAACGACCCACGGTGTCCAGCAGTCGCCCTGGATACAGGGAGACAAAGAACACCACCAGGAAATACACCGAGCTGTAGAGGAACAGCGCCAACGGGCTTTCACCGGTCAAGGGCGCCAGGCCCACTTCAAACGATACTGTTGCGGTGCGTGGGGTCGCAAACAGCGGGCCCACTGCCAGGTAGGCCGCTGCCGCCAGCAGGCCACCGGCAATCTTGCCAATCGGGCTGCTCAGCGCGTCCATGCCACCACCGACCTTGGCCAGGGCGATCACGGTGACCACCGGCAAACCGACTGCGGTGATCAGAAAGCCCAGCGCCGCCATCCACACATGCGGCCCGGACTGCAAACCCACGATAGGCGGGAAGATGATGTTGCCGGCGCCCACGAACAGGGCAAAGGTCATAAAGCCCAGCGCCAGGATATCCTGGCTTTTCAACACTTTCATTTGAGGAAATACCACACTACTGAATCGGAATTTAGAGAGGGCTTCCCTATGGATGAGGGAAATGCTGCCAGCCCTTGTGGGGACCGACCGGTCTAGCGCGCAGCTTCCTTTTGGGACGCGGACGCATAAAGAGGCGGCTAGAGTACAGAATCAGGCTGACAAACGCACTGTTGCGGGGCGAACTGTCCGATAAGCGACATTTCAATGTCGCGTTTTCATACTTAATTGGGCAACACAGAACCCTGTGGGAGCTGGCTTGCCTGCGATGGCATCGACTCGGTTTGGCTGATGCACCCAGTTGTCTGTATCGCAGGCAAGCCAGCTCCCACATTGAACCGAGCACATTCGTCAATCTGGCTATATCCAGAATGCACAAAGGCCACCCGAAGGTGGCCTTTGTGTGGTGAAGCGTCAGCTAAGCGCGAGGCTTACTTGACAGCCCAACCGGTCAGCTCGGCCAGGGCCTTGCCGATGTCTGCCAGCGAACGCACGGTTTTAACGCCTGCGTCTTGCAGTGCAGCGAATTTCTCGTCTGCAGTGCCTTTGCCGCCAGAGATGATTGCGCCAGCATGGCCCATGCGCTTGCCCGCAGGGGCAGTCACACCAGCGATGTAGGAAACAACCGGCTTGGTCACGTGTGCCTTGATGTAGGCAGCCGCTTCTTCTTCAGCCGAACCGCCGATCTCACCGATCATCACGATCGCTTCGGTCTTCGGGTCTTCCTGGAACAGCTTCAGGATGTCGATGAAGTTGGAGCCTGGGATCGGGTCACCGCCGATGCCGACGCAAGTCGACTGACCGAAACCGGCGTCAGTGGTCTGCTTCACAGCTTCGTAGGTCAGGGTGCCGGAACGGGAAACGATACCGACTTTACCTGGCAAGTGAATGTGACCTGGCATGATGCCGATCTTGCATTCGCCTGGGGTGATCACGCCTGGGCAGTTAGGGCCGATCAGGACTACGCCCAGCTCGTCGCACTTAACTTTAGCGTCCAGCATGTCCAGGGTAGGAATGCCTTCGGTGATGCAGACGATCAGCTTGATGCCGCCGAACGCCGCTTCCAGGATCGAGTCCTTGCAGAAAGGAGCTGGAACGTAGATCACGCTGGCAGTGGCGCCAGTGGCTTCTACTGCTTCTTTCACAGTGTTGAACACGGGCAGGCCCAGGTGCTCGGTGCCGCCTTTGCCTGGTGTTACGCCGCCAACCATCTGGGTGCCGTATTCGATGGCTTGCTGGGTGTGGAAACTACCTTGCGAACCGGTAATACCCTGGCAGATAACTTTGGTGTCTTTATTGATCAGGACGCTCATTACTTGCCCTCCGCAGCTTTGACAACTTGTTGAGCAGCGTCGGTCAGGCTGGTAGCCGCGATGATGTTCAAACCGCTTTCTGCCAGTACTTTAGCGCCCAGTTCAGCGTTGTTACCTTCAAGGCGAACAACAACCGGGATTTTAACGCCGACTTCTTTCACTGCACCGATGATGCCTTCGGCAATCATGTCGCAACGAACGATGCCGCCGAAGATGTTGACCAGTACTGCGGCGACATTGGAGTCGGACAGGATGATCTTGAACGCTTCGGTAACGCGTTCCTTGGTAGCGCCACCACCTACGTCGAGGAAGTTGGCTGGCTTGCCGCCATGCAGGTTGACGATGTCCATGGTACCCATGGCCAGGCCGGCACCGTTGACCATGCAGCCGATGTTACCTTCCAGGGCTACGTAGTTCAGTTCGAACTTGGCAGCGTGCGCTTCGCGCGGATCGTCTTGCGACGGATCGTGGAAAGTCTTCAGCTTAGGCTGACGGTACATGGCGTTGGCGTCGATGTTGATCTTGGCATCGAGGCAGTGCAGATCGCCGTCAGCCTTGATCACCAGCGGGTTCACTTCCAGCAGGGCCAGATCGTGATCCTGGAACAGTTTGGCCAGACCTACGAAGATCTTGGCGAACTGGGCAACTTGCTTGCCTTCCAGGCCCAGCTGGAAAGCCAGCTCGCGACCCTGGAATGGCTGAGCGCCAACCAGTGGATCGATAGTGGCCTTCAGAATTTTTTCTGGGGTTTCGTGAGCGATTTTCTCGATGTCCACGCCACCTTCGGTGGAAGCCATGAACACGATGCGACGGCTCGAACGGTCAACGACAGCGCCCAGGTACAGCTCTTTAGCGATATCAGTGCACGATTCAACCAGGATCTTGGTGACTGGTTGGCCATTGGCATCAGTCTGGTAAGTCACCAGACGCTTGCCCAGCCACTGCTGTGCGAAGGCCTTGGCGTCTTCTTTGCTGCGAACCAGCTTGACGCCGCCCGCTTTACCGCGACCACCGGCGTGGACCTGGGCTTTGACAACCCACTCGCTGCCGCCGATTTTGTCGCAAGCTTCTGCTGCTGCTTCCGGGGTGTCTACTGCGTAGCCCTTGGAAACTGGCAGGCCGTATTCAGCGAACAGCTGCTTACCCTGATACTCGTGAAGATTCATGCTTTTTACCGTCTTCGTTAGGTACTGCGCATTCGGCGCTGCGCTCATTATGAGTGCCGCGCCACCTGTGACTGCTGCTTGCGCAACTTGCGGGGCTTATGGCCCGTAAAGCTGCGCAAGGCTGCGTCCAGCGGATATTCCGCGGTGAGTCTTGCGCGCAAGGCTCACGACGGGCAACTCCGCCGTGGTTTCTTATTATCTCGCTTAGCGCTTCTTGCGGTTGGCGATGTGGATGGCGCCGCCATTCACTGCCAACGCTGCTTCGTGCAACGCTTCGGACAGGGTCGGATGGGAGAAGACCATCATGCCCAAGTCCTCGGCACTGGTGCCGAATTCCATGCCGATCGCGCCTTGCTGAACCAATTCTGCAGCGCTTGGGCCAATCACGTGGACGCCCAAAACGCGGTCAGTCTTGGCATCAGCGATGACTTTGACAAAACCACCGGTGTCGTTGGCTGCCATGGCACGGCCAGAAGCGGCAAACGGGAAGGTGCCGACGTTAACTTCAACGCCTTCAGCTTTCAACTGCTGTTCGTTCTTGCCGACCCATGCAATTTCCGGGTGGGTGTAGATAACCGATGGGATCAGGTCGTAGTTCATCTGGGTCTTGTGACCCTTGATGCGCTCGACAACCATGATGCCTTCTTCGGAAGCCTTGTGGGCCAGCATCATGCCACGAACCACGTCGCCAATGGCATAGACGCCAGGCACGGTGGTAGCGCAATGATCGTCAACGTGGATGAAGCCACGCTCGTCGATGTTCACGCCGCTGTCGGAAGCCAACAGGTCATTGGTCACTGGGCGGCGACCAACGGCAACGATCAGCTTGTCGAAGGTGATGGTCTGCTCGCCGTCTTTATCGGTGTAGGTCACCACGACTTCGTCGCCGTTGACCTTGGAACCGGTAACACGGGCGCCAAGCTTGATGTCCAGACCTTGTTTGGTCAGGGTTTTCAGCGCTTCCTTGGAGACTGCAGTGTCAGCCGCCAGCAGGAACGTGTCCAGGGCTTCCAGCACGGTGACTTCAGCGCCCAGACGGGACCATACCGAGCCCAGCTCCAGACCGATGACGCCAGCGCCGATCACGCCCAGGCGCTTAGGTACAGCCTGGAATTCCAGGGCGCCGGTCGAATCAACGATCACGTTGTTATCAACAGGTGCAGGTGGAATGTCGATTGGACGCGAACCTGGCGCCAGGATCACGTTTTCGGCTTCGATGACTTCAACCGAACCGTCTGGCTTGGTGACTTCAACTTTCTTGCCGGCCAGCAGCTTGCCGTGGCCTTGAATCGAAGTAACGCCGTTGGCCTTGAACAAGGTGGCAACGCCGGAAGTCAGGCCTTTGACGATGTTGGCTTTACGGCCGACCATTGCTGGTACGTCCATGGTCACGCCAGCATGGTTGATGCCGTGGATCGCGAAGCCGTCTTGGGCTTCATGGAATTTCCAGGAGCTGTCCAGCAGCGCCTTGGACGGAATGCAACCCACGTTCAGGCAAGTACCGCCCAACGCCAGTTTGCCTTCCTTGTCGGTGTACTTTTCGATGCAAGCAGTGGAGAGGCCCAGTTGCGCAGCCTTGATGGCGGCAACATAGCCGCCAGGGCCTGCACCAATCACTACAACGTCAAATTTCTGTGTCATGAAAATAGATCCTCTATTTGCGACAAGCTTCTAGCCACACGTTGCAAGCCAAGCTGCTTTTTCCTACAGCTTGTAGCTCGCAACGTGCGACTGCTTCTATCAGATGTCCAGGAGCAGGCGAGCCGGGTCTTCCAGCAGGTTCTTGATGGTCACCAGGAACGTCACGGCTTCTTTACCGTCGATCAGGCGGTGATCGTAAGACAGTGCCAGGTACATCATTGGGCGGATCACGACTTGGCCGTTGATGGCCATCGGACGCTGGATGATGTTGTGCATGCCCAGGATCGCGGCTTGCGGTGGGTTGACGATCGGCGTCGACATCATCGAACCGAAGGTACCACCGTTGGTGATGGTGAAGGTACCGCCGGTCATCTCGTCGATGGTCAGCTTGCCGTCACGGGCTTTCTTGCCGAAGCCAGCGATGCCGCCTTCGATTTCGGCCAGGCTCATCAGCTCGGCGTTACGCAGGACTGGAACCACCAGGCCACGGTCGCTGGAGACGGCAACGCCGATATCTGCGTAGCCGTGGTAAACGATGTCGCCGCCGTCGATGGAAGCGTTGACTGCCGGGAAGCGCTTCAGCGCTTCGGTGGCCGCTTTCACGAAGAACGACATGAAGCCCAGGCGCACGCCGTTGTGGGACTTCTCGAACAGGTCCTTGTACTTAGAACGCAGGGCCATGACTTCGGTCATGTCGACTTCGTTGAAGGTGGTCAGCATCGCCATGTTCGACTGAGCTTCAACCAGGCGCTTGGCCACGGTGGCACGTACGCGAGTCATCGGTACGCGCTTCTCGGTGCGGTCGCCAGCGGCAAACACAGGCGCAGCGGCAGCAGGAGTTGCAGCCTTGGCAGGTGCGGCAGCCGGAGCGTTCTTCTTGGCTTCAACTGCGGCAACCACGTCTTCCTTGGTCACACGGCCATCTTTGCCGGTGCCCTTGATGGAAGCCAGGTTGATGCCGTTTTCTTCAGCCAGTTGACGCGCAGCCGGGGCAGCGATTGGATCTTCGCCACCGGCTGCCGGTGCAGCGGCAGGCGCCGAAGCAGCCGTTGCAGCAGCGGCAGGAGCAGGCGCTGCAGCAGCGCTGCCCTCTTCGATCGAGCCCAACACCTGGTTCGACAGAACGGTAGCGCCCTCTTCCGCAACGATCGCGCCCAGCACGCCGTCAGCTTCGGCCAATACTTCCAGAACGACTTTGTCGGTCTCGATGTCGACGATCAGGTCGTCACGCTTGACGGCCTCGCCTGGTTTCTTGTGCCAGGTGGCAACGGTGCCATCGGCAACCGATTCCGGGAATGACGGGGCTTTGATTTCGATAGCCATTATCTGTAGGTCCTTAAAATTCGGTTTCAGTCAGCGCGAAGGCGTTAAACAGTGAAAGCATCTTGCAGCAGTTTTTCCTGCTGCTCGGCGTGCATCGACGCATAACCACAGGCAGGTGCAGCAGAAGCATCACGACCGGCGTACTCAAGGACCAAGGCCTTGTTGTGGTTGCCGATGCTGCGACGCAGATGATGCTGGCTGCTGTACCAGGCGCCCTGGTTCATCGGTTCTTCCTGACACCACACCACGTTCGTGAGGTTGGTGTAAGGCGCGATGATCTCCATGAGGTCATCTTCCGGGAACGGATAAAGCTGCTCGATACGCACGATGGCGATGTCTTCGCGGCCTTCGGCACGGCGTTTTTCCAGCAGATCGTAGTAGACCTTGCCGCTGCACAGGATCAGGCGAGTGACCTTGGCGGCGTCCAGCGTATCGATCTCTGGAATCACGGTCTGGAACGAACCTTGGGCCAGATCTTCCAGGGTCGAAACGGCCAGTTTGTGACGCAACAGCGACTTCGGCGTCAGCACCACCAGCGGCTTGCGCAGCGGACGGATCACCTGGCGGCGCAGCAAGTGGTAGATCTGGGCCGGGGTCGTCGGCACGCACACCTGAATGTTGTGCTCGGCGCACAGTTGCAGGTAACGCTCCAGACGGGCCGAGGAGTGCTCCGGGCCCTGACCTTCATAACCGTGTGGCAGCAGCATGGTCAGACCGCACAGACGGCCCCACTTGTGCTCGCCGCTGGTGATGAACTGGTCGATAACCACCTGGGCACCGTTGGCGAAGTCGCCGAACTGGGCTTCCCAGATCACCAGCGCGTTCGGCGTGGTGGTCGAGTAACCGTATTCGAACGCCAGTACGGCTTCTTCGGACAGGAACGAATCGTACAGGTCGAAACGTGGCTGGCCTTCGTACAGGTTCTGCAACGGGATGTAGGTGCCCGCGTCTTTCTGGTTGTGCAATACAGCATGACGGTGCGAGAACGTACCGCGGCCGATATCCTGGCCGGTCATGCGGATCGGGTGACCTTCGAACGCCAGGGTCGCGTACGCCATGGTTTCGGCGTAACCCCAGTTGATCGGCAGGCCACCGGCTTGCATCTTCTGACGGTCTTCGTAGATCTTCGCAACCTGGCGCTGTACGACGAAGCCTTCGGGAATTTCCAACAGCTTGGCGGACAGTTCCTGCAACGTCTTCAAATCGAACGAGGTATCGTGACGGGCAGTCCAGGTGTGGCCCAGGTATGGGCGCCAGTCAACGAACAGCTCTTTGTTCGGCTCCTTGACCAGGCTTTTCACTACATGCAGGCCGTTGTCCAGCGCGTTGCGGTATTCGTCGACTTTCGCCTGAACACGCGCATCGTCAACCACGCCGGCCTTGGTCAGGCTTTCGGCGTACAGCTCACGGGTGGTGCGCTGCTTGGTGATCTGCTGGTACATCAACGGCTGGGTGCCGCTTGGCTCGTCCGCTTCGTTGTGACCGCGACGGCGGTAGCAAACCAGGTCGATGACCACGTCACGCTTGAACTGCATGCGGTAGTCGACAGCCAGTTGAGTCACGAACAGCACGGCTTCCGGATCATCGCCATTCACATGGAGGATCGGCGCCTGAATCATCTTGGCAACGTCGGTGGCGTACTCGGTGGAGCGCGCATCCAACGGGTTGCTGATGGTGAAGCCCACTTGGTTGTTGATGACGATGTGAACGGTACCGCCGGTCTTGAAGCCGCGAGTCTGCGACATCTGGAACGTTTCCAGGACCACGCCTTGACCGGCGAATGCCGCGTCACCGTGGATGGAAATCGGCAGAACCTTCTCACCGGTAGAATCGTTACGACGATCCTGGCGTGCACGTACCGAACCCTCGACCACTGGCGAAACGATTTCCAGGTGGGAGGGGTTGAATGCCATGGCCAGGTGAACTTCACCGCCGGTGGTCATCACGTTGGACGAGAAGCCCTGGTGGTATTTAACGTCACCGGAACCCAACTCGACCTTCTTCTTGCCTTCGAACTCGTCGAACAGCTCACGCGGGTTCTTGCCGAAGGTGTTGACCAACACGTTCAGGCGACCACGGTGAGCCATGCCGATCACGATTTCCTTGGTGCCATAGGAACCGGAACGCTGGATCAGCTCGTCGAGCATCGGAATCAGGCTTTCGCCGCCTTCCAGGCCGAAACGCTTGGTGCCTGGGTATTTGGTGCCCAGGTATTTCTCGAGGCCTTCGGCCGCGGTCACACGCTCCAGCAGGTGGCCGCGCACATCGGCGGACAATACCGGACGGCCACGCACGCCTTCCAGGCGGTGCTGGAACCACTGGCGCTGCTCGGAATCGGTTATGTGCGTGAATTCAGCGCCGATGGTGCGGCAATATGTCTGCTGCAACGCTTCGTGAATTTCGCGTAGGCTCGCTTCCTCTTTGCCGATGAACAGGTCGCCGGCACGGAAGGTCGTATCAAGATCGGCATTGGTCAAGCCGTAATGATTGATCGACAGGTCTGCAGGTGCAGGACGCTGCCACAGCCCCAGCGGGTCAAGCTGGGCTGCCTGGTGGCCACGCATACGGTAGGCCTGGATCAGTCGCAGTACTTCAACTTGCTTCTTCTCGTGCTCACTGCTCACGCTGCCGGCGGAAACCGGTTGGGCGCGGCGCTGGTTCTTTGCCAGCAGCACGAACTGATCGCGAATTGTTGCGTGCGATACATCGGTGGCAGCGTTGCCGTCTGAAGACAACGTCTGAAATTTGGTGCGCCATTCTTCTGGCACAGCGTTAGGGTCGTGCAGGTAGAGCTCATAAAGCTCTTCCACATAGGCAGCGTTACCACCTGAAAGATAGCCGCTGTTCCACATGCGCTGCATCACGCTTTCTTGCATGCTTGGTCACCCTCGATTTGGGGACACCACCGGCGAAAACACCGAGTCTGCTTGCAAAAGGCCAAGTGCAGCGACCAAAACAAGCCACTTAGGATCACGCTGATAGTTCGGGTACCAACCCGAATGCCCCTGCTTGTCTCATTTCTTCAAAATAAGAGCCGCGGCTTTGTAAGTCGCTGCTCAAGTTAAAACTACGGCGCCGGTTGAAGCCTGCGCCGTAGCATTTACGGGCACAACGGTCCTGCTTTTACTACAACGTCAGTTACACGCCGCTCTGCAGCAGCATGTTACGGATGTGACCAATGGCCTTAGTCGGGTTCAGGCCTTTAGGACATACGTTGACGCAGTTCATGATCCCGCGGCAGCGGAATACGCTGAACGGGTCATCCAGCGAAGCCAGACGCTCGGACGTCTTGGTGTCGCGGCTGTCTGCCAGGAAGCGGTAGGCTTGCAGCAGCGCAGCTGGACCCAGGAACTTGTCCGGGTTCCACCAGAAGGACGGGCAGGATGTCGAGCAGCAAGCGCACAGGATGCACTCGTACAGGCCATCGAGCTTTTCACGCTCTTCCGGGGACTGCAGACGCTCGATGGCCGGAGCCGGCGTGTCGTTCTGCAGGAACGGCTTAACTTTCTCGTATTGCTTGTAGAAGATGCTCATATCGACGACCAGGTCACGGATAACCGGCAAACCTGGCAGCGGACGAACGATCAGCTTGTTGCCTTTGACCACGGCGGACAGCGGCGTGATGCACGCCAGGCCGTTTTTGCCGTTGATGTTCATGCCGTCGGAACCGCACACACCTTCACGGCAAGAGCGACGATAGGAGAAACCCTCGTCCTGCTCTTTGATCAGTGCCAGTACATCCAGCACCATCAGGTCTTTACCACCGGTATCGACCTGGAATTCCTGCATGAACGGCGCAGCGTCCTGATCAGGGTTGTAGCGATAAACACTGACTTTCAACATGGCAGCCACCCTTAGTAAGTCCGAATCTTCGGTTCAAACGTCGGTACCGTCTTCGGCGAGAAGTTCACGGCACGCTTGGTTACGCGCTTGTCACCCGGGAAGTACAGGGTGTGGCACAACCAGTTTTCGTCGTCGCGATCTTCGAAGTCTTCACGAGCGTGAGCGCCACGGGATTCTTTACGAACCTCGGCGGCGATCGCCGTCGCTTCAGCCACTTCCAGCAGGTTTTGCAGCTCAAGGGCTTCGATACGAGCGGTGTTGAACGCCTGGCTCTTATCGTTGATCTTGACGTTGGCGATGCGCTTGCGCAGGTCGGCCAGCTGGGCGATGCCCTTCTGCATGTATTCGCCAGTACGGAACACACCGAAGTAGTTCTGCATGCAGCTTTGCAGCTCGCGACGCAGGGTTGCTACGTCTTCGCCATCAGTGCGCTCGTTCAGAGCGTTCAGACGCGCCAGGGCAGCTTCGATGTTGGCGTCGGTGGCGTCATCGTATTCGATGCCGTCAGTCAGCGCTTTTTCCAGGTGCAGGCCGGCCGCGCGACCGAATACCACCAGGTCAAGCAGCGAGTTGCCGCCCAGGCGGTTGGCACCGTGAACCGATACGCAAGCCACTTCGCCTACCGCGAACAGACCATGGATGATCTCGTCTTCGCCTTCGGCGTTCTGGGTGATTGCCTGGCCGTGAATGTTGGTCGGCACGCCGCCCATCATATAGTGGCAAGTTGGAACCACCGGAACCGGAGCAACTACCGGGTCAACGTGGGCAAAGGTCTTGGACAGCTCGCAGATACCAGGCAGGCGGCTGTGCAGCACTTCTTCGCCCAGGTGATCGAGCTTGAGCAGTACGTGGTCGCCATTCGGGCCACAGCCGTTACCGGCGATGATTTCTTTAACCATCGAACGGGCCACAACGTCACGACCCGCCAAGTCTTTGGCGTTCGGAGCATAACGCTCCATGAAACGCTCGCCGTGCTTGTTGATCAGGTAACCACCTTCACCACGGCAACCTTCGGTCACCAGTACACCGGCGCCGGCGATGCCGGTCGGGTGGAACTGCCACATTTCGATGTCTTGTACCGGTACGCCAGCACGCAGAGCCATGCCGACGCCGTCACCGGTGTTGATCAGGGCATTGGTGGTCGACGCGTAGATACGACCTGCACCACCGGTCGCCAGCACAGTAGCCTTGGCGCGGATGTAGGTGGTTTCACCGGTTTCGATGCAGATGGCGATCACACCGACGAACTCGCCTTGTGCGTTCTTGACCAGGTCAACCGCATAGTACTCGTTCAGGAACGTGGTACCGGCTTTCAGGTTGCCTTGGTAAAGGGTATGCAGCAGCGCGTGACCAGTACGGTCGGACGCAGCGCAGGTACGGGCAGCCTGGCCGCCTTTACCGTAATCCTTGGACTGGCCACCGAATGGACGCTGGTAGATACGGCCTTGTTCGGTACGGGAGAACGGCAGACCCATGTGGTCCAGCTCGAACACCGCGGCCGGGCCTTCCTGACACATGTATTCGATAGCGTCCTGGTCACCGATGTAGTCGGAACCCTTGACGGTATCGTACATGTGCCAGCGCCAGTCATCGTTCGGGTCGGCAGAGGCGATGGCGCAGGTGATGCCACCCTGGGCCGATACGGTGTGCGAGCGCGTCGGGAACACCTTGGTGATCACGGCAGTCTTGTGACCGCCCTGAGCCAGCTGCAGCGCAGCGCGCATGCCAGCACCGCCGCCACCAATAATGATGGCATCGAATGAAATAGTTGGAATGTTAGCCATGAATCAGATACCCCAAAGAATCTGCACACCCCAGACGAAGTAAGCGAACATCGCAACGCCGCATACTGCCTGGAAGAGGAAACGTACTGCAGTCGCGGACTTGCCCAGCGCCATCGGCGTCAGGTAGTCAGTCGCGATGGTCCACATGCCAACCCAGGCGTGAGCGCCCAGGGCTACAAGGGCCAGCAGACTGAAGATTCGCATCGCATTGTGGGAAAACAGGCCGTGCCATTGCTCATAGCCGATGCCCGGGTTTGCGACGAGGTATCCGATCAGGAAAATGAAATAAGCCGCGAGAACGACCGCAGACACACGCTGTGCCATCCAGTCATAGAGGCCCGAACGCGACAGATTCGTTACGCTGGTTACCATATCCAAACTCCTGCCAGAACGATCAGCACCACGGAAATGGCGACGATGATTTTCGAGCCCAGGCGGCCGCCTTCCAGCGTCTCACCGATGCCCATGTCCATGATCAAGTGGCGCACACCGGCTACCAGGTGATACAGAAGAGAGGACAGGAGGCCCCATGCTACGAACTTGGCCAGCGGGCTGGTCAAGCATGCCTTCACCTCGGCGTATCCTTCCTCGGAACCCAGGGATTTGCTCAATGCATAAAGCATGATGCCCAAGCCCAGGAACAGGATGATGCCGGAAACACGGTGCAGGAACGACGTAACGCCGGTGATGGGGAGTTTGATGGTCCTTAGGTCTAGGTTTACAGGTCGTTGGCTATTCACGGCTTTTTTTCACACTGAAGAGCCCCTAACAATCAGGGCAAAGTTGTTGGGGAGTGCGACTGGTCAGGTAAGCACCACCCAGGGAGTGCGACCCCCAATGAAAGCAAGCCCAAAAGCCCTTGGCGGTCGGTGGCCGAGTATAGACAGTTAGGTTACTAATGACAACGCGCACACCTCACCCTAATAGCTGATTGCGCTGGCGGGATAAAAGGCGTAAATGGCAGTCAATTTCGACGAAAAAGTACGGTTAAAGCCTTCTGGCGCAAGACTTTAGGCAAATTGACATCTGGATTTATATCAATATAGTGGTGCGGGCCCTGCGTGGGGGGTCTGTCTGATGATTTGAAGCATAAATAGGAGGCCACATGGCTGACAAAAAAGCGCAGTTGATCATCGAGGGCGCAGCCCCCGTCGAGCTGCCCATTTTAACCGGCACCGTTGGTCCCGATGTTATCGACGTACGGGGCCTGACGGCCACGGGCCGTTTTACTTTCGACCCAGGCTTCATGTCGACCGCTTCCTGCGAGTCGAAGATCACCTATATCGATGGTGACAATGGCATTCTGCTTCATCGCGGCTACCCGATCGAGCAACTGGCTGAAAAGTCGGACTACCTGGAAACCTGCTACCTGCTGCTAAATGGCGAATTGCCAACAGCCGAGCAGAAAGCCCAGTTCGTCAGCACCGTGAAGAACCACACCATGGTTCACGAGCAGTTGAAGACCTTCTTCAACGGCTTCCGTCGCGACGCCCACCCGATGGCCGTCATGTGCGGTGTAGTAGGCGCCCTGTCGGCCTTCTATCACGACTCCCTGGACATCAATAACCCGCAGCATCGCGAAATTTCCGCGATCCGCCTGGTTGCCAAGATGCCTACCCTGGCCGCAATGGTTTACAAGTACTCCATGGGCCAACCCATGATGTACCCGCGCAACGACCTGACGTACGCGGAAAACTTCTTGCACATGATGTTCAACACCCCGTGCGAGATCAAACCGATCAGCCCGGTGCTCGCCAAGGCCATGGACCGGATCTTCATCCTCCACGCCGACCACGAGCAGAACGCTTCCACCTCTACCGTGCGCCTGGCGGGCTCTTCGGGTGCCAACCCGTTCGCCTGTATTGCCGCCGGTATCGCCGCACTGTGGGGCCCTGCCCACGGCGGTGCGAACGAAGCCGTATTGACCATGCTCGATGAAATCGGCGATGTGTCCAACATCGACACCTTCATCGCCAAGGCCAAGGACAAGAACGATCCGTTCAAGCTGATGGGCTTCGGTCACCGGGTCTACAAGAACCGCGACCCGCGCGCTACCGTCATGAAGCAGACCTGCGACGAAGTGTTGAAGGAACTGGGCATCAAGAACGATCCGCAACTCGAACTGGCCATGCGCCTGGAAGAGATCGCCCTGACCGACCCGTACTTCATCGAACGCTCGCTGTACCCGAACGTCGACTTCTACTCGGGGATCATCCTCAAGGCGATCGGCATTCCAACCAGCATGTTCACCGTGATCTTCGCCCTGGCGCGGACCGTGGGCTGGATCTCTCACTGGAAGGAAATGCTCTCCAGCCCGTACAAGATTGGCCGCCCGCGCCAGCTGTACACCGGCTACGAGTCGCGTGACATCACCAAGCTGGAAGACCGCAAGTAAGCACTTAACGGCTTGTTTGTCATGAGAACGGCCTCCCTTAGTGGAGGCCGTTTTTGTTGGTGTGGCCTGACCTACCGTCATCGCAGGCAAGCCAGCTCCCACATTGGACCGCATTCCAACAAAAGGACACGGCCCAGTGTGGGAGCCGGGTTCGCCCGCGATGAGCATAGGTATCTACATAACTCTGTTAGCTCAACGGTAACCACGATGCGAAGCGAGCCGCTCTTGATCTTGATCTGCTTTTGATCTTAGGCGCCCCGTTAAACCACGCTGGCCGGAATTCGACAGGGATTTGGGGGGTAAACCGGCAGGGATGCCGGTTTAGCCGCCCCGCGCCATGGATGGCGCGTGGCGGCGGCCCCCCAAATCACTGGCGGATTACGGGCACACCGAGCCTAAGCGAGGTGCCGAGTGGTGGGGCAAGAGCGCTTTGCTTACTTTCGCGCTTTTCGAAAGTGAGCCGCCGTCAGGGCGGAACCCTAAGTGGCCGTTACCGCAGGAATGGATATGTACACGGTCCAACTGTGTTGACTGTCAGGCCGTCTTCGCAGGCAAGCCAGCTCCCACATTGGATCGCAGGGCATCAGTTATATCTGTGTCGGCTGCCAGGCCGTCACGGGAGCAAGCTCCCTCGCCACAGATTTAGCGTCGTGCCGAAGTTGTGTAGATACCTATGCCGCGATGAGGCCAGCCCAGGCAAAAAAATACCCCGGCCTTGCGACCGGGGTATCTCTTATGCAACTGACGACTTAGTGATTAACCGCCCCGCTCGCCCCCAGGCCAGTCTGCGAACGCACAAACTGTGGGAAGTACAGCGCACGCTCTTTCTCTGCCGCCGCCGATTTGTCGGTGATGGAGAAGAACCAGATGCCGATGAACGCAATGATCATCGAGAACAGCGCCGGGTACTCGTACGGGAAGATCGCCTTTTCATGGTGCAGGATCGAAACCCAGATGGTCGGGCCGAGGATCATCAGGCCCACGGCACTGATCAAGCCCAACCAGCCGCCAATCATGGCGCCACGGGTGGTGAGGTTTTTCCAGTACATGGAAAGCAGCAGCACCGGGAAGTTACAGCTGGCGGCAATCGAGAACGCCAGGCCGACCATGAACGCGATGTTCTGGCTTTCGAACAGGATACCCAAACCAATCGCCAGCACAGCCAGGGCGATGGTGGTGATCTTCGATACGCGGATTTCATCCTTCTCGTTGGCCTTGCCTTTCTTGATCACGCTGGCATACAGGTCATGGGACACCGCCGAAGCACCCGCCAGGGTCAGGCCCGCAACCACCGCCAGGATGGTGGCAAACGCCACGGCCGAGATGAAGCCCAGGAAGATACTGCCACCCACCGCGTTGGCCAGGTGCACCGCCGCCATGTTATTGCCACCGAGCAAGGCGCCTGCTGCATCCTTGAACGCCGGGTTGGTGCTGACCAGCAGGATCGCGCCGAAGCCGATGATGAAGGTCAGGATATAGAAGTAGCCGATGAAGCCGGTTGCGTACAGCACGCTCTTACGCGCTTCCTTGGCGTCGCTTACCGTGAAGAAGCGCATCAGGATGTGCGGCAGGCCGGCGGTACCGAACATCAGTGCCAGGCCCAGCGAGAACGCCGAGATCGGGTCTTTCACCAGGCCGCCGGGGCTCATGATCGCCTCACCTTTAGGGTGAACCTTGATCGCCTCGGAGAACAGCATGTTGAAGTCGAAGTTGACGTGCTTCATCACCATCAGCGCCATGAACGAGGCACCGGACAGCAACAGTACCGCCTTGATGATCTGCACCCAGGTGGTCGCCAACATGCCGCCGAACAGCACGTACAGGCACATCAGGATCCCCACAAGGATCACCGCCACATGGTAATCAAGGCCAAAGAGCAGCTGGATCAGCTTGCCCGCGCCAACCATCTGCGCGATCAGGTAGAACGCCACCACCACCAGCGAGCCACACGCCGACAGGCTGCGGATCTGGGTTTGCCCCAGGCGATAGGACGCCACGTCGGCAAAGGTGTATTTGCCCAGGTTACGCAAGCGCTCGGCGATCAGGAACAGAATGATCGGCCAGCCCACAAGGAAGCCGATCGAGTAGATCAAGCCGTCGTAGCCGGAGGTGAACACCAACGCGGAAATCCCCAGGAAGGACGCCGCCGACATGTAGTCACCGGCAATCGCCAGACCGTTTTGGAAACCGGTGATCTTGCCGCCGGCCGCATAGTAGTCGGCCGCCGACTTGTTGCGCTTGGATGCCCAGTAGGTGATGCACAACGTCGCGCCGACAAAGGCCACGAACATCAGAATCGCTGCAATATTCAGCGGTTGTTTATGCACTTCACCCGTCAATGCATCTGCCGCCCAAACGGCGGGCGCAACGACTGAAGCGCCGAATACAGCCAATAGACGACGGATCATTGCGCAGCCTCCTTGAGAATCGCATTGTTCAGGTCGTCGAATTCGCCGTTGGCGCGTCGCACATAGATGCCGGTAAGGATGAAGGCCGAGACAATCAGCCCGACCCCGATAGGGATACCCCAGGTAATGGATGAACCGGGGCTGAGCTTGGCCCCCAGTACTTGCGGCCCGTAGGCAATCAACAGGATGAAACCGGAGTAAAGCCCGAGCATGATCGCCGAGAGAATCCAGGCGAACCTTTCCCTTTTCCTGACCAGCTCCTTGAAACGCGGGCTGTTTTGAATCGAGAGGTAAATGCTGTCGTTCATTGTTTTTATCCTCGCAGCACAGCTTTTTATTATTTTGGAACGTATCCACTGTATGCGGCTGCGCAATGGGTTCCAGACGACCTTAGTAGTAGATCGAGCTTAGCGAGGATTTGTAAAAAGTGTAGGAGCGAGCTTGCTCGCGAAAAACGTCAACGATAACGCGTTCATTCTGGATGATCGCGGTGCCTGTGCGTTCTTCGCGAGCAAGCTCGCTCCTACAATTGGGGCGGGGTTATTTAGCAGTCCATTCGGCGACGCGCTCGGGGTGCTTGGCTACCCAGTCCTTGGCCGCTGCGTCCGGCTTGGCGCCTTCTTGAATCGCCAGCATGACTTCACCGATTTCATCCTTGGAGGCCCACTGGAATTTCTTCAGGAAGGCTGCGACTTCCGGCGCTTTCTTCTCCAGGCCCTTGCTGCCGATGCTGTTGACGGTTTCAGCAGCACCATAAATCCCTTTTGGGTCGTCCAGGAAACGCAGTTTCCACTTGGCGAACATCCAGTGCGGTACCCAACCGGTGACCGCAATCGACTCCTGCTTGTCTTCGGCGCGGGTCAGTTCGGCAATCATCGCCGCACCCGAGCTGGCTTGCAGTTTGTAGTCCAGGCCATATTGCTTGATAGCTTCGTCGGTCTTGAGCATTACGCCTGAACCGGCGTCGATGCCGACGATCTTGTTCTTGAAGGTGGTGTCGGTCTTGAGGTCTTCGATGGACTTGGCCTTGACGTATTCCGGCACGATCAGGCCGATCTTGGCATCCTTGAAGTTGGGGCCGTAGTCGACCACCTTGTCCTTGTTCTTGGTCCAGTATTCACCGTGGGTCACCGGTAGCCAGGCGGAAAGCATGGCATCGAGTTTGCCGGTGGCGACGCCCTGCCACATGATCCCGGTGGCAACCGCTTGCAGTTTTACGTCGTAGCCGAGCTTTTGCTTGATCACCTCTGCCGCCACATGAGTAGTGGCCACGCTGTCGGACCAGCCGTCCACGTAACCGATGCTCAGGGTCTTGCTGTCGGCACTGGCCAGTGTGGAGCCCATCGCAACTACCAGAGTGGCAACTGCGCCCAAGAGTCGTCGCATCTTCATAGTACTTCCCCGAAAGTGCTGCGCCCGACGGATGCCGAGCGACGTCAAACTGTTGTTATAGGGTGCACCGCGCCCCCTTCACGCGCATCGATCCGGTTGCTGAGGCATCAGTGGAGTACTGACAGTTTTATCTTCAACCTGCGTAGGCATTTGCCCTGCTCTGTCAGCGACCTTGGTTGAGCAGGAAACGACATCACATCGCCAGCAGGATGCTTTGTAGGCGTTATCGCCAGAATCCCGCCCGAAGTTTGCATGTCAAAATTATGCAGCCCCACAGGGCTGCGGCAAATCCGGGTAAGATGCGCGCCTTTGCTCCCCCAGATAAGCCGACCATGCCCGCGACTGCCCGCTTCCCTGCCCTGCCCTATTTCTTCGCCTTGATCCTCGGCGTGTTTGCCCTTGTCGGCTACTGGTACGGCCTCGGCCGGCCCGTGGTGTTGCCAGACGTCGCCAGCGCCAGCCATAAGCTGCAATGTGCGTCCTACACACCGTTCGACAAAGACCAATCCCCATTCGACCAGCCGTTCAGGTTGCGCACCGAGCGCATGGACGCCGACCTGGCGCTGCTCGCTACGCGCTTTGAATGCATTCGCACCTACTCCATGACCGGCCTGGAGGCCCTGCCGGACATGGCGCGCAAGCATGGGTTGAAAGTGATGGCCGGGGCCTGGGTCAGCAGCGACCCCGTGGCGACCGAAAAAGAGATCAACGAGTTGATCGCGGCGGCCAACGCCAGCCCGGACGTGGTGACCTCGGTGATCGTCGGCAACGAAGCCCTGCTGCGCAAGGAAGTCACCGCCAAGCAACTGGTGGCGCTGATCCATCAGGTTAAAAGCCAGATCAAGCAGCCCGTCACCTATGCCGATGTCTGGGAGTTCTGGTTGCAACACCCGGAAATCGAGCCTGCGGTGGACTTCCTGACCATTCACCTGTTGCCGTATTGGGAAGATGAGCCGTCCGGCATCGACCAGGCGCTCAAGCACGTGGGCGATGTGCGCCAGACCTTCGGCCATAAATTCGCGCCCAAGGACATCGTGATCGGCGAAACCGGCTGGCCCAGCGAAGGCCGGCAGCGCGAAACCGCCGTGCCCAGCCGGGTCAATGAGGCCAGGTTCATGCGCGGCTTCGTGGCCATGGCCGAAGCCAATGGCTGGCGCTACAACCTGATCGAAGCCTTTGACCAGCCATGGAAACGTGCGAGTGAAGGGGCTGTGGGTGGTTACTGGGGGCTGTTCGATGCAGACCGTCAGGACAAAGGTATCCTCGCCGGCCCGGTGACCAATGTGCCGTACTGGCCACTGTGGCTGGGCGTCGGCGGGCTCATCCTGCTGGGCACCCTGGTGCTCGGCGGCCGTGTTCGCAGCACTCGCTCTGCGCTAATACTGCCGTTGCTAGGGGCCGTCGCAGCATGCTCCATTGGCAGTTGGGCCGAACTGACCCGCGTCACTGCGCGTTTCAACGATGAATGGCTATGGGCAGGCTTGCTGGTGGTCTTGAACCTGCTGGTGCTGGCTCATGCCGCGCTGGCCCTCAGCGCCCGGCAAGGCTGGCGTGAGCGCGGGTTCAACTGGCTGGAGCAGCGCGCCGGCTGGCTGATTGCAATCGCCGGGTTTGCCGGTGCGGTGATGATGCTGGCGCTGGTGTTTGACCCGCGCTATCGCAGCTTTCCAAGCGCAGCGCTGGTGTTACCGGCCCTGGTGTACCTGATACGCCCGGTGACCGGGCCACGTCGGGAGATTGCGTTGCTGGCCTTTATCATCGGTGCCGGCGTTGCGCCGCAGATGTACCGTGAAGGGCTGTTGAACCAGCAGGCCTGGGGTTGGGCAGTGGTCAGCGTGCTGATGGTTGCGGCTTTGTGGCGTTGCTTGCGAGTGCGCAGGGCGTAACACCGCTATCGCAGGCAAGCCAGCTCCCACAGTTGACCGTGCTCACAGATAGAAATGTGTGAACCCAATCAACTGTGGGAGCTGGCTTGCCTGCGATGAGCATAGGTATCTACACAACTTCGGCACGACGCTAAATCTGTGGCGAGGGAGCTTGCTCCCGTGACGGCCTGGCAGCCGACACAGATATAACTGATGCCCCGCGATCCAATGTGGGAGCTGGCTTGCCTGCGAAGACGGCCTGACAGTCAACACAGTTGGACCGTGCACATATCCATTCCTGCGGTAACTGCCACTTAGGGTTCCGCCCTGACGGCGGCTCACTTTCGAAAAGCGCGAAAGTAAGCAAAGCGCTCTTGCCCCACCACTCGGCACCTCGCTTAGGCTCGGTGTGCCCGTAATCCGCCAGTGATTTGGGGGGCCGCCGCCACGCGCCATCCATGGCGCGGGGCGGCTAAACCGGCATCCCTGCCGGTTTACCCCCCAAATCCCTGTCGAATTCCGGCCAGCGTGGTTTAACGGGGCGCCTAAGATCAAAAGCAGATCAAGATCAAGAGCGGCTCGCTTCGCATCGTGGTTACCGTTGAGCTAACAGAGTTATGTAGATACCTATGCTGCGATGAGGCCACATCAGGCGCCGCGAGGCTTCCTGACCAACCGCAACCCCGCAATCACCACCGCAAACACCGCAAACGTCGTGTTGTACAGCGCCAGCGCCGGCAACCCGAACACCAACCCCACCACTGCCAACGCCCACCCCGCACGCCCCGGTACAAAAAAGCCCAGCACCGAAGTGATCAACGCCGCCCACCCCAGCAGCTTGAAATGAATCATCAAACCCATGTTCGAACGCACCTGGCATTCCCAGCGGCTGGCCTCATCAGCGCAGATGCCAACCCATTGCCCATCCTCCATGAAGCCATAGCGTGCGGCATAACTGGCGGCCAGCCATAACGGCAGGGCAATAAGCAGCAGGATCAACGGCAAACGACGGGACATGGGGCACTCCGATAGGCAAAAACGGCGCCCAGCTTAATCCCACGGCGGCCGTTAGCAAGGTGTTCGCGCAGATATCTGTTCAACAATGCATGGCAAAGTGTATCGTTTCGCTACTATTACCCCGATTCCGACATTTAATTCCGACTTTTCGTGCCGAGTGTTGGCACTTCGGTGACAAGGCGGTGGTCATAGCCTGCGAACTTCATTCAGCCCGTTCCTCTTAGGGATTAAGTCATGCTCCGTTCCTTGCGCTGTGCTGCCTTGCTGGGCAGCCTATTTTTGAGTGCGTCAGCACTGGCCGTCGATATCGACCAAGCCAGCTATGGCTACCCTTTGACCAACCCGTTCGAAGCGACCATCGCCACCACACCTCCCGATCTGCGGCCAACCCTGCCGAACGACGACGAAATCAACCAATCCGATTACACCCTGAATATGCGCCCCGAGCGCGAGTTCAGCCTGCCGGACAATTTCTGGGCGGTGAAGAAACTCACCTACCGCATTGCCAAGCAGGACCGTGCTGCGCCTTTGATCTTCCTGATCGCCGGCACCGGCGCACGCTTTGACAGCAGCATCAACGAATACCTGAAAAAGCTGTACTACCAGGCCGGCTACCATGTGGTGCAGCTCTCCTCGCCAACCAGCTTCGACTTCATCAGCGCCGCTTCGCGCTTCGCCACCCCGGGTATCACCCAGGAAGATGCCGAAGACATGTACCGCGTGATGCAAGCTGTGCGTGCACAAAATGCCTCGTTGCCAGTGACCGACTTCTACCTCACCGGCTACAGCCTGGGCGCCCTGGATGCGGCGTTTGTCAGCAAGCTGGATGAGACCCGCCGCAGCTTCAACTTCAAGAAAGTGCTGCTGCTCAACCCGCCGGTCAACCTCTACACCTCGATCACCAACCTCGACAAGCTGGTACAGACCGAGGTCAAGGGCATCAACAACAGCACCACCTTCTATGAGTTGGTACTGAGCAAACTGACGCGTTACTTCCAGCAAAAAGGCTACATCGACCTCAACGATGCCTTGCTCTATGACTTCCAGCAGTCCAAGCAGCACCTGAGCAATGAACAGATGGCCATGCTGATCGGCACCTCGTTCCGCTTCTCGGCCGCTGACATTGCGTTCACTTCGGACTTGATCAACCGCCGTGGCCTGATCATTCCGCCCAAGTACCCGATCACTGAAGGCACCAGCCTCACGCCGTTCCTCAAGCGTGCCCTGCAGTGTGACTTCGACTGCTACCTCACCGAACAAGTGATCCCGATGTGGCGCGCTCGTTCCGATGGCGGCAGCCTGCTGCAACTGATCGATCAGGTCAGCTTGTACGCCCTCAAGGACTACCTGCGCGACAGCCCGAAAATCGCCGTGATGCATAACGCCGACGATGTGATCCTCGGCCCTGGCGACCTGGGTTTCCTGCGTAAAACCTTCGGCGATCGCTTGACCGTCTACCCGCTGGGCGGCCACTGCGGCAACCTCAATTACCGCGTCAACGCCGACGCCATGCTGGAGTTCTTCCGTGGCTAAATATCTTCTGCTGCTCGCCGCACTGATGTGCGCAGGCGTGGCCAATGCCGACAACAGCAAGGCCCAAGAACCCGTCAAGGTCGATGCGGACGGCTTCAAGGAGCCGCTGACCAAGCTCAAGTTCAACCCAGGCTTGGACCAGCGTGAGTTCGAACGTTCCACGCTCACCGCGCTCAACGTCTACGACCCACTGGAGTCGTGGAACCGTCGCGTGTACCACTTCAACTATCGCTTCGACCAGTGGGTGTTCCTGCCGGTGGTGAACGGTTACCGCTACGTCACGCCGAGCTTCCTGCGCACCGGCGTGAGCAACTTCTTCAACAATTTGGGCGATGTGCCCAACCTGATGAACAGCTTGTTGCAACTCAAGGGCCACCGCTCCCTGGAAACCACCGGGCGCCTGCTGGTCAACACCACCATTGGCATCGCCGGCCTGTGGGACCCGGCCACCGCCATGGGCCTGCCGCGCCAGAGCGAAGACTTCGGCCAGACCCTGGGCTTCTACGGTGTACCGGGTGGCGCCTACCTGATGCTGCCGATCTTCGGCCCGTCGAACCTGCGTGACACCGGCGGCCTGCTGGTGGACTACAGCGCCGAATCGCAGATCAACTTCCTCAACGTATCCGAAGTCAGCTCCAACCATCCGGAAGTCTGGGCCCTGCGCGCCGTCGACAAGCGCTACCAGACCAGCTTCCGCTACGGCCAGATGAACTCGCCGTTCGAGTATGAGAAGGTGCGGTATATCTACACCGAATCGCGCAAGTTGCAGATCGCCGAGTAAACAGCAGCGATAAAAAAAGGCCATTCGATTGAATGGCCTTTTTTATGCATGCGGTTTCACCCTCGCAGCGCTTTCCAGCCCTTGCCCACCACGCTGACCACTGCCAGAACAACGGCGCCGGCGATGATCCCCGCCACCGCATTGAGCAGCGTTGGCATCAGCCACGCCAACGCGCCGGTGCTCTGGCTCACGGTTTCGACCCAATGATGCACCACGGGCACGCCATGGGTGAGGATGCCGCCACCGACCATGAACATCGCCGCCGTGCCAATCACCGACAAGCTCTTCATCATGTAGGGGGCCGCACTCAGAATCGCGCCGCCAATACTGCGCGCCACCTGGCCCGGCTTCTGCGTCAGCCACAGCCCCAGGTCGTCGAGCTTGACGATACCGGCCACCAATCCATATACGCCGATGGTCATGACAATGGCGATACCCGACAGCACGATCACCTGCTGCGTGAGCTGCGCGTCGGCGACGATGCCGAGGGTGATGGCAATGATTTCGGCGGAAAGAATAAAGTCGGTACGGATCGCGCCCTTGATCTTGTCTTTCTCGAACGCCACCAGATCGGTTGCCGGGTCGGCCACAGCTTCAGCCAACTGTGCGTGTTCGGCTTGATCTTCAGCCTTGCTGTGCAGGAATTTGTGCGCGAGCTTTTCGAAGCCCTCGAAACACAGGTAGGCGCCGCCGAGCATCAACAGCGGTATCACCGCCCAGGGTGCAAAGGCGCTGATCAACAGGGCCGTCGGCACCAGGATCAGCTTGTTGATAAACGAGCCCTTGGCCACCGCCCACACCACCGGGATTTCTCGCTCGGCGCGCACGCCGGAGACCTGCTGGGCGTTCAGTGCAAGGTCATCGCCCAGCACGCCCGATGTCTTCTTGGCGGCCATTTTTGTCATCAGCGCGACGTCATCGAGTACCGCCGCGATATCGTCAATCAACACCAACAAGCTGCTTCCTGCCATGAACCGGACTTCCGTTAGAGAGAGATGGCGCGAGCATAGCGCGGCGCAAGGCGTTGCGGGCAGATTGTTGAGGCTTGCAGATGGCCGGTGCTACCATGCGCAACCGCCTGTCATGGCAAGGAAACGTCTGGTTTATGAGCAGCATTCGCGAGCGCAACAAAGAAAAAATCCTGCGGGCGGCGAGCGAGGAGTTTGCCGACAAGGGCTTCGCCGCGACCAAAACCAGCGACATCGCCGCCAAGGCCGGGCTGCCCAAGCCCAACGTCTATTACTACTTCAAGTCCAAGGACAACCTTTACCGCGAAGTGCTCGAAAGCATTATCGAGCCGATCCTGGCCGCCTCCACGCCGTTCAACCCCGAAGGCGAGCCCAAGGAAGTATTGAGCAACTACATCCGCTCCAAAATCCGCATCTCCCGCGACCTGCCGTTCGCTTCCAAGGTGTTCGCCAGCGAAATCATGCACGGCGCCCCACACCTGAGCGCCGACCAGGTTGAGCAGCTCAACGCTCAGGCCAAGCACAATATCGACTGCATTCAGAGCTGGGTTGACCGTGGCCTGATCGCAGCGATCGACCCCAACCACCTGATGTTCAGCATCTGGGCGGCGACCCAGACCTATGCCGATTTCGACTGGCAGATCTCAGCGGTGACTGGCAAGGCCAAGCTGGATGAGGCCGATTATGAGGCGGCGGCGCAGACGATTATTCGGTTGGTGCTCAAGGGGTGTGAGCCGGATTGATAGACCGCGGCGAGGCTATCGCAGGCAAGCCAGCTTCCACCCGGATTTGCGCCGGACACAAAATGTAAAATGGTCACAATCCCCTGTGGGAGCGGGCTTGCCCGCGATAGCGCCCATCCAGACACATCCTGCTAAAAGCCCGCCGATCAGCCTTCGCCCCTCAGTCTAGCCTCTCAGAACACCACCTGAAGAGAGGCCACGGAATGCCTGATTTACCTGCTTCAAAACGCCTGCGCATCGGCCGCTATAACGAGTCCAACCGCATTTACCTGCTCACCACCAACACCCTTGAACGCGAGCCCATCTTCAGCGACTTCAGACTCGGCCGCCTGGTCGTACAACAATTCAGGATCGCCCAATATAAAGGGCTCGCAACATCATTGGCCTGGGTGGTAATGCCTGATCATTTCCATTGGCTTGTTTCTCTGGAGAAAGGTTCACTTGCCGACTTGATGCGACAAGTTAAATCCAAGAGCACCCGAGTGGTGAATGCGGTGGCTGGTCGCCAAGGTCGCCTCTGGCAACCGGGCTTTCATGACCATGCCGTGCGTCGAGAGGAAAGCCTTGAGGGGATTGCACGTTACATCGTAGCCAATCCACTCAGGGCCGGGCTGGTAAAGAAGCTTGGTGACTATCCGCTGTGGGATGCCATTTGGGTTTGACTGGAGACCGAGTCGACTGCATCGCAGGCAAGCCAGCTCCCACACTGATTGCACTCACACAGTTGAATTTGTGAACACCGCCAATGTGGGAGCTGGCTTGCCTGCGATAGCTTACTCACAGTCAGAACGATTCAAGCCGACGCCCCCGCATCCGCCATCAACCCCACTCCTTCTATCGCCGTGATCGCACACTGCTCGTCAATATCGGACGTATCCCCGCTGATCCCGATCGCGCCCAGCACCATGCCGCTCTGATCCCGAATCAACACCCCACCCGGCGCCGGCACGACGCTGCCCTGCCCCAGGCTGTTCAACGCCGCGATAAACGCCGGGCGCTGTTGGGCGTCCAGTGCCAGCAAACGTGAACCCTTGCCCAGGGCAATGGCGCCCCAGGCCTTGCCGATGGCGATTTGCGGGCGTAGCAGGCTGGCGCCGTCTTCGCGTTGCAGGGTGACCAGGTGGCCGCCGCTGTCGAGCACGGCGATGGTCAGTGGCGCAGCCGAAATGGTGCGGCCTGCAGTAAGGGCCTGGGTGGCCAGTTGAGTGGCGAGTTTCAAGGTTAAAGCGCTCATGGGTGCCGTCCTTATCTTGTTATGGGTAATGCGGTGAGGTCTGTTTGATCAGATGCTCGATCACACAAATAGAACACAATGATGTTTATTTTTGTATACAATATTTTTCAACAAAAGCTCCACACGTCGAAAAAAGCGCTTCCGACGAACGCAAAGGTCAGTTTACGAAAGGCATTGACCAACGCCGCTCGCCGTGAATACACTTTGGATAGACACCACTTGTATACAATTACAAAACGCAAGAGGCACCAAAACCATGAGCAAAATGAGAGCAATCGAAGCCGCCGTCCTGGTGATGCGCCGTGAAGGTGTGGATACCGCCTTCGGTATCCCAGGCGCCGCGATCAACCCGCTGTATTCGGCCTTGCAGAAGGTGGGTGGCATCGATCACGTCCTTGCTCGCCACGTTGAAGGCGCCTCGCACATGGCCGAGGGCTACACCCGTACCAAGGCCGGCAACATCGGCGTGTGCATCGGCACGTCGGGCCCGGCGGGTACCGATATGGTCACCGGCCTGTACAGCGCCTCGGCCGACTCGATCCCGATCCTGTGCATTACCGGCCAAGCCCCCCGCGCCCGGATGCACAAGGAAGACTTCCAGGCCGTTGACATCACCAGCATCGTCAAGCCAGTGACCAAGTGGGCAACCACGGTGCTGGAGCCCGGCCAAGTGCCTTACGCGTTCCAGAAAGCCTTCTATGAAATGCGCTCCGGCCGCCCTGGCCCGGTGTTGATCGACCTGCCGTTCGACGTACAGATGGCCGAGATCGAATTCGACATCGACGCCTACCAGCCGCTGCCTCTGGCCAAGCCGCTGGCGACCCGTGTGCAAGTGGAAAAAGCCCTGGCTCTGCTCGACGCAGCCGAACGCCCATTGCTGGTGAGCGGTGGCGGCGTGATCAACGCCGACGCCAGCGAGTTGCTGGTGGAGTTCGCTGAGCTGACCGGCATCCCGGTGATCCCGACCCTGATGGGCTGGGGCACTATCCCGGACGACCATCCGCTGATGGTGGGCATGGTCGGCCTGCAAACCTCGCACCGCTACGGCAACGCGACGATGCTCAAGTCGGACGTGGTACTGGGCATCGGCAACCGCTGGGCCAACCGTCACACCGGTTCGGTAGAGGTGTACACCGAAGGCCGTAAATTCATTCACGTCGACATCGAGCCGACTCAGATTGGCCGCGTGTTCACGCCGGACCTGGGCATCGTTTCCGACGCCGGCTCCGCGCTGACGATGTTCATTGAAGTGGCCCGCGAGTGGAAAGCCGCCGGCAAGCTCAAGGATCGCAGTGCCTGGTTGCATGACTGCCAACAACGCAAGGCCACCCTGCACCGCAAGACTCACTTCGACAACGTGCCGGTCAAGCCGCAACGCGTTTACGAAGAGATGAACCAGGTGTTCGGCAAAGACACCTGCTACGTCAGCACCATCGGCCTGTCGCAGATTGCCGGCGCGCAATTCTTGCATGTATACAAGCCCCGCCACTGGATCAACTGCGGCCAGGCTGGCCCACTGGGCTGGACCATTCCCGCGGCGCTGGGCGTGGTCAAGGCCGACCCGAGCCGCAAAGTGGTGGCCTTGTCGGGCGACTATGACTTCCAGTTCATGATCGAAGAACTGGCGGTGGGCGCACAGTTCAAGCTGCCGTACATCCATGTGGTAGTGAACAACTCTTACCTGGGCCTGATCCGCCAGGCCCAGCGTGGGTTCGAGATGGACTACTGCGTGCAGCTGTCCTTCGACAACCTCAACGCCCCCGAACTCAACGGCTATGGCGTCGACCATGTGGCCGTTGCCGAGGGCCTGGGTTGCAAGGCCCTGCGTGTGTTCGAGCCAGGCCAGATCCAACCGGCCTTGCGCCGCGCCCAAGAGATGATCGAAGAATTCAAGGTGCCGGTGATCGTTGAGATTATTCTGGAGCGGGTGACCAATATTTCCATGGGCACCGAGATCAACGCCGTCAATGAATTCGAAGACCTGGCCCTGGTCGGCAACGACGCGCCGACTGCCATTTCCCTGCTCGATTAAGGAGAACCCTATGCCGCGCTTTGCTGCCAACCTGTCCATGCTGTTTACCGAACAGGATTTCCTTGCCCGCTTCAAAGCGGCTGCCGATGCCGGCTTCCAGGGCGTGGAGTACCTGTTCCCGTATGAATTCAGCTCTGCCGACATCAAGGCGCAGTTGGACGCCAACGGCCTGACCCAGGTGTTGTTCAACCTGCCTGCCGGTGACTGGGCCAAGGGCGAGCGCGGCCTGGCTTGCCACCCGGACCGGGTCGAGGAGTTCCGTGCCGGGGTCAAACTGGCAATCGCCTATGCTCAGGTCTTGGGCAACACCCAGGTCAACTGCCTGGCGGGTATCCGGCCCCAGGGCGTTGATGACGAGACCGTGGAAAAGACCTTTGTCGCCAACCTCAAGTACGCCGCCGAGAAGCTGCAGGCGGCGGGTATCAAGCTGGTGATGGAGATGATCAACACCCGCGACATTCCCGGCTTCTACCTCAACAACACGGCGCAGGCCCTGTCGATTCGCGAGCAAGTGGGCAGCGCCAATCTGTTCCTGCAATACGACATCTACCACATGCAAATCATGGAAGGCGACCTGGCGCGGACCATGGCGGCGCACCTGGGCGAGATCAACCACATTCAACTGGCGGATAACCCTGGGCGCAACGAACCAGGTACCGGTGAGATCAACTACCGCTTCCTGTTCGAGCATCTGGACCGCATTGGTTACGCGGGTTGGGTCGGCTGTGAATACAAGCCGTTGACCACTACCGAGGCGGGCTTGGGTTGGCTCAAAACCCACAACGCCATCTGACAACTGACACAACACAAAACAATGTGGGAGCTGGCTTGCCTGCGATGCGGACACCCCGGTGTATCAGGCATACGGGGGTGATGCCATCGCAGGCAAGCCAGCTCCCACATGAAAAGAGGATTTTGATCATGGCTAAAATCGGATTTATCGGCACCGGCATCATGGGCCAACCCATGGCCGCCAACCTGCAGAAAGCAGGCCATCAACTGTTTCTCTCCGAACATCACGGCAAGGCTCCAGCTGAACTGATCAGCGCCGGCGCCGTGGCGCTGGCCAACCCGCAACAAGTGGCCCAGGAAGCCGAGTTCATCATTGTCATGGTGCCCGACACCCCTCAAGTCGATGACGTGCTGTTTCGCACCGACGGCGTGGCTGCTGGCCTGTCGCCGAACAAGGTGGTGATCGACATGAGCTCGATCTCCCCTACTGCCACCAAAGCATTCGCCGCCAAGGTCAACCAGGCCGGCGCACAGTACCTGGACGCCCCGGTGTCCGGTGGTGAAGTCGGTGCCAAGGCCGGCACCTTGAGCATTATGGTCGGTGGCGAACCGCAGACGTTCGAACGCGCGCTGCCGCTGTTCCAGAGCATGGGCAAAAACATCACCCTGGTAGGCGGCAATGGCGATGGCCAGACCGCCAAGGTGGCCAACCAGATCATCGTTGCCCTGAACATCCAGGCGGTGGCCGAAGCGTTGTTGTTCGCCTCCAAAAACGGCGCCGACCCGGCCAAGGTGCGGGAAGCGCTGATGGGTGGCTTTGCATCGTCCAAGATCCTGGAAGTGCACGGCGAGCGCATGATCAAGGGCACCTTTGACCCGGGTTTCCGCATCAACCTGCACCAGAAGGACCTGAACCTGGCCCTGGCCGGCGCCAAGGAACTGGGGATCAACCTGCCGAACACCGCCGGCACCCAGCAAGTGTTCAGCACCTGCACGGCACTTGGCGGCGGCAACTGGGACCACTCGGCGCTGATCAAGGGCCTGGAGCATATGGCGAACTTCTCGATTCGCGATAAATAACCCAGCTTGAAATGCACTCCAGTGTGGGAGCTGGCTTGCCTGCTCCCACCTTTGAATGCGCTGCACCTCTAATAACAAGAATCCCCCGGGAGCCCGCTTATGTCGGTCGATCCGCAACACCTGCTTCGCGAGCTGTTTGCCACAGCCATCGATGCCGCCCACCCCCGGCAAGTCCTTGAACCCTACCTGCCTGCCGACCGCAGTGGCCGTGTGATCGTGATCGGCGCCGGTAAAGCCGCGGCCGCTATGGCATTGGTCGTCGAAGATTGTTGGCAGGGCGAAGTCTCGGGGCTGGTGGTCACCCGCTATGGCCATGGCGCGCCATGCAAAAAAATCGAAGTGGTCGAAGCCGCCCACCCGGTTCCGGATGCGGCCGGCCTGGCCGTGGCCCAGCGCGTGCTGGAACTGATCAGCCATCTGGGTGAAGACGACCGTGTGATCTTCCTGCTCTCCGGCGGTGGCTCGGCATTACTCGCCCTGCCCGCCGAGGGCATCACCCTGGCGGACAAACAAGCCATCAACAAAGCCCTGCTTAAATCCGGCGCCACCATTGGCGAGATGAATTGCGTGCGCAAGCACCTCTCGGCCATCAAGGGCGGGCGCTTGGCCAAGGCCGCGTGGCCAGCCACGGTGTACACCTACGCGATCTCCGATGTACCGGGCGACCAGGCCACGGTGATCGCCTCGGGCCCGACGGTCGGCGACCCGAGCACCTCGCAACAGGCCCTGGCGATCCTCAAGCGTTACCACATCGACGCCCCCGCTTCGGTGCGCAGTTGGTTGCAGAACCCGGCCTCGGAAACCGTCAAGCCCGGCGACCCGGTGCTTGCCCGCAGCCACTTCCAATTGATCGCCCGCCCGCAGCAATCCCTGGAAGCGGTGGCGGTCAAAGTGCGCCAGGCCGGTTTCAGCCCGTTGATCCTCGGTGACCTGGAAGGCGAAGCCCGCGATGTGGCCAAGGTACACGCCGGCATCGCCCGGCAGATCGTGCAGCACGGCCAGCCACTGGCGGCGCCTTGCGTGATTCTGTCGGGGGGCGAAACCACCGTCACTGTACGCGGCGACGGCCGTGGCGGGCGCAATGCGGAATTCCTCTTGAGCCTCACCGACAGCCTCAAGGGCCTGCCCGGCGTGTACGCCCTGGCCGGCGATACCGATGGCATCGACGGTTCAGAAGACAACGCCGGCGCGATCATGAGCCCCTGCAGCTACCGCCGTGCCGAAGCCCTGGGCCTGTCGGCCAGTGATGAGCTGGACAACAACAACGGCTACGGCTATTTCGCCGCCCTGGGCGACTTGATCGTCACCGAGCCGACGCGCACCAACGTCAACGACTTCCGCGCCATCCTGATCCTCGAGACTGCCAACCATGACGCCTGACAAGAAGGTCAAAATCCTCGCCACCCTGGGCCCGGCCACCGACGGTATCGACGACATCCGCGAGCTGGTGGAGGCCGGGGTGAATATCTTCCGCCTCAACTTCAGCCACGGCGACCACGCCGACCATGCCCAGCGCTACCAGTGGATTCGCCAGGTCGAGCGCCAGCTCAACTACCCGCTCGGTATCCTCATGGACCTGCAAGGGCCGAAGCTGCGGGTGGGACGCTTTGCCGAGGGCAAGGTGCAGCTCGTACGCGGCCAGGCCCTGCGCCTGGACCTGGATGAAACCTTGGGCGACCAACGCCGGGTCAACCTGCCCCACCCGGAAATCATCGCGGCCCTGGAGCCGGGCATGGACCTGCTGCTCGACGACGGCAAGCTGCGCCTGCGCGTGATCACCAAGCATGCCGACGCCATCGACACCACCGTGCTCAATGGCGGCGAACTGTCTGACCGCAAAGGTGTGAACGTCCCACAAGCGCTGTTGGAACTGAGCCCACTCACCGCCAAGGACCGCCGCGACCTGAGCTTCGGCCTGGAGCTGGGTGTGGACTGGGTGGCGCTGTCGTTTGTGCAGCGCCCGGAAGACATCCGCGAAGCCCGCGAGCTGATCGGCGATAAAGCGTTTTTGATGGCCAAGATCGAAAAGCCTTCGGCGGTGCAACGGTTGCGTGAAATCGCCGAACTGAGTGACGCGATCATGGTGGCCCGGGGTGATTTGGGCGTGGAAGTGCCGGCCGAGAGCGTGCCGCAGATCCAGAAAGACATCATCAGCACCTGCCGCCAACTGGGTAAGCCGGTGGTGGTGGCCACGCAGATGCTCGAATCCATGCGTTTCTCTCCGGCACCCACCCGCGCTGAAGTCACCGATGTCGCCAACGCGGTGGCTGAAGGTGCCGACGCGGTAATGCTGTCGGCGGAAACCGCCTCGGGCGAGTACCCGCTGGAAGCGGTGCAGATGATGAGCAAGATCATCCGCCAGGTCGAAAACGGCCCGGACTACCAGGCACAGCTGGATGTCAGCCGGCCCAAGGCAGATGCCACGGTGTCGGACGCCATCAGCTGCGCGATCCGCCGCATCAGCAGCATCCTGCCGGTGGCGGTGCTGGTGAACTACAGCGAGTCCGGCAGTTCCAGCTTGCGCGCCGCGCGGGAGCGGCCCGTGGCGCCGATCCTCAACCTCACACCCAACCTGTCCACGGCGCGACGCCTGAGCGTGGCGTGGGGCGTGCACTCGGTGGTCAATGATCGGCTGCGCCAGGTGGATGAGGTGTGTTCCACCGCACTGGAAATTGCCCAGGCCCAGGGCATGGCGCAGCGTGGCGATACCTTGGTGATTACCGCAGGGGTGCCGTTCGGGCAGCCGGGGTCCACCAATTCGCTGCGTATAGAGACGCTGATTTAGCGCCTGTCAGGGCCTCATCGCGGGCAAGCCCGGCTCCCACCTTTGATCGAGTTTGCATGTCGAACATCAATCAAATGTGGGAGCTGGCTTGCCTGCGATGAGGGCAACTCGGTCTTATTGACTCAACCCAAATGCACAACCCAACCTGCCCCGACTGGGCCGAAGCCCTGCTCAACGGCTTCAGCCAAATCTTCCTGCAGCGCCACCCGCTGTGCGGCCTGCTGTGCCTGCTGGCGATCCTGATCGGTGCCCCGGCCTTGCTTGGCGGTGCCTTGCTGGGGGGCGTCGCAGGGTTGCTCACGGCCCAGCGCCGGGGGTATCCCAAGGCCGAGCGCCAGGCCGGGCTGTATAGCTACAACGGCGTATTGCTGGGCCTGTTGATCAGCCAGCACTTTGCCTGGTCGGCGCTGGTGCCGCCGCTGATCCTGGCGTGCGGCGGCTTGAGTGCCATCCTCACTCGGCACTGGTTGAAACACGCGACCCAACCCCTGGATTTACCAGCGTACACCGCCCCCTTTGTTGGCCTGGGCTGGTTGCTGCTCGGCCAGGCCCCGGAGAACACCCTTGCGCTGAGCGAGCCCGACACTGTCGCTGTACTGGCCGCACCCTTCACCGGCCTCGGGCAAATCATGCTGTTGGACCAGCCCCTGGCGGGTGTGCTGATCGCCCTGGGCTTGCTGCTGGCCGACCGTCGCGCCGTCGCGTGGGCCTTGGGCGGCGCCACTCTCGGCATGCTGGCCGGCCTGTGGTTGAACGACCCCACTGGCGCCCTGCTCGGCCTGCACAGCTATAACCCCGCGCTGGCCGCACTGGCCCTGTGCTCGTCGCGTCGCCAGCCTTGGTTGCCACTGCTGGGTATCGGCCTGGCCATCCTGCTCACCCCTGGCTTTGGCGGCCTGCACCTGCCCGCGCTGACCGCGCCATTTATCCTCGCGTGCTGGCTGGTGCGCGCCGGTCAGCGAATGCTGCACAAGCCTCACATGGACAGCCCGTTCGAATCGCCCTAGGCTTGCTCGATATTCGTTTCAGGCAGGGTTTATGGACAGCAACAACGACTGGCGCCAGCGCCTCTACATCATGGTGTTCCAAAGCGACACCGTCGCCGGGCGGCGCTTTGACGGCATCCTGCTGCTGATCATCCTCGCCAGCCTGGTGATCGTGATGCTCGACAGCATCGACACAATCCATCAGAACTACGCCGACGTGCTGGCCTATATCGAGTGGGGCTTCACGCTGATCTTCGCCATCGAGTACGGCCTGCGCCTGTATTGCTCGCCCAAGCCGCTGCGCTATGCCTTCAGTTTTTATGGCTTGGTGGACCTGCTCGCCATCGTCCCCGGCATCCTCGCGCTGTACTACAGCGACGCCCAGTATCTGCTGATCATCCGCATCATCCGGATGCTGCGCATCTTCCGCGTGCTCAAGCTCAGCCCGTATCTCAAGCAGGCCAACTACCTGATGGCGGCGCTGCGCGGCAGCAAGCAGAAAATCGTGGTGTTCCTGGTCAGCGTGTGCACCCTGGTGACGGTGTTCGGCACCTTGATGTACGTGATCGAAGGCCCGGAACATGGCTTTACCAGTATTCCCAAGGGCATCTACTGGGCGATCGTCACCCTGACCACCGTGGGCTTCGGCGATATCGTGCCCAAGACGCCCCTGGGCCAGGTGATTTCATCGCTGGTGATGATCACCGGTTACTCGATCATCGCCGTGCCGACGGGTATTTTTACCGCTGAACTGGCCAGTGCCATGCGCGGCGAACAGCTGCATACCGACTGCCCAGTGTGCAAGAAGGACAGCCATGAACCCAACGCCGCGTTTTGCGCGCGCTGTGGCAGCAATCTGTTTCGCAAACTGGAATAAGCAAAGTTCGTTTTAATCTTTAAAGCTCTATGCAGGCCCGGCTATAGTCGCTGGCAAATTGCCTCCCCTCTTCTCGAACAACAAGGAATGAGCAGTGAAAAAAATCCTCAGCGCCTCTCTACTGGCCGCCGGCCTGGCCTTGGCGGGCTCCGCCCAGGCAGCGACCACCCTGCTCAACGTCTCCTACGACGTGATGCGCGACTTCTACAAGGACTACAACGCCGCTTTCCAGAAGCACTGGGCAGCCGAGCATCCGGACGACAAGCTGACGTTGCAGATGTCCTTCGGCGGCTCCAGCAAACAGGCGCGGTCGGTGATCGACGGCCTGCCCGCCGACGTGATCACGATGAACATGGCTACCGATATCAATGCCCTGGTCGACAACGGCAAGCTGGTGCCGGACAACTGGGTGACACGCCTGCCGAACAACAGTGCGCCATTCACCTCAGCCACGGTGTTTATTGTGCGCAAAGGTAACCCCAAGGCCCTGAAGGACTGGCCCGACCTGCTCAAGGACGGCGTGCAGGTAATCGTGCCCAACCCTAAGACCTCGGGTAACGGCCGCTACACCTATCTGTCGGCCTGGGGTTACGTGCTGAAGAACGGCGGCGATGAAGAAAAGGCCAAGACCTTCGTTGGCAAGTTGTTCAAGCAAGCGCCAGTGCTGGACACCGGTGGCCGCGCCGCCACCACCACCTTCATGACCAACCAGATTGGCGACGTGCTGGTGACCTTTGAAAACGAAGCAGAAATGATCGCCCGCGAGTTTGGCCGTGATCAGTTCGAAGTGGTCTATCCAAGCGTTTCCGCCGAAGCCGAACCGCCGGTGTCGGTGGTGGATAAAGTGGTCGAGAAAAAAGGCAGCCGCGCCGTGGCCGAGGACTACCTCAAGTATCTGTGGTCGCCCGAAGGCCAGGAAATTGCGGCCAACAACTACCTGCGCCCCCGGGACCCGAAGGTGCTGGCCAAGTACACCGACCGATTCCCGAAGGTGGACTTCCTGTCGGTGGAGAAGACCTTCGGCGACTGGCGCACAGTGCAAAAGACCCATTTCAATGATGGCGGGGTGTTTGACCAGATCTACTCTGGCCAATAACCCATCTGACTGAATCAACTCGGTCAAACCTGTGGGAGCTGGCTTGCCTGCGAAAGCGCTCTATCAGTCATATTTCTGGTGACTGGTGCACCGCCATCGCAGGCAAGCCAGCTCCCACTTTTTTGCGTAGGGCAGATGTGTCTGAATGTATCATCAGCCGGCATAAGTGATATCACCACAAGCAGCCTACTCACTTGAGAGCCTTGCCTTTACTCTCTCACGCCATCGTCCTTCGCCTTTATGAGTACACCATGAACGCAACCTCTCACGCTGCAGGCACCATGACCCGGGGCATGGTCATGCTGTTCGCGTTTTGCTGCGGCGCCATCGTCGCCAACATCTACTACGCGCAACCGATCATCGAGCTGATTGCCCCAGACATTGGCCTGACGCCGGCAATGGCCAGCCTGATCGTGTCCCTCACGCAAATCGGCTATGCCCTGGGCCTGTTTTTCCTGGTGCCTCTGGGCGACCTGCTGGAAAACCGCAAGCTGATGATCGCCACCACCGTCGTGGCGATCGCCAGCCTGTTGGGTGCGGCGTTTATCGAACAGCCGAATCTGTTCTTGCTGGTGTCGCTGCTGATCGGTTTCAGTTCCGTCTCGGTGCAGATCCTGATTCCGCTGGCCGCACACCTGGCGCCGGCCGAATCCCGGGGCCGGGTGGTCGGCAGCATCATGGGCGGCCTGCTGCTGGGCATCCTGCTGGCACGGCCGGTGTCGAGCGTGGTGGCCGACCACTTCGGTTGGCGTGCGATGTTCATGGCGGCCGCCGCACTGATGGCGTTTATCAGCGTGGTGCTGATGCTGACAATCCCCAAGCGTCAGCCCGATCACAGTGCCAGCTACGGCCAGTTGCTGCGCTCCCTGGGCACCCTGTTGCGTGAGCAACCGCTGTTGCGCCAGCGGGCGTTCTACCAGGGTTGCATGTTCGCCGCCTTCAGCCTGTTCTGGACCGCCGTACCACTGGAACTGGCACGTAACCACGGCCTGAGCCAAAGCGAGATCGCACTGTTTGCCCTGGTGGGTGCCCTTGGCGCCATCGCCGCGCCCATGGCTGGTCGCCTGGCCGATGCCGGCCATACCCACCGCGCCTCGTTGCTGGCGATGCTGTTTGGCGCGCTGAGTTTCCTGCCGGCGTTGGTACACCCGCTCTACAGCGTGATCAGCCTGGCAGTCACCGGTGTGGTTCTGGACTTCTGCGTGCAGATGAATATGGTCCTCGGCCAGCGCGCCATCTACGCCCTCGATGCCAACAGCCGCAGCCGCCTGAACGCGCTGTACATGACCAGCATTTTTATCGGCGGTGCGTTCGGTTCGGCGATTGCCAGCAGCGTGTATGAACATGGCGGCTGGTTGGCCGTCATGCTGGTGGGCAGCGCATTTGCGCTGGTGGCCTTGTTGCGCTTCCTGAGCGCGTCACGTAAAGCCGCGTTGGCCACTGCCCAAGCGTCCTGACGGGGCCTTCGGCTCATAAAAACTTTTCACAACGCACAAAGGGGCGGGACTTAATCAACCATTGAGTAAGTCCCGCCCCGCGTTGCGTCAAACAATCGCGCCCCCTGCCGCCCCTGTAGAGTTTTCAACGAAGTTCAACGCTATCTTGCCGTCGCGTGCCATTTGCGACAGGTCGACCTTATCTTTCTCCGGGTTTTATCTGAGCGCTGGCATTATCCATGCACTACTGGGTCAGGTGCTCACGCTATGCCCGTGCTCCAGGCAACACAGCAAGCGTTCGACGGTATGCGCCAACGGGCCGGAATTATCCAATACGAACAACCCCGCGCCATGACCGGCAATCAATTCGGCAGTGAACCGCGCATTGCGCGCGAGGCGCTCCTCGATATCCGCCAATGACTCCCGCCCACGCGCAATCAGACGCTGGCGCAGCACCGCTTGGTCCACCGTCAGCAGCAATACCAGCAAGGTCGGATAACGCTCACGGGTTTGCGCCAGGTGCGCACGGGAACCGTTGACCAGTACGTCGTCCCCCGCGGCCAGCCAATCGTCGATTTCCCTGGGGATGCCGTAGGACAAGCCGTTAGCCTGCCAGCTCAAGGCAAATGCGCCCTCGGCCTCCATGGCCGCAAACTGCTCGGGGCTCACACCTTGCGCCGCTTCGCCCACCGCCTCCGCGGACCGAGTGATCACCCGTCGCACCATGCGGCACCCACGCTCAACCAGACGTGGGCGTGCGGCATCCAGCAGACTGTCTTTGCCCGAACCCGATGGCCCGATGAGATAGATCAACCTGCCTGCCATTAAAAACCCTCTTCGCTTGTCCCCACACCGGTGCATCCCCGGGACCACTGCGCGGCGCCTGGTTTGCAACCGGGGAGCCGCGTCGTAGTAGCCGCAGGAAAGTATACCTAGCAATCCTTCCCACGCCAGGCCAGCAATCGCCACATCACTACAGCGCACTGCGCATTCGGCGCATACACCGGGCTTTAATTGCTTGGCCCTACCGTGATCTACACAGTGCGTTTGAAAGCCATGAAAAAGGCGACCCTCAGGCCTAATGTCAGTCAGTTAAGAGCGAGAGCAGACAACCAGTGACTTGTGGCGAGGGAGCTTGCTCCCGCTGGACTGCGTAGCAGTCCCATTTTTGGGGCCGCTTCGCGCCCCAGCGGGAGCAAGCTCCCTCGCCACAGTTACCGATTCTGTCTTAACTGACTGGCATTAACCCTCAGGCCGCCTTTTGTCATTGCGCGTAGTGCTTGCTCAACCCCGGCGGCACGCCTTGCACGTTGGTCTCTTCCCATGGCCCGTTGGGGCTGATGGAGCGGCTCCAGCCGTTGCTCCAACGGTAGTAAGTGCGCTGGCGGTAGAAGGTGTCAGGCTGATCGTCGAGCACGTACACCTGCATCTTGCCGTCCCAGTGGCTGGCGGCGCCCGGCGGTGGGGCAAAGGTCGGCGACTTGCTTGGCAGCGGTTTGGCCGGTGGCGTCACCGGGCCGGAAGGTTTGGTGCTGGGCTTGGTGCTCGGCTGGGTCGAGGGGCCAGACGGTGGAATAGTCGGGCCGGTCGGCGCCGGAGGTGGGCGGTGGACCGCACAGGCGCTCAGGCCGAGTACCAGGCTGAGCAAGGTGATGCGTGCAAATGCGGTCATGGGTGTGTCCTCAGAATTACTGGTCCGGAGTGTCGATGGTCAGTTGCTGCAACGCAGTGGTGCTGCTGGCCAACGGTTGGCTGCGGCCGATCCATTCGCCAGTGGTCGGTTGGCCGGCCCGGGATATGCGCGCAACCAGTTGGACTTCGGGGAAGTTGGACAGTTTCAACTGCGGCATCATCGCGTCGGCATCGCCCAGTTCGACGGTGACCGGCAATGCGTCGACGGTCACACGCTTGGCAGCCAAGGGCGCCGGGGGGCCGTTTACGGCGCGGGCAAAGATGAACACGCTGTCGCCTGGCAGGACGTTGGCCTTCACTTCGGCAGATAAGTCCACCCGCACGGTCAGTAGCGCCTTGGGCGCCGGAGCCACGCTGCCACCGCTCTCCTTGAGCTTCTCTGCCGCGCGATCAATCCCGCCTTGCAGGGCGACACGGGAATTGTCTTCTGGCGGCAGTTGCGCGAGCAGGCGGTTCCAGTAGTCGATGGCTTCCTGATAACGCTGGCCCTCAAAGGCAGCGATACCCAACAGGCCAAGACTGGTGACTTCCTTGGGATCGAGCTTCAAGGCTTCGTCGGTCAGCGCTTGAACCTGAGGCGACCATTGTTTGTTGTCTGCAAAGTACTGCGCCTGGGCCCATTGGCCGAGCAGTTCCGGTTGGCGCCCGGCCAACGCAACCGTACGTTCAAAGACTTTGGCGGCATCGCCGGCACGGTCCTGGGCCATATAGGCGCGCCCAAGGAAGTACAACCCTTCTGCCGAATCCGGTTGTGCAGCGGCGGCGCGTTCCAGGCGGCGGGTCATGTCGGCCATGGACACCGGCGGTTGGGAAAACTCACGGGTCAGTTCAACCTTGTCGCTCGCGCCATAATGCAGGTACAGCGCAACGCCCAGCACAGGCACCAGAAACGCCGCCAAAAACGGCAGCGGTTTGCCTAACCGCGATTCGCGGGGCTTTTCCACACCTTCAGTGTCGGCCAGCAACTCACGGGCCGCTTCGGCGCGGCCGGTGTCGAGCTGCGCGGTATTCAACACACCTTCGTCCTGCTGCGCTTGCAGCTCGGCGACGCGTTCCTGGTACAGCGCCACGTTCAACGCGGTGCGATCCTCTTCACGCTGGGCACGACGGCCACGCAACACAGGGATCAACAGGAAACTCAGGGCAATCAGTAGCAGCAAACCGGCTGCGAGCCAGAAATCAATCATCAGTCTTGGTGTCCAGCAATTGGTCGAGGCGTTTACGCTCTTCAGGGGACAGCGCATCGGCGCCATCAATCGGTGCGACACGGCGCCGACGCACGATCACGGCCATTACCACCACGCCGGCCAGCAACAGCCCGGCCGGGCCAAACCACAGCAGCGCGGTCTTGCCGGTGAGTGCCGGTTTGTAGCGTACGAAATCACCGTAGCGGTCGACCATGAAGTCGATGATCTGCTGGTCGTCCTTGCCCTCCCCCAGCATGCGGAAAATCTCTCTGCGCAGGTCGGTGGCGATCGGGGCGTTGGAGTCGGCGATGTCCTGGTTCTGGCATTTGGGGCAGCGCAGTTCCTTGGTCAGGTCGCGGAAACGCTCACGCTGCGCGTCGTTGGCGAATTCATAGGTGTCGATGGCGGCGTGGGCCACGCCGGCCAGGCCCAGGGCTAAAACGGCAGCGGTCAACCAACGCTTCATGGCTTGGCCTCATCGACCAGGGCCTGGTACTTGGCGGCCAGTTGCTCACGCCACACCGTTTCGTCGATCACGCCGACGAACTTGTCGCGGATCACACCTTTGGCGTCGATGAAGAACGTTTCCGGCGCGCCGTACACACCCAGGTTCAATCCCAGGTTGCCGTCTTCGTCGCGGATATCCAGCTGGTACGGGTTATGAAACTCCGCCAACCACTTCACGGCCGCCGCATTGTCGTCCTTGTAGTTGATGCCGTAGATCACCACACCCTTCTCGGCCAGCTTGTTCAACACCGGGTGTTCGACGCGGCAAGAGATGCACCAGGTGGCCCACACGTTGACCAGCGCCGGCTTGCCCTGCAAGTCTGCCTGGGTCAGGGTCTTGTCACCCTGCACCGTTGGCAGGTTGAAGGCGGGGAACGGCTTGCCGATCATCGCCGAAGGCAGCTCGGCAGGGTCCAGGTACAACCCGCGATACAGGAACACCGCCACCAGCAGGAACAACGCCAGCGGCACAACCATCAACCAACGCTTCATACCGCAGCTCCCGAAAGGCCAAGCGCTTCACGCACCCGGCTCTTGACCTTGACCCGATAGCGCCGGTCCAGCGCTGCGAGCAACCCGCCGAACCCGGTGAGCAAACCGCCGAACCAGATCCAGCGCACGAAGGGTTTGACATGCACGCGCACGGCCCAGGCGCCGTCGCCCAGGGGTTCACCGAGGGCCACATACAGGTCACGGGTGAAACCGGCGTCGATACCAGCCTCGGTCATCATCGAACTCTGCACGGTGTACAGGCGTTTCTCCGGGTGCAGCACGGCGATTTCCTTGCCATTGCGCACTACGCGCACCGTGCCTTTGTCGGAAGTGAAGTTCGGCCCTTCGAAGTGCTTGGCACCTTCGAAGATGAAGTGGTAACCGGCCAGGTCCATGGACTCGCCCGGCGCCAGGCGCAGGTCGCGCTCGGCGCTGTTCTGGCTGGACAGCACTACCCCAAGGGCGCACACCGCGATACCAATGTGGGCGATCTGCATGCCCCAGTAGCTGCGGGTCAGGGTGGGCAGGCCCTTGAGCAAACCCTTGTGGCGCGTCTTGTCGACGATGTCCCGCACGCCAGCCAGCAACACCCAGGCCGCCAGCAGGAACGTCGCGAGTACCGCCCAATTGAAGTCGCCGTAGGCGAACCCGGCGATCACCGCCAGGGCCACGCTGCCGAGCAGCACCGGCATCAGCATGCCCGCCAGCCATTTCACCGGGGTGTCTTTCCAGCGCACCAGCACGCCGACCGCCATCACCACCATCAACAGGCCCATCAACGGGATGAACAACGCATTGAAGTA
The DNA here is from genome assembly GCF_002966775.1 of Pseudomonas sp. MYb193. Lineage (NCBI taxonomy): Bacteria > Pseudomonadati > Pseudomonadota > Gammaproteobacteria > Pseudomonadales > Pseudomonadaceae > Pseudomonas > Pseudomonas sp. MYb193. Next base: position 2,011,779 of record NZ_CP023269.1, on the reverse strand, counting down.
CGGCGGCCCCACGGACAGCTTGGCGCCGCTCAAGGCGTCCAGCACCAGCGGGTAGAGGGTGCCGAGCAGGATCATCGACGCGGCTACCACCAGCACCAGGTTATTGCCCAGCAACAGGGTTTCCCGCGACCACAGGTTGAAACCGACCTGGCTTTTGACCACCGGCGCGCGCAAGGCAAACAGGGTGAGCGAGCCGCCGACGACAAACAGCAGGAAGATCAGGATGAACACGCCGCGCTCAGGGTCTGAGGCAAACGCATGCACCGAGGTCAGCACGCCCGAGCGCACCAGGAAAGTGCCGAGCAGGCTGAGGGAAAACGCCGCGATGGCGAGCAGTACCGTCCAGCTCTTGAACACGCCACGTTTTTCGGTGACGGCCAGGGAGTGAATCAGCGCGGTACCCACCAGCCACGGCATGAAGGAGGCGTTTTCCACCGGGTCCCAGAACCACCAGCCGCCCCAGCCGAGTTCGTAGTAGGCCCACCATGAGCCCAGGGTGATACCGATACCGAGGAAGGCCCAGGCAACGATGGTCCATGGCCGTGACCAGCGCGCCCAGGCGGCGTCGAGACGCCCGCCGAGCAAGGCGGCGATGGCAAACGCGAAGGCCACGGAGAACCCCACATAACCCATGTAGAGCATCGGCGGGTGCACGATCAGGCCAATATCCTGCAGCAACGGGTTGAGGTCGTGACCGTCCACCGGGATCTGCGGCAGGATGCGGGTGAACGGGTTGGAGGTCATGATCAGGAACAGCAGGAAGCCGATGCTGATCATGCCCATCACCGCCAGCACCCGCGCCAGCATCACTTGCGGCAATTGGCGCGAGAACACCGAGACGGCGAAAGTCCAGCCGCCGAGGATCAAGGCCCACAACAGCAATGAACCTTCGTGGGCACCCCACACGGCGCTGAACTTGTAGTACCAGGGCAAAGCGCTGTTGGAGTTGTTGGCAACGTAGGCGACCGAAAAATCGTCGGTCATGAAGGCGTAGGTCAGGCACCCAAAGGCGAACAGCAGGAAGGCAAACTGGCCCCAGGCGGCCGGCTGCGCCAGGCTCATCCACAGGCGGTCGCCGCGCCAGGCACCGAGCAAGGGCACCACGGCCTGGACCACGGCAAAGCACAGCGCGAGGATCATCGCCAACTGGCCCAGCTCCGGAATAAACAGTGCGGACGTCATGGCTCAGCCCTCCTTGACTGGGGTGGCGGGAGCGGTTTGGCCGCTGTCTTTCAAGGCTTTGGTGACCTCGGGCGGCATGTATTTTTCATCGTGCTTGGCCAGCACTTCGTCAGCCACTACCACGCCATCGGCGTTGAGCTTGCCCAGGGCGACAATGCCCTGGCCTTCCCGGAACAGGTCCGGGAGGATGCCGCGATAGGTGATGGTCACGGCCTTGTTGAAATCGGTGACGACGAAGGTCACGTCCAACGAATCGCCGGAACGCTTCAACGAGCCCTGCTCTACCATGCCGCCAGCGCGGATGCGCGTATCGACCGGTGCCTCGCCATTGGCGATCTGGGTGGGCGTATAGAACAGGTTGATGTTCTGCTGCAGGGCGCTCAGGGCCAGGGTCACGGCAATGCCGACGCCGGCCAGGATGGCAAGGATGATCAACAGACGCTTTCTACGCAGCGGATTCACTTTTCGGTCTCCCGGCGCAGACGTCGCGCCTCTTGTTGCAGGTAACGCTTGCGGGCCAGGATCGGCGCGGCGACGTTGAGGGCCAGCACCGCCAGGCAGATGCCATAGGCCGTCCAGACATACAGGCCGTGGTGGCCCATGGCGAGAAAATCGCTGAAAGAAGCAAAACTCATCCACGTACTCCCAGGCAATTTTGCACTTCGGCTTTCACCCAACTGGTACGGGCTTCACGCTTGAGCACTTCAAGGCGCATGCGCAGCAGCAATACGGCGCCGAAGAAACAGTAGAAGCCCAGCACCATCAACAGCAACGGCGCCCACATCTCCACGGGCATCGCCGGTTTTTCGGTGAGGGTGAAGGTGGCGCCCTGGTGCAGAGTGTTCCACCACTCCACCGAGTACTTGATGATCGGGATGTTGATCACGCCGACAATCGCCAGCACCGCGCAGGCCTTGGCGGCGCTGTCACGGTTGCTGATGGCGTTGCCCAGGGCAATCAGGCCGAAATACAGGAACAGCAGGATCAGCATCGAGGTCAGGCGCGCATCCCACACCCACCATGAGCCCCAGGTCGGCTTGCCCCAGATCGCACCGGTCACCAGTGCCACGGCGGTCATCCATGCACCGATCGGCGCGGCGCATTGCAGGGCCACGTCGGCCAGCTTCATCTTCCATACCAGGCCGACGATGCCACACACCGCCAGCATCACATAGCAGGACTGGGCCAGCATCGCGGCAGGTACGTGGATATAGATGATGCGAAAGCTATTGCCTTGCTGATAGTCCGGCGGCGCAAAGGCCAGGCCCCAGACCAGGCCAGTGCCGATCAGCAGGATGGCGGCGATACTCAACCACGGCAGCAGCTTGCCACTGATGCCATAAAACCATTTGGGCGAGCCGAGCTTGTGAAACCAGGTCCAGTTCATTGCTGTTTCCATCACGGTGCTTTTCGTCGTGGCGAAAAGCTCAGGGTCTTTACTGACTCAGCGTCATTGACGCCGGGTCAGACCTCATTATTCACCGACGCTGATTTTCAGGCCGGCGGCTATAGCAAAAGGTGTCAGGGTTACCGCCAGGGCGGTCAGGCTACCCAGCCACAAGAGGTAACCGGTCGCCGGCATGCCCATGAGCGCGGCTTGCAACGCGCCACTGCCCAGGATCAACACCGGGATATACAAAGGCAGAATCAACAGGGCCAGCAACAGCCCGCCCCGTTTCAAGCCGACGGTCAACGCTGCGCCCACCGCCCCCAACAGGCTGAGCACCGGCGTGCCGAGTAACAAAGACAGGAGCAGCACCGGCAGGCATTCAACGGGCAACCCAAGCATCATGGCAAGCAGTGGCGAGAGCAAGACTAGCGCCAAGCCGGAAAAAACCCAGTGTGCCAGCACCTTGGCCAGTACCAGAAGTGGCAACGGGTGCGACGAAAGGACCCACTGCTCCAGGGAACCGTCTTCGAAATCACTGCGAAACAGCCCGTCCAGCGAGAGCAGAACCGATAAAAGCGCGGCGACCCACACCAGTCCTGGGGACAAGGTTTGCAACAGTTTAGTCTCCGGGCCAACCGCCAGCGGGAACAGCGCGATCACGATGGCAAAGAACACCAGCGGGTTGGCCAGTTCGGCGGGGCGACGGCACAACAGCCGGGCTTCGCGGGCGACCAACAGGGCGAACACACTCATAGCGACCACCGCCCCAGGTCCAACTCACGGTAGCCAGCGGGCATGCGCGCCAAAGTGTGGTGGGTGGTGAGCACCACCAGGCCGCCTTGCTCGCAGTGCTGGGCCAGGTGTGCTTCGAGTTGAGCCACGCCTTGTTTGTCGAGGGCGGTGAAAGGTTCGTCGAGAATCCACAACGGCGGGCCGGGCAAGTACAAGCGGGCCAGGGCCACGCGGCGCTGCTGGCCGGCGGACAGGGTGTGGCAGGGAACGTCCTCAAAGCCCTTGAGGCCCACCGCGGCCAGGGCCTGCCAAATGGCGTCACGGGAAGCAGGATGATGCAGGGCGCTGAGCCAACTGAGGTTTTCTTCAGCAGTGAGTACGTCTTTGATGCCGGCGGCGTGGCCGATCCAGATCAGGTTGCGCGCCAGCTCGCTACGCTGTCCGTTCAAGGGCTTGCCGTTGAGATGCACCACGCCGGCCGTCGGCTGCATCAGCCCAGCCAGCAGGCGCAACAGGCTGGTCTTGCCGCTGCCATTGGGGCCACTGATTTGCACCATGTCCCCACCCGTCAGCCGCAGGTCGAGTTGCTCGAACAGCAGGCGCAGGTCGCGTTCACAGGCAAGCGCTACGGCTTCAAGAAGAGGGCTGGTCAAAAGATCGCGGGCCTTTACGGTTCAAGTCGGCGGTGCAGCGGCCGTTATAGAGAGATGCACAATAACGGCTTTGGCGACCGATTTTAGAGAGCTGGATCAAATAGTTGTGAGGTTTTTACCGCTCTCTTTGCAGACGGGCGGCATTATACATGCGATGCCCTACTCTAAAGAGGGCAATTTCCCCAGAGACGATGCGCACGATGACCGGTGAGATCAACCTTCCTCCACTGCCGCCAACCTCCGCGCCCCGGCCCGCACCGCTGCCGGCCGCCGGCGAGCTGCTCAAACTGTTAGAGCCGCAGGCTGGGTTGATCGACCCGGGGAAAACCGTGAACGCCGAGGTCATCGCGCTTAAACAAGGCGGCGAGGCCTTTCAGTTACTGCTCAAACTGACCCTCGAAGGCGGTCGCCAGGCGCTGGTGCAGGCCAGCAGTGCCCAACCCTTGCCCCTGGGCAGCAATGTGGCGGTGAGCCAGACGCCTGCGGGCAACCTGGCCATTACCTTGCAGCAAGCCATGAGTGCCAACGTGGCCGCTCTCACTCGCCTCGACCCCCACCAGATGCCGGTGGGTACGTTGTTGCAAGCCAAGGTGCTGACCACGCAGATGCTACCCCAGGGCACGGCGCAACCGGCGATCTATCGCTCGCTGGTGAGTGTGCTCAATAACGCCCTGGCCGGTGCCACCCTCACCCTGGAAAGCCCCCAGCCGCTGAGGGTGGGCAGCTTGCTCAGTGCCGTGGTGCAGAACGCGCAGACCCTGAACTTCGTACCGCTAAGCGGCCTGAAGGACCAACTGGCCGTGACGCAGCAACTTGCCACTCAGCAAAGTCGCCAAGGCTCGCTGGATGCGGTGTTCACCGCCTTGCAAAACCTGCCCCGTGGCGACAGCACATCGGCCGAGCTGCGGGCCGCCGCCGAGCGATTGTTGGCGGCCTTGCCCGATCTGGCACAGGTCAGCAACCCCAAGGTGCTGGCTCAGGTGGTGCAGAACAGCGGCGCCTTTCTGGAAGCCAAACTGCTCGCCGGCCAGAACCCGCAAATCCCACCGTTGGACATGAAAGGCGCGCTGTTACGCCTGGTCGCAGACCTGCTGCCCGCCCTGCCCGCCAGCACCAACCTGAATGCGATCCTCGCCGCCAATACCCTGGCCCAGGTGTTGCCGCACTTTGTGCGCAGCCCGCTGAACACCCTCGGCCAGGTCGGCGCCCGGCAGACACCTGCCGGCTTCCCGCTGCCCGAAAGACTGATGGCAAAACTGGAAGGTGAAGGCGACCTGGAAAATCTGCTACGCCTGGCCGCCGGGGCGATCTCGCGCTTGCAGAGCCATCAACTGTCGAGCCTGGAACAGACCGGCACCACCGCCGACGGACGCCTGCAAACGACCTGGCAGTTGGAGATTCCCATGCGCACCCTGCAAGACATCGTGCCGTTGCAGGTCAAGTTCCAACGCGAGGAGCCCGCGCCAGACAAGGACCAGCCCGAGCGCAAGGATAAAAAAGACCCGAAACAGATGCTTTGGCGCGTCGAACTGGCCTTCGACATGGAGCCGCTGGGGCCGTTGCAAGTTCAGGCGCAGCTGTCCCAGGGCAAACTGTCCAGCCAGTTATGGGCCAGCCGCCCTTTCACGGCCAGCCTGATCGAAAGCCACTTGGGCAGCCTGCGTGAGCGCCTGGTCTCATCCGGGCTCAACGTCGGCGACCTGGATTGCCACCTGGGCACCCCGCCACGCGGGCCAAAAACCGGACTGGAGCAACGCTGGGTGGATGAAACCGCATGAGAAACGCCGACCCGCCCCGCCAGGCCATCGCCCTCAAGTACGACGGCCAACAGGCCCCTACCCTGACAGCCAAAGGCGATGATGCCCTGGCCGAAGCCATCCTCAAGCTGGCACGGGAGAATGAAGTACCGATCTATGAAAACGCCGAGTTGGTGAAGCTGCTGGCGCGCATGGAACTGGGGGACAGCATTCCGGAAGAGTTGTACCGCACGATTGCCGAGATCATTGCGTTTGCCTGGACGTTGAAGGGCAAGTTCCCGGCGGGCTACGACCCGGATGCGGGGCCGGTGGAGCGGGATGTCACTGAGCAGGGTGACGATTACTGATTGCTCATGAGGCCCATACACCAACCAACTGTGGGAGCTGGCTTGCCTGCGATAGCGGTGGGTCAGCCTGATGTCAGGTGACTGATACACCGCTATCGCAGCATAGGTATCTACACAACTCTGTAGCGCTCAACGGTAACCACGATGCGAAGCGAGCCGCTCTTGATCTTGATCTTGATCTGCTTTTGATCTTGATCTCAGGCGCCCCGTTAAACCACGCTGGCCGAAATTCGACAGGGATTTGGGGGGTAAACCGGCAGGGATGCCGGTTTAGCCGCCCCGCGCCATGGATGGCGCGTGGCGGCGGCCCCCCAAATCACTGGCGGATTACGGGCACACCGAGCTCAAGCGAGGTGCCGAGTGGTGGGGCAAGAGCCTTTTGCTTACTTTTGGGCTCCTTTCAAAAGTGAGCCGCTGTCAGAGCGGAACCCTAAGCGGCCGTTACCGCAGGAATGGATATACACCCGGTATAACGGTGTCGACTGTGAGGCCGTCTTCGCAGGCAAGCCAGCTCCCACATTTGGATCGCGTTGCGTCAGCTAGATCAGCGCTGTCAGGCCGTCACGGGAGCAGGTTCACTCGCCACAGGGTCAGTGTCGTACTGAAGTTGTGTAGATACCTATGGCTATCGCAGGCAAGCCCACACACATTTTTGATCTGTGTTCAGTTCAGGACTTCGCTCAAAGGAATGAAGTTGACCCGGTCGCCGATGGCCAGCGTGGTCCCTTCCATCACCTCGACAAAGCCTTCAGCCCACGCCGCACTGCGCAGCACCCCGGAGCTTTGGTTGCGGTAGATGATCGCCTTGCCCTGTTCGATCCGCCCGCGCAGGTACTCGCGGCGGTTGCCGGGTTTGGGCCAGACGAACCCTGCCGGCACTTCGAAGCGCAGCGGCTGCACCTCCAGCACACCTTGACGGCGCAACAGATACGGGCGCGCCAGCAGCGCAAAAGTCACCAGGGTCGACGCCGGATTGCCCGGAAGGCCGATCACCGGCACGCCACGAAAATGCCCGAAGGTCAGCGGCTTGCCCGGTTTGATCGCCAGCTTCCACAGCGCCAGCTCACCCTCTTCCCGCAAGGCAATGCCGAGGAAGTCCGCTTCGCCCACCGACACACCGCCGGTCGAGAGGATCAGGTCAACGCTGCCCAGCCCCGCCAGGCGCGCGCGGGTCTGTTCCAGATCATCCGGAAGAATCCCGGCATCGATCACTTCGCAGCCCATGCGCATCAGCCAACTGCACAGCACGCGGCGGTTGCTGTTGTAGATCTGCCCAGGGCCGAGCGGCAACCCTGGCTCGATCAGTTCGTCGCCGGTCGACAACACGGCCACGCGTACGCGCCGCACCACCTCGAGTCGATCACGTCCAAGAGACGCGGCCAAACCGAGTTCGATAGGGCCCAGGCGGGTGCCGGCACTGAGTACGGTCTCGCCGACCGTGGTCTCTTGGCCCTGAGGCCGGATGTTGTCGCCCATCTGCAATGGCTCGGTGAAACTCACGCGCTGGTCGGTATGCACCACGGCGTTTTCCTGCATCTGCACGCAGTCAGCGCCTTGGGGCACCGGCGCGCCAGTAAAGATGCGCGCACAGGTGCCGGCCGCCAAGGGTTCAGGGGCAGTGCCGGCGAAAATCCGCTGGCTCACCACTAAGGGTTCGCCGGTCCAGTCCGCCAGGCGCACGGCGTAGCCGTCCATGGCACTGTTGGGCCACGGTGGCAGGTCGAGTGTGGAGATCAGGTCCTGGGCCAATACCCGGCCATCACACTCAGCCAGGGGCAGTACTTCCTGCTCGCGGATCGGCGCGGCGGCGGCCATGTCGAGCAAACGCTGCAGGGCTGCTTCCACCGGCATCAGGGCGCCGGTCTTGCCGGGCTTATCCACGGGATTCACAAGGTTCGGCCTGCTTCAGATGCGGGACGAAGTTGCACGGGCGGTGACGGTTATCCAGCTGCTCGGCGAGGATGCCGTCCCAACCAGTGCGCACGGCATTGGTGGAGCCCGGCAGGCAGCACACCAGGGTGCCATTGGCCAACCCCGCCAGGGCGCGAGATTGCACGGTGGAGGTGCCGATATCGGCCACGGAGATCTGGCGGAACAGCTCGCCAAAACCATCGACCTGCTTGTCGAGCAGGCAGCTCACTGCTTCAGGGGTACTGTCGCGACCGGTGAAGCCGGTGCCGCCGGTAATCAGCACCACCTGCACCACGTCTTCGGCGATCCAGTGGGCCACCTGGGCGCGAATCTTGTAAAGGTCGTCCTTGAGCAGCACGCGCTCGGCCAGGCGGTGGCCGGCGGCCGTGAGGCGGTCAACAAAGACCTGGCCGGAGGTGTCAGTCTCCAGGGTGCGGGTGTCGCTGACGGTCAATACAGCAATATTCAGGGGTACAAAGGGCGCATCGGCCTTGGCTTTCATGGCACGGTCCGGTTGTCGAAGGAACAGCCCGATGTTATATCACAGGCCCCTGTTTCCCTGCCGCAGCGCAACCACCATGACGTTTGAATTTCCTTCCCTGCCGTGTTCGATCCTGTTGCTGGCCGGTGGTCGCGGCCAACGCATGGGCGGGCAGGACAAAGGGCTGCTGGAATGGCAAGGCCAGCCCTTGATCGCCCACCTGCACCAGTTGGCCCGGCCGCTCACCGATGACCTGATCATCTCGTGCAACCGCAACCATGAACGCTACGCGCTCTATGCCGACCAACAGGTGAGCGATGACAACCCGGGCTTCCCCGGCCCGCTGGCAGGTATCCGTGCAGGACTCTTCGCCGCACGCCATGAGCATCTGCTGATATTGCCTTGCGATGTGCCGCAGATCGATGCGCGACTGCTCGCCGACCTGCGTGCGACCGCACGACGCAACCCGCAGGCGCCGGTGATGGTGCGCCAGGGTGAATGCTGGGAACCCTTGCTGTGCATCATTCCCACGAGCCTGAAAAACCAAGTGGAACAGGCATGGCAAGCGGGTGAGCGCAGCCCGCGTAAGCTCTGGCTGCAACTGGGCGCGGTGGCCTTGGAATGCCCGGCCGATGACCCGCGCCTGGCCAATCTTAATACGCCCGAGCTGTTGCACCCCCGGGCTGGCATGTCAGAATGAACCCTGCACAAGGAACTTTGCCGGCGTCCCGTACGTCACAAGGTCAGCAATTTAAAAGTATTCTCTCGGAGACAAACTCATGACTCAACGGACCATCGCCGCTCTCATGCTTGCACTGGGCCTCGCCACCCTCGCCGGTTGCGCTTCGCCAACAGTGATCACCCTGAATGACGGTCGCGAAATCCAGGCCGTCGACACCCCGAAGTACGATGAAGATTCGGGCTTCTACGAATTCGAACAACTGGACGGCAAGCACACCCGTATCAATAAAGATCAGGTTCGCACCGTTAAAGACCTGTAAGCCTCAGCGCTTGCACACAAGGCCCGCCTCGCGCGGGCCTTGTTGTTCCTGGGGTTTACCAGTCCAGGGTGATCTGGCTGCGGAAGCTGCGTTGTTCACCGCTTACCGGGTCGATAAAGCGCACGCCCTGGGCCAGTAGCTTGAGTGGCTTGGCGTAATCGTCCTCGGCATCCTTGATCACTTCGGGGTAGAACGGGTCATTACAGATGCTCGCCCCGAGCGCCGTCATATGCACGCGCAGCTGGTGCTTCTTGCCGGTCACCGGGAACAGGCCGTAGCGCCATAGATCAGCGTTTTTCTCGCGCACCTCTACCGCCGTCTCGGTGTTGCTGGCACCCGGCCCTTCCTGCATGCGAAAGAAAGGTTCGCCATCCACCAAACGGCTTTTGTGCACCAACGGGAAGCTGAGGTGCGGCAAGGCCGGAGCGATGGCTTCGTAGAATTTGTCGATACGTCGCGTGGGAAACAATTGCTGATAGGCCGAACGGCTGTGCGGGTTGGCGGAGAACAGCACCAACCCCGCCGTATGTCGGTCGATGCGATGCAGGGGCACCAGGGCGGGATTGTCCAGGCGCCGGATCAAGCGTCGCAACAAGGTGTGCTCGACGTACTCGCCAGCGGGTGTCACTGGCAGGAAATGCGGTTTGTCCGCCACCACCAGGTGCTCATCCGCGTACAGGATGTTTTCCTGCACCGGAATCACTTTCTCGTTGGGCACTTCGCGAAAGTAATAGATGCACAAGCCTTCCTTGTAGCCCAGGCCCACGCTGATCGGGCTGCCATTGACATCCAGCACCCGGCCGCGGGCAATGCGGTCCAACCACTGTTCGCGGCCGATGGCCGGAAAGTGTGCGCACAGGCAATCGAGCACCGTCACCCAGGAGCCCGGCGGCAAGTACAGGGTGCTGGCTTGGTGCTGGGAGGGGGAAAAAACGGAAGTGGACATGCCGACGCTCAAAGCCTGGAAAACAGGCGGGCATTATCGCCCATGGCGCACGATTGCCTAGGGCCTATCTCAGGCCTTGGCCAGTTGAGCCCGCAGCACCGGCGAGGCGCTTGCCGCCTCGGTGAATTCCTTGAGCCAGCGCAGCACGTCCACCGCTTCCCAACGGCCCGGGTCATACAGCGCGTAGAGCAAGCCCTGATAACCCACCACATCGAGCTGCTTGTGATAACCGGCGCGCTGGAACAGCGCCTCGATTTCCGCGAAGCAGGTGTTGAAATGCACTTTGTTAAACGGTGTCTTGCCTTCCGTGACCAGGCCATCGAGGCGCAGTTCGTTCACCGCGTCACGCACCACATCGGCGGACATGCGATTGACGCTGCTTTTAAGTTGTTCAACATTCACCACGGGCGTTCCCTCTATTCAATCGCTGTACGAATATACAGTAACTTAATATTTGGAAAGCCGCCATCGCATAAATCTCAGCGCAGGAAGGTAACCACCTGCGCGGTGTCGAACGGCCAGTCCAGTTCCGCCCCGGTGTCCGTGCGGCGAAGCACCGGAATCCGCAGGCCGTAGACGTCTGTCAGGTCCTCCGGATCGGCGATATCCACCAACTCCACCAACAGCCCGTGTTCGACGAGCGGCATGACTTCGGCTTCGGCAATCTCACACAGATGGCAACCCAGGGTGCCGAACAGCTGGCATACAGGAAGCATGATGAAAGGACTCGAACAAGAAACGAACCTCCATTCTAATCCCAACAAGCCCCTGTAGGAGCGAGCTTGCTCGCGAAAAACTCCCGCGCGCCGCGTTCACTCAGGAACCCCGCGTTATCGTTGACGTTTTTCGCGAGCAAGCTCGCTCCTACGGCGCAAAAAGCCTGATCCAGATCACCATGGCGTATAACTGATTCAGCGATTCTCGCGGCTTTTTGCCGCTCGCCCTGCAACGGAGATGCCTGTGTTCGCCAACCTGCTGATTATTCTGGCCTCATCCCTGGTGGTGATTGCACTGTTTCGCCGGCTGCAGTTGCCGCCCGTGCTGGGCTACCTGTGCGTAGGCCTGGCAGTGGGCCCCACCGCGCTGGACTGGGTCAATGACAACGAAGACTTGCCAGACCTGGCCGAGATGGGTGTGGTGTTCCTGCTGTTTTCCCTGGGGCTTGAGTTTTCCCTGTCGAAAATGTTGGCGCTGCGCAGCGTGGTATTTGGCCTGGGCAGCCTGCAAGTGCTGGGGTGCGGGGCCTTGCTGGGCGCGTTATTGATGAGCTTTGGCCTCGCACCTGGCGTCGCGTTGTTACTGGGCGCAGGGCTGGCGTTATCGTCCACCGCCATTGTCAGCAAGGAGTTGACCAGCCTGGGTGAAGTCTTCAGCAGTCATGGGCAGAATGCGATCGGCGTGTTGCTGTTCCAGGATGTCGTAGCGGTGTTGCTGCTGACATTGGTACCGGTATTTGCCGGCAGCAGCGACCAAGCCTGGTACTGGGCGCTGCCGCTGACCTTGGGCAAAACCGTGGTGCTGTTCGTGGGCCTGTTGTTCGCCAGCCGCTGGCTGCTGCCGCGCCTGTTCCGTGAAGTCGCCGCGTCTCATTCGGCGGAACTGTTTGTGCTGCTGGCGCTGGTAATTGTCTTGCTCACCGCCTGGCTCACCCACCTGCTGGGCCTGTCCCCTGCCCTCGGTGCATTCCTGGCCGGCATGCTGCTGGGGGAAAGTCATTACCGACACCAGATCGAAGCCGATATCCGCCCGTTTCGCGACATCCTGCTGGGGCTGTTTTTTGTCAGCATCGGCATGCTCATCGATCTGCAGTTGTTCGTCAGCCACAGCCTGTTGATCCTCGGCCTGACGCTCACGCTGATGCTGGTCAAAGGCAGCGTCGTCGCGGCGCTGGTCAAGTGGCGTAACAGTGACACCGAAACAGCCTGGCGCAGCGGTCTGGCGCTGGCCCAGGGCGGCGAGTTCTGTTTTGCGCTGATGGCGCAGATGCAGCAGAGCCGGTTGATTCCCGATGAGTTCAACGGCCTGCTACTGGCTGCCACCTTCTGCTCGATGCTGCTGACACCGCTGCTGTTACGTGCGGCACCGGCCATCGCGCTGCGCCTGCATCGCAAGCCCAACCAGCAAGTGCAACTGGAAAACATCACCGCGCTCAACGCTCAATTGCACGGACACGTGGTGATTTGCGGGTATGGCCGGGTAGGCCAGTCCATCGGGCGCTTTATGCGCCGCGAACAACAGGCGTTTATCGCCCTGGATGATGACCCCGAACGGGTGCAGGAAGCCGCCACCGAGGACAGCAATGTGCATTACGGCGACTGCCGCCGCCGTGCATTACTCAGCGCCGTCGGCCTGGAACGGGCGCGGTTGGTGGTGATCGCGGTGGATAACAGCGATGTCGCCCTGGTGGTGCTCAAGGAGGCGCGGCAGATCAACCCAGACGTGCCGATCCTGGTGCGCACACGCGATGACACCCAGTTGGCTGAACTCAAGGCCGCGGGCGCCAGCGAGGTGGTGCCCGAGTTGCTGGAGTCGAGCCTGATGCTCGCCTCCCACGCCCTGATCCTGCTGGGCCTGCCGGACCAACAGGTGCAGGCGCGAGTGAATGAAGTACGGCGCAACCACTATCGCCTGCTGCACGGTTTCTACCCACCGCCACACACTGACGAAGACGCGCCGATCAGTCCTGACTGACCGCGCCGATCTTGTGGATCGACAGGTCCGCGCCGTAATACTCCTGTTCCTGGCTCAAGCGCAGCCCTTGCACGCGCTTGATCACGCCGTACACCAGCAAGCCGCCGCCAAATGCTACCGCCACGCCCAGCCCGGTGCCGATCAACTGGCTGATCAGGCTCACGCCGCCCAGCCCACCCAGGGCAGCCTGCCCGAAGATGCCGCAGGCAATGCCGCCCCACACGCCACACAAGCCATGCAACGGCCACACCCCCAGCACGTCGTCGATCTTCCAGCGCACCTGGGCAGCGATAAAGCACCACACGAACAAGCCGCCAGCGACCACACCCGTGACCAGCGCGCCCACCGGATGCATCAGGTCGGAACCGGCGCAGATTGCCACCAACCCGGCCAAAGGACCGTTGTGCAGAAAACCGGGATCGTTACGGCCAATTACCAGGGCAGCCACGGTGCCGCCGACCATGGCCATCAGCGAATTGACGGCCACCAGACCACTGACGCCATTGAGGGTTTGCGCGCTCATCACGTTAAAGCCGAACCAGCCCACGATCAGAATCCACGAGCCCAGCGCGAGGAAAGGAATGCTCGACGGCGCAAACGCCACCAGGCGCCCTTCACGATAACGCCCATTGCGCGGGCCCAGCAGCAACACCGCCGCCAGCGCCAGCCAGCCGCCCATGGCGTGAACCACCACGGAACCGGCAAAGTCGTGGAAGCTGGCGCCAAAGGTTGCGAGCAGCCATGCTTGCAGGCCAAGGTTGCCGTTCCATACCAGGCCTTCGAAGAACGGGTAGATAAACGCCACGATCAGCGCCGTGGCACACAGCTGCGGGGCAAACTTCGCACGCTCGGCAATCCCGCCGGAAATAATTGCCGGAATCGCCGCGGCAAACGTCAGCAGGAAGAAAAACTTCACCAGGCCGTAGCCATGATCGGCGCTGATCACCGCGGCCGGTTGCAGGAAGCTCACACCGTAGGAAATCCAATAGCCTATAAAGAAATAGGCCAGCGTTGAAATCGCGAAATCGCTGAGGATTTTCGACAAGGCGTTGACCTGGTTCTTCTGGCGCACCGTGCCAACCTCAAGGAAGGCAAAGCCGGCGTGCATGGCCAGCACCATGACCGCGCCAATCAGAATGAACAAGGTATTGGAACTGTGGACGAGGGTGTCCACCGCGCTTTGCAAGTTTTCCATGGAGGTTGGCAGGCCTGCATCAAGGCAAAAAGCACCAAAGCGGTTCAAGCCAGGGTTTCGCGCACTAAATTGGCACCGTCGGCTCCGCCTTTCTTCAGAGGGCGTGAACCGCTTTAGCGCAGCGATCAACACAACAGGCCGTTGCCGAAAGGGTTTTTCCGCGAAATTAAGTGATTTAGGGTAAGGTTTTCCAAGGTTTTCACCTCGACCGCCCGGATTCAGCGCAGGCTCCAGAACCTGCGCACCAAGGCAAAGCAAAAGCTGTACCACACAATTGCAATGAACCTTCAGCGAACGCCGCGACTCGAAACCACACGTACAGATCAGCTACCCACGGAGATAACCATGGCCGGTAAAACAGCAAAGACTGCTCAAGAGATACTGATGGAGGATTTTCAAACCCTGGTCAGCGATACCGAAAAGCTGCTGGACGACACTGCCGTGCTGGCCGGTGACCAGGCTGACGAGCTGCGCACCAAGATCCACGAGAGCCTGCTCAAGGCCCGCGAGACCCTGCAACTGACCGAAGACTCATTGCGCGAGCGCGGCCAGGCGGCAATCACCGCCACCGAAGACTACGTGCAAGCCAACCCATGGCAGTCGGTCGGCATTGCTGCCGGCGTAGGCTTTTTGATCGGTCTATTGGCTACAAGGCGCTAACCATGTCTATCGGCGAATCCAGCTCATCCACGAGCGCACATTCCTCAGCAAGCGGTTCAACTTCCCGACGCCTGGGCGCAGCTGTGCTGGGCTTGCTGCACAGTCATGTCGAGTTGTTCGGCATTGAATTACAAGAGCAAAAGGCCCGTACCGTCAGCCTGTTGCTATTTGCCGGCCTGGCGTTGGTGTTTGCCCTGCTGTTGCTGGTGGGGTTGTCGACGCTGGTGATGATCCTGGTGTGGGACACGGGCTATCGCCTGACCGGCATCATCTGCCTCTGCGTGTTCTACAGCCTGGCCGCTGCGTTCTGCGGTGTGCGCTTGAAGGCGGCGGTATTCGATGAGTCCACGCCCTTCCACGCCACGCTCGAAGAACTGGCCAATGACCGGGAGCGCCTGCTGCCATGAGCATGACTGAGATCCCGCAAAATACTTCTCGCCGGGAAATGCGCAAAGCCTTGATTCGCCTGCGCATGGAAATGCACCGCCAGGAAATCCGTCATGAGTCCCAACAACTCATGGCGCCCCTGCACAAAATGCGCAACATGCGCCACAACTGGCAGGACAGCCTGGGCATCAAGCACGCGCCGTTGTGGGGCGTGGCGGCGGTTACGCTGATGGGCTTCTTTACCGGCAAGGGCGCCAAGGGCGGCAGTATCAGCAGCATCACGCGCCTTGTGCGGCTAGGTGCCGGCTTGATCCCCCTGATCAAGTTGGCCATGCAAGGCTCTTCGCGCAAAAGCTGACCCTCGTGAGCCGATGACCGCAATGACCAGACACCTGCTGGTCATTGCGGTTTTTTGCGCTGCCTGTTAATTGATACCGACGCGGCCGACCGCTGGATTCGCCTGCCCTTGAAGGCCGAACCGGGAAGCTGGAACTGTCATTCACACTACGGAGAGCCTGCGCCTTGGATTGGCCCACCCTGCTAACCCGCGAACGTCTTGGAAAACCCCTGCACAGCCCTGAAGAACTGGGCCGCAGCCCCTTCCACAAAGATCACGACCGCATTATTTTCTCCGGCGCGTTCCGGCGCCTGGGACGCAAGACCCAAGTGCATCCGGTTTCGAGCAACGACCATATCCACACACGCTTGACCCACTCCCTGGAAGTCAGCTGCGTGGGGCGCTCACTCGGCATGCGCGTGGGCGAAACCCTGCGCAGCGCCCTGCCCGACTGGTGCGACCCCAGCGACCTGGGCATGGTGGTGCAATCGGCCTGCCTGGCCCATGACATCGGCAACCCGCCATTCGGGCATTCCGGCGAAGACGCCATTCGCCACTGGTTCCAACAGGCCGCCGGGCGAGGTTGGCTGGATGGCATGAGCAGCGCCGAACGCAATGACTTCCTTAACTTCGAAGGCAATGCCCAGGGCTTTCGGGTACTCACCCAACTTGAATACCACCAGTTCGACGGCGGCACGCGGCTGACCTACGCCACCTTGGGCACGTACCTCAAATACCCCTGGACTGCCCGTCACGCCGACTCGCTGGGCTACAAGAAACACAAGTTCGGCTGTTACCAGAGCGAGTTGCCAATTCTTGAGCAGATCGCCCACAAGCTTGGCTTGCCCCAGTTAGAGGAGCAACGGTGGGCGCGTCACCCGCTCGTCTACCTGATGGAGGCAGCCGACGACATCTGCTACGCGTTGATCGACCTGGAAGATGGCCTGGAAATGGAGCTTCTGCAGTACAGCGAAGTGGAGTCGTTGTTGCTCGACCTGGTCGGTGATGACCTGCCACAAACCTATCGCCAGCTGGGCCCATTGGACTCTCGCCGCCGCAAGCTGGCGATCCTGCGTGGCAAAGCCATCGAGCACCTGACCAATGCGGCTGCGCAGGCGTTTGTCGAACAGCAGGACGCCCTGCTGGCCGGCACGCTGCAGGGAGATCTGGTGGAGCATATGCACGGCCCGGCAAAGCGCTGCGTGCTGGATGCCAAAGACATGGCTCGCAAGAAAATTTTCCAGGACAAGCGCAAGACATTGCATGAAATCGGCGCTTACACCACCTTGGAAATCCTGCTGAACGCGTTCTGCGGCGCGGCCCTTGAACAACATGGCGGGCGAACACCGTCGTTCAAGAATCGGCGCATTCTCGATTTGCTGGGCAACAGCGCACCTGACCCCGCCTGGCCACTGCACGCCTCGTTCCTGCGAATGATCGACTTCATTGCTGGTATGACCGACAGCTACGCCACCGAAATGGCACGGGAAATGACTGGGCGTTCCAGCCCTCAGTAACGCTTGCATCCGACCGCCTGTTCCCTGAAACGAATTGCCCTACGATGGGAACAGAGCGGACTGATCGAATTCGTACAAGCATCCGAAGAATAATCACGCGTTCCCAACCGACCGAGCAATTCTACTGCCCCCATCGACGCTTGCCTCACTGTGTGCTTTCTATGCCCAGATACTCTCTTCGTATTCTTTTGGTGGAGGATCACCCGTTTCAACTTCTGGCCACCCAATGCCTGCTCAACAGCTTCGGCTTCGATCAACTGACTGCGGTGGAAAACGCAGAGCAGGCCATACGCACAATGAGCCAGTCCGAACATCCCTTTGACCTGATGTTGTGCGACCAATGCCTGCCCGACCTGCCCGGACTTGAACTAGTGGAAATCGCCAACCGTCGGCGCTTCATTACCAGCGCTATTCTGTTAAGCGGGTTACCCACGCCAGAACTGATGAGCCTGACAAAACAAGCCTCGCAACGAAGTCTTCCGCTTCTTGGCTACTTATCAAAACCGTTGAACAAGGACGAACTTGAAAAGTTAATCGGCTTAACTTTTACCCCCCCTACGTAGGACTTTAAACATCTCCTTCGACGAAATACGCTACGAAGCCCGCCGTAAAAACTCAAGCCTATCACCATGCCACGATTGCGTTCGAAACGCTCACATGCTCTGTCACGACCACCCATCAACTTGTAGGCGTATACCTTTTTAATTGTAGGAACTTTCCTGTTTTGCATCTACTGCTCGTGCGCTTCATGCCGTGCCCTTATCTTCTGAGCTAATGTGCCCGCTTTATTTGCACCTGCATGGAATGTGATTATGAACTCAGTTTTTATTATCGATGACCACCCCGTTATCCGGCTTGCTATTCGAATGTTGCTGGAGCACGAAGGTTACAAGGTCGTCGGCGAAACAGACAACGGGTGCGATGCCATACAAATGGTCCGTGAGTGCCTTCCAGACTTGGTGATTCTGGATATCAGCATCCCGAAACTCGACGGTCTCGAGGTGCTCTGCCGATTCAATGCCATGAACACCTCCATGAAGACCCTGGTGCTCACGGCCCAGTGCCCGACGCTATTTGCTACGCGGTGCATGCGCTCGGGCGCCGAAGGCTACGTGTGCAAGGAGGGTGACCTGAGCGAATTGCTGAGCGCCATTCGCGCTGTCCTGTCCGGCTACAACTACTTCCCCAGCCAGGCATTGAGTGGCCCCGGAGCCGAAGGCATGGATGTCCAGGAGCTGGAACTGTTCAAGTCAGTTAATGACCGAGAGTTGATGGTCCTGCAACTTTTTGCGCAAGGTCGCACTAACAAGGAAATTGCCAAAGGTATGTTTTTAAGTAACAAGACGGTCAGTACTTATAAAAAGAGACTCATGCAGAAACTCAAAGCCAAATCCTTGGTAGAACTCATCGAGATGGCAAAACGAAACGCGCTAGTGTGAGAAAGCGGATGCCCAGGCGTATAAAGGACTATCTGATTATATTAAGTGCCGGTTTGTACTTCAGCACTACCGTGCTGGCGGAGCACCAAACCAGCCCGGAACGTTTCACCCTCTTGAGTCGTGCGGGAGCTGTTCAACTGGACACTCATTTTGACAAGGCCCAGCGCCAGTGGCTGCAGAACAAACGTGAACTCACGCTGGGGACATCCAAACCTGATTACCCGCCCTTCGACCTCACTTCCAGCGGCCATGACTACGAAGGCCTTACCGCCGACTACGCAGGATTACTGGCCAAGGCACTCTCCCTGCCAATCAATGTGATGCGCTACCCCTCCCGAGCGGCGGCCATTCGTGCCCTGGAAGCCGGGGAAATTGACCTGCTGGGCTCCTCAAACGGGTTTGAAGCTGCGACGCCAAATCTTATCCTCTCCGAACCCTATGCCGTGGACCAGCCGGTGCTGGTCACGCGCGAGGGAGAAACCCGCAGCCTCAGCGAAGGCCTCGATGGGCTGCGCCTGAGCCTTGTCTATCACTACCTGCCGCTCAACGAGGTGGAAAAGCTGTACCCCAAGGCGAGCATCCGCGCCTACCCGTCCTATCAGAATGCCTTGAATGCAGTGGCCTTCGACCAGGCGGATGTGTTTCTCGGTGACACCATTTCCACCCATTACATGATCAACAAGGGCTATCTCAAAAACATTCGCATGGCCAACTTCGGCAAGCATGAAGCTTATGGCTTCAGTTTTGCCATGCGCCAGGACAACCGGATGCTACTCAGCATTGTCGATTCAGTCCTGGCCTCGGTGCCCATCAACGAAAGGGAAAGCATTGCCAAGCGCTGGAGCGCCGGCAGCGACATCCTGCTGACCGACAAGAAACTGCAACTGACCCAGCGCGAAGAGCGCTGGCTCAAAGAGCATCCGGTGGTCACCGTGGTCGTCAACGAAACTTTCGCGCCCCTGACGTTCTTCGATGCAGACGGCAATTTTCGCGGTATCACCGCCGATCTGCTGGAGTTGATACGCCTGCGCACGGGCCTGCGTTTTTCGATCCAGCGCGGTCGGGACGTCAACGCGATGATCCACCAGGTGGCAACCCAGAACGTCGATATGATCGGAGCCATCGTTCCAAGCAACGAACGAGACTCACAGCTGAATTTCAGCCGCCCCTACCTCGAAAACTCCTATGTGCTGTTGACGCGCAAAGAGCCAGGGGCGCCCGCTAACATGGAGCAAATGGCAGGAAAGCGCCTGGCGCTAACCCAGGGCAACCCCTTGGCCGCAACCCTCAGCAAGGACTTTCCTGGCATTCACCTGGTGGAAACCAGTGATACATTCAGAGCATCTGAGCTGCTCGCACAGGGACAAGTGGAGGGGGCCGTGAACAGCCTGGTGATCGCCAACTACTTCCTGTCTTCCCAGGTTTTCCAGGACCGCCTGCAAATCAGCGCCAGCATCGGCACCACCCCCGCGACCTTCACTCTGGCCACCTCGCGCCAAGCCACGGAATTGAGCTCGATCATCGACAAGGCCCTGCTCAGCATTGCCCCGGATGAAATGGGTGTGATCAACAGTCGCTGGCGTGGCTACACCGCCGCCTCAGACAGCTATTGGCGTAATTACCATCAACTGATCGCGCGCATAATCATTGGCACCGGGCTGTTGCTATTGATTTCCCTGGCCTGGAACGCCTACATGCGTCGCCAGATCAAGCATCGAAAAATGGCCGAACGCGCCCTCAACGATCAGTTCGAGTTCATGCGTGCACTGGTCAATGAAACGCCCCATCCGATCTACGTGCGCGACCGCAATGGGTTGTTGCAGACCTGTAACGACAGCTACCTGCAGGTGTTCGACGTCAAGCGCGAAGAGGTGATCGGCAAAAGCGTGACCCAGATGACCATGGCGCTGGCGTCGGAGGCAGCCCAATATCATGCTGACTATCTGCGTGTGGTGGCCGAGGGTAACCCGCTGATCCTCGATCGCAGCCTGCATATCCACGACAAGAAACTGACTATCTATCACTGGATCCTTCCCTACCGCGACTCTACGGGTGAAGTCCAGGGCATCATCGGTGGCTGGATCGATATCAGTGACCGACGCCAGCTATTCGATGAACTACGCGCTGCCAAGGAGCGTGCCGACGAAGCCAACCGCGCCAAGAGCACGTTCCTGGCAACCATGAGCCACGAGATTCGCACCCCGATGAACGCTGTGATCGGCATGCTCGAACTGACGCTCAAGCGCGCCGACCAAGGACACCTTGACCGTCCGGCGATCGAGGTAGCGTACAACTCGGCCAGAGACCTGCTGGAGCTGATCGGTGACATTCTCGACATCGCGCGTATCGAGTCCGGCCGCCTCAGCCTGGCGCCGGAGCGCGTCAACCTGCGGGAGGTCATTGAATCAGTGGTGCGCGTCTTCGACGGTCTCGCACGGCAGAAAACCCTCAGCCTGCTGCTGGAGTTCAAACCCGACCTGAACGATATCGAGGTGCTGATAGACCCGCTGCGCTTCAAGCAGGTGCTATCGAACCTTGTGAGCAACGCGATCAAGTTCACCGAACAAGGGCAGGTCAAGATCAAGGTCGAGCTGCAGCCTACCCAGGCCCCGGAGCAGATCGAGCTGAAACTGGTGGTGGAAGATACCGGCATCGGCATCAGCCGGGATGACCAACAGCGCCTGTTCGAACCCTTTGCCCAGGCGGACAACTCCGGGCAACTGGCGCGCAGTGGCGCGGGCCTGGGGCTGGTGATCTGCCGCAGCCTGTGCGCGATGATGGGCGGCCAATTGAGCCTGAGCAGCGTGCCCATGGTGGGCACCCAGGTGCACGTCAACCTGAGCATGCCTCGCCTGCAAGCGATCCAGGCGGTGGGTGAACACACGCCGCCAACGCCGGCCACCGCACGGGTGCTTAACGTACTGGTGGTAGACGACCACCCGGCGAATCGCCTGCTGATGTGCCAGCAATTGGGCTACCTGGGGCATAAATTCATCGCCGCCGAGCACGGAGCCGCAGGGTTCCAGGCCTGGCGTAAAGAGCATTTCGACCTGGTAATTGCCGACTGCAACATGCCCATCATGAATGGCTACGAACTGAGCCGTTCAATCCGTGAATATGAGCAACGCGAACAATTGGTGCCCTGCGTGGTACTGGGCTTTACCGCCAACGCCCAGCCGGAGGAAAGGCAACGGTGCGTGCAAGCCGGCATGGATGACTGCCTGTTCAAACCCATCAGCCTTACCATATTAGAGCGCCAGCTGGCACATATCGTCCCTGAAGCCGCGCCCCAACGGCTGGACCTCGAATGCCTGGAAGCGCTGACCGGCGGTGATCCACAGTTGAGTCGACGCTTGCTGGAGGAGCTGCTGAGCAGCAGCCTTCACGACCGCAGGGTCCTTATCGAACTGCGGGATCGACACGCGCCCCCCTCGGACATCATTGAGCAAGCCCACAAGATCAAGGGTGCCGCCCGCATCGTTCAAGCCCATTCGTTGGCGGGGCAATGCGAAACCTTGGAGCAAACCTGTTCTCGCAATGACGAGTGGGCCGTGATCGAAAGCGGCATCAGGGCCCTGGAACAGCTCATGCTGGAATTGGAGAAGATGCTGCGGGCTCAACTGGATGAGCTGCAAGACCCATAGCACCAAGGCCCGTCGTGGCGGGAGCGAGTAAATACGCTCCTACCGCGACCAGCATAAGTACCCACCGCTTCAGCAGTCGGTCAACTGCAGGAAAATCTCCGCCAGCCGCTCAATCCCCACCTGGTCCTGAGGGGTAAAGCGGCCCAGCAATGGGCTGTCGAGATCAAGGACACCAATCAGTTGGCCGTCCTTGACCAATGGCACCACCAATTCACTGTTCGAAGCGCTGTCGCAGGCGATATGGCCTGGGAACGCGTGCACGTCCTCCACGCGCTGGGTTTTCCGTGAGGCCGCAGCCGCACCACACACACCGCGACCAAACGGAATGCGCACACAGGCGATCTGCCCCTGAAAGGGCCCAAGCACCAGCTCTTCGTTACGATTGAGGTAAAAGCCAGCCCAGTTCAAGTCATCCAACTGGTTGAACAGGAACGCGGAAAACTGCGCACTGTTGGCAATAAAATCGCGCTCATCAGCCAGCAATGACTCCAGTTGCGCGCAGAGCATGGCATAGCCATCAAGGCCGCTGCCGGCCTGTTGTAAATCGATCATGGTTGACGTTCCAGCAATTTAAGACCCACCCAGTAACGGGCGAATTGATAGGCGCACCGGCCATTGCGGTTGCCGCGCCCAGTGGCCCAACGCACCGCGAGAACGTCAAGCTGCTCATCGCGTTGCCACTGCAAGCCGGCCTTGCTGGCCAACTCACCGATCCAGTGTTCCACCACATCCAGGAAATGCTCCTGGGTAAAAGGGTAGAACGACAACCACAAGCCAAAACGATCCGACAAGGCAATCTTGTCTTCAACCGCCTCGCTCGGGTGCAATTCGCCATCCACGCGTTTCCAGTTGTCATTGTCGCTCTGGTTTTCCGGCACAAGGTGGCGACGGTTCGACGTGGCGTACAGCAGCACGTTTTCCGGCGCCTGTTCCAGGGAACCATCCAGCACGCTCTTGAGCACGCGATAGTCACCTTCGCCGGCCTCGAACGATAGGTCATCGCAAAACAAAATGAAGCGTTGTGGTAGCTTGACCAGTTGCTCGACCACCCGCGGCAGGTCAGCCAGGTGGTCACGCTCGATCTCGATAAGACGCAGGCCGGCGTTGGCGTGCTGGGCGAGCAAGGCCCGGACCATGGAAGACTTGCCGGTGCCACGCGAACCCCATAACAGCGCATGGTTGGCGGGTAACCCATCGAGGAACTGTTGGGTGTTGCGCGCCAGTTGTTCACGTTGTTTGTCGACACCGATCAGGTCCGACAGGCGCATGTCCAGGCTCACTTCCAACGGTAACAGGAAGCCATTGCGACCTTCGCGCTGCCAACGGGCGGCCAGGCATTGGTGCCAGTCGATCGCCTGGCGTGGGGCGGGTAACAACGGTTCCAGGCGAGCCAGCACCGCGTCGGCGCGCTCAAGAAAGGCATTCAATCGAGAATCCACAGCTATTCCTCTGGCAACTTCTTGCAAAAGATGGCGTATTGGCAACCCTGCGGCAAACTGCAGGGCTGCATCAAACAAACGATTCATGCCGGGCGAGCAAAAGCTTGTGGATGTTCAGCTATGCTTGCCGGGCGAAGGGAAACGCTAAGTGGTTCAACACTCGATGGATATCAAGTTCGCCCACCGCTTGTCTTATAAACAAGCCAGATTGACTGTGCTGGTCGGTTTCGTCTTGGGAACCCTGCTCAGTCTGATCCAAATCGGCATTGATTATGCCAGTGAAGACGCATCCATCAACCGTGAAATACGCTCACTGATTGAAATCAGCCATAACCCGGCGTCACGAATCGCCTACAACATCGATGCCGAACTCGCCCAGGAACTGACCTTGGGCCTGCTGCACTCCCCCGCCATCATCCGCGCGCAGTTGATCGACAACAATGGCGTGGTGCTGGCCGACGTCAACCGTCCGCGCAAGGAAAGCAACTATCGGCCGGTCAGCGACTTTCTGTTTGGTGCCAATCGCCAATTCGAAGACCGACTGTTTCTCAGCCATATGCCCAACGACTCCCTTGGTGTGCTACGCCTGGACGTCGATACTTATGCCTTTGGCAGCCGTTTCCTGCATCGCGCCGAGATCACTCTGCTCAACGGCTTCGCCCGCAGCCTGCTGCTCACCGGGATTTTGCTCGGCCTGTTCTACGTAATGCTCACCCAACCGCTGGTGCGCATTATCCGCGAGCTGAGCACACGCAAACAGGCGCGCCTGGATTGCCCACCGGGGCATGAACACGATGAAATCGGCGTGCTGGTCAGCGTCGCCAACCAACAATTCGAAAACATGGAAACCGAGATCCAGCAACGGCGCCATGCCGAAGATCGCCTCACGGAGTATCTGGGGCAACTGGAAAATATCGTTTCTGCGCGCACCCTCGAACTCAAGGCCAGCAACCAACGCTTGAGCCAGTCCAATGATGAGCTGGAGGCGGCGAAAATGACTGCCCTGGGCATGGCTCAGGCACGGGCAGCATTCCTGGCCAATATGAGCCATGAAATCCGCACGCCGCTCAATGGGTTGCTGGGTATGATTGCCCTCTCACTGGATAGCCCGCTGACCGCCGAACAGCGCCAGCAACTGTCCATTGCCCATGACTCAGGCAAAGTGCTGGTGGAGTTGCTCAACGATATTCTTGACCTGTCCAAGTTCGACGCCGGCCAGCTGGAACTGGAGCATATCCCGTTCGACCTGGGTTCATTGGTGGAAGATACCGCCAACCTGCTCTCGCAAAATGCCGCTCCGAGTGTGGAACTGACCTGTCTGATCGACCCGCAATTTCCCGCCCAGGTGGTCGGCGACCCTACCCGTGTGCGGCAGATCGTCAGTAACTTGCTCTCCAACGCCTTGAAGTTCACCCGCTTTGGCCGCGTCGATGTGCGCCTGCGCGCCTTGGAAGGTCGGGTCAGCATTGAAGTGTGCGATACCGGCATTGGCATCGCCCAGGAAGCCCAGGTGAAAATTTTCCAGCCGTTCACCCAGGCCGGCGCTGGCATTACCCGCCAGTTTGGCGGAACGGGATTGGGCCTGGCGTTGACTCATAACCTGTGCGAAGCCATGCAAGGCCGCTTGAGTATCAGCTCGGAGGTGGGCTTTGGCAGCCAGTTCTGCGCCGACCTTCCACTGCCCGCACATTTGCCTGCCATGCACTATGCACCGCTCACGGGCGAGGTGATCGCCATTACCAACGCCGGCGGAGGGCTAACGGAGCTGCTCACCACGCTATTGCCCTCTTGGGGGCTGACACCGCGCTGCTATTCCCAGGACGATGATTTGAGCGGGCTGGTGCCCGACCTGTTGATCACCGACTGCCCTGAATGCTTGTTCCGCTTGCGCCCGGGCATCAGCGCGCCGATTCTGCTGGTTACCGCCTATGGCAACTTTTTGCCCAGCGAAGAAGTCACGGCCCTGGCGCCGCTGCAGCAACAAGCGCGCCCATTGAGCCGCAACGCGCTGTACCAGATCCTGCAACGCAACCTGCGCAGCGGCGCGCAACTGGTGCTCGACCCGGTCCAGATAGAAACCGCACCGCTTGCGCACCGCGCGCGCATCCTGCTGGTGGAGGACAACGCGGTCAATCAACTGGTGGCCAAGGGCATGCTCAGCAAGCTCGGGTGTGAGGTGATCGTCGCGGCCCATGGCGGCGAAGCCCTCAAGCTTCTGGAGGACCAGCGCTTCGACTTGGTGTTGATGGACTGCAACATGCCTGTGATGGATGGCTATGAGGCCAGCCGACAAATTCGCCGCAGCGGGCGTTGGCCGGACTTACCCATTGTTGCCTTGACCGCCAACGCGATGGCCGAAGAACGCGAGCGTTGCCGGGCCGCGGGAATGAACGATTACCTGGCCAAGCCGTTTCGCCGGGAAGAACTCAACGCCTTACTGGAACTGTGGGTACCTAAAACAACCAGCCTCTGATGGGTACCCGCAATATTGCGGTCATTTGAGCAGGGCTTCAATCTCCTGGGTCAAGTCCTGAGGCTTGGTGGTTGGCGCAAAACGCTTGACCTGCTTGCCATCACGGCCGATGAGAAACTTGGTGAAGTTCCACTTGATGTTCTTGGAACCCAGCAGCCCCGGGGCCTGTTTTTTCAACTGCACAAACAACGGGTGGGCATCGCTGCCATTGACGTCGATTTTCTTGAACAGCGGAAAACTGACACCAAAGTTCAGCTCGCAGAACTCGGATATCGCGCCTTCATTGCCGGGTTCCTGCTTGCCGAACTGGTTGCAGGGAAAGCCGAGCACCACCAGCCCCTGGTCCTTGTATTGCTGCCAAAGTTGCTCGAGGCCCTTGTACTGCGGGGTGAAGCCGCATTTGCTCGCGGTGTTGACCACCAGAATGGCCTTGCCGGCAAAATCGGCCAAGGTCTTTTGCTCACCCTTGATGGTGGTGCAAGGGATGCTCAGCAGGGAGTCGCTCATGGCAATGCCTCAAGTCAGGGAAAGAAGAGCCTTATTTGTAGGAGCGAGCTTGCTCGCGAAAAACTATCAGACGCCGCGTTCATTCAGGAAACCCGCGGTATCGTTGACGTTTTTCGCGAGCAAGCTCGCTCCTACAGGGACCATGCAAGCCTAGCGCGGCACCAGCTCCAGGCATACCGAATTGATGCAGTAGCGCAGGCCCGTCGGCGGTGGGCCGTCCGGGAACACATGCCCCAAGTGTGCGTCACACTTGGCGCAGGTGACTTCGGTGCGAATCATGCCGTGGCTGACATCGCGGATCTCGACCATCGCGCTGTCGGCGATCGGCTCAAAGAAGCTGGGCCAGCCACAGCCGGAATCAAACTTCGCCTTGGAATCGAACAGCGGCTCGTTGCAGCAGATGCAGTGGTAGACGCCGTCGGTCTTGGTGGCGTTGTACTTGCCGCTGAACGGTCGCTCGGTACCCTTGAGACGGCACACGTTGTACTGTTCCGGATCGAGCATCGCCTTCCATTCATCTACAGTTTTCTGCAACTTATCCATCGATACACCTCGGCAACTGAAAAACCCTGATCTGTGTCTTTTCCATGGATCAGGCGGCACGTATGATTGCGCCTCTTCAAAACGCCAGTCTGGCACCCGCGCCATCGGCATTCAAACGTATTTATGGGTGCGGGCCGTGCAGGCTTCACCCTACGGTAGTGCCTACGCCGTCGGGATCGTTCATTTTCAGGATCACATCGCCATGCAGGTCAGCAAATCGAACAAGCTCGCCAACGTCTGCTATGACATTCGCGGCCCAGTGCTCAAGCACGCTAAACGCCTGGAAGAGGAAGGCCATCGCATCCTCAAGCTGAACATTGGCAACCCGGCGCCGTTTGGTTTCGAAGCGCCGGACGAAATCCTCCAGGATGTGATCCGCAACCTGCCGACCGCCCAGGGTTACAGCGACTCCAAGGGCCTGTTCAGCGCGCGCAAGGCGGTGATGCAGTACTACCAGCAGAAGCAGGTCGAAGGCGTCGGCATCGAGGACATCTACCTGGGCAACGGCGTGTCCGAGCTGATCGTGATGTCCATGCAGGCGTTGCTCAACAATGGCGATGAAGTCCTGGTGCCAGCCCCGGATTACCCGCTGTGGACCGCCGCCGTGACCTTGGCGGGCGGCCACCCGGTGCATTACCTGTGTGATGAGGGCGCCGACTGGTTCCCGGACCTGGCCGACATCAAGGCCAAGATCACACCCAACACCAAGGCCCTGGTGATCATCAACCCGAACAACCCCACTGGCGCCGTGTACTCCAGGGAAGTATTGCTGGGCATGCTGGAACTGGCGCGTCAGCACAACCTGGTGGTGTTCTCCGACGAGATCTACGACAAGATCCTCTACGATGACGCCGTGCATATCTGCACTGCCTCCCTGGCCCCGGACCTGCTGTGCCTGACCTTCAATGGCCTGTCCAAGTCCTACCGCGTGGCGGGTTTCCGCTCCGGCTGGATCGCCATCTCCGGCCCCAAGCACAATGCGCAAAGCTACATCGAAGGCATCGACATGCTGGCCAACATGCGCCTGTGCGCCAACGTACCGAGCCAGCACGCGATCCAGACCGCCCTCGGCGGCTACCAGAGCATCAACGACCTGATCCTGCCCCAAGGTCGCCTGCTGGAGCAACGTAACCGCACCTGGGAGTTGCTCAACGCTATCCCCGGTGTGAGCTGTGTGAAGCCCATGGGCGCGCTTTACGCATTCCCGCGGATCGACCCGAAAGTCTGCCCGATCCTCAACGACGAGAAGTTCGTGCTCGACCTGCTGCTGTCGGAAAAACTGCTGGTCGTGCAAGGTACCGCCTTCAACTGGCCATGGCCGGATCACTTCCGCGTGGTGACATTGCCACGTGTGGATGACCTGGAGATGGCGATTGGTCGCATCGGTAACTTCCTGAAGTCCTATCGCCAGTAAGGCAATTGACGCTGTACGACTCACAAAGGGTCGTACAGCGATTATCTGGCAACACTTCTGTGTCACTTACTTGCGGTTGTACTTCATTTGGCCCCTGCCGATGACGTGCCCCCTATAATCACGGGGCGACAGGGTAGCATCGGGTCGATCAGGGCTGACAATACAGGTCGGAAAATCCCTTCAAGGCCCTACGCCAACGGTGTAGGACACAGTTTGAAATAGTCCCCCGGTTGAATCACCCCATGCCGCACCTTATATACCCCGCAGTGAGCGACATATTAAGCATGAGGAGAATTCTACAACCATGATGCGCATCCTGCTGTTCTTGGCCACTAACCTGGCAGTCGTACTGATTGCCAGCGTCACCCTGAGCCTTTTTGGCTTCAACGGGTTCATGGCGGCCAATGGGGTTGATCTGAACCTCAATCAGCTGCTGATTTTCTGTGCAGTCTTTGGTTTTGCCGGTTCGCTGTTCTCGCTGTTCATCTCCAAGTGGATGGCAAAGATGAGCACCAGCACCCAGATCATCACGCAACCACGCACTCGCCATGAACAATGGCTGATGCAAACCGTGGAGCAGTTGTCTCAAGAAGCAGGCATCAAAATGCCCGAAGTCGGGATTTTCCCGGCTTATGAGGCCAACGCCTTTGCGACCGGCTGGAACAAGAACGACGCGCTGGTAGCCGTGAGCCAGGGCCTGCTGGAGCGGTTTTCGCCCGACGAAGTCAAGGCGGTGCTGGCCCACGAGATCGGTCACGTGGCCAACGGTGACATGGTCACCCTGGCGCTGGTACAGGGCGTGGTGAACACCTTCGTGATGTTCTTTGCGCGGATCATCGGCAACTTCGTCGACAAGGTCATCTTCAAGAACGAAGAAGGCCGTGGCATTGCCTACTTCGTGGCGACCATTTTCGCCGAGCTGGTCCTGGGCTTCCTGGCCAGCGCCATCGTGATGTGGTTCTCGCGCAAACGCGAGTTCCGCGCAGATGAAGCCGGCGCACGCCTGGCAGGCACCAGCGCAATGATCGGCGCGCTGCAACGCTTGCGCTCCGAACAGGGCCTGCCGGTGCATATGCCCGACAGCCTGACCGCCTTCGGCATCAACGGCGGCATCAAGCAGGGCCTGGCTCGCCTGTTCATGAGCCACCCGCCGCTGGAAGAGCGGATTGACGCACTGCGTCGCCGGGGCTGATAGCCGGATGACTCAACAAGGGGGCGATCTGATCGCCCCTTTTTTGTGCCTGCTGATTTCACCGCTCGCCCCTACAAAAGGAAAAACCCTTTTAGCGCCTGGTCAGCCGATAAGCACGCTCTTCAAGGCGAGTAACACCGTCCTGCAGGAACTTTCCGCTCTCCCTCAGGATGTCCCGCTCCTCCAGCCGCTCCAACGCCCAATGCAGTGCAAATAGCACCTGCACTTCCTCGTCCGTGACAGCAAAGGGTGGGCCGGCCTTCTGCCCCTGGTCGTAATCGAGGGTAATCAGCAACCCCTGGCAGCCTGAGGGCAGCAAGGCATTCAGATGCTCTGCGTATTGCGCGCGCATCAGTGGCGGCAATGCTATCAACGCTGCGCGGTCATAAACGGCGCTGCAACCGGCCAGCGCCCCGGCATCGAGGCTAAAGAAATCGCCACACCACAGCTCGATCATGCTGGCCTGGTAGACCTTGAAGGCGCCCTGCTGACTGACGTGCGGCACAAGCCCCTGCTCGCTGAAGAACGCCTCAACCGCCTGCTCCGACAGCTCCACGCCCACTACCTGGTACCCCTGGCTCTTGAGCCATACCAAGTCAAGGCTTTTGCCACATAACGGCACCAGCACTTTTGCCCCCTCGGCCACCCCCAGCCTTGGCCAGTGCCTCTGCAAATAGGGATTAACCTCGTGCTGATGGAAACCGATCTGATTGCTCGCCCAGCGGTCCTGCCAAAATTCAGGCTGCATGAATCACTCCGAAAATTCGATCAAAAGGCGCTAAAACTTATATTAGATTTAGATCGATGATCTGATTGAAGATGGCTCCATCTTAACCCTCAGGACTCTGCTCATGCTCCCCAGCCTGTTTATCTCCCACGGCTCGCCCATGCTGGCCTTGCAACCCGGGGCCAGCGGTCCTGCGCTGCAGCGCCTGGCTGCCGAACTGCCACGGCCCAAAGCCATTGTGGTGGTGTCGGCGCATTGGGAAAGCCCGGACCTGCTGGTCAGCGGCAGTGCTGCCCCCGAAACCTGGCACGACTTCGGTGGCTTTCCGCGCGAGCTGTTTGCGGTGCAATACCCCGCGCCGGGTGACCCGCAGCTGGCCAGTGAGATCGTCGAACTGCTGCACGCCGACGGTCTGGCTGCACGTATTGACGAGCAACGCCCCTTCGACCACGGCACCTGGGTCCCGCTGTCGCTGATGTACCCGGCAGCGGACATCCCGGTGGTACAAGTGTCCTTGCCCAGCCGCCTGGGCCCGGCTTTGCAGACTCGAGTCGGGCATGCACTCGCGAGCCTGCGCGAACAGGGTGTGCTGCTGATCGGCTCCGGCAGCATCACCCACAACCTGGGCGAACTGGATTGGCGCGCCGGGCCGGAGACGATCACACCGTGGGCCCGGGAATTTCGCGACTGGGTGGTCGACAAACTAGCGGCCAATGACGACGCCGCCTTGCATGACTATC
The DNA here is from genome assembly GCF_002966775.1 of Pseudomonas sp. MYb193. NCBI lineage: Bacteria > Pseudomonadati > Pseudomonadota > Gammaproteobacteria > Pseudomonadales > Pseudomonadaceae > Pseudomonas > Pseudomonas sp. MYb193. The sequence goes on along the minus strand of NZ_CP023269.1, from coordinate 1,980,474 downwards.
GCCGCCAGGCGCCACATGCCGTGCGCAGCCATCCCAGCGATGAACATTTGCTGCCGCTGTACTTTGCGCGGGGTGCGGGCGCAGATTTCAGCGTGGCGCACCAAGGCTTCACACTGGGTGCCTTGGGCATGGATATCTATCGCTTTGGCTGACACCGTTATACCTGTGGGAGCTGGCTTGCCTGCTCTCACAGTTGATCGCGTCGGAGCCTAAAACATGAGGCGAAAAAAAATCCCCGAACCAGTCGGGGATTTTTTATGTGCGATCAATCAGCCCATGGGCGGATCAATCTTCGCGGTAGCGACGCAGCTTGAGCTGCTTACCGGCAACGCGAGTGTCTTTCAGCTTGGCCAGCAGTTTTTCCAGGCCGTCTTCCGGCAGCTCCACCAGGGAGAAGCTGTCACGCACCTGGATGCGACCGATGGCTTCACGTGCCAGGCCACCCTCGTTGAGGATAGCGCCCAGCAGGTTCTTGGCCGCGATACCGTCACGCGCACCCAGCGCGGTACGGCAACGAGCACGGCCTTCAGCCAATGGCACTGGAGCACGACGCTCACGGTCACCACGGTCTGGACGGTCACCGGAACGCTCTGGACGATCACCGCGTGGCGCGCTGTTCGGAACCAGTGGACGTTCCTTTTCGATGGCTGCCAGGGTCAGGGCCTGACCATTGGTAGCTTTGCGCAGCAGGGCTGCAGCCAGGGCACGCGGGGTGCAACCGATATCGGCGGTCAGGCGGTCCAGCAGGTCGCCGTGGGTCGATTCAGCGTCAGCCACCAGTGGCGCCAGGCTGTTGGTCAGTTTCTTGATGCGCGCATCGAGAACGGCCTGGGCATCCGGCAGGCGGACTTCGGCAACTTTCTGGCCGGTAACACGCTCGATCACTTGCAGCATGCGGCGCTCACGTGGAGTCACCAGCAGCAATGCACGACCTTCGCGACCGGCACGGCCAGTACGGCCGATACGGTGAACGTAGGACTCTGGATCGTAAGGCATGTCAACGTTGAACACGTGGGTGATACGTGGAACGTCGAGGCCACGGGCAGCAACGTCGGTCGCCACAACGATGTCCAGACGGCCATCCTTGAGGGAGTCGATCACGCGCTCACGCTGGTTCTGGGCAATGTCCCCGTTCAGCGCAGCGGCTTTGTAGCCTTTGGCTTCCAGGGCGCTGGCCAGGTCCAGGGTCGCTTGCTTGGTGCGCACGAACATGATCAGGGCGTCGAAGTCTTCGACTTCCAGCAGGCTCAATACAGCCGAGGTCTTCTGGTCAGCGTGAACCAACAGGTGAGCCTGTTCGATCGCGGTAACGGTCTGGGTCTTGGTCTGGATCTTAACGTGCTCCGGATCGCGCAGGTGGCGTTCGGCAATGGCACGGATGGACTGCGGCAGGGTAGCCGAGAACAGTACGGTCTGACGGGTCGCTGGCAGTGCCTTGAAGATGACTTCCAGGTCATCCATGAAGCCCAGCTTCAACATTTCGTCAGCTTCGTCCAGAACCAGGTGGTTCACGGTCGACAGGACTTTTTCGTCACGACGCAGGTGGTCGCACAGACGGCCCGGAGTGGCGACAACGATCTGTGCGCCATTACGGATTGCCTTGAGTTGTGGGCCCATAGGCGCGCCGCCGTAAACGGCCACAACAGTTACACCCGGCATTTGCTTGGCGTAGGTTTCAAAGGCGGTTGCTACTTGCAGCGCCAACTCACGGGTTGGCGCCAGGATCAGGGCTTGCGGCTCGCGCTTGGCAGGATCGATGCAGTGCAGAATAGGCAGGGCGAACGCGGCGGTTTTACCGGTACCGGTTTGCGCCTGGCCAATCATGTCCTTACCGGCCATGATGATCGGGATCGATTGCTGCTGAATCGCCGAAGGTTCTTCGTAGCCGGTCGCTGCGACGGCTGCAAGAATATTCGGGTTAAGATTAAAAGCGGCGAAGCCGCCGGTTTCCTGGGTCATGGGTCTGCCTCTAAGTGCATCCGCAAAGACCCATGCTCCAAAGCTGCGCATGCCGTGTTGAGACTCAAGAGTCGCCCTGGCTGCTTTGTCGGCGGGGATTTGCGAAAACGAATGAATGAAAAAGATTCGTCAAGGAAGAGTCCGCTGTGCGGACGTGCAGCCGAAGCTGACTTCGGGGAATTGCGCTACCTAAACGCGGCCCGGTTAAAGGCCGGCGCGCACTATACCGGAAATAGCTGAAAAAGGGAGCTTTTTTTATCGCCAGGCGCCGATAAACCGCACTGGGTCGCGCGCTTTGCAGATCCGTGCGCCAGGGTCTATTTTTCAAAGGCCCGGCCCTGTTGGTCATCGAGCTTAAACGGTTCACCCACCCATTGAGACCCTTTGGTCTGAAACCTCACCTGCGCCCCGAGGGCACACCCGATGAATCAAGCCAGCAGTAGCCGTGTCAGCCGCGCACTTGAGGGCCATGTTCTATTGCTAGGCCTGGACCGCGTGGCCAAGCGCAACGCCTTTGACCTGGATTTGCTCAATGACCTGAGCCTGGCCTATGGCGAATTTGATCGAAACGATGACGCACGTGTGGCCGTGGTGTTTGCCCATGGCGATCACTTCACCGCAGGGCTGGACCTGGCCAATGTCAGCGGCGTAATGGCCGGCGGCTGGCAACCGCCGCTGGGAGGGTGCGACCCGTGGGGGGTGTTTGCCGGCCCGCGCGTGAGCAAGCCGGTAATCGTCGCCGCCCAAGGTTACTGTCTGACCATTGGTATCGAGTTGATGCTGGCGGCGGATATCAACCTCTGCGCCAGCAATACCCGCTTCGCCCAGATGGAGGTGCAACGCGGCATCTTTCCGTTTGGCGGCGCGACATTGCGCTTTCATCAGATTGCCGGCTGGGGCAATGCGATGCGCTGGCTGCTCACCGGCGACGAATTCGACGCCCATGAGGCCCTGCGCCTGGGGTTGGTCCAGGAAGTGATGGCCAGTGAAGACCTGCTGCCCCGTGCCATTGAATTGGCCAACCGCATTGCGCGCCAGGCGCCGCTGGGTGTGCAGGCCACGTTGATGTCGGCACGCCTGGCGCGCATGGAGGGTGAGGCCGTCGCAGCCGCCGCGCTGCCGCCCATGGTGGGTAAACTGCTCAACAGTGAGGATGCCAAGGAGGGTGTTCGGGCGATGGTCGAGAAGCGGCCCGGGGTGTTCAAGGGGATTTGACCAAACTGAATTAGCCGTCGCCAGTGAGGGCCTCTTCGCGGGCAAGCCCGCTCCCACAGGGGACTGCATTTCAACACAGAGTGCAATTCGACTGTGGGCTTGCCCGCGAAAGCGTCCGAACTGACAACTAAGTTGCTGGCCGAATCGCCTTGATCAACGGCTGCAACGAATACCCCAATCGCGGCGCCAAGGCTTCGGCGCGGGCTGACAGCGCATCCAGGTCCAGCACCTGATCCAGCTCCGAAGGCACCAATAGAATCACATTGCCCTCCTTCACCGGCAGCTCCCAGTAATGCCGGTGGTACAACCCACGCAGCAACGCCGCCCCCAGCGGTTTGCCGTCATCGGTGGCCCACTGGTTGATCACCAGCCAGCCGCCGGGGTTGAGTTTCTTCTGACAGTTTTCCAGGAAGGTCCAGGCCAGATGCCCAACGCCCGGGCCGACATCGGTGTAGAGGTCGACGAAAATCAGATCGGCCGATTCAGCACTGTCGAGCAATTGCAGCGCGTCACCAATGCGGATGTACAAGCGCGGATCGTCATCCAGCCCCAGATATTCAATCGCCAGGCGCGGTACATCGGGGCGCAGCTCAATGGCTTCGACATCCTCCAGCGCCAGGAACTTGAGGCATGCCTGGGTCAACGTGCCCGCGCCCAGGCCGAGGAACAACGCACTTTCCGGCTGTTCATGGCACAACGCGCCGATCAGCATCGCGCGGGTGTAGTCGTACTCCAGCCAGCTCGGGTCAGCGGTGAACACACAGCTTTGCTCGATGGCGTCGCCAAATTCGAGAAAGCGGTAATCAGCCACTTCAAGCACACGGATCATGCCGAATTCATCATGGACTTCGGCCAGCAGGCGCTCGACACGCTCCTCGCTCATCACTACTCCTAAAGGGTTTACCGCACGACAAAGGCGCGATTGTCGGCCAAGCGGCAACCACAGGTCACGCACTAATTGCTGCTAACATTGACGCCCTAACATCCACCTGCAAACGAGTTCATGATGAGCCACCCCTGGAGTCCCGATAGCTGGCGAGCCCTGCCGATCCAGCAGCAACCCCGATACCCGGACGCCGCGCACTTGGAGCAAGTGGAGCAGAGCCTGGCGAGCTACCCGCCCCTGGTGTTTGCCGGCGAAGCCCGCGAATTGCGCCGTCAGTTTGCCGAAGTGACCCAGGGTCGTGCCTTCCTGCTGCAAGGTGGCGATTGCGCCGAGAGCTTCGCCGAGTTTTCCGCCGCGAAGATCCGCGACACCTTCAAGGTGCTGCTGCAGATGGCCATTGTCATGACCTTCGCAGCCGGTTGCCCGGTGGTGAAAGTCGGGCGCATGGCCGGCCAGTTCGCCAAGCCACGTTCGGCCAACGATGAAACCATCGACGGCATCACCCTGCCCGCCTACCGTGGCGATATCGTCAACGGCATCGGCTTCGACGAAAAAAGCCGCGTGCCAGACCCGGACCGCCTGTTGCAGTCCTACCACCAGTCCACCGCCACCCTCAACCTGCTGCGCGCCTTTGCCCAGGGCGGTTTTGCCGACCTGCACCAAGTGCACAAGTGGAACCTGGATTTCATCGCCAACTCCGCCCTCGCCGAAAAGTACAGCCAACTGGCCGACCGCATCGACGAAACCCTGGCCTTCATGCGCGCCTGTGGCATGGACAGCTCGCCGCAATTGCGCGAAACCAGCTTCTTCACCGCCCACGAAGCGTTGCTGCTCAACTATGAACAAGCCTTCGTACGCCGCGACAGCCTGACCAACGATTACTACGACTGCTCGGCGCATATGCTGTGGATCGGCGACCGTACCCGTCAGTTGGACGGCGCCCATGTCGAGTTCCTGCGCGGGGTGAACAACCCTATTGGTGTGAAAGTCGGACCGAGCATGAACCCGGACGACCTGATCCGCCTGATCGACATCCTCAACCCGGATAACGACCCTGGCCGCCTCAACCTCATTGCCCGTATGGGTGCAGGCAAAGTCGGCGACCATTTGCCCAACCTGATCCGTGCCGTGCAGCGCGAGGGCAAGCAAGTGCTGTGGAGTTGCGACCCAATGCACGGCAATACCATCAAGGCCAGCAGTGGCTACAAGACCCGCGATTTTGCGCAGATCCTTGGCGAAGTGAAGGATTTCTTCCAGGTGCACCAGGCAGAAGGCAGCTACGCCGGCGGGATCCATATCGAGATGACCGGGCAGAACGTCACCGAATGCATCGGCGGCGCACGGCCGATCACCGAAGATGGCCTGTCAGACCGCTACCACACCCATTGCGACCCACGGATGAATGCCGATCAGTCGCTGGAGTTGGCGTTCCTGATTGCCGAGACCTTGAAACAGGTAAAGCGCTGACGTTTTATCGACGGGGATGACGCCATCGCGGGCAAGCCCGGCTCCCACATTTGAACGCGTTTCTCTGTGGGAGCCGGGCTTGCCCGCGATAGGCATAGGTATCTACATAACTCTGTTAGCTCAACGGTAACCACGATGCGAAGCGAGCCGCTCTTGATCTGCTTTTGATCTTAGGCGCCCCGTTAAACCACGCTGGCCGGAATTCGACAGGGATTTGGGGGGTAAACCGGCAGGGATGCCGGTTTAGCCGCCCCGCGCCATGGATGGCGCGTGGCGGCGACCCCCCAAATCACTGGCGGATTACGGGCACACCGAGCCTGGGCGAGGTGCCGAGTGGTGGGGCAAGAGCGTTTTGCTTACTTTGGCCTGGGCCGGCATCCCGGCTTTTGCAAAGTGAGCCGCCGTCAGGGCGGAACCCTAAGTGGCCGTTACCGCAGGAATGGATATGTACACGGTCCAACTGTGTTGACTGTCAGGCCGTCTTCGCAGGCAAGCCAGCTCCCACATTGGATCGCGGGGCATCAGTTATATCTGTGTCGGCTGCCAGGCCGTCACGGGAGCAAGCTCCCTCGCCACAGATTTAGCGTCGTGCCGAAGTTGTGTAGATACCTATGCCGCGATAGGGCCTTAAAGGCTGACATCCCGGTTCAGCATCGCAGCCCTCAACCGGGCAGCACTGGGCCGCTGGCAATTGAGCTGGATCTGTTCCAGCCCTAGCCAGTCGGCCATCTTTCGCAGGTTCAAGGCCAGCGCCAACATACCTTCCTCATCCAGCCCAGGTTCTTCCTCGTGCACGGCATGCACGGCCAGGCGCCCATGGGCACGCTCGGCCCGCAGGTCGACGCGTGCGGCAATGCGTTCGTTGTGGAGAAACGGCAGGACGTAATAGCCATACACGCGTCTTTCTTGCGGCGTGTAGATCTCCAGGCGGTAGCGAAAGTCGAACAAGCGCTCGGTGCGGCTGCGCTCCCATATCAGCGAATCGAACGGCGACAACAAAGCACTAGCCGGCACGTTGCGCGGCAGTTTGGGCGCCGCCAGGCAATACGCTGGTTGTTTCCAGCCCCGCACCTGGCACGCCAGCAGTTGCCCATCCTCGACCAGCTCGACCAAGCGGTTGCGGCTGTCGGCGGGGTCGAGGCGAAAATAATCGCGCAGGTCTTTTTCAGTGGCGACACCCAATGCAGTCGCACTGTGCAACAGCAAGCCACGCTGCGCTTCACCTTCACTCATGGAGACCCTGAGCACCTCTGCGGGAATAACACGCTCGGGCAGATCATAAAGCCGCTCAAACCCTCGACGACCGGCAACCGTAACCAGGCCAGCGGCGAACAGCCATTCCAGCGCGTGCTTTTCATCACTCCAATCCCACCAGGGCCCGGCACGCTCCTCGCGGGTCGACAAGCTACCCGCCCCCACGGCGCCCTGCTGTTCGACGGTGCGCAACACGCGCTGAATCGTCGCCTGCTGCTCACGGCCAAAACGTGCCATCTGCGAATAGATCCCCTGCCCTTGCCGGGCGCGCTCCATACGCCAACCCATCAACGGGTACAGCGTCAAGGGCAGCAGCGACGCCTCATGCCCCCAGTATTCAAACAGAGTACGCCGCCGTCCCAGGCTCCAGGCCGCCTGCTCAAGAATCGATGGGGAATAAGAACCAAGGCGGGAAAACACGGGCAGGTAGTGGGAACGCACCAGCGCATTGACCGAGTCGATCTGTAAAACGCCCAGGCGCTCGATCAAGCGGTTGAGGTGCGTGGCCTTTATCTGTGCAGGCGCCTGGCGCCCGGAAAACCCCTGGGCAGCCAGCGCCATGCGTCGAGCTTGCTTGAGTGAAATACACAGGTCGGCGGGCATGGCGATCTCCATTGAGGCTCGCGCCCTACCCTACTGCATCCGGGCTTATTTTCGCAGCGGGTCTTCCCAGAAATGCCGATGGCTTTCCTGGGCGACGTCGGCGCGATTGAGCCCGATGTCCTTGAGTGCGTCATCGCTCAGGGTCGCCAGCATCTGCCGCTCCTGATGCAACAGCTGCCAACGCGCGAATGTGTGAAACAGCCCGGAAAACAGCCAGTTATCCGTCGATATGAAACCTTTTTGACCTTTCATCTTCTCGCCCTCCAGTGGGGATGACGACAGTGTGTGCCTGGCATTATGATCAATCCAACGAATGTTTCTTATGCATTACATCTCAGAGATTGATCAATTGTCCGCCTATCCCAGCATCGACACAGACGTGCTGCGCACCTTCGTCGCCATTGCCGACCAGGGCGGTTTCACCCGTGCCGGCGAGACGGTCAATCGCACTCAATCGGCGGTTAGCATGCAGATGAAGCGTCTGGAAGAAGACGTGTTGCAGCGCAAACTGTTCGAGCGCGATGGCCGGCAGGTACGGCTCACGCCCGAAGGCCAGGTGCTGCTGGGCTATGCGCGGCGCATCCTGAAATTGCACAGTGAAGTGTTCAATACCCTGCGCGAGCCGCATATGGTGGGATTGGTGCGCATCGGCACGCCGGATGACTATGTGATGCGCTTTCTGCCAGGGATCCTGAAACAGTTCTCCAAAGCCTACCCACTGATTCAAATCGAAATGCACTGCGAAGCATCGACCGTATTGATGCAGCGGCGGGACCTGGCGCTGACCGTGATCAGCCGCGAGCCCGGCAATGATCTGGGTGAGTTGTTGCGTACTGAACGCATGGTGTGGGCAGCATCACCGTGCTTTTGTGTGGAGGAGCACGATGCCCTGCCCCTGGCGGTGTCCGGCGACGAGTGCCTGTACACCCATTGGGCACGTGCCGCATTGGACGCGGCCGGGCGAGATTATCGCCTGGCCTATCACAGCTCTAACGGAGCAGCGATCCTGGCAGTGGTGAGTGCGGGCCTGGCTGCGATGGTCAGCATGGAAAGCCTGGTCACCGACGACCTGCGAGTGCTCGGCAGCGACGAAGGCTTCCCGCCATTGCCGTCGATGAACCTGCGCTTGCTGCGTAACCCGCAGATGACCTCGCCGATCACCGAGTGCCTGGCGGACTACATCGTCGAAGGCTTCAAACTTTAAAGGTAAGCATCACCGCGCACACCACCAAAAAGCCACAGAACAGGCCGCGCAACAGACGCTCCGGCAAGGCATGAGCCACTTTCACGCCCCAACTGATACTCAGCAGGCCACCCACCGCCAGCGGCAAGCCGATCATCCAGTCCACCTCGTGGTGCCAGGCATAGGTGACCAGGGTCACACCGGTACTGGGCAACGCCAAGGCCAACGACAACCCTTGGGCAACCACTTGAGTAGTGCCGAACACGCTGGTGAGTACCGGTGTGGCCACCACCGCGCCACCGACCCCGAACAGCCCGCCCATGGAGCCGGATGCCGCGCCCAAGACGCCAAGCCAGGGCCAGGAATAACGCATTTGCGTGGTGGGCGGCGCGTTGCGGGTGAACATGCGCAGCAAGTTGTAGGCAGACAGCGCCACCAAGAACGCAATAAAACCAATGCGCATGGCGCCCGCATCCAGCCCCACCGCCCAGATCGATCCCAGCCAGGCAAAGCAAAAGCCGGTCAGCCCCAAGGGTAAGGCGTGACGCAACTCGATGCGGTTACGCTGGTGATAGCGCCACAGGGCGAGCATCACGTTCGGCACGACCATCACCAAAGCGGTGCCCTGGGCAATTTGCTGATCCAGCCCGAACAACACGCCGAGTACCGGGATAGCAATCAGCCCGCCGCCGATGCCAAACAGCCCACCCACGGTGCCCAACGCCGCACCCAATGCCAGGTACATCACTAAATCCCACACCGCTCGCTACTCCGCTATTCCAAGCTTGGCATGCTACGCAGTCGGCCCTGGCGCGGAAACGCACAGCAACGCACAATGGCTGTGCCAATTTCGCATAAGCGTCGAGCCATGAACCCCAACACCTTGACCGACCAACTCAGCCTGTTTCTGGATGTGCTGGAAGCAGGCAGTTTTTCCGCCGCCGCGCGCCGCCATCCGCTGACACCTTCCGCCGTGGCCCGGCGTATCGACAGCCTGGAGAACTCAGTGGGCAGCCGCCTGTTCCAACGCAGCACCCATGCGGTGGTGCCCACCTCGGCGGGCCTGGCCTTTGCCGAGCGGGCACGACGGATTGTCAGCGAGTTGCAGTTGGCACGGGCCGAAGCGGTTTCGCTGAGCCATGCGCCGGAAGGGTTGATCCGGGTCGATGCGCCCGCAGCATTCGGCCGCCGGCACCTGGCGCCGGTCATTGCGGACTTTTTGAACCTGTACCCCGGACTGGACGTGCACCTGCACTTGATCGACAGCTTTGTCGATATGCAGGGCGCGCATCTGGGTAAGGTCGATCTGGTTCTGCGCGCTGGACATATTGTCGATACCCGGCTGGTCGCTACGCCGTTGGCGAGTATCGTGCGTATCGCCTGCGCCAGCCCCGCGTACCTGAAAAGCCGTGGCACGCCGGCCCATCCTCGAGAGCTGAGCGAACATGATGGCCTGGACTGGGACGGGCTGGCGCCAATGTTCGCCTGGCGCTTCGAACTGGACGGGCGCCGCACCACCTATCGCCCCCGGCGCATCCGCATGAGCGCCAATAATGCCGAAGCCCTGCTCTCGGGTGCACTGGCCGGGCTGGGCATCGCTCACCTGCCGACCTGGTTGGCCAGTGAATACCTGGTACGCGGCGAACTGTTGCCGCTGTTTTGCGAAGACGGTTTGCCCAGCCCGGAAACCGCCGGCATCTATGCGCTGCGCCTGGAACAGCAGCCCAATGCTCGCAGCCGGTTGCTGCTCGAATATCTCAAATCCCGTTTCAGCCCGGTGCCGCCTTGGGATCTGGCATTGCAAAGTGGCCTGGTCTGAAGCCGAGGACAACAATTATCTGGCGCATTAAAGATTTGCCCGCTAGATTCCAGCCCAGACATGCTTTTTCGAGACGCCACCATGAGCAAAAACCCTGACCCTTGCGAATCGCTGTTGCTGGACAACCAGCTGTGCTTCGCCCTGCACTCTACTTCATTGCTGATGACCAAGGTCTACAAGCCGCTGCTCCAAGCCATCGGCCTGACCTACCCGCAATACCTGGCCATGATGGTGCTGTGGGAAGAGGATGAATTGACCGTCAGCGAAATCAGCAGCCGCCTGCTGACGGATCCAGGCTCCATGACGCCACTGCTCAAGCGCCTGGAAGCCGAGGGCCTGCTCAGCCGTACCCGCAGCCGCGAAGATGAACGAGTGGTAGTCGTGGAACTGACCGACGCCGGGCGCGCCTTGCAGCAGAAGGCCAAGGATGTTCCGCAATGCATCCTGGGCGCCAGCGGGATGGCGCTGGAGCAATTGCGCAAGCTGCAAGGAGACCTGATCGCGTTGCGCGCCAATCTGCAAACCAGCATCTGACGCAACACACACCTAAAAAAGTGGGAGCTGGCTTGCCTGCGATGGCGGTACATCAGTCAACAATGCATTGACTGACACACCGTCATCGCAAGCAAGCCAGCTCCCACTTTTTGCTCTGCGGTGCCCTCAAATTTTTTAATCAGCCAAAAAGCTGAAAAATTAACTTGCGCACTAAACATTAGCGCTATACATTCACCTCACCGACTACTTAGCGCGCAAATGTTTAGCGCAAAACCACAGAGGAACGCCCCATGCAAACGCTCTATACCGCAGTAGCCACCGCCACTGGCGGCCGTGATGGTCGCGCCGTTTCCAGCGACAATATCCTCGACGTCAAACTGTCGACTCCCAAGGAGTTGGGTGGCGCCGGTGGCCAGGCCACTAACCCCGAACAATTGTTTGCTGCCGGCTACTCCGCCTGCTTTATCGGCGCACTGAAATTCGTTGCCAGCCAGACCAAACGCAAAATCCCGGATGACGCTTCGATCACCGCCCACGTTGGCATCGGCCAGATCCCGGGCGGCTTCGGCCTGGATATCGACCTGCATGTCAGCCTGCCGGGCCTGGCCCAGGATGACGCGCAAAGCCTGGTCGACGCCGCGCACCAGGTCTGCCCATACTCCAACGCCACCCGTGGCAACGTTGATGTGCGCTTGCATGTAACGGTCTGAAAAACAGACGCCCATGAAAAAGCCCGACTCAAGGTCGGGCTTTTCTTCGTATCGCCGGGGCCAGAATTACTTCTTGGCGCGACCTTTGTACGAACCACCTTCACGGGTGTCGATCTCGATCATGTCGCCGATTTCGATGAAGTCTGCAACGCTCAGCTCGGTACCGTTCTTCAGTTTGGCAGGCTTCATCACCTTGCCGGAAGTGTCACCGCGAGCCGAACCTTCGGTGTAGTCAACCTGACGCACGATGGTGGTCGGCAGCTCTACGGAAACCAGGCGATCTTCGAAGAAGATAGCTTCGCAGACGTCTTCCATGCCTTCTTCGATGAACGGCAGAACGGCTTCGATATCTTCAGCGTTCAGCTCGTACATGGTGTAGTCGGTGGTGTCCATGAACGTGTAGGTGTCGCCGCTGATGAAGGACAGGGTCGCTTCTTTGCGGTCGAGGATTACGTCGTCCAGTTTGTCATCGGCGCTGTAGACGATCTCGGTCTTGTAACCGGTCAGCAGGTTCTTCAGCTTGGTCTTCATGATTGCGCTGTTACGACCAGACTTGGTGAACTCAGCTTTCTGAACCAGCCAAGGGTCGTTTTCGAGACGGATCACTGTACCGGGTTTCAGTTCTTTACCAGTTTTCATTGCGTATATCCGAAATTTGGATGGGATTGACAAAAATCAAGGTGGCGTATCATATCCAACTTTCATAAAACTGTACCAGCGCCGTCGCAAGATCGGCCTGCAAGCCTTGTTCCAGACACCACTTCTCAGCGTGCTGGGTGACCTCGGGCCAGTGTTCCAGCAGCATTTTCCAGGACTGAGCCATATCGCCATCAGCGTTCCAGGCTTGCCAAAGCGTGACGACGGCAGCCTTGGCGGCCGGTGAAAGTGCGGCGGTGTACAGTTCCAGGAAGGCATCGAGCTTGTCCAGGTGGATGTCTTCGTCCTGGCGGTAGATGTGCCATAGCATTGGCCTCCCCGCCCACTGGGCACGCACGAACGAGTCTTCGCCACGTACGGCGTTGAATTCGCAGCACCATAGCAATCGGTCATATTGCTCCTGACGCACGAATGCAATGACCTGAACGGTCAGCGCGCCGCGCACCTGAATGTCTCCCGCCGACAAACTGCTCACCCCCAGCCAGCGTTGCACATCCCCCAGAATGCGCCCTTCCGGCACCAGCAAGTGCGTCCTGCGCCCATCGGCTGCCAGCACGTCCAGCCAGCCGGCCAACCCGTCATTCTCATAGGCAAACAGCGACATTAAACGCGCGCCGGCCGTCGGAGCAACGCCCAGGCTTTGCAGGAACTGTTGTTGCGCGGCGGCGTCCTGCTGAAATGCCCGGCGTCGCTCCAACAAACCGGCTTCGCGCAACAGGCCGCCGGTGCCAGGGCGAAACCCGGGGAAGAAAAAGTATTTCTGCACGCCTTTGTACTTCACCGAAGGCAAGCGATGACAGCCCACCACCCAGTCTTCGGCGCTGAGGTAATCCAGGTTCATCCACAATGGCACACGCTCACGCTCGGCCATGCAGTCCATGTACTCAGGCGGTAGCTGGCAGGCGAACGCAGCAATCACCACATCGGCCGGGTGCGCGCCTGGCCATTCGGCCGGCCAGTGACGCACTTCGACGCCCTCTTGCCATTGCTGGCCCACCTGCACATCAATGTCCGGGCACATGCGTTCGAAGGCCCGCAGGTCATCGACCCACAAGCGCACGTCACAGCCATGCTCCACCACCAACTGCCGGGCCAGGCGCCAGGTCACGCCGATGTCGCCGTAGTTGTCGACGACACTGCAAAAAATATCCCAGCGGGCTTTCATTCCGGGCTCCATCGATCAAAGGTTCGATTGTCCGCATAAATGCGTGGATGCAGAAGGCTTGATCGCGATTATTCTGCACGGAGGCTGTGCGACAATCACCGTCATGCCGTCAATGCCTGCCAGGAGGCTCTCATGTCTGACCGTCCGTTGTCGCTGCTCAAACTCTGCATCGCGATTGCCGCAGGCGTGTGGCTAGGGTTTATCGCCATTGCGCTGACCACCTGGCTGGCGTCTCGCTACCTGTTCCCCCAGAGCCTGGCGCCGGTGGCACAGGCGGTTCAGCAATTGGGCAAACCGGCGATGGTTGAGCCGCAGCCACCGAACGGTCTGTTCGAACAGTACCAACAGAACCTGCAAAAACAGGCACAACAACAGGCCCTGGACCAGGCCCGAAGCAACGCGCGTAACCTGTCCAACCCCAAATGCCAGTTCTGGCTGCAACAAGACCAGAACGCCCCCAATGAAAAGACGCGGGCCAATGTCCTGCAATTCTGCGATTGATGCCAAATACCGCCATGAATAAACACGCCGTGCTCCAGTTGATCCTGGAAAAGCTCACCGTCGACCTCGACATCGTCCGACGCGCCGCGCAGACCGCCTACGAAACCGCGACCCACGAAGAAAACATTGCCGAGAACAAATACGACACCCTCGGCCTGGAGGCTTCGTACCTGGCCACCGGGCAGGCCCGGCGAGTGGAGGAGATCAAGCAATCGCTGGTGCTGTGCCAGCAACTGCAGCTACGTGCATACGATGATCGACGCGGGATAGAGATAGGCACGCTGGTGGGCCTGGAAGACGAGGACGGTCGTCAGCAATGGCTGTTCCTGGCGCCGGATGCAGCGGGTTTGAAAGTGGATGTGGTCGGGCAACCGGTGACCGTCATCACGCCGCGCTCGCCGTTGGGCAAAGGCCTGTTGGGCAAGCGTATCGATGAAGAGGTGGAGATTCTGGTGGCCGGCGCTCGGCAGCACTTTACGGTTACCGAGGCCAGATAACCTACAGGGTCATTGCGGTCAGTGGACGGGCAATTCAACGCCGTCGAACAACTCTTCCAGCTCTTGCTTGTTGTGGCACTGGATCGCCTTGGCCATCACTTCACGGGTCAGGTGCGGTGCGAACTTCTCGATGAAGTCGCACATGAAGCCGCGCAGGAAGGTGCCGCGGCGGAAACCGATCTTGGTCACGCTGGACTCGAACAGTTCGCTGGCATCCAGCACCACAAGGTCTTTGTCCAGGTTGGTGTCGACCGCCATCTTGGCGACGATCCCGACGCCCAGGCCCAGGCGAACATAGGTCTTGATCACGTCGGCATCGGCAGCGGTGAACACCACCTTGGGCGTGAGGCCGCGATGGCTGAACGCTTCGTCGAGCTTGGAACGGCCGGTAAAGCCGAACACGTACGTCACGATCGGGTATTCAGCCAAGGCTTCCAGGGTCAGCTTCGGCAGCTTGGCCAAAGGGTGCCCCTGGGGCACAACCACGCAGCGGTTCCAACGGTAGCAAGGCATCATTACCAGGTCGCCGAACAATTCCAGGGCCTCGGTGGCGATGGCAAAATCGACGGTGCCGTCAGCGGCCATTTCGGCAATCTGCATGGGCGAACCCTGGTGCATGTGCAGCGCTACGTCTGGGTATTGTTTGATGAAATCACGGATCACCGGCGGCAATGCATAGCGCGCCTGGGTGTGAGTGGTGGCGATCGACAAGGTGCCTTTCTTCTCGTTGGAGAACTCCTGGGCGATCTGCTTGATGCTTTCGACTTTACGCAGGATCTCGCCGGCGGTGGTGATGATGCGCTCGCCAGCTGGAGTGACGCGGGTCAAGTGTTTGCCGCTGCGTGCGAAGACTTCGACGCCCAACTCGTCTTCGAGCAGGCGGATCTGCTTGCTGATACCAGGCTGCGAGGTATAGAGGCTTTGAGCGGTAGCGGAAACGTTGAGGTCGTGGTGCGCCACTTCCCAGATGTAGCGCAGTTGTTGAAGCTTCATATGAATCCCTCAAAGCAGATAGACGCCACGGGTATCAGCGACGGTATATAACTATATTAAAGGTTTAACGGATAAATCTAGAACTTTTTATCGTTTTTACCGATCAACTATCGTCACTGCGCCGACGCTGCAGCGACGGCACCAGGTAAACCGGCACCGGGGACAACTGCAACACCCGTGCGGCGGTACGCCCAAGGGGGACGGCCACCCCGGTTGCCTGGCTATGACTGCCTACGACCAGCAAGTCGACGGACAGTTTTCGCAACTGGTCGAGAATCACCTCGCAAGGGTCCCCCTGGATAACCTTGACCGAGCGAATCCATTGCAGGTCCTGCTCCCCTTCCTCCCACTCCTCGCGAAAGCTGTCCAGCACGCGCTGTTCAATCGTCGCCATCACCGTGCTCAGCCCCTTGCTCTGCCATTCGCTCAAGGCGGTTTCATCAAGGTAGCTCTGCAACACCGATTCGGCGAACAAGCCAATGGGCTCGACCACGTGGATCACATACAGGTCAGCCTTGAACGTTCGCGCCAGCGCCACTGCATGTTGCATCACATAGGGTGCATACAGACCGAGGTCCGTGGCAAACAGCATCGAGCGAATCATAAAACCTCCTGGACTGCCAGGATGGCGGGAATTGAATGAGCTTAGCAGCTAGCTCTCGGTCTGGATTCTCAACTCATTGCTGATGCCATGGGGCACGTGCCCGGTGGCCACTACCTCCCTGGCTTTCTCGCAATGGCCGGCCTGGTCATCGAAAAACACATCGGCGGCAAAGGCTTCCAGAAACGCGGATTTTTCCAGGCCACCGAGGAACAGCGACTCATCCAGGCGGATATCCCACTCGCGCAACGTGCGGATCACGCGTTCATGGGACGGTGCCGAACGTGCGGTGACCAACGCGGTACGGATCGGGCAGGCCTCATCGGCAAACTCGCGTTGCAACAGGTTCAGTGCCGCCAGGAAGCCCTTGAACGGACCGCCGTGCAAAGGCTGGCGCGCCGACTCTCGCTCGCTGGCCTGGAAGGCTGCCAGCCCGCCGGCCTGGTAGACACGCTCGGACTCATCGGAGAACAGCACGGCATCGCCATCGAATGCGATGCGCAGCTCTTCGCTGGAAGCGCGGCGCGGGCCGCCAGACAAAATCGTCGCGGCCGCAAACCCGGCATCGAGGGCGCTGCGCACATCTTCAGCATGGGTGGAGAGAAACAGATGACAACCGAAGGCGGCCAAATAGGGATAGGGACTACGCCCGCCTACGAAAGCGGCGCGGGAAATATCCAGGCCGTAATGCTGGATCGAGTTGAACACCCGCAGCCCGGTATCGGCACTGTTGCGCGACACCAACACCACCTCGACCCGCGCACGCCCCAGGCTGGCATTCAGGCTCAGCAGCTTCTTGACCAGCGGGAAGGCATCGCCAGGCTCGAGGGTTTCTTCCTCGTGCTCGATCTGGTATTTGCGGTAAGCCTCGACCCCTTCAGCCAGATAAACCTTGTGGCTGTCACTCAGGTCGAACAGCGCTCGTGAGGAAATCGCCAGCACCAGTTTGTCAGCCAATCCCTTCACCATGGTAGTTCCCCCCAATCAGCGGTTGTGCCGATCAATAAAACTCAAGGCCTGATAGAGCGCCTGCATGCGTGGCAGTTCGCAACCGGCCGCTTTGGCAGCGGCCAAGGGGCGGGCGTAGATGGCCGCCAGCTCCAGCGGCCGCTTGTGCAGATGGTCGTGGTACATGCTGGGCAGGTAGTCGTCCATGGTTTCTGTCATGGCGAACATCTGCCCAGCGTAACTGGCAGGAATTTCATGCCCGCAGGCATGAGCGCCCTGCACCACCTCGGCCATCAGCGCCTGGATCAACTCGCGGCTGGACTCATCGGCCATCATGGCCGTGGTGCCCGTGCCCAGCAACACAGAGAGGCCGTTGAACGGCACGTTCCAGACCAGCTTGTGCCAACGCGCCAGATGCACATTGGCCATGGCCTGGGACTCGATGCCAGCTTGATGAAACAGCCCGGCACCGGCTTCGACAATCGCCTGTTGCTGCACCTCGTCGTTGGCCGCCGTGCCACTGTGATAGCCCAGGTTGACCCGGCCCAACGCCTGATGCTCGACCACACCGGGGGCCGAGCGGTGCACACCGATGTAGCACAGGCCGCCCAACAGATGCAGCGACGGCGGCAGGTGTTCACGCAGGCTGTCTTCCACATCGAGGCCGTTTTGCAAGAGCACCACTTTGGCCTCCGGCGCCGCCACCTGGGCGATGGTTGGCGCCAGGTCCACATTGCCGGTGGACTTGGTGCCCACCAGTAGCCAGTCGCACGGCGGCATGTCGGCGGCGCTGGCATAAGCCTGCACCGGATGCAGGTGCAGTTGCCCATGCACCGTACTGTTGACGTGCAGGCCATGCCTGCTCACCGCGGCATATTCGCTGCGCAACAAGAAATGCACATCGAAGCCGGCACGCGCCAGCATCAGTCCGTAGTAACCACCAATGGCACCGGTACCGATAATGCCAATGCGTGGCGACGGGGCTGCAACTGCGGTCATGGCAAATCCTCTGGTATTCGATTGAGCGCCTGGTTTACGCATTCGGCGAGGTCGGATGCTGTAAGACGTGTCTGTAATTGCCCAAGGAATTGACCCTCGCACACCAGGAACAACGCCGGCAAATGAAAGATCTGGTAGCGTTCCACCGCACCGCCGTTGTGCCCGGCATCCACCCAGCACACGCGGTCCACCGGCAAGTGCCAGCCAGGCAACTGCTGGCGTGCCCAGCGGCAACTGGCACAACCGACACTGGTGAACACTACCAGCGAAATACCTGGCAATCCCAGCAATTGCTGGTCAATATCCAGGTCGGTCAATTCCAGTTCCTTCACTATACTGCTGCCATTGCCGTCAACTGGACGGCGCTCGGAGTCCGTGTACATGGGTCGTTTTTTACCTCACCCTGATGATGTCGCTGTCGAGTTGATCCA
Source organism: Pseudomonas sp. MYb193 (assembly GCF_002966775.1). Taxonomy (NCBI): domain Bacteria; kingdom Pseudomonadati; phylum Pseudomonadota; class Gammaproteobacteria; order Pseudomonadales; family Pseudomonadaceae; genus Pseudomonas; species Pseudomonas sp. MYb193. The sequence continues at coordinate 1,962,091 of NZ_CP023269.1, read as the reverse complement.
ACGTCCCTCTCCCGCCCTGCCCCGTCAACGCCTGCACACTATCGGCCGCGGCGGCGTCGCCTGCAATTGGCCACGTGCCTGGCGCGCCGGCACGGCGGTTGACCTGCATATCCCTTCCCTGGGGCCCAGCGCCCGTTATCCGGGCTATGTCGCCTGGTGCCGCAAAGTCGAACAGGGCTATCGCATCGGTATTTGCTTTACCGATGAACACGCCTTGTTCGGTGCGCGAATGGGCGAGCAAGTGTGCCAGATCGAGCGTTACTGCCGCCTGCACGAAGATGCCGAGCCAACGCCTGCGCAACTTGAAGCCATGGCCCGTGACTGGGTGTCGCGCCATGCCGGCGAGTTCTCCCATGAGGCGATTGTGCAGCCAGCGCTGGATTAAACCGGGCTTTGCCCATTGTCGCGGGCCCGTGTTACGCGCTAAGGTTCCTCCCCCCTGCATTCAAATCATGCTGTGCCCGCCGCACGGGGATAGCTGGCGGCCGGCACCCGTGACCCTGGCGAGTAACACGATGGCTGATTTACCGATCAATGACCTTAACGTTGAATCCAACGAGACCCTGATCACCCCCGATCAGCTCAAGCGCGAAATCCCCCTGAGCGACGCTGCCCTGCAGACCGTCACCAAGGGCCGCGAAGTCATCCGTGACATTCTCGACGGCACCGACCACCGCCTGTTCGTGGTGATCGGGCCCTGCTCTATCCACGACCTCAAGGCCGCCCACGAATATGCCGAGCGCCTCAAGGTGCTGGCGGCAGAGGTGTCCGACACCTTGTACCTGGTCATGCGCGTGTATTTCGAGAAACCGCGTACCACCGTCGGCTGGAAAGGCTTGATCAACGACCCGTACCTGGACGACTCCTTCAAAATCCAGGATGGCTTGCACATCGGTCGCAAGCTGCTGCTGGACCTGGCTGAAATGGGCCTGCCCACCGCAACCGAAGCCCTCGACCCGATCTCCCCGCAATACCTGCAGGACCTGATCAGTTGGTCGGCCATCGGCGCACGCACCACCGAATCCCAGACGCACCGCGAAATGGCGTCCGGCCTGTCTTCGGCCGTAGGCTTCAAGAACGGCACTGACGGCGGCCTGACCGTGGCGATCAATGCGCTGCAATCGGTCTCCAGCCCTCACCGTTTCCTGGGTATCAACCAGGAAGGCGGCGTGTCTATCGTGACGACCAAGGGCAACGCCTACGGTCACGTGGTGCTGCGTGGTGGCAATGGCAAGCCCAACTATGATTCGGTCAGCGTCGCGTTGTGCGAACAGGCACTGAACAAGGCCAAGATCAAGCCAAACATCATGGTTGACTGCAGCCACGCCAACTCCAACAAAGACCCGGCGTTGCAGCCGCTGGTGATGGAGAACGTTGCCAACCAGATTCTGGAGGGCAACCAGTCGATCATCGGCTTGATGGTCGAGAGCCATTTGAACTGGGGTTGCCAGGCGATTCCAAAAGACTTGGCCGATTTGCAATACGGCGTGTCGATCACCGATGCCTGCATCGACTGGTCCGCCACTGAAACCACCCTGCGCAGCATGCATGCCAAACTCAAGGACGTGTTGCCCCAGCGCAAACGCACCTGAGCCAATACCTGTTTCGCGCACACAAAAACGCCGGGCCAAGCCCGGCGTTTTGTATTGGCAACTGGTCAGTTACAGCTTCGCAGCATGGCGCTGGTGGCGCTCCATATAGCGTTCGACATAGGAGCATGAGGGGATCACCGTGTAGCCAGCCTCTTCGGCAAACTTCAAGGCTTCCTCGGTCAACGCAGCCGCAATGCCTCGCCCCCGCAGTGCGTTGGGCACGAAGGTGCGATAGATATCCAGGGTCTGCTTCCCGAGGTCCATGTAGGTCAGGTAGGCACGATGACCGTCCACATTGGTCTCGAACTGATGACCAGCCTGGTCATGGTGGATGGACAACGCCTCGCTCATCACTACTCCTCGCGGGTCTGAATTAACGACCCTACCTTACCGATGTTTTTCCGGCGAAGGAACATCTACGCCACCCCGTGCCGGTTTCGACAGCGAGAAAACCGTGAGCGCTCACAACCAGCACATAGGGAATAGTAGGCACCAATCCTGAAATTGCTCAAGGCGCACTCGTCATCCCCTGCCGCTGGTGGATATAGAAAGGGCCTCGATCAACCGGTGACCGATAGCCTGAACATTGCCGGCAGTTGAACCTTGAGACGAACTGGCGCACTTAAAGTCACCTCTAGATGCGCGAAAGATGCCTGCCGCAGTAAAGCCGAGCGCAACCAAAGTGCCCCGCTTCGTTATATAAAATTTCATCTGTTTACAAGGCTTAACACATGCGGGCCGGCCCTTTCAGCCTGGATCCAATGTTCGTCGAGGTGCAAAAAGCTGGACAGTTTTCATACAGACCGCCAAAAGATTAGCCAAAATAGATTCGGTACAAGAATTTTTTTTGCTTCTTGCGCAACGTCAGTTTACTTACTACAAGTAATGGGTAGTATGTACGCCGGCTATTAGCTCACTCTGAGAAAGTAGCCATTAAATTGAAAGTCCTTGAAGGGGAACACGATGAACAACGTTCTGAAATTCTCTGCTCTGGCTCTGGCCGCAGTTCTGGCTACCGGTTGCAGCAGCGTCTCCAAAGAAACCGAAGCTCGTCTGACTGCAACTGAAGACGCAGCAGCTCGCTCCCAGGCCCGTGCAGACGAAGCATACCGTAAAGCTGATGAAGCTCTGGCTGCTGCTCAAAAAGCACAACAGACTGCTGACGAAGCTAACGAGCGCGCTCTGCGCATGCTTGAAAAAGCAAGCCGCAAGTAATAATCCTTCGGGGTTGTTATCAAGCCGATCCATTTATGGGTCGGCTTTTTTTTGCCTTTGATTTGGCGTGTGGGAGCGGGCTTGCTCGCGAAAGCGGTGGATCAGTCAACATCAATGTTTTCTGGGCCGACGTCTTCGCGAGCAAGCCCGCTCCCACAGGGATATTCGCTCAGGCTTATTATTGAAGATCGAGCGGGGTGCTGGACGCCACAGGTGCGCCGCCTGGCACTCCAATTTCGGTCGGCAAGCCATCCTCGGCGGCGACCACATCACGCACCTGGTCCCAGTTGACCCGCAGGTTATTGGACAGGTCTTCGCGCTTGAGCAACGCATTGATGACAGCGGTGTGCTTGTCGACCACCGATGGCGTACCGTCATCGTTCAACGGCGTGTGAGCCTCAAGGTAAACCTTGCCACCACTGCTGCCGAACTTGTACGCGTCATTGATGATGCGCACTGACGTGCCTACCGGCACCATGCCCGCCATTTCCAACACGTTGTTATTGAACATGCGGAAGCAACCGTGGCTGGTGCGCGTGCCGATACCAAACTTCATGTTGGAGCCGTGAATCAGGTAACCCGGCGTGCCCAGGGTGAACTTGAAGGGCCCCAGCGGGTTGTCCGGGCCGGCAGGCACCACGTTGGGCAGCGGGTCACCGTTGGCGGCGTGCTCGGCCTTGATCGAGGCCGGTGGCGTCCAGGTCGGATTCGGCGTCTTGGCGATGATACTGGTATGGGCGATCGGCGAACCCCAGCCTTCCCGGCCAATGCCCAGGGGGAAGGTATAGACGACGTTATGGCCTTTTGGATAGTAGTAGAGCCGGTATTCCGCCAGGTTGATCACAATGCCTTCCCGCGGCCCGGGCGGCAGGATAAAGCGTGTCGGCAGCACAATCTCGGTGCCCGCACCTGGCAACCAGGCATCGACACCCGGGTTGGCCGCAACCATTTCCGAATAGCCCAGGTCGTAGGTGGTGCCAAGGTCGGCAAAGGTGTCTTCGTACTTGGCCTTGATCACTTGGACCTGGCCAACAATGTCCTCACCGGGCGGCGGCAAGGGCAACTGCAAGGCCGCCGCCGAGCCCGCCGCACAAAGCGCAGCAAGAGACAGGCAGCAGGTGACGACGGAAAGGCGCGACAACATCCGGAAAATCCTTCGCAAGACGACGGGTGGGGAAAAATTGATTGTATACGGCTTCGCAGTGCCAAGCTTCAAGCTGTTTTACAGCTCGAAGCGCAGCTCCGGCCAGATCGGAGGCGTGCCGCGCTTTTGCGATTCGAGAATTGCCCGGCATAACGGGCAGAGTCGCTGGTCTTGGAAAATCGAGCGGTTGACCGATGACCAGCGTGGCTGTGCCGGCAATAGAGTGCCGCAGAGCGTGCGATCGATCGAGCCGCCCAGTTCCAATTGACGCGCCACCAAATGCACCCGCACTTCCTGGCAGGCGAACAGGTCCAGCTGCTCGTCCGGCTCGATCAGTTGGTAGTTAAACAGGGACCAGGCAGGGCGCGACATCGAGGGCTCCAAATCGGGGGGGCGCCACCTTAGCCGAAAGCCTGCCGGTAGAAAAGCGTCATAACAGCGGTTTTAGCGTTGGCCAGACATTTTCCAGCAACTTGTCTTGCGCCCCGACTGCCGGGTGTAGCCCGTCAGCCTGCATCAACTCCGGATGGCCACCCACGCCCTCGAGGAAAAACGGCACAAACGGCACCTTTTCTTTCTGTGCCACATCACCGAATACCTTGGCAAAGGCTTCGACATAGCGCTTGCCGTAATTGGGCGGAATCTGCATGCCCAACAGCAGCACCTTGGCGCCGCTGTCCCGGGACTGCTGGATCATCGAGGCAAGATTTTGTTGCAATTGCGCAGGCGGCTGGCCGCGCAAGCCATCGTTGCCACCCAACTCGATCACCACAACGTCCGGTTTGTGCGTTGCAAGCGCCGCGGGCAGCCGCGCGAGGCCTCCCGCGCTGGTGTCGCCACTGATGGAAGCATTGACCACTTTATCGTCAAAACCCTCCTGCTTGAGCCGTTGCTCCAGCAACGCGACCCACCCTTTGCGGGTATCCAGGCCGAAACCGGCACTGATACTATCGCCAACGATCAGGACTGTACCCGCCGCTGCGTTCTGGGCCATGCACATCAAGGCCAGGCCAGCACTCAAAAACCACACTCGCATCGGATTCTCCATGGGCGCAAGCATTCTCACCGCGCGAAACCTTAGCAAAGTGGTTCCCAGCGCGGAAGGTGAACTGACTATCCTGCACGAACTGAGCCTGGAACTGAACAAGGGCGATAGCCTGGCTATCGTCGGCAGCTCCGGTTCCGGCAAATCCACGCTACTGGGCCTGCTGGCCGGCCTCGACCTGCCCAGCAGCGGCGAAGTCACCCTGGCCGGGCAAGCCCTGAGCACCCTCGACGAAGACCAGCGCGCACGCATCCGTGCCGAGCATGTGGGCTTCGTATTCCAATCCTTCCAATTGCTCGACAGCTTGAATGCACTAGAAAACGTGATGCTGCCGCTGGAGCTGGACGGTCGCCAGGACGCCCGCGAGCGAGCCAAACACCTGCTGGAGCGCGTAGGCCTGGGCCAGCGCCTGACCCACTCGCCCCGTCAGCTGTCCGGTGGCGAACAACAACGCGTGGCGATAGCCCGTGCGTTTGCCGCCGAACCGGACGTGCTCTTTGCCGACGAGCCCACCGGCAACCTCGACAGCCATACTGGCGAGCGCATCAGCGATCTGCTGTTCGAGTTGAATAAAGAGAGCGGTACGACCCTGGTACTGGTCACCCACGACGAGCGCCTGGCCCACCGTTGCCGACGCCTGATCCGCCTTGAAGCCGGCCTGATGGTCGCGCCCCTGGAGCCTTGATGGCACGTTTGCCGCTGTTGCGTCTGTTCAGCCTTGCCATGCGTCAGTTACTGCGCGATGCCCGCGCCGGCGAATTGCGCGTGCTGTTCTTTGCCCTGCTGGTGGCCGTGGCTGCCAGCACCGCCATCGGCTACTTTGGTGCGCGCCTCAACGGCGCCATGCTGCTGCGCGCCACCGAATTCCTCGGCGCCGACCTGGTGCTCGAAGGCAGCTCGCCGGCCCGGCCCGAGCAAATCAAATCCGGGACCGAACTGGGCCTGGATCACGCTCGTATCGTGGAGTTCTCCAGCGTTATCGCCACCGATAATGGCATCCAGCTCTCCAGCATCAAGGCGGTCAACGAGCAGTACCCCTTGCGCGGCGAGCTTAAAAGCAGCACCGAGCCCTTCGGTACGCAAACCCCTGGCGGTGGTCCCAAACCCGGTGACGCCTGGGTGGAAGCACGATTGCTGACGGCGCTGGACCTGAAAATCGGCGACAGCATCGATGTCGGCATGAAGACCCTGCGCCTGGCGCGCATCCTGACCTACGAGCCCGACCGGGCCGGGAACTTCTACAGCCTCACGCCCAGGGTCATGATCAACCTGGCGGACCTGGACGCCACCGGTGTCGTCCAGCCAGGCAGCCGTGTGAGCTACCGCGAACTATGGCGTGCGCCACAAGGCAGCACTGCGCTGCAAACCTATCGCGACCTGGTCAAACCGGGCCTGGCTGCCAACCAGCGGCTGCAGGACTCCCGCGATGGCAACCAGCAAATCGGCGGCGCACTGGGCAAGGCCGAACGTTACCTGAACATGGCCAGCCTGGTGGCCGTGCTGCTGGCTGGCGTGGCCGTGGCGCTGTCGGCCAACCGCTTCGCCAGTCGACGGTTCGATGCCAGCGCGTTGTTGCGCTGCCTGGGCCTGTCGCGCCGTGAAGCCATGCTGCTGTTCAGCCTGCAACTGAGCGTGCTGGGCTTGCTGGCAAGCCTGGCCGGCGCCCTGCTCGGCTGGCTGGCGCAATTTGGCCTGTTCTACTTCCTGCACGACCTGCTGCCCGCCGACGTACCGCCAGGCGGGTTGCTGCCGGCTGTCGCCGGGATCGGCACCGGGCTGGTGGCCCTCGCCGGCTTCGCCCTCCCGCCGCTGGCCGCACTGGGGCGGGTACCACCGCTGCGGGTATTGCGCCGCGATTTGCTGCCTATTCCTTCAAGCACTTGGATGGTCTATGGCGCGGCACTGTTTGCCTTGGGCCTGATCATGTGGCGCCTGAGCCTGGACCTGGTATTGACCTTCGCGTTACTCGGCGGCGGTGTAGTCGCTGCGCTGCTCCTGGGTGGCTTGCTGCTGTTGTTGCTACAGAGCCTGCGGCGGTTACTGGCTCGCGCCTCCCTGCCGTGGCGCCTGGGCCTGGGCCAATTGTTGCGTCACCCGTTGGCGGCAGCGGGCCAATCCCTGGCCTTTGGCTTGATCCTGTTGTCCATGGGGTTGATCGCGCTGTTGCGGGGCGAATTGCTCGACACCTGGCAAAACCAGTTGCCCAAGGATGCGCCCAACTACTTCGCGCTGAATATCCTGCCAGCCGACAAGGACGCCTTTGGCGCCCGGCTGCTGGACGTCCAGGCACAAGCAGCGCCGCTCTACCCGGTGGTGCCAGGGCGCTTGATCAGCATCAATGGCGAAGCCGTGCAGGAGATTGTCAGCAAGGACTCCAGTGGCGACCGTGCCACTCAACGTGACCTGAGCCTGACTTGGGCAGCCGACCTGCCAGCGGGTAACGTCCTGACGGCAGGTACTTGGTGGTCGGCGCAACCCACTGACGGGGTTCCTGGCGTATCGGTGGAAGCCAAAGTGGCCGAGAGCTTGAAGCTCAAGCTCAACGACCATCTGTTGTTCACCATCGGCGGGGAAAACCGTGAAGCGCGGGTCACCAGCCTGCGTACCATCAACTGGGATAACTTCCAGCCCAACTTCTTCATGATTTTCCAACCGGGCACCTTGAAGGATCTGCCCGCGACCTACCTCACCAGCTTCTATCTGGCTCCCGGCCATGACCAACAGATCGTCGACCTGTCACGGGCCTTCCCGGCGGTCACTATCCTGCAGGTCGAGGCCCTGCTGGAGCAGTTGCGCAGCATCCTTGCCCAAGTAACGCTGGCAGTCGAATACGTGCTGTTGTTTGTCCTCGCGGCGGGCATGGCAGTGTTGTTCTCTGGCCTGCAGGCCACCCTGGATGAACGAATCCGCCAGGGTGCATTACTGCGCGCCTTGGGTGCCGAGCGTAAGTTGCTGGTCAAGGCCCGACGCATTGAGTTCGGCCTGCTGGGCGCTGTCAGCGGCTTGTTGGCGGCACTGGGCACCGAACTGGTGACCTGGGTGCTGTACCGCTATGCATTTGACCTGGCGTGGCATCCCCACCCGTGGTTGTTACTGCTGCCCGTAATCGGTGCCTTGCTGATTGGCGCTGCCGGGGTATTTGGCACGCGCCGCGCACTGAATGCCAGCCCGCTGACCGTTCTGCGCGAAAGCTGACCCCCGATGGCGCGTACTCTGCCAAGGGTACGTGCCATCAGGCCGGCTTTACATATTCGATCTTGGTGATCCACCAGCACACCTCTCCGCCTGGGGTCTGTACGACTGCCTCGTCATCCACCTCCTTGCGCAGCAGGGCCCGTGCCATGGGTGAGTCGATGGAGATGTAATCCATACGGTCGTAGATCTCGTCATAACCCACGATGCGAAAACGCTTGGTCTCGCCCTGTTCGTTTTCGATTTCGACCCATGCGCCGAAAAACACCTTTCCCTCCTGCTCGGGCATGTACTCCACCACCCGCATGTCTTCCAGGCGTTTGCGCAGGTAACGCACCCGTCGGTCGATCTCGCGCAGCAGCTTCTTGTTGTACTGGTAATCGGCGTTTTCACTGCGATCTCCCAGGGAGGCTGCCCAGGTCACTTTACGCGTGGTATCCGGACGTTTTTCACGCCATAGGTAATCCAGCTCTTTTTTCAGCGCTTCATGACCCTCTTTGGTAATCAGCTTGGTACTCAAACGCTCACATCCCCAGGCAATGTCTAATGGTGCCGATACGCCAGGGCATCATGCCCAGGCAGCGGCTGGCTGGGACTGATGATAAATGAACCCTGGAAAGTATCCAGGCCGGCGCCCCCTGTAACCTCACCCATGGCCCTCCAGGACTTGATCCAACTCAAGCAGCATGCCCTGCATGCGCTGGCGCATGCCGGACAGCTGCAACATCATCATTGTCAGTTTTTCGGCTTTCTGACTGACCTCCAACCCCTGCTTCTGCAAATAGGTATGGCGCTGCTCAAGTTCACGGCCTTTTTCATCCAGTTGGCTCTGCTGCTGTTGCAGGGACGCCTGCCACTGTTCGAGCATTTGTTCTTTCTCGAGGACGGCGCATTTTTTTTGCGTCAACTCTTGGGCGACCTTGGCCAGATTGCTCAGCGCGCTGTCCATTTCAAGCAAAGAGGTATGTTCCAGGTGGGCAGGCGGGTCCAAGTGGTCGGGCTCGGGTGGCTCCAGCCGCAGGTTGTTTGGCTCAAACTGACTGTCATTTTGTTCATCCGGGACAGGCGGCGCACTGGTCTTGACCTGCAACTGTGGGATCGCGGCCAGCGACTGCGCCGGCTCTTCAAAGGTGTCTTCATCCATAGGCTGCGGCACAGCCGTGGGTGTGCGCGGATTTCGGGGCGGCGCAACCATTTGCGACGAAAAGCGAATGGACGGCACGATCACTGCGCTGCTTTCGATCGCAGGCAACGCCGGCGCAGACATACTCAAGGTGATCACCTTCATGACCAATGCCTTCTTGATGATCACCGAGTGATGATCCTCGGGCCTGGCAGGCGGCAGCCGGCAGCCCTTCAAGTCAATAAAGTGAAAGGGAACCTCAGCGTCGCCAATCGAGCTTGCCTTCGAACCTGACGCGGCCGCCATCATCAGGATCTGCTTGAAGACCTGCATCGCTGATTGCAGGTCCTCTTTTGAATCAACCCCCCCCAGAAAATAGCGTTCGAGCTTTTTACGTAATACCGCGATATAGACCCGGGAGTGACCGGGTTCGGTCTCCTCATCCAGGCTATACACGAGAAAGTTGGACCCGGTTTGCGTGACAGCGAACCCACACAGCAACGCGCCGTTAACGGGCGCGTCTTCGTCGTTACGTTCAAGAACAAGAGTACGTAGAAGCATCATGGCAATCAGGCCTCATTACAAAAGAAAAAACCTTATATAAACACCAGATAAACATCCGAGCTTTAATAAGTCTTCCAAACAAAACAATTGTTTCAGCGAATTATCGAGCCGAACGTAGGATTCTTCTTATTAGTTACGTCTCGCGTTCCCAAGCCACTTTATTGAACGTACCCTTTTTAAAGTTCTCTCCCATACGGCCGGCACCTCTCACACGCCCTGCAAAACTTATTCGGTAAAAATATGATCGAGATAAGCAACTTGACAAAACAGCTGGGCAAAAAAAGCGTTATCACCAACCTCTCCTTCTGCGCCCAGCGCCAGGAGTGTGTGGCCCTGCTGGGAGAGAGTGGTGCAGGAAAAACAGCACTGCTGAGTTTGATTGCCGGGGCAATCAAACCTACTTCAGGGCAAATCACTATCCAAGGCTTCAGTACTCAGACCCACTCACTCCAAGCCAAAAAAGTCGTTGGCTATCAACTCCAGGACGGCCTCAATCATCACAGGATGTCCGTCAGGCATATGCTCAATTTTATTGCCGCTATTCGCGGTTTGAGCGGTGTTGAAAAGCGCAGTCGAGTCGAGCAAGTAGTCACGCGACTGGAACTGCTGCCCGTGCTCAACTGCCCGATCGATGTGCTTCCACTTGGCTTGAAGCGCAGAGTCGCAATGGCCCAGGCACTCCTGCACTCCCCAAGCCTGCTTCTGCTGGATGAGCCCACGGAGGGACTATGTCCTGATCAACGGCTCAAGTTCAGGGCACTCATCCAATCCCTGACCGAGGAAATGACGATCATCATCGCCTCCCGCCGTTACCAAGAGTTAGCGGATACCTGCACCCGTGCCTTGGTCATCGCCGACGGCCGCCTGGTGGCCGACGCTTCACTGCCGGATCTGCAACGCAGTTCCCGGCATTTCCAAGCGGTGACCCTGGCGGCGGACACCCCGCTGGATTTGCTGGCGCTTGCCGTATTACCCGGCGTCGCAGGCATCGAAGAAGACCGGCATGCCCCCGGCAAGGTGACTGTTCTGGCCATGCCCGGGCACTCCATCTTCCCTTCAATCAACGCGCTCATCACCCACCGTGGCTGGAACATAACGTCAATGAATCTGGAGCCGGGTCGCCTGAACGATGTCGTTCACCATCTGAGCCATGAGGTAAATCCTTGAGACTGCTAGCCATCATTTTCAAACGACAACTCTCCAGCTTTGCCTCGTCACCGAGCACTTATCTGAGTGTGGCGGTTTTTCTCGTGCTGGGTGCGACGATGGGGTTGCACAGCCATCACTGGCTGGAGCAAAACAGCAGCGATTTGCAGGCTTTCTTCGAACTGCATCCTTGGCTCTATCTGCTACTGGTACCGATTTTATCGACGCAATTATGGTCCGACGAATCCAACGCTGGCTTTTGCGACACATTGAAATCCTTACCTGTCACTCCGACGCAGCGAGTGGTTGGAAAGTTTATGGCGGCATGGATCGTCTGTGGCATCGCTTTGATGCTTAATTTTCCTTTGGTAATGGCCGTCAATTATCTTGGCACCCCCGACAATACCGTTATCGCATCACAGTTCTTCGCCAGTTGGTTGTTGGCGGGAAGCTATCTCTCTGTGGGTTGCTTTGCCTGTGTGCTGACGAACCAACGCGTTATGATTTCCCTCTTGACGCTGTGCTTGTTGCTGGCCGCCAGTGGGATATCTTCAATGTTGGATGCACTGGAACAGCAGACCCCCATATGGATTATCGACAGTTTGTTATCCCTTGATCCGATTTCCCGCTTCAGCGCGATGGATAACGGCAAGTTGACATTGCATGACTGCCTGTACTTCATAAGCATGATCTTGGCTTTTCTGTTTGCGACCACCTTCACACTCAACTACAGAAACAGCTGACATAGGAACGCCACTGATGGGATCCGCTTTTCGCGCGGGTATGACATTGATCGTCATATCACTACTGTTTCTGGCATTCAATCTAGTCTGGGTACCCAAACTGCCAACTGTCCGTTGGGACTTTTCCCAAGAAAACACCCACACCCTATCGCCATCGGCGCGGCAATTACTCGTTTCACTTGAAAGCCAACTGGACTTATATTTCTTCAACACCCTCAATGCACCGCAAAAAAAACCGGTATTGAAACGTTATGGCCGGCGCGTGGAAGACTTGCTCAAGGAATTCGAAAAAGCTGCCAACGGCATGATCAACTTACATATTATCAACCCCACCCCGTTCTCTGAGGACGCCTATAAAGCCAGCTTGTTTGGCCTTGATGACACACAAGGATTCCTTGGCCTTATCGGTACGCGTGCCGGCCAGGGCGCCCAACGCATCCAAGCGTTCAACCCTGAGCATGAATCATTGCTCGAGTATGAAATCAGCCACCTGATCTACAAGTTGATGCACCCTGACCGCCCCACTGTTGGCCTACTGTCGGGACTGCCCTTGGACAAATCGGCCGGCGGGTTACTGGAGTTGATGCGCGAGCAATTCAATGTGGTGGAATTGGCAGCGAACATCACCCAAGTACCGCCCTCCATGAACACACTGATGGTTGTACAGCCACACGCTCTATCTGGTCGAGCCCTATATGCCCTTGAGCAATGGGTACTCAAAGGCGGCAAGCTGATGATGTTCATCGACCCGGTGAGCGAGATAGGCGCCGACGCCGTATCGACAAACGCCAGGCTGGATGCGCTGCTGACCGCATGGGGCATCCAGATGCCTGCGGACAAGTTGCTGGTCGATAATCTTTATGCCTCATCAGCAACGCCCGGCACCGGAATGCCCGCGGTACTGCACCCGGCCAGGCTACATCTGCCAAGGCAGGCAATGACCAGGACGGATATCAGCACCTGGGGACTGCATTCGGTCATCGTATCGAGCAGCGGCGCGCTCTCCTTGGCCCCCAAAAGCCGCTCGCTGTTGACCCCGCTTCTGCTGAGCTCGCGCCACTCGGCATTGGTGGACGCAGAACGCTTTGCTTCCGCTACTACGTTCGACTCACTCATAGATGAATCAGCGACTTCAGGGCAGCGTCATGTCATCGCCGCCCGCCTTGACGGGCCCGCTTATTCAGCGTTTCCCGACGGCCTGGGGGGCCAGCCGCCCGGGCTGCAGAGGGCAGAACAGATCCATATGGTGATCGTGGCCGACACGGACTTGCTCGCGGACACGCTCAACAATGCCCTACCCAACGGCAACGCGCAGTTTGTATTGAACACATTGGATAATCTGGCGGCGCCCGAGGCACTCAGAAGTATTCAATCCCGTGTCATGCGCCAACCACTACACAGGCTAGAACACATGCGCGACGAAGCCGCACAGGCTTATCGCAAAAGTGCGACTGCGATGGAGCGACGACTTGAGCAGACAGAACAAGCATGGCGCAGGTTGAACCCACCCCACACCAGCCTCATGACCCAAGCCGTGGATACCACTACCCAGTTGCAGGCACTCAACAAAGAGCGCCTGCAATTGCCTATCGAGTTGCAGGCGCTCAAGACCCAGGCATACGCCCCGCTGCTGCGTTTCGAACGATATCTGCAATGGCTGATGGTCGCCACAATACCGCTGCTGCTGTGCCTGATTGCCTGGGTACTTTTCCTATACCAGCGCCGGCGTCGAAGAATTACGTTGGCGGCCTATCACCACTCGCTCAGCGACGGGTAATCAGGCCTTGGCGGGCAATGCGTGTCAGTTGATGGATCACCTCAACGGCGTTGCTGGCATTCGGTGCCTGGATCACTGCCAGGTCGAAACTATCGCTGGCAAAACGGGCCAGGGAATCGCCGTCTTCAACAAACTGGATCAGGAACGCCGAAGGTCGACCGGAACGGCGTGGCCAGCCGTCCAGATAACGCAGCAGCGTCGGCTGGTGCTTACCGCCCAGAAGGATTTTCGGATTGCGTTGAGTCAGGTCCGCGGTGATCGGGGCCAGGCGTATGAGAGGGCGCAGTGCATTCATCGTGTCGTGTCTCTGCCTCAAAAGTCTGCGGGCAGGTGAGAGGCAACACCGAACCAGCGCTTTAGCGGTATTTCGAAGAACGCCCTGCGTGAGCAAGCGTGCTTCTGTCGGGCTGCATTGAGTCCCAGTGGCGCCCCGCAATTAGCTGTTTAAATCGGCGCATGAGCAGCATCCTAGAGAAGCCGGTGGGGCAGTGTCAAGAATCCCGGGCAACGAAAAGGCCCGCATCAGCGGGCCTCCTGTACAGCTTGCTAAACGATCAGTGAGTGATCGCGCGGTCGACAGACAATTTGCCCGCACCTTCCAACAACACCGCCAACGCGCCGCCGAGCAACGCCAGTGCGAACTCATAACCGTTGTTGGCCATGAACAGCCCGTTGTGGATGTGTACAGAGAAAATCGCCACCAGTGTCAGGAAGGTCAGGCCCAACGCGGCAGGGCGAACCAACAAACCGATGATCAGGGCCAGGCCGGCGAAGAACTCGGTACCGCCCGACAGCAGCGCCATCAGCGTGCCCGGCGCCAGGCCAATGCTTTCCATCCATTGTGCGGTGCCCGCCAGGCCACCACCGCCAAACCAGCCGAAGAGTTTTTGCGAACCGTGGGCAGCGAAGATGATGCCGACGAAAATGCGCAGAATAGTCAGGCCATAACCGGCGCGGGTGGACAGGACACGGGTAATCATTGGGCTCATCGGGTAAATCCTTTTCCAGGTAGGGGTTGGTTGGCCGCTATATTAATCAGTTTAAGCAATGATAAAAGCCGAAATATTGCCTAATCAACATCCAAAAATTCGATTATTTGCGCGAGGCGACTTTAGCCGTTGGCGGCTCCAGGGTCTCCCGCTCTCGATCGAACGCCAGATAGTACTTGTTGACGCTATTAACATAGCTGACGCCGCCCATCCCTACCTGCTCCATGGCAATGCGTTCAACCTGGAAGAACCACTGATTGGGGTTAAGCCCACGGCGCTTGGCCTCGGTGCGCATGCCCTGTACTCGCTCCGGCCCCATGTTGTACGCCGCTAGCATAAAGGCCATGCGCTCACGCTCATTGAGCTTGGGGCTGGCGAAAAACTTGCGGCGGATCATCGCCAGGTAACGTGCCCCCGCTTGCACATTATTGTCGAGCGTCTCGATATTGTTGACCCCCACCCGTTGGGCCGCCGACGGCGTGATCTGCATCAGGCCGGTAGGGCCGCCGCTGTTGCGTGCGCCTGGGTCCAGGGAAGACTCCTTGAACGCCAACGCCGCCAGGTTCAGCCAGTCCATACCTTGCTCACGTGCATGTTTTTGCAGGACCGGGCGCAGTTTTTCCAGGCGCTGGCGGTCAGCCCGCGCCAACGGGTTACGGACCTGGTAGAGGCGTCGATAGATACGCTGGAATGCCACATCCTGGTCGGAAGGCGTGTGATAGGTCTTGAGGAACCGATCAATGCTGGCGCGCAGCATCGAGGCATCCTGGCGCACAAACCAGAACTCGTCGCCTGGCTCGCTGATCACCACCTGCTTGTCAAAGCGCAACCTGGGCAGGATTTTCGACCAGCGTTGGGCAATGGGTTTTTCCACGATCGTCAGGTGAAAAATCCCGGCCTGCACCATCTCCAGGACGTCTTCCACCGCCAGGCTGGGGTCAACCCATTCGACTTTCACGGGGGGGCGCTTGTGCAGGGCCAGTTTTTGATTGACCTGACTGATGGCATCCGCCGCCGCACTGCCCGTGGTCAGCGTCAGCGTGCGACCTGACAGTTGCTCCAGCCTGGTAAAGCGTCGTTCACCCTTGACGCCCACCAGCCACAACGGCACATCGCTGACAATCGGGTCGCTGGCGCTGACCTTGTGCACGCCCTTCACGTCCAGCAACTCACCGGGCGCCACCAGGTCGCCCTCGCCACGGGCCAGCGCGCCGAGTAACTGGTCCTTGGCCTTGGGGATGATCTTGAGGTTGATGGCCTGCCCATCACGGGCATGGCCATTGAGGTACTGCTCGAAGGCACGCAACCGATGGTATTCGACACCGATGGCCTGGCCCTGCACTTCACCGGAACTGTTGCGGCTCTGGTTGACCAATACGCGCAGGGTGCGGCTGGAGCGAATTTGCGCGAGGTCGCGGACCTTGCCGGGCTTGGCCACTTGCAGCGGCCCATCCAGACGTGCGACCGCCGCCATGGGCAGCAGCAACGTCAGGCACAACATAAGCAACGCCGAGGGTCGGATCATCCACTCTCCGAAAAGAAAACTGGCCAGCACCTTCGCGAATAACGACGTGCTGGTGGTCAGAAACAGAGCGCTTTATGCGCTGGCAAGGCGTGCAACGGCGCCACGGTGGTAGGCAATCGGTCCACCACAATGTCGCTTGCGACGTTCAAAGACAGCGTTAACGTGTTGTAGTTCTTGGTTTTTCTTATCAATCTACAGCTCTGATATGCTTTCCGGCCGCAGGCGGAGATAGCACCATGCAACTCATTGATATTGGCGTCAACCTGACCAACCCCAGTTTCGACGAGAGGCACACGGCCGTTCTCGAACGCGCTTACGCCGCTGGCGTGCAGCAATTGGTACTCACCGGCACCAGTGTCGAAGGCAGCGAACAGGCACTGCAATTGTGTGTAAAACTCGACGAAAGCGGCCAGCGCCTGTTCAGCACCGCCGGCATTCACCCTCACTCTGCCAGCGACTGGAACAGCGACAGCGCCCAACGCCTGCGCAGCTTGCTGGGCGACAGCCGAGTGCGCGCCGTGGGTGAATGCGGGCTGGATTTCAACCGGGACTTCTCCCCTCGCCCCCGGCAGGAAAAAGTCCTCGAAGAACACCTCGCCCTGGCCGTCGAGCTGCAACTGCCGGTGTTTCTCCATGAGCGCGATGCCAACCAGCGTCTGCTGGAGATCCTCAAGGACTACCGCGACCACCTGCCAGCCGCCGTGGTGCACTGCTTCACTGGCGAACAGGCAGCGCTGTTCAGCTACCTGGACCTGGATTTGCACATTGGCATCACGGGTTGGATCTGCGACGAACGCCGTGGCACCCACCTGCATTCACTGGTCAGGGACATTCCCCGAGGCCGTCTGATGCTGGAAAGCGATGCGCCCTACCTGCTGCCACGCACGTTGCGCCCCAAACCAAAGAACGGTCGCAATGAACCGGCTTACCTGCCCGAAGTACTACGCGAAGTGGCCTTGCACCGTAACGAAACAATGGAAGACCTGGCGCTGCACAGCACCGCGTGCGCCCGGCGCTTTTTCGGCTTGCCTGCCATCGATTGATGCGGCGCATTGACCCATATCAAAAGCGCTGTTCTGAATAGCGGCACAATAATGGCACCTTGCCAATACCGTTTCCGCTATCAGAGAAAACCTTCCATGGGTGCCTGGCTTAGCAATATCTCGCTCAAATACAAATTCTGGGCCGTCAACGCGGTCGCCTTCATCACCACCCTGCTGCTGGTGCTGTACGCGGTACAGCTTGAACAACAGGCGCGCAGCCAGGCGTCGCAAGCATCGGCCCAGGCCCAAGGACGCTTGCTCAGCGCCTGGCCAGCCGACAGAACCTTGCCCACTGGTGAGCACTGGCTCGCATTTTCCAAAGGCCAGATCCCCCAGGACCTGCCCGCCCTGAGCACTGCCAACGGCTGGACTGAACTCAACCCCATGCCGTTGTTCGGTGAAAACCCGCTGATCGGCGCCGAGGTGATCAGCCGGGCCGACGGCCAGCAGGTCGCAGTCCTCGCCTACGCGCCGAGCCTGAGCCAGGTGTTCAGTGAACGCTTCGCCAATTACGCCGTTGCCGTGGCAGTCCTGATGCTGGCCATGCTCGGCGCCTCGCAGTTGTTGATCCGCTTCCTGCTCAGTCAGCTCAACACCCTCAAGGATGTAATGCTGCACGTTGAAAAAACTGGTGACCTGTCGGCGCGGGTGCCGTTGGCCTGCAAGGATGAAGTCGGCCAGATGGCCAGCGCCTTCAACGCCATGCAAGCCGGTTACCAGCGCGTGGTCAATACCGTGGCACGCACCGCCCGGCAACTGGACGACGGCGCCGCACGCCTGGCCAGCAGCATGAACGAGGTGCAACACGGCATGCTGGGCCAGCAAAGCGAAACCGACCAGGCCGCCACCGCCATCAACGAAATGACCGCCACCGTCTACCACATCGCCCAGCACGCGGGCGCCACCCGTGACTTGTCGCAGTCCGCCGACACCCTCGCCGGCAGCGGCCAGGCCGTGGTCACCCGGGTACAGCGTTCGATCGCCGGGCTGTCCAGTGGGGTACAGCAGACCGCCGAAATGATCCAGAAACTGGCCGAAGACAGCCAGAAAATCAACGGCGTGGTCGGTGTGATCCACAGCATCGCCGAACAGACCAACCTGCTTGCCCTCAACGCCGCCATCGAAGCCGCCCGCGCCGGGGAAATGGGCCGCGGTTTCGCGGTAGTCGCCGACGAAGTGCGCAACCTGGCCAAGCGTGTGCAAAGCTCCACCGACGAAATCACCCGCATGGTCTCGGCGCTGCAAGCCGGTACCCGCGACGCCGTGGACTTCATGCAGGAAAGCACATTCAAGGCCGATGACTGCGTCCAGCAGGCCCAGGAAGCTGGTGTGGCCTTGGCTGAAATCACCGGGGCCGTGGCACAGATGCGCGAAAGCAACACCCAGATCGCCGTGGCCGCCGAGCAGCAAAGCCATGTTGCCGAAGAGATGAACCGCGCCGTGGTGAGCATTCGCGATGTGACCGAAAACACCGTACATCAAACCGTGGCGTCGGCGACTACCAGCAATGAACTGGCGACGCTGGCCGGGGAGTTGAGCAAGGCGATTGGGCAGTTGAAGCTGTAAGACTGTTCCAGCTGTAATCCGACTCCTACGACCAAGCCTCGGTTTACCTGAAGTTAAGACGAAATTTCCTCGCTATTTCCGCGCATAACGCCGACTTCTTTTACCTGACAACCGCTGCAAAGTCCCTCGCCTGATCAAACAGTGCGAGGGATTGCAGATGGTGGTGTTCGCTAGAGCCCTGATGAATGGGGCTGTCTCGTGATCTCGGTACTGGCCAACCTGGTGCTGGTGCCCATGGATCCCGCAGCGCCGAAGGTTGAGCGCGTATTTGCGGATTTCCGCACCTGCCTGAATACCTTTGATAAGTGGGCCGACAGCTTTTCAAGTGGGTCGGCACTTAGCGTGGAGCAGGTGTTCAAGGTTGGGGAAGACGTCGCACTGGTCGCGCCAATTTCCTCCAAAAAACCCAGTCGCACGGTCGCTCAATGCAAAGCCCAGGGCGGGTTGACCCTGGTGCACCTGTTCGAAAGCACACAGTTCGTGCCTATCGGCAACACGCCCGTGATGCTGCAAGCCGTTGCACAGGACGGCAGCCCGGTAGGCGCGCCACTGCATCGGACCATTGGCCCCAGCGGCATTCTTGAAGTCAACGACTGTACCCGCGACCAACCGTACCAAATCACCTTTTACCCCACTGTTTCCAAGGCTCACGTCCAGGCGCTGTATGCGTCCTATGAGACCGTGATTGCCGGGCTGGAAGCGGATTTGCGCACGGCATGGGCCGAGCACTTCAAGCCTCGATGGGCAGACTTTGCCAAAGCGCCTGCTTACAAGCGCAGTGCGTTACAGGGCATGGCCTTTGCTACCGGGATCGGCAATGCGCTTTACAACCTGTGGGACAACATCACCGAGCTGTACGACCTGCTCGCCAACCTCAAGTCCAACAGCGAAACGTTGCTGAAATACCTGTCCGAGGCCGAGCTGAATGCGCTGCTCAAGCTGGGCAAAGACACGCTGGCCAAGGGGTTGCTGGTACTCAGTGATGAGCCGCTGTTGTTCATCTATCTATCGGCACTGGTGGCCTGGATACGCATGCTGCCGCCGCCCGACATGTATGAACTGCTGGGTGAAATCACCGGCGAAGTGCTGATCAACTTGCTGCTGATCTGGGCCACGCGGGGCATTGGGGTGCAGCTGCGCCTGGGTGCTCAGATGCTCAGTGGCGTCAAGTCCGGGCGGGCGCGGGCGTTGTTGGAATTGCTGGCCAAGCAGGTGGCGGGGCCTCGGCTGGAGCCCCATGTGGAGGCCGCCAAGCCGGTGTTGCTGAGCAGTGCGGCGACGCCGGTCAAGGTAGTGCCAGTGGTGCCGTTGAAGGCAGGCGACACGCTGGTTTCGAACCCGGTGCCGATGGTGCGCGGCAAGACCCAGCGCACCACGTTGGTTCGTCAGGAGCCTGTCGATGATGTGCCGGCTGTGGCGTCGAACCCGAAGGGGGATGCGGCGGCGCCAGCGGACAAGACCGTTACCAACGGCTGCCCGGTGTCGATGGTCACCGGCGAGGAATTGCTGACCCTCACCGATGGCGCGCTGGATGGGATCTTGCCGTTTGAGTGGACGCGGTTGTATCGCACCAGTGCGGTGGATGTGGATTGTGGGTTGGGGTTTGGCTGGAGTCATGGGCTGGCCCATCGGCTGGTGGTGTCGGGCGATTCGGTGGTGTGGACTGACCATGAGAACCGCTCGACTACCCTGCCCTTGCCCACCGACTCTCGGCCCGCGATCACCAATAGCCTGGCCGAAGCGGCGATCTATTTGGGAGCCTCGCCTGATGAACTGGTGCTGGCCCAGGCGTCGCGTTTCTACCACTTTCGCGACGGTGTGCTGACAACCATCAGCGATGCGTATGACAACCGGCTGCGCCTTTGCCGGGATCGTTCTGGGCGGATTGAGCGGCTGGATAACGGTGCGGGTCGCTCGTTGCTGTTGCGTTATGAGCGGGATCGCATCGTTGCGGTGGATTACCAGGTGCATCGCGCCAAAGGGCGTGAGCCCTACGTGTGGGAGACCGAGCAGAGCCTTGTTTCCTACGCCTATGACGAACACGGACGACTGGTCTGCGCGACCAATGCTGTCGGGGAAAGCGAGCGTTATCGGTATGACGATCAGCACGTCATTCTTGAACGCCAACTGGCCGGTGGCGCGAGTTTCTTCTGGGAATGGGAACACGCGGGCAAGGCGGCGCGCTGCGTGCGGCATTGGGCGAGTTTTTCGCAGATGGACACGCGCTATGCCTGGGGGGATGACGGGCGTGTCACGGTGCATAACGCCGATGGTAGCCAGGAAGTGTATGTCCATGACGACCGGGCGCGGCTGGTGCAGAGGATTGATCCGGACGGCGCCACGCACTTTAAATCCTACGACGACCAGGGCCGGCTGACCGTCGAGCAAGACCCGATGGGCGCGGTGACGGCCTATCAATATGACGACGCCGGACGCTTGGTGGCACTGTTTCCGGGGGATGATGAGCCAACGTCCTACGAGCATGACAACGGTTTTGTACGGGTTGTCAGGCGTGGGGAGGCGGTCTGGAAATATGAGCGCAATGTTCAGGGCGATGTCATCCGCAAGACTGACCCGGATGGCAATTCGACTGACTACAGCTACAGCAAGCACGGGCAACTGACTGGGATTTGGTACCCGGATCACAGTTGCCATCGACTGGTGTGGAACGAACGGGGGCAGTTGCTTGAGGAGCAATTGCCCAATGGTGGGATCAAGCGTTATCGCTATGACGACTTGGGGCGGCAAGTTGCCTGTGAGGATGAGCATGGTGCGCTGACGCAATATCACTGGGACTGCGTCGGCAGGTTGATTCGCCTCGTCTTGCCAGGCGGTGCCACACGAGAATTCAGCTACAACCCCTACGGCAAAATCATCGCCGAACGCGACGAACTCGGCCACGTCACCCGCTACGAATACGCCGACGGCCTGCACCTGATCAGCCGCCGTCTCAACGCCGACGGCACCCAGGTCAAGTACCGCTACGACAACGCCCGGCTGCTGCTCACCGAGATCGAAAACGAAGCCGGCGAAACCTACCAACTCGACTACCACCCCAACGGCCTGATCCGCCAGGAAACCGGCTTCGACGGCCAACGCACCGCCTATGCCTACGACCTCAACGGCAACCTGCTGGAGAAGACCGAATACGGCGACGATAACAGTCAGCTAATCACCCGCTACGAGCGCGACCACGCCGGTCGCCTCGTCCGAAAAACCCTGCCCGATGCCAGCGTTGTCGACTATGCCTACGACCGCCAAGGCAACCTCCTCAGCGTCGAAGACGGTCACTGGGCGCTGGCCTACGAATACGACCGCCAAAACCGCCTCACCGCCGAACACCAGGGCTGGGGCACCCTGCGCTACGGCTACGACGCCTGCGGGCAACTGAAAACCCTGTGCCTGCCGGACAATAACCGCGTCACCTTCACCCACGACAAAGGCGGCCACCTCGCTACCGTCGAACTGAATGGCACGCTGCTGACCTCCCACCTTTTCCGTGCCGGTCGCGAGCACCAACGCCAACAAGGCCAACTGCTCAGCCACTACCACTACGACGACCAACACCGCCTGCACGCCCATGCGGTAACGCAGCAACAAAACCACCTCTACCAACGCCAATACGACTACAACAAAACCGGCAACCTCGCCCGCCTGCTCGACACCCGCAAAGGCGAACACCTTTACCGCTACGACCCGCTAAACCGCCTGACCCGCGCCGATCACTCCCAGGACGTCCAGGAACGCTTCGCCCACAACCCGGCCGGCAACCTGCTTATGCAAGACCGCCCCGGCCCGGACATCGTCGCGGCCAACCGCCTGATAATTCAGGGCGACCGCCATTACGACTACGACGCCTTCGGCAACCTTATCCGCGAACGACGCGGCAAAGGCCAGCAACTCGTCACCGAATATCACTACGACTGCCAGCATCGGTTAATCAGCATCACAAAACCGAACGGCGAAACCGCCAGCTATCGCTATGACCCGTTTGGGCGGCGTATCAGCAAGACCGTAGACGGCAAGACCACGGAGTTTTTCTGGCAAGGCGACAAGCTGATAGCCGAACACCATGCAGAGCGTCATCGCAGCTACCTCTACGAGCCCGACAGCTTCCGCCCATTGGCACTATTGGAAGGTTTCGGTCCACAAGCCACAACGCCCTACCACTACCAACTCGACCACCTCGGCACCCCGCAGGAACTGACCAGCCCCGAAGGCGAAATCGTCTGGTCCGCCCACTACCGCGCCTACGGCCAGATCGCCCGGCTCGACGTGGGAAAAGTCGACAACCCACTGCGATTTCAAGGCCAGTATTTCGATGCGGAAAGCGGCCTGCACTACAATCGCCATCGCTACTACAATCCGGATATTGGTCGTTACCTGACGCCAGATCCAGTGAAGCTGGCGGGTGGGATCAATGGGTACCGGTATGTGCCCAATCCGACGGGATGGGTAGACCCGCTAGGCTTGAATTCATGCCCAGGCGATGATGGGTGTAAAAAGCAAACGAGTGCTGACGATCCATCCTACAAGTCGAGCGTGGATGATGGACAGCCTTCAGCTCCTCTTGTTCACGGAGTAGACGCAACCTTCTTAAATAGAACACACAGCATTGAAGGGAAGCGGTCAACCAAGCGTGTGGAAGAAATTGCTCGCAGTATGCGAAACGACGGATACGATAAAAATACGCCAATAGACGTTTTTGAGTATAACGAGCAACGCTATATTGTTGATGGGCACCACCGAGCTGCCGCTGCAAGACAAACAAAGACGCCAGTCACCATAAAACTAATCCAGAATATAGGTGACCATAACAGCTCGTTCAACAGCACCCAGGACGTAATAGACGCTTCAAATGCAGTAGGACTGGATAGACTGGAAAGGCCTAGACGATGAGAGTTCAGACGCTAGAACATTTGATCACAGAATACTTGGAACAAGTAAAAAAGGCTACCGACTTACTTGAGCAAGTGTTTGGAACCAAAAATATCATTGGTCTGTGGCGATCCAAAAAAATCCCGCAGCGTGGGACGGTCGCTGCAAATGTCACCTACGAGCTGCACGGTATTGGTTGCAGTGTTTACTTATCTGAAATATGTGTCGACTTTGATTACGGCCCGGACGATAGGGTCGACGGTTTCGACTCGTGGAGGCTGTATATGTACGCATGCGAAACACCCAGCAAGTATAAAAAATATACAGATAAACAAGCCTTGGAACGTGAGTTCAATGCGTACCTAAAAAAGGGCAAAGCCAAGAAAATCGAAGGGTCCACATCTAATTTGTACTTCATACAGTCTTGATGCCGTTCAGGTAAATCTCCTTACCCTAGACACTCTGAATATCGAATATGGGATGGGACTTGACCTCGATAACTGTGAACCAGCCAATGCATGTGCAAACTGACCCAACAACATCGGAGGTAAGCCTTGGTGCCGATCAGTCAAGCGAACGCAATACTCAAAGCAACGAAGATCAAAAGTGGGAGCTGGCTTGCCTGCGAAAGCGGTAGTGCAGTAACAGAGGCAGTGACTGACACACCGCCTTCGCGGGCAAGCCCGCTCCCACAGGGGATCTGCGCTTAACAGACTGGAATCCTTCCCACATTCACACCCACGGCGCCACTCTTTCCCACCGATGGTTTGGATGAGGCTTTTCGCAGAACGGGTATACCCAGGTCCGAATACAGCGTATCGAAATGGGGCAAAGACCAATATGGCAAATCATTTCCAACAGAATGGCGAGTACAAACCGGTCCCAATAGAGGAGCGGAAGTGAATATTGACGATCCTATGCTCGTGCCAAGTAAAGAAGGTCCGAAATCACCTCATATTGGCTATCAAACACCTGGAAAGAGAGGCGACGGAGGAGCCAAAAGAGGCCATATACTGCTCCAACTGGTTCCTGTCAGCCGGTCCAGAATAGGTGTCCCCTGATGAGTTACCTGGAAGACGAAATAGACGAAGCCTGTAATGCGCTGAACCTCGACGCTGGAAAGCTTGATTCGAGCGAACTCAACTTGTTGATAAGCTCTCTGACGAGACAATTCTTCAAAGCGCAGAGCAATGTGCTTGATCCCATCGAACTGAACGAGAAAAGCACCGAACACAACCCTGACTTTTGGAAGGAGATGCCGCATCGCATTAGCGGGAATGGCCTGGTTCTGCTGGTATTTGACTCAGCGTATAGCGCCTGGAGAATGGAAAACGCTCGAGTGATAGCCTCTGTGTTAGGCGAAACCACCGGATATCCGTTTTGGATAACCGATAAAGAGCTGACGTTCTTGGTACACATGGATGATCATGACTGTGTCATTTGGGCATGAGGGTCACTCCGTCTAAATTGCAGCCTATGACCCCCATAGCCAGCCCCAATTCGCCACCCTGCCCACCTCAACCTAAACTCTGTTCAAGTTGTTTCAACGGACAGAGGATTCACCACCATGGGCAAACGTCACCCCAATCTCCCCGCCTGGCAATGGCGTCAGTACCCACAAAACCATCAGCACCCAACCAACCTGGCGTTGCACCTGATTGCCGTGCCGCTGTTTATCGTCGGTTTCCTGCTGATCGTGTCGGGCGTGTTCAGCCTTAGTCTGGCCAGCTTCGCCGTCGGCGTGATTGGTATTGTCGCGGGCCTGGCGTTGCAGCGTCACGGCCATAGCCTGGAAGCCCAGGCCAGTGAGCCGTTCAGTGATCGCAAAGATGCGGTGCAGCGCCTGGTGGTCGAGCAGTTCGTGACCTTCCCGCGCTTTGTGCTCAGCGGTGGCTGGTGGCGCGCCTGGCGGCAGCGGCACCACCACTGACCGGCGGGTTCACGCGAACACCACCACGGTCTGACGGCTGAGGGCGATCAACTCGCCGGTCGGGCTCCACAAGGCAGCGGCAGCGTGGCCATAGCCGTCGCGGGCGTGTTCGATGTTGACGTGGTACTGGCACCAGTCGAGCGTAGTCAGGTCTTGCAGCGGCTGGATGAACTCGATGGTCCAGGTCAGGGTGCTGCCCGGCGCGGGCTTTTTCAGGTGTGGCAGCAACGCCGGTGGCCAGGCGTCGACCAGGGCGAGGATATGCGCCTCGGTCAGTGGTTCTTCTTTCACATCCCCCCGCAACCGTACCCAGCCACCCATGTCGCGGGACTTATTGCCGGTAAACGGCAGGCCACCCACGGCCCAACGCATCGCCAGGTGGCGCATGAACTCAGGGGTAACGCCCTTGATGTACGGCAGTTCCTGGCACTCATCCCAATGTTTGAATACCGGTGGCGGCTCACTTGCCACGTCAATTTCGGAGGGGCGAGAGGCGCCAAAACTGGCCTGGACCAGGGTCGCCACTTCACCGTTCTGCACCACGCGCCCGAGCAACTGGCTGACCGCCTTGCCTTCGCGCAGCACTTCGACTTGATAACTGGCAGGTACATCCGGCGCTACCGGGCCGACAAAGGTGATGGCCAGCGAGCGCAGCGGTCGATCCGCCGGCACCTGGGCGCGCAGCGCCTCGTACTGCAAGGCAGCGACCAGGCCGCCAAAAGTGGCCCGGCCCTGGGCCCATTCGGCAGGGATGGTGACATCCAGCGGATTGCTACGGGCAGCGTCGAGCAAATCACTAAAGCGCATGGCGACCTCACATCAAGAAAATCCTGGAGGAATCTTAACCATCGAATTGCGCAGGCACAGCGCCCATTCCGGCCAAAAACCGGACCGGTTTAAAAACACTCGGCGCTGAGCGTGTCCAGCACGCGGTCGGCCTTGCCTTGCGCCTTGAGCATGGTGCGCTGCCACACCGCTACGCAGGGTTGCAGGTCCGGCTCGTGCCCAGCCTGGGCCAGCCACTGCCAACAGTCATGCCAGTCACCCAGCGCGCTCTGGGCTTTCTTCAAGTGCGACAGGGCCTTGGTGGGTAATTTGTCCAGCTCGGGATACGCCTCGGCGGCATAGCGCACGCGCTTGATCAGCAACCGTAGTCGATGACGGTCATGATCGGGATCCTTCAGCGCCTCATCGAGTCTCTGCGATTGCTTGGCCAGGCGTTTCTGGATACGCGGGCGCAAGCCCTTGAGCAGTTTCTGGTGCTGTGACGCGCGGATAAACCGTGGGAACGCATCCAGGATCAGCAGCAAGTGCGCCAGCTCCGGGCTTTGCGCCACCTGGCGATAAGCCTCGGGCTGCAGACGCAGGCGACGATCAGCCGCGTCGTGATAGCCGTGCTGATGCAAATACGCCGCCAGCACCTCTCGGTCGCGTAGCGGCGTAGTCAGTTGGCCAACCGTGCTGGCGGCCAATTCAAGCTGTTCGACACCGGGCAGCCCGCGCAAAGGGCGCAACAGGCTGCGCAGGCGGCGTACCGTGGTGCGCAAATCATGCAAGGCTTCATCGTCAGTGACGGCGGCGAGGCGAGCCTGGCAGCTCAGTAACCCTACTTCCAGGCCAATGACCTGAGCGACTAACTGATTGACCAATGCTGACATCCTGCCCTCACTTTCCGATGAAAAATCCTATCCGCCCTGGGTTATCGCCCGGCGCGAGACTCACGAATGTAGAACCGCGCCTTTTCGGCCTTGTTGGAGCAACCCTCGAACGCCTCGAACTGCTGCTGAGTCTTGGCGCCAGTCAACAGCGACAACGCCTTCGAATAGCTGACAGTGCCGGCAAAACCTTCGGCCTTGGCCAGGTCCAGCTCTTTCCAGGCGGCGTCCAATTGCGAGCCACAGCTGTCGCGATACGCGGTTTTCCCGGCACAGCCAGCCAAGGCCAACACGATCACAGGCACACAGATCCAGGCTTTCATTGATGACACCTCAAATATACAAATTCAGTCGTAGCCTGTAGACGTTGCCTACAGGGAAAAGTGCCTTGTCCTTAGCCTGAAATCAGTAGTACCTATTGCCAGAGCATACCCGAGCCTGATCGCCAGCCTGGAAAAATATTGCGCGCTGTCAGCAAGGATTGAAGCAGGCCCCTTGATGGGTGCATTGTGGGCCCCTGTTTTGCGAAGGATCTGGCCATGAAGAAACGTGTTGCCTTAGTGCTGGGCTCCGGTGGTGCCAGGGGCTACGCCCATATCGGGGTGATCGAGGAAATCGAACGACGCGGCTATGACATCGCCTGTATCGCCGGCTGTTCCATGGGCGCCGTGGTGGGTGGGATCTACGCCGCAGGCAAGCTCGACGAGTACCGCAACTGGATCGAAAGCCTGGACTACCTCGACGTATTGCGCCTGGTAGATGTGAGCTTTCGCCTGGGAGCGATTCGCGGTGAGAAGGTGTTCGGGCAAATCCGCAAGATTGTCGGCGATATCAATATCGAGGAGCTGCGCATCCCCTACACTGCCGTCGCCACCGACCTCACCAACCAACAGGAGATCTGGTTCCAGGAAGGCTGCCTGCACCAGGCCATGCGCGCATCGGCGGCCATCCCCAGCCTGTTCACACCGGTGATGCAGGGCAACCGCATGCTGGTGGACGGCGGCCTGCTCAACCCGCTGCCCATCGTTCCGGTGGTGTCGAGCCATTGCGACTTGATCATTGCGGTCAACCTCAATGCCACCAACCAGAAACACTACCAATTGCCGGTGATCCAGCGCCCGCCGGCGTTCAAGAGCCGCTTCAACAGCCTGGCCAAGTCACTGGGCTCCCACCTGCCCTTTCGCCGCAAGCAGGCCGAGCAGTTGATGAAGCTGGAACAAGAAGCCTTGCAGGCCCAGGCCGCCGAAATCAACCCGTGGCTGGAGTCTGCCGAACCCGAAGCCCAGCAACCTGCCGCGGCGCCGGAGAAAGCCGGCGCACCGAAGTCGGCCACCGGCTCGTTCATCATCGACAACGTCGGGCCTGCATCGCTGCTGGACCTGATCAACCAGAGTTTCGAGGTGATGCAAACCTCATTGGCACAATACAAGATCGCCGGGTATCCGCCCGATGTGCTGATCAACGTGCCGAAGCGGGTGTGCCGGTTTTTCGAGTTCTATAAAGCGCCGGAGTTGATCGCTTTGGGGCGGGAGATTGCCAGTGATACGTTGGATCGGTATGAAAGTGAGCAGAGTTGAGCGTGTAGGTGTTGCGGATGGCCTCATCGCGGGCAAGCCCGGCTCCCACAGGGGAATGCATTTCAACTGTGGGAGCTGGCTTGCCTGCGATGGCGCCAGCACAGGCACCAAAGGTTCAGGCACCTAGCAACCGATACCCCACCCCCGCCTCAGTCACGATAAACCGTGGCTGGGTAGGGTCATCCGCCAGCTTCTGGCGCAGGTGCCCCACCACGATACGCAGGTAGTGGCTGTCCTCGGTATGGGTTGGCCCCCAGATGTCCTTGAGCAGCTGCTGTTGGGTAATCACCCTCCCCGGGTGGCGTGCCAACTGCGCCAGCACGGCGTATTCCTTGCGGGTCAGCGCCACTTCAGCACCGTCCAGCAAAACGCGGCGATAGGCCAGGTCGACCGTCAGCGGGCCAAAACTCAAGGCGGCTTCCTGGGCCTCTCCGGCCGGTGCCTGGCGCAACAGCGCACGCACACGGGCAAGAAACTCCTGGATGCCGAACGGTTTGGTCACGTAGTCATTGGCGCCACCGTCGAGGGCCTCGACCTTCTGACCTTCGCTGGCCCGCACCGACAGCACCAGCACCGGCACGCTCGACCACTCGCGAAACTCGCGCAGCACCTGTTGGCCGTCCATGTCGGGCAGGCCCAGGTCGAGTACCAGCAGATCCGGTTTGCTCAAGGCCGCTTGGGCCAGGCCTTCGTTGCCGGTGCCGGCTTCGATCACCTTATAGCCCTGGGAGGCCAGGCTGATGCGCAAGAATTTGCGGATCTGCGGTTCGTCATCAATGACAAGAATCGTCGCGGTCTGGCTCATGGTGTCTCATTAAAACCCATTAAAAAAATCACCCCCGGTAGGAGCGAGCTTGCTCGCGAAAAACCTCTAGGCACCGCGTACATTCAGGACGCCATCTTTATCGTTAACGACCTTCGCGAGCAAGAACTAGGCGTCCCCCTCGCTCTTACAGGGCTTATTCCAGGGCAGGTTGTGTCGGCAATGGCAGAAACAAGGTGATGCAGGTACCCAGACCGTCAATGCCATCGGCCACGCTGATATGCCCACCGTGCGCACCGACCATGCCCTGGCAGATCGCCAAGCCGAGGCCGGTGCCCTGCCCGCCTCGATCACCGCGGGCAGCGGTGTAGAACATGTCGAAGATCTTCGCACGCTCCTCCTCGGGAATCCCCGGCCCTTCATCCGCTACGGCAAAAAACAACTGCTCATCCTGCACGCCCGCACGCAACTGCAAGCGGCCCCGGGGCGGCGAAAACCGCGCGGCGTTTTCCAGCACATTGACCAGGGCCTGCTCAATCAACGCCGCATGCACATACAACAAAGGCAGCTCCGGCGGCACATCGGTGCTCATCTGCAACGGCGCCAGCACGGCGCGCAATCGCCCAAGGGCACTGCCGACAATATCGCCGGGCGACACCCAATCGCGTGCCAGTTTCAGCGCACCGTGGCCCAGGCGGGTCATGTCCAGCAGGTTCTGAATATAGCGGTCGAGGCGCTCGGCTTCATCACGGGTGCCTTCGAGCAATTCGCGGCGATCCTCCAGGGGGATGGCTTCACCAAGGGCCAGCAGGCTGTCGATGCTGCCGCGCATGGAGGTCAATGGCGTGCGCAAGTCGTGGGACACCGAAGCGAGCAAAGCGCTGCGCAGTTGTTCGGTTTCGCCGTGCAGGCGCGCCGATTCCAACTCCTGCCCCAATTGCGCCCGCGCCAGTGCCTGGGCCAGCGGTTGGCTCAACGCGGTGAGCAAGCGTCGACGTTGCCCGCTCAATTCCAGGCCAGGCTTGGCACTGACACCCAGCAACCCCAAAGGCCCCTCTTCACCCGACAGCGGCCACCACCACCAACGCCCAAACGGCAAAGTGCCGGTGCCCATGCCGGCCGGCTGATCATGCTGCCAGGCCCAATCGGCGGCGGCGCGTTCGGCTTCGGTGAGGGTCAACGGGCCACCGGTCTCGACCTTCCAGCCGCCCTGTCCGTCGCGATTGACCAGGCACAGGTCGAGCTCGTTCCAACCTTGCAGATGGTGGGCGGCGGCGCTGATGACGGCTTGGCGGTCGGTGGCAGCGGTGAGCTTGCGCGACAGGTCGAGCAGCTCGCTGGTTTCTTCCTGGGTATCGCGCAACGCCTGCAACTGGTGGCGCTGGCGTGCGGCGAGGTTGCCGGTCAACGCTGCCATCAACAGGAAGAACAACAGGGTCAGCACGTCTTCTTCGCGCTGGATGGCGAAGGAAAAATTCGGCGGAATAAATAGAAAATCGTAAGTCAAAAACGACAGTGCCGCGCACACCAGGGACGGCCCCAGGCTACTGCGCACCGCCACCAACAGCACGGCAGCGAGAAACACCAACGAGATGTTCGGCAGCGCCAACGCGCTGGACACGGCCCAGGCCACTGCTGCAGCAGCGAGGGTGGCCACCACCGCCAAGGCGTAATCGAACCACACCAACCCGCGTACCTCCGGCAGGCGTAGCGGTGCAGGCATGTCATCGCTGTCGAGGACGTTGATTTCCAAGCCGCGGGCATTGCGCAACAGGCGTGCCGCCAAGCCGCCACCGAACAGGCGCCGCCGCCAGCGCATCCGTGACTGGCCTACCAGCACTAAACTGGCACGGCGTTCGGCGGCGTGCTGGATCAGGGTCTTGGCCACTTCCCCGGCGCGCAGCAACACCACTTCCCCGCCCAGCCGCTCTGCCAGTTGCTGGGCGTTTTGCAGGCGCAGGCGCGATTGCTCATCCCGCGCACGGCCGTTGTCGATGTGCACCAGGCTCCAGGGCAAATGCCGACGCTGAGCCACGCGGCTGGCATGGCGCACCAGGCGTTCGGCTTGGGCATCGCCATCCACACCGACCAACAGGCGCCCACGCACCGCCGGCGCAGCCTGGCCGAGTTGGCGGTAGCCTTGGGCCAGATCGTCGTCGACGTGGGCGGCGGCAGTTTGCATGGCCAGTTCGCGCAGGGCCATGAGGTTGGTCTGGGTGAAAAACGCATCGATGGCCGCACGCGCCTGTTCGGGCACATACACCTTGCCGTCACGCAGGCGCTCGAGCAGCTCGCGAGACGGAAGGTCGATCAGCAGCAGTTCGTCGGCCTCTTGCAGCACCCAGTCCGGCAGGGTTTCGCGCACTTGCACGCCGGTGATGCCACGCACTTGGTCGTTGAGGCTTTCCAGGTGCTGGACGTTGACCGTAGTGAACACGTTGATGCCGGCGGCGAGCAGTTCCTGGATGTCTTGCCAGCGTTTTTCATGACGACTGCCGGGAGCGTTGCTGTGGGCCAGTTCGTCCACCAGCACCAGCTTTGGCTTGGCGGCGAGCAGGCCGTCGAGGTCCATTTCTTCGAGCATCACGCCACGGTATTCGCTACGCAACAGCGGTTGTTGCGGCAGGCCGCTGAGCAAGGCTTCGGTCTCGGCGCGGCCGTGGGTTTCAACCACCCCAGCGATCAGGCGCACGCCCTGGCGCAGTTGGGTATGGGCCGCCTGGAGCATGGCGTAGGTCTTGCCCACACCGGGCGCGGCGCCAAGGAAGACTTTGAGCCGGCCACGGCCGTCCCGGGGCAGATCGGCTAACAGGGCATCGGCGCGGCCGGCGTCGCTCATGCTCGGGGGTTCCTTCAGGTATTGATAGAGAGTCTTCAAGGCCGCCATCGCGGGCAAGCCCGGCTCCCACAGTGGAATACATTCCAAATGTGGGAGCCGGGCTTTCCCGCGATGGCGATCGCCTGGCTTACAACGCTTCCAAAGCCATGTTGAGGGCCAGGACGTTTACTACGGGCGGGCCTACCAGAGGGCTTTCGATATGCTCATCCAGCAACCGCTGCAAGGTCGACACTGGCACATTTCGCGCCGCCGCCACTCGCGCCAGTTGATAGGCAATCGCCTGCGGTGGCAAGTGTGGATCAAGGCCGCTGCCGGAGGTTGTCAGCGAGGCCAGTGGCACCGGGCCCTGGCCAGGCACTGACTGTTTGCCGGCATCCTCGATGATGCGGGTCGCCAGGGCAGGATTGCTGGGGCCCAGGTTACTGGCACTGCTGGACACTGTGGCAAAAGCACCGGCTGACGGGCGTGGGTGAAACCAGCGGTCACCGGTAAAGTCCTGGGCGATCAGGCTGGAGCCGCGCACCTTGCCGCTGGCGTCGCGCACCAGGCTGCCATTGGCCTGGTCGGGGAACGCGACCTGTGCCACGCCAGTGACCACCAGCGGGTAGGCGACGCCGGTGATCAGAGTCATGAGCAACAGCAGACTCAGGGCCGGGCGAATGATGTTTGTCATGGTCAAATCCTCAATAAATCAGACAGGTCAAACCAGGTGCAGCGCCGTCAGCAGCATGTCGATGGCCTTGATGCCCACGAACGGCACCAACAGCCCGCCCAGCCCGTAGATCAGCAGGTTGCGCCGCAACAACGCCGCCGCACTCGCCGCCTGCACCCGCACGCCGCGCAGCGCCAGCGGAATCAGCACGACGATGATCAAGGCGTTGAACACTATGGCCGAAAGGATCGCGCTCTGTGGGCTCTGCAAGTGCATGATGTTGAGCACGCCCAGTTGCGGGTAGATCGAGGCGAACAGCGCCGGCAGGATCGCGAAGTACTTGGCCACGTCGTTGGCGATGGAAAAGGTCGTCAGCGCGCCACGGGTCACCAGCAGTTCCTTGCCGATCTGCACCACGTCCAGCAGCTTGGTCGGGTCGCTGTCGAGGTCGACCATGTTGGCGGCTTCGCGCGCGGCCTGGGTGCCGTCGTTCATCGCCATGCCGACGTCAGCCTGGGCCAGCGCCGGGGCGTCGTTGGCGCCGTCGCCGCACATGGCAACCAGGCGACCATCGTTCTGCTCATGGCGAATACGCGCGAGTTTCTTCTCTGGCGTGGCTTCGGCCAGCACATCGTCCACACCCGCTTCAGCGGCAATCGCGGCGGCGGTCAACGGGTTGTCGCCAGTGACCATCACGGTGCGAATCCCCAACTTGCGCAACTCGGCAAAACGCTCACGGATACCTGGCTTGACCACGTCTTTGAGATGGATCGCCCCCAGCAACTTGCCATCGGCGCACACCAGCAAGGGCGTGCCGCCGCTTTGGGCGATCTTGTCGATTTCCCGCGACAACGCAGGCAGCAGGTCGCTGCGTTGCTGGCCGATAAACGCCAGCAGCGAGTCCACCGCGCCTTTACGGAACACACGGCCCTGATAGTCGACACCGGACAAACGGGTCTCGGCGCTGAAGGGCACGGCGGTCAACGCCTCCAGGCTCGGCTCGGCCTGGGGGTGCAAGGCGCGCAGGTATTCAACGATGGATTTGCCTTCCGCCGTATCATCGGCCAGGGACGCCAGCAACGCGCCTTCGGCCAATTCGCGGCCACTGACGCCAGGTGCAGCGACCACAGCCGAGCAACGACGATTGCCGAAGGTGATGGTGCCGGTCTTGTCCAGCAGCAACACATGCACGTCCCCCGCCGCTTCTACCGCGCGGCCAGACTTGGCGATCACGTTGAGACGCACCAGGCGGTCCATGCCGGCAATACCGATGGCCGACAACAAGCCGCCAATGGTGGTAGGAATCAGTGTCACCAGCAGTGCGACCAGGAACACCAAAGGCAAGCTGCCATTGGCGAAGTGGGCGAACGGCTGCAAGGTCACCACCACCAGCAGGAAGATCAGGGTCAGGCCGATCAGCAGGATATCCAGCGCGACTTCGTTGGGGGTCTTCTGGCGTTTGGCGCCCTCCACCAGCGCGATCATGCGGTCCAGGGTGGACTCGCCCGGGTTGGCGGTGATGCGGATCAGCAGCCAGTCCGAGACCAACCGAGTGTTGCCGGTAACGGCCGAGCGGTCGCCGCCGGACTCGCGGATGACCGGGGCGGACTCGCCGGTGATCGCTGCTTCGTTGACCGCCGCAATACCTTCGACGACTTCACCATCACCGGGGATCATTTCCCCAGCAGCCACACGCACCACATCACCCTTGCGCAGGCTGGTGGCCGGCACCACCTTGAAGCTGCCATCAGCTTCCTGGCGACGGGCACTCAAGCCTTCGCTGCCAGCCTTGAGGCTGTCGGCGCGGGCCTTGCCACGGCCTTCGGCCAAGGCTTCGGCGAAGTTGGCGAACAGCACGGTGAACCACAGCCACACCGCGATTTGCACCGCAACAAAGGTGGGCACGGTGGTATCGGGCACAAAGCACAACACGGTGGTGAGGATGGCGGTCAGCTCCACCACCAGCATCACTGGCGAGCGTTGCAGTTGGCGTGGGTCCAGCTTGACGAACGCCTGGACCAGTGCCGGGCGCCACAGGGCCGAGATAGCGGTTTTGGCGGGCTCCTGGGGTTTGACCGGGGCCGCGTTTTTTACAGGCATATTCATTTTCATATCCCTTAACTAGAAGCCCATGCTCAAGTGTTCAGCGATGGGGCCCAACGCCAGCGTCGGCAGGAAAGTCAGGCCGCCCACCAACAAAATGGTCACGGTCAACAAGGTCACGAACAGCGCGCCATGGGTGGGGAAGCTGTTCTGGCCAATCGGCGCGGTCTTCTTCATCGCCAGGCTGCCGGCCAGGGCCAGTACCGGGAGGATGTAGCCAAAGCGGCCGA
The DNA here is from genome assembly GCF_002966775.1 of Pseudomonas sp. MYb193. Lineage (NCBI taxonomy): Bacteria > Pseudomonadati > Pseudomonadota > Gammaproteobacteria > Pseudomonadales > Pseudomonadaceae > Pseudomonas > Pseudomonas sp. MYb193. The sequence continues at coordinate 1,926,800 of NZ_CP023269.1, read as the reverse complement.
TCAACATGCCCAGGCCGAGCATCAGGTTATGGAATGGGGTATTGGCGCCGAGGCCGGCAAACGCCGAACCGTTGTTGGCACTGGCCGAGGTATAGGCATAGAGCAATTGACTGAAGCCGTGTGGGCCAGGGTTACTGATAGCGCCCGCCGGGCCCGGGAGGCTGGCAGCGATGGAACTCAGCACCAGCACGCCGACCGGCATCACCAGCAGGGTCACCACCAGCAATTGCACTTCCTTGGCTTGGAGTTTCTTGCCCAGGTATTCCGGGGTGCGGCCGATCATCAGGCCGGCGAGGAACACCGCGATCAACACGTTGAGCAACATGCCGTACATGCCGGCACCCACGCCGCCGAAGATCACTTCGCCGACCATCATGTTGACCAGCGCCACCATCCCACTCAGGGGACTGAGGCTGTCCTGCATGCCATTGACCGAACCGTTGGACGCCGCGGTGGTGGTCACCGACCACAGCACGGTACCGGTGGTGCCGAAGCGTGTTTCCTTGCCCTCCAGCGGCGCGGTCTGTTCCACGGCAGGGTGGTTCAGGGTCGGATTGGGCTGGTATTCGGACCAAAGCGACGTCGCGCCGCCGATCAGGAACAACGCCAGCATGCACGCGAGGATCGCCCGGCTCTGACGCAGGTCCTTGACGTAATGGCCAAAGGTAAACACCAACGCCACCGGGATCAGGATGATCGAGGCCACTTCAAACAGGTTGGCCCAGGCTGTCGGGTCTTCAAACGGATGCGCCGAGTTCACGCCGAAGAAGCCACCGCCGTTGGTGCCCAGTTGCTTGATCGCAATCTGGCTGGCGGCCGGCCCCAGCGGAATCACCTGGTCCACGCCCTGCAGCGTGATGGCATCCACATAGTGAGCGAAGGTTTGCGGCACGCCCTGCCATACCAGGAACAGCGCGAGCACCAGGCACAACGGCAGCAGGCCGTAGAGGGTGGCGCGGGTCATGTCGACCCAGAAGTTGCCCAGGGTCTGGGCAGATTTGCGCCCGATCCCACGGCACAAGGCGACCAGGACGGCGAGACCGGTCGCCGCACTGACGAAGTTCTGCACCGTGAGGCCGGCCATCTGACTTAGATAACTTAGGGACGCTTCGCCGCTGTAGTTCTGCCAGTTGGTATTGGTCATGAAACTGACGGCGGTGTTGAACGCCAGGGTCCATTCCTGGCCCGGCAGTTTTTGCGGGTTCAGTGGCAGGGAGCCCTGAAATAACAGGATCGAGAACAACAACAAGAAGCCCGCCAGGTTGAATGCGAGCAAGGCCAGCATGTATTTCTGCCAGCTCTGTTCCTGCTGCGCATCCACGCCCGAGAGGCGATAACAGGCTTTCTCGACAGGCCCCAATACGGGCGTGAGCCAGGTGCGCTGGCCTTCCATCACCTTGTAGTAGAACCGCCCCAAAAAGGGTGCCGGCACCAGTACCACGGCAAAGAAGGCGATGATCAGCCAATAGTCATAACTGTGCATAGCCCGCTCCTAGTTCCGATCCGCGCGTAACAGCGCAACCAGCAGATAAATGAACAGCGCCACGGCCAATAGCAGTGACACTCCGTCCAGAACGCTCATGGAAATTTCCCCGTCTTGCGGCGATTGCCGCGTGTGGGGGCATTGTCCGCAGGAGCGGTGTAAAGGAACGAGAGCGAGGGGCTGGGTGGGGCGTAAAGATGGCGTAAAGAGTGGGTTTATGTGGGGTTTACAGCGGGGTTTGCCGTGGCTGGGAGGGCCTCTTCGCGGGCAAGCCCGGCTCCCACATTCGACTGCGTTCTTTCAATTAAAACTCGGTCAAGTGTGGGAGCGGGCTTGCCCGCGAAAGCGCCCGCCAAGTCACCACCGCACTTATGTGGTGCAACTCATGCCGCATTCAAACGCCAAACCGTCCCTTCGGCGACATAGGCATTGCTTTACGACATAGTTCTGAGGCTTGGCATAGCCACTGCAACACCTTGAATCATTCCAAACAGTTCAAGGAGCGCAGCACAATGAACACACAACTCAAGCCCACCTTGGGCACCTTGCATCTATGGGGCATCGCCGTGGGGCTGGTGATCTCCGGCGAGTATTTCGGCTGGAGCTACGGCTGGGGCGTCGCCGGTACCTTGGGCTTTCTGGTGACCTCGTTGATGGTCGCCGCGATGTACACCTGCTTTATCTTCAGTTTCACCGAACTGACCACTGCGATTCCCCACGCAGGAGGCCCCTTTGCCTACAGCCGTCGCGCCTTCGGTGAGAAAGGTGGCTTGATTGCCGGCCTGGCCACCTTGATCGAGTTCGTCTTCGCCCCGCCCGCGATAGCCCTGGCCATTGGTGCGTACCTGAACGTGCAGTTCCCGGCACTCGACCCCAAACACGCCGCCGTCGGCGCCTATATCGTGTTCATGGGCCTGAATATCCTCGGGGTAAAGCTCGCCGCCACCTTTGAGTTGGTGGTCTGCGTGCTGGCCGTCGCCGAACTGCTGGTGTTCATGGGCGTAGTCGCCCCGGCGTTCAGCTTCAGCCACTTCGCCCTCAACGGCTGGGCCGGCTCCGACACCTTCGGCGCCCCGGCGATTGCCGGGATGTTTGCCGCCATCCCCTTCGCCATCTGGTTCTTCCTCGCCATTGAAGGCGCTGCCATGGCCGCCGAAGAAGCCAAGGACCCCAAGCGCACCATTCCGAAGGCCTACATCAGCGGCATCCTCACCCTGGTGATCCTGGCCATGGGCGTGATGTTCTTCGCTGGCGGCGTAGGTGACTGGCGCGCGTTGTCGAACATCAACGACCCACTGCCCCAGGTGATGAAAACCGTGGTGGGCGACAGCTCCGGCTGGCTGCACATGCTGGTATGGATTGGCCTGTTCGGTTTGGTAGCAAGCTTCCACGGCATCATCCTCGGCTACTCGCGCCAGTTCTTCGCCCTGGCCCGCGCCGGTTACCTGCCGTCTTTCCTGGCCAAACTCTCACGTTTCCAGACACCGCACCGGGCCATCCTCGCCGGCGGCGTGGTGGGTATCGCCGCTATCTACAGCGACGGCCTGATCAACCTGGGCGGCATGACCCTGACCGCCGCGATGATCACCATGGCGGTGTTCGGTGCCATCGTCATGTACATCATGAGCATGCTCAGCCTGTTCAAACTGCGTAAGACCGAGCCGCGACTGGAACGCACCTTCCGCGCACCGGGCTACCCCATCGTGCCGGGTATTGCGCTGGTGCTGGCGGTGGTATGCCTGGTGGCGATGGCCTGGTTCAATGCCTTGATCGGGCTGATCTTCCTGGGCTTCATGGCGGTGGGTTTCATCTACTTCCAGCTGACCGCACAAGACCGCGTCGATGCACCGGCGGATGCAATGTTGACCGGACAATAGCGCCTATGAGGCAGAACGGGCCTACACTGAACTACTCAGAAAGCCCATGACTCAAAGCAGTCATTACCGTGGGAAGCTTTCCCACGGACATCTGCCTCAAGGAGAGCCTTATGCCGTGGTATGCGTGGTTGATTATGGTAGTCGCGATCGGGTCGATCGTCGGAGGGCTGATGATGCTGCGCGACAGCGCCAACAAAGTCGAACTCACCGACGAACAACGCAAACGCGTGGCCGAGCGCAATGCGCAGGCGGATGCCAAGGATGCCCAAGACAGATAAACCGCTCGTAACCCCGTGGTGAGGGAGCTTGCTCCCGCTGGGCTGCGCAGCAGCCCCCCCTACTCCCAATCCGCCTTGGCAATATGCAACCCATGTTGCCCCTTATAGGCCGCACGCTCCGGCTGGCTCCAGCCACTGAGCAACTCATCCTCCAGCCTATAGATCTCCACCCCCAACGGCCGACACACCGTCAACGGGTCCTGCGCCTCCGGCCCCCACATCGGCAGCGACAAATCCCCGCCAGGGCACGTCGACAGCGCACACAGCAGATCAATCTCGGCAAAGAACTCCAGGTAATCGCCCTTCTGCGCCGGACAGGCCTTCATAAAGTACATGTCATCGTGATTGAGCCCGGTGCACTGGAAAATATTCAACACGTCATGCACATCGAACTCCGTCAGCCCATGGGGCAATACCGCACGGGTCAGGTTCGAGTGGCAATGGTGATGAAAGTCCTCCCCCGTCAGCATACGGTTCACATAGGGGTCGCACCGCGTGCCCAACAAGTCATGCAAACGCCCACCGTGCTCATCAATGCCGTAGCTGGCCAGACTGTCATCGGTGATCGTGACCAAGGGCCTTAAAAAGGGCAGGTTCGACCACAACCGATCATGGGTGCTGACATGAGCGCCTTGCAGCTGACGAGTGCGCGCAGCCCACAAACGTTCGCGCGGATCGTTGGCGTTCCAGACATTAAAGTCCCCCACCTGCGGCCCCACCGGGGTGGTCACACGAAACACATGCCCGGCCGGCACCTTCCACGCCCTCCCCGTACGGATCGGCACCTCGAACTGTTCGATCAACGTGCGCTGGGTTTTCTGATCACGAATACGCTCATAGAACGCCGTATCCACCTGCAACGCCGAACCTTTGCTGACCTGGTAAGCGGCCGGATAGTCTTTGTACATGGGGCAATCCTCCATCAAGGGTGATCAAACAGGGCGAGGGAAAGGTGTTCTGAATCGTCCAGGTACAGGCTCATCGCCTCGCTGGCGGCCTGGGTTTGGTTGCGGGTTAGCAATGTGTATATCTCATGGTCGCGCTCCAGCCAGGGCGACTGGAAACGTTGCTCGTCAGGCGCGGCGCAGAACGCCAGACGCAATTGGGCAATCACCTGGGCGAAGAACTCGTCGAACAATGGGCTGCCCATCAAGGCGACGATCTGTTGGTGGAACATAAGACTGTGGGTGGCCACGGCTCGCCAATCTTCGCGCTCCCGGGCCAGGGTGGTGGCGTCAATGGCGTTTTGCATACGTGTGGATTGGGCGTCCGTCAGTGGCCCGCTTTGCGCAATCGCCTGCAACTCCAGGGTGCGACGGACGACGAAGAGGTCGCGTACTTCTGCTCGTGCCAAGCGGCGTACCATCACGCCCTTATTGCGGACATAGCGGGTAAGGCCCTCCTGGCCCAGACGATGCAGCGCCTCGCGAATCGTATTGCGGGATGCGTTGTAGGCTTTGACCAAGTCCGCCTCGATCAGCGGCATGCCAAGTAACAGCCGCCCACCGATGATATCGGCGCGGAGTTCCAGGGCGATGGCTGCAGCCATCGGTGACAGCGTGAACCTAACGCATGACGGCCTTAATCCGCCGTTCAAATCCAAGGATGACCTGGTGGAAAGGATCTGAAGACTGCGGCCGCAGAGCTGAATATAGATCGCGAAATGATCGACAGTTATTTGTCTAATTGTCACCGAGGCTCGTCGGATCAGGGGTTGAAGGGCAACATAGTCCGACCATACATACGGTGTTCGATTAACTGAACCTCGAGCGGAACTTCGAAAGCGGTAACAAGCTCTGGAGACCGTCATCGGCCACGCAAACTGTCACTTTCAAAAGGCCCTCACCACATACAACAACAGGTAGTCCATCTTCCATAAAGATCACCTTACCCGCTGTACGGTTCTCTATTTGAACATCCTCCATCTCTTCGGCTGCCAAGATACGCGCGGGCACATTGCCCAACAGGCAATGCGCGCCCTTATAAGGTTCACCGACGGCATCAATAACCCGTCGTATATAGCTGGCCGATAGCGTCCAGTCAATTCGATAATCCTCGTCATCACGCCATAGGCTATAACTAGCCTGATCATGCGCCTGAGGCTGGGCACTCAATGCTTCGCCACGGGCAAAGATTTGCATGATGGCCTTACCCAAATGCACATAGCAGTCATTAACCGCTAATATCGCCTCGGCAATCGTGATCGGGTAGCTGATCGGCATAGCGGATTGCTGAATGATATCGCCGCGATCATATTCAGCGGCGCCGAAGATGGCGGTCACGCCGATCATGCTTTCATGGTTGATCAACGCATTGACCAATGGTGAAAACCCCCGGTACTTGGGCAGCAGGGAATCATGAAAAACGATCAACTTCTCGGCAGGATGATCGATCAGCCAACGCCACGAAATGGCCATTGCGTACTCAGTCTCAATTTTGGAAAAGTCCCTGCGAAAACTAAACCGTACATTTTGGGAATCGCAAACGGCGGCGATCTCACTGGAGTAATCGTTCAGGACGGCAGCGTCCTCACCAATGACTACTTCGGCGATAAAATCCTTGTACCGCGGAACCACCTTCTCGACAAAATTGAGCCCTTTTTGGGTCATTACAAACAAAGTGACTAAAGATGTATTCACGTTGCCCTCCAGCGTGGAAATTGTTTTCTTCGATGTACTGTCAGCGCATACCGCGAGGTATATTGGCCGCAATGTTTATCGAACGTCTCTTTCAGTCACCCCCATGAATATTTCGTTCAATTTATTCAAGAAGGACTCACCCCGAGTCCGTCTGATGAACACCCACCGCCCAGCAGCCCTTGGACTCACCCTTCGGGTAGCCAGCGATCGATTGCTGGAAAGCCCAGTGATTCAATGCGATGAAACACGGGTGCAGGTATTGAAAGAGCCGGATCACGACCTGATCAGCCAATCCTGGATGTGGGTACAAGCCAGCGGACTACCTAAGCGGCCCGTCATCCTTTTGACTGCACCACCAGACGAGCACATGAGGTGCCGTTGCGCCTGCAGGGTGATTATCGCGGCTATCTGATGACCGATGATTACGGCGGCTATAACGCTTTGGCTTTGCAACCGGACATTGAATGTTTGGCCTGTATGGCCCACGTCCGACGCAAGTTTGTCGATGCACAGAAAGTGCAGCCCAAGGGCAAAGAGGGTCGTGCCGATGTTGCGTTGACGATGATCAACACGCTGTATGGCCTCGAGCGCGACTTCAAGGATGCCAACAACGATGAACAGCAGTTTGTCGGGCGTCAGGAAAAGAGCTTGCCGATACTCGCCCGGTTGAAAAGTTGGCTAGAGAAAACCCAGCAACACGTCACCGCGCAAAGCGCCTTGGGCACCATAGCCAAACTGGTTGCGCTTAAGCGCAACGCGCCATGCCTGGCGCTCCAAAAAAAAGACCGGTCAATGACCGGCCTCTTGGTTAATTTTCACATTATCAGTTGAGTTCAAGCCTATTGCGGTTTTTCTCCAGAAGCGCTTTACCAATTCCCTTGACTTCCAGCAATTCATCAATGGCCGTAAACGCTCCATTATTTTCACGGTGAGCGATGATTGCCTTCGCTTTGGAGGCCCCGATACCGAACAAGTCACGTTGTAAAGTGTACGCATCCGCCGAATTGAGCTTGACCTTGTCGGCTTGTTCGGACTCGGTCACTTGGGCGCTGACGGGTGTCGATGCTTCAATTTTGCCCGCAGGTGCAGCATTGCTAGCAAAGGAAGTGCCAACCAGAACGGCAAAGACAAAAGCTGAGAAACACGTTGTACGCATATGTAACGCTCCATGACATCTGTAAAGGAAAAGCAGCTTCTCCGAAGCTGCTTTTCAAACTTAGGCGATGTTTTTGAAGAGTCAAAAATGACTACGTTACAACGTGTAAGCTCAGGGCTCGAGACGACGTTGCTGATAGATCCAATCGACAATTTCGCCGTCTGGAGCGTAGCCGCTGACAGTTTCGCGCAGCATTTGTCTGACTCGCGTGTAATCATCCTGAGCCACAGCAGAAATAAGCTCAGTCAACTTCGACTTGAGGTCCTCCCATGACAGATGGTCCTCATTGGCACTCATGATCATGGGGTGCTGAGTAGCAACCACGTTGTCGCCGATCAACAGCTCTTCGTAGAGTTTTTCACCTGGGCGCAAGCCGGAAAACTCAATGGCAATATCACCATGCGGGTTCTTGTCAGAACGCACTCTCAGGCCAGACAGGTGAATCATTTTTTCCGCCAACTCAACGATCTTCACCGGTTCCCCCATGTCCAATACGAATACATCGCCGCCGAGCCCCATGGAACCAGCCTGAATAACCAACTGAGCGGCCTCGGGAATCGTCATAAAGTAACGAGTAATCTTTGGATGCGTGACCGTCAATGGTCCACCAGACTTGATCTGTCTGTGGAACAAAGGGATCACTGAACCGGACGATCCCAGTACATTACCGAAACGGACCATCGTGAATCGGGTCTTGTTAACATGGGATATATTGGATTTCTGGTTGAAAAGCACAGGAGCAAGTTCCCGGCTAAGCGCTTGTAACGTCAGCTCTGCCAGGCGTTTGGTGCTTCCCATGACGTTGGTTGGACGAACCGCCTTGTCCGTAGAAATCAATACAAAGTTAGCCACCCCGGCCTGCAAGGCAGCTTGTGCAGTATTGAGCGTACCAATGACATTGTTCAGTACCCCCTCTGCAATGTTGTGTTCAACCATCGGCACATGCTTGTAGGCGGCAGCATGGTAAACAGTATCGACATGCCAAGTTCTCATCACATCCAGCAATTTGTTCTCGTCCCGAACAGAGCCGAGAATGGGTAGAATTTTGACGGGAAATGACTCGCGGGTAACACGCTCTTCCAACTCAGAGAGAATGCTATAGAGATTGAACTCACTATGTTCAAACAACAACAGCGTCGTGGGACGCAGCGACAATATCTGGCGGCAAAGTTCGGAGCCAATTGAACCACCAGCACCTGTCACCAAGACACTCTGCCCCTTGATGCAGTGTTCGAGTAATTCTTCGTTGGCAGGGACAGCATCGCGTCCCAGAAGATCGGCAATGTCAACCTCTTGGATATCATCAACTTTGACACGGCCGCTGGCCAAGTCCATGAAACCGGGAACACTGCGAACATGCAGCGGAAAGCCTTCGAGGAAACCAAGAATTTCTCGGCGACGCCCACGATTAGAAGACGGGATAGCCAGTAAAATCTCTTGAGCTCCCGTCGCATCAATCATGCGCTGGATGTGTTTGGGCTTATAAACCTGTAAACCGGAAATCACACGATCAGAAATGCTTGCGTCATCATCGATAAAAGCAACAGGGCGCATCACTCGCCCCATACGCAAAGCCGCGACCAGTTGATTACCAGCAGCACCCGCGCCGTAGATAGCGACCCGTGGCAAGCCGTCTTCACGGCTGGTGAAAGGCACATGTTGTGATGCAGCAAACCAATCGCCCAAAAAATACTGACGCATGGCCAACCGCAAACCACCCACCATGATCAGGCTGAGCCACCAATAGTTGAAGATGATGGAGCGAGGAACAACATGCTGGTGGTTGCTGTACCAGTAAACTAGAACACCAATGATCAGCGAAGACAGGCTGACCGCTTTGATAATCGCAATGAGTGCATCATTGCCAAAATACCTCATCACGGCCCTATACATACCGAAGCGAATAAACAACGGTATGGCAACGACGGGAGCACAAACGAACAGCCATAAGTGCATCTCGACCGGGTTGATCATGTCGTCAATACCCAAACGAACTACAAAGGCGAGCCACAACGCAACCCAAACCAGAATTATGTCCGTGAATACCTGCAAAACTCGCTTTTGCCTGCGTGATAGGCTCAATAAATACGCACGAATTGTGTCCATGAAGTACCCGCTTCCTCCAAATTTCTGAATCATAAAGAACCGAAGGCCACTGAGCACAAAGCCTGGTGGAAAAGCCCCAAAGGAGGCCGAATATCAGCTCCGGGAATAGCTTAAGTCAAAAATCCGAACCAGCACCATCACGGTGAGGTGGTGCCGGCTCGAATTTCTATTTCCGTCAGCGCACCAAGATTTTAACAACCGTAGCGAAAATGATACGGAGATCAACCAACAGACTATGGTCATCAACGTACTGTAGATAGTAAGCCTGCTTAATCGGCAAGATCACCTCAATGTAAGCCTTTCGAGGATCAGCGTATTTCGCCAGAATCTCATTCTCATCCACCATTTCGATAGACGCCCGGTCGGTAATACCCGGACGAACCGACAATACCTTTTCCCGAATGGCGGGATCATAACAATCGATAAATTCTTGCACCTCCGGGCGAGGCCCCACCAAGCTCATCTTGCCGAGTAACACATCAATCAGCTGAGGAAGCTCGTCGATCTTGAAACGCCTGAGAAAATCACCAGAACGTGTCACGCGGGCATCTTTACCAATGGTCAACCGTCCCCCGCGTTCAGAATCAGTACTCATCGTGCGAAATTTATGAATTTTAAAAGGAATACCAAAGCGTCCAACCCTCACTTGCCTGAAAAAGGCAGGACCTGGGGAGTCAGATTTAATCCATAAAACAACCAACAAAAAAAATGGACTGAGTACTAACAATCCCAAAAGTGCTGCAAAGATATCAAACAATCTTTTAAGCATTGCTCAACACCATTTTTATGGTCTCGATGACACGCAAGAGATCCGCTTCGGTCATCTTTGTGTAAAGCGGTATGCTAACCTCTTGCTCAAACAATTTCTGTGCAACAGGGAACATTTCAGCGGAAACATTGCAGCTTTCGCGCCAATAAGGATGCAAATGCAATGGAATGAAATGAACAGAGCAGCCGATACCGGCCGACGCCATTCTTTCGATAAATACGTCTCTGCTTATGCCCGCTTCAGGAAGCAGACGAATAGGGTAAAGGTGTCGGGCGTGGAGATCACCCTCTGGTGGATTCTGTGGTAACACCAGGGGAAGCTCCTTCAGCGCAGTATTATAAACCTGCGCCATCGCTTCGCGTTTTACCTGAAAGCCAGGTAGTCGGCGCAGTTGATGGATACCCATCGCAGCTGCGATGTCACTCATATTGTATTTAAAACCTGGAGCTACAATTTCATATGACCATGCAGGCGTTTTAGATACGTAGCGATCAAACGCATCTTTACTGATGCCGTGCAGACGCATGATTTTGCAACGCTTAGCAAGGTCAGCATCACGGGTAACAACCATACCCCCTTCGCCCGTTGTCATAGTCTTATTGGCGTAAAAACTAAAAACCGTGAAGTCGGAACTCAGTGCACCAATTTTCCGCCCGTGCCACGTTGTCGGCAGCGCATGAGCTGCATCCTCAACCACTCGCAGACCATATTCTTCGGCAATCGAAAGGATCGCATCCATATCGCAGCTCAAGCCAGCAAAATGAACAGGCATAATGGCTTTAGTGCGCGGAGTGATAGCAGCAACAATTGCGGTAGGGTCGATATTGTAAGTATCCTGCAGCACATCAACAAAAACTGGGGTACCGCCCAAATACCGCACCACTTCCGCAGTGGCCGTAAATGTATAAGTCGGCAAAATCACTTCGTCACCAGCACCAATGCCGATAGCTTCTAATGCGAGATGAAGCCCTGCAGTTGCCGAGTTGACGGCAATACTTTCCAGGTCGCCACCCAAAAATTGTGAAAAGTCTTGCTCGAACTGGCGTGCTTTGGGTCCCGTGGTTACCCAGCCTGAACGAATCGCATCAACCACTTCATTGATTTCTTCCTCCCCGATTTCAGGAAGAGCGAAAGGCAAAAAATCTAGGCTAGCCATATTACACTCCGAGCGTTTTGATATAACGATTCATGAATCTGTTTCCACTTTTGGAAAGCACTGCGTCCAAGACATAACCGTTCTTGAGATAAAACGCATTGACGGGGTCGTTGCCATCGCGATCGGTGATCAGGTAAATAAAATCAAACTTTGATTGATTCGCAACTTCCTCGATACCTTGCAGTAGCTTACCTCCCACCCCCAAACCTTGAGCATCAGGGGACACGGAAATAGTACTCAGCAATACAGCATTGCTCGTGTCGACCTCCTCACTCGCATCGCCTTTATAAAAAAGAGCAGAGGCTAGTTTTTTCACGACGTTTCCTGGGTTCTTAAGCAGACAAGGGATCGCATAGAAAAAAAATTTGAATCCCTGCGTCCTCAACAAACGTTTGTAAAAAGCTGACGGGTTGGTAATAGCGACAGCGACACCCATAGGATTAGAGCTCACATCTTCAGCGTTTCGAGCAACTAGACAAATGCACTCCGAAGATGAAAGATAGTTACTGTAAAGTAAGTTGAGAAAACGTGGGCCTAGGGACGTTAGAAAAAACCCCGGAAACGCAGCAATGTGCAAGCTCACCAAATAGCGAACGGAGCCTTCATCTGCGCCGCTAGCGCGCTGGATATTCATACCAACCTCTCAAAAATGGTATTAATTTTCGCTAATGCCAGATCAGAAGAGTAAAAGTTTTCAGCATAAGCTCGGCCAGACCTGCCCATGGTCATGCGCTCTTCTGGAGATAGCCTTACAAAACCATCCAGGCATGAAGAAATAGCCCCATCGCTACGTTCTTCAACGCAAAAACCAGCACCTGAGTTTTTAAGCTCGATTGCAGACTCGCTACGACTATTTGTCAGTAACATAATAGGACGTGCAGCAAGCAGGTAGGTTATCAGCTTGGAGGGGACCGAAGCAAATTCCTGACCTGCGGCAATAGGGAGCAGCAACAAATCAGCGGCACCGAAGGCAATTGATGTCAACTCCGCAGGCCACGGCACCAGAAACTTGACACGTGACTCCAGACCTCTTTGCTGGACCATTCTACGCAAACCAGGCACAAGAGAACCATCACCTGCCAATAGGAAGATAATCCGATTGTCAACCATCCCGATATGACTCATAAACTCATCCAAACCGGAAGCAACCCCCATGTTACCACCGTAGACACAAACAACATCATCGTCGGCCAAGATGATGGAAGTCTGTGCAGCAAGCTGAGCTCGCGCGAGTGCTTTGTCCATAACGGTGACTTGAGCGCTCTTCACCCAATTACGGATTACTGTGATTTTGCCTTCGTTGATTCCACGCTCCTGTGTATAGGACGTTTTGAACCCATCAGAAATAACGATGATTTGATCGCACCGCCTAGCAACAAAAGAGTCTAGAAAGAATAAGACCTTATAAATAACACCCGTATTACTCAAGCGCCTTTGCGCAGCCAGTGACTCGGGATACAAATCCTGAACGCTTGCTACGACCTTGATACCTTTAATTTTGCAAGCCAACAATAGTAGACCCAGCGAGAATACAGGCCAAACATTCGCGTAAACAACATCTACTTTTCTCTGTTTCAACAAAAAGAAAAAAACCGAAAGCCCATAGGAAACATTCTCGACAAATCGAGATAGAAAACCCGATTTTCCGGAAGAGATTGCAAACAGCCTCTTGACCAAAAAAGGCAGTGACATAGAGGCCACCTTTTCGTCAGCGTCAGCCTTCGAGACGTTGCGGCTAGGCGTAGGGCACGCAACGATAACCTCATGCCCCTGCTCGTGAAAATACTGAGCGACGTCCATACTGGTTTTGGCGCTTACAACCGGCTCAGGCGGAAAAACGCAGCTTGCGATAATGACTTTCAAGTTATCTACCTTAAATTAACTTCGACCGTATCGGTCTTCAAAGCGCACGATGTCATCTTCACCCAGATATGAACCTGATTGAACTTCAATCAATTCCAGCGGTACCTTACCTGGATTTTCCAGCGCATGAATTTGGCCAATCGGTATGTATGTTGACTGGTTTTCTGTCACCAGATAACTCTTTTCACCATTTGTCACCTTCGCGGTTCCACTCACGACAATCCAATGCTCAGCGCGGTGATGATGCATTTGTACGGACAGCTTGGCTCCCGGCCTCACTGTAATCCGCTTGACTTGGTAACGTGGGCCTTGGTCAATCGAGTCGTAGCTGCCCCAAGGTCGATAGACCTCACGATGAAAAATAAACTCAGGGCGGTTCTGCGCTTTCAATTTTTCTACAATAACTTTTACATCTTGCACCCGATCTTTATGTGCAACCAGCACCGAGTCTTTTGTCTCAACAATTATCAGATTTTCCACACCCACCGCGGTTACCAGACGGCTTTCGGCATGCAGATAGGTATCGCGCGTATCGTGGGTCAATACGTCACCCTTCATAATATTGCGCGACTCATCCTTTACACCGACCTCCCAAAGCGCCGACCAAGACCCTATGTCGCTCCAGCCGGCGCCCATGGGTACTACTACCGAGTTTTCAGTTTTCTCCATCACGGCATAGTCGATAGACAAGTCAGGACACGTCGCAAAGAGTTTCGGGTCGACGCGAGTAAAGTGCAGATCTTGCACACCGTTCTTGAGCGCCTCCTGACAGATCGAAAAAATATCGGGCTGGAAGAGCTGCAATTCTTTAAGGAATGCCCTTGCACGGAACATGAACATTCCACTGTTCCATGAGAAACAACCCTGTGCAAGATAGCTCTCAGCCACTACCGCACTGGGCTTCTCGACAAACTGCTTCACTTTATAGCCACCACCATCGAGAGCTTCGCCTCGCTCGATATAGCCATAGCCCGTTTCGGGTGAAGTCGGATCAATACCAAAAACCACGAGTTTTCCAGACTCAGCAAAAGGCAGAGCTGTCAAAACGCTCTGGTGGAACGCTGAAACGTCCTGTATATGGTGATCGGCAGCCAAGACTAGCAGCACCGGGTCCTCACCACCCTGAATCATTCTTAACGCCGCAAGAGCTATAGCCGGAGCGGTACTGCGCCCTTCGGGCTCCAGCAGGATATTGGCATTTTCCAAACCAATCTGGCGCAGCTGCTCTGCTACCAGAAACCGATGCTGTTCATTACAGATCATTTGAGGTTCAGCGATCACGAGTCCGGATAAACGCTCAATAGTGACCTGCAGCATGGATAAATCATCGATAAGCGGCAAGAACTGCTTAGGATGTTGCTGGCGGGAAATTGGCCAAAGCCTGGAACCGAAACCACCGGCCATAATAACAGGAACTATCATAAAACACCCAAGACAGAAGTATAAGGATTCACGAATCCAAGGATAACCAGTACATAGACAAGTTGAAACAATGCCACACTGAGTATCATTGCCCCGCCCACAAGCCTACCGAAAATTACGATATATGAAATAAGGGAGAACATCATAAACCCATTAAATATATCAGAAATTCTGTAAGCAAAAACTTGCAAGTCATGCAACAACAGCAAAACAATCAATCCACACAAATGAACTATAACAGCATAGGAAATGAAGCTTGATTGCCTCTTAATACGATCAAACAGCAATACCGGCGGTGTGAGTAGGACAAAGTGAAATAATACGCGAACAAGGTTAATCCCGCCCCCCTCCCCCGCCAATGCATTTTCAATATAAAAACTCAACCGTTCGATTGACATGCTCGACGCAACACTCAACAACCCCTGCGTCAGACTGACATCAAGTATAAATAGCAGTAGGAAGACGAAGCATAAGAGATAAAGGGCCAAAGCAAATCGAGCATTATTAAAATAAAACAACAAGAAAAACGGCAAAAAAAATGCAGTTGAGTAATGAAAAAATATCGCACATAGAAATAATAGCGACGCACTCAGGCGTTTACCTTCATAAAAGCGGAACGTAGAGAGCAAGACGAAGCTCATCGCTACTCCAATTCTGATTTGCGTAAAGTCTTGTAGAAAAAAAAAGTACGAGATATAAATCGATGCACTAAACCAATAGTACCCACTTATTTCTTTCGACAAGTACAGCTTTATACCAACTCCAAGAATCGCATAAATCAAAAACATTAAAGCATTCCCGCCAGTCAAAAGGAGGGAAAGCTTAGTTAGAATATAAAAGGTTGGTTCGATAAAAAAAACACCAACCGTACCGTCAGAAATCCCTGAAACGTAATTGACGTAATTCAGATGATCTTCTGATACGCCTGGCGCTTGCAATGCGCATAGAGCAATCAGTAAGCATGCCAAAAAAAAGTAAGCTATGCGCCCTGGTCTTCCTATGGCCGAATATACAAAAGAAATAAAAAATGGGAAAAAATATAAAAACATTAATAATAACTCTGTTAACAACCTAAGAACACACGGATACCTCTTAGACCAAACAACAGAATATCAAGGCCCAAGAATTCAAGCGGGCCTGATATCAGCGCCCGCCTTGAATACATAGAGTTACCCTCTGACAGAACTCGCGTTCTTCACAAACCAGCTGTAAGCGTCTTCCAGCCCCTCATATAGCGAAATAGATGCGCTCCACCCCATCGCTTGCAAACGCGAAACGTCCATCAATTTCCGAGGAGTTCCATCAGGTTTCGATGTATCAAAAATAAGCCTGCCCTTGAAGTTCGTCACCTTCGCCATTGCCTCAGCGAGCTCACGAATACTGCAATCAACGCCGGTGCCGACGTTGATGTGAGACAGCATCGGCTGAACGTGCTCAGCGTAGGCATCGAAGGGAAGATTCATAACGTACACAGAGGCAGACGCCATATCATCAACATGCATAAATTCCCGCATTGGTTTGCCACTGCCCCAAATGACAATTTCTTCCTTGTCTGATTGGACAGCGTCATGGAATCGGCGTATCAGTGCAGGAATCACATGACTGTTATCGGGATGATAATTATCGTGCGGACCATAAAGGTTTGTCGGCATGACGCTACGGTAGTCTGTTTGAAACTGTCGATTATAACTTTCGCACAATTTGATACCGGCGATCTTTGCAATAGCATAGGGTTCGTTAGTTTCCTCCAGCGTCCCCGTTAACAGTGCATTTTCACTCATAGGCTGTACAGCATGCTTTGGATAGATGCACGAAGACCCTAAGAACAGTAACTTATTGACGCCATTTATGTAGGCCCCATGAATCACATTTGATTCAATCACTAGGTTTTCATAGATGAAATCGGCAGGATAAACGTTATTTGCATGAATACCGCCAACCTTAGCCGCGGCCAGATACACTTGGTCAATCTTATGCTCATTGAAAAAGCTTGCCACTTGTGCCTGATTGAGCAAGTCCAACTCCTTCCTGCTTCTCGTCAGCACATTCGTGAAGCCAAGTGCATTCAACCGTCGGACGATAGCGGACCCAACCATGCCTTGATGACCGGCAACAAAAATAGTCTTACCCAGATCAGCGCTCATATCAACGCTCCAGCGATACGTGTACGTCATGCCCGTGAGACATAAGAAGCGCGTGACGACGAGAAGCTTTCAGGTCCTCAGAAACCATTTCCGCGCACATTTCCTGCACAGTGATTTCAGGGATCCAACCCAGCACTTCCTTAGCTTTGCTTGGATCACCTAAAAGCGTTTCTACTTCTGCTGGGCGGAAATAACGCGGATCGACCTGAACAATCACATCACCTACTTTCAGAGCAGGCGCCTTGTCACCTTCGACTTTTTCAACGATTGCCTTTTCATCAACGCCTTCACCTTCAAAGCGAAGAGTCACACCTAGCTCGTTTGCAGACCAGATGACGAACTGGCGGACCGAGTACTGTACACCAGTGGCGATAACGAAATCTTCGGGCTTGTCCTGCTGCAACATCATCCATTGCATCCGAACATAGTCCTTAGCATGACCCCAGTCCCGTAGTGCGTCCATGTTACCCAAGTAGAGGCATTTCTCAATACCTTGACCAATGTTTGCCAATGCACGGGTAATTTTTCGGGTTACAAATGTTTCGCCACGACGTGGAGACTCGTGGTTAAACAAAATACCATTGCAAGCGTAAATTCCATATGCTTCACGGTAATTTACAGTGATCCAGTAAGCGTACATTTTCGCTACGGCGTATGGTGAACGCGGGTAAAAAGGAGTCGTTTCTTTTTGAGGAATCTCCTGAACCAAACCATACAATTCGGATGTAGAAGCCTGGTAAAAGCGGGTCTTCTTTTCCAAACCAAGAATCCGAATCGCTTCTAGAAGACGCAGAGTCCCCATCGCATCGACATCGGCGGTATATTCTGGAGATTCAAAGCTCACAGCGACATGAGACTGCGCGCCCAAGTTGTAAACTTCGTCAGGCTGAACCTCTTGAAGAATACGCGTCAAATTTGAAGAGTCGGTTAGATCTCCATAATGAAGAACAAAATTCTTATTCTCCACATGCGGATCCTGGTAAATATGGTCTACACGCTGCGTATTAAACGAAGATGCACGACGCTTGATACCATGAACTTCATAACCTTTTTCGAGCAAAAACTCAGCCAAATAAGAACCGTCTTGGCCTGTTACTCCAGTTATGAGGGCTTTCTTTTTCATTGCGACTCCTTTAAATATTTTTAGAGCGTAACAAGACTGGAAACTTTATCTTTCCAGCTTTTAATACTAAACACTTCAGAAACCTGCCGGTGAATTTCAAACGGCGTATCAAATAATTCAGTGCCGAATGAATACAGAGAAAACACTCTTTCAGCTACCGACTTAGAATCAAGCCTTGCAACCAAATAGCCATTCCGCCCTTCGCGAATTAACTCATGGGCCATGCCCACGTCGAAAGACACGACCGGCGTACCACACATAAGCGCCTCGGCAAGCATCATGGGCCCAGCATCTTCAGTCGAGGTATTTACAAAGACATTGACGGATCTATAGAGATCCGAAAGTTGTTCATCTCCTCGCCGAAAACCAAACTCTTCAAACTCAATATGCTTAAAATCTATGCTACTGAAAAATTCTGATTTCAAACACAAAATACAAATTTTTGCATCGCCTGATAACATCCTGTCAAGATGAATCAGAACCTCCAACAGATAGTTGAACCCTTTACGGGGGTCATCAACATCGTTAGCATTTGTCAGAATTTTAAAAGGACCAACACGAGGCGTAGCCGCAGGAGCATAGAATTGCTCGTTAATAGGAATTGGCAACCTTACATATTCACTATAGGGAATCGCGGATGCTTTGGCCTCTTCTGTAATTCGCTCACTGCAGCATAAGATCGACGCATTCATTGCTGCGACATTGATCGCCTTAGCGCGCAACTGATGGGCAGCATAATTACGAACGCCGAAATCGAGCGCGGGACAATCCGAACAATCAGAAACAAAGCCTCTGCAACTCCAGTAATAGTGGCATCCACCAGTCAAGTGCGCCATATCCATGGTAATAAAGTAGACTTTGCAGCCTGTCTTTTTATGGATTTCCAGTACGTCATAAGTGCTTGCGAATCCAGCAACCCAGTGCACAAACAGGAAATCAGCCTGCTGGATCTCTGTTACGAGTTTAGGACTCAGTCCCTGCCCCACAGATTCACCATGAGTGAAAAATAAATATTTTTTCCCCCCTGAAAATTTTGATCTTGCTGAAACAAAGCCCCTTATTTTCGAGAATATTTTAGGTGGCAGAAAACGTCTTAACGTAGCTTTTAATCGAAGAGAGTTATTATTAGCGGATATTATTTTTGTGGTGCCATCGACGGAGGACCTTTTTGACTCTGTAATATAGATTTCAGAGTCATAGCCCAACGCAAGAAAAGCTTCGTGATAGCGCAATGCGGCGCTACCGGCCCCACCAAAATCATTGGTGGATATATGCACTATTTTCGGAACTTTCATTTTTTTTCCAATAATATTTTTGCAGGCGTCGTACGCTCCCTGCCATTGCGCCGACGCAAATAGACTACTGCGCTGGTTGCACTTACAACAAAATAGAGAATATATGTCAGCATATAGGCCTGCATTACACTCTCAACCCCCGGAGCCCTTGAACTCAACAGAGTGGCTATGCCAAAAAAAACACCACCTTGGATAATTTCCGCAGCAATATATAATTTGGTGGCGGCTTTGGCGACGGCAATGAATCCGAAGACATAAGAACTTATTTTAAAAAAATCACCTACCAACTGGTAGGCGATCAACTCTTTGAGGGGCGAAAAATCTTCGGAAAATAATAAAGTTACAAAAAATCCACGCCCTAGATAAAGCACCAGTGCGCCCAGTAAAAATGCAGCCTGCACAAATATAAGGCATTTTAAAACCAAGACTGCAAGCTTACTCCTCTCACTCTGAAGGGAAGCCTTTGGCATAAAATAAAAACCAAGAAAAACAGTAAAAAATCCTAAATAAGCAGCCGAAAGCCTAATCGATGCCTGCCAGATACCTGCATCATGAAACCCTACTTGCGTGATCAGGATCTGGCGAATAAAAATCTCCACAATGGGAAAACAAACAGTGCTAAACAACAGCATCACGGTATACGAGAATAGCTTTGAAAAACCATTACTCAGCGACAATGAAAGATTGATTCGATTCCAAAAATTAGATTTTTTAAAATAGAAAAATGCAGGTATTGCGCACAATGATGAAGCGAACACCATTGAGAGCGCGGCGCCCGACACCGAAAAATAATAGATAACGATCCAAAATAACGGAATAGACATAAGGCTGCCAAACAACTGACTAAAAGCAAAAATCTTAGTATCCATTAGACCATTTGAAACGCCGAACACAATATTCGCAAACGCAAAAAATAACTGCATCACGGCGAGGGTACATATAATTGGATACATATCGCCGTTATTGAAAACCAGTCGTGCTATGGGAACTGAGAATATGATGCCCAGTAGCATTACCACCAATGCAAAGCATGTCGCATAGGACGCAGACGCAGAGACAAAGCGAAACAGGACAACTGGCCTGTTTCTATACTCAGACGTATACTTCACGACGCCGTTGATGATCCCTCCCCCTGACAATACTGTGAGGATACTTACCACACTCATCATGTGTCCCAACTGACCAATACCGTCCGGCCCGAGGTAAACCGCCATAATTTTCAGCAGAGCGAACCCAGCAAGTATTTTTGCACCATGGGCGAGCGAGGTAAGAGCCAACGACGATACCATACTCATCTTAGGTTACTCATGACCTCAATAACTGCATCTATAACAGTTTGATTTTCTTCTTCTGTCATATTGAAATACAAAGGAAGACGGACCAGACGCTCACTTTCAATCGTTGTAAACTTATCCTCAGCGACAAACCGACCAAACACTTCACCGGCAGGGCTTGAGTGCAACGGAATATAATGGAAAGGAGCCAGTATACCTTTATCAGCCAACGCAGTAATAAACTTAGCACGTACAGAAATATCTTTGAGTTTCAAATAATACATATGGGCATTATGATTGACTGAACTCGGTAAGAAAGGTCTAGTTAATACACCCT
Organism: Pseudomonas sp. MYb193; assembly: GCF_002966775.1. Classification (NCBI taxonomy): domain Bacteria; kingdom Pseudomonadati; phylum Pseudomonadota; class Gammaproteobacteria; order Pseudomonadales; family Pseudomonadaceae; genus Pseudomonas; species Pseudomonas sp. MYb193. The sequence goes on along the minus strand of NZ_CP023269.1, from coordinate 1,905,878 downwards.
GCTGCTCCAGCTCAGCAAACGCATGGTGATAGTTATTCCAGATCTGCATTCTTCGCTCATTGATTTTGTTAGCATTTTCAAGCTGCGCATACAGATATGCAGCCTGAAGCTCGCCCGGAAGAAAGCTCGACCCAAGATCTCGCCAAGTATACTTATCAACTTGACCACGGAAAAACTGTGACCGATTAGTTCCTTTTTCGCGAATAACTTCAGCGCGAAGTATGAAACGCTCATCGTTGATTAACAGTAAACCACCCTCTCCACCACTTGTGTAATTTTTGGTTTCGTGAAAACTGTATGCTGCCAGGTGACCAATAGTACCCAGTGGCTTTCCTTTGTAAGTGGACATCATGCCCTGTGCGGCATCCTCTATCACGAAGAGGCCATGCTTTTCAGCCAATGCCATGATAATGTCCATCTCACACGCAATACCTGCATAGTGAACCGGAATAATAGCCTTAGTCTTTTCAGTAATCGCAGCTTCAATGACCGTTTCATCAATGTTCATGGTTTCCGGATGAACATCGACAAATACTATTTTTGCACCTCGCAACACGAAGGCATTGGCAGTGCTGACAAATGTGTAGCTAGGCATGATAACTTCATCACCTGGCTTGATATCTATAAGTAACGCAGCCATTTCAAGCGCTTGGGTACAAGACGGGGTCAATAGGGTTTTTTTGCACCCCAGATTTTTCTCGAACCAATCCTGGGACTTTTGAGTAAATTCGCCATCCCCAGACATCTTGCTACTTCTCATAGCCTTGATAACGTACTTGTCTTCTTCGCCTGTGTAAGGCGGCTTGTTAAATGGAATCACTTTAACTCCTGCTACTAAAGATTGAAAACGCTGTTATAAAAATCCAAACATTAAGATGACAGCTATAATTTAGATACTTACATACTCAGGTATCAGTCAATGATTTCAAGAAATCATCTTCAAGCTGCAACAGGTCCTTCCTTCTTTCCTTGACCCGCTTAGCAGGCACACCAGCGTAAATTCCCCAAGCAGAAGTGCTTTTGGTCAGTAGACTCATTGCTCCAACTGAACAGCCTACTTCTACTTTTACACCCGGCAAAATAGTCGACCCCGCTCCCACGATGACATGCTTTTCTAAGTGGATAGCTGCGAATAATTCATTTTTGAACTTCTTGGGGATTAACGAATTTGTAAGTGTTTCACCGCTGTAGTCATCTGACTGCGCGAATACCTTGACGCCATACGCAAGCGTACAAAAATCTTCAAATACTATTCCAGGAGCCCCACCCGCCACCAGACACATAGGCGTTATATGATTAAATCGCCCTATCTTGACGGTACCTGAAATAATACAAAAATCGTCAATACGGGAGTAATCACCTATTTCTAACTGATCAGCGTTGTAAATGCATGCCTTATCACTGATTTTCACATGCCGGCCTAATGACTTAAACCCAAAACGCTCAAGTTCAATCTGATTTAAGTACGCCATTCTCTACCGCTCCGACATGTGATTTCTAATATAAAGCTTACTTAAATATACGGACATCTATCAGATCACGCTATATCACTAAGCTAAGTAACTAACGCATCTGATCCATTCCTGGCACGCTACCGCCCCAGGATTATTCGTCAATTTCCTGAAAACGTCCCATTTCGCTGCCTAGGCGCGAAATTTGGTGTCAATCTGCACTCGCCTCACATCCGCTCACTGCATGCAGAGCTTCGCTTGACGGCACATGATATCCATCAGTAGCAAGACCCGCTCCCCACCGTCAATTGAGACGAAAATCGAATCAACACCGGATAATTCGCCCTCAACGGTAACGATCGCCTCATCAGCATCTGAATACGTAGCAAGCTCTATACTACTGCGTAACTGTAACGCCTCAATCAACTCATCAGCGACCGCCAGCGGGCGCCCACCAAACGCTACCACCTTCGTTACGCCTCGGGTAGAAGAGAGCGGTGTCCAGTTCGTTCCCGCAGGCATATGTATAAACAAATAGCCAGGGAAAAGCGACTCTTCGACAAATTGCGATGTCCCGCGTACAAGCCTCTGACGTCGGCAGCGTGGTCTACAGCACACATATCCTTGGCGCACGAGATTTTCCTCTGCGCGCTCGTCCTGCTTCGGCTTGCTCTGCACCAAATACCAATCTCGCCGCTTGTCCGCTAACGCTATCGTTGTAGGCTTGTTCATATACGTGAATTATGCACCTGGGTGTCTTTTTCAGATTTTTTCAGGACATTTGCTTATTCAGCTCATCACCATTGACAAGCACATTGGAATCTAGCAGTTCCCTTTGAATTAGTCAGGGCAAACCCACCAAGCACACCCAGAATCACTTATTACCAAACTGATCCACTGCGTGCAGCCAGATCCCAAAAATGGACACAGCTCCAAAAAAACGTGACTGAATGATACAGACCCCACGCTCCATTTCAAGAAGGCCACGCTCTATATAGGCCTTTAAACCGTGCGGATGCATACTCAAGACTAGCAAAAAGCCACTATCCAGCGTAGCTCTGTCAACCTAGAAAAAGGAGACAGAGTGAAGGAAAATCAAATAGTTGCCAGTCATTTTTCCCATATAAGAAAAGAATGAAAAAAGAAGCATGACAGCCGCTTTTAAGTACAAGACAAGAGATTTTATACATCATCCTCGCCTCGTAGACATTCTAGCTTTATTACGCCTCACTCTCGACTTTCAAAGATTTACTCTGTAAAGGGGGGGCCAGCATTGGCATCTCCCTCTCGCCAGCGCACTTACCATAAAAAACGCACCTGGCTGAAGCAATCCCCACCCCAACAATGCCGCCTATCAGCAGCCCAAATATTATAAACAGGGTCCGTTTGGGCCTTATTGGAGCCAAGGGCTCCAGCGCCTGCCGATCAATAGCAACTAATTTCATATTACTAATATCGAGACTGCCTAGATTGTGTAAGCGTGTTATTTCGGCCCTCAACGGCTCAACACCCTGAAGAAATAGATCTTCATTTTGGCGCTGCTTAAGAATTTCAATCTCTCGATTGCTTTTCAGCAGGTCAAGCTCCCGAGCAATCTGCGCTATACGACCTTCAGTAAAATCATCAGCTTTACGCCGCTGCAACGCTGAGCGCTCCGCTTCAAGTGCCTCAACACCCATAAAATACAACGGTATTTGTTGGTTGTTTATCTCTGTACGCATGATGCTTGTTTCACCGAAGCGCCCAGACTCGCCCAGCGCTGACGGCGTAGTCGGCTTCTGAATATTGAGGCTTTTCGCAATGCTTATAGCCTCCGTTAACAGCGAAATTCTATCCATGCGTCCTGTCTTTAGCTGCAGGCGTAATGCTCTCAATTCATCCTGTAACTGCGCGCGCTTTATATTATCCGCTTCTTCCAACGCCGTTATGCGAGCCTCTTTACCTGTCTGGTAACTAGATCGTGCTGCTTCAATTTTCCCCTGAAGTTCCGCCAAGCGATTACTTACGATAACCTTCAGGTCAGCAGCAATATTTTCCCGTTCAGTATCGATGGCATATTTAACGAAACTATTAAGTATACGTACCCCATCTATATGTTCAGCATAATTAAGTTCTAGCCCAATAAATGCACTGAGTAAATCCGCCTTCTTGGGATCGGGCAAAACGAGCTTGAGTGCATCTCGATTGAACTCATCAAAACTTTGCTCTAACGATCGACCTGGACGTTCAAATCTTTTGAAAAGCTCTTGATTTTCTCGAAAAAACCCCAAGCGAGTCTCATAGGACTCCAAAGAGGCACCGACTTTTATCAGCGCTTCCCCAGGAGGAAGTTTATAGACTTCAGATCGATTCAATGCATCCAATTCATTGATAGCAGCAGGACGTAGTACACTGCTGACCTGATACTCTGGCACCATGAGAAAAGCACAAGCCGCCGCAACAACCCCAAAGCTAGCAGTCGTTAGCATAATGAGCTTTTTCTGCTTCCAGAAAGCTTGAACAAGAGCAACGAGGTCAATTTCGTAGGACGAAGTAATCGGGGGGGTTCGGAAGCTACTACTCACAACAAAAACCTGCCTTCAAAGAGAAACTGCGGGCTCGTTATGCAGACAAAATTGCGTTTTTTATTCTAATTGGGTGACCGTCAAAACCCAGCGTCTCTGCCAAATTTTGAGCGCACAAAATGCCTGTTATCGAGAACAGATTCCATTCTGCCATCTCTTTGGCATATTACAAGTCTTGACATGTCTGTAGGGCGATTCTGAATTTCCCAAGAGAACTGTCGCAACCAACGGGGCTAGGTCGCTACGCAGCTCAAAGCGCTCGACATGATAAGGTTTCTGACAAACGGTCGCCAACACCGCTGATCCGCATCACAACTGCCAACCAAGACTTAAACCTTAAGCCACCGCCTTACCCCTACGCCTACGCACAACCACCCCCAACACCGGCCCAATCAACATCCCCACAATCAAAGCCACCACCACAAACACCGCCACCGGCATCTGCGCAGTACTCCACCCCAGGAACGACAGTGCCACGCCCTGCTGGTTCTCCAGCACAAACGCCAGAACCACCAAAGCCGCAAGCACCGCAATCAACACCGCAACAACGCGCTTAACCCCATGCATACCCTTCTCCTTCCCCAAAAACACTCAGACGCCTTCTTCCTCTTCTTCGTTCACCCGATCGCGCAATTCCTTGCCCGGTTTGAAGTGGGGAACGAATTTGCCGTCAAGGCTGACGGATTGGCCGGTTTTTGGGTTGCGGCCTACGCGCGGTGCGCGGTAGTGCAGGGAGAAGCTGCCGAAGCCGCGGATTTCGATGCGATCTCCGGTGGCCAGGCATTGGGACATTTGCTCAAGCATGGTCTTGATAGCCAGCTCCACATCCTTGGATGAGAGCAGCCCTTGATGGGTGACAATTCGTTCGATCAACTCCGACTTCGTCATATTTTTCCCTTCTTTTTCAAGCAGCTAGGAAAAGCGCTCCGAAGGTTTTAGCATGAGTTGATGAATTTGAACAGCCCATGTGTCAACTTATGTGGGGCTGAATAAACATGCTCAGCGAGCGGTCAACCCCTTACTTACAGATCACCAACATGGTCCGCGTCACCGCGCCAGCAGGGTTCCAGCCGAACAGGTAGTCGCCCTCTTCGTCCTCCGCATCACTGGAGCGGGTAATGACCTTGTAGCCCTGCATCTTGCACTCACGGGCGGCGCGCTTTTCGCACTTTTCCCACTTGTTGCCCAGGCCAGAGCAGTCGATCTCGATGCCGCTGACGCCGCGCTTGGCGTGGGTCTTGGCGCTGGTAGAGGAGCAGCCTGCAAGCACCAGCAAAGCGAGTACTACGATAATTCTGTTCATTCAAACCCTTATTGAGTCAGCAACGCGAAATAGCCGTTTTTAAAACTATAGTCAGTTCTGACATTGGGCTGAACACCTTCGTTCGGTGCAGTTGCTTCATCAAATTTCAGGCATCGGCATAGGGGGCGGCCTTCACAGGCCGCTCCCCTGCCACACCACCCGGCATGCGGGTCCGCACCGGGCGGTTCGAGAGATTGAGGTTATGAGAGACGTACTAATCCCAGCCTGTCGAACCACGCAATAGTAAGCACGCGATTCAGCTCCAGACGACTGTTATGCCACCAGCGGCAGGTGTTTCCTGCCACCTTCTGCGCCACTTGGTTACTCGCGCCAAGTGCTCGCAACTCGCGATACGTCGTCGTTCCGCGCTTCCATTGTTTGAGCTGGATAGCTCGCAATCGGTGTCGCATCCATTCGTCCAGCTCACGCCAGACGGCTGGGGTTTGCGACAACCCGAAGTAAGCTTTCCAACCCAAAATGTAAGGGCGCAGCTCATCGACGATTTGCTGCAAGCTACGACCACACGAGCGTCGGGTGTACCAGCGTATTCGCTGCTTGAACTGCTTCTGCGCTTCATAAGAGGCAGCACGCTTAGCTTCGTCGCGGAATGACCACAACTCATAGCCCAAATACTTGCGACCGAACGCGCTCGTCACCGCACTCTTACTCGCGTTGACGCTCAAGTGCAGCTTTTCATACAGACGCTTCAGCAAGTCCATCACCCGTTGCCCCGCCTTCTGACTACGAACATAAACGTTCGCATCGTCGGCATAGCGCACGAAGCAATGACCTCGACGTTCAAGCTCCCGATCCACTTCGTCCAGTAGCACATTCGCCAGCAACGGCGACAGCGGGCCGCCTTGCGGCACCCCGCAGCGACTTTTCTCGACCACGCCATTGATCAGCGTTCCCGCATCCAGATACGCACGAATCAGCCGGATAACCGCCCGATCCGCGATCCGTTTGCGTAAACGATCCATCAAAATATCGTGGTCGACCCGGTCGAAGAATTTCTCCAGATCAACATCCACCACCACTTTACGTCCTGAAGAAACATAGCGCTGAGCCGCTAAAACGGCGCCCTGCGCACAGCGTCCAGGACGGAAGCCGTAGCTGTGTTCACTGAAAGTCGGATCGAGTAGTGGCTGCAAGACTTGCAGCAACGCTTGTTGGATCAAGCGGTCGGTGACCGTTGGGATACCCAGCTCGCGTTGACCGCCGTCGGGTTTGGGAATGGTTACACGCCGTACCGGACTGGGCCGGTAGACACCTGATAGAAGCTGTTCACGAATCGCCGCCCATTGGGTCAGCAGGTACTCGGCCGTCTGATCAATATCCAGACCGTCGACCCCCGCCGCACCTTTGTTGGCCTTGACCCGTTTCCACGCCCGCTTCAGGTTTTCTCTCGCAAAGGCCCGCTCCAGCAGCCCTTGCCCTGCGTTGTCGGTTTCATTTTGCGGGCGATTGACCTCGTCGCTGACGGAGCTTCTCACGGCTTCACCGTTCGCAGTCTCCATCAGCCCCGCGTTTGGCAGGCATCTGACTTCCGGTCTTTCGCATCAACATGGCCTATAACGCTTTCTCTCGTTCGGCCCTTCGTCAAAAAAAAAAGACTACTACGGCCTCTGCTGACTTCTCGCTCCGGCTTGCACCGTCGCCCTTTCAGGCATGAGGCGAGATCTCCCCAGGTAAGAACGCAATCCTTCACCACACAACCGCCGGATTTACACAGCCTGATCCTTGACCACAAGAGCTTCGCGGTTTTGTGCCCGCTCGCCCTGATCGGCTTTGCCTTATATCCGGTTCTTGTACATCGGCTCATGGCTTCGATTCACGCTTCCTCCCCACACTCGGTCGCCCTCATGCAGTTGCGCTTCACTTCGTTCGCTGTGGTCAGCTCACGGCGGGACTCTCACCCACAAGATTGCGCCCATGCTGGGCGCACACAAAAAAGGGCGACCGAGGTCGCCCTTTTTCTACAGCTTTACAGAACTTAGTTCTGCTTAGCCATTGCCTGGCGCAGCAGTGCCGCCATGGTGGTGTCAGCAGCAGCTTCCGGAGCAGCTTCTTTCAGGCTCTGGATAGCTTCTTTCTCTTCCACTTCGTCTTTCGACTTGATGGAGAGCTGAATCACGCGGCTCTTGCGGTCAACGCTGATGATCTTGGCTTCTACTTCCTGGCCTTCTTTCAGAACGTTGCGCGCGTCTTCAACGCGGTCACGGCTGATTTCGGAGGCTTTCAGAGTCGCTTCGATATCGTCGGCCAGAACGATGATGGCGCCTTTGGCGTCAACTTCTTTCACAGTGCCTTTAACGATGGCGCCTTTGTCGTTCTCTTGAACGTACTCGGAGAACGGATCACTTTCCAGTTGCTTGATACCCAGGGAGATGCGCTCGCGCTCTGGGTCAACCGACAGGATAACGGTGTCCAGCTCGTCGCCCTTCTTGAAACGACGAACAGCTTCTTCGCCAACTTCGTTCCAGGAGATGTCGGACAGGTGAACCAGGCCGTCGATGCCGCCGTCCAGACCAATGAAGATACCGAAATCGGTGATCGACTTGATGGTGCCGGAGATTTTATCGCCCTTGTTGAACTGGCCAGAGAAATCTTCCCATGGGTTAGATTTGCACTGCTTGATGCCCAGGGAGATACGACGACGCTCTTCGTCGATGTCCAGAACCATAACTTCCACTTCGTCGCCGACTTGTACGACTTTCGAAGGGTGGATGTTCTTGTTGGTCCAGTCCATTTCGGAAACGTGTACCAGGCCTTCCACGCCTTCTTCCAGCTCTGCGAAGCAGCCGTAGTCAGTCAGGTTGGTAACACGCGCGGTTACGCGAGTGCTTTCTGGGTAACGAGCCTTGATAGCAACCCATGGATCTTCGCCCAGCTGCTTCAAGCCCAGGGAAACGCGGTTACGCTCACGATCGTACTTCAGAACCTTGACATCGATCTCGTCGCCAACGTTGACGATTTCGGAAGGATGCTTGATACGCTTCCAAGCCATGTCGGTAATGTGCAGCAGGCCATCGACGCCACCCAGATCGACGAATGCGCCGTAATCGGTGAGGTTCTTGACGATACCTTTGACTTGTTGGCCTTCCTGCAGGGATTCCAGCAGAGCTTCACGCTCGGCGGAGTTCTCTGCTTCCAGCACGCTGCGACGGGAAACGACAACGTTGTTGCGCTTCTGGTCGAGCTTGATGACTTTGAATTCGAGTTCTTTGCCTTCCAGGTGCGTGGTGTCGCGCACTGGACGAACGTCGACCAAAGAACCTGGCAGGAACGCACGGATGCCGTTAACGTCGACAGTGAAGCCGCCTTTAACCTTACCGTTGATAACGCCCTTGACCACTTCTTCAGCTGCGAAGGCTGCTTCGAGAACAATCCAGCATTCAGCGCGCTTGGCTTTTTCACGGGACAGCTTGGTTTCACCGAAACCGTCTTCAACCGAGTCCAGAGCAACGTGAACTTCGTCACCGACATTGATAGTCAGGTCACCAGCATCGTTGTAGAACTGTTCCAGCGGGATCAGAGCTTCAGACTTCAGACCAGCGTGAACGGTTACCCAGCGAGCTTGGTAATCGATATCAACGATAACACCGGTGATGATGGAGCCTGCCTGAAGGTTCAGGGTTTTTAGGCTTTCTTCAAAGAGTTCCGCAAAGCTTTCGCTCATTTTAATTCCTGTTGATAAGGGCGAAGAATACGCCCATCTCCACACCCCAGACGGTGTGGGTCAGTTTCAGTTAAAAGAAGCCACCGCAGGACTATGACTGGTCCCCTGCGGCCTTCTTGATCACCCGGCGATATCGCGAATGGCGATTTCACTCATGATGCGTTCCAGCACCTGCTCGATGGACAGCTCCGTGGAATCCAGCTGTATGGCGTCAGCCGCCGGTTTGAGCGGGGCTACCGCACGCTGGGTATCACGCTCATCGCGTGCACGGATCTCATCTAGCAGACTCGACAGACTAACACCATCGACTTTGCCCTTCAACTGCAAGTAACGGCGGCGTGCCCGCTCCTCGGCGCTGGCGGTCAGGAAAATCTTCAGCGGCGCCTCGGGAAACACCACCGTGCCCATGTCGCGGCCATCAGCCACCAGGCCCGGCACCTCCTGGAATGCGCGCTGGCGCTGCAGCAGCGCCTCGCGCACGGCGGGCAGCGCGGCCACTTGGGAGGCACCCGCACCGATACTCTCGGTGCGAATCACATCGCTGACTTCATCACCTTCCAGAATGATGCGCTGCAACTGACCCTCGGTCGCCGCGATGAACTGCACATCCAGATGAGCGGCTAGTTTCGTCAGCAACTCTTCGTTGGTCAGGTCCACACCATGGTTGTGCGCAGCAAACGCCAGCAGGCGGTACAGCGCGCCAGAATCCAGCAGGCACCAACCCAGGCGCTTGGCCAGAATGCCAGCGATTGTGCCTTTACCCGAGCCGCTAGGCCCGTCGATGGTAATCACCGGTGCTTTGATATTCACAATTGAGCCTCTTGGGCAACACGGATGCCGACTTGGGCACACAGTGTCAGAAAGTTCGGAAAAGACGTAGCAACATTGGCGCAGTCAAGAATACGAATAGGCGCCTTCGCCCGCAGGGAAGCCACACTGAACGCCATGGCAATCCGATGGTCGCCATGGGCATGCACTTCACCGCCGCCCATCGGGCCACCGTCAATGATAATCCCATCGGGGGTGGGTTCACACTTCACACCCAGGGCCAACAGACCGTCGGCCATCACTTGGATGCGATCGGACTCCTTGAGGCGCAGTTCCTCTGCACCGCGCAAAACGGTACGGCCTTGAGCACAGGCTGCGGCAATGAACAGCACGGGAAACTCATCAATCGCCAGCGGCACCAGGGCCTCTGGAATTTCGATGCCCTTGAGCGCGGCGGCACGCACACGTAGATCCGCAACCGGCTCGCCGCCCACCTCGCGCTGATTTTCGAGGGTGATATCAGCCCCCATCAGCCGCAGGATATCGATTACCCCGGTGCGGGTCGGGTTGATACCGACATGCTCCAGCAACAGCTCGGAGCCCTCGGCAATCGAGGCCGCCACCAGGAAAAACGCCGAAGACGAAATATCCCCCGGCACTTCAATACGCGTAGCGGTCAACCCATGCCCCGACGCCAGCGACGCCGTCGCGCCCTGCACCGCCACCGGGTAACCAAAGCCGCGCAGCATGCGCTCGGTGTGGTCGCGGGTCGGTGCGGGCTCGGTCACCGAGGTTTTACCCTCAGCGTACAACCCCGCCAACAACAGGCAGGATTTCACCTGGGCACTGGCCATGGGCAGTACATAGTTCAAGCCTTTGAGCGATTGCCCGCCACGAATGCTCAGTGGCGGACGCCCGTCCGGCCCGGTTTCGATGATTGCGCCCATTTCCCGCAGCGGCTTGGCTACGCGGTTCATCGGGCGCTGGGACAGCGAGGCATCGCCGGTCAGCACGCTGTCAAAGCTCTGCGCCGCCAATACACCGGCCAACAGGCGCATCGATGTGCCGGAATTGCCCACATAGATCGGCCCCGGCGCAGCCTTCAGGCCCTGCAGGCCGACACCGTGAATAGTCACTCGTCCATGGTGTGGCCCCTCGATCACCACGCCCATGTCACGAAAAGCCTGCAAGGTCGCCAGGGCGTCTTCACCCTCAAGGAAGCCTTCCACCTCGGTCACACCCTCGGCCAACGACCCCAGCATGATCGAACGATGAGAGATCGACTTGTCACCCGGCACGCGGATGCGCCCGCTCAAGCGGCCACCCGGGCTGGCGATGAAGGTCAGGTCATCGGTGCTCACTGCGGTTTCCATGTAGGCCCGGCGCGCGAGGATCTTGCTGAAATGTTCGCGCGCCACCCGCGCACGGGTGAACACGCCCAGCAGTTGATGGCCGTCTCCCGCATCCACGGCCTCGCGCAAGGCGTCGAGATCAGTGCGGAAGGTGTCCAGGGTACGCAACACCGCTTCGCGATTGGCGAGAAAGATGTCGTGCCACATCACCGGATCGCTGCCGGCAATCCGCGTGAAATCGCGAAAACCACCCGCCGCGTAACGGAAAATCTCGAGGTTCTCGTTGCGCTTGGCCAGCGAATCCACCAAGCCAAATGCCAACAGATGCGGCAAGTGACTGGTCGCTGCCAACACTTCGTCGTGACGCTCGACCTGCATATGCTCCACATCCGCGCCCAGCTCGCGCCAGAGACGATCCACCACTGCCAACGCCGTGGGATCGGTTTGCGCAAGCGGCGTCAGGATGACCTTATGCCGACGGAACAGCTGCGCATTGGATGCCTCCACCCCGCTCTGCTCGGACCCAGCGATTGGATGGCCCGGCACAAAGCGCGGCGGCATCCCACCAAACGCCAATCGTGCCGCACGCACCACGTTGCCTTTGGCGCTGCCCACATCGGTAAGGATCGCTTGCCCGAGGTCCATGCCAGCCAGTACCGCCAGCAATTTCTCCATGGCCAGGATCGGCACGGCGAGCTGGATCACATCCGCGCCCTGGCACGCAACGGCCAGGTCCGCTTCACAGCGGTCCACCACGCCCAACTCCACCGCCAACTTGCGCGACTGCGGGTCGAGGTCCACGCCCACCACTTCGCCACACAGCCCGCTTTCACGCAGGCCCTTGGCGAAGGAGCCACCGATCAACCCCAGGCCGACCACCACCAGGCGACCGATCATAGGCACAGCAGGTTGCAATGCAGTGACATCAACCACGGGCCAGAACCTTGGCCAGCGCCTCAAGGAAGCGGCTGTTCTCAGCCGGCAGACCGATGGTGATACGCAGATGGTTCGGCATGCCGTAGTTCGCCACGGGGCGCACGATCACGCCCTCGCGCAGCAAGCCCTGGAACACCGGCGCAGCCACCTGGCCGAGGTCGACGCAGATGAAGTTGCCCTTGGACGGAATCCAGCCCAGGCCCAGCTCACGAAAGCCTTCCTGCAATTGCAGCATGCCGCTTTCGTTGAGACGACGGCCTTCTTCCAGGTATTCGGCATCCTTCACCGCCGCACAGGCCGCCGCCAGGGCCAGGCTGTTAACGTTGAACGGCTGGCGCACGCGGTTCAGCACATCGGCTACCATGGGCGTGGACAAGCCATAACCGACCCGCAACGACGCCAGGCCATAAGCCTTGGAGAACGTACGCGACACCAGCAGGTTCGGGTAGGCCGCGAGGAAATCCAGGCCATCGGGCAGGTCGCTGCCTTCGGCGTACTCGATGTAGGCTTCGTCCAGCACGACCAGCACATGCCCCGGCACGTCCTGCAGGAATTCGTTCAGTGCCTGCTCGTCAAACCAGGTGCCGGTCGGGTTGTTCGGGTTGGCGATAAACACCACGCGAGTCTGGGCATCGATGGCTGCCAGCATCGCCGGCAGGTCATGGCCCCAGTCCTTGGCAGGAATCACGCGAGCATCCGCCCCCACCGCCTGGGTCACGATCGGGTAGACCGCAAACGCGTGCTCGCTGAACACCGCATTCAAGCCTGGCGCCAGGTAAGCACGGCCGACCAGTTCAAGGATGTCGTTGGAGCCATTGCCCAGGGTCACCTGGTTCAGCTCGACCCGGCACTTGTCCGCCAGCAAAGACTTGAGCGCAAAACCGTTGCCATCGGGATAACGGGTCAGTTCGGCCAGCTCTTCACGGATCGCCGCCAACACTTTGGGGCTCGGGCCCAGCGGGTTTTCGTTACTCGCCAGCTTGACGATTTTAGACGGGTCCAGATTCAACTCGCGGGCCAGTTCGTCCACAGGCTTGCCTGGAACGTAAGGCGAGAGTTGTTGCACGCCCGGCTGCGCCAGGGCGAGGAAGTTGCCACTCATGTCAAAGCCTCACAAAACCGCTTTCGGGTAAGAGCCCAGCACCTTGAGTGCCACGGCTTCCTGACTGATTTTCTCCAGCACGCCCTTGACCAGAGGGTCGCGGTGATGGCCCATGAAGTCGATAAAGAATACGTAGGTCCACTTACCGCTGCGCGAAGGACGAGTCTCGATGCGCGTCAGGTCAATCCCGTTGTCGTGGAATGGCACCAGCAGCTCATGCAGCGCGCCGGGCTTGTTGCTCATGGAGACGATGATCGAGGTCTTGTCGTCGCCGGTGGGCGGCACTTCCTGGCTGCCGATCATCAAAAAGCGCGTGGAGTTATCCGGGCGATCTTCGATCTTCTCGGCCAGGCGCGTCAGGCCGTACAGGCCCGCGGCCATATCGCCAGCAATCGCCGCCGAGTTCCACTCACCCTTGACCCGCTTTGCCGCCTCGGCGTTGCTGGACACCGCCACGCGCTCGACATTCGGGTAATGGGCGTCCAGCCACTTGCGGCACTGGGCCAGGGACTGGGCGTGGGAATAGATACGGCTGATGCTGTCGGTCTTGGTGTTTTCACCCACCAGCAGGTGGTGATGGATACGCAACTCCACCTCACCACAGATCACCATGTCGTGTTCGAGGAAGCTGTCCAGCGTGTGGTTGACCGCGCCTTCGGTGGAGTTTTCCACCGGCACCACGCCAAAATTCACCGCACCGGCCGCGACTTCACGGAAGACTTCGTCGATAGCCGCCATCGGCTTGCTGATCACCGCATGGCCGAAGTGCTTCATGGCTGCCGCCTGGGTGAAGGTGCCTTCAGGGCCGAGGTAAGCCACTTTCAGCGGCTGCTCCAGCGCCAGGCACGAAGACATGATTTCACGGAACAACCGCGCCATCTCTTCGTTGCCCAACGGGCCCTTGTTGCGTTCCATCACACGCTTGAGCACCTGGGCTTCACGCTCGGGCCGGTAGAACACCGGCACTTCGCCTTCCGCCAGGGACGCCATTTTCACCCGGGCCACTTCCTGGGCACAGCGCGCACGCTCACTGATCAGTTCCAGGACCTTCTCGTCCAGGCTGTCAATGCGTACGCGCAGGGCCTTGAGTTCTTGCTCAGACATTAGCCGTGTTCCTTCTCGAACTCTGCCATGTAGGCAACCAGCGCATTGATGGCGTGGATGTCGACGGCGTTATAAATGGAGGCGCGCATGCCACCCACCGAGCGGTGGCCCTTGAGGTTCAGCAGGCCGCGCGCGTCGGCGCCGGCCAGGAACGGCTTGTCCAGACGATCATCAGCCAGGCGGAACGGCACGTTCATCCACGAGCGGTCGCTGAGGTTGATCGGGTTGCTGTACAGGCCGCTGGCGTCGATGAAGTCGTACAGGACGCGCTTCTTCTCTTCGTTGAGCTTGCCCATCGCAGCCACACCGCCCTGCTCCTTGAGCCACTCGAAGACCAGGCCGGAGAGGTACCAGGCAAACGCCGGCGGGGTGTTGTACATCGAGCCGTTATCGGCCGCGACCTTGTAGTTGAGCATGGTCGGGCACAGCGAGCGGGCGCGACCCAGCAGGTCTTCGCGGATGATATTGACCAGGATGCCGCTCGGGCCGATGTTCTTCTGCGCGCCGGCGTAGATCATGCCGTAGCGGGACACGTCGATCGGGCGCGAGAGGATGTCCGAGGACATGTCGCACACCAGTGGCACGTCACCTACTTGTGGCACCCAATCAAATTCCAGGCCACCGATGGTTTCGTTGGCGACGTAGTGAACGTAGGCCGCGTCCTTGGTCAGCTTCCACTCGTTCTGACCGGGAATGGCGAAGTAGTCGTAGGGCTTGGCGGTGCCCGCCACGTTGACATGGCCGTAGCGCGAGGCCTCTTCAATGGCCTTCTGCCCCCAGATACCGGTGTCGATATAGTCGGCAGTGCCGCCTTCGGGCAGCAGGTTCAGCGGTAACTGGGCGAACTGCTGGCTCGCACCACCTTGCAGGAACAGCACCTTGTAATTGGATGGGATGTCCAGCAAGTCGCGCAGGTCCTGCTCGGCCTTGTTGGCGATGGACACGAACTCATCGCTGCGATGGCTCATTTCCATCACGGAGAGGCCTTTTCCATGCCAGTCGAGGAGTTCACCCTGCGCACGCTGCAGGACTGCTTCAGGAAGCGCCGCGGGACCGGCACAGAAGTTATAGGCTCTCTTGCTCACATCCAATCTCACTCTGATCTGGTGGGGCTGCAATCATGTCAGCAACGCCCTCGTTCTGGAGCGGACATCTGTGGGAGCTGGCTTGCCTGCGATAGCAGCGCCGCGGTATCACTGAATGACCGAGGCGCCTGTATCGCAGGCAAGCCAGCTCCCACATGGACCGCGTCCAGGCAAAGGGCGCTGTATTTCATACGGGACAAACAACAAGGGGGCGAATCTTCATCCGCCCCCTGTGTGTCCGCTTATTCCTGCGGTTCTTCTTCGTCTGCGGCAGCGTCGAGGGTTGGCTCGTCAACGTTGTCATCGCCAGCTGCGATCACCTCGCCTTCAAATTCCTCACCTTCGAGCTCTTCACCTTCGACTTCCGAAGGCTCCTGCACACGCTCCAGGCCGACCAGTTTTTCGTCCTTGGCCAGCTTGATCAGGGTCACGCCCTGGGTGTTACGGCCCAGGCTCGACACTTCCGCCACACGGGTACGCACCAGGGTGCCCTGGTCGGAAATCAGCATGATCTCCTCGCCATCGAGCACCTGCACCGCGCCGACCAGACGGCCGTTGCGGTCGTTGCTGACCATGGCGATCACGCCCTGGCCGCCACGCTTGTACTCCGGGAACTCACTGATGGCGGTACGCTTGCCATAACCACGCTCGGACGCGGTGAGGATCTGGCTGCCTTCTTCCGGGATCAGCATCGAAATCAGCTTCTGCCCTTCTGGCAGGCGCATGCCGCGCACACCGCGGGCAGTACGGCCCATGGCACGCACGTCGGATTCCTTGAAGCGTGTGACCTTGCCGCCATCGGAGAACAGCATGACTTCGCGCTCGCCATCAGTGATGGCTGCGGAAATCAGCACGTCGCCTTCATCCAGCTCCAGGGCGATCAGGCCCACGCTGCGTTGACGGCTGAAGGATTCCAGCGGGGTCTTCTTCACGGTGCCTTTGGCGGTAGCCATGAAGATGAAGTGGCCTTCGGTGTATTCCTCGACCGGCAGCATGGTGGTGATGTATTCATCACTGTCCAGCGGCAGCAGGTTGACCAACGGACGGCCACGGGCAGCGCGGGAGGCTTCCGGGATTTCGTAAGTCTTGAGCCAGTACACCTTGCCCTTGCTGGAGAACAGCAGCAGCGTGGTGTGGCTGTTGGCGACCAGCAGGTGAGCGATGTAGTCCTCATCCTTCACGCCGGTAGCCGATTTACCCTTACCACCACGACGCTGGGCCTGGTAGGCCGCCAGCGGCTGGGTCTTGGCATAGCCGCCGTGGGAGATGGTCACCACGCGCTCTTCTTCCGGGATCATGTCACCCAGGGTCAGGTCCAGGCGCGCATCAAGGATTTCGGTGCGGCGCACGTCGCCGTATTCGGCGCGGATCACTTCCAGTTCTTCGCGGATCACTTCCATCAGGCGCACGGCGCTGCTGAGGATGCGGATCAACTCGCCGATCTGGTTGAGGATCTCCTGGTACTCGGCCAGCAGCTTCTCGTGCTCAAGGCCAGTCAGGCGGTGCAGGCGCAGTTCCAGGATGGCCTGGGCCTGCTCTGGCGACAGGAAGTACTTGCCTTCACGCAGACCGTATTGCGGGTCCAGGGTCTCGGGGCGGCACGAGTCGGCGCCAGCGCGCTCAACCATTGCGACCACGGCGCTGGATTCCCAAGGCGTGCTGATCAGCGCTTCCTTGGCTTCCGACGGGGTTGGCGAGGCCTTGATGAGGGCGATCACCGGGTCGATGTTCGACAACGCAACCGCCTGGCCTTCCAGGATATGGCCGCGCTCGCGGGCCTTGCGCAGTTCGAACACGGTACGGCGGGTGACCACTTCGCGACGGTGACGCACGAAGGCTTCCAGCAGGTCCTTGAGGTTCAGGATGCGCGGGCGGCCGTCAATCAGGGCAACCACGTTGATACCAAACACGCTTTGCAGCTGGGTCTGGGCGTAGAGGTTGTTGAGGATCACCTCGGGCACTTCGCCGCGGCGCAGCTCGATGACCACGCGCATACCGTCCTTGTCGGACTCGTCGCGCAGCTCGGTGATGCCTTCCAGCTTCTTCTCTTTAACCAGCTCGGCGATCTTCTCGATCAGGCGTGCCTTGTTCAGTTGGTAAGGGAGTTCGGTGATGACGATCTGCTGGCGGCCACCGACCTTGTCGATGTCTTCGATGATCGAGCGGGCACGCATGTAAATGCGCCCGCGGCCAGTGCGGTAGGCTTCGATGATGCCGGCGCGACCGTTGATGATCGCGGCGGTCGGGAAGTCCGGGCCCGGGATGTATTGCATCAGCTCATCGACGGTCAGCTCAGGGTTGTCGATAAGGGCCAGGCAACCGTCGATGACTTCACCGAGGTTGTGCGGCGGGATGTTGGTGGCCATGCCCACGGCGATACCGCTGGAACCGTTGACCAGCAGGTTGGGAATCTTGGTGGGCATGACAGCCGGGATCATTTCGGTGCCGTCGTAGTTCGGCACCCAGTCCACGGTTTCTTTATGCAGGTCGGCCAGCAGCTCGTGCGCCAGCTTGGTCATGCGCACTTCGGTGTATCGCATGGCCGCGGCGTTGTCGCCGTCCACCGAACCGAAGTTGCCCTGGCCGTCTACCAGCAGGTAGCGCAGGGAAAACGGCTGCGCCATCCGAACGATGGTGTCGTACACCGCAGTGTCGCCGTGAGGGTGATACTTACCGATCACGTCACCGACAACACGGGCAGATTTCTTGTACGGCTTGTTCCAGTCGTTACCCAGCTCGCTCATCGCGAACAGCACACGCCGGTGCACGGGCTTCAAGCCATCGCGCGCATCAGGCAGTGCCCGACCGACAATTACGCTCATCGCGTAGTCGAGGTAGGACTGTTTCAGCTCGTCTTCGATATTGACCGGGAGGATTTCTTTGGCCAGTTCGCCCATGAGAAGCCTGATTCCTTTTTCGGGTGAAACCTCGTCACATCCATTCGGGACGAACGAAGCTCGCCGCTGCCGGCACGGTGCCTGACAACGACTTACGACAAATCAACGAGTTATGACACGGATCTGCACGTTATAGGCAACCCCTCGGGGCAGCCCTGGAAACCGCCGGATGGTATCACAATCGCCGCCACGCACCTATCCCCCTGATGCGCATGGAGGCTAGTAATTTGACGGATGACAGGCTTGAAGGGGACGAGAGGGGCTCAGAGGCGCGGTGGTGGTATTTTTTGAGGATGGATCCAGCAGTTTTATTGACCTTAACGGCCAATCGCAGGCAAGCCAGCTCCCACCTTTGATTTGTGAATACAGTTAAAGGTGGGAGCTGGCTTGCCTGCGATGGCGCCCCCACAGGCACCCACACACTCAATGCAGCCGCTTACGACACATCAACTTGGCCAGTTTGGCAGTGTCTGGCCGCTCGACAATGCCTTTTTCGGTGACGATCACGTCAATCAGGTCCGCAGGCGTCACATCAAACACAGGGTTAAACGCCGCAATATCCAACCGCTGCCCATCAACCTCAAGCAACTCGCCACTATCGCGCTGCTCCAGCGCAACATCATCGCCAGTAGCCATCATCAAATCCAGGGTCGAACTCGACGCCACCACCATAAAACGCACGCCATGGTGCATGGCACAGACGGCCAGTTGATAAGTGCCGATCTTGCTGATCACATCGCCATTGGCGGCAATACAGTCAGCACCCACCACCACCCAGGTCACGCCTTTGGTCTTGAGGATATGCGCCCCGGCGGAGTCGGCATTCACCGCCACCGGGATGCCCTGGCCCGCCAACTCCCACGCCGTCAGACGCGAGCCTTGCAGCCATGGGCGGGTTTCATTGACATAGACCTGCTCGACCAACCCCTCCAGATACGCCGCGTGAATCACCCCGAGGGCTGTGCCAACGCCACCGCAAGCCAGCGCGCCGGCATTGCCATGGGTAAGGATCGCTTGGGCATTGCCCTGATGCTTGCGAATCCGCTCCATACCCAGCTGGGCCATGACCACATTGGCTTCCCGATCACTCTCATGGATCGCGACGGCTTCGGCCTCCAGCACCACCAGCGGGTCGGCGTGCTGCTTGAGGCGATCCAGACGGTCGCGCATGCGCTGCAAGGCCCAGAACAAAGTCGATGCGGTCGGTCGGGTATGGGCCAGCAAGGCGTAGTCTTCTTCCCACGCGGCCTGCCAGTCACCGCCCTCGGCGATGCGCTCGCGGGCGGCGAGCACCAAGCCATAGGCGGCGCAGATGCCGATGGCCGGTGCGCCCCGCACCACCATGGTGCGAATGGCGTCGGCCACCGCTTCAACGGTACCGCAGGCCACCCAGCGCTCCCGGGACGGCAAAACACGCTGGTCGAGCAGGTGCAGCGCGCCATCACGCCATTGGATGGCCTTCACTTTCTCTGCAGCCAACAGTCGGTCGCGCATCCCTTACCCCGCACTCATGAACAAAAGCCGCCGATTATAGCGATCCGCCAGCCGGGACGCTCGGGTATACTTCGCCCTTCTTTTATAGCTGCCTGGGAAGAAGCCTGCGATGACCTCCACTGCCGCCCCGCTTGACTTGTTGCTGCTGCCGACCTGGCTGGTACCCGTCGAGCCCGCTGGGGTGGTGCTCAAGGAGCACGGCCTGGGTATCCGCGATGGCTGCATTGCCTTTATCGGGCCACGGGACGCGGCGTTGAAGCTCGCGGCGCAAGAGGTGCGTGAACTGCCCGGCATGTTGCTCAGCCCCGGCCTGGTCAATGCCCACGGCCATGCAGCCATGACCCTGTTCCGCGGCCTGGCCGACGATTTGCCGCTGATGACCTGGCTGGAAAAGCACATCTGGCCCGCCGAAGCCAAGTGGGTCGATGAAGCGTTCGTGCGCGACGGTACCAACCTGGCCATTGCCGAGCAGATCAAGGGCGGCATCACCTGCTTCTCAGACATGTATTTCTACCCCAAGGTCGCCAGTGACTGCGTGCACAACAGCGGTATGCGTGCGCAGATCGCGCTGCCGATCCTCGACTTTCCGATTCCCGGCGCCAGCAGTGCCGACGAGGCGATTCGCCAGGGTATCGAGCTGTTCGGCGACCTCAAGCACCACCCGCGCATCAAAATCACCTTCGGCCCCCACGCGCCCTACACCGTGTGCGATGCCAACCTGGAAAAGATCCGGGTGATCGCCGAAGAGCTGGACGCCGCGATCCATATGCACGTTCACGAAACCGCCTTTGAAGTGCAGCAAGCCGTCGAGCAGACCGGCGAGCGGCCATTGGCGCGCCTGGCTCGCCTTGGCCTGCTGGGCCCGCGCTTTCAGGCCGTGCACATGACCCAAATCAGCGAAGACGACCTGGCTTTACTGGTAGAAAGCAACACCAGCGTCATTCACTGCCCGGAATCGAACCTGAAACTGGCCAGCGGCTTTTGCCCGGTGGAGCGCTTGTGGCAGGCTGGCGTCAACGTGGCCATCGGCACCGACGGCGCTGCCAGCAACAATGACCTGGATTTGCTCGGCGAAACCCGCACGGCGGCGATGCTGGCCAAGGCCGTGGCCGGCTCGGCTACTGCGCTGGATGCCCACCGCGCCTTGCGCATGGCCACACTCAACGGCGCCAGGGCGATGGGCCTGGACAGCCAGATTGGCTCCCTGGAAGTCGGCAAGGCGGCAGACATCGTCGCTTTTGATCTTTCCGGGCTGGCGCAACAACCGATCTACGATCCGGTCTCACAGCTTATATATGCCACCGGGCGTGATTGCGTGAAACACCTTTGGGTTGCCGGCAAGCCATTGCTCGACGACCGGCAATTGACCCGCATGGATGAACAACAGTTGACCGCCACGGCCATTGCCTGGGGCCAACGCATCAGCGGGCACAGCGAATAACGACGCGGCTGAAGCCTCGGGTTCAGCCACGACACACCGACTTATCAGATTCAGAGGATTCACCATGAGCAACGTCGATCACGCCGAAATCGCCAAGTTTGAAGCCCTGGCTCACCGCTGGTGGGACCGCGAGAGCGAATTCAAACCCCTGCACGATATCAACCCACTGCGGGTCAACTGGATTGACGAGCGCGTCAACCTGGCCGGCAAAAAGGTGCTGGACGTCGGTTGCGGCGGCGGCATCCTCAGCGAAGCCATGGCCCAGCGCGGCGCCACCGTCATGGGCATCGACATGGGTGAAGCGCCGCTGGCCGTAGCGCAGTTGCACCAGCTCGAATCCGGCGTGAGCGTGGAGTACCGCCAGATCACCGCCGAAGCCCTGGCCGAAGAAATGCCCGAGCAGTTCGACGTGGTCACCTGCCTGGAAATGCTCGAACACGTGCCAGACCCGTCCTCGGTGATCCGTGCGTGCTTCCGTATGGTCAAGCCTGGCGGCCAGGTGTTCTTCTCCACTATCAACCGAAACCCCAAGGCTTACCTGTTCGCGATCATCGGCGCCGAATACATCATGAAGCTGCTGCCGCGCGGCACCCATGATTTCAAGAAATTCATCCGCCCTTCCGAGCTGGGTGCATGGAGCCGCCAGGCCGGGCTGACCGTCAAGGACATCATCGGCCTGACCTACAACCCGCTGACCAAGCACTACAAGCTGGCCAACGACGTTGACGTCAACTACATGATCCAGACCCTGCGCGAGGAGTAAGCCTGTGAAGTTGCGAGCGGTTCTCTTCGACATGGACGGTACCCTGCTGGACACCGCGCCGGACTTTATCGCCATCTGCCAGGCCATGCGCGCCGACCGTGGCCTGGCGCCGATCAACCCGCAGCACATCCGTGATGAAATCTCCGGCGGTGCGCGGGCGATGGTTGCGGTGACCTTCTCGATGGATCCTGAATCCCCAGGCTTTGAAGAGCTGCGCCAGGAATTCCTGGAGCGCTACCTCAAGGACTGCGCGGTGCACAGCAAACTGTTCGACGGCATGGCCGAACTGCTGGAAGACATCGAGAAAGCCAAGCTGATCTGGGGCGTGGTCACCAACAAGCCGGTGCGCTTTGCCGAACCGATCATGCAGCGCCTGGGCCTGGCCGAACGCTCGGCCGTGCTGATCTGCCCGGACCATGTGAAAAACAGCAAGCCGGACCCGGAGCCGATGATACTGGCGTGTAAGGTGCTCGACCTGGACCCGGCCAGCGTGCTGTTCGTGGGCGATGACCTGCGCGACATCGAATCCGGCCGCGACGCCGGTACGCGCACGGCGGCGGTAACTTATGGCTATATCCACCCGGATGACAACCCACGCCACTGGGGCGCGGATGTGGTGGTGGATCACCCGCTGGAATTGCGCAAGGTGCTGGATAACGCGCTGTGCAGTTGCTGATTGTTCGAAGATCTCAACAACACTGAGATCAATGTGGGAGCTGGCTTGCCTGCGATGGCGGTCTGCCAGCCAGCACATCTGCCGACAGGTACACCGCCATCGCAGGCAAGCCACCTCCCACAGGAAATGGATTCCACTTCAAGTGGTGTATCACCTTGAATTTTGTCGAGGCTATTTATGTTTGATTACTCTGCACCGCCAGAACTGCTCAAAGGCCGAATCATCCTGGTAACCGGCGCCGGTCGCGGGATTGGAGCGGCAGCGGCGAAGACCTATGCCGCCCATGGCGCCACCGTGCTGTTGCTGGGCAAGACCGAAGCCAACCTGGCCCAGGTGTATGACGAGATCGAAGCCGCCGGCCACCCACAGCCGGTGGTAATCCCGTTCAACCTGGAGACCGCCCTGCCCCATCAATACGATGAGCTGGCAGCGATGATCGAAAAGGCATTCGGCCACCTCGACGGCCTGTTGCACAACGCCTCGATCATCGGCCCACGCACGCCCATCGAGCAGTTGTCCGGCGAGAATTTCATGCGGGTGATGCACGTGAACGTCAACGCGATGTTCATGCTGACCAGCACTTTGCTGCCGCTGCTCAAGCTGTCCCAGGATGCGTCGGTGGTGTTCACCTCCAGCAGCGTCGGGCGCAAGGGCCGTGCTTATTGGGGTGCCTATGGCGTGTCCAAGTTCGCCACCGAGGGGCTGATGCAAACCCTGGCCGATGAGCTGGAAGATGTGGCCGCAGTGCGCGCCAACAGCATCAACCCGGGCGGCACCCGCACCAGCATGCGCGCCCAGGCGTACCCAGGGGAAAACCCGATGGAAAGGCCGGCGCCGGAAGAGATCATGCCGGTGTACCTGTACCTGATGGGGCCCGACAGTGCCGGCATCAATGGCCAGGCCTTCGATGCGCAGTAAACCCTGACACACCGCAAAACAAAGGTGGGAGCTGGCTTGCCTGCGATGCAGACACCTCGGTGATTCAGTTACACCGCAGTGATGCTATCGCAGGCAAGCCAGCTCCCACATTGCTTTGTGGTGTACTCAAATACTCAGTTTTTGACCACTTCCTCCAAGGTGAAACGTCCCAACGGGTTCTGCAGGAAGTTGCTTACGTTCTTGCGTGAGATGTTGATGTACGGGCTGTAGTACAGGTCAATCCAGTTCACATCCTGTTTGGCCAGCTTCTGCAACTCCACATACATTTGCTCACGCTTGGCCGGGTCTGCCTCGATCCGCGCGGCCGCCACCAATGCCTTGACCTGGTCGTTCTTGTAGCGGGTCATGTAGTTCTGGTTGGTGTCGTGGCCCAGCACGAAGGTGGTTTTCTGGTCGGGGTCGAGGATGTCGTTGGTCCAGTACATCACCGAAATATCGTATTCACCGTCCACCAGCATCTGCCAGCTTTGGGTGGGGTCGACTTTCTGCAGGTTGGCGGTCACGCCGACCTTGGCTAGCTGGTCCTTGATGATCACCGCGATCTGCTCGTCGGCCTCGTTGCCGGCGTTGACCACGTAGTTGAGCTTCAAGTCCTGGGCACCCGCAGCGGCCAGCAGCTTCTTGGCTTCGGCCGGGTCGTACGGGCGTTGCAGGTTGTTGGCGTAGTGGTACAGCGAGCCCTTTGGAATGTAGGAATAAGCCACGGTGCCTTGACCGTAAGTGACGGCTTTGACCAACGATTGCTTGTCGATGGCCATGTCCAGGGCCTGGCGCACTTGCGGCTTGGCCAACAGGCCGTGCTCGTGGTTGATCAACAGGTGATCTTCACGGGTGGACGGGTCGGCGTGGATCACCACGTTCTGGTCTTTTTTCAGCTCTTCCACGCGGGAGAACGGCACAAATATCGCCGTGTCGAGTTCGTTGTTCTGCACCATGCGCATGCGCGTGTTGTCATCGGTCACCGACACCCATTCCACGCCGTCCAGGCTCACGCTGCCGGCCTGCCAGAAATTCGGGTTTTTCTTCAGGATCACGCGGTCGCCCTTGCGCCACTCGTCCACGGTAAACGCGCCGGACGTCACCGGGTTTTCCGAGTAGGCGTCTTCGCCCATCTTGGTCATGGCTTTTTCCGACAGGATCGACACCGTTGGTGACGCCAGTTGCGAGAGGAAGGCCACCGCCGGGGTTTTCAAGGTGACCACCAGGGTCTTGGCATCGCTGGCCGTGGCGGTGTTGATCAGGCTGAACGGGTCGCTCCACAACGAGGCCTTGTTGTCGCGGATTCGCAGCAGGCTGAACGCGGCGTCGGCGGCAGTGATCGGCGAGCCGTCAGAGAACTTCGCCTCGCGCAGCTTGAAGGTATAGGTCAGGCCATCCTTGGAAATGTCCCAGCTTTCGGCCAGGCCCGGTTCCATCTTGGTGCCCAGGTTATCCACGCGCACCAGGGTGTCGTAGACGTTGGCAAATACCCAGGTGTCGCGGTTTTGCGCGCTTTTGATCGGGTCGAAAGTGGTGCTGTCTTCACGGCAGCCGATGGTGAGCACACCGGCGGCCTGGGCCAGGCCGGCGGTCAGCGACCAGGCCGTGAGGGTAGCGGCGGCGAGCAATTTCAAGTGGCGCGAGTGCATATCACAACTCCTTGTTAATGAATGGCAGAGGGTCAAAGCAAAGGGTCTTCAAGCACGCAACTGTACCGATGCTCGTGCAGGAAATGGGTGGGAGGCAATACCGAGGAACACTTGGCTTGCGCATACCGGCAACGCGGGTGAAAGGCACAACCAGTCGGCAGATTCAGCGGGCTCGGCGGCTCGCCGGGCAATGGCTGCGCAGGCAATGGCCGGTGCGGATCGATCTCCGGGATGGCCTGGATCAGCGCCGCCGTATACGGGTGACGCGGCGTGGTAAACACCGCTTCCACCGGGCCTTCCTCGACGATCTTGCCCAGGTACATCACCGCCACGCGGTCGCACAGGCGCCTTACGATGGCTAGGTCATGGGCGATAAACAGGATCGCCAGGTTCATACGCTGTTGCAGTTCCAGCAGCAGGTTGATGATCTGGCCCTGGATCGACACATCCAGCGCCGCCACGCATTCATCGGCAATGATCAGGCGCGGCTCCACTGCCAGCGCCCGGGCGATACCCACGCGCTGGCACTGGCCGCCACTGAGCGAGCCGGGCTTGCGTGAAGCCAGCTCAGGACGCAAGCCGACCAGTTCGAGCAACTCATTCACACGATCAGGAATCTGCTGCGCCGCCACCTTACGCTGCACACGCAGTACCTCGGCGAGGGTTTCGCCGATGCTGTGCCGTGGATTGAGCGCGGCGTAGGGGTCCTGGAAAATCATCGCGGTTTCATGCCGCAGTCGGGCAATGTCGATGGCGCTGCCATGGGCCATGTCGATACCGTCGAATAGCACCTGCCCTGCGCTGATCGGGTTGAGGTGCAGAATGGCCCGGCCCAGGGTGCTCTTGCCACTGCCGGACTCGCCCACCAAACCCAGGGTTTCACCGGCGGCGAGGTTCAGCGACACCCCGTTCACCGCCCTCACCCACTGGCGGTTGAGGCCAAACAGGCCGCTGCCGGACGCCGTAAAGCGCACTTCCAGATCCTTGACCTGTAACAGGCTCATGGGCGCGCTCCCAACGGGTAGTGACAGGCCACCCGTGCGCCCTGGGGCAGCAACTCGGTGCACAAGGCGCCCGCCTTCGGGCAGCGCGGGTGGAAGCGGCAGCCGTCGGGCAGTGCGTCGAGTAACGGCGGCTGGCCAGCAATGGTGCGCAACAACGCATGCCCACTGCTGTGGGCTGGCTGGCAGTCGATCAGGCCTGCGGTATACGGATGTTGCGGTTGGGCCAGCAGTTCGTATTTGCTGCCGTGCTCGCACAGGCGCCCGGCATACATCACGGCGATGGCATCGCAGGTTTGCGCCACCACGCCCAGGTCATGGGTGATCATGATGATCGACAGGCCACGCTGGTCGCGCAGGTCGAGCAACAGCCGCAGGATTTGCGCCTGCACCGTCACATCCAGGGCGGTGGTCGGTTCGTCGGCGATCAACACCTTCGGGTTGCAGCCCAGGGCCACAGCGATCATTGCGCGCTGGCGCATGCCACCGGAAAACTCATGGGGGTAATTGTCGACCCGCGTCTGCGGGTCGGGAATCCCGACCTGACGCAATACCTCGATCGCCTGCAAGCGCGCGTCTTTTTTCGACGCGCCTTGGTGCAGGCGGATGCCCTCGGCGATCTGCTCACCGATGCGCATCAACGGGTCCAGGTGGCTGCTAGGGTTCTGGAAGACCATGCCCAACTGCCCGCCGCGCACGGCGCGCATACCGGCATCATCCAGTGCCAACAGGTCCTGGCCGGCCAACTGCACAGCGCCGCCCTGTACGCGCAGATTGGGCGATGGCAACAGACGCATCAGGCCGCGACAGGCCATGGTCTTGCCGGAACCGCTCTCGCCCACCAGGCCAAGGATTTCACCTTCGGCCAGGTCGAAGGACACCCGATCCACCAAGGTAACCTCACGCCCGGCGTTGTTGGCGATCACACTGAGGTCGCGCACCTTCAGCAGGCTCATGAGCGCTCCCCCAATACCTGCGCAACACCATCGGCCAACAGGCTGAAGCCCATGGCCAAGGTCACGATGGCCAGGCCCGGAAAGGTGCAGATCCACCAGGCGGTGGTGATAAAGGCTTGCCCCTCGGCCACCATCGTCCCCCATTCGGCGGTCGGTGGTTGCACCCCCAGGCCCAGGTAACTGACGGCGGCGCCGTTGAGCAGCACCAGCACCGCGTCAGACATGGAAAACACAATGGAGCCAAACAGCGCATTAGGCAGCAAATGCCGGAACAGAATGCGCCCATGGCCAAAGCCCAGGCTCTTGGCGGCCAGGGCGAACTCGCTTTCCTTGAGCACCAGGATCTGCGAGCGAATCAGGCGCGCGTACGACACCCAGCCCACCAGCGCCATGGCGATGTAAAAACTCTGCAAGCCCGGCCCGAGGATGGCCATGATCGCCAACATCAGCACCAGGAACGGAAACGCCAGCACCACGTCGATCACACGCATGCAGACACTGTCGAAACGCCCGCCGATATAACCCGAGACCGCACCGATAAAGGTGCCAATGATGAACGGGAAGATCACCCCGATAACCGCCAACTGCAGGTCGATGCGCGCCCCCCAGATCACCCTCGACAGGATGTCCCTGCCGTAATTGTCCGTACCCAACGGATGGGCAAGGCTGGGGGCCAGCAAACTCATGCCGGTGTCCTGCGCGATGGGGTCGTAGGGCGCGACCCACGGCGCAAACAGCGCCAGGGCCAACCACGCGAACAGGATCAACAACCCCCATGCGGCGGTCAGCCGGCCATTGCGAAAACCAAAGCGCAGGCGCAAGCGCCACGGGGCAATCAATGGGCGGCTGCTCATTGCATCTTTACCCGTGGGTCGAGGGCCACTGTCACCAGGTCGGCCAGGAAGTTGACCACCACCGTGGCACAGGCCAGCACCATCGCCACGCCCTGCACCACCATGTAGTCACGGGTGAAAATACCGCGCACCAGCAACTGGCCGATGCCTGGAATCGCGAACAGGCTTTCGATGACCACCGTGCCGCTGATCAGCCAACCGATGTTGACCGCCAGCAGGTTGACCGCCGGCACCAGAGCGTTGGGCAGTACATGCCGGCGAAACACCGCGCCTTCCGACAGCCCGCGTGCACGTGCGGCGGTGACGTGGTCCGCCTGCAACTCCATCAACATGCTCGCCCGCAGGTTGCGCACCAGCACCGCCGACAGCGCCAGGGCGATGGTCAGGCATGGCAAAAGCATGTGGTGCGCCTTATCCAGCCAGGTGCGCCCGTAACCGGATACCGGGAACAGGCCCCATTTCACGCTGAGCAGCAGGATCAGCATCAACCCCAGCCAGAACGCCGGCATGCCCAGGCCGACCGTGGTGAACACGCGGATCAGCTTGTCTGCCCAACGGCCTTGCTGGCGCGCCGCAATCGTTGCCAGTGGCACCGCTATCAACAAAGCAAGCACCACGCTGCCCAGCACCAGCACCAGCGTCGGCTCGATCCGGGTGACGATCAGTTTCAGGGCGTCGACCTTGTACAGCAGCGATTGGCCGAGGTCGCCCTTGAGCAGGTTTTTCAGGAAGTAAAAGTATTGCAGCCACAAGGGCTGGTCGAGGCCGAACTGGGCGCGGATCTTCAGCAGCGCATCCGGCGTGCTGCGCGAACCCAGCAAGGCACGCGCCGGGTCGCCAGGAATCGAGCGCACCAACACGAAGGTGATCAGGCTGATGCCCAGCAGCACCGGCAACAATTGCAAGGGCCGGGACAACACAAAACGGTAGCGCGCCAGGTTCATGCGTCAGCCTCGGTGGCGAGCGAGAAAGTCCAGCAGCACCGGGAAGTACGCCTGCGGCTCCTCGTAAAAAGGCATATGACTGCTGTTGGGGAACACATGCAATTCGGCGTGGGGGGCCGCAAGTTTCATGCGCATCGCACAGGCGGGGGTGAGTTCATCATGCTGGCCGGTGGTGATCAGGATCGGCATCTTGAACTCGGCCATTTCCTTGAGGCGGTTCCAGTCCTTGAGGTTACCGATATAGAGGAACTCGTTGGGGCCTTGCATGGTTTCGTAAGGCCCCATGTTCCAGTCGCCCAGGGACCGCTTGACCGGCTCTGGCCATTCGTCGAGCCGGCACACGTGGCGGTAGTTGAGCAAGGTGATGGCGGCCTGGTACTGCGGGTGGTCGAGGGTGCCCATGGCTTCGTGGCGTTGCATCATTGCCACGGTTTCGCTGCCTAGGGCGCCGCGCAGACGCTCCAGTTCCTGGGACAGGTGGGGAATGTCGCCGACGGTGTTTTCCAGGATCAGGCTTTTGAGCGCACCGGGATAATGCACGGCATATTCGATCCCTAGCCAACCGCCCCAGGAATGCCCGAGCAGATGCACGCGGCCCAGGCCCAGCGCCTGGCGCACGGTCTCGACTTCTTCGACATAACGGCGGATTTCCCACAGTGAGGCATCGGTTGGTCTGGCTGATGCGCCCGTGCCAAGCTGGTCGAATGCAACCACTCGCAGGTTATGTGCTTTGAGCCAGCCATGGGCGTCGCGCAGATAGTCACACGGCAGGCCCGGCCCGCCGTTGAGACACAGCAGCACCTCATCGCCTTCGCCAAAGCTGTAGACCACGAGGTTATGGCCGTCGACTTGCACGTTGTACTGCTGGTCGGGGGCAATTTCACGCCACATGCATACATTCCTTGTGTTGTAT
Source organism: Pseudomonas sp. MYb193 (assembly GCF_002966775.1). Taxonomy (NCBI): domain Bacteria; kingdom Pseudomonadati; phylum Pseudomonadota; class Gammaproteobacteria; order Pseudomonadales; family Pseudomonadaceae; genus Pseudomonas; species Pseudomonas sp. MYb193. The sequence continues at coordinate 1,876,028 of NZ_CP023269.1, read as the reverse complement.
CGGCCTGGCGGGTAGCGGCCGTTTATCAGGTCAACACTACCGAGGATGCCGTGCGTCCATAACCTAGTATTTCTTATAGGTTTGGCCTGGCAGTCCTTCGCCGGGGCGTGGCATTCTACTTGCAGCAAGTCGAGATTCAAATGAATTCGGGAGCAGAACGGATGCTGGCCAAGCTGACCGCCTTCAATAATCGCCTCATACCGGGCAGGAGCCTGGATGAACAGATGGACAATACGTTTATCCTTGCCCAACAACTGGGCTTCGATGCCCTGGTGTATGACTACACCCCGGTGCCCATCGACCTCAACGGCGCACTGATCACGCCCTCGCTGTTGCAACTGCGCAACACACCGGCCGATTGGCACGCCTTATGGTGCAGCGAAGGGTTTTACCAGATCGACCCGGTACAACACCTGGCGTTGAGCACAGTGTCGCCGTTTGTCTGGTCCTATGAGGCCAAGACTGAGACGGCCCTGCAAAAGATCATCGACCCCTGCCACGCCCCCGTTTCTTCTTATCTGCATGAGCGTCAGCTGACCTGCGGTGTCAGCGTGCCGATTCATCTGCCCCGGGGCGGCTTCGCCTCGCTGACCGGGTTGCGCACCGGCAAGGCGCGCACGGTATTAAAGGACGCCCAACATACGCTGGCCGATTTCAGCCTGATTACCCATGCCCTCCAGGAAGCGGCGTACCCGCTGTTCAGCAAGGAGGTGCGGGCTTATCCGCACATACGCCTGACCAAGCGCGAGCGCGAATGCCTGAAATGGGCGGCTGAAGGCCTGACCGCCGCCGAAATCGCCACGCAATTGAGCCGCTCCCTGGCGGTGGTCACCCTGCACCTGGCCTCGGCCATGCACAAACTGGGCGCCAAAAACCGTGTTCAGGCAGTGGTTCGCGCCACCCATTACCGCTTGCTGGAAGGTTGAGCTTTCGGCAAAAACCTATCTGTTTTGCTAGTTACCTAAACTTTTTGTTCAGACTATCGTAACCCTGATCCTTTTTTTCAGAGCAGGGTACGAAATGGAATTCATCGAAAAAGTTCGCGAAGGCTACGCGCCCTTTGGCGCCTATCAGACCTGGTATCGCGTCACGGGCGACCTGACCACAGGCCGCACGCCCTTGGTGATCATCCATGGCGGCCCGGGCTGCACCCACGATTACGTCGACGCCTTCAAGGACGTCGCCGCCAGCGGCCACGCGGTCATCCACTACGACCAATTGGGCAACGGCCGCTCCACGCACTTGCCGGAGAAAGCCCCGTCGTTCTGGACCATCGGCCTGTTCCTCGACGAGTTGAACAACCTGCTGGACCACCTGCAAATCAGTGAGAACTACGCGATCCTCGGTCAGTCCTGGGGCGGCATGCTGGGCAGCGAACACGCGATCTTGCAACCCAAGGGCCTGCGCGCATTTATCCCTGCCAACTCCCCCACCTGCATGCGCACCTGGGTCAGCGAAGCCAACCGCCTGCGCAAGCTGTTGCCTGAAGGCGTGCATGAAACCCTGCTCAAGCACGAGCAGGCCGGCACCTACCAAGACCCACAATACCTGGCGGCCTCACGGATTTTCTATGACCAGCATGTGTGCCGGGTCAACCCGTGGCCCGAAGAAGTGGCACGCACCTTCGCCCAGGTGGATGCCGACCCGACGGTGTACCACGCCATGAGCGGCCCGACCGAATTTCACGTGATTGGCAGCTTGAAGGACTGGAATGTGATCGGCCGCCTGTCAGCCATCAAGGTGCCCACCCTGGTGATTTCCGGTCGACATGACGAAGCCACACCGTTGGTGGTCAAGCCGTTCCTGGATGAGATAGCGGATGTGCGCTGGGCACTGTTTGAAGACTCCAGCCACATGCCCCATGTGGAAGAACGCCAGGCGTGCATGGGGACGGTGGTGAAGTTTCTGGATGAGGCGTGTTCGTTGCCGCACAAAGCCCTCAAGGCCGGCTGAATCCCTGTGGGAGCTGGCTTGCCTGCGATAGCGCCGGTGAAATCACCATCGCTATCGCAGGCAAGCCAGCTCCCACAGGGTACACGGGGTCGCTCGTTAAACCTCGCTGGTCTCAGGCTTGGATGTTTTCCTCAGGGCATCGGCCACCAACGGAATCTCCTTACCTTCGGCATCAAACAACTTCCCACCCCGGTAGTAATCCCCATCGCGCAACGCGGCCACGTCGCGAAAGCACAAGCTGCGCTCAGTCCCCGCCACAAACACTGACTGCTGGTCCGAGTTGCCGGCGGTGAAGTGGTTGAACGCCAGGTTCAGCAATATTGCCATGATTGCCGACGAGCTGATGCCCGAGTGGAAGATGGTCGCGAACCAGCTTGGAAACTGATCGTAGAAGCTCGGCGCGGCGATGGGGATCATGCCGAAGCCGATAGACGTGGCAACGATGATCAGGTTCATGTTGTTGCGGTAATCCACCTTGGACAGCGTGCGAATCCCACTGGCCGCCACTGTGCCGAACAACACAATCCCGGCGCCGCCCAACACGGAGGTGGGCACGGCCGCGATCACCCGCCCCATGAATGGCAGCAGGCCGAGCACCACCAGGAACACCCCGCCAGTGGCCACCACAAACCGACTCTTGACCCCTGTCACCGCCACCAGGCCGACGTTCTGGGCGAACGCGCTCTGGGTAAACGAACCGAAGATCGGCGCGAACATGCTCGACAACATGTCGGCACGCAAGCCGTTGCCCAGGCGCTTGGAGTCCACCTTGGTGTCGATGATCTCGCCCACCGCCAGGATATCCGCCGACGTTTCCACCAGCGTCACCATTACCACGATGCACATGGAAATGATCGCCGCCACATGGAAGGTGGGCATGCCGAAGTGAAAGGGTGTGGGGAAACCGAACATCGGCCCCTGCATCACACCGGAGAAGTCCGCCATGCCGAGCAGCACCGCGATCACCGTGCCGATCACCATGGCCAGCAGGATCGACAAGCGAGAGATGGTTGCGCTGCCGATCTTGCTCAGCAGCAGCACCAGCACCAGGGTCAGCGCGGCCAGGCCGATGTTGGACATGCTGCCAAAATCTGCCGCCCGGCTGTTGCCACCCATGGCCCAGCGCGCCGCTACGGGCATCAGGGTCAGGCCGATGGTGGTAATCACAATGCCCGTCACCAGCGGTGGAAAAAACTTGGTGATCCTTGAGAACACCGGGGTAATCAATAAACCGATAAAGGACGCGGCCATCACCGCGCCGAGAATCGCTGGCACACCACCAGCACCGTCGCTGCCGACAATCGCCACCATGGTCGCCACACCCGCGAACGACACGCCCTGCACCAGCGGCAACTGACAGCCGAAGAACGGCAGGCCCAGGGTTTGCAACAGCGTGGCCAGGCCACCGGCAAACAGCGACGCAGCAATCAGCAAGCCGATATCCGCCGGCGACAACCCGGCGGCCTGGCCGACGATCAACGGCACGGCGACGATGCCGCCATACATGGTGAGCACATGCTGCAGGCCGTAAGCCATGTTGGCGGCGACGCCCAGATTTTCATCTTCGGGCCGCTGCGGTGACGCCTTCGGGATAGTCATGGTGAGGGGTTCTCTGTTTTTGTTGTGCGCTCACTGTATGCAATGTCCAGACTGTATGTCCATAGAGTTGTATACAATCAATCGAACAAGATACCCTCCAACGGCGTTACAAAAACAATCCGGCCGTCACGAGCCAGAACGCCAAAGGACAAAAATAATGAAAAAGGCACTACAGGGCGCCACCGTCGCATTGACCCTTCTCGGCGGCGGGGAGGCTGTTGCGGTGGAGTGGATGAACAACAGCGTCGGGTTTCGCTACGGACAGCACTTCACCAACCCGAACAACCCCGACGACTTCAGCAAGCGCATCTACAGTTTTACCCACGCCAGCGGCTATCGTTACGGCAGCAATTTCCTCAACCTCGACGTATTCCTGTCCGACAGCAGCGACCCGCGCAAGGGCACCGACCACGGTGGCAGCGAGGTGTACGCCGTGTACCGGCATCAGCTATATGCCTCACGCGTGTTCGACTTGCCGCCGGGCACGGGGCTGATCAAGGATTACGCGCTGACCCTGGGCTTCGACGCCAACCGTAACAACAACTTCGCCTCCGCCAAGAAGCGCGCCCTGGTGATTGGCCCCACGTTGAAGTTCAACACTGTCGGCGTGCTGGACCTGAGCCTGATGTACTACAAGGAAAAGAACCACACCGGCATTCCCGGCGCGCAAGAGTCGAACCACACCTTCGACGCTACCTACATGCTCAACCTGACCTGGATGCGACCGTTCGAGGTGGGCAACCATGCGGCGAAATTCCAGGGGTTTATCAATTACGTCGGGGAGAAAGGCGAGGACTACCATGGCCGCGATACGGCAGCGGAGGCCTTGATGCGTACAGCGCTGATGGTGGCGGTGCGACCGGGTAAAAGCGTGAAGCCGAACCTGTACCTGGGGGTGGGGTATGAGTACTGGCATAACAAGTTTGGGGTGGACGGCGGCCGTGGTAGCCGCACATCAACGCCTACGCTGAACATGGAAGTAACGTTCTGACTGAAGAACCTCACTTCAAATGTGGGAGCTGGCTTGCCTGCGATAGCGGCCTGTCTGTTGGCCCATCTGGCGCTGATACACCGCTATCGCAGGCAAGCCAGCTCCTACATTTTGATCGTATTGTCAGCTCAGGCGTTGGCCAGTTCGGAAGAGTTGCCCTTCGGCCGTGCCAGCCAATACCCCAACACCGCCAGCGGCGCCGTCGCCAGCATCACAATCACCGTGATCAACAGCGGCTGCTCGATCATCGACGACACCAACAGGCTGGCCAGGAAGCACAAGCCCAATTGCAGGGTATTTTGCAGGGCCGCCGCTTTGCCGGAATTTTCCGCAAAGGGCATCAGCGCATTCGCCACCACAATCGGGTAGCTGGCGCCGTTGCACAGCGCCATCAGGCAGAACGGGATCAACAAGGTGGTCAGGGTCGGCACACTCAAGGTAGCCACCAAGTACAACGCCACCATGCTCAAGCAATAGGCGACCAGCAACCACGGCAGCAGGGTTTTACCCGGCAGGCGCTGCAAGGCACTGCGGCAACTGTAGCCGCCAACGAGAAACGCCAGGGTCGGCAGTACGTAGCTGAGGCCAATGTCATTCGGGCTGTAGCCCATGCCACCGAGGATGAACGGCGAGGCGGTCAGCCAAGCGAAGAAGCTGGCCGAACAGGCGGCGAAGATCATCACATTGCCGGTGAACACCCGCGAGGTGAGTAATTGCCCATACCCCAGACGCACCGGGCTGCCCTTGTGCTCCGAACGCTTGGGCACATTGCGCAGGAACAGGGTCGGCAACAACAGCAACAACGACACCACCAGCAACACGCCGAAGATCGCTTGCCAGCCAAAGTGATTCAGCACCATGGCGCCCAACAGCGGAGCCAGGGCCGGCGATAGCGACATCAACGGCATGATGCTGGCGAAGACGCGGTGGGCCTTGTCGGCCGGGTAGCGGTCAATCACCAAGGCCTGCCAACTGACGGCGGCGGCACACACCCCAATCGCCTGCATAAAGCGCAGGGCCAGCAGTTGCGGCGCTGTCTCGACCCAGAACATGCCCAGGCAACCGAGCACAAACAGGCTCAGGCCGGCGAGCAGGATGGGCTTGCGCCCCAGGCGGTCCGAGAGCGGCCCCCACAGCAACTGCCCCACCGCAAACCCGGCAAGGAAAATACTCAAGCTGGCGCCCACCGCGCCAGCACCAATGTTCAACTGCTCGCCCATGGCGCCAAACGCCGGCAAGTACATGTCCATGGCGAGATAACCGAGCATGCTCAGCCCCGCCAGATACCAGGTAAAACCAAAAGAATTTTTCATCGAAGCCTTGTAGATACTGCCATCAAACTATTTGCTGACTGGCGCCCATTATGAAGCTGACAATATCTGTGTGAAGCGATAATAATTGGACATTCTCATCAATAATTTTGAAGGCAGCACCTATGTGGTCGGAATATTCCCTGGATGTGGTCGACGCCGTCGCCCGTCACGGCAGCTTCAGCGCCGCCGCCCAGGAACTGCACCGTGTACCGTCGGCCATCAGCTACACCGTGCGTCAGCTCGAAGAATGGTTGGCCGTGCCGCTGTTTGTGCGTCGGCATCGCGACGTGGAACTGACCCCTGCCGGCCGCCTGTTTATCGACGAAGCCCGCGGCGTGATGAAAAAAATGCTCGGCACACGGCGCCTGTGCCAACAGGTGGCCAATGGTTGGAGCGGCCAGTTGAAGGTGGCCGTGGACTCCATCGTCAAACCCCAGCGCTGCCGGCAGTTGGTGCTCGACTTCTATCGGCAGTTTCCCGAAGTGGAATTGCTGCTCGAATACGAGGTGTACAACGGCGTGTGGGATGCGTTGGCCGATGAACGCACCGACATCGTGATCGGCGCCACCAGCGCGGTGCCGGTGGCCAGCCACTTCAGCTTCCGCGACATGGGCCTGTTGAACTGGCTGTGCGTGGTCAGCGCCCGGCACCCACTGGCGGCGGTGGAAGGTTTGCTCAGTGATGACCAACTGCGCCCCTTTGCCTCGCTGTGCATGACCGACACCTCCCGCAACCTGCCCAAGCGCGACACCTGGACCCTGGATAACCAGCGCCGCCTGGTGGTGCCCAACTGGGCGTCGGCCCTGGATTGCCTGCGCGATGGCCTGTGTGTAGGGATGGCGCCGGCCCATCAGGTGTTGCCATGGATCGAGCGCGGGGAGTTGGTGGCGCTGCAATTGAGCCGGCCATTTCCGGCCAGCCCGTCGTGTGTGGCGTGGGCGCAGAACAAACTGTCGCCGGCCATGGCGTGGTTGTTGGAGTACTTGGGCGATACGGAGACCATGAACCAGGAATGGCTGAATGGTGGTGATCTCTAAAGGCATACAGGCTCCCAAATTTTCTGATCGTATTTCAATCCAGTAGGCGGGTGATGGCCCGTACGATCATCTCCACTTCCTTGCGCTCCAGCGTCAGCGGCGGCAACAGGCGAATGATCTTGCCACGCGTGACGTTGATCAACAGCCCGTGCTCCTGAGCCGCCCGTTGGGCCAGGTCTCGGTAAGGGCTGGCCAGTTCAATGCCGATCATCAAGCCCTTCCCACGAATCGCCCGCACCTGCGGGTGTTCCTCCAACTCCATGCGTAAACGCGCCAGCAAGTGTTCGCCCTGGCGTGCGGCGTTTTCCAGCAAGCCTTGCTCCTGGATAATCTCCAGCACCGTACACCCGACGCGACACGCCAGCGGGTTGCCGCCAAAGGTGCTGCCATGGCTGCCTGGGGTGAACAGTTCGGCGACAGCGGCGCGGGCCAGACAAGCGCCGATGGGCACGCCATTACCCAGGCCTTTGGCCAGGGTCATCACGTCCGGCACGATGCCTTCGTGCTGGAAGGCAAACCAGGTGCCGGTGCGCCCGATGCCGGTCTGGATTTCGTCGAGCATCATCAGCCAGCCGTGGCGCGTGCAGTGATCGCGCATGGCTTTCAGGTAGCCTGGTGGCGCCACCAACACACCACTTTCACCTTGGATTGGTTCAAGCAGTACCGCCGCGATGCGTGTACCGAACTGCGCGGTGACCGCCTCCAGAGCCGCCATGTCGCCAAACCCAATCTTGATGAAATCGCCGGGCAGTCGCTGGAACCCCAGGCGCACCGACGGCCCGTCGCTGGCGGCCATGGTGCCTAGCGTGCGGCCGTGGAAGGCGTTCTCCATCACGACCACCAACGGCTGTTCGATGTCTTTTTTCCAGCCATGCAAACGCGCCAGCTTCAGCGCCGTCTCGTTGGCCTCGGCGCCGGAATTGTTGAAGAACGCGCGGTCCAGCCCGGACAGTTGGGCCAGGCGCCGGGCCAATTGTTGTTGCCAGTCGATGCTGTAGAGGTTGGAGGTGTGCAGCAGCAAGCCGGCCTGTTCGCTGATGGCGGCCACTAACCTGGGGTGGGAATGGCCAACATTGGTCACCGCCACGCCGGCCACGGCGTCCAGGTATTCGCGGCCCTGTTGGTCCCACAGGCGCGTGCCCAGCCCGCGGGTGAAGCTCAGGGCCAGGGGTTGATAAGTGCTCATCAGGCAGGCGGCGGTCATGGTGGCGGCTCCAGTGCATCGTTGGGGTGGATCAAGTATGGTTAACCACCCTTGCTGGATAAACGCAGAATTGATGCAATAACTTTAAACCAGGGCTTGATAATGGATCTGTTCCAGGCAATGTCGGTGTACGTGAAAGTCGTCGAGACCGGCAGCATGACCGCCGCCGCGCAGGAATGCGGGATTTCGACCACCATGGTGGGCAACCATCTGCGAGCGCTGGAACAACGGCTTGGCGTCAGCTTGCTCAAACGCACCACGCGCAAACAAAACCTCACCGAATTTGGCGGGCAGTATTATCAGCGCTGCCTGGAAGTGCTGGGGCTGGTGGCCGACTCCGAACTGCTGGCCGAGCAGGTCCACAGCGAAACCCCCAAAGGCAGCCTGCGCATCACCGCGCCCCCGGTGTTCGGCACCGAACGCCTGGTGCCGGCCTTGAGTGAGTTTTCCCAGCGCTACCCACTTATCGACCTGTACGTGGTGATGAGCAATGAGCGCATGGACCTGGTCGACAGCGGTTTTGACGTGGCGATCCGTCTCGGCGAACTGGAAAGCTCCAGCCTGATCGCCCGGCCTCTGCAGGCCTATACCCTCACCCTTTGCGCCTCCCCTGCCTACCTGGCGAGACGCGGCACACCGCAAACCCCGGATGACCTGCAGCAGCATGACTGCCTGGCATTCGCCTACCCCGCGAACGACAACTGGCGCGATACCGATAAACTCTGGCGCATGACCGGCAATGAAGGTGAAGTGGAGGTGCCGGTGTCTGGCTCATTGACCATCAACAGCTCCCAAGGCTTGCGCCAGGCCGCCATCAACGGCATGGGCATCAGCATGTTGGCCGATGCCCTGGTGCAACCGGACCTGGAGAGCGGCAAGCTGGTGGCCTTGCTGACCACCTATAAACTGCCCAGCCGCCCCATGCACCTGATGTATCGCCAGGACCGCTATCGCCTGCCCAAGCTGCGGGCGTTCGTCGACTTTGTGATGGAGAAATGGACGCGCTAGAACGCCACGCCCAACTCACGCAAACGCGCGGCGGTGCGCTCGGCCGATACGTGGTGAATGCCCTGCCAGCCCAACGCGATGGCGGCCTCGATATTGCCGGCGACGTCGTCGATAAACACCACTTCACTGGCCTGTATGTCTGGCAAGTGTTCACGCACCTGACTGAGGCTGGCGTGGTAGATCGCCGGGTCAGGCTTGATCAACTTCACCTCGCCAGACACCAGAATATTGCGAAAACGCTTCAGAAATGGGTAGTTGGCCCGGGCGTAAGGGAAGGTTTCAGATGACCAGTTGGTGAGCCCGAACAGCGGCATCTCAACCTGATGCAACGCTTCGAGAATCGCCACGCCCTCGGGTAATTCAGCCCGCAGCATTTCGGGCCAGCGCTCGTAATAAGCCTGGATCAGGGTCTTGTGTTCGGGGTATTGGGCAACCAGGGTGCGGGTGGCTTCAGCCAGGGAGCGACCGGCATCTTGCTCGGTGTTCCAGTCCTGGGTACAGATGGTGTCGAGGAACCACTGGCGCTCGACGTCGTCGGCAATCAGCTTGCGGTACAGGTGTTGCGGGCTCCAGTCGAACAGGACACCGCCGAAATCAAAAACTACTGCACGAATCGTCATCAGATCCTCCGTTAGCGTGGCTTGATAGCTGCTGGAGTCTGACAGATCTGAAAGAGGGAGGCGCCCGCCGAGGTGTAAGAAGTGTCTGAAAAGACAGGTGGGAGGAGGCATGGCCTCATTGAGCGAACGCAATGCTCTAAACAACGAAGATCAAATGTGGGAGCTGGCTTGCCTGCGAAAGCGGTCGTACAGCCTCAGATGCTGCGACTGACACACCGCCTTCGCGGGCAAGCCCGCTCCCACAGGGGATTTGCGTTAACTGACTGGCATCAGGGCAAGCCAGTTCCCACCTTATTGACCGCGTTTTAAGCTTGAATCAGGCCGTTGATTTTGACGGTCGGGTTCACATCCGCGTCGTAATCCACGCCGTCGACCTCAAAGCCAAACAAGCGCAGGAACTCGGCCTTGTAACCGGCAAAATCGCTGATCTCGTTGACGTTGTCGTCGGTCACCTGGTTCCACAGCGCGGCCACGGCGTCCTGGACCTTCGGCTCCAGCTCGGCCAGGTCGGCACGCAGGCGGCCATCGGCGTCGAGTTTCGGCTCGCTGCCGTACAGGCTGTCCTTGAACAGGCCGTAGACCTGCTCGATGCAGCCTTCATGGGTGCCCTGCTCTTTCATCACCTTGAACAGCAGCGACAGGTACAGCGGCATGATCGGGATCGCCGAGCTGGCCTGGGTGACCACGGCCTTGAGCACCGACACACGGGCGTCGCCCTTGAGCGCAGCGAGGTTTTCGCGCAGGGTCAAAACTTTCTTGTCCAGGTCTTTCTTGGCTTCGCCGATGGAGCCGTTCCAGTAGATGTCCTGGGTCAGCTTCTCACCGAGGTAGGTGAACGCGGTGGTCTTGGCGCCTTCGGCCAATACATCGGCGTCACGCAGGGCGTCGATCCACAGCTGCCAGTCTTCGCCGCCCATGACCTTCACGGTACCGTCGATTTCTTCCTGGGTCGCAGGCTCAAGCGTGGTATCGACCACCACGCCCTTGTCGGTGTTGATCCCGCGCAGGGTCACGGCCTTGCCGATTGGCTTGAGAGTGGAGTTGTGCACCACGCCTTGCGGGTCGGTACGGCGTGGGGCGGCCAGGCTGTAGACCACCAGATCGATCTTGCCCAGGTCTTTCTTGATGGTCTCGATGGTCAGGCGCTTGATCTCGTCGGAGAACGCGTCGCCGTTGATGCTCTTGGCGTACAGGCCTTTTTCCACGGCAAACTTCTCGAACGCCGCGCTGTTGTACCAGCCGGCGGAGCTCAGTTTGCCTTCTTCGCCTTCTTTCTCAAAAAACACGCCCAAGGTGTCGGCGCCGCAGCCAAACGCAGCACTGATGCGCGCGGCCAGGCCGTAGCCGGTGGAGGCACCGAGGACCAGGACCTTTTTAGGGCCGCCCTCGATGACGCCGTTTTTGGTTACGTAGTCGATCTGCTCTTTGACGTTCGCTTCACAGCCAACAGGGTGAGCGGTCACACAGATAAAGCCACGAACCCGCGGTTTGATGATCATAAAAATGTCTGCCTCTTCCAAGGTGCCGAAGGCCAATAGTGGCCATTCAACTTCAATCGTACCGGTCTATGACGCCTGAAAAACCGAAGCGTCACGATAGTCGCAAATCTTCTGTTCTCAAAATTCAATCCACAAAACGTCGGAGCCTGCACGGCAACGGTTACAAATTGTGCAGCAGCTTCACAATTTCACCCTATTTAAAAACGCCTGCCGGCGGCAGAAACCCCTATGATGACGATATTGTTTCAATATGTTTCGGCTTTGGAGCCTCGTTTCATGAGCAAAAATGCTGTCGGCAAGAAGCTGGTGTCCCTGGCGTGGGTACTCGGCGTTCTGCTGTTGATCTATTGTTTCCCGCGCAGTTGCCTGGTGTTTCTGCTGTTGGTGGTGTGCTGCGGCGTTTATGACTTCCTGCGTAACGGCCTGTACGACCACGACACCATCAAGAAGTATTTTATCGGCAACGGTCGTAATACCTGGGTGCTGGCACCGTTCAACACCCTGCTCGACCTGCTCAGCAGCCGCAACCGGCATGTCTACACCATGGACGACCTGCCACCGGCCTGGCGCGAAGACCTGCAACAGGTGATCGACGACGCCATGGCCCGCAAGGATGAAATCATCAGCTACCTGGACGAGCGCATGGCCGAGAAGAAACGCGGCATGTTGTTCTTCCAGTGGTACGGTCGCCCGATCGAAACCACGCTGGATATCCCGCAGCTGCGCAAAAAACTGCCATTTGTGAAGACCATCGGTGTCTCGGTGTTCAACGAAAACCGCTCGACGTCTTTCCACTTCGGCCCCCTGCGCATGATGTTCCGTGTGCTCTACAACATGGCGCCGGCACCGCACCATGAAGGTGTGTACATCCAGGTGGGCAAGCACAAGCACTACTGGCACGACGACCCGCTGTTTATCTTCGATGACACGCTGATGCATGCGTCCTTCAACAAAAACGACGCCAAGCGCTACTGCCTGTTCATCGACATCGTGCGCCCGACCTTGCTGCCCTCGGTGCTCAACGCCGTGATCGCAGGGTTTGCCGGCCTGGTCTTTACCCTGCGTCGGGTTTTCTACAAAAACTGGAAGCTGATTCAGTAAGTTCTGCGGCATGATGGTGTTGGACGGCATTTGCGCTGGGCCTTGCGCCTGAGGTAAATAACCGTCTCGTGCGACCTTAATTGGCGCTCACCATTCTCAAGCCATCGCCCCCAAACGGGCGCGGTGGCTGTGCTTTCAAGGAATCAGAATGCCCCAACGTCAAGTCATCAACGCCTCCGTCAGCCCCAAGGGCAGCCTCGAAACCCTGTCCCAGCGTGAAGTGCAGCAACTGAGCGAAGCCGGTACCGGCAGCATCTACACCCTGTTCCGCCAATGTGCCCTGGCGATTCTCAACACCGGCGCGCATATCGACAACGCCAAGACCATCCTCGACGCCTACAAAGACTTTGAAGTGCGGATTCACCAGCAGGACCGCGGCGTACGCCTGGAACTGCTCAACGCCCCGGCCGATGCCTTCGTCGATGGCGAAATGATTGCCAGCACCCGCGAAATGCTGTTCAGCGCCCTTCGCGACATCGTCTACACCGAGAACGAGCTGGATAGCCAGCGTATCGACCTGAGCAACTCCCAAGGCATCACCGATTACGTGTTCCACCTGCTGCGTAACGCCCGTACGCTGCGCCCGGGTGTGGAGCCGAAGATCGTGGTGTGCTGGGGCGGCCATTCGATCAACACCGAAGAATACAAATACACCAAGAAAGTCGGGCACGAACTGGGCCTGCGCAGCCTCGACGTGTGCACCGGTTGCGGCCCCGGCGTGATGAAAGGCCCGATGAAGGGCGCAACCATTTCCCACGCCAAGCAGCGCATCACCAATGGCCGTTACCTGGGCTTGACCGAACCAGGCATCATCGCTGCCGAAGCGCCGAACCCCATCGTCAACGAGCTGGTGATTTTGCCGGACATCGAAAAGCGCCTGGAAGCCTTCGTGCGTGTGGGCCACGGCATCATCATCTTCCCCGGCGGCGCCGGCACGGCAGAGGAATTCCTGTACCTGCTCGGCATTCTCATGCACCCGGACAACCGCGACCTGCCGTTCCCGGTGGTGCTCACCGGGCCGAAACATGCCGCGCCTTACCTGGAACAATTGCACGCGTTCGTCGGCGCCACCCTGGGCGAAGCGGCGCAGAAGCATTACCAGATCATCATCGACGACCCGGCTGAAGTGGCCCGCCAGATGACCACCGGCCTCAAGGCGGTGAAGCAATTCCGCCGCGAGCGTAACGACGCGTTCCACTTCAACTGGCTGCTGAAGATCGACGAAGGCTTCCAGCGCCCGTTCGACCCCACCCACGAAAACATGGCCAGCCTGCAACTCAACCACGCGCTGCCGGCCCATGAACTGGCGGCCAACCTGCGCCGGGCGTTCTCGGGGATCGTGGCGGGTAACGTCAAAGACAAGGGTATTCGCCTGATCGAAGAAAACGGCCCGTATGAGATTCACGGCGACCCGGCCATCATGAAACCGCTGGATGAGCTGCTGAAGGCCTTCGTGGCCCAGCACCGCATGAAGTTGCCAGGCGGCGCGGCCTATGTGCCGTGCTATCGCGTGGTGCAATAAGGCCGCGGCGGTCAGTCATAGTTTGTATCCGTTTGGGGCATGGCCCGGCGTGTGAGGCTCGAGAGTTCGGACTAGGGTTTTACTATTCCCAACTCACCTACCTCAACGAGCGACCTATGGACCAACGGATATTGTCCTCTGTCATTCCTTACCCTATGGTAAGGAATATCACGATGGAGATCTTCACTATGGCCACCGCCACACTCACTTCAAAAGGGCAAATCACCATCCCTGTCCAGGTCAGGACGGCCCTGGGCCTGGAAACAGGCGACCGGGTGGAATTCGTCGAAATGGAAGACGGCAAGTTTTCCATGATTGCCGCCAGCAAAACCGTCAAGGACCTCAAGGGTTTGATCCGCAAGCCTGCCCATGCCGTGTCTATCGAAGACATGAACCGCGCCATCGCGGCCCAGGGAGCAAGCGCTGGATGATCGGCCTGGATACCAACGTATTGGTGCGTTATGTAACCCAGGATGACCCGGTCCAATCCGCAAAGGCGTCCCAACTCATCGAATCACTTACCGCCGCCTCGCCAGGCTTTGTCAGCCTGGTGACGCTTACGGAGCTGGTGTGGGTGCTGCAGTCCTGCTACCAGTCGGCCAAAAGCGAGGTGGTGATGGTGTTGGAAACCTTGTTGCACACGCGGGAACTGACCGTCGAGCACGCCGATATCATCTGGCAGGCATTGCGCAAGTTCACCGCAGGCAAAGCCGACTTTGCCGACTGCCTGGTTGAACGCTGCGGCCATGCGGCGGGCTGCGAGTACACCGCCACCTTTGATCTGAACGCGGCCAAGGCAGCGGGGATGAAACGGCTCGGCTAGCCCGTATTTTTTGTAGGAGCAAGCTTGCTCCTACAGAAGAGAGAGGAGGTTTGGTCAGCGTATCCAGCCACCGACCTGCCAATGGTAGCCATCACTACGCTGCACCCAGTGCGGATGCACGTAGCGATAGCCCTGGCGCACCGGCTCCCAATGGCCATGCACTGCCACATAACGCCCGCCTTCCCAACGCCAGTAACCGCGTGACCAGATATAACCTTCGCGCACCGCAGGCTCTACTTCGATCACCTGCACCGGCGGCGGTTGCGGCGCCACCACATCAACGTACTCGTGTTGTACCGGCCTGCGCTCATGCACAACACGCTCTTGCACACACCCGGAAGCGGCGACCACCATGGCGGCCAATGCTGCATAACGTAGCAACATACAAAACCCTCGGGCGCGAACGCCCCCCACCTGCATCAGAAAGAAATCCTTCCTTTGTTGCAGCCGGGCCCTGCTTGGGCCTGGGTTATTTCTAACAGGATATGTCTGTCAAATTGCTGAACTGTTCTCGTAGCCACAAAAAAGCCCGCTGACCGTCACCGGTTCAGCGGGCTTTTTCGTGGGTGTGGCTTACAGCGCCAGGTCAGAAACCGGCTTGCTTGGCTCAGCCGCAGGCTTGGCAGCCTCGGTGGCCTGTGGAGCAGCCAGCTGCGGGATCGCAGGTGGCGGGGTCAGTTGCAGGATACCGGCGGTGTAGGCCCATTCCTTGGCAACCGCTTCAGGGCTGTCGTTCAGCTTGGTGCCGTAGCTTGGCACGATCTGGTGCAGCTTTTCCTGCCAGGCCGGGCTGGCTACTTTGTCCTTGAACACCTTTTGCAGCACGGTCAGCATGATCGGAGCCGCGGTGGACGCGCCTGGCGATGCACCCAACAGGCCGGCAATGGTGTTGTCGGCAGAGCTGACCACTTCGGTACCGAGCTTCAGCACACCGCCTTGCTCTTCGTCACGCTTGATGATCTGCACGCGCTGGCCGGCTTGCCACAGGCGCCAGTCCGATTGCTTGGCGTTCGGGAAGTACTCTTGCAGCGCCTTGAAGCGGTCGTCATCGGACAGCATCAGTTGGCCGGCGAGGTACTCGACCAGTGGGTATTCACGAATACCGACTTTGGTCATGGGCCAGATGTTGTGGGTGGTGGTGCTGGTCAGCAGGTCCAGGTACGAGCCTTCCTTCAGGAACTTGGTCGAGAAGGTTGCGAATGGGCCAAACAGAATCACGCGCTTGCCATCCAGCACGCGGGTGTCCAGGTGCGGAACCGACATCGGAGGCGAACCTACCGAAGCCTTACCGTAGGCCTTGGCCAGGTGCTGCTCGGCGATGGTCGGGTTCTCAGTCACCAGGAACGAACCACCAACTGGGAAGCCTGCGTATTCCTTGCCCTCAGGAATGCCCGACTTCTGCAGCAAGTGCAGGGCACCGCCGCCCGCGCCAATGAACACGAACTTGGCGTCGGTTTCAGTCTTGGTGCCGTCTTTGAGGTTTTTGTAGCTCACGCGCCACGAACCGTCGGCGTTCTTGGTGATGTCCTGCACTTCGCTCGACAGCTTCAAGTCAAACTTCGGCGTAGTTTGCAGGTGAGCGACGAACTGGCGGGTGATCTCGCCGAAGTTTACGTCGGTACCGATCGGGCTCCAGGTGGCCGCGATTTTCTGGTTGGGGTCACGCCCTTCCATCATCAACGGAACCCACTTGGCGATTTGCGCCGGGTCTTCGGAGTACTGCATGCCAGCGAACAGAGGGCTGGCTTTCAGGGCTTCGTAGCGCTTTTTCAGGAACTTGATGTTGTCATCGCCCCACACAAAGCTCATGTGCGGAGTGGAGTTGATGAACGAACGCGGGTTCTTCAACACGCCCTGCTGAACCTGCCAGGACCAGAACTGACGGGAGATCTGGAACGCTTCGTTGATCTCGACCGCTTTCGGGATCTCAACGTTGCCGTTCTTGTCTTCCGGGGTGTAGTTCAGCTCAGCCAGGGCCGAGTGACCGGTACCGGCGTTGTTCCAGCCGTTGGAGCTTTCTTCGGCCACGCCATCGAGGCGCTCGACCATCTCCATCGACCAATCCGGTTCCAGCTCATTGAGCCAGACACCCAGGGTTGCACTCATGATGCCGCCGCCGATCAGCAGCACATCGACTTTCTTCGCCTCTTCCGCGTGAACGGACGTGATCCCCATCGACAAAGCCAGCCCCAGCAGGGCAGTGTTTACTTTTTTAAACATCAGTAGCACCTATGATAAAACGCCATCCGCCCTACCGCCCCTGATCATGAGTAACCCTCGTTCACGCTACGTCAGGCAACGTACCGCGGGGTCTGCACAGTCACATAAAGGCTGCAGGGTGGGCACACAAGGCCGATGGATCGACCTCACTGTTATGTCCCTTCTGCGCTGACTTCTTATCATTATTGGCTTCAGCTACCTGGGCGACAGCCAACCGCTGGGACGTATACGGGTGTACGCACCAGGGAAAGACTAGCCCAAGACGGCGCGCAGAATATCACGCTAAACAGCGTTTATGCGCCGTTTGGCCAATTGACAGGCCTAAATCGCGGCTTTTAATGCGCCCCTGTCAAGCCTGGCAGCCGCGACCTGCGGTCACAGGCGTGGAACTCTGCCGAAAATGGCGGTTCTAGACACCTTCGTCGCGGCTTGCGTAGCATCGGCGACAGTCCTTCGTGCACACCCTCCACACAGAGTTACCCATGACAATCCAGCAAACACCCGGGCAGGTACTGCCCGCGCGCAGCGCCGCCAAAATGGAAGCGGCCATGGCCGTGGGCGCCTTCGCGATCGGCACCGGCGAATTCGCCATCATGGGCCTGATGCCCGACATCGCCCAGAACCTGGGCCTGAGCGAACCGCAAGTCGGCCACGCCATCAGCGCCTACGCCCTCGGCGTAATGGTCGGCGCCCCACTGCTGGCCATCCTCGGCGCCAAGCTGCTGCGCAAACACATGCTGCTGTTGCTGATGGGCCTGTACGCCCTGGGCAACTTCGCCACCGCCTTCACCCCCACCTTCGGCTCGTTGGTGGCCTTCCGCTTTATCAGCGGCCTGCCCCACGGCGCCTACTTCGGCATCGCCGCCGTGGTCGCCTCCAGCATGGTGCCCACCGACAAACGCGCCGGCGCCGTGGCCCGCGTGATGATGGGCCTGACCCTGGCCATGCTGCTCGGCAACCCCATCGCCACCTTCCTCGGCCAACACCTGGGCTGGCGCTCGGCGTTCGCCCTGGTCAGCGTGATTGCCCTGCTCACCATCGCCCTGGTCTGGCAATTCGTGCCCCACCGCCACGACGAACAACGCAGCGACCCACGCAAAGAACTGCGCGCCTTCACCAAACCCCAGGTGTGGATGGCCCTGTCCATCGGCGCGATTGGCTTTGCCGGGATGTTCTGCGTATTCAGCTATCTGGCGCCGACCATGCTCGAAGTGACCAAGGTCTCGCCGCAGTGGATCCCCTTCGGCCTCGCGGCCTTTGGCGTGGGCGGCATCATCGGCAACATTGCCGGTGGCAAGCTGTTTGATCGCCTGCAGTTTCGGGCGGTGGGCTTGATATTGGTGTGGTCGATGGGCGTGTTGCTGTTCTTCCCCTTCGCCGCCTCGTCGCTGTGGGGCGTGCTGCTGAGCATGGGGTTGGTGGGCACCATGGTCGCATTGGCGGCGCCGTTGCAGATTCGCTTGATGGACATCGCCCACGAAGCGCCGAGCCTGGCGGCAGCGTCCAACCATGCGGCGTTTAACCTGGCGAATGCGCTGGGACCGTGGTTTGGGGGGATGGCGATTACGGCAGGGTTGGGTTGGACCAGTACCGGCTACATCGGTGCAGCTACAGCGCTGGTGGGCCTGGGCCTTTACCTGATTGCGCGCCGGATGAAAGGCGGTCAATAACGGCTCACCTAATAGCGATCAGCTAAGCGAACACACTACTCAAAACAACGAATATCCAATGTGTGGAGCTTGCCTACGAAAGCAGTGGGTCAGTTATAGATTCAGTGACTGACATGCCGCCTTCGCGAGCAAGCCCGCTCCCACAGGGATCTGGGCCGGGCGCTGATTTTGTGGGCGATACATGACTAATGTGGGAGCTGGCTTGCCTGCGATAGCGGTGTATCAGTGACAGATGAGTTAACTGACCCACCGCCATCGCAGCATAAATATCTACACAACTTCGGCGCGACGCTGCACCTGTGGCGAGGGAGCTTGCTCCCGTGAAGCCCTGACAGCCGACGCGTATATCCCTGACTCCCACGCTCCAACTGTGGGAGCGGGCTTGCTCGCGAAGACGGCCCGACAGCCGACGAAAATGTGGGATCAGACCGCGTACCTACCCGTCATTCAAGCAACGGCAACTTAGGACTCCGCCCCAACGGCTGATCACTTTGCAAAGCGGCAAAGCAAGCAAAACGCTCTTGCCCCACCACCCCATCAATCATCATGCAACAACCCCGAACCATACTCCCCATAACTACTCCCCAACCCACTGCCACCAAAATTCATCTTGGCGGCTTTGCTGGGGCTGTGGTCCCCAAATGCCTGGCATCCACCTGAAAAGCACGGGTCACTGTTCACGCTCGGTGAAGACGAACAAGCACTCACCAGCACAGCGCCGGCGATCATCACAACTTTGACGAGGTTTGAGATCATGGTTTCAGTTCCCTGTGGGCTGGAGGCGCTGGGGTCCTCTCTGAGTAGGGGATCGTAGACCTCAATGGCCCAAGGAATTATGAAACTTTGCTGGGTGACAGCATGAGTTCAGGTTGCCGCCTTGGGTAAGGCGGCAGGGTTGGTTATCAGGCTTTGACTGGGGCAGCTACAAGCGCAACCTGCTCCTGGGCTCGGTCAACGAGCAGCGAGCTCAACTCGATTAACTGCTGAATGCCCAAGGCGATGGCACGCTGGGAATCGTCGAGGTCGAACGCCAAGGTGGCGGCCATTTCGTTGGCGGATGCCAGGTTTTCGGCGGCGTTAGCCAGCAGGGTTTCAGGGTCGATGGTTGGGTTGACGAGGAATAGGTTGTTGCTTGGGAGTTCAACGGGCGCAGCGTCGTCGGATGGGGGCAAGTGATGATTGATTGCGCGCTGGGCTGCGGCTTGAAGCTTGGAATCAGAAGATGCAGCGTTTGAAGCATAAGGCGGATTAGGTGTGACCTTGTACATGGCGAAGCTCCTTAACTATTCAGGAACTACCAGTCTCACTTCCACATGAGAGGTGGCAGCTGTACGCAGGTGTGGAAGACCAGGGCTAAGGACCCGGCGCACCGAAGTGCCCCGCGCACAGCCGCCGAAACACATGATACAGACGTAAAAAAACGCCGGTAGGTGTTTGTGACGATTGCGTCTTAGCTTGGTACGGACTTCCACATCCGACCGCTGGATTGGCAGCGGCTTGAGGAGGTTAGCTAGGGGTGGTCTTAGGGGCAAGCCGAGAAAAGCGTGGGAAATTTCCTAGACGATTTAACCTGTTCCCGAAATCACTCCACACTCGGTAAATCGTCCCGATGATGGATTGGACAAACTAACTATAGAGGCCTTGTAATACTTGCCTTGTAGCTAACCCTAAAACTCCCCATACCACTTTTGTACCACCTCCCCTCCTCAAACAACATGGCGCAATTGGAAAGGCTTTTTACATTAATCACAGCTTACGGCGAGTAGCCATTAAGGGTTGCGGTGATGTGGTGGTTTTCGTAGCCACTGTTATAGTGAGGCCGTCCCCCGTAATAGTGAGGGTGCAACAGCTAAGAAATCTAAGGACTATTGATGGCGCCACGTAACAACCACCTGAAATACCAGGTTTATCGGGGAGAGGCTTACAGGCAAGCCCTCGAGCTGTTAGCCGAGGAGCAGGCCTCGCAGGACCCGCCTGATCTCGATGTTTCCCGTGTCCGACTGGAGCCCATAAACCAAGCGGCAGTTGCGGCAAGCTACAATTGGGGCGAGGAAGGAGCTTTGCTTTCTTGGGAGGACGTATCCTATTGGAAGCAGAAGTGGCCCAAGGGGATCGACTTGGCGCTGTGGTATGACGTAGAGCTCTGCGGCATGGCATATGCGAACCCACGGAACAGTAAGCTGACTATCAAGCTCATTCTCCTGGAGGGAAAGCCGGACTCCAGTCATCCCCTGAAGGGATACGTGCTCCCCATCGCTCTAACCGCGATCGACGCGTTCGCACGAATGTCGAAGTTGAAGTGGATTGAGGTTCAGGACCCAGCGTCAGGCGCGATCCCTTGGTACTGCGAGAACGGCTTCGAGTTCGACGATGAGCGGCGCCTTGTCATTTCTGTAGAGGACGAATAACATGGGCCCAATGAACCATCACCCTTCAGGGATGCATGCGATGAAAAAGCAGACAGCAAAACCAATGTTGGTTGCTGAGTACGCTGCAGAAGCCCAGCGCCTAGGCGGTTCGGTTTCTGCGAATCAGCGTCGTTTTATGGCAGCCGCCAAGCGTGGTAGACAAATTGAGCCTATTGGTGTGATGGCAGGTCGCCTATAGCCTGTAGGGTTCACCAAAAAACCGCCTTCATTGGCGGTTTTTTGTGCCCAATGATAACTAGTACATCACAAACAAATTACCTATCCAAGAATAAAGCATGGAGGCTAGATGCTAAATCTCACTCACATAATCCACAAAAAAGGAGAAGAGCTTGAAGAGCTAGAGCTATTCGCCGGCGTATGCAGAAATGCTTTAAACCAAGCAACTCGATCTGTAGAAACAATTGATTTACGGCGCAGAATTGCGGAAGTACTCAACGAAAAACCCGATTACGAATCTGAGTCTCAGCTAGATGCTGCAAAGGAGCACGCTGCAAAAATATCAGAGTTTGCAGAAAGTCAACGCAAAGATGGGTTGCCGTACCTATATAGTCTTTGCGCCGTCCGACTCTGGGCGCTGACCGAAGCCATGGTAGATGAGTTAGTTGTTCACTCATTGCTAACCCCCTCCGAATTTTTCGATCACTCAATTTTGGCTAAACTTAAAGGCCCTTTAATAGAGTTTCGCGCAGCCTCCCCCGACGAGCAAGCTGAGTTTCTTGCAGAAACACTGAAGCAGTTAGTGGATGCACCTTTGAAGTTGGGAGCTGGAAAGTTTGAAGCGCTTCTGGCTCCGGTGGGCTTAGGGGGCGAAATTCAAGAGGATGTTAGAAAAACACTTTATGAGCTAAGCCAGATCCATAATATTATTGTACATAAAAGCGGAAAAGCAGACCGAAGGATATTAGAAGCTTGTCCTTGGCTTGACTTTAAGAAGGGCGAAACCATCAATGTTACATTTGAAATGTTTGAGCGCTATCGTGTCGCAATATACTGGTATATCGTTGCTGTTCGCGGCCGAATAGACGCCCGAGACGGAATAAAAAACCCAGTAGACTTAACTCAAATATTAAAAATGATTGAGGAAAAACTGCAGACCTCACCAAACAAGCAAAAAACTCAGAACAACTAATCCACACTCGACAATTTTCTATATTTAATATTGCAGAATGCAAATTTATTAGACTGCGCAGTGTCACCAGCCCGCTTCGGACTAATTCGAAGTTCTGCTATTGACCTAAAAGTTACGGTCACTGGGTCAAACATCGCTTGAGTAAAATAAGGCTTCCAAACTTGATCGGATGCGAAGGCCTTTTTGCTCGCCTTCGGAAACCAAGCGTCCCTCACCAGCCTCCCTGATGGTGACCTCGCGCAACGCCTAGCGTTTCCCCGTACAAGAGCCAACACCGGCTGCGAAGCTCCATCTGAAGCTATATGCCTGAGATTGCGTGCGCGTGAACGTAAAGGTCGTGAGTACTGCGAAATGCGGAACGCAGCTTCAAAAGTACCCCGCCCTAGGCATGTCTCGCGTTTTCATATCGGCCCACGGGAGGTTAAGAGGGTTAGTTTTTTGCTGACAGCCTTGAAAGCCTTTCCAACTGTGGGTTGGAGCGTGGTCGGTAAGGTTAGCTTTTCGGCTAGGGCTGGTTATTTCCTAATCTTTATTGATGTTAACTATTCAATATAATAAATCCTTAAAAAAAAGAATATTACAAGAGACAAGGGGACGAATTTATTTAAGACTCAAGCTTTGGCTTTATGACCCACGCTCGGCGCAAGTTCTACGACCTGCACATCACGGACAAAAACGTGCTTGCAGAGCAAGCACTGCGATACATCGCGGTCCTATATGAAATCGAACGCGAAGTCCGCGATGTGGAACCGGACGTCCGACTACGAGTACGTCAGAAAAACGCGACGCCTCTGATGGACTCGCTTCATGCCTAGATGATCGCCCAACGAGCTTGTGCATGAAGGTTTGGGGATTACCAAAGCCCTGGATTACAGCGTAAAACGTTGGGCCGCGTTGAGTCGTTATCTGAATGACGACACGGTGCCGATAGACAACAGTCATATCGAGCAGCAAATTCGGCCTTGGGCTCTTAGAAGAAAAAACTGGTTGCTCGTTGATTCGTTACGCAGTGGCAAACGGGCTGCGGCGCTGATGAGTTTGATACAGTCGGCCAAGCTCAACGGGCATGATGTGTATACTTATCTGAAGGACGTTCTGACTCGCCTGCCGATGCAGCGGGCGAGTGAAATTTGAGGTGTTGCCGCATCGGTGGCAACCGGCTTAGCTGCGCAAGAAGGGATGCCCGGACGCTTAACTTTCTATATTATAAGCGCGAGATTAACCTGAGTGCCTCCTTATAAAATTTATGCTTCTATATTCACCAGATTACCTGAGCCTCAAAGGGGAATGAATGCCGAGTACGAATGAGGTCTTTCAGAAAAACATTGACGACATTGCATTAATGTTGATTCAAAAATTTGGTCTCAGGTTTAAGCGAGAAGAGGAGAAACTTAACTGCCCGCTAGATAGATGGCTGGACTTCATATGTCGTTACATTGCTCCTTTACCGCGCAAGATTGCATTGTCCAATGCATTCCCAAAGGCCAATCTTCCGCCGAGCGCGCAACGCGGGTTATCAAGTTTGCTAAGAAAATTCACTACTGGAGAGAATGTCAATCCCTATCAAGGTCGAGGACTAATTATCCGCAACGACACCAGCGGGTCAAAAAAACACACTCGGACTGACTTGCTGTATGCAGACTGGAACATCCTGCACTTCCACCTAAGCGACGAAATTATCCCGTCAGGACAGTTCTTCTCCAAGCCAGCAGACTACCTTGCCTTTTGCATGATAGGGAGAGACGTAGTGGCCGTGGTAGACGTGCTCCCTCACCCAGATCGAGCGGGATTCGCTAATACCGACCTCTTTGCAACGCTGGCTAACTCATGGCCTCAATACATCGCGCAATATGAACTTAATGGAATACTTGCGGGAAATACCTTTTCTTCCTCAGATATCAGTCAATTGCGCGAGGCGGGAGTCACTACATTTGTTGAACATGACGGCAAGGTGTATATGGGCCCGGGCGGTGGGATAACTTCAGCTGGAACCTCTCTGCGGGTTGGGCGCAGTTCTGATTACCTCAGGGATACCGCAAATATGCTCGCTAATATGGTGGATGATCCTCATGGTCAGTTTCAGGTGCATCCAGTAATCAAGGAGATTTCGGAGCCTGATTTCATGCTTGCCTTGGACTGTCGCGGGCTTTGTGTAAGAGAAAACACAAGTCAAACCCACTTCCTAATTAAACGGCCCGTGGCTAATCAAGAGCCTACCCGTTTTGAGGCAATGAGCAATATGTTAGTCCCCGAGTGGGCTGTTAGTTAATTTTTAATCTTGCTCAGTCCGTTACGCAAGCCCCATCACTGGAAGGCGACCACACGTTTTCCAAGAGGTGACTCATGCAAAAGCAATCCGACGACTGCACCAAGATCAAGGCCGAGGGAGGGCCTTTTGACGCCTTGATTCGATTACCAAAGAGTTGTATTACAGCCTCAACCGTTGGGCAGCGTTGAGTCGTTATCTGGACAACGGCGCGGTGCCGACACAGCGGGCAAGTGAAATTTGGGAGTTGTTGCCACATCGCTGACAACCGGCTTAGTCACGCAATATGGGGTGCCTGACCACTTACCTTGCTCCCGTTGGACTGCGTAGCAGCCTCATTTTTGGGGCCGCTTCGCGCCCCAGCAGGAGCAAGCTCCCTCGCCACAGTCTCCAATTCTGTCTTCATTGACTGGCAATTAGAGTAGAAAAGGGATAGTAGAAAAACCAAAAACGGGGACAGATTTGTTTATACACTCGCTGAGAAAAAGCTAATCACAAGACAGCAAAAAGCCGCGTCATCCGCGGCTTTTTGCCTTAGGCCTTCAGCTCTTCTGGCGTGTGCGTCTTAAGCCAATCAGCCAAGGCGGCATTCATTCGCGTTTGCCAGCCCGGCCCGGAAGCCCTGAATCGCTCCAGCACGTCAGCATCAAAACGAACATTAACGTGCTCTTTAGTGGCTATCGACTTTGGCCGCCCGCGCTTGGGTTTGAGCATTTCCTTCGCTTGAGCTTTGCCAAACAATCCCACAAGCACCTCGCTGGCTGGCTTGGCCTTAGCAAAGTCTTCAGCCGACCACTCAGGGTTCGCTGTATCGACCTTCTCAGGGCTGGGTTTCTTGGTCATAATTTTTGACCTCCCGTTTGTTGGCTTTACGAAAGCTGATGACGTGGACCGCGTCCCCCCGTGGGGTGAACACTACGACATGCAGCCGATCCCCTATGTATCCCATCGCTCGATAACGACACTCACCGTAGTCGAATCGATCATCTTCCACGATCAAGGCCGTAGACCATTCAAAGTCCCGCACTAACGCAAACGGGAGTCCACGTTCTTCAACGTTACGAGCGTCTTTGGCTGGGTCATAGGTAATCTGCATGTGATAATCGTAGCCACAATAAATCATCAACACAAGGTGCGCGTCGAAAGCCTAACCGAGCGTGTACTCTGGTTATCACCGAAGGTTGAATGGCTAGGCCTGAGAACGCGCCAAGTACCTGACAA
Organism: Pseudomonas sp. MYb193; assembly: GCF_002966775.1. Lineage (NCBI taxonomy): Bacteria > Pseudomonadati > Pseudomonadota > Gammaproteobacteria > Pseudomonadales > Pseudomonadaceae > Pseudomonas > Pseudomonas sp. MYb193. The sequence goes on along the minus strand of NZ_CP023269.1, from coordinate 1,850,423 downwards.
GCATCCCTGATAAACTACGCCCCATTCGCCTCGCTAACTCAGATCCCCCATGCCCCTACAAACCGCCCCACTCTCCCGCCGCTTCTCCGTCGCCCCCATGATGGACTGGACCGACCGCCACTGCCGGTTCTTCCTACGCCTGCTCTCCAAACACGCCCTGCTCTACACCGAGATGGTCACCACCGGCGCTATCCTCCACGGCGACCACGAGCGCTTCCTACGCCACAACGAAGCCGAGCACCCGCTGGCCCTCCAGTTGGGCGGGAGTGTTCCAGCCGATCTGGCCGCCTGTGCCCGTATGGCCGAGGCCGCCGGTTATGACGAAGTGAACCTGAACGTCGGCTGCCCGAGCGACCGCGTACAAAACAACATGATCGGCGCGATCCTGATGGCGCACCCTGCCCTGGTGGCGGACTGTGTAAAGGCGATGCGCGATGCGGTGTCGATCCCTGTGACGGTGAAGCACCGTATCGGCATCAATGGCCGGGACAGTTTTGCCCAGTTGTGTGATTTCGTCGGCACGGTAAGGGACGCCGGTTGCACCAGTTTTACCGTGCATGCGCGGATTGCGATTCTGGAGGGGTTGTCGCCCAAGGAGAACCGGGACATTCCGCCGTTGCGTTATGACGTGGCGGCGCAGTTGAAGCGGGATTTTCCGGAGTTGGAGATTAATCTCAATGGTGGGATCAAGACGCTGGAGCAGTGCCTGGAGCATTTGCAGACGTTTGATGGGGTGATGCTGGGGCGGGAGGCTTATCACAATCCGTATCTGTTGGCGGAGGTGGACCAGCGGTTGTTTGGCAGTGAGGCGCCGGTGATTAGCCGGGCGGAGGCGTTGGCGCAGTTGCGGCCTTATATTGCTGAGCATTTGGCCAGTGGTGGGACGATGCATCACATTACTCGGCATGTGTTGGGGTTGGGCACGGGGTTTCCAGGGGCGCGCAAGTTCAGGCAGTTGTTGTCGGTGGATATTCATAAGGCGGCGGATCCGTTGGCGTTGCTGGATCAGGCGGGGACGTTGTTGGAGGGGCGGTGATTGGTCGAGTGTCAGGTAGATGCTCATTGGGCGTACCGGCGCTATCGCAGGCAAGCTCCCACATTTTTTGCCTGGTGAGGGTCAGGTAAGTGCTCATTGGGTGTACCGGCGCTATCGCAGGCAAGCCAGCTCCCACATTTTTGCCTGGTGAGTGTCAGGTAAGTACTCATTGGGTGTACCGGCGCTATCGCAGGCAAGCCAGCTCCCACATTTTTGCCTGGTGAGTGTCAGGTAAGTACTCATTGGGCGTACCGGCGCTATCGCAGGCAAGCCAGCTCCCACATTTTTTGCCTGGTGAGGGTCAGGTAAGTGCTCATTGGGTGTACCGGCGCTATCGCAGGCAAGCCAGCTCCCACATTTTTGCCTGGTGAGTGTCAGGTAAGTACTCATTGGGTGTACCGGCGCTATCGCAGGCAAGCCAGCTCCCACATTTTTGCCTGGTGAGGGTCAGTTAAGTGCTCATTGGGTGTACCGGCGCTATCGCAGGCAAGCCAGCTCCCACATATTTAGCGGTGATTGCAAGGGCGCGGCAGGTGCTGCCGGCCCTTGCTGCACTGTTGCTTAGTTTTCCGGCACTGTTCCTTTGGGCACAGTTACCCATTGGTCGGTGTCGCGGTTATACCTTTTCCAATCTTTATCGGTCCTGACTTTTCGGTAAAGCGTGTTGAATGTGGTGCCGCCGAGTATTTGAAATTGAACTTCACCGCCTGGCGTTTTGCAGTTAACCAACCCCAGAATGGGTGAGTTCGGGTTTACTTGCAGTGCATACACGGCGTCTCCAAAGGTTCCGGTGGTGGCGTAGTCCAGTGCAAAACTCACGAACTGACTTTTCGGGGTGTCGCTGGACTGTAAGGCGAGCAGTCGCATTGTCGTGTAGGTGGCACCGTTGAAACCCAGCGCGTGTAGGTCAGGCCCATCGATGGCCCAGTACTCTTGGGGTGTGCCGCCTCCTTTGACGTATTTGTCCAGATCGTTCTGCGCCTTGGAGTAGATCACCCCGGCCTTGAGTTTCTGGACGTGCCAATTGTTGGTGTCCGCGCTCTCATACGCGCGGTACACCCAGGTGGCAGGCGCAGTCACTCTGGTGTCGGTGATCTTGCCGCCGTAGGATGAGGTCAGTTCGTTTTCCTTTTCCAGGGTGCGACTCCCCATGGGTTTACCTGCCTTGGCAGTGTCAATGATGCCACGCATTTCCTGGGTATCGTAACAACCGGCGCTGAGGGCCTGCTGTACCGTCACATCGGCAAATACCGTTGTTGAACAAATAAAACCCAGGGCGACAAATAGCGTTGATATATTCCGTTTCATTACATCTCTCCTTTGCTTTCAAACTAACGAACAAGCAGATTTTAATAAACAGGCACACACGCACTTCACCGCAGACAGTTATGTCATCAGAGTTTTTATCGGCCCAAGTTAGCGCTTGCCAGTCAGGTATAGCACAAGTAAAAACAGCAACAACTAAAGAGCTGGAAAATAAACTTTTCACAACTTCAAAACACTGATATCACCTTTATCAACTGGCTTGAAACCGGTGGCGCAGGACGGGTGGAATCCGGTTGAACCTAGCTGCGATTTTGCCCTCCAATCGAGCACCACGGCCGGTGATTCAAACGGCCGTTTCCAGGTTATTGCCCTCGCAAACGACCTAACGCATTTGCGCCCTTGAGCGCCTGCCAGCGCTCGGGTAATGTCACTAGACCCACAGGACAGAGCACGCCCATGACTTCCAAGCTGGAACAACTCAAGCAATTCACCACCGTCGTAGCCGATACCGGCGATTTTTCCACCCTCGCCAAGCTAAAGCCGCAAGACGCCACCACCAACCCTTCCCTGCTGCTCAAGGCTGCGTCGATTCCTGGCTATGCCAAGCTGCTGGATGAGTGTGTGCAGGACTGCAACGGCGATGTGGGCCTGGCCAGTGACCGCTTTGCGGTGGCGGTGGGTCAAGAGATTCTCAAAGTAGTGCCGGGCCGTATTTCCACTGAGGTGGATGCGCGCCTGTCGTTCGACGAGGCCGCTATTCTCAAGCGTGCGCACCGTCTGATCGACCTGTACGACAAAGCCGGCGTCAGCCGCGACCGCGTGCTGATCAAGATCGCCTCCACCTGGGAAGGCATCCGCGCCGCCGAAAAGCTGGAAAAAGAAGGCATCCAGACCAACCTGACGCTGCTTTTCTCGTTTGCCCAGGCCGTGGCTTGTGCCGAAGCGGGTGTGTTCCTGATTTCGCCGTTCGTGGGCCGTATCTACGACTGGTACAAGAAGGCCAACGGCAACGACTACACCGGTTCCGATGACCCGGGCGTGCAGTCGGTGACGCGCATCTATAACTACTACAAGGCTAACGGCTACAAAACAGTAGTGATGGGTGCGAGCTTCCGTAACCTCAGCCAGATCGAGGAACTGGCCGGTTGTGACCGCCTGACCATCAGCCCGGACCTGTTGGAGAAGCTGGCAGCCGATGAAGGCAAGCTGGAGCGCAAATTGGCGCCAGGCCATGCCGGTGAAGCCCGTGTGCATATGACTGAAGCGCAGTTCCGTTGGGAGTCCAACGAGGACGCGATGGCGACTGAGAAGCTGGCGGAGGGGATTCGTCAGTTTGCTCGGGACCAGGAGAAACTGGAGGCGTTGTTGTCGGCCAAGCTGTAAAGGCAGATAGCGGCAAAAAGGGCGGCACCTGTGAGGGTGCCGCCCTTTTTTTGCCTCGGTGTCACCGCCGTCCAGTGTGGGAGCTGGCTTGCCTGCGATAGCGGTGGGCCAGCCAACACTTCATCGACTGACACTGCGTAATCGCAGGCAAGCCAGCTCCCACATTGGACTGTGTGTGTATGTTTGGGCAGGGAGGCCGTCAGTGCCGCTCGAGGGCGTTGACGAGGTCGTGGAAGGCTTCGCGGTTGGACTCATTCAAGCCCATCAGGATCTTGTGCGCTTCCAGCACCTTGACCCGCACCACTTCCTCGGACTGGTCCTGAGACGGCAGGTCGGTGAGGCATTCCGGGCACGGGATGGGGCGGTCAACGATGTTGAACACCTGGTCAAAGCCCATGGATTGCAACAGACGGGTGATGTCTTCGTGGGTGGTGACCACGGTCGGCAATAGGCCGACCTTCTGCCGCGACAGAATGGACAATTTGGCCAACAGGCCCAGGGTGGTGCTATCGATGCTGCGCGTTTCGGTCAAGTCGATCACGATCGCCGAGAAGTTCAGCGCAGTGAAGATCCGCTCGATCGTCGCATCCAGGGCCGAACACAAGGTCAGGCGCACTTCACCGACAAACTTCAGGACGAAGGTCCCGTCTTGCTCGGCGAATTGGATTCTTCCGGTACTCATCAAAGATTCCTGCTCAACACCAATAGGGCGATATCATCCGGCATCTCCCCTAGCGTGGCCAATCCAAAAACCTGCCGCAGGCCATCCAGGCTGCCGCCCGCCGACTTGACCTTTTGGGGCAAGGCGGCTTCTTTCTCTTTGAGTGTAGGCTCTGGAAGAAGGTCCAGAATACCGTCGGACATCAGCGTCAGGCTGAAGGTCGGCGGCAGTTCCAGGATGTGGTCTTCGTAGGTGGCTTCGTTAAACAAGCCTACGGGCAGGCCACGCCCTTCCAGGTAGCGCACACTGTCGGGAGTGTATAAAACAGGCATCGGCAGGTGGCCGCCAATGCTGTAGGTCAAAAGACCGGTTTCTTCGTCGATCACGCCGCCGACCATCGTCACGTGCTTGCCCAGCTTGCAGCTGATCAGGCCCCGGTTGATGTGGCCCAGCACCTCGGAGGGGGTGAACTCCGGCAAGGTCCCGTTGCGCTTGGACTCGAACAACAGCCGTGTGGTCATGAACTTCAACAACACGGTAACAAAGGCAGAAGACGCGCCGTGGCCGGAAACGTCGGCCAGGTAGAACGCCACGCGGCGCTCATCGACACGGAAATAGTCGACAAAATCACCCGACAGGTACAACGACGGGATGATCTGGTGGGCAAACGTGAATTCGTCAATCGTCCAGGGGCTCACCGGCAGCATATTCATCTGCACCTGGCGACCGGCGTTCTGGTCTTCCTGCAGCAGGTTCAGGCTGGCTTCGAGTTCGCGGTTGGCGGTCTCGAGCTTTTCGCGGTAGCGCTGGTTTTCCAGGAGCAGGCGTGCACGGTCCAGGGCGCGGCGCACCGAGTGCTCCAGCACGGCCAGGTCTTCCAGGGGCTTGATCAGGTAATCGGCGGCGCCCAGGCGCAAGGCTTCAACGGCATCGTTCATGACACCGGCACCGGACACGACAATCACCGGCGTTTGCGGGGCAAGGTCGGTCACCTGGCGAATCAGCTCCAGGCCGCCCATCTGGGGCATGCGCAGGTCGCAGATCACAAGGTCGGGCTTGTCGCGCTCGAATACCTGGAGACCCTGTTGGCCATTACTGGCCTGCAGGACGCTGAAGCCACTGTCTTCCAAGTAGGCCGCGAGGCTCGCGCGCACTACTTCGTCGTCATCGATAATCAGCAGCGTGGCACTGGTTTTTTGCATGTGGGCAAACGGCGCCAGAATTAGGTTGGCGTAGGCGGCTCGGCAATGGCCGGGCTCACGTACTGGATTCGCTTTCTAGCCTCTCTGTCCTACAAAGCATTGGGATTTGGCCCATGCACAACGGTAAAGCAGAGGTGCCCTTCTAAGGCGCAGACGGTACTCCCATCCGTGAGGGGTTTCAAGCTCATGCCGATGGTCGCCGGGCGTCTTTACACCGCAAATCACCGGGAGTTATAAGAACCCTCACAACCACAACGCAAAGTAAGGATGGATGCTGTGAGCGAGCACGAGCGCGACTACGCCGAAAAACGCGATTTCATCCGCATGCGAATAGATGCCGATGTGTCTTTGATCCATGCCGGGCAGGAGATTGCCGGTACCTGCGTGGACCTCTCCAGTTCCGGCATGCAGGTGCAGGCACCTCGCCAGTTCACTGTGGGCGACCTGCTGACCGTGCGCATTGATTCAGAGCACGCGGCCCTCAAAGGCCTTGAGGCCGATACAGAGGTGGTGTGGACCAAGGCGGCCGGAGACGAGCAGCAACTAGGCTTGAAGATTTTGAAAATGCGCTGAAAAGCGCGCACAAAAAAGGCGACCTTACAAAGGTCGCCTTTTTCATTTCAAAACGTCACAGCTTAAAAGTCGTCAACGACCTTGCCGTCCTTGACCTTGAACTCGCGGTTCTGCAGGTAAGCGTTACGAATGAAGGTGTACTTGTCGCCGCTGATCAGCTTTTCGCTGTCGAGCAGGCTGGCGCGCACGTCAACGACGTTGAGGCCGAAGGTGCTGTTACGCCAGCCGATGTCGTTCATGTAGCGGTACGGTTGGGTGTAGCTGTCGACGTATTTGGACGGCGCATCACGCAAGGTGCTTGGGCCCAGCAACGGGATCATCACGTACGGGCCACTGCCCACGCCCCAGTAGCCGAGGGTCTGGCCGAAGTCTTCGTCGCTGCGCTGCAGCCCCATTTTGGTGCCGACGTCGATAAAGCCCAGTACGCCAAATGTGGTGTTAACCAACAGGCGGGCGGTGTCGACGCCTGCATTGTGCGGCTTGAGCTGCAGCACGTTGTTGGCCAGGTTGCCGACATCACCGATGTTGCGGAAGAAGTTGTGAACGCCGTCCTGCACAAATTGTGGGGTAACGAACTGATAGCCTTGGGCAATTGGCTTGAGGGCATAAGTGTCAACGGTATCGTTGAAGGTGAAGATGGGGCGGTTGACACTTTCCCACGGGTCATCTTCCGAGGCCGCTTGGGCAGCGAAAGGTGCCAACAGGATGGTGGCACACACCGATAGCTGAGCGAAGTACTGGCTCCAGCGCATAGCTTTTGCTCCTTGAATGGTCTGTCATGGGCGCTATGCCCTGAATAAGGCTGTCAGTATATGACGGAAGTGTCGATTTAGGCAGCTACCTAGAATCGTCTTAGGGAAAATGCACAAAATTCCTACAAATATCGACAGTGTCATCCCCTTGTCATGCCGCCCCGATAGCGTGGCAGCTATTTCAGGGACGTTCAGATGCCACACGCCGAGATTGCCGTCGCCGCCGCCCCCTCATTGACCGCCGTGTTATTTGGCCTGAGTGGCTGCCTGGTGGATTTTGGTTCCCTGGCCCGCACCGACTCACCTTGCGCCGACGCCGAGGCCACGCCAGGCGCGTTGAAAATCCTGCGCAGTCTCAAAGAACAAGGCGTGCCCTGCGCCTGGCTGGACGAACTGCCTCCCGCCGTGACCACGCCACTCTGCGCCGACCTGCCTGGCTGGCTAAAGGCCGCCTCACCCTCCTCCATTCGCTGGCCTGCGCCCCACGCCTGCTGGCAAGCGCTGATGGAGTTGAACATCGAACGTCTGGAAGGCTGCGTACTGGTCAGCGGCGAGCCGCGTCTGCTGCAATCGGGCCTGAATGCCGGTTTGTGGACCATCGGTCTGGCCTCCTGCGGTTCGCTCTGCGGCCTGTCGCCCCGGCAATGGCAGGCGCTGACCGAGCAGCAACGCGAACACAAGCGCGGCAAGGCCACGGTGGCGCTCTATGGCCTGGGCGTGCACTCGGTGATCGACCATCTCGGCGAACTCGACACCTGCCTGGCCGACATCCGCCTGCGCCAGCTCAAGGGCGAGAAGCCCTGATCGAGATCATGCACAGTTGGCCGCAGTGGATTAATCTACAGGTCAGCCCGTAGACCTTTCGCGGTGCGCCGCGGTCTATGCCAGTGCCTATCGATAAAAGGAAAGAACGTCATGCCTGATCGCGAGAAGTTACAACAGCAGGCCGATATTGTGCGTGAGCAACTGGAGAATCATCCCGAGTTGCCCGCCGAGAAACGTCAAGCATTGGAAGAGTTGATCGCCAAATTCGAAGTCCAGCTGAAAATGGAACCGGCCACCCAGACGCCCAGCATCGCTGACGATGTGAACCGGGCAGTGGAAGGTTTTGAACTGGACCATCCAGGCATTGCCGGGACGTTGCGCAATATCGTGCTGACCCTTGGCAATATCGGCATCTAACCCGAGCCCAAGCCAAACACAAAACCAAATGTGGGAGCTGGCTTGCCTGCGATAGCGGTGTATCAGTCACTTGATGAATGACTGAAAGATCGCAATCGCAGGCAAGCCAGCTCCCACAGTTTTTTGTATGAAGGCTTACTGACGCGCCAGGCGCACGTTCAGGAACTGGGTGTTCTCAGTGCTGCGATACGGATTGATATCCAACCCACCCCGACGCACATACCGTGCATACACCGTCAACTTCTCTGGCTTGAGCAAGCGCTGCAAGTCCAGGAAGATCCGCTCCACACACTGCTCATGAAAGTCCGAGTGCTGGCGAAAGCTGACGATATATTCCAGCAGGCTGGCGTGATCCAACGCCGCACCGCGGTATTCCACCACCACGCTGCCCCAGTCAGGCTGGCTGGTCACCGGGCAATTGGATTTGAGCAGGTGGCTGTGCACGCTCTCCTCCACCACGCGCGAATCATCGCAACGCAGCAGTTCCGGGCGCGGGTGTTCGTAGCTGCTGACGTTGATATCCAGGCCGTCAATGCACACACCCGGCAACGCCATCACGCCTTCTGCCTCGATGTCGGCCAGGCTGCGAATACGCACGCTCACTGGCTTGCCGGCCGCAGAGCTGAGGTCTGTGCGCAAGGTGGCTTCAAGGCTTTGCGTATCGGCAAACGCGCTCTGGTTCAGCGAGTTGAGGTACAGCTTGAACGACTTGGACTCGATGATGTTCGGCGAGTCGGCCGGAATGCTGAACTCACCGATGGCCACCACCGGCTTGCCCGAGGGCAACAACCAGGACAGTTCGAAGCAGTTCCAGAAGTCCACGCCCTTGTACGGCAGGGTCTCGGCGCTCAGGCCCAGCTCGGCCCACTTGGCGGCGCGTGGAATCGGAAACAGCAACGAAGGCGTGTAGGTGCTGATGTATTCACTGGACTTGCCCAGCGGCGAATGTTCGGCTGCGGGATGCATGGCGGAAACCTGGCTAAATAAACCGCGCCAGTCTACCAGCCTTTGCTCGCCCCCTTAACAAACGCCTCACTCAACGGTCAGTTTGCCGACCATGCCTGCCTGGTAATGCCCTGGCAGGTTGCAGGCGAACTCAAGGCCTGTGGCCTGCTTGAACGTCCAGGTCAGCTCGGCCGTCTTGCCCGGCTCCACCAACACGCTGTTGGGATCGTCGTGCTTCATGCCGCCCATGTCGCCGTGGCCCATGGCGCTGTGATCCATCTTGCCCATGCCGGTGGCGGTGAGCATGCCACTGGCTTGCATCTGCAACATCTCTTTCTGGTGGGCGGCATGCATGGCCGCGTCACCCAGGTTGAACTCATGCAGCAACTGGCCTTTGTTGACCAGCACGAAGCGCACGGTTTCACCGGCCTTGACGTCCAGGGACTTGGGCTCAAAGGCAATGTCCCGCAGGGTGACTTCAACGGTACGCGTGGCTTTATGCGCCGGGGCCGGCTGGCCGAACGCGTAGGTGTGAGTCGCATCCGCCAGGGCATTGAAACTCAACGCCAACAGGCAGCCCGCCAATAACTGGGGTGTACGCAACGCCATCTTTCACTCTCCAAAATAGGTATCCAGCTTGGGCAACACTTTAAGATGGCCTCGCTGCCAGCCAGCTGACTGCTAGATTACAACTTTGTCAGCTTGCGCCCATACCCCGGAGCCCAGGGTATAAAGGCCGGCGTCCACCTTGACCAAGAGCCCTACATGAAACTGCTGATCGTCGAAGACCAACCCAAAACCGGTCATTACCTGCGCCAGGGCCTGGCAGAAGCGGGCTTTACCACCGAACTGGTGGCCGACGGCACCAGTGGCCAACACTTGGCACTGACGGGCGACTATGACTTGTTGATCCTCGATGTGATGCTGCCTGGCCGCGATGGCTGGCAAATCCTGCAGGCGGTGCGCAGTGCCGGCCTGGACATCCCGGTGCTGTTCCTCACCGCTCGCGATGCCGTAGAAGACCGAGTACATGGCCTGGAGCTGGGCGCCGACGATTACCTGGTCAAACCCTTCGCGTTTTCCGAACTGCTGGCGCGGGTGCGCACCTTGTTGCGCCGTGGCAGCAGCACGCCGCAGGAGACCACGCTGCAACTGGCCGACCTGAGCCTGGACTTGATCCGCCGCCGCGTCGAGCGCAGCGGCCAGCGCATCGACCTCACCGCCAAGGAGTTCGCCTTGCTGGAGCTGCTGCTACGCCGCCAGGGCGAAGTGCTGCCCAAGACGCTGATTGCCTCCCAGGTGTGGGACATGAATTTCGACAGCGACACCAACATCATCGAAGTCGCCATTCGCCGCCTGCGCCTGAAAGTCGACGACAATTTCCCCAACAAACTGATCCACACCGTACGCGGCATGGGTTACGTGCTGGAGGAACGGTTCACGTGATCAAGCGCCTGTCCCTGACCAGCCGCCTGGCGCTGCTGTTTGCCGCCTGCACGGCGGTGGTCTCGTTGATCGCCGGGGTGTTGTTCAACCGGGCCAGCGAGGCGCATTTCATGGAGCTGGACCAGCAACAGCTCGAAAGCAAACTGGTGGCCCTGCGCAGCACCTTGCAGGGTGTCGCCTCACCGGAAGACCTCGCCCAACGAACCCCTCAACTGCGCGCCGAACTCGATCACCAGCCCGACCTCACCTTGCGCATCACCGAAGCTGGGCAACGTTGGCTGGACGGCGCGCCACACCTTCCCTTGCCCCAAGCGCCCGGGCTGCACAGCCTGCAATACGCAGGCACCGACTACCGCGTATTCATTGCACCCTTGACGCCCAGCCAACTGGATTCGCCACAGCTGACACTGATCCTCGACATCACCCACCACCAGCACTTTCTGCAACGCATGCAGCGCTTGATCTGGCTGACCGTCGGCCTCTCGGCCCTGGCCACTGCCCTGCTCGGCGCCTGGGCTGCACGCAGTGGCTTGCGACCACTGCGGCGCATGGGCGAAGTGGCGGCCAGCGTCTCCGCCCACTCCCTGACGCAACGCTTACCCCAAGCGCAAATGCCGGTGGAGCTGGCGGAGCTCGCCAAGGCCGTCAACGCCATGCTGGCACGCCTCGATGATGCGTTCCAGCGCCTGTCCGCCTTCAGCGCAGATATTGCCCACGAACTGCGCACGCCGCTGTCCAACCTGCTGACCCAGACCCAGGTCATCCTCACCCAGCCGCGCCCGCTGGAGGATTACCGCGAGGCGCTGCACAGCAACCTGGAAGAACTGCAATGGATGGCGCAACTGGTCAACGACATGCTTTACCTGGCCAAAGCTGACCACGGCTTGCTGATGCCCACCCGTGAATCCCTGGACTTGGGCGATGAGGTCGACGCACTGTTGGAGTTCTTTACCCTGCTGGCCGAGGACGCACAGGTGAAGCTGATGCGCGAAGGCAGCGCCCATAGCATGGGCGACCGCGGCATGTTGCGCCGGGCCCTGTCGAACTTGCTGGATAACGCGCTGCGCTTTACGCCACCAGGCGGTGAAGTGCGGGTGCGGATCGAGAGCGGCGTGACACTGACGGTTGAGAACAGCGGGGAAGGCATTCCTGCGCCGTTACTGCCGAGGCTGTTTGACCGTTTCTACCGAGCCGACCCGTCGAGGCGCGCAGGCAGCAGTGAACATGCGGGGCTGGGGTTGGCGATTACCCAGTCGATTGTGCGGGCGCATGGCGGGAGGATTTATTGTGAGTCGCAGGCGGGCTGGACAAGGTTTGTGATTGAGTTGCCCAAGGGAGATTGATGCAAGCTGGGCCGGCCCTATCGCAGGCAAGCCAGCTCCCACAATTTGAGCTGTGAATACAGTCACAATGTGGGAGCTGGCTTGCCTGCGATAGCGGTCCTAAAGGTTACGAATACCTGAGCGCATGCGCCGGCTCAATCTTCGCCGCCCGATACGCTGGGTAAATCGTCGCCAAGAAGCTCAACACAAACCCCGCCGAGCAAATCAGCAACACATCCCCACCTTGCAGCTCCGAAGGCAGGTTGCTGACAAAATACACATCCGAACTGAAGATATGCTGCCCGCTCACCCGCTCCAGCCAGCCCACCAGCTCACTCACGTTCAGCGCCGCAATCACCCCCAGCACGCCGCCGATCAAGGTGCCGACCACGCCAATCACGGTGCCCTGCACCATGAAGATCGCCATGATCTGCCGAGGTGTAGCGCCGATGGTACGCAGGATGGCGATGTCCGCGCCCTTGTCGTTCACCACCATGATCAAGGTGGCGATGATGTTGAACGCCGCCACGGCGACGATCATCAGCAACAGCAGGCCGATCATGGTCTTTTCCATTTTCATCGCGCTGAACAGGCTGCCCTGGGTGTGGGTCCAGTCATCCGGCTTGTAAGCCGCGCCCAGGCTGGCGGCGATATCTGCCGAGACTTTGGGCGCTGCATACAGGTCCTTCACCGCCAGGCGCACGCTTTGCACCTGGTTGGGCTGCCAATGCTGGATTTCAGCGGCGTCGGCCATGTGGATCAGGGCCATGGAGCCATCCAGTTCGGCGCCGACCTTGAAGATGCCCACCACATTCAGGCGCTGCATGCGCGGGGTGATACCGCCCGGGGCGCTGCTGAGTTCCGGCACGATCAGGGTCAGTTTGTCGCCCACGTTCAGGCGAAAACGCCGTGCAGTGATATCACCGACCACCACCCCGAATTCGCCGGGTTTGAGGTCATCGAGTTTGCCGCGCACGATATGCTGGGCCACGATCGACACCTTGCCTTCCTGGGCCGGGTCGACGCCGCTGATCTCGATGGGCTGCATCGCGCCCTTATAAGAAAACATGCCATCCATCTGGGTGAAGGGCACAGCAGCGGTGACTTGCGGATTCTTCATCGCGGCGGCGGCCACCGGCTGCCAATCATCAATCGGCTTTACGCCGACGATGGTGGCGTGGGGCACCATGCCGAGGATGCGCGAGCTCATTTCACGCTGAAAGCCGTTCATTACCGAAAGCACCACGATCATCGCCAATACGCCCAGAGCGAGGCCGATCATCGAGGTCATCGAGATAAACGAGACAAAACGGTTGCGGCGCTTGGCGCGGGTATAGCGCGTGCCGATAAAAATCGATAACGGTCTGAACATTCGCGGGCACCGTTGGAAAAATGAAAAAGCCCGACCTCAAAAAACCGGGCTTGCAACAGGTCAGATAGCGACCAGATGACCTTCCTGCAAATGCAGTACGCGGTCCATCTGCCGGGCCATGCTCATGTCATGGGTCACCACCAGGAACGCGGTGCGCATCTGGGTGCTCAGCTCCAGCATCAAGTCCTTGATGCCCTGGGCGGTGTGGGAGTCGAGGTTGCCGGTCGGCTCGTCGAGCATCACCAGGCCCGGGTTGTTCACCAGGGCACGGGCAATCGCCACGCGCTGGCGCTCACCACCGGACAACTCCGCTGGCTTGTGCTCCAGGCGATGGCCGAGGCCGACGCGCTCGAGCAAGGCCGTGGCACGCTGACGCGCTTCAGGAATCGCGGTCTTGCCGATCAACAGCGGCATGCACACGTTTTCCAGGGCGGTGAATTCCGGCAGCAAGTGGTGGAACTGGTACACAAAGCCCAACGAGCGGTTGCGCAGTTGGCCGCGGGCCTTTTCATTCAAGGCCGAGAGTTCTTCACCGGCCAGCCATACGCTGCCCTGGGACGGCGTATCGAGGCCGCCCAGCAGGTTGAGCAAGGTACTCTTGCCGGAACCGGAACTGCCGACGATCGCCACACGCTCGCCAGGGTGCAGTTCAAGCTGCAGGTTGGACAGCACCACCACCGACTCCGGGCCTTCCTCGTAGGATTTGCCCAGGTTGCGGCAGCTCAGGATTGCTTTTTCACTCATGCCCGATTCACTCATAACGTAATGCCTGTGCTGGCTGGGTACGTGCCGCGCGCCAGGCTGGATACAGGGTGGCAAGGAAGCTCAGGACCAACGCAGCGCCGCCCACCATCAGCACGTCCTGGGTTTGCACCTGGGACGGCAAGTAATCGATGAAGTAGACGTCGGCGTTGAGAAACTTGTGGCCGATCACCTTTTCAAGCAGGGCGATGGCGGCGCTGACGTTCAGCGCGGCCAGAATGCCCACCGCCGTGCCTATCAAGGTGCCAACCACGCCGATCACGGTGCCCTGCACCATGAAGATCGCCATGATCTGCCCCGGCGTGGCGCCCAACGTACGCAGGATGGCGATGTCGCCCTTCTTGTCGTTCACCACCATCACCAGCGTGGAGATGATGTTAAAGGCCGCCACGGCGACGATCAGCAACAACAACAGGCCGATCATGGCTTTCTCCATGCGGATGGCCTGGTACAGGTTGCCGTGGGTGCGGGTCCAGTCGCGAGCGTAGTACTCGGTCTCACCCAGGTGCTGGGCAATTTCCCAGGCGCCGCGCGGCGCATCGAACAGGTCGTTGAATTTCAGGCGCAGACCCTGCACCTGGTCGGGCTGCCAGCGATGCAGGCGGGCCAGGTCGGTGAGGTTGGTCAGGCCGATGTAACCGTCGATCTCGCCAGCGCCGACGTGGAAGGTGCCCACCACGGTAAAGCGCTTCATGCGCGGGAACATGCCGGCCGGGGTCACGGTGACTTCCGGGGCGACGAAGGTCAGCTTGTCGCCAACCCCTACGCCCAGCTTGGCCGCGGCCTTGTCACCGATGACGATGCCAAAGCTGCCCGGCGACAGCTCGTCGAGCTTACCTTGCAGCATGAACTTGTCGATGATCGAGACGTTGCGCTCCTGGGCCGGGTCGATGCCGTTGAGCAGGATCTTCTGCACTTTGCCGTCATTGGTCAGCAACCCCTGCATCTGGGTAAACGGCGCTACCGCCACCACCTTGGGGTTCTGCTGGACCTTGGCGGCCAGGCTTTGCCAGTCGTTGATGGGCGCATCGCCCTCGATGGTCGCGTGGGGCACCATGCCCAGCACGCGGGTGCGCATCTCATGATCGAAGCCATTCATCACCGACAGCACCACGATCATCACGACCACGCCCAGGGCGAGACCGATCATCGAGGTCAAGGAAATGAACGACACAAAATGATTGCGACGCTTTGCACGGGTATAACGCGTGCCGATAAATACGAAGAGAGGTCTGAACATGTCGGGGCTTGTTCGGAGGAAAAGAAGACGTCCCGGTGGCGGGGTCTGGTCAGCAGCTTTACACTCAGACCATTACCGTTACCTGGGGTTCGCCATGTCGACATTAGATGAAGAAGAGCGCCGCGAATACTACCGTATCGACGACATGATCGCACTTCAAATCAAACCCCTGTCGGGCCCCGACGCGGCGAGCAAGGAAGTGTTGCTGGATGATTCACCGCTGTTCAATCTGCTCAGCGAGCTGCACTTGAGCGAATTCGAAGCCCAGCACCTGCTGCGCCAGATCAGCGAGAAAGACCGCAGCCTGGCGGCCTTCCTCAAAGTGCAGAACAAACGCCTGGATCTGCTCAGCCAGGTCATGGCTCGCGGTTTGCTGAACGAGGTGGGTGCGCCGCAACCGGTGATCCTCTCCGAGGGCGGCATCGACTTCCAGCACCCGACACCGCTGGCCGCCGACACTCACCTGGCGGTCAAGCTGGTGCTGATGCCCCAGGCGCTCGGCCTGTTGCTGCGCGCGCGGGTGACCCATTGCGACCCCAAGGGCGACGGCTTTGATGTGGGCACGGAGTTCGAGTCCATGACCGACGCCCAACGCCAACTGCTGGCGCGCTATATCCTGCAGAAACAGGCCCAGGAACGCCGCCTGGCGCGAGAACAAAGCGAAGACCTCTGAATGCGTATTCACGACGCCAGCCATCCTGGCGCAAAGGAGCAACTGTGACCCTGATTTACGGCCACCGCGGTGCCAAAGGCGAAGCACCGGAAAATACCCTGACCAGTTTTCAGGAATGTCTCAAACACGGCGTACGTCGCTGCGAGCTGGACTTGCACCTGTCCATGGACGGCGAGTTGATGGTCATCCACGACCCGACCCTCAAGCGCACCACCGACCGGCGCGGCAAGGTGGTCGAGTACTCGGCGGCCGACCTAGTGAAGATGGACGCGCGCAAAGGCGGCCCAGGCTGGGTAAGCCCCTGCCCTATTCCACGCCTGGAGGCGTTGTTCGAACAGTGCGACTTCGATCACTGGCAACTGGAAGTCAAAAGCGCCTCGCGCACCCGTGCCGCCACCACTGTGCTGGCGATTCGCGAAATGGCTGTGCGCTTTGGCTTGATGGACAAGGTCACGGTCACGTCAAGCTCGCGGGAAGTGCTCAAGGCCGCCGTGGAACTCACCCCGGACCTGTCACGCGGCCTGGTCGCCGAATACGCCTGGCTCGACCCGCTGAAGGTCGCGCAGAACTACGGCTGTGAGTATTTGGCATTGAACTGGACGCTGTGCACCCCCGAGCGGCTGGAAAAAGCCCAGCGCCAGGGCTTGCATGTGTCCGTGTGGACAGTCAACGAACCTGCGCTGATGCGCAGGCTCGCCGACTTCGGCGTAGATAGCCTGATTACAGACTTTCCCGGTTTGGCCACTGCCACCCTCGAGAATTACTGAAATCGGTCTCCCCGGCCGGCTCAGGCCACCGGCCGGAGCCGCTCAAAAAAGCCGGTTGAGGCCGTCGTAGGCCGCTACCCGATAGGCTTCGGCCATGGTCGGGTAGTTGAAGGTGGTGTTGACGAAATACTTGAGAGTATTTTGCTCACCCGGCTGGTTCATGATCGCCTGGCCGATGTGCACGATCTCCGAGGCCTGGTAGCCGAAGCAATGCACGCCAAGTACTTCCAGGGTTTCGCGGTGGAACAGGATTTTCAGCATGCCTTGCGGCTCACCGGCAATCTGCGCACGCGCCATGCTCTTGAAGAACGCCTTGCCCACTTCGTAAGGCACCTTGGCCTTGGTCAGTTCGTGTTCGTTCTTGCCGATCGAGCTGATCTCGGGAATCGTGTAGATCCCGGTCGGCACGTCGTTCACGTAGCGCCAGCTGCCATTGTCGACAATGCTGCCAGCGGCCGAGCGGCCCTGGTCATGGGCGGCACTGGCCAGGCTTGGCCAGCCGATCACGTCACCGGCGCCGTAGATGTTCGGCACGCAGGTGCGGTAGTTCTCATCCACTTCGATCTGGCCACGGCTGTTGACCTTGACCCCGATGTTTTCCATGCCCAGCTTGTCGGTGTTGCCGGTACGGCCGTTGCACCACAGCAAGGCGTCGGCCTTGATCTTCTTGCCGGACTTGAGGTGCAGGATCACCCCGTTGTCCAGGCCTTCGACCCGCTCGTACTCTTCGTTATGGCGCACGGTGATGTTGTTGTTGCTGAAGTGGTAGCTCAACGCCTGGGAGATTTCCGAGTCGAGGAAGCTGAGCAACTGGTCGCGGTTGTCCACCAGCTCGACCAGTACACCCAGGCCACTGAAGATCGAGGCGTATTCACAGCCGATCACGCCGGCGCCGTAGATGATCAGCTTGCGCGGGGTATGGCCCAGGCTCAGGATGGTGTCGCTATCGTAGATGCGCGGGTGGTGGAAATCGATATCCGCCGGGCGATACGGGCGCGAACCGGTGGCGATGATAATGTGCTTGGCCACCAGCTTCTCGACCACGCCGTTGGCGCAGACCACTTCGACGGTTTGCTCGTCGGCAAAACTGCCGGTGCCGAAGAACAGGTCGACGCGGTTACGGGCGTAGTAGCCGGTACGCGAGGCGACTTGCTTGGAGATGACTTTTTCAGCGCTTTTCAGTACGTCCGGGAACGAGAACCAGCGCGGCTCACCAATGGCCCGGAACATCGGATTGGTATTGAACTGCATGATCTGCCGTACCGAGTGACGCAACGCCTTGGACGGGATGGTACCCAGGTGGGTGCAGTTTCCGCCGACCTGGCGACGGCTATCGACCATCGCCACCTTGCGCCCTGCTTTGGCAGCGTTCATCGCCGCACCTTCTCCAGCTGGGCCGGAACCCAGTACCACCACGTCGTAGTTGTAGACAGCCATGCGTACTCCTCAGAACAGGCCAGGCGTACGGTTGGACGCCGGGCTAAATCATGCCGCGGCCAGCGAGCATGAAGGACAATTTGGCTCAAGTGTGTGAACCGGGGCACAGTCTATAGAAGGCCGAGCGCCGCGAACATTAACCCTTGGTCGCGTCGTAGGCCAGTGTTGCCATACTACAGGACGCACATCAGCGTCGAATTCAGGATGAGCCATTATGCGACAACTATTTTTCTGTTTGATGCTAATGGTGTCGCTCACGGCGCACGCCAACGATGCACAGCGGCTCAAGCAGGCAAGCTTCCCCGCACAGGTCGAGGGGCTGGCCCTGAAAAACCAGGCGGTGTTCAACTATCTCTGGGCGGATGTGTATGCCGCCGCGCTGTATGCACCCGCTGACCTGCCGGCAAAGCAGGCCTGGGACCAGCAGAAGGCTGTGCGCCTGGCGCTGTATTACTTTCGCGACATTGACCGCAATGATGTGATCAAGGCGGCCAGCGTCACCCTGGAACGCCAGCAGGCCAATGCCGGGTTGAACCCAGAGATAGCCAAGCTGCACGTGCGCTTTCGGGATATTCGCAGCGGTGATCGCTATGCCCTGGATTTTCGTCCGGGGCGCGGGTTGAATCTGGAAATTAATGGGCAGGTTGTGTTCAGCAGCCCAGATGCTGAGTTAGCGAAGGCCTACCTGGGTATCTGGCTCGGGCCCAAAGGGCTGTCGGACAGTTTGCGCAACACGCTATTCAAGTGATGGATGTTTTGACCTTTCCATCGTCATCGAGGGCAAGCCAGCTCCCACAGGTAAATGCAGTTCAACTGTGGGAGCGGGCTTGCCTGCGATAAGGCCCTCCCAGACACCACAAAACCCACAGGCATAAAAAAGCCCCGAACCAGTCGGGGCTTTTTCATTCAGCGCAAAGGCTTAGCGCGGAAACGCAGGCGGGTTGACCCCAGCCATGTCTTCCATCACGCGAACCACCTGGCAGCTGTAACCGAACTCGTTGTCGTACCACACGTACAGCACAACACGGTTGTCCTGGGTGATGGTCGCTTCGGCGTCCACCACACCAGCGTGGCGCGAGCCAACGAAGTCGGTGGAGACCACTTCCTGGGAATTGACGAAGTCGATCTGCTTATGCAGGTCGGAGTGCAGCGCCATGTAGCGCAGGTACTCGTTCATCTCTTCGCGGGTGGCGGCTTTCTCAAGGTTGAGGTTGAGAATGGCCATCGACACGTTCGGCGTCGGTACGCGGATCGCGTTACCGGTCAGCTTGCCGGCCAGCTCAGGCAGAGCCTTGGCAGCGGCAGTGGCAGCACCGGTCTCGGTGATCACCATGTTCAACGCGGCGCTACGGCCACGGCGATCGCCTTTGTGGAAGTTGTCGATCAGGTTCTGGTCGTTGGTGTACGAGTGAACGGTTTCAACGTGGCCGTTAACGATGCCGAACTTGTCATTCACAGCCTTGAGCACCGGCACGATGGCGTTGGTGGTGCAGGACGCGGCGGACACGATCTTGTCGTCAGCGGTGATTTCAGCGTGGTTGATGCCGTGCACGATGTTCTTGAGCTTGCCCTTGCCAGGCGCGGTCAGCACAACGCGGTCGACACCCGGGCAAGCCAGGTGCTGGCCCAGGCCCTCGGCATCACGCCATACGCCAGTGTTGTCCACCAGCAGGGCGTTCTGGATGCCGTACTGGGTGTAATCCACCTCAGTCGGGTTCTTCGCGTAGATCACCTGGATCAGGTTACCGTTGGCGGTGATGGTGTTGTTTTCTTCGTCAATGGTGATGGTGCCATTGAACGAGCCGTGTACCGAGTCGCGACGCAGCAGGCTGGCGCGCTTGGTCAGGTCGTTCTCGGCGCCTTTGCGCACCACGATGGCACGCAGGCGCAGGCCGTCGCCGCCACCGGTTTTCTCGATCAGGATGCGCGCCAGCAGGCGGCCGATACGGCCAAAGCCGTACAACACCACATCGGTGCCTTTGCGGGCGGCAGCGTTTTGCTGGCCAACCACATCGGCCATTTCTTCACGTACGAACTGCTCGGCAGTGCGGCCGGCGCCTTCTTTACGGAACTTGTAGGCCAACTTGCCCAGGTCTACCGAAGCCGCGCCGAGCTTGAGCTCGCTCATGGCTTTGAGCAGTGGGAATGTTTCGTGGACGGAGAGTTCGCTGTCGTCGGCGGAGCGATGGCGCGCAAAGCGGTGCGCTTTGAGAATCGCGATGACAGACTGGTTGATCAGGCTGCGGCCATAGATCGAGCTCACCACATTGTTATTGCGGTACAGCTGACCGATAAGCGGAATCATCGCTTCAGCGAGTGCTTCACGGTCGATCCATTCACCAAGACACTGGTCGGGCTTCTGAGTCACGGGAACCTTCCACATGTAGGGGCAGAAAAAAGGGGCTACATTATGTCGCCCGACTGAGCGTTGAGCAATGCGCGAAGGGCAACAAAAAGCCCTTGCAAAAAAATACCTCCGCGCTACAGCCCAGGAAACACGCGGGTTCCAGAAGGCCACTAGTTTGGCGAGCAGGCCGACTTGTCCGTAACCCTCCTAAACATTCGCGCATTTTGGCACTACATATTGAGTCAAAACCCGCCATTGTTTGTCTTAGCCACTACATTTCCTGCAAACCGTAATAGGCACAGTCAGCAACTGACAGGCGGCACCTGGGGCCGTTACAATTACCGACTTTGTCGCAACGCTTGGAGCTCAACCTTCCGTGCCCGTTCTGCGTCTACCGCTACTCCCTGCCGCGGCAGGTAAACAGCATTGGGGCAACCTGCCCGGTGCCGCCCTAAGCCTGGCCATTGCCGAGGCTGCCAGCGCAGCCAAGCGCTTTACCCTGCTGCTCACCGCCGACAGCCAAAGTGCCGAACGGTTGGAGCAGGAGCTGAGCTTCTTCGCCCCGGATTTGCCGGTGCTGCATTTTCCCGACTGGGAAACCCTGCCCTACGACCTGTTCTCGCCGCACCAGGACATCATCTCCCAGCGCATCGCCAGCCTGTACCGCTTGCCGGAACTGGCCCACGGCGTGCTGGTGGTGCCGATCACCACCGCCCTGCACCGGCTGGCACCGACCAAGTTCCTGCTCGGCAGCAGCCTGGTGCTGGACGTGGGCCAGAAGCTCGACGTCGAGCAGATGCGCACGCGCCTGGAAGCCAGC
The DNA here is from genome assembly GCF_002966775.1 of Pseudomonas sp. MYb193. Classification (NCBI taxonomy): domain Bacteria; kingdom Pseudomonadati; phylum Pseudomonadota; class Gammaproteobacteria; order Pseudomonadales; family Pseudomonadaceae; genus Pseudomonas; species Pseudomonas sp. MYb193. Next base: position 1,829,237 of record NZ_CP023269.1, on the reverse strand, counting down.
GGCTACCGCTGCGTCGACACGGTGTACGAGCACGGTGAGTTCGCGGTGCGCGGCGCCTTGATCGACCTGTTCCCGATGGGCAGCAAGTTGCCGTACCGCATCGACCTGTTCGATGACGAGATCGAGACGCTGCGCACCTTCGATCCGGAGAACCAGCGTTCCATCGACAAGGTCGACTCGATCAAGCTGCTGCCGGCGCGGGAGTTCCCGCTGCAAAAAGACGCGGTCACGCGCTTCAAGGCGCGCTTTCGCGAACGCTTCGACGTGGATTTCCGTCGCTGCCCGATCTTCCAGGACTTGAGCAGCGGGATTACACCTGCCGGTATCGAGTACTACCTGCCGTTGTTCTTCGACGAAACCTCCACCCTCTTCGACTACCTGCCCCAGGACACCCAGGTGTTCTCGCTGCCGGGTATCGAACAGGCGGCGGAAAACTTCTGGAACGACGTGCGCAACCGCTATGAAGAACGCCGCGTCGATCCATCCCGGCCTTTATTGCCGCCCGCTGAACTGTTCCTGCCAGTTGAAGACTGCTTCGCCCGCCTGAAAAACTGGCCGCGGGTAGTCGCCAGCCAGCAGGACGTGGATACCGGCAGTGGCCGCGAGCGTTTCCCGGCGAGCGCGTTGCCCGATCTGGCGATCCAGGCCAAAGCCACGCAACCGCTGGAGGCGCTGTCGAACTTCCTCGGTGACTTCCCGGGCCGCGTGCTGTTCACCGCCGAATCCGCCGGGCGTCGCGAAGTGCTGCTGGAGCTGTTGGAACGCCTCAAGCTGCGGCCAAAAACCGTCGACAGCTGGCCGGACTTTGTCGCCAGCAAAGAGCGCCTGGCAATCACCATCGCGCCGCTGGACGAAGGGCTGCAGCTGGATGACCCGGCGCTGGCCTTGATCGCCGAAAGCCCGCTGTTCGGCCAGCGCGTGATGCAGCGCAGGCGCCGGGAAAAACGCGCCGATGCCAACAACGACGCGGTGATCAAGAACCTCACCGAGCTGCGCGAAGGCGCGCCGGTGGTGCATATCGACCATGGCGTGGGCCGCTACCTGGGCCTGCAGACCCTGGAGATCGACAACCAGGCCGCCGAATTCCTCACCATGGAATACGCCGAGGGCGCCAAGCTCTACGTGCCGGTGGCCAACCTGCACCTGATCGCCCGCTACACCGGCAGCGACGACGCCTTGGCGCCGTTGCACCGACTGGGCTCGGAGACCTGGCAGAAAGCCAAGCGCAAGGCCGCCGAACAGGTGCGCGACGTGGCCGCCGAACTGCTCGACATCTATGCCCGCCGTGCTGCCCGCGAAGGTTATGCCTTCGCCGACCCGAAAGCCGACTACGCCACTTTCAGTGCCGGCTTCGCCTTCGAAGAAACCCCGGACCAGCAAACCACCATCGAAGCGGTGCGCGCCGACATGCTCGCGCCCAAGCCGATGGATCGCCTGGTGTGTGGCGACGTGGGCTTCGGCAAGACCGAAGTGGCCATGCGTGCAGCCTTTATTGCGGTGCACGGCGGTCGCCAGGTGGCGATCCTGGTGCCAACCACCCTGCTCGCCCAGCAGCACTACAACAGCTTCCGCGACCGCTTTGCCGACTGGCCGGTGACCGTGGAGGTGATGAGCCGCTTCAAGTCCGCCAAGGAAGTGAACGCCGCCGTTGCCGACTTGGCCGAGGGCAAGATCGACATCGTCATCGGTACTCACAAGCTGCTGTCGGACGATGTGAAGATCAAGAACCTGGGCCTGGTGATCATCGACGAAGAACACCGCTTTGGCGTGCGCCAGAAAGAACAGCTCAAGGCGCTGCGCAGTGAAGTCGACATTCTCACCCTCACCGCTACGCCGATTCCGCGCACGCTGAACATGGCGGTGTCGGGCATGCGCGACCTGTCGATCATCGCCACGCCACCGGCGCGTCGTTTGTCGGTGCGCACCTTCGTGATGGAGCAGAACAAGAGCACGGTCAAGGAAGCCCTGCTGCGCGAACTGCTGCGCGGCGGCCAGGTGTATTACCTGCACAACGATGTGAAAACCATCGAGAAATGCGCCGCCGACCTCGCCGAACTGGTACCTGAGGCCCGTATCGCCATTGGCCACGGCCAGATGCGCGAGCGCGAACTCGAACAGGTGATGAGCGACTTTTACCACAAGCGTTTCAACGTGCTGATCGCCTCGACCATCATCGAGACCGGCATCGACGTGCCGAGCGCCAACACCATCATCATCGAGCGCGCCGACAAGTTCGGCCTGGCGCAGCTGCACCAATTGCGCGGTCGCGTAGGGCGCAGTCACCACCAGGCCTATGCCTACCTGCTCACACCGCCGCGCCAGCAGATCACTTCCGATGCGGAAAAACGCCTGGAAGCGATCGCCAATACCCAGGACCTCGGCGCCGGCTTTGTATTGGCCACCAATGACCTGGAAATCCGGGGTGCCGGTGAATTGCTCGGCGATGGCCAGAGCGGGCAGATCCAGGCGGTGGGTTTCACGCTGTATATGGAGATGCTCGAACGCGCGGTAAAAGCCATCCGCAAAGGCGAACAACCGAACCTCGACCAACCCTTGGGCGGCGGCCCGGAGATCAACCTGCGCCTGCCGGCGTTGATTCCCGAAGACTACCTGCCGGATGTGCATGCACGGCTGATCCTGTACAAGCGCATTGCCTCGGCGGCCGACGAAGAAGGCCTCAAGGACTTGCAGGTAGAGATGATCGACCGTTTCGGCCTGCTGCCGGAACCGACCAAGAACCTGGTGCGCCTGACCCTGCTCAAGTTGCAGGCCGAGCAGTTGGGCATCAAGAAAGTCGACGCCGGGCCGCAAGGCGGGCGTATCGAATTCGAAGCCCAGACGCCGGTCGACCCGTTGGTGCTGATCAAGCTGATCCAGGGCCAGCCCAACCGCTACAAGTTCGAAGGGGCTACGCTGTTCAAGTTCATGGTGCCGATGGAACGTGCCGAAGAACGCTTCAACACCTTGGAGGCGCTGTTTGAACGCCTCATTCCGAAATCCGTTTAAGGACGCCCCCATGCGCGTGTTCCGCATTTTGAGCCTGTTGTTGGTGGTACTCGCACCTTCGGCCTTTGCCGACAGCCTGTATCAGGTGGAAATGATCCTGGTGCGCCAGAATGCGGAACCGGTGATCAGCAGCCGCGCCGCCCCGGAAAACTGGGATGCGGGAGCGCCGCGCCTGGGTGAGCGGATGAGCCCGCCGCGCCTGGGCAATATCGTCGACAAGCTGCGCGCCGACACCAACTACACGGTGCTCGCCCACAAGGCCTGGGAACAGAACCTGGGCGAGCAAGCGGTGAAGGTGGCGATCACCGACGGCCAGGAGCAATTCGGCCAGTTCCCTATCGAAGGGGTGTTGAGCCTGCAACTGGGGCGCTTTACCGATATCGACGCGGACTTCTGGATCAACCAGTTCGACGGCAACGGCAGCGTAATCGCCAGCGAACACTTGAGCCAGAAAGACGTGCGCACCAAGAACAACCAGCTCAACTACCTGGATGGCGGCCACCTGGCGCTGCTGATCAAGATCACCTCGCTGACCGCCAAGCCACCCAGCGCACCACCGCCCGACCTTCAGGACTGATTGCGCGCCATGCCCCTGACGTCGTCGTTGACCAAACCCCTGGCCCCTTCGTGGGCCAATCGCTTCAAAGAGCAAAGCCTCGAGCGCGGGCGGCGCTACGCCCTGGAGAACCGCGTGCGCATCGTCGAGTGCGGCGACAGCACCATCACCGCCAGTTGCGAAGGCTCGGGCGGTAATGTTTACCGCCAGACCATCTCACTGCGCGAATCGGCCAAGGGCCTGCTGATCCTGGTGGACAGCCGCTGCACGTGCCCGGTGCACACCAACTGCAAACACATCGCGGCGGTACTGCTCAAGGTCCAGGAAACGCTGGCCTACCCGGCAGCGGCCCAGGATGCGCAACTGCTGGAAAAACTCCAGGCGGTGCTCGATAACCGCGTGGTCCTGCCGCAGGTGGTGATGGACGACGTGCAACCGGTGCCGCGCCTGTGGCTGGCCAGCGTGGAATTCAGCGCGTTCGAGCCGCGCAACGGCAAGATGCAGCGCTATATCCAGCACCGTGCGGCGCTGTCGTTCAACTACCTGGGCAACTATGTCAGCGGGCAAAAAAATGCCGACATCATTGTGCGCCAGGAGACGCAGAGCCTGCGGATCAAGCGCCAACCCGAGCAAGAACAGGCCTATCGCGAACACCTGCGCCTGCTTGGCTTCAAGATCGCCACGCGCCAGAGCAAGGCCCTGCCGGAAAGTGCCGGCGAGCTGTTCGAGATGGTCAATGACAGTGCCTGGCTGAACTTCACCCTCAATGTGTCGCCGACTTTGCGTGCCGAGGGCTGGGAGCTGCAGATCGATGAAGACTTCGGCTTTGACCTCAGTCCCGTCGATGACTGGTATGCCACGGTCGATGAGGGGCCGGAACGCGATTGGTTCGACCTGGAGCTGGGCATTATCGTCAATGGCGAACGCTTGAGCCTGCTGCCGATCCTGCTGAACCTGATGCGCTCTCATACCGAGATCCTCAACCCGGAGAAACTGGCGCGGCGCCGCGATGAAGAGCTGATCCTGGTGAACATCCCCGGCCTGCCCAACGGCCACGGCCCGCTGCAAGTGGCGCTGCCCTACGGCCGCTTGAAGCCGGTACTGGCGACCCTCGGCGAGTTCTACCTGCAGGAAGCCGGCACCACCGCGCTTCGCTTGGCCAAGGCCGACGCGATTCGCCTCAATCCGCTGGAAGACCTGCCACTGCAATGGGAAGGCGGCGAGAAGATCCGCAACTTCGCCCAGCGCCTGCGCGATATCAAGGATTTCACCTGTGTGGCGCCCGAAGGCCTGAATGCGACCTTGCGCCCCTACCAGCTGGAAGGTCTGAGCTGGATGCAGTCGCTGCGCCAACTCGAGGTGGGCGGGATACTCGCGGATGACATGGGGCTGGGCAAAACCTTGCAGACCCTGGCGCACATCCTCACCGAAAAAAACGCAGGGCGCCTTGATCGGCCCTGCATGGTCGTGATGCCCACCAGCCTGATCCCGAACTGGCTGGATGAAGCCGCGCACTTCACCCCGCAACTGAGAGTGCAGGCACTTTATGGCGCAGGACGTAAGAAACACTTCGCCAACCTGCAGGACTACGACCTGCTGCTGACCACCTACGCCCTGCTGCCAAAGGACATTGAACAGCTCGCCGCCCTGCCCTTGCACGTCTTGATCCTGGATGAAGCGCAGTACATCAAGAACCCGTCCAGCAAGGCGGCCCAGGCCGCACGCGAGCTGAATGCCCGCCAACGCCTGTGCCTGAGCGGCACGCCTTTGGAAAACCACTTGGGCGAACTGTGGTCGCTGTTCCACTTCCTGTTGCCGGGTTGGCTGGGCGACGTGAAGAGCTTCAACCGTGATTACCGCGTGCCGATTGAAAAACGTGCCAGCGAGGTGCGATTGCAGCACCTCAACGGTCGGATCAAACCCTTCCTGCTACGCCGCACCAAGGAACAAGTGGCAACCGAACTGCCACCCAAGACCGAAATCATCCACTGGGTCGACCTCAACGAGGCCCAGCGCGACGTGTACGAAACCATGCGCCTGGCCATGGATAAAAAGGTCCGCGACGAGATCACCCGCAAGGGCGTGGCCCGCAGCCAGATCATCATCCTCGAAGCCCTGCTCAAACTGCGCCAGGTGTGCTGCGACTTGCGCCTGGTCAACGACGCCACCCTGCCCGCCCGTGGTAGTAGCTCGGGCAAGCTCGACAGCCTGATGGACATGCTCGACGAGCTGTTTGCCGAAGGCCGCCGGATCCTGCTGTTCTCGCAGTTCACCTCGATGCTGAGCCTGATTGAGGCCGAACTGAAAAAGCGCGGCATCGCCTACGCCCTGCTGACTGGCCAGACCCGGGATCGACGTACACCGGTGAAAGACTTCCAGAGCGGTAAGTTGCAGATCTTTTTGATCAGCCTGAAGGCCGGCGGCGTGGGCTTGAACCTGACCGAAGCCGACACGGTTATCCACTATGACCCCTGGTGGAACCCGGCCACAGAAAACCAGGCCACCGACCGTGCGTACCGCATCGGGCAGGAAAAGCCGGTGTTCGTGTACAAGATGATTGCCCGGGGCACGGTGGAGGAGAAAATTCAGCACTTGCAGAAGGAGAAGTCCGATCTGGCTGCGGGCGTGCTGGATGGGCGAACCACGGGGGATTGGCAGTTGGGCAATGACGAGATTGAAGCGTTGTTTGCGCCGTTGCCCAACAAGCAAGAGAAGCGCTGACTATTCGAGTGATATCGCAGGCAAGCCAGCTCCCACAGGGGAATGCATTTCAAATGTGGGAGCTGGCTTGCCTGCGATGGCCGCGCCGCGGTTTTCAGCCAGGCAAAGGTGCAAAGAGCGCTTCGATATCCCGCTGCTCCAGCTTCCAACCCGCACTGGCACCACCTTCCAGCACCCCATCGGCCAAAGCGGCCTTCTCCAACTGCAACGCCTGAATTTTTTCCTCCACTGTGCCCCGGGCAATCAGCTTGTACACGAACACCGGTTTGTCCTGCCCGATGCGGTACGCACGGTCGGTGGCCTGCTTTTCCACCGCCGGGTTCCACCACGGGTCGTAATGAATCACCGTGTCAGCCGCCGTCAGGTTCAAGCCCGTACCGCCCGCTTTCAGGCTGACCAGGAATAAAGGTGTCTTGCCGTCCTGGAAATTCTTGACTGGGGTACGTCGGTCAAGGGTGTCTCCCGTCAGGATCGAATACTCAACCCCACGTTGCTTGAGCTCTTCTTCAATCAGCGCCAGCATTGAGGTGAACTGCGAGAACAACAAAATCCGCCGCCCTTCGCTGAGTAACTCTTCCAGCATTTCCATCAAGCTGCCCAGCTTGCCGGTGCCAACCTTGGCAGCTTTAGTCAGCGGCGCAGATTTGACCAGGCGCAAGTCACAACACACCTGGCGCAGTTTGAGCAGCGCTTCAAGAATGATGATCTGGCTGCGGGCCACGCCATGCCGACTAATTTCGTCGCGCACCTTTTTGTCCATCGCCACACGTACCGTTTCGTAAACATCCCGCTGTGCGTCGCTCAGCTCGACCCAGTGCACAATTTCGGACTTGGGCGGCAATTCCGTCGCGACCTGCTCCTTTTTCCTTCGCAACAAGAACGGTTTGATACGCGCCGTAAGATGTTGCATCCGTTGGGCATTACCGTGTTTCTCGATGGGCGTGCGGTAATCGCGATTAAAGGTCTTGCTATCCCCCAACCAGCCCGGCAACAAGAAATGAAACAGCGACCACAGCTCGCCCAGATGGTTTTCCAAAGGCGTACCGCTCAAGCATAAACGCTGGCCGGCCTCCAACTGACGAGCCGCCTGGGCCGCCTTGCTATTAGGGTTCTTGATATTTTGCGCTTCGTCGAGGATCAGCACGCTCCAGCGCTGAGGCTGCAGGACTTCAAGGTCTCGCGGCAACAGTGCGTAGGTGGTGAGTATCAGGTCGTAATCGGCAAGACGCGTGAAATCAGCCTGACGCTGCGCGCCGTGCAGCGCCAGGACTTTTAGCTGTGGCGTAAAGCGTGCAGCTTCGTCCATCCAGTTCGGGATCAGGCTGGTGGGCATCACCGCCAGTGCAGGTGTCTGCAAGCGGCCAGACTGCTTTTCGCAAAGCAGATGGGCGAGCGCCTGCAGGGTTTTGCCAAGCCCCATGTCATCACCCAGAATCCCGCCGACTTCCAGCTCGCGCAGGGTTTGCATCCAGTTCAGCCCTTCGAGCTGATAGCCGCGCAGTTCCGCGTTCAGGCCCTGAGGAGCCGGCACATGAACGTGCATGGAGTCTTTAAGGCGCTTGGCGAAATCACGCAGTCGCTCGCCGCCCTGCCAGACCAAGGGTAGTGCATCCAGGTTACTGAGCCGTGCCGCATCCGGCGCGCTTAGGCGCAGCGCATCGCCTTCAGGTGCGCGCAAGTAGAGCTCGCCGAGGGTCGCCATCAGAGGTTTGATACGACCGTAGGGCAGCGCAACTTTGGTATGAGTACGGGCACCCAAGCTGACCAACACGCGCTCATCATCATCACGCTCGGCCATATAGGCGGCGTCAAGCAGCTTGGGTTGACGACGCATCAAGTCAAGTACGATTGGCAGCAGGCTATAACGCTCGCCGCTGACCTCGATGCCCAACTCGAGGTCGAACCACTCATGACCGGGCGACTCTTCGATGTCCGCGTACCAGCCGTCTACAGCCTCCACATCGTAATAAAACCCCGGATGGATGACGACGTCCCACCCTGCTTCACGCAGAACCGGCAGCGCCCTTTCAACAAAAGCCAGCCAGGCTTCATCATTGGGTAGATCGAACATCTCTCCAGCATCGGCAGGCAGGGCACGGGTTTTGCGATTGACCGTTTTAAAGCCGATCCTTGTGAGCGTCTTGCGCAGGGCTTTTTCAGCCACAGGCTTGCGTTGGATGCGTTGGGTTTCGGTGCCGTTGAGAAACAGGATGTCCTCAGTGCCCTTGCCGCTGACCAGGCTTGTGTCGTAGCGGAAAGCCAAGGCAGCGCGGTGTTCCAAAGTGAGCATTTGCCGACGGTGCGCCTGGCTGTAGACGTAGGACTCGTCGCTTCCCAGAATGAGACATCCTTGAGGCTCTAACGTATCCACCACACACTCAGTCAACTCGCGCGGCGGAGGAATCACCTTGGACGCCGCACTGATGCGATGACTGAATAACGCGACTTGATCAGCTGGAATCATCGGCAATGTGCACAGATGCACGGCCAGATTTTCATCCAACCCATGCTCGATCACCCCAACCGCCATGTTATCGAGGTCAAGATAATGAATCGGTTTGAGGGGCAGCACATCGTCCAGCTCTCGCCCGTCGCTGATCCAGCTGGGAATGTAATTGCCATCGGGCAACACGGCCCAATCGAAACGCGCAGTGCGGGCCGGGCCGGGGTTAAGCGCCAGTCTTGGGCCCAGTTCAAGAAACAGGCGTTGGGTTTTCAGCGCCAATTGGAGAATTTCGGCCCCCATCTCACCCGCCAGCTCAAAGCTGCTGCCATAGCTCCCATAAGAGCGGCCCAACATCAGCAGTCGACCAATGCGTGTATCCAACTCATGCATATAACCAGGGGCACGGCGCAATGTTTCATCCATCGAGTACAGCGGCCTGATATCGCTGTAATCACCTTTTTTCGTCACACGCGCCCGATATACCTCTAAGGACCACCTCATCGAATAGGGATCGGGGGAGATTTGGTACAGCAAACAGGTACCAGTGTTCTTAGGCTGAACCTCATCCACCTGGGTAGGCTTGGGGATACTTTCAAGCCAATTTTCGAGCTGCGGACTCAGACGGTCAGCCACCTGCTTTTTTGGTTCGTTCAGCTCGTCATACAGCGCGGTCAACGTAAACAAGGCCGCAGCTGCGTGCTTGCAATTGATCGCCACCGGACAAGAACAGACGCACCTGATGCCCGTCCAGCGGGATGCTGCATCCTCCAGGCTGATCACCAGGGAATAGACGTTACGGCCAGACCCTTTGCACTGTGCAATCAGCCTGTCGTGCCCGAATTCTTTTATCTCAAGGCGATTCTCGCCAGCATACTCAAACCCACGCTCCAGCGAACGAGGGTCAAAGTATTCCTGCCAATCCAACTCGACGATACGTGCAATCAGGTCATTCATGGAACAGGACTCTACATCGGTCAGCAACGAGATTTAAAGCAAGGCGACTCCTACAAGGCGGTACGAGATCGCTACAGCCACATTAAGACGCTTCCTACACCCAGCTTGTTTAAGAGCACAGCAACGTTTATTCAATCAGTTGCGCGTCTCGCAACGCAGTAAGCGCTGTCAGCCAACGCGGATCCTGTTTGTAATCAGTCGACGCAACCGCCTGCCCACGCATACGCGCAATCCGCGCCGATGGCGTGACCTTCATCCGCTGTGCTGCACTGAGCGCCAGCTCGGCCGCCGCACGGTCATTGCACACCAAGCCCATGTCACAACCGGCGGTCAGCGCCGCTTCGATACGACTGGCCGCATCGCCGACCACATGGGCGCCAGCCATGGACAGGTCATCGCTGAAGATCACCCCGTCGAACTGCAATTCACCGCGCAGGATGTCCTGCAACCAGCGACGCGAAAAACCAGCAGGCTGGGCATCGACCTGCGGGTAGATGACGTGCGCCGGCATCACGGCGGCCAATTGCTTGCTCAGGCGTGCGAAAGGCACCAGGTCGTTGGCGCGAATCTGTTCCAGGCTGCGCTCGTCATTGGGAATGGCGACGTGGGAATCAGCCTCGGCCCAACCATGGCCAGGGAAGTGCTTGCCGGTGGCGGCCATGCCGGCGCTGTTCATGCCACGGATAAATGCACCCGCGAGCACGGCAGCACGCTCGGGGTCGCCTTCGAAAGCACGGGTACCGACCACGGCGCTGCGTTGGTAGTCGAGGTCCAGCACGGGGGCAAAACTCAGGTCCAGGCCCACCGACAGCACCTCGGTGGCCATGATCCAGCCGCACTGCTCAGCCAGGTATTCAGCGTTGGGGTTATCCGCCAGCGCACGCATGGCCGGCAGGCGCACGAAGCCTTGGCGCAGACGCTGTACGCGGCCGCCTTCCTGGTCTACAGCCAGCAGCAGGTCCGGGCGCACTGCGCGAATGGCTGCACTCAATTCGCGAACCTGGCGTGGGTGCTCGATATTGCGCGCAAAAATGATCAGGCCGCCCACTTCCGGCTGGCGCAACAAATGACGATCCTCGGCCGTGAGCCAGGTACCGGCGACGTCGACCATCAAAGAACCTTGCAGGGCAGCGGTCATAAACCTTCCTTAAATAACGCACACAACCCGTGGTCCCTGCCAGGCACGGCAAGGACGACGGGTTGCGAATAGATAGCTGAAATCGGCATGGCGGCTAGCTTAGCGGATGCAAGCGGCCGCGCCCACCCGCAACGATCAAACCTTGGCGGCGACCGGTACGGTTTTGCTGCGTGGGCGCAACTGAGCGGTGGCCATGGCCGGGTCGGTGACGCCGGTTTCGGCGCGCATGCCAGCGGCGAGGAACGGCACCATCAGGCGCATGACTTGCTCGATGGACGTGTTCACACCGAAATCGGTCTCGGCAATTGCCCGCAGCGCCTTGATACCCGACATGCTGAAAGCTGCGGCACCGAGCATGAAATGCACACGCCAGAACAGTTCGATAGGCGGAATACGCGGGGCCGCTTCGTTGACCAGCAGCATATAGCGGCGGAACACCTTGCCGTACATGTCTTCCAGGTAACGGCGCAGGTGGCCCTGGCTCTGGCTGAACGCCAGGCCAAGCAGGCGCATGAAGATCGATAAGTCGTTGCCGCTGCGGGGCTGCACGACCAACGCTTGTTCCACGAGGATTTCCAGCAGCTCTTCCAGGCTGGGCTTGTGATCGGCCTTGGCCTGGCGGCGTTCCAGCTCACGGTCGAGGCTTGCGCAGAACGGGCCCAGAAAGCGTGAGAACACCGCCTGGATCAGGGCCTTTTTCGAGCCGAAGTGGTAATTCACGGCGGCCAGGTTGACCCCAGCCTTGCTGGTGATCAGACGCAATGAAGTTTCAGCAAATCCTTTTTCCGCGAACAATTGCTCGGCAGCATCGAGAATGCGTTCAACGGTTTCCGACTGGGCCATGGCTACTCCGCCTGACAAACACTTGTTTGAAACATACGTTTCAGAGTGTGTCTTGTCAAGCCTGCGGGTCCGCTTTGCGGCTGGTCGGTCATCTGTTTCACCGCTATTTAATCATATCCTCGCAGCTCTGTAGGCAGCGCCGCTTCTGCTCTGTAGGACGGCTGACGGATGACCGTCCAGCGGAGCCGCCAAAAAGGATGATTGCCAAGCGCAGTTCACTGTATATAATCCCAGTCACTGTATAAAAAGACAGAGCGATCAACATGCTAAAACTGACGCCACGCCAAGCTGAGATTCTGGCTTTTATCAAGCGCTGCCTTGATGACAATGGTTATCCGCCTACCCGTGCGGAGATTGCCCTGGAATTGGGGTTCAAGTCCCCAAACGCCGCCGAGGAACACCTCAAGGCTCTCGCTCGCAAAGGTGCGATCGAGATGACCCCGGGTGCTTCGCGGGGTATTCGCATCCCTGGCTTCGAAGCCAAGGCAGACGAGTCGACACTGCCGATCATCGGTCGCGTCGCCGCAGGAGCGCCGATCCTGGCGCAGCAGCACGTCGAGGAATCCTGCAACATCAACCCGACCTTCTTCCATCCGCGTGCCGACTACCTGTTGCGTGTGCACGGCATGAGCATGAAGGACGTGGGCATCTTCGACGGCGACCTGCTGGCCGTGCATACCACCCGCGAAGCCCGCAATGGCCAGATCGTCGTTGCCCGTATCGGCGACGAGGTCACGGTCAAACGCTTCAAGCGCGAAGGCAGCAAGGTCTGGCTCCTGGCCGAAAACCCTGAGTTTGCCCCGATCGAAGTCAACCTGAAAGACCAGGACCTGGTGATCGAAGGCTTGAGTGTCGGCGTCATTCGCCGTTAAAGGAGGCATCATGCAGCTCGTGCACACCCCACAACACACACAACTGTCGCTGTTCGAGGCCTTCATGGCCCAGCCCCTCGCGCCAATCCTCAAGGAAACGGTCGAAGCCCCCTGGGGCGGCGAACCTGAGGCGTTCAGTGAATTGTCGTTGCGCGGTGCGGCTGAGAGCTGCCTGAACCTGCTGGCACCTATCCTGCGCGAATTGAGTGAAGATCAGGACGCCCGCTGGCTGACATTGATCGCCCCGCCCGCCAGCCTCACCCAGGCCTGGCTGCGGGACGCCGGGCTCAACCGCGAGCGTATCCTGTTGCTGCAACCACGCGGCGCACAAAGCGCCCAGCAACTAACCTGCGAAGCCTTGCGCCTGGGCCGTAGCCATACGGTGGTGAGCTGGTTGAACCCGCTGAATGCCAGCGCCAAGCAGCAACTGATCAGCGCTGCGCGTACGGGTGATGCACAGAGTTTGAATATTCGATTGGGGTAATGATGGGCGCGCCACAGAAGCAGCCTTCACGAAGGACTCAGTGAAGAACGCGCGGCCCTTCTTCTTTCTCCGGCTCGCCTTCGGCAAGGCGACCTGCCATCTGCACGCCCACGCTCAACATGGCTTTAGCCACTTCGACGTGCTGGCCTTGCAGGAAGACCTTGGCGTCTTCGGAGAAATCCAGAATAACCAGAGAACCCTCGTCCTCCGCCCGGCGCAGTTCGATTCGGCCGTCAGGCAGTTCAACAATTTCCAGAAAGGACGTTGGCATAAAAGTCTGTTCTCCACTAAAGGCCTGGGATTATATCAGTCATCCACCCAGCCTCGCAGGGGATATGGACAGGTTTGTTGACGGCTTGATGAATGGTGCCCTGGCAAAACGCTAATCAATGTGGGAGCTGGCTTGCCTGCGATGGCGGTGGGTCAGTTATCTCAGGGCTTTTCTGACTCGCCTCTATCACAGTATGGGCATTCGCAAGCTGTAGCAGCCAACGGTAACCACGATGCGAAGCGAGCCGCTCTTGATCTTGATCTACTTGTGATCTTGATCTGGCTTTTGATCTCAGGCGCCCCGTTAAACCACGCTGGCCGAACGCAGGCTTGAATTCGTGGGCAACCCGGCAGGACGCCGGGTTAGCCGCCCCGCGCCATGGATGGCGCGTGGCGGCGGCCCACGGATTCAAGGCTGTGTTCGGGCACACCGAGCCTAGGCGAGGTGCCGAGTGGTGGGGCAAGAGCGCTTTGGTTACTTTTGTCTGGGCCGGCATTCCGGCTTTTCGAAAGTGACCCGCCGTCAGGCGGAACCCTAAGTGACCGTTACCGCAGGAATGGATATGTACTCGGTATAACAGGGTCGCCTGTCAGGCCGCCATCGCAGGCAAGCCAGCTCCCACAGTTTGATCGCAGGGAATCAGGTAGATAGGTGTCGGCTGGCAGGCTGAAGTGCGCCCCAGAAGTTGGACACCCATCCAACTCCTGGGGCTTTTTCATGAGCAAATACACGACGCAATTCAAGCTTTCCGCCATCAGCGCCTTTCTTGAGCGAGGCCGTGGTTTTCGACGTATCGCCGCTCAATTTCACATGGACCCCACTTTGCTGCGCCGCTGGGTGGAGGCTTACCGACTGCATGGTGAAGCCGGTCTGAGCAGTACTGGCGAGCGTTACAGTGCTTTGTTCAAGTTCTCCGTTCTGCAACGCATGTGGCGTGACAGCCTTTCCTTGCGCCGCGCAGCGGCGCTCTTCAATCTGGGTAACTCCAGCCAGGTGGGCAGATGGCAACAGCAGTATTACAGTGGCGGCATTGAAGCCCTGGCCTCAGGGAAAAAAGGACTGAATACCGTTATGCCCAAGCCTCCTGCTAAACCTCAAAAAACCACTGCACCATTCACCGCCGAACAGCTTGCGCATAAAGCCTTGCTTGATGAGCTTCAGTATTTGCGCATGGAGAACGCCTACCTAAAAAAGCTTGGGGAGTTAGGCGAGGCGGTGATGAGGCGGGAGAAAGAAGCGAAGAAAAAGCCCAAATAATCAGTGAGCTGAGGCAAGACTTTCCCTTGAATGATCTACTCAAACTGCTGGGACTTGCGCGAAGTACTTACTACTACCAACTCAAAGCGATGGGCGTTGAAGACCGATTCATCTCGGTCAAAGCCTCTATCCAGGCTATCCAGGGCGAGCATAAAGGTCGCTTTGGTTACCGTCGGATGACTTTGGAGCTACGTAAAAACAGCCCCATTAACGGTAAAACGGTGCGACGCCTGATGGGAGAGTTGAGCCTCAAATGTATGTTGCGTCCGAAGAAGTACAGGTCTTATCGAGGGGTAGTGGGCGAGACATCACCCAATACCCTGGCCCGTCAGTTTGAGGCCGAGCAACCGAATCAGAAATGGGTGACGGATGTCACTGAGTTCAAAGTGGCCGGCCAAAAGCTGTATTTGTCGCCAGTTTTAGACTTATACAACGGGGAGATCGTGGCCTATCAGACCGCCACACGCCCTCAATATGCCTTGGTGGGAGACATGCTGGAACAAGCTCTTGAGCGCTTGCCAGAGGGCGCTAAACCCATGTTGCACTCGGATCAGGGCTGGCACTATCGATACCCAAAATACCGGGAGCGCCTGGAGAAAGCGGGCCTTGAGCAGAGCATGTCACGCAGAGGAAACTGCTATGACAACGCCACGATGGAGAGCTTCTTCGGCACGCTGAAGTCAGAGTTTTACTACCGGGAAAGCTTCGACAGTGTGGCTCAACTGCAGGCTGGGTTGGATGAGTACATCCATTACTACAACCATAAGCGAATCAAAACGAAGCTTGGCGGACTGAGCCCTGTAGCGTACAGAACTCGGTCCGCTGTAACCTAACCAACAGCTGTCCAACTTTTGGGGCGCACTTCAGGCCGCCTTCGCGAGCAAGCCCGCTCCCACAGATTGAACGCGGGGCATCAGCTCGATAGGTGTCGGCTGGCAGGCCGTCATCGCAGGCAAGCCAGCTCCCACGTTTGGATCCTAGGGCGTCAGGTAGATAAGCGTCGGCCGTCCAGCCGTCGCGGAGCAAGCTCCCTCGACACAGGTTCAGCGTCGCTGCGCAGCCAGCCCCCTCATTTACTCCTTCAGCACTCGTTGAGCCCTTCACGAAAGCGCAGCGCCATCTTCTTCAACTCCTGGCGCCAGCCTTCCAACTCTTCGCGGCTCAAAGGCTTGGGCTCATCCTGTTCCAAGGCCACGGCGACGATCAGCGGCTGGGTGACATCCCCCTTGGGCACATGGGGAATACGCGGCGGCTGAAACATATCCGCATGGGCTTTGAGCAGCCGCGCCACCCAACTGTCGGGGCTCTGGGCCATTTCCACCAGTTCGGCCAACTCGGGGATGGCCATGGCGTCCAGCACTTCACGATTCATGATCATTTCTGCACGCGGCGCACCGGCCTGGGGTAGGCGGTAGAACCCGGCGATTTCATGGCAGAGCCCCAGCAAGGCACCGTACAGGTGGAACAACGCCGCTTCGCGCCCCGCCTGTACCAGAGCGATGGCGTTCATCTCTTTCCCTTCCTCGGCACGTCCAAGGGCCTCCAGGGATAAACCCGCGAAGTAAATTTTCTGGTTGGTACGGGTATAGAGTTCGTTGGCCATGACGGCAATCTCCACAACGAATAGGCATGATGCTGACTGCGTAGGAGCGAGCTTGCTGTGGCGAGGGAGCTTGCTCCCGCTCGACTGCGTAGCAGTCGCCAGCTATTGGGGGCGCTTCGCACCCCAGCGCAAGCAAGCTTGCTCGCCACAACAAGCTCAATCCTACAGTAAGCAAAAGCCGTCTATACAGACGGCTTTTGGCGTTAACAGACTAGCGGATCAAGCGCCCTGGCGCTTGTCCTCGACCTTCCACTTGCCGCCGTCGTAGAACGCTTTCCAGCCAGTAGGCTTGCCGTCCACTTCGGTCTGCACGTACTGCTCCTTGGTCTTGCGGCTGTAGCGGATCACGGCTGGGCGACCATCCGGGTCCTTCTTCGGCGCTTCACACAGGAAGTGGTACTTCGGATCGATCTCGTCCTTGTGCGGCACGATCTCCATCACCAGTGGCGCACGGGTCTCGCGGTTTTTCGGGAACTGGCTCGCAGCCAGGAACAGCCCCGAAGCGCCGTCACGCAGGATGTAGGTGTCGTTGACCTTCTCGCACTTGAGCTCGGGCATCTTCACCGGGTCCATCTTCGGCGGCGCCGCATCACCGCTTTTCAGCAGTTTGCGGGTGTTCTTGCAGGTTGGGTTGGTGCACCCGAAGAACTTGCCGAAACGTCCAGTCTTGAGCTGCATCTCGCTGCCGCACTTGTCGCATTCCAGGCTCGGGCCTTCATAGCCCTTGATGCGATAGGTGCCCTCTTCGATCTCGTAGCCGTTGCAATCCGGGTTGTTACCACAGATGTGCAGCTTGTGCTTCTCGTCCAGCAGGTAGGCATCCATCGCCGTGCTGCAGATCGGGCAGCGATGCTTGCCACGCAGCACCAGCGACTCGGACTCACCCTCGTCGTCAGCCGCGATTTCATCGCCCGGCACCAGGTTGACGGTCGCCTTGCAGCGCTCTTTGGGCGGCAGGCTGTAGCCCGAGCAACCGAGGAACACGCCGGTGGAGGCGGTACGAATCTGCATCGGTCGACCGCAGGTAGTGCACGGAATATCCGTCATCACCGGCTGGTTGGCGCGCATCCCGTTCTCGGGGTTCTCAGCCACTTCGAGCTTTTTCTTGAAGTCGCCGTAGAACTCGTCCAGCACGTTTTTCCAGTCGCGTTCGCCCTGGGCCACGTCATCGAGGTTCTCTTCCATGCCGGCAGTGAAGCCGTAGTCCATGAGGTTGGAGAAACTCTCCGACAGACGCTCGGTGACGATGTCACCCATCTTTTCCGAATAGAAACGACGGTTGTGCAACGCAACGTAGCCACGGTCCTGGATGGTGGAGATGATCGCCGCGTAGGTCGACGGACGACCGATACCGCGCTTCTCCATCTCTTTCACCAGGCTGGCTTCGGAATAACGCGCCGGCGGCTTGGTGAAGTGCTGGGACGGGTCGAGCTTGATCAGCTTGAGCGTGTCGCCCTGGGCCATGTCCGGCAGCACATCATCATCGCCAGGCTTGGCGATCTGCGGCATCACACGAGTGTAGCCGTCGAACTTGAGGATACGGCCCTTGGCACGCAACTCGAAATCGCCCGCGCCCACGCTGACGGTAGTAGACAGGTATTGCGCCGGCAGCATCTGGCAAGCCAGGAACTGGCGCCAGATCAGCTCGTAGAGGCGCTCAGCGTCGCGCTCCATGCCGCTCAGCTTGGCAGGCGTGGTGTTGGCGTCGGAAGGACGAATCGCTTCGTGAGCCTCTTGTGCGCCTTCCTTGCTGCTGTAGACGTTCGGTTTCTCCGGCAGGTAGGTCTTGCCGAATTCGCTTTCAATATAGGTACGCGCCATCGCCACCGCGTCTTGCGACAGGTTGGTGGAGTCCGTACGCATATAGGTGATGTAGCCAGCCTCATACAGACGTTGGGCCATCATCATGGTCTTCTTCACCCCGAAGCCCAGGCGGTTGCTCGCGGCCTGTTGCAGGGTGGAGGTGATAAACGGCGCCGACGGCTTGCTGCTGGTCGGTTTGTCTTCACGCTTGACGATGCTGTAGCTGGAAGCCTTGAGCTTCTCCAGCGCGGCCATGGCCTGGGCTTCGTTCAGCGGTTTGAAGGCCTCGCCTTTCTCACGGGCCACTTCAAAGCGTACATTGGCGCCCTTGGCAGTGCCGAGGTCGGCGTGGACTTCCCAGTATTCTTCAGGGATGAACGCACGGATCTCGCGCTCACGTTCCACCACCAGCTTGACTGCCACCGATTGCACACGGCCGGCGGACAGGCCACGAGCGATCTTCGCCCACAGCAGTGGCGAGACCATGTAGCCGACGACGCGGTCGAGGAAGCGACGGGCCTGCTGGGCGTTGACACGGTCGATGTCCAGCTCGCCCGGCTTGGAGAAGGCTTCCTGAATGGCTTTCTTGGTGATTTCGTTGAACACCACGCGCTTGTAGCGGCTGTCATCACCGCCGATGGCTTCGCGCAGGTGCCAGGCAATGGCTTCCCCTTCGCGGTCCAAGTCCGTCGCGAGATAGATGGTGTCAGCATCTTTGGCGAGCCGGCGCAGCTCTTCGATGACCTTTTCCTTGCCCGGAAGGATTTCGTATTTGGCCTTCCAGCCATGGTCCGGGTCCACACCCATGCGCGAAACCAGTTGCTTGCGCGCTTTTTCTTTAGGCGTGAGTACCGGACCTTCGCCCGCGGCGGCCTTGCCGCGCTTGGCGGCAGGCTCCTTGCTGGCGCTAGCCGAACCGCTGGTGGGCAGGTCTCGGATATGGCCGATACTCGACTTCACCACGTACTCGTTGCCCAAGTACTTGTTGATGGTCTTGGCCTTAGCCGGGGATTCCACAATGACCAGCGATTTGCCCATGGATCGGAAAATTCCTGAATTCGAGAAGTGAAAGGCAGTTGGCGCCTGACGCGGCAACGCTATATATAGTGGCAACCGGATGAGGTCAAGCGCAGCATTCTGCGCGACCTGCCGTTATTGCCCTGTAAAAAGACTGGGTTCGGCCGTGACCAAAGCAAAGCGCGGGACCTGCTCGCCGTCAACTTCGACGGTCTCCAGGAACATGCTCAAAGGGCGCACCCAAAAGCCGTATTCGCCATACAGCGCTTGGTAAAACACCACTTCTTCTTCGGTTTCAGAGTGGCGCGCCACGCTGAAAACACGGTACTGCGGCCCCTTGTAATGCTGGTAGAGCCCTGGTTCGACTTTCATGCTCTGGCCCTCATGCAAAATTTGTTGAAAAAAAATATTTAAAAGTTCCAAAAAACAAAAACCGGGGCACTGGGCCCCGGCTTCCGTCAACCGAACGTTTAGACGCGTTCGAAGACGGTAGAGATGCCTTGGCCGAGACCAATGCACATGGTTGCAACCCCAAGGTTGCCGCCATTTTGCTTCATCACGTTAAGCAAAGTGCCAGAGATACGCGCACCGGAGCAACCGAATGGGTGGCCCAGGGCAATCGCACCGCCGTGCAGGTTAACCTTCTCGTTCATCTTGTCGAGTACTTTCAAATCTTTCAGCACTGGCAGGGCCTGTGCGGCGAAAGCTTCGTTGAGCTCGAAGAAGTCGATATCGGAGATGGAAAGGCCTGCGCGCTTCAAGGCTTTTTGTGTGGCCGGTACTGGACCATAGCCCATGATCGCCGGATCCACACCCGCCACTGCCATCGAACGAATCACGGCCAGCGGCTGGATACCCAGGTCCTGGGCACGCTGCGCCGACATCACGATCATGCACGAAGCACCATCGGTGATTTGCGAGGAAGTACCGGCTGTCACGGTGCCGCCCTTTGGATTGAAGGCTGGCTTGAGGGCCGCCAGGCTTTCCAGGGTAGTGTCCGGACGAATGGTTTCGTCGTAGTCGAACAGTTTCAGGAAACCATTCTCGTCGTAGCCGTTCATCGGGATGATTTCATCCTTGAACTTGCCTTCCACAGTCGCCTTGTGGGCGAGCTGGTGGGAGCGCAGGCCGAAGGCGTCCTGGGCTTCACGGGTGATGCCGTGCATTTTGCCGAGCATTTCCGCGGTAAGGCCCATCATGCCCGAGGCTTTCGCCGCGTAGAGGGACATGTGCGGGTTAGGATCGACGCCGTGCATCATGCTGACGTGGCCCATGTGCTCCACGCCGCCGACCACGAACACATCGCCGTTGCCGGTCATGATCGCTTGCGCAGCGGTGTGCAGCGCGCTCATCGACGAACCACACAGACGGCTGACGGTCTGGCCGGCCGCGGTGTGCGGGATCTGGGTCATCAACGACGCCATGCGCGCTATGTTCCAGCCCTGCTCCAGGGTCTGGTTGACGCAGCCCCAGATCACGTCCTCGACTTCGTTCGGGTCGACCTTGGTGTTGCGCTCCAGCACTTTGCTGATCAGGTGCGCCGACATGTCTTCGGCGCGGGTGTTGCGGTGCATGCCGCCCTTGGAGCGGCCCATCGGCGTACGACCGAAGTCGACAATCACGACGTCTCTTGGATTCAAGCTCATAAATATTCTCGCTCTAGTCGTCTGGGCACTTAACCGAAGAAGCTCTGGCCATTCTTGGCCATTTCACGCAGCTTCGCGGTCGGGTGGTACAGCGGGCCCAGATCAGCGTACTGATCAGCCAGGGCAACGAACTGGGCCACACCGATGGAGTCGATGTAACGCAGCGCACCACCACGGAATGGAGGGAAACCAATACCGTACACCAGGCCCATATCGGCTTCGGCGGCGGTTTCGACGATGCCGTCTTCCAGGCAACGCACGGTTTCCAGGCACAGGGCGATCATCATCCAGTTGATGATGTCTTCGTCAGACACCTCACGCTGTTCGTAGATGACCGGAGCGAGTACTTCGTGCACCGACGGGTCGGCCACTTTCTTCTGCTTGCCCTTCTTGTCGGCCTCGTAGGCGTAGAAGCCCTTGCCGTTCTTCTGGCCCAGGCGCTTGGCCTCGTACAGCGCGTCGATCGCCGAACGGCGGTCGTCTTTCATGCGGTCCGGGAAGCCTTCAGCCATGACGTCGCGACCGTGGTGGCCGGTGTCGATGCCGACCACGTCCATCAGGTACGCCGGGCCCATTGGCCAGCCGAATTTTTCCATGACCTTGTCGATGCGCACAAAATCCACACCGGCGCTGACCAACTTGGCGAAACCGCCGAAGTACGGGAACAGCACGCGGTTGACCAAAAAGCCCGGGCAGTCATTGACCACGATCGGGTTCTTGCCCATTTTCTTGGCGTAGGCAACGGTGGTGGCCACGGCCAGCTCGCTGGACTTCTCGCCACGGATCACTTCCACCAGCGGCATCATGTGCACCGGGTTGAAGAAGTGCATGCCGACGAAGTTTTCCGGACGCTTGAGGGCCTTGGCCAGCAGCGAGATGGAAATGGTCGAGGTGTTGGAGGCCAGGATGGTGTCATCTTTGACCTGGGCTTCCACTTCAGCCAGTACGGCTTGCTTGACCTTCGGGTTTTCGACAACCGCTTCGACCACCAGGTCGACGTGGCCGAAATCGCCGTAGGACAGCGTAGGACGAATGCCGTTGAGCACTTCAGCCATTTTTGCAGCGGTCATGCGACCTTTATCAACGCGGCCCACCAGCAGCTTGGCGGCTTCGGCCAGGCCCTGTTCGATACCGTGCTCGTTGATGTCTTTCATCAGGATCGGCGTGCCTTTGGACGCCGACTGATAGGCGATACCGCCGCCCATGATACCGGCGCCGAGTACGGCAGCCTGTTTCACATCCTTGGCAATTTCGTCATAGGCCTTGGCCTTTTTCTTCAGTTCCTGATCGTTCAGGAACAGGCCGATCAGGCTCTGGGCCGCCGAGGTTTTCGCCAGTTTGACGAAGCCTGCCGCTTCCACTTCCAGGGCTTTGTCGCGACCGAAGTTCGCGGCCTTCTGGATGGTCTTGATCGCTTCAACCGGCGCCGGGTAGTTCGGGCCGGCCTGGCCGGCCACGAAACCTTTGGCGGTTTCGAACGACATCATCTGTTCGATGGCGTTGAGCTTGAGTTTTTCCAGCTTCGGCTGACGCTTGGCCTTGTAGTCAAATTCGCCGCTGATGGCGCCCTTGATCAGGTTCAGCGCGGCTTCGGCCAGTTTGTCCGGAGCCACTACAGCGTCGACAGCACCGACTTTCAGTGCGTCTTCAGCCTTGTTTTCCTTGCCGGCGGCGATCCATTCGATCGCGTTGTCGGCACCGATCAGGCGCGGCAGGCGCACGGTACCGCCAAAGCCTGGGTAGATGCCCAGCTTGACTTCCGGCAGGCCGATCTTGGCCGTCGCGGACATGACACGGAAGTCTGCCGCCAGGCACATTTCCAGGCCGCCGCCCAACGCGATGCCATTGATGGCAGCAACGGTCGGCACGTTGAGGTCTTCGAAATCGCTGAAGATCTTGTTGGCTTCGAGGTTGCCAGCCACCAGCTCGGCATCGGGCAGCTTGAAGTTGTCGACGAATTCGGTGATGTCAGCGCCGACGATAAACACGTCCTTGCCGCTGGAGACGATCACGCCCTTGACCGAAGCATCTGCTTTGATGGTGTCTACGGCCTGACGCAGTTCGTTCAGGGTTAGACGGTTGAACTTGTTGACGGACTCACCCTTGAGGTCGAATTTGAGTTCGACGATGCCACTTTCAAGAGCCTTAACCGTGATGGCTTTACCTTCGTAAATCATCAACTGATCTCCACGATATGGAAGCTGAACAGTACACACTGGACGCTGGTCTCTGGTTTGACATTGACAGTTGAATCAATGCTCACGCCAATCCGCCAGGCACACCCGCCAGTGCGATAGTCGGGTTTTGTATGAGTCGTCTGACAGGCAAACGCTCAATTCATACGCCCGTTTGATTTGGGTACGCCACCTTCATCCAATTCCGAGCAATTGTCAATCGCTCCAAAGGCTAGGAAAAACGCGACTTTCCAGTCATTTCAGAACCCGGCCCACAGGCTAGCCACCCGTCAATATTCAAATATTCACAGGATCAATAATAGAAAAGGTGTGGGAAAAAGCTGTACAGAAAGCAATACACGGCTAGGCTAGCGGCAACCTACAGATTTACCGGCCTGCCTGGCCACCTCCAGCCCGATGATGATGTCGGGCTTTTTATTGCCCGGCTTTCCTGTAGGAGCGAGCTTGCTCGCGAAAACCTGGAGAGCGCCGCGTATAGCCTGATTATCCGCGTTATCGTTGGCGATTTTCGCGAGCAAGCTCGCTCCTACAGGTGTGGGTCAGGCCAGGGCCTTGAGCAGCGTATCAATATCTTTCAGGACGCTCGCGTCGCCCTTTTCGCCCCAATACAGGGCAATCATTTGTTTGTCGGCCTCGACCTTGTAGACGTTTGCCGGCAGCGTTGCAAAATGCGGCAACAACTTCTCATCCACACAGGGTTCACGCCACTGATTGACCCACAGCCCCGGCTCCAGCTGCCAGTAGCTCCAGGTTGCGGGCGCGTTGCCGCGTCGTGGCCGGCAATACTGCGCGCACGGGCTCGGCGGCTCCTGTTTGAGCCAGTGCGGCCACTCCTGGGGCGCCAACTGCATGGCCAACCCGATGCGGCGTGCCTCCATGCGCAGGGCCATGCGCCCACTCTGCTGGCGCGAAGGGCGCAGCCATACCAGGGGGCTTAAAACCACCGCAAGGATTGACACCACTATCCAGACCGTCATATGTGTACTCCCGAATTTCTAGATGAGCGGATTTGATCTGCGGCAACCCCATCCGCTTGAAAGCAGCCATACTGAACTTATTGCAGCCCCCTGGAGGAACGCCTCATGCCCTACGAACATATTCTGGTCGCTGTCGACCTGACCGAAGAGTGCGATCCAGTGATCAAGCGCGCACAGGAATCCGCAATTGCCAATGGCGCCAAACTGTCGTTGGTGCACATCGTCGAGCCCATGGCCATGGCCTTTGGTGGTGACGTGCCGATGGACCTTTCCCAACTGCAGCAGCAACAATTCGACCAGGCCAAGGAGCGCCTTGACCGCTTGATTCTCAAGTATCCCAAAGTCAGCAAGGAAAATTCCCACCTTACCTACGGTCAACCGCGCCAGGAAATCCACCACTTGGCCAAAGAACAGGGTTGTGACCTGATCGTAGTAGGTAGCCATGGGCGCCACGGCCTGGCCTTGCTGCTGGGCTCGACCGCCAATGATGTATTGCACGGCGCACCGTGCGATGTACTGGCCGTCAAACTGGTAAAGAGTTCGTAAGACCAATGGAGGTCTAATGTGGGAGCTGGCTTGCCAGCTCCCACAGTTGAATCGCATTTCATATTAAAAAGCCCGGCGCTCATGAAGAGTGCCGGGCTTTTTTATTGCGGATCGATCAGTCAGGCATCCAGCTCGGCCCAACGCTCAACCAACGCTTCCAGCTCCTGGTTCAGCGTCTCCAGAGAGGCGATGACCTTGGCGGTTTCTGCCGCAGGGCGCAGGTAGAAACCGGCGTCAGCCATTTCCGCTTCCACCGCAGCGATCTGCTGTTCCTTGGCATCGATATCGCCTGGCAAGGCTTCCAGTTCACGCTGCAACTTGTAGCTGAGCTTTTTCTTGGCAGGCGCAGCTTCAGCAGCCGGCGCTGGCGTTTCGGCAGCGACCGGAGCCACCACCGCCGTATTCAGGTCGGCCTTGCCCGACTTGCTCTCGGTCACGCCCAGCAAGCGCGGAGAACCGCCCTGGCGCAGCCAGTCCTGATAACCGCCCACGTATTCACGCACCTTGCCTTCACCTTCGAAGACCAGGGTGCTGGTGACCACGTTGTCGAGGAATTCCCGGTCGTGGCTGACCATCAGCACGGTGCCGTTGAAGGTCAGCAAGACCTCTTCCAGCAGTTCCAGGGTTTCCACGTCGAGGTCGTTGGTCGGTTCGTCGAGGACCAGCAGGTTGGCCGGCTTGCTGAACAGCTTGGCCAGCAGCAAACGCGCACGCTCACCACCAGACAAGGCCTTGACCGGCGTGCGCGCACGTTGCGGGCTGAACAGGAAGTCGCCCAGGTAGCTGAGTACGTGGCGGCTCTGGCCGTCGATGTCGATAAAGTCGCGACCTTCGGCGACGTTGTCGATCACGGTCTTTTCCAGGTCCAACTGGTGGCGCAACTGGTCAAAGTAGGCCACATCGATGCGAGTGCCCTCTTCGACCTTGCCGCTGGTCGGTTGCAGACCGCTGAGCATCAGCTTGAGCAAGGTGGTCTTGCCGGTACCGTTGGCGCCCAGCAGGCCGATACGATCGCCACGCTGCAGGACCATGGAGAAGTCCTTGATCAGGAACGGGCCGTCCGGGTGATGGAAGCTGACGTTCTCCAGCACCATGACTTGCTTGCCCGACTTGTCGGCAGTATCCAGCTGAATGTTGGCCTTGCCGGTACGCTCGCGGCGCTCACTGCGCTCGACGCGCAAGGCTTTCAAGGCACGCACGCGGCCTTCGTTACGGGTGCGGCGGGCCTTGATGCCCTGGCGGATCCAGACTTCTTCCTGGGCCAGCTTCTTGTCGAACAGTGCGTTGGCGGTTTCTTCAGCCGCCAGAGCGGCTTCCTTGTGTACCAGGAAGCTGGCGTAGTCACCGTTCCAGTCGATCAGGCCGCCACGGTCCAGCTCGAGGATGCGCGTGGCCAGGCTCTGCAGGAATGCACGGTCGTGCGTGATAAACAGCACGGCGCCCTGGAAGTCCTTGATGGCCTCTTCAAGCCAGGCGATGGCGCCGATGTCCAGGTGGTTGGTCGGTTCGTCGAGCAGCAGCAGGTCCGGCTCGGACACCAGCGCCTGGGCCAGCAGCACGCGACGACGCCAGCCACCGGACAATTCGGCGAGGGTCTTGTCGGCCGGCAGTTGCAGGCGGCTCAGGGTGCTGTCCACCAGTTGCTGCAAGCGCCAGCCATCACGGGCTTCGAGGTCTTGCTGGACGTGCATCAGCTTGTCCAGGTCTTCCTCGGTGACGCAGTTCTGCGCCAGGTGATGGTATTGCGCGAGCAACTCGCCAACGCCATCCAGGCCTTCGGCTACCACGTCGAACACTGTCCGTCCGTCGGCCACCGGCAATTCTTGCGGCAATTCGCCGATCTTGAGGCCCGGGGCACGCCAGACAGAGCCGTCATCGGGCTTCTGGTCGCCTTTTACCAGCTTCATCATGCTGGATTTGCCGGTGCCGTTGCGGCCGATGATGCACACCCGCTCACCACGGGCGATCTGCCAGGACACCTTGTCCAACAACGGCATGGCGCCGAAAGCAAGGGACACATCGCTGAATTTGAGCAGGGTCATACGCTTCTCCAAAAACTGGGCGCGCATTCTACCTGACTTGAGGGTGGGATGCGGTCGGCATTTTCTCTATTGACACGTTCTGTAGGACATTTCCGGCGAACTTGAACGAACCAGCCAGCAAAGCTTTCGCGCGCCGATGGCAAAAGGCTAAGCTAGGGGCAATCAGTGTCGGCAGTGCCGGTGCTAGTCGTGATTTCTCTGCACGGACGTCTCATGCGCAGTCGCCTTTTCAATTTTTTATCTTGTCTGCTTCTTTCCGCCACTGCCGTTCAATCCGCCCAGGCGGTGGACCTCACCACTCAACGCCAGTATTACGATCAAGCCAAACGCGCCCTGGCCAAGGGCGACACCGGCCCTTACATGCAATACAGCCAGGCCCTGGCCGACTACCCGCTCACGCCCTATCTGGCCTATGACGAGTTGACCGCGCGCCTGAAAACCGCAAGTAACGAGGAAATCGAACAATTCCTCGCCAAACACGGCGACTTGCCCCAGGCCAACTGGATGAAACTGCGTTGGCTGCGCTGGCTGGCCGAACGCGGCGATTGGCAGACTTTTGAAAAGTACTACGACACC
Source organism: Pseudomonas sp. MYb193 (assembly GCF_002966775.1). Lineage (NCBI taxonomy): Bacteria > Pseudomonadati > Pseudomonadota > Gammaproteobacteria > Pseudomonadales > Pseudomonadaceae > Pseudomonas > Pseudomonas sp. MYb193. The sequence continues at coordinate 1,802,284 of NZ_CP023269.1, read as the reverse complement.
AAGCTCAATTTCGTCGAGCTGGACTGCCTGCATGGCCAGTACCAGCTCAGCCACAATCTGAAAGCCGAAGGCTACAAGACCGCCGAAAAACTGTGGATGACCGGCAAATCCCAGCCAGCCGCCTGTGACGCCACCTTTGGCCAATGGGCCGCTGCCGGCCAACTCACCGAGCAGAAGATCTGGGACCGCGCCAAGCTCGCCGCCGAAGCGCGTAACTACGCGCTGGCCAACAGCCTGGTGAAAACCCTGCCGACCCTTGGCGCCCAGGGCCGCCTGATGGTGGATGTGGCGCAAAAGCCGGACATGCTCAGCGACCCATCGCGCTTCCAGCCGGCCACCGAGGCCATGGCTGACGCCGTGGGCCTGGGCCTGCGTCGCCTGGCGCGCCAGGATCCGGACAAAGCCATGTCGCTGCTCGATGGCTACGCCAGCAGCATGCACTTCTCCCGTGACGAAAAAGTGTCGATTGCCCGCGAGATCGGCTTGACCCTGGCCAAGCGCTTCGACCCGCGCGCGCTGGAGGTCATGACCAAGTACGACCCCGAGTTACGCGACAATACGGTTTCCGAGTGGCGTCTGCGCCTGCTGTTGCGCCTGGCGCGCTGGGAAGACGCCTACCAGTTGACCCGCAAACTCCCACAGGACCTGGCCAGCACCAACCGTTGGCGCTACTGGCAGGCACGCAGCCTGGAGCTGGCCGAGCCGAAGAACCCGCAAGTCTTGGTCCTGTACAAAAACGTGGCCAAGGAGCGGGACTTCTACGGTTTCCTCGCTGCTGACCGCTCCAAATCCCCTTACCAGTTGAACAACAAGCCGCTGGTGATGAGCCAGGCGCTGGTCAACAAGGTGCGCAATACCCCTGGGGTGCGGCGTGCCCTGGAATTCTACGCCCGTGGCCAGATCGTCGACGGTCGCCGCGAGTGGTACCACGTCAGCCGTCATTTCAACCGTGACGAGATGGTCGCCCAGGCCAAGTTGGCCTACGACATGAAGTGGTACTTCCCGGCCATCCGCACCATCAGCCAGGCGCAGTACTGGGACGATCTGGACATCCGCTTCCCGATGGCCCACCGCGACACCCTGGTGCGCGAAGCCAAGGTACGCGGCCTGCACTCCAGCTGGATCTTTGCCATCACCCGCCAGGAAAGCGCGTTCATGGACGATGCCCGCTCCGGCGTCGGCGCCAGCGGCCTGATGCAACTGATGCCCGGCACCGCCAAGGAAACCGCACGCAAGTTCAGCATCCCCCTGGCCTCCGCGGCCCAGGTGCTGGACCCGGATAAAAACATCCAGCTCGGCGCTGCTTACCTGAGCCAGGTGCACAGCCAGTTCAACGGCAACCGCGTGCTCGCCTCCGCTGCCTACAACGCCGGCCCAGGCCGCGTGCGCCAATGGCTGCGCGGCGCAGACCACCTGAGTTTCGACGTATGGGTGGAAAGCATCCCCTTCGACGAAACCCGCCAGTATGTGCAGAACGTGCTGTCTTATTCGGTGATCTACGGGCAGAAGCTCAATTCACCGCAGCCTTTGGTGGATTGGCATGAGCGGTACTTCGACGACCAATAAGGCTCTGAACCTGCTTCTAATGTGGGAGGGGGCTTTTGCCCCCCGATTGCAGGCTGTCAGTCACACGCCTATTGCTGATCCGCCGCTATCGGGGGCAAGCCCCCTCCCACAGGGTCTGCACTGAACTGCAACGCCGCCAACCGCGCATACAGCGGGTTGCTCGCAATCAACTGCTGATGCGTGCCCACCGCCACCAGCTTGCCCTGGTCCATCACCGCAATGCGGTCGGCATTCTTCACCGTGGCCAAACGGTGGGCGATCACCAGCGTGGTGCGCCCCTGCATCAGTTGCGGCAGCGCTTGCTGGATAAGGTGTTCACTCTGGGCGTCGAGGGCGCTGGTGGCTTCGTCCAGCAGCAGGATCGGCGCGTCGACCAGCAAGGCGCGAGCGATGGCCAGGCGTTGGCGCTGGCCGCCGGAAAGGCCCTGGCCACTTTCACCTAAGTGGGTCTGGTAGCCGTCAGGCATTTTCAGGATAAAGTCGTGGGCGTGGGCGATTCGGGCGGCGGCTTCAACCTGGGCGATGGTGGCAGAGGGGTTGCCGTAGCGGATGTTGTCCTCGACGCTGCCGAAGAACAACGCCGGGCTCTGGGACACCAGAGCGAAATGGCGCCGCAGGTCTAACGGGTCAAGCTCGGTCAGCGGCTGGCCTTCGAGCAGGACGCGGCCTTGCTGGGGGTCGTAGAAGCGCAGCAGCAGATCGAAAATCGTCGATTTGCCCGCACCGGACGGCCCTACCAAGGCCAGGGTTTCGCCCGGGTTGATGGTCAGGTTCAAGCCGTCGATGGCATAGCTGTCCGGTCGCGAAGGATAGGAAAAGCGCAGGTCTTGCAGTTCCATGCGGCCACTGACCCGTTCCGGCAAACGTACGCCGCCAGTGGCCGGCGCCTGGATCTCGTTGCCTGACTGCAACAGCTCACCGATACGCTCGGCCGCCCCGGCGGCACGCTGCAACTCGCCAAGCACTTCGCTCAGAGTGCCAACGGCGCTGCCGACAATCAGGCTATAGAACACGAACGCCGCCAGCTCACCGCCGGAAATGCGTCCGCTGATCACGTCCATGCCGCCCACCCACAGCATCACGCCTACCGCGCCGAGCACCAGCATGATCACGAGGGTGATCAGCCAGGAACGCTGCAAGATGCGTTTACGTGCCGTGACAAAGGCGTCCTCGACGGTAACGGCGAAGCGCTGTTCGTCCTGCACCTGATGGTTATAGGCCTGCACGGTCTTGATCTGGCCCAGCGTCTCGGCGACATAGCTGCCGACGTCCGCGATACGGTCCTGGCTCAAACGCGACAGACTGCGCACCCTGCGCCCGAAGATCAGAATCGGCGCCAGCACCAGCGGCAACGCCACCACCACGATGCTGGTGAGCTTGGGGTTAGTGATAAACAGCAACACGATGCCGCCGATCACCATCAGGGCATTGCGCAGAAACAGCGACAGTGATGAGCCGATCACCGATTGCAGCAAGGTGGTGTCGGTGGTCAGCCGCGACTGGATTTCCGAGCTGCGGTTGTTCTCATAGAAGCCGGGGTGCAGGTAGATCAGGTGGTTGAACACCTGCCGGCGAATATCGGCCACCACCCGCTCGCCAATCCACGACACCAGGTAAAACCGCGTGAAGGTGCCCACGGCCAGGCCGAGCACCAGCAGCATGAACAGGCCTATAGACTGGTTGAGCAGATGCGGCGACTGGGTCATGAAGCCCTGGTCCACCAACAGGCGTATGCCCTGCCCCATGGACAAGGTGATGCCAGCGGTGACGATCAGCGCCAACAGTGCGCCAAGCGCCTGCCAGCGGTAGGGCGCGATAAAGCGGCTGGCCAGGCGAATCGCACGGCGTTGACGGATTGAGAACATGGAAGGATCACCAATGGAGAGTCTATACATCAACATTGGGGGAACTTGCACAAATAACAATGAGTCAGGTTAATTATGCCCACCGATGCAGGCCGCTAGAGGCTATCGGTCTAAGACTCATCTGGAAATATGTACCGGTTTCTGGTGGACTGGGTGTTCGAACCGATGAGCGTGTAAGGAGTTGTAACAGCGCGTTCATGCGGAGGAATTAAAGTAGGTACACAACCTGATGAGGAGACAGGCCATGACCTTGCAAAACAGCAGCGACGCCAAGATTGAAGTGATCCGCCAGCCGCAGCGATTGCCTTGCTCGTATATCGATGCCAAAGGCCGGGAAGTGCAGATTACCGAAGAAATGATCCAGCAAGCCTGCAGCGAGCTGGAACAGCGATTGGTCAAGCCCGCCCAGCAAGGCTGAAGCGCCCACGCTCTTTCAGACCCGGCCCAAGTGGCCGGGTTTTTTGTGTCCCTATAGGAGCGAGCTTGCTCGCGAATGCCTCAAGAGCACCGCGATAACCGTTACAGCTGTTCGGCACCCAGAGCAGTCACGATCTGTGACAGCACCGCCGACTCCCCGTTGATCCGCACCTTCAAGCCATCGATCTCGCGACGCTCCGGATAGTGCTTGCGCAGCAGGTCGAAAGCTTGGCGCTGCTCCTGCACAGTGCCCACCAGGCTGCGACGGAAATCCGCGTCGTCACGGCGTGGGTCGTACACACTGCGGCACAACGTCGCCAGCGCCCAGGCCGGGTCCGTCTCAGGGTTCAGGTGCATCTCGGCCAGCCAGGGGGCCGGTAGCAAATCACTCAGTCGAATACTTGGTTCCTGGCCCAGGTACGCGCACAGCGCCTGGTAAATCTGCGCGGTGCCACGCTGCTTGCCATCAAGGCTGTAACCGGCGATATGGGGCGTGGCCAGCACGCACAGGTCGGCCAGGTCGACGTCCACCTCGGGCTCGCCTTCCCACACGTCCAGCACCGCTTGCAGGTCTTCGCGCGCCAGCAACACCTCGCGCAGGGCCGCGTTGTCCACCACCGCGCCCCGGCTGGCGTTGATCAGCCAGGTGCCCGGCTTGAGCTGTTCCAGGCGCTGGCGATCAAGCAGGTGCCAGGTGGAACCGTTGCCGGACTTGATCAGCGGCGTATGCAAGCTGATTACGTCGCACTGTTCGATGATCTGCTGCAGGCTGACGTAGTCGCCGTCTTCGGTAATCTGGCGCGGCGGATCGCACACCAACACATTCCAGCCCAGGCCCTTGAGCACCTTGACCAAGCGCCCGCCGACTTCGCCGGCACCGACGATGCCGTAGGTGCGCTGCTTGAGGTCAGCGCCTTCGATTTCAGCCAGGGTCTGCAAGCTGCCAAGCACGTAGTCCACTACCCCGCGCGCATTGCAGCCGGGCGCGCTGGACCACTGGATACCCGCTTGCTTGAAGTAGTCGAGGTCCAGGTGGTCGGTGCCGATGGTGCAGGTGCCGACAAAGCGCACGTTACTGCCCTCAAGCAGGGAACGGTTGACGTTGGTCACCGAGCGCACCAGCAGTACATCGGCCTGCTCGACGGTGGCGCGGTCGATGGAACGGCCGGGCACGCGGCGAATCTCGCCAAACCCTTCGAAGAATGCATCGAGCAGCGGGATATTTTCGTCGGCAACAATCAGCATGGCAGGCTCCTTTGGCGGATTGGCAGTGTACAGAAGATCCTGTGTAGGAGCTGGCTTGCCTGCGACTGCATCGACCCGGTTTGCCTGATGTACCGAGGTGTCCGCATCGCAGGCAAGCCAGCTCCCACAGGGGTCAGCGCTGGCCTGGGCGCATCGCTTACAAATCCCTAACACAGGTTTTTTCCTGACCGCTGCGTCAACGCGTAGAATCCGCCGTCCTTGCGACTGCCTTTTTATTGGACACCTGTACGTGAACACTGCCACCGCTCCCCTCTCCCGCCCCGCCCGCATCAGCCGGGAAGTGCGCGGCCTGCTGACGCTGGCCTTGCCGATCATGATTGGCCAACTGGCCACAACCGCCATGAGCTTCGTCGATGCGGTGATGGCCGGGCGCGTGAGCCCGCAGGACCTGGCGGCGGTCGGCCTGGGTAACTCGATCTGGATCCCGGTGTACCTGCTGATGACCGGCACCTTGCTGGCCACCACGCCGAAAGTGGCCGAGCGTTATGGCGCGGGAAAACTGACCGAGATCGGCCCGTTGGTGCGCCAATCGTTGTGGTTGGCCGTGGTGGTCGGCCTCTGCGGTGCGCTGCTGTTGCTGTGTGCCGAGCCGATCCTGCATGCGATGAAGGTCGAGCCCGACCTGATCGAGCCATCCATGGGTTACCTGCATGGCATCGCTGCGGGGATGCCGGCGATTGCGCTGTATTATGTGCTGCGCTGCTTCAGTGATGGCCTGGGCCGTACTCGGCCGAGCATGGTCATGGGCCTATGTGGCCTGGCGCTGAATATCCCGTTGAACTACATCTTCATCTACGGCCATTTCGGCGTGCCGGCCATGGGCGGCGTGGGTTGCGGCTGGGCCACGGCCATTGCGATGTGGGTGATGATGCTGGGCCTGGCCGGCTGGACGCGCTGGGGCCCGGTGTACCAGAGCAGCGAACTGTTCAAGCGCTTCGACTGGCCGCAATGGACGGTGATCAAGCGCATCCTGGGCATCGGCCTGCCGATTGGCGTGGCGATCTTCGCCGAGTCGAGCATTTTCGCAGTGATTGCCCTGTTGCTCGGCAGCCTGGGCGCTACCGTGGTTTCCGGCCATCAGATCGCGCTGAACGTCAGCTCCCTGGTGTTCATGATCCCCTATTCCCTGAGCATGGCCGTCACCGTGCGCGTCGGCCAGGCGTTGGGGCGCGACGAACCTCGGGAAGCACGCTTCGCCGCCGGCGTCGGCATGGGCACCGCACTGGCGTATGCCTGTTTTTCCTGCAGCTTGATGCTGTTGTTTCGCGAGCAGATTGCAGCGATCTACACCCCCGACCCGGTGGTGATCCACCTGGCATCGATGCTGATCGTGTTCTCGGCGCTGTTCCAGTTCTCTGACTCGATCCAGGTCACCGCCGCCGGCGCATTGCGCGGCTATCAGGACACCCGGGTGACCATGGTGCTGACCTTGTTCGCCTATTGGGGCGTGGGCCTGCCGGTGGGTTACGCCCTGGGCCTGACCAACTGGCTCGGTGAGCCCAGCGGCCCAAGCGGTTTATGGCAAGGCCTGATCGTGGGCTTGAGCTGTGCGGCGGGGATGTTGGTGGTGCGTCTGGCGCGCAGCGCACGCCGACGCATACGGGCCGAAAAGGCGCAGGCTTAATCGGCTTTTTTGCGGATCCAGTACAGGTAGGTGCCAGCATCTTCCTGCTGACGCACCAGTTCGTGGTCGAGAAACACGCAGAACTTGGGGATATCGCGACGGGTCGACGGGTCGGTCGCGATGACCTTGAGCAGGCCGCCCGCCGGCAGGTCGCGGATGTGCTGGTGCAGCATCATCACGGGTTCCGGGCAGTTGAGGCCGGTGGCGTCGAGGGTGCCATCAACCGGCTGTTCAAGACTCATACTTCACTCCTAAAACTGGCACCGCTCAACAATGTGGGAGCGGGCTTGCCCGCGATGACGGGGGCACATTCAACATAAATTTTGACTGTTATACCGCTTTCGCGAGCAAGCCCGCTCCCACATTTTTGATCTCAGCGGCTTTTGGATTTCTTTACATCTACCAGGCGGCGCAGGTGACATGTCACCTCTTCGCGGTCGTGGTAGAGCTGCTTGCAGCCGATCTCCACACGAATGCCACGCGCCTTGAAGCCCTCTTCGATGCGCTCCAGCAGGCGCTTCACCTCGGCGTAACGCTGCTTCATCGGCAACTTCAGGTTCACCACCGCCTCGCGGCAATGCCCTTCGCCAATCCAGGTTTCCAAGAGTGCCGCGTTGCGCGCAGGTTTCTCGACGATATCGCAGACCATCCAGTCCACCGGCTGCTTGGGCACGAAGGTGAAGCCGTCGGCCATCAGGTGTTGCACCAGGCCTGTGTCCATCAGGCTTTCGGCCATGGGGCCGTTGTCGATGGCGGTCACCAGCATGCCACGGTTGACCAGTTGCCAGGTCCAGCCGCCCGGTGCTGCGCCGAGGTCGACGCCGGTCATGTCGCCGTGCAGGCGTTCGTCCCACTGGTCACGGGGGATGAAGTGGTGCCAGGCCTCTTCCAGCTTGAGGGTCGAGCGGCTGGGCGCATCACGCGGGAACTTGAGGCGCGGGATGCCCATGGGCCACATCGCCGAGTTGTTCGACTCGGCCAGGCCCATGAACACTTCGCGGCCGCTCTTGAAGGTCAGCAGCAGGCGCGGCTTGCTCGGGTCGTCCACCAGCTTGCCGGCGTTAAGCAGGGCTTTGCGCAGGTGCACTTCGAATTTCTTGCAGAAGTTCGACAGTTCCTTGCCGTCATTGGTGTCGACCATCTCCAGCCACAGGCTGCCGCACAACGGAAATTCGCGCAGGTGGGCGAGGATCACGCTGATGCGGTCGGTTTCCGGCAGGTCGATAAACACCCCGCGCGCCCACTGCCTGGGGAAGATCAGCTCGGCAAAGCGCTGGCCGTGCATCAGGCGCTGGGCGCCGTCTTCTTCGGTGCAGACAAATTCGGCGCAGGCGCTGCCGGTCTTGGCCTTGGCGTAGCCGGAAACGTTCAGGCGCGCGGCGTGCTCCGCGATCTCGGAACAGACTTCGCCTTCAAAACCCGGGCGGCAGTGCATAAAAAGGGTGTTCATTGAATCTCCTGGTGAATCAACCGGCGTTGCGCTATCGCAATACCTGTCATGAAAACGCGCGCATGATAGCCGAGTTCGGAACCTTGGACTCAGCGATAGAGTCCAGTTACTAGCCTGCTAATGAAAACAGCGCTAACGTGATAGCTCTGTTCGTCCCGTCAGGTCCGTAGCCGTGCGGACCATAAGGAGTCATGTAATGTCATCCCTTGATAGCCTGAGAACCCTTAAGACACTGCAAATAGACAGTAAAACCTACCACTACTTCAGCCTGCCCGAAGCCGCCAAGAGCCTGGGTGACCTGGACAAGCTGCCGATGTCCCTCAAGGTGCTGCTGGAAAACCTGCTGCGCTGGGAAGACGCCAAGACCGTCACCGGCACCGACCTCAAGGCCATCGCCGCCTGGCTCAAAGAACGCCAGTCCGACCGCGAGATCCAGTACCGCCCCGCTCGCGTGCTGATGCAAGACTTTACCGGGGTACCCGCCGTGGTCGACCTGGCCGCCATGCGCGCTGCCGTGGCCAAGGCCGGGGGTGACCCACAGCGCATCAACCCGCTGTCACCGGTGGACCTGGTGATTGACCACTCGGTGATGGTCGACAAGTTCGGCAGCGACAGCGCCTTTGAACAGAACGTCGATATCGAGATGCAGCGCAACGGCGAACGCTACGCCTTCCTACGCTGGGGCCAAAGCGCTTTCGACAACTTCAGCGTGGTACCACCGGGTACCGGCATCTGCCACCAGGTCAACCTCGAATATCTGGGCCGCACCGTGTGGACCAAAGAGGAAGACGGCCACACCTACGCCTTCCCCGACACCCTGGTCGGCACCGATTCCCACACCACCATGATCAACGGCCTCGGCGTATTGGGCTGGGGCGTGGGCGGGATCGAAGCCGAGGCGGCGATGCTCGGCCAGCCGGTGTCGATGCTGATCCCGGAAGTGATCGGCTTCAAGCTCACAGGCAAGCTCAAGGAAGGCATCACCGCCACCGACCTGGTGCTGACCGTGACGCAAATGCTGCGCAAGAAAGGCGTAGTGGGCAAGTTCGTCGAGTTCTACGGCGACGGCCTGGCCGATTTGCCCCTGGCCGACCGCGCTACCATCGCCAACATGGCACCGGAATATGGCGCGACCTGTGGCTTTTTCCCGGTGGATGAGGTGACCCTGGACTACCTGCGCCTGTCCGGCCGCCCGGCTGAGACGGTCAAGCTGGTGGAAGCCTATACCAAGGCCCAGGGCCTGTGGCGCAACGCCGGCCAGGAGCCGGTCTTCACCGATACCTTGGCCTTGGACATGGGCACTGTCGAGGCCAGCCTTGCCGGGCCCAAACGCCCCCAGGACCGCGTCGCCCTGCCGAATGTAGGCCAAGCGTTCAGCGATTTTCTCGACCTGCAATTCAAACCCACCAGCAAAGAAGAAGGCCGCCTGGAAAGCGAAGGCGGAGGCGGCGTTGCCGTGGGCAATGCCGACCTGGTCGGCGAGGCGGATTATGAATACGAAGGCAACACCTATCGCCTGAAAAACGGCGCCGTGGTGATCGCCGCGATTACCTCCTGCACCAACACCTCCAACCCCAGCGTGATGATGGCGGCCGGGCTGGTGGCGAAAAAAGCCGTGGAAAAAGGCCTGACCCGCAAGCCCTGGGTGAAAAGCTCCCTGGCGCCGGGCTCCAAAGTGGTCACCGACTACTACAAGACTGCGGGCCTCACCCAGTACCTGGACAAGCTTGGCTTCGACCTGGTGGGCTACGGCTGCACCACCTGTATCGGCAACTCCGGGCCCCTGCCCGAGCCGATCGAAAAAGCCATCCAGAAGGCCGACCTCACCGTGGCCTCGGTGCTGTCCGGCAACCGTAACTTCGAAGGCCGCGTGCATCCACTGGTGAAAACCAATTGGCTGGCCTCGCCACCCCTGGTCGTCGCCTACGCGCTGGCCGGCACCGTGCGCATCGACATCAGCAGCGAGCCGCTGGGCAACGACCAGCAGGGTAACCCGGTGTACCTCAAGGACATCTGGCCCAGCAGCCAGGAAATCGCCGAGGCGGTGGCCCAAGTCAGCACCAGCATGTTCCACAAGGAATACGCCGAGGTGTTTGCCGGTGACGAGCAATGGCAGGCGATTGAAGTGCCGCAGGCGGCGACCTACGTGTGGCAAAAGGACTCCACTTACATCCAGCACCCACCGTTCTTCGACGACATTGCCGGCCCGTTGCCGGTGATCGAGGACGTCAAGGGCGCCAACGTGCTGGCCCTGCTGGGGGATTCGGTGACCACCGACCACATCTCCCCTGCCGGCAATATCAAGGCCGACAGCCCGGCCGGGCGCTACCTGCGCGAACAGGGCGTGGAGCCGCGTGACTTCAACTCCTACGGCTCACGCCGGGGCAACCATGAAGTGATGATGCGCGGCACCTTCGCCAATATCCGTATCCGCAATGAAATGCTCGGCGGCGAAGAAGGCGGTAACACGCTGTACATCCCCACGGGCGAGAAAATGGCGATCTACGATGCCGCCATGCAGTACCAGGCCTCGGGCACACCGCTGGTGGTGATCGCCGGCCAGGAATACGGTACCGGCTCCAGCCGCGACTGGGCGGCCAAGGGCACTAACCTGCTAGGGATCAAGGCGGTAATCGCCGAGAGCTTCGAACGTATCCACCGCTCCAACCTGGTAGGCATGGGCGTGTTGCCGTTGCAGTTCAAGCTGGATCAGAACCGCAAGACACTCAAGCTCACCGGCAAAGAGAAGATCGATATCCTCGGGCTGACCGATGCCGAGATCGAGCCGCGGATGAGCCTGACGTTGGTGATCACGCGGGAGGATGGCAGCAGCGAGAAGGTTGAGGTGCTGTGCCGGATTGATACCTTGAATGAAGTGGAATACTTCAAGGCCGGTGGGATTCTGCACTACGTGCTGCGCCAGTTGATCGCCTCTTAAGAGCAACGCAGATCAAAGGTGGGAGCTGGCTTGTCTGCGAAAGCGGTGGGTCAGCCAACATTTTTATAGCTGATACTCCGCCATCGCAGGCAAGCCAGCTCCCACAGTTTTGATCACATTCCAGGCATAAAAAAGGCGCTGCATCTATCGATACAGCGCCTTTTTTAGGGTGTGCGGTTTAGCCGAACAGCCACTTCCACAGCAGTACCAGCACCACCACCGCCAGCACCGGCCGCGCAATGCGGTAGGCTTTGGGATGCTTGCGCTTCCACTGTTTGACCTGGCCGCTGAACTTGTCGCTGAAGGTCTTGCTCCAGGCGTACGCCTGGTTGATGCCGCCCACGCGCTCGTCATCGAGGTTCTGCGGCGCTGTGGCACGGCCAAGCTGCTTGCTGACCCAACGGTTGATGCGGGTCATCACGCGATTGCTCAATGGGCGCTCAATGTCGCAGAACAGGATCACCCGGGTCTGTTCGGTTTCGTTTTTCACCCAGTGCACGTAGGTTTCGTCGAACATCACGTCTTCACCGTCGCGCCAAGCGTAGACCTGGCCGTCGACGAAGATACGGCAGTCGTCGGAGTTCGGCGTGGACAGCCCCAGGTGATAACGCAGGGAACCGGCAAACGGGTCGCGGTGCGGGTTGAGGTGACTGCCGCCCGGCAACAGCGCAAACATCGCGCCCTTGACGTTAGGGATGCTGCTCACCAACGCCACGGTCTTGGGGCACAGCGCCTCGGCCGATGGCAGCGGCTTGTCGTACCACTTGAGGTAGAAACGCTTCCAGCCCTTCTTGAAGAACGAACCGAAACCGGCGTCGTTGTTCTTTTCGGCGGCGCGGATGTAGCCCTCGTCGAACAGGTGCATGGCCTCTTCGCGGATCACTTCCCAGTTGTCCTTGAGCACATCCAGTTCCGGGAACTTGCTGCGGTCCAGGTAGGGCTTGGACGGCACCGCGGAAAACAGGTACATCAGGGCGTTATATGGGGCGAACAGCGCCGAATGGTTGACGAACTGACGCAACATCGGCAAACGGGCCTTGCCACGCAGGTGCACATACAGCGTGCTGCCGATGAACAGCAGCAACACCGACAGTTTGGCGGCCAAAGAAAAGGTCATGCAGCAACTCCTGGAAATAAGCGCCTGGCCAGCAAATTTCCGTCAATGGGAAACCAGACGTAACAGCCGGCCATGATAAACACTTGAGCCATTATGCAGAAGGCCCAGACCGACCGGGTGACATACATCAACCTTGTGGCGAGGGAGCTTGCTCCCGCTGGAGTGCGAAGCGCTCCCAGAATAATGGGGCCGCTGCGCAGCCCAGCGGGAGCAAGCTCCCTCGCCACAGGGTTGCTCTTAAGATCAGGCCTGGTTTTCCTGCTCGGTAAACAAATCGCTGAACAACATGCTCGACAGGTAGCGCTCACCGGAGTCCGGCAAGATCACCACAATAGTCTTGCCCTGCATCTCTGGCTTCTCGGCCAGGCGCACGGCCACGGCCATGGCGGCGCCACAGGAGATCCCGCACAAGATGCCTTCTTCCAGCATCAAGCGTCGGGCCATGGCCTTGGACTCTTCGTCGGTCGCCAGCTCCACGCGGTCGACCATCGACAGGTCGAGGTTTTTTGGCACGAAACCGGCGCCGATGCCCTGGATCTTGTGCGGGCTGGGCTTGATCTCTTCACCCGCCAAGGCCTGAGTGATCACCGGGGAAACCATGGGTTCCACGGCCACCGACAGAATCGGCTTGCCCGCCGTGTTCTTGATATAGCGTGATACCCCGGTGATCGTGCCGCCGGTCCCCACGCCTGCCACCAGCACGTCCACGGCGCCATCGGTGTCGCTCCAGATTTCCGGGCCGGTGGTTTTCTCGTGGATCGCAGGGTTTGCCGGGTTATCGAACTGGGCCGGCATAAAGTAGGTGGCCGGGTCGCTGGCGACGATCTCGGCAGCCTTGTCGATGGCGCCCTTCATGCCCTTGGCCGGCTCGGTCAGCACCAGTTCGGCGCCCAGAGCCTTGAGCACTTTACGGCGCTCAAGGCTCATGGACGACGGCATGGTCAGCAGCAATTTGTAGCCACGGGCGGCGGCGACAAACGCCAGGCCGATACCGGTGTTGCCCGAAGTCGGCTCGACAATGGTCATGCCCGGCTTGAGCTTGCCGCTGCTTTCCGCATCCCAGACCATGCTGGCGCCAATGCGACACTTGACCGAATAACTCGGGTTGCGCCCTTCTATCTTGGCCAGGATCGTCACGCCACGCGGTGCGATGCGGTTGATCTGAACCAGAGGCGTATTACCGATGGAGTGCGCGTTGTCTGCGAAGATGCGGCTCATGGCGATTCCTGTTGTCGAGACTTTGGGAAAGGCCCCAAGGGTATGCCTCGTGCTCCCAAGCGTCCAGAAGGAGGAACGTTGCGACTATCAGAACAGTCAATCCCCTACAAGCTAGGAGAACTGCCCAATGAAACGTCGCTACAGTTGGCCGTTAGGGACAATCGCCGCTCTGGTGCTGGTCCTGATTGCCGTGCACATCGCGCTGCCCTACCTGGTACGCAACTACCTGAACGACAAACTCGCCAACATGGGTGATTACCACGGCGAGATTGCCGATGTGGACCTGGCGCTATGGCGCGGCGCATACCGGATCAACGGCCTGCAAATCGTCAAGGTGGACGGCAAGGTCCCGGTACCGTTCGTCAAGGCGCCGCTGATCGAGTTCGCAGTCAGTTGGCATTCGCTGTGGTACGACCATGCCGTCGTGGCCGAAGGACATTTTGTGCGCCCGCAGATCAACTTCGTCGATGGCGGGGCCAACAAGCAGGCGTCCCAGACCGGTAAGGGCACCGATTGGCAGGAACAACTGCGCAAGCTGCTGCCGATTACCCTCAATGAAGTGCGCATCGAAGACGGCGAGATCGCCTTCCATAACTTCAGCTCCAAGCCCCAGGTGAATATCAACGCCACCGGGGTCAACGCCAGCTTCTACAACCTGACCAATGTGGTGGATGTCAAAGGCAAGCGTGATGCACGCTTTGAAGGCAAGGCACTGCTGCAAGGCCAGGCGCCCCTGGAAGCCAACGCCACCTTTGACCCGCTGAGCGATTTCGAAGAGTTCGAGTTCCGCTTCCGCGCCCGCGACCTGCAACTAAAACGCATGAATGACTTCGCCTCTGCCTATGGCAAGTTCGACTTCAAGGCTGGCACAGGCGATGTGGTGATCGAAGCCCAGGCTGAAAATGGCCGGCTCACCGGCTACATCAAGCCGCTGCTGCGCGATGTGGAGGTGTTCGACTGGCAACAAGACGTTGAAAACCAGGACAAGAATATCTTCCGTTCGATCTGGGAAGCCGTGGTGGGCGCCAGCGAAACCGTGCTGAAAAACCAGCGTAAAAACCAGTTCGCCACCCGTGTAGAGCTGAGCGGTAGCGTGCATCAGCAAAATGTCAGCGCGTTTTCTGCGGTGATCGCGATTCTGCGCAATGGGTTCATCCAGGCGTTCAATGCTCGTTACGAACAGCCCAAGCCCAGCGCTGATTAACCCTGTGGGAGCTGGCTCCACACTCCCTGCATGGGCCAGGGCTGATGTGACCCGCCATTCAGAGACTGAATAGCCCGTCTGCGTTCACAGTCGCCGGGGCTGCGCGGTATAGTCAGGCCATTGATGAATTTGAGGAATGACCGATGAAGTTCGAAGGCACCCAGGCCTATGTGGCTACCGATGACCTGAAACTGGCCGTCAACGCCGCCATCACCCTGGAGCGGCCGCTGCTGGTCAAGGGCGAACCGGGCACCGGCAAGACCATGCTTGCCGAGCAACTGGCCGAATCCTTCGGTGCCAGGTTGATCACCTGGCACATCAAGTCCACCACCAAGGCGCACCAGGGCCTGTACGAGTACGACGCGGTCAGCCGCCTGCGCGACTCGCAACTGGGCGTGGACAAGGTGCACGACGTACGCAACTACCTGAAGAAGGGCAAGCTGTGGGAAGCCTTTGAATCAGAAGAGCGGGTGATCCTGCTGATCGATGAAATCGACAAGGCCGACATCGAGTTCCCCAACGACCTGCTGCAAGAACTCGACAAGATGGAGTTCTACGTCTACGAAATCGACGAGACCATCAAAGCCAAGAAGCGCCCGATCATCATCATTACCTCCAACAACGAAAAAGAGCTGCCGGACGCGTTCCTGCGCCGCTGCTTCTTCCACTACATCGCCTTCCCCGACCGCACCACCCTGCAAAAGATCGTGGACGTGCACTACCCGGACATCAAGAAAGACCTGGTCAGCGAAGCGCTGGACGTGTTCTTCGATGTGCGCAAGGTGCCGGGCCTGAAGAAAAAACCGTCCACCTCCGAGCTGGTCGACTGGCTCAAGCTGCTGATGGCCGACAATATTGGCGAAGCAGTGCTGCGCGAGCGCGACCCGACCAAGGCCATCCCTCCCCTGGCTGGCGCCCTGGTGAAGAACGAGCAAGACGTGCAGTTGCTGGAGCGTCTGGCGTTCATGAGCCGTCGCGGTAATCGCTGATGCTGCTCAACCTGTTCAACGAAATGCGTGCCGCCAAGGTGCCGGTGTCGGTGCGCGAGCTGCTCGACCTGATCAACGCGCTCAAACAGCGCGTGACCTTCGCCGACATGGACGAGTTCTACTACTTGGCCCGGGCGATCCTGGTCAAGGACGAGCGGCATTTCGACAAGTTCGACCGGGCCTTCGGCGCCTATTTCAACGGCCTGGAAAAGCTCGACGACCACCTGCAGGCGCTGATCCCCGAAGAATGGCTACGCAAGGAATTCGAACGTTCCTTGAGCGATGAGGAACGCGCGCAGATCCAGTCCCTGGGTGGCCTCGACAAGCTGATCGAGGAGTTCAAGAAACGCCTGGAAGAACAGAAAGAACGCCACGCCGGTGGCAACAAGTGGATCGGCACCGGCGGCACCAGCCCCTTTGGTTCTGGCGGCTACAACCCTGAAGGCATTCGCGTCGGTGACGCCGGCAAGCGTCAGGGCAAGGCGGTGAAAGTCTGGGACCAGCGCGAGTACAAGAACCTCGACGACCAGGTGGAACTGGGCACGCGCAACATCAAGATCGCCCTGCGCCGCCTGCGCAAGTTTGCCCGCCAGGGCGCAGCCGAAGAGCTGGATATCGACGGCACCATTGACCACACCGCCCGCGATGCCGGCTTGCTGAATATCCAGATGCGCCCCGAACGGCGTAACACCATCAAGCTGTTGCTGCTGTTCGACATCGGCGGCTCGATGGATGCCCACGTGAAGATCTGCGAAGAGCTGTTCTCGGCGTGCAAGACCGAGTTCAAGCACCTGGAGTATTTTTACTTCCACAACTTCGTGTACGAATCGGTGTGGAAGAACAACCAGCGCCGTACTTCCGAACGCACCTCCACCCAGGACCTGCTGCACAAATACGGCGCCGACTACAAAGTGATTTTTATCGGCGATGCGGCCATGGCGCCCTATGAAATCACCCAGGCCGGTGGCAGCGTCGAGCATTGGAACGAGGAGCCGGGGTATGTGTGGATGCAGCGCTTCATGGCCAAGTACAAGAAGCTGATCTGGATTAACCCCTACCCGAAAGATACCTGGGGCTATACGGCGTCGACGGGGATCGTGCGGGAGTTGGTGGAGGATCAAATGTATCCGCTGACGCTGCGCGGGCTTGAAGAGGGCATGCGTTTTCTATCCAAGTGAACCCTGGCCTGTAGCCGATGCTATCGGCTACAGGCACGGCACTCAGCAGTGCTCGTTGTCGATCCAGGAAAACCTGAGAAAGAGCGCAGCGAACTGTTTGATCAGTTCAGAATCCTGGCGGTCTACTTTCCCGTCGTTGTTCACATCCTGATTGATCGAAACACTGGCCCCTTGACCATTTCCGTCGCTGTATACCGCCGCCGAATAGACGATGGTTTCATCTCGAGGGTCTCCCTCGCCCTGATGGAAGTGCAGCCGCACCGTATCAGGAATCCCGTTGTCATCGAAGTCGCCGGCAAACACCTTCAGGTATTTGTCAAAGGGCTCATCGAGACTGAACCACTGGAACGCCAGAAACAGCTGGGAAAACTCCAGTGCCATCTCCCGGTCAACCTTGTCGACAATGCCGTCTTGATTGAGATCATCCGCAATAATCCAGTCAAACTGGCCATCGTCAGTAATATCAAATGCCGTTGCCCGATGCACAAGCGCGGGGGTTTGGGCGGTGTCATAAAACTCCAGATAGACCACATCCGGAATATCGTTATCGAGTACATCCTGGGCATATATCTTCAAATAGCGCATAGCAAAGCCTGATAGTGAATAAGCCACTCAAGGCTTGCATGGCTGTGCGCTGGGGCAAAGACGACAAAATTCTGCAATGTCGTAGGACTCATCTTTAAAACCCACTTACGCTGAAAACCTGCGTAAATACTCTATGTGCTGCCGATGCGCTGTTTCCTGCACCACCGGGGCCAACCGGACTTTCTCCCCCGGCAAACACTGCGCCAGCCGCGCCAAGGATAAAGGCGTCAACGCGCCCAACCGCGGATAACCACCGATCGTCTGCCGGTCATTGAGCAACACAATCGGCTGCCCATCCGGGGGCACCTGGATCGCGCCCAACGGTATCCCTTCGGAAATCAACGACGGCCCCTGATACTGCAACGGCGTGCCGAGCAAACGCACGCCCATACGGTCGGCACGGCTGTCCAGAGACCATTCGGCGTTGAAGGCATCAAACAGACTCTGCCCGCTGAACTGGCCTATCTGCGCGCCGATGATCACGTCCAGTGATGCACCGGATTGCAAATCCGGGCTAGCCAGCACCTTCATCGCGCCGCCCGTACCGGAATACGCCAACCGCCCGCCTTCGGCCAAGGCCTTGCCGAAACCGTCCACGCCGCCCAACGCTTCGCGCACGACCGTGGCACAACTGCCCAGTACCGCCTGCGCATCAAAGCCACCGGGCGCGGCCAGATAAGCGCGTGCCCCATTGAACGGCTGAGTGAAGCGCAGTCGCTGGCCCTTTTGCAGGATAAAACTGCGACCGGGGCTTATCGCTCGCTCATCGACATAGGCGCCCAGGTCCGCACCGGCCAAGGCCAGCAGGCAATAATCCTCGGCCTGTACGGTAAAGCCCCCAAGGGTGATCTCCACCACCGGCGCATCCAGGGCATTGTCCAACAGCCAGTTGGCCCAGGACATCGACACCCAATCCAGCGCGCCGCCCTGGGTCACGCCCAGGTGGCGTACACCAAAACGACCGGCGTCCTGCAACAGGCACAGTGGCGTGCTGGCCTCGATGATCAAGCGGCTCATGCTTGCGCCTCCAACGGCGTGTCATCGCCACCCAAGTTGATGAATTCGGCGTGGCTGACCGAGGCGAAGCGCACCGTGTCGCCGGGCTGCATCAGGCTGTAGCCGTCGCGCTCACGGTCGAACAGTTTGGCCGGGGTGCGGCCGATCAGGTTCCAGCCGCCTGGGGACACCACCGGGTAAGCGGCGGTCTGCCGCTCGGCGATACCGACACTGCCAGCGGCCACGCGTTTGCGCGGCGTGTTGAGGCGTGGGGTGGCGAGCACTTCGTCCACCAGCCCCATAAAGGCAAACCCAGGGGCAAAGCCCAGGGCGAATACCTGGTACTCGTGGGCGCTGTGGCGGCGGATCACCTCCTCCACGGCCAGCCCGCTGCGCTGGGACAGCAAGGTCAGTTCCGGGCCGACACTCAGGTCGTACCACACTGGCAACACATGGCATTGGCCGCTGCCCTGGGCCTGGGGTTGCAGGTCGGTAAGGGCCTGGTCAATCAGCGCCCGGGCCTGGGCCGGGGTTAGCGCAGTGAGATCGTAATGCACCATCAAGGTGGTGTAGGACGGCACCAGGTCCACCAATGCCAAGCCAAAGCCATTGCGCAGGCGCTCGGTAGCCGCCAGCATCCACGGCATGTTGGCTTCGGCGATCACATCAAACAGGCGCACCATCAGGCAGTCGATCGCCACCACTTCGATGCGTGGGTTCATGCTGTTTTCAACGCTTCGCGGATACGCTGCACGGCAGCCACCGAGCTGGCGTTGTCGCCATGCACACACAGGGTATTGGCCTGGAGTACCAATGAGCTGCCGTCGCTGGCAATCAGCGATTCGCCACGGGAAAGGGTCAGGGCCTGCTGCACAATGGTTTCGCTGTCGTGGTGCACCGCGCCGGGCAACTGGCGGGAAACCAGATGGCCGTTGCTGTCATAGGCACGGTCGGCAAAGGCTTCGAACCACAGCGTCACCCCGTATTCATCACCCAACGCTTGGGCCGCGCGGTTATCCCGGGTGGCCAGCAGCATCAGCGGCAGGTCGCCGTAGGCGGCCACGGCCTGGATCACCGCACGCAACTGCGCGGGGTTGGCCATCATGTCGTTGTACATCGCACCATGGGGTTTCACATAGCTGACGCGCCCGCCCTGGGCCCGGCAGATGCCATCCAGCGCGCCGATCTGGTAGTGCAACAGGTCCTGGATTTCCTGCGGCGTGTAGTTCATGGAGCGCCGGCCGAAGCCTTGCAGGTCCTGGTAGGCCGGATGGGCGCCCACCTGCACGCCGTGCTTGAATGCCAGGCTGACGGTCTTGCGCATGATGCTCGGGTCGCCGGCATGGAAGCCGCAGGCCACGTTGGCGCAATCGATGAACGGCATGACTTCGGCGTCCAGACCCATGGTCCAGTTACCAAAGCTTTCGCCGATGTCGCAGTTCAGTAGCAGGCGGCTCACGGTGGTCGCTCCTGTAGGCTTTGTTTTCTTGTAGTGTGGGATTTTTTACGCAGAACTCGCAACTTGTCCTGACACCCCGACGACGCTTATCGTGGAATAGCTCGATTTTTGGCGCTTGCCCGGTGCGACGTCCAACTAATAAAAACCGATCCATGCATAAGAAAAAGTTGATCCCATGAATTTGAAGTTCCTCGAAACCTTCGTCTGGGTGGCCAGGCTCAAGAGCTTCCGGCTCACGGCCGAGAAGCTGTTCACCACCCAGGCCTCGATTTCCAGCCGCATTGCCGTGCTTGAAAGCGAGCTGGGCGTGAAGCTGTTCCTGCGTGACTCGCGAGGCGTGAGCCTGACCCCGGAAGGCTTGAAAGTGCTCGACTATGCCGAGCAAATGATGGTGACCATGCAGGGTTTGAAGCAGTCTCTGGAGACCACCAGCAGCAAGGTCGGGCGCATTCGGATCGGCGCGATGGACACGGTGATCCACACCTGGCTCAGCCCGCTGGTCGCTGAACTGATGAAGCTGTTCCCGCTGGTGGAGATCGAGCTGATCGCCGATACCGCGCTTAACCTCAGCGATCAGCTACAAAAAGGCTTTCTTGACCTGATCCTGCAAACCGACCTGCTGCGTCTGGAAACCGTGCGCAGCCTGGAACTGGCCAGCCACCCCATGGCCTGGATAGTGGCCAGCCAGTCGATCTACAACCGCGACTACGCCTCCCTCGCCGAACTGGCCCAGGAGCGCATCATCACCTACTCGAAAAACTCTCACCCGCATCAGGACGTGTTGAGTTTGATGCAGGCCAATGGCGTGGCCGCACCGCGCATGAACTGCGTGAACTCGGTGTCGGCGATTACCCGGTTGCTGCGCGATGGCTTCGGCATCGGCGCACTGCCGCCGGTGCTGGTGAGCGAAGAGCTGGAGCGAGGGGAATTGGTGATGCTGCCCATGGCCCAGCGCCTGCCGAACTTGCAAGTAGTGGTGTCGTGGCGCGTGGGGGTGGAGTTGGTGGAGGAAATTGTGGGGTTGTGCCAGAAAGTCGTCGCCCGCTATGCCGAGCAAGTCGGTGCAGAACGCATGCAACTGCATAAACCCGACTGATCGTTCCCAAAACTGTGGGAGCTGGCTTGCCTGCGATAGCGGTGGGTCAGCCTGCACATCGGTAACTGACCCACCGCTATCGCAGGCAAGCCAGCTCCCACATTGGACCGAGTCGGTCCTTGATCAGAGGCCCTTGAGGTCCCGCTCTTCGATGGGCCGGCTCTGGCGCAGGCGCCGGCCGCCCAACACCACCCAGTCGATCAAGCGGTACAGGCATTCAATGCCGAACGACAACAGCATCGCCCCGCCCAGGCCCCAGCCCATGGCTTCAGGCGTCAGCAGAATCTGGTAGCTGTAGCCATTCCAGGTCTCCAGACGGATATCCGGGTCGGCAGCCACCGCCACTTGCAGGGCACGGATGTACCACGGGCCTTGCATGGCCTGGTATTGCTTGTCCAACTCGAGCTGGCGATCGAGCATAGCGCCCAGGCTGCTGGCGTCGCTCTGGAATACCGGGTCATCGCTGGCGCGGTAATGCGCCACCAAGGCTTGCATATCACCGTTGAAGAACTGCTGCGCCGTGGACTCGAAACCGCGCAAGCCGGTCTGGGCCTCGATCAGGTGGGCTTCGACGCGCTTGGCGTAGTCATTGATAAACCCCGGCACCTGCACGCCGACCAACAAGCCAACGGCAAACAGCACTAACCGCAGATAGCTAAGCAACATGCTCGATTCCTTACTCGGTAACGCCCTGGCTGACACATTCACCGCGTCGCCACAGGCTCCATTGGCCCGGTTCGTAGCGGGTCCAGTTTTCGTTGTCGGTCAACGGCTCGGTGGCGATCACCGTTACCACATCATTGGGGGTGGTTTCGGCCTGAAAATCGACGATCACGTCGACATCTTTCAACCGCGCCGGGCCAAAAGGCGCACGCCGGGTGATCTGTGCCAGCTTGGTCGAGCAATAGCAGAACAGCCAGTCGCCGTCGCTGAGCAGGCAGTTGAATACGCCCTTGCTGCGGTATTCCGCGCAGGCGGCGATCAGGTCGGGCAGCACCTGTTCGATGTCCACCGGCTCGGGGAAGGCTTCGCGCACACGGTTGAGCAAGTCGCAGAACGCCGCTTCGCTGTCGGTATCGCCCACCGGGCGGTAGAAGGTGGCGCGGGGATTGAAGTCCGCCAGTTGGCCGTTGTGGGCAAAACACCAGTTACGCCCCCACAGCTCGCGCACGAACGGATGGGTATTGGCCAGGCTGACCTTGCCCACATTGGCCTGGCGGATATGGCCGATCACCACTTCGCTCTTGATGGGGTAACGCTGAACCAGCAATGCGACTTCCGACTCGCTACTGGCAGCCGGGTCCTGGAACAGACGCAGGCCGCGGCCTTCATAGAAGGCAATGCCCCAGCCGTCGCGGTGCGGGCCAGTGCGCCCACCGCGCTGCATCAGCCCGGTAAAGCTGAACACGATATCGGTGGGGACGTTGGCACTCATGCCCAATAATTCACACATGCCAGGGCTCTCGCTGCAGGGCAAACAACGTTAAAGGCGCGGTTCGACCCGCATACCACCGGCAGGCGCCGGACGACGGAACGGTTCGTCGTCTTCCGGCTCGGCGGCCAAGGCCGCATCCGCAGCCGCCTTGCGCTCACGGCGAGCATTGGCGGCGCGCTCGATGGGCCAGCGAATCAGCACA
Source organism: Pseudomonas sp. MYb193 (assembly GCF_002966775.1). Taxonomy (NCBI): domain Bacteria; kingdom Pseudomonadati; phylum Pseudomonadota; class Gammaproteobacteria; order Pseudomonadales; family Pseudomonadaceae; genus Pseudomonas; species Pseudomonas sp. MYb193. The sequence goes on along the minus strand of NZ_CP023269.1, from coordinate 1,779,679 downwards.
AACACGATGTACAGGGCAAACGCGATCATCGTGTACATGAACAGATCGGAAATGGCGCGCCAAGCGTTGTTGCCGACCTTGAGCACCAGGTCCAGGGCGGTAATGGCCACGGCCGGCGCAAACTGGGTCTTGACCGGGTCGACAATGGTCGGGCTGAGCAGCAACACCGCCATCAGCAATTGCAGGGGCTCGCGCAGCCAGCGCCAGATCCAGCGGGTCATGCGCCACCACACCAACAGGCAGCCCAAAGCGGCGAAGGCGTAAAGGCCCCAAGCGGTTAGATAGTCGTTCTCGGTCATGGTGTCCATGGCAAGGTTGGCAAACAGGCGGCTATGATAACGGCTTTTGCGTGTCGCGGCTGCAATGCCTGCCACCGTCTGCCAGATAGGGAATTATCCATGCCTATTTCCACCGCACCGATTGCCCGCAAGGCCCCAGGCCCAGACCCGTATGCCTGGCTGCAAGAACGCGACAACCCTGAGGTGCTCGACTACCTCAAGGCCGAAAACGCCTGGCAGGAAGCCCAACTGGCCGATCAGCAAGCGTTGCGCGAGACCCTGTTCGACGAGATCAAGGGCCGCATTCTGGAAACTGACCTGTCGCTGCCCTCCCCTTGGGGCCCGTATCTGTATTACACCCGCACCACCGCCGGCGACGAATACGCCCGCCATTACCGCTGCCGCCGCCCGGCCGATGACAGCAACCAGGTGGACACCAGCAGCGAAGAGCTGTTGCTGGACCCGAACGTGCTGGCCAATGGCGGCTTTTTCTCCCTGGGCGCGTTCAGCATCAGCCCCGATCACCAACGCCTGGCCTACAGCCTCGATACCAGCGGCGAAGAGATTTACACCCTGTTCGTGAAGGAATTGGCGACCGACAAGGTCAGCGAACTGGCGTTCGACAACTGCGATGGCAGCATGACCTGGGCCAATGACAGCCTGACGCTGTTTTTCGGCGAACTGGACGACACCCATCGCCCACACAAGCTGTATCGCTATCGCCTGGACGGCACCGCCGCGCAGGAAGTGTTCCACGAGCCCGACGGCCGTTTCTTCCTGCATTGCTACCGCTCAAGCTCCGAACGCCAACTGTTGCTGGCCCTGGGCAGCAAGACCACCAGCGAAGTCTGGGCGCTGGACGCCGAGCAACCGCACCTGGCCTTCACCTGCCTGGCGCCACGGGTCGAAGACCACGAATACGACGTCGACCACGGCAAGCGCAATGGCCAGTGGACCTGGTTTATCCGCAGCAACCGCGACGGCATCAACCATGCGCTGTACGTGGCCGCCGACACCGGCACGCCGCCCACCGAAGCGGACTGGCAGAACCTGATCCCCCACAGCGACGAGGTCATGCTCGACGGCGTGAGCCTGAACGCCAACGCCATGACCTTGAGCCTGCGCATCGGTGGCCTGCCAGTCATCGAAGTGCACCCGGAGGATGTGCCGGCCTATCGGGTGCAATTGCCTGACGCCGCCTACAGCCTCTACGTGCAGAACAGCCTGGAGTTTCCCAGCGACAAGATCCGCCTGCGCTATGAGGCCTTGAATCGCCCGGCCCAAGTGCGCCAGCTTGAGCTGGCGACAGGCGCACAGGTCGTGCTCAAGGAAACTCCGGTGCTGGGCGTCTTCAACGCCGACGATTACGTCAGCCAACGCCTGTGGGCCACTTCCGCCGACGGCACTCAGGTACCCATCAGCCTGGTGGTCAAGCGTGACCAGCTCGGCAAGCCGACGCCGCTGTACCTATATGGCTACGGTGCCTACGGCTCAAGCCTGGACCCGTGGTTCTCCCATGCGCGCCTGAGCTTGCTCGACCGTGGCGTGGCGTTTGCCATCGCCCATGTGCGCGGCGGCGGTGAGCTGGGGGAAGCCTGGTATCGCAACGGCAAGCAGGAACACAAGCAGAACACCTTCAGCGACTTTATCGCCTGCGCCGAACATTTGATCGCCGAGGGCCTGACCACCTCCCAGCAACTGGCGATCAGCGGCGGCAGTGCCGGCGGCCTGTTGATCGGCGCGGTGCTCAACCAGCGTCCGGAATTGTTCCAGGCGGCGATTGCCGAAGTGCCGTTCGTCGATGTGCTCAATACCATGCTCGACCCGGAACTGCCGCTGACCATCACCGAGTACGACGAGTGGGGCAACCCCGAGGAACCCGAGGTGTATGCGCGCATCAAGGCTTACGCGCCGTACGAGAACGTCAGCGCCCAGGCTTACCCGGCCACGCTGGTGATCGCCGGCTATAACGACAGCCGCGTGCAGTACTGGGAAGCCGCCAAGTGGGTGGCCAAGCTGCGGGATATCAAGACGGACGACAACCTGCTGCTGCTCAAGACCGAGCTGGGCGCCGGCCATGGCGGCATGAGCGGGCGCTATCAGGGGCTACGTGACGTCGCCCTCGAATATGCCTTTGTGTTCAAGGCTCTCGGGTTGGTCTAACCGCCCGGCGTTTTCGGCTTGCTGTCGTTCTGCTGCAGGCCAGGGACCGTCTGGTCCTTGGGCGGCGCCGGCAGCACGATGGGCGCCAGCGGCGGCGAGCCATTCTGGGTCTTGGGCGCAACGGGCGGCGTGACTTGCGGGTACAACGTGGGTGTTGGCGTGCCCGGCGCGCCTGGGGTTGGCGTGGGCGCGACCGGTACGGTTTGTAACTCCTGAGCCTGCGCGGTACCCAATGCGAGCGCGCTCAACACAATGACCGTTAGAATGCTGCACTTCATCGATGGCTCCATGGCCTGACCGGAATGCCCTAAGGCTACTCCCAACCGCGCAAGAATGCCCTTCCCAATGAGATTTCCATGAAACGTTTCGTTCTGCTCGACACCACCCCAATCCCCGACAACGGCGGTGCCTTGTGCCTGTTCGAATACGGCGAGGACTTCGTCATCAAGATCCAGGGCGGTGACGGTGGCCAGTTGATGAACACGCGCATGCATGGCTCCGAAGATGCCCTGGCGGAGATTCCCTGCCGCAAAGTGGCCGGGCGCCCGGGTTCACGGGTGCTGATCGGCGGTCTGGGCATGGGCTTTACCTTGGCCGCGGCGCTCAAGCATTTGGGCAAGAGCGCCGAAGTGGTGGTGGCCGAACTGGTGCCCGGCGTCGTGGAATGGAACCGTGGGCCGCTGGGGGAGAAATCCGGTCGCCCGCTGCTGGACCCGCGCACCGTGGTCCGCCTGGAAGACGTGGCCAAGGTACTGCAGGCCGAGCCCCAAGGCTTTGATGCGATCATGCTCGACGTCGACAACGGCCCCGAGGGGCTCACGCAAAAAGCTAACAGTTGGCTGTACTCGGCCAGTGGCCTGGCCGCGTGCGCCAAGGCCCTGCGGCCCAAGGGCGTGCTGGCGGTGTGGTCGGCCAGTGCCGACAAGCTGTTCAGTGACAAACTGCGCAAGGCCGGTTTCAAGGCCGAGGAAGTGCAAGTGTTTGCCCATGGCAACAAGGGCACGCGGCATACCATCTGGATTGCAGAGAAGCTCAAGGGCTGATCACGGTTGATTCAATAGCGCCAATCCCCTGTGGGAGCGGCTAGAATCAACCTTGTCCGTGAACCACCCAATAATAGCCAGGAGCCATGATGAGCTCGAACAACCCGCCCTCCCACACCGCCAAGCTGGACCGCATCCTCGCCGATGCCCAGCGCGACCGCGAAATGGGCTACCGCGATAAAGCCTTGAAGATGTACCCCCACGTGTGTGGCCGCTGCGCCCGTGAGTTTTCCGGCAAGCGCTTGAGTGAACTGACCGTCCACCACCGCAACCACAACCATGATGACAACCCCCAGGACGGTTCCAACTGGGAGTTGCTGTGCCTGTACTGCCACGACAACGAACACTCGCGCTACACCGACCAGCAGTACTTCGGCGAAGGCTCCACCAGCAGCCCGAGCATTGCCAAGGCGACGCACAACCCGTTTGCGGCATTGGCGGGGTTGATGAAGAAGGACGACTAACGTTCTTCTTTGCCTGTTCCGGCCTCATCGCAGGCAAGCCAGCTCCCACAGTAGGAATGCATTTCCCTGTGGGAGCCGGGCTTGCCCGCGATGCGATCGCCCAAGCACTGCATCCCCCCAGGCCGTATAATCGCCGTTTTTCTCAAGGCACCCTTCCCCGTGGGCAATAAACGCTACAGCTGCATCGGTCTGTATAACCCCAAATCCCCCGAAAACGTCGGCTCGGTGATGCGTGCCGCCGGCTGCTACGGCGTGGCCTCGGTGTTCTACACCGGCGTGCGTTACGAGCGCGCCCGGGATTTCATCACCGACACCAAGAAGGTGCACCACGATATCCCGCTGATCGGCATCGACGACCTGAAAAAGATCCTGCCCCTGGGCTGCATTCCGGTAGCCGTGGAACTGGTCGAAGGCGCCCGTCCGCTGCCTGAATACACCCACCCCGACCGCGCGCTGTATATCTTCGGCCCCGAAGACGGCTCCCTGGACAAAGAGATCCGCGACTGGTGCGAGGACGTGGTGTACATCCCCACCACCGGCTGCATGAACCTGGCGGCTACGGTCAACGTGGTGCTCTACGACCGCCTGGCCAAGGGCAATAACACCCGTTCGGGCCCCAAGTACTGACATTGCGGGAACATCCGGCACGTGCGCATAGTCAGCTAGTAACACTTGCCCTTGTTGGAGACTGATCATGAGCGACAGCAAAACCTTGCGACCTATCATCGAAGCCACACCCTTGAAGCCTCAACCCACCCAGAACGTGCATGGCTGGGAGCGCATCGGCTCGGTGGCCGGCGGGGTAATGATGGTGGGTAAAGGCTTGCGCCGCGGCGGGATTTTCGGCTTGATCCAGGTGGCGATTGGTGGCGTAGCACTGGCCCGTGGCTTTACCGGGCACAGTTCGCTCAAGGACAAACTGGAACAGGGCCGCCAGGAAATGAACAGCGTGCGCACCAAGATCGAACGTGCCGGTGAAGAGTTGAAGAACCTGAAGACCAAGGCTGAAGTGGCGGCTGAAAAGGCGGTGAAACCTAAAGCCTGATCCCTGTCTTCAAGACTGTGAAGATCTAAAATGTGGGAGCTGGCTTGCTCCCACAGTTTTGTTGCTCAGCGCAGTAATTTGGAATCCAGTACCACCGACGACTCACCGATCACGCTCTCGGCCAACTGCACGAATTCTTTGGTGTTGACGCTGTTCACCCGCATCACCGCCTGCGCCAGATCGTCCAGGGAGCGTTTGTTGTGGGTCTTCACGCGGATCTCACGGTCCAGTTCCTGCAATACCACCACCGAACGCGCCAGCGTCGCGCCGTTGACGTGCTCGCCTTTGAGAGTGGTGACATCTTTGCCTTCTTTGGTCAGCCGCGCCTGGATCGCCGCATAGCGTTCATCGGTGATGCCACCGGCACGTCGCATCAGCTCAATCGCGTAGTACTCGCCCAAGCCCTCGCTGATCCAGTCACTGCTGTCGTGGTCATTGAAACGTCCGATGGCCTGCACCACTTCGCGCAGCAGCGGGCTGCTGCCATTTTCGCCCACCAGCGGCGTGCGGCTGTTGAGGTAGATCGAATCGCGTAACGAATAAGCGCCCCGCCGCATCGGGTCATTGGCACCGACAATCAACAGTTTGCCGGGATGGCGCGGGAACGCGGCTTCCACCTGGGGCCAGACAAACGTCAGCAACGTCAGCACGTCCATGCGGCGCATGCCCTGGCCCTTGGGCGAGGCCACGGTGACGTCGGTTTCACCCAGGCGCAGGCGGCGGCTGCCGAGGTTGCCCGCCAGCATCCAGCCGGTGGGGCGGTCGAACAGGCGGGACACGTTGTCGATGCGGAATTTGTTCTGGCCGATGCGCGGCCAGGCCGTTTCGACGCTCTTCCAACCCGTCGGCAGTTCGAACATCAGACGTGAGACCAGCTCGATACCGTCTTGCTGGTCGAGACGTGCGGCCGGCACCAGGTCTTCGCCGCGCAGTAACGCCCAGCCGGGCGTGATGCGTGTGTCATACACGCCGGGCTTGCGCACATGGGCCAGGCGCACCCGGTAGGTCAGGCTGGCCTTGTCAGGGCTGGGTTGCCACAGGCCACGGTTGCCCGTGACTTGCCACTGGCCATCGGCCTTGAAGTCGCTGTAGTCACCGTCGCGGCCCAGGTCGAAGTTCAGGCTGCGCACCGCCGCGCCCTGGGACAGGCTGACGCGCACCTCGGCCTGCTGGCTTTGGGGCAACAGCTTGATGTGGTAATCCAGGTCGACTTTCTTCGCGCACCAGCCCGGCCCGCTCAGCGCCAGCACGACCAGGCCCGCGGCCCACTTGGCGGCCACCTTCATACACACTCCTCGTTCAGCCTGCGCGGAAAATCAGGTAATCCTCCCAGTCGTCCTCGGGCACGCTGCCTTCGCTGAGCATGCGCCCGGACTGGGAAATGCGTTCGTGGTGTACCGCGTCACGGTCGCCGCAGACCAGGTGATGCCACAGCGGCAAGTCCTTGCGCTCGCTGACCAGGCGGTAACCGCAGGTCGGCGGCAACCATTTGAATTGGTCGGCCTGGCCCGGCGTGAGCTGGATGCAATCAGGCACCGAGGCACGGCGGTTGGGGTAATCGGTGCACTGGCAGGTTTTCAGGTCGAGCAGTTTGCAGGCGATACGCGTGTAATAGACGCTGTTGTCGTCCTCATCCTCAAGCTTTTGCAGGCAGCACAGGCCACAGCCGTCGCACAATGACTCCCACTCCTCTTGGTCGAGGTGCTCAAGGGTTTTGCGTATCCAGAAAGGTTCGACTTTGGCGGCCATGGCTCTGCATCAGTATCGGAAGGTGAAAAGGCCGCCAGTCTAGTGCCCAAGCCCGTTGGGGCCAAGCGCTTACGACTGACGGTGTTGCAAGACTTGTCAGGCCTGGGTGGGCGCAGTAGTTTTGAATCCCGTTTTTTTCATCAGGGTCTGTCCATGAGCAATAACCCCCGTGTTGCCGATTATCCGATCCACACCCAATTCACCGAGCGCTGGTCGCCCCGTGCCTTTACCGGCGAAAGCATCCCGCAAGAGACCTTGCTGAGTTTCTTCGAAGCCGCACGCTGGGCACCCTCGGCCTACAACTCGCAGCCGTGGCGGTTTCTGTATGCGCGCCGTGACACGCCGGATTGGGAGCGTTTCCTGGGCCTGCTGAATGAATTCAACCGCAATTGGGCGCAGCATGCGTCGGCCCTGGTCATCATCGCGTCGAAAACCGACTTCATCGCCCCGGGTGCTACCGAAGAAACCCCGGCGCTGTGGCACACCTTCGACACCGGCTCGGCCTGGGGCCACCTGGCGCTGCAAGCCAGCCTCAGTGGCTGGCACACCCACGGCATGGCCGGTTTCGACCAGGAACTGACCCGCAAGGAGCTCAAGATTCCCCAGGGTTATGCGCTGCATGCGGCGGTGGCGGTGGGCAAGCTGGGTGACAAGTCGAGTTTGCCGGAGTACCTGCAAGGGCGCGAAATGCCGAGCCCGCGCAAGCCGTTGAGCGAGCTGGTGTCCGAGGGTGACTTCAGTCTCTAAGACTTGCATACACTCAATGTGGGAGCGGGCTTGCTCGCGAATGCGGTGTGGCAGCCACAAAATGTGTTGACTGATCCACCGCATTCGCGAGCAAGCCCGCTCCCACATTTTTCCGCGTTTTGTCAGTAGCCGCGCTCGAAATCCACTTCCCCGCGCAGCGCTTGCTTGGCCTGATACGCCCGCAGGTTCTGCACAAACAACTCCACCATCATTGGCGGCGAGGTCGGGGCCGAGCTGTGCCCGGTCAACAGCAAACCCCATGCCGTCCAGAACGGGTGGCGTTGCGGCAAGGGCTCCTGACGGCACACGTCGATCACCGCGCCGGCCAGGTGCCCTTCTTTGAGCGCCTCGACCAGGTCGGCGTCCACCACCGCCACGCCGCGTCCGACGTTGATAAACAAACCGGTGGGTTTGAATTGCTTGAACAGCGCCGCGTCGTACAGGTCATGGGTATCAGGCGTGTTGGGCAGCAGGTTGATCACGTAATCCACCTCCCCCACCAGCCGGCCCAACTGGTCGAGCCCGGCCACTTCGATAAACGGTGCCTGCTCGCGGCCCTGGCTGGCGATGCCATACAACTGCACGCCGAATGGCAGCAGAAACTCGGCCACGCGCTGGCCGATGTCACCGGTGCCGACGATCAGCGCCTTGCGCCCGGCCAGGCTCTGGCCCATGCGGTTATCCCACTTGCGCTCTACCTGGCTGACCAACCGCGCCAGCACTTCGCGCTCGTGACCCAGCATGTAGGTGAGGACAAACTCGGCCATGACCTGGCCATAAATGCCCACCGCTCGGGTCAGGCGATAGTCGCGAGGCAAGCCGTCGGCCAGCAACGGCGTGATGCCCGCCCAAGTCGATTGCAACCATTGCGGATGATGGCCCTGGCGCAGCAGGGTAGCCAACAGATCGGGCTGGCCCAGCCACACCGGACAGTCGGCGGCCAGGCGCGAGAGCTCGGCCGAATCGCCGCTGGTCAGCACTTCGAGGTCTGGGGCGGCGTCCCTGAGCAATTGGGCGTAGAGCGGATGATCCTGTTCAGCAATCAGAACACGCATGGTTCAAACCTTTGAAAAAACAGTGCAGACGGCCGCCCGCATCCTTACGGCCACCGTCCTCTAATACGATTCCATTGAAGCTGTGCCCTGAAGCGGGCACTGGTCGATCACATCGGGTCGTTGCGGCGCAGCAGCTCTTCGGGCAAGTGCTCGATGTACTCGTCCTCGGCCGGCGGCATTTGCAGGTGGTAGCCCTGCTTGTCGAGGTTTTCCAGCACCACGGCGATGTCTTCGCGCGACAGCTTGCGCTCCGGCGTCAGCACCATGTCAAAGGCGTGATGCGCCTTGCCGAAGGCTTCCATCAACGGCTCGGGTACGCGCTCCAGGGCATCGCTTTTGAGCACATAGAGGTACATGCCGTCTTTTTTCTTGCTGCGGTAGATGGAGCAAATACGTTTCAAGGCTGTTCTCCGGCATTGGCCAGGCTGTCGAGCAACGCCTGGCCCATCAACTCGCGGCGCCAGCCACGCAGCGAGTCTGGCAATTGGTAAGGCCCATCGGGGTAGCCACTTTTAACCAGGGCTTCGAGGGTTTTCTTGCGCAGCATCAGTTCCGGCGCCATGTCCAGGCGCTCGGCGAAGGTTTGGCCCAGGGCCCGCAGTTGCTTGATCAACGCGGCAGCGTCCACGGGTAACGGCTCAGCCACGGCAGGCGGCCATTGGTCCATGGGCACGCTACCGGTGCGTTTGATCAGGTCCAGCAAAAACTGGCCGTCCTGGCGCACGGTGCGCGGGTGCATGTCTTCGATCTTGCCCAGGGCGGCGAGGTTATCCGGCTGGGATTTGGCCAGGGGCCACAACGAGTGTTCGCGAATAATACGGTTGCGCGGCAAGTCGCGAGCACGGGCCTGCTGCTCGCGCCAGGCGCACAGTTCACGCAACACCGCGAGTTGGGCACGGGACAATTTCCACGCCAGCTTGGCGTCGCGGTACACCTCGTAGGGGTCGATCTCGCGGCGCAGGTTGGCCACCAATTCGGCGCCGTCTTCCAGTACCCAGGCGTATTTGTCGTCCGACAGTTGCGGGCGCAGACGGGTGTAAACCTCGGCCAGGTGCACCGCGTCTTCGGCGGCGTAGCTGATCTGCGTCTCCGACAATGGCCGCTGCAGCCAGTCGGAGCGGGTTTCACCCTTGGGCAACTCGATATCCAACACCGCCTGCACCAGGCGCGAGTAGCCCATGGAAAAACCGAGGTTGAGGTAGGCCGCTGCCAATTGGGTGTCGAACAATGGCACCGGCAAGCTGCCGGTCAGGCGCGACAGCACTTCCAGGTCTTCACTGCAGGCGTGCACCACCTTGATCACCGCAGGGTTTTCCAGCAAGGCGGCCAAGGGTTGCCAATTGTCGATGGTCAGGGGGTCGATCAGGTAAGCGCGCACGCCATCACCGATCTGGATCAGCCCGGCAATAGGGTAAAAGGTGTCGACCCGCATGAATTCGGTGTCGAGGGCGACGAATGGCAACTGCTGCCATTCGGCGCAATGCTGGCCGAGGCTATCGTTGTCGCAGATCCAGTGAATATCGATGGCCACACGGCTCTCCCTTGAAGAATGGCGCGCAGTATATATCGCGAAAGGGGCTAGCGAGCATCCGCAGTGCACACGCCATCATGAAAACTCCGATAGGAGATGAAGAATAGTCCGACAAACAGGCGTTATCCTCTCTTACGCAAAACGTAGACGCACCATCGCCGCGAGCCCGGCAGGAACTCTTGGTAATTGAGGATTTTGAAGCCGGCTTGGCGAAACTCGCTCTCTACCGGCGTGCCCACGTTCACGGCAACAATCACCGTGTCGCGACTGACGCGGTGAAACTCGTGCAATAACATGAGTCGTGCATCGCTGTCGGGCACATGGCGAAACAAATCTAGGCAGAAAATGCAGTCCACCGCATTCGCCGAAAGGCCAATGGAAAACGCCGAGCCCTGGAATGTTTTGACACGCTTGAGCAACCCGCCCGGGTGATGGGTGCGCGCGTGATCGAGCATCGCCTGGGAGTTGTCCGAGGCCAGGATCACACGGTTGACGTGTTCGGCCAGCACCGGCCAGAAGCGCCCGGAACCACACGCCAGGTCGAGGATAAGCCCTGGCTCGCCCGCCACTTTCAGGGCCTGGCGTACCAACCGCGCATCGCGCCACGCCGACAGGCGCTGCAACAGCCTGGGCGGACGCGGGTCGCCACAGCCCCTGGCATGCTCACGGTCATAGCGCTCGGTGAATTCGGTCTCGATGGAGGATGGAGGTTGTGGCGACATCGCGGGCTCATGTGAATGAAACGGTAGTGAACGACCTTGATCCGCAGCTTAACCTTCGCAACGTGAAAAAAAGGTCGAAAGCCCACCCCGCTAAAACCGGTCACGCTTGATGCAAGTACCACCGCCAATCCTGCTCCCCCACCTCGCCCATGAACTGACGGTATTCGGCACGTTTGACCGCCAGGTAAACGCCGAGGAATTCGCGCCCGAACGCATCCGGTGCCCAGCGGGAGGTTTCCAGCGCGCGCAAGGTGGTCAGCCAGTCGGTGGGCAGCAGTTCCTTGGCCTGGGCGTAGCCGTTGCCTTGCACCGGGGCGCCAGGGTCGAGCTGTTCGCGGATGCCTCGATGAATGCCGGCCAGGATCGCAGCAGCCGCCAGGTAGGGGTTGGCGTCGGCACCGCAGATGCGGTGTTCGATATGCCGCGATTGAGCCGGGCCACCGGGCACGCGCAGGCTGACGGTGCGGTTGTCCACGCCCCAGGTGGCAGCGAGCGGCGCATAGCTGTTGGTTTGGAAGCGTCGATAAGAGTTGGCGTTGGGGCAGAACATCAACAGGGAATCGAGCAAGGTACTGAGCATGCCGCCCAAGGCCTGGCGCAGCAGTAGCGTGCCGTCGGTCGCTTCACTGGCAAACAGGTTATTGCCCTGGGCATCGGCCAGGCTGACGTGCATGTGCATGCCGGTGCCGGCCAGGTCGTCAAACGGCTTGGCCATGAAACAGGCGGTCATTCCATGTTTGTGTGCCACGCCCTTGACCAGGCGTTTGTAGCGCACGGCTTCGTCCATCGCCTGCAGCGCGTCGGTGCGGTGTTCGAGGGTGATTTCCACTTGGCCCGGCGCGTACTCGGAGATAGCCGTGCGCGCCGGAATCCCTTGCAGCTTGCAGGCGCTGTAGAGGTCGGCAAGAAACGGCTCGATCTGCTCCAGTTCGCGCAGGCCGTAGACTTGCGTCGAACGCGGGCGATTGCCATCCACATCCCGCGCCGGTTGCGGGCGGCCGTTGCTGTCGGGCTTCTGGTCGAGCAGATAGAACTCCAGCTCCGCCGCCATCACCGGGTAATAACCATCGGCCTTGAGCGCCTCGATAACATTGGCCAGCAGGTGCCTGGGGTCGGCCACGGTGGCGGGCAGGCCTTCGGTGGGGTGCATGCTGACTTGCACCGCTGCGGTGGGGATCAAGCGCCATGGCATGCGCTGCAAGCTGCCGCTGATCGGGTAGGCGCGGCAGTCAATATCCCCTACCTCCCAGACCAGCCCGGAGTTTTCTACGTCATCGCCATTGATGGTCAGGCCGAGGATGGTACTGGGCAGAGGCCGGCCACTTTCGTACACCGCCAGCAGTTCGTCGCGGTGCAGCAGCTTGCCGCGCGGTACGCCGTTGTTATCGAGGATAAACAGCTCGAACATCTCAATATCGGAGTTCTGTTCAAGGAAAGTCTGGGCTTCATGCAGGCTGGCAAAAACACTCATGGGAATTCTCATACGTTTGCGTCAGGCAAGCGCGCAGGCACCGCCGGGCAGATGCGCACAGGTGTGCGTCATCCATGGGGGTAGATCAACGTAGGAGAGAGGTATCTGGCGGGCGCGCGTGTCGGCAATGGAACAAGGCCCAGAACGCAAGCGCAGACGGCAATGTCGCGGTGTGAGTGTCGGGGCAAGCGTGCATGCGCGGTCCACAGTGATAGAAAGACTTGAGCGTCACACGCGAGGATACGCGAGTAAATTCAGGCTTGATGGAGTTTGGTTGCAGTTTGGCTAAACATTCACCGCGCCTTGCCACCCTGCCCTGTGCTGGAAATAATGAGCCCCCGACCGTGCCCCAAGGATTCGACCCCATGAAAGCGCCTCTGGCCCTCTGTGTACTGGCAAGCCTGGCCACTGTCGCCCAGGCCGACACCGCTGCATCTCGCCTTGACGACGTGATTGCGCGCGGCACCCTCACCGTGTGTACCACCGGCGACTACAAGCCTTACACCTCGCTGCGCAGCGACGGCGGCTATGAAGGTATCGACATTGCCATGGCCGAGTCCCTGGCCAAGAGCCTCAACGCCAAAATCAACTGGGTGCCCACCACCTGGAAAACCCTGATGCCGGACTTTCTGGCCCAACGCTGCGACATCGCGGTGGGCGGTATTTCCGTGTCGTTGGAACGTCAGAAAAAAGCCTTCTTCAGCCAGTCTCTCGGGGTCGATGGCAAGATCCCACTGGTGCGCTGCGCCGATGTGCAGCGCTACCAGACGGTGGAACAGATCAACCAGCCCCAGGTGCGAGTGATCGAACCCGCCGGTGGCACCAATGAAGTGTTTGCCCGTGCGCACTTGGGCCAGACGCAGATTCGCCTGCATGACAACGTGACGATTTTTGATGAGCTGCTGGCGGGCAAAGCCGATGTGATGATTACCGACGCCAGCGAGGCGCGTTATCAGCAGAAGCTCAAGCCTGGGTTGTGTGCGGTCAACCCGGAGCAACCGATGCAGTACAGTGAAAAAGCGTTTTTGTTGCCGCGCGATGATGTGGCCTGGAAGAGTTACGTGGATCAGTGGTTGCATTTGAGTGTGGCGACGGGGGCGTATGCGGGGATTGTGGGGCAGTGGTTGGCTGCGCCTTGAATGTGGCCGACGCGATCTAACTGTGGGAGCTGGCTTGCCTGCGATAGCTATAAGTATCTACACAACGCTGTAACGGTCGACGGTAACCACGATGCGAAGCGAGTCGCTCTTGATCTTGATCTGCTTTTGATCTCAGGCGCCCCGTTAAACCACGCTGGCCGTAATTCGACAGTGATTTGGGGCTCTTTTCCAAAGTGACCCGCCGTCAGGGCGGAACCCTAGGTGGCCGTTACCGCAGGAATGGATATGTACACAATCCACGGTGTTGACTGTCAGGCCGTCTTCGCAGGCAAGCCAGCTCCCACATTTGAATCGCGGGGCATCAGGTAGAAAGGCGTCGGCTGGCGGGCCGTCATCGCGGGCAAGCCAGCTCCCACATTGGGATCCTGGGGCGTCGGTTCGGCCTACGCCTTGATCAACGCTACAAACGCCGCACACGCAGCGCTGCGATACGCGCCCTTGCGGCTCAGGAGTGCCGCGGTGCGCTGCGGCAATGGTGGGTCAATGGCCACGGCATGCAGGCCCGCCTGAGACTCGGCCAGTGCGCGGGGCAGGATGGTTGCCAGGGGCGTGCTGCGCACGATTTCGATAATCGCGCTGATGGAATTGGCTTCCATGGCAATCTGCGGTTTAACCCCTTGCTGGTGGCAGTAGTCGTCGATGTAGCGGCGGGTGGCGAAGCCTGTGTTCAGTAGCACCAGGGGGTGTTCGAGCCAGGCCGGTTGTGTGCGTTCGGGATGGCTGGCACTGACGACCAGGCTCAGCTCTTCGACAAACAGCGCCTCACAGTCGATCTCCAGCCCATGCTCGCCGGTAAAGCCGATGCCGATATCCAGCAGGTCTTCGCCCAGGGCGGCTTCGATGCGGTCTTGGGTCAGTTCCTCAATGCTCAGGGTGATGCCGGGATACAACGCATTGAAGCGTGCCAACAGCGGGCCGATCAGGTAGGCGGTGAAGGTCGGCGTCATGGCCAGGCGCAAATGCCCTCGGCGCAGGTCCTGCACGTCATGTATGGCGCGGGTGCCGGCCTGTAGATCCTGCAAGGCCAGCCGCGCATAACGCACATAGGCCTGCCCCGCGTCGGTCAGGCTGACACTGCGCCCGGAGCGGTCCAGCAGTGGCGCGCCCAGGCTTTCTTCCAGTTGCTTGATCTGTTGCGACAAGGTCGGTTGCGAGACATGTAGCGCCTCGGCGGCACGCGTGAAGTTGCGATGCTCGGCAACGGCCAGCAAGTAACGGATATGACGCAACAGCATGGGCAGCGCTCCAACTATAGGCAGGACTTATAGAAAGCATAATAAACCGGTCTTGGACGCTATAGCCGAAAACTTCCATCCTTGCCCCATCAGCGACGCAAGGAGAACCACCATGCAGCATCTCATCGACGGCTTTCGCAAATTCCAACGTGAAGCCTTTACCCCGCGCAGTGACTTGTTCAAACACCTGGCGACCACGCAAAACCCCGGCACCTTGTTCGTGTCCTGCTCTGACAGCCGCGTAGTCCCCGAGCTGTTGACCCAGCAGGAACCCGGTGACCTGTTCGTCATCCGTAATGCCGGCAACATAGTGCCGTCCTACGGCCCGGAGCCGGGAGGTGTGTCGGCCACAGTCGAATATGCCGTAGCGGTGCTGGGCGTCAGCGACATTGTGATTTGTGGGCATTCGGACTGCGGCGCAATGACCGCGATTTCCACCTGCAAATGCCTGGACCACCTGCCCGCCGTGGCCAATTGGTTACGCCATGCCGAGTCGGCCAAGGTGATCAATGCCGCCCGCACGCACGTATCGGACGCTGCACGCCTGGATTCGTTGGTGCGCGAAAACGTGGTCGCCCAACTGGCTAATCTCAAGACCCACCCTTCGGTCGCCCTGGCGCTGGAACAAGGCCGGATGAACCTGCATGGCTGGGTGTACGACATCGAAACCGGCGGCATCGACGCTTTGGACGGGCACACCGGGCGCTTCGTCTCCCTGCTCGACCACCCCAGCACCCGCGCCCACGCCGCCTGAACCTTATTCAACCCAAGAGGACCTCACCATGTTGCAATCCCAATTCGCTCAAACCCCACGCCTGGCCCTGGCCGACACCGTTATCGACCTCAAGGCACGCAAAAACCTGTCGTGGCAGGACCTCACCGACGGCACCGGGCTGAGCCTGGCATTCGTCACCGCTGCCCTGCTCGGCCAGCACCCGCTGCCCAAGGAGGCGGCCGACATCGTGTGCGGCAAACTCGGCCTCGACGAGGACGCCAGCCGCCTGCTGCAAAGCGTCCCACTGCGCGGCAGCTTCCCGAGCGGTGTGCCGACCGATCCAACCATGTACCGTTTCTATGAAATGCTGCAGGTCTACGGTTCCACCCTCAAGGCCCTGGTGCATGAGCAATTCGGCGACGGCATCATCAGCGCCATCAACTTCAAACTGGACATCAAGAAAGTCGAAGACCCGGACGGCGGCTCCCGTGCGGTCATCACCCTGGACGGCAAATACCTGCCGACCAAACCCTTCTGATTTGCCGCCAACCGTCTACGCTCTTGGCACACCAACAAGAACGAGGGACGGGTAAAATGAAGAGACTGCTCCGATTCACCTGGCTGCTGCTGTTGTGTTGCAGTCAGGTGCATGCCGCCACGGCACAGGAAGCGGATGCCCAAGCCGCCAAGGCCCTGCTGGAAAAGGCCTTGGCGTACTACCACAAGCAAGGTGACAAGGCCTTCGCCGCCTTCAGCCGTCAGGGCGAGTTCATCGACCAGGACCGCTATGTGTTTGTGGTCGATACAAAAGGCGTGCTGCTGGCCAGTGGCGGGCCCTCCTCCGCGCTGATCGGTCGCGACGTGTCCGAGGTACTCGGGCCCGACCTGCAAGCCTCGTTCAAACAAGCCTTGAGCGTGCCGGAAGACCAGGGTATCCAGCAGGCTGACTACCGCTGGCAGAACTGGAATGACGGCAAGGTCGAACATAAGCACGTGTTTTATCAGCGGGTGGGCGAACGCATCCTGGCAGTCGGGTATTACTTGCCGCGCGCCACACCGGAACAGGCACGGGCGCTGCGCAACAAGGCGGTGGAGGCGTTGGTCAAGGATGAAACCGGCACGCTCAAGGCGATCAACTCCTTGCAGAGCGGTTTCCTGCAAGATGATCTCTACGTGTTTGTGGTGGACCTGAACACGCGGCGCTACGTCGCCCATGGCACCAACCTGCGGCTGCTCAACACCGATTTTGCCAAGATCAAGGACCCGGATGGCAAACCGGTGGGTGTGCCGATCCTCCAGATGATGGCCGAACAGGACCAGGGCGAATACAAATACCGCTGGAAAAACCCGGTGACCGGCAAGGTCGAGAACAAGCATGCCTATGTGCGCAAGAGCGGGCATTTCATGGTTGCGGTGGGGTATTACAGCCCCTGATCCTGATCGTTCCCACGCTCTGCGTGGGAACGCCGCCTGGGACGCTCCGCGTCCGCTTATCTAACGTTGTCTTCACGGCCGCGCAGTACCCGATTCGGCATCGCTATCGCTGCTGCCAACCCCAGCAGCGACACCGCCGCACTCACCATCAGCAAATGCCGGAACGTCACCGCCAGCTCGCCGCGCAACGCATCCTGCGCCGGGCCGGGTGCGGCGTTGAGGCCGTCGAGCAGTACGTTGCCGGAACTGCCTTCGGCCACCAGTGCGCCGCTCGTCAAATGGGCGAAACTGGAATCGTGCAACAGCGCCAGCAGCAACGCCGACATGCAAGCTACCCCCACTGCTCCGCCCAGGGAGCGAAACAGGTTGGTGGTGCTGGTGGCCACGCCGATATCCCGCTGCTCCACCGAGTTCTGCGTCCCCACCAACGAGGTCGGGAACTGCATACCGGCGGCGATACCGCACAACAACATGAAGACGCTGGTAAACGCCACCGCCTGGGGCGCGCTGTAGGCCATGCCGAGGATCGCCAAGGGGCTCAACAACGCGCCGCTGAGGATCATCGGTTTATAACGACCGGTCACCGAGGTCATGCGCCCGGCGAAATACGCGCCCATCGGCAAGCCCATCGCCAACGGCAGCAAGTGCAGGGCTGCGCTGTCGGCACCAGCGCCGGTCACGGTCTGGTAGCGCAGGGGCATCAGCACCGTCAGGGAAATCGCCTGGAAGCTGGTGACGAAAATCGTGCACCAGCACAACACCGCACTGCGGTTGGCAAACAAGTGCATCGGCAACAGCGGTTCCCGCGCCCGGCGTTCGTGCCACACAAACACGCTTAACGCCATCAGTGCGCAGGCCAGCAACCCCAGCACTTGATCGTCACGCCACGAATGGCCCTGGCCGATTTCAGTGATGCCCAGCAACAAGGCGGTGAGGCCGACGATCATCAGCACCGTGCCGAGGTAATCGATGATCGGCTTGCGCTGCGGCACCGGCAGCCCCACCAGGGTGCGATGGGCCACGTACCAGGCGCCGACGCCCAGTGGCAGGTTGATCAAAAACACCCAGCGCCACGACAGGTACTCGGTCATATAACCGCCCAGTACTGGCCCGGCCACGCTGGCCACCGCGTACATGCTGCTGAAATACCCCTGATAACGTCCCCGTTCGCGGGGAGGAATAATGTCGCCAATGATCGCCTGGCTCACCGAGACCATCCCGCCAGCGCCGATACCCTGCAGAACCCGCGCCAGCACCAGTTGCTCCATGCTTTGCGCAAGGCCGCAGAACAGCGACGCGAGGGTGAACACGCCCATGCCGATGAGCATCATGGGGCGGCGCCCATACAGGTCACCGAGCTTGCCGTAGATCGGCACCGCCACGGTCATCGCCACCATGTAGCCGGAGATCACCCAGGCCAGCAGGTTGACGTCATGGAACTGTGCGGAAATGGCCGGCATGGACACGGCGACAATGGTCTGGTCCAGGGCACCCAGGAAGATCGCCATCATCAGCGCGACCAGGATACTGCGCACGGCGGGAACGGTTGGAGCGGGCTGATTGAGGTGTGTCACGGCAGAACCTTCGAGCAGGGCCCACAGGCAACGGTCACCGGTGGGAATGCTCGATACGATAGCAGGCTATTCGATAGGCTCATAAGGAAGGCCGACGTAATTTTCTGCGATGGTTTTACGCCCGGCCTCAGAGCGAATGAAATAGTCCAGTTCGCTTTCGGCAATACGCTGGCTGAAGTCATCCGCCTGGGGAAACTGATGCAGCATCGAGGTCATCCACCAGGAAAACCGCTCGGCTTTCCACACCCGGCGCAGGCAGATTGCCGAGTATTTTTCCAGCAAGTCCAGGCGCCCTTCGCGGTACACCTTGAGCAAGATGCGGAATAAGGTGCTCACATCACTGGCTGCCAGGTTCAAGCCCTTGGCACCGGTGGGCGGCACAATGTGCGCGGCATCGCCGAGCAGGAACAGGCGCCCGTACTGCATGGGTTCCACCACAAAGCTGCGCAGCGGCGCGATGCTTTTCTCGATCGACGGGCCGGTCACCAATCGTTCGGCCAACGAGCCGGGCAGGCGGTTTTTGAGTTCATCCCAGAAACGTTCATCCGCCCAGTCTTCCAGCTTCTCTTCGACCGGCACTTGCAGGTAGTAACGGCTGCGGGTCGGCGACCGCATGCTGCACAGCGCAAAACCCCGCGCATGTTTGGCGTACACCAGCTCGGCATGTACCGGCGGCGTGTCGGCCAGCACGCCCAGCCAGCCGAAGGGATAGACCCGTTCGAACACCTTCAGCGCTTGCGCCGGTATCGACTGGCGGGCCACGCCATGGAAACCGTCGCAGCCGGCAATGTAGTCGCACTCCAGGCGACAGGCTTGGCCTTCATGCTCAAAGGTCAGCCACGGCTGTTCACTTTTCAGGTCATGGGGTTGAACATTGGAGACTTCGTACAGGGTGATGGCACCCGCGGCTGCGCGGGCGGCCATCAGGTCGCGGGTGACCTCGGTCTGGCCGTAGATCATCACCGACTGGCCGCCGGTCAAGGCCTTGAGGTCGATGGAGGTGAGTTGGCCATTGAGGGCAATATCAAACCCGTCGTGCACCAGACCCTCGGCGTCCATGCGTTGGCTGACGCCGGCTTCGCGCAGCAGGTCGACCATGCCCTGTTCCAACACACCGGCGCGGATACGGCCTTGTACGTAATCGGCGCTCTGACGCTCTAGAACGAGGGTCTGGATGCCAGCGTTGTGCAGCAGTTGGCCGAGCAGCAATCCGGAAGGACCGGCACCAATAATGGCGACTTGGGTTTTCAGGGTTTTCATTATTTTTATGACCTTCAAGCTTCACGCGAACGTATGGAGTGAAAGAGTTGTCATTGCTCTTGTGGCTGACATTTTTCACTTGAGTGAGGCTCATAAGAAGGTGAAAACTGCGTCAAAACCTGTGCTTTTCGCCAATCGGGGCGATTACCGAACCATTATCCTGAGTATCGGATTGAAACCATGACCAAAACCGCGATTCCGGTCTTCAAGCTTTACGGGGAAAGCCAGCAGTGGCCGACTCCCGATTTGTTGCACTGCGAAACCATTTCCCGGCGCAGTCGGGAATACCA
Organism: Pseudomonas sp. MYb193; assembly: GCF_002966775.1. Lineage (NCBI taxonomy): Bacteria > Pseudomonadati > Pseudomonadota > Gammaproteobacteria > Pseudomonadales > Pseudomonadaceae > Pseudomonas > Pseudomonas sp. MYb193. The sequence goes on along the minus strand of NZ_CP023269.1, from coordinate 1,759,743 downwards.
GTGGGAAATCCAGCCCCACCGGCACGCGGACCTGTGCCAGTTGCTGTATGTGCACAAAGGCCAGGCACAACTGGAAATCGAGGGCCAGCGCACCACGCTTAACGAGTCGAGCCTGCAAGTGCTGCCACCGCTGTGCGTGCATGGCTTTCGTTTTTCCGAAGATGTGGAAGGGTTTGTGGTAACGCTTTCGGCGCCGCTGGTCAGCCACTTGCAGGCGCAACTGGGCTCTACCGTCGATGGCCTGCACACACTCGGCAGCTACCCGGCGGGCAAGGACAGCGATTACTTGAACAGCCTGTTCGTACGCTTGCAGGACGAATACGCCGATGACCAACCGGCACGGGACATGATGCTGCACGCCCTGGTCAGCGTGTTGTTGGTATGGGTCAGCCGCCAGGCGATCCAGCGCCGCCATCCACGCGCGCCGCGGGGTCGTGAGTACTTTCGGCGGTTTACGCAACTGGTCGAACAGCATTACCGCGAACACCCGAAGATTGAAGACCTGGCCCACAAGCTGGGCATCTCGGTCTCACACTTGAACGGGACGTGTCGGGAATTGGGTGGGCAACCGGCGTTGCAGATCATGCATGACCGCCAATTGCTGGAAGCCAAGCGCCTGCTGACCTACACCAGCATGACCATCAACGAGATGTCCGAAGTGCTGGGTTTTTCCGACCCGACCAACTTCTCACGGCTGTTTCGCCGCAGGGTCGGGTTTTCACCCAAGGCGTTTCGTGAACAACTGAAGGCAGAGCAGCCTACCTGAGCGCACTGAAACTGCCGGTGCGGGGAACGCATTGGTCCTGATGGCAGCTGATAGCGAACGCCGCTGGCTGCATGCGCGTTTGCTCGACGCGGTAGGCGGCAGTCCCATACAGCGCTGTCGCCAATGCGCAGAGGGTGAAAATTGTCAGGTACTTTCTGGTTTTAATGCTCATGGCACAGACCTCTGAACGGATCTACAGGGTGCTGTTTAAAGCATAGGTCAACTTGCCATGATGCGATGCCATTCAGCGCGCTTATTTCAGCTCAAAGCCCGACATCCCAAACCGGCTCTTCGGGAAAGCGCAGCACCAGGAAATCCAGGAGGCTACGCAACGCCGAAGGCATGTGTTTGCGTGAGGCGTACACCGCATAGATGTTCATTTGTCGGGGCTCGGCGTGCGGCAGCAAGCGCACCAACTCCCCACTGCGAATCAGCTCGCCGGCCTGATAACTGGGCAGCATCGCCACCCCTGCCCCGGCCAGCGTCACGCGCATCAACGTGCTGGCCTCATTGGCCGTGATATTGCCATGGACCGGCACCGACACGTGCTCTCCGTTTTCTTCGAAATGCCACAGGCTCTTGCCGAAGTAAGAGTGGGTCAGGCAATTGTGCCGGGCCAGGTCTTCGACTTTCTGCGGCGCCGGATGCTCGCGCAGATAGGCCGGTGTGGCGCACACCACCGAGCGACATACGGTCAGGCGCCGGGCGATCAGGTTGGGGTCCAGGTCGTTGCTGGTGCGGATCGCCAGGTCGATGCGCTCGTCCACCAGGTTCACCGTGCGATCAAGCATCTGCAAATCCACCGTCACCAGGGGGTAAAGCTTGACGTATTCGGCAATCGCCGCGCCCAGCTGCGCCTGGCCGAACGAGGTGCTGACGCTCAGGCGCAACAGACCTCGGGGCGCATCATCGGGTTCGCTGACGGCGGCCTGCATATCCCCACACAAATCCAACAATTGCCGGCAACGCGGTAGTGTTTCACCCCCGGCGGCAGTGAGGCTGAGCTTGCGCGTGGTGCGGTGCAGCAGGCGTGCGCCCACCCAGTCTTCCAGTTCGGCCAGGTAACGCGAGACCACCGGGCGCGACAGGTCAAGGTGGTCGGCAGCGGCGGATTGGCTGCCCAGGTCCACCACGGTGACAAACACGCGCATTGCTTGAAGACGATCCATGATTTGCCCGCTTTTAGAAACAAACTATGTCCCAGCATCGCATTTTTTGTCGCGTTTTATGCAACTAAGCTCTGTGCATCCCTTACCTATGGCAGGAGCTGCCCGATGTTCTCGACCTTCAAACGCTTGACCCTGGCTACTACCGCCCTGGCATTCGCTGCCCACGCAGCGGCGGCAGACCTGAAACTGGACGTGTACAACCCAGGCGAAGCCGCGATCTTCCCGGTCAGCTCGGTGCTGGTGAGCGGCGAGAAAGACGCGATCCTGGTGGATGCGCAATTCGGCAAAGGCCAAGCCGAGCAACTGGTGCAAAAGATCCGCGCCAGCGGCAAGCACCTGACCACCATCTACATCAGCCACGGCGACCCGGACTACTACTTCGGCCTGGACACCCTCACCGCCGCTTTCCCCGACGCCAAGGTGCTGGCGCCGCAGCCAGTGGTCGACCATATCAACGCCACCGTCGCCGACAAGCTGGCCTTCTGGGGCCCGAAAATGGGCGCAGACAAACCGGCCAAGACCCTTGTACCGCAGGTACTTAAAGGCCACAGCCTGACCCTGGAAGGACAGCAGCTTGAAGTGGTGGGCATCGACGGCCCGCAGCCAGATCGCAGCTTTGTGTGGATCCCGTCGATCAAGGCCGTGGTCGGTGGTGTGGTTATCGCTGAAAACATCCACGTCTGGATGGCTGATACCCAGAGCGCGCAATCCCATAAAGACTGGTTGGCCACCCTCAAGCGCATTGAAGACCTGAAACCGAACACCGTGGTGCCAGGCCATTACCTGGGCACGCCATCGCTGGCCTCGGTCAACTTCACCGCCGATTACATCAAGGCCTTCGACCTCGAAACCGCCAAGGCCAAGGACTCCGCCGCCCTGATTGCGGCCATGAAAAAACGCTACCCCACCCTCGCCGACGAAAGCTCGCTGGAACTGAGCGCCAAAGTCGCCAAGGGCGAAATGAAGTGGTAACTGGCTTTAAACCTTAACCCTGTTGGAGAACATCATGAGCAAGATTGCAATCATTGGTGCCACCGGCCGCGCCGGTAGCCAACTGCTGGAAGAAGCGCTGCGTCGCGGACATACCGTCACCGCCATCGCCCGCAATACCGACAAGCTGGCTGTGCGCCCAGGCGTTACGGTCAAACAGGTTGATGCCCTGGATGCCGAGGCCTTGCAACACGCCATCAGCGGTAGCGACGTGGTGATCAGCGCGGCGCACTTCGCCACGCTTCCCGCCAGCGCCGTGATCGGCCCGGTGAAAAAGGCCGGGGTGAAACGTTTGTTGGTGGTCGGCGGCGCAGGTTCGCTGCTGTTGCCCGGTGGCGGACGCGTGATCGACAGCGAAGGGTTCCCGGCTGAATATAAAGCTGAAGCCAGTGCCGGGGCTGAATTCCTGGAAACGCTGCGCCAGGAAAAGGAGCTGGATTGGACCTTCCTGTCGCCATCGGCCCTGTTCGACGGCACCGAGCGCACGGGCAAATTCCGCCTGGGCACGGATGATCTGCTGGTGAACAGTGACGGCAACAGCTCGATCAGTTTTGCCGACTTCGCCATCGCCATGCTGGATGAAGTGGAAACGCCGAAACACTCGCGCCAGCGCTTTACGGTCGGTTACTGACCCAACGCCGTCAACGCTAACCACGATGCGAAGCGAGTAGCTCTTGATCTGCTTTTGATCTTGATCTTAAGCGCCCCGTTAAACCACGCTGGCCGGAATTCGACAGGGATTTGGGGGGTAAACCGGCAGGGATGCCGGTTTAGCCGCCCCGCGCCATGGATGGCGCGTGGCGGCGGCCCCCAAAATCACTGGCGGATTACGGGTACACCGAGCCTAGGCGAGGTGCCGAGTGGTGGGGCAAGAGCGTTTTGCTTACTTTTGTCTGGGCCGGCATTCCGGCTTTTCAAAAGTGAGCCGCCGTCAGGCGGAACCCTAAGTGGCCGTTACCGCAGCAATGGATATGTACACAATCCAACTGTGTTGACTGTCAGGCCGCCTTCGCGAGCAAGCCCGCTCCCACAGTTGGATCGTGGGGTGTCTAGTAGATAGGCGTTGGCTTTCAGGGCGTCATCGCAGGCAAACCAGCTCCCACATTTGGATCGCGGCGAGTCAGGCAGATAGGCGTTGGCTGTCATCCCGCACTGGCCTCACTCACCAACCAATCCATCAGCGCGACCAGCCCAACCGACGGTTCCTTCCCCGGCGGATACACCAGGAAATACCCCATCCCCGTCGACACCCGCAGTTCAAACGGCATCGCCAACCGCCCCGCCTTCAGATCCTCGCCAATCAGCGCACTGTCGCCCATCGCCACCCCGGAGCCCTGGGACGCTACGGTCATTGCCAAGTCCAAGGTTTCGAAGTGGTGCCGTTGGATGGGATCGCTCAAGCAGGCATTGGCAGCCTTGAGCCACAACGTCCAATCGCGCTCGTCTCGGGTCGGGTGCAACAGTACCTGATGCTGCAAATCCTGCGGCGTACGCAAACTGCCCAGCAACCCAGGCACGCAGACCGGCGTTAGGCGCTCGTCGAATAAGTGCCGCGCCTCGGCCGACTGCTCGGCGATGGGCCCATAGATCACCGCCGCGTCAAACGTCTCACGACGAAAGTCGACGTTATAGGCCACCGTCGTGGTGAGCTCCACCGGCACATCCGGGCGTTCTTTTTGCCATTGCAGCAAGCGCGGCAACAACCAGCGCATCACGCAGGTGGACGCTTTGAGCTGCAAGGTGCGGCGCCGGTCACCGATGTGCTCCACCGCGTCAGCGAGCAAGCCAAACACCTGTTGCGCACACGCCAGCCATTCGCTCCCCTCCTCCGTCAGGCTCAAGCCCCGCGCCTGGCGCTGAAACAGGGCATAGCCCAACTGGCTTTCCAACCCGGCCACCTGCCGGCTCACCGCGCCCTGGGTGATGTGCAGGTGTTCGGCGGCACGGGTGAAGTTGCAGCACTGGGCCGTGACCCAGAAGGTGTGCAACGCAGGTAACGGAGGGAGGCGTTTCATCGGGGCGCAGCCATGACGGGAGGACATGGCGAGTATGACTTTTTATCGATTGTTGCCGCCACCGGCCAACCGCTCCAATAGCGCTTCGAATCCATCACAAGAGCGACCTGTATGGCGACCTGCGGCGAAGTATTGGTGCACCTCCTGGAACGCTACGGCGTGGACCACGTGTTCGGCATTCCCGGCGTACACACCGTGGAGCTGTACCGGGGCCTGGCGCGTTCCAGTATCCGACATGTCACCCCGCGCCACGAACAGGGCGCCGGCTTCATGGCCGACGGTTATGCGCGCACCTCTGGCAAGCCCGGCGTGTGCTTTATCATCACCGGCCCCGGCATGACCAATATCACCACGGCCATGGGCCAGGCCTATGCCGACTCGATCCCGATGCTGGTGATATCCAGCGTGCAGGCACGCAGCCAGTTGGGCGGCGGGCGCGGCAAGTTGCATGAGCTGCCGAACCAGAGCGCGCTGGTGGCCGGGGTGGCGGCGTTCTCCCACACCTTGATGTCGGCGGCGGAACTGCCGGGCGTGCTGGCGCGGGCGTTTGCGTTGTTCCAGGCCGGTCGGCCGCGCCCGGTGCATATAGAGATCCCCCTGGATGTGTTGGTGGAAAATGCCGACGCGTTGCTGGGCAGTACGCCTGTCAGCGTCGCCCGCGCTGGCGCGGCACCGGCGGCCGTGCAGCAGGTGAGCCAGAGGCTGGCTGCGGCCAAGCGCCCGCTGATCCTGGCCGGTGGCGGCGCCATTGACGCAGCCGACGAACTGACCCACCTCGCAGAAGCCCTCGGCGCGCCCGTGGCCTTGACCATTAACGCCAAGGGTATGTTGCCCGCCGCGCACCCGCTGCTGATCGGCTCCACGCAAACACTGCCCGCCACCCGTGCCTTGGTGGCTGAAGCTGACGTGGTATTGGCGATCGGCACCGAGTTGGCGGAGACCGACTACGACGTCACCTTCGCCGGCGGTTTCAACATTCCCGGAACGCTGTTGCGCATCGATATTGACCCGGACCAGACCGTGCGCAACTACCCGCCCCAAGTGGCACTGGTGGCCGACGCGCGCATTGCCGCCCAGGCCCTGCTTACCGCACTCAACCGCCAGCCGCTGGCGCCGCGCACTGCCGACTGGGGTGCAGCACGCGTCGCCCGTTTGTGGGCCGAGCTGGAACCTGCCTGGGACGCTGCGACGCGTGCGCAAACCCGGTTTCTCAACGCGGTTCTGGAGGAATTGCCCGGCGTGGTGTTCGTGGGCGACTCCACTCAACCGGTGTACAGCGGCAACCTGACCCTGAACCTCGACCACCCACGCCGCTGGTTCAATTCCTCCACCGGTTACGGCACCCTGGGTTATGCCCTGCCTGCGGCCATTGGTGCCTGGCTCGGGCGCGGCGATGGCCAACCGGTGGTGTGCCTGATCGGCGACGGCGGCCTGCAATTTACCCTGCCGGAGCTGGCCAGCGCGGTGGAAGCGCGTACACCGGTGATCGTGCTGCTGTGGAATAACCAGGGTTATGAAGAGATCAAGAAATACATGGTCAACCGTGACATCGAACCGGTGGGTGTGGACATCTACACGCCGGACTTTATCGGCGTGGCCAAGGCCTTGGGTTGCGCAGCGCAAAGCGTCCATGGCACTGAAGCGTTGCGCACTGCTTTACGTGCCGCCGCTGATCGCCAAGGGCCGACGCTGCTTGAAATCGACCAGGGGCGGTGGGAGTTGCCGAGTCTGTGATCCCGGCCTGCCAGCCAACACCCCATGCGCGCTTACCTCACCACTCGGCATCCGCATTTTTTCAATAACCCCTGCGACTTTCTGATTTGCCCCGCTGCACGCTCCATGGCCTGATTCGCCCTTGTTCATTCAAGGCAGGCCCATGGAAAACGTTCAGGCAAAATCCACCTCCGCACTATGGCTGATGATCAGCGTGGTGCTCGTCGCTCTCAACTTGCGCCCCTCGATGGCGGCCGTGGGGCCCTTGCTGGCGTCGATTCGTGCGGATGTGCCGCTAAGTTTCAGCAGCGCCGCCTTACTGACCATGTTGCCGGTCATGGCCATGGGCCTGGCGATGTTCTTTGGCATGGGCCTGGCCAAGCGCGTGGGCGAGCATCGCAGCATTGTGCTGTCGCTGCTGGTGATTGGGCTGGCGACCTTGTCGCGGTTGTTCCTGGACTCGGCACTGGAGCTGATAGTAAGTGCCATCGCGGCGGGAGTCGGCATTGCGCTGATTCAGGCATTGATGCCGGCGCTGATCAAGTCGCGGTTCAGCGCCAATGTCTCGTTATTCATGGGCCTGTATGTCACCGCGATCATGGGCGGCGCGGCCCTGGCTGCTTCGTTCTCGCCGTTGGTACAAACCCGGACCGGCAGCTGGCGTATCGGCCTGGCGGTCTGGGCGATGCTGGCGTTGTTGGCCCTGGTGTTCTGGTATGCCCAGCGTGCGGCCCTACCGCCCTTGCCTCAAGCCGGTTCGGGCCCTCAGGAGGCTTTTTTCAGCAATCGCCGCGCCTGGCTGCTGGCGATCTTTTTTGGCCTCGGCACCGCGTCCTACACCTGTGTGCTGGCGTGGCTGGCGCCCTACTACGTCGAGCAGGGTTGGAGTGAACAGAATGCCGGCTTGCTGCTGGGATTCTTGACCGCCATGGAAGTGATCTCCGGCCTGGTCACCCCGGCCATCGCCAACCGCCGCCAGGATAAGCGTGGCGTGGTGGCGGTGTTGCTGGTGCTGATCATCCTGGGTTTCTGCGGGCTCATTCTCAGCCCGCAACACTGGAACCTGTTGTGGCCCTGCCTGCTCGGCCTGGGGATTGGCGGCCTGTTTCCGATGAGCCTGATCCTGTCCCTGGACCACCTCGACAACCCGCGCCGCGCCGGTGGCCTTACCGCCTTTGTGCAGGGCATTGGTTATCTGATCGCCGGCCTGTCGCCGCTCATTGCCGGCATGATCCGCGACCAATTGGGCAGCTTCGAATGGGCCTGGTGGTCATTGATGGCAGTGAGCGGGCTGATGCTGCTGATCGTCATGCGTTTCAACCCGACGCATTACGCACGCCATATCCGCTGACGTCGTATTACAAACATTTTTTGTCCCACACAAAACATTGAAGGGTCCTACAGAGCTTTCTATTGGTACGAGCGTTCCGTTAACATTTTGCTCAGTCTTGTACTGAGTTCGGTACAAAGGGTTTACGGACGAAACCGATGCTAAACAGTAACTTGCTCAGAAAGCTCGATATGCAGGATTTGATGGTGTTCATCGCCGTCTACGACCAGAGCAGCGTTACCGAGGTGTCTGAAACGCTGTTCGTCAGCCAGTCCACCGTGAGCTATAGCCTGAAGAAGCTGCGCACCAGCTTTGAAGATGAGCTGTTTATCAACACCCGCGCAGGCATGCGTCCTACGTACAAGGCCACCACCATGTACGAACACGTGCACAAGATTCTGGAAAGCATCAACCTGTGCCATGCCGGTGGCCAGGCTTTTGATCCGACCCAACAGGCCGTGACCTTCAATGTGTGCGCGCCGGAATATTTCGAACAGTTGATCCTGCCGCGCCTGCTGAAGCGCTTCGACCATGCCGACCTGCCGGTAATCGTCAATGTGCAGAAGCTGGAAACCGACATCCCCGCCGATGACCTGCGTGAAGGTCGCCTGGACCTGGTGATCTGCTTCGGCCCGCACTTTCACCGCGCTCACAAAGACTTCAAGACCCAGATGCTGCTGGAGGACGACTTGGTCTGCGTGTGCGACCAACGCTCAGCGCCCAGGGAACAGGCGTTCAGCCTGCAATCCTTCGTTGAGCGGCGCCACGTATTCCCTACGCCGTGGACCTCCGACACCAACATGATCGATGGCTGGCTTGCGCGCCAGGCCCGCAAGCGTCAGGTGATTGCACGGGCCAACAGCTACAGCGCGGCATTGAAGATGATTGCCGGCACTGACTTCATCGTCACCTTGCCCCGCCGCGTGCAAAAGTTACTGGCACCGGCGCCGGCATTCGGTGTTTGCGAAGCACCTAACGGTTTGCCGGGGTTCACCCTGGATATGCAGTGGAACGAAACCAGTGGGCAGGACAGCGCCAATACCTGGTTTCGGGAACAAGTGGTGAAGGTGTGTGCGGATCAGGGTTTGTTATAGGAACACGCCTGATCAAGCTCTCCACCCCCTGATCAGATAGCCAGTGACGTTCGGCGCTTAGTGACAGCCTGCGATGCAACATCCCGAGCGACCGGGCAATCGATATGGCAGTCTGCTATTACTTTGACCATCCATGCCAGAAACTTCTTTACGGCACCTGAACGCTCACGCCCCGGCACGCACACAGCTGAAAACTGCGCGCCCGGAATCTTGATGTCGGGTCTGTAAGGAATCAGCAATCCATTCGCAACATAGTCTGCCGCCAAGACCGTGCTCGCCAGCGTCAAGCCATGCCCGGCAATAGCGGCCTGGAGCGCAAAATGCTCATCGTTGTATTCACGATAGACCGCGTTTGATAGCCAACTTTCATGATTCGCAGCCGCGCACCAGGACGCCCAACTAATTGAAGCGGGCGATGACGTAGCCCAACGTATATTTATAAGTTTCAACGAAGTTTCAACTTCTTCTTGCCTCCAGTGGGCATGAGAGAAAACACCAAACTGTTCGCGCATAAGCGCGTGGCTGTACAAGTCTGGAAAATCGCGAAACCCACAACGAATAGCTAAATCAACAGATGAATCACGAAACAAATCCACTACTTCATTACTGGTTTCAACACTGATATGAATGTCTGGATGTTCACTATAAAATTTCGCCAGTCGGGGAATCAACCATAAAGACGCAAATGCTGGCGTGGTAGAAACTCGGAGTGTGTTGGCGTCGGCGGGTGGCTTGAGCGAAGACATACTACCGCTTATATCCAGAAACGAAAGATGCACCTTTGAATATAGCCTCTCACCGTTCGCTGTGAGTTGAACACCGTGGGGAGTGCGCACAAAAAGCATACTGCCCAGTAAGTTTTCAAGTGTTTTTATTTGTTGTGATACTGCCGCTGGGGTAACAAACAACTCTGCGGACGCTGCTTTAAACCCGCCGAGTCTTGCGGCAGATTCAAATGCACGAATGGCTGTCAACGGCAATTTTGCGAACATTAATCAATCCCCCTTCCATGGTAAAAAAACTAAGCCAGGCTTACTTTATCTGATTTGCCTTCGCTTTCATAGAAGTGAATTCTAGGCTACGCCACCTAGCCGGTATCAGGAGGCGCGTCGATCGAGAATGTCGAGTCCCTACTGACAGCGCTTGCGGATTGACGGAATTCTTTAGTCTAACTAATGACACTGGCCTATATACGGTCTATCCCTGAGTGCACTTCAGCGTTCATGGAGTAGGTCTCGTTGCGCCTTTTTTAGAGCAAATGGTGCATTCATGGAAAAGAACATACCTATCATTGACGTCGGTAGTTTGACGCAGGGAGCAGAGATATCACCATATCTAGTAAAGGAGATCGACAACGCGTGCAGGGAGGTCGGATTTTTCACCGTCGTCAATCACGGTGTAGATAACACGCTTATTTCAACTGTCTTCTCTCAGATAGAATCGTTTTTTGACCTGCCTGTTCAGGCCAAGGAAAAAATCGAAATTCATAAATCCCCCTATATGCGTGGCTACTTTAGCGAAGGCGCTGATAAGTCGGATGGCATATTGGGCGATGTCAAAGAGGGTTTTGACATGGCAGCGGACTTGTCGCTTGACGACGAGTTCGTAAAAGCCAAATTACCTTTCTACGGCCCCAATGTATGGCCAGAGGAATTACCCGACTTCAAGCTTGCGATGACGGAATATCACTCGCAAATGCTTGCGTTCGGAAAAAAACTGCTAAACGTGTTTGCCCTTGCGCTCAATATGCCGATCGATTACTTCGATGATAAATTCAAGAAGCCGATGGCCCAATTGAGAGTCCTGCGTTATCCCTCCACCCAATATACGCAGGGAGCGCCGATGGGTGCTGGAGAGCATACAGACTTCGGCTGGATCACCATGATCTCGGAAAGTGCCACCGGGGGGTTGGAGGTACAGAGTGCCAACGGCACCTGGATCAAAGTCAAACCCATCCCGAATGCCTTTGTCGTCAATGTCGGGGACCTAATGTCTCGCTGGACGAATGACCGTTACAAGGCAACGCTGCATCGAGTGATAAATACCTCCGGCAAATTACGCCATTCGGCGGCGTTCTTTATGGACCCAGACTACACCGCCAAAGTGGAGTGCCTGCCCAGTTGTTGCGCAGACGGCAGCCCTGCGAAATACAGAGCGATCATCGCGGGTGAGTACATGGACCAGAGGTTCTTGGAAACCACCACATTTCGTGAACTTGAACCCAACTAGTAGGAGTATTGAACGTGCTAGGTAAAGAATACACATTCTATCTATCAGCGATCGTAGCGATACTGGGCACCGTGGGCTATCACATGCTCATGAAGAAAATACCGTCTACGATCAACCCCTTGGTTTCAATTGTCAGTATTTATGTGGCGATCGTTATCCTGTCCACCTTGATGTTGCCGTTTTTTTTGGGCAGTGGAACGTTACTCGCGGGTTTGAAGCAAATGACCTGGCTTCAGGGAGGCATCGCGTTTTGCATCTTGATGATGGAAATCGGCTTTTTGATGATGTATCGCAGTGGATGGGACCTCAGTACGGGCAATATCGTTACCGGCGCCATTATCAATATTGCGCTCGGCTTCATCGGGGTATTTCTGCTTAAAGAAGGACTCTCTTATTTAAATATTGCCGGTGTTTTATTGTGCATCGTCGGCGTGATACTGATCGGCTACAAATCCAGTAGCAGCGAACAACCCGTGGACGCGGATACGCACGCTACGGTCTCGCTAGTACCACCTTCACTGGTGCCAGATGCAACAGCAAAAGAACCCTAGCCAGCCGTACACCTGCAATACATCTCTGGCATTGTGTATGCACACATATTCAAACCCCGCCGTTAGTTCCACATGCGCACGGAAGTGATTACACCTGTCCAGGCATGATCGGTTGTTCAATGCTAGCCCCCAAACCAGCTCAATAAGCGTTTCAGTGATTTTGCTCTTGAAGGTGATGAGATGTCTTTACTGTATGCTGATAATTATCTGCGCGCCATCAAAGACGCCAACGTGAAAACCCTGCTTATTTCAATAGCTAAAGAGCGAAGACTGTTGCCATCGCTGATGGTACTAAGTGCAATAGCATCCTTCACTGTAGGGGGCATATTCCTGGCATATACTCAACAGATCGTTGCGGTACTCGGTGCGATTATCTTGATTGCCCTTGCCAAAATCTGGTCCTGGTACCTGAGCCACGATTGCGCGCACAATTCTGTTTTCAAGTCGAAGAAAGTCAATTCTGTCATCGGAGAGTTGCTGTCTTTCCTTAACGGCCTCTCTTTCTTTTCATTTGAAGCCTATAGAAAAGATCATGTTCGCCATCATGCGGAAAAAATTGATATTGGTGGGTTCGATAGTGGTCACTTTGCTGTCGCTCACCCGAGGCTATTCAGTGCAATCATTGTTGCAGAAAAAATATATCTTCCCGCCTTCTACTATGTGATCAAGCTTACCAATATTTACTCCGTGATATTCAGTGGCAGCAGGCGCGAAGTTGCAAGGGGTATTGGAAGCCTGTGCATTTACGTTGTCGCCTTCGCTACGTTTGCCCGGTTCTCCCTGATACTTGTGGTGGTATGGCAAGCCTCCTCCTTCCTTAGGATACACATCGTACGATTCGTCGACTGTTTCCAGCATTCTTTCCAGCAGGTGTATACGGCGGGAGAAAAGCTAACCCATGGAAAACACTACGAAATCCAGAATACCTTCTCCGTACCGGTGGCAAGAAAGTTTACCTTCCTCAATCTGATTATTTTGAATTTTGGTTACCACGCGGCCCACCACTGCTTTCCAACATGCCCTTGGTATATGTTGCCACAACTGGAAGCTGCCATAACCAAACAGTTGCGGCTTTACGGAATAACGGACACAAGAGAAGAAAGCACGCCATTCTTCAACTTCATGACTGCCTATCATCGTGGGCGGTTATCAAGAATCATCAGCACCGATGAAGGACAACCCTATGATGCTGATGGCCAATTTAACACCCATCATTTCACCGGTGCGTACACAGATAAGCTCTTAGGTTGAGTCACCCACTCAGGTCGGGCCTTATCAAAGCATGGACACTGTCAGGTCGTGGATACGGAGACCCCCACCTCAGCGCTTGAAAGCCGTAACTTACTATAACTCAACTCATGACAAATCAATCAGATCTATAAAGGAGTGCGCGTGGACGATTCATGTGCAGACGCCAACAGCTTCTGGCTGACGGCTGTTGAAAAAGAGAGTATTCGGGACGCGCTCATAGACATTTGTTACGAGCCAACGGGAGGGCGAGACTACATCCACCTCATTCGCATGACCGCTTATCAAAAGTTTCCCGCACGACTTCTAAAAAAGCTTGAATCACTTAAAGATGACGATGCTTCTTATTGTGTATTTGAGAACCTTCCGATTGATGACACATTTGGCAGCCCCCAAGGCGACGCTAATAGCTTGAACTTCAAAAGTGGTTATCTTTCTGAAAATGTGCTGGTTGCCCTGGGCAGTTTGATAGCGGAGCCCTACTCCATCAAGCATGAGGGGCCAAAACTGGTCAATGACTTGGTACCGCATCCGGAGGCCGTAGGCGAGTATACCGGCAACGGTTCGGACCTGGAGTTGGACCTGCACACCGAAAATGCCTTTCAGGCTTATGACTCCCGTGGAGACACCTCGCCGCTGGCTCTTCTGCTTCTCGGCGTTCGCGGTGACCCTGCCGGGGTGGGCCCGAAAACCTGGGTGGCCGATGCGAGGGAAGCCCTTCAGGTTCTGGAACAGGCCGATATTGAAATCCTATATGGCAAACATTTCATCATTCGTCAGCCCTACCGCTGGAGGAACAGTGCCGCAGGCGCTAAAGAAACTCATGTGTACCCAATTCTGAGCGGCCCGCTGACTCACCCTAGAGTCACTGCTGCGTTTTACCCGGACATGGTAATTGCCGCTGATCACGAAGCACAAAATACCCTGTTGAGGTTTTACAACGCGCTTAAAAGCGTAGCGCGGCCGCTGGACATTCAACCTGGCAAGTTGGTGTACATCAACAATCGTTTCATGCTCCATTCGCGTGACAAGTTCACCCCCAGTTTCGATCCAGAGGGGCATGCGTATCGTTGGATCCAGCGTTTGTTCATCACGAACAACTTGTGGAACTTCCGTTCATTCAACAAGTGTGGCGCGCGGATCTTCGAACCCGTTACTCGATGATATAAAGAGATAAATTAAATGTCGAACCATAAGCCATATACATCAATTATTCATAATATAGGCACTTTCCTCACGGGTGATCTCGCGTCTCCACTCATTACAGCAGATACCCTCGTCAGTGTTGATGGAATGATCACCTACGTTGGTCAGGCAGCAGATGTGGATTTTTCACACGCAGACCTGCTGATTGACGCCAAGCAGAGCACGGTCATGCCAGGTTTGATCGACAACCACACTCACCCGACCCTGGGTGAGTACAGCCCGCGCTCTGGCAACCACAATTGGATCTGGCACTCCTTGCAGGGCGGCGTGACGACCATGATCTCTGCCGGGGAAGTGCACGTTCCGGGGCTACCGACCGACAGGGTCGGTACTATCGCCATGGCAATCGCAGCGCAGCGCTCTTTCTCCAATGCGCGCCCTAGCGGAATAAAAATGGAAGCCGGCGCGCCACTGCTCAACGATGAATTTTCAGATGAGGATTTCGCCGCAATGGTTGCTCAAGGCATCAACCAACTGGGAGAGGTCGGGATAGGCCCGGTCAAGTCAGTCAGTCGTGCAGCTGAATTGGTCAAGATGGCTCGCAAACACGGCATGACCTCCATTACCCACACGGGCGGTCCTTCAATTTCTACCTCCCAGAGCATGGGTGCAGAAGAGATCCTTGAAATTGCGCCCGATATCATCGGGCATATCAATGGCGGCTATACCGCACTGGCACCCAGCCAAATCAGATGCCTGTGTGAAGGCTGTCTGGGTGCCTTGGAAATCGTACATAACGGCAACGAGTTCGCGGCGGTTACCACCCTGAATTACGCACGAGAAATGAACCAACTGGACCGTATCGTCATTGGCACGGATTCTCCTGCCGGATGTGGGGTTCCCGCGCTTGGCATGCTCAGGGCAATTGCCTTGCTCAGTAGTTTCGGCGACGTTCCACCGGAAAAGGCCGTCTGTTTCGCAACGGGTAACACCGCCAAGGTGAGAAAGTTGAATCGCGGGATTCTGGGCGTCGGAAGAGAAGCCGACATTCTGATCGCCTGTGGGCCTTTGGGAGGAGCGCAACCCAGCGTACTTGGAAGTTTCAGCAGTGGTGACCTTCCAAGTATTACCTCGATTCTGATCGATGGGCGCCTGGTCGTGAGGCAATCCAGGAACTCGCCACCGCCATCTGTCACACCTGAAATAACTCTGCGTACCTAATAGCAGCGTCCCGAAAGGGACGTCGCCTCGAGAGCACTCATATGCATAGAATTCTGCCCGAAATTACGCGCAGAGGGCCTACCGTACTCGCATGCGGTTGCGCAATTGGATTGGCTATTCCCTATCTTGCAGACTTGGCGAGGCCATTGCTCCCCGTCATGGTTTTCATATTTGTTCTGGGCACTCTCCTGCGTATTAACAACGCTGAAGTCATCAGTGCAGCCAGAAACTTGAAAATATCCCTGATATTTCCAGCCCTGATGGTGGTGGCATGCCCTTATATTTTTGGAATGCTTTCGCTTTACCTCACCGGCAATCAAGAACTTTCCCTTGCGATAGCCATCGCTGTTGCCGCCCCGCCCGCCAGCGGAAATGCAGCCGTCGCGAGAATGCTCGGGCTTGACCCTTCCATGTCACTGGTGACTGCGCTCTGCTCAATGGCAATTATCCCTGTCACCGCTCCGCTGATACTCCACCTATTCGCTGATGGCCTTTCACTCTCCTTGAACCCCGTTGATCTGGCGATCAGACTGGCCGTGTTGATAGGAGGCGCCGAAGGTGCTGCTATTTTGATACGTCGTTTTTCGCACACCTTCGTCGCCACGCACGGCCTGGCTATTGACGGTATTGTCGTCATCGCGCTTTTCCTCTTTGCAGTAGGCACGATGGCGGGCATGCAGCAGGTAATTCTGGAGACCCCTTCGTTGGCCATCTCAATGATCGCCATCGCTTACTGCATCAACATCTGCCTGCAGCTTCTCATGGGCTGTTTATATCCCGGGTCATTGATCGCCAAGTTCACCATGGCACTCAACGGTGGCAATAGAAATGTTGGGCTATTATGGTCTGCTCTTGGTGTCAGCTTATCGCCCACAATGGCGTTGTATTTTGCATGCTGCCAACTGCCTATTCACACCATGCCGAAGATACTGCAGTTTGTTTTACCCAAAGTTGAAAGCTATTTGAACAAACTGGTTTTAAGCAAGAATCGAATTTGAGCTATTACCGCCTGGAACTGCATAAAAATGATACTCACGCCAGAAAATATCAGGCAGATTGCCGAACGCTCTTCGCTGGAGACTACTGCCTGCTCTTGTATTCGGGGCTTGTCGCAGGGGTGGGAAACCTTACCCAAAACACTCGAGGCGAGCAGCCTGTTGCGCTTCATAGGCGAAATCTCGACCGATAGGGCACAAGAACTCAGCCTTGAGGAATACCACCCGAACGGTACCCATTTCTGGTCTGAAGACGCGCCTATCTGCTTTGATTTCTTTCCTTATAATATTTCAAGCATCTGGGGCTGTAAGTGTTGCGCGCGAGCATTCCTCAGGTTTACAGAAGCAGGCGCCTATCACTCCGAGCAACGCATCCGTATTTTGCGTGCGTCGCTGATTGGCAACCCCGTTCAAGAAGAGCACGTTCAGGATTAGCCGTTCTTGAGCCGCCCCCCCTCCTGCCCCTAGCACGGGTATAAACCTCAGGCTTTATTCGCTACCAACCCGCGATCACTCATGAATGCCTCCAGCCGCGAGCGCATCCAGCGTTCCGCCGGGTCTGTGTCAACGTGACTGAGCCACACCATCGACAAATCCAGGGTCGGGGTTTCGAACGGGAACGGCTCGCAGAACAGGTTCCCGCTGGCGGCCATGGCCTGGGCGGTGTAATCCGGCAGGCTGGCGATCATGTCGGTGCCGGCAAGCAAGGCCGGCAACGAGCTGTATTGCGGCACCGAGAGCACTACATGGCGTTTGCGTCCCACCTCTGCCAGCCACTCATCGGCAAACCCGGCGACGTTGGCGGTGTGGGACACCAACACGTGGGGCCGTGCGCAATATTCGTCGAGGGTCAGCGGTGTGTCCGAGGCATCGGCGCGCAGCAGGCACGGGCGGATGTGCCGCAACAGCTTGCGCTTGGCATTGGCCGGCAGCCCGCGGGTCTGGGTGATGCCGACGGTAATATCGCCGGAAGCCAGCAGGTCGGGAATGCGCCAATAATCCACATGCTGCACCACGAACACCACCTGCGGCGCTTCCTGACGCAAGGCCCGTAGCAAGGGTGGCAGCAGGCCGAACTCAACGTCATCGGACAGGCCGATGCGGAAAGTCATGGTGCTGATGGACGGGTCGAAATCATGGGTCAGGCTCAGGGCCGAAGACAGCGAGTCCAGGGCCGGCGACAGGTGCTGGATGATCTCCTCGGCGCGCGCCGTAGGCTCCATGCGATGGCCGACACGAATAAACAGTGGGTCGTTGAACAGGGTACGCAGGCGGTTGAGGGCCGAACTGATGGTCGGTTGGCCGAGAAACAGCTTCTCCGCCACCCGCGTCACATTGCGCTCGAGCATCAGTGCTTCAAAGACCACCATCAGATTGATGTCAGCCTTGCGTAATTCATTGCGATTCATCGGCGCCTGCCCCTTTCCCCAAGACAAGCGGCAGTTTAGGAAGGCTGGGGAGCTGCGTCTATGTGCGTACTGCTCAATAACGGGTTGGGGACGGTAAATCTGCGTTTGAAGGTTGCCGCTGCACTTAAAAATGTGGGAGCGGGCTTGCTCGCGAAGGCGGTGGATCAGCCGACGACTCCGTTGACTGACACACCGCCTTCGCGAGCAAGCCCGCTCCCACAATTAGACCGCGGTTACCTGACTCAAGGCTTGAGCGGAAACTCCTGGTCACGCTCGGAAAGCTCGGTGCCATCGTCCGGATGCTTCCAGGTTTGCGGCTTTTCGTCTTCGCGCTGCCGCCGGGGTTCTTCACGCTCCGGCTCGTTGTGCTGCTTGTGTTCGTTCCCCATAACGGCCTCCGTCCATAAGAATTGGAAACAGCTTCAAGCATAGGACACGGCGGGTTGTTTTGAAGCCGGGATAGATTGATAGCCAATACGCATCAATTCATCCAAATTAGTCACTTATCATTTCTAAATGTGTCAGCCACTATCCCAAGTCTTAAGCGAAACAAGCACTTTAAAAAGAACGCTGGAGACACAAAACCATGACAACCCCTTCCCGGCCTGCGGCTGCCCCCTCGAAAGTAGGCGCGGTATTGCGCGTTACTTCGGGCAATTTCCTCGAACAGTTCGACTTCTTTCTGTTCGGTTTCTACGCCACCTATATCGCTGCCGCGTTCTTCCCGGCCGCTAATGAGTTTGCGTCATTAATGATGACCTTCGCGGTGTTCGGCGCTGGCTTCCTGATGCGTCCATTGGGCGCGATTATTCTGGGTGCCTACATCGATGACGTGGGCCGTCGCAAAGGCTTGATCGTGACCTTGTCGATCATGGCCAGCGGTACGCTACTGATCGTACTGGTGCCGAGTTATCAGACCATCGGCCTGTGGGCGCCGTTTCTGGTGCTGCTGGGGCGCCTGCTGCAAGGTTTCTCGGCCGGTGCAGAGCTGGGTGGCGTGTCGGTGTACCTGTCCGAAATGGCCACGCCGGGCCGTAAAGGCTTCTACACCAGTTGGCAGTCGGGCAGCCAACAGATCTCCATCGTCGTCGCCGCGGCCCTGGGTTATGGCCTGAACGTGTGGATGGAACCTGCGGTGGTGGCCGATTGGGGCTGGCGTATTCCGTTCGCCGTCGGCTGCGTGATCATTCCGTTCATCTTCGTGCTGCGTCGCAACCTGCAGGAAACCGAAGAGTTCGCCAACCGCAAGCATCGCCCGACCATGCGTGAAGTGATGGCGACCCTGGTGAAGAACTGGACCGTGGTCATCGGCGGCATGCTGATGGTGGCCATGACCACCACCGCGTTCTACCTGATCACCGTGTACGCACCGACTTTCGGTAAAACCGTGTTGCACCTGAGCACCTCGGACGCCTTGCTGGTGACCTTGCTGGTCGCGATCTCGAACTTTTTCTGGCTGCCGATCGGCGGCACGTTAAGCGACCGCTTCGGCCGCAAACCCGTGCTGATTGCCATGACGGTGCTGACTGTCCTTACGGCTTATCCGGCATTGTCCTACGTGGTCAACGCACCAAGCTTTGCGCACATGCTGGAAACCCTGCTGTGGTTCTCGTTCCTGTATGGCATGTATAACGGCGCGATGATCCCGGCGTTGACTGAAATCATGCCGGTGGAAGTGCGTGTGGCGGGTTTCTCCCTGGCTTACAGCCTGGCGACAGCAGTGTTCGGTGGCTTCACGCCAGCGATCTCCACCTGGTTCATTCACATCACCGAAGACAAGGCTTCACCTGCGTATTGGATGATCTTCGCCGCGCTGTGTGCATTGTGTTCGACCCTGGCGTTGTATCGCCGCGCCAATACACGTGGCCAAGTCATGCAGGAGGCTGCGCAATGAAGCCACTGTTCAAGACCCTCGCTGCTGTCGTCCTCGGCACCCTGGCGCTATCAGCCCAGGCCGAACAACTCAAGGTCATGACCTCGGGCGGCTTCACCGCCGCGTATAAATTGCTCGGCCCGCAATACGCCGAGCAAAGCGGTGACACCCTCGATACCATCCTTGGCCCGTCCATGGGCAAGGCGCCGGAAGCGATTCCCAACCGCCTGGCCCGTGGCGAACAGGCCGACGTGGTGATCATGGTCGGCTATGCCCTGGATGAGTTGATCAAACAAGGCAAAGTCGACCCCGCGTCCCGCGTGGAGCTGGCGGACTCGCGGATCGGCCTGGTGGTGAAGGAAGGTGCGGCCAAACCTTCGATCAATACCGATGCCGAGCTCAAGGCTGTGTTGAGCCAAGCCAAGTCGGTGGCCTATTCGGATAGCGCCAGCGGGGTGTATGTCGAGAAGGAATTGTTCAAGAAACTCGGCATGCCGGCCAAGGGCACCATGATCGAACGCGTGCCGGTGGGCGAGCAGGTGGCCAAGGGCGATTACGAGGTCGGCTTGCAACAAGTGGCGGAGTTGTTGCCAGTCAAGGGCGTGACGTTCGTAGGCAAGATCCCGGAAGACGTGCAGTCGGTGACGCGCTTTGCCGCCGGTATTCCAGTGAACGCCAAACACCCTGAGCAGGCCAAGGCGCTGGTGCAGTTCATGGCATCGCCCGAGGCCCAGCCGGAGGTGCAATCCACCGGCCTGGACTCGGTGTCACGCTGACCGGAACGGCATCTCCCGCACCAAACGCTCCAACTCCAGCGCCGCCGGTGGCAACGTCCGCCCGCGGCGCTTGATCAAGCCTACATTGCGCAGCACCTGGGGCTCCACCAGCGGCACACTGACCAGAATCGGGTGAGTGTGCGCCGGCATCGCAATAGACGGCACCATCGCTACGCCCAACCCCGCCTCCACCAGTCCGATCATGGTGGTCACGTGGTGCGTCTCGCAGATACTCGGCTTTTTCACCCGCACCCCACGCAGGGCCTGGTCGAGCAGGAAGCGGTTGCCCGACGTCTTGTCCACCTCGATGTAGTCATGCTCATAGGCCTCGGTCCACCTCACGCTGTCACGCCCAGCCAAAGGGTGATCACGCCGACAGGCCAGCACGTAGCGCTCCTGCAGCAGCAACTCGAATTCCACCTCATCGGCCAGGCTGCCGCTGAAACTCACGCCAAAGTCCGCCTCGCCACTGGCTACCGCATTGCACACCTCGCCGGCACTGGCATCCAGCACCCGCAGGCGAATCTTCGGATACAGCTTGTGGAACTCGGAGATCACGTGGGGCATGAAGTAGTACGCGGTAGACGGCACGCAGGCGATGGTGACATTACCCATGCGCGTCGAGGCGACGTTGCTGATACCCATCAGCGCGATGTCGAGATCGTCGAGCATGCGCTCGACCTGGGGCAAAAATGCACGCCCGACCATGGTCAGGCTGACCCGCCGAGTGGTGCGTTCGAACAGCTTTACATCCAGCGCGGATTCGAGCTTTTCGATACGCCGGCTGAGGGCCGGTTGCGAGATACGGATGGCCTCGGCAGCGCCACGAAAACTGCCCTTGTCCACCACGGCGCGGAAAGCTTGGAGGTCGTTGAGGTCGAAGTTGATGATCACGGGAGGCAGGCCAAAGGTGGTCGAGGTGGCGAGCATTATCGTATGGGAGCGGGTGGGACGCCATGTGTGCCGAGATGGTTTGCCGAGATCATCCTGTTACACATATGAAGTCATACATATCAGCAGGTTATCAGCCACCTACGGCAACGCGATCGCCGAAACGGGTCAATACTTTCGGCCTGACCTACACAACTGGAGACGTAGCAACTCATGGAAACCTACCCCTTCTGGATAGACGACGAGGCGCCGGGCATCGGCATCGATCAGTTGCTTCTTGCATCGCGCCAATGGTCGAGTAGGATTGAATCCCACTCACCCCAGACGGATACACCCATGCGCTCAACCCAGCAAATGAGCATCACCCTGCCCCTAGAAATGGCGGCCCTGGTCAAAGCCAAGGTGGCTGCTGGCGAATATGCCAGCGAAAGTGAAGTGATTCGCGACGGCCTGCGGGCGTTGCTGGCGCGTGATCGCGCCATGGAGGATTGGCTCAGAGCCGAAGTCATCCCCGCAGCGACCGCCCTTGAGGCGAAGCCTGAGCTTGGGTTATCGCCAGAACAGGTCCGCGAACATATGGCCGCCAGACGTCAGCGCAAAGGCACAGGGGAAGCGTGAGCTACTCGGTAGTTTTTTCGCCCGAGGTCTTGGCGCAACTCGATGCCCTCGAAGACTACATCAGCGATGTCGGCTCCCCTCCTGTAGCGGCGCGTTTTATCGACAATCTTGTCAGCTACTGTGAAAGCCTTGCCCTGTTTCCCTTGCGTGGCATGCGCCGTGACGACCTGTTGAAAGACTTGCGCATCACTCACTATCGTCGCAGCACCATTATTGCTTTCAGGGTGAAGCCTGACTTCAAAACGGTATCAATAGTGGGGGTGTTTTACGGCGGGCAAGATTACACGGCGTTGTTGCACGCAGATCAGAACGAGCACCCGACAAGGGCTGAAAAGCCTGCTGAAAACTGATCAGCAGGCCTTTAGCGTTCAAACACCCTTTAATGAAGGGCCTGAGCGCGCGTTCCAAGCCGTTGGTGCACCGAAAAACGCCTGGGCATTACTGTCCAACGTTTCCAAGTGATACCCGCCTTCCTGCACGATCACGCAGGGCAACCCCAGCGCACGGATGCGGGCTCCCAACCGCGCAAAGCCTTCCCGCGTCACCGCGACTTTGCTTTGTGGGTCCAGCTCATAGATATCGAAGCCCAGTGACAACACCAGCACATCCGCTGAGAAGTCCTTCACCGCTGCCAGGGCCTGCTCCAGCTTTTCAAAGAACACCGCTTCGCTGGCACCATGGGGCATCGGCAGGTTGAGGTTGTACCCCTCGCCGGCGCCACCGCCTTTTTCGTCGGCAAAGCCTGCCACGCCAGGATAGAAGTTGGTCGGGTCGCCGTGGATCGACACATACAGCACGTCGTCGCGGTCGTAGAAAATTTCCTGGATGCCTTGGCCGTGATGCATATCGGTATCGAGCACGGCGACACGCTGGAAACCCTGGCGCAGTGCTTGCGCAGCCACGGCCGCATTGTTGATGTAACAGAAGCCACCGGCCGCGTCGAAGCGGGCGTGATGGCCCGGCGGCCGGCACAAGGCGTAGGCGGCAGGGGCGCCATCGAGGATGTCTCCCGCTGCGGCGATGGCGCTTTGGGCTGACCAATAAGCCGAGCGCCAGGTCAATTCACCGATGGGGCAACTGCCATCGGCCAGGTAGCGTGCCGCCTGAGCCAGGATGCCGCGCAAGGCATTGGGTTCACGCACGAAGATGTTGGACATGACTTCGTCGCCCCAGTCTTCGGGGATTTCTTTCCAGCGCTGGTGAGCTTCTTGAAGAAAAGCCAGGTAGGCGCCGCCGTGCACCGCGAGCAAAGGATCCATACCGTAATCGGTCGGTTGCTGGATATCGAAGCCCAGGGTTTGCGCAGCCAGCAGCAAGTTGCGCGCTCGCTCGGGAACCTCTTGGGGCGTGCGCATCTGGCCGCGGGAGTAGTAGCTACGCGGGTGATGCAGGAGTTGTTCGGGGTGAAAAAACGTCTTCATGAGTTGCTCCTGGATAAACACAGCACCTGTGGGAGCTGGCTTGCCTGCGATGGCGGTGAATCAGGCAGTACATTGCTCTCTGACAGTCCGCTATCGCAGGCAAGCCAGCTCCCACAGGGGGTACGGCGTCGGCCTTTAGAAATGAACGCGCCCGGCGCGCTTCAAGACGGCATTGAGCAAGACATCGGTGCCTTGGCGCACATCGTCGGGCAAGACATCCTCGGCTTCGTTGTGGCTGAGGCCGCCGACGCAGGGGATGAAGATCATCGCGGTGGGGCAATAGCGCGCCAAGTGAATCGCATCGTGGCCGGCGCCGCTGACGAGGGTCTGTTGGCTGTAGCCCAAGCCGTCCACCGCAGCCTGCACGCAAGCCACGCACTCGGCGTCGAACGGCGTGGCCGGGCTGATCCAGTGAGGCGTGATGGTGACGCTCAGGCCACGGTTGTCCGCGATAGCCTGCAGGCGTGCACGCACTTGCTGCTCCATGGCGTCGATGTCGGCGTCGCGGTGATGGCGAAGGTCGACGGTAAAATTGAGCAAGCCGGGGATGGTGTTGCGCGACGACTTGGCGATGCTCAGTTCACCCACAGTGGTGAGGCCCTGCGGGGCAAAATCGGCGGCGAGGTTTTCCAGGGCCTGGATCATTTTTGCCGCGCCGTACAGCGCATCTTTACGCAACGGCATCGGCGTGGTGCCAGCGTGCGCGGCCATGCCTTCGACCCGTACATCGAGCCAGCGAATCGCTTGACCACCGGTGACTACGCCGATGCTGTTGGCGTTGTCTTCCAGGATCGGGCCTTGCTCGATATGCGCTTCGAAATACGCATCCACTGCGCCACCCAACGGGCGCTCACCGTTGTAGCCGGTGGTGCGCAACGCCTCGTTAACGCTGATACCGTCTACATCAGCGGTTGCCAATGCCTTGCCCAGGGCAAGCGTGCCGGTGAACACTGCCGAGCCCAGCATGGCCGGAGTGAAACGGGCGCCCTCCTCGTTGGTCCACACTGCAATTTCCAACGGCTTGCGCGTCTGGATACCCTGGTCGTCGAGGCTGCGGATCACCTCCAGGCCAGCCAACACGCCGTACACCCCATCGAAGCGTCCGCCTTCGGGCTGGGTATCCAGGTGGCTGCCCATCATCACCGGGGCGGCGTCATTGTCGGTACCCGCGCGGCGGGCGAACAGGTTGCCGATGGCATCCACGCTCAACGTCAGGCCGGCTGCTTTACACCAGTGGCTGAACAGCTCACGACCGGCCTTGTCTTCGGCGCTCAACGCCAGGCGGCAGCTGCCACCGCGTGCGGTCGCGCCGATCTCGGCCATGTCCATCAGGCTACGCCACAGGCGCTCGCCATTAATCCTCAACATTGCTGACTCCCTCAACTGTGTGCCATTTCCAGGCGGTGGGCCGTGGCATGGCGGCGGGACAAGGCCAGCACGCACACCAACGAAACCGCCGCGATCACGCTGTAAAACACTGCCATCGGCCACCATTGGCCCAGGTATTGATGGGCCAGCCAGGTGCCGATCAACGGTGTCAGGCCGCCGGCCAGCGCGCCGCATACTTGGTAAGCCAGGGAAATCGCGGTGTAGCGCACACGGGTTTCAAACAGGCCGCTGACATAACCCGCGATCACGGCATAGAACGACGCCATGCACACCACCGCCAGGGCAATGCCGAGGATGATCAACGGTGCCTGAGCGCTGCTGACCAGGACGAACATCGGGTACGGCGAGGCCATTGCCAGCACGCACATGGCGCACAGAAACCGCGTAGCGCCGACCTTCTCCGCCACCCAGGCGGCCAGCGGCTGGACGCAGAACTGAATAATGGCGACGAAGAACAGGCACTCCAGAATCAACGAGCGCGGCAGGTTAAGTTGCTGAGTGCTGTAGGCAATCATGAAGGTGTTGGTGAAATACACGCCGGCAATCCCCAACGTATTGGCGCCAATGCACAACAACAGTGGGCGCCAAGCGGTCTTCAACACTTCCAGCACGGGGGCTTGGTCCTGCTTGATCGCCCGCGCTTTTTCCGCCTGGGCCTTGTCTTCGAGGAACTCCGGCGACTCGTTCACACCCAGGCGAATCGCCAAGCCGACGACCAACAGCAAAGCACTGGCCAGGAACGGCAGGCGCCAGCCCCAACTGAGCAGGTCTTCTTCAGGTAAACGAGTGACGGCACTGAACGCCAGCAAGGAAAGAATCAAACCGGCCGGGCTGCCCAACTGCGCGAAGGATGCAAAGAAATTACGCCGCCCTTTCGGTGCGTGCTCGCCAGCCATCAACACCGCCCCGCCCCATTCGCCGCCGACTGCAATGCCCTGCACCACGCGTAACAGGATCAACAGCACTGGCGCGGCGGCGCCGATCTGGGCATAGGTCGGCAACAGGCCGATGCACACCGTGACCACGCCCATCATCACGAGGGTAATCACTAAGGATTTCTTGCGGCCGATGCGGTCGCCGATATGACCGAACACAATGCCGCCCAACGGCCGCGCAAAAAAGCCAACGGCGAAGGTGCCGAACGCGGCCATGGTGCTGAACAATTTATCGTCGGAGGGGAAGAACAGCTGACCGAACACCAGCGCTGCAGCGGTGGCATAGATGTAAAAGTCGTACCACTCGATCATGGTGCCGATAAAGGCGGCGGCCGCAGCACGGCGAGGCTGCGGCGAAGCGGAAGGCTTCATGGGGCTGGCTCCTTTGTTTATTTTTTTGGCAGGAGAAAGTCAAACCGGTGCGCTCTGGTGGCGCTCGTTAAACCCGATTTTTCGGCCAGGGGCTATGATTAGTCAATTTTCTATTTATTATCTTGATTATAAGAAC
Organism: Pseudomonas sp. MYb193; assembly: GCF_002966775.1. Taxonomy (NCBI): domain Bacteria; kingdom Pseudomonadati; phylum Pseudomonadota; class Gammaproteobacteria; order Pseudomonadales; family Pseudomonadaceae; genus Pseudomonas; species Pseudomonas sp. MYb193. Next base: position 1,733,456 of record NZ_CP023269.1, on the reverse strand, counting down.
TGCTTATTATCGAGCGCCGCCATGCCCGAATTCCGCCGCGATATTCACCCTCTGCTCAATGACCGCCTGGACTGGAACCTGCTGCGCACCTTCCGCGTGATCGGCCAGGAACTGAGCATCAGCCGCGCCGCCGCCCGCCTGCATCTGACGCAACCGGCCATCAGCCAGGCGCTCAAGCGCCTGGAAGAACAGCTGGATTGCCAGCTCATCCTGCGCCGAGGCCCGCGCTTCGTGCTCACCGAGGCCGGTGAGCAGATCTTCGCCATTGCCGGGGAGATTTACGGACAGGTTTCGCAGATGAGCAACGCTCTGCAAAAGCCGGGTGATGAAGTGATCGGCAAAGTGCGCCTGCTGATGATCAGTCGGATTAATTCCGACACTTTCGATGACTTTCTCGCAGGCTTTCATCGCGAACATCCGCGGGTCGATCTGGAAGTCGAAGTGATGCGCAGCTCCGACATTGTCGCCGCGTTGCTGGAAAAAACCGCGACCCTGGGGCTCAGCCTCAACCGCCGGCCACAACCGCGCCTGGAACAGCATCTGTTTCTGCGTCAGCGTTATGCGTTCTTTTGTGGAAAACACCACCCATTGTTCGGACGCACAGGGTTGGTCGAAGGGGATCTGCAATCGGAGAATTTCGTGAGTTTTACCAGCGACCAGATTGGCGGCATGTTGTCGCCGCTGACTATTTTCCGTGACCAGCAAGGGTTCGGTGGGCGGATCGTGGCGTCATCCTCCAGCCTGGAAGAAGTGCGGCGATTGGTCATTGCCGGGTTTGGCTTGGGCTGCTTACCCACTCATGTGGTGGCGGACGATGTGAAGAGCGGGCTGCTGTGGCGGTTGCCGCCGGATGAGGGGATTGCGGATGTGGATATTCATCTGCTGTGGAACCGGGAGCAGAAGTTGAGTCGGGCGGAGGGGGTGTTTATTGAGTGCCTTCTGGAACGGTTGGCCGAAAAATGATTGCTCACATCGATAGCACTGATGATTACTATCGAAACGAGCGCCTGAACGATTGCCGATACTGATTCCTATAATCGCCCCACATTCCCTCCTCGCCTGGCTTCAGGCGACATTCCTCCCGGAACCCAATCCCATGCCAAGCGCGAGCCAGGCCCCTAGCGGCCTTCCCGAACATAATCAACAAAGCGTCAAACAGCAGTGGTTGGCGATTCTTTCGGTCGCCGTGGGTGCCTTTGCCCTGGTGACCAGTGAATTCCTGCCGGTGGGCGTACTCAACGACGTCGCCAGCGATCTGGGCATCAGTGCCGGTCACGCCGGTTTGATGGTGACATTGCCCGGCATCATGGCTGCCCTCGCCGCGCCGTTTCTGTCGGTCAGCATTGGCGCCATGGACCGTCGCTATCTGCTGATTGGCCTGACACTGGTGATGATCATCGCCAACTCGGTGGTGGCCTTCGCTAACGATTTCAGCCTGCTACTGTTCGGCCGCGTATTGCTCGGCATCAGCATCGGCGGCTTCTGGGCCACCGCCATTGCCCTCAGCGGGCGGCTGGCGCCCAAGGGCGTGGGCGTAGCAAAGGCCACCTCGATCATCATGATGGGCGTGACCCTGGCCACCGTGTTGGGCGTGCCGGTAGGTACATGGCTCAGCGGCCTGATGGGCTGGCGGATGACCTTCCTGGTCACGGCGTTGGTGGGCATTCCGGTGCTGTTGGCGCAAATCTTCCTGCTGCCGCGACTCACCCCTGAGAAAGCCATTCAGATCCGTGACCTGCCGGCTTTGTTTATCAACCCACAAGCACGGGTCGGGTTGATCGCCGTGCTGCTGATCGGCCTGGCGCACTTTGCGGCGTATACCTATGTTGCACCGTTTTTCAAACACAGCTCCGGCTTCGACGGCCCCACGATTGGCTCGCTGTTGTTGCTGTATGGCGTGGCTGGAGTGCTGGGCAATATATTCGCTGGCTTTGCCGCCAACCGCAGCGTACGCAACACCCTGCTGCTGGTCGCGCTGATGATCGGTACCAGCACTGCACTGTTCCCCTACTTCGCCACCGGTATGACAGGCGCCGTAGTGCTGATCGCGCTCTGGGGTTTTGCCTTTGGCGCTTTCCCGGCCTGCGCCAGCATCTGGATGTTCGTGGTGGCACCCAAGGATGTGGAACGAGGCATGCCGCTGTTCGTGGCGCTGTTTCAGGTGATCATCGCCCTGGGTTCATTCTTTGGCGGGCGCATCGTCGACCAAATGGGCAGTTCGGTGTTGTTGAGCCTGGCTACGGTGTTGGTGGGGTTCGGGTTCGCGACCGTGCTGGTGTTGGGGCGCAAGGTGAGTAATAGCCTGGTGGCGCAGCCTGCCTGACCGAACTGCATGCGCAAAAAAGCCTGCTGAGCGTTGAGTTCAGCAGGCTTTTCTCGTTTCGGGAGCAGGTATTTATTTGGCCGTGGAGAAATCACGCTCGAGGACAGCATCCACCAAGGCTTGCGCGTTCTCGATCAATTGAGCCAGGGCCATGATCACGGGCGACTGCGTGCTGGCTGGATCTTCGGCGCGGTTTGAGCCCCGGCCAACGCAACCCTGCTCGAAAAGCGCCGATCCCGCATAACGTAAGCACCGGTTTCGGAAAAGCTTGGTAACCAGAATGCCCACAGGGAACCTTGTGTGCGTAAGCCTCTGAGCTAGCCTGAAAAAGGTGGCCGCCGTGGCGGCATACTGTCAAGAGTGCTTACATGCCAACGAGATATCGCGATGCGGTCACAGGTGAATACGTAACCATTGGCCTCGTCGTAAAGATACTGCAACCGGAGGCAGGCATAAAAAATCCAGAGCTCTTATGAGGAGCCTGGATTTTTTCAGCGGGTCAGACTCATTCAGTGCTACAGCGCTTTTACCGGTTTAATCAGACTCTCTGCAGGAATCCCAAACATCTCATGCAGTTTCCAAATCATCGGCAGCGTAAGAGCTCGCTTCCCGTTCAGCACCTCATACACCCGATTCTTGCGCCCAATGGCAGGCACAAGGTCTGTCGCTGACAAACCGGACTGTTCCATCCTGAAACGTATGGCATCCACCGGATTGGGCAGGTCAACCGGAAAGTGTTTCGCCTCATAAGCTTCGATCAGCGTAATCATTACCTCAAGGTAATCCCCTTCAGGCGTCCCGGGCTCTGGTTCATTATCGAACAGAGGCGAGACAGCCTTCAGCGCTTCTTGGTAATCCTGTTCGGTATGAATGGGTCGAATGTTCATGGGTTACTCCATTTCAACAGTATCAGCGTCGACGGCGTCGTACTGCTTATGTGTGCCGACAAATTTGATATAGAGCGCGCCGTAGCGATAGGCCACAGCGACCACTAGCCGGTAGTCATTGCCTTTGATGTTGAACACGACCCTGCGGCTTTTGAGAACGCTCGCATGGCGAAATTGGCCCTTGATGTCTGCGGGCGTCTGCCAGTTCGCTTTCCTTTGCCTCGTCAATCCAGGCAAGGAGGGATTGCTCTGAATCCGGGTATTTCTGCCAGAAAGTCTTGAGCTGGCTGATCGCGATGATTCTCATGGAATGATCCTAGTCCCATACTGGGACCCACACAAGTGCGTTTCATCTGTTTGTCGTGCTCTGATACCCCACCACGCTCAGAAACGCCAAACTGAAATCATGAAGAAATTTTACAGTCAGACACCCACCATGATCGGGCGGTTTAAGAAGCCGTCGTGGTCGCTCACGTCGGCCAGCTGCAGTTCAGATGCACCGATGCTCATGGCCACTGCCACCACGCCGTCGATGCGACCAGGGATTTTGCGCTTGGCGAAGATGCGGCTGTCCTTCTGATCGGCGTCTAATACGGCGCTCGCTGCGGTCCAGCGTAATACCGGGTTGGCTTTGGTCTGGATGCTTTGCGCGGTGAGCAGAGTTTCCGTCAGCTCAAACCAGGCCATGGACGAACAGGAAGACTTCGATGCTCTGAGCTTCCAGTTCCGGTAGGAAACATTTGATGCGATAGGCATCGAACGCCACGCCGATAATATTGAAACGGGCACCGTTCATGTCGACGGCGAACTCAAAGCTCAAGCCTATCTCAAACTCGAAAACTCGGCGTCATACACGACCGTTCGGAACCGGTTGGCGAATCCTCAACGGGTAAAGATCTCATTAGATGACCTGTAGCCTTGAGTTACCGCGGGCCATTTGAATCGGCTTACTATCCCGCGTCCTTAGTGAAGACATGTGCACTGAATGCCAGGAAATCGCCCAGATGTTTGGTGATGATCGCAACGGTAATAGGCAACTGAAGCGTCTTATACTCATGCACAGCGATATTACAAAAACCGACCATGTTTTTCAGATTGGTGAGCTAGGAACGATTCACCCATCCGCCCTGCGCCAGCAGCTCAAACACGTCACGAGCACTTTGGGGGACACCGAGGCGCTCACGACGAATCAGATGTTGCCCCATGTCCAGGGCAGCCTCACAGGTACGCAGAATATTGAGAATGGCCGCATCCTGACGGGTTAAGTCAGTGGCGAAACTGGCTGGATCCTTTTCGTACTCCTCCCGAGCACGAGCAACGTAACGCTCAATGCTGGCAGCCTTGTTGATGAGTACATCATCGGCCATATACCGTTCCGTCCTTTTGAAGGTCGACTAGCAGCTCTGCTCTGGCGCAATCCAACGCAGTCTTCTCGCTGAGTATGTAGCTCTCAAAGATACCCGCCTGACTGTCCTTGCTCCACAGGCGACGCCCTGTCGTTATGACTTGGTATTGCATGACCGTCGAGGCTGCGCGTAAGTCCAGCAAATCAACGGGGACCTTGACGATATCCGCTAATTCTCCGGATAGGCGCCACAGTTGCAGTGGGTCAATGCATCCCTCAATCAGTACAGCCAAGTCAAGATCGCTGTCGCCATTTGCCTCGCCCGTCACCTGGCTGCCAAAGACGTACACTGCCAAAAGATCTGGAAGGTTAGCCCGCAAATGCGTGAGCACTTTTTCAAAGTTCATGATCGACCCGCATTGTCATCAGGTAATGACGACCGTAGCAGAATTCACCTGAGCATTTCTGCTATAAAAACAAAAACCCCCAACAACAGTTAAGTTATTGGGGGTTCTTGTTTATCAATAATGGCGGAGAGATAGGAAAAATACGCCACCCTCTCTACAGCCCTTACACCCCAAGCCCTGCGAAGATCCCGCTTCATTTTGGTACAAAATACTGGTACAAAACAGTATCTCCACCGAAAAAGGCGTGCCCTAGCATGGCAGCGGACAATCTTATCCTCAAAGCGGGCACATGGCACGCCAGATTCGTCATCCCAGAGGACTTACGAGAATATTTCGGGAAGAGTCAGTTTTCCCAATCCTTGAAGACTGGCTCCAAAGCCGATGCTCAAAATCTCAAAATCCCTCACATCAAGCGGTGGAAAGCTGAGATAGAAACGAAGCGAAAATTGCTGCGTGACGAAAGCGGTGATTTAAAGCTGAATTTGGATTTTGAAGAGGTTAAAGAAGTAGCCGTGTCGTACATGGCTACAAAGGCGGAAAAAGAGAAGGATTATTTAGCCAAACTGGTAAACGACCTGATCGGCAATGGCGCTGAATTTGGCGAAACCAAATTAGTAATGAAAAGGGATGAACAAAAAGAAAGGGTTATGCACCTTCATATTCAAGGCTACATTTCTGATCAGGAATATGAAGACCTTATAGAAGAGTTTGATGTCTGGTACGTCAAACACAGCATGATCATTGAAAAGGAAGGTAAGTTAGGATTTGAAACCATCGTCGCCGCAGTAAAGTACTTAAACAGATTAACCACTCAGCTTGATTTAAAAATGCTTATGGGAGAACTTTCCGAAACAGATGAGTTCACCATTACAGAGCGAAAAGATGTGGTGGAATCCGCTAAACATTACGAATCACACGCACCTGAAACGCCCTTCACCAAAGCAAACCTAGAAAAGTTTTCAGCGTATCAAAAGAAGATTCGGAAAGTCATTGACAAGACAGTAGACATGCAAGTTAGCCGCTTGGAGAAGATTAACGACTGGCTAAAAAAAGAAAAATTGCCATTGGAACATAAAAGCGTGCGCCTCTACCTTGAGTCGCAAACATCCCTTTCACCTAAAACAAAGAAACAATACGTTTTGGCTGGCAATACATTTTACAAATGGGGAATGAATAACCTTACACGTTTCGAAGCTAAATATCAGAATATGAAACCCCCATTTCAAAACCACGAATTCCCTACATCACGTAAAGGTAAAGCTCAAGTAGAAGCAGAGCGTAAAAATTACACGGTTAAACAAGCCGAAGAAATTTATGCCAAAGCTAAAGAAGTTAAAGGTAAAAACCGGCAACACTTGATGGATGCGATTCGCATTGGTGCTTTCACAGGCATGAGAATTGAAGAAATATGCCAGCTAGAAATTCAACGAGATTTGGTGGATGACGAAGGTGTTTACTGTATTTCCTTGGATGAGGGCAAAAACCGCTCCTCAATTCGTAAGGTGCCGATCCATCCCGATTTACTCCCAATTATTAAACGCATGAAAGAAAACTCCAAGGATGGGTTCTTGGTGCCCTCCCCGGCTGGAAACAAGTATGGAATTAGGTCAGATTTTTTGAGCAAGGCTTTTGGGCGATTGAAAACTTCGATGGGTTTCAACGAACAGTACGTTTTTCACAGCTTTCGTGGCACGGTAATTACACAGCTCCAACGCGCTGGCGTTGCAGAATTGACCGTCAAATGTATTGTTGGGCATGAAACTGGTGAAGTGACATGGGACATCTACAGTGACGGTGCGTCTCCAGAACAGAAATTTGAGGCGATAAAAAAGTTGAAATATGAATTTGCTGACTAGGTAGAGGATCTTCTATTCATCACTACCCAAAACCCCGCTACCACTGGCTCCGTTCAGCCCACATCTCAGTATCCAAAAAGACCGGGCTGAAGCGCCTTTTTTTTGTTTTTTGAAACCCTGCATCTACTCATCACACCCGGTAGGCAAATATCCCCGCGCAGCGGAATGCGTCAAATGCTAGATTCTCGAATCGCCCGAGGATCTCTACCAACATGCTCATGCAGTTCCTGACCAGCCTCTTGCCTTCCCTGACACCCGATAACACCAAGATCCATTTGGCACAGCACAACGGGATCGAACACCCAATGGACGTGTACCTGGCTGGTGACTTTGATGAGTGGCAGTCGTGGCAGTCAAGGAAGAATTTCGAGTGCCGATACGTCATCGGCCTTGTTGAGATTCCAGAGTCCAAGAACTGGCTCCTAGCTGGGATCTACGATTCGTTGAAAGTGAAAGAGGTACGCCAAGGCAAGGTCCATCGTGACTACGTTTACGAATACCGCCGAGTGCCAGAGTTCGAAGAACTGGCGGGGCGACTGGTCCTGGAGTACAAAAAACCAAGGGCCAACTACCTGTACCTCAAGACATGCATGCCCACGATGAAGCTGTCCGAAATCCTAGAAAGGAAAATGACCGTGGGGAGATTCCCCGGCTTTAAGGATGTAGACATTAGCTTCCAAGAATTGAAAATCATCGCCAGGGAAGGGATCGTGTCGTGGCAGACTGCTTTGAGCAGCGTTGCAGGCGTTTACCTGATATCCGACCGCACCGAGGGTGAACACCAGCTATATGTAGGCTCTGCCACGGGCACAGGTGGCTTGTGGGATCGTTGGGTGACTTACTCAAAGAATGGGCATGGCGGTAACACCCGAATACGTGACCTTCACCTGAAACGGGGTGAGTCGTTTTCTGAACATTTCAGGTTCAGCATCTTAGAAATTGCCGATAAGCACACTGGCGCTGACGAGATGAAGGATAAGGAAATTCACTGGAAAAAGAGACTATTGACTCGTGACAGTGGATTGAATGGCAACTGACTAGAATACGAAACCTTAAAAAATCATTCATTACTATTGTGAAAGCAATACTTATAAGGAAATATACATGGCAGTTAAAAGCAAGGTAATCCAGGCAGAACCTCAATTTCTTCTACGACCGGAAAACGCCGTCAAAAAATATGAAGCGCTTTTCCTTGAAATTGATTCTGGCCAAATTAAACTGCCAATGTTTCAACGTGAATTTGTTTGGGATAAAGAACAAAGTGCCAAACTAATCGACAGCATTCTCAAAGGCTATCCAATCGGCACGTTCATCTTATGGAAGACCAAGGATACCTTGCGGTCCGTAAAAGACATTGGCAACCATAAATTACCAGATACGCCTAAAGGCGACTATGCGCAATACATACTGGACGGTCAGCAACGCATCACCTCCCTATATGCTATTCGCAAGGGCATTCGCATAACCAAAGACAAAAAGGAAATTGATTACAAAGATATTTATGTAAATCTTGATTACGATCCTTTGACCGACGAACAGATAGTAACGAGCCAGCAAGAGGAGGACAAGATTTATGTTTCTGTACATGACCTCCTAACCTCGGACGCATTAGACTTCATTGAAGATATCGGAAAAGAAAAAGCCAAGAAATTTCAAGAGTACAAAACTAATTTAACAACATATGACTTTGCAACGATCACTATCAAAGACTATCCAATTGAAATTGCTTGTGACGTATTTGCCCGGATAAATACAGGCGGTAAACCGCTGACCTTATTTGAAATCATGGTAGCTATGACCTACGATGAAGCTAGGGATGCTCCGATCAACTTGCCGTATGCCGGCGGCCAGTCGCAATTTTCCCGAAGCGCCCCGCTATTTGCTGAAAAGCGAACAGTGCATCGGGTATTGAGGGCGTTTTTGTCCGGCTTTCGGTGTTAAGCGCGCAATTCGCCCATACCCATCAGTTTTTTTCGAGCCATCCACAGGTTCGACAGGGCGAACAGCGTGGTCAACTGGGCCGTGTTTTTCATCAGCCCACGAAAGCGTACTTTCATATAACCGAACTGCCGTTTGATCACCCGAAAAGGATGCTCGACCTTGGCCCGCGTCTGAGCTTTGCAGTACTCGATCTTGCGTTTGGCCTTGTACAGCAGACTGCGTTTATTCAACTTGGAATAGGTGCTGCGGCGAGTCGCGATTTGCCAGATCACTTTACGATTTTCATGCTCTTTACGTTTCTCGACACCGGTGTATCCAGCATCCGCATACACCGCGTTTTCTTCGCCATGCAACAGCTCGGCGACCTGTGTGACATCGGCCACATTGGCAGCGGTGCCATGGACGTGATGAACCAGACCGGATTCGACATCAGCACCGATATGAGCCTTCATCCCGAAGAAATATTGATTACCTTTCTTGGTCTGATGCATCTCGGGATCGCGCTTTCCCTCCTTGTTCTTTGTCGAGCTGGGGGCATGAATAATGGTCGCATCGACGATGGTGCCCTGGCGCAGCGACAGGCCTTTGTCCTGCAAATAGCCATTGATGACAGCGAGGATTGCAGGCGCGAGCTTATGTTTCTCCAGCAAGTGCCGGAAGTTCATGATCGTGGTGTCTTCAGGGATTGGCGCACTCAGAGTCAAACCCGCGAACTGGCGTATGGGCGTGATTTCGTAGAGCGCCTCTTCCATGGCCGGGTCGCTCAGGGAGAACCAGTTTTGCAGCAGATGAATCCGCAGCATGGTTTCCAGAGGATAGGGTTTTCGACCACCGCCAGCCTTCGGGTAATACGGTTCGATCAGCTTTAGCAAAGCGCTCCAGGGCACGACCTGATCCATCTCGGTGAGGAAGCGTTCACGACGTGTCTGCTTGCGCTTGCCTGCGTATTCAAAGTCGGAAAAGCTCATCTGGCTCATGGGTAGCTCGGATCAGGGGACGGACATATTTCAGCACATCTACGGACTTGTTCGGAGAATCCCTAATGAATGGCCCGTAATAAAATCAAAAAAGCTATTTGCCGTTTACAGGCGACTCATACGGTACGCATCGACCCTTTCAAGCGAACAAACCATTCCTGGCAGCCTATCGCGCCGTCGATGCCTTCTCCAGCCCTTTCTTTTCCATAACCCATTTCAGCATGCATTACTTCATGGAATGGCCAACCAGCATTCGACTTGAACTCTTTGGAAAATTAAGAATTCATAAATTCCTTAATTCGTGCAGCACACCCAACCGGTGATTCAGCAATATCCTTTCCAGAAACTCTATAAGAGCGTATGCCTATTTTATTAAGCTTGTCGTCTATAGTGGAGTCTTTGGCTTTATCTTCTGCTGACGTATGATGAGCTACCGAGTCGCAAAATATCGCTATTTTCTCATTCTCAAAAAAGAAGTCAGCTTCAGTTATTATTTTAGAAAGTCTGCTCGTGCGAATCCCACCTTCCCACATAGATTGCAGAGAGGGAAATACAGACCCATCAGGGTAAATTAACATTTGAATTTTCGGATTTAATCCTAACTGGCTCATTGCTTGTAAAAGAAACAGCTCAATCGGTGAGTCGCAACCCCATACTTTTATTGGCGCAACGCTTTTAAAACGCTTAAAGTATCGTGAGAATCTGAATTTTCTATAATCACCGGTCATGCCCTTACTATCGCCAAGCAATGAAGTGCATAAGCCTGGATCGCACACATCAGACTTTACATAATTTGAAGAAAGAAAATAGGTATTATAAAAAAATCCTATCGTATCAGAACACGTATTTTTACTTACCGGCATACCACCTCCAGCATAAATTCCGAATGCTTTCGAGAAGGGGTTATAGCCTATATATTGAGATTGCCCGTCCAGAGCATTCTCAAGATCTATGTTCTCAATCCATTCAGCGTTTACTTCGGCAGGCACGCCTTTCTTCTGAGCAGGATATAGGGAAACATGGTAGGGCAAACCATATAGCTTTCCATTTCTTCTTTCAAAAGAGTGACAGCAAACGACAACATTAATCATTTGAAAAGTGTCACCACGGTCTTTGTATAAATCAATTGCTTCTTTGGAAGGATTCACATGAATCACAGGAACACCTTCAAAGAACTCATTGGATAATTTCATAACCGCCGACTCAAGCGGCTGAATACCATCCAAATCAAAAATATCGTTAGCCAAAAACTCTCCGGCAGCACCGGCTAGATCTATTTGAAAAGACTCATCAGGCAAACAGCTGTAATTTGGAAACGCCCAAAGTTCTTTTGGTCTATTTTGAATATCACCATCTATATTTGACATAATTCCCCCATCCTTTCAGAGCCAACAACGAAACGATCAATCTCTTTGGAGCAGCTTCTTACGAGCGTCGTTATATTCCTGCTCAGAGATGTGCCCATCATCCTTAAGTTTCGCCCACTTAATCAACTCATCGGCAACGGAAAACGATCTCATTCGTTCGCCTTTGATAATGTCGATTTCCGAATTAGCAGGAGTTTTACGTGGTTTGTTCGAAAAAATTCCATTTACTGCAACCCATTCATGGTGCTGTGCCAGCGGTGAGTGGAATAGCTTGCCAATAATTATCACATACGCAAATGCGATCACGACTGCTATACATGCGCTAATGAACTGATCTGTCAGGCGGTCATATCTATCAGCCGCGCCGAGGGTTGTTGCGAACCACAGGGCAAAACAGACAGCAATAACGATGATCAAGTAAAGATAGAATTTAGCATTTCTCACAGCCGTCTCAATATGAGAAAAATCGCTATTCTTTTTCATCATAAATATCCCGAACAGCAGGAATAAAGACGGCAAAATACCGACAAAGAACCCAGTAGGCGGAAGCATTAGCAAGGTAAAGAACAAGATCTTGCTGTGGTCAGTGCTTGAAAGCGGTGTATTACTCATTTGCTTGAACTCTCAAAGTTTAATTATTGCGATAGCTTCCAGTACGATTAACATCAATGCCCAGCCAATATAAATTTGTCGCCGGGTAAATGAGTTGCGCTTAAGCTTAAATACTGACGCTAGCAGCACGTTGATAGTTGGGAGCCCAAGGCTACCGCCGATGGCTTGCATGATGTAGTGCTGAAAGAATTCAGGGTCTTTTACAATTTTCGGCAGATTAGTAAGTCCGTGGTCTCTCCCAAAGAATGCTACGAATGTCAGAGCCGTCGAGATAACCGAAAGCCCTATAGCTAACGTCAAAGAAACTCGTTTGGGCTGCTCCCGCGAAGCTACATCCATAATTTCACGTTCCATATGATGTGCTGGTCAAAAATTAGCCGATGTTACATCGCATAATGGCATTTTGCCAATTGACTAGCGCTGACGCGCTTTGGCCCAGCGGTTTGATACGTGACGATCATTTACGCGGACGCGCACAGAGGCAGGAATGTCAGATCCCCACCTGCCATTCAGAGCAGAACAGAGCTTGCCTATTGCAGCGATAGAATTTGTCCAACTCCAGGTCACCAAACTGCCGGGTATGCTCATCCATACCGCAGGTTCAGGTAGTTGACCGTATGGACAAGGAATTCAGCCATTGATCACCGCCAGAACCCCTGCCGTCAACTCATGTTTCTCCAGCAAGTGCCGGAAGTTGAAGATGATGGTTTCGTCGGGGAGGTGTTCCAGACTCAGCCCGGCGAACTACCGCAGGATGGCCGTCTCATAGAGTGCTTCCTCCATTGCCGAATCGCTGTAGCCGAACGAGTTTTGTAACAGGTGCACGCACGGATAGGCCGGACGGCCACATTCACCCTTCGGATTATACGGTTCGATTAGAGCGGTCAATCCCTGTCACGGCACCATCTGACCTATCTCGATCAGGAACAATTCCTTGCAGGTCTGGCCGGCCTGAATGAAGTGCCAGCCTTGGCGTTAGCACGAAGGGGAAGGCTTAGCCCCTCTGTACCATTTATGAGTTACTCTTATGCAAAAAACCATCTTTATTTTAAAAAAATAAGAACATATTATTAATCGAGTAAAATACTTACCCGACAATAAAAGTCAAAAACCAGAAACCCAGGCAAATGTTACTCATTCACAGCCCAAAGTCCCTTACTCAATTAGTCTAAGAAGCACAAAACTAGCTATACCTGCGCCACCAAGCCTTGAGCCATAAAGGCTCTTTTGTAAAGGAAGCCAAATTGTTATGAAAAACTCTCTCGAGCCACTGTTTTCTCCTGCTAAGGTAGGCGCACTCACGCTAAGGAACCACATGGTAATGTCACCACTGACACGCAGCCGCGCTGGCAAGGGAGACACAGCGACTGCGTTGATCGCCGAGTACTATCGGCAGCGTGCCACAGCCGGCCTTATTATCACCGAATCTTCGCAAATCTCAGCCCAAGCCAAAGGCTATCCACGCACGCCGGGAATATTCAACAATGATCAAGTCGAAGGCTGGAAGCTGGTCACCGACGCCGTCCATGCTGAAGGTGGCCAGATATTCCTACAAATCTGGCATACTGGTCGTCTGTCACATCGAACCGTGCAACCTAGTGGCGCCTTACCGGTAGCTCCGTCAGCGATTAAAGCCGAAGGGGACATCTTCACACCTGAAGGCCTCAAAGCGTTGGAAACTCCGCGAGCGCTAGACATTCTGGAAATCCCAGGCATCGTCGAAGACTTCCGCAGGGCCGCCGCAAATGCCAAACTGGCTGGATTCGATGGAGTAGAAATCCACGCGGCCAATGGATACCTTATTGATCAGTTTCTGCGTGATGGCACTAATATTCGTACGGACTCCTATGGTGGCTCGCTAGAAAATCGTGCTCGTCTTCTCAAGGAAGTAGTCGAGGCGGTAATCCCCATCTTCGGCGCCGACCGTACCGGCGTCCGACTCTCACCAATATTCGACGGTTTTTCTATGAGGGATAGCGACCCTAGAGGGACATTTGGTTATGTCGCAGACTTGCTCTCGAGATATGGACTAGCCTACCTGCATGTTTTGCAGTACGGCGCGGGCGAGTTTGACTTCGTTGAGCTCAAACAACGCTTTGGAGGAACCTACATCGCCAATGGGGGTTACAGTGCCGAGCGCGCAGCACAGGCAATTAGATCAGGTAATGCCGATCTAGTATCGTTCGGCACGGCGTTCCTCGCCAACCCCGACCTAGTTAAACGATTCAAACATGGCGCACGGTTGAACGAGGCAGATAAAGCAACCTTCTACCAGGGCGAAGGGCGAGGTTACATCGACTATCCGTACCTAGAGGAACTCAAGTCAAAGAGCTGATAATTGCGAGCAGGAGGTACTATCTATGGTAGATTACAAAATAGATGTGAATCACCCTGTAGTGGTCAACTGGACTTGCTCCTATCAAACCGGACACCAACACCCCGTTAAGTTGATGCCTACGCCAAACGCCTGAATTCCCGAGGCGAGCGGTATTTCAGTGCGCTGTGCGGATGTTCCTCGTTGTAATGCTCGAAGGCAGTGGCCAGGTTGCGCAGGGCCGTCGCCCGATCAGGCTTGGGCATGTGGCGGATGTAGTCGCGCTTCGTGGTCTTCACGAAGCTCTCCGCCATCCCCTCTGCGGGCTGCATACTGGTGTTGCCAGGGGCAGCAGGTCGATCTGTCGGGCAAAGGCTCGGGTCTGCTCGGCGGTATAGGCCGAGCCGTTATCGCTCAGCCATTGCACCGGCGACGCAGGCAGTTCGCTACCGAAGCGTTGCTCGACGGCTTCCAACATCACATCGCGGACGTCGTCGCCACAGTAGCCGTTTGGGCTGGCCACCCAACTGATGGCCTCGCGGTCGCAGCAGTCCAGGGCGAAGGTCATGCGCAGTTTTTCACCGTCCTCGCAGCGGAACTCGAAGCCATCCGAACACCTGCGGGTGTTACTCGTGTCCACCGCGACACGACCTTCGTGACGCCGCGCCACACCTGGCTGTTTGCGCCAGCGTTCCAGCAACAGATCATGGCCTCGCATGACGCGATACACCCGCTTCACGTTGACCGGTGGCTGGGCCTGCTGCTCATGCTGCCGACGCAACAGGCCCCAGACCCGCCGGTAGCCATAGCTGGGCAACGCGCCGACGGCCTGCTTGATCTGCTCGACCAGGGCGACATCGTTGAGCACCCGGCGGCGACGCGGCCGCAGCCCTGGAGCGGGTTGTTTGAGTCGAGCCGTCAATTGCGAGCGCGCCACACCGAGACTCTCACTGACCACTATCACTGGTCGTCCCCCAGCAACAAGGGGGAGTGCGCAATCCATTTTCGCGAGCGGGCGATCTCCACCGCTTCCTTGAGGATCTCGGCCTCCATGGTTTTCTTGCCCAGCATCCGTTGCAGTTCGCGGATCTGCTTGAGGGCATCGGCCAACTCGGAAGCGGACACCACCGCTTCACCGGCACTGACTGCCGAGAGGCTGCCGTCCTGGTAGAGTTTGCGCCAGTAGAACAATTGGTTGGGATTGATGCCGTTGCACCGGGCCACCACCTAGACGCTTTGCCCGGGCTCCAGGCTCTCGCGCACCATGGCCAGTTTCTCCTCGACGCTCCAGCGGCGACGCCGCTCCTGGCCGAGCACTTCGATGCTTTTGTCTTTTCATAAACACAGTCGTTTGCCTATCCCTTATGGTAAGGGGGAAATGGTGCCCTGTGTTTCAAGGGGCTCGTTCAATCCACCCAGTACGCCAGCCGCCTGTTTCGGCAACAACTCTGGCGCTACCGGATGCAGCAGAGCATGAGCCGCTGAGGGAACTGCCGAGACAATTCGCCGATGGAGCGCCTGTTCCGCAGTCTGAAGTCGGAATGGATTCCGGCGACCGGCTACCTGACGGCGCAGGAGGCCCAGCGGGACATTAGTCATTACTTGATATATCGCTACAACTGGATCAGGCCACATCAATTCAACGCCGGCACCTGCGGTGGACGAAGAAAAACTCAACCCACTGTGCGGGATGGGTTGACCACTACAGTAACGCCTTGCCATACAGGTCTCCAGCCAATCATGGCGGCGATTCTACCCGTCGGCTTTTCGTACAGAACCTAGATTCGGGAAGACCTTTCAGATATCCACTAAAAACTAACTTAGCCCTGATCTAAGCCCATCACACAAAAAATCTATAAAGCTTGATATCTTAATTGGACTCAATCTGTTTTCGGTTAATGCATATACAGATAGTGACTTACCTCTCCACTCGGGCAAAACCCTTACCAGCGCACCATCAGAGACTTCTCTCCTGACCACTCCGGGCGATATCATCGCAACCCCCTCCCCCATAAGAGCTAAAGTTTTTAGCATTCCTATGCTATTCATAAGAAAGCGCCCCTTCAGCTCAACTTCCACCTCTTCATTTTCGCTCAACAAAGCCCAATACTTTCTTTCCTGTGGCGTATTCATTATCAAGCACTTATGAGAGCAAAGATCACTAGGAAACCTAGGATATCCATGAACCCTCAGATATTCAGGAGAGGCATATAAGTAACGAGGAATATCAATCAGATGTCTAGCTATCAAGCTGGAGTTCTGTTGCTCACCAAGCCTTATCGCTACATCCAGAGGCTCTCTTGCCAGATCAACCTGGCGGGGGGTAAGATCAAATTCAAAAAAAATATCTGGATACGCTTCTGAATACTTAATAATCAGTGGAATTATATACGCCATTGAGAAATCTACAGGCATTGAAACTCTAAGCAAGCCAGAAGGTATAGACGCCATATCACTTAAACTTTGGTTTGCAATACGAGCCTCATCTATTATAGGCTTACATCGTTGATAGTAAATATTACCAAGCTCCGTAACCTCCAAGCTCCTAGTGGTTCTCCTAACTAGCCTGACTCCTATCTCTTTCTCTAGAACAGACAATCTTCTCGACAATGTAGAAACAGGTATCTTTAGTTTTTCAGCCGCTTTTCGAAGGCTATTCTGCCGAACGACCTCCACGAAAAGCTCCATATCATCAAGCCTCAACATGCTAGCCACCCAGTTTTTTGTTGTAGTTCAAGCATAAAAGTATAGAATTTTTCCAAAAAATGTATTATACATATAAAAACCACGCCCCTATAAGAGAAAAACCATGGACCAATTACATCGGAAGACGCTAACAGGCTGGGCTTTAACTCGAATCGAAGATAATGTATTGAACCTCGCACTATACGCCATGGTGCCCGGTACAAATCAGCGTATAACTGTAGCCAATCTACAACTTACCAGCTTACAAGCAAGGGCATTAGCAAAGCTTTTACTGAACACTATAGATCAAAGCTCTATGAACAACACCCCCCTCTAGAAAGGCAAGCCCTCCATATAAAAACAGTATCTCTCTATTTAAAAGTCCGCTGAAGCACTGAAATCAGCATAACAGCTAAGGAGACCCAGAAAACCAACCAGTAGTATTCAATCCCCGCCAGTAGAATAGCTTGTCGACTTAACTCTTGACTCTGTTGCAGCATCGCCATGGTAACAGCCTGTTTACTACCATGCGTAAGAGAAATATATTTTGACAACTCATCTATACCTCTACTATATGCAGGATCACTGGCAATCATATTAATATTCAAGTTCCCATACTGAACCGTCTGTCGCCACTGCATGAATATAGTTGCCCCCGCAGTCCCTACCGCTTGCACAATCTGCCCCAACATATTTTTCAGCTGATAGGCATGTGCAAATAGTTGTTCATCCCCCCCGAACTCCCTAAAAGTTTGCATCGCCGTAGTTCCCATCCCAGCACTAATAAAAAAACCACTCAACACTAACGCTGGCACGATATGAGTCCACACATCAACTACTGGCGAAAAAGAGCAAAAGATCCATGCATATATTGCAAGAGAGCCGAAAGAAAACACCCAATATTTTATAGGCGAAGGATATTTCGGCAAGAATAAACGCATGACAGGCATCCAAACTATCAGCGTACATAGAAAAGCTAAAGCTTGAAACTCACCTATAGACTCCCAATAATACCCCAACCCCTCAGCCAAGTACTGAGGCTGCACATAGTTATTCATACCAATCAATAGATAACATACACAGAACAGCCCAACTCCAGCCAGATATCGTTTAGTAGTAAAATCCTTTAAGCGGAGTAACGGCCTCGTACGTTGACGTTCAACATAGAATATCGCCCCTCCCCCTCCCATCGCCAGGACAGCAAAAAATATTAATATAGCTCTATCACTATAGAACTCATAGTAAGAGCGCTGTAGAAGATAGAGGGTAAAAAACGAAAACAAACCCAAAAGAAAAACGAATGAAAGACTACTACTAGTCCAGCTATCTCTAGGAATAGACACTTTCGGTGCATAGATGATAGTCAACAAAGCTACCGCACTTGCCAAAAAGAGTAAAACCCAGAACATAGCTTGCCAGTGCCCTGCACTGACTGTCAGTGCAGCCACCCAGCCCCCTCCCATGGTGCCAAGCAGAACACCCGTCGCAAAGAAGCAAATCCCATTAAAACGCAATTGGCTAGGTAGTGTATTTGCAAGGAGGCGCCCGATAGTCATAAATGCCCCCCCTCCCAAGGCCATAATAATACGTCCAATTGAAAAGCTCACTTTCCCATCACTGAAGCTACAAATCAACGCACCAAGTAGATACAAAGCAATTGAAGAAAGCACATAGTTCCTCCACCCAATACGCTCAATAAACCACCTAACTTTTGAAATAGAAATAACTGCGAAGCAAGCATATAAAACAGCAATAAAGCTATATTCTTCCGGACTTGCCTGAATCTCTCCACGAATAGGAGTCGAGGCAAAACCCAGCATACTAGATTCTAAAAACTGTATTGTTGCCAGCAGCAATACAGCAACATATAAAGAAGCATAACTAGTAGCCAATTCAAGCCTCTCAGGTCAAAACTTAGACGCAGATATCACACTCCCTTCATTGGCGCGAATTATCTCTTCCACATCCTCATTAGCATCATTTAACTCATTATCAAACACTTGCGTATGGTAGGAAGACTCCAAAGCAACATCCGTTCTAATAACCTTCCCACTAGCATTGCTAGTGTCTACAACCACATGCATGGATAATCCCACACGCAAAGGACTTCTTGCTACTTCACTTGGGTCTAAAGATACTTTGACCGGAACCCGCTGTGTAACCTTAATCCAGTTTCCCGTTGCATTCTGTGCAGGGAATAGAGAGAACGCACTACCAGTACCGGCATCAAGCCCAACAATCTCTCCGTGATACACAACATCATCCCCATATATATCGGCGGTTAGTTTAACCGGTTGTCCAATTCGAATATCTTTTAGTTGAGACTCTTTAAAGTTGGCTGTCACCCACAAGTCATTTAGTGGAACAACTGACATTAGTGCAACCCCGGCTCCAATATGTTGCCCGACCTGAACACTACGTTTAGTTACTGTCCCATCAACAGGCGCGAGAATAATAGTTCGTTTCTTCGAGATGTAAGCCTCTCGCAAGCTGGCTGCAGCAGCGACTACATCAGGGTGTGAACGTATCACTGTATTATCTACCTGAGCCAAACGCTGAGAAAGAAGTTGTTTAGTTGAGTCCTGAGCAGCAAGAGCATTCTTAAGTGCATTCTCAGCATGGCTGATTTCCTCACGAGAGAAAGCACCAATCGATGCGATTTTCATGCGCCTAGCTAAGTCAGCTTTAGCCTTTAAGACATCAGTTCGTACTCGTGCAAGATTCGCCTTAGCTTCAGAAACTTGCAAGTATTGTGAACGTACAGATCTTGCAGCTTTCGCAAGTGCTGCACCAGCCTTTTCATAAATAATTTCCTGATCAACAGGATTTAATACTACAAGTGATGAACCTGCCTTAACATAATCAGTGTCATCAGCATGTATTGCAACTACCGTTCCGTCAATTTGCGCCGTCACCTGTACAACATTTCCATTCACCTGTGCATCTTCAGTCCTTTCCACATTTAACTCGTAATAATACCAAAATACAGCTAACGCAACCAAAACAGCAACTACAGTTATTGAAAACAACCAAATACCTTTGCCGCCATCCTGGACAGGAGATACACCACTTTCCAATTGCGAGGAAATAGAGCTGGTAGAATTTTTATTGTCCATTACTCTGCTCTAAGAGACTGGAGAAAATACAGATCAACCTAACAAAAGACTAGATTGCTATAAAGGAAAAAATACAAAACCACCATTTGAGAATCTTTTCATATATAACGATTTTTCAACCGTATCAAATTAGCAAACTTATCAGCTAGAACCTATTTTATATAGCTACTATTTTTAAATTAAGGAGTATGAAGCAAAGCCCAGCAATATTGGTTACTGGGCCTTTGCATATAGTTAAGAGGCCATTAAGGCATTCTGAAGAATCTGCGCAAGCTGCCCTCCCTCTGGGGTAGCCCAGTTTCCTGCAAGCTCTGCAATAAGCTGATTAGTTCCAGTAAGAGTTACTCCATTTTTCTCCATTCGACGTAGAGCCATATCATCAGCAAACTTAGTTGGAGATGCGCCAGCATCAGCAACAACTTGTACTGAATACCCCTCAAGTACAAGGCTGAGTGCTGGGTAAACCGTGCAGACATCATTGGTAACACCAGCAATAATTATATTCTTACGGCCAAAACTCCGTACCGCCGAGGCAAAGTTCTCGTCATCCATGGAGTTAACTATACCCAGACGCTTTACACGAGCGGCAAACTCTTTTGGCAATATTTCCTGTAACTCTGGAAGAAGCGGCCCCTGAGCATGCTCCTCCATACTAGAGGTCAGAACAGTAGGCATTCTGAGGATAGCCGCTGCCTTAGCCAGCATTAATGCATTACGTTTGAGCTCTTCAAACGGTAGAGACTTTGCCCACCCCATAGTACCAATCTGGTGGTCAATCAAAAGCATGACAGAGTTTTCTGCAGTAAATCTTTTAAAAGACATAACATTTCTCCTCGCGCAAGTTAGAAGGCATACTACAACGTTTCAGATACCACTCACCTTCAACAACAAATCCTTTGAAAACCACTTCTTACTTAGCATGAATCGGTTCACCAACAAATACTACAACCCCCGCACGTCCATTATTCGACTTCAACTCTACAGTATACGACTCCATACTCCTCGACAAGAAAGCAACTTTAACGTCACAACCACCATATAACTCACCACCAATTTCAACCTCACCAAAGACCGGAATAACAAACGCTATTTTTCCTGCTTCAACTGGGATGGAAAGATAGCTATTTTCACCCAAAGTTATGTCAAGCAACGTTACATCGGTAGGTGGATCTAGAGGAGACTTAACACCGTGAAAACTACCTATAGGTATTCGCACTTCAGATCCCGGAAGTCGAATTACAGGAACCTTTTCAGGTTCAAGAGTCAACGGATAAGGCTCGACATCTTTCTGACGAGCATCTAAGTCAACAAAAATCTGTAAGGAATGTACTGTTTTATTCGACTCAGAAGGAATCTCCTCATGAACTATCCCTTTACCAGCAGTAGTCCAATGTACCCCACCCGGTCTAATTATATTGTCTGTTCCGATAGAGTCTCTATTATGGACCCCTGTCTCGGAGTCAAGAAAGAGATATGATACAGCAGAAAAGCCAGCATGAGTGTGAGGTGCAAAAGTAGGGGCACTCATCCAAGCATGGTCTACCCCAAGAAAGGGATCCAGCAAGCCTTGTGAACTACGCAACATATAAGCATGAAAGCCATCACCATGCTCTATACGCCGAACAGAAAGTGCAATAGGTGCGACCATTATAGTAAACCTCACCAAGAAAGCTGATTACAGATGGATTATGAACGTATCTGCGCACCCTATCTATGTTAGACAATAGTCCCGCCAACTTGAAGCGCTCATAAATAGGACTGGCTAAATCATTAACCATTTTAATACAGAGATAAAGATGCGATTATGAGTTACAGTTTTCCATTTTTGGACCAATCAAGATAAGCTGCATAGTCTCAGGATTTCGTCGGGCAGATAGAAAACCGTAGTTTACTGGGTTCCGACCGTCCGCCAGCACGCCTCCTGCTGCTTATCCAGCAGGAGCGTTTTGCTTCAACCAGGCCACCACACATCAGCCAAAGGCATCACGACTATTGACTTCCCCGGCGGAGACGTGCAGAAAGTAGTCACGCTCTATGCAATAGAGGCTTGAATAACCTTTCTTATAACTGCATCACTCTCCATCTTGGAATAGAACCGGGCCACATTAGGATACTCTCGCCATGTTTTTGGCAGCCGCTCAGTCCATCGAGTCATGACATACGCATATGCATCAATTACAGATCTTCGCCCTAGGTAAAGATGCCCTTCTTTACCGACAAGCTGGTCGAGATAAGCCAGTACCCGATCTATTCTTAAATATGCCGCATGTACGACATCCTCAAGGGCTTCAGGAGACTTACCATCCGTAAATCGCTGAGGTGTGAAGAAAGGCCAGAAAGATGGATGAAAATCACTAGACAAGAAAGACATTAACTCATTGAACCTTGAGCGATATTCTATTGTGTCACCGGGACCAATTGAAGCTGAAGGGTATCGCTCAGATATAAAATTCAATATAGCACTTGCCTGCGTCAGGACATGACCCTCTCCAGTATCCAACGCAGGAACCAACATAAGGGGATTTATCTGCTGAAACTCTCTGGAGGTGTAATCAACATTTATCACGCTATATTCGTCACCGGCCCATTCCAGTGCAATCCAGCACGCAACCGCGCAGGTTCCAGGCGCATAGAACAGCTTCATTTAGACCTCTCTTCTCTACTCAACTTTAGGGCTAGCATATGAAAAATGACACCAAGTCTATTCAACACAGTGCCACAGTTAACGGGGTACGTCTGCGTTATACCATTTCTGGCTCCGGAGAGCCATTAGTACTACTCCACGGCTGGCCACAAAGCATGAGAGAGTGGCGCCATATAACTCCCTCGCTTGCGTCTCGGTTTACAGTCATTGCTCCTGACATGCGAGGATTTGGTGAATCAGATAAGCCGAGCACTGGATATGATAAGAGAACGGTTGCCCAAGACATTTACGAGCTAGTACATCAACTGGGCTTTAAGAAAATTCATCTCGTCGGGCACGATATCGGCCTAATGGTTGCATACGAATATGCCGTCTCGCACCCAGACGAGGTAAAGAAACTAGTAGTTATGGAGGCAGCGATACCAGGTCTAGGACTGGAAGCTTTGCAAGACACTGCTCGCTTCCCACATCTTTGGCACTTTGGATTTTTCATCGCACCAGGAGTCGCAGAGTCGCTCGTTACAGGAAATGAAGAGATGTTCTTAAGATATTTCATCCAACATCTTGCTTATGATGCCTCAGCGGTTACAGACGAGGATATAAAACACTACTCCAATAACATGAAGTCACCTGGTGGATTAAGAGGAGGGTTTGAGCACTATCGCGCATTCAATGTCGATGCAATCAACAACAAGAAAAACTCATTAACAAAACTGCAAATGCCGGTGCTAGGCATTGGAGGCTCACACGGAATGGGTAGTCATGTGGGGGAACTCATGAAACCTTTAGCTAAAAACGTGCAAACCGCCGTTATTGAACGTAGTGGACACTGGATTCCAGAAGAGCAACCAGAACAACTAGCAAGCTTACTTTTAAACTTCCTAAATAGTAATTAATTCTATTTTTTATAGATCAAGCAAGAGCGCCACTCTTTAAAAGCCGTTGCTGCGAGCGGGGGCGTGCGGCAGCAACGGTGCAAGACAGCTTGCAAACCCAATTCTAGTTATGCTATATACAGTTGTTTCCCTGACTTTCTTCCGATTGCTTTTCCAAATACTCCTTATATTTTATAGCTTCGCTCTCACTCTGGTAGACTCCAACAAGTACATCTCCCTGATACACCTCCCAAAGATCAGCACCCACACCTTTGAACTCCCGACTCATTCTTTCTTGGTCGTGCTGCCTTACGAAAACTTTCATATAACTCACCTCTAACATTTAGCCTTCTCGCAGAAGCCATCCGGGCAAACCACTATCTAACTTTAAGTGCATCAGCAACACCCATCCCATACTCCAAGTCAACCTTAGAAAATAGAGATAATTGTCGGAGCTTAATCTGTTCTGGTACGTTACGGATGTCTTCGGCAATGTTGTTGAACAAGCGCAGCTTCTGTTCGTCGGTGAACAGACGGAACAGTGCCGCCGGCTGGCTGTAGTAGTCGTCGTCCACTCGATGGTTCCAGTGGTCCGCCGCGCCCTCCAAGCTCAGCGGCGGCTCGGAGAAGTCAGGTTGCTCCTGCCACTGGTTGAAGCTGTTCGGCTCGTAGGTGACACGTAATAGAGCGTTATTACCATCCACTCGCATACCTCCATCGCGGTGATAGACCTGGTGCGGGCAACGTGCCGCATTCACCGGGATCTGGTGGTGGTTGACGCCCAGACGATAGCGATGGGCATCGCCGTAGGAGAACAGGCGCCCCTGGAGCATCTTGTCCGGAGAGAAACCGATACCAGGCACTACGTTGGCCGGGCTGAAGGCAGCCTGCTCGACCTCGGCGAAGTAGTTGTCCGGGTTGCGGTTCAACTCGAAGAAGCCCACCTCGATCAACGGATAGTCGCCGTGCGGCCAGACCTTAGTCAGGTCGAACGGGTTGTAGCGGTAGGTCGCCGCATCCTTCTCCGGCATGATCTGCACGTACAGCTTCCAGCGCGGGAAATCGCCTTTCTCGATGCTCTCGTACAGGTCACGCTGCGAGCTTTCGCGATCCTCGGCGATCACTTCGGCGGCTTCGGCGTTGGTCAGGTTCTCGATACCTTGCTGGGTCTTGAAGTGAAACTTGACCCAGAAACGTTCATTGCTGGCGTTGATGAAACTGAAGGTGTGGCTGCCGAACCCGTGGATGTGCCGGTAGCTCTTCGGCAGGCCCCGGTCGCTGAAGTCGATGGTCAACTGATGCAGCGACTCCGGCAGGTGGGAGAAGAAGTCCCACTTGAAGGTGGCGTTGCGCAGGTTGGTGCGCGGATCACGCTTGACCACGTGGTTGAGGTCAGGGAATTTGAGGGGATCGCGCAGGTAGAACACCGGGGTATTGTTGCCGACCAGATCCCAGTTGCCTTCCTCGGTATAGAAGCGCATGGAGAAACCACGGATATCGCGCTCGGCATCCGCCGCGCCGCGCTCGCCGGCGACGGTGGAGAAACGCAGGAACATGTCGGTCTTCTTGCCGACTTGGGAGAAGATCTTCGCCCGGGTGTAGGGGGTGATGTCATGGGTGACGGTGAAGGTGCCGTAGGCCGCGGAGCCTTTCGCATGCATGCGTCGCTCGGGGATCACTTCGCGATCGAAGTGGGCGAGCTTCTCGAGGAACCACACGTCCTGCAGCAACATCGGGCCACGCGGACCGGCGGTCTGCACGTTCTGGTTATCGGCCACGGGAATTCCAGCAGCAGTAGTCAAACGTACTCCTGTTGACATCTTTATCACCTATTTAAGATTGGACGTTACAACTGAAACTATAGCTGAGTAGGTACCAGCAGATTAACACTAAAAATGGTAATCTAAATTCCAAAAACACCAAAATAAAAACGCAAAAAGTTAAGAAAACATCCTATCAAGCAACCTAGTCACAATACATTCAAGAAGACCGGGGCCATCTGCACAAGAAAAACGCAAATAGTCAAAATCTGAACCCTCAAATTCCGTGCATTGTGCTGCACAACGGCCAAGATGTAGGCGCGCTGGTAGCGGGGAAGCTCTACAGGTTCGATTCCAGCCTCACTGTGCAGAACCAGCATGCAGAGGCAGGATTCCTTGTGGATAACGTCCTATTCCAGCATGGAGAGCCAATAGGTTACCTTGAGGGCCGAAGGCTCATCATTGACAGCCGTAGCGAAGTTCTAGAGCTGGTGGAAGCCTAAACACCCTTCTCTACTCCACCGGCAAGCTGACTACGAGCAGCATCGAGTGATTCCAAAAGGCTCTGTGAATAGCTGACGGCATCAGCTAGAGCCAGCTCTGCAAAGCCCGTATCAACCTCTACGAACTTCTCCACAAACGCCCTGCAGTACTCCTGCCATTCCCCATCCTCAACCAAGGCGTAAAGCCCAAGCCAACAAGCGATTATCTGGTGTACGTGCATAGCATTCCTTGCAGCCTCTCCTAGTGTCCGTAGAAAGGCTTCGCGGTCATCAGAGACCGAGAATTCACGGAAAACCTGTAGGTGTTGATTCAGGTTAAGGACACACGTAGCCACGTCAAAATCAAGCTGAATGCGCTCCCTAGGGTTGTACCTGTTGCGTATCGGTCGAGACATGTGAGGGCGCCCTGGAAGAAGTCGATCTGATCCTAACTCCAGATCTCGCAGCGAAGCCACTTAGGAATCACAGAAAGCGAAAAGCCCGCATGATTGCGGGCCTCTCTAAAAACAAACCTAACTAACAAGCAGCGGACTTTACTAAAAGATGAACAACTTGCTGCTTGCCTTTACAGTTTAACATTTATATTTACAAATAAAGACAATAAATAATTTATTCTTTAAGATAATTAGATTTTCTTTTTTAAATGCTATTATTTAAAAACAACAAACCTTTACTAAAATGAAAATCAGATTATTTACCTTTGCAGCTTTAGCGTTGCTTTCGAGTTTATCCCATGCGAATGACTCAACTCAAAACAAATCAGGTAAACAGAATATATATGAACAAAACCTGATTGAGGCCACGAGACAAATTGTTGACTCAGTGGGTTTCGTTGATATGGATGCACAGTCACGTTCTTTTTTAAGCACAGACTTCAAAGGAATTCCTATTGAAGATTATGAAGACACAAACGATTACGACGCCCATATAGACGCTTCATGATTAACCACTTATCAATTAAAGCCTCAACAGAGGCTTTAATTTTGCCCAAAGGAAAAGTATGCAAACGGCAAAATGGTATAATTAAGCTAATAAACAAACCTTTAAATCATGCAAAAAACTATAATAGCCATATCAACACTTTCTGCTTTGTTGATAGCAAACACAGCATCAGCAGCAATTACATGGCCTGCCGAACAAACATACGAAGAATCATTAAGTTCTGGAATTTGGTTTCAGCCTTGCGAAAACCCTTCACAAGAAAAATGTTCAGAAGAATAAATACAGTAAACCCTGATGGAAGCGAAAACATTATAAATAAAGGAAATGGGGTTTACATAGACAACAAGAGCGGAGACGGATTTGAACAAATATCTAAATGCTATGAAACAAAAGATAGAGATTTAGAAAAATCAAAGACAATCAAGTCAACAGTAGAATCAATTTCGCAAAAATGCGAAAACCCTTTTGATACAGGGATAATAAATAAACGTCGTCAATTTACCGAATGGAATTCAGATAGAGTAAGCAGCAATTTTAAAACAAATTTTATTGTGACAATTTCTAACACTTGTGGACTAAACGAAACTAAGGTGTTTGATAACCCTGTTTGTGCAACAAAAAACCCAGAATACCCACTTGGCGCAATTTATGGCACCTGGACAAGAACGACAAAAGGTGGCGTATTGGGAGAATGGACTTCAAATCCATTTTATCCAGTTACGAACAAATGCTATAAAACTGTAACTGAAACCAAAAACCCTTCTTGCCCCGCTGGTTATACAGGGCAAATGACGCAATCAAGAACATACGATTTGTGGAAAACAGGCAGCACAAAAAATGATACAGGCTTTATCACAACGCAAGACACATGTTCAAAAACTGAAAATCAGCAGCTTGAACAAGAGAATTGCCTAGCAGTAAACCCAGCATACCCTTCGGGCACAACAAACGGTCTTTATTCAAGAACGGTGACACCAAAAGGGGTAACAAGCGATTGGAAATTAACGTTTCTTATTTCAAATAGTTGTTACTACATGAAAGACACAGTAACAAGCACAAATGAGGTTTCATGCCCAACAGGCCAATCTGGAAAAATCATAAGAGAAACGCATGTTAAACTAAAACAATATCTCTCTTTTTCACAGAATGATTCTTCATACATCGTTGAAAAAGAAAACACTTGTAAAGCGTCAGGCCCCGTCACTGTTGAAGTAAAACCCGGTAGCGAAACCGTAAGCTGTGATTCGTATTATGGAACACAAGCAGGAACGTACACAGGAAACGTTACCAAAACGGGCGACAACATCACAATCTTTGACCCCGTATCGGGCGCGACAAACACAACCTTTCAAGCGAAAAGCGAAGACACAACATCGTGCATAAAAGAAATCACAACGACTACGAAAGAAATCATTGAAGAAGAATGCCCAGCCGGATTTATAGGTAAAATCACAAAGTATTTAGTAAAAGCTGAAAGCTCCACTGGTACTGTTTATCCCTATGGAACCACGCCAATTCTTGATTCAAATACCTGTACTGCTGTTTCGGTAAGCAATGAAATAAACGCTCCTAGCACTGAACATTTGCAAGATTCAGTTCTTTCAAACTTGAGTTTCACCACAACCTCTATCTCAAAAAGCGATTTGATAATCGACCAACTCAACAAAATAGACACATCGAAGCTTGAAGGTAAAGCCTATGTAATGAATATAAATGCAGACAATTTAAGTGCCGGAGCTTTCGATAAAAACAAAATAAATAATCTTGTAAAAACATTTAAAACAAAATTAGGTCAATCAGCTAACGTAAAAATATCGTCAGTGCCAGTGACATTGGATAAATACATTAATCAAGATGGCTTAACACAATCTAGAATTCGATTAGAAAGATTATCGCTTTCTGGCACAAGCGTTAACAATGGCACGGTCACTGTTAAGTACGTTTCTCTTGCGAAATCAACACCTGAACATTTCAGCTTCACAGTAAAGGTCTTTGAATAACATAAGCCACCAACAGAAGCCCTACGGGGCTTTTTTTGTGCCTTGAAATCACCGCCATGAGCCGTCCTAACCTTATCCACACAAAGGCACACCCCAACCTTTGAAAGCTCTCAAATCAATCGACAGCCATCCCAAATAGGAATTCTGCAATTTTCTTGGCTTACGGGCTACTTTACAAAACCAAAATGGTATAATTCGATTAACAAACAACCCTTTACTAAAAATGAGAACAACATTAGTCCAAACCATAAAAAGATTAAACTTAAGATCTGACACCAATCCTTTCTATTTGGCATCCAATCTATGCATTTGCATATTTTTATCAGCTCTTATTTTTTCATTCATAATAGAAGCCTTGCTATTAGGAGACAAAAACTCCCTATACTTATATTCCCTTCACCAGATATTCATGTTGAGTCTCGTAACGGCCATTTATTTTCTTGCCCGCTGCATAGCCTACATGTTCAATTTATATACCTTGTTTCGAAAGACCCGCAAACATGAAAATAAGATTTTAAGAAAACTGGCAAAGTCGGGTTCAAATCTAAAAGACCCAAGAGTAATATCAAAAATCTCGGAGCGCTTCAAAAGGACCAATGCTAAAGACGATATTATATTCCTAGCAAAGAAAAAAGCTAAACACGAGAATCATATTATAAAGCGAATAGAAGACAGAGAACTCTTGAATAAACTGCATGAAGACTTAAGAAAACAAGAACACCTTAACAGCCTCGAAGTAAAAAGGATTCATGATGAGTACGAGGTTTCAAAAAACAAATGATTTTGTAATCGCTGAATTAATGATAACGCCAAAAGGAGTTATTTCTTTATCAAAAACAGTTTTTCAAGCAGGCTTTTGGAATCGCAATCGCCTGCGTATGGATTGAAATCGCACCTTGATAATGGCCCATTGCCAGTTGAGTAATTTGCTATAGTAAGAACGTGCATGGTAGCCATTAAATTAAATTGACTTTAAACGCGAGCAGACTTTGTATCTAAAATATTACGTTCAGAACTTGATAATCTCGGTAGGCATTTTTATTTTATTCTTTACCGATTGGTTTGGAGGGGAGGCATTCATAGAAAGGACGAACCCAATTTTTCTAACGCTGGGTGTATGCAGTGCTTTGTTATTCCCTTTTTCGCGGATGATAATAGAAAAAACGGCGCTTCGCTTCACTACGCGAGAATTCTGGACTACTGGCTTATTTACTGAGTCGCCAGGAAAAAATGGTCTGTATGCAATCTTTTATGTAGCCTGCACTATCCTAGCAGTCCCCATTTTTTGTTTATATTTAATTTATATGGCATTAAAAAAAGTGGCCTAAAAAGGCCACTTTTCCCTTTCTCTTTTAAGGCAGAATTGCGTTAAGTGCGTCGTTGAATTGCTTAACGTGCGCATCATCAATATATGCACTGACAAGTGCCATAATCAGAGCAAAAGCTACGATACCAACTGGTGTGGAGACGGTCACTCCAAAAGCAAAGGAAATTAGACCTGTAGCTGCAGCGCCCGCGAAAAGTGTTTCCACTTTCAGTACGGTATTGTTCCAGTCACCCGATGCGTAGCTTTTCTTCACCTCTTCTACCAAGTCATACGCATCCAAAGCTTTGCCTGTATAGCCAAACCCTTTTGCGAAGAGGTTAAGGTTTTGTGCCAACTCAGCTCGATCAAGCGAATCCAGAGCGTTCACGATGGCTGCACGATCTGCAGCACTGAATTTCTTATCCAGATGATCTTTGTATTGATCAAAAGCCTTCAAAGCCTCTGCAGCACTGCGAAGCGTTTTACCCTTTGCAGTTTCAGCCAAATCTGTGGCTAATGCCGACATTTGAGCGCCATATTTTTCACCGATTTCTTTGTAGAAATCAGCAGTGAATTTAATAGCCCCCTTAATTTCCTCCTCTGCCTTTGCTTGTTCTTCGGCAATACGTTTTGCTTCTGCTTCCTCTGCAGCTTTTTTGGCTGCCGCTTCAGCCGCAATACGTTCATCCTCTGCAGCCTGTGCTGCTGCAACAGCAAGGGTCAAGGTGTTAGACTTTTCAGTGAGAATCCGGATTTTTTCAACCAACTTTTTACTTTCATAAACGGCTGAAATCGAAGCGATAAAAGATCGATAGATTTCAATCGGCGTGCCTGGGCGCTTTCCGTTTACAATATCTGTTGCGAGAATTGCGGAATTCTTTTTGAGTTCTACTGCAAGAGGATCTCTTCCAAAATAAGAATTAGCTACTGCATTACTGTTAACCAGTAGCTCTTGTGTTTGTGCAACCAGCCCATCTACTACTGCTTTCTCTTTTTGGGCTTTTTCCAATTCACTCAGAAGGCTGACATCACCAAGTGCAGCGGCTACTTCGCTTTCAGTTTGGGTTGGAATATTTGGAAAATTCGCATTGTAGGCCGTTTCAATGTCCACCTGGGCACGAGCTGCTTTACCTGCAATGGGCAAAACATAATCCGACGAAGATCGAATACCAGGAAGACTCAGAAGGGTCTCTACGTCTGTACCAACCGGTACATCTACTGAATGTGGAGGTTGTGCGCCGGGTACTCCTGGTACAACAACAGGTGGTAGCGGAGGCGGAGGCGGAAGGGGGTCTGGTGTGATGATGATAGGGGGTAGCTCAATTCCATTTGTAGACATATGAATCTCCATGTGACTAGGCATAAATGAGAAATGCTCAAATCTTAAATTTCAGCAGTCCAAAAGCAGACTGTGTCCTGTTTTGTCTACATACAATCGTAGACGCCAGGCAAAACAACTGTACATAAACCCAGCTAATTGCGCAACCCGACATATGCATTAATGCATTTATCTTGTTGTGTTACCCTTTAAAATCAAAAGGTTATGATCTTCACGGCATGCTCAAATGCATTTTCCCTTGCTTTGACGTGTCCCTGCCTCATCAGGAAGGCCAACACGTCATCACCGCTGTAATGCTCTGCAAATGCTTGCCTAGCGACCTTCCTATCGATCACATCGTCAACCACAGCGTCACCAAGAAGCCTAGATTTGTACACCAGCGTTTCACGTAACGCATTTAAGTAGAAAGCGGTGTCATCAGGATTACCAGCTCCAACAGCAGGCGCTGTGAGCTTCATTCCCCTTACCTTCTGTATCTGAGCCACACATTCAGTGCAGGAACGCTTTAGCGAGCGATTACAGGTCACGAATGACCCTGTGCCATGGTGCTTGAATCCACCAGCGTGAATAGGTGCTTCAAGGCTCTTCGGACGAGGTACGCGCAAGGTGCTGACACTCTTGTTCAGAGCCCACACAAACATCTGTGCGTTGAATGCGAACTGGTCATCGTCCTTATGCTTGCCGATCCTACACACAACGTCATAGAGCTTGCTGTGAAGGCTTCCCTTGATCGTTGTTACCAGAGTGGGGGCAAAGCCAAGGCTAGCCAGGTCTTTGAGCTTTACGGACGTGACAGAGCTAATCGTGAGGTAGTGGAAGGTCTTAGACTTCGGGACAATCGTTACGTCATACCCTTCGATGTTTTTTGCGCTCATCAGCTTGAAAAGCTTGTCTGTGAGAAGGTCATCAGCAGTGAAAAACTGATCCTTCACCCCCTGCGCGTTGTAGGCTTTCAGGCAGAAAGCCGCCTTCTCTTTGGCAATCAAGGTATCTGTAGCGGGGTTGAATATGACTTGGAATTTGTCAGCTTCAAAGGATGCTAACTGGTTTGAAAAATGGTCGATTCTAGCTATTTTTGTTTTTGTCATGTTGTTCTCGTTTTTTGTTATTTCTCCTTGCGGAATATTATTGCTAATTAGAATGGGATGAGCCCATCTACACCCTCTTGCTTCATATAATTATTAAATTGCTTATATTTCTTGAATTTATCTTTACAAATCTGTCCATTTACCAAAGCAGCAGATCTAAAAGATTTGTTCAATGCGCTAGGCATCTTCATTTTCTCTTCAATACTACCTTTACAAGCAAACTGGACATTCACCTTAAAAGTCGTTTCACCACCAGTCCTATTACTATTTTTAGTTTCAATGAAATTCATATACCTCAAAACATTTAGGGATTTCTTACGAGTATTTTCAGAAACGTCCAAGTACTTATCAAGGTCATGGAGGTTAACTTTGCATTCATTAAATCTATCCATATTTTCGACTGCAGCCATCAGGATTTGCCCAGCCACTTTATCAAAACCAACCACCGCAATATAATAAGGCATTGCGCTCGTAAGAATCTGTGCGTAAAAATTCTTTTCTAATTTATTAAATGCTATACTATTAAAAGGGTTCTTCATCTCAACCTCAACTCATTAATTAGACTATT
The DNA here is from genome assembly GCF_002966775.1 of Pseudomonas sp. MYb193. Classification (NCBI taxonomy): domain Bacteria; kingdom Pseudomonadati; phylum Pseudomonadota; class Gammaproteobacteria; order Pseudomonadales; family Pseudomonadaceae; genus Pseudomonas; species Pseudomonas sp. MYb193. Next base: position 1,700,601 of record NZ_CP023269.1, on the reverse strand, counting down.
TGCCGCAGTCTTTTTATTTTTCCATCAATTAAAGGTTAAGGAACTTAACTTCAATCCACATCATTCCATGGGCTTTATCATGCTCAACAGCAATTAATTTCTGCTCAATTAAAACGTTCATGCATCTGCGTACATTTTCGCTTGTGCAATCCATCCACTTCATAATCTCTGCTTTGTCCGTATAAACGATATGAAAGCCAGTTTCTGTTTTATCAGCAGCAGTGCAGAGTTTTATCAATAGCGTATGCGCGGAGTGTTTTGTCAAAGCCACTTTACAAAGAGCTTCCAATGCTTTGTCAGAAGTAGGCAGTTTTATATATCTTCTATTCTCAATGTTCATGTCGATTATTATTTAGTTTGTTTTAATACAATAGCATTTGAAAAACACAAAATTGTGGTTTAAGCACAAATTTGTTGAAAAATATTTTAGCATGAGAAAATAAAGCATACTTTGGAGTACAATTTTTTGTACTCCAAAAAGAGAAATTCCACAAATATGTTGCAAAAAACCGTTTTAGAGTAAAGTTTTTTGTACTCTAAAATACCTTTAGAGTACAATTTTTTGTACTGTAAAGTCTCTACAGGCCACGGAAATCAAGGACTGAAAACCTATAGCGCGCGCGTATAATTTTAGATCTCATTAAAAGCCTAAAGGCGTCAGCAAACCAGCTATCGATAACTGGGTATTGGATCATGTATTAACCATTGAAATGCATTAGACAGTGCAATGTCTTTGGTTGATCCTTGAAGCTCATTCTTTTGTTTACCGTCCAGGCACTCGCTGCGCGAAATTGTTCAGCACTGCAAGCCCAAAACTTTGGATCATGCGTTTGTCGTTCAGCTACCCGCCAAGATACTTTTTTAATTAAAGCTATTCCTGCATTTCTGATGGTGGATTATCTGGCCTTGCTGGTTGGTCCATTGGGCTGAATCTCGTTCAGCTCAACACGATCAGATTATTTTCCCATGAGAAGGGCTGTGAAGCGTTTTGAGACGCTTATGACCCACCAACCTACCCTTCTGTCGTTTTCCGTACAAACTTCCCAGCACAGGTGTCCTAGGACGGAACAACCGTGGGTGACGAAAGGAAAGCGGGGGTTAAAGCCTTACCAGATCCGTAGGCACAGCAACTGAACAAATTTTGGTCAAAAAAAAGCCCCAATCCGAAGATCAGGGCTATTTTTTGGTACAAAGCGTTGGTACAAAACGCTTTATGTGACCTCTCGTAAGTGCTTGATTTACAAGAGCGTCAATAAAATGGCGGAGAGATAGGGATTCGAACCCTAGGTACCGGTGAAGGTACAACGGATTTCGAATCCGTCCCATTCGGCCACTCTGGCATCTCTCCAACGGCGCGCATCATAACAGCATGATTGATGGATGCAAAGCGCCGAAGCGATTTTTTTCCGTGCTATCAGATGCTTGCGTCGATTACAGCGGTACGCCGAGACGATTGGCGACTTCTTCGTAGGCTTCGATCACGTCACCGAGGCCCTGGCGGAAGCGGTCTTTGTCCATCTTCTTCTTGGTGTCCTTGTCCCACAGGCGGCAGCCGTCCGGGCTGAATTCGTCGCCCAGGACGATGGATCCGTCGTGGAATACGCCGAACTCCAGCTTGAAGTCCACCAGCAACAGGCCAGCGTCGTCGAACAGCTTGCTCAGCACGTCGTTGACCTTGAGGGACAACTCCTTCATGCGCGCCAGTTGCTCAGCGGTGCCCCAGCCGAACGCCACGACGTGGGATTCGTTGATGAACGGGTCGCCCTTGGCGTCGTCCTTCAGGAACAGTTCGAAGGTGTAAGGGTTGAGCTTGAGGCCCTCTTCCACGCCCAAACGCTTGACCAGGCTGCCGGCGGCGTAGTTACGCACGACGCACTCCACCGGGATCATGTCGAGCTTCTTGACCAGGCACTCGTTGTCGCCCAGCAGTTTGTCGAATTGGGTCGGGATACCGGCCACTTCGAGTTTCTGCATGATGAAGGCGTTGAACTTGTTGTTCACCATGCCTTTGCGATCCAGCTGTTCGATGCGCTTGCCGTCGAACGCCGACGTGTCGTTGCGAAACAGCAGGATCAAGCGGTTGGCGTCGTCGGTCTTGTATACCGACTTGGCTTTGCCGCGGTAGAGTTCTTCACGTTTTTCCATGATGGGCTCCGCTTTGAGTAAGGTGGGCTAGGCGATGTGTCGCCAGTCGAGCCCTGAATCTTGATCGGCCAGTTGCAGCCAGTCCGGGTCGCACCCGAGGGTGTCGACAAAACATTGCCGGGCAAGCGTCGGCAGGTTGTTCTTGCTGCTGAGGTGAGCCAGGACCAGGTGCTGCAGGTCTTGCCAGCCCAACTCATACACCAGGTATGCGGCCTGGTGGTTGTTCAAATGTCCCAGCTCGCCGCCCACCCGCTGCTTGAGAAAGTAAGGGTAGTGACCGCGTGCCAGTAGATCCCTGCAGTGGTTGGACTCGATCATCAAGGCATCGAGATCCCGGTAACCGTCCAGCACCTTCGCGCAATAGGAACCCAGGTCGGTCAGCACGCCGAAACGCCGCTGGCCGTCACTGAATACGTATTGCGTGGGCTCCTGGGCATCGTGGGCCACCGCGATGACATTGATGCTCAGGGCACCGATTTGCAGTTGCTCGCCACCGGCCAGAAAACCTGTCGGCTCAATAGGTTTGCGCATCCCGCGCAGCGTGCCGCGACTCAAGTACACCGGCAGATTGTAGCGCCGAGACAGCAAACCCACGCCATGCACATGGTCGGCATGTTCGTGGGTTACCAGAATCGCGCTCAGTTGCGTGGGGTGAACCCCCAGGCGCAACAGGCGCCGCTCGGTTTCCCGCAGGGAGAAACCACAATCGACCAGCACGTACGTGTCATCATGGGCGACCAGCGTACCGTTCCCTTGGCTACCGCTGCCGAGAACGGCAAAACGCATCGGATCAGCCCAGGTTGTCTTGAATCACGCCCAACACTTTGCGCGCTGTTTCAGCTGGCGCGACGGTGTTGATGTTCTTCTCGACGGTGACTTGCACGCTTTCGCCCACCTTGCTCAAACGAACCTGGTAACGCTCGGCACGGGTTTCGATCTCTTCCTTGGTCGGCGCGCTGCCGAACAATTTGCCGAAGAAACCTGGCTCATCGTCTTTCTTCTCAGCCTTTTCAGCCACGTTGATGTAGTACAGGCCCAGGCTGCGGTTGATGTCTTCAACGCGCCAAGGGCCCTGCTCCAACGCACGGCCAACACTGGCCCAGGCACGGTCGAGGTCTTCACCCAGGTTCAGCACGACGTTACCGCTGCCGTCTTCGGTGAGGCTGACGCGGCTAGGGGTGTCGTAATCACGGGCGGCGAGCAGGGAAACGGAACCGCCCTTCTCGGAGATACGGCTCATGCTGGCCAGCATCTCGTCGACCAGCGCGGCGTCGACGCCGGTGTTAACCGAGCGCGGCGTGAAGTCGACGTCAGCCGTGCTGCCGGCAGGCCGCTCGGCGCTGACTACATAGACTTCGCTGGTATTGCGCTGCACGCCGGGCTCTATGCGCACACGCACACGGGCTTCACTGTCGGCGGCTACACCGCCCGCCAGCAGGCGCTGGGCCATGTTGGCGGACAGCTCGCGACCTTGCTGCCATGCGGTGGTGAACTCACCGGTCTGCGGGCGTTGCTGGTCGAGGCGGAAACCGTTGTCCTGGAAGAACTGCACCGCCACCGGCCAGACTTCGGCAGGCGGACGCTGAGCCACGATCCAGCGGTTGTCGCCGCTCTTCTGCAAGCTATAGTCGCTGGCATCGGCCACGGCCATAATCGGCTGTGGGCGCGGCACTACGTACTCACCCTTGACCGTGTCGTCGGCGACGTTGCGTGGAATCGGCAACAATGGGTCAAGGCGCTTGGCGACATTGACATCAGGCGGCAGTTGCATCGGTTTGGTTGCTTGCGCTTCCAGGTAATCGCTGCCGCGGTCACGGAAGTAGCCTTCCGGGCCCCATACCCAACCGCAGCCACTGGTGCTGGAGATAATCAAGGCAAGTGCGGAAAGTCCGGCCAATCGCTTCATGCGTAGTGCTTCCTCAATTAAACCAGGACGCCGGACTGGCGCAGGGCCTGTCGCAGCGGTTCGTGACAGGCTTCGCTGAGGGGGGTGAGCGGCAGACGGATACCGTCCGGCATCAGGCCCATCTCAAACAGCGCCCACTTCACGGGAATAGGATTGGATTCGATAAACAGTGTCTTGTTGAGCGGCATCAGCTTTTCGTGGATGGCGCGAGCGGTGACTGCATCGCCCGCGATGGCGGCGGCACACATATCGCTCATGGCGCGCGGGGCCACGTTGGCGGTCACGGAGATATTGCCCTTGCCACCCAGCAGGATCAGCTCGACAGCGGTGGCGTCGTCACCGGAATACACCAGGAAGTCGCTGCTCACGCCGGCCAGGATGTCCTTCGCGCGCTGCAGGTCGCCAGTGGCTTCCTTGATGCCGATGATGTTGGGCACGGTGGACAGGCGGATCACGGTCTCGGCCTTCATATCGCACGCGGTGCGACCCGGTACGTTGTAGAGGATCTGCGGGATCTGAACGGCTTCGGCGATAGCTTTGAAGTGCTGGTACAAGCCTTCCTGGGTCGGCTTGTTGTAGTACGGGGTTACCAGCAGGCAAGCGTCGGCGCCAGCCTTCTTGGCGTTCCTGGTCAGCTCGATCGCTTCACGCGTCGAGTTGGCGCCCGTACCGGCGATCACGGCAATGCGGCCTGCTACGCGCTTGACCACGAACTCGATCACCTGGATGTGTTCTTCCACATCGAGGGTGGCCGATTCACCTGTGGTGCCGACCGCCACAATGGCGTTGGTGCCCTCTTGCAGGTGGAAGTCCACCAGTTTGCCCAGGCTGTCCCAGTCGAGACGACCTTGTGCATCCATGGGTGTGACCAGTGCCACCATACTGCCCGCAATCATGCAACCGCTCCTGCCGGAAAAAGAGAGCCGTAATGGTACTGGCGCCAAGATGCTTGTACAAGCGAAGTACCGCGTGAGGATGCGTTCTGGCGCAACTAAACGTCGGGCAATGACATCATCGGGCCAAAGGACCGCCCGAAGCCGGCTGATCACGCAATGAAAACGCCACCTCCTAGCCCTTGGCGACGCTTTTCGCTACCCTTGATTCTTTGATCGATACAGTCCACACGGTATCGACCGCTCATCGCTTTAGGAAGGCTGCATGTCCACCCCCACAGTTCGCGAACAATTCCTTGTTATCAGTGCCCTCGGCGCCAACCCCATGGAGCTGACCAACGTCCTGTGCCGCGCCAGCCATGAGAACCGCTGCGCCGTCGTGACCTCCCGCCTGACCCGCCACGGCGAGTGCAGTGCGCTGGTCCTGCAGATTTCTGGCTCCTGGGATGCCTTGGCGCGCCTGGAAACCGGCCTGCCGGGCCTGGCGAAGAAGCATGATTTCACCGTCAACGTGGTACGCAGCGCCGCCCTGGAAAACCGTCCCCAGGCCCTGCCTTACGTAGCCTATGTCAGCTCGGCCTACCGTTCGGACATCGTCAACGAGTTGTGCCAGTTCTTTATCGACCATAACGTCGAGCTGGAAAACCTGACCTGTGACACCTACCAGGCGCCACAAACCGGCGGCACCATGCTCAATGCCACCTTTACCGTGACCTTGCCGGCCGGCGTACAGATCAGTTGGCTGCGCGACCAGTTCCTCGATTTCGCCGATGCCCTGAACCTCGACGCCTTGATCGAACCATGGCGCCCACAGAACCCCATGTAAGGAAGTACCTCTCTATGCCGGTAGCCATCGACACACCCGTGGCCGATTTCGAGGCCCAGGCCACCAGCGGCCAGACTTTCAGCCTCGCGGCCCTCAAGGGCAAGCAAGTGGTGATCTACTTTTACCCGAAGGACAGCACCCCAGGCTGCACTACCGAAGGCCAGGGTTTTCGTGACCAGTACGCCGCGTTCAAGGCCGCTAATACCGAAGTGTTCGGCGTGTCGCGTGACAGCGTGAAGTCCCACGAAAACTTCAAGGGCAAACAAGAGTTTCCTTTCGAGCTGATCAGCGATAAGGACGAAGCGGTCTGCAAGCTGTTTGACGTGATCAAGTTGAAGAAGCTGTATGGCAAGGAATACCTGGGTGTGGATCGCAGCACATTCCTGATCGACAGCCAAGGCGTGCTGCGTCAGCAATGGCGCGGCGTGAAAGTGCCAGGGCATGTCGATGCCGTGTTGGCGGCAGCGCAGGCGCTGAATAAGGCCTGATTCTGCGTCGATAAGGCCATCAGCCCTTGCGCAACCAATAACGGTACACACCCTCGGCGGCGTCTTCATGCTCCAGGGTGTGGCCGGCCAGCTTGGCAAAGGTGCGAAAATCACGCTGGGAGCCGGCGTCGGTGGCAATCACCTTGAGCACCTTACCGCTGGCCATTTTATTGAGCTCCAGCTTGGCCTTGAGCAACGGTAAAGGGCAGTTCAGACCGCTGGCGTCGAGTTCGGCGTCACAGGCTACAACGTCGGTCATGGTGCTACTCCAGGCAAACATTCGGGCCGCTTAGAATATCTGGTCCCAAGCTCAGTGTCCGGCTACAGTAAGCTCTTTGTCGAAAGGCTTTGTGCATGACTTTTTTGCGCCCTACCCTGCTGACGCTAGCCTGCCTGCTGGCCTCCCCGGCCTTCGCTGACGACCTGCCGTCACTTGGTGATGCCAGTTCTGCCATTGTCTCGCCGCAACAGGAATACCAACTGGGCCGCGCCTGGCTTGCTTACCTGCGCGGCCAGGTTTCGCAACTCAATGATCCGCAACTCAAGGATTACGTTGAAACCAGCGTGTACAAGCTGGTGGAGACCAGCCAGGTCAATGACCGGCGCCTGGAATTCATCCTGATCAACAGCCCACAGCTCAACGCCTTTGCGGCTCCCGGTGGGATCGTCGGGGTCAACGGCGGCCTGTTTCTCAATGCACAGACCGAAGGCGAATACGCGTCGGTAATGGCCCACGAACTGGCGCACTTGTCCCAGCGTCACTTCGCCCGAGGCGTGGAAGCGCAATCACGCATGCAACTGCCGATGATGGCCGCCCTGCTTGGCGGCATTATCGCCGCCGCTGCGGGTGCCGGCGATGCCGGTATCGCCGCGATTGCCGGCTCACAAGCCGCCGCGATCCAGGAACAGCGCCGCTTCTCTCGCCAGAACGAGCAAGAGGCCGACCGCATCGGCATCCTCAACCTGGAGAAAGCCGGCTACGACCCGCGCTCCATGCCCACGATGTTCGAACGGCTGATGCGCCAATACCGCTTCGACGCCAAGCCACCGGAGTTCCTGCTGACTCACCCCGTGACCGAATCGCGTATCGCCGACACCCGCAACCGCGCCGAACAAGCCAAACCTGGCGGCAAGGAAGACAGCCTGCGCTATCAACTGATTCGCGCACGGGTGCAGCTCAAGTACGAAGACACACCAGGTCTGGCCGCCAAGCGCTTCCAGGCGCAGCTGGATGAGAACCCTAAAAATGACGTAGCGCGTTATGGCCTGGCCATCGCTCAGATCAAGGGTACTCAACTCAAGGAAGCGCGGGAAAGCCTGGCGCCGCTGTTGGCCAAGGCGCCCAACGACATTACCTACAACCTGGCCCAAATCGAACTGGACATCACCAGCAACCGCATGCCGGATGCGCAGCAACGTACCGACCGCATGCTCACCCAGTACCCCAGCAACTATCCGCTGAACCAGGTGCGGGTAGACCTGCTGCTTAAACAGAACCGTACCGCCGATGCAGAAAAGGCACTGGATGGGCTGCTCAAGTCGCGACCGGACGATCCGGACGTGTGGTATCAGGTCGCCGAGACTCGCGGCTTGTCCGGCAACATCATTGGCCTGCATCAGGCTCGCGCCGAATATTTCGCATTGGTGGGGGATTTCCAGCAAGCCATCCAGCAGTTGGACTTCGCCAAGCGGCGCGCCGGCAATAACTTCCCGTTGTCCTCACGCATCGACGCCCGTCAGCGTGAGCTGATCGAACAGGAGCGCTTGGTGAAAGGCATGATGAGCTGAACCCGCCGCCCACAAAAAAGCCCCGCTGCCGTTAACCGGCAGCGGGGCTTTTTTATAGGTCTAGCGGATTACTCGGCCAGTTTGAAGGTAATGAAGCTGGCACGGCCTTGACGCAGGACGCGCATCGACACCGAGCGATTCTTCGGCAACGCCTTGGCGATGTCGGCGAATTCCTTGGTGGTATCGATCGCCTGGTTGTTCAAGTGGGTGATCACGTCACCCGGTTGCAGGCCGATCAAGGCGGCTGGGCCGTCCTGAACTTCCTTGATCACTACACCGCTTTGCAGGTCGAAGGTTTTCTTCTGCTCGGCGGTCAGTTCAACGACGGCGATACCCAAGCGGTTACTGCTGCGCTCGGCGCCTGGCTTGGCGTTGCCCAGGGCGTCCAGGGTCGCGCCTTCTTCCGGAATTGCCCCAACGGTCAATTCGACGTTCTGGCGCTTGCCGTCACGAATCACTTCCAGCTTGGCTTTGCCGCCGGCCTTGAGCGCGCCGACCAAGTGAGGCAAGTCCGCCGACATGATGATCGGCTGGCCGTTCATGCTCAGGATGACGTCACCGACTTTCAGGCCGCCTTTGGCCGCAGGGCCATTGTCCTGAATCTGCGCCACCAGGGCACCGGCCGGCTTGTCGAGACCGAAGGACTCAGCCAGGTCCTTGTTCACTTCCTGGATTACCACGCCCAACCAGCCGCGGCTGACCTTGCCGCCGCTTTTGAGCTGATTGGAGACGTCCATGGCTACATCGATCGGGATCGCGAAGGACACGCCCATGAAGCCACCGGAGCGGGTGTAGATCTGCGAGTTGATCCCCACCACTTCGCCGGCCAGGTTGAACAGCGGGCCACCGGAGTTGCCCGGGTTGATCGGCACGTCGGTCTGGATGAACGGCACGTAGTTTTCGTTTGGCAGGCTGCGACCGATGGCGCTGACGATGCCTTGGGTAACGGTGTGGTCAAAGCCGAACGGAGAACCGATCGCGACCACCCACTGACCGGCCTTCAGGTCCTGGGACTTGCCCAGTTTAAGCACCGGCAAGTCCTTGCCATCGATTTTGAGCAAAGCCACGTCGGAACGTGGATCGGTGCCAATCAGCTTGGCCTTGAGTTCACTGCGGTCCGCCAGGCGCACGAGAATCTCGTCGGCATCGGCAATCACGTGGTTGTTGGTGAGGATGTAACCGTCAGGCGAAATGATGAAGCCGGAGCCCAGGGACTGGGCTTCGCGCTGGCCACCGCCGCCACGAGGAGAGCGAGGTTGCGGCATCCCGCGTTCGAAGAACTCGCGCAACATGGGCGGCAAGCCTTCCAGGTCGGGCATCTGCTGGTTCGAGACTTTGCGATCCGGCAGCTTCTGCGTGGTACTGATGTTCACCACGGCAGGCGAGGCCTGCTCCACCAGTTGGGTGAAGTCAGGCAGCTCGACCGCTTGCGCAGGTAAGGCCTGGCCCAGCACCAGCACTGTGGCGACTATGGATAAGTAAGACTTCAAACGTGGTATCGACATACAGCTCCCGTTACGACGAGCAGGGTTAAGCGACAGGGTTCAATAAACGCCGGATACTGCGACCGGCATTTTTGTTCCGCGAACAAACAAGGCCAGAGCCATCAAACCCTGACCTATAAAAAACATGGGAAGTTTTTGCAAGTGAAAATGCTGATCCAGAGATTTCATACGCCCAGTACCCAACGAAATTCGGGCCCAGATTGATAGACCAGGATGAACATAAGATTAACAATCTCAGGGCTTGGCGGCGGCCTTTTCACCACGCACCGACAACGCGATACGTTCAGCTGTGCCGATGGGAATTTCGCCCACCACCGTGACCATCATTTCGCCATCTACCGTATTCAAACGCCGGGATACTGCCACGGTCGGCCCAAGCTGAGCGCGGGTTTCATTCACATCAGCGCCGTTGGCTGACTCAAGAAACACCGAAAAACGCGCGAGCCCATCGTCATACATCAGGCTGTCGACGGTAGATTTCGTTTGGGCATCTTTGCGCGTAGCGCTGCTGATCTGTTGGAAACCAGGCGGTAGCCAGTCCAGATGCCACCTTTGCGTGGCAGACAGCTCAGGTGCTTTAGCGGCGGACATCGTTACCGGCGAACAGTCGCCGCTGGGCTGCAAGTCCTGGTCAGAAGGAATGGCCGAAGCATCCAGATGGGTGAACTGAAAACGCTCCAACAACTGCCCTTGGTCATTCAGCAGCAAGGATTTAAGCGGCAGCGCAGTTTCACGGTCCAGGTGTAATTCAAACCCATAACGGTAGGGATCACGCGGGCTGATCGACACAATCACCGCATGACGACCGGCCACGCGCGATTTGCCAATAACGGCCAGGTCATAGAATAAAGTGAGTTTTTTTGGATCAAGAATACGCGAGGGTGCCTCAGGTGACTGACCGAGACCAGCCGCCAATGTGCCACTGACACATTGTGCCCGACCATCAACCCTGACCGCTTCCTGGGCGGAGCCGTCAAGTTGCAACAAGCGTTCACGCACATGACCATTCTGGACACGGTGCCAGATGTCATGGGTAGAAAAACTGCCGTTACGTTCGTAGACAAACGTACCTTCAAAGCTTTGCTGCTGCTCTGCACGCCCAAGTCGAGTCAGCCAGTCTTGGGCTTCATCGGCATGGGCGGATAGTGCAAACCAACTACTGAGCAAAAGCGTAAGGAGCGGTATGGCGCGCATAGGGCTCCTTAGCGAATCAGCGGTTTTCCTGGCTTGCTGCACGAGCGTATGGCAGAGCGCTGTCAGTGCCTTTGGCAGCCGATTCCTGCGCATGTTGACGCAGGTAGCCTGGAAGGCGCTGATCCTGCCAGCCGGATTGCCCCTGAAGTACACCATTAGCCATAGGGCCGGTGGTATCAGTGCTTTCCTTGTAGCCAGCCAGCACGGCCGGACCTTTGACTTGCGGACCGGCCATGACCGGTTGCTGAGTCTGTTGGGCCAGCTCGTTGCCTGCGATCTCGTCCTGATTGTACAGGCGAACACCTGCCAACACAGCAACGGTCACCGAAGCGGCCACTGCCAGACGACCCAGGCTGCGCCACGGACCACGCGAGGCTTTTGCCGGAACGGCTTCATCAGCCAGTGCAGCAGAAACGGCCGCAGCAATATCCAGACGAGGGATTAGGAGATCCTTGTGCATCACCGCCCGAGCGACTTGGTAACGAGACCAGGTATCACGGGTTTCGGCGTCATCAAATGCGTTGAGCACTCGACGAAGTTCCAGTTCATCCGCTTCGTTATCCATCACTGCGGACAGCGATTCCTGCAGGGCATCACGACTCATGGCGGTTCCTCTCTTGGCTGTCGCCGCTGTCTTTAGTTTTCCTGCAACAACGGTTGCAAGGCTTTGTCGATGGCTTCCCGGGCCCGGAAAATCCGCGACCTCACAGTCCCCACCGGACATTGCATGACGCTCGCAATGTCTTCGTAACTCAGACCATCGAATTCACGTAAAGTTAACGCCGTACGCAAATCTTCTGGCAGTTGCTGAATAGTGCGATGGACGGTGCCTTCGATCTCGTCGCGCAGCAATGCACGCTCCGGCGACTCGAGATCTTTGAGGCCGTGATCACCATCGTAGAATTCAGCATCTTCTGAACTGACATCACTGTCTGGTGGGCGGCGACCGCGTGACACCAGATAGTTTTTCGCCGTGTTGATGGCGATGCGGTATAGCCACGTGTAAAACGCACTGTCACCGCGGAAATTTCCAAGTGCACGGTAAGCCTTGATAAAGGCTTCCTGCGCAACGTCCTGCGCTTCATGGGTGTCGTGCACAAACCGCACGATCAACCCGAGAATTTTGTGCTGGTATTTCAGCACTAGCAGATCAAATGCTCGCTTATCACCGCGCTGTACGCGCTCGACCAGCTGCTGATCCTCTTCCTGGGTTAGCATGAACACTCCTCGTTGTACTTGAAGGAGGCTTGCATAACTAAACGATCAGGCTTGCAAACATAGACTCGGGCTTTTCGCAAAAGTTCTCCCCCTTCAAGCAAGTTTCCGGCATGCACTGATTTGGCACACACGAAAAACGCAGCACGGTCGGTGCCGGCTGCGCGAATAATCTTGTCGCCGGTTTCGTGACGCGTCCAATGCTCCCGACGGGCCAATAAACTCAACGTTTTCCCAGCTTTCGGGCAACCTGCTATTGAGTCGGGGCTTATGCAAAAAGTTCCCGTCCCGCCAACCGGCCGTTTCCCAAAGCTGCGCAGCATAATCTCACAATGCCACGAAGGCGTGGCTATTGTGCCGCTCCACCCCTCTATATACTAGTGGCCCGTGTGACCCTTTGATTCGCCGATCCAGGCGTACTGTTTGCGCCCCCCTTTGGATCGCTTTTTGCGGAATCCGTCAAATGAGCCAACAGTTTCAACACGATGTCCTCGTAATCGGCAGCGGCGCCGCCGGCTTGAGCCTGGCCCTGACCCTGCCCAGCCATTTGCGTATAGCGGTTTTGAGCAAAGGCGACCTGGCCAACGGCTCGACCTTCTGGGCCCAGGGCGGCGTTGCTGCGGTGCTGGACGACACAGACACCGTGCAATCCCACGTCGAAGACACCCTTAACGCCGGCGGTGGCCTGTGCAACGAAGACGCCGTGCGCTTCACCGTCGAGCACAGCCGGGAAGCCATCCAATGGTTGATCGACCAAGGTGTGCCTTTCACCCGCGATGAACATGCCGGCAGCGACGACGGTGGCTTTGAGTTCCACCTGACCCGCGAAGGCGGCCACAGCCATCGCCGAATCATTCACGCCGCCGATGCCACCGGGGCCGCGATTTTCAAGACCCTGCTCGACCAGGCCCGCCAACGTCCAAATATCCAATTGCTGGAGCAGCGCGTCGCCGTCGACCTGATCACCGAAAAACGCCTGGGCCTGCCGGGCGAACGCTGCCTGGGCGCCTACGTACTCAACCGCACCAGCGGTGAAGTCGATACCTACGGCGCACGCTTCACCATTCTCGCCTCGGGCGGCGCCGCCAAGGTCTACCTCTATACCAGCAACCCCGACGGTGCCTGCGGCGACGGCATTGCGATGGCCTGGCGCTCGGGCTGCCGGGTCGCCAACCTGGAGTTCAACCAATTCCACCCCACGTGCCTGTACCACCCGCAGGCCAAGAGCTTCCTGATCACCGAAGCCCTGCGCGGCGAAGGCGCACATTTGAAGCTGCCCAATGGCGAACGCTTCATGCAGCGCTTCGACCCACGCGCCGAGCTGGCACCACGCGATATCGTCGCCCGCGCCATCGACCACGAAATGAAGCGCCTTGGTATCGACTGCGTGTACCTGGACATCAGCCACAAGCCCGAAGCCTTCATCAAGACCCACTTCCCGACCGTCTACGAACGCTGCCTGACCTTCAATATCGACATCACCAAAGGCCCGATCCCCGTGGTACCGGCCGCGCACTACACCTGCGGTGGCGTGATGGTCGATCAGCATGGCCGCACCGACGTGCCGGGCCTGTATGCCATCGGCGAAACCAGCTTCACAGGCCTGCACGGCGCCAACCGCATGGCCAGCAATTCATTGCTTGAATGCTTCGTGTATGCGCGCTCGGCGGCAGCGGACATTCTTGAGCAACTGCCGCGCATCCCGGTACCGGCCGCCCTGCCCCGCTGGGACGCGAGCCAGGTCACCGATTCGGACGAGGATGTGATCATCGCCCACAACTGGGACGAGCTGCGGCGCTTCATGTGGGACTATGTGGGCATCGTGCGCACCAACAAACGCCTGCAGCGGGCGCAACATCGGGTGCGCTTGCTGCTGGATGAGATCGACGAGTTCTACAGCAATTATAAGGTCAGCCGCGACCTGATCGAGTTGCGCAACCTGGCCCAAGTGGCCGAGCTGATGATCCGGTCGGCCATGGAGCGAAAGGAAAGCCGCGGCCTGCATTACACCCTTGACTACCCACAGATGCTGCCCGAAGCCCGGGACACTATCCTGGTGCCAACCACCTACGGCGGCTGAACTTCAGGCGTACCCGCAGGCGCCGGTGCACATCGGCCGCCTGCGCATCCTTTGGCACGCAGATTGACCGCACCCGCCACTCACCCTGCACCCGGTAACGCAACACCACGATCAGCGGCAACGCCAGGCTGTCGGGCCGCAGTTGCACAGGGTGCCACCCGCGCGCGGCGCTCCATAACTGCCAGCCATCGTCGTCACGGCGCAGGCCACGAATCGACGAACGGTGAGTGAGCAGGATTTGCCGCGGCAATACCCAGGCACAATGAGCCAGGCATAGCAGGATGCCAAGGCTTGAATAAGGCAGGTCGAGAGCCAGCAGGCTGCTCAGCGCGACCAGCTGGGCAAGGACATAGGCCGCCAGCAACAGCCGTGAGGCCTGCCAGCGGCATTCGAAACGATTACTTGGGCTGGACACGATCCAGGATCATCCGAACCATGCGCTGCAGCTCCGGGTCTTCGGATTCGGCACGCTCCATGAACCAGCCAAACATGTCCTGGTCTTCGCACTCGAGCAACCTGACGTAGAGGTCGCGGTCCACCTGATTGAGCGTCGCGTATACCTCTTTGGTGAAAGGCACCAGCAACACATCCAGCTCCAGCATGCCGCGACGGCTGTGCCAGTAGAGGCGATTGATTTCTACATCTTCGACCATGGAGCCCTCCTAAAATAGAGCGCAAGTATACAGCCCCGACGACACTGGAACAGTCGGCTTTGGTCGCCCTATATGGAAACTATGCATTTGCCGGACGCCCCTCTATGATGCACCCATGACTTTTTGACCTGCGATGACCCATGGCTGACTCCGCTTTTTTCTGCTCCCTGTCCCACGAAGGCGTTCTCGCCGTCCGCGGCTCTGATGCTGCCAAGTTCCTGCAGGGCCAACTGACCTGCAACCTCAATTACCTGAGTGATACCCAGGCCAGCCTGGGCGCGCGCTGCACGCAAAAAGGCCGGATGCAGTCGAGCTTCCGCATCCTGCTGCAGGGTGATGGCGTACTCCTGGCCATGGCCACCGAGTTGCTTGAGCCGCAGTTGGCGGATCTGAAAAAGTACGCGGTGTTCTCCAAATCCAAGCTCACCGACGAAAGCGCTGCCTGGGCGCGCTTCGGCCTGGTGAACGCAGACGCGGCCTTGACCGATCTAGGCCTGGAACTGCCGGTCGAGACCGACAGCGTGGCACGCAACGAGGCATTGATTGCCGTCCGCGTTTCCCCGGGCCGTGCCGAACTCTGGGTACCTGCCGAACACGCCGACGCCTTGCGCAGCCAATTGGCCGCGCAGTTGCAACAAGCTGAATTGAATGCCTGGCTGCTTGGCCAGATCCGTGCCGGTATCGGCCAAGTGATGCCCCAGACGCGCGAGCTGTTCATTCCGCAGATGCTCAACCTGCAGGCTGTGGGCGGCGTCAGCTTCAAGAAAGGCTGCTACACCGGCCAGGAAATCGTCGCGCGCATGCAGTACCTGGGCAAACTCAAGCGGCGCCTGTATCGCCTGAGCCTGGAGGCCGACGAACTTCCTGAGCCAGGCACTCCGTTATTTTCCCCGAGCCATAACAGCGCGATCGGCGAAGTGGTCATCGCAGCAAAAGCTGACCAGTCGATTGAACTTCTCGCCGTGCTGCAAGCCGAAGCTGCCGACAGTGGCGACGTGCGCTTGGGAACCCTGGAGGGCCCGGGCTTGCACCTGCTTGACCTGCCCTACCAACTGGACCGTGATCGCGAGATCCAGCGTTAATCGCCGTACTTTTTGCAGCACCCTAGAGAGCATGAATGAACAAGCTGGCGGAAAAAGTCCAACAAGCGTTGGTAACGGCCATCGACAACGATGACCTGGTTCTGCCGACATTGCCGGAGGTGGCCCTGAAAATTCGCCAGGCCGCCGAAGACCCGGACATCAGCATCAGCCACCTGAGCAAAGTGATCAGTCGTGACACGGCCCTGTCGGCGCGCCTGATCAAAGTGGTCAACAGCCCGTTGCTACGGGCCAGCCAGGAAGTCACCGACCTGCACACCGCCATCACCCGGCTCGGTACCAACTACAGCAGCAACCTGGCAATCGGCCTGGTGATGGAGCAGATCTTTCACGCCCGCTCCGAGGTGGTCGAACAGAAAATGCGCGACGTGTGGCGCCGCAGCCTGGAAGTGGCGGGCGTGAGCTACGCCTTGTGCCGTCGCCACAGCCAGCTCAAGCCAGACCAGGCGGCCCTGGGTGGCCTGGTGCATCAGATAGGCGTGCTGCCGATCCTCACGTATGCCGAGGATCACTATGAGCTGCTGGCCGACCCCGTCAGCCTCAACCACGTCATCGACAGCATCCACCCGGTGCTGGGGGACAAGCTGCTGCGGGTCTGGGACTTCCCCGAGATGCTGGTGAATGTGCCGGGCCAATACCTGGACCTGACACGCGACTCTGCAAGCCTGGACTACGTCGACCTGGTGCAGGTCGCCGCGCTGTACTGCCACCGCGGCACCGAACACCCCCTGGGAACCGTGCCGATTACCGCCTTGCCGGCCCTCATGAAGTTGCGCATAGACCTGCACAGCGACGCCCTGCGCAGCGAACTGGACGAAGCGCGCTCGATGTTTTACTGATCAACCCGCGATAAAACTCACGCGCACCTTAAGCCCCGCCAGTTCGCCATCATGCAGGCTGATCTGCGCCAGGTGCGCACGGCAAATCTCCCCGACAATCGCCAGCCCCAAGCCCGACCCCATGCCCTGTTGGCTGCGTCGATAAAAGCGTTCGAACACCCGGTCCCGCTCATCCAGTGGGATGCCAGGGCCGTCATCCTCGACTTCCAGCACCGCCGGAGCCGTCACTCGCAAAATCACATTGCCGCCGGGCGGGGTATGGGCCAAGGCGTTATCCACCAGGTTGCTGAGCAGCTCATTCAACAGCGTTGGTTCGCCGCGCAGCCATACCGGCTCGTCGGCCTCCAGCGCCAGGGCCACGCCCCGCGCGTGGGCCAGCGGCGCCATGGCCATACCGAGCTCACGGGCCAATTGGCTTAAATCGAGCAGTTGCGCACCGCCTTCGGCAATGGCGCGGGCACCGTTTTCGATGCGGGCCAGGGACAACAATTGATTCGCCAGGTGCGTCAGGCGGTCGGTACCCTGGGCGGCCGTTTCCAGGGTGCTGCGCCAGGTGGCCGGTTCTTCGGCACGCAGGCCCAGTTCCAGCCGGGCCTTGAGCGCCGCCAGGGGGGTGCGCAGCTCGTGGGCAGCGTCGGCAATAAACTGCGCCTGGCGCTCGAACTGCCCGCGCAGACGTTCGGTGAAATGGTTGAGAGAGCGCACCAGTGGGCCGAACTCATCCTGAACTTCCACTAATGGCAGAGGCCGCAGGTCATCAGGCTGGCGCTCTTCCACCGCCGTACGCAGGCGCTCCAGCGGGCGCAGTGCGGCGCTCACCGCGAACCACACCAGCAATAACGCACCGATGGCGAGCATGCCCAGACGCAGCAGTGTATCGGCCATCAGGCTGCGGGCCATGGCCACCCGGGCTTCGTCGGTCTCCGCGACACGAACTTCGGCCATGCCATTCATGTTCGGCTCCGAGACGGCCTTGAGCAGGCTCACCACGCGCACCTGCTGGCCCAGGTACATGGCGTTGTAGAACCGCGCCAAGGCTGGATAATCGTCGGTGCGGGGCGTGCCCGGCGGCGGGCCAGGCAGGTTTTCGTAACCGGAAATCAGTTTCTGATCAATATCATTGACCTGGTAATAAATGCGCCCGGCACTGTCGTAGGCAAAGGTGTCCAGGGCCACATAGGGCACATTGGCGCTGAGGGTGCCGTCCACCTGGGTCAAGCCGGCGGCAATGGTGCGTGCCGAGGCCAGCAGCGTGCGGTCATAAGCGGTGTCGGCGGCTTCGCGACCGTTCCAATAAGCGCTCATGCCGCTGGCGAGCATCAACAACACCAGCAATAACGCAAGGTTGCACAGCAAGCGCCAGCGCAGGCTGCTGGGCTTATGCATCACGGGCTTCCAGCAAATAGCCAAGGCCGCGGAAGGTGACGATGGCGATGGGTTGGCCATCGAGCTTCTTGCGCAGGCGATGCACGTAGATTTCGATGGCGTCGGGGCTGGCCTCCTCGTCCAGGCCGAATACCTGGGACGCCAATTGTTCCTTGCTCATCACGCGCCCCGGCCGGGCGATCAAGGCTTCGAGCACCGCTTGTTCTCGGGAGGTCAAGGTCATCAGTTCGCCTGCGACCGTGAAGCGCCGGGTGTCGAGGTCGTACACCAGCACACCGCAGGTCTGCTGGCGCTCGCCGCCCAGCACGCTACGCCGCAACAGTGCCTTGACCCGGGCTTCGAGTTCCGTGAGTTCAAACGGTTTGGCCAGGTAGTCATCGGCGCCCAGGTTCAGGCCGTGCACGCGGTCTTTTACATCACTGCGAGCAGTCAGCATCAGCACCGGCAGGTTTTTTCCACGCGCCCGCAAACGTGCGAGCACCTCGAAACCATCCAGGCGCGGCAACCCTACGTCCAGGATCACCGCGGCGTATTCCTCGCTGCTCAAGGCCAGGTCCGCCGCCACGCCGTCATGCAACACATCAACGGTCAAACCCATGCTCTTGAGCGCTTGGGCCACGCTTTCAGCGAGCTGCAAATGGTCTTCAACCAGGAGGACACGCATGGATTTCTACCTCGTTCAGGGGTGGTCGACGCCACGCTTTGCCCGGCAGTTTACAGCCGCAACCTGGCCTGTGAAGCCCGAAAACATTGAAAGGCGATTGAAAGGTTAGTGAAAGCTTCGCCCTTTAGCATCCAACCACGGTGGTCTATGCCCGCCGAGTTGCCTGACCCGTAGCGCCCGAAAAACGCCTCGAAGCGTTTTCGCCAGAATAAGAACAATAACGGAGTACACCACGATGCTGTCGACCCAGCCACAGGCTTGCCCGCCTGTTCGTTCTTCCCGCCTGACCCACACCGCCCTCGCCAGTGCCGCTGCCCTTGCCGGCTTTTCGCCGCTCAGCCAGGCTGCCTTCTTCGAAGACAGTAGCGCGACCCTGGAAACCCGCAACATGTACTTCAACCGCGACTTTCGCGACGGTACCAGTGCCCAGCAATCCAAGCGCGACGAATGGGCCCAGGGCTTCATGCTCAACGTGCAATCGGGCTACACCGACGGCACCGTCGGCTTTGGTGTGGATGCGCTGGGCATGCTCGGCGTCAAGCTCGACTCCAGCCCCGACCGCACCGGCACCGGCCTGCTGCCGACCCACGATGACGGCCGCGCCGCCAACGAGTACTCCAAGCTGGGCCTGACCGGCAAAGTGAAAATCTCCGCCACCGAGCTGAAGATCGGCTCGCTGATCCCCGAACTGCCCATCCTCAAGCCCAACGACGGGCGCATCCTGCCGCAGACCTTCAACGGTGGCTTGATCACCTCCAAGGAATTCAAGAACCTGGTGTTCACTGGTGGTCGCCTGGACAAAGCCAAGGACCGCGACGACACCAACTACGAAGACATCGCGCTCAATAACAAGAACAGCCGCTTCCTCAGCGGTGCCACCGGCAAGCACTTCAACTTCGGTGGCGTCGACTACAAGTTCGCCGACAAGATCACCGGCAGCTACCACTTCGCCCAACTCGACGACGTTTACCGCCAGCACTTCCTCGGCATGGTCGCATCCCGCCCGATGGGCCCTGGCACCTTCGGCGCCGACCTGCGCCTGGCGATCAGCGATGACACCGGCTCGGCCCGCGGCGGCAATATCGACAACACGTCCCTCAACGGCCTGTTCAGCTATGCCCTCAATGGCCATAAGCTCAGCGCCGGCTACCAGCACATGTCCGGCGACAGCGCCTTCCCGTATGTGGATGGCAGCGACCCGTACCTGGTCAACTTCGTGCAGATCAACGATTTTGCCGGCGCCGAAGAACGCTCCTGGCAGGCACGCTACGACTACGACTTTGCCAAGCTTGGCATTCCGGGCTTGAGTTTCATGAGCCGTTACCTCTCGGGTGACAACATCAAGCTCAAGAACGGCGAGACCGGCAAGGAGTGGGAACGCAACAGCGAGATCAAGTACGTGGTGCAAAGCGGCACGTTCAAAGATGTGGCCGTGCGCCTGCGTAACGCCACCTATCGTTCCAACTATTCGGCCCGTGACGCAGATGAAATGCGCTTGCTGGTCAGCTACAGCGTCGCACTTTGGTAGTAACCCCCTCATAACAAAAACGATGGAGATCACCATGACCCTTTCACTGCGTAAATTTGCCCTCGCCGCTGGCTGCATGCTGTTCGCCGGCCAACTGCTGGCCGCCGACGAACCCAAGCGGCCGGAATGCATCGCCCCGGCCTCCCCAGGCGGCGGTTTTGACCTGACTTGCAAACTGGCGCAAAGCGCGCTGGTGAACCAAAAGCTGCTGACCAAGCCGATGCGTGTGACCTACATGCCAGGCGGCGTGGGCGCGGTAGCCTACAACGCGGTCGTCG
The DNA here is from genome assembly GCF_002966775.1 of Pseudomonas sp. MYb193. NCBI lineage: Bacteria > Pseudomonadati > Pseudomonadota > Gammaproteobacteria > Pseudomonadales > Pseudomonadaceae > Pseudomonas > Pseudomonas sp. MYb193. Next base: position 1,680,113 of record NZ_CP023269.1, on the reverse strand, counting down.
CCCAGCGCCCTGCGGATGCGGGCACGTTGGTCGCATGGTCGAGCGGTTCGCTGCTGAACCTGGCCCAGGGCAAGTTCGGCCGTTTTGATGAAAGCGCCGTGCGCTGGTTGGCGGCAGTGGGCACCAGCTATGGCGCCATCGCGGTGAAAAGCGACTCGCCCTACAAGACCCTCGATGACCTGGTCAAAGCCCTGAAGAAAGACCCAGGCAGCGTGGTGATCGGCTCTGGCGGCACCGTCGGCAGCCAGGACTGGATGCAAACCGCGCTGATCGCCAAGGCCGCCGGGATCAACCCGCGCGAACTGCGTTACGTCGCCCTTGAGGGTGGCGGTGAAATCGCTACGGCTCTGCTGGGGGGGCATATCCAGGTGGGCAGTACCGACATCTCCGACTCCATGCCGCATATCCAGAGCGGCGATATGCGCCTGCTGGCGGTGTTCTCCGAGCAACGCCTGGATGAGCCGGAAATGAAGGATATCCCGACCGCCAAAGAGCAAGGCTACGACATCGTCTGGCCGGTGGTGCGTGGCTTCTACCTGGGGCCAAAGGTCAGCGATGCCGACTACGCCTGGTGGAAAGACGCCTTCGACAAACTGCTGGCTTCCGAAGAGTTCGCCAAGCTGCGTGACCAGCGCGAGCTGTTCCCGTTCGCAATGACGGGCCAGGAGCTGGACACCTACGTGAAGAAACAGGTGGCTGACTACAAAGTGCTGGCCAAAGAGTTCGGCCTGATCCAGTAATCGCCCCTCTTTTGTGTAATGCCCCTGCAGGAGCGAGCGTGCTCGCGAAGAACCCAAGGACATCCACGTGCGTCCAGAGAGCACGCGTTATCGTTGAAGTTTTTCGCGAGCAAGCTCGTTCCTACAAGAGGGGCCTTGGAGTTTTCTATGCTCTTACAACGCATTTTCGCTGCCGTGCTATTGCTGGCCTGTATCGGCCTGGCACTGATGGCTTGGCCGTATCAGGCGGCTTTTTCCTACGAACCCGTAGGGCCAAGAGCCTTCCCCCTGCTGTTGCTCGGGCTGATGGGTCTGGCGCTTATCTACATGATGATTCGCCCGCAGGCGACCAAACACACCGACGATGAACCCGCGCTGGATCAACCCACGTTGATCAAGATCGGCATCTGTGTGGCCCTGCTGCTGGTGTTTGCCGGCACATTCGAATCCTTGGGTTTCATTCTCAGCAGCATGCTGATCGGTATTCCGATGGCACGGCTGTATGGCGGCCGCTGGTGGCCCAGCGTGGTGATCATCACCTTGATGAGCGTCGGGCTTTATCTGCTGTTCGATAAAACCATGGACGTACCGTTGCCCCTCGGCCTGCTCGACGTTCTGGAGAACTGATATGGATACTTTTGGCTATTTGGGCCAGGGTTTCGGCATTGCGCTGAGCCCCTATAACCTGGTGACCGCGTTGTGCGGCACCCTGATCGGCACCGTGGTCGGCCTGTTGCCGGGCCTGGGCCCGATCAACGGCGTGGCACTGCTGATTCCCATCGCCTTCGCCCTGGGCTTGCCGCCCGAGTCGGCGCTGATCCTGCTGGCAGCCGTGTACCTGGGCTGCGAATACGGTGGCCGCATCAGTTCGATTCTGCTGAACATCCCAGGCGAAGCCTCCACCGTGATGACCACCCTCGACGGCTACCCGATGGCCCGCAAAGGCCTGGCCGGCGTGGCACTGTCGTTGTCGGCCTGGAGTTCGTTCATCGGCGCGTTTATCGCCACCTGCGGCATGGTGCTGTTCGCCCCGCTGCTGGCCAAGTGGGCAATTGCGTTCGGCCCGGCGGAATACTTCGTGTTGATGGTGTTTGCGATTGTCTGCCTGGGCGGCATGGCCGGTGACAAACCGCTGAAGACTTTTGTTGCGGCGCTGATCGGCTTGTTCCTCTCTTGCGTGGGCATCGACGCCAACAGCGGTGTGTACCGCTTCACCGGCGACAATATTCACCTGACCGACGGTATCCAGTTCGTGGTCCTGGTGCTCGGCCTGTTCTCCATCAGCGAGATTCTCCTGCTGCTGGAAAAAACCCACCGTGGCCAGGAAGCGGTGAAAGCCACAGGGCGCATGATGTTCAACGTCAAGGAAGCCCTGTCGGTGCTCACCGTGAATCTTCGTTGCGGCGTGTCGGGCTTTATCATCGGCGTGTTGCCGGGCGCTGGTGCGACCATGGCCTCGGCCGTTGCCTACATGACCGAGAAACGCATCGCAGGCGCCAGCGGCAAATTCGGTCAGGGCGACATGCGCGGCCTGGCAGCTCCTGAAACCGCAATCGGCGCGTCGGTCTGCGGCGCTATGGTACCCATGCTGACCCTCGGCGTTCCTGGCTCGGGCACCACGGCGGTGATGATCGGCGCGCTGTCGCTGTACAACATCACCCCCGGCCCATTGCTGTTCCAACAGCAACCGGACATTGTCTGGGGCCTGATCGCCTCGTTGTTCATTGCCAACATCATGCTGGTGGTGCTCAACATCCCGATGATCCGCATCTTCACCCGTATCCTCGCCGTGCCGAACTGGGCGCTGGTGCCGGTGATCGCCATCATTACCGCGATTGGCGTGTACGCCGTGCATGCCACCACCTTCGATCTGTTCCTGATGATCGCCATCGGCATCTTCGGCTACATCCTGCGCAAGCTCGACTTCCCGCTGTCGCCGCTGCTGCTGGGCTTTATCCTCGGAGGCCTGATGGAGCAGAACCTGCGCCGTGCGCTGTCGATCTCCAACGGTGCGCTGGAAATCCTGTGGTCGAGCCCGATCACCTTTGGCGTCTGGGTGCTGACCGCAATCATGCTGCTTGTACCGCTGCTGCGTATCTGGCGTAAACGCGTGCAACAGCGTCGTGCCCTGGCCGATGTCTGAGGTCACCTTTAAACATTGGTGGGGAACACCGCTGGTCGGCCTGGCCGGCGGTTACCTGGCCAGCCTGGTCGGCTGGCCGTTGCCGTATATGGTCGGCTCGTTGCTGGCGATCATCCTGGTGCGCTGCCTGACGCCCTGGCAATTGGCAGAGATTCCCGGCGGGCGCAAATGCGGCCAATGGGTGGTGGGCATCGGCATTGGCCTGCACTTCACCCCGGTGGTGATCGAGCAGGTGATGAGCCACTTCGGCCTGATCTTCTTCGGCGCATTGGTCACCAGTTTGTCGAGCGTGGTGGGCGTATGGTTGATGCGCCGCAGCGGTGAAGACCGCGCCACGGCGTTTTTCTCCAGCATGCCGGGCGGCTCCGGGGAGATGGTCAACCTTGGCGCCCGCAATGGCGCGGTGCTCAGCCGGGTTGCGGCCGGGCAAAGCCTGCGTGTGCTGGTGGTGGTGCTGTGTGTGCCAGCGATCTTCAAATATTTGCTCGGAGGCGGCGCGCCGCAGTTCCATCCGGCGCCCGTGGACTGGGCGTGGCTGGCCGTGCTGTTTCCGGTGGGTGCGCTGGTTGCCTGGGGCTGGCAACGCTTGCGCCAACCCAACCCTTGGCTGTTCGGGCCATTGCTGGTGAGTGCGATCGCCAGTGTGACCTGGGATTTACACATCGGCCTGCCAGACGGCGGCAGTCAGATCGGCCAATGGTTGATCGGCAGCGGTTTGGGCTGCCACTTCAATCGGCAGTTCTTCCGTCGCGCGCCATCGTTCATGGGCCGCACCTTGATTGGCACGGCGTTGACCATGCTGCTGGCGACGTTAGCGGCGGTGGGCTTGAGCGCCCTCACTCACCTCGACCTGCGATCACTGACCCTGGGCATGATGCCAGGCGGTATCGCTGAGATGAGCCTGACAGCTGAAACCCTGCAGCTGTCGGTGCCCTTGGTGACGGCGATGCAGGTGATGCGCTTGTTGTTCGTGCTGTTTTTGGCCGAGCCTTTGTTTCGGCACTGGAACCGTCAGCCAGCCCCCCTCTAAAACCTCCCACATGTTGAATGTGCCAGGCCTCACACCGGTGGCAAACGCCACTCAATGGGGGCCTCGCCATTCTGCTCGAGAAACTTGTTGGCCCGGCTGAAATGCCCGCAGCCCAGAAACCCGCGATACGCCGACAACGGCGACGGATGCACCGAGGTCAGCACCAGATGCTTGGTGGCGTCGATGAGCTTCTGCTTGCTTTGAGCATGGGCGCCCCACAGCAGGAACACCAGGTGCGGCTGATGCTCGCTGACTACCTCGATAATCCGATCGGTAAAGAACTGCCAGCCCTTGCCCGCATGGGCGTTGGCGTTGGCGCGCTCCACGGTCATGGTGGTGTTGAGCATCAGCACGCCTTGGTCGGCCCAGCTTTGCAGGTAGCCGTGGTTGGGGATGTCGATGTTCAGGTCGCGCTTGAGCTCTTTATAGATATTGACCAGCGACGGCGGCGCCGGCACGCCCGGTTGTACCGAGAAGCACAGGCCATGGGCCTGGCCAGGGCCGTGGTAGGGGTCTTGTCCGAGGATCACGACCTTGACCTTGTCCAGCGGCGTTGAGTTGAGCGCGTTGAAAATCAATGGGCCGGGGGGGTAGATCTCTTTGCCAGCAGCATGTTCCTGGCGCAGAAACTCGCGCAATTGCGCCATGTAGGGCTTCTCGAACTCCTCCCGCAGGGCGTGTTTCCAGCTGGGTTCGAGTTTGATACGGTCGCCATCGGTCATAGTTGAATTGTCTTGTAAAAAAGAATGAGGCGAACCCTAGGAAAGCCGACCCCGCTTGTCAATTGATCTGACACAGCACCGGCACTTTCCCACGAAGGGATCATACTCATCCTTCACCTTCTCGATTGAGGTCACGATGAACCTGCATTTCGAAGAACTGACCGGCAGTGGCGGCGCTCGCATCGGTATCGCCAGCCTGGACGCGCCAAAGTCCCTTAACGCCCTCTCCCTGCCGATGATTCTGGCCCTGGATGAGCGCATGGAGGCCTGGGCCAAAGACCCGCAGATCGTCTGCGTGCTGCTGCGCGGCAACGGCCCCAAAGCTTTTTGCGCCGGTGGCGAAGTGCGCAGTCTGGCTCAGGCTTGCCGTGAACAGCCGGGCGAAGTTCCGACCCTGGCCGCGCAGTTTTTTGCCGCCGAATATCGTCTTGACTACCGCCTGCACACCTACCCGAAGCCGTTGATCTGCTGGGGCCACGGTTATGTATTGGGCGGTGGCATGGGCCTGTTGCAAAGCGCCGCCGTGCGTATCGTTACGCCAAGCAGTCGTTTGGCCATGCCCGAGATCAGCATTGGCTTGTACCCGGATGTGGGGGCCAGTTGGTTCTTGTCCCGCTTGCCGGGCAAGCTCGGCCTGTTCCTGGGCCTCACCGGCGCCCATATCAACGGTCGCGACGCGCTGGACTTGGGCCTGGCCGACCGTTTCCTGCGTGATGACCAGCAAGACGATCTGCTCGATGGCCTGCTGCAGTTGAACTGGCAGGAACAGAGCGCGATGCAACTCAACAGCTTGCTCAAGGCCCTGGCGCAGGAGGCAATCAGCGATCAACCCGAAGCGCAATGGCTACCGCGCCGCGCACAGATCGACGAATGGCTGGATGTAGGAGATGTGCGGTGTGCCTGGCGCGCCTTGAGCCTGCTGCGCGACCACAGCGACCCGCTATTGAGCCGGGCCGGCAAAACCCTCAGTGAGGGCTGCCCACTGACGGCGCATCTGGTGTGGGAACAGCTCCAGCGTGCCCGTCACCTCTCATTGGCCCAGGTGTTCGAGCTGGAATACACCCTGAGCCTCAACTGCTGCCGTCATCCGGAATTCGCCGAAGGGGTTCGGGCGCGCCTGATCGACAAAGACCAGGCGCCTCGTTGGCACTGGCCGGATATCAACACACTCCCGGAAACGGTGGTGCAGGCGCACTTTGACAAAGCCTGGGAAGGTAGGAATCCTCTGGCAGATTTATCTGATTACTGACAGGTCTGTACGCTTTTCGTTGACCTTGAAAGCGCAATTGTCCGGCTGGCTGTCCTCGCACGTATACACCGGCAACTCGAACGCATCGGGCTGCAGCCTCCAATACAAGGTGCTGGTCAACGACATGTTGATAACCTCATTGCCGCTGCTTGGCCTCAACGCTACCACCCCGTTCCAACTGGTGCGGTAGATGCACTTGTCCATGTAGCCGTTTCCTCTCTCCTCGCCCTCGCCCGGCATAAAGACTGCACCAATGAATCCGTCAATAACACCACGAGACGCAACCTTCGGGCTTTGCCAGTGCAGGCCATTGTCCTTGGCGCGATAATGGCCGTCGGCGTACGCGATCTGCGTCGTATAAGGACAGCCCTGCTCCGCTTTTGCCGGCGCAATGACGTAGCTCAACAGCAGCAGCACGCAAATCAATTGTTTGAACATAGGGATTCCATCTGCTCAGTCTCACCACGCAAAAGCACAGGCTTTGCGCTAGTGAAGTACAGCTAGCACCTCAAAGATAGCTGTTAAATCTGACAGTACAGACGTACGGTACCCATAAAAAACGGCGCATGATGCGCCGCTTGTTTTTCAAGATATTTAACGGTGACCGCCGCGGCCACCTCCGTGGTCGGAACCACGTCCACGCCCGCCATTCCCCCAGCGGTCGCCCCACCCATGGTTTGGGGAGGGCCTGTAGCCGGCCCGCGGGTAATAGCGCGGGGCTGGTTGGTAGTAGCGCGGCGCCGAATAGTAACGAGGCTGTGGCGCATAGTAACGAGGCGCTGGCGCGTAATAGCTGCGCCCGGAAGGGTAATAACGCGGGCCGCCGTAATAATAGGCTGGCGCCGGTGCGGTGTAGACCTCGGAGCGATAGTAGGTAGCGCCTCCATCGTAATAGGGCACGCAGGCTGAAAGGGTCAGGCCGAGCAAAGCGATGAGCAGCAGTCGTCGATACATGGCGGCCTCCTGGACCGCGGAAGAGCTCCTCCAGCGACGCTGGCGAGCGGCATTCAGCTTTCACTGAATGACGAAACATCTGACATCAAAAACCGAATCTGGTGCGTTCGCGACACAAGTGGAAACATCTGTTTCAGACGAAGTGAAAGCCCGCCAAAACGCCATGAGGATGGAATGCCGCGCAGCCGCGCTGTATCGTGCAACAACTAACGTGCCCTACCCGATTTCCTTCTGAACCAACCCATGACCTCGCCGACTCTTTGCCCCGCCTGTGGTGCCCGCAACGACTGCTCCCTGGCCGATCCGCGCACTGCCGATCAAGCCTGCTGGTGCTACAGCGTCAGAATCGACCCGGCGGTGCTTGAAGCCCTGCCGGATGAGTTGCGGAATAAAGCCTGCCTGTGCCCACGCTGCGCCCAGGTGGACGAACAGTTGCGGAACCGCAATGCGCGTTGATCGTTTCCTCAGCAACCTGCCACAGTTCAATCGCAAGCAAGTGCGCCTGTTGCTGGTGGAACGCCGGGTGACCGTTGAAGGGGTTGCGGTCAGCGATCCTCACCATGACGTACGTGAATTCAGCCAGGTCTGCGTTGATGGTGAAATCCTGCAAGCGGGCAAGCCGGCGCGCTATTTCATGCTGCACAAACCCGAGGGTTGCGTCAGCGCCACGTCGGACCCGCAACACTCCACGGTCCTTGACCTGCTGGACGAACCGGACAAAGCCGAACTGCATATCGCCGGGCGCCTGGATTTCAACACCACCGGCCTTATGCTGATCACCAACGACGGCCAATGGTCGCGGCGCCTCACGCAACCGCAGACCAAGTTGCCCAAGGTGTACCACGTGCAAACCGAACAGGACATCGGCCCGCAGTACGCGGTGACGTTCGCGGCGGGCGTGTATTTCGCTTTCGAAGACCTCACCACCCAACCTGCCGAACTTGAACTGCTGGGTCCCAGGACAGCGCGGTTGAGCATCATCGAAGGCCGATATCACCAGGTCAAACGCATGTTCGGTCATTTTGATAACAAGGTGATCGGCCTGCACCGCGAGCGAATGGGCCCCTTAATGCTCGATGCGTCGCTTGCGCCGGGTCAGTATCGACCACTGACTGACGAAGAGATCCTAAAAGTCTGACGACCGTTCAGCCGATGATGGCAAAAAACCAGCCGCTCGCCTTGCGACATGCGTTCCGTACTGCTTGAATCAGGGCTTCAGCCAGATAATGACTGATGAGTCGCCTATAACCTCCAAGAAACACCTTGCCTCGCCCGCGCCTGATCCACGGGCCTTCCGGCAAACCGCCCGCCATAACAACACCCGCCGGCCAGCCGTCATCGGACCGACATGGGCCCTCATTTTCCAGGCGTATGCCTACCTGTCATAAAGCTCGTGCAGAGTGATCTGCGCGCACTACCCGCTTGCCAGGAGTCTTACGACATGAGGCCAGAAATCGCTGTGCTGGATATACAGGGTCAGTATCGGGTGTACACGGAGTTCTATCGCGCGGACGCGGCGGCAAAGACCATCGTCCTGGTCAACGGCTCAATGGCGACCACAGCGTCCTTCGCTCAAACCGTGAAAAGCCTGTACCCGCAATTCAATGTGGTGTTGTACGACCAGCCCTACGCTGGCCGTTCCAAAATCCATAACCGTCATGAGCAGATGCTTACCAAGGAAGTCGAAGGCCAGATCCTCCTTGAACTGCTCGACCACTTCGCCGCTGAACACGTATTGTCCTTCTCCTGGGGCGGGGCCGCCACGTTGGTTGCCCTCGCACAGCGACCCCATCGGGTAGAAAAAGCCGTGATCAGCTCATTCTCACCGGTGATCAATGCGCCCATGCGTGACTACCTCGAACGTGGCGTCGACTACCTGGGCAACCTCGACCGCGACCGCGTCGGCCATCTGGTCAACAGCACCATCGGCAAGCACCTGCCTTCGCTGTTCAAACGCTTCAACTACCGCCATGTCAGCAACCTGGCCGCACACGAATACGGGCAGATGCACTTTCACATCAGCCACGTACTCAACAGCGACCGGCAGTGCTACCTCAAGGCAGCCAGGCAGATCGATATTCCAGTGTTGTTCTTGAACGGCGAGTGGGACGAATACACCAGTGCAGACGACGCCAAACTGTTTGGCCAGCATGTGGCCAAGAGCAGCTTCAGCACCATTCAGGCAACGGGACACTTCCTGGACATGGAACATAAAGCCGCGTGCCGCGACAGCCGTGACGCCGTGGTGGGCTTCTTGAAAGGGCAGCGGCCCGCAAGCCCGTTACGGTATAGCCAGGGCCAGGCGCAGCATGCATGGACGCTTTGAAATCAGGCCCGACACTGTGGCGAGCAAGCTGTGTCGCCACACGCAACTCTCACATTTTTCAAAGAAAAACTTCAAATCCAGCTGAACATCTGGTACAAAGTCAGCCGCTCTGAGCGGGTATAGTTTAGTGGCAAAACGAAAGCTTCCCAAGCTTTAGTTGAGGGTTCGATTCCCTCTACCCGCTCCACTCAGATTTGCACTTGCGTCAGGGGGTTTCTGGCGGAGGCTGCACAAAAAACCGGTCCTTGGTGAGCGGTTTTTTTATGCCTAAAATTTAGTCTCCAGCACTCATCTGCTGCTCGGCTATCTGTTGAATCGCATCGTTGAATACGTGTTGAATCATCCCCAGGAAAAAGCTGCTCGGGGTTTCTGGCATTCGCAGCGCGAAAGGTATTACAACAGGAGCGATAGGTACGCCTAAGCAAAGTCTTACAGGAAGACCGGCAACACCTCACGATAATGTAGGCTCATCGGCCCAGAGTTCGGAAACATGGCAATGCTGGACACCAGAAAAGCCACACCCAAAATCATCCTGTGCCAAGTAGCCGGCTGGGTGTTGGTTTTGCCGCTGCTGGTCTCGTTTGTACGGCTGCCCTTGCCCCTCGGATTATTGCTGGAGTTAGGAGTGATTGCCGCCTCAGCGTATGGCGTGAGGTTTGCCTGGCGTCACGCAACGCCACGCGTGGCTGTGTTCGCTTTGTTTGTCACCCTGCTCAACGTCATTTGTATGGTCATGTTAAGTACAGCGTCAGTACTCAAGGCCCTTTACATTATCGCCTGGCTCTACGGGTACCCCCATTATTCCAGCTGGGTTTACTGGAATGTCTAGTTGGGCAAGAATTTGACCGCAAGAAACGTAGTTCCCAACCCCCTTGGTGGAACTACAGTGGCGTCGTCCCCATCAACGCCCTTCAAGGAAACTGCTCATGGACTACCAGTACAAGCTCATGCCTTCCCCTGTCGGTGAACTCACCCTGGTGGCGCGGGATGGCAAACTCAACGCCATCCTCTGGGAAGTAGAACGTGCCAATCGCGTGCGCCTGGGTGAATTGATCGAAGCCGACGACAGCCCAGTGCTCTTGGAAACCGAGCGTCAATTGCAGGAATACTTCGCCGGAAAGCGTAACCACTTCGAACTGGAACTGGACTTCACCGGCACTGACTTCCAGAAGCAAGTCTGGCAAGCACTGCTGACCATTCCCTTCGGCGAAACCCGCAGCTATAGCCAGATCGCACAGCAGATCGGCAACCCCAAAGCCGTGCGCGCCGTCGGCGCCGCGAATGGGCGCAACCCCATTTCAATCATTGCGCCATGTCACCGGGTGATCGGTGCCTCCGGCGGACTGACCGGATTCGCAGGCGGGCTGGCAGCCAAGCAGTATTTGCTCGCACTTGAAGGCACAGGTCAGACGGAACTGGCGTTATAGACGGCATTGACCCATACCCCGTCTAAAACCCTGCATAAAAACGGCGGTGGGAGTCCCCTCCCACCGCCGTTTTTCAGATCGGGCAGCGGCCTCAACCGTCGCCTTGATGGCCCTTACCGTAGGTCGACGCCAGGGCCCGGGCTTTTTGCAAGCGCTCTTCGAGCTTGGGCAGCGTCTCACCCACCAGTGCCTTTATCTCTGGCACATCCGACGCCGCACCTTCTTTCTGGAACAGGGCAATGGCGTCTTCGTTCTCCTTGACCTGCTGCGCGGTATAGGCCGCGTCAAAGGAATCGCCGTCCTTGAGTTCAGGCATCAGGGTTTCGGCCTTATCAACTATCTTCTCCCGTGGGGCCACTGGCAAATCAAGCTTCTTGGCGATCGCCGCCAAGTGCTGGTTGGCCAGCGTGCGCTCGTTGATGACCTCAATGGTGTAGTCCTTGATTTCCTGGGACGAGGTCTTGGCGTGGGCCATGCGACTGGTTTCGATATCGGCCATGCCTTTGGCCGAAGCCTGCTCGATGAATTCTGCAGGCGACTGGGCGAAAGCATTGCTGGCGCCGAGGCCCAGCAGCATCGCGAAACTGGCGGTGCGTAACCGGATAGCCATGCGGCTCATGATGGGTTCCTCCAGGGCAAAAATAGGCGCGGGAGCATACAACCCGCCCTGAATTCGAATTTTCACGGCGGTAAAGGTTTAGAAAAAACTTACCTGTGCGACGAACGGTCGTCGTCGCCTCAGGCCGCTTTGCTGCCGAACAGGCCCGGCAATGCGTGCGCCAGGGCATTGAGGGCGAAGCCGATAAACATCACGCCGCAGAGCTTGGTGATCAGGATTTCATGGCGTTGATACAGCGTGCGCACCCGTTGGGCACCCACCACGCCGATCAGGATCGCGTAGGCCAGCAAACCACCGATAAAGCTCAGCAGAATCAAGGTCGGCAGCATCGACCAAGTCAACAACTCGGCCCGGCTGGACAGCAACGCGGTGAACGTCGCCACGGCAACCGGGTAGGCCTTGGGGTTGGTCAAGCCAAACAGAATACCGTGCCAGAACGGATGGCGCGCCGCGCCCTGAGGAGCGTCGCTGTTGCGGCGTTGGGTACGGATCGCACGCCAGCCGAGCCAGAACAAATACATTCCACTGAGTACACCGAGTACGTCAAACGCACTGCTGCCGACTTCCCGCGCACCGACGATGGCAATCAGCGCCGTACTGCACCACACCACATCGCCGAGCAAATGACCGCACAAGAATCCTGCCCCGGCACGCCGGCCACGGGCCGCACCGATGCCGAATACGGCCAGGACACCGGGGCCAGGGGTAATGCCGTAGATAAAACCCGAAGCCAGTACGGCGAACAGCAAGGATGGGGTCATGGTAGACGCTCCGACAGACGCTTGAAGGTGAACGATTCTGCATGTTTCAGCGCGGTGGGTAAAACTTCATTCCAGCATAGGGCCGGGCGCGACAGGCTTGCAGCCGCGAGGCCAGATCGCCGACATGGAGCTCCAGCTTATGACCATCGGGATCGAGAAAATAAAACGATGCGCCTTCACTGCGGTTGTCTCGCCACTCCTGTATGCCGGCGGCGCGCAGGCGTTCGACCAAGGCAGTGAAATCAGCAGCATCGACAGTAAGGGCATAGTGGGTGTAATCCACCGCCGGAGCAGTCGAGCGCAACGGGTCCAGCGACAGGCACAGCCAAAGCCCAGGCAGTGAGAGGTAGGCACCGTTGTCCCAGGTTGCGTCGAGCTGCAGGCGCAGCAGGTCTTGATAGAAACTGACGCTGCGCGGCACATCGGTGACGGCCAGGGTCAGGTGGTTGAAACCGCTGAGCATCTAGGTGTTCTCGCGTTGTCGTGGGTCTGCGGACAATACACCCACCACCCTGCCAATCAACCACTGTAACCCCACATCCCCACCCCGCCGCGTATGCCAGGCCAGCTCAAAGGCAAACGACGGAATATGAAACGGCGGTGGCACGGCCAGCAATTGCCGAGCGTCAATATTCATCAAACCCCGGGACGACACCGTCAGAATCAGGTCCGTACCCTGGATCAACTGCGGCGCCACACCCCAGTGCGGCAGGCTTATAGCTACATGGCGGCGTTCACGAATGGCCGTCAGCGCCCGTTCTATTTCTGGCGTGCCGCTGCCGCGCATCTCCAGCAGCACATGGGGGCGTGACAGGTATGTCGGCAGGTCCAGCACTCCGTTGGGCGCAAGGCTGGTGGGGTCGACCAGGCAGGTGTAATGCTCTTCGAACAGCGGCGTAGTCCGCAGTTCGGCGGGCATGTCGGGGAATACGCCCGCAGCCAGATCGAGATCGCCATTGAGCACACCCTCAACCATGCCTTCGCGGCTGGCCTGGATGATCTGCAAGTCGATACCGGACGCTTCATGGCGTAGGACGCGAACCAGGCCGGGCAGGAATATCGCCGCGCTGTAGTCCGACATCGCCACGCGAAAGCGGCGCTTGGCCGAGGCGGGATCAAAACGATTCGGCGCCAGTAAGGCCTGCACCTGGGCCAGAGCTTCGGTCAGTGGCCCCGCCAATTCCAGGGCGCGGGCGGTTGGCACCAGTGTGCCGCCCTGACGCATCAGCAGCGGGTCGCCCAGCATATCGCGCAGCCGCGCCAACGCATGGCTGACCGCCGGCTGGCTCAGGTGCAGGCGCTCGGCGGCGCGGGTGACGTGTTGCTCGCTGAGCAAGGCGTCGAGGATCACGAGCAGGTTAAGGTCGACGCGGCGCAGATCATTCATAAGCTGCATGCCCAGCATAAGACTTTGGAATTTAAATTTGCGCGACGAATACCCTAGAGTCCAGCAAAACCTTTGGGAGCGTCGAGATGACTGTGTTGCATTGGGTAGGTTTGTTAGCGCTGGCGGTGTTCGCCGGCGCGGTGGTGCCGTTTCAGAGTGCGATCAACGCCAACCTCGGGCGCGGGCTCGGCCATCCGTTGTGGGCCACCCTGGCATCGTTGCTGGTGAGCATCATCGTGCTGCTGCCGGTGATTGTGGCGATGCGTTTACCCCTGCCGAGCCTGGCCTTTATCAGCAAGGCACCGTTGTGGATGTGGGCCGGTGGTGCCTTTGGCGTGTGTTTTATTTCATTGGCGTTGATGCTGCTGCCCAAGCTCGGCGCATCGGGCTTCATTGCGCTGGCCATGGCCGGGCAGGTTCTCGCGTCATTGCTGCTGGACCATTTCGGCCTGTTCGGCCTGGTGGAACGTCAGTTGACAACCTCCCGGGCGTTAGGCGCGTTACTGCTGATCAGCGGCGTTGTGCTGATTCAATTCAGCGGCGCTCAGCCGCAAGGCGATTGATCTGGGCCTGCTCCACCACGGGCTGCGGCGCGCCTTGGCTGACCGCCTGCAACATCGCACGGCCGACGGTCTCGGTGCTCACCACCCAATCCGGTTTTAGTCGCCGCACAAACGAAAGCACCGGCCCAAGCATGCTATAGAAAGATTGATACAACGGCGTCTTCGAACGCACACCGTGCAACGGCTGGATGATCCCGGGGCGGAACAGATACACCGCCTTGAAAGGCAAGCGCAGCAAGGCATTTTCGGTCTTGCCCTTGACCCGCGCCCACATCGACTTGCCGGCTTCGGAACTGTCCGTGCCAGCGCCGGACACATAGATAAAGGTCATCTGCGGATTGAGCCGCGCCAGGGTGCTGGCCGCCACGAGGGTCAGGTCATAGGTGAGGTGGGTATAGCGCGCCTCCTTCATGCCCGCCGACGAAACGCCGAGGCAAAAGAAACATGCATCAAAACCCTGCAGCAGGTTTTCCAGGGGGTGGAAATCCAGCATGTCGTTGTGCAACACCTGATGCAGCTTGCCGTGTTCCTGGATCAAGGGCGTGCGGCCGACGGCCACCACTTCCTGCACATCGGCCGCCAGCAGGCACTCGCGCAGCACACCTTGGCCCACCATGCCGGTGGCGCCGAATAACAGAACTCTCATGAAGGGACCTCAGCGGCACGCCGCACGCGTGATGCTTGAATGCATTGAGCGTGTAGCTTACCGCGTGCTGCCAAAGGCTGCCCCCATCAAAAAGCGCTACGAAAGATCTCCTCAATCTGACGCTGGTCCGCCCGCCGTGGGTTGGTCAGCCCGCAGGCATCCTTCAGCGCATTGCTGGCCAGCAATGGAATGTCCTGCAACTTAGCGCCAAGCTCACGCAAGCCCGCAGGGATTTCCACGTCCTGGGACAACCGACGAATCGCCGCGATGGCAGCCTGGGCGCCCTCCTCGGCGGTGATGCCCTTGATATCTGCGCCAAGGGCCCGGCCCACGTCGCTCAGGCGTTTGGCACAGACGCTGGCATTGAAGCTTTGTACATGGGGCAATAGCACCGCGTTGCACACGCCGTGGGGCAGGTCGTACAAGCCGCCCAATTGGTGGGCCATGGCATGCACGAACCCCAGGGACGCATTATTGAAGGCCATGCCGGCGAGGAATTGCGCGTAGGCCATGTTTTCCCGTGCGGCCTTGTCAGTGCCGTCGCGGACCGCCAGGCGCAGGTTGGCGCTGATCAATTCGATGGCCTTGATCGCGCAGGCGTCGGTGATCGGTGTTGCCGCGGTGGACACGTAGGCTTCGATGGCGTGGGTCAGCGCATCCATGCCCGTGGCGGCGGTGAGGCCCTTGGGCATGCCGACCATCAGCGCCGGGTCGTTGACCGACAGCAACGGCGTGACATTGCGGTCGACGATGGCCATTTTTACGTGGCGGCTTTCGTCGGTGATGATGCAAAAACGCGTCATCTCGCTGGCCGTGCCAGCGGTGGTATTGATGGCTACCAGCGGCAGTTGCGGCTTGCTCGATCGGTCCACGCCTTCATAGTCGCCGATACGCCCACCGTTGGTGGCGCACAGGGCAATGCCCTTGGCGCAGTCATGGGGCGAACCGCCGCCCAGGGACACGACGAAATCGCAGGCACTCTGTTGCAGTAACGCCAGGCCTTTTTCGACGTTTTCCACGCTGGGGTTGGGCTTGGCGCCGTCGTAGATCACCGAGTCGATATCCTGCATTGCCAGCTTCTCGGCGATCATGCCGGCCACACCGGCTTTGGCCAGGCCGACGTCGGTGACGATCAACGCCTTGTCAAAGCCGTAGTTGCGGATGGCGGTCATCGCTTCGTCGAGGCAATCGATGCCCATGATGTTGACGGCTGGGATGAAGAACGTGCTGCTCATGATCAATCCTCAAAGGCTTTATACCGACAGAATCAACCTGTACCGCGTGGCGCATCTTGATCAGGATCAATGCCGGCTCGTGATAAAGTCACCCCCCAGCCGATTTCGAGTAGACCCGCCGCAATGAAGGATTTCCAGGATATTGACGCCCACCTTGAAGACTGGAGTGCCCTGCGCGCTGCCGTCGACTTCAGCGGGATACTGATCGGTAACGGCGCCAGCCGTACGATCTGGGAAGACTTTGCCTACGACTCGCTGTTCGAAAACGCCCGTACCGTCGAAGAAAAACCCCTGAGCCCATCCGAGCTCAGCGTGTTCGACGCCTTGCAAACCCGCAGTTTCGAGCAAGCCCTGGGCGCCTTGAAAACCACCAGCCGGGTCAACAAGGCCCTGGCGGTCAGCTCGGCGGCGCCGCGTAACCGTTACTACGCGATCAAGGAAGCACTGATCAACACCATCCATGCCGTGCACATTCCCTGGCGCCTGGTGCAACCGTCGACGCTGGCGACGATCAACGCGGAGCTGGCCACCTACGCCACCGTCTTCACCAGTAACTACGATTTGCTCAACTACTGGGCGACCCTGCACGCACCGGGTATCGACGACCTGTTTCGCAGCGCCGACTCAAGCTTCGACCTGCGCAATACGCGCACCGACATCACCCGCATCCTGTACCTGCACGGCGGCCTGCACCTGGTGCGCAACCTTGACGGCACGGCGCGTAAATTGCCGTCCACCGACAGCACCCTGCTCAGCAGTTTTGCCATCAACAACACGATCAAGACCCTCGACGATGTGCCGCTGTTTGTCAGTGAAGGCAAGGTGCAGGAGAAACTCAAAAGTATCCGCAGTTCGGATTATCTGTCGTTCTGTTATGAACAGCTGTTGAGCCATGAAGGCGCGCTGTGCATCTTCGGCCATGACTTGGGGCCGCAGGATAAACACCTTGTAGATGCTATCGGCCAGGCCAGCATCAGCACCCTGGCGATCTCGGTGTCGGGGCGCAGTGATGGGTTTATTCGTCAGCAGAAGCGGCGGTATCTGGAGTTGTTCGAGGGCTCTGCTGTGGAATTGAGGTTCTTTACAGCGCGTACACACCCACTGGGCAATCCGGCATTATCCGTCCCTGTGGAACACTGAGCAAAATGTGGGAGCTGGCTTGCCTGCGATGGCGGTGGGTCAGCGACAGATCGGGCACCGATAAACCGCTATCGCAGGCAAGCCAGCTCCCACATTGACTGCATTTCAAGTCGGGATCTGCCTCATTCCTCAGCGCTGTGCACCACCACCAGCAACTGCGCCTGCACCTCTCCCACCGAGCGAATCCGGTGGGGTTTCTGCGCGTTGAAATGCAGCGCATCGCCGCGCTCCAGCAGCACGCGCTCGTTCATGAAATCCACTTCCACCTGGCCTTCATGCACGAATAAAAACTCCTCCCCCAGGTGCTCCTTGAAGGTCTTGTCGGTGAACTCCGCCGGCGGATAAATGATGAACGGCAACAGGCTGCGCTCGCTGACTTGATGGGCAAGCACCGCATAACCCGGCGAGGTGTCGGGCCGCTCGTGGCTACGCACCAGGCTGTAGCTGTCGAGGCTGACGTTGTCTTCGCTGAACAGTTCTTCGACCTTCACGTTCAACGCCTTGGCGAGTTTCAACGCCGCAGCGATGGATGGCGTATTAAGCCCGCGTTCGACTTTCGACAGGTAACTCTTGGTCATCCCGGATTTTTCGGCCAAGGCCTCCAGGGTCACGCCAAGTTTTTTTCTTAATATTTTCAAGCGGATAGACATTTGCTGCGGTTAATCCCTGCAGAAAGCGATGAGACAGGCTTGCCAATGACACAATGTGTCATATAGCATCTTTAGTGTCATTTGCATTCACCCAACGACCTTGCGAGCAGCGGGCGACCAGCAAATCCGACGTCCATTGAACCACCCAAAGGACACCGATATGGCCAAGACATTAGCACTCCCAAAAGACCAACTGGTCAAGCAAGCACTGAGCCAGATGCAAAACAGCCTGGCAGATAATACGTGGACCGACCGGCAAAAGCTGGCGCTGACCTGCCGAATCCTGTTCGAGTACGGCCACGACTCCGGCCTGGCCGGGCAGATCACCGCCCGTGGGCCGACGCCCGGCACCTACTACACCCAGCAACTGGGCCTGGGTTTTGATGAAATTACCGCCAGCAACCTGCTGCTGGTCAACGAAGACCTCGAAGTACTGGAAGGCCATGGCATTCCCAACCCCGCCAACCGTTTTCACACCTGGGTGTACCGCGGCCGCCCGGATGTAAACTGCATCATCCACACACACCCCACGCACATTGCCGCGCTGTCGATGCTAGAAGTGCCGTTGCAGGTGTCGCACATGGACCTTTGCCCGCTGTACGAAGATTGCGCGTTCCTGGAGGCCTGGCCCGGCGTGCCGGTGGGCAACGAAGAAGGGGAAATCATCACCACGGCCCTGGGCGACAAGCGCGCCATCCTGCTCTCGCACCACGGGCAGTTATCCACCGGGGCCAGCATCGAAGAAGCCTGCGTGATTGCGCAGTTGATCGAACGGGCTGCCAAGTTGCAGTTGCTGGCGATGTCTGCAGGTACCGTCAAACCGATCCTGCCGGAGCTGGGGCGCGAGGCCCATGACTGGATCTCCAAGCCCAAACGCCACGGCGCCGCGTTCAACTACTACGCTCGGCAAAACCTGCGCAAGCACGCCGATTGCCTGAACTGATTGCCCCCCTTTTCGACCGGAGTTTTCCCCATGTCCAACCCAACCATTCACGGCATCATCGGCTACACCATCACCCCCTTCAGCGCCGACGGCCAGCGCGTTGACCTCGACGCCCTCGGGCACTCCATCGACCGCTTGATCAACAGCGGCGTCCACGCCATTGCGCCTTTGGGCAGCACGGGCGAAGGCGCTTACCTGAGCGATGCCGAGTGGGATGAAGTCAGTGCCTACAGCATCAAGAAAGTCGCCAAGCGCGTGCCGACCATTGTCAGCGTGTCCGACCTGACCACCGCCAAGGCCGTGCGCCGCGCCCGCTACGCCGAAGAGCACGGTGCCGATGTGGTCATGGTGTTGCCGGCCTCGTACTGGAAACTCAGTGAAGCGGAAATTCTCGCTCACTACGCCGCGATCGGCGACAGCATCGGCGTGCCGATCATGCTTTACAACAACCCGGCCACCAGCGGCACCGACATGTCGGTGGAGCTGATCCTGCGTATCCTCAAGCAGGTCGAGAACGTGACCATGGTCAAGGAGAGCACTGGCGACATCCAGCGCATGCACCAGTTGAAACTGCAGAGTGACGTGCCGTTCTACAACGGTTGCAACCCGCTGGCGCTGGAAGCCTTCGCGGCAGGTGCCAAAGGCTGGTGCACCGCGGCGCCGAACCTGATCCCGCAACTGAACCTGAGCTTGTATCAGGCCGTACTGGCCGATGATTTGAGCAAGGCGCGGGAGCTGTTCTACCGACAGTTGCCATTGCTGCAGTTCATCCTCAAAGGCGGGCTGCCGGCGACGATCAAGGCCGGGTTGCGCTTGACCGGGTTGGAGGTGGGTAATCCGCGCTTGCCGGTGTTCCCATTGGGTGAGGCAGGGATCGGACAGCTCAAAGCGTTGCTGTCATCGGTGTAAAAAACGCCCCGGCTCTCGCGAGCCGGGGCGCAGGTCTTCTTGCACGACTGTCAGGTCTTGTCCTTGATAGTGACACTGGGACCATTGGTCTTGACGCTGGCAATGCCATTGTCTCGTGCGGCTGTAGAGGTGTACTGCTCGCTGCTGCCGATCACTTGATGATTGGCCGCCTTGAGGTTGAAGAACGGTTGGCCGTTGCTGGCCACTTTTTTCTCATAACGTTCATCATGTGGGCTGTTGGCCTGCACTGAAGCAATGCCGGTTTCAGCAGCACCGCGGGTGGTGTACAGCTCGCTGGTCAATATGGTTTCTGCGTTCGCCGCCTTAAGCACAAAACGAAACTGCCCGTTACTGCTTTTACTCAACTCATACCATCCAGCCATGACTTTCTCCTTTGAGTGGGATATCGCTCCCAAACTTGTAGGATTAAAGGCCATGCCCCAATTTTTTCCAGCCAAACACGGGAGATCTATTTAGCTGGAGACAAATAACAATAATTCTCGATATCATTCGCGACTTTTCCACGTCGTACTTCGTCAAGAAGGGTATCCATGTCTCGTCCCCAGCCCGACCCGTCGGCGGCCGATGCCTGTCGCGGGTTTTATGCAGACATTCTGTATTTCCTGCGTAAACGCACGGACAACGCCAGCGACGCGGCGGACATGGCCCAGGATGTGTTTACCCAATGGCTGGGCTACCGCGACCGTGCCAAGGTCGAGCAGCCACGGGCGTTTCTGTTCCAGATGGCGCGCAACCTGCTGCGCGATCACTGGCGCAAACAGAAGGTACGGCAAACCGTCCACCCTGATCACGCCGAAATGGATGCCGAGCCGGTCACCGACGAGCACAACGACCCCATGGCCGCCGCCCTTCGCCTGCAACGCCTGGAACAGTTGAAAGAAGTCCTTGCCGAACTCTCGCCGCGCCGACGAGAAGCCCTTATGCTGCACCGCTTCGAAGGCTTGAGCCAGGCGCAGATAGCAACGCGCATGGGCATCTCCATCAGCATGGTGGAAAAGCACATCGCCTTTGCCCTGCTGCACTGCAAGCGACGTCTTCAACCCGACACCGGCACGGAGCAGCCAGAATGAACCGCCCGAGCGACACAGACGCGCTGGACAGCCAAGCGAGCGATTGCATCGACGCCCAAGCCGCCAGTTGGTTTGCACGCAACCGCAACGAAGCAAGCCGCGCCGACCGTAAAGCCTTTGCCGACTGGCAGGCGGTGCCCGCGCATGCGCGCGCCTATGCCGAATTCGAACAGCTGTGGGCCGATCTCGCCCAGTTGCAACAACTGAACAAACCGTTGGCAATGCCCAAGCGCAAGCCCAGCCTTTGGCGCCCTGCCCTGGCGATGGCCGCCGCCCTACTCTGCGCCTTGCTGGCGACCTCTATCGGCGCACCGCGCGAGCTGTATCACAACCAGGTTGCCACCCATGCCAAGGGCATGCGCACGCTGAATCTGCCAGATGGCAGTACCTTGTATGTGAATGCCAACACCCATATCCGCGTGGACTTCAGCGCCCATCAACGGGTGCTGCACCTGGACAAAGGCCAGTTGTACATCGAAGTGGCCGCCGACAAGGAACGCCCTCTCTACGTGCAGGCCGGCGAGTCGAGCGTACGGGTGGTGGGCACGGCTTTCGATGTGCGCCGTGGGCAGCAGCAATTGGTGGTCAGCGTTGCCCATGGCCAGGTCGCTTTCGCGCCAAATGGCAATAGCCCCGTCACCCTGCTCGGCGCCCAGCAACGGGCCTCATACAACTACGCCAAAGGCACCGTGCAGCCGCAAAGCCTCAGCGCCGAAGAGGTCGCCGATTGGCGCAGCGGGCATTTGTCGTTTCGCAATCGAGAGCTGGCCAGCCTGATCGACGAACTGAGCCTCTACCGCCCACAGGCGCCGTTGCAGGTCAGCAAGGCCGTGGCGCAACTCAAGCTATCGGGCAACCTTGATGTGAGCGACCCGGACGCCCTGCTCAACGCCTTGCCCGTGCTGTTGCCAGTAAAAACCGTGCTCTCGGCGGATGGCATCATGAGAATCGAGCCGAGCAAATAAACGGCAAACACCACACATGAGAATATTTTGCATTCGCATGTGTGGTTTTTTTTGCCTGCCCCGTCTTCCTCCTGTCTGTGTTTGATACGCACACCTTTTTGGCTATTTAGCCGCTCCGGGGGATTTCATGTTTCGCGCGCCTTGCCACGCTTCGCACCTGTTTCTTCGACCGACACTCATGGCTACGTGCCTGGCCTTGAGCCTCAGCGCCGAAGCCGAGTCGTTCAAGCTGCACCTGCCGGCCCAGTCGCTGGCCACGTCCCTGAGCCAGGTGGCCCAGCAAGCGAAAATCCAGCTGCTGTTCGATGAAACCCTGCTCAAGAACGTGCAGGCCCCGGCGCTTGACGGTGACTACACCCCGGAAGTAGCCATCCGCTCCCTACTCATAAAAGGTGAGCTCCACCTGATCAAGGTCGGCAGTACCTATGTGGTGCGCCCAGACGAGGGCAAAACCACCACCGGTGGCGCGATCCAGTTGGACACCCTGAGCGTGATCGGCACCGGCAATGAGGTAAACGCCAGCACCGTCAACCGCTCCACCCTGACCCAGGCCGACATCGACCGTTACCAGTCCAATAACATTCCCAGCCTGTTGCAGACCTTGCCCGGTGTCAGCCAGGGCGGCTCGCTGAAGCCCGGCGGCCAGACCATCAACATCCGTGGTTTCGGCGATGCCGAAGACGTGCCGCTGACCGTTGACGGTGCCACCAAGACAGGCTTTGAGCGTTACCAGCAAGGCACGGTGTTTATCGAGCCCGAGCTGATCAAGCGCATCGAAGTGGAAAAAGGCCCCAACTCGCCGTTCACCGGTAATGGGGGCTTCGGCGGCACGGTCAACATGGTCACCAAGGACGCCCCGGACCTGCTCAAGGACGGCCGCAACAGCGGTGCGATGCTCAAATATGGCTACTCCAGCAACGACCATGAACAGGTCTACAGCAGTGCCGTCTATGGCCGTACCGACGACGGCCGTTTCGATGCGCTGGCCTACCTGACCCAACGCGACGGCGGCGATATGAAGGTGGCCGCCAAATTGCCCAACGACAACAATGAGTACCCGATCAACCCCCAGCGCTTGCCCAACAGCGCCCAGGATGTGGACGGCAAGCTGTTCAAGGTCAACGCGCACTTTACCGATGAGCACAGTGTCGGGCTGTCATACTCGCGCTCCCACAGCAACCGCTGGACCCCGTTTTCCGCCGCCAGCTACCCCACGCCGCCGACCCAGTTCAACATCGACCGCTACGGCTACGAAGGCGCGTTGAAGCGCTTCCTCGCCCACCGTGACACGGTCGACACCACCTGGTCGGGCAAGTATGAATACCAGCCGCTGGACAACCCGCTGGTGGACTTGACCATCAAGTACTCCCAGTCCAACACCGAGCAGACCGATGAGCGTGACGCCACGGCGTTTTTCCAGTTGGCCACCGGCGGGCGCAAGATGGACACCGCCTACACCGACAAGCTCCTGGATATCCGTAACGTCAGCCTGTTTGACACCGGCCCCTTGCAGCATGCCGTGACGGTCGGCGGGCAAATCCGCAAGCACACCCGCGAAACCGAGATGTGGATGCCCGGCGCCACCTACAACACGCCGCGCTACAACTACGGGCACTTCCAGCCGGGCTTCATGCCCCACGGCAAAGTCGATACCAACAGCTTCTTTATCCAGGACGCGGTGACGTTGGGCGACGTGACGATCACGCCGTCGCTGCGCTATGACCATGTGCGCAACCGCGGCGAAGGCAACGATGCGCCCTACTACAACAACCCCAACCCGGCAGTGGGTCACGACTACAGCGACCGCACCTACACTGGCTGGTCACCACGCCTGGCGCTGTTCTGGACCGTGACGCCGAATGTGGGGCTGTTCGCCAACTGGAGCCAGACCTGGCGCGCGCCGGTGATCGACGAACAATACGAAGTGCAGGGCCTGGGCAGTCGCACCGCCACCAGCGTCGACCTGGACCCGGAGCGCATCACCTCGATCACCCTGGGCAACATCACCAGCTTCGATAACCTGATCGCCCAGGACGATAACCTGCAACTGCGCACTACCCTGTTCCACAACAAAGTCGAAGACGAGATCTTCAAGGCCACCGGCGTGGGCTGCCAGAACCAGGCTGTCAATGGCGGCAGCATCGCTTCAGCTTGCCCGCCTGGGCCGATGTCCAACTACCGCAATATCGGCAGCCTGACCATCAAGGGCGTTGAGCTCGAATCGATCTACAACTCCACCTACCTGTTTGGCTCGGTGTCGTTCGCCTATGCCAAGGGCCAGCACCAAGGCGCCTACACCAATCCCTGGGGCCCGGACGTAGCCGCGCGGGATATTCCGCCGACCAAATGGGTGCTGGTACTGGGTACCCACATCCCGGCCTGGGATGCACAGGTGGGCTGGATGGGCCAATTCATCGGCGCCACCGACCGCCTGCCCAGCGACAAATACTCTGGCGGCCCGGGCTCCAGCATCGGCGACGTGTTCTACGACCAGTACGGCAACAAGCGCTACAACACCCAGGGCCTGTTCGCCAAATGGACACCGCAGCAGGCATATCTCAAAGGCACCGAGGTGAACTTCACGGTGGACAACCTGTTCAACAAAAACTTCCGCCCAGCCTTGAGCGGCGACCGGGCCTACACGAAAGGGCGTGATGCGAAGATCAGCGTGACGCGGTTCTTCTAAGCACACACACATTCCAAATGTGGGAGCTGGCTTGCCTGCGATAGCCATAAGTATCTACACAACGCTGTAACGGTCGACGGTAACCACGATGCGAAGCGAGTCGCTTTTGATCTTGATCTGCTTTTGATCTTAGGCGCCCCGTTAAACCACGCTGGCCGGAATTCGCCAGTGATTTGGGGGGTAAACCGGCAGGGATGCCGGTTTAGCCGCCCCGCGCCATGGATGGCGCGTGGCGGCGGCCCCCCAAATCACTGGCGGATTACGGGTACACCGAGCCTAGGCGAGGTGCCGAGTGGTGGGGCAAGAGCCCTTTTGGTTACTTTTGGGGCTCTTTTCCAAAAGTGACCCGCTGTCAGAGCGGAACCCTAAGTGGCCGTTACCGCAGGAATAGATATGCACTCGGTATAACAGCGTAGGCTTTCCAGGCCGCCATCGCAGGCAAGCCAGCTCCCACAATTTGATCGCGGGGCGTCAGGTAGATATGCGCTGGCCGCCAGGGCCGTCACGGGAGCAAGCTCCCATAGGGAACCGCGCCCATTTCAGGCCAGGTAGCCATCCCCGCGCAAAAGGGTTTCCAGGCAGTGTTCGGTGATGTGATAAAACGCCTTGAGCTCCTGGATTTTTGCCAATAACTGCGCGTTGTCCACAGGCTCGGCACGTTTGACCGCCAGGATCATCTTGTTCTTGTTGGTGTGTTCCAGCGAGATGAACTCGAACACCTTGGTCTCATAGCCACAGGCTTCAAGGAACAATGCGCGCAGGCTGTCGGTGACCATTTCCGCCTGCTGGCCCAGGTGCAGGCCGTATTGCAGCATCGGCTTGAGCAGCACCGGGCTCTGGATCTGCAGACGGATCTGTTTGTGGCAGCACGGCGAGCACATGATGATCGACGCACCGGAACGGATGCCGGTGTGGATCGCGTAGTCGGTGGCGATGTCGCAGGCATGCAAGGCAATCATCACGTCCAGCTCACTGGGCGCCACGCTGCGCACATCGCCGCATTTGAACACCAGCCCCGGGTGCTCCAGGCGTGCGGCGGCGCTGTTGCAGAGGGTGACCATGTCTTCACGCAACTCGACACCGGTGACCTCGCCCTCGGCCTTGAGGGTATTGCGCAGGTAATCGTGAATGGCGAAGGTCAGGTAGCCCTTGCCCGAGCCGAAATCGGCGACACGCACCGGGCGGTCGAGCTGCAACGGCGACGACGTCAGCGCATGACTGAACACTTCGATGAACTTGTTGATCTGCTTCCACTTGCGCGACATCGAGGGGATCAGCGCCTGCTTGGCGTCGGTCACGCCCAGGTCGGCGAGAAACGGCCGGCTCAGGTCGAGGAAGCGATTTTTTTCACGGTTATGCTCGGCCGAAGGCGCTTCGCGCAGTTGCTGCGGTTTGCTTTTGAACAGCGAACTTTTGTTCTTCTTGCTGTATTCCAACTGGGCTTCGTCGGTCAGCGCCAGCAAGTGCGCGTTCTTGAACGAGCTGGGCAACAGCTCGCCGATCGCCGCCACGCCGTCGGCCAAGGGGAAGTTCTTGGTGATGTCGCGGGTCTTGTAGCGATAGACGAACGACAGGCATGGCTGGTCCTTGACCACCACCGGCTTGATGATCAGCCGCTGCAACTCGGCTTCCTCACCAACGTACTTGGCCATCACCAGCTTGATAAAAGCGTTCTGGGCCAAGCTTGCGCTCAACAGTTCGATGAACTGGGCATGATGATCCGGCGCAGGGCGGGCAGGTTGAGCGGTGACGGACATGAACAAAAACGCCTCGGGTAAAGAATGCCGGGCATTTTAGGCGGGATGGGGGTTCAGGGCACGGGGTTATTTGATCAACGGTAATTGAATTGGACAACCTCGAACACCCTGTGGGAGCGGGCTTGCTCGCGAAGGCGGTGTATCAGTCAAATACAACGGGGACTGAAACACCGCCTTCGCGAGCAAGCCCGCTCCCACAATTTTTCGGTTTAGGGTGTTCCAGTTATTCGAGTACGACCAGGCGATTGGGCAGTTCGTTGCGGGTTTGGGTAACGGGCACATGCACCTTGAGCAACTCGCCACAAGCTTCAACGCAGGCGATGAACCCAGCCAGCGTCTGCCCCTGTTTAACTTGCTGGGTAAACGCCTGGACAATAGCGTCCCAATTGCTGTCATCCAAGCGCTTGGAAATCCCGTCATCCACCAGGATCTCCACATAACGCTCGGCCTCGCTGACAAAAATCAGCACCCCGGTGCTGCCCACCGTGTGGTGCAGGTTCTGCTCCAGAAACTGCCGCCGCGCCAGGTTGGAGGCACGCCAGTGGCGTACCGAACGCGGAATCAGCCGGGTAGTGACCTTAGGCAAACGGAACACCAGGCACAGCACAATGAACGTCGCCCACTGCGCCACCAGCAAGGTGTACATGGTCAGGTAGCCCGACAGGTAATGCACCACGCCCGGCACCACCAACGCGATCAAGCTCGCCCACAGCAACGGAATATAGGCGTAGTCGTCGGCGCGCGCCGCCAGCACAGTGACCAACTCCGCGTCGGTGGTTTTCTCGACCCGGGCGATCGCTTCGGCGACTTGGCGCTGCTCGTGTTCCGTCAGTAATGCCATGGTTGTAGATACTCTATTCTCGTTATTGTCATTACCAACTGCCCGAAGCCCCGCCACCGCCAAAACCACCACCGCCGCCGCGGAAACCACCGCCACCGCCGCCCCCACCGCCGCCGCGCCCGCTGCTGTTGAGAATCGCCAGCAGGATAGCGCCCACCGGCAAGCCCATGCGATTGCACAGCCACAGCACGCCGATCAGCAGAATAAACAGGCCGATGGAAAACCCGGGATTATCCATGGCGAAGTTCGCATCCGCCACATGGGCCGGCACCGCCAAGGGCTCACCGCCCACCACCTGGATCATCGCGGCCACGCCGTCGCTGATGCCCTGGCTGAAATTGCCGGCCTTGAACTTGGGCAGGATCACCTGGTTGATGATCACCCAGGATTGCGCATCCGTCAGCACGTCTTCCAGGCCATACCCGACTTCGATGCGCAATTGGCGGTCATCACGGGAGACGATCAACAGCGCGCCGTTGTCCTTGCCCTTCTGGCCAATGCCCCACTGGCGGCCCAATTGATAACCGTAGTCCTCAATAGGCACGCCTTGCAGGTCGGGCACGGTGACCACCACCAACTGGTCGCCCGAGGTTTGCTCCAGCGTCTGCAATTGCTGGGTCAGTTGCTCGCGCACCGCCGGGTCGATCATCTGCGCGCTGTCCACCACCCGCCCGGTCAGCGCCGGGAAGGTCAGCGCCGCCTGGGCAACGCCCACGCAGGCCAACAGCCACAGCGCCAGGCCTATCCGTAATAAACGCATCGACACCTCAGTGCAGCCTTATTTGAACTTCACTTGCGGCGCTTTATCGGCATCGGCGCTGGTGGCTTCAAACGTGGCGCGGATCGGCAAGTCGCTGTACATCACGCTGTGCCACAGGCGGCCCGGGAAGGTGCGGATCTCAGTGTTGTAAGCCTGTACGGCCTGGATAAAGTCACGGCGAGACACAGCGATACGGTTCTCGGTGCCTTCAAGTTGCGATTGCAAGGCCAGGAAGTTCTGGTTGGCCTTCAGGTCCGGGTAACGCTCGGACACCACCATCAAACGGCTGAGTGCGCCGCTCAGGCCATCCTGGGCTTGCTGGAACTGCTTGAGTTTTTCGGGGTTGTCCAGGGTGCTGGCATCCACCTGGATCGAGGTGGCCTTGGCCCGCGCTTCAATCACCGCGGTAAGGGTTTCCTGTTCGTGGGCGGCATACGCCTTCACCGTTTCCACCAGGTTGGGGATCAGATCGGCACGGCGCTGGTACTGGTTCTGCACCTGGCCCCAGGCGGCCTTGGCCTGTTCGTCCAGGGTCGGGATGTTGTTGATGCCGCAACCGCTCAGCACGCTGCTGATCAGTAACAGCGCCGCAGCCTTGAAGCCCCAGCGATAAGTGTGTGCTGCTTGCATAGTGTTTCTCCTGCCCGATCTGATGGAATTTGACGACTAACCCTATAAACCACGCGCTTGGGGCATAATCCGCCACCACTGGAATGCTTCGAGCCAATCAGCTACAAAGATGCCCAGCGCGAAAAAGAGTTCAGAGTGTGCTGCATTTATCTGAACAACACCCGAACAACAATAGACGTTCCCCACATTTTGGCCGACAGCATCTCTTTGAATGCTGCGCAGTCGCCGAAAAAGGATATTCATGAAAAAGCTGTGTTTGCTCGGCCTTGTTGCCACTCTGGCCAGCCACCCCGTATGGGCAGAAACAAAGCCTGCTGCGCTTAACGACAAGGACGCCTTCGTCAGCGACCTGCTCAAGCAAATGACCCTGGATGAGAAGATCGGCCAATTGCGCCTGATCAGTATCGGCCCGGAAATGCCCCGCGAGATGATCCGCAAGGAAATCGCCGCCGGCCGCATCGGTGGCACGTTCAACTCCATCACCCGCCCGGAAAACCGTCCGATGCAGGACGCGGCCATGCGCAGCCGCTTGAAGATCCCGATGTTCTTCGCCTATGACGTGATCCACGGCCACCGCACCATTTTCCCGATCAGCCTGGCCCTGGCCTCCAGCTGGGACATGGACGCCATTGGCCGCTCCGGGCGCATCGCCGCCCAGGAAGCCGCCGCCGACAGCCTCGACATCACGTTTGCACCAATGGTCGATATCTCCCGCGACCCGCGCTGGGGCCGCACTTCCGAAGGTTTCGGTGAAGACACCTACCTGGTGTCACGCATTGCCGAAGTGATGGTCAAGGCGTTCCAGGGCACCAGCCCCGCGAATGCCGACAGCCTCATGGCCAGCGTCAAGCACTTCGCCCTCTATGGTGCGGTGGAAGGCGGGCGCGACTACAACGTGGTCGACATGAGCCCGGTCAAGATGTACCAGGACTACCTGCCGCCTTACCACGCGGCGATCAAGGCCGGCTCCGGCGGCGTGATGGTCGCACTCAACTCGATCAACGGCGTGCCTGCCACGGCCAACACCTGGCTGATGAACGACCTGCTGCGCAAGGACTGGGGCTTCAAGGGCCTGACCGTCAGCGACCACGGTGCGATCTTCGAGCTGATCAAGCACGGCGTGGCCAAGGACGGGCGTGAAGCCGCCAAGCTGGCGATCAAGGCCGGCATCGACATGAGCATGAACGACTCGCTGTACGGCAAGGAATTGCCGGGGCTGCTCAAGTCCGGCGAAATCCAGCAGAGCGACATCGACAACGCCGTGCGCGAAGTGCTCGGCGCCAAGTACGACATGGGCCTGTTCAAGGACCCGTACCTGCGCATCGGCAAGGCCGAGGATGACCCGGCCGACACCTACGCCGACAGCCGCCTGCACCGTGCCGAGGCCCGCGACATTGCGCGCCGCAGCCTGGTGTTGCTGAAAAACCACAACGACACCCTGCCGCTGAAAAAATCCGCGACTATTGCCCTGGTCGGCCCGCTGGCCAAGGCACCCATCGACATGATGGGCAGTTGGGCTGCTGCCGGCCGGCCTGCGCAATCGGTGACCCTGCTCGACGGCATGAACGCCGTGATCGGTGAAAAAGGCAAAGTGATCTATGCCCGTGGCGCCAACATCACCGGCGACAAAGCGGTGCTCGACTACCTCAACTTCCTCAACTTCGATGCCCCGGAAGTGGTGGATGACCCGCGCCCTGCCCAGGTGCTGATTGATGAAGCGGTGAAGGCGGCGAACAACGCCGACGTTATCGTCGCGGCGGTGGGCGAGTCCCGTGGCATGTCCCACGAATCGTCGAGCCGTACCGATCTGAACATCCCGCAAAGCCAGCGCGACTTGATCAAGGCCCTCAAAGCCACCGGCAAACCGCTGGTGCTGGTGTTGATGAACGGCCGTCCGCTGTCGATTCTCGAAGAGAACCAACAGGCCGACGCGATCCTGGAAACCTGGTTCGCAGGTACCGAAGGCGGCAACGCCATCGCCGACGTGCTGTTCGGTGACTACAACCCATCGGGCAAGCTGCCGATCACCTTCCCTCGTTCGGTGGGGCAGATTCCGACCTACTACAACCACCTGACCATCGGCCGGCCATTCACCCCAGGCAAGCCGGGCAACTACACCTCGCAGTACTTCGATGACACCACCGGCCCCCTGTTTCCGTTTGGCTATGGCCTGAGCTACACCACGTTCAGCCTGTCGGACATGGCACTGTCGTCCACCACGCTGAACAAGACCGGCAAGCTCGATGCCAGCGTCACCGTGAAGAACACTGGCAAGGTCGATGGCGAAACGGTTGTGCAGTTGTATATCCAGGACGTGGCCGGTTCGATGATCCGCCCGATCAAGGAGCTGAAGAACTTCCAGAAGATCATGCTCAAGGCTGGCGAAGCGCGCACGTTGCACTTCACCATCACCGAGGACGACCTGAAGTTCTACAACGCCCAGCTCAAGTTCGCGGCGGAACCGGGCGAGTTCAATGTGCAGATCGGGTTGGATTCCCAGGATGTGCAGCAGCAGACGTTTGAACTGCTCTGATCTGAAGCTGTAAACACGGTCTGGGTGGGAGCTGGCTTTTGTGGGAGCTGGCTTGCCTGCGATACAGGCACCTCGGTTTGTCAGGTGTACCGAGGTGATGCTATCGCAGGCAAGCCAGCTCCCACATTGGACTTGAGGTGGCCCGACTAGCCGCGCCGATCCAGCAGATTGACCACCAACCGATCAATCCAGCCCCACACCCGCTGCTTCACCCGCCGCCACAATGGCCGCGCCTTCCATGCCTCCAGACTCACCGCCTGGCTTTGGGCAAAGTCCGCTTCGAAACTGCCCACCACCGCTGCCGTCAACTGCGGGTCCAGCGCTTCCAGGTTGGCTTCCAGGTTGAAGCGCAGATTCCAGTGGTCGAAATTGCACGAGCCAATGCTCACCCAATCATCCACCAGCACCATCTTCAGGTGCAGGAAACACGGCTGGTATTCGAAGATCTGCACGCCTGAGCGCAGCAGGCGCGGGTAATAACGGTGCCCGGCGTAACGCACCGACGGGTGATCGGTGCGCGGGCCGGTGAGCAGCAAACGTACGTCCACACCGCGCCCTGCCGCCCGGCGCAAGGCGCGGCGCACGCTCCAGGTTGGCAGGAAGTACGGGGTCGCCAGCCAGATACGCCCCTTGCTGCTGTTCAAAGCACGAATCAACGATTGCAGGATGTCACGGTGCTGACGCGCATCGGCATACGCCACGCGGCCCAGCCCCGGCCCGGTGGCGGGCACCTTGGGCAAACGAGGCAAACCAAAGTGGGTAGCCGGTTTCCATTCACGGCGCGCGGCGTTAGCATGCCATTGCCGATCGAACAGGGCCTGCCAGTCCAGCACCAGCGGGCCGCTGATCTGCACCATCACTTCATGCCAGTCGGCGGTGTCTTGCCCCGGCGTCCAGAACTCGTCGGTGACACCGGTGCCGCCGACCACCGCAATGCGCTGGTCGATCAGCAGTAGCTTTCGATGGTCGCGATACAGGTTGCGCATCCAGCGCCGCCAATTCAGGCGGTTGTAAAAGCGCAGCGCCACGCCGGCATCGGTCAAGCGCTTGCGCAGCCCCAGGGTAAACGCCAGGCTGCCGTAATCGTCGAACAGGCAACGCACCTGCACGCCGCGTTCGGCGGCCAGCACCAGGGCCTGCACCATGGCCTCGGCGCAGGCCCCTGCTTCGACCAGGTATAACTCAAGGTCAACCTGCTGCTCGGCCCGGGCGATACCTACCAGCATCTCGGGGAAGAAGTTCGGCCCGTCGATCAGCAATTCGAATTGATTGGCGCTGCGCCACGGGAACACCGCGCCGCTCATGTCAGCGCGCCGTGAAGATCAGCACCGCACCCACCGGCACCGACAAACTGATCGACTTGAGCCCTGCCGCCTTGCGCAAGGTCGCCACACCGGGCGCCAGGTCGAAATCTTCGGCATGCAGCACCACGGGCTCCAGGGTTACCACCTGGAAACGCCGCTCATCCAGGCGCGTGGCCAGCAGTTCGGCGCTGTAGGTCTGGGTCTTGCCGTGCAGCGTAACGCTCAAGGGCAAGCGCAATTCCAACTGCGCGCCGGACGCCAGGTCATTGATGGGCTGCAGATTGATCTGTGCGCTGATCTGCGCTTCGGGGAAGGTCTTGATCTCGAACAGCTCTTTACGCATGCGCTCGTCGCGCAGCGGAATACCGCTGTTGATTGAGTCCAGCTCCACTTCCAGCCGAGCCGCGCCTTTGGCGTCGACTTTGCCGTGCAGCACCAGGAAGCGCTGGACTTCGGCAATCTCGGTGTTTTTGGTGGTGACGAAAGACAGGCGCGAGGATTCGTTATCCAGGTACCAATCGGCGTGGGCGGGCACTGCTGCGCAGGTCAGCAGCGTGAAGACCAGAGGTTTGACATTGAACATAAAGACTCATGGGGCAAAAAACCTGGGCGAACCTTAAGCGCAATCTCACAACCGGCGCAAATTCAATGTGGGAGCTGGCTTGCTGTGGCGAGGGAGCTTGCTCCCGTTCGACAGCGCAGCTGGAGCCGGCTTTTTGGGGGCGCTACGCACCCCAGCGGGAGCAAGCTCCCTCGCCACAAAAGCCAGCTGCCACAGGTTTTTTGCTGCGTTTTTCAAACCAGCGTTCGCTGCACTTCGCAGATCGTTTCTTCAAGGCTGCCCATATGCAAATTCAACACCCGCTCCACCGGCGCCTGATGCATCGGCCAATGCAGCGCCATGCTCCCCACCAATCGGCCATTGGCGCGCACCGGCAAGGCCACCGCCCGGATCAGGAACGGCAAACGCACCGGGTATTCCCAGTAGCCCTCGGTACGCTGTCCGAAGCCCTGGTGCTGGGTTTGCTCGCATGCGCGATAGTGCTCGTCTGCCGCCACATGATTGCGGCCTGCCAGGCGCTGTACTTCGTCAGCCGGCAATTGCGTCAGGCAAGCTTTGCCCATCGCCGAGTGGAACAGGCTGGCGTACTGGCCGACGATCTGGCAGTTGTTCGGGTACAGCTTGCGTAACACGCTGGGAATCGCACTCTCCATGACCTCCAGGCGCTCGCCATCGAAGCACGACAAGTCCACCACCAGCCCGGTGCGCTCGCTGAGCTCCAGCAACCAAGGGGCGGAGCTCTCCACCACCTGGCGCTTGAAGCGTTGCTGGGTATCGCCGAACAAACGCCGGGCACGCAGGCGGTAACGCCGATCGCTCAGGCCGCGGTAGACCCACCCCTGTTCCTGCAAGGTCAGCAACATGCGCGACACCGTGGCCTTGGGCAGCTGCGTGAGGTAGTGCAGTTCTTCCAGCCCCAGGGCCTGGTGCTCGCCCAGCAACTCGACGATTGCCAGAGCGCGCTCAACCGAGCGTACGGTGCCTGTCTCCATGTTCGATCTCCCTGTTGCCGGTGGATGATCTTTTTTCACAGCAAGATACAGGCCCGGTCAGCGCTCAACGGGGCGTTGCAAGGCACGCCGGCGGCTGGCGTTGCACCCATTGGGTCAGCTGTTCATGGGCGTAGGCCAATTGCAGCACGGCGCTGTCGGCCTGGGCCGGGCCAATGATTTGCAGGCCCATGGGCAAACCCTGGGGGTTGAAGCCCACCGGGATGCTCATGCTCGGCAAACCGGCGAGGGTCGGGCCGATCACCACCTCCATCCAGCGGTGATAAGTGTCCATTTCGCGCCCGCCAACGAGGCGTGGCCAAGGCTGTTGTGCATCGAAAGGGAACACCTGGGCGGTGGGCAACAGCAGGAAATCGTAACGTTCGAACAGCTTGCCCAAAGCGCGGTACCACTCACTGCGGTCCACCGACGCCTGGTAAACCTGCTGGGCACTCAAGCCCTGGCCGCCCTCCACTTCCCATTGCGCTTCGGGCTTGAGCAGCGCGCGTTTTTGCGGGTTGGCGTAGGCCGCGCCGAGGTTGCCGTGCACCAGCCAATGGCGGTGTACCAACCAGCAGCGCCACAGGCGCGCCATGGAAAAGTCCGGTTGGCAGCTGTGCACTTCACAGCCCAACCTGGCGAAATCATCCAGCGCCGCTTCGCACAGGCTCATCACGCCATCATCCATCGGCAGATAACCGTTGTAGTCCCCCAGCCAACCGAGGCGTGCGCCGTTGAAGTCGCGTTGCAACGGCTGGCCCAGCACAGCGGGATCGTCCCTGGATGACAACGGCGCCCGGGGATCGTAACCGGACTGAATGCTCAGCAACCGCGCCACATCCATTACGCTGCGCCCCATCGGGCCTTCGGTGCCCAATTGCTGCACGAACAGTTCCGGCATCGGCCCGTGAGGCACCCGCCCCTGGGAGGGGCGCAAGCCGAACACGTTGTTGAACGCCGCCGGGTTGCGCAGCGAGCCCATCATGTCGCTGCCGTCGGCCACCGGCAGCATGCGTAGCGCCAGGGCCACCGCCGCTCCGCCACTGCTACCGCCCGCCGCCAGGCGTGGGTCATAGGCATTGCCGGTGGTGCCAAACAGCGTGTTGTAGGTGTGAGAGCCCAGGCCGAACTCCGGCACGTTGGTCTTGCCAATGATGATCGCACCACTGGCCCGCACCCGCGCCACGCTGATGGCGTCTTCGTTCGGTACATGCTCGGCGAACAGCGGTGAGCCCAGGGTGGTGCGCAAACCCTGGGTGGCCGCCAGGTCCTTGATGGCCTGGGGCATGCCATGCATCCAGCCACGGGAATGGCTCCGGTCCAACTCACGATCACAGGCTCTCGCCTCGGCCAGCACGGCCTCGCTTTCGCGCAACGACACCAGCGCATTCACGCCAGGGTTAAAGCGCTGGATCTGCGCCAGGTACGCCTGCATCACCTCTTCGCACGACACCTGCCGCCCATGAATGGCCCGCGACAGCTCAGTGGCATCCCAATCAACAATACTCAAGGCTTCACCTCTCTGGAAAACGGCAGCGGCTTGCTCGCCCGGGGTGCCTCGCGCATGCAGTAAGTGCCCAGCAGCGTCAGCACGCACGCAAACAATACATAGAACGAGGGCGCCACCGGCGTGCCCAGCACCTTGCTCAGCCAGGTCACGATCAACGGCGCGAAACCACCGAACACCATTACCGCCACGTTATAGGCCACCGACACGCCGGTCGAGCGCACCTCGATAGGGAACTGTTCGGCCAATGCCGTCGGCGCGGGCCCGAAGAACCCGCCAATCGCCGTGCACAACATCACCTGCATCACCAGCAGGCGCTCGATGGACGGCGCAGCGGCTACCCACACATACAACGGGTAGACCATCACGAAGAACGCCAGGGTGAAGGCCATCAACACCGGTCGCCGTCCCAACCGATCCGAGAGCAGGCCGGACAAGGGGATCACCACGGTCATCAGCGCCACCGCAAACATCTGCACCATCAGCACCTGGTCCAGCGGCAGGCCGAGGTTCTTGTGGGCGAAGGTCGGCATGTTCACCAGCACCACGTAGAACGAGACCGTCGCCCCGCAGGCCAGGCCCATGGACACCAGGATGCTGCGCCGATGGTCACGCAGCACTTGCATGAGGCTCGGCGCCGGGCCGGTGGCGTTTTTACGCGCCTGGATAAACTCTTCCGGGTCTTCCATGTGCCGACGAATCCATAACCCCACCGGGCCGATCAGCAAGCCCAGCACAAACGGCAGGCGCCAGCCCCACAGGTCGAGGGTTTCAGGCGAAAAGAAATGCGTGACCAACGCCACCATCGCCGCCCCGCCGAACACCGCCAGGCACTGCCCCACCAATTGCCAGGAGCCATACAAGCCCTTGCGATGGGCAGGTGCGCTCTCCACCAGAAATGCCGTGGCGCTGGCATATTCACCGCCGGTGGCAAACCCCTGAAGCATCCGCGCCACCACAATCAGCAACGGCGCACCCATGCCGATGGCGGCGTAGTTCGGCGCGAAGGCGATCAGCGCAATGGACACGGTCATTAGCCGGATAATCAACTGCATCGCGGCTTTGCGGCCTTTGCGATCGGCATAGATGCCCAACAGGATGCCGCCCACCGGACGCATGAAAAAGCCCACGCCAAAGGTGGCCAGGGCCATCAGTAGCGACGCGTATTCGTCTTCCGAGGGGAAGAACTGCCGGGCGATGATGCTGGCGAGAAAGCCGTAGACGATAAAGTCATACCATTCCAGCGCGTTGCCGATCACGGCCGCCACCACTTGGCGGGTGCGGGAAACGCCAGGCTTTGAAGTCTGCATGAGGAACACTCCATTCAACCGATATAGGGAAAGGGTCCAGCGGCAGAAAAAGATGAGGTCGTCAGGCAGGCTTGAGCCAGCTCTCGGCCAGCGCGCCCCAGTAGGCTGCGCCGGTCAGCAGGATGTCGTCGTTGAAGTCATAGGCGGGGTTGTGCACCATCGGTCGCGACACGCCGTTGCCGATAAACAGGTAACTGCCGGGGCAGCGTTGCAGCATCCAGGCGAAGTCTTCGCTGCCCATCAGCGTGCGGGTGTTGCCATCCACAGCGTCGGCACCGAGCAAGGCCACACCGACCTGGCGGGCGAATTCGGTTTCTTCGGCGTGGTTGACCAGCACCGGGTAGGCCGGCCGGTGTTCGATCTGCACGGTGCAGCCGAAGCTGGCGGCCTGGGTCTGGATGATCGCGTTGACCCGTTCCAGCATTTGTTCACGCACCTTGGGGTTGAGTGCGCGCAGGCTCAGGCGCAACAGGGCTTGCTGGGGAATCACATTGGCGGCTTGCCCTGCTTGAAGGGCGCCGACCGTGACCACGGCAGCTTCCTGGGTGTCGATATTGCGCGCTACCACCGTTTGCAAGGCCATGACCATGCTCGCCGCCGCCACTAGCGGGTCCACGGTCAAATGCGGCATCGAGCCGTGACCACCTACGCCTTCGAGCGTCACGGTGAGCAGGTCCTGGGAGGCCATCATCGGCCCCACCCTCAAGCCCAGATGTCCAGCCGGCAAGCCTGGCATATTGTGCATCCCGAACAACCCGTCGCAGGGGAAGCGCTCCAGCAGTCCGTCCGCCAGCATCGCCTCGGCGCCGCCCTGGCCTTCTTCGGCGGGTTGGAAAATCAGGTTCAAAGTGCCGTCGAATTGCCGCGTCGCCGCCAAGTAACGCGCGGCGCCGAGCAACATGGTGGTGTGGCCGTCATGGCCGCAGGCGTGCATGCAGCCGGCATGTTGGCTGGTGTAGGCCGCGCCGGTGTTTTCGATGATGGGCAAGGCGTCCATGTCGGCGCGAATCCCCAACGTGCGCGAGCTGTTGCCGTTACGCAGCACGCCGACCACACCGGTCTTGCCGATACCGGTGTGCACCTCGTAGCCCCACTCCCTGAGTGACTGTGCGACCAGCGCTGAGGTGCGGTTCTCTTCAAAGCCGAGTTCGGGATGGGCGTGGATATCGTGACGCACAGCGTGCAAGTCGCTGGCAACGTCGCTGAGCCAATCCAGGATGTGCTGGTGCGGACGCATGGTGATTCTCCTCACAGGCGGGTGGTCCCGTTCTTGTTGGCGACACATCGACAGCTAAGCGCGATGTGCGCGTGAGGACAATCAAAGGTGGTTCCACTCTGTGGAACCTCAGGGCCGGTTCCGAGAACCCACGCAGATAATCTAAATGTGGGAGCTGGCTTGCCTGCGATGGCGGCGGCACAGGCACCAGTGATGTTGGCTGACCTGGCGCTATCGCAGGCAAGCCAGCTCCCACAGGGGAATTTGGGTGTGTCAGGGGTTGAGGCGGCAGCCTTGACGGTCGCCCAACCACCGCGCCGTGTGCGTACGCCCTAAACCGCTTGCCGTGACTTCACTGCGTTCCGGAGAGTCAGTGAACGCACTGGTTGGCACGTACTGCTTCACATACCCCAGGCAATACTGCGCCGGGTTGTTGGCCACATACCGGCACGAGCAGTACTCCTTGGCGGTGTACGCCGCGATGATGTCGGGGAAGGCTTGCAGGTTGACGCGCTCAT
The DNA here is from genome assembly GCF_002966775.1 of Pseudomonas sp. MYb193. Taxonomy (NCBI): domain Bacteria; kingdom Pseudomonadati; phylum Pseudomonadota; class Gammaproteobacteria; order Pseudomonadales; family Pseudomonadaceae; genus Pseudomonas; species Pseudomonas sp. MYb193. Next base: position 1,642,021 of record NZ_CP023269.1, on the reverse strand, counting down.
GCCAAACCCAGCCGAACAATGCGAAAAGCAACACCAGTAAAACGCTGATGAACGGATGGCGTCGAATCATGAGCGCACCGCCGCCAGCACGCGTTTGAGCAGTTCGTTATGTCGGTAACTGCCATCCCGATCATCGCCGTAACGCACGATCACCAGGTGTTCGTCGGGCAGCACAAACAGCGCCTGGCCCCAGTGCCCCAGCGCGGCGAAGGTAGTGGCCGGTGCGTCGGGCCAGGGTTGGGGGGCGCCGGTGTTGAGCCACCAATGGCCGCCCGGCACGGCTTCATCCTGGCCGGCTTTGTAGCGGTCGAAGGGCCGGCGGTTGAAGGCGACCCAGTCCTTGGGCAGCAGTTGCCGCTCCTGCCAGCGTCCATCCCGCGCCATCAGTAGCCCTACTCGTGCCAGATCCCGGGCCGTGAGGTAGGCATAGGACGACGCGACAAACGTCTCATCGGCGTCGGTTTCCCAGGTTGCGTCGCGAATGCCCAAGGGCTGGAACAGCGCGTCCCACGGGTAGGTCATGTAGGCCTTGAGGCCGAGCATGCCCTTGAGCGCGGCGGACAGGATAGTGCTGTCGCCACTGGAATAACGGAAAGCCTGGCCAGGGACGGCGACCGCCTCGGTATCCGCTGCGAATTGCGCCATGTCGGTGTGGCCACGGGTGTAGAGCATCGCCACCACCGAAGATTTCAACGGGGCGTACTCGTAGTCTTCCTGCCAGTCCAACCCGGAGGCCCAGTGCAGCAGGTCGGCCATGCTCACTGTGGGGTGCTGCTTCATCGGCGGGTAGAAACGTGCGGCGGGGTCGTTGAGTTTGAAGCGGCCTTGCCCATAGGCCACGCCCAACACGGTAGCCATCAGGCTTTTGCTCACCGACCAGGTCAGGTGCGGTGTGCTGGCAGTGGTGGGCGCGGCGTAGCGTTCATAGATGATTTCGCCATCCCGAATGACCAGCAACGCATCGGTGCGAATACCGTTGCGGGTGGCATCGTCACGGGGTGGGAAAGCGTATGCGTCCAGGGCATCGACAGCGGGACCGGTGAGGGCTGTGCCCACGACCCACTCCTTTTCAGGCCAGATTTCAGCGCGAGCATTCACGGCGACAAACAGCAGGGCAACGCACAACAGGCCTCGGACCATGGACGCAAACTCAAGGGGGCATTCAAGCCCGCGAGCCTAGCTCACGCCAGTGACAGATTTGCGACAAGGGGTCTGTCATCCAACCGTCACCGTAACTTCATGGAGCTGACACCGAGGCTACATAGCCTGACTTTGGACAACAAAGTCGACTGGCCGCAACCTGGCCGGCACCCGGAGACTCGCTATGACTCAGATCGCCCGCATCAGCGACAAAGGCAATGAACGCCGTCTGCAAGCCGAACGCCTGGTAGGCACACAGGCATTGCAGGAAGCCCAGGCCCTGCGGTTCAACGTGTTCAGCGGCGAGTTCAACGCCAAGCTGAAAGGCGCGGAACTGGGTCTGGACATGGATGACTATGATGTTCACTGCAGCCATATCGGCGTGCGGGATTTGAACAGCGGTCGACTCGTCGCGACTACCCGTCTGCTCGACCACCAGGCCGCCAGCACCCTGGGCCGGTTCTACAGTGAAGAAGAATTCAGCCTGCATGGCCTGCTGCACTTGCAGGGCCCGATCCTGGAGATTGGCCGCACCTGCGTCGACCCGGCCTATCGCAATGGCGGCACCATCGCGGTGTTATGGGGCGAGTTGGCCGAAGTGCTCAACCAGGGCGGCTACAGCTACCTGATGGGCTGCGCGAGCATCCCGATGCACGATGGCGGCATCCAGGCCCACGCGATCATGCAGCGCTTGCGCGAGCGCTACCTGTGCAACGAACACCTGCGCGCCGAACCGAAAAAACCACTGCCGGCCCTGGACCTGCCGTCCAACGTCATCGCCGAAATGCCGCCGCTGCTCAAGGCCTACATGCGCCTGGGCGCGAAGATCTGCGGCGAGCCGTGCTGGGATGAAGACTTCCAGGTAGCAGACGTGTTTATCCTGCTCAAGCGCGACGAGTTGTGCCCGCGTTACGCGCGCCACTTCAAGGCGGCCATGTGATGAACCGCCTGCGCATTTACGGGCGCATCGCCCGCGTGCTGTTGGTGGTGGGGCTGGGGTTGAGCATGGCCAGTGTGTTTGGCCTGTTCGAGCGCCTGGGCGTGGCTAACTCGATGGTGCGGCGCCAGCGTTGGTCGCGCTTCTTTATGGCGCGACTGACCAACGCCCTGCCCTTTCGCGTGACGGTGCATGGCGAGTTGCCGCAAACGCCGATGCTGTGGGTGAGCAATCATGTGTCGTGGACGGATATTCCGTTGCTGGGCATGGTGGCGCCGATGTCGTTTTTGTCCAAGGCCGAGGTGCGCACCTGGCCGGTGGCCGGCTGGCTGGCGGCCAAGGCTGGCAGCCTGTTTATTCGTCGCGGATCAGGTGACAGCCAACTGATCCGCAAGCAAATGACCCGTCATCTGGAGCAACAGCACCCCTTGCTGATGTTCCCCGAAGGCACCACCACCGACGGGCGCGGCCTGCGCACATTCCACGGGCGCTTGCTGGCCAGCGCGATCGATGCGGATGTGTCACTGCAGCCAGTAGCGATTCGGTATCTGCGCGACGGCCAAGTCGACCCGCTGGCGCCCTTCATTGGCGATGATGATTTGCTCTCGCACCTGATGCGCTTGTTTTCCAATGATCAGGGCGATGTAGAGATTCATGTGCTCAAACCGATTGCCTGCGCCGGTCAGGAACGTGCGGCATTGGCGTATCAGGCGCAGCAGGCGGTGCAGAAGGCGCTATTCGGCCCGGTGCCGGAAACTGAGCAAGTGGCCGCTCGGCCTGCATTCGCAGCCTGAAGCAATGTGAACTCAATCCAAATGTGGGGGCAGGCAAGCCAGCTCCCACATTCAGATCTCATGTAGTCAGTTGAGATTGTGCAAATTTCTGCAACTCTGGGTAGAACAGTCGAAAGTCCTCACTCAACGGCTCATACAAAACCCGCAACTCCTGCATCGCATACCCCAGTTCCTCGGGCTGTGTCAGCCGCCGCGAAATCCCGCGCAGCACCTGCTCCATCACCGCAAACTCGCGGTACGAGCCCAACCAATCATCCGCCGCCATGTACGGCGCGATCTGCGCCAGCCGCCCCGGCAACGCGGGTTCAGCCGCCAACACCCGATACACCTGCGACGTGAAACGCTCCAGAGACTGGTCGGCATACAGCGCCCAATCCCGCGCCAGACAATGGTCGAAAAACACATCGAGGACGATCCCGGCATAGCGCCTGCGGGTCAGACTGAAGCGCGACAACGCCTCGCCCACCAGCGGATGGCTATCGGTAAAGCGGTCGATGGAGCGATGCAACTGGATCGCCGCTTCGATTTGCGGGCTGAACTGGCCCTGCAGGCGGCCTTTGACGAAGTCACCATAAAGGCTACCCAGCAATTGCGCAGGAAGTTGGCCGCCCAGGTGCAGATGTGCGAGATAATTCATGCCGCGCAGTCTACCACTGCCACCCGCATATCGTTATAACCCGATATACCGATTCGACCTGGCCTCAGATCAAAATCATATTGGTATATCGGGATATTACGATCTAAAGTTCGCCTTATCGCGATATAACGCTTTACGACACCGAGCAACCTGCCATGTCCATCGACCTCGACGAAATAATAAAAGCCCTGGCGCACCCAGTACGACGAGACATCCTCACCTGGCTCAAAGACCCGAAAGTGCAGTTCCCCGAGCAATTGCACAACCACGAATACGGCATCTGCGCCGGGCAGATCGACCAGCGCTGCGGCTTGTCCCAGTCGACCGTGTCGGCGCACCTGGCCACCTTGCAACGGGCGGGGTTGATCAGCAGCCAGAAGGCCGGGCAGTGGCACTTTTTCAAGCGCAACGAGGAAGTGATCCAAGCCTTTCTCACTGCGCTCATTACCGAACTCAGCGCACCGTAATCATCAAGGACACGCCCATGCCCCTCTCGCTACTCATACTGGCCCTGAGCGCCTTCGCCATCGGCACCACCGAGTTCGTCATCATGGGCTTGCTGCCCGATGTGGCGACGGACCTGGGTGTGTCGATTCCCGGCGCCGGCTGGCTGGTCACCGGCTACGCCCTGGGCGTGGCCATCGGCGCACCGTTCATGGCACTGGCCACAGCCAGGCTGCCACGCAAGGCGGCGCTGGTAGCGTTGATGGGTATTTTCATTATCGGCAATCTGCTCTGTGCCCTGGCAAGCGACTACAACGTGCTGATGTTTGCCCGTGTGGTGACAGCGTTGTGCCACGGTGCCTTCTTCGGTATTGGCTCGGTGGTGGCGGCCAACCTGGTGCCGGCCAACAAACGTGCGTCGGCCGTGGCGCTGATGTTTACTGGGTTGACCCTGGCGAACGTGCTGGGCGTGCCCCTGGGTACGGCGCTGGGCCAGGAAGCCGGCTGGCGCTCCACCTTCTGGGCCGTGACCGTGATTGGCGTGATTGCCTTGATCGGCCTCATTCGCTTCCTGCCCGCCAAGCGTGACGAAGAAAAACTCGACATGCGCGCCGAACTGGCCGCCCTCAAGGGTGCCGGTATCTGGCTGTCGCTGAGCATGACCGCGCTGTTTGCCGCGTCCATGTTCACCCTCTTTACCTACGTCGCGCCGCTGCTGGGCGATGTGACCGGCGTGTCGCCCAAGGGCGTGACCTGGACACTGCTGCTGATCGGCCTGGGGCTCACGGTGGGCAACATCATCGGCGGCAAACTGGCGGACAAGCGCCTGGCGGCCACCTTGATCGGCGTGTTCATCAGCATGGCGGTGGTTTCCACGGTGCTGAGCTGGACCAGCGTTGCGGTGATACCGACTGAAATCACCCTGTTCCTGTGGGCCACCGCCTCGTTCGCCGCCGTGCCGGCGCTGCAAATCAACGTGGTGACCTTCGGCAAGGCCGCGCCGAACCTGGTATCCACCCTGAACATCGGTGCCTTCAACATTGGCAACGCCCTCGGCGCCTGGGTCGGCGGCAGCGTGATTGCACACGGCTTCGGCCTGACCAGCGTGCCCCTGGCCGCTGCAGCACTGGCGATTCTCGCGCTGCTGGTGACCCTCATCACTTTCCGTCAGGGCGGCAACGCCGGCCTGGCCCCCGCGACCAACTGATCAACTTGAAAGAGAAGGTGTTTTTTCCATGACGACTATTTTCGATCCGATCACACTGGGCGACGTGCAACTGTCGAACCGCATCATCATGGCGCCGCTGACCCGCTGCCGCGCAGACGCCGGGCGGGTGCCCAACGCGCTGATGGCCGAGTACTACGTGCAACGCGCCTCCGCCGGGCTGATCCTCAGCGAAGCCACTTCCGTGACACCGATGGGCGTGGGCTACCCGGACACCCCCGGCATCTGGTCCAACGACCAGGTGCGCGGCTGGGCCAACATTACCAAGGCCGTGCACGGCGCGGGCGGCAAGATCTTTCTGCAGTTGTGGCACGTCGGCCGGATTTCCCACGAGTCCTACCTGAACGGCGAAACTCCGGTGGCCCCGAGTGCAGTCCAGGCTAAAGGCCACGTCAGCCTGGTTCGCCCGCTGGCCGACTACCCTACCCCGCGCGCCCTGGAAACCGCTGAAATCGCCGACATCGTCGACGCTTACCGCACCGGCGCCGAGAACGCCAAGGCCGCCGGTTTCGACGGCGTGGAAATCCACGGCGCCAACGGCTACCTGCTCGACCAGTTCCTGCAAAGCAGCACCAACCAGCGCACCGACCAGTACGGCGGCTCTTTGGAAAACCGTGCGCGCCTGTTGCTGGAAGTCACCGACGCCGCCATCGAAGTGTGGGGCGCCGGCCGCGTGGGCGTGCACCTGGCACCGCGTGCTGATGCTCATGACATGGGCGACGACAACCTCGCCGAGACCTTCACCTACGTCGCCAGCGAACTGGGCAAACGCGGCATCGCCTTCATCTGCTCCCGCGAAAAAGAAGGTGCGGATAGCCTCGGCCCACAGCTGAAAAAAGCCTTCGGCGGCGTATACATCGCCAACGAACGCTTCACCAAAGACAGCGCCAATGCCTGGCTGGCGGCGGGCAAGGCGGATGCAGTGGCCTTTGGTATTCCTTTTATCGCCAACCCGGACCTGCCGGCGCGACTGAAGGCCGATGCGCCGTTGAACGAGCCGCACCCTGAGACTTTCTATGGCAAAGGCCCGGTGGGTTACATCGACTACCCGACGCTGCCGATCTAACGTACCCCGCAAACCCAATGCTGTAGGAGCGAGCTTGCTCGCGAGAAACTAACAGGCGCCGCGTTCACTCAGGAAGCACGCGTTATCGTTGACGTTTTTCGCGAGCAAGCTCGCTCCTACAGTGTCAGGAGCAAGTCCCCTCCCACATTTGTGCCTGTCTGTAGCCCCCCTGGAAACATCGCTTCACAGAACGGCAACAATATCGCTACAAAATACTTAGCCGGCTACCTATCAACCGCCCGCCAGGCCGTATATAAAGTCACCCCACAAATCAGCCAGAAGGACGATTGACCGTCCTTAGGCTTTACTGTTGACACAACGGGTTGCAATTACGCATTTTGTTTCAATTACGCATTTTGTTTCAATTGCGCAGGCTGGGGCTCAGGCGCAGCATGTCCAGCCCTATATCAGCCCAGCGCTCGGCGTCCTGGTGCAGTTCAAAGCTATCGGGGACCAGCAGCCACTGGCCGATCAAACCGTGGATAAAGGCATGAATGCAGACAGCCCCACGAGTGGTGTCGAGATTTTCAGGCAGTTGCCCGCGATGAACCGCGTTACGCAACGTCAGGCTGATACGCAGGTTGCATTCCAGGCTGTGGGTCTGGCGTTGGCGGCGCATGTCACACATTTCATCGGTGAACTCGCACTTATGAAACAGAATCTCGTTGATGCGCCGGGTTTTCGGGTCCAGGGCCACTTCATGGTAGAGATGAATCAGCAGCTTGCGCATACAGCCCAGCGGGTCGACTTCATCCTCGCTTTCACTCGCCCGGGCCAATTCGTCCAGGGGTTCGTGCAGCGTGTCGAGCAAGGCCTGGAGCAAATCGGACTTATTGCTGAAATGCCAATAGATAGCCCCACGCGTCACGCCCGCCAGAGCGGCGATGTCCGCCAGGGTGGTACGCGCTACGCCACGCTCATAAAAGGCTTGCTCGGCGGCTTGGAGAATCTGGCTGCGCGTTTCCTGAGCTTCCTCTTTGGTGCGACGAACCATGGCAGTAAAACCTCAATCGGGACACTGTGGACGGTACTTGACCGTCATCTGAATAATTGTGGGACGACGCCGTCATGGGCGCCGAACGTACTAGAATCGAGGCTTGCGGCGGTGCTTTGTCAACATTGCGCGAAGCCTGTCAAGAGTTTACAAACAACCATGAACGTAAGTATATTGCGTAGCAAGCTACTTATCCACTCACGGCTTGTTTTTTACCCTTCCACACTTCTTGTGCGCACTCTGCGCGCCTGACCCGAGGATCTTCATGCAACTTAAGCCAGCTGTTACCGCTCTGGTCACTGCCGTCGCCCTGGCATCGCTGCTCAGCGGATGTAAAAAGGAAGAAGCGGCACCGCCCGCTCAAACCCCTCAGGTCGGCGTGGTCACCATTCAACCGCAAGCCTATACCCTGACCACCGAGCTGCCAGGCCGCACCACGGCCTTTCGCATCGCGGAAGTCCGGCCTCAGGTCAACGGCATCATTCTCAAGCGCCTGTTCAAGGAAGGCGCCGACGTGAAGGAAGGGCAACAGCTCTACCAGATCGACCCGTCGGTGTATGAAGCCACGCTCAAAAGCGCACAAGCGAGCCTGACCCAGACCAAATCCATCACCGATCGCTACAAGCAATTGGTCGATGAACAAGCCGTCAGCCGTCAGGAATACGACACCGCCGTTGCCAACCGCATGACTGCCGAGGCAAACGTTCAAACCGCCCAGATCAACGTGCGCTATACCAAGGTGTACGCGCCGATCTCCGGGCGTATTGGCCGTTCTTCGGTCACCGAAGGCGCACTGGTCAGCAATGGCCAGGCCGACGCCATGGCGGTGATCCAGCAACTGGACCCGATCTACGTCGACGTCACGCAATCTTCAGCTGAAATGCTCAAGCTGCGTCGCGACCTGGCCAGCGGCCAACTGGAAAAAGCCGGCGACAACGCTGCCAAGGTCAAGCTGACCCTGGAAGACGGCACGGCCTACGCCCAGGACGGCAAGCTGGAGTTCTCCGAAGTGTCGGTCGACCAGACCACCGGTTCCGTGACCCTGCGTGCCGTGTTCCCCAACCCTGACCACGTGCTGCTGCCGGGCATGTTCGTACACGCCCAGTTGCTGGCCGGTGTGAACAGCAAGGCCATCCTGGCTCCGCAACAAGGCGTGACCCGTGACCTGCGTGGCATTCCGACAGCGCTGATCGTGAACAAGGACAACAAGGTCGAGCAACGCGAACTGGTTGCCAACCGTACCGCCGGGGCCTACTGGCTGGTGGAAAAAGGCCTCAATGCCGGTGACCGCGTCATCACCGAAGGCTTGCAGTACGTCAAGCCAGGCGCCGAGGTGAAGGTCACGGAAGCCTCCAACGCTAAACCCGCCGGTACTGCCGCAGCGCCTGCTGCCGCTGCTGGTCAAGGGGAGTAATCCATGTCGAAATTTTTTATCGACCGTCCCATTTTCGCCTGGGTAATTGCCCTGGTGATCATGCTGGTCGGGGCACTCTCGATCCTGAAGTTGCCCATCAACCAATACCCGGCCATTGCGCCAACGGCCATTGATATCCAGGTGACCTACCCAGGCGCGTCCGCACAAACCGTGCAGGACACCGTGGTGCAGGTCATCGAGCAACAGCTCAACGGTATCGACAACCTGCGTTATGTCTCCTCGGACAGTAACTCCGACGGCAGCATGACCATCACCGTGACGTTCAACCAGGGTACCAACCCGGATATCGCTCAGGTCCAGGTACAGAACAAGCTCAACCTGGCCACCCCACTGCTGCCGCAAGAAGTGCAGCAACAGGGTATCCGCGTGACCAAGTCGGTGAAGAACTTCCTGATGGTGATCGGTCTGGTGTCGGAAGACGGCAGCATGACCAAGGACGACCTCTCCAACTACATCGTGTCCAACATCCAGGACCCGATCTCCCGTACCGCGGGGGTGGGTGACTTCCAGGTGTTCGGTTCGCAGTACGCCATGCGTATCTGGCTCGACCCGGCCAAACTGAACAATTACCAGCTCACGCCAGTGGACGTCAGCAATGCCATCAAGGCCCAGAACGTGCAGGTGGCCACCGGCCAACTGGGCGGCCTGCCTGCCCTGCCCGGCACCCAGCTGAACGCCACGATCATCGGCAAGACGCGCCTGCAAAGCACCGAAGAATTCGCCAAGATTCTGATGAAGGTGAACACCGACGGCTCGCAGGTTCGCCTGGGTGACGTCGCGCGCATCGAACTGGGCGGCCAGAACTACAGCATCAGTGCACAGTTCAACGGCAAGCCGGCCTCGGGTATGGCGATCAAGCTGGCGGCCGGTGCCAACGCACTGGACACTGGCAAGGCCATCCGCGAAACAGTGAAGTCCCTGGAGCCGTTCTTCCCGCCTGGCATGAAGGCGGTGGTGCCCTATGACACCACCCCGGTCGTGACCGAATCGATCTCCGGTGTGGTTCACACTCTGGTCGAAGCGATCGTGCTGGTGTTCCTGGTGATGTTCCTGTTCCTGCAGAACTTCCGTGCCACCATCATCACCACCATGACCGTACCGGTGGTATTGCTGGGTACCTTCGGGATCCTGGCGGCGTGCGGCTTCACCATCAACACCTTGACCATGTTCGGCATGATCCTGGCCATCGGCTTGCTGGTGGACGATGCCATCGTTGTGGTGGAAAACGTCGAACGGGTAATGGCCGAGGAGCACCTGTCGCCCAAGGAAGCAACGATCAAGTCCATGGGCCAGATCCAGGGCGCCCTGGTGGGTATTGCCCTGGTACTGTCGGCGGTACTGCTGCCGATGGCATTCTTCGGTGGTTCTACCGGTGTGATCTACCGGCAGTTCTCCATCACCATCGTTTCGGCGATGGCGTTGTCGGTGCTGGTTGCCCTGATCTTCACCCCGGCTTTGTGCGCCACCATGCTCAAGCCGATTGATCCGGAAAAACACGGCCAGCCCAAGCGCGGCTTCTTCGGCTGGTTCAACCGCACCTTCGACCGTGGCGTACTCAAGTACGAGCGCGGCGTGGGCGGCATGATCAAGCACAAGATCCCGGCATTCCTGGTGTATGCGCTGATCCTGGCCGGCATGATCTGGATGTTCACCCGTATTCCAAGCGCGTTCCTGCCTGAGGAAGACCAGGGTGTGATCTTCGCCCAGGTACAGACACCGGTCGGTGCTTCGGCTGAGCGCACGCAGAAAGTCGTCGACGACATGCGCGCCTTCCTGCTGAACGACAAGGAAGGCGAGCCAGGCGAAGGCAAGGCGGTGAAGTCGGTGTTTACCGTGAACGGCTTCAACTTCGCCGGTCGTGGCCAGAGCTCCGGGCTTGCGTTCGTGATGCTCAAGCCGTGGGATGAGCGTGATTCGAGCCAGTCGGTGTTCGAAGTGGCCAAGCGTGCCCAGGGTTACTTCTTCGGGGCCTTCAAGGACGCCATGGTTTTCGCCATCGTGCCGCCTTCGGTGCTGGAGTTGGGTAACGCCACTGGTTTCGACGTGTTCCTGCAAGACCAGGGTGGCGTCGGCCATGACAAGCTGATGGCTGCACGTAACCAGTTCCTGGGTGCGGCGGCACAAAGCAAGGTGCTGGCCGGCGTGCGTCCTAACGGCGTGAACGACGAGCCGCAGTACGAGCTGACCGTTGACGACGAGAAAGCCAGTGCCCAAGGCATCAGCCTGGCGGATATCCAGCAGACCCTGGCCATTGCCTTGGGTGGTAGCTACATCAACGACTTCATCGACCGTGGTCGCGTGAAGAAGGTGTATGTACAAGGCGACGCCGCCAGCCGGATGTCGCCCGAAGACCTGGACAAATGGTACGTGCGCAGCAACGACGGGAAAATGGTGCCGCTGTCGGCCATCTCGTCGGGCCAGTGGATCTACGGTTCGCCCAAGCTTTCGCGATACAACGGTGTAGCGGCGATGGAAATCCTCGGTACCCCGGCACCGGGCTACAGTACCGGTGACGCGATGGCCGAAGTCGAACGCATTGCCAAAGAACTGCCGGCCGGTATCGGTTATGCCTGGACAGGCCTGTCGTATGAAGAACGCCTTTCCGGTTCCCAGGCGCCAGCGCTGTACGCACTGTCTCTGCTGGTTGTGTTCCTGTGCCTGGCAGCGCTGTACGAAAGCTGGTCGATTCCGATCGCGGTGATTCTGGTTGTACCTTTGGGTGTGATCGGTGCGTTGATCGCCACCAGCATGCGCGGCTTGTCCAACGACGTGTTCTTCCAGGTGGGCCTGTTGGTGACGGTGGGCCTGGCGGCGAAAAACGCCATCCTCATCGTTGAGTTCGCCAAGGAACTGCACGAGCAAGGCAAAGGCATCGTCGAGGCGGCTATCGAAGCGTCCCGCATGCGTCTGCGCCCGATCATCATGACCTCGTTGGCGTTCATGCTCGGCGTATTGCCGCTGGCGATCTCCACGGGCGCCGGCTCAGGCAGCCAGCATGCGATCGGTACCGGCGTGATCGGCGGTATGATCACGGCCACAGTTCTGGCGATCTTCTGGGTACCGCTGTTCTACGCAACGGTATCCGCCGCTGGCGAACGCAAAAAGAAAGACACTACTGAAACTCCTAAAGAGGCTGGCCAATGAGCAAGTCGCTACTTTCCCTAGCCGTCACCGCATTCGTGCTCAGTGGCTGCTCGCTGATACCTGACTATCAGCGTCCCGATGCGCCGGTGGCCGCGCAGTTCCCGCAGGGGCCGGCGTATTCGTCGGCCCAGGCGCCGAGCCAGGCCGCTGCCGAGCAAGGCTGGAAGCAGTTTTTCCATGACCCTGCCCTGCAACAGCTGATCCAGACCGCGTTGGTGAACAACCGTGACCTGCGTGTCGCGGCGCTGAACATCGACGCCTATGCAGCGCAATATCAAATCCAGCGTGCCGACCTGTTCCCGGCCGTGTCGGCCACCGGTAACGGCAGCCGTTCGCGCACCCCGGCCAAGCTGTCGCAGACCGGCGAATCGACCATCGCCAGCCAGTACTCGGCAGGCCTTGGGATCAGCTCTTATGAGCTGGACCTGTTCGGTCGCGTGCGCAGCCTCAGTGAAGAAGCGCTGCAGAAGTACTTCGCCACTGAAGAAGCACGTCGCAGCACCCAAATCAGCCTGGTGGCCAGCGTAGCCAATGCCTACCTGACCTGGCAGGCCGACAAGGAGCTGCTCAAGCTGACCCAGGACACCCTGGCGGCCTTCGAGCAGAGCTACAAGCTCACCTCGCGCAGCAATGAAGTCGGCGTGGCCTCGGCCCTCGACCTCAGCCAGGCACGCACCTCGGTGGAAAACGCCCGCGTGCAACTGGCCCGCTACACCCGCCAGGTGGCCCAGGACGAAAACAGCCTGACCCTGCTGCTGGGCACCGGCCTGCCGGCGAATATCGCCAGCAAGCCGCTGTCCGATGACCTGCTCAGCGAAGTGCCGGCCGGGTTGCCATCGGACCTGCTGCAACGTCGTCCCGACATTGTGCAGGCCGAGTACAACCTCAAGGCGGCCAACGCCAACATCGGCGCGGCCCGTGCGGCATTCTTCCCGAGCATCAGCCTGACCGCCAGCGCCGGCACTGCCAGCCCTACCCTGGGTGGCCTGTTCAAAGGCGGTTCGGGGACCTGGGCGTTTGCCCCGCAGATCAACATCCCGATCTTCAACGCCGGTAGCCTGCGCGCAAGCCTGGACTACTCGAAGATCCAGAAAGAGATCAACGTGGCCAACTATGAGAAGGCCATCCAGACCGGCTTCCAGGAAGTCTCCGACGGCTTGGCCGCGCGTGCGACCTACAAGCAGCAACTGGATGCCCAACGCGGCTTCGTCGAGGCTAACCAGGATTACTACCGGCTGGCCGAGCGTCGCTACCGCATTGGTGTCGACAGCAACCTGACCTTCCTCGACGCCCAGCGCCAACTGTTCAGTGCCCAGCAATCGCTGATCACCGACCGCCTGGCGCAGCTCACCAGCGAGGTCAACCTGTACAAGGCCCTCGGCGGTGGCTGGAACGAGCAGACTGCGAAGAACGAGCCGTTGAAAGAACAAGCACCACCGTTGAAGTTGTTCTGATAGCGCAGATGTGAAAAACCGCTTCCCTCACCGGAAGCGGTTTTTTTATGCCTGCATTTTTACCTTTACAACTTGCGTTCGATCATCGCCCACAACCCGCCCACCCCCACTTTCATCGCCCCCGCACCGCCGCGCACCATGGCCGCCACCTGCATAAACCCAATAACAACAGGTTCACACCATGAGCACTTTCCAACCGCGCCAGCTGTTGCTGGCGGCTGCTGTCGCCAGTTCTGCCCTGCCCGTTCTCGCCCAGGATCACGGCTTTCTCGAAGACGCCAGCGCCAACCTCAACCTGCGTAACTTCTTCTTCAACCGCAACTTCACCAACCCGACCAAGGCCCAAGGCGGGGCGCAGGAGTGGACGCAAAGTTTCATTCTCGACGCCAAGTCCGGGTTCACCCAAGGCACAGTCGGTTTTGGTGTGGATGTGCTGGGTTTGTACTCGCTCAAGCTCGATGGCGGGCGTGGCACGGGCGGCACGCAGTTGCTGCCGCTGGACCATGACGGTCGGCCAGCCGATGAGTTTGGCCGGCTGGGCGTGGCATTCAAGGCGCGCTTTTCCAAGACCGAGCTGAAGGTGGGCGAATGGATGCCGGTGCTGCCGATCCTGCGTTCCGACGATGGCCGCTCCCTGCCACAGACCCTGCGTGGCGGGCAGATCACCTCGAAGGAAATCGACGGCCTGACCCTCTATGGCGGCCAATTCCGCGCCAATAGCCCGCGGGACGACGGCAGCATGAGCGACATGTCGATGTTCGGCAAAACCGCCTTCACCTCCGACCGTTTCAACTTCCAGGGCGCCGAATACGCGTTCAACGACAAACGCACCCAAGTCGGCGTGTGGAATGCCCAGCTCAAGGACATCTACAGCCAGCAGTTCGTCAATCTGATCCACAGCCAGCCTGTGGGCGACTGGACCCTGGGCGCCAACCTGGGCTTCTTCTACGGCAAGGACGACGGCAGCGCACGCGCCGGCGACCTGGACAACAAAACCTGGTCCGGCTTGTTCTCGGCCAGGTACGGCGGCAACACCTTCTACGTCGGCCTGCAAAAACTCACCGGCGACAGTGCCTGGATGCGCGTCAACGGCACCAGCGGCGGCACCCTGGCCAACGACAGCTACAACTCCAGCTACGACAACGCGCAGGAGAAATCCTGGCAGGTTCGCCACGACTACAACTTCGCTGCCCTCGGCATACCGGGCCTGACCCTCATGAACCGCTATATCAGCGGCAGCAACGTGCACACCGGCACCATCACCGACGGCAAGGAGTGGGGCCGCGAGACCGAAGTAGGCTATACGGTGCAGAGCGGCACGCTGAAAAACCTCAACGTGCGCTGGCGCAATTCGAGCATGCGCAGGGACTACAGCAACAACGAGTTCGATGAAAATCGGTTGATCGTCAGCTATCCGATCAGTCTGCTGTAAACCGGCATAGCACTTACTGTATGGTGCGCGCCTGCCGCTGCTGATCCCCCCAGCAGCGGCCTTTACTCGGGCCCTGCACGGCATGAAATCCTTCGCTACAGCAATCGCACTGTTTGCCCTGGCTTTGAGCCTGGGGGGCTGCATCAGCGCCCCCATCGCCTTGACGCCACAGACCGAACAACGCCTGCTGGCCCAGGCGCCGATCCGCTTTTTGCTGACCTTCGATGACGGCCCAAGCGCCTCGGGCTACAACAATCCGAGCCGTTCGGTAGTGGCGGACCTGGCCAACAACCCGGTGCTGCCGGGGATCAAGGCGGTGTTCTTCCTGCAGACCGAAGCCGCTCGCTCCGGCGGCAGTGCCCGGGGGCGCAAGACCATGGAACGCGAATTCGCCGCCGGCCATGTCCTGGCCTTTCACACCGCCACGGCGTTTCACACCAATCATCGCTGGCTGAACGACGCCACCCTGGAACACACCCTTACCGAAGGGGCTGCCGACATTGCCGCCATCACGGGCGCGCGCCCCGTGCTGGTACGCCCCCCCTTCTGGAACTACGACAAGCGCACCTTCGCCGCCTACCAACGCCACGGCATGCACGTACTGCTGACGGACTTGAGTGCCAATGACGGCAAGATCTGGGGCTTCAACGCCAGCCCGCGTCGGCGGGCCAACCTGTATCGGCAACTGTCGGTGGTGCGCGAACGCATCGCCTTGGGTGAACTACCGACAGTGGAGGGCGTGATTCCGGTAGTGGTGACCTTCCATGACATCAATCGCTACACCGCTAGGCATATGCAGGAGTACTTGCAGATCCTGATGGACAGCGCGCGGGTCAACGGATTGAAGACCGCTGCCCAGCCGTTCTATGCCGACCACGCCGCGCTGGAACGCGCAGCGCTGGCCCGGACGGTCAAGGCTGTGAACGAGCCGGTGCATCTGCCGGGGGTGTGGAATTGGGTGTGGGATGCAGATACTCACTAAGAGGGAAAGTCGCACCGACCTATATATCTATTTGCAAAAATGATCATTCTAAAAACACTATAAAACTGTCATTTATATCAGCGCCCCCGCCAATACCGAGCTCATAGAGTTGTCGACGATCGTTGTCGTCAGCAGGCATTGGACGCCGCCGTCAATGCCATCGAACATCGGCTCATGTTGCGGGAGGGTGTGTACTTGGACATCAAGCGATGGGACGCCGCCAACACGGCTCGAGCACCTCCTTGATCTCGCTACGGGTCACACCCAACTGCAACGCGCAACCCTCGCCCGCTCGGTGAAAATTGCAAACGAAGCGGTACTTCTGCCGGGGGCTATGGCACTGGCTGTGGGGCGCCGACGCAAACTAAGCGTTCCGCAACAATTGGACTTATCGGTAGATACAGACATAAGGAACCAACCCTCAAAGCTCGCCAATAAAGAGGCACATAATCCTTCATCTACAGGTAACCCATGATCACTCAGTCCTCCTTCACCCAAATACCAACGGCTGCCCCGATACTTTCGTCGCCCTCACTTGCCTCTGGGCCTTCCAGCATTGCAACGGCGACTATTATTGACATTCCTGGTTTCAGCGACCCTCGCTACGACAAGTACCGTCGCCACAGGTTAAACGCATTCTCACGTCTTACACCAGACCAACTCGCAGACAAAGAAAAATACATCAACTCTGAAACATTACGACACGACAAGAATGTAAAAATAACTCATGAGGTAACCATCAATAGCCCGGATCGAAAGCCTGCCACTATCGCAGACAGCCACTTGGTAATTGAAACAGGTAACACCCATGACCGCATCAGAATAAAAAAAGGACCCGGCGAAAGTTTAACTGTACTCATCAATGAAATACCCTACCAACTAAATAACATGGCGTTCATAAATACCCCAATCTTCTGCTTGCGGATCAAAACAAACGGGGGCGACGACTGTGTGCTTGTCGACTCGGATGTTGAATTCCCTGTCGATATCGACTTAGGGGAAGGCAATGATTACGCCCGGGCGGGTTCAGGATACACCCTCATGCGCGGAGGGTCAGGCAACGACACGCTTAAACTCGGCAGAGGCGATGGTAAAGCATTCGGAGGGGACGGCGACGATCTGATGATCGCCGGTACCGGTCATGGCATGCTCAGAGGCAATAATGGCAATGACCGCATGCAAGCTGGCGAGGGCGTTGAAGGACGAGTTTTGTACATGGACGGGGGGGAGGGTCACGACTTTATGATTGTCACAAAAAACACCCTTGATAACCCGACTATTTTGCACGGAGGTAAAGGCGAAAACCTCATCGTCACTCACGGCAAGGCGACCGTATATACCGGTCGCGATAAAAACATTGTTCGCACGCACAGTGACGACACCGTAATCTACGCCAAACCAACGGATGAAGTTCATCGTACGTCGGGCTCGACATTGACTCACACCGCCTACAAGGAACTGGGACACAGCGGGTATCTTGTTGACGGCTCTCAAGATTTCGTACAAAACGTAAACGACGATATTGACCTATTACGCCTCTCGCCGGTAGGCAAGCAGATGTTAGCTGAGGGTGACTCGGCAGCAAAACGTAATGATGCCCCTACGCTAATTAAAGAAACCGCCGACGAAAACGCTTATTACTACTACAACAATTCAAAACTAAAAAAACACTTTTCCACAAACAGGCCTAAGGACTTAGAATCTAAAGACCATTCGAGAGGGCAAGACTTCGGGGGCATTTTAATAACAGACGACTTAGTAGGATTAACACCGTCCGACTACGGAAAAATTATTTCCAACCAACCCGGGGACGTCGCGAACGCAGGCGAAATACATTACAACCCCTCCTTTTCCATGTTTGATGGAAGTGGTCCCATTGTGGCTCTGTACCATGAGATGGCTCATGCGTATAACGGAGCCAACGGCACCGTGCTACCCGGGAGAACAAATCGGGAGCATAAGCCCCTCGGGGAACGCGATGAAGAACACCAAGCGGTTGGATTACCCACCGACGCACGGCCGTTCAACTTCATCAACAGTCCATTTGCGAAACCCACCACAACCAACCCGAAGCCGTTCACTGAAAATACACTCAGAGAAGAATTCCAACTGCCACTCAGAGAGGATTATTAGAAAAAGGGCCAGCGCCTATCAGGCTGAACCTCGGGACTCAACCCCCAACTCATCCCACACTGACTCAGCCAAATGAAACGTCGCATTCGCCGCCGGGATCCCACAGTAAATCGCACTCTGCATCAGCACTTCCTTGATCTCGGCGCGGGTCACGCCGTTGCTGGCGGCGGCACGCAGGTGCAGCTTCAGTTCTTCACTGCGGTTCATGCCGATCAGCATCGCGATGGTGATCAGGCTGCGGGTATGCCGAGGCAGGCCGGGGCGGGTCCAGATGTCACCCCAGGCGTGGCGGGTGATCATTTCCTGGAACTCGCTGTTGAACTCAGTCAGGGCATTGAGGCTGCGGTCGACATGGGCATCGCCCAGTACTTCGCGGCGCACCTGCAGACCCTCGGCGTAACGTTGTTTTTCGTCCACAAATAGCTCCTCAGCGGGCCAGCAGAAATTCGATCACCCGGTCGCTGAAAGCAGCACCGGCCTGCACGTTGGACAGGTGCGCCGCATAGAACTCGGCATACTCGGCACCCTGCACATGGTTCTGGATAAAGTGGCCGCCGGCTGGCGGCGTCACTGCGTCTTCGGTGCCGGCAATCACCAGGGTCGGCACCTTGATCGAGGACAATTGCTCACGAAAATCCGCATCGCGCACAGCGCCGCAGTTGGCGGCATACCCCTCGGGCGACGTAGCTGCGAGCATGTCGGTGATCTGCTTGGCCTGGTGCGGGTTGGCGGCGGCGAAATCCGCGGTGAACCAGCGCGCAATCGACGCATCGCGCAGCGCCACCATCGCGGCTGCGCCATCACGCAGGACCATTTCGATACGCGGGTTCCACACCTCGGGCGTGCCGATATTGGCCGCGGTATTACACACCACCAGGCGTTGCAGGCGCTCGCCGGCATGAATGCCCAGCCATTGGCCGATCAAGCCGCCCATGGACAGTCCGCAAAAATGCGCCTTCTGGATATCCAGCGCATCCAGCAGCGCGATCACGTCTCGGCCCAGTTGCTCGATGCTGTAGGGCCCCTCGGTCACCAGGGATTGGCCGTGGCCACGGGTGTCGAATCGCAGCACACGAAAATGCTCGGTAAAAGCCGGTATCTGGATGTCCCACATATGCAGGTCGGTACCCAAGGAATTGGACAGCACCAATACCGGTGCGTCGGCGGGCCCCTCGAGTTGGTAATGCAGTTCGCCCTCGGCGAGTTGTACAAAAGCCACAGCGTTCTCCTCAGGCAGTCAAAGCAAAATGTTCGGTCACCGCACGCGTGACCCAGGTAGACGCCTGGCCCAGGTAGTGGACAGGGTCGAGCAGGCGATCCAGTTCAGCCGCCGACAGCTCGGCGGTGACGTGCGGCTCATCCGCCAGTACCGCGCGCAAATGGCGCTGCTCGGCGACCGCACGTTTGCAGCACTGTTCCAGCAGATGGTGCGCGGTGTCACGGCCCAAGCGTTGGGCGAGCACGATACTCACCGCTTCGGCCAGTACCAGGCCTTGGGTCAGGTCGAGGTTCTGTGCCATGCGTTCGGCATTCACCTCCAGCCCTTCACTGACCAGAATTGCCTGATGCAAGGCACCGGATACCAGGCGGCAAATTTCCGGCAAGGTTTCCCATTCGGCATGCCACAAGCCCAGGCTGCGTTCGTGCTCCTGGGGCATGACGCTGAACATTGTCGCCACCAGGCCGGGTACGCGGGTGGCTGCGCCGATCAGCACCGCGGCGCCCACCGGGTTACGCTTGTGCGGCATGGTGGAAGAACCGCCCTTGCCCGGCGCCGAAGGCTCGAACACCTCCGCCGCTTCGGTCTGCATCAACAGGCTGATATCGCGGCCCAACTTGCCGAGGCTACCGGCGATCAGACCGAGCAGGCTGGCAAACTCCACCAGGCGGTCACGCTGGGTGTGCCAGGGTTGCTCCGGCAAGCCCAGTTGCAACTCGGCGGCCAAGGCCTCGGCCACAGGCATGGCGTGTTCGCCGAGGGCCGCCAAAGTGCCCGACGCGCCGCCAAATTGCAGCACCAACAAGCGTGGTTTCAATTCGGCCAAGCGCTGGCGACTGCGCGTCACCGCGCCCAGCCAACCGGCGATTTTCATCCCCAGGGTGACCGGCGTCGCGTGCTGCAACCAGGTACGCCCGGCCAACGGCACGGTGGCGTAACGCTGAGCCTGGGCGGCCAACACCTCCCCCAGGCGAGCCAGGTCGGCCTCGATCAACTCCACCCCACGGCGCAGTTGCAGCACCAGGCCGGTGTCCATCACATCCTGACTGGTTGCGCCCAGGTGTACATAACGCTCGGCGTCGGCGTCCTCACTGGCGATCAACTTGCCCAACGCCTTCACCAGTGGAATCGCAGAGTTGCCCGCCGTGGCAATCGCGCTGCCAAGGGCATCCACGTCATACAGCGACGCCAGGCACGCCTGGGCAATCGGTGCGACGGCGGCCTGGGGAATCAACCCTACGCGGGCCTGCGCCCGAGCCAGCGCGGCTTCGAAATCCAGCATGCCCTGCAAGCGCCCCTGGTCACAGAACACCTCGGCCATGCTGTCAGCAGTGAAATAAGCGTCGAACAGTTGATTGCTCGTGCGCAACGTCATAACTCATCCCTTACAGATCGTGATGCAGGTACGCCGCCTGTTTCGGCAGGCGCAAGCTGAACAGGAAGGCCACCGCCATCATCGCGGTGACGTACCAATAAAAGGTGTTTTCCATGCCGATGGATTTGAGGCTCAGCGCAACCACTTCTGCCGAACCGCCAAACACCGCGTTAGCCACCGCATACGCCAGGCCCACGCCCAAGGCACGCACCTGGGGCGGGAACATCTCCGCTTTGACCAGGCCGCTGATGGAGGTGTAGAAGCTGACAATCGCCAAGGCCAGGGTGATCAGCACAAATGCCAAAAACGGGCTGGTCACGGTTTTCAAAGTCAGCAGGATCGGCACTGTGAACAACGTGCCAAGGCCGGCAAACCAGAGCATCGAATTACGCCGGCCGATCTTGTCGGCCAACATACCGAACAACGGCTGCATGCACATGTACAGAAACAGCGCGCCGGTCATGATGTAGCTCGAGGTCTTGGCGTGCATGCCGACGGTGTTCACCAGGTACTTCTGCATGTAGGTGGTGAAGGTATAGAAAATCAGCGAGCCGCCGGCGGTGTAGCCCAGCACCGTAATGAAGGCTTTGCCGTGGTCGCGAAACAGCGCGACGATACTGCCGGCGTCCTTGTCTTCGCGCATTTCCTTGCTGGTGGTTTCTTTCAGGGTGCGACGCAGCAGCAGGGAGATCACGGCGGCTATGGCGCCGATCACAAACGGGATGCGCCAGCCCCAGGCACGCAATTCTTCTTCGGTGAGGATCTGTTGCAGGATCACCACCACCAGCACCGCCAGCAACTGGCCGCCGATCAGGGTCACGTACTGGAACGAAGCAAAGAAGCCACGCTGGCCCTTGAGCGCGACTTCACTCATGTAGGTGGCCGTGGTGCCGTATTCGCCGCCCACCGACAAGCCCTGGAACAGTCGTGCCACTAACAGCAGCGCCGGGGCCCAGGCACCGATGTCGTTATAAGTGGGCAGGAAGGCGATGACCAGGGAGCCGCCGCACATCATCAGCACCGAGATCATCATCGAGTTCTTGCGCCCGTGCTTGTCGGCCACCCGGCCAAACAACCAGCCGCCGATCGGTCGCATCAGGAACCCCGCGGCAAACACACCGGCGGTGTTGAGCAACTGCACCGTGGGGTCGTCCGAGGGGAAAAACGCCGGGGCAAAATAAATCGCGCAGAAGGCATAGACGTAGAAGTCGAACCATTCGACCAGGTTGCCGGAGGACGCACCGACAATCGCAAAGATCCGTTTGCTGCGTTCTTCTCCGGTGTAGTGGCTGGTTTTTGTTGTCATGTTTTTTTCTCAGTGGGAACGGTTATAGCCTAGACATACTTTGCAACAACCCTGTTCCGCAAGCAGACTTTTGGATAGGTGGAGCCTGAGAGGGCCTCATCGCGGGCAAGCCCGGGTCCCACATTTTGTGTTGTGAACACATTCAAAGGTGGGAGCTGGCTTGCCTGCGATGGGGCCCCTACCGCCAACTCAATAGTCGAAGAACACCGTTTCCTTATCTGTGCCCTGCAAAATCACATTCCACTGATATACCCCTGCCGCATCCGCCTGGGCAATCAAGGTGCCACGACGTTCTGCCGGCACACACGCCAGCAACGGGTCATCGCCGTTCAAGGCCTCACCGTCAAAATAAATCCGCGTCAGCAAGTGCTTCACCAACCCACGGGCAAACACCAGCACCACCAAATGCGGCGCCTGGGTGGTGCCCTTGAGCCCCGGCACACTGCCCGGCTTGATGGTGGTAAAACGAAAACGCCCTTCGGCATCCACCGGCACGCGGCCGAAACCTTCGAAGTTCGGGTCTAGCGCTTTGTCCTGCTCGTCTTCGGGGTGAGCATATTTGCCGGCGGCGTTGGCCTGCCAGACTTCCAGCATGGCGTCGTTGACGACATCACCGTTGCCGTCCACCACTTGCCCGCTGATCGCCACGCGTTCGCCAAGGGTGGCGGTGACGGTCAGGTCTTCACGGTTCAGCCAGGTCAGGCCAATGTGGTAATACGGCCCGACGGTGTGGGACGTGGTCGCGTTGAGTGTCATCTCATTTCTCCATCGGCGTGGCGTCGCGGCCGCGCAGGACGATGTCCCAGCGGTAGCCGAGGGCATAGGAAGGAATGGTTTTTTCCAGGTCGAAGCTAGCGATCAAGCGTTGCTTGGCGCGGGTATCCGGCACGCAGTTGTAGATCGGGTCGTACTCCAGCAACGGGTCACCCGGGAAATACATTTGCGTCACCAGGCGCGTCAGCACGCTGGGGCCAAACAGCGAAAAGTGGATATGCGCCGGGCGCCAGGCGTTGTGATGGTTGCCCCACGGGTAGGCGCCGGGCTTGATGGTCTGGAACTGGTACCAGCCATCGGCGTCGGTGACGGTGCGCCCGGTGCCGGTGAAGTTCGGGTCCAGGGGTGCATCGTGCAGGTCGCGCTTATGGTTGTAGCGGCCGGCGGCATTGGCCTGCCAGATCTCCACGAGGATGCCCGGCACTGGCCGGCCGTTTTCGTCCAGCACACGGCCATGAATAATGATGCGCTCGCCTTGCGGCTCGCCCTCATGCTGGGCTGTCAGGTCGTTGTCCTTCTCATTGATACGTTCGGCGCCGATGGTCGGGCCGGTGATTTCCGACAAGGAATGGGGCAGGAACACCAAAGGCTGGGACGGCGAACGCAGGTTCGTCGACTGGTAGGCCGGGTGCAGGTAATCAGGTTGAGTGCCCGCTTGCGGGCGCCGGTAACCGGGCTTGTCACTCATGGAGCAATCCTCTTTTATTGATCAGACGCGTTCAATCGCCAGGGCCAAGCCTTGGCCGACGCCCACGCACATGGTCGCCAGACCTTTGCTGCCGCCGGTTTTTTCCAATTGGTGCAGGGCCGTCAGTACCAACCGCGCACCACTCATCCCCAAGGGGTGGCCGAGGGCAATGGCGCCGCCGTTGGGGTTGACCTGGGGCGCATCGTCCGCAATACCCAGCTCGCGCAGCACCGCCAGGCCTTGGCTGGCGAAGGCTTCGTTGAGTTCGATCACATCAAAGTCGGTGACCGCCAACCCCAGGCGCTCCACCAGTTTGCGCACCGCCGGCACCGGGCCGATGCCCATCACGCGCGGGGCGACACCGGCACTGGCCATGCCCAGCACACGGGCGCGGGCGGTGAGGCCGTGTTGCTTGACGGCCTCGGCGCTGGCGAGGATCAGCGCGGCGGCGCCATCGTTGACGCCCGAGGCATTGCCAGCGGTGACGGTCTTGTCCGCGCCGTTGACCGGCTTGAGCTTGGCCAGGGCTTCCAACGTGGTGTCCCGTGGGTGTTCATCGTGTTCCACCAGGGTTTCGCCTTTTTTATGGGCGACCCGCACCGGAACGATTTCCTCGGCAAAGAACCCGGCGGCCTGGGCAGCGGCGGTGCGTTGCTGGCTGCGCAGGGCGAAAGCGTCCTGGTCGGCGCGGGAAACCTGATAGTCATCGGCCACGTTATCGGCGGTCTGCGGCATGGCATCCACGCCGTACTGGGCCTTCATCAGCGGGTTGATAAAGCGCCAGCCAATGGTGGTGTCTTCCAACTTCATGTTGCGCGAGAACGCCGCGTCGGCCTTGCCCATCACAAACGGAGCGCGGGACATCGATTCGACGCCACCGGCAATCGCCAGCTCCATTTCACCACTGGCAATCGCACGAAAAGCGGTGCCGATAGCATCCATGCCCGAGGCGCACAGGCGGTTGAGGGTCACTCCAGGAATACTTTCCGGCAGCCCCGCCAGCAGCAACGCCATGCGTGCCACGTTGCGGTTATCTTCACCTGCCTGGTTGGCGCAGCCGAGGAAGACTTCGTCTACGGCGCTCCAGTCCACCGACGGGTTGCGCTCGATCAGCGCCTTGATCGGCAGCGCCGCCAGGTCGTCGGCACGCACCGTGGACAGGCCACCGCCGAAACGGCCGATAGGTGTGCGAATGGCATCACAGATAAAAACCTCGCGCATCAGGCTTCTCCCGGTGCTTGGCCGTGGGCAGCCGCGGTGCGCGCTTCGAGGTCACGCAGGGCGGTCAGTTCGGTCTCGGTGGGTTCAGCGGTAGTGCTCACCTGGTCGGCAAAGCGAATCGCCCAGCCGGTGGCGGCGATCACTTGCTCGCGGGTCACGCCCGGATGCAGCGCAGTGACCACGAACTCATGGCTGCCCTCTTCCGGCTCCATGATGCACAGGTCGGTAATGATGCCCACCGGGCCGGCGCCGGGCAGGCCCAGACGCTTGCGTGAGTCGCCACCTTCGCCATGACCGACGGAGGTGATGAAATCCAGTTTGTCGACGAACGAACGCGACGACTGTTTCAAGATGATCAGCACGCTCTTGGCCGAACCTGCGATTTCCGGCGCGCCGCCGGCACCCGGCAAACGCACTTTGGGCTGGTGATAATCACCGACCACGGTGGTGTTGATATTGCCGAAACGGTCGACTTGGGCCGCACCGAGAAAGCCGACATCAATGCGCCCGCCCTGCAACCAGTAGCGAAAGATCTCACCGGTGGGCACCACGGTGTCGGCGGTCTCCGCCAACTCGCCATCACCGATGGACAGCGGCAACACGCTGGGCTTGGCCCCAATCGGGCCCGACTCGTAGATCAGCACGACATCCGGCGAAGACGTCAGGCGCGCCAGGTTGGCCGCCTTGGATGGCAGGCCGATGCCAACGAAGCACACCGAGCCGTTCTTGAGGCGGCGTGCGGCGGCGACGGTCATCATTTCATTGGTGGAATAAGCCATTACTTAGCCTCCTGCGCGGCGGCCAGCTTGGCCTGGAATTCACTGAAGTCGGCAGTGCCGTGGATATATTCGTCGATCCAGGCGGTAAAGGTGCCGCGGTCGCGGGCAATCGGGTCCCACGCCTGGTAGAAACGGTTATCCCGCTCGTTGTAGCCGTGCGCGTAGGACGGATGGGCACCACCGGGTACGTGACACACCGCCGTCAGCGCCCAGGTCGGCAGCACGCAGCTGTTCATCGGCGCATTCAGGTCGTCGACGATTTCCTCGACGGTGACGATGCAGCGCTTGGCCGCCAGGGCCGCTTCCTTCTGCACCCCGAGAATGCCCCAGAGCAGCACGTTGCCTTTGCGGTCGGCTTTCTGCGCATGAATCACGGTAATGTCCGGACGCACCGACGGCACCGCCGCCAGCACTTCGCCGGTGAAGGGGCAGGTGACGGTCTTGATCAGCGGGTTGACCTTAGGCAAGTCGGAACCGGCGTAGGCACGCAACACCGCGAACGGCAGGCCGGAGGCACCGGCAACGTAGGCATTGGCCAGGTCGGCGTGGCTGTGTTCTTCGATCTCCAGCGCTTGCGGCCATTGTTTCTCTACCGCGTCGCGCAGCCGATGCAGGGAACCCACGCCCGGGTTGCCGCCCCAGGAAAAAATCAACTTGCGCGCACAGCCGGCACCGATCAACTGGTCGTAGATCAGGTCAGGCGTCATGCGCACCAGCGTCAGGTCTTTCTTGCCCTGACGAATGATTTCATGGCCCGCGGCCGTAGGGATCAGGTGGGTGAAGCCTTCGAGGGCGACGGTATCGCCGTCGTTCACGAAGCACTTGACCGCATCACGCAGGGTGAGGATTTCAGCCATGGGGTTGGGCTCCCGGTGTTGATCGAAAAAGGCGCTGAGGTGGCGCCGAAGTGCTTGAAGATTAAGCCGGGGAAATGGGCCGAACAATCCGATAATCGACTGAGTGTTCGATTATCGAACCGATTGTTGCTTAACTAACCATCATAAGGAACAGGGTCAATGTGGGAGCTGGCTTGCCTGCGATGGCGCGAGTGGATTCAGCACCGCTATCGCAGCATAGGTATCTACACAACTTCGGTACGACGCTAAACCTGTGGCGAGGGAGCTTGCTCCCGCTACGGCCTGGCAGCCGACGCTGATCTAACTGACGCACCGCGATCCAACTGTGGGAGCTGGCTTGCCTGCGAAGACGGCTTGACAGTCAACACAGTTGGACCGTGCACATATCCATTCCTGCGGTAACGGCCACTTAGGGTTCCGCCCTGACGGCGGCTCACTTTCGAAAAGCGCGAAAGTAAGCAAAGCGCTCTTGCCCCACCACTCGGCACCTCGCTTAGGCTCGGTGTGCCCGTAATCCGCCAGTGATTTGGGGGGCCGCCGCCACGCGCCATCCATGGCGCGGGGCGGCTAAACCGGCATCCCTGCCGGTTTACCCCCCAAATTCCTGTCGAATTCCGGCCAGCGTGGTTTAACGGGGCGCCTAAGATCAAAAGCAGATCAAGATCAAGAGCGGCTCGCTTCGCATCGTGGTTACCGTTGAGCTAACAGAGTTATGTAGATACCTATGCTGCGATGGCGCGAGTGGATTCAGCACCGCTATCGCAGGCAAGCCAGCTTCCACAGGGGTAGTGATCGGTTTCAGGTGGCATCGGCATGGCTGACCATGCCCTTGATCACCACCGCTGCCGTGGCCAATGCCGCCGGAATCACCAGTGCTGTAAGCACCTGCTCGAAGTTCCAGCCCAGGCCCAGCAAAGTAGCGCCCATCCACGCCCCCAGGATCGCGCCGAAGCGGCCGATGCCGAGCATCCACGACACCCCGGTGGCACGGCCTTGGGTGGGGTAGAAACGCGCCGCCAGCGACGGCATTGCCGATTGCGCACCGTTGACGCACATCCCGGCGACCAGCACCAGGGTGGCCAACAACGTGATGTTGCCCAGACTCTGCCCTACCGCGTAGGCAAACACCCCGGCCAGCAAATAGAAAGTGCCGATCACTTTGTGCGGGTTGAACCGGTCCATCGCCCAGCCCACGCCCACCGCGCTCAATACCCCACCAAACTGGAACAGCGCGCCGATAAACGCGGCCTGCTCCATGCTCGCGCCGCTGTCACGCATCAAAGTGGGGAGCCAACTGGTCAGCAGGTAAACAATCACCAGGCCCATGAAGTACGTGAGCCACAACAGCAACGTGCCAGCGCTGTAGGTGCCCGAGAAAATCACTGCGAACACATTGCGGGCCTTGACGGTTTTTTGTTCCGGTACGCTGAAGTGAGTGGCCTGGGCAACGATGTTTGGCTCGATGGGGGCAAGGGTCTTGCGTACCTTGTCGGTGCCGCGATTGCGTACCACCAGGTAGCGGGCAGACTCCGGCAGCCACACCAACAGCACCACCGCCAGGATCAACGGCAAGATGCCGCCTATCAGCAACAGGCTGTGCCAGCCGAACGCGGGAATCAGCTTGGCCGAAATAAACCCACCACCGGCCATGCCGAGGTTGAAGCCACAGAACATGCTGGTCACCAACAAGGATTTATGCCGCTCGGGTGTGTATTCAGACAACAAGGTGGTGGCATTCGGCATGCCGGCGCCCAGGCCCAGGCCGGTGAGAAAGCGCAGCACCAGCAACTGGTCGACATTGGTGCTGTAGGCCGACGCCAGGCTGAACGCACCAAACACCAACACCGCGCCGACCAGCACGACTTTGCGGCCAAAGCGGTCGGCCAGAGGGCCGGAACCGAGTGCGCCAAACACCATGCCGATCAACGCGGCGCTCATCACCGGGCCGAGGCTGGCGCGGTCGATGCCCCAGTCCTGGGACAGTGCCGGCGCGATAAAGCCCATGGCGGCTGTATCGAGGCCGTCGAGAAAGACAATCAGGAAACACAGGATCACCACGCGCCACTGATAGCGCGAAAGTGGCTGGGTGTTGATAAAGGACTGTACGTCCAGGGTGGTACCGACAGAAGGCTGATTCATTATTTTTATTCCACACCGATGGCGGGCTGACGACCTGGGGCCGTCATTCTTATTGGGCAGCTCCTCAGAGCGCTGCCGCACATTAATAAGCCAAGGGAAACACCGTCAATCGAGCCAGCCGGGATCTGTGCGGTCACCGAACAGCTTAGGCAAACAGTTGCGCACTCAGCTCACGGCTGGCGCTGAGCATGCTCGGTAGAAAGCGCTGCTCCAACTCACTGCGGCTGACCCGCCCGGCGTGGGTGCTGACATTCAGCGCGGCCAATACCTGGCCGGACGCGTCATACACCGGCACCGCGATGGAGCGCAGGCCCTGCTCCAGTTCCTGGTCGACAATGCACCAGCCCTGCTGACGCACCTGTTGCAGGCATTCGAATAACGCTTGCGGTGTTGTCAGGGTGCGGCTGGTCTTGGTTTGCAGGTCGGCATGGTCGAGATAATCCTGCAGCGAGGCATCGTCGAGGGCGGCCAGCAGAATGCGACCCATGGACGTGCAATACGCAGGCAGGCGCCCGCCCACCGACAGGTCAACCGAGATCAGGCGCTGGGTGGTGGCGGAACGAGCGATATAGAGGATGTCATCGCCTTCCAGGGTAGCCATGTTGCAGGCTTCATGGAGCTGCTCGCTCATGCGGTCCAGGTAAGGCTGTGCCGAAACGGCCAGCGGTGTGGACGACAGATAGGCGTGACCGAGGGTCAGCACCTTGGGCAACAGAGAGTAGGTGCGCCCATCCGTGGTGGCGTAGCCGAGCTTGATCAAGGTGTGCAGGCAACGGCGCACGGCGGCGCGGGGAATTTCGGTGCGGTGACTGATCTGGGCGATGGTCAGGTGACGCTTGCGTTCCTGGAACGCCTGCACCACGGCCAGGCCACGGGCCAGGGACGTCATGAAATCCGGATCACCGGTGAATGCCTGGATGCGCTTGGCCGGTGAAGCCACGATCGGCGGCGCCACTGATGCAAAGGAGTTGCGCAATTGATCGTTCATTTCAACGGGCCTTCTCTTGTTATCACCACGGGAGGGTTGGCGGCTATTACAAGCCGTGCCGGCCGCCCTGCACAAGTCAACGCCGGTAACATTGGGCGATTATCGGACAACCATGCGATTATCGCAATTTTGCCGGCATGGGTGCAGATCCCGCAGATAACGTTCGAGATTTAGCTGATGTCGCCGAAAAGTGTAGGCATTTACCCTTCTATCAGTATGAATACGGATATGAAGATGACGCTGTTCACAAATACGTCGGCGATATGTAACAAAACCCAAGCACGCCGTTGACGCTTTTTAACTTCATGATGATAGTGTTATTCAAATGCGCCGCTATAATGCAACCTGTGCAGAGGTCAGCCCGGTATCACTATCGGGAGGGGAGCTCACCAGGTATTGCAGGCTGCAGGCAACGCCGGTCACAAGTACTCGCTTAAAAGAACGGCCCTCAGGCCCGCATACCAACTTGAACGGTTCTACTGTTCTATTTGGAATCGCCCCGAGCACGACTTTCAGGCATGACACTGCGCAATCAATAACTCAACTCAATTAGGTAATACTGTGACGAAAGATGAACTGCGCGCGGAACTTGAGCGCCAGGAGCAACGTTACAAGGACGTCTACGGCGGGGAAGTCACCACCTACGCCGCGCAACCTGAGCCGGAACGCAAACCATGGCGCAAACGAGCCAGCCTGCTGGATCAGGCATTTGCCCAGGAAATCCAAAAAATCGAGCAGGAACTCAAGACCGAGGAGCCCTGAGCACTTCGGTCGAGTTCAGCGCCTTGCAGTCGCTGCCGGTCAAGCACTGGTTCAGCGGCCGCTGGTCAGTAACCTACAGCCATCCACGAAATTTCATACAAATGTTTCAAGCATGGCATTTTCATGACAAAAGTCCGCCTCCTGCGGCCTGCGCTTTATAAATCAAAGACTTGCCAAAGCCCCGAAAACCTTGGGATACGTGTGTCTTGCCGGTTTTTTTTCCAGGAAGATTGTTACCGATGAGCAGCTAATGCATCGATTACTGATGTTTTCTGGCATAATCGCGCCCCCTTACGACCGGGTCAGAAAACCTTCATGATCGATTTATTCAGCGGACTGGATGCTTGGGTTCTCGTGAGCCTGTTGCTCGCCCTGGCCTTTGTCCTCGCCTTCGAGTTCATCAATGGCTTTCATGACACCGCTAACGCGGTGGCCACAGTCATCTATACCAAAGCCATGCCGCCACACCTGGCCGTGTTCTTCTCCGGGGTGTTCAATTTCCTCGGGGTATTGCTCGGTGGTGTCGGTGTCGCCTACGCCATCGTGCACTTGCTGCCGGTGGAGTTGCTGATCAATGTGAATACCGGCCATGGCTTGGCAATGGTCTTCTCGTTGTTGGCGGCGGCGATCACCTGGAACCTGGGCACCTGGTACTTCGGTATCCCCGCCTCCAGCTCCCACACCCTGATCGGCTCGATCCTCGGTGTCGGCCTGGCCAATGCATTGATCAACGACATCCCCCTGGCTGACGGTGTGAACTGGCAGAAGGCCGTGGATATCGGCGCCTCCCTGGTGTTCTCGCCGATGGCGGGCTTCCTGGTCGCCGCCCTGGTGCTGATCGGCCTGAAGTGGTGGCGCCCGCTGTCTAAGATGCACAAGACCCCCGACCAGCGCCGCAAGCTCGACGACAAGAAGCACCCGCCGTTCTGGAACCGCCTGGTCCTGGTGATTTCGGCCATGGCTGTAAGCTTCGTGCACGGCTCCAACGATGGCCAGAAAGGCATCGGCCTGATCATGCTGGTACTGATTGGTATCGTGCCGGCGCAGTTCGTATTGGACCTGGGCAGCACCACTTACCAGATCGAACGTACCCGCGACGCCACCCTGCACTTGAACCAGTTCTACCAGCGCAACCACGAGACCCTCGGTGAGTTCCTGGCCCTGGGCAAAAGCGTGAAGGATGACCTGCCGGGCAAGTTCCGCTGCAACCCGCAGCAGACCGAACCGACGATCAACGCGCTGCTGGGCACCCTCAAGGGCGTCTCGGACTACCACTCGCTGACGGCCGACCACCGCATCGAAGTGCGTCGCTACCTGCTTTGCCTGGATGACACCGCGAAAAAGGTCGGCAAGCTGCCAGGCCTGGACTCCCGTGAGAAGTCAGACCTCGACAAGCTGCGCAAAGACCTGACCGCCACCACCGAGTACGCCCCGTTCTGGGTGATTCTCGCGGTCGCACTGGCCCTGGGCCTGGGCACCATGGTGGGCTGGAAGCGCGTGGTACTGACCATCGGTGAGAAGATCGGCAAGCAAGGCATGACCTATGCCCAGGGCATGTCAGCGCAAATCACCACGGCCACCATGATCGGCTTTGCCAATATCTTCGCCCTGCCAGTGTCCACCACCCACGTCCTGTCTTCTGGCGTGGCGGGCACCATGGTTGCCAACAAAAGCGGCCTGCAAGGTGGCACCGTCAAGACCATCCTGATGGCCTGGGTATTGACCTTGCCAGCGACCGTAGGCCTCTCGGCCGGTTTGTTCTGGTTGGCGTCCAAGGCTTTGGGCAACTGATAGCCAGCCGGCAATAAAAAAGGTGCGATCCGCGAGGGTCGCACCTTTTTTTATTCAAGTTAATTGATGGCAGAAGGTAAAGATGTGGGAGCTGGCTTGCCTGCGATCGCGGTGGGTCAGCTCATATATTTATCAACTTTTACTGCGCTATCGCAGGCAAGCCAGCTCCCACAAGTGGACTGCGGTGCGCTTTGCCAATCGGCATAGGGGGCGGCCTTCATAGGCCGCTCCCCTGCCACACCACCCGGCATGCGGGTCCGCACCGGGCGGTTCGAGAGATTGAGGTCAGGAGAGGCGTGGAAGTCCCAAGCGATCAAACCACGCGAGATTAAGCACCCAATTCAACGCCCATCGACTGTTATCCCACCAGCGACGGGTGTTGCATGCCACTTTCTGGGCGACTTCTTTACTCGCGCCAAGGGCTACTAGCTCTCGAAACACTGTCGTCCCTCGCTTCCATTGCTTGAGTTGGATCGCCCTAAGTCGATGCCGTATCCATTTGTCCAATTCACGCCAGACACCGGGTGTTTGCGACAACTTGAAGTAGGCTTTCCAACCCAACAAATAGGGACGTAGGAAGTCGATGACTTGCTGCAAGCTGCGGCCACATGAACGACGGGTGAGCTGTCGGATACGTTGTTTGAATTGCTTTTGTGCCTTCTGAGATACCGCGTATTTGACTTCGTCACGAGCAAGCCAAAATTCGTAGCCCAGAAACTTACGGCCAAACGCACTCGCCACCGCGCTCTTGCTCTCGTTGACGATCAAGTGCAGCTTTCCATACAGACGTTTCAGCAACGCCATCACTCGGTGCCCAGCCTTCTTACTGCGAACATACACATTCGCGTCGTCGGCATAACGCACAAAACAATGGCCTCGGCGTTCAAGCTCTCGGTCCACTTCGTCCAGCAGCACATTCGCCAACAGTGGCGACAGCGGGCCGTCTTGCGGCGCCCCACAACGGCTTTTCTCGACCACTCCATTGATCTGCGCTCCCGCATCCAGATAAGCCCGGATCAGCCGTAGAACGGCGCGATCAGCAATCCGTTTGCCGAGGCGATCAATCAGAATGTCGTGATCAACCCGGTCGAAGAACTTCTCCAGATCAACATCCACGACTACTTTTCGGCCTGAAGATACGTAGCGCCGAGCCGTCGAAACAGCATCCTGAGCGCATCGTCCTGGCCGAAAACCGTAGCTGTATTCACTGAAAGTTGGATCAATAAGTGGCTGCAGGACTTGCAACAGCGCTTGCTGTATCAGCCGGTCGGTGACCGTCGGGATACCCAGTTCGCGCTCGCCACCGTCAGGCTTGGGAATTACCACACGCTTTACCGGACTGGGCCGGTAGGCGCCTGAAATGAGCTGTTCACGAACCTCAGGCCATTGGCACAGCAAACGTTCGGCAGTCTGGTCAATGCCCAGACCATCCACACCCGCTGCGCCTTTGTTAGCCTTAACCCGCTTCCAGGCCCGTTTCAGGTTCTCTCTCTCAAGGGCCCGTTCCAGCAGCCCTTGCCCTGCGTTATCGGGTTCATCTTGCGGGCGATTGACCTCGTCGCTGACAGGACTTCTCACGGCTTCACCGCTCGTTATCTCCATCCGCCCCGCGTTTGGCAGGCATCTGACTTCCGGTTTCTCGCATCAACATGGCCTATAACGCTCTCTCTCGTTCGGCCCTTCGTCAAAAAAAAAAAGACTACTACGGCCTCTGCTGACTTCTCGCTCCGGCTTGCGCCGTCGCCCTTTCAGGCGCAAGGCGAGATCTCCCCAGGTAAGAACGCAATCCTTCCCCGCACAACCGCCGGATTTACGCAGCCTGATCCTTGACCACAAGAGCTTCGCGATCTTTTGCTCGCTCGCCCTGATCGGCTTCGCCTTATATCCGATTCTTGTCCATCGGCTCGCGGTTTCGATTCACGCTTCCTCCCCACACTCGGTCACCCTCGTGCAGTTGCGCTTCACTTCGTTCGCTGTGGTCAGCTCACGGCGGGACTTTCACCCACAAGATTGCGCCCATGCTGGGCGCACAAAAAAAGGGCGACCGAAGTCGCCCAAAATGCCTTGCGTGCTCATGTAACCCGGAAAGACTTAAGGTTTTTTACGCTTGTTCGCGTCTTTCCAGATAAAAAATCCAAACCCTACAAAAAACAGCACCATGAGGCTAACAGTCAGCACTCCGGCGAAAACCACATTATCGAAAAACATGACCGGCCTCCTGCACTTGCCCTGTTGCGATAGGGCTAAGTTAATGGAGAAGGCGCAGTGGGAAATTGACCAGGATCAATGTCGCCCACAACGGGGCGTAAAGAAGGGGAATAACTGACCTGCATCAATGGATGCAGGGCGTTTCAACGCTTTTTCGGCTTGTTCTTGGACTTTTTCTTGGGCTTGCCCAAGGGCATGGCTTGTTCAAAGGCTTGGCGCACTTCATTCAAGCGTTTGTCATTGAGGTCGTGCACGCGCTTGGCACGTTCGGCGTTCAGGTCGATCAGCTTGTCGTCATCACTCATGGCTTGGCTTACGTCGTGGCGGAAATGCCTCAATAATGCGGCCTGCCCCGCCCGACGGCAATTAAGCGGGCGACAAAATGCAGGCCATCGACCAAAATCGGCACTTTCTACCCTGCCCAGGAGGCGCATCCAGGTGGCCTTGCACAACGACCTTCCACCGCTGCTGGCCCTGCGCGCCTTCGAGGCCGTGGCGCGGCACTTGAGTTTTATCAAGGCGGCCAACGAGTTGTCGGTGACCCAAAGCGCGCTGAGCCACCAGGTACATAAGCTCGAACACCACCTGGGCAAACCGTTGTTTATCCGGCGCACTCGTGCGATTGACCTGACGTTGGCCGGGCAAGATTACTACGCGCAAATCCGCCCTGCCCTGGACGCCATCGCCGCTGCGACGCGCAACCAACGGGGTGCGCCCAGCGCCAGTGTGTTGCGTATCGGCTTGCTGGCATCCTTTGCCACGTTATGGCTGGCGCCGCGCCTGGCCGAGTTTCTACGGTGCTACCCGCATATCCAGGTGGAGTTGCTGCCCGCCATTCAACTGGCCAACGTCGCCACGGCCGAGGTTGACCTGGCCATCCGCTACGGCAAGGGCGACTGGCCCGAGGTGCGCGCCACACGCCTGATGGCCGAAACCCTGTCACCGGTATGCAGCCCTGGGTTCAAAGCCAGGCAGATCGCCAGTGGCGCGCTGTTGATGGCGACCTCCCACCGCCCTTTCGAGTGGACCGATTGGTCGGCCCATTACCAGGTCAACCTTGATCACCACCCCCGCGTGATGCTGCATGACTACAACATCGTGGTCGAAGCGACCGTGGCCGGCCAGGGGATCGCCATGGGCCGCCATCGCCTGATCGAACGCAGGCTCCAGGACGGCAGCCTGGTAGAGGCCTTTGACTGGCCGCCCTATCACAGCGATATCGGCTATTGGCTGATCGCACCTCAGCGCCCGCTCAGTGAGGCGGCTGAGTGCTTCAGCCAGTGGTTGAAGCAGGTGTGTGCCGACGCGTGAGGTTTTTCGATACGTCGGTTGAGATCTATCCGTTTGTCGCCCCTCGCCACCGCCAACATGCTGGAACCTTCTGACACCAGAGGATTTCACCATGACCGATTCCATCCGCCAGCGCGTACACGCCCTCGGCCTGACACTGCCCACGCCCAGCCAACCCGCTGCCAACTACGTCAATCATGTGATCAGCCAACACCAGCTGTTCATCTCGGGACAAATTCCCATGACCGATGG
This sequence comes from Pseudomonas sp. MYb193, assembly GCF_002966775.1. Lineage (NCBI taxonomy): Bacteria > Pseudomonadati > Pseudomonadota > Gammaproteobacteria > Pseudomonadales > Pseudomonadaceae > Pseudomonas > Pseudomonas sp. MYb193. Next base: position 1,606,555 of record NZ_CP023269.1, on the reverse strand, counting down.
CAAACCTGCCTACCTTGGCCGGCTGGGCGATTTTCTCAGCGATGAAGATGGCGCCCAAGCGGCGGAATTGGCGGCGCTGGGCCTGCTGGGGCAATTGAGCGACGCGTTGGGCGATGACCTGTCGCGGGTGGTGCGCATCCTGCGCCTGGGCGTGTTCATTGCCAGCAGCGCCGACTTCCAGCGCCAAAGCCTGGTCGCCAATGGCGCTTCGAACCTGCTGGTCAATGCCCTCGGCGACAAGGGCCGGCACGTGCGCACCGCCGTAGGGGTCTGCAGTCTGCCGGCTGGTGTCGCCGTGGAAGTGGACGCCATTTTCGAGCTGCAGCCATGACCCCGCTGCAAGTCCAGCACTTGCGAGAAGCCACGCCCGGTTGCCAGTCCGGCATCGTGCACTTCAACCACGCCGGGGCATCCTTGCCCAGCCAGGCGACGCTCGACGCCATCATCGAACAGCTGCAACGCGAAGCCCGCGACGGCCCGATGGAGGCCGGAGAACAAGGTGACCTGTTAGTGGAAAAGGCCCGCCGCGCCGCCGGCAAACTGCTCAATGCGCCCGCCTCATCGATTGCCTTCGCCAGCAGTGGCTCGACGGCCTGGAGCATGGCCTTCCAGGCGCTGGGGCCATGGCAGCCGGGCGATCGTATTCTAGTGGGGCGCCACGAATGGGGCGGTAACCTGGCGAGCATGGAACTGGCCGTTCAAGCCGGGGCGCGGGTGGACGTCATCCCGTGTGATGCCAGCGGCGCGGCCTGCCCGGTGGCGTTGGAGGCGATGCTGGATGCCAAGGTGAAGCTGATCGACCTCACCTGGCTGCCGGCCAACGGTGGCTTGATCAACCCGGCCCAGGCCATCGGCGATGTGGCCAGGCGGCATACCATTCCCTACTTCATCGACGCGGGCCAAGCCGTCGGCCAGGTGCCGGTGGATGTGCAAGCGTTGCAGTGCGATGTGCTCAAGTCCGCCGGCCGCAAACACCTGCGCGGGCCTCGCGGTACCGCGCTGCTGTATATCAGGCCAGATTTTCTGCCACATCTGAACCCGGCCCAACGCGACGTGTTTTCAGCGCCCTGGACCGCCGAGGGCTTCGACCTGCGCAACGACGCCCGGCGCTTTGAAACCAGCGAAGTCTCTTTCGCCCTGCTGGCCGGCCTGGGCAATGCGTTGCACGAGATCAATCAACTGGGGATTGAGCAAGTATGGCAAAGGGTCTCGAAGACCAGCGCGCGAATCCGCGAAGCACTGCGTCAGATACCGGGAATTACCTTGCATGACTTAGGCAGAACGCATTCAGGCTTGATCGCGTTCAACCTGGCCGGCTGGGACAGCTTTGAACTCAAGCAACGCCTGGCCTGCAAGCGCATCAACATCGGCGCCAATGGCGTGGCCTACACCCCGCTGGATATGCAAGCACGTGGGTTGAACAGCATTGCGCGAATCTCCGTCAGCCCGCTCAACACCCATGACGAGATTGAGTTACTGGTGAAGGCGCTGCGCGAACTGAACGATTAAACCTCGATATCCACCCACAGGCCCTGGCGCGGCGCGTCTTCGATCAGCGGCGCCACGGGCACGGTGTTGTCAGCGTTGAGCAAGTCGCCGGGAATCGGCAAATGCTGCTCCGCGTCGTCGTCGGCTTCGCGCCGGCGTTTCTGCTGCTCCTGCTGGCGACGCTGCTCTTCGCGCAGCAGAAAGGTCGATTGCTCGGCATCGCCTTTTTTCAGGTCGATCGTGCTCTCGTTGGAGCCCGGTTGAACGGGCACCACCGGCGGAATATCCGGTTTCTGGCGTGCCGGGTCGAGTTGCGACGTGACCGGCACAACACTGACGGGCAGCATGGGTGGCAGCATGATAATTATTCTCCTGATCAACAGGCTGTCGGCGGGTGGCAGGGCGACTTGAGCACCCGCGTGCCAAGCTGTGACTCAGTCGACACTCTCAAGTGCCCGCCACCCGTCGATTCAATTTCCGCCTGCCCGTACAAACAGCGTAGTTTTTGTCAGAGTTCTTGGGCGCCGGGCCGTGTTCCGTTAACATAGTCGGCTTTTTCACGGCGGGAGTCAGGCAGCATGGCGCAGCAGTATCAACCGGGGCAACGCTGGATTAGTGACAGCGAAGCAGAGCTGGGGTTAGGCACCGTTCTGGCACAGGACGGCCGCTTGTTGACCGTGCTCTATCCGGCCACTGGCGACACTCGCCAGTATGCGCTACGGAATGCGCCCCTCACTCGCGTGAGGTTTTCGCCGGGTGACACCATCACCCATTTCGAAGGCTGGAAAATGACCGTACAGGAAGTCGACGACGTCGATGGCCTGCTGGTCTACCACGGCCTCAATGGGCAGAACGAGCAGGTCACCCTGCCAGAAACCCAACTGTCCAACTTCATCCAGTTCCGCCTGGCCAGTGATCGCCTGTTCGCCGGGCAGATCGACCCGCTGGCGTGGTTCTCGCTGCGCTACCACACCCTGGAACACACCAGCCGCCAGTTGCAGTCCTCGCTGTGGGGCCTGGGTGGCGTACGCGCCCAACCGATTGCCCACCAACTGCACATCGCCCGCGAAGTCGCTGACCGTATCGCGCCACGCGTGTTGCTGGCGGACGAAGTGGGGTTGGGCAAGACCATCGAAGCAGGCCTGGTGATCCATCGCCAACTGCTCTCGGGCCGTGCCAACCGCGTACTGATCCTGGTCCCGGAAAACCTGCAGCACCAATGGCTGGTGGAAATGCGCCGCCGCTTCAACCTGCAGGTTGCGCTGTTCGATGAAGAGCGCTTTATCGAAAGCGATGCCACCAACCCGTTCGAAGACACCCAGCTTGCACTCGTTGCGCTCGAATGGCTGGTGGACGACGAGAAGGCCCAGGACGCGCTGTTCGCCGCAGGCTGGGACTTGCTGGTAGTCGACGAAGCCCACCACCTGGTGTGGCACGAAGACAAGGCCAGCGCCGAATACTCGCTGGTCGAACAACTGGCCGAAGTGATTCCTGGCGTGCTGCTGCTGACCGCCACTCCAGAACAACTGGGCCAGGACAGCCATTTTGCGCGCCTGCGCCTGCTGGACCCGAACCGCTTCCACGATCTGCAAGCCTTCCGCGCCGAGAGTGAAAACTATCGCCCGGTGGCCGAAGCCGTGCAGGAGCTGCTGGACAAGGGCCGCCTGTCGCCGACCGCGCACAAGACCATTCAAGGCTTCCTCGGTGACGAAGGTGAAGCCCTGCTCACCGCCGTCAACGATGGCGACACCGAGGCCAGCGCACGCCTGGTGCGTGAACTGCTGGACCGCCACGGCACCGGCCGCGTGCTGTTTCGCAACACCCGTGCCGCGGTGCAAGGCTTCCCCGAGCGCAAGCTGCACGCCTACCCGCTACCGAACCCGGACGAATACCTCGAACTGCCCCTGGGCGAACACGCCGAGCTGTACCCGGAAGTCAGCTTCCAGGCGCAACCGGACATCGAGGAAGAGAACCGCTGGTGGCGTTTCGACCCTCGGGTCGAGTGGCTGATCGACCAGTTGAAAATGCTCAAGCGCACCAAGGTCCTGGTGATCTGCGCCCACGCCGAAACCGCCATGGACCTGGAAGACGCCCTGCGTGTGCGCTCCGGCATCCCGGCCACGGTGTTCCACGAAGGCATGAATATTCTGGAGCGTGACCGCGCCGCTGCCTATTTTGCCGATGAAGAGTTCGGTGCCCAGGTGCTGATCTGCTCGGAAATCGGCAGTGAAGGCCGCAACTTCCAGTTCTCCCATCACCTGGTGCTGTTCGACCTGCCGTCCCACCCCGACCTGCTGGAACAGCGTATCGGGCGCCTGGACCGGATCGGCCAGAAACACGTGATCGAACTGCACGTGCCGTACCTGGAAACCAGCCCGCAAGAGCGCCTGTTCCAGTGGTACCACGAGGCGCTCAATGCCTTCCTCAACACCTGCCCGACCGGCAACGCCTTGCAGCATCAGTTCGGCCCACGCCTGCTGCCCCTGCTGGAAGCAGCCGACGACGGCGAGTGGCAAGCCCTGATCGACGAAGCCCGTGCCGAGCGCGAGCGCCTGGAGCAGGAGTTGCACACCGGTCGCGACCGCTTGCTCGAACTCAATTCCGGCGGCGCCGGCGAAGGCGATGCACTGGTCGAGGACATCCTCGAACAAGACGACCAGTTCGCCCTGCCGATCTATATGGAAACCCTGTTCGACGCATTCGGCATCGATAGCGAAGACCATTCGGAAAACGCGCTGATCCTCAAGCCCAGCGAAAAAATGCTCGACGCCAGCTTCCCCCTGGGCGACGACGAGGGTGTAACCATCACCTACGACCGTAACCAGGCGCTGTCGCGCGAAGACATGCAGTTCATCACCTGGGAGCACCCGATGGTGCAAGGCGGCATGGACCTGGTGCTGTCCGGTTCCATGGGCAACACCGCCGTGGCACTGATCAAGAACAAGGCGCTCAAGCCAGGCACCGTATTGCTTGAACTGCTGTATGTCAGCGAAGTGGTCGCCCCGCGCTCCCTGCAACTGGGTCGCTACCTGCCACCGGCCGCCTTGCGCTGCCTGCTGGATGCCAACGGCAATGACCTGTCGGGCCGCGTGTCGTTCGTGACCTTGAATGACCAGCTGGAAAGCGTGCCACGGGCCAGCGCGAACAAATTCGTGCAGGCGCAGCGCGACCAACTCACACCGCGCATCAACGCCGGTGAAGAGAAGATCGCCCCGCGTCACGCCGAGCGTGTGGCCGAAGCCAAGCGTCGCCTGGCCGCGGATACCGACGAAGAGCTGGCACGCCTGACCGCGCTGCAAGCGGTCAACCCGACCGTACGTGACAGCGAGTTGGTCGCCTTGCGCAACCAGCGCGAGCAAGGCCTGGCCATGCTCGATAAAGCGGCACTGCGACTGGAAGCGATTCGGGTGTTGGTGGCGGGCTGATAATCCGCAGCCAATTAGGAGGCCCGATTAGTGCGGGCCTTTTTATTGGTCTTGAGGGCCTCATCGGGGCATAGGTATCTACACAACTTTGTAGGCTGTAGCAGCCGACGGTAACCACGATGCGAAGCGAGACGCTCTTGATCTTGATCTGCTTTTGATCTTAGGCGCCCCGTTAAACCACGCTGGCCGGAATTCGACAGGGATTTGGGGGGTAAACCGGCAGGGATGCCGGTTTAGCCGCCCCGCGCCATGGATGGCGCGTGGCGGCGACCCCCCAAATCACTGGCGGATTACGGGCACACCGAGCCTGGGCGAGGTGCCGAGTGGTGGGGCAAGAGCGTTTTGCTTACTTTGCCGCTTTTGCAAAGTGAGCCGCCGTCAGGGCGGAACCTTAAGTGGCCGTTACCGCAGGAATGGATATGTACACGGTCCGACTGTGTTGACTGTCAAGCCGTCTTCGCAGGCAAGCCAGCTCCCACAGTTGGATCGCGGTGCGTCAGTTAGATCAGCGTCGGCTGCCAGGCCGTCGCGGGAGCAAGCTCCCTCGCCACAGGTTTAGCGTCGTACCGAAGTTGTGTAGATACCTATGCTCATCGGGGGCAAGCCCCCTCCCACACTGACCGAGTAGAGTTCAAACAACTCGGTCAAAGGTGGGAGCTGGCTTGCCTGCGAAAGGGTCACCTCGGTCTCAAGCTGTAGCCGCAGCCGTCGGCACCTCAACCGCACTCAACCCTTCCTTCATCCGCTTGGCATCACGCACAAAACTGCGCGAGGCCTGGAACAGAAACAGCATGGTCAAGAACAACGCCACTGGAATCAGGTACATGGCGTCATGCAAGCCTACCGCTTTGTATGCCTCTGTCATCTGCTGCGCCCCAGCCGCATACATCGCCGAATGGGCAAAGTGATCGGACAACGCCCCGACCACCACTGGCCCCATGCCACCGCCGAGCAGATACAGCCCGGCAAAAAACAGCGCCATCGCCGTTGCGCGCAAGCGTGGTTCGACCACGTCCTGGATCGCGGTATACACGCAGGTATAGAAGTTGTAGGCAAACAACCAGCCCACACTGAACAGCGCGACAAACACCCCGATTTCGACACGCCCGGCATGCAATGCCCAGGCGGTGGTGACCGTGGAGATGATCAAGCTGAAGGCGGCGAACAACAGTCGGCCATTGGCGACCCGCTGATGAATCTTGTCGGCAATCCAGCCCCCCAGCGTCAAGCCCACCAAACCGGTCAGGCCGACGATGACACCCGTCGCGACGGCCGCGTCCTGCAACGGCATGAGGAAATAGCGCTGCAGCATCGGCACCAGGAACGAGTTGCACGCATAGGTGGCAAAGTTAAAGCACAACCCGGCCAGCACCAGCCACAGAAAGGTCGGCACAGCCAGCACGCGACGGATCGGGCGGTCGACGCGCTCTTGGGAGACTTGCACGGTTTCCGCCGCACCACGCTTGGGTTCTTTTATGTAGAACATAAACACCGCAAGGATCAGACCCGGCACCGCCGCAATAAAGAAGGGCGCGCGCCAGCTGTCGAACGCCTTGACCATCGCACCGATCGTAAAGAACGCCAGCAACAGGCCCAACGGCAGGCCAAGCATGAAAATCCCCATGGCTCGGGCACGGCGGTGGGCGGGAAAGAGGTCGCCAATCAGCGAATTGGCCGCGGGTGCATAGCTGGCTTCGCCGATGCCAATGCCCATGCGCACCAGCAGGAAGGTCCAGAAACTGCCGACCATGCCGTTGACCGCCGTCAGCCCACTCCAGGCGAACAGGCCCCAGCCCATCAACTTGCTGCGTGAACCGGTGTCGGCCAGGCGCCCGAGCGGCAGCCCGGCAATGGCGTAGACGATGGTAAAAGCGGTGCCGATGATACCGAGCTGGAAGTCGCTCAGGTGCCATTCCATGCGGATGGGCTCAATGATGATCGCGGGAATGGTGCGGTCAAAAAAGTTGAACAGGTTAGCGAGGAACAGCAGGAACAGAATGCGCCAGGCATTCGCCGCTTGGGTCGAGTTCTGCATGGGTCCGTCTCTTTTATTGTTATGAGAGCTGCGATGCCCGATGCATCCTGCTCAGGTCACTGCAACATAGTCAGGCTGGCAGTGATTGTCTGTAATGATTCGTAAAGCTGATAGGGCATGATTTCACCCAGGCAACAGCGGATTTTGCCCACGAAAATATAAGTGCGTGCCCCTCTTCCCAATGGCGATGGCACGGATAGAATGGCGAGCCTTTCGTAGCACCCTCCTCCTACTTTTCTTATTGATGACGCCCATGTCCGAAGCCAGTCCGTGTCTGAATTGCGGTGCCTGCTGTTCACACTTTCGCGTGTCTTTCTTCTGGGGTGAGTGCGCCTCGTCCGGGGGCACGGTGCCCGATGACCTGGTGGTGCAGATCAACCCCAGCCGCGTGGCGATGATCGGCACCGATCAGAAACCTGCACGGTGCTGCAGCCTTGAAGGTGAAGTCGGACAGGCCACCAGCTGCTCTATTTATGAGCAACGCTCCAGCGTATGCCGTGAGTTCGACTCGTCCTGGAGCCAGGGTGTGCAAAATGTCGATTGCGATGCCGCCCGTGCCGCATTCGGCCTGGCGCCGCTGGAAGCCCCACACTTCGAACTCGACCTGCCCATCAGCGCTTAGCACCAAACGCTATGGAAGGCATGTCAAAATAATTTGAGATCAAAACGCCATTACTCATGGCAAATCTTCGGAGACTTCTATACTCGATCCCATCGGTCATCGTCTCTGGCAGTGACATGGCTCTATGACGGGATACGCTATGGAATGGCTGGGGCAGCACTTTTTTACCGACCTTCCAGACAGTGGGCATTTATTACTCAATTGCAGTCATAACCCCTTTCTGGTGCTACTGGCATACCTGGTCGCCTGCGCGGCGGGCTTCGGTACGCTGGACATGGCCGAACGTGTGGGCCATGTCGAAGACCCCACCGCCCGCCGCCATTGGCGCTGGCTGGGCGCGGGTTGTCTGGCAGGCGGAATCTGGTCGACCCATTTCATCAGCATGCTGGCGTTCCAGGCCCCCATCGCCCTTCACTACGAATTGATCATGACGTTCGCCTCGCTGCTGATCGCCCTGATCGCCTCGCTGCTCGCCATGCAGACCCTCAGTCATACCCACCTGCGCTTTCATCAGTACCTGGTGGCTTCGGTGTGGATGGGACTGGGGATCGCGCTGATGCACTACGTGGGCATGTCGGCCATGCGCTCCCAGGCCCAGGTGTACTTCGAAACACGGCTGTTCCTGGCCTCGGTGGCGATTGCCATCGGCGCCAGCCTGGCGGCATTGTTGCTGTCCAGCTACCTGCGCAACGGAACCGGCATGTTTCACCAACTGCTCAAATACGCCGCCAGCCTGGTGCTGGGGGCCGGGATCCTGAGCATGCATTTCACCGGCATGGCGGCCATGCAAATGCTGGTGCCCGCTGGCGCGGATCTTTCATTGCCGGTGGATGGCAGTCCGATTCAACTGGGGTTGTCGGTGGCGGTAATTACCTTGCTGGTGATCGGCAGTAGTGTCAGCGCAGCCCTGGCAGATAAAAAGCTGCAACACAAAGAACGGGACCTGCGCCGGGTCAATGCGCTGCTCAGCGAACTCGATCAGGCCCGCGCTTCACTGCAACAAGTGGCCCACTTCGATGCGCTGACCAGCCTGCTCAACCGCCGTGGTTTCAATCAGATCTTCGCGGAAAAGGTTGCGGAAAAAACCCGAAGCCAAGGCATGCTGGCGGTCATCTTCCTCGACATTGATCACTTCAAGCGCATCAATGACAGCCTCGGCCACGATGCGGGCGACCAGTTGCTCACGGTGCTGGCCAGGCATATCAAGGGCTCGATACGCAGCCATGAAGATGTGGTGGCACGCTTTGGCGGCGATGAATTCTGCATCCTGATCACTATTCATCACCGCGACGAAGCTCGGCAGATGGCCCAGCGCATCATGCAGAAGATGAAAGAGCCCATCGAGCTGGCTGGCCGGCGCATGGTGATGACCACCAGCATCGGCATCAGCCTGTTTCCCGAGGACGGCCACACCTGCGAAGAGCTGCTGAAAACTGCCGACCTGGCGCTGTACCAATCCAAGGACGCCGGGCGCAACAGCTTGCACTTCTTCAGCTCCAACCTGAAAACACGCGCCTTCCTTGAGCTGCAACTGGAGGAAGAACTGCGCGCCGCCTTGCGTACGCGCAACCAGCTGGTGCTGTTTTATCAGCCGATCTTCGACATGAAGCTGGGCAAGGTCACGCGCCTTGAAGCCCTGGTGCGCTGGCAACACCCCCAACACGGGCTGCTGGCCCCGGACCGCTTTATCGGCATTGCCGAGAACAACGGGCTGATTGCCGAGCTGGACCACTGGGTATTGCGCCAGGCCTGTCACGACCTGAGCCTGTTGTCTGACCGGGGCTACACCGAGTTGATCATGGCGGTAAACTGCTCGGCGTTGAACCTGGCGCGTGACGAACTGGCCGATGAAATCGAAGACGCCCTGCGCTTCGCCGGCATAGGCACCAACCGACTTGAACTGGAAGTCACTGAAAATGCGCTGATGGGCAACATCAGCAGCACCCTGGCACTGTTGCGGCAAATTCGCGCCCTGGGTGTGTCACTGGCCATCGATGACTTCGGCACTGGCTATTCGTCGCTGGCTTATCTCAAGCGCTTGCCGCTCAACACCTTGAAGATCGACCGCTCGTTTATCCAGGACATTCCCAAATCCACCGCAGACAGTGAAATTGTCCAGGCGGTTATCGGCATGGCCCACACCCTGCACTTGCAGGTGGTCACCGAAGGCGTGGAAACCCAGGCACAGTTCGAGTTGCTGCTCAAGCATGGCTGTGACTACATCCAAGGCTACCTGCTCAGCCCGGCGGTGCCTTTCAATGACATCATCGGCGTGATGCAGGGGATTGCCATGCGCAATCCGCTATATCCGCTCAGCGTGGAGAACAACGACGCTCCACAGCCAAAAGACCCGACGCCAGGGCGTATCGGTCCGCCGTCTATTGTCAGGCCGATTCGCTGAGACCCAGGCACGGGGAGTGATGGTGTGATCGCGGCTTCTCTTCACACCGGGTCATACCTGGAAACAATTGCGCCACACATTCCTTCGGACCTCAACTGTTCCCGTGACGTTTACGTCACCCTCGGCTGTGACCTTTCTCTACGGCAAGGTGCCATCACGCGTTCAGCAGTTACTCGGCTACACACTTCAGCGCGTGAAAAATACGCACCTTTTTCGTGCGCGACATTCTTATGCCGCCCTTTCCTGGATCAGGATCCATGGCGAGACCACCACCGCCCATAAGCTTGGATCCCGTTCGACCAGGTCCAATGCCCGCGTCGCAGACACCTCGCCAAGGGCACCTGCAGCCAGCCAGGCGGCGACTTTGTCACGGTTGTCTTCGGCCATTCCTTCGGCGGCCTCGATCAAATCCAGGCCGGCATCGACCCACAATAGGGCACCCTTGGCAAAGAACGGTTCAAGCTCCTTCCAGGAAATTTCGGCGGTTTCACCGAGCAGCTTGGCATAGAGGGTGCTTGGTTCTTGCGTCATGGGAATTCACCTGAGTAAAAAATCGGCGCAATCATAGCCCCGTCGCTCAGGCAGAAAAACCCAGTAGCAAATGAAGTAGCGATTGAAACGGGCAGGAAAGCCAAGGAATGCCTTGAAAGCGGTTAGCAGCCCGGCGCAATTCTGTCTTTTTCTTTCACTTAAGCGACATACCCAGGTTTTGCCCCCAGCTGCCAGCTTTTCAAGCGATCAACCGGCGCTCTACACTGTACCGGTACAGTTGCCAGGGCAATGCCGGGGGGATATCCGCGATATCTGATCCGGTTCTGCAGCTCACAAGGCCGCTAGAACTATAAAAAATACAACAGTAAGAGTGGAGCACTATGAATAAGGCTACTAAGCAGATTTCCAAACTGTTTGCCGCTATGGTCCTGGCTGGGGTTGCCGGCCATTCGTTCGCAGCCGACACCATCAAGATCGGCATCGCCGGTCCCAAGACCGGTCCGGTGACGCAATACGGCGACATGCAATTCATGGGTGCCAAGCAAGCCATCAAAGACATCAACGCCAAGGGCGGCGTAGACGGCAAGATGCTTGAGGCCAAGGAATACGACGACGCTTGCGATCCAAAACAAGCCGTGGCCGTTGCCAACAAAGTGGTCAATGATGGCGTCAAGTTCGTCGTTGGCCACCTCTGCTCCAGCTCCACTCAGCCAGCATCGGATATCTATGAAGACGAAGGCGTCATCATGATCACCCCCGCTGCCACCAGCCCTGAAATCACTTCCCGTGGCTACAAGCTGATTTTCCGCACCATCGGCCTGGACAGCGCGCAAGGCCCAGCGGCCGGCAACTACATCGCCGACCACGTGAAGCCGAAAATCGTTGCCGTACTGCACGACAAGCAGCAATACGGTGAAGGTATCGCCAGCGCCGTGAAGAAGACCCTTGAAGAAAAAGGCACCAAGGTTGCCGTCTTCGAAGGCCTGAACGCCGGCGACAAAGACTTCTCCTCGATCATCCAGAAACTCAAGCAAGCCAACGTCGACTTCGTCTACTACGGCGGTTACCACCCTGAGCTGGGCCTGATCCTGCGCCAAGCCAAGGAAAAAGGCCTGAACGCCAAGTTCATGGGCCCAGAGGGCGTGGGTAACGACTCTATCTCGCAAATCGCCCAGGGCGCTTCCGAAGGCCTGCTGGTGACCCTGCCGAAGTCCTTCGACACCGACCCAGCCAACAAAGCCATCGTCGAAGAGTTCGCCAAGAACAAGCAGGACCCAACCGGTCCGTTCGTGTTCCCGGCCTACTCGGCGGTTGAAGTCATCGCCGGCGGTATCGCTGCTGCGAAGAGCGAAGACACCGCCAAAGTGGCCGAGGCCATCCATGCCGGTACCTTCAAGACCCCTACAGGCGACCTGAGCTTCGACGCCAAGGGCGACCTGAAGGACTTCAAGTTCGTGGTCTACGAATGGCACTTCGGTAAACCAAAAACCGAAGTTTCCCCTCAGTAAGCCAGGCGTTACTGGTCAACAAGCCCACTGTGCAAGCAGTGGGCTTTGTTTTACGAGGTTTATGGGCCATGTCACCCGCGATCCGGGCGCTGGCTCACCTGAAAATCTTAAAACCGTCACCAGCGGTTCGCTGGCAAACGCTTTGTGCAACCTGGTCACAGAACAGGGCACCGAGCCGGAAATGACTCCACCAGTGAAATGCGTATCGGGTTTTTAGGAGCGCTGTAATGCCTGAGATCTATCATTTTTTCCAACAGCTGGTTAATGGCCTGACCATTGGCAGCACCTATGCCTTGATAGCCATTGGCTACACAATGGTTTACGGCATCATTGGAATGATCAACTTCGCCCATGGCGAGGTGTACATGATTGGTTCCTACGTGGCCTTCATCGCCCTTGCCGGGCTGGCCATGATGGGGATCCACTCCCTGCCGCTATTGATGACCGCTGCGTTCCTGGCGTCGATCATCGTAACCAGTGCCTATGGCTACAGCATCGAGCGGGTTGCCTACCGTCCCCTGCGGGGCAGCAACCGTTTGATCCCGCTGATTTCTGCCATCGGCATGTCGATTTTCCTGCAGAACACCGTATTGCTGTCCCAGGACTCCAAGGACAAGTCCATTCCCAATCTGATTCCGGGGAGCATCTCCTTCGGCCCGGGTGGCGCACAAGAAGTGCTGATTTCGTACATGCAGATTCTGGTTTTCGTGGTCACCCTGGTGGCCATGCTGGGCCTGACGCTGTTCATCTCCCGCTCCCGTCTGGGGCGCGCCTGCCGGGCCTGCGCCGAAGACATCAAGATGGCCAACCTGCTGGGCATCAACACCAACAACATCATCGCCCTGACCTTCGTCATTGGTGCTGCGCTGGCGGCCGTGGCGGCCGTGTTGCTGAGCATGCAATACGGCGTGATCAACCCCAACGCCGGTTTCCTGGTGGGTCTCAAGGCCTTTACCGCAGCGGTATTGGGCGGCATCGGCAGTATCCCGGGCGCCATGCTCGGCGGGCTGGTGCTGGGGGTGGCCGAAGCCTTTGGCGCCGATATCTTCGGTGACCAGTACAAGGACGTCGTCGCGTTCGGCCTGTTGGTTCTGGTGTTGTTGTTCCGTCCGACCGGCATCCTGGGCCGTCCGGAGGTTGAGAAAGTATGAGCAGATATCTTAAATCGGCGTTTTTCAGCGCCTTGCTGGTATGGGCCGTGGCCTTTCCGGTACTCGGTCTCAAGCTGAGCATTGTCGGCATCAACCTGGAAGTGCATGGCACCGGGCCCGTCACCCTGACCGTCATCGCGCTGTGTTCGGTGCTGATGTTCCTGCGTGTACTGTTCACCCAGCAGGTCGGTGCCTTGTTCAAGGGTAACCGTGGCCCGTTGGTGTCGCCCAAGGTCAGCCAATTTCTGACCCTGCCGCGCACCCAGCGCTACATCATCATCGGGTTGATCATCGCGGCGCTGATCTGGCCGTTTTTCGGCTCGCGCGGCGCGGTCGACATTGCCACGCTGATCCTGATCTACGTGTTGCTGGGCCTGGGCCTGAACATCGTGGTGGGCCTGGCAGGCCTGCTCGACCTGGGTTATGTGGGCTTCTACGCCGTGGGTGCCTACACCTACGCGCTGCTCTCGCACTACCTGGGCTGGAGCTTCTGGATCTGCCTGCCGTTGGCGGGTATGGCGGCGGCCACGTTCGGCTTCCTGCTGGGCTTCCCGGTGCTGCGCCTGCGCGGTGACTACCTGGCCATCGTGACCCTGGGCTTCGGCGAAATCATTCGCCTGTTCCTGCGTAACCTCACCGATATCACCGGTGGCCCCAACGGTATCAGCAGCATTCCCAAGCCGACGTTCTTCGGGCTGTCGTTCGACCGCACCGCCGCCGAAGGCATGCAGACCTTCCACGAGTACTTCGGGATTGCCTACAACCCGGTGAGCAAAGTGGTGTTCCTTTACCTTGTGGCGCTGCTTTTGGCGTTGGCGGCACTGTTCGTGATCAACCGCCTGCTGCGCATGCCCATCGGCCGTGCGTGGGAAGCGCTGCGCGAAGATGAAATCGCCTGCCGTGCCCTGGGCCTGAACCCGACCATCATCAAGCTTTCCGCATTCACCCTGGGCGCTGCATTCGCCGGTTTTGCCGGCAGCTTCTTCGCCGCTCGCCAAGGCCTCGTGACACCGGAATCGTTCACCTTTATCGAGTCGGCGATCATTCTCGCCATCGTGGTACTGGGTGGCATGGGCTCGCAACTGGGCGTGATCCTGGCGGCCATCGTGATGATCCTGCTGCCGGAAATGATGCGTGAGTTCAGCGAATACCGCATGTTGATGTTCGGCGCCATGATGGTGCTGATGATGATCTGGCGCCCTCAAGGCCTGCTGCCCATGCAACGTCCACACATGGAGCTGCGCAAATGAGCCGCGAGATCCTGAAAGTCGAAAACCTGAGCATGCGCTTCGGCGGTTTGCTGGCGGTCAATGGCGTGGCCCTGACCGTCAAAGAGAAACAAGTGGTAGCGCTGATCGGCCCCAACGGCGCCGGCAAGACCACGGTGTTCAACTGCCTAACCGGTTTCTACAAGCCGAGCGGTGGCAGCATCCTGCTGGACGGCCAACCCATACAGGGCCTGGCCGGCCACGAAATCGCCCGCAAAGGCGTGGTGCGTACCTTCCAGAACGTGCGGTTGTTCAAGGACATGACGGCGGTCGAGAACCTGTTGATCGCCCAGCACCGTCACTTGAACACCAACTTCTTCGCCGGCCTGTTCAAGACCCCGGCGTTCCGCAAGAGCGAACGCGAGGCTATGGAATACGCGGCGTACTGGCTGGACAAGGTCAACCTGACCGAGTTCGCCAACCGCCCCGCCGGTACCCTCGCCTACGGCCAGCAACGTCGCCTGGAAATCGCCCGTTGCATGATGACCCGCCCGCGCATCCTTATGCTCGACGAACCTGCCGCGGGCCTGAACCCCAAGGAAACCGAAGACCTCAAGGCGCTGATCAGTGTGCTGCGTGAGGAAAACAACGCCACGGTTCTGTTGATCGAACACGACATGAAACTGGTCATGAGCATCTCCGACCATATCGTGGTGATCAACCAGGGCACGCCGCTGGCCAACGGGACGCCGGAGCAGATCCGCGACAATCCTGAAGTGATCAAAGCCTACTTGGGGGAAGCGTAAAATGCTGCAATTCGAAAACGTTTCCACTTTCTACGGCAAGATCCAGGCCCTGCACAGCGTCAATGTGGAAGTGCGCCAGGGTGAGATTGTCACCCTGATCGGCGCCAACGGTGCCGGCAAATCGACCTTGCTGATGACCTTGTGCGGTTCGCCGCAAGCCTACAGTGGCAGCATCCGCTACATGGGTGAAGAACTGGTGGGCAAGCACTCCGCCGAGATCATGCGCAAGAGCATTGCGGTGGTGCCGGAAGGCCGCCGGGTGTTTTCGCGCCTGACCGTGGAAGAGAACCTGGCCATGGGTGGGTTCTTTACCGACAAGGGCGATTACCAGGAGCAGATGGACAAGGTGCTGCACCTGTTCCCCCGCCTCAAGGAACGCTTCAGCCAGCGCGGCGGCACCATGTCCGGCGGCGAGCAGCAAATGCTCGCCATCGGCCGGGCGCTGATGAGCAAGCCCAAGCTGTTGTTGCTGGACGAGCCTTCCCTGGGCCTGGCACCGATCATCATCCAACAGATCTTCGACATCATCGAACAGCTGCGCAAGGACGGTGTGACGGTGTTTTTGGTGGAGCAGAACGCCAACCAGGCGCTGAAAATCGCTGACCGTGCCTATGTGCTGGAGAATGGCCGGGTGGTGATGCAGGGTACGGGTGAGCAATTGCTGACCGATCCGAAGGTGCGGGAGGCGTACCTCGGCGGCTAAGAAAGAGTGAGTTCAGAGTGGGAGCTGGCTTGTGTGGGAGCTGGCTTGCCTGCGATAGCATCACCCCGGTGTATCTGAAAAACCGAGGCGTTTGCATCGCGGGCAAGCCCGACTCCCACATTTGCTTTGTATAAGTCATTAAACAGGTGTTGTTTGCAGTTTTTTTCGATGGCTTTGTAACGAATTCCCTCCCCCTTTCTCTAGTGGTGCATGCAGGCAATCAAGCCTGCGCATTCAACCACTGCTGGAGACACACCATGACCACCAAACTGTCCGCTGCCACCCTCGTCCTGGCCCTTGGTTCTGCCCTGAGCCTGTCCGCCCTGACCACCACCGCCCACGCGGCCGACGACATGCAGAAATGCTTCGGCGTGGCTGA
This sequence comes from Pseudomonas sp. MYb193, assembly GCF_002966775.1. Taxonomy (NCBI): domain Bacteria; kingdom Pseudomonadati; phylum Pseudomonadota; class Gammaproteobacteria; order Pseudomonadales; family Pseudomonadaceae; genus Pseudomonas; species Pseudomonas sp. MYb193. Next base: position 1,590,337 of record NZ_CP023269.1, on the reverse strand, counting down.
AGCCGGCAAGAATGACTGCGCCGCGGGCGCCGGTACTTCCTGCGCTGGCACCTCCAAGACCAAAGACCAGGCCAATGCCTGGAAGCTGGTCCCCGCCGGCACTTGCACCAAGACCCCAAGCACCACCTCGCCGACCGGTTTTGGCCAGGAAGCGGCCTTCACCGCCAAATCCTGAACCCCGCGCAGCCTGAGTACTGATGATGACGCTTACAGCCCAACACGCGGTCTCACCGGCTCAGGTGCCCGGCCTCCCCTATCGGGCCGGGCTGGGGCTCAAGACCGAGCACTTCACCGAGGTGCTCGAGACCCGCCCCGACATCGGTTTCTTCGAAGTACACGCCGAAAACTACATGGTGGCCGGCGGCCCGTTTCATCACTACCTGGGGTTGATTCGTGCGCAGTACCCCCTGTCACTGCACGGCGTCGGCCTGTCCATCGGCGGCGAAGCCCCCTTGGATCGCGAGCACCTGGCACGCTTGGCCACGCTGATCGAACGCTATCAACCCCAGTCTTTTTCCGAACACCTGGCCTGGTCCAGCCACGGCCCGGTGTTTCTCAACGACCTGCTGCCCCTGGCCTACGACGCCTGCACCCTGGAGCGGGTATGCGAACACGTGGATCAGGTACAGAGCGCACTCAAGCGACCGATGCTGCTGGAAAACCCCTCCACTTACCTGCAGTTCGAACGCTCTACCCTGGACGAAACCGACTTCATCAGCCAGATCGTCCGCCGTACCGGTTGCGGCCTGCTGCTCGACGTCAACAACGTCTACGTGTCCTGCATCAATCACCAGCGCGACCCGCTGGCCTACATCGATGCCCTGCCATTGCACGCAGTGGATGAGATTCATCTGGCCGGTTTTGCCGAAGACACCGACAGCCTGGGCGACCGCCTGCTGATCGATGATCACGGCGCGCCGATCGATAACGCCGTGTGGCAGCTGTACGCACAGGTGCTGACGCGGACCGGAGCGGTAGCGACGCTGATCGAGCGGGATAACCAGGTGCCCGCGTTCAGCGTGCTGCAAGCAGAGGCCCGGCAGGCCGAATGGTATTTGTCGCAGGTGGCCCGATGAGTATTCAGCAGACTTTTGCCGAGGCTTTACTGGCCCCGCAAGCAACCTGCCCCGAGGGCGTGTTCAGCAGCAACGGTGCTGAGCCGGCGAGCCGCTTTGCGGTGTATCGAAACAATGTCCATAGCGCTTTGATCAATGCTTTGGCAGCCGCCTACCCGGTGGCGCGGCAACTGGTCGGCGATGAGTTTTTCCGCGCCATGGCCGGTCTGTATGCCCAGGCCCACCCGCCCACCAGTCCCTTGATCAGTGAGTACGGCGGCACGTTCGCTGACTTTATCCAGGGTTTCGAACCAGCCTGGAGCGTGCCCTACCTGGCCGATGTCGCCCGGCTGGAACGCTTGAGGGTCCGCGCTTATCACGCGGCGGATTGCCAGGTTCTGGATCAGCACTGCGTACTTCGGCAACTGCAAGGTTGCGCGCAACTGGGGGAACTGCGTGTACGACTGCATCCGTCACTTGCCACGTTGGAATCTTCCTACGCGGTGGTATCGGTTTGGGCGGCGCACCAGGCCGACGGGGCCATCACCAGCTTGAACCCCTGGTATGCCCAAGGCGCGCTGGTCTTGCGCCAAGGGTTGGTGGTCAAGGTATTCGCCATCGACCGCGGGTCTGTGACTTTTATCAACCGACTCAACCAAGGCGCAGGGCTGGAAATGGCCATAGCTGATGCCCTGCAAGCCTCCGACGAATTCGATTTGCACCTATGTCTCACGCTGTTGATCAGCCACGACGCCATCACCCATTTGCATCTGCAACCAGAGGTATCGCCATGAACTTTCCCGCTCCCTGCCTGGTAAAACGAACCGTCGCACTGTTTGAAAAAATCCCCTACAGCCTGATCGCCTTTATGGCGCGCTTCTCCATTGCGGCGGTGTTCTGGAAGTCTGGCCAGACCAAGGTCGAAGGCTTTGCCATTGACCTGATCAGCGGCACCTTCCAATGGGGTGAACCCAAACTTGCCGCCTCGACCCTCTTTTTGTTTCGCAGCGAATACCAATTGCCTCTGCTGTCGCCAGAGGTGGCCGCGCACCTGGCAGCCTTTGCCGAGCACTTTTTCCCGGTATTGATTCTGCTGGGGTTCGCCACGCGCTTCTCGGCCCTGGCCTTGATCGGCATGACCTTGACCATCCAGCTGTTCGTCTACCCTGACGCCTACCCCACTCACGGCACCTGGCTTGCGCTGTTATTGTTGTTGCTTGCCAAAGGCCCGGGCTGCCTGTCCATCGACTACCTGATTGCCCGTCGTTATCGCTGAAGCCGATCCAGCGCTTCGCCGCTGCGCTTGAACCAGTCCACCAGGTAGTCGGCCAGCACCTGGGTACGCCGAGGCAAACCGCCCTGGTAGGGATGCACCAGGTACATCGGCATGCTGCGTGTCTGATAATCGCGCAGCAGCCAGCGCAATCGGCCGTCAGCCAGCTCCGTGGGTAGAACGTAGGACGGCAGGCGAGCAATACCGGCGCCGACCAACGCGGCTTTTTTCAACAGGTTGTAGTGGTTGGAGGCGAAGGTGCCGCTCACCTTTACCCGCAGCAATTCGTGTTGCTGGTGGTACAACCATTCCTCGCGGCCGCTGTAATGACTGTTGAGCAAACAGCTGTGCGCCGCCAGGTCTGCTGGGGTCTGCGGCTCGCCATGCTGTTCCAGATAAGCCGGGCTGGCGCAGGTCATCTCATGCCAGGCCAGCAAAGGTTTAGCCACCAAGCGTTCATGTTCGATGGCGCCCGAACGTACCCCCAAGTCAAAACCATCCCGTGCCAAGTCTCGGTAGCTGTTATTGAGCTCCAGCTCGATCTGCACCTGCGGGTATTGCTTGGAGAACTCCAGCAGCAAGCCATCGAAGAAGGTTTCACCCAACGACACTGGAACGGTCATACGCACAGGGCCAGCCAAATCATCTTTGAGCCGCGCCAATGCCTGCCGGGCGCGTTCCACCTGCACCACCAATGCTTGTGCCTGGGGCAGCAACGCCGCGCCGGCAGCAGTAAGGCTCAGCTTGCGCGTGGTGCGGTGCAGCAAAACCACGGCAAACTGCGCTTCCAACTGGCTGATGCGCTTGGACAACTGCCCTTTGCTGCAGCCCAATTGTGCGGCCGCCACGGTGAAACTGCCGGCTTCGATCAGCACGGCGAACGCCGCCAGGTCATCCATTTCGCTCATGAACTGTTTCCAGTTGAAAACCAAAAGTTGCCTATTAGCACGTTTATCCAGTTAAAAAGCCACATTAGACTGAACGCAAATCCCAACCCCTGTAGGAGCGAGCTTGCTCGCGAAGAACGTCAACGATCACGCGGTAAGCCTGACTACACGCCGGCGACCTTGAGTTTTTCGCGAGCAAGCTCGCTCCTGCAAGGAATCAGCCCCAGAGGAACAGCACGATGAAAATTCTATTGATCGGTGCCAGCGGCACCATCGGTTCAGCGGTCAAGGCGGAACTGGCCCAGCGCCACGAAGTGATCAGCATCGGCCGCACCAGCGGTGACTTCCAGGTGGATATCAGCGATAGCGCCTCGATCCGCACGCTGTTCGAACAGACCGGCAAGTTCGACGCCCTGATCTGCGCGGCAGGCAGCGTCAACTTCGTGCCCTTGGCAGACATGCACGACAGCGATTTCGAACTGGGCCTGCGTGACAAGCTGATGGGCCAGGTCAACCTGCTGTTGATCGGCCGTGAGTACGCCAACGATGGCGCTTCATTCACTTTCACCAGCGGCATCCTGAACCGTGATCCGATCCGCACCGGCGCTTCGGCGGCCTTGGTCAACGGTGCATTGGACGCCTTCGTCAAAGCGGCGGCCATTGAATTGCCACGCGGCCTGCGTATCAACTCGGTCAGCCCGACGGTGCTGCTGGAAGCCATGGGCAGCTATGCCCCTTATTTCCGTGGCTACAAACCTGCCCCCGCCGCCGATGTGGCGCTGGCTTACGCAAAAAGCGTCGAGGGCCTACAAACTGGTCAGACCTTTATCGTGGGGTGAGGGTGAGTGCTGTAAGAAACGCCTGAAGCTGGCAAGCGGGCTTGTGATGCACGGCCAGCCTGCGTAACGTGGCGGCACTTGCCTGGAGACCCGATAATGCGCGCCGCCCGTACCCTCGTTCTGTTTGCCTTGCTTCCTGTATTCGCCGCCTGCCAACTGTTCGAAAGCGAGCCGGCCAAGCCATCGACTGTCGGGCTGACCCGTATGCAGGGTGAGTTGACCGCGGTGGACGGCAAACTGCTGTTCCAGCCGTGCGGCGGCCAGCGTAGCTACGTGGTCAACGACACCGGCGGCACCAGCGTCCTGCAGGAAGCCGCCTCGCTGGCCGGTCAGCAGGGCAAGCTGTTTGCCGACCTGCGCGGCAAGTTTTCCGGGGTCGCCAGCGGCACCCAGGGTTCAGTGGACCTGCAACAGCTGTATCGCGTCGAACGCTCGACTTCAGCGTGCTCCGACCCGGACTTCAAGCGCATGATCCTGCGGGCCAACGGCCATAAACCCGCTTGGGCAATGAATGTCACGGCCAAGGGCATGGTGCTGGAACGCGAAGGCCATCCACCTTTGGCAGTGCCGTACGTCGAGGAACAACTGGGCGACGGCCGCTTCAACCTGATGACCGAAGCCAACAACCAGCACATCGAACTGTGGGTGGCGCCCCAGCGCTGCGTCGACAGTGTGAGCGGCAGCCTGCAACACATGAGCGCCGAGTTGCGCGTGAACGGCCAGGTGCAGCGTGGTTGCGCAGCATTCGGCGGCTCGCGGGACGACTGATTAGGCCCTGTGCTGTTTTAACCTGACGGAAACTTGCCATTGGGGCTTATAATCGCCGGTTTGCAAAACAGCCGGCCTCCTTGCCCGCCGCCTACCGGATCCTGTCATGTTACGAATCACCGAACTCAAGCTGCCCATCGACCATCCCGAAGAAGACCTGCGCACTGCCATCGTGCAGCGCCTGGGCATCGCCAGTGATGACCTGCTCGATTTCACCCTGTTCAAGCGCAGCTACGATGCGCGTAAAAAGACCTCCGAGCTGTGCTTCATCTACACCGTCGACCTGAACGTGAAGGGTGAAGCCGCCCTGTTGCTCAAGTTTGCCGACGACCGCAACGTCAACCCGGCACCGGATGTCAGCTACAAGGTGGTGGGCCAGGCGCCGGAAGGCCTGGCTGAGCGGCCAATCGTGGTGGGCTTCGGTCCCTGCGGGATTTTCGCCGGGCTGCTGCTGGCACAGATGGGCTTCAAGCCGATCATCCTCGAGCGCGGCAAGGAAGTGCGCCAACGCACCAAGGACACCTGGGGCCTGTGGCGCAAAAGCGTGCTCAACCCCGAGTCCAACGTGCAATTCGGTGAAGGCGGCGCAGGCACCTTCTCCGACGGCAAGCTGTACAGCCAGATCAAGGACCCGAAATTCCACGGTCGCAAAGTGTTGCACGAGTTCGTCAAGGCCGGCGCGCCGGAAGAAATTCTCTACGTCAGCAAGCCGCACATCGGCACCTTCCGCCTGACCGGCGTGGTGGAAAACATGCGCGAGCAGATCATCGCCCTGGGCGGTGAAGTGCGCTTCGAGCAGCGGGTCACCGACGTGTTGATCGAAGACGGCCAGTTGAACGGCGTGGTCATCGACGGCGGCGAGCAGATCCTCTCCAAGCACGTGATTCTTGCCCTGGGCCACAGCGCCCGTGACACCTTCCGCATGCTCCACGACCGTGGCGTGTACATGGAAGCCAAGCCGTTCTCGGTGGGTTTCCGTATCGAACACCCACAGTCGCTGATCGACGCCGCACGCCTGGGTAAATACGCCGGCCACCCGAAGCTGGGTGCTGCGGACTACAAGCTGGTGCACCACGCCAAGAACGGCCGTTCGGTCTACAGTTTCTGCATGTGCCCGGGCGGCACCGTCGTGGCTGCGACCTCGGAGCCCCATCGCGTCGTGACCAACGGCATGAGCCAATACTCGCGTAACGAGCGCAATGCCAACTCTGGCATCGTGGTAGGCATTACCCCCGAGGTGGATTACCCGGGTGGCCCGCTGGCCGGTATCGAGTTGCAGGAACGCCTGGAGTCCCACGCCTACATCCTCGGCGGCAGCAACTACGAGGCCCCCGCGCAACTGGTAGGTGACTTCATCGCCGGCAAACCCTCCACCGCGCTGGGCAGTGTGGAGCCGTCCTACAAACCCGGCGTGTCGTTGGGCGACCTGGCCCTGGCCCTGCCGGACTTCGCCATCGAAGCCATCCGCGAAGCCTTGCCGGCGTTCGAGAAGCAGATCAAAGGCTACTCGCTGCACGATGCGGTGCTGACCGGCATCGAGACCCGCACCTCGTCACCACTGCGCATTACCCGCAACGAGTCGATGCAGAGCCTGAACGTCAAAGGCTTGTTCCCGGCCGGAGAAGGCGCGGGGTACGCCGGTGGGATTCTGTCGGCGGGTGTCGATGGGATTCGGATCGCCGAAGCGTTGGCGCGGGATATGCTCGGCATCGAGGCCTAAAGCACGCTGAAGGCCAGCATAAATCCCGTGTGGGAGCTGGCTTGCCTGCGAAAGCGGTGGTGCAGTTAAAAATTCAGTGACTGACACTCCGCTTTCGCGGGCAAGCCCGCTCCCACAGGGGATCTGTGCCGGGCGTTGATCCTGTGGGCAATGCATGGCCAATGTGGGAGCTGGCTTGCCTGCGATAGCGGTGGTGCAGTTAAAAATTCAGTGACTGACACTCCGCTTTCGCGGGCAAGCCCGCTCCCACAGGGGATCTGTGCCGGGCGTTGATCCTGTGGGCAATACACGACCAGTGTGGGAGCTGGCTTGCCTGCGATAGCGGTGGTGCAGTTAAAAATTCAGTGACTGACACTCAGCTTTCGCGGGCAAGCCCGCTCCCACAGGGGATCTGTGCCGGGCGTTGATCCTGTGGGCAATACACGACCAGTGTGGGAGCTGGCTTGCCTGCGATAGCGGTGGTGCAGTTAAAAATTCAGTGACTGACACTCCGCTTTCGCGGGCAAGCCCGCTCCCACAGGGGATCTGTGCCGGGCGTTGATCCTGTGGGCAATACACGACCAGTGTGGGAGCTGGCTTGCCTGCGATAGCGGTGGTGCAGTTAAAAATTCAGTGACTGACACTCAGCTTTCGCGGGCAAGCCCGCTCCCACAGGGGATCTGTGCCGGGCGTTGATCCTGTGGGCAATACACGACCAGTGTGGGAGCTGGCTTGCCTGCGATAGCGGTGGTGCAGTTAAAAATTCAGTGACTGACACTCCGCTTTCGCGGGCAAGCCCGCACACAGTTGGATAGTGGCGTGTCAGATATTAGCGCGCAGGATGTTAGCGGGTAGCGCCTCACCGCGCTCGACACTCGCCGCAACCGCCGCGATCAACCCTTCCAGCTCATAGCCCTGCCCCGCCAGCCACGCTTGATCGTAATAGGTCGTGGCATAGCGCTCACCACCATCGCACAAGATCGCGACGATCGACCCCGACTCCCCCGCCGCTTTCATCTGTTGCGCCGCCATCAGCGCACCGATCAGGTTGGTCCCGCTGGAACCGCCAACCCGCCGCCCCAAACGTTCAGCCAGGTAATGCATGGCCGCCAGGGATAATGCATCCGGCACCTTGACCATGGCGTCAATCACCGCCGGCAGAAACGATGCTTCCACCCGTGGGCGACCAATCCCTTCAATCCGCGAGCCACAGTCCAGGCGCAGGCTGGCGTCACCACTCTGGTAGAAGTCGAAGAACACCGAGCGTTCGGCATCGGCACACAACACCCGCGTGCAATGCTGGCGATAACGCACATAACGGCCCAGGGTCGCGGTGGTGCCGCCGGTGCCAGGGCTGGAAATCAACCAACTCGGCTCCGGGTGCTGTTCAAAGCGCATCTGCTGGAAGATCGATTCGGCGATGTTGTTGTTCGCCCGCCAGTCGGTGGCACGTTCGGCGTAAGTGAACTGGTCCATGAAGTGACCACCGCTTTCCTGGGCCAGGCGTTCGGATTCGGCGTAGATCTGCGTCGGATCCTGGACCAGATGGCTCTTGCCACCATAGAAGGCAATCTGGGCGATCTTCTCTTGGGACGTGGTCGCGGGCATGACGGCAATGAACGGCAAGCCGAGCAAGCGCGCGAAGTAGGCTTCAGAGATCGCGGTGGAGCCGCTGGACGCTTCAATAACGGGGGCGCCCGGCTTGAGCCAGCCATTGCACAGCGCATACAGGAACAGCGAGCGCGCCAGCCGGTGTTTCAGGCTGCCGGTGGGGTGGCTGGACTCATCCTTGAAGTACAATTCGATGCCTGGCAAACCCGGTAATGGCAGCGGGATCAGGTGGGTATCGGCGCTCCGCTGGAAGTCCGCTTCAATGATACGAATGGCTTCGCGGGCCCAGGTACGGTGGTCGCTCATGGTGGTTTCTCTAAAGGTTCTCAGCGGTGATCTTAGGATGTTTCCCACGCTTCACACAGATACAGTGACGACGCAATTGGACACACAATTGCTAGTCTTTAACCCACCGATGTTCCGGCCAACCCCTTATAACAAATAAGAATATAACTTTTGTTTTAACAACTAACGGTACGGGTTAGGGTACCCACCTATTGAACCTGGATTGGAGAGCATCCCTTGCCTCTGCGTAGCACTTTTACCCGTTTCTTCCAGTTGGAAGCCGCCAGTGGTCTGTTGTTGATCGCCGCTGCCGCTTTGGCACTGATTATCAACAACTCACCGTTGTCGCACCTGTACAACGCCTTTCTCGACACGCCGGTGGTGGCTCAGGTTGGCGCGTTGAAAATCGCCAAGCCGGCGCTGCTTTGGATCAACGATGGCCTGATGGCCCTGTTTTTCCTACTGATCGGCCTGGAGGTCAAGCGTGAGCTTCTGGATGGCCACCTGTCCAAGCCTTCGCAAGTGGTGCTGCCTGGCGCAGCGGCCATCGGCGGCATGGTGGTGCCGGCGCTGATCTACTGGGCGCTTAACAAGGACAACCCGGCCGCCCTGGCCGGCTGGGCGATCCCCATGGCCACCGACATTGCCTTTGCGCTGGGCGTTCTGGCCCTGCTGGGCAAGCGCGTACCGGTGTCGCTGAAGCTGTTCCTGATGACCCTGGCGATCATTGATGACCTTGGCGCCATCATCGTCATTGCCTTGTTCTATTCCGCTGACTTGTCCACGGCATCCCTGGCGGGCGCGGGAGCCTGCTTGATTGCGCTGATTGCGATGAACCGCCTGGGCGTGATCAAACTGGGGCCGTATATGATCATCGGCCTGATCCTGTGGGTGTGCGTGCTCAAGAGCGGTGTGCATGCGACCTTGGCGGGTGTAACCCTGGCGTTCTGCATTCCACTGCGCACCAAGAATGCCGAAACCTCACCGCTGCTGAGCCTGGAACACGCCCTGCACCCCTGGGTGGCCTACGCCATCCTGCCGCTGTTCGCGTTCGCCAATGCCGGTGTGTCACTCACCGGTGTCAGCCTGGAGAGCTTCACCCACTCCGTGCCCATGGGCATCGCCGCGGGCCTGTTGATCGGCAAGACAGTCGGTGTGTTCGGCCTCACCTGGCTGGCGATCAAGACCGGCATCGCCTCACTGCCCAGCGGCGCCAATTGGGGCCAGGTACTGGGCGTGGCGATCCTGTGCGGGATCGGCTTCACCATGAGCCTGTTTGTCGGCTCCCTGGCGTTTGTGCCGGGCGCCAGTGAGTTTGCCGGTGAAGATCGCATGGGGATTCTGACCGGGTCGATCCTGGCGGCCTTCATCGGGTATGCGATGACGGCGATGGCAAGTCGCAAGAAAGCCGTCGGTGCATGATTGAAGTCAGTCAGTTGTAGGAGCGAGCTTGCTCGCTCCTACAAACAAAACCCCCAACCGGTCACCCGGTTGGGGGTTTTTCTTCGCCTGTAGCTCAAGGCTTAGCGAGTAACGCGGCTGGTACCGTCGACGGTCATGATGCGTACGCGGTCGCCAATGCGGAAGATTTCATTTTCCTGCACGGCTTGTACGTAGGCACGCATGCTGCCGTCGTCTTCGCGCACGGTGATTTCCACGCCCTGGGTACGGGTCAGGCCTTCTTCGGTGGCCGAGCCCAGCAGGCCGCCCGCAACTGCGCCGATCACAGCAGTCACGATGCTGCCACGGCCGCCACCGATGGCGCTGCCGCCAACGCCGCCGATGACTGCGCCCGCGGCGCCGCCGATTGGGGTCTTGGTCCCTTCGATTTTCACCGGACGCAGGGATTCGATGGTGCCCATGCGAACGGTCTGTACACGACGCGCCTCATCACGAGAGTACGAGTCGCCGGTCAGACTCGAGGCGCAGCCACCCAACAGCAACGACAGGGTGGTAAAGCAGGCAACTAGTAAAACGGACTTACGCATAGCATCAACTCCAAAGGACAGGTATTCATTAAACGCTGTGGCTTGGCGCGTGTCACGGCGCACCAGGCAGAAACTTGCTTTCATTCAGCCTGAGTACAGACTGCCAGCACCAGAGAACTCGACGAACGGTAACCAAGCCAGGGTACGGAACGATGCCATAACCGGCTCGATCAGTGTAGCCGCACAGCCGAAACCGTCCGAAGTCTCTTGAACAGAGACTTCGACGCAACGGTGTTGATTCAGGTGGGATGACGAAAGGTGACGCTCAGGGCGCCAGGCGCTCGCGGCACCATTGGCCGTCTTGCAGGCGGTAGTTGAGGCGATCATGCAGGCGGCTGGCGCGGCCTTGCCAGAACTCGATGCGCTCAGGCAGTAAACGGTACCCTCCCCAATGCTCGGGGCAATCGGGCTGGGTATCGCTGAAACGCTCTTCAGTGGCCTTGAGCAGCGCCTGCAGCTCTTGGCGATCACGAATGACTTTGCTCTGCGGAGAGGCCCAGGCACCCAGGCGACTGCCCAACGGGCGCACCTGATAATAAGCATCCGACTCTTCAGGCGTGACCTTGGCCACGCGCCCTTCAATGCGTACCTGGCGCTCCAGGGTGGGCCAGAAGAAGGTCATGGCCGCAAACGGCCGCGCCGCGAGTTGTTCACCCTTGGCGCTCTGATAGTTGGTGAAGAAGGTAAAGCCCTGTGCATCCAGGCCCTTGAGCAGCAGGATGCGGCAGTGCGGGCGGCCGTCCTGATCCACTGTCGCCAGCGTCATGGCATTGGCCTCCACTGGCGGCTGTTCGGTTTTCACCGCATCAGCAAACCATTGGTGGAACAACGCAAACGGCTCGTCCGGGGCCTGGGCCTCGCTCAAACCGTCCCGTGTGTAGTCACGGCGCATATCGGCCAGTGCCTGGGTCATGCGGCTTTATCCTTGTGGTTCAACAGCTCAATTCTTCGCCTGATCGTTCGAAGCGGGTGCCGCCTTGGCTTTTGCCGTGGCAGGTTTCTTCGCAGCCGGCTTGGCCGCAGCCTTTTTAGCCGCTGGCTTGGCCGCCGCTTTCTTGGCCGTGGCCTTTTTGGCAGGCGCTTTGGCCGCCGGTGCTGGCGCAGGCACATTCTGCACTGCGACCATTTCGGCTACGGGCGGGGTCTTGCCGGAGTTGTACTTGCTCAGCAGTGCCAACATCGTTGTACGCTGAGTGAACATGATTTCCATGCGACGGTTCAGCGCACGCCCCTGATTGCTGTCGTTGGCGGCACGCGGCATAAGGTCGCCCATGCCACGCAGCATCAAGCGATCCTGTTTCAGACCACTCAGGCTAAAAATCGAGGCAATGGACTGCGCGCGTTCCTTGCTCAACGCCTGGCTGGCGGGGGCGCTGCCCGTGGCATCAACGTGGCCCAGCACCAGTACGGCGGTCTTCGGGTCAGCTTCAACGGCCTTGGCCACCCGCGTGAACGGGCCCAGGGTCACCGGCAGCAACATGGCCGGACGCTTCGGGTTGTAGGAACCGTCTACCGGGGCAATCACCACCAGGGTGTTGTCACGGCGCTCCAGTTGCAGGTTGCTGTCCTTGATGGCCGCACGCAGGCGTGGTTCGTATTCGTCCAGCCAGGCTTGGGTGATCTTCGGGTCAGGCATTGGTACGTTGGTCACATCGACCTTGGCCAATGGCTTTGGCTTGCTTTCGAACGGCCACCACCAGCGCGGCTCGCTGTCGGTCTTGGCGACGACAGGTGCCGCGTCCGAGGCCGGGGTTGCCGCCTTGAGGTCGGCTTTCAGGTCAGCCTTGGCGTCGGCGGCTTTGTCTTCGGCACTCTTGGTGGAAAACGGCCACCAGCTGTAACCGGTGTCGGCTTTGGCAGCCGGGGCAGCGGCAGCAGCGGTGACAGGCTCAACAGGCTTGGCACCGGCGGCCGGCTTGGCGTCGGGCTTGGCATCCGGCTTGGCGTCGGTCAGGGCCACTGGATCCTTGGTCGCCGCTTTGTCAGATCCAAATGACCACCAATGCCCACCTTCGGCATCATTTTGTGGAGTTTGTGCACAACCCGTAATAGTGAGGCACAGCGCCAGTGCCAAAGACTTGTTCGATAACATGAGATATCCACAAAATGAGAAAAAACCAGAGGGTCGCAGGACCCGTTAAACAGACGCTAAAAGTACATTCAAGTTACAACATGTCGTTCAGCATCTTTTTTATACTTGCCTTTGTAACAAAAAACTGTGAAACAGCAAGGGGTTTATAGACAACCGGCCAATATTCCGACCAACTTCTGGGCCCGCGGGTCCATAAGTACGTAAGGCCCCAGGGTATTAGTCACAAAACCGAAGGCTACATCATGTTCAGGGTCGGCAAACCCGACTGAGCCCCCTGCCCCGGGATGCCCGAATGCACGTGGCCCGAGGCCGAACGTGGCATTGGGCAACTGCGGTTGATCCAACATGCAGCCCAGGCCGAAGCGGGTTTGGGTCAATAAGGTTTTATCCAGCCCGATACTGTGCTCGCGGGTCAATTGTTCGAGCATGTCGCTTTCCAGCAAACTACCGTCCAACAAACCACTATAAAACCCGGCCAGGCTGCGCGCATTACCGTGGCCATTCGCCGCAGGCTGCTGCATGCGTCGCCATTCGGGCTTATTAGTGCTGGTCAGAATAGACGGTGGATTGGCAAATGCACGGGTAGTCATCGCCGCCGGCTCGCGCATCATTACTTGAAGTAACCGTTGCGCGGCTTCATCCCCCATAGTGCCTTTGCTGCGCGCTATATGAGCGACGCGATAAAACTCTTCATCCGCCAGGCCTACATGGAAGTCCAGCCCCAATGGGCGTGCCACCCGCACCACGATCGACTCCCCCGGCCCGCGCCCGTCGGCGCGGCGCAACAGTTCGCCAACCAGCCAACCGTAGGTGATCGCCTCATAGCCGTGGCCCTGGCCCGGTGTCCACCACGGGGCCTCGGCCGCCAAGGTATCGACCATCAATTGCCAGTCGTACAACGCTTCGGTAGGCAGCATTTCGCGGATGGCGGGCAGCCCGGCCTGGTGGCAGAGCAACTGGCGCAGCGTGATCGCGTCCTTGCCAGCAGCGGCAAACTCCGGCCAGTACTCGGCCACCGGCGCATCAAGCTTGAGCTTGCCTTCGGCCACCAGTTGCAGGGCAGTCACTGCCGTAAAGGTCTTGGTGCAGGAGAACAGGTTGACGATGGTATCGCTGTGCCAGGCCTCGGCACCGTCCTTGTCGGCAGTACCGGCCCACAGGTCGACGACGGTTTGCCCGCCGATCTGGATGCACAGCCCGGCACCACGCTCCTGAGGATCATCGAACAGGGCGGCGAAGGCTTCGCGCACCGCTTCGAACTGCAGCTCGTAATGACCCTGAATCTGCACCTAAGTCCCCTCGGAAAACACCATGAAAAGTGGTCGCCATTCTTTCAGCCATTGTAGGTTTTGTGAACCCGTCAACGATGAATCAATGACCATTTCCAGCGTGTCCACCGGCATGCCCAGCCCCCTGCCCCGCGCCTTTGCCGTCGCGCCCCGGCTTGCCGGCTTCACTTTCACGCATCGCTTGGGTGGCCTTGGCTTTTTGCGCCTCACGGCCCAACTGGTCGAGCGCGGCCAGGTTGCTCTTGCGCACCGTCTCGACAAAGCCCTGGAAGGGTACATCGGTGATGCCGACCAGGCCGAAATGGCCGTTTTCACCATCCAGCAGACGCCCGGTTACCGGCTGGTCCAGGTATTGAAACCAATGCACCCCGACAATCGACGGCTCGGCCACCGCCTGCTTGAGGAAGGTGGAGTACGCCGCGCCGCGCTCTTCTTCGCGGGCCAGTTGCGTCACGCCGCCCCAGAACGGGCCGCGGTCGGCGGAGCCAAAGTTGAATTCGGTGATCAGTACCGGTTTGTCCAGCGCACGCAGCGCGGCGAAGTCATAACCGTCCTGGGGTTTCAGGGTGTACATGTTGAAGCTCAGCACGTCGCAATACTGCGCGCACGAAGCGACGGCCTCGGGCGTGCTCACCGCAAAACGGCCGCCCAGCAACAGCTGGTTGGGCGCGTGCCACTTCAGCGAGTCGGAAATGGTCTTGAAGTAAGCATCGGCGAAGGTCTTCTGGAAATATTTGAAGTCGGCTTCGATTTCCGGGTGTTCAGGGCTGGGCATCGGCGGCTCGAAGCCTGGGTCTTCCATCAGTTCCCAACCAGCCAGTTGAATACCCCAGGCTTTGGAAAGGCCCTCTTCATTGCGGTATTTATCGCGCAGTTGCTTGAGGAAGGCGCGCTTGGCCGGCACGTCGGTGGTCATGCGCAGGGTGCCGTACGCCAGGGCGTAGCGGGATTTTGCATCCTCGCCAGGACCGGCCCAGGCCAGTTCGTTGTCGGCAAAGAAACCGATCAGCCAAGGATCGTCACGGTGATCGCGTGCGGCAATAGCTACTGCGCGCTCGGTAGCCATGGCAAAGCGCGGGTCGAACGGATCGGGCATGCCGCCCCACCAGTCGGTGCCGGTGCTGATGCTGGCATAGTCACCGACAATCGACAGCGGCAAGGTGTACGGCACGCGGTCGGCAGTGGCCAGGTCCGGATCGCTCCAGTTGCCGACGGTGTTGAAGCCCCAGGCTTGCAGGCGATCGAGGGTATGGGTCACCCAGCGTGGCTGGTCCAACGCGTCACCGCCGTAAGTGCGCTGCAAGTTGGCCCCATAGAAATCGTACCAACGCCCGGAGCCAAAACCGCGGCCTTCGCCGGCGCCGTTGCCGGTGCGGCTGTCGTCGCTGCCGTAGTACTTGTCAAAGGGTTCGCCGGCCTTGGGCAGCGCCGCGAACATCCACTCGCGCCCCGCCACATAGGTCTGGCTGTTGTCCGGCGCCACGGTGTTCACCCCCAGCGAGTAGAACGGATGCCCCTGCGGCGTCACCAGGTACCAGCGGCCGTCGCGCTTCTGGGTGCGGAAAAAACCGCTGGCGTCGAAGGCCGGGCCCTTCTTCCAGCCACCGTATTGATCCAGGGAGGACTTGTCCCGCTCGGCCAGCCAGGTCTTGAGCTGCTGTTGTTCCTTGGCGGCCGATGCCTTGAGTTGCTCGTCGCTGCTGACCTTCTCCGGCCAGCGTGCGCGGTTGGATTGGCCATAGGCATCCACCAGTTCAGTGTAGGCAGCCTTCAATACCGGCTCGCTGTCCTGCACGCCAAAGCGCTCCAGCAGGATACTTTGAGCGGCATTGGGCTTGAGCATCGACAGGGTCACCGAGACGATCTGGCTGCGGTCGATTTCCCCGGCGCTGGCGGCCAGCAATACCCGTTGGCCATCCACAGTCATCGGCATCGGCGGGCCGGCCTTCATGCCCTGGCTCAGCGGTGAGTTGGCTTGCAGCGGGACGAGCAGCGTCTGGGCCGGGCCGGCAGGCAGGTCGATGCGGCTGACGAGCGTCTTGCCGTCGGCGCTCTGCACCTTGACGTAAAGGGTCAGCGCCCAGTTCATCGCGCTCTGGATACGCAGGCTCATGGCGCTCGATTGCGACCAGTCCCACGTCCCCGTCTGCGGGCTGAGCACCAGGCTCGGCTCGGCCGCTGGGTTGAAGGTGATGCGGCGCAGCACATCGCCTTCGGGCGTTTGTTCGGCATTGTATTGCGGCAGGCTGGCGTCCTGGGTCGCCACCTTGACCACATCGGCCGGCCGGACGAAGTTGAACAGCGTTTGTTGCCCCTCGGGCGCCGCCATCAACGGCGCAGCGAACAGCAGGGCAAAAAGAGCGGGCAGCGTGCGAATCATACGAACAAGGTTCTCCCAAACGGCCGGTGACTGGCCTGATGATAGTGATGAGATAGACCACAGAGTGGGCGAATCCGCCCACGGTGGCTTAAGAAATTTCGCGCCTGAACGGCGGCAATGCATTGAGGATCGCCTTGCCATAGCGCTGGGTAACCAGGCGACGGTCGAGCAAGGTGATGGTGCCGCGGTCTTCTTCGGTACGCAGCAGACGCCCGCAGGCCTGCACCAGCTTCAGTGAAGCATCCGGCACCGAGATTTCCATGAACGGGTTGCCGCCCCGGGCTTCGATCCATTCGGCCAGTGCGGCCTCGACCGGGTCATCCGGCACCGAGAACGGGATTTTGGCGATCACCACATGTTCGCAGTAGGCACCGGGCAAGTCCACGCCTTCGGCAAAGCTGGCCAGGCCGAACAACACGCTGGAATCCCCACCGTCGACCCGCGCCTTGTGCTTGTTCAGGGTTTCCTGCTTGGACAGGTTGCCCTGGATAAACACCTGCTTGCGCCAGTCGCGGTCGAGGCCGTCGAACACGTCCTGCATCTGTTTGCGCGACGAGAACAGCACCAGGGTGCCGCGGGAGCCTTCCACCAACGACGGCAGATCACGAATGATCGCCGCCGTGTGCGCTGCCGCATCCCGTGGGTCGGCCTTGAGGTCTGGCACCCGCAGCACGCCGGCGTCAGCGTGATGAAACGGGCTGGGCACCACGGCGGTGACGGCCTTTTTCGGC
The DNA here is from genome assembly GCF_002966775.1 of Pseudomonas sp. MYb193. NCBI lineage: Bacteria > Pseudomonadati > Pseudomonadota > Gammaproteobacteria > Pseudomonadales > Pseudomonadaceae > Pseudomonas > Pseudomonas sp. MYb193. Next base: position 1,573,440 of record NZ_CP023269.1, on the reverse strand, counting down.
AGGCCGGCACGCATGCGGAAGCGGTCAAAGGTGCCCAGGGCCGTCAGCGTGGCCGAGGTTACCAGGCAGCCATAGGCGACGTTCCACAGGTTGCGGCGCAGCATTTCAGCGGCGAGGATCGGACTGGCGTTGACCTCGATATCGAACAGCGCACCGCTTTCCGACAACGTCAGCCAACGGGCCATGGGCGGGTTGTCTTCCGGGTCTTCGACGGTAAAGGCGGTCCACAGCTCCCAATTGCCTTGGGAACGAGACAGCAAACTGCCGAACAAGGGATACCACTCTTCGGCCTGGTTGCTGGCGATGCCGATATTGACCTCGCCATCCATGCCTTCCTTGAGCAAGTCCGTCAGGCGGGTGAACAGGTCGGTCAGGCGTGAAAAGCCTTTCTTCAGCTCGATGCCCATTTCGCGCATGTGCTCGGGAATCATCCCGCCGACAAAACGGTGGCGCGGGCGCTCTCGGCCCTCGACGTCTTCACCGGGCTTGAAGTCCGCAACCTGCTCGCAGGCGCTGAACATGAACTGCTGCTGGGTCTTGATCTCGCGCGCCAGCTCCGGCACTTGCTCGATCAACTTGCCCAGGTCGCCGGGCAACGGGTGCTGGGCGAGTAACTTGGTGAGGTTCTTGGCAGTGGTTTCCAGCCAGTCGGCCGTGGAGCGCAAGCGGGTGTAATGGGCGAAATGGCCAATGGCCTTGTCTGGCAGGTGGTGGCCTTCGTCGAACACATAGAGGGTGTCGCGTGGGTCGGGCAGTACCGCACCGCCACCCAGGGCCAGGTCAGCCAATACCATGTCGTGGTTGGTGACGATGACATCTACCTTGCCCATGCCTTCGCGCGCCTTGTAGAAGGCGCACTGGCCGAAGTTGGGGCAATGGCGGTTGGTGCATTGGCTGTGGTCGGTGGTCAGGCGCGCCCAGTCTGAATCTTCCAGGGCGGTGGGCCAACTGTCGCGGTCGCCGTCCCATTTGTTGCCGGCCAGCTTCTCAATCATGCTGGTAAACAGCTTCTGGCTGGCCTCATCCACCTCGATCTTGAAACCTTCTTCTTCGAACAAGGAGGCGGTGGCGGTTTGGGCGTGGCCTTCCTGCAGCAATACGTCGAGCTTGGACAGGCACATATAGCGGCCACGGCCCTTGGCCAGGGCGAAGGTAAAGCTCAAGCCGCTGTTGCGCATCAGGTCGGGCAAGTCTTTGTAGACAATCTGCTCTTGCAGCGCGACGGTAGCGGTGGCGATCACCAGGCGCTTGCCAGCAGCCTTGGCCGTGGGAATCGCGGCCAGGCTGTAGGCCACGGTCTTGCCGGTACCGGTACCGGCCTCGACGGCCACTACCGCAGGCTCACCCTCGCGGCGGCCTTCGTCGTCGGTGTCGATATCCCCGAGGACTTTTGCCACTTCGGCGATCATCAGGCGTTGGCCGTAGCGCGGTTTCAAGCTCTTGGCTTCGAGAAAACGCGAATAGGCGCCCTGGATCGTGGTTTTGAGTTCAGTGCTGATCATGGATAGTCGGGCGCAAAAAACGCTGGATAAATTTTCAGTGGTTCGGATCGGCCGCTATCATACCCCGCTAATTAATCCCGCGCAGAACGGAGTACCACAATGACCGCGTTTAGCCTCGCTTATACCCTGCATGTACTGGCCGCATTGATCTGGGTCGGCGGCATGTTTTTCGCCTGGATGATCCTGCGCCCCGCCGCCATGGCGGCGCTTGAGGGCCCTGCCCGGCTCAAGCTGTGGGCAAATGTGTTTCAACGTTTTTTTGTGTGGGTGTGGGTGGCGGTGGTGCTTTTACCGATCAGCGGCATCGGTTTGCTGCAACTGCGCTTCAGTGGTTTTGAGACCGCGCCGCGTTATGTGCAGGTGATGATGGGGCTGTATCTGGTGATGACGGCGTTGTTTATCCGAATCCAGGCCTTGAAGTTCCCGGAGCTGAAGGCAGCGGTGGCGGCTGAGGATTGGTCGGCGGGCGCGGCTGCGCTGGGACAGATTCGCAGGTTGGTGGGGATTAACTTGATCGTGGGGTTGGTGGTGGTGGCGGTGGCTTCGGCTCGGCCGATGTTCTGAGGCGAGTCTTACACCGCTATCGCGGGCAAGCCCGGCTCCCACACTGGAATGCATTCCAAATGTGGGAGCCGGGCTTGCCCGCGATAGCGTCAGGCCAGGCGACTCAGAGCCGCTGGATAGTCACAGACCCCGCAGGCCCAGCCGGCCCCGGTTGCCCCTCCAACCCTGGCCGGCCCTTTTCGCCGCCGTCCGCGCGGTACACCAGGCAGCCCTTGGACTGCCCGCCCTTGCCGGGTTTACCTGCAACACCCGCCAGGCCTCCAGCCCCGCCATCGACCCAGACCTTGATCTGTTCAGCCGGGAATTCCTGCGGCAACTCCAGGCGCACCTGCGCGCCCGCCGCCCCTGGCCGGCCATCGCCGCCGTTATCGCCATTAAAGCCGCGCCCGGCTGACCCCCAGGTGCAACCCGGGTCCACGCCGTTGGCACCGTCCAGGCCCGCATATCCTTGGGCTCCAGCGCCACCACGAGCATCCACCGACAGCGCTTCGGCAGTCAGCGAGTTAATGCGCAAGGTCAGATCACGCCCAGCCTTGGCGGGTTTTTCGTGGGTGCCGGGGGCGCCCCGTGAGGTGATCTGGCTACCGTGCTCCAACTGCGCCTCGCGTACCTGCATTTGCAAGGCGGTATTGCCAGGCACAATGGTGATACGTGCTTCGCGCCCCAAGTGCAGCTCATCTACCGTGACTTGGCTGATGGTGGCCGGAATCAGCAAGGTGCCGTAGTCCGCGACGTCCAGGCGCTCGAGCTGCAACACGCTGGTGCTGCTGGGCAAGCGCATCAACGAATTGGTTTCGACACTGACGCTCTGGGCCAGGGCAACGGGGCTGACCAACAGGGCCAACAGAAAAACCTTACGCATCATGGGGCTCCTGAGTGTTTTCAAATTTTTCTTTGAGCGCACAGTAACGACTTCTACCGGCGATTTGCCAGTGAAGGATCAAAAAACTTCAATTCCACCTCGGTGGGTATCGACCGCCGCGCTCTAGGCCCACGCGCCCAGCCGCGCTAGTCTCTACGGTCTTGATACGAGGATCTGCAATGACCGCTGGAATTTCTGCCCGTACACCCCAACAAGCCTTGGCGGCCCTGCTGGACCTTCACAGGCCAAAACGCCTGTTGTTAGTGGGCGCCAGCCAATTTCCGGCGCTGGATGCCTTCCGGGCTGCGCACGCGGATACCGAGGTGTTCTATGCCGCGCCAGGGCCGTTGCCGGAAGACCTCGCCGTGCAGCGCTTTGACCTCGCGCTGGTGGTCGACTGCCTGGAGCACCTGTCCAAACCCCAGGGCCTGACCCTGCTCGGAGGCATCCGTAACCTCAACGCCAGCCGCATTGCCGTGCTGGTCGACCTGGATGCCTGCGACTGGAAGGACACCGACTTTTTCTCCCTGGCCCTGCAAGCCGGCGAACGCTTCCAACGCGATGATCAGGTGCTGACGCTGTTTACCTATGATCTGCTTGACTATAAACAGGTGCCGGACTGGCTCAACGCCCGCTTCTGGGCCAACCCGGAAAACTTCGGAAAGTATTGGTGGTAACCCGATGAGTACATCCATTTGCCCGTGCGGCAGCGGCAATCTGCTGGATGCCTGCTGCGGCCATTATCACGCCGGCCACCCGGCCCCCTGCGCCAGCGCGTTGATGCGCTCGCGCTACAGCGCCTATGTGCTGGGCCTGGTCGATTACCTGGTCGCCACTACGCTGCCTGCGCAACAGGCCGGCCTGGACCGCGACGCCATTGCCGCCTGGAGTGCGCAGAGCACCTGGCTGGGCCTGGAGGTGGAAAGCTGCGAGGTATTCGGCGGCCAGCCTGAGCACGCCTTTGTCACCTTTACCGCGCGCTGGCACGACGCTGCCGGTGAACATAGTCACCGCGAGCAGTCTTCTTTCGTACAGAATGAAGGGCGCTGGTACTTCATCGACCCTACGGTAGAAGTGAAGGCCGGACGTAACGATGCCTGTTTGTGTGGCAGCGGGCAGAAATTCAAGAAGTGCTGTTCCAGCTACTTCTAATCACTCGACGGGGATAGCGCCATGCTTCGGATGTATAGCTTGATGCTGGCGTTGACCCTGGGCCTGACCGGCTGCGCGTCCTGGTTCGAAGACGACGCGCCGCCACCCCACGTTTCCCTGGTCAAGGTCGAAGTGGTACGGGCCAAGCTGCTGGAACAGAAATTCAAGCTGTACTTTCGCGTGGACAACCGTGACGACGCCGACCTGACCGTGCGCGGCCTGGTCTACAAGGTCAGCCTGGGCAACCTGGTGTTGACCGAAGGCGAGTCCAACGAGTGGCTGACCGTACCGCCACGCGGCCATAAATTCTTCAAGGTCTCGGTGCGCACCAACCTCTGGCCGCAGGTGCGCGAGGTGGTGCAGATGTTGAAAAATCCCGACGAGCCCGTGCCTTATCGCCTGGAAGGCGAACTGAAAACCGGATTATTCATCGGTAATGACGTGCAGGTGGCACACAATGGCGAGATAATCCCCGGCGATTTTATTCCGGAGCAACATCGATGACACAGCAACCCCATGTCCATGGTCCTGACTGCAACCACGATCATGATCATCATGATCACGACCACGGCCATGTCCACGGCCCGAACTGCGGCCACGCTCACCAGGAGCCGGTGCGCAATGCGTTGAAGGACGTAGGTCGCAACGATCCTTGCCCGTGCGGCAGCGAGAAAAAATTCAAGAAGTGCCACGGCGCTTAAGCTGTACTGAAGATCAAAATGCCGGCGGCCCCCCGCCCCAGCCTTGATCCAAGGTTGCAGGCGATCAAATGTGGGAGCGGGCTTGCTCGCGAATGCGTTACGTCAATTGATACAGACACTGACTGATACACTGCTTTCGCGAGCAAGCCCGCTCCCACACAGTTCTGCGCCTGACTCAAGTTCTAATGCTTAACCCAAAACTCCCGCTTGCGTCGTTTCGCCGCGCTCACTAACGTAGCGCCTTTACTGACGCTACCCCCCGCAGGAGCTTTGCCATGGCCTCGCCAGCCCTCTTACATTTTCTTCCCCGGTTCGGCGTTGCCGCGGCAGTGGTCAGTGCCTTGGGCCTGGCCGGTTGCCAGCTCCAGAACACCCAGGACACCCTGCCGCCCGTTGCCGGCGTGCAGCCAATCAAGGGCCTGGCACAGAATGTGTCGGTGCGCCGCAATGCCCAAGGCATGCCGCTGATCGAAAGCAACACCTTCCACGACGCTCTGTTCAGCCTCGGTTACGTGCACGCCAGCGACCGCATCACCCAGATGGTCACCCTGCGCCTGCTAGCCCAGGGCCGTCTGGCGGAAATGTCGGGGCCGCAAGTGCTGGACGTCGACCGTTTTATGCGGGCGGTCAACCTCAAGAAAAGCGCTGGCGAGTTGTACAACGCTTCATCGCCGCGCCTCAAACGCTTCTTTGAAGTGTATGCCCGAGGCGTCAACGCCTACCTGTTCCGTTATCGCGACAAGTTGCCGACGGACCTGACCCAGAGCGGCTACAAGCCCGAGTACTGGAAGCCGGAAGATTCGGCGCTGCTGTTCTGCCTGCTCAACTTCAGCCAGTCGAGCAATCTGCAGGAGGAGCTTTCGTCCCTGGTGCTGGCGCAAAAGGTCGGCGTCGACAAACTGGCCTGGCTCACCCCAAGCGCACCGGACGAACCCGTCCCGCTGGCCGAAGCCGACAAGCTCAAAGGCGTCAACGTGAACCAGATCACCGGCCTCGCCGGGCTGGAGACGGTGGGCCAGCAATTGCGCGGCCTTAATGCCCTGGGCGTCACCACCTCAAGCAACTGGGCCATTGGCCCGCAACGCAGCCGCAGCGGCAAAAGCCTGTTGGCCAATGATATCGCCGCGCAGCCACAAGCACCGTCGCCGTGGAACTACGTACAGATTCGTGCGCCCAAATACCAGGCCGTCGGTGCTTCGATTGCCGGCCTGCCGACCCTGCTGGCGGGTTTCAACGGCAAAGTGGCGTGGAGCATGAGCGCGGTCAAGGGCGACACCCAGGACCTGTTCCTGGAGAAGGTCAAGCGCCAGGGCAGTGCGCTGTACTACGAGAACAACGGCAAATGGCTGCCGGCCGGCGTGCGCAACGAAACCTTCTTCATCAAGGGCCAGCGCTCGATTCGCGAAGTGGTGTACGAAACCCGCCACGGCGCTCTGCTCAACAGCAGCCAGGCGCTCACCAGCGGTCTTGGCCTGGCCTTGCAAACCGCCGACTTCAAGGACGACAAGAGCCTGGATGCGTTCTTCGACCTGTCCCGTGCGCAAAACGCCGGCAAGGCCTCGGATGCTACCCGCGAGATTCGCGCCATCGCCCTGAACATGATCTTCGCCGACGCCAGCAACATCGGCTGGCAGGTCACCGGCCGTTTCCCCAACCGCCGCGAAGGCGAAGGCCTGTTGCCATCGCCGGGCTGGGACACGCGCTTTGACTGGGACGGCTACGCCGACGCGATGCTGCACCCGTACGACCAGGACCCGGCCCAAGGCTGGATCGGCACCGCCAACCAGCGTACCGCGCCGCGTGGCTACGGCATGCAACTGTCCAACGCCTGGGATGCACCGGAGCGCAGCGAGCGCCTGGCGCAACTGGCCAACGCCGGCAAGCATGACAGCCGCAGCCTGATCGCCATGCAATACGATCAGACCACCCTCTTCGCCGCCAAGCTCAAGAACATGTTCCAGGCTCCGGGCATGGCCCAGCCGCTCAAGCAGGCCATCGAGGCCCTGCCGACAGCGGAACGTGCCAAGGCCCGCGAAGCAATGGAGCGCCTGATGGCCTTCGATGGTCGGCTGGCAACCACCTCGGCTGACGCGGCAATCTACGAACTGTTCCTGCAGGAAAGCGCGCGGCAGATCTTCCTGGACAAACTTGGCCCGGAAAACAGCGCCAGTTGGAAAGCCTTCGTCAGCAACGCCAGCCTGTCCTACTCGGCCATCGCCGACCACCTGCTGGGCCGTGAGGACAGCCCATTCTGGGATGACACGCGTACACCGCAAAAAGAAGACAAACCCGCGATCCTGGCTCGCACCCTGGCCGCCGCCATCACTACTGGCGACAGCCAACTGGGCGCCGACCACAAGGCCTGGCAGTGGGGCAAGCTGCACAGCACCACCTGGAAAAATACCAGCGGCCAGGTCATCCGCGGTCCCTTTGCCAGCGGTGGCGACCACAATACCTTGAACCCGGCGCCGTATAGCTGGGGCCAGGATTTCAACGCGACCCAGGTGTCGGCGCTGCGCATGATCATCGACTTCGGCCAGGCGGAACCGATGATGGGCCAGGGCGGCATCGGCCAATCCGGCAACCCGGCCAGCCCGAACTATGCCAACGGCATCGACCCGTCGCTGAAAGCGCAGTACCTGAGCTTCCCGATGCAGCCGCAGAACTTTGAAAAGGTGTATGGCAAGACAAGGTTGACCCTGACGCCTGGTAAGTAACCGGGCTTCCCTGACGAAACTGGACAACGCTGTGGGAGCTGGCTTGCCTGCGATAGCAGCCGACGGTAACCACGATGCGAAGCGAGCCGCTCTTGATCTTGCTCTGCTTGTGATCTTGATCTGGCTTTTGATCTTAGGCGCCCCGTTAAACCACGCTGGCCGGAATTCGACAGGGATTTGGGGGGTAAACCGGCAGGGATGCCGGTTTACCCCCCAAATCCCTGGCGGATTACGGGCACACCGAGCCTAGGCGAGGTGCCGAGTGGTGGGGCAAGAGCGTTTTGCTTACTTTGCCGCTTTTGCAAAGTGAGCCGCCGTCAGGGCGGAACCCTAAGTGGCCGTTACCGCAGCAATGGATATGTACACAACCCAGCTGTGTTGACTGCCAGGCCGCCTTCGCGAGCAAGCCCGCTCCCACAGTTGGATCGCGGGGCATCAGGCCGACATCGAAGACAAGCCCACCTTTGCACTGCCCGCATTCAAATAGAACTTCTAGACCCAGCCCCGCCTCATAAGTAACAAGCCCACCGCCCCGGCAACCCCATGGACCTTGTCATCGCCCGCCCCGAAGGCCTCTACTGCCCTGCCGGTGATTTTTATATCGACCCCTGGCGCCCAGTGGAACGTGCGGTCATCACTCACGCCCACGGCGACCACGCCCGCACCGGCAATCAACACTACCTGGCCGCCGCCCCCGGCGAAGGTATCCTGCGCTGGCGCCTGGGCCAGGACATCAACCTGCAAACCCTGGCCTACGGTGAACGGTTGGTGCATCACGGCGTGACCTTGAGTTTCCATCCGGCCGGGCATGTACTGGGCTCGGCCCAGGTACGCCTGGAATACCAGGGCGAGGTCTGGGTGGCGTCCGGCGACTACAAGGTCGAACCCGATGGTACCTGCGCGCCCTTCGAACCGGTGCGTTGCCACACCTTTATCACCGAATCCACCTTCGGCCTGCCGATTTACCGCTGGCAGCCCCAGGCGCAGATTTTTGCCGGGATCAATGACTGGTGGCAGGCCAATATCGCCAGCGGCAAAGCCAGCGTGTTGTTCTGCTACTCCTTCGGCAAGGCCCAACGCATCCTCCATGGGCTGGACGCCAGCATCGGCCCGATCCTCAGCCACGGCGCGGTCGAACCGTTGAACCGGGTGTACCGCGAAGCGGGCATCTACATCCCCGAGACGCTGTATGCCGGCGACTTCAAAAAGACCGACCCACTGCTGCGCCAAGCCCTGATCATCGCCCCGCCCTCCGCTGGAGGCAGTACCTGGATGCGCCGCTTTGGCGACTACAGCGACGCCTTCGCCAGCGGCTGGATGCGCCTGCGCGGTACCAGACGGCGGCGCGGCGTGGACCGTGGCTTCGTGCTCTCGGACCACGCCGACTGGCCGGGCCTGTTATGGGCCATCGAACAAACCGGCGCGCAACGGGTGATGGTCACCCATGGTTCGGTGGGTGTGTTGGTACGCCACCTGCGGGAAAAGGGCTTGGATGCCCAAGGCTTCAGCACCGAATACGGCGATGACGAAGAAGAGGCCACGGCATGAAAGCCTTCGCTGAGCTGTACGCCAACCTCGACGCTACTACTTCCAGCAATGCCAAGCTCGCGGCCCTGCAAGCCTACTTCCTGCAGGCGCCGCCAGCAGATGCCGCTTGGGCCGTTTACTTTCTTAGCGGCGGGCGGCCACGACAGCTGGTGCCGACGCGACTGCTACGGGACATGGCCACCGAAGCGGCCGGTATCGAACCCTGGCTGTTCGAAGAGAGCTACCAGTCCGTGGGTGACCTGGCCGAGACCATCTCCCTGCTCCTGCCAGAATCCACCTACACCTCCGAAGACGGCCTGGCCGTGTGGCTGGAAGAAAAACTGCTGCCCCTGCGCGGTCTGCCACCCTTGGACCTGGCAGACCGGCTGCCGGCCCTGTGGGCACAACTGGACCAACCGAGCCTGATGGTGTGCATCAAGTTGATCACCGGCAGCTTTCGGGTGGGCGTCTCAAAACTGCTGGTGACCCGCGCCCTCGCTGCCATGGCCGACCTCGACAGCAAGCGCGTGGCGCAGCGGTTGGTGGGCTACACCGATTTGTCGAACCGTCCCACAGCCGAAGGCTATCTAAAGCTGATTGCCGCCGAATCCTCCGACGAACACGCGCAACGTGGCGGGCAACCCTATCCGTTTTTTCTGGCTCACGGGCTGGCGCAACCGGTGGAGCAATTCGACACGCTGCTCGGTTCACCCGCCGATTGGCAGGTGGAATGGAAGTTTGATGGCATCCGCGCACAACTGGTCAAGCGCGAGGGACGCCTGTGGGTCTGGTCTCGCGGTGAAGAGTTGCTGACTGAACGCTTCCCCGAACTCCATAGCCTGGTCGGTGGCCTGCCCGACGGTACGGTGATCGATGGCGAAATTGTGGTGTGGAAAGACTCGGTACAACCCTTCGCGTTGCTGCAACAGCGCATTGGCCGCAAGACCCTGAGTAAAAAAGTCCTTGAGGATGCGCCGGTGGCGGTGCTCGCCTACGACTTGCTGGAGTATCAGGGCGACGACTGGCGCAACCACATCCAGGCCGAACGTCGCACCCAATTGGAACAGGTCATCGCTGCGTGCAACCAACCGGTGTTATTGCCTTCGCCCTTGCTGGAAGGCAAGTCCTGGGCAGCCTTGGCCGAGCAGCGCGAAGCCTCTCGCAGCCTGGGCGTGGAAGGCATGATGCTCAAGGATCGCAACGGCCTCTACGGCGTGGGCCGCACCAAGGACATGGGCCTGTGGTGGAAATGGAAGGTCGACCCCTTCAGCGTCGACGCCGTGTTGATCTACGCCCAGCGCGGCCATGGCCGGCGCGCCAGCCTCTACAGCGACTACACCTTCGCGGTATGGGACGGCCCACCGGGAAGCGAGCGCACCCTGGTGCCGTTCGCCAAGGCATATTCCGGGCTGACCGACGAAGAAATGCGCAAGGTCGACGCCATTGTGCGCAAAACCACGCTGGAGAAGTTCGGCCCGGTCAGCAGCGTGACGCCGAGCATGGTGTTTGAGTTGGGTTTTGAAGGGATTGCCCTGTCCAAGCGGCACAAGAGCGGGATTGCGGTGCGGTTTCCGCGGATGCTGCGCTGGCGCCAGGACAAGGCGGTGGATGAAGCGGACAACCTGGCCACGCTACAAGACTTGCTGACTTGACATAGCTCCCACATGCCAGGTCTACCTTTGACCCGAAATAGTGCGCTCATTTGCTGACGCCCATTTTTGGGCGCCGCCTACACTTGGACCTGCCTTATCCCACCGTTTAAAAAGCCCATCCGGAACTATGGTGCAGAAATTGCTACTTGTGATGGGTCTGACACCGTTCAGTAACAGTCCTAATCGCGCCACAAGCGCTTATCTTGGTTTCCAGGGATTACATAATGAAAAAAGCATTGCTGACCCTTTCTGCACTGGCTCTGTGCATGGCTGCTGGTGTCGCTACAGCCAAGGAATACAAGGAATTGCGTTTTGGTGTCGACCCTTCCTACGCACCGTTCGAATCCAAGGCCGCCGACGGCAGCCTGGTGGGCTTCGATATCGACCTGGGCAATGCGATCTGCGCGGAGCTGAAGGTCAAGTGCAAGTGGGTCGAAAGTGACTTCGACGGCATGATCCCGGGCCTCAAAGCCAATAAATTCGATGGCGTGATCTCGTCGATGACCGTGACCCCCGTGCGCGAGAAGGCCATCGACTTCTCCTCCGAGCTGTTCTCGGGCCCGACTTCGCTGGTGTTCAAGAAAGGCGCCGGCTATTCGACGCCAGAATCCCTCAAGGGCAAATCGGTAGGTTACGAGCAAGGCACCATCCAGGAAGCCTACGCCAAGGCCGTACTGGATAAAGCCGGGGTGACCACCAAGGCTTACGCCAACCAGGACCAGGTGTACGCCGACCTGACCTCCGGGCGCCTCGACGCTTCCGTGCAGGACATGCTCCAAGCCGAACTGGGCTTTCTCAAGTCGCCAGCCGGTGCTGGCTATGAAGTGAGCGCCGCCATCGACGACCCGCTGCTGCCGTCGAAAACCGCCATCGGTATCAAAAAAGGTAACACTGAACTCAAGGCGCTTTTGGATAAAGGTATCAAAGCGTTACACGATGATGGCACCTACGCCACTATCCAGAAGAAACACTTTGGCGATCTGAACCTGTACAGCGGCAAGTAAAGCCTGGGGCGCCCTGCTTCAGGTGGGGCGCTTTTTTATCGCCATAGGTCCTGATTTATGTTCGAAGATCTGTTGCAAACCCTTGGGCTGAGCGCATTCAGCCTGAAGGGTTTCGGCCCGCTGTTGCTGCAAGGCACCTGGATGACCGTCAAGTTGTCGGTGCTGTCCCTGGCCGTCAGCGTATTGCTGGGCCTGCTCGGCGCCAGCGCCAAACTGTCCAGCCTGGCCATTGTGCGTATCCCCGCCCAGCTCTATACCACTCTGATTCGCGGTGTACCGGACCTGGTGCTGATGCTGTTGATTTTCTACAGCCTGCAAACCTGGCTCAGTGGCTTTACCGACTTTATGGAATGGGAATACATCGAGATCGACCCGTTCAGCGCCGGGGTGATCACCCTGGGCTTTATCTACGGTGCGTATTTCACCGAAACCTTTCGCGGTGCGATCCTCGCCGTGCCCCGCGGCCAACTCGAAGCCGCCACCGCTTACGGGCTCAAGCGCGGGCAGCGGTTTCGCTACGTGACCTTCCCGCAGATGATGCGTTTTGCGCTGCCGGGCATCGGCAATAACTGGATGGTGATGCTCAAGGCCACCGCACTGGTGTCGATCATCGGCCTCGCAGACTTGGTAAAAGCCGCCCAGGACGCTGGCAAGAGCACCTATCAACTGTTTTATTTCCTGGTGCTGGCGGCGCTGATCTACCTGTTGATCACCAGCGCCTCCAACTTTGTCTTGCGCCGACTTGAACGTCGCTACTCCGCAGGCGCCCGGGAGGCCGTGCGATGATTGAGCTATTGCAGGAATACTGGCGCCCTTTTCTGTACAGCGACGGCCAGCACATCACCGGCCTGGCCATGACCTTGTGGCTGCTCAGCGCCTCATTGGTCATCGGTTTTCTGGTGTCGATTCCACTGTCCATCGCCCGCGTTTCGCGCAAGCGCATGGTGCGTTGGCCCGTGCAGTTCTACACCTACCTGTTTCGTGGCACGCCGCTCTATATCCAATTGCTGATCTGCTACACCGGCATCTACAGCCTTGCCGCCGTACGAGCACAACCGGTGCTGGATGCGTTCTTTCGCGACGCGATGAACTGCACCCTGCTCGCCTTCGCCCTCAACACCTGCGCCTACACCACGGAAATTTTCGCCGGGGCAATCCGCAGCATGGCCCACGGCGAAGTCGAGGCGGCCAAGGCTTACGGCCTCAGCGGCTGGAAGCTGTACGCCTACGTGATCATGCCTTCTGCGTTGCGACGCTCGTTGCCCTACTACAGCAACGAAGTGATCCTGATGCTGCACTCGACCACCGTGGCCTTTACCGCGACGATCCCGGACATCCTCAAAGTGGCACGGGATGCCAACTCTGCCACCTTCATGACCTTCCAGTCATTTGGCATTGCCGCATTGATCTATCTGACGGTGACCTTTGCCCTGGTCGGCCTGTTTCGCCTGGCGGAACGTCGTTGGCTGGCCTTTCTCGGGCCTAGCCACTAAGGAGCTTGCATGCACCATCAGCTACATGACCTGATCGCACCGGTGCCCGGCACGGCGCGGCAGATCCACAGTTTTCACTTCGGCCCGCAGCAGCCCGAAGGCAAGGTGTACATCCAGTCCTCCCTGCACGCCGATGAATTGCCGGGCATGCTGGTGGCCTGGCATCTGAAGGCGCGCCTGGCAGAACTTGAAACGGCCGGGCGCTTGCGCAGCGAAATCGTGCTGGTGCCCGTCGCCAACCCGGTGGGCCTCGAACAGGTATTGATGGATATCCCCTTGGGCCGCTACGAACTGGAAAGCGGGCAGAACTTCAATCGCCTGTTTGTCGACCTCAGCGAAGACGTCGGCAACCAGGTCGAAGACCTGCTGGGCGATGATCCCCAGCGCAATGCCCAATTGATCCGCAGCGCACTGTCCCGCGCCCTGGCCGCGCACACCGCCCAGACCCAGTTGCACTCCCAACGCCTGGTTCTGCAACGCCTGGCCTGTGATGCCGACGTGGTGCTGGACCTGCATTGCGACTTCGAAGCCGTGGCGCACCTGTACACCACGCCCGAAGCCTGGCCACAGGTAGAACCGTTGGCGCGCTACCTGGGCTCGGAGGCCAACCTGTTGGCCACCGATTCCGGTGGGCAGTCTTTTGACGAGTGTTTCACCCTGGTGTGGTGGCAGTTGCAGCAACGCTTCGGCGAACGCTACCCGATCCCCATGGGCAGCTTGTCGGTGACCGTCGAGCTGCGTGGCCAGGGCGATGTCAACCACGGCCTCGCCGCGCTGGACTGCCAGGCCATCATTGATTATTTGATCCACTTCGGCGCCGTTCGCGGCGATGCAGCCCCCTTGCCTGCCCTGGCCTACCCGGCTACGCCGTTGGCGGCGGTGGAGCCAGTGACGACTACGGTGGGTGGCTTGCTCGTGTTCAGCGCCCTGCCGGGGGAATACCTGGAGGCGGGGCAATTGGTCGCTGAAATCATCGACCCCATTACCGACCGCGTGACGCCTGTGCACTGCCAGCACGCCGGGCTGCTTTACGCCCGTTCGCTACGCCGCATGGCCACGGCCGGCATGGTGATCTGCCATGTCGCCGGCACACAGGCCTACCGCAGCGGTTATCTACTTTCGCCTTGAGGATGCACGCCCCATGTACAAACTGACCGTTGAAGGCCTGCACAAAAGCTATGGCGACAATCAAGTGCTCAAAGGTGTGTCGCTCAAGGCCAAGACCGGTGATGTGATCAGCCTGATCGGCGCCAGTGGCTCAGGCAAGAGTACCTTCCTGCGCTGTATCAACTTTTTGGAAACCCCCAACGATGGCGCCATGACCCTGGACGGCCAGGCAATCCGCATGGTCAGCGACCGCCATGGCATGCGCGTGGCCGACGACGCCGAATTGCAACGCTTGCGCACACGGCTGGCGATGGTGTTCCAGCACTTCAACTTGTGGAGCCACATGAGCGTGCTGGAAAACATCACCATGGCCCCCCGCCGCGTGCTGGGTTGCAGCAAGAAGGACGCCGAAGACCGTGCGCGCCGCTACCTGGACAAAGTCGGGCTGCCGGCGCGCGTGGCTGATCAATACCCGGCGTTCCTCTCCGGCGGCCAGCAGCAGCGTGTCGCCATCGCCCGCGCCCTGGCCATGGAGCCGGAGGTGATGCTGTTCGATGAACCCACATCGGCCCTGGACCCGGAGCTGGTGGGCGAAGTACTGAAGGTGATCCAGGGCCTGGCCGAAGAAGGCCGCACCATGATCATGGTGACCCACGAGATGAGCTTTGCGCGTAAGGTTTCAAGCCAGGTGCTGTTCCTGCACCAGGGTCTGGTGGAGGAGCAGGGCTTACCGGAGGATGTGCTGGGCAATCCGAAAAGCGAACGCCTGCAACAGTTTCTGAGTGGCAACTTGAAGTAAACCTTTATGACGCCTGGAGGGTCTGTGCAATAGAGCCTTCAGAGCGTCAGTTGCCGAATGGCAAAAACCCACGACTTCGCCAAGCAATGGTTTGCCACCCAAGGCTGGAAGCCATTCGCCTTTCAGAAAGAGGTATGGGCCGCGGTCAAGGCCGGCCAATCAGGGTTACTGCATGCCAGCACCGGGGCGGGTAAAACCTATGCCCTGTGGTTTGCCGCCCTCAATCGTTTCGCCATTACCCGCCCGCCCGTCACAGGCAAACGCAAACCGCCTGCCGAGCCGCTGACCGTCCTGTGGATCACGCCGATGCGCGCCCTGGCCGCCGACTCCGCACGTGCCCTGCAAGCCCCGTTGGAGGCCCTTCAGATTCCCTGGAGTGTAGGTCTGCGCACCGGTGACACCAGCAGCAGTGAACGCGCACGCCAGACCCGTCGCCAACCCACCGCTCTGGTCACCACTCCGGAAAGCCTGACCCTGATGCTGGCCCGTGCCGACAGTGAAACCAGCCTGGCGTACCTGCGCATGGTCATCGTGGATGAATGGCACGAATTGATCGGCAACAAGCGCGGCGTGCAATTGCAACTGGCACTGGCACGCTTGCGGCGCTGGCATCCTGAGTTGATGGTGTGGGGTATTTCCGCGACGCTGGGTAATCAGGCCCACGCATTGGAGGTACTGGTCCCACATGGTGACGGCATCAATGTACAGGGGCAAACGGCCAAGGCACTGAAGGTCGACACCTTGCTGCCGCCCGTCACCGAGCGCTTTCCCTGGGCCGGGCATATCGGCTTGAAGATGTTGCCGCAAGTGGTCGCCGAGGTAGAGGCCAGCAGCAGTTGCCTGGTATTTACCAACACCCGCGCGCAATCCGAGATCTGGTACCAGGCGATTCTGGGCGCTCGTCCGGACTGGGCCGGCTTGATTGCCCTGCACCACGGTTCGTTATCGAGAGAGACCCGGGACTGGGTGGAGCGAGCGTTGAAAGATGGACAGCTCAAGGCAGTGGTGTGCACCTCCAGCCTGGACCTGGGCGTGGACTTCCTGCCGGTGGAACGGGTGCTGCAAATCGGCTCCGCCAAGGGTGTGGCGCGGCTGATGCAACGCGCCGGGCGTTCCGGCCACGCGCCAGGGCGGCCCTCACGGGTAACGCTGGTGCCAACCCACAGCCTGGAGCTGGTGGAAGCCGCAGCCGCCCAGGATGCGATCGCCCAACGGCGCATCGAAGCGCGGGAATCACCGCACAAACCGCTGGATGTGCTGGTACAACACCTGGTCAGCATGGCCTTGGGCGGCGGGTTTACTCCGGCGGCACTGTTGGACGAAGTGCGCGGCGCCTGGGCCTATCGCGACCTCAGCGAAGCGGATTGGGCCTGGGCCCTCGGATTTGTGCGCCATGGTGGCCTGTCACTCACCGCTTATCCGGATTACCGCCGGGTGGAGCCCGATGAGCACGGCATCTGGCGTGTTCCGGATGCCCGCCTGGCACGCCGCCATCGCATGAGCGTCGGCACCATCGTCAGTGACGCCAGTATCCAGCTCAAGTTCTGGAGCAAAGGCGGCGGCGGCAAGAACCTGGGCAGTGTCGAGGAAGGCTTTATTGCAAGGCTCAAGCCGGGGGATGGGTTTCTGTTCGCCGGGCGCTTGCTGGAACTGGTGCGTGTGGAAAACATGACCGCCTATGTGCGCCGCAGCAACGCGAAAAAAGCCGCCGTGCCACGCTGGAATGGCGGGCGCATGCCCCTTTCCAACGAACTGGCCCAGGCGGTGGTCGAGCGTTTTGATGCCGCCGCGCATGGGCACTTCGACGGCCCAGAGATGAAGGCGGTGCAACCGTTGCTGCACACCCAATTGCGCTGGTCCGGGCTGCCGACCCGCGAGCATTTGCTGGCTGAAACCCTGCGGTCGCGGGAGGGCTGGCACTTGTTTCTGTATCCGTTCGCTGGCCGCCAGGTACACCTGGGCTTGGCCAGTTTGCTGGCGTGGCGGGTTAGCCAGCAGCAGCCGCTGACCTTTTCGATTGCGGTGAATGATTATGGCCTGGAGCTGTTGAGCGCTACCGAGGTGCAGTGGCCCCAGTTGTTGAACACTAGGTTGCTGAGCCCCCAAGGCCTGCTGGCTGACGTGGTCGCCAGCCTCAATGCCGGCGAATTGGCCCTGCGCCGCTTTCGCGAGATTGCACGAATCGCAGGGCTAGTGTTTGCCGGGTATCCCGGCGCGCCGAAAAGCACGCGACAAGTGCAGGCTTCCAGCGGTTTGTTCTTTGAGGTGTTCAAGCAATATGACCCGCAAAATCTGCTGCTGGCCCAGGCTGGGGAGGAAGTGCTGCGGGACGAGCTGGATATTCGCCGGCTGGAACAGACGCTGAATCATCTGTCGACATTGAAGTTGGACCTGCACAGCATCCAGCGGCCCACGCCCCTGGCCTTTCCGCTGCTGGTAGAACGGATGCGCGAAAGCATGAGCTCGGAAAAACTCTCGGAGCGCATCGCGCGGATGGTCAAGGACCTGGAAAAAATCGCCGACAAAGGGCAAGGCTGATGCATTACCCACTGACGCTGGAAGATGAAGAGCTATGGCTATTGCCGCAGAAAGCTGTGTACTGGCCGGCGCGTAAATGCCTGCTGATCGCCGATGCGCATTTTGGCAAGGCGTCGGCCTATCGCAGCCTGGGGCAACCCGTGCCACAGGGCACGACTACGGCGAATCTGGAACGCCTGGATGATTTGATATCGGCCTTGCCCTGCGCGCAGTTGATCTTTCTCGGCGATTTCCTACACGGCCCTGGCTCACACGCCACAGGCACCCTGAACGCAGTCCGTGCCTGGCGTGAACGTAATAGCACGCTGGTCTTGACGTTGATTCGCGGCAATCACGACAAACGTGCCGGCGATCCACCGCTGGATTTGGGCATCGAAGTGGTCGCGGAGCCTGTGCTGATGGGCCCTTTCGCCTTGCAACATGAACCCGACGCTCATGCCAGCCATCATGTGCTGGCGGGGCATGTGCATCCGGTGTACCACCTGCGCGGCAAAGGGCGCCAGCGGCTACGCCTGCCGTGCTTCCAGATCGGCACTCAGGTTAGCCTGCTGCCGGCCTTCGGCGCGTTCACAGGGGGTTATGCCGTGGAGCAGGCGCAGGACCAGCGAATCTTTGTGATTGGCGATCACCAGGTCTGGCCGATTCAATGAATCGAAACAAGCCTGCTCAGGTATCAGGCAACAGGCGCGGGTGGCGGCTCGTCCGGTAAGGTCGGCTCACCCGGCTCGGTAGGCTGCGGGTAATCAGGTTCGGGTTGACCAGGGATGCCCCCCGCGTGCGCGGGGTTGGCCATCAAGGACCAGGCCAGAACACCAATCTGGTTGGGTTCAAGCCGGGCGAGTTCTGCGCTGATTCGCGGGTCGATCTTCATAAGGTACTCCTCAAGTATGGCCCGACGCGTTTCACACGCGCCGAAGCAGTACACCTAGATAGAGTCACTTTCTGCAGACAAATTCCCTTTACCCGTAGGCGCTTTCGATCAAGCGCGTGGGAGAGTGACGCCACGCTGGCCCTGATACTTGCCCGCGCGGTCTTTGTAGGACACTTCACAGGCCTCATCGGACTGCAGGAACAGCATCTGTGCCACGCCCTCGTTGGCGTAGATCTTTGCCGGCAAGGTGGTGGTATTGGAGAACTCTAGGGTCACATGGCCTTCCCACTCCGGCTCAAGCGGCGTGACGTTCACGATAATGCCGCAGCGGGCATAGGTGCTTTTACCCAGGCAAATGGTCAACACGTCACGAGGAATACGGAAGAATTCCACGGTGCGCGCCAGGGCGAAAGAGTTGGGCGGGATGATGCACACGTCGCTCTTGACGTCGACGAAGCTCTTTTCGTCGAAGTTTTTCGGATCGACGATCGCCGAATTGATGTTGGTGAACACCTTGAATTCATCGGCGCAACGCACGTCGTAGCCATAGCTGGAAACGCCGTACGAAATCACGCGCTCGTCGCCTTCGCCACGAATCTGGCGTTCGACGAACGGCTCGATCATGCCGTGTTCCTGCGCCATGCGGCGAATCCACTTGTCCGATTTGATGCTCATGGCGGTGTCCTGAATAGCGAGGCGAAAAAAATCTGTGGGCCATCTTACCGGGGCCGGCGTTGGGGTTCAAAGGCCGCACCGGTTTTCTTGATCAATGCACTGCCAGCTATAAGCCGCAGCCAGCGTGGCCGGGGCCCGGGTGCCCGGCGCCAATGACTGTAAATACCACCGCCAGTCACGAAATTAGAGAAACCTTCGGAAATACCATTGGCACGTTCCTGAAAAAGGGTTAAGGTGGCGCCACTGTGCTGCTTGTGTCACTGAGAATCTCTACACGATATGTTGAATTTCGATCCAACCATCTCCAAGAATTTTTCCTGCTCTTTGCACTCAGTCTCGGCCAGGGCTTTTCCTGAGTCGCAGTTAACTTTGTCCAAGGAGATACACCATGTCTAATCGCCAAACTGGTACCGTTAAGTGGTTCAACGATGAAAAAGGCTTCGGCTTCATCACTCCACAATCCGGTGACGACCTGTTCGTTCACTTCAAAGCTATCCAATCCGACGGCTTCAAAAGCCTGAAAGAAGGCCAACAGGTTTCTTTCATCGCTACCCGCGGTCAGAAAGGCATGCAAGCTGAAGAAGTTCAAGTTATCTAACTTGTACTGACTTAGTCGAAAAAACCCCGCCCTTAAAAGCGGGGTTTTTTTATGCCTGGATTTTGGTGCGCTACACCGATGTAATGACGGACAAAAATGTGGGAGCGCAGCTGTATGTGGGAGCTGGCTTGCCTGCGATGCTATCGACTCGGTGCACTAGCTATACCGAGTTGATGCTATCGCAGGCAAGCCAGCTCCCACAAAAGCCGGCTCCCACATTTTTGTCTTGTGTCGTTTATTGGAACAACGACTCACTCGACAAGCCATTCTTCTCCAGGATCTCGCGCAAGCGCTTGAGGCCCTCCACCTGGATCTGCCGCACCCGCTCACGGGTCAGGCCAATCTCCAGGCCTACATCCTCCAGGGTGCTGCTCTCATGGCCGCGCAGGCCGAAGCGGCGAATCACCACTTCACGCTGCTTGTCCGTGAGCTCTGACAGCCACTGGTCAATACTTTGGGAAAGATCATCGTCTTGCAGCAGCTCGCAAGGGTCTGTCGGACGATCATCGGTCAGGGTGTCTAGCAGGGTCTTATCCGAATCCGGCCCCAGCGAGACATCGACCGAAGAGACACGCTCGTTAAGGCCCAGCATGCGCTTGACCTCCCCTACCGGTTTTTCCAGGAGGTTGGCGATCTCTTCAGGCGAAGGTTCATGATCGAGTTTTTGCGTCAGCTCACGCGCCGCCCGCAGGTAGACGTTGAGCTCCTTGACCACATGGATCGGCAACCGGATCGTGCGGGTCTGATTCATGATCGCCCGTTCGATGGTCTGGCGAATCCACCAGGTGGCATAGGTGGAGAAACGGAAGCCCCGCTCAGGGTCGAACTTCTCCACAGCCCGGATCAAGCCCAGGTTGCCCTCCTCGATCAGGTCCAACAGGGAAAGCCCACGGTTGACGTAGCGTCGGGCGATCTTCACCACCAGGCGCAGGTTGCTTTCAATCATGCGCTTACGCCCAGCCGGATCGCCCTTCTGCGACAGACGCGCAAAATGGACTTCTTCTTCGGGGGTCAACAGAGGGGAAAAGCCGATTTCATTGAGGTACAGCTGGGTCGCATCGAGCGCCCGCGTGTAGTCAACGTACTTGTGCTGCTTCAACGCGGCAGCATTTTTGGATTTGGTGCGAACTGAAGGTGGTGATACCCCTTCATTATCTGACATCGTTTCCAAATCGATGCCGGTCTCCATAAGGAGAACCTCATCGTCGATGTCAAACTCCGGCACTTCTTTACTGAGAGCCATTGTTATAGTCCTTTGGTGAGTTCGACCTCAAGCTCAAGCGACGCCTCTATCCTTGGCAACGCTGGAGCCTGTTCCTTCTACGTGAGGGAACAGGCTGTGCAACACATCAACGACGGGGCAGGAATTGCAGCGGATCTACAGGCTTCCCTTGGCGGCGAATCTCAAAGTGCAGTTTCACCCGGTCTGTGCCCGTTGACCCCATTTCGGCAATCGTCTGTCCGACCTTGACCTGCTGCCCCTCCCGAACCAACAACCTGCGGTTATGACCGTAGGCACTGACGTAGGTATCGCTGTGTTTGATGATGACCAGCTCGCCGTAGCCCCGCAAACCACTCCCGGCGTACACCACTGTCCCATCAGACGCAGCTAAAACAGGCTGTCCCAAATCCCCGGCGATATCAATGCCTTTATTCAAACTACCGTTTGAAGAGAATTTTCCAATCAACACGCCGTTTGAAGGCCATCCCCATCCAGTCGGCGCAGGCCCGGCAGGTGGCAACGGCGCGGGTGCCGGCTTGCTCGCAACCGTAGGGGCGGCGCTGCCTGCAGGCCGGGTAATGATGGTGGTCTTGCTCGACGACGATGGCGAAGATCCCGACTTTGTCACAACTGCCGTAGGGGCAGAACCTGAGCGACCATCGAAACGAATGGTCTGACCGGGATGGATCGTATACGGCACAGGAATGTTGTTACGGGCGGCCAGCGCCTTGTAGTCCCAGCCATAACGGAAGGCAATCGAGAACAGTGTGTCGCCTTTGCGCACCACGTATTGGCCGGTGGTGACCGTAGGTCTCTGGGGGGTTGCGTTGGTACGGTCAACGACCCGCGCACCGCCGGATGGCGTGCTCGAGCAGGCTGCCAATAAGGAACTCAAGACAAGGCCAAGCACCAGTCGCTGAAAGCTTGTTTTACTCATTCGCTGCGCAGGACCTGTGAGACTCACCCGCCGCTCCCTTTGTGGTGGCTGAACGTTAACGCCTGTATCAGGCTTGAAATATGACGCAAGTATAACTGGGCATTGGCTTTTTACTGGCACCTGACTGAAAGGAAAAATTCATCATGTTTAATCGTGGCTGCCAGGCATGTTGATTCAATGGGCCCCGCCGTAAGACACATCCGCGCTTACAGAATTCACTGCCCGCGAATAAATGATCAGGCCAGCGGGCCGTTGAGCAAGGGTACGAACCGCACGGCACCGAGTACATGCCGGGAAAAACCTTCGTCCTCACGGATAATAAGCATCAACTGTTGCACTTCACCGGAGCCCACCGGGATGACCAGCCGCCCGCCAGGCGCCAATTGATCCAGCAAGGCTTGCGGCACATCGGTGGCCACTGCGGTGACGATGATACCGTTGTAGGGCGCCAGCGCCGGCCAGCCCTCCCAACCATCGCCCCAGCGGAATACCACGTTGCGCAGGTTCAGCTCCACCAGACGCTCTTTGGCCCGGTCCTGTAGCACCTTGATGCGTTCGACCGAAAACACCCGCTCTACCAGTTGCGACAGCACGGCCGTCTGGTAGCCGGAGCCGGTACCAATCTCCAGCACCTTGTCCAACGGCCCCGCCGCCAGCAATAGCTCGCTCATACGCGCAACCATATAGGGCTGAGAGATGGTCTGGTTGTGGCCGATGGGCAACGCTGTGTCTTCATAGGCGCGATGCGCCAGCGCCTCATCGACAAACAGGTGCCGCGGCGTGCGCCGGATCACTTCCAGCACCTGCGCGTTGGACAAGCCTTCTTCATACAGACGCTGGATCAACCGCTCCCGGGTGCGCTGGGAGGTCATCCCGATGCCACGGCGCAACAGATCGTCTTGTTCACGAGCCATCAACGCAGTCCCTCCAGCCAGCCATCAAGGCCACTGAAGGCATCACTGAAGGTGCGATCAAACAGCAGAGGAGTAACGGAGACATAGCCTTGCATCACCGCATGAAAGTCCGTGCCTTCGCCGCCATCTTCGGCGTCGCCGGCGGCGGCGATCCAATACCCTTCCTTGCCGCGAGGGTCGACCACCTTCAAGGGCGCCGCCGCACGGGCGCGATGGCCCAGGCGCGTGAGTTGGATACCGCGAATATGGTCGAGGGGCAAGTTGGGGATATTGACGTTGAGCACCGTACGCGGCGGCAGGTCCAGGGAAGCATGGGCCTCCACCAACTTGCGCGCGTAGTAGGCCGCCGTCGCCAGGTTATCCAGTTGCCGCGAAGCAAAGGAAAAGGCAAAGCCGGTGCGGCCCAGGAAGCGCCCTTCAAGGGCCGCCGCCACGGTGCCGGAATACAGCACGTCATCGCCCAGGTTGGCGCCCAGGTTGATCCCCGAGACCACCAGGTCCGGCTGGTGCTCCAGCAGACTGTTGATCGCCAGGTGCACGCAGTCGGTGGGGGTGCCGTTAACGCTGATAAAGCCATTGGCCAGGACCCGCGGATGCAGCGGACGGTCGAGCGTCAGCGAACTGCTGGCGCCGCTCTTGTCCTGGTCGGGGGCAACCACCACGCACTCGGCGTAATCCTGCAGCGCAGCATGAAGCGCGGCAAGACCGGGTGCGGTGGCACCGTCATCGTTTGATATCAGAATACGCATGGGCTGTCCGTCTGCCCCACCGGCACCAGATCAACAAGCTCGCGCACCAAGACAGTGGCGAAGCATCCGGCCGGCAGGACGAATTCCAATTGCAGAATGTCAGGCCCGGGATAATGCCACGTCAACCCGCCAATGGGCAGTCGCAGAATGCGACGTTCCTGGCTCATTCCCGCCTTCACCAACCAATCACGTAGGTCTGCTTCGCCAGCGGCGACAGATTGTTCCAGCTCGTACGTAAGACCTTTCGCCGGCGAGTCGCCTTCGCCCCACTGCGGGCCGGTGGGATGCAGGTCCAGGATCGCCAGGCGCGGGTCACTGCATTCAGCTTCCCCGGCCGGAAAAAAACTGCGACTGTCGGTAAACGCCAGCAGATCGCCAACTTGGGCACGCTGCCATGAACCGTCGGCGACGCGAGCCGCCAACACTTGGTTGAACAGGTAACTGCGAGCCGTGGACAGCAAGCGCGAGCGCACGTTGCGCTGCTCGGGCAGGGCCTTGCGGGCAGCCCACTCGCGAGCATCCACCACATTGCCGCCGTTGTGGCCAAACCGCTGGGTGCCGAAATAATTGGGGATGCCGTGCCGGGCAATCAACTGCAGACGTGCGTCGATGGCAGCGATGTCGCCGGCCAGTTGGGTCAGGCGCAAGGTGAAACCATTGGCCGAATGGGCCCCACGCTGCAACTTGCGCTTGTGACGGGCGGTTTTAAGGATCTTGAGGGTGTCGTTTTCCGCGCCGCTCATGTCCGGGTCGGCCTTGCCGGGCAATTGCACGCTGAACCACTGGCGGGTCAGGGCCTGACGATCCTTGAGCCCGGCATAGCTGACGGTGCGCAATGGCACCCCAGCAGCCTTGGCGATACGCCGTGCGGCTTCCTCAGTGTTCAAGCCGCGCTTTTCCACCCACAGCCACAGGTGCTCGCCATCGCCGGTCAGCGGGATGTCCAGCACCTCATCAACCTGGAAGTCTTCGGCCGTGGCCTTCAGTACCGCGCTGCCCAGGGCCTCGCCATAGGCCCGCGGGCCAAGCAGTTGCAGGTCGTTCATGCGCGCAGCAACAAGGCGACTGAGTGCACCGCAATGCCCTCTTCACGACCGGTAAACCCGAGCTTTTCGGTGGTGGTGGCTTTCACGTTGACTTGATCCAATTCAATTTGCAGGTCTTCGGCGATCGCTGTGCGCATCGCTTCAATATGGGGGGCCATTTTCGGCGCCTGGGCGACGATGGTGTTATCGACGTTGCCGACCTTCCAGCCCTTGGCATGGATCAGGCCGACCACATGGCGCAGCAACACACGGCTGTCCGCGCCCTTGAAGGTGGGATCGGTGTCCGGAAAATGCTTGCCGATATCGCCTAATGCAGCCGCGCCGAGCAAGGCATCGCTCAAGGCGTGCAGGACCACGTCGCCGTCGGAATGAGCCAGCAACCCATGGTGGTGTGCAATGCGCACGCCGCCTAGGGTGATGAAATCGCCTTCAGCGAAACGGTGCACATCGTAGCCGTGGCCAATACGCATAAAAAAACGCCCCGATTTAATTCAGGGCGTGATTCTACCTACTTTTGCCTCAGATTAACCGAGCAAAGCACGCCCATGATGGCGCAAATGGTCTTCGATGAAGCTGGCGA
Source organism: Pseudomonas sp. MYb193 (assembly GCF_002966775.1). Lineage (NCBI taxonomy): Bacteria > Pseudomonadati > Pseudomonadota > Gammaproteobacteria > Pseudomonadales > Pseudomonadaceae > Pseudomonas > Pseudomonas sp. MYb193. The sequence goes on along the minus strand of NZ_CP023269.1, from coordinate 1,548,230 downwards.
TGAAAAAGTAGCTGTGGTCGTAGCCAGGCTGCAGGCGCAGTTCCAGCGGATGGTTGGCTGCCTTGGCCGCCTGCAGCAGGGCTTCGGGCTTTAGCTGAACGGCGAGAAAATCGTCGCGATCGCCCTGGTCCACCAACAGCGGCAGCTTTTCCGAGGCTTCGCTGATCAGCACGCAGGCATCCCATTCACGCCACTTAGAGCGCTCTTCACCCAAATAACGGGAAAAGGCTTTCTGACCCCATGGGCAGTCCATCGGGTTGTTGATCGGCGAAAACGCCGACACCGACAGGTAACGTCCTGGGTTGCGCAGCGCGCAGACCAGCGCACCGTGACCGCCCATGGAGTGGCCGCTGATGCCGCGTTTATCCGACGCAGGGAAATGCGCCTCCACCAGTGCCGGCAATTCGTGCACCACGTAGTCATGCATCCGATAGTGCTTGGCCCAGGGTTCCTGGGTGGCATTGAGGTAGAAACCGGCGCCGAGGCCAAAATCCCAGGCGTTGTCCGGATCATCCGGCACACCGGGGCCACGGGGGCTGGTGTCCGGCGCGACGATAATCAAGCCCAGTTCGGCGGCCATGCGCTGGGCGCCGGCTTTCTGCATGAAGTTCTCATCGGTGCAGGTCAGACCGGACAGCCAATACAGCACCGGTAATTTACCGCCCTGCTCTGCTTGCGGCGGCAGATAGACCGCGAAGGTCATGTCGCAACCGAGCACATCCGAATGATGCTTGTAGCGTTTATGCCAGCCGCCGAAGCTCTTCTGGCATGACAGGTTTTCCAGACTCATGGCCGACCTCAGAAGTGAATGACGGTACGAATGCTCTTGCCTTCATGCATCAGGTCAAACGCTTTGTTGATATCTTCCAGACCCATGGTGTGGGTGATGAAGGTATCCAGCGGGATTTCACCGGTCTGGGCCATTTCCACGTAGCTTGGCAATTCGGTACGACCGCGCACACCACCAAACGCCGACCCACGCCAGACGCGCCCGGTGACCAGTTGGAATGGGCGAGTGGCAATTTCCTGGCCAGCACCGGCCACACCGATGATCACCGATTCGCCCCAGCCTTTGTGGCAGCACTCAAGGGCCGCACGCATCAGTTGTACGTTGCCGATGCACTCGAAGGAAAAGTCCACGCCGCCGTCAGTCAGGTCGACAATCACGTCCTGGATCGGGCGGTCGTAGTCCTTCGGGTTGATGCAATCGGTAGCGCCCAGTTGCTTGGCGATTTCGAACTTGGCCGGGTTGATATCGATGGCGATGATACGCCCGGCCTTGGCTTTGACCGCACCGATAATCGCCGACAGGCCAATACCGCCCAGGCCGAAGACGGCCACGGTGTCGCCCGGCTTGACCTTGGCGGTGTTGATCACCGCACCGATGCCGGTGGTGACACCGCAACCGAGCAGGCAAACTTTTTCCAACGGCGCTTCTTTAGGAATCTTGGCCACAGAGATTTCCGGCAGCACGGTGTACTCGGAGAACGTCGAGGTGCCCATGTAGTGGAAGATCGGCTGGCCCTTGTAGGAGAAACGCGTGGTGCCATCCGGCATCAAGCCCTTGCCCTGCGTGGCGCGAATGGCCTGGCACAGGTTGGTCTTGCCACTCAGGCAGAACTTGCACTTGCCGCATTCCGGTGTGTACAGCGGGATCACGTGATCGCCCACAGCCACCGAAGTCACGCCCTCGCCAATGGCTTCCACCACTGCGCCGCCTTCATGGCCGAGGATCGACGGGAAGATGCCTTCCGGGTCGGCGCCCGACAAGGTGTAGGCGTCGGTGTGGCACACGCCGGACGCGACCACCCGCAGCAGCACCTCGCCAGCCTTGGGCATGGCGACATCCACTTCAACAATCTCAAGGGGCTTTTTGGCTTCGAAGGCTACGGCGGCACGGGACTTGATCATCCGGGTTTCTCCATCGGGTTAAAAACTGAGGCAGTGAGTGTAAAACATCGCCCATTGATGAATAATCCGAACCAAAGCAAAACATTATTGCCGTACAGGGACAATTAGCATGCTGGAGAACCGCTGGGAAGGCATTGACGAGTTTGTCGCGGTGGCCGAATGCAGCCAGTTCACGGCGGCGGCCGAACGGTTGGGGGTATCGTCCTCCCACGTCAGCCGGCAAGTGGCACGCCTGGAAGAACGCCTGCAAACCCGGCTGCTGTACCGCAGTACGCGCAAGGTGACCTTGACCGAAGCCGGCCAGACCTTCCTGCAGCACTGCCAGCGCCTGCAGGACGGTCGCGAGGAAGCGTTGCGGGCGGTGGGCGACCTGACCAGCGAACCCAAGGGCATGTTGCGCATGACCTGCGCCGTGGCCTATGGCGAACGTTTTATCGTGCCGCTGGTGACGCGGTTCATGGCGCACTATCCGCAACTGCGCGTGGACATCGAGTTGACCAACCGCTCGCTGGACCTGGTCCATGAAGGCCTCGACCTGGCCATCCGCCTGGGACGCCTGCAGGACTCGCGCATGGTCGCCAGCCGCCTGGCGCCTCGGCGCATGTACCTGTGCGCCTCCCCCTCCTACCTCGAACGGTACGGTCGGCCACACAGCTTGTCGGAGTTGAGCCGGCATAACTGCCTGATTGGCAGCTCGGATATCTGGCAAATGGCCCAGGATGGGCGGGAATTTTCCCAGCGTGTGCAAGGCAATTGGCGCTGCAACAGTGGGCAAGCGGTGCTGGATGCGGCGCTGCAAGGCATGGGCTTGTGCCAGTTGCCGGATTACTACGTGCTGGAGCATCTGCACAGCGGGGCGTTGGTGTCGCTGCTGCAGGCTCATCAACCGCCGAATACCGCCGTGTGGGCGCTGTATCCGCAGCAGCGGCATTTGTCGCCGAAGGTGAGGAAGCTGGTGGATTTCTTGAAGGTGGGGTTGGCGCAGAGGCCGGAGTACAAGCATTGAATTGAGGTGGTCTGCACCGGCCTCATCGCGGGCAAGCCCGGCTCCCACAGTTGGACGTGTTGTTTGATGTGGCAGCGATCAAATGTGGGAGCTGGCTTGCCTGCGATGAACATAGGTATCTACACAACTTCGGTACGACGCTAAACCTGTGGCGAGGGAGCTTGCTCCCGCGACGGCCTGGCAGCCGACGCTGATCTAACTGACGCACCGCGATCCAACTGTGGGAGCTGGCTTGCCTGCGAAGACGGCTTGACAGTCAACACAGTCGGACCGTGTACATATCCATTCCTGCGGTAACGGCCACTTAGGGTTCCGCCCTGACGGCGGCTCACTTTGCAAAAGCGGCAAAGTAAGCAAAACGCTCTTGCCCCACCACTCGGCACCTCGCTTAGGCTCGGTGTGCCCGTAATCCGCCAGTGATTTGGGGGGTCGCCGCCACGCGCCATCCATGGCGCGGGGCGGCTAAACCGGCATCCCTGCCGGTTTACCCCCCAAATCCCTGTCGAATTCCGGCCAGCGTGGTTTAACGGGGCGCCTAAGATCAAAAGCAGATCAAGATCAAGAGCGTCTCGCTTCGCATCGTGGTTACCGTCGGCTGCTACAGCCTACAAAGTTGTATAGATACCTATGCTGCGATGAAGCAGACCCGGTCTGACAGGTTACCGCCGGTTAACCCAGCGCAATTTCAACCACTCCAAGTCTTCCGGCCGAGTCACCTTGATATTGTCCGAACGGCCTTCGATCAGGCGCGGTGCCTGCCCGGACCATTCCATGGCCGACGCTTCATCGGTGATCACCGCATCGGCCACCAGGCTGTCGGCCAAGGCGCGGTGCAAGGCGCCCAGGCGGAACATCTGCGGCGTGTAAGCCTGCCAGATCAGGCGGCGATCAATGGTGTCCACCACACGGCCATGCTTGTCGACACGCTTGAGGGTGTCGCGTGCCGGTACCGCCAGCAGGCCGCCTACCGGATCGTCAGCCAGTTCCGCCAACAACTTGTCGAGGTCATCACGGCTCAGGTTAGGCCGCGCAGCGTCATGCACCAACACCCAGTCGTCATCACTTGCGCCCAGGGCGTTGAGTTGCAGCAGCGCATTGAGTACCGAGCCGGAACGTTCCGAGCCCCCGTCGGCACGCTGGATACGCGGGTCATTGGCGCATGCCAAGGTGGGCCAATAAGGATCGTCAATTGCAAGACTGACCACCAGGCCCTTGAGGCATGGATGGTCGAGAAAACAGCCGAGGCTGTGTTCGAGAATAGTGCGCCCGCCCAATTGCAGGTACTGCTTGGGACGGTCCGCAGCCATACGGGCACCGACGCCCGCGGCAGGAATCACGGCCCAGAAGGCCGGTAAATCGTGGCTCATTGGGCCAACTGGTAGAGGGTCTCGCCCTCCTTGACCATGCCCAACTCATGACGAGCCCGCTCTTCAACGGTCTCCGTGCCTTTTTTCAGCTCAAGCACTTCAGCGTAGAGGACACGGTTGCGCTCCAGCAGGCGTTCGTTTTCGGCACGCTGGTCGGCAATTTGCTGGGTCAACTCTTCCACCTGCGCAAAGCTGCCATTACCGACCCATAGGCGGTACTGCAGGCCAGCCAGCAACAAGAGCAAGACGAGGAACAACCAATTGGGACTGCGCATCGAAATCCGGGTATCCATTGAATAAAGACAGTCATGCAAACCTTTTGCAGCAACTGATAGCACAAAGCCTGGAAAACCCAGGCTTGCGCTTGTCAGTCAGCAGATTAGCGCCGAAATTCACATTTCCGTGAGATTTCCGACGCAATCCGCCGACTTTTTACCATTTACTGCTTAGCCGCGAAACTCGCCGCGACCGTTGTACTTGGCCTTACCTGCCAATTGCTCTTCGATGCGCAGCAATTGGTTGTACTTGGAGACGCGATCGGAACGGCACAGGGAACCGGTCTTGATCTGGCCCGCCGAAGTCCCCACGGCCAGGTCGGCAATGGTGGAATCTTCGGTTTCGCCGGAGCGATGGGAGATCACGGCGGTGTAGCCCGCGGCCTTGGCCATCTGGATGGCTTCCAGGGTTTCGGTCAGGGTGCCGATCTGGTTGAACTTGATCAGGATCGAGTTGGCGATCTTCTTGTCGATGCCTTCTTTCAGGATCTTGGTGTTGGTCACAAACAGGTCGTCGCCCACCAGCTGGATTTTTTCGCCGATCTTGTCGGTGAGGATTTTCCAGCCATCCCAGTCGGACTCGTCCAGGCCGTCTTCGATCGAGATGATCGGGTAGCGCTGGGTCAAGCCTTTGAGGTATTCAGCGAAGCCTTCGGAGTCGAACACCTGGCCTTCGCCGGACAGGTTGTACTTGCCGTCTTCATAGAATTCGCTGGCGGCGCAGTCCAGGGCCAGGGTCACGTCGGTGCCCAGCGTGTAGCCAGCGTTGGCCACAGCTTCGGAGATGACTTTCAGTGCATCTTCGTTGGAGGCCAGGTTCGGCGCGAAACCACCTTCGTCACCCACGGCAGTGCTCAAGCCACGAGCCTTCAGTACAGCCTTGAGGTGATGGAAAATCTCGGTGCCCATGCGCAGGCCTTCGGAGAAGGACTTGGCGCCCACTGGCTGCACCATGAATTCCTGGATGTCGACGTTGTTATCCGCGTGCTCGCCACCGTTGATGATGTTCATCATCGGCACCGGCATCGAGTAGACGCCCGGAGTGCCATTCAGGTTGGCAATGTGTGCGTACAACGGCAGGTCCTGGTCCTGGGCTGCTGCCTTGGCGGCGGCCAGGGATACCGCGAGGATGGCGTTGGCGCCGAGGCTGCCTTTGTTTTCAGTGCCGTCGAGCTTGATCATCGCGTGGTCCAGAGCTTTCTGGTCCAGCGGGTCCTTGCCCAGCAACAGGTCACGAATCGGACCGTTGATGTTGGCTACAGCCTTGAGTACACCCTTGCCCAGGTAACGGCTCTTGTCGCCATCACGCAGTTCCAGCGCTTCGCGCGAACCGGTGGAGGCACCGGACGGCGCGCAGGCGCTGCCGATGATGCCGTTATCGAGAAGCACGTCGGCTTCGACGGTGGGGTTGCCACGGGAGTCGAGAACTTCACGACCTTTGATGTCGACGATTTTTGCCATTGTTGTAAACACTCCAAAGTTGACGAAAACGACGCAGCTGAAGGAAATCTTTTGACCGACCGCAAGGGTGGAACAACGGGGCAGGCTTGCAGACGACAAGGCTCAGGCCCGGGGGCCTGAGCGTAAAGCGTGGGAAATTCTACCGGAGAAATACCAGTTACGCGGTCTCTACCGTCGGAAAACTCTTGACCAGCTCGTCCAACTGCTTGAGTTGGGCCAGGAATGGCTCCAGCTTGTCCAGGCGCAGGGCGCATGGGCCATCACATTTGGCGTTGTCCGGGTCCGGGTGAGCTTCAAGGAACAGGCCCGCCAGGGACTGGCTCATGCCCGCCTTGGCCAGATCCGCCACCTGGGCACGTCGCCCGCCAGCGGAGTCCGAGCGACCACCGGGCATTTGCAGCGCGTGGGTCACGTCGAAGAACACTGGGTATTCGAACTGTTTCATGATGCCGAAACCGAGCATGTCCACCACGAGGTTGTTATAGCCGAAGCTCGAACCCCGCTCGCAAAGGATCAACTGGTCGTTACCCGCTTCCACGCATTTGCTCAGGATGTGTTTCATCTCCTGAGGGGCGAGGAATTGGGCTTTCTTGATGTTGATCACCGCGCCGGTCTTGGCCATGGCGACCACGAGGTCGGTCTGGCGCGACAGGAAGGCCGGCAACTGGATGATGTCGCACACCTCGGCGACCACGGCAGCCTGCTCAGGCTCGTGGACGTCGGTGATGATCGGCACGCCGAAGGCTTGCTTGATGTCCTGGAAGATCCGCATGCCTTCTTCAAGGCCCGGGCCGCGATAGGAGGTCACGGACGAACGGTTGGCCTTGTCGAAGCTGGCCTTGAAGACGTAAGGAATACCCAGCTTCTGGGTGACCCGCACGTACTCTTCACACACCTGCATCGCCATGTCGCGGCTTTCCAGCACGTTCATGCCGCCGAACAGCACCATGGGCTTGTCGTTGGCAATCTCGATGTCGCCTACGCGAATGATCTTCTGGGCCATCAGGTTTACGCCTTCTTCTGATGTTGCGTCAGTGCTGCTTTGACGAAACCACTGAACAACGGGTGACCGTCACGCGGTGTCGAGGTGAACTCCGGGTGGAACTGGCAAGCCACGAACCATGGATGATCCGGTGCCTCGACCACTTCAACCAGCTTGCCATCACCGGAGCGGCCGGAGATTTTCAGGCCAGCTTCTTTGATCTGCGGCAGCAGGTTGTTGTTCACTTCGTAACGGTGGCGGTGACGCTCGACGATCACGTCCTTGCCGTAGCAGTCGTGTACCAGCGAGCCGGCTTCCAGCAGGCAATCCTGTGCACCCAGGCGCATGGTGCCGCCCAGGTCGGAAGTTTCGGTACGGGTTTCAACGGCGCCGGTGGCGTCTTCCCACTCGGTGATCAGGCCCACGACCGGATGGCCGCTGGTGTGATCGAACTCGGTGGAGTTGGCGTCTTTCCAGCCCAGCACGTTACGGGCGAACTCGATAACAGCCACTTGCATGCCCAGGCAGATACCCAGGTACGGCACCTTGTTTTCACGAGCGTACTGCACGGCAGTGATCTTGCCTTCCACGCCACGCAGGCCGAAACCGCCGGGAACGAGGATAGCGTCAACACCTTCGAGCAGCGCGGTGCCTTGGTTCTCGATGTCTTCGGAGTCGATGTAGCGCAGGTTGACCTTGGTACGGTTGCTGATACCGGCGTGGCTCATCGCTTCGATCAGCGACTTGTACGCGTCCAGCAGTTCCATGTACTTGCCGACCATGGCGATGGTGACTTCATGCTCAGGGTTGAGCTTGGCGTCGACAACCGCTTCCCACTCGGACAGGTCGGCGCCGCCGCACTGCAGGCCGAAACGCTCGACCACAAAATCATCCAGCCCCTGGGAATGCAGGATGCCCGGGATCTTGTAGATGGTGTCGGCGTCTTCCAGGGCAATCACCGCACGTTCTTCAACGTTGGTGAACTGCGCGATCTTGCGGCGCGAGGAAATGTCGATCGGGTGATCGGAGCGGCATACCAGCACATCCGGTTGCAGGCCGATGGAACGCAGTTCCTTGACCGAATGCTGGGTAGGCTTGGTTTTGGTTTCGCCGGCAGTGGCGATGTACGGCACCAGTGTCAGGTGCATCAGCATCGCGCGCTTGGCGCCGACTTCGAAACGCAACTGGCGGATGGCTTCGAGGAACGGTTGGGACTCGATGTCACCCACGGTGCCACCGATCTCGACCATCGCCACGTCGGCATCGCCTGCACCCTTGATGATGCGGCGCTTGATTTCGTCGGTGATGTGCGGGATCACCTGGATGGTTGCACCCAGGTAGTCACCACGGCGCTCTTTGCGCAGCACGTGCTCGTAGACACGGCCGGTGGTGAAGTTGTTGTTCTGGGTCATGGTCGTGCGGATGAACCGCTCGTAATGGCCCAGGTCCAGGTCGGTCTCGGCGCCGTCGTGGGTGACGAACACTTCACCGTGCTGGAACGGGCTCATGGTGCCCGGGTCAACGTTGATGTACGGGTCCAGCTTGAGCATGGTGACCTTAAGTCCCCGCGCCTCCAGGATGGCCGCCAATGAAGCGGAGGCAATGCCTTTCCCCAATGAAGAAACAACACCGCCCGTGACGAATATGTAGCGCGTCATGAAAAACCCTAGAAGTCTGCGTTAAAGCGGTCCGAGCCGCCGGGGAAAGCGAAGGAAGGCCGAAGCCCCCGATCACCTGCATTAATCACAGTGCACCTTTCAAAAAAACCGCCGCGTTGTGACAGACCAGCAATGAAGCACCGGTACGTTGATCGCTACACATTTTTTGGAATCGCCCAGCAAAGACTGCTTGGTAATCGGCAACGACTGCGATTCAGGCGAATCCACAGAAGTTGTATCAAGAAGGGAGCGTAGTCTACCGGAAAGGCGCTATCAGCTCAAACCTTGATCGCAGGTCTGTGGCAACCAATCCAATTGCACCTCACCCACCGACCTGGACCATGCCCCCGCAACGCTTGGCACAGCCAGCAATTGCTCGCCCCGATAAACCAGCGGCAATCTGCCACGGGCGAAGCCCGGCATGCCGCTTTCATTCAGCAGACGCTTGAGATCCCGCCGGCCTCGGCCTGCTACGTCGATGATTTCGCCACCCTGGCGATAACGCACCTCCAACGGGCCTTCGGGGGCCTTGCCGATAAACCTCAGTTGACCATTGCCCGTTAACTTTAGTGGATCTTGCGGATCGGGCCAGCTCACCGATGCGTCGGAAAACTCCGACCATGTTGAGGGCAACCACCAGATGCGTTCACCGCTACGCTGCATTTGGCCGTCGGCCAGGCGCCACAGAGGCTGAGCGTCGCTCTTGGCATCGCGCAGGGCATACCAACCGGCCCAGTGGTCGCTGTCGGGTAAACGGGTCAGTGGCGTGAGCCAATGCCGCAGGGCGTTACGCTGGCGGGCATCGGATAGCTCGCGCAATGGTTCAAGCGCCAGGGACGGCAGAGGCAACCAGGGGAACGCAGAAGGCTGATCGGCGCGCTGCAGGTCCATCATCGCCAATTCGTCGAGCAGCCCTTGAGCCTCAGCCATGTGTTCAGCCGTGCGAGCCAGGTGGGTGATCGCCTGGGGCCAGCGTTCCGTCAGCGTGGGAAGTACGCGGTGACGCAGGTAATTGCGGGAAAACCGTGGATCAACGTTGGAGGGGTCTTCGATCCACTGCAACTGATGCTGATGGGCATAGGCTTCCAGGTCGCTGCGGGAAAATGCCAGCAAGGGCCGCACCAAGTACCCCTGCGCCAAGGGGCGATGCTCAGGCATAGCCGCCAGCCCTCGTACACCGGCGCCACGCAGCAGGCGAAACAGCAGGGTTTCGGCTTGATCGTCGCGATGCTGGCCAGTGAAAAGCACCTCCCCCACCCCTAGGACCTGCATGAACGCTTGGTAGCGCGCCTCGCGGGCCGCACGTTCAAGGCTCGCACCCTGACTGACCTGCACGCGCATGACGCGCAAAGGTACGCCCAGGCTGTCGCAGACCGATTGGCAATGAGAGGGCCAAGCATCGGCAGCAGCTTGCAGGCCATGGTGGACATGGACGGCGCTGACAGGAGGCAGATTTTCGATTTTGGCCAATGAGGCCAGGAGGTGCAGCAGAACGGTGGAGTCGAGACCGCCGGAGAATGCGATATGCCAGGCCGGCGCGTTGCGCCAGTCGGCCAGGGTGTGCAGGAGTGTGGCCGGCAGGGTTGGTTTCATCACACGTCACCGCCGCAAAGCTTGAATACGTTCGTCAGCATACACAAAGCAAATGTGGGAGCCGGGCTTGCCTGCGATGCAGGCACCTCGGGGTATCAGTGATACCAAGGTGATGCTATCGCCGGCAAGCCAGCTCCCACACAAGCCGGCTCCCGCAATGGGTACAGCGTCGGCTTAGAGGCCGTAGCTCATCAGGCGCTCATAACGACGAGCCAGCAGCGCTTCGTTATCCAGCTTCTTGAGCATCGCCAGTTGCGACCCCAACTCGGCACGGATGGTCGCAGCGGCGGCAGCCGGGTCACGGTGAGCGCCGCCCAGTGGCTCGGCGATGACCTTGTCCACGATACCCAGGCCTTTGAGGCGATCGGCGGTAATGCCCATGGCTTCGGCAGCGTCCGGCGCCTTTTCGGCGGTTTTCCACAGGATCGAGGCACAACCTTCCGGCGAGATCACCGCGTAGGTCGAGTACTGCAACATGTTCAGTTGGTCGCAGACACCAATGGCCAGGGCACCGCCGGAACCACCTTCACCGATCACAGTGGCGATGATCGGGGTTTTCAGGCGCGCCATGACGCGCAGGTTCCAGGCAATCGCTTCGCTCTGGTTGCGCTCTTCGGCGTCGATACCCGGGTAGGCACCCGGCGTGTCGATGAAGGTCAGGATCGGCATCTTGAAGCGCTCGGCCATTTCCATCAGGCGGCACGCCTTGCGATAGCCTTCCGGGCGCGGCATACCGAAGTTGCGGCGTACTTTCTCGCGCACTTCACGGCCTTTCTGGTGACCGATCACCATCACCGGCTGGTCGTCCAGGCGAGCGATGCCGCCCACGATGGCTGCGTCGTCCGAGAAGTGACGGTCGCCGTGCAACTCGTCGAACTCGGTGAAGATGTGTTCGATGTAGTCCAGGGTGTAGGGACGGCGCGGGTGGCGAGCCAGGCGCGCGATCTGCCAGCTGGTCAGCTTGCCGAAGATGTCTTCGGTGAGCGTGCTGCTCTTGTCTTGCAGGCGAGCGATTTCATCACCGATGTTCAGCGAATTGTCATTGCCGACCAGGCGCAGCTCTTCGATCTTGGCTTGCAGGTCAGCGATCGGCTGTTCGAAATCAAGAAAATTCGGGTTCATAAGCGTCCGTCTTGGGTCGACGGCCAAGGGGTGCCTGGCCAGCCGGTTGTCTATTCGCGCCCTACCTTAAGGGAGAGGCGCGTTTAGGTCGAGATTAAATGTTTAGTCGAGATCAGATCTATCTGACCGTCAACGGTATTGGAGGAAGACGTTGTCTCGCCCGAACTGGTCACGCAAAGCTTGAATCAAGCCATCAGCGGGATCAATTCGCCACGTCTCACCAAACTGCAACATGGCCTTGGCATCGCTGCCGGTGTACTCCATGGTCACCGGGCATGCGCCACGATGGCGTTTTAGCAGGTCACCCAACCAGCGTAGCTGATCGCCCTTAAGCGCTTCGGTCTTGACCTTCAGGCGCAGGCTTTCGGCCAGGTTGGTGCGGGCGTCTTCCATGCTCATCACGCGCTTGATGCGCAGGCGCAGGCCACCGGAGAAGTCATCATTGCTGACCTCCCCTTCCACCACCACCATGGCGTCGGTCTGCAACAGCGACTGGGCGGAATGAAACGCGTCGGCAAACAATGACGCTTCGATGCGGCCCGAGCGGTCATCGAGGGTGATGAAGCCCATCTTGTCGCCCTTCTTATTTTTCATCACCCGCAGGGCGATGATCATACCGGCGACGGTCTGGGTATCCCGCGCCGGTTTGAGGTCGATGATGCGCTGGCGGGCAAAACGGCGGATTTCGCCTTCGTACTCGTCAATCGGGTGGCCGGTGAGGTACAGGCCCAAGGTGTCTTTTTCACCCTTGAGGCGTTCCTTCAGAGTCAGCTCCTTGGCCTTGCGGTGGTTGGCGTAGACATCCGCATCTTCTTCGACGAACAGCCCGCCAAACAGGTCGGCGTGGCCGCTGTCATGGGTACGGGCGGTCTGTTCGGCAGCCTTGATCGCCTCTTCCATGGCGGTCAGCAGCACCGCACGGTTGCGGTCGATATTGGCCTGGTAAGCCTTCGGCTCATCATGAAAATACGGGCCAAGACGGTCGAGTGCGCCGCTGCGGATCAGGCCATCGAGGGTACGCTTGTTGATGCGTTTGAGGTCAACGCGTGCGCAAAAGTCGAACAGGTCCTTGAACGGCCCGTCCTGACGCACTTCGGTAATGGCCTCGACCGGGCCTTCGCCCACGCCTTTGATCGCGCCGAGGCCATAGATGATGCGGCCTTCGTCGTTCACCGTGAACTTGAACTCCGAAGCGTTCACGTCCGGGGCGTCGAGGCGCAGCTTCATGGTGCGCACTTCCTCGATCAAGGTCACGACCTTGTCGGTGTTGTGCATATCCGCCGAGAGTACCGCCGCCATGAATGGTGCCGGGTAGTGGGCTTTCAGCCAGGCGGTCTGGTACGACACCAGGCCATAGGCGGCGGAGTGGGATTTGTTGAAGCCATAACCGGCGAACTTTTCTACCAGGTCGAAGATGTTACCGGCCAGGTCGGCATCGATGTTGTTGGTGGCGCAACCTTCAATGAAACCGCCGCGCTGCTTGGCCATTTCCTCGGGCTTTTTCTTACCCATGGCGCGACGCAGCATGTCCGCACCGCCGAGGGTGTAACCGGCCATCACTTGAGCGATCTGCATCACCTGTTCCTGGTACAGGATGATGCCGTAGGTCGGCGCCAGTACGGGCTTGAGGCCTTCATACTGATAGTCGGAATGCGGGTAAGCCAGCTCGGCGCGGCCGTGTTTACGGTTGATGAAGTCATCCACCATGCCCGATTGCAGCGGGCCCGGACGGAACAGGGCCACCAGTGCGATCAAGTCTTCCAGGCAGTCGGGCTTGAGCTTTTTGATCAGCTCCTTCATGCCCCGGGATTCAAGCTGGAACACTGCGGTGGTTTCGGCTTTTTGCAGCAGGCTGTACGTCGGCTTGTCGTCCAGCGGGATAAACGCGATATCCAGCGGTTCTTCGCCGACCTTGGCACGGTCGCGGTTGATGGTCTTGAGTGCCCAGTCGATGATCGTCAGAGTCCGCAGGCCGAGGAAGTCGAACTTCACCAGGCCGGCGGCCTCCACGTCGTCCTTGTCGAACTGGGTGACCAGGCCGTCGCCTTCTTCATCGCAATAGATCGGCGAAAAGTCGGTGAGCTTGGTCGGCGCAATAACCACACCACCGGCGTGTTTACCGACGTTACGCACCACGCCTTCGAGCTTGCGCGCCATGTCCCAGATTTCGGCGGCTTCTTCATCGACCTTGATGAAGTCGCGCAGGATTTCTTCCTGCTCGTAGGCTTTTTCCAGGGTCATGCCGACTTCGAACGGGATCATCTTCGACAGGCGGTCCGCCAAACCGTAGGACTTGCCCTGCACCCGCGCCACGTCGCGAATTACCGCTTTGGCGGCCATGGAACCGAAGGTGATGATCTGACTTACTGCGTTGCGGCCGTATTTCTCGGCCACGTATTCAATGACGCGGTCACGACCATCCATGCAGAAGTCGACGTCGAAGTCGGGCATGGATACCCGTTCCGGGTTCAGGAACCGTTCGAACAGCAGGTCATATTCCAGCGGGTCGAGGTCGGTAATCTTCTGTACGTAAGCCACCAGCGAGCCAGCACCTGACCCCCGGCCCGGACCTACCGGCACGCCGTTGTTTTTGGCCCACTGGATAAAGTCCATTACGATCAGGAAGTAACCGGGAAACCCCATCTGGATGATGATATCCAGCTCGAAATTCAACCGATCGACATACACCTGGCGCTTGGCTTCGTAGTCCTCGGTGGTGTCCTTGGGCAGCAGGACGCTGAGGCGTTCCTCCAGGCCATCGAACGACACTTTGCGAAAGTATTCGTCGATGGTCATGCCATCGGGAATCGGGAAGTTGGGCAAAAAGTGCTTGCCCAGCTTCACTTCAATATTGCAGCGCTTGGCGATCTCGACGGAGTTTTCCAGGGCCTCGGGCAAGTCGCTGAACAGCTCCGCCATTTCCTCGGCGCTTTTGAGGTACTGCTCTTCGCTGTAGTTCTTCGAGCGACGCGGGTCGTCCAGGGCCCGGCCTTCGCCGATGCACACGCGGGTCTCGTGGGCTTCGAAATCTTCTTTCTTGATAAAGCGCACATCATTGGTCGCCACCAGCGGCGCACCCAGCTTATCGGCCAGGGCTACGGCAGCGTGCAGATGCTCTTCATCGTTGGGGCGGTTGGTGCGCTGGACTTCCAGGTAGAACCGGCCTGGGAACACCTGCATCCACTCACGCGCCAGCACTTCGGCTTCCTGAGGGTTGCCGCCCAGCAGCGCGATACCGATTTCGCCCTCTTTGGCCGCCGAGAGCATGATCAGACCTTCGCTGGCTTCGGCCACCCACTCGCGCTCGATGATGATCGAGCCGTTGCGCTGACCATCGATAAAGCCACGGGAGATCAGTTCGGTGAGGTTGCGATAACCCACGCCGTTCATCGCCAGCAGGCTGATGCGGCTCAGGGGGTTATCCGGGTCTTTGTTGGACAGCCACAGATCGGCGCCGCAGATTGGCTTGATGCCGGCGCCCATGGCGTTCTTGTAGAACTTGACCAGGGAACACATGTTGTTCTGGTCGGTAACCGCAACCGCAGGCATGTTCATGCCCACCAGGGTTTTGACCAGCGGTTTGATCCGTACCAGGCCGTCGACCAGGGAGTACTCAGTGTGCAGGCGTAGATGAACGAATGAAGCCGGCATAGTGATCCTGTCTTGATACATGAAAACAACAAGGCCCGGATTGTACCGGGCCTGGGTAAAAACATCAGCCTTGCTGCTATACCTCGATCAGACTTTCACGGGCCTCATAAGCCTGGCGCACCGGGGCAAACGAGCGGCGATGGATCGGGGTGGGGCCGAGCCGAGCCAGGGCTTCCAGATGAACGGGCGTCGGGTAGCCTTTATGGCCACCAATGCCGTAACCGGGATAGATCAATTCGAACGCGGCCATTTCACGGTCGCGGCTGACCTTGGCCAGGATCGAGGCGGCGGCAATGGCGGGAACCTTGCTATCGCCCTTGACCACCGCTTCGGACGGCATTGTCAGTTTGGGGCAGCGGTTACCGTCGATCATCGCCATTTTCGGGGTGATGTGCAGCCCTTCCACAGCGCGCTGCATCGCCAGCATGGTGGCGTGCAGGATATTCAGCTCGTCGATTTCTTCGACTTCAGCCCGGGCGATATGCCAGCTCAAGGCTTTCTCACAGATCTCGTCATAGAGCTTTTCGCGACGGGCTTCGGTGAGCTTCTTCGAATCGTTGAGCCCCAGGATCGGGCGGTTCGGATCAAGGATCACCGCCGCCGTGACCACTGCGCCACACAGCGGGCCGCGCCCGACTTCGTCAACACCCGCCACCAGTTCGTGGGCTTGGGCGACGAGGCTGAAATCCAGGCCCATTTGCATGGTCATAAGGCGTCCTGTTTATGGCCGATCAAAGTCAACACGGCGTCGGCCGCCTGGTTCGAGGCATCACGGCGTAACGTGCGGTGAATATCGTCGAAACCACGGGTCTGCTCTTCGCCGCCGTCAATCAAGGGTAGTAGGGTTTGCGCAAGCGCTTCGGGCGTTGCATCGTCCTGCAACAACTCCGGCACCAGCAGGCGCTGGGCCAGCAGGTTGGGCAAGGAAATGTAAGGGCTCTTGACCATGCGCTTGAGGATCCAGAAGGTCAGTGGCGCCAGGCGATAGGCCACGACCATCGGCCGCTTGTACAGCAAGGCCTCAAGCGTGGCAGTACCCGAGGCGATCAACACCGCATCGCAGGCTGCCAGGGCCAGGTGGGACTGGCCATCGAGCAGCGTCAACGGCAGGTTGCGACCTTCCAGCAGGGTTTCGATCTGTGCACGACGTTGTGGACTGGCGCACGGCAGCACAAAGCGGATTCCCGGCTTTTGCGCCTGAAGACGTTCGGCAGCATCAAAAAACAACGCCCCCAAACGCCCCACCTCACCGCCACGACTGCCTGGCATCAACGCCACCAACGGGCCATCGGGCAAGCCCAGCTCGGCGCGCGCAGCCGCACGATCAGCCTGCAAGGGAATGGCGTCAGCCAGGGTGTGGCCGACAAACCGCACCGGCACGCCCTTCTCCTCGTAGAACCGGGCTTCGAATGGAAGCAAGGTCAACATCAGGTCGCAGCCTTCGCGGATTTTCAACACACGCTTCTGGCGCCACGCCCACACGGATGGGCTGACGTAGTGCACGGTCTTGATCCCGGCCTGGCGCAACTTGAGTTCGATATTGAGCGTGAAGTCCGGCGCATCGATGCCGATAAAGACGTCAGGTTTTTCTTCGATCAGCGTCTTGATCAGCAGCTTGCGGCGAGCCAGCAGCTCACGCAGGCGCCCCAAGACTTCCACCAGCCCCATGACCGACAGGCGCTCCATGGGGAAATAGGAGCTCAGGCCTTCGGCCTGCATCAACGGGCCGCCGACCCCGATAAATTCCACCGCCGGATGCTGGGCCTTGAGCGCGCGCATCAAGCCAGCACCCAGGATATCGCCGGAAGCTTCACCGGCCACGAGCGCAATACGCAGAGTGGCCATGATCAGCGGGTGATGCCGCGAGTCGAGGTCTGGATAGAATCACGGAATACCGCGACTTCCGGGAACTGCGTGGCAGGCTCGGCCAACTCGGCCAGGGCCTGCTCCACGGTCAACCCTTGGCGGTAAACCGTCTTGTAGGCACGGCGCAGGGCGTGGATGGCTTCTTCGCTGAAGCCACGACGACGCATGCCTTCAAAATTCATGCTGCGGGCTTCGGCAGGATTGCCGAACACCGTCACGAATGCCGGGACATCCTTGCCGATGGCGGTACCCATACCGGAAAAGCTGTGGGCGCCGATATGGCAGTATTGATGTACCAGGGTGAAGCCGGAAAGGATCGCCCAGTCATCAACGTGCACATGGCCTGCCAACGCAGTGTTGTTGACCAGGATGCAATGATTGCCGATAACGCTGTCATGGCCGATGTGCGCATAGGCCATGACCAGGTTGTGATCACCCAAGGTGGTTTCGGCGCGATCCTGCACGGTGCCACGGTGAATGGTGACGCCTTCACGGATAATATTGTGGTCACCGATTACCAGGCGTGTTTCTTCACCCTTGTACTTCATGTCCGGGGTGTCTTCGCCTACCGAGGAAAACTGGTAGATGCGATTGTGTTTGCCAATACGGGTCGGACCCTTGAGGATCACGTGCGGCCCGATGACAGTCCCCTCGCCGATTTCCACACCTGCGCCGACGATCGACCAAGGGCCGACCTCAACGTCGGCGGCCAGTACGGCCGACGGATCGATGATTGCGCGAGGGTCAATCAAACTCATAGTTTGCGTTCCGCACAGATGATCTCGGCAGAGCACACCGGCTTGCCATCTACCGAGGCCTGGCATTCGAACTTCCAGATCTGGCGTTTGCAACTGATGAACTTGGCTTCCAGGATCAACTGGTCACCCGGGGTGACCGGGTTGCGAAAACGCAGCTTGTCCGAACCCACGAAATAGTAAAGCGTGCCGTCAGCAGGCTTGAGGTCGAGCATTTTGAAACCAAGGATACCGGCAGCCTGGGCCATGGCTTCGATGATCAACACACCTGGCATGATTGGATGCGCAGGAAAGTGACCATTGAAGAATGGTTCGTTGATGCTGACATTCTTGTAGGCACGAATGCGCTTTTCCTCGACATTGAGGTCCACTACGCGGTCCACCAGCAGGAACGGGTAACGGTGAGGCAGGTATTCGCGAATCTCGTTGATGTCCATCATTTCGGGGGGAAGCCTGTAATAAAGATTGGGGGCGGGCGCACCAGGCGCACGCCCCGCTAGCAAATCAAGGAGGCCGTCTAGCGGCTGCGCACACTTGATATGGAAATGGTATCAGCCTTCTGATGAAGCATTACCGCCAGGGGTCACGTCCCCGACACGCTTTTCAAGCTGTTTGATACGTCGTGCCATGTCGTCGATCTTCCTCAAACGCGCGGCGCTCTTGCGCCATTCGGCCGCAGGTTGCATCGCGGTACCGGACGAGTAGGCCCCTGGCTCTGTGATCGAGTGGGTCACCATGGTCATGCCGGTGATGAAGACGTTGTCGCAAATATCGATATGCCCCACCAGCCCTACGCCACCGGCGAGCATGCAATGCTTGCCGATCTTGGTGCTGCCGGAGATGCCCACGCAGGCCGCCATGGCGGTGTGATCGCCAATCTGTACGTTGTGGGCGATCTGGATCTGGTTATCGAGCTTCACACCGTTACCGATCACGGTATCAGCCAGGGCCCCGCGATCCACGGCGGTGTTCACGCCAATCTCCACATCATCGCCGATCAATACGCCACCGACCTGGGCGATCTTGTGCCAGACACCTTTGGAGTTGGCAAAGCCAAAGCCTTCGCCGCCGATAACAGCACCGGACTGAATGACCACACGCCGACCAATACGCACATCGTGGTAGAGGGTCACGCGGGGAGCCAGCCAACCATCAGCACCAATTTCACAGCGTGCACCGATAAAGCAGTGGGCACCCACGGTGACACCAGCACCAATACGCGCCCCGCTTTCGATCACGGCGAATGCACCGATGCTGGCGGCAGGATCAACCTGGGCATCATCGGCGATCACGGCAGACGGGTGAATACCGCCGGCCGCCTTCGGCTTGGGATCGAACAGGTGCGACGCCTTGGCGTACGACAGGTACGGGTCGGCCACCACCAGCGCGTCCCCGGTAAACCCTTCGGCGTCGGCGGCCTTCAGCAACACGGCTGCGGCCTGGCAGTCGACCAGGTATTTACGGTATTGAGGATTTGCGAGGAAGCTCAACTGAGCTGGGCCAGCCTCCTGCAAGGTGGCTAGCCCAGTGATTTCTTTCTCCTTGGAGCCACGCAAGGTGGCCCCCAGGAACTCGGCCAACTCGCCGAGCTTGATAGTCGCAGTCATGGTTTACTTCAGCTGGTTCATGCGCTCGATCACCTGGCGGGTGATGTCGTATTGAGGCTTGACGTCGATCACGGCGCCACGCTCGAACACCAGGTCAAAGGCACCCTTCTTGATGACTTCTTCCACAGCGCTGTCCAATTTCGGCTTGAGCTGCTTGAGCATTTCGCGGTCGGCCACAGCCTTGGCTTCGTTCAGCTCCTTGGATTGGAACTGGTAGTCACGGGCCTTTTGCTTGAATTCAAGCTCCAGACGCTCGCGCTCGCCTTGCTGCATCTTGTCGCCACCGGCTACAAGGCGGTCCTGGATACCCTTGGCGCTGCTTTCCAGCGTCTTGAGCTTGGTCAGTTGCGGACCGAATTTCTTCTCGGCATCCACGGCGTATCGCTTGGCCGCATCGGACTCCAGCAGGGCCATCTGATAGTTCAGGACCGCGATTTTCATTTCGGCGAAGGCCGGGGTGGTGACCAGCACAGTGGCCAGCAAGACCAATTGAGTCAACTTACGCACGATGTACTCCTACAGAATCCGTTGTCGTTATCTTAGGTCAGACGCTTAGAACGTCTGGCCGAGGGAGAATTGGAAAATCTGGGTTTCAGCGTTATCCGGTTTCTTGATCGGCATGGCCAGAGCAAAGCTCAACGGGCCCAGCGCAGTCACCCAGGTCACACCCACGCCAACAGAGCTCGCCAGGTTGCTGAGGCTCACGTCGTTGCACTGAGTGTTGGACTTCACGCCACTTGGGTTGGTGATCTGATCGCACTTGGAGTCAAACACGTTACCCACGTCCCAGAAGACCGAAGTACGCAGGGAACGCTGATCTTTTACGAATGGCAGCGGGAACAGAATTTCGGCACCACCCTGGATCAGCACGTTACCACCGAAAGGAAGCGGGTCGTTGTCGGAGTCCACTTGCGTACCCTGGTTACCTGTAAAGGCCTGG
Organism: Pseudomonas sp. MYb193; assembly: GCF_002966775.1. Classification (NCBI taxonomy): domain Bacteria; kingdom Pseudomonadati; phylum Pseudomonadota; class Gammaproteobacteria; order Pseudomonadales; family Pseudomonadaceae; genus Pseudomonas; species Pseudomonas sp. MYb193. The sequence goes on along the minus strand of NZ_CP023269.1, from coordinate 1,528,036 downwards.
CCACGGCTCGGCGTGCCACGCGGACCCAAGGTACTGTCCTTGAAGCCACGTACCGAGTTGAAACCACCTGCATAGTAGTTTTCATAGAACGGCAAGCCATTGGTCGAACCATAGCCGTCGCCATAGCCCAACTCTGTGTGCAGGCGCATGGTGTAGTTATCGCTCAACGGCTGGAACAACTGGCCGCGGTAGTCGAGCTTGAAGAACGACAGGTCGCTGCCCGGCGTGGTGACTTCCGCAGTCAGGCTCTGGGAGTGGCCACGGGTTGCCAGTACGCCTTTGTTCAGGGTCGACTCGGACCAGCCGGCAGACGCCTTGAAGTTCAGGAACTTGTCGCCTTCACGACGGGTGAAGTCGAAGATTTCGTCCACGGTGTACACACCGGTCTTGATCTCATCCTGCTGGGCGGTGAGGCCGAAGGTCAGGCGCGACGTTTCGCTGATCGGGTAACCCACGTTGACACCGGCACCCAGGCTGTCGATCGCATAGCTTGCAACGTCAACATCGAGGTCTTTGTAGTCGGTGGTGCGGTAGAAGGCGTTGTAGCCCAGGCTCACACCGTCTGCAGTCCAGTAGGGGTCGGTGTAGCCGAAGTTGTATCGGCTCTGGTATTCGCTGCGGGTCAGGCCGATGGACACACGGTTACCGGTACCCAGGAAGTTGTTCTGCGTGATGGAACCACCCAGGATCAAACCGGCGCTCTGAGCGAAACCGACGCTGGCGGTGATCGAACCCGAGGCTTGTTCTTCAACGGCGTAGTTCACGTCAACCTGGTCATCCACACCCGGTACGGCCGGGGTTTCGACGTTGACTTCCTTGAAGAAACCCAGGCGTTCAAGACGGGTCTTGGACTGGTCGATCAGGTAAGTCGAAGCCCAACCACCTTCCATCTGACGCATTTCACGACGCAGCACTTCGTCCGCAGACTTGGTGTTGCCACGGAAGTTGATACGATTGACGTAGGCACGCTTGCCCGGATCGACGACGAAGGTGATGTCCACGGTGTGGTCTTCATCATTCGGGGTCGGCACGCCGTTGACGTTGGCGAAGGTATAGCCTTCGTTACCCAGGCGGCGGGTGATCAGTTCGGAGGTGGTGGTCATCAGCTTGCGCGAGAACACCTGGTCCTTCTGCACGAGCAGCAGGGACTTGACCTGGTCTTCAGGCACTTTCAGGTCGCCGCTGAGCTTGACGTCACGAACCTTGTACTTCTCGCCTTCGTTGACGTTGACGGTGATATAGACGTGCTTCTTGTCCGGGGTGATGGACACCTGGGTCGAAGCGATGTCCATGTTGATGTAGCCACGGTCCAGGTAGTAGGAGCGCAGGCGTTCCAGGTCACCTGAGAGCTTTTCACGGGCGTACTTGTCATCGTTCTTGAAGAACGACAACCAGTTGGTGGTCTTGAGTTCGAACAGGTCGACCAGGTCTTCATCAGGGAACTTGGTGTTGCCCACGACGTTGATGTGCTGGATGGCGGCCACGGTACCTTCGTTGATGTTGACCTTCAGGCCTACACGGTTACGAGGCTGGGGGATCACTTCGGTTTCCACGGTCGCGGAGTAGCGGCCCTGGGCAACGTACTGGCGTTGCAGTTCGTTACGCACACCCTCAAGGGTCGCGCGCTGGAAGATCTCGCCCTCGGCCAGGCCCGATTGCTTAAGGCCCTTCATCAGGTCCTCAGTGGAGATGGCCTTGTTACCTTCGATCGCGATACTGGCGACGGAAGGTCGCTCGACGACCGTGATGACCAGGACGTTGCCTTCGCGACCCAGTTGGATATCTTGAAAGAACCCGGTTTTGAACAGCGCACGAGTGGATTCCACCAGGCGACGATCATCCGCCTGTTCCCCGACGTTCAACGGCAAGGCACCAAAGACGCTACCCGCGGAGACCCGCTGGAGGCCATTGACGCGAATATCGGAGATGGTGAAGGACTCGGCGTGAACTTCGGCGATCATCAATACGGTGAGAACCGCAGTTAGCAGCAGACGTTTCATGAAGTCCTTTCTTATTCCAACTGGCAATAAACAAACTGCCGCAAAATGCGGCAGATTCGCAATTCAGCGAAGCGTTACAGACGTCCCAGATCGTTGACCAGGGCTAACAACATCACCCCGACCACCAAACTGATACCAATCTGTATCCCCCAACCCTGCACCCGATCCGACAAGGGGCGACCACGCACCCACTCGACCAGATAAAACAGCAGATGCCCCCCATCCAATACTGGAATGGGCAGCAAATTCAGAACCCCAAGGCTAATACTCAGATAAGCCAGGAAATTCAGGAAATCCGCGACACCCGACTGGGCAGAAGCGCCCGCCACTTTAGCAATGGTTATCGGTCCACTCAAGTTTTTTACCGAGAGCTCACCGAACAACATTTTCTTGAGGGATTCGAGGGTCAGCACGCTCATGGTCCAGGTGCGTTTCGCGCCCTCTGCAATCGCTGCCAAAGGCCCGTAGCTGACCTCTCGCACCATCGATGGCGGCCATTCGACACCTTTGACCCCGGCCCCCAGGTACCCCCCGGCCGCCTTGGCTTCGCCTCGCACCGACAGGGTCACGGGGACGTCGATTTGAGCACCCTCGCGCTCAACTTTCAGCACAATTTTGGTATCAGGGCGCACACGCACCAGGTCGACCACCTGCTGCCAGTCACCCAGTGCCTGGCCATCAAGGGCCAACAGGCGATCACCGGTTTTCAGGCCAGCAGCCTGGGCCGGACCCTTTGGATCAAGCTCGGCCAGCACCGGCGGCAAGGCCGGACGCCAAGGGCGGATCCCCAGGGATTTGATTGGATCGGGCTCATCGGCGCCCTTGAGCCAATGGTCCAGCGCCAATGCCCGTGGGGTTTCGGCGCTGGAGTCCTGGTCACGCACTACCACATTGACGGTGCCGCTTTCACCCAGGCGACGCACCAACTGCAAATTGACCGCCCCCCACCCCGTGGTGGGTTCGCCATCAATGGATACAATTTCCTGCCCAGCCGTCAGGCCGGCCTTGGCTGCAATGCTGTCGGCTTCGACCGCACCAATGACCGGGCGCACCTGCTGGCTGCCCAGCATGGCCAAGACCCAGAAGAACACCATCGCCAACAGGAAGTTGGCAATCGGCCCCGCCGCAACAATCGCAATACGCTGACGAACGGTCTTGCGATTGAAGGATTGGTCCAGTTGGTCTGCAGGCACTTCGCCTTCGCGCTCATCGAGCATCTTGACGTAGCCGCCCAACGGGATAGCAGCAATGACAAACTCAGTGCCGCGGCGATCATGCCAGCGCAACAACGGCATGCCGAAACCGACGGAAAAGCGCAATACCTTGACGCCGCAACGACGCGCCACCCAGAAGTGGCCGAATTCGTGGAAGGTCACCAACACACCCAGAGCAACCAGGGTGCCGACAATCATGTAGAGCGCACTCATCTAATTTCTCCGCATTTCAATCCAATGCCTGAAGACTCAAACCTGCCCGCGGCCTAACCCGCATTGCGATCCAACCATTGCCCGGCCAGGGCTCGGGCCTTGGTGTCGGCCTCGAACACCGCCTCCAGGTCATTCACTGCCACTACCGGCTCAAGCGCCAGGACGTCCTCGATGATACTCGCGATCTGCGGAAAGCGGATGCGCCGCTCAAGAAACGCCGCCACGGCCACTTCGTTGGCCGCGTTAAGCATCGCCGGGGCACTGTTACCCGCCTCGGCCGCTTGCCGCGCCAGGCGCAAACAAGGGAAACGCTGCTCGTCCGGAGCTTCGAAGTCCAGGCGCGCGATTGCAAACAAGTCCAACGGTGCTACGCCGGAATCAATCCGCTCAGGCCACGCCAAGGCGTTGGCGATCGGTGTGCGCATGTCCGGGTTACCCAATTGCGCCAACACCGAACCATCCACGTAATCGACCAGGGAATGGATCACACTTTGTGGGTGAATGACCACCTCAACCTGGTCAGGCCGCGCATCGAACAGCCAGCATGCCTCGATCAACTCCAGGCCCTTGTTCATCATGCTCGCCGAATCCACGGAGATTTTGCGCCCCATGGACCAGTTCGGGTGGGCGCATGCCTGATCGGGAGACACATGGTCCAGCTCGACCGACGGAGTCTGGCGGAATGGCCCACCCGATGCCGTCAGCAGAATCCGGCGCACGCCGACCTGGCTCAAGCCGCGGGCAAAATCACCGGGCATGCACTGGAAGATGGCGTTGTGCTCGCTGTCCAGAGGCAGCAGCACCGCGCCGCTCTTACGCACCGCTTGCATAAAGAGTGCGCCGGACATGACCAAGGCTTCTTTGTTGGCCAGCAGGATTTTCTTGCCAGCATCGACTGCCGCCAAGGTCGGACGCAAACCTGCCGCACCGACAATCGCCGCCACTACGGTATCCACGTCCGCATCGGCCGAGACCTGGCACAACCCTGCCTCGCCAACCAATACCTGAGTGGCCAGCCCGGCAGCCCGCAGATCATCCTGCAGACTGCGAGCCGCAGCAGCTTCCGGCACCACGGCAAAGCGCGGCGAGTGACGCACGCACAAGACCAGCAACTCACGCAAACGCGTGAAGCCGGTCAGGGCGAAAACCTGATAGCGATCGGGGTGACGCGCAATGACATCAAGGGTACTGAGCCCGACCGAGCCGGTCGCGCCCAGCACCGTAACCTGCTGCAGGCGGCTCACGAAGCGATCATCCACAACAGCACGGCAAAAATAGGCAGCGCAGCGGTGAGGCTGTCGATACGGTCAAGCACACCGCCATGGCCTGGCAGCAGGTTACTGCTGTCCTTGATGCCCGCCTGACGTTTGAACATGCTCTCGGTAAGGTCGCCCACCACCGAGATGAAGACGACGATAGCCGTCCCCAGCAAGGCCAGGAGCACTTCCTTTACCGACCAGTCACGCACCACACCGACCACCAGGGTGATCAGCAGCGTCAAGGCCAGGCCGCCGTATACGCCTTCCCAGCTCTTGCCGGGGCTTACGGCCGGGGCCAGCTTGCGCTTGCCAAAGGTTCTACCCGAGAAGTAGGCACCAATGTCGGCGCCCCATACCAACACCATCACAGCCAGGATCAATTCGTTGCCCAGCGGGTAACGCTTGATCTCCACCAGCCCTTGCCAGGCCGGCAAGAGGATCGCCAGGCCAATCACCAGCTTGCAGGCCACGCTGGACCACTGGCTACTGGTGCGCGGATAGGTGAGCACCAGGAAAGTCGCCAACGCCCACCACAACACTGCAGCCCCCAGCACCCAGGGCGCGATGTCCGGCAGGATGTACATGAAGAACAACAACAGCGCGACCAAGGCGGCATAGGCCACACGCGGCAACTGGTTGACGAAGCCTGCCAGGCGCGCCCACTCCCACGCACCAAGGGTCACAACCAGGCCGATGAACAGCGCAAAGCCGGAACCGTCGAGCAGGAAAAAACCGCACAAGGCAATCGGCAGCAGGATCAGCGCCGTGATGATTCGTTGTTTAAGCATTTAAACCCGGGCTCCAGCTTCGATCTGCTCGCTCGTTTTACCGAAGCGACGCTGACGGGAAGCGAAATCAGCCAGTGCATTACGCATGGCATCGTGTTTGAAGTCCGGCCAGAACAGGTCGGAGAAGTACAGCTCGGTGTAGGCCAGCTGCCACAGCAGGAAATTGCTGATGCGATGCTCGCCACCGGTGCGAATGCACAAGTCCGGCAACGGCAGGTCGCCGGTCACCAGGCAGGTTTGCAACAGTTGGGGCGTGATGTCGTCCGGGCGCAGATGGCCGGCCTGCACTTCGCGGGCCAGCCGCTGCGCAGCCTGGGCAATATCCCACTGGCCACCGTAGTTGGCTGCGATCTGCAACACAAAACGGTTACTACCGGCAGTGATGGCCTCAGCTTCGCGCATGGCAGCTTGCAGCTCCGGATGGAACCGCGAGCGATCACCGATGATACGCAGACTGATGTTGTTGTCGTTGAGGCGCTTGGCCTCACGACGCAGAGCCTTGAAGAACAGGTCCATCAAGGCACTGACTTCATCGGCAGGTCGCTGCCAGTTCTCACTTGAGAACGCGAACAAGGTCAATACTTCGACCTTGGCCTCGGCGCACACCTCAATCACCGCCCTTACCGCGTCAACACCCGCTTTATGCCCGGCAACACCCGGCATAAAGCGTTTTTTCGCCCAGCGATTATTCCCATCCATGATGATCGCGACATGGCGCGGCACCACGGAGGGCACAGTCTGCTTGGTCTTTTCCATGAAGGCGTCCTGACCCCTTATACGGCCATCAGGTCCTTTTCTTTTTCTTCGGTCGCCTTGGTGATCTGGGCTTCGGCGTCCTTGGTCAGCTTGTCGATATCAGCGACGGCGCGGCGTTCTTCGTCTTCGCTGATTTCCTTGTCCTTGACCAGCTTCTTCAGGTCGCCCAGCGCATCGCGGCGGATGTTACGCACGGCAACGCGCGCATCCTCAGCAGCACTGCGCGCCTGCTTGGTGAAGCCCTTGCGGGTTTCTTCGGTCAGGGCTGGCATGGAGATCAGCAGCAACTCGCCCAGGTTGGTCGGGTTGAGGTTCAGGCCGGCACTCTGGATAGCCTTGTCGACGGCGGCGAGCATGTTGCGCTCGAAGGCAACAACTTGCAGGGTACGCGAATCCTTCACGGTCACGTTGGCCACACCGCTCAGCGGGGTGTCGGAACCGTAGTAAGGCACCATCACGCTGCCCAGGATGCTTGGGTGCGCCTTGCCAGTACGGATCTGGCCAAAGGCGTGGCTCAAGGATTCCAGGGATTTCTGCATACGCGCCTGGGCGTCTTTCTTGATTTCGTTGATCATTGTTGGCCTTCCTCGATCAGAGTCCCTTCTGCGCCGCCGTGTACGATATTCAGCAGGGCGCCGGGCTTGTTCATGTTAAATACGCGCAGCGGCATCTTGTGGTCGCGGCACAGGCAGATAGCGGTCAGGTCCATGACGCCCAGCTTGCGATCCAGTACTTCATCGTAGGTCAGATGATCGAACTTCTCGGCATGCGGGTCTTTGAATGGGTCTGCAGTGTATACGCCATCCACCTTGGTCGCCTTCAACACCACGTCGGCATCGATTTCGATAGCACGCAGGCATGCGGCCGAGTCGGTAGTGAAGAACGGGTTACCTGTGCCAGCAGCAAAGATCACCACTTCCTTGGAGTTCAGGTGGCGCATGGCTTTGCGGCGATCATAGTGATCGGTCACGCCAACCATGGAAATTGCCGACATCACGATGGCCGAGATGTTGGCGCGCTCCAGGGCGTCGCGCATGGCGAGGGCGTTCATCACAGTGGCCAGCATGCCCATGTGGTCGCCCGTAACCCGGTCCATACCGGCCGCACTCAGTGCCGCACCGCGGAACAGGTTGCCACCACCAATCACCAGGCCGACCTGCACGCCGATACCGACCAACTGGCCAACTTCCAGCGCCATGCGGTCAAGCACCTTGGGGTCGATCCCGAACTCTTCCGAGCCCATCAGGGCCTCGCCGCTGAGCTTGAGTAGAATGCGTTTATAGCGAGCCTGATAACCACTGCCCTGCTGAGCCATTGCGAATCTCTCCTGCGGCGTATTTTTTAAAAATTCTTGGCGAGCCGTTTACGGCTTGCGTTCACTCTAGCTGGACGCTGTCACAGCGCCATCGGAACACGGTTTTGTAAGCCAGTTCCGAGAGGAAACCAAATAAAATTGGCCTTCCCATTTGAAAAGAGGCTGCGCGCGTGAGCGGGCAGCCTCTTTCGGCGACAGGTTGGAACTGTCTTATTGCTTGGCGGCAGCCAGCTGGGCAGCAACTTCTTCAGCGAAGTTGTCGACCGGCTTCTCGATGCCTTCGCCTACTTTGAAGTAAGTGAAGGAAACGATTTCAGCACCGGCTTTCTTGGCCAGTTCGCCAACCTTGATTTCAGGGTTTTTGACGAACGCCTGCTCAACCAGGCTTGCTTCGGCCAGGAACTTGCTGATACGGCCTTTGACCATGTTCTCAACAATGTTTTCTGGCTTGCCTTTGATTTTTTCTTCGTTCAGCTGCAGGAACACAGCTTTTTCACGCTCGATCGCTTCGGCCGAAACTTCCGAAGGCAGCAGGAACTCAGGGTTGCTTGCAGCAACGTGCATCGCGATGTCTTTGGCCAGCTCAACGTCGCCGCCTTTCAGAACAACTGCAACACCGATTTTGTTGCCGTGCAGGTAGCCACCAACCACATCACCTTCAACGCGAACCAGGCGGCGGATGTTGACGTTTTCGCCAACCTTGCCGACCAGTACCAGGCGAGCTGCTTCTTGAGCTTCGATCAGAGGCTCAACAGTGGTCAGCTTGTCAGCGAAAGCTTTTTCGACGCTGGAAGCAACGAATGCCTTGAAGTCATCCTGCAGAGCCAGGAAGTCGGTCTGGGAGTTCACTTCCAGCAGAACGGCAGATTTGCCGTCTTCTTTCAGAGCGATAGCGCCTTCAGCAGCCACGTTGCCTGCTTTCTTGGCAGCCTTGATGGCGCCGGAAGCACGCATGTCATCAATGGCTTTTTCGATGTCGCCGCCGGCCTTGGTCAAGGCCTTTTTGCAATCCATCATGCCTTCGCCGGTACGCTCACGCAGTTCTTTAACCAACGCTGCAGTAATCTCTGCCATTTCAAAATCCTCTTGGATAGGTTTTCAACCATTCCACCCGATCAAACGGGCGATCAATTCTTCCCGAATCTCCGTTGTAGGCCGCTGCACGTTACAAATAATGTAGCTGCGCTGCCGACAAATGGTTTTCGAGGTGGCAAAAAGGGGGCCAAGCCCCCTTTTTGCTTACTGAGTCAACGCCAGGGCGTCAATTACTCAGCGGCAGCTACCGGAGCTTCTTCAACGAACTGCTCGGTACCACCAGCAACGTGGTTGCGACCACGGATTACAGCGTCAGCCATCGAACCCATGTACAGCTGGATAGCGCGGATTGCGTCATCGTTGCCTGGGATGATGTAGTCAACGCCTTCCGGACTGCTGTTGGTATCGACTACGCCGATAACCGGGATGCCCAGCTTGTTGGCTTCGGTGATCGCGATGCGCTCGTGATCAACGTCGATAACGAACAGTGCGTCAGGCAGACCGCCCATGTCCTTGATACCACCCAGGGAACGATCGAGCTTTTCCAGGTCACGGGAGCGCATCAGCGCTTCTTTCTTGGTCAGCTTGGCGAAAGTACCGTCTTCGGCTTGCACTTCAAGGTCACGCAGACGCTTGATGGAAGCACGGATGGTTTTGAAGTTGGTCAGCATGCCGCCCAACCAGCGGTGATCGACGTACGGCGAACCGCAACGTGCTGCTTCTTCAGCAACGATCTTGCCAGCGGAACGCTTGGTGCCGACGAACAGGATCTTGTTTTTGCCCTGGGCCAGACGCTCTACGAAAGTCAGCGCTTCGTTGAACATTGGCAGGGTTTTTTCAAGGTTGATAATGTGAATCTTGTTACGCGCGCCGAAAATGTACTTACCCATTTTCGGGTTCCAGTAACGGGTCTGGTGACCGAAGTGCACACCGGCCTTCAGCATATCGCGCATGTTGACTTGGGACATGATAGTTCCTTAATAAGTCGGGTTTGGCCTCCACGTATCCCAATGACCAACCAGCGGCATCAAGGCCTCCGGCACCCAGGTCATCGTGTCGACACGTGTGTGGATTTAAGCTTTGCGGGGTATCCCCGGAAAGCGGCGCATTTTATACCACAGCATCGGCAAAAACGAAACCCGCAATCACACTTGCCGGTCGTCGTCTTTGCGTAAGCCCTTGAATACAGCCAACATGCCTCTACCTCATAGAGAGAAGCGATCACCAGACGCGCATGATTTGCCAGCATCGTCTGTTAGAATCGCGTTTTTTGGGACTTGCGCGAATGCTGTACCCCTTTGTCGCGCTCCCCGTGAACCGTATTGATTTCAGCGCGTCGCGCTAGAGAGAGCCTGTATGACCGTTACCTTGAAAACCGCCGAAGACATCGCAGGCATGCGCGTTGCCGGCAAACTGGCTGCCGACGTGCTGGAAATGATCGCCGAACACGTCAAGCCCGGCGTCACCACCGAAGCGCTGGACCGCATTTGCCACGACTATATAGTCGACGTGCAAAAAGCCATCCCTGCCCCGCTGAATTACAAAGGCTTCCCCAAGTCGATCTGCACCTCGATCAACCACGTGGTCTGCCACGGCATTCCCGGTGACAAGCCACTGAAAGACGGTGACACCCTGAACATCGACGTCACGGTGATCAAGGATGGTTACCACGGCGACACCAGCCGCATGTTCCACGTCGGTAATGTGCCGGTGTGGGCCGAGCGTCTGTCCCAGGTCACCCAGGAATGCATGTACAAGGCCATCGAGATCGTCAAGCCCGGCTGCCGCCTGGGTGACATCGGTGAAGTGATCCAGAAGCACGCGGAAAAGAACGGCTTCTCGGTGGTGCGCGAGTTCTGCGGCCACGGTATCGGCAAGGTGTTCCACGAAGAGCCGCAGATTCTGCACTACGGCCGTGCAGGCACCGGTATGGAACTCAAGGCTGGCATGACCTTTACCATCGAACCGATGATCAACCAGGGCAAGGCCGACACCAAGGTGCTGGGCGACGGCTGGACCGCCATCACCAAGGACCGCAAGCTCTCGGCCCAGTGGGAGCACACCCTGCTGGTCACCGACACCGGCTACGAGATCTTCACCCTGCGCGCTGACGACACCATCCCACGCGTTTCTGCCTGAAGGTCGCCCAGGTTTTCCCGCAACGTGTTGTGACTGACTGATAGATAAAAAGGAAAGCCGAACGATGCCCCAGGTGGATCCCGAACTCTTCGACCGTGGCCAATTCCAGGCCGAGCTGGCACTGAAGGCAAGCCCCATCGCCGCCTTCAAGAAGGCCATCCGCCAAGCCCGCGAGGTGCTCGATGCGCGCTTTCGCAGCGGCCGGGATATTCGCCGCCTGATCGAAGACCGCGCCTGGTTCGTCGATAACATCCTGCAAAAGGCCTGGGAGCAGTTCAATTGGAGTTTCGACGCCGATATCGCCCTGGTGGCGGTCGGCGGCTACGGTCGCGGCGAACTGCACCCCTACTCCGACATCGACCTGCTGATCCTGCTGGACCAGGCCGATCACGAGATCTTTCGCGATTCCATCGAGCGCTTTCTGACGTTGCTGTGGGACATCGGCCTGGAAGTCGGCCAGAGCGTACGCTCGGTGGACGAATGCGCCGAAGAGGCCCGTGCCGACCTGACGGTGGTCACCAACCTGATGGAAAGCCGCACCATCTGCGGCCCCGAGCGCCTGCGCCAGCGCATGCTCGAAGTCACCAGCACCGCACACATGTGGCCAAGCAAAGACTTTTTCCTGGCCAAGCGCGCCGAGCAAAAAGCCCGGCACCACAAGTACAACGACACCGAATACAACCTGGAACCCAACGTCAAAGGCTCACCCGGTGGGCTGCGGGATATCCAGACAATCTTGTGGGTGGCGCGCCGTCAATACGGCACGCTTAACCTGCGTGCCCTGGCCGGCGAAGGCTTCCTGGTGGAGAGCGAAAACACTCTGCTGGCCTCGTCCCAGGAGTTCCTGTGGAAGGTGCGCTACGCCCTGCACATGCTGGCCGGTCGTTCCGAAGACCGCCTGCTCTTCGATCACCAGCGCTCTATCGCCACCTTGTTGGGCTTTGAAGGCGAAGATGCGAAGACCAGCATCGAAAGCTTCATGCAGCAGTACTACCGGGTGGTCATGAGCATTGCCCAGCTCAGCGACTTGATCATCCAGCACTTCGAAGAAGTGATCCTGGCTCCCGAAGACGAAGCGCCACCGCAGCCGATCAACGCGCGTTTCCAGCTGCACGATGGCTATATCGAAGCGCGCAACGACAACGTGTTCCGCCGCACGCCGTTTGCCATGCTGGAAATCTTTGTGTTGATGGCCCAGCAGCCGGAGATCAAAGGCGTGCGCGCCGATACCATCCGCTTGCTGCGGGAAAACCGTCACCTGATCGACGACGATTTTCGCAACGACATTCGCAATACCAGCCTGTTTATCGAACTGTTCAAGTGCCGCATCGGCATCCATCGCAACCTGCGGCGCATGAACCGCTACGGCATTCTGGGGCGCTACCTGCCGGAGTTCGGCTTTATCGTCGGGCAGATGCAGCACGACCTGTTCCATATCTATACCGTCGATGCCCACACCCTGAACCTGATCAAGCACCTGCGTAAGTTGCAGTACACCCAGGTATCAGAGAAATTCCCGCTGGCCAGTAAGCTGATGGCCAAGCTGCCCAAGCCCGAGCTGATTTACCTGGCCGGCTTGTACCACGACATCGGCAAAGGCCGGCATGGCGACCACTCGGAGATCGGCGCGGTGGATGCCGAAGCCTTCTGCCAGCGCCACCAGTTGCCGTTGTGGGACAGCCGCCTGATTGTCTGGCTGGTGCAGAACCACCTGGTGATGTCGACCACGGCCCAGCGCAAGGACTTGTCCGACCCGCAGGTGATTCACGACTTTGCCGGCATCGTCGGCGATGAGACCCGTCTCGACTACCTCTATGTGCTGACCGTCTCCGATATCAACGCCACTAACCCCACGCTGTGGAACTCCTGGCGCGCCAGCCTGTTGCGCCAGCTGTACACCGAGACCAAGCGCGCCCTGCGCCGTGGCCTGGAGAACCCGGTGGACCGCGAAGAGCAGATCCGCCGCACCCAAAGCGCAGCCCTGGATATCCTGGTGCGCGGCGGTAACGACCCGGACGACGTCGAGCAACTCTGGTCGCAACTGGGTGATGATTACTTCCTGCGCCACACCGCCGGCGACGTGGCCTGGCACAGTGACGCAATCCTGCAGCAACCCGCCGATGGCGGCCCGTTGGTCTTGATCAAGGAAACCACCCAGCGCGAATTCGAAGGCGGCACGCAGATCTTCATCTACGCGCCCGACCAGCACGACTTCTTCGCCGTGACCGTGGCGGCCATGGACCAGCTCAACCTGAACATCCATGACGCCCGGGTCATCACCTCCAGCAGCCAGTTCACTCTCGACACCTACATCGTGCTCGACGCCGACGGCGACTCGATTGGCGACAACCCGGCGCGCGTGAAAAAGATCCGCGAGGGCCTGACCGAAGCCCTGCGCAACCCCGACGACTACCCCACCATCATTCAGCGCCGGGTGCCGCGCCAGCTCAAGCATTTTGCCTTTGCGCCCCAGGTGACCATTTCCAACGACGCACAGCGCCCGGTAACGGTGCTGGAGCTCAGCGCACCGGATCGCCCAGGCCTGCTGGCGCGTATCGGCGGGATTTTCCTGGAGTTCGACCTGTCATTGCAAAATGCCAAGATTGCGACCCTGGGCGAGCGGGTGGAAGACGTGTTCTTTATCACCGATGCCGACAACCAGCCACTGTCCGACCCGGAGCTGTGCCTGCGTTTGCAGGCGGCAATCGTGGAGCAGTTGAGCGTGACCCAGGAACCCGGTGTCGAGCTGACCAGACTGACTATTTGAATTCTTAACTTTGTGAACACGAGTCATGTGGGAGCTGGCTTGCCTGCGATGCAGACACCTCGGCCCGTCCGATCGACCGCAGATCGCAGGCAAGCCAGCTCCCATAGGTCCGCGCTCACCGTGATAGAGGCTTATATGAACAACGCCCTTAACCAGTTGCAGCCCTACCCCTTCGAGAAGCTGCGCGCCCTGCTCGGCAGCGTGACGCCGAACCCGGACAAACGCCCGATCGCACTGTCCATCGGCGAGCCCAAGCACACGTCACCGGCCTTCGTTGCCGAGGCCTTGAGCAATAACCTCGATCAAATGGCGGTGTACCCCACCACATTGGGTATCCCGGCACTGCGTGAAGCCATCGGCGCCTGGTGCGAACGCCGCTTCAACGTGCCCAAGGGCTGGCTGGACCCAGCGCGCAACATCCTGCCGGTCAACGGTACGCGCGAGGCGCTGTTTGCCTTCACCCAGACCGTGGTCAACCGTGGCGACGATGCGCTGGTAGTGAGCCCCAACCCGTTCTACCAGATCTACGAAGGCGCCGCGTTCCTGGCCGGGGCCAAGCCGCATTACCTGCCGTGCCTGGATAGCAACGGCTTCAATCCAGACTTCGATGCTGTCTCTGCGGATATCTGGAAACGTTGCCAGATCCTGTTCCTGTGCTCCCCCGGTAACCCGACCGGTGCGCTGATTCCAGTCACCACGCTGAAAAAACTCATCGCCCTGGCCGATAAATACGATTTCGTCATCGCCGCCGACGAATGCTACAGCGAGCTGTACTTCGACGAGCAAACCCCACCCCCGGGACTGCTCAGCGCCTGCGTCGAACTGGGCCGTCAGGACTTCAAGCGTTGTGTGGTGTTCCACAGCCTATCCAAGCGCTCCAACCTGCCAGGCCTGCGTTCAGGCTTCGTGGCCGGCGACGCCGAGATCCTCAAGGCCTTTTTGCTGTACCGCACCTACCACGGCTGCGCGATGCCAGTGCAAACCCAGCTTGCAAGCATTGCGGCCTGGCAGGATGAAGCTCACGTACTGGTCAACCGTGACATGTATCGGGAGAAATTCGACGCCGTACTGGCCATTCTCAAGCCCGTGCTGGATGTACAAGCTCCAGACGGTGGCTTCTATCTGTGGCCGAATGTGAAGGGAGACGACGCCGCCTTCTGCCGCGACTTGTTCGTGGAGGAACATGTGACCGTTGTGCCGGGTTCGTATCTGTCGCGCGAAGTCGACGGCTTCAACCCTGGCGCCGGGCGCGTACGCCTGGCGCTGGTGGCGCCGTTGGCCGAGTGTGTGGAAGCGGCGCAGAGGATTCGGAACTTTATTCAGCGCAAGCGCTAACTAAGAGCCCACTTCTGCCGGGCAGGAGTGGGCATTATCGAGACAAACCTGAGGTTGTCGCTGTCTAAACTCGCCTCACTTATATTCAATTCCAATAATACTTTACGCAAAAAGTCATCACCCGCCTGATGATGACGAAACAAAGCTATATAACGTATTTTTTACCCTCCGCTTAGCCTCCACCTTCAATCACAGAACGACTCCCGGCGATTACCCCTCAGCATAATCCCGAATATTTCGCCGACGGCTAGCGGCATGGATGCCAGATCTCGCCGACAACAAACATGTTTACATCTGCCAGATCACATGAAGGAACCGCCCAGCCAAATTAACCACACACTATACGAATTAGTACCGCAATTACTGAATATTGATTCGACACCGTGATTATTCTGGAGCCAAACAAGATGTCCGTCATCAACAATAGCTACAGGCAGACGTATACGCATATAGAAAACCCGACGACCACCACAATCAATGAACAAACACAGGTGGAGTCCACGCCCCGTAGCAGGTCCAAGCGCGGCATAGGCGCAATTCACCGGAGATGGCCACAGAATTCAACCGTCACCATTGGCTTCATCGGAACTACCCCTGACCAAGAAGCTCTTGTAAAAAAAGGGTTCAGTGAATTCACCCCTTATATCAATCTCACATTCAAGTACGTCGCCGGTACCGACGCTAATATCCGAGTAGGCCATAACGATAGACCGGGGCTAAATGGTTACTCATATGTGGGAACAGACGCCCGAAAAGCGCCGACCGGCAAACCCACGCTTTTCATCGACTTCAATCGAAAGCCTGAAGAGATAGTCGCTACCACCATACACGAGGGCTTGCACGCCGTTGGTGTATTGCATGAGCATCAACATCCAGAGCGTACTATTGAGTTTGATAAAGCTGAGCTTCTGAAGCGTGCCGAGAAATTAGAAGATCCCGAGAAAACCTTAACAAACAACGCACTTGACACAATAAAGCCACAGAAAAACGGCCCTATCTTCACTGGGTACGACCAGAAATCGATGACGCACTACGCGTTTACGTCAAAAGAGTTAAAAGGAGCCCCTGAAATTAAAAAAAACACTAAGCTATCACTTGGCGATATAGAACTACTAAGCAAAAAAATGTACCCAATCCCCCCTCACCCTTCACGGGAAGACAGCATTAAACAGCTCAAAGCTACCGCCGTAGTACAAAAGCTATGGCCCGAGCATTCGAAAGTTACCGTATCTCTATACGGCATGGGTGACGAACAGAAAAAATTCGTGAAGCATAATATTGAAAAACTACAACCTCACGTTAATAATCACGTCGTATTCACCGACCAAAACGACGGCGATATTCGAATTTCGCTGAGCGCGGATGGGACCTCATGGTCCCAAATAGGCACAGATGCCAAAAGTACTGATACATCACAGCCCACGATGGGGATCCACTGGGACGCCAACAAAAAGAAAACTGCTCGCGCCGTCAAACATATGTTTGCTAAGGCCTTGGGCCTTACCGACATTACCCTTCCTAAAAAATCGGCCTAATGTTCCAACTTACTTATTTACACTGCGCCGCCATAATCTGCGGCAGGGACAGAAAACGGTATCAATGACTAGTGGGTTTGACCCAAATTCGCCTCACTCATATCCAACTCCGCCAACACTTCCCTCAACACGTCATCACCAATCTGGTGATGACGGCTCAAGCTGTACAACTCCAACCGCTGCGCCCGCAGGGCCTTGAGTCGCAACGTGCGCTCCAACTGGTCCATGTGCAGCGCCAACGCCTGGGCTTCGGCCGAATCATTAAACACATCCAACTGATGACGATACTCCGCCATCAGCCGCGCCTTGAGCTCGGTTGCCAGCGCAGCTTGAGCGGCATCCGGGGTTTCGGCTTCGGCGGGCTCTTGGGCCTCCAGCGCATGGATCGCCGCCACGGCGGTCTTCTTCCAAGCCTCGCGCACTTCGTTGTGGCGCTGTTCATCGGGGCCTTTTTCGACACCACGCAATAGTAACGGCAGCGCGATGCAGGCAGCGACCAGCGACAGCAGGATCACCCCGGCAGCGATAAAGATCAGCAGGTCACGCTCAGGGAAACCCTGGCCAGGCGCCAACAGCAAGGGCACCGACATGACGCCCGCCAGGGTCACCGCACCGCGTACACCGCCGACGGTCAACAACCAGCAGGAACGGGCCGTCGGCACCAGGGTCAGCGCGTTTTTGCCACGTAGCCTGCGCAGCAACCCCGACAGCCGCCAGATGCTTTGCACCCAGATAAAGCGCAATACCACCAGCACCAGGAAGATCGCCACCACATCCAGGCAGCGATACATCAAGGTGGGCCACAGCGTGGTTTCATGGCTGACCACGGCCTTGATGATGTCTGGCAGTTGCAGACCGAGCAGCAGGAAGATCAGGCCGTTAAAGGCAAACTCCAGCAACGACCACACGCTGCGGTTGAGCAGGCGCGTGCTGGTCTGGCGCGGCAGCAGGTCGAGCCAGCTTTGCATCATGCCCGCTGCCACCGCCGAGAGGATGCCGGACGCGCCCAGGCGTTCAGCCAGTACGTACGCAGCAAAGGGCAGCAACAACATGAACACCACATGGGTCGCCGGGTCGTCCCAACCGCGCGCGATCATCCAGGCGCGCAGGCGGCCGACCAGCCAGCTCAACGCCACGCCGATCGCCAGCCCGCCTACCGCCACCAACACAAACGTCAGGCTGGCATCCGCCAGGGAAAACACCCCGGTCAACGCCGCGGCCAGGGCGAACTTGAAAGTCACCAGGCCCGACGCGTCATTCATCAAGGCCTCCCCCTGGAGCATGTGCATCAGCGGCTTGGGCAAACGGTTCTGGGAAATGGCCGACACCGCCACGGCGTCCGTCGGCGAGAGCACCGCTGCCAGGGCAAAGGCCACCGGCAAGGGGATCGAGGGCAGCAACCAATGAATGAAGTAACCGGCGCCCACCACGGTGAACAGCACCAGCCCCACCGCCAATGTCAGGATCGGGCCACGCAGGCGCCACAACTCGCGCTTGGGCATGCGCCAACCATCGGAAAACAACAGTGGCGGCAGGAACAGAAACAGGAACAGCTCAGGGTCCAGCGCCACATGCAGCCCCAACGTGGGCCAGGCCAGCAAGGCGCCGGCGGCGATCTGCACCAGCGGTAACGGCAGTGGGATGATGCGCCCGACCAGGCGCGAAAAGCTGACCAGCATCAGCAGGATAAGAACGGTGTAGGCGGTTTGCATAACGCGGGTTTCCCGGACAATCGACTCGCAACGACACATCAGGCAACAACTGGCCGCTGAAGTGCCATATTACCCGGCTATGTTACCTGGCTATGTTACTGGCCTATGCTGCGCAATGCGCTTTTGCACAAAAGTCGCACGCTGTTGACGAGCGGCGCCGAAACCCGCTGGTCGTGGCATAATCGGCGATCTTTCATTTTCATACGTCCAAAGGGGGGCAATTCCTTGAGTGCTTCAAGCAAAACCTTGCACCTTTTCGGCATCAAAGCCTGCGACACCATGAAAAAGGCGCGCACCTGGCTCGATGAGCACGGGGTGAGCTATGAGTTCCATGACTACAAAACGGCCGGTATCGACCGCGAACACTTGACCCAATGGTGCAATGAGCACGGTTGGCAGGTGGTTTTGAACCGTGCGGGCACCACCTTTCGCAAACTCGAAGACGAACGCAAAGCCGATCTCGATCAGTCGAAAGCCATTGAATTGATGCTCGCACAACCCTCGATGATCAAGCGCCCGGTGCTCGATCTCGGTGACAGAACCCTGATTGGCTTCAAGCCAGATAGTTATTCGGCGGCCCTCAAGTAGGCCAGCCTTCCATTTTTGTAGAGGTAACAGCATGTCCAATTCCCTGTTCAGCCTGGGCTTCGGCGTCGGCACTCAGAACCGCCAAGGTGCTTGGCTGGAAGTGTTTTACGCACAACCCTTGCTCAACCCGTCGGCTGAAATCGTTGCCGCCATCGCACCGATCCTCGGTTACACCGAAGGCAACCAGGCGATCACCTTCACCGTGAGCCAGGCCCTGCAACTGGCCGACGCGCTCAAAGGCGTCGATGCTGCCCAGGCCGCCCTGCTCAGCCGTCTGGCTGAAAGCCACACGCCGCTGGTCGCGACCTTGCTGGCCGAAGACGCCGCACTGACCTCCACGCCTGAGGCCTACCTCAAGCTGCACCTGCTGTCCCATCGCCTGGTCAAGCCCCACGGCCTGAGCCTGGCCGGTGTGTTCCCGCAGTTGCCGAACGTGGCCTGGACCAGCCAGGGCGCCATCGACATCAATGAACTGGCCGAGCGCCAACTGGAAGCGCGCCTGCGTGGCGACCTGCTGGAAGTGTTCTCGGTGGACAAATTCCCGAAAATGACCGACTACGTCGTACCGGCTGGCGTGCGTATCGCTGACGCTGCACGTATCCGCCTGGGCGCGTACGTGGGCGAAGGCACCACCGTGATGCACGAAGGCTTCGTCAACTTCAACGCGGGCACCGAAGGCCCGGGCATGATCGAAGGCCGCGTATCGGCGGGCGTATTCGTCGGCAAGGGCTCCGACCTGGGCGGCGGTTGCTCCACCATGGGCACCCTGTCGGGCGGCGGCAATATCGTGATCAAGGTGGGCGAAGGCTGCCTGATCGGCGCCAACGCCGGTACCGGTATCCCATTGGGCGACCGCAACACCGTGGAGTCGGGCCTCTACATAACCGCCGGCACCAAGGTTGCCCTGCTGGACGAGCAGAACCAACTGGTCAAGGTGGTCAAGGCACGCGAGTTGGCTGGCCAGCCGGACCTGCTGTTCCGTCGTAACTCCGAGACCGGTGCCGTGGAGTGCAAAACCCACAAATCGGCCATCGAACTGAACGAAGCGCTGCACGCTCACAACTAAGCAGCCACTCGATGCCACTAGCGGGCCGCACCCTTGGGGGCGGCGCGCTTATACGAGTCTTGATCACCATGCTTGTGCCCTCCCCCTGGCGCGCCGACTTCCCGGCCATCGCCACCCTGCAACGGCAAGACCAGACCTATCTGGACAGCGCCGCCACCACGCAAAAACCCCAAGCCCTGCTGGATGCCATCAGTCATTACTACGCCAATGGCGCAGCGAATGTGCACCGTGCCCAGCATTTGCCCGGGGCCCATGCTACCCAGGCCTTTGAAGACAGCCGCAGCAAGGTCGCGCAGTGGTTGAACGCAGGTGACAGCGGGCAGGTTGTGTTTACCCACGGCGCAACGTCTGCGCTGAACTTCCTGGCCTATGGCCTGGAACACTTATTCAATGCGGGCGATGAGATTGCCATCAGCGCCCTGGAACACCACGCCAACCTGTTGCCCTGGCAGCAATTGGCCAAACGCCGCGCGCTCACGCTGGTGGTATTACCCCTGGACGATGAAGGCGTAATAGACCTGGACGCCGCAGCCCGCTTGATTGGCCCACGCACGCGCCTGCTGGCGGTGAGCCAGTTGTCCAACGTGCTCGGTGCCTGGCAGCCGCTGCAAGCCTTGCTAGCGCTGGCCCAGGCACATGGCGCCCTCACGGTGGTGGACGGCGCCCAAGGCATCGTCCATGGCCGTCACGACGTGCAGGCCCTGGGCTGCGATTTCTATGTGTTCTCCAGCCACAAACTCTACGGTCCGGACGGCGTCGGCGTACTGTATGGCCGTAATGAGGCCCTGCACCACCTGCGCCACTGGCAGTTCGGCGGCGAGATGGTGCAGCAGGCCGACTACCACAGCGCCAGCTTTCGCCCCGCGCCGCTGGGCTTTGAAGCCGGCACCCCGCCGATTGCCAGCGTGATCGGCCTGGGCGCGAGCCTGGATTACCTGAGCTCGCTGGATCCCTCCGCGGTGATCGCCCACGAAGCCGCCCTGCATGACTACCTGCTGCGTGGGCTTAAGGCACGTAATGGCGTGCGCGTGCTGGGATCGCCGCAGGTGGCGCTGGTGAGTTTTGTGGTGGAGGGCGTGCATAACGCCGACCTCGCCCACCTGCTGACCGAGCAAGGCATTGCTGTGCGTGCCGGTCATCACTGCGCGATGCCATTGTTGAAGGCAATGCATCTGTCAGGCGCAATCCGCGTTTCCCTGGCGCTCTACAACGATTCCGACGACCTGGAACGCTTTTTTGAAGCGCTGGACCAGGCGCTGGACATGCTGCGATGAGCTTGCCGCTGGAGGCACAAGCCGCGCTGGAAGCCTTCCAGGCCGTGGGCAGCTGGGAGCAGCGCGCACGGATGCTGATGCAATGGGGTGAACGCTTGCCCGCCCTGGCTGATGACGAAAAGGTCGACACTAACCTGGTGCAAGGTTGCGAAAGCCTGGTGTGGCTGGTGGGGCGCTTGCAGGACGGCCATTGGCAGTTTGCGGCGAGCAGCGAGGCACGGATGATTCGCGGGTTGGTGGCGTTGCTGCTGGCGCGGGTCAATGGGTTGTCGGCTGGTGAACTGCAAGCGGTCGACCTGCCTGACTGGTTCAATCGACTGGGCTTGTCGCGCCAGTTATCGCCGTCGCGCAGCAATGGCTTGAATGCCGTACTGCAACGCATGCGAGACCTGACGCGTACGCAGAAATAATGTGGGAGCTGGCTTGCCTGCGATAGCCATAGGTATCTACATAACTCTGTTAGCTCAACGGTAACCACGATGCGAAGCGAGCCGCTCTTGATCTTGATCTTGATCTGCTTTTGATCTTAGGCGCCCCGTTAAACCACGCTGGCCGGAATTCGACAGGGATTTGGGGGGTAAACCGGCAGGGATGCCGGTTTAGCCGCCCCGCGCCATGGATGGCGCGTGGCGGCGACCCCCCAAATCACTGGCGGATTACGGGCACACCGAGCCTAAGCGAGGTGCCGAGTGGTGGGGCAAGAGCGCTTTGCTTACTTTCGCGCTTTTCGAAAGTGAGCCGCCGTTGAACTGCCCCCCGAATGTTGGACACCTGACCCCCTCAGGAGGGTGTTCCATGACGAAATACAACCTAGCACTCAAGCAATCACTGATTGAAGAGTGTCTGTCTGCCAGTAGCGTTCATGAGGTGGCCCTCAAGCATGGCTTGAGTCCATCGCTGCTTCGTCGCTGGGTCAAGGGTTTTGAAAAGCACGGCGCCTCTGGCTTGATTGCCAAGTACAGCCATTACGATGCCCAGTTTAAATTGAAGGTTTTGCAGTGCATCAAACAAGACGGACTGTCGGACCAACAGGCCTGTATACGGTTTGATATCCGTGGTCCAAGTAGTATCAGACAGTGGCGAAAGTTGTACGATGAAGGCGGTGTAGAAGCACTACAACCGCATCGTCTTAAAGAGTCCAGCATGCCCCGCAAACCTTCCAGGCAACCCAAAGCAAGTCCTGCTCTTCCTGCGGACGCAGAACTGCCCCCTGCACAAATGCTCGCAGAACTGGCTTATCTGCGCGCGGAGAATGCCTATCTAAAAAAGCTCGATGCCTTAATCCAAGCGGATCCCCTTACTGCGCAGCCAAAAAAACGCAGGCCGTCCAAGGATTGAGGCATGAGCATCCACTTGCTCTGTTGCTACGTGCTGCGGCACTTGCACGCAGCACCTTCTATTACCAAAGTAAAACACTGCTAACCGACAAGCATGCCGGCCTTAAAGATCGCATCCGCAGCGTCTATCACGAGCATAAGGGGCGTTACGGCTACCGCCGCATCACCGCGACCCTTGGAAACAGTGGTGAGTTGATCAATCACAAAAAGGTGTATCGGCTGATGCAGATGATAGGCCTCAAGTCGCTGGTCAAAGTGAAGAAATATCGCTCTTACCGAGGTGCTGAAGGGCTTGTTGCGCCTGATCTACTAAAGCGCGAATTTAAGGCACAAGCCCCTAACCAGAAATGGGCAACCGACGTGACGGAGTTCAAGGTGAAGGGGCAAAAGCTGTTTCTCTCGCCTCTCATGGATTTGTACAACGGCGAGATCCTGGCTTACCAGATCAACCGACGTCCCGAATTCAAGATGGTTTCGACGATGCTGGAAAAAGCCTTCAGGCGACTGAATCAAGGTGACAGGCCGATACTGCACTCTGACCAGGGTTGGCAGTACAGGCAGCCTACCTACCGACACATGCTGGCCGAAAAGAGCATCGAGCAGAGCATGTCGCGCAAGGGTAATTGCTTGGACAATGCCGCCATGGAGAGCTTTTTCGGCACGCTCAAGAGCGAGTTTTTCTATCTGGAATCATTTGAGAGTGTGGAGCAACTGGCATCAGGCTTAGAGGATTACATCACCTACTACAACCAAGACCGCATAAGCCTCAGACTGAATGGCTTGAGTCCGGTACAGTTTCGGACCCAGGCACTAAATCAATAGCGTCTCCTGTCCAACTTTTGGGGGGCAGTTCACGTCAGGGCGGAACCCTAAGTGGCCGTTACCGCAGGAATGGATATGTACACGGTCCAACTGTGTTGACTGTCAGGCCGTCTTCGCAGGCAAGCCAGCTCCCACATTGGATCGCGGGGCATCAGTTATATCTGTGTCGGCTGCCAGGCCGTCACGGGAGCAAGCTCCCTCGCCACAGATTTAGCGTCGTGCCGAAGTTGTGTAGATACCTATGCTGCGATAGCGGCGAATCAGTCAGTATTTTCAGTGGCTGACACACCGCTATCGCAGGCAAGCCAGCTCCCACAATTTGGATCTATGTTCGACAATGAGATTTAGCTGGGTTTGATGCGCTCTGAAGGCCTGCGCACTCCCGCCACAATCTTGTCCACCGCCTTGGTCGCCGCCACCATACCGAACGTGGCCGTGACCATCATCACTGCGCCAAACCCTCCCGCGCAGTCCAGCTTCACGCCATCACCGACAAAACTCTTCTGCAAACAGATACTGCCATCGGGTTTGGGATAGCGCAGTTGTTCGGTGGAAAACACGCAGGGCACGCTGTAATGGCGGGTCACCGTGCGCGAGAAGCCATAATCGCGGCGCAAGGTAGAGCGTACTTTCGACGCCAGCGGATCATTGAAGGTGCGGTTCAGATCGCACACCTGGATCAGCGTGGGGTCAATCTGCCCGCCGGCACCGCCAGTGGTGATGATCTGGATCTTGCGGCGCTTGCACCAGGCAATCAGCGCCGCCTTGGCGTTGACCGCGTCGATGCAGTCGATCACGCAGTCGATAGTCGGGGTGATGTACTCGGCCATGGTGTCGCGGGTGACGAAGTCTGCCACCGCGTGCACGGTGCACTCAGGATTAATACCGCGCAAACGCTCGGCCATCACTTCGACCTTGGGCTTGCCCACGGTGCTGTCCAAGGCATGCAACTGGCGGTTGCTGTTGCTGACGCAGACATCGTCCAGGTCAAACAGCGAAATCTCGCCCACCCCGCAGCGGGCAATCGCTTCCGCCGCCCAGGAACCCACGCCGCCGACGCCGACAATCGCCACATGGGCCGCTTTCAAGCGCTCCAGGCCCTCAAGCCCGTACAAGCGGGCGACGCCTGCAAACCGCGGATCTTCTGTACTCATCATCATTACCCCAAAAACCGGCGCGCATTATAGGGCTACGGAGCGGCAAGTTTTAAGCTACAAGTTACAAGTGAAGAACTTAGATGGAGTTTCGCAGACTAACGTCCGGCTTTTCTCTGTCTGCTGTACGCTCAGGGAAGCGCCAGTGTAGGATGCGCGCCGTTCGGCGCAGGCCGACACCTCTTTCGTTCCGCACCCTTTGGAACCCGACATAACCATGGCATCGCGTAAATTTGGACTCAACCTGGTGGTGGTGCTGGCAATTGCCGCGCTGTTCACCGGTTTCTGGGCGCTGATCAACCGCCCGGTCACCGCTCCCAACTGGCCCGATCAGATCTCCGGTTTTTCCTACTCGCCGTTCCAGCAAGGCCAGTACCCGCAGAAAGGCCAGTACCCTACCGACGAACAGATGCGTCAGGACCTTGCGATCATGAGCAAGCTGACGGACAACATCCGTACCTACTCGGTGGACGGCCCCCTGGGGGATATACCCAAGCTGGCCGAAGAGTTTGGCCTGCGCGTGACCCTGGGGATCTGGATCAGCCCGGACCTTGAGCGTAACGAGCGGGAGATCCAGCGCGCTATCGAGATCGCCAACACCTCGCGCAGTGTCGTGCGCGTAGTGGTGGGCAACGAAGCGTTGTTCCGTGAAGAAATCACCCCCGAAGCCCTGATCGTGCTGCTCGACCGCGTGCGCGCCGCCGTGAAAGTCCCGGTGACCACCTCCGAGCAATGGCACATCTGGGAAAAGAACCCGCAACTGGCCAAGCACGTCGACCTGATCGCCGCGCACATCCTGCCGTTCTGGGAGTACATCCCGATGGACAAGGCCGGCCAGTACGTTCTCGACCGCGCCAAGGACCTGAAGAAAGCCTTCCCGAAAAAGCAGCTGCTGCTATCGGAAGTGGGCTGGCCGAGCAACGGCCGTATGCGCGGTGGCAATGAGACGTCGCCGGCCGACCAGGCGATTTACCTGCGTACGCTGGTCAACAAGCTCAACCGCCAGGGTTACAACTACTTTGTGATCGAGGCCTTCGACCAGCCGTGGAAGGTCAGCGACGAAGGTTCGGCGGGTGCGTATTGGGGTGTATTCAATGCCGCGCGCCAGCAGAAATTCAATTTTGACGGCCCGGTGGTGGCGATTCCGCAATGGCGGGTACTGGCCATCGGTTCGGTAGTGCTTGCGCTGCTGTCCCTGACCCTGTTGATGATCGACGGCTCAGCCCTGCGCCAGCGGGGCCGTACCTTCCTGACCTTCATTGCGTTCCTGTGCGGGTCGGTGCTGGTCTGGATCGGCTACGACTACAGCCAGCAATACAGCACCTGGTTCAGCGTGACGGTCGGTGTGTTGCTGGCACTCGGCGCCCTGGGCGTGTTCATTGTGTTGCTGACCGAAGCCCACGAACTGGCGGAAGCGGTGTGGACCCACAAGCGCCGGCGTGAATTCCTGCCCGTGGAAGGCGACTCGGACTACCGCCCTAAAGTATCGATCCACGTGCCGTGCTACAACGAGCCACCGGAAATGGTCAAGCAGACCCTCGATGCCCTGGCCGCCCTCGACTATCCGGACTACGAAGTCCTGATCATCGACAACAACACCAAGGACCCGGCGGTGTGGGAGCCGGTACGCGACTACTGCGAAACCCTCGGCCCGCGCTTCAAGTTCTTCCACGTCGCGCCCCTGGCCGGTTTCAAGGGCGGCGCGCTGAACTACCTGATCCCGCACACCGCCAAGGATGCCGAAGTGATCGCAGTGATCGACTCGGACTACTGCGTATCGCCGAACTGGCTCAAGCACATGGTGCCGCACTTCGCCGACCCGAAAATCGCCGTGGTGCAGTCGCCCCAGGATTACCGCGACCAGAACGAAAGCACCTTCAAGAAACTCTGCTACGCCGAATACAAGGGCTTCTTCCATATCGGCATGGTGACCCGTAACGACCGTGACGCGATCATCCAGCACGGCACCATGACCATGACCCGCCGCTCGGTGCTTGAAGAGCTGGGCTGGGCCGACTGGTGCATCTGTGAAGACGCCGAACTGGGCCTGCGCGTGTTCGAAAAAGGCCTGTCCGCGGCGTACTACCACGACAGCTACGGCAAGGGTTTGATGCCGGATACCTTTATCGACTTCAAGAAACAGCGTTTCCGCTGGGCCTATGGCGCGATCCAGATCATCAAGCGCCACACCGCCAGCCTGTTGCGCGGCAAGGACACCGAACTGACCCGCGGCCAACGCTACCACTTCCTTGCGGGCTGGTTGCCGTGGGTGGCCGATGGCATGAACATCTTCTTTACCGTCGGCGCCCTGTTGTGGTCTGCGGCGATGATCATCGTGCCGACTCGGGTCGACCCGCCATTGCTGATTTTCGCAATCCCGCCGTTGGCGTTGTTTGTGTTCAAGGTCGGCAAGATCATCTTCCTCTACCGTCGTGCGGTAGGTGTGAACTTGAAAGATGCGTTCTGTGCGGCGCTGGCCGGGTTGGCGCTGTCTCATACCATCGCCAAGGCGGTGTTGTACGGCTTCTTCACCAGCAGCATTCCGTTCTTTCGTACACCGAAAAATGCGGATAACCACGGCTTCTGGGTGGCAATTTCCGAAGCCCGCGAAGAAATGTTCATCATGCTGCTGCTGTGGGGCGCGGCGCTGGGGATCTACCTGGTGCAAGGCCTGCCGAGCAATGACATTCGCTTCTGGGTGGTGATGTTGCTGGTGCAGTCGCTGCCGTATGTGGCGGCGCTGATCATGGCGTTCCTGTCGTCGCTGCCCAAACCTTCGGCGGCGCCTGAGCCCGCGCCGGCGGCGTAAAAAGTCACGCGATGCACTAAACGGCGGCCCTTGGCCGCCGTTTTGCTATAAGATAACGGCCGTTTGTGAGACTTGGCCTGGCCCAATTCTATGTGGGAGCTGGCTTGCCTGCGATGCAGACGCCGCGGTCTGACAGGCACACCGCAGCGATGCTATCGCCGGCAAGCCAGCTCCCACATTGGAATTGCGTCGCTCCAGGCTCGGTATTTCCACATTCGTCCTGCGCCCACCACACGCTTTCCGGAGTTCCCCCATGACGGCCCATGCCGACCTTTCGCCGACCCTTCAACTGGCCATCGACCTGATCCGTCGCCCGTCGGTCACACCGATCGATGCCGATTGCCAGAAGCTGATGATGCAGCGCCTGGGCGACGCCGGTTTTGCGCTTGAACCGATGCGCATTGAAGACGTGGACAACTTCTGGGCCACCCACGGCAAGCACGAAGGCCCGGTGCTGTGTTTTGCCGGTCACACCGACGTGGTGCCGACCGGCCCGGTACAGGCCTGGCAGAACGACCCGTTCGACGCGTTGATCGATGACAACGGCATGCTCTGCGGCCGTGGGGCGGCGGACATGAAAGGCAGCCTGGCGGCGATGCTGGTGGCGGCGGAGCGTTTCGTCAGCGACTACCCGGATCACAAGGGTTCGGTCGCCTTCCTGATCACCAGCGACGAAGAAGGCCCGGCGCACCACGGCACCAAGGCCGTGATCGAACGCTTGGCCGCACGCAAGGAGCGCCTGGACTGGTGCATCGTCGGCGAACCGTCGAGCACCAGCCTGGTGGGCGACGTGGTCAAGAACGGCCGCCGTGGCTCCCTTGGTGCCACCTTGACCGTGCGCGGTGTACAGGGCCACGTGGCTTATCCGCACCTGGCGAAGAACCCGATCCACCTCGCAGCACCGGCGCTGGCCGAACTCGCCGCCGAACATTGG
This sequence comes from Pseudomonas sp. MYb193, assembly GCF_002966775.1. Lineage (NCBI taxonomy): Bacteria > Pseudomonadati > Pseudomonadota > Gammaproteobacteria > Pseudomonadales > Pseudomonadaceae > Pseudomonas > Pseudomonas sp. MYb193. The sequence continues at coordinate 1,499,984 of NZ_CP023269.1, read as the reverse complement.
GATGACGGCAACGCGTTCTTCCCACCGACCAGCTTCCAGATTTCCAACCTCAACTCCGGTACCGGTGCCACCAACGTGATCCCAGGTGACCTGACGGCGGTGTTCAACTTCCGTTTTTCCACCGAGTCCACCGTCGAGGGCCTGCAACAACGCGTCGCGGCCATTCTCGACAAACATGGCCTGGACTGGCACGTGGAGTGGGCGCTGTCGGGCCTGCCGTTCCTCACCGAGCCAGGCGCTCTGCTGGATGCAGTGTCGGCCAGCATCCTGGCGATCACCGGGCGCGAGACCCAGGCGTCCACCAGTGGCGGTACTTCCGATGGGCGCTTCATTGCAACGTTGGGCACCCAGGTGGTCGAACTGGGCCCGGTGAACGCGACGATCCACCAGGTCAATGAACGCATCCTGGCCAGCGACCTCGACGTGCTGACCGAAATCTACTACCAGACCCTGATCAAGTTGCTCGCCTGATGCTTGCCTGCCCCATTTGCAGTGCACCGCTCAATACCGTGGACAATGGCGTGGCGTGCCCGGCCGGGCACCGCTTCGACCGCGCGCGCCAGGGTTATTTGAACCTGTTGCCGGTGCAGCACAAGAACAGCCGCGACCCAGGCGACAACCTGGCCATGGTCGAGGCGCGCCGCGACTTCCTCAACGCTGGCCACTATGCGCCAGTGGCCAAGCGCCTGGCCGAACTGGCCGCCGAGCGTGCACCGCAGCGCTGGGTGGATATTGGCTGTGGTGAGGGTTACTACACCTCACAAATCGCCCAGGCCCTGCCCGATGCCGATGGCTACGCGCTGGATATCTCCAAGGAGGCGGTCAAGCGCGCGTGCAAACGCAACCCGGCGCTGACCTGGTTGATCGCCAGCATGGCCCGCGTGCCATTGGCCGATGCCAGTTGCCAGTTCCTCGCCAGCGTGTTCAGCCCGTTGGACTGGCAAGAGGCCAAGCGCCTGCTCAGTCCCGGCGGCGGTTTGATGAAGGTCGGCCCCACCCGCGGCCATTTGATGGAACTACGCGAGCGTCTTTACGACGAGGTACGCGAGTACACCGACGACAAGCACCTGGCCCTGGTGCCGGACGGTATGAGCCTTGCTCACAGTGAAACCCTGGAATTCACCCTGAGCCTGGCCGAAGCCCAGGACCGCGCCAACCTGCTGGCGATGACGCCCCACGGCTGGCGGGCCAGTGCCGAGCGCCGCCACGAGGTGATCGAGGCGGCTGAGCCGCTGCAGGTCACGGTGTCGATGCGTTACGATTATTTCGTGCTTCAATGACTGACGTTCACCCATCCGCGAATGGATTTTCGAATCCCGCAACGAGGAACATCCATGCGCCAACCCGATATTGAGATTTACCTGAAGGACGCCGACGTCGATCACAAGGCCATCGCTGCCTGGCTGGGCGCCGCACTCGGCCCGTGTACCGACTGGGTCCAGAAAGGCCAGACCTACAAGTGCAAGGCCGGCAGCGTGCCGGTGACCTGGCTGCCCAAGGCGGTGGGCAAATGGAACAGCCTGTACCTGGAAAGCGACCAGACCCCATGGGACGACGACATCGCCTGCGCCCGCGCCGCGTTTGCCGCGCTGAACGTCGAAGTGCGTTGCGCACCGGGCACCTGGGTTGAGGAAGAAGGTGAGGAAAGTGCCGACACCTGGATTCGCATCAGCGAAGACGGTGAAGAGCAGATCACTTGGAAAACCGCCTGACAGCGGATTGCTAACCCAATCAATGTAGGAGCTGGCTTGCCTGCGATGCAGACACCTTGGTCTATCAGTCAGACCACAGTGATGCTATCGCAGGCAAGCCAGCTCCCACAGTTGAATGGGTTAGCAAAACAAAGTTGTTACAGGCCCACCACATCCTCCGCCTGCAAGCCCTTCTCGCCCGTTACCACGGCGTACTCCACCTGCTGGCCTTCGGCCAACGAACGGTGGCCTTCACCGCGAATGGCGCGGTAGTGCACAAACACATCCTTGCCATCCTCACGCTGGATAAAGCCGTAGCCCTTTGCATCGTTGAACCACTTCACATTCCCGGTTTCGCGCGTTGACATCTGTTCACTCCCACTGGTTTTTTATTGTTGAGTCGCTCGCATTGAACTGCCGAGTATAAGACAGGCTCAAAAACCATCAACTCAACTTTACATCGCTGCTTTTTTGCCGATTTTCGGCGAATACGGCACACTACCCGCCCGAGCGCCTGCTCGGTTTTTTCCACTTGAAGCAGCTCGCCTATGACCCGCTCCCCGTTCCGCCGTCTGGTGTTTGGCACCTTGCGCCGACTGTTGTACCTCTGGGTTCGCTCAGAGACGATCAACCAGTCGTCCCTAACCCTCAACCTGGACCGCAGCCGGCCGGTTTTCTACGTCCTGCAATCACCCTCCCTCACCGAGTTGGCGGTGGTCGATGCCGAGTGCACCAAGGCTGGCCTGCCACGTCCGGTGCTGCCGGTATCGGTGGGGCCGCTGATGGAGCCTGCGGCGTTCTTCTACCTCACGCCGGATCCGGATTGGCTCGGCCGCCAGGACAAGCGCGGTGCGCCGCCCACCCTGACGCGCCTGGTCAACACCCTCACCGAACACGCCGAAGAGAATGCACAAATCATTCCGGTCAGTGTGTTCTGGGGCCAATCCCCCGAAAGCGAGTCCAGCCCGTGGAAGCTGTTGTTCGCCGATAGCTGGGCGGTCACCGGGCGTCTACGCCGGTTGTTGAGCATCCTGATCCTGGGGCGCAAGACCCGCGTGCAATTCTCCGCGCCTATCAACCTGCGTGAATTGATCGAGCACAATAAAGGTCACGAACGCACCGTGCGCATGGCCCAGCGCATCCTGCGTGTGCACTTGCGTAACCTGAAGACGGCAGTGATCGGCCCCGACCTGTCCCACCGGCGTAATCTGGTCAAGGGCCTGGTCAATATGCTGCTGGTACGCCAAGCCATTGCGGATGAAGCCGAACGCGAAAAGATCGCCCCGGAAAAAGCCAAGGCCCTGGCCCTGCGCTATGGCAACGAGATTGCCTCGGATTACACCTACACCGCGATCCGCTTCCTGGAAGTGGTATTGAGCTGGTTCTGGAACAAGATCTACGACGGTATCAAGGTCAATAACATCGAGGGCGTGCAAAAGGTGGCCCAAGGCTACGAGGTGATCTACGTGCCTTGCCACCGCAGCCACATCGACTATCTGCTGCTGTCCTACCTGCTGTTCAAGAACGGCCTGACCCCGCCGCACATCGCCGCCGGCATCAACCTCAACATGCCGGTGATCGGCAGCCTGCTGCGCCGTGGCGGTGCGTTTTTCATGCGCCGCACCTTCAAGGGCAACCCTTTGTACACCTCGGTGTTCAACGAATACCTGCACACCCTGTTTACCAAGGGTTTCCCGGTGGAATACTTCGTCGAAGGCGGCCGCTCGCGCACCGGGCGCATGCTGCAACCGAAAACCGGCATGCTGGCGATCACCTTGCGCAGCTTCCTGCGTTCCTCGCGCATGCCCATCGTGTTCGTGCCGGTGTATATCGGCTATGAGCGCGTGCTCGAAGGCCGCACTTACCTGGGCGAGCTGCGTGGCGCGAGCAAGAAGAAAGAGTCGATCTTCGATATTTTCAAAGTGGTCGGCGCGCTCAAGCAGCGCTTCGGCCAAGTGGCGGTCAACTTCGGTGAGCCGATCAAGCTGGCGGAGTTCCTCGACGCCGAGCAACCGGACTGGCGCGCCCAGGAACTGGGGCCGAACTACAAACCGGCCTGGCTCAACGAAACCACCAATCGCCTCGGCGAACAGGTGGCGCGCCACTTGAACGAAGCCGCTGCGGTGAACCCGGTGAACCTGGTGGCGCTGGCCCTGCTGTCCACCACCCGCCTGGCCCTGGATGAACAGGCCATGGCCCGCCAGCTGGACCTGTACCTGGCGCTGTTGCGTCGTGTGCCCTACTCGCCCCATACCACTTTGCCGGAGGGCGATGGCCTGGCGCTGATCAAGCACGTCAAGGACATGAACCTGTTGTCCGAACAGAGCGACGCACTGGGCAAAATCGTTTATCTGGATGAGCAGAATGCCGTCCTGATGACCTACTACCGCAACAATGTGCTGCACATCTTCGCCCTGCCAGCGTTGCTGGCGAGCTTCTTCCAGAGCAGTTCGCGCATGACCCGCGAACAGATCCTGCGCTACACCCACGCGCTCTACCCGTACCTGCAATCGGAGCTGTTTATCCGTTGGTCGCTGGAGGATCTGGACAGCGTGGTCGACCAGTGGCTGGACGCGTTTGTCGAACAAGGCCTGCTGCGCTTCGAAAACGCCGTATACCTGCGCCCGGCGCCGAGTTCGCGGCACTTTGTGCTGCTGACGCTGCTGTCCAAGAGCATCGCCCAGACCCTGCAACGTTTCTACATGGCGATCTCGTTACTGCTCAACAGCGGCCAGAACAGCATCAGCGCCGAAGAACTGGAAGACCTGTGCACGATCATGGCCCAACGCCTGTCGATCCTGCACGGCCTCAACGCTCCGGAATTCTTCGACAAGAGTCTTTTCCGACATTTTATCCAGACGTTGCTGGAGCAAGATGTGCTGCGCCGCGATGAAGCCGGCAAGCTGGGCTATCACGACCTGCTGGGTGAACTGGCCGAAGGCGCGGCCAAACGTGTGTTGCCGGCGGATATTCGCCTGTCGATCCGCCAGGTCGCCTTGCACCGCGTGGACGGCGCAGCCGAGGCCGCGGCCGAACCAATTGCCGTCACACCTGAAGAAAACCGCTAGATTGAATGAGGCGCCGGGCGGATTCCGGCGCCGTTGAAAAGGAGCCGCACCATGAAAAAGATCATCCTCCTGGGCCTGACCGCCCTGCTCGGAGCTTGCCACTCAATGACCCCGACCCCGAAAGCCAGCCTCGACGGCGAAGTGTTCTACCTGCAACGCATCGCCTTGCCACCGGCCGCTACCTTGAGCGTCAGCCTGCAGGACGTGTCTCTGATGGACGCCCCGGCCGTGACCCTCGCCGAACAGAAAGGCCCGGTCAAAGGCCAGGTGCCGCTGCCGTTTCACCTGAGCTATGACCCGGCCCAGGTTAAACCAGGCCACACATACTCGGTCAGCGCTCGCATCGAGCTGGACGGCAAGCTACTGTTTATCACCACGGAGCGGCACACCGTGCAGCTCAACGGCCAGGACCCACAACCGCTGCGCCTGCGCGTGGATGCGGCTGCACACTGATCATTCCCACTTCATAAGGAAGCGCCCATGCTCCGCAAATCTCTTCGCCTCACCGCCCTGTGTGCTGGCTTGCTATTCGGCGCCAACGCCATGGCCCTGGATCTCGGCAGCCTGTCCCAGGGTGACGCCAGCGGCGGCCTCAAGGATGCCTTGACCCAAGGTGCACAGATTGCTGTGAAACAGCTCGGGACGCCCGGTGGTTTCAGCAACAACCCGGACGTGAAGATCGGCCTGCCGGGCAAACTCGGCAAAGTCGCCGACAAGTTGAAAATGTTCGGCATGGGTGACCAGGTCACGCAACTGGAAACCAGCATGAACAAGGCAGCGGAAACCGCCGTGACTCAGGCCCAGCCGATCCTGGTCAACGCTGTGAAGAACATGAGCGTGACCGACGCCAAGGGCATTCTCAGCGGTGGCCAGGACTCCGCCACCCAGTACCTGAACAAAAGCAGCCGTGAAGAGATTCGCGCCAAGTTCCTGCCTATCGTCAAGGCCGCCACCGACAAAGTCGGCGTGGCCCAGCAGTACAACACCCTGGCCGGCAAGGCCGCGGCCTTTGGCGCGGTGGACGCCAAGAGCGCCAACGTTGAGAACTACGTGACCGAGCAGGCCCTGGATGGTTTGTTCAAGATGATTGCGCAGCAGGAAGAAACGATTCGCAAGAATCCAGCGGCTGCGGCTACCGGCTTGGCCAAGAAGGTGTTTGGCGCGCTGTAAAACCTGCCGATCTGCCCTGCGCCCCCACAAGCGCCTCGTATTCTCGAGGCGTTTGCGCAAAAAAGAGCCTCAAAGTCAGTAATTTATGGCCGCCTTCATGACAATCGTCAGCTCAACGGTTTTTATGTAGCAACACTTCGCAGGGGGCTCGGGATTGCAATACTCAGCAGGGTTGGGTTTGCACTCCTCAGGAGGCTTGGGCTTGTAATACTCAGGGGGGTTGGTTTCGCAATCCTCAGGAGGCTTGGGTTTGCAATACTCAGGGGGCCTGGGTTTGCATTCCTCAGGAGGCTTGGGTCTGAAACTCTCAAGGGGCTTGGGTTTGCAATACCCAGGGCGCTTGGGCTTACAACGTTCAGGAGGGCTGGGTTTACACTTTTCAGGAGGTTTTGGCCTGCTGGGCGGACGCAGAAAAGCCTTCAAACTAGCTATACACATGGCGAACTCCTTAAATTCATTCCAATCACTACTGTTTCTGCCGACGAGCAAGAGCAGTAGGTACCTGCCAACCAGGTAACATTGAGTGGCAATCAATAAGGAAAGGTTCCTAGCCCCGTGTAGTGAGCTTCCTATCTCTCACATAGGAAAATTGCTCATTCTGCCGCATGCCAACGGTGACGGGGCGCGTACTCTCTACGCCCCGACAACCGAGATGACAGCCTGATTATCCAGCGTCCTTTTTGACGCGAAACCACGCGGCATAAAGCGCCGGGAGAAAGAGCAAGGTCAATGCCGTAGCCACGATCAACCCTCCCATGATCGCCACGGCCATCGGCCCGAAGAACACACTGCGCGACAGCGGAATCATCGCCAGCACCGCCGCCAGTGCCGTCAGAACAATCGGGCGAAAGCGTCGGACCGTAGCTTCGATAATCGCCTGCCAAGGTGCCAGGCCGGCCTTGATGTCTTGCTCGATCTGGTCCACCAAAATCACCGAGTTACGCATGATCATTCCCGACAGCGCGATGGTGCCAAGCATGGCGACGAAGCCGAAGGGTTGGTGGAATACCAGCAGGAACAGGGTCACGCCTATCAGCCCCAACGGTGCGGTGAGAAAGACCATCGCCGTGCGCGAAAAGCTGCGCAGTTGCAGCATCAGCAAGGTCAGCACCACCACGATAAACAGCGGCACGCCGGCCTTCACCGAGTTTTGCCCACGCGCTGAATCTTCAACCGTGCCGCCTACTTCCAGCAGGTAGCCATCCGGCAGTTCGGCACGTACATCGGCGAGCGTCGGCAAGATCTGCTGCACGAGGGTCGCCGGCTGTTCCTTGCCATAGATATCGGCCCGCACAGTCACCGTGGGCAAGCGGTTGCGATGCCAGATGATGCCCTCTTCGAAGCCATATTCGAGGGTAGCAATTTGCGACAGCGCCACGCTTTTACCATTGTCGGTGGGCACGGCAAGGCTCGGCAGGCGCGACAGTTCGCTACGCTCATGCACTGTGCCGCGCAAGAGGATCTCGATCAATTCGTTGTCCTCACGGTACTGGCTGACGCTGGAGCCGGTCAGGGAACTCTGCAGGAATTTCGCCAGGTTGGCAGTGCTCACACCGAGGGCGCGGGCACGGTCCTGGTCGATATTCAGGTAGACGATTTTGCTCGGTTCTTCCCAGTCCAAGTGCACATTGACCACATGGGTATTTTCGCGAACCTTGGCCGCCACTTTGCGCGCCAGCGCGCGCACCTCTTCGATGTGCTCGCCGGTCACGCGAAACTGCACCGGGTAACCTACGGGCGGGCCGTTCTCCAGCCGTGTGACACGCGAGCGCAGGTCGGGAAATTGCTCGTTGAGGGTTTCGATCAGCCAGGTGCGCAGGCTTTCTCGCTCCTCGATGGTGTTGGCCAGCACCACAAACTGGGCGAAGCTGGCAGCGGGCAATTGCTGGTCCAGTGGCAGGTAAAACCGCGGCGAACCGGTGCCCGCGTAGGCGACATAGTTGTTGATGCCGGCATGCTCCTTGAGCAACGCCTCCAGGCGTTTGACCTGTTCGGCGGTGTTGCTGAGCGAAGCGCCCTCGGCCAGTTTCAGGTCGACCATCAACTCCAGGCGACCGGAAGCCGGGAAGAACTGTTGCGGCACGAAGCGGAACAGTGCAACCGAGCCGATAAACAGCAGCAAGGTCAGCACGATCACGGTTTTACGCCGTTGCACGCACCACTCCACCAGACGTCTTACACGCTGATAGAAGGGTGTGCCGTAAGGGTCCGGGCCGTCGGTACCGTGTTTGGCGGCGTGAATCTTCGCCAGGTCGGGCAGGAGTTTTTCCCCCAGGTACGGCACAAACACCACGGCTGCCACCCAGGAGGCCAGCAGTGCGATGGTCACCACCTGGAAGATCGAGCGGGTGTATTCCCCGGTGCTCGATTGCGCGGTGGCAATTGGCAAGAAGCCCGCCGCCGTGATCAGGGTGCCGGTGAGCATAGGGAACGCGGTACTGGTCCAGGCGAAACTCGCAGCCTTGAGCCGGTCGTAGCCCTGCTCCATTTTGATCGCCATCATTTCCACGGCGATGATCGCGTCATCTACCAACAAGCCCAGGGCCAGGACCAAGGCGCCAAGGGAAATCTTGTGCAGGCCGATGCCCAGGTAATACATGCTGGCAAAGGTCATCGCCAGTACCAGCGGAATCGTCAGGGCAACGACCATGCCGGTGCGCACACCGAGGGAGAAAAAGCTCACCAGCAAAACAATCGCCAACGCTTCAGCCAGTACCTGGACAAACTCGCCGACGCTGGTCTTTACCGCTGCTGGTTGGTCCGACACTTTGCGCAGCTCCATCCCTGCCGGAAGGTTCTTTTGCAGGCGTGCGAATTGCACTTCAAGGGCCTTGCCCAATACGAGGATGTCGCCACCGTCGCGCATGGCCACGGCCAGGCCGATGGCATCTGCGCCCATGTAGCGCATGCGCGGTGCCGGTGGGTCGTTGAAACCTCGATGGATGTCAGCCACGTCACCGATGCGGAAAGTGCGATCCCCCACGCGTATCGGAAAGTTGCGGATCTCTTCCACCGTCTTGAAGTTGCCAGAAACGCGCAATTGCACGCGCTCGGTAGGGGTTTCAAAGAAGCCGGCGGTGGACACCGCATTTTGTTCCTGCAACGCCTGCTGTACCGCAGCCAAAGGCAAGCCGAGGGTAGCGAGCTTGAGGTTGGACAGCTCGATCCAGATCTTCTCGTCCTGTAAGCCGAGCAACTCGACCTTGCCCACATCCGGGACACGTTGCAGCTGGATCTGGATGCGATCGGCGTAGTCCTTGAGCACGGCGTAGTCGAATCCGTCGCCGGTCAGGGCGTAGATATTGCCGAACGTGGTGCCGAACTCATCGTTGAAAAACGGCCCCTGGATATCCGGCGGCAAGGTGTGGCGGATGTCGCTGATTTTCTTGCGCACCTGATACCACAGCTCGGGAATCTGCGCCGAACGCATCGAATCACGGGCAATAAAGGTGACCTGGGATTCACCTGGGCGGGAGAACGACACGATGCGTTCGTACTCACCGGTCTCCATGAGTTTTTTCTCGATTCGCTCGGTGACCTGGCGCGATACCTCCTGGGCCGTGGCCCCGGGCCAGTTGGTCTTGATCACCATGGCCTTGAAGGTAAAGGGCGGGTCTTCGCTTTGCCCCAGCTTGGTGTAGGACAAGGTGCCAACCACGGCCAGCAGGATCATCAGGAACAGTACGATCTGGCGATTACGCAACGCCCATTCGGAAAGATTGAAACCCATGGGGACTACTCCTTGGCCGCCAGATTAACCACACGGTTGGAGCGATCCACCGGGCGCACTGACTGGCCCTCATGGAGTACATGCACGCCTGCGGCAACCACCCAATCGGTGGCGGCCAACCCTTCCAGTATCGGTACGGTGTTTTCGCCAAAGGCACCAATGCGCACGGGAGTGCGTTCAAGGGTGTTGTCCGGTTGTACGCGCCAGACGTAGGACGCGCCGTTTTCGGCACTCAGGGCAGACAAGGGTACCGACAGCGCAATGACACCGTCGGCCTGGATGAAAACCCGCGCACTTTGGCCCAGTTCGGCGGGCACTTTGCCGCCGGTGAAGGCCACACGCGCGGCGAAAGTGCGGGATTTGGGATCGGCCGCGGGAGACAGCTCACGAATGCGCCCGGCAAAACGTTGCTCTGGCTGGCTCCATAACTCCACCGACACTGGCTGGCCGACCTTGAAGCGGCCAAAGCCCTGTTCAGGCAGGCTGATCGACACTTCACGCTCGCCATCGGTGGCCAGGGTGAACACGGTCTGGCCAGCGGAAACCACTTGCCCCACTTCGACGGCACGCTTGGCGACCACACCGTCCTGAGGCGCACGCAGCACGGCGTAGCCGGCCTGGTTGCTCGACACATCGAACTCGGCCTTGATCTGCTTGAGGCGTGCTTCACCGGCTCGGTAGAGGTTTTCGGAATTGTCGTACTGCGACCGACTGACCATCTGCCGGTCCATCAAGGTCTTGTAGCGATCTCGTTCCGCACGCACCAGGCTGAGATTGGCCTCTGCAGCGGCTACTTGAGCGCGGGTCGCTTCCAGTTGCAGGCGCACGTCCTGGGGGTCGAGTTCGGCCAGCGGCTGGTTGGCCTTGACCCGCTCGCCCTCCTCCACCAGGCGCTTGCTGACTTTACCGCCGATGCGAAAGGCCAGGTCCGGCTCATAACGGGCACGCACCTCACCGGGGTAGCTGTCCATAGCCTGTGCCGAAGGCTGCGGTTGCACCACCATGGCCGGACGTACGGTGGTCTGGGCCGCTTCTTCATGGCCGCACGCGGCCAACAGGAAGACCAGGCTGACAGGCAAAGCAAGGGGCAGGAAAGCGCTGCGCATGCTGAAGGACCTTTCGCAAATAGAGCTTGGAATAATTATACTGGCCGGTATGTTATTAATACCAAACTCACCAGTCCAGTATTAAAGGTGAAAATGTCCGACAATCCTCTGAACACCGCAAGCCCCGGGCGTCCCAAGGACATGGCAAAACGCCAGGCAATCCTCGAATCGGCGAAATCGCTGTTTCTGGACAAGGGTTATGCGAACACCAGCATGGACGCCGTTGCCCTGGCGGCCGGCGTATCGAAGCTCACGGTTTACAGCCACTTCACCGACAAGGAGACGCTGTTCACCGCTGCGGTGGTGGCCAAATGTGAAGAGCAGTTGCCGGTGATGTACTTCGAGCTTCCCGAAGGCATGCCCGTCGAGACGGTGTTGCTCAACATCGCACGCGGCTTTCATCGGCTGATCAACAGCGAGGAGTCGGTAAACCTGCATCGCCTGATGATGACCACCGGCAATCAGGACGTGAAACTCTCCCAGATCTTCTTCAACGCCGGCCCCATGCGCATGCTGCAAGGCATGGAGCGCCTGCTCGGCAAGATTCACCAGGGCGGAGCCCTGAGCATCGACACACCGTTCAAAGCCGCGGAACACTTCTTTTGCTTGCTCAAGGGCACGGCGAACTTCCGCTTGTTGTATGGCTGCGGCGGACAATTGAGCGCGCAAGAGGCCGAAGAGCATGTGCAGGACGTGGTGAAGTTGTTTATGCGGGCCTATCGCAGCACGGGGCTCGACAGCACTGCATAGGCGGTAGCAACCGACGGTAACCACGATGCGAAGCGAGTCGCTCTTGATCTGCTCTTGATCTGCTTTTGATCTGCTTTTGATTTTGATCTTAAGCGCCCCGTCAAACCACGCTGGCCGGAATTCGACAGGGATTTGGGGGGTAAACCGGCAGGGATGCCGGTTTAGCCGCCCCGCGCCATGGATGGCGCGTGGCGGCGGCCCCCCAAATCACTGGCGGATTACGGGCACACCGAGCCTAAGCGAGGTGCCGAGTGGTGGGGCAAGAGCGTTTTGCTTACTTTGGCCTGGGCCGGCATCCCGGCTTTTGCAAAGTGAGCCGCCGTCAGGGCGGAACCCTAAGTGTAGCGGCTCGCGTTTGAAAACACGCGGGCTCGCATTCAGCGGCATTTCTGGCTCACATTAACTGCAACCAGCCAAAGGCTCCGGCTCACATTAATTGCAAATGGGCTTGCATTCGACGCCGTAGACTCGCGTTCCATTGTGACGGGCTCACATTATCTGCAAATGACCGGCAGTGGTTGCGGTCACAGAGGTGTGCTCCCCCCACCGTCAAGCTCAGAGCCGTATCGTAAGGAATAGTGACCACTACCGTTTGTCGGTCGCGATATGCATAAGTGCATTTTTTGTTGCCTCTCTATACTGGATACCCATACAGTATTAATGCGATATGGTGAAAAGTGGAGAAGGCGGGGATTCTCGTTCGTTGAGCTTCTCAAAAACTGACAACCCAAGAGGCGAAGCCGTTCATCAGAGAGTAGTAAGGCAACGAGAGAACCATCCGTCCATCCTACTGAGATGTACAAAGCTCTTATGCTGTACCTAGCGAAAAGGAGAATTCACTATGGCTAATGGCGATACGATTCATCTGCCAGAAATTGAAATCAATGCTATTAATAAATATGAACCTCAGACATTCGGAGGGGGTGGTGGTGACAGTGATTTTTCACATAGTCACACCGGACAGCTCATTAACGTTGCAACGCGTACTTATGTGCTTAACACATACCCTCCCATCATTTCCCAGAATGTTAAGGACCAGGAGGCAAGCTTTGCAGCGAATCTTCAGTCGATGCCTGAATCTATTGCACAAAGCATTACTGCAATAGAACAAAATGAAGGCAGTCCCGCGAGCGAAGTCGAGAAAATCGAACAGCATATTCGTTCGGTAGATACGCTAATTGCTCAAAAAGCACAGGCTGCTGCTGCTCAAAAAGTGATTGCTGACAAGTACTACTATGGAGACTTCTTTTATTATCCGACGATGCAGTTTATTAAAGATGCAATCAGCGGAAGCAAGACAAATTACCCTCCGGATAAAAATTATAAAGAATGGTACGCCTCACTTGAGGCTTCGTATGCTGCAAAATATAGCAACCGCGAGATCGACTATTTGAATGCCCTGAAGCAGAACCTTCAGGCACAGGCTAATCAAGCACGTGCAGACGCCGAGGCTAAACGTATTGCCGATGAGGCGGCAGCTGCGGAAGCCGCAAGGGTTGCAGATGAGGCTGAAGCCAAACGCGTGGCTGATGAGGCAGCCGCTGCTGAAGCGGCGCGAGTAGCGGCAGAGGCAGAAGCTAAGCGTATCGCTGATGAGGCCGCTGCAGCAGAAGCTGCCAGGTTAGCCGCCGAAGCTGAAGCCAAGCGCATTGCTGATGAAGCGGCCGCTGCAGAGGCAGCAAGAATTGCTGCTGAAGCTGCAGCACTTAAAGCCGCTAATACGTATAGGCTGCCCGCTGACGGTGCGAGTCAGTTAAGTACTGCGGCTGGCTCTATCGCCATTACTGCCGGTTCAGGTCTTACGCTGGATGCGGCTATTCAGGCTGCAAAGGTAGCCTTAGGCACTGTTGTAAGTGCTGCCACGGCAGTGGGCATTGGCGCGCTGGTCTATTCACCATCACTGGGTAATGGTGAGCTACCTTCGACCATGCTTAACACGCCGGCCAAGGATTTAGCGCCTAATCTTCCCGAAAATCTTGCCGAGATCGCCGCGGCGGGAGGAACTGTGGATGTGCCCTACCGAATTTATGGCGATCAGTCCAAATACTCGGTAGTGGCCACCCAGCCCACTGGAGGGTTAGCACCTACCGTCCCGGTAAGAGCGCTAGTGCTTGATCCTGTGGCCAATGCCTATACGTTCACTACAACTGACTCACCACCGATCACCCTGACGTTCCCAATCGCAGTACCAGGTAATAGCTCGACGGCGACGCCTGCGCAGCCTGTCGAAACCCCGGCGTATACCGGGATTACACTGACACCGATTGAGGTCAAAGCTGAGCCGTTTCCGGTAGTCGGCCAGTTGGAGATTCGGGACGCTATTTACGTTTACCCCGCAGATTCGGGTTTACCGCCGATTTATGCGGTATTTAGTAGTCCGTACGAAGGGGCTACCACCAAAGGTGAGCACAGCGGTCGGATGTACAATCCTGATAAGGCGGGCGGCCCCATTCAGAGTCTAGACTGGACAACCGCAGCGGTGACTCAGGAAGGTATTGACCTCGTTAAGCTGCATACGAGCAGATTCGACCCATCAGACGCAAATGTTGTGATGATTGACCGTCTGGAAAAAATCCTAACTGGCGAATTGGCCATTACCGATGTCGATAAGCGATTTTACACCCATGAGATTCGTGAGCTAGAGCGGTATAGGGCTCTAGGTATAGCGGATGGAGTGAAACCGAACGACGATGGCGCCACTTGGAATAATACTCATGCCGCGACTTTAGAGGATTTCAAGCTTAAAGATGCTGACGAATTACTCTATACGCCAGAAGCTATAGTCGCAGAAAACAAACAAATATACGGAGAATAACATGAGCAACATCAATGATATTGTAAACTCTGAATCCCCAAGAGATGTCGTTCTTTTTATAGTAAGAAATAAGTCAATTTCATATCCGATGCTGGATCGACTATATAACAGGAATGGCTGGGTAAATATTGGTAATAATCTTGAGCTATTAAAGCTTGTTCATAACATGAGACTGGAAGGGCTGATTGATAATTCTGATGGGGGAATTAAAAAAGGTCCTAATTGGAAAGAGCCAGCCTTTATGGCTGAGAATAAGTATACGCTTGAGTGATATGTAGGTCTGCAAAAGAAAGCCCAGCTCAAGCTGGGCTTTCTTTGTAAGCGTACGGGCAAACCGTCTTGCACGACTAAGCCGGACGCCACCTATGCGGCAGCAACTCTGCAATCTCACTTGCCCGCTGCGTAGGCAGGCGCGTCAGCACATCCTTCAGGTAGGCATAGGGATCGTGCCCATTGTTCCGGGCCGACTGAATCAAACTCATGATCGCAGCGGCGCGTTTGCCGCTGCGTAGCGACCCAGCAAAGAGCCAGTTCTTGCGCCCCAGCGCCCAAGGCCGTATCTGGTTCTCACACCAATTATTATCAATAGGCACGGCCCCGTCATCGAGGTAGCGCGACAGCGCCGTCCAGCGTTTCAAGCTGTAATCCAAGGCTTTGCCAATGGCCGAACCGTTATGCACGATGTCGCGCTGGGCAACCATCCAGGCATGCAACGCATCCATCACGGGTACCGCCTTTTCCTGCCGTATTCGGCGGCGTATGTCCGGTTCTAGATCCTCGATTTCCCCCTCGATCTCGTACAGCGCCTGCATGTAACGCAAGGCTTGCTCAGCCAGCGCGCTCTTGTGAGTCGCATGCAGTTCGAAGAACTTGCGCCGGGCATGAGCCATGCAGCCGATTTCAGTCACGCCGAGTTCGAAGCTGGCCTTGTAATCGCCGAAATCATCGCAGACCAGCTTGCCCTTCCAGTCTTGTAGGAAGTTACGCGCATGCTCGCCGGCCCGGCTGAGGCTGAAGTCGTAAACTACAGCCGAGGTTTCGCAAAACGGGCTGGTCCTTCGGTGGTTGCGTCAGGAAGGTGTGTTGGCCGGACGGATACGCTTCGCCGACGTGCCGCACTGGTGAAGATGCGTGTTGCTCTGAACCAGAGCTGGGCAGGTGAGCCGTTGCTCAAAGCCTCGTCCAAGAGCATTTCAGCTTGTCTTGATAGACATGAAGCGCTCATTGAAAAACGGATATTAGCTGCTGTCACTGAAGCGGGTGTCTTGCATCAAGTCAGGCGCTGCCAAGCCGTAGAGGGCATTGGTTTTCTTACGGCAGTTGCCCTGACTATGGCCTTTCAACGAGGAGAGTTTGAAAGTGCTGACGCTTACATTGCTTTTCTGGGAATGGACTTGAGGGTGTCCGACTCAGGGCAAATGAACGGACGTCGTTCGTTAAGCAAGAAAGGAGACTCAGAGATCCGCAGGTTGCTGCATAACGCGGCGTCAGCCGGTATTAGGTCAGAAGCCTGGAAGCCTTTATACGAGGGCTATCTGGCCAGGGGCCTGAAAACAACTCAAGCCCTGGTCATCATCGCCCGCAAGTTAGCGCGTATCGCCTTTTCGCTCATGAAAAACCAGAGCGAGTACCAATCAAAAGCGGGTTTGGGGGCTTCCCCCCAACCATAGAATCTCCCACATCTGGATTGCGGCGCACCTGGGAGATAAGTGCTGCTGTTTGCAGCTTACGGCTTGAGCGCTTTCTTGGGATAAATGTCGTAGCGGCTGGACTTGCCATCCAGCGCATGGCTTGGCTTCGGCCCCTCAATACAGGGTGCCTTGCGCGGCCGCTTGACCACCACCCGATGGCTGGCCAAAGCCAGAGCGGCCGCAAGCAACGCCGGTGCATCCGGGTCATCGCCCACCAACGGCCGGAACAGGCGCATTTCCTTCTTCACCAGGGCAGTTTTCTCACGGTGCGGAAACATTGGGTCCAGGTAGATCACCTGAGGCGGCTCGCCCTGCCAATTGAGCATCACGTCGATGGAGTTGCCCTTGAGCAGCTTCATGCGCGCCACAATCGGCGCCACGTCAAAATCTTCGGCAGCGCGTGCCAGGCCATCTTCGAGCAAGGCGCCGATCAACGGCTGGCGCTCGATCAGGCTCATCTCACACCCGAGGCTGGCCAGCACGAACGCGTCCTTGCCCAAGCCAGCCGTGGCGTCCAGCACTCGCGGGCGCACGCCCTGGGCGATGCCCACCGCCTTGGCGATCATCTGCCCGCTGCCACCACCATACAATCGCCGATGCGCCGCGCCGCCTTCGACAAAGTCGACCCGCACCGGCCCTGGCGCATCAGGCCCAAGCTGTTGCAACTGCAAGCCGTGCTCCCCCACTTGCAGGGAAAAATCCGCATCGGCCACCTGCAGAGGCAACCCCAGCAGCGAAGCCCACTGTTCAGCGCGGGCCTGGAAGCTGTCAGCCAAGACTTGGACCTGGATGCGGCTGGCCGCTGGTTGTTCGTTCATCAATCGCCACGCTCAAAAATATTAAGGATCGGCAAACAACGGCCGATAAAAATCACAGTCAGGTATTTTGCCAGAGCTGAGCGTCGACCGAGAAAAATGTCAGACATTCTTCCCCTTTCCATCGGTGTACTGCCGACCCACAACCATTACGGCCTGCGCAATACCCAAGCGCTGGCCGGGGTGAGTCATGTGTGGCAGGACTTCTTCGCCCGCGCGTTGGCCGAGCAGCTCGGTGAAACGCCGGACGCGCTCGCCGCCAAGGCGCCCGCCCCGGCAGACCCGGCAGTTGAACCCCGCGAAGGCGCCGACCTGCTGGCGCAGATCCTCACCCAGCGTGAGTGCGATGTGAAAGACACCGAGATCGTGCCGCCTGCGCCGCTCTTCCTGCCGATTGCCGAGTTCGAAACCGAGCTGCTGCCACCGGCCGCGACGCCGTTCCCGGAAGAAGAAGTCATCGCCCAGCAACGCCAACAAGCGTTTGAGAGCGAGTGGGTGCGCCCCATCGTGCTGAACGCCGGCCAACCGCTACCCGGGCCAGGCCCCGCGCCACAACCACGCCCACTGCACCTGCCGATTGCCGAATTCGAGCTGGACCTGCTGCCACCGGCCGCCACGCCGTACCCTGAAGAAGAACTGCTGGCGCAGCAAAAGGCCCTGGATTTCGATTACTACTGGGCACGCCCGCTGGTGACCCACAACCTGCGCCTGGCCGCCTGAACCCTAGCGACACACCCACCAACGCCCCATGTCCAGATGGAAATGGTTGCGATGAGCCGCGTTGTAGTCCGGGCTCAACACCACGTTGAAATCATCACAGGCGCCATCGCGTACCAAACGCAGGAAACGCGCACTGTCGCCCTGCCCCGGCCAATCCCTGAGCACGCTGATGCTGCGCCCATCCGCCAGGCGAAAACCGGCGATATCCAGGGCATTGGCCGAGGCGTGCTGGCTGAGCCTCCCGTCGGCGCGATTGTAGATATTACGGCAGGCAAAACTGCCCAAATGCTCGACGCGGCTCACCGCTTGGCCAAACACGGCCTGGGCCGCCGGTTGCAGGCTATGGCGCTCGAACAAGGCGAACGCCACCGCCAGCGGGCAACTGGCGAGAAAGCTGCTGCTCAAGGCCACGTCAGCGCCCTGCACACGCAGAATATTGCGCAAGGGGCACGCCGTATCAGTCGGTGTATCGGCCTGGCGGCTCACGCGAAGACCAGAAGTGTTCAACACCTGGTCACACAGCGCCGGATCGTCCTGCAAACGACTGAGCTTGTAGCGCGTCAACAGGTTGGGGCTGGCCCGCACATCCAAGGGCGCCCACGGGTTCCACGCGGCCGGCATCGGCACCCAACCCCGCCAGACAGCCACCGCAACTGCGCCCACCAGCACCAGCAACACACTCAATGTCTTGACCACACCCACGGCTCAACCCTCAAAGTAGCCCGAGCTGCTCCGCCACGGGTTCTCGATGCAAGGCAGGCAGCGGCGGTAGCCCTGGCAGGCGCACCATCAGCTTGGCGTGGAAGCGCAGCGCCAGTTGTGCCGCGAGACGATTGTCCGACGTGTGCAGGAACATATAGGGCGTGCGGCCCTCTTCGATCCAACTGGCGATCTTTTCCACCCATGGAATCAGGAACGGGTCATTGGCCTCAAGGTCCGGATGCCCGATGAAGCGCACCTGGGGAAACTGCGTCAGGGCCGCTGGGCGCGGTGGCACCCGGGGCTTTTTGGACTGGGCATGCAGCACCGCTTCCGAGGTAGAGGTACAACTGAACAGGGCACGTGGATCGAGGCAGATGCGCTCGACACCGCGATCGCGCAACAGGCGGTTGAGCATGCGCTCAGCATCACCTTTGGCGAAGAACTGTTCATGACGCACCTCCACGGCCAGCGGCCGATCAATGCCATCGAGAAAACCAGCCAGCTCCGCCAGGCGTGGCGGCGTAAAGCTCTTCGAGAGCTGCAGCCACAGCGGTGAAACGCGCTCACCCAAAGGGCTCATCAAGCCGACAAAACTTTCTGCCGCCGGCAACTGTTCACGCAAATCGCCAGCATGGCTGATATCGCCGGGGAATTTGGCGGTGAAGCGAAAATCATCAGGCATGATTTCGGCCCAGCGCTGTACGGTAGCGGCCGAGGGGCGAGCATAGAAAGTAGTGTTGCCTTCAACGGCGTTGAAGACCTGGGAATAGAGCCCGAGGTAATCGCTGGAACGTGCCTCAGCGGGATACAGGTACTCGCGCCAGGCGTTTTCACTCCAGGACGGGCAGCCGATGTAATAAGGCAAACGCATCAGATATGGATATCGAGACCCAGCACTTCCATATCCCATTCGACAAAGCCGGCGGTGGTCAGGTAGCTGGCCAAGGCGGTGGCAACGCTTTTGCTCATGGAACGGGGAAAGACCATGTCTTGCTGACGGGCAGGAACGCCGCTGATGCGTGCGCTCGAGGCGCCTTGAGCTTTGGAAGGCGTATCGGTGTGTACTTCGATGAAGTCCGGTGAATCCTCGACGGACTCGTCTACCGTCACGCTCGCCTTGCGCGGCTTACGCTTGAGGGGGTACGACTGTGAGGAAAAACCGTCTATACGCATACATGCAGACTCGGTATCAATGATGGCAATTTAGCGGCACTTTCCATGGCGCGCAAATGCTCTGGTGATAACTAGAACACATAATTTGTAAAAGGTTTAAAAACCCAGGCAAATTCTGACGATTGGCGAAATTTGCCGCGTAACACCCACATTTTTGGCGTCAAATAATCCCGCGTTCGGCCTTGGTCTGCGCGACTTTATCGCGCAGGTACACCGGTGCTGCCTGGTCCGCCGCAATCGCCTCGCCGCGCTCGAATGCGAAACGTGCCAACGCCAGCAGGTCTTCGGCGTGTGGCAACATCGCCGCGTCCTGCTCGGCACACGTCACCTTGATGCGTTCGCCATAACCCCAACCCGTGCCGGCACCGAACCAATCGCCGCTGGCGTCAGCGGGCAACTGCGCCGCTTCGGGGGCCAGCACCGCTTCCGCACTGACCAGGCGCATTTCGCCTGCGGTCTCACGGTAGCAACCCCAGTAAACTTCATCCATGCGCGCATCAATTGCCGCTGCCACTTGCGACGCCCCGTGCTCACGCAACGCGCGCTGGGCCAGTACCGCCAGGTTGGACACCGGCAGCACCGGGCGCTCCAGCGCAAAGGCCAGGCCCTGCACCACGCCAATGGCAATGCGCACGCCAGTGAATGCACCTGGGCCACGGCCAAACGCGATGGCATCCACGGCAGCCAGGGTGGTACCAGCGTCTTCAAGCAATTGCTTGATCATCGGCAACAATTTCTGCGCGTGCAGGCGCGGGATCACCTCGTAGTGGCTCGTGACCTTGCCATCGTGCAGCAAGGCAACGGAGCAAGCTTCAGTCGCGGTGTCCAGGGCCAGCAGGGTGCTCATCGGTGTGGGTGTCCAAGTCGGAAAAAAGTGCGCCAGTATAAACAACAACGACCCGCAAGCGGGCCGTTGTCTGTGCCGCCGATCAACGGATCAGCTCAGTGCTTGCAGCACCTTGGCGGTGATGGCCTCTACCGAGCCCACACCAGGAATGTGGCTGTATTTCGGCTTGCCCTGGGCTGCGGACAGCTTCTGGTAGAAGTCCACCAGGGGCTTGGTCTGGGAATGGTAGACCGACAGACGATGACGCACGGTTTCTTCGGTGTCGTCTTTACGCTGCACCAGGTCTTCGCCGGTGACATCGTCCTTGCCTTCCACTTTCGGCGGGTTGTAGACGATGTGGTACACGCGGCCAGAGCCTTCGTGAACACGACGGCCAGCGATACGCTGGACGATCTCTTCGTCTTCAACCGCGATTTCGACCACGGCGTCCAACTCCACGCCCGCCTTCACCAAGGCTTCAGCCTGGGGAATGGTGCGTGGGAAGCCGTCGAACAGGAAACCGTTCTTGCAGTCTTCCTGGCTGATGCGTTCCTTGACCAGGTTGATGATCAGGTCATCGGAGACCAGGCCGCCGCTGTCCATCACGCTCTTGGCGATCAGGCCCAGTTCGGTGCCAGCCTTGACGGCCGCACGCAGCATGTCGCCGGTGGAGATTTGTGGAATGCCGAATTTTTCAGTGATGAACTTTGCCTGAGTACCTTTACCGGCCCCGGGAGCTCCCAGCAGAATGACGCGCATCGATGTGCTCCTCAATTTTTTATAGAGATGACGCTCGGATTCGCCGCGTGGGGCCAATCTCGTAAAAATGTGGTTCTAGGCCGATCAAACGGCCAAAGGCTGATCAAGATACACAGCGGGCCCTCACCATACAAGCCGCCAAAAGTAGGAGAAACCCGCGCCTCACCTGCGTCAGCGCCAGGGTGTGCCTGAGCGCAACCCACCCCCTCAAACGACGACCGCCCGTTTCCGGGCGGTCGTCGCGGTTTATCCGCAAGCCATTGAGTACACGCAAAAAACCTCAGCCGGTGTTGCGCAAACCGGCCGCGATACCGGCCACGGACACCAGCAGCGCCTGTTCCAGAGGGCTGTCTTGGGCAGCCTCCTGCTGACGGGAACGTGCCAGCAACTCGGCCTGCAACAGGTGCAAGGGGTCGAGGTAGGTGTTGCGCAGGCGGATGAACTCCAGGGTGTCGGGGCTATGGGCCAGCAGCTGCGACTGGCCGGTCAGGCCAAGCACCACGTCACACGCCTGCGACAATAGGTCGCGTAAGTGCGCACCCAATGCCAGCAGGTCCGGCTGCACCAGGCGCTCATCATAAAGACGGGCGATATCGGCATCAGCCTTGGCCAGGACCATTTCCAGCATGTCGATGCGCGTGCGAAAGAACGGCCACTGCTCGCGCATCTGCCCCAGCAATTGACCTTCACCGCGCTCCAGCGCCTTGCTCAGTGCCGCTTCCCAGCCGAGCCAGGCGGGCAGCATCAGGCGCGTCTGGGTCCAGCCAAAGATCCATGGGATGGCGCGCAAGCTCTCAATCCCGCCCGCACGACGCTTGGCCGGGCGACTGCCCAGAGGCAAACGGCCCAATTCCTGCTCCGGCGTGGACTGGCGGAAGTACTCGACGAACTGCGGATTTTCGCGCACGACGGCCCGGTAAGCACTGACACCGTCTGCCGCCAGTTCGTCCATCAGATGACGCCAGGCAGGCTCGGGAGGCGGCGGCGGCAACAGGGTCGCTTCCAGTACCGCGGCCAGGTAGAGATTGAGGTTCTGCTCAGCGATATCCGGCAGGCCGAATTTGAAGCGAATCATCTCTCCCTGCTCAGTGGTGCGGAACCGCCCCGCTACCGAGCCCGGTGGCTGCGACAGGATGGCAGCGTGCGCCGGGCCACCGCCACGGCCAACGGTGCCGCCGCGACCGTGGAACAACAACAGCTCCACCTGTTGCTCGCGGCAGATATCCACCAGGCGCTCCTGGGCGCGGTACTGTGCCCAGGCGGCGGCCGTGGTGCCGGCGTCCTTGGCCGAGTCCGAGTAGCCAATCATCACTTCCTGCGGGCCCTGCAAGCGCGCGCGGTAACCCGGCAGTTGCAACAGGCGCTCCATCACCGGCCCGGCGTTGTCCAGGTCGGCCAGGGTCTCGAACAATGGCACTACGCGCATTGGCCGCTGTACGCCGGATTCCTTCAACAGCAGTTGCACCGCCAGCACATCCGACGCGGCGCCGGCCATGGAGATGACATACGAACCTAATGATGCGGCTGGTGCGGCGGCGATTTCCTTGCAGGTATTGAGCACCTCGGCAGTGTCCGCCGAGGGTCTGAAGTAACCCGGCAGCAAGGGCCGCCGATTGGTCAGTTCCTGGGTGAGGAAACTGATACGCGCATCCTCATCCCAGTCTTCATAACGCCCCAGACCCAGGTAATCGGTGATTTCGGTCATGGCCGCCGAGTGACGGCTGGAGTCCTGGCGCACATCCAGGCGCACCAGGAACAGGCCGAACGTCACGGCACGGCGCAGGCAGTCGAGCAGCGGGCCATCGGCGATCACGCCCATGCCGCATTCGTGCAGGGACTGGTAGCACAGTTGTAGCGGGTCCAGCAGGTCGCGGTTGTTCTGCAACACCTCGGCCGGCGCCGGGGTGGTGCTGGTCAACGAGGTGTGGGCCCACTGGCGCGTGGCGCGCAGGCGTTCACGCAGTTGCTTGAGCAAGGCACGATAAGGTTCGACGCTGTCGCCTACTTTGGCTTGCAACGCCGGGCTGGCCTGTTGCATCGACAGCTCTGAGGCCAGTTGATCAATGTCACGCAGGTACAAATCCGCCGCCATCCAACGCGCCAGCAACAGCACTTCGCGGGTGACCGGCGCGGTGACGTTCGGGTTGCCGTCACGGTCGCCGCCCATCCACGAAGCAAAGCGAATCGGCGCAGCCTCCAAGGGCAGGCGCAGGCCGGTAGCGGCGTGCAGGGCCTGGTCGGCCTTGCGCAGGTAATTGGGGATGGCGTGCCACAGCGAATGCTCGATCACCGCAAAGCCCCATTTGGCTTCGTCCACCGGGGTGGGCCGCACTCGACGGATTTCTTCGGTGTGCCAGGCTTCGGCGATCAAGCGTTGCAAGCGCTCGCGAATCTGCTCGCGCTCGGCGGTGGTGAGGTCGCGGTGATCCTGCAAGGCCAGTTGCGCAGCAATGGCATCGTACTTCTGGATCAGCGTGCGGCGGGCCACTTCGGTGGGGTGGGCGGTGAGCACCAGCTCGATGTCCAGCCGCGCCAACTGCCGGGCCAGGGATTCATTGCTGTGACCTTCGCTTTGCAGACGGGCCAGCAACTCCGGCAAAACCCGGGATTCGAACGGCGCGGGTTGCGATTCATCGCGCCGATGAATCAATTGATATTGTTCGGCAATGTTGGCCAGGTTGAGGAACTGGTTGAAGGCTCGGGCCACCGGCAGCAGTTCGTCCTCCTGCAGCTGATTGAGGCTGGCGCTCAACTCATCGCCAGCGGCTTTCTCTGAAACGGCTCCGCGACGGTCGGCCTTGGCGCCTTTGCGGATCTGCTCGATCTTTTCGAGGAAAGCCTCGCCGTACTGCTCTCGAATGGTGTTGCCCAACAGCTCACCCAGCAGGTGAACATCCTCACGCAAGCGTGCATCGATATCACTCATCAGCCAATCTCCAGCCAGAAATCCGGGACGCGCAGGTGCTTCAGAGTGCCGCCGACGTCGGTTTCTGACAAGGCCGAACGCAAACGACTTTAAACCTTGGCGCTTGCAGCTAGTCTCAACGGTGAGTCGCCGCGTCATCCACGCAGGCGGCTGGTCACTCATCACCGCCTGCCATCGCAGGCTTTATTGAGGTAGCCATGAAAATTCGAGAACTGGCCCAGCATTGGGAAGAAACCGCCAAGGGTCGTTTGACCAAGACTGAGTACGCCATTCATCTGGATGTAGAAGCCGCTGCACGGCTGGCGGCCATTGCCGAGATGTACCCCAAGCGCCACGTCGAAGAACTGCTCGGCGAGTTGATCGGTGCCGCCCTTGAAGAGCTGGAAGCCAGCTTTCCCTACATCCAGGGCCAGCAGGTAATTGCCACCGACGAAGAGGGTGACCCGCTGTATGAAGACGTCGGCCCCACGCCACGCTTTCTTACTTTATCCCGTCGCCACTTACATGATTTGTCGGCCGGCACTGACGAACAAAAACACTGATAAACATTTATTGACGTCAATTAAACCCACATATTCCGGGCCTTTTACAGGTCCGGAGGTACCGCTGCGCACCGCGAAAGTTCCATTTTTCAAACACTGACCAATCAGTCAGATATTTTTTTAGGCAAATCGCCATATCCGCTGAACTTTTGAAAAAAGCCTCCGGTCACAGCCAGTAGCCATCACTTGTGGAACGATCGTTTGAACGGACGCCATGTGCTTTACCGACGGGCCCGAAATCGATACGCCCCGATGGATTTTGATGTTTTTCAGGAGTTATCCAATGGAGTTGAAGACGATGAACACCAGCACTGCCAAATCCTCGTTTAACCACCTGCGCGGGCTCAAATTGGCCGCGCTGGCAATCGGCACCAGCTTCGTTCTGGCTGGCTGCGCCGGCAACCCTCCAACCGAGCAGTACGCCGTAACCCAATCGGCCGTCAACAGCGCAGTCAGCGCCGGCGGTACCGAGTATGCGGCGGTGGAAATGAAGTCGGCCCAGGACAAGCTCAAAGAAGCTGAGATTGCCATGCACGACAAGAACTACGACAAGGCTCGCCAATTGGCTGAACAAGCCGAGTGGGATGCCCGCGTCGCTGAGCGTAAGGCCCAGGCTGCCAAGGCTCAACAGGCTGTGAAGGATTCCCAGAAGGCTGTTGAAGAACTGCGTAAGGAAGGCATGCGCCCAGCTGCAATCATGCAGAAGTAAGCCGCAGCCCCTTGACTGCATCGCACCTGATATCGAATTGAAAGGACGACACGACTATGCGTAAACAATTGATGATCCCTGCCCTGCTGGCGATGAGCGTTGCCTTGGCGGCCTGCTCCACCCCGCCGAACGCGAACCTGGAAAATGCGCGGACCAATTTCTCGTCCCTGCAAACCAACCCGCAAGCCACCAAGCTGGCGGCGCTGGAAACCAAAGACGCCAGCGAATGGCTGGACAAGGCTGACAAGGCCTACCGCGACAAGGAAGACGAGAAGAAAGTCGACCAGTTGGCCTACCTGACCAACCAGCGCGTTGAAGTGGCCAAGGACACCATCGTCCTGCGCGAATCCGAAGCCAAGCTGAAAAACGCTGGTGACGAACGTGCCCGCGCCCTGCTGGACGCTCGTGACGCACAAATCAAGCAACTGCAAAACAGCTTGAACGCCAAACAAACCGATCGCGGCACCCTGGTGACTTTCGGTGACGTACTGTTCGCCACCAACAAGTCCGATCTGAAATCCAGCGGCCTGGTGAACATCACCAAGCTGGCTCAGTTCCTGCGCGATAACCCAGACCGTAAAGTGATCGTCGAAGGCTACACCGACAGCACCGGTTCCGACTCGTACAACCAGAGCCTGTCTGAGCGTCGTGCCGCTTCTGTTCAGCGTGCACTGGCTCAACAAGGCGTGGATATCTCGCGTATCGTGACCCAGGGTTATGGCAAGGAATACCCGGTTGCCGATAACGGCAGCGTCTCCGGCCGCGCCATGAACCGTCGCGTGGAAGTGACCATTTCCAACGACAACCAGCCGGTCAAGCCACGGTCTTCCGTTGCTAACTGATTGATGCTGGATAAAAAACCCACCTTACGGTGGGTTTTTTTTGGGTTCGTCGAACCCGACTGGACGATGTGTATCTTCGAGCGGCATTTCTATCTTCGCGCTCGATAGCTTGTCCATCAGTTGGCTAAGCTCATGCGTCTGGGCAACTTTGCGTTCCAGTTCTTCATGCCCTCTCGCCATGTTCAACATATTGCGTATCGCAGCAATAGTAATCGCCACTGTCTCGGCCCCAATCTTTATGAGTCATGACGCTTTTGTGGCTTCTGACGCAAGACGGTTCCCGTTATTCATGTTACTGCTGGAAATCAATGGAAATCTTTGCGCTACCTTCGCCACCAGGCTTGCTGCCTTCGCCATCAGCGCCTTTACCCTCTTGGCCTTCCATAGCTTTAAGCTTTTCCTCGAGTTCTTTCAGCAGTTTTTTAAGGTCATCCACAGCGCCTCCCGAACCGCCACCGCCCTCTGAACCACCGGCACCTTGAGATTGCATCTGACCTATTTGCTTCTTCAGATCCTCAATCTCTTTCTTGAGGCTGCCCACGTCACCGGATTGTTGACCTGCATCTTGAGCGCCAAAACCACCTTGGGAAGGACCAACTCCACTTATAGACATATGTGACTCCAAATCAAGTTAAAGAGTTAACCGAATCAGCGTTGCTGCTCGGTCCCAAATCAGTGGCAACTCACTCAAAATGGTTCCAGCTTTCCCCACACTGCCTGTCCTACTGTTCCAGTTTCGGCGTTTCTTGACCTATACAACGCACGGCCTGCTTCTTGTTGTTCACCAGCACGCCGCTCAAGCCTTTCTGCTCGGTATCAAACATCACCAACACGCCGTCAACACACTGCGCCACTTGCGCGGCCGGGGTCAGGGACACTTTGTAATCTTCGCCCGGTATGGTCTTGAGCATGGTGAAATCGCTGAGCAGCAACGCATCTTCCGGCTTGGCGAAGTGCAGGTAGCCGTAGTACCACAGGCAGCCAACGGTGCCGATGATGGTACCGATGCCGGTGAGGATCAGCGGGATCATGTTGCGTTCTTCGCTCATTGCGGGCTCTCTGATGAGTCAACTTTAGGAATAGGGTAATTCGGAATTTCCCCCAGGCGGCGCAAGCCGTTGAAGTGCTGAGGGTCGTCCAGATAACGCAGCATGACGGTCTGCCAGGTTTTGTCGGCAAAGGTCTGCACATGGCCGCCACGGGTCAGTTGCAACACCCTGGGCGGTGGCGCCGCTTGATACAGGCGGATGCCATTGGCCACAGGCACAATCGGGTCATCCAGGCTGTGGAACAGCAGCTTGGGCACGCCGGTCAACCGGGGCATGGCATTGATCGCACTGTCGGCGTCGGGCACCAGCCACGACAGCGGCACCTGCAACGGCCAGGTTAACCAGGAAGTGCTCAGGGCGAATTGTCCTACGTCACGATAACTGGCTGGCACGCCGTCCAGTACCAAGGCTTTTAGTTGGGCTTGACGCTCCGGGTGGGCTGCCAGGTAATGCACCGCCAGTGCACCGCCCAGGCTTTGGCCGAGAATAACCAGCGGTTGACCCTGGGTTTCAGGCGCCTTGTCGATCCAGCCGAATGCGGCGTCGATATCCTGGTAGATCGCCGGCAACGACGGCTTGCCTTCCGACAGCCCATAGCCGCGATAGTCCAGCAACAGCACTTGATAACCCTGCTCCGGCAACCACCAACTGCCCCCCAGGTGCCAGGCGAGGTTGCCGCCGTTGCCGTGCAAATGCAGGACTGTGCCCTTGAGCGGGACACCGGGTTTGGCCGGCAGCCACCAGGCATGCAATTTCACGCCATCTGCGGTGGTGAGCGTGACGTCGCGGTATTGCAGGTGGGCTTTTTCCGGGGTGAAGGGTAGGCCGGGCTCGGGGTAGAACAGCAAGGAGCTGCAGCCGTTCAATGTGAGTAGCAGGCATAAAATGCCGAGGATTCTCATCCGTTGAAACCTCGCGAAAGTTCTGAAGACCAGTAAAGATCAAATGTGGGAGCTGGCTTGCCTGCGATAGCGGTCTATCAGTGACTGAGTGCTGGCTGACCCAGCGCTATCGCAGGCAAGCCAGCTCCCACATTTTTTGATTCGGTTTCGTCAGTTACAGGATATTGGAGTAATCCGCTTCAATCCGGTCCAGGCTCAAGTGGTTGAGGAAGTTGGAGAAGCACATCCAGGCCGCCAGTGCGTTCATGTCACGGAACTGCTCCGGCAGGTACTTGGGCGGCACCACCAGGCCTTCGTCGACCAATTGGCGCAGGGTACGCATGTCTTCAAGGGTGGTCTTGCCGCAGAACAGCAGCGGCACCTGTTCCAGCTTGCCTTTGCGCACGGCGAGCTGAATATAGTTGTAGACCATGATAAAGCCCTTGAGGTAGGACAAATCCTTGGTAAATGGCAGGCCGGTGGGCACCGAACCACGGAATACCCGGCTAGCATTCCCATAGCTTTCGGCCATTTCAAAGCCTTGCTCGCGGAAGAACTCGAACACCTGCAGGAAGTCGGCACCCTCCTCCACCATATGGATGGCGCGGGTCCGGTTGGTGAGCTTGCGCAGGCGGCTGGGGTAGGAGGCAAACGTGATGATTTCCATCAGGATCGCCAGGCCTTCCTGGGTGACCGTGGACGACGGCGGGCCCTTGGACAGAAACGTGCAGATCGGCTGGTTCTGGCCGTTGAGGGTGGTGCCCACATGCACCAGCCCTTCATGCACTTCGAGGGCGCGGACGTCGCGGTCGTTAAACATCGCATCGGCGCGGATCTTGATGTAGTCAGCGCCCGCCGCTGCGTCGGCGACAATGCCATCGGACTCGAATACGCGGATGGTCTCCTCCGCTTCGCCAAACACTTTGTTCAGGCGGGTTTGCAGCAGGCTGACCGCATCTTTGGCGGTGAGGGTCTTGGCTTCGTCCTTGAGGTCACCCCTACCGTCGATGTTGTTGAGGTAGTCGGAGAGCATCAGGCCAAGGTCGGCCAGGGTCGGGTCGCCGGCGTGGAACGCATCGGAGGCGGCGCCGTACAGCTCTTGGGAAATCAGACCGAAGTCCTCGGTGCCGCGCGCTTCAAGCATGCGCACCACCATGCGGTATTCGCGGCACATGCGCCGCATGATCTGCCCCACCGGGCTGAATTGTCCAAGGCGACGGGTGATGTCGCGCTCGATGTTCTGAAACTCCAGCTTCACCGCACTGGAATCGAACGACAGCGGCCGGTTCAGGTAGTAATCACGGTCTACGGCAGGCATCGCCTTGCCCTTGGCCTTGAGAAATCCCTGACGAATGTTCTCGTCCCATTTCACCGCATCAAGGACGCGGATCGGTGTTTGCGCCAGCACAATGCGATCGGACAAGGTGCGTATCGTCTGCTGGTAATCGTCCACCCGGTGCTTCCTCTTTAAACGTTATTGGCCCACGCGCAGTTAGCGCACGGCTTCACATCTGAGCAGCAGGCCCATCAGAGGTAGGAGCTGGCTTGCCTGCCCCCACCCAAAGCAGACTGCGCACAGGGCTAGGCCGAGGCCAATACCAGGTGCATGTGACGCTTGAGGATTTCAAGCATCTCGTCACCCGTCAAAGGCTCTGCGCCGCCCAACAGGCCCTGATATTCCATCCGACTGATGATAGCCGTCAACACCTTGGCATCCTGCTGCGGCTCACGGGAACCCAATACCTGGAAAAACTGCCCGGTGCCCTGCAACAGGATCTGTTGGTGGGAGCGTACCAGTTCGGCCAGGCGCGGGTTGAGCAGGGCTTCCTGGCGAAAAGCCTGCTCGGCCATCAGGTATTCGCGGCGGTTGGTCAGCTGGCGCAGCACATAGTCGGCGGTCAGGCGGGCGATATCATCGGCCAGTTGCGAGCGCGACTGCGGGCTGCCGTCACCATAGGCGACCATCTCGCGCAACAGGCCTTCGTTGCGCACCCACAGCTTGCCCATGAAAGCGGCGCTGCGCTCCACGTATTGGGCGAAGGTGTCGGTGAGCAGGTCGTCGATGTCTTTGAAGTAATAGGTGGTGGCCGACAGCGGGACCCCCGCCTCTGCCGCCACTGCCCGATGACGTACGGCCCGCACGCCATCGCGCACGACGATACGCATGGCCGCATCGAGAATGTCTTGCCGGCGCTGCTCGCTGCCCCGCCGACTGGCCTTGCGGCCCTGGTACTGAACGCTTTCAGCCACGGCAGCAGCAATGCCGGCGGCACCTTCTTTAGCCATTATGCGGTTCACCACACTTCTTCCTTTAGAGGTGACGCGGAGCGTCACAGAGTGCACTCCCACGCGGAGCGTGGGAACGATCACTGACGAGCACCACTTGAACAGGCCACATAAAAAAGCCGCCTTATAAAAGGCGGCTTCGGATTTCGCTACGGTTACGCTTGTGGCCGCATGTGCGGGAACAGGATCACGTCGCGGATCGACGGCGAGTTGGTCAACAACATCACCAAACGGTCAATGCCGATACCTTCACCGGCAGTCGGCGGCATGCCGTACTCCAGGGCCCGAACGAAGTCGGCATCGTAGTGCATGGCTTCGTCGTCACCGGCGTCCTTGTCGGCCACCTGGGCCATGAAGCGCTCGGCCTGGTCTTCCGCGTCGTTAAGCTCGGAATAGGCGTTGGCGATTTCGCGGCCACCGATGAACAGCTCGAAACGGTCGGTGACGTTCGGGTTGTCGTCGTTGCGACGGGC
The DNA here is from genome assembly GCF_002966775.1 of Pseudomonas sp. MYb193. Lineage (NCBI taxonomy): Bacteria > Pseudomonadati > Pseudomonadota > Gammaproteobacteria > Pseudomonadales > Pseudomonadaceae > Pseudomonas > Pseudomonas sp. MYb193. The sequence goes on along the minus strand of NZ_CP023269.1, from coordinate 1,469,260 downwards.
CAGCGGCGACACTTCGAACGGGTATTGGGTAATGAAGTGCGGCTGTTCCAGCTTGTGCTCCACCAGTTCTTCGAAAATCATCACCTGCAGCTTGCCCAGGCCTTCGAAGCCCAGCACCTTGGCGCCGGCTTTCTTGGCAATGGCACGGGCCTTGTCGATGTCGTTGAGGTCGTCAGCGGTCAGCTCGGGGTTGTACTTGAGGATCGAGTCGAACACCGACAGGCGCACGAATGGCTCGCCAAAGTGGAACACCTTGTCGCCGTACGGCACGTCTGTGCTGCCCAGCACCAGCTGTGCCAGCTCGCGGAACAGCTCTTCGGTCAGGTCCATGTTGTCTTCGTAGTCGGCATAGGCCTGGTAGAACTCCAACATGGTGAATTCAGGGTTGTGACGGGTCGAGACGCCTTCGTTACGGAAGTTGCGGTTGATCTCGAACACCTTTTCAAAGCCGCCCACGACCAAGCGCTTGAGGTACAGCTCCGGCGCGATACGCAGGAACATTTCCATGTCCAGCGCGTTGTGGTGGGTCTCGAACGGCTTGGCTGCGGCACCACCCGGGATGGTCTGCAGCATCGGGGTTTCCACTTCCAGGAAGTCACGCTGCATCAGGAAGCTGCGGATGTGGGCAATGACTTGCGAGCGTACGCGGAAGGTCTGGCGCACGTCTTCGTTGACGATCAGGTCAACGTAGCGCTGGCGATAGCGCTGTTCGGTGTCGGTCAGGCCGTGGTGCTTGTCTGGCAGCGGGCGCAGGGACTTGGTCAGCAGGCGTACATTGGTCATCTCGACGTACAGGTCGCCCTTGCCGGAACGGGCCAGGGTGCCTTCGGCGGCGATGATGTCGCCCATGTCCCAGGTTTTCACCGAGGCCAGGGTTTCTTCGGACAGGGTCTTGCGGTTGACGTAGACCTGGATGCGACCGGTCATGTCCTGGATCACCATGAACGAGCCACGGTTGAGCATGATGCGACCTGCCACCTTGACCGGGATCGCAGCCTCTGCCAGTTCTTCCTTGGTCTTGTCCGCGTATTGCTTCTGCAAGGCATCGCAGTAGTTGTCGCGACGGAAGTCGTTGGGGAAGGCGTTACCCTTGGCGCGCTCGGCAGCAAGCTTTTCCTTGCGCAGGGCGATCAGGGAGTTTTCTTCCTGTTGCAGGGCTTGCGGGTCGAGTTGTTGGTCGCTCATGTCTTTAAATATTCCATCAGGTTCGTTGCCCCCAGCCTTCGGCGGGGGATCGCGGGCAAGCCCGCTCCCACAGAGGGTATTAGAGGCCGGATTTCAGGCTGGCTTCCAGGTATTCGTCGATATCGCCGTCGAGTACCTTGTCGCAGTCGCTGCGTTCGATGTTAGTGCGCAGATCCTTGATCCGCGAGGCATCGAGCACGTACGAACGGATCTGGTGGCCCCAGCCGATATCCGACTTGGTGTCTTCCAGCGCCTGGGAAGCGGCGTTGCGCTTCTGCATTTCCTGCTCGTACAACTTGGCCCGCAGCATTTTCATGGCGGTGTCCTTGTTGGCGTGCTGGGAACGTTCGTTCTGGCAGCTGACCACGGTGTTGGTCGGTACGTGGGTGATACGTACGGCCGAGTCAGTGGTGTTTACGTGCTGACCACCGGCGCCGGAGGAACGGTAGGTGTCGATCCGCAGGTCGGCCGGGTTGATCTCGATTTCCACTTTGTCGTCGATCTCTGGCGAGACGAACACCGCAGAGAATGAGGTGTGGCGACGGTTGCCGGAGTCGAACGGGCTCTTGCGCACCAGGCGGTGCACGCCGATCTCGGTGCGCAGCCAGCCAAAGGCGTATTCGCCCTTGATGTGTACGGTCGCACCCTTGATACCGGCCACTTCACCGGCGGACAGTTCCATGATGGTCGCGTCGAAACCGCGCTTGTCGGCCCAGCGCAGGTACATGCGCAGCAGGATGTTGGCCCAGTCCTGGGCTTCGGTGCCACCGGAACCGGCCTGGATATCCAGGTAGGCGTTGTTCGGGTCCATTTCGTGGCTGAACATGCGGCGGAATTCAAGCTTGGCGAGGTTTTCCTCGAGACGGGCCAGCTCGGCGACAACATCGCCCACTGCGCCTTCGTCGTTTTCTTCGACGGCCATGTCCAGCAGGTCGCGGCAATCACCCAGGCCGGTGTTCAGTTCGTCGAGGGTATCGACAATCTGTGCCAGCGCAGCGCGCTCGCGCCCCAGTTCCTGGGCGTATTCAGGTTTGTTCCAGACACTCGGATCTTCAAGCTCGCGATTGACCTCGGTCAGACGCTCATGCTTTTGATCGTAGTCAAAGATACCCCCGAATAGTTTCGGAGCGCTCGGACAGGTCCTTGATGGTGTTAAGGATCGGGTTGATTTCCATGGCGGGCAGCACTCGTTGGCGAACTTTTGAAAGCCGGCGAGTATAACGGCAAACGGCTGGAAACGGCAGCCCGCTTGGTCGATTCTGCCAAGACAGCGCTTGCCTCTCGTCACGCTTGCTTCGGTGACGGATACGCGACCATCAGAGCATTTCCTATAGATTGACGATGCCGCGCGTTAGAAAACCCGACCTACTACTCGCTAAAACCAGACCGTTCATCTGTTTATACAAATAATTTGAAAATCCAAATCAGAGCCTGCCTAAAAGACCACAAACCAACCCACTCCAATAAAAACAACCAATTAGGTTTCTAGCCAAATCATCCCAAGACTCAAGTGATAAACATACAAGAATATAAATACATCAGTTTCAGAACCGTCTTACAGAGTCTCCTACGCGCATAAAATCAAATCAAAACGCCATCAGTTTTTTCTTTCTTCCCTCTCAAATAAGTTTGATAAAAGCGCCTGAGTTTTTTTCTTCAGGACGCACAAACTCTAACGATCACTCTCATAAAAATGGAGAGGCCCTATGGCACAACAAGGGTGGCAGCCAGGACAACCTTTAGAACTCAAGCCGACGATAATTACCGCAGGGAGACGAAACACTTATTGGGGTGGTGAAGGCGGAGGCTACGTAGGAAGTGGAGATGGCTGGGGCCTTCAAGAAGGGCCACGTCGGGGTGAAGGAGACCGTAGCCGCTTCAAGCAGTTTGACTTCCCTAGCACCACCGCCGATTTCATTGGAGAGCAAAAGTACAATCAATCCTTGATTGACGCGGAGTACAGCGCACGGTTCGCAACCCTCACTACTGACACTGAACGCGAACTCGCAGAGAAACAGCAAGCCGCGAAAGCTTCACAGGCACTCACAGAGACAGCCTCAGCCATTCTCGATCAAAAAATTGCATTTGAAATCATCGACGCGAAAAAATCCAAATACGCCAGCACTGCGCCACTCATCTATGGGCTCTATGATCAAAGCCCTTTTTACCTGATGGAAAACTTAACTTATACAAAGCTACGTGAAACACTTGCCTCTTCTGACCCGATAAACAATCTGGGCGATACCTACACACTTTACGACAACGTCTGGAGGGCCGCACAAGAACTCAAGGCTCTCTCGCTCTCCATAGACATTCTGACTAAAAAACTTTCAGGGTTGGCAAAGGCCCGGCAAACGCTGGAGGCCAATTTAGCCGAACATGATCCTGGCTGGGCAAATTTACACAATGAGTATCTGAAGGCCATTGCAGATGAGTTGGAAATTCAGGTGTGGTTGCTGCCGGAATACCTGCAGGTGGAACTCGCCTCTCTTGCCGGTTCGGTCGTTGGATTGACACCCGACCAGACGCTCATGCGTTACAAAAACACGCTGGGCAAAATGATCGAAAAAACGATGGCTGCGATCAAACCTATTGACCCACCGTTAGCCATAAACCGTAACGGGTTAATGATTTACTATCCCGCAGCCAACCCACAGGTTACACCGCCACTGAGCAAACCCGAGCTTGAGGGACTCAAACAGCTTATTCATCTGCAGCAGAACACCGCGCTTGGGGTGAGATGGCTCAGCCACCATGATTTTGTGCTGAAGTCAGAGTCCGCGCGGTTTCTTGCCAACGCCTCCAATGCAATCAGCGACCTCGCGGAACGTGCGCAGCAGATAGCAACGGCCCAGGCGCGTATTGAAGCGGTACGAGTAGCCAATACCTATCGACTGTCGGGCACTGCTGCTGCGACTCAAGCGATAGTCATGACCTCAGTCGGGACTATCGCTACAGCAGAAGGGATTACCATCACGCTGCAAGCTGCCATTCGGTCAGCAGTGGCCGCATTGACGGAGTTGGTCGCAAGCACGGCAGGCGGCTTACTTGTCGGTGTTTCAGCTCTGGTCTATTCACCCAAGCTTGCAAACGGAGAACTGGCGGAGCGTTACGCACTCGGTACCCCGGTTTCAACGTTTTTGCCAGACGTCAACGAGTCAACGCTCACCACCGCACTCAATGGCACAATCGACCTGCCAGTGCGAATGAGTTCAAAGACGGCGGAGGATGGACGCTCCGAAGTGTTTGTGGTCATTGCCGACGGTACAAGCGTGCCTTCCAAGGTCAAGGTGGTTGCCGCGACCTACGATCCAGCGCGGAAGGTGTACACCGTCACGACAAGTGACGTCCCACCCAGGACGTTGGTCTGGACACCTATCGTTGCCCCCGGGGATAGCTCAACAACTCTGCCCGTTGACCAGCCTGAACCGCCTGTTTACGTTGGAGCTACGGTGACGCCGGTTGCTGGCAGAGTTGATTCGTTTCCAGGAGTCCGTGAGTCACGTTTTGATGACTTTATAACCGTATTCCCTATAGATTCCGGGTTGCCTCCTATCTATGTGATGTTCAGGGATAGGCGGGAGGATCCGGGAGTTGCTACCGGGATGGGCCAACCTGTGTTTGGCAACTGGCTTGGAGCAGCGACCACAGACGACGGCGCCCCCATTCCATCGCAAATCGCTGATCAGTTGAGAGGCCAGCAGTTTAAAAATTTCAAGGCATTTCGTGAGGCTTTCTGGAAAGCAGTGTCTACAGATTCAGAGTTGGCTCAGCATTTTGCACCTAGTGAGTTAGCCACCATGAAAAATGGACGTTCGCCGATTGTTAAAAAAAGTGAAGCAGTGGGTAAACGGATACGGTTTGAGCTTCATCATAAAAAATATGTGTCTACTGACGGTGAAGTATACGGCATCGACAATATCGTGATTCTAACGCCAAAAAAGCATATCGACATTCACAGAGGTTCCTAAAAATGGGCACATTAATGAGCGAGATGACGGAGCGTGAGTTTTTAAACTTGGTTGTAAAAATCTATAACGACGACTACGCCACAGAAAAAGAGCACACCGATGCAATTTTAAAATTTGAAGCGTTAACGGAACACCCTTCTGGTTCAGATCTAATATTTTATCCGGAGCCTGAAAAAGATGGACCTGAATTTGTAGTAAAAGAAGTTAAAGATTGGCGCGCTGCTAATGGTAAGCCCGGATTTAAAGCAGAATAATATTCTTCTACAAATTTCTGCCATCGACTCGACATCGATGGCAGTTTTTTAATCCAACGGCAGTTCAAGGAACACGCACATCCAATGTGAGAAAGCCCCCTCTACCCCATGTGGACTTGCTGCGATCTCAGATTACTCGATACCCACCAGATTGCGCCCATTATGCTTGGCGGTATACAGGCCCTTGTCCGCCTCCATGATCAAGTGCCAGCAGTCCGTACCCTGAACCGGCGTCAACGTCGACAGCCCAATACTGATGGTCAGGCTGGCATCTTCAGCCGGGGCGATGTTCCAAAACTTCACAAGCGTATTCACGGCAAAGGCAATTAAGATGAAAACCTCAATTTCCGAGTACACAGAAAGCGAATTTTTAAACTTTGTAATTTCTCTTTGTGACGCGAGTGCTCGCTCTGAGGAAGAAGATGACGAAATGCTATTAGCATTCAAGCGACTTACGGAGCATCCTGACGGGTCAGACCTCGTCTATTATCCAAGAAAGGGTAGAGAAGACAGTCCAGAAGGCATTGTAAAAGAGGTCAAAGAGTGGCGCGCGAATAATGGCAAGCCTGGATTCAGAATAGAATAACGCCGCCCTATCACCTGCCATCGTTTCCACAACGATGGCAGACTTCTTAGCTCAAAAACTTTCATATGTAATCATATTCGGATGAGTACGAAACTCAGGAGTGCAAGGGGGAAGTCCCCCTCGCACATTGGAATTGGCCTCTAATTACTCGATACCAACCTGATTACGCCCATTGTTCTTGGCCGTGTACAACCCCTTGTCCGCCGCCATGATCAACTGCCGACAGTCCGTACCCTGGACCGGCGTCAACGTCGACAGCCCGATACTGATGGTCAGGCTGGCACCTTCAGCCGGGGCGATGTGCGGGATTTTCAACGCGGCCACGGCCATGCGCAGTTTTTCGGCTACCAGGCGTGCGCCGCCCGGCGAGGTGTTGGGCAGGACCAGTGCGAACTCTTCGCCACCGTAGCGCGCCGGCAAGTCCGAAGGGCGGCTGCTGGCATCGCGAATGGTGGCGGCGACTTTGCGCAAGGCTTCGTCGCCCTCGACATGGCCGAAGCTGTCGTTGTAGGTCTTGAAGAAGTCCACATCGATCATCAGCAACGAGAGTTGGGTCTGGTCGCGCATGGCGCGGCGCCATTCCAGTTCCAGGTATTCGTCGAAGTGGCGGCGGTTGGACAGCCCGGTCAGGCCATCGGAGTTCATCAGGCGCTGCAGCACCAGGTTGGTGTCCAGCAACTGTTGCTGGCTGACGCGCAACGCACGGTAGGCCGCGTCGCGCTGTAACAGGGTCATGTAGGAGCGGGAGTGATAGCGGATGCGCGCCACCAGTTCGATGTTGTCCGGCAGCTTGACCAGGTAATCATTGGCCCCAGCCGCGAAGGCCGCGCTTTTGATCAGTGGGTCCTCTTTGGTGGACAGCACGATGATCGGGATATTCGCGGTGGCCGGGTGATTGCGGTACTCGCGCACCAGGGTCAGGCCGTCCAGACCGGGCATCACCAGGTCTTGCAGGATCACCGTGGGCTTGATGCGGATCGCCTGGGCAATCGCCTGATGCGGGTCGGCGCAAAAGTGGAAGTCGATGTTCTCTTCATGGGCCAGGCCACGCCGCACGGCTTCACCGATCATGGCCTGGTCGTCGACCAGCAGCACCATGGCGGCGTTTTCGTCGGTCTTGAAGTCGTCGAGCTGTAAATCATTCATGTGCAATCACCTGAATTACTACCTGCAAGCCAGCACGGCGGGAGATTTTTGTTCATTTTGCAAAGACCTCCAGCAATCGGGGCGCAATTCTATCCAGTGGGCGAATTTCAACAGCAGCATCAATCGCCGCCGCCGCTTTGGGCATGCCATACACCGCCGAGCTCTGTTGGTCCTGGGCGATGGTCAAATATCCTTGTTCACGCATCAGCTTGAGGCCCTGGGCGCCGTCGCGCCCCATGCCGGTGAGCAAGACGCCAACGGCGTCACCGTTCCAGTAGCTGGCGACGCTTTCGAAAAACACGTCGATGGAGGGCCGGTAAATCTCGTTCACCGGCTCTGCGGTATAGGTTAGCGTGCCATTTTTCAACAAGCGAATATGGTGGTTGGTTCCGGCCAGCAATACCACGCCGGGTTGAGGCGGCTCGCCCTCACAGGCCAGGCGCACCGGCAGGCCGGAAGCGCTGCTCAGCCACTCGGCCATGCCGGCGGCGAAGACCTGGTCCACATGCTGTACCAGCACGATGGCGGCGGGAAAATCCCGGGGCAAACCCTTGAGCAGAACTTCCAGTGCCGCCGGCCCACCAGCCGAAGAACCAATGGCCACCAGCCGTTGACGCTTGCCGGTGACCCGCTGCGGCGGGGTTTCGGCACGCACCCGCGTGCCGCGCTGGCCGATCAGCCAACCAATATTGAGGATCTTGCGCAGCAGGGGCGCCGCCGCATCCTTGGGATTGCCAACGCCCAGTGCCGGGGTGTCCACCACATCCAGGGCGCCGTGGCCCATGGCTTCGAATACGCGGCTGACGTTGGCCTGGCGGTCGACAGTGACGATCACAATCGGGCAAGGCGTGTCGGCCATTATCTGCCGGGTAGCCTCCACGCCGTCCATCACCGGCATGATCAGGTCCATCAGGATCAGGTCCGGGGTCAGCTCGGCGCAACGCTGTACCGCTTCCAGGCCATTGCTGGCCACCCATACCACCTCGTGGGCGGGCTCGTAACTCAGGGCGCGGCGCAAGGCCTCCACCGCCAGGGGCATGTCATTGACGATCGCAATCCTCATGCCCGGGCGCCTCCAATCAGTTCAACCACGGCGTCGAGCAAGGCGTCGTCATGGAAACTGGCTTTGGCTAGATAATAGTCGGCCCCGGCGTCGAGGCCACGGCGGCGGTCTTCTTCACGATCCTTGTAGGAAACCACCATCACCGGCAACGATTGCAGGCGACTGTCACGGCGCAAAAGTGTGACCAATTCAATACCGTCCATGCGAGGCATATCAATATCCGTGATAAGCAGGTCGAAGTCCTCGGAGCGCAATGCGTTCCAGCCATCCATGCCATCGACCGCAACAGCGACTTCATAACCACGATTGAGTAATAATTTGCGTTGCAGCTCGCGCACAGTCAGTGAGTCGTCCACCACCAGCACACGCTTGCGCGGCGCTTCGGTGGCCTGCTGGCTACGCCGGGCAATGCGCTCCAGGCGACCGGTGTTGAGCAATTTATCCACCGAACGCAGCATGTCTTCGACATCGACGATCAACACCACCGAGCCGTCATCGAGCAAGGCCCCGGCAGAAATGTCCTGGACTTTGCCCAGGCGATCATCCAGCGGCAACACCACCAGGGTGCGCTCGCCGATAAAGCGCTCCACGGCAATCCCGTACACGGCATCGCGTTCGCGGATCACCACCACCTTCAAGGTATCTGACGGGGACTGCCCCGGCGGGCGTTGCAGCAACTGGCTGGCGGCAACCAGGCCGACGTGCCGGCCCTCATGCCAGAAGTGCTGGCGGCCTTCCAACTGCACGATGTCGTCGGGCGCCAGGTCGCACATGCGTTCGATATGCGCCAGGGGAAAGGCATAGGCTTCTTCGCCGACTTCCACCACCAGGCTGCGCACCACCGACAGGGTCAACGGCACCTCAAGATGGAAGCGACTGCCCTGCCCCGCCGTCTGCTCCAGCACCACCGCGCCGCGCAGCTGACGAACCATATGTTGCACCGCGTCCAGGCCGACCCCGCGCCCGGACACTTCGGTGACTTTGTCGCGCAGGCTGAACCCTGGCAAGAAGAGGAACGTGAGCAGTTCTTCTTCACTCAGACGCAGGGCCGTTTCAACCGGCGACAGATGGCGGTCGACGATGGTGCCGCGCAGGCGCTCGAGGTCGACACCGTTGCCGTCATCGCTCAATTCCAGCACCAACAACCCGGCCTGATGGGACGCACGCAGGCGAATCAAGCCTTCCGCCGGCTTGCCCGCCAGCACGCGTTGCTCAGGGGTTTCGATGCCGTGATCGACCGCATTGCGCAATAAATGGGTGAGCGGCGCTTCGAGTTTTTCCAGCACGTCCCGGTCGACCTGGGTCTTTTCGCCCTCAATCTCCAGGCGCACTTGCTTGCCCAGGCTGCGACCTAAGTCACGCACCATGCGCACCTGCCCGGCCAGCACATCGGCAAACGGCCGCATGCGGCAGGCCAATGCGGTGTCGTAGAGCACCTGGGCGCGCTGGCCGGCCTGCCAGCCGAACTCATCCAGCTCGGCGTTTTTTTCCGCCAGCAGGGCCTGGGCTTCACTCAGCAGGCGACGGGTATCGGCCAGGGCCTCCTGGGCTTCCAGGTTCAGATCCAGCGACTTGAGCTGGCCGTCCAGGGCATCCAGCGCACGCAAGCTGTTACTTTGAATGCGCTTGAGGCGTTGCAGGCTGGCCAGGTACGGCTTGAGCCGCTGGGTTTCCACCAGGGATTTGCTGGACAAGTCCAACAGACTGTTCAAGCGCTCAGCCGTCACCCGCAGCACACGCTCGCCGCCTTCGGTCATGCGCTTGTTCTGGCGCGGCGCTTCACTGCCGAGCGGTGGCGCAGGCTCCAGCTCGGGCTCCAGCAGCAGCGCGTCAACCCGCGGCGCGGGGATGGGCTCGGGTTTTGGCACGGGCGTCGCAATCGGCTGCGAGGGATCGAGCAAGCCCTCCATCAGCGCTACGTACGCCTCGATATCCGACGGCCCCACGTCATTGCCTGGGGTGGCGATACGCATCAGCAGATCAGTACCTTGCAGCAACGCGTCGATATGTTCAGGTTGCAGGTACAGGCGGCCTTCCTGGGCGCTGACCAGGCAATCTTCCATGACGTGGGCCACGCTGACGCCGGCATCCACCCCAACAATCCGCGCCGCGCCTTTAAGTGAATGCGCGGCGCGCATGCAGGCTTCGAGCTGGTCGGCCTGGGTCGGGTTGCGTTCCAGCGCCAGCAGGCCCGCGCTCAACACCTGGGTCTGCGCATCAGCCTCCAGGCTGAACAGTTCCAACAGCGAGGCATCGCGCATCTGGTCGGGGGTCATGCGAGGCTCCGGGTCACGGCGGACAACAATTGCGCTTCGTCCAGCCAACGCAGGCTGCGGCCTTTCCACTGCAACACGCCTTGGGTGTAGCGTGCGCTGGCCTGGGTGCCGGACACCGATGCGGCCTTCAAGGTACGCTCATCGATGGCGTGGATGCCGTCTACTTCATCTACCGGCACCACGACCGGGCCGTCCTGGGCAGCGATGATCAGCATGCGCGGCATGATCCGCCCGCCGCTGGCGCCGGCACTGGTGCTGTCCAGGCCCAGCAGTTCCACCAGTGACAGGCACGCCACCAGCGCCCCGCGTACGTTGGCCACGCCAAGCAGCGCTCGGGAACGCTGGTGCGGCAGCGAGTGGATCGGCTGCAACGGCGCCACTTCCACCAGGCAACGGGTGGCGATACCGAGCCATTCTTCGCCGAGGCGGAACATCAACAGCGAACGGGTGACCACCTCGTTATCCGCTTCGGCAGTTGCCTGCGCATGATGGTCGTCCTGTTGCAGTGCGTAGCGGTCGAGCAGGCGTGTGGCGGCGGCGGAATACACCGAGCAATTGCGGCAGTGAATGTGCTCGGCCAACAACGGGCAGGACTTGTCGCCATGAATACCGATGCGGTTCCAACAGTCGTCAATGGCTTGGGTATCGGTCAGCGTCAGGTCCAGGCCTGCGGTGTCGAGCGCGTCAGGGCTACTCATCGTTTGGACTCACTGTCAGCTCGCTCGCTACGGGCGGCGCGTGCCTGAAGACGACGCGCGCCGGCACTGTCACCCTGGGACTCGAGCAACGCGGCCAGGTGCATCAGGGCCTGGGGATGCTGCGGTTCCAGATACAGGGCTTTTCGGTAATACCCCTGTGCCTCCAGGGCACTGCCAGCCACATCGCTGAGCAGCCCCAACCAGTAAAACACCTGGGCGGCCGGCGGGTGACTGCTCAAATACCGTTCGCAGGCCGCTCGGGCCTCGGCACTTTTGCCCTCGTTGGCCAGGGTTGCGATCTGGCTGAGCAAATCCCCGGCATCGGTAGTCACCACTTTGACCGGTGGCACGTTGGGGCTGACCGTACTGAACGGCCGCGGCTTGAGCGGTATCGGCGCCGCCCTGCGCTGCGGTAGCGGCGCGGGCGTCGGTTTGACCACAGGTGCAACCGGCGGGGCCGGTTCTACATGCCGACTGAAGGCAAAGGACTGCGGCACACCGATGGAGCGCATGCCGTGACGCCCCAGCAGGCTGCCCTCGGCCGGGCCGATAAACAGCACACCGTCTACGTGAGTCAACGCCTTGAGTACATCAAAGACTTGTTTCTGGGTCGGCTGGTCGAAGTAGATCAGCAAGTTGCGGCAGAACACAAAATCGTAGGTTGGCTCATTCGCCAGCAGTGCCGGGTCCAGCAAGTTGCCGACTTGCAGGCGCACTTGTTCGCGCACCCGGTCGGCGATGCGGTAATTACCTGCGTCTTCAGTGAAATGGCGGTCACGAAACTCAAGGTCGGCGCCGCGAAACGAGTTCTTGCCGTACACGCCCCGCCGCGCGCGCTCCACCGACAGCGGGCTGACATCCATGCCCTGCACTTTGAACTGGTGGGGCGCCAGCCCCGCATCGAGCAAGGCCATGGCAATCGAATAGGGTTCTTCGCCCGTCGAACACGGCAGGCTGAGAATACGCAGGGCGCGCAGCTGATTGATCTCGGCCAGGCGCACCTGAGCCAGGCGGGCCAGGGTTGCAAAGGATTCGGGATAGCGGAAAAACCAGGTCTCGGGGACGATCACCGCTTCGATCAGCGCCTGCTGCTCGTCATGGGAGGTTTGCAGGTGTTGCCAGTAAGCCTCCGCCGAAAGCGACTGGGACGACTGGCAGCGCTGGCGCACCGCGCGTTCGATAATCGCCTCGCCCACCGAAGCGACGTCCAGGCCGATGCGTTCTTTCAAAAACGCGAAAAACCGCGGGTCATTGCTCATAGGCTCAACTCGGCGGAAAACAGCAAGGCGCGCACTGGCGCGGTCAACAGATCCGCAACGCCAATCCACTGCATCAAGCCCTGGGCATCTTCACGCACCGGCCCCAGGTACGGCGCCTGCCGGTTGTCCAGGCCATAGGGCTGGAACTCGGCGGGGTCACAACGCAGGGTGTCGGTGGCCTGTTCCAGGATCAGCCCCAGCCAACGCGCCTCACTCCAGGGCTGCGGCTGGTAATTGACCAGCACCAGGCGCGTGCTGGTACGCGCCTGAGCCGAAGTGCCGAACGTCAGGGCGCTCAAGTCGATGACCGGCACCAGCACCCCACGATGGGCGAAGATACCCGCCACCCATAAGGGCGCTTGGGCGATAGGTTTGAGCGCCAGGCGCGGCAACACCTCGGCCACTTCCGTAGCCTTGAGGGCAAAGCGTTCGTTGCCGATGCGAAACACCAGGAACAACGCCTTTTTCGCTGCCGGGACGGCACCGCGTTTAGCCGCGAGCTCGCTCATCAGACTTTGAAACGCGAGACGCCGCTGCGCAGACCGACCGCAACCTGGCTCAGTTCATCAATGGCGAAGCTGGCCTGGCGCAGGGATTCGACGGTCTGGCTGCTGGCATCGCCCAATTGCACCAGCGCGTGGTTGATCTGCTCGGCACCGGTGGCCTGGGCCTGCATGCCTTCGTTGACCATCAACACCCGCGGCGCCAGGGCCTGTACCTGATGGATGATCTGCGACAGTTGCTCGCCCACTTGCTGCACCTCAGACATGCCGCGGCGCACCTCCTCGGAGAATTTGTCCATGCCCATCACCCCTGCCGACACCGCCGACTGGATCTCACGCACCATCTGCTCAATGTCGTAGGTCGCCACAGCGGTCTGGTCGGCCAGGCGGCGCACTTCGGTGGCAACCACGGCAAAGCCGCGCCCGTACTCACCGGCTTTCTCAGCCTCGATCGCAGCATTGAGGGACAACAGGTTGGTCTGGTCGGCCACCTTGACGATGGTGACTACCACCTGGTTGATGTTGCCAGCCTTCTCATTGAGGATCGCCAGCTTGGCGTTGACCAGGTCGGCAGCGCCCATCACCGAGTGCATGGTTTCTTCCATGCGGGCCAGACCTTGCTGGCCGGAACCGGCAGCCACCGAGGCCTGGTCGGCGGCGGTGGAGACTTCGGTCATGGTGCGGACCAAGTCCTTGGACGTGGCGGCAATTTCGCGGGAAGTGGCGCCGATTTCGGTGGTCGTGGCCGCCGTCTCGGTAGCGGTCGCTTGTTGCTGCTTGGAGGTCGCGGCAATTTCGGTGACCGAGGTAGTGACCTGTACCGATGAACGCTGCGCCTGGGACACCAGGGCAGTCAGCTCGGTCATCATGTCGTTGAAGCCGGTTTCAACCGCGTTGAATTCGTCCTTGCGCTCCAGATTCAGGCGCTTGCTCAGGTCGCCGGTGCGCATGACTTCGAGGATTTGAACGATGCGCTGCATCGGCGCCATGATCGCGCGCATCAGCAACAAGCCACACAGCGCGGCGGCGAGAATCGCCAGCAACAGCGAGACGCCCATGCTGATCTTCGCGGCCGCTACCGCATCATCAATGGCCGCAGTGGCATTGTCGGCGACCTGTTTATTCTCGTTGATAATTTCATTGAGTTTCATGCGGCCTGCTGTCCAGGCGGGGGTCAGTTGCTCGTTGAACAACCTCAGCGCTTCGGCCGCGTTATTGCTCTGATGGGCTGCCAGGACTTGGGCGAGAATCTGATTGTAGTTCTGGTGCAGTTTTTCGAAGGCATCGTACTGGGTACGATCCTGGGTGATATTGATCGTCCCCGCGTAGCTGGCCATGTGTTGCTCAAGCCGAACCTCAAAAGACTTGTAGTCCTGCTTATCCTCTTCGGAAATGCCCTGGTTCTCGTGGATCCCCACCAACTCCTGGGTTTGCAGGTAGCTGTCGACCCAGGCGCTGCGAATCATCGAGCTGAAAAACACCCCGGGCACCGCATCGTCCCGCACTGAGTTTTCGCTGATTTCGATTTTCAGCAGGCGCGAATACGAGACCACGACCATCAGCAGCATGATCGCGATAATTACCGCAAAGCTCGCCAAAATCCTTTGGCGCAGGGTCCAATTCTTCACAGTAATTCCTCGCAGGGCCATTCAAATGGAGGGGAGTATAGCTGAGCGGCTGCGTGCTTTTATCAAGGCTTTTGATGTGCAGTGCACAGAATGCAAAAGTGGGACCAGGCTTGCTCGCGAATGCGGTGAGTCAGCCAGAAAGAGTGTGACTGGTCTACCGCATTCGCGAGCAAGCCCGCTCCCACATTTTTGATGAACGTGTGGCCTTGTTTATGAGTTAAGCCGTACTTGCTTTTCCAGCTCAAGCTTTAAACCGGGCTCAAGTTTCAGTTGGCGGGCCAGTTCGTCCAGATAGGCTTTTTCCATGAAGTTTTCTTCGTCCACCAGCATCACGCTGGCGATGTACATTTCGGCGGCCATTTCCGGGGTGCTGGCGGCGCGGGCAACGTCGGTGGGGTCCAGGGGCTTGTTGAGTTCGGCGTGCAGCCAGTGTTGCAGCTCCTGGTCGTTGTCCAGCTTGGTAAATTCGCCTTCGATCAAGGCACGCTCGCGCTCATCCACATGCCCATCAGCCTTGGCCGCGGCCACCAGTGCCTTGAGAATGCCCTGGCTGTGTTGCTCCACTTGGTCAGCCGGCAGGCGGTCGATGGTTTGCGGCTCGCCATGGGGCGCGCTGGCCTGCTGGGCTTGCCAGTTGCCGTAAGCCTTGTAGGCAATCACACCCAGTGCGGCCAGGCCGCCGTAGGTGAGCGCCTTGCCACCGAATTTGCGGGCTTTCTTATTGCCCAGCAGCAAGCCCATGGCCCCCGCCGCCAGGGCGCCGCCGCCGGCACCGCCGAGCATGCTGCCGAGCCCGCCACCGCTGAGCAAGCCGCCGAGAGCGCCCTTGTCATTGGATTTGCGTTGGCCGCCGGCCTTGTTTTGCAACATGTCCTGGCCAGACTTGAGCAACTGATCGAGCAATCCACGGGTATTCATTCGTAGCCTCCAGACACTTGGGTTCGTAGGACCAATAGGCCTCCAGCGTAAAACTAAGTGCCAAAAAGCCGCGATCTAGAGTGCTTCCAGATGTAACGTTCTCCTGCGATGCAGGAAATGTCTTGTTGCACATGCAACGCCATCATCCCGCCATCAATCAATTTGCCTTGTTCATCGAACCGCTTAAGCTATCCGGCGTCTGTTTATTGTCCGTTGCGTTTGGCCGAAGGCATGTCCGAACCGTTATTTCTGATCCGCTACGTGCCAGGAAAGGCGCGGGATTTGCTCACGACAGGTTGTCTCTATGCACCGCAGGAATTTGCTCAAAGCATCCATGGCCATTGCGGCTTACACCGGTTTGTCGGCCAGTGGCCTGCTGGCCGCGCAGGCCTGGGCCGGGAATCGGGCTGCCGATGGCAAGGCCGTGGCGTTCGATTTCGAATCGCTCAAGGCCCAGGCCAAGCAATTGGCCACCCGTGGCTACCAGGACACTAAGCAGGTGCTGCCGCCGACCCTGGCCACCATGACCCCGCAGAATTTCAACGCCATCGGCTATGACCGTAACCATTCGCTGTGGAAGGAGTTGAACGGCCAACTGGACGTGCAGTTCTTCCACGTCGGCATGGGCTTCAAGACGCCGGTGCGCATGCACAGCGTCGACCCAAAGACCCGTGAAGCCCGCGAAGTGCATTTTCGCCCTTCACTGTTCAACTATGAAAAAACCACGGTGGACACCCAGCAACTGACCGGGGACCTGGGTTTCTCCGGCTTCAAGCTGTTCAAGGCGCCGGAGTTGGACCGCCATGACGTGCTGTCGTTTCTCGGCGCCAGCTACTTCCGTGCGGTGGATTCCACCGGCCAATACGGCCTCTCGGCGCGTGGCCTGGCGATTGATACCTACGCGAAAAAACGTGAGGAATTCCCCGATTTCACGCAATTCTGGTTCGAAACCCCGGACAAGAACGCCACGCGCTTTGTGGTCTACGCCCTGCTCGACTCGCCAAGCGCCACCGGCGCCTACCGCTTCGATATCGACTGCCAGGCCAACCAAGTGGTGATGGCGATCGACGCGCACATCAACGCGCGCACCGCCATCGAACAACTGGGCATCGCGCCCATGACCAGTATGTTCAGCTGTGGCACCCATGAGCGCCGCATGTGCGACACCATCCACCCGCAAATCCACGACTCGGACCGCCTGGCCATGTGGCGCGGCAACGGCGAGTGGATCTGCCGGCCCCTGAACAACCCGGCCAAGCTGCAATTCAACGCGTTCGCCGACACCAACCCCAAAGGCTTCGGCCTGGTGCAGACCGACCATGAGTTCGCCAGCTACCAGGACACCGTCGACTGGTACAGCAAACGCCCAAGCCTGTGGGTTGAACCGACCACGGCCTGGGGCGAAGGCTCCATCGACTTGCTGGAAATCCCCACCACTGGCGAAACCCTGGACAATATCGTGGCCTTCTGGACCCCGAAAAAGCCCGTGGCCGCGGGTGATTCGCTCAACTACGGCTACAAGCTGTATTGGAGCGCACTGCCGCCGGTGAGCACGCCGCTGGCACAGGTGGACGCGACCCGTTCGGGCATGGGCGGCTTTACCGAAGGCTGGGCACCCGGCGAGCATTATCCGAAGGTATGGGCGCGGCGTTTCGCCGTAGACTTCAAGGGCGGCGGCCTGGATCGCCTGCCAGCGGGCACCGGCATCGAGCCGGTGGTGACTTGTTCCCATGGTGAGTTGAAGGATTTCAGCGTGCTGGTGCTGGATAACATCAAGGGCTATCGCATCCTGTTCGACTGGTACCCCACCAGCGACAGCGTGGAACCCGTCGAATTGCGCCTGTTTATACGAACTCAGGACCGCACCCTGAGTGAAACCTGGCTTTATCAGTACTTCCCGCCTGCGCCAGAGCAACGCAAGTACACCTGATGCCACACTGCGCGATCATTCCCACGCAATAACGTAGGAATGATCGGACTGGGCTCAGAACCGCGACACGCTTTTCATCGCGCCAATCAAATATCGCATCGCCACCTGATCGCTCTCGGTCAGTGCCCGGTATTGCACCAGCAACTCCATCTCATCCGAACTCAATCTTCGACCCCGCAAGGACATCCGGCGGCTCAGAAAAGACGCCACCGCACCCGCTACGCCATAGGATTTGGCCATGGACCACTACTCCTGCTATCAGTCAAATACTCCTGGTGCCCATTTCCAAACTCCCCGAAGTACAACGCTTTCGTGGACAGACAGCCTGCCTCCCTGGGCTAGGAACCAAGCTCACCCTAAGCTTAGAAACTATCTCGTCACACGTGGGATTTTTTTAGAGTATTCACTTAAAAAAATAGCTTCGGTAATAAAAACCTACAGCCATTACTCACGAAGTGGTCGATACAAGTGGATGTCTAAAGGTTCTTGCGCATACAGCTCAGCACGGGGTTGCAGCAACAGACGACACCCATGACGCAGATAAAAGTCCACGGTATTACGCGACTCTGTGGCCGAGATATACAGCGCTTGGGCCCCCACTTGCCGGCCGTGCTCGCAAGCCAGCGCCAACAACCGCCCGCCCAGGCCCGAACCACGGGCGCTATGGCTGACATGCAGGAATTTCAACTGCCGCATCAGCAGGCCCTGGTGATGGAAGGGCCGATTGTCCACTACCACTGCGGCAACGAGCACCTGGCCGTCGAATACGCCCCACAACCACCCGCCGCGCTGGAGGCAGGCACGCAGCGCCACGGCATCCTGTTCAGCCTCGCCTTCGGGCCAGCCGTGCATGTCATGGTGCGTGGCATACAACACCAGTTCGCCGCATTCCATGCGGTAGCACGCCTGGATCAGCTCCGTGCGATCGATGGTTGCCAGCAAAGAAATATCGTCTTCGGTTAACGCGCGTTCCACCAGCATAGGGGTCTCCTGCTTCACAACCGCCAAGGATCAGCCTTCCTTTAAACACGAGCAAGAAAAAACCCACCGTGTCAGGGTGGGTCCGGTAGGGCCGTGTACAGGGTCAATCCCGCAGATCCGACTCATGGATCGGCTGGTCCCGATGGGTTGCCCGCTGGTACTGCGCCGGCCAGATGGCTTTGCGTCCGCCCAAATCATCGTCGGCATGCAACGGCCAGTACGGGTCGCGCAGCAGTTCACGGGCCAGAAAAATAATGTCAGCCTGGCAGGTACGCAGGATGTGCTCGGCCTGGGCCGGTTCGGTAATCATGCCGACCGTGCCGGTGGCGATGCCCGATTCCTTGCGCACGCGCTCGGCGAAGCGCGTCTGGTAGCCGGGGCCGGTGGGAATCTCGGCATTGGCGGCGGTACCACCGGACGACACGTCGATCAGATCCACCCCGAGGTCTTTCAGGCGGCGCGCCAATTCCACGGTCTCATCCGGGTTCCAGCCGTCTTCCACCCAGTCGGTGGCCGACACGCGTACAAACAGCGGCAACTCCTCAGGCCACACGGCGCGCACGGCCTTGGTGACTTCCAGCACCAGGCGAATGCGGTTTTCGAAGGAGCCGCCGTAGTGGTCCTGACGCTGGTTGCTGATCGGCGAGAGAAACTGGTGCAGCAGGTACCCGTGGGCGGCGTGGATTTCCACCACTTCAAAGCCTGCGGTCAAGGCGCGCCTGGCGGCGGCGACAAAGTCGGCGATTACTTGCTGGATCTGTGCTTCGTCCAGTGGCTTGGGCTGGGTGTGATTGGGGTCGAAGGCAATCGGCGAGGGCCCCACAGGCACCCAGCCGCCCTCCTCCGGCTTGACGCTGCCATGTTTGCCGATCCATGGCCGGTGGGTGCTGGCCTTACGCCCGGCGTGGGCCAATTGAATACCCGCCACCGCGCCCTGGGCCGCGATAAAACGGGTGATGCGCCGCAATGGTTCGATCTGGGTGTCATTCCACAGGCCCAGGTCCTGGGCGGTGATACGGCCATCGGCGGTCACCGCCGTGGCCTCGGTAAAAATCAGCCCGGCGCCACCCACGGCCCGGCTGCCGAGGTGCACCAGGTGCCAGTCATTGGCCAGGCCATCGTCGCTGGAGTATTGGCACATGGGTGAAACCGCTATGCGGTTGAGCAGGGTCAATTGGCGCAGGGTATAAGGTTCGAGCAGCTGACTCATGGCGCACCTCTTCTGGGTTCTGTGGGCACTGTTCAACAGTGCATAGAGCCTAGTCGACAACCATCGTTTGCACAGGGTTCAGAAAGGAAAGCGGGAGCCGATTGCCGGCTCCCGGTAGGCAGCGCCTTACATCTCGACCTGGGTGCCCAGCTCGATCACACGGTTGACCGGCAGTTTGAAGAACCGCAGGTTGCCGTTGGCGTTTTTCAACATGAAGGCAAACAACACTTCACGCCAACGGGCCATGCCTTTGATACGCGAGGCAATCACCGTTTCACGGCTGAGGAAGTAGGTGGTGCGCATCGGGCTGAAGTCCAGGTCATCCAGATGGCACAGTTTCAGCGCTTCAGGCACGTCCGGTTCATCGGTGAACCCGAAGTGCAGGATCACCCGGAAGAAGCCTTCGCCATAGGCATCCACCTCGAAGCGTCGCGCCGCAGGCACCCGTGGAATGTCTTCGTAGACCACGGTCAACAGCACCACCTGCTCATGCAGCACCTGGTTATGCAGCAGGTTGTGCAACAGCGCATGGGGCACGGCGTCGGGCCGAGCGGTGAGAAACACCGCCGTGCCCTGAACGCGATGGGGCGGCTGTACACGGATACTGCTGATAAAGATCGGCAACGGCAGGCCACCCTCGTCGAGACGGCCGACCAGCAATTGCTTGCCACGCTTCCAGGTGGTCATCAGCACGAATAGCACGATCCCGGCCAGTACCGGGAAGGCGCCGCCCTGGAGGATCTTCGGCGCGTTGGCGGCGAAGAACAGGCCATCCACCAACAGGCAGCAGAGCAACAGCGGCACGGCCAGCACCGGTGGCCACTTCCACAGCAGCAGCATCACCGCCGATACCAGGATGGTGGTCATCAGCATGGTGCCGGTCACCGCTACACCGTAGGCCGAGGCCAGAGCGCCGGAAGATTCGAAACCCAGCACCAGCAGGATCACGCCGACCATCAACGACCAGTTCACTGCACCGATGTAGATCTGGCCCTGTTCGGCACTGGAGGTGTGCTGGATATGCATGCGCGGGATGTAACCCAGCTGGATCGCCTGGCGGGTCAACGAGAACGCGCCGGAAATCACCGCCTGGGAAGCAATCACCGTGGCCATGGTGGACAAGCCCACCAACGGGACCAGTGCCCAGCTCGGCGCCAGCAGGTAGAACGGGTTGCGCGCCGCCTCCGGATCGCCCAGCAGCATCGCGCCCTGGCCAAAATAGTTCAGCACCAGCGCCGGCAGCACCAGCAGGAACCAGGCGCGGGCGATGGGTTTGCGGCCAAAGTGGCCCATGTCGGCGTACAACGCTTCAGCGCCGGTCAATGCCAGCACCACCGCGCCGAGGATCGCCACGCCAATACCGGGGTGAACCATGAAGAAGCGCACACCCCATGCCGGGTTCAGCGCATTGAGCACTTCGGGTTGCTGCAGGATGCCGTACACCCCCAGGCCGCCCAATACCAGGAACCAGGTAACCATCACCGGGCCAAACAGCTTGCCGATGCGGTCGGTGCCGTGTTTCTGGATCAGGAACAGCGCCACCAGCACCACCAGGGCAATGGGCACTACCCATTTTTCCAGGCCGTCGAACGCCAGTTCCAAGCCTTCGATGGCCGACAACACCGAAATCGCCGGGGTGATCATGCTGTCGCCGTAGAACAACGCCGCGCCACACAGGCCACACACCACCAGGAAACTGCGCAATTTCGTGTGCTTCCCGGCCGCTCGCCGGGCCAACGCGGTGAGGGCCATGATGCCGCCCTCGCCCTGGTTGTCGGCACGCAGCACGAATAATACGTACTTGATCGACACCACCCAGATCAGCGACCAGAAGATCAGCGCCAGGATCCCCAGGACGCCGTCATGGTTGACCTGCACCCCATAACCGCCGTTGAACACCTCTTTAAGGGTGTAGAGCGGGCTGGTCCCGATATCGCCATAAACCACCCCGACCGCCGCTACCAGCATGCCAATCGGCTTGGCTTTTGAATGCTCGGCACCTGCTGCCTGACTACTTGCCTGACCCATCAACCACTCCTGCCCTTTGACCTGAGGTCTTTTATAAACAGCGCTTCTAAGCTGACCCTAGCATGCGCTGTTTTACTTCTCGTAACAGACGTTTTATTGACCCAAGGGCTTTACCCGTGCGCAACGGCGCGAAGCATAGCGCAGCACTCGTCGCATTTCCCCGTTCAAGTGAATCGGGCGTCGTTTTAGGCAATCAGTCATAGAGGCTACAGCGGCACTTTGGGGCCTTTTTGCCTGCATTGATCACATTTACGGCCAACCGTATATTCCTGACCCGGCTCAGTCTTGCTGCCAGGGTGGTGTGAACAGGAGCGCCATGGCCGGATTACCTGATCAGTCAATCGTGCATTCGCATGGCGCGCAGTCGATATAAAAACTCAATTATCGGACTGTCTCTTTTAAGGTACATTCCTCATGTACGAAGTGAAACACGTACTGTCAATCAACGGTGTGGATATCTACCAGGCTTGGCTGGATACAGTGCGGGACACGCGTTCGAAAGCAAGAATCACCACCAGAGTGGATCGGGCGTCCCTTGGTCACTTTGGCGTTACCGAGCCAGTGGGTGATGGGGTCTTTGAGATGAAGCTCGACTTCGGCCCAGGGTTTCGCGTGTATTACGCAGTCTAGGATCGAAAATCATTTTCCTATTGGGCGGTGGTTCGAAGGCCAGACAGCAGAACGATATCGATCAGGCCAAGGCTCTCTGGAAATCTTACAAGGTGCAGCAAAAATGACCATTCGTACCCGCCCGCACGAAGATAGCGTTCTGGAAATGCTTCGCAACGACGAAGCATTCGCCCTCGAATATTTATCTGTCGCGCTTGAGGAAATAGATGAAGCCGGTGGCGAGGACGCTTTCCTTGTCGCTATCCGTCGAGTGGCGGAAGCTCGTGGTGGGATGCTCAGCTTGTCGCAGAACACAGGACTCAATCGAGCAAACCTCTACAGGTCCATCGGCGTCGGCGGTGATCCTAAGCTCTCCACTTTGCTTAAAGTCCTCAAGGCGTTAGGTGTGGGCATGTCTAAAGTGGTATCGCACCGAACAGAACAAGACGTCCAGGCTTAAGCGCGCCAGTGGCTATGGGATTACCCGGCGCAGCACTCGTCGTATTTCCCTGCATAAAGCTGGTCAAGTGCGCTGCCCGCCGATAGAATTGCGCACTTTTTGATCAGAGGCGCACCAAGCGCCCATCCGTTGCCTTGTCGTGCACGACCGGCAGCGTCATTCAATACCGAGGTTAGACATGTCCACCACCATCGCAAAAGCCAACCCCAAGGTTGGCTTTGTTTCCCTGGGTTGCCCGAAGGCGCTTGTCGACTCCGAGCGCATCCTCACGCAATTGCGTATGGAAGGCTACGACGTCGTGTCCACTTACCAGGACGCCGATGTGGTGGTGGTCAATACCTGTGGCTTCATCGACTCGGCCAAGGCCGAATCCCTGGAAGTGATCGGCGAAGCCATCAAGGAAAACGGCAAGGTCATCGTGACCGGCTGCATGGGGGTGGAAGAAGGCAATATCCGCAACGTGCACCCAAGTGTGCTGGCGGTGACCGGCCCGCAGCAGTACGAGCAAGTGGTCAACGCTGTGCACGAGGTGGTGCCGCCACGCCAGGATCACAACCCGCTGATCGACCTGGTGCCGCCTCAAGGCATCAAGCTGACCCCACGCCACTACGCGTATCTGAAGATTTCCGAAGGCTGCAACCACAGCTGCAGCTTCTGCATCATCCCGTCGATGCGCGGCAAACTGGTAAGCCGCCCGGTGGGTGATGTGCTCGACGAGGCCCAGCGCCTGGTCAAGTCTGGCGTCAAGGAGCTGCTGGTGATCTCCCAGGACACCAGCGCCTACGGCGTCGATGTGAAATACCGCACCGGTTTCTGGAACGGCGCGCCGGTGAAAACCCGCATGACCGAGCTGTGCGAAGCCCTCAGCAGCCTGGGCGTGTGGGTGCGCCTGCACTATGTTTACCCTTACCCGCACGTGGACGAGTTGATCCCGTTGATGGCCGCCGGCAAGATCCTGCCGTACCTGGACATCCCGTTCCAGCACGCCAGCCCGAAAGTGCTCAAGGCGATGAAACGCCCGGCGTTCGAAGACAAGACCCTGGCACGCATCAAGAACTGGCGCGAGATCTGCCCGGAGCTGATCATCCGCTCCACCTTCATCGTCGGTTTCCCCGGCGAGACCGAGGAAGACTTCCAGTACCTGTTGGACTGGCTGACCGAAGCGCAGCTAGACCGCGTCGGTTGCTTCCAGTACTCGCCGGTGGAAGGTGCACCGGCCAACCTGCTGGACTTGGCCGTGGTACCGGACGACGTCAAGCAAGACCGTTGGGAGCGCTTCATGGCGCACCAGCAGGCCATCAGCTCGGCACGCCTGCAACTGCGCATCGGCAAGGAAATCGAAGTGCTGATCGATGAAGTCGACGAGCAAGGCGCGGTGGGTCGTTGCTTCTTCGACGCACCTGAAATTGACGGTAACGTGTTTATCGACGATGCCAGCGGCCTGAAGCCGGGTGACAAAGTGTGGTGCACCGTGACCGACGCCGACGAGTACGACTTGTGGGCTGAAAAGCGCGACTGATCGCACGGTGATAAAAAAGCCTCGCCTCTGAGAAGATGCGGGGCTTTTTTAGGTCTATCGTATTGTCCATCAACCCCGAATACAGCAAGGGACAGCGGGTATGCGTCAGCATTCGGTGATTCACACACCTAAAACCAGCGACTACACGCGCCTGGTGCAGATCTGGGAGGACTCGGTACGCGCCACCCACGACTTCCTCCCGAACAGCTATATCGACATGTTGAAAAACCTGGTGCTGAGCCGCTACCTCGATGCAGTCATGCTGATCTGCACCAAGGACTCATGCCAACGCATCACCGGGTTCGCCGGAGTGTCGGCGGGCAAGGTGGAAATGCTGTTTATCGACCCGCACCACCGTGGCCAGGGACTGGGCCGGCAATTGCTGGGTTACGCGATCGAACACATGAATGCCGATGAACTGGACGTCAACGAACAGAACCCCCAGGCTCTGGGTTTTTACCTCAAGCAAGGCTTTGAGGTAATCGGGCGCACAGAACATGATGGGCTTGGACAGCCTTATCCGTTGTTGCACCTGCGTCTGCGCCAGCAGCAACAGGCCCGTAATGCCTGAACTGTGGGAGCTGGCTTGCCTGCGAAGGCGTCGGGTCAGTCTACCCATCCCGGTGCTGGTATACCGCCATCGCAGGCAAGCCAGCTCCCACATTTGACCCGTGTTGTGTCAGTTAAGTAATTGTTATGGCCCATGTGCTGAAATGGGGCCGGGATTAACCGGCGCCAGGCAGGTACAATAGTGGCCCCCTTTTGTTACGGCCCCTGTCATGACTGACCCCATACGCCTCTCCAAACGCCTTATCGAACTGGTCGGTTGCTCCCGTCGGGAGGCTGAGCTGTTTATCGAAGGCGGCTGGGTCTCGGTGGACGGCGAAGTGATCGACGAGCCGCAGTTCAAGGTCACTGACGAGAAAGTCGAGCTGGACCCGGAAGCTAAAGCCACGGCGCCAGAGCCGGTGACTATCCTGCTGCACGCCCCCGCAGGCGTGGATGCTGAAACCGCCATGGCCTCGATCAGCGCCGAAACCCTTTCTGAAGAGCACCGCTTCGGCAAGCGTCCGCTCAAGGGGCACTTTCTGCGCCTGAGCGCCAGCGCCGACCTGCAAGCCAAGGCCAGTGGCCTGCTGGTGTTCACCCAGGACTGGAAGATTCTGCGCAAGTTGACCGCCGATGCCGCCAAGATCGAGCAGGAATACGTGGTGGAAGTCGAAGGCGACATGGTTGCCCACGGCCTTAACCGCCTGAACCACGGCCTGACCTACAAAGGCAAAGAGCTGCCTGCCGTCAAAGCCAGCTGGCAGAGCGAGAACCGCCTGCGCTTTGCGATGAAGAACCCGCAACCCGGCGTGATCGCGCTGTTCTGCGAAGCCGTTGGCCTGAAAGTCATCGCCATCCGCCGCATCCGCATCGGCGGCGTGTCCATTGGCAAGGTGCCAGTGGGCCAATGGCGTTACCTGTCCGGCAAAGAAAAGTTTTAAGCCGTTCCCTTTTCCCGACACCGCCTGATTCCGGCGGTGTCATCAGTTGAATACCAGGATTGCCCACCATGATTCACAACGACGTACTGCGCAGCGTGCGCTACATGCTCGACATCAGCGACAACAAGATGGTCGAGATCATCAAGCTCGGCGGCATGGACGTGACCAAGGAAGACCTGCTGACCTACCTCAAGAAAGATGAGGAAGAAGGCTTTGTGTTCTGCCCGGATGAAGTCATGGCCCACTTTCTCGATGGTCTGGTGATCTTCAAGCGCGGCAAGGACGAGAGCCGCCCGCCGCAACCGATCGAAACCCCGGTGACCAACAACATCATTCTGAAAAAGCTGCGCGTGGCCTTCGAACTGAAGGAAGACGACATGCATGCAATCCTCAAGGCGGCGGAGTTCCCGGTGTCCAAGCCAGAGCTGAGCGCGCTGTTTCGCAAGTTTGGTCATACCAACTACCGCACCTGTGGCGATCAGTTGCTGCGTAACTTCCTCAAGGGCCTGACCTTGCGGGTCCGTGCCTAAGCCATGAGTTACCAGGTCTCGCCCGTCGGCTTCGTACGCTCCTGTTTCAAGGAGAAGTTCGCCATCCCGCGCCAACCGCAACTGGCACCGGCTGCCCGTGGCGTGCTGGAGCTGGTGGCGCCGTTCGACCAGGGTGAGGCGGTGCAGGGGCTGGAGCAGGTCAGCCATGTGTGGCTGCTGTTTCTGTTTCATCAGGCCCTGGAAGACAAGCCACGCCTGAAAGTGCGCCCGCCACGCCTGGGCGGCAATACGTCCATGGGCGTGTTTGCCACCCGCGCAACCCATCGCCCCAATGGCATTGGCCAGTCGGTGGTGAAGCTGGACAAGGTGGAACCGGGGCGCCTGTGGATTTCCGGCATAGATTTGCTCGATGGCACGCCGGTGTTGGATATCAAGCCGTATGTGCCGTATGCCGATATCGTGGATGCGGCCACCAACGACATCGCCAGCGATGCGCCCGCGCTGATAGGCGTGCAATGGCTCAAGGCTGCCCTGCAACAGGCGCAAGGCCATGCACAGCGCCTTGGTGAACCGTTGGTGGAACTGATTGAACAGTGTCTGGCACAGGACCCGCGGCCGGCGTATCAGGTTCCGACGTCGGAACGCGAATACGGTGTGCGGTTCTGGGATGTGGATGTGCGCTGGCACTACCCGGAGCCGGGGATGATTTGTGTGCTGGAAGTGGTTTCGGCTAACTAAATAGGGCGAAAACCAAACGTGGGAGCTGGCTTGCCTGCGATAGCATCACTTCGGTTCAACTGAACCACTGAGGTGTCTGCATCGCAGGCAAGCCAGCGCCCACATTTTTTGGATCGCTGGTGTTACTGACTCTGTATTACTTCTCGACGAACGCACGCTCGATCAGGTAGTCACCCGGCTCACGCATCCGTGGCGAAACCTTGAGGCCAAAGCTGTTCAACACTTCGCTGGTCTCGTCCAACATGCTTGGGCTGCCGCACAGCATGGCACGGTCGTCCTCGGGATTGATCGGCGGCAGGCCGATGTCGCTGAACAGCTTGCCGCTGCGCATCAGGTCGGTCAGGCGACCCTCGTTTTCGAACGGCTCGCGGGTCACGGTCGGGTAGTAGATCAACTTGTCACGCAGGGCCTCGCCGAAGAACTCGTTCTGCGGCAGGTGCTCGGTGATGAATTCGCGGTAGGCAACTTCGTTGACGTAACGCACGCCGTGGCACAGGATCACTTTTTCGAAACGCTCATAGGTCTCCGGGTCCTGGATCACGCTCATGAATGGGGCGAGGCCAGTACCGGTGCTGAGCAGATACAGATGCTTGCCCGGCTTCAAATCGTCAAGCACCAGGGTACCTGTCGGTTTTTTGCTGATGATGATCTCATCGCCTTCCTTCAGATGCTGCAACTGGGAAGTCAGCGGACCATCGGGCACCTTGATGCTGAAAAACTCCAGATGCTCTTCCCAGTTCGGGCTGGCAATGGAGTAAGCGCGCATGAGCGGGCGGCCGTTGGGTTGTTGCAGGCCGATCATCACGAACTGACCGTTCTCGAAGCGCAGGCCCGGATCGCGGGTGCACTTGAAGCTGAACAGAGTGTCGTTCCAGTGATGAACACTGAGGACACGCTCGTGGTTCATGTTGCTCATGTACGGGGGACTCCTGGAAATGGGTCTGCGCCAAAGGTATGGATGCGCAATTGCACAGCATTCTAATGGCGGCGACAATATCTGTTAACTGGATTATTAAGATAAGGGTTATCGGTTATATCGATATGCGATTTACTCTCCGTCAACTGCAAGTTTTCGTCGCCGTCGCCCAGCAGGAAAGCGTCTCGCGCGCTGCTGGCCTTCTGGCCTTATCTCAATCCGCCGCCAGCACCTCGATTACCGAGCTGGAGCGTCAATCCAGCTGCCAATTATTCGACCGCGCCGGCAAACGCCTGAGCCTCAACGCCCTCGGTCACCAGCTATTACCCCAGGCCGTGGCATTGCTGGACCAGGCCAAGGAGATCGAAGACCTGCTCAACGGCAAGTCCGGCTTCGGTTCCCTGGCGGTCGGCGCCACGCTGACCATCGGCAATTACCTGGCGACGCTACTGATTGGCAGCTTTATGCAGCAACACCCCGAGAGCCAGGTAAAGCTGCACGTGCAGAACACTGCCCATATCGTGCATCAGGTTGCCCACTACGAAATTGATCTGGGTCTAATCGAAGGCGACTGCAGCCACCCGGATATCGAGGTGCAGACGTGGGTAGAAGATGAGCTGGTGGTGTTCTGTGCGCCCCAGCATCATTTGGCCAAGCGTGGCGTGGCCACCATGGACGAGTTGACCCACGAAGCGTGGATCCTGCGAGAACAAGGCTCGGGCACGCGCCTGACCTTTGACCAGGCTATGCGTCATCACCGTAGCGCACTGAATATCCGCCTGGAGCTGGAACACACCGAGGCAATCAAGCGAGCTGTGGAGTCAGGCTTGGGGATTGGCTGCATTTCGCGGCTGGCGCTGCGCGATGCCTTCCGCCGTGGCAGCCTGGTGCCGGTAGAAACCCCGGACCTGGATCTGGCCCGGCAGTTCTACTTCATCTGGCACAAGCAGAAGTACCAGACCTCGGCGATGCGCGAGTTTCTCGAACTGTGCCGCGCCTTCACCGCTGGGGTGCAGCGCAGCGACGAGATCGTGCTGCCGAGTATCGCTTGATCGTCAGATCAGGATCACGGCCCATACCAGGGTGATCATGGTCAGTGCCACAAATTGCGCGGCGCTGCCCATGTCCTTGGCGTTTTTCGACAGCGGGTGGCGGTCCAGGGAAATACGGTCAATGGCCGCTTCTACCGCGGAGTTGAGCAATTCGACGATCAGCGCCAACAGGCACACTGCAATCAGCAGCGCCCGTTCAACCCGACTGACCTGCAGGAAAAAGCTCAAGGGGATCAGGATGACGTTCAGCAACACCAACTGGCGGAATGCCGCCTCGCCAGTGAAAGCCGCACGCAGGCCATCCAGGGAATAGCCCCCTGCGTTGAAAATACGTTTGATACCGGTTTGACCCTTGAAAGGCGACATAGATGTAGGCAACTGAACCAAAGAAGTGGGGAAGCTAGATCACGCAAAGTCAAAAAAGCGTGAAGTGGCTGTAACTTAATGTTGCGAGATAGACTCAAGTTGCTGCAAAAGCAACGCCGCCTGAGTGCGCGTACGCACGCCCAACTTACGGAAAATCGCCGTAACGTGGGCCTTGATGGTCGCTTCCGACACACTCAATTCGTAGGCAATCTGCTTGTTCAACAAACCTTCGCAAACCATGGTCAACACCCGGAACTGCTGGGGCGTCAAGCTGGCCAGGCCATCGCGGGCGGCCTTGGCTTCATCGGACACATTGATTTCTTCAAACGCCTGGGGTGGCCAGGACACATCGCCGTCCAACACCGTGCGCACGGCTTTCTGGATATCTTCCATCGCGCTGGACTTGGGAATGAAACCGCTGGCGCCAAACTCCTTGGAGCGCACCACCACGTCGGCTTCTTCCTGGGCCGACACCATCACCACGGGGATCTGCGGGTATTGGCCACGCAGCAGCACCAGCCCGGAAAAACCGTAGGCGCCCGGCATGTTCAGGTCGAGCAACACCAGGTCCCAGTCGGATTTTTCAGTCAGGCGGGCTTCCAGTTCGGCAATGCTGGCTACTTCGACCAAACGTACATCGGGGCCAAGGCCCAGGGTTACGGCCTGATGCAGTGCGCTGCGAAACAGCGGGTGGTCATCGGCAATCAGGATTTCGTATGTGGCCATTGGTTAAATGATCCTGTTTTTTATGGGAGCCCTGATGGGTTCAGGGTTCACCAATACACGAGGCGACGGCCAGGCAGCGATCGCCACAGGGCCCGCTCAACGTCAAAAACACATGAAACGACGTCGATAATTCACGGTTGCGCCCAATCGGCGCACAGCATGCCCAGCGTAGCCTGGAGGGTCAAGCACTACGCCCGTGGGGATTTTAGCGGGTTGCGGGCTTACAGTGCCATCATGCAAACGTCGTCTGGTTATCCCGCCGGGATGTAGGGTGCAAGGCGCGTATGCACGGTGTCTGCCGCATCCAGTGGCAGTTGGAACTTGGCAGCCAGGTAATGGGTGCTGAATACATCGAGGTAGGCATCCAGCACTTCGCTGGCGACCAGGTCATCGGCCAGTTCCAGGCATAGCGCTGCCACCTCGGCCGTGCAGAAATGGTCATCGCGCTTGGAGCGCCGTAGCTTGTAACGCGACAACTGCTCGGGCGCCAGGCTCAGCACCGGCAAATGTTCCAGATAGGGACTTTTGCGAAACATCTTGCGCGCTTCGCTCCAGGTGCCGTCCAGCAGGATGAACAGTGGGCGCTTGCCCTCCTCCACGCGCACTTCACTGACCACCCGTTGCGGCGCCACGAATTCACCGGGAAATACGATGTAGGGTTGCCACTGCGGGTCGGCCAGCAACCTGAGCAACTCGGGGTCGACTTCGGTACGCGACCAGGCGAATGCGGTGGTGTCATGTATGACATCGGCGATCAGCCAGCCCGTGTTACTGGGCTTCATCGGTTCAACGTCATGCATCAATAGGCACATGACGGACTTGGCTTCTACCTGAGGCCGCCAGGCACACAGGCAGTACTCAGGAATGACCCGACAGCCGGGACAGCGCTCAGCACGGGAACCCCGATTGAGAAACGGCCTGACGGCACGCGCCAGACGCTGGGTACGCAAACGGGAGACGGCGTGACTCATCGGGCACGCGGCGAAGAAAAGGAAATCGACACGGAACAAACTCGTGAAAAACAGAAGTCCCGCAGTTTACCAGCGATACGCCTGGCTGTAGTGGCAAGGGCTCACCTATAATTGCGCGCCACTGAACGCACAGCCCAGTGGCTGGTCTATGCACCAGTAACCGAATCAGGAGAGTTTCATGCTGCGTTCCATGCTGCGCCTTGTTGCCCCATCCGTCGCCCTTGCGCTGGTCTTGCCTATGGGCGCCCACGCGGCCTCGCTGCTGGAGGCTCAAATGAACAAGAAGCTGCAAAGCGTCGCGGCCGAAAGCAACAAGGACCTGCCCCGGGAAATCGATGAAAAAACCCTGGAAGTCGCCTACACCGTTGAAGGCATGCAACTGATCGATCACCTCAGCGTGCTGCCTGACCGTGCCGAACAGATGCGCGCCAACCCCAAGGCTGTGTATTTCCAGCTGGGCCGCAGTGTGTGCACCAACCCGGGCTACCGCGAGCTGATGGCCAAGGGCGCAGTGATGCGCTACGAAATTACCGAGAACAAGACCAATCGCCCGGTGGCTTCCGTCAAGTTCGCAGAGGCCGATTGCCCGGCTCCGGCGAAAAAGAAAAAGTAACCTCTGCTGGACCCTCCCGCGCTGCTTCCCAGCGGCGCGCACGCTTCCTCTGCGTTTGCCACCAACGTCTAAACTGCGTAATGAACCCCCAATAAGCGGTTGCCAGCCAAGGGTTTTTCGGCCCATGATCAGTTCATCCCAGATGCCCGCCCACCCCAGTTTTTAATGCTGTTCTGTCATATTTTCAGGACAAAAAAGGCCTGCCCTCCTGCGGCATGCCGCGACACAAGCAGTGTCGTGGCCCAGGCGACGTTCTCGTCGACTACCCAGGCCCTGTAAAGAAGGAGAAATTGAATGCCTTATGAATCGAATGATTTGCTGCTTCGTCATTTTGAAGAAAACGGGACCGACCTCACTCAGCAGGTCGACGCACAAATTCAGTTGATCGCCCCCAACAGCCCGAATATCCCTCTTTATCGAGACATGATCCTCACCGTCCTGCGCATGGCCCAGGACGACCGTGATCGCTGGAACGCCAAGATCACCCTGCGTGCCATCCGTGAACTGGACCATGCCTTTCGGGTGCTCGAACAATTCAAGGGCCGGCGCAAAGTCACGGTATTCGGGTCGGCGCGTACGCCATTGGAAAGCCCGCTGTATGCGCTGGCCCGAGAGGTGGGTGCCGCGTTGGCACGTTCCGACCTGATGGTCATCACCGGTGGCGGTGGCGGCATCATGGCCGCAGCCCACGAAGGCGCGGGCCTGGAGCACAGCCTGGGGTTCAATATCACCCTCCCCTTTGAACAGCATGCCAACCCAACCATTGATGGCACCGACAACCTGCTGTCATTCCACTTCTTCTTTACCCGTAAGCTGTTCTTCGTCAAAGAAGCCGACGCGCTGGTGTTGTGCCCTGGCGGCTTCGGTACCCTCGACGAGGCATTGGAAGTGCTGACCCTGATCCAGACCGGCAAGAGCCCGCTGGTGCCGGTAGTGCTACTGGATGCGCCGGGCGGTGGATTCTGGCAAGGCGCCCTGGATTTCATCCGCAGCCAGCTGGAAGCCAATCGCTACATCCTGCCCACCGACCTCAAACTGGTCCGCCTGGTCTACAGCGCCGAAGAGGCGGTGGACGAAATCAACCAGTTCTACGCCAACTTCCACTCCACCCGTTGGCTTAAGCGTGAGTTTGTGGTGCGCATGAATCATCCCCTGAGTGACCGCGCCCTGGCCCATATGCAGCAAGCGTTTGCCAGCCTGCGGCTCAGTGGCGAGTTCCAGCAACTCGCCTATACGGGCGAAGACCATGACGAACCGAGGTTCAGCCATTTGACGCGTTTGGTGTTCAATTTCAACGGTCGCGATCAGGGGCGCTTGCGGGAGTTGGTGGATTACATCAACCTGCCGGAGAACTGGGCACAGGCCCAGGGCAAGGCACAGCAACGGATGACACCAGAAACAGCGTGATTTTTTGCAGGCAAAAAAAAAGGCCCACTATTTTCATAGTGGGCCTTTTGTTTTTTGCTCAGTCGTCCATATCCCGACCGCTCAATAAGCGGCTGATCATGTCCATCGAAAACCCGCGATAACTCAAGAAGCGACCTTGCTTCGCACGCTCTTTGGCATCAATAGGAAGATGCCCAGCAAACTTGCGACGCCAGGTTTCCTCCAACTGCGACTGCCAACTGATACCGCACTCACGTAGCGCAAGGTCAATATCGGCACGTTGCAGTCCACGCTGGCTCAACTCTTCGCGAATCCGCGCAGGTCCATAACCGGAGCGTGCGCGGTAAGACACAAAGCTTTCGAGGTAACGGGCTTCCGACAACAGCCCTTCTTCCGTCAACCGGTCGAGGGCTGTTTCGATCATCTCAGGCTCTGCGCCGCGCTGACGCAACTTACGTGTCAGCTCGACTCGACCATGCTCGCGGCGAGCGAGCAGGTCCATCGCAGTGCGCCGAACGGCGACGAGTGTATCCAGTACAACAGTCATCGCTTGCTTCAGACGTCAGTATCGGCTTCTTCCATTTCATCTACCGGCTCGCGGTTGGCAGCCGCCTTCACGTCCGGCGCTGCGGTCAGCAGCTTATCGCGGATCTGCTTCTCAAGCGTGGCAGCGATATCCGGGTTATCCGCCAGGAACTTGGCCGAGTTGGCCTTGCCCTGACCGATCTTGCTGCCGTTGTAGGCATACCAGGCACCGGACTTCTCGACGAAACCGTGCAGTACGCCCAGGTCGATCATCTCGCCGTTCAGGTAGATACCCTTACCGTAGAGAATCTGGAACTCAGCCTGACGGAATGGCGGGGCAACTTTGTTCTTCACGACCTTGACGCGGGTTTCGCTACCGACAACCTCGTCACCTTCCTTCACCGCGCCAGTACGGCGGATATCCAGACGGACCGAAGCGTAGAACTTCAGCGCGTTACCACCGGTGGTGGTTTCCGGGCTGCCGAACATCACGCCGATCTTCATACGGATCTGGTTGATGAAGATCACCAGGCAGTTGGCGTTCTTGATGTTACCGGTAATTTTACGCAGCGCCTGGGACATCAGGCGGGCTTGCAGGCCCACGTGCATGTCGCCCATTTCGCCTTCGATTTCAGCCTTGGGCACCAGGGCTGCCACGGAGTCGACCACGATCACGTCGATGGCGTTGGAGCGCACCAACATGTCGGTGATTTCCAGGGCTTGCTCGCCGGTGTCCGGCTGGGAAACCAGCAGGTCATCAACGTTGACGCCCAGCTTGCCGGCGTATTCAGGATCCAGGGCGTGCTCGGCGTCGACGAACGCACAGGTGGCGCCCATTTTCTGCGCCTGAGCAATCACCGACAGGGTCAGGGTGGTTTTACCGGAAGATTCAGGACCGTAGATTTCAACGATACGGCCTTTTGGCAGGCCGCCAATGCCGAGCGCGATGTCCAGACCCAGAGAGCCAGTGGAAATAGCCGGGATCGCCTGACGGTCGTGATCGCCCATACGCATTACGGCACCCTTGCCGAATTGACGTTCGATCTGACCCAGGGCCGCAGCCAAGGCTTTCTTCTTGTTGTCGTCCATTAAAGTCCTCACGTAATCAATAAGGCCTGACGGCCAACACCTGTATAAGTAGACAGTATTGTTCCACAAAGATCGGTGATCGCCTACCCCTGATTGTCTATTTCTGCTGCAGCTCGTCGCAACAAGCCCTCCAGCGCGGCTTTTACCGTTTGTCGGCGGACCTCGTCGCGGTTACCGGTGAAGTGCGCAAGCTCAGCCGTCACCTCTTCGCCCACGGCAAAAGCCAGCCAAACGGTGCCCACCGGCTTGTCCGGCGAACCGCCATCGGGGCCGGCAACACCGCTGACCGCCACGGCAAACCGCGCCAGGCTTTTTTCCTGCGCGCCGCGGGCCATCGCCTCCACCACTTCCTGGCTGACGGCCCCGACTTTGGCGAACAGTTTTTCCGGTACATTCAACTGCCGGGTCTTCTGTCGGTTGGAATAAGTGACATAGCCCGCCTCGAACCAGGCCGAACTGCCCGGGATCCGCGTGATGGCTTCGGCGATGCCGCCGCCGGTACAGGACTCGGCAGTCGTGACGTGGGCACTGAGCACCTGCAAACGGCGACCCAGTTCGGCAGCCAGTTGAGTGATTTCCTTCACGGTCGTCTCCAGGAATGGGCGGGGGTTTGCCTACCCTACAGGAGCCCATCGACCATGCAAGGTACAGAGTGCATCAAGACGCTAATGCGCGACGGCCTGCACGTAGGCCTGGCAAGCACGCAAGGCGATCAGGGCGTTATCGCCGTCGTCGGTGATGCGAATAATTCGCTGAGCATGCGCCGGGTCAAGTCGGGCTCGCGAGGTTGCATGAACCACGCCGCCGGGGCTGGGGGCGGCAGGCACTGTGCAGCCAGTGGTGACGGTGGCGAGAAGGACTGACAGCCGCACATCAGCAGTGGCCAGGCGATCGCGCAGAGCCGCTTGATTACGCAGGGCATCGTTCAATTCCTGAATGTGTTGGTGATCGCTAGTAGAGAGTTGCTGTTCAAGGGCCAGGCGTTTGGCCTGTTCAGCCTGTTGTTGCTGAAGAATTGCCTGGCTTTGTTGGCTGAGCGCCTGTGTATGTCGGACCGATTGCAGCTCTAGCTGCGCCCCGTATCGCCACGCCTGCACCTGCCAAACAAGCGCCATGAGCAGGCACACACCGACCAAGCGAAACGCACCTAGGAAACGCATAGCACCGCCTTCGCTCGCACCCACAACCGCAAACGATCGTCCAGACCGTTGAGCCCACCATTGATACGGCGAGTGATGGTGGTGAACTGGTCTTCGTCGGCGAGCTCATTGAGGCCGTTGCTTTGCCAGAACCAGGCGGCAGATTCGCAGGCCCACTGTGGCTGCTCCAGCAATTTTGGTTGTCGCAGCAGACGATCGTCACCAAACAGAGCTTGGCTGCACGCCATGTAATTACGGCGCCCGGTGATCTGGATCAGCCCCCTGCCCCGATACATTTGCCCATCACCGTCCGCCTCAGGGGTGTTGCCCAGCCGCGCGGCCAAGCTGCCGGTGTCGTACTTGCTCAGGTATTGATCGCTACCCAATTCGCGCACGTACTGTAACTGGGCAGACTCGTGACCGATTTGGGCGAGGAAGGCGGCGACGCGACGGGCCGTATTGATCTGATGCCCCGCAAAGGCCGCATTTAGAAAGGTTAAAAAAATGCCCGCGCGAAGGCGGGCTCCAGGCATTACACCCAGAAGCTGAGCATGTGTGATTACCATGGGTTTTACTCTAAGGAAGGATCTACACCGATAAACCGCTGGCCTGGACCGTACTCCGATAGCCACCTTTTCGCTCGCCCCTGGATTTCACCGTTTTAATCGACCAGCGCCCTTGCATGAACCCCGGCCACGACTCATCCAGCAGCAACAGGCCTTCAGCAGCCAACGAAGGATTACCCGGGCAGACCACATCGATCTGCAACCCTTCGCGCCCCACCCGCCGCATCTCTCCCTGCGCCGCCGAGCGTGCTTCGTCCTCGCTCTGGTATCGCTGTGTCACCACTTTGAAGGGTGCGATGCCCACCTTGACGACACGCTGTTTTCCGGCTGCCGCGTCCCACCATGACGTTTGCGCGCCGTTGTATTTGGCACGGCTGGTTTCGGTGAAACTGGCGCTAATGAACGCGCGGTCACCTGGACGATTGTCATGGGTAATCGACAACCGTACATCCGGCAATGTCTTGCCCGACAGCGTCTTGATCTGGCCTTTGCGCCCCAGTACATACAGCTCATCGACAGGCTTGGCCACCGCATCGAAGCGCTTGGCCAGGCGCGTCAGAAAAGCCATGTCGCTTTCATTGGTCTGATCGATGTGCGCGATCGGCTCACCGTCGAGTTCAGGCGCCACACGCGGTGAAAAACCGTATCGGGTGGTCAGTTGGCGAAACAGCGCACCCAGGGTTATCGGCCCATGGCTGGCGGTGCGGCGCTGTTTGAATTCGTGCTCGTCGAACGGTGCCGCCGTGGCCACCAGCATCAGTCGCAATGGGAACATCGACGGCGTGCGCTGGGTGATCTTGAACACGCCCTTATCCACCAGGCCCGATTCCAGATAGCCAATACGCAGGCCAATTTTGCCGCCCAGATCGGGCAGCCCTTCAAGCCCCTCGATATCGAGGGTCAACTTCAGTTGATCAGATACAAACCCCGCTGCGTCGGTATGCTCCCACTCCAAGAGCCTCTCGTTGAATAACGCGGCATTGGCTCCGTATAGCTCCACTACAGGTGTAAATCCGAGTGCCATGATCGCTCCTTAATCCCAGGCGGAAACCGGCCGGCTCGCAACCGGTTGCGCGTCCAATTCGGGCACCAGTACGCTGACGCCCGCCGGCAGTACCGCGCCCTGTTCGGCCAACTCCGGGTTCAAGCGCCACAACGCTTCTTCTGCGGCGTCGTCACTGCGCCCCAGTTCGCGGTAGAGCAACAGGTTCACCGAGTCGCCGGCAATGCTTCGAACCCTACGCATTGACGAACTCCTCCAGTAACAACGTCCAATTGATCACCATGGCCGTCCCGTCGTCGATCACGCTGGCTTGTTTTTCACTGATCGACTGGATGGTCCATAGCCCCCAGTTACGCCCTAAGCCATCCACCAAAGGCAACGGCGCCCGCAGGGCCTGCAGGGTGCGCAACTCATCCAGGCGCGCCATGCCATTGGCACGCGCAGCCTTGCCGCCCAATGCCAGCGTTTCGAGCCCCTGGCCGACCTGGCTGGATTTAGGTTTGCCGGCAATGATGTCGAGACTGACCCAGCCCCCGCTGCTACCACGATCAAGCGTGTCGTAGGCGAACCCACGGGACAGCCCGAAAATAAAAGTACCCAAGACCATCTGTTGTCGCATCACACAGCTCCATCGGTGAGTGCTGCGCCGCGTCGCGTCGCCAGCAGGTTGTCCATCGACAGCGGGGTAAATTGCGCTTCGATCTGTTGCACCACGAGCGCCGCCAGTTGTTGATGGCTGGCTTGCTCAGGCGCGGTGATGGTGATTTGCGGGGCGAAGTTGATTTGGCGGTTGTCGGCTTGAGGGGCGTTGAGGTTTTTGCTGACCTCCGTGGGGGATGGCAGGCGATCGCCCGTCCCCATCACTTTTTCAGCCAGCCACGCACCGACGTCACTGCCCACGAAAGTGCCCACGGCACCACCGACTACCTTACCGATTGCGCCCCCGGCGACGCCGCCCATCACACCGCCCAACACTGTGCCGGCACCCGGAACGACCGAACCGATAACAGCTCCCGCCAGCGTGCCGACCGCTCGGCCTATCGCCATCCCGGCCACATCACCGACGACACCGCCGGCAACACCGCCGCCGATAGAGCCCACGCTAGTGCCAACCGCTTGCCCCAGGTTTCCGGTGATCGCGCCTTGCGTCATCTCGACACCGGCCTGGGCCACTACCAAACCCAGGGGGGCACCTTTGGCAAGCTTGCTCACCTTCGCCGCTTTGCCAGAGATGCCAGGGCCGGAAGAAGACGGGCGATTACCGTTGTGCCCGTCATTACTCGGGGCTTTGCGCTGGCTGTCCGGCGGGGTGGTTTTATTCCCGGCTGCCGGCCCCTCTCCGAGCACTTTCCCTGCGACCTTTTCGTAAATCTTGTCCTTCACGGCACCGAAAACACCGGAAACCACCGGGATCAGCACCGCCCCCGCCAGGGTGACGGCAGCGGCAGCCTTGGGCAGGCCCTCCGCGAGCCAAGCCACGCCACTGACCAGGCCGTTCATTGCGGTCAGCGAGGCATCCACAACGGGGGCCAGCGCTGTATCAGAGGCGGTGCTCAAGCGTGTGGTACTGGCCTCGTAGGCTTGCCGACGTGCGTAAGTAGAGTCCGCACGAACCGCGGCCGAACGCAGCACCGAACCTTGGTCGCCCAGCGTCGAAGTGGCGTAGGTGGATTTTTCTGCGACCAGCGAAAAGGCCTGTTTCACGCTGTCGATCACCGGTACCAGGCTCAGAATCGTCTGGTTGCCGTCGAACAACTGCGTCGCCAGCACCGCCTGCCTTTCAGCGGGTTGCGACTTGAGCGCCTCCAGCACCGTAAGCACGGCCTGTGGGGCGTCCTGTTTCATGCCCGCCGCGAGTACTTTTGGATCAAGCTTGAGCTCTGCCCAGGCACTGCGTTGCCCTGCAGAGGCGTTGTCGCCTTTAGCCAGGACGGCGCTGATTTTTTCCAGCCCGGCACCAGCAACAGCCTTGCTGCTACCTGCGCTCAACAACGCCGCCGAAAGCGCTGCAGCCTGTTCGGGACTCATGCCCGCAGCCTTCGCGGCAGCGCCCTGAAGTTGCACAACAGCGCCGATATCCGCCGATTCGGCCTTGAGCGATACCTGGGTGCCCAGCACGTTTGTTGCGTCGGCAAGGTCCAAGGCTTGTGCGCGATCAAGGTGCATTGACTCGCGCCAGCCGCCCATGATTTCGCCGGCATTTTTGACGTCGATCTTGAACGCCGTCGCCATGATCGCAGTGTCGCGAGCGAACTGCTGCAGGTCTGCCCGGCGCCCAACGGGGTCGATATTGCCCGAAGCGTCCTTACGATCACTGCCGATACCGGAACGGGCGGCGGCATACTCGACCTTCGCGAGGTCGACGGCACTGGCACCACTGGCAGCCACCACCGGCTCGGACGCCATGGCAAGGTTGGCTTCACGCAATGCCTTGCGCTCATGCCGGGCAAACATCAACAGTTGATCAATATCGGTCATCGCGGCGTCCAGCGCCTGCGAGGGTGTGCGCTTGTCTGTAGCCGCGACGGTCTTCGTACCCTCTGCGTTCCCGGCAGTTTGAGCTTGCCGGGCGTCCATCACCTTGAGCAACGAGACGTTGAACAGCTCCAGCGTATCGACCAACCGTACCTGCCCGTCCGCCAGATGCTTGATCTGCAAGCTGGCATCGGCCAATGCCAGGGCCAAACTCGCCGCACTCCCCGGGGCCACCTCAAGCGGGCTCGGCAGCGCTTGGGTGATAGGTTTGAGACTGGCCTGCATTCCTGTCATCTGAAGTGCGCCCTGAGTCATCACGCCGTCCTTGGCAATGGCTGACCCTGCTCCATGATTACTATCTGCCATTGCGCTCTACTCCTGTTTGACGCCAAGACGACTGATCGCAATGTCGTAGCGGCGCAATGCTTTGCCGGCTTCCCAGTCGAGGATTTCCGCTTCGTTTACCGAGTAAACCAGCGGCACTACATCGAGGATCACTTCGATGTCGCGCTCCGAAAGAAGGCCGCCGGTTTGTTTAAAAAATCGTCGACGCGCTCCTGCAGCTCGGTCCAGTCGGGCACGGTCAGGCCGGCAAGATCAGGAATCATCAGGCCGGTGCAATGGGCGGTGATGAACTCGGCACGCTCTTTGTTAGTGGCGAGTTTTTTCATCACCTTGGTAGCGCGCAGGGCGGGCATTTCCAGGGGCAGTTCGGTCAGGGTTCGGCCAGCGGCTTCCAGGGGTAATAGCAGGTGGACAGGCTGGTCGTGGGTCGTCACGTCCTGTTCTTTCAAGAAGAACGAGGCCGGGCGCGTCGACATTTCGTGTACGTACTGCGCAATGCTTACGTAGTCCGGGCGCTTGAGTTGGTCGAGCTCTTTTTCCGACAGGCCGGTGGCGAGTTTCGCCAGTTCGAAGAACTGGTCGTCCTCGTCATCACCGGCCCGGGCCAGCGCGTCTTTTTGCGCGGCGTAGAACAACGGTTTGAGTTGAACCTGCTCGATCATTGCACCCGTGTCGGCGGTGATCGGGGACAGCAGGATGTGCAACGGTGGCATCCAGGCCATGGGGAATTCCTTGTTGAGCGGTGTTGAAAAGTGCGAAAAATCTAAACCTGAGCATGGCCCCTGTGGGAGCTGGCTTGCCTGCGATGGCATCCACTCGATACACCAGGGATACCGAGTCGCCTGCATCGCAGGCAAGCCAGCTCCCACCTTGACCGTGCTCGCTTCAGATTGCGCCGGCCCTTAAGGCATCAGCACCGCGCGGCGGGCATCGCCAAGAATGTCGACGCCGTTGAGCACGAACTTCTGGGTGCGCACATCGATGTCGATCACCGAAATGCCATTTTCCAGACGGTTGTAGGTACGGCAGGACAGTTCCAGCGTGGTGGTGGCCTTGTCGCCCATTTTCAGCTTCGCCTCCTCCAGGGATTTGAGCTTGCCGCCCACGGTGTGGTAGGTGAAGTAGGTCTTGCCGTCCTGGTCTTGGCCGGCTTCACGCACGTTCAGCAAGATGTCGTCGCCCGTGCGCACGCCCAGGGCCAACATGATTTGCGGGCCGGCACCTTGCAGCACCAGCTTGGCATTGAGCACCTTGCCGCTCTTGGCCATTTCCTCGGCAATAAAGCGCCCGCCGGACATGGGTTCCATGTCGAACTCGATCTTCGGCGGGGTGAACTCTTCCACGGTTGCGGACAACGGCAGGCCTTGAAGGGTGGCCGCAATGGCCTGTCTGACTCGGTTGGTAAACATTAGAGAACGTCCTCCAGGAACTGCTCGATGATTTCATCGCGGGCGTTGAGTTGATAAACCATGTGTTCGTTCGGCGCGTAGCGGCCGTAGTCGATGACGATGAACCAGGTGCCGTTCTTGTACTTCTCGACGCTGTTCAGTTCCGGGTGCAGGTACACGCTGCCGCCGGGGATGGTTTCGTCGGCCACCAGGGTTTGCAGCCAGTCGTTGATGCGCTTGACCTCCTGGTCCATGAAGGACTTGGTGAGGTTCTTGGCCATGGCTTTCTGGCCGGCCTTGACCAGCTTGCGGCTGATGGCATCTTCCAGGCCGACGTAGCTGATGAACTTACCGGTGATGGAGCGGTTGCCCAGCAGCGAGAAGCCGCCGAGGATGGTGCGAGCGTAGTAGCTCACGCCGTAGCGGTTGAGCAGGTCGCCTTCGGTGGAGGTGTCGAGGATGTT
Source organism: Pseudomonas sp. MYb193 (assembly GCF_002966775.1). Taxonomy (NCBI): domain Bacteria; kingdom Pseudomonadati; phylum Pseudomonadota; class Gammaproteobacteria; order Pseudomonadales; family Pseudomonadaceae; genus Pseudomonas; species Pseudomonas sp. MYb193. The sequence continues at coordinate 1,427,293 of NZ_CP023269.1, read as the reverse complement.
GTACTCGACCACGCGGGAAACGTCCTCGGCGAAGGTCACCTGGTTACCTGGGCTTTCCCACTGCTTGACCTTGGCCAATGCGGCGATGGCCAGCGAGGATGGCGACAGGAACACGTTCTTCTTCGCGGCCTTGGAGTACACCGAGGGCATGTTGTGCACCAGCAGGCAACGGTCGAAGCCCAGGTCGGCCCCGCCCAGTTCGCCGCTGTAGGTCACTTGGTCGGCAACGGAAGCGTCCTTGCCATCCAGCACCACACGGGCCTTGATGCGCTTGCCGAAGGAGGCGAACTCACCAGCCACTGCCTTGGTGCCGGTAAAGCCTGGAGCGCCGATGATGGTCAGGTCTTCAGGCACGCTGCTCAGGGCCGCCAGGCCCAGCTTGCGACCGGTGACCGGGTCGTTGCCGCCGATCACATTGTTGATCGTATCGGCCGGGGTGGCGCCCTCTTCGACGATGACCACATAGACTGGCACCTTCACCACTTTGAGGATCTGGTACACCGCCTGGAACAAGGTTCCCGACTCAGTGCCGGTAGGGTCCAGCAACGCCTGAGTGGTAAAGCTGTTGATGCGAAACGGCGCGTTTTTCGGGATCGACGCATGGGCATTCGGCGCAGTGCCGACCAGGCCAATGACGTTATCGCCAAGGCCACCCATGGCCTCGGGGGATTCAGTGGCATTTACAGTGATGCCGTTGTGCTCGAAGTTCAGGACTTCTGCCATGGTTATTCAGCCTTCTTGGGGGTGGAGTTGAGGACGCTGGTCAGTTCCAGGCGGCCAGCGGTGCGCAGGGCGGATGCTTCGACGTCGAGCAGTTCCAACTCCTCGCCGGCGGTGGACCAATGGCCGTTGCCGGTGGGGAATGGGATGAGGACGGTGTAGGTTTGGCGGGTGGGCATGGGTGGAAATCTCCGGGTGGGAAATGTAAAAGCCCCTGCGGGGAGCGGCTTTGGGGAGGCGAAAAAAAACCGCTTTCGCGGTGGGTTATTTCAGGAAATCAGGCAACTCTGGCCATTCGACTTTGTAGGGATCGCCCGAGTCTTGTGGGACGTCGCGTACTGCCTGTCGATAAAGCGCAAGCTCACTACGTTGCAGGTCAGTCAGTGAGCTGTCTAAGGACTGCATTGCCTCTGTGGAAGCCAATAGCTGTTGACGACGAGTGCGTATAGAGGCCCATTCGGCAAGAGCAATAGACTCGGGGTTAGGTTTATACTCAAATTCCGACTTAACTAGTTCATTCACTTAAAATTCCACCTTATCAGTAAGCGATAGCTTCGAACTAATGGTCCCAACGGCAAACAAACCGCCGATACCGACTTGCATAGTATCAATACGGATGGTAGTCACATAAATACTTGGAAATTTCAGACGCATAATCACATTACCACTCGCGTCCGTGTAAATTCCCGGAGACATATTTCCGAATACAGACTTGTTCAATACAGCGCGCTGAGGTGAGTAGCAATAACCCACAATTGTCTCGTCCACGATGCTTGCACTTCCGTAGCTATAACCACGAATATTAAACCAGAACATCTGAGTATGAGTATTGATATTAACCGGCAACTTAAAGTGCATGTACACGTCAGCCGACGTGCCTAGATCAATGATGGGGAAACCACCTGACGCCCCGGTATTCTGAGGACCACCAGTACCCCATACGCCGCCTTGGAAGACGTTTAGCTGAACGGAACCTGCGGCCCCGACCAGCCCAACCATATCTTTTTTGCTGCGAAAATCATCAAACTCCGCCCGTGCAACGTCCATACGGTCGTCTATCTGAGAAATCTTACCGTTAACCGCAGTTGTCAGATTATCTGCGGCAGTGACCAAGTCACCAATTTTCTGCTCAATTCCCATAATCAACCTCTGAATTAAATACTAAGGAACAACGCAAAGCAGTCCCAACTAAACTTTTCGCTCCAGCTCCACCACCCGAAACAGCATACCTAAATGCCGCCCCATATTATTCACATTAGCAGCAGCAACAGCCGCCAACTCTTCTGTAAACAACAAATTAAGGTTGTGCTCCCCCACCACAATCATCACGCTATCCGCCGGCAACGGCGAAACATCCAGCGTGAACTTCTGCAACACCCGCGCCGCCGCCGCTTTATACGTCAGCAACGTCCCCGCCACGGAATACACCGCCAGCAAGGTGCCGCTGGCGAGGTAAAAACCGAACTCGCCAATCTCATACTCACCGTCGCCATCGAACAGCGCGGCCATCCTGAGTTGGCGCTCGCCCAGGTCTTCGTAATCGACGATGGCCACCCGTTGGCGCTCGTCACGCAAGGCCACTTCCGTGCCGTCGGGGTTGTAGCGGCCGGTGCCGGCGCCGATGTGGGTGATTTCGCCTTTGAGGCCCTGGTTCTTTGCCTGCAGCACTTCATCCAAACCTTTGGAGGTGAAGCGCACCAGGCGCGTGATTTCATCTGTCATGGCTGCGCCCTGAGGTCGTAATCGTTAATGGTGTAGTGCTGGGCAACCCCGGCACTGTTTAGCCGGGCAACCAGCGCCAAGTCCGGCAACGCGCCGTTCAGGTAGAACTCGCCGTCGCTTAAAGGCGCGTCGAGCACTTGCGTGAGCGCGAGCTGGCCTTCGGTTTCATGCACGATGGTGATCGTCGCCTGATCGCGTTCACTTTTCGCTGCGTTGATACGCCGGATCAGCCGGTTGTGATCGCCGCTGGACCAACTGCGCCCGATGATCGCCTGCACGTCGAAGGTGTAAGGCACGCCCAGCGGACGTTGCTGGTACCAGGCGCTGATATTGGGCGTGAAGCCCAATGACTCCACCGCATGACTCAGCGCCTTGGGTGTGCCGGCCTGGCGCTGGATCTGCCAGGACAAGGCCACGGTCAGGCGTTTTTCCGCCTCGCTGGCCTCGGCATCCCACTCGCTGACGCCACGGTCTGCGGCCAGGTAAGGCAGGAATTCGCTGGGGGTGTGCAGCGGGTTCATCAGTGCCGGAAACGGCGGGGTGACGCGCTCAAGCAATGTGCCGAAGCCCAGGTCCAACGCCTTTTCCAGCGGTGAGCTGTTGGCGGGCAGCAAACTCGCTTTGGGTTCACTCATAGCGTGCGCACCTCCACCTCGACGCCCGTGCAATGCGGGGCCTGGAACGCGGTGCTGACAATCGGCGCCAGCGGTTCGAGGATGTGCAGTTGCGCAGCGCCGGCGCTGTGGATGGCGTAGTCGATCCAGCTGGGGTCCACCCGCCCTTCCAGGCGGTGGCAGGACTCTGCGTAATCTTGCAGCAGTTTCTGCGCAGCCACTTGGGTCAGGCCCGAGTCCGGGCCGGCGTTGATCTTGGCCACCACGCGAATTTTGTAGGGCTGAATCTGTGCGCCCTGGACGCTGACAAGATCGGTTTCGGGCCGTACATCCGGCCGTGCGAAATGTCGACGTACACCGTCAAGCAAGTCGGCAGATGGCGTGCCGTCACCCTCCCTGGAAAGCACGGTGACCATGACTTCCCCCGGTGCGGTGCGTCGAGCATTGCCGTCCTTGATCTGGGCCGCATAGCCGTCCGGGTCGAAGGTGTAGGTGACCGTCACGACACCCGGCGTCGCGCTCTGTACTTTCACCGCCGGGCGCTCGCCGAGGGTGAACACTTCGCGGCGATACTGCATGCGTGATCCCGCTGCCGGCGCGTGGGGGGCCAAGTAGTAACGCAGGCGAGCGTCGTCGTCGCTTTCCAGGGTTGGCGGCACCGGCGGGAACGCGGCCGGGTCGCCAGGGTCGAGCATTTGGCGTTCCAAGCCCATATCGGCCAGGCGTGCATCCAGGTTACTGCCGGTTGCCCACCACGCCAGCATCTGCTTGATGCGGGCGTTGTATTTGCGTTCGTGGGTTTGCAGACGCACGCAAAAAGCCTCCAGGGCCAGGGTCAGCAGTTCGCTCTCGTTATCGAGGCTGACCTGGAGTTTGGCTGCGCTTTGCGGCGCGCGGGTGGCGACATAGTCGATGACAAACGCTTTGAATTCGGCCAGCAACGGTTCGAACTCATCCACCTTAATGATGGCCGGTTCCGCCAGTTGGTTCTGGCCGGGGATCAACATGCTCATGTCACGACCTCGAAGGATTGTTGGCGGTTTTTCCAGGTGCCGGCAAACCGAAGCAGCAGGCCGGCGCCCTGGCGGGTAGCGACGATGACCTGAGGGTCAAAGTCGCCAATGCCGTTATGGATGTTGTAGAACGCTTGGGCGGCGTGGCTTTGGGCGAGGATCAGCAAGTCGTCGCCCAGGTTCTGGCCGAGTAACTGCGGGATCAGCGAGCCGTACAGCGGGCGTTTTTGACGAGTGCCCACAGGCGTGGTCAGCGCCCGGGTGGCGCGCTGCACAAATTGCAGCCAGTCATCGACGGCTGCCCCGGTGCTCCTATCGATTCCGATCATGGGATGTCCTTATCGGGGGCTGATGACGCGTCCTTGATGGTCCACCACCGGGCCGCTGAAGTGCGTGCCGCCGGCATCCAGCAACAGGCTGGTACCGCCGATTTGCAGGGTGATGCCCTGGGCGTTGAGGGTCAGGCTGGCGGCGCCGACTTTGACGTCAACTTGTTCGCGGGAACCGCTGAAGGTGGTCGGGCCATTGGCCCAGCTGAAGGTGTGGCTGGCGTCGTCGTAGTCGCTTTGGGTGCCGTCTTGATGGCGGCGCCGGGTCAACGTCGCAACGCTGGAGACTGGCGGAAAACGATCACTGTTGAGGCCAAACAAAGCCACGGATTGCACACCGCCTTCTCCCCCGCCGTAGTTGAGCAGCAGGCATTGTTCACCCACCGTGGGGATACGGGTTTCAGTTTGGGCCCCGGCACTGGGGTTGAAAAAACGGATCGCCGGGGTGAGCAAGTCACCGTGGCTGACCTTGCAGGTGTTGCTGGCCGCGTCGACCTGCTGGCAAATGCCGATCCGACAAAAGCTCTCGGCGCGGCGGTAGAGGTCTTCGAGCTGGGACTCCATCTCGGCCAGGCGTTCGACGATCGGTCCCAATTGCATGCGTAACAGCGCGTCGAACATAAGCTACTCCGCCAGTGGTTTGTATTGGGCCGGGTCGTCGATGTTGGAGACGTCCCAGGTGCAGGCAAACAGCGGCTGGCCTGGAGGATCTTCAAGTAACGACGGCCCTAGATAGAGGGTCTGAGTGAAGGAAACCGTCCAAGTGTCGTAGTCCGCATCAAGGGTGCTACGCACAGCCGGAGCGGCGACGATATTGGCGGGCAAATCGCATTGTGTCGTGGGCAGGTTCCAACGGTTATCCAACACCAGGTCCATGAGTTGGCTGGCCAGGTCACAGGCATCGAACGCCAATGCGCCGGGAGCGACCATGGCCCTGAGTGAAATGCTCAGCACGTGGGCCTTGCGCCCTTCGCGAGAGCGAATACCCGGGCCGTTGCCTTCGACCGTGACCTGCACACCGGTTTTTTCGGCGTCGCCCTGGAAGTCCTGATGACTGCCGACCTTGAGGTCCGGGAAGGCTGCATGCAGCGCAGCGGCCACGGCCTGAGGCAGTTGGGATGGCTTTTCGATAAGCGTCATTTTAAGTAGCGTCCTTGCAACAATTACTGCGGGTCCTGGCGGGAGCCTTGGTTGATCCCGATGCGCTTGGCCGCCCACCGCTCATAAAGGCCGATAGCCACGTCGGCACCGGCCATGGCGGTCAGGCAACCAATGGCGCCGGCGGTCCAGATCGACATCCCCGCTGCGTAGCACAGCATCAGGGCCGAAACCCCGCACACCATGCACGCCCCGGAACGCAGGGCCAGGCGACGGATCAACGACCAACCGCGGGCGCCCTCCTTGTCGGCCCGCCACATCTCGCCGGATACGCCGCCGATCACTGCCAGTACGATGACCAGCCAGATAGGCATTTCCGCTAACGCTTGCTGTTCATTTGTCATGTCACGCCTCCTGGCTGAGCAATTAATAATCCATATTTCATTTACAGATGCTTCGATAGGTGGGCATTCCAAAAAGCCCGGTTGCCCGGGCTTTTCAGTAATGCTGTCCTCGGACTTTCGGCGCTACTGGCGCGGTACGGTCCTTTCCTCAATGTTTTTTCCGACCACGATCCCTGTCTGCCGGATAACTGCTTCTGGTGCTTTACGCTGCACACCCGGGTCAGTTGCCAACCCTCTGAACCGTTAAGGCCGGTTCATCGCTGCCTGTTTTTTGAAGCGTTAAAACTAAAGAGCGTCGGCATCCTTGCCGGTGTTGCCTGGCATCCCTGCCATCGCTTCGATGGCGTCCTTGCCGATGTTGCGTGCCTTCCTTGTCTTCCTTGGCAGCATCCTTGCCGCCTCCACCAGGCCTTGTTGGCTGGCTTGAGGTGAAGAATATGCATGTATGCATATACAGTCAATGCACAAATGCATTTATTTTTACTGCGGAAATGCACGTGTGCATTAGAAGCCTTGCGGGCTTGGGGTTTGGCGGTTTTCTGCAAGCGAAAAAAAACCCGCTCATGGGCGGGTTTCTTCTTACGCGTGGAGGTTAGCGGGCGTACATGCCCCACCAGAAAACATGACCGAGGATGCTGATCTGCTCATCCTGGATATCTTGGAAGCTGTAGTCCTCATCGGGGTGTTCATCACGGTTGAAGCTGCGCAGGCGAATCCCGGAAGGCAGGCGGTAGAGCTGTTTAACCCGCAACTGGCCGTTGTGATTGATTGCATACAGGTCGCCATCGACGATGTCGCCGATGCCGCTCTTGCCAGCATTCACACCGACCGTGGCGCCGTCGCGCAATACCGGCAACATACTGTTGCCGCGCACCGTCACGCACTTGGCCTGGTCGAACTGCACACCGTTATGCCGCAGGCTGCGCTTGCCGAACCGCAGGCTGGCCTTCTCGCTTTCCTCGATGACGAATCTTCCTGATCCAGCAGCCAATTCAACCTCGCGCAGAAAGGGGATCGACACCTCGTCGTCATTAACGGGGGTGTCGTCGTCCCACAGGCTTATGTCCTTGAGTTCCGAATGCATCGGGTCGCGCCCGTCATCGCGCAAAACGCCCACTGCTGCGCGCCCGCGCAGGTAATCAGTACTCACGCGGAAATACTCGGCGATACGGGAGATGTGTTTATCCGACGGATCAACGATCTTGCCGCTGAGGATCCGGGACAATGTGGATTGAGGCACGCCAGTGCGCCGGTGAAGCTCCGTGGGGGAGATCCGGTCGCGATCCAGCAGTTCTCTTAAGACAATAGAAACGTTGCGTTTTTGCATAACGCGGATAGTGACGGGAGTTTTTGGGGTTGGCAAATGCTAATTTGCATATCTATACATAAAATGGATGTATTAAGTGAAGTTTTGGCCAGTAACGGGGCTGTAATCGCGTGATAATTTCTACCCCCTACGGATTGACCCCGATGAGCTTCGCAACGTGTTTGCCGCTTATCAGGGACGACGTTCACGTGGATTTGCCCATCAAGCATATCGACAACTCTGGACGGCAGGTGTCGACAAGATTGACTACCATATTCCCGAGCAGCATGCACCGGCCGATCTAGCGGTTAAGCTCGGGCCGCCATCAGGAGCGCGTTGATAATATCGATCAAGCTGGGCTTGTCCAAAGGCGCAAAAAGCTCCTTTGCCGACTTCATCCGTGACGCAAAATCTGATCAGAAAAAGCGCGTCTACAGTGAGGTTCTGACTGAAGCGACCAAGCAGCAGAATCTCGTGATCATGAAGGCAGAAGCGAAAAGAGCTTGATTGCACCACCTTTCGAAGTCAGGCCCTGTGCCGGGCTTTTTATTGGGTCAATTTGCATTTTACCTAGCCGTTTGCAACCTGCGAACGCGCCACTTCGCGTGTTAACCTTGCCGCCATCGCAAAAAATGCTGGGCCAAGCGCCCCCTTTGCCCCATCACTTTCAACAGTTTAGACAGAATTCTCCTGAGATTATCGGTCGCATCCTGATCGGCTGGTCAATTTTACGAACTGCTTAGCCAGATTGCTGTCTGATTTTATGAATGGTCTCAACAGAGCATTTAGATACAGAAATTTCGGTCGATACACACTGTGTGAATAGTAACCAAATGACGAACGGGCTTTCCGATAGTTATTTTTCATTGACTTCATGCGTTGACATATGAAGAATCGCCATCCACTTTAAGTGGACCGTAAATTACGTTTTACGGAGCATGAAGACCATTTCTGGACCAGTTATGGCATTCCCCGGCACCGCCGGGACGAGGAGAAAACCGTGGGACACGCACTGAAAAAAACCGACCGCATCTACATCCCTCAGCGCGACAAATCGCGCGTGGCGGAACCACGTTCGGCTGAAGGCGTATACCAGGCTCAAATCGAAAAAGCCTTCTGCACAGCTTTCCAGCGTTATGAAAAGGCGTTTGAGGCTCTGGCAAAGGTCTAATTTGTGTCGACAATGGATACGTCTGCGCTAAGCGAGCATCTGGAGGGAATTCGCTATCTCACTCCAGGTGCTCTTATATGGATCAACAAACGCCTAATTTTAGCGCAAACCCCAACCGAACCGTTGGGTGTCCTCAGCGAAGAGCTGCTCCACTCCTCCCAGGCAAGACCTGCGACTCATAGGTACTACACGCAGACAAACGACATGTTCTGTCTTGCCGCGGTTCTTATGGAAAGCCTCATCAAAAACCACTGCTTTGCAAACGCCAATAAGCGAACTGCGGCGGCTGCTGGGTATATTTTTCTCCTGCTGAATGGTTACGAGCTGACCGCGCCCAGCGACGAATTCGTCGACATTATGGTTGGTGTTGCAACTCACGAGTACAGCGCTGAAGATCTTGAAAACTGGCTCGCTCATTGGTCACGTGATTTTGATGCTGCCGACCTTGATGGCCCGAATGAATACATGGAAATGTTTGGGCATTTGATAGTCAAATCAGCCTGCTAACCCCCCAATCCCTACGGCGTCCTGCCGGCCTGCTCGACAAGCCTCATGCCTATAAGCCATTCCTGAACCTGCCAAGTGCACGCGGCGCTGATCACCATCGCCAGCAAAGTGTGACCAGGATTGTACGGGCGTCATCACGGCACATCCTTGAAGAAGACATGGTGACCGAGGCGCAGCGTTTGCTTTGCCTTCGACGCCCAGGCCGGGGCCTTCGGCATCGTGGTCGCGTAGTAGTGCGTAGCGCCGCCGGTAGGATCCGGCACCGCACCCGACATCATCTGGTCAGCCGCGCACTGGACCTAGGCGAACTGCGCGGCCGGGATCTGCTTGGCACCGCTCAGGTACGCGTAGTTCGGGTCGTTCTGGTTCCAGCAGTTGAACTGCAACGGCTTCAGGCACACGCCAGCATATCCCTCCCTCACCAAGATACGGCCTGGCCGTCGAACACACGCTTGCGAATGGTCGAGGCCAAGGCAATCTGGTCTTCAAAGCCATCGCCGTACAACGTGCGCGCCAGGATGTCCCGGTCTTTCCCGGTTGCGTTCACGTTATCAGGTGCCCTGATACTCTTGGAAAAAAGCGGACGTAGAAAAAAGCGGACGCATTTATTTCCAGGACACAACTTTCCCAGTTGCACCCTCCCTATCACCACGCTACCCTTCCATTCGTCGCTGCCAATTCAGCGACCGGGCCTGATAACCCGTCAAGATGCAGGCGCAACAAGCGCCACCAAACCCGATTTGCAGGCGTTTTTTTTCGCCCCTCATTTCGTGCAATGGCGGCTGTGCGTGGGAGACCTTCGGGTCTGCCGGGTTCCTGTATCTCCGGTTTATCAGCCTGCGCACAGCTGCCACCCCATTCGCCTGATAACGAACGTGGTAGCTCTCACTTGATATGGGAGTTTTACCGATGACCGCTACAAATCCGCCTGCGTTAACCACCCTCGGCGTCACCCCCTTCTCCTTTCACTCCGACCAACCTCTATTCCGCGTCAACAGCGGTGTTTCCCTGCAAGAAGCCTTGCACCACGCCTCCGATCTTCTCCATGTCGCCAAACTGCTCGCAGAAGATGCGGCGATGACCAAGGAGACGGACCGTTATGCCTGGGCGTCGCATTACTTGCAGGAGATGGTCAAGGCGGTAGTTGATGATGTGGTGAAGGTGTTGGATTCGCCCGGCAACATTCAGTAAGTAGCTCGGAAGAGGGGCGCGGCGCATTTGAATAAATGCGCCTCCTCTTTTTGTGTTTTTACCTGGCCGAGAACCGACAGAACAACACGGGCGCCCTGTCCGCGTTACTCCGTACTGCGAATGGGAGCGACATACTAGAAACGAACAGTCTCTGCTGCGCAGCAGCAGGTATCATTACTCCTCCAAGCGCCACTGCCGAGGCAGTTATACCCCAAGAAAAGCAGCGCTCAATGATGTAACGCGAGCCGCCAGAAACGCCCGCTCGCGCATCCTGCCGAAGAAGGTAAAAAGGCTCTCGCCCTAACCATTAATTTAGCCAAGAAGCCCATGTTTCTCACAGAAGTCCTCCAGGTATCCATGGACGACGCTGAGGACGTGAGCAACAGGCAACGTATCCACGCCATTGGAAATCATCACTACTGCAGCCGGAGAGTTCAACGCGTCCCCAGCTCGCGCAATCCCTGCCCTTGCCGGAAAAGAAGTAAACCAAACGGAGGCAGGCTTGACCGCGTCATCGGTATGACGATCTGGGGCGTAATGTTTGAAGGAGTTCGCGATCTCACGACATACCGTGAGGTTTGGACAAGCATCTCTCAGATTCAACTGGAAGTTTGTCTTGGTAGGTTCCCCTACCTTCTGACCTTTTCCCCAAATCGCACGCTGGGACTCATTTCCGCTGTGCCAGATCCATTCACAAATGTGGAACGCCGTGAGGGCGCCGTTGATTGCAAAATAACTCGACGTGGAAAGGCTATCCACCGCATTGGAGATGTAACTGCGCTGCAGCTGACTTATCTCCCAGTCGAGCTTTAACAACATGTCGTTGATACTTTTCACTTGAAACGTGTGCACCGATCAGCCCCCTTTTTCCTTGTTTTAAGCGTTGCGCCTCTGCTCACCGACGTGGGATTGGCCTTGATCAATACCCACCGTCAGTTCACTCAATGTCGCACGACAGCAGATTGTGGATTGGAAAAATATGAGTTTTGCAAGCTGGGTAATGATCAACCGCGCCTCAGAACTCAACGGCTACAGCGAAGACGCTATCCGCCACAAAGTAAAAAACGGCACCTGGGCCCAAGGCCGCATCTGGCGTAGGACACCAGACGGCCGCATAGCAATCAACATGACGGAGTATGACAAGTGGCCGAGCTGGCAAAGCACAAGGGGATTGAGATACACGGCGGCAATTTGCGCGTCGTGTTCATGTGGCGGCGTATACGCTGCCGCGAATCCCTCGGCCTTCCGATCACCAAAGCCAACATCAAACACGCCGCCCTCTTAAGGGCGGCAATACTTCATGAGATCAAAACCGGTCACTTTGAGTATGGCCGGCACTTTCCTAACTCAAAGCACGCGACCAATTACAGCAGTGCCAAGGACGAAAGGCTTGGGGCATTGCTGGAGCGGTACAAGCCGTTGAAGGCTGTCGACATCACGCCGATGACCGAGGAGAAGTACGGCTATGCCTTGGACATCTGCACTGCCTTGGTTGGAATTGATCGTTTCGCCGGAGTTTTGTTGCCCGAAGACATTCAGTTGCTGAGGACGTTGCTGATTGCAGATCGAGCGCCGTCGACCGTCAATCATTACCTGGCAACGTTCGCCGGTTTCCTGGGCTGGTGCGAGACCAATGGATACTGCCGCAAGGGATTATCAGAAGCGTGCAATCGGTTCGCAATGCAAGACCAAGAGCCGGATCCGCTTACTCGTGATGAGTTTCAGTTGCTGGTCGATAAGGGATGCCTTCACCCTCAGGACTCTGCTGCGATTACGTTGGCCGTGTATACCGGGCTTCGACCAGGTGAGCTATGCGCGCTGGCAGTTGAAGACATCGACTTGGACGCAGAGCAGATCAACATCACCCGTGCCATAACCGCCAACGGGACGTTCAAGGTCCCTAAGACAGGGAAGCCGCGCTCAGTGCTTTTAATGCCCCCTGCAGTCGAAGCCTGCCGGGTTCTAATATCACTGGTTAAAGGTCACCCCAAGAGGGCTATTGAAATTTTCCAAAACAGGCACGAAAGCCGGAAGGATAACGTCACACCACTGCTCTCTCCGGCAACCCAGGCACGCAAGAAAATAATCAACTTCTGGTATGTCCCCACCGCTTGGAACACAAAATGGGCAGCTATCCAGAAACGCTCGGGTATCCGTACGCGCAGGCCATATCAAACCCGACACACTTACGCCTGCTGGTGCCTGACCGCTCGTGGAAACCTTGCGTTCATTGCAAAACAGATGGGCCACAAAGACTTCTCAATGCTGGTAGAAGTCTATGCCAAGTGGATGGACGACGAGTCACCGGCAGAACTTAACAACATCTGGCAAAATATAAAGTCTCGACATAACAGTTGAAAAAACACTCAGGGTGAGATCATCGCCCTGCACTGCTAAATCAATGAGTCATTCAGCATCTGAGATATTTTTCGGGAACAATAGCGCTGCTTCATACGCAAGGTTTTCCGCCTGGAATTTAAATTCGCCAAATGCCCCTTCTGTACTTCTACCACGGCAGGAGATGAAACCACCTCCGCCTCCGCCACCTTCTCCCGGACATTCAAGATCATCGAATCAAGCTGTTGAATCGTGACTTCAATAGATTCTTCTATACGCTGATAATATTTAATATCATAGCGCCGCGTCGATGGGAGTTCGATATCGCCATTCTCAGTGATATCACCCAACAATGATGTTTCTTGCGCAGCCTCCCTTGCAGCAAGCTCCCCTTCGTTTACGAAAGCATCTCGAACTTCATCTACAGCCGCGGGCGATGTATTTTGATGGCGATAGTCATTAGCAAATTTAAGAAAACTGTGAGTCGAGTAAATATAAAAATCCTTACCCGTAACCAATGAAAACTCTTCCATCAACTCAGGCAAAGGCCCAATAGTCTTACCACCACAGACTGACCACCAGTCCTCTTTTCTCTCCCCCGTTACCAAAATAACAGATGAGGATGCGTCCTTAGCTTTATCCAAGACTTGCTTCCAGAAAATCAAATCACCATAACGTTTATTGATCTCTCTTAATAGCTGGGAACCTTTGTGCTTATCTCGATCCTCAAATCCAGGAGGTATTTTTTGCGAGTACCTCACCTCACCTTCTATCGCCAGTGCAGCCAACTCAGAAGCTGTGTATGGGGGACCAACCTTACCGTCGAGCAATTCAGAAAGTCGACGTTTGACATCATCATCAGTAATCCTACCAACATGTAGATCACGACGAACTCGCAAATCAGCGAGCACAAGCTCCGTCGACTGACAAAAACTCTCATAAATTTCTTTCGAAACAAATGGCGCTCGATTTGGAATATCTATTTCAGACTTCAAGTCTTCAAGCTTCGATATAGCAGAGTCATACAACTTAGATTGATCATGAACAATTTTTGCACGATTATCCAAGTATTCAAACATAACCTGATACGGAATCCAAAGACTATCCTCTAAAGACTCAATCACTCTATAAAGGGCATCTCTTGTTTCATCCGAATACTTATACAACCCTGTTAAAACATTCGTATCAAAAACAAAAATACATTCAGACCATAGCTTTGTGATTTTTTCTGGTTCATTTGCAAAATGGTTTGGAAACAACGTCTTCATGAATTGCTCCATCAATTACATCGGAATGCCTAGCGAGCGTGCCACGTAAGAATTCGCCCATCCTAGCCTATGGCCGGGCTAAACAGAAAACCACTGGCCATGTTACCCTCAACCTACAAATTTGCTCAGCAACCAATGCGAGCTTGAGCGCCTTGCAAAAGCCCCATTTTTGCCCCAGCCATTTTACAGATAGCACCTAACCAACTGATGAATAAAGCAATTTCAGATCTGTCCTCCCACACCCCGATGATGCAGCAGTATGGGCTGGAGATGGTCTAAGGCCACGTATCACGCGGGTTTCAGTGGATGGGCGTCTAAAACTCAACTTTCATTTAGCGCCCTTTACACCCAATGAATGCGTGCTAGGTTGAGGTAGTTTTAGACAGGCCGAACGACTATGAATGACACTCATAAACTTGCGCAGATGAACCTCCCAACGCCGATTCAGAGCCGGGCGGCGTCCCACCTCGAACGTATCGCCAGGGCGGCTGACAATCCGTCTCGTATGCTGGCGGGAGAGCGTGCTGCCGGATTCGTTGAAGGGCTTGAAGCAGCACGCGCTTTGACGCCGGCCACGATAGAGGCATTATTCCTCATTTTCGACGATGCAACAGAATCAAATCCTGCGCGGTGAGTTTTGCCTCCCGCCCGGGTTTACCAGTTCATGATTGCCAATTCGCCAGTCACAGCGGCCGGCCCCTTCCTGGGGTTGGCAGTGCTGTAGCGAATGTCCATCGCCTCCAGACGGAACCCTTCAAACACCCGTCGGATGTCTGGATGATCGTTGATGCTGACCATCACCTTGCCTTGGCAAGTCCGCATGAAGTCGGCCATTCGCTCGTATTCGTCGAAGCCGAACTCAGCGCCGTAACCTGCCGTCTTCCAGTAGGGCGGGTCCATGTAGTGGAAGGTGTGGGGCCGGTCGTATTTCTCGGCGCACTTCAACCATGGCAGATTCTCGACATAGGTGCCGGAAAGGCGCTGCCAGGCTTGCGATAGGTTTTCCTCGATCCGCAGCAAGTTGATAGGCCGGCCTGTGGTTGCGGTGCCGAATGTCTGCCCTGTGGCTTTGGCGCCGAAGGCGTGATGCTGGAGATAGAAGAACCGTGCGGCTCTCTGAATATCTGTCAGCGTCTCTGGGGCCGTCATCTTTTGCCATTCAAATATCTGCCGGGAGCTGAGCGCCCACTTGAACTGGCGCACGAACTCCTCGAGGTGGTGCTGGACGACACGATAGAGGTTCACCAAGTCCCCATTGAGGTCATTCAAAACCTCGACCTTTGCGGGCTCCTCTCGCTTGAAGTACAGAGCCGCGCCGCCGGCGAACACTTCGACATAGCACTCATGATCAGGAAACAGCGCCAGCAGACGCTTAGAAAGACGGCGTTTGCCGCCCATCCATGGGACGATTGGGTTTGTCATTTTTGCAATCCTTTGCAAAGTAGGTTTTAGGTCATGCTAATTTTTTTTGTCGCAGATGTAGATCGGGCGTCATCACGGCACATCCTTGAAGAAGACATGGTGACCAAGGCGCAGCGTCTGCTTGGCCTTCTCCGCCCAGGCCGGGGCCTTGGGCATAGTGGTTGCGTAGTAGTGCGTGGCGCCACCCGTTGGATCTGACACTGCACCCGACATCACCTGGTCAGCTGCACGCTGCGCCTGGGCGAACTGGGCGGCCGGGATCTGCTTTGCGCCGCTCAGGTAGGCGTAGTTCGGGTCGTTCTGGTTCCAGCAACTGAACTGCCAGGGCTTCAGACACACACCGGCGTAACCTTCTCCCCACCATGATTTGGCTTTGCCGTCGAACACACGGTTGCGGATGGTCCAGGCCACGGCGATCTGGCCGTCCAAACCCTCACCGCGGGCTTCGCCGTACAACGTTCGCGCCAAAATATCGCGGTCTCTTTCGGTCGCGTTCATTAGATATGGCTCCAGGATTTTCGATTGACGATTTTTGAAATGGTTTGGAAGGCGACCCCGAACTCACGGCCGATGGCGGTCAAGCTTGCTCCCGCAGTCCGGCGCGCCCTGATCTCAAGCACTAAGTCGTCGTTAAGTTTTGCGCCGCCATTCTTTGCGCCCACTGGGACCGTGCCGTGACCGATCTTGTCGCTCTCGTTTTCGGCGTGAGTCTTCCAGCATAAGTTCGTGTAGTGAGTGTTTGCGGGATCTCCATCGCAGTGCGCCACCTCGCTTCTACCAATCGAGGGCGACTCTAGAAACGCCATAGCTACCAGCCGGTGAGCCTCGAAGTGCGCGTGCTTGCCATTGATCGTGAGCTTGAACCTGGGGTATCCAGCGTGATGCCAGCAGAACGATAGGATCTTGCCCGGAAAGGTGCGCCGGCCTGGTGTGCGCCGACGCACATGGCCGTATTCGCTCACCTCGTAATCGCCAGATGCGTGACAGAGGCGCCACTCAATGGCGTCGAGGCTGACCCCGACGGGTACAGGAATCTCCCTCATCGCCCACCCCACAGCGTGCGTGCCAGGATGTCCCGGTCTTTTTCAGTAGTGGTCATACTTTTCTCCAGGCAATAAAAAACCCGCTCATGGCGGGTGGCGGTGTTCAGGTGGCGTCAGACGTCCAAGTCTTCAGCGCTCACTGGCAGAGGGAAGCGCGCCTTGATAGCTGCCACTGACGCAAGCCATGCGGTGTAGTCGGGCTCACGTCCATGGCTTAAGGCGTCATAGTCGGCCTCCAGCCGCAAAGGGTCGGACTCGGACAGATAAGCTGCACGGCGAGACGCCAGGGCGATACCCATCAACGCCTTGTCCTTCTCAACCTCCAGTTGAGCTGATGTTTTCATCTTGCTGAAGTCGATATTCATTTGGGGAGGCTCACATTGCCGTCGGGTGGATTGACGATATCGGAAGGAAAATTCGCCGAATCAGTCGCGTCTGCACCGCACGGCAACAGTAGCGTGATGATCAGATCGCCATTCAAGCGCGTGATCTCTCCCAGCAAAAAGCCGCAGTCAACAGCAGACGACGGCAGCGCCGCACCTTCCGGCAGCTCGCGGAAGTCGAAGCTCTCACCGTTAATCGTCAGAACATCGCCTCGCTTACTGACAACCAGCTCATCGTCTCGACGCTGAGGAATCAATTTGATAATCATCAGAACCACCTGCCTTGCGCTGTCATGACGAATTCCGCCGTAATGGATCTTGAGGTCAGTGACATGAACAGCCCCTGATAGGTAGTTGCGGTAACTGCGTTCGGCTGGGAAGCCACGGTCATTGCGCGGGCGTTGATCGTGAACTCAGGCGCCGAGATGAAAGCAACAGGGAAACCGAATACGGGCGTTGCCCCAATAAAGAAGCCGTCTTGAGCAAAAGTCAGTGCCTGGGTGAAGGTAAGCGTTGCGCGACAGATCATCGTGCCGTCAGCAAACTTGGTGTAACTGCCGGACGCATTGGAGCCACGCTCTATCACAGCGCCTGTAGGCACGCCTCCCGTCTGCGATACCGTACCTACTATGGCAGCAACCGACGCAGATCCCAGGCCGAGACCATTCCTTGCTGCGGCCTGAGTTATGCCTCCAGTGCCGCCCTTAGTCACCGGAACAACGTTTTCAGTTGATACATCCCCCAGGCCGGCGAGAGTTGCCCCCCACTGCAGAACCATTTCATTCACGGCATCAGCCAGTGCTTTGGGATAACCGTTCACTGGAACGATGCCGTACGCCGCGTCTGCCGAAGTGGCGCCACGGTACGCCGGCGAAATCGATACGGAAGTATCGCTGGAAGGGTTAATCACTTGATAGATGCCGTTATCCGGCCCGACGAACATGTCGCCAGATCGACAGTTAGAAAATTTTGTACCCACGCCAGCCACAACCGCATTCCCATTGGTGACGGTGACGGTTCCTTCTGAAAACCAAGAAGCCATAGTTACACTCCAGACGTAAAACCCGATTAAGGATGCAGATATATTTATGAGCCATTTAGGCTCGCCATCGACACAGGCCCACTCATTTAATTCATGGGCTTCGCAAATAACAGCGAAAAGAAGAAACTGCTACCATTGAAATCGCCTATATTCTGAAGCCCAATTGAAACGCTATTACTTTCACGATTCCACCCACAACTCAACCATGAGTAGCTATCCCTTGCGGGCATATCCATCGCAATATTATTTATCAGTATATAACTACCATCGCTAATCGGAGCCGTGGATGTCCAAGTGAAAAACCACCTACCTGGAGATGTATTTACTGCCCCCTGAAAACTCCATTGTGTAATCACAGACGTAAACTGTGCGCATGGAGCGCCGTTATCAAATAACAGCTTTGAATTTGAATCCCACAACCTCAGCCCGTAACTTTCTACGGGCTTGGCCTCGTATGCGGCTAGGAAGTATGTCCCCGAAACATTTCCAGGCCATTCATTTCTCCAGCCGGTCCAGTTGCCGGGAGCCCCCAATAACTGAACCCCCTGAAAAGATGCAGTGGAGTCTGGCCTTGCAAAAACCAAAGGAGGCTCTTGGGAAGTAATCGGAGTTGGAAATACGGCACCTATAGGATCATACCTAGCGGAAAACAGTATAACCAACCTAGAATATTCAGAGTCTAAGACAACAACGCCTGAATTATTTTTAAACATTAATCCATATGACATTATCTGTACCTAAATACTAAAAGTCTTTGCGTTGAAAACCCCTTCTTACCTTCAGGCATGTTTCTATTTGCAAACCACACAGTAACTCCGCCATTCATTACCTGCACGTCAAACTGTGAATTCCTAGGATCTTGAGAAAATCTCCACGGCTCGTTTGGAAGGCATACCCCTACATGAGTCGCAATAGCAACTTCGGGTATAGGGATATATATATTTCTCGCAACGGAACCAACAGACGATGTTACCAACGCCGAATAGACAACCCTTACAGTGAATGAATTCTCATCTAGCTGTAGGTTGCCAGTAGCGCCCCAAATCCTCATTCCAAAATTCATTAGGAAAGTCTCCCCGCCATAAGCCTGAGAACCTCATTCAAGTCGAACACTGCAAGACCATCGTTGTTAAGAACGGAAGAGCCGCCCGCGCCAGGACTGCGAACGGTGAACGTACCTGCCGGGATGTTGATTTCGAGAAGCGGCCGGCCTTTGGAGTCGACAGTAGGTGAGCGCAGCACCATGCCCAGTATGATTTCCTGAACAAACGCCTTGCTTATGATCGCCGTGTTGAAAACCGCTTGACCGTTCTCGATGACAAACATTGGAACAACCTTGCCGTCGATCTCGTTCACCACGGCCATCCGCTGGGCCATGATTAGGAACTCTGACTGCTCACCATTGGACCCGAACGCAAAGCCCGTGGTGACCTTGCGGCCGTCCACGATTGTCTGGGCCTTTAAGGTGACTTGTGCGGACACCTTGCCGTCGAGGTTCACCACTGTTTCGTTCACCTGCTGAACCGAGGCATTGGTTTGGCCGATGCTCGACTGCAACGTCTCAGTGGTTTTCGCCTGCGCCTCGAATGCCGTCGCTGTCACCCTCTTCTCTTGGCTGAAGCTCGCCGTGCTTTCCCATGCCTTGATCGCTCCAGCCAGGTCACCTGAGCCGTCGTCACCACGAACAGAAGCCCGAAGCGCCTCATTGCTCGATGCCTGAGACGTGATCTTTCCATCCAAGTTGGTGACCTTGGTATCCAGGCTGGTGATCGCCTGAGCATTGCCGATCGCCTTTTGCTCAACAGCAGACAGATCGCTCTTGAGCTGGGTGATCTGCGCTGCGGACGTTTCGCGGTTGGTGGCAACCACCTGCTCCAGAACAGTCAGCGACGACTTGTTGTCGCCTACCTGTGCGCCCAGGGTGAGCAGTTGCTGGGCCATCGCATAATTGTCGCTTGCTCGCGTTTTGCGCTCGACGGCGAGATCTGCTGTTGATGTCCATCCCTTGATTGCGTCGGCCAGATCGCCGGCGCCGTCATCACCACGAGCAGCAGACCGCAACGCCTCAACTGAGGTGGCGGTGGCCAACACCTTTCCGTCGATTTCCTCGATCTTGGTTTCGATGATCTGGACCTGGGATACCAGTGCATCAGTCGTTTCAAGAATGGTGCCGATGTCGATCCAATACGTGACGTCGGGAGGCGTTGCGCCCACAGGCACAGGGCCTTTCGCTTGGTAGAGTCGCTGATCAAGCCGCACGATGTCGCCCTTCAGATAGGGCTTTGCCGGGTCGTAAGCGAGGGCATCGCTTACCTGCTTGATCAGATCCTCCAGTTCCTGCTTGGCTTCCTCGAGGCGCTCATTTACTGAGCCAGGGCCGTCGCCAGTGATGAGCTCTATCTCTTCGCGCAGGCTCTGGTACAGGGCGCCCTTGCCGATCTTCTCGGCGTAGTACGCCTCATAGTCGCTCTGCTTCGTGCTTGCCTGGCCATTGACTGCACCAGGTACAGGCCAGAACGGGCCGACGTTGCCGGTCCGGTCAACCAGGCGCGCCCAGAAGAACAGATTCGCCCCCGCCAACAGGCTGTGCATTTCGTGCGAGGCCTGCGGGTAGCTGAAGTCGCTCAGCCTGACTGCCGTCGTCAAGTCGGGCGACTCGCTGTACCAGAGTTCCGTCCGTTGGGTGTCCTCCGCACCTGGTGGGAATCCCCACTGGATGCCGATGCCATAAATCAGGCTGGTGGTGGTCAGGAACGACACCGCAGGCGGTAGGCCAGTCTTGCCGGTCAGTACCACCTCAGTGCTGGTGCCCCAGATAGAGGCCACGTCCATGGCGTTGACCGAACTGACACGCGCAACGTAGCGGCCGCTGTAAATGCCCTCAACGTCCGCGCCGAGATTCCCAGTGCGCGGCAAGCGGATCCAGTTACCGCTGTCCTTGCGCCACTCCACGTTGTACGCAATAGCCCCCGGCACCGAATCCCACGTAATACGCATACTGGTGACAGCAATGCCCTGCGACACGACGCTGCGCGCCTCGATGCCGATGTTCTCCGGCGGAGACATTACCCCGGGCGGGATGATGCTCGTTGGCTGCGGGTCAATCCGTGCACCCGTGTCGATCGCCTGGTACTTCAGGGGTTCATGTTGAGTGGCAGCTATTTTGAACTGGTGGAGTCCTTGCGGTTCGATGGTCTGCACACGAAAGCGCATCACGGCCAGGTCAGCGCTCTCCACGGACCAACTGCATTCAGCCTCTGGGAGCTCCGAATAGTCGGCCATGACGGTGACCAAGCGGCCAGAGACGGACTTCACGATGCGCCCTTCGGTCTTGCCGCTGGGTAGGTTGAGGATTAGCCGATCCTCTTCGTGCACCTCGGCATCGATATCGAGCGTGATCACACGTCTGGTCGCGGCGCTGATACGCCCACCATTTGCGAGCCCCGAGAACAACTCATCAGCCACGCAGATAATCTGGCCAGGCTCGACGTTGCGGCCCTCCATGCCGGTGGTGAAGCTTACCGACCACTCCTCATACTGCTCAGACTTGAGCGCCCAGATACCGTGGCGGATTGCTTCTCCCTCCACGGTACAGCCGAAACGCGAGATATCCAGCATCCGGTGCCCGAGCTCACCAATCAACTCTTCGTTGGTAACGGGGGCCGGCTGCGTCTTGAACTCGTTTTCAGGATTGTCCCAGGCAACCTTCGCCCGTGTATGGCGATCAGGGAGCGCTGCGGAGACGTACTCAAATTCACCGATGATGTTCGAGCGGGTGAAGACGTAGCCGTCCTCGTTGCCTGGAATATCCGCCACCATGGTGACCTGGGAACCGTTCCAGCAACTGCTCCCACGGAACACACTGGCCAGGTCCGAAAGGAGTGCGTAGCCCTCAACCGAATCCTGAATGTAAACGTTGGTGGTCATACGCGGCTGCATGCCGCCCTTCCCGTCTGGAACCATCACATCGCAATAGCGGCCGATCTCGTACAGCGTCCAATGGTCCACCATGTCGGCGGTGATGCGACGGCCCAGGCCGTAGCGACGATGCAACAACAGGTCGCGCCATACCCAGACAGGATTGTTGGTGTAGGCAAGCTTAAAAGTGCCGTTCCAGTCACCTGTATAGGTTCGAGTCTCCGGGTTGTAGTTGGTCGGCACCTGCACAATGCGGCCGCGCATCAGGAAGCTGGCCTTCGGCGTGTCCTGGAACTGCTTCGCATCGAACTGCAGCCCGCCCAGCGCCAGGTTCGGATAGCGCAGCTTCTTGTCGATTACCTCCGTCAGCCCCTTGATACGCATCAGATCTGCAAAGTTGGAGTCGTTGCGGTTAGGAGTGAGCCGACGCACGCGCACCAATGCACTGGTAAAGCCTTCAGGTAGATCGATTCGATGGGTGCGCTCGTATTCAGTTGTCCCTTTGTCGTCCAGGGTCGCCGACAAGACCGTTTGATAGCTTCCACCATCTACAGAGAGATCAATGGCGTAGTCGATGCGGTAGCCGATCTGATCGCCATTCGTCTTGACCTGCCAAATTTGCGGCCAGGACAACCGGATGCGCACAGCCGACAACTGCTGATCAGTGATCGCGCGCGTCCAGGCGTTATCCGACTTCAACTCAACCGGCAGCCCCTGGGACGCCTCGTTCTCAATGGCCGGAAAGCCTGGGATGTGTTCTTGGTCCACAGTGCCCGGGCGGAAATCCCAAACGGTACCGGGAAAGTTCTCGCTACCGTCAGGCGAGACCAGCGGCGTGCCGTTGAGTTTTACCGACCGTCTATCATCGACCAGGCCAACAATTGGCCCCTCACTCAAGGCATAGAGCAGTTTCACGGTCGCGACAGAAAGCGCGGTGTCGGGTGCTTTATAGGGCGTGTATGGCTTCTGCTCGCCGCCCTTGGCGCCCAAAACGCGGGCAGCAGTAGGCCGGCGCCGATGCTTTGCAGCAGGCGCTGTTGCGATTTTGGACATGGGTTTTCCTTACTGCTGATCTTCCGAAAAGACGCCAGCCGAGATGAGAGCGCCGCCGATATCGCGTTCGCCATACAGAAGTGGTTTGCAGCGGCCCTGGGCCGTGGTGGTGACCGCGCCGCCGAACGCATAGGAAGGCCTGTTGCCGTCGCCCTCCTTGTCCAGCACGCCAACCGGTGACGGAGACATGCTCATGGCGATGCCGCCGATCATCAGGCCAGCACCAGCCGCCACCAGGTAGTATTGCTGGGTGATCGCGCCAATCACCACCAGGGCAAGACCGGCAATCGTGGCGAACAGACCGCCTCCCTTGCTGCCGATCACAATTGGCGCGATGCGGATCGGCTCAACGGTGTCCTGGCGCATCTCAATCTCGGTATCGCTCAGGTTCCTCTTCCCGCGGAACACTGCGTAGGTCAGGCCGCGCTCTTCCGAAAAGCGCAAGAAGCGTCTGAAGCCGGGGATCTTCACGCACAACGCGTGAATTGCCTCAGCGCATGACGTCACGGCCAGGTGGTGAACGCGACCGAACCGGGCGCCAAGCACGCCATAAAGCATCACCAGCACCACCAAGGGCTGCGGGTTAACCGTTGTTTTCATTGCCATCAGTCAACCTCCTGCATGCGTTGGTGCCGAAGAATCAGCACGGTGTAATCGGCCCACATGCCGCCGTAAACGTCGCGGGTGGATTTCTTGTTGTAGCGGTGATGAAGGAAGGTGCCTGGGGCCGGGTGTAGTTCCGGGGAGCTGGTCAGCAAACCGTCACCCAGATAGATTCCTGCGTGGTTCGGTGCAGCGGCGTTGATCTGCATGACGATCATGTCGCCCTTGCGCGGCATCGAAACCGGATAGAAACCGGCCTCCTCGTAGTACTTCTCGTAGAGGCTCTCACCATCGTTCCACCAGCCGTCCCGGCGTGGATA
Source organism: Pseudomonas sp. MYb193 (assembly GCF_002966775.1). Lineage (NCBI taxonomy): Bacteria > Pseudomonadati > Pseudomonadota > Gammaproteobacteria > Pseudomonadales > Pseudomonadaceae > Pseudomonas > Pseudomonas sp. MYb193. Next base: position 1,403,829 of record NZ_CP023269.1, on the reverse strand, counting down.
GTTCGGTAATTCAATCCCATGCTCGCGCTCGTAGTAATCGCGGCACAGGGCATAGCAGTCCAGCAGACCATGGCCGAACTCGCGGCCAACCAGCGGGGCCTGGTAACCATCAGGCTTGAACTCGAAGTACTCGCCAGACGGCCAGCTCACAATCCCCCAGGGTTTTTCGTGCAATTCGCAGCTGACGCGATCGGTCATGCTCGGCATGGGCGGAACGTCGGGATGAGAGTGAATGATCATCGTCACCTCGCCACGGTCCTCCGCGTCACACTTATCCTCCGGGTTGATGATGAAGTGCTCGCTCGGTGTCTTGGCATCATTACGGCATGGAACGTACTTCAGCCGCCCGCCCTCACGGATCACCACGCCACAGCTTTCCTTCGGAAACTCCGCCTCAGCGTGCGCCTGGATTTGTTTCAGCATCACTTTGTTCATGGTTTGCTTATCCGATGAGCGCGGCGCCTGGTGCGCCACCGAACGACAAGGGGTTGCCCTTGCCAAAACGTAACTCGCAATCACTCGGCCGGCCGCCGCATCGATCCAGCGCCGGGTCGTCCACCGGGTTGCCGTCGAGGTCGAACATCCTGATGCCGGTATAGTTGCAGTCGGGGCCGCGGTACTCACCCCACAGGCACCACTCGCACCGGTTCATGATGAGCCCGCCAGGCAGGCGCTGGCCTTTAACGGCCGTAGGCGGCGCCAGCGAGAACACTACCTCCTCACGCAACAAGCTGGTGACCTGGTTGATATAGGAGATGTCGAGCCTCTCCATGGTGCTGGCCGTAGGGTTGCCCTCTGGGAAATTCGCAGGGTCTAGGTATTTGACGTAGGTTTGCCGAACCGTCAGCTTGATCCCGCTCATCCCCTGGAAGCGCCGGCATAGCGCTGTAATCGTTCCGTCAATATTGCTGATCTTGAGCATGGGCGTGGAGTTGTTGCCCTCAACGCTGCGCCCAAAGCCGCCCGTTTCGTAAGGCCTGGGCAGGTATGTCTCACCCTTCCAGATGATCGGCGTGGACTGCTGGTGGGCGTGGTACCGCAAGATGCCCATTCCGCGCGCTTCACCGTCCAGCTCGATCAACTGGATAATCGCGCCAGGCTCTAGCTTCTGGTCGTCCAACGTGATCATGGATTGAATACCTGCTGGAAGGTGGTGCTCAGGGTGTACTTCTTGTTGCCGTGGGTTTGCAGCTGCCAGCCTCCCGTGGTGATGAACGCGCCCTGAACTTCAAGCGGCGGGGTCCACAGAAAGTGATTTGCCCCCTTGTGCCGCTTGAAGAACTCCCGGATCGGCTTTATGTAAGCCTCCCCGCCCGTGAAGGAAACGGTGTACGCGCCAGCGACATTGTTTATTCCGACCGATAATCGCTGGCTGTAGCCGTTGCCGAACTTCGACTCAAGCACGTCAGGCTGGTCGTCACCGGAAGAGCCAACCCGGGGCGACCAGTTGAATACCTCTGCCATCAGCTGTTTCTCCGATTGTTTGGATCAAGCAGGCCGTTCTGGCCTTTCTCCTGCTGAATCACCTGCCGGGCGATCTTTGGCATTTCGGAACGAGCGGTGGCCAGCAGCGCCATGCCCATTTGCTCGTAGCCTTCCGGAGCGTTGACCGCCCCGCCCGAGCCGTCGCCATTGATGTGCAAGTGGATCTCCGGTGCCGCTCCTGAGCCGGTGGCTGCTGCGACAGATGGAGCGGTGAAGGCCGGCGAGATGCCCGGGCTTCCGACAAATCCGCCGGTTGCGTAGCCCGGCTTACCGCTACGGTTCAGGCCGATGAGGTAATCCTTCATCCCAGGCTGATCGACCACTTCCTTGCGGATGACGACCTCGCCGCCGTGAACCACACCCTTCGGCTCAAACTTGCCCCCGAGGCCGGTATAGCCACCCTCAGAGAAGCCGGCCAGCGCCATGCCGGCGACCATGCCGGCATTGGCATAGCCCGCAGCAAGCAGCGCCGCGCCCACCGGGATACCGCCCAGGATGGTCAGTTCCGCCGGTGCCTTCGCTGCAGCTATCTGGGCGTTCATGATGATTGACGCCACCGCGAACGCTTTTTGCGCTACAAACAATGCCTTGTACGCGCCGGACTGCTCGCCAGCGATCTTGCCAACCATATCGGCGGCCTGACCTGACAACTCGCTGAAGGTGCCGATCACGGCAACTTTATAAGCGCCCTGAATGTCAGAAAGCCTCGCCTGGTTCGTCTGGTTGATCTCGACGACCCGGTCCAGGTACTGCTGCTCGGCGGCGAGCTTCTGCTCATTGGTGCTTTGCTGGTCGGCCAGGATCTGATCGCGCAGATCCGCCTGCATGGACAGCTGCTTGTCGTGCCACTTTTTCAGGGCTGCTTCAGCCTCGGCGATCTTTACCAGCTCACCGGAGGGTCCACCTACCGAGGAGTCGATGCCGCCGAACTCCGGCGCCTCGGTAACCGTGGCTTTCGAGATGGCATCAGCGCCAGCGCGATAGTCGTCCGACGATAGCTTGCCGGCACGGTTGGCCGTTTCAAGCACCTGCATCCGCTCTTTCGTCGTTGCGAGCAGGGCTTGCTCTTTGGTTTGAAGGCTAGACATCAGGCCGTCATAGGCCTTTCTGGCATTTAGCGCATCAAGCTCAATCGCCTTGCCCTGAAGCATGACCTTGTTTTTCTCCGACAGCTTCGACAGCTCGCCCGTGGAGAGCTCGTAGCGGAGACGCCCTATCTCGGTTGTCTCACCGTAAAGCGCGACCTGCTGGGTAAGGTTGTCCAGGGTTTGCTTGTATGCATTGTTGAGCTGCTCAGCTTGCCGCTGGATATCCTCCGAGGCTTTCTTGGCTTTTTGTTGGGCCTCCTCAGAAGCCTTGGCCGCCGTTTCAGAACCCTTGATCGCGCCGGCTAGGATGCGCCAGCCCTCGGCAGTACCGGGGTCAACGCCCTCCCGTTCAATCCTCCGGTTCACCTCGCCAACCAGGTCGCCCCCATCCCTGACGGAGTTCAAGCGCTCAACGAGGGTTTTCGTGTAGGTGTTCCAGCCCTCAATAGTCTTCTTGTCGGGTCCCGCAATCTTTTTCAGCCCGGCGCCAGCCTGGCCGGCAGCGGTAGCCACATCGTTCAGGCGGGCGGTGAGCATATTGGCGACGTCGCCGTAATCGCCAGAGGCTTTGATCGCTTCGCCGTATGCGGACGCAGAAGCATTAATAGCCTTGGTCATCTCCTCGTTTGGGCCGATTGCCGCGACCAACTGCTGGCTAGCCGAGTCGATATCCAGGCCGCCGGCAATGCGGCGATTGAAGTCCGTCACCGCCCTGTCGCGCTGGAATGGGTTGGCCGAATAGGTATCGCCCCACTTGTCATTGCCTTGGGCAGCGGCGCGGATCTCGCGCAGTGCTTTCTGCGCCGCCACTTGGGCGTCGGCTTGCTGCTGAATCACTCCGCCAAGCTTGTACCGGGCCTGCTCTTTGCCCAGCGCAGCAAACTCCTTGCGCAACTCCTCTACAGGCCGCTTAAGATCGACGGTAGCCTGGCGAGCTTTATCGCTGTTATCACTGAACAGAAGGTAGCTGGCAGCCACGGCACCGACGGTCAGTGCAAGTCCGGCAGGCCCACCCATAACGCCAAGAAGAGCCGCCCCAGCACGCCCAGCCAGCGATGTCGCTGCTGATTGTGCGGACTGAGCTGCAGTTTGGGCAGCGGCGGCCTGCGCATCTGCAAGCCTGGCGATCCGCAAGCGGCTGAGAGCGGCTGCATGCCCATCAGTAAACCTTGTCGCAGCAACCTGCGCATTTGCAGCCACCGTCTCGGCTGCTGCCCGTCTTACAGCCATATTGGCAGCGTCAAGCTGAGCCCTAGAGCGCCCTATTTCAGCTGAGTTTGCTTCCCGAATAGCAGTAACCTGGGCCCACAGACTCTTGATCAAATCCCCCGCTTTCAGGCTGCCATACGCAGCGCCAACAGTAAGCGCCGACGCCGCAAGTACATCCATGTTTTCGGCAACAAAGGTAACGGCACGGGCAAGAATTTTGGTACTGCCCGTCGCGCCGTCCATCCCGCCCACCCAAGCCTGGAATGAGTTGCTGACGGTTGTAGTTGCTCGACTAACCGAGCCAGGTAAATCCTTGAACTCCCCCTGAAGGGTACCAAGCTGGCTAATCAGCGCCGGCACCACTTTGTCAATGGTAAGTAGGCCTTGGTCTGCCATTGCCTTGAGGTCTTTACGGGCAACGCCCATGCCGGTAGCAAGCGCCCGGATTACGCGATCACCGTTTTCATTAACTGAGTTGAACTCCTCGCCGCGCAATACACCCTGACCCAAAGCTTGGGAGAACTGCGTGATAACAGAGGAGGCTTCTGCTGCACCAGCGCCGGAAAGCTGAAGCCCAAGGGCCAACGCTTCGGTGACACCCAAAGCCTCGCTCGATGAGTAGCCAAACTCGCGCATCGATACGGACGAACGACTGAATAGACCTGCGTTGTCGGCAAAAGCAGTACCGGTGCGCTGACTGATCTCAAATAGCGCCTTTTGGCTTACAGAAAAATCCTCAGTGCTCGTAGAGGCTTGCTTCAGTCGAGCATTTACCTGATTCCAGCTGTCAGCCTGGTGAATGACATTCCCCACAGCAAGAGCGCCGGCCATGGCCTTTGCGTAGCCTCCCACTGAGGATGTAAGCGCCTGCATCGCAGAGCCCTGGGCTCGAACGGCTGCCTCCTGGGATCTCCACGAACTAGTCGCATCACGGTTTCCAGAAGTGATGGTTCGCAGATAGCTCTGCCCCATGCGGCCAGCCCTTGCCATCTCACGCTGATATGCGCTCGTTTCGGCTGAGACGCTGACGATCAGGGAGCGAAGGGTTTGCCCTGCCATGCTTTTCTCCAGACATAAAAAAACCCGCCTTGGCGGGTTATTTGGTTCTCTCACTACTGAGAATTTCAGAATTCTGATCGATGTAGAAACGCCATCGATTGAGGCAGTCGGCAAAAACAACTATTTTATTAGGCGGGCTACTCATCTGCTCAGAGAGCCCCACGTATTCAACTTTGTCGCATTTCATTTGCTTTGCTGACTTTAGGAGCGCTGCTCGCTCAGCGACTTTTATTCGCTCAACACCATCATCGCCCCACTGCTGATAAGTCTTCGGATAATGCTCTTTGGAGTAAACCGAAAGAGCGGACTCATCGATCACAACCTCTGAATCCGGCCTTTCCGAATTTCCACAGCCTGCGATAACAACAGCAACTAAAACCGCGCATCTCCTCATGACTATCTTCCTTGCAAAAGAGAGAATCTAGCATGAGGATAGGGCCCGGGCGGCGGTTGACCTTCGTCACTCGGATGACTTGACCATCAAGAACGCCTTGAATAGCTGTTCTCCCTCCTCGGCTTCCGCCACCTCATCAACAACCGCAGCCGCCTCATCCTTCCACTTTGGCATCAGGTCCACAGCCGAAACTTTCGCGCCCTGGGCCTGAAACACCGAAGCAGCAATGATCGAGGCCTGAATGTCACCCCGGGTGTCGCTCAGTGGAGATTCTTGGTTGTAGGCCATCCAAAGGAACAGTTCCTCCGCGCTCATCCGTGAACGCAGGTCCTGGAGTGTCATGCCAAGCCGGAGGGCAAGAGTCAGCATAAATGCCAACTCCGGCTCCTCCGTCAGTCGTTTCCCGCAGCATCCACCGGATCTTGCGCGCCAGCGCCGGCCGCTACACCACTCAGCTCGAAAACCTTGCCGACGAGCCGGTCATGCACTGGGCTGAAGGCGTCAGCTACGGAAGGCACGTCCTCGTCCTGGAACACTCGAGCATTGTTCTCATCGAGCAACGCCCGCACCAGGACGAATGCATAGAGCGGCGAGGAATGAATCTCCACCCGCGGCTCAAGCGGCGCCTCATCGACACCCTCATTTGATGGAGACTGAGCCGGAAGCCCAGCATCCTGACGGGCTTCAGCAACCGCCAAAGCAGCGCGGCGGCGATACTCAACCCAGTCGCCAGCGCTCAACGCCCTGACCACCACCTGGGCGCCCTCCCACTCGTCGATGGTGAGGCGCTCATGCTTGAAGTTGCGCATCGGGTCCAGTGCCATGGAGCGCAGATCCGCCACGGCGCCGATCTTCGTGCGCGCCATTATGGAGTCACCGGAGGCAGGTCGAAGGATACGGCGCCAGTGATACGCACGTTGAACGTGCCGTTGACGGTGCCGTTTGGCGCGGCGTCCCAGGTGAACTGGGTCACCAGACCGAGGAAACTCGAAGACGAGCCGTCCTTGAACAGCGACTTGAAGGCGCGCGGCTCACCATCATCACGAGCAGTACGCAGTACGGTCTGGGCTTCGTCGTCGGCCTTCCAGTTGCCGGACATGCTGAAGGTGCCGTTGTCGGCCAGGCCTACGGTGAACTCTTTTGCCTCACTGGCGAGCACCGTTACTTCGATTTCATCCGACTGTCCACCCTGGAACTGCGGCTGTTTGATCGTTACTGACAGATCGGCCCATTCAATACCGACCGCCTTGGGGTCGAGTGTGGTGGCTTTGGAAACGCTGAGAGCCGTGCCCTGCGTCTTGACGAACTTCGCTTTCGTTGGAGTTTGAACGGCCATGTGGCCTCCTATGGTTGCAGGGTGTATTCCCAGCTCACGCTGAAAAGTTTGGTGTCGTTCTCGAACACATCCGCCAGGCGGTCTGCGCTGCCGGTGGTGAAGTCAGCGTCATCCGTGGTCATCGCGGCAAAGGCCAGGCCAGCAAGCGTGAGCGCCTCGAGGAAGCTCTCCCCCCATGCGTCGAGCTGTATAGCGAGGTCGCTGGAGCCATCCCAGCCGGCGAGTGTGAAACCGGTGGTGGTGCCTACCGTTTGAATCACCAGGCGTGGCTGGGCGGCGTCCACCGGCGCAACGCCGAAGTACACTCGCCCGTCGACCAGAGGCGAAAGCCTGTCGATGAGGGATTTCTCAATCATTGGGGGTTACCGGGTGATGGCGTTGTCGATGCCTTCGGCCAGCTTGTCGGCAACGGCCTTTTCGATCTGAGGCAGGCTGCCGTCCCAAGATGGTCGAATAAATGGATGGGCCTGCATCTTCGATGTGCCCAGCTCCAGGAACTTCCAGTAGAACGGTGATTCGTAATCCGTTTTCGAGGTGCGCCCTTTTTTGCCGGGACGCTTGAGCGCCTTGGATTGTTTGCCAGTTGGATTTTTTACGCGAATACCGGCAGTAGCGCCGCCAGGCGTGTCAGCCTGTTTCACGCTTACCGCAATAATGTTCTTCTTCAGTTTGCCCGTGCGAACCGGTGCCGTGCTCCGGGCCTTGTCCCTGGCCACCCTGGCACCAGCCATAACTGCATCCCTGGCGATCTTGTTACCCACCGACTTGGCGAGGCGCTCGAAATCGGCCTGCAGCTCACCAAGCCCCAGAACTGTCAGCGATCCGTTGCTCATTTTGGCTTCACCGTTTTGCACATGAGTTTCAGCATGTCGCGCTGGTTGGTGGCCAGCGGCGCGATGATTTCGTAAGTGGTGCCGTCGTGCACCAGGTGCTGGCCCGCCAACACGTCCTTGCGGTAGCGGATGTTGATCTCAGCATTCACCGTGACCTGCATCTGTGACGCGGCCTCGTACATGCGTCCGGAGGGAATGTTGATCTCCGCCCAGAGCTTGCCCAGGTCGCCCCAGACCTTCGAGGGTTGGCCGAGGGCATCCTTGCCTTCGATGTAGCCGCGACGCATGCAGCGGTGACGCAGATCTCCAGCCCTCATCTAAACCCCCAGGCTGACGCGATAAGGCATCAACAGCGATTGCGAGCCAGATGGGAGCTCGGTTACGGAGATGCCGGTGACAGCATCCTCCCTGGAGTTGTAAAGCTTTCCGGCGATCAACAAGCAGGCTGCCCGAATGGATGGATTGACCAGAATCGGATCGGCGCCGGCGTCTCCGGCCAGAACGCCAGAAGCAAGAGCTTCGGCGTCAGCATAGAAGCGACGGTTCAAGAACTGCGAGGCGCTGTCCTCCGCAGCCTCCAGCACTAGCACCACGTACTCCTGATCCTCGCTTTCAGCCCTCAAGTGCTGCATGGCCTGCTCAATAGGGATGACTGACATCTCACCCCTCCTTCTTTATGCGGCGCTTCTGTTCCGACTTGTCGTCTTCCTCGGCAGGCACGGCGATTTGTCGAGTGATCAGCTCGCGACCATGCTGCTCTTCGGTCTCGAACGTCTCACCATCAAGAATCACCCCGCCATCCTTATAAAACGGTCGTAGTGCTTTTAATTTCATGCTCAAGCTCCTGACACCTGGCCGGCAATGACGGCCAGGTGCTCGCCAGATTAAGGCGCTGGGACGGTGAAGGTGCCGAAGATGAACGCTTCAGGGCGCTTGACGGCCAGCGCCAGACGCTCCTCGCAACGGATCGAGATCATGTTCTTCTCGAAGTCGTCGGCGTTTTCGGTCGAGACCACCACGTTGGCATCCTCACGGTCGAAGATCTGGGCTCCAGTCTGGAACGCACCGGTCAGGAACTTGCCCAAGAACGCTGGCACCTCGGTTGCAACGACCGGCAGGCCCCAGAGGGTAGGACCGGCCAAGCTAAGCGGGTTGCCGATGATGTAGCGGCCCAAGGTGTCCTTGGTCAGCTCAATCTTGGCCCAGTCGGTGTAGTGCAGGACGTGACCACTCGCTGGCAGGCGTGCAAGTTGAGCCTGCAACATGGCCAGGCGCAGCTCGTCGATCTGGGTCATCGCTTCCGGAGCGAATGCGCCAACATAAGCGGAGGCTTGCGGAACGATGCCGTGCAAATGCACGCCAGTGCCATCACCGAACAGAATTTCAGCTTCTTCGACATACTTCAGGCCGTAACGCATCTCGGCGTCTACGGTCGACTGAAGTTGCGCGAAGTCATCCAGGATCTGCTTTGACGCCTTGAACATATGCGCAAGGGTAGTAACCGGTGTGATCTTGGTGCCGAACTGGATATCGCTGTACGGTTTCTGAGTGCCTTCTGCGACCACTTTGGCGGCGTTGGTGAAGCCGGTTTGCTGCACCCAGAAGATTGCCGGTGAGGTGGTACGACCCGGGGCAATCAAATCACGGATGAACAGCCGCTGCTTTGGCATCACGTCGATACCTGGCAGGCGTTGAGGCTCCACAACGCCAGGGGCAACACCGCCGCTCAACAGTGCAGCATTGACTGGAACGCTGATACGGCGATTGCCTTGCACGCTCTTAGCGAACTCGGCGAGCGCTTCACTTTTGATAACCACGCCGCCCACGGTATCGCGGTGCTGTGCGGCGGCTTGAGTTGGGATGCGAGCAAACTCTTGCTCAAGTTCACCGAGTTGAGCCTTCAGTTGCTTTTCAGCATCGGTCAGCGTGTTGAACTTCAGCGCCATCTCGTCGACGGCGGCCTTAGTTTCGGCGGACAGTGTGCCGGCCTTCTTGGCCTCCGCCAATGCGGACTCGGCTTGAGCGCTGAACGCGCTGGAAGCCTGCTTCAACTCTGCGCTGAATTTATTCAGCAGATCTTGCGAATCAGACATTGTATTTCTCCTGGATTTTCTTGCTGGCTGCCGAAAGCTCTGCGAAGAAGCTGTTTATCTCGGCGATGGGTTCGGCCAAATTGGCCAGGTTGTCGGCAGCGTCTTGCGTACCGTGCCCAGTAGCGCAAGGCGTACCGGACTTGATTTCTTGAATGAGGGAGCGGCGCTCGGCACGCGTCATGCCTTGCTTGGCCAGGATCAGATCGAGCTTGCGAGCGGCAATTAAACCGGCCTGGGCCTTGGTTCCCTCCTTGACCGAATCGGAATCAAGGAGCGCGTCGGCAAAACCCTGCTCTACCGCCGCAGATCCGCCGATCCAGCTTTCAGCATCCATCAGCTTTTGCATGGCCTTAAGCTCGCCGCCGGTGCGGGCGGCGTAGATATCAGCCATGGCAGCATCGAACGGCTCCATCATGTCGGCCACTTCGCGGAATTGGTGGCGGTTACCTGCCGCGATGGTCCAGCCGTTGTGGATCATCAAGAAGCCCGACCGGGCGACCTTGATCTCATCACCGGCCATGGCGATGATCGAAGCGGCAGACGCCGCCAGACCTAAGACCTTGACTGTTACGTGACCGTCGTACTCGCGCAGGATGTTGTAGATCGCCAGGCCTTCGAACATATCGCCGCCCGGGGAGTTGATATTGACGGTGACATCAGCACCGCCCATGCCTCGCAGTGCTGCCGAGATGCGTTTGGCTGTCACGCCCTCGCCGGACCATGGATCAAAGCCAATTGGGTCGAGAACGGAGATCGTGTTCTTGTCGTCAGTTGCGGCAGCCTGAAGGCCTTGGTTCCAGTTCTCCATGGCCTTTGGCATCAGATCAAACGAAACGCCCGCGCAGGGGCGACCCGCCGGCGCTGCCGGAAGGCTTCGAATTGTCATAGGGTTACTCCATGATCAAGCGGCCAGAAGCCGTGGTAGCGATATCAGTGCATGAGCCATCATTGGCCCATCAGGGTTCCCCGTATCCAGCGCCTTGGTGGCCAGCTCAAAGGCCTCCTTAATTGCGTCCTTGTCGCCGCTCTGATTGGCGGCGGTGATACGCAACATGAAGGCTGTGGCCGCCGCTGACATACCGGCAGACTGTTTGCCGAGTTGATCAAGCGGCACGAGCGCAGACTGGACTGTGAACGTATCGCCACCAGGAATCGGAGCCATGTTTTCCAGGCGCCGCACTTCGTTGCGGCACATCCAGCCGTTTTGCAGGGCTGTGTTGTACCAGGCGCCGCGACCGGCGCTGTCAGCGCGCAGCAGGCCTTCTACCGCGAACTCAGCGAAGAATTCGTCAGCATCCGCCTCTCCAATCAAGCAGCGCGTGATTTCCTGCTCGATGTTCACCAAAAGAGGGCGGAGGCTGTTAGTCAGAAAATGTAAGTTTTGAGCCTCTACAGAGCTGGCCCAGCTGGACTGCTTGTCCATGTGCCCAACCATAAACGGAGGAACCCGGAACCAGCGGCACATTTCCTCAATGCTGAAAGAACGCGACTCCAGCATCTGCGAGGCTTCGGGGTTCATCGTGATCCCCTGGTACTTCAGCCCGGCCTCGGCCACCATGATCTTGCCGGCGTTCTTGGAGCCCATGAACGAACCAAGACTGCTGCGCAACTGCTCGCGCTGTGCCGGGGTTAGCGTCTTGTCGCTGGAGAGAATCCCGGAGGCCTGCATGCCCTGGGCAAAGACCTTTGCGGCCGCCTCTTCTACTGCCATGGCTGATCCGAAGATCTCCTTGCCAGTCGTCACGGGCAACATCCCGCACACGCCATCCAGGCCAAAGCCGCGGATGTGCATCAAGGTTTTTTCGGGGATGTCACGCTCGACACCGTTCTCAGTGTAGGTGTACTTGAGCCGACCATTTTCCTGCCGCTTGACCCGCATGCACTGCGGCAGAAGCGGCACCAACGCGATGATCCGGCCCGCCAACATCTTCTTCTCGACGAAAGCGTTGCCTCGAAGGCAGATGCTGGCCACCACCAGCAGCATGAAGCGCTGAGGGGTCATTTCCGAGTTCGGAACCCGGCACAGCAGCCGATACAGCGGATGGTCAGTCGCAGGAGCCCTTGAGCCATCCGGCAGGCGCCGGTACAGCTTCAACGGCAAAGTCGATACCGACTCCGAAAGCAAGCGGACGCAGGCCCATACCGTAGACAGCTGCATAGCTTTATCAACAGATACGTGCTGCCCGCTGACCGAACTACCGAACCACTCCTGCCAGAACGAGCCATCCTTTAAGCCGATGGGCACACCAAGCCAATTTTGAAGAGTGGCTTTGATTCGCCCGGGTTTCTTTTCGCGCGCCATCAAAGCCCCACCATAATTGGATTGTCGAAAAAGCCCTGTAGATCGCCGCAACCCACCGGGTTCAGCGCTATGAGCGTGGTTGCGTCGAACGTGGCCATCAGCGGGTCAATCTTCGCCGAGCCGCTCACCTGCTTATTGATTGCGATCGCGTTACCCACCGCGACCGTCCTGGCGTTACCTACGCACCAGGCCATCAGACGTGTGCCACCGTGAATGAACTCACCGCCGGCCACTTTACGCTCTGTAGTCTTGATGGCACCGTTGAGCCGCCAGCCCTGGGAGATCGAAACGATCTGCTCCATGGTGATGCCGCGCTCTTCAGTGGTCAGTTCGTCAATGATGTCGCCGATGCCAGCTGAGTCGACACCAATTGCCTGCTTGTCCGGCAAGAGGCCTGCGTCACGAACCTCGCAGATGATATCTGCCACCTGCAGCACGTCATCACCAGGCCGGTCAACAATCGTCAGATCGCCATCGGCCTCGAAGCCAAGCAGGTTTGAAACGATGTCCTTGCGGCGGTCCAGCGCGATCTTGTGGGCCCAGGCGTGCGACCAGTGCAGCCAGCGCCGTGTTTCGCGCTCGCGACCAATCAGACTGAGCCCCAACAGGTCATCCAGCCCGCCACCATCGATACCCACTACAATCACTTCGGATCGCCGCAACAGTTCATCAAAGGTCAGCGAATTGTCGCCAGCGGCCTCCCAGTGATCAGCGCCAGCCCAGCGATCAGAACGAAGGTCCATCCCGATCTCGACGTTAAGGTGCTTTGCGAGAAAACCGCGAATGGCGCCCTCACCTTCCGCCTGGGCCTCTTGGTACTTCTGCTCAATCACCTGCTGGTCGACGGACAGCCCCCAGTTGGGATTGGTGACATGCGCGTTTGCCAGATCCCGGTGCTCGCCCTGCTTGATCATTTCTTGCGGGAACTCGTAGATCACGGGAAGGAAACGGCGATCCTCAATTTTCCCGTCACGGACGTTCCTGGCGTAGTCAAGTTTTGCCTTGAACACTCCAGCAGGCGGCTCATCGGATTGGGTGGTGCAATAGAACACGAAGCCTTCAGGCCGAGAAGCCAGTCCGCCGGTCGCCTCTACGAGCATCTTGGCTGACTTGGCCTGCTTGCCAAACTCCCAAAGCTCGTCGATGAACACACCAGTAGCTTTTTTGCCGGTGACTGTCGCGGAGTCGGCAGCGACTACTTTCAAGTTTGCCTTGTTCAGGTGGTCAGTAATGATCCGGTTGTATTCCTGCACATGGAATCTGGCCTTGAGGTCATCGTCGGCATCAATCATGTCCCTGATCGGCTTGAAGGCGTTGTCGGCAGCTTCCTTCGTGGGCGCCAGAATCAGGAACTCTCCTGATGGTCGAGTGTTCAAGATCAGCGCGGTTAACATGATCCCGGCGGCGATCGTACTTTTTCCGTTCTTCTTGCTCACCATCAGGAAATAATTGGTGATCAGCCGACGGCCGGCCTCTGCGTCATACGCGCCGAATAGCGCGGCCACGAGGTCTAGAACCCACGCCCGACAGGTATCAGCCATCAACGGGCTGCCGTCAGCATCAACCATCCGGAGATTGCCGAACACGTCCAGCGCATCCTCGGCCTGATCGGGAAAGATTGGCGCAAGCGGGACCAGCGACTGACCCTGCACAATACGGTCTTCCCACTCAGGGCAGGCAGTGGTCCATGTTTTCATTTAACGGCCTTTAAGTGACGTTCGCGCAGACCAAACCTGCTGTTCGCTCCAACTTTTGCGGCATCTTCGAGCTTTTGTTCCTTCTTCCCCATACCCGACTTCTTGCCGTGGAAATACGGGAGTGCCGACTGAGCAGCGTTGCGCCGGTCGAAGATTTTCGCGTTGGGCTCATTCATGAGAGCCAGCAGCCATACAAGAGGATCATCCGTGTTTGGCAGATCAGCCAGGCCCTCTTCGTCGCCCTCGACCTGTTGGCCACCGGGCTCAGATACAGCAGGCGAGCCTTTAACATTCTGAGAGGCCTTTAACTTCTCCAGAGCGGCAACAACATCAGGGTCTTTTGCTAGCCTCGATCCAGCAGCCGAAGCGCTGGCGGCCGCGTATCCAGCGGCCTCAGCCGCTTCGCGATTCGAGGCACCTGAAGCCTTGGATTCGACAAAACGGCGTTTTTTGTCTGTTAACGCCATTAACAAAAACCTTTAAAAAGGGGAAAAAAATCGCGCGTGAGAGGGGGAGTGGTCTAGAGTCGAAAAGCTCCGAACTCTGAAGGCACCCCTCCCACTTGCTACACGTCACTGGCGTGCTTCATAGGCAGCGGCCAACGGAAGGCATCTCCAGGCCTTCCCGCTGACGAGTTGAGGGATGTACTCGCGACACACCCCAAACTCGCGGGCGAGGTCCGCGCTTTGCTCACCAGCCCCATGCCTGCGCCTGATCTCAAGAACTTGCAGGTCGGTCAGCTTTCTGCGCCTTGATCGCATGCCAGGTCCGAGCGTGCCGTGCCTTATCGCATCAGCTGTGTTCTCGAGCCTCGTCCCCCATGCAAGGTTGCTGGGACGGTTATCCAGTGAGTCACCATTCAGATGCCGGGCTTCATGCGCAGCAGATGGTGGTAGCCCGCCATAGGCCTTGAGTATCAGTCGGTGGACCTCGAAGCGGTGACGCTGCCTCTTTCCCCCGACCTTGACGCTCAACGTCACGGCCTTGTAACCGTCACGCACCCTGGACTTGATCAGCCTGCCTTGCCCCGACCTTGCGGACACAACTTCCCCGTCCTCGTTGGCGAAGTAGCCATCAAGGTCCGGTATCGGTTGCATTGTCTTTCCTGAGTTAGAAGCCCTGGGCTTCCTCTTTCTGTTTGGTCGAGCTGTGGCAGTGGGCACATAGCGAAACCCACTGGCTCCGATCCCAGAAGATCGTCATGTCGCCGCGATGAGGAGTGCTATGGTCGACCACCGTCGCAGCCGTTACCCGCCCTTCACTCTCGCAATACGCACAGAGGGGATTAAGATCGAGGTGATTGAGTCTGGCTTTCTGCCACTTGTATCCGTAGCCACGCTGGGCTGATGTTTCTTTGCCGGTTCGCCAACTGTCCGGGTTTACCGTGGACATCTGGCGAACCCCTACAGGTGTGAGCCTGGACTTGAGGCTGGGTATCTTGGCCATCAGGTCACCTTGCTCCCATCGATGTACGTCATCGGCATGGCGTCGGGGTCTTGATCACCCTGCTCATCGGCCAGCACTTCGATCATCAGAATCTGCTGGCTCGCTATCTGTTCGAGCAGGGAGGTCTGCTTCTTCTGCTCGGTCAGCAACTCGACCAGTAAGCAGCTCACTTGCTCGCTCATATGCCAGCCTCTTCATCTTGTTGACCCATTCCCGCCGAGCGGCGCATCCATTGCAAGCCATCAGTTGACCGCCTCTACCGTGACCTGTCCTCTCAAGCGCCTGGTGTACACCTCATTACGCCCAGGCTTTTTGACTCTCGCTGGCTGTGGCATGTAAACCGCGATGCCTTGGACTGTGTCGCACCAGACAACCCGCTCAATCTCGTTCCCGTTCACGTAGACGCGGCGCTTGCCACGTCCATCGTTGTAGTGGTGGAAGCTGTCTGTCCGTACCATCACCAACCTCCTGCCCTGTTGGCGCGCCACGATTTGGCGCATTCGAAAACGTGGCGCGGGTTACTTGCTCTGGCTGCGGACGATCTGGGCGTCCACCTGGTCAGCGCAGGTATCCAGCAACTTGATGGCCTTGTCCTTCAGCTCCCATACATCGCCGTTGAAGCGAAGGTCGGCTTCGTCCTGGTCCACCCGTTCACAGGGGATCAGTTCGGGCGCTTCAATTCTTACGGCCTGGGTCTTTGTCACCACCGCCGGCTTTGCCGCGCAGGCCGTCAGGAAGAGGCTGAGCAGCCCAGTCACGAACAGGCTTGCTGTTGCGCTTGAGTTCTTCAAAGTCTTTCCTCGCCTTCTCGGCTTTCTTCTCGCTGGCCCTGATGCGATTTTTCAAGTCTTTCAGGTAGTCTGTATTGCGCTTGGCCTCGGCCCGCAGCGTTGTGATGGTGTCCTGGCTTTCGGTGTTGGCCTTGATGGCGTCCACCTTCGCCTGGGTCTCAACGAGCTTTTCGTTTCGCAGATCCTCGACACGCATCTGCTGGATGCCAACGAGCAACAGACCAACCAAGGCGACGATGATTGCCACTGCTATCGCCTTCATGCCGAGTCCGCCTTTCTGCCAAGGAATCTGATGATCAGGTCACGGATAGCTGTCACACCAATGAAGCCGATGGCGCCGCCGGCGGCGACTGACAAGCTCGGCGGCCATTCCATCCACTCGATGATGCTGCTGGCTGACAGGCTCAAGGCACCACACAGCAGCGCCTCGAACAAGGTGCGCCAGTAGTTCGGCTCTTTGGCGTCATACAGCACGCGCAACAGCGTGATCGTGAAGGCCATAATTGCGCCCTGCCACAGTGGGTTCGAGAGGACCAGCCACACCTGGGCCCAGAAGTCGGGGTTTTTCTCAGGCATCAGGTTCATCTCGGTATCCTCCCGGTTAGGGAGTTAAGGAATGGATTAGCGGGTCGCTGGATTCAGTGCAGCAACCAGCAGCGCTTTACCTTTCAACAGCTCGACATGAGCGAGACTGGCCAGCTTGGTATCAACGGAGGAGTGGCCGGCGAGCATCTTGTCCAGCAGCTCCATCGTGCTCCCAAGGCTATGCACCACGTTCAACACAGACTGCTCATACTCGGCGCGGGCCTTCGCGACAGCCTGGCTTACCTCGTCAATGGGTAGTCCGACACCGGCAGGATGGGCTCGCTTTGACAGGAAAGAGCCATCGGTATACATGACGCCATACACAACCCCATCAGCATGGTAGGCGTCGGGCAAACGGCCAAAGCCCATCATCGAGAACTGCTCGCGCTGATTGGTGTTGAGCAGGTCGCTGGTAATGTAGAGGAATCCCGAGGGATCACTGTTCGAGAGACGCTTCAATGCCGTGGCAAGCATGGCGAGGTCGCCACCCACTACTGCATCGATGACAGCCTGCTTGTCGCGTTTCGCTTGATCGGTCATTACTGTGCTCCAGATACGAAAAAGGCCCGCCGATATGGCGAGCCTCGAAATAGGTGCAGGTGGCTGGTGCAACTCTCCAGCTCTGGCGGGGCAGATCGCCGGGTCACGTACCCTGCCCTCTCATCGCGTAGCCGCCCATTGTCCGCACGGGATTAGACGACGCCTCTACCGACTTAGCCCAGCTGCCTGGGCGATAACCTGCATAACGTGCGTGTCTTCCCACGCTGCCCGCTTGAGCCAGCCCCAATAGCACACAGGTTTGGGCTGCTCATGCTGCCGGTGTTCTTTCGTAACGCGTGACGACCGGCGATACCGCGTCCAGGCCCTGCCCGAAGGCCCACCCTGGCTATGGCTCACGCAACAAATTTCGGGCATAAAAAAACCCGACGCAATGGCCGGGTTTTCTTTGTCTGGTTGTCATCCTGTGATGCACCAAACCGCAGGTTCGAAATCTACGCGGTCACTCGGTCACTGTCAAGCCACCTCTCGGAACAACAAACCACGATCTTCGAGCAGAGCCTCAACCGCGAAGTGTGCGGCAGCAACCTGATCATCCAGCCAAGCCTTCGTGGTGGCACGCCAGCGGCGCAAGGTTCTCTCAGGCGTGCCATCAGCATCCCAGCTATGCAGAACGTAGAATGAAGATGGCAGCCCGTTGCGGCGCTCCGGGATCATCCAAGCCATGACGCACTTGGTCTTGAACAGCTGATGAGCAGGGCTGACAACCCGAGGCGTGAGGTATGCGGCGGCGACCCTCACCTCGTCCTGGTTGATCGAGTACTTACCCACCAGCGCCTGCCACTGGATTTCCGGCAGGGTCCGTTTGATTGTCGATCGGGTCATTGAGTCTTGAGTCAGCCGCTCCTCTGGTGAAAGATCATCGCTTAACCCACCTCCGAGCAACTCATCGTCGAATGTCGCCTTGTACTTGCGCTGCCACGACGCCTTCTTGGTGCCGTCGTGGATCTCGATAGACATCACGCGGCTGATGCAATGCGCTGCATCTCGATACACGCTCATCAGGCAGCCCTCCGAATTCGGCGTGGCGGTGGGTTGTCATCCAGGCCAAGGATGTTGCGCAACAACTTGTCCGCTGACTTGCTCTTGGCGTTGCCCTCGGACACCCAGCGCTTGCAGTAATCACCAAACTCGATGTTGACCCTGGTGGCGTGCCAACTGGCGACCATATCCAGAAGGCAAGCCAACGCAGCAGCACCTCCAACCTTCTCCTGGGCCAGGCCATCCCCGGCAATCTTCAAGAATTTGCGTTCATGTTCCAGCAGGCTCTTGCGCGGCAATGCCGCCGTTACGTTACTCATTTGCGGCACTCCCGAGGCTTTTACAAACCTCCACAATCACAATTTGTGGATGCAGGGCGCAGGCCCCGCAATCCGTGGCTTGTAGCGGAAAACGTGAATATTGGAATCTAACGCCTGTCTGCTCGGCATCAGCACGAGGGGCGATCCTGTCTAACGATCTTGAGGTCGTCATAGGCTCGCACTCCGCACCTGCAGATATTCGTTTGGCCTCATGTCGCTGCGAGCCTGGGCCGATATGGCGTGACGCCAGGCTCGATACGCTTCCTCAGGCGAATCGCCAACCCCTGCCCACGGGTGCTCCTTGGCAAAGCACCAGAAGGTGCCGTGGCGACCGGTGATCCTTGCTTTCGGCAGGCGCCCAGTGAACCCGACCTTTCGGTGCCCAAGCCAATCGGCCACAGCCGGCCAGATGATTGCCTGCTCGGGCTTCGTGAAATCCGTCTTTCCGTTATTCGGATGAACCTCGGCCAAGCCATAGCCTTCATTGCCCACCCACAGCCTGAACCCGCTGGGGATGTGGATCAGGTCGAACCCCTTGCGCTCCCAACCCCAGTCTTCGGGGAAATCCCTGATTGACGCAGCGATTCGCTCGGCTTCGGGGTACTTTGGCTCTGCAGGTGACGGGACAACGACGGCACCCTCCGGGATGATCCAGACCTGGCCCGTCTTCATCGAAGCATTCAGCGCACTCAAGCATTCGCCGGGTACGAATTGTTCGTTTCGCCGGCCTAACAGGCGATCCAGCAGCCTAAAACTTCTCATTGCTCTTCCTCCCCTTGTACTGGCTGGCGAAGGGGCGGCTGATCTCCACCTCTTCCTGGGTGGGCTCACGGCCCGCAAAGTTGACGAACCGCCCGAACTGGCCTTGACGCTGTACCAGACATGAGCCGGCTTCGGCTTGCCTCCCCTTATCCAGAATCAACTCGGTCACGCCCTGCTGGCCCATCTCGGAATCCCGGTCGTAATGCACCAGGATCACCGCGTCCGCGTCTTGCTCAATCTGGCCGCTTTCCTTAAGGTCGCTGGCCTGCGGTTTCTTGCCTGGCCGATTGGCCGGGCCTCGATTGAGTTGCGCCAGCACCAAGATCGGAATCGCCAGTTCACGGCTTAGGTTCATGATGGCAATCGACACCTTGGCTACTGCGTCGGCACGGTTCTGCGACTTGACGTCAGTCCCGACAATCTGCACGTAGTCGATCATCAGGATGTCGAGCCCAACCTCGCGCTGGAGCTTCAACGCCTCGGCGCGGATGGCCGGCATCGTCAGGCCTGGAGTGTCGAGCAGGTAGAGCTCTGCCTCCTTGATCTTCCCGGCGGCGACACCGATCCGGTTCCACTCCTCTTGCTCCAGGCACTTGACCTCATCCATCCGACGCAGGTCTACGCCGCCCAGGCTCGCAATGGTCCTCAGTGTCAGTTGTTCGCCAGGCATCTCAAGACTTACCACCAGTCCTACGCCGCGCCCGCGAGTAGCAACGTGATTCATGATCTGCAGCCCCAGCATTGTCTTGCCGCTGCCCGGTCGACCTCCAATCACCACCATCGACTTCTGGCGAAGGAAGCCAATCAGCTTGTCGAGATCGGCCAGGCCAGTGGATAGTTTTGGGGGCGCCTTATCGTTGAGCACGTCATCCATGTGATCCAGAACCATCGGTAAAACATCGCTCATCCGCTTGTAACCTGATTTGCCAGATGCCTTCAGGTCACGCAGGTCGGCCAGCGCCAGATCACACTGATCAAGGATTTCATCTGCTGGCAGATCGTCATAAACGCCGCTGTCAACGATTCGCCCAAGGTCGCGAAACTGACGCACCAGCGCCCACTTCCTAACCTGCTGGGCATAGCTCTTCCAATTAGCCGCCGATGGGACGCCTCGGCATAGGTCGATGGTGTATTGCAGAGTAGATGTCCCGCTGGGCAGATAGCGCTGAATCGAGCCCAGCGTCACCGCATCAACGGGCATACGCTGCGCATGACAGTCGCAAATCACATCGAACAGCGCAGCGTTGTCCTGGTGCCAGAAGTCGCCAGACTTCATCTGCGAGATGATCTCGTCCAGCATTCCGGCGCTTTCGTTGAGCGAGGCGATCATGATCGCGCCCAGCACGCCCTGCTCGGCCTCGAGACGGTAATACTTGTCCTCGTGGTTCATTTACGCCCCCGCGCCGATTCCCAGGTGAAACCGACCAGCAACGCTTTGTTCTCGCGCAAACGGTCAAGGGCACGCTCACCGATGTATTGGCCCAGGCCTTGGGCGTTGAGGTTGGACACCACAACTGTCGGGCGAACCAGGTTGTACCGGCGATCCAGCACCTCATGCAGAACCGACAGCTCGTAGTGAGTGCCGGCCTGGGCGCCAATCTCGTCGATCACCAACAAGTCGAAACTCGCCAACTCATTGATCACATCGCCCTCGGTGTAGCCGGCGGTGCGATCCATCGAGCGCTTGAACACGCGGATGATCTCGGCGGCGGTGGTGATCACTGCCACGGCCCGGTGCTGACGAATCACGTGCTGGACGATGCCGCTGGCCAGGTGCGTCTTGCCGTTACCGACGTTCCCGCACAGCAGAAGGTTGCGCCCCGCCTGGAAGTGTTCGCCGAAGTTGTCGGCATAGCCCTGGCACGTTTCTAGCGCCAGAGTCATAGCTGGTGTCGCGGCGCGGTAGGTCGCGAGAGTGCTATCGGCAAACCGCGGCGTGATGCCGGAGCCTACAAGCGCGCTGTTGACGCTTTCGGCTTGCAGGTTGGCCAGCGCCTGCGAATGTTCGTCGCTTCCCCGTGACGCTACGCGCAGGCCATGGAACTGGCATTGTTTGCATGGTCGGACAGCCATAGAGCCGTCGAACTGCTCAACCTCGGAGCGATCAACCGCGCCGTGGACCGGGCACTCGCCGGCGAAGGTGCGCTGCTCAGGCTGGCGGCGGAAATTAGAACGCTGGGCCATCTTCGCCTCCTTGGTACATATCCGGGGTGTGGGTGGGCAGGTTGTTGAAAGCGTTCGCCTTTGCAGCCGACGCCGGTACCAGTTCATCAGTCCAGCGCTCCCCGTTCAGCCAAGTAGACGCCATCGGCACGTATTGCCCGTCGTCCTTGGACCAGTCGCGGGAAAGGCGGTGACTCCCCAGGGCGGTCAGCAGGGTCAGTCGTAGCTCGATAGATGGCTTCAGCTTCTCCCATGCCTTGCGAGCGTCCTTCTTCGACTTCTTGTTGGGGTACAGCTTCCAGAACATCTCGAAGGATTCAGCCAATTCCGCTTCCGTTGTGCACATAGGTTTTTCAGTGCTTACTTGTTTTTTCAGTCCTTGCTTACCTTCAATACTTACTAGTGTCGGATTTGCCGGATACGGTTGAGCCGTATCCGGTGAAGCCGGAAGCGGTGAAGCCGGAAGCGGTGACTCCGAGACGAGATAATTGATTTCACCCAGCACGCCAGACTCAGAACGATCCTGGCGGCGTTGGACGTAACCGGCGCTGATCAGCTCCTGCAGCAGTCCGTAAACACCATCACGGCCGGTGGGTTTCCCTGAGGTAGCTGTTTCGCCGCGCAGGTGGGCAACGGAGATTTCCCAGTGATCTGGCTTACCCAGCAGGAACACCAGTACTCCGCGAGCCGCCCAGCTAAGCCGGCGGTCCTCGCTGATCGACTTGTTGAGCAGGTAGAAATTTCCCTCGGGCCGAGGGGCGCGAATGATGCTCATACGTTTAACTCCCGGCATACGCGGGCGATGAAGTCGCGATAAGACTCAGCCATGACGAACCCCTGGTTTTCCAGAGCTTCGCGATAGGCCTTTGCCGAGCCGTACAGCACCCAGCGTTCGCGCTCGGGCAGATCCTTGAAGTGGGCGTAGGTTGGCCAGGGCCCGACGATTACCGGCGTTGTGCGGGCGTCCTGGGGGTGGACGTGAGAGTTGATAGTGGTCATTGCAGCGTCTCCCCAGCCTTGCGACCCAGGCTTGAGCCCATGGCCTCCACAGAGCCACCAGATAGGCGCAACACCAACAGGCGCAGTGCGGTGGTGGAATCTATGGAAAAAGTGCGAGCCTCGTCGAGCGATAGCCCGGTCGGAGAATGATCGTTGAGTAGTCGCCGGACACGATCGCTGTAGTTGAAGGCAGAACAAGCCAGCGCTTGATTGGTTAGCCCGTCGAACGCTTCGTCCGGCAGGCACTCTGCCGGATACACAAGAACGGGGATTTTGTTTTCGGGGCGCGGCTCTCCCGCCAGCAGGTGACGGCCCATTGCCTCGAAGTGATCCTTGGCAACTTGCGCGGCGTCGTGCCCGGTGCGCCGCCGGAATAGGACCTTAAGCGCATAGTAGGCCCGGTAGAGGTCAATGTGGGTGTCATCGCCATCTTCAATGGAATACTCAGGCTCGGCGATCACGTCCAGCACGTCCTTCACTACTTCGAAGCACTTCAACAGCAGTGCGGCGTCGTTGTTTTTTTCATACAGGTTCTCGTCGATGCATTCCATGGGCAGCACCTGCGGAGGAATATCCAATACTTTGCTCATGACTGGGCCTTCTGGACCAGGCGGAACCGGCCCTCAAAATATGGGTGAGTCGCCTGAGTAGCGGTGACCATCGTGGATTCGGAAACAAAGCGGTGGAAGGCAGCCGTAACGTGGTGCTTCGACCAAACGAGATACTGCGAACCTAGCGCTTCTTCGTGGCCGTTGCGGACCATGCCGGCAGGGTTAGGCTGACTTGGCCAGACCCTCAGTACGTAGTCGACTACAGCACCCGAAAGCCCGTGGCGCTTGAGCATTGTTTCCTTCACGCGAGTGAGCGACTGACAGTTCTGCGGGCAGTGATCCCACACAACTGTCTGGCTCAGATCCTCGACCCTGCGTTCGATCCGCTCCAGCGCCACCTGCTGCTCCCGCTGCTGGCGCTCAACGGCCACCAGGTGATTCGCATTGGCGGCAGTGATCTCGGCTTGGGTCATCGGGCGCGCGGCTTGCTCTTCCAGATCGTGAAGCCGGCGAATCACTTTGTGGCGAAGCGGGATGCTGTATCCGGTAATCAGCGTTTCGGTCAGCTCACGGTTTAGGTGGAAATTTTCGGTGTACCCCCGCGCATCCTTGTCTTCGCGGACATGATCCAAAACTGGATCATCTTTCAGGGCCTCCAGCATTGCCCGAATGTCACGGATAACGTGCGCGTGAAGCTTTCCGGTCAACTCCGCGATTTCCGAGCTGGTCATGGTGACGGTATCGCCGCCTTGGAATTTGGCGATGGTCATTCATCACCCCCACTTTCCCGCGCCACGTTTTCGGATTGCGAGTTTTGTGGCGCGGATTCGCCGAGAACCCGGAACTCGTCGATAGCGCTATAAACTCCGCCGAATCCGGTGTCGTTGAAGTATTTCGCCACCTGGAACAAGTCACCAATCCCTTTCCCGCCGTCGTGAAGGTGATCCAGGTGCATGGCCTTGATAAGTGCGTGCTGCCACTCGAGCACATCCTTGGCCGCACAAAGCTGAAACTCCGCTTCTTGCGAAGCCTCTTGCATGGTTGGTAGTGGTCCGTTCATTTGGCGGCTCCCTGGTGAGGGATGTTTTGCAGCTTGTAAGCCGCCGCCGCGCCGGCCTCGGCCATTGTCATCGACAAATAAGCTAACGAATTGATCGGCCAGCCGGCACTCATGGCGAGTTCATCAGAGAGTTCGCCGTGATTTGCTGCATGCGCGATGAGCTCACCGATAGCGGCAACTCCGCTCAGTGTGCTGATCTGGAATTCGTCGTTGGTGTTCTCTACGCACTGCAGCTGTTCGACCTGGGCAGGCGTGAGCTTTGCCCCCTTCGCGAAGGGGGATGGAAACTCGCGCTCAACGTTGACCAGCAGCTGGTTCCACATTGGAGGCTTCATTGTGCGTCCTCCGCTTCGTATGCTGCCTTGAGCCCGCGCTCAGCTGAGCGGGTGAGCGCGGATACAACATCACCAATGAAGCCCAGGGTGCGAACCTCAGACAGGTACGCGATCTCGCCATCGTTGATTGCGTAGGCCAAACGACTGCACAACTGGCTGATACCGTCCGACAGATCGGATGCGACTGATAGCGCTTCGATCAAGTTCGCGTCCGCATTGATGTTGAAAAGCTCGGTGTATTCCATCCCGAAAGAGCAGGGCTTGAGCTTTGGGAGTTGCGCCTTTGATGGCGTAGTGGTAATTTCTGGGCGTGACATATCGTTCTCCTGAACGAAGAAGTACCGAATCACTCGCTGCGAACGAGTGGTTTAAGAGGCCCGCCTGCGAAGCGGGCTTTTTGTTGCCTGCGATTTAGCCAGACAGCAAAAATGCTGATCCACAGGCCTTCACGCGGAGGCCTGCGAATTGAGTGTGAGGAAGGTATCTACGAGACCTGGGTCCCAGCGTACGGAACGCCCGAACCTCAGCGGTTCAGGGAAGCCAGGAGTCTTCGACCAGCGCCACCAAGTGGTGCGGCTGACTTGATACTTGGCGCAAAGCTGGGCAGCAGTAGCCCGAGCGCCATTAATAGGAAGGTTAGGTCCATCGGTGTTGCTGTCGGCAATTTGAGCCATGGTCGATCTCTCCAATAATTGGAAAAACCGAGGAGATCGTTCTGTAACCGCGCCAGAGCCTGCGAATAGATCGAAAGCTGGCATGTCATCGGAAATGACACTACTGCATGTGCACACAGTGTTGCGCAATACGCAGTACGGTAATACAGTCCGTAGGTGTACGAAATAGGCACATGTGCCTATCCGGACACTAAGAAGCCGTCTCAAACGCTTCTCCCCTCGGGGTTGTGTACTGACCTAGCTGGTATACAGAAGACGTTGGTAGCGTCTTTCCCGAATAGGCCCCGGCGTTGGTAGCGTCCGGGGCTTTTCTTTGTCTGCAATTCCGTCAGGTCTGGTCGCATAGTAACGGCACGTTTCATAACGCCGCAAGGCGTGCGAAAAGCACTCTTTTCCCCTGTTTATGTCTCTTTATGTGCCTTTTTGTCCCTTTACGTATCCTCTCGTACCCTGACGCCCCCAAAACTTTGCGACTTTAGTGATACCGCCCGTCGGATTATTCGCATTCAACCGAAAATCGAGGCATTTCAGCTTCTGCCGATATTCATAGAGTTTGTTCATTGCCTGGCCTGCTGGGTACTGGATGCGCATACAGAGCCATCAGGCCCACGTGCGTGGATCGGGAATTCAGTGGAAGATTCACCTACCTTGTGGCGAGCTTCGACCTGAGCAATAAGCTCGCAGAGCGAAGAGGCTTTGATCGCGCCACCGGTTACGATCTCGGCAAGCATTGCCTTTTCGGGGCTAACCTTTTGCGACCCGGACAGCCAATAAGAAACCGTTGCTTGAGACACGCCGAGGGCATCCCCGGTCTTCGACTGGCTACCGAAATGATTTATTAGCTCGCTGATTTTTTGAGCCATGAGGCCGGCCTCTGATAAGTCTTTTTATAGACTGCACAGAAGCAGACTTCTTTGCAACCCCATAAGTATCTTTATAGGATCAGAGGATGAATCTATCCGACCGAATCAAACTTGCCCGGAAGAAAGCAGGACTTACCCAGTCTCAGCTTGCCGAATCCGTTGGTATCGCGCAGACAGCCATCAGCCAACTCGAATCTGGGAAGACGCTGCGATCTTCCTATCTGGTTCAGATTGCCAGGGCATGTGGCGTGAACAGCACATGGCTAGCATCCGGGGAAGGCGAAATGCTTTCACCAGAAGATGTTGCGACCTACTTCAGTAGTGAGCTTGAAGAGATCCTCCGCGGCGAACACGAGGATGACGCAGCGCTCAACTCCGCATTGCGAGACAGGATTGAAGAGCTCAGGAGTGCGAGCCGGTACGCACCTTCCAACTCTCTTCTGACGGAGGAAATACCCTATCTGATTGAGCTGGACGACCCTCGCGACCCATCGAAGACGGTCGTCGAGATTAGCGTAAAGGTTCATCTCGACCTCAACACCGAAATACTTTCGAAACAAGGAGTGCTACCCGAACACGTTGTGGCGGCAGCGATCTCTGGTAACTCAATGACCCCAGTTCTACAGGACGGCGGCACCGTTGTTGCTCACTTGCGCGAGACTCAAGTCGTTGACGGTCGCATGTACGTGATAGACCACGGAGGACAGATCAGGGTAAAGGCGCTCTACCGACTGCCAGGCGGCGGCGTCCGCATGAAAAGCTACAATACCTATGAGCATCCCGATGAGACGTATTCGGTGCGCGAGATGGAAGACGCCAACATCCGCATCATGGGTCGCGTCTTCTGGGGCGCATCATTTTACTAGCTCAACCACAAACTCCCGAAAAACCCGGACCACCGGGTTTTTTTTCGCGTACCGGTTAGGAAAAATCAGCGACCTGGTAAAAATAATAAAAATACTGCTTGATCACTTCTATAAATCTGCTTATATTTTTGTCCATCAGCAACGAATGTGACGGATGAAAGACATGAGCACGGTTATCAATTTCGGCAAGCTCCAAGGCACCACCGGCGTACTTGCTGAACAAGAGCTGCGTGCCGCCCTTGCTGTCTGCGCTGGCTTGGCCAACAAGGAAATCGCTCGTGTCGTTGGCTGCGCTCCCGGCACCGTCAAAAAATCTATTGAGCGTGTTTTCCACAAGCTCGGCATCACTAGTCGTTCGGCAATCCCGACAGAACTGTTCTGTCGTGGCATCGCGCGCCATCTGGTAGTGCTGATATGCGCAATCCTCACCGGTCATGCTGCCATCAGTGACGACCAGATGCTCCGGGTTCGCCGTGGTGATGGTGAGCGTCGGGTCGAGCTTCGCATGACGGCGCGGCGGGTTGAGGGTTACGCGATCGCATAAGCAGCGGCGAGCGCCTTTGCGAGGGCGCTGTCCGGTGCAGAAGCATCATGTGGCATGGCAGGCCGAGGCACGGTTAGGTGAGGCTCGCTTTGGCATGGCAAGGGCTGTTTACAGCGGTCTGCCCCTTCAAGGAGGGGGCTTTCCGGTGGCGATAGTCACGACGCGGTTCGGTATGGCAGTGCAAGGTCGGGCATGGTCCGGCTAGGCATGGTGGGGCAGGGGCTGATTCAGCGTTCAGCCACTTTTCTCGAGGTGGTTGAGCGGTGCGGAAGCATCGATTGGCGTGGCCGGCCCTGGTGGGGCGAGGCAGGGTGAGCCATGGCGAGGTAGGGGCGGTAATCCGCACGGCGTCATCAGCGTTTCTGGTGACAACTTGAAAGCAACTTCCATCGAGGCTGCTTTCAAGTTGAAAACGCAAAGCAACGTGCATCGCATCGGGCGAACAGGCACACGCAGCGAAACTAAGAGGCATCACCATGCAGACTTTGAAAGTTAAGATCATCGGCACCCGTCCGCTTCTGGTTCACGCTGACGTCTTCGCCGACCCGCTGAACAAGTTGACCAAGGCTCATAAAGTATTGACTTCGAAACGTAAAAAGTCCGACGAAGATCATGAGCTTATTGCGCGTAGCGAGTGGCGTGGTGGTCTTTACTTTGCCGATGATATCGGTCCCTTCCTACCTGGTATCAACATCGAGTCTTCACTGGTCGCAGGCGGCAAACTTTCGAAAATGGGCACTCAACTAAAGCGCTCGGTTGAAATCATGGATTCCCGCTGCCCAATTATCTACACAGGCCCGCGCACAGTTGAGGGCCTTTGGGATCAAGCGTTCTACGATGCGCGCTCAGTTAAAGTTGGAACTGCCCGCATCACGCGATATCGCCCACTGTTTCGCGAGTGGTCGACCATCTGCGAGATCGCCTATGACCAAGAGTCGATCGACCGCGCCCAGGTGTTGAAGTGCCTGGAAGACGCCGGGCAATACTGCGGCGTCGGCGACTACCGCCCGAAGTTCGGCCGCTTCACTGTCGAGGTGTTGTGATGAGCATCGTTCCTTTGAAGCCGAACACCTGGAGCCTTGATAAGGCGCTGGAGCTGTTCTTCGCCGACAAGTTCACCGACGGCCAGCTGATAAGCCACGCCTGGCTTGAATGGGCGCTCAACTTACCGAAGCCAAAGACTGCGCAGGAAATGGTTAATTGCCAGTTCGTGATTCTGGATCGTGTCGAACAGTTCAAAGAAGCTCTGCTGACCAAGCATCAAATTTATATTGTCTCTGTCCGGGGCCAGGGCTATCGGATTGTACCGCCATCTGATCAAGCTTTTATCGCCGTTGATAATGCTATGCGTGGCGTGCGGCGCGAGTTCAACAAGTGCCAAGAGGTAATGAAGAACACTCGCTTCGCCGAACTTGATACTGATCAGGCAAAGCGACACACGGACGCACAAGTAAAAGTCTCGGCACTTACCGGGATGGTTGGAAAAGCCAAGCGGGATGTTTTCGGTCTATTCAAGGCATAACTTCCGAGAAGTAACACATCAACGTTTATTGATAGCCAAGTTAATCGGCACGCTCTCGGCTTGCCAGGAGAAAGTGAAATGAAGCTGTTCAAGTTCTTGCTGTCGTTCGTGCTCTACCTGTTCGCAACGCTGATTTGGTTCTCCGAGGCCGTGCCGGTGATTTTCGATAACCCCAGCGACTTCGAGCTGATCGGCGGCGTGTTCGGCATCTGCGTCTGGATGATCGTCACCGCCTCTCTCGTGATTTACGTAATTCAAACCCCGCGCAAAAGCGCACCCACTGAAAGGAAGTAATCATGCTCGGTAAATTGTTCGGCAAGAAATCTGGTCAAGCCCGCGCTGCGGTATCCAAGCTGGCCAACCGTGACCTGATGGAGGCCGTGGTCTACGGCTCCATTTACGTCGCTGCGGCTGATGGGGAGCTGGAGGAAAGCGAGCTCTCCAAGATCGAGACCATCCTCAGCAACAACCCGGCCCTTCAAGGGTTCGGCGCGGAACTCTCGAACACCATCGACCGCGCCAAGACCGACTTCAAGTCTGGCGCCCGCATCCTTCGCCAGAACGCGGAGAAAGAGCTGGGTGACCTGGCGCACTCGCCGGCCGAGGCGCTGACGGTTCTCAACGTGATGCTGACGGTGGCCGAGGCTGACGGTGAGATCGAACCCCAGGAAATGACCGCCCTGGAGCGTAGCGCCAAGCTGCTGGGCCTCAACCTGAAAGACCACCTGTAACCATGCTGGCCAGGTTCGGCACCCGGGCACGTTCGCTGGCGGCCTACGGGCTCGCCGGTAGCGTTGTCTTCGTCGACTCGGCCAGTCGCATCCTCTCAATGGTGGGCGACCTGGTCCTGGTTGTCCTGCTGTTGGTGGTGCTGATGGCTGGTAAGTCAAAGCCCATTTGATCGGTCCACAGTGCCGATGGAGCATATTTGCGCCATCGGCCGGGAGAACACCATGAATTCACCGAATTACGATTCCCGCACCGCCGACAAGTTTGTGGTGCGCCTGCCCGACGGCCTGCGCGCCGATATTGAAGCTGCAGCGAATACCGGCGACCGAAGCATGAACAGTGTTTTCATCCAGGCCGTGCGCCAGTACCTGGATGGGCAGAACCGCCAGCAGATCCTGCTCGACGCGCTGGCCAACACCGTCACCACTCCCATGTCAGTCAACACGATGCACATTGACGATCGCGTGAGGATGGCCGCTGATGCGCGGCGCTACGTATGGCTTCGCGATACGGCATACAACACCCCGCGCCAGGATCTGGTGCCTCGCGATAACCAAGGAACCATGCTGGTCGGTGCCGAGCTCGACGCTGATATTGAGCGGGCTATGACAGAATACCCAGGCTGGGCGGAGGTTGAGCAATGAAGCGCCGCCAGATATCCCCCTCTGCCCTCCCCGCGATCGGCCAGCCCTTCGCGGGCGGCTTCTACGCCGGCCGGATCTACTTCGATGGCGCCGAGTTCGCACTCATCGACGCCGGCCGCGAGTTCGAAACCACCGCTCACTGGTGGGATCAGGAGGGCCCCAAGCCTCGAATCCGTGGCACCCAAAGCCGTTACGACGGCATGGCCAACACCAAGGCCATGGCCGAAGAAGGCAGTGCTATCGCCCACAAGGTGCTGGGGATGAACGTGCGCGGCTCCTGGGGCTGGCACATTCCATCTATCGAGGAGCTGAACTTATTGCGCTCCAACCTGCTCCAGCTTGAGGACTGGGGACGCGATAGCTTGGGGCCGATAAAAGACGCGCCGAATGCATTCGCGTGCACCCATACCTACTGGTCCAGTACACAGAAGGAAGGGTCGGCCACGGCCTGGTGCATGCACATGCTTCCGTGGAGCTATCCGGACAGCAACTGGGTTAGCCAATGCAAGGGCATCCGCCCGGTGAAGGTGCTGCAGATCAAGGCCGACGCCTTTGTGCACGACCCGGCGAGTGATGCGCGGGCCATCGAGAAGATCGCCGCCCAGGTCGACCTGCAAGGCTTGACCGCCAGCCCGGCGGTGGCCGAGGTCCTAGGCCAGTTCATCAACGAGGACACCGGGCGATTCTACGGGCGCACGGATGACTTGCTCGCGCAACTGGCGATGATCGCCGGGGAGGCTCGACCATGAAAATCGTCATCACCACGATCCTGCTGCTTATCGCTGGCCAGGCCTCGGCCGATGAGCAACTGATCGACGTTCAGCACGACAGCGTCCGTGGCGTCACCTGCTGGATATTGAATAACACCGGGATCAGTTGCCTGCCGGACAGTTCGCTCCTACAGGTGCCCGCCAGCACATCCACCGACGAAACTCAGGCGGCACGGGCCTCTCTGGCGAATACCGTGGGTAAAAAAGGGCAATTGACCGCCACCCCGCCCCCACAGGAAAAGGGGCTCCAGCTATGAGTCGCCTAAACGGAACAAAGGGCCGGCGCCTGATCGAACTGTTCAACGCCCTGCAGCGCAGGGAAACCACCTTCGGCCAGATTTACGCAATGTCGGCTTCTTGCGGTATCGACGCACGCCGGGTGCTGGCTGACCATTTTCAGCGGGGCGCAAGCAATGAGTGAAGATATGACCAGGGCAGTCATAGCAATGCCCTTTGAATTGGCAATGGGCAGCGAGATATCCCGCCGACAGTTCTACGCCAGAGCCCAGACTCTACTCGCTGATCTCGACGAAGCGCGAAATGGCATGAAGCATTCGTTTGCGATCCGCCTGAAGAAGCGAATCGAAAAACTCGAAACCGAGCGCGATCAGCTCAAAGCGTTCGCCGTCGAGATGATCAACGCCAGCTTTGAGGGCGGCGGCTTTGAGGGCGGCGATATACAAGACATCGCGGTGAAGCACGGCATTCTGCGGATCGAGCAGCGCGAGGACGAGTGTGGCGAGGCCTGCGCCTGCCGTGATTACGGATTCCCTGCTGAGTGCTATCGCAAGACTCCGATCCTTGGCGGGACTGATGAGGTAGCGACACCAACCACGGAAAACGAAAACGTGTCGCGACACGACAGGGGGTAGGTATGTTTCTGACAGCAGAGGAAGTTGCCGACCTGACCGGCTATAAGAAGCCAGGGGCGCAGATAAAGTGGCTGACCGCGGAACGCTACGGGTTCGCGGTAGGTGGTGATGGGCACCCGAAGGTGCTGCGCCAGGTTGTCATCGGGCGGCTGGGTGGTATTCAATCAAGGAAGGGGCCGGAGCTTCGGCTGAGTTGAGGTGAAGATCGATGCGTCCGCGCAAGAAGGACCGGCACCTGCCGGCGTGCATGTACCAGAAGCACGGAGCTTACTACCTGGTCCGCAAGGGCAAGTGGAAGCGCCTGGGCACTGACTTTCAGGCATCGCTGGCGGAATACGCGAATCTCCTGGACAAGGGCAGCCAGGGTGGAATGCCAAAGCTGATCGACGATGCGCTCGAACAAATGCGCACCAGGACAAAGCCGCCCCTTAAGCCGAACACCCTCAAGCAGTATGAAGCGGCATGCGAACGGCTGAAGGAAAACTTCGCCGACTTCGAGCCCCGCGAGGTACTTCAGCGGCACGTCGTCGCGCTCAAGCTTCATATGGCGGACACGCCGAATATGTCGAACCGGGTTATTTCGGTACTGCGCGCGGTCTTCGCCTACGCCCTGGAACAGCAGATCGTCGACTCGAACCCCTGCATAGGCGTGCGACGCCACTTGGAGCACAAGCGCGACCGCTACATCACCCACAGTGAATTCCAAGCGATCTGCGCCAACTCCAGTGACAACATGCGCGTCATTTACGAGATGTGCTATCTGACCGGCCAACGCATCGGCGACGTCCTGGCCATCCGCTTGGCCGATATCAGCGCGGCGGGAATCGCCTTTAAGCAGGAGAAGACGAACGCCAGACTGTTGGTGCAGATGACGCCCGACCTGGAAGAGCTGATAGCGCAGGTCAAGGCCCTGCCCCGGAAGATCCGTGGGCTCACCCTATTCTGCTCCCCGCGCGGAGGGAAGCCGGTGCACTACAGCTCGGTGAAGGACGCCTTCGCCATCAGTTGC
Source organism: Pseudomonas sp. MYb193 (assembly GCF_002966775.1). Classification (NCBI taxonomy): domain Bacteria; kingdom Pseudomonadati; phylum Pseudomonadota; class Gammaproteobacteria; order Pseudomonadales; family Pseudomonadaceae; genus Pseudomonas; species Pseudomonas sp. MYb193. Next base: position 1,371,289 of record NZ_CP023269.1, on the reverse strand, counting down.
AAGAAGGCCGGCGTCGAGGATGCGAGCCTCCACGACCTGCGTGCCAAGTCGCTTTCCGATACCGACGACCAGGGCAACGACGCTCAGAAACTGGGCGGTCACACGGACGCAAAGATGACGCAGAGATATCTGCGCCTGCGTAAAATCAACGTTGGACTGCCACCCAGAATGCCGCAAAAGGCTGATTTAAAAGCATAAAAAAAGCCGCATCTCTGCGGCTTTTTTGGGCTGAGCGAAAGCTTATCCAGCTTTCAACACATTCAGTTGACGCTCGGTAGCACGCTGCAGCACAACTGCATACACACGCTTCTTCTTGTCAGTCGATGCGCTACGGAAAAACTCAGAAAACGGAGTCGAACGAGCGGCTTGTACTTTTTTCATAACATTGCCCCAGCCTTGAGGTGCTTTAGTAGGCCCTGACGGTCGTAACCGACGTGCAGGTCGCCATGGATTGAGTCTATGTCTTCCTCAGTGATCTGCAAGGAAGCATCAGTGTTTTTTATGAGCAGATTCACCTGCAAACGGTTGCGATATTTGACCTTTAAGGCGTTCACAACATCTTTTGCGGTAAAAAACTGCTCAACAAAAACTTCTGGAGGGACTCTACGCCCCTCCTTGCGCTCTCTAGCCTGTACAAACCTCCAGGCCAATTCAGGCTTTTGGTAGACAAACATGATGACGCATTTACGGTCTTTCTTAAGGGAGCGAGCTATGTTCAGATCAGCCTTATCGAAATTGCACAACGTGCTATCCAAAACGAAAGACTGACTCTGTTCTAACGCCATGTCATGAATCTTGTCAACAAGAATTGACGCAGCCCGCTGAAACATCCATGAATTCGTACCCACATAGCCTTCGAAATGATGACGTAGATCATCTGGATCGATGCGCATGGTGCGGAATCCAGAGTTGTCATCGATTTCGCTGATCAGCTCACTGGCCGCTTCGGTTTTGCCGGCGCCTGCGCATCCTGACATAAAGACTGAAACCGGTGAGCGATCAGGGAGATAGATAGCTGGGTTGGTAAACTCCCGGGCAATACGCTTCTTGTTTGCCTTAGCGAAAAGTAGCGCAGCTTCCATCTGCAAGTCTTCAAGATGACTCATGTCCGTATGACGCTCACTTTTCGGGTGCGAGATTCTATACCCTGCAATCGGAAAATCATACCCCACGTGTCGGATTTCACCCGCAGGGCGTCCCTGCGCATGGTGCTAAATCCCTGTAGTATTAGACAGATGTTAATCGTCAAATAGACAGGCAGAGCTGAAACCCCCGTATGACCGACCTCTCCAGCCACACCCCGATGATGCAGCAGTACTGGCGCCTGAAAAACCAGCACCCTGATCAGTTGATGTTCTATCGCATGGGCGACTTCTACGAGATCTTCTACGAAGACGCGAAGAAGGCCGCCAAGCTGCTGGACATCACCCTGACCGCTCGTGGGCAGTCGGCGGGGCAGTCGATTCCGATGTGTGGGATTCCTTATCACTCGTTGGAAGGCTACTTGGTCAAGCTGGTCAAGCTGGGCGAATCGGTGGTGATCTGTGAGCAGATCGGTGACCCGGCCACCAGCAAAGGGCCGGTGGAACGCCAGGTGGTGCGCATCATCACCCCAGGCACGGTGAGTGATGAGGCGTTGCTGGATGAGCGTCGCGACAACCTGATCGCTGCGGTGTTGGGCGATGAGCGTTTGTTCGGCCTGTCGGTGCTGGATATCACCAGCGGCAACTTCAGCGTGCTGGAGATCAAGGGTTGGGAAAACCTGCTGGCGGAGCTGGAGCGTATCAATCCGGTGGAGTTGTTGATCCCGGATGATTGGCCCAAGGACTTGCCCGCCGAGAAGCGTCGGGGAACCAAACGTCGTGCACCGTGGGATTTTGAACGTGATTCGGCACTGAAAAGTCTGTGCCAGCAGTTCTCGGTGCAGGACCTTAAAGGCTTTGGTTGCGAAACCCTGACCCTGGCTATCGGCGCTGCCGGCTGCCTGCTCAGCTACGCCAAGGAAACCCAGCGTACCGCCCTGCCGCACTTGCGCAGCCTGCGCCATGAGCGTCTGGACGATACCGTGGTGCTTGATGGCGCCAGCCGTCGCAACCTGGAACTGGACACCAACCTGGCCGGTGGCCGCGATAACACCCTGCAATCGGTGGTAGACCGTTGCCAGACCGCCATGGGCAGCCGTTTGCTGACCCGTTGGTTGAACCGTCCGCTGCGGGATTTGACGGTGCTGCAAGCGCGCCAGTCTTCCATTACCTGCCTGCTGGACGGCTATCGCTTTGAAAAACTGCAGCCGCAACTGAAAGAGATTGGCGATATCGAGCGCATCCTGGCGCGGATCGGCCTGCGCAATGCGCGGCCCCGTGACTTGGCTCGCCTGCGCGATGCCTTGAGCGCCCTGCCGCAGTTGCAAGTGGCGATGACCGAACTGGACACGCCGCACCTGCAACAGCTGGCCGTGACGGCCGGTACTTATCCAGACCTCGCGGCGTTGCTGGAAAAGGCCATTATCGACAACCCGCCGGCGATCATTCGTGACGGCGGCGTGTTGAAAACCGGCTACGACAGCGAGTTGGATGAGCTGCAATCCCTGAGCGAAAACGCCGGGCAGTTCCTGATCGACCTGGAAGCCCGCGAAAAAGCCCGTACGGGCCTGGCTAACCTGAAGGTCGGCTATAACCGCGTGCATGGTTACTTTATCGAGTTGCCGAGTAAGCAGGCGGAGTCTGCGCCTATCGACTATCAACGTCGCCAGACCCTCAAAGGCGCCGAGCGTTTTATCACCCCAGAGCTCAAAGAGTTCGAAGACAAGGCGCTGTCGGCCAAAAGCCGCGCCCTGGCGCGGGAAAAGATGCTCTACGAAGCCTTGCTCGAGGACTTGATCAGCCGCCTGGCGCCGTTGCAAGACACCGCCGCCGCCCTGGCGGAGCTGGATGTGTTGAGCAACCTCGCCGAACGTGCGCTGAACCTGGACCTCAATTGCCCACGGTTTGTCAGCGAACCGTGCATGCGTATCGTGCAAGGTCGTCACCCGGTGGTAGAGCAGGTGCTGACTACGCCGTTCGTCGCCAATGACCTGTCGCTGGACGACGATACCCGCATGCTGGTGATCACCGGTCCGAACATGGGTGGTAAATCCACCTACATGCGCCAGACCGCGTTGATCGTACTGTTGGCGCATATCGGCAGCTTCGTCCCAGCAGCCAGTTGCGAACTGTCCCTGGTGGACCGCATTTTCACGCGGATCGGCTCCAGCGATGACCTGGCCGGTGGCCGTTCGACCTTTATGGTGGAAATGAGCGAAACCGCCAACATTCTGCACAACGCCACCGAACGCAGCCTGGTGCTGATGGACGAGGTGGGCCGCGGCACCAGCACGTTCGACGGCCTGTCCCTGGCCTGGGCGGCAGCTGAACGTTTGGCGCATTTGCGTGCGTACACGCTGTTCGCCACGCACTACTTCGAGCTGACGGTGTTGCCGGAAAGCGAGCCGCTGGTGGCCAACGTGCATCTCAATGCCACCGAGCACAACGAGCGCATCGTGTTCCTGCACCATGTGCTGCCAGGGCCGGCGAGCCAGAGCTACGGCCTGGCCGTGGCGCAGTTGGCCGGTGTGCCGAGCGAGGTGATTACTCGCGCCCGTGAACACCTCAGCCGCCTGGAAACCACGGCCCTGCCCCATGAAACGGTGGTCGCCAGCCCGGCCAAAGCCAGCAAGAAACCCGCCGCGCCGCACCAGAGCGATATGTTCGCCAGCCTGCCCCATCCAGTGCTGGATGAGTTGGCAAAGCTTGATCTGGATGACTTGACGCCGCGTAAAGCGCTCGAAATGTTATATGCACTGAAGACTCGGATATAACGCAGACGCTTGCAAGCTGATAGAATCTCGCGCGGTTTGGGATGCTGCGGGCTTTTAGCCTGGTCCGCAGACTATCGCTCTCAAACCTCGCGAACCCCACCACAAGGGGTTTCGCTGCCGCCGCCTGAGGAGAAAATTAGAAATGACCTTCGTCGTCACCGACAACTGCATCAAGTGCAAGTACACCGACTGCGTAGAAGTCTGTCCGGTGGACTGCTTCTACGAAGGCCCGAATTTCCTGGTTATCCACCCGGATGAGTGCATCGACTGCGCTTTGTGTGAACCAGAATGCCCGGCCGTCGCGATTTTCTCCGAGGACGAAGTGCCTGCGGGCATGGAGCAATTCATTCAGTTGAACGTCGAGTTGGCAGACATCTGGCCAAACATCACTGAGCGCAAAGATCCGATGCCGGACGCCGCCGAATGGGATGGCAAGCCCAACAAGATTGAGCAACTAGAGCGCTAAAGCGCCGCTGCCCAACAAAAAAAGGCCCTTGAGGGCCTTTTTTGCGTTCGGGGCTGCGTTCACTTTTCTACAGGCAAAAAAAGGGGCGGTATGACCCGCCCACATTTTTTCCCTAGTCCCTGTATTCCTTTTCATCATCCTGATGAATCGCATCCTGCGACGTTCCTTCAAACCATCGTTCCTTGATGGCTGTGCCAATCCGTGGACACAGGGCTGATGTTAGAGCGTTCCAAGGGAAGTTCAACGCGATCCCCACGGCGGGCTGACAAACTTTGCCGCTCGCCAGCATGAAAATAATCGTTATTTTTCAAAAAGATAGATAATAGCTTCGTCGATTCAAGACGTACGCAACCGCTAAAAAAACCAAACACTTACGAAAAAGTAAGCGAATGCTTACACGTGCATTGCGCAAAGTAGCAACAAGTCCTTTTGGCGCCCCACCTGTAGGAGCGAGCTCGCTCGCGAAAAACCTGAGAGCACCACGGATCGTCAGACTTTTCGCGTAACCGTTAAAGCCTAATCAATCGTCGCTCACGGTAATGGTCGGCATTGCCGGCGCCGTCGCTTCCTGCAAAACAATCCGCGCACCGACGTGACGGGCCAATTCCTGATAGATCATCGCGATCTGCCCATCGGCCTCTGCCGCGACGGTAGGTTTGCCACCATCGGCCTGCTCGCGAATCTCCATCGCCAATGGCAGCGATGCCAGCAGTTCAACGCCATACTGAGTAGCCAGCTTCTCTCCCCCACCTTCACCGAACAAATGCTCGGCATGCCCGCAGTTGGAACAGATGTGCACCGCCATGTTTTCCACAACGCCCAGCACCGGGATGTTGACCTTGCGGAACATCTCCACACCTTTCCTGGCATCGAGCAGCGCCAGGTCCTGAGGCGTGGTGACAATCACTGCACCGGCCACCGGCACTTTCTGCGCCAGGGTCAGTTGAATGTCGCCGGTGCCTGGCGGCATGTCGATCACCAGGTAGTCGAGGTCGCCCCAAGCCGTTTGTGTGACCAGTTGCAGCAACGCACCGGAGACCATCGGCCCGCGCCAGACCATCGGGGTGTTGTCGTCGGTGAGAAACGCCATGGACATCACTTCCACACCCAGCGACTCGATCGGTACAAACCATTTCTGATCCTTGACCTTCGGCCGTGTGCCTTCGGCGATGCCGAACATCACGCCCTGGCTCGGCCCATAGATGTCGGCATCCAGAATGCCCACGCGCGCGCCTTCCCGTGCCAGGGCCAAGGCCAGGTTGGCCGCGGTGGTGGATTTACCCACGCCGCCCTTGCCGGACGCCACCGCCACCACGTTCTTGACGTTGGTCAGGCCAGGGATCTGCGCCTGGGCCTTGTGCGGTGCGATCACGCATTGAATGTCGACCTTGGCCGAACCCACGCCGTCCAGGCCCTCGATGGCCATTTGCAACATCTGCGCCCAACCGCTTTTGAACAAACCCGCGGCATAACCCAGCTGCAACTGCACCGACACCTGGTCGCCCTGGACCTCGATGGCACGCACACAGCCGGCACTGACCGGGTCCTGGTTCAAATAAGGGTCGGTGTACTGGCGAAGAACGGCTTCCACCGCTGCGCGATTGACGGCGCTCATGGGCTACTCCCGAAAAAAAGACTGACTGAAACAGGCGGCTATCCTAACCGTTCCAGCCGCCGAACGGCATGCTTTCGAAGGTACGGAAGATTCTGAAACAGCGTCACGGGGTGAAATAAATTTCCCGGCGCTTTATAGTGGCCGACCTCCGTTTCATCAAGTAGCCGAGCCCCATGTCCGAGCCACGCAAGATCCTCGTCACCAGCGCCCTGCCCTATGCCAATGGTTCGATCCATCTTGGCCATATGCTTGAGTACATCCAGACCGATATGTGGGTGCGCTTCCAGAAGCATCGCGGCAATCAATGCATTTATGTCTGCGCGGACGACGCCCACGGTTCGGCCATCATGTTGCGCGCCGAAAAGGAAGGCATCACCCCGGAACAGCTGATCGCCAATGTGCAGGCTGAACACAGCGCCGACTTTGCCGAGTTCCTGGTGGACTTCGACAATTTTCACTCGACCCACTCCGACGAAAACCGCGAGCTGTCGAGCCAGATCTACCTGCGGTTGAAGGAAGCCGGGCACATCGACCAACGTTCGGTGACCCAGTATTTCGACCCGGAAAAGAAAATGTTCCTGGCCGACCGTTTCATCAAGGGCACCTGCCCGAAATGCGGCACCGAAGACCAGTACGGCGACAACTGCGAAAAATGCGGCGCGACCTACGCACCGACCGACTTGAAGGATCCCAAGTCAGCGATCTCCGGCGCCACTCCGGTGCTCAAGGACTCGCAGCACTTCTTCTTCAAGCTCCCGGATTTCCAGCAAATGCTGCAAACCTGGACGCGCAGCGGCACCTTGCAGGACGCCGTGGCCAACAAACTCTCCGAATGGCTCGACAGTGGCCTGCAGCAGTGGGACATCTCCCGCGACGCGCCGTACTTCGGCTTCGAGATTCCGGGCGAGCCGGGCAAGTATTTCTATGTATGGCTGGACGCGCCGATCGGCTACATGGCCAGCTTCAAGAACCTGTGCGACCGCACCCCGGAGTTGGACTTCGACGCGTTCTGGGGCAAGGACTCCACCGCCGAGCTGTACCACTTCATCGGCAAGGACATCGTCAACTTCCACGCGCTGTTCTGGCCAGCGATGCTTGAAGGCTCGGGCTACCGCAAGCCGACCGGTATTGCCGTGCACGGCTACCTGACGGTCAACGGCCAGAAAATGTCCAAGTCCCGTGGCACCTTTATCAAGGCGCGCACCTACCTGGACCACCTGTCGCCGGAATACCTGCGCTATTACTACGCGTCCAAGCTGGGCCGTGGCGTCGACGACCTGGACCTGAACCTGGAAGACTTCGTACAGAAGGTCAACTCGGACCTGGTGGGTAAAGTCGTCAACATCGCTAGCCGTTGCGCCGGGTTTATCCACAAGGGCAACGCCGGTGTACTGGTCGCCGAGAACGCCGCACCGGAACTGACCGACGCCTTCCTGGCCGCCGCGCCAAGCATCGCCGACGCTTATGAAGCCCGCGACTTTGCCCGCGCCATGCGCGAGATCATGGGCCTGGCCGACCGCGCCAACGCGTGGATCGCCGACAAGGCGCCGTGGTCACTGAACAAGCAGGAAGGCAAGGAAGCTGAAGTCCAGGCGATCTGCGCCACCGGGGTCAACCTGTTCCGCCAGTTGGTGATCTTCCTCAAGCCGGTGCTGCCACTGCTGGCCGCCGATGCCGAGGCGTTCCTCAACGTGGCGCCGTTGAGCTGGAACGATCACACCACCTTGCTCGGCAATCATCAATTGAACGCGTTCAAGCCCTTGATGACCCGAATTGACCCGGTGAAAGTCCAGGCCATGACCGACGCTTCGAAAGAAGACCTGGTGGCCAGCCAGACCGATACCGGCCAATCCGCGCCGGCGGGCAATGGCGAACTGGCCAAGGACCCGATTTCCCCGGAAATCGATTTCGACGCCTTTGCCGCCGTAGACCTGCGTGTGGCGCTGATCATCAAGGCCGAAGCCGTCGAAGGTGCCGACAAGCTGCTGCGCCTGACGCTGGATATCGGTGACGAACAGCGCAACGTATTCTCCGGCATCAAGAGCGCTTACCCGGACCCGTCCAAGCTCGATGGCCGCCTGACCATGATGATCGCCAACCTCAAGCCACGGAAAATGAAGTTCGGCATTTCCGAAGGCATGGTGATGGCGGCGGGCCCTGGCGGCGAAGAAATCTACCTGCTGAGCCCGGACAGCGGTGCCAAGCCGGGTCAACGCATCAAGTAACCTCTGCAAAATGCCCCGCTGTTGCTAACGGCGGGGCTTCTCAGCTTGCCCTCCTCCCTGGGCCGGGGTCAACGCTATGATCACAGCATGAACCTCATTCAACGTATCGACGCGCTGCTGCCGCAGACTCAATGCGGCAAGTGCGGGCACCCGGGTTGCAAGCCTTACGCAGAAGGTATCGCTAAAGGCGAAGCCATCAACAAGTGCCCGCCCGGTGGGCAGGAAACCATTGAGGGGCTCGCGCAACTGCTGCGCCTGCCGGTACTGGAGCTGGACACCAGTCGTGGAGATGCGCCTGCGCAAGTCGCCTATATCCGCGAAGCCGAATGCATCGGTTGTACCAAATGCATCCAGGCCTGCCCGGTGGACGCCATTGTGGGTGCCGCCAAGTTGATGCACACCGTGATTGTCGACGAGTGCACCGGTTGCGACCTGTGTGTTGCGCCCTGCCCTGTCGACTGTATCGAGATGCGCCCGCTTGCTGACGTTCTGCCTATCGTCGGTGACTTGGCCAGCAACGATGATGAACGGCGTGCGCGCGACCTCAAACGCAACCGGGCACGGCGACGCTTCGAACAACGTAACGCCCGTCTGCAACGTGAAGAAGCTTGCATGCTCGCCGAACGCCTGGCACGAGCCAAGCGCGCAGCGCCGATGGAGGTGGCACCGGTCGATAATACTCAGGCCGCTCAGGACGCTGCGATCAAGCAGGCCAAAAGCAGCGTCGCCATGAGTCGCGCTCAGTTGCACAAATCCTTGAAAGCGTTTGGGCATCCGCCGACCTTTGAGCAACAGTCGCAATTGATTATGCTGCAGCGACAGTTCGAGGCATCCGAGCAGGCGCTTACCGCACTAGAGACCAACAGCTCACCGCAGCCACCACAGACGGCCACTAAAAGCGCCGAGTTCAAGCGCGCAAAAATCCAGCTGGCCATGCGCCGTGCAGCGTTGAAAAAGGCTCAGGATCACCATGCTGACGAGCATCAATTGGCAGCCTTGAAAGCCGCATTGAGTGATGCCGAGCAAACGCTACAAGATGCCGAGGCCAACGGCTAACCCACTGCGCTGTGTATTGCTAACATTACGCCGACCGCCTGCAAGGAAACGTCTGTCCCTATGAATGCCGCAAAACGCCTGGAAATCTTCCGCAGGTTTCACGAAGACAATCCGGAACCGAAAACCGAACTGGCCTACTCCTCACCGTTCGAATTACTGATTGCGGTGATCCTTTCGGCTCAATCCACGGACGTTGGCGTTAACAAGGCCACGGCGAAGTTGTACCCCGTGGCCAATACACCCGCCGCGATTTACGCCCTGGGTGTGGAAGGCCTGTCCGAATACATCAAGACCATCGGCCTGTATAACAGCAAAGCCAAGAATGTGATCGAAACGTGCCGCCTGCTGCTGGAGCTGCATGGGGGTGAGGTGCCACAAACCCGCGAAGCCCTCGAAGCCTTGCCTGGCGTGGGCCGCAAAACGGCTAACGTGGTACTCAATACGGCGTTTCGGCAGTTGACCATGGCGGTGGACACGCACATTTTCCGCGTCAGCAACCGAACCGGCATTGCGCGGGGCAAAAATGTGGTTGAGGTGGAAAAGCAATTGATGAAGTTCGTGCCCAAGCCCTATCTGCTCGACTCCCACCATTGGCTGATCCTGCACGGACGCTACGTTTGCCAGGCCCGCAAGCCGCGCTGCGGCAGCTGCCGTATCGAAGACTTGTGCGAATACAAGGACAAGACCTCCGACGATTGAGCGATCATTGGTTTTTGTGATCAGGCGATTGAAAAAATCTTTTTTACCCGTTCGCGGATTATCGCTATAAGGAGCCCCAACGGCAGTCTTAGCCTGGAGTTGACCTTATGAGCGCTGGCAACGAACAACTGGAAGTGGAAGACGACCTCGTTGAGTCGGATGACGATGTGGTAGAGGCACCTGTAGCAGAGGTGGCCAAGACCAATTTAAGCAAACGCCGCACTATCGACAATCTTCTGGAAGAGCGACGCTTGCAAAAACAGCTGGCCGATTACGACTTCGATCTCTGATCAAGCCGTTGACGGCCGGAAGCCTCCCTGACGGAGGCTTTTTTCTGCCGGTTACACGGGTATTCAAGGGGTGCAATATCCTCCTAGACCAAGCCGTTGCGTTGGGCCAGTTCGATCAGGTCCACGAGGGACCTGGCATTGAGCTTGAGCAGCAAGCGCGTCTTGTAGGTACTGACGGTTTTGTTGCTGAGGAACATGCCATCGGCAATTTCCTTGTTGGTTTTGCCACGGGCCAGTTGCTGCAGCACCATCATCTCCCGCCCCGATAAGCGTTCGACCATGTCGGCTTCACTGGCATTGCCCATGGTTGACCGTACTGAGTTGAGCGCCTGGTTCGGGAAATAGCTATAGCCGGAAAGCACCGCCTTGATGGCACTGAGCAACTCTGTCAGATCCTGCTGCTTGCACACATAGCCGGCGGCACCTGCCTGCATGCAGCGCATGGAAAAATGGCCGGGCGCCTGGGACGTCAGCACCAGCACCTTGAACGAGACGGCTTGCTTGGTCGAAGCCAGCCGACAAATAACTTCCAGGCCGTCGAGCTTGGGGATTCCGATATCCAGTATCACAATATCCGGCATATGTTCCCGTGCAAGTTGCAACGCATCGACACCGTTATCAGTCTCGGCAACGACCTCATAACCATGACGCTCCATTAGCATGCGCACAGCAAGACGAATGACGGGATGATCATCCACGATCAGCACTTTATTCATGAGAAAGTCCAATTTCGCTGTTCGAATTATTTAGAGCAAACACAATAGCCTAGTCGATTACTAGTTGGCATAGCATTCCCCCCCGAGCAAGAGCAGGCAGAGACCCAACCCACAAGAAGATAGGAATTAGCCTACAAAAATTCGCCAACTTAGATGCATAGAGCTTTATGGTTGCTTTCAGACCTTTCTCGACGCGTACATATTTTGAGTGAAAGATCATGACCATCAGCCCGTAAAAGTAAACGTGCCGCACAAGTCTTTCAGGAAATACCCCTTGTTTGTCGCAATGACGCCAGCAAACCGCCCCGAAAAAACTATCCGCATTAGTTCCATTTAACATATTTCGACACTTCCATAATTCCTACAGAAAATTCAACAACTCACATATCCATTGCAGCTACATGAGTGAATTTTCTGTCAGACATAGTTCCTCCTCAGATGTAAAAAATCATTCAACCTTAAAAATATAAAGATAAACTGGATAATAATTGCGCAAGTTACGGAAAAATCCTTAAACACACGCTAAACGCTAATAAACAGCGCCGCATCTAAAATCCAGGCAAAAAAAGGCCCCTTGCAAAAGGGGCCTTTTTTCACGACAGACGCACGGTTCAGAACAACGAGCGGCCCTTGTTGGCAGCAATGCGCATGCGCAGCGCGTTCAACTTGATGAAGCCTGCCGCGTCCGCCTGATTGTAGGCGCCGCCGTCTTCTTCGAAGGTGGCGATGTTGGAGTCGAACAGCGACTCATCGGACTTGCGGCCGGTGACGATCACGTTGCCCTTGTACAGCTTCAGGCGCACGACGCCGTTCACGTGGGCCTGGGAAGCGTCGATCATCTGTTGCAGCATCAGACGCTCAGGGCTCCACCAGTAACCGGTGTAGATCAGGCTGGCATACTTGGGCATCAGCTCGTCTTTAAGGTGGGCGACTTCACGGTCCAGGGTGATGGACTCGATGGCGCGGTGGGCACGCAGCATGATGGTGCCGCCCGGGGTTTCGTAGCAACCGCGAGACTTCATGCCCACATAACGGTTCTCGACGATGTCGAGACGGCCGATACCATGCTGACCGCCGATGCGGTTCAGGGTCGCCAGTACGGTGGCCGGGGTCATTTCAACGCCGTCCAGCGCAACGATGTCGCCGTTGCGGTAAGTCAGTTCCAGGTACTGCGCCTTGTCTGGAGCGTTCTCCGGGGAGACCGTCCATTTCCACATATCTTCTTCGTGCTCGGTCCAGGTGTCTTCCAGCACGCCGCCTTCATAGGAAATGTGCAGCAGGTTGGCGTCCATCGAGTACGGCGACTTCTTCTTGCCATGGCGCTCGATCGGAATAGCGTGCTTTTCAGCGTAATCCATCAGCTTTTCACGGGACAGCAGGTCCCATTCACGCCACGGCGCAATGACTTTAACGCCTGGCTTGAGTGCGTAGGCACCCAGTTCGAAACGTACCTGGTCGTTGCCCTTGCCGGTGGCGCCGTGAGAAATGGCGTCGGCGCCCGTTTCATTGGCGATCTCGATCAGGCGCTTGGCGATCAGCGGACGTGCGATGGAGGTACCCAGCAGGTACTCACCTTCGTAGACAGTGTTGGCGCGAAACATCGGGAAAACGAAATCGCGGACGAACTCTTCGCGCAGGTCGTCAATGTAGATCTCTTTCACGCCCATGGCTTGCGCCTTGGCACGTGCAGGTTCGACCTCTTCACCCTGACCCAGGTCAGCGGTGAAGGTCACCACTTCACAGTTATAAGTATCCTGCAGCCACTTGAGGATCACCGAAGTGTCCAGGCCGCCGGAATACGCGAGAACGACCTTGTTTACGTCGGCCATGCCATCACTCCACGGGGTTGTACGGAAAGGCGACGATTCTACCGATCAAAACCGTGAAATTACAGGGGCGCGACAGCAAATGAAGATAAAGCGACAGATTATGTCGAGTGGGCGACCGATGGTCGCCTCTTATGAGGTAGCCGCCGGGTTGCTCGGCGCAGTGGCCTGAGGCGCCGGTTTCTCTGGGGTAGCCACCCGCTCAAGCTGAATATTTACACGGCGGTTACGCGCACGGTTGGCGGCATTAGTGTTGGGCGCCAAGGGGTAGCTTTCGCCATGGAAGCGCATCGTGATTTGCGATTCCTGGATGCCGTTGGCCTTGAAGTAGTCCATCACCGCCAGGGCGCGGCGCCGTGAGACGTCACGGTTGGTCAGGCGATTGCCACTGTTGTCGGAATGGCCGTTCAACTCGACATGATTGACCGTGGGATCGGCTTTCATGAATGCCAGGATCACCGACAACTTCTTCTTGGCCGCCGCGTCCAGCTCAATACCACCACCGGGGAAGCCCACTTCAGTCTGTTTGACCTGGTCGTAATTCATGGGCAGCAGCTTGGTGGTGCACACCTGATAATCGTTGTACGCCTTGTTGAACTTCACAGGCAGCAGGCGAATTTCCGAGTAGCCGCCTTGACGCCCGTAATGCCGCACGGTCGGGCTGCGCCCTTCAAGCAAACCCGTGAACAGGCGGCCGGCCTGGGCCTGGGAGCTATTGAACAGGACGTCGCCGCTGCCGACACGCACGGCCCCAAGGTTGATATCACCTCGGCCCGGCTGCCACGGCGCGGCCGCGGCCAATAAGGTTGCCGAGCCGGCGCCAAGGGTGCCGCCATAGGTTTTCAGACGAAACGTTGCCTGCTCGCCGGCCCGGCGCACGAACTCACCGGAACCGAAATCGGTGATCGGCTGGGTCAGGCGGCACTCGAACTGATCGCCCTCTACCTTCCACTCAATATTCTCCAGACGTGTCTGGAACGTGAGGGCCGCCGCAGGCAGGCTGGCGAACACACTGAGCAGGGCTAGATAATACTGGCGCACGGGAGGCTCCACTGGTTTCTACAACACTTCAAAGCGTCATACATCGTTAAGGCATACCCGGAGATATCGGTAGCATCCGGCAAAACTTGATAGCGAGTGCCTGCAAGAGTCTTTTCCGGTAGCATTCCCACCAGATTGACCCGCCTGGAATCCCCAATGTCCGACCGCCTGACCCTGCTGCGTCCCGACGACTGGCATATTCATCTTCGCGATGGTGCTGCGTTACCCCAAACCGTGGCCGATGTGGCCCGCACGTTTGGCCGTGCCATCATCATGCCTAACCTGGTACCTCCGGTGCGCAATGCCGCAGAAGCCGACGCCTATCGCCAGCGCATCCTCGCTGCACGACCGGCCGGCAGCCGCTTCGAACCGTTGATGGTGCTCTACCTGACCGACCGCACCCAGCCTGAAGAAATCCGTGAAGCCAAGGCCAGCGGTTATGTGCACGCCGCCAAGCTGTACCCGGCAGGTGCGACCACCAACTCCGATTCCGGTGTAACCAGTATCGACAAGATCCTGCCGGCGATCGAAGCCATGGCGGAGGTCGGCATGCCATTGCTGATCCACGGGGAAGTCACCCGTGGCGACGTGGATGTGTTCGATCGCGAAAAAATCTTCATCGATGAACACATGCGTCGTGTGGTCGAGTTGTTCCCTACGCTCAAAGTGGTGTTTGAACACATCACCACCGCCGATGCGGTGCAGTTCGTCAGCGAAGCGTCGGCCAACGTTGGCGCGACCATCACCGCTCATCACCTGCTCTACAACCGCAACCACATGCTGGTGGGCGGGATTCGGCCGCATTTCTATTGCCTGCCTATCCTCAAGCGCAATACCCACCAGGTGGCACTGCTGGATGCCGCCACCAGCGGCAGCCCGAAGTTCTTCCTCGGCACCGACTCTGCGCCACACGCCCAGCACGCCAAGGAAGCCGCATGCGGCTGCGCCGGCTGCTACACCGCGTTTGCCGCCATCGAGTTGTACGCCGAAGCGTTCGAACAGCGTAACGCGCTGGACAAACTCGAAGGTTTCGCCAGCCTCAACGGCCCGCGTTTCTACGGCCTGCCGGCGAATACCGACCGCATTACCCTGGTCCGTGAAGACTGGACCGCCCCTGCCAGCCTGCCGTTTGGCGAGCTGACCGTTATCCCGCTGCGCGCCGGTGAAACACTGCGCTGGCGCCTGCTGGAGGAAAGCAAGTGAGTGAAGACCATTACGACGACGAACAAGAGCACGGCGGTGGCGGCTCGCGCCATCCGATGGCCGAGCGTTTTCGCGGTTATCTGCCGGTTGTCATCGACGTAGAAACCGGTGGTTTCAACTGCGCCACCGACGCCTTGCTGGAAATCGCCGCAACCACCATCGGCATGGACGAACAGGGCTTTGTGTACCCGGAACACACTCATTTCTTCCGCGTCGAGCCGTTTGAAGGCGCCAATATCGAAGCCGCTGCCCTGGAATTCACCGGGATCAAGCTCGACCACCCGCTGCGCATGGCGGTAAGTGAAGAAGCGGCGCTGACCGATATCTTCCGTGGCGTGCGCAAGGCGTTGAAGGCCAATGGCTGCAAACGTGCGATTCTGGTCGGCCACAACAGCAGTTTCGACCTGGGCTTCCTGAACGCCGCCGTGGCGCGGCTGGACATGAAGCGCAACCCGTTTCATCCGTTCTCCAGTTTCGACACCGCAACGCTTGCCGGCCTGGCCTACGGTCAGACCGTTCTGGCCAAAGCCTGCCAGGCGGCCGGTATCGACTTTGACGGGCGTGAAGCCCACTCGGCCCGCTACGACACCGAGAAGACCGCCGAGCTGTTCTGCGGCATCGTCAATCGGTGGAAACAGATGGGCGGCTGGGAAGACTTCAACGACTGAAGGCAAATCCCGCGGATAAAAAAACCGGCCTTTTCAGGCCGGTTTTTTTTGTACCGTGACGTTGGCTTACAGCTTGCCAGCGTTCTCGGTCAGGTAAGCCGCAACGCCTTCTGGCGAAGCGTTCATGCCTTTGTCGCCTTTTTTCCAGTTGGCAGGGCAGACTTCGCCGTGCTCTTCGTGGAATTGCAGCGCGTCGACCAGGCGGATCAGCTCTTCCATGTTACGGCCCAGCGGCAGGTCGTTGATGATCTGCGAGCGCACAACGCCCTTGTCGTCGATCAGGAACGCGCCACGGAACGCAACGCCGCCTTCGGACTCAACGTCGTAAGCCTTGGCGATCTCGTGCTTCATGTCGGCAGCCATGGTGTATTTGACTTTGCCGATGCCGCCGTCGTTGATGGCGGTGTTGCGCCAGGCGTTGTGGGTGAAATGGGAGTCGATGGAAACCGCGACCACTTCAACATTGCGCGCTTTGAAATCGTCCATGCGGTGGTCCAGGGCGATCAGCTCCGAAGGGCAGACGAAGGTGAAGTCCAGCGGGTAGAAGAACACCAGGCCGTATTTGCCTTTGATGGCTTCAGACAGCTTGAAGCTGTCTACGATTTCGCCATTGCCGAGGACGGCTGGTACGTCGAAATCCGGGGCTTGTTTACCGACGAGTACGCTCATTGGATATCTCCTGATATAGGGGTGACGATTGAAGTAAAAGGACCGGTCGAGTCTGCCTGTGGAAACAGACAGAAATATGACGCAATCACGCTTCGTGAAGACCGACCATCATACACCGAAAAAACCGTTCGTCAGCGCACGGGCAATTCCCCCCGGATTGCTGCTGAAACTATTTTGACAATCATTCTCGTTAACATTAAGATCCATCGCACTTAAGCCATAAACCCGCGACGGTTCTCACTTATGTATGTCTGCCTCTGCACTGGCGTCACCGACGGAC
The DNA here is from genome assembly GCF_002966775.1 of Pseudomonas sp. MYb193. NCBI lineage: Bacteria > Pseudomonadati > Pseudomonadota > Gammaproteobacteria > Pseudomonadales > Pseudomonadaceae > Pseudomonas > Pseudomonas sp. MYb193. The sequence goes on along the minus strand of NZ_CP023269.1, from coordinate 1,354,679 downwards.
AAATCCGCGAAGCAATCTATGAAGGTTGCTGCAGCTACAAAGAAGTGCGTGAAACCACCGGCGTTGCCAGCCAGTGCGGCAAATGTGCTTGCCTGGCCAAGCAAGTGGTACGGGAAACCCTGACGCAGCTGCAAACAGCCCAGGCCGCACTCCCCTACTCGACAGAATTTACACACGCCTGATAGGCATGTTTTAAAGAGCCGGACCTTGTGTCCGGTTTTTTTATGCCTGTAATTCAATTAGTTAGCGCCAAGACGCGGAACACAAACATTCTTATTCCGATTAATTTTCATTTATTATTCAATAACTTAGGTTTGACACTAGGATTTTCACCGCTCAGACTCCGCCCTATACACAGCTATTACAGGGCAGGACCCCAGTCATGAAAGGCGACATCTCAGTCATCCAGCAACTCAACAAAATCCTTGCCAATGAACTGGTCGCGATCAATCAGTACTTCCTGCATGCGCGCATGTACGATGACTGGGGCCTGGAAAAGCTCGGCAAGCGTGAATACAAAGAATCGATCAAGGCCATGAAGGACGCCGACGCGCTGATCAAGCGCATCCTGTTCCTGGAAGGCCTGCCGAACGTGCAGGACCTGGGCAAGCTGAACATCGGCGAGCACACCCAGGAAATGATCAGCAGCGACCTGGGCTTTGAGCGCAAGAGCCACAGCGACCTGAAGGCTGGTATCGCTCACTGCGAAACCAAGGGCGATTTCGGCAGCCGTGAACTGTTGGAAGATATCCTGGAAGATCAGGAAGAGCATATCGACTGGCTTGAAACCCAGTTGGGCCTGATCGACAAGGTCAGCCTGGAGAATTACCTGCAATCGCAGATGGGTGAATAATCCGTAGCGTTCAGGCACAAAAAAGCCCCGCTCTCACCAGAGAAGCGGGGCTTTTTATTGCTCGCCAATTAGGCGTCAGTCTTGACTGCTGCTTTTTGCGCTGCGTCTTTGATCAGCGCTTGCAGCGAGCCATCAGCTGCCATTTCAGTGATGATGTCGCTACCGCCAACCAGCTCACCGGCTACCCACAACTGCGGGAAAGTCGGCCAGTTGGCGTACTTTGGCAGGTTGGCGCGGATTTCAGGGTTTTGCAGGATATCCACGTAAGCGAACTTCTCGCCACATGCCATCACAGCCTGGGACGCTTTTGCGGAGAAACCGCACTGAGGCGCGTTAGGTGCGCCCTTCATGTAAAGCAGAATGGTGTTGTTGGCAATCTGCTCTTTGATCGTTTCGATGATATCCATGGAACACCTCTGCAGGAACTTTGCGACTCACGGGTCGGCACGGTGGCGCATTGTAACGCAAAAATCCAGCAGGATGCTCAGGCCGCCGCCACCTTCACCGGTACGCCGTTGAGCGCCGCATTACCCGACAACTCGTCCAATTGCCGCTCGTCGGTCAAGTCATTGGCACTCGCCCCCGGCTGGCTGCTCGCGATGCTCATCTGCACGCCCGGACGACCGTGGCCCCAGCCGTGAGGCAGGCTGACCACACCCGGCATCATGTCCGTGCTGGCCGCTACTTCCACCTCGACCATACCGATACGCGAACTCACCCGCACCCGCTGGCCATCGCTCAACTGACGGCTAGCCAGATCATCGGGGTGCATCAGTAGTTGATGGCGTGGCTTACCCTTCACCAGCCGGTGATAGTTATGCATCCAGGAATTATTGCTGCGCACATGCCGCCTGCCAATCAATAGCAGTTCGTCGGCCACCGGCACCGGCTGCGCGGCGAAACGCGCCAGGTCGGCCAGGATCACGGCCGGTGCCGCTTGCACCTTGCCATCCGCGGTTTTCAAACGTGCCGCGAGGTTGGGCTTGAGCGGCCCCAGGTCGACGCCATGGGGATGATCCGCCAACATCGCCACCGACAGTTTATGACTGGATGCGTCACCATAGGCACCCGCACGCAGCCCGAAGTCGATCATCTGTGCCGGTGGCAGGGTGGGCTTGAGCACCGCGCCAGTGTGCGCCGCAAACGCCTTGGCCAAGCCGACAAAGATCTCCCAGTCATGCAATGCACCCTCGGGCTTGGGCAGGATGGCGCGATTGAAGCGTGTGACATTGCGTACCGCGAACAGATTGAAGGTGGTGTCGTAGTGATCGTTTTCCAGCGCCGAGGTGGAGGGCAAGATCAGGTCGGCATAACGCGTGGTCTCGTTGATATACAGGTCGATGCTGACCATGAACTCCAGCCCGTCCAGGGCTTGTTCCAATTGGCGGCCGTTAGGCGTGGACAGTACCGGGTTGCCGGCCACCGTCACCAGGGCGCGGATCTGCCCTTCACCCTCGGTAAGCATTTCTTCGGCCAGGGCTGACACCGGCAGTTCTCCGCCGTACTCCGGTCGCCCGGACACGCGGCTCTGCCAGCGGTTGAAATGGCCGCCGCTGGTGGAGGCCACCAGGTCCACCGCGGGGCTGGTGCAGAGCGCGCCGCCGACGCGGTCCAGGTTGCCGGTCACCAGGTTGATCAGTTGCACCAGCCAATGGCACAGCGTGCCAAACGCTTGGGTCGAGACCCCCATGCGGCCATAACAAACGGCCTTGTCAGCGCCGGCGAAGTCCCTGGCCAACTGGCGAATCTGCTCGGCAGGCACCGCACACTGGCGGCTCATGGCCTCGGCATCGAAGCCGGTAATCGCCTTGCGTACATCATCCAGGCCTTGCACCGGCAAATGGCTGTCGCGTGTCAGCCCTTCGGAGAACAAAGTGTTGAGCACCCCAAACAACAATGCCGCATCGCCGCCGGGGCGCACGAACACGTGCTGGTCGGCGATGGCTGCCGTCTCGCTGCGCCGAGGGTCGACCACCACCACTTTTCCGCCCCGCGCCTGGATGGCCTTGAGGCGTTTCTCCACATCGGGCACGGTCATGATGCTGCCATTGGAAGCTAGCGGGTTGCCGCCGAGGATCAACATGAAGTCGGTCTGGTCGATATCGGGTATGGGCAACAACAGGCCGTGGCCGTACATCAGGTGACTGGTGAGGTGATGAGGCAGTTGGTCTACCGAGGTCGCGGAAAAACGATTGCGCGTCTTCAACAGCCCTAGAAAGTAGTTGCTGTGGGTCATCAACCCATAGTTATGCACGCTTGGGTTGCCCTGATACACCGCCACCGCGTTCTGCCCATGCCGCGCCTGGATACCCGCAAGCCGCTCGGCCACCAGGGCAAAGGCTTCATCCCAGGCAATCGGCTGCCATTCGCTGCCCACCCGCCGCATGGGTTGGTGCAGGCGGTCTGGGTCATTCTGGATGTCCTGCAGGGCCACCGCCTTGGGGCAGATGTGGCCGCGACTGAAACTGTCCAGAGGGTCGCCCTTGATCGAGGTGATCGCCAGGCTACCGTCTTCGGCTTGGGTGGTTTCCAGGGTGAGGCCGCAGATGGCTTCGCACAGGTGGCAGGCACGGTGGTGGAGAGTCTTGGTCATGGCCAGTCTCTTTTATAGGGGCTTTGACTCAACTATGGGCCGCGACCACTTGGCGCGCCAGCAACCTTCGCGTTGTGAATCGACGGGCATAGGCCAGGGCATGGCTAAACATGAGCAAATGTTTCAGAAACCTTGTCAGCAGGCGCTGAAACCGACGCGACCTGGCCCAAGCCCGCCCCCGCGCATTGCAAAAGGCCTGGACGCCAGTGTACAAATGGCTCGCTGCTGTCAGGAAATCGTCTTCAAACGCGCGCCAGCGCCCTGCTTGAACACCCCTAAAGCCGTAGCCCTATTGGTAAAACGCGACATTTAATGTCAATATCGCGTCCTCCCCTATTTCGTCGCCCCGTGCGGCTTTCGCCGCAGGTCTCGCCCGTTGTCGCAATAAACAAGGCTTTGAGTATCTGCGGTCTGTTGCAAAAGGTAGTTAATGATGAGCGCAAGGCACTTTCTCTCCCTGATGGATTGCACGCCCGAAGAGCTGGTCAGCGTGATCCGTCGAGGCATTGAGCTTAAAGACCTGCGTAACCGCGGTGTACTGTTTGAGCCGTTGAAAAACCGGGTACTCGGGATGATTTTCGAAAAGTCCTCGACCCGCACACGCCTGTCGTTCGAAGCCGGCATGATCCAGCTGGGTGGCCAGGCCATCTTCCTGTCACCGCGCGACACCCAATTGGGCCGTGGTGAGCCGATCAGCGATTGCGCCATCGTGATGTCGCGCATGCTCGATGCCGTGATGATCCGTACCTTCGCCCACAGCACCTTGACCGAATTTGCCGCCAACTCCCGTGTGCCCGTGATCAACGGCCTGTCCGATGACCTGCACCCCTGCCAGTTGCTGGCCGACATGCAAACCTTCCTCGAACACCGTGGCTCGATCCAAGGCAAGACCGTGGCCTGGATCGGCGATGGCAACAACATGTGCAACAGCTATATAGAAGCGGCGATCCAGTTCGACTTCCACCTGCGCATCGCCTGCCCTGAAGGCTACGAGCCCAGCGCCGAGTTCATGGCCAAGGCCGATGGCCGTGTGCAACTGCTGCGCGATCCGAAAGACGCAGTGGTCGGCGCGCACCTGGTCAGCACAGACGTCTGGACCTCCATGGGCCAGGAAGACGAAACCGCCAAGCGCCTGGCCCAGTTCGCGCCGTTCCAGGTGACCCGTGCGTTGCTCGACCTGGCCGCGCCAGACGTGCTGTTCATGCACTGCCTGCCCGCCCACCGGGGCGAAGAAATCAGCCAGGACCTGCTCGACGATTCGCGCTCAGTCGCGTGGGATCAGGCCGAGAACCGCCTGCATGCGCAAAAAGCCTTGCTCGAATTCCTCGTACCACCGTCGTACCACCACGCATGAGCCAGTCATTACTGCTGAACCTGCGCAATCTGGCATGCGGCTATCAAGACCAGCGCGTCGTGCAGAACCTCAACCTGCACCTCAACGCCGGCGATATCGGTTGCTTGCTCGGCTCTTCAGGGTGTGGCAAGACCACTACCCTGCGCGCGATTGCTGGCTTTGAGCCGGTGCATGAAGGCGAAATCAGCCTGGCGGGCGAAGTCATCTCCCGTGCCGGTTTCACCCTCGCCCCGGAAAAACGTCGTATCGGCATGGTGTTCCAGGACTACGCGTTGTTCCCGCACCTGAGCGTGGCTGACAACATCGCCTTTGGCATTCGCAAGCACCCGCAAAAAGAGCGCGTAGTTGCCGAGTTGCTGGAACTGGTCAACTTGAAGAACCTGGGCAAGCGCTTCCCCCATGAGCTTTCCGGTGGTCAGCAACAACGCGTCGCTCTCGCCCGGGCCCTGGCGCCGGAGCCGCAACTGCTGTTGCTGGATGAACCCTTTTCCAACCTCGATGGCGAACTGCGCCGCAAGCTCAGCCATGAAGTGCGCGATATCCTCAAGGCTCGCGGCACCAGCGCGATCCTGGTAACCCATGATCAGGAAGAGGCCTTCGCGGTCAGCGACCATGTCGGCGTGTTCAAGGAGGGTCGTCTTGAGCAATGGGACACGCCCTACAACCTCTATCACGAACCGCAGACGCCTTACGTTGCCAGTTTCATCGGCCAGGGGTATTTCATCCGTGGTCGGCTGAACTCGCCCGAATCGGTCAGCACTGAACTGGGCGACCTGCGCGGCAACCGCGCCTACACCTTGCCGACCGGCGCTGCGGTGGACGTGCTGCTGCGCCCGGACGATATCGTGTATGCGCCGGACAGCGCGTTGAAAGCCCGGATCGTCGGCAAGACCTTCCTCGGCGCCTCAACGCTGTACCGGTTACAGTTGCCGACCGGCGCTCAGTTGGAGTCGATTTTCCCCAGCCATGCCGATCACCAAGTGGGCGCAGAGGTGGGGATTCGTGTGGCGGCTGAGCATTTGGTGGTGTTCCAGGCATCCGGCAGCACAGCGGCGCAGATTCCTGCTGTTGAGTCAGGCGTGCGCCGCCACAGCGTCGCTCACTGATAAAACCGGGTCGGAATGTAGGACCTGGCTTGCCTGCGATGCAGACAACTCGGGTTATCTGTTACACCGCGTTGATGCTATCGCAGGCAAGCCAGCTCCCACATTTGATCCTCATAGACTTCAAAGAATAATTATCAGGCCCGCCCGATCGGTGCGAATTTGGCCTGGGTGTGTTCAGCCAACACCGCTGCTGGCAATTCGACTTCCAATCCTCTTCTGCCCGCGCTGACAAAAATCGTTGCAAAGGGTTGCGCCGTTTCATCGATAAACGTTCGCAGCCGCTTCTTCTGACCCAGCGGGCTGATGCCGCCCAACAGATAACCGGTGGAACGCTGCGCCGCTGCCGGGTCAGCCATTTCGACTTTCTTCACACCCGCAGCGTGAGCCAGGGCTTTCAAGTCCAGACTTCCGACGACCGGCACCACGGCCACCAACAATTCGCCCTTCTCGCTACTCGCCAAGAGCGTCTTGAACACCTGCGCCGGGTCGAGGCCCAATTTCTCCGCAGCTTCCAGGCCATATGACGCCGCCTTGGGGTCATGTTCATAACTGTGAATGCGATGTTCGGCGCGAACTTTTTTCAACAAATCCAGTGCGGGCGTCATGGCGTCTCCGGCAGGGAAAACAGGTGCCCAATTCTAGGCCAAGCGCCGGCAAAACGCTCTAGTTCAAGCGCTGCTGGCTCACAGCTCCGGGATACACGGCGTGATCATTCATCAGACCAATAGTTCGAAAGTGACCAATGGTTCACTTTCGACCTTTGACAGCGGTCATTCTTGTCTATATTTTTTCGTTTCCGAATACTGTAGGAATAGTCCATCAGTGCTCCAGCAGTAAGCCGCGGCTAAGGATGGGGATCCTCGTCACGGTGAAAATCGCGCAACCGCCCGTTGAGGCAGTGCGCAAGACAAGAACAACAATTGAGGTTTTCCATGACAACTGCTCTTCAACAGCCTTCACTTTCGAGCCAATGCATGGCCGAATTCCTGGGCACCGCGCTGCTGATCTTCTTCGGTACAGGATGCGTCGCCGCGCTCAAGGTCGCGGGTGCGAGCTTTGGCTTGTGGGAAATCAGTATCATCTGGGGGGTCGGCGTGAGCATGGCGATCTACCTGAGTGCCGGTATTTCCGGGGCTCACCTCAACCCGGCGGTCAGTATCGCCCTGTGCATCTTTGCCGATTTTGAAAAGCGCAAACTGCCCTTCTATATTCTTGCCCAGGTCGCCGGCGCCTTTTGCTCCGCCGCCCTGGTGTACACGCTCTACAGCAATCTGTTTTTCGATTACGAACAAACCCACCACATGGTCCGCGGCTCACAAGCCAGCCTGGAATTGGCGTCGGTGTTCTCCACCTATCCCCATGCGCTGCTGAGCACGGCCCAGGCATTCCTGGTGGAGATGGTCATCACCGCCATCCTGATGGGCGTGATCATGGCTCTGACCGATGATAACAACGGCCTGCCACGTGGCCCCCTGGCCCCCCTGCTGATCGGTTTGCTGATCGCCGTAATCGGCAGCGCCATGGGCCCGTTGACTGGCTTTGCGATGAACCCGGCACGGGATTTCGGTCCCAAGCTGATGACCTTTTTCGCCGGTTGGGGTGAAATGGCCTTTACTGGCGGTCGCGATATTCCTTATTTCCTGGTGCCGATTTTCGCTCCGATTGTCGGCGCATGCCTGGGCGCTGCGGCCTATCGCGGGCTGATTGCTCGCCACCTGCCGAGCGCCGCACCGGCTATCGCTGAAGAAACACCTGACACGGCTGTCAACGGCAAGACTCGTATTTCCTGAAAGCGCCAGCCTGGCCCCCTGCCCTTCGCGGCCCAGGCTGATTTCTGACTTCCTTATTTCGTCCAAGGCAATTGACATGACCGACCTTCAGAATAAGAACTACATCATTGCCCTTGATCAGGGCACCACCAGTTCCCGGGCGATCATCTTCGATCGTGACGCCAACGTGGTGTGTACCGCCCAGCGTGAATTCGTCCAGCACTACCCGCAGGCTGGCTGGGTTGAACATGACCCGATGGAAATCTTCGCCACCCAGAGCGCGGTGATGGTCGAAGCGCTGGCGCAGGCCGGCCTGCACCATGACCAGGTGGCCGCCATCGGTATCACCAACCAGCGTGAAACCACGGTGGTCTGGGACAAGATCACCGGCCGCCCGATCTATAACGCTATTGTCTGGCAGTGCCGCCGCAGTACCGAGATCTGCCAGCAGCTCAAGCGCGACGGCCATGAGCAATACATCAGCGACACCACGGGCCTTGTGACCGACCCGTACTTCTCCGGCACCAAGCTCAAGTGGATCCTCGACAACGTCGAAGGCAGTCGCGAACGTGCGCGCAATGGCGAACTGCTGTTCGGCACCGTCGACAGCTGGCTGATCTGGAAATTTACCGGCGGCAAGACCCACGTCACCGACTACACCAATGCTTCGCGCACCATGCTCTTCAACATCCACACCCTGGAGTGGGATGCGAAGATGCTGGAGATTCTCGACATTCCGCGGGAAATGCTCCCTGAAGTGAAGTCGTCGTCGGAAATCTATGGCCGTACCAAGAGCGGCATTGCTATCGGCGGCATTGCCGGTGACCAGCAAGCGGCCCTGTTTGGCCAGATGTGCGTGGAAGCGGGCCAGGCCAAGAACACCTACGGCACCGGCTGCTTCCTGCTGATGAACACCGGCGACAAGGCGGTGAAATCCAAGCACGGCATGCTCACCACCATCGCCTGCGGCCCACGCGGCGAGGTGGCCTATGCCCTGGAAGGCGCGGTCTTCAACGGTGGCTCCACCGTGCAATGGCTGCGTGACGAGCTGAAGATCATCAACGATGCCCACGACACCGAATACTTTGCCGGCAAGGTCAAGGACAGCAACGGCGTGTACCTGGTACCCGCCTTCACCGGCCTCGGCGCGCCCTACTGGGACCCGTATGCCCGTGGCGCACTGTTCGGCCTGACCCGTGGCGTACGCGTAGACCACATTATTCGTGCAGCCCTGGAATCGATTGCCTACCAGACCCGCGACGTCCTCGACGCCATGCAACAGGACTCGGGCGAACGCCTCAAGGCCCTGCGCGTGGACGGCGGCGCGGTTGCCAATAACTTCCTGATGCAATTCCAGGCCGACATCCTCGGCACCCAGGTAGAACGCCCGCAAATGCGCGAGACCACCGCCCTCGGCGCGGCCTACCTGGCGGGCCTGGCGTGTGGCTTCTGGGGCAGCCTGGACGAGTTGCGCGGCAAGGCGGTAATCGAGCGCGAGTTCGAGCCACAGCTGGATGAGGCGGCCAAAGAAAAACTCTACGCCGGCTGGCAAAAAGCTGTGAGCCGCACCCGTGACTGGGAGCCGCACGAAGGCGCCGAATAAGCCAAGCGCTGGCTTACGGTAGGTTGTAACTGGCAGGGAGCGGATTCCTGCGTCATCATGGGCCACTTTTGTATGGCAGCCCAAAGGACGCCCCATGAATCTGCCTCCCCGCCAACAACAAATCCTCGAACTGGTCCGCGAACGCGGGTACGTCAGTATCGAGGAAATGGCGCAGCTATTCGTTGTCACCCCGCAAACCATCCGCCGCGATATCAACCAGCTGGCGGACGCCAACCTGTTGCGCCGCTACCACGGCGGCGCAGCCTATGACTCCAGTGTCGAGAACACCGCGTACGCCATGCGTGCCGACCAGATGCGCGACGAGAAGCAACGCATCGGTGAAGCCATCGCCGCGCAGATTCCCGATCACGCCTCGCTGTTCATCAACATCGGCACCACCACCGAATCCATCGCCCGTGCGCTGCTCAATCACAACCACCTGAAAATCATCACCAACAACCTCAACGTTGCCACCATGCTCAGTGCCAAGGACGACTTCGATGTGTTGCTCACCGGCGGCAATGTGCGCCGTGACGGTGGTGTGGTGGGCCAGGCCAGTGTCGACTTCATCAACCAGTTCAAGGTCGACTTTGCCCTGGTGGGCATCAGCGGGATCGACGAGGACGGCAGCCTGCTGGACTTCGATTACCAGGAAGTGCGGGTTTCCCAGGCAATCATCGCCAATGCGCGGCAGGTGATCCTGGCGGCGGACTCCAGCAAATTCGGGCGCAATGCCATGATTCGCCTGGGGCCGATCAGCCTGGTGGACTGCCTGGTGACTGACCAGCAGCCGGTGCCGGCGTTGGTACAAGTGCTGAATGAGCACAAGGTGCGGCTGGAAGTCGTTTAGCGCCTGTTCAGGCGTCATCGCGGGCAAGCCCGACTCCCACAGTTTGAAATGCGATCAAATGTGGGAGCCGGGCTTGCCCGCGATGACGGCCTCACTAACACCCATACATTCACCTTTGTTCATAATTCTTCCTTTTTCCACCCTTCGATGAGTTTTTTCAATCGAAGTCGGGTGGCTGTGCCCGCAATTATCAGCTACCATTTTCGCAAATGAACATTCATGTTCGAATTCCAAGACGAAAAGATCGCGAGGCCAGCCGATGAACCCTTCCACCTTGCCTGCTCCACCGCTTGCCGAAGTCTATGACGTTGCCGTAATTGGTGGCGGGATCAATGGCGTCGGGATTGCAGCAGACGCAGCCGGTCGCGGTTTGTCGGTATTCCTTTGCGAAAAGGATGACTTGGCCAGCCACACCTCATCGGCCAGCAGCAAGCTGATCCACGGTGGACTGCGTTACCTGGAGCATTACGAATTCCGTCTGGTGCGTGAAGCATTGGCCGAACGCGAAGTACTGCTGGCCAAGGCACCGCACATCGTCAAGCAAATGCGCTTCGTACTGCCGCACCGCCCGCACCTGCGCCCGGCCTGGATGATTCGGGCTGGTCTGTTCCTTTATGACCACTTGGGCAAGCGCGAAAAGCTCGCGGGTTCCAAAAGCCTCAAGTTCGGTGCCGACAGCCCGCTGAAAAGCGAAATCACCAAAGGCTTTGAATACTCCGACTGCTGGGTCGACGACGCCCGCCTGGTGGTACTCAACGCCATGGCTGCCCGCGAGAAAGGCGCGCACATCCACACCCAGACCCGTTGCGTCAGCGCCAAGCGCAGCAACGGCATGTGGGAAATGAACATGGAACGTGCCGACGGCAGCCTGTTCTCGATCCGCGCCCGCGCCCTGGTGAATGCCGCCGGCCCATGGGTGGCCAAATTCATCCGGGACGACCTGAAGCTGGATTCACCGTACGGCATTCGTCTGATCCAGGGCAGCCACCTGATCGTGCCGAGACTGTACGAGGGTGCTCACGCGCATATTCTGCAAAACGAAGACCAACGCATCGTCTTCACCATTCCGTACCTGAACCACCTGACCATCATCGGCACCACCGACCGCGAATACACCGGCGATCCGGCAAAAGTCGCGATTACCGAAGGTGAAACCGACTACATGCTCAAGGTGGTCAACGCGCACTTCAAGAAACAGCTGAGCCGCGACGATATTGTCCACACCTACTCCGGCGTGCGCCCACTGTGCAATGACGAGTCGGACAACCCGTCGGCCATTACGCGTGACTACACCCTGTCGCTGTCCGGCGGCACCGGCGAAGCGCCGATCCTGTCGGTGTTCGGTGGCAAGCTGACCACCTATCGCAAACTGGCAGAGTCGGCCATGGCCCAACTGGCGCCGTACTTCACCCAGATGCGCCCAAGCTGGACTGCCACAGCCAGCCTGCCCGGTGGCGAGCACATGACTACCCCAGAAGCCCTGGCCGATGCCATCCGCGCCAAGTTCGACTGGGTACCGAGCGAGATCGCCCGTCGCTGGTCCACCACCTACGGCAGCCGCACCTGGCGCCTGCTGGAGGGCGTGCAATCGCTCGCCGATCTGGGTGACCACTTGGGTGGCGGCCTCTATACCCGCGAAGTCGACTACCTGTGCGCCGAAGAGTGGGTGACACAACCACAGGACGTGCTGTGGCGCCGTACCAAGCTTGGCCTGTTCACCACGCCGCAAGAGCAGGAAAACCTGCAACGCTACTTGTCCAAGGTCGAGCAGAACCGCAGCAAGATCGAAGCCGCCTGACCGCCCCAAAATGTAGGAGCGAGCTTGCTCGCGAAAAACCCGAGAGCGCCGCGTTTATTCAGCATAAACGCGGCGTTTTGCGTTTTTCGCGAGCAAGCTCGCCCCTACGAACTATTCGGTTTTCCGAACACGCCCCTCTGCCCTATTCGGTTTGCCGGACTACCGACCGAAAATACTGCCGACACAAAAAGTTAATTTTCATATAAATCATGAAGTTATCCTTTTATTTTCGGTATGGCACGACTCATGCTCTACACTCTTCAACGATTGCCTGAGGCGCCTTAGGAGCCGTCACGGGCAGTCGCTGTACAAGAGAGCCGTTCAGCTGGCTTCATAAAAAAAACAAATGTCGAGGAAGTATTGATGCGCATCGTTCCCCATATCCTGGGCGCAGCTATCGCTGCTGCTCTGATCAGCACTCCAGTTTTTGCCGCCGAACTCACCGGCACACTGAAGAAAATCAACGACTCCGGCACCATCACTCTCGCTCACCGCGACAGCTCCATTCCGTTTTCCTACATCGCGGATGGCTCGGGCAAACCCGTGGGCTACTCCCACGACATCCAGTTGGCCGTTGTCGAGCAACTGAAAAAAGACCTGAACAAACCCGACCTCAAAGCCAAGTACAACCTGGTGACCTCGCAAACCCGTATCCCGTTGATCCAGAACGGCACCGCGGATCTGGAGTGCGGCTCCACCACCAACAACACCGAACGCGCCCAGCAAGTTGATTTCACCGTCAACATCTTCGAAATCGGCACCCGCCTGCTGGTCAAGAAAGACAAGGAAGGCAAGCCGTCCTACGCTGACTTTGCCGACCTGAAAGGCAAAAACGTCGTGACCACCGCCGGTACCACGTCCGAGCGCATCATCAAGGCGATGAACGCCGACAAGCAGATGGGCATGAACGTTATCTCCGCCAAAGACCACGGCGAATCCTTCCAGATGCTCGAAAGCGGCCGCGCCGTTGCATTCATGATGGACGACGCCCTGCTGGCCGGTGAAGAAGCCAAGGCCAAGAAGCCGGACGACTGGGTCATTACCGGTACTCCGCAGTCCTTTGAAGCCTACGCTTGCATGGTTCGCAAAGGCGACCCGGACTTCAAGAAAGCCGTGGATGACGCCATTGTCGCCCTGTACAAGTCCGGCGAGATCAACAAGATCTACGCCAAATGGTTCGAAAGCCCGATCCCACCGAAAGGCCTGAACCTTAACTTCCCGATGAGCGACAAGGTCAAGGAGCTGATCGCTAACCCTAGCGACAAACCAGCGCCAGAAGTAAAAATCTGATACCTGACTAAGCTTATGTCCTGAGGGAGCCAACCCTCCCTCAGGCGTCTGTAATTACCTGCTGGTTTTAACTTGGAACACTCGACCTGGCGGTTTTCGAGCCGATCGTGTGTGCCTGGCGTTCAACGTCAGGCGGGAACGGATCTTCCCCAAGCGGGTGCTTGTACATCGATCGATCTCGAGGGGAGACCCTAATGAATTACAACTGGGACTGGGGCGTGTTCTTCAAGTCCACCGGCGTGGGCAGCGAGACTTATCTCGACTGGTACCTCTCCGGGCTGGGCTGGACCATCGCCATCGCTATCGTGGCATGGATTATCGCCTTGCTGCTGGGCTCCATTCTGGGGGTCATGCGCACTGTGCCAAACCGCCTCGTATCGGGCATCGCGACCTGCTACGTGGAACTGTTTCGTAACGTGCCGCTGCTGGTTCAGCTGTTCATCTGGTACTTCCTGGTACCGGACATGCTGCCGCAGAACCTGCAGGACTGGTACAAACAAGACCTGAACCCGACCACTTCGGCCTACCTGAGCGTCGTGGTGTGCCTGGGCCTGTTCACCGCCGCCCGTGTGTGCGAGCAAGTGCGTACCGGTATCCAGGCGCTGCCACGCGGCCAGGAATCCGCGGCGCGCGCCATGGGCTTCAAGCTGCCGCAGATCTACTGGAACGTGCTACTGCCCCAGGCTTACCGCATCATCATTCCGCCGCTTACCTCGGAATTCCTCAACGTGTTCAAGAACTCCTCCGTGGCGTCCTTGATCGGCTTGATGGAACTGCTGGCGCAAACCAAACAGACCGCCGAGTTCTCGGCCAACCTGTTTGAAGCCTTCACCCTGGCCACGCTGATCTACTTCACCCTGAACATGAGCCTGATGCTGCTGATGCGCGTGGTCGAGAAGAAAGTCGCGGTGCCCGGCCTGATCTCCGTGGGGGGCAAATAATGGACTTCGATTTCAGCGGCATCATCCCCGCCATTCCAGGCCTGTGGAACGGCATGGTCATGACCTTGAAGCTGATGGTCATGGGTGTGGTCGGCGGCATCATCATCGGGACCATTCTGGCCCTGATGCGCTTGTCGTCCAACAAACTGCTGTCCCGCGTGGCCGGCGCCTATGTGAACTACTTCCGCTCGATCCCCTTGCTGCTGGTGATCACCTGGTTCTACCTGGCGGTGCCGTTCGTACTGCGCTGGATCACCGGCGAAGACACGCCGATCGGTGCGTTCACCTCCTGCGTCGTGGCATTCATGATGTTCGAGGCCGCGTACTTCTGCGAAATCGTACGAGCCGGCGTGCAGTCGATTCCCAAGGGCCAGATGGCGGCAGCACAAGCCATGGGCATGACCTACGGCCAGACCATGCGCCTGATCATCCTGCCCCAGGCGTTCCGCAAGATGACGCCGTTGCTGCTGCAACAGTCGATCATCCTGTTCCAGGACACCTCCCTGGTCTACACCGTGGGCCTGGTGGACTTCCTCAACTCCGCCCGCTCCAACGGCGACATCATCGGTCGCTCCAATGAGTTCCTGATCTTCGCCGGTGTCGTCTACTTCATCATCAGCTTTTCCGCCTCGCTGCTGGTCAAGCGTCTGCAAAAAAGGTTTGCCGTATGATCTCTATCAAGAACATCAACAAGTGGTATGGCGACTTCCAGGTGCTGACCGATTGCAGCACCGAGGTTAAAAAAGGCGAAGTGATCGTGGTGTGCGGGCCATCCGGCTCGGGCAAGTCCACCCTGATCAAGTGCGTCAACGCACTGGAACCGTTCCAGAAGGGCGACATCGTGGTCGACGGCACCTCCATCGCCGACCCGAAGACCAACCTGCCAAAACTGCGCTCGCGCGTAGGCATGGTGTTCCAGCACTTCGAGCTGTTTCCGCACCTGACCATCACCGAAAACCTGACCATCGCGCAGATCAAGGTACTGGGCCGCAGCAAGGAAGAAGCCACCAAGAAGGGCCTGCAACTGCTCGACCGCGTGGGCTTGTCGGCACACGCCCACAAGCACCCTGGCCAGCTCTCCGGCGGCCAGCAACAACGTGTGGCGATTGCCCGCGCCCTGGCCATGGACCCGATCGTCATGCTGTTCGACGAACCGACCTCGGCGCTGGACCCGGAAATGGTCAACGAAGTGCTCGACGTGATGGTGCAACTGGCCCACGAAGGCATGACCATGATGTGCGTGACCCACGAAATGGGCTTTGCGCGCAAAGTGGCCGACCGCGTTATCTTCATGGACGCCGGCAAGATCATCGAAGATTGCCCTAAAGAAGAGTTCTTCGGCGACATCAGCGCACGCTCCGAACGCGCGCAGCACTTCCTCGAGAAAATCCTGCAGCACTAAAAGCAACACCGTTCGTCCTGTAGGAGCCGGGCTTGTGTGGGAGCTGGCTTGCCTGCGATGGCATCGCCTCGGTGCAACTGTTACACCGAGGCGCCTGCATCGCGGGCAAGCCCGGCTCCCACACAAGCCCGCTCTTATACTGGCAAGCGGTAGCTGACCCAAGGCATCTGTGATGAAATGCGACCCCAATCAATATCGCGCCGCGCCGCCATCACTTGCAGTGAAGCCTCGTCTGATACGCCAACTGTTCCTGCCGCCGTTGATCATCGCCCTGATGGTCGGCCTGGGTTATATCGGCTTCTGGGTCAGTGACTACTACGGCATCCGCACCCTCAGCGACAATGGCGAACGCCAGTTGGAGCTGCACGCCCGCACCGTCGAAAGCGAACTGAGCAAGTACACCTACCTGCCCAGCCTGCTGGAACTGGAGTCCAGTGTTTCCCAACTGCTCGCCGACCCGAACCAGGAAACCCGCAAGACGGTCAACGACTACCTCGAAGGCCTGAACCGCCGCAGTCGCAGCCGCGCCATCTATGTGATGGACACTACCGGCCGCGTGCTGGCCACCAGTAACTGGCGCGATGCCGACAGTTACCAAGGTGAGGACCTGTCCTTTCGCGCCTATTTCCAGAACGCCGTACGCGGCCAGCCCGGTCGTTTCTACGGCATCGGCAGCACCAACGGCGAACCCGGCTATTACCTGGCCCATGGCCTGGAAGAGCACGGCAAGATCATCGGCGTCGCCGTGGTCAAGGTGCGCCTCGAAGCCCTTGAAGAGCGCTGGCAACGTGCGCGCCTCGAAGCTTTCGTGAGCGATGAGAACGGCATCATTATTCTTTCCAGCGACCCGGCGCGTCGCCTCAAGGCTGTACGCCCGCTGAGCGATGACACCAAGGACCGCCTGGCCCACAGCCTGCAATATTACTGGGCGACGCTCAATGAACTGCAACCCCTGGCCCGTGAGCGCCTGAACGAAGGCACCGAGAAACTGACCTTCCCGGCCAACACCGAAGTGGTCAACGACCAGCACGCCGTCAGCTACCTGGCGCAGACCCGCCCGCTGAACGACACACCGTGGAATTTCACCCTGCTCACCCCGCTCAACGACCTGCGCCGCGCTGCGATCAACCAGGGCATCCTGGTGGCCGTCGCCTTTGGCCTGGTCGCCTTCCTGCTGATCGCCTGGAACGAACGGCGCAAGGTCATCGCCACCCGCCTCGCCGCACGGGAAGCCTTGCAGGAAGCCAACAGCCAGCTTGAGCGTCGGATTGCCGAACGCACCGCCGACCTGCGCGCCAGCAACGAACGGCTCAAGGGCCAGATTCGCGAACGACGCCAGGCCGAAGAAACCCTGCGCCGCGCCCAGGACGAACTGGTGCAGGCTGGAAAACTTGCGGCCATTGGCCAGATGTCCACCAGCATCGCCCACGAACTGAACCAGCCGCTGGCAGCGCTGCGCACGCTGTCGGGCAACACCGTACGCTTCCTTGAGCGCGGCGCCCTGGACACTGCCAGCACCAACCTCAAGACCATCAACGAACTGATCGACCGTATGGGCCGCATCACCGCCAGCCTGCGTTCCTTTGCCCGGCGCGGTGACGACCAGGGCGAAGCCAGCCTCGGCAAGGCCGTGGACGCCGCGTTCCAGGTGCTCGGCGCGCGCCTGGACAGCTTGCCGTTGACCGTGCACCGTGACTTTGCCAACGCCCAATTGCAGATCGACCAGACCCGCCTGGAGCAGATCCTGGTCAACCTGATCGGTAACGCGCTCGATGCGATGCAAGCCCAAGCGGTGCCACAACTATGGCTGGAAGGCCAGAGCGGCGATGGCAAATACCGCCTGTTGGTGCGTGATAATGGCCACGGCATCGACCCCGAGGCGCGCAAGCATTTGTTCGAACCCTTTTTTACCACCAAGCCCGGCGAACAAGGCCTGGGCCTGGGCCTGACCCTTTCCGCAAGCCTCGCGGCCGCCACCGGCGGCAGCCTTGCCGTGGAACATCCGGCCAATGGTGGTACCGCCTTTGTCCTGAACCTGCCATTGGTGGGCGCTCAACGAGCTGAGTCGACATGAATACACAAGCCCAAGACCTTACCGTCCTGATCGTCGAAGACGACCCCCATGTACTGCTCGGTTGCCAGCAAGCACTGGCGCTCGAAGACATCACCAGCGTCGGCGTGGGCAGCGCCGAAGAAGCGCTCAAGCGCATCGGCGAAAACTTTGCCGGCATCGTCATCAGCGATATTCGCCTGCCGGGCATCGATGGCCTGGAACTGCTGACCCGCCTCAAGGCCCTGGATAAAAGCCTGCCGGTGGTGTTGATCACCGGGCATGGCGATATCTCCATGGCGGTGGGCGCCATGCGTAACGGCGCCTACGACTTCATGGAGAAACCCTTCTCGCCCGAACGCCTGGTGGACGTGGCACGCCGCGCCCTGGAACAACGCGGGCTGGCGCGGGAAGTCTGGTCGCTACGCCGGCAACTGGCCGAACGCGACTCGCTGGAAGGCCGCATCATCGGCCGCTCGCCGGCCATGCAAAACCTGCGCGAACTGATTGCCAATGTCGCCGATACCTCGGCCAACGTGCTGATCGAAGGCGAGACCGGCACTGGCAAGGAACTGGTCGCGCGCTGCCTGCATGATTTCAGCCGACGCCATACCCACCAGTTCGTCGCGCTCAACTGCGGTGGCCTGCCGGAGAACCTGTTCGAAAGCGAGATTTTCGGCCACGAGGCCAACGCCTTCACCGGCGCCGGCAAACGTCGCATCGGCAAGATCGAGCATGCCCATCAAGGCACGCTGTTCCTCGATGAAGTAGAGAGCATGCCGATCAACCTGCAGATCAAATTGCTGCGGGTGCTGCAAGAACGTACGTTGGAACGCCTGGGTTCGAACCAGAGCGTGGCAGTGGATTGCCGGGTAATCGCTGCCACCAAGTCCGACCTCGACGAGTTGAGCCGCGCCAGCCAGTTCCGCAGCGACCTGTACTACCGCCTCAACGTCGTCACCCTTGAACTGCCGCCCCTGCGCGAGCGGCGCGAAGACATCCTGCAACTGTTCGAACACTTCCTGCAGCAATCGTCGCTACGCTTCGACAGGGCGGTGCCGGAGCTGGACAACCAGACCCTGTCCAACCTGATGAGCCACGACTGGCCAGGCAATGTGCGTGAGCTGCGCAACGTCGCCGAACGTTTCGCCCTCGGCCTGCCCGCCTTCAAGAAAAGCGGCGCCGGCAGCGGCAACCAAGGGGTTGCCTTTACCGAGGCGGTGGAAGCCTTTGAACGCAACCTGCTCAACGATGCCCTGCAGCGCAGCGGCGGGAACCTGACCCAGGCCAGCCAGGAACTGGGGATGGCCAAGACCACGCTGTTCGACAAGGTCAAGAAATACGGATTGAGTCACTGATGGATCTGTTCCTGAAGGCTGCACTTGGCGCCGCAGTGGTGCTGATCCTGGCGGCGCTGGCCAAGACCAGAAACTATTACATCGCAGGCTTGGTGCCGCTGTTTCCCACTTTTGCGCTGATCGCCCATTACATCGTTGGCAAAGGCCGAACGGTTGCGGACTTGAAGACCACGATCCTGTTCGGGATGTGGTCGATCATTCCGTACTTTGTGTATTTGGCGACGCTGTATGTGATGGTCGATCGGCTGCGGTTGGAGGCATCGCTGGCAGTCGCCGCCGTGGCCTGGTTGATGGCCGCGACCGTGTTGGTCAGCGTGTGGGTACGCCTGCACACCTGACACAACACGGTTAAACCGGTGGGAGCTGGCTTGCCTGCGATAGCGGTGTGTCAGGTAAACATCCGGCGCAGACAGACCGCAATCGCAGGCAAGCCAGCTCCCACACTCAGATCAGCGCACGATCTTGTCGACCTGAATCCCCAGCTTCTTCAGGCGATACCAGAAGCTCCTCTCGGAAATCCCGATCCGCTGCGCCGCCGCGGCCTGCACCCCATTGCTCTCCTGCAGCGCCGCAAGAATATAGGCTTTCTCCACTTCGGCCAGCGCCGCATCCAGATCCCGCGGCACGCCTGGGCCGTCGCTGAGGATCGCGGTCACATCACCCTCGCTCGGTGTGGAAGCAAACAGATACCCCGGCAAATCAATATCCTCGATCACCGATGAAGCCGCCACGATGGTTGCGCGCTCCACGCAGTTTTGCAGCTCGCGGATATTGCCCGGCCAGTGATACGCCGCCATGGCCTGCAACGCCTCGGGGCTGAAACCGGTGATACGTTTGCCAGTGGTGGCGCTCAAAGTGTGGGCGAAGTGGCGCGCCAGGGGCGCGATGTCTTCCACGCGTTCGCGCAACGACGGCAACGGAATCGGAAAGACATTGAGGCGGTAATACAGGTCTTCGCGAAACTCCTTGGCCGCCACCGCATCCAGCAGGTTCTTGTTGGTGGCGGCAATTACTCGTACATCCACCTTGCGTTCGCGGGGGTCGCCTACCGGCTCGATAACCCGCTCCTGCAATGCGCGCAGAATCTTGGCCTGCAACGCCAAGGGCATATCACCGACTTCATCCAGAAACAGCGTGCCCTTGTCGGCCTGCATGAAACGCCCTACCCGGTCAGCCACGGCGCCGGTGAACGCGCCTTTGCGATGGCCAAACATCTCGCTTTCCAGCAAGCCTTCAGGGATGGCCGCGCAATTGACCGCCACGAAGGGTTGGTCGGCACGGCTGCCATGCTTGTGGATGGCGCGGGCGACCATTTCCTTGCCAGTGCCGCTTTCGCCGGTCAGCAGGATGGTGGCGTTGCTGTCACGCACCGAATCCACCGCCTGGAGCACCTGGCGAAACGCCGGGCTGTCGCCCACCAGGCTGTCGAACTGCGCATGCTCGTCCAGCTCGGCGCGCATGCGCGCGTTGTCGCGCATGATGTCGCGAAATTGCAGGGCCTTGGCCACGGTGATGTCCAGCTCGTCGATGTCGAACGGCTTGGCAATATAGTCATAGGCACCGTTACGCATCGACTGCACGGCGTTTTTCACCGTGCTGTAGGCCGTCATCACGATTACCGGCAAGGTCGGATAACGCACCTTGATTTCGGCCAGCAACGCCGGCCCGTCCATGCCCGGCATGCGCCAGTCGCTGATGACCAGGTCGATGTCCTCCTCCCCCAGCACCTTGAGCGCATGCAGGCCATTGCCCGCGCTGAACACCTGGATGCCGTTCTGGCTCAAGGCCTGGGTCAGCAGATCACAGAGCTTGGGCTCATCGTCGACCACCAATACGTTATGCGTCATGCCCGTCCTCATCTTCACCGTCGTCTTCACCGTCAGCAGGAATGTACAGGCTGATGGTCGCGCCGGCATCTTTCTCACTGGCGCATTCGATGCTGCCGTCGTGACTTTCCATGATCGAATAGACTTTGGCCAGGCCCAGCCCTGTGCCCGAGGCCTTGGTGGTGACGAATGGCGTGAAGATGCGTTCCACCATGTCCGCAGGGATGCCCTCGCCGGTATCGGCGATGCTGATCACGGTGTTGTCGCCCACGCTGCGAATGCCCAGGGTCAGGCGCCCGCCGTCGGGCATCGCGTCGATGGCGTTGAGGATCAGGTTGAGACAGGCCTGTTTGAGCTGCTTGGCATCGGCGTAGATCGTCGCGCCAGGCGCCTGGTCGTCGATCTGCGCGTCAATGCGATGGCTACTCAGCTCCGGGCCGCAGAAACCGAGAATTTCCTCTACCAGGGCGCGTGCCGGTTGTTGCACGCGTATCGGCGGGTTGGGCTTGGCGAAATCGAGGAATTCGGTAATCAGCTCGTTGATGCGGCTGACTTCGCTGATGACATATTCCAGGTGACGCTTGTCGGTTTCCGCCAGGTCAGCGCGCCGATGCAACAGTTGGGTGGCGGTCTTGATGATGCCCAGTGGGTTGCGAATTTCGTGAGCCAGGCCCATGGCGACTTCACCCAGGGCATGCAAGCGGTCACGCCGACGCAGTTGGGCTTCCAGATGATGCAACTCGCCCAGGCGTTCGGTCATGTGGTTGAAGGTGCTGCTCAATTGCGCAAGTTCGTCACCGCCACTGACCACCACACGGTGCGCATAACTGCCCGAGATCACCGCATCCACGCCTTGGGACAAATCGCGCAGGGGCTTGGTCAGGCGCCGCGACACCAGCAACCCGGCCGCCAGCGACAGCGCCGAGCTGACCAGGAAGATCAGCACGAACAGGTTGCTCTGGTTCACCAGCCCCACCAGGCTGGTATGGCGTAGCAGGCCGCTGAAGATCACGCCTTGCAACTCGCCGGCATCATTGAAAATCGGCCAATACAAACCGCTGTACTGGTTAGTGAACTGCTCGCTGGGCTGCTTGGTACTGCGCAGGTAGGTCTCGACATTCTTGGGGATGCGCGAGGGGTGATTGGCGAAGCGCTGGGTGGAAAATATTTCGGAAAAACCGGCAGGGTTGGCCAGGTACAAACGCAGGTCGAGGGAATGCACGTCGGCCACGCTGGTGAGGAAACTGCTGTCCAGGTAAGTGGCGACCAGCAACAGGTAATCAACGCCGTCACGGCTGGTTTCGAAGGTGGACACCACCAGGCCCGTGCTCACGCCGGCGACTTGCACGGTTTGCAGCACCGCGTTGCTGGTGAGGTTGATCTGCCTGACGATGTCATCGGCGGCCGTGCTGAACATCACTTTACGGTCGCTGGTGCGGATCAGCGCGACCACGTCGATATCGGTGGCATCGGCGATGTCGGCAGTGAGCCGGTCG
Source organism: Pseudomonas sp. MYb193 (assembly GCF_002966775.1). Taxonomy (NCBI): domain Bacteria; kingdom Pseudomonadati; phylum Pseudomonadota; class Gammaproteobacteria; order Pseudomonadales; family Pseudomonadaceae; genus Pseudomonas; species Pseudomonas sp. MYb193. The sequence goes on along the minus strand of NZ_CP023269.1, from coordinate 1,332,390 downwards.
TGCTTCTCGGCATTTTTGGACGACGGCGGGCTGGTATAGCGCAGGAACAGCTTGGCCATGCGCGCGTTGTCGTGAAGGATGTCGCCGATTTCGTCCTTGACGATCTTGGTCGACTCTTGCAGCCAGATACGCACGTTGCTGTCGAAAATCTGCGACAGCGTGGTGGCAGCCAGCTCAGCCGCGATCATGGTGGGAATCACGCTGACCAGCCAGAACGCCAGCACCAGCTTGCGCTGGACGCTCCAACGCGAGATGGCAAAGGGGCGGGCTTTCTGGCGGGTCTTGGTAATCATCAGGTTTCGCTTATCGCAGCAGCCATGGCAGGGTCGGAACGATCCGGTCGAATAAACAGTTTTACAAGCGTGAGCAGGCCGTTGACCAGCCGGTTGCGGTGGCGGAAGAACAGGCTGTTGCCCTCGAACTCGCAACCCAGGCGCAGTTTACTGGCATACCCGGCCTGGCCGCACTCGTACAGCGGAATATGGTGTTCAATACAATAGTCGACATTGGTCAACCAGCTGCGGAAGTACAGGTTGTACTCGCGGCTGAACGCAAGGTCATGGCCAAAGAACTTGTCCACCAGCCGATGCTCATCCAACAGGATAAGGTTGAACGCCACCAGGCGCTCGTCCACCCAGTACAGAACACAGACCGCCCGCTCGTGCAGGTGTTCGAGCACGCCCGTGAAGTAACCGGCGGGCAGGCGTTCGAACTGCAAGTCTGCGCGCGCGAGCGTGGCTTCATACAAGCGCATGACCTCAGGCAGCACGTCATCGATATTACGCCGCCACTCGACCCTCGGCCCTGGTGCGCGCAGTTTGCGGCGCAGGTCCTTGCGCGTGGATTTGCCCAGCGAACCCAGGTAGGCATCCACCGAGCCATAAGGCAGCGGCAACACCCCCGTGGGCAAGCTGGGCATGCTTTGAAAACCTGCGGCAAGGCAGCTCTGGGCCCAATGCGGGTCGTTGGTGGGCGCATCCTTGACCGCCAGCAAGCCGATACCGAGCGCGTCGGCATCACACCGCGCAGCCGCCAGTAACTGCTGCAACAGCAACGGGCGCCGAGATTCGGGCACATGGCTGGCGACACCGGCATCACAGCGTTCAGCCACCGGCGAACCGATGGCGTACAACGCCAGTTGCAAAACGCCAGGCCACAGCTGCTCCAGGCGCTCGGTCAAGCGCTTGCCGGCCCCCGACACCGTGGTGTCGAGGCGATAATGGGTGACGAACGCGGCAGCCACGGCCACCAGCGTTTGATCCTCGAAGACCGCGAGGTAACGCCACTGAAAGTCATCGATCGCGGCGTTTTCCACGGCCAGGTAATAGTCCCAATCCTCCAGGGCACCGGGAAAACAGTCGTTCCAGGCATCGCGCTGGATAGCCCGGATGGTCGGGAAGGCTTGGGTGGTTATCACAGATTGCCCTTATTTCTATGGCGAACGCCGGTCAAATGTGGGAGCTGGCTTGTCGGATCGCCGCACCGCTGCGATGCAGGCGCCTCGGTATGTCAGGCAGACCGCAGTGATGCCATCGCGGGCAAGCCCGCTCCCACATTGACCTGCGTTGAATTGAGAACTGTGTGCTGCTCGACAAACCTGGCACTCAACTCGATCACCCGCCGGTACTGCAAATCGACCGTGATCATGTGGTAGCAGTTGTCCAACAGGATCTTGGTCACCGGCCCGCCGAGGTGGCGCTCCACGTAATCGGCGTTCCAGCGGCTGGTGATGTCGTCCTCGATGGAGTGCAGCACCAGCGCCGGCACCTTGATCTGGGGCATGCGCTTCTTGACCACGGCGTTCATGCGGTGCAGCTCGCGCACGGTGATGCCTTCCATGGTCAGCAACCCCGCCTCGCTGCTCTCGCCTTCCTTCATCTGCCGCTCGACGATGGACCGCAGGCGCTCGTTCTTGATGCCGTAGGGCGGCTTTTCTTCGAAGCTGCAAATGTGTACGCCGAATGGAATCTTCATCAGCAACGGCGTGAGGAACGCCAGCTTGTTGATGCTCCAGCCGTCGTACTTCAAGGTGGTGGAATACATCAGCAACCCTGCGACCTGGCCCGGGTGTTCGGACGCCACATACATCGACATCACCGCGCCCATGGACAAGCCGCCGACAAACACCTGCCCGTGGCGTTGCTTGACCTGCACGAAGGTCTTGCGCACGCCTTCGTACCAGTCCCGCCAGCCGGTGGCCTGCAGGTCGCTGTTGTCGCCGCAGTGCCCCGCCAGCGTGGGCACATACACCGTGCAGTTACCCACCTTGGCCAGGCCCTTCGCGACCTGGCGCAACTCGGTCGGCGTGCCGGTCAGGCCGTGGATCAACAGGATCCCGACCGGACCATCACCGAGAACGAAACCGGCAGTGCCTTCACCGAGGTCGATCCCTTGAGCATTCACCGCTTGGTCGCTCGAACCAGCAGTTGCTCGAGCAACTTGAGGCCCAGGTCGATTTCCGGGTAGCTGATTTCCAGAGACGGCGCCAGGGTGATCACGTTCTTGTAATAACCGCCTACGTCGAGGATCAGCCCGAGTTTCTGGCCGTCTACCAGCATGTCGCCTTTCATGCCTTCTTCGACCATGTAGTCCAGGGTCGCCTTGTCCGGGGTGAAGCCATCCGGGCCGCAGATTTCGCAACGCAGCGCCAGGCCCAGGCCGTCCACATCGCCGATGATCGGGAAGCGTTTTTGCAAGTCTTGCAGGCCTTCCAGGAAGTATTTGCCCTTGGCCATGACCATGGCGCCGTAGTCGACTTCGCTGGTCATCTTGAACATTTCCAGGCCGACGGCGGTGCCCAGCGGGTTGGAGGCGAAGGTGGAGTGAGTCGAACCTGGCGGAAACACCGTCGGGTTGATCAACTCTTCACGGGCCCAGATGCCGCCCAGTGGGTTGAGGCCGTTGGTCAGGGCCTTGCCGAACACGATCACGTCCGGCTGCACATCGAAGTGCTCGATCGACCAGAGTTTGCCGGTGCGGTAGAAGCCCATCTGGATTTCGTCGGACACCATCAAGATGCCGTGCTGGTCCAGGACGTGCTTGAGCTCGCGATAGAAATTCATTGGCGGGATCACGTAGCCGCCAGTGCCCTGGATCGGCTCGACGTAGAAGGCTGCGTATTCGCACTGGTTGGTCTTAGGGTCCCAGACGCCGTTGTATTCGGTCTCGAACAGGCGGGCGAACTGCTGCACGCAATGGCTGCCGTACTCTTCCTTGGTCATGCCCTTCGGGCCACGGAAGTGGTACGGGAAGGGAATGAAGTTGGCGCGTTCGCCAAAGTGGCCGTAGCGACGACGATAGCGGAAGCTGGAGGTGATCGACGAGGCGCCGAGGGTGCGGCCGTGGTAGCCGCCTTCGAAGGCGAACATCAGGCTTTTGCCGTTGCTGGCGTTGCGCACCACTTTCAGGGAGTCTTCGATCGACTGCGAACCGCCGACGTTGAAGTGCACACGGCCGTCGAGGCCGAACTTGTTCTTGGCATCGACCGCGATCATTTCCGACAGCTCGATCTTGCCTTTGTGCAGGTACTGGCTGGCGATTTGCGGCAGCGTGTCGATCTGCTTTTTCAGCGCGTTGTTCAGGCGCGGGTTGGCATAGCCGAAGTTGACGGCCGAGTACCACATTTGCAGGTCGAGGTAGGCCTGGTCTTCGGTGTCCCACACATAAGAGCCTTCGCAGCGGCTGAAAATACGCGGCGGCTCGATGTAGTGAACGGTGTCGCCATAGGAGCAGTACTTGGCTTCTTTATCCAGGAGAACCTGGTCTTCGGCGGTAGCGATACGGATATCAGACATGATGGAAGAGTTCCTGATTGTCAGAAGAGGTGTTGAAGGTGGTGGCGTTGGCGGCGATGCCTTGAGGCAGCTTGGCCAGCAACGCCGGCACTTGCGCAAAGGTGTCGAAGCGCGCATGAGGAATCTGGTGGGCGACGCAGTAGTCGGCGAGGCTGCCCTTGGCGAACACGAAGTCGGCGGTGGAGGCCACGCACATGTCGGACTTGCCGTCGCCGATCACCAGCACGCGCTTGTTGCGCGGCGTGGATTTGCACTTGCAGTTGCCGGCAGCGGCGCGACAGGCATCGCTGGCATACGGGAAGTCGATGCGCCAGCTGTCCTGGTCAACCTGGCGCAGGCGGTTGGCGAGGATCGGCAACAGGGTCACGTAGTTGCGCGAGAGGATGCGGGCAATGCCCTGCTCGATGCCGTCGCTGACCACTTCGATGGAGGCACCCAGGCCCATGACGTGATCGACGAAATCCGGGAAGTCCGGGTCGATCTCGACGCTGTCGAAGTACGCCAGCAGTTCAGCCGGGGAGGCCTTGATCAGCGCCAGTTGGCGGCTCAGGCATTCGCGTGAACCGATATGCCCATCCAGCCATTCCTGCTCAATGGTTTCCCACTCGGGGCCGGCGAAGCGTTGGAGGACGTTGTCGATGACATCGGTGGGCGTAATGGTCCCGTCGAAGTCACACACGATATGCCAGTTGATCATCTGCCTTTCCTTTAGGTAAAGGGCCTTGGAGGAGCGCGCTGTATGCGCTTGCCAAGGGATAGAGCAGGGACTGTGCCAACTGGCGAAAACCCCGCAGGGCTGGGGGTTAGGGCGAAATGCGCGGTGGTAGGTGTCGCTGGAGCTACAATTTTTGTAGCTTGCTACAAACAACATGAGTGCTTGCGCAGGCGCGTCGGTTTGCGCGTTCATGCGCGCCTGCCCACCTTCAGGAAACGTCCCCATGTCCAAGCTCGCTGCTGCTGTATTCACCGGTTTACTTGGAGGGTGGGGCCTTTGCAGTGCCGCGTGGGCAGAAGGCATCACGGGCGACGTGGGCGCGGGCCTCAGCTATCAGCCCCACGACCCCAGCGCCAGCCGCTACGAAACCCGGCCTGTGCCTTATCTGGACCTGGATTGGGGCGACGTCAGCCTGAGCACCGATGACGGCCTCACCTGGAGCGCCCTGGATACCCACGGCCTTACCGCTGGCCCCTATATCAACTACCTGCCGGGGCGTACTTCCAACGGCGAATTGCAGGGCCTGCGCAACGTGTCGGACATGGCCGAGGTGGGCGGTTTCGTCCAATATGCCCCGGCCAATTTCTGGCGGGTCTACGCGCAATTGGGCCAGGCCGTGGGCGGCGGGCATTCCCAGAGCGGCGCCCTGGGTAAAATCGGCGGCGAACTGGGTTACCCCGTGGGTGGCGGGATTATCGGCAGCAATAGCCTGGTTGCGCATTTTGCCGATGCGCGCCAGACCAACACCTTCTTCGGCGTGGACAACAACGAAGCTGTCGCCTCGGGCTTGCGGCCCTATAACGCGAGCGGGGGCTTCCAGAACGTGACGCTGAGCCAAAGCTTCGCCTTTCCCCTTGCGCCCCATTGGTCGCTACTGACCAGCGCCAGCTGGGTACACCTGGTGGGGTCGGCGGCCAAGAGCAGCATCGTCAAGGAGGCTGGCCATGTGAATCAGGGCCAGGTGCAGACGGCGATCAGCTACACCTTCGACTGAATTACACGGGAGCAAAATTGTGGGAGCGGGCTTGCTCGCGAAAGCAGTGTGTCAGTCACCCGATACTTCACTGATCCACCGCATTCGCGAGCAAGCCCGCTCCCACAATGGGCCTGTGTTTCATAGCTCTATCTTCAGTGTTCTTCGCCCTCAGCCAACAGCGCGATACCACCGATAATTACCACCACGCCCACCCAATGCAACACGCTGATGTGCTCCCCCAACCCCAGCCAAGAGCCCAGCAGCACCGCCACGAACACCAGCGAACTCAGCGGAAACGCCAGGGACAAACTGCTACGCCGCAGGATCAGCATCCACACAAAAAACGCACCCAGATAGCTGGCAATCGCCGCCAGAATCCCCGGGTTGCGCGCCACGTCCGCCAGCCATTGCCAACTGAAGTCCATCGGCCCCAATTGATCGCCGGCTACCTTGGTGAACAACTGCCCGGCGCTTTCGGTGGCGATCAGCAATGCCCATAGCACCAGGGTGCCAACACGCCCATGCAGCCAGCCGGTATTGATTGTTTGCGTTGTCATGCCTGATTCCCCGCGATCGCTACCAACATCACACCTAAAGTAATCACCAGCGTGCCCAGCCAACGACGCCGACTGACGGTTTCCTTGAGCACCACCCTGCCTGCCAGTACCACCAAGCAATAGGCCAACGCCGCCAGCGGAAACAGCAGACTCAAGGGCGCACGGGACAGCGCTTCGAGCCACACAAAAAACTCAATCACGTAGGCGCCGACGCCGGCCCACAACAGCGGCGCATTGAACACCTGGCCCCAGAACGCACGCAGGCGAAAACCGCCATCGAGTTGCGGCAAACGGTCCACGCCCAATTTGAAACACAGCTGGCCAATCACATCGAGGACGATGGAAAACGCCAGTAACAGCACCACGGTCAGGGTCACGGGAACAGCTCCTCAAACAGGTCGATCAAGGCTTCATTGGTTGCCGCATTACGCTGCAAGTCTTGCGGGCTCCAGCGCTCCGGTGGCGGCTGGTCGGACTTGGCTTCCCAGCGCTTGAACGCGTTGCTGAATGCCGGCGTGGCGAACTCACCGCAGACGTCAATGCCAATGATGCGTTTACCCGCCGCCAACGCCCGCAGGGCCTGGAGCAAATGGGTCAGGCGCATGCCGCCCTGGTCCCAGTTGGTGGCGGCGTCTTCACTGGCGAGCACATCTTTGTCGATGGTGATCCAGATCGCCTCGGTGGGCAGGCTGGCAATCATCTGGTCGAGGAAGGCGCCCCAATCCAGGTCCGCCAGGTTGCGCCAGTGCAGGTGGTTTTCCTGTTGCTGGTGGCCGGCGCCGTCCCCCACCCGGCCCCAGACCTTGGACGGCGGATGCTGCCAGGGAAACAGCTGCAAACGCCCGCGCTTGAGGGCGCCAAGGTTGCCGCCGCGCAGTTGCGGGTTATGCAGGTCATCGCTGCACGGGCCGAGGGTGACGATGCGTTGGATCGCTGGCATCTTCAGCGCCCGGTTGACCCACGAACCACAGTGCCGCTTGGGCGCAAAGCGCACCCAGTCTGGGTGGTTGTCAAAGTGAATCAGGCTGACGGGCTCTTTGAGGTCGGCCAAAAACGCCGGCGTAAGGTGGTGATAATCGCCGGAGCCGACAAACAGGATTTCCGGGCGCGCGTCACGGGGCCGTGGCCGTTGGGCCAGGCGCTCGACGAAACGTTTCCAGGTTTTTTCGGTGGACCACAAACGCAATTTCGGGCCCAGGTCCAGTAGGTCCAGGCGCGTGGCCCGACCGCTGGCCAACCGCTGGGCAATCGGTGCCTGGCCGGTGAGGCTGTGGTCAAGGTCAAGAATATTCAAGGTAAGTTTCACCCCTAATGGCAGTGCCCAACCGCAGGCCGGTTGGGCTTTAGGGGGGTAATGCAAGGGATGGGCCAGCGCTTGGATGAGCGCCACTTTTGCAAACAATGAGTATCAAGTGTGGGAGCTGGCTTGCCTGCGATAACGGTGTGTCAGCCAGCCCATTTGCAACTGACAGTCTGCTATCGCAGGCAAGCCAGCTCCCACATTTTGCTGCATGCTCGGCCTCAGGATTTCGATTCGTTGATGATCTGGCGAATCGCGCCGACGAAGGCTTCCGCCGGTTGCCCACCGCTCACCGCATATTGGTCATTGAAGACAATGGTCGGCACCGAACTCACCCCACGAGAAACCCACAGCTGTTCCTGCTCGCGGACTTCGGCGGCGTATTCATCGCTGGCAAGAATCTCGGCGGCGCGCGCAATGTCCAGCCCTACGCTCTCGGCGATGATCGCCAGGGTCGCGTGGTCGGAAGGGTCCTGGCCATCGCTGAAATACGCCTTGAACAGCGCTTCCTTGAGGTTGTATTGCAAACCTTCCAACCCGGCCCAATGCAACAGGCGGTGCGCGTCGAAAGTGTTGTAGATACGGCTCTGGCCGTCGGTGCGGAACGCAAAGCCCAATGCGGCGCCCATGTCGCGGATACGCGCACGATTAGCCTGGGACTCTTCAGCCGTGGAGCCGTATTTTTCAGTGATGTGCTCGACGATGTTCTGACCGATGGCGGGCATGTTCGGGTTCAGTTCGAACGGCTGGAAATGAATCTCGGCCTGCACTTCGCTGCCGAGTTGGTCGAGGGCTTCGGTCAGGCCACGCAGGCCGATGATGCACCAGGGGCAGGATACGTCGCTGACGAAATCGATTTTCAGGGGAGTACTCATGGTGGGCAACCTCGCGTGCAGTCATGCGTATACATAAAGGTTGCACGATACACCACCTTCACAGCACCTTCGAAGGCTCGCTCAAATCGATCTGCGCCCAGTGCGCGGCATCCTGGCGATGGGCTTGCAGGTAGGGCAACACCGCCGCCAGCAAGGGCGCCTTGAACGCTTCCTGAAAACGGTGGGCCAGGCCGGGAATCAATTTCAACTGGCTGCCCTGGATATGCGCGGCCAGGTGCACGCCGTGCATCACCGGCAGCAAGGGGTCGGCGGTGCCGTGGACGACCAACGCCGGCACGCGCAGTTGGTTGAGCAAGGGCACACGGCTTGGCTCGGCCAGGATCGCCATGATCTGGCGCTTCACGCCTTCGGGGTTGAAGGCGCGGTCATAGGACAGCGCCGCCTGGTGCAGCAACGCCTGGCGATCGTCCTTGATATCCGGGCTGCCCAACGCCGCGAGCAAGTCTGCCTGTTGCTCCAGCGCCACCTCACGGTTGGGCGCGCTGCGCCGCGAGAGCAATTGCACCAGCGCCGCGTTCGGCGCGGGCAAGCCCTCGGCGCCGGAGCTGGTCATGATCAGGGTCAGGCTTTCCACGCGCTGTGGCGCCATGGCCGCCAGGTGTTGAGCGATCATGCCGCCCATGCTCGCGCCGAGTACGTGAAATTGCTGCACCTGCAGCGCGTCCATCAAACCCAGAGCGTCATCGGCCATATCGGTCAAGGTGTAGGGCGCGGCCACCGGCAGGCCGAGCTTGTAGCGCAGCACTTCGAAGGTCAGGTTGGCGCTCGCCGGCGCCTGCCGCCAGGTGGACAGGCCGACGTCGCGGTTGTCGTAGCGAATCACCCGAAAGCCATGTTCGCACAGGGCCACCACCACTTCGTCCGGCCAGTGAATCAACTGCCCGCCCAGGCCCATCACCAGCAGCAACGCAGGGTCGGACGCACGGCCGATACTTTGATAGGCGATGCTCACCTGAGCCAGGTCGACCGTTTGGGTCGGGACATTGACATCACATCGAGACGCCGCAAAAGACGGCAGGCCGAACAGTAGAGCGGCCACTAAAAACAACGCACGCATGAAAAACACCAAAACGCAGAACCCCAGTAGAGCGCGAGTCTGATGAAGTTTGTTCAAGCGCGCTGCCACAGTTCGATGACAGTTTGATGAAGAGCGCCCAGTGGTCATGGTCGACACGCCCCACAACATGAGACAAAATCAAGCATTCCGTTTTCGTCGCAAATTTTCTTCATGGAGCGCCTGTGCTCGAAATCCGTCACTTGAAAACCCTGCACGCCTTGCGCGAGGCCGACAGCCTGGTGGAAGCCGCCGAACGCCTGCACTTGACCCAGTCCGCCCTCTCCCATCAGTTCAAAGAACTGGAAGAGCGCCTGGGCATGCCACTGTTCGTGCGCAAGACCAAACCGGTGCGCTTCACCAGCGCCGGCCTGCGCCTGCTGCAATTGGCCGACGCCACCCTGCCGTTGTTGCGCGGTGCCGAGCGCGATATTGCGCGGCTGGCCGGGGGTACCGCTGGGCGCTTGCACATGGCGATCGAATGCCACAGTTGTTTCCAGTGGCTGATGCCGACCATCGACCAGTTCCGCGATGCCTGGCCGGAAGTCGAGCTGGACCTGGCCTCGGGCTTTGCCTTCGCGCCGCTGCCGGCCCTGGCCCGTGGCGACCTGGACCTGGTGGTGACCTCCGACCCGCTGGAACTGCCGGGTATCACCTACGTACCGCTGTTCACCTACGAAGCCATGCTGGCGGTGGCCAACCAGCACGCGCTGGCGAACAAGTCCTACATCGTGCCGGAAGACCTGCTGACAGAAACCCTGATCACCTACCCGGTGGAACGTGACCGCCTGGACATCTTCACCCGCTTCCTGGAACCGGCTGACGTGGAACCGGCCCAGGTGCGGACTTCGGAGCTGACCGTGATGATGATGCAACTGGTGGCCAGCGGCCGTGGGGTGTGCGGTATGCCCCACTGGGCGCTGCATGAATACAGCTCACGCGGGTATGTGAAAGCCAAGCGGTTGGGCGAGAAAGGTTTATTTGCCACGCTGTATGCCGGAATTCGCGCAGACATGCTGGATGCGCCGTATATGCGCGACTTTTTGCTGACAGCCAAGGACACATCGTTTTCGACCTTGGATGGAGTTAGCGCGGTTCGCTGAGCTGGAGAGAACCTCATCGAGCCAGCAGATCGGGCTTGTGTGGGAGTCGGGCTTGCCCGCGATGCAGGCAACTCGGATCGCTTGTCACACCACGTAGATGCTGTCGCGGGCAAGCCAGCTCACCTTGGGCTTCATTCAACCCGGATTTCGCGCCACATGTGGATCTTGTCGAAGTAATCGACACCTACCCGCACCGCCAATGGCTCGAGACCGTACTGGATGAAGCCGCAGCGTTGGTAAAGTGCCAACGCCGCCTCATTTCCAGCGGTAACGGTCAGCTGGATCAGTTTCAGGCGCGGATGCCGGCGAGCCTCCTCAAGCGCTGCTTGCACCAGTTGCCGCCCCATTCCCTTCTGCTGATAAGCCTCGGTCACGTACATGCCGAACAAGGTCACCTTGTGCCGCGCCTTTTCGCGAGGCTCGTAGGCCAGGCCGACGATGCCGGCCAGTCGCTCCCCATCAAAGCCGCCCAACAGGCAATCCAGCGGGCTGTCGAGACGCTTTTCCCACCAGCTCAATGGCATCGAGGCGCGCTCCGCGACACTGGACGTGAACGCTTGCGGATACGCGCCATAGGCCTCGAGCATCAATGCCCGATAGGCTTGCGCATCGTCGGCGTCCAGCGGGCGAATCATCATGCGGTAGCCAGCGAATCACGATAGAACGGCAGGATCAAATCGCGCGTCAATGGCGCCAGATGCAAGTCACCTTCGCCCATGGGATCGATCCAGCACACCTCTTCAATCTCTGCTGCAGGGGTGACGGCGACGTCGACCTGCACCTTGAACAACTCAGCCTCTACGGTAAAACCCGGTTCGTTGGCCGCGGGTGCCGAGAACAGGCCAAGATAGACGGCTTGGCTCGGATCAACGCGCAGGTTCAGCTCCTCGTGCAACTCACGGACGAGCGCCTCGGCAGGTTGCTCGCCGGCGTCGATTTTGCCGCCCGGTTGCATGAAAGCCAGGGTATCGCGCTTGCGCACAAGCAGGGTTTGACCGTCGCCACGGACCAACAGCGCGGCTGCAATGCGGATAGTCTTGGACATGGAAAGCCCTCTCTCGGATTGAAAAGCGGCCAAGGATCCCACGCGCATTCTGCGCACGCAACTCGCGCGTGCAGGGCGATTTTTTCCGACATACATACACCGCAGGGTCCAGTTTCGGCCACCCTAAACTCGCAAACTCATATTCAGCAGGGCTCGCTGCACCTCGGTGCGCCGCGCTCTTTTATAAGAGTTTACTCATGCACAATTCATTGCCTACCCTCAAAGAATCATCCACTGACGAACCGCAACCGCTGCCGGCCGACAGCACGTCAACCCCTACCGTGCAACCGATGACGCTTGCGGTCGTGCCGCCGGCTTCACTTTCTGCCGAAGAACAACTGGCTTACCTCACCCGTGAACTCGACAAACTCAATGCACAGACCTCTGAGCTGGTAAGGCGACAGCCGAGTGTCGGCCGCGTGTACCAGCAGCAATTGGCCGAGATGTTTCCCGATGCACATCTGCCCATCAATCCCAACCAGATTTTTTATAGCCGCTATCGCGAAGACCAGGAAGGCCAAAAGCACCTGCTGTCCTGCGAACCACTGGGCTCGCTGCTGGCCACCTTACGCGCGCCTGGCGCAGAGTCTTATCTGACCCAGGAGAGCGGCGCCTTCTACCGCGAATGCAACACCCTGGACACCGATAAATTCCTCTCTGCCAATGCCTCGACGACAACCCTGGCCGCCAGGCTGGAAATAGCCATCACGTTGAGCCTGAATACATTCTGGGGGGCTGGCGAGCCCTCCCAACCCAATACGGAGGAGCAATTGGTTGCACTGCGACGACAAGTGCTGGCCCATCAACTGGCATTGCGCTCGGTGGACGGCACGTTGTCGGCGCATGCAAGGACGCTGGCGCAGAATGTGCTCAAGTACCCAAGTGCTGCGGCACGTGAACAGGTGTTTACCGTCGACAACAGGCCCACGGTTTACCGACTGGCCCTGGAGAATGGCAGTGAATTCGCCGGCGCATTCATTCTGACCCCCACGGGCACGACGCCTCTGACGGGCAAAGTGATGCTCTATAGCCCAAGCGAGGAATTTGAGGAGTTTGAAAACCTGGCGCGTTTGAATGACGCCGTCGCAGCCCGCATACAAGACGGCGCAGCGCCAGGCAAGCTGTTGATCGCAAGCCTGCCGACAGCCGCTCGTGCCGCGCTGAGCGGCTTGCCCGTACTGACGACGGCCCCGTCCCAGATAGACGCTGACGTGATTGCTGACAGTGTCCGCGCATTGCGAATCAGGCAACATTTCTCCGTTCGCGAAGCCTTGCGCAGGGAGACGTTGCCCTCCACAGGCGAGCTCGACCTGGCCGCAGACCTGACGCCACAGTGGGATGTCGCTAATGCTTTTATGGTGCGCAACCTACGCCTGTTGACGGCCGAACCCGCATGGTTGAAAACCGCCGACGAGCAAGACCAGGCTCGGTACAGGCAACTGGAGCAAGAACTGATCGACAGCAATGAGGAACTCGCACCTCATCTTGAGAGAATCTTGACACTGGAAGCGTTCTCCCAACAGGAGACCGACAAGGTGCTGAAAAAACAGAAACCTGTGTATGCCAACGTTGATATTGACCCTTATAGAAGCCTGGTTCACCTGCGCGTCACAACGTCCTCCCGGTCGGCCGAAATGACGGGGTACCGTAACGAGGAAGCCACCATTGTCTACATCAGCGAAGACCGCAAGATCAATATCCCGCAGTGCCTGCCAGGCAAAAAACTGACGTGGGGCACCTGGCGTACCCAAACCGTGGTGGATCTGCGCACACTGGGAAGTTATACCCAACGTAATGTCGACCCATGGTCGGTGCATGGCATACATAGAACAATCAGTGCCACCGCCAACATTATTGACACAGCCGGCAACCCTCACGGAAAACTTGGCAACGATGATTTGCGCGCACTCGCGACAGAAGCTGACATTGGCCAAAAATACGATACGTATCTGCGGTCAACCTTCTCGCAGAGCAGCGGGACAAGCAGCTTCGCTACAGTCTGGCAGCGCGCCAACGCGGCAAAAATGAATAAGGACGCGCTTGAGAACCGTCTCAACCCTGACGCAGCCAAACTGTTTACATTCCAGACGCCAGGCAGTGGGTTTGACTGGATAAAAGCCGTCACTGAACACCCTGATTCAACCACCCGCCCCCGAGTCAGCGAATTCGAGATAGAGGTCAACCTGCTGGTATTGGGCGCCGCGCAAGAGAGGGGCCAAGGCGGGCAGGTCATGCATCGTGTCCTGGTCATTCATCGAAAAGGCACCAAGCCTGACGGGGTCAGTGTGCTGTATACCCCGGATGCACCAGATGGCGTTGCCTTCCGGGAGCTGACCAAGGGGCTGGTGGAGCTGGACACGCTGAAAGCAAAACCGGAATGGCAGGCCTATTTCACTTCCCAGATGGCCACTAAGGATACGAAAGAGATCACACGGATCTTCAACGATACGCGCAGTGTGTACCGCTATACCTTGACGCCGATAACCGGCAATTTCCACGCGTACCTGTATTCGGCGCAACTGGGTTTTCAACTCGCGCACGCCGACTACCGTTCACGGAGCAATGCGCAAATTTTCCGCGAATCGGCGGTAAACGCCTTTATGTTCGGGGTGGAAACCGCCGATTTTCTGCTCGGGTTGATACCCGGCAAAACCGCCCTGTCGTTTTTGCGCCGAGCTATCAACCGCGGATTAGGCGTGGCCAAGCAGCTGGGGCGGCGCATTCCGGGGCTGGCCAGTAAAGTCGGTACGGACAGGAGCACCGCCATTGTACTGACGGGTGCCTCCCTCCGCCCGTTGGAACCCGCCTGGGTCAATGTGATGCCGTATCGGTTGCCTGAGCAAATAGAGCCGTTCTTTGACGTAGTGGAGTTTGCCGACACCCACCGATACAGACTGTCGCGCCAGTCGGGCCGCGCACCGTGTTTTTTTGATAAACACAATAACCAGTTCATCGCGATGCGCGACCCAACAGGCCGCTATCACCTGTATCAGTCCTATATAGAAGACGGCGCACGCTATGTAAAAGACCCGGCAGGTCACCACGTGGACTTTATGGTCGTACCGGGAGACGCAAAAAGCTGGAAGCCCCGTTTCGAACGAGACGCTGTGGGCGGAGGTTCCGTTCTGGGTGCCCTGCGTCCTCTCACCCCTGAACAGCAAGTGGATGCGGACCTGATCGCGGCGATGCGGCTTTTTGCAACAGAAGGGGAAATGCGGGATTTCGTGCGCGTCATAGAACAAACCGACGCTTCCCTGAAGCTCGATTTGATCACTCGCGCCCGACAACAGCTTGGCACCCTGGATGAAGCTGAATTTCGCCGCTGGATGTCGAACTCGAAAAGCTTGAGCCGAGCCAATCAAGAGAGATTACGTAGTTCCCTGTTAAACCTGCGGCTCGAACTGGCCACGGTTGAACATATACACCTGTCGACACAACATTTTGCGCAACCCCTGTCTGCGCGGGACAAGGAAGAACTGTTTAAAAAAGTCAAAAGGCTCATTGGCAAAAACGAGAACCTCGACAAACAAATCAGAACATCGATTGCCGTTGCCGACCCCGATACTGGCGCACAATTTGTCGGGTACGCCATCACCCACAAACACCAGCATGCGATGGATAAATTCGCAGCAAAATATGAACTTTATACTTGGCGGGATGCTGCACTGAAAGTGTTTGCATACAAGCCCGAACACCTCGTACGTATTAATCAACTCGCCTCAGATCTGGGAATTACACGCCAGGAGGCGATACGTCGATTCTTACTGCTGCCTGAGACAAAAAGCACCCTGGATGCCTTCATGAAGGAGACCTTCAAGGCCAAGCTCGCCAAGCTTCAAGTCACCTCCTTTTCAGAGGATTTCAAAAAATCCGGTATTCCCTATATCGCCCTATCCCGAGGCCAGCATGGGGCAGATACTGGCGTAGCCATGGTAGACAGTAGAGACGTCACCGCATTCGAAAAAGCCCTGCCCAAGTTTGCAACGCCTCTGGAGTTCGAAGTCCCCCGCGTTCAAACCCATAGAGTTGAAAGGCCAGGGCCGGCGCTGCCTGTCGGGCCGGAAGTCGTGCCCACTCGCGATCCGCACATCAACATCGTGAAGCTGGATGAACTGGCGCAAACCCAGAAAAAACTCCTGCCCGCCCCTGCCACCGCCAAACTTGGGGAAATCACCCAGGATATCCAAGCCGGTCGCCTCAGCCGCAAGCGAATAGGCAACTTCACCTATGTCGATCTCCCCCAGGTGCAGCCCGGCACAGGCCGTGGTCTTTGGCGCGTGGCAATTGAACAAAATGGCAAAGAAGGTGGCAAAGATGTCTACATCATCAGGGGTATCTTTGATTACCACGCCAGCAAGCACGTAGCCTGGGGCGTATAACTACAGGAGGGGCGGCACCTCGTCCGGCGCCCTGATAAACACACTGTACTTGGCGCCCTCCATCGCCTCGAACGCGATCAGCTTGTCCACCAGTGGCAGGTTCAGCACCTTGCCGGCATTGAGCAATAACATGCCGTTGTCGGCATTGAGGTTGCGCGCCAGCACCATGCCGGCTTCCAGCTCACGGGTGGAGAGGACTTTTACCGTCGGATCACCCAGGGTCACATCGCTGAGGAAGGTCGCGCAGGCTTGCACGAAATCTTCCACCAACGCAGGGTCATACAGGCGCCCGGCGT
The DNA here is from genome assembly GCF_002966775.1 of Pseudomonas sp. MYb193. NCBI lineage: Bacteria > Pseudomonadati > Pseudomonadota > Gammaproteobacteria > Pseudomonadales > Pseudomonadaceae > Pseudomonas > Pseudomonas sp. MYb193. Next base: position 1,316,275 of record NZ_CP023269.1, on the reverse strand, counting down.
ACTTGCGGATATACAACAGCGCCTCGTCGCTGTTGAGGTGCCGCTCCAGGATCAGGCCTTTCTGCAATTCGATAAAGTCCACCGCCAGCTTCAGCAGCCGTGAACCGGGCGGGATGGTATCGCCCTTGAGGTGGTCGGGAAACCCCGTGCCGTCCCAACGTTCCTGGTGATGACGAATGATCCGCGCCGCGTCCTTCATCGGCTCAAGGGTCATCAGCAGCGACTCGCTCTGCCCCGGATACTCACGGTACAAGCCGCGGTCGGTGCTGTGCAGCTTGTCCGACGGTGCAACCATCATGCTGTCGGTCCAGCTCAACTTGCCGATGTTGTACAACGCGGCGGCCATGGTCAGGTCACGGGTGCTGGATTCGTCCATGGACTGGGCGGCGCAATACACCCGGATCAACTCGATCAACGCGCGGTTGGTCTGTTTGTCCTTGGGCAAGCGCAGGTTGGCCAGCAGCGAAAACACTTCCGTGCCGGTCACATAGCTGCGCTTGAGCTCGTCGTAGGCCAGGTCGAGCATGTCGGCGGTTTGTTGCAACTCGGCGGTACGCGCCGCCACACGTTTTTCCAGGGTGGCGTTGAGTAGCTTTAGCTGTTCGGTCTGGTCTCGGGCCAGGCGTTCAAGGCGTTGGTGCTCGAGGGTTTGCTGCAACACCAGTTGCAACTCTTCGTCGTTCCAGGGTTTGCTGATGTAGCGGTGGATCTGCCCGTCGTTGATCGCCTTGATGATGGTGGTGAGGTCGGCGTAGCCGGTGAGCAGGATGCGGCTGGTGGCGGGATACAGGCGGTGGACCTCGGCCAGCAGCGTGGCGCCGTCCATGCCGGGCATGCGCGCATCGCTCATCGCCAGATCGATAGGCCGGGTCGCCATGATCTCCAGTGCCTGGGCGCCGCTGGTGGCCAATACCACCTCATAGGGCTGGCCGCGCAACAGGCGGCGCAGGCTATTAAGGATCGACTCTTCATCGTCGACCAGCAAAACAGCGGACTTCGTAGCGAGTTGTTCATCCATGGCGACTCTGCCTTCAAATTAAACGAAGTTAGGCTAAATTGAATCCGCGCAATACAAAGCGCGATTGATTTGACGCCAACTGGCCGTCGATATCAAGGGAACTCAACTATGCTGCACTGCATGCTCGCGCCCCGTTCAGTTGTAGAACCAGGGAAGGAATTGTCATGCCATCAAGCCTTTTGCACGTGCCGAGTGCGCCATGAGGACGGAATCGGGCCGGGCCAACCGGCGCATCCTGATCGTGGATGACACGGCTTCGATCCACCAGGATTTTCGCAAGATCCTCTGTGCCGACGAGCATGGCGAGCTCTCCCTCGACACTTTGGAGTCCACCCTCTTCGGCACCACCGCGCCGGCGCGCCAGGCGTTTGACCTGGATTCGGCCTATCAGGGCCAGGAAGCCTTGGCGCTGGTCAAGAAAGCCCTGGACGCCCACTCGCCCTACGCCATGGTGTTTATCGACATGCGCATGCCCCCTGGCTGGGACGGCCTGCACACCATCGAACAGTTGTGGGAGGCGGACCCCAACCTGCAAATCGCGCTCTGCACGGCCTATTCCGACTACTCCTTCGAGGCAATCGAAGCGCGCCTGAAATACAACGACCAACTGCTGATCCTGAAAAAGCCCTTCGACCACCTGGAAATCCGCCAGATGGCCAGCGCCCTGACCTGGAAATGGCAACTGGCCCAGGACGCGGCCCTCAAGGTGATCAGCCTGGAGCGCACCATCGAGGAACGCGTGCAGGAGCTGCTCAAGGTCTCGCATTTATTGCAATACGACGCCCTGACGGAGTTGCCCAACAGCACGTTGCTGGGCGACCGCCTGACCCAGGCGATCGCCTTGGCCCGCAGGCACGACACGCAACTGGCGGTGATGTTTCTGGGGCTCGACCGCTTCAAGCGCATCAACAACGCCCTGGGCTATCCGGCCGGCGACGAGGTGCTTGCGCAGCTCAGCCTGAGCCTGGTGGCGGTGGTGCGGGCGTCGGATTCGGTGTTTCGTTATGGCTCTGACGAGTTCGTGGTGCTGCTTAACGATATCCAGCATCCCCAGCAAACCCAGCACATTGCGCAAAAGGTACTCAATGCCGTCAGCGCGACTCGCCATGTTGCGGGGCATGACCTGAGTGTGAGCGCCAGCCTGGGCATCAGCATTTATCCCGATGACAGCGACAATGCCGTGGGCTTGCTCAAGCACGCTGAAACCGCGATGCGTACCAGCAAAGAACGCGGCCCGGGGGATTTCAGCTTTTACACCGAAGACATGAACCTGCGCGCCCAGCATCAGCAAAACCTGGAAAGCGCGATCCGCCAGGCGCTGGACCGCGATGAATTTGTGCTGCATTACCAACCCAAGCTGGCGCTGGAGTCCGGGCGCATCGTCGGTGCGGAAGCGCTGACCCGCTGGTTTCGACCGCAGTCGGGTTGGGTCAGCCCGGCGGAGTTCATTCCGATCGCCGAAGACAGCGGCCTGATCGTGCGCCTGACTCAGTGGGTACTGCGCCAAGCCTGCGCACAAGCCCAAGCCTGGCGTGAGATGGGCCTGGCGCCCCTGCGCATGTCGGTGAACATCTCGGCGATCGACTTTCGCCAACGGGACTTCGTCGACAACCTGGCCGCCATCCTGAAAGAAACAGGCCTGCCGCCCACCCAACTGGAACTGGAAATCACCGAAAGCGTGCTGATGCAGAACGTCGACGAAACCGTGGAGACCCTGCAAAAGATCAAGGCCATGGGCATCCGCCTGGCCCTGGACGATTTCGGCACCGGCTACTCCAGCCTCAGCTACCTGCGGCGCTTTCCCATCGACGTGCTGAAGATCGATCAATCCTTCGTGCGCGGCCTGCGCATCAATAGCCAGGACGAACAATTGATCAGCGCTATCATCGGCATGGGCAAGAGCCTGGAACTGAACATCATTGCCGAAGGTGTGGAAACCGTCGACCAATTGAACTTCCTCAAAGCCCAGCGGTGTGAGGAGGGCCAGGGCTTTCTGTTCAGCAAGGCGCTGCCTTCGAAAGATTTTGTGCAGCTGCTGCAAACGGATAGCGCGACACTGATGCCGGATCAATAAAATAAATAGCCCTGGGCCTGCAAGGAGTGCTCGCTTGAGCAATGTCGTAAACCACCGTTCCGGCCTGATGTTCGCGTTATGCCTGGGCACTGCATCGCTGTCAGCCGCGCCGCTGGACGAAGCGCTCAAGCCCTTGCCGGCGGTTCCAGTACTGGAGCCGGCCAAGGTTGAGTTGGGTCGCCAGTTGTTCAATGAGCCGCGCTTGTCGGTCAACAACACCTTGTCCTGCGCAAGCTGTCACCAACTCACCAGCGGCGGCGCCGACAACAAGCCATTCTCCATTGGCTTTGACGGCAAACCGGTGCAGATCAATACCCCTTCCGTATTCAATGCCAGCCTGAACTTCAAACAGTTCTGGAACGGTCGGGTGGACACGCTGCAGGCCCAGGTCGAGCAGGTGGTGATCAGCCCGGTGGAAATGGGCAGCGACTGGAATACCGTTGTGCGCAACCTGTCCGCCCTGCCCGCCTACCAGAACGCGTTCAAACAGGCCTATCCCGATGGCGTCACCGCTTCCAATGTGCAAAACGCCCTGGCCACCTACGAGCGTACGCTGCTGACACCCAATTCGCGGTTTGACCAATACTTGCTGGGCAACACCGATATCCTGACCCGCCAGGAAAAATACGGCTACCAACGCTTCAAGGATTACGGCTGCATCGCCTGTCACCAGGGCGTGAACATTGGCGGCAATATGTTCCAGAAGTTCGGCGTGATGGGCGACTACTTCAAGGCCCGCGGCAACCCGCTGGAATCGGACCTGGGGCGCTACCTGCTGACCCAGGATGAAGAAGACCGCCACGTGTTCAAGGTGCCCAGCCTGCGCAATGTGGCCGTCACGGCGCCGTACTTCCACGACGCCTCGGCCAAGACCCTTGAAGAGGCGGTTGACGTGATGTTCAAGTACCAGTTGGGGCGCAACCCGTCCCAGGAAGACAAGGACCTGATTATCCAGTTTCTCAAGACCCTGACCGGTGAATGGGCGGGCAAGCCGTTATGAGACCCTTGTCACGCCGACGCACCAGCCAAATCCTGCTAGGCCTCATCACCCTGTTCCTGGCCTCCACCCTGGTGTTTTTGTACCTCAAGTCTTCACGCGACCAGACAGCCACTTATACCCAGTCGCGCGACTTGATCCGCCAACTCCAGCAGCTCAATGCTCAGTGGGACAGCGAAGTGCTCAAGGCCCGCATCGCGATCACCCACAACTATGACCCACTGGTGACACCGCTGACCGAGATGACCCGCATCGGGGCTGAGCTGGAAAGCCGCGACACCTACCACAGCGCTGTCGACCTGCCCGGTTGGCAAGCCAGCCATGCGGCGTATCTGACGGCCATCGAGGAAAAAGCCCGGCTCGTCGACCAGTTCAAATCCCACAACGCAGTGCTGCGTAACTCATTGGCTTTTTTGCCGACGGCCGAAGACGACATCCAGGCCCAATTCAACAGCATGACCGACGAAGGCCGGCTGCAACTGCAAAGCGTGGCCACTGACACTTACGACCTGCTGCTCAGCAGCCTGGAGTTCGCCCAGGTCACCAGCGACGAACGTGCCGCCGACATCCTGGTGGGCCTGGGCAAACTGGCAGTCAACCAACAAAGCCTGCCCAATGAATTCCAGGTACCAGTGGAGATTCTCAGCAATCATATTTCGCTGATCCTGCGCGAACAGCCACTGGTCAACAGCCTGCTCGAGCGGATTGCCGCCGTGCCGGTGGCCGAACACCTCGATGACCTGACCACTCACCTCAATCAGGACCAGCAGGCTACGGACCTCATCGATCATCAGTACCATCGCTACCTGCTGATCTTCTCGACCTTGCTGGTGGTGCTGCTGCTTTATCTGGCTGTGCGCCTGTTGCGCAGTTTCGCCGAGATCAACCGCGTCAACCGAGCGTTGCAGGCCGCCAACGAAACCCTGGAACAACGAGTGGAACGGCGCACGCAACAGCTCAAGGATGCCCAGAGCGAGCTGATGAACAGCGCCCGCCAGGCCGGCATGGCGGAGATCGCCACCAACGTACTGCACAACGTCGGTAACGTGCTCAACAGTGTGAACATCTCTGCCGACCTGGTCAGCCGCAAGCTGCGCAGCAGCAAGGCGCTCGGCCTGGGCAAGGCCATGCAACTGATCAACTCTCACCAAGGCGACCTGGGCACCTTCCTTACCGAGGATGAAAAGGGCAAGTTGCTGCCGGGCTATCTGAACCAGTTGGTCGAAGCGATTGCCCTCGAACAGCAAGGCATGAGCGATGAGCTGGTGCAGTTGAGCAAAAGCGTGGACCACATCAAGGACATCGTCTCGACCCAGCAATCCTATGCGGGTGCGTCTACCTTGCTGGAGCCGGTCAATATCAGCGCCTTGATGGACGACGCCCTGCGCATGAACGCCGGCGCGCTGAGCCGTCACCATGTCACTGTTGTGAAGGCGTACGCCCCGGTGCCGGAGATTTTGGCGGACAAGCACCGGTTATTGCTGATCATGGTCAACCTGATCAGCAATGCCAAATACGCCATGGACAAACTGTCTGAGCGCCCACGGCAAATCACCCTGGCGGTGGAATCGGTAGGCGACGAGACCCTGAAGATCAGTGTGAAGGACGATGGCGAAGGCATACCACCCGAGAACATGGCACGTATCTTCACCCACGGTTTTACCACCCGCAAGGAAGGCCACGGCTTCGGCCTGCACAGCTGCGCCCTGGCCGCCGTGGAAATGAACGGCCAGCTCAGCGCCCACAGCGACGGGCCGGGCCTTGGCGCCGTCTTCACCTTGACCATCCCCCTGCCCCTTGCCGGAAGCAGCTCATGAACCAACCTCCCAACCGGCGCATCCTGCTGATCGATGACACACCGTCCATTCATGAGGATTTTCGCAAGATCCTGATGCCCGACGAAGCCTCAACCGAAGCGCTGGATGAAATGGAGTCGGCGTTGTTCGGCGACACCGCCAAACCTCAAGCCCAGGCATTCGAACTGCACGGCGCGTATGGCGGCGAGGAAGGCCTGGGCTTGCTGACCAGCGCCATGGCGCAACAGCGCCCCTATGCCTTGGCCTTCGTTGACATGCGCATGCCCCAGGGCTGGGACGGCGCCAAGACCATTGAAGAACTGTGGAAAGTCGCCCCCGACTTGCAAGTGGTGGTGTGCAGCGCCTACTCGGACTATTCCTGGGATGACCTGTTGTTTCGCCTGCACGCCCACGACCGCCTGCTGATCCTGAAAAAGCCGTTCGACAACATTGAAGTCCAGCAAATGGCCAACACCCTGGCCAACAAGTGGCACATGGCCCGCCGCGCCTCCTTGCAAACCTCGCAGTTGGAGCGGTTGGTGGAAGAACGCACCCAAGCGCTGCAACTGGAAATTGAAGAGCGCAAGCACTTGGAAAGCCAATTGGTGCAGTCGGAAAAACTCGCCTCGCTGGGGCAACTCGCGGCCGGCGTCGCCCATGAGATCAACAACCCCGTGGGCTTTATTTCCTCCAACCTCAGCACCCTCGACAGTTACTTCAAGCAGCTGCAACAGATGCTCGATGCCTACCAGCGCAGCGAAGCGCACATCGGGGCGCCAGAACATCGCGACCTACTTGCGGCATTGCGCAGCGAGCTGGACCTGGACTTTCTCAAGGACGACATTCCGATCCTGATCCGCGAGTCCAAGGACGGCATCGGCCGTGTGGTGCAGATCGTCAAGGACCTGAAGAACTTCTCACGGGTGGATAACGACCAGACCTGGCAATTCGCCAACCTGCAGCAAGGCATCGATTCGACGCTGAACATCGTCGCCAGCGAACTCAAGTACAAGGCCGATGTGGTCAAGCACTACACGCCGCTGCCAGAAATCGAGTGCCTGGCCTCGCAACTCAACCAGGTGGTGATGAACCTGGTGATCAACGCCGCACAAGCCATGGGCCCTGAGCGCGGCACCATTACCATCAGCAACGGGGTGGACGGCGAGAACGTGTGGCTGGAAGTCGCAGACAACGGCTGTGGGATTGCCCCCGACACCGTGCAGAAGATTTTCGACCCGTTCTTCACCACCAAGCCTGTGGGCGAAGGTACCGGGCTGGGTTTGTCGTTGTCCTACGGGATCGTCAAGAAACACCGTGGCGATATCAGCGTCAGCAGTGAGGTGGGCAAGGGTACGAAGTTTCGGGTAGTACTGCCGATTCGGCAGACGGCGGCGTAGGGCACGCCGCCGAATCATGCTCATGCGTCAGCTTTTTTCGGGCTCGACCCAAACGATGCAAAACGCTTGTTGAACCCGGCAATCCGGCCTTCGGCCTGGGTCTTGCGCTGCTGGCCGGTGTAGACCGGGTGCGAGGCGCTGGAGACGTCCAGGGGGATGTAGGGATAGGTGTTGCCGTCGCTGTGTTTCTGGGTGCGATCACTGTCGGCGGTGGAACCGATGAGGAAGAACACGTCGGCGGCAGTGTCGTGGAACAGCACGGTGCGGTAGTCGGGGTGGATACCAGCTTTCATGAGGCCTCCGGGGCGTCTGGGCGCGGTTGATTTGTTATACAGTAACATAATATCGCACAGACAAACGAGAACCTATTGCAATAAAGGTATAACACGAGGGGCCTTGGGCCTTCTGGAAATCCATTTCCTGTGGCGTCCAACCATTAAACCAAACTGGCTTAACTGCTGATCTTATCCAGTGTTGACTGGGCCTCATTCGGCTTGGCTTCGTTGTTCTTCACGGCATTGATATACCCTTTAACGACGCCCACAAGATTTCCTCTCGTAGCGCTGGCGAGCGCTTCATCGAAACCATCAGCCCGAGTTTTGTCAAAACCCGCCTTGGCCCCTTTGATAGCTCCGATCACTCCCGGTTCCGAATCGCCAATACCTAGAAGAATGTTGCTGAGCCCAGGGATAAACCGGGTTCTCTTTCCAGCCTCGCCGGCAGCCCACTGCACGTTATCTTTGTTGGTGCCGTCCTTCCTGACATGGGTGTCGCTGGTACTATCCAGACGGTGATGCTCACGCAAGGCTAAATAACCCTGTTCCGTAAAGTCTTTCCACATGCCTGCAGGTGTACCGTGCCGAGCGTCGCCGCTACGGGTAATGCCTTCAAGGTCGCCATTTCCGTGGGCCTTGCCTCGGTGTTCGCCGTCAGCCGATAACGACGAATCAATATAGTTGAGCACCCGCGCAGCGTTGAAGGCTGCATCAGCCCGTGCGTCCGGGTCTTTGTTGTTACTCGTCCAATCCCCCAGAAGTTTGTAAGCCAATGAGCGATTGATATCTTTTTGATGACCCAGGTTTTTGAGGATCGGATTATCGTTGATGATTTGTTCGGCGGTGCGGTTATCACCCGGTGGGCGGCCTGTGGCGATCTCCGGCTTTCGGCTCACATCCTGCTCGGGTTTTTCGATACCTTCCATGCGTTTGTGTTCTTGGGCAATTTGCTCCCGTAGCGGGCCGGTTAACTGGCTTTTATTCCAATCGTGGCTGGAGGGGGCAGAATTCCAGACATTGGAAAAAGCATTCCCTACCGCTATCGATGTCGTCATAGGTAAGTCACTCGTTTTGGTCGTTATAAATTCCTTCTTGATAAAGTGTCCTTACTTCACAGCGCCCGGTCACAACCAGACACTCAATGAATGGTGACGGGGCAGCAATACGTTCCTGATCAAGCTGATAGTTTTTTGTCGGTACAAATACGCAGAGGCTCAAATAGCTGACTGGACGATCAATCCTTGTCCGTGCTTTGTCGACAGGTGCAGAATGGTTAATCGACCTGAAGAGTCCGAACCCAAGGAAACCGTATGAGCCTGTCCTTGTTAAGCCGCTACGCCTTCTTTGCTGTGTGCGTCATTTTCACCCTCGCCAGCCTCCCCTTTATCGAACACGAATGGCTGTGGCCGATCACGCTGGTCACCGGTGTACTCAGCCTGATCGGCATTGTCGACCTGCTGCAAAGCCCCCATGCGGTGCGCCGCAACTATCCGATCCTGGGCAATATCCGTTACCTGGTAGAAACCATCCGCCCGGAAATCCGCCAGTACCTGCTGGAGTCTGACAGCGACGCCCTGCCCTTCTCCCGCGCCCAGCGCTCGCTGGTGTATTCGCGCGCCAAGAACGAAACGGCAGACAAACCCTTCGGCACCCTGATTGACGTGTACCAGTCAGGCTTCGAATTTATCGGCCACTCCATGCGCCCTGCGCCACTGAGCGACCCCAGCAGTTTTCGCGTGATGGTCGGCGGCCCGCAGTGCACACAGCCGTACTCGGCGTCGGTGTTCAATATCTCGGCGATGAGTTTCGGCTCATTGAGCGCCAACGCGATCCGGGCACTCAACCACGGCGCCAAGCTCGGCAACTTTGCCCACGACACCGGCGAAGGCAGCATCAGCCCCTACCATCGCGAAAACGGCGGCGACCTCACTTGGGAACTGGGCAGCGGCTACTTTGGCTGCCGCACCAGCGACGGCCGTTTCGACCCCGAACGCTTCGCCGTGCAGGCTCAGAACCCCCAAGTGCGCATGATCGAAATCAAGATGAGCCAAGGGGCCAAGCCCGGCCATGGCGGGATTTTGCCCAAGCACAAGGTCACCCAGGAAATCGCCGACACCCGTGGCATCATGATGGGTGAAGACTGCATCTCGCCGTCGCGTCACAGCGCGTTTTCCACGCCGATCGAGCTGATGCAGTTCATCGCTCAGTTGCGCGAACTGTCCGGCGGCAAACCCGTGGGCTTCAAGTTCTGCCTGGGCCATCCGTGGGAATTCATGGGCATCGCCAAGGCCATGCTCGAAACCGGCATCCTTCCGGACTTTATCGTGGTGGACGGCAAGGAAGGCGGTACCGGTGCCGCGCCGGTGGAATTCACCGACCATATCGGCGTGCCGCTGCGCGAAGGCCTGCTGTTCGTACACAACACCCTGGTGGGCCTGAACCTGCGCGACAAGATCAAGCTCGGCGCCAGCGGCAAGATCGTCAGCGCCTTCGACATCGCCAGCGTCCTGGCCATCGGCGCCGACTGGGCCAACTCGGCACGCGGCTTCATGTTCGCCATCGGCTGCATTCAGTCTCAGTCATGCCACACCAACAAATGCCCGACTGGCGTCGCCACCCAAGACCCGCTGCGCCAACGCGCGCTGGTGGTGCCGGACAAGGCCCAGCGCGTGTTCAACTTCCACCGCAACACGCTGCATGCCCTGGCAGAAATGCTCGCCGCCGCCGGGCTGGAGCATCCGTCGCAGTTGTCGGCCAAGCATTTGGTACGTCGGATGTCGGCGACGGAGATCAAGCTGTTTTCGCAGTTGCATGTGTTCCTAAAGCCCGGCGAGTTGCTCACCGGGGAAGTGAACGGCGAGTTTTATTCGCGGATGTGGCAGATGGCGCGGGCGGACAGTTTTGAGCCGCATGAAATCGCTGCTGCCTGACGGAGGCCTGCCATGTTGAAAGTCATCGCTGAAGACTTTATCAAGCCCGAACATTTGGAAACCGTGCGGCCCTGGTACGCTGAACTGGTGGAAAAAACCCGCCAGGAACCGCTGTGCATCGCCTACGATCTGTTTGTCGATCAAAAAGACCCCGGGCACTTCGTCTTTATCGAACAGTGGCCTGATCAGGCAGCGCTGGATGCGCATTGCCAGACCGAGCACTTCACCCGATTGGTACCCCAGATCAATGCGTATCAGGCCAAACCGTGCAGGGTCTTGCTGATGGACGCTTTCTGAGCATACCCACTGCTCGCTGAACCGGCCCACCGACGGCATCGTTGAAACAAGGAAGTTCACGTGCCGTTATTGAAATTTGTCGCCATTGTGCGCCGCGTTAACTCTTTCGGAGAAATCACCTCCCAACGCGACAGAAAAAACCGCATGCGCAGATGGGCCCTAACCATCCCCAGGGTTAGGCCACCCATGCAGGTCATGAGCAGCAACTAGCGGCCCAAGGAAACCGGCATACCAAGCGTAAAGAGGTGGCAGGCAGCCCACACACAACTGAGACATTCAGTAATACCCAGCCTTTGCAATTGCTTACAAATTCCGCCAACCTCCGCCCGCCCGACGTGCGGCGACGCCCGCGCTCACCTATCGTCATTCAACAACTTGTTCAAGAGCCCGCTGCCATGCTGAACGGACGCGACCCGCGCATCGACTTTTTTCGGGGCCTGGCGTTGATCTTCATTTTCTGGGATCACGTGCCCCACAACCCTCTCGCCAACATCACCGTGCAGAACTTCGGGTTCAGTGACGCCGCGGAAATCTTCGTGTTCCTGGCCGGCTACGCAGCCGTGCTGGCCTACGGCAAGATTCTGCAGCGCGAGGGCTATCTCTTCGCCTGCCTGAAAATCCTGCGTCGGGTGTGGACGCTCTACGTGGCGCATATTTTCCTGTTGGCGCTGTTGATGGGCATCGTGGTTTTCGCCAACAGCCATATCGAGACCCGCGACCTGGTGCAGGAGATGGGCCTGGGGCATTTTCTCGGCAATACCCAGCAGGCCTTGATGGATGAATTGCTGCTGCGCTTCAAGCCCTACCTCACCGACCCGTTGCCGTTGTACATCGTGCTGATTCTGAGCCTGCCGCTCACCCTGCCACTGCTGGTGTATGTGCCCAACGTGATGGTGGCGATCTCGGTGGCGGTGTACCTGCTGGCGCCCTGGCAGGGCTGGAATTTGCCCGCGAGCAACGGCGGAGTGTGGTACTTCAACCCCATCACCTGGCAATGCTTGTTCATCCTCGGCGGCGCAGCCGCGTTGCGCTCACCCAGCCGCGCCGAAGCGCGGCCGTTGCTGCGCCAACCCTTGTTCGTGGCCGCTGCGCTCTACGTGTTGGTGACCTGTGTGATCACCTTGTCTTGGCGCTGGCCCGAGGTGCATGACGCCTGGATGCCACGCGTGATTGGCGAATGGCTGTACCCCATCAGCAAGACCGACCTGTCCCCGGTGCGCCTGCTGCACTTCCTGGCATTGGCCTACGTCACCGCCAAATTGCTCCCCGACGTCGGCTGGACGCAGCAGTGGCTGGCCCTGCAATTGGCGAGGATGGGGCGTTACTCCCTGGAAGTGTTTTGCCTGGGCGTGGTGCTGGCGCCACTGGCCGACATGCTCAATGCCATGGCCGGCGACAGCCTGGCGATCAAGTTATCCACGGCCTTGGCGGGCGCTGTGTTGATGGGCTTATTGGCGGCATGGCTGGACCTGAACAAGCGCCTGGACCAACGCTACGCCAGCCGCGCCGTCGTCACGACTACATAGTTAGCGACGCCGCCGGACACCGGGATGGCAACTGAACCACCGCTATCGCAGCATAGGTATCTACACAACTTCGGCACGACGCTAAATCTGTGGCGAGGGAGCTTGCTCCCGTGACGGCCTGGCAGCCGACACAGATATAACTGATGCCCCGCGATCCAATGTGGGAGCTGGCTTGCCTGCGAAGACGGCCTGACAGTCAACACAGTTGGACCGTGTACATATCCATTGCTGCGGTAACGGCCACTTAGGGTTCCGCCCTGACGGCGGCTCACTTTGCAAAAGCGGCAAAGTAAGCAAAACGCTCTTGCCCCACCACTCGGCACCTCGCTTAGGCTCGGTGTGCCCGTAATCCGCCAGTGATTTGGGGGGCCGCCGCCACGCGCCATCCATGGCGCGGGGCGGCTAAACCGGCATCCCTGCCGGTTTACCCCCCAAATCCCTGTCGAATTCCGGCCAGCGTGGTTTAACGGGGCGCCTAAGATCAAAAGCAGATCAAGAGCGGCTCGCTTCGCATCGTGGTTACCGTTGAGCTAACAGAGTTATGTAGATACCTATGGCTATCGCAGGCAAGCCCGCACATTTAAACGGAGCGGGTCGCGCCGCTATTGGCGACGGCGGGCTGCAACTTGAATACGTAGTACAACACGGTCAACAGCACCAGGAACGCAGGCCCGACATACAGCGCCACACGGGTCTCCGGGAAGTACGCCATCAGGCCCACCACCAGCACCAGGAACGCCAGAGCCAGGTAGGAGCTGACCGGGTACAGCCACATGCGGTACTTGAGGGCCGCCTGCTCCGCCGGGCTCAAGCCTTTGCGGAATTTGAGCTGGGCCAGCAGGATCATCAGCCAGGTCCAGATCGCGCCGAAGGTGGCGATGGAGGTCACCCATACGAACACCTGGTCCGGCACCAGGTAGTTGAGCAACACGCCCAGCAGTAAGGCAAAGATCGACAGCAGCAGCGCTTTACGCGGCACGCCATTGCTCGATGTCGTGCCGAACGTCGCCGGCGCCTGGCCGTTCTGCGCCAGGCTGTAGAGCATACGCCCGGTGCTGAAGATGCCGCCGTTGCAGGACGACAGCGCGGCGGTGATCACCACGAAGTTGATGATGCCCGCGGCGGTCTTGATGCCCAGACGTTCGAAGGTCATCACGAACGGGCTGCCCTGGGTGCCGATTTCATTCCACGGGTAGATCGACAGGATCACGAACAGCGCGCCCACGTAGAACAGCAGGATGCGCCAGAACACCGAGCCGATGGCGCTGGGAATGGTCTTCTGCGGGTTACGCGCTTCACCGGCAGTAAGGCCGATCATCTCGACGCCCAGGTAGGCGAACATCACCATTTGCAGGGACATCAACACGCCCTGCACACCATTGGGCATGAAGCCGCCATGGGTCCACAGGTTGGAAATGCCCAACGCCACGCCGTCATTGCCGAAACCGAAGGCGATGATACCGACGCCGCCGATCACCATGGCAATGATGGTGACGATCTTGATCAGCGCGAACCAGAACTCGAACTCACCGAACGCCTTGACCGCGATCAGGTTGATGGTGCCCATGCTGATCAGCGCCGCCAGTGCCCAGATCCAGCGTGGCGTGTCGGGGAACCAGACCCCCATGTACACCGCTACCGCGGTAATTTCTGCGACGCAGGTCACCAGCCACAGGAACCAGTAGTTCCAACCGGTGAGAAAGCCTGCCAATGGACCGAGGTAATCCTGCGCATAGCGGCTGAACGAACCGGCCACCGGGTTGTGCACGGCCATCTCTCCGAGGGCGCGCATGATCACCAGGATCGCCAGACCGCCAATGATGTAGGAGAGCATGATCGCCGGGCCGGCCATTTCGATGGCCTTGGCCGACCCCAGGAACAGCCCCACACCGATACACGCGCCGAGCGCCATCAGGCGGATATGCCGTTCGCCGAGTTCGCGTTTGAGCGGGCCGCCTTGAGCGGTCTCGCCAGGGGGCAGTGGTTTGCCGACAGGCATAGGAATACAACCTCATTTTGTTATTGGATTTAGCCACCGAGCCTGGGCGTATCCGCGGATGGGCTGATACACCGGCTGGACCGGACTCGCCTCATGGGCAAATCCGCCTGGTGCGACTCACGCGCACAGGTCAGCGGGCGTGCAGTATAAAAAGCTAACGTCAGGTCTTTTCACTCAATAAACAGGGAAATTTGGCGATAAGCCCCGAGAAAAACCGCTTGGGCGGTGCAAGCACCAAGCGTCTAGATCGGCCTTCCCGGCGCAAAACGGCGCAGAGTATTGCATAACCGGTCAGGATCGGGACACCTGGGGGCAAGCACATGAAGGCGCGGTTCTGCACCCCGAGGCCGTTCAAATGTGGGAACCGGCGTGCCGTTCAGTCCACACTGAAAAACAAACGTCTGGCCAGCAGCCGGGAAATGCTCGCACGGTCGATGTCCAGGGTTTGCTGCACGCGCCCGGTCTGGCCGCTGCGCATTCGGGCGAACGCCTGGGCTTCAGCTTCGGCCTGGGCCTGGCGCCCCAGGCGCTGCTGCTCGGGGCTTTTGATGTGGGCGGCGGTGTAGTGATCGTCCGGGCCCAGGCGGGTTCCATAGTGAAAGTGCGCGTAACACAGCGGCTGCGCCGTTTGCGCATCCTGCACAACATAGACTTGCAGAAAATCCACGGTTTTGCCCTTGAGGCGTACGCGGGCACCTTGTCGCTGGATGCGCACCTCATTGAGCGCGTGCAGGAAATCGACATCTTCGGCCCGCGTCAGCTTGAGTTTGCTGGCCCGGACGCGGGCCTCGACACCCGCCGCCTCCAGGCGCGTCGCCGCGGCCCGCAAGTCGCTGGCCCGCACCCTGGCGTTGGCCTGCTGGGTGGCGGCCAGCCGTGAAACGTCCAGGCTGCGTAATTTTCTGTCGATATCCGCCGCCACCATGCGCCGACTGTTGGCTTGCGCCGCCAACAGGGCTTGCAGGGATTCGGGCTCACACCTGTCAGACATGCCTTGCACCTTCGCAATCGCGTTGTCGACGCCTGCCAACAGCCGCAGGCCCTTGTTCACCAGCGCTCCCAGTTGCGGGTTGGCCGTACGGGGTTTGGCCGGCGGTTCTACCGCTTCCCATACGCCGTCGTCGGCCTCGGTGAAGGTGGCGATCACACTGCCCTTGTCGTCCACCAACTCTGCGGTGCCGGTCGGGCCTTTGACCCGGGCCACATACACATCGCGGTTGCGCGTGCGGATGACCTTTTTTTGCCGCGAGCCTGCCGCGTCTGCCTTGACCGACACCACGCCGGGGGCGGTGTCCAGCAGGTCAGCCAGTTGCTCCTCAACCTGACGGTGCAGGCCAGACAGCAACGTCTGGAGTTTTTGCAGATTGGCCAAGTCAAAGGTGTCCGGCGCCATGGCGCGCCAGAACTGAATGTGGTCGTCGGTGAGCGCATAGATGCGCCCCAGGCTTTTGAGCACTTCTACACGTTCTTCCCGCGCGATGGAAAGATGCTCCAGGTCCGCCAGGGAGCGGCTGGCCCAGCGGGCACGATTGATCACCTGGTTCAAGCTGTCAAAAAACTCCCCCTCCAGCGGTGGGCCTTCGATATCAATGGTGATGCCCCACAGTGTGGTCACTTGCAACGCTTGCAAATCCAGGACCGAAGGCCGTGCAGCCAAGTCATTTTGCAGCTCGCGGGCCTTGTTGCGCCCAAAGCGCGGCACCGCCTTGAGTTGGTCAATATAGGTTTTTTCCAGCGTGCGCCAGCGAATCGCCGCCTCCTCGGCTGCCACTTGCTCACGCATGTTGCGGTCCAGGTCAGCATGGGCCTGGCGATTAAGATCGGAGCCGGCTTCGTCCTCACTCTCATCTTGCAGGACATCGAGCAGAGGGCGGATGCGCGCATTGATCTGAAGCATCTGCTCACGCGTGTCGGCATCCAGTAATTGCAGGCCCAGAATCAGCGATTCCAGCACTTCACAAAGCTCTTCTTCATACCGAGGCCGTGGCTTGATCGCACGCAAACGCATCAGCAATTGCAGCTCTTGTTGCGAGGAGGTCACCTTATTCTGCATTTCCTTGCGGTAGCGTTCCTCAAGTTGCGCCAACTGTGCCTCGGTAACCTTGCCCTTTGATTCGCGCGCCAGCTTACGCGCCACGATCATGGCTGCACCGGCCCTGTCACGTGCGCGCCCAGCATCGCGATATTGCTGTTCAAGGCTCGGCTCGGACACTTCAAGTGCCTGCAGCTCGGCTTCGAGCGCGGAATCTGCATTGCCCCCTGGCAAGTGCAATCGCGCATCAAAATCCCAATACCCGTCACCCAAGGATTTCAACCAGGGACCTTTCTCGCGGCCATCGGCGCTGACGACCCGCACCGCATTGGCCTCGTCCACCACCCGGTACACGTGCCCGCGTACCAAGGCATGCCATTGCGGTGGTGAAAAGGAAGTGTCATAGACCAAACCCTGGCGCGGGCCGCTTTGCTCGGCCTTGCTCCATTCTCCGGAGAAAACCCTGAGGCTCAGGCGGCGTGCCCGAGCATTCTGCGCGGTGGTCAGGTCTTTACGCGCATTACTCCAACGGATCGGGGTGTGGAACATTGCAGGCACGGGGACACGAACGGGCACCGACGCGGCGGGCTCGGCGTGTGCCAACGGCGCAAAGACGGGGTGCTCCAGTTGCAGCGCCTGATGGGGGGCGTGGGGCGTGGCCTGGTGCGCAAGAATTGCCATCAGGTTGCTCAGTACATCCGTAACGGCTTTGTTCCTGGCCTGTTCATCGTCGCTGGCCAGGTCCTGAATATCCTGCTGCAGGCTGTCGACCAATTGCACCAGCCATCCGCCCAATTGCAACGGCCCGCTGGTCAACGGCAGGACACTGGCAAACAACAGCCAACCTACCTCTTTCATATGGGCCCAGCGTTGTTCGGCGTTCGATACCGATTGCCGGTCAGCCAGGGCAACCAGAGCCTTTGCCGTGCCGTTGAACACCAGGGTGCAGGGGCCTTGCGTGCCCAACTGTTTGTGCAGTTGCGCCGCCGGCGGTTTGTCATACACGCCGAACTCATCGCCAGGCAAAAAGCGACGGATATGCGGTTCATTGAAACCGCCGTTGGCGTAGACCGCCTGGCGTGCCGGAGCGATCCAGGTCAACACGCTGTCCTGTAATGGGCCTGGCGCCTTGATGGCCTCGAACAACGCTTGGATCGACGCGTACTCCTGCAACATCGGTTCGAGCAATGGCCGGTACAGCAGGTGCGCGCCCTCCTGCCCTGCAATTGGGCCAATGATGAAGTGCGCGGTCACCTCATCGGCGTCAGCAGCCGCCGAAGCCTTGAACGCCAGCGGCCACAGCGCCATTGCCTGGCCCTGTACCGTACGATCGGCCAGACGCGATTGCAACGCAGCCTGCACGCGCCTGAAGCCATCCAGCGTCAGGCCGTGCTCGTCCTTGATCTTCAGTTCCAACGCCAGCATCGGCAACTGCACGCGTAATTGGCGCTTGAACAACTGCAAGCGCCGAGCGTTTTCGGTTGGATCATCCAACAGCTTTCTTTTCAACAAAGCCGGATAAGCCTGGCCGACGTCAGCCGTTTGCACACACCCGCTCAGCAGGTCGTAAGTCAACCAACCGGGCGCCGGGGCGTCGTTCAACGTGATGCTGGTGACGGTGTGCGGGAACCCGGCCAGGTTTTCCAGCGCCAGTTCGGTCAGGCTTACGGTGATCAGCTCGACCTCACCCGCTATGAAACCTCCCGGCACCGGCACTGCGGCGGCAATCACGCGTTTAAAGGTCAGCTGGACATCGGCAGGCAGCACTTTGCGCGCCGCGGGTTGCGCGTGCAGGCAAGTTTTGAGCGCGTCATCGGCAAACTGACGGATCGAGTCGATACCGTCGAGATACTGTTTTCCGCCATTTTGCTCGCGGGCCAGCACCAGGGCCTGGAGCAGGCGCGCATAGGCGATGCTGTCTTGCTCGTCGGCGTGGGCCAGCCACAGCGGCATGGCGCTGCGCAGCGCTTGCTGACGTGCGCCCAGGCTGGCGACGAACCAGCGTCGCGGATCGGTGATGTAGTCGAGCAACGCCTGATGCTGCCCCGGTGCAAGTGCCAGGCTGCGGTCAATCCGGTCGATATCGCGCAGTTGACGTGCCAGGTAGCTCGCGGCCAGGGCGTCGAACGGATCGCTGTCAACGTCCTTGGCAAACCATTGCTCTACGCGCGCGCCCTCAGCAAAAGCCGGCAACCACGCAGCGATTTCGTCCTCGTCGCGCAGCGGGTGCAGGCCACTGGCCGGACTGAACAGCAAACGCTGTTGCCCGTGAATAAGGACCAGCACCGGCAGCATCTCGACGGGCGGCCCCGCCAGGTAAACCGCCTGCACGCGCAATGCATCGCCGTGGGCGCTCCACTCGTTATCCGGGCGAATCGGATGCAGCAGGGTTTTGGGGAACAGTGTGGCGAATTGCTCCTCGCTGTATCCCGGCGGCTTGGGTGAGTCATATAGCAGTGTCAGCAGGTCATCCGACAGGTAGCCCCAGCGCGTCATGTTCACCGGCAACTCTTCAGACCACCAGGCTTGCAGGCGTTGCACATAGGTCCTCCACAGCAGCGCGCCGCAACGGTTGATCAGCCGTTCCAGTTCAACCAGGCTCGGGCCACCTTCCACAAACACCTCGCGCACCCGTTGGGCGACCACGTGATAGTCCGCCACCAACAACACCGGGCCGGCGAGGGCCAGGCGTTGCAGCAGCCACTCGGACAAGGCCTGGTAAACGAGGCTACCGTCAGTGTCGGCGGGCGCAGCGATATAAATCAGACCGGCCTGCCATCTGTGTTCAGCAAAATGCTGGTCAAGGTAGGCCTGGGCGCTTTCTTGCGCTACCGCCAGCAATGACGGCGGTTCGCGAAACAACGTTTCGATTTGCTCGCTCGTGATGAGGCGCTGTGAGTCGGCTGGAGGGGTGGAAGCGGTCATGTTGATACTCTGAGGGCAGTTAAAATCAAACGCTAACCGCCGCCGCGCGACCCGCTGACCTAGACAATTAACGCCTGCCATGACGCGCTGTGTGCTGCCCCGTCGACAAACTTCGTAGGCAAGGCAATTCGCGTCTACGCTTCAGACAAGTCCGATCAATCTGTATGAATGGATCAATCGACTATGGGCGCACTGTGGCAAACCGACTCGCACCAGGCTGAAGCCGACAGCCCGTCACCCGCCCCATTGCCGAAAAAATTCAGAACGCCTCGGCCATGGCGCCGGCTGTTCTGGCTGATCCTGCTGCTGGTGCTGCTCGCCCTGGGTTTTGCCGTGTTGCGCGAGATGCACAGCGCTCGCTGGCAAGCTCGCACCCTCAGCCAATGGGCCGCGCAGTTGACCTACCGCGTCGAACCCGGAGCCAGCGATGCGATCCTGTACCCCGGCGCAGGGCCCTTCGATCAGCGCCTGGGCTACAGCGCCCTGGGCGACTTCCTGACGCGCCTTCTCAAGCGTAATTACGTGATCGAGTCCCAGGCACGCTTCTCCGCGGCGCTGATGAACTACAGCCGCCACGGCCTTTTTATCCCCTACGCAGAAAAAATCCAGGCCGGGCTGAGCATCACCGATTGCCGCGCCGCGCCGTTGTATCAGTTCAACTACCCGACACAGTTGTATGCGCAGTTCAGCGACGTGCCAGCGTTGATGGTGCATAGCCTGCTGTTTATCGAAAACCGTGAGCTGCTCGACCCGCAGCCGGCCCAGGCCAACCCGGCGGTAGACTGGCCGCGATTTGCCAAGGCCGCCTGGTCGCAGGTGGCGCGCCAGTTGCACCTGCCAGGGCAAACGGCGGGCGGCAGCACCCTGGCCACGCAGTTGGAAAAGTACCGTCACTCGCCGGACGGCCTCACTTTGTCGGGTAGCGAAAAACTGCGCCAGATGCTCTCGGCCAGCGTGCGCGCCTATCAGCACGGCCCCGACACCCTCGTCGCGCGGCAGAACGTAGTGCGCGACTACCTCAACAGTGTGCCCCTGTCAGCAGTGCCCGGCCACGGTGAGGTGCATGGCATGGCCGAGGGGTTGCGGGTTTGGTACGGCGCCGACTTCAACCAGGTCAACCGCGCCCTGGCCGACACCACGAACACCGCGCCCAGCCTGGCGGCCCGTGGCCTGGCGTTGCGCCAAGTGTTGTCGCTGATGATCGCCCAGCGCCGCCCGTCCCACTACCTGACCAAGGGCCGCGATGAGCTGGCGCAGTTGACCGACAGTCACCTGCGACTGCTGGCGCAACAGGGCGTGATCTCGCCCGGATTATTGAAGGCAGCGCTGGCCAGCCAGGTCACCTACCGCGACTGGCAGCAACAACCGACCACCCAGAAGATCGAGGCCAACAAAGGCATCAGCGTGGCCCGCAGCCGCCTGGCCGCGCTGCTCGATCGCCCGCTGTACGACCTCGACCGCCTGGACCTGTCCGCCACCAGCACCTTGCAAGGCCAACTGCAGGAGCAGATTACCGCCTACCTCAAGCAACTGGCCGACCCGGCCTATGCCAAAGAGATCGGGCTGCTGGGCGAGCGCTTGCTCACCCCCGCCAGCACGCCGCAGGTGCGCTACAGCTTTACCTTGTTCGAGCGCACCGCCGACAGCGCGCGCGTGCGGGTGCAGACCGACAACACCGACCAGCCGTTCGACATCAACGAGGGCAGCAAGCTTGAATTGGGTTCTACCGCCAAGTTGCGCGTGCTGACCACCTACCTGCAAATCATCGCCGAGCTACATGAGCGCTACGGCGCATTGGCGCCAGCAGCGTTGAAAAAAGTCGAGGTCGCCGAGCAGGACCGCCTCAGCCGTTGGGCCGTGGACTACCTGCTGCAAAATCCCGGCAAATCCCTGGCAGACATGCTCGAAGCGGCCTTGGACCGCACCTATTCGGCCAGCCCCGGCGAGCGCTTTTTCACCGGTGGCGGCCTGCACCGCTTCCATAACTTTCGTAACCAGGACAACGGTCGCAACCCGAGCCTGCGCGATGCCCTGCGCGAGTCGATCAACCTGCCGTTCATCCGCCTGATGCGCGACCTGGTGCGCTACGTCACCTACACCAGCGCCAACAACAGCGCGCAGTTGCTCAAGGACGACAGCGAGCCACGCCGCCAGGAATACCTGGCGCAATTCGCCGACCGCGAAGGCACCGCCTTCTTGCTAAAGTTCTGGAAGAAGTACCAGAAAAAAGACACCCAGGCGCGCCTGGAAACCTTCCTCGACAGTCTGCACCCCACACCGATCCGCCTGGCGGCCGTGCACCGATACCTGCTGCCCGACGCCAGCCGCGAGAGTTTCAACAGCTTCCTGCGTGCGCGCCTGGCGGGAACCAAAGGCCAGCAGACACTCACCGACAAACGCCTCGACACGCTGTACGACAGCTACGGCCCAGGCGCCTATGACTTGCCTGACCAGGGCTATATCGCCAAGGTGCACCCGCTGGACCTGTGGCTGATGGGCTACCTGCTCAACCATCCGGACGCGACGTTCAGCGAGATCGTCAAAGCCAGTCAGTTCGAACGCCAGGAGGTTTACAGCTGGTTATTCAAAAGCCGCCATCAGAGCGCCCGCGACGGGCGTATCCGCACCATGCTGGAGATCGAAGCGTTTCTGGAGATTCATCAGCGCTGGAAGGCGGTGGGCTATCCGTTTGATCATCTGGTGCCATCGTTGGCGACCGCCATCGGCAGCTCCGGCGACCGCCCGGCAGCGCTGGCCGAGTTGATGGGCATCATCCTCAATGACGGCGTACGCATTCCGGTGCTGCGCATCGACAGCCTGCACTTTGCCGCCGGTACGCCCTATGACACCCGCCTGATCAACGCCCCCGACCGCGCCCGCCGAGTAATGCCTTCCGAGGTGGCGACGGCCCTGCGCGGCGCGCTCTCCCAGGTGGTCGATGCCGGCACCGCCAAACGCGTCGCCGGCAGTTTCAAACACGCCGACGGCACACCGTTGGCCATGGGCGGCAAGACCGGCACTGGCGATAACCGTATCCAAGCCATCGGTGCCGGCGGGCGCATTCTCAGCTCCAAAGCGATCAACCGCACCGCCACCTTTGTGTTTTATATCGGCGAGCGCCACTTCGGCACGCTCACCGCCTTCGTGCCCGGCAGTTCAGCGCAGGGTTTCACCTTCACCTCGGCGCTGCCGGTGCAGGTGCTCAAAGGCATGGCGCCCCTGTTGATGCCATACCTGCAAGGCAACGAGCAGAACGCCTGCGTGAGCAGCACCGGTAAATAAGCGTGCAACGCAAAGTGCGATGTAGTGGTTATGTATGCCTGGCCTTTCATGGGCGTGATTAGGGTAGGTCAGGTCATCTGACTTACAGGCAACCCAACCATGTTATTCGAGCCCCCCTACCCGCACGCTGCCAGCCACGCAGAAAAGGGTATGCATTTTGATTTGATCCAGCGTTCAGTTCCCGAATGGCTCAGCACCAGCACACTCACCCGCGTACGCGCATTGCAGGCCGCCAGCCCTTTCGTCTATACCCGGCTCAAGTCGACCGTTCCTCTTGCAGACACGGTGTCCAAGGACGCCCTGGCCAAGCAATGGACCGCCAGGAATGATCTGGATGACCATTTCAAATACCTGAAGGACGTGTACGCATTCGCCGAGCCCCTGCTAAAAAATGCCCTGCGTGAATACGGCAACATTGATGTAAAAAATACGTTTATCCGGCTTTATGCGCCCGCCAAAAACAGCTGGTGGGTCATCGAGGCAAACAAAGGCGTGACCAGCCGCACCGTGTCGTTACTGGATGCCGCACTGCATAACTTTAGCGCCAACGAGCAGTTCGCCGACTATGCATTCCTGGCCAAAGCCGACGCCCTCGGGCAGCAGAACATCCTGACGTTCACCTCCAGCAGCAGTGGCCAGCCCCTGACCGCGCAAGGTTTCAAAAGCCTGTGTCGCACCCTCGATATCGGCCGGCAGTATCAGACGCGCTTATTGAAAATCCTGGGTTTCGACAATCAGGTACAGGCCGATAAGTTACGGCTCAAGGTTATTGCCTGCGACAAGGCTTCACTGAAGAACGCCGCCTGCATCGCCTGGTCGCAACAGCACCTCCAAGCGGATGCCCGACGCCTGATTCTGGATATCGTTGAGGGCAAGCCCAAGCCGACGCTGGATGGCATCGCGGTGGCGTATTACAACCTGAGCCTGCTCAATGCCCGCCTCAGCGGTATTGTGCTGATTGCCGCGCCACAAGGCCACGACAAGCACATCGAACGCCTGATCGCCTACGTGCCCGAAGACCCCGAGCACCCGTTGAAGGAGTACGCTTCGCCGATCGAACTCATGAACGAACTGACACGCCAGCTGCGCGACAGCACCTCAACCGGCGAGGCAACCGCTCAACCCTCTTACCGGCAGTTTTTCAGTCAATTCATCGACCATAAACAACGTGGGCATTTTTTTGCCGAGCTGCAAAATCGTCTGTTCAAGGTGCAATGGCATCAAAAGAATCGCACCGACAGCGGACCCACTTGGCGAACCATCGCGGTCGACACGCCGCAGTTACACTTCAGCGTGCAAAACATCTTCGACGACCATCACAACCGCCCGCCCACCGGCCATTCCGAACCCGATACGCTGTGGCATTACCTGTACCGGGTCAAAGTCAATAAAGTCGTCAACGACAGCCGTGAGCTGGCCATCAGCACCGCCTACGCCGACCTGATGGCACGCTGGGCCTGGTGGGACAACCTGGGCAAGATCCTTTCGGATATCTTCAATGCCGCGTTGCTGGTGGTCACCCCGTTCGTGCCGTTCCTGGGAGAGTTGATGCTCGCCTACACCGCCTACCAGGTGGCCAGCGATGTCTTCGAAGGGATCGTTGACTGGGCGCAAGGCCAAGGGCTGGAGGCCATCGGGCATGCCATGGATGTGGTGGAGGCGCTAGTGCAAGCAGGCATTTGGGCGGGGGCCGGCAACATCGGCCAGGCCATCACCCTCAAGCTGTCGCCCTTCGTCGAGGGCCTGCACCCGGTGACACTGGCGGGCGGTGAACATCGCTTGTGGAACCCCGACCTTTCGCCCTATCAGCAGAACATCAGCCTGCCCCAAGACATCACCGCCGACGCACAGGGCTTGTATCAGCACTCACAGAAACACTGGCTGGCCCATGGGGGCGAACACCTGCATGTCAAACCTGACCCCCATCTGCCCCTCCATCGCATCGTGCACCCCAGCCGGCCAGATGCTTATCAACCCAAAGTGCACGTCAACGGCACCGGTGCCTGGGTGCATGAAGGTGAACAACCGCGCAGTTGGAATGATCACACGCTGATGCGCCGCATCAGCCCCGCGGCCCGTTCGCTCACTGCCGAGCAGCTCGAACAGGTCCGTGTCACCAGTGGCAGCGAGCCCGATCATCTACGCCACATGTACGTGCGCAACCAACCGACCCCGCCACTGCTGGCCGACAGCCTCGAACGCTTTCGCGCCGGACGGTTTGCCGAAGAATCGGCCGACAAGATACGCACAGGCCAGACACTCGAACCCTATTCCTACTGGTTCGAACAGGCCGTCACCGACCTGCCCGGCTGGCCGTCAAGCAAAGCGCTGGAGGTGTTTTACAACAGCGACCTGAGCGGCGAGTCGCGTAAATACGGCGATGGCGCCGCAGCACCCGCCGACACCCTGCGTATCAGCCTGGCCGACGTAATGGCTGCCAAACTGCCGGAGCGCGTGCTGGGTTTTCTCGACGAGCAGCAGGTCAATACGCTGCTGGGCGAAACCCTGCCGCAGGCCGAACAGGCCCAGGCGTTGCGCAATAAACTCGCGGACTACGTCGACGGCTTTGGTGGGCACCTGGCCAAAAGTTACTACCAGCTAGGCCAAGTCAGCAGCGACCCGCATGTAGCCCTGTTACGCCAGAGCTTTCCCGAGCTGGCGCTGAGCAATGCCAACGCGTTGCTCAAGCAGGCCTGGCCTGAAGAAACCAGGGTGATGACAGAGGAACAGCGCCTGCCCCTGCGCCTCAGAAGTCTGGCTCGGGAGTTTGACTTCGACAGCCAGGCCTGCCGTGCCGTCGAAGGGCTTTACCCGCCCCGGCAACCCTCGGCGCAAAGCGAGCGGTTGGTGCTGAACACCTTACGTCTACACAGCGACGTCTTCAGCGGGCTGAAAATCGACATACGGGACAACAGCCCCACCGGTCCTTTGCGCTGCAGTGTGGGCGAAGCCGACGCGCTCCAGACCCACACCCTGGTGCGCAACGCAGACGGAAACTATGCAGTGTTCGACGCCGATGCCAAGCCGTTGAACCCTGCCACCACGCTGTACGAGTGCCTGCTCGGGACCCTGACGCAAGACCCGCAACGCACGCCGCCCTACGCGGTTGGCGAAGGTGAGCAACTGCGCCAATGGGTAATCGAACACAATCAGGCACCGGCCGAGCGACGCCTGGCCTTGGCCGAATCGCCGGTGCGGATGCGGCCTGACCCTGAGACCGAAGTACTCCTGGGCGGCGGCGCATCCTGCAAGATGTCTCACACGGACAGCTACGATATGCAGCCCAAAACCATTGAAGAGCGCATCAAGCAGTTGCTGCCCGCCATGAGCAGCGAAGCCGTTCGACGCTTATCGATCACGCTGGGTACAGCCGAAGGCGAGCAGACACTGGCGCAGATGGAGTCGCAAAAGCAGCAACTGTTCCAACAGCTCGATGCCTACATCAAAGGCCCGACACGCTGGGAAACCACCCTGCTGGAACCGGAAGTACGCAAACGCCGTGGGATAGTCGCCAGCCGCCTCTACGACGGCTGGAGCAATGGCCTGACGGTTCACTTGGACGAAAGCTTCGAACATCGGGGTGGTATCGCTCTCGATTTGTTCAACACCGCCATGCCCGACGAACTGCCCACCCTTAATGTGCCCCTTAACCACATCAGTGACCTGGACTTGCGCGGTTGCGAATTTTTGGATCGCCACGCCGCCTTTCTCGACAACTTCCCGCATCTGCGCGACCTGGACTTGAGTCATAACCAGCTCACCCAGTTGCCGGCGAACCTCGGCAAGCTCAAACGCTTGCGACGCTTGCATCTGGAAGGCAATGCCCTGGTACTGGACGATGCGGCCATAGCAACACTTGGACGGCTCAAGCGCCTCAAACAGCTTGAAATGGCCGGTAACCCGCTGGGGCGCGCGCCGGATATCAGCCAAATGCCGGCCTTGACCTGGCTGAACCTGCGCAATACACAAATCAAGGAGTGGCCTGCCGGGCTGGTGGGCCAGTCCCGTGCGCGCGGATTCCAGCTGGACGTGAGCGAGAATGCGATCACCCAGTTGCCCCACGTCACTCCTGGCTCGGATGACGCCGACATCATCGCCCGCACGCGGCTGGACCAGCACCGGCTCACATCGGATTTTCAGGACCTGCTCGCCGAATATCGCGAATCGGTGGGGTTGGACCCGCTACGCGCCTATGCCCCTAAAGGCGAGAGCGAACCCTGGCTGACCTACCTCAAGCCAGAAAAGCGCGAGCGCTATCGACAACTGTGGGATGAAGTTGAAAAGGAACCCGGCTCCCAGGGCCTGTTTGAAGTGATCAAATCCCTGGAGGAGCCGGATGAGTTTCAAGCTGACGAAGATCGCCTGGCCTACCAGAGCAATCACCCTGAGCTGAGCCGGCGGGTATGGCGCCTGCTGCGGGCGGTCGAAGCCGACAGCGACCTGCGCGAACGCGTATTCAAGGACACCCGCTACCCCGGATTATGCCCCGACGCCGGCGCGCTTATTTTTCAGAAACTGGGCGTCGAAGTGCTCGCCAGCGAAGCCCATAGGACCAGCACATCACCCGAGGAACTTGAGGCCCGCCTGGCGGTGCTGGCCCGTGGCGCCGCGCGCGATGCTTACATGGGCAAAGCCATTGGCGAAGACATCGCCCACCGCCTCAAACCCAAGGATCAGGGCGGGCTGGGACAACGGTTATGGTCGCAGGTCATCGACGGCGAGCATGGGGAAGTCGACGAGGCCGGTATTCATCTGGCCTATCGCAGTACGCTGGCAGACCGGCTGGATCTACCGTGGCTGTCCACCCATATGACTTACCGCACACTCGCAGATGTAACCCCGGCGCAGATCGAAAAGGTGGCCGCCGCGGTAGCCCGGTTGGAAGAAGGTGATGGGCTGGTGAATCAGATGCTTTTGGACAAAGGTTGGGAACGTTACCTTGAGCAGCAGAACCCCACCGCCAAATGGAACAATGACAACACCTTCGACCTGAAGTACCAGCAGCTCGATGAATTACAGGCGCTGCAAGCGCAATACGCTCAGGCGCAGGACCTGCCGCAAACCGATCGGCAAGCGCTGCGACTAAAACTGCGCGACCTTGCGCGGGCCCTGGAGTTGGACGAAGCCAGCGTGTTGTCCGGCAACCCCATGAGTGCCGCCCAGTACGATGCCACACTGAACGAGCTGGGGTACCGTCACAACCAGTGGCTGCGAGACCTGACTCATGCGGCGCTGAACCGGGCCGGGACACGCAAGAACCGAGGGTAATGGGCCCGAGCGGTCAAGGCGCCAGAAAATCAAACATCAGGTGCACCGTGCCGTAGTAGGACCCGCCCTGGTATCCACCCTGCGGCTCGATCGGAGTAATCTCCAGCTCGACGCGCCGGCCCATGCCCGCCTCGTCAGCGCTGAGTATCTGGGTCGAGTCCAGGGTCAAGGGCACCCGGTTGAACAGAACGTGCAAATCAATACGGTCGCGGCCGCTCAACAGATAGGGCACGTCCCCCAGCCGCGCGGCTACGCCGCCATTGAGGTTTTTCACGTCGAAGTTCTTGCGCAGGCGCCCGAGCCTGGAGGTCGCCAGGTCCCATGCCAGTAGTTGGTCCTGCGCCATCCAGTCGGGTTCGGAGGGCAGCACATAGGCTTCGTGGATCGGAATGGTGACCGACACATCAAAACTCTGGCGTTCCTGAAGCGCCTGTACCGGCGCGCCGATGAATAACGTTGCGACCAGCCCCGCCCATACCGTCAGTTGCTTGAACATTGTCATCACCCGTTGCTGTTGACCGTCATCGGTGTTTTGTCGCGGCCTTCGATCATCTGGAAGCGGTATTCACGTCCGGGCTTCTTCTCAAGCTGCCATTGGCGCCCCGGCAAAATGTGGTGCTTGGTGGTGGCTTCGCAGTCGGTTTTTTTCGCCGCTGAGCAGTCCCGGAACTCATCGAGCACCACCACGCTGTTGCCGGCGTTGCGCAGGGTGTACTGGTCGGCGGTCTCGACGACCTTCGTATCGAAGCGGGTGTCCTTGGGCCGCACGAAAAACACCGTGCCGTAACCGGCCATGACGTTGACGCCGGCGGCGAGATCTTTTTTGTACTCGTCGCGCTCGGCGTCGGTCACCGCGAAGTCGTCTTCCTTCTCCGGCACCACCGGGATGAAACGCACCCGGAAGTAACGCTCCTTGTCGCGCTCGCCCATGTACAGCAAGCGAGTGCCCTGGCGCCCGCCTGCCGGAACAATCAACCGCGCCGGGCTGGCCATCAGGCCGTCGCGGCTGGTGGCGGCACCCTTGTCATCCGTCAGGGAGGCCACCGGAATTTCCCTGGACGTGCCGTCGGCGTTATAGACAATTTCCAGCACATTGACCTTGATAAAGGCGGTGCTGGTGCCGCCGTTGAACACCCGCTTGAGGTAAGAACTGCGGTCGCCCTCCAGGTAGTCATACACCACGCCGACATTGATCGCCGGCCCGGCCTGCGCCGCCAATGACATCAGCAACAGCCCAGCCCCTAACACTGCATGTTTCATGTTTGATTACGCCTTATTGATTGAACGCGGCCCACCACAGGGAGCCGATATGCGAGCCGGGCTCGCCTAGACTTCCGAATCCCAGATCACCGTGGCCACGCCGGAATAGGTGCTGCCGGGTTTCTTGAGCATGTCGGCGACGTCATCCTTGCCCACCTCGAAATGCAACTTGCCCTCGCGGTTGTTCACGTACTGCAACGGCTGGAACAGTTCGGTGCCGACGCCGTCGAGGCGCAGGGGCAGTTTGTTCACGCCCTGGTCGTGCTGATCACGCAAGCCATAGGGCAGGCTCACGGCGACTTGAAGCGGCACTTCGTCACCGTCGTTGTTGCGCAGGCCGCAGGTGTTGCCGATCACCAGCCCGCATTCAAGGGTCATCTTGAAACGTGAGCTGGCGGAGATTGCGAAGGTCTGGTCACGCCATAGCCGCGACGGGCGCCGCCCCTGGTTGAGCCAGGCTTGCCAGCCGCCTTCGGGTAACAGCTCGATGCGATTGCCGCCCGCCGGCAGGTCAATCTTGAGCACGTGCTCCACCGACAAGATGAAGTTGAAGGTCAGGGTGTTTTCGTCGGGGATCATGGTGGTGCCGAAATCCATATCGCCGCCCGGGCCCATGGTGTAAGTGATGGAACCCTCATAAGTACCAGCGTCCATACCCAGAGGGTTTGGTGTCTTGAGTTCGTAGCCGTACTCAAGCGTGCTGTAGCTCATCCGCCCGATTTCCATACCATTTGTAACGCTGCAGGCTCCGGCGTTCTCTGGAACGATCCAGAAAAAAAGCGCATACGCTTGTCCCGCCGCCATGTAATTGATCGGCAAGCACGGTGCCGGCGCCCCTCGCCAATAAGTGTTCCAGCCCACACCTGGCGTGGCCCAGCCGGACACACCCGGTGGATAAGAGACATTCCACCGTCCCCCAATACCTGCAATGCGCATCTGTACCGTCTCCGCACGACCGGTGACGGTATGAGTCACTTGCAGATCGCGAAATGCCGAGGGCACCTTGAAATAGGCGCTCTGGCGCGGATCCTCCGGAAACGCCGGTATCGGCCCATTGGAATAGGCCCGGAACGAACTGTTACGGATACTGAAGGTATTGACCGCCTCGCACCTGGCTGGAACGTGCCAGGGACACAAGCCACTTTGCGGCGTGGTGTTGACGAATTTATTGCTCGTTGGGTTGGCCGGATCGGGGCGAAACACCGCCGTGATCTGCTCGACGATAGCCAGGGCCGGCAAGCTGTAGGTAGCGCCCAAAACCAGCGCGAATGCACAGAGCCCCAAGCGTTTTTTCATTGCGGTAATCAAGGTCATGAACTCCCGTTTCAACCGCCGTCAACCGGCGGTTTCGCCCTTGTGGTTAGCTTCGGCCAGCGTGTCCGGTGTGCAGCGCAGATCACCGATCATCAACACGTCGTTTTCATCCGGCGCAGTGCTCGGGTCCAGGCGGAACTGGCAGAGCAACTGGTTCTGGTAGCGCACCTGCAGGGTCGGCGCGCTGGCGCTCATCTCCATGGAGAAGAACCCGTCCACTTCGCTGACCCCACGGCTGGCGTGATTGATTACGTGATGGCCTTTAAGCGGCGCGCCGCGTTCATCCAGCAGGCGGCCGAGTACGGTGACGGTTTTCATCACGGTGATCTTGCGGTAGTCCACGCCGCCCTTGTTCAGGTGGTAACTGGAGCGTGCGGGCTGGATGTTCGCCGCCGGCGGGTGGTTGCCTTCGAAGTCGAAGCTCACGCTGCTGCTCTTGTAGGCCGAGACCGGCACGTAGTTGCGCCCCGGACGCAGTACCGCGCTGCCGCCGCCCAGGTCGTCGGCGCGCAGGGCGATCTCGTCGAGGTCGGTTTCCACATCGATGATCATCCCCGCGCCGTTGCCCTGGTACTGGCTGCTGAGCAGCATTTTCCCGGCGCCCGCGACGAAGGTGCTGTTGAGGTTCAAGCCACCACTGAAATCGCCATTGAAGGAGCTGCGCTGCACAAAGCCGTCGCCGCTGACCACGTCGGTACTGAAGTTGGCCATGCCTGACAGGCCGACGCCGTAGGTATCAGTGATCGCCGTGGCCGAGACACTTTGCAGCACATGGTCGGTGAGGTTCTGGCGATACGTGATCGACGCATTGTTATCGCGGCCGCCATCACGGGCGGTGCGGGTGCCGATGCTGCCGGAAATCTGCCGGCCTTCGCTGCCCAGGTTCACGCTCAGGCTCACATCCACGCCACGGTTGCGCTGGTCATTGGTGCCGGCGCTGCCGGGGCGGTCGAACACCGAGAAACGCCAGTTGGCATCACTGCCGAAAAAGCTGTCGTGACGGCTCCAGCCCAGGTCCAGCCCCGCACCTTCTACGTTGCCTTGGCTGTGGGACACCCGCATGTTCAAGGTGTTTTTCGCATCAAGGCGATGGTTGACCGACAACGCCGAATTGCTGGCCTGGCCGACAAAGGTGTTACGCCGCAGGCGCGTGCCGTCGGGCAGGGTTTCGTAGGTGTCGCGGGTGTCGAGCCAGCTGCGGCTGTGACTGAACACCAGGTTGGTCGCGCCGAAGCTGTAGAGCCCTTGCAGGTCAAGGCCGGTGCCATGTTCACGGGTTTGATAAACATTGGCATAGAGGCTGGTGTTGTCGGCAACGGTCCAGTCCACCGAGCTGCCATATTGCAGTTGCTCGCGCACCTGGCGGGCCGACAGGCCAAGAATCACCCGTGGGTGCAGCAGGTAATTGAGCGACGCGCCGGCCGTCACCGCACCTGAGGCTTGCTCGTCCCAGTTGCTGAACAGCTTGGTTTCGCGCCCGGCGAACAGGTTGTAGCGCCAGCGGTCTTCGGCGTTGCGCCAGTTACCGGGCTTGTACACCAGCTCCTGGGTAGTGCTGGTGGTGAGGCCGTCTTCCACCAGGCGTACTTCCACTTCATAGATACCGCCGGGCAGTGGCCGGGTGTCCAGCGTTTGCAGGCCGGCGGCCACGGCCTGGGTGTTGATCAGCAAGCCGTTGCGATAGATCTCTACCGCTGCCTGACGGTTGGCGGTGACGTAGATCGGGTACACGCTGGGCTTGGGGTTGTTGATCGCCAGGCTGTCGGAACTGCCGTACATGATGCCCAAGGCGGTGTCAGGGCTGGCGCCGAAGCTGCGCAGTTGACGGGTCAGGCCATCGGAATTGGGGGTGAAGTGGCCAAGGCGAAAAAACTGCCCCTCCAGTTCACGCTGGGTGTACAGCTCATGAATCGCGTGGCGCATGGGTTGGTCATTACCACTCTGGCGCGCCAGTTGCAGGTTGAACACCTGGCTCCAGTTGCCCACGCTGGAACTGGCTTGCAAACCATAACGGCCGCCGAGGCTGTCTTGCTGACCGCCATTGAGGTTGAGCTGGTTGTTGATGATCAACCCCAGGCTGCCGCCGTCGGGCTGGTCGTAAAAGCGCGGGGCTTCGCTGCTCAGTTCAACGTCCTGCGTGAGGATCGATAACTGGGAGCTTTCCAGATTGTAGTAAGCAGAGATCATCTTTTGCGGGCAAGACTGGGTACAGGCGCCCAACGCCACGCCTTTTTCCAGCAGGCCTTGCCAGGTGTCGCGGGTGGCAGCCGGCACCTTGCTATCGCCGGTGTCGGTGAATTCGAGCAGGGTGACGCGGTCGTCCCGGGACAGCACGATCAGCGCTTCGCCAAGCAGTTGGTGGTCCAGGTCTACGCGCACCGCCAGGGGTACATCGAAAAAGTGATCGGCAAAGCCTGCGGGCAAGCCTTGGGCCTGAGTGATCAGGCTGCCGGGCGTGGCTGCACCGGAAGCAGCAGGTGCCGCCAGCGCACTCGTACATATCAGCAGCGCAAGCGCAGCCGCGATAGGCGTCATCGGGAACATGAACGGATACTCTGAATGCCAGGAGACCAGAATCGAAAACCAGGCCGGCGAACGGAGGAGGAATTCGCCGACCTGAAAAGTCATGCCCGCGCCAAGCGGGCATTGATTGGCATCAAGGCCCTACTGGCAGTACCGCGTCGAAGACCACTGGCATCACGGAGGTGTACGAACCGCGCTGCGTCGCCGAAGGCTTGGCTGCGACGATGCGCATCTCCGCACCTACGCCTGGGGTGGAGTCGGCTTCGTTGACCACTTCCTGTGGGGTGCCGGTCAGGGTCACGCCATTGAGGGTGGTGGTGAGCGGGATGTTCTGGCTTGGGTCACCGTTGAACAGCACGGCCGGGCCGCCTTCGATGTAGGCGTGAACCGAACCATTGGTGTTCTTGATGTCGTAGATGGCGCTCAACGGCGCCAGCTCACCGCTGACCAGGTTGTAGGTCATGGTTTCATCGCGACCCCAGTTCGGGTCACGCGGCTGGGCGTGGAACACGGTAGTCGGGATGGTGGCCTTCATGTTGACGGTGTGGCTGGCTTCACCGGCAGCAAAAGCTGTTACCGAGGAGGACAGCGCCATAACAGCCAGGGGAACAGCAATCGCGAACTTCTTGAACATGGTCAATACCTGTAGTTATCAACATTGAGTGATTCGTCGCCAAGTAACCGCCTTAACAACGAACGCGCTGCCGTTAGTTGCAACGCCAAACAATGATCAACTCAAAATAACAGTAGGTATGCAGGCAACCTCTCACACCTGCGTAGCCCTATTAATCAGGGCTTGAGAGAAAAACATGGCACTTTGCCAAAACTTTCAAAGTAGCTGTAAGAACAAGACTACAACACAAAAAACAGGGCCAACCAAAAGAACTTTCGCTCAGAAAAATACCACAAACAAGCTGCCGGACCTAAACTTAACTGAGTTTAAACTCTAATTAAAGTTATGACTCTAAAATTAATCGTATTCTACGTATTCCAAGGTCCTCTGCCGGAAAAGGCGCCGACGACCGTTGGTCGCCAAGCCCTATCGTCACATTAAGATATATCTTAAGTTATATCTAAACCTGTCTGGAGAGCCTGCATGAGAAACGAACCTCGCGGTGAATTCGAAAAACGTGGTGGTCGCGGTCCTCGCGTCTTCGCACCGGGTGATCTGAAATTACTGCTGCTGGCGCTGATCGCCGAACAGCCATGCCACGGCTACGACCTGATCCGCCGCATCGAAAGCCTGTTCGACGGCGCCTACAGCCCCAGCCCCGGCGTGATCTACCCGACCCTGACCTTCCTCGAAGAGAGCGAGCTGATCAGCGGCACTGCCGAAGGCGGGAAAAAACACTACACAATCACCGACGCCGGTCGTCTCTTCTTAAGCGAGCAAGCGGTTGCTCTGGACGGCGTGCGCATGCGCATCGATGTGAGCAAACGCTCGCTGCGCGGCCACGATCGCCCACCCGAGATTCATGAGGCGGTGCACAACCTGCGCCATGCCTTGCATTCGCACAACGGGCACTGGAGCCCGCAGGAAATCGTTCGTGTTGCGGCGCTGCTCAATCGCACCGCCCAAGCCATTGCCGACGGGACAGACCAATGAACACACAAGCCATTCATCGCGTGACTCACGAAATCAAACGCCGCCGCCTGGAAGTGCTGCGGGTGGTGGACATCACCCCGCGCATGCGCCGCATCACACTGGGCGGGCCTGAGCTGGCGGGCTTTATCAGCCTGGGCAGCGACGATCACATCAAGCTGCTGTTCCCGCAGAACGCCGCCGAGCAAGCGGCGCTGGAAAGCCCGACGTTCGCCATCAAGGGCGACGGCCCGCAACCGGCCATGCGCGACTACACGCCACGACGCTACGACCTGAAAATCGGCGAGCTGGATATCGACTTCGTGCTGCATGGCGATGGCCCTGCGTCTACCTGGGCCGAGCAGGCGCAGGTCGGTCAGCACCTGTATATCGGTGGGCCACGAGGCTCGATGATCGTGCCGGACATTTTCGACAGCTACCTGCTGATCGGCGACGAAACCGCCTTGCCCGCCATCGGTCGACGCCTGGAAGAACTGCCGGCCGGGCGCAAGGTGCTGGCGGTGATTGAAATCGCCGATGCGGCGGAACAACAGGTGCTCGGCAGCGCAGCCGAAGTCGAGGTGATCTGGGTTCTGCGCGGCCAGGATGACCTGCTCGATGTGGTGCGCAACCTGACGCTGCCCAGCGGCACGCTGTACAGCTTTGTCGCCACCGAAACCAAGTTGTCACGCCAGGTACGGCGGGTGCTGCTGGATACGCACAAGGTCAATGAGGAATACCTCAAGGCCGTGGGTTACTGGCGTGCTGAGGGCAGCGAAGAAGAATGAATAAGGTGGGAGCTGGCTTGCCTGCTCCCACCTTAATGGCGCTCACTTTAAATCGAGGGTGATTTGAGGCGCTTGTCCAGGCCAACGATCACCAGCCCAATGACGATAAACCCTGCCAAAATCCCTCCGGCATTCACAAACACTTGTGGATAACCGAGGCTGTCCACATCCATGAACGGGTACTGATACTGCCCGAGCATATGCCCCCGCAGCAGCACATAACCGAAGTACACCAATGGGTAGATCACCCAGCCGGCAATGTGTTTGAGCCGCAACGTACCCTTGGGCACACACCGCCACCAATACACCACAAACAACAACGGCATGACGTCGTGCAGCAATTCATCGGCGATAAATTGAAAGCCTTGCGGGCTCCACAGATGCCGCAGCAGCAGGTTGTAGGCCAGGCTCACCACCACGATGCTCGCGGCGATCGCGCTACTGATGCGAGGCGCGAGGAAAAACCGCTTGGCGGCTGAGTCGCGCTTGACCAGTGAGTAGCTGAGCACCACGACCACCAGGGTATTGGTCAGAACGGTGAAGAAGCTGAAGAAACTGATCAAGCCGCCCAGCAAGCTCGCGCCACTGGCCCAGCGCGAATACAGAATCAGATATTGCTGGATCGCCAACCCCACCCAACCGGCGAGTGCAGCCGTTGCGACAAAACGCTTCATGGGCTCAGTCCAGCGGGCGTTTGGTGCGCATCAGCTTGACGTACAACCCCTCGACTTTTTCCCGCGCCCAGGGCGTCTTGCGCAGGAAGGTCAGGCTCGACTTGATACTCGGGTCACTCTTGAAGCAGCGGACATCAATGCGCTCGGCCAAGCCGCTCCACTCGTAATGTTCCACCAGGGTGGTGAGCACGTGCTGCAGGGTCACACCGTGGAGCGGGTCGTTGCTTGTCGCGGTCATGCCGGGCCTTTTGCAAAAAGAGGAAACACAGCCGCGCACCTTAGCCGACGGGGCGTGCAGGTGGAAGCATGGCATTGAATATAGCCCGTCAGGAAAAGTTCCCCTCCCTAACAAAAAAGAGATGTTATATTGTAACTTAAGTTATCAGTCATTTTGCCCAGGAATATCCGATGTCGCTGCCTTCTCTCTGGCGCTTGTCGCCCCTCGCCGCCGCCCTGTTGATTGGCTCCCAGGCCCATGCCCTGGAACTGCCACCCCAAGTGGTCACTGGCAACCCGCTGGGCAGCACACAACTCGCCTCGCCCACCACCGTGCTGGAAGGCGATGACCTGACCCTGCAACAAAAAGGCAGCCTCGGTGAAACCCTGAACAAGCAGCCGGGCGTGTCGTCTTCGTACTTTGGCCCGGGGGCCAGCCGCCCGATCATTCGCGGCCAGGATGGCGACCGCATTCGCATCCTGCGCAACGGCGTGGGGGCGCTGGATGCCTCGTCGCTGTCCTACGACCACGCGGTGCCCCTGGACCCGATCAACGTTGACCGCATCGAAATCGTAAGGGGCCCGGCCGCCCTGCTGTACGGCGGCAGCGCCATCGGTGGGGTGGTCAACACCTTCGACAATCGCATCCCCACCGAGGCCATTGAAGGCATCCATGGCGCCGGCGAGTTGCGCTACGGCGGTGCCGACACCACCCGCAGCAGCGCGGGCAAGCTGGAAGCCGGCAACGGCAGCTTCGCCTTGCACCTGGATGCCAATGGCCGCGAGTTCAACGACCTGAAAATTCCAGGCTATGCCCGCAGCCGGCATGCACCGGAGAGCGAGAACGGCCCCGGCAAAAATGGGCGCCTGGGTAACAGCAATGGGCGTCAGGACGGCGGTGCAGTAGGCGG
This sequence comes from Pseudomonas sp. MYb193, assembly GCF_002966775.1. Classification (NCBI taxonomy): domain Bacteria; kingdom Pseudomonadati; phylum Pseudomonadota; class Gammaproteobacteria; order Pseudomonadales; family Pseudomonadaceae; genus Pseudomonas; species Pseudomonas sp. MYb193. The sequence continues at coordinate 1,279,191 of NZ_CP023269.1, read as the reverse complement.
TTCCTACACCTGGGACGATGGTTATGCCGGGCTGTCCTACAGCAACTACGACAGTAACTACGGCTCACCTGCCGAGCAGGATGTGCGCATCCGCATGAAACAGGACCACTACGCCTTTGCGTCCGAGATCCGCAACCTGCAAGGGCCGTTTACTTCGGTGAAACTCGACGCCGGTTACACCGACTACGAACACCGCGAAATCGAAGGCGGCGAAACCGGCACCACCTTCAAGAACAAAGGCTATGAAGCCCGCGTCGAAGCCCGCCACCAGCCGATTGGTCCGTTCGATGGGGTGGTCGGCGCCCAAGTGACGCGCAACGAGTTCTCGGCCCTGGGCGAAGAAGCCTTCGTGCCGCAGACCGACACCAACGCCGGCGCGCTGTTTATCCTCGAAGAAATGCAAGCCACCGAGCGCCTCAAACTCAGCCTCGGCGCACGCCTGGAACACACCAGCGTCGACCCGAACGCCAAGGGCAACGAGCGTTTTGCCAATGCCGACAAAAGCAATAACTTCACCGCAGGCAGCCTGTCGTCTGGCGCGGTCTACACCCTTACCCCGGTCTGGTCCCTGGCCGCCACCCTCGGCTACACCGAACGCGCGCCGACCTTTTACGAGCTGTACGCCAACGGCGCCCACGTTGCCACCGGTACCTACGAGTTGGGCGATGCCAACCTGAAGAAAGAAAAGGCCGTGTCCAGCGACCTGGCCCTGCGCTTTGACAACGGCACCCACAAGGGCAGCTTCGGCGTGTTCTATAGCCACTTCTCCAATTACATCGGCTTGTTGGGCACGGGTCGTACCCTGAACGATGAAGGCGAAGAGGACGCGAGTGGTATTCCCGAGTACGAATATTCTGGCGTGCGCGCACGTTTCGCCGGCTTCGAAGCCCAGGATCACTGGAAGCTCGGCGAAGGCGCCTACGGTAAGTTTGCGCTGGAACTGTCGGGCGACTACACCCGCGCCACCAACCTGGACACCGGCGAAGCCTTGCCGCGCATTGCGCCATTGCGTTTGAACAGCGGCTTGCTGTGGGAACTGGATCGCTGGCAGGCGCGTATCGATGTGGAACATGCCGCAGGCCAAGGGCGTGTGCCGGACAACGAAAGCGGCACCGATGGCTACACCACCCTCGGTGCCAGCGCGGGGTATCGCTTCAATGTGGGCGGCAGCCAGTGGCTGGCGTTCGTCAATGGCGAGAACCTGACCAACCAGACCGTGCGCTATGCCAGCTCGATCCTGCGCGACATCGCGCCGGCGCCAGGTAGAAGCGTTCAGTTCGGCGTTCGCACTACGTTCTAATCATCACCGCAAATCCTTTGTGGGAGCGGGCTTGCCCGCGAAAGCGCTGGGTCAGTCAACATCACTGTTTGCTGGACCGACGTCTTCGCAGGCAAGCCAGCTCCCACATTTGATCGTCGTCGCGTTGAGCATAGCGTTCGCGTGACTGATCGGTATTGCAGCGACTATCTGTCACTGTTACCAAAACTGAAATGATGCATCTTGCGATTCACCCTTTCTCAAAACGCCCCGCCGCATTATCCTTCGCAACAATCTGAAACGCTTCACCTCCCGGTCGACTCCCTTTGCCGAATCTCTTCCTGCACAAAGACAGCGCTGTCTTGAATCGACCTGCGCCAGGGGATTGATTGCCCGCCTGTGGATAACCAGGTTATCCACAGAAAAAACCAAAAATAACGATGAACCAAGCCCGAGCCGAATCGTCATCTACAGTGAGTGAAGCACGGGGTTACATAATTCCAACGTAACGGAGAAACACACTATGAGCACTGATGGTGCCTCAAGCCCAAGCCGCCTGTTGCCCAGGCTGCTAGGCGTCTTGCTGCTGATCATGGGGCTGGCCTTGCTGGCTGGCGGTGTCAAGCTGAGCATGCTCGGCGGGTCGCTGTACTACCTGCTGGCCGGTATCGGCATCACCCTGACCGGCGTGCTGCTGCTGGCCACCCAACGCGCCGCGCTGGGCTTGTACGCACTGGTGTTGTTCGCCAGCACCGTGTGGGCCCTGTGGGAAGTCGGCCTGGACTGGTGGCAGTTGGTACCGCGCCTGGCCCTGCTGTTCGCCTTGGGCATCGTCATGCTGTTGCCGTGGTTTCGTCGTCCGTTGCTGCGTGGCCAAGCCGCACCGCTGGGCACTGGCGCGCTGAGCGTTGCCGTGGTGCTGGCGGGCGCTACTGCCCTGGCCAGCCAATTCACCAACCCAGGTGAAATGGTCAAGACCGGCCAACTGGACCGCGACGCGGTGCCGGGCATGGCCAGTGCTGCGCCAACCCAGGCCGATGGCGACTGGAACTCCTATGGCCGCTCGGCCTTTGGTGATCGTTACTCGCCACTGGCACAGATCACCCCGGAGAACGCCCATAAGCTGGTGCCGGCGTGGACTTATCGCACGGGCGACATCCCTGGCCCAGGCGATCCCGGTGAAACCACCGCGGAAAATACCCCGCTGAAAGTCAATGGCATGCTCTACGTGTGCACACCGCACAGCCAAGTGATTGCCCTGGACCCGGATACCGGCAAGGAAATCTGGCGTTTCGACCCGAAGATCACCACCCAGGGTGCTGAGAGCTTCAAAGGTTGGGCGCACATGACTTGCCGTGGCGTGTCGTACCACGATGACGCTGCCTACGCTTCCGAGCAGAGCCCGACTGGCACTGCCAGCCCGGCCGCCGCACCGAATGCCTGCCCGAAACGCATCTTCGTGCCGACTGCCGACACCCGTCTGATCGCCCTGAACGCCGACACCGGCAAGATGTGCGAAGACTTCGGTGACAAAGGCCAGGTCGACCTGCGCGCCAACATTGGCAGCTTCGCCCCAGGCGGTTACTACTCCACGTCGCCACCGGCCGTGACCAAGAACCTGGTCGTGATCGGCGGTCACGTGACCGACAACGTTTCCATCGACGAGCCAAGCGGCGTGATCCGCGCGTTCGACGTGCACACCGGCAAGCTGGTGTGGAACTGGGACAGCGGCAACCCGGACGACACCACCCCGTTGGCCGAGGGCAAGACCTACACCCGCAACTCGCCGAACATGTGGTCCATGTTCGCCGTGGATGAAAAACTCGGCATGCTCTACCTGCCGATGGGCAACCAGATGCCCGACCAGTACGGCGGCGACCGTACCGATGAGTCCGAGAAATACGCCGCGGGCCTGACCGCCCTGGACATCGACACCGGCCACGTGAAGTGGACCTTCCAGTTCACCCACCACGACCTGTGGGACATGGACGTGGGCGGCCAGCCTTCGCTGATCGACATCAAGACCGCTGCGGGCGTGAAGCAGGCAGTGATGGCGTCGACCAAGCAAGGCAGCATCTACGTGCTGGACCGCGCCACTGGCCAGCCAGTGGTGCCGGTCAATGAAATCCCGGTGCCACAGGGCGCAGTGGCGGGCGACCGCACCTCCCCGACCCAACCCAAGTCCGACCTGAACTTCATGCCGCCGCCGTTGAAAGAGCGCGACATGTGGGGCGTGACACCGTTCGACCAGATGCTGTGCCGGATCGACTTCAAATCCATGCGCTACGACGGCCCGTTCACCCCGCCGTCCCTGCAAGGTTCGATCGTGTACCCAGGCAACTTCGGCGTGTTCGACTGGGGCGGTATCTCGGTTGACCCGGTACGCCAGATCGCCTTCGTGAACCCAAGCTACATGGCGTTCAAATCGAAGCTGATCCCGGCTGCCGACATTGCCAAGCAAGGCCCACGCGTCAGCGAAACCGAAGGCGTGCAGCCGAACAAAGGCGCCCCGTATGGTGTGATCCTTGAAGCACTGCTGTCGCCGATGGGCCTGCCGTGCCAGGCACCGGCCTGGGGCTACGTGGCGGCGGTCGACCTGACCACCCACCAGACCATCTGGATGCACAAGAACGGCACCGTGCGCGACAGCTCGCCGGTTCCAATCCCACTGACCATGGGCGTGCCTAGCCTGGGTGGTACGTTCACCACCGCCGGTGGCGTCGCGTTCCTCAGCGGCACCCTGGACCAGTACCTGCGTGCCTATGACGTGAAAAACGGCAAGCAACTGTGGGAAGGCCGCCTGCCTGCAGGCGCGCAAACCACCCCGATGACCTACACCGGCAAGGACGGCAAGCAATACGTGCTGGTCATGGCGGGCGGTCACGGCTCCCTGGGGACCAAGCAGGGTGATTATGTAATGGCGTTCAAACTGCCGGATTAAGTAGCGCTGGCGGTACAAAAAAGCGGCGGCCCGGATGGGCAGCCGCTTTTTTTTGCCTGCTGAAAATACCCCCGTGGTTTCTCCTCAACCCTTTAAAACTAATTTAGTGCACACGCCCTGCGTAATACAAAGCGTACGGATAAAACTTTAAAGGGAGCTTCACTGCATGACGGACCATGTCGCTACAAAACCGATTCTTTCCACCCCCACAAAAATCCTGGAGCTTGAACACCTCAATACTGCCAGTTTGAAAAAACTCATCAGTGGCCAAGTGCTTGCCATTCGGGTACCTGAATTTGCCAACGCAACCACCAGCGCACGGTTGATTCAGGCCATCGACGATACCGCCACGCTGGAACACTACGGCCATGAAACCTACGAAGCGGGCCGCGTCGTTCAGCACTTCTATGGCGTGCATCGCTGGGGCACCCCGTTCAATTCCACGTACGGTAAGGCCGCCGGCGGTGATGCCCAAGAAAAATATTATGCAGACGCGGCCCGTATGCGCGGCCTTATCGACAGCCTCTGTGCGCCGCAAAAACCGCCCATTCAACAGCTGATGGAACAGTTCCAGGCGCTCTGGCCGCAAGGTGCAACAGCCGCTTCGTTCCAGGGCCGACCGATGTTTTGCGGGATCATCCGCGTCATGTTCCCGGAGACGGCGCACCTCTCGGAAACGGTGCCCCATGTGGATTGCCTGCCCCGCACAATCGCTGAACTGCAGCATCAATTCAGCGCCAATATCTACCTGCAAACACCGCCTTCGGGGGGCGAGTTGATCATCTGGGATACCCAAGCCTTTAGCTATGATGAGGTCAAGCGCTTCGAAGGTGCCCAACTGCCCGAAGAGTGTTTACAAAAACCGCTGCGCATCCGCCCACGCAAGAACGAACTGGTGCTCATCAATACCCGCCGCCCCCACGCCATCTGCGGGTTCGATTCGGGAAAACGCGTCAGCATGCAGTCGTTTATCGGCTATACCCCCGGTGAACCGTTTTACTTCTGGTGCTAATACTTTTATTGCTCGTGCACATGGACGTTTACCTATGACCCCCGAAGAATTCCGCCAACATGGCTATGCCATGATCGACCTGATTGCAGACTACCGACAGAACATCGAACAACGCGGCGTGCAGCCCACCACCCAACCTGGCGAGATCAAAGCCGCCCTGCCGGTCAGCCCGCCTGAAACCGCCGAACCGTTCGAACAGATCATGGGCGACGTCGAAAAACTGATCATGCCCGGCTTGCTGCATTGGCAGCATCCCAGTTTCTTCGGGTTCTTCCCTTCCAATGTGGAACTGTCCTCAGTGCTGGGCGATTGCCTGAGCACCGGCCTGGGTGTGATTGGGTTGTCCTGGCAATCCAGCCCGGCCCTCACCGAAATAGAGGAAGTCACTACTGACTGGCTGCGCGACATGCTCGGCCTGGGCAACACGTGGAGCGGTGTGATCCAGGACTCTGCGTCCACCTCCACGCTGGTGGCGCTTATCAGCGCCCGGGAACGCAGCTCCGATTACGCGCTGATGCACAACGGCCTGCAAAACAGTGGCGCGCCCCTGATCGTCTACACCTCAGCCCATGCCCACAGCTCGGTCAACAAAGCGGCGATCCTGGCCGGGTTCGGCCAGAACCATATCCGCACCATCGCCACCGACGCACACAATGCGATGTCGCCCCAGGCACTGGCGCACGCCATCGAACAGGACCTGGCCGCCGGTAACACGCCCTGCGTGGTGATTGCCACCACCGGCACCACGGCCGCCATGGCGATCGACCCCCTGGATGCAATTGGCGAACTGACCCAACGCTACGGCCTGTGGCTGCATGTGGACTCGGCCATGGCCGGCGCCGCAATGATCCTGCCGGAATGCAGGGCCTTGTGGGATGGCATCGAAAAGGCTGACTCGCTAGTGCTCAACCCGCACAAATGGCTGGGCGCGGCCTTCGATTGCTCGGTGTACTTCGTGCGCGACCCCGAGCATTTGATTCGCATCATGACCACCAACCCGAGTTACCTGCAGTCCAGCGCAGACGGCCAAGTCAGAAACTACCGTGACTGGCGGATCTCCCTGGGCAGCCGTTTCCGCGCCTTGAAGTTGTGGTTCCTGATACGCGAGCAAGGCGTCAGCGGCCTGCAAGCACGGTTGCGTCGAGACCTGGCCAATGCGCGCTGGCTGGCAGAGCAGATCGAAGCCAGCGAACACTGGACGCTGGTGGCCACGCCCGCCTTGCAAACCCTGTGCATTCGCCATGAGCCGCCGGGTTTGGAAGGCCAGGCACTGGATCATCACACGCGAGCCTGGGCAGAAAAACTCAACCAGTCAGGCGATGCCTACGTCACACCCGCCATCCTCGATGAGCGCTGGATGGTGCGGGTGTCCATCGGCGCGCTGGGCACCGAGCGTCAGCATGTCCAAAGGTTGTGGGTGCGATTGCAAGCCCTGGTCGCTTGAACGCTGCCAAAGTAGCCCCCCTGTGGCGAGGGAGCTTGCTCCCGCTGGGCTGCGCAGCGGCCCCAAAATCCTGGGAGCGCTTCGCACTCCAGCGGGAGCAAGCTCCCTCGCCACAGTTAAACTGTCTAGGTTGGCACCCGCTCACGCCGCATCCACCGCTCGAACGCCGTGGCATTGAGCGGCCGGCTGATCAGGTAGCCCTGGGCCGTGTCGCAGCTCCAGCGTTTGAGCAAGGTGAGGCTGTGTTCGAACTCCACGCCCTCGGCCACCACCTTGAGCCCCAGGCTATGGCTCATCTCGATGGTGGAGCGCACGATCACCCCGTCGCCGCTGGTGCTGTCGAGGTTGCGCACAAAGGACTGGTCGATCTTCAGCTCTTGTACCGGCAGGCGCTGCAACTGTGCGAGGGAGGAGTAACCGGTGCCGAAATCATCCACCGACAGGCTGATCCCGCAATTGCGCAGCTGCTCCAGCACGCTGAGGGCCTGCTGCGGGTTGTGCATGATGGCGCTCTCGGTGATTTCAAAAATCAAATGCTCGGCGCCCACATGGTATTGAGCCAATAGCGCAGTGACGCGAATCGCCAAGTCATCATCCGCCAAGTCGTTCACGGAGATGTTCACCGACAGCTGGATAACCAGCCCACGCTGTGCCCATTCGGCAATCTGGCGGATGGCTTCCTCGATCACCCACAGGGTCAGGGCACCCATGCTGCCAGTGCGTTCGGCCAAAGGAATGAACTCCCCGGGAGACACTTGCCCCAGCGTCGGGTGTTGCCAGCGCAGCAAGGCTTCGGCCTGGCTCACGTGCCCGTGCCGCAGGTCGAGCTTGGGCTGGTAGCACAGGAACAACTCGCCTTCGATCACGGCGCGGCGCAAGTCGCGAATCAGGGTGATCTGGCGTTGGTGAGCGAGGTCGCGGTCCGGTTGGTAGATCTGCAAATGCCCCGGCAGGTTGGCCGCGTCGTGCCGGGCGATGGCCGCGCGGTTGATCAACTCTTCCACCTGCTGCCCATCGGCAGGGTACGCGGCGATGCCGATGCTCACCTCATGGCGCACTTCGTCATTGCCGATGCGCAGGGGTTCGGTCAACGCCCCATGCAACTGGTCGGCGCGGGCCACGGCGCAGTCGATCTCGGTGTTTTCCAGCAACAACAGAAACTCACTGCCGGCAATGCGCGCCGCGGTGTCGCTGGCCAACAGGCTACTGGACAAGCAGCGGCTGGCCTCGCACAACATGTGCTCGACACCTTCGGGGCCAAACCCTTCGCTGATGATCCGGTAGTTTTCGATCCCCACGTACAGCAACACCACCGACCGCCGTGCGCTGATCGCACTGCCCAGGCGCTCCATGGCCAGGGCACGGTTGGGCAATCCGGTGAGCGGGTCATGCAAGGCATTGTGGGCCAGTTGCCGTTCGCGCAGGGCGATGCCGCTTTGCATGGCATTGAACGCACGCGCCAGCAGGCCGAACTCGTCGTGGCTGCGCACCCGCACCGGGGTGCGGTAGTCACCGGCCCCGATCCGTTCAGCGGCTTGCACCAGCGCATTGAGCGGGCGTGACACGCGCCGCGCCAGGAATAGCGCTACCGCCAGCGAGACCAGCAGCACCGCCAAGGCAATCCCCATGAACTGCCGGTCCAGCGGCGCGAAGGATTCCAGCGCATGGTCCAGCGGGCTTTGCAGCAACACGCGCACTTCATCGCCTTCGCCGCTGTTGGCCAGGGGCAACACCTGGCTGAGCACACGCTGGCCATGGAACAGCTGGATCTTCGCCTCAGGATCGACCTGCGTGCCATGCAAGAGGCTGATAATGCTTGGGCGCCAATTGCCAGGGTGGGTGGTGAACAGCTGACCGAGATGGCCGTCTTGCACACTGAGGAACGACACCTCCAGGTTGCTCATGGAGCGCAGTTCATGGGCGAATTGCGTGTCCATGGGAAAGCCCATGACCACGCGTGCGATCGGCACAGGCCCGAGCACATCTTTTTGCACCAGCAAATAGGGGCGCCCGGCCATGGCGACGATCAACATTTGCTGGCCGCTGCGCCGCGCCTTGCGCAAGGCATCGGCATACGGGAACAACTGGCCCCGCGTCTGCACCAGCAGGGTACTGACCATGACCCTGTCATCCAGGCCCAGCACCACCACTTCGCTGGAACTGACCCCGGTGCCATGGGTGCCCAGGGCTTCCAGGATCGGCACCGTCCGGCCGCCGGCCACCGCCTGCTTGAACGGCCCATCGGCGGTGAGCCAGTCCAACCCGTACTGCAAGCGCCGCCCGCGCAGGTCCAGCAGGCGCTCGAACACCTGCCGCCCGGTGTTCAACTGTACGTCGGCCTGGTTCTCCACCGCACGGGTGGTGGCAGCGTGCACGGCAAAATAGGTGGCGGCCACGACCACCAGCAACAACAGCGCCAGCACCCCGGCTATGCGGGTCTGAAACGTGTGGCGCCAGTGCATGGCCGCGCCCTCGGGCCGCGCTCGTCGCTCTTGGCCGTGCTTTCCTTGTGTCATACGCGTCCCTGCCGACTGCTAACCGGCGTCAAAAAAACATCCTTTTTTATGGGGAATTTTATTAAAGCAGGTTAGCTGGGACTGGGGATAAGTAAACCCAATAAAAGCTGGGTCTAGACGTCATATTATTGACGATCAGTTCGAAAAGCGCAGGGGTAAAGTACGTTGACCGCAACTCTCCCGTTATTTCATGCAAATTGTTGCTAACGACGCCCCCCCATTGAAACCACCGCAACCCCGCCCCATCTAACCTGCATACTTACTGATGCAGGTGCCCCATGAGCGACCAGCAAGAATTTCCAGATTACGACCTCAACGATTACGCCGACCCCGAAAACGCTGAAGCCCCCTCGTCCAATACTGGCCTGGCCCTGCCTGGGCAAAACCTGCCGGACAAGGTCTACATCATCCCGATCCACAACCGGCCGTTTTTCCCGGCACAAGTGTTGCCGGTGATCGTCAATGAAGAACCCTGGGCCGAAACCCTGGAGCTGGTGAGCAAATCCGACCACCATTCCCTTGCGCTGTTTTTCATGGACACGCCGCCCGAAGACCCACGGCACTTCGACACCTCCGCCCTGCCGCTGTACGGCACCCTGGTGAAGGTGCACCACGCCAGCCGCGAGAACGGCAAGCTGCAGTTCGTCGCCCAGGGCCTGACCCGCGTGCGCATCAAGACCTGGCTCAAGCACCACCGCCCACCTTACCTGGTGGAAGTCGAATACCCGCACCAGCCCAGCGAGCCGACCGATGAGGTCAAGGCCTACGGCATGGCGCTGATCAATGCGATCAAGGAACTGCTGCCCCTCAACCCGCTGTACAGCGAAGAGTTGAAGAACTATCTCAACCGCTTCAGCCCCAACGACCCGTCGCCGCTCACCGACTTTGCCGCCGCCCTCACCTCGGCGACAGGTAATGAGCTGCAGGAAGTGCTGGACTGCGTGCCCATGCTCAAGCGCATGGAAAAAGTGCTGCCGATGCTGCGCAAAGAGGTAGAAGTCGCGCGTCTGCAAAAAGAACTCTCCGCCGAAGTGAACCGCAAGATCGGCGAGCACCAGCGGGAGTTCTTCCTCAAGGAACAACTCAAGGTCATCCAGCAGGAGCTGGGTCTGACCAAAGACGATCGCAGCGCCGACGTCGAACAGTTCGAACAGCGCCTGCAAGGCAAGGTGTTGCCGGCGCAAGCGAAAAAACGCATTGATGAAGAACTGAACAAACTGTCGATCCTGGAAACCGGTTCGCCGGAATACGCCGTCACGCGCAACTACCTGGACTGGGCCACTTCCGTGCCGTGGGGCGTGTACGGGGAAGACAAACTCGACCTCAAGCACGCGCGCAAAGTGCTCGACAAGCACCATGCGGGCCTGGATGACATCAAGAGCCGCATCCTCGAATTCCTCGCCGTGGGCGCCTACAAAGGCGAAGTCGCCGGTTCCATCGTGTTGCTGGTGGGCCCGCCCGGCGTGGGCAAGACGAGTGTGGGCAAGTCCATCGCCGAATCCCTGGGGCGGCCGTTCTATCGCTTCAGTGTTGGCGGCATGCGCGACGAGGCCGAGATCAAGGGCCACCGGCGCACCTACATCGGCGCCCTGCCTGGCAAGCTGGTGCAGGCGTTGAAAGACGTGGAAGTGATGAACCCGGTGATCATGCTCGACGAGATCGACAAGATGGGCCAGAGCTTCCAGGGCGACCCGGCGTCGGCGCTGCTCGAAACCCTGGACCCGGAGCAGAACGTCGAATTCCTCGACCATTACCTGGACCTGCGCCTGGACCTGTCCAAAGTGCTGTTCGTGTGCACCGCCAACACCCTGGACTCAATCCCCGGTCCGTTGCTGGACCGCATGGAAGTGATTCGCCTGTCGGGCTATATCACCGAAGAAAAAGTCGCCATCGCCAAGCGCCACTTGTGGCCCAAGCAGTTGGAAAAAGCCGGCGTGGCCAAAAACAGCCTGACCATCACCGACGGTGCCTTGCGCGCCTTGATCGACGGTTATGCGCGAGAGGCCGGCGTGCGTCAGTTGGAGAAACAGCTGGGCAAGCTGGTGCGCAAGGCGGTGGTAAAACTGCTGGATGAGCCGGACTCGGTGATCAAGATCGGCAACAAGGACCTGGAAAGCTCCCTGGGCATGCCGGTATTCCGTAATGAGCAAGTGCTGTCCGGCACCGGCGTGATTACCGGCCTGGCGTGGACCAGCATGGGCGGCGCCACCTTGCCGATCGAAGCAACGCGCATCCACACGCTCAACCGCGGCTTCAAGCTCACCGGGCAGTTGGGTGAAGTGATGAAAGAGTCCGCCGAAATCGCCTACAGCTACATCAGTTCCAACCTGAAGTCGTTTGGCGGCGATGCGAAGTTCTTCGACGAAGCCTTCGTGCACTTGCACGTTCCAGAAGGCGCCACCCCCAAAGACGGCCCGAGTGCCGGCGTGACCATGGCCAGTGCGTTGCTGTCCCTGGCCCGCAACCAACCGCCGAAAAAAGGCGTGGCGATGACCGGCGAACTGACCTTGACCGGGCATGTACTGCCGATTGGCGGGGTGCGCGAGAAGGTGATTGCGGCGCGGCGCCAGAAGATTCACGAGTTGATTTTGCCGGAGCCCAACCGTGGCAGCTTTGAAGAGTTGCCGGACTATTTGAAGGAAGGGATGACGGTGCACTTTGCCAAGCGGTTTGCGGATGTGGCGAAGGTGCTCTTCTGATAGATCTCCAGCGCCTGGACTGGCCCTATCGCGGCATAGGTATCTACATAACTCTGTTAGCTCAACGGTAACCACGATGCGACGCGAGCCGCTCTTGTTCTTGATCTGCTTTTGATCTTGATCTCAGGCGCCCCGTTAAACCACGCTGGCCGGAATTCGACAGGGATTTGGGGGGTAAACCGGCAGGGATGCCGGTTTAGCCGCCCCGCGCCATGGATGGCGCGGGGCGGCGGCCCCCAAAATCACTGGCGGATTACGGGCACACCGAGCCTAAGCGAGGTGCCGAGTGGTGGGGCAAGAGCGCTTTGCTTACTTTCGCGCTTTTCGAAAGTGAGCCGCCGTCAGGGCGGAACCCTAAGTGGCCGTTACCGCAGGAATGGATATGTACACGGTCCAACTGTGTTGACTGTCAGGCCGTCTTCGCAGGCAAGCCAGCTCCCACATTGGATCGCAGGGCATCAGTTATATCTGTGTCGGCTGCCAGGCCGTCACGGGAGCAAGCTCCCTCGCCACAGATTTAGCGTCGTGCCGAAGTTGTGTAGATACCTATGCCTATCGCGGGCAAGCCCGGCTCCCACAGGGATCAGTGTTGTTAATGACAACGCGGTCAAGTGTGGGAGCGGGCTTGCCCGCGATGGCGCCAGCCGCCATACCGCCCGCCTCTTGTCACACCTTGTCTCATCTTCGGTTATGCTCCCCCTTCGTCGTGTATTAACGGAGCCTTCATGACCGCTGCCCGCCTGCTTCTTCCCTTGAGCCTTGTCTTGCTGGCCGCATGCGCCAGTGCCCCCAAGCAAAACGTCAGCGTGGACAACCAGAGCGCCTGCCCGCTCCAGCTTAAAAACGGGCAAAACCTGATCCTCACCCTGCCCAGCAACCCCACCACCGGTTACCGCTGGGCCATCCAGGACTCCGCGGGCGGCGTGTTGCGCGCCTTGAGCCCCGAGGTCTACAGCAGCACCGAGTCCGGCGTGATCGGCGGTGGCGGCCAGTCCACCTGGCGCTTCCAGGCGTTTGCCGCAGGGCAAGGGCGTTTGCGCCTGACATCCCAGCAACCTTGGGAGCCGGAGGCCGAACCTGCCGAAACCTTTGACTGCGCCATTACGGTGAACTGATATGCCATGGCTGATCCTTGCCTTGATGGGCGCCGGCACCTTTGTCTATGGCCTGGCGACCCATGCGACGCTGCTGTGCCTGCTGGTCAAGCCACTGCCGGTGCTGGCACTGCTGGGTTGGCTGCATGACGCGCCGCCCACCGAGTATCGACGCTGGATCAGCCTGGGGTTGATTTTTTCCTTGGTGGGCGACGTGTTGCTCGCCTGGCCAGGCGACTTGTTTATCTTTGGCCTGGGCGCGTTTCTGTTCGCGCACCTGGCCTATCTCAAAGCTTATTTCAGTGACTGTCGGCGCTTGGCGCTGCTGCCGCTGGTGCTGGCCCTCGGCGTAGGCGCAATCTTGCTGAGCATCCTGATCTCCCACGGCCTCGGTGAATTGCTGATACCGGTGGTGGTTTACGCACTGGTGATCAGTGCCATGCTCTGGCGCGCGCTGGCGCGACTGGGCAGCGAGGGGCCCAAGCGTTCAGCGTGGCTGGCGGCGGCGGGTGCGGTGTCGTTTGTGGTTTCCGACGCACTGATCGGCATCAACCGGTTTGTGCTGGCGTTCGAGGCAGCGCCGTATTTGCTGATCGCCACCTACTGGCTCGGGCAGTGGGGCATCACCGCCTCGGCTTTCCATCAGACAACCCGCGCATCCGAGGGCCAACTTGGCTAAAATGCCGGCCTTTCCCCCACCGTCGCCGGAACAGCCGTGAGCAAAGAACCCGATCGCCTATTCGCCCAGCCCCTGCCCCAGGTGCCGGACTTCGCCTTTAACGAGGATGTGGTGCGGGTGTTCCCGGACATGATCAAGCGCTCGGTGCCGGGTTACCCCACCATCGTCGAGAACCTCGGCGTGCTGGCCGCGCAATTTGCCCAACCGGGTAGCGTGCTGTATGACCTGGGCTCTTCCCTGGGTGCCGTGACCCAAGCCCTGCGCCGCCATGTACGCACCGAGGGTTGCCGGGTGATCGCCGTGGATAACTCCGCCGCGATGGTCGAGCGCTGTCGCGAATACCTCAATGGCCAGGACTCGATGTTCCAGGAGTTGCTGCCCGTGGAGGTGATCGAGGGCGATATTCTCGCCCTGCAATTCAAACCCGCCTCGGTGGTGGCCCTGAACTTCACCCTGCAATTTATCGCCCCCCAGGAGCGCCTGGCGTTGCTTGGCCGCATTCGCCAGGCGCTGCTGCCGGGCGGGGCATTGATCCTCTCGGAAAAGCTGCGCTTCAACGATGTTGAAGAACACGCGCTGCTGACCGACCTGCATATCGCCTTCAAGCGCGCCAACGGCTACAGCGAGCTGGAAATCGCCCAGAAGCGCAGCGCCATCGAAAACGTCATGAAGCCCGACAGCCTCGAAGAACACCGCGAACGCCTGCTGGCGGCCGGGTTCTCGAAAGTCGTGCCGTGGTTCCAGTGTCTTAACTTTGCCTCGTTGATTGCCTTGCCATGATAGATTTGTCCCCCCTCGCCCGCCACCTGGTCGGCACTCCTTTGGCCGTGTGGGCCCAGGGCCTGCAAGCGCAACTCGATAGCAAGATGGAAAAAGGCCATGGCGACCTGGAGCGCTGGCAGAGCGCCTTGGATGCACTGCCGAAGATCCAGCCCAACAGCGTAGATTTGCTCAACGGCCTGGCGCTGGACACCGATTGCGACGACGCCACACGCGCACAGATGCACACGGCGCTGATGGGGCTAAGCCCCTGGCGCAAAGGCCCGTTCCACCTGTTCGGTGTGCATGTGGACACCGAGTGGCGTTCGGACTGGAAGTGGTCGCGGGTCGCGCCGCACCTGGACCTCAAAGGCAAGCGCATCCTCGATGTGGGCTGCGGCAACGGCTACTACATGTGGCGCATGCTCGGCGCCGGGGCCGACAGCGTGATTGGCGTGGACCCCAACTGGCTGTTCTTCTGCCAGTTCCAGGCGGTGCAGCGCTACTTGTCCGAGCCCAAGGCCTGGCACCTGCCGTTCCCGTTCGAAGACTTGCCGGCGAACCTGGAAGGCTTTGACACGGTATTTTCCATGGGCGTGTTCTACCACCGCCGCTCGCCCATCGAGCATTTGCTGGCGTTGAAGGACACCCTGGTCAAGGGCGGCGAGTTGGTGTTGGAAACATTGGTGGTGGAAGGCGACCAACAACAAGTGCTGGTGCCAGAAGACCGTTACGCCCAGATGCGCAACGTGTGGTTCCTGCCTTCGGTACCGGCGTTGATGCTGTGGCTGCGCCGGGCCGGGTTCAGTGATGTGCGGTGCGTGGATGTGAGCGTGACCACGGTTGAAGAGCAGCGTGGGACGCAGTGGATGAAGTATCAGTCGCTGAGTGATTTCCTGGACCCTGAGGATCACAGCAAGACCATTGAAGGGCTGCCGGCGCCGATGCGGGCGGTGATCATCGCTCGTAAATGACACCACGCTCGTCCTGAAAAATGGAGATCAAAGGTGGGAGCTGGCTTGCCTGCGATAGCGGTGGGTCAGTCAATATTGGGCTGACTGACAGATTGCTATCGCAGGCAAGCCAGCTCCCACATTGATATTTCAGTGTTCTTTAGAGTGGTGGCTTGGCTCGTCGGGCTTTGAAGAACTCGCTCAGGACAGCCCCACACTCCTCGGCCAATACCCCGCCTTCAAACAACACCCGATGGTTAAGAAAACCCTGGGTAAAAAACTGCCCCTGGCTTTGCACGATGCCCGCCTTCGGCTCCAACGCGCCATACACCACCCGCGCAACCCGCGAATGCACGATCAAACCCGCGCACATGCTGCAGGGTTCCAGCGTCACATACAGCGTGCTGCCCACCAGCCGATAGTTGCTGATCGCTTGTGCAGCGGCGCGGATCGCGACCATTTCGGCATGGGCGCTGGGGTCGTTGCCACTGATGGGGCAGTTGAAGCCGCGGCCGATGATTTCACCGTCCTGCACCAGCACCGCACCCACCGGCACTTCGCCCAATGCAGCGCCTTGGGCGGCGAGCGCCAGGGCTTCGCGCATAAAGTCCTGGTCGCGGCTGCGGTCGATAATCGCGGCGGGGCGAATCTGGCGCATCACGCCACCTCGATGGCGGCCATCAGGCCGGTTTCCATGTGGTCGATCACATGGCAATGGAACATCCACACCCCTGGGTTATCCGCCACCAAGGCCACGCGGGCGCGTTCGTTCTTGCCCAGCAGGTAGGTGTCGGTGAAATACGGGATCACCTTGTGGCGGTTGGACGCAAGCACCTTGAAGCTCATGCCGTGCAGATGGATCGGGTGCTGGTACTGGGTCATGTTCTTCAATTCGAAAATGTAGCTCTTGCCCTTCTCCAGCTTGGCAATCGGGCGGTCGGCGCAGGTCTTGTCGGTGATATCCCAGGCCTGGCCGTTGATCTGCCACAGGCTGGGCGGCTTGCCGTTTTCGACATTGACCGACACCGAGCCGACCCATTCGAAATTGAAGTTGAGTTTCTCGGCATTGGCCAGGTCTGGCTCGGCAACCGGGTTGGCCGGCAGTGCCGGTGGCCATGCGGTAGGCGCGTCAGTATTGGCGACAGAGCGGAAGGTGCCAAGGCGCACCGGGCCGTTGCGCAGCGACAGTTCTTCGCCCGCCGGTGGCGCCTTGATCGCCAGGCAAATGCGCATGCCCGGGCCCAGCCAATATTCCTTGCCCAACGGGCGCGGCTCGATGGGGTTACCGTCCAGGGCATAGATCTGCGCTTCGACGCCAGGAATATTGAGGCGATAAGTCAGGGTGTTGTCGAGGTTGAGCAGGCGCACGCGAGTGATTTGCCCGGCAGGTAGCTCGATGACTGGCTGGGGCACGCCATTGATAGTCGAGAGCCGCCCGGCCGTGCCGCCACGCGCCGCTTCACGGGGGATACTGAACTCGACAAATGCGCCCTCTTCGTCGATGTGCCAGTTCTTCAGGCTCAAGGTGCGTTCGTACTGGAAACCGGTGGGTTCGCGCTCTTCCACGATCAACGGGCCGACGAGGCCACGGCCGAGTTCTTCGCTGCTGCTCACGTGAGGGTGATACCAGTAGCTGCCAGCATCGGGCACGCGGAATTTGTAGTCGAAGTATTCGCCAGGCAGCACCGGCAATTGCGAGACGTAGGGCACGCCGTCCATCTCCAGCGGCAGGCGGATGCCGTGCCAGTGGATGGTAGTGGCGACTGGCAGATGGTTGATAAAGCGCACCCTCAGCCATTCGCCTTGGCGCACCCGCAACTCGGTGCCCGGCGCCGATGGGCCGAACGCCCAGGCCTGGGTCTTGTGCCCTGGCACCAACTCTACGTCCAGGGGCGCGGCGATCAGCTCGTAATCGTGCCCCGCCTCGGACTCAGCGACTTTCCCCAGCCAGTAGCGGTAGCCACCGCCGGCACCGACGCCTACTACGGCCAGGCCAGCAAGACCACCCAGGATTTGTCGACGGGAAAAGGATCGGGACACAACAACCTCGCGTATCTGCCGCAGGCCAAGGGCCCGCAAAGGGCTGATACGATACACCTGCGTCGGCTAAACAGTAAGGCTTCGCATTGCCGCACATTGAAAACACCGAAGACTCATCGTGTGGGAGCTGGCTTGCCTGCGATTGCAGTGGGCCAGCTACGAATACGTAAACTGACGCTCCGCTATCGCAGGCAAGCCAGCTCCCACATTGATCTTCATTGTTTATCAGTGCTTGGCAGCGGCCAGAATCAGGGCTTTCATCTCGGCCACTGCGCCTTTGAAACCGACGAACAACGCGTGCGCCACCAGGGCGTGGCCGATATTCAGTTCGTTGATGCCCTTGATCGCAGCCACGGCTTCGACGTTGTGGTAATGCAAGCCATGGCCGGCATTGACGATCAAGCCTTCGTTGAGCCCGCAGTTCACGCCGTCGATGATGCGTTGCAGCTCGTCGGCCACTTCGGTCGGCGTGGTGGCATCGGCATAACGACCAGTGTGCAACTCGATCGCCGGGGCGCCGACACGGCGTGAGGCTTCGATCTGGCGTTCGTCGGCATCGATAAACAGCGAGACTTCGCTGCCGATCCGCGACAGGCGCTCCACCGCGGCCTTGATCCGCGCTTCCTGGCCGGCGACGTCGAGACCGCCTTCGGTGGTCAACTCCTGGCGGGTTTCCGGTACCAGGCAGATATGCGCCGGGCGGATGCGCTCGGCGAACGTCATCATTTCTTCGGTCACGCCCATTTCGAAGTTCATGCGGGTTTGCAGCACGTCCTTGAGCAGCAGTACATCGCGCTCCTGGATGTGGCGGCGGTCTTCGCGCAGGTGCACGGTGATGCCGTCGGCGCCCGCTTCTTCGGCGTCCAGCGCGGCCTTGACCGGGTCAGGGTAACGGGTGCCCCGGGCCTGGCGCAGGGTGGCGACGTGGTCGATGTTGACGCCAAGAAGAATGCGATTGCTGGTGGTCACGGAAGCGCTCCTGAAAAGGGAAAGAATCGGTGCACAGCATACACGGGGATGTCAGGGCTTTCGAAACAACTCGCGACTGACCAGCGGCCGCCCGCCCAGGTGCACGGCCAGGGCCTGGCGCATCAGGCGCTTGGCGGCGGACAGCGCACCGGGAGCGTGCCAGTCGGCTTCGCTCATGGCCAGCAGTTCGGTGCCCTGAAACAGGCCGGGCTGCAGCAGGTACACGCGCTCAAGCCCCGCGTCGACTTGCAGGCGATACATGCCATCGGCGGCGATGGGCTCGCCGTGCAAGTCGTTGGCCAGTTCGAAGCCGTAGCCAAGGTCGTCGAGCAAACGCCATTCGAAAGCGCGCAGCAGCGGTTCCAGCGGACGGCCTTCAGCGAGGGCCAGCAAGGTGGCAGCGTAGTGATCGAAGACCGCCGGGTGCGGGTCTTCGGCGGGCAACAGGCGAATCAGCAGTTCGTTGAGGTAAAGGCCGCTGAACAGCGCATCGCCATTCAGCCAGGCCGAGGTGCCAACGCTTTCCAGGCGGCCGACGTTTTTCAGCTCGCCCTTGCCGCGAAACTCCACGTCCAGCGCCACGAACGGCCGCGCCAAGGTGCCCGCCTTGCCCCGTGCGCTGCGCAAGACTGCACGCAGTCGGCCTTGGGGCGTGAGGAAGTCCACCAACGCACTGGTTTCGCGGTAGGCGCGGCTGTGCAGGACGTAGGCGGGTTGGCTGGGGGGTGGGGATTGCGACATGAGACGGGGAATCTCTAAAGAAGGAGAGCGCTTGTGTGGCGAGGGAGCTTGCTCCCGCTGGGCTGCGAAGCAGCCCCTCTAGCAGCCACCGAGTTATACCTGAAAAACCTCGTCGACCTTGTTGGGGCCGCTCCGCGGCCCAGCGGGAGCAAGCTCCCTCGCCACAGCAAGCCCGCCAGTCACTGTGCAACCCGTTACAGGTCGCCATAGCCCAGAGAGCGCAACGCACGCTCATCATCGGACCAGCCACCCTTAACCTTCACCCACAGGTTGAGCATGATCTTGGAGTCGAACAGCAGCTCCATGTCCTTGCGCGCTTCGGTGCCGATGCGCTTGATACGCTCGCCCTTGTCGCCAATGATGATTTTCTTCTGGCCGTCGCGTTCGACGAGGATCAGCGCATGAATGTGCAAGGTCTTGCCCTGCTGCTTGAACTCTTCGATTTCGACGGTGATCTGGTACGGCAGCTCGGCGCCCATCTGGCGCATGATTTTCTCGCGGACCAGTTCGGCGGCAAGGAAGCGGCTGCTGCGGTCGGTGATCTGGTCTTCCGGGAAGAAGTGCTCGTTTTCCGGCAGATAACCGGCGATCACGCGCTCCAGGGCTTCGAGGTTGTGGCCGTGCTGGGCCGAGATCGGCATGATCTGGGCGTTCGGCAGTTGTTCCTGCAACCAGGTCAGGTGCGGCATCAGCTCGGCTTTGTCTTCGATACGGTCGGTCTTGTTCAGCGCGACGATCAACGGGCCGGTCACGTATTGCACACGCTCTAGCACCATCTGGTCTTCGTCGGTCCACTTGGTGCGGTCGACCACGAAGATCACCACGTCGACGTCTTTCAACGCGGCCGAGGCGGTCTTGTTCATGTAGCGGTTCAGGGCTTTCTCGCCACCTTTGTGCATGCCAGGGGTATCGACATACACCGCTTGCACGTTGCCTTCGGTCTTGATGCCCAGCATGTTGTGGCGGGTGGTCTGGGGCTTGCGCGAGGTGATCGCGAGCTTCTGGCCGAGGATGTGGTTGAGCAACGTGGACTTGCCCACGTTCGGGCGGCCGACGATGGCAACATAGCCACAGCGTGTTGCGGTTGAATCAGTCATGGCCATTCTCCACGCCCAGGGCAATCAGTGCTGCAGCGGCCGCTACCTGTTCGGCAATACGACGGCTCACACCCTGACCTCGGCTTTTTTCGTTCAATAAGGTGATTTCACATTCCACGAAGAACACCCGGCAATGGGGTTCGCCCTGGATATCCACCACTTCGTAGCGTGGCAGTTCGCAACCGCGGGACTGCAGGTACTCTTGCAGGCGAGTCTTGGGATCCTTGTTGGTATCTACCAGCGTCAGGCTTTCGATTTCCGAGGCCAGCCAGGCGACAACGCGCTCCTTGGCCGTCTCCATGCCTGCATCGAGGTAGATCGCACCGATCAAGGCTTCCAGCGCATCAGCCAGGATTGACTCGCGACGGAAACCGCCGCTTTTCAACTCACCGGAACCCAGCCGCAGGTACTCGCCCAGGCCAAAGCCTCGGGCCAGCACGGCCAGGGTCTCGCCTTTCACAAGGCGTGCGCGCAGGCGCGACAGCTGGCCTTCTCGCGCTTGGGGGAAGCGCTCGAACAGCGCCTCGCCGGCGGCGAAATTGAGGATAGCGTCACCGAGGAATTCCAGGCGCTCGTTATTGCGCCCTGCAAAGCTGCGGTGTGTGAGGGCAAGGACCATCAATTCCTGGTCCTTGAAGGTGTAGCCGAGCTGACGCTCGAGACGACTTAGAGAAACGGTCACGGTTTATCCATATCTAGTTGATGGCACCGGCGGCCATCGACGATTGACGCAGTGTTCAAATTCAAATCCTGATGGGTACCGGGCATCGGAAAATGTCCAAGCCCCAGAAAAGCATTCGGCGCTGTGTTCACAGCGCCGCTTGTATTACTTGATCAGCCCGACCCGCGAGAAGTTCGGCAGGTGGCTGAGCTTGGGTTCCGGCCAACTCATCCAGACCGCGAAGGCTTTGCCGACAATGTTCTCGTCGGGCACCATGCCCAGCAGGTCCTTGGGAATGTTGGGGTCATCCCAGTAGCGGCTGTCGTTGGAGTTGTCCCGGTTGTCGCCCATCATGAAGTAGTGCCCGGCAGGCACTTTCCACTGGCCATCCGGCATCGCACGGTAGCGGCTCATTTCCTTGCGGATTTGGTGCTCCACCGCACCGAGTTTTTCCTGGTACAGCTCGGCGCTGCCCAAGGTATTCGGCTCGGCGCCCAACAGCTTCTCGGCCACCGACTCACCATTGATGAACAGGCGCTTGTCGCTGGTGTAGCGCACCACGTCGCCCGGCAGGCCGACGACTCGCTTGATGTAGTTGACGTTCGGGTCGCTTGGGTAGCGGAACACCATCACATCGCCGCGCTGCGGGTCACCCACCGGGATGACTTTCTTGTCGATCACCGGCAGGCGAATGCCGTAGGAAAACTTGTTCACCAGGATGAAGTCGCCCACGTCCAGGGTGGGTTTCATCGACCCCGAAGGGATCTGGAACGGCTCTACCAAAAACGAGCGCAACACCAGCACGATGAACAACACCGGGAAGAACGACTTGCCGTACTCAACCAGCAAGGGCTCTTTGTTCAGCTTCTCGACCACCACCGCATCGGGCTGGCTGACGCTGCCCTGATAGGAAGCGATGGCCGCCCGACGACGCGGGGCGAAGAACACCAGATCGAGCAACGCCAGGAGACCACAGACGGCAACGGCAATGACCAGCAACAGCGGGAAATTTAGTGACATAGGACCTAACTATCCAACCTGAGCACCGCAAGGAAGGCTTCTTGTGGAACTTCCACGTTGCCTACTTGCTTCATGCGTTTTTTACCAGCCTTTTGCTTCTCAAGCAGCTTGCGCTTACGGCTTACGTCACCGCCGTAGCATTTGGCCAGTACGTTCTTTCTGAGAGCCTTGACGGAAGTCCGTGCAATGATCTGCCCGCCGATGGCGGCCTGGATCGCGACGTCGAACATCTGGCGCGGAATCAGTTCTTTCATCTTCTCGGTCAGTTGGCGACCTTTGTAGTGCGCGTTGTCCTTGTGCACGATCAGTGCCAAGGCATCTACCTTGTCGCCGTTGATCAGCACATCCAGTTTCACCAGATTAGCCGATTGGTAACGATCGAAATGGTAGTCCAGCGAAGCATAGCCGCGACTGGTGGACTTGAGACGGTCGAAGAAGTCCAGGACCACTTCGTTCATCGGCATATCGTAGGTCACTTGTACCTGGGTACCGAGGAACAGCATGTCGCGCTGCACGCCACGTTTTTCGATGCACAGGGTAATGACGTTGCCCAAGTGTTCCTGCGGTACCAGGATATTGGCCCGCACGATCGGCTCGCGCATGTCTTCGATGGCCGACAGGTCCGGAAGCTTGGAGGGGTTGTCGACGTAAATCGTTTCACCAGTTTTGAGCAGCAACTCGAAAATAACGGTTGGCGCGGTGGTGATCAGGTCCAGGTCGTATTCGCGCTCGAGGCGCTCCTGGATGATCTCCATGTGCAGCATGCCCAGGAACCCGCAACGGAAGCCGAAGCCCAGGGCGTCGGAGCTTTCCGGGGTGTACTGCAACGACGAGTCGTTGAGGGTCAGTTTTTGCAGGGCTTCGCGGAAATCTTCGAAGTCATCGGAGCTGACCGGGAACAGGCCGGCGTAGACCTGTGGCTGGATGCGCTTGAAGCCGGGCAGCACGTCGACGTCTGGCGTGGAGCTCAGGGTCAGGGTGTCACCCACTGGTGCACCGTGAATATCCTTGATGCCAGCGATGATGAAGCCTACTTCACCGGCTTTCAGATCAGTGGTCGCGGTGTGTTTCGGGTTGAATACACCGACGCTGTCCACCAGGTGGATCTTGCCGGTGGACTTGACCAGGATCTTGTCGCCCTTCTTCACACGGCCATGGCGCACGCGTACCAGGGAAACAACGCCCAGGTAGTTGTCGAACCAGGAGTCGATGATCAACGCTTGCAGCGGATCTTCGTAGTTGCCGGTCGGCGCGGGAATGGTGTGCACCAGGCGTTCGAGCACTTCGTCGACACCCAGGCCGGTCTTGGCGCTGCAGGTGACGGCGTCGGTGGCGTCGATGCCGATGATCTTCTCGATCTCTTCCTTGACGCGCTCAGGCTCGGCCTGGGGCAGGTCGATCTTGTTGAGCACGGGCATGACTTCCAGGCCCTGCTCGATCGCGGTGTAGCAGTTGGCAACCGACTGCGCCTCGACGCCCTGGCCGGCATCGACCACCAGCAACGCACCTTCACAGGCCGCCAGCGAACGGCTGACTTCGTAGGTGAAGTCAACGTGGCCTGGGGTGTCAATGAAGTTCAGTTGGTAAGTAATGCCGTCTTTGGCCTTGTAGTACAGCGTGACGCTGTGGGCCTTGATGGTGATCCCGCGCTCGCGTTCGAGGTCCATGGAATCCAGTACCTGGGCTTCCATTTCACGCTCGGCAAGGCCGCCGCACATCTGGATAAATCGATCGGCCAGCGTCGACTTGCCATGGTCAATGTGGGCGATGATGGAGAAATTGCGGATATGACTCAAATCACTCACGGATCAACACTCAAAAAGGCTGCAGGCAGATTGCCCGCTGAAAAATAGCCGGGAATTGTACCTGATGCTCAGGCCAGACGTCATCTTTGCTGACCAGAACAAAAATGCCCCACTCACGGGAGCGGGGCATTTTTTGTGCATAAGCGCGGCTTCAACCCGCCCGGCGCAGCAGCCAGAACCCGGCCACGGCGCAGATGGCCGTCGGCACCAGTACTGCAAACAGCGGCGAGAAACCGAATACCAGGCTTGATGGCCCGAGCAAATCCTGGGCGATGCGGAAGGTGAAGCCCACCAGCACACCGGTGAATACCCGCTGGCCCAGGGTCACGGAGCGCAACGGCCCGAAAATGAAGGAGATCGCCATCAACACCAAGGCCGCGGTAACCACCGGTTGCAAGACTTTCACCCAGAACGCCAGCCAGTAGCGGCCATTGTTCAAACCCTGCTCCTTGAGGTAGTGGATATAGCTCCACAAACCGGAGATCGGCAGGGCTTCCGGCACCATGACCACGGTGTTGAGCAATTCCGGCTTGAGGGCGATATCCCACTGCTCGGTCGGCACATTGACCACTTCGGTGCTGGACTGGGTGCCCTGGCCCACGTTACGGAAGTGCGTGGTGGTGACGTCGCTCAGTTGCCATTGCTCGCCACTGTACTGCGCGCGCTTGGCGAAGCTGGACGACAACATGTGCCGTTCTTTGTCGAAGGTGTAGCGGGTCACCCCGATCAACAGGCCACCCGGCTGCACGGCGTTGATGTGGATGAACTCGTCACCCTGGCGGTGCCACAGGCCGTGCTTGGCGCTTTGCGCATCGCCCGAACCCTGGGCCAGGGCGCGATTGGCCTGGGCGGTAGCTTCGGACGGTGGCGCAACGTATTCACCGATCAGCACGCTGCAGGCCATCAGCAGCAGCATCGGCTTCATCACCGCCCAGACGATACGGCCGATGGAAACCCCGGCGGCGCGCATGATGGTCAGCTCGCTGTTGCTGGCCAGGGTACCCAGGCCGATCAGACAGCCAATCAGCGCGGCCATTGGCATCATGTCGTAGAGGCGGCGCGGCGCGGTCAGTGCGACGTAGCTCAGCACGTCCGTGACTGTGTAAGTGTCAGTAACATTGCCCACTTCATCAATGAAGGCGAACAGCAAGGCCAGGCCGAGAATGATGCCCAGTACCGCCAGGATGGCGATCAGTACGCTAATGCCGATGTAGCGATCAAGCTTAGCCACGGGCCAACTCCTTCAGGCCACGACGGCTCTTCATTTTCAAACGGATAGGTTCCCAGTAGAGCAGCCCCAGGCCGATCATCAGGAAAACCCCGTGCACCCACCACAGGCCCAAGGCCGGTGGCAACTTGCCCTTCTCCAGGGAACCACGGGCAGAAATCAGGATGGTCAGGTAGGCCATGTACAGCAGGATCGCTGGCAGCAACTTGAGGAAACGCCCTTGGCGCGGGTTGACGCGCGACAGCGGCACCGCCATCAGGGTCACGATAAACACCAGCAGCGGCAGGGACAGGCGCCATTGCAACTCGGCGATGGAGCGCAACTCCGGGCTGCCGAACAGCGATGAGGTGGGCAGTGCGTCGCGGTCGGTGACCTCGTCACTGATCTCGGCCTTGGGCAGCATGACGCCATAGGTGTCGTACTTGATCGCCCGATAATCCGCCAGGCCAGGGCTGCCGTCGTAGCGGTAGCCGTTTTCCAGGATCAGGTAGCGATTGCCATCGGGGCGGATTTCCTGGCGACCGCTGTCGGCCACCAGGATCGAAATACCCCGATCCTTCTGGTTCTGACCGAGGTTCTTCTGGGAGATGAACACGCCGCCAAGGTTGGAGCGGTCGTCGGTCATGGTTTCGGTGTAGGTCACCCGCGAACCGTCGCTGAGCGACTGGAAGCGACCGGGCTCGAGGGTGTCGAACTCAGTCATCGCATCCTGCTTGTTCAGCAGCAGCTGGAACTGCATGGCCCCCTGGGGCGCCAGGCTCATGCTCAACCAGGCCACCACCAGGGCAACACCGGCGGCAGGCACCATGGTCATGGCCAGCAGGCGCTGCTGGCTCATGCCGGTGGCCGACAGCACGGTCATCTCGCTTTCCAGGTACAGCCGGCCATAGGCCAGCAATATGCCGAGAAACAGGCCAAGCGGCAGGATCAACTGGAGCATGCCGGGCATCCGGTAGCCCATGATCAGGAACAGTGAACCCGGGTCCAGAGCGCCAGCGGCGGCTTGGGCCAGGAACTTGACGAAACGACCACTCATGATGATGACCAGCAACACCGCACTCACGGCACTCAGGGTCAACAGGACTTCGCGGGACAGATAACGGAAGACAATCAAACCAGACACTCCAGGGTTGTCAGGCTAAGGCGGCCAAACAAGCAAGCATACCGAGTCGACCCGTTTACCACGGGCCGGCTAAAAAGATGGCGCATTATCCTGTGATTGACCGCGCCTGTCACGGAGCTTACTCATGCGCACGCACAAAGCGTGCGCCAAGGGTTGTCAGGCTCCGCTGGCGAGGTTCAAACTGCGGCCTTTGTCGCTGGCGGTTTACAACGCTGCCGAGCTTTAAAGCCGGAGTACAAGCTCCCGGCTCACAGACCTTGATAAGGGACCCGAAAATGGAATTGGTTGTAAAAAGCGTTAGCCCCGAAACGTTGAAAACCGCCACCCTCGTGGTCGCTGTCGGCGAAGGCCGCACACTCGGCGTCGCCGCCAAGCAACTGGACGAACTGAGCGGCGGCGCTATCAGCGCAGTGCTCAAGCGCGGCGACCTGGCCGGCAAGGTCGGTCAGAGCCTGTTGCTGCAGAGCCTGCCCAACCTTAAAGCCGAGCGCGTTTTGCTGGTGGGCGTGGGCAAGGATGCCGAACTGGGCGACCGTCCGTTTCGCAAGATCGTCAGCGGTATCCTCACCACCCTCAAGGGCCTGGGCGGCAGCGATGCGGTGCTGGCACTCGATGAAATCGTGGTCAAGGGCCGCGACAGCTACGGCAAGACCCGACTGCTGGCCGAGTCGCTGGTGGACGGCGGCTATATTTTCGACCAGTTCAAGAGCCAGAAAGCCGAACCCCGCGCCCTGAAGAAAATCACCCTGCTGACCATCAAGGCTGCCCAGGCTGAAGTCCAGCGCGCCGTCACCCACGCCCAGGCCATCGCCAACGGTATGTCGTTTACTCGCGACCTGGGCAACCTGCCGCCGAACATCTGCCACCCGACATTCCTGGGCGAACAGGCCAAGGCATTGGGCAAAGAGTTCAAGGGCCTGAAGGTTGAAGTGCTGGACGAGAAGAAGATCAAGGACCTGGGCATGGGCTCGTTCTATGCCGTGGGCCAGGGCAGCGACCAGCCGCCACGCCTGATCGTGATGCAATACAACGGCGGCAAGAAGTCCGAGAAGCCTTACGCCCTGGTAGGTAAGGGCATCACCTTCGATACCGGCGGCATCAGCCTCAAGCCCGGTGCGGGCATGGACGAGATGAAGTACGACATGGGCGGCGCCGCCAGCGTGTTCGGCACCCTGCGTGCCGTGCTGGAACTCAAGCTGCCGATCAACCTGGTGTGTATTTTGGCCTGTGCCGAGAACATGCCGAGCGGCGGCGCGGCTCGCCCAGGCGATATCGTCACCACCATGAGCGGCCAGACTGTGGAGATCCTCAACACCGACGCCGAAGGTCGCCTGGTGCTGTGCGACGCGCTGACCTACGCCGAGCGCTTCAAGCCGCAGGCGGTGATCGACATCGCTACCCTGACCGGCGCGTGCATCGTTGCCCTGGGCTCCCACACCTCGGGCCTGCTGGGCAATAACGACGAACTGATCGAGCAACTGCTCAGCGCCGGCAAGGCCGCCGACGACCGCGCCTGGCAACTGCCGCTGTTCGATGAATACCAGGAACAACTGGACAGCCCGTTCGCCGACATCGCCAACATTGGCGGCCCGAAAGCCGGCACCATCACAGCGGCCTGCTTCCTGTCGCGCTTTGCCAAGAACTTCAACTGGGCCCACCTGGACATCGCCGGCACGGCCTGGACCAGCGGCGGCAAGGACAAGGGCGCCACTGGCCGTCCGGTCCCCCTGCTGACCCAATACCTGCTGGATCGCGCCAAGGCCTGAAACTGAAGATGCCGGGGCGGCCATCCCGCCGCCCCGGTCTCAGGAACCGCAATGACCCAAGTCGACTTCTATATATTGCCCAGCGCCGATCCTCTCGCGCGCCTGGACTTTGCCTGCAAACTCACCGAAAAAGCCTGGCGCATGGGCCATCGCATCTACCTGCATTGCAGCGATGCCGCCCAACGCGATGAGCTGGATGCACGCCTGTGGCGCTTCAAGGGTGAAAGTTTCGTGCCCCACGGCCCCGCCGAATCCGAACCCGACAGCCTGGTAGTCCTGGGTTTGGGGGAAAGTTGCGGCGATCACCATGACTTGCTGGTCAACCTTGACCTGAAAGTACCGGCCTTTGCCAAGGCATTCGCCCGTGTGGCGGAAGTGGTGGTGGAAGACCCGGCTATTCGTCAGGCCGCGCGGGAGAGTTTCCGTTTCTACCGTGAACAGGGCTATCCTCTGCAAGATCACCGGCTACAACGACTTTGAGCACATGATGGACACTCCCAACCCGCTGAAAAAAGACGACCACCTGCTGGATGACCTGGAGTCGATCCGTCAGTTGCTGGGTGATGACAACCTGCAACCGCCGCTGCTGACCGAGACGGTCGAGGGTGAGGTTCAGATTCCGCTGTTGTTCGACATGGTCGGCGGCGAGCCTGCCGCGCCAGCACCTGCGATTGCAGAACCCGCTCCAGCCGCCGAAAAAGCCCCCGACGCCCTGCTGCTGCACCTGGACAACGAACTGCGCGCCGCTGCGCAATTGATCATGCAGGATGTGATCGATGACTTTGCGCCGCATATCGAGGCCGAGATCAAGCGTCGGATGGATGCGCGGATGGAGCGGTTGCTCAGCCAATACCAGAACTGAAAGTGCCCCCCATCCTTGTGGGAGCTGGCTTGCCTGCGATGGCAGCGCATCAGTCGCCGAAGATGCTGACTGAGACACCGCCATCGCAGGCAAGCCAGCTCCCACATTAATTCTGCATCGGTCTTAACCGTCTTCGCCTCGCCCTGGCCCCTATCCCCCGTTATACTTGCCGGCTTTCCTGAATAAATGCCAACTAGGGTCCCGCCGCGCATGGATAAGACCTACCAGCCCCACGCTATCGAAACTTCCTGGTACAACACCTGGGAGTCCGAGAACTATTTCGCCCCACAAGGTGCGGGCGACTCGTACACCATCATGATTCCGCCACCGAACGTCACTGGCAGCCTGCACATGGGCCATGGCTTCAACAATGCGATCATGGATGCGTTGATCCGCTTCCGCCGCATGCAGGGTCGCGACACCCTGTGGCAACCGGGCACCGACCACGCCGGTATCGCCACCCAGATGCTGGTGGAACGCCAACTGGAAGCCACCGGCCAGAACCGTCACGACCTGGGTCGCGAGAAATTCCTGGAGAAAGTCTGGGAATGGAAAGACCAGTCCGGCGGCAATATCAGCCGTCAGATCCGTCGCCTGGGTTCATCCGTAGACTGGAGCCGCGAGCGCTTCACCATGGACGACGGCCTGTCCGAAGCCGTAAAGGAAGCCTTCGTGCGCCTGCATGAAGACGGCCTGATCTACCGCGGCAAGCGCCTGGTCAACTGGGACACCAAGTTGCACACGGCCATTTCCGACCTTGAAGTGGAAAACCACGACGAAAAAGGCTTCCTGTGGAACCTCAAGTACCCGCTGGCCGACGGCGCCAAGACCGCTGAAGGCAATGATTACCTGATCGTCGCCACCACGCGTCCGGAAACCATGCTCGGCGATGCCGCCGTCGCCGTTAACCCGAACGACGAGCGCTACCAGGCGCTGATCGGCAAATTCGTCGAACTTCCACTGGTTGGCCGCCGTATCCCGATCATCGCGGATGACTACTGCGACCCTGAGTTCGGCACCGGCTGCGTGAAAATCACCCCGGCCCACGATTTCAACGACTACGAAGTCGGCAAGCGCCATAACCTGCCGCTGCTGAACATCTTCGACAAAAATGCCGCCGTATTGCCAGCCTGCCAGGTGTTCAACCTGGACGGCACGCTCAACGACAGCATCGACGGCAAGATCCCGGCCGAATACGCAGGCCTCGACCGTTTTGAAGCGCGCAAGCAGATCGTAGCTGCCTTCGACGCTGCCGGTTTGCTGGTCAGCGTTGACGACCACGGCCTGAAAGTGCCGAAGGGCGACCGCTCCGGCACCGTGATCGAGCCGTGGCTGACCGACCAGTGGTACGTGTCCACCAAGCCGCTGGCAGAACCTGCGATTGCCGCCGTGGAAGATGGCCGTATCCAGTTCGTGCCTAAACAGTACGAAAACATGTACTTCTCGTGGATGCGTGATATCCAGGACTGGTGCATCAGCCGTCAACTGTGGTGGGGCCACCGTATTCCGGCGTGGTACGACGAATCGGGCAAGGTCTATGTAGGCCGCGACGAAGCCGAAGTGCGTGCCAAGCACAACCTCGGCGCGGACATCGCGCTGCAACAGGACAACGACGTACTGGACACCTGGTTCAGTTCGGGCCTGTGGACCTTCTCGACCCTGGGCTGGCCGCAGCAGACCGAGTTCCTGAAGAAATTCCACTCCACCGACGTGCTGGTCACCGGCTTCGACATCATTTTCTTCTGGGTTGCCCGGATGATCATGCTCACCATGCACCTGGTGAAGAACGAAGACGGCACCCCGCAGGTACCGTTCAAGACCGTGTACGTACACGGCCTGGTACGCGACGGCCAGGGCCAGAAGATGTCCAAGTCCAAGGGCAACGTCCTGGACCCGCTGGACATCATCGACGGCATCGACCTGGAAACCCTGGTGCAGAAACGCACCTCGGGCCTGATGCAGCCGAAACTGGCGAAAAAGATCGAGAAGCAGACCCGCGACGAATTCGCCGACGGCATCGCCAGCTACGGCACCGACGCCCTGCGCTTCACCTTCTGCTCGCTGGCCTCCACCGGTCGCGACATCAAGTTCGACATGGGCCGCGTCGAAGGCTATCGCAACTTCTGCAACAAGATCTGGAACGCGGCGCGCTACGTGCTGGACAAAGGCGAAGACTGCGGCCAGAACGGCGAAGCCTATGAGCTGAGCCTGGCGGATCGCTGGATCATCTCGCAGTTGCAGCGCACCGAAGCCGAAGTGACCCGCCAGCTCGACCAGTTCCGTTTCGACCTGGCCGCACAGGCCCTGTACGAGTTCATCTGGAACCAGTATTGCGACTGGTACCTGGAACTGTCCAAGCCGGTACTGTGGGACGAAAACGCGCCGGTCGAACGCCAGCGCGGCACCCGTCGCACCCTGGTGCGCGTGCTGGAAGTGGCGTTGCGCCTGGCGCACCCGTTCATGCCGTTCATCACCGAAGAAATCTGGCAGCGCCTGGCGCCGCTGGCCGGTATCGAAGGCAAGACCATCATGCTGCAACCTTGGCCGGTGGCCAACGAAGCGCGCATCGATGAGGCCGCCGAAAGCGATATCGAATGGCTCAAGACCCTGATGCTCGGCACACGTAACATCCGCGCCGAGATGAACATCGGTCCGGGCAAGCCGCTGGCCGTGTTCGTCAAGAACGCCAGTGCCGAAGACCAGCGTCGCCTCAGCGAGAACGATGCGCTGCTCAAGAAACTGGCCAAGCTGGAGTCGATCACCGTATTGGCTGCCGATGCCGAAGCACCGTTGTCTGCCACCGCGTTGGTGGGCGATATGGAAGTGCTGGTGCCGATGGCCGGCCTGATCGACAAGGGCGCGGAACTGGCCCGCCTCGACAAGGAAATTGCGCGCCTGCAAGGCGAAGTGCAGCGAGTGGGCGGCAAGCTGTCCAACGCGGCGTTCGTTGACAAGGCGCCAGCTGAAGTGATCGAGAAAGAACGCGCCAAGTTGGCCGAGGCTGAACAGGCCTTGGGCAAGCTGGCGGAGCAACATGCGCGAATTTCCAGCCTGTAAGGGGAAACCGTGTAGAGAAAGAGGCCTTCGGGCCTCTTTTTTTTGTCCAGGAAAACCACACCATTTCCCAATTAAAACCCTATCCCTGTAGGAGCTGGCTTGCCTGCGAGACTGACGACTCGGTGTATCAGGCAGACCGAGGTGATGCTATCGCAGGCAAGCCAGCTCCCACATTTGACCGAGTTGTGTTCAGGAATGTGTGACAATGCCCACCACATTGAGCCAACACCAGAATCATCATGACCGCCCCCACTACGCCCAAACCACCGCGCAAGAAGCCTAAAACCGCCGCCACGGCCAAACCCGTCGCGCCGCGCAAAGAGGCCACACTGCACCCGCGCAACCGCCACACGGGCCGTTACGACTTCCCGGCGCTGATCAAGACCACGCCGGAACTGGCGCAGTTCGTGATCATCAACCCCTACGGCAAAGAGAGCATCGACTTCGCCAGCCCGGATGCGGTGCGGGTGTTCAACCGGGCACTGTTGAAGTCTTTCTACGGCATCCAGCATTGGGACATCCCTGCCGACTACCTGTGCCCACCGGTGCCGGGGCGTGCCGACTACGTGCACTTCCTCGCCGACCTGCTGGCCAGCGTCAACGACGGCAAGATCCCGCGGGGCTCGATCGTCAAGGTGCTGGACATCGGTATGGGCGCCAACTGCGTGTACCCGCTGATTGGCTATATGGAGTATCGCTGGAACTTCCTGGGCTCGGAGGTCGACCCGATCGCCGTGTCCGCCGCCAAGGCCATCGTGCAGTCCAACGACCTGAGCAAGGTCATCCAGCTGCGCCAGCAACCCAACCCCAAGCAGATCCTGTTGGGCCTGCTGGAGCCGGGTGAGCGCTTTGACCTTACGATGTGCAACCCGCCGTTCCATGCATCCATGGACGAAGCCACCAAAGGCAGCGAGCGTAAATGGCGCGCCTTGGGCAAGGCCGACCCGAAACGCAAGTTGCCGGTGCTTAACTTCGGTGGTCAATCGGCCGAACTGTGGTGTGAAGGTGGCGAAGCGCGATTTGTGACGCAACTGATCGCCGAGAGCGCGCATTTTGCCCATAAAGTGCTGTGGTTCAGCACCCTGGTGTCCAAAGCGTCCAACCTGCCGGCGATCGAAACCGCGCTGAAAAAAGCCGGCGTGCTGGAAAGCCAGGTGGTGGAGATGTCCCAGGGGCAGAAGCAGAGCCGCTTTGTGGCCTGGACATTCCAGACCAAGAACGAGCAGCAGATCTGGCGCCAGCGCTGGGTTCGATAAGAATCATTGTGGCGAGGGAGCTTGCTCCCGCTGCGCACTCCAGCGGGAGCAAGCTCCCTCGCCACAATAACCGCGCTCTACAATAAAATCGCAGGCAATAAAAAACCGTGCCCGGATCACTCCGAAGCACGGTTTTTTTGCTGCGTCTTACTTGTTAACAGCGTCGGTCAGGCCTTTAGCCACAACCAGCTTGATAACTTTCTTGGCAGCGATTTCGATGGCAGCGCCAGTCGAAGGGTTACGGCCAGTACGGGCAGGACGCTCGGTCACTTTCAGTTTGCCAACGCCTGGCAGAGTGATTTCGCCGCCATTTTCCAGCTGATCAGCAACAACTTGGCTCAGTTGGTCCAGCAGAGCACGCACGGTAGTTTTCGGTGCGTCTACTGCTTCAGCCAGGTCAGCGATCAGTTGGTCTTTAGTAATAGCCATTGTGGTGTTCCTTCCCTATCAAATTCATATGGATTGCAGAGTGCAGTGTCAGCCGTCGAGCCCGACCGTCATGGCCTGGCATCCCCGGCCATAACCACGGAGATCGGGGTTATAGATGCTTGAAACGGGGATTGGTTCGACCTGACAAATGCTGAATGCACGCTTAACGCCGAGACTTGGCGTAAGACGGGGCAAAACTAGCACAGAGACGGGGAAATATCCGCCTCAACATACCCATTTGGTCAGCTTTATCGCTCTAAACCGTGAAAAAAAGGCATATGGCCAGTGGGAGGGCGTGCAAAATGCCGTTCGGGGCACGTCTTGACCAATGGGTGCGGTACACTGGGCGACTTTTCGGGGAGGCCGACCGCTCCCCTTCAACCAGCCGAGAAGCCTATGCCGATCCGTCATTGCATCGTCCACCTGATCGACAAAAAACCCGACGGCACACCCGCAGTTCTTCACGCCCGCGACTCGGAGCTGTCCGAGTCCGCCGCCATCGAGAACATGCTTGCCGACCTCAACGAGAGCTACAACGCCAAACAAGGCAAGGCCTGGGGCTTCTTCCATGCCGAGTCCGGCGCGCACCCGTTCAGCGGTTGGTTGAAGGAATACTTTGACGGTGGCCAGGACTTCACCACCTTCAGCCGCACGGCGGTAGAGCACCTGCAAAAGCTGATGGAGGAATCCAACCTCTCCACCGGCGGCCATGTGCTGTTTGCCCATTACCAGCAAGGCATGACCGACTACCTGGCTATCGCCCTGCTGCACCACAGCGAAGGCGTGGCGGTGACCGACGAGCTGGACGTGACGCCCTCGCGCCACCTGGACCTGGGCCAGTTGCACCTGGCGGCGCGTATCAACGTCTCCGAGTGGCAGAACAACAAGCAGTCCAAGCAGTACATCTCCTTCATCAAAGGCAAGAACGGCAAGAAGGTCTCGGAGTACTTCCGCGACTTTATCGGCTGCCAGGAAGGTGTGGATGGCCCGGGCGAAACCCGCACCCTGCTCAAGGCGTTCAGCGATTTCGTTGAAAGCGAAGACCTGCCCGACGAGTCCGCCCGCGAAAAAACCAAGACCCTGGTGGACTACGCCAGCAGCCAGGCCAAGCTCGGCGAACCCATGGGCCTGGAAGAGCTCTCCGGGCTGATCGATGAAGATCGGCCAAAAGCCTTCTACGACCATATCCGCAACAAGGATTACGGCCTGTCGCCGGAGATTCCGGCCGACAAACGCACCCTCAACCAGTTCCGGCGTTTCACCGGGCGCGCCGAGGGCCTGTCCATCAGCTTTGAAGCGCACCTGCTGGGCGACAAGATCGAGTACGACGAAGCCGCCGGCACCTTGATCATCAAGGGCCTGCCGACCCAACTGACCGACCAGCTCAAGCGCCGTAACTGATGCTGGGCGGGGTGCTCAAGAAAGTCCTGCTGGTGTTGCTGGTGGTGGTTGCGATCCAGAACTGGGGCAAGGTGGAGCGGCTGTTCAACCCGTCCCAGGTGGCGCCCGAGCACGTACGTGCCTCTGCGCGGGTGGTGCTCTATGCCACCGAGTGGTGTGGGTACTGCAAGCAGATCCGGCGTTTTCTGGACCAGAAGGGTATCCCGTACCAAGCCGTCGATATCGAGAAGGATGCCCAGGCGCGCAAGGCGTATGAGGCACTGGGCGGTGGCGGGATTCCGTTTGTGGATGTAAACGGCACCTTGATTCGCGACTACGACCCCGAAGCAATCATGGCCGCATTGAAGTAACAGGCAATCAAATGTGGGAGCTGGCTTGCCTGCGATGGCGGTGTAACAGGTTCAATACCGGTGACTGACACACCGCTATCGCAGGCAAGCCAGCTCCCACACACGTCAGCTCTGCACATTGGGTTGTGTGGTGGCCTTAGAAGTTGGCTTCCAGAGACACCATCGCGGTGCGCTCTTCGCCGACGTTGTAATACGCCGTGCCCGCCCCCAGCCCGTTGACCGGCGCCGAGTTAAACGCCACGGTACGCGCCGAGCTCAAGTACTCCTTGTCGAACACGTTGAGCATCGAAAACCGCAGTGCCGCCGACTTGATGACCTTCTTATCCACCGGCAAATAAATACCCGCATTCAGGTCAAACACGGTACGGCCTTCGATCTTCTCCTTGTTGGTCAAATCGCCATAGAAGCTGCCGACATATTTGCCTGCAATGTTGCCGTAGAACCGCGAATCGTCATACCCGAACACCAGGTTGAACATGTTTTCCGGCACGTTGGCCAATTGCTTGCCCGAGGTTGGTAGCAGCACGTTCTTGCTGAGCAGGTCGTCCTTCTGCTCAGACTGGGTGTACGTATAGGACGCGTAGTAATTGAAGTTGTGCGGCAACAGGCCGCTCCATTCCAGCTCCAGGCCTTTGTTATCGACAGTGCCGACGTTGAGCACCATGTAGTCACCGCTGGCGTCGGTGGTAGAGACCTGGCGATCCTTGAAGCTGATGTAGAACAGGGTCGCACTCAAGGCCATATCGTCTTCGGTGTAGCGCCAGCCCAGTTCCTGGTTCCAGCTCAACTCGGACTTGAGGCTGACGGAGTCGCCCTTGTTGTACAGCACGTAGTTGGGCGGCGTGCGCATATTGCGGGTGACGTTGTAGAACGCCTGGTTGCTTTCATCGACCTGGTACTTGGCGCTGAAGTTGGGCAGGAACTGGTGGTAGCGGGTGTTACGCTTTTCCGGCGTGTCGTACAGGCTGCCGAGGTTGTTGCCGTCACGCTCGACATATTGGTAGGCCACGCCGCCAACAAAACTAAGGTCCGGTGTGGCTTGCCAGTTGTCCTGTACCCAGAGCTTCTGCGCGGGAGTGACGGTGTAGTAGTGGCGGCCCTGGACCGTAGCGCCGTTTTTGTCGACCACCTGGCCGCCGCTGCTGTAATCGCCCCACACATCGTCGGGGGCACCTTCGTTGTTAATGCCGATAAAGGGCTGGGTCTGGCGCTGGCGTGCGCGTTCGTACCAGTAGCCATAGTCCAGGCTGTGTTCTTCGTTGATGTCCCACTTCATTTTCGCCGTGAAGCCAGGGCGCCAGGTCT
Organism: Pseudomonas sp. MYb193; assembly: GCF_002966775.1. Taxonomy (NCBI): domain Bacteria; kingdom Pseudomonadati; phylum Pseudomonadota; class Gammaproteobacteria; order Pseudomonadales; family Pseudomonadaceae; genus Pseudomonas; species Pseudomonas sp. MYb193. The sequence continues at coordinate 1,242,726 of NZ_CP023269.1, read as the reverse complement.
CGGTCCACGAAGGGCGGTAATAGTTGGCCGATTGCAGGTTACTCAGGTCGTAGTTGCCGGCCTTGTCGGACCTGGGCCCCAGGTTGGAAGCCGTCTGGCCGCTGAAGCTGCCACCGTTGGCCCAGTAGTAATACGGCGTGAGCGTCAGCGACAAATTGTCCTGCAGTTGCCAGCGCTGGGTCAGCGTGGCGTTGACGCTTTCGAATGGGTTGCGGTTGAGCTTGTAGGACGCCGACAGCAAACCAGCCTTGTACACCGGGCTTTGCGCGTAATCCTTACGCCGTCCTTCGGTGTCGAACTGCGCCTTGCTAAGGCTGTTGTAGTTGTAGTTTTCCTGCTTGTTGTACTTGATCGTGGCCAATGTGGAGTTGCCGTTATCCCCTTCGAACAGGCTGCTCCACTCGATTTTGTCGCTGCGCAGAGTGCCCTTGCCGCGCCATTTGTCACCTTCCAGGTGGGATGCCGACACCCAGGTTTTCAGGCCCCCCAAGTCACCGGTGTTCGCTCGCACGAAGGTCTTGCGCAGGGCGTTGGCACCGACGATCTGTTTGGCGAAAACTCCGGCGTCCTTGCTCGGCCGGATGGTGATCATGCCAATGTTGCCGCCGCTGGAGCCGATGTGCGGGCCGTCGGCCTCGGAGGAACCTTGGGTGGCGAACACTTCGGCCAGGTTTTCCGGGTCGCCTAACTGATTGGAGTACACACTGTAGTTGCCAGAATCGTTGATCGGCACGCCGTCCACCGAGACGCCGACCTGGTCGGAACTCATGCCCCGCATGGTAAAACTGGTGCCACTGGTGCCGCTGGCGTCATCGCTGGAAACATTGATGCCCGGCGTGTACTTGAGCTTGTCGATGGCGTTGGCGGTGGCCGACATTTCGTCCATGGCTTGCTTGGTCACCGTCGAGCGTGCCTTGGCACTTTCTTCGAGAATCATGTGGCCGCTGCCAAGGGTTTGCTTGCCGGCGATGTTCACCGAGCCTACATCCTGGGCATCATCGGCCAAAACCAGCGGCGCAAAGCCGCCCAGGCCCGATGCGAGGAGCAGGGCATAAAGAGTGTTGTGGTTCACGTGTAGATCCCTTACTGACATTGTTGTGTTGTATGGGGCAGATGCGAGCTTCCTGACCACTTGTTCAGGAACCCAGGGATGATCCATGGCACGTGTAACCGTTTGGTGACAGGTTTTGGCGATTGCGATGAAGGTTCGATGAAGGCGCTGCAGGCCTAGCGCAGCACAATCATGCGGCCCAACAGGCTGTGCTGTTCAAAACCCAGCACCGCTTGCAAGGCGTTCAAGACCGCTACAGGGTCCTGGCTCGGAAAGCTGCCGCTGACGCGTTTGGCGGCCATGTCCTCGTTAAGCAGAAGAATTCGACCGGGGTAATAACGCCTCAGATCCTCGACCACATCGGCCAGGGGGGCCTTGTAGTAGTTGAGCCAACCCTCGCGCCAGGCCAGGCGTGAGGCGCTGTCGACCCCATGCAAAGGGTCGGCAATACCATCGGCGTAGGCCACTTGCTGGCCTGCTGTCAGCACCTGTTGCTGGCCCTGTTTGGAGGGCGTCACGCCCACACGGCCGGACAGCACGGTGACCTCGGCGCCGTCAGGTTGCAGGCGCACTTCAAACTGCGTGCCCAGTACTCGCGTTTCACCGCCGCTCGCCTCCACCACGAAGGGTTGGCCGGTGTGGGTCACACTGAAAAAACCTGCACCACGGCGCAATTGGATGTGCCGTTCGCCCTGGCTGAAATCCACGGCGATCGCACTGTCGGCGTCGAGGGTGACCTTGGATTGATCGGCCAGGGTGAAGGTCTTCACCTCCCCCGGCGCCGTCACATAATCGGCGCCCCACTCATCGACCCAGCGTGACGGCTGCCAACCGGCGCCCATCGACACCATCAGCAGCAGGCAGGCAGCGACGGCCAAGGCACCAGACCAACGCGCTACCCGGGGGCGTTTGGAGGCGTTGATCGTGTTGAGGTAGCCCTGCAAGGCGAGCGCGTCCTCATCGGCCAGTTGCCGCGCCGGTACTTCGCTTAATTCCCAGAGCACCTGGGCTTGGGAGTATGCCTCGACGTGTGCGGGATCTGCGCGTAACCAGCGGCTGAACGTGGCCTGGTCGCCGCTGCTGGGCTGGTCATGCAGCAGACACAACCAATCGAGCGCGGCCTGTTCCTGGGCGGGCGTGGGCGTGACGTTCACGGGGCGTTCCCTGGCGTGCGTGGAGGCGATGGTTCGCGAAGGCTGGCCTTGCAGGCTTCGAGGGCGCGCATCATATGTTTTTCCACGGCGCTTTGGGACAGGCCCATGGCCTTGGCAATTTCGGCGTACTTGCGGCCGTGGATGCGGTTAAGCAGAAAAATCTGGCGAGTGCGTTCGGGCAAGCTGCGCAAGGCGGCTTCCACATGACGCAGATCATTGCCCGCCTCCAGCGCCGCCTGGGGTTCGCAGCCTTGGTGGTCGGATTGTTCCGGTAGCCAGCCTTCGCTGCTGCGCGCCCGTGCGCTTTCGCTGCGCAGGTGGTCGATGGCGATGTTGCCGGCGCAGCGCAGCAGGTAGGTGCTCAGCTCTTCGACCTGCACCAGCGGGCGACGCCAGAAGCGCAGGAACAGATCCTGCACCAGGTCGGCTGCCGTGGCGCGGCAACCCACACGGCGGCTGACCAACGCCTCCATTTGCGAGCGCTGGGACAAAAACACCTGCAGGAAATGCGCGCGTCCACCCGCTGCATCCGGGTGCGGAGTGTTCTGAGGAGATTGCGGTGGTTGGGTCCTCATGGCCGGCTCAAGAGAGGGCGAACGCCGCAACAGGGCTGGCCAAAAGAGCGAGCCCCGCGAGGCTCAAGGCCAGCCTCGGCCGATACGGCAACAGCAACACCAGTAGCAAGGCGCTGAGCATCAACACCGCGCACCACTCCACCAGGCCCTGACTCCAACCGGCGCCCAGCACCGACGGCCAGATCGACACGCCCAGCAGCAACCAACCGCCCACCCGCAACCCCAAGCGCCGAATGGGCGTGGGTTTGCTGTGCAGCAGTTCGCCGTGGTGACGGTCGGTGGACAAGCACAGTGCCATGAACCCGGCGTAGCACATCAATAGCGCCAGAAGCATCAGTTGGCCTGCTGCTTGAGTGTTAACCCGCGGGCACGCTCAGCCTTGGGTAGCGGCGCGCTGCGGTGGTGCATCTTCCAGGCTGCCCAGGCGAGGAACACGCCACTCGCCAGGCAGGTGAGGTCGAAGCCGGCCATGGCCCAGTCGCCACTTGGCACGGATACGCCCAAGTGGTGCGAGGTGGTGATGGCGTTAAGCAATGGAATGGCGGCAAACAATAGCGCACCGAGCCTCAGTTGCTCGACCCAGCCCTGGCGACCGCTCCGCAGCAAGGCGTGCAACAGGCTCAGGCCCCAGGCGATAAAGAACGCCTGCACTTCCCAGTCCGAACGCTCGGTGAAGCTCACCGGCAACAGGCGGTTGGCCCAGAAAAACGCTGCAATGGCGATCATCAATCCGGACATGCTGGCGATATTCAGCACCTCCACCAAACGCAGTTCAAAGGGCATCACCGAGGCCTTGGCGTGTTTGAGCTGGCGTTTACCCAGCCAGATCACCAAGCCTGTGCCGATCATCGCCGTGCCCGCCAGGCCGCAGATAAAGTACAGCCAGCGCAGCGCCGGACCGGCGAAATGGCCCATGTGCAAACCGTAGAAACTGCCACCAACGACCGCTGGCAACGATGGCTCGGCACTGGCCCGCAACAGCTCGCCAGTGGTGCCGCTAAACGACAACGTACTGCCCGACGCATGCACTACGCTGTCGGAGCCGGCGCGGAACACATTGACCGAGGCGTTGACATCGCCGGGGTTGTTGACCGCCACACGGCCCACATGCCCGCCGGCCCACTGTTCCCGCGCCTGCTGGTACATCGGCATCAACGGCAGCAGTTTGCCCGGCTGGCCGAGGGCCGGCGCATTGTCAGTAGCGGGGAACAGCTCACTGAAAAACGCCCGGCTGTCTTCACCGTAGGACGCCACGATGGGCGCAGGCATGACCATGCTCATGAAAATCACCAGGCTGCTGTAGGTGATCATCAGGTGAAATGGCAGCACCAGCACACCCACCGCGTTATGCCCGTCCAGCCAGGAGCGCTGGCCTTTGCGCGGTCGGAAGGTGAAGAAGTCCTTGAAGATTTTCTTGTGGGTGATGATGCCCGTGATCAGCGCGACGAACATCACCATGGCAGCGATGGTCGACAGCCAGCGGCCCCACGGGTAAGGCATTTGCAGTTGGAAGTGGAAGCGATAGAAGAACTCGCCGCCCTTGCTTTCCCGGGCCTGCACCGGCTGGCCGGTGACGGGGTCGAGGACTTTCTGGATGAAAGTACCGCGCTTGCCGGGCTCGACCTTGTCTTGCCACATCACCGACAAGCCGGGGTCGCGGCGGTTCGGCAAGGTAATGAACCAGCGTGCGGCGGTAGGCGCCTGCTGTTGCAGATAGTTTTGCGCGACGGCGAGACTGCGCCCATCGTCCAGGGGATGGGCCTGCACTTCGGGCTGCATCCAGTGGGTTATTTCATCTTTGAAATAGGCCAGGGTGCCGGTCAGGAAAATCGCGAACAGCAGCCAGCCGAAGATCAAGCCTGCCCAGGTGTGCAGCCAGGCCATGGCCTGGCGAAAGCCCTCTTTCATGTGCGAGCCATCCAAAAACCGATGCCGGCCAGGGTGGCCAAGAGTGCGCTCGGCACCATCACCCCTGCCCAGGCGCGCCACGCCGTGCGGCAGGCAAAACACCAGAGCACCGCCAGCAGGTAGAACACAAAGGAACTCATCATGCCGGTGACCACCGCATCGGCACGGGAGGTGGGCAGCCAGAGCGCCAGGCAAATGGCGGCCAGGGAAGCCATCAGGTAACCGCCAATCACCGCCGCCAGCACGCGCGAGGTGACGGCGAGGCGGTAGGACACGGGCGATGAGGTTTTGCTTTTCATGCGGCAGGCGCCTGGTTCATCAGCGCGCAATATTAATGATAAATATTCTCATAAGCAAAAGAGAACGGATGAATCACCTGCCTTGGCCGATTGCCGAACCTTGTCATGCGCCCTACAATGCGAACAATTCTTGTTCTCTAAAGCATGTCGAATGCTTGTGGAGTGATCGCGTTGCAGCCGTCCAACCCCGTCGAAGTGTTGTACAACGACCATCACCACTGGCTCACCGGCTGGTTGCGACGCAAGCTCGGCTGCCCGGAAAACGCCGCCGACCTGGTTCAGGACACCTTTATCCGCGTGCTCAGTGCCCGGGAAGCGCCAACGCTGATCGAGCCGCGCGCCTTCCTCACCACCGTGGCCAAGCGTGTGCTGTTCAACTTCTACCGCCGCCAGGACCTGGAGCGCGCCTACCTCGAGGCCTTGGCGCAGATGCCCGAACACGTGGCGCCGTCGGAAGAAGACCGCGCAATCATCCTGCAGACCCTGCTGGAACTGGACCAACTGCTCGACGGCTTGCCCAAGCAGGTCAAACGCGCCTTCCTGCTGGCCCAACTCGACGGCCTGACCTACGCGCAAATCGGCGCGCAACTGGGCATCTCCATCGCCACGGTCAAACGCCATCTGACCAAAGCGGCCATGCGCTGCTACTTCGCCCTATGAACGTCTCCAGCCAAGTCGCCGAACAAGCCGTGCACTGGTTGCTGGAAATGCAGCAAGGCGCGCTCAACCCACGGCAGCAGGCGGCCTGGCAGCAATGGTTGAATGCCCACAGCGAACACCAACGCGCGTGGGAGCAGATCCAGCGCGTCAACCAACGCCTGCGCGGCGTGCCCTCGCCCCTGGCCCACGCGGCGTTGAACGCGCCCACCTCCAGCAGCCGGCGTCAGGCGCTTAAATTGCTGTTGATTCTGGGTGCCGGTTCGGCCGCCGCCTGGAGCCTGCGCCAGCAACATATTCTGCCGCCGCTGACGGCTGACTATCGCAGCCCGGTGGGCCAGCGCCGCACAGTACAGCTGGCCGACGGCAGCCAGTTGCAGCTCAACACCGGCAGCGCGGTGGATGTGCATTTCGACGGCCAACAGCGCCTGGTGCGCCTGCTTGAAGGTGAAATCCTGCTCACCGCCCGGGCAGGCCAGACGCCGTTGCACGTGCTGACCGGCCAGGGCCTGCTCAGCAGCCAGGCAGCGCGCTTGACTGTGCGCCAGTTCAACGACCACACCCAACTGGCGGTACTGGCCGGCCAGGTCGAGGTGATGCCCAACCGCTACAACGGCCTGCCGCTGAGCGTCGACGCCGCGCACCAGGTCAATTTCACCCGCAAAGGCTGGGACACCCCGCGCCCTACCGACGCCAACAGCGGCGCCTGGGCCGACGGCATGCTGGTGGCCGCACACATGCGCCTGGAAGACTTCCTCAATGAATTGGGACGCTACCGTCGCGGCCAGCTCCATTGCGATCCACAAGTCGCCAACCTGCTGCTGTCCGGCAGTTACCCACTGGATGACAGCGAACGCATCCTCGACCTGCTGGAGATCAGCCTGCCGGTGAAAGTGCGGCGCTTTACCCGTTATTGGGTGACCGTGCAGGCACGGGTCTGAATTTATTTTACTTTTGTGTGAGCCGTTTTCCGCACCTGGCGTGACAGAGAAGGAAAGCCACCTTGATCCTTCCTTCTCAGGACCGCCCTTCATGCCCCAGCACCCGACGCTTCTCGCCCGTACACTGCGCCAACTCCTGCTCGGCGCCAGCCTCAGCCTGACCGCACTGCCGGCGGTGATGGCAGCCGACGCCAAGGCGTACCACATTGCACCGACCACCCTGGAAGCGGCTCTGAATCAATTCGGTCGTGAAGCCGGCGTACTGGTGTCCTTCGGCTCCGCAGTGACAGTCGGTATGCAAAGCCCGGGGCTGTCGGGCAATTACAGCGCTGCCGAGGGCTTGCAAAAACTGCTGGAAGGCACCGGCCTGCAAGCCCGCGCCGAGGGTGATAACGCCTACAGCCTGCAACCGGCCGGCGCCCCCGCCACCCTGGAGTTGCAGACATCCAACGTGGTCGGCGACTGGCTCGGTGACGCGGCGCAAACCAATGTGTTCGAGCACCCCGGCGCCCGTGATGTGATCCGCCGCGAAGAATTCGAACGCCAGGGCGCCACCCAGGCCCGCGATGTGCTCAACCGCATCCCTGGCGTCAACGCCCCGGACAACAACGGCACCGGTAGCCACGACATGGCGCTGAACTTCGGCATTCGCGGGCTCAACCCGCGCCTGGCGTCGCGCTCTACGGTGCTGATGGATGGCATCCCGGTGCCCTTCGCGCCTTACGGCCAGCCGCAACTCTCCTTCGCGCCGATCAGCATGGGCAATATGGACGCGGTGGATGTAGTACGTGGCGGCGGTGCGGTGCGCTATGGCCCGCAAAACGTGGGCGGCATTGTCAACTTCGTCACCCGTGCCATCCCGGATGCGCCGACGGTCAAGGGTGGCTTGCAGACCGAGACCAGCCCCTCCTCCAGCCACGACGGCTTCAAGACCACCGGCAACCTGCTGGCCGGCGGCACCGCCGACAATGGCTTGGGCGGCGCGCTGCTGTACTCCGGCACCCGCGGCGGTGACTGGCGCGAAAACAGCAACACGCGCATCGACGACCTGATCCTCAAGGGCAAATACCAGTTGGACGACGCCAACAGCTTCAACGCCATGGCGCAGTACTACGAAGGCCAGGCCGACATGCCGGGCGGTTTGAACGTCAAGGACTACAAGGCTGATCCGTACCAGTCCACCCGCCCCTACGACAAGTTCTGGGGCCGACGCACGATGTTCAACGTCGGCTATCGCTACGAGCAGGACCGCCGCGAATTCACGGTCAACAGTTTCTTCACCAAGACCCTGCGCAGCGGCTACCTGGACCAAGGCAGCTTCCTGTCGCTGTCCCCACGGGAATATTGGGTACGTGGCCTGGAAACGCGCTTCGCCCAGGGCTTCGACCTCGGCCCCACCAGCCATGAAGTGGGTGTGGGCTACCGCTACATCAATGAAGCCGGCCACGAGCTGCGCTACCGCACGCCGATTGCCGCCAACCAGCAAATCCCCACCACCAACAGCCGCAACGACCGCGACACGCGCGGCGGCACCGAAGCCAATGCGTTCTTCATCGACGACCGCATCGACATCGGCAAGTGGACCATCACCCCAGGCATTCGCTACGAGATGATCGAGTCCCAGCAGACCAACAACCTGAGCAACGTCAAATACAAGGGCGACTACAACACCGCACTGCCAGCGTTGAACGTGCTCTACCACCTCACCGACGACTGGAACCTTTATGCCAACACCGAAGGCTCGTTCGGCAGCGTGCAGTACAGCCAGATGCCCAACCGTGTGAACAGTGGCGAAGTGAAACCGGAAAAAGCCCGCACCTGGGAACTCGGCACGCGTTATGACAACGGCAACCTGCGCGCGGAAATCGGTGCGTTCCTGATCAATTTCGACAACCAGTACGACAGCAACCAGACCAACGACACCGTGATCGCACGCGGTGAAACGCGTCACCAGGGCATCGAGTCGAGCATCAACTACGCCCTCGACGGCCTGAGCCCGGCGCTGGCGGGGTTTGATGTCTACGCCACCTACGCCTATGTAGACGCGACCATCCGCGAAGACGGCCCCAACAAAGGCAACCGCGTGCCCTTCTCCTCCAAGCACAAAGGCACCCTCGGCGTGGGTTACACCGAAGGCCCTTGGAAGCTGAATGTGGACAGCAGCTACCAGAGTAGCCAGTTCGCCGACAACGCCAACACCCAGGCCGAAAGCGCCGATGGTGCCAATGGACGCATCCCCGGCTACATGCTGTTCAGCAGCCGCGCAGCCTATGACTTCGGCCCGCAGTTGTCGGATTTGAATGTGGCGGTGGGGGTGAAGAACATCTTCAACAAGCAGTACTACACCCGCTCGTTCGACGACAACAACAAGGGCAAGTATGTGGGTGAGCCGCGTACGGTGTATGTGCAGACTTCTATCGCGTTCTGACTGCAATCTGCAGACTGCAACACATCCCACTGTGGGAGGGGGCTTGCCCCCTCCCACAGTTGATTCTCGGTGTGTTTAGGATTGAATGGGGCTAACTACCCGCCAGGCAACTGGGGGTGGCCGCCACTAACGCGTCAATGGCACACCGCGTCTTGGCCGGCATATGCGCCGCCGTCGGCCAGATCACATGGATCGGCGCAGGTTGCTCACGGTAGCTGGGCAGCACGGCCTGCAACTGACCGCGCAGCGCATAGTGGGCAATCAACCAACTCGGCAACCAGGCCAGGCCTACGCCCGCGATGGCGGCATCGGCTACCGCCTGGAGGTCGTCCACGATCAACGGCGAAGCCAAGCGCGAGCGCTGCGCGGTGTTGCTGCGGTAGGCAATGCCACGATGAGCGGCCAGGTCTTCGATACTGCCAATAGCACCCTTGCGCTGCAAATACGCAGGCGACGCTGCCAGCCCCATGACCTGCTGACCCAGGCGCCGTGCACTCAGGCGGTCGGTGTCGGGCAACGGGCCGATGCGCACGGCCATATCGAAGCCCTCCTGCACCAAGTCGATCATGCGGTCGGAAAAACAAAGGTCGATTTCCAGTTCCGGATAACGATCCAGCAAGGCCCACAACGCTGGCGCGGCATAGTGATGCCCAAACGCCAGGGGCACGCTCACTCTCAAACGCCCACGAGGTTGCTGGCGGCCGCTTTCCAGCACGGACTCGGCGGCCTCCAGCTCTGCCAATGCGCGCAGGCAATGCTCGTAGTACGCCTGCCCGTCCTCGGTCAACCGCTGGCGCCGGGTGGAACGCTGTAACAGGCAAGTACCCAGGCGTGCCTCCAGGCGCGCCAGGCCCTTGCCTACCGCAGAACGCGTGAGGTTCAGGCGTTCGGCGGCTTCGGTGAGGTTGCCGCTTTCAACAATCTGCAGAAAGAGTTCGACACCATCAAAACGTGGGGTAGCCATGTTTAATTGTCGCCCTGTATTCCCTTATTCACGGAAAAATTATCTCCAATAAAGAACCTGATTCCCGAGAGAATAACCCCTCCCGCTTTCGAAAGGAATCTCGTATGCCCCGCGCCGCCGCACTCTCGGCCCTCACTCCCCCGCGCACCGCCAGGAACGGCCTGGCCCTCACCGCCGTCTGCCTGGTGGCCCTGATGTTCGGCCTGGAAATCTCCAGCGTGCCGGTCATCCTGCCGACGCTGGAACAGGAACTGGGCACGGGTTTTCAAGACGCCCAATGGATCATGAATGCCTACACCCTGGCCTGCACCAGCGTGCTGATGGCGGCGGGGACCTTGGCGGATCGCTTCGGTCGTCGGCGTGTGCTGGTGGTGTGTCTGTGGCTGTTCGCCCTGGCCTCGCTGGCCTGTGGCTTGGCCAACGATGCGCCGACACTGATCGCGGCGCGTTTCGTCCAGGGCATTGGCGCCGGGGCCATGATGATTTGCCAATTTGCGATCTTGTCCCATCAGTTCCGCGAACCGGCGGCGCGTGCGCGGGCCTTTGCGATATGGGGCGTGATCGCTGGCGTGGGCCTGGGTTTCGGACCGATGGTGGGAGCCATGATCCTGGCCGTGGCGGACTGGCGCTGGGTGTTCCTGGTGCATGTACCGCTGACCCTGTTCACCTTGGCGTTGTTGCACATCAGCGTGCAGGAATCCCGCGACCCGGCCAACCATCGCCTCGACATCGCCGGCATGCTGACCATGACACTCACGGTGTTCGCGCTGGTTTATTTCATCACCCAGGGCAGCGAAATCGGCTTTGGCGCCCCGGCGATGCTCGGCTGGGCTGGCCTGTCGGTCTTCGGGCTGCTGCTGTTTATCTTGATTGAGCGGCGCAGCGCCCATCCGATGTTCGACTTCTCGGTGTTCCGCATCCAACGTTTCAATGGCGCGTTGATGGGCTCAATCGGCATGAACTTCAGCTTCTGGCCGTTCATGATTTACCTGCCGTTGTACTTCCAGGCGGGCCTGGGTTACGACACGCTGACCACGGGCGCCGCCTTGCTCGCCTACACCTTGCCGACTTTGCTGGTACCGCCGCTGGCCGAACGCCTGGCCCTGCGCTTTGGCGCCGAACGCATCATTCCCCTGGGCCTGGGGGTAATGGGCGCAGGGTTCATGGGAATGGCCGCCGTTAATTACGCCGAACAACCCAGCACGGCGCTGGTGCTGTTCAGTTGCGTGATCGCCGGTATCGGACTGGCGTTGACCAATTCGCCGACCACCAACACCACCACCGGCGCCGTCTCGAATGACCGTGCAGGCATGGCCTCGGGCATTGACTTCAGCGCACGGCTGATCACCCTGGCGCTCAATATCGCGCTGATGGGCCTTGTGTTGTTGTTGGGGATCAGCCACAACCTGGCCCATGTGCTGCCTGACAGCACGGCACTAGAGTGGGCAAACCTCAGCCAGCATATTGCCGCCGGCAAGCTGGATGCGCCGGGGCTGACCGTTCAAGATGCGCAAACAGCACTGCGCAGCGGCGCCGGCTGGGCCATGCTGTTTGCGGGGTTGGGCGCCTGCGGGCTGGCGCTGCTGAGCCGGCATTTCTTCCGGCGCGAGCGCTGAACGAAAAACGGGCCTGCATATGCAGGCCCGTTTTCATTGGGGGAATGGAAAAAATCAGCCGTTAATGGCAGCGTTTTCGTTTTCCAGGAATTCCTCTTCCAAAGCGTCTTCGTTCACTTTGTTGATTGGCTGGTTTTTACCGGCAGCGCGCGGCTTGCCTTGCAGTTTGCCAAACAGATGTTCCAGTGCGTGGTCGAGCTTGACTGCGGCGCCATCGATCGCTTGCTCCAGCGTATCGGCTTTATGGCACACGGAAACTGGTTGATGGCCCTTTGGCCGTGCTTCCAGGCGGCAACTCAAATCGTGAGGGCCGGGCTTGTCGCCGTTCTCGTCTCGCAGGTAGACCTCTACACGGGTCAGGTCCTCTTCGTAGCGTTCGAGCGTGCTCTCAATGGTAGTACGTACCCACTCCTCCAGTCGGATGCTGCTTTCAATATGGTTATCGCTATTGACTTGGATTTGCATAGTTCTTCCCTTATTTCAGCTAGCTCGCCAGAGGTCACAAACTGCAACACCGGGGTGGTGAAACCATGACCTCTTGATTACACAATTGAGCACCTGCTGAAACATTTCAACCCCTTTGAAAAGATAAATCCCACATTACAAATTAACCCTGACGACGAGCAAAAACGCTGGTAGGGTGGGGAGTTAGTTACAACTTCTTACGTTCTGTTTTCCTCACAATTGCCCCTCTCCCAACGGGTGCAAGCTGCGAAAAATCCCCGCTTCCTCCACCAGCCAGTCATGCACCGCACGCACGCCCGGATGGTTCAACGCGCCCGGCGCATACAGCAGCACGTAGCGTTTATGGTTGGGCACGGCCAGGCCGAACGGCACGATCAAGGTGCCGCGCTCCAGCTCATCGTTCAGCAAGGTGCGCCGCGCAATCGCCACGCCCATGCCGGCGATGGCGGCTTCGATGGTCAGGTGATTGCGGTTGAAGGTGTGCCCGCGCCGTACGTCGGCACCGTGGTAGCCGATGGCATTGAGGTAAAACTCCCATTCGGCATATTCATAACTCCCACGCCAGGCCGTGATGTCGTGCAGCAGCGGGAAATGGGCCAGGTCCGCCGGGCCATGCAAGGGTGGGCGGCCACGCAACAGGCTGGGGGCGCACACCGGGAATATCTGTTCATCCAACAGGGCTGTGGATAACAAGCCAGGGTAGCTGCCGTCGTTCAGGTCGATGGCCAGGTCAAAGTCGCCTTCATGCAGGGCAATGCTGCTGTCTTCGGCGACCATGCGCAGTTGAATGTCCGGAAAACGCTGCTGAAAACGTGGCAGACGCGGGGTCAGCCACTTGCCCAGAAACGAGGGGATCGAACGCAGGCGCAAGGTGCCGCTGATCATCCCGGCGTCCAGGCGCTGCAGTTCGGCATCAATGCTGCCATAAGCCTCCCCCACCACGGCCGCCAGGCGCTGCCCCTCGGCGCTGAGTTCAACGCCTCGCGCACGCCGATGAAACAGTCGAAAGCCCAGGCGCTCTTCTAGCTGGCGAATTTGTTGGCTCACCGCTCCCGGCGTGATGTGCAGTTCCTCGGCGCAGCGGGTGAACGATAGATGCCGCGCAGCGCAGGAAAACACATGCAGCCAGACATAGGTCTGGCCATGGAGGGGGCGAGTCATAGCGTTTAGTCCTGCTAAAGGGTGTCTTAGGATAATTCGTTGGTCAGTACCGATCCAGAGGCTCAGTATCGCGCCAATTCCGCCTGCTCTACAAAACATGGCAGCGATTTCTACTCCATTGCTTGTAAGGCTTTAGCATGGCTATCAGTGTTTTCGATCTATTCAAGGTGGGCATCGGCCCTTCCAGTTCCCACACCGTCGGCCCGATGCGCGCTGCCGCGACATTCGCCCAAGCCCTGACCGACCTGCATTTGCTCAGCCAAACCCGTCGCGTCGAAGTGCGCCTGTATGGCTCGCTGTCCGCCACCGGTGTCGGCCATGCCACCGACCGCGCCTGTGTCATGGGCTTGATGGGTGAATGGCCAGATCGCGTCGACCCCACCTCGATCAATGCGCGTATCCAGCAACTGCGCGAGTCCGGCCAATTGCTGCTGGCGGGCTCTCAGGCAATTGCTTTCAACTGGCACACCGACTTGCTGCTGTTGGACGAAAGCCTGCCGTACCACCCCAACGCCATGTCCTTGCACGCCTATGGCGACAGCGGCCTGCTGAGCGAACAAACCTATTACTCGGTGGGCGGTGGTTTCATCATCGAAGCCGCCGAAGCTGCATCAGGCATTGCGCCGACCAGCGACGTGCAATTGCCCTACGACTTTTCCAGTGCCGTAGAACTGCTGGCCTTGTGCAACAAGCACGGCCTGCGGGTATCCGAACTGATGATGGCCAACGAACGGGCGTGGCGCAGCGATGAAGAGATCCGCAGCGGCCTGCTGCATATCTGGTCGGTGATGCGCGAGTGCGTGGAACAGGGCCTGCGCGATGAAGGCATCCTGCCCGGTGGCCTGGATGTGCCCCGTCGCGCCGCGAAGTTGCATCGCAACCTGTTGGAAATCGGTAAGCCCAACGTGATCACCTCGACCTTGTCGGCGATGGAATGGGTCAACCTGTTCGCCCTCGCCGTCAACGAAGAAAACGCCGCTGGCGGGCGCATGGTCACCGCCCCGACCAATGGCGCGGCCGGAATTATCCCAGCAGTGCTGCATTACTACATGAAATTCAACGCCGACGCGTCTGACGACGACGTAGTCAATTTCTTCCTGGCCGCCGCCGCCGTCGGCATCCTTTGCAAGAAAAACGCCTCCATCTCCGGCGCCGAAGTCGGCTGCCAGGGCGAAGTGGGCTCGGCCTGTGCCATGGCCGCCGCAGGCCTGGCCGATATCCTCGGTGCCACCCCGGAGCAACTGGAAAACGCCGCCGAAATTGGCCTGGAACACAACCTCGGCCTGACCTGCGACCCGGTCGGTGGCCTGGTGCAGGTGCCGTGCATCGAGCGCAATGCCATTGCGGCGGTCAAGGCGATCAACGCCACGCAGATGGCCCTGCGCGGTGACGGCAAGCACTTCATTTCCCTCGACCGGGTGATCCGCACCATGCGCGATACCGGCGCCGATATGCATGACAAATACAAAGAAACTTCACGGGGCGGCCTGGCGGTCAGCTGGGTGGAGTGCTGATCGGAGCACTGCTACCCGCCCCAACGTGAGCCCGCGCAAAAATAATAACGAGGCAATACCGATGACTGATGTACGTACACCTGCTGCCGAAAATCCCGATGTCAGAGAAAACACAGTAACCACCGGCTGGACCAAACACGACACCACCTGGATGCTCGGCCTCTATGGCACCGCCATCGGCGCAGGCACCCTGTTCCTGCCGATCAATGCCGGCGTCGGCGGTTTCTGGCCGCTGATCGTGCTGGCACTGCTGGCCTTTCCGATGACCTTCTTCGCCCATCGTGGGCTGACGCGCTTTGTGCTGTCGGGCAAATCCGGCGACATCACCGAAGTGGTCGAGGAACACTTTGGTGTCGGCGCGGGCAAGTTGATCACCCTGCTGTACTTCTTTGCGATTTTCCCGATCCTGCTGGTGTACAGCGTCGCACTGACCAACACTCTGGGCAGTTTCATGGAGCACCAATTGCACATGGCGCCGCCGCCACGGGCGATTCTGTCGCTGGTGCTGATCCTCGGCCTGATGGCCATCGTGCGGTGTGGCCAGGGCGTGATCGTCAAGGCCATGAGCGTGCTGGTGTACCCCTTCGTTGCCGCCTTGCTGCTGCTGGCATTCAGCCTGATTCCCAACTGGAACGGCGCGTTCTTCGCCTCGGCCAGCGAAGGCATGCCGCTGCCGCTGTTCTTCAAAACGCTGTGGCTGGCGATCCCGGTGATGGTGTTCTCGTTCAACCATTCGCCGATCATCTCCGCCTTTGCCGTAGACCAGAAGCGCGTCTACGGCGCCCAGGCCGAGCGCAAAAGCAGCGGCATCCTGGCCACCGCCCACGCCATGATGGTGCTGACCGTGATGTTCTTCTGCTTTAGCTGCGTGCTGGCGCTGTCACCGGCTGACCTGGCCGCTGCCAAGGCGCAGAACATCTCGATCCTGTCGTACCTGGCCAACCACTTCCAGACGCCGGTGATTGCCTACGCCGCACCGTTGATCGCGCTGGTGGCGATTACCAAGTCCTTCCTGGGTCACTACATTGGTGCCAGCGAAGGCTTCCAGGGGCTGATCGTCAAATCCCTGCGTGGGCGCAACCGTTCGATGTCGTCCAAATGGCTGGAACGCTGCACCGCGTTGTTCATGGTGCTGACCTGCTGGGCCGTGGCCACCTTCAACCCGAGCATCCTGGGCATGATCGAAACCATGGGCGGGCCGATCATCGCGTGCCTGCTGTTCCTGATGCCGATGTACGCCATCCGCCGAGTGCCATCTTTGCGCCAGTATTCAGGCCAGGCATCGAATGTATTTGTGGTGGTGATCGGGCTGATTGCGCTGTCTGCGATCGTTTTTTCCGTAATGCCCTGAATTAGCTCACGACATACATCCAATGTGGGAGCGGGCTTGCCCGCGATAGCGATCATTCAGCCAACTATTGATTGGCTGATACACCGCAATCGCGGGCAAGCCCGCTCCCACATTTGGATTTCTGTGCCGGGTAAATCGCTGTACGGCACGGCCCTTGCTGTAGAACTTTTGAGGAAAACGGAATTTGGTCAGTGGTCAGGCAATGCGAACTAATCCCGACACCGGCCGTCAATGACTGCATGTTCTTATCAGGCGGTAACGCACCATGGACAATCCTTTTCAGATCATCACCGACACGTTCAGCCCCCAATACCGCGTCAACCTGAGCATCCAACGGCTGGACGGCAGCATCATGCTCACCCTCTCTGACGAGACCGGCGTGGTGGCCAAGCGCATGATCAGCGCCGAACAGCGCAACGACCCGCAGCGCCTCAGGCGCCTGGTGCAAAGCATCCAGTTCGGCATCGCCATCGAGCAGGGCCATAGCGCCGTGGAAATTCTGGAACTGATGACGGACGGCGACAGCCACAAACTCCTGCAGCGACCGCCCACCCGTACCCTACCCTTCAGCGTCGGGCTTTAAAGCTCGCCCTTCTCGGTCTCCAGGCTCGCCTCGCCCTTGCGACGCGGGCTTTCGACCTTCACCGAAGGGAAGGCCGACGACGCGTAGCGCACCACCAGGATCGCAAACGCCAACAGCAAAATACCGCCGCACAGGTAGATGATGCCCAGGTCCGGCGGGTTGTGTGGTGCGACACGTTGGAGATCAGCAAACGCGTGAGCGCGGTGATTGCCACGTAGATCAGGAAGCGCACCGGCATGTGGTTGGTCTTGACGGTCAATCCCTACAGCCTGATATTTGTAACTCAGCAGTGGCTTAGAGCCATCCTTTCCGAGAGAATCCTCAGTGTCAAGTTCTAGCGGGTCTGCCGCTTTGGGCTTGTCACCTATGGCAAAAGTGGCGTCAAACGCCACGCTACTCTCTGCCACCAGTCAAACCACAAGGACGATTTTATGCTGCCGAAGTTGTATTTGCCGAATCCAGATGGCTCGGGCAATAAGGTTGAAGTTGAACACAATGGCACCGTAGTGATGGTTGGAGCCAATGGAGCAGGTAAAAGCCGGCTAGGTGCTTGGATCGAGAGAAATACAGGAGCAGAAACTATAGTCCATCGAGTATCTGCTCAAAGGGCATTAGAAATACCAGACTTCGCGACAGTAAAAACATCGCAACAATCTCTGAACGAGCTCATATGGGGGCACGAAAACTCCGAGTACGCTAATCTTAACTACAAACTGCACCACAGATGGAGGAATAGCTTCGAAACCTCAAGCCAAGATGACTACGGAAAAGTTTTATCCACTCTCTTTGCTAAAAGTTCAGATAGAGACAGACTGCACACTGAGGAGACTAAAAAACTTCAGGAATACATTCCGGTACCTGATGCTCCAATAGAAATACTGACGAAGCTCTGGAACGAAATTCTTCCTCACCGGCGAATATCCTTAATAGATGGCACCGTGAAAGTCGGCAATAACAAAGATGACACTACCTATCTCGGCAAGGAAATGAGCGACGGAGAAAAAGTAGCTCTTTATTTAATGGGACAGTGTTTAGTTGCTCCTGCACAGTCTATTTTCATAGTTGACGAACCAGAAATACACCTCCACACATCTATTATGCAGTCACTGTGGAACAAACTGGAAGAAGCAAAACCAGACTGCCTTTTTATCTACATTACCCATGACCTAAATTTCGCTTCTACCAGAGTCAGCGCCACAAATATCTGGATCAAAGAATATGACGGCAAGTCCGTTTGGAATTGGCAATTAGCGCCGGACAACCAAGAACTTCCTGAAAGCCTAATATTAGAACTAATCGGCTCTAGAAAAACGATAATTTTTGTAGAAGGGGAAAAGGGAGGCAAGGACCATGCAATCTATCAGTCAATTTTCAAGACGTATAATATTGTACCTAGAAACGGCTGCCAGAAAGTCATTGATTCGGTTAAGTCAATGAGAAACAACTCCGCCTTCCATCACCTGACTGTATACGGGATCATCGACCGGGACTATAGAACCGATCAGGAAATACAAGGCTTAAAAACGCTGGGCGTGCATACCATCGACGTTGCAGAAATTGAGAATATACTTCTGAATGAAGCTACATTAAAAATGGTCGCAGCTAATCAGCACTTAGACCCGGCCGACACGATTAAAAAGGCGTTAACAATAGCAAAAGATCTTTTGTCCCGAGATATTGAGCATCAGATATCGTTGCGAACTTGCCGCGCGCTTGAAAACTCTCTAAGCCGCATAGATAACAAAACGATTGGGTTAAGCAATATACAGAGTATGGCAGCCAAAATGCTTGAACCCAGCGAAATTGAGAAGCTATATACCCAAAATCACGATTTATACACAGAATTATTAACCTCTGATAATCTTGACGAAATCCTGAAGCACTTCAATCACAAAGGCTTGCTACCAAATATATGCGCAGCATTTGAGTTAGGAAAAAACGGCTATGAAAAACTAGTTTTACGCATGCTTAACTCAGATCAAAGAGAGGAAATAATTCAAGGCTTCACGAAATACGTGCCAAGCCTCTAGTTAACTTGGCAGATTAAAATCTATAATCTGCCAATCATCATCTCGACTTAGATCACATACAACAACAAAACTCTTAAGACCTAATTAAGAGCTAGCCCTGTGATATTTTTACTAACCTCTCAAAACTCTTACCGTCATTTTTAATAAGCTTATTCTGTCCTTTCTTTGACTGACGGGTATTTTGAAGACGAATACCTAACCACCAAAATCGAAATCGCTAGCAATAATACACCACCACACACGTAAAGAATCCCGGTATCCGGCGCATTGTGATGAGAAACATCACTTATCAACAATCGAATCAATGCGGTTACGCCGATGTACAACAAAAATCTCAGAGGCATGTGATTAGTTTTAAAATAAATACCCGCCATGGCTAACAATTCTAGATAGATAAAAAGCAACAAAATATCATCAACCGATATTTTAGGCTGTTGAAGCATACCTATAAATGTAGAGACTCCAGCCCAAACGGTGATTAATCCAATTGCGAAAAGGGCGAGGTAATGAAACGTTTCTACAAATAAATTGCCAATCGAATCAGCACCACCATGTAGCTTTTTGCGCAGGCTTTCAGCCCATTTCACTTCTTGCGTCATCGTACCCACCACTGTTTAGAAATTGAGCGAATCAAGCCAATCACACGGCGTATCAGAAGCGGGTTATGCACGCCATGCCCCTGCATTATCAGGAATTGCAAGCATCTGGTAGTCACCACGAAGAATGTTAGTAACGTATACCTTCGTCTTGAAGTAAATCCCGACCATGGCGCCCAATTCCAGGTAGATGAACAACAGCAAGATGTCATCGATCTTGATGTGCCCGTTCTCCAGCATCCCCAGGAATTCCATCACCGCCGCCCAGGCGGTCACCGCACCAATGGCGAACAGCGCCAGGTAATGGAACGACTCGACAAACAGATTACCCAGCGACTCGGCCAGCCCGTGTACTTGCTGACGCAGCCTTTCGGCCCAATTGATTTTCACGATGATGCTTCCTTAGGTCGGATCGACCGGATAATGCGGGGTGGACGTGACGGTTGTTCTGCATGCAGAAAAAAGGCCAGCACTGCCATGAGATGATGGCTCGGTGGCATGAGGCACAGAAATCCGAGCCCTTACCAGAGTGAGCGTTTGCGCTGTAGCAAACCCCCATTTCCCAACTACATTAAAAACCTACTATCCAAACCCCGACGTTTGGCTTATCCTTTTCGCTGTATATAAATACAGTAGTCGCAAAAGACAACTATCGTGAAGGCATGTGAGGTGGTGAATGGCCGTCGAAGTGGTATACCGCAGCAGCCGAGATCTGGAGCGTTTGTTCATGGATAAAGCCGAAGCTGACCGTCATGACAAGATGCTTGAACTCGCTGAGTTGCTGGCAGAGGTGTTGCAAAAAGCCGTGCCGTCGTTGAGCGAGCAGCAGGTGGAGGAGGCCGGGATCTACATGGCGAAGAACCGCGATGTATTTGCCAAGGCGTTCAAGAGCCAACCGGACGCGCTGTCCGAGTTGTTGAACCCGACGGCGGAGTAAAGCCCGAATTGAATAGGCCCTGAATCATGGATTCAGGGCCTTTTTAATGCCTGGCCTATTTGTACAGCAGGCGTTCGGCCAGCTCATCGGCCACCCGTGCGGGGGAGCGTTTTTCGGCTTGGGCGTGGGCGAAGATTTCGGTCAGGCGGCTGCCGATGTTCGACAGATGCGCGGTGATGCCTGGCAGGTCGGTGCCGGCGTGTTTGAGGGCGACGTAGATCAGCCCGCCAGAGTTGATCACATAGTCCGGTGCGTAGAGGATGCCGCGGCCTTCCAATTGGTCGGCGATGTCCAGGTTGGTCAGTTGTGCGCTGGCCGAACCCGCCACGGCGGCGCAACGCAACTGGCCGACGCTGTTACGGTTGAATACGGCGCCGACGCCGCACGGTGCGAGGATGTCGCAGGGCGTGCTGAGCAAGGCGTCGTTGGCAATCGGGTGGGCACCCAGTTGCTCCATGGCCAGTTGCACCTTGCCGTGGTCGATGTCGCTGACCAGCAGCTCAGCACCGGCGGCGTGTAGTTGTTCGGCCAGGGCATAACCGACGTTGCCAAGGCCCTGCACCGCCACGCGCAGGCCTTCGAGGTTGTCGCTGCCCAGGCGCGCCATGGCGGTGGTGCGGATACCGGCGAACACCCCCATGGCGGCATGGGGCGCAGGGTCGCCGGCGGCGGTGGTGCTGGTGACAAAGCGGGTGTTCTGGGCGATGCAGTCCATGTCGGCGACCGAGGTACCGCTGTCGATCGAGGTGATGAAGCGGCCGTCGAGTTTTTCCACACAACGGCCAAACGCCTCGAACAGCGCCGCACGGCTTTCCACGTGCACGGGGCGGATGATCACCGCCGTGCCGCCGCCCACCGACAGCCCGGCCAGCGCGGCTTTGTAGCTCATGCCTTGCGCCAGGCGCGCGGCATCGGCCACGGCGGTTTCGTCGTTAGGGTAAGCCAGGTAACGACAGCCACCCAACGCTGGGCCCAGGCGACTGTTGTGGATGGCGATGATCGCCTTCAAGCCGGTCACCGGATCAACGCTCAGGTGCAGCGATTCAAGGCGGGTGCTGTGCATGAGCGCAAACATCAATGGGCTCCCGAATCACTTCTGGTAGTGGGCCAAGTATAGGCTTGCGGCAGAAAACTGTTGGATTGCGCGGGAATAAGCCGCGCGTTTTCGTGGGATCTACGACATAAGCGCGTGGGATTATCTCTCAAGATGCTGGACGAAAATTCGTAGCAAGGCTAAAACGGAGGCATACGCCGGAGAACTCGATGAATCCCCGCACCGCCTTTTTCGCCTGCCTGGACCGTTCACCCCCCGCGCTGTTTGAGGCCGCGCTGTGGATTGCTGCCGAGCATGACGCCAGCCTGCAGCCGGCGTTGATCCTGCACGACCTTGGCGCGCTACAACAACAGGTCAGCCTGGGCATGCCCCTGCTACCGGCGGATGAACTCGGCCAGCCGCTGCTGCGGCGCATGAATGACCTGGGGTTTGCCCAGGATGACCACACGCCGTTGCGCCCCGCCGCCGCGCTGCTGGACAAAGTGCTGCAACGCAAACGCGGGCAACCCTTGGCCATGGGCCTGATCGCACTGGAGATGGCACGGCGCCTGGATATCCCCCTGGTCGGCGTGAACTTCCCCGGGCATTTCCTGCTGCGGGTACCGGGAGCCGATCACCTGTTGGACCCTTGCGGCGGCCGGCGCCTGTACCCCAACGACTGTCGCGAGTTGCTGGCGCGCCAGTACGGGGCGAAGCTGAAATTGCAGGCCGATCACCTGCTGACCGCCGAGCCACGGGCCATCCTGCAACGGCTGTCGCGCAACCTGCGCCAACTCTACCTTGCCAACGACGAGCCACTGGCCGCCCTGGTGGACGCCGAGCGCGTACTGGAACTGGGCAACGCCAGCGCCTCCGACTACCTGGCGCGGGCCAGCCTGTATCAACGCCTGGACTGCCCCAGCGCCGAACGCTTCGACCTGGAACACGCCCTGCTGCTCAGCGACGACCCGATCCAGCGCCTGCGCCTGACCGAGCGGCTAGGGCACCTGCCGCCCAACTCAGTGATGCACTGAGCCCCCTGTAGGCGCCCGCACTTGAATAATCAGCAGCGCCGCAATCACCGCCGGAATCGCGCAAAAGAAGAAAATCTGCTCGACCGGTATATGCATCGCCAACAACAGGCTGCCAAACAGCGGCCCCAGAATTGACCCGAACCGCCCCACACCCAACGCCCACCCCGTGCCGGTGGCGCGCACCTGCGCCGGGTAAAAGTTACTCGCGAAGGCATTGAGGGTCAGTTGCCCGCCGATGATGCAGAACCCTGCTGCAAACACGCAAGCCACCAGGTAGCGTGGGTTGTCGTGGTTCAAGCCCAGCAGGATGGTGCACAGCGCTGCCGCCGCCAGCACGCCGGACAGTAACCGCACTTTGCTTTTCAGACGGTCGGCAAACCAGGCCATGAGGATGGCGCCCAAGGTGCCGGCGAACAGGAACATGGAGGTGACCAGGTTGGCTTCGTTCAACGCCAGGCCGCTTTCGAGCAATAGCGACGGCAACCAACTGATCATGAAATACAGCAGGATCAGGCTGACAAAGAAAGTCGCCCAGATCAGCAGCGTCGGGCGCGCATAGCCGTTGCGAAACAGCTCCACCACCGTCAGTTTGCTGCCTTGCTCCTGCAAGTTTTCAGCTTCGGTCGCCGGTGGCGGTTGCCAATCGGGCAGCATCCGCACCGTGACTTTGCGCAAACGCAGATACGGCGGCGCATCGCGCAACAGGCGTGGCAAGGATTCGGGCAACAGCCACACCAGGAACGGGAACAGCAGCAGCGGCGTCACACCACCCGCCAGGAACACCGCCTGCCAACCAAAACCATCGATAAACCCGGCCGCCACAAAGCCGCCTGCCGCGCCGCCGAACGAGAAGCCGCAGGCCGCCAGGGTCACCATCAAGGTGCGCATCCGCGGCGGCGAATATTCAGACATCAATGCCATGGCACTGGGCATCGCGCCGCCCATGCCAATGCCGCAGATAAACCGCGCCGCCATCAACGTGGTCAGAGAATTGGCGAACACCATCAGTACCGTGA
Organism: Pseudomonas sp. MYb193; assembly: GCF_002966775.1. Classification (NCBI taxonomy): domain Bacteria; kingdom Pseudomonadati; phylum Pseudomonadota; class Gammaproteobacteria; order Pseudomonadales; family Pseudomonadaceae; genus Pseudomonas; species Pseudomonas sp. MYb193. The sequence goes on along the minus strand of NZ_CP023269.1, from coordinate 1,219,413 downwards.
GGCTGGCGTAGATCAGCACGCACGCCAACAGAATACGTCGCACGCCAAACCGATCCGCCAGCGGTGTCACCAGCAGCGAGCCCAGGGTGAGGCCCAGCAGGTTGGCGCTGAACACGGGGCCGAACGCGGCTTTTTCCAGGCCCCAATCCTGGGCCAGTGCCGGCACTACATAGCCCAGCACCTGGGCGTCATAGCCATCGGTGACCAGTAGCAGTGCCAGCAGCAGGAGAATCAACCATTGGTAGCGCGACACCGGACGGGCGTCGAGTGCCGCACGAAAGCTGGCAATCTGATTGTGCATCGCAAGGTACCTTTATTTTTTATTAGGTTGGCGCGATCAAATGTGGCAGGGGTTTACCCCAATGCCAGTCCGTTAAGCGCGAATCTCCTGTGGGAGCGGGCTTGCCCGCGAAGGCGGTGTGTCAGTCACCGCATCTGCCACTGCACTAACGCTTTCGCAGGCAAGCCGGCTCCCACATTTGATCTTCATGGCTGTGAGCATTGCGCTCGCTTAACTGAACGGCATTGGGGCTTCCCCCCTCCCACAGGGGTCCTAGGGGGTGTCAGGTTGATTGGCGGGGTGGGCCTGCACGAAGGCTGGATGTTGGGCCGCCAATGCCGCCACCCGCCCAATGCGTGGGTATGCCGCCAAGGGCACCTTGAAGCGCTCGGCCGCATACAACTGCGGGATCAGAAACGCATCGGCCAAGCCCGGCTGCTCACCAAAGCAAAACCCTGTGTCGCCAATCAACTGCTCCACAGCGCCCAGGCCCTGGCTGATCCAGTGTCCGATCCACTCCAGCAATTGCGCCTCATCGTGCCCCCACTTGCGCAGCAAGTTCTGGGTGCTGGAGTTATGCAACGGGTGGATATCACAGGCGATGATCGACGCCACCGCCCGCTCATGAGCGCGGGCTACCAGGTCTTTGGAGAGCAACGGCACCTGGGGATAACGCTCCTCCAGGTACTCAATGATCGCCTGTGACTGGATCAGCAACGCCCCTTCATCAGTACGCAGTGCCGGCACCCGCCCTTGGGGGTTGATCGCCAGGTATTCAGGCTGGCGGTTGGCGCCGCCTGCCGGCACCAGCAGGTTGACCGGCAGCGCGGTGAAATCCAGGCCTTTGAGGGCCAGGGCAATACGTACTCGATACGACGCGGTAGAACGGTAGTAAGTATAGAGTTCCATGGCCCTGCCCTCTCAGCGCGCCGCGACCACGGTACCGCGGCATTCGCCGAAGCCGATGGAGGCAAAGCCCTCGCGGCTGCAACGGGCACGCAGAATGATTTCGTCGCCGTCTTCAAGGAACTTACGTACCTCGCCGGAGGCCAATTCAATCGGCTTCTTGCCGCCTTCGGTAATTTCCAACAGGCTGCCGAACTGCCCCGGCTGCGGGCCAGACAACGTGCCCGAACCAAACAGGTCACCCGCCTGCAACTGGCAGCCATTGACGCTGTGGTGCGCCACCATTTGCGCCACGGTCCAGTACATATGCTCGGTGTTGCTCAGGGTCAGGCGATGGGCGGGCAGGTTTTGCTCACGCATCGAGGCCGTGGTGAGCAGCACTTGCAGTTCGATATCAAAGGCGCCCGCGTTCTGATCACGCTTATCCAACAGGTAAGGCAGCGGTTGCGGATCACCTTCAGGGCGCGGCGGCTGGGCTTTGCGGAAAGGCTCCAAGGCTTCGGCAGTCACCACCCACGGCGAGATGCTGGTGATAAAGCTTTTCGACAAGAACGGCCCCAGCGGCTGGTACTCCCAGGCTTGGATATCCCGCGCCGACCAGTCGTTGAGCAGGCAGAAACCGGCGATATGCTCGGCGGCATCACCAATGGCAATCGCATCGCCCATGGCATTGCCCTGGCCGATCCAGATGCCCAGCTCCAACTCATAGTCCAGGCGCGCGCATGGGCCAAAGGTCGGCTCGGACTGCCCGGCTGGCAAGGTCTGGCCCTTAGGGCGTCGCACCTCTGTACCCGAGGGACGAATGGTCGAGGCGCGGCCGTGGTAACCAATCGGCACGTACTTGTAGTTGGGCAACAGTGGGTTATCGGGGCGGAACAATTTGCCGACGTTCTGCGCGTGCTCGATGCCGACATAGAAGTCGGTGTAGTCATTGATTTTGGCCGGCAGGTGCATCTGGCAATCGGCGGCACGGTGCAGCACTTGCGCCTCGCGGGTTTGCAGCTTGCTGCCTTCGGCCAGCAGTTCCAGCAGGCGCTGGCGCAGGGCAACGCGAGGCCCACGGCCCAGTTCGAAAAACGCGTTCAACTGCCCGCCCGCAGTGGCTTCGACGGCGCGCCGGGCGTCACCGTCAAACTCATCCAGCGCGGCGTGCAGGTCGAGGATCATGTCGCCAATCGCCACGCCACTGCGCGGGGCCGAGCCGTTGATACTGAACACGCCCAGAGGCAGGTTTTGCAGGGGGAAATCCGCGTGACCGTTGGCCGAGGCCACCCAGCTGCGGGTCTGCGTTGGTTGAGTCATGGGTTATCTCCGGTTCGGGCTGAAGGTGGCGGGCAGCGCGGCCCAGCACGCGTCGTAAGCAGGTTGCAGTTGGGGGCACTCCAGGGCGAACTGGGTCGGACGCAGCACTTGGCTGGTCTCGAACATGAAGGCCATGGTGTTATCGATCTTGTGCGGCGCCAGGTCCGCATTGATGGCCTTGGTGCAAGTTTCGCCATCCGGGCCGTGGGCGCTCATACAACTGTGCAGCGAGGCGCCGCCCGGCAGGAAGCCTTCGGCCTTGGCATCGTAGGCGCCCTGGATCAGGCCCATGTATTCGTTCATGAGGTTGCGATGGAACCACGGCGGCCGGAAGGTGTTCTCGGCCACCATCCAGCGCGGCGGGAAGATCACGAAGTCGAGGTTGGCCAGGCCGTGCACGCTGGTGGGCGAGGTCAGCACGGTGAAGATCGACGGGTCGGGATGATCGAAACTCACCGTGCCAATGGTGTTGAAGCGACGCAGGTCGTATTTGTACGGCACATTGTTGCCGTGCCAGGCGACCACGTTGAGCGGTGAGTGATCCAGCTCGCAGGCCCATAGTTCGCCGAGGAATTTCTGTACCAGCGTGGTCGGTTGCTTGAGGTCTTCGTAACGGGCGACCGGCGTGAGGAAATCGCGCGGGTTAGCCAGGCCGTTGCTGCCAATCGGCCCCAGGTCAGGCAGGCGCAGCGGGGCGCCATGGTTTTCAGCGACGTAGCCGCGGGCTTGCGCGTCCAGCAGTTCGACACGGAACTTGAGGCCACGGGGCAGCACGACGATTTCCAGCGGCTCGACATCCAGCACGCCCAGTTCGGTGGCGATGCGCAAGCGCCCCTGCTCCGGCACGATCAGCAACTCGCCGTCGGCGTTGAAGAACACGCGCTCCATGGAACGATTGGCGCGGTAGTTATAAATGCTGATGCCCGAAGGTTTTTCCGACCCCGAGTTGGCAACCATGCCGACCAGTCCATCGATAAAGTCCGTGGGTTCACTCGGAATATCCAGCGGGTTCCAGCGCAGGCGGTTGGGCGTCACCGCCCCCAGCGGGCCACCGGCCAATTGCCGCGCAAGTTTGACGAACGCCGGGTGATTGGCGGACGGCTGGATGCGGTACAGCCAGGTGCGCCGGGCTTCGCTACGCGCCATGGTGAAGGCGGTGCCGGAAAACAGTTCGGTGTAGAGCCCGTAGGGGGCTTTTTGCGGCGAGTTCTGGCCGACCGGCAGCGCGCCAGGCAAGGCTTCGCTGGCGAATTCGTTGCCGAAACCCGACAGGTATTCGAGGTCCATGGATCTTCCTCTGTACAGAATTTGTTTTTATCGTAATCCAGTTACGCATAACGTAATTTGATCACTGTCGACCGTCAAGCTATAAAGACGCCCATTCATCTCTCGGATTCTCGCCCTTCCATGGAAAAGCCTCGCGACACCGGTAAACAGAAAGTCCGCTCGGCGGAAGTCGGCACCGATATTCTCAAGGCCCTGGCCGAACTGTCCCCGGCCACCTCGCTGTCACGCCTGGCCGAGCATGTGCAGATGCCGGCGAGCAAGGTCCACCGCTATTTGCAGGCGCTGATCGCCTCGGGTTTTGCCGAACAGAACAGCGCCACCAACCATTACGGCCTGGGCCGCGAAGCGTTGCGCGTAGGGCTGGCGGCGCTGGGCAGCATGGATGTGTTGAAAGTCGGCGCCATGCCCCTGGCCGAACTGCGCGATGAGTTGAATGAAACCTGCTTTCTGGCGGTGTGGGGCAACCAGGGCGCGACCGTGGTGCAGATTGAGCCGGCAGTGCGCGCCGTCACCGTGGTGACGCAGTTGGGCTCGGTGTTGCCGCTGCTCAGTTCGTCCACCGGGCTGGTGTTCAGCGCCTACTTGCCGTCGCGGGAAACCGTGGAGCTGCGCGAACGCGAGGTTCAAGCCGGCACCGCTCACACCTTGGCGGACGATCAGGCCTATGCCAGCGTGTGCGAGCAAATCCGCAGCCGCGGCCTGCACTTTGTACATGGCCTGCTGATGCCCGGCGTGGATGCGTTGTCGGCGCCGGTGTTCAATGCGGTCGGTCAAGTCGCGGCGGTGATGACCGTGGTCGGCCCAACCTCGCTGTTCCATGCCGATGAAGATGGCCCGGCGGCGCAGCACTTGCTGGCGGCGACCCGGGCCGTGAGTTGGCGGATGGGCTATCAGCCCTGAATCACTCGTCGCTGCGCGCCAGCGCCACGGCCACGCGATCCTCCAACGCCTTGACCTGCGAGCCGGCCACCACGTAGTTGTTGGTCAGCATCGAGAACACCAGCTTGCGCCCGCCGGCATCGGTGATGTACCCACTCAATGACGACACGCCGCCCATGGAGCCGGTCTTGGCGTGCAGGTTGTTTTGCGCCTGCGTGTCGCGCAAGCGATAGCGCAGGCTGCCGCCGGTCATGCGGTCGGTGTTGCCGGCAATCGGCAGCGCGTTGTACCAGGCGTCGAACCACGGCTGTTTGCTGGCGGCCAGCAGCAGGTCGGTGAGGGTTTGCGACGACACCAGGTTGCGCCGTGACAGGCCTGAGCCGTCAACCTGACTGAATGTGGCGGTTTCCAGCCCCTGGCGCTTGAGGAACCCGGCCACCGCCACAGCGCCCGCTGCTGCCGTGCCGCTATTGGCCGTCTTGCGCCCCATGGCCTTGAGCAAGGCTTCAGACATATTGTTGTTCGAAAGCTTGAGCAGCGGTGTGATCAACGCCTGTAACGGCGCCGATTGGTGCTCGGCCAGCACCGTTACCGCCGCCGGGCTTGCCCCGCCCATCACCCGACGCCCCAGTACGGTAATGCCCTGCTGCGCCAGGGCTTGTTCAAACAGATTCGCGACCAGTTGCGTTGGCTCCCAGACGCTGACCAATTGCTGGCTCTGCTTTCCCGGCGCTACTGCGCCGCTGAGTTGCAACAGGTTGGTGCCGTGACGGCGATTGATTCCATAGCTGTTGCCCGGTCCGCTCATGGCACGGTTGCTCAGTTGCAGGTAATCAGTAGGCGGGAAAATATCGACACTCACCGGCGAGCCGGCCAGCAATGGCGCCTTGGCCGTAACCAGCACGCTGCCCGCATCAAAATCCGCATTGGGCGCCACGGTCAGCGCCGAAATCTGCGCGCCGTAGTAGGTGGTTTCGTCATCGTGGGACCAGTCGACACCTAGCCGCTCGGCATCAAACCAGGTGTCATCGAACACCAGATCACCCTGCACCTGGCGCACGCCCTGGCTGGCCAATTGCGCGGCCAGCGCCTGGTAGTCGGCAAACTGAATGCTCGGGTCGCCCAGGCCACGCAGGTACAGGTTGCCGGTCAGGCGGTCGCCCTGGCGTATGCCGTTGCTCAGCAGTTGGGTGGCGAAGCGATATTGCGGCCCCAGCACATCCATGGCCGCCGCCGTGGTCAACAGCTTGAGGTTGGACGCGGGCACCAACCGGGTGCGTGGGTTGTGCTGATACAGCGTGGAGCCCGTGCGGGCGTCACGTACCATCAGCGAGACCGTAGCACCTTGCAGCGCCGGATCGCTCAGCAGTTTATCCAGGGTTGCCGGAGTGGAAGTTTGGGAGACGCTGGCGCAGCCGCCCAGTAAAAAACTCAAACCGACCAGCAGGGTGCCGGTGCGTAGCCATTTTCCAAAGTACATCAGTAGCGTTTTCCATAAGCATGCAATGGCGGCAACGCTAACAGCTCGCTATCAATGTGGCGACCGCTTTCCTGTAGGAGCTGGCTTGCCTGCTATGCAGACAACTCGGTGTATCAGGCAAACCCAGTCGATGCCATCGCAGGCAAGCCAGCTCCCACAGATAAATGAATCAGAAGGTAAGCGTGCTGGACACCGACACCTGCCGCGCATCGCCCATGGACACAAACTGCGTATTCACCGAGGACGTGTAGTAGGTACGGTCGAACAGGTTTTTCACGTTGAGCTGGAACTTGACCTTTTGCCCCTCAAGCTTGGTGTCGTAGCTGGCGAACACATCAGCCACGGTGTAGCTGGGCAGCTCGAAACTGTTGGCCGCGTCCCCTGCCCGCTCGCCGACATAACGCGCCCCGGCGCCGACGCGCAGTTGATCACCGCCCAGGATGCTGCCGAAGTCATACACCGCTGACAGCGAGCCGGTGCTTTTTGCCACGTTCTGCAGGCGGTTGCCTTTGAGCTTGGGGTCTTCGGTGACCTCGGCATCGGTGTAGGCATAGCTGCCGATCAGGCTCCACTTATCCGTCAGCTGGCCGCTGGCATCCAGCTCCAGACCACGGGAGCGCACTTTGCCGGCCACGCTGTACTCCGAGGTCAGGCCCTCGCCTACCTGCACCAACACGTTGCGTTTATCGATCGTGAACAGTGCTGCGCTGGCGGTGATACGCCCCGGCAGGTCGAACTTGGTACCCAGCTCCCAGGCTTTGGATTCCTCCGGCTGCAAACTGCCATTCAACACGGTTTTATTGGCCAGTGGCGCGATGGTGGAGTTGGGTTTGAACGACTCGGTGTAGCTGCCGTAGAACGACAATTCGTCACTGTAGCGATACACCAACCCGGCCCGAGGCACCCACTTCTGGCCATTGCCGTCGGTGTTGGCGGTGAACGGCACGCCTTTGCCGGCGTATTGGTCGTACATCTGGTAGCGCGCACCGCCGACCAGAATCCATTGATCGTTGAGGTGGATGGCATCCTGGAAGAACAGCGAATCGCTGCGCAGCAGGTCGGTCTGGTTGCTGTCCGGCGCGCTGACTTTGGAGCCGGCGACTTCGTTGCCGTACACCGGGTTGTTGTAATCGAAGCTGCCTCGCGGTGCCTGGCGGATCAGGTCGGCACGGTAGATCTTGCGGTACTCATCGTCCAGGCCGAACACCAGATCGTGCTGCATACCTGCAACATCGACCTTGCCTTCGAGGCTGGCGGTGGCAAAGCGGTCGGTGGTCAACGCGCCCTGGGTACCGTCCATGCTGCGGGTCAGGGTGCCATTGGTGTTGACCTTGACCACGCGCACCTGGCTGGCGTCGTAGGTTTCGCGGTTCCAGCTGTAGCCGAAGTGGGCTTTCCAGTCGTCGTTCAGATCATGATCGACAGTCAGGCGGTACAGATCGGAGCGGCCTTCCATGTTGTTGAACGGCTCATCCAGACGGCGGGTGGCGGGGATGTTCAACGGGTGGTTGGTCTTGGGATCGATGGCGGTGCCACGGTCGAACGGGGCGAGAAATTCGCGGTGCTCATAGGCCAGCAGCACTTGGGTGGTGTCGCCATACCAGGCCAGGGACGGCGCCACCAGGGTTTCGCGGTGGATGCCGTAGTTGCGCCAGTAGTCTTCGTCTTCATGGTCGACGATCAGGCGATAAGCCAGGCCGCTGTCACCCAGGGGCCCGGTGGTGTCGAGGTTGCCGCCGCTGCCGTTCTTGCCGCTGCCGAAGGTCGAACCGCGTGCGGTCAGGGAGGTGGACTGCACCAGCTCAGGCTTTTTGCTGACGATATTGACTACACCGCCTGGGTCCTGGATGCCATACAACAGCGACGACGGGCCCTTGAGCACTTCGACGCGCTCGGCTGTCGCGTTCAAGGCACGGCCCTGCACCATCGGCATACCGTCCTTCATGATCGAGCCGTTACGGTTGTCGCCAAAGCCGCGCAACATCACCGCATCCTGGGTGCTGCCAAGGGTGTTTGTCTGGGTGATACCGCTGATATTGCCCAGCGCGTCATCCAGGTTTCGCGGTTGCTGGTCGCGCAGCACTTGAGCAGGCACTACGTTGACGGTTTGTGGGGTTTCCAACAGCAACCCATGGGAGCGCATTACCGAGCTGGTCGGCGGCGGTTGGTAGCTGGTGCTGTCCTGGGTGAAGCTGGCGCCGCTGATGGTGGTAGGGCCGAGGTTGACCGCGCCGTCGGTTGGCACCGGCTCCAGCGCCAGGGTGCGGGCGTCGATCTGGCGGAACGTGAAGCCGGATTGGCTCAGCAGGCGTTGCAGCGCCTGGCTCGCCGTCATCGGCCCGCTGACTGCCGGGGCATTGAGGCCGTAGGGCGCTTCATCGGTATAGATCACGCTGATGCCGGTGACCCGGCTGAATTCGCTCAGGGCCTGGGGCAGTGGTTTGGCTGCCAGGGCAAAATTGAACTGGTCGCTGTGCTGCTCCTGCGCACGCGCAACGCTCAAGGGCAGCAACGCCAGCCCCGACACCGCCAAGACCGAAGCTCCCAGCCACTGTTTTACCCAACCGCCCGCCGTCGACTTCATGCTCTGAGAACCCGTGTTGAAAACGCTGTTAATGCGAATAGATCGCAGTTTCAAGCACTACACGGATGGGGCGCAGGTTTACCTCACATGGGTTCGCAACTATTTTTGTTTATGCCGCCCTCAAGGCCACTCGCGGCCAGGCACTCCTTGGCACTCTTCTTCAATTTCTTGATCAAGCGCTCTTGACGCAGCGCCTCGCCCTTGCTCGCACATTGTTCGGTGTACACCAAGGCCACGGCGGGGCTGGACAGAAAGAACCGTGCGCCCTTGCCGCTTTGGTGCGAGGCAAACCGGCGCACCGGGTCATTGCTGATGCCGCAGTACAGCGAGCCGTTGGCGGCACGCACCAGGTAGACGAACCAGGGTTTGGGTTCAGAGGGATCAGTCACAAGTCGGAGTCGGCAAACCAGAAGAGCGCCAATCTTATCAACGCCCGGCCTGAAATGCCTTCAAGCCTTTGAGCGCCTGGGCACGTACCGCGTTTTTCAACGCGGGCGACCAGCCCAGCAACAGGCCCTTGAGGCCCAACGCCTGGCGCGACCAACGCCACAGGTCGAAGTGGTCGTGGTGTTCACAGATCTTGCCGTCACGGAACACGAACCGCGCACCGATATCGTTGACCACGGTATTGCCGGTGGCGCTGAACAAATACGTCGCCACCCAATGGGCACTGCCGGTGCTGTCATCGCTGCGCACATGGTCGAACGTCAGGGAAAAATCCTTGGCCCGCGTGGTAAGCATGCGCCACATATCACCGGCATCCCGCCCGCGCAGTTCGCCGAACGCCGGGTCGCTGAAGACCACATCGTCGGTGTAGCAAGCGGCCATGGCCTCGGCGTCAAGGCGCTGAAAGGCCTCATAGAAGCGATGGATCAGAGCATCGTGGGCAGCACTCATGGGCAGGTTCCGCAGCAATTATTGTCAGGCCTGCACGATAATCCGCACAGGCCGCGAAGACCATGGGCATTCATGACAAAAATAGCGCTGCCGTCGATCTGGATCTTTTCAGCGGTCGGCAGTGCGGACTTGGACACTAGCCGCGCGGCCTTGACGGCTATCAATGCAGGCGCGTTGCAACTGACCTCCGTCAGGGTCGCATCACTTACGGTCGATTAACCAGCGGTTAAGCGGGCACAAGCAAGTACACCGCCCAATGGGTATTTCGTCTCAACTAATTTGACCGGGAATTTAAACAACCCTCAACTAATGCCAGCAGGCGTGAACAACAAGTTAGAGCACTTAGCGCACCAGCCCCATACAACCAATACGAATCCTGCGCTTGGCCTTTAGTTAAACCACTGTCATAAAACTGCAACTTTCTAAGGCACCATTCCCGATGTTCGCGCATAGGCGAACAGTTCAACGTCGGTAGAGATACTCAGCCGCTGCATCGCTGTACTTTTCTGTTTGCTGATAGTGGAAATACTCCGGTGGACCTTGGCCGCGATCTGGCTGACCGTCATGCCGCTGGCCAACATACGCACCACCTCGCTCTCCTTGCCGGACAACTGCGGCTCATGGGACTGATTGCCTGTCCCCGCCTCCACCAGTTGCACCCGCAGGCATTCACTGGCGAAGGTCTGGCCCGCGCACACGGCTTTGATCGCCAGGGGCAACTCCTTGGCAGAGGCACTTTTGGCGACCACTGCCCTGGCACCATGGGCGAAGGCGGCACGCAAGGTAGCAACGTTGGCGAACATCGTCACCAGGATCACCGGTACGTTCGGGTACTGACGATGCAGCAGGCTCAACAGGCTGTAGCCATCGGCTTGCTGACCGCCCGGCATTGCAAAATCGGTGACCAGCACGTCACATGCCGTAGTACTCAACACCCCGAGCAATTGATCGGGGCCGTCGGCTTCGCCGACCACCTTGCACTTGCCATTCGCCTCAATCACGACTCTCTGCCCGACTCGGACAATAGGGTGATCGTCAGCAATAATTACTCGAAGCATAGATACCTACGAATGGTGGCAACTTGAATCCGCGCAAAATACCTCTGCCAGCGATTATCAACAACTGCTAACAAAGACCCGCTTGCAGCCGAAGCCAATGTTTAGTAGTGGCTATTTTTTGGACTACAACACAATAGGAAACCACCTACAGCAAAAACTAGACTTCCAAATAACTTAAACCCTCTGTAAACACCTTTCATAGTGTGGACAGATAATCGAGATAGGCGCGCAAGCGTGCCTGGAACAGTGTCAGTTCCGCCAGGTGTGCAGACACGCCATCGCGCTGAACCTGCTCGATCAACCTCACGGCACAGGACTCAAGCCCCGTCCCTCCTATAAACACCAGGCTTCCCGTCAATCGATGCAGGCGTTCGGCGGTCAATGATGCGTCCAATGCGGCACAGGCACGACCTAACAGGTCGTGATCTTGCCAAGCCTCGACCAGCAGATTTTCCAACAGTTGATTGACCACCTGTTCACTGCCAAACGTCGCGACCAGGCTCGCGCGGGCGGGCCACCCCGAAACCCGCGCAACAGGCTCCTCACCGATGGGCACGTGATCGGCATCCGGGAGCCATCGCGCCAGTACGGCACGTAATTGTTCCAGGGTCAGAGGCTTGAGTAGCCACGCATCGATGCCCGCGTCGCGGCAGCGCTGGGGGCTGTCGTTTTGCAGGTCGGCGGTCAACGCGATGATCGGCACTCGCCTCAACCCGAAGTGGTGCTCATATTGGCGAATGGCGCGGGCCATGCTGTAACCGTCCATGACGGGCATCTGGCAATCAGTGATCACCAGGTCAAAGGGCCGACGAGCATAAGCCACTCGCCCGAGATACCCGTCGGCGACCAGCTCATGGTCCAACCCGAGCTTTTGCAGCAAGCAACCCAGCAATAGACGGTGGGCTGAATGATCCTCCGCCACCAGGACATGCAACTGCCGCCAGTGAGGCGGGGGAGTAAAAGGCGATCTCGATTTGCGGCTCGCGCCTGCGGTTGAACCTGACAGCGAACCCATCAGTACCTCTTCGTAGCTATTGATACGGCAGCAACCTTCGGCACTGACGCAATAGCCATAGAGGCCTACTCAGGCAGCAACGATCGCCACATTCCTTTGAATGCTATCGACACAAAACCAATAACCTTTTGAATTGCTTAAAGCCGATACAACAACTACGAAAAAACGCGAACTCGCCCTATTCGATCCCCCCTGCCAATGTCGTATTAGTTGTATTTCCCCCGCGCACGCCCCTCGCTAAATTGTGCCCCACCCCAAAAGAGGGACGGCTTGCCACTCCCCGGCAGCCGCAAAAAATATCGAGACCGTCGCACCGACAACCACCCGCCGACACCGAAGCGGGCGTTGCGTTGCACGCACCTCTATCTGCCAGCCTGCAATGGAAAAAACAGAAAAATGAAGAGCCCTGTATCCCTATTGAGCAGTGCCCTGCTGCTCGCCATGAGTTCATCGGTATTCGCAGCCAGCAGCGTGGACCTGGCCGTCAAAGGGCTGATCACACCCAGCGCCTGTGCGCCCAGCCTTTCAAGCGGCGGGATTGTCGACCACGGAAAAATTTCGGCAAAGGATTTGAAGCTGGAGGGGTGGACCGTGCTTAAAAATCACAACCTGCAACTAGGGATCACGTGCGATGCGCCAACCCTGCTAGCCCTGAAGGGCATTGATAACGTTGGTGACGCCCACGATCCGAGGAACAGCTATGGCCTGGGCTTGGTCAGCGGAAAAAAATTAGGCAGTTTCTCCCTGACCTTAAGCAATCCGATCGCCGATGGCGCAGCGATCTCCATGATTGAGTCCTCGGATAACGGCCTCACCTGGCGGGAAAGTTTCCCGAGTGACATCTGGCCAGCCTCCTACCTCGCTTCGTTTGGCGACAGCATCACCGGCAGGTGGGCTCCCACCCCGGTCCAGCAGGTGGTGGCAGACCTCATGGTGGAAACCATCATCGCGCCGACAGCAGGAATGGATCTGACCACAGAGGTTCCTATCAACGGGTCCGCCACGCTTGAAGTCAAATACCTATAACGCCTCTGCCCCCATGCCCAAGGAGATTCACTGACATGAAGGTTTTTGCATCCAGCCTGCTAGGTGCCTTGCTGCTCTGCCCGACCGCATTCGCCGCCAGCAACACAGACTTGCTCGTGCGCGGCAGCATCACCCCCAGCGCTTGCTCACCGGCCATCTCCGGCGGCGGGACTGTGGACTTCGGCAAGGTGTCGGTCAAGGACCTCAACACCGATACCTACACCGATCTGCCCAGGGAAACCATGCTGTTGAGTGTGCGCTGCGACGGGCCGACGTACTTCACCCTCAACACCATCGACAACCGTTCAGGCACCTCCGCCAGCCACTTCAGCTGGCATGGGCTGGGCACCACACCCAGCGATGAAAAAGTCGGCGATGCCGGGCTGGGTCTCTATATGCCCGTGGCCGACGGGGTCTCCGTGCGCACCATCACTTCAAGGGATGGCGGCGTGACCTGGATGCCTTCGGTGATGCTCAGCCATACCTTGCTGACGGCGATCGCCCACAGCGACGACGTGATACCGATTGCCATTAAGGAACTGGACGCCGAGATCCGCCTGATCACCCACATCGCACCTGCCAACAACCTGACGTTGACCGACGAAGTCCCTATCGACGGTCACGCCACCGTACAAGTCAATTACCTTTAAGGAGTCCCTACGATGAAAACCCGATTGACCACCCTGGCCGCCGGCGTATTGCTGCTCGGCTCGGCCACCACCTTCGCTGCCTCCAGCGTGGACCTGGCCGTCAAAGGCCTGATCGTGCCCAGCGCTTGCACACCCAGCTTGTCCGGTGGTGGCGTGGTCGACCATGGCAAGATTTCCGCCAAGGACTTGAATACAGACAGGGAGACATTTCTCGATAAACAGACCCTGGCAATGACAGTCAATTGTGACGCCCCGATTCAGTTTGCCCTGCACTCGGTGGATAACCGTGCAACTTCAAGCCCGTCAGGCTCAGGCTATTATGGGCTGGGCTTTATCAACGAGACCCAGCAACTGGGTTATTACTACATCCGCATGAGCAACCCGGTCGCCGATGAAGGCGTGGTAGTGCAGACGATTTCCTCCAATGACCTTCAGAATTGGATGAGATGGCCAGAGTGGGACGTAGGCCTGTACATGTCGGTGGCCTCGATGGATGACCACACCCAGCCCCTGGCAGTTAAGGATTTGACCGTCGACCTGAACGTGCAGACCGTTATCAACCGCGCCGATGGCCTGGACCTGAGCAACGAAGTAACCATCGACGGCTCCGCCACCCTTGAAGTGAAGTACCTCTGACCCATGGCGCCCCATGCCCTCATCCTTGATGGGCATGGGCTTCGCCGTGGGCTGTGTTCACCCGTGCCAGTGATGAATCGATGACTATGTTCACCCGTTTCTTTACCGTGCTGTTGTTATCCCTGTGCGCTGCGGCCAAGGCCAGTGCGGGCACCGCTGCCGAGCTTACGGTAACCGGTCGTGTGACACCGGATGCCTGCTATATCGAGCTGTCGGATGAAGGTTTTGTCGACCACGGAAAGATCCCCGCACACACCCTCCTTGTCGACGAATTCACCGTGCTGCCCAGCCGACAACTCGAACTGCAGGTGCAATGCGCCAGGCCCATGTTGTTTGCGCTGGTGGGTATCGACAATCGTGCGGAGTCTTCCCTGGCACCGGATTACTTCTATGGGCTGGGCAGGAACATCCATGTACCGGACGAACGCCTCGGCTCCGTGGCGTTGTCGTACCGCAACCCGGTGGGGGACTCACAGGCCATGCAAGTCCTGGCCTCCACCAACAGCGGCGAAAGCTGGACGCAAGAGCCCAATGGCTACCCGCGATCCTATATGGCCTTTGCCCCGACGGGCGACCGTCAACCCGACTTCATCAGCCAGTTGAGGGTCCAGCTTCAAGTGGACACCGCCATCAACTTTTCGCAGTACCTGACCCTGAATCAGGAAGTGCCCCTCGACGGCTCCATCGTTCTGGATTTGCGTTACCTCTGACCCACTCATTTCGCCTAATGGAAAACCCATCATGACGATGACATGCTCAAACACCGCGTTCGGCCTTATTGCCCTGCTGCTGATATTCGGCAATCAAGCAAAGGCTGACGGCATGGTCCCGGACACATCCGTGGTGATCGTCCACGAGGCCGATGGTGAAGCTTCCGTCTCGGTGACCAATTCCGACGGCCAGCTTTCGCTGTTGCATGTGACCTTGCAGGATATTCCGGAAGACACCGAACCCCTGCTGGTGGTGACGCCGCCGCTGTCCCGAGTCGAAGCGTCCAAATCCCAGTTGGTGCGCTTTATTCTGCAAAACCAAAAACCGTTGCTCACCCAGCGGCTCAAACGCGCCGTGTTCGAAGGCATGCCCCAGGGCCGCGCAGCCACTGCCGCCGGTCATGCCCGCGTGGGCGTGACCGTGCGCCAGAACCTGCCGGTGATTGTGCATCCCAAGGGCCTGGCACCCAATCGCAGCCCCTGGACCGGCCTGACATGGACCCTGCGCGACGGCCAATTGCAGGTGCGTAATGACACGCCCTATGTGGTGCGCCTGGCACAGGAGCTGCAGTTGTTGCCCGGCGACGGCAAGGCGATGCTGCCGCGCACCTACGTGCTGCCAGGTGAAGCCTTGAGCGTGCCGGCCAGCGGTGGCCAAGCCAAGACGGTGAGGCTGCAACCGGCCACTGTGTACGGGTTTGCGGTCAAGGCCTACGACGCCCCCATCACCCTCTGACAGAAAACCACAGGCGTCGCCAAGACCGCCGCCTGGATAACGAAGTGACGGCTTATCGACCGTCACCAGAACGCCCAAAGCCCCGAACCAAATGAGGGCTGTGCGTTCACTAAGCGAGTACCTTGCGTGAAAACAGTATTGAGTTACCGTGACGGCGAAGCCGTGCCCATTCGCCCAGCCTTGCCGCTGGTGTTGCTGCTGTATGCGCTTATGCCGGACAAGGCGTGGGCCGACGACACCAGCCCCGCAGGCTTCGACGCCCAGACCTTGCATCAGCGCGGCATCGATCCACAGTTGGCCAGCCTGCTGCTGGCAACCCCGCGCTTTGCCGCCGGGCGTCATAGCGTCAACCTGCGGGTCAATGGCCTGCGCCGGGGACGCCTGGAGGTCAGTTTCGATCAACAGGGCACCCCCTGCCTGGACCGTGCGTTGCTGGACGCCGCCAACCTGGTGATACCCGCTGACCCCGTAGGTTGTCAGGATTTTCTCGTGCGGTATCCGCAAAGCCTGGTGGAACCGGACCCGTCGACACTGACGTTGGCACTGGTCGTGCCCACCGAAGCACTGCGCCCCGTGCAACAGGACATCTCGGGCTACCAGACCGGCGGGTTTGCCGGAATGCTCAACTACGACCTGAGCGGGTTCTACAACCGCTTCGGCGAAGACGCCAGCCGGTTTGGTTCAGCCAATACCGAAGTCGGCTTCAACGCCGGCGACTGGATCGTGCGCAGCCGCCAGGTACAGACCTGGCAGGATGGCTTATCGCGCAGCACCCACTTGGAGGCCTATGCGCAACGGACCTTCGCCAGCCATCAGGCAGTGCTGCAGGCCGGGCAGATCAACCTCTATAACCCGGTGTTGTCTGGCGCACAAATCACCGGCGTCCAGGTGCTGACCGAGCAGGCCCTTCAGGAGCAAGGCCAGGGCGCGCAAATCCAGGGGATCGCCAACAGCCCGGCACAGGTAGAAGTGCGCCAGAACGGCGCGCTGATTCACTCCACCGTGGTGCCTGCCGGGCCGTTTGTGCTGAACGATGTACGCCGTTTGAATACACGTTCGGACGTCGAAGTTACGGTCAAGGAAAGTGTCGGCGGGGAACGACGTTTCACCGTACCCGCCGCCATGCTCGGTCTCGGCCTGCCTGCACCCGGCTATTCGGTCGCAGCGGGGCGCGTACGTAACGTCGGCGGGGCCGAGGCAGAGGCGCCGTGGGTGGTCAGCGCCGGTTGGACCGGGAACTTGCATCCGCAACTGACCCTGGGCACTGGCGTGCTGGCGACCGGCGAGTATCGCTCGGCGGGCGCCAGCCTGGGCTGGCTGCCGTGGCTGGACAGTCAGATCCAAGTGTCTACCCAATTGTCCAACACCCAGTCGTGGGAAAAAGTCTCGGGCGTGCAGACTGATCTTTCCTGGTCACAGCGCCTGAGCGAGCGCTGGTCGTTCAGCGCCGCCAACTCCTGGCGCAGCAGCGGCTACCGCGAACTGGAGGAAAGCACCTACGAGCGCGACGACAGTCAGCGCAACTCACGCTATCGCGATCAACAAAGTATCAACCTGGGGTGGTCACATCCGCAGTTGGGCGCATTCAGCGCCGGCGTTTCACGTTCGAGTACCTTCGAGGGCAACAGCAGCAGCCGCGCGCTCGCAGCGTGGGGCACGAGCATTGGCGCAGTCTCGTTATCGGCCAGCGCCGAGTGGCAGATGGGCGGACGCCAGCAACAGGACAACGCGGTCTACCTCACTGTCAGCGTGCCGTTGGGCGAAAGCCGCCGGCTGCGCAGTTGGGTGCGCAACTCCGGCGGCCAAAACCGTACCGGCCTGGGCCTGACCGAACAGATCGACGACCAACTGAGCTACCGCGTCAGCGCCGAACACGACAGCAGTGACCATCAGGTGGAAACCAGCGTGGGCGTTTCGGCATTGCCGCGCTATACCCAACTCGACTTGAGCTACAGCCGCTCCGATGCCGAGCGTTCGAGCTACCAGGGCGGCGCCCGCGGCGGTGTAGTCGTGCATGGCGACGGCATGACATTTACCCCCTACCCGGTGCGCGACACCTTCGCTCTGGTATCCGTCGGCGACATGAGCGGCATCAAGCTCAGCACCCCCAGTGGCCCGGTCTGGACCGACTGGCAAGGCCAGGCCGTGGTGCCGCAGGTGGCCGCCTACGGGCGCAGCCCAGTGGAAGTGCAGACCCGCTCGCTACCGCGCAACGCCGATATCAACAATGGCCTGGCCGTGATCTCGGCCGGGCGTGGCGCTGTCGATCGGGTCGAGTTCGGCGTGGGCCTGACCCGCCGCATGCTGCTCACCGTCAGCGACGATAAGGGAAACCCCATGCCGGTGGGAGCCTCCGTTACGACGAACACAGGTGAGTTCATCACCTTGGTGCAGGACGCCAGCCAGGTGTTCCTGCCCAATGTGCTGGACCAAGGAGCGCTGTGGATCACCACCTCCCAAGGCAAACGCTGTGAATTGCGCTACCAACTGCCGGCAAAAGCCGACCCCACGGTGTATTTCGAAACCGCACCTGCTCGTTGCCACACACCATGAGGACTACTGCCATGCACCCTGCAACCTGTTTGCGCTACGTGAGCCTGGGGTTATTGCTCGCGTTTGCCGGCACTGCTCAAGCCTTTGAGGAATGCCAATTCAACCTCAGCGAACCGCTGGTGGATTTGGGCTTGATGAGTCGCCTGGCGCAAAGCGACAGCGCGCCGCAACGCCTGCTCGGCGAGCGCCGTTTGAGCCTGACGTTCACCTGCCCCCAGGCCCAGGACCTGAGCCTGTTTTATCGCGGTACCGCCGCCTCCGCGCAACGCCTGCAATTCACTCCCAACGGCAGCTACGCCATCGAAGTCGGCAACGCCGTACTCGACGGCCGGGCGGTGGAACTGGGCTTGTTGCCCGGCGCAGGCCAGGCGCCGGTGAGCAGCGCCAGCGTGCTGGAATGGCGGCCCGACCATGGCATCGTGCCGCTGCACCAAGGCACGGTATTGCAGGGGAAAACCCTGGCGTTGCAGTTGACTCTGCGCGCCTGGGCCGACCCGGCCGCCACCCAGGTACGCGACGCCACCACCTGGGAAGTCAGCGGGATGATGTACCACAGCGCAAGCGGGCGTTACCGCGACCTCACGTTGCGCGCCCACTTCGCGCCGACCGCCTGCCAACCGACACTGTCGGACCAGGGCGTCGTGGACTACGGCACGCTGTACGCCAAGGATCTGAGTGCCACCCACGAAACACCGCTACCGACGCGCACCGTACGCCTGAGCGTGACCTGCGATGCTCCGGCCCGCTTCGGCCTGCGCATGAAAGACAATCGCGATGGCTCGGCTACCGGCGGCACCGATGAAACGGCCTATGGCCTGGACCTGGACGCCAGCAACAACAAAATCGGACGTTTCTACCTGACGGTCGACCCAGCGGAATTCAGCGCCGACAGTGTGTCCACGCTGTACCGCACCGACTCCACCAGCAATGGCGCAGCCTGGAGCAGTTCGACTGCGCGGCAGATCCCCATGGCTGCCAACAGCCTCATGGGCTTTACCGACAAGACCGGCGTGACTACGGGCCCGCTCGCCATACAGGTCCTGACCGGCACGATGCGCATCAAGACGTACCTGGCCCCCATCCAATCGCTGGATCTGCGCGATGTCGTGCGTATCAATGGGTCCGGCACCCTCGAAATCATTTACTTGTAGGAGTGCGTACCATGAAAATTCCTGCCCTTTGCAGCCTTCTATTATTGACCAGCACCCAGGCGGCGCTGGCGGCCTCGACGGTGGACCTCAGCGTCCAGGGGCTGGTCACGCCCGCCGCGTGCCTGCCGCAACTGTCAAACGGCGGCCTGATTGACTACGGCAAAATATCTCAACAAGACTTGAACCTGGAAACCCGCACCCGTCTTCCCGCCAAGACTCTGTTCTTCGGCATGGCGTGTACCGGCCCGGTACGTTATGCCCTGCGCATGCAAGACAACCGCAGCGACTCGACCCTGGTCGAAAGCGAGATTTACTACGGGCTGGGTTTCGACAGCAACGGCACGCCCCTGGGCGTCTACTCCATGACCTTCGATCCTCGGCAAACCCAGGCCAGCAACAACGGGCAACTCTACGGCACCGAATCCACCACCGGGGGTCTGGCATGGCGCACGTCCAACCTCAACCCCATCGACATCGGTTCCCGCAGCTACCTGGGCTTTACGTCGAGCGAGGGCAGCGTCAGCGGCCCCACCGCCATTGGCATAATAGGCAGCCACGTCACGGTGCAGACCGTGATCAATGCTCGCAAGCATCTGGACTTGAGCACGCAAACCCCGATTGACGGCTCGGCCACGCTGGAAGTGGTTTATCTCTAGACCTTCTCACAGGTGACGTGCACGTAGCGCGCACGTCCGGCGCCCAGGCCCGCCACGATGGCGCCGAGGCCGACCACTGCGAAGATCCAGCCGATGGCCGTCCAGCCGCCGGTCCAGTCATGCACCACGCCCACAGCGAAAGGGCCAAGGGACGCCAGGGTATAACCGATCCCCTGGGCCATGCTCGACAGGTTGGCGGCTACGTGAGCGTCACGCGAGCGCAGCACAATCAAGGTCAGCGCCAGGCTGAAGGTACCGCCCTGCCCCAGACCGAGCAGAATCGCCCAACCCCACAAACCGTCCAGCGGCGCATACAGGCAGCCGAACAGGCCGCCGAGGGTCAGCAGCATCACCACCACGATCGCCAGGCGCTGGTCCTTGCCACGGGTAGCCAGCCATGGCGCGGCCAGGGAACTGAACAACTGCACAATGATCGAGCCGGACAACGCCAATCCCGCCTCTGTGGCACTCAGGCCACGGCCGATCAGGATCGACGGCAACCAGCCGAACACGATGTAGGCCAGGGACGATTGCAGGCCCATGTACAAGGTCACTTGCCAGGCCAACGGGTCACGTAGTAGCCCCTTCACACGGTAAGCGACGCGATGGGCGCCGTGCTTCTGCCCCACTTGCGGCAACCAGAACAACGCCGCCAACAGCGCTGGCAGAATCCAGAACCCCAGACCAAGGGGCCAACTGTCGCCGAAGTAATGACTCAAGGGTACCGTGGCCCCTGCCGCCAATGCGGCGCCCAGGCACAGGGCCATGGTGTAGACGCCGGTCATGGCGCCCGCACGTGCGGCGAAGTCGCGCTTGACGATACCCGGCAGCAATACGCCGATGATGCCAATGCTGGCGCCGACGATCAGGCTGCCGGCAAACAGGCCCACTTCCCCGAATGAACTGCGCAGGATGATCCCGCCAGCCAGGGTCAGCAAGATGCCGAACACCACCCGCTCAGCCCCAAAGCGTCGGGCCAGGATCGGCGCCATGGGCGCGAACAGGCCCAGGCACAACACCGGCAGGGTGGTCAGTAAACCGGCTTGGGCGGCCGACAGGCCCAGGCTGCTGGAGACGTCGGCCAACAGCGGCGACAGGCTCGACAAGGCCGGGCGCAAGTTGAGCGCGACCAGGATCAGGCCCAGCAACAGCAACCAGGGCCGGCTCACCCGCGGGTGGCTGTGCTGCACCTCGTCGTCATCGGCCTCGGCGTCAATCAACAACTCTTCAAGTTCGGGCGTGCGTTGGGTTTCAGGGTTCATTGATCAACTGCCGGCAGAGGGATTTGGCACGTTCGGGGTCTTGCTGCTCCACGGCGTCAAGCAGGGCAACGTGCAAGTCGAACACGGCCTGGCGACGCGGTGAAAGGTTCAGGGTCTGGCGCAACTGCGCGCCGACGATAGCGGAGAAATACTGATACAGCTCGCTCAACGCCGGATTGTGTGCGGCGTCCACCAAGCGTTGGTGAAACGCCAGGTCGGCGCTGATATAGGCCTCGAGGTCGCCCTGATACAGCGCGGCGCTGGCATCCAGCGCTGTGCGCAATGCTCGCAGGTCACTTGCAGTACGGCGTTGCGCAGCAAGGCCGATGGCTTCCACTTCCAGAATCTGCCGCGTCTCCTGCGCCTGCCCCAGGGTGCAATGAGACAACGCACGCATCGTGCCCAACGGGTCGGTCATCGAGCGCAGATAACTGCCGTCGCCCTGGCGGATTTCGATCAACCCGGAGAATGCCAACACGCGCATGGCTTCACGCACTGTGTTACGGCTGATCCCCAGTTCGGCGCACAGTTCGGGCTCGGTGGGCAGGCGTTCGCCAACGGCCCACACACCCTGGGCAATGCGCAGACGTAGTTGTTCCAGCGTCTGGTCAACCAGGGAGCGTTTGATCAGCGGGGCAATGTCTGTCATGGGCTTTACGCTTTCGTCCAATCATAGGATGAATTTTCCTACAGCCTATTGGGAGTCGCCTACAAAGGCAACGCACTAGGGTTTTTAGGCAGGGAAAGGAGCAGTATTTTCGATTGGTAAAATTACCCTCAGAGGGTAATTATTGGACTCAGGTGTCTTATGGAAAAGTACACACCTCATTACGATCTGGCCTTGATCAAGGCGCAAGTCATCCGGCTGGGCCACAGAGCCTTTACGGCAACTGCGCGGGAGAGCGCTCGTCAACTTGAATTGAGCATCGGCCAGATGCGGTTGGCGGTCTGCGCCCTTGAAACGCGAATGTTGTACAAATCGATGACAACCTATGCAGACCACCGGATATGGCAGGACGTCTATCTGATCAAGATGTACGGTACGGAGATTTACATCAAGGTGACTCACCGCCCAGGCGGCGAAGCTCCCGTAATCTCCTTCAAGGAGAAAACCTTATGAAAACCCAACAATGCGTGAATTGCGGAACCCATGATGGAATGCAGTATTTCGCAGGTCGCACCTTCACCATCAACACACGCGGCATGATGCGCGACATTCCAAACATCGCGGGCTGGGAATGCCAGGTTTGTAAGGAAATCGAATTCGATCATGACGATGACAGCGCAGAGCGTTATTCCGATGCCAGTGACCAATTATTGATTGATGGCAGAAAAGTCATCGCGGCTGAAATGAAGCGAATCCGTCGCAAACTGCACCTCACTCAGAAGGAGGCAGTGAAGCTGTTGACTGTGCGCGGGCAAAACTCATTTTCTCGCTACGAAAGGGCTGAGGTTTTCCCTCCTGAACCATTGTTTACACTCATGCGCCTACTGGATAAGCATCCGCATCTGCTGGCCGAGATCGAGGCGCTCAATGTCGGAGAAGACCTCAATCGCCTACTCATTGCAAAAGATCAGCAACAACGTGCGGCCCAAGCATCCTGATGCAGATCAACAGGCAAAAAACAAACCCGGCTCCAGGCCGGGTTTGTTTTTTAACCTTCCATCAATGCAGTATCTGGCTCAAGAACAACTTGGTCCGCTCATTCTGCGGGTTATCAAAGAAGTCATTCGGCGCCGCCTGCTCGACGATCTCGCCCTTGTCCATGAAGATCACGCGATTGGCCACTGTGCGGGCAAAGCCCATTTCGTGGGTCACGCACAACATGGTCATGCCGTCTTCGGCCAGGCCGATCATGGTGTCCAGTACCTCTTTGACCATCTCCGGGTCCAGCGCAGACGTCGGCTCGTCGAACAGCATGATTTTGGGTTTCATACACAGCGCGCGGGCAATCGCCACACGCTGTTGCTGGCCACCTGAAAGCTGCCCGGGAAACTTGTGGGCCTGCTCCGGAATGCGCACACGCTCCAGGTAGTGCATGGCGATTTCCTCGGCCTTGCGCTTGGGCATCTTGCGCACCCACATCGGCGCCAGCGTGCAGTTTTGCAGGATGGTCAAATGCGGGAACAGATTGAAGTGCTGGAACACCATACCGACTTCGCGGCGGATCGCTTCGATCTGCTTGAGGTCATTGGTCAGCTCCACGCCATCGACCACGATGCGGCCTTGCTGGTGCTCTTCCAGGCGGTTGAGGCAGCGGATGGTGGTGGACTTGCCCGAGCCCGACGGGCCGCACAGCACGATACGCTCGCCCTGCTTGACGTTGAGGTTGATGTCTTTCAACACGTGGAACTGGCCGTACCACTTGTTGACGCCCTGCATCTGGATAATGCCTTCAGGGCTCACAGGCTGTTTGATTGCTTCGCTCATCAAAAAACTCCTAACGCTTGTGGCCAGTGTCGAGCTTGCGTTCCAGATGCATGGAATAGCGCGACATACCAAAACAGAAAATCCAGAACACCAGGGCGGCGAACACATAGCCTTCGGTGGCCATGCCCAGCCATTTGGGGTCGGCGGCGGCTTGCTTGACGCTGTTGAGCAGGTCGAACAGGCCGATGATGATCACAAGGCTGGTGTCCTTGAACAGGGCAATGAAGGTGTTGACGATCCCAGGGATCACCATCTTCAAGGCTTGCGGCAAGATCACCAGGCCCATGCTGCGCCAGTAGCCCAGACCCATCGCCGCAGCGGCTTCATATTGGCCCTTGGGAATCGCCTGCAAACCACCGCGCACCACTTCGGCCACATAGGCCGACTGGAACAGGATCACACCGATCAGCGCCCGCAGCAGCTTGTCGAAGTTCATGCCTTCGGGCAGGAACAGCGGCAGCATCACCGAAGACATGAACAGCACGGTGATCAACGGCACGCCGCGCCAGAACTCGATGAAGGTCACGCAGACCACCCGAATGGCCGGCATGTTCGAACGCCGTCCCAGCGCCAGCACAATGCCCAGCGGCAAGGCGCCGGCGATGCCCACGGTGGCGATCACCAGGGTCAGCATCAGGCCGCCCCACTGGCTGGTCGCCACGTTGCTCAGCCCGAACACGCCGCCATGCAGCAAGCAGTAGGCAATGATCGGGTACAGCACCAAAAAGCCCAGGCCATAGATCGCCTTGCGTGGGAAACGCGAGATGAACAACGGCGCCACGCCCACGATGGCCAGCCACACCGTCATGTCCACGCGCCAGCGCAGGTCGACGGGGTAATAGCCATACATGAACTGCCCGAAGCGCTGTTGGATAAACACCCAACAGGCGCCCTCCTTGGTGCAGTCGGCGCGGGTGGTGCCCACCCAGTTGGCATCGAGGATGGCCCAGTGCAGGATCGGTGGCACCACCAGGTACACCAGGTAGATCGCCAGCAAGGTCAGCAGTGTATTGAGCCAGCTCGAGAACAAGTTGGCGCGCATCCAGGCCACCGGCCCGAAGACTTTGCTCGGCGGTGGCATGTCAGGTTTGAACGTATGCGTAGTCATGGGTGTGTCCTCACCGCTCGATCAGCGCAATGCGCTTGTTGTACCAGTTCATCAGCAGGGAAATGCTGATGCTGATCGCCAGGTACACGCTCATGGTGATGGCAATGACTTCAATGGCCTGGCCGGTCTGGTTGAGTACCGTGCCGGCAAACAGCGAAACCATTTCCGGATAACCGATACCGGCGGCCAACGACGAGTTTTTCGCCAGGTTCAGGTATTGGCTGGTCAGCGGCGGAATGATCACGCGCAACGCTTGCGGAATGATGACCTTGCGCAGCGTCGGCCCCGGGCGCAGGCCCAGTGAACGTGCCGCTTCGGTCTGGCCATGGCTGACGGACTTGATGCCCGAGCGCACGATCTCGGCAATAAATGCCGCCGTGTACACCGTCAGCGCCAAGGTCAACGCCAGCAGTTCCGGGATCAGCACCCAGCCACCGACAAAGTTGAAGCCCGCAAGCTTGGGCATTTCCCAATGCAATGGCGTACCGAAGATCAACACGCACAACGCCGGAATCACCACCAGCAGCGCCAGGCCCGCCCAGAATTTATGGAAAGGAACCCCCGTCGCTTCAAAGCGTTTGTTGGCCCAGCGAGTCATCAGCACGATGGCAACGATGGCGACCGCCAGGCTGGCGACAAACGGCCAGAACCCATCGGACGCCAGCGCTGCCGGCATGTTCAAGCCACGGCTGCTGACAAAGAAGGTGTCACCGAAGTTATGGCTGTTGCGCGGCCCTGGCATGGTCAGGAACACCGCGAAGTACCAGAACAGGATTTGCAGCAGCGGCGGAATGTTGCGGAATACCTCCACGTACACCGTCGCCAGCTTGTTGATCATCCAGTTGGGCGACAAGCGTGCCACGCCGATGATGAAGCCGAGCAGGGTTGCCAGCACCACACCGATGACGGTCACCAGCAAAGTGTTGAGCAGGCCGATGACAAACACCCGGGCATAGCTGTCCGATTCGGTGTAATCGATCAAGTGCTGCGCGATGCCGAAACCGGCACTGCGCTCAAGAAAGTCGAAACCCGAGGTGATGCCCCGGTGTTGCAGGTTGGTCTGGGTGTTATGGAACAGGTACCAGCCCAGCGAGACCACCGCCACGATCGTGATGATCTGGAACAGCCACGCACGCACTTTGGGGTCGCTGAAGCTGAGCTTCTGCTTGGGTGCGCCGATTTGATTTTGCATGAAGTGCCCCGAAAATAATGGAACAGAACATCACCCGGCAGTTGGCCTACCGGGTGACAGAACCATCAGCGATCAGCGCACAGGGGGTGCGTATTGAATGCCGCCGTTGTTCCACAGGGCGTTCAGGCCACGGTCGATTTCCAGCGGCGTGCTCTTGCCCAGGTTGCGCTCGAACATCTCGCCGTAGTTACCCACTTGCTTGACGATCTGTACCACCCAGTCCTTCTTCACTTTCAGGTCTTTACCGTATTCGCCGTCGGCACCGAGCAGACGCGCAACGTCCGGGTTCTTGGTGGCCTTGGCTTCAGCTTCGACGTTCTTGGAGGTCACACCGGCCTCTTCAGCGTTGAGCATGGCGTAGCCCACCCAGCGCACGATGGCCAGCCACTCGTCATCACCGTTACGCACGACCGGGCCCAGGGGCTCCTTGGAAATGGTTTCCGGTAGCACCACGTAGTCTTTCGGCGAAGCCAGCTTGCTGCGCTGGGCGAACAGCTGGGATTTGTCGGACGTCAGCACGTCGCAACGCCCGGACTCCAGCGACTTGGCGCTTTCATCGGAGGTGTCGAAGGTGATCGGGGTGTATTTGAGGTTGTTAGCGCGGAAATAGTCGGAAACGTTCAGCTCGGTGGTGGTACCGGCCTGGATGCAGATGGTTGCACCGTCCAGTTCCTTGGCGCTCTTGACGCCCAGCTTGTTGTTCACCAGAAAGCCGATGCCGTCGTAGTAGGTAATGAAGCCCGGGAATTTCAGGCCCATGCCCGCATCGCGAGAGCTGGTCATGGTGGTGTTGCGCGACAGGATGTCGACTTCGCCTGACTGAAGCGCGGTGAAACGCTCCTTGGCGTTCAACTGGCTGAACTTGACCTTGGTGGCATCGCCAAATACGGCAGCCGCCACAGCGCGGCAATAGTCAGCGTCGATCCCGAGGATCTTGCCGCTGGCATCCGGCACCGAGAAACCCGGCAGGCCGTCACTCACACCGCACTGCACAAAGCCTTTCTTCTGCACGGCGTCCAGGGTGGCGCCCGCCTGGGCAAAACCACTGACACCCAGTACAGCCGCCGCAGAGACGATGGCCAGGGTGGATTTCAATACCTTCATTACAAACCTCCAATTGCTCTTGTTGTGTCGGAGCTCCAACCTCAGCGCACCCTTATGAGGTGATATCGACCCGTGTTGGTTTTTTTTGGGGCCAAGCAGCATGAGGTTTTTGCGGTAATTCCAGTTGCTTTCCCACGAGCGGCAGTCACTGATAGTGTTACCGCCCTGGGAGAGTTCTGACATCGAGCTACACATAGCAAGGCGCGTACCAGAGTCTTGGCCGAGTGGCTGTAACTGCGCTTCGATGGCAAAAGATTCAACCTTGCGACATTCTCTTAACAGATCAACCTGTCGCGCACCGTTCCGACGCACCTCATCGGAGCGCCCGCACATCTATGGAGCAGACATGACTGAACCCTTGATTCTTCAGCCCGCCAAGCCCGCAGACGCCTGCGTTATCTGGCTGCATGGCCTGGGCGCCGATCGCTACGACTTCCTGCCGGTGGCCGAAGCCCTGCAGGAAACCCTGCTGACCACCCGCTTCGTTTTGCCCCAGGCGCCCACGCGTCCGGTGACGATTAACGGCGGCTACGAGATGCCGAGCTGGTACGACATCAAGGCCATGAGCCCGGCCCGTTCGATCAGCCTGGAAGAACTGGAAGCGTCGGCAAAAATGGTCACAGACCTGATCGAGGCGCAACAGAGAACCGGAATAGACACCTCGCGAATTTTCCTCGCCGGTTTTTCTCAAGGTGGCGCGGTGGTTTTCCATACCGCGTTCAAGAAATGGGAGGGACCCTTGGGCGGTGTGATCGCCCTCTCCACCTATGCGCCCACCTTCGATAATGACCTGCAATTATCCGCCAGCCAGCAACGCATCCCCACGCTCTGCCTGCATGGCCAGTACGACGAAGTGGTGCAGAACGCCATGGGCCGCAGCGCCTACGAGCATTTGAAGAGCCGTGGTGTCACCGTGGCATGGCAGGAATACCCAATGGGCCACGAAGTGTTACCCCAAGAGATACACGATATAGGCACTTGGCTGACTGAACGCCTGCGCTGAATCCCGTGTTTATGTAGCCGTATGACAGACGCACTACGCCGCGCCCGATTCTTGCATTACACTGGCCGGCGTACATTCCTTAATCAATTAATGAGATGACCGTGCTCAAAGCACTCAAGAAGATGTTCGGCAAAAGCGAGGCTGAGCCGCTCGCGCCTGTTCCCAGTGCTCCTGCCCCCAAGCCTGGCAACCGCAATGACGGTCAACAGCCCGGCCGGAACGCGCCCGCCGCCTCACCGAACAAAACCACGGTGACGCCGCCTGAACAGGTAAAGCCTGCCGCACCCACCCCAGCGCCTGTGGCCAAGCCCCGTCGCGAACGTGCGCCCAAACCGCCCGTGACCCCCTGGAAACTCGAAGACTTCGTCGTCGAACCCCAGGAAGGCAAGACCCGCTTCCACGATTTCAAACTGGCCCCGGAACTGATGCACGCCATCCAGGACCTGGGTTTCCCGTACTGCACGCCCATCCAGGCACAAGTGCTGGGCTTCACCCTGGCGGGCAAAGACGCCATCGGTCGTGCCCAGACCGGCACCGGCAAGACCGCCGCGTTCCTGATCTCGATCATTACCCAACTGCTGCAAACGCCGCCGCCCAAAGAGCGCTACATGGGTGAACCGCGTGCGCTGATCATCGCCCCGACCCGTGAGCTGGTGGTGCAGATCGCCAAGGACGCCGCCGACCTGACCAAGTACACCGGCCTCAACGTCATGACGTTTGTGGGCGGCATGGACTTCGACAAGCAGCTCAAGCACCTTGAAGCCCGTCACTGCGACATCCTCGTCGCCACACCGGGCCGCCTGCTCGACTTCAACCAGCGTGGCGACGTGCATCTGGACATGGTCGAAGTGATGGTGCTGGACGAAGCCGACCGCATGCTCGACATGGGCTTTATCCCGCAAGTACGCCAGATCATTCGTCAGACGCCGCCGAAAACCGAGCGCCAGACCCTGCTGTTCTCCGCGACTTTCACCGAAGACGTGATGAACCTCGCCAAGCAGTGGACCACCGACCCATCCATCGTCGAGATCGAAGCACTCAACGTTGCCAGCGAAAACGTCGAGCAGCATATCTACGCCGTCGCCGGTGCCGACAAGTACAAGCTGCTCTACAACCTGGTCAACGACAACGGTTGGGAGCGCGTGATGGTATTCGCCAACCGCAAGGACGAAGTGCGCCGCATCGAAGAACGCCTGGTGCGCGACGGCGTCAACGCTGCGCAACTGTCGGGTGATGTGCCGCAGCACAAACGCATCAAGACCCTGGAAGGCTTCCGTGAAGGCAAGATCCGCGTGCTGGTGGCTACCGATGTAGCCGGTCGCGGTATTCACATCGACGGCATCAGCCACGTGATCAACTTCACCCTGCCGGAAGTACCGGACGACTACGTGCACCGCATCGGCCGTACCGGGCGTGCTGGGGCTGCGGGTGTGTCGATCAGCTTTGCGGGCGAGGATGACTCGTACCAGTTGCCGTCCATCGAGGCATTGCTGGGGCGCAAGATCAGCTGTGAAACGCCGCCGACGCATTTGTTGCGCGCAGTAGAGCGCAAACGCCCTTGAGCTGAAATGCGGTAAAAAATGTGGGAGCGGGCTTGTGTGGGAGCTGGCTTGCCTGCGATGCAGACACCTCGGTTTTTCAGTCACGCCGAGGTGATGCTATCGCAGGCAAGCCAGCTCCCACATTGGTTTCTGCGTCTGGCTGGCTACTTCCAGCGATCCGCTGCGGCGTGGTCACTGCTGCGTCCTTCTACCCAACGCGGCCCCTCACTGGTGTTTTCCTTCTTCCAGAACGGCGCCCGCGTCTTCAAGTAATCCATCACAAACGCACAGGCATCAAACGCTGCCTGCCGATGCGCACTGGCGGCGCCGACAAACACAATCGGCTCGCCCGGTTCCAGCGCGCCGATACGGTGCAGCACCTCCAGCTTGAGTAACGGCCAGCGCTGTTCGGCTTCCACGGCGATCTTGGCCAGGGCCTTTTCGGTCATGCCGGGGTAGTGTTCCAGGAACATCCCCGCCACCTCGCGCCCGTCATTGAAGTCGCGTACATAGCCGACAAAGCTCACCACCGCGCCCACGCCCACGTTGGCCGCGTGCATGGCGTTGACTTCGGCACCGGGATCAAAGGCTTCGACCTGCACACGAATGGCCATGGTCAGCCTCCGGTCACGGGTGGGAAGAAAGCGACTTCATCGCCGGCTTGCACCGGCTCGTCCAGGCTGCACAACTCCTCGTTGCGCGCACACATCAGGCTCGCTTCGTTGAGCACGGCGAATTCCGGGTCAGAAGCCAGCGCGAGGCGCACGGCATCAACGCTGGCAAACTCACCTTCCATCTCCAGCGAGTCGAAACCCACCGCTTCGGCGTAGCGCGCAAAAAACAGTACGTTGATACTCATTGCTCATCCGCCTTGAAATGCCCGCTCTTACCGCCCAGCTTTTCCAGCAGGCGAATACTCTCAATGGTCATGCCGCGGTCCACCGCCTTGCACATGTCGTAGATCGTCAGTGCCGCGACGCTGGCGGCGGTCAGGGCTTCCATCTCAACGCCGGTCTGGCCGGAGAGTTTGCAGCGCGCCACGATACGAACCGCGTCTGCACCGTCGGCACTCAGCTCCACCTTGACGCCGGTGAGCATCAACGGGTGGCAAAGGGGAATCAAGTCACTGGTTTTTTTCGCTGCCTGGATCCCGGCAATGCGGGCCACGGCAAACACGTCGCCTTTGGGATGGGCGCCGTCGACAATCATTGTCAGCGTTTCGGGCAACATGCGCACCCGCGCTTCGGCCACCGCCTCACGGAACGTCACGGCTTTGTCAGTGACGTCGACCATGTGGGCGCGACCTTGGGAATCGAGATGAGTCAGCACAGGGATACTCCTGATCAGGAGCAACGATTGTAAACCTGTAGGTCAAATTTGCGCAGGGCTGTTTATTCCATAGATGACTGTGGCGCGGGAGCAAGCTCCCTCGCCACAGGGCACCAGTGCAGGGTTAGAAACGGAAGGTAAACCCGGCGTTGATCCCGTTGTTGTTACCGCGGTTGGACAGCAAGCCGCTGTAGTTCAGCGACACCAGGGTGTCTTTGGTCAAGGCCATTTCCGCACTGGCCTTGATCACCGCGCCATCCCGGGCGACGGGCACGCTATTAACGGCAAAAGCAGTGTCGCTGCCGGCAAACTTCAGCGAGGCTTCGCGATCGGTATCACCGAACTGATGCTCCCAACCCAGCTCACCGCGCAACGTCACTGCCAAGGTGGAGCTGACTGGCAACTGCGTATGCGCACGCAGGCCCACCGTAGATAGCGTCGCGTCCTGGCTTTGTTTGCTGGCGTGCAAGGCAGCGGCGCCGCCTTTTTCCTTGAACGAGTCGCTCTGGTAGTTCAGGTACGTGAGGTTGGCGAAGGGTTCGAATTGGTTCCATTGGGTGTAGCCGATCTCGGCAAACACTTGGTCGGTGCGCGCATTGTAATCGGCCTTGGCATAGTCCGACTGGTTGGCGTAAGCAACCCGCCGCGAAGTATCCAGACGGTGCCAGGTGGTAGCGCCGCCCAGGCGTAAGGCAATCGCCTCGAAGCGTTTACCGCCATACACCGACAGGTGATAGTTGTCGCTGTCCGCCGAAGCCGACTGGCCATTCAGGTGGCTCTGGGTATAACCGGTCGCCGCCCCCACGCGCCAGCCGTCGCTGACCTCGGTATCCAGCCCCAGCAACACCCCACTGGTGGACGAGGAATAGCCACTGGCGTTGTTGTCACCGCTGACGTTATTGCGCCCACCGAGCAGCTGCACCCAGCCGCCGTTGTCATGGCTATCGATCTGCGCGCTGGAATCCAGTGCCTGGGCCTGTTGCAAACGAGCATTGACCGCTTCGCGAAGGTATCGACTGTCGGCCATTTGCGCCGCTGCAACATCAGAATGCAGCTGCCCCGACAATCGCTTGAATGCATCCCGAGCCTGGGCAGCGGAATCGGAAGCCAACAGGCTTTCGTAAACCGGACTGCCGGCGCCCAGCTTCTCGGCCGCCGTCGCCACAGCCCGTTCGTTGCGGGTTTGCGCGACGCTGGCGAAGGTGGTCTGGTTGCGTGCTATCGCAAGGGTCAGTTGGTTCGGTTGGTAAGCGAGTTGCGTGCCGATGAACAGGTAGTTGGGCGCGAACGCCGCAAACTGGCCATTGATACCCTGGCTGGCGCTGAGGATGGTGAACTGCTGGCCCAGCAAGCTGCGCGCCTCGGTGGCGGTCAACAGGTTTGGGCTGTTCTCCAGGGACACGCTCACCACACCGCCATTGAGGATCGCCACCCCGCTGCTCTGCAACTTGTCGCTGCGGCCATTGGCACCGACCTCGACGGCATACACCGAGCCCGGGTTGAATGTGACGTCGCCGGTGCGCAGTGTGCCAATCGAATGCCCCGGGGCCACTCGCCCACCGTTGTTGACGGTCAAGGCGCCCACCGTGCCGTTGCCGGCCAGGGTGCCGCCCAGTGTGGTCATCACGCCGTTATCGGCATTACGCGTACCCACGGCACTGCCATCCACCGTCATGGCCGAGGTCAACGCACCGTCCACCGACAATTTGCCACCGCGCACCCAGGTACTGCCTGAATAGGTGTTCTGGCCTTCCAATACCAGCTCGCCGTCTCCGGACTTGACCAGGCTACCGACGTAGGGGGTGCCGGTGAGCAGGTCCTGGCCACGGGTGAGCATCGCCTGCTCCCTGGCATGACCGATCTCGTATTCGAACTGATCATCGGCCGAGGCATTGGCGGGCAGGCCATTGAGCCAGCCTTTTTGCTGTTTGGTGGCAGCCCAGGTCGCCTGTTCGGCAGCGCCTTCTACGCGGCGGGCGCGAATGGCTTCATCGGAAATCGGGTTGGCCCAGATATCGCGGGTACCGCTGGGCAACGCCACTGCCACAGCCCCGAGGAACTGCCCCGGCCCTTGCATGGCTTTTTGCAGGTTGGGCAAGCCCCAGCCACTGACCACACCTGGTACTTGTGGGACACCCGGCGCGGCATCGTGCACCGGTTGCAGGTTGTCGTAGGTGCGGCCTCCAGTCAGTTCGCCAACCGGCGTGTCCGGGCCATCCGGCGCTTGCAGGCTGGAGGTGGTCAGCAACACGTCCCGCGCCTGGCTGGGCGTCATATAGGGGAAGCGTTGCATCACTAGCGCCAAGGCCCCGGAGACGCTCGGCGCGGCGGCCGAGGTGCCGTTTGCATTCGGGATGAGTTCGCCCTCGGGGCCGGCAGACGGAATGCCCGACACGCCCATCACGCACCACCACTTGGACGTACCGCAGCGGTTATAGACCTGGGCGCTGGTCTCGTCATAGCCCGTGATCGAAAGGAACTTGCCTTCGATATCCGGTTTGAAAAACGGCAGGTTCGCGTTGGTGTACGGGTTGGCTCCGTGGCTGTCGTTGCCCGCCGAGATGATCTGGATAAAGGTGTTCTGACGGGCCGCGTCGGCCAAGGCGTCCATCCAGGTTTTGTGCCCTGCATGAGCCTTGTCCCAGAACGGGCGATAGGCGGCGGTCATGTCACGCAGGTTTTGCGCGGCGCTGTCGCCGACGTTACCGAAGTGGTTCTCCACATCATCGCGCGAGCTCTGCCCCCAGCTCTGATTGACAATCGCCACGTTCTTCGCCGCCAGGGCGTTGTAGCTGGCCATGAACGCGTTGTAGTCGAGGTCGTTGGAGCCTAGGTAGCGGTCGTTGTCGCTGCCGCCGGTGTTGGCGACAAACAGATTGGCGTCGAAGGCAATGCCGTGCATACCGGTGCCGTTGCGGCTGGCGGCCAGCACCCCGGACATTTCCGTGCCATGCCCGTCGTTGAACGCCGGGTCGTATTCCCCTGGAATACTGAAAGGCTCACCCTGCTTGAACTCGCCGCTGGGCACTTCAAGGCGGTAGCGCGGATGGGTGGCGTAGTACTCGCCCGTGGAGGTCACCGCCTGCACCCGGTCCTGGCCCTGGGCATTCTTGCCCTGGAACTCGGAGTGTTCGGTGAGGATGCCTGAGTCCAGCACGCCAACATTGACCCCCTTGCCGGTGATGCCCAAGGCATAGGCGTAATACGCGTTGGTGCGGTCCAGGCCGGAGTTGACCTGGGCCTCCGGCGTCTTCCAGGTTTGCGCGTTGGCACTCCAGTCACGGGTTACGCCCGCCCAGGAAAGACCAGCGTTCAATTGCCCGCTCAGGTTGCTGCTCACGCCCGGCTCTACGTAGGTGTAAGGCTTGGCGGCCGGCAAGTTGGCGATAATGGCCTTGGAGAAGTCGAGGATATTGGTGGTGTAACGGCCGCTGTTGTTGAACAGCTGGCTGCGGTAGTAATCCAGGCGCGAAGCGTAGTCCAGTGGCCGTCGGGTGTCGCCGAGCATGGCGCCGATGGTCAGGTTTTCGGGTTGCAGCTCGTAGTTTTGCTTGAGGGCCGAATCGAACTTGCCGGACTGGGCAGCGAAATCCTTGGCCGCGAGATCGACGATATCCGCGTAGGCAAACCTGAGGTTTTTGTACACGGCGGTATCAGGGCCGAATAAGGCGACGGCTTTCCTGAACGCCGATTCCAATACCTGCGAGGTGTAAGGATTGTCGTCTGCATTGGCCATGGAGCCGTGGCCCAGCCATAAGGCCAGGCCGAGTGCTATGGATGTAAGGGGTATGGTCTTGAAACGAGGGGTGCGATTGCGTTGTGCCACAGTGAAGCGATTACCTGCTACGTCCATTTTCCTTTCCCTTTGTATATGTGCGTCATCAATGAGCGGTGTTTCGGGCTTTGTAATAGGCAGGGTCACGGTGAAAACCCTGGACAGGTTTTCTAAACGTTCGTCGATTCAAGGAGGTGGTATTCCGACGGGGTCAAGCAGTGTTCTTATTGTATTTACCGCAGAAAAAATGTAACAAAATGATTACAGAGATCACAAGCACCCAGGATGCGTTAACGCAGGCAAATCTCGCACAGAACAAAAACCCCGGATTTCGTGAAAAATCCGGGGTTTTTCGCAGCGGTTTCAGCGTAGTTACAGGTGGGACTCGGCGTATTCAGCCAGGATCGAACGTGGTACCCCTTGCAGCGCAATGTGCACGCCGTTCGGGAAGTCCTTGAAGCGTTCCGTCAGGTAAGTCAGCCCGGAGCTGGTCGCGGACAGGTAAGGGGTGTCGATCTGCGCCAGGTTGCCCAGGCACACCACTTTGGAACCGGCGCCGGCACGGGTGATGATGGTTTTCATCTGGTGCGGCGTAAGGTTCTGGCATTCATCAATCAGAATCAGGCTTTGCTGGAAGCTGCGACCTCTGATGTAGTTGAGGGATTTGAACTGCAACGGCACTTTGCTGAGGATGTAGTCGACGCTGCCATGGGTGTTTTCGTCATCCATGTGCAAGGCTTCGAGGTTGTCGGTAATCGCCCCCAGCCACGGCTCCATTTTTTCCGCCTCGGTACCGGGCAGGAAACCGATTTCCTGGTCCAGGCCCTGCACGCTGCGGGTGGCGATGATGCGGCGATAGCGTTTGGTCACCATGGTCTGCTCGATGGCGGCGGCCAGGGCCAGGATGGTTTTGCCCGAACCTGCGGCGCCGGTCAGGTTGACCAAGTGGATGTCTGGGTCAAGCAGCGCGTAGAGCGCCAGGCTCTGGTAGATATCACGCGGTTTCAGGCCCCAGGCTTCCTGGTGCAACAGGGGTTCCTGATGCAGGTCGAGGATCAGCAACTTGTCGACCTGGATCTCTTTGATCCAGCCCACGAAGCCCTGTTCATCGACAATGAACTCATTGATATGCACGGCCGGCAGGTTGTCGATCAACTGTACCTGATGCCAGGTGCGGCCGTGGTCCTGACGGGTCTCGACCTTGCTGACACGGTCCCAGAACGAACCGGTCATCATGTGATACCCCCGCGACAGCATCGACACGTCGTCGACCAACTGGTCGGTACTGTAGTCCTCGGCAGCGATCCCACATGCTCGTGCCTTGAGGCGCATATTGATGTCTTTGGTCACCAGCACCACGCGCAGGTCCTTGTCGCGGGCGTGCAGGTCGATCAATTGGTTGATGATTTTGTTGTCGTTCAGGTTTTCCGGCAGCAGGCTGTTGGGCTCGCTGCGCTTGCTCATCAGGATCGACAGCAAGCCCTTGGGCCCGCTTTTGCCACGCTGGATCGGCACACCGACCTCAACATCCTCGGGCGAGGCTTCGCCCAATGTCTTGTCGATCAGGCGGATGGCCTGGCGGCATTCGGCGGCAACGCTGTGGTGGCCGCTTTTGAGTTTGTCGAGCTCCTCAAGCACGATCATCGGGATGGCGACGTGGTGTTCTTCGAAGTTCAGCAGTGCGTTTGGATCGTGGATCAATACGTTGGTATCAAGCACATAAAGGATTGGCTGGTCGGAAGAAGGGTTACGTCCATGATCATCCATACTCGGTCACCTTTGTGGGAGCCATTCGACGCAATACCTGGGCGGTGCTGCGCCTCGATTCGACCACCGACCACACCTGAGTGACGTCAAGTGCAGTGCCCACATTAGGAGTCTTGGAAGACGCCACCTGTGCTGCAGGTTTCGGCGGTCTGACTTCGTAATACCGCAAAACCCATGACAGGAAAAAGCACTTTGACGCTTTTTTGAAGTTTATTTTTCAGGATGACGAATAGCACTAGCCGAGTGCCATGTACCCCGTTAAAGTCGGAAGTCCGCCTGCATCGAAATGTCGCAGCAAATCGCCCCGAAAACACCCCATCCCCAGCAAAGCCGGGCACTTCATCGAAATGCCTCGCGACACTCCTGCCAACCCAAGCCACTCTGCGCCGTAGCCTGCAACACCATCGGCAATGCCACCCGCGCCTTGTCCTGGGTGTCGTGAAACACGATCACGCCTTTGCGCCACAGCAGCATCAACGTCAGCACCCGTTGCGCCGACTCATCAGCCTTGAGCTTGCCCGGCTCGTCCTGGGAATCAATGTCCCATAACGCCACCTGCAAACCCTGTTGCTGGAAGAATCCCTGGCTGTCCGCACGGCGCTGCCCATACGGTGGGCGGAACAAGGGCACATAGTTTTCCGGCATCAGGTTCTGTACCAGCCCGGCACTGCGGGTGATGGAGCTTTGCCAGTCGACCCAATGGCTGTGGGAGCGGTACTGCCAGCCCTGAAGCCCCACGCACTGCCCTTGGTACAGCGCCTGCACATCGGCGGCGGAACTGCGCTCCACGCGTGTTTGCAAGCTGCTGCCAAGGACAAAGAACGTCGCGTTCATCTTTTGCTTGCGCAGGTAATCGGTGAGCCAGTCGGTATTGCCGCTGACAGGTGCAGGGCCACCGTCGAAGGTCAGTAAAAACATCCGGTCATTGAGTTCATCACCGTTGCGCTCATGATCGCCAAAGCGCGCCACTTCACTGCTGATCTGCGGAAACAGCGCGGCCTTGCGCAGCAGCTCGTCCAGATAGCGTTCGTGAAAGTGCCGACTGGGCGCGGCCCAGCCTATATAGAAAGAATTGTCACTGACTTCGAACTTGCCGGCCTGCTCGCGAAGGTCGTCCATGTTTTCCACCAGGTAGCAGAACGAGGCGTCTTCTTCGCAGCTCTGCTGGGCGAATGTGTAGTTCTCCAACAGCCGTTGCCAGAGCTGGCGACGCAGGTCATCGATGGCGGCCAGGTTGATGATCTTCAGCCCCAGGCGTTGCTTGAGCGCCGCGTCGTCCAGGGCTTCGCTGGCGAGCAGGCCGTGGGCGAACATCAGGATCTCCGCACGCGAAGCCACATCGAACAGCGCCGGGCTGGCGAGTTTTTCCGGCCAGGTACCACGGTCCAGGCTCGCGACATCCACCGGCGCGGCCTGGGCATTCAGGCACAGCAGGCAAGCCGACAATAAAAGCGCTAATCGCACACGGGGTATTCCTTTCCAGAGTTACCGCCCATCATAGCGGATCGCATCTATCGCCATCATAGGTGGAGTCAAAACGCCCCAACCCCTAGAATCGCGCCCACGCTACACGCCACGATTCCAGGAGCCAACTTCATGCTGATGGTGATTTCCCCCGCCAAAACCCTCGACTTCGAGTCCAAGCCGGTCACTGCGCGCTTCACCCAGCCGCAGTACCTGGACCACTCCCAGGAACTGATCGAGCAACTGCGCGAACTGAGCCCGGCGCAAATCAGTGAGCTGATGCACGTCTCCGACAAGATCGGTGGCCTCAACGCCGCGCGTTTCGGCAGCTGGACACCGGCCTTCACTCCGGCCAACGCCAAGCAGGCGCTGCTGGCGTTCAAGGGCGATGTGTATACCGGCCTGAATGCCGAAACCTTCAGCGAGGCCGATTTCAGCTATGCCCAGGACCATCTGCGTATGCTCTCGGGCCTGTACGGCCTGCTGCGTCCGCTGGACCTGATGATGCCGTATCGCCTGGAGATGGGCACCAAGCTGGCCAACGCCCGCGGCAAGGACCTCTATGCCTTCTGGGGCACGCGCATCAGCGAGTGGTTGAATGAAGCACTGGCCGAGCAAGGCGACGATGTGCTGCTCAACCTGGCGTCCAATGAGTATTTTTCGGCGGTCAAGCGCACGGCCTTGAAGGCACGGATCATCAACACCGAGTTCAAGGACCTGAAGAACGGCCAATACAAGATCATCAGCTTCTACGCGAAAAAAGCTCGGGGCATGATGAGCCGGTTTGTGATTGAAGAACGCATCAACGATCCGGCCAAGCTCAAGCAGTTCGATGTACAGGGCTATCGCTTCAATGCGGAGCAGTCCAAGCCAGATAACCTGGTGTTTTTGCGCGATCACGCACCGGAATAAGGCCTGTACAGCCACCAACATCAACTGTGGGAGCTGGCTTGCCTGCGATAGCGGAGGGTCAGCCGACTCACATGTCGCTGATACACCGCTATCGCAGGCAAGCCAGCTCCCACATTTTTTGCCTGCATTTCACCCCACCAATCGTCATTTATTTGACGTCAAAAAATATCAAGACACATCTCTAACAATTTCTTCACTCGACACTCGTCGGTTTTTTTCGTAGTGGCACCACTTTTTTTTAACGGTAGTGGCACAAAACTACCCTCTCGCACCAACTCCCCATAACTACTGGCCTAAATAGCAAGTGCTATCAATATAGTACTAGTGCCATCTTTTCTAATATTTCAAAAAATTACCAGAAAGGGGATGAGCGGCCCGGAACTTCATCCGGAAGCACCGCTCATACCACCGGTAACGAAATTCTCTGTTTACGTAAGAGATGACTTACATACCGACCAACGGAAGTAGCCAAGTTGTCATAAAGCACTTTGGCTCGAGGGTCATATCATCAACTGATTGAGTTGAGGGCGGCGATAAGGACTCATTGCCAACCCCCTAAAGGCCAAGGCAGCGCTGACCTAAATGAGCCAGTGTTAACACCCAAGGCATTGATATTAAAAGGCTTATTTCCTGTATCAAAGCCCTGCGGCACTGGCGCCGGACCCTTCCGCCATGGAAAACCGGCTGCATTTCAGGGCAAGCCCCAATAATAAGGCCACGTTGCGCACAACTTGAGTGCAATAGTTAGTCACTCGTTATTCAACATGCCTGCACGCGGTAAGTCAGCGTCTATTCGCCCAACTTTCGCGGCATCAGTGACGCTTGCAAACATGAACTCCGGCCATCTAATGGCATGATTTAAACATAGAGGTAATTGCGATGCGCATCAGCATATTTGGTTTGGGTTACGTTGGCGCCGTGTGTGCCGGTTGCCTGTCTGCCCGTGGCCATGAAGTGGTCGGCGTAGACATCTCCAAGGACAAGATTGACCTGATCAATGCGGGTAAATCCCCCATCGTTGAACCGGGTCTGGGCGAACTGTTGAGCCAAGGCATCGCAACCGGTCGACTGCGCGGTACCACCAACTTCGCCGAAGCCATCCGCGACACCGACCTGTCGATGATCTGCGTCGGTACGCCGAGCAAGAAGAACGGCGACCTGGAACTGAACTACATCGAGTCGGTATGCCGCGAGATCGGTTTTGTACTGCGTGACAAGACCACCCGCCACACCATCGTGGTGCGCAGCACCGTACTGCCGGGCACCGTCGCCAACGTGGTAATCCCGATCCTCGAAGACTGCTCCGGCAAGAAAGCCGGCGTTGATTTCGGCGTCGCGGTCAACCCGGAATTCCTGCGTGAATCCACCGCCATCGCCGACTACGACCTGCCACCGATGACCGTTATCGGCGAGTTCGATAAAGCCTCCGGCGACGTCCTGCAGTCGCTGTACGAAGAGCTCGACGCGCCGATCATCCGCAAGGACATCGCCGTTGCCGAGATGATCAAGTACACCTGCAACGTATGGCACGCCACCAAAGTCACCTTCGCCAACGAGATCGGCAACATCGCCAAGGCCGTCGGCGTTGACGGTCGTGAAGTGATGGAAGTGGTCTGCCAGGACAAGACCCTCAACCTGTCCCAGTACTACATGCGCCCAGGCTTCGCTTTCGGCGGTTCGTGCCTGCCAAAAGACGTGCGCGCCCTGACCTACCGCGCCGGCTCCCTGGACGTGGAAGCACCGTTGCTCAACTCGCTGATGCGCAGCAACGAATCCCAGGTGCAGAACGCCTTCGACATCGTCTCCAGCCACGACAAGCGCAAAGTCGCCCTGCTGGGCCTGAGCTTCAAGGCCGGTACCGATGACCTGCGTGAAAGCCCATTGGTAGAACTGGCGGAAATGCTGATCGGCAAGGGCTACGACCTGAGCATCTACGACAGCAACGTCGAGTACGCCCGTATGCACGGCGCGAACAAGGACTACATCGAAGGCAAGATCCCGCACGTGTCGTCCCTGCTCAACTCGGATTTCGATGATGTGATCAACAACTCCGACGTGATCATCCTCGGTAACCGTGACGAGAAGTTCCGCGCCCTTGCGCACGAAGCCCCGCACGGCAAGCAAGTGGTCGACCTGGTGGGCTTCATGTCCAAGGCCACCAGCGTGAGCGGCCGTACCGAAGGTATTTGCTGGTAACAGCAACGGCAAGTTTCAGGCTGCCAGTGGCTTACCCCAGCGCTTGCAGCCTGAAGCCTCCTCACCTTGCGGATGACGCTTATGTCCAAGTTAAAACATGTATTTCTGCAATCGGCCGGCTGGCTGTTCTTTCTCAGCCTGCTGATGGGTCTCGCCCTGCTGTTGCCGGCGAGCACCTTCGATTCGCAATCGAAGAATTTTATTTTCCTGATTGGTGCCGTGGGTATCTGGCGCTACTCGATGGGCGCGACGCATTTCTTTCGCGGCATGCTGTTCCTGTACGTGGTGTACCCGCACCTGCGCCGCAAAGTGCGCAAGCTCGGCAAGGCCGCCGACCCGTCCCATGTGTTCCTGATGGTCACCAGTTTTCGTATCGATGCGCTGACCACCGCACAGGTGTACAGCTCGGTGATTCGCGAAGCCATCGACTGCGGCTTCCCTACCACCGTGGTGTGCTCGCTGGTGGAAATGTCCGATGAGCTGCTGGTGAAAAGCCTCTGGGAAAAGATGAACCCGCCGGCTCACGTCAAGCTCGACTTCGTGCGCATCGCTGGTACCGGCAAGCGTGACGGCCTGGCCTTCGGTTTTCGCGCCATCTCGCGCCACCTGCCGGACGACCGCGCCGTGGTCGCCGTGATCGATGGCGACACCGTGCTGGCCGAAGGCGTGGTGCGCAAGACCGTGCCGTGGTTCCAGCTGTTCGGCAATGTCGGTGGTTTGACCACCAACGAATTCTGCGAAGTGCGCGGCGGCTACATCATGAGCGAATGGCACAAACTGCGCTTCGCCCAACGCCACATCAACATGTGCTCCATGGCCCTGTCCAAGCGCGTGTTGACCATGACCGGGCGCATGTCGGTATTCCGCGCCAGCGTAGTGACTGACCCGGGCTTTATCGCCGACGTGGAAAGCGACTCGCTGCAACACTGGCGCCTGGGCCGCTTCAAGTTCCTCACCGGGGATGACAAGTCCAGCTGGTTCAGCCTGATGCGCCTGGGCTACGACACCTTCTATGTGCCGGATGCCGCGATCAACACCGTGGAACACCCGCCGGAAAAGAGCTTTATCAAGGCCAGCCGCAAGCTGATGTTCCGCTGGTACGGCAACAACCTGCGCCAGAACTCCCGTGCACTGGGACTGGGCGTGCGTCGCCTCGGCCTGTTCACCAGCGTGGTGCTGTTCGACCAGCGCGTATCGATGTGGACCTCCCTGCTCGGCCTGACCGTGGCCATGATCGCCACCTTCAAGTACGGCGGCGCGTTCATCCTCGCCTACCTGCTGTGGATCGGTATCACCCGCCTGATCCTCACCCTGCTGTTGTCGTGCTCCGGCCACAAGATCGGCCCGGCCTACCCGCTGATTCTCTATTACAACCAGATCATGGGCGCGTTGGTGAAGATCTACGTGTTCTTCCGCCTTGATCAACAGTCCTGGACCCGCCAGGACACCAAACTGACCCGCGATTTGGCCAGCTTTCAACGTTGGTTCAACACCTGGTCGTCTCGGACCATGACCTTCTCCGCCGGCAGCATCTTCGTTGCCGTGTTGCTGATGATGGTCTGACCCTGCCAAGCCTGAATTAACCTAGGAATTACACCCGATGAATAGCCAAGTAAACGCCAACGTTGTCCACGAATCCGAAGCCCAGCGCCAACACGCTCGGGTGAAAATCCCGGCCAAGCTGCGCTTCTTCAACAGCGACCGCACGCCGACCGAAGCAAAGGTTATCGACCTGTCCGCCGGCGGCCTGGCTTTCACCGCCACCCAGCCGCTCACCATCGGCCAAGTGCACAAGGGCCGCCTGCAGTTCGTGATCGATAACCTCGGCCTGGCCATGGACGTGGAGCTGCAGATTCGCTCCTACGACCGCCAGACCGGCCGCACCGGTTGCCAGTTCCAGAACCTCGATGCCCAGGATATTTCTACCCTGCGCCACCTGATCACCTCGCACCTGTCCGGTGACATCGTGACCATGGGCGACGTACTCGCGACCCTGCAACGCGATAACTTCACCAAGGCACGCAAGGTCAAGGACGGCGGCAGCGGCATGACCGCGTTCGGTCGCCTGCGCGCCGTGACCTTCAGCCTGGCGATCTTCCTGGTGGGCCTGGCGGCCTTCGGTTTCGTGGTCAAGTCGCTCTACGGCATGTACTTCGTCAGCCACGCCCAGGCAGGCCTTGTGAGCGTACCGGGCATGAACGTGACCATGCCCCGTGACGGCACCGTGCAAAGCCTGCTCAAGGGTGATTCGGTAGCAGCCAAGGGCGCGCCGCTGGCGACCTTCAGCACCAGCATGCTCGATGTGCTCAAGGGCCACCTGGACGAAGACCAGTTGCAACCGGCCAAGGTCGAAGAACTGTTCGGCAAGCAAATGACCGGCACCCTGACTTCGCCGTGCGATTGCGTGGTGGCCCAGCAATTGGTCGCCGACGGCCAGTACGCCAGCAAGGGCGATGTGATCTTCCAACTGGTGCCGCGTGGCAGCCAGGCTAATGTGGAAGCGCGCTTCAGCTATCGCCAGTTCGGTGATGTGCGCCCAGGTACCCCGGTGAGCTTCCAGGTCGCCGACGAAGAACAAGTGCGCACCGGCACCATCGTTAGCAGCACCAGCCTGAACAGCGCCGACTTGTCTTCTGACATCCGTGTGCAGATCAAGCCTGACGCACCGCTGGATAGCACCTACGCCGGCCGCCCGGTGGAAGTCACCAGTGACCGCGGCCCATCGCTGAACTGGCTGATCGACAAAGCCATGGCTCACGGTCTGTAAGCGAGGACATGCCTGTGAACTCTATTCCAACAACACCGCTGACCTCTGTGGGAGCCGGGCTTGCCCGCGATGCAGGCGACTCGGTGCATCAGTTGCACCGCAGCGATGCCATCGCAGGCAAGCCAGCTCCCACACAGAGCAAATTTCACTTGGCCTCTGCGTACTGCGCGCTGGCACTGGCCG
The DNA here is from genome assembly GCF_002966775.1 of Pseudomonas sp. MYb193. NCBI lineage: Bacteria > Pseudomonadati > Pseudomonadota > Gammaproteobacteria > Pseudomonadales > Pseudomonadaceae > Pseudomonas > Pseudomonas sp. MYb193. The sequence continues at coordinate 1,175,573 of NZ_CP023269.1, read as the reverse complement.
TGAGCCTGGCCGGTTGCGCCGGCCTGCCCGACCAGCGCCTGGCCAACGAAGCCCTCAAGCGCGGCGACACCGTCACCGCCCAGCAGAATTACCAGCAACTGGCAGACCTGGGCTACAGCGAGGCCCAGGTGGGCCTGGCCGATATCCAGGTCGGCACCCGCGACCCCGCGCAAATCAAGCAGGCCGAAGCCACCTACCGTGCGGCGGCAGACACCTCGCCCCGCGCCCAGGCACGCCTGGGTCGCCTGTTGGCGGCCAAGCCCGGCGCCACTGAGGCCGAACACCATGAAGCCGAAAGCCTGCTGAAAAAAGCCTTTGCCAATGGTGAAGGCAATACCTTGATCCCGCTGGCAATGCTGTACCTGCAATACCCCCACAGCTTTCCCAACGTGAATGCCCAACAGCAGATCAGCCAATGGCAGGCGGCGGGTTACCCGGAGGCCGGCCTGGCCCAGGTGCTGCTGTATCGCACCCAGGGTACCTACGACCAGCATCTGGATGATGTGGAGCGCATCTGCAAAGCCGCGCTGAACACCACCGATATCTGCTACGTCGAACTGGCAACGGTCTATCAGAAAAAACAGCAGCCGGAACAACAGGCCGAACTGCTCAAGCAGATGGAAGCCGGCTACAGCCGTGGCACCGTGACTGCGCAGCGCGTCGACAGCGTGGCCCGCGTACTCGGCGATGCCACCCTCGGCACCCCGGACGAAAAAACTGCCCAGGCGTTGCTGGAAAAAATCGCCCCTGGCTACCCGGCGTCCTGGGTCAGCCTGGCGCAACTGCTCTACGACTTCCCCGAACTGGGCGACGTCGACCAGATGATGAAGTACCTCGACAACGGCCGTGCCGCCGACCAGCCACGCGCCGAATTGCTGCTGGGCAAGCTCTACTACGAAGGCAAGTGGGTGCCCGCCGATGCCAAGGCCGCCGAGGCGCATTTCGAGAAAGCCGTGGGCCGTGAAGTGGCCGCCGATTACTACCTCGGCCAGATCTACCGCCGTGGCTACCTGGGCAAGGTCTACCCGCAAAAAGCCCTCGACCACCTGCTGACCGCAGCGCGCAACGGCCAGAACAGCGCCGACTTCGCCATCGCCCAACTGTTTTCCCAAGGCAAGGGCACCAAGCCCGACCCATTGAACGCCTATGTCTTCAGCCAACTGGCCAAGGCCCAGGACACGCCAGAGGCCAATGACCTGGCTACCCAGCTCGAAGCGCCGCTGACGCCTGCGCAACGCGCCGAAGGCCAACGCCTGGTGCAACAGGAACTGGCCGCCCGCGGCACCCTGGCCCAAAGCACGCTGCAACTGCACGCCCTGCAAGAAGAAGACGGCGAGGAATCCCTATGAAGCTCAACCCATTCGTCAAGGCCGGTATCGGCCTGACCTTCGCCCTGCTGTGGTCGTGCCCGACCCTGGCCGCGCTCACCGAAGCCAAGAACTTCGGCCTGGAAGTCAAAGCCACCGCGCAGTCCGAAGACGACCGCGACCTCGGCACCCAGAAAGGCGGCGACGTCAACGGCATCGGCCTCGACCTGCGCCCCTGGATCTACGGCGAAAGCGGCGCATGGAGCGCCTACGCCATGGGCCAGGCAGTGGTTTCCAGCGACATCATCGAGACCGACACCCTGCAACAGTCGGCCGATGACACCACCGAGCAGCAGTCGAGCAACGACGACCGCAAGGCCAAGAAAAACTACCTGGCCCTGCGTGAGTTCTGGGTCGGCTACAGCGGCTTCACGCCCTACCCCGGCGAGATCCTCAAGTTCGGCCGCCAGCGCCTGCGCAATGACGACGGCCAGTGGCGCGACACCAACATCGAAGCGCTGAATTGGACCTTCGACACCACCTTGCTCAAGGCCAATGTCGGCGCTGCCGAACGTTTCAGCGAATACCGCACCGACCTCAAGGAACTGTCGCCGGTCGACAAAGACCGCCAGCACTTCTACGCCGACGCCGCCTACCAGTGGACGCCGGGCCAGTGGATCGGCGTGCGCGGCCACCACACCCATGACGACGGCAAGCTCGACTACGCCGAACCGGGTGTCGCCAGCGACCCGCTGGACAAGCGCGAAAACGGCGACCTGACCTGGCTGGGCATCGAAGCCAACAGCGACGCCTACAACTGGCGCAACACCAACACCGTCAACTACTGGGCAAGCATCACCGGCATGCGCGGCGACCGCGACAAGGTCAACGCCTTGAACGCCGACGGCACACGCCCCACCAGCGCCAAGCGCAGCGATGACCTGAGCGGCTGGGCCACCGATATCGGCGTGCGCCTGCGCCTGGATCCGCAGTGGCAAGTGGGTGCGGCCTATTCCCGTGCCAGCGCCGAATACGAGCAGAACGGCCTGCAAAGCAACCGTTCGAACTGGACCGGCACCCAGTCCCGCGTGCATCGCTTCGGTGAAGCGTTTCGCGGCGAGATGAACAACATGCAGTCCATGAGCCTGTTCGGTTCCTGGCAGCTGCGCGAGGACTATGACGCCAGCCTGGTGTACCACAAGTTCTGGCGCGTGGACGGCAACAAGCCGGTGGGCAGCAACGGTATCGACGCGGTGCAGAACAACACCGACGACGTCACCGGCGCGATCCTCTCCAGCACCTCCCTGCCCCTTGAAGACGGCAAGAAAGACCTCGGCCAAGAGATGGACCTGGTGGTCACCAAGTACTTCAAGAAAGGCTTGCTGCCTGCGGCGCTGAGCCAGTCGATCGACGAGCCTTCAGCCCTGGTGCGTTTGCGTGCCGGCGTGTTCAAGCCCGGCGATGCCTATGGCAGCCAGGTCGACTCCTACATGCACCGCGCGTTTGTCGACGTGGTCTGGAAATTCTGATGGGAGCCTGCGCCATGAATGCTCAAAGCCTACTCGTCGCGGCAATGCTGATGGCCAGCGCCACAGCGTTCGCCGATACGGCGGCCAAGGCGCCGATCATCGCCAAGGAACTGCAACAGGCCAAGAACTACACCATCTCCAGCCCGCCCACCGCGCCGCTGGAAATGGCCAAGCCGGCGCTACCCGACCTGTCGGGCTACACCGCGCAGGCGATGGAAAAGAAAATCGTCAAGACCAAGGCGGGCAAAATCAGCATCCGCCGCATGATGCAGGAAGACGCGCTCAAGGACTTTATCGGCGGTGACAACAAGATGGCCGAATGGGTAGTGCGCCAGCATGGCATTCCCCAGGCGATCTTCGTCGATGACGGCTACATGAACCTCAAGGACCTGCTGGGCAAGGTGCCCAAGCAGTACTTCAGCGAAACGTCGCCGGGCGTGTTCCTGGCCAAGTTGCCGATCGTGGTGGGCCGTAAAGGCATCCTCGATATCGACAAAAACACCCAGGAACTGCGCCTGTCCCAGCAAGCCGGCTCGTTTTTGATCAACGACGGCCAGCTGTTCGTGCGTGACACCAAAGTCACCGGCTGGGATGAAAAAACCAACGGCCCCGCGCTGTTCAAGTCGGCCAAGGAATTCCGGCCGTTCCTGCTGGCCTGGGGCGGCACCGAGACCTATATCTCCAAGACCAAGATGGCCAGCTTCGGCTACGCCAACAGTAAGTCGTACGGGGTGAGTATTTCCCAGTACACGCCGAACATGGCCAAGGTGCTCAAGCGCCCCGAGCCGACCGGTTGGATCATCGACTCCGAGTTCTCGGACATGTGGTACGGCTTCTACTGCTACGAGACCACGGGCTTTGTGATCAAGGGCAATACCTACAAAGACAACATCGTCTACGGCATTGACCCCCATGACCGTTCCCACGGCCTGATCATCGCGGACAACACCGTGTACGGCACCAAGAAGAAGCACGGCATCATCATTTCCCGGGAAGTGAACGACAGCTTCATCTTCAACAACCGCAGCTACGACAACAAGCTCTCGGGCCTGGTGATCGACCGTAACAGCGTAAACAACCTGATCGCCGACAACGAGATCTACCGCAACCACACCGACGGCATCACCCTCTATGAGAGCGGCGACAACCTGCTGTGGGGCAACAAGGTGATCAGCAACCGTCGCCACGGGATCCGCGTGCGTAACAGCGTGAACATCAAGCTTTACGAAAACACCTCGATGGCCAACGGCCTGACCGGCGTGTACGGCCACATCAAGGACTTGACCGACACCGACCGCGACATCGCCCTCGACCCGTTCGATGCCAAGGTGTCGCTGATCGTGGTTGGCGGTGAACTGGCGGGTAACGGCAGCGGGCCGCTGTCCATCGACTCGCCGTTGAGTATCGAGCTGTATCGCGTGTCGATGCTGGCGCCGACCAAATCCAGCGGCATCAGCTTCTCCGGCATCCTGGGCGACCGCCAGGAAGAAATTCTCGACCTGCTGGTGCGCCAGCAGAAAGCCGTGCTGATCGACCCCGTCGAACGCCAGACCGAATTGCAGGACTGAGGATGACCCTTATGCACCCACACATGATCAAACTGCTGAGCCTCTCGGGTCTGACCCTCGGCCTGCTGGCGGCCAGCCAGGGCGTACGCGCCGATGAAGTGCAAGCTCCTACCTTCACCGCCGAACCGTGCTGCAGCCTGTGCCCGGCCGCCCATGACGCGAAGAACTACACCACGCGCTACCAACAGAACTTCACCACCTTGGTGCAAGCCCAGGGCGACTGGCTGTTCCGTACCCAGGAAGACCTGCGCACCGAGTTCGACACCACCCCGGCCGGCTACAAGCGCATGCAGCAGTTGCACGATGCGTTCAAGAGCAAGGGCGTGGAACTGGTGGTGGTCTACCAGCCAACCCGTGGCCTGGTGAACCGCAACAAGCTCAACCCCGAGGAAAAGGCCAAGTACGATTTCGACAAGGCCCTGACCAACTACAAAACCATGCTCGGCCGCTTCGCCAAGATGGGCTACGTGGTGCCAGACTTGTCGCCGCTGACCAACGAGCAACTGCCGGATGAGTTGCCGGCCCACGATTTCTACTTCCGTGGCGACCAGCACTGGACCCCATACGGCGCCCAGCGCACCGCGAAAATCGTCGCGGCCAAGGTCAAGCAGATGCCGGAATATGCCGAGATTCCCAAGCGTGAATTCGAGACCAAGCGCTCGGGCCGCATGGGCAAGACCGGTACCCTGCACAACATGGCCGGGCAACTGTGCGGCACCAGCTATGCGATCCAGTACATGGACCAGTTCACCACCGAGCCCAAGGGCGAAGCCGGTGACGGCGACCTGTTCGGCGATTCGGGCAACCCGCAGATCACCCTGGTGGGCACCAGCCACAGCGGCAAGAACTACAACTTCGCCGGCTTCCTGGAAGAAGAAATCGGCGCTGACATCCTCAACGTCGCCTTCCCCGGCGGTGGCCTGGAAGGCTCGATGCTGCAGTACCTGGGCAGCGATGAATTCCAGAAGAGCCCACCGAAGATACTGATCTGGGAATTCTCGCCGCTGTACCGCCTCGACCAGGAAACCATCTACCGCCAGATGATGGCGCTGCTGGACAACGGTTGCGAAGGCAAGACCGCGCAGATGTCGGCCAGCACCACGCTCAAACCGGGCAAAAACGAACTGATGGTCAACAGCGCCAACAAAGACCTGCGCAACGCCAACCATCAGGTCGATATCCGCTTCGCCGATCCGTCGGTGAAAACCTTGCAAGCCACCCTCTGGTACATGAACGGGCGCCACGAGGACATCAAGATCGAGAAACCCGAAACATCCGATACAGACGGGCGTTTCGCCTTTGAACTGCGCACCGATGAAGACTGGGCCTCGCAGAACTTGCTGGCCGTGGAAGTGCAGGGCCCCGAAGCGGGCGCTGCGGCGCAGAAGGTTGAAGCGAAAATTTGCACACGCAACGTATTCCCAAGCGGTGGTCAGCAAACCGCCCAACTCGGGAAGTGAGGTTACTTATGCAAAAGTTATTGCTCCCTACCCTGCTGGGCCTGGCCGTGTTTGCCGGCTCCGTGAATGCGGCCGCGCCGTTGCGCCCGCCCCAGGGCTATTTCGCCCCGATCGAAGCGTTCAAGACCGGCGACTTCAAGAATGATTGCGACAGCATGCCAACGCCCTACACCGGGCCATTGCAGTTTCGCAGCAAGTACGAAGGCTCCGACAAGGCCCGTTCGACCCTGAATGTGCAGTCGGAAAAAGCCTTTCGCGACAGCACCGCCGACATCACCAAGCTGGAAAAAGACACCAGCAAGCGCGTGATGCAGTTCATGCGTGACGGTCGCCCGCAGCAGCTCGAATGCACGCTCAACTGGCTGGTGTCATGGGCCAAGGCGGATGCGTTGATGTCCAAGGACTTCAACCACACCGGCAAGTCCATGCGCAAATGGGCATTGGGCAGCATGGCCTCGGCCTATGTGCGCTTGAAGTTCTCCGAGTCGCAGCCGCTGGCCCAGCACCCGCAGGAAGCCCAGCAAATCGAAGCCTGGTTCAACAAGCTGGCCGACCAGGTGGTGAGCGACTGGGACAACCTGCCCCTGGAAAAAACCAACAACCACTCCTACTGGGCCGCCTGGTCGGTGATGGCAACGTCCATCGCTACCAACCGCCGCGACCTGTTTGATTGGGCGGTGAAGGAATACAAGGTCGGCGTGAACCAGGTCGATGACCAGGGTTTCTTGCCGAACGAATTGAAGCGCCAGCAACGCGCCCTGTCGTACCACAACTACGCCCTGCCGCCGCTGTCGATGATCGCCAGCTTTGCCCTGGTCAACGGCGTGGACCTGCGCCAGGAAAACAACAGCGCGCTCAAGCGCCTGGGCGACAAGGTGCTGGCGGGGGTGAAAGACCCGGACATCTTCGAGCAGAAGAACGGCAAAGAGCAGGATATGAAGGACCTCAAGGAAGACATGAAATTTGCCTGGCTTGAGCCCTTCTGCACCCTCTACACCTGCGCCCCGGAAGTGATCGAGCGCAAGCATGGCATGCAACCGTTCAAGACCTTCCGCCTGGGCGGAGACCTGACCAAGGTCTACGACCCGGCGCATGAAAAAGGCAACAAAGGCAGCTGATACATAGCTCCCGGTTGGACTCGGTCCAACTGTGGGAGCTGGCTTGCCTGCGATAGGGGCCTGACATTCAACATTGATGTCGACTGAAACACCGCCATCGCAGGCAAGCCAGCTCCCACCGTTAACCCGGTTCCTTCAGTGAAATTGCAATACAGCCTCCCCCGAAATCGTGGGGGGGTTAGGGGGGGCTCTGGCCCTTGACTGTTGGTTAAACATGGAGAGATCGGGATGGTTTTCTCGTCCAATGTGTTCCTGTTTCTGTTCTTGCCGATCTTCCTCGGCTTGTACTATTTGAGCGGGCAACGCTATCGCAATCTGCTGCTGCTGATTGCCAGCTACGTGTTCTACGCCTGGTGGCGAGTGGACTTCCTGGCGCTGTTCGCGGCCGTCACGCTGTGGAACTACTGGATCGGCCTCAAGGTCGGTGCCGCCGGTGTGCGCACCAAGCCGGCGCAGCGCTGGCTGTTGCTCGGGGTGGCGGTCGACCTGTGCATCCTCGGCTATTTCAAGTACGCCAACTTCGGCGTCGACAGCATCAATGTGATGATGAAGTCCGCGGGCCTGGAGCCGTTCATCCTCACCCACGTGCTGTTGCCGATCGGAATCTCGTTCTACATCTTCGAGTCCATCAGCTACATCATCGACGTGTACCGTGGCGACACTCCGGCGACTCGCAACCTCATCGACTTTGCGGCGTTCGTGGCGATCTTCCCGCATCTGATCGCCGGTCCCGTGCTGCGCTTTCGCGACCTGGCCGACCAGTTCAACAACCGCACCCACACCCTGGATAAATTCTCCGAGGGCTGCACGCGGTTCATGCAGGGTTTCATCAAGAAGGTCTTTATTGCCGACACCCTGGCGGTGGTGGCCGACCATTGCTTCGCCCTGCAAAACCCCACCACAGGCGATGCCTGGCTCGGCGCGCTGGCCTACACCGCGCAGCTGTACTTCGACTTCTCCGGCTACAGCGACATGGCCATTGGCTTGGGCTTGATGATGGGTTTCCGCTTCATGGAAAACTTCAAGCAGCCCTACATCAGTCAGTCGATCACCGAGTTCTGGCGGCGCTGGCACATCAGCCTGTCCACCTGGCTGCGTGACTACCTGTACATCACCCTGGGCGGCAACCGCAAAGGCACCCTGACGACTTACCGCAACCTGTTCCTGACCATGCTGCTCGGTGGCCTGTGGCACGGCGCCAACATCACCTACATCGTGTGGGGCGCCTGGCACGGCATGTGGCTGGCGATTGAAAAAGCCATCGGCCTGAACACCGCGCCGCGCAGTTTCAATGTGCTGCGCTGGGCCTTTACCTTCCTGCTGGTGGTAATGGGCTGGGTGATTTTCCGCGCCGAAAACCTGCACGTTGCCGGGCGTATGTACGGTGCGATGTTCAGCTTCAGCGAGTGGTCACTGTCGGAACTCAACCGCGCCAACCTTACCGGCCTGCAAGTGGCAACCCTGGTCGTGGCCTACGCAACGCTGGCGTTTTTCGGTCTGCGCGACTTCTACACCAACCGCCCTGCCGACAAGTCCAAGCCAGCCGACCCGAGCCTGATCAAGGCCGTACCCGGCGATAACCCTGGCAGCATCCACGAGCCCGGTTTCAGCGTAGGCCGTGACGCTGCCGTGCAACCGGCCTACTGGACCGCTGACTGGCCACGCTACGCCATGCGCGCTGCGGTGCTACTGCTGTTCGTGGCGTCGATCCTGAAACTGTCGGCGCAGAGTTTCTCGCCGTTCCTTTACTTCCAATTCTGAGGGAGCCGACCATGACCCGTTCATTACGCGTCCTCTACATAAGCCTGTTCCTGGTGCTGTTGCTGGCACTGGGCGCCTGGTCGCTGCGCAGTTTCTTCGGCTTCAGCACCAACGCGGATGCCACCGTGCTCAACGGTCGCTGGACCAAAGCCGTCGAGACTCACTACGACGACGAGTTCCCGATCAAGCGCCTGGGCACCAACCTGTGGGCAGCGCTGGACTACAAGCTGTTCAATGAAGGCCGCCCTGGCGTGGTGCTGGGCCGTGATCACTGGTTGTACAGCGACGAGGAATTCAACCCCGCCGTCAACGAAGACCAGAACCTGCAAGGCAACTACGCGCTGGTCGAAGGCGTACGCCAGAAGCTCAAGGCCCAGGGCATCCAACTGGTGATGGCGATCGTGCCGGCCAAGGTGCGCCTGTATCCGGAACACCTGGGTGAAGTGCAACCGGCGAGCATCCACGCCAACCTGTACCAGGACTTCCACGCCCGCGTGGCGGCAGACAACATCCCGGCGCCAGACCTGCTCGGCCCGCTGCAACAGGCCAAGCTCGCCGGCAAGCAGGTGTTCCTGCGTACCGATACCCACTGGACGCCGGACGGTGCAGAAATTGCTGCCAAGCAATTGGCCAAGGCGATTGCCGACAAGACCCCACTCAGTGGCGAGCCGCAGCGCTTTGTCACCGAGGCCGAGAAAACCGAGCCGCATAAAGGCGACCTGCGTTTGTTCCTGCCCCTGGACCCGCTGTTCGAAAACCTGATGCCACCTAAAGAGCCGCTGGAAAAGCGTGTCACCCACCTGGCCGAAGAGAAAGGTGATGACGCGCTGTTCAGCGACAGCGAAACCCCGGTGGCACTGGTCGGCACCAGCTACAGCGCCAACCCCAACTGGAACTTCGTCGGTGCGCTCAAGCAAGCCTTGCACAGCGACGTGGTCAGCTACGCCGAAGACGGCCATGGCCCGATCCTGCCGATGCTCAGCTACCTCAAAAGTGATGACTTCAAGAACAGCCCGCCCCAGGTGCTGATCTGGGAATTCCCCGAACGCTATCTGCCCGTCAACAACGAAATCGGTGATGCCGACCCAGCCTGGGTTGCGCAGCTTAAACAAGCCGGCTCGCGCCAACAGAACCTGGCAATCAATACATCTAAATCCGAGACGCCCGACCGGGCGCAAAACTGAAAGAGAGGTAACTCACAATGACTTTCACTACTACTCCTCGTCGTCTCGCTAAAACCCTGGCTATCGCAGCGGGCTTGAGCTTCGTATCCCTGTCGGCCTTCGCTGCCGGTGACGCCGCCCTGTATGGCCCGACGGCACCAAAAGGCTCCAGCTTTGTGCGTATCTACAACGCCAGCAACCAGGAAGTCAGCGCCACCGTCGGCAGCACCAACCTCAGCGACGTTGCGCCACTGGCCAGCAGCGACTTCAGCTTCATGCCGGGCGGTGACTACAGCGCCAAGGTCGGCAGCCAGACCCTGCCGGTCAAGCTGGCTGCCGACCACTACTACACCCTGGTCAACAGTGGCAGCGGCCAGCCGCAGTTGATTGAAGAACCCCCGTTCAAGAACAAGCAGAAATCCCTGGTGCGCGTGCAGAACCTCAGCGACAAGGCTCTGACCCTGAAAACCGCCGATGGCAAGACCGATGTAGTCAAGTCGGTGGCTGCCAAGGGCCGTGGCGAACGTGAGATCAACCCGGTGAAAGTGAGCCTGGCGTTGTATGACGGTGACAAGAAAGTCGGCGATGTGAAGCCGGTTGCGTTGGAACGCGGTGAAGCGGCGGTGCTGTATGTCACCGGTTCGGGCTCGAGCCTGTCGCCAGTGTGGGTGAAACGCCCAGTGTCGACCCGCTGATTATTTCCCTGAGTTGACACGCCCCCTTGTGGGAGCTGGCTTGCCTGCGATGGCGGTCTTGTAGGCGCCATCGCAGGCAAGCCAGCTCCCACACTGACCGGGGTTCAACTCAGGACCGAGACAAAAACAAGAGTGAAACGACAAACCTTCGTAGCTCTGACCCAAACTGATTCAAGGAGAAACACCCATGATCCCAGTAATCCTTTCCGGTGGTAGCGGCTCACGTCTTTGGCCGCTTTCCCGTAAACAGTTCCCCAAGCAGTTCCTGGCCCTGACTGGCGAGCACACCTTGTTCCAGCAAACCCTGGAGCGCCTGGTGTTCGAAGGTATGGACGCCCCCATCGTGGTCTGCAACAAGGACCACCGTTTCATCGTCAACGAGCAACTGAGCGCGCGCAAGCTCGAATGCCAGCGCATCCTGATGGAACCCTTTGGCCGCAACACCGCGCCAGCCGTGGCCCTGACCGCGATGATGCTGGTCAACGAAGGCCGTGACGAGCTGATGCTGGTACTGCCCGCCGACCACGTGATCGACGACCAGAAAGCCCTGCAACGCGCACTGGCCCTGGCCACCGTGGCCGCCGAGCGTGGCGAGATGGTGCTGTTCGGCGTGCCGGCCACCCGCCCGGAAACCGGCTACGGCTACATCAAGTCCACCAACGACTCGCTGCTGCCTGAAGGCGTGAGCCGCGTGCAGCAGTTCGTGGAGAAACCCGATGAAAAACGTGCAATCGAGTTCGTCAAAAGCGGTGGCTACTTCTGGAACAGCGGCATGTTCCTGTTCCGCGCCAGCCGCTTCCTCGAAGAGCTGAAAAAGCACGACCCGGATATCTATGACACCTGCGTGCTGACCCTGGAACGCAGCGAGCAGACCGCCGACACCGTGACCTTTGACGACTCCACGTTCGCGTGCTGCCCGGACAACTCCATCGACTACGCCGTGATGGAAAAAACCCAGCGCGCCTGCGTAGTCCCGCTGGCAGCCGGTTGGAGCGACGTGGGCTGCTGGGCTTCGCTGTGGGCGGTCAACGATAAAGACGCCAACGGTAACGTGAGCAAAGGCGATGTAGTGATCCAGGACAGCCGCAACTGCATGGTGCATGGCAACGGCAAACTGGTGTCGGTGATCGGCCTGGACAACATCGTGGTGGTGGAAACCAAGGACGCGATGATGATTGCCCACAAGGACAAGGTCCAGGGCGTCAAGCAGATGGTCAACACCCTCAACGAACAAGGCCGCAGCGAAACCCAGAACCACTGCGAAGTCTACCGTCCTTGGGGCTCTTATGACTCGGTGGACATGGGCGGACGCTTCCAGGTCAAGCACATCTCGGTCAAGCCGGGCGCGTGCCTGTCGCTGCAGATGCACCACCACCGCGCCGAACACTGGATCGTGGTCAGCGGCACCGCCGAAGTCACCTGTGACGACAACGTGTTCCTGCTCTGCGAAAACCAGTCCACCTACATCCCGATCGCCTCGGTGCACCGCCTGCGCAACCCGGGCAAGATCCCGTTGGAGATCATCGAAGTGCAATCGGGCAGTTACCTGGGCGAGGACGACATCGAACGCTTCGAAGATATCTACGGCCGCTCGACGCCGATTGAGCGTGGCGTATCGGTGAAAACTATCGCGCAGTAAAACAGTCGTACAAGAAGCCCTCGCCCAGCCCATTGCGTCCCCTATCCGCAGTGGGTTGGGTGGGGGCTTTTCGGTTCAATGACCATCAAAACAGACAGACAGCCCCTCGCAGGGTGTCAGGCCTGTTTTTAACGAACCCAGTTACGCGGTGCAAACGCGTTGTAATTGCCGTCCTCCTTGGGTTCAGCATTTTTATACGTGTTCTTGCCGATTTTCTCCGCCGCTTTACCCCCCCACATCAGCGCCGAACCTGCGACTTTCGAGGAAAGGCCACCTGAGCTTGCCATCTTCTTGCCGGCCACCTTCGCCATCCCGCCAACGAACGTCAACGCGGCCCCATAGGCTTTGTCTTTCGAACTGTCGGTGCTATGAAGTACTGAGGATGGCAAAACATGCGAACGAATTGTATCGCCGAGGCCTTGCAGCACAGTTTGCCGCAAGCTCGTAAGCCCCATACTTTGCATACGCGGCCCCGAGCGCGATTCGAGGGGGGCGGCACTCGCTTGCACGTGTCCTGCCTGGCTGGAGGCCTCCGCTGGTGCGGACACGCTGAGAGGGGTGGACAGGCTTACAGCGGCGTCTGAAATATTCATAAAAAACTCACATTGTATAAGTGCAACGTTGGGTTCCGTCGTTGATCAACCAAGCCTCCTTGCGCAAACTGTGTGGCAAGTTATTCAAACCGGTTCCCACATCGTCGGGTGCAATGACCTACGTTGACCCTTGCCCTCATCTTGCCGATCCTTGCGCCTACCATGACGCATTCGTGATGAGGTTTGACGGCCTCAGAGATTCATAGGATCCCTTCTTTTTCAGAAGATCCATGTCAGCTATGAGTGGGTTGGGTGGGGGCTTTTTATTTGGGCTTTGCGGTGCCTGTTCAGTCTTCTTCGGGAGCCCTTTTCACAGCTTGACGGCCCCCATAGATTACGGAAAAACTTTGTGGGCTCATGATGTCGGCAGACAGCACACCACTGATCCATCGCTAGTGGCGGGACCGCTTTTACTGAGTGTAAACACCCATTACTGATTAAAAATTATTGCTCTGCTTTAACTACTATAGGGTTGTTGGATCGATTAAAAAAGATTCGTTGTTGAAAGCCATGAGTCTCTCTTATTTCGTTCAATATCTGCTGAACCGGATTGTAGCGAACATCCAGATGGGCAAACCCTACTGAAACCATAAATGTACGGTCATTATTTGCACTCGCCTCAACCCCGACTTTTTCCGCCAGATACGGGTTAATGAATTCATCCCTCCAAACCGACGAGGTGATAGTTCTTAATCGCTCAACGGTACTCTCGGGATAACCTTCCGGCTTTGTAAAGTCTGAAATAACCAATGAAAACTCCTTGGCTAACTCTTCAGCCTGCATAAATAACTGGCTGGTAACTTTCGCTCCAAGCATCTCGACATCATCCAAAACCGCGCCCGACGAGATTACACTCGACTCAGAATGATCCATCGCGATGATAAAGAGCTCTAGCATCGAAGTCGAGAGTTCTTCTGGTTCCCACCCAATCACCGCGCTTTTATTTTTGTCGATAAATTCAGGAATGAATTTTTCAACCTTAATGGCTGCGTCAGTTGGAGTGGCTTCCACATACAAACTTAGCGCACCGTTTCTGTTTGCAGCCATTACATCAGGTATATCCGAGGCGTAAGCAAATGAGGGACTGGCGTGGCCATCCCCCGAGAATATGATCTTAGGTGTCCCATCGCTAAACGCAGCTCTCAGTTCATTATCACTTAACGCCCGCTCTTGACCATCAACATAGGTAAACCACACGGTGGGTGAAAGCCCAAGGATATCTGTGAACGTCACTGGGTTATTGCGCACCATCTCATAGCGATTAAGCCCATCCACTTCACCTGCAGGGTCGGGATTACTCCATCGCTGTAACCACGGCACGTAGTACCTGAACCCATAGTAGTAGAGCCCCGTCGCATCCCGCTCCTTGCCCGAATAACGCAACGTGCGATAACTCTCTTCGCTCGAATCACCCTTCTGCGTGAAGGCCGTCGTACCAAACGGATGATACGTCTCGCGACTGATGATCCGCGCTTCACTGTCCAGTTCCAGCGAACAAGAGCCCAGATGATCGCTAAGGGTGTAACGGTATTGATCATTCGCCAGTTGCTGCGGCGCCGCGCCTTCCCAATGCAACACCTGCACCGTGGTGCGGCCGGCCTGGACGGTGACGACGTGCAGTTTCTCGCCATCCCCATCGCGCGTTTCCAGCCCTGGTAGATATCGGGTCTCACTGACCAAGGTGCGGGCGTTGGTTTGCGTCGTGCGCACCTTGCGCTGGCGCATGCCGTCGGCACCGTAGACATAGCGCTCGGTGTCATCCAGGCACAACGTTCGCTCTACGGTATGCACGTGGCTCAGTTGATTACGTACATCCCAATTGAGTGTGCGGCCCCGATCCAACACCAACAGGTTGCCGTTGGCATCGAAGCCTTCGGAGATCTCCGCTTCGGTCGGTGGTCTCCCCTCCACCTCAGGCAGGCAGCGATTACTGTGCTTGGCCGCCGTCAACACACGCCCATGTTGCTGTGGGCCGTGGTGGATCAGCTCGAGCAAATTGCCGCCAGCGTCGTAGCGATAGGTTTGACGATAGTTAGCCACGGCAGCCGGATCCTCGAGATGAGCAGGCCCGCGATTAGCGCTGCCGGCCTCCCAGCCGGTGGCTTCGATCAACTGGTAAAGACTGTCGTAGGTATAGCGGTTGATCGGCTCGATGCGTTGGTTGGCAAAGAAGCGCACCGGCAGTGCCTTGTCTTCAAGGCTAAGGATATTGCCCACCGGGTCATAGACGTAGTGCAAATCCTGTAGCGGTTCGTCGCTAGGCCCGGCAGCGCTCAGACGGTTCAATCGCCCGTCTTTCGGGCAGTAATCAAACCGACTGGTGACCTGGTTGCCTGCCGTTTGCTGTTCTATCTGTCCTTGAGCGTTGTAGTGAATGTCATGTACCAGCCGCTGCGCGGCGGTCGCGTTTTTCAGCTGCAGCCAGGCCTCGCGCAATCGGCCGTCGATGGTGTGAGTGAAACGCTGCCGATTGCCCCGCGCATCGGTTTGCTCCAGCACATCGCCCAACGGGTTGAGCAGCAAAGCGCTGCGAGCACCGGCTGCTTGTTCAAGCAAATCATCTCTCTCATCAAGGGGCAGTGGCCAATCAGGCATATCCAGGCTTTGCAGATAACGCTGGGTTTGCGCTATCGGCTCGCCAGCTACCCCGTAGTAGTCGAAATGACGAGTACCGGCCGGGTCATCTTGGCGCACCACCCGCCCACATTGATTACGTTCAGCCGCAGTCGGCTCAGCCATCCCGTATGCAAAGCGCTCGGTGCAGGCTGAATTTTCAATAATCGCCACAGGTCGCAGTAGCGCATCGAATACTACGCGGCGTTGACTACCGCGCCCATTCCAGAACTGCACACCCTGCCCAGCCTCACCGAACAGTTGAACATCCCAACCCGCATCGACGCTTTGAATCAACAATACTTGGCCGCCAAGCGAGTGAAGGATATTCAGGTTGGCAGGCACCTGCGGGTCGTCTTTTTGCACCGACTGCAGACGCGGGTCCCAGCGCGCTGTCGCTCTGCCTACCGCGTCATGCGCAGTGCGGTCGATGTGTGCCTGTGCCGCTTGGCCGGCAGTCGATCGTAAATACTTCACCGAGCGAACGGGTAGACTTCTCGGATCGGTAACAGTCAATGTGGGGGTATGGCTATTCAAGCTGAGCATGGCTGAGTCTCTCTACTTGAGGATTGCCGACATAAAATTCATTTCACACCGGCCATCTCCGTTCGAAGTTCGTGGTTAATAGCGCTCATGGGGATTTTATTTCCAAGAGTTTGCACTACCTACCTTAATGAAGCGTCTAAGCGGCATCTTTTCATTTCTACGATCATTAAAGCCCTGAACGTCGCCTCCCGACTCGACCAATATAGCCTGACGAACGATATCATTGGCCTCACTATCATATTCTCTTATGATCGAGCTAAACACCTTTGGACCCACCATCGAACTCATCAACTTTATTCGCTCAGGTGTTTCCAACTCGAGTATCCCGGCTCCGATGCGACCGTGACTATCCGTATACTCTTCAGACTTAACAACTTCTTTATAACGCACGACCATTTCTTTCTCGATATGCTTCAGTGTTTTGTTTCCAGCATGCGCGGCAAACGAGCTATTGTTTATCAGCACCGCATTTCTGGAGCCCCTATTTTCCCAAGGCACCCAAACAGGTGAGTTTGTGATTATTTCGTCGGGTCTTGCATAAAGCGTCGTATCGCCCAGGCGCTTGTGCCCTTCACTCTCAGCACCGAGATACTGGTCATCGACATCGGAGTAGAGCCCTCCTTTCTTGCGAACCAAATAGGGCCGTAGCGTATCCACCGCAAACGCAAAGTTTTTTGGATCTCCCGACCTGAAGTCTTTATAAATAGCCCCCACTGGACTTTTTTTGAATTTCCTGAAGAGTTTCTCCTCTCTCAAATAGACAACATTATGAACTTTAAGATCCTGTAGGACATTCGCAAATGCATCCTCGTTACCTGACTCAAGATAAAGATGAACTTTATACCCGCTCGCCTGCTCGACAGTATTATTAATATTGCTGACATGCGCCGCCAACGCTTCCGCTGACTCGCCCACCCATATCAAGTGGATATCTTTATTCACCGGCTCGCGCTTCTCACCCACAGCGTCTCGATAACCAATGGGATTACCGCCTAGAAAGGCGAATACATTTAAACCATCACTGACACCCACGGGGTCCGGGTTAATCCAGCGCTGAAACCTGGGCATGTAATAGCGCAGACCGTAATAATAAAGGCCGGTCGCATCCCGCTCCTTACCCGAATAACGCAACGTGCGATAACTCTGCTCGCTCGAGTCTCCCCTCTCAGTGAACGCCGTACTGCCAAACGGATGATAAGTCTCGCGGCTGATGATCCGCGCTTCACTGTCCAGCTCCAGCGAGCAGGACCCCAAATGATCGTTCAGGTTGTAGCGGTATTGATCATTGGCCAGTTGACGCGGCACCGCGCCCTCCCAGTGCAACACCTGCACCGTGGTGCGGCCGGCCTGAACAGTGACGACATACAGTTTTTCGTCATCAATCGTGCGGGTTTCCAGACCGGGTAAATAGCACGTCTCGCTGATCACCGTGCGGGCGTTGGTTTGCGTCGTGCGCACCTTGCGCTGACGCATGCCGTCGGCACCGTAGACGTAGCGCTCGGTGTCATCCAGGCACAACGTTCGCTCTACGGTATGCACGTGGCTCAGTTGATTACGTACATCCCAACTCAGTTTTCGGCCCCGGTCCAACATCAACAGGTTGCCGCTGGCATCGAAGCCTTCGGAGATCTCCGCTTCGGTCGGTGGCCTCCCGCCCACCTCGGGCAGGCAGCGATTACTGTGCTTGGCCGCCGTCAACACACGCCCATGTTGCTGTGGGCCGTGGTGGATCAGCTCGAGCAAATTGCCGCCAGCGTCGTAGCGATAGGTTTGACGATAGTTAGCCACGGCAGCCGGATCCTCGAGATGAGCAGGCCCGCGATTAGCGCTGCCGGCCTCCCAGCCGGTGGCTTCGATCAACTGGTAAAGACTGTCGTAGGTATAGCGGTTGATCGGCTCGATGCGTTGGTTGGCAAAGAAGCGCACCGGCAGGGCCTTGTCTTCAAGGCTAAGGATATTGCCCACCGGGTCATAGACGTAGTGCAAATCCTGTAGCGGTTCGTCGCTAGGCCCGGCAGCGCTCAGACGGTTCAATCGCCCGTCTTTCGGGCAGTAATCAAACCGACTGGTGACCTGGTTGCCTGCCGTTTGCTGTTCTATCTGTCCTTGAGCGTTGTAGTGAATGTCATGTACCAGCCGCTGCGCGGCGGTCGCGTTTTTCAGCTGCAGCCAGGCCTCGCGCAATCGGCCGTCGATGGTGTGAGTGAAACGCTGCCGATTGCCCCGCGCATCGGTTTGCTCCAGCACATCGCCCAACGGGTTGAGCAGCAAAGCGCTGCGAGCACCGGCTGCTTGTTCAAGCAAATCATCTCTCTCATCAAGGGGCAGTGGCCAATCGGGCATATCCAGGCTTTGCAGAAAGTGTTGATGCTGTTCCAGCACCGCGCCGGTCAAGCCGAACTCATTGAAATGCTGCGTTCCAGCCGGGGTGTCGTGGCGGATCAACTGGCCGCATTGGTTGTGCGCGGCATAGTGCGGCGACGCATCGGCGTAGTGATGACGTTCGACGCACGCAGCTTGCTCGAACACCGCCACAGGCCTTAGCAAACTATCGTATTCAACCTGTCGCTCATTACCGCGAGCGTCCCACGCTTGCACCTGTTCAGCCGCCTGCGTGAACAGGCTGACACGCCATCCTGCATCAACGCTGTGGGAGCCCAGTACCTTGCTGCCGAGCGAGTAAACCTGCGTCAGGTTGGCCCGCTCCACCAAACGCGGGTCCCACTCGGCCACGACTCGGCCCGCACCGTCGAAGCCACTACGACTGCTCCTTGCCTGCGCCTGCTCCCGCCCACTCTCACGCCAATAGCGCACCGTGCGCACCGTCAGCCCGCGAGGGTCGCTCACACTCAGGCCTGGGGTCTGCCGGTGCAGCGCAAGGGCGGTCATTGCAATGTCTTCCCCCGGGCCTCTTTCATCGCCATCACCTCTTCATAGGTGTCGTTTTCATCCTCGTAAATGCTGTACCAAGGCCAGTAGGTATGACGCCGCAGGTAGTCCTCCTTGGCGAGGACGGTACGAGTAGGACGGCCCAACGGGTCATAGAATTGTCGGTCGCTGTAACCGTGTTGCCTGAAGCTGACATCGTTGATGTAGCGATGATGATCGGCAAAATAGGGCCTGTAGATGCGCACAATCAGCCCCTTGTTGTTGTACTCGACCCGCTCGCTGACCCGCCAGCGCTCAACATCCTGTACCGTCACCGGCCGACAATTGCCGTCAAGCGCCAACGAGCCATCTTCCTGTACATGGTAGGCATAACCTCGCTCGACCTTTTGCTTGCTCTGCAAGGCGCGACCGAAACCGTCCCAACAGCTCAAGGCGACGCGGATTTGTTTTTCCGGATCAAGCGGGTAGCGATCAGCCTGCAAGGTAACGGCGTGAACAGGCTCGCGGCGCACCTGAGGGATCAAGCTCAACAGGCGTTGTCGCGCGGGCGTCAATGCATCGGATGGCGAGAGCAAACGGGCCGACACACGAATATGCCCGCTGGGTAGCAGGTCGCCCTGCGCTACGCATTCGTCCAGCCATTGGCGATCCTGCAGGTCGGCGTCAGGCACTCGGCCCATCCAACTGAACGGGTCGGCAAAGTGCGCAGTGGCGGCATCCTGCAACGCCGCGGCCGGTGCATCAATGATTTGGCCAGGTGTGCCGCCGAGTGGAGGACGGTAGTCATCGAGCGACGCAAAGCCCACGGGTTGACCACGTTCGGTGCCGAAAAAACTGGTGGCGATCACCTGGCCGAATGCCCCGTAAAGCACCTCCTGAGTGTTTTGATTGGGGTCGATAATGCGCGCCGGTTGCAGCAAGCGATAGTCAATCGAATCCACACGCGTCTCACAGCCGTCAGGTAGGCGTACCCGAGTATTCAGGCAGCCATAGGGGTCGTAACTCAGATGGGTCACACCATGACTGCGGGTTTGCTGCACGGTGATGACGTTATAGAAACCCGCGAGGCCGGCGTAGGTATTGAAACCGCGCTTGACCGACCACAATGGCGCTTGCGCCCCGTCGATAGACGGCAGAACCAGGCGCATTTTGTGGTACCCGACCTCCAGGAGTTTTTGCTCCAGGTCAAACGGCATTTCACCCTCGTCATTGCGCAGCAAGTCGTACGCCTTGAGCGCGGCCTCATCCAGCTCGGCAATTTCCAGCTCATCGGCCAAGGCCAGGAACATGGCCTCTCCATCCGGTAAGGGGTGAACCCCGGACAAGTCCCGGTAGCGCTGCACCGACTGCCCCACCAGTGTTCGCTGAGCTTGGGGATTCAAGGGGTTTGCGGCGGTTTGCGCGATAAAGGCTTCATAGCTGATCGCGTCGGGTTGCAAGCCGTTGGGACCAGAGCCCTTACCCAGCACCAGCGCGTTGTCACGTTGCTGAAAAGGCAGGGCCAGGCGCCAGCCCTGTGGGTGTGTCAGGTGAATAAACCGCGCCAGGCTTTCACTCAGGTAGTAAACCTGCTGCGCCGAATCATGGGCATCACACCACCAGCGTTTCTGCGGTGTGATTTCATTCGGGTCCATCTGGCAGGCCGGATCATCCTGGGCCGTCAGGCGCCGGGCATAACTGACCCTGACGCCATGGGTCAGGCTGCCAAAGGCATCCCAGCGCAGGTTGATCCCGTGCTGGCACTGCGGGTCATCGACCTGTTGCTCGTACTGGTAGGCGATCGACTCCAACGATAACGCCAGCATCACCTTGTAAGGTGCGAATTGACCGCCTACTGGCCGATCCAGCACGCGTACCAGGTAGCGGTTTTGCTCGACGCTATAGGGGACGTCACCTGCGTTGCGCCCTCCATAGGTTTCCACACGCAATACCTGGCCTGCCAGTGCTTGGAGCATGCCAGGCAACTCATCGGCCTGGGGTACGACAAGTTCATCGACACCGTCGGCTTCGTGATAATGGCTAAGCAAGGTTGCTCCCAAGGGGTGAGCAGCCCGATCACCGTTGAAATACTCATCGCACGCTGGGTCGATCACCTGTCCGACATGAAACCAGGTCTTGCGCAATACCGGCTCACTGAAACCCGACTCCGGTGATGCCTCGGCAGCAGCGTCGGTATCAGTCGCCAGGAGCAGGGCAAAACCTCGGAACGTTCGTACCTGTCCGTCGTAAAAGCCTTTTCGATATTCGAACCGTTGCGTCAGCCGATTACCCGTGATTTCGTCACATTGAACCTGCTCACTCACCACCGGCACGGGGAAAGGTAAACGACACACGGCCGGTTGATTGCTCGCGAGCAATTGCTGCTTTTCATCCAGCCACTCCTGGGCCGAACTGCGATATTTCACGCTCGCGGCGGCGCCCTGGTTGTTATGGGTTGCACATAACAAATAGGGTTTGGCTGCGACAAAGTCATACCGCCAATGCATGGGCGACATATGCGGCACCGTCAACACCAGACTGGAGCAGCCCAGCCCTTGCAGGTCAGCGGTACTCACCTGGCAAAATCTGTCATAGCGAACGTCTTTGGGCCAAGGAAGCTCGACGGCGTCGTCAAAGCCGTTGCCACAACGGTTCATGAACACCAGCGCGCACTCGGCTTTCAAGTAGATCAGGTCTGCGGCACCGGAGCCGTCCAGATCCGCGAGCAAGACCCGCGATGCATCGAACTCGTCATAAGCAAAACCCAGCGTGCTGAACCTGAACCCTTTACCAAAGCGGCCTCGCCCCAGGTTGGGCCAGCATTCAAGCCGGTCGTGGCGGATGCGGATCAGATGCTGCTGGCCGCTGCCGAGCACGTCACTGAAGGCGACCAACTCGGTGGCGGCGTTACTGATCAACGGCAGATCATCCTCGCCTTCCTTGCGCTTAACCTGGGTGGCGGGGGCAAACCCCGCTTGCCGCTGGTTGGCATACAAACGTACGCTGCGCGGGCCGATCATCGCCAAGTCAGACAAGCCGCCCCCCATCAGATTGGCCAATTGCCCCTGAGGATGGAAAAACTCGTGAGGGAAGGCATCCGCGGTCGCGAAGCTCGACCAACTGCGGTCCGGGTTGCAGGTAAAAAAACCACACAGCCCAGGCTGGGCTACGACCCATTCAAGGCAGCCATCACCAGTGAGGTCGCTTAAAAACTGTCGGGGTGCCTGCAGGCGGTCGGCTATCGGAATCTCTGGCAACTCATGCCAATCGTCATAGGCCACTTCGTCGGGGTGGCTCGCCGCCTCGGCCCGCATAGGTGCGCGGTAGTAACAGGCTTTATCGTCAGAATACAAAATGCCCGGAAAACCTTCGCCGTACAGGTCGACAAATTTATAACGCTGACCGTCGTCAAGACCCGGCATTGTTTCAAATGGCTGATAGCGCCGTGGATCCGGTGCGAGCTCGAACGCGTTATAGATGAACTCCAACGGTGGCCGACTCTGTACCTTCCCCGCCCGGTCAATGGCTTGTTCATGGGCAGCATGCAGCAGGCTATAACCCAGTGGCGATGGCCGATATTCAAGCAGTAGTCGGCGCACCAGCACGGGCGCCGGCCCCATGTCTGGCTCATCGGGAAAGTAGTGGAACATCAGCACCTGCCGACACAGTTGCCGCGTCCTGAGCTCAAAACCATAGGCATAGCTGGAGAACGGATCGCTGCGTCCAGGCCATGCCTGGGTGGCCTCATAAGGGGGAGCGGTCATGAGGGCAATAGGACGTTCACCATGGTCGAACACCAGATGAAAATGCCATAGCACACCTTGCCCAGCCTCAACGCGCCACGCATACAGCTGGTCATCGGCGAGCGCATTGCCGTAAAGCACCTTGCTCAAGTAACGCTGGGCACCTGCGTGATCGTCGGCCTGATAATGGTAGACAATGTGCTCGCCACGCGGGTTGAGGCTTTCTTCGAGCAGCCACTCCCCCACACGCGCATCGACATCCGGGTCGGCACGTCGTGAAGCAGCGGTTTTGCCGTACAGGTGCAGATTGCCGTCCGCGCTGTGAATCAGCCAGAACCCCCCCGGGTCGTCGGTATCGGACCAATGCTCGATCAGTGCAAATGCGCCTTCGGTGCGAGGCCAGTAGCGTACAACGGTGTAAGGCCCCACCGGCAAGCCGTTATAGGCCGTCTCGACCCTTGAAACCTCTGTACCCGTCCTCGGGTTGCGCTCCGGCATCCAGGGTTCCCCATCCGGCCCCAGGATCACGTCTTCATCGGTATACGCCGGCACCCCTGTGGACGTTCGTCGAGTGATCGCATTGGGCGTCTTGCCCCAGCCTATTCCGAACGAGCTGTTGCCGTTGGTGCTGCTGTAAGCCAGCGTCAGGTCCGGGGCAAAACCCCGCCCGGGGGAGATTGGCAAGGGCAACTCGAACGATGCACTACCGCTGATACCGACCGGTCCCAGGCCATTGCCGATACTCTGGATGGCGCCACCGCCCTTGGGCAGGGACGGCGCGGCGATTTGCAGCGACTCGTCATGGTTCACCATGCTTGCTCCTAGCCAGCCTTGGCCGTGTAATGCAGCTTCAGGATGATGTCGGTCAGCGATTCGAACAGACGGTTTCGCGCCGCAACGTCAGTAGAGGTGAATTCCAACGCCCAGCCTGAAATAGCGCCCGTACCCTCAAAGGGCAAATAACGCTCATCATCGAAACTGAAAGTGAACAGCCCATCGTCATCCACCCCGCCAGACAAAACGATTTGCTGGCTGGCCCGCAGGTTTTCCTTGAGGGTGTCGCCTATCTGCACGGCACTGTAGGTTTGGGTCAAGGTGGCGTGAATGTCTTCGTAGGGCCCCAGGACCACAGGCAACGACACGCTGATACGTTTGATCCGGCGCACGCTATGCCCAGGGTAATTGCTGTCGAACATGGGCTGCGTCAGCTGGAAATCGACGCGGCAGTTGTCTATCAGGCCAAGCTTGATGGTGTCCCAGTCCTGATTGATGGCGGAGGTCGGATCCTTGTCCTTGAGTTGGCGCAGGGACACCGTCTTGGTGATCTCCAACCGTCGTTCATTGCGACTCAGGTACGCCGAGTCCATTTTCAATAAGGACAACTTCAACGCCTCGCCGGCGCTCAAGCCCCGGTAGCTGTCCTTCCAGACGCCCGCCTGGATAAAGCGCGTGCTGAAGTCGGCGAGTTCAAATTGCCAACAGGCTTCAGCGGCCAGGCACAGCGCCAAGGTGGCATCGTAGGCCTGGTAATAGAAGGTCGCGAACTGGCCGTTGAGCCATTGATAGAGTTGCGCATTGCTGAAACGGGTACGCAGAAAATCATAGCTGGCCAACGCCTGATCCTGGGCGGCGCGGGCCTGATTCAATTGCAGAGTGGTGGCGCGGGCCTGAGCTTCAAGCACCTGCATTTGTGCCTCGATCTGGGCAATTTCCAGCGTGGCTTGGTCACCGGCTTGCATCCATTCCTGGTGGCGACGGCGGAAGTTTTCAGCGCGGTCCGTCGCCTCCGCAATGGTATGGAGCATCGCGGCCCTGGCTGAAGAATAGGCACTGACCATTTCGGCGACGCCCTCCAGGCGCCATCCCCCGGAGGACGCTACGGCAACGGCACCATTAGTCAAACCCGCGTGAGCCCCGCCGCCGCCGCCAGCCGAATTGGGGGGGGCCTTCAGGCCACTGCCAACGGCATTGGCCACCTGACTGATGTTGTCCAACACCCGCCCTTCCAAGTGCAGCGCTGCAGCAGCTTTTTCACCGGCATTCACCACTTCATCGGCCAACTTACGGTAGAAATCCAGGCGTCCCTGAGCCAGTGCCTTACTCGCCTCCAGCGCTTTTTTCTGCTCAAGGTCGATCTTTTGTGCCTGCTGCTGAAGGTCCACCGCAAATTGGGCGAACTCCCAAGCCTGGTGGTATTGCAGCTCCTGCAGTTGCGCCTGTTCCTTGCGCTCGATCAATGACAACAACGTATTGCCAAATTGGATCAGGGTTTCCACAGCACTGCTGGCACGGTTGTGCATCACACTGTAGCGATAAGGTGGCACCTCCTGGGCCAACAACCGCGCGGCACCACCGGAGGCCGCGCCCTGACCGAACGCCGCCAGCAGATCGCGCGGGTTCAAGGGGGCAGCAAACAAGGGCAGCATCAGCGGCTTGCCGTCCAGCGTACGGTTGTTACGCAGGTTGTCCAGGCGCGCCTCGGCGGTATCCCAGTTCTGGACCAACTCACGGTTGAAGGGCAAGCGCAGGTATCTGTTATCCAGATCAAGCAGGGTAGGGTCGGGCGCGAAAGTGCGCAGGTACAGCGGCGGTTCGGCGAAGTGGTAGAGCGACTCGCCATCGTTGGCCGCGGCACTCTCTTCGCGTAGTTGGTCCTGCCGGATCAGGCGCTGTTCGAACTCGCGCAATTTTGAGTTGGTGGCGTCGCTCAGGGTTTTCAGGGGGATCGGTTGCCAATGGTCCACCACGTTGATATCAGGGCGCGGCCCCAGCAGGTCAAGCACGCGCACGTACCACAGCTTGGCCGCTACGAGGCTGTCGGGGGTCAGTTGCCGGTAGGCGGCGTCACCCCGGTCCAGCAGGTTCTTGATGTAGAACATGTAGATCGCCTTGCGATAGCGCACCGGATGACTACTGGCAATACCGTCCGGGTCGGCGGGTTTGCGCGACACGTAGTCCATTTCTACCGGGTCATCCATCAAAGGCCGTACGTTCCAGTAGGCCGGACGGCCCTTCTCGTCTTTTTTGCGCGAAGGGTCGAAGATAAAGCCCAGCCACTGTTCGGCGCCTTCGAAGTTTTGCTCCTGGTTCAGACGGTGGCTGACCATGAAAGGCAGGTGCAGGAACAACTCCCAGAAATACAAGCCGTTGGCACCGTGAAAATCCATCTGGTTAATGGCCGCTGGTGGATTGAGAGGGGGCTCTTCAAGGAGCTGAGTATCCCAGGACAGCAGGTTTTCCAGGGCGATATTGGCGCGATTGATCAACTCACGCGCAAACAGGGTATTCATGCGGATGGGTTGGCGTGGGGAGTTGCCGGCATCGTTTTGTTTGATGTCGGAGCCGGTGAAATCGATAAATTCGGCGACCCCCAGGGTTGGGTTGGCACAGGTGTTGATGCGAGGGGCAACAAGTGACGTATTGATAGCAGCGACACGTTGCAATTCGACAAAAGTAAGCCTCAATGCATGCCCGACATTCTTGTTGCCCTGGAACATCTTGATGCCATGAATCAGCGGGATTTTCTTCGAACTTGCTGGCCATGTGCCGGGCCAACTGGGCAACAGTGTTTCAATATCAATTAGCATAGAGGCTGAGAAGGTATCGGGTGGGTTTCTGACTGAAAGACCGGAGGAGAAATTAAGCCAAGCCGCACCGGGATTAGCCGCTTCAGGGTCATTTAAATTGAGCGGCCGTAAAATAACGTGCTGAAAAACAAGAGGTGTAAAACTATCACTCCTTACAATAGGCATATCAAAAATTATCACGTCCCTCATAATATCAAAGAACTCTACCGAAAAGTTTTCTCCAAGACATCGCACAACGTCCAATCTCACAAGTTTCCCTTCCAAAGATGCGGACCCACCCGCACCAATCGGCGGAAGAGTGCACCCAGAGTCCTCGAACGAATCCACCAAAAAATCCGTGTAAATAACGTTGCTACCCCCAGTGTATCTTCCATAGTTAAATATATCCGTCCCCCCTCCGGCCCACATCCCCGGTACGTCCTCCAATACGTCTATTCTCGACCCCCCAATTAGCCTACACCGCCCCAATACCGGTAGGTCAGCGGATAAAACAAAAGTGAATTTACAAGTACCCCCATTAAAGCGAAAATCTACAATGCATGTATCACCCATGCTAGTAAACGAGCCTGACAGTCCAGAGTCGAAGTACACTCTTTTAGAACCCGGGTCATACCTTACCTCTACATCCACACGCGGCGCCTTGATATTGACCTGCCCACCCTGAAAGTTCCAAGCATCCAAATTCTGATTTGGCGTAAACGTCTCAACGCTTTTCAATGCCACGCTAAATGCCGGCACTACAAACTGAAGTCGCTCCTTGTTATCCAACGCGAACATTCGTGCCACCTGTAACACATGAACTTTTTTGCCCCCTGGTGTCACCTCAATGCTTGGTACATACCCTTGCGCAGGAAATAGAGGCATTACATTAAAGTTCTTATCAATATGCGCCACTTTCAAAAAGGCGTACGCATCATTTATTCCGTCATTCGCCGCACCTGGCGTATAACCTGCATACATGGCTACCAACATCAAATCCGATGAACCGCCGCTGTCTTCCACCGCAATACTATCAAGCAAGCCCGATAGATTCTCGGTGCGCAATAACGGCGACTTACTCCAGGCTTCAATGACGGTTTGCGGCACACTCCAGCTATCGTCGAATTTTTTATAAACCATGTTCAAGCGCAACATCGGGTTACTGTGTATCTTGATTACCGGTGAGCCCGGATCAGGCGGCGTGGGGGTACCACCTGGGAGATAACCTTCTTCAACCGTCATCTGAGCAGGGTTGTTATCCACACATTCCACCCAAAATACAAACAAGCGGTTATTGAACAACACCGGCCTTATTGTACGCTCAATGGCACTGGCCGAAATCGGCAAGTCAGCCTTGTGCCAGTCCGACCACGCCCCCGGCTGCGGATAATCGAACTTTGGCCGGTTGGGATCCGTGCCGTTGAGGTTCACGTAAGTACGCTGGGACATATCCACCGAGCGCCAGTAGTACACACTCTCGGCCCGGGACTTGCCGATAAAGTAATACATGCCATTCTTGAAATCGGTGGTATTGATGTAACCATTGATAATCGTCAGGTTGGCCACTTCCTCAAAGCTCGCCAGATAAGACAGCACCGCTTCCTGAGTGGTGTCGATCTCGATCTTGTTCTGATTGAGGTCGTTTTCCAGTTGTTGGAAATACGTTGATTTGCTCAAGCGCAACGAGGGGTCGATATACAGCTCCGGGTAATAGCTCAACTGCTGGTTGGCCGCCCAGATGGGGTACTGGCAGTCGATCTCGCGCCACTGCCTTATCAGGTGCTCTTCCATCACCTTGGTTTCATAGCCCGGCTCCATGCCCATCAGCGCGGCATTGATGTATTGCTGAATACTGGCGATGGCCGAGGCCACCGGGCTGGTGGGCACGGCCTGGCTGACCTGCACATCCAGCAGCTTGTATTGGTAGAGGTCGTTGGCGGTCTTGATTTTGTCGCTCAACTGGGCGTCGACAAACTCCGCTGCGTTCGGTACCACCTCATCCAGATAGTAGGCCACCAGGGCATCGCGCAGGGTTTCGTTGAGCTGGCTATCGATTGAGCTGGACATGCTCGCTCCTTATTCATCGTAAAAACGCGCAGGCGCTCAGCGCCGGGCAGCCATGACGGCATTGCCTACCGCTTGCCAGGCCACCCCCGTACTGTCGCCGTGCAGGGCTGTGGCCCTGAGCAAGTCCGCCGCAGACAGGCCGCTGGCGGCACAGGTGGCTTGGCTGCGCAGGATCCAGTCGATGTCGGCCATGGAGCAGGCGCGCTTTTGCGCCAGCAATTGGAAAAGCTCATGCACGTCGTCCTGCCTCCACCCCAACAGCCTGGCCAAAACGGAAGCGGCCTGGTCGCTGACTGCAGCGCGCAATGTTTTGTTTTTGAGCGCTGTTTTTCCGGGGTTGGCCGCGATGAAATAACCCAGCAATGCCTCCTCCGCCTGGCTTTGGCCATGAAACCACTGACTGTAGCGGCTCAGCAGGTAGAAGCTCTTGAGGTTCAACTCCAGATTTCTACCCGGAACTCCCAGCCATTGCGGATTAAGCAAAAACACACGCAAGGCACTGGTGCTCAACCGCAGGTCCATCACCACTGTCCCATGACGCAATACACGCTCGAGTTGATTGATCAATGAGTCAGTGGCGGCTGCAGTAGCTAGCCCCAACACCGCTGACAACAGGGCGTGTACCGAGGTCTGTGCCCAACGCAGTACAACTTGGGTGCGGTCCATCGGCAGGTTGATCATTTCTTGTGCCAAACCTTCGATCAGCCGCAGTTGGCGGTCATGCCCGGCCAGTAACAAGCCGACAAGCTTCGCCACGCTCTGCTCACGTTCATCAGGGAATAGGTTCAACTGCCCCACTCGATAGTTAATCGCTTCTTGCAAGTACTGATGGGGGTCTTCGAGACCTGTGAGCGGAACAGGCCTCACGAGCCCCTGCGGGTCCAGCAAATACTGCAGCACTTCGCGCCATTTGATAGGCTCTCGTGCGGCTGCGGACTTGGGTCGTTCATAAACAGGCAGATTCAGCGCCGAGATCTGCTCATCGGTAATCAATACCTCTCGCGTCGCGGCGGTCAATATGCCCAAGCGGTCCACCAAGCCTTGGGGGGGCAGGTAATCTCCAGGCTCCAGGCCCAACGCGCGGCGTACCCCGGTAACACTTTGCTTGCTGTCCTTGAGCCAATTCACGGCCCAATCCATCTGCATCAACACATCGAGAACGTCAGGCGCGGGCGCCATCGCATCCTCTTCCCAAGCCTCTACGGTCGGTAGGTGTCTTTTAGGCAGCGAGCCGCACTTTACTTGCAGGTGGTGAATTGAAGACAGTTGGCTGGTTATTACCTCCCAAGCTGTCCTTGAAAGGCGCTTGCCGCTGAGCGACAACGTCCCACCAGCGCTCAACGGTTCAAGCGTAAGCGCGCTGCCGTCAGGATTGCGCACGAAGTTTTCTTCGTCTGAATGCTGGGGCTGCCGCTCCAGGGTAAACACCCGCGTGCCAGTTGCTGATGCAAAGTCGGTCCCCGCCAGCACAAACAAGGCTGAACCTGGTAGCAGACGCAATAAGGTACCTTCATGCGCGGCATCAACCACCAGCACCAGCCTGATGCTCATATCGCTGGCGCCCTGCGCAGTCAACGACCATGGCCTGAGGGACGACAATGAGGGTTGCAGCAGGCGCCCGGTACAGAGTAATCGCTGGTACTCCAGCCCCCCCAGCATATCCACCAAGCCCCAGCCTTCCTCCGGCGACAAGCCAAACATTTGCGGAATACGCGCCTGACGGTAGAGAGAGGACAGGGTGCCAAGGTCGCGGAGTAACGGCCCAACA
Organism: Pseudomonas sp. MYb193; assembly: GCF_002966775.1. Classification (NCBI taxonomy): domain Bacteria; kingdom Pseudomonadati; phylum Pseudomonadota; class Gammaproteobacteria; order Pseudomonadales; family Pseudomonadaceae; genus Pseudomonas; species Pseudomonas sp. MYb193. The sequence continues at coordinate 1,145,569 of NZ_CP023269.1, read as the reverse complement.
AAATCCTTCGTTTGGTTGGCCAAGCGAGAAAGCGATGACTCTGTAGGCTCAAGGCCGAGCGCGGCACAGAGTTGTGCGACGATTTTTTTGTTCGCAGCGTCTGTCCCACTGATATTAAAGGCGGCTCTATTGAGTTCCAACGGCGTATCGAACAGCGCAGCAGGGTTAAAGACGTGGTCAAACAGCGGCACCTTGTCACCCGTGGCGTAAGGCGTGAGATCGTGGAGGAACGCCGCAAATTCTTCGGGCTTGATGCCATAACGTCGGCTGAAATAACGATAAACACCCAGGACCCGCAGGGTATTGGTGTTCAGGTCCATGGTCAGGTTGTGTTCACCCTCGCTGCGGATGGCGCAGATGAGCAGCGTGTCCAGTTCGGCATAGGACATGTCCATACCCAGGTCTTTTTTCAGCCAGCGCTGCAGACGAATCATGCGTTGCAAGCGGTCAAACCGTTGAGGGGACGTTTTAGTCAGGTACCAGACCGTGCGGCTACCGAGCGTGGTTTCCTTGAGGCCCATGGAATTGTCGAACTGGTCCGCACGCGTCGAGACAACGGTAGCAGGCACAACACTGTCATAACGCTCACTGCCATGGCCGTTGACATAACACGCGCCATAGTGAGAGGCGTGCGGGTATGCCTTGCCGACTCCCGCGCCCCCCGTCCATTGTGGGTTGCCGCTGGGGCAATTGGGAGACACGCGGGGGAAATGCTGACGCTGGGATAAAAGCGCCTCGACCTGCTCGGCATCCAGCTCCGAACGTTGCATGAACGTCTCGAGCTGCACCAGTGGGTTGTCAAGGTGGCCAATACCTTGGAGACCGTAACTGCGCTGAAAAAACTCCTGCTGCTCGGCCGTCCATGTCACGTACTCATCCAGGACAATGGTGAAGCTGAGTACCGCCAGTGAAACTGGCCTAGTGGTAGTGCCCGTGGTGGTGGTGACAGTAAATGAGGCTCGATAGCCCGGTTCGATCGGAAACGGTTCTTCTCCCCCCCAGCGGATAACTGTGCAGATTGTTGAGGTATTCGCGGGGTGAAGATAATTAGGCGTCCATATATTAGCCGTGTTCGCATATAACGGCGTCCCAGAATTAATCCAGAAAAGACCCTCTCGTTTAGCATCGTCAGACCCCGAGAATTCAATCGTTGCCGTGCTCGTCAAATCCCCTTTGTTGACTAAGGTTTCTGCCTGAGGCACAACAGACTTCAGGCTTGACTGTGGGGATATCAGTAAAGCAATCCTGATAGCCGAATGCGGACTCAGATGAGAAGTCCCCGGCCCTCCCCAGGCCGCCGTCAGCTCAGCCTTCGATAGATAAAACGTGGTGAACATTGAAGGTTCGATCAACAGTTGCTGTTGCTGTGGGCTTAACCCCGACATCAACAGTTGCGCTTGCGCTGCAGTGTTCTGCACCGCGCCATAATCGTTCAAGCCCCGTTGGCTGATGGGCAACTGCAAGCTGATACGGTAGTTCAACTCCCCCAACTCAAGCTTCTTTTCGGCCAGCCCTAATCGGCATTGGTGGTGAGGGTAGTAATACGGAAACATGAACGGATAGCGCCGCTCGGCCAGCACGTCGTAAATCGGCTTGTTGGCATCCGGCTTTCCTGTCCGGTACCGGACGATGTCGGCCATGAGTATCTCATTGACCAACTCCAGCATCGGTCTAGGGGTAAAGGTGCTTTGCTGGTCAATGATCAACCCCTCCAGATCGGGCCGCCGAGTCCTCAACAGAATCTTGGGCCGATCACCCTGGCCGGAGCCTTCCAGGGTGCGCGTAGCGAAACGATATTGAGCGCTGAGGTAGGCCACCGGCGAATCGACCGCCGCCATCGCGCCGACTTTGCAGAACTCATCCCAGTTTTCCTTGAACAGGTTCGGGAAACTCGGCCCGACATCGACCAGCGCACGCACACCGGTCTGCTGGCCCTGGTACTGGGTTCTGCCGTTGGATACCTGGTGTTCACGGTACAGCCGACCGATCTGCACCGCATAGCACATGGCATTGTCATAGGCCTCCTCGCCATCCGCCTCGCAGATCTCACCCAGGCGTTGGACGAAGTGGGGCTTGGGTTGGGCGATGATGTCGAACACCGACGTCATGCCCATTTGCTGCATCGCGGTGATGAAGCTGACTTTTTCCAGGCCCGCTTGCCGTTCGGGCTCGTTGACCAACGTAAGGAGCAGACGGTCAATTCTCGAGTCGTTGTCCATGCCCACGCATTCCCTCAGGTAGAGATACACCGCTACGTCCAACAAACTGAGTGGTTCTAAAAAATAAAGAACCTGTGAACTCTGACAGTAACGACGAACGGTACCTGGGGACGGCCGAACACCAGAGCTACCTGAATTGGACGAGTCTGCAGTTGGCGGAAACTGGCTTGGCTTTGGTGGAAGCTTGCATTGATGGCTTGCATTGATGGCTTGCAGGCCGATGCTTGTGCTCAGTAAGTCAGTCATCGCGGGCGAGCCCACTCCCACAGTTTGACCGGGTACGTCCTTGGAATAGGGTCAACCTGTGGGAGCTGGCTTGCCTGCGATGGCGTGCGCCCGGCCAGCACAATGCTCAAGCTAACCAATCCCGCCTACGCTTAAGTTAGGATGCTCGTTCCCTATTCGAGGTGGTCTCCATGTTTTTCGGCGTTCTCCTGATCATCACCTGGCTGATCCTGCTGCTGCGCTACCCGGCCAAGGCGCTGCCGGTATCGTTGGCCGCTGCCGTCGGCCTGGGGGTTGTCGCGGTTTGGGTGGTATGGCTGGACAATCGCGAAGCGTCACAACTGGCGCGTCTTGAGCTGCGCATCATCTACGCGCCGCAAGACTGCCCCGCCGACCGCCCGCTCAAACTGACCCTCAACAACGGCAACGATGTACCGCTCACCGAACTGCGCTGGCGCGTGGCCGCCTACGCACCGGGCGATACGGTCAACCTGGCCGACAACGTCTACGCCGCCCCACGCTATCGCGGCCCCGGCGAGTTGCAGGCGGGCGCCACCTGGGATGACTGCCTGCCCACCCCGCCGCTGCGCCCCGGCTATCGCCCACAAACCCTGGAATTTCGCGCCGAGCACCTGCAAGGCAGTTTCTCGGACTGACAAAGGATGGACCCATGCCCAACGTACTGATCACCGGTTGCTCCAGCGGCATCGGCCGCGCCCTCGCCGACGCGTTCAAAGCCGCAGGCTTCGAGGTATGGGCCAGCGCCCGCCAACCCGATGACGTCGCCGCCCTCGCGGTCGCAGGCTTCAATGCTGTGCAGTTGGACGTCAATGACAGCGCCGCTTTACAACTTCTGGCCGAGCAATTGAGCGAGCTGGATGTACTGGTCAACAACGCCGGCTACGGCGCCATGGGCCCGTTGCTCGACGGCGGTACCGAGGCGATGCAACGCCAATTCGAAACCAATGTGTTTTCCATCGTCGGCGTGACCCAGGCGCTGTTTCCTGCCTTGCGTCGCAGCAGGGGCCTGGTGGTGAATATCGGCAGTGTTTCCGGCGTACTGGTGACGCCGTTCGCCGGCGCCTACTGCGCATCCAAAGCCGCCGTACATGCCTTGAGCGACGCCCTGCGCATGGAGCTGGCACCGTTTGGCGTGCGGGTGATGGAAGTGCAGCCCGGTGCGATCAATACAAGCTTTGCGAAGAATGCCGGCGCCCAGGCCGAGTTACTGATCCAGGAACAGTCGCCATGGTGGCCATTGCGCGACGGCATTCGTGCGCGCAGCCAAGCGTCCCAGGACAAGCCAACCCCGGCCAGTGAGTTTGCTGCAGACGTGCTCAAGGCGGTGCAGCAAGCGCAACCGCCGCGCCTGTTGCGTTCGGGTAACGGCAGCCGCGCGTTGCCGTTGATGGCGGCGCTGTTGCCCAAGGGGTTGTTGGAGAAGGTGCTGAAGAAGCGCTTTGGCTTGGGCGGTAGGCTCTAAGGCTTCATGAAATCAATAAACGCCCGCACCTTCAGCGGCAAATGCCGCGTGTCCGGATACATCGCGTAAACCCCTTGCGGCGCAAAGCGGTGGTCCGCCAACAGGCGCACCAAGCGTCCCGCGTCGACATCCCCCTGCACCAACCATTGCGGTAAAACCGCCACACCGTGGCCGCGCACCGCAAATGCCTGGAGGACCGCCGCGCTGTCGGCCACCAAGGCTGACGGGCCGGCTCGATAAGGGTGTTCGAGACCTGCCGGGTCGGTGACGCTCAGTTCGCTCAAGCGGCCGTGGCCCAGCCTGGGCAACTGCTCCAACTCAGCCAGGGTTTGAACTGCGGCAAACTGCGGCGCCGCGACGGCGAACACGTCGAATGTGGACAACTGCACGGCGCGGTGGTTGGAGTCCAGCAAGCGCCCCAGCCGAATCGCCACGTCAAAACGTTCGGAGATCAGATCGGCGTGGGTGGAGGATGTGGATAAGTGGATATTCAGGTCCGGGTGCAGGCGTCGAAAGGCTTCTACCGCCGGAGCAACTACAGCCAGGGCATATTCGACAGTGGTGGTGATACGCAGGGTGCCTTTGAGCTGGGCATGTTCACTGCGGGCTTCTTCTACCGCCAGGCGGGCCTCTTCAAGCATGCGCGTGCAGCGCAGGTAGAAGCGCTCACCCGCGTCGGTCAGTGCCAGTTGGCGGGTGTTGCGGGTCAGCAGGGTGACGCCGAGTTCCGCTTCCAGGCGCTTGAGGTTGAAGCTGACCACGGCGCGAGTCTGGCCCAGCAGGTCCGCGGCAGCGGTGAGCGAGCCGGCCTCGACCACGGCCTTGAAAGTGTCAAAACGGTCCAGGCTGACCATGGTGAACGCCCTCCTTTGTCAAAATAATTTTGACAAACTAGCAGGCAAACCAACGTATCCCAAACCCTGTCTGCGGCCTACCCTGCCGGCTTCACTCGCAGGAACGCGTTCATGACCTACCGCTCGAAAGTCGCCTGGATCTTTTTATTGGGTTTTGCCCTGGACCTGGTGAACATGTTTGTCGCCACCGTCGCCTACCCGGATATCGCTCGCGAATTGCAAGCCTCGGTCACCCAGTTGGCGTGGATCAGCAATGCCTACATGCTCGGGCTGACAGTGATCATTCCCTTGAGTGTGTGGTTGGCGGCGCTCATGGGCGAGCGCACCCTGATCGCTACCAGCCTGCTGCTGTTTGCCGGCGCATCGGTTATGGTCGGCCAAGCCGGCTCCATCGAAGCGTTGATAGCTTGGCGCGCCTTGCAGGGGCTCGGCGGCGGCTTACTGATTCCGGTGGGGCAAGCCATGGCTTACCGACACTTTCCCGCGGCCGAGCGCAGCCAATTGACAGCGCGGGTGATGTCGGTGGCGTTGCTGGTGCCAGCGCTGTCCCCGGCGTTGGGTGGGGTGATTGTCGACAGCCTGTCCTGGCGTTGGATTTTCTACGCCAACCTGCCTCTGGCGCTAGTGACCCTGCTGCTGGCGCTGCTGTGGATAAAACCCGATGTGCCTTTAACCGAGCGCCCGCCCCTGGACCTGGGCAGTGTGTTCAAACAAGCCGCCAGCCCGATGCTGCGCGTGGCAATGCTGGTTTACCTGTGTATTCCGGGGGTATTTATCGGCACCAGCCTGATCGCTATCCTCTACGTGCGTGGCCTGGAGTATGACGCCACCCAGACCGGCGCGCTCATGCTGCCGTGGGCACTGGCCTCGGCCGTGGCGATCTACCTGAGCAAGCGACTCTTCAATCGCTTTGGCCCCAAACCCTTGTTACTGGCCGGCATGGCGCTGCAATGCGGCGGTATCCTGCTGCTCAACGAGCCGACGCTGATTATTGCGGCCTACGTCTTGATGGGCCTGGGCGGCAGCTTGTGCAGCAGCACCGCACAAACCCTGGCCTTTCTGGATATTCCCGCCGAGCGCATGGGCCACGCCAGCGCGTTGTGGAACATGAACCGGCAAGTGAGCTTCTGCGTAGGCGCCGCCGTGCTCAGTGCAGTACTGTCGGCCTTGGATTCCTTCGCGATTACCTTCACGATGGCGGCAGCTCTGACCCTGTTGCCGCTTTTCGCAGTGTTGCGCCTGGATGCTTCCAGGATACGCACGCTGCTTCACCCTTGCAGCGAGCCCAAGCATGATTGACTACAGTGATTTTTTTGAAGAAGTGATCCAGACCCACGTCGAGATCGAACAATGGTTTGCCGGCGTTGCGCCTGAGGGCACGCTGGAAAACCTGCTGGCGCGCTTCTCACCCGAGTTCAGCATGGTGGCGCCCGCCACCGGTACGCGGGTCAACACGGCAGGGGTCAATGCCTTGTTCACGCGCCTGGGCGGGATGCGTCCGGGGTTGAAAATCACCTTGAGCGAAATGACCGGGATTGACCGCCATGCACGCGGCGCGACGGTCACGTATCGCGAGCATCAGATTGACGACAGTGGCACCCAGACCGACCGCCGCGCCACGGTGGTGTTCGAGAAACAGGCCAGTGGCGCGCTGCTGTGGCGGCACTTGCATGAAACCTTTATCAAAGCCTGACACGGTCAACTGTGGGAGCTGGCTTGCCTGCGATAGCGGTGTGTCAGCTACAAATACTTCAACTGACAGTCCGCTATCGCAGGCAAGCCAGCTCCCACAGTTTAGTTTTGTGTTGGGTTGACGATCACGGTGCAGGTAATCCCGGCCGCCAACAACACGCCCTCCGGCACTTCATCAATATGAATCCGCACCGGCACACGCTGGGCCAAGCGCACCCAGTTGAAGGTCGGGTTCACATCGGCGATCAGTTCACGGCTCTCGGGGTTGTCGCGGTCGTAGATGCCGCGCGAGATGCTTTCCACATGGCCCTTCAAGGTCTCGCCGCTCATCAATTGCATATCGGCGTTATCACCCACCTTCACATGGGGCAGTTTGGTTTCTTCGAAGAAGCCATAGACCCAGAACGAGTTCATATCCACCACGGCCATTTTCGCTTCGCCGATGCGCGCATAGTCGCCACGGTGCACGTTGAGGTTGGTGACATAACCGTCCACCGCCGCCAGCACTCGCGTGCGTTTCAAGTTGAGTTCGGCGGCCTCCAGTTGCGCCAGGGCGTGCTGATAATCGGCCAGGGCCGAGTCGGCGATGTTGCTGGCGTCGTCGCGGTTTTCCCTGGAGATCACCAGGGCGTCGAGGTCGGCGCGGCGGTGCGCGTTGACCTTGCGCATTTCCCAGGTGGCCTTGCGTGAGGCCACCAGCGATTGCGCTTGCTTGACGGCAATGCGGTAGTGCTCGGGGTCGATCTGCATCAGCAGGTCGCCTTTTTTCACCAACTGGTTATCGCGTACCGGTACGTTCACCACTTCGCCGGTGACGTCAGCCGCCACATTGATAATGTCGGCGCGCACGCGACCATCGCGGGTCCACGGCGTTTGCATGTAGTGCACCCACAACGTGCGGCCAATCCAGATCGCCAACGCCAGAACCAGCAAGGTGGCGAGCAGGCTGAAAAACTTTTTCATCGGGGCATTCTCAACGGTAGACGCTCAGCGCCAGGGCGCCGAACAGGCAAGCGAACAGGCTCAGGCGCAGCAGCGCCGGGTGCCAGAAGAAACGGTACAGGTCGAACCCGGCCAGGAAGCGATCAATCGCCCAGGCCAGCCCGGCTGCGATCAAGAACATCAGGGTCATGGTCGGCATATAGATGCCGTGGAATGCAATTTCACGAGGCATTCGGGGCTCCTTTGAGGGCGGCCAGAGGCGATTGCGGGTCGAGCAACGAGGTGCGAATAAAGTGCAGGTAGCTCTTCACACGGCGCAGGGCCGAGGTGTCGAAGTGCGGGGCGAAGGGTTCGTCGGTGGCCTGCACACGGCTGATCGCATGGTCGACGGCAATCAACCCGCGCTCCAGGTTGCTGGCGCTGGGTTGCAGGAACAGCCGCACCAGCGAGCGCCCCATCACGCGGATCGCCTGACGCCACGGCTGCGACTCGGCATACGCCGGGTGCACCGGCAAAATTGCCTGTTCCTTGCGCAGCTCGATGATCGCGTGGCCGACCTCCAGCACCACGAACATCCAGCGCAGCAAATCGCGCTGCACCTGCGGCTCGCCGGCCGCGAGGCCGTAGGCCTGGTGCAGCAGGTCGCGGGTGCGGCTTTCAAAGCTCGACGCCAGGCCCTTGAGCTTGCCGCTGATGGCATACACCACTTGCTCACGCAGGTCTTGCTCCAGGCGGCGCCACAACCAGCGGCTGTTGGGCGGCAGGATGATCGCGCCCGCCGCCGCGCACACCAGCATACCGATGACCATGGCGATGTAGTCGTTGATAAAGGTGTAGGGGTTGTAGACCGTGAGGTTATCCGGCACCGAGCCGGTGCTGAAAAATATCAACAGGCCCACGCCCACACCGGCGTATTGCGGGCGTGAAGACAGGAAGGCACCGAAGATGATCACCGGTGCGAGCATCACGCACAGCAATGGGAAACCGTCGATCCAGGGGAACACGAAGAACATTTCGACAAAGCCGACCAAGGCGCCGATCAAGGTGCCGCAGGCCATCTGGAACGCCATGCGCTTGGGGTTGGGCGTGGCAGCAGACAGGCCCACCGTGGCCGCCGCGATCAGGGTCATGGTGGCGCCGCTGGGCCAGGCCGTGGCCACCCAGTAACTGCCCAGCACAACCAGGATAAACGAGGCGCGCACCCCGGCAGCGGCACAGGCCAACCAGTTGGTCTTTGGCGTGTAGGCTTCGTGCCAATCCTCCCGTGCATGGCGATGCTCGGCCAGGGAGGCGTGGGTTTGCGCGTAGTTGTGCAGGTCGTCGACGAAGCGGTACAGCAGCTCGTAGGCCGTGTGGAAATCCAACTGCTCGGCGTCCGTCGGGTTGCCCTCCTGGAAGCTCGCCCGCAGGCTGCGCACCTTGGCGGGCAGGCCGTCCTTGTAGGCGCTCAGTTGGTCGACCAGGCGCGCGGCATCGGGGCTGGTGAGGGCGCGACCAGAGAAGCTGTCGAGCACTTCGGCCAGGTCTTGCAGGCCGGGTTTGATCGCTGCCACCACATGGTCTGCCTCATCGGCGCGCAAGCGTTCGAGCAATTGGTGCAAGGCGTTGAAGCGTGTGGTGATGCTCATGAATTCGCTGTTGAGGCGACTGAGCCGCCCGTTGCGCCGACGCATGTGCGGGTCTTCGAACACGGTGACGCTACGCAAGCCTTCCAGGCCCACGGCTTCGGCAATAAAGCGCACGTTGCTGGCCTCGAAGCCTTCGCGCTGGCTGCGCCCGCGCAGGCCATCGGTCACGAACAGCGCGAACACACCGAAGCGCTGGTACAGCGCGTTGCGCATGGCGGCGCTGGAGGTCTGCGGCAGGATGGCGGCGCTGACCAGTGTCGAACACAGTATCCCCAGGGAAATTTCCAACACCCGCCACACCGCCGCCATGAAGGCGCCGTCCGGGTGGGCCAGGGCCGGCAGGCCGACCATCGCCGCGGTGTAGCCGGCGAGCACGAACCCATAGGCGCGAAAGTTACGATTGCGCGTGGCACCGGCGGTGCAAATGCCGACCCAGATCGCCAGCGCACCCAGGAACAGTTCGGTGTTCTGCGCAAACAAGGCGATCAACAGCACCATCACCGCCGAGCCTGCCAAGGTCCCTAGGAAACGGTAGAAACTTTTGGCGAACACCTGGCCGCTCTGGGGCTGCATCACGATAAATACGGTGATCATCGCCGTGCGCGGTTGCGGCAGTTCCAGGCGCATGGCCAGCCACAGCGTCAGGAACGCAGCGACCAGCACTTTGAAGATATACACCCAGGTCACGCCATCACTGCGTGCCCAGTCGAAGAAACCACGGCGCCACTCAAGGGAATGCAGCCAGCGCAGCGGTGCAGGCAAGGGAGTCATCAAGGCCTACTCAGTGATCAAACACGGCGAGCGCCGCCGGAGTCTTGCTTGGGAGTGTCTTGGTAGCCGAGGGCACATCGTCGCCAGCACCGAGGCCGCCGCCCAAGGCGGTCACCAGCTCGGCATGGGCGCTCAGGCGTGCCGCCTGCACCTGTTGTTCGATCTGCTGCTGGCGAAACAACAAGGTTTGGGCGTTGAGCACGTTGAGATAGTCAGTGAGGCCACGTTGATAGGCGACCATGGCGATGTCGTAGGTTTTCTGCGCCGAGGCCACCGACTGCGCGGCGAAGGCCGACTGTTTGTCCATGGACTCGCGGCGGATCAACTGGTCGCTGATGCCCTTGAGCGCATTGACCAGGGTCTGGTTGTACTGGGCCACCGCGATGTCGTAGCCGGCACTGGCTTCACCCAATTGCGCACGCAGGCGGCCGCCGTCGAAGATCGGCAAGGTGATCGCCGGGCCGACGTTGTAGTTGAATTTTTTGCCGGCCAGGAATTCCAGCATGCCGCCGCCAGTGGCCATGTAGCCAAGGCTGCCGACCAGGTCGACGTTGGGATAGAAGCCTGCATGAGCCACATCGATACCCCGTGCCTGGGCTGCTACCTGCCAGCGGCTGGCAACCACATCCGGGCGTTGGCCGAGCAATTGCGCCGGCAGGCTGGAGGGCAATTTCAACGGCGCGGCGAGGGCCAGGGTCGGGCGCTGCAACTTCGCGCCCTCCCCCGGACCTTTGCCGGCCAACGCCGCCAGTTGGTTACGGCTCAGGGCGATTTCCTCGTCCAGGGCATCCAGCTGGCGATGGGTTTCCGGCAGCGGGGTTTCGGCCTGGCTGACGTCAAAGTGAGTGCCGATCCCGGCGGCCAGCCGTTTGTTGGCCAGGTCCAGGATCTGCTGTTGCTGGGCCAGGGTAGCGGCCGCGATGTCACGGTTGGCGTACTGCAACGACAGCTGGATATAGGCGCGCACCACGTTGTTTTGCAGTTCGAGTTGGGCCAGGCGCGCTTCGGCGGCGCTCATGTGCGCCAGGTCGACCGCACGTTCGGTCGTGTTGCTTTCCAGGCCCCAGAGGTCGAGGGCGTAGCTCAGGCCCAGGGACGAATTGTTGTCCCAGGTGTTGGCGCCGCTCAATTCGCCAGGACCGTAGAACTGATCCTTCGGCCAGTTGTGGCGCTTGAGGGTGGTGTCACTGTTGATCTGCAGCGACTCGGCCGACTCGGCCACCCCGGCCAGCGCTCGGGCTTGCCGTACACGGGCGGCGGCCACGGCCAGGCTGGGGCTGTTGCGGGTGGCGAGTTCGACCCAACGGTTGAGCTGCGGGTCGCCGTAGGCCTGCCACCATTGGGCGGTAGGCCAGTGGGCGTCGCGGGCGGCGCTCTGGATCGCGGCGTCGGTGGCCAGGCTATTGGCGTTGATCGCCTGGCCCTGCGGGGCGATTCCTCCGGTTCCGATGCAACCGCTGATGACTGACGTTAAGGCCCAAACACTGAGAGTCTTCAGCTCTCTGCTGATGCGACGCGGCACGGCAAGCGAATTCCTGAGAGGGTGTTGCGGGAGAGGTGGCGCAATTCTAGGCGGCGCCAGGGAGGACGATAAGCTGGCATTCCTGTGAATCTTTGTTACCGTTCAGGCGATAATCCGTTGGTAGGGATCACTGAAAGCGTAACTTTCTGTCACAATTTGCTATCTCCCTTGAGAACACTCCATGGACACTTTGCAAAACATGCGCGCCTTCAGTTGCGTGGCCGAAGCCGGCAGCTTCACCGCCGCCGCCGTGCAACTGGACACCACCACGGCCAACGTCTCGCGCGCGGTCTCCAACCTTGAGGCCCACCTGCAAACCCGCTTGCTCAACCGCACCACCCGGCGCATCGCGCTGACCGAGGCCGGCAAACGCTATTTGCTGCGCTGCGAGCAGATCCTCGCCTATGTCGAGGAGGCCGAGGCCGAAGCCAGTGACGCCCATGCGCGCCCGGCCGGGCAGTTGAAAGTGCACACCATGACCGGCATCGGCCAGCATTTCGTTATTGACGCCATTGCCCGCTATCGCCGCACCCATCCCGACGTGACCTTCGACCTGACCCTGGCCAACCGCGTGCCGGATTTGCTCGACGAGGGCTACGACGTGTCCATCGTGCTGGCCAGCGAACTGCCGGACTCAGGTTTCGTTTCCCAGCGCCTGGGCATCACCTACAGCATCGCCTGCGCCTCGCCGGACTACGTCAAGGCCAAGGGCTGCGCACAGCGGCCCCAGGACTTGCTCAACCATGCGTGCCTGCGCCTGGTCAGCCCGGTGGTCCAGCTGGACAAATGGACCTTCAACGGCCCTGAAGGCCAGGAAAGCGTGGCGATCAACAGCTCGCCCTTCCTGGTGAACTCGGCCGATGCGATGAAAACCGCGATCACCAGCGGCATGGGCGTCGGCCTGCTGCCGGTGTACGCCGCGATCGAAGGGCTACGCAACGGCACACTGGTGCGGGTGATGCCGACCTACCGTTCCCAGGAGCTGAACCTGTACGCCATCTACCCCTCGCGCCAATACCTGGATGCAAAGATCAAAACCTGGGTGGAATACCTGCGCGGTTCGTTGCCGGAAATTCTCGCGGCGCACCAGGCGGAGTTGGTGGCGTATGAGTTGAGCGGTGGTGTGCGGATGGCGAACTGATTTTGAAATGCTGCTTCCCACCCCCTATAAACTCATTGGGGGAGCTGGCTTGCCTGCGATGACGGTGGATCAGCCAACACAACAGTGGCTGACACACCGTCATCGCAGACAAGCCAGCTCCCACATGTTGAGTGGAGTTCTGCCATGAAAAAGACTGTCCTGGCCTTCAGCCGTATCACCCCACCGATGATCGAACGCCTGCAACAGAATTTCGAGGTGATCGTGCCCACCCCCAAGTTGGGTGACATCAACGCACAGTTCAACGAAGCCCTGCCCCATGCCCATGGCTTGATCGGCGTGGGCCGCAAGCTGGGCCGCGAGCAGCTTGAAAGCGCGAGCAAGCTGGAGGTGGTGTCCAGCGTGTCGGTGGGCTACGACAACTACGACGTGCCGTACTTCAACGAGCGCGGGATCCTGCTCACCAACACCCCCGATGTGCTCACCGAGAGCACTGCCGACCTGGCCTTTGCGTTGCTGATGAGCAGCGCACGCCGCGTGGCCGAACTGGATGCCTGGACCAAGGCCGGCCAATGGAAAGCCAGCGTGGGCGCGCCTTTGTTTGGTTGCGATGTGCACGGCAAGACCCTGGGCATCGTCGGCATGGGCAATATCGGCGCGGCCGTGGCCCGGCGTGGGCGCCTGGGCTTCAATATGCCGATCCTTTACAGCGGCAATAGCCGCAAGACCGCGCTGGAGCAGGAACTGGGCGCGCAGTTTCGCAGCCTGGAGCAGTTGCTGGCCGAGGCGGATTTCGTCTGCCTGGTGGTGCCGTTGAGCGACAAGACCCATCACCTGATCAGCACCCGGGAGCTGGGGTTGATGAAGTCCAGCGCGATCCTGATCAATATCTCCCGTGGGCCAGTGGTAGATGAGCCTGCGCTGGTCGAAGCCCTGCAAACCCAGCGCATTCGTGGTGCCGGGCTGGATGTGTACGAAAAGGAACCGCTGGCTGAATCGCCGTTGTTCCAACTGAGCAATGCGGTGACCCTGCCGCATATTGGTTCGGCCACCGGTGAAACCCGCGAAGCCATGGCCAACCGCGCCGTGGACAACCTGCGCAGCGCCCTGCTGGGCCAACGCCCGCAGGATCTGGTGAACCCACAGGCCTGGAAGGGCTGATACTGGACTTTATGTGGGAGCTGGCTTGCCTGCGATAGCGGTACATCTGTCACTCAATAGCTGACTGACAGATTGGTATCGCAGGCAAGCCAGCTCCCACATAAACAGTGCCCGACACAAAAATCCGGTTAAAGCCCAGGCCAGCCAAGTCGATAACTCTCTATAGATCGTCATCCCTGATCCACAGAAGGTTTTTATGTCCACCACCAAAGCCCGCGCAGACTCACTCTCGCTTCTGCTCTTTACCTTGCGCAGCGGCAAGCTGATGGCCATCAACCTGTTGAAAGTCAGTGAGATCATCCCCTGCCCGCCGTTGACCAAGCTGCCGGAGTCCCACCCGCACGTCAAAGGCATCGCCACCTTGCGCGGCGCTTCGTTGTCGGTGATCGACTTGAGCCGCGCCCTGGGTGAAATGCCCTTGCAAGACCCGGATGGCGGCTGCCTGATCGTCACCGATGTCAGCCGTTCCAAACAGGGCCTGCACGTGCAGGCGGTGAGCAAGATCGTGCATTGCCTGACCACCGATATCCGCCCGCCTCCCTACGGCTCCGGCGGCAATCGGGCGTTTATCACCGGCGTTACCCAAGTGGAAGGTGGCCTGGTGCAGGTGCTGGATATCGAGAAAGTCATCCATGGCATCGCCCCGGCACCGATTGAAGCGGCGCCGACCGACCTGACCATGGAAGAAGCCGAAGTGCTGGGCAACGCCCGCATCCTGGTGGTGGACGACAGCCAGGTGGCTTTGCAGCAATCGGTCCACACCCTGCGCAACCTCGGCCTTACCTGCCACACCGCCCGCAGCGCCAAGGAAGCCATCGACGTGTTGCTGGAGCTGCAAGGCACGGTTGAACAGATCAACGTGGTGGTGTCGGACATCGAGATGTCTGAGATGGACGGCTACGCCCTCACCCGCACCCTGCGCGAAACCCCGGATTTCAAGGATCTCTACGTGCTGTTGCACACCTCCCTGGACAGCGCGATGAACAGCGAAAAAGCACGCCTGGCCGGTGCCGACTCAGTACTCACCAAATTCTCATCCCCAGAATTGACCAAATGCCTGGTCGTCGCCGCACAAACCGTGGCGCAAAAGGGCCTGTAAGCCTTGGGCGAGTATTACCAGCTGCTGCGTCGCGACCTCACCGGCAGCCTGCCCGCCCCGCAGTGGCCAGCGGATACCCGACTGGATCATTATCGCGATGAACTGGCCCCGGCGATCCATGCCGTGCTGCGCATGACCCAGGACCAGGGCGGTGGCCGTGTCGGCCACCTGGATGAGTGGCGCCAGCAGTTCGTCACCGATGCCGAGTACGACCCGACGCTGTGCCTGGTGGCCAGTAACCACGACGGTGTTCTCGCAGTGGCCCAATGCTGGACCAGCGCCTTTATCAAGAACCTGGCCGTACACCCCTGCGCCCAAGGCCAAGGACTGGGCCGCGCCTTGCTGCTGCACAGCTTCCAGGTATTCAAGCAGCGCGGTGAACCCTATGTGGACCTCAAGGTGCTGGAGAGCAACCTGCGCGCCCGGCAACTGTATGAAAGTGCGGGCATGCGATTTGTGCTGCGCGACATCGTATCCCAGGGCTGATCCTCACTGGCGCATAACTTGCTTCCAGAGCCCCTGAGCGGTAGATAGAGGTAAAAACCCGTCACCCCTCAAGCGTGCCCTCTGACCTTGCCTGGTGACAGATCCGCCATGAACACACACTTTTCCTGCGTCGGTTGCGGTAAATGCTGCAGCGACCATCATGTGCCCCTGACCCTCGAAGAAGCCCGCAGCTGGGCGGCGGACGGCGGTAACGTCATCGTTCTGGTGGAGGGCTTTCTGGGTAACGGCCTGGGCCTGCCCCTGCAACAACGGGAACATGCCGAGCGCCGCTCAGTGGTCGTGCCCAGCGGCAATACCGAGGCGTTTGTGGCAATTACCTTTGCCGCCTACAACGCCGGACGCTGCCGGAATCTTGACGAAGACAACCGCTGCCGCATCTACGAACGGCGCCCGCTGGTGTGCCGCATCTACCCGATGGAGATCAACCCGCATATCCCACTGAACCCAAGCGCCAAGGACTGCCCGCCGGAATCCTGGGAGCAAGGCCCTGCGCTGATCGTCGGTGGTGAGTTGATGGATGCGCAACTGGCCGAACTGATTCGCCGTTCACGCCAGGCCGACCGTGATGACGTGCAGACCAAAGAAGCGGTGTGCGCGTTGCTTGGCATTCGCACGACCGCACTCAAGGGCGACGGGTTTACCGCGTACCTGCCGGACATGCAGGCGTTTGCCCAGGCCATTGAACAGGCGGTTGAACAGCCGGTAATGGCCAACGAATGGGTGTTTCATGTGTCCGGGATGGACATCGCTGAACAGGTGCTGGATGCCGGGGCGCGCATTGCCACTGAGGTGCCGGCCAATTATGCGTTTATCTCGTTGAGGGCGGCTTAGGCTACTACGGCCTTATTTTGGCGTAGGTATCTACTCAACTTCAGCGCGACGCTGGACCTGTGGCGAGGGAGCTTGCTCCCGCGACGGCCTACCATTCGACGAAAATTTCCCTGACGCCCCTCGATCCAACTGTGGGGCGTCAGCTAGATAGTCGCAGGCTGTCAGGCCGTCATCGCAGCAAGCCAGCTCCCACATTTGGAGCTCGGAGTGTCAGGTAGATAGGCGCCTCTCGGGAGCAGAGTTGCACTCACACAATAGCGCTCATGGATGGGCAGGCAACACATCGAGGCGATAGGGCTGGAGGATGCGTTGGTATTCGCCATTGTGCATCAGTTGCTCAAACGCGTGATTAAGCTCATTACGCAACGCGGTATCGGTTTTTCGCACCGCAATCGCCACGCTATTACCCAGCAGACCAGACGACACAGGCGGCCCCATGAAATTGAAGTCCAAGCCCTGGGGCGTGTCTAGCAGGGCCTCTCGGATCTCCACGGCGCCTTGAAGGGTCGCGTCAATATCGCCCGAAACCAGGCTCTGCACCAGTTGGTCGTTGAGCCAGAAACTCCTGATGATTACCCCTGCCGGCGCCCACTGCGACAGGGCAAAGGCTTCCCGATTACTGCGCACCAGCACCCCGACACGCTTGCCCCTGAGCGACCGTCGATTAGGGCGCAGGCCCGAGGTTTTACGCGCCACCAGCCGAGTGGTGATCGGGTAGAGATCACGGGTGAAACTCACCCGTCGCCGTCGACTGCAGGTGGGCGCCATGCCCATGATCGCGTCGAACTGCCTGGCCTCAAGAGCGGGGAAATTTTCCATGACGATCTGGTCAACCCAGGTACAGCGCACGTTGAGCTGCTCGCACAGGGCATTGCCCAGTTCGATGTTCAGCCCCACCAATTGCCCTTGAGAATTGCGGCTTTGAAAAGGCGGAAAATGCGCGGCGACGGCGAAACGGATTTCACGCCGCGGTTGAACGTCGGCGGCAACGACACTTGTCGAGAGCAAGAGGGCAAGCACCGCACAAAGGTGTATCAGGGCCACGGGAATGTCCTTTTCCGGAAAGCTGACTCACCACGCCCCGATGAGCGTCATCGGGACGAAGCAAACGCTGTGCAAGCTTTCAAGAATCGGTCGCAGACCTACAAGCAGAAATGTCCACGGGCGATGTAGGCAACTGCCTATAACGCACGCAACGCTTTAATCTCAGCGTTTACCCATGGAGCGGCGAGTGCCCGGAGGCGCCATGCCTGGCGTCTTGGTATGGCCGTTCTTGGCGCCGCCTTTGTACCAGGGCTGGCTGGCATTCTTGGCGCCAGCCAGCTCACCCGGTTTGAAGGGGAACTTGAACGCCGGGATCTCGGCTTTTTCAACGCCGTCGGCGGTGGCCGAATCGACGGGGTCAGCCGCGTCGACAGGGGGTTGGGTTGGGGAAGTCATAAGGGCTCCGGCGCAGCTATAGGTGTAAAAGCGCCAGTATACGGGGGCAAAGCGGCGAGCGGTAAGCTTCAAGCCACAAGTAAAAAGCGCTAGCTGTCGCGGCTGTCAGTTTGGCGTCACCGTGCTGACCGCATTACCGGGCTATAAAGCAGCTACCCAACCTTCAACTGGCAGCTTGCAGCTTAAAACGTGCAACTGCGCCCCGGCGCCTCCCATGCAGATAAAACGAAACACGGCCCTGATGGTGGGCATCCTCTTGGTATTGGCGGTGGCCGCCTGGGCAGTAACACGGCCTGCCAAGCCCCGCCTGGCAGCGCCCACGGCGATCCCGGTACGGGTGGTGAACGTCGCGCAACAGGACGTTCCCAGGTTTGTCAGCGGCATAGGCTCAGTGCTGTCGTTGCACAGCGTGGTGATTCGCCCGCAAATCGACGGCATCCTCACACAACTGCTGGTCAAGGAAGGCCAATCAGTGAAAGCGGGCGATCTGCTGGCCACCATCGACGACCGCTCGATCCGCGCCAGCCTCGACCAGGCCAAGGCGCAATTGGGTGAAAGCCAGGCACAGTTGCAAGTGGCGTTGGTCAATCTCAAGCGTTACAAGGCGCTGAGCATCGACGACGGTGTGTCGAAACAGACCTATGACCAGCAACAGGCACTGGTCAACCAGCTCAAGGCCACGGTGCAGGGCAATCAGGCGGCCATTGATGCGGCTCAAGTACAACTTTCCTATACCCAGATTCGCTCCCCGGTCAGCGGCCGCGTGGGCATCCGCAACGTGGACGAAGGCAACTTCCTGCGCATGAGCGACACCCAGGGGCTGTTTACCGTCACCCAACTCGACCCGATTGCCGTTGAGTTCTCGCTGCCACAGCAGATGCTGCCAACCTTGCAGGGCCTGATCGCCGCCCCCACCCGGGCCACCGTCGACGCCTACCTGGGCGCCGACACCGATGGCCAGACCGGCGACCTGCTGGGCGAAGGCCACCTGAGCCTGATCGACAACCAAATCAGTTCCACCACCGGCACCCTGCGGGCCAAGGCCGAGTTCAGCAACCCGGCGCATAAGCTATGGCCGGGACAACTGGTGACCATCAAAATCCAGACGGCCCTCGACAAGAACGCCCTGGTGGTACCGCCGACCGTGGTGCAGCGCGGGCTGGACTCACATTTCGTGTACCGCGTAAGCGCTGAAAAAGTCGAGGTGGTGCCGGTGCAGGTCGCTTACCAGAACAGCGACATCAATATCATCAAAGGCGTGCAGGCCGGCGATGTGCTGGTCAGCGATGGGCAATCTCGGCTCAAGGCCGGTGCGCAGGTGGAGGTGCTCAAGGAGCCGCCACAAGTGATCCACACCGCCGACGCCCAGGTGCAGCCATGAGCGCAAGCCGGTCGCCCTCGGCCTGGTGCGTTGATCACCCGGTCGCCACCCTGCTGTTGACCTTCGCAATGGTGTTGCTGGGGATTATTGCCTTCCCGAACCTGGCCGTCGCGCCACTGCCGGAAGCGGAATTCCCGACCATCCAGGTCACCGCGCAACTGCCCGGCGCCAGCCCGGACACCATGGCCTCATCGGTGGCCACGCCCCTGGAGGTGCAGTTCAGCGCCATCCCCGGCATGACCCAGATGACCTCCAGCAGCGCCTTGGGCTCCAGCCTCTTGACCCTGCAGTTCACCCTGGAAAAAAGCATCGACACCGCCGCCCAGGAAGTCCAGGCCGCGATCAACACCGCATCCGGCAAGCTGCCCAGCGACATGCCGAGCTTGCCTACCTGGAGGAAGGTCAACCCGGCAGACAGCCCGGTGTTGATCCTCAGCGTCAGCTCCAGCAGCATGCCCAGCACTGAGCTGAGCGACTACGTGGAAACCCTGCTGGCGCGCCAGATCAGCCAGATCGACGGCGTCGGCCAGATCAACATCACCGGCCAGCAACGCCCGGCGATTCGCGTGCAGGCGTCCCCAGACAAGCTCGCGGCCATCGGCCTGACGCTCGCCGATATACGCCTGGTCATCCAGCAGTCGAGCCTCAACCTGGCCAAGGGCGCGATCTATGGCGAAAACAGCGTGTCCACCCTGTCGACCAACGACCAGCTGTTTCACCCTGAGGAATACGGCCAACTGATCGTTTCCTACAAGAACGGTGCGCCAGTTCAACTGCGCGATATCGCCAACGTCGTCAACGGCTCGGAAAACGCCTACGTACAAGCCTGGTCCGGCGATACGCCTGGGGTGAACCTGGTGATTTCGCGCCAGCCCGGCGCCAACATCGTCGACACCGTCGACCGCATTCAAGCCGAACTGCCGCGTCTGCAAGGCATGTTGCCGGCCTCGGTGCAGGTCAGCGTGTTGACCGATCGCACCAAGACTATCCGCGCCTCACTGCATGAAGTGGAAATGACCCTGCTGATCGCCATCCTGCTGGTGGTGGCGGTGATGGCGTTGTTCCTGCGTCAACTGTCGGCGACGCTGATTGTGTCTGCGGTGCTGGGTGTCTCGCTGGTGGCCAGTTTCGCCCTGATGTATGTGATGGGGTTCAGCCTGAACAACCTGACCCTGGTGGCCATCGTGATCGCCGTGGGCTTTGTGGTGGACGATGCGATTGTGGTGGTGGAGAACATCCATCGGCACCTGGAGGCTGGCCTGGGCAAGCGCGAAGCAGCGATCAAGGGCTCGGGTGAAATTGGCTTTACCGTGGTGTCCATCAGCTTCTCGCTGGTGGCGGCGTTTATTCCGCTGCTGTTCATGGGCGGGGTGGTCGGTCGGTTGTTCAAGGAGTTTGCGTTGACGGCCACCGCGACCATTCTGATTTCAGTGGTGGTTTCGCTGACATTGGCACCGACGCTGGCCGCCTTGTTCATGCGTGCCCCTACCCACCCTGCCCACGCCAAACCCAGCTTCAGCGAACGCCTGCTGGCCGGCTATGCGCGCAACCTGCGCCGTGCCCTGGCGCACCAACGCAGCATGGCCGCGACCTTCGTGGTAACCCTGGCCCTGGCGGTGGTCGGCTATGTGTTCATTCCCAAGGGATTCTTCCCGGTGCAGGACACCGGTTTCGTGCTCGGCACCAGCGAAGCGGCGGCCGATGTGTCGTACAAGGACATGGTCGCCAAGCACAAGGCCCTGGCCGAGATCGTCAAGGCCGACCCGGCGGTGCAGGCGTTTTCCCATTCAGTGGGCGTTACCGGCAGCAACCAGACCATCGCCAACGGCCGCTTCTGGATCGCCTTGAAAGACCGCAGTGAGCGCGATGTGTCCGCCAGCCAGTTCATCGACCGCATCCGCCCGCAGCTGGCGAAGGTGCCGGGCATCGTGCTGTACCTGCGCGCCGGCCAGGACATCAACCTGAGCTCCGGCCCCAGCCGCGCCCAGTACCAATACGTGCTCAAGAGCAACGACGGCCCGACGCTGAACATCTGGACCCAACGCCTCACCGAAAAACTGCGCGCCAACCCGGCGTTTCGCGACCTGTCCAACGACCTGCAACTGGGCGGCAGCATCACCCATATCAGCATCGACCGCCAGGCCGCCGCGCGCTTCGGGCTGACCGCCACCGATGTCGACCAAGCGTTGTACGACGCCTTCGGCCAGCGCCAGATCAACGAGTTCCAGACCGAGATCAACCAGTATCAAGTGATACTTGAACTGGACAGCCAACAGCGCGGCAAGGCCGAAAGCCTCGACTATTTTTACCTGCGCTCGCCATTGACCAATGAAATGGTGCCGCTGTCGGCCTTGGCCAAAGTCGACCCGCCCACAGTCGGGCCGTTGTCCATCAGCCATGACGGCATGTTCCCCGCCGCCAACCTGTCATTCAATCTCGCGCCCGGCGTGGCGCTGGGCGACGCAGTGATCATGCTCGACCAGGCCAAAAACGAAATCGGGATGCCGAGCACAATCATCGGCAACTTCCAGGGTGCGGCCCAGGCGTTCCAGAGCTCGCTGGCCAGCCAACCCTGGCTGATCCTCGCGGCGCTGGTAGCGGTCTACATTATCCTGGGTGTGCTGTATGAGAGTTTTGTGCACCCGCTGACGATCATTTCCACCCTGCCCTCGGCGGGCCTCGGTGCGCTGATCATGCTGTGGCTGCTGGGCCAGGACTTTTCGATCATGGCCTTGATCGGCCTGGTGCTGCTGATCGGCATCGTGAAAAAAAACGGTATCTTGATGATCGACTTCGCCCTGGAGGCGCAGCGGGTACGCGGGCTGTCACCCGAAGATGCGATTTATGAAGCCTGCGTCACGCGGTTCCGGCCGATCATCATGACCACCCTTGCTGCGTTGCTCGGTGCGGTGCCGTTGATGCTCGGCGCAGGCCCTGGGGCGGAACTGCGCCAGCCGCTGGGCATCGCGGTGGTGGGCGGCTTGTTGGTGAGCCAGGCGCTGACGCTGTTCACCACTCCGGTCATATACTTGTACCTCGAACGGCTTTTCCACAGGCCCAAACCAGCGCTTGCGCTGGCGACCACACACTGAGGCGGTCATGCGCGTCCTGATTATTGAAGATGAAGAAAAAACCGCGGACTACCTGCACCGCGGCCTGACCGAGCAAGGCTATACCGTCGACGTGGCCCGAGAAGGCATCGAGGGCCTGCACCTGGCGCTGGAAAACGATTACGCCGTGATCGTGCTCGACGTGATGCTGCCCGGCCTGGATGGCTTCGGTGTGTTGCGCGCCTTACGCGCCCGCAAGCAGACGCCGGTGATCATGCTCACCGCTCGCGAGCGCGTGGAAGACCGCATCCGCGGCCTGCGCGAAGGCGCCGACGATTATCTGGGCAAGCCCTTTTCGTTCCTGGAACTGGTGGCCCGCCTGCAAGCCCTGACCCGCCGCAGCGGCGGCCATGAACCGGTGCAGGTCACCGTCGCAGACCTGTGGATCGACCTGATCAGCCGCAAGGCCAGCCGCAACGGTGTACGCCTGGACCTGACCGCCAAGGAGTTCTCGCTGCTCAGCGTATTGGCGCGGCGCCAGGGCGAGATCCTGTCCAAGACTGCGATTGCCGAGATGGTCTGGGACATCAATTTCGACAGCGACGCCAACGTGGTGGAAGTGGCGATCAAGCGCCTGCGCGCCAAGCTCGACGGGCCGTTCGAACACAAGCTGCTGCACACCATTCGTGGCATGGGCTATGTGCTGGAGAACCGCATGCAGGAAAACCACAGTGGTCGCTAATTCCATCGCCCTGCGCCTGAGTGGCATGTTCACCCTGGTGGCGCTGCTGATCTTTCTGTTGATCGGCGGCGCGCTGTACCAGCAGGTCGACCGTGGCCTGGGGTTGTTGCCAGGTGCCGAGCTGGATGCGCGCTACAGCGTGCTGGAGTCGTCGATCAATCGCTTCGGCACGCCGGAGCATTGGGCCAAGATCAGGTCCAAGCTCAAGCTGTTGGGGGAAGAAGACAAGCGCATCCGTTTCTGGGTGGTCAGCAGCGACCCGAGCTACGAATACGGTGAGCCGGATGCGCAGATTCGTGCCTTTGCCGAGGGCGCCACGGGTAAGCGCGACCTGCGTCTACCGGATCACGATTATCCCTTCAAGGTGCTGGTCAGCCAGTTTTCAGCCAAGGACCAGCGCCCGGCGCTGCGCTTCATGATTGCCATCGACACGGAAAACTTCCGTGCCACCCAGCATCACTTGCTGGTGGCGTTGATCAGCCTCGCGCTGGTGGGTGTAACACTGGCGGCACTGTTGGGGTTCTGGGTCGCGCGTATCGGCCTCAAGCCCCTGGGCAAACTCTCGGATGAGGCGCAAAAGCTTGCGCCGCCGAAACTCTCCGGGCGCCTGCACCTGTCGCCGCTGCCGCCGGAATTGAGCCAGTTCGTCAATTCGTTCAACGCCACCCTCGACCGTGTCGAGCAGGCGTATTCGCGCCTGGAATCGTTCAACGCCGACGTCGCCCATGAACTGCGTTCGCCGCTCACCAACCTGATCGGCCAGACCCAGGTTGCCCTCACTCGCGGCCGTTCGGCAGAGCAATATTTCGAGGTGCTGCAATCGAACCTGGAAGAGCTGGAACGGCTGCGCTCGATCATCAACGACATGCTGTTCCTCGCCAGCGCCGACCAGGGCAGCAAGGCCACCAAGCTGATCGAAAGCGCCCTGGCCGATGAAGTGGCCACCACCCTCGACTACCTGGACTTCATCCTCGAAGACGCCCAGGTCGAAGTGCGCGTGCACGGCGATGCCGTGGTACAGATCGAAAAGGCCCACCTGCGTCGCGCACTGATCAACCTGCTGAGCAATGCCGTGCAACACACCGCGCCGGGGCACGTCATCGACGTGCACATTGAAGTGCAGGCACACCAGGTGGCGATTGGCGTGACCAACCCCGGCGAGGTCATTGCCAGCGAACACTTGCCACGCCTGTTTGAACGTTTCTACCGCGTGGATGCATCGCGCAGCAACAGCGGGGCCAATCATGGGCTGGGGCTGGCGATCGTCAAGGCGATTGCGTTGATGCATGGGGGGGATGTGTTTGTGCGTAGTGAAGGCGGTGGCAATACGTTTGGTATCACCCTGCCGATCTAAACAACTCGGTCAAAATGTGGAAGCTGGCTTGCCTGCTCCCACAGAAGATCCCATGGCCCTCACTGTTGCGGTTTGGGCAATAGTTATTATCTTGTTACACTCTGTATCGCACCGCTCGCCTGCGTTACTTTGACGCATCGATGAGCGCGACGGCAAAGGCAGCTGACCACTCACCCGAATTTCCCTCGACTTATTTCCAGGGCTCTACACTGGGAATCTGTCTTAAAGCCGCTGACTTCAGCGGCTTTTTTTTGCCGTGAAAAAAGGCCGGGCACACCCCACGACACTGGCCGTTCATGATTGACCAAAGGAGCTCCACCGGTGAAGAACTCGCTGACGTTAACCCCGTTATTCCTCGCAATCGCAGCAACGATCATCCCCCTTGCCCATGCGACAGACGCCCCGCCCGCCGAAGGTTTCGTCGAGGGTTCGCACCTCACGATCAACACCCGCAACTACTACATGAATCGCGACCGACGCGATATTCATACCGATGACAGCAAGGAATGGGGCCAGGGCTTTATCGGCACCTTCGAATCCGGCTACACCCAGGGCACCGTCGGCTTCGGCCTGGACGTCAATGCCATGCTCGGCCTCAAGCTCGACGGCGGTGGTGGTACGGATGGTTCCAGCATCCTTCCGTATGGCAGCGGCAACGGCAAAGCGCCAGGTTCGTTCTCGACGGCTGGCGGCACCTTGAAGCTGCGCGCCTTCGACACCGAACTGAAAGCCGGCGACCTGTTCCTCAACAACCCGGTGATCGCCGGCGGAATGACGCGCATGTTGCCGCAGACTTTCCGTGGCGTGAGCCTGACCAACCACAGCTTTGACGGCTGGATGATCGAAGGTGGCCAGGCCAGTTTCACCAAGCTCTACAACCAGAGCGGCCATCGGCGCATCGGCACCAGCTACGGCACTCTGCCCGCCAACACGGACAGCCAGCATCTGGACTGGGCTGGCGTGTCGTTCAGCGGGATCGAGGGGCTGACCAGCAACCTGTACGCCTCCGAACTCAAGGACGTCTGGCACCAGTATTACTACGACCTGGAATACACCTATGCCCTGAACGACCTGGTCAGCCTGACCCCCGGCGTGCACTACTACCATACCCAGGACACCGGCCAATCGCTGCTGGGGGATATCGACAACAACACCTACAGCCTGCATTTCACCGTGGGCGTGGGCAACCACAGCGTCACGGCGACTTATCAGCGGGTCAATGGCAATACGCCGTTCGACTACATTACCCAGGGCGACAGCGTGTACCTGGACAACTCCCAGCAGTACTCGGACTTCAACGGGCCCAACGAGCGCTCCTGGAAGCTCAAGTACGCCTACGACTTCGCCGGCCTCGGCGTGCCCGGCCTGACGTCCGCCGTGTCCTACATCAGCGGCAAGACCGACCTGACCAAGGTCGACCCCAACAGTCGTGGCTACAGCAACTGGTACAGCGCCGATGGCAAGGACGCCAAGCACTGGGAGCGCGATATCGACCTGAAATATGTGGTGCAGGGCGGCACGGCCAAGGACTTGGCCGTGCGCCTGCAATGGGCGACCAATCGCGGCAGCAATGGCTACTCTGCAGTGGACCGCGATGTGGATGAATACCGTGTGATCGTGGATTACCCGATCAACGTGTTCTGAGTACAGGTAGGAGCGAGCTTGCTCGCGAAAAACGTTAACGATGACGCGGGCATCCTTAATGCACGCGGCGCACTCGAGTTTTTCGCGAGCAAGCTCGCTCCTACAGGTTGGCTTTGCGCCATATTTAAGAGTTGCTACTACGCTAAGGGCATTCTCAACGCAGAAGTGTGCCCGATGAGTTCAAGCCCTACCCGCCCCAACCGCCGCCCGGAGCGCCTGCTGATCCTGGGCAGTACGCTCACAGTGTTGCTGATCGTGGGGGTCGTCACTGCGCTGCTGATTCGTGAACATGCCAATACCCTGCAGACGGCCAAGCGCACCGCCAATACCATCACTCAATTGATCGACGCGGACGTGCTGCGCAATGTCGAACTTTACGACATGGCCCTCAAAGGCTTGATCAGCGCCACCGAGCGCACCGACCTGCAAGACGTTTCAGAGAGCATCAGGCACCTGGTGCTGTTTGATCGTTCTGCAGCGGCGCCCTACAAGGGCGATATCCTGCTGTTGGACCCGGCCGGCGAGGTGATTGCCGATTCGTCCCTGCTCACGCCCAAGCTGGGTAACTTTGCCGATCGGGACTATTTTCAGGCGCACCGCACCAACCCCGACCTGGGCTTGTATATCAGCCGCCCGTTCATGGCGCGCTGCCAGTGTGCCGACCCCTGGCGCATCGCGTTCAGCCGTCGCGTTTCGTCACCGGATGGGCGCTTCCTGGGAGTGGCGGTCGCGTCCATGCGCCTCTCGTACTTTCATCAGTTGTTCAGCAGCTTGAACATCGGCAGCCACAGCACCATCAACCTGCTCAACCACCAAGGCATCCTGCTGGCGCAAGAGCCTCTGCTGGAAGTAGATATCGTCGACAAGGACCTGAGCCAGCGCCCGAATGTGGCGCGCATGCTGCGCGAACGGGACGGCAGCTTCCAAAGTATCTCCAGTGTCGATCGCCATGCACGGCTCTACAGTTTTTCGAATGTGGGCAACTTGCCGCTGATCGTGGCGGTGGCCTTGTCCAGCGATGAAATGTTCGCACCCTGGCGGCGTGCGGCGTGGCTGGTCAGCATCGCGACCGGAGTGTTGTGCGTGGGCCTGTTGTGGCTGACTTGGGCGCTGTGCATGGAACTGCGCCGTCGCCATCGGGCTGAACAGGTGCTGTCAGAACTGGCAGCCACCGATGCCCTCACCGGCCTGGCCAACCGTCGCACGCTGGACGAACGCTTGCGGCTGGAATGGGACCGGGCACAACGCTCAACCGAGTCGTTGAGCGTACTGATGATCGATGTGGACCACTTCAAGGCCTTCAACGACCGCCACGGTCACCAGGGCGGCGATGAGGCGTTGCGTGCAGTCGCGCATGTGATCGCCAGCCATATCCGCCGCCCTGCCGACCTGGCGGCGCGTTATGGCGGTGAAGAGTTCGCGGTGGTGCTGCCCAATACCGACGCCAAGGGCGCGTGGGTGATCGCCGAGCATATCCGCAAGGGGGTCCAGCACTTGCCGAGAGTGGCCGGGGATGAGCAACCGATCACCGTAAGCATCGGCCTGAGTACCTGGCAGAAGCACAGCCGTACCTCCCTTGAAGACCTGCTGCTCAAGGCTGATCAGGCGTTGTATCAGGCCAAGCACAGCGGCCGTAACCGGATAGTGGATGTTTCAAAGAACTCAAACTGATGAGGTCAAATGTGGGAGCTGGCTTGCCTGCGATGGCCATAGGTATCTACACAACTTCGGCACGACGCTAAATCTATGGCGAGGGAGCTTGCTCCCGTGACGGCCTGGCAGCCGACACAGATATAACTGATGCCCCGCGATCCAATGTGGGAGCTGGCTTGCCTGCGAAGACGGCCTGACAGTCAACACAGTTGGACCGTGTACATATCCATTCCTGCGGTAACGGCCACTTAGGGTTCCGCCCTGACGGCGGCTCACTTTCGAAAAGCGCGAAAGTAAGCAAAGCGCTCTTGCCCCACCACTCGGCACCTCGCTTAGGCTCGGTGTGCCCGTAATCCGCCAGCGTGGTTTAACGGGGCGCCTAAGATCAAAAGCAGATCAAGATCAAGAGCGGCTCGCTTCGCATCGTGATTACCGTTGAGCTAACAGAGTTATGTAGATACCTATGCTGCGATGGCGGTGGGTCAGCTACCTATAAGCTAACTGGCAGGCCGCTATCGCAGGCAAGCCAGCTCCCACATTTGGATATTCGTCGGGCATAAAAAAAGGCCACCCGAAGGCAGCCTTTCAAAACTAAAGAAAGAGAGTTGTTACTTACACCGCCGCAACGGGACGCATGTAAGAGATCGGTGCGGTGCTGGCATCTTCGAAGGTCACGACTTCCCAAGCGTCTGTCTGCTCAATCAACTTGCGCAGCAGCTGGTTGTTAAGGGCGTGGCCCGACTTGAAGCCTTTGAACTCGCCTATCAGGCTATTGCCCAGCAGGTAGAGGTCACCGATTGCATCGAGGATCTTGTGCTTCACGAATTCGTCTTCGTAGCGAAGGCCGTCTTCGTTCAGTACACCATCCGCGTCGACCACAATGGCGTTTTCAACGCTGCCGCCGAGTGCGAGGTTGTGCTTGCGCAGGTACTCGATGTCACTCATGAAACCAAAGGTACGGGCGCGGCTGACTTCTTTTACGAACGAAGTGCTGGAAAAATCCACGCTTGCACTTTGGGTGCGGTCACGGAATACCGGGTGATCGAAATCGATCTCAAAGCTCACTTTAAAGCCTTCGAACGGGACGAAGGTAGCGCGCTTGTCGCCGTCTTCTACTGTCACTTCCCGCAGAATGCGAATGAACTTCTTGGCTGCGTCCTGTTCTTCCAGGCCGGCAGATTGAATCAAGAATACGAAGGGGCCAGCGCTGCCATCCATGATCGGGACTTCGGACGCGGAGAGCTCGACGTAGGCGTTATCGATGCCCAGGCCAGCCATGGCCGAGAGCAAGTGCTCCACCGTGTCCACTTTGACGTCACCGTTGACCAATGTGGTCGACATAGTGGTTTCGCCAACGTTTTCCGCGCGAGCAGGAATCTGCACCACAGGGTCCAGGTCGGCACGCACAAACACGATGCCGGTGTCGACAGGTGCAGGCTTGAGGGTCAGGTATACCTTCTCCCCGGAGTGCAGACCTACACCTGTGGCACGAATAATATTCTTCAGGGTGCGTTGTTTAATCATGGCTTGGACCGCTTCAGCGCAAATTGCGAACTGGTATCAACAAAGGCTGGCGATAATAGCAGACCAGACCTTTGCTGAACACCAATCACCTTCATAGCCCTGATACATTCCATTAATCGGCCTGACGACGCAGGAATGCCGGGATGTCCAGGTAGTCCAGGTCATCTTGCGGATTCGGGCTACGGGACGCCGCAGCACCGGCCTGAGCCTGGTTGCGCATCACGGTCGGACGGTCCAGGTCACGGTAGTTGACCGACGGCAGTTCCTGGCGAGCAGGGGCTGGAGCGGCAGCTGCCTGGCTGGCCTGGCTGGTGTGCAGGGTGTTGTCGATGACCTTCACAGGCTTCTCGATTTTTGCACCCAGGCCGGTAGCAACCACGGTTACATGCAGCTCATCGCGCATGTCCGGATCAATAACGGTACCGACTTTGACCATGGCGTGCTCGGACGCGAAGGCTTCGATGATGCTACCCACGTCGGAGTACTCACCCAGGGACAGGTCAGGACCGGCGGTGATGTTCACCAGGATGCCGCGTGCACCTTGCAGGTTCACGTCTTCGAGCAACGGGTTGCGGATGGCCGCTTCGGTGGCTTCGCGTGCACGGTTCGGACCGCTGGCGCAGCCAGTGCCCATCATCGCCATGCCCATTTCGCTCATCACAGTACGTACGTCGGCAAAGTCGACGTTGATCATGCCTGGGCGCTTGATGATGTCGGAGATACCGCGAACGGCACCGGCCAGTACATCGTCAGCCTTGGCGAACGCGGACAGCAGGCTGGCATCCTTGCCCAGGATGGTCAGTAGTTTCTCGTTGGGGATGGTGATCAACGAGTCGACGCTTTCAGACAACAGACGGATACCTTCGTCGGCGATCTGCATGCGCTTGCGGCCTTCGAACGGGAACGGACGGGTCACGACAGCAACGGTCAGAATCCCCATTTCCTTGGCCACTTCGGCAATGATCGGTGCAGCACCGGTACCGGTACCGCCGCCCATGCCCGTGGTGATGAACACCATGTTGGTGCCTTGCAGCACTTCGGCAATACGCTCGCGGTCTTCCAGGGCGGCTTGACGGCCGACTTCCGGATTGGCGCCAGCGCCGAGGCCCTTGGTCACTGCGGTGCCCAATTGCAGGATGGTCCGCGCGCCGATGCTTTTGAGCGCCTGGGCATCAGTGTTGGCGCAGATGAACTCAACGCCTTCAATGTTGCTCTTGACCATGTGGTTGACAGCGTTGCCGCCGCCACCGCCGACACCGATTACTTTGATAACCGGGCTAGCGGGGATGTTGTCTACGAGTTCGAACATGTTCCCTCTCCTTTCATTTTCTCTAGTTTTTTCGCCTACTGCTTATTGCGGGTGCTGCGGTGTCGCGGTAAATCTTTAGAAATTGCCTTTTACCCAAGCCTGCAGCCGCTCGAACAACGGCGCTTTCGCCTCGTCGTCGCTGCGGTAGCTGTCACGGATGCTCGGGCCCGACAGGGAAATGCCGTCGGTCTGCTTTTGCAGCCCGTACAACAGCAAGCCCACACCGGTGGAATAAATCGGATTACGCACCACGTCGCCCAGGCCCTTCACGCCATGAGGCACGCCCAAGCGCACCGGCATGTGGAAGATTTCCTCGGCCAACTCGACCGCGCCTTCCATCTTCGAGGTGCCACCGGTCAGCACGATGCCAGCCGGGATCAAATCTTCGTAGCCGCTGCGGCGCAGTTCAGCCTGGATCAGGGTGAACAGCTCGTCGTAGCGTGGCTCGACCACTTCGGCCAGGGCCTGGCGCGACAGCTCGCGCGGTGGACGATCACCCACGCTTGGCACCTTGATGGTCTCGCCGGCACCGGCCAGCTTGGCCAGGGCGCAGGCGTAGCGGATCTTGATTTCTTCGGCGTACTGGGTCGGTGTGCGCAGCGCCATGGCGATGTCGTTGGTGACCTGGTCGCCGGCAATCGGGATCACGGCGGTGTGACGGATCGCACCCTCGGTGAAGATCGCGATGTCGGTGGTGCCGCCGCCGATGTCCACCAGGCACACGCCCAGTTCTTTTTCGTCGTCAGTCAGGACCGAGTAGGCCGAGGCCAACTGCTCGAGAATGATGTCGTCGATTTCCAGGCCGCAGCGGCGCACGCATTTTTCAATGTTCTGTGCGGCGTTGACGGCGCAGGTCACCACGTGGACCTTGGCTTCCAGGCGAACGCCCGACATGCCCAGGGGCTCGCGCACGCCTTCCTGGTTATCGATCACGTAGTCCTGCGGCAGGGTGTGCAGCACGCGCTGGTCCGCCGGGATCGCCACGGCCTGGGCAGCGTCGAGGACGCGCTCAAGGTCGGCCGAGCTGACTTCACGGTCGCGGATCGCCACGATGCCGTGGGAGTTCAGGCTGCGGATGTGGTTGCCAGCCACGCCGACGAACGCCGAGTGAATCCGGCAACCGGCCATCAGCTGCGCTTCTTCGATAGCGCGCTGGATCGACTGCACAGTGGACTCGATGTTCACCACCACGCCCTTCTTCAGGCCCCGGGACGGATGCGTGCCAATACCGACGATTTCGATCGCGCCGTCTTCCCCGACCTCGCCCACCAGCGCCACCACCTTGGAGGTGCCGATATCGAGACCGACGATCATTTTGCCGCTTTGCACGTTTGCCATGGGTCCTGCCTCTTCTTAATTCTTCGCGACAGCGGGTTGTGCTGCCGTGGGCGCAGCCGGTGTACGCCAGCCGACGGCCAGGCCGTTGGCGTAACGCAGGTCGACGCTCGCAATGTTCGTAATCTGTTCTTTCAAGGTTTTTTCATAGATGGCAATAAAGCGGCGCATCTTTTCCACCAAGCGGTCGCGTCCCAGCAACAACTCGATGCCCGGGCCGGAACTGCCTGCCCCGGTCGTCAAAAACCAGCTGCCCCGCTCACGCAATTCCAGGCGTGCAATGGAGAAGCCCAATGGCCGCAGCATCTGGCTCAAGGCCTGGTACTGCTGCATCACTTGCTGCTGCGCCCGCTGCGGCCCGAACAGCTGCGGCAGGTGTTCATAGTTGGCCAGCTCACGCGGGGTGAACGCCTGGCCCTGGTTGTTCAACAGCGCTCCATCGCCCCAACGGGCCACGGGCAGTTGTTCTTCCAGGCGGATCGTGACCTGGTCCGGCCATACCCGGCGAACTTCGGCGTGGGCGATCCACGGCATCTGTTCCAGCTCCGAGCGCATGCCAGCCAGGTCGATGGTAAAGAAGCTCGCCGCCAGGTATGGGCCGATGCGCTGCTGTACCGCTTGCTGGCTGATGTAGCTCAAGTCGCCCTGCACGCTGATCTTGGTGATCGGCCGGTCGGCATACGGCAACAGACGCTGCGCGCCTTCGTACGTGCCAAAGCCCAGCACCACCAGCAGCACCGGCCAGAACAGCGCCTTGATAAAACCAAAGTTGGCTTTTGGCAGGCGCGCCGACATCGGCTCTTTAGCCACCATTCGGCTTGCACCCCGTGGCACCGGCTTGCGGCTCGGTGCTTGTGGGGGCTGATGACGAAGCGATGCGCCGTTCATGTCTTTAGCCTCTTGGCTCAATGCTGTCGGCCAGGATCGCCAGCACTAACTGCTGGAAATCCAGACCGGCGGCACGGGCAGCCATGGGAACCAGGCTGTGATCAGTCATGCCCGGTGCGGTGTTGACTTCAAGGAACCAGAAATTCCCTTGGTCATCCTGCATCACGTCTGCCCGCGCCCAACCGGCGATACCCAGCGCCTCACAGGCTTTCGCCGTGAGGTCCATCAATTCCTGTTCCTTGGTTGCTTCGAGCCCACACGGGATCCGGTACTGAGTATCGGAAGCCAGGTACTTGGCGTCGTAGTCATAAAAGGTGTGGGGCGTGCCCAAAGCGATGGGCGGCAATACCTGGCCACGCAGGGTGGCGATGGTGTACTCGGGACCGGAAATCCACTGTTCCACCAACACTTGCGAATCGTAGGTACTTGCCGCTTTCCATGCGTCGATCAATTCGGCGGCCGAGTTCACTTTGGCCATGCCGATACTGGAGCCTTCATGGGCTGGTTTGACGATCAAAGGCAGGCCCAGTTCCTTGGCCGCAGAAATACAATCGTCTTCACTGCACAGTACGGCGTGACGTGGGGTCGGAATGCCCAGGCTGTGCCACACCTGCTTGGTGCGCAACTTGTCCATCGCCAAGGCCGACGCGAGGATGCCGCTGCCGGTGTAAGGGATGCCGGCGCATTCGAGCAGGCCCTGCATGCTGCCGTCTTCACCGCCGCGGCCGTGAAGAATGAGAAAGGCACGGTCGATCTTCTCGGCCTGCAGGCGGGCAAGGAAGTCATCGCCCACATCGATACCGAACGCGTTCACGCCAGCACTTTGCAGCGCCTCAAGCACCGCATTGCCGGACTTGAGCGACACTTCGCGCTCGGCGCTCTTGCCGCCGAACAACACGGCCACGCGACCGAAGTCGGCAGGCGCAAGGGTGGAAAACAGGGAGCCGTAATCAGTGGTCATTTCGACTTCCCCTTGGCGGCGGCTGCAAACAGCGGGCTCGCCAGCAATTTGGGCGCAAGGCCACCGATATCACCGGCGCCCTGGCACAGCAGGATGTCACCGGCACGCAGCAGCGGCTTGACGATAGGCGCCAGATCCACGCCACGCTCGATGTAGATCGGGTCCAACTGGCCGCGCTGGCGGATGCTGTTGCACAGCTTGCGGCTGTCAGCGCCCGGGATCGGTTCTTCACCGGCCGGGTAGACTTCCATCAGCAGCAGCACGTTGGCATCGGCCAGTACATTGACGAAGTCGTCGTACAGGTCGCGGGTGCGGCTGTAGCGGTGCGGCTGGTACACCATCACCAGCCGGCGCTCCGGCCAACCACCGCGTACGGCCTTGATAACGGCCGCAACTTCGGTCGGGTGGTGGCCGTAGTCGTCCACCAGCATCACGTCACCGCCTTCGACCGGCAGTTGGCCGTAGACCTGGAAGCGACGGCCCACACCGGCAAAGCGCGACAGGCCCTCGACGATGGCTTCATCGCTGACGCCTTCATCGGTGGCAATGCAGATGGTCGCCAAAGAGTTCAGCACGTTGTGGTTGCCCGGCATGTTCACCGACACGTCCAGCGGCTCGCGATCGGGGCGCAGCACGGTGAAGAAGGTTTGCATGCCTTCCTGGCGCACATTGATTGCGCGCACGTCGGCGTCTTCGCTGAAGCCGTAGGTCACGGTAGGGCGTTTGACCTGGGGCAGGATTTCACGCACCACCGGGTCGTCCAGGCACACCACCGCCAACCCATAGAACGGCAGGTTGTGCAGGAAGTCGACGAAGGTTTTCTTCAACTTGTTGAAGTCGCCGTCGTAGGTCGCCATGTGGTCTTCGTCGATGTTGGTGACGACGGCGACCAGCGGTTGCAAGTGCAGGAAGCTCGCGTCACTTTCATCGGCTTCGGCGATCAGGTAGCGACTGGTGCCCAGCTGGGCATTGGTGCCAGCTGCATTCAGGCGGCCACCGATGACGAAGGTCGGGTCCAGGCCACCGGCGGCGAACACCGAGGCGATCAGGCTGGTGGTGGTGGTCTTGCCATGGGTACCGGCCACGGCGATGCCGTGGCGATAGCGCATCAGCTCGGCAAGCATCTCGGCACGCGGTACCACAGGGATACGGCGCTCAAGGGCGGTGGCCACTTCCGGGTTGGACGTGTTCACGGCGCTGGACACCACCAGCACGTCAGCTTCGGCGGCGTTCTCGGCACGGTGGCCGATGAAGATCTGTGCGCCAAAGGACTTCAGGCGCTCGGTGACCGGCGACTCTTTCAAGTCCGAGCCGGACACCTGGTAGCCCAGGTTCAGCAACACTTCGGCAATCCCGCACATGCCCACGCCACCGATACCGACGAAGTGAATACGGCGGATGCGGCGCATCTCGGGTTGCGGCATGGCTTTCTGATTCTCAACCATGGGCCACCTCCAGGCAGATATCGACCACGGTGCGGGTTGCGTCAGGTTTGGCCAGGCGGCTTGCGGTGCTCGCCATGCTGTTGAGTCGTTCCGGTTGCATCAAAACCTCGGTCAGGCGTGCGGCCAAATCGGCGGCGCCAGTCGTTCTTTGCGGCAGCAGGAAGGCAGCGCCCTCCCCGGCCAAATATTCGGCGTTGCGGGTCTGGTGATCGTCGATGGCGTGGGGCAAAGGCACCAGCAAGGACGGCAGACCGGCGGCCGCCAGTTCACTGACGGTCAGCGCACCAGCGCGGCAGACCACCAGGTCGGCCCAGCCATAGGCTTGGGCCATGTCTTTGATGAAGGGCTGTACATTGGCCTCTACACCGGCCTCGCGATAACGCGCGGCGGTGACTTCATCGTGGTTCTTGCCGGCCTGGTGGAAGATCTCCGGGCGCACATCCTCAGGAAGTTGCGCAACGGCTTCAGGCAGCAATTTATTCAGCGGCTCGGCGCCCAGGCTTCCGCCCAGGATCAGCAGGTGAGCCTTGCGCCCCGCCAGCGCGTCACGCGCAATGGCCATGAACAGCTCGGTACGCACCGGGTTACCGGTGGTGCGAAGCTTGTCGGAGGCGGCGAAGGTT
Organism: Pseudomonas sp. MYb193; assembly: GCF_002966775.1. Classification (NCBI taxonomy): domain Bacteria; kingdom Pseudomonadati; phylum Pseudomonadota; class Gammaproteobacteria; order Pseudomonadales; family Pseudomonadaceae; genus Pseudomonas; species Pseudomonas sp. MYb193. The sequence continues at coordinate 1,110,187 of NZ_CP023269.1, read as the reverse complement.
TTCGGAAAGGCTTCACACACCCGCGCAGCCAATGGCACCAGCAGGCGGTTGGCAGTACCGGCGACGGCGTTCTGTTCATGGACGATCACCGGCACGCCCGCGAGTTTCGCCGCAACGCCACCAGGGCCGGTCACATAACCGCCAAAGCCGAGCACACACACCGGCTTCAACTCGCGAATGATCTTGCGCGCCTGCATGACCGCCTTGAGCAACACGAACGGCGCCTTGAGCAATGACAACTTGCTCTTGCCGCGCAACCCGGTGACGTTGATCAAATGCAGCGGCAAACCGGCATTGGGCACCAATTCGTTTTCGATGCCACGGGGCGTACCCAGCCAGTGCACGGTGTAGCCACGGTTCTGGAATTCACGGGCGCAGGCCAGGGCCGGGAACACATGCCCCCCGGTACCGCCCGCCATGATCAGCACGTTAGCGCCCATGAGTCGGCTCCTCGGCGAAGTCGCTCTCGCTGAACTCCATCTCTTCGCTGCCCAGGTGGGTGCGACTCTCCCACTCGATACGCAGCAACAACCCGAGACAGGCGCAGCAAATCACCAACGAGCTGCCGCCGTAACTGAGGAACGGCAAGGTCAGGCCCTTGGTCGGCAGCAGGCCGACGTTCACACCGATGTTGATCAGGAACTGGCCGATCCACAGGAAGGCCAACCCATAGGCAACGTAGGCGGCGAAGAACTGCTTGGCCTTCTCGGCCCACAAGCCGATGTACATGGCGCGCACACAGACGAATACAAACAGTGCCACGGTGCACAGCGAGCCCACCACACCCAACTCTTCGGCCAATACCGAGAACACAAAGTCGGTGTGGGCTTCCGGCAGGTAGAACTGCTTCTGCACACTGTTGCCCAGGCCCACACCCAGCCACTCGCCGCGACCGAAGGCAATCAGCGCCTGGGTCAACTGGTAGCCGGAGCCGAACTGGTCGGACCAGGGGTCGGTAAAAGTAATCAGACGCGCCATTCGGTAGGGTTGCGCCTGCACCAGGATGGTCACGGCCGCCACCGCCAGCACCACCATCAAGGTGAAGCGGAACAGCCCGACACCACCCAGGAAGAGCATCGCGGCGGCGGCGCCCATCATCACGACCGTGGCCCCGAAGTCGGGCTCCATCAGCAGCAGACCAGCCATGGGCAGCAGCACGATGAACGGCTTGAAGAAGCCCATCCAGCTTTCGCGTACTTCTTTCTGACGGCGCACCAGGTAACCGGCGAGGTAGATCACCACGAACACCTTGGCGATTTCCGAAGGCTGCACGTTGAACGCGCCGAAGCCGATCCAGCGCATCGAACCGTTCACCTCGCGGCCAATGCCCGGGACGATCACCATGACCAGCAAGCCGAACGCACCGATCAGCATCAGCCAACCCAGGCGCTGCCAGGTGGCAATCGGAATCATCATGGTGACGATGCAGGCGCCCAGGCCGATCACCAGGTACACCAGGTGGCGGATCATCATGTACAGCGTGTTGCCCGACTGCACGGCAGCCACTTCGGAGGACGCCGAAGTGATCATCACCAGGCCCAGGCCGAGCAGCGCCAGGCAACCGGCGAGCATAGGGAAATCAAGGTCAATGCCGCGCCCGGTAATGATCGGCGACGGGTATGGCTTGATGATGTTTCTCAGGTTGAGGCTCATGCCAAAGCCTCCACGGCGCGGGCGAACAGTTGGCCGCGCTCTTCATAGTTCTTGAACATGTCGAAGCTGGCGCACGCGGGCGACAGCAACACCGCATCGCCAGGCTGGGCCAAGGCTTTGCTCTGGGCAATGGCATCGTCCAGGGAAGCTGCGCGTACTTGCGGTACAGCGTCACCGAGGGCGGCGGCGATCAGGTCCGAATCGCGGCCCATCAGCACCACGGCGCGGCAATGGGCGGCCACTGGCGCTTTAAGGTCCTTGAAGTCGGCGCCCTTGCCATCACCACCGGCGATCAGCACCAGCTTGCCGTCGATATCGGCACCCAGGCCTTCGATGGCCGCCAGGGCTGCACCGACGTTGGTGGCTTTGGAGTCGTTGTAATAGCTGACGTCATTGAGGTCGCGCACCCACTGGCAGCGATGCTCAAGCCCGGCAAACGTGCGCAGGCTCGAGAGCATGGCGTCGAATGGCAGGCCAACCGCGTGACCGAGTGCCAAGGCCGCCAGGGCATTGGACTGGTTGTGCGCGCCACGGATTTTCAGTTCGCGTACCGGCATCAGGTTCTGGAATTCGAACGCCAGGTACTTCTCGCCGTTCTCTTCACGAATGCCGAAGCCTTTGAAGTCCGGTTTGCCCAAGCCGAAGGTCCAGCAGGGCATGCCCTCGCCCATCAGCGGACGGCTCAGGGCATCCTGGCGGTTAACGACAAATTGCCTGGCGCCACGGAAGATCCGGTGCTTGGCCAGGTGATAAGCCGGCAGGCCGCTGTAGCGGTCCATATGGTCTTCACTGACGTTCAATACCGTCGCCACTTCAGCGCCGAGGTCGTGGGTGGTTTCCAGCTGGAAGCTCGACAACTCCATCACATACAGCTCGACGTCGTCGCTGAGCAGGTCCAGCGCCGGCACGCCAAGATTGCCGCCGACGGCCACACGCTTGCCCGCCGCCGCGGCCATCTCGCCGACCAGGGTGGTGACGGTGCTTTTGGCGTTGGAACCGCTGATGGCCACGATCGGCGCCTTCGCGTTGCGTGCGAACAGGTCGATATCGCCAGACAGCTTCACGCCACGGGCCGCAGCCGCTTGCAGGGCCGGTGTCGCCAGGGCCAGGCCCGGGCTCACGTAGAGCTCGTCGGCACGGCACAGAAACTCGACATCCAGCTCGCCACAACGCACTTCCACGTGCGGGTAGTCACGGCGCAGCGTGACCAGCTCCGGTGGATTTTCCCGCGTATCGGCCACGGCAAACGACGTGCCCCGGTTCGCCAGGAAGCGAACCAGGGACATGCCGCTCTTGCCGAGGCCGACAACGATGCGGAAGTGGTCTGAAGCGATCAGGGACACTCGTTTCTACCTCAGTTTCAGGGTGGCAAGGCCGACCAGTACCAGAATCACGGTGATGATCCAGAAGCGGACAATCACGCGTGGCTCAGGCCAGCCCTTGAGTTCAAAGTGGTGGTGAATCGGTGCCATGCGGAACACGCGGCGCCCGGTCAACTTGAAGGACGCCACCTGGATGACCACCGACAGGGTTTCCATCACGAACACACCGCCCATGATGAACAGCACGATTTCCTGGCGAACGATCACCGCGATGGTGCCCAGGGCGGCGCCCAGCGCCAATGCGCCGACGTCGCCCATGAAGACTTGTGCCGGGTAGGTGTTGAACCACAGGAACCCCAGGCCGGCACCGATCAAGGCGCCGCAGAACACGATCAACTCACCGGCGCCCGGTACATAGGGAATCAGCAGGTATTCAGCGAATTTCACGTTACCCGAGAGGTAGCAGAAAATGCCGAGCGCACCGCCTACCATCACCGTCGGCATAATCGCCAGGCCGTCGAGGCCGTCGGTCAGGTTCACCGCGTTGCTGGAGCCGACGATCACGAAGTAGGTCAGCACCACAAAACCGACACCCAGCGGGATGCTCACATCCTTGAGCATCGGGATGATCAAGGTGGTTTCCACGGCGCTCGGCGCGGTGGTGTACAGGAAAATCGCCGCAGCGAGGCCGAACACCGACTGCCAGAAATACTTCCAGCGGCTTGGCAGCCCCTTGGAGTTTTTCTCGATCACTTTGCGGTAGTCATCCACCCAGCCGATGGCACCGAACAGCAGGGTCACCAGCAACACCACCCACACGTAGCGGTTATGCAGATCGGCCCACAGCAAGGTACTGACGCCGATGGACGACAGGATCAGCGCACCGCCCATGGTCGGCGTGCCGGACTTGGACAGGTGCGACTGCGGGCCGTCGTTACGAACCGATTGACCAATTTGCAGGTTCTGCAGGGTGCGGATCATCCACGGCCCCAGGAACAGTGACAAAGACAGCGCGGTCAGCACACCCAGGATCCCGCGCAGGGTCAGGTACTGGAAGACCGCGAAGCCTTTGTGGAACTGTTGCAGATACTCAGCCAGCAGCAGCAGCATTAATGTTTCTCCGTACTTGAGCCACACAAGGCTGCGACGACGTTTTCCATCACCGCGCTGCGCGATCCCTTGATCAAAATGGTTGTGTGTTTGTCATGTTCAGCCGCCGTCAACGCCTGGATCAGCTCGGCCTGGCTCGCGAAATGCCGCGCGCCAGGGCCGAAAGCGTTGACCGCATGGGCCATGTTTGTGCCAACGGCGTAGAGCGCGTCCACTTTGCCGGCGGCGTAGGCGCCGACTTCACGGTGGCCTTGTTCAGCCCAATCGCCCAATTCACCGATATCGCCCAGCACCAGTACCTTGCGCCCATCAAAACCTTTGAGCAGGTCCACAGCGGCATTGATGGAAGACGGGTTGGCGTTGTAAGTGTCATCAATCACGCGCATGCCGTTGCCAGCCAGTTGCGCCACGGTGCGGCCCTTGACCGGCTGCACCGCGCCCAGGCCGGTGGCAATACCGAACAGCGACACACCCAGGGCATGGGCGGCAGCGGCGGCGGCCAAGGCGTTGGCGACGTTGTGGTTGCCCAGCAGGTTCAACTGCACGTGCTCATCACCTTGCGGGGTGTGCAAAGTGAAGGACGGGCAGCCACGGGCATCGACATTGATGTTGGAGGCGTGGAAATCGGCTGCGGCATTCAGCACTGCAAACGTCAGGACCTTGCGACCGGCGGCGCGTACACGCCAGGTCTCGAAGGCCTTGTCATCCAGGTTAAGTACCGCAGTGCCCGAAGCGTCGAGCCCCTCAAGGATTTCGCCCTTGGCTTCGACGATTTTTTCCGGGCCGCCGAACTCACCGACGTGGGCGGTACCGGCGTTGTTGATGATCGCCACGTGAGGCTGGGTCAGCGCCACGGTGTAGGCGATTTCGCCGATGCGCGAAGCCCCCAGTTCGATCACTGCCGCCGTGTGTTCCGGGGCCAGTTCGAGCAGGGTCAGCGGTGCGCCGAAATCATTGTTCAGGTTGCCACGGGTCGCGAGTACCGGCCCGCGCGTGCGCAAAACGCCGGCGAGCAGCTCCTTGACCGTGGTCTTGCCGCTGGAACCGGTAATGGCCGCCACCGGCTTATCAAAAGCAGCACGGTTAAGCGCACCCAGTTGGCCCAGCGCCAGGCGGGTGTCGGCTACCAGCAGTTGCGGCAAGGCAGAATCGGCCACTTCACGCTGCACCAAGGCACCGACGGCACCTTTGGCGGCAACGTCGTTGAGGTAGTCGTGACCATCGAAACGCGGGCCGGCCAGGGCGACAAACAGCTGCCCCGGCTGGATGTTACGACTGTCGATACTGACGCCGGTGAATGTGCAGTCGCTCGACAGCACACGGGCCGACAGGGCCTGGGCCAGTTCGCTGAACGTCATCGCCTTAAGCATGGGCGACCTCCCAGGCGGTCAGGGCGTGATCCGCCTCGACCAGATCAGAGAAGGCATGGCGCTCACCGTTTATTTCCTGATAGTCCTCGTGACCTTTACCCGCGAGTACCACTACGTCGTCCGCGCCGGCACTGGCGATCAACTGGGCAATGGCGGCGCCGCGACCAGCCACAAAAGTGACGTTGGAGGCGTCTTTGAAACCGACACGGATGTCGTCGAAAATCTGGCTCGGGTGTTCGCTGCGCGGGTTGTCGTCGGTGACGAGTACGCCATCGGCCAAGCGCTCGACAATTTCGGCCATCAACGGGCGCTTGCCGCGATCGCGATCACCGCCGCAACCGAACAGGCAAAGCAGTTTGCCTTTGGCATGTGGGCGCAGGGCTTCGAGGACTTTTTCCAGGGCGTCCGGAGTATGGGCGTAATCGACCACCACCAGCGGTTGTGTACCGCCACCCAGGCGCTGCATGCGACCGGCAGGGCCTTCCAGCTTCGGCAGTACCCGCAGGATTTCATCCAGGGCGTAATCCAGGCCCAGCAGTGCACCGATAGCGGCGAGCACGTTGCTCAGGTTGAACCGCCCGAGCAAGGTGCTGCGCAAGTGGTGCTCGCCCTGCGGCGTCACCAACGTGGCGCGCACGCCTTCATCATTGAATTGGGCTTCGCGGCAGTACAGGTAGGCACTGGCATCTTGCAGGCTATAGCTGATCAGGCGCGCGTCGCTGTCTTCGCCCGCCAGTTGGCGGCCGAATGCGTCGTCGAGGTTGACCACCCGGCACTTCAGGTCATTCCAGGCAAACAGCTTGGCCTTGGCGGCGGCGTACGCCTCCATGGTGCCGTGGTAGTCGAGGTGATCGCGGGACAGGTTGGTCATCACGGCCACGTCAAAAGCCAGTGCGGTGACACGCCCTTGGTCCAGGCCATGGGAAGACACTTCCATGGCTACCGCCTTGGCGCCGGCCTTTTTCAGGTCGGCCAGGGTCGCTTGTACGGCAATCGGGTTTGGCGTGGTGTGCAGGCCGCTTTGCAGCGCGCCATAGAAACCGGTACCCAGGGTGCCGACGATGCCGCAGTGCTGACCCAGCAGGTCCAAAGCCTGGGCAACCAACTGGGTCACACTGGTCTTGCCGTTGGTGCCAGTCACGCCCACCAGGTTGAGTTGGCGGCTCGGGTCACCGTAGAAACGCCCGGCGATGTCGGACAACTGCGCTGCCAGGCCCTTGACCGGAATCAACGGCACATCGGTGATCGGCAGCACGGTGGCGCCTTCCACTTCATAGGCGACCGCAGCCGCACCGCGTTGCAGGGCATCGGCAATATGCGCACGGCCATCGAGCTTGCCGCCAGGTACCGCCAGGAACAGGTCACCGGCGCGTACATTACGGCTATCCAGGGTCAGCTCACGAATCAGCAGATCGTGGCCGGCATGGGCAAAAATCTTGTTCAGGCTAAGAGACATCAGCCGCGCCCTCCATTGGCTTTAACAGCGGCAGCCGGTGGACCAGCGTTGGCTTGTTGCGTCGGCGGCAGGTTGTCCGGCGTGATATTCATCAAGCGCAGGGTGCCGGACATCACTTTGCTGAACACCGGCGCCGAAACCAGGCCACCGAAGTAGCCGGCTTTACTAGGCTCGTCGATCACCACGACGATGGCGTAGCGAGGGTCGCTCATCGGGCCGAAGCCGGCGAACAGCGAACGGTAGGAGTTTTCGGCATAGCCCTTGGTGCCCACCGAGGTCTTACGCGCCGTACCGGACTTGCCAGCAACGTGGTACGCCGGCACCTGGGCGCGGAATACGCCACGCGGTGCCTCGATCACTTGTTGCAGCATGCCTTGCATGGTCTTGGCGACGTTTTCCGGGATCACTTGGGTGGCTTTTGGCGCTTCGTCGACGTGGATCAGGCTCAGCGGAACCATACGGCCGTTATTGGCCAATACCGAGAACGCGTGGGCCAACTGGATGGCGGTCACCGACAGGCCGTAGCCATAGGACAGCGTGGCAGTCTCGGCCTTTCTCCACTCGCGGTAGTTCGGCAGGTTACCGACCCGCTCGCCCGGGAAGTCGAGGCCGGTGGGTTGCCCCAGGCCGATCTTTTGCGCCAGGTGATAGATGGTCTCGCCGCCGATATCGAAAGCAACCTTGCTCATGCCGACGTTACTGGAGTTGATCAGGATGCCGGTCAGGTCCAGCACTGGCCCCTCGGTGCGGGACACGTCACGAATGGTGTACTTGCCCAACTGCAAGGTGCCTGGGTAAACCTCGACCTTGTCGCTGGGTTTCCAGCGGCCGGTTTCCAGGGCAGCACTCATGGAGATGGCTTTCATGGTGGAACCGGGTTCGAACACGTCGATCATCGCGCGGTTACGCATCATCGCCGGCTGCAGGTTGCGACGGTTGTTCGGGTTGTAGGTCGGCTGGTTGACCATGGCGAGGATCTCGCCAGTCTTCACATCCATAATCACCAGGCTGCCGGCCTTGGCGCCGTTCTCGATGATCGCGTTACGCAGTTCGCGGTTGGCCAGGTATTGCAGGCGCAGGTCAATCGACAACGCCAAGGGCTTGCCAGCCTTGGCGTTCTTGGTGACCTGGACGTCCTTGATCAGCCTGCCGCGCCGATCCTTGATGACCTGACGCTTGCCCGGAACCCCAGCCAGCCATTCGTCATAGGCCAGTTCGACCCCTTCGCGGCCGTGGTCATCGATGTCGGTGAAACCCACCATGTGCGCGGTGGTTTCACCGGCCGGGTAGAAACGCCGAAATTCCTCGATGCCGTAGACGCCGGGGATTTTGAGATCGAGCACTTGCTGGCCTTGCTCAGGGGTAAGCCCGCGAACCAGGTAGATGAATTCTTTATTGGCCTGGGCTTCCAGGCGTTCGGTCAGGGCCTTGCGGTCCTGCCCGAGGGCAGCGGCCAGTTCAGGCCACTTGTCCTTGGCAACTTGCAGCTCTTTGGCGTTGGCCCACAGGGTGGTCACCGGGGTACTGACGGCCAGAGGCTCGCCGTTACGGTCGGTGATCAGGCCACGGTGTGCAGGAATCGGGATGTGCCGCAGGCTGCGGGCATCACCCTGGCCGATCAGGAAGTCGCGGTCGACGACCTGAAGGTCGAAGATGCGCCAGACGATCGCGCCCACCATCAATGCCAGCAAGCCGAGCATCAGGCGAAAGCGCCATGGGTAGAGTGCCCCTTCGAGTTTCATCATGGCGCCACCATGCGAACTTCAGCCGCGCCTGGGATGTGCATCTTCAACTGTTCGGTAGCCAGCACTTCGATACGGCTGTGGGCCGTCCAGGTGCTTTGCTCAAGGATCAACCGGCCCCACTCTGCCTGGGCTTTGTCGCGCACGCTCAATTCCCCGTAAAGGGTATTGAGCAACTGACGGTTCCAGTGGGCGCTGTAGGACACCGCAATCGCGGACACCAGCACGCCGACAAACAGCAGCAACATAAAGAAGCTACCGCCCGGGAGGGGCTTGGCGAAAAGCTTGCTCACCGCAATTTCTCCGCAACACGCATGACGGCGCTACGGGAACGTGGATTGGCCTTGAGTTCGGCTTCGGAAGCGAACTGCGCTTTGCCATGGATTTTGATTTTTGGCACGAAGGCTTCGAAACGCACCGGCAGGTTACGCGGCAGGTTATCGGACTCACCCTTGACCAGACGACGCATGAAGAGTTTGACGATGCGGTCTTCCAGGGAGTGGAAGCTGATCACCACCAGGCGACCGCCCACTTCCAAAGCATCCAGAGCGGCTTCGAGGCCGGCTTCCAGATCGCCCAATTCGTTATTAACGTGAATGCGCAACCCTTGGAATGCGCGGGTGGCCGGGTTCTTGCCTTTTTCCCAGGCAGGGTTGGCGACCTTCAGCACTTCGGCCAGGTCAGCGGTGCGTTCAAACGGCTGGATTTCGCGGCGCTCGACCACGGCACGCGCCATTCGACCGGCGAAGCGCTCTTCACCGTATTCCTTGAACACACGGGCGATTTCTTCTACCGGCGCGGTGGCGATGAATTGTGCGGCACTGACCCCACGAGTGGGATCCATACGCATATCGAGGGGACCGTCGTTCATGAAGCTGAAGCCGCGCTCCGGGTCGTCGAGCTGTGGCGAAGACACGCCCAGGTCGAGCAGAACCCCGGCCACCTTGCCCGCCATACCGCGCTCGGCAACTTCGGCACCCAGCTCGGCAAAGCTGCGCTGCACAACGACAAAGCGGCCGTCTTCGGCCGCTAGCGCTTGCCCGGTGGCAATCGCTTGAGGGTCTTTGTCGAACCCGAGGAGTTTGCCGTCGGACCCGAGCTGGCTGAGTATCAACCGGCTATGCCCGCCCCTGCCGAATGTGCCATCGACATAGCAGCCATCGGCACGTACGGCGAGAGCCTCAACGGCTTCGTCAAGCAGTACGGTGATGTGGTTAAAGCCGCTATCAATAGTCACAGGATCAAATCACGCAGTTCATCAGGCATGGCGCCCGGTTGTTGAATAGCAGCCAGGTCCGCTGCAGACACAGCATCCCAGGCATCTTCGTCCCACAATTGGAACTTGTTCAGTTGGCCTACCAGCATTGCGCGCTTGTCGAGCCTGGCGTACTCGCGCAGTCGCGGCGGCACCAGGAAACGACCGCTGCCATCGAGCTCAAGGTCGACGGCATTACCGATCAGCAAACGCTGGAGGCGGCGGTTTTCTTCACGCAATGAAGGCAGCGCGCGCAACTTGGTTTCAATCAACTCCCACTCGTCGAGGGGGTAAACACATAAACAGGGGTCAACGGCGTCAATCGTGATGATTAACTGCCCTGAACTTCGCGAAATAAGCTCGTCACGATACCGGCTCGGCATGGCGAGACGGCCTTTTGCATCGAGACTGATAGCGTTAGCTCCGCGAAACACAGATGCGTTTCTCCAAATTTTAGCGTTTTACGTTCAAAAAACCCACTTTGTGCCACTTTCCGCCACTTGCGCACACTATAGGAATGCGCCCACCACACCGTCAAGGCGCGTATTCAAGGAAAAGCCTTACAGAACGGAGATTTAGGAGTGCAAAAGGAGGAGAAACGAGAGTTTGGCGATGCTTTTGACTCAACAATGGCAAATAGCTCAGAGAGCTAGAGGCTAAAGTTAAAGTAATTTATTAAGAGTAAGATTTTTTTGGTATTACGAAGATGCATCTGCCAATGATTTGGCAGGGAGGGATTCTTGCGTTACTACCGGGTTTGCGCACGAGATTCGAACGCAAGGAAAAAAGGTGGAGAGTCGATCTGTAAGCCGGGTTCTGTCTTGAACAGTCATTCGTCTACGATGGCCATCACTGGACATCTTTAGCAACCTACCCGGTCCCAGCGCGGGCCACGCCTTGGGACCCTATTTGGTCTTGCTCCAAGTGGGGTTTACCTAGCCACGAACTGTTGCCAGTCGTGCGGTGCGCTCTTACCGCACCTTTTCACCCTTACCGGCACCGAAGTGCTTAGGCGGTTATTTTCTGTGGCACTTTCCGTAGGCTCACGCCTCCCAGGCATTACCTGGCACTTCGCCCTATGGAGCCCGGACTTTCCTCCCCCCCCTAATTTTCATAGAGGGCAGCGACTGTCCAATCGACTCTCCGCCGCGCAGGTTAACGGCACGGCGGCTTGAGGACAAGTATTAAAAGTGCAGCATTGCCATCACGTTCAGACGAAATGCAGATTTGCCCCTGGAACTATTCGACCTTCTGCTTATCGAGTGCGACCTGATACAACACATTCTTGCGCACGCCGGTAATTTCCGCTGCCAGGGCGGCGGCGCGCTTGAGTGGCATTTCCTTGAGCAACAAATCGAGGACGCGCATCGCCTCGCTGCCCACCGCATCTTCATTCTCCGGCGCGGTCCAGCCTGCGACCAGCACCACGCATTCGCCACGTTGCTGATTGCTGTCGCCCTCGACAAACGCTCGCAGCTCCTCCAGCGGCAACCCCTTGAGGGTTTCGAAGGTCTTGGTCAACTCTCGAGCCAGCAAGGCCAGGCGCTCACCGCCGAACACCAGCTCCATGTCTTGCAGGCATTCAAGGATGCGATGCGGAGCCTCATAGAAGATCAAGGTGCGCGGTTCTTCTTTAAGTGCCTGCAGACGCGCCCGACGCCCTACAGCCTTGGCGGGCAGGAAGCCTTCGAAGATAAAGCGGTCCGAGGGCAACCCGGCGGCCGATAATGCAGCAATCAGCGCGCAAGCTCCGGGAACAGGCACTACATTGATACCAGCGGCACGTGCCTGGCGGACCAGGTGGTAACCAGGATCGGAAATCAGGGGCGTGCCCGCGTCGGAAATCAGCGCGACGTCATCACCCGCCAAAAGACGTGTGATAAAGCGGCTACCCTCTTCACGTTCGTTGTGTTCGTGGCAGGCCGCTAATGGCGTGCTGATACCAAAATGCTGCATCAACCGCTGGGAGTGCCGAGTGTCTTCTGCCGCGATCAATTTCACCTCGCGCAACACTTTCAGCGCCCGGGCACTGATGTCGTCCAGGTTGCCAATGGGCGTCGCCACCACAAAAAGCGAGCCAGCAGTGGAATTCAAAGGACCTGGAGCAGTCAAAGCGCACACCTCGATGATTGGCAAAAGCCACATTGTAGCGCGTAGACGCCTTGAAAATATGCCATCACGGCCGATGCCGTTTCAGCCACCATTAGCTAAACACAACATTTGCACGACCTAAATCCACGGTTTAACGCCATGAACATCGCGCCTGGGCCAGTGCTTGGGTACACTTCCACGCTAATTTGATCGGTATCAGGAACACTTACATGATCGCTTGCCTGCGGCTGCTCTCCGCCCTCTGCCTCGCTGCCTTGCTGGCTGCTTGCGCCAGTTCGCCCTCCTCCAGTCTTGGCGAACTGCCACGCACGCCCGACGCCAGTATCGAGCAACTGCTCGAACAGGCGACGAACGCCAAGACGCCAGAAAAAGCCGCGTTGCTGCGCCTGAGCGCGGCAGACCTGGCTTACCAGCAGAACAACCCCGGCCGCTCCTCGCAGATCCTTGCGCAAGTGCCCCTGGACGCCCTGAAGCCAGCCGCGCAAGTATTTGCCAGCACCCTGGCCGCAGAACTGGCCATGGGGCGCAACCAGCCCAAGGCGGCCTTGGCAGCGCTGAACCACCCCAGCCTGCAAAGCCTGAAGGAGTTGCCGACCGACCAGCAGATCCGCACCGGTACCGTACATGCACGTGCCTATGAAGCCGATGGCCAGACCCTCGCCGCCGCTCGCGAGCGGGTGTCCATGGCGCCCCTGCTGACGGGTGAGGCTGCCAACAGCAACCACGAGGCCATCTGGGTATTGATTGCCGCGTTGCCAGCCGAACAGCTGCAAGCCACCGGCAACCCGACACTCGATGGCTGGATCACCCTGGCCCAGGCGGTCAAGGGCGCCGGTACGCTGGAGCAACAACAAGCCGCCATCGACACCTGGCGCGCACAGAACCCGGGCCACCCAGCGGCTGTGCAACTGCCAGCGCCGCTGACCAAACTCAAGGAACTGGCCAGCCAGCCCCTGAACAAGATCGCCCTGCTGCTACCGCAGGAAGGCCCGCTGGCGGCTGTGGGCAAAGCGCTGCGCGAAGGCTTCATGGCGGCTCACTACCAGGCTGAACAAGCCGGGCAGAAGCCACCGGTCATCGAGTTCTATGACAGCTCGCGCCTGGGCTCCCTCGACGACTTCTACGCCAAGGCCCAGGCCGCCGGCGTGCAACTGGTCGTCGGCCCGCTGGAAAAACCGCTGGTCAAGCAACTCAGCGCACGCCCGCAGCTGCCGATCACCACCCTCGCCCTGAACTACAGCGAGACCGATCAAGGCCCGGCGCAGTTGTTCCAGTTCGGCCTGGCCGCTGAAGACGAAGCCCGCGAAGTGTCGCGCCGTGCACGTGCCGACGGCCTGCACCGCGCCGCCGCCATGGTGCCCCGTGGCGAATGGGGCGAGCGCGTCTACAAAGCGTTCCGCCAGGATTGGGAAGCCAATGGCGGCACTGTCATGGGCGTTGAATATGTCGATCAGCCTGTTGCCCTGGCCCAGCAGATCGCCGATCTGTTCCAACTGCGCAAGAGCGAAGGCCGCGCCAAGAGCCTGCAAAGCACAGTAGGCACCGACGTAGCCGCCCAGCCTTCGCGTCGCCAGGACATCGAGTTCATCTTCCTGGCTGTCACGCCACAACTGGCCCAGCAGATCAAGCCGACCCTGAACTTCCAATACGCCGGCGATGTGCCGGTGTACGCAACCTCCCACGTGTTCAGTGCCAGCGGTGACCGTAACCAGTACCTGGACATGACCAACGTGATGTTCTGCGAAACCCCTTGGTTGCTTAACACCACCGACCCACTGCGCAACCAGGTTGCGGCGCAATGGCCGCAAGCCAATGGCAGCCTGGGCCGGCTCTACGCAATGGGCGTCGATGCCTACCGCCTGGCACCACGCCTGGGCCAGCTCAAGGCACTGCCTGACACCCGTGTCGACGGCCTCTCGGGCAACCTGGGCATCAGCGCCAACCAGCGCGTGGACCGCCAGATGCCTTGGGCGAAGTTCGTCGGCGGCGAAATACAGCGCCTGCCCGATACCCCACGCTGATGCCCCAGCGGTCCAGCGCACAAAGCGGCAAGGATGCCGAACTGCATGCGCTCGATTACCTGCAACAACAGGGTCTGCGCCTTCTGGCGCAGAACTGGTTATGTAAACGCGGCGAGCTTGATCTGGTCATGCTTGACGGCGATACAGTAGTATTCGTCGAAGTCCGCTACAGAAAACACGCACAATGGGGTGGCGCGCTCGCCAGTATCGACGAGCGCAAGCGTCAAAAGCTGATACTCGCTGCGCAGTTTTTCCTGCAAAAAGAGCATCGCTGGGCTGACCGCCCCTGCCGTTTCGATGTGGTTGCAATGGAAAGCACCCCGTCAGGCACAGCTGATCTGACCTGGCTTAAAAATGCCTTCGACAGCTGATTCGCCGGGCACCCTCACCACTCACTTTTGCTCTTTGCATTGCGGGCTGCACATTACCTGTGCCAAACAGCCGCGCTACTTAAGGTCACACAGATGGACATGCAATCCCGAATTCGCCAGCTTTTCCAGGCCAGCATCGACACCAAGCAACAGGCGATGGACGTACTTGCACCGCACATCGAGCAAGCCAGTCAGGTCATGGTCAATGCCTTGCTCAACGAAGGCAAAATGCTTTCGTGCGGCAACGGTGGTTCGGCCGGCGATGCCCAGCATTTTTCATCCGAGCTGCTCAACCGTTTTGAACGCGAGCGCCCGAGCCTGCCGGCCATTGCGTTGACCACCGACTCGTCGACGATCACTTCGATCGCCAACGACTACAGCTACAACGAAATCTTCTCCAAGCAGATCCGCGCCCTAGGCCAGCCGGGCGATGTATTGCTGGCGATTTCCACCAGCGGTAACTCGGCGAATATTATTCAAGCGATCCAGGCCGCACATGATCGCGAAATGATTGTCGTAGCCTTGACCGGTCGCGACGGCGGCGGCATGGCTTCGCTGCTGCTGCCAGAGGACGTGGAGATTCGCGTCCCGGCCAATGTCACTGCACGTATCCAAGAAGTTCATCTGCTGGCGATCCACTGCCTGTGCGATCTGATCGACAGCCAACTGTTCGGGAGTGAAGAATGACCGTTAATCGCCTCAGTCTTTTGGCCATTACGCTGTGCGTCGCCATCAGCGGCTGCAGCTCGGCTATCACCGCTACACGGGACACCCCTATTCAGGACGACCGGGGCACACGCACCTTCGGCAGCACCATTGATGATTCGCTGATCGAAACCAAGGTCAAGGTCAACGTCGCCAAGGCTGCTACCGACCTGGGCAACGGTGCCTCGCGCATCGTGGTGACCAGCTTCAACGGCGTGGTCCTGCTGGCAGGCCAAACACCCCGCGCCGATCTCAAGGCCCAGGCCGAGCAAGCCGCTGCCGGCGTGCAACGCGTCAAGAAGGTCCACAACGAACTACAAGTCATGGACCCGATCACTCTGCTGGCCATCAGCAACGATGCCTTGCTGACCACCAAGATCAAGGCCCAGATGCTGACCGACAGTGCAGTGCCAGGCTCGCGAATCAAGATCGTCACCGATAACGGCATCGTCTACATGATGGGCCTGCTGACCCAGGCAGAAGCCACCCGCGCCGCCAACCTGGTGCAAGGCGTGTCGGGCGTACAGAAGATCGTCAAGGTATTCGAATACATCGACTGATGTAGATCGATCGGCCACAAAAAAGGGCGCCGTGCATTGACTGCACGGCGCCCTTTTTAGTGCCCAGGGTTTACTGGTATTGCTGGTACGGATTGCCCTGGAACTGGTTGTTCTGCTGTGGCGCCTGCTGCTGGCCAGGCTGGCCGTATTGCTGGCCAGGGATCGGGCCGAGGTTGACTTCGACGCGACGGTTCTGCGCACGGCCATTCACGTCGGCGTTGCTGGCAATCGGGTTATCCGGACCGGCACCGCGTGCGCTCAGGTTGGCACCATTGACGCCTTGGGAGGTCAGGTAGTTGGCCACGCTCTGCGCACGGCGCTGGGACAGGTCCATATTCAGTTGGCGGCTACCGGTGCTGTCGGTGTAGCCAACGATCTGGATGGTGTTCTGGTTGAACTGCTTGAGAGAGTTGGCCAGGTTGTTCAGCGGCTGGTAGAAGCTGCTGGAGATCGCGTCCGAGTTGGTGGCGAAGGTAATGTTGCCCGGCATGATCAGCTTGATCTGGTCACCCTGGCGCTGCACCTCAACCCCGGTGTTCGCCATGCTTTCACGCAGTTTTTTCTCTTGCTGGTCGGCGTAGTAGCCATAGCCCGCCGCACCGGCACCCGCAACGACTGCGCCAATCAGCGCGCCCTTGCCACGGTTGTTATGGTCGATGGCCGCACCGGCCAATGCACCAGCCAGTGCACCGAGGCCGCCGTACTTGGCGGTTTTGCTCATGCCGCTTTCGGAACCATTGCTGGCCTGTCCCTGGCTGCCGTCATAAGGGTTAGGTGAAGCGCAGCCAGACAACAGGGCTACGGCGGTAGCGACAACAAGCAGACGACGCGGAGTGAACATGAAGGAAGCTCCTACTTTTGCATTCTGTGATGCAGAGGACATTGGCAATGGACCTGTGCCGAGTTTGGAACGCGACAAACGGCAAAAATTCCGTGGAGGGTGCGTAAAGCATAGCTGTGTTTGGCTCGGGCCTGTGTCTGTGTGTCTGTACCGCTTTGTATCAGAGCCGACAACCCATCACGCACGCACGAAAGGATTCTCCCGCATCTCATCGCCCAGCAACGTATCCGGCCCATGCCCAGTGACCACCGTCGCGCCCTCGTCCAGCGTATACAAGCGCTGCTTGATCGACCGCACGATCGTCGCCTGGTCGCCGCCCCATAAGTCCGTGCGCCCTACGCCGCGACGAAACAAGGTATCGCCGGCGATCAACAGCTTGGCGTCGGCGAACCAGAAACTCATCGAGCCCGGCGTATGCCCTGGGGTGTGCAAGGCTACGCCACAGCCGCAGGCCAGTTCTTCGTCATGCTCCAGCCAGCGATCCGGCGACGGCACCGGGACGTAGGGCACGCGAAACATCTGGCATTGCATTTCCAGGTTGTCCCATAAAAATTGATCATCTTTGTGCAGATGCAGCGTGGCGCCGGTCTTTTCTTTCAATTGGCCGGAGGCGAGGAAATGATCGAGGTGAGCATGGGTGTGGATAATGCTCACCACCTTCAGGCCCAGCGCATCAAGGCGCGCCAGGATCAACTCGTGATTGCCACCGGGGTCGACTACGATGGCTTTTTTAGTGATCGGGTCGCCAATGATGGTGCAGTTGCACTGCAACGGGCCGACGGGAAAGGTTTCGCGAATCAACAGTTGTTTTTCAATAGTCATGGGTGTCCTGCAAGCTCTCTGGCGCGTTCCAAGTGCAGTATGGTGTAGCTTGGCCCTGCTCTGGAAGGAGTCGATTACGCGACCCATCCGCTGCTAAGCTACGCAAGCGCCATTGAAATCCCTGCTGCAGTCAGTCGCATTTGGAGCAACACCCATGGCGAATCAACAGATCATCTGCGAACACTGCGACTGCGTGTACGAGAAAGTCACGCTCGCCAAACATCAAAAAGCCCTGTGTGTGCGTTGTGCTGGCGTGCTGCAGCGCTATAACGGCCTGTCGGTGCAGCAACGCCTCGCCTTGACGGTGACCGCCGCAGTGCTGTGGACCTTTGCCAACTTTTATCCGGTGATGAGCATCAGCCTGCAAGGCTTGAAAAACAGCGCGACGCTCTGGGATTCAGTCGTTGCATTGAGCCTGGGGCCGATCACGTTCATTGCCTTGGTCGCGGCGATTTCCATCATTATCGCGCCGGTGTTTCAGCTGCTGTTGCTGATCTGGGTGCTGAGTTTCGCCTTGGCCGGCAGGCGCTCGCCGGCGTTCAAGCTGTGCATGCGCTGGCTCGAAGCACTCCGGCCCTGGAGCATGCTGGAGGTGTGCCTGCTGGGCGCGATGGTCGCGGTGTTCAAGCTGGCCGGCATGCTGGATGTGATCCCTGGCACTGGCCTGTTTGCCTTGGCTGCCCTGAGCCTGTTGCTGATCCGCATTGCCGGGCGCGATGTGCGCGACCTGTGGGACACCCTATGAATTCACCGCCCACCGCCCGCGAGCTGAACCTGTGCCTGTGCCACACCTGCGGCCAGCCCTGCGACATGCGCCTTGAGCCCACCGAGTGCGATCGCTGTGGCGCCGCGCTGCATCGGCGCAAGGTGCAGTCCCTGACCCGAACCTGGGCCTACATGCTCACCGCCCTCGCCTTTTATGTCCCGGCCAACTTACTGCCGGTGATGAACACCACCATGCTCGGCTCGGGCGCAGACAGCACCATCATGAGCGGCGTGCTGGAGTTCTGGCAGCATGGCGCCTGGGACATTGCGCTGATCATTTTCATCGCCAGCATTGCCGTGCCGGGTATCAAGTTCCTGTCGCTGGGGCTGCTGCTGGTCACCGTGCAGCGCAATAGCCAGTGGGCGCGCAAGGAGCGTTCAAAGCTGTTTCGGTTTATCGAACTGATCGGCTACTGGTCGATGCTTGACGTCATCGTGGTCGCCCTGGTGGCCGCGCTGGTGAAGTTTCAAGCCCTGGGCACGATCGAACCGCGCCTGGGCATTCTGTTTTTTGGCCTGGTGGTCGTGTTTACGATGCTGGCGGCCATGAGTTTTGATTCCCGGCTAATCTGGGAAAATCCACATAACGAGGAGACCTCGGATGAGCTCATCCAAGGCTGACACCCCTGCGGGGCAACCCGTGATCAAGACGCGTCGTTTCAGCGTTTCGCTGGTCTGGATCGTGCCGATTGTCGCCGTGCTGGTGGGGATCTCGCTGGTGATTCACAGCGTCATGCAACAAGGGCCGACCATCGTCCTCAACTTCAAGACCGGCAGCGGGCTGGTTGCCAACAAAACCGAGGTCAAATACCGCAACGTGGTGATCGGCCAGGTAACCGCCGTGGCCCTGAGCGATGACCAGAAAAGCGTCAATGCCACCGTCGAGCTGGTCAAACAGGCCGAAAGTTTCACCCGCGAAGATTCAAAATTCTGGGTGGTGCGCCCGCGCATCGGCGCAGGCGGTGTGTCGGGCATCGATACGTTGTTGTCCGGCGACTACATCGGCGCAGACATCGGCCAGTCCGAGACTCGCGCCAAACACTTCACCGGCTTGGAAAACCCGCCGCCCATCACTTACGGCGAACCGGGCAAGCGCTTCACGCTGCACACCCAGGCCCTGGGCTCGCTGGACATCGGCTCCCCCGTCTATTACCGCAAGATTCCGGTGGGCCAGGTAGTGGCCTATGAGCTGGACAACGAGGGCAAGGGCGTGAATGTCGAAATCTTCGTGCACGCGCCCAATGATGTGTACATCACTGAGAACACGCGTTTCTGGAATGCCAGCGGCGTCGACTTGAGCGTCGGTGCCAATGGCTTCGCGCTGAAAACCGAATCCTTGTCCTCCATGCTGATGGGCGGGATCGCCTTCCAGGCGCCGCCCTACAACCCCAATGACAAACCGGCCGAAGAAAGTCGCAGCTTTGAATTGTTCGAAGACCAGCAAAGCGCCCTCGCCCCGCCCAACGGCAGGGGGCAATACATGGTCCTGCGCTTCGATCAGGCCCTGCGCGGGCTGAAAGTCGACGCACCGGTGGAGTTTCTCGGCGTCGAGTTCGGCAGGGTTGTGTCGATCAACCTGGATTTCGATGCGAAAAAGCGCACCTTTCCGGTCAATGTCGGCATCGTGATCTACCCGCAACTGCTCGGCGAGGCCCACACCAAGTTGCTCAAGGCCATGAACAATAACCCTGACGATGAGGCAGCCGGCGTGCGCCTGATCGGCACCTTCATCGAAAACGGCCTGCGCGCCCAGGCTCGCAGCGGTAACTTGCTGACCGGCCAGCTCTACATCGCCCTGGACTTCTACCCCAAGGCCGAGAAAGTCGCGTTCGACCCGAACCAGCGTCCGGTGGGCATCCCCACCATCCCGGGCAACCTGGAACAGCTGCAAGAGAAGTTCGAAGGCATCGTCAACAAGATCAGCCAACTGCCTGTCGAGCGTATTGCCGGCAACCTCGACGCCAGCCTGGTCGAACTGCGCAAAGGCCTGGCGCAATTCAACGCCAAGACGCTGCCGGGTGTGCAGACGACCTTGGCCGACGTGAGCAAGACCCTGCAATCGGCCAGTTCAACCCTGGCAGAAGACTCGCCGCAGCGTGAACAACTGACCCAGACCCTCGACGAGTTGGGACGCATGTCGCGCTCCCTGCGCGAGCTTTCGGATTACCTGGGCCGGCATCCGGAGTCGCTGATTCGCGGCCGCCCCGATAACGCCGCACCGACGGACCTGCAAGGGCCACCCCGCAAATGACCATTGGAGCCGCCATGACATTGCCGTTGAAGATCACGTTACTGAGCGCCCTGCTGCTGCTCGGTGCCTGTCGCAGTGAACCCATCGCTTTTCATACACTGACCCCAGCGCACTTGAGCCCGAGTACGCGTGCAGAGGCCGGCGGTGTACGCATTGAGAGCATCAGCGTGCCGCCTCAGGTCGACCGTGCGCAGATCGTGATTCGCCAGGGCGACAGCGGCCTGGCGATTCTTGAAACCCAATGGTGGGCCGCCACCCTCGCAGATGAACTGAGGAGCGCCTTGGTGGATCAATTGGCCAACAGCAATGCCCGGCAAGCCGTAGCTTTACGCGTAGACGTGCAGCGGTTTGACTCGGTACCGGGGCAGTACGCATTGCTCGATGTGCGCTGGCGCCTGAGGCAAGTCAATGGCGATCGCCCGGCCTTGACCTGCCGCACCACCTTGCAATCACCTGCCGGGCCGAGCATCGACGAGTTGGTGGTGGCGCATCAGAACAACCTCAAGCGTTTCGCCGCGCTGATCAATCAGACCGTCGACACCTCACTCAAAGGTTGCCCGACCACGCCATAAACCCAGGGCTCAGGCCAGCAAGCCCATAGCCTTGGCCCGCGCCACCGCCTGGGTACGACGCTCCACGCCGAGCTTGCTGTTGATATGGCTGGCGTGGGTCTTCACCGTGTGCAGGGAGATGAACAGCTGGTTGCTGATTTCCTGGTTTGAACAGCCTTGGGCAATCAGTTGCAGCACCGCCAGCTCTCGGGTGCTGAGGGTTTCCTGTTGAGGTGTGGCTTCAACTGCGCTGGCTTGGGGCAGCAACGCCAGCAAGCTCTGGTTGAGCAGCCCATGGGAGTCCTTGCTCAACTGATCGCGTATCCACTGCGGGTAACCCTCCAACAACCGTTGAAACGGCTGCAACGCACCGCCCGAACCGGCTTCCAGGGCACGGGCGAATACCGGCCGGGCCTTGGCTTCCTGGCCATTGTCCAGAAGTAACTGCACCTGCTGAACCAGCGCCATCAGGGCAATCATCTGGCGCCCACTGTCATGGGCCTGTTGGGCCAATGCTTCCAGGCGTTGCAGCGCGCTGTCGGGTTGATGGCGGGTGGCATCGAGTGCGGCTTGTTGCAGCTCGATATGTTGCGGCAGGTGCGGATGAAACTCGGGGGCGGCCGCGGCGTGCTCGCCGTTGTAGGTCTGCCCCAGGCGGGCCAGCCAGGCGTCGGCCAGGTCAGTGCGCCCCTGGGCCAGCCACAACTCGCATTTGATCAGGGTGATCATCGCCAGGTAATAGATCGGCGGCACATCCCAGATGTGCATCAAGCGTTCGGCCTCGGCCAGTTCGGCAAAGGCATTGGCAAACTCCCCACGCCGCCCTTCGAAGCTGGCGATGACGCAGTGCCCGATCAGCACGCTGATGTCGCGGCAGGCACGGGCCTCGGCCAGGCCGGCGCGCAAACGCGCCAGGCCGGCCTCGGGCTGGTAACGCACCAGCAGCAGGTAACCTTCGTACAGCGACAGCCGTGCGCGCACGGCATACAGGCGCTGGGGCGCCAGCCCATGCAGGCGCTCAAGGCCCTGGCGGACTTCATCCAGGGAACGCAGGATCTCCCCCCGCGCCTGCAGCACCCGCGCCCGATCGTAATGGGCCAAGGCTTCAAACAGGGGGTTACCGACGCGCTGCGCCAGCTCCAACGATTCGCGGTTCAGGCCACGGGCGCGCCACAGGTCGGCATCGACGATCGCCAGGTTGGACAGGGTCGAGAGGCACATCAGGCGCTGGCCGTAACGCTTTTGCGGCAGGCTTTCCAACGCTTCGTTGCAATAGCGCTGGGTCAGCTCACGGTCCCCGCGCCCACGGGCGATGATCCCGCTCAACGCCAACCACTGAGCCAGCATGGATTTTTGCGCGGTGGCCGATGGCGCCGGCAGGAAACGGCTGAGGTAGCTGGACAGCTCCTGCGCTGCATCCAATTGGCATGCGAGCCCCAGCGCCCAGCTGTACAGCACGATCAAACGCGGCGTACTGATCAGCAGGCTGTCGGGCAAATCCATCTTCCAACGCAATAGCATGCCCACGTTCTGCTCTGCCAGCAGTTGCTCTTCGGACAGGTTCTGCACCAGGTTCGCCGCCACATCCAGATGCCCGGCCCGCAGCGCCTGCTCCACCGCCTCGTCGATCAAGCCCTGGGCGTTAAACCAGCGACAGGCGCGCAAGTGCAAACTGGCCGGCGGCAAGGTGGCGCTTTTCTCGCGGCGGGTGCGCAGCAGGTCGGAGAACAAGTGGTGGTAGCGGTACCAATGGCCTTGCTCATCCAAAGGCACCAGGAACACTTGATGAGCCTGCAGATAACGCAGGATTTCTGCGCTGTCATGGGCCTCGCGGACGGCGTCGCATAGTTCGCTGCAAAAGCGCTCCTGCGGTGCGGTGTCGTACAGGAACGCTTGCACCTCCGCAGGCAGGCAGTCGATGACTTCTTCGAGCAGGTAATCGCGAATCAGACCCTCGCCACCGTGCAGACTTTGCGGCAAGGCGCTCTCACTGCCGGCTTCGGAGGCCGCCAACAGCCAGAAACGCAGGCCGGCGACCCAGCCCTCGCTACGGCGGATCAGGTTTTCCAACGCCTCGCCGCGCAATGCATTGCCGTGTCCATCCAGCACCGCCAGGGACTCGCCATGGGTCAGGCGCAGGTCTTGCTCATGCAGTTCCAACAGGTGCCGCGACAGGCGCAGGCGTGCCAGGTGCCAGTCCGGACGCTGCCGGCTGGTAACCAGCACCACCAGGCCATCAGGCAAATGATTGAGAAAAAACTGCAGGCAGCGATCCAGCACCGGACCCTGGGCCAGGTGATAGTCATCCAGCACCAGCAATAACGGCGAGCGTGCAGACAGGTGCACTGCCAGCTCGTCGAGCAGGCCATCGAGCCATTCTTCGAAGGCAAAGGGTTGGTGACGCTGGCGCATTTTCAGCAACCCCAGGGATTGGGCGCCGAGTTGCGGGAAATACTGTTGCAAGCCGTCGAGCAGCCGTTCCAGGAAACGGCCGGGGTCGCTGTCCCGAGGGCTCAGGCCCAACCACAGGCTTTGCCACTGGGCAGGCAAGCCCTGGCAGAACTCCACCGCCAACGAACTCTTGCCAAACCCCGCGGGCGCGCTGACCAGCAACAGTCGCCCATCAAGGCCCGCATTCAGCCGTTCGCACAGGCGCGGGCGCAGCACGTAGCCGTCAGGCAGCGGGGGCCGGTAGAAGCGGCCTTCCAGGGTCGGCATCACCACACTGGCAGGCCCATGGGTTCGGGACAGATCAGTCATCGCCGGGCTCTTGTAGAAGGCTGTTGTCGGCATTGCAGATGTCCGCAGACTAGCGGTAAAAGCGGCGGGATTGTAGATCTTTGCAACAAATGGCTGAAAAAGAACTGCGACAAGAAATATCCCTTCCAGCCGCCAAGCAAGAAGTAGGAGCGAGCTTGCTCGCGAAGCACTCAAAAAAAACGCGCCCATCCAGGATGGGCGCGTTCTCGTTGGCGACCTTCGCGAGCAAGCTCGCTCCTATGTATGGACTCGCCCCCACTTTCAACCCGCTTTTCAAACATTGGTACCCGGTTGCATCTATGTATCAGGCCTATCCGAGGAAGCTCCAAACAGCTTCTGGCCAACATTGGATCAGCTCGCGATCTGCCCATTACAAAAAGGCCTCAAGGGCCGGTAGGAGCGCAGGCATCAATTCGCGACGGTCTGACCAGGGGTCAATGTTCGTTAGCACGGGTTGGAGCGGCTAAACGCCCCGGTGGCAGAACTCTGTAAATCAGTGGCTCATCGCAGCCTCCTGACTGTTGCCTGGCTGGCGGCGATACGTCTGGTCGTTCTGCAAGAGCCGCCAGAGGATACGCAGGTTACGGTTGGCCAAACGCACTGCCGCCTCCTTGCGCCCCAGACGAGATACCCAACGCTGTAACCGCTGGTCGTCGGGCTGCTCTGAATCCGGTCGTACCTGTCTTAAAACGGCGTGGGCACCCTGGACCGCCAGGCTGCGCAAATACGCATCACCCTTCTTGCTCATCTTGCCGAGCCGGATTTTTTCTCCGCTGCTGTGCTGGCTGGGCACCAGCCCGAAGTAGGCGGCGAACTGTCGGGCATTTGCGAAGCGTTCAGGCTCCGTCTGCTTGGCCAACAGTGCTGTGGCTATGATCGGGCCAACTCCGCGCACCGTCATCAATCGCTTGGCTGTCTCATCGTTCTTCGCCGCTGTTTCGAGCCGACCGGTCAACACGTTGACGCGTTCGCCCAAATGAACCCATTCAACTAGCAGTTCGGCGATTAGTTCGCGCAGCAAATCGGGTAATGGCTGAGTGGCGTCTTCCAGTATTCGCGGGATACGTTGGCTGATGGCCATTTCGCCTTGGGGCATGGATACTCCCTGCTCCAGCAGTAAGCCGCGCATCTGATTACCGACTGCCGTACGTCGCCGTATATATCCCTGTCGGGCCCGATGCAGCGCTTGCATTGCGAGCGCCGCCGCACTTTTGACCGGTACGGCAGATATCCTGCAGTCGCGTCCAGCACGCAGGATCGCCAACGCATCGTTGCGATCATTTTTCGGACCGCTGCGATGAGTGGCCACATGCTGAGCCGGTAGGATGCGCACTGAATTGCCCTGCGTTTGCAGCAATCGCGCCCATGCCTGAGCACCTGGCCCGGTTTCCACCAGTACCGTCACGCTTGCTGGAAGCTTAAGAAGAAAGGCTTGAAAGGCCTCGCGTGACTTAATCCGATCCTCGAATATCACCTGGCCAAGCGCATTCTCGCCGGCCACTTGGAAGACCTTTTTGGCAAGGTCTACCGCGACGTTTACGCAAGTAGATACATCGGCTGACAAAGACTGATTGATCGTCGTATGCTTTTTCATGGGCTCGCCCTCGCTGTCGTTGGCTTCTATAAGAATGCCACCGTGGCGCATAGACGCCTCGGCTTGGGCGAGTCCATCTAATTACAGGTTAGCGAACACCGTCCTGACGCAGGGCCGCTGGGGTGAAGTCGCTGGTGCTGGCGGTGAAGCCGAAGTCATAGGCCTGCTTCTCTTCGTTCTTCATGCCCAGGGCCAGGTAGCGGCCGGACTGCAGGTCATAGAGGGTTTCCAGGGCGTACCACGGCACTTGCTTGTCGTAGTAGTTCTCGGCATGGGCTTCGGCAACGCGCCACAGTTGGCCGCGACCGTCGTAGTGGTCGATCACCGCTGCTTGCCAGGTGTCTTCGTCGATGTAGAAGTCACGCTTGGCGTAGATGTGGCGCTGGCCTTCCTTCAAGGTGGCGACCACGTGCCAGACCCGGCGCAGCTCGTAGCGAGCCAGGTCCTGGTTGATGTGGCCAGCCTTGATGATGTCGGCGTACTTGAGCTTGGGATCGTCGACCTTGTAGCTGTTGGAGGCGATGTACATCTCTTTCTTGCCTTCCAGCTTCCAGTCGTAGCGGTCCGGCGCACCGTTGTACATGTCGAGGTTGTCGGAGGTACGCAGGCCATCGGCGGCAGTACCTGGCCCGTCATAGGACACTTGCGGCGCCCGACGCACACGGCGCTGCCCGGCATTGTAGACCCAGGCCGAACGCGGCTCTTTGACCTGGTCGAGGGTTTCGTGCACCAGCAGTACACCACCGGCCAGGCGCGCTGGCGCAGTCACTTGCTGCTTGAAGTAGAACAGCACGTTGCCTGGGTTTTTCGGATCGAAGTCCTTCATCTTGTCGCGGAACACGAACTGGTCGCGGAAGTACACCAGGCTGTAGGAACCGTTGGTTTGCGGGGTGGCCTGGGTGACCAGGCGGGTCACGCTGCCGCCGCGATAACGGGTGATGTGGTTCCAGATAACCTCGACGCCGCTCTTGGGAATCGGGAACGGAATGGCGGTTTCGAAGTTTTCCAGGCCGTTGCCGCCGGACACCAGGTTGGTGGTGGTGGCGTTTTTCTTGATCGAGGCAAACACCTCGGCCGGCACGGTGGCGCCGCGATGGGTCGGGTACACCGGCATCTTGAAGCTGTCCGGGTAACGCTTGAACATCGCGTATTGCCCGGGGGCCAGCTTGTCTTTGTACTGCTCGACGTTCTGCGCAGTGATGGTGAACTGCGGTTGCTCGCTGGCATACGGGTTGGCGAGGAAACCACGGGCGTCCACCGCGCCGGCATTGGTCGGCAATGGCGACCATTTCGGAATGGTGCCGGCCGCGTTACCGGCCATCTCGGCGCCCATCGGGGTCAGGGTCGTGCCGAGCTTGGCGGCTTCATCTGCCGAGACTGCCGCCATGACGTTACTCGCCAGGATCGACAGCCCAAGCACACCCACGTGCAACAGACTTTTTGTTATTTTCATGCTCTGGTCTTCCTGAATACATGCCACTTGAAAAGAGTGTGCTTAGAAGTTGGCGCCGAAGCTCAAGGCGACAAAGTCGCGGTCATCCACGGTGCTGAACTTGCCACCAAAGAAGTTGGTGTACGCCAGGCTCGCGGTGTAGGTGTTCTGGTATTCGGCATCCAGGCCCAGGCTGACCGCCTTGCGACCTTCTTCAAAGTTGCCGCCAGGGCCTGGCGAGTAACCCTTGACGTCATGGGACCAGGCCACGTTGGGCTTGAGGTTCACGCCCGCGAACACGTCCGGGTATTCCCAGATGGCACGGGCTCGGTAGCCCCAGGACGTTGCGGTGGTATAGCCGTCGTTATTGCAATTGGTGTTCAGGCCAGCAGCGTTGGGCAAGCCGGCGCCGTTGGCGGTGGAGTTGTTGAGGGCGTTGCAGAACCCACCTGGCAGCGTGCCTGGGCCGAACACCGGATCGCGGCCGTAACGAGCCTGGGATTTGCTTTCCAGGCCACCCACGTGCGTCACGCCGATTTCACCGACGGTGGTGAGGCGGCTGGCGCCCATGACCTGGTCGAAGAAGTGCGTGAAAGTGGTCTGGAACTGGGTGACTTCCTTGCGGTTGTAGCCGTGCAGGTCCTGGCCCGGCGTGCCCTTGAGCACGGACGCATTGCCAAAGCCGGGGATCGGCGTGACGCCCGCGAACAGAATGTCAGTGGTGCTCAACTGCACCGGCGCATTCGGACGGTAGCTCAACTCACCGCTCCAGGCGGTGCCGGTAGGCAAGGTGGTGGAGAAGCTCAGGCCGTAGAGGCGAATATCTTCCGGGTACTCGACGAAGTAGTTCGAGCTACCCGCCACGATCAACGGCCGCAATGCCCCCAGTGGCCCCAGCGGACGCGTGTAGGCCGCCGATGGCGCGCCCTGCGCACTGAAGATCGGCGCGCGGCTGTGGTAGTTCATGAAGTAGGCGCCGAATTCGGTATCCAGCGGTTCGAAGTTGTAGCGCATAGCCACGCCGAACTGGCCGCTGTCGCGTGCATCACGGTCCGGCCCACGACGCACCAGTACGCCTTCGCTGTTCACGTCCACACCCAAGGCACCCAGCGTCGGCAGGGCGGCAGCAGGAATGGTGGAACGCTTGTTCAGTACCCGCAGGTTGTTGCTGCAACCATCGGAGATCACGTCCGGCTGCGAGAAGAACGTGCCGCAGTTATCGGTCACGGTCTGGTCCCACTCCAGTTGGTAAAACGCCTCGGCCGACAGGTTGTCGGTGAGCGACTGGGACACGTAGAACATGTTCACCGGGATCAAGCCTTCCTTGATCTCGGCCCCCGGACGACGAAACGCCGACACGTCGATCGGGTTGATGGAGTTGATGCCGCCGCCGATGAAGGTACTTTCGCCCCAGCTCACAACCTGCTTACCAAAACGCACGGAACCCGGCGCATCGGCAATCGAGTAGTTGTGGTAGACGAATGCATCGAGAATCTGCCCGCCCGAAGACTTGGCGCCTTCCTTGCGGTTGTTGTCGCTGATGTCCTTGAACGGACGGCTTTCGTCCTTGAGTTCGAAGTCGTACCAGTACTTGCCCCGCACAAACACACCGGTGTCGCCGTACTTCAGTTCCAGGTCGTGGATGCCCTTGAAGATCTTCGAGAACGTTTCGCCGCGCTTGAAGTTCAGGTGGCCGTCATCGGAGGTCTGAGACAGGCCCTTGCCGCCGTTGTTGGCACCGATCAGGTCACGATTGGGCTTGGCCGTGGACCAGCTCGCCCCCACGGAAAGCGACGAGTCAAAGCTCCCTTCGATTTCACCAATGTTGAAACTGACGCCGAATGCCGGCCCGGCGAGCGTAGAAGCGAGGCTGACGGCCAGGGGCAGTCTTGCCCGGCGCCAGAACTGGTTTACTGAGGTCATCGACGCTACTCCATGTGCATATTTTATTGTTATGGCAGTGAGCCCTTTCTTCAGATGTAACGGCCGGGATACAACGATTCCAATGCCGCATCGCCACCGAGCCTCCATGGCTCGAAGCGCAACATCCGCGAAAAACTCTGAAAGGGACTATAGCCAGAGGGGGGGTAGTGCTTGATCCCTCTAAAGTGTGATTTGCATCACCAACCTGTCTGCCACAACCCTTTCGCCACGTCGACGAAGGTCGACGCGGGAAGGATGGCTGAAATTCGGCAAATCACAAGTAAAGGCTTGATATAGAGCATTACCGCGCCCGAACGGGCGCGGCGAGAGGGTTTAGAGCGTGGACAGGAACGTGCTGTTGTTGGCCTGCCATTCGATGATGTCGACACGGATACGTTTCTTGTCGAGCTTGCCGACACTGGTCTTGGGAATTTCAGTAACAACGGCGATCTGGCTCGGAATCGCCCACTTGCTCAGATGGCCCAGCTCGACAAAAGGCTTGAGGTGTTCCTTGAGCTCTCGCGCATCAATCACATGCCCTTCACGCACCACCAACAAGGCGAAGGGGCGCTCGCCCCATTGCGGATCGGCAATGCCTACCACCGCCACTTCCCGCACGGCGGGGTGACGGCTGACCAGGTCTTCGAGGGCCAGGGAGGAGATCCATTCGCCGCCGGTCTTGATCACATCCTTGATGCGGTCACGGATATCAATCACGCCGAAGGCATCCAGCGTGGCCACATCACCTGTGTGCAACCAGCCACCGGCCCATAGCTCGGCGCCCTTGTGCGGCTCGTTGTAGTAACCCTCGGTCAGCCATGGCGCGCGCAGCACCAGTTCGCCCTGGGTTTCGCCATCGGCGGGCAGGAAGCGACCGTCGGTGTCCATGATTGCCGCCTCGACCAACGGGCCCGGCACACCGGCCTTGATACGGTAGGTGGTGCGCTCATCTTCGCTGCCAGCCATCAACTCATCATTGAGGTGAGCGCAGGACACCAGCGGCCCGGTCTCGGACATGCCGTACGCGGCGGTCAGTTGAATGCCTCGGGCCTTGGCGGCTTCGTACAGCGAACGGTTCAGGGCGCTGCCGCCGATGACGATTTTCCAACCGCCGAAATCCACGTTCTGCGCAGCCTTGGCGTTGAGCACCATTTGCAGAATGGTCGGCACACAGTGGGAGAACGTCACCTTCTCCTTGCGCCACAGTTCCACCAGGTATTCCGGGTCGTAGCGGCCGGGGTACACCTGTTTCAGCCCGAGCATGGTCGCCACATACGGCAAGCCCCAGGCGTGTACGTGGAACATCGGCGTGATCGGCATATATACATCGTTGGTGCCCAGCAGCCGCACGCTGTCGACGCTGCCCATGATGGTCGCCACGCCGATGGTGTGCAGCACCAGTTGCCGATGGGTGAAATACACACCCTTGGGGTTACCGGTGGTGCCAGTGGTGTAGAAGGTGGTGGCGACCGAGTTTTCGTCGAAGTCCTCGAAGTCATAGGTGGGGCTGGCGGCGGCCAGCAGGGTTTCATACTCACCCACCAGGTTGGGTAGCTCGGCGGTGTGGGTGTCACCATCGGTAATCAACAAGGTCTTGTCGACGGTGGTGAGCTGCCCGGCAATCGCCTGGTAGAGCCCCACGAACTCACTGTTGACCAGCACAAAGCGGTCTTCGGCGTGGTTCATGGTGTACAGAATCTGTTCTGGCGACAGGCGCACGTTGATGGTGTGAATCACCGCGCCGATCATCGGGATGGCGAACATACACTCCAGGTAACGGTGGCTGTCCCAGTCCATCACCGCCACCGTGTCACCGGCCTTGACCCCGGCTTCGGTCAGCACATTGGCCAGGCGAGCGACGCGCTCGATCAGCGTCGGGTAGCTGTAGCGCAGCTTGTCGCGATAGATAATTTCCCGGGTTTTCTCGTAGCGAGTCCCGGACATCAACAGGCGCTTGATCAACAGCGGGTATTGGTACGCACCTTCGGCGGGCGGGATAACACGGGTCTGCAACATAAGAATCCCTTTAATGACTGCACAGTCTTGGCTTGAAGACCTGCACTGTAGAGCGCTTATGTTTCAGCCAAATCAGCCAAAGGAATGATTTGCAGGGGCCAGCAAATGCTAGCGTTACGCCATTACCGAGGACCTAATGAAGCCCGCTCCCACATCTGGATTGTGCTCACTTGAGAAAAATGATTATTTCATGCTGGTAAAGGCCAGTTTCACCCCGATGGCAATCAACACCGCGCCCATGGTCCGATCAAACCAATGACCCATCTTTGCAAACCCGGCGCGCACGCGCTGCTGGCTGAACAACATGGCCACCAGGCAAAACCACAACGCAGTCGCCACCGCCAGGTACACCCCATAACCGGCCTGCACTGCCAGCGGCGTGTGCGGGTTGATCACTACGGTGAACAGCGACAGAAAGAACAGCGTGGCCTTGGGGTTCAAGCCATTGGTCACAAAACCTGCGGTAAACGCGCCGCGTGGGGTGCGCTCGCCCGCTTCACGGTGCAACTCGCCCTCGGCCGCAGGCTTGGCCGGCTGGGCGCGCAGGGCCTTGAAGCCAATGTAAAGCAGGTACGCGGCAGCGGCCCACTTCAACGCATTGAACAGCACAATGGACTGGGACACGATCAAGCCGATACCCAGCAACGAGTAACCCACATGCAGGAAAATCGCCGAACCGACGCCCAGTGCAGTCCATGTGCCGGCACGGCGGCCATGGGTCACACTCTCACGCACCACCACAGCGAAATCCGGGCCGGGGCTGGCCACCGCCAGCAAGTGAATCAAGGCTACGGTCAAAAACTCGGCGACGTACATGCTCACTCCATTAAGTAACTGATTATTTCATCTGATAGGCTCGGCAGATTACGCCTTCGAACCTCGTCGCAAAAGGTACAGTTGATCATGAACAATCGCCGCGCCGTCTTCCTCGACCACCCTTCCCTGGACTTGGGCGACCTCGACCTCAGCGGTTTGCATGACTGCTTCAGCCAGTTGCAGTTGTTTGAACAGACCACGCCAGAAAATGTGCGGGAGCGCTTGCAGGGCGCCCAAGTCGCCATCAGCAACAAAGTCCCGCTCACCGCACAAACCCTGGCGGCCTGCCCCGAGCTCAAGCTGATCCTGGTGTCGGCCACCGGCACCAACAATATCGACCTTGAAGCGGCCCGCGCCCAGGGGATTACCGTGAGCAACTGCCAGGGTTACGGCACGCCATCAGTGGCGCAACATACGATCATGCTGTTGCTCAACCTCGCCACGCGCTTGAAGGATTACCAACAGGATGTGGCCGCTGGCAAATGGCAGCATGCCAAACAGTTTTGCCTGCTGGACCATCCGATCGTCGAACTGGAAGGCAAAACCCTCGGCCTGCTCGGCCATGGTGAATTGGGCAGTGCCGTGGCACGCCTGGCCGAAGCGTTCGGCATGCGCGTGATGCTCGGCGCGATACCTGGGCGCCCTGCCCGCGCCGACCGTGTGCCGCTGGACGAACTGCTGACCCAGGTCGATGCGCTGACCCTGCATTGCCCACTCAATGAACACACCCGCGACTTTATCGGCGCCCGTGAACTGGCCTTGCTCAAGCCCGGCGCATTTGTGGTCAATACTGCGCGCGGTGGTTTGATCAATGAACAGGCCCTGGCCGACGCGCTGCGAAGTGGTCACCTTGGCGGCGCAGCGACTGACGTGCTGAGTGTCGAGCCGCCAGTCAATGGCAACCCGCTGCTGGCTGGAGACATTCCACGCTTGATCGTCACGCCCCACAACGCCTGGGGCAGTCGCGAAGCA
Organism: Pseudomonas sp. MYb193; assembly: GCF_002966775.1. Lineage (NCBI taxonomy): Bacteria > Pseudomonadati > Pseudomonadota > Gammaproteobacteria > Pseudomonadales > Pseudomonadaceae > Pseudomonas > Pseudomonas sp. MYb193. The sequence continues at coordinate 1,077,767 of NZ_CP023269.1, read as the reverse complement.
CGGCAGCGTATCGTCGGCCAGCTTACGGAAAACGCCCAGGGCTTTTTCAACGGCGCCCCGCTGCGCGTCGTCAGTTGATAAACTGCGCCCCTTTTCAAGGAGCAGACTATGGATCCGCGCAGTGAAGTACTGCTTCGCCAGGCCGAACTTTTTCAAGGCAACCTGCTGCTGGTAGGTTTGCCTGCCGACGATTTGCTTGGGCGCCTGCCCAATGCCCACGGCTGGTGCTGGCATGCCGGTGACCAGGCGGCGCTCGATGCGCGCTTCGCCGAACGCAGCCAGTTTGGCGTGACAGTGCCCGAGCGCGCCTTTGATGCGGCGGTGATTTTCCTGCCCAAGTCCAAAGACCTCACCGACTACCTGCTCAACGCCGTGGCCGCGCGCCTGCCTGGCGCCGAGCTGTTTCTGGTGGGCGAGAAAAAGGGGGGTATCGAAAGCGCCGCCAAGCAGATGGTTCCGTTCGGCAAACCGCGCAAGCTCGATAGCGCACGGCATTGCCAACTATGGCAGGTCACTGTCGCCAACGCGCCGCAAGCCGTGGAGCTTGAGAGCCTGGCGCAGGTCTTCGACGTACCCCTGGCAGAAGGCCCGCTGAAGGTAGTGAGCTTGCCAGGTGTGTTCAGCCATGGTCGCCTGGACCGCGGCACCGAGTTGTTGCTGGAGCACTTGGACAAGCTGCCCAGCGGCAACCTACTCGATTTCGGTTGCGGCGCTGGCGTACTGGGGGCTGCGGTCAAACGCCGCTACCCGCATAACACCGTGACGATGCTGGATGTGGATGCCTTCGCCGCCGCCAGCAGCCGACTGACGCTGGCGGCGAACGGTCTGGAAGCCGACGTGTTGACCGGCGACGGAATCGACGCGGCGCCCATGGGTTTGAACGCGATTTTGAGCAACCCGCCGTTCCATGTCGGCGTGCATACCGATTATTTCGCCACGGAGAATCTGCTGCGAAAAGCAGCGAAACACCTGGCAAAAGGTGGCGAACTTCGCTTGGTTGCCAATAGCTTTCTGAAGTACCAGCCACTGATCGAAGAGCATTTGGGCATCTGCGCAATCAAGGCCGAAGGCAATGGTTTTCGCATTTACCGCGCCAAGCGCCCCTGACGGACGTTTGAAAAAGAACGCTTGCCGAATGGATTTTGCCTAGGCAGAATCCGCAGCGTCCTAGGGGAGTAGTCTCCCACGAGCCCATGCTCGTCCGGCATACGTCAACATACTTGGTCAGCAGACCATGGCGTATGCGACCCAGGAGTCCGCACAGACGGACCGGGGTTTGACAAGACCTATGACACGCACACCTTACCCGGGGCGGGAAGGCTGTACGTGTCATAGCCGTGTCGACCCGCCCCTGGAAACTACCTGATGCTGGATTCACTACTCGTTCCTACCGCAATCGTTGCCTTGGCCGAAATCGGCGACAAGACGCAACTGCTCGCACTCATCCTTGCTGCTCGCTTTCGCAAGCCCTGGCCGATCATCGCCGGCATCGTCGCCGCGACCCTGGCCAACCATGCGGCGGCTGGTGCCGTGGGCGCCTGGTTCGGGAGTTTCTTCTCGGATGCGGTGCTGCACTGGATCCTCGCCGCGAGCTTCTGCGCCACGGCGCTGTGGACCCTGGTGCCAGACAAACTCGATGATGACGAAGCCAGTACCACCCGTAAGTTCGGGCCCTTCCTGACCACCTTGATTGCGTTCTTCCTCGCCGAAATCGGTGACAAGACCCAGATCGCCACGGTGATGCTGGCGGCGCAATACCCGGAACTGTGGCTGGTGATTATCGGTACCACCCTGGGCATGTTGATTGCCAACGTGCCGGTGGTGCTGGCGGGGAATTTTGCCGCGGAGAAACTGCCGCTGACCTTGATTCGTCGCTTGGCGGCTACGGCGTTCTTCGTGCTGGCGATTATTGCGGTGTACAAGGCCATGCAGAGCAGCGGCTGGCTGTAAACCGATCACTGCGTGTAGGAGCGAGCTTGCTCGCTCCTACACGGCGTCGATCAGGACTTCTTGGCCTGCTGGTAGAGCGGCATCACCTTCGGAATCGCCGCCTGCAAGGACGCGATGCGGCTGTCCGAAGCCGGGTGCGTGCTCATGAATTCCGGCGGTGCGCCTTCCGAAGCCTTGGCCATCTTGTTCCACAACGTGATGGCCGCGTTCGGGTTGTAGCCAGCGCGGGCGGCCAGCTCCAGGCCGATCAGGTCGGCTTCGTTTTCGTTGCTGCGGCTGTTGGGCAAGGTCATGCCGTAGTTGGCGACGGTATCGGCCAGTGCCAGGCTGTCCTGGCCGAGACCGAATATTGCCCCGGCGCCCTGCTTGGCCATCTGGATACCGTAGGCCTTGGACATGGCTTCGCGGCCGTGTTCACGCAGGGCGTGGGCGATTTCATGACCCATCACGGCAGCCAGCTCGTCATCGGTGAGCTTGAGGTTGTCGATCAAGCCGCTGTACACCAGGATCTTGCCGCCAGGCCCGCAGTTGGCGTTCATCTCATCGCTTTTGATCAGGTTCACGTCCCAGTTCCACTGGGCCGCATCCGCGCGGAAAGTCGGAGCCTGGGCGATCAGGCGCTTGGCAATGGCCTGCACGCGCTTGGCGTTGGCGCTGGTCTTGTCCAGCACCCCTTTGCTGCTGGCTTCACCCAGGGTCTGCTGATAAGACTGGGCATACATCTGGTCGACTTCCTGACTCGACAGCATGCTGAACATGTACTGCTTGCGCTCTACCCCAACGGCGCCGCCGCTGGTGGTATTGACCGACTGGCAACCCGCCAGCAGCATTGCTGCAACCAAACCACTTACCACCAATGACTTCTTCATGAACACGCTCCCTGAAAACATGGCGCGTATCGTAGGCGGTCATTTGTATCTGCGCCAGATACCCTGGACGTTTAACCGCTGAATTTAAGATACATCCGAACGCGGCCCGACGGGCAAAGCTCATGCCGGGGTCAGGCATTCCGGCCCATTGAGCTTCGGATCGTTGACCATATTGGCCAGCACCCGCTCGCGCAGCACGGCAGGCTCAGCCGCCAGCAGGCCCTGCAGCACCTGCAGCGGAGTCTCGGGGTCGAGCCAGGCGGCCTGCCCTGCCGCGTCCAGGATCAATGGCCGTCGCTGACTTTGCGCCGCCTGGGTAACCACCGCCGTGCTCAGCCACACTTGCTCCTGCACCGGATACGCTTCCCACACTGCGGCAAAGAACAACGTGGAGCCCTCCCCCGGCGTAAGCCAGTACGGGCGCTTGCGCTGGGTGCCGCGCCACTCATAAAAGCCATTGGCGGGCAGCAGGCAACGGCGCAAGCGGAAGGCTTCACGAAACATCGGTTGTTCGGCCAGGGTTTCTGCGCGGGCATGGGCCGGGGTGCGCGACAGGTCTGTCAGCCAGGGCGGTGTGAGGCCCCAACGGGCACGCGCCAGGGTGAGTTGGCCCTCGCTCAGGCGCTGGATCAGCACCGAATCATTGGGGGAGATGTTCCACTGGGCCTGCTGGTCGGCGGGGAAGCCGGGCAAGGCAGCAAAGGCAGGGTTCCAGCGAAACAGGGCATAACGTCCACACATGGGGCAACACGACTCTTGGGGTAAACCGACCGACAGCCTAACAGACCAATACGTCGGGGAAGCTGTCGGGTTCGTCGCCGGGCAAGGGTTGAGCGCCGATATAGGCGGTGATCAGCTCACGGGCGCAGGCGGCCTGGTCGTTGTCGACCTCCAACCCCAGTAAGCCGAATATCGGCAATTCGCCCGTGCCGCCGAGCAAATGGCGCCCCACCAGGTGCGCATCGATGCCTTCACTGGCAAGCATCTGCTGCAGCAACTCGCCCTCCATCAGGTTTTCCGGTTCGTAGATTCGCTGCATGGGCGTACCTTTTTATTCGTTCTCGCTGCGCATTATTCATTTTCGCTGCGGGTTTCAAGCATCCACTCTTCACCATGAACTTGCAGGTCGAACTTGATCGGCCGGCAACACACTTGGCAGTCTTCTGTATAGGTCTGGTCCCCGCCAGACAAATCCACCGTCGTCTCGACCGCTTCGCCACAATAAGGACAATCGTACAGCGCAGTTTCGAGCATCGCAGTCTCCCAGGTGACTTGTGCGTATAATCGCCGGTCTATTTACAGGGCTATTCTTGGCCGGCCCCTTATTCGGACCGCACCCTGACATTTCCTTTTACTTACCCTAGCCGTTTCTAACAAGAGAGCATGATGGGCGAATTCGATACCATCCGACCTTACAACGACAGCGAAGTCCCGGCAGTGCTGGCGCGCCTGTTCAGTGACAAGGCCTTTCTGGACATCCTGACCCACTTCCGCTTCCCGCGCTTTGCCGGCGCCCTGGGCTGGCTGCTCAAGCCAATGATTGCGCGCAAACTGCGCCGCGAGTTCGCTGGCGTCACCACCGTGGCCACGCTGCAAGACAAAGTTGAGTACTACGTTGACCACACCATTGACCGGGCGACCGACGGCGTGACCTATACCGGCGTCGAGCAACTGAAATCCGGCACTGCCTACCTGTTCCTGGCCAACCACCGCGACATCGTGATGGACCCGGCCTTCGTCAACTACGCCGTGTACCACGCCGGCCTGCCGACGCCGCGCATCGCCATCGGCGACAACCTGCTGCAAAAGCCGTTTGTCAGCGACCTGATGCGCCTGAACAAGAGCTTCATCGTGCACCGTTCGATTACCGGGCGAAAGGAGAAGATGGCGGCCTACAACCTGCTGTCGGCCTACATCAACCATTCGATACGCAACGACTGCCAGTCGATCTGGATTGCCCAGGCTGAAGGCCGGGCCAAGGATGGCGATGACCGTACCGAATCGGCGATCCTCAAGATGTTCCACGTCAGCCGCAAGGACGAGCCATTTGCCGAGGTCATCCAGTCGTTGAACCTGACGCCGGTGTCCATCAGCTACGAGTACGACCCCTGCGATGCCGCCAAGGCCCGCGAGCTGTATATCCGCGCCACCACCGGCACCTACACCAAGGCACCGGGAGAGGATGATGTGAGCATTGCCTTGGGCATTACCGGCTATAAAGGCCGAGTGCACGTGAACTTTGCGCCGCCGATCACCGAGCGTTTCGAAGACACCAAGCTGCTGGCGGCAGAAATGGACCGGCAGATCCTGGGCGGCTATCGCTTGTTTCCGGTGCACTACCTGGCCTACGCGCAGTGGAGTGATGCCGACCCGCAATTGCAGGTGCCCAAGGCGGCGGACGTGTTCCCGGCCGATGAGCTGGCCAAGGCCAAGGCGGAATGGGAGCGGCGCTTGAACGAGTGCCCGGCGGAGCATCGGCCTTATCTGGTGGTGCAGTATGCGACGCCGGTACGCAACCAATACCGAGTCAAGGCTGGTATCCCCCTGTAATAGTGAGCCCACAGGGGATATGTGGCAGGCGCTGACTCTGCGGGCAGTACATGGCCAGTGTGGGAGCTGGCTTGCCTGCGATAGCGGTGGCTCAGTTAAAAACTCAATGGCTGATACACCACCTTCGCGGGCAAGCCAGCTCCCACATTTGGTTTTGCAGTGGAATTATAAGCGGGTGCTGAGCCAGGAGATGGCCAGGGCCAGGCCAAGGCAGGCGAACCCGACGCGGTACGCCAGACGATGCGCCCGTTCGGTGCGTGTATCCAGAAACAGCATCGGTTGGTCGATAGCGCGCTCTTCGCTGCGCAGGGCCAGGTCGGCTATCGCACGCTGTGCATGCAGACGGGTGATGAACAACACCCAGGCGCCCGAGCAGGCAACCAAGAGGGCAACAATATTGATGAGCAGTGCGGGCAGCGCCATCGCAAACCTCGGTAAATCAGTCTTCGGGTATCAGTCCAAGTACACACCTGAACGACAGTCGCCTCCTGCGCCTTTAATGCTCCTTCCCCATTGACGGCTAATGTATCCAGTAATTTACGCCGTCACCTGAACGTCACCTTAACAAGCCACTCTGTTGCCCTTCGACGCTTGAGGAGCTTGTCATGTTGCATGCGCAAAACCAGGATCGGCTGTATCTGATCGCCCAGAGTGATGAACAGGAGGCGCTGATCGGCAGCCTCGCGTTCAACGTCCAGGACCGCCATTGGCTGGTGTATTGCGCCCTCGGCGGGCACCAGCATGCCGATCTGCCGGAGCTGGATCTGCTTACCGGTGTGAGCATGTTGGACTTTTATGTCGATACAGCCGCATGACAAAAACCACAGGCACAAAAAAACCGGGCTCAGCGATGAGCCCGGTTTTTTGTGAGCGGCTTATTGCGCGCTGAGCAGTTGACCGATGCTTGGGTCCTTGAACAGGCGGGTCAGGGCATCGCTGAGCACGTCGCTGACCAGCTTGGTGTTGGTTTCCTGGTTGGGCGACATGCCGAACCGCTGGTTGAGCGAGGCAGCGTAGCGGCCACTGTAGCGGCGGGTACCGGCACTGACGTCAGACTTGAAGGTAGCGCCGATGGAAGCCTCGGTCACATACAGGCCGTCTTTGGGCGACTGGTATTTCAGCTCGGCCAGGGTCACGGTCAGTTGCGGCACGCCTGGCGAGTTGGTCGGCGTAAAGCCCAGCAAACGCACAGCGGCTTCAGCCTGGGCCTGCAACTTGGGCAGCACATCCTGGCCGTTCACCGAAATCAGTGCGGTCTCAGGATACAGGCCGCCACGCGAACCCAGGGTTGGCGACGGACGACCGTCAACCACGCGTACCGACACCGGCTGGCCGTGGCCTACCGCCGCCAACTGCGCGGTGACTTTAGGTTGCGGGCTGAGTTGTTGCGGGCTGTTGGCGCAGCCGACAAGGGTCAAACTGGTCACAGTGATCAAACCGAACAACAGGCGTTGCAACATACGCATTTCTCCAAGACTAGGTGCAGACAGGACGCCAGTATAACGGTGCACGCGCACCACTCACCAGCGATCCTGAACGGCGGCTGAAGCCCCTGCGCAAATTACAAATTCGCATAAATTCGTCACCCCAGTGTCATGCCACACTGGCAACCTTCAAGCATGTAACACACCAGGTACACAGCCATGCGCCTTCTCAAGACCCTGTTCATGTCCCACACCCGCCATCGTCACTTTGCCTTGCTTGATGCCCACGGACATTGCCTGGCCTTCAAGCAGTGCAGCCTGCCGCCCGTCGGTGAAGGCTGGGTGGAAGTGACCGAGACTCACCTGGGCTGGATGCACCGCCCACTGCCGGCCAGCGCCCGGGTCAGCCCAAAGGTTTTTCGCCCACGACACCGGCAAGCGTTGGCCTCCTGACCAGGCCCCTAATAAAAGTCATAAAACACGCCCATTTCACTGACGTTCTTCGCTACAATCTCCCCCCGATTATAAGGACGTCTCCTGATCGGGCCTCGCAGCATCGTTAATGCCCAGGCATTAGCCCCAAAATCGCCCACAGAGAGCCGCCCACACAGATCGAGTGAAGCTGGCGTGCTTGCTGTTTCCTTTGCAAACCACCCCGTCTTTTATCGAATCTGCCAGAGCTGCCATTGCGCTCGGCCACTTGAGTTGTTTGCCCGTTTTGCCGCGTGTCGGCAGAGGTTTACGGGCCAGGTGCCAGGCTGGGGCAGCCCTTTTTTGAGGTTCACGTCTTCAAAAGAGCGTGAAAAAACGGGTTTTCACAACTTCACAAGAGTGTGGCGAGCAAATGAATAGTTTGGCGTTTGTACAAGCACCATCAGCGTCTGGGTCAGCCCAATTACACAGGATCGAGCCTTCCTCAAAAACCGGAGCTTGAGCCTGTCCGCTACGGATTGGTTGCACGAATCGCACGCTTTGACCATAAGTCGAATTGCCACAGGCGCCCGTGAATGCGTTCATAGGCAGATTAGCCCGGCAGGAAGCGTGTGCTGAAGTTGCAAAGAATTGCGAATCGGACATGGCGATCCTGGCCATGGGTAACCTGGGGCAACACGTGAACCGCCCCGTCACTCCTGGCAGCCATGCCGTCAATTTGGTGCTGCAGATTTTGGAGACGCGTTAAATGGCGCATAACGAAGCAGTCGACGTAGTACTGGTAGGGGCCGGCATCATGAGTGCCACCCTGGCCGTACTGCTCAAAGAGCTCGACCCCGGCCTCACGCTGGAAGTCGTTGAGCTGATGGATTCGGGTGCCGCGGAGAGTTCCAACCCGTGGAACAACGCCGGTACCGGCCACGCCGGGCTGTGTGAGCTGAACTACACGCCGCAGGCCGCCGATGGCTCCATCGACATCAAGAAAGCCGTGCACATCAACACCCAGTTCGAGGTGTCGAAGCAGTTCTGGGCCTATCTGACCAAAAAGGGCACCTTTGGCTCGTCCAGGTCGTTCATCAGCCCGGTGCCGCACCTGAGCTTCGTGCAGGGCGACAAAGGCGTGTCCTTCCTCAAGAAGCGCTTTGAGACCCTCAGCCAGCACCACGCGTTTTCGGACATGCACTACACCGAAGACCGCAGCGAAATGGCCGAGTGGATGCCGCTGATGATGCCGGGCCGCCCGCTCGATGAAAAAATCGCCGCCACCCGTGTGATGAACGGCACAGACGTCAACTTTGGCGCCCTGACCAATCAGTTGCTCAGCCACCTGACCAGCTCGCCGGACGCCCAGGTCAAGTACTGCAAACGCGTGACCGGCCTCAAGCGCAACGGCGCGGGCTGGACCGTGAGCATCAAGGACGTCAATAGCGGTAACAGCCGCGACGTCGATGCCAAGTTCGTATTCCTCGGCGCTGGCGGTGCGGCGCTGCCATTGCTGCAGGCCTCGGGCATCGAAGAGAGCAAAGGCTTCGGCGGCTTCCCGGTGAGCGGCCAGTGGCTGCGTTGCGACAACCCGGAAGTGGTCAAGCAGCACCAGGCCAAGGTCTACAGCCAGGCTGCCGTGGGCTCGCCGCCGATGTCCGTGCCGCACCTGGACACCCGCGTGGTGGATGGCAAGAAATCCCTGCTGTTCGGGCCATACGCCGGTTTCACCACCAAGTTCCTCAAACACGGCTCGTTCCTTGACCTGCCGATGTCGATTCGCGCCGGCAACATCGGCCCGATGCTGGCCGTGGCCCGCGACAACATGGACCTGACCAAGTACCTGGTCAGCGAAGTGCGCCAGTCCATGGAACAGCGCCTGGAATCCCTGCGTCGCTTCTACCCCGAGGCGAAAGCCGAAGACTGGCGCCTGGAAGTGGCCGGCCAGCGCGTGCAAATCATCAAGAAAGATCCGAAGAAAGGCGGCGTGCTGCAGTTCGGCACCGAACTGGTTGCTGCCAAGGACGGTTCGCTTGCGGCGCTGCTGGGCGCGTCTCCTGGTGCTTCGGTCACCGTCTCGATCATGCTGGAGCTGATCGAGCGCTGCTTCCCGCAGAAAGCCGCCGGTGAATGGGCCACCAAGCTGCACGAGATCTTCCCGGCGCGCGAGAAAGTGCTGGAGACGGACGCCGAGCTGTATCGCAAGATCAACACACAGAACAACATCAGCCTGGAGCTGGTGGAACCTGTAGGAGCGAGCTCGCTCGCGAAAAACGTCAACGATAACGCGGCGCAAGTGGATTAACGCGCCGCTCTCAGGTTCTTCGCGAGCAAGCTCGCTCCTACCGTTAAAAGCAAAACGCCCCGGACTCTGAAGCCGGGGCGTTTTTTTTGGCTCGGATAATCAGCCGCGGGCGTTGTCGATCAGTTCGATGTACTCGGCGGCGTTGCGCTGGTCCTTGATCAGGTCGACAAAGGTCTGCCCATGCTCGTCCTTGCCGTCCAGGTCCAGGCCTGCTTCTTTGAAAAAGCCCAGGAAACGCTCGAAGTCGTCGATACGCAGACCACGGTAAGCCTTGATCAGTTTGTGCAGAGACGGCGAAGTTGCATCAACCGGCTCGAAGTCCAGGAACAACTTGATCTGGTCGTCACCGATTTCGTCGCCAATCACCTGTTTCTTATCTTTACGCATTACCGACTCCAGCCTGCAGACATTTACACGGGGTTTGAAGTCTACCTGCGCGACGCAGTATGTGGGAGGGGCTTGCCCTAATACCTGTAATTGGATGGACTCGCCCAAGCCGAGGCGTCTATGCGCCACGGCTTGGGCGAGTCCATCCAATTACAAACAGACGCCACCTGCCACATTTGGATTTCAGTGTTCAATCGAACTGAGCAAGCATCCAGCGGTGATACTCCGCCATCCCCACCTCGCCTTCACGAGGCGCCCAGCTTGCCAGTTCGCCATCGCCGACAGGACGGTAAGGGCCTGCTTTGCATTCAAACATGATGCTGTCTGGCTCCAGCACCACCAGGCCATGAAAAACGCCCGGCGAAAGGTCTACGCCCTGGCACTCTCCGCCGGCTTGGAACACACGCTTGCTGAGCAGTTCGCCGGTCTCGCTGAAAATCAGGATTCCCAGGCGCCCCTTGAGCACCAGCAAGGTCTCGGCCTTATCGGCGCTCATATGACGATGAGGCTGCACATAGGTGCTGGGCTGCAAGCCGACCGCCATGCGATGACATGGCTCTTGCATCTCATGGAAGTTGACGTTCTGACGCCCACGGGGGTTGGCGGCCGCTTTCTCGACCAATTCGGCAAACAGAGTCTGATCAAGAAAGCGGGCCATCAATCACATTCCTTTAACGGCAAAGATGCCATTGGCGTTACGCCAGTAGCCTTTGTAGTCCATGCCATAACCAAAAATATAGCGGTCGACGCACGGCAGCCCCACAAAATCGGCTTTCAGTTCAGGACGGGCTTTGCGATCGTGGTCTTTATCGATCAGTACAGCGGTGTGCACTTTGCGCGCACCGGCATGTTTGCAGAAGTCGATGATCGCACCCAAAGTGTGACCCTCATCGAGAATGTCATCGATGATCAGCACATCGCGGTCAATGAACGACACTTCCGGCTTGGCCTTCCAGAACAAGTCGCCGCCGCTGGTTTCGTTGCGATAACGGGTGGCGTGCAGGTATGAGGCTTCCAGCGGGAATTGCAGGTGGGTAAGCAATTTACCGGCGAAGATCAGACCACCGTTCATCACGCAGAAGACCACCGGGTTGGTGTCGGCCATTTCGCGAGTGATGTGCTCGCCGACCTTGGCGATTGCTGCTTCGACCTGCGCTTCGGTGTACAGGCAGTCAGCCTCGTGCATGATTTGACGGATATGCTCGAGATCAGCAGACATGGCGCTCTCCAAGGGGGTGCTGTGGCAAGAAAAGCGGGCGAAGGTACGCTTCTCGTGCGCTCCAATCAAGCCTTTATGGACTAACGTACTTGATGTCTATAGGACAACACCCTCGGATAGATTAATCTAGGCCGGTTTTTTTGCCCGCCGCCGGAGCCTTTCCTATGCCCACTCGCGAGATCCGCCACCCGCTGATCCGACACAAACTCGGCCTTATGCGCCGTGCCGACATTAGCACGAAGAACTTCCGTGAGCTTGCTCAGGAAGTCGGAGCGCTGCTCACTTACGAAGCCACCAAGGATTTGCCCCTGGAAACCTACGAGATCCCCGGTTGGGCCGGTCCCGTACAAGTGGAGAAAATCGCCGGTAAGAAAATTACCGTGGTACCGATCCTGCGCGCCGGTATCGGCATGCTTGAAGGTGTGCTCAGCCTGATTCCGGGCGCCAAGGTCAGCGCCGTGGGCGTGGCCCGCAATGAAGAAACGCTGCAGGCCCACACCTACCTGGAAAAACTCGTCCCGGAAATCAACGAGCGCCTGGCCATGATCATCGACCCGATGCTCGCCACAGGCAGTTCCATGGTCGCCACCATCGACCTGCTGAAAAAAGCCGGTTGCCGGGACATCCGCGCCATGGTGCTGGTGGCCGCGCCCGAAGGCATCGCCGCCGTCGAGAAGGCCCATCCGGATGTACAGATCTACACCGCATCCATTGATGAGCGCCTGAATGAACACGGCTACATCATCCCGGGCCTGGGCGATGCCGGTGACAAGATCTTCGGCACCAAGCAGAAGGACGCGTGAACATGCAGGATGAATTCAACGACCCGCTTTGGCGCCAGATCCTGTCTGGCGCACAAATGCTCTTCGTAGCATTTGGCGCGTTGGTGTTGATGCCGCTGATCACAGGTCTTGATCCAAACGTCGCGCTGTTTACCGCAGGCCTTGGCACGTTGCTATTCCAGGTGGTGACAGGGCGGCAGGTGCCGGTATTTTTGGCATCGAGCTTCGCGTTCATCACCCCGATCATTCTCGCCAAGGGCCAGTTCGGCCTCGCAGCGACCATGGGCGGGGTGATGGCAGCAGGTTTCGTCTATACGTTCCTGGGCCTGGCCGTGAAGGTCAAGGGCACCGGTTTTATCGACCGGCTGCTGCCGCCCGTGGTGATCGGCCCGGTGATTATCTCGATCGGCCTGGCCATGGCGCCGATTGCCGCCAACATGGCCATGGGCAAGTCCGGCGACGGTGCAGAGCTGATCCACTACCAGACGGCGATGCTGATTTCGATGCCAGCGCTGCTCACCACCTTAATCGTGGCGGTGTTCGGCAAGGGCATTTTCCGCCTGGTGCCGATCATTTCCGGGGTGCTGGTGGGTTTTGCCATGTCGTTCTATTTTGGCGTGGTCGACACGGCGAAAATCGCCGCTGCGCCGTGGTTCGCCCTGCCCCACTTCACCGCGCCGGAGTTCAACTGGCAGGCCATCCTGTTTATCGTCCCGGTAGCACTGGCCCCGGCGATCGAGCATATCGGTGGTGTGATTGCGGTAGGCAGCGTGACCGGCCGCGATTACCTGAAAAAGCCTGGCCTGCATCGCACGCTGCTGGGTGACGGTATCGCCACCACGGCTGCCGGCATGTTTGGCGGCCCGCCAAACACCACCTACGCCGAAGTGACCGGCGCCGTGATGCTGACCAAGAACTACAACCCGAAAATCATGACCTGGGCGGCAGTGTTTGCCATCAGCCTGGCATTCATCGGCAAGTTCGGCGCGCTGCTGCAGAGCATCCCGGTGCCGGTGATGGGCGGGATTCTGTGCCTGCTGTTCGGCTCGATTGCCGCGGTGGGGATGAACACGCTGATTCGCCACAAGATCGACCTGGGCGAGGCGCGCAACCTGGTGATTGTGTCGGTAACGCTGGTGTTCGGGATTGGCGGTGTGCTGGTCGGTACCGGCACCGGCCCGGATGATTTCGGCCTCAAGGGCATCGCCCTGTGTGCGGTGGTGGCGATTGGTTTGAATTTGCTGCTGCCGGGCAATGATGGCTGGAAGAACAAGAAGCCGGATGAGCCGCTGATCTAAGCCTTCCAGTTTTCTGGTGTAGCTGATGGCCTCATCGCGGGCAAGCCCGGCTCCCACAGGGCAATGCAGTTTCCTGTGGGAGCCGGGCTTGCCCGCGATGAGGCCCTTACAGCCTGTAAAGAATTAGAGCTCGCCGAGCCCGTCGATCAGCGCCTGGTTCTGCTCCGGCGTCCCGATGCTGATGCGCAGGTACTGAGCAATCCGCTCCTGCTTGAAGTGCCGTACGATCACCCCTTGCTCACGCAACTTGGCGGCCAGCCCTGCAGCGTCATGCTGCGGGTGACGCGCAAAGATGAAATTCGCCGCCGACGGCAATACCTCAAACCCCTTGCCCTGCAATTGCGCGACGACCTGGTTGCGGCTGTCGATCACCCACTGGCAGGTCTTCTCGAAGTATTCACGGTCGTCAAACGCGGCCGCCGCGCCAACAATCGCCAACCGATCCAACGGGTAGGAGTTGAAGCTGTTCTTGACCCGCTCCAGCGCTTCGATCAGGTCTGGGTGGCCCACGGCCAGGCCCACACGCAAACCGGCCAGTGAGCGCGATTTGGAGAGAGTCTGTGTCACCAGCAGGTTCGGGTAACGGTCGACCAGGCTGATGGCAGTTTCGCCACCGAAGTCGATATAGGCTTCATCGACCACCACCACCGAATCCGGGCTGGCCTTGAGGATCTGCTCCACCGCGTCCAGCGCCAGTACGCACCCGGTGGGCGCGTTAGGGTTGGGGAAGATGATCCCGCCGTTGGGCCTGGCATAGTCAGCGGCCCGAATCTGGAACTGTTCGTCCAGTGGCACCGCGTCGAACGTGATGCCGTACAGGCCGCAGTACACCGGGTAGAAGCTGTAGCTGATATCCGGGAACAGCAGCGGCAGATCGTGCTGGAACAGACCATGGAAGATGTGCGCCAAGACTTCGTCGGAACCGTTGCCGAGGAACACCTTGCCGGCATCGATCCCGTAATACTTGGCCACGGCCTGCTTGAGCAGGTCGCTGTTGGGGTCCGGGTACAGGCGCAAGTTGTCATTCAACTCGGCCTGCATTGCCGCCAGCGCCTTGGGCGATGGGCCGTAGGGGTTTTCGTTGGTGTTGAGCTTGACCAGCTTGGTCAGCTTCGGTTGCTCACCGGGTACGTAAGGCACCAGGTCCTTGACGAAAGGGCTCCAGAATTTGCTCATGCCTTACTCTCCCTTGACGATGCGGTATTCAGCGCTGCGTGCGTGCGCGCTGAGGGATTCACCACGGGCCAGCACCGAGGCGGTCTTGCCCAGTTCGGAAGCGCCTTGTGGCGAGCAGAAGATAATCGACGAGCGCTTCTGGAAGTCGTACACCCCCAGCGGCGACGAGAAACGCGCAGTACCAGAGGTTGGCAACACGTGATTGGGGCCGGCGCAATAGTCGCCCAGGGCTTCGCTGGTGTGACGGCCCATGAAGATCGCCCCAGCGTGACGGATCGATGGCAACCAGGCCTGTGGGTCCGCTACGGACAGCTCAAGGTGCTCCGGTGCGATGCGATTGGCCACTTCAATGGCCTGCTCCATGTCACGCACCAGAATCAGCGCACCACGGCCGTTGATCGACTTCTCGATAATCTCGGCACGCTCCATGGTCGGCAGCAGCTTATTGATGCTGGCGGCGACCTTGTCGAGGAACTCGGCATCGGGGCTGACCAGGATCGCCTGGGCGTCTTCATCGTGCTCCGCCTGGGAGAACAGGTCCATGGCGATCCAGTCCGGGTCGGTCTGGCCGTCACACACCACGAGGATTTCGGAAGGACCGGCGATCATGTCGATACCGACCTGGCCAAACACATGGCGCTTGGCAGTCGCGACGTAGATATTGCCGGGGCCGACCACTTTGTCGACCTTCGGCACGCTTTCGGTGCCATAAGCCAGCGCTGCGACGGCCTGGGCGCCACCGATGGTGAACACACGGTCCACACCGGCGATGCAGGCGGCAGCCAGCACCAGCTCGTTGATTTCGCCACGCGGGGTCGGCACCACCATGACCACTTCGGTCACACCTGCGACTTTGGCCGGGATCGCATTCATCAACACCGACGATGGATACGACGCCTTACCGCCCGGCACGTACAGACCGGCGCGGTCCAGTGGCGTGACCTTCTGGCCCAGCACAGTGCCGTCGGCCTCGGTGTAGCTCCAGGAGTCCTGCTTCTGCTTTTCGTGATAGCTGCGTACCCGCGCCGCAGCGACTTCGAGGGCTTCGCGCTGCGGTGCGGTGATGCGCGTCAGCGCCAGCTCCAGGCGTTCACGCGGCAGGATCAGGTCAGCCATGGACTGCACGTCCAGGCCGTCGAACTGGCGGGTGAAGTCCACCAGCGCTGCATCACCGCGCTCACGCACGGCCTTGATGATGTCGAGCACCCGCTGGTTGACCGAGTCGTCGGACACGCTTTCCCAGCTCAGCAGATGATCCAGATGATGGGCGAAATCCGGGTCGGCAGCGTTGAGTCGGGCAATTGCAGTGGACGTGGTCATAGCGAGGGCCTCAATAGAATTGGCAAAAACTCAGGCGCCCTAAACTAGCAGTCGTTTCCGCTTGGGCACCTGAGAATTCTGGCTATGAGGCGGATAGACGGGCGTAGCTCTTCAGCTACGCGGGTGAGTCAACCGCGGTGTCGAGACTCCACTGCCTTGCGCAGGGTGTCGATCAACGCCTGGATACGGGCGTGCTGCATCTTCATCGATGCTTTGTTGACGATCAGGCGGGAGCTGATGTCAGCGATAAAATCCTGGGGCTCCAAACCGTTGGCGCGCAGGGTGTTGCCGGTGTCGACCACGTCGATGATCTTGTCGGCCAGGCCGATCAGCGGTGCCAGCTCCATGGAGCCGTAGAGCTTGATGATATCGACCTGGCGGCCTTGTTCGGCGTAATAGCGCTTGGCAACGTTGACGAACTTGGTGGCGACCCGCAGGCGGCCCTTGGGTTCGACATCACCGACGCGGCCGGCGGTCATCAGTTTGCACAGGGCGATGCGCAGGTCCAGGGGCTCGTACAGGCCCTGGCCGCCGTATTCCATCAGCACGTCCTTGCCGGCAACACCCAGGTCGGCGGCGCCATGTTCAACGTAGGTCGGCACGTCGGTAGCCCGCACGATCAGCAGGCGTACGTCGTCCTGGGTCGTGGGGATGATCAGCTTGCGGCTCTTGTCCGGATTCTCGGTCGGCACGATGCCCGCTTCAGCCAGAAGCGGCAACGTGTCGTCAAGGATGCGGCCCTTGGACAGTGCGATGGTCAACATGGGAAATGTCAGTCCTTCATCAGGCTATTGCTGTCCGGTCGCAAACGGCGCCAGACACAGATCGAGGCCATGACAGCCTCGATTTGAAACAAACCAGTCAACAACAAACTGTGGCGAGGGAGCTTGCTCCCGCTGGGACGCAAAGCGGCCCTCGAAGAGCGGGACTGCTACGCAGTCCCGCGGGAGCAAGCTCCCTCGCCACAAACAGGGACTAGCCCGGTACGCGGCGAATCTTCGCGCCGAGCATCTGCAGTTTCTCTTCGATGCACTCGTAACCACGGTCTATGTGGTAGATGCGGTCGATCAGGGTGTCACCTTCGGCGCACAGTGCCGAGATTACCAGGCTGGCCGAGGCACGCAGGTCGGTTGCCATTACTGGCGCGCCCTTGAGCTTGTCGATGCCGGTGACGATGGCGGTGTTGCCTTCGACCTGGATCTTGGCGCCCATGCGGTGCAGTTCATACACGTGCATGAAGCGGTTTTCGAAGATGGTCTCGATCACGGCACCGGTGCCTTCGGCAATCGCGTTCAAGGAGATGAACTGCGCTTGCATGTCGGTCGGGAACGCCGGGTACGGAGCGGTACGCACGTTGACGGCTTTTGGCCGCTTGCCGTGCATGTTCAGCTCGATCCAGTCTTCGCCGGTGGTGATCTCTGCGCCGGCTTCCTTGAGTTTTTCCAGGACGGCTTCCAGGATGGTCGGATCGGTGTCCTTGACCTTCACACGGCCACCGGTCACGGCAGCGGCAACCAGGTAGGTACCGGTCTCGATGCGGTCAGGCATGACTTTGTAGGTGGCGGTGTGCAGACGCTCTACACCATCAATAGTGATGGTGTCGGTGCCAGCACCGGAAACCTTCGCGCCCATGGCGTTGAGGAAGTTGGCCAGATCGACCACTTCCGGCTCGCGTGCGGCGTTCTGCAACACGCTGCGACCGTTGGCCAGGGCAGCGGCCATCATGATGTTCTCGGTACCGGTGACGCTGACGGTATCAAAGAAGAAGTTCGCGCCGCGCAGGCCGCCTTCCGGCGCCTTGGCCTTGATGTAGCCGCCTTCGACGTCAATGACTGCGCCCATGGCCTCAAGGCCACGGATGTGCAGGTCGACCGGACGCGAACCAATGGCGCAACCGCCAGGCAAGGCTACTTCGGCTTCGCCGAAACGGGCAACCATGGGGCCCAGCACCAGGATCGACGCACGCATGGTTTTCACCAGTTCGTACGGAGCGACCAGGGTCTTGATGGTGCGTGGGTCGATTTCGACGGCCAGCTTCTCGTCGATCACCGGCTCAATGCCCATGCGACCGAACAACTCGATCATGGTGGTGATGTCGTGCAGGTGCGGCAGGTTGGCCACAGTCACCGGGCCATCGCACAGCAGGGTCGCTGCCAGGATCGGCAAGGCGGAGTTTTTCGCACCGGAAATGCGAATCTCGCCATCAAGGCGGGCACCGCCGGTAATAATCAATTTATCCATAAGAATCTCGACGCCTTGGGGGCTCAGGTGCGCTCGGCCCAGGCCGCGCGGCTGAAAAATTTCATAGTGACCGCATGGATGCTGCCATCGGTGATCCATGGGTTCAAATGGGCATAGATCTGCTGCTGACGCTTGACCGGGCTCAATGCCGCCAGTTCATCGCTAATCACGTTCAGCTGGAAATTGCAGCCTTCGCCTTCGACTTCTACAGTCGTTTCAGGCAGCTTTCCTTCAAGGAAGCTCTTAACTTCTAGGGCCTGCATGCTCAACCTCTATCGGCGCCCAGTGCGCACGGGTCGCACATCATACAAAAAAGCCCCGCGCCTGCGAACCCCGCATAGCAGGACTCTGACGGGGGGCTTCTTTAATAATGTGTATCAGGGATGCGCCAGCAGCTCGGTCAAACCGGAAACTTCGGCAATTTCGCGCATGTCTTCTGGTAACGCACGGATGCTGACCGGCTTTTTCGCCGCCTCGGCATCACGCATGAAGCACAGTAACAACGACAGGCCGACGCTGCTGGACTTGGTCACCGCCGAGCAATCAAGCACCAGCTCTGGCGCCTTGCAGGCCTTGATCAGCGCCTGGCCCTGCTTGCGCAGGTCAGGCCCGGTGCGGTAATCCAGCACGCCGCTGAGGAACAGCTCGCCGGCGTCGCCGATACGAACAGCCGACTCGGTCATTGCGCAGGCTTCCCGGCAGCTTTGTCGGTTTCTTCCTTGGCCTTGGCCACTTCACCGGCCCAACCATTGATGGTCTTGTCCAGATCGTTGCCATTGCGCTGCATCGCGTCGGCGAACTGATCACGGAACAGCTTGCCGATGTTGATACCGTTGATGATCACGTTACGCAGTTTCCACTCACCGTTGATCTTCGTCAGGGTGTAGGACACAGGGTACACGGCGCCATTGCTGCCGGAGACTTTCATCCCGACTTCGGCACGGTCGCCCGACTCGTCCTTGGGCGCATCAACGATAATGCCCTGGTTGTTGTATTCCAGCAGAGCGTTACCGTAGAACTGGAACAGCCCCTTCTTGAAGTTTTCCTGGAACGTCTGCATTTGCGCAGGCGTAGCTTTGCGCGAATATTTGACCGTCATGATGCTTTTGGAGATGCCTTCAGCATCGACCACAGGGCCAACGATCGTGTTGAGCGCGTTGTAGAACCTGGAAGGGTCTTGCTTGTACTGTTCTTTATTAGCCTTGAGGTCAGCCAGCATTTTGCTGGTGGTGTCCTGTACCAAATCGTGGGCAGAACCTGCCGCGTTGGCCATCATCGGCAATGCTGCAAGCAGTACCAGCAGGCCACGTCGCAAGGTAGAGATCATGAACAGATTCCTCATTTAGCGTCTTTATTGACCGTATTGAGCAAAAATTTCCCGATCAGGTCTTCGAGCACCAGCGACGACTGTGTGTCGTGGATGGTCGAACCATCCTTGAGCAGGGCTGTTTCCCCACCCACGCTGACCCCGATGTACTTCTCGCCCAGCAAACCCGCAGTGAGGATAGATGCCGTGGAGTCAGTTGGCAGATTATCTACCTTCTTGTCCAGTTGCATCGTCACCCGACCGGTAAAGCTGTCGCGATCCAGATCGATTGCCGTGACCTTGCCGATGGTGACACCGGCCATGGTCACTTTGGATCTGACCGTCAAACCGGCGATATTGTCGAAGTACGCGTAAAGTTTATAGGTATCGGCGGTAGGGCTGGCCGAAAGACCACTGACTCGCAGGGCCAGCAACAGTAAAGCCAGGATGCCAGCCAGCAAGAAAAGGCCGACACCGATTTCCACAGTGCGGTTTTGCATCAGAAATCTCCAAACATCAAGGCGGTCAAAATGAAGTCAAGGCCCAGTACCGCCAACGAAGCGTATACAACGGTCTTGGTAGTGGCACGGCTGATCCCCTCTGAAGTGGGCTCACAGTCATAGCCTTGGAATACGGCAATCCAGGTCACCACAAAGGCAAAGACAATGCTCTTTATGATGCCGTTGAGCACGTCACCGGTGAAGGTCACGCTGTTTTGCATGTTGGCCCAGTAGGAGCCGTCGTAGACCCCCAGCCAGTCAACCGCCACCCACGAACCACCCCAGATACCCACCACGCTGAAGATCATTGCCAGCAGTGGCAGGGAAATGAAGCCGGCCCACAGGCGCGGGGCAACAATGTACTTGAGCGGGTCCACGCCGATCATTTCCAGGCTGGACAGCTGCTCAGTGGATTTCATATTGCCGATTTCAGCGGTCAGCGCCGAACCTGCACGCCCCGCGAACAACAAGGCGGTAACCACCGGGCCAAGCTCACGCAACAGGGTCAGGGCCACCATCTGCCCTACCGCCTGCTCCGAGCCGTAGCTGGACAGGATATTGAAACCCTGCAGCGCCAGCACCATGCCGATGAATACGCCGGAGACCACGATGATCACCAGGGACATCACCCCCACCGAGTGCAGCTGCTTGACCAGCAGGCCAAAGCCGCCGCCGATACCGCCGCGCCCCAGCAAGGCGTGAAACAGGAAAATGGTCGAACGCCCCAGCACTTCGACGATGTCGATGCCCGAGCGACCGAAAAGGCGAACCTTCTCGATAAGAGATGTCTTGCGCATCAGCGCTTCCCCAGAAGATCTGAGCGGTAGTCCGCTGCCGGAAAGTGAAAAGGCACCGGGCCATCGGGGTTGCCGGTCATGAATTGGCGAATGCGCGGGTTATCGGCGTTCATCAACTCTTCAGGCGTACCCTGCCCCAGCACCTGACCATCACCCACTACATACAGGTAGTCGGCGATGCTCGCGGTTTCGGCCAGGTCGTGGGAAACCACGATACTGGTGATCCCCAATGCATCGTTGAGCAGGCGGATCAGGCGCACCAACACGCCCATGGCGATCGGGTCCTGACCTACGAATGGCTCGTCATACATGAGGATCTGTGGGTCGAGGGCAATCGCCCGCGCCAAGGCGACACGGCGCTTCATGCCGCCGGACAACTCGTCCGGCATCAGGTCGATGGCGCCGCGAAGCCCTACGGCCTGCAGTTTCAACAACACGATGTCACGAATCATCTCATCGGACAGCTGGGTGTGCACCCGCAGCGGGAAGGCTACGTTTTCGAACACATCGAGGTCGGTGAACAGCGCGCCGCTCTGAAATAGCACGCCCATATGCTTGCGCGCATCGAACAGATCGCTGCGCGACAGCGTTGGCAGGTTCTGGCCGTTGACCCACACTTCCCCGGCACTGGGGCGCAATTGCATGCCCATCAGGCGCAACAGGGTGGTCTTGCCGCAACCGGAAGGCCCCATGATGCCCGTGACCTTGCCGCGAGGAATGCGAATATCGACGTTATTGAAGATGCTGCGCGTACCGCGCTTGAAGGTAAGACCCTTCAGCTCGACCGCGTAGGCGTTATCGGCACTCATCTAATCTCCTTGGGATGCAGCCTTTCACTCAGACACCATGTGTGCGACTTTGGTTTTCAACAGATGCGCAATAGTTGAGCACATGGGTTGGGCGGACCGAACTGGCGGCGAACTATATCACTGCTGGTACAGAGCCCCCAAGGCCGGAACAGCGCTGGTTCAGATTTGAGACAGGGAAAAAACGTTGCTTGCTATGTTACCGACGGTGGTTTTCAGTTATCCCGCGCACAAAGCCTGACGAACTTGCGTGAGGGAATTGATCATTACCGCTATAATCGCCGACTTTTCGTCAGGCTATACGATTTCAGACATGAGCCAATCCAGCGACCTTATTCAATCCGCACAACGCACCATACGCCTTGAGCTTGAAGCCGTAGAGGGCTTGCTGGCGCATATCGACGCGGATTTCGTGCGCGCCTGCGAGATGATTCTGGCCAGCAAGGGCCGCGTTGTGGTGGTCGGCATGGGCAAGTCCGGCCACATTGGCAACAAGATCGCAGCGACCCTGGCGAGCACCGGGACCACCGCGTTTTTCGTGCACCCGGCCGAAGCCAGCCACGGCGACATGGGCATGATCACCAAGGACGACGTGATCCTCGCCCTGTCCAACTCCGGTACTACCAACGAAATCGTGACCCTGCTGCCGCTGATCAAGCGCCTGGGCATCCAGATGATCAGCCTCACTGGCAACCCTGAGTCAACGCTGGCCAAGGCCGCCGACGTGAACCTGAACGTGCACGTAGCCCATGAGGCCTGCCCGCTGAACCTGGCGCCCACCTCCTCCACTACCGCCGCGCTGGTAATGGGCGATGCCCTGGCGGTGGCACTGCTGGAGGCCCGCGGGTTTACGGCCGAGGACTTCGCATTTTCCCATCCGGGTGGCGCACTGGGCCGTCGCCTGCTGCTGAAAGTGGAAAATGTCATGCATCGCGGCGCCGAGCTGCCGAGCGTTCCACGCGGCACCCTGCTCAGGGATGCGCTGATGGAAATGACCCGCAAGGGCCTGGGCATGACTGCCATCGTCGAAACCGATGGCCGACTGGCAGGGATATTCACCGACGGTGACCTGCGTCGCACCCTGGACCGCACCATTGATATCCATACCGCGACCATCGACGCAGTGATGACCCCTCACGGCAAGACCGCGCGCGCCGAAATGCTCGCGGCCGAAGCGTTGAAAATCATGGAAGATCACCGCATAGGTGCTCTTATCGTGGTCGACGACGATGACCGGCCGATCGGGGCCCTTAACCTTGGCGACTTGCTGCGCGCAGGAGTGATGTAAATGAACAGCGACCTGTTGCAACGCGGTAAAGACATCAAGCTGGCGATTTTCGACGTTGACGGAGTGCTGACCGATGGCCGCCTGTACTTCCTCGAAGACGGCAGCGAATTCAAGACCTTCAACACCCTCGACGGCCAAGGCATCAAGATGCTGATGGCAGCGGGCGTGCAAACCGCAATTATCAGCGGTCGAAAAACACCGGTTGTGGAACGCCGTGCACAAAACCTCGGTATTCCTCACCTGTATCAGGGCCGCGAGGATAAACTGGTGGTGCTGGACGAGCTTCTTGGCCAACTCAACCTAAGCTATGAACAAGTCGCCTATCTGGGCGACGACCTGCCAGACCTGCCGGTGATTCGCCGGGTGGGCCTGGGCATGGCCGTCGCAAATGCCGCGGCGTTTGTCCGCGAACACGCCCATGGCATCACCACCGCCCGTGGCGGCGAGGGTGCCGCCCGCGAGTTCTGCGAGTTGATCCTGCGTGCCCAGGGCAGTCTTGAAGCGGCCCACGCCGCCTACCTATAGAGCGTTATATGCTGAGTAAAAAGATTCGCAACTTCCTGTTATTCGGGGTCATCGCCGCGCTGCTCCTGGCGGTGGGCTACTGGAATATCAGCCCGGAGCGCTTTCTCGACAAGCCTGTTGCGCAGGTTGACGAAGGCCTTATCGACTATTACGCCACGAATGCCTACAGCATTCAGTATCTGCCCGACGGCAAGGTGCAGTATGAGATGACATCGGACAAGGTCGAGCACTTGAAGGCTTCCGAAGTCAGCCTGCTGACCAATCCGGACCTGAACCTGTATCGCGGCACCGAATTTCCCTGGCACGTGACCAGCAAGCGTGGCGAAGTCAACCCTGACGGCACCGAAGTTGAACTGATCGACTCGGTTCGCGTCGCACGTACAGACGCGCAGAACCGCGACACCATCATTACCAGCAGTCGCATGACCGTATTCCCACAGAAGCAATATGCGCAGACCGAGCAAGACGTTAGAATCGACGGCGCTGGCGGTGTATCGACTGGCAAGGGAATGAAAGCGTATTTGAAAGAAAGCAGGATACACCTGCTATCGAACGTAAGAGGACAGTATGAGGCTCGTTAAAACTCTCCCTATTTTGCTCGGTCTGGGCGCAGCACTGGGAAGCGTGAGCGCCTGGGCTCTGCCGAACGATAGCCAGCAACCGATCCACATCTCGGCTGACGATGCGCAGCTCGATGACAAGCAAGGTGTCGCCACCTACACCGGCGGCGTGATCATCACCCAGGGCTCGATGAAGATTACCGGCAACACGGTGACCCTGACTCGTACCAAGACCGGCGATATCGATGTGGTGACTTCGGTCGGCAATCTGGCTTATTTCGAGCAGAAGCAGTCCGCTACCGATACGGGCCCCATGAAAGGCTACGGCAAGACTATCCAGTATCACGCCCAGCAGAACCGCATCGTACTGATTGACCAGGCCAAGGTGCTGAGCCCGGACGGCAACTCCACGGAAGGTGAAAAAATCACCTATGACACCGTGAAGCAGATCGCTAACGCCGGTCGCGCCAACGGCAACAAGGTCACCGCACCCCGCCCACGCATCGACATGGTTATCCAGCCGAAGAAGAAGGCCGAGTAATGGCAACCCTGAAAGCCCAGCATCTGGCCAAGGCCTATAAAAGCCGCCAGGTGGTACGCGACGTCAGCCTGTCGATCGACAGCGGCCAGATCGTCGGCCTGCTCGGCCCTAACGGTGCCGGCAAAACCACCTGCTTCTATATGATCGTCGGGCTGGTCCAGGCGGACCAGGGTCGCGTATTGATCGACGACCTGGACGTCAGCCACCAACCCATGCACGGTCGTGCACGGGCAGGTATCGGCTATCTTCCGCAGGAGGCATCGATCTTCCGTAAACTGTCGGTAGCCGACAACATCATGGCGATCCTCGAGACCCGCAAGGAACTCGATCGCGATGGCCGCCGCCAGGAGCTGGAAAGCCTGCTGCAGGAATTCCACATCAACCATATTCGCGACAACCTCGGCATGAGCTTGTCCGGTGGTGAACGTCGTCGCGTGGAAATCGCCCGCGCCCTGGCGACCGCGCCGAAATTCATCCTGCTGGATGAGCCCTTCGCAGGTGTCGACCCGATTTCGGTAGGTGACATCAAGCAGATCATCCATCACCTCAAGGCCAAGGGCATTGGTGTGCTGATCACCGACCACAACGTGCGCGAGACCCTTGATATCTGTGAAACCGCTTATATCGTCAATGATGGCCAGCTAATTGCCGAAGGCGATGCCGAAACCATCCTGGCCAACGAGCTGGTGAAGGAAGTGTACCTGGGTCACGAGTTCCGCCTGTAAACACAGGGGTATCGCGCTCTTACCTGAAGCGCGCGGGAGTCAATGGAAACCTCGGTTTTTTTATTGTTACCGCGCTCTAGGCAAAGGCCCCGAGATCAGGCATATAATTTGCTTATGTTTGGCGCTCACGCGCCCTGTCGTGGATGGCGCATTGCGCCGGCGAATAAGGTGTTAAGCCCCTGCCATGAAACCATCGCTAGTCCTGAGAATGGGCCAGCAGCTGACGATGACACCGCAGCTGCAACAGGCCATCCGCCTGCTCCAATTGTCGACCCTGGACCTGCAACAGGAAATCCAGGAGGCCCTGGAGTCCAATCCGATGCTCGAACGCCAGGAAGAAGGCGACGACTTCGATAACGCAGATCCTCTGGCCGATAACATCGAGCAAAAACCCAATTCCGACGTGCAGGAACCCTCCTATCAGGAAACCGCCCCGACGGTGGACAACCTGGAGGAAGGCGACTGGAACGAACGCATTCCCAACGAGCTTCCCGTGGACACCGCCTGGGAAGACGTCTACCAGACCAGCGCCAGCAGCCTGCCAAGCAGTGATGATGACGAGTGGGATTTCACTACCCGCACGTCGGCGGGCGAGAGCCTGCAGAGCCACTTGCTGTGGCAACTGAACCTGGCGCCGATGTCCGATACCGATCGCCTGATCGCGGTCACCCTGATCGATTGCATCAATAACCAGGGTTACCTGGACGAAACCCTCGACGAGATCCTCGAGGCCTTCGACCCGGAACTGGATATCGAACTGGACGAAATCGAAGCCGTCCTGCACCGTATCCAGCAATTCGAGCCCGCAGGCATCGGGGCACGCACACTCAGCGAGTGCCTGTTACTGCAACTGCGCCAATTGCCGGCCAAGACGCCATGGCTCACCGAAGCGCAACGCTTGGTCAGTGACTACATCGACCTGCTGGGCAGTCGCGATTACAGTCAACTGATGCGCCGTATGAAGCTCAAGGAAGATGACTTACGCCAGGTCATCGAGCTGGTGCAAAGCCTCAACCCGCGTCCAGGCTCGCAGATCGAGTCCAGCGAAGCCGAATATGTGGTACCCGACGTCATTGTGCGCAAGGACAACGAACGCTGGCTGGTGGAGCTGAACCAGGAGTCAGTACCGCGCCTGCGGGTCAACCCGCAATACGCAGGTTTTGTGCGCCGCGCCGACACCAGCGCCGATAACACCTTCATGCGCAACCAGTTGCAGGAAGCGCGGTGGTTCATCAAGAGCCTGCAAAGCCGCAACGAAACCCTGATGAAAGTCGCAACTCAGATCGTTGAACACCAGCGCGGTTTCCTGGAGTACGGCGACGAGGCCATGAAGCCTCTCGTGCTGCACGACATCGCCGAAGCCGTCGGCATGCATGAATCGACGATTTCCCGGGTTACCACGCAGAAATTCATGCATACCCCACGGGGTATTTATGAGCTGAAATACTTTTTCTCCAGCCACGTCAGCACCTCTGAAGGCGGTGAATGCTCGTCCACGGCGATCCGCGCGATCATCAAAAAACTGGTTGCCGCTGAAAATCAGAAAAAGCCGTTGAGTGACAGCAAGATCGCTGGTTTACTGGAGGCACAAGGCATTCAGGTCGCCCGTCGAACCGTCGCCAAGTACCGCGAGTCCCTAGGGATCGCGCCTTCCAGCGAGCGTAAGCGGTTGATGTGACGGGCGGGCCACAGCGTTCCAGTGGTGGGTATTCCTGCCCACCGCTTTATGCACTGGCAACGAAGGAGAAGCTGTATGCAAGTCAACATCAGTGGACACCAGCTGGAAGTCACCAAGCCCCTGCGTGAATACACCGAGAGCAAACTGAACAAGCTTGCGGGGCATTTTGACAAGATCACCAACGTGCAGGTCATCATGGAGGTCGGTAAGCTCAAGCAGAAAATCGAGGCCACCCTGCACGTACCGAATGCCAAGCTCGTCGCCAATGCGGAACATGAAGATATGTACGCGGCCATTGACTCCCTCTACGACAAGCTCGACCGCCAACTCATAAAGCATAAGGAAAAGAATCTGCACCTGATGCAAGGTACAGGTCGTTAACTCTCCCCCCATGATCCGACTTGAAAACATCCTGACCCCCGGCCGTTCCCTCGTGAACGTGCCGGGCGGCAGTAAAAAGCGCGCCCTCGAACAAATTGCCAACCTGATCGCCCGGGAAATTCCGGATCTGGAGATGCAAGATGTCTTCGAAGCTCTGATTGCCCGTGAAAAACTCGGCTCCACCGGTTTTGGCAACGGCATCGCGATCCCCCACTGCCGCCTCAAAGGTTGTGATAAACCTGTGAGCGCGCTGATGCACCTGGACGCTCCGATTGATTTCGACGCCATCGACGGCGCCCCGGTCGACCTGCTGTTTGTGCTGCTGGTCCCGGAAGCCGCCACCGATGCGCACCTGGAACTGCTACGGCAGATCGCCAGCATGCTAGACCGCAAGGATGTACGCGACAAACTGCGCAGCGCCTCCAGCAATGAAGCGTTGTACCAAGTTGTCCTGGATGAACAAAACGGGCAGTAATCATGCGTTTGATCATCGTCAGCGGTCGCTCCGGCTCCGGTAAGAGCACCGCCCTCAATGTGCTTGAGGACAACGGCTTCTATTGCATCGACAACCTGCCTGCCGGCCTGCTGCCAGAGCTGGCGGAGCGTGCACTGATCCATACCGAATTGGCGCAGCCGCTGGTTGCGGTCTCGATTGACGCACGCAACCTGCCCAGCCACCTCTCGCGGTTCCCGGAACTGTTGGAGGAAGTGCGTGCCAAGCACATTCATTGCGATGTGCTGTACCTGGATGCCGACGAAGAAACCCTGCTCAAGCGTTTCTCCGAAACCCGTCGACGCCACCCCCTCAGCAGCGCCAACCGCTCCCTGGCCGAAGCCATCGAGGACGAGACCAAGCTGCTCGGGCCGATCATTGACCTCGCCGACCTGAAGATCAACACCACCAACCTGAACCTGTATCAGTTGCGCGACGCGATCAAGCTGCGCCTGCTGAACCAGCCTGAGCCGGGCACAGCGTTCCTGGTCGAGTCGTTTGGCTTCAAGCGGGGCATGCCGGTAGATGCCGACCTTGTGTTCGATGTGCGCTGCCTGCCCAACCCTTACTGGAAGCCAGAGTTACGCGACCAGTCGGGGCTGGATCAGCCCGTGATCGACTACCTGGCCGCACAGCCGGATGTGGAAGAGATGTTCCAGGACATCTCCAGCTACCTGCTCAAATGGTTGCCGCGCTTTGCCGCCAGCAATCGAGCCTATGTCACCATTGCCATTGGCTGCACCGGCGGCCACCACCGCTCGGTCTATCTGACTGAGCGCCTGGGCCAGGTGCTGCAACAAACCCTCAAGAACGTCCAGGTTCGCCACCGCGACCTTAGCTGAAAGGAACACCACTGCGATGCCGGCTCGGGAAATTGAAATCATCAACAAGCTGGGCCTGCACGCTCGGGCGTCGGCTAAATTCGTCGGGGTGGCCGGGCAGTTCCCCTGCCAGATCCGTGCTGGGCGCACGCCAGAGACCATGGTCGATGGCAAAAGCATCATGGCGATGATGATGTTGGCGGCCGGCAAAGGCACAAAAATTCATCTGAGCACCGAGGGCGAGCAAGAAGACGAAGCAATGGCCGCGCTGGTCGAGTTGATCAACAACTACTTCGACGAAGGCGAATAACCCCTACTGTAGGAGCGAGCAAGCTCGCTCCTACATGGAACCACCCTTAGCCCAACGCCGTATCCATCACCATCATTAGGCAAAACCCGATGCACAGCCCAAGGCTGGCAAGCTTTTCATGGCCATTGCGGCGCGACTCGGGGATGACTTCATGAGTCACTACCAGCAACATTGCCCCGGCGGCCAGCGCCAAACCCAGCGGCAATAACACTTCGGCAAGGCTCACCAGCCATGCGCAGAGCACCGCAAATACCGGTTCAACCAAGCCCGATGCAGCGCCAATCAGGAAGGCTTTGATCCGCGACATTCCCGCCCCAGCCAATACCAACGCAATCACTAGCCCTTCGGGTACATCCTGCAAGGCAATGCCCATGGCGAGGCTGTCGGCATCCGCCATGCCTCCGCCCGCGGAAACACCTACAGCCATGCCTTCCGGGATATTGTGCGCAATGATGGCAAACACGAATAACCAAATACGCGGCGGGATAACCGGTTTATCCGGTGTACCCACCAGCATTTCCGGGCTGGCGCCAGAAACCTTGCGGTCTACGAGGTACAGGCCGAACGCCCCGAGCATGATGCCGAAGCTGATCAAGCCACCGGCGCCCCAAGGTGAAAGCCCCAGGCTTTCAGCGGCGGCGATACCCGGCACGACCAGGGAAAAAGCGGTCGCCGCCAGCATCACACCGGCACCAAAGCCCAGCAGGGTATCGCTCAGCGCCATCGGCATGCGCCGAATCACCAACACCGGCACCGCGCCCAGCGCCGTGCCCAGCGCGCAGATCGCTCCACCCTGCAAAGCGCGCAGGATGCGCGGCTCCAGGTTCAACCAGGCCAGCCCATGGGCCACCAATAACGCAGTACCTGCCAATAGCAGCAGCGTGCCAAACGCATAACGAAACATTCGTACGCTACCGATCGCCAGTGTTTGAGTGCCCATAGTCGGCCTTAGATCTTGTTATGGAGTGAGTGTCAGGCCAAGGCCGCCTGATAGCGCGCGGCAACTTCCGGCCAGTTGATGACGCTGTAAAATGCATTGATGTACTCAGGTCGTCGGTTTTGATATTGCAAGTAGTAGGCGTGCTCCCAAACGTCCAGGCCCAGGACCGGTGTATTGCCGCTCATCAGCGGGCTGTCCTGGTTGCCGCTGCTTTCCACCACCAGCGTTTTCTGCGGCGTAACACTCAACCAGGCCCAGCCACTACCGAAACGCGTCAACGCCGCCTTGGTGAACGCCTCCTTGAAGCTGTCGAAACCACCCAATTGCTCGTCGATAGCCTTGCCCAGCGCGCCCTCGGGTTTGCCGCCACCTGTAGGTGACATGACAGCCCAGAACAACGAGTGGTTCGCATGCCCGCCTCCTTGGTTGACCACGGCAGCGCGTAATTTCTCCGGCAATGTTTGGACGCTGGACACCAGCTTCTCCACCGGCCAGCCGGCGAACTCAGTGCCCTCGACCGCGGCATTGAGGTTATTGATGTAGGTCTGATGGTGTTTGGTGTAGTGAATTTCCATGGTTTGCGCGTCGATATGCGGCTCGAGGGCGTCGTAGGCGTAAGGCAAGGCCGGCAAGGTATAGGTCATATCAATGTGCTCCAAAGTGGGACGTGGACGTTGGCGTCGCAGCACCGCCCAGCAGACGATGAGTACGTGGGTATTCGCCGTGATCGCTGATGAAATTCAGCAGCTCGACGTAGGTCTTGCTGCTCTGGCGCAACGCGGCCTCGCGCAATGACGGGCTGAGGCGTGGGTCCTGCATGGTCTGTAAGAGGCGCTGATGGATAGCGCAGAGGTATTCCGCGCTTTCCTCAGGCTGGTTCAGGCGCAAGTGCAGGTCCGCCAGGTTGTGATGGGAAATGACACAGGCCGCCACTGCTTCGTCGGCATCCGCCCAGCGTTCGAACAACACTTGGGCCAGGGCCAGGGCTTGCAGATAGGCCTCGCGAGCGTCAACCAGCTCACCTGCCATAAAGCAGCGATTGGCCCGTTCGATCGTGCGTTTCCAGTGCTCCATGGTGAGCCTCCAAAGCAGGGTCGTTGATTACACACCGCCGGCGGTGAGCTTTTCCGGGTCCAGCAGGACTTCCAGTTGGCTGCGAGGCAGGTCGGTGTGTTCGAGGGCGACATCGATCACCGGGCGGCCTTGCTGATACGCCTTCTTGGCGATTTCAGCGGCTTTCTGGTAGCCGATGATCGGGTTGAGTGCAGTGACCAGGATCGGATTGCGCGACAGCGCTTCCTTGAGCTTGGGCTCATTGACCTTGAAGCTGGCAATGGCCTTGTCCGCCAGCAACCGGCTGGCATTGGCCAGCAATTCCAGGCTGCTGAGCAGGTTTTGGGCAATGATCGGCAGCATCACATTCAGCTCGAAGTTACCCGATTGGCCGGCCACCGTGATCACTGTGTCATTGCCGATAACCTGGGCGGCTACCATGGCGGTCGCTTCCGGAATGACCGGGTTGACCTTGCCCGGCATGATCGAAGAGCCTGGCTGCAGCGCCTCCAGTTCGATTTCACCCAGGCCGGCCAATGGCCCGGAGTTCATCCAGCGCAGGTCATTAGCGATCTTCATCAGCGACACCGCCGTGGCTTTCAACTGGCCAGAGACTGCAACGGCGGTATCCTGGGAGCCAATCAGCGCAAACAGGTTTTTACCGGGCGTGAACTTCACCCCGGTCAAAAGGCTCAGCTGCTGGCTGAAGCGCCCGGCAAACTCGGGGTGTGCGTTGATCCCGGTACCGACCGCCGTGCCGCCCTGAGCCAATGCTTGCAGCGCCGGTAGCAGGTCCTGCAAGTGACCGATATTGGCCTTGAGTTGCTGCGCCCAGCCGTTCAGCACCTGGCTCATGCGCACCGGCATGGCGTCCATCAAATGCGTACGGCCGGTCTTGATGAACGGATGAACCGCCTCGGCTTTTTGCTCGATGACTTGCACCAGATGCAGCAGCGCCGGCAACGTTTGCTCGTGCAGCACCAACGCGGCACTGACGTGGATGGTGGTGGGGATGATGTCGTTGCTGCTCTGGCCGCAATTCACATGATCGTTGGGGTTGACCGCCTCGCCCAGCAAACGGCTGGCAAGGGTCGCGATCACTTCATTGGCGTTCATGTTGGAGCTGGTGCCGGAGCCGGTCTGGAAGATATCCACCGGGAAGTGCTGCATGTAGTCGCCTTCCAGCAAGCCTTGGGCGGCATCGACAATGGCCTTGCCCTGCCCTTCACTGATTTGCTTGAGCTCGACGTTGACCTTGGCCGCGGCTGTCTTGGCCAGGATCAGGGCGCGGATGAATTGCGCCGGCATGGGTTGATGACTGACGGGAAAGTTGTTCACCGCACGCTGTGTTTGTGCGCCATACAAAGCTTCTTGCGGCACATGCAGTTCGCCCATGCTGTCGCGTTCGATACGGGTGTTACTCATCATTAGATCCTTGCACCAAGTCAGAAACGGAAATCGAAGGCAGTAATTCGCAGCTCGCCAATTGCCAGGCAAAGGTCTGCCAGCGCTTGAGGCGGCAGGCACAGTGGGAGAGTTTTTCCAGGTCGCGCAGTGGCCGCCAGGCTTGGTCCAGGCACAGGGAGCGCCAATGCCAGGGCAGGGCGACATCAGCGGCGGTGTCGATCAACAAACGAAATGAGGTTTCAGCGATCGTCCACGGATGGGTTGCGGTGCAACACGCCAGATACCTACCTTCGTTCAGGTAGTGCTCAATCAGGCGGGGTTCATTGGGATCCAGACCACAGCGAATCTGGCGGCTCATCCAACGCCAGCTTTCCAGATAAGGATCCTCATGCAGGACAGAACTCATGAGCCACACTCATTCGGTAATGATATTTATTATTAAATGATATTGAGAATCAAAACAAGAGCAGCCTATTAATCCTGCTGTGACAAGGCAATAAAAAAGGCGCGCCATCTTTGCGATGGCGCGCCTTTCAGGACGTGCGGGAGGGATTAGCTGCCAGCGACCGTCATGCGTTCGATAAGCACCGAACCCGTGCGAATATTGCTGCGCAGTTCCAGGTCGTTACCCACGGCAACGATCTGCTTGAACATATCGCGCATATTGCCGGCGATGGTCACTTCCTGGACGGCGAACTGAATCTCGCCATTCTCCACCCAGAAGCCCGCCGCACCGCGCGAGTAGTCACCGGTGACCATGTTCAGGCCATGGCCCATCAATTCAGTCACCAGCAACCCACGCCCCATCCGCCGCAACAACGCCGCCTGGTCTTCATCACCGTGGGTCACGAACAGGTTATGCACGCCGCCCGCGTTAGCGGTGCTTGGCAGGCCCAGCTTGCGACCGGCATAAGTGCCCAGCACATAGGACACCAGCTCACCCTGCTCGACAAACGGCTTGGCATAGGTCGCCAGGCCATCGCCGTCGAACGACGAACTGCCCATCGCGCGCATCAGATGCGGGCGCTCGTCAATGGTCAGCCACTCAGGGAACAGCTTCTGGCCGATGGCGCCTTCCAGGAACGAAGACTTGCGATACAGGTTGCCACCGGAAATCGCGCCCAGGAAGCTGCCGAATAAACCACCGGCCAGCTCTGCGGAAAACAGCACAGGCACTTCGCAGGTCGGCACCGGGCGCGCGCCCAGGCGGCTCGCAGCCCGTTGCGCCGCACGCTGGCCAATGCTTGCAGGGTCTGCCAGTAAATCGCCTTGGCGGTTTACGTCGTACCAGTAATCACGCTGCATCTGCCCATTGGCTTCGGCGATCATCACGCAACTGAGGCTGTGACGCGTGGAGGCATAACCACCGATAAAGCCATGGCTATTACCGTAGACGCGGCAACCCTGATGGGTGCTTAAGGTGGTGCCGTCCGCATTCTTGATGCGGGCATCGGCATCGAACGCTGCCGCTTCGCAGGTCAGCGCCAGCTCGATGGCTTGCTCAGGGGTGATATCCCAGGCATGGAACAGGTCGAAATCCTGCACATCCTTGGCCATCAGCGCCTTGTCGGCCAGGCCCGAGCTTTCATCCTCGGAGGTGTGCTTGGCAATCGCCAGTGCTGCGGCGACGGTCTCGCGAATCGCCTCAGGGCCACTGGCCGAGGTGCTGGCCGAGCCTTTGCGCTGGCCCGCGTACAAGGTAATGCCAAACCCTTGGTCGCGATTGAACTCCACCGTTTCCACTTCACGCTGGCGCACCGAAGTCGACAACCCTTGCTCCAGCGACACCGCCACTTCACAGGCGCTGGCCCCCTGGCGCTTGGCTTCGGCAAGGATCTGCTCGACTTGTTCCTGCAGTGCCGGTAACGCTTGTGGACCGACGCTTTGGGCTGCACTCATGGTTTTCTCCACTCAAATTCTGCTTTCGGTTAAGGCCATCGAGCGACCGGGCCGGACAAGCGGCCCCCGACTGGTTATCATGGCGGCGTTTCTTTGCGGACTGCCACCATGGTTGATTCTTACGACGACTCCCTCGATGGGGAGAAAAGCAAAACCCAGGTCAAACGTGAGCTGCATGCGCTGGTTGACCTTGGCGAGCGCCTTACAACGCTCAAAAAAGATTTGGTTGCCAAACTGCCACTGACCGACGAAATGCGTCGGGCCCTGGCCGATGCGCCCAAGCACACCGCGAATATCGCGCGTAAACGGCACATCTCGTTTATCGGCAAACTGATGCGCGACCAAGACATTGACGCCATTCTGACTTTGCTCGATCAAACCGATGCCTCCACTCGCCAGTACAATGAACGCTTCCACAACCTGGAACGTTGGCGTGACCGCCTGATCTCGGGCGATGACGCGGTGCTGGAGAAATTCGTACTGGACTACCCGGACGCGGACCGCCAGCAATTGCGCTCCCTGATCCGTCAGGCCCAGCACGAGCTGGCGCATAACAAGGCGCCGGCCACCAGCCGTAAAATCTTCAAGTACATCCGTGAGCTGGACGAGACTCAACGCGGTCTGCGCTGATCCTCCTCCCCGGGTGGCGGTCTTCGCCACCCGAAGCTCCGGCTCCTACGATCCCGTGCCACCCACGGTAATCGCATCAATTTTCAACGTTGGCTGGCCGACACCTACCGGCACCGACTGCCCATCCTTGCCGCACGTGCCCACGCCGCTGTCCAGCGACAGGTCGTTACCGACCATCGACACCTTGCTCATGGCTTCCGGCCCGTTACCAATCAGCGTCGCCCCTTTGACCGGCGCGGTAATCTTGCCGTCTTCGATCAGGTACGCCTCGCTGGTGGAGAACACGAACTTGCCGCTGGTGATATCCACCTGGCCGCCGCCGAGGTTGGCGCAGTAGATACCGCGTTTTACCGAGGCAATGATTTCTGCCGGATCGCTTTGACCACCGAGCATGTAGGTGTTGGTCATGCGCGGCATTGGTAGATGCGCATAGGATTCACGACGGCCGTTACCGGTGCGCGCCACGCCCATCAGGCGGGCGTTGAGCTTGTCTTGCATGTAGCCCTTGAGCACGCCGTTCTCGATCAGGGTGGTGCATTCGGTCGGTGTGCCTTCGTCATCGACACTCAGCGAACCACGACGGCCGGCCAGGGTGCCGTCATCGACAATGGTGCACAGCTTGGACGCAACCATTTCGCCCATGCGCCCGCTGTAGGCGGAACTGCCCTTACGGTTGAAATCGCCTTCCAGGCCATGGCCCACGGCTTCGTGGAGCAACACGCCAGACCAACCCGAACCCAGCACCACCGGCAAGGTGCCGGCCGGCGCCGGAATCGCTTCCAGGTTGACCAATGCCTGGCGCAGCGCCTCACGGGCATAGCCCATGGCACGGTCGTCAGCAAGGAAATAACGGTAGTCGGTGCGCCCGCCGCCGCCATGTCCGCCGCGCTCGCGGCGCCCGTTCTGTTCGACGATCACACTCACATTGAAACGCACCAGCGGCCGTACATCCGCCGCCAGCCCACCGTCGGTGGACGCCACGAGGATGCGCTCCCACACGCCAGCCATGCTCACGGTCACTTGCTGGATACGCGGGTCCAGGGCACGGGTGGCTGCGTCGATACGCTTGAGCAGCTCGACCTTTTCCGTACGACTGATCACTTCCAAGGGGTTATCCGGCGCATACAACTGCGCCACGTCCTGGGTACTGAACGCCTGCACCGTGCCATTCTGCCCGGCACGGGAGATCGAACGGGCGGCACGCGCCGCCAGGCCCAGGGCCTCCAGGGTGATCGCATTGCTGTAGGCAAAGCCGGTTTTCTCACCCGATTGCGCGCGAACGCCTACGCCCTGGTCAAGGTTGAAACTGCCTTCCTTGACGATCCCATCTTCCAACGCCCAGGACTCGGAAATCTGCCCCTGGAAATACAGGTCAGCCGCATCGATACCCGGTCCGGCCAGATCGCCGAGCACGGCTTGCAGGCTTTCGATGGTCACGCCACCGGGTGCCAGGAGGTGATCACTGACTGAGGACAACAACTCGCTCATAGGTTTGGCCTTAAATTCATCGTTCTGAAGCAGGCCGCTGCGCGCCCTGCGAGAAAAAGCGCCGGTGATTGGCCACCGGCATGCGCGCCCGTATCGACGCCTGTTCACTGCTATCGCGTTCGGCCAGTAACACCGCTTCGCCTTGATCCTGTTGCGCCAGCACTCGGCCCCAAGGGTCGACAATCGCCGCGTGGCCAAACGTTTCCCGTGGGCCTGGGTGCACACCGCCTTGGGCGGCTGCCAGCAGGTAGCACTGGGTTTCGATGGCACGTGCGCGAATCAGCACATCCCAGTGTGCAGCCCCGGTCACCGCCGTGAAGGCCGAGGGCGCGGTAATCAGTTCAACCCCCGCCGCACGTAACTCGCTGTACAGCTCGGGGAAACGCAGGTCGTAACACACCGTCAACCCCACACGGCCCACCGGCGTGTCCGCCACCACCACATGGTTACCGAAAGCATAGTCGTCAGATTCGCGATAACGACCGCGAGCATCCGCCACGTCCACATCAAACAGATGGAGTTTGTCGTAGCGAGCGACGATTTCACCCTGATCATTGATCAGCAGCGAGCAAGCATTGGGTTTGGCGTGGGGCTGGTCCTTGGGCGGCAGCGGCAATGTGCCGGCCACTATCCATAAGGTGAGGTCGCGGGCGGCCTGTTTCAACCAGGGCAGCACAGGCCCTTGGCCCAACGCCTCGGCACGGCCTATGTCGGCCAGGTCGCGGCGCCCCATGGCAGCGAAATTTTCTGGCAGCACCGCGAGTTTCGCGCCATCAGCCGCCGCCTGCTCCAGCAGGCGACGCGCCTGGGCGAGGTTGGCCAGCACGTCACTCTGGCTGACCATTTGAATTACCGCAAAGGACATGGGCCGACACTCCATACAGGGCATGGGGCCATGCTACTCCACAGGCTCTCAGTTTGGCTTTTCAAATGGCTTGTCGAAGGTGATTTTTGGATCCTTCCAGGGACCTTGCACCTTGTATTGCACACTGGCGAAGCGCGAAACCCGGTCACCGATCAGCTTGTCGATCAAAAACAGCGCACCACCAATGGCCGGCGCACCGACAATCAGCGCCGCAATCGGCAGGTTGTTGGTCACAGGCAAGGTGACCAGCAATTTGGCGTCGACGCGATCGGCCACCAGATCCAGGGTGCCGTTAAGCTCCAGGTTGGTGGAAGGCCCGGTCATGGTGATGGGCTCGCGGGTCACGAACACGCCATTACTGGCGGCCAACAAGCCTTTGACCCGGTCGTAGCTCAAGCCCTTGCCGAACAAGTCGGAAAAGTCCAAACGCAAACGCCGGCCAATGGAGTTGAAGTTAAGCAGGCCAAACACTCGCAATGCCTGGGCACCGCCCTCCACTTCGACGAACTGACCTTTACGGAACGCGGCATCCAGGCTGCCGGAAAACCGCTTGGGCCCGACCCAGGCCGGCGAACCCGGCCAGCGGCCATCCACGTCCAGATGAAAATCTTCGCTGGTCACCGTAGGCGCAAAACCCCAGCCCTTGAGCACGTCGGCAATGTTGCGGCCATCAAGGCGGCCCTTGTACCAACTGCTGCTGGCGCCTGGCGCACCTTCCCAACCCCCGGCGCCCTTGAGCAGCATGCCCTTGAGGCCAAGGTCGAGGTTATTGAAGGCCAGCCCCTTGGCGGTGGGGCGGATCCTCAGCGACCAGGCCCCGATCAGGTCCGAGCCCTGGAACAGCTGGTCGACGGCAATATCCAGCGCCGGAATGCTTTTTGGGTCGATATCGGCCAGCGGGTCCGGCGCGTTTTCGTCCGCCTGCGCGGTCGGGTCTGGCGCAGGCAATTTCACATACTTGAGGTTGACCGCAATCGGCGCGCCTTTGGCGTCCGGCAGGTTCACCGCGCCCTTGGCTTGCTGGCTATCGAGTTGCAGGCCCCAGGCCGCTGGTTTGCGATCGAGCTGCAAGCTGACCTGATCAAACTGGGTACCAAACCCGGTCAGTTTGCCCACCTTGAAGTCCGCACCGCTGAGCAGTTGCTTGGCATTGCCACCTGGATCGTTGCCCGCGTAACGATCCACAAGTTTCTTCCAGGGATCGATATCCAGTTCCGACAGCACGCCACGAATGCGCAGGCCTTTAGCACCGGGCAACATGGCATCACCGTCGCCGAGGAACAGTTCGCCGCGGCCATCATTGAACTTGTCCGGCGGCGCGGCAAAAGTGAAATTCGCCAACTCGCCGTAATCAAACCAGTAACGGCGCTCAGCACCCTGCAAGGTCATGCGAAAGGTGCTGTCACGCCCCTGGCTGGCGGGCATGCCGAACGGTGCCGGCAGGTCCACCGCGACACCCTTGAGGTTGGAGTTGACCATCAACTGGCTGTCCGCGCCATCCAGGATCACTTGCAACTGGTACGGAATATCGCCGGAGACCGGCAACGGCTGGCTGATTTTCAACCAGTCCGTAAGGCGCTTGACGGTGACCTGGCCATTGGCAGTCACCCGCGTGCTGATATTGCCCGGTTTGCCTTCGGCAAAGATCTGCGCCGTGATGGGGCGGTCGAACGCCTGGGCCGAGATCTTCTGCCCGCTCAGGCCCTTGGCGCTGTCGAAGCGAAAATCA
The DNA here is from genome assembly GCF_002966775.1 of Pseudomonas sp. MYb193. Lineage (NCBI taxonomy): Bacteria > Pseudomonadati > Pseudomonadota > Gammaproteobacteria > Pseudomonadales > Pseudomonadaceae > Pseudomonas > Pseudomonas sp. MYb193. The sequence continues at coordinate 1,039,090 of NZ_CP023269.1, read as the reverse complement.
CCCTTGAGCTGGGTCAGGTCCAGCGGCGGCTCGGCCAATTGCAGGCGCGCCTTGTCGGTCTTGAAGTCCACCACGATCTTGGGCTCAGTGCCTTTGGCCAGCGGTACGTCCAGGTCCAGGCTACCTTGCAGGTCGCCCTCGCCTTTCCAGCCGGCGAACGTAGACGCCGTGCCGATAGGGGCTTCTTGAAGGATCTTCAGGCCGTCGCCCAAACCGCCGGAGAACCCGCCCGTGAGCAGCAGATGACTGTCCCCGCCCGCTGGGGCGTGGGGGATATTGACGTAGACATCCTTGACCTGGGTGTCGAGCAACTGGCCCTTGCTCGCCAGAATGCGTACGCCGCTCTCCTCGACAAACACTTCGCCATTGACCTTGTTCACATGAGGCCAGCCCGGCTGGAAGGCGAGCTCGGCATCATGCACCTTGAAGAACAGGCTGATATTGCGCGACGCGGGCAGCGCATTGTGGCTGAGCGAGCCCTGGTACTGGAAGAAGCCTTCGTCCACCGCGCCCTTGAGGATCGCCGTGCGCAGCCATTCATCCAGCGCCGGGCTCAACACGGCCGGTAGGTACTTGGGGGTGAAACGGCCATCGCCATCGACCATGCCGACCCGCAGGTCCATGTAGTCTTCCTGGCTGTGGTCGAAATGCAGGCGAATCAGGAAGTCCGCCGCCACCTTGCCTTCCTCCCCCAGGACCTTGATATACGGGGCGATCAGGGTGAAGCCTTGCTTGTCCAACTTCCAGGTCAGGCGCGCATTGGCCTGGATGTACTGCCAAGGTTTGGCGAAGATCGGATACAGATGCAAGGAAAAGTCTTTGCTGTCCATGCGCAACTCACCCTGGCCCAGGTCGCCACTGATACTGCCGGACACATTGCGTGCGGCCGGCGCGCCGAAGTAGGCATCGAAGCCGACACGCTCCAGGTTGGCGGCAAAACTGAGTTTGCGATCGGTGGTGTCTTGCGGTCGGAAGTCCACCAGCACATTGCGTAACAGGCCAGTAGCTTTGAGGTGTTCGACGGCCTTGGCGAAACCGTCCGGCAGCGGCGCCAAGGCGTTGAGCAACGGGGTAATGGGGGTCAGGTCGAGACGGTCGGCCTGCAATTTCCACACTTCCTGTTCCTTGTCGGTCGCCAGGCTTTGCTGCAATTGCAGGCGCGACTCCCAACGGGTTTCGCCAATGTTCATCGCCAGGGAATCAAACAGCACCTTGAGGCCAGCGTCACTGCGCTGCAGGTAGGCGGTCAGGGCCAGGTTTTCAAGATGCACCGGCTTACGGTCGGCGTAACTGCCCTTCACTTGGGGCGAATTGAGGTGTACCGCCGCGCTTTGCACCGTGCCTTTGGCCCAACTGAGCCAAAACTCGCCGCCGGCCTTCAATTGCGTCAGCTTCCATTGCTGGGTCAGTTTGGCGGGAATCCACTTTGCCCAGTCGCTCTGCGGCAGGCTCAGGTAGGCATCGACCTCAGCGTCTTGCCACTGGCTGGCACGAATGCGGCTACGCAGGCTGACCGCCAACGGTTGGCCATCGGGCAATGTCAGGCGAGCGTCCAGACGCTGCTGGCTCATGCCGGTATGCAGGCTCAGGCCCACATAAGTCACGCTCACTGGTGCCTGGTCGAAGGGTTGCAGGGTCACCTGGCTGTCCAGCACCGACACGCGCTTGACCATTTGCATGCGCGTCAGCAGTTGTTGCGGGTCCAACGGCTGGTCGTCCTGCACCGGCAAGCCTTGCAGGGTCCAGCGGCCGTCCTGGTCTTCCTTGACACTCAGTTGCAAGCCACTGACTTGCAGATGGGCGATACGCACTTCGCGGGCCAACAGGCTGGCCCACATATCCGGCACCACTTGCACCTGGTCCAGGCGCAAGGCGCTGCTGCCCTCGCCGACCATGACGTCGTGGGCCAGCAATACCGGGGCAAACCCGCTCCAGCGGCCTTCAAGGCTACCGATATGCAGCGGCGTATCCAGCGCAGCCTGGGCCTTGGCCTCGACTTCGGCGCGGTATTCGGCCACCAGCGGGGTGAGTTCGCGCCCCAGGCTCACGTACACCGCCGCCAATACCAGCAGCAACGCACACAGGCCCAGGCCCCAACGGGTCAAAGCGGCAAAAAAGCGTATCAGACGCTCCATGTCAGGCGACCCTCAAAAAACAGTTAGCGGACCGCAGATCAAGGTCTGCCGGTCTCGAAGAAAGTGCACAGTTGGGGATCAGAGCAACACCACGTCGTATTGTTCCTGGGAATACATGGTTTCGACCTGGAAGCGAATGGTGCGACCGATAAAACTTTCCAGTTCGGCGACGTTACCGGACTCTTCATCCAGCAGGCGATCCACCACCTTCTGATTGGCAAGCACTCTATAACCTTCGGCCTGATAGGCGCGTGCCTCGCGCAGGATCTCGCGGAAAATCTCGTAGCAAACCGTTTCCGGGGTCTTCAGCTTGCCGCGCCCCTGGCAACTGCTGCACGGCTCGCACAGTACCTGTTCCAGGCTTTCACGGGTGCGCTTGCGGGTCATCTGCACCAGGCCCAACTCGGTGATGCCGATGATGTTGGTCTTGGCGTGATCGCGCTCCAGTTGTTTTTCAAGCGTACGCAGCACCTGGCGCTGGTGCTCTTCATCTTCCATGTCGATGAAGTCGATGATGATGATGCCGCCCAGGTTACGCAGGCGCAGTTGACGAGCGATGGCCGTGGCCGCTTCGAGGTTGGTCTTGAAGATCGTCTCTTCAAGGTTGCGATGGCCCACGAAGGCACCGGTGTTGACGTCGATGGTGGTCATGGCTTCTGCCGGGTCCACCACCAGGTAGCCGCCGGACTTGAGTGGCACCTTGCGCTCCAGGGCTTTCTGGATTTCGTCTTCGACGCCATACAGGTCGAATATCGGCCGCTCGCCGGGGTAGTGTTCCAGGCGATCGGCGATTTCTGGCATCAACTCAGCGACAAATTGCGTGGTGCGCTGAAAGGTTTCCCGCGAGTCGATGCGAATTTTCTCGATCTTCGGGCTGACCAGATCGCGCAGCGTGCGCAGCGCCAGGCCAAGGTCTTCATAAATGACGCTGGGCGCGCCGATGGTCTTGATCTGCGCGTCGATCTGATCCCACAGGCGCCGCAGGTAGCGAATATCCATGAGGATCTCGTCAGCGCCAGCGCCTTCTGCGGCGGTGCGCAGGATAAACCCGCCCGCTTCCTTGATGCCCTCGGCGGCGACGCAGTCGCTGACCACCTTCTTCAGGCGCTCGCGCTCGGCTTCATCTTCAATCTTCAGGGAAATGCCCACATGGGCAGTGCGCGGCATGTACACCAGGTAGCGCGACGGAATCGACAACTGGGTGGTCAAGCGGGCGCCCTTGGAACCAATGGGGTCCTTGGTGACTTGCACCACCAGGCTCTGGCCCTCGTGCACCAGAGCGCTGATGCTTTCCACCGCAGGGCCCTCGCGCAGGGAAATTTCCGAGGCATGGATAAACGCTGCACGGTCCAGGCCGATGTCGACGAAGGCCGCCTGCATGCCCGGCAATACGCGCACCACCTTGCCTTTGTAGATATTGCCGACGATCCCGCGCTTCTGGGTGCGTTCGACATGCACTTCTTGCAGAACACCGTTCTCTACCACCGCCACGCGCGATTCCATCGGCGTGATATTGATCAGAATCTCTTCACTCATGGCTGGGTCTCGTTCAGGCGTTTTCACAATAGTGACCGGTCGCTTAAGGCTTGGCGCTGGAATATGGCGTTCAGCACACGGTAAGGTTTTGCCAACAGGGTATGCCGAATTGGGCGAGCAGTTGCGCGGTTTCGCAGACTGGCAGGCCAACCACGGCGGAATAGCTGCCATTAAGCCCGGCCACAAACACCGAACCCAGCCCTTGGATAGCATAGCCGCCGGCCTTGTCCTGCGGTTCGCCACTGTGCCAGTAGGTGGTAGCCTCCCGCACAGAAACCTCGCGGAAACGTACACGGCTGCTGACACATCGGGTTTCACATTGCTGGCCGTCGGTCAGGGCGATGGCGGTGAGTACTTCATGCTCGCGGCCGGAAAGAGCCATCAGCATGGCCAGTGCATCAGCCTGGTCCACCGGCTTGCCCAGGATCCGCCCGTCGACAATCACCGCCGTGTCGGCTCCCAATACGCAGGTGCCCGAGGTATGACCAAGCGCGACAAAACCTGCCGTCGCCTTGCCCCGCGCAAGGCGCTCGACATAGGCAACGGCAGGTTCGTCGTTCAGGGGAGTTTCATCAATAGCGGCGCTGACCAGGGTGAAGGGCACACCGATCTGGGCCAGCAGTTCACGTCGCCGCGGGGAGCCAGAGGCCAGATAAAGCGAATTCATTGCAGACTCTCCCTGTGGGGTTCGATAACCAGGCAGAGCCTCGCAATCCATTCAATTGATTTTATAGCGACGACGCAGCCCACGCAGGCCAAAACTGATCCAGGGCCATAACAAGGCGCTGACCAGCGCCGGCAAGACCAGCGCCAGGGTCGGCTGGCGGTTGCCGGTCAACGCGCTGAGCCACAGTTGCACTAACTGCGCCAGGCCGAAGATCACCAGGATCACCAAACACTGCTGCCACATCGGGAACATGCGCAAGCGCTGTTGCAACGACAGCACCAGGAAGGTAATCAGGGTCAGGATCAACGCGTTCTGGCCCAGCAAGGTGCCATACAGCACATCTTCGGCCAAGCCCAGGCACATGGCCGTGACCATGCCCACCTTGTGCGGCAGGTTCAATGACCAGAACGCCAGCAACAAGGCCAGCCAGAGCGGGCGCAGGATTTCCATGAACTGCGGCAGCGGCGAAACACTGAGCAGCAAGCCGATGGCGAAGGTCAGCCAGACGATCCAGCCATTGCGTGAATGAGTACCCGCCATTAGTCCCCCCTCTGCGGTGTGGTGGCCGGAGCGGCGGTTGGTTTAGCCGGGCGCTGCGCTGCAGGTTTGGCCGGTGTCGCCACAGGTGCTGCCGTTGCCGGTGCAGGTGACGTGGCTGGCGCGGGTGCAGGTGGGCCAACAAAAGCAGGTTTTGGCACCGTGGCCGGCACGATAGGCGCGGTGCCATTCTGCTGGTCCTCCGCTTCCTGGGCTTGGGCAGCGTCGTTAGCGCGCTCTTCCGGGGTGCGGTTGTCGCTGAACACCAGCAGCAGGTACCGGCTGCGGTTCAGCGCGGCAGTCGGTACCGCCCGAACGATAGCGAACGGCTGGCCGGAATCGTGGATCACCTCTTTGACCGTCGCCACCGGATAACCCGCCGGGAAGCGCTGGCCCAGGCCAGAGCTGACCAACAGGTCGCCTTCCTTGATGTCAGCGGTGTCCGCCACATGGCGCAGCTCCAGGCGTTCCGGGTTACCGGTGCCGCTGGCAATTGCGCGCAAGCCGTTACGGTTGACCTGTACCGGAATACTGTGGGTCGTATCCGTCAGCAACAGCACCCGCGAGGTGTAGGGCATCAACTCCACCACCTGGCCCATCAGGCCACGGGCATCGAGCACCGGCTGGCCAAGCACCACACCGTCGCGCTCACCCTTGTTGATGATGATGCGGTGGGTAAAGGGGTTGGGGTCCATGCCGATCAGCTCGGCCACTTCGACCTTTTCGTTGACCAGCGCGGAAGAATTGAGCAACTCGCGCAGCCGAACGTTCTGCTCGGTGAGGGCCGCCAGCTTTTGCATGCGCCCCTGCAACAGCAGGTTTTCAGTCTTGAGTTTTTCGTTCTCGGCGACCAGTTCGGTGCGGCTGCCAAATTGGCTGGACACGCCCTGGAAGAGACGTTGCGGCAGGTCGGTGATCCAGTAGGTCTGCATCAACACCAGCGACATCTGGCTGCGCACCGGCTTGAGCAGTGCAAAGCGGGCATCGACCACCATCAGCGCGACCGAAAGCACGGTCAGCACCAATAAGCGCACACCCAATGAGGGGCCTTTGGCGAAAAGCGGTTTAATAAGCCGCTCCTCCCAGGCAAATGTTCTCTTTATTCATACGGCATCAAACCGGCCTGGATGCAGATTGAAGAAGATAAACGCCAACAGGCAGCACTGCAAAGTGCTGCCTGCCGACGAAGCATGAACCATCCAGGCAATCTTATTCGCTGGAGAGCAGGTCCATGGTGTGTTTATCCATCATTTCCAGCGCACGACCACCGCCACGGGCAACGCAGGTCAGCGGGTCTTCGGCGACGATCACTGGCAGACCGGTTTCCTGGGCCAACAACTTGTCGAGGTCGCGCAGCAAGGCGCCACCACCGGTCAGTACCAGGCCACGCTCGGCAATATCGGAAGCCAGCTCCGGCGGCGATTGCTCCAGGGCACTTTTCACCGCCTGAACGATGGTGGCCAGGGACTCTTGCAGAGCCTCCAGCACTTCATTGGAGTTCAGGGTGAAGGCACGTGGAACGCCTTCGGCCAGGTTGCGACCGCGCACATCGACTTCGCGCACTTCACCGCCTGGGTAAGCGGTGCCGATTTCCTGCTTGATGCGCTCGGCGGTGGATTCGCCGATCAGGCTGCCGTAGTTACGACGCACATAAGTGATGATCGCTTCGTCGAAGCGGTCGCCGCCCACGCGCACGGATTCGGCATACACCACACCGTTCAGGGAAATCAGGGCGATTTCGGTAGTACCACCACCGATATCCACCACCATCGAACCGCGCGCTTCTTCCACCGGCAGGCCGGCACCGATCGCAGCCGCCATTGGCTCTTCGATCAGGAATACTTCACGGGCACCGGCGCCAAGGGCCGATTCACGGATGGCGCGACGCTCCACCTGGGTGGACTTGCACGGAACGCAGATCAGCACGCGAGGGCTGGGCTGCAGGAAACTGTTTTCGTGAACTTTGTTGATGAAGTACTGCAGCATCTTTTCGCAGACGCTGAAATCGGCGATCACGCCATCCTTCATCGGACGAATGGCAGCAATATTGCCTGGTGTACGGCCGAGCATGCGCTTGGCCTCGGTGCCAACGGCAACGACACTTTTCTGATTACCATGGGTCCGAATGGCCACAACCGATGGCTCATTCAGAACGATACCGCGCTCGCGCACGTAAATAAGGGTGTTGGCAGTGCCCAGGTCAATAGAGAGATCGCTGGAAAACATGCCACGCAGTTTCTTGAACATGGGGAAAGGACCCTAGGCAACGCGTGGGTAAAAAAGTGCGGCAAACTCTAACAACGACAGGGATTTTGGGCAAGGCGCCAATGTGCTAAATTGGCCGACTTTCTGTGCACCAACCCCCACAATCGCGGCCTTATGACCGTAGAAATGCGGTAGTGTTCCGACAATCTAACACACGGACGCCCTCCGTTCTGTTTTCCACTGGAGAATCCCATGGCGCTTGAACGCTCCGACGTGGAAAAAATCGCACATTTGGCCTCGCTTGGCCTTAATGATGCCGATCTTCCACAGACCACCGCAGCCCTGAACAGCATTCTCGGGCTGGTCGACCAAATGCAGGCCGTGAATACCGACGGCATCGAGCCCCTGGCTCACCCACTGGAAGCCAGCCAGCGCCTGCGCGCAGACGTCGTGACCGAACGCAATAATCGCGAGGCCTACCAGTCCATCGCGCCAGCGGTCGAAAACGGCCTGTACCTGGTTCCGAAAGTCATCGACTAAAGGGAAAGAGCCTTTCATGCATCACATGACTCTGGCCGAGATCGCCCGCGGTCTCGCCGACAAATCGTTTTCTTCCGAAGAGCTGACCCAGGCCTTGCTGGCGCGTATCGCCGCGCTCGATCCGAAGGTCAACAGCTTCATCAGCCTCACCGAGGAGCTGGCCCTGAGCCAGGCCAAGGCCGCCGACGCCCGTCGCGCCAACGGTGAGAACGGTGCGCTGCTCGGCGCACCGATCGCCCACAAGGACCTGTTCTGCACCCAGGGCATTCGCACCAGCTGCGGCTCGAAGATGCTCGACAACTTCAAGGCACCCTACGACGCCACTGTGGTCGCCAAGCTGGCCGCCGCCGGCGCCGTGACCCTTGGCAAGACCAACATGGACGAATTCGCCATGGGTTCGGCCAACGAGTCCAGCTACTACGGCGCGGTGAAAAACCCGTGGAACCTGGAACACGTCCCGGGTGGTTCGTCCGGTGGTTCGGCTGCGGCCGTGGCCGCACGCTTCCTGCCGGCCGCTACCGCCACCGATACCGGCGGTTCGATCCGCCAACCAGCCGCCTTCACCAACCTCACCGGCCTGAAGCCGACCTACGGTCGCGTTTCCCGTTGGGGCATGATCGCCTACGCCTCAAGTCTTGATCAGGGCGGCCCTCTGGCACGCACGGCTGAAGACTGCGCAATATTGTTACAAGGCATGGCAGGTTTCGATAAACAGGACTCCACCAGCATCGACGAGCCAGTGCCGGACTACAGCGCCAGCCTGAACACCTCGATCAAGGGCCTGCGCATCGGCGTGCCGAAGGAATACTTCAGCGCCGGCCTCGACCCGCGTATCGCCGAACGGGTGCAAAACAGCATCAAAGAGCTGGAAAAGCTTGGCGCCGTGATCAAGGAAATCAGCCTGCCGAACAACCAGCACGCGATTCCCGCCTACTACGTGATCGCGCCAGCGGAGGCCTCTTCCAACCTGTCGCGTTTCGACGGCGTGCGCTTCGGCTACCGCTGCGAGAACCCGAAAGACCTCACCGACCTGTACAAACGCTCCCGCGGTGAAGGCTTCGGCAGTGAAGTGCAGCGTCGGATCATGGTCGGGGCCTACGCCCTGTCGGCCGGCTACTACGACGCGTACTACCTCAAGGCGCAAAAAATCCGTCGCCTGATCAAGAACGACTTCATGGCCGCCTTTGAAGAAGTCGATGTGATCCTCGGCCCGACCGCGCCAAACCTGGCGTGGAAGATCGGCGCCAAGACCGGCGACCCGATCGCCGAATACCTGGAAGACCTCTACACCATCACCGCCAACCTCGCGGGCTTGCCGGGCTTGTCCATGCCCGCAGGTTTCGTCGATGGCCTGCCGGTGGGCGTGCAATTGCTCGCCCCATATTTCCAGGAAGGCCGCCTGCTCAATGTGGCGCACCAGTACCAGTTGAATACCGACTGGCACACCCGCACCCCTACCGGCTTCTGAGGAGAACACTATGCAATGGGAAGTTGTTATCGGGCTGGAGATTCATACCCAGCTCGCCACCCAATCGAAGATTTTCTCCGGTAGCGCCACCACGTTCGGCGCAGAACCCAATACCCAGGCCAGCCTGGTAGACCTGGGCATGCCCGGCGTTCTACCGGTGCTGAACCAGGAAGCGGTGCGCATGGCGGTGATGTTCGGCCTGGCGATTGACGCCGAAATCGGCCAGCACAACGTGTTTGCGCGCAAGAACTACTTCTACCCGGACCTGCCCAAGGGCTACCAGATCAGCCAGATGGAACTGCCGATTGTCGGCAAGGGCCACCTGGACATTCCCCTGGAAGACGGCACCATCAAGCGCGTCGGCGTCACCCGTGCACACCTGGAGGAAGACGCCGGCAAAAGTCTGCACGAAGAATTCCCGGGCGCTACCGGTATCGACCTGAACCGTGCCGGCACGCCGCTGCTGGAGATCGTGTCCGAGCCGGACATGCGCAGCGCCAAGGAAGCCGTGGCCTACGTCAAGACCATCCACGCGCTGGTGCGCTACCTGGGCATCTGCGACGGCAACATGGCCGAAGGCTCGCTGCGTTGCGACTGCAACGTGTCGATCCGCCCCAAGGGCCAGGTCGAGTTCGGCACCCGCTGCGAGATCAAGAACGTCAACTCGTTCCGCTTCATCGAGAAAGCGATCAACAGCGAAGTACGTCGCCAGATCGAGCTGATCGAAGACGGCGGCAAGGTGATCCAGCAAACGCGCCTGTACGACCCGAACAAAGACGAAACCCGCGCCATGCGCAGTAAAGAGGAAGCCAACGACTACCGTTACTTCCCCGACCCGGACCTGTTGCCGGTGGTGCTGGAGGATTCCTTCCTCAATGATATCCGCGCCACCCTGCCGGAACTGCCGCAGCAAAAACGCGAGCGCTTCCAGGAGCAGTTCGGCCTGTCGGTCTACGATGCCAGCGTCCTGGCCTCCAGCCGTGAACAAGCCAACTACTTCGAAAAAGTCGTGAGCATTGCCGGCGACGCCAAGCTGGCGGCCAACTGGGTGATGGTCGAGCTGGGCAGCCTGTTGAACAAACAGGGCCTGGAAATCGACGAAGCGCCGGTCACCGCCGAACAACTGGGTGGCATGCTGCTGCGCATCAAGGACAACACCATCTCCGGCAAAATTGCCAAGACCGTGTTCGAAGCGATGGCCGCCGGTGAAGGCAATGCCGACGAGATCATCGAGAAGCGTGGCCTCAAGCAAGTCACCGACAGCGGCGCGATCTCGGCCGTCCTCGATGAAATGCTCGCGGCCAATGCCGAACAGGTCGAGCAATACCGCGCCGCAGACGAAGCCAAGCGCGGCAAGATGTTCGGCTTCTTTGTCGGCCAGGCGATGAAAGCCTCCAAGGGCAAAGCCAACCCGCAACAGGTGAACGAACTGCTCAAAAGCAAGCTCGAAGGCTGATTGCGGTGAAATGGTTGGAGTGGAGTTTCACCTACACCCCGACCTTTTGTGGGAGCTGGCTTGCCTGCGATTCAGACACCTCGGTGTTTCAGTTACACCAAGCCGATGCTATCGCAGGCAAGCCAGCTCCCACATTTACATCTGGGACTTCCTGACAATGAAGCGTCTACTCGGCCTCCTGGCCCTGTCCTCCCTGCTGGCCGGTTGCGCCAGCGGCCTCATCGACCCCAACGGCTACGACGAAACCGGCACCGCGTCCTATTACGGCGCCAAGCACCATGGCAAGAAAACCGCCAGCGGTGAACCTTTCAACCAGAACGCCTTGACCGCCGCCCATCGGCGCCTGCCCTTCGGCACGCAGGTCAAGGTGACCAACCTCGACAACAACCGTTCTGTCGTGGTGCGTATCAATGATCGCGGCCCGCATACCCGTGGCCGCCTGATCGACCTTTCACGCAAGGCTGCCGAGCAACTGCGCATGCTGCGCAGCGGTACCGCCCGGGTACGCGTGCAAGCCCTGAACAACTGATCGAGGCAGCCTTGAGCATTTTCGGATTGAACGCCCTCTCACCCTGGAGCCTGCTCGAACTGGTGGGTGGCCTGATCTTGCTGATCATCGGCGCTGAAATCCTGGTACGCGCCGCGGTACGCCTGGCAGCGAGCCTCAAGGTGCGGCCATTGATCATCGGCTTGAGCATTGTCGCCTTCGGCAGCAGTGCGCCGCAGATGACCGTCAGCCTTCAGGCCACTCTGGCCGGCAACACGGATATCGCCGTGGGCAGTGTCATCGGCAGCAGTATCTTCAATATCCTCGTGACCCTGGGCTTGTCCGCACTGATCATTCCGTTGCGGGTCTCGCGGCAACTGGTGCGCGTGGATATCCCGGTGATGATCGTCGCCGGCCTGCTGGTATTTATCCTGGCGGCTAACGAAATGCTGACGCCCCTCGATGGCGCCGTGCTGCTGGTGGCGCTGGTGGCCTACCTTGGCGTATTGCATTACCAGACGCGTCATTCCCGCCGCCCGCGCACTCTGGACACCGTGGCGAAGGCGCCATGGCTGAGCAGTGTGCTGCTGATGCTCGGCGGTTTGCTGGTGCTGGTGCTGGCCGGGCATTTGTTGCTCGGCGCAGCGGTGGATGTAGCGGGCGATCTCGGATTGTCGGAGCGCGTCATCGGCCTCACGTTGATCGGCGTCGGCACCTCGCTGCCGTGCCTTGCCACGTCGCTGATCGCCGCGTTGCGTGGCGAACGGGAGATCGCGGTGGGCAACGTGATCGGCAGCAACCTGTTCAACCTGCTCGGCGTGCTGGGTTTTACCGCACTGGTGGCGCCGACGCCGCTGTCGGTCTCGCCCAACGCCCTGGACTTCGATTTACCGGTGATGCTCGGCGCCATCATCCTGTGCCTGCCGGTGTTCTATACCGGCTATCGGGTAACACGTATCGAAGGGCTGGTGCTGCTGGGGCTGTACCTGGCGTACGGTCTGCATGTCATGGCCTTCACCACTGGCATGCCGCTGGCCAACAAGCTTGAACAATTGATGCTGTATTACGTCCTGCCGGCGTTAGGGGCTCTGCTGTTGTTCACCTCACTGCGCGCCTGGCACCGCCAACACAAGAGGGAATCGCAATGACCGATCAGAAAAAAGCCGGGGTTGAAGTACGTCGCCAGGTCATGGGCGATGCGTTCGTCGACCGCGCCCTGGGGAATGCCACGGCGTTCACCCAGCCGCTGCAGGACTTCGTCAATGAGCACGCGTGGGGCAGCGTCTGGAACCGCGAAGGGTTACCGTTCAAGACCCGCAGCCTGATCACCCTCGCCGCCCTCACCGCCCTCAAGTGCCCGCAGGAACTCAAGGGCCATGTGCGCGGTGCGCTGAATAATGGCTGTACGGTGGAGGAGATTCGCGAAGCGCTGCTGCATTGCGCGGTGTATGCAGGGGTGCCGGCAGCGATTGATGCGTTTCGGGCGGCGCAGGAAGTGATTGAGGCGTATCAGGCCGATCAGCAGTGACTGTCCTGTAGCTATCGCAGGCAAGCCGGCCCCCACACTTGAGGGTATTCACACGTCCACATGTGGGAGCTGGCTTGTCGGGTCGCCGCATCGCTGCGATGGGGCCTCAAGCTGCCCGCCGATTTCAGATCCAACCACCCGCCTGCAACACAAAAATCCCGATATTCGTGGTCACCGCCGCCATCAGCGTGGTGATCACGATAATCGCGGCCGCCAGCTCATGATTACCCTGCGCCGCCCGGGCCATCACAAAGCTTGCGGCGGCGGTCGGCGCGCCGAAATACAGGAACAGAATCCCCAACTCCGGCCCTCGGAACCCCAGCAACCACGCGCCCAGGGTGGCGATCACCGGTAGCCAGATCATCTTCATCAGGCTGGCGCTCAACGCCATGTTGCCGCTCTTGCGCAGCGCGGCCATGGACAAGGTGCCACCGATGCAAATCAACGCCAGCGGAAGCGTGGTATCGGACAGGTACTGCAAGGATTTCTCAAGCCAACCGGGCACGCCGATCTGGAAGTAGGCGAACGGCGTAGCGACGATCACGCTGATAATCAGCGGGTTGGCCAATACGCTTTTGAAGATGCTCCACGGGTCGGACTTGATCACCGGGCTATAGACCGCCAGCACAATGGTCGACAGCGTGTTGTAAAAGAGGATCACCAGCGCGGCGAGGATCGCGCCCAGGGATATGCCGTAATCGCCGTACATACTGGCCGCCAGTGCCAGGCCGATGACCCCGTTATTGCCACGAAACGCGCCTTGGGCGTAGATGCCTCGGTCTTCGCGCTTGCAGCGAAAGATCGCCCAACCCCAGGCCACGGCAAAGCTCACCAGGGTGGCGACGCAGAAGTAGATGAGCAGGCCCGGCTTGAGCGCCGAGTGCAGGTCGGCATGCAGAATACCAAGGAACAGCAGCGCCGGCATGGCCACGTTGAACACCAGGGACGATGCGGTGTGGATAAAGTTGTCATTGATCCAGTTGATGCGCTTTAGAAACACGCCCAGGAACAGCATGGCAAACACCGGCGCGGTGATGGTGAGGGTGGTGAGGAAGATTGCCAGCATGCCGGGGAGAACCTTGGTGGGCGTCGTTAGTTGGCTAATGATAAGCCAGTACGAGCGGGTTCGTGTGGGCAACGCCATTCAAATGTGGGAGCTGGCTTGCCTGCGATGGCGATGTGTCAGCCGATGCACTCATAATTAATGCACCGCTATCGCAGGCAAGCCAGCTCCCACAGGTTAGCGCCTGGTCTCAGGTAATCGGCGCCGGGTTGAACAGCGTGATGTCGTTATGCAGCTTATGCCGCTCTGCCCAGGTCTGCTTCTTGCCGCTGGCCACATCCAGATAGAAGTGGAACAGCTCCCAACCCAGCTCCTCGATACTCGCCCGCCCCGTGGCAATGCGCCCGGCGTCGATATCGATCAGGTCCGGCCAACGCTGGGCCAGCTCGGTGCGGGTCGAAACCTTCACCACCGGCGCCATCGCCAGCCCATACGGCGTGCCGCGCCCGGTGGTGAACACGTGCAGGTTCATCCCCGCTGCCAGTTGCAAGGTGCCGCAGACAAAATCACTGGCCGGTGTGGCGCAGAAGATCAGGCCCTTTTCCTTGAAGCGCTCGCCAGGGCCAAGTACGCCGTTGATGGCACTGCTGCCGGATTTGACGATGGAGCCCAACGACTTCTCGACAATATTCGACAGCCCGCCCTTCTTGTTACCCGGCGTGGTATTGGCGCTGCGGTCTGCCTCGCCCTTGGCCAGGTAACGGTCATACCAGTCCATTTCCCGGACCAGCTCGCGGGCGACGTCCGGGTTCTGCGCGCGTGAGGTCAGCAGGTAAATCGCATCGCGCACTTCAGTCACTTCGGAAAACATCACCGTCGCGCCGGCGCGCAGTAACAGATCCGAGGCATACCCCAGCGCCGGGTTGGCGGTGATGCCGGAGAACGCATCGCTGCCGCCGCACTGCATGCCCAGGATCAACTCGGAGGCCGGCACGGTTTCGCGGCGGCGCTGGTTGAGTTTTTTCAAGCGCACGTCGGCCAGGGCCATGATCTGCTCGATCATTTCGGTAAAGCCATGGCTGGAATCCTGCAAGCGATACAGCCACGGCTCGCTCAGGTCCACGGAGCTGTCGTTGTCGTGCATCACCTGGCCGGCCTGGAGCTTTTCACAGCCCAGGCTGATCACCAAGGCTTCGCCGCCCAGGTTGGGGTTGCGCGCCAGGTTGCGCACGGTGCGGATGGGGATGTAGGCATCCGTCGCCGTAATCGCCACGCCGCAACCGTAGCTGTGGGTCAGCGCCACCACGTCATCGACATGCGGGTATTGAGGCAGCAACTCGTCCTTGATGCGCTTGACCGCATGGTCCAGCACGCCGGTAACGCATTGCACGGTGGTGGTAATGCCGAGGATGTTGCGCGTGCCCACGGTGCCGTCCGCATTGCGATAGCCCTCGAAGGTAAACCCCTCCAGGGGCGCCTGGGTTTCAGGCACCTCGGTGGACAGCGGCAAGCTGTCCAGCGGCGGTGCGGTGGGCATGCGCAACTGGTCCTCCTGCACCCAACTGCCGCGAGGAATCGGCGCCAGGGCATAACCGATGGTCTGGCCGTAGCGAATAATCTGGCCGCCCTCGGGGATGTCTTCCAGGGTCACCTTGTGGCTCTGCGGGATGAAATCCACGGTGACCAGGCCGTCGGGAAACTCGGTACCGGCGGGTACCCCTTGATCGTTCACCACGATCACCACATTGTCGCGCTCGTGCAAACGGATCGAGCGCGGCGAGTCAGCATGTTCAATCAACTGCATCACACGAACCTCAGGAATGCGCTTGAGAAAGGTTGGTCAACTCAGGACCCTTGGTAGGTGGCTCCTTGAGCACCACGCGCTTGATCGGGCCGACAATCACCAGGTAACTGAACACCGCCACCAGCGCGTTGGCGCCGACAAACACCAGGGCCCACTTGAACGAGCCGGTGGTGCTGATGATGTAGCCGATGACAATCGGCGTGGTGATCGACGCCAGGTTACCGAAGGTGTTGAACAAGCCGCCACTGAGCCCGGCGATCTGTTTCGGCGAGGTGTCGGAGACCACCGCCCACCCTAGTGCGCCAACGCCTTTGCCGAAGAAGGCCAACGCCATGAAGCCCACCACCATCCATTCGATGTCCACGTAATTGCACGCCACGATGCTGCTGGAAATCAGCAGGCCACCGATGATCGGCGCCTTGCGTGCGAAGGTCAGCGAATGACCCTTGCGCAGCAGGTAGTCGGAAATCACCCCGCCGAGCACCCCGCCGATAAAGCCACAGATCGCCGGTAACGAGGCAATGAAGCCGGCTTTGAGGATGGTCATGCCACGCTCCTGCACCAGGTACACCGGAAACCAGGTCAGGAAGAAGTAAGTGATGCCATTGATGCAGTACTGGCCCAGGTAGACGCCGAGCATCATACGGTTGGTCAGGAGCTGACGGATGTAATCCCACTTCGGCCCGTCGGTTTTTTTACCCTTGCCCTTGTCCTGATCCATATCGACCATCGCGCCATTGGCGGCGATGTGATTGAACTCGGCCTCGTTGATCATCGGATGTTGGCGCGGGCTGTGGATAACTTTCAGCCAGATCAGCGAGAAAACAATGCCGATCACACCCATCACGATAAACACGTGCTGCCAGCCGAAGCGATAGACGATCCAGCCCATCAACGGCGCGAACAACACCGTGGCGAAGTACTGGGCCGAGTTGAAGATCGCCGACGCAGTGCCGCGTTCCGCCGTAGGGAACCACGCCGCAACAATACGGGCATTTCCCGGAAACGAAGGCGCCTCGGCCAAGCCCACCATGAAGCGCAGCATGAACAGCGCGACCACCGCAGTGGAGACGCCAAACTCACCGACATAGCCTTGCAGCACGGTGAACAGCGACCAGGTGAAGATGCTCAGGGCATAGACTTTTTTCGAGCCGAAACGGTCGAGCAGCCAGCCACCGGGAATTTGCCCGGCCACGTAGGCCCAACCGAATGCAGAGAAGATATAACCGAGGGTGACCGCGTCGATACCGAGGTCTTTTTGCAGGCTGGAGCCGGCGATAGCGATGGTGGCCCGGTCGGCGTAGTTGATCGTGGTCACCAGGAACAGCATGAGCAGGATCAAATAGCGGACGTGGGTCGGCTTGGTCGCTTGCATGTAGAAGTACTCCCACTAATTATTTTTTTTGCGGGTAATCATTTTTTTTTGCCGTGGAAACCGCTCTATGTGGGCGCCGGGCTTGCCCGCGATGCAGGCACCTCGGTGTGTCAGCCAGACCGAGGTGATGCTATCGCAGGCAAGCCAGCTCCCACCTGGAGCCGGTGCCACGGGGTGCTGCGTGTTACGAACCGATGTAGCTGGTTTTCACCACGGTGTAGAACTCTTGCGCATAGCGACCTTGCTCACGCGAACCGTAGGATGAGCCCTTACGGCCACCAAATGGAACGTGGTAATCCACCCCCGCCGTCGGCAGGTTGACCATCACCATCCCGGCCTGGGAGTGGCGCTTGAAGTGGTTGGCATATTTGAGCGAGGTGGTGGCAATACCGGCCGACAAGCCAAACTCGGTGTCATTGGCCATGGCCAGCGCCGCCTCGTAGTCCGCCACGCGCACCACGTTGGCCACCGGGCCGAAGATCTCTTCACGGCTGATGCGCATGGCCGCTTCACTGTCGGCAAACAGTGTGGGCGCCAGGTAATAGCCTTCGGTGTCGCAGGTCACCAGGCCGCCCCCACTCACCAGCCGGGCACCTTCGCTCTGGCCGATGTCGATGTATTTCAGGTCCTGATCCAACTGAGCCTGGGATACCACCGGGCCAATGTCGGTGCCGCTATTCAAAGCGTGGCCCACCTTGATCGACTTCATGCGCTCGGCCATGGCGGCGACAAACTGGTCGTGGATACCCGCGGTGACAATCAAGCGGCTCGACGCGGTGCAACGCTGGCCGGTGGAGTAAAACGCACTCTGTACCGACAGCTCGACAGCCTGCTTGAGGTCGGCATCGTCGAGAATGATCTGCGGGTTTTTGCCCCCCATTTCCAACTGCACCTTGGCCTGGCGCGATACACAGCTGACGGCGATCTGACGCCCAACGCCCACAGACCCGGTGAAACTGATGCCATCGACTTTCGGGCTGTTGACCAATACGTCGCCAACCACACGGCCACTGCCCATCACCAGGTTGAACACACCGGCAGGGAAGCCGGCACGGGAGATGATTTCGGCCAAGGCCCAGGCGCAGCCCGGCACCAGTTCGGCAGGCTTGATCACCACGCAGTTGCCGTAGGCCAGGGCCGGGGCGATTTTCCACGCGGGGATGGCGATCGGGAAATTCCACGGGGTGATCAGGCCCACCACACCGAGGGCTTCGCGGGTCACTTCAACGTTGACGCCCGGGCGCACCGACGGCACGTAATCGCCCGACAGGCGCAAGCATTCACCGGCGAAGAATTTGAAGATATTGCCGGCACGGGTCACTTCGCCAATGGCTTCAGGCAGGGTCTTGCCCTCTTCGCGGGCCAGCAGGGTGCCGAGTTCTTCACGACGGGCGAGAATCTCGCTGCCGACTTTATCCAGCGCATCGTGACGCGCCTGGATACCGGAGGTGGACCACGCCGGGAACGCGGCGCGGGCAGCGTCGATGGCCGCGTTGACTTGGGCCACGTCCGCTTTGGCGTATTCGCCAATGGCGTCGGACACATCCGACGGGTTGATATTGGTGCAGTAGTCGGCGCCGGTTACCCATTCGCCATTGATGTAGTTCTCAAAACGCTTTGCCTGGGACACGAATCTTCTCCTGACGCAAAAGGCCGCTGATTGCTCAGCGGCCTTGTGGATAATTTATTGCGCGCCTTGCTTGTCGATCAGCGCGGCGAGGGCTTCGTACTCTTCCGGCAGCAGGTCGGTCAGTGGCGTGCGCACCGGGCCTGCGTCATAACCGACGATTTTCGCACCGGCCTTGACGATGCTCACCGCGTAACCGGCCTTGCGGTTACGGATATCCAGGTATGGCAGGAAGAAGTCGTCAATGATCTTGCCCACGGTGGCGTGATCTTCGCGAGCAATGGCGTGGTAGAAATCCATCGCAGTCTTGGGGATGAAGTTGAACACCGCCGAGGAGTACACCGGCACGCCCAGGGCCTTGTAGGCCGCGGCGTAAACCTCTGCGGTCGGCAAGCCACCGAGGTAGCTGAAACGGTCGCCCAGGCGACGGCGGATCGACACCATCAGCTCGATATCACCCAGGCCATCCTTATAGCCGATCAGGTTCGGGCAACGTTCGGCCAGACGCTCCAACAGCGGTGCGGTCAGGCGGCAGACGTTGCGGTTGTACACCACTACGCCGATCTTGACCGACTTGCACACGGCTTCAACGTGGGCGGCAACCCCGTCCTGGCTGGCTTCGGTGAGGTAGTGCGGCAGCAGCAACAAACCTTTGGCGCCGAGGCGTTCGGCCTCTTGGGCATACTCGATGGCCTGGCGGGTGGCACCGCCTACACCGGCCAGGATCGGCACGCTGGACGCACAGGTATCCACGGCGGTTTTCACCACCTGGGAATATTCGCTGGCCGCCAGGGAGAAAAACTCACCTGTGCCACCTGCGGCGAACAAGGCGCTGGCGCCATAAGGGGCCAGCCATTCCAGGCGCTTGATGTAACCCGCCTGGTGGAAATCACCCTGGGCGTTGAAATCGGTCACCGGGAAAGACAGCAGACCGTGGGAGAGGATGGACTTCAGTTCTTGTGGATTCATTATTCGAACACCCTGGGCGAAGACTTTCTAACGAAAGGTTGTTGTTGGTTTTGATGATGTCGTACGTCATCGTACAACTATAAATAGATTCGTCAACTGCAATTCATCCGGCGTAATCCTGCGAAGGCTTAAGACGCGGCTCTTGACGTAGGAAATTTCTCACCTATGATTCAGATAACTGTATGCATATACAGTTATCACGGAAGATTCCTACGACATAGCAAGGAGCTAACATGTCAGGTCTTGAACTTGCAGCACCCGAAAAAACACCACCTACCCTGCGCTTCGAAGGCGGTGAACACACCGCCATCGGCGATGACACCCTGCTTCGCTTCGTCAAGGACGCCCCGGCCATTCCTGCGCGCCAAGTCGAACTGCACCTGCCCAACGGGCTTGCGCTGACCTATGGCCAAGTGATCGCCCTGGGCGGCGACTTCTATGGCATCCCCGGCCAACCGATCAGCGATGGCAATTCTCCGGCCGAGCGCGTGCAACGCTTCACCGCGGCCTTCAATTCTCTTGCCGTGTTGCCTGCTTCACGGGAAGAAGCGCAAAAAATCCTGGCGGTGATGCAAAAGGAGATCAACGCCGTCAACCAGGCGATCAAGGACGGCAAGCAGCCTCATGAAGCCTATGACGCCCTGGGAGATACGTTGTCGGAGGAGTGGAACCGCATTACCGGTGGTGGCAGTGCTGTTTCGGCCCTCGTCCCGCTGGGCCGCTACCTGAAGCTGGCAGCGGACAACGCCGACCACTTCGGTGAATGGGCCTTGTCCGCCTACTTGGCCGGCCATACGGCAGCCTTGCAACAGGCAGTAGTGGCCCATCAGACCGGCACCGACCAGGCCCTGGAGTTGGCCTACGCCATGAACAGCTTTGCCGATCATTTTTTGACCGACCTGTTTTCCGCCGGCCACCTGCGGGTACCGCGCAAACAACTGGCAGCGGTGGTGACGCCTGGAGAACTCGGCTCCCTGATCAGCCGCTTTATGCACGATGAAGACAGTAAATTCGGGCTCAAGGTGCGCAATGCCATGGGCGCTCAGTGGCATGCCTACGGCGACAAGCGCTACTTCGACAGCATCGACGCCGACAATCGCGTGCAGGTCAAACGGGCGGTACAGGCCTCGGCAGATGAAATCTTCGAAACCTTCATCAGCGGTATCGCGCCCTCCCCGGCTGAGTTCAAGGCACCGCTGTATGTGCCCGACCTGAACGCCGCGCAAAACCCGGCGAATAACTTCTCGCCGCTGTTCAAGATGGAGGGGGACAAGGTGCTGCGGCGCAAGGACGTCAACGATTTGAACGACAAGCACTGGACCAATGATTGGTGGGGGTGGAGTACGTATTTACTGCTTAAAGACTACAAGCCAAACCAACCCGCCAGCTAAATAGACGCGGTACTCCAGATAACGGAGATCAAATGTGGGAGCTGGCTTGCCTGCGAATGCAGTTGTTCAGTGACAAGCTAAGTGACTGACACACTGCCATCGCAGGCAAGCCAGCTCCCACACGGGATATGAATGACCTCAGACCCGCTGCGCCTCTGCCTCTTCATGGGCATGACGCAGTCGTTCGCGACTATTGGTCAAATGCAAGCGCATCGCAGCCCGCGCCGCATCCGAATCCTGGCGGGCTATCGCCTCATAAATCTCTTCGTGTTCGCGGCTCAAACGGCTCATGTAGTGCTGTTGATCATCATGGGCCAGGCGCGCCGAATTCAGGCGGGTACGCGGAATGATGCTGGTGCCCAGGTGGGTCATGATGTCGGTGAAGTAGCGGTTGCCGGTAGACAGTGCAATTTCCAGATGGAAGGCAAAGTCTGACGCCACCGCATCGCCGGCGTGGGCGGCACTTTCATTCAAGGCATCGAGGGCCGCACGCATGGCCGCCAGTTGCTCATCGCTGCGACGCAGCGCCGCGAGGCCCGCAGACTCCACTTCCAGGCTGATACGCAGCTCCAGAATCGCCAGCACATCGCGCAAGGTCACCACGGTGGCCGGGTCTATGCGAAAACCGCTGGGGCTTGGCGTGTCCAGCACGAAGGTGCCGATACCGTGGCGAGTCTCGACCTGCCCCGCCGCTTGCAGGCGCGAGATGGCTTCACGCACCACCGTCCGGCTGACGCCATGGGCGTCCATGATCGCCGACTCGGTCGGCAGCTTGTCGCCGCGTTTGAGCTGGCCATCGCGGATCTGCTCGGACAACACCGTGACCAATTCCTGGGCAAGGCTGCGGCGCTTGCGGGGAAGACGTGGGGCGGCACTGGCGTTTTCCATGATGAACCATCTTTCTCGACGAACTAAAGACCGCATCATAGCCCATGGTGGTTGTACGATCACCGTTCTGGCGCGACTTTCATCCATATCCTTCACGCAAAAAAAATGCCCCGACCGACGTCGGGGCATTTTTCAGACGGGTGTGTAAGCGAAATCCGCCTACTTCACCACTTTCAAGCTTGGCCGACCGCTAGGGCGCGGCGGCTCGGTATCCGGTGGCGGTACATCATCGCCGTCTTCGCCTTCGATCGTTTCGTCATCCTCTAAAGGCGACTCCAGATCGAACACCATGCCCTGGCCATTTTCCCGGGCGTAGATCCCGAGGATGGCACCGATGGGCACGAACAGCGTATGGGGCACACCGCCGAAACGCCCTTCGAAGCTCACCGCTTCGTTGTCCATGTGCAGATGGCGCACGGCACTGGGCGATACGTTCAGCACAATCTGTCCGTCACTGGCAAAACCCTGGGGTACCTGAACCGCAGGAAATTCGGAATTGACCAGCATGTGCGGGGTGCAATCGTTGTCCACAATCCACTCATAGAGCGTGCGGACCAGGTAAGGTCGACTGGAGTTCATCAACGGCTCCTTAAGCCTTAGCGCATATCACGTTCGGCACCAGACAGACTCGCCTGGAAAGCCTCACGCGCAAACTGGCGCTCCATGTAATCAAGCAACGGCTTGGCCGGCCGTGGCAGTTCAATGCCCAGAATCGGCAAACGCCAGAGTATGGGTAATAGGCAGCAATCCACCAGGCTTTGTTCCTCACTGAGGAAAAAAGGTTTATCGGCGAACAACGGCGAAACGCCGGTGAGGCTCTCGCGCAATTCCTTGCGCGCCTGCACACGAGCGGCTTCTTTGGAACGCGAATCCAGGATCACATCCACCAACCCGCACCAGTCACGCTGGATCCGATGGATCAGCAGGCGGCTGTTGGCACGCGCCACCGGGTACACCGGCAGCAAAGGCGGATGAGGGTAACGCTCATCCAAGTATTCCATCACCACGGTCGACTCCCACAACGCCAGGTCACGATCGACCAGGGTGGGCAAGCTGCCGTAAGGGTTCACTTCGATCAGCTTCGGCGGCTGACGGCCCGCCTCCACACTGATGATCTCGGCGCTGACACCCTTCTCTGCGAGCACGATGCGTACTCGGTGGGAATAGTGGTCGGCGGGGTCGGAGTAACAGGCCAACCGGTTGGTCACGCCCATGGCGGTCCTCCTCGCTTGTTGAAATTATCGAAAGCTCAAAAACGAGCGCGCCCAGAAAGCATCCCTGTAACGTCCGGTTCAAACCGGCGCTACGTGCTCAGAGATGCCGCTGGGCGCGCAAGATTAACAGCAATTGCTTACGGTTGGATCAATGCACATCCTTCCAGTATTCACGCTTGAGCAAATAAGCGAATACAAAGAAGAAAGCCAGGTACAGCAAGACGTAGGTACCGATGCGCTGATGCTGCAGTTTGACCGGGTTGGCCGAGTAGGCCAGGAAGGTCACCAGGTTCTTGACCTTCTCGTCGAACTGCTCTTCGTTCAGCGTACCGGTCTTGGGCACGATGGTCAGTTGATCGCACGCTTCATGGGTCAGCGGCGTGCCGGTCAACGGATCATATTGCTTCTTGCCGTCTTCAACGACCTGAACCTGTTTGCATCCTACCACCTGGCGCCCCTGCAGGCCGACCAGAACGTTCGGCATGCCGACGTTCGGGAAGACTTTGTTGTTCACGCCGTAGGGGCGTGCAGGGTCTTCGTAGAAGGATTTGAGGTAACCGTAGAGCCAGTCGGTACCGCGTACACGAGCCACCAGGGTGAGGTCGGGCGGCGCAGCGCCGAACCAGGTCTTGGCGTCGGCCGGCTGCATGCCGATGTTCATGTGGTCGCCGATCTTGGCACCCGTGAACACCGCGTGGCTGAGCATCACTTCATGGGGGATTCCCAGGTCATCGGCAACGCGCTCGTACCGTTGGAACTTGGCGCTGTGGCACCCCATGCAGTAGTTGGTGAATGTACGCAGCCCATCCTGCATGGCGGCTTTGTCAGACACATCGATATCGACTTTTTCCAGCTGCGCACCATGTTCGGCAGCGAAGGACAGTAGCGGCAGCGCCGCAAGCACGAATGCAACGAGTAATTTTTTCATCAGCCAGTCACCCTTTCCGGAACCGGTTTGGTCTTCTCGAGCCGGGTATAGAACGGCATCAGAATAAAGTAGGCGAAGTACAGGAAGGTGCAGACCTGCGACAGCAACGTCCGCTCAGGGGTGGGCGCCAATACACCCAACACACCCAGGATCACGAACGAAATGCAGAACACCCACAGCCAGATCTTGCTCAGCCAGCCTTTGTAGCGCATTGACTTGACCGGGCTACGGTCGAGCCACGGCAGCACGAACAGCACCGCGATGGCCGCGCCCATGGCGATCACGCCCATGAGTTTGTCGGGGATCGCACGCAAGATCGCGTAGAACGGCGTGAAGTACCAGACCGGGGCAATGTGCTCAGGTGTCTTGAAGGCGTTGGCCTGTTCGAAGTTAGGCTTCTCCAGGAAATAACCACCCATCTCCGGGAAAAAGAACACGATCGAGCAGAACACAAACAGGAACACGACCACGCCGACAATGTCTTTCACGGTGTAGTACGGGTGAAACGGAATGCCATCCAGCGGGATGCCGTTTTCGTCCTTGTGCTTCTTGATGTCCACACCATCCGGGTTGTTGGAACCCACTTCGTGCAGCGCCAGGATATGCAATACCACCAGGCCCAGGATCACGATCGGCAAGGCCACCACGTGCAAGGCGAAGAAGCGGTTCAGCGTGATGCCGGAGATCAGGTAGTCACCACGAATCCACTGGGTCAGGTCGTTGCCGATCACCGGGATTGCGCCGAACAGCGAGATGATCACCTGGGCGCCCCAGTACGACATCTGGCCCCAAGGTAGCAGGTAGCCCATGAAGGCTTCGGCCATCAGCGCCAGATAGATCAACATGCCGAAGACCCAAACCAGCTCACGAGGCTTCTGGTACGAGCCGTAGAGCAGGCCGCGGAACATGTGCAGGTAGACGACGATAAAGAACGCCGACGCGCCGGTGGAGTGCAGCAGGCGCAGGATCGAGCCGTACTCGACGTCACGCATGATGTATTCGACAGAAGCAAACGCCTCTTCCGCCGACGGCGTGTAGCTCATCGTCAACCACACGCCGGTGACGATCTGGTTGACCAGCACCAACAGGGCCAGGGAGCCGAAGAAGTAGAAAAAGTTGAAGTTTTTCGGCGCGTAATATTTGCTGAGATGGTCTTCCCACATTTTAGTGGCGGGGAAGCGCGCATCCACCCAATCCATGAACTTGCTCATCACGCGTTCTCCTTGTCGAGGCCAATGACAATGATGTCGTCAGATTCGTAATTGTGAGGAGGAACCGGCAGGTTCAGGGGGGCGGGCTGGGATTTGTAGACGCGGCCCGCAAGGTCATAGTGGGAACCGTGGCACGGGCAGAAATAACCGCCGACCCAGTCTTTGCCCAAATCGACAGGCGCCACTTCCGGGCGGAAGGTAGGTGAGCAACCCAGATGGGTACAAAGACCAACCAGCAGCAGAATCTCTGGCTTGATCGAACGTGCTTCGTTCTTGGCGTAGGCGGGCTGGTCGGACTTTTCGGATGTCGGGTCAG
Organism: Pseudomonas sp. MYb193; assembly: GCF_002966775.1. Lineage (NCBI taxonomy): Bacteria > Pseudomonadati > Pseudomonadota > Gammaproteobacteria > Pseudomonadales > Pseudomonadaceae > Pseudomonas > Pseudomonas sp. MYb193. The sequence continues at coordinate 1,013,805 of NZ_CP023269.1, read as the reverse complement.
ACAGCTGGCCTTCGATCTTCTTCAGATTCCCCAGGATTTCCTCGGTACGACGAACAATGAAAACCGGCTGGCCGCGCCACTCAGCAATCATCTGCTGGCCTGGCTCGATCTTGCTGACATTCACCTTCACCGGTGCACCTGCGGCTTTCGCCTTGGCACTGGGAAACCATGACCCCACGAACGGGACCGCAGCCCCCACCGCTCCTGCAGCACCCACCACGGATGTGGCTGCTACCAAGAAGCGACGCCGGCCTGCATTCACGCCGTCATTGCTCATTCAGTCCTCTCCCATCAGCTTTTTGGCCTGTTAAATCAGGCGTCTACTAAGTGTTGAATCTTTACTTATAAAAATTTTGACGGATGGTAATGAAAAGCCCCACGTATGACAAGGGAATTGCCCGGAGCTCCGTCTCCAGGCCTTGTAGTATAGGGGGTCTACGGATGTGGCAAGTTGTCACGGCGAAAAATGTGCATAAATCGCAGGCAATAAAAAACGCCCAGCTCCGTGAGGAGGCTGGGCGTTTTTGTGGAACGTAAAGCGAATTAACGCTTCGAGTACTGCGGACGCTTACGCGCTTTACGCAGACCGACTTTCTTACGTTCAACTTCACGAGCATCGCGAGTCACGAAGCCAGCTTTGCGCAGAGCGCCACGCAGGGTTTCGTCGTACTGCATCAGAGCGCGAGTGATACCGTGGCGGATTGCGCCAGCTTGACCACTTACACCGCCACCGATAACGGTGACGTAGATGTCGAACTTTTCAACGGTCTCGGTCAATTCCAGCGGCTGACGAACTACCATGCGGGCAGTTTCGCGACCGAAGAAGTTGTCCAGGGAGCGGTTGTTGATCGAGATGTTACCAGTGCCCGGACGCAGGAAAACGCGTGCGGTTGCGGTTTTGCGACGGCCAGTGCCGTAATTTTGAGTCGCCGACATAATGAACTATTCCGTTAAAACTTCAGTTCTTGGGGCTGCTGAGCAGCATGAGGGTGTACAGCGCCCGCATAGACTTTCAGCTTGCGAAACATATCGCGACCCAGTGGGCCCTTAGGCAGCATGCCTTTGACCGCGATTTCGATCGGGGCTTCAGGCTTCTTGGCAATCAGGCCTTCGAAGTTGGAAGACTTGATACCGCCTGGGAAACCGGAGTGACGGTAGTACATTTTGTCGCTTGCTTTGTTGCCGGTTACACGAACCTGCTCAGCATTGATGATGACGATGTAGTCGCCGGTATCAACGTGCGGGGTGTATTCAGGCTTGTGCTTGCCACGCAGACGGCTGGCGACTTCAGTGGCCAGACGACCCAGGGTCTGACCAGCGGCGTCGACGACAAACCAGTCGCGCTGAACTGTTTCCGGTTTTGCAGTAAAAGTTGTCATTCTTTAATAGCCTCAGGGGCCGCCTGTAAATTTAGACGGCGGATCTTACTGAATAGTGCGTACTTTGACAAGGTCAAAGGCAGCCGGATACAGACGCTATCGGGGGCTCGGGTCGGCGCGTCCGTTCAACGGCAAGATTCTTCGGCAGGCGGCGCATCACTTCCACTGCAGAAAGAGGTGGGCAATTATGCAGATTGCGAAAAAAAATTCAACCTGCTTTTATGATTGTTTTCCCCCGAAGGAGTACCCGATGGATTACCGACAGCTGGGCCGCACCGATCTGAATGTCAGCGCGATCGCGTTGGGCACCATGACCTGGGGCGAGCAGAACAGCGAGGCAGAGGCCTTCGCGCAGATCGAACGGGCCAAGGCCGCGGGGATCAACTTCCTCGACACTGCAGAAATGTACCCGGTGCCGCCCAAGGCCGACACCTATGCCACCACCGAGCGCTACATCGGCAACTACTTCAAAAGCCGTGGCGACCGCGCCGACTGGATCCTTGCCAGCAAAATCGCCGGCCCCGGCAACACCATCGACTACATCCGCGATGGCCACCTGCGCCACAACCGCAAGCACATCGGCGCAGCCCTCGACGCCAGCCTCAAGCGCCTGCAGACCGACTGGATCGACCTCTACCAACTGCATTGGCCGGAGCGCAGCACCAACTTCTTCGGCCAGTTGAGCTACAAGCACAAGGACGAAGACGACCTCACGCCACTGGAGGAAACGCTCGAAGCCCTGGATGAACAGGTGAAGGCCGGCAAGATCCGCCACATTGGCCTGTCCAACGAAACGCCGTGGGGCACCATGAAGTTCCTCGCCCTGGCCGAAGCCCGCGGCTGGCCACGTGCAGTGTCGATCCAGAACCCCTACAACCTGCTCAACCGCAGCTTTGAAGTGGGCCTGGCGGAAGTTGCCATTCGTGAGCAGTGCGGCTTGCTGGCCTATTCGCCTTTGGCGTTCGGCATGCTCAGTGGCAAGTATGAAGACGGCGCACGTCCGGCCAAGGCGCGCCTGACCGAGTACAGCCGTTTCAGCCGCTACTTCAACCCGCAATCGGAAGCGGCGTGCAGCCGGTATGTGGCGTTGGCGCGCGAGCATGGCCTGGACCCGGCGCAGATGGCGCTGGCGTTTGTGACACAGCAGCCGTTTGTGACCAGCAATATCATTGGGGCCACATCACTGGAACAACTGGACAGCAACATCGCCAGTGCCGAACTGAAATTGTCGAAAGAGGTGCTGGATGGGATTGAGGCGATTCAGAAGGATCATCCGAATCCAGCGCCTTGATTGATCCTTAGACCGCTATCGCAGGCAAGCCAGCTCCCACATTTGAATGTATTCACAAATCGGAATGTGGGAGCTGGCTTGCCTGCGATGAGGCCATCAAGAACACCAGTACATCAAAGCGCCCGCGCAATGATCTCCTTCATGATCTCATTGGTCCCCGCATAAATGCGCTGCACCCGAGCATCCGCCCAGGCCCGGGCAATCGGGTATTCCCACATGAAGCCGTAGCCGCCATGCAACTGCACGCACTCATCGAGCACCTTGCACTGCAGGTCGGTGGCCCAGTACTTGGCCATCGCCGCCGTGGGCACGTCCAGCTTGCCTTCCAGATGCAAGGCCATGCACTGATCGACAAACACGCGGCCAATCTGAATCTCGGTGGCCATCTCCGCCAGCTTGAACCGGGTGTTCTGGAAATCGGCAATCGCCTTGCCGAACGCCTTGCGCTCTCGCGTGTACTCAAGGGTCCATTGCAACGCCGCTTCGGCTGAAGACAGCGCGCCAATCGCCACGGTCAGGCGTTCTTGCGGCAGTTCCTGCATCAGGTAGGCAAAGCCCATGCCCGCCTGGCCCAGCAGGTTTTCCTTGGGCACGCGCACATCCTGGAAGAACAGCTCCGAGGTGTCCTGCGCCTTCATGCCGACTTTCTCCAGGCGCTTGCCCTTGTCGAAGCCCGGCGTGTCGGCTTCCACCAGGAACAGACTGGTGCCCTTGGCGCCGGCCTTGGGGTCGGTCTTGGCGACGACAATCACCAGATCGGCCAGGTAGCCGTTGGTGATAAAGGTCTTGGAGCCGTTGATCACGTACTCATCACCCTCCAAAACCGCTGTGGTCTTGACGCCCTGCAGGTCGGAACCAGCGCCCGGCTCGGTCATGGCAATGGCCGTGACCATCTCCCCGGAGATCAACTTGGGCAGGTACTTGTGCTTCAGTGCTTCACTGCCGTAATGCAGGATGTAGGGCGCGACGATATCCGAGTGCAGGGAAAAGCCGATGCCGGTCAAACCCAGGCGGCTGACTTCTTCGATCACCACCGCGCTGTAGAGAAAATCCGCGCCCAGCCCGCCATATTCCTCCGGCAGGTGGGAACACAACATGCCCGCCTCCCCCGCCTGGTTCCACAGGTTACGGTCGATATAGCCCTGCTTTTCCCATTGCCCATGGAAGGGCACGGCGTGCTTTTCGAGGAAGGTGCGCACGCTCTCACGGAAGAGTTCGTGCTCCGAGCTGAACAAGGTTCTGGGGATCATGGGTCACCTGCGTGGATTGTCGGACAAGGACGAGCCCACAGAGCCTATGCCCCGAAGGCGTCACGGGACACTGGACACATGCGACAAAAAATAAGACGATCCAGCCGTCTGGTGACCACTTTCCCCTATAAGAATAAATGAAATTATGTCTAACCAAATCTCCACGCCGTTGCGGCGCGTCAGCATTTTGGCCATTGATCGGGTATTCGCTTCAACCCTCATGCAAGCCAAGGATTTCTTCCATCTCGCCAGCCTGCGCCATGGCAAACAGCAAGGCCTGGGCCTGACCCCAGGGTTCGAAACGCGCCTGGTCAGCCCCGACGGCCAGTCAGTGCGCAGCTTCAGCGATGTAATCATGCCGGTGGACGGCGGCCTCGAAGACGCCGACATTATTGTGCTGCCAGCTTTCTGGGACGACTTCGATGCCCTGTGCACCCGCTACCCGCAAGTGCTGCCGTGGCTGCGCGAGCAGCACGCCCGCGGCGCCGTACTCTGCGGCGAGGCCACCGGGGTGTTCTGGCTGGCCGAAGCCGGGCTGCTCGATGGCAAGGAGGCGACCACCTACTGGCGCTTCTTCAATGCCTTCAGCGAGCGCTTCCCCAAGGTGCAGCTCAATCAGGACAAGCACCTCACGGATGCCGATAACCTGTATTGCGCCGGCGGCACCACGTCGGCCTGCGACCTTTATATTTACCTGATCGAACGCTTCTGCGGCGCCAACATCGCCCAGGCGGTGGCCCGCGACATTCTCTATGAGGTGCAGCGCAACTATTCACCGGGGCGGATCGGGTTTGGCGGGCAGAAGCTGCATCAGGACGTGATCATCCTGCAGATCCAGCATTGGCTTGAAGAGCACTTCGCCGACAAATTCCGCTTTGAAGACGTCGCCCGGGAACACGGCATGAGCATCCGCAACTTCATGCGCCGCTTCCAGGCCGCGACCGGTGACAAGCCGCTGCATTACCTGCAACGCCTGCGCATCGAGACCGCCAAGGGCCTGCTCTCGGGCAGCCGCAAGAGCATCAAGACCATCAGCTACGAGGTGGGTTACGACGATGCGAGTTTCTTTGCGCGGTTGTTCAGGCAGCACACGGAGTTGTCGCCCAACCAGTACAGGCAGCAGTTCCAGCAGGCCGCCTGATCTCAGGCAGACATAAAGCATTGTGGGAGCTGGCTTGCCTGCGATGACGGTGTATCAGCCAGCCTATAGCTGACTGATACACCCCCATCGCAGGCAAGCCCGGCTCCCACATTAGATCTCCATTGAGCCGGAGATTGATTAAGGCTTGTGGCCGCGCGACAGGAACTCGTGGGACTGCATTTCCAGCAGGCGGCTTAGGGTGCGCTGGAATTCGAAATTCAAGCGGCCGCCGGTATAGAGGTCCTTGAGTTCGACTTCCGCCGAGATGATCAGCTTGACGTTACGGTCGTAGAACTCATCGACCATGTTGATGAACCGTCGGGCGATATCGTCGGTGGTCACGCCCATCTGTTCCACACCACTCAAGATCACGGCGTGGAAGATCTTGCCCAGCTCGATGTAATCGTTCTGGCTGCGTGGCCCATCGCACAGTTGGCGGAACTCGAACCAGGCCACATCATCGCAGGTGCGCAGTGCGATGATTTCGCGGTTCTCGATCATCAGCTTGTCGTTTTCCACCGCCTGGGTGCATTCCGGCGTCAGGGCACGGAAGCTTTTCTTCAGGCTTTCGTGTGCTGCTTCGTTGAGCGGGAAGTGGAACAGCTCGGCTTGCTCCAGATGACGCAAGCGGTAGTCGACGCCGCTGTCGACGTTGACGATATCGGTGTTCTGCTTGATCAGCGCAATGGCCGGCAGGAAGCGCGCACGTTGCAGGCCGTCCTTGTACAGGCCATCGGGCACGATGTTCGACGTGGCCACCAGGGTCACACCGTTCTTGAACAGTTCTTCCATCAGCGTGCCAAGGATCATGGCGTCGGTGATGTCAGAGACGAAGAATTCATCGAAGCAGATCACCCGGGCCTCTTGGGAGAAACGCTTGGCGATGATGGTCAGCGGGTTTTTCTCGCCCGGCAGGGTCTTCATCTCTTCGTGCACGCGCTTCATGAAGCGGTGGAAGTGCGTACGCACCTTTTCCTTGAACGGCAGTGCTTCAAAGAAGGTGTCTACCAGGTAAGTCTTGCCCCGGCCCACGCCGCCCCAGAAATACAGGCCCTTGACCGGCGTGTGGTCTTTCTTGCCAAACAGCTTGCTGAACATCCCTGGCTTGCTTTGCGACGCGGCCACGAGGTCCTCGTACAGGCGCTGCAAATGACGCACGGCATTTTCCTGGGCCGCGTCGTGGAAGAACTCGGGGCGTTTCAGATCAGCTTGATATCGTTCTAGGGGCGTCATAATTTCGTTAGCAAGGCAACAAAAACGGGCCGACACTGTAACGACGGCCCTGGATAATGGCAATCAACCCTTGGTCGGGTTAATCCTCGATTGGGGTCAACGCAGCGCGCAAAGCGGCGATGGCGGCATCGCGAGATGAAATCTCTTCGAAGAAAGGCCCATCTGCGATGCAGTAGCCTTCCAGCCAGACGCTGAAGGTGGTTCCTTCTTCGCGAATATCCAGTGCCTTACCCGACTGAAGATCTTTAGTTGCAGCGCCTGCCAACTTACCATCAGAAAATTTGCGCGAAACCAGAAGCTGTTCACCGTTAGGCGCCAGCAGGCGGAAGCGGAAGCTGCCATCGTCTTCGCGGAAGCTCACAAACCGTGCAGCCTTCGCTGCTTTTTTCTTGGTGGCGACCGGCGCCGCCGTCTGGTTGACGAACGAACGCAGGCCCACCGCTTCACGCAGCTCGGCCAGGAACGGTGCCGCCACAGCGCGGGCCTTCTTGGCGCCGACCTGCAGCAGGTCCTCCATGTCCGATGGGCGCGCCATCAGTTGATGGTAACGCTCGCGCGCTTCGCCGAGCTGGCCGTCGAGCAGTTGGAACAGACGGTTCTTGGCCTCGCCCCAGCCCAGGCCTTCTAGCAGCTCACCACGGAATTGGGCTTCCTGGGCCTTGCTCGCGAACGCCTGGTACAGGGTGAACAGGTGCGAATTGTCCGGGTCCTTGGCTTCGCCTGGCGCGCGGGAGTCGGTGACGATCCGCGAGATCGCGTCCTTCATGTCCTTGGCGCTGGTGAACAATGGGATGGTGTTGTCGTAGCTCTTGGACATCTTGCGGCCATCCAGGCCCGGCAAGGTGGCCACGCTTTCTTCGATCAGTGCCTCGGGCATGGTGAAGAATTCTTTACCGTTGCCGAACAGGTGGTTGAAGCGCTGGCCGATGTCGCGGGCCATTTCCACGTGCTGGATCTGGTCGCGGCCCACCGGCACCTTGTGCGCGTTGAATATCAGGATGTCCGCTGCCATCAGCACCGGGTAGCTGTACAGGCCCATGCTGATGCCCGCATCCGGGTCTTCACCGTTTTCCACGTTCTTGTCCACCGAGGCCTTGTAGGCATGGGCGCGGTTGAGCAGGCCCTTGGCGGCAACGCAGGTCAGCAGCCAGGTCAGCTCGGGGATTTCCTGGATGTCCGACTGGCGGTAGAAGGTCACCCGGTTCACATCCAGGCCACCGGCCAGCCAGGTCGCGGCGATTTCCATACGCGAGCGCTGGATGCGCTGCGGGTCATCGCATTTGATCAGGGCGTGGTAGTCGGCCAGGAAGTAGAAGGAATCGGCATTCGCGTCTTCGCTGGCGAGGATCGCCGGGCGAATCGCACCGGCGTAGTTGCCCAGGTGCGGCGTGCCGGTGGTGGTGATGCCGGTGAGGATACGGGTACGGGTCGTCATGGGTGATCGCTTGTCATCAATTCGAAAGGCGTGGCAGCACCAGATCCTTGAGATCGGTCAGCTTGCCGTGAAAAAAGTGTCCGCATTCTGCCACTTTCAGCAACTCATGGGGGCGTTTGAGGGCGGCGGACCAGTCGTAGACCAGCTGCGGGTCAACCACTTCGTCGCTTTCCGGTTGGATCAGGGTCAACGGGCAGCCCAGCGGTAACGCGTCGGTATCGCGCAGGCGCATCACCGCAGCGGCGATCATGAACAGGTGTGCGAGCTTTTCACCTTTGGCTTCCAGGCGGCCGCCGAGGCTGGCGGCCACATACCCACCGAAAGAAAAACCCAGCAAGGTGATTGGCAGGTCCGGGTGCTTTTCCCGCAGCCAGGTGGCGGCCGCTTCAGCATCGTCGACCTCACCGGTGGCCATATCGTGAGTACCGGCACTGGCACCCACGCCACGGTAATTGAAGCGCAAAGTAATCAAACCCGCATCGCGGGCAGTGCGTTGCAGGGTCGAGACGACTTTATTGAGCATGGTCCCCCCCTGCACCGGGTTAGGGTGGCAAACCAGCGCCAGGCCACGTGGTTCGGGGTGATCCAGGTACAAGGCTTCCAATTGGCCCACCGGGCCATCGATCAAAACGGGGGTTTCACGCATGAGCAAGGATGAACTCCGTGACCTCTCAAGGGGTCGACTCGTCTAGCTAAAAGTCTGTGCATGGCATCATTGCGAGCTTAATCGCGGTATACAGCGCAGGTTTGAGCCGTTAACGTAAAGCAAAGCCGTTTATAGAGGAAGGACTCGTGGAACACTCGCTCTTAGTTTGGTTGTTGCCGACTCTTGCCCTGGTTGCCGGTGTCGCCATTGGTTTCCTGGTTGCCCGCCTGCTGCCGAATGCCGCGCCTAACCGCACGCAGCGTCAGTTGGATGACATTCAGGAACGTTTTGACAGTTATCAGAACGAGGTTGTTACCCACTTCAACAGCACCGCGACCCTGGTCAAGAAGCTCACCCAGAGCTACCAGGAAGTACAGGATCACCTCGCCGATGGCGCTAACCGCCTGGCCCTCGACGACATCACCCGCCAGCGCCTGCTGGCCGCGCTGCATTCCGATGCCCCGCAAACCCCACGGGAACGCCTGACCCCGCCTCGGGAAAACCAGGAGCCACCACGGGACTACGCGCCAAAGACGCCGAACGCTCCAGGCATGTTGGATGAGCATTACGGCTTGAAGAAGTAAGTCATCTTCGAGCAATAAAAAAGCCCGGCTGATCGATGATCAGCCGGGCTTTTTGTTGGGTGCCTGAACCATCAGACAACACCATGCCCCTGTGGGAGCTGGCTTGCCTGCGATAGCGGTGTACCCGTTGACACACCTGCCTCAGGCACTCCGCCATCGCGGGCAAGCCCGGCTCCCACATTGAGCGAGCAGGCGCTCAAGTGAGTTGTTGTTCCTGCAACCGCCCACCGTCAATGCGCACATACCGTCCATGGAAACGCTTGAGGCTGCTGCGGTGGCCGACGCTGACGATGCTCAGCCCCGGTAACTCATCGATCAACGCCTGGTACAAGGTTGCTTCGTCTTCTTCATCCATGGCCGAGGTTGCCTCATCCATGTACAGCCATCGCGGTGCAAACAACAACGCGCGGGCAAAGGCCAGGCGCTGTTGCTCGCCGGGCGAGAGCATGCGTTGCCAGTGGTTGGCTTCATCCAGGCGGCTGACCAGATGGGGCAGGCGACAGGTTTCCAGCACCTGTGCATAACGTTCTGGTGAATAGACACTGTCGTCCTGTGGATAACTCAACACGGCCTTGAGTGTACCAATCGGCAGGTAAGGCTTTTGCGGCAGGAACAGGTAGCGCGTCGCCGGCAAGCGAATGCTGCCATGACCGGCGGGCCACAGATGCCCCATCGCCCGCAGCAAAGTGCTCTTGCCGCTGCCGGAACGCCCGCTGAGCATGACGCGCTGACCAGGCTCCACGGTCATGTCGGCGTCGGTGAGCAAATGGCGGCCGTCGGCCAGGTCCATGCCCAGGTCGTTGATTACCAGGCGCTCGCCTTCAGGGCGCACGTCGATCGCCGGCGTGCGTTGCTCGTTGTCGCTCATGGCCTGCTGGAAACTCAGCAGACGGTCGCTGGTGGCGCGCCATGTCGCCAGCTCCGAATAGGCGTTGATAAACCAGCTGAAGTTCTCTTGTACGTTGCCGAACGCCGAGTTGATTTGCATCAGCTCGCCCAGCTCGATCTTGCCAGTGAAGTAGCGCGGCGCGGCGACGATAAAGGGGAAGATGATCGCGATCTGGCTGTAGCCAGCGGTGAAAAAGGTCAGGCGCTTGGACACTTTCATGATGTCCCAGAAGTTCTGCCAGACCTTGCCGAAGCGCGAACTCAGGCGTTGCCTTTCATTCGGCTCGCCGTTGTACAGGGCAATACTTTCGGCATTCTCACGCACCCGCACCATGGAAAAACGCAGGTCCGCTTCGAAGCGTTGCTGTTGGTTGCTCAGGCCGATCAAGCGCCGGCCGATCAAGTGCGTCAGCCAACTGCCCACAGCGGCGTACAGCAGCGCACACCAGAACATGTAACCGGGGATGGTGACGCCGAACACTTCGATGCTACCCGAGACGCCCCACAGGATGATCGAGAATGACACCAGGCTGACCACGTTACGCAGCAACCCAAGGCCCAGGCTCAAGGTACCGGACGTGAAGTTGTTAAGGTCTTCGGAAATCCGCTGGTCCGGGTTATCGGTGTAGCCGCCCTGCTCCAGCTGGTAATAATTCTTGTGGGCCAGCCAACGGCTGAAGTGTTTTTCGGTGAGCCAGGCGCGCCAACGGATCGTCAGCATCTGGGTCAGGTAAAGGCGGTACACCGCGCCGAGTATCGCCACCGCCGCGATCCCGCCGAAATAGCCGATCAGTTGCCAGAAGGCCGCGGTGTCTTTCTTCTCCAGGGCGTTGTAGAAGTCTTTGTACCAGTGGTTGATCCACACGGAGATCGCCACGCTGAACAGCGACAGGCCAATCACTGCGGCCAGCAGCAGCCAGGCCCTGCCCTTCTCTTCACTGCGCCAATAGGGTGTGATCATCGCCCAGGTTCGGCGGAAGAATTGCCCACGCACCGCGTCGTTGACCGCGCGATATTCAGCGTTCTGATTCATCGTTCAGGCTCGGTAGGAAAAAGTCACAGGCGTTTGAACCGATCATAGGTGATCGGTTCGTGCGTCCGTGCAGCCTGAAGTGAGTTGTTCAGTCGCCGTTCAGCGTCGTACCGGGCGCTTCTGCAACTTGCGTTGCAGCGTGCGGCGGTGCATGCCCAGGGCGCGGGCGGTGGCGGAGATGTTGCCTTCGTGTTCGGTCAACACGCGCTGGATGTGTTCCCACTGCAGGCGGTCCACCGACATCGGATTTTCCGGCACCAGGGTGTCGAGGTCGGCATGCTCGGACAGCAAGGCGGCCAGCACGTCGTCGGCATCCGCGGGTTTGCACAGGTAGTTGCAGGCGCCGCGCTTGATCGCCTCGACGGCGGTGGCGATGCTGGAGTAACCGGTGAGGATCACCACGCGCATTTCCGGATCGAGTTCCAGCAGCTTGGGCAGCAGCACCAGGCCCGAGTCGCCGTCCATTTTAAGGTCGAGGGCGGCGTAGTCCGGCAGGTCGGCCTGGGCGATGGTCAGGCCTTCTTCGGCAGAACCTGCGGTGCTGACGCGAAAACCGCGCCGGCTCATGGCGCGCGCCATCACGCGGGTAAAGGTCGCGTCGTCATCTACCAGCAACAGGTGCGGCAGTTCTTCGCCTTCGACTTGGATCTCGTCACTCATCGATATCTCCTCGTGCGACACGGGGCAGGCGCAGCTCGGTGAGCGTGCCACCTTCCTCATGACTATAGAGCTTCACTGAGCCGCCCGCGCGGGTCACGCTAGCCTTGCTCAAAAACAGGCCCAGGCCGAAGCCTTTGCCCTTGGTGGTAAAGAAGGGTTTGCCGATTTGCTCGGCAATGGCCAGCGGCACGCCCGCGCCGTGGTCACGAATGCTGATGGTGACGTTTTCCGCGTCCCAGTCCAACTGCACCCCGAGGCCTTCAGGGCAGGCGTCGGCTGCATTGTTCAGCAAGTTGAGCAGCGCCTGGGTCAGGTCCGGCGGTGGCGCCATGCGCGGTACGCTGCCTTGGCCCAACAGGTTGAAACGGTAACTGGCTTCGGGACGCATCAGGTGCCAGCGGTTGAGTGCCTCATCGAGCCACTGGGTGACGTCTTGCATTTCGACCGCCAGACGACGATTGGCTTCGGCGGCGCGCACCAGTTGCTGCAGCGTCAGCTTGCACTGCTTGACCTGTTCCTGCAGCACACTCAAATCATCTTGCAGGGCCGGGTCGTGATGGTCCTGGGTCATTTCCTTGAGCAGCACGCTCATGGTCGCCAGCGGCGTGCCCAACTCATGGGCGGCGCCAGCGGCCTGGGTGGCAACGGCCAGCAGTTGCTGGTCACGCAGGCCCTCTTCACGGCGAATGGCGCGCAGTTCTTCCTGGCGGCGCAATTCTTCGGCCATGCGCGCGGCAAAGAAGGTAATGACTGCCGCAGACAAGGCAAAGCTCAACCACATCCCGTAGATCTGCAGGTTTTCCCGGGCGATGGGGAATGTCTGCAAGGGGTAGAACTGCGCCAACAGCAGGGTGTACAGCGTCAGCGCAATGCCCGACAGCACCACCGAATAGCGCCACGGCAGGGTGACGGCAGCGATGGTCAAAGGCACCAGGTAGTAGGAGACGAAGGGGTTGGTAGAACCACCGGAGAAGTACAGCAACACGCTGTGGATAAACAGGTCGCAGGCCAGTTGCAGGGCGTATTCCAGCTCGGTCACAGGCCAAGTGGTGCGCAGTCGAATGGCGGTGAACACACACAATACGGTGGAGAAGCCCAGGGTCACGGCCAATTGCAGCCAGGGCAGCGGCAGCAGGTCGAACCAATAGGCAAGCCCGACGGAACCGGCCTGTGCGGCCAATACCAGGGTGCGAATGAACGTCAGGCGCCAAAGGTTCTGGCGGGTGGCGGAAGTCAGTTTTACGGCGGCGAGCATGAGCTCTCCTGATGAGCGCTGCAGGTATATCGCACCGAGTATAACCAAGACACGAGGACGGCAGGGCTTATGCGGCAAACCGCCACAGCGCGGCCTTCTCCTGCCCACATAATTTGGCGCATTACTTACAGGAACCAAGGTGAGCATCGGACCACCCAGAGGCCTACCGCCCACCGATGGGCATCATCATGCCTCGCCACTCAGGAACGCTTTCATGCAGATGAATAACGCACTCCCCACTCAAAGGCCCTACACCGCTGAACCGCCATCAGGTGCCACTCTTAGCCGCCAGCGACGTGCGATAGACCAGAGCCCAAACAACGAGCAATACCTCGTGGAAAGCGTGCGCAGGGATTTATCCAATAACGGTGGTGACGGTTACGAACTCGTCAGCGTGAACCACGATCCCGGCAAGACGGTGGGAGCCCATGACAAAACAATTGTACCCGTGGATGTGGGGATCAATATCGACAGCGCCAGCAATGCCGAGAACCTGGCCTTGGCCTTCAAGTCGGTAACGCAAGATGCCGCGCAGACGGTCAAGCAACTGTTCAAAGACAAGTGGAACCTGGACATCGACCCTGACAGAACGTATCTGACGACTTTCAATTACAACACTACCGGCAAGCCGCCCTACCCGGCCAAGCTGGTCGAACAGATTACGCTGACGGACGCCCTGGTAAAAAACAGCCAGACCACGCCCGAAGGAAGAGGGGCGCTGGTTCCTCATTATGTCGGCGGCCCAGCAGTGAGGCTGGTCGATCACCTGCCCCATATTGCACCAGGCGTATTCGACTTCGCCGACCGATTCAACCCCAATCGCGAGTCGGCCCACATTACCCACACCTACCAAGGCATTTATACCGCCTCCACGCCCGGCACCCCGCAGGTCTATGCGCCTTCAACCCAGCTGTCCGTGTCGCCAAAGGACTTCAAGGAGCAAGTCTGGGCCACCGACTTCCAGCGCCCCTACATCGAGTTCCTTAACGACTTCTGGGACAAGCACGACCGTCAATACCCTATTGTGGCCAAGGCGGCACTCGTCAAAGCTGCACACTCGCAACATCAGGAGGGCAGCCTGACGCAGGAAGACAAACAACTGGTCCTGCGCGCAGCGGGGCTGCCTGGCAACACCCTGGCCTGGGCCGATACGCTGTTCAACGACCTCACACGCCCGACGCGGCCCGATCCTGGACTAGACGTAGGCCTGTTGAGCGTAGGGCAATACAAATCCACCGACCTGATGGTGATCACCGACAAAAACACCCGCCAGGGTGCCGATGGCAAACCGATCAACCGCACACTGCTGGTCATCCCGGGCAACTCTTCGCCAATCCACGCTTTTGACAGCGTAGAGCAAATGAAGCAGTGGTTGGCGAGCCAGGCCGCAGACCCGGAAAAACTCAAGGCACTGGAAGGACACTTCACCTTCAAGGACTTGAACAGCGGCCCGTTCAAAAGCGGCGTGCGTGAAATGCTCAAAGGGATGGCCGTGTGGCCCAAATATGCGCACCACCGTACCTGGCCTCCTGCAACGACCTTGAGCCTCCAGCGCTTCAACGCCACCGGGCGTTCAAATACCGGCCCTGATATCGACGCCACCGCCGATGTCTTTCAACAGATCGGCCAACGCCAATACGATCGGTCGTTCGACGACGCCAAGTCGCAGATCACCTCCGATGCCGACGTCACCAAAGCCAATATCCTGTCTGGCCTCAGCAAGGCAGCCATGATCGCGATGCTCTTTGCCCCGGTGGCCATCGCCGTGCCCGAAGTGGCTTTGGCGTTGGATGGGCTGTACATCGCCTCGGGTATCACCGAAGCAGGCATTGGCGCCGACGATTTGGCCAAGGGCAAACCCGGCGGCGTCGGTCATTTGATTTTTGGCGTGCTCAATGCCGCGCTGCCTGTAGCCACACGCGTGCTGTCCCAGGCCGGTACAGTGGTGGAAGAAGGGGCCTCGGCCAGTTCGCAACGCCCCGTTGAGCAGCCAGTGACTGATGCCCATCCGGGCAAGCCCTCGGTCGACCTTAACGTCGACAATAACTTTGCCTCCTTACTCCCCGAATCGGAACCTGTGGCGCCGGTCTCCGAAACACTGTCGACGGACGGTAAGTTGGTCACCCTCACGGGCACCAAGGATAACCTGGTCAAAGTCGAAGACAACCTGCACATTTTCACCGACATGAATAAAAATGGTCTGGAGCATCGCCTCAACATCATTGGCCACGGCGATGGCACCCATATTTATTACAAAGGCGGCAAACACACCCCGCAGGGGTTGTACAACACGCTCAAGCGCAATGGCATCTTCCCGGAGAGCTATGACAATATTCGCATTCTGAGCTGTTACTCCGGGGCGCAGGGCGAGAACTCCTTCGCCGCTCAATTTCAGCGACTCACCGGACGCCCAGTGAAAGGCTATGTAGGTGAACTGACTGCCAGATACTCCCCTGAAGAGATCCTGGGAGATAACCAGACAATCTACGAAAGTGGCAAACCCCCTGTAACCTTCGATCATCCCAGTCCCGACGATGGCGTTTCGGGTAAAGAATTCAAGCCGGTGAAGACCAACCCGTATTCGATTTTCGATCACCCGTTCAAATGGTGGAATTTCAGCTACAAGCCTGTAACGTTTACTCCAAAAGGGGCCACCCTGTAACAGGGTCCTCGCGTGGCGTGAGGGTAGCGCACGCCACGCTGAAATTTATTTGTATTGGGTAAACCCGACGAACCCCAAGGCTACGTCTACAGTCTTACCGAACACGAATATCCCCAGGAGCTTCCATGTCTCGTTTCACTCGCAGTGCAGTTGTTCTCACCCTCAGCGCCAGCGCCCTGGCCAGCCTGCCGGCCATGGCCGCCGATGCACTGAATTACAACCAGATCTCCCTGCGCGCCGAAGTCAGCCAGGAAGTGGCCCGCGACAAGATGATCGTCACCCTTTACACCGAATCGCAAAACGCCGACCCGGCCAAGCTCGCGGCCGAAATCACCACCACCCTGAACCAGGCGCTGGGCCAGGCTCGCGAAGTCAAAGGCGTGACCTTGCGCCAGGGCAGCCGCAACAGCTACCCGATCTACGACAGCAAGAACCAGAAGATCACTGGCTGGCGCGAACGTGCAGAACTGCGTATGGAAAGCGCGGACTTCCCGGCACTGTCCAAACTTACCGGCGAGCTGCTCAACACTCTGAAGATGGACAGCATGGACTTCGCCATCGCCGATGCCACGCGCAAGGCCAGCGAAGATGCGCTGCTCAAAGATGCCGTGGCTGCATTCAAGGCGCGTGCGCAACTGGCTACCGATGCACTCGGTGGCAAGGGCTACAAGATCGTCAACCTGAACTTCAACACCAATGGCTACCCGATGCCCTACGCCCGCAATGGCGGCATGATGATGAAAGCCGCCATGGCCGATTCAGCACCGACGCCTGAAGTGGAAGCCGGCACCAGCCAGGTCAACATGAGCGCCGACGGCGTGATCGAAGTTTTACAGTAACTTTTTTAGACAGGACAACGGCGCAACCCCACGGGGCTTGCGCCTTTTTTTTGCGCGTTTGCGCCACGTCATATCCAGCAGTACATCTCGCAGGAATCAAGTGCCCGGCCTCTACGACTCATTACTGCCATAGCTACCAGGGAGGGATGTGCTGGCAATTATTCATACAATGAGAGCCGAATTTATGTCCCTGTCACTCAACTCAACCCACAGGTTATCGCTGCCACTCGTAGTCGCCAAACCGACGTCGGCCATTCAAGCGCAGGCGACACCGCCCACTGCAAAAACCGCCCAACCCGACGAAACAGCACTGCTCAAGGCCTATCTCGAGGCCGCACAACGTAAGGTGTTACACGGCAATGCCGGGCTTATAACCGTGCCGCCCCAGAGCACTCTGGGCCAGTGGCTTGGGCTGTATCGCATGCATTTGGAAAACGCCGTGGTACAAGGCTGGCTGCAGGAACAACACTTCGCCCCGGACACCTTGCTTTCAATCAACCCGTCTACAGGTACCTTGTCCGCCAAGGTCGAGGGCAAAACTAAAACCTTCCATCTCTCGGATTCATCAGGCTGGGGACAAATTTCAGGACCATTGCTGGACGCCGCAAAAGTTATCGCCCCTGGAAATAACGGTGATTTACGTGTGAGGCTGGGCAAGGACTCCATCAAGGTCAGCGCAAAAGTGGTGGCCAACTTTGAAGGTGTGCCCCTTCCCCAAAAGCTGTCACAGGCTCGAACACAAATAAGGCACCTGGAACACAAAGACACCTTCGATCCTATCCCCGCCGATGACCGCCTGCGCCCTGCCAGCAGCCGCTCGCCACAGGCGCTGCAAGTGCAAAAACACAACGCCGCCAACTACTACAGCACCGCACCACAAGCCTTGGCTTACAAGCGCCTGGCCGTTGACGTCGCCGACAACCTGCCCAATACGCGGGCAGAGGCCAAAAAGTGGGCGGATGACCTGCTGCTCAAACTCACGGGCAAACCTATCGACTCCGACACCGTGTACTTGAACCGTTTCAAAGGTGGCGAAAGCGCAGACACGGCGACCGGCTGGGAACACACCTTTCAAGAACCCTGGTCTTCGCTGCGCTTGCCCGACGCCTTGCTGAAGAACTTCTCCGAGCACGACTGGGTGCCCGGCAACCTGGACCTGGAAGCGGGGCTGTATACCCAGCCTGCTGGGCAAAGCGAAAAAGGCGGCTACGGCAAACACAATCAAATCGACCTCAAGCCCTCCCAAGTGATGCATGAAAGCTGGAAAACCGACTTTCAGACCCAAATGACCCAGAAGATCGACCATTTCTGGAGCACGCATAACGACGAGTATGAGACGACGATCAAAGGTGAATTCATCTTCCAGGCCCGCAAGCAATTGAAAAGCGCCGAGAGCAGACCCCCTCTTGAACGTTCCTTGCAAGCGCCCGAGCACCAGTTCACCCGTGACGACTACCGTTTGGTGATGGGTGCTGTGTCCAACCTTACGCTCGATGAAAACGCCCCGATCACCGTGGAACAACTCAAGGCCAAAGCACCGGCAAACGGCAACGTTCAAGCGCATGCCCTGAGCCTCCACGGGGTTACGTCCAGCGATATAGTGAGATTCAGCGCTGCGGACGGTGGCCGGCAAGTGCTCTATATACCGGGCGCCGAACCCGCATTCTTGCGCTTTGATTCTATTGAGAAGCTGGATCAGTGGCTGCTCGAGCAAGCCAAGGACCCTGCAAAACGCGAAGCACTGGCGGCTCACTTCCCGATGATCTATCGCCAGGACCAGACCAAGAGCTTTGCTGAACGCGCGGCAAAAGTACTGATGCCCATTCTGTGGTTCACCCATGTAGGCGAAAAGAAGGATGGCCTGGACACCCTCTTGGCGAAAATGGCCAGTGGTGAGTTGAAGGGGTCAGCGATTGACCGCAGCCACGCTGCCATTAAAGACGACGTTTTTTCCACATTGGCGACGGCCGCCACAGAGCGGATGAACAGTGACGCCGATGTGGTCATCAAGTCCAACAGCGAGGAGATTCGCGATACCTGGCTGAACGACATCACCGTAGCCGCCGGCCTGCTGGTCAAACTCGCGCCCATCGCCGCGCCCGTAGCCGCCGCAGCGGTGGCGGCCGGGTTGACCGAGGTGGCGCTAGGGGCAGAAAAAACCTCGTCTGGCGACACCGTGACAGAGCGGGATGAGGGCGCCTCCAAAGCGTTCGATGGCTTACTCAATACAGTGTTTTCCTACGGTGCCAGTGCTGTGCCGGAAGACCCTTTTACACTGCCCGCAGAAAGAGAACTACCGAGCCTTAAGCCCCAGCCCCTCCCCAGGGCAAACGCTCGCGAACCACAACCTGGGCCGTCCACAGGCACCCCTGTGGTTATCGACTCCATTAACGCCCCACTCCCCAGATCCCGTTCACTCATTCCAATGGCGCAATATGCCGTCCCGGAGGGTGAACAACTGATAAAGAACGCGCCTCGCGACGCGTTGGGTGTTTATCGAGTAACCGACAGCCAGGGAGCGTTGCGCCAGTTCGTGCGCCTTACCGATGAGACGGGGGCGAGCAAGGTATTTGAGATATCGGGGCGTTACCGGACCGGCGATGCATTTGCCAGAGTCATCAACCACGATAACGGCGCGGGGCTGATGGTCATCACACCCGGGCGTAATGGAGAGTGGGCCCGGGCACCGGGCGATGGCGGGATAAAATGGCCGTGGCCGTGGCAACGTCCTGAGTCCCCGACACCCAGTAACGATTTAAAAACGCCTGCACATGTATCGGATAATTTTATTGAGTTAGACGGCACCAAAATGAAAGGCGCTGACCTATTCGACAAGTATTTCAACGTTGCAGAGCAAGCGAACTATAAATATGGCGTCACTTTCAGGGAAAATAACGGTATTTTAGAAAATCGTCCTGTCTTTTCCTGGACAGCAGACAGCGCGGATTTCACCGTACTTGCATCGGAAACAGCCTCCCCCTCCTCGTTTGGTAGCAGCAATTACTCCGAATACTTTATCAAAGACATCGACCGGGACCCTTACACAATAAGACGCCCTGGCCTGGAGAACGTTGAGATCAACGTACCCCGGCAGCTAGCAGGAATGACCATCCCAGATAACTTAGGAGGGGCAATTCGTGAGGGTCTGGTAAGGGACGGGATCGATACATTTGAGCGCACCGTGCCCAATCCTGACATGCGAGCGGCAATTTCAGAGGTTGCTCATCAAGGATCTTCCGCTCCTGCGTGGTTTGAATTGCAACCTCCGCGAGTGAAAGACGGCTATAGCAGCAGCGTTAGCAACCGGCAGTACTTCATCGACTACAACCCTCTAAAAAATGAGACCGAGGTCACAATAGTCACCCAATGGCACCTGAAATATGATGTTAGAGGTGAGTCCACCCTCGTCGATGACGTGAACATAACAGCCACTCGGACTTTCACCCTTCGTGAAAGTAATGAAATAGACGGCCCGCCCGTTACAATCGATAAATCGGCCCCCACCCGTATAGAAGTATCCCCCGCATAAAGGTATCCCCTACCTAAGCCAGTTGAACGGCGGTAACCTCGGTGACCGCCGTTTTTGTTTGGGCTGCTTTAAGATGCCCGCCGCCTCAGGGGTCTCCATGGAAAAAATCGCCGTCAAGCCACTGCTCCTCGCCGCAAGCCTTCTGGCCTTTATACCAATGACCCAGGCCGCCACCACCCTGGTCTACTGCTCCGAAGCCAGCCCCGCCGGCTTCGACCCCAGCCAGTACACCAGCGGCACCGATTTCGATGCGTCCGCCGAAACCGTGTTCAACCGCCTGACCCAGTTCAAGCGCGGCGGTACCGAAGTCGAACCTGGCCTGGCCACCAGCTGGGATGTTTCCAAGGATGGCCTGACCTACACCTTTCACCTGCGTGAAGGCGTCAAGTTCCATACCACCGACTTCTTCACCCCGACCCGCGACTTCAACGCCGATGACGTGCTGTTCACTTTTAATCGCCTGCTCGATGCCGACAGCCCGTTTCGCAAGGCCTACCCCTCAGAGTCGCCCTACTTCACCGACATGGGCTTGAACACCACGATCAAGAACGTCGAAAAACTCGACGAGTACAGCGTGCGGTTCAACCTGAACACGGTCGATGCTTCGTTCGTGCAAAACCTGGCCATGAGCTTCGCCTCTGTGCAATCGGCCGAATACGCCACCCAGTTGTTGAAACAAGACAAGGCGGAGCAGATCAACCAGCAACCGGTCGGCACCGGGCCGTTTGTGTTCAAGCGCTACCAGAAAGACTCGCAGATCCGTTATGTGGCCAATAAACAGTATTGGAAACCCGAGGATGTGAAGCTCGATAACCTGGTGTTCGCCATCACCCCGGACGCCGCCGCGCGCCTGCAGAAACTCAAGGCGGGCGAATGCCAGGTCAGCGGTTACCCGCGCCCCGCCGATATCGAGGTGATGAAGCAAGACCCCAACCTGCGCGTACTGCAACAAGCGGGCTTCAACCTGGGTTTCCTGGCCTATAACGTGACTCACCCGCCGCTGGATCAACTCAAGGTTCGCCAGGCACTGGACATGGCCATCGACAAGCCCGCAATCATCAAGGCCGTGTACCAGGGCGCCGGGCAATTGGCGCAGAACGCACTGCCTCCCGCGCAGTGGTCTTATGACCCGAAAATCCAGGACGCCCCCTACGACCCGACCAAGGCAAGGTTGCTACTAAAAGAAGCAGGGGTTGCACCAGGTACCACCATCAACCTGTGGGCAATGACCGTACAACGCGCCTCAAACCCGAATGCGCGGATGTCTGCACAAATGATTCAACAGGATTGGGCCAAGGTAGGCATCAAGGCCAACATCGTCAGCTATGAGTGGGGCGAATACATCAAGCGCGCCAAAAATGGCGAACACGATGCAATGATTTATGGCTGGACCGGCGACAACGGCGACCCCGATAACTGGCTGGGCGTGCTCTACAGTTGTGCTGCGGTCAAAGGCAGCAACTACGCCAAATGGTGTAACCCGGCCTATGACAAGCTGGTGCAGCAAGCCAAGGTCAGCAGCGACCGCGAGCAGCGCATCAAGTGGTATCAGCAGGCACAGAAAATCCTTAAGGAACAAGTACCTATAACGCCTATTGCGAACTCGACGGTTTTCCAGCCTATGCGCAAGCAAGTGCGTGACTTCAAGATCAGCCCGTTTGGGCTAACGCCGTTCTACGGTGTGGGTCTAGATAAGTAACAGCCGCGCCCCAACCGAGTGCGCTAGACGCCTCGGCTGGGCTTTTTTGGTGCGCCATTTGCACCGAAAAAACCCTCCAAACAGGCACTTTTGTGTCGAAACTTTCATAATTGCGACATTCCTGTACGTTCGTACCACAGTTTTCCCTTTGCAACCGCTCTGCATCTTGCATTGGGTATGGCGCCTGCATAAGTATCCGCAGGCCGACTCACGAGGTCGCCCTCACCACCAAAAATGACAACAAATCATGAGGCCAACATGCTTAAACACGCAGTCCTTCCGTTATTAGTGAGCGCTGGCCTTATGGCCGCAGCCCCCGTAGCCCTTGCGGCAACTAACCTGGTGTTCTGCTCCGAAGGGAGCCCGGCCGGTTTTGATCCAGGCCAGTACACCACCGGAACAGACTTCGATGCCTCGGCCGAAACCATGTTCAACCGCCTGAGCCAGTTCGAACGTGGCGGCACCGCCGTCGTTCCTGGCCTGGCCACTAGCTGGGACGTGTCCCCGGATGGCCTGACGTACACCTTCCACCTTCGCGAAGGCGTCAAGTTCCATACCACCCCGTACTTCAAGCCAACTCGTGAATTTTCGGCTGACGACGTACTGTTCACCTTCAACCGGATGATCAATAAAGACGATCCATTCCGTAAGGCCTACCCCACCGAGTTCCCGTACTTCACGGACATGGGGATGGACACCAACATCAAGAACATCGAGAAAATCGATGACCACACCGTCAAGTTCACCCTTGGCACCGTGGACGCCGCGTTCATCCAGAACCTGGCCATGAGCTTCGCCTCGATCCAGTCCGCCGAATACGCTGCGCAGTTGTTGAAGGAAGGCAAGCCTGCCGACATCAACCAGAAGCCGGTCGGCACTGGCCCGTTCGTGTTCAAGAGCTACCAGAAAGACTCGAACATTCGCTACACCGGCAACAAGGACTACTGGAAACCTGAAGACGTGAAGATCGATAACCTGATCTTCGCTATCACCACCGACCCGTCGGTGCGTATCCAGAAGCTCAAGAAAAACGAATGCCAGATCACCCTGTTCCCACGTCCGGCCGACCTCAAGGCGCTGGGTGAGGACAAGGACCTGAAACTGCCGCACCAGGCCGGTTTCAACCTGGGCTACATCGCCTATAACGTCATGCCAGTACTCAAGGGCCAGACCGCCGCAAACCCGCTGGCTGACCTGCGCGTCCGTGAAGCCCTGGACATGTCGGTGAACAAGCAGCAGATCATCGACTCCGTGTACCAGGGTGCCGGCCAACTGGCAGTCAACGCCATGCCGCCGACCCAGTGGTCCTATGACACCACCATCAAGGATGCCAAGTACGATCCTGCCAAGGCCAAGGAATTGCTCAAGGCCGCTGGCGTCAAGGAAGGCACCGAGATCACCCTGTGGGCCATGCCGGTCCAGCGCCCCTACAACCCCAACGCCAAATTGATGGCCGAGATGCTGCAGAACGACTGGAAACAGATCGGCCTGAAGGTCAACATCGTCAGCTACGAGTGGGGCGAGTACATCAAGCGCTCCAAAGGCGGCGAGAACCAGGCCATGATCATTGGCTGGAGCGGCGACAATGGTGACCCGGACAACTGGCTGAACGTGCTGTTCGGCTGCGACTCGTTGTCGGGCAACAACTTCTCCAAATGGTGCGACAAGAAATTCGACGGCATCGTTAAAGAAGCCAAGGCCACTTCGGATGTCGCCAAACGCACCGAGCTGTATAAGCAGGCGCAACATATCCTCAAAGATGCAGTCCCGATGACACCTATCGCGCACTCGACGGTGTATCAACCCATGCGTAATACCGTGCAGGACTTCAAGATCAGCCCGTTTGGCTTGAACTCCTTCTACGGCGTTAGCGTCAGCGGCAAGTAAGGATCAATAACGGCGACGTTTCCTAACGTCGCCGTTATTCCATCCGCCTGGACCTTAGGAAACAGACTACGTTTGCAAGCGTTGCCGTCTTACAGCAATGAACTGCGACCCGTGCCTCCGTTGCCTACAAGGTCAGTCAGAATTGACGCATTTACTGCAAGGTCAGCGCCCCATAAGGTCGTAGGACAGCAGAGGCATCACTCTGGGAAGGGCACTTGCTGTGTGTGGGATCAGTGATGTCTGCCTGGCTGTAAGCCAGCAGGAAGGCTCGCTGTTGATAACTACAAACAAGGACCGGGATCGTCATGCGCCATACCACCGTTGTATCCGCTCTGTTTGCCACCAGCCTGCTGGCCATGGCCACCATGGGCCAAGCCGCCGAGAAAAAGAGCCTGGTGTTCTGCTCCGAAGGCAGCCCGGCAGGGTTTGACACTGCGCAATACACCACCGCTACCGACAACGATGCGGCGGAGCCTTTGTATAACCGTTTGGTGGAGTTCGAAAAAGGCGCGACCGACGTCGTCCCTGGGCTGGCAACCAAGTGGGACATTTCCCCGGATGGCCTGACCTACACCTTCCACCTGCGTGAAGGGGTGAAGTTCCACAGCAACAAGGAATTCAAGCCGACACGGGACTTCAACGCCGACGACGTGCTGTTCACCTTCAACCGCATGCTTGACCCCGAGCACCCGTTCCGCAAGGCCTACCCCACCGAGTTTCCGTACTTCAACGGGATGAGCCTGAACAAGAACATCGCCAAGGTCGAGAAAACCGACCCGTACACCGTGGTGATGACGCTGAACACGGTCGACGCCGCGTTCGTGCAGAACATCGCCATGAGCTTTGCCGCGATCCTTTCGGCGGAATACGCCGAGCAGTTGCTCAAGCAAGGCCGGCCCAGCGACATCAACCAGAAACCGATCGGGACTGGCCCGTTCGTGTTCCAGCGCTACCAGAAAGACTCGCAGATCCGCTACGTGGGCAACAAGCAGTACTGGGACCCGAGCCGCGTCAAGCTGGACCAACTGATCTTCGCCATCAACACCGACGCCTCGGTACGCGTACAGAAGCTCAAGGCCGGCGAATGCCAGGTGACCTTGCATCCACGCCCTGCCGATGTCGAGGCCCTCAAGGCCGACCCGAACCTGCAACTGCTGACCAAGCCGGGCTTTAACCTGGGCTATATCTCCTACAACGTGCGCCACAAGCCATTCGATCAGCTTGAAGTACGCCAGGCGCTGGACATGGCGGTGAACAAGCAGAGCATCCTCAATGCTGTGTACCAGGGCGCCGGGCAACTGGCGGTCAACGCCATGCCGCCGACGCAGTGGTCCTACGACGACAGCATCAAGGACGCCGCCTACGACCCGGAAAAAGCCAAGCAGTTGCTCAAGGCCGCCGGGGTCAAGGAAGGCACCGAGATCACCTTGTGGGCCATGCCAGTGCAACGCCCGTACAACCCCAACGCCAAGCTGATGGCGGAAATGCTGCAGAACGACTGGGCCAAGATCGGCCTCAAGGTCAAGATCGTCAGCTATGAATGGGGCGAGTACATCAAGCGCACCAAGAACGGTGAGCACGATGTCAGCCTGATCGGTTGGACCGGCGACAACGGTGACCCGGACAACTGGCTCGGCACCCTCTACAGCTGCGACGCCATCGGCGGGAACAACTACTCCATGTGGTGCGACCCGGCGTACGACAAGCTGATCAAGCAAGCCAAGGTCGTGACCGACCGCGAACAAAGGACTGTTCTGTACAAACAGGCGCAGCAACTGCTCAAGCAGCAGGTGCCGATCACGCCCATCGCCCACTCGACGGTCAACCAGCCGTTAAGCGCCAAAGTCGAAGGCTTCAAGGTAAGCCCTTTCGGCCGCAACGTGTTCTCGGGCGTCAGCATCAACCCATAAGAAAATAACCGGATGGCGGGGAGCGAAATACGCTTCCCGGCAAACGTGCAGGCTTTTGTTGGGAAATTTCCTACGCCAAACGTTTGCAATAGCTTGAACGAGTTCCACACCCAATAGCCGGATCACCCAAAAAGACCGGCATTAAAAAAGAGAACCAAAGGAGCTTCACCCATGAAACTGAGCAGCAAAGCGCTTCTGGCCTTGGCCATCAGCAGCATCACGGCCACCGCCTACGCTGAAACGCAAAGCCAGGACTTCGTTCCTACAACCCTGGCCGGCACCAGCGCCCAAAGCGAGGCCAAAGGCTTTATCGAAGATTTCAGCCTGGGCGGCACCACGCGTAACTGGTACTCCCATGAAAGCAAATACCGTGGGGGCACCTTCTCGTACCAGAAGCACGGCCAGACCCTGACCGATCGCAACCGTACCAACTGGGTGCAGGGCACCATCCTCAACGCCAGCTCGGGTTTCACCCAGGGCACCGTAGGGGTCAAGACTGAAGTGGCGGTGTACAACGCCCTGGTGCTGGATCGCAGCAAGCGTGATATCAAAGGCGGCTCCAACCGTACCCTGGCCGACTCCAACGGTGACGCCGTAGACCAGTGGAGCAAACTGGGCTTGGCCAACGTGCAATTCCGTGTGTCCAACACCACACTGACCGCCGGTCGCCAGAACTTCAGCAGCGGCATCGTCGACACCATCGGCAACCGTGCTCTGCCTTCGAGCTTCCAGGGTGTGAGCTTTAACAGCGAAGAGTTCAGCAACCTGTCGTTCCAGGGCGGCGTGTTCGACCGCGTTTCGCCACGTAGCGAGCAGAGCCTGTCGAAATTCCGTAGCGAATACGGCAATGGCGCAGAAACCGACAAAGTGTCGACCCTGGGTGTGAACTACCAGCCGCTGAAAAGCCTGAAAACCAGCTTCTTCGCCGCCAACGTGAAGGACTTCTGGAACCAGTACTACTTCGGCGCCACCCACGAGCTGGGCGACGCGCAGCAGTTGGGCCTGACCACCGGCTTCAACTACTACAAGACTGTCGATGAAGGCAAAAAAGAGATGGGGGAAATCGACAACGATACCTTCTCCCTCTCCCTGGGCCTGACTCACCAGGCACACAGCCTGACCTTCGGCTACCAGCAAGTGAACGGTAACGAGTACTTCGACTACCTGCACGAAACCAACGGTATCTACCTGGCCAACTCCCTGACGTCTGACTTCAACGGCCCGAACGAGAAATCCTTCCAGATCGCCTATGCCATCAACATGGCTGAATACGGCGTACCCGGCCTGAAGTTCAACGCTTACTCGGCGCGCGGCTGGGACATCGACGGTACCCACTACACCGGCAACAATGGCCGGGCCAAGTTTGCTTATGACGGCATCCAGTCCCAGGACGGCGAGAAGCACCAGGAATACGGTGTAGGCGCCTCTTACGCGCTGCAGAGCGGCCCGCTCAAAGCCACCACCGTGCGCGCAACCTATGTTGAGCACCGTGGCAGCGAGTTCCAGTCCGACGGCAGCATCAAAGAGTTCCGTCTGGTTACCACCATCCCGTTCAACATCCTTTAATTAGCGCCAGGCAGGCGGCGAGCTCAGGACGAGCCCGCCGCCTACGCTTTTCTGGCTCCATCGATTGCAGAGGGCTCTGAATGAAAATGCTCCCACTACAAGCCGCCATGGCCGCTGCGCTGTTGAGCGTGGCGATCGGCGTTTCGGCCAAACCGCTGGTGGTCTGCACCGAAGCCAGCCCGGAAGGTTTCGACCCGGTCCTGTACACCACTGCTGTGACTGCTGACGCCGCCGCTGAAACCATGTTCAACCGCCTGGTGGACTTCAAGCCCGGCACCACTGAAGTGGTCCCTGCCCTGGCCAAAGACCTGCCGGAAATCAGCGCCGATGGCCTGACCTACACCTTCCACCTGCGTGACGACATCAAGTTCCACACCACCGACTATTTCAAACCCACGCGCAACCTGAATGCCGATGATGTGCTTTGGAGCTTCCAGCGCCAGCTGGACCCGAATCACCCGTGGCATAACAAGTCCAACGTGGGCTACCCGTACTTCGAAAGCATGGGCTTCAAGGAACTGCTCAAGAGCGTAGAGAAAACCGACGATCACACGGTTGTCTTTACCCTGACTCGTCCTGAAGCTCCCTTCCTGGCTGACCTGGCCATGGCGTTTTCCTCGATTCACTCCGCCGAATATGCCGACCAATTGCTCAAGTCCGGCAAGACCGATGATCTGAACGCCAAGCCAATCGGCACCGGGCCGTTCATCTTCAACCGCTACGCAAAAGACGCCCAGGTGCGTTTCAAGGCCAACCCGGAGTACTTCCGTGGCAAGCCGCCGGCCGACCCGCTTATTCTGGCAATCACCACCGATAGCAATGTGCGCCTGCAAAAGCTCAAGGCCAACGAATGCCAGATCGCGCTGTATCCCAAGCCCGATGACGTACCCAGCGCCAAGGCTGATCCCAACCTGAAAGTGGCGGAACTGGCGGCGATGACCACCAGCTACACCGCCATGAATACCACCCACAAGTACATGAGCGATGCGCGGGTACGTCACGCGATCAATATTGCCTTCGATAAGAAGGGCTACAACGAATCGCTGTACGGCAAAGGCAACGCCGTCGATGCCACCGGGCCGTACCCGCCGACCCTGCTGGGTTTCAGCGACAAGCTGAAAAACCCGGAGCGTGACCTGGACAAGGCCCGCGCCCTGCTCAAGGAAGCCGGCGTGCCGGAAGGCACCGAATTCACCCTGTTCACCCGCAACGGCGGCGGCCCGACCAACCCTAACCCGATGCTCGGCGCCCAGCGCATGCAAGCGGATCTGGCCCAGATCGGCCTGAAGGTCAATATCAAGGTCATGGAATGGGGCGAAATGCTCAAGCGCGCCAAAGCTGGCGAGCACGACATGGTTTCTGCCGGTTGGGCCGGGGATAACGGCGACCCGGATAACTTCCTCACCCCTAACCTGAGTTGCGATGCAGCGAAAAACGGCGAAAACTACGCCCGCTGGTGTAACAAAGAGTTTCAAGACTTGATCGACAAGGCCCGCGCCGACGCTGAACCCGCCGAGCGCGCTGCACTCTATGAACAAGCTTTGGCCGTTTTCGAGAAGGACCAACCGTGGATTCCCATGGCCTACCCGAAAATGTTTACCGCCATGCGCAAGAACGTCGAGGGTTATACCCAAAGCCCTCTGACCACCAATAACTTCGCCACCACCCAGGTGAAGTAATAAGAAAAACGCTCGGCACCGTCGACATTGACGGTGCCGGACCTGCCTAACCGGCTGATTGAGGTACACACCAAGATGTTTAGTTTTATTGCCCGCCGACTGGGGTTATTGATCCCCACGTTCTTCGGCATCACGTTGCTGACCTTTGCGTTGATTCGCATGATTCCAGGCGACCCCGTAGAAGTCATGATGGGCGAGCGACGGGTTGACCCCGAAATGCACGCACAGGCAATGGAGCGCCTTGGCCTTAACAAGCCGCTGTATGCGCAATACCTGGACTATGTCGGCAAGCTCGCCCAGGGCGACCTTGGCGAATCGCTGCGCACCCGCACCAGCGTGTGGACCGAGTTCACCGCCCTTTTCCCCGCGACCCTGGAGCTGTCCATGGCCGCGCTGTTGTTCGCCGGTATCCTGGGCCTGTTGGCCGGGGTGATCGCGGCACTCAAGCGAGGATCCCTGTTCGACCATGGGGTGATGGGCATCTCCCTGGCGGGGTATTCGATGCCAATCTTCTGGTGGGGCCTGATCCTGATCATGTTCTTCTCGGTAAGCCTGGGCTGGACCCCGGTATCCGGACGTATCGACCTGCTCTATGACATCGAGCCGCGCACCGGCTTCATGCTGATCGACACCCTGCTGGCCGACGAGCCGGACGCTTTCTGGGATGCGTTGCACCACCTGATCCTGCCCGCCATCGTGCTCGGCACCATCCCGCTGGCGGTGATCGCGCGCATGACCCGTTCGTCGATGCTCGAAGTGCTGCGTGAGGACTACATCCGTACCGCCAAGGCCAAGGGCCTGTCGCCGGCGCGCGTGGTGTTCGTGCACGGCCTGCGTAACGCACTGATCCCGGTGCTCACCGTGGTCGGCCTGCAGGTCGGCACGCTGCTGGCCGGTGCGGTACTGACCGAAACCATCTTCTCGTGGCCCGGCATCGGCAAATGGCTGATCGAAGCCATTGGCGCGCGGGACTACCCGGTGGTGCAAAACGGCATTCTGCTGATCGCCTGCCTGGTGATCCTGGTGAACTTCGTGGTGGATATCCTCTACGGCTTCGCCAACCCACGCATCCGTCACCAGCGCTGAGATCATGACCATGACCACACCTACTCAAGTGTCAGCAGTCGATCAGAGCCTGCTGTACCCGTCCCCGTACAAAGAATTCTGGCAAGCCTTCTCCAAGAACAAAGGCGCGGTCGCCGGCCTGCTGTTCATGTTGCTGATCGTGTTCTGCGCGATCTTCGCCCCGTGGGTTGCACCGCATAACCCCAGCGAGCAATACCGCGACTTCCTGCTCACCCCGCCGGCGTGGCTGGAAGGTGGGCAGATGCAGTTCCTGCTGGGCACCGACGAACTGGGCCGTGACTTGCTCTCGCGCCTGATCCAGGGCTCGCGTCTATCGTTGCTGATCGGTTTGTCGTCGGTGGTGATGTCGCTGATCCCGGGTATCCTGCTGGGTCTGTTCGCCGGGTTCTTCCCGCGCTTGCTGGGCCCCACCATCATGCGCCTGATGGACATCATGCTGGCCCTGCCATCGCTGCTGCTGGCCGTGGCGATTGTCGCCATCCTCGGCCCTGGCCTGATCAACACCGTGATCGCCATCGCCATCGTGTCGTTGCCATCCTATGTGCGCCTGACCCGCGCCGCCGTGATGGGCGAACTGAACCGCGACTACGTGACTGCCGCCCGCCTCGCTGGCGCCGGCCTGCCACGCCTGATGTTCATCACCGTGCTGCCTAACTGCATGGCACCGCTGATCGTACAAGCGACCTTGAGCTTTTCCTCGGCGATTCTCGATGCCGCGGCCCTGGGCTTCCTCGGCCTTGGCGTACAACCGCCAACCCCTGAGTGGGGCACCATGCTGGCTTCGGCCCGAGACTACATCGAACGCGCCTGGTGGGTCGTGAGCCTGCCTGGCTTGACCATTTTGCTCAGCGTGCTGGCAATCAACTTGATGGGTGACGGCCTGCGCGATGCGCTGGACCCGAAACTCAAGAACGCCGCCTGAGGAGATTCCCATGTCACTGTTAGAAATCAAGAATCTCAACGTGCGTTTCGGCGACAAGACCGCCGTGCCGGTGGTCGATGGCCTCGACATTTCCGTCGACAAAGGCGAAGTCCTGGCGATCGTTGGCGAGTCGGGTTCGGGTAAATCCGTGACCATGATGGCGCTGATGGGCCTGATCGAGCATCCCGGCATCGTCACTGCCGATGCCCTGAGTTTCGACGGCAAGGACATGCTCAAGTTGAGCAACCGCCAGCGCCGTCAGATCGTCGGCAAAGACCTGGCGATGGTGTTCCAGGACCCGATGACCGCGTTGAACCCCAGCTACACCGTGGGTTTCCAGATCGAAGAAGTGCTGCGCCTGCACCTGAAAATGTCCGGCAAACAAGCACGCAAACGCGCCATCGAGCTGCTGGAAAAGGTCGAGATCCCAGGCGCTGCCAGCCGTATGGATGCCTACCCGCATCAATTGTCCGGTGGTATGAGCCAACGCGTGGCAATCGCCATGGCGATTGCCGGCGAGCCCAAACTGCTGATTGCCGATGAACCGACCACTGCGCTGGACGTGACCATCCAGGCGCAGATCATGGAACTGCTGCTGGCCCTGCAAAAAGAGCAGAACATGGGCCTGGTGCTGATCACTCACGACCTCGCGGTGGTTGCCGAAACCGCCCAGCGCGTGTGCGTGATGTACGCAGGCCAGGCGGTGGAAGTCGGCCAGGTGCCGCAGCTGTTCGACATTCCGGCACACCCTTACAGCGAAGCGTTGCTCAAGGCCATTCCCGAGCACAGCCTCGGTGCTACGCGCCTGGCCACGTTGCCGGGCATCGTGCCCGGCCGCTACGACCGTCCGCAGGGTTGCCTGCTGTCGCCGCGCTGCCCCTACGTGCAGGACTCCTGTCGCGCCCAGCGGCCGGGCCTTGATCCGAAAAGCAACAGCCTTGCCCGCTGCTTCTACCCGCTGAACCAGGAGGTGGCGTAATGGCCGTCGTACTTACCGCCCGCGACCTCACCCGTCACTACGAAGTGTCCCGTGGCCTGTTCAAGGGTCATGCCACCGTGCGTGCCCTTAATGGTGTGTCTTTTGAGCTGGAAGCCGGCAAAACCCTCGCCGTGGTAGGCGAGTCGGGCTGTGGCAAATCCACCCTGGCCCGCGCCCTGACGCTGATTGAAGAGCCCTCGTCGGGCTCGTTGAAAATCGCCGGGCAAGAAGTGGCCGGCGCCGACAAGGCCCAGCGCAAGCAATTGCGCAAAGACGTGCAGATGGTGTTCCAGAGCCCCTATGCCTCGCTGAACCCACGCCAGAAAGTCGGTGATCAACTGGCCGAACCGCTGCTGATCAACACCAACCTGTCCGCCGCCGAACGCCGCGAGAAAGTGCAGGCGATGATGAAGCAAGTGGGCCTGCGCCCTGAGCATTATCAGCGCTACCCGCACATGTTCTCCGGCGGCCAGCGCCAGCGCATCGCGTTGGCCCGCGCCATGATGCTGCAACCCAAAGTGCTGGTGGCGGATGAACCGACCTCGGCACTGGACGTGTCGATCCAGGCGCAGGTGCTCAACCTGTTCATGGATTTGCAGCAGGAATTCAACACCGCCTACGTGTTCATTTCCCACAACCTGGCGGTGGTGCAGCACGTGGCTGACGATGTGATGGTGATGTACCTCGGCCGCCCGGTTGAGGTGGGCCCCAAGGAAGACATCTACGCACGCCCGCTGCACCCTTACACCCAGGCGCTGCTGTCGGCCACGCCGACCATTCACCCGGACCCGAGCAAGCCGAAGATCAAGATCGTCGGCGAACTGCCCAACCCACTGAACCCGCCGCCTGGCTGCGCGTTCCACAAGCGTTGCCCGTATGCGACGGCGCGGTGCAGCAGTGAAGAGCCGCTGTTGCGTCCTTTGGATAACCGGCAGGTGGCTTGCCACTACGCGGAGCAATTCGTGGCCTGACCGCCCTTGTGGCGAGGGAGGATGCTCCCTCGCCATGCACGTGCGGTTTCCAAAGCAGGTAATACAGCGTCCTACTGCCCTTCCCGTCAGGTTGCGCATCAGCCTGGCGGGCGGGGCTTCTTTTCGGGTTGGCGCCGCGTCTCAGGTTTCGCCGTCATCAAAGGTCTCACTGTCCTCCCCTTCGTTGATGGGGTTTTCCGGATACCTGACATCCGTGGGCTGGGGCTGCGGTTTCCAGCTGCCGGAGTTGACCTCGTTGGCCTTTTTCTTGGTGACAGGGCCGGTGTCTTTCCATTGGGGCGTGCCATCGCCGGCCAGTGCCGGCAGCGTTGTCAGCCCTGGGCCTGCCAGTAGCATCAGACAAATAACGTATCGAACATTTCGCACGGTGGTCTCCTTCGCAGGCAATGTGTGAAAACTAGACCCGATGCAGGGTTCTCGCCAATTCCCAGCCTTTATAGAGACAAAAAGGGCGAAGCCATGACAGCTTCGCCCTTATCTCAACCGCTAAGATCATGATGATGCTCACCTCCCATTATCACCTGATTGCCCAATGCTGGAGCCAGGCGAGAGAACCTTTCGAGACTATAATGCAGTAACGTTTTGCTTCAATATAAAGAACCCTTCGACGCGTCTCATCGAGCCGTGAACATCCACATTGAGATCAAACTTAAAAAATCCGGCTTTCTTTGAAGGATTTATCATTCCAGTAACAAAACCGGACGTCACTTCAGTACTGCTCCCTGCCAAAAGACTCTGCACATGGAATCCCTGACCGACAGGCGTATTGATGCCCCAAAAATCATACGAGTCGAATACAAACATAAAGCCCGTTTCACGAATACCGCTTTGAGTGTCCCGACCTTTAAAAGTCGGTGGAATCGGTTGCGGCCCCTCTTCAAGATATACGTATTTATACTGCGGGATTACCAGCCCCCCGCCTTCAAAACGATATTCAAAATGCCCAATAGCATTCTGTATCTGCTCTTCCTCATGACTGACCATGATCCAATCTCCATGCGAGGTAACCTGATATAAAGATCTGTACCTTCAAATTAAAAACCAAAACCAAAACATGCTATTGAACTTCTACGTATAAGCATTGACGATAGGCCTTACGACCTCCTCGCCTATCTAACGGCTGAGCGCTATAAAAATCTACTGTCAAACTTCACAGTTGACTTTAGCCGTCTACGCAGTCAAAAAAACCCTAAAGATAAAATCTTTAGGGTTTTTAGTTAGCTTTTCAAGATGTTAGCTTTTCAAGATGAGAAGCCTAAATCAATGGTGCTCACGAGTAGCGCGGAACTTCACATCCGGCCAACGCTCTTCCATCAGCGCCAGGTTGACCCGGGTCGGCGCCAGGTAGGTCAGGTGACCACCGCCGTCGATCGCCAGGTTTTCCACGGCCTTGTTGGAGAACTCTTCCAACTTCTTCTTATCGCTGCAATCAATCCAGCGCGCCGAATACACCGTGATCGGCTCGTAGGAGCACTCCACCTTGTATTCCTCTTTCAAGCGGCTGGCGACCACGTCGAACTGCAGCACACCCACGGCGCCGAGGATGATGTCGTTGCTGCGCTCGGGGAAGAACACCTGGGTGGCGCCCTCTTCGGCCAATTGCTGCAAGCCCTGGCGCAGTTGCTTGGATTTGAGCGGGTCACGCAGGCGCACGCGGCGGAACAGTTCCGGGGCGAAATGCGGGATACCGGTGAAGCCCAGCGCCTCGCCTTCGGTGAAGGTGTCGCCGATCTGGATGGTGCCGTGGTTATGCAAACCGATGATGTCGCCGGCGTAGGCCTCTTCAAGCTGTTCACGCTCGGAGGAGAAGAACGTCAGGGCGTCGCCGATGCGTACGTCCTTGCCGGTGCGCACGTGGCGCATCTTCATGCCTTTTTCGTAGCGGCCGGAGCAGATACGCATGAAGGCGATACGGTCGCGGTGCTTGGGGTCCATGTTCGCCTGGATCTTGAACACGAAGCCGGTGAATTTCTCTTCCACCGGTTCCACGGTGCGCTCGTTGGCGACGCGGGCCAGCGGGCGCGGCGCCCAGTCCACGACGGCGTCCAGTACGTGGTCGACGCCGAAGTTGCCCAGGGCGGTACCGAAGAACACCGGGGTCAACTGACCGTCGAGGAACTCTTGCTGGTTGAACTCATGGCAGGCGCCCTGCACCAGTTCCAGCTGGTCGACGAAACGGTCGTACTCGTCACCCAAGTGGGCGCGGGCTTCGTCGGAGTCGAGCTTTTCAATGATCTTGGTTTCGGTGCGTTCATGACCGTGGCCAGCGGTGTAGACAATGATGTAGTCGTCGGCCAGGTGGTACACGCCCTTGAAGTCGCGGTAGCAACCAATCGGCCAAGTGATCGGCGCGGCCTTGATCTTCAGGACGGCTTCGATTTCATCCAGCAGCTCGATGGGGTCGCGGATATCGCGGTCGAGTTTGTTGATGAAACTGACAATCGGCGTGTCACGCAGACGGCACACGTCCATCAGCGCAATGGTACGTGGCTCGACGCCTTTACCGCCGTCGAGGACCATCAGCGCCGAGTCCACCGCGGTGAGGGTGCGGTAAGTATCTTCGGAGAAGTCTTCGTGCCCTGGGGTGTCGAGCAGGTTGATCATGTGCTCGCGATAGGGGAACTGCATGACCGACGTGGTAATGGAAATACCCCGTTGTTTTTCCATTTCCATCCAGTCGGAGGTGGCATGGCGGTCGGATTTGCGCGATTTCACCGTGCCGGCTACCGCGATCGCCTTGCCCATCAGCAACAGCTTTTCGGTGATGGTGGTTTTACCGGCATCGGGGTGGGAAATAATGGCGAAAGTGCGGCGTTTCGCGACTTCGGCGGCCTGGTGGGTCATGGGAAATCGCCTGGCAGGTGAGTCAAAAAAGGGCGGCGAGTATAGCGCAAACGCGAGGGTACGGACCACCGTTGAGCCCATTGGGGGTGGCTAAATGCGCCCAAGTGTGGAACCTTTTAAAAGGTCGAGACGTCCACTCCCCTGCTACCGCACTCGGAACAGGGGCTGAAATATCAGCAAGTTAGCCTGACGAGGCTGCGCTCATGGCTCGATCGCATACTGCATTGCCAGTATCGGCGAGTTGCTTTTCGCGAACTCATTCAGAGGCAGCCAGGAATGGCATTGCCGCCGGAAAATGTGTTCGCCGACAAAAGAAAAAAAGGAGTCCGCCTGTGGCTATTCGCTATGGCAAAGGGCTGATAGGAGGCGCGGTTGTCGTCGCGCTCCTGGCTCTGCTGGTCCACTGGATCGGCATCAACACGATCGAACTGTACCGCGACGATTTGTTGTTTTACCTGCAAGCTCATCTGATTCTGGTTTTAGTCTCCATGCTGGCGGCCCTGATTGTGGGCATCCCCGCCGGTATCCTGCTCAGCCGACCCAACATGGTCGGGCGTGCAGAACGTTTCATGCAGATCTTCAACATCGGCAACACCGTCCCTCCCCTGGCCGTACTGGCCATCGCCCTCGGCGTCCTCGGCATCGGCAGCGGCCCGGCCATCTTCGCGCTGTTCCTCGCCTCGCTCCTGCCCATCGTGCGTAACACCTACGAAGGCCTGAAAAACGTTCAGGGCTCCCTCAAGGAAGCCGCCACCGGCATCGGTATGACCCCGCGCCAGGTGCTGTTTCGCGTGGAGCTGCCCAACGCCGTGCCGATCATCATCGGCGGTGTGCGCGTGGCCCTGGCGATCAACGTCGGTACCGCACCGCTGGCGTTCCTGATTGGCGCCAACAGCCTGGGCAGCCTGATTTTCCCCGGCATCGCCCTGAACAACCAGCCGCAACTGTTGCTCGGCGCCGCGTGTACCGCGCTGCTGGCATTGCTGCTTGATGGCCTGGTGACCATGGCCAGCCGCCTCTGGCTGGAACGCGGGTTGCGCCCGTCTTAAGGCCCGGTAAAGGAGTTCACATGAAAAAACTGAGCTTGATATTAGGCTGCGTCCTGCTGTTTGCAGGTATTGCGCAAGCCGCTGAAAAACCCGTGATCCGCATTGGCGCCCGGGTGTTCACCGAGCAGACCCTGCTCGCCGAAATCACCTCCCAGTACCTGCGCACCAAGGGCTACGACGCTCGTGTGACCGGCGGCCTGGGCAGCAACCTGGCGCGTAGCGCCCAGGAAAGCGGGCAACTGGACCTGATCTGGGAATACACCGGCGTGTCGCTGGTGGCCTACAACCATATCGACGAGAAACTCGACAGCGAACAGTCCTACGCTCGGGTCAAAGAACTCGATGCGAAAAAAGGCTTGGTCTGGCTGTCGCCGTCGCGTTTCAGCAACACCTATGCGCTGGCGCTGCCGGAGAAAGTTGCTGAGGAACATCCCGAGATCAACAGCATCAGCGACCTGACCAAAGCCATGGCCGAAGACATCAAGGAACAGCGCCTGGTCGCCCTGGACACCGAGTTCGCCAACCGCTCCGACGGCCTGGCGGGCATGGTCAAGCTGTACGACATGAACCTGACGCGCAAAAACACCCGGCAAATGGACGCGGGCTTGGTCTACACCGCCCTGCGTAATGGCCAGGTGTTTGCCGGGCTGGTCTATACCACCGACGGCCGCCTGAACGCGTTCAAGTTGAAGCTGCTGGAAGACGACAAGCACTACTTCCCGGACTACACCGCAGCCCCGGTGATCCGTCAGGAATACCTCGACCAGCACCCGCAACTGGCCGCCGAGCTCAAGCCTTTGGCCAACCTGTTCGACGATGAAACCATGCGTCAGCTCAATGCACGGGTCGACGTCGACCATGAAAGCCCGTCCGCCGTTGCCGCCGATTTCCTGCGCCAACATCCAATCAACTAAAAAGGAGAAGACATGGAATTTTTGAACGCCTTTTCCCATCTTGATTGGGCCCAGGTCCTGCACCTGACCTGGCAGCACATCACCCTGGTCGGCATCGCCGTGATCCTCGCGATTTTTATCGGCGTGCCCCTGGGCATTCTGATGACGCGCTTCCCGACCCTGGCCGGCCCGTTGCAAGCCAGCGCCACAGTGTTGCTGACCGTGCCATCCATCGCGCTGTTCGGCCTGCTGCTGCCGTTCTACTCCAAGTTCGGCCAGGGCCTCGGGCCAATGCCGGCGATCACCGCCGTGTTCCTTTACTCCCTGCTGCCAATCATGCGTAACACCTACCTGGCCCTCACCGGCGTTGAGCCAGGCATTCGCGAAGCCGCACGCGGCATCGGCATGACCTTCGGCCAACGCCTGCGCATGGTCGAATTGCCGATTGCGGTGCCGGTGATTCTCGCTGGCGTACGTACCGCCGTGGTCATGAACATCGGTGTGATGACCATCGCCGCCACCATCGGTGCCGGTGGCCTGGGTGTACTTATTCTGGCTTCCATCAGCCGCAGCGATATGTCGATGCTGATCGTCGGCGCCGTGCTGGTCAGTCTCCTGGCCATCTTCGCCGACCTGCTTCTGCAATGGCTGCAACGCTCGCTGACTCCAAAAGGATTGCTCAAATGATCGAACTTCAAAATCTGTCCAAGACTTTTCAAAGCAACGGCAAGACGGTCACCGCCGTCAACGATGTGAGCCTGACCGTCAACGAAGGCGAAATTTGCGTATTCCTGGGGCCCTCGGGCTGCGGCAAGAGCACCACGCTGAAGATGATCAATCGCCTGATCAAGCCCAGCTCGGGCAAGATTTTGATCAACGGCGAAGACACCACCGACCTTGATGAGGTGACCCTGCGTCGCAACATCGGCTACGTGATCCAGCAGATCGGCCTGTTCCCCAACATGACCATCGAAGAGAACATCGTGGTGGTGCCCAAGCTGCTCGGCTGGGACAAGCAGAAATGCCACGACCGCGCCCGCGAGTTGATGAGCATGATCAAGCTGGAACCCAAGCAGTACCTGCATCGCTACCCGCGTGAGCTGTCGGGCGGGCAGCAACAGCGTATCGGTGTGATCCGCGCGCTGGCCGCGGACGCACCGCTGTTGCTGATGGATGAGCCGTTCGGCGCGGTCGACCCGATCAACCGCGAGATGATCCAGAACGAATTCTTCGAGATGCAGCGCGCGCTGAACAAGACCGTGATCATGGTCAGCCACGACATCGACGAGGCCATCAAGCTGGGTGACAAGATCGCCATCTTCCGCGCCGGCAAGCTGCTGCAGATCGACCACCCGGACACGCTGCTGGCGCACCCGGCCGACGAGTTCGTCAGCAATTTCGTGGGCCAGGACAGCACCCTCAAGCGCCTGCTGCTGGTAAAAGCCGAAGACGCGGCGGACAACGCCCCGTCGGTGAGCCCGGAAACACCCGTGGCCGATGCGCTGGAATTGATGGACGAGCACGACCGCCGCTATGTGGTGGTCACCTGTTCGGAGAACAAGGCGCTGGGCTACGTACGTCGTCGCGACCTGCACCGCCAGGCCGGTACCTGCGGCCAGTATCTGCGCGAGTTCAACGCCACGGCAGCGTATGACGAGCATTTGCGCATCCTGCTGTCGCGCATGTACGAGTTCAACCGTTCGTGGCTGCCGGTGATGGATGCGGAGCGGGTGTTCCTCGGGGAGGTGACCCAGGAGTCGATTGCCGAGTACCTGAGCTCTGGCAAATCGCGTGGGGGCAAGACCAGTATCGTGTCTCCAGCCGAGACCGCGCTGGTCTGATCCGCCGCTATCGCAGGCAAGCCAGCTCCCACATTTAAACTGCATTCTTATGTTGGAATGCATTCCCCTGTGGGAGCTGGCTTGCCTGCGATGAATACACCGCAAATCCATCTGATTGGCCCCATCCGGGGAA
Organism: Pseudomonas sp. MYb193; assembly: GCF_002966775.1. Taxonomy (NCBI): domain Bacteria; kingdom Pseudomonadati; phylum Pseudomonadota; class Gammaproteobacteria; order Pseudomonadales; family Pseudomonadaceae; genus Pseudomonas; species Pseudomonas sp. MYb193. The sequence continues at coordinate 974,500 of NZ_CP023269.1, read as the reverse complement.
CATCAATCCGTCACACCGGTCGGTTACATAAGTAGCTGCACGCGGCCGCGCGACGAACGCGTGCAAAAACGCGACATTTTTAGTTGATCCCACGCCCGCCAAGCCCTAAAGTTCGCGCCGAACGTCCATGCTGGAAACGATCCATCCGGCTCAAGTACTGACGACGAGACAGCAAGGCCAAGGGCAGCTTACCCCGTGGCCTTTTTGCTTTCGGCGACATGCCTTGGGAAGTAGGCGAACCAAAGTGGGGATACGGAGGACGTTCATTTGCACCCATTGATCAAATTAGTTTGCCCTTAGGAGTTCCCAGCATGTCGATCAACGTCGAAGATTATTTCGCGCGCGCCACTTTTGACAAAATGAAGGCGTTCGCCGACAAGCAAGAAACCCCGTTCGTGGTGATCGACACCGCGATGATCAGCCAGGCCTACGATGACCTGCGCGCCGGTTTCGAATTCGCCAAGGTGTATTACGCGGTCAAGGCCAACCCGGCCGTCGAGATCATCGACCTGTTGAAAGACAAGGGTTCGAGCTTCGACATCGCATCGATCTACGAGCTGGACAAGGTCATGGACCGCGGCGTCAGCGCCGACCGTATCAGTTACGGCAACACCATCAAGAAATCCAAGGACATCCGCTACTTCTATGAGAAGGGCGTGCGCCTGTTCTCTACCGACTCCGAAGCCGACCTGCGCAACATCGCCAAGGCCGCGCCGGGTTCGAAAGTGTATGTGCGTATCCTCACCGAAGGCTCGACCACTGCTGACTGGCCGTTGTCGCGCAAATTCGGCTGCCAGACCGACATGGCCATGGACCTGCTGATCCTCGCCCGCGACCTGGGCCTGGTGCCTTACGGCATCTCGTTCCACGTCGGCTCGCAACAGCGCGACATCAGCGTGTGGGACGCGGCCATCGCCAAGGTCAAGGTGATCTTCGAACGCCTGAAGGAAGAAGATGGCATCGAGCTGAAGCTGATCAACATGGGCGGCGGCTTCCCGGCCAACTACATCACCCGCACCAACAGCCTGGAAACCTACGCCGAAGAAATCATCCGCTTCCTCAAGGAAGACTTCGGTGACGACCTGCCGGAAATTATCCTGGAACCAGGCCGTTCGTTGATCGCCAACGCCGGTATCCTGGTCAGCGAAGTGGTGCTGGTGGCGCGCAAGTCCCGTACCGCCGTCGAGCGCTGGGTGTACACGGATGTGGGCAAGTTCTCCGGCCTGATCGAAACCATGGACGAAGCCATCAAGTTCCCGATCTGGACCGAGAAGAAAGGCGAGATGGAAGAAGTGGTCATCGCCGGCCCGACCTGCGACAGCGCCGACATCATGTACGAAAACTACAAGTACGGCCTGCCATTGAACCTGGCCATTGGTGATCGTCTGTACTGGTTGTCGACCGGTGCCTACACCACCAGCTACAGCGCGGTTGAGTTCAATGGGTTCCCGCCGCTGAAATCGTTTTACGTGTAAGAACAGCGGTAAGTTTTAAGCGACAAGCTGCAAGAAGAAGCCCATGACTTGTCATGGGTTTTTTTATGGCTCAGGAAAAGGCCGCGGCTCGTTGTTGGTAGGTCTCGGCCATGGCGCGAATCCGCGGGTCATCCGCCTGCGCCAGCGCCTTGTGCGCCGTTCGCAGAAACTTGAGATTCCCGCCTGCCAGCGCCTTGTGCAACCATTCCAGCGCCGCGTCGATCTGGCCGCTGTCGGCCAGCACCGCCGCATGGCTGAACTGCCCACGAAAATCCCCTGCCTCGGCTGAGCGGCGGTACCACTCAACGGCCACCTCAACATCCGTGGGGCAATGCTGCCCGTCTTCCAGATAACGCCCGAGCAGGTTCATCGACTTGGCATGGCCCTGTTCGGCAGCCTGGCGATACAGCGCCAGTGCTTGCGCCTGGTCTTCAACAACGCCACGGCCGGTAGCCAAGAGGTTGGCGTAGTTGTACTGCCCCCAATCCAGCCCGGCGTGTGCCGCCAGGCAATATTCCCGTGCTGCGGCGGCTTCATCGACAGCGCAGCCCCAGCCATGCTCGCGGCAGCGCCCGATCATATTGCGCGCCATCAGGTGCCCGCCCTGCGCGGCAATCTGGAACCAGCGCAGTGCCAGGGCCTCATCGCAGGCAATGCCGCGCCCTTCCAGCAAGATTTGCCCGAGCAGGGCCTGGGCCTCGACCACACCTGCCTTGGCGGCGATCAGAATGGCCTGGGCGGCGCGCACCGGGGAGTCATCGAGCATGCTCTGCAATTGTTCGACATTGAGCACTTCTTCGCGGCGCAATAAAAAACCCATGCTCAGACCTCGACCCAGCGGCGCAACAGGTTGTGGTAGGTGCCGGTGAGCTGGATCAGCGCAGGGTGGTCGGGCACGTCGCGGGTCAGTTGCTGGATCGCGCCGTCCATCTCGAACAGCAAGGTGCGCTGGCTGTCTTCGCGCACCAGGCTTTGGGTCCAGAAGAACGAGGCATAGCGCGCGCCACGGGTCACCGCGTTGACTTTGTGCAGGCTGGAGCCGGGGTACAGCACCATGTCGCCAGCGGGTAGCTTGACCCGCTGCAGGCCGAAGGTGTCCTGGATCTCCAGTTCGCCGCCGTCGTACTCGTCGGGATCGCTGAAGAACAGCGTGGACGACAGGTCGGTGCGCACGCGCTCGTGGCTGCCTTTGGGCTGGCGCACCGCATTGTCGATATGAAAGTCAAAACTGCCGCCAGCGGTATAGCAGTTGAGCAGTGGCGGGAAGACTTTATGCGGCAGCGCGGCCGACATGAACAGCGGGTTGCTCCACAACCGCTCCAGCATGGCTGCGCCAATTTCCTTGGCCAACGGGTGACCTTCAGGCAATTGCAGGTTGTGCTTGGCCTTGGCCGACTGGTGACCGGCGGTGATTTTGCCGTCAGCCCATTCGGTCTCTTCCAGGGCCTGGCGAATGCGCAGCACCTCCTCGCGAGAGAACAGGCCGGGAATGTGCAGCAACATGGGGCAATACCTGGGATCAGAGAGGCGTCAATGGTATTGATTCTTATCCTCTCTGTAAAACACGGGGACGAACGAGAGCGCAAAATCCGTAACAAAAAAGTGTAAAGAATGTAAATTTGATGCGAATAGCAATATCTCGCAATTGATACAAAGTCTTGTTGGCCCTATATTCCGCGGCCTCACATCCTTGGGGAAGGGACACGTCATGTCGCGCACTACTCTAAAAATACCGGCCCGTTCGCCACGCATGCTGGCCTCCGCCATTGGCGTTGCCCTGAGTGCCGGCTCCGCCGCCCACCTGGCGCAGGCGGCTGAAAATACCGAGCCAAAAGGCGAGCGCAATCCTATCTCCCTCGGCGCCACCAACATCACCGGCCAGGAGCAGGACAACACCTCCTACCAGGTGGAGAAAGCTTCGTCGCAGAAGTACACCGCGCCGCTGGTGGACACGCCGCGTTCGGTCACTGTGGTGCCGCAACAAGTACTCAAGGACACCGCCGCCACCTCGCTGCAGGACGCGTTGCGCACCGTACCGGGTATCACCTTCGGCGCCGGTGAAGGTGGCAACCCTCAGGGCGACCGCCCGTTCATCCGTGGTTTCGACGCCCAGGGCGATACCTACCTCGATGGCGTACGCGATACCGGTGGCCAGAGCCGCGAGATCTTCGACATCGAGTCCATCGAAGTCAGCAAAGGCCCGAACTCCTCGTTCGGTGGCCGAGGCTCGGCCGGTGGCAGCCTCAACCTGGTGAGCAAGACCCCACAAGCGCGGGACTTCACCAACGGCGGCTTTACCTACGGCTCCGACCAGACCCGCCGCTACGTGCTCGACGTGAACCGCCAGTTCCTGGACGACAGCGCGGCATTCCGCCTGAACCTGATGAGCCATGAACAAAACGTGGCCGGCCGCGACGCGGTGAATTACGACCGTTGGGGCGTGGCGCCGTCGCTGACTTTCGGCTTGGGCACGCCGACCCGTGTCAACCTCAGCTACTACCATATGGAAAGTGATGACCTGCCGGATTCGGGGATTCCGTATGGCTATGGCAGCACAGCCAAGAATGCCGTGCACGTTCATGACAAACCTACCGATGGCGGCGATAGCAGCAACTTTTACGGCTTAAAAAGCCGCGACTTCCGCAAAACACGCGCCGACATCAGCACGGTCTCCATCGAGCACGACCTGAACGACAACATGACGCTGAAAAACACCCTGCGTCATGGCAGCACCGGCCAGGATTACGTATTGACGCAGCCTGATGACAGCCAGCACAACGTCAACCAGTTCGGCACCGTATGGCGTCGGGCTAACAGTCGCGTGTCCACCACTACGACGACCACTAACCAGACCGATCTGTTTGGTAATTTCCAATTGGCGGGGATGAAGCATTCCTACTCCACTGGTTTGGAGTTCACGGGCGAAGAAACCCGCGTAAGTGGCTACACGGTCACTCCAAACAGTAACCCAATACCCAATGGCTGCACGCCTAGCGTAGTCGGCAGCAGCGGCGGCAATTGTACGTCTCTCGGCAACCCGAATCCGGATGATGCCTGGAACGGCAACGTTGCGCGCAACTACAACGGCACCAACACCAAAGCCACCAGTCGCGCTGCCTATGTATTCGACACCATCGAACTTGATCCTAAATGGCTGCTCAATGTCGGCCTGCGCTACGACACTTTCGACACTCAAGCCAATACCAATGCCGCTACAGGACGTACCAAGCTCAAGGACGACAGCCAATTTTTCAACTGGCAGGCCGGGCTTGTGTGGAAACCCACGGAAAACGGCAGCATCTATACCTCCTACGCTACCTCAGCTTCGCCAGTTGGCGGCTTAGTAGGTGAAGGTCAGGAACCCAATGGTTTCGTCACCGGCATCAACACCAGCGACCTGGAACCCGAAGAAACAGTCAACTACGAACTCGGCACCAAGTGGGATCTGTTTCATGATCGCCTGTCCCTAACTGCTGCCGTTTTCCGCACTGAGAAGAAAAACACACGAATTCTGGTGAGTTCCAACACCTTCGAAAACGGCGGTGAATCCCGAGTCGATGGCTTGGAGCTGTCTGCCAGCGGAAAAATCACTGATCAATGGCAAGTATTCGCTGGTTACAGCTATCTGAAAAGCGAGCTGGTAGATCCTGGCAGAATCGGCAACCGTCAAAACGTGGTGAGTGCCGGTTCCAACAAAGGCAACCAGATGCCCAACACGCCGAAGAACTCCTTCAGCCTGTGGACCACCTACGACATCACCCCCAAGCTGACCGTCGGCGGCGGCGCGTTCTACGTCGATGAGGTTTACGGCGATGCAGGCAACACCGTGTACGTGCCGTCCTACACCCGCTACGACGCCATGGCCAGCTACAAGCTGACCAAAAACGTCGACTTGCAATTGAACGTACAAAACCTCACCGACAAGACGTATTACGATAAGGCCTACTCGGCGCACTTCGCCAACCAGGCGGCTGGTCGTACCGCTCTGTTGACTACCAGCTTCCACTTCTAAACGCAGCCAATGCTCGACCCAAGGCCCCACGCATCGGATGCGTGGGGCTTTTGTGTGTAAAACAGAATTTTTCTCGATAACCCACGGCATAATGCGCGCCGTGACATCGATATCCAGATAAGCGAGGCGGCCCGACGTGTTGAAGAAAACCCTGTTCCAGTTGCATTGGTTCTTCGGCATCACGGCCGGGCTGGTGCTGGCCTTGATGGGGGTCACCGGGGCCGCGTACTCGTTCCAGGACGAGATCCTGCGGGCGCTCAACCCCACCGTGTTGAGCGTGCAGAAACGCGAGGCCGGTGTACTGCCGCCCGCCGAGCTGGTACGCAAATTGGAAGCGGCTGAAGGCAAGACCGTGGCCATGCTGTGGGTAGAAAGCGACAGCGGCAACGCCGGCCGCGTGTCCTTCACCCCGCCACCGGGCGAGCGTCGTGGCCAGATGCGCTACTTTGACCCGTACACCGGCGACTACATGGGCGACGCGGTCGGCCAGGACCTGTTCGGGTTTATCCTGCAACTGCACCGCTTCCTCGCCATCGGCGACACCGGGCGCAACATCACCGGCGCCTGCACCCTGATCCTGCTGTTCTTCTGCCTCTCCGGCCTGTACCTGCGCTGGCCGCGCCAGGTGAAAAGCTGGCGTGTCTGGCTGACCCTGGACTGGCGCAAAAAGGGTCGCAGCTTCAATTGGGACCTGCACTCGGTATTCGGCACCTGGTGCCTGCTGTTTTATCTGTTGGCAGCGCTGACCGGGCTGTATTGGTCGTACGACTGGTACAACCGTGGCGTGACCAAACTGCTGTCCGACGCGCCGCAGAACGAGCGCATGCGCAAGCGCGGCCCAGCCCCCGCCGGCCCGGCTCCGGTGGCCAACTATGACGCGATCTGGAGCAGCATCTACAGCAACGCCGGCCCCGACTTGAGCGCCTACAACATTCGGATGCCCGCGGTCGCCGGGCAACCGGCCACCGTGTATTACCTGCTCACTTCATCGCCTCATGACCGTGCGCTGAACCAGATCAACCTGGACCCGGCCACTGGCGAGGTCAAATCTCACGAGCGCTACGCCAGCAAAAGCCTCAAGGCGCAGTTGCTGACAAGCGTGTATGCGCTGCACACCGGCAGCTATTTCGGCCTGGTCGGGCGCATCGTCCTCACCGTCAGCTCACTGCTTATGCCGCTGTTTTTCATCACGGGCTGGCTGCTGTACCTGGACCGACGCCGCAAAAAGCGCCAGGTCCGCGATGCCCGCAAAGGCCTGACAGATAACCACAGCAATGCCCCGGCCTGGCTGATCGGCTTCGCCAGCCAGAGCGGCTTTGCCGAACAACTGGCCTGGCAAACGGCCGGGCAACTGCAGGCTGCGGGCCTGGCGGTGAAGGTGCAGCCCCTGGGCAGTGTCAGCCGCGACGACCTCAGCCAATCACAGAACGCGCTGTTTGTGGTCAGTACCTTTGGCGACGGCGAAGCCCCCGACAGCGCCCGCGGGTTCGAGCGTAGCGTGCTCGGCCAGGCGCTGCCCCTCAAAGGCTTGAACTACTCGGTGCTGGCCCTGGGTGACCGGCAGTACGAACATTTTTGCGGCTTTGCCCGACGCCTGCATTTCTGGCTGACCAACCAGGGCGGCACCCCGCTGTTTGCCCCGGTGGAAGTCGACAGCGGCGATACACTGGCGCTGCAGACCTGGCAACAGCAACTGGGCCAGCTCACCGGGCATGCGCCGGCAGCGGCCTGGCCGACGGCCCAGTACGAAAACTGGACCCTGAGCCAACGCACCCTGCTCAACCCCGACAGTGTCGGCTCGCCCGTCTACCTGCTGGGCCTCACATCCACGTCTGCGCACAGCTGGCTGGCCGGCGACCTGGTGGAAGTCCTGCCGCGCAACTGCCCCTGGGCCATCGAACACTTCCTGGCCGGCCTGGGCTTGGTCGGTAGCGACGGTGTGGTGATCGACGGCGTCGCCCACACCCTTGATCAGGCCCTGGCCACGCGCCAACTGCCGGAAAACCGCACGCACCTGGTCGGCCTGCACGCCCAGGCATTGGTGGATGCGCTGGTCCCCCTGGGCATGCGCGAATACTCCATCGCCTCGATTGCCAGCGACGGCGTGCTGGAGCTGATTGTGCGCCAGGAGCGCCACCCCGACGGCAGCCTGGGGCTTGGCTCCGGCTGGCTGACTGAACACGCCGCCCTCGGCTCGGCCATCAGCCTGCGTCTGCGGCGCAACAGCGGCTTCCATTTGCCCGACGCGCCTGTGCCGCTGATTCTGCTGGGCAACGGCACCGGGCTTGCGGGCCTGCGCAGCTTGCTCAAAGCACGCATTGCCGACGGCCAGCAGCGAAACTGGTTGCTGTTCGGCGAGCGCAATATCGCCCACGACTACCTGTGCCAGCACGAACTGCAAGGCTGGCTCGCCAGTGGAGACCTGGCCCTGCTGGACCTGGCATTTTCCCGCGATCAAGAGGAGAAGATCTACGTACAGGATCGCCTGCGCGAGTCAGCGGATGTGCTGCGCAAATGGCTCGCGGACGGCGCAGCGATTTATGTGTGTGGCAGCTTGCAGGGGATGGCGACGGGGGTGGATCAGGCACTGAAAGACATCTTGGGCAATGAGGCGCTGGAGCGCCTGATCGAACAGGGCCGCTATCGTCGGGATGTCTACTGACCCCCAGGAACAAAGAAAATCGAAGGTGGGAGCTGGCTTGCCTGCGATAGCTATCTATCAGTGACAGATGTTTCACTAACAGATAGCTATCGCAGGCAAGCCTGCTCCCACAGTTTTAACTGTATTCCAATCAGATGGGTTGCAGCTTTTGCTCGAACACCGAGACTCCATCGAGATCGCGCAGCATCACCGTCAACTCCGCCGTCTGCCCATCAATCTGCACTTCACCAAAAAACTGAAAGCCCGCAAACGGCGAGGTGTTCTGTGCCGGTGGCGCCTTTTGGAATACCACCTGCGGGCCAAAGGTTTTATCCAGTGGGTTGGGCCCGAAACTCCCGGCATTCAACGGCCCCGCCACAAACTCCCAGAACGGCTCGAAATCCTGGAACGCCGCGCGGTCAGGGTGATAGTGATGCGCCGCACAGTAATGCACATCGGCCGTCAGCCACAGGTGGTTGCGCACCTTGTGCTCATGCAGGAACCCCAGCAGTTCAGCGATCTCCAGCTCACGCCCTCGCGCCGGGCCAGGATCGCCATTGGCGATCGCTTCCCAACGCGCCACGCCGGGGCTGACCTCACCGTCGGGCACGCCCAGGCCGATAGGCATGTCGGCGGCGACCACCTTCCACTGCGCTTGTGACGCCTTGAGCCCGCTCTTGAGCCAGTCCAACTGTTCACGACCAAGGAAGGGTTTTTCAGCGCCCAGGTTGTCGTCATTGGGCCCGCGATAGCTGCGCATATCCAACACAAACACATCCAGCAGCGGCCCATAACTGAGCTTGCGATAAATACGCCCGCCACTGTCGGCGCTCTGTCGGCGCATGGGTGAGTATTCCAGCCAGGCCTGGCGGGCACGGCCCACCAGGGTGTTGATGTCGCGGGTCTGGTAACGCTCATCCAACTGCTTGCTCGATGACCAGTTGTTGATCACCTCGTGGTCGTCCCACTGCCAGATCTGCGGCACCTCGGCATTGAAGCGGCGTACGTTTTCATCCAGCAGGTTGTAACGGTAATTGCCGCGATATTCATCGAGGGTTTCCGCGACTTTGCTTTTGGCTTCAGTGGTGATGTTGCGCCAGATGCGCCCGCCTTCAGTGGTGAGCTGCGCGGGAACCGGGCCGTCGGCGTAGATGGTGTCGCCGCTGTGGATAAAAAAGTCCGGCAGGCGCAGGCGCATGGCTTCATAGATGCGCATGCCACCGATGTCCGGGTTGATGCCGAAGCCTTGGCCGACGGTGTCGCCGCTCCACACAAAACGGATATCACGCCGCTGTTGCGGCACGCTACGCAAGTGGCCGAACCAGGGTTCACTGGCAATGCCGGTCTGGGCGTCTTCGAAATGCACGCGGTAGAAAATCGCCTGGTCGACCGGCAGCCCGGTGAGCTCGACACGGGCGGTAAAGTCGGTGCGGCTGTCGGCCAGGGGCGAGACGAATCGACGCGGGTTGCTGAACACGCTGCGGGTATCCCACTCCACCACCATCTTCGCCGGGCGGTCACTGCGGCTCCAGATCATTGCGCGATCGCCCTGCAGGTCGCCCGATTGCACGCCGTCAGTGAGTTGCGGTCGGTCCTTCACCGAAGCGATCACCGCAGGCGCCAGGCCGGGCAACAGCAGGCCAGCGCCTACGGCTTGCATCACACGGCGGCGGCCCAGATCGAAGTGGCTCATGCAGGTGCCCTCTTGAGTATCAAAAGGGCCACTAAAGCATGACGGGATGAAGCGCAGATGACACTGATCAGGAGAACGGTCGAGCTCCCACATTTTCTGCCAGTGTCAGGCAGTCACGGCCAGCTCGGCCGCTTCCGGTCGCTTGAGCACGGCATATACCAAGCCGGTCAACACACTGCCCGCCACAATCGCCAACAAATACAACAACGCATGGTTCATCGCATTCGGAATCACCAACACAAACAACCCGCCATGGGGCGCGGCGAGTTTGCAGCCGAAATACATCGACAGCGCACCGGTCAACGCGCCACCGGCGATGCTGGCCGGAATGACGCGCAGCGGGTCTTTGGCGGCGAAGGGAATCGCGCCTTCGGAGATAAAGCACAGCCCCAGGATCATCGCCGCCTTGCCGGCCTCGCGCTCGGTCTGGGCGAACTTGCGCCGGGCCAGCAACGTGGCGATGCCCATGCCAATTGGCGGCACCATGCCGGCGGCCATGGTCGCGGCCATCGGCGCGCCGCTCGACGCGGCCAGCAGGCCAACCGAGAACGCATAGGCCGCCTTGTTGATCGGCCCGCCCAAATCCACGCACATCATGCCGCCGAGCAGAATGCCCAGCAGCACCGCGTTGGTGGTGCCCATGGTGCTGAGGAAATCCGTCAGGCCCGTGAGCAAGCGGGCGACCGGTGGGCCCACCAGGTAGATCATCACCAAGCCGGTAAACAGGCTCGCCAGTAACGGGATAATCAGGATCGGCTTGAGCGCTTCCAGGCTCTGGGGCAGTTGCACTGCCCGGCTGATCAGCTTGACGCAATACCCGGCGACGAAGCCGGCCAGGATGCCGCCGATAAACCCAGCCCCCAGCGTCCCCGCCAGCAGCCCGCCGATCATGCCGGGCGCAAGGCCAGGACGGTCGGCAATCGAGTAGGCGATGTAGCCCGCCAGCAATGGCACCATCAACAGGAACGCCTGGTCACCCACGGACTTGAGCGCCGCCGCCAAGGTGCCGGGCTGTTCGAAGGCATGGATGCCGAACACAAACGACAAAGCGATCAGCAAGCCCCCCGCCACCACCATCGGCAACATATACGACACGCCGGTGAGCAGGTGTTTGTAGACGCCGGTTTTCTCCGCCTTGGCCGGTGCACCGCCGGCAGCACTTTCCACCACGCCTTCGGCCAGGGCTTTGTTGAGGATGACTTCGGATTGCTTGAGGGCAATGCCGGTGCCACAGCGGTAAATCTTCTTGCCGGCGAAACGCTCGGTGGCCACTTCGATATCGGCCGCCAGCAACACCACATCGGCATCGGCAATCGCTTGCGGGCTCAACGGCGTGCGGGCGCCCACCGAACCTTGGGTCTCGACCTGCAGGTCATAACCCAGGCGCTGAGCAGTCTGCTGCAAGGCTTCGGCGGCCATGAACGTGTGGGCCACACCGGTGGGGCACGCGGTAATCGCGACGATACGCGGCGCAGCCTTGGCCGCCACCGGGGAGGCGTCGGCGACATACACCTGGGCTTCTTCGGCGCCCCGGCGCAGCACGCCTTCGACATCCGCCAACGCCTGGGCCGGTGTGCTCTGGAACACACGCTTGCCGACAAACCGCTGCATATCCACCGGGGTACTGCTGACCAGCAGCACCCACTCGGCATCATCAATCGTCGCCTGGGACAACTGGCGCTCCGGGCGCTGTACATCGACGACTTCAACACTGGTGTGCAAGCCCATGCGCTGGGCGGCGGCGTCCAACAAGCGGGCGCACAGCACACTGGTGACCATGCCGTTCGGGCAGGCGGTAACAATGGCTAACTTCATCACAAACCCTCTTATTGTTCTGTCAGCGTGCGCACATCAACGCCGCTTTCGAGATGCGCCAACTGGGCGTCATCGCTGATGCCAAAACCGATCTGTGTCACCGCCATCGCGGCAATCGCCGTGGCCCGGCGCAGGGTGTGCTCCGGCGTGTCGCCACTGAGCAAACCGTGGAGCATCCCGGCCAGCAGCGAGTCCCCGGCCCCCACGGTACTGGCCACTGCCACCTTGGGCGGCGTGGCGTGCAGCGCCGCACCCGGGCGGTACCAGGTCACGCCTGCGGCCCCGTCGGAGACCACCACATGTTCGACGCCTTGCTGATGCAGGCGGCTGATGGCATCGGTGGCGTTACCCAAGGCTTCGGCCAACTCTTCGGTATTGGGTTTGACCAGCCACGGGCCAACCTCCAACCCCAGGCGCAGCGCCTCGCCGCTGGTGTCCAGGGCGACTTTCAAACCGAGGTCCTTCAACGCCTCCAGCAAACCTTTAAACCACTGCGGGCTGACGCCGCGCGGCAAGCTACCGGCCACCACGACCGCATCGAACTCCGGGCCAATCATCGCGACCATCTTGAGCAGCGCTTTTAGCGCCTCTTCAGTCACCAGCGGCCCCGGTGCATTGATGTCGGTGACACGCCCATCCTGTTCGGCAATCTTGATGTTGCTACGGGTCTCGCCGGGAACCCGGATGAAGGCATCGCCAAACCCACGGCGCTTGATCAGCGCGTTGAAAGACTGGGGGTTGGCGCTGCCGAGGAACCCGCCCACGCTGACGTAATGGCCCAGGTCGGCCAGCACTTGCGCCACATTCACGCCCTTGCCGGCCGCGTGGGTGAGCATCGCTTCACTGCGATTGACCTCACCGGGTTGCAGGTGCGCCAGGCGTACCGTGAGGTCCAACGCCGGGTTCAGCGTCAGGGTCAGAATATTCGCCATCTACACGGCCTCCACTAGGGCACGCACTTCGGCGGGCGAACCCACCGCCAGTGCTTGTTGCGCCAGGCCCTGGGCCTCGCTCAGACTGAATTCACGCACCCGCGCCTTCACTTCAGGAATGCTGCGGGCCGACACGCTCAACTCATCCACACCCAGGCCGACCAGCACCGGCACCGCCAGCGGGTCCGCCGCCAACTCGCCGCACACACCTACCCATTTGCCGTGGGCATGGGCGGCGCGCACGGTGATGTCGATCAGTTGCAGGACTGCCGGGTGCAAGCCATCGGCCTGGGCCGACAGGGTCGGGTGGCCGCGGTCGATGGCCAGGGTGTATTGGGTCAGGTCGTTGGTGCCGACGCTGAAAAAGTCGACTTCCTTGGCGAGGACCGGCGCCAGCAGCGCGGCTGAGGGCACTTCGATCATGATCCCCAGTTGCAGGTCTGCCACTGGGATCTCCAGGCGCAGGCGCTCGGTCATGTCCCGGGCGGCGCGCCACTCATCCACGCTGCCGACCATGGGGAACATGATGCGCAGCGGGCGGTTGTCCGCTGCACGCAGCAATGCGCGCAGTTGCGCTTCCATGATCTGCGGGCGTTGCAACGTCAGGCGAATGCCGCGCACACCCAGGAAGGGGTTTTCCTCTTCGGCGATCGGCCAATAGGGCAAAGGTTTATCGCCGCCCACATCCAGGGTGCGCACCACCAACGGGCGACCATCGAGGCCGTCGAGTACGCGCCGGTATTCGGCCTCCTGGGTGGCCTCGTCTGGCGCCTGGGGGTGGGCCATGAAAATCAGTTCGGTGCGCAGCAGGCCAATGCCTTCGGCGCCCTGCTCCACTGCGCTGGCCACCCCGGCGCTTTCGCCAATGTTGGCGAACACTTCCACGGCGTGGCCGTCACGGGTCAGCGCCGCTTCATGGCGCTGGGCCGATGCGGCTTGCAAGCGCTGTTCGCGGCTGTCGCGCTCCACGGTGGCCCGTTGCAGGGCGGCGGCGTCGGGGTCCACATGCAGGCGACCACGCTGGCCATCGAGCAACAGTGGCGTGCCGGCGTTGAGCAATAACACCGCAGCGCCAGCGCCGACCAAGGCCGGAATGCCCAGGGCGCGGGCGACAATGGCGCTGTGAGCGGTGGCGCCGCCCCGGGCGGTGAGAATGCCGGCAACGCGGGCCGGGTCCAGGCGCGCCACGTCCGAAGGGCCGACCTCTTCCATCACCAGAATGTAGGGCTCGCTCGGTTCCTGCACGCTCTGGACGCCGCACAACTGGGCCAGCACGCGGCGGCCGATGTCACGCAAGTCGGCAGCACGCTCGGCCAGCAAGGCATCCTGCAAGGCTTCCTGTTGCTTGGCGGCGGCTTCGATCACACTCATCCAGGCGGCTTCGGCGCTTTCGCCCTGCTTGAGGCGGGTGTCGACTTCGTCGGTCAGTTCCGGGTCGTCGAGCATTTCCTGGTGAGTGATGAAAATCTCGCGGATGGCCTTGGCCTGGCTACGCTCGATCAAGCCCTGGATATCCGTGCGCACCTCGCTCAAGGCCGTGTGCAGACGCTGGCGTTCGGCGGCGGCGGATTCACCCCGTAGCGGGTAATCGAACACCTGCGGCACCTGGATATGGGCCGGGCCGATAGCGATACCCGGCGCGGCGGCAATGGCCTGGAGTTGGCTACCGCTCAGTGGCGCGCTGAGCACCGGTTCGATATCGACCTGTGCGGGCTTTACGCTCACCGTGGGCAAGGGCTCGACCTCTTCGCCAAGGCCCTCTTGCACGGCGGCCAAGAGGGCGGGCAGTGCATCGTCGGCCACCGTCGGCTCGGCCACAAACTCCAGCACCTGGCCACGACGTGCGCCGAGGCTGAGCAACTTGCTCAGACTTTTGACCGACACGGCGCCCACCGCGCCATCGACGATGCGTACGCGGATATCGCCGTCAAAACTTTTCGCCAATTGCGCCAGGATCTTGGCCGGGCGCGCGTGCAGGCCGTGGGCGTTGGCCAGGGTAATACGGGCGCTGGGCCAGTCCGGCGGCAGTTCACCGCCCAGCACTTCCAGCACCGCGCGGCTGCTGGTGGCGCGTCCCAACTCCTGGCCGCGCCCTTCAATCAGCAAGGCACACAGGCGTTCAAGCAGGGCCTGGTGCGCTTCACCGAGGCTCGCCAGGCAGAACAGGCCGTGCAAGGGCTGGCCGAGGTAACGCATAGGTTTGTCCGGCGTCACAAAGGCCAGGCCCGGACGCTTGACCGTCTGCTCGCTGTGCAACCACCACAGGCCATCGCCCAGGGGCAGCGCGTCGACTTGCTGCAATACGGCGGCAAAGCCATTGCTCACGCAGTCGGCCTGGCGCAGCAGGCGCGCACCGCGCCACACCAACTCTTCAAAATCATCGGCCGACACGCCCAGGCTGATCATCTGCGCATCCAGCGCCAGTTCCTGGGGCGCGCCTTGCAACAGTTTCAACAGCGCTTCGGCACTGCCGGCACGGCGCAACGCCTGGCCCAGGTCAGTTTCACCGAGGGCACGGGTGAGCAGTTGCAACAGGCGCAGGTGTTCATCGGACTTAGCCGCGATGCCAATCGCCAGGTAGACGATCTGGCCATCGCCCCAGTCCACTCCTTCGGGGAACTGCAGCAGGCGCACACCGGTGGAAAACACTTGGTCGCGGGTTTCTGGCGTGCCATGGGGGATAGCAATGCCTTGGCCGAGAAAGGTCGAACCTTGGGCTTCACGGGCTTGCAAGCCACTGAGATAACCTTCGGCAACCAGGCCATCGGCCACTAATTTGTCAGCGAGCAGGTGCAAGGCAGCAGATTTATCCACAGCCACCTGGCCCATGGATATCTGCTCTACAGTGAGCTCAAGCATGCCGTTCTCCTAGTTAGTGCGACGGGCGCACTAGGTATTGTTGTAGGTAAATATGTTCAAAATTAACTGACTGAGCGGTCAATTGGCAGTGGTCACTCAGTAGCGAACATCGTAAAAATACGCTTGCTGAAACGTTTAATCTAGAATTTATGGCAGATTACGCGTTAATTACGCAAGCTTGAAGGGCCACTCGGCGCTTGCTGTGGGACATTGGTCGAATGCTGGAATCGGTTACGATTGGACAAAATGTCGGGGCGAGCGCCAAAAAACAAGGAAATCCCGGTTTGAAACTCAGTGATATCGCACGTCTGGCCGGTGTGTCCGTTACCACCGCCAGCTATGTCATCAATGGCAAGGCCGAACAGCAGCGCATCAGCAACGCCACCGTTGAGCGTGTGCGTGCCGTGGTCCAAGCCCATGGCTTTACCCCCAACCCTCAAGCCGCGGGGCTGCGCAGCCGGCATACGCGGACCTTGGGGTTCATCCTGCCAGACCTGGAAAACCCCAGCTACGCACGCATCGCCAAACTGCTGGAACAAGGTGCACGGGCGCGGGGCTATCAGTTACTGATCGCCAGCTCCGATGACGAAGCGGACAGCGAGCGCCAACTGCTGCAACTGTTCCGGGCGCGGCGTTGCGATGCGTTGTTCGTCGCCAGTTGCCTGCCGGCCAGCGATGACAGCTATCGCGAGCTGCAGGCCAAGGGGCTGCCGGTGATTGCCATCGACCGGGAGATGGAGCCGAACCAGTTCTGCTCCGTGGTCAGCGACGACCACCAGGCCTGCCAGCAACTCACCAGCAGCCTGCTGCAACCGTTGCCCAAGCAGATCGCGCTGATCGGCGCACGGCCCGAGCTGAGCATCAGCCAGGCGCGTACCGCCGGCTTCCGCGATGCGCTGCAAGGCTTTACGGGCGAAGTGATCATCGAACAGGGCGAAGCCTTCAGTCGTGACTGCGGCCGAGAGCTGATGGAGCAACTGCTGCAACGCCTGGGGCATCTGCCGGACGCGCTGGTAACCACCTCCTACGTACTGCTGCAAGGCGTGTTTGATGCGCTGCATGACTTCCCTCTCAAGTCACGCCCCCTGCGCCTGGGCACCTTCGGCGATACCCAGTTGCTGGATTTCCTCCCGCTGCCGGTCAACGCCATGGCCCAGCAACATCAGTTGATTGCCGAGACCGCCCTGCGCCTGGCCCTGGCCGCCATTGAAGAAGAACAGTACCAACCCGGCGTGCATGCGATTGGCCGGACCTTCAAGCAGCGTATCCACGAGGCCTGAGCGTGGAGCTGATCGACACCCACACGCACCTGGACTTCGAGGACTTCGACCAGGATCGCTCGCACGTCCTCGCCCACAGCCGTGAACTCGGCGTGCGGCGCCTGGTGGTGCTGGGGGTGTACCAGAAAAATTGGCAGCGGCTGTGGGACTTGGTGCAACAGGACGAAGGCTTGTTCGCCGCCTTCGGCTTGCACCCGGTGTATCTCGATGAGCATCGCCCCGCCGACCTGCTGGAGCTGGGCGACTGGTTGACGCGCCTGCATGGCCACCGGCAACTGTGCGCCGTGGGCGAAATTGGCCTGGATTACTTTCTTGAACAGTTGGACCACGAGCGCCAGCAACCGCTATTTGAAGCCCAACTGAAACTCGCGGTGGATTTCCAGCTGCCGGCCTTGCTCCACGTTCGCCGCAGCCACGCCGCGGTAATTGCCACCCTAAAGCGTATCCGCCTGCCCAGAGGCGGCATCATCCATGCGTTCGCCGGCAGCGTTGAAGAGGCACGCGAGTACATCAAGCTCGGGTTCAAACTGGGCCTGGGTGGCGCTGCCACCTGGCCCCAGGCCCTGCGCATGCACCGGGTACTGGCCCAATTGCCCCTCGACGCCGTGGTGCTGGAAACCGACTCGCCGGATATGGCCCCGGCCATGTACCCCAACCAGCGCAATAGCCCGCAGCACCTGCCAGACATCTGCACGGCCCTGGCCGAGCGCATGGGTATCAGCCCTCTATTGCTGGCTGAGGCGAGCACACGCAATGCGTGCGAGCTGTTCAACTGGTAGCGCACTGATGGCCTGCAAGTTCAAGGTCATTGTCTGGCGATGACGGGCGTAGCGCACCACCAGCAGATGGATCAACACCGCGACCAGTGAAATGTTGAACTGCGCGATGACACTGAGCAGCCCCAGCCACTCGGCGACCAAGGCCACCAGCAAGGTCGCGCACGTCAGCATGATCATGCTCGGCCGCACCAGCGCCCATTGGTCCAGGGCCCTGAACTGGCGCAACTGCTTGACGCAGCCCAACTGCAACCCGCAGTGGCAATACATACAGTCAAAAGGCACATCGATGGCGATGGCGTTCAGTTGCCAAGGCTTGAGTTCAAACGTCATGTTGCACTGGGCGCAATGCCCCCTGATACCGATTGCGGCGGCCATCGTTTTGTCCCCTCGTGCCCGTGACGGATGAAATAAATTTTCACCTATTCACGCCCCGATAAAACACGCATCGGTAAATCAAGACATGGGCCACAGGGCCCGTGGCTCCGCCCTTCAGAACCTCCCTACACCCGAAACGCACCAATCAATTGCTTCAACTCAACCACCTGGGTTGCCAGTTGTCGACTGGCCGCTTCCGTGTGCTGGGCGCCTTGCGCTGCATGCTCGCCAGCACGGTTGATTTCGACAATGTTCTGGTCGATGTCGTGGGCGACCGCCGTTTGCTGCTCCACGGCGGCGGCGATTTGCTGGTTCTGATCGACGATCATCCCAACTGCCCCCAGGATATTTTCCAGGGCTTGCTGGACTTTTTCCGACTGCCCCACCGTGCCATTCGCCATTTCATGGCTGCTGCCCATGGCCTTCACCGCCGCGCCCACGCCGCTGTGCAAGCGGCTGATCATCTGCTCGATTTCCTCGGTGGAGTGCTGGGTGCGCCGAGCCAGGGTGCGCACCTCGTCGGCCACCACCGCAAAACCACGCCCTTGGTCACCGGCGCGCGCGGCTTCGATGGCCGCGTTGAGCGCCAGCAGGTTGGTCTGCTCGGCAATGCTCTTGATCACTTCCAGGACGCTGCTGATGGACTGGCTGTCGGCAGCCAGTTGGTTGATCACCCGCACCGATTCGTCGATCTCCGCCGCCAGGCGGGCGATGCCGCCTTGCTGGGATTGCACCAGCGCACGCCCGGTGACCGTTTCATCATTGACGCTCTGGGCACTACTGACCGCCGCCGCCGCGCTGCGCGCCACCTCTTGGGCAGTGGCGGACATCTGGTTCATGGCGGTCGCCACTTGTTCGATCTGGCTGCGCTGGCCGGACACCGCCTGGTTACTCTGTGCCGACACCGCCTGCACCTGGCCAGCCTGCAACTCCACCTGGCTGACCGTATGCCCAACAC
Organism: Pseudomonas sp. MYb193; assembly: GCF_002966775.1. Lineage (NCBI taxonomy): Bacteria > Pseudomonadati > Pseudomonadota > Gammaproteobacteria > Pseudomonadales > Pseudomonadaceae > Pseudomonas > Pseudomonas sp. MYb193. Next base: position 955,681 of record NZ_CP023269.1, on the reverse strand, counting down.
GTTCGATCAGGTCATGAATCTTGGCCACGGTGCCATTGAACACCTGGCCCAAGTCGCCCAGCTCGTCGCGGCTTTGAGCAACGAAGGTGACCGTCATGTCACCTGCCGCCACTTTGTCCATCATCGCCCCCAGGCGACGCAAGGTGGTGCGGGTGGAGACAAAGAAACCGGCATAGAGATAGAAAATCAGCGCAAACACCGCCGCCAGGGCCGTGACCAGCAACACCATATGCAGGCGGTTTTGCGCCAGGCGTTGCTGCAACTGCTGCCCGAGGAACGCCAGGGTGGCGTCATCCAACTGATAGGTCTTGGCCATCAACTGGCTGACGCCGTCATAAAAACCCTGCCAAGACGTATCGAGGGTCTCGGCCATCACCACCTGCTCTTCAAAAAACTCACTGCCTTGCTTGAGGCTGGCCCGGCTGGCTTGCGCCGAAACGTCGAGGGCTGCATGCGCGGCCTGGCTGGCGCCCAACGCGTCCTGCAGCTTCAAGCCATATTCCCCGTGGAGTTTTTCCAGCTGCTGCAGCAGTTCGTCAAAACGGGTGCTGGAGGATGAATTGATAAAGCCCTGCCCCAGGGAGTACGCGCCCATCGCACGGCCTTCGCCCAAGGCCTGGGTGACTTGAGGGGTGACTGTGGTGACCAGGTCGCTGAGCTGGCGCAGGTCACTTTGCGGATCACGGCTCAAGCCGGCTTGGCTGGCAATAATCTGGCTGAACATCTGGGCCTGGTTGAGTAACTTGCCGATCAACGCCGTTTTGTTGAGCAACGAGGTTTCCTGCTGCTGGGCCTTGAACGCGGCGATCAACTCGTCGCGCTTACTGTCGAAGACGGCAACTTGCTCGGGCTGGGTCGCAATGGCGCGCAGGTCCTGCAAGCGCTCCACCACACTGGCTTCCAAGGCGCTGATCCTGGTCTCCAGGTCTGCTGCTTTGCCGGACTGGCCAAGGGTGGCATTGATCTGGACCTGGTTGTTGAGGGTTTCAAGGTCGCGGCGCAACGCCAGGCTGCTGCCGAGCAGGTCGAGACTCTGCAGTTCGACCCGGGTGCCCTGGTATTCACGCCAGGAGTCGCGCACCAGGTAATAGTTGGTCGCCAGCATCGGCAGCAGGAACAGCACGCTGATCAGGCTGAACTTCATGCCGAAGCTCAGGCGGTTCATCAGCGCGACGGCGGGATAGAGCAAGCTCTTCACAGGTGACCTCCCCTTCTTTTATTTTTATTGAGGCGCAGGGCGGCGGCAGATAGCCACTATTTGGCGCTCTATCTGTATAGCTCAATTCGAAAGGGAGTTTTGTAACGTAAGGTTAACGGCGGGAGCGATGGATACCCCCGCCGCTATCACTCAGGGCAACACCGTCCAGATGGCAAACCCGGCATACCACAGCACCGCCGCACGCAGCAGCAGTTCCCACAGGCGATCCAGGCTGTTGATGCCATCGGCCCCCACCACTGGCGCAGGAATTTCCGCGGCGGCCAGGCCGACTTTTTCCACCAACTGTGCCGCGCTGATGTCCCAGCTCAACAGTTCGTGGAGCATCACACGGCTGACCCCGACGAAATTACCCACCAAGGCAAAGCTGGCCGCCAGCAGGCGTACCGGCAACCAGTCAAACGCGTGGCGCAATTGCGTGGCGCGCTCGGCCACCAACGGGTTCTGGCTGTTTTCGCTGGCCAGCGCCAACAGGCGGTAGGCCAGGGCGGCCACCGGGCCCAGCAGGAAATACCAGAAAATCACCGCGAAAAAGCTTTGATACGCCTGCCACAGCAGGTAGCCCTGGACGCGCTCCAGCAATTGCTCGCCACTGTCGGCGCCAAGTTTGAGGTCACGTTCGGCCACATGCTCGGCCGCTTGCAGGTCACCGCGCCGCCAGGCGTCGCGAAACGGCCCCAGCCCCGCCAATAGATCGCCACGGCCCAGGCTGTAGATCACCACCAGCAAGTGCACCGGCAATGCCAACAGGCCATAGGCCACCGGCTCCAGGACCAGCAACAACAACGCCAGCAATGCCACCGGCAGCAGCACCAATACCAGCAGGATCAACCAGGGGCGCTTGCCCATGCGCGGGCTCGATTCCAGCTTGGCCAGCTCACGCAGCCATCCACCGTCGCGCTGCAACCGCAGGCGCAAGGCCGAGAACTTCTCGATCCACACGGCCAGCACCAACACCAGGAAACTCATCGTTCGTGTCCTCCATCCTGCAGGGCGCTGCGAAAGCGCGCCCAATCAAAAGCGGGGCCCGGGTCGGTCTTGCGCCCCGGAGCGATGTCGCTGTGACCACAAATACGTTGGCGGGTGATATCTGGGTATGCGGCCAGCAGTTGGCGTGTCAGGTCGATCAGCGCCGCATACTGGGCATTGGTAAACGGTAGGTCATCCGTGCCTTCCAGCTCGATTCCCAGAGAAAAGTCGTTGCAGACCTCGCGCCCTTCAAAGACGGAAATACCGGCATGCCAGGCACGGTCGCGGCACGAAACAAATTGCGTCACAGTGCCGTCACGTTCAATCAGAAAATGCGCAGACACTCGTAGGCTCGCGATCCCTTCAAAATAGGGATGCTCTGAGATATCCAGGCGGTTCTGGAAAAATTCCTGCACCTTGCCGGTGTTGAACTGCGCCGGGGGCAAACTGATGTTATGCACCACCAACAGCGAGATTTCGCCTTCAGGGCGCTCGTTGAAGTTGGGCGAAGGGCAATGACGAATGCCCTGGCACCAACCGCTGGCGGGGTCCAACTGCATACAGGCTCCTTGAATGAGAAGAGGTGTGACCAGTATGCCGCGTTCCACCCTACGGTTGCGATCACTTGCCGCGATTGAGTTACCGCAGGTTGCCCACCACCGCTGCCAGCGCACGCTCGAACAGCGGGCCATCATCCAAGGCGTGCAGGACGCCCTGCTTGAACGCCAGCGCTAACTGGCCCGCGCTTTTCTCCAGCACCTTGAGGCCGGCGCGGCTGACAAAAACATAGGTATCGGCGGGCGGCATGATGGCGATCAATTTGCAGCGCAGGGTACCGGCTTCATTTTGCTGCAGCGCTACCCAGGCACCGGCTCGCAACTGCTGGGCCTTGAGCAGGCCGGGGTCATCATGGGGCAGTATTTCGTCGGCACCTGGCGGGCCAGCCCCCAGGATAAAAGGCTCACGGACTTCAACCCGCACCTCGCCGTCGAGCGGCTGAACATGCATGGCCTGCAACCGCAGGAAGAACTCACGGGTACTGAAAGGATCGAAGGCCGCACCGGCCAACCCGCCACGCAAGGCCTTGAGCAGCCCGGGTAATTGCTCGAGCAAACGCCGGCCCGCTTCGGTGTCTTCACGCAGGCCGACGCTCCAGATCAATTCGTCCAGGGTGCGCAGTGCCGCCTGCCACTGCAGCGATTGTTCACCGTGCTTGAGAACGGCCACTAACAGCACCTGGCTCCAGGCCTGCTGCACAAATTGCAGCACCGATTGCGGCAAGGTTTTGCCCATGAGCCGCCGATTGAGCACGTGCGCCACAGACTGGCGCGCCACCTCGACCTGCAGGCGCTCTTGCTCGGCGTCACGGGTATGTCGCTCAAGTCGCTCGCTGCGCTTGCGCTCTTGGGCTATGAATGCGCTGAACGTGGTGAGCAACTGGGAGAAAATCGCCGGGTCTTCGACGAACTCATTCAGCACACGCTGTACGAGTTGCTCGATACACAGATAGAGGTTGTCCCGTGGGGGGTCATGGGGCGGGCTCCAGCCGATGACGGCACTCGCGATGTCATTGAGCAAGCGCCGCGCCGGATGCTCCGCGCAACTGAACAGGCTCTTGTCCAGCACCGCCACTTTCAGCAGCGGGATCTGCAAGCGAGCGATCAGCGCTTTGAAAACGTCCGGCACACTGCTGTCATCGAACATGAACTCGAACAGCATGGCGACCAGATTGATCACATCTTCGTCTGCCTCTTCTAATACCCTCGACTTGCCGCTTTTGACGCTGCCCCGGGTCAGCAACTGTTCCAGCTGGTTGCGCAGGTCGAAATCGTCCTCGCCACCGGGCTCCGGGACATATTGCTGCAAATGCGACAACAGCCGTAGCAGATCGCGGGTGGCAATCGGCTGCGGCTCGGCACTGGCTTCAAGGGTCGGGGCCACGCTGCCACGCACGGCTACCAGTAACTTTTGCAAGGCACTGAACGCTTGCTGGCCGCTTTTATCCAGCGGCGGGTCGGCCACCGCTTGGCGGGTGTAATGCTGGTGCTCCCGGGCCTCGCGCCCGCCAGCTCGACGGGACGGGACCGTCTTGAGTTGCGGCAATACGCCGGTGGCGATCAGCAATTGGTTGGCCTCGCCATACAACAGGTCGGCATCACTGAGCACGTATTTCTCAAACAGCTTGAGCATGACCAGCTTCACGCGAATCTCCACCCCCAGGCTGCGCCCTGCTTGCAGGAAAAACTCACAAAGCCGCGCAGGGCCCAAGGGGTTTTCAGGGTCCTCCAGGCGCCTGCCGAGCAGTTCACTCAAGCGTGCGTTCAACTGCCCCAGGGCCAAGCCATCACGATGCCGCACCCGACCGAGCATCGCCTCCAGAGCCACGGCTTTTTCCACATCATCCGCGCTGGTGCCGGGTGCCGCCTCATAAGACACCACCGGCACCAGGTGTGCACCGCTGCACCGGGCCTGGCCCAGGTTGGCGAACGCCACAAACAGCTGCTCCATGAACACGCGCTCGAAGTTCTTGCGCTTGAGGCGCAGGTCGCGCATGGCCTCGAAAAAAATATGATGGTCAACGGTGCTACGGGCCTTTTCGGCCATTTCGAACAGGGTGTCGTCGGCGTTATCGAACAGTTCCTGCAAGCCTTGCTGCAGCTGTTGCGCAACCTTGTCACGCACCTGCAGCAACACCACCGGCAGGCGCGCGAGCGGCGATGGCGTGGCCTGTGCCCTGTTGATAGGCACCACCTTCCCGTCATTGTGCATCCTGGCCTCCTGAAACGGCGGTTTTGAGCGGTGGAGAGACGGAGCGCAGGCCCGGCAGGCACTGCAAACACCCGATCACCACCAGGACGTCAAAGCTATGACGCCAATTGCAAGGCGCGAGATTATCTTGCAAACGAGGGCAGTTGCGCCAGCACACTCTGACTTTGTGCGGTAAATGAGTGGCGAGCCTGGGTTAGAACGCACGCTGGCCCTATAATCGAGGCACTTTGTTTGTGGAGCCTGTTATGCCGAACCTCCGTCTTGCCGACCTCACCGCCGAAATCGAAGCCAACGTGCGCCGCGCACTGCTGGAAGACATCGGCAGTGGCGACATCACCGCGCAGTTGATCCCGGCCGAACGGCTGGCCAAGGCCACGATCATTACCCGTGAGGCGGCTGTTATCGCCGGCACGGCGTGGGTGGATGCGGTGTTTCGTCAACTGGACCCACGGGTTGCTGTGCATTGGCAGGTGGCTGATGGTGAACGAGTGAGCCCCAACCAGGCGTTGTTCCACCTTGAGGGCCCGGCCCGCTCGCTGCTCAGTGGTGAACGTAGCGCGTTGAATTTTCTGCAATTGCTGTCAGGGGTTGCCACCCGTGCGCAATTTTTGGCGGACTTTGTCGCCAGCACCCAGGTCAAGCTGCTGGACACCCGCAAGACATTGCCCGGCCTGCGTTTAGCGCAGAAATATGCGGTGACCTGCGGCGGTTGCCACAACCACCGTATCGGGCTGTATGACGCGTTCCTGATCAAGGAAAACCACATCGCCGCCTGCGGTGGTATTGCCCAAGCGATCACCGCCGCCCACAAGATTGCCCCGGGCAAGCCGGTGGAAATCGAAGTGGAAAGCCTGGAGGAATTACGCGAGGCCCTGGCGGCGGGTGCCGACATCATCATGCTGGATGAACTGAGCCTGGAAGACATGCGCGAAGCCGTGCGCCTGAACGCAGGCAAGGCCAAGCTGGAAGCCAGCGGCGGGATCAATGAAACCACCTTGCTGCCTATCGCTGAAACTGGCGTGGACTACATCTCCATCGGCGCGATGACCAAGGATGTGAAGGCGGTGGATCTGTCGATGCGCCTGAGCATCTAGGAAACCATGCAGGCCGGGCGATTGTGGCGAGGGAGCTTGCTCCCGCTGGAGTGCGCAGCGCTCCCAAACCGTTCATCGACGTACACCTGATGTATTTCGATCACCCAATTTGGGGCTGCTTCGCAGCCCAGCGGGAGCAAGCTCCCTCGCCACAACAAGCCCGCCGTGCTTAGACCACCAGATTATTCATCTCGCAGTACTCGTCCCAATCGACACCCAGCACCTCGGCCGCCTCTTTGTGCAAGGCCAACCGCGCGGCTTCGAACTCTTCGGGCGTCGAGGTGTACTTGAGGGTCAGCTCCCAAGGCTGGTAGCCCTGACTCTCGGCCTCATCTTCGAATGCCCACTGAATCTGGTCGCGCTGATCGTCGGCACTCAGGTCCTTGATCTCTTCTTTAAGCTGCGGCGTCGCTTCAAGGTAGTGCTTGAGCGCTTGTTCGTGCCGTGCTTCCTGGGTCATCTCAGTCGTGGTCATGTTGTTCTCTTAGATCGAGGAATGGGAATGCATCTGGGTCTTCAAGGTTGCGCAGATACAAAAGAGCGGGGGCAAATGCCCGGCTCACCTGGCCTTCAGAACCATTCTGGGATCATCTGAAAACATTGCCGTTGAAACAGTGGTGCCTGTGGTGCCCGAGACAGGAATCGCATTTCACGGGTTTTAACCAGCATTTGCTGACCATCTGTGGCAACCACCTCAGCCGATGTACTAATCAGTGTACTTTTACGGCTGCGCTGGACCCTTTCGCGTCCAAGTCGCCAAACGATAATAGGCACTATGTCCAAAGAGTTCCACCCGGCGTTACGCCGACCGTTCGACATCCCTGTCGAGCCGGATTTACAAATTACCCAAACACCTTGAAGTCAATGTTAACCATGTCCTGGTTGGCACCGCCCGGCAACGAGACCTTGATGTCGAAGTAGTTCAGCGTCTTCGACACCTGGCCAATGGTCAGCACCTCGCTCGACAACATCATGTGCACTTGGTAATTGGTGTTGGTCCGCGCCCCGGTGAACGTAACTCGATACAGGCCGGCCGCACTCCGCACAATGCTACCGATGTTGTAAGCGGCGCTGGCCACGGCCGTGGTTCCGTTAAACGAAGCGCTCGCAGTAACACTGTGGTTCGAATTCACGTAGGACGTGTAGACGGTGTTGGTCGCTCCGGACAGCTGCGGCCCGATAATGCTGACGCGCTTGTTGTTGAAGTCGTACGACGCGCCATTGGCCGGATCTGTGTAGCAGTTGATCAGCGTCGTATCCTGGGCGCCCTCGATGTAGATGTCGCGCTTCCCCGCCGCCATGGCGTCGCCGTTTCGCTTCACCAGCTCAACGACGTTATTGACAGACTCCAACCCGCTGTTGACGCCGAAGTGCACCAGGTGGTCATTGTACGAGCCGCCATGATCCCAAAACGAAAGCGTACTGATCTTCCAGCCTTTTGCGTTGGTGACAAATACCCCGCCGCCGCTGCAAATTTCAAAGTTGATGCCATCAATCGTGTTGCCTTCAAGATATGAGCCCGTATCAACGTTGGAGAACCTGGCAAACTGCCGGACGTTGCCGTTATTCCAGCGCATGCGGCGGAAGTTGTTTTCATTGAAGGTGGTGCCGTTCGTTACAAAGTCGATGCCGAACGCGGTGTGGGCGTTCGTGATGTACAGGTCGCCACCTTCCCACGTCGTGTCGAACACACCCTGGGGCTGGCCCAGGCCGATACCCGACCAGATACCGGTGTATGTGGATTTGGTCGGGTTAAGAACGGTGACGTTCACGTCGATGAAGCGGTTAAGTGCGCACCCCAGCTTGATGTTTACCCCGTGGCCAGCGTTGGCCATGCAGTAAATACCCAAGTTCCTGATCGTGCTGTTGCGCAGGTATTGGGTTGTGGACCACCAAAACGCATCCTTGTTGTTGCCGATCTGCCGGATCTGATCAATTAGCGCACTGCCGCCCTCAATGAGGATGCCTTTAAAGTAGCTGGCAAAGTCCACCACCAGCGTGTCGGTGATGACGTACTTGCCGTAAACACAAACACGACTGATGCCCTTGGCGCCCGCATAAGTGATGCACTTTTGGATTGCGAGGTAAGAGTCGGTCGTATCATCGGGAACGGCGCCAGCCCAGCGCACATCAATGTAACCAGCAAACGCCAACTTCCATCGGGCACCGTCCAAGCCAACGATGGTAGCGAACCCATCATCGGCGGTGGTGATGTCCAGAGGATCGACAGAATAGTGAACCGGCGTGTAATCACCGCGAGCGTAATAGCCCAGGACAATAACGCGCTGGTTTCTGCTGGCGCTGAGTAGGCGCAGGGCTGCGATGTTGTCCACTGTCCTGCTATTACCGAACCTCAGATAATCAAACAGTGTTCCGCTATCGTAAAAAATCCCGGTGGTGGTGTTAATGATGCCGGTTACTTGGTCAATGAGATCAGCAAAGAAACGGGCGGTCCAGCCTCTGGTGGCTGCATCCTGAATGTCTTCTGGATCTTTAACGCTGGTAATTCGGCGATTTTCAGCGAAGAAATAATCTCGCCCAAACGGCCTGGTCAAAGCGCGCTTAAAGATTGAGAAACCCTGCTGAATCAGCATCGTCAGCCGATCAAAAACATCCTCATGGGTCTCGGCCAGGAACTTGCCATGGTTGCGCAGGCTGGTTTGCTGGAAAGGGTCCATTTCACGCGACACGACCAATTGGCCAGGGCCAGCCAATGCCGTGTTCGTAACGATGCTCCCCCCGTCATCATCACCGGCACCATTCACCGTGTAATGCGTTCCAAGGATCAGCAGCGCACTGACACCGTCCGGATTAATGTACGTAACAGCCAAGTCCTCATTGGCCAGGAACTTGAAATAGAACGGGTAATTGGTCGTAACCCCGTTGGTAACAAACTCCGCAACGCTTGAAATTGTGCTGACAGTCACGGCTGTGACTCCTTTTCTATGGACGAAAAAAATCCCGCTCAGTGGCGGGATTCGATGGGGGTGGTAAGAGTTATTTGCCGGCGGCGGCTCCGAGGTCTGGTGGCCTGGACGGGGACATCTCCCCAGGCTCCCACCAGAAGCTTTGCCCGAAATCTTTCTGGGCGCGCCGCTCCATCCTGCTCAGGTAGCCAGGCGAGAAGTACTCCTGCATCTGGTGGAAAATCATGTGATCGGTGGCTGCCTTGGTGTACCAAAGGTTAGCGCCAGGAATATGCCCTTTGCCCAGCTGTAGCAGGCGCGCCCCAATGCTTGAGGGGTCCTTATCATCAAGCACGGCGTTGGCGGTCATCCCGCGCAGGTTGAGCAGCGTTTCCACGTCACCAGCGAACGGCCCGCCGAAAGCCGCCAGCGCGGACGTGCCGCCCTGCGTGGTGTTGGAGAACAGAAAGTCACCGTATAGCGACAACGCGCCACCTTTGAGCATGGCTGCCATGCCAAAACGAAGCCCCGGTATCCCGCCCAATTCGTCGTCCGCCATGTTCTTGGGGTCTCGTCCGCTCGCAATCTCGTTAAGTTGCAGCGCCATGGCGCCCAGGACGGTGGTGGTGGCGAACAGTGCGGCGGTGTATCCGGCCTTCCCCCACCCTGTTTCCTGTGCCAGTGCGCGCTTGAAGTGCTTGGAAATCATTGATACGGAGAAGGACTTGAACTGCCAGAAATTGCGCATCAGCTCCCCACTCCACTCCCCGCGCTTGTTGTTGCCGTGCATAAAGGCGCGCTCGCGGGCTCCCGGCGCGGGTATTGCCATGCTCGTCTCATCGAGGACGACGCCTAGCAGCTTGGTGGCTGCCTGCTCCCTAAGTCTGCTGGCAGACACGCCAAGCTTGCCAACCAGCGGCGCCAGGTCGGCGTCAGCAATGCGGTAGATGCTGCCGGCGGTAAGCACTTGGTCGCCGGCGCCGCGCCAATCTTCCGGTTGGGCCAGTCGCCATACCGACCAATCCTGATCGGTGATGCCACGCGACTGCATGATCCTTCGGTCACCGACCTCAAGGGCGGCCAGCGAATCAAAGCGACGGGTAAGATCGCCAGTCACATCCATCATCACGGCGCCGAATGCGCGGCGGTTGCCGCCGTCAATCGCGTTCATGCCGGACAACTGCAGGACTTTGGTCGCCGCCGTCTGCGAATACTTCGCGGCCCGGCCGGCGACCTCGCCCTCAACGCCAAGACCTTCGGTGCCCCATCGGCTCAGACTGCCAATCAGCTGATCGACACCCAAGCCTGCGCGCATGGCTATACGGCGATGACTGGCATCGGCCGGGTTCAGCATCCGCGCTTCGTTGGCGAACACCTTCATCACCGGCATGCCGTTGATCTTGGAAGTAATGGCAATGGTGCCTTGGTCGCTCAGGCCGGTGATCACGGCGGAGCCCAGCTTTCCGGCAACGTTGGTCGCTCGGTAGGTGTCGAAGGTGTTGGCCAGGCGCGCCGATGCTGGCGGTTCGCGAGTGCCGGCCACCTCGGTATACAAGTTCTCCAGGCGGCGAATCTGCTTGCCCAGGGATTTCATTTTTTCGGGTTTGGCTGAAACCGCCTGTTTATAGGCAGTTTCAGTATGGAAGCGCATGGCGTTGTTCGGGTTGGGCCCCAGCGTTTCGACCAAGGCAATATCTCGAGCTGCACGGTCGATGTGTCCGAACATGAGATCCATCAACCCACGATCACCATACTTTTCTTGGGCGGCCATGTAAGCATCAGAGTCGCGGTAGTGGATCTGGCGTGATTCGCTGCCACGGTTTGCGCGCGCTCCGCCACCGGTTATCGTCCCTGGTGTGATCTTGTTGACGCCGCCGGTAGATACTGTCTCCCAGGCATGACCGAAGAACTCGTTCAATTCAACGTCGGTCATGCGGCTGCCGTCTTCGTTGAGATACTTGGAACGATTGGCCCAGGCCACGTGATCGTTAATCCAGGCGTCCTTATTGCGGGCTACCTTCAACTGGCTATGGCTGCGCGGGATCGCCCAGTCATCGAGCCGGCCAACATCACCACCAGCACGGTTAAACCGCTGACGAAGTCGTTCAACCACATCATGGAACTGCTTGGCGGCCACCTTCGCCTCTGGAACTCCGCTGTTCTCCCCGTGTAATTCCTGCACAAGTGAACGGGCCTTTTCCGCGTCGGCGAATAGACCCAGCATCTTGCCCCTGGTGAAGTCGATAGCATCAAGCATGCTTCCCATGGCTTCGGCGCGAATTCCGTTCGTTGCCGATTCAATCGAGAATATGCCGGGGCCATCTGAAGAAAACGCCAGCATGCGATCAAGCGCCAGCAACGGGTCATCGGGGAATTGCTTCATGTAGTTGGCTACGCGGTCATGCGCCAGGATGGTCAGCCCCACGCGCTGCTTGCTCTTTGCCGCCTCGGCGCGCAGTTCCTTGGCCGCACTTTGCGCCGCCTGGGTCAGACGATCAGCCGCAGTTAACGACTGCCACGCGGGATCGGTCTGGGCAAGCTGGCGCATGTTCCGTGATATGCGGGCCTGGATATCTTTTATTTCTGGCTGGTTGAGCGTGCGGCCGATGGCCTGTTGAACCGCCTGGATACATTGCTGTTTCATCAGTTACCAAACCTCAGCGCGCACAAGGCGGCAGCAAGAAACCCTTTCGAGTCGTTTTCGGCGCGGGCGATGTTGCCATCTGCCTCAGCCAGCATTTCACGGGCGGACACGGTGACCGCTGAACCGTCTTCATTGAATGCTCCGGTCGGTACCTGTACGTCACGCTCGCCAGAAACAATGGAGTCAATGAGCGCCGGCAAGGCGGTATCGATATCGGCAAGGGGATCAGCGGCAGCCGATGAAGGCTCCCGAATCTGCTCTGGACTTGGTGCTGGCGCTTCTTGTGTTGGCTGGCCTTGTTGCTCGGTATCTACGCGCGCGCCCTCTGGTTGAACGGAAAGATCCGGTGGCGCAGTTGAATCAGGATCCCTTGGAGCTTCGCTATCGGATCGGGCAGTCGCAGAAGGTGCACCTGCATCAATGTTGCGGGATGGGTTTACCTTGATGTCGTCAACGATGTGCCCACCTTCCCGTAACAGTCGCTCCATTTCTTTGCCGGCAGCGCGCATCAGTGTCGCGCCATGGTCGGGGGAAACACTGCTGGCCAGGGCTGTACGCTTAAATGCGCTGCCGATCTGCTCGGCGCGCTCGTTGACCTTGCTCGCGAAACGGTCCGGCACCTGGCCACGATCCATAGCAGCAAGGTCAGCACCGGCCCGGGCGGCTGCGCGGTTGCCATCAAGCGCTTGGTTTATCTCGCCGATGCGGCCTTGTGCGGCTTGTCGCTGTACTGCAATGCCGTCCCGTGCTGCGCGTTCTGCCTGCTTGCGGCTCATGCCCTGGCGCTGGAAAGACTTAGCCGATTCGCGATAAGTGCCATCTAGACCATCAACAGTTTTTTGCAGGGTGCCCAGTTCGGTGCGCAGATCCCGCACATTCGGCAGGCCGGTCGCAGCGACGGGCTCAAGTTCGGCGCGGGCGGCTGCGAACACCTCTTGCTCGGCCTGCTGGCGTATCACCTCTCGACGCGGTCCGATCTGGTCGGTTTTGATAAACATCGCATCATCCGCAATGCCGCCAAGGTTGACGGGCTCACCGCGACCAAGCTGGGCGATGGCTTGGTCCAGCGCAGCCTGGTGCGCGATGCTTGATCGTGCATCGACCGGCGCACCGGGGGCGGTGCCGTGCTGATGGTGGAGCCCGTTGTTCGCGGTCAAGGCTGCGTCAGCCTCTCCCGCCGAGACGCCGCGGGTCATCGCCCGGCCAGCGCCCCAAAATAGACCACCCAGTAAACCGTCAACGGCCAGTCCGGTCGCATCCAACGCTTTGTATTGCTGGGCCTGCTGCGTATACCCATTCTTCTCCAGCACTGCCCCAACACCGCCACGGGCAGCAATACCCAGGCCCACGTTGGCGCCGGCAGTTGCGGCAAGATCGACCGTTGGAGCGCTGAACAGGCGGGCGGCGGGCAGGAAGGCACCGACGCCGATCACGCCGCCCTCTATCGCACCAGCAATCGCGGCCGTTTTGGTATCAACACCCTGGCCTTTCAGCTCGGTAAATCGCTGTTCGCCCATCGATGAGCCAGCAGTCAGTGCGCCAACGGGCATACCGCCCGAGGCAAGGCCAAAGGCAAATCGGGAACCGGCATCGCCAAGGCCAAACAGAACCTGGGCCGCCGTGCCGCTGGTAGCCGCATCGGGCCGCATCCGCTCTGTCAGCTCGTTTCGCATATCGCCAATGTGTTCTCGGCGGGCAAGGTTGTCCTCGTCGCTTTCAATGTTGAGCGAAATCATCTGCGTAGGGTCGTTGCCGTACTGGGCCGCCTGCAACGTCAACTGAGCAAGGCCCTGGCCGATACCGCTGAACAGCGCAGTTCCTGATCCATCCCAAAATCCGGGTTCCGGAAGAGTGGTAGCAGGGTTGGCCAGCGAATCCTGCTCAAGCGTGCGCTGGTCGCTGAATGCCAGATCGCCGATAAGGCTCATTGTGCGTCCTCATTGACGTTGACCATTAACGGCTTACCGTCTGTGCCGTACTTGAACTGCTGACCCTGCATGACGTAGTAGATGCCGTCCTTGTACTGACGCAGTGTCAGGGCATCAGCGGTGGCAATATCCGCCTCGCTCATACCCTGCGCTTTCATAGTACCTACCAACCGCTCGGCGGCCATGTCGCGGAAGGTGTGACCGGGCATTCCCCACGGCGCCAGGGTTTCACCGCCATTGAAGTCGACAACCTCCCCCACTGATGCCTTGATCGCCTGACGCAGCAGGCTGCGGTCAACTTCTCCGGAGACGTTCCCTTTTTCAGCAGCTGCACCGGTGTAGTAGGACTTCACAGCCTGGGCCGCAAGCTGATAAGACTGTGGCTGACCGGCGAAAACGTTGCCCAGTTGCTTGTTAAGTTCCAGCTGAAAATCCGCCTGTTTTGGCAGTGGAAAAGATGCGCCTTTTCCGTCCGCCCCTTTTTCCGTCTTTGATTTGTTTAGGATGGACTCACCCAGGGCCATGGTCTTGGCCACATCCCCGCTTGTGACAACGTCGTCGGGCCTGAACCAATTGGTGTTTGTGATCATGGAGCGCTGCTTGCCAGCCAGTAGGCCGGTAAGTGCGCGTATCGGTGAGTCAGGGGCGATCTGCTGCATTGCGCCGGAGTAGGCTTTGTCATCGCCCATGGCGCTGTGCAGCGTTGCAAACAGTTGGCTCTGCTGTTCCGGCGTCATCTCCGCGAGCTGGGCGCTGATCTGCTTGGCCTCTTGCGGCAGGAGAGGCTTCATTGCCACGGTCGATCCGAACTTCTGCTGCATTCCCTGAATGGCCGATACTCGATCAGTTAGCACTGCCCCAAGATCAGGCGAATTCAGGTCTATCGGGGTGATATCACCGCCCAGGCGCTGTTGGAAATAATCGACTGGTGACTCGCTCATCATCTTCGCCGAGGCATCGACAGCGCGGGACAGCCGGTTCAGGTTCGCGGCATCCGCAATGGTGCCACCGTCATTTTGGAGTTTGGCGGTTTTGGAGTTGATCGCAGCTATTTGCTGGTCAATGGGGAGTCGGAGGATTTTTTGCGTGTCCACCTCCTGCTTGATCAATTCATTGAACTCGGTCTGGGCAGGCGTGCCACGGACCTGGCTCCCCCACTGCTTCCACATTTCGTCGGTGGCCGGAATACCGCTGGATATCTGGGCGTTGATCTTCCCCAGCGTCCGTTCGGCCTTGGCCTCATTACGCAACTGGGCCATCTCGGCTTTTTGCTGCAACCGGTCAACCTTGCCCTCAATCATGCCGCCAACCCGCACCAGGTCATCGGCAGTCATGGACCCCTCGAACTGCTTTAGGCTCTTTTGCGCCTCATAAGGGTTGTCGGTTGCCTGGCGCTGCAGCACGTCGGAGACAAGCGAGCTGTTGTATTTCAGCTTCTCGGCCTGGGCCGCTTCAGGCGAAAGGCCCAGCCGTTCGGCGCGACTGGACAAAACCGCGTCCACCTTCTGCCGGTACTGCGCAACCTTGGTCGGATCCTGATATTCCAGCGCTGCGCCCTGCATGGATGTTTCGAGCTGAGCCTTTTCGACCTGCCCGTAATAGTTCTGGCGCTCGCCGTACTCGTAGCGGTTCAGGTCATTGGACAGGGAGTTGCGCCGGCTGTTCACGATCTGCGCATACCTGGCCTTCTGCTGATCGTTGGTCAGGGTTTTGGCAATCTCTGCCTGGGCCTTTTCGAACTGGTCCAGGGTCTGGTTGGTAACATCCAGCGCATTCTGGCCTTTGCGTGTGTAGGCGCCGTTCTCGCCGTACATGGTCTGCTGCTGCCACTTGGTGAGCTGATTATCAGCATCCATCAGCAGTGCGGTGTCGGCCTTCTCACGCTCTTTGTCCATGAGCATCTGCGCGCCGCGACCAACCGACTGCAATCCCTGGGCAATCGAGGTGGTATCAGGGGCCACGCCCTGCAACTGAATGGGCCGGGTTGGCTGCTGCTGGACCTGCGCCGTGTCGTATGTCGGTACCCGTGGCATTAGCGAGCCCCCGCGAATGAACCGAATGCACCACCGATGCCGCCGAGGATTGAGCCCATGGCGGCGGTCTTACCGTTTTGCACGGTCTGGTTGGCGTTGAGCAAGTCTTGCTTGGCCTGCACGCGGTAGCCGTATGCTTCGCGGGCGGCGTTGTTCTGGATCGTCAGGGCGTCCAGCTCGCCGAGCATGGCGGTGTCGTCCTGCATCTGTGCAGAACTGCCGCTGTTCACGTCGATCCCGTTGGCGGCCTGCACGCTTCGCTGGGTGCCGACTGCCTGGCCGGTGCGCACGCGCTGCCAATCCGCCGAGGTGTTGCCGGCGTTGATCGTTTCGTCAGCAGTTTGTCGCTTGAACGCGGCGTTCTGCTCCATCATTCCAGACTGGAACTGTGCGTTTTGCTTCTGGCCCTGGGCCTGCATCATGCTGCCGGCCAATCCAATGGCGACGGGTATCAATGCCATCCAGCACATGGTTATTCCTCTCGGTTCAGGGTGAAGGGATAGAACGGCAGGCGCTTAGGCCCATACGGGACGGCCTCGCCGAAGTCGAAGCCCAGCCATTTCAGCCAGCGAATGGCCGATGTGTTGCGGGCGTCGACGTAGTTGATGAGGTGGCGGTGGCGGGTCAGCATCCCTTGCACCTCGGGCTTGCAGACCTTGAGAAAGGCGCGGGCGTGGCGCTCGACGTGGCTGGTGCTGATCAGCCAGGGCACGCCGACCGATCCAAGAAGGCTGTGCACAGCATCCCCAAACACGGCGACGATGTGACCGTTGACCACGATCTTGCGGGCGTTGAGGCTGTCGTTGATGCCGGACAGCAACTCACGCTCCAGGGATACGCCGAGACCTTCGACAATCTCGTCGATATCGGCCTGGCGCACGTCGCGCATGATCGCCGGGATATCGTCGGGATCAATGGGCAAAACGTCAGCGACCGCCAATGGTCACCTCCGGGATCACCGCCAGCACGGATAGCGGTAAAGGATCGGCCTGCCGGATAAACACCCGGCCCTTGCCCTGCCAGTTGTTGGAGATAGAGATTTCCGCTTGGCCGGTTAGCAGCTCGATAGGCGACTCATAGTCATCCCGGTCAGTCTTATGTGGGTACAGGTGGTTTTTGTCATTACCAGCGAAGATGCCCCGTGACTCCTCGACAATTACGGTCAAGCTGGTGACGGCAATCTTCTTGTCCAGCGCTGTCTCGTTGGCGTTTTTCAGCTCAAGGTCGAGGGTTTCCATGTCAGATATGTATTGCAGCCCTACATGGGCAATGCCCGCGGCTTCCTGCAACGCAACGGAACCGCCCGTAACCACGCGCTGGGGGTGCACGCTGCCGTCTGCCAGGATTGAAACGGTCTTACCCTCTAGGTGGCCAAGGCCGGACAGCGTTTTGACCTGGCGAGCCCAGGCAGATACGGCCACACCGCGCAACGATACCGGGCAGATGATCAGCAGCTTGACCGTGACTACGCTGGCGCTGGTGTAGCCGACCACTTCAACCCGCACAATTTCTGTTGCCGGGTCGCCGTTCTCGTCGATCACCTGACGCTTCAACGAGTAGTCGACGCCGACACTACCGGCCGTGAATGGGGTGTGCCCCGCCGCCGTCATGGTGACGACCTCGGGAAACTGCCAGGTTGTGCCACCGGACAAGGTGAAGGTCTTGGCGGCGTCGGTGTTGCGCCCGTCGTAGGTCAGGCCGCAATCAACAAAGAAAGCATCCTCAATGCTGGTTATCTGGCGGCTTTCCATGCGCTCGATGTAGCGCTTCTGCACGCCGTTGATGTTGCGGCGCACCACCATGTACAGCACGTCTTCCTGGCCTTCCGGGATGCATGCGATGGACTCGACGAAGCCGTCAGTGTCGTGCCAGTGCCAGCCCACCAGCTGCTGTTCGGGAACGTAGGTCAACCCCAGCAGCATGCCGTCATCCCGCACATACCAGACAATCGAGTCGGGCACCTTCTGGTAAGCGACGTTCGTCAGCTCCTTGCCCTTGAACAGGTGTGCACTGAATAGCGTCAGGTCATCAGCGGCAAAGCCATCAGCATTCAGGGAGTAACCGAACGATGACACACGGTTACCACGCGCCTGGACGTACACGGCACTGTTACCCACCACTACGGGCGGAACGATGGCGGTACCGTCATAGCCCTCTGGAACGGCCTGCACGGTCTTTGCCGACAAACCTGTGTCACCGCCCGAAATAGTGAACTCTGCGCCCGTGGTGAGCGCCAGCAGCTTGCGCAGCCCCAGCAGATGGCGAACCCGGTTCACCTTGTTACTGCTCAAAGTGAAGGTGATCGCATCATCGTCCTTGTTCGGGACGGAATATCCGAAGTTCTTGAACAGGCCGGTCTTGCTCGTCCACACGGTCTGTGGCTGCAAATTGCTACCGGCGAATATCAGGCGTTGCTGGTAATACACCACGGCGCCCGGGTAGTTGCCGACGCCAACAAAAGGGTCATTTCCATTCGGTGGTGTGTCGGTTTTGACGGCCGTGATGTTCTGGTCCGTGAAGGTGGTGCCGGTGGCGCGCCCAATGAACCCGTATATTCCGGCGCCGGCGTTGTCCTTGTAGATGATGTAGTACGTAGCACCGGTGACGGCGGGCCAGGTGATGGTTGCCGAGGCAACATCTGTGTGGGTCGTGACGGAGTTGGACGTTGCGGGCAGGGACTCATCCAGGGTGTTGCCGTCATCCAGCACAGCCGTGACCTGGTAGCGCCAGGTTTGCGCCGTGCCAGTGCCGCCACCGCTTACCGCCGTGGCAGATGCCGGAGCGGCAATGCGCGGGGCCAGGTTGATTTCGGCGGTGGTCCAGTTGTCGTGGGCCAGGCGGTTCAGTTCACGCGGCTTGTACCCTGGCTGCGCGAACGTCATCACGTCGGCGGACTGGGTGTAATTCAGCGACGCCAAGTCATTCTGCGTGTATGGCATGGCCAGTTCGAAGGGCGTGCCGATGTTGGGGCCGGCGCTGTACAGCACCTGGCCACCGTCCTTGATAACCCGCATGTTCAAGTCGCCAAACGCCAGGACGTAGGTCTGCACGTCGTTGAACTGGAACGGAACCAGCCGGCAAAGCTTGGTCGAATCCTTGACCTCGGCCACCAGGCGCGTCCCAGCGCGGTTACGCACGCCACCGTAGGGCATGACCATGAAGTTGCGGCACAGCTTGAGGCCCGTGTAATAGCGGGCAATGTCGGTACGGGCGCTGGCAGACGGCGACAGTTCGCCCGCCGCGAAGGTCGGTTGGAGTATTCCGCTCATGCTCGCACCGTAATAAATTCGGATTCAGGCTCTGGATCGTCCTGGGATTCCTCCAAAGCGGAACCCTCAGCGATGGTCAGCGCCATTTGGTATTGCTGGGCAGCGAACTGCTGCAGGTCAGGCTTGGAACTGAGCGGCAAAGCCAGGTCCATCGCCAGGCGCCAGGCCAGCGCGTCGGCAAATTGAGGGTCGAAGAACGTGGAGTCCTCGACCTTGAAGGTGAAGCGGCACGCAGCCTCTGGCTGATCGGTGTGAATCACCCGGCCGCCTGCGTCGTAACCAATTCTGTAGGGGATCTGCATATCGCTGGTGAGCGAGCGGCGAAACCCTGGCTGTACGATGTCACGCACTTGCAGGCAGTCGGCCGGGTACCGATAACGGTAGGCCCAGCCAGGAGCAGGGTTGCCCAGGCTTGCCAGTGCAACTACAGATTCCGCGAATGGCCAGGGAAACGCCTGCAACACCAGCTCACGCAGCGGGGCATAGAACACACGGCATAGTTCGGCCGCCTTGCTCTTTTCCGTGAACGAAACGATGGGCTGCGTGTGTGCAACACGCGACAGCGCGATGTTGCAAATCTCTACGTCGCTGGACATTCGGGAACCTCAGAAAAAGAAAAGGGCCCTGAAGGGCCCAGAGGGTTTGTTGCTGGTGATCAGGCGTCTGGCAGTCCGTTGCCGTTGGTGTTGTCCTGATCTTCGTCATCAGCGCCCTGCTGGATGGTTGGCTGTGCGACTGAGCCACCAGCATTCAGGCGGGCGGCTTCCGCTTCCGCTTCCGCCTTGCTGCCGATGAACTCGCCAACCCGCTGGTCCTTGTCATCCTTGATCACGAACTTGCCAGCAGCGCCACGGGCAGCAACGTAGCCCAGACCCAAATCATCAGCGCCCTGCTGGATGGTTGGAGCCTTTGCTGCACCCGCAATCTTCAGGTTTCCGCCGGGGCTGTCGATTTCCAGCACCAGTGTTTCGCCCGGCTCATAGAGACGACCGTTGATAAACGACCGCTCAAGCACTTCATAGCGCTTAGGCATTGGTCTGCACTCCAGCAACGATGCCGGCGGTTACCTTGCCCAGTGTTGGGGCGGTGCCAGTCACGGTGTAATTGAGGCGCAGGAAGCGTTCGGTTTTCTGCGGCAGGGTAATAACCGGGGTCTGGTAACCCAGTTTCAGGTCGGCCAGCGGGACCACCACCGAATACAGTGAGCGGGCCGAGGAAAAGGCCGAGTTGTCATCAGTCTGTAGCTCGATGGTGAGGCTGGTCAGGGTGTTGAACGCTTCAACAACCTGAATGACCAAGGGAATATCACCGGCGCGGCCTACGTCCTTGTTGTCGCCACGGTCGATAACGTCGGTCGAAGCTGCGGAGGCGGTGATTGCCTGGGCGCTCGACATGAGCAGCTTTGCGTCGAAAAGCATGATGGTTTCTCCAATATGGGGGAGGAAACCACGCAGTCGTTAGACTACGCGGGCTTCAGTGTTCAGCAGCGCGTCGACGCGCTTGATTGGGATACCCAGGAATTCGGGGATCTTCTTACCGGCGTATTCACCGATGGTCAGGTTCACGTTCTTGGAGTTCATGGCCTGCAGGTGCAGGAAGGTTTGCAGGGTGCGGTTGGCATAAATGACCGTGCGGCCTTCGCCCTGCATTGGGTTTTCCAGCAGGTAATAGGCCTTGATCATCAGCTCGATGAGCTTGGAGCCAGTGGCGCCGTCTGCGGTCAATGTGCTGACGTCGATGTTCGCTACGCGGGCATTGGCGCGCCAGTCACGCACCGACATACCAATGTCCCACTTGAAGTGGTCGCGATAGGCCTGGTACTCGCCGCCAACCGCATCCTTTACGGTGTCCTCACCCAAGTTGCGGTGCTGGAAGCCGGCCACGCTGCCTTTCGGATACAGCAGGTGAGTGGTCATCTCGCCCCAGGTAACGAACCAGAGCGATGCGTTGGTGGAGCCAGTGCCGCCAGCATCAATGATGTTTGCGCCAGACTCGGCCGACTTGTCGTTGTAGCGCGGCGAGAGACCCAGGAACGCTTCAGGCTCGGAGCTGGTGTTGCCGTAGAACATGTAGCGCGCGGCCTTGTTGTTGAAGCCTTGCAGCTTGGCAACGTTCTCGGACACGCGGAAACCATCAGCATTGCCGGACAGATCGGCCAGGGCCTTATCGACCAAGCCATAGTCTTCCATCATGCCGGTGGTATCGAGAACCGGAACAGTGGTGGACTTGCTTGGCTGAATGCCCTTGTTGAAGAGGCGCCATGTTGGCTCAGGGATACCCGAACGCATGGTGGTCTTGTGCTTGGAGCCGTCGTTGCACTCCTGGTACTCGGCATCCATGAGGATATCGTTCTGCTTGGCCATCAGCTCGACGATCTTCATGATCTTTTTCTGGCTGTCTTCCCGGCTGAACTTATCCAGCAAGGTCGGCATGGTGGAGGTCAAAATGCCCATCTGTGTATCTCCTACGGTTGGTCAGGGCCTTACTTGAAGGCGTCGATGATGCTCATTTCTTTTGGTGCATTGGTCTGGCTGCCGGGCATGACGAACTTGTCTTCCGAGATAGCCGCGCTGATGCGGTGGCAGAACTTGAACAGCGCCGGGTGGTTGCCCAGCCCGGAGGTATTCAGCAACTCGGTCAATGCCGGGTCACCGAAGGACTGAATGACCTTGATCGCGCTGGCTACGCTCTTGTCATAGTTCTCACCGCCAATTTCAGGGTCGCTCTTGATTTCTGCGGCCCAGTCCTTGGCCTGCTTGGTGACAGCGGCTTGGTATGCCTCGGCCTGCTTGTTCGCCAGTTGCGATTGGAAGTCGATGAGTTGCTGGGCCTTGGCCTGCGGGATGTTCAGTTCCTTGGCCAGGTTCTTGAACTCGCCCAGGATTTCCACATCCATCTCCATGCCTTCTGGCAGGGTGAAGTCCTCATAGGCTTCCGGGGCGCCGTTTGGCTTGTCCTTGCCATCAGCATCCTTGCTTTCGTCCTTGGGCTTGTCCGCGTCTTCGGGCTTGGCGTCATCCGGCTTCGGTGCTTGAGCATCTGTAGGAGCGGGCGGGGTCAGTACCGAGCTGTCAGCCGCTGGGGCCGGGGCTTCCGCTGTGGGAGCGGGAGCCGATACATCACCACCACCGCCACCGCCCGCATCAACCTCGCTCATGTACACGCGGCCAAGCAGCTTCATCATCAAAGGGCTCATTCATCTGTCTCCTGGGGTTGTTCAGCAATCGGCTTTGGCGCGTTCTCGGCAGCCATGACCGCGTACAGCGATGGGGTCAGGTCGTTGACCTGGCTCAAAAGAAGAAGGCCAACATTGCGTTGGCCTTCGTTGAAGTTCGTGATTGCGTCGGTGGGGCCTATTGAGCCCTGGAAAATCCTGCAATGACCCAGGGTTCGCCACATGAAGCGGCGCCCGCGGCTGTCATCCATCAGCCACTTGAAGTCGGCGATGTCCTGCAGTTCCTGCTCGGTGGGCTCCTGTCGTTCGGTCATCACATCGCCCCTACAAGCGCGGTTAGGGCGTTATCCCCTCCCGTGTCGGTCTGGCTAAGCGCCTGGGCGCCCTGGATGACGCTGCCCAGCTCCTGTTGCATCTGTTGGCTTTGTTGCGCCTGGGCGCGCTGCTCGCGGATCTGAGCAACCATGTCATCAGCCCGTACCAGCGTTGGGGGCACGCCGATCAGTTCAAAGTATTGGCGCATGGCTTCATCGGAATCGAGCAGGTCCAGCGCTTCGGTGCTTTGGGTGACGGTTGCCACGGTGCCGGCGAACCCGATAGCTCGTTCAATGCTGGATACGCCGATGGCCTTCTGTGCCTGGGCCAGGATGCTGGTGAACTCAATGCGCAGATCCATGTTCGCCAGTTCTTTCGGCGGCGGCGGCAACAGTGGTGCACCCGGCAACATGCCGGTCCAGCGTGGGATCGACTGTTCCAGCATCTGGTTGAAATACATATCGACCAGAGGGTCTAACAGGTCATCTGTCTGGCGCTCCAGCACTGGGCCGAGCATCAGCAGCTTCTCTTCCTTGCGGGTGGCAATCTCGTAAGCGGTGCGCACGCTGTCCATTTGACTGATCATCAGGAACAGATCGACAAAGAACGCGGTGTCAATGATCGAGCTGTCAGCGGCAATCTCGCCACGCAATTGGCCGAGCCAGGCAGGCTGAACCTCATACAGCGGTGCGAACTTAGCGCCCACCTGCATATCGTTCAGGTAGGTGATGCTGCCCGGTAGGATCGAGGCGCGTTGATTCTTGAGGCTGGCCGGCGCACCCATTGGCGGGCGCACGCCCTTCTCCAGCAGTTCGGCCTTGCGGCGCTCCATCAACTGAATGGCCTTGGTGGTGCCGATGCACATCGATCCAGGACCGGTTCCATACACATCCTCGCCCAGCACGTCCCAGCGCGGTGCCATTACCGGGAACACCTTGAAACCGGACTCACGCAGCATCGAATCCTTGTCGCCGCTCTTTTCCCAGTACACCGACCGGAACGGCATGTTGGTGTTGTCCTTGCGCCCCTTCTCGCGGGTGTCATTGGGTTCGATACCGTGGCAGATATCAACCCAGGCGTCCGGCTTACTGGTCAGCAGGTTGCGCGCCGTGGTGCTCATCTTGTCTTTGCCGAACTGCTGTTCCATCTGGCGGGCAGTCATGCGGAAGTCGCGGTAGAGCGTGTCCACCTGGTTGCGGCTGTTGTTGGCGAGCATGTAACTGCCGATAGCCAGTGGGTAAGAGCGCAACAAATCGCTGTCGTCCGGCATCACCACCATAGGCGCGGTGCCGAAAATGCCTTCTTCGCTGTACCGGTTGGGCAGAACGCTGTACAGGTTCGACCTGGCCATGACTTCGCGCATCGACTTCTCGGCCGCGTACAGCCAATCCTTGACCGGGCCGTACTCCATCAGGCCAGGATCTGGCGTACCGAACTTCACCCAGGGCGATGCAGGGTTGGTCATGCCAGTGTGCATACCGGCGCCAAGCGTGCGAGACGCAAACGTCGCTTGCGGGTTAATAATCTTCTGATCTCGGCGCTTGCCGTCGTTGGTGTCCGTGTTGTACCAGCGGCCAGAGCGCGGGCTGATGAAGTCGCCCAGCTCTTTCCAGTCAGGCAGCCAGTTGCTGTCGCGCTCGCTCTTGAGAGCGGTGTAGCGCTTCTCGCAGCGTTCGCGCAGGGAGTCAGCCAACTTACACCCCCAACAGCGTTTTCTGGCCGGTGTTGGCACCGCCAAGCACGCCAGACGAACCGGTCAATATGGTGCCGTTCTGGCCGGATTGGGCCAGGCGGCGCTTGCGTTCAGCTTCTACAGCGGCCTGCACTGAGTCGCTGGAGGTGGTGGGCGCAGCACCTGGGGATGTTGAGCCCGCTGCTTCGGCCGCTGCCTTTGCCGCTGCCTTCTCCCGCTCGGCCTTGTTGAACATGCCGGTGTTCTCGCCAAACATGTTCGGCAAGCCCATCCCTTCAAGCAGGACGTCACCGCCCCGCAATGGGTCGAGCTTGACCACCTTGTTCACAAGTTTTTTGATTCCGCTTCCACACATGGTCAGTTACTCGCGTAAGGGTCGTATTCGGATTCAAGGCCGTTGTTGCTGGTCCCTGAACCGCCGTATTCGTTGTATTGGCTCTTCATCACTGGCATGGCGTAGGTCAGCGCCAGGGCGTCGCCGTCGTCCGTAGAGATACCCAGGCGCTTCTTGATGTCGTCCTTCTTCTCCAGGGCGATCTGGTCGCTGGAGTTGTGCGTGTACATCGGCGAGGTCAGCTCGGCCTCTAGCTCTTCGTTGCTATCAATGGCCAGGCCCGCACGTAATGCCTCGCGCATCTGCCACCACATATAGGTGCGCATGTTTGCGTAGTGCCGGTCTGGCGCCCTGCTGGCGAAGTTGACATCGATGATGACGATGCCCGGCAACAGGCGGCGCAGTTGGTCAGCGACTGGACCACCAACGCCGGTAGCGTCAACGAAAACCGCGTCCGGGCGATGCTCCATCACCACCGTGCACACCTTGGCGATGAACACCGTGGTGTTGCGGGTTTCGCTGCCCGGGATCTTGATTGGCTTGATGGACTTAGCGTCCAGGCCACGCCGGAACCTGATCACGTTGTTGTCAGCGCCGCCCCGGGCGATGTCGATACCGCAGACCAGGGCGTCATCCATGCCATAGACCGCCTCGCGCTTCATCGCGTCGGCAACCCAGTCAGTCGGGATCAGTTGCAATTCAGAAGCCCTCGGGAACATGCCGCGTACACGGATGCGGAAAAAGTCGCTGTCTTCGCCGTAGTCCTGCTGCCACTTGGCGATTTGCGTTTTGTTGGTGCCTTCAACCGTGCGGCTATCAACCTGGCGGTGCCCCCAGCGGTGTTTGTACCGTGTGAAGCAAGCCCGGAACCGGCCGGTGGTCTTAGTCGGGTTGCCGAAGGCCGCCCAAATGATTTCGGTGTTCTCGTCGGTAAGTGCACCTTCGGCCACCTCCCACACCAGGTCGGCGATGGCTGATGCCTCGTCGAACACCAGCAGAAGGCGCTTGCCCTCGTTGTGCAGGCCGGCGAATGCCTCGGTGTTGCTCTCCGACCAGGGCACCGCGTCCACACGCCAGTTCTTTTCATGCTCCGGGTCAGTGCTGATCAGCGCTGTGGCCGTGATGCGGAACCAATGAGACGTGATGGAAAGCCGGTTCCACTTCGCCACCTCGGGCCAGGTCTTGGTCCTGAGCTGGGTTTCAGTGTTGGCAGTGACAACGCCACGCGCATCTACGCAGGTATCCACGGTCCACTTGATCAGCCAGGACACCAGGGCAGACTTGCCGATGCCGTGGCCGCTGGCCGTGGCTTCGTGGATTACCTCGCCCAGATCCTTGGCGCCGGCGCGTAGCTTCTTGCCGATTGAGTCGAGGACTTCAATCTGCCAATCACGCGGGCCGGTCTTGTTCGCTAGCTCGGTGCCAGGCTCGCCCCATGGGAAGGCGTACCAAACGTATCCAAGCGGGTCTTGAGCAAATGACAGGATGTCCTCGACTAACTGCTGCTCAAGGTCAACCGTTGCTGGCTCGCTCACGTGCTTTAGCCATCCGCTCAGAAAGGGTGTGGGTTACGTTTACTTCCACCTGTTCACGGAAGGCGCTGACCGCTACGTGCTTGCCGAGCAGTTCCAGGTTCTTGACCTTGTCCGGCCACTTGATCTTTTTCATCAGGCCGACCATCGATCGATCTTCGCCTGAACCTTCGAACATCTCGGCGATATCGAAGCCGACCAGATACTGGCGCCAACCCTTCGGCCATTCCGACAAAGGCTTGAAGCTCATGTCATCGCGCAGGATGTCCAGCACGTCGAGTTGATCAATCTCGACCAGGCGATTCAGTACGTAGTCAGCATTGATCTGCACACGCTTGCTGCGAGAATCCATCGCTTCCTTGATGGCCTGGGCAATTTGAGGTTTTTTCAGGTTCTCATCGCCTATCTGACCGGCCGTCCTTTTGCTGTACCCGGCCCTGATAGCGGCCTGGGTTGCGTTGAGGTCAATCAAGTACTCATCAACGAATAGGCGCTGTTTTTGTGTCAGTGCCATGGGAATCCTTACTCGCCAGCCAGTTCAGGCTTTTCAGTAGAGGGATCACCCTCCACGACCGGAGCAGTCACAACAGGGACAACCTTGAGCCATTCGAATGAACCGAAGATGGCTACAACTGCGCCGCCATCGCCAATAAGGCGAAGATCTTCACCCTGCACGAACGTTGCAGCCATTACTTCATGCACTTCGCCTGCGGACTTGACGCGGTACTTAATCATTGGGTGCCTCCCTTCTGGCAAATGTTGGCGATGTAGTCCTGCAAGCCAGTCAAGGCGATGATGGCTTCGTCACCATCGGCTGGGATGGCGACAATTCGTTCAGCAGTCGCTGGGTCAAGTTCGGCTCGCGCTTCTGCATCATCCAGGCTGGTGGCGGCGGTGGCGGTTCGCACTGCGGGACAGGTGGCCTTGACGGACAACCGGCGAGCGCCAGTAGCGACAGCAGCACGAAGCTGGTTGTTAGTGGTCTGCGCATCGGTCAGGGCCTTTGTGTGTTCGGTGTCGAGCTGGGCCAGCAGGCGCTGGGTGTTGCGCCGTGACTCAGCCGCCCGCTCAAGGGTGTCAATGCGATCCTTCGCAACGGCCATGTCCTTGGCCTGTCCTTGGATGTGGCTCCATCCGCCATAGATCAGCACCAGACATGCAGCGAGTGCGACAATGAGGTAGCGGATCATGGCGGGATTCCTCAGACGAACTTAGAGGTTCGGGTGTTGATGATGCCCAGGTACAGCACCATCGCATCAGCCTGCATCTTGAGCAGTTGCTGCTCGTCCTCAGGCAGGCCGGCGTACAGATCGGTGTGCAGGAACGCTTCCAGCTTCTGGATGCGGTCGGCCAGTTGCTCACGTTCGGCGATCACGCGTTGCTGGTGCGGTGGCATGTGCCCGACGTGACCGATAGCGACGTTGGATTCTTCGAACTGAGCTTTGGGGCACCAGCTGGTGTAACCGTCGCTGTATTTCACTGTGTAGCCTTCGCGGCCATCAGCGTGAGCCTGGGCCCAATCCATAACGATCTTGGTGCCGACGTAGTGCTCGGTCATTTCGATTGCTCCTGCGCAGCTTGGTGCAATTGCTGCTTGAGCGCGTAGCCCATCAGCGGCCAAACCTTGGCGACAGCGTTGTCACGGGCGATCTTGCGGCCCACTTCGGTGTCGAAGTTCTCCGGACTGGCGCAAGCGCTCTCACCGGTGACAGTGAAGCCGTTACGCAGCACTAGGACGCAGAAGGTGAGCAGGCCCAGGGATTCGATACTGCGCGGAACCTCCCAATCAGGGCTGATCACCTCGACGCGCACGTCGTCGTTGTTCTTGTAAGCGCCCAGTACGCCATCCACGGCAGTGAAGTAGTGCTCACTGGCAATGTTGGCCTGCAGGTCGGCAGGGGTGACACGCGGTGCGGTCAAGCCTTTGGCCTGGATTTCCTGTTCGATTGCTTGGTCGTTCACGGTGGTTGCCTCGGGGGTTGAGGGATTCATTGCGCAGCCATGCACTTCTCGTGACGCTCTAACTGGCGAGTCCAGACGCCGGCGCACCGCTTGTTACCTGGTGTGGAGCAGTCGAAGCCCGCGGCGAAGCGGTACTTGAGCAGATCATTGCAAGCCTGGGCGTAGTTGCCGGCCAGCAGGTCACGGCGCGGCGAACCCTTGAGCCAGGTGCCAATGCCGTACTGGCCCACGAAGTCCATGTAGATATCGAACTCGGCCTGGTGCAGCTTCACGCCTGGGAGGGATGCGGTGAATTGCTTCTCTGCGTGGCTGTTCAGGTTGCGGGCCAGGACTTCGGCGCGGGCCGGGGTGATGGTGTCGCCCATGCGGACTGGCGAACCGTCTTCATAGCGGGTTGAGCCGTGGCCGATGGTGGGAACGTCGCCCTTGGTGGGGATCACGGCGACAGGGGTAAACCCTTCGCTTGCCTGCCAGGTGGCAAAGCCGGCGGCGCTGATACTGAGCAAGCCCACAGCAATGCGCTGACGCAGTAGCGGGCTCACAACTTGCACTGCTCGCGCATCACACGGATGCGCTCTTGGCTTTCGATGGTCTCCCGGCGATCACGGCGGATCTGGAAGTAAGCGCTTATCACCAGGCCCAGCACCGCTACCAGCACGCCAGATAGGCCAATCCAGTTCACCTGGGAAAGCCAGCCCGCAACCCCTGTCACCGTTCCTACGACCAAACCTTTGTTGGCAACAGGAATAATCACAGCCTCTACGATGCTCTCGGGCGATGGGTTGGCCATGTTTCTACTCCTGTCCAGGGCTGCCATACGGGCCTCCAGATACGAAAAAGCCCAGCGCGATGGCTGGGCTATGAGGACGGCAAATACCTGCGCGTCAGATGGTTTGGCTAAAAACTTCAGGGGGGTCTTGCTGATATTCCAGCTTGAAACCCTGCTCAGGCCCGGTCAGGTGACTGGCGTAGATCGGCACGCCGGCGAACTCTTTGGGCCGTGTCAGGCCGTGATCAACAATCAGGTGGGCGATTTCGGTATCGGCATGCAGTGCAGCCCAGCTATCGCCATACAGCACGGCCTTGACGACTTTGCGGTCATGTCTCGCCGACATTTCCAGGGCGGCGAACAACAGAGTGGCGATTGATTCGCTCATCGCGACTACCTCAAACATTGAAAATGATGAATTGCGAACACAAAAAAGCCCGACTCAATGGCCAGGCTTGGTTCGAAGCGGTAAAACCGCAATCTGGCGCTAATGTGCCACTATCGTGTTAACACGTCAAGAATAAACGTCAATCGGCAACCTCTCCGAACACCACCGCGGTCAACTTCAGCTCTTCCAAGCGATAACTGGCGTGCTCCGCATCGAGCGCGTAAATGTAGGTGGAAAACTTCCCGTCGGGCGTTTGAAATTCGATTGAGAAAAGCTTCCACCACACGCCCGAAACTTTAACCCTGTTGGCAAGATTCATGCCGCCATCCTCATATCCAAACACGCCTGGACGTAGTTATTCCCCGCGATGATCATTTCGCGCACTTTCAAACGAGTCAGGTCGAGCATATTTCCTACGCCTTGCATCGTCATCCCAGTGCAGTAGTAAAGCCTCATGCAATCTGCGGTGGACGGGTAGCGCTTCCACAGCGTTGCAACCGCCCCATCAATCATCAGCGCCTCATCATCGCTTATCGCGGCCGGCAGATTCTTGGTGATTTGCTCTACGTTGTCGCGCATCAAGGCGTAGAGCGGGGAAATACCATAGCCAGGGACGCCGGCACCCTGCCACACCCACCGGCCCCACTGGGTTAGAAGCTCTTCGGCGTCATAGTTCATGCTGCGTCCCCTTTGAGCTGTTTCAATCGGGCTTTGTAATCGGCCCGTATGGCCTTCAAATCGTCGATGGTGTAGCGCTGTGGTTCGTGTGGGCCTTCCAGCCAGTCAACTTTGTCCTGGCCGATACGCAGCACCAGGCTGATGCGGTAATTCACGATGTCGCCCGACTTGTGCTGATTGCACGGGACGCACTGCTTGTGGCAATTGAGTGGTTCGAACCGGAGCGCGGGATTGCTGCCCACCGTGCGGTAATGTCCGGCGTCGTACTTGCCGTCATGGTGGCGACCACAACTGATGCATGGCTGGCTGGCGTCCCTGGCGCGCACCCAGGCGTTAAACGCGGCCTGGGCCTCACGCATGTACTGCCCTTTCGGTTTAATGCGCTCCTTGGATGCTCGCAGCTCCTTGCGGCCTAACTCGGCAAGAGCCTTTCGAGCGGTTGCCTGCCCCTTTTCAGTCTTGCTGTGAGCAATGGCGCACTCAATCTCCCCACACACGGCTTGCGTGTCGCGGGTGCGCACGAACATCACCCGACAGCACGGGCAGCGCTTGCGGCGGGGGCCGCCGGACGTTAGCGGGGTTTTGCGTTGGAGTGGCGTGCGCTTCATGCGTAGCTCCCGATCTGGTCGGCAGCGCTCAATGCCGCCGCTTCTGATTCAAAGTGGGCGGACAGGACCAGGCGCCAGCAGGCGTTGAACACGTCGCGGTAAAGTGGTTCGAAGGCCGTATCGTCCATGGATGCCCAACTGATCGACTTGGCTTCCTTGCGCACGCCATCGGGAGTGCGCACCAGGTGGAAGTGACCGGCCTCAATCGTCACCCACTCACGGAAAGCCTCGCGGGACTTGTCCACGGCCGGGAATCGCTCGGCGCGCTCGGCTTCCAACTGGGCGATGTACGCAGCAACGGCGTCCGATAGCTGGCCCGGCTTTCCGCTGGCGGCCTCAAAGAACTTGGCCAGCCCAAGAATGCCGCGCATTTCCTGGCGTGGCACCAGGCCACCCACCGGTTCCCAGTATTCCCACGCCAGATCCAGCATCGAGAAGAACTTGCCGTGGAACTTGGCATTGCGCATACGGGTAAATTTGCCGTGGACTACCTGGCCAAGCTTCCACTTTTGGGTTACTTCACGGTCGGCCTCGGTGGCCGGCACCAGGCCCTGGGCGGTACGGATCAATGCAAGCTCAGCCATGTGTCGCTCCCTGTGATTGCAGTTGTTCAACCTGGCGCATCAGCTCGGCTCGGCGTTCAGCAAACTGCTGCTCGGCCTCGTCGCGGATTTTCTGTTTGCGGTCTGCATTGGCCTTGCGCATTGCCAGCATCGATTTCTTTACGCCCTGGAGCCTTTCGCTAACGTCCGGCGATGGCCGTGTAACGGTGCCAGTGATCAGCCCAGCCAGGGCGCGACCGTCTTCGGTGACGGGGGGAATGCGCAGGTCTGCCAGGTACTTCTGGCCGTGTTCGTGGGGGATGCGCTGCATCTGCACCGCCTTCTCGATGGCGATTGCGCGGCGGTTGGCGTCGTAGCCAATGGAAACGTGCCAGTTGACTGGCTTGGCGGCCTCACGGGCGTGGAGAACGAACCGCTCGTAGGCGTTGATGAACGTCATCCGGGCGCCGATCTTGTCGCCAGACTCCAAAACAGGCCGGGCGGCGGTCAGGGCCAACTGGATTTCATCGGTCATCACCACGGTTTCGAATTCGTCGTTGGCCATGACAGCGATAGACCACGCTTCGTCCTTGCCTGGGCGTCCGTCTTCGGCCTGAATACGCTGCATCACGGCGCCCAGCGTGAACTTGCCGGTCAGTTCACGGCGGCAGGATTGCAGGGCCTTGCGGATGTCCTGGGGCGGGAAAGCGGCCAAGTCTTCGGCCATCAGCCGGGCTGCGGTTGCGCTGATGGTCTGGCCCAAAGTTTCGGCGGTGGCACAGATGCCGGCGGCAAGCTCGGCGAGTGCTTCAGAGGAAAGCATTGCGTTTCTCCCCATCGAGAATCAGCCGGGCAGCTTCCTGCGCGGCGTTCATGTTGGCTTGGGTGTCTTCGATTTGACGGGCGGTACGGGAATTCATCTGGCGGCCGGTGGCCCACTGGGTGTGGTACGCCTCGGCCTTGGCGATCAGGTTGTTCAGGCTGTGGCAGTCGTTGACGATGCGGGAGTCGTTGATCGTCAGGTAGTACGCGGCCACGCTGTGGGCAACGTCGACGCCCAGGCGGTCAACCAGCTTGCCGAGCATTCCGCCGGCGGCTGCGTTCCACACCGGCCAGCACTGGTAACGCTTGCGGTAAGCCATGGCGTAGTTCGCCCAGGCCTTGAAGGTTTTGCAGGTCTGGTCTTTCGGGCCTGGCATGTCGGCGGGAATCTCGAGCCGTGGCCGCTGGCTGGCGAGCACCACGACTTGACCGGTCGCGGCCTGGGCGAGAGCCTGGGGCGCAATTGGTTCAATGACTGGTTCAATGACTGGTTCAAAAGAGTTACTGATTCTGGGTGCAACTCCTGCACTACCCCCTAGTGCAGCTGCTGCACTAGGGGGTGAATCTCCTGCACCACCCTGGTGAATCTCCTGCACTACCCCTGGTGCATCTGCTGCACCACCATCAAGCGTTAAAAAATAAACGTTCGACGAGTTTCCCTTTGGGCCACCCTTTCGTGTTTCTTTACGGAGAAGCCCGGAGTCGCACAGAGCTGCTATGTGATTCATGACAGAGCGCTTGCTGATTTCACACTGATCAGCAATGTGCTGGTAGGAGGGCCAGCATTCCCCAATATCGCTGGCATTATCAGCGAGCTTGAGCAGCACGAGCTTGCGCAGCGGATTGCCAACTCGGAGCTTCATCGCGGCGACCATAAGTCCCATGCTCATGCAGCACCTCCGGCGATAACGCGGAAATCTATTGTCTGAACGCCCTTCCAGCTATTGCAGGACATGCAAAGCGTTTGAAGATTTGCCATGGATGCCACACCGCCCTTGCTCTCGGGTATTACGTGATCAGCCCTCAGGCGTGCAGGGGCCGAACATCCGCAACGCAGGCAAACGCCTCCATCACGGGCAAATACTCTGGCTCGCAAACTGGCTGGAATTGGTTTCTTCTTCGTGCGACGCCGAGGGCGGACCACTGGTGGCTGATAAGGCGTGCTGCATCCGGCTCGATTCGGGTTCCACTCGCGTCCCTTCTCGGTGAGCCGGAAGCCCAAAGCGCACAAATCGATCAGGCCCGCATCACGCAAAGCAATCAAAAGGCGATAGGCCGTATCTGGCTTGTCGGTCAGTAGCGGCAATTCCTCGACGATCTTGGCTTTGCTCAGGGCGAAGAAATCCCCGCCGTCAGTCTTGACCTTGTTGGCCCAGCTCGGGCACTCGTAGACAAACGCGAACAGCAGCGCCTGTTGAGCGTTCAACCCCCACTCCAGCGCCTTAGCCTGATTGATCGTCACGGTGTACTGCATGGTCAGTCCCACCCGAGCGGGCCAGGCCGCTTGCGTTCTGCCTTGAGCCCTATTCGCGCCAAGGTCTCGACGGAAGACAGGTATTCGCTGGTGACCACCACGGCAGTCTGTGGAACGACGCGCAGGCCTAGGAACGAAAGGGCCTTGGCCCACTTCTCGTACTCACCGTCATTCCAGCGGGAAACAGTCGTCTCACTGGAACCGACCGCAAGTGCGAGCTGTTTCTGACCGCATGACGCAACTCGCTGCAAGATCAGCGTTTCCGTCTCCCGGGCCATTTCATCGGGCTCTTGGCTTAATGGGCTCGTGGACATAGTCAGGCCGCCGACTGATCTGGCTCAGGAAACGCCTGAGCCAAGTCACATGAGGCGCCCAGATCGTTCAATGCAGAAACGATCAAACGAGCATCAGAAAGGGATGGGGTTCGTTCGCCGCTCTCGTAGTTAGCGATGCGTGACTGCCCCCATTTCAGCTTGCGGTACAGGTCCGACTGGCGAATTCCAGCGGCTTCCCTGATTTCACGGATACGATTCATGGGCATAGGCTCCTGTGGATCTATGCTCAGGATAAACACATAACGTGATTAATACAAACACGATAAGTGAGAACACGCCATTACGCAGCGTGATTAAAATCACTGCCATGAACACACTCGGCTCAAGAATCAAGCATTACAGGAACATCAAAGGCCTTTCGCAGAGAGAGCTGGCGCTCGCCTGCGGCTGGAAATCTCAATCCCGCGTTGGAAACTATGAGAAGGACGCCCGCGAACCGAATCTTGACGACATCAAGAAGATTGCCGAGGTGCTAAAGGTGAATCGCAGCGATTTGCTGGCAGACGATGAGGTTCCACAAAAGAACGGTTCACCTAGCGAAAAGGAATACGCATTGATTCCCCAGTTCAAAGCCCGCGGCTCCTGTGGCGATGGCTATCTGAATGACCATGTCGAAGTCAGCGAGGGGCTGGTATTCAAGCGCGATTGGCTGGCCAGGATGAAGGCGAAGCCGGAGAACCTCAGGATCATTTATGCCGAAGGTGACAGCATGGAGCCGTATATCTTCGACGGCGATGTAGTGTTGCTTGATAGCTCAAGGACTGAGCCCCATGATCGACAATCCTATGTTGTGCTGCGCCCAGATGGAGGCGTAAGCATCAAGCGCCTTATTCAAAAGGTTGCCGGTGGCTGGCTCATCAGAAGCGACAATGCCGACAAATCGAAATACCCAGACGAACAGGTATCGCCTGATGCACTTCATGAATTACCAATTATCGGGCGCGTGATTTGGCGCGGCGGCGAGATGTGATGCGTCTGAATAACGACTCGGAAGCCTACAAGGCGCATGAGAAACACGCTTGGACACTCGCCTTATTGGTATTCGCTGCATTTGGCCTGGCGGTGTACTGGCTCGATGGATGGCTGAGTACAAAGCGAGGTGGGTGGGCAGATTTTGCTTATTTTATCTTGTACATAGCTTCGTTTTTCGCGGTCTTTGGCCTGTCTACCGTGAAGGACTGGTTTCTTGATCGCCTAACTCGTTCCAGAGGTAATCAGCATTGATTGAGTCAGTGATTGTTATCGGGTTATTTTGCCTAATTGTGCTTGGCACATCTCAGAAAATTGGTCACTCCGGAGCTGTTGGGATTTTCTTTGGAGTGATTGCAGTTCCTGCATTTGTCTCTATTATTTGGCGATCTGCATATGTATTTGGCTGGTGGACTCCAGCCATTTTCATTGGCATCTCGTTCATTATTGGCGGATTTGTAAAGTCAGCCCAGGAGTCTGGAAGGGGCCTGGCGATGTTAGTGCTCACTCAGCCCATAACAGGTTTTGTGGGGACGGCCTGCGCCGTCGGTGGGTGGTTCGTAAAGTGATATAGAGATTTGCCCGGCCTGATGCTGGGCGGCAACCAAAAATCAAACCGCCCTGTGCGGTTTTTTTTCGCCTTCAGAAAAATAAATCACGTTTTGTGTTTGACAGGATAAACACGATACGTGATTATTAATCACAGGTAACACGCCATGAACACTCAACACGGCGAAAGCCACCGCTCTTTAGCCCCACCCCTGCCGGATAACCACCGGCCCAGATTCAAGGTAGCGAGCCGAACACCTCAAGTTCGGTACAGGGGATGCCTCACCCCGTGGCCAGCAGCGTAGATGGCCCTAGATCAAAGAGTGCTGACGGATGGGATGCCATTGCATGGACTACATCGCGGTCAGCTGTCGGGATTTGAATCCCCCGAGAAAGAGAATACCGGCCCGCCTAGCGTGGGCCGGATGCTCTCCAGAAGGTTCCGACGAGAACCTTGTGGAAAGCATGGCTATACGATTACCGACGCTTTCCCAGCCCTGGAGCTCCACCGCTCACGAAGTGAACTTTTGTGAAAGGGGTTGAGCGGTCATCGCTGGAAGGCACGTAGGTTTCATCAAGATCTTTGGCGCATGCCGCGCACAAGCTTGGCGGATTGTCCCACGTGGAAAGCACGAAGAACGTCGTATTGCAACGCCAACAGATCTTCTTAAGCCACTCCTTGACCTTCTTTTTGGGCGAAGGAGCAGGCTTGGGAATTTTTGGCGCTTTCAGAGAGTGGTTTTTCTTATTTGATTCCTTCGCCTGCTTAATTGCGGCCTTGGCTGCTTTCCGGTTCAGTTTCTTTTTACTGGTATCGCGACCAATTTTGCGCAACTCAAAAATCTTGTTGAGCAGCGCAAACTCGCGCCTCAGCTCAGCCGTAAGGGAGTCCTCTTCTGAGCTTGGCTTTGGATTCGTAGGATCTTCCAATTCCATGGCATGAACCTCTTATTGATCTCCGGGAGATTATCAGCAGCCACTGGTTAGCGCCATGCAGCCTCTGGTAGCTGCCGTACTCCCTCATGTGAGTACGCGAAACCACGCTTCCAAACCGGAACAGCATCGAACACGAAATGTGCGACGCCGGTGAGAGACGACTCGGAAGTGTTGCGTGGTGGAGACAACAGATTTCCTCGATGGCCTTGGCGACAGGGTCATCCGGAAAATCAACGGAGTAGACGAAATGATCATCATCAAAGACGAGTTCACCGGTGGTGTACGGGTAAGCATGGAGATGGATAAGGACGCGGGCGAGCTGTTCGTTTTTTATTGCCCTGCTGGTCAGGGGTGCAAAGTCAGCAAGTGGCCGCTGGATAGCTATCACATGCCAATTGCGATGGCGCATTACGCGGAATGCTGTGAGCTGGAGACTGCATGACGGACCTTTTCGCTGATGCCCATCCAGAGCGGTGGGCATTGGGAAAATCACCGAGGGCAAGACCATGCCAAACCTAAACAGCCCCAACGGCTGCTACCAGCGCCACGGCTATACGGTTGAGCGAACGCCACGTAAGGGCGGCGCAGGCCACCACAGAGCGATCTACGACCAGAGCGGTCAGCTGGTTTTGAATCGTGCCGGATACGACGCAGAAATCCAGTTCTGCATTGAGCGCGGGCTGATGCTTAAAGAAGATCAGGCCCCGCTGCAGTCCGCGTAGCTGCCATTGGCAGCGCTTGAAACGGAATGCATGGACCTGAGCCACGACAGCCTGTCGTTAACTGCCCGAGGCCCTGGTACTCCCCAGCACCAGGCTGCATCGGGGTGTGATCGGAGCGTGCCCAAGTGGGCTGCAGCGCTAGGATCGCAAAGACCCGTGAATGTCCTGAGCCGGTATGAGCGAGACGGCCAACACTATAAACGCGGCGGGAACCAAGCAGGGGTAGCGCCCTGGTGTTCCGATCACACCCCGATGCGGACGAAACTGCGGCCTATAACCGCCCACCTGCATCACCGGCGAATAGCTCAACCCGCATTGCGCAGGGTCAGCGCCGACCTGGTATTGGCGAGCTACCTTGATCTGGCACAAGCGCCGTGACAGCCGGGAAAGACCGGCACCTACCCTTCCGCACCTCTATTACGTCAGCACTCCTCCCCCGCGCCCATCGGCAACCAGCGGGAGGAATGAGTGTTGAGCGAATACAGGTGAACCACAGAGGAAACGATATGGCGCTTCAGGTTGATGAGGTCGCTGTAACAGGCGGCTTCCGCATCATTGATACGGACCGCATCCAAGCCTACCAGGGCATTGCGATTGTGGTTCAGCGAGACGCGCACCCGGTGATTGCTGATTGCGAGATAACCCACGCAGAAGCGCTTGCCACCGCAAAGGCAATGGCCGCTGCACGTGATCTGCTGGAAAGCCTGACCAACTTGGTCGGCCTGGCCAAGCTCGGTGCAGCTCACCTCAGTAAGTACCACGCCGCCCTGGCTCATGCAGAAGCAGTAATTGCCAAAGCAACCGCCTAACCGGGTGAACCAACGAATGGAGAGAGTCATGGAACGAGAAGAAACAGGCGGCGCTGCGTTCCCGCAGTCCGGCTTTGGGCAATGGGCGCCAGAGTGTGGCATGACACTGCGAGATTACTTCGCAGCAGGCTTCGCAGCGGCTCAGGCGACCACTACCAGCGCTGACACAGGATTCATCATCCCTGAATACATCTACCCCAACGGTGAAGAGTCGGTGGCGCAGAAGATTGCTCGCACCTCTTACGCGCTGGCCGACGCCATGCTCGCCGCCCGTACCGCCTAACCCCAAACACTGGAGGTCGCCATGAGCGATTTCGGATATTCCGAGGGCGACGTGTGCGCCCGTGATGGCTGCCAAGGTGTGATCGAGCTGGAGCCAGTCAAGGATTGTAGCTGCCACATATCTGCACCGTGCTGGCGCCATGAGAGCGCCGACATGCACTGTCATGACTGTGCGTGGCGCGCCGCTGATGACCCGCTGTGCGTTCGTGATATCTCGTCCATCAGCATGGGCGGCCCGGTGCCATACATCCAAACAAAGCCTCGCGTGCTAGACCCCACCAAGATCGACTGGGTGGACAAGCTTTACACCAGCAGCTCGATGATTAAGGAGGGGGTTTTCCCTATTGGCACCGAGGTCAAGGAAGTCGAGGAAAAGGTGCGCGGAACGTTCGGCGGCAGGTTTGAGCACTTCAACAAAGACACCGGCCACTTCAAATACATCGCGTATACCGACTAACGCCACCCTGGAGGCGACCATGACTTACGAAGTAATAGTTGAAGGGTACGTCCTCCAGGTGGAGGTGACGTGGCTTGAGGAAGCTCTACCAACCGAGTACCGGAATGGCAGCCGGGAACTGACGTTCAACGTGCTGTCCGGGACCATGTACGACGCCGACGGCATTCCCATGGACGTGTGCCAACTGGAGCTTGCGGTGATTGCCGAGAGCAAGGAATACGTGCCAATGATCGAGAAGGCGCTGTGGCACGAGATTGACGCCCGTGCGCGCCGTAACCAGAGGTGGGCAGCATGAAAAGCTATCACAGTCGCGCTATTGAAATGATCCAGCACCAGATCACCCAAGTGTGCAAGTCGGTGTGCCCGGACGAAGATTTTTGCGAAGGCATGATCCAGGCGAACGTCGCCCAGGGCCATATCAGCACTGAGGAATCGGTTGAGCTGATGCAGCTCCTGGTCAATGCCGTATCGACCAGACGCCGCGAACTCCAACAGCACTGCGCTGCCCAGCGGCTTGCGGCCTACGAACTCCACTACGAGCGCGCATCATGACCATCATCGCCGGATCATTCAAAGGTATCGCCGAGGCCCTGAGAAATCAGGGTTTCTTGTTTCTGGTAGACGTGAAATGGATCGAGCAGCCTTGCAAGTGTGCGGGCCGCTGGACTTGCAAGGTGAGTTTATGAGCGATTACAGCGCATTAAAAACACAAGCAGAGGTTGCGCGCGATAACTGCGCGATCTGGTACGCGACAGATTCATTTTCGTTGCGCCATATGGATCTTGGCGACAGCGGGTTCGTTGCTGAGGCAGATCCTCGCACGGTACTTGCCCTGATCGCCGAGAACGAGGCGCTACGCGACGAAGTCGCCCGACTCAAAGAAGACAACCTTGCGCTTCTGGAAAACCCAGGTGACGCGCTATGACTAGTTACCAAAGAGCCGAGCGCTACTGCTCCTGGCGCGGGTCTGCCATAGCACTCGCATTCTTTACTTTCGTGATGTTGCTCGGCGCGCTCGCTGATCGAATTACTTCCTAAACACTTACGGCGCCCCTCTCCGGTGGCGCGGAGAGATAGTCATGTCCGATAAAAACAGTGCATGGAGCAAGAAAGACTTGTGGTCCCGCCGAAACAACAAATTCACCGTCGAGATCTCACGCCACACAGTTACGCCATCGACGATGGCCCCGTATGAGGGCGTCAACCGCTGGGCGGTGTATGCCTACATCTATCCAGAGCATCGCCTGTTCGAGAAATTCGACGGGGACAGCATGTTTCAAGACGCTGCGGCGTGCCTTCCATTACACAAAGGCCCTAGCTTTCTGCGAATTCACCGCAACGATAAGGGTGAAATCACCTGCTACCAAGTTGGCGCCGACTACAACCACGCATACGACGAACACTTCTCAGAATACGCAACCGAGCAGGACGCGTACCGGGTGTTTGCTGACGCCGACGAGCTTTACGCTCACCTGGAGGATTGATCATGTCCGATAAAAACATGCAGATCTGGAATAGCGTCGATAAGACCGACACTCGATTCACCAAAAAAGCCAAAGTCAACGGCCAGGACATCACCAGCCTGAGCGGCACTGCGATGGTAATGAAGGCTACCGAACTGTTCGGCCCGGTCGGCATCGGCTGGGGCTGGAAGATAATCGAGGAGCGCTTCGATGAAGGCCACGAAATCTACATTGGCGAAGGCGATAAGCGCTCCTGCATCGGTCGCGAGATCGGCCACACGCTGAAGATTGCTCTGTGGTTCACTCAGGACGGCCAGCGAGGCGAGATCGAGCAATACGGCTGCACACGGTACCAGTACAAGACCAGCTACGGCATGACCACCGATGGAGAGGCTCCGAAAAAGTCACTCACTGACGCAATCAAGAAGGCCTTGTCGATGCTCGGCTTCAGCGCTGACGTATTCCTTGGGCTGCACGATGACGCCGATTACATCAAGCAACTCAAGGAAGAAGAAGCGCTTTCGAGTGCGGACGACAAAGACGCTGAAATCAAGCGTCAGAAGGAAGAGCGTCTTGCCTGGCTAGAGTCGGCTATCGAGACAATTGGCAAGGCCGTCAAACAGCATGAGCTAAACCTGCTCAATGTGCAGTACATCCGCGAAGCGAATCGCCGAAACGAAACCGCGTTTATCAAGCGCATCACCAAGGCCTACGAAGATCGTAAGGCACAGCTTAATTCTCCCAAGGAGGCCGCAGCATGACTCAACTCTACGCACTGACCGGCAAGCTTGCCGAACTACAGGCCATGGCCGACACCGATGATGATGGCCTGAAAGAGGCTCTTCAGCATGCCATGGACGAAGTACAAGGCGACTTCAATGACAAGGCCGACAACATCGTCATGTTGCGCCGCAATATCGAAAGCGACGTGACAGCCATCGAAAACGAAATCGAGCGCTTGGCCGAGCTCAAGCGAATCAAGTCCAACAGCGTGTCGCAGATCAGCGACTACCTGCGCCGCAACATGGAAGCAGCCAACATCAAGTCGATCAAGCGCCCGCTCTTCACCATCACCCTGGCGATGGGAAGTGAACGGGTGGTCGTTGATAACGAAGACGCAGTTCCGGACGAATTGACCTCTGTGAAATCAAGCATCACGCCAGACAAAAAGGCCATCGCCGCCAAGTTCAAGGAAATCCGCGATCACAACGAGGCGGTGCGCAAGCGAATGG
The DNA here is from genome assembly GCF_002966775.1 of Pseudomonas sp. MYb193. Lineage (NCBI taxonomy): Bacteria > Pseudomonadati > Pseudomonadota > Gammaproteobacteria > Pseudomonadales > Pseudomonadaceae > Pseudomonas > Pseudomonas sp. MYb193. Next base: position 914,807 of record NZ_CP023269.1, on the reverse strand, counting down.
ATGCCGGTGAGGACGCCGAACACGAACTGCTCGAAGAGCCCAAATGGGCGCACCTTGAGCGCGGTGATAGCTCGATACGGATCAAGTGAGGGCATCATGATCAGCAACCACCTCAGCCTGTTCGAGCAGCACCGCCAGGACGCATACTCGATATCGGAGCGCACGGCGGAGTTCTTGGCCGCTGGCGGGACAGTCGCGCAGTTGCCAAGCCCGCCACGCAAACCGCTGCCACCGCCCCGCTCCAACAAGATCGATCCCGAAACCATCCTCAAGCGCCGCAAGCCGCCCATTTCCCGGGCCGAGCGTCAGGCGCTGCGCAAACTTGCGGAGGCATTATGAGCAAACGCAAGGCGCACAACCTCAAAGCGCGCATTGACCGATCCTGCCGGTCGCTGCTGGCCGCCAACCACGTCGCAGTGGTGAACATCGACCCCAGCGGCCGCCAGGGCATGATCAATTACAAGTCGCTCAAGAACATCGCACCTGGGAAGATTGGCCAGGCTGTGTGCGGTATCCCCCACCGCTGGACGATCTACCTCAGCGCCCTCTGCATCGACGCCCGCGGCGACCGGTACAGCAAGTCGGTTGAGGTGGCACCCGACGGCGTCTATCTCTCCGACCACCTCGAGGACGTAATCGAGCATTGCTACAAGAAGCTGCGCGACGAGGCCAATCAAAGCCAGATGGTGGCTTCGGGCTGGATCGCCATCCCTGAAGCGATATCGCTGGACGAGGCGCACGCCGCGCGGATCTTCGAAGCGGTCGGCGCCTGGCACCAGGTGAAGGTCGATTCATGCGCCGCATAGCCCGCACCCAGCAACGCAAACGTCAAACCTGGCTCGCACTGCCGGCCAGCGGAATAGAAGAGGTAGGCCATGGCAGCCGAACAGAAGGAACGCACGGCCAAGCTTGCCGAAAAGCGGCAGGAACTGGGCGAGCAGGAATTGCGGCACACGGTGCCATACGGCGCCCGGAAGATGCTCGACGAGTTGATGCTTTGGCATGAGGTCGAAGAGGTCAGCGAGGCAGTGCAACTGCTTGTGCTGAATGGTCGGGCCGAGGATCTGCCGCCGGCACCGCCGAAAGTCAAAGGGCCGTCCGACATCATCCGCCACTACTTCCGCCAGGGCATGCGTGACCGGCTGGCAGCGCTCACCGCCGAACTGGGCGAGAGCAAGGACCGCACGACCATCTACCGTTTGATCGCTCACGCACACTCGCTGGGCCGTGAAGCATCTTCCCGAATGCTCGAAATTAAGCGCCACGGTTTAACCATATCTGAAAACGTGGCGCGCAAATTACGGCAAGCAGGCTTTGCCGAATCGCTACAGATGAGCGCCGAAGACGACGGCGACGAATAACCCACCCTACTCGCTGCATCCGGTAACCGGAGGGCGGCGCCTGATTAAGGAACACCCATGAAAGCCAAGAACATTTCCATTGAGGCTGACGGCCTCAAGCTCAAAGGCCCGGCAGATCGTATGATTCAGCTGATTGCTGCAAGCATGCTTTCACAAGCACTGCCACCGGCGGCGAACGTTCAACCGGCAGTGCACACCGCCGCCCCTGAAATCGGCCAACCATGGCCAGGCCAAGGCGGCCTGAATGGCGGCTTCGTTCATGCCCGCGACGACGTACCAGCGCACTACCTGATCATCGCTGAAAAGGACGTTGGCAGCCTTGAGTGGGGCGCCCGTGGGGTCGAGGTGAAGGGCCTCAGCAAGACTGATGGCCTCACCAACACCCAGGTGCTGATCGGCAACGATGAAGAGCGTCAGTATCCAGCCGCCAACGCATGCGCCGAATACCAGGCCGATGGTCATCACGACTTCTACCTGCCGGCCGCCGCCGAGCTGTACCACTGCTGGGTGAACTGCCCCGAGGTGTTCGCCCAGGACTGCTACTACTGGTCGAGTTCGCAGCGCTCAGCCTACAGCGCATTCTTCATGTACTTCGTTGATGGCTATCAGTTCAGCAGCGCCAAGAGCTTCGAGCTCCGTGTCCGCCCCGTCCGCAGATTCTTTATTTAATCCTTCATCCATTCGTTCTTGATCCGGCACACCAGGGCGCACAGCGCCTTTTTTGTTGCCTTCGAAAAGAGGAAGCACCATGTCCGCAGTTGAGAAAGCAGCACCAGCAGTAACCACACCGGCAATCGGCCAGGCCTACGGCGGCGGCTTCGTCACCGGCATTACCCGCGACCCAACCACCGGCAAGCGCTCCCTGCACATCAGCTCCGGCGCAGCGCATGAGCTGGTCGGCAAGTGGGGCGAGTACGGTGAAAAGATCGAGGGCGCCGACAGCTTCACCGACAGCCTGGCCAACACCCAGGACATGGCGGCGGCGAGCAGCGAGCTGGCAGCGAAGGTGCTTGCCCTGAGCATTGGCGGTTACAACGACTGGGCGATCCCGGCGCGCGATGTGCAGGAGCTGCAGTACCGCCACTTCAAGCCGAACACCGAAGAGAACTGGGCGAACTCGCGCAATGGCGACAACCCAAACAGCGAGCCTGTAGGCCTGCTGTACAGCGAAGAAGACCCGGTGCAGACAATCCACGCCGCATTCCAGGAAGACGGTCCTGAAGCGTTCCGAGACACCTGGTACTGGTCATCCTCGCAGCGCTCAGCCTACACCGCATTCTTCATGGTCTTCGGTGATGGCAGTCAGTTCAACAGCGCCAAGTGCTACGAGCTCCGTGTCCGCCCCGTCCGCAGCGAGCTTATTGATTAATTCGCTTATTTAATCCGGCCGCTTGCGGCCGGTTGCTCTTGGAGAGCGAGCCACATGGCAATGCATACGGAACTTGCGATCTACAAGGCTTCGATGGGGCTGCTGCATATGGCCACAACGATGACCCGGAACATCCCCCGCGACCTGAAGCAGTCACTCGGCAAGCGAGTGATCGACGAATGCATCGAAGTCCTGATGCTAATTGCTCGTGCCAATGCCACCCAGGACAAGCGGCCACACTTGACCCTGCTGGTCGAGAAGGTCCAGGTGGTCGAGTTCCTGATGCGACTCTTCAAAGACAACCGCTTCATCAGCATCCCGCAACACGCCCAGGCAATTGAGGTAACGGCCTCAATAGGCAAGCAAGCAAACGCCTGGAAACGCTCTACCCCAACCGCGCCCGCTACCTGAAGGTTACGGCTTTCTGGTCTGTGCGAATTGAATCTGGTCGTGCCGCTGACCTGAATGGTCACCGCCATGCGCACAAGGGATACCGACGGTCTAAAGCGTCCGTGCAGGTCTCGCGCAGTTTCCTTGCTGATCGGCTATGCCTTCGGCTCGGTGACGTAGATAGCACGATAGGTCGCAGCGCTCCGCCAACAACGCTTATATTCACTATTTCCACCGAGGGTCTGTACCGATGGCAAAGTTTGAACCGGGCGAAACATTCGGGCGACTCACCGTTACCCGCTGGGATAGCGCTTCATCCGTTCAGTGCATCTGCTCATGCGGTACAGCATTCGTAGGGGTTGCGGGAAATATGCGCTCCGGCGCAACGCAAAGCTGCGGCTGTATCCGGAAAGAGAAAAACAATCACGTCACCCACGGGCATACCGGAAGCCTGGCGCACAAGCGATGGCGATCAATGCGTGCCAGGTGCCTGAATAAGAACGCCAGCAACTACCCGCAGTATGGTGGATCCGGAATCGGCATATGCGAAGAGTGGGATGACTTTGAGCGCTTCCTTGCGGACATGGGTGAATGCCCAGGGGAAGGATTCACGCTGGACCGCGAGGATGGAAACAAAGGTTATTCGCCCGGCAACTGCCGCTGGGCAACAAGAGTTCAGCAGGCCCGCAATCAGTCCACCAATAAGTTGATCACCTTCCGCGGCGAAGCGCTTGGTTTGAGTGAGTGGGCCGAGAAGCTTGGAATCAAGTCTCAGACCATACAAAACCGGCTCCGCAAGGGCTGGACGATTGATGAGGCGCTTGGCACGACTGGTGATGCCAGAGCTTTCCGAAAGAGTCGCGCCGAATAATCCCGCCAACAGCTACTTCGGCCTGCTCAGTCAGGCCAGCCACAGCCACACGGACCGGGCAGCGCTCGCCCGCGTCGTGCTGAAGCGCGGCAACACCGTCAACGCGGCGCTGACCAAAACCTACCAACGCAGGAGTTCAAATGAATGAGCTGGCTCTTTTCGCAGGCTCTGGTGGCGGAATACTCGGCGGCCACCTGCTCGGGTGGCGCACCGTCTGCGCCGTTGAGCGTGATGCCTACTCCGCACAAGTTCTGGCGCAACGACAAAACGATGGAGCACTCGCAACTTTCCCGATTTGGTCTGACGTGTGCAGTTTTGACGGAAGGCCATGGCGTGGCCTTGTTGACGTGGTTTCTGGCGGATTCCCGTGTCAGGACATATCAGCTGCCGGGAATGGCGACGGCATCGATGGTGCCCGCTCAGGCCTCTGGCGTGAAATGGCGCGAGTCGTCGGCGAGGTACGACCTCGATTCGTCTACGTGGAAAACTCACCTCTGCTTGTGGGAAGAGGACTTGCACTGGTCCTCGGTGACCTTGCCGAAATGGGGTATGACGCGCAGTGGTGCATTGTTTCAGCATCCGACTGCGGAGCGCCCCATCAGCGTGACCGCATCTGGATTGTGGCAAACGATAGTCGCGGACGATGCAGTGAGCCGGCCGGGCGGAAAGTGGAACAGTCGGGGCGAGCCGAAGTTGTCAGCCGAGGTAATGCTCTGGCCGACGCCGACGGTGCACGGCAACCACAACCAGCCGGGCAGCAGCAAGAATGCCGGCTGGGGCCTGAGCAGTGCAGTGAAACAATGGCCAACGCCAACGGCAACACTGGCCACGAAGGGCGACAGGGTGACGCCGCGCAAGAGCCGGGAAGGCGGAACACTGATCGAAGCGGTATCCGCCCGGTCCTGGCCGACGCCGTGCGCGAGCGCGAGCGCGAGCGCGAGCGCGAGCAAAGGATCGTCACCGGCGAGTCTGATACGCAAGTCCGGAAAGAGCCGCGTAAACGACCGGATCGACCATGCAGTGATGGCTTCAGACGGTGGCCAGCTGAACCCGGAATGGGTCGAGTGGCTGATGGGGTGGCCCATCGGGTGGACAGAATTAAAGCCCTTGGCAATGGACAAGTTCCGCGAGTGGCAGCAACAGCATTCCCCCTGCTCTCGATCGACAACGACTGACGCCGCATAACTCCCCCACTCCACCGCCCGGGCATGGCCCGGCAAGGACTCCCCATGCCTACAGAAAACAAACTCACCCTAAAGCAACAGCGAGCCGAGCAGGTCAACCACGTGATCCGGATCATCGGCACCCACGGCCGTCGCTTCTTCTTCAACCAGGTCGCTGATCGATACGCCAGCATGGAAGTGGATCAGCGCGGCAAGGTCTGGTTCATCGACGACTACAGCGCCCGTCGAATCTTTACGCACAAAACAACTTGGGGCGGTCGGTGGCGTGGATTCAGCCATGGCGGCACGCTTCGGTCGCTCGTCGAAGGGTTCCGGGATTACATCCGCACCGGGGAGCCAATGCACCCTGGTTACCTCGGCCCTGAGCGGTTCGGCGACAGCAACATCTGGGGTTACGACGCGGAAGGCATGAAGGCGGTACGCGAACAGGCCGGCGCCCTACCAGTGTTTCGCCAGCCAATCGCGGAGGCAGCATGAAGCGCATCTACCTCAGCGGCCCCATGAGCGGCCTGCCCGGCCTCAACTTCCCCACCTTCCACAGCATGACCGCCAGCCTCCGCGCCAGCGGCCACACAGTCACCAACCCCGCCGAGATCAACCCAGAAGGCGGCACCTGGACCGACTGTATGCGCCGCGACATTGCCGCCCTGATGGACTGTGACACCGTGGCCACCCTGCCCGGCTGGGAGAATTCAAAGGGCGCAAAGCTGGAAGTGCTGATCGCCGAGAAGCTCGGCATGACCGTTGTGGATGCCCATGATCTGGTAACGAGGGAGGCTGTATGAGCCACAACCAAACGATTGACGGCGTGCCGGGCGAGCAAATGGCATGCATGCCGGTGGATCGCAGCTACGACGTACGGGCGAAAATGATCATTGCCTTCAACGAGGCCAGGAAGGCTGGCGGCGATTTGGATGACGCGCTCGACGCTGCATATAAATCAGCCTTGCGCTTCTCGCCCAACCCTCTGGCGGCCGAACAGCCCGATCGCTCACCAGAGGCCTATGCCATCGAGCATGCCGAGTACATGGCCAAGTCAGCCGATGATGTGCTGGCGAAGTTCCAGGCATACGGCCTGGCCCTTCTGGCCGTTGATGAGGGCGGCGACGATGGCGAAGGTGAGCTGTTCGAAGCGATCGACTCCGCTCGCGGTGACCTGCAGGAAGCTCTCGTAGATCTGCGCAGCATGGTTTACGAATTTCGCAAACGTGCCGCCAAATCCCGATAGGAGTACATCCGTACTCTTTTGACAAAAGCCGCATTCGCGGCCATGGAGATACCATGCCCGAAGAAATATGGAAGGTGGTGCCCGGCCATGAGCGCTATGAAGTGAGTGACGCCGGAAATGTTAGGTCGGCAGGTCGTTATGATCATTTGGGAAAGTGGCGAGAGCCAAGGCTGATGACCAAAAGGCGCGACAAGGACGGCTATCTATCTGTGATCCTGGCGGGTAAAGACATGCGAGTCCACCGGGCAGTTGCCCTGACATTCCTTGGTCCCTCCTTGCTTCCCCATGTCAATCACCGAAACGGAATAAAATCCGACAATAGCCTGGCCAACCTTGAGTGGTGCTCCATCAGCGACAACGTCAGGCACGCCATTGATACCGGCCTGATCGTGTACGGAAAAGACTTGAACGCCAGAAGATCAAAAGGCTGGATTCAGGCAGAGAAGTCGGGCTTCGGTCTGATGCTGCGAGGCAGGCAAGACCTGATCGCCGCTGGAATGAACCCTTCGACTGTCACCTCTTGCCTCAAGGGCAGGCGCAACACGCACCGCGGCTTCACGATCACCCGCGTCTCCCCGCAAAACCTGTAACCCCTCCCCCTTCAAAGTCAGCCGCTATAGCGGCAAGGAACCGGCATGCCTGAAAAAAACGAATCAAGCCTGCGCCAGCGCATCACCACATACATGAGCGGCGTTGGCGGCTCCCGGGATAACTGGTTCTGCACCTGGTGGTTCCGGTTCCACATCGAGCCGTTCACCACCAAGCAGGTCCGCCGCGAACTGGAGTTGATGAAGCGCGATGGCCTGGTCGAGTCGGATCACAGCCAGAGCAACAACACCAAGTGGCGTCTGACCAAATACAAACCTGACGGGGTGACGCCATGAAGACGCATTTTTTTGCAGGGCCTGGGGCGGACGACATCGAGCGGGCGCCTTGCGGAACCTGGCTAGGCGAGGGATCGGGGCTTTCTGGAATGTGGGAACGAGTGGATTGTCACCGCTGCCAGGCTCTCAAAGAAAAAATCATTGATACAGCCGCGACCGAAGAGCGCGCCATTGTCGAGCAGATGGGCGACATGGCGGCATTCATGCGGGCGGAAGACGGAAAGCAAGAGGTGACGCCATGATCGCCACCCCGCAAAAAGTTCCAGACGCCGGAACCGGCATGTTGCCTATTCGACTGCAGAAGCACGGCGCGCCGGGCGAGGTGTATCCATGCCCGACTCATTCCGGCGATAGCTGCTCCTACTGCGGTGGCACCGGCATGCGCGCCATCTGCAACAAGACGGATTGCCATGAGCATGGGTGTCAGGGTGGTGGTTGCTCGCGAACTGCCGAGGACTATCGAATCCAACAACTGCGCAAGTCCAGAGCGGAGACAAAGCGATGATCGCCACCCTCTGGTTCGCCTACGTCTTCATCTACAAGGGGCCAAGGCCATGACCGAAGGAGTCAGGCCAACTCAAGATCAAGCAGAAAACAGCATTACCGAGTTTCTGGATGAGAAATTTGCTGAATGCCCGCCGTTTCACATGTGCGAGGACGGAGATGATGGTTGGGCATTCTGGATCGTCGAGCAAGACGGCGAAAATGATGGAGACACTACGTCTTACGTCCATCACGACCTGAAGATCGAGTGGTACGGGACAAGCTACACCCCTGCAGACGATCAGCAATCCGCCTAACCCCAATCCCCCTACATGCCTGCCGGTGAGCGGCGGGCGAGGTATTCCCATGCACGCACCAATGCAACAATCCAGCAACACCGAACCCGTGGTAATCGAGTACATCAAGCTGCCGGAGGTAATCCGGTTGGTCGGGTACAAGACCACTAAAATTTACGAAATGTCCAAGACTGGCGAGTTCCCCAAACAGGTCAAGCTGGGTGGACGCTCCGTGGCCTGGATCAAGTCTGAGGTTCTGCAATGGAACCAAAAGCAGGCAGCAGCTCGCGATCAGTCTGCAGACTCCAGCGAATCCAAGTAATCCGCCCAGTGCTGCATCATTCCCCGTCTCTGCTCCACAAACTCAGCATGGTTGTACGAGTCGCCAATGTGCGACAGCTGAGCATCGATCCACCTTTCGTCATATCCCATCTCGTTCAAGGCGGTTGATATCGTGGCGCGCATCCCGTGCCCCGTGAGCCTGCTCTTGTATCCCATGCGTGAAATCGCTGAATTGACTGTGCCATTGCTTATCGACTTGCGCGGGTCATTGCGACCCGCAATAAGCACCCGATAGCTACCGGTCAGCTTGTGCACGCGCTTCGCTTCCTCCACAGCCTGCCGCGAAAGCGGGACCAGGTAAGGTGGAATCTCCCCGCTCTGCGTTCTAACCCTCTTTTGCAATTGCTTCACAATCCCCGGCGGTATAGTCCACAAAGCGTTGTCGAAATCGAATTGATCAATGGTCGCGCTACGCAGCTCGATGGTGCGCACCCCCGTCAATAGCAACAGGCGTATGGCGCTACGCACGTAACTGGCGCAGCTGTCATCACGCAACGTCCTTAGAAAAACTTTCAGTTCATGCTGCTTGAGGTAGGGGTTGTGCTGAACGGGCGGCTCCGGCACGGCGACGATGTCCAGGTCGGAGGCTGGATTGATATCTATCAAGTCCTCGGCCATCCCATACCTGAATATTTCGTTTAACCAGGATCGACACTTGCGTGCCGAGTTCAGCGCGCCACGCCTCTCCACACGACGCATCGCCCTAAGTACGTCGGCGCGATTGATCTGGTCGAGTGGGTATTTCCCCAGCTCCGGTATCAAGTCCTTTTCCAGATAGAACCTGGACTGCACGGCAGCACCCCTTATGGACTTGGACCAGCGGGGGAGCTTGAAGGCGTGCCAACGGTTTGCCACTGCCTCAAAGGTGTTTTCTTGCCTGTCGGCTGCTTTTGCCTTCGACTGCCGCCGCTCGATGCGAGGGTCAATGCCTTTGGCAACCAGTGCGCGGGCTTGGTCCCGAAGCTCTCGGGCTTCCTTGAGGGTGATTTCTGGATAGGTGCCGAGGGAGTAGCGCGGCTGTTTGCCGTGCCAAGAGAAGCGGAAGTGCCAGGACTTGGTACCGTTGGTGGCCACGAATAGGGATAGGCCGCTGGCATCCGTGAGGGAGAAATCTTTGTCGGCCGGCTTGGCCTGCCGCACGGCGGTATCAGTGAGGGGCATTTAGTACATCACCAGTCCATTAGAATTAAGGTGTGCTGGATAATGTACTAAAAGCTTGCGGAAGGCGACGAAAGAGCGCGAAAGACTGCGAAAGACGAATTACCGTGATTAGGGCGGCGGGGATGGGTGTTGCGTAAGGTGGCGAAAGCTAGCGAAAGTAGGTGTGGTGCCCGAGACAGGAATCGAACCTGCGACCTTCGCGTTACGAGTGCGCTGCTCTACCGGCTGAGCTACACGGGCGGTGGGCTAAAGCTAGCACTGCATTGGGCATGCAGCAACCAACTCGCTCACCGCCCGGCGACTGTCACGCGCCGTTGGCGCCGCAGCCCTTGGCAGCATACTGAGCCTCTACCGTGGTGGCACAGCTCCAGCCGGTGGTGGCGCTGCGGGTCAAGGTGATGGTCTTGCCCAGCACGGGCGCGGGTGCATCAAGGATTTCACAACGCAAGGTACCTGCGCCCGAGGCCACATCGCCTGTCACTTCGATGGTGCAGTTGGCGGTAGGGCTTGTGCCCCCGATGAGGGCCAGGGTTGGCACGGTGCCCTGGTTGATGGCGTCCTCGTAGCCGGCCTTTAGCGCGCTGATTTCAGCCAACCCCGCCGTAAACTTGGCCTTGGCCTGGTGCTTGGTGTACATGGGCAGACCGATGGTGGCCAAAATGCCGATGATTGCCACGACGATCAATAATTCGATCAAGGTAAAACCTTTTTGACGCATCTCTTTCACTCTCCAGAATAGAACCATGACAAGGCGCATCCTGCGCCCCGTAGTGTGCAACGGCGCCAGTGTACTCATCCCCACACAGTCCATCGCCTGCAAGACGCACAATCTGACATTTTATCGCCTAGCGCCAGCCTGCCCGAATTCGCCACCTGACTAAGCTATAAATTCTTCACGACCTGGGTGCGCCAACCTCACATGAACGACACGTCGACAATTTATGCCTGGGAAGGCATCAACCGCAAAGGGCGCCGGGTTTCCGGGCAAATCGCCGGCCATAACCTTGCGCTGATCAATCTACAACTGCGCCAGCAAGGGATCTGCCCTGAGCGTGTGCGCAAGAAATCTTATGGTTTACACATCTTCAAGACGCGAATAACGCCTGCAGATATCGCCCTGTTCACTCGCCAGTTGGCCACCTTGCTCAAAGCCGGCATCCCGCTGCTGCAAGCCTTCGACATCATCAGCGAAGGCGTCGAAAACCTACAGCTGCGCGAACTGGTGAAGGCGTTGAAACAGCACATTGCCAGCGGCCACCCCTTGGCCACTGCCCTGCGTCAATATCCCCGCCATTTCGATGAGCTGTACTGCAATCTGGTGGCGGCTGGCGAAATGGCCGGCGCCCTGGAAACCTTGCTCGAGCGCGTGGCGATTCATCTGGAAAAAAGCCAACGGCTCAAAACCAGGATCAAGAAAGCCATGACCTACCCTGTCGCGGTACTGGTAATTGCCACAGGGGTGACCACAGTGCTGTTGATTCACGTTGTGCCGCAGTTCCAGAACCTGTTCGCCGGGGTCGACGGCCAATTGCCGGGGTTTACCCTGGCGGTCATTGCACTGTCGGAACTGTTGCAACAAGCGTGGTGGATGCTGGCGCTGGGCGTGGGCGCCATAATGGTCGCTGGGCATCACGCCTATCGAACTTACCCGGGCTTTCGCCATTGGTTGGCGGCGGGTTTGTTGAAAGTGCCCGTGGCAGGCAAACTGCTGCACAAATCCGCGGTTGCTCGCTACGCTCGCACACTTTCCACCACCTTTGCGGCGGGCGTCCCTCTGGTACAGGCATTGGGTTCGGTGGCCGGCGCCGTCGGCAATGGCCCCTTCAAACAGGCAATCGAACGTATGCGCCACGATGTATCCACAGGCATGCAGTTGAATCATTCGATGCATAACAGCGGCCTGTTCCCAGGCATGGCGATCCAGATGACCGCAATCGGGGAGGAGTCCGGCACCCTGGACCGCATGCTGGAAAAAGTCGCGAACCACTACGAGTCAGACGTGGATACCTTGGTCGACAACCTCACCAGCCTGATGGAGCCGCTGATCATGGTCGTATTGGGGGGGATTGTCGGCGCGCTGGTAGTCGCCATGTACCTGCCGGTGTTTCAATTGGGGACGGCGTTTTGAGCCTGCTGCTGAGCGAACATCCCTGGGCGTTTGTTGGCCTGGCGCTGGTGTTGGGCCTGATCGTCGGCAGCTTCCTCAATGTGCTGGCGTGGCGCCTGCCCAAAATGCTCGAGCGGGAATGGCGTGCCCAGGCCCGTGAGATTCTCGACTTGCCAGCCGAGCCCGGTGGGCCGACCTATAACCTGATGCACCCGAACTCCTGCTGCCCGCACTGCAATCAACCGATTCGGCCTTGGGAAAATATCCCGGTGCTCAGCTACCTGCTGCTCCGGGGGCGTTGTGCCCACTGCCGCGACCCCATCGGCCTGCGTTACCCCCTCACCGAACTCGCGTGCGCGCTGATCTCAACCGCTGTCGCCTGGCACTTCGGCTTCGGCTGGCAAGCCGGCGCGGTGATGCTGTTGAGTTGGGGCTTGCTGGGCATGAGCCTGATTGATCTGGACCACCAACTGCTGCCGGATGTGCTGGTGCTGCCGCTGCTATGGCTGGGGCTGATCCTCAACAGTGCTGACCTGCTGACGCCACTGCCCGATGCAGTGTGGGGCGCGGTCATCGGCTACATGAGCTTGTGGTGCCTGTTCTGGCTGTTCAAGCTGGCCACCGGCAAAGACGGTATGGGCCATGGCGACTTCAAGTTATTGGCCTTGCTGGGAGCCTGGGGCGGCTGGCAGATTCTGCCGATGACCCTGCTGATGGCCTCGCTGCTGGGCGTGTTTGCCGGGCTGATCCTGCTGCGTTTGCGTAAGGCCCAAGTGTCAGCGCCAATGCCGTTTGGCCCCTGCCTGGCAATTGCCGGCTGGATTGCATTGCTCTGGGGTGGTCAAATAACCGACTTCTATTTGCAGTCTGTCGGTTTCAGATGACCACTTCTGTTGCAACACCCTGGATTCTTGGGCTCACGGGCGGCATTGGCAGCGGCAAAAGCGCTGCGGCCGAGCACTTTATCAACCTGGGCATCGACCTGGTGGATGCCGATCATGCCGCGCGCTGGGTGGTCGAGCCTGGCCGCCCTGCCCTGGCACGCATCGCCGAACACTTCGGCGCCAGCGTGCTGCAACCCGACGGCCGACTGGACCGTGCCGCGCTGCGAAAACTGATCTTTGAGATCCCACAAGAGCGCCTGTGGCTGGAAGCCTTGCTGCACCCGCTGATCGCCGAGGAAATTCGCAGCCACCTGGCACGCGCCCAATCGCCCTACGCGATCCTGGTGTCGCCGCTGCTGATCGAGTCCGGGCAGTACAGCATGACCCAGCGCATCCTGGTGATCGACGTGCCGCAATCGCTGCAGATTCAGCGTACCCTGCAGCGCGACGGCATCAGCGAACAACAGGTGCAGGCGATTCTCAAGGCCCAGTCCAGCCGCGAAGACCGCCTGAACCATGCCGATGACGTGCTGGTCAACGATAAGGACCTCGCCTGGCTGCACGGCGAGGTCGAGCGACTGCACCACTTTTACCTTACTTTGCGTGGAGGCCGATCATGAGCCAACCCTTGACCGTCGACTGCCCAACCTGCGGTGCACCCGTGGAATGGAAAGCGACCAACCTCAACCGACCGTTCTGCTCGGACCGTTGCAAGCTTATCGACCTGGGCGCCTGGGCCGCTGAAGAACACAAGATTCCCGTGGCCCCTGACGCCGAAGATGAACTGTTTTCCGAAGACCTGCCGCCGCGCCACTAAGGCCGCATAAAGGCATATTCCTGCTGGTCGTCGAGGTTTTCTGCAAGGTATTGCAACTCGTCGGCCAGGTCTTCAAAACTGCGTACCCCCTTGCTTTGCTGCACCACCGCACTGAGCATGGCGCGCAAGGTCAAGCCGGGGTCAAAACCGATTTCCTGCGCTGCATCCTGGCTTCTGCGCAACTCCTGCCGTGCCCACTCGTACACACTCATGATCCGTGCTCCTGAAAATTTTGCAGAGCATGGACCCGCGCCGCTGCCTGGCATTTGACCTGGATCAACGCCGCGAATCGTCGTCCTTCCACGGCGCCGAGAGGTAGCGGGTACGGTTGAACGTCTCCAGCCATTCCGGGCAAAACACCACCAGCGCGCTGATGACCATGCCGTTGATGAAGGCTTCGGGAAAGATGATCAGCCATAGGTAACCGACAAAATCTTCCAACCACTCAGGCATCGCAAAAAGACCGTCCAACCACAACAGGCCCAGGCCGGCCAACAGGCACAGCAATGCCGACAGTGCGGCAGCAAAAAAGCCCGAACAGAAGATATACACAAAGGGGTTTCTCGGCTGCGCCCGTTCTACCAGCAGCGCGCACCCTTCGGTGACCAGCACTGGCAGCACGATCAGCAGCAGGCCATTGATGCCAAGCGCGGCCAGGTCCTGGCGCCCCAGCAACATCAAGCCAAGCTGGGCGGCAAAGCCTCCGACGATTGCCAGCGGCCAATCCAGCAGCAAGGTCACGGCGGTCATGCCGATAAAGTGGTAGGACACGCCGGTATCGAAATCCCGTCGCACCAGCCACAGCATGAACAGCGCGAACACCGTACCGAACAGTAAATGCTGGCGCCGACGGTCGGCAAACAGCTCCACCCATGGCGAGCGCAGGATTGCCCACATCATCACTGGCGCATATACCAGCCAGCCGAAGCCGAGAGTCTGGGGTGCCAGAACCGCTGCACTGATCACGGATGCTCTGCCTTCACCAAAAACCTCATCACACACCTCGTCCCTGGGCCTGTTTCACGCAAGCATTCTACACCCGGGTTTTAAGGCAAGACTTCCTGTGGTCATCATTTGAACGCTAAGCTGCGACTATGGATGACTCAGATTATTTGCGCCTGCTCACCGTAGCAGCCGAACAAGCCAATGCGTTTCTGTCCAATGCCCGCAAGTGGGAGCGTGAGCGTTGGGTCTGCCAGCGCCTGTTACAAGGCTTGAATGTGCCCTACCGTGTCGAAGAATTCCACGCAGCGGGCCAGGAGCCGCCCGACGTGTTGTTTCGCGACGCCAGCTTCGAGGTCTTTTTTGTGTTGGATGAGGGCCGCCGCCTGAACGACGAGTGGCGCGATGAGTTGCTGCGCAGGCGCAGTGCTTTCTCCTTGAGCCAACTGGTACGGCGCGAAGCGAAGCCACGGCGAATCCCCGCCCATGAATTCCTCCTGCGCCTGGCCCCCACACTGCGTAAAAAAGCCCACAACTATAAAGAGCGCGGCATGGACCTGGGGGAGTTGGACCTCATTGCGTTTACCAGCCTCAAGCGCGAAGTATTGGACCTCAACAGCCATTTTCCGCCGCCGACCGAATACCTGCGCCAGGGCTGGCGCTCGCTGTCACTGGTGGGTCCAACCTTCGCCAGGGTGCTGTTTGCACATCCCGATGCGCCGGACTTCTTGCGCAACAATCTGGGCCGCAGCATAGTGTTTGATGTCGGCATCAGCCTTTGATGCCCCTGGCTGTAACGTGGCGCCCCTTTGCAACGTCTACCTGACGAGGCCTTTATGACCAGCCGCCTGAAACCCGATGACCAAGAGCGTGTCGAAGAGTACCTGCGACTTTCCCAGCACAGAGTCGAGCGCAAGCCTTTCCGGCCGTGGCTGCTCCTCTGCGTGGTGCTGGTCGTGGTAATCGGGCTCGGTGCGCTGAGCCGCCTATTGAGTTACCTGACGCTATGAGTCGCCTGGCGCTCGCGAGGGTAACTGCTCCGATTTCTTTTAGCCTTGCGAGATATCCCCATGACCCATCGTATTATTATCGTCGGCGGCGGTGCCGGCGGCCTGGAGTTGGCTACCCGCCTGGGTAAGACTCTGGGCAAGCGTGGCAAGGCCAGCATCACGCTGGTCGACACCAACCTGACCCACATCTGGAAGCCGTTACTGCACGAAGTCGCGGCCGGCTCACTAAACTCATCTGAAGACGAACTCAACTATGTTGCCCAGGCGAAATGGAACCACTTCGAGTTCCAGCTAGGGCGCATGAGCGGGCTTGACCGTGAGCAGAAGAAAATCCAGCTGGCCGCCACCCTCGACGAAGAAGGCCGCGAACTGGTGCCTGCCCGCGTGCTGGGCTATGACAGCCTGGTGATTGCCGTAGGCAGCACTACCAACGACTTCGGCACTGAGGGCGCAGCGCAACATTGCCTGTTCCTCGATACCCGCAAGCAGGCCGAGCGCTTCCATCAGCAACTGCTCAACCACTACCTGCGCGCCCATGCCGGGCAGACCGACGCCGTTGAACAGATCAGCGTCGCCATCGTGGGCGCCGGTGCCACCGGGGTCGAGCTCGCCGCCGAGCTGCATAACGCCGCCCATGAACTGGCCGCCTATGGCCTGGATCGTATCAAGCCGGAAAACATGCACATCACTCTGATCGAAGCCGGCCCGCGGGTATTGCCTGCACTGCCGGAGCGGATCGGTGGGCCAGTGCACAAGACCCTGGAAAAACTAGGGGTGACGGTACTGACCAACTCGGCGGTCAGTGAAGTAACTGCCGATGCCTTGATCACCAGCGCCGGCCAGGTGATTCCGGCCAGCCTCAAGGTCTGGGCGGCCGGTATCCGCGCACCCGGTTTCCTCAAGGACATCGACGGTCTGGAAACCAACCGCATCAACCAACTGCAAGTCCTGCAAACTCTGCAAACCACCCGCGACGAAAATATCTTCGCCTTTGGTGATTGCGCCGCGTGCCCGCAACCGGGCACCGACCGCAATGTGCCGCCACGGGCCCAAGCGGCTCACCAACAGGCGTCGTTGCTGGCCAAATCGCTCAAGCTGCGGATTGAAGGCAAGGAGCTGCCGACCTACACGTACACCGACTACGGCTCGCTGATCTCGCTGTCGCGCTTTTCCGCGGTGGGTAACCTGATGGGCAACTTGACGGGCAGTGTGATGCTGGAAGGCTGGCTGGCGCGGATGTTCTACGTGTCGCTGTACCGCATGCACCAGATGGCGCTGTATGGGTTCTTCCGCACGGCGATGCTGATGCTGGGCAGCAAGATCGGCCGCGGCACCGAGCCACGCCTTAAATTGCACTAACAACCCGGTCTCGAAGGAGGCCTGGCAAATGTGGGAGCGGGCTTGCTCGCGAATGCGCTGTGTCAGTCAGTACATCTGTGACTGAACCACGGCATTCGCGAGCAAGTCGAATCGTCGCACCGCCGCTCCCACTTTATTTTGCGGTGAATTCAGAATTTGCGAGCACAAAAAAAATCCCCGTATCTTTCGATACGAGGATTTTTAATATGGTCGGGGTAGGGGGATTCGAACTCCCGACATCCTGCTCCCAAAGCAGGCGCGCTACCGGACTGCGCTATACCCCGGTAATAAAAAGGCGACCTTTCAGTCGCCTTCTTCGATCAGCGCTTTTGGCCTCTGATCTTAAGATTCGATTCCAGCGTTAACTGGTCTCAAAAATGGTGGGTCGTGTGGGATTCGAACCTACGACCAATTGGTTAAAAGCCAACTGCTCTACCAACTGAGCTAACGACCCAAATATGGTCGGGGTAGGGGGATTCGAACTCCCGACATCCTGCTCCCAAAGCAGGCGCGCTACCGGACTGCGCTATACCCCGGTTTGAAATTGGCTCCGTGACCAGGACTCGAACCTGGGACCCAATGATTAACAGTCATTTGCTCTACCGACTGAGCTATCACGGAACTACATATTTCAAAGTTACTGCTGTGTTGCTTCCTCTTCGACCCTGTCCGTATCGCTACGTTAGCGTCTCTGAGGCGCGCTATTCTACAATCTTAAAAACCCCTGTCAACCCTTTAAATTGCTTTTAAGACAATGATTTGCGCTTCTTTCTGATTTCTTCTTGGGGAGAAGAAACCCGTGGGCTGACGTTGCTGCGGGGCGCACTTTACAAGCCTTTGCCTTACAGTTCAACGCCCTATCGAAAAAAAAGGCCCCGCAATGCGGGGCCTTCTATGGTTGCGCCAAGCGCAGGGCTTAATGGAAGACGATTTCGTCGTCTTTCACCGTCGCCGTGACGCGGGTGCCAGGCATAAAGCTGCCCGACAGAATCAGCTGCGCCAGTGGGTTCTCGATCCAGCGCTGGATCGCACGTTTGAGTGGCCGTGCGCCATACACTGGGTCGTAACCGACCGCGATCAGCTTGTCCAACGCTTCGCCGCTCAGCTCAAGGTCCAGCTCGCGCTCAGCCAAGCGGCTACGCAGGCGGCCCAACTGAATCTCGGTGATGCCCGCGATCTGATCCCGCGCCAGAGGCTCGAAGATCACCACTTCATCGACCCGGTTGATGAATTCCGGACGGAAGTGCGTGGTCAACGCGTCCATCACCGCCGCACGCTGAGCTTCACGATCACCCACCAATTCCTGGATCTGTGCCGACCCCAGGTTGGAAGTCATCACGATCACCGTATTGCGGAAGTCCACCGTACGCCCGTGGCTGTCCGTCAAGCGACCATCCTCCAGCACCTGCAGCAAGATGTTGAACACATCCGGGTGCGCCTTCTCGACCTCATCCAGCAGGATCACCGAGTAAGGCTTGCGCCGCACGGCTTCGGTCAGATAACCGCCCTCTTCATAGCCTACATAGCCTGGCGGTGCACCGATAAGGCGAGCCACCGAGTGTTTCTCCATGAATTCGGACATATCGATCCGCACCATGGCCTCTTCAGTATCAAAGAGGAACTCGGCCAGGGCCTTGCACAACTCGGTCTTACCCACACCGGTCGGGCCGAGGAACATGAACGAGCCGCTTGGACGGTTCGGGTCGGACAAACCTGCCCGGGAACGCCGTACCGCGTTGGACACCGCCACCACTGCCTCTTCCTGGCCGATGACGCGCTGATGCAACAGGCTTTCCATCTTAAGCAACTTGTCGCGCTCGCCTTCGAGCATCTTAGACACGGGAATACCGGTCCACTTGGAGACTACTTCGGCAATTTCTTCCTCGGTCACCTTGCTGCGCAGCAACTGGTTCTCAGGCTTGCCGTGCTGATCGACCATCTGCAGGCTGCGCTCCAGGTCCGGGATCACCCCGTACTGCAACTCGGCCATGCGGTTCAGGTCGCCTTTACGGCGCGCCGCTTCCAGTTCCTGACGGGACTGCTCGATCTTTTGCTGGATCTGCGCCGAACCCTGTACTTCGGCTTTTTCCGAGGTCCAGATTTCTTCGAGGTCCGAATACTCACGTTCCAGGCGGACAATTTCTTCCTGGAGTTTTTCCAGGCGCTTCTTGGCCGCTTCGTCTTCTTCTTTCTTCAACGCCTGGGATTCGACTTTCAGTTGAATCAGGCGCCGATCCAGGCGATCCAGCACTTCCGGCTTGGAATCGATCTCCATACGGATGCGGCTGGCCGCTTCGTCGATCAGGTCGATAGCCTTGTCCGGCAACTGGCGATCGGTGATATAGCGGTGGCTCAATTTGGCCGCCGCAATAATCGCACCGTCGGTGATCGCCACCTTATGGTGGACCTCATAGCGCTCTTTCAGGCCACGCAGGATCGCGATGGTGTCTTCTTCGCTCGGTTCTTCCACCAGTACTTTCTGGAAGCGACGCTCAAGGGCTGCGTCCTTTTCGATGTACTGACGGTATTCGTTGAGCGTAGTAGCACCGACGCAGTGCAACTCACCCCGCGCCAAGGCGGGCTTGAGCATGTTGCCGGCGTCCATGGAGCCTTCGCCCTTACCGGCGCCGACCATGGTGTGCAATTCGTCGATAAACAGAATGATCTGCCCTTCCTGCTTCGACAATTCGTTAAGCAGGGATTTGAGGCGCTCTTCGAACTCACCCCGGAACTTGGCACCGGCAATCAGCGAGCCCATATCCAGAGACAGCAGGCGCTTGCCTTTGAGGCCGTCTGGCACTTCACCATTAATGATGCGCTGGGCCAGGCCCTCGGCAATCGCGGTTTTACCCACGCCAGGTTCACCGATCAACACCGGGTTGTTCTTGGTGCGACGTTGCAACACCTGGATGGTGCGACGAATCTCGTCGTCACGGCCGATCACCGGGTCCAGCTTGCCTTCTTCGGCACGCTTGGTCAGGTCTACGGTGTATTTGTCCAGGGCCTGGCGCGACTCCTCATGGTTAGGGTCGTTCACCGCCTCGCCGCCACGCAGGTTGTTGATGGCGTTTTCCAGGGCTTTCTTGCTCACGCCCTGGCCCAGCAACAATTTGCCGAGCTTGCTGTTGTCGTCCATGGCAGCGAGCAGCACCAGTTCGCTGGAGATGAACTGGTCACCTTTCTGCTGGGCCAGGCGGTCGGCCTGGTTGAGCAGGCGCGCCAGATCCTGGGACATATTCACGTCACCGGTGGGATTCTGGATTTTCGGCAGTTGGTCGAGCTCTTTGCTCAACTCCTTGCGCAGACTGTTAACGTCAAAGCCCACCTGCATCAGCAAGGGTTTGATAGAACCACCTTGCTGTTCCAGGAGTGCCTGCATCAAGTGCGCAGGCTCAATGGCCGGGTGGTCGAGGCCCACCGCCAAGGATTGAGAGTCGGACAAGGCCAACTGTAATTTGCTGGTTAAACGATCAATACGCATTAGTCACCTTCCTTTTGAGCAGGCCGGAGCTATGAACAAACACATCCTGAATGAAGAAACCTGCCAGATACCCTTATAGATGGGGTGGATTCTGGGCGTTTCAAGCGGCGGACGGTTGATACAGATCAGGACAGTCTAGCGTTCAAGCCAGATAAGGGAGGCGAATCGGCCCGTACGCGGGCTGCGGCGATAAGAAAAGAAACGCGGGTCGGTCACAGTGCACAAACCGCCACCATACACAGCGGAAACACCGCGCACTCCCAGACGCAGACGCGCCAGTTGGTAGATGTCGGCCATGAACTTGCCAGCGTTGTGGCTGGGAACAAAGGCTTCAGCGGTGGCCGGCAGTTGCTGCATGAACACTTCACGCACTTCCGGGCCGACCTCGAAGGCTTGCGGGCCAATGGCAGGGCCGAGCCAGACCAGAACGTCTTCAGGGGCGGTATCCAGGCTTTCGAACGCGGCCTCCAGTACCCCAGCCGCCAAGCCACGCCAACCGGCATGGGCTGCGGCAACCCGGGTGCCCGCCCGATTACAGAACAGCGCAGGCAGGCAATCGGCGGTCATGGATGTGCAGGCGATGCCAGCGGTGCTGGTCCAACTGCCGTCTGCCTCGACAGTACGGCCCGGATCGGCCTCAACCACCTGAGTGCCATGGACTTGACGCAACCAGGCAGGCTGGATATCGAAGGCGTCACTCAGGCGACGACGATTTTCAAGGACGGCCTCAAGGCTGTCCTCGACATGATCGCCCAGGTTGAGGCTGTCGAACGGCGCCAGGCTGACGCCGCCCGCACGGGTGGTGACGCAGGCTTTTACCCGAGCCGGCGCGGGCCAGTCAGGTATCAGCCAGTCATTCATCCGACAAACGCCTCGCGATCCTGCTTGAGCAGCGAAAGCAGCCAGACCAGATCGTCTGGCAGTGGCGATTCCCAGCTCATGCGCTTACCGCTCGTCGGATGATCCAGTTCCAGGAAGCGTGCATGCAGTGCCTGGCGCGGGAACGTCTTGAGCGACTCAACCATGGTCTGGCTGGCCGCCGGCGGAATACGGAAGCGGCCACCGTAGGCTGGGTCGCCGACCAACGGGAAGTTGATGTGCGCCATGTGCACGCGAATCTGGTGGGTACGCCCGGTTTCCAGCTTGACCCGCACATGAGTGTGGGAGCGGAAACGCTCCAGCACACGGTAGTGGCTGACGGCCTGCTTGCCACCTTCCATCACCGCCATACGCTGGCGCTGCTGGCCGTGACGGCCAATGGGTGCGTTGATCTTGCCACCGGCCACAACGACGCCGATCACAATGCACTCATAGATGCGGCTGACGCTACGGCTCTGCAATTGCGTAACCAGTTGCGTCTGCGCCTGAATGGTCTTGGCTACCACCATAAGGCCGGTGGTGTCCTTGTCCAGACGGTGCACGATGCCGCAGCGCGGCACATTGATGATGTCCGGCACGTGGTGCAACAGGGCATTGAGCAAGGTGCCATCAGCGTGCCCGGCGGCCGGGTGAACCACCAGGCCCGCGGGTTTGTTGATGACCAGGATGTCGTCGTCTTCATAGACGATATCCAGCTCGATGTCCTGGGCAACCCATTCTCCCTGGGCTTCCTGCTCGGCAGTCAGCTCAAGAATCGCACCGCCATGGACTATGTCTCGCGGGCGGATAACCGCTCCATCCACAGTCAGGCGGCCGTCTTTGATCCAGGCGGAAAGGCGCGAGCGCGAGTGCTCAGCGAATAATTGTGCGGCGACTTGATCGAGGCGTTGGCCGCCCAATTCGGACGGCACCTCTGCGCGAAGTTCAATTTTATCGGACATGCTCAGACTAGGCGTGGCGTAGCCTTTGGTTTCGGCTGCGCGCTTGTGGTTAAATACGGCGTCTTTTGCCCCGAGGCTTTCAACGGGGCGCTCATCATAACAGGACGGCCCCGCCCAAGACAGCGGCCGTCATAGGGACGCAAGCCGCCATGCAAGTGAAACACCTGCTGCTGATCGCCATCCTCGCCATGACTGCTGCTTGCTCGTCAACAAAGGACGTCGTCGACGAAAACCTGAGCGAAGTCGAGCTGTACCAGCAAGCTCAGACAGACTTGGACAATAATAGCTTCACCAGCGCCACAGCGAAGCTGAAGGCATTGGAGTCGCGTTACCCGTTCGGCCGCTATGCCGACCAGGCCCAGCTTGAGCTGATCTACGCCAACTACAAGAACGCCGAGCCGGAAGCTGCCAAGTCCGCTGCCGAGCGTTTCATCCGCCTGCACCCGCAGCATCCGAACGTGGACTACGCCTACTACATGAAGGGCCTGACCTCGTTCGACCAGGATGTTGGCCTGCTGGCGCGCTTCCTGCCGCTGGACATGACCAAGCGCGACCCGGGTGCTGCCCGCGACTCCTATAACGAGTTCGCCCAGCTGACCAGCCGCTACCCCAACAGCCGCTATGCGCCGGACGCCAAGCAGCGCATGATCTACCTGCGCAACCTGCTGGCTTCGTACGAGATCCACGTGGCCCACTACTACCTGACCCGTCAGGCTTATGTGGCCGCAGCCAACCGTGGCCGCTACGTGGTGGAAAACTTCCAGGAAACCCCGTCCGTGGGTGACGGCCTGGCCGTGATGACCGAGGCTTACCAGCGTCTGCACCTGGACACCCTGGCGACTACCAGCCTGGAAACCCTGAAGCTCAACTACCCTGACCACCCTAGCCTGAAAGACGGCCAGTTCGTGCCTCAGGTTGACGAAGCGGACAACCGTTCGTGGCTGAGCAAGTACACCCTGGGCCTGATCGAGTCCCGTCCACCGCTGCCGCCAGGTGAAACCCGCGCCAACCAGGACGTGATCAAGCAGTACCAGGACGCCAAGGACGCCATTCCTTCGGAGCTCAAGCCGCACGACGAGAACGGCGATGTGATCGAAGAAGAAGAGCCGCAAGCCCTGGGCAACAACCAGGACCGTTCGTGGTTCAGCTACATGACCTTCGGTGTGTTCGACTGATTGTTCGACGCAACGCAAAAGGGAGCTCTGAAGGAGCTCCCTTTTTTATGAGCGAGTATTTATTGCGCTGTGCGCCCATGACTACCTTGGCTAAACTGGCGCATTCCTTGTCGAGAAACTACCCATCATGCTTCGTCTACTGTTCTGGATTGCCGTCATTGCTGCCGCGGTATGGTTCTGGCGCAAATTCAAAAACCCTGCCTCCCGTCAGCAACGGCCTGCCGAGCCGGATGCAGCCCTGATGGTGCGCTGCGCTCACTGTGGCGTGCACCTGCCGCAGGACCGCGCACTGAGTTCACGTCAGGAATGGTACTGCACCCAAGCGCACCTGGAACAAGGGCCAAAGTCTATCCAGCGTTGAGGCGACCTGCGGGGGCGTAAGGCACTGGATCGATGATCGGAGCCCGCGCCAGCAGCAAGTCGGTGAACAACTGGCAAGATGCTGGTGCGAGTACCAGACCATTGCGGTAATGCCCACAATTGAGCCACAGCCCCCTGAAGCCAGGGACCTCACCGATAAACGGTATACCTTCGGGTGAGCCAGGCCGCAAACCGGCCCAATGCCCGACCACCTCGGCGTCCGCCAAGGCGGGAATCAGTTCCTGCGCAGATGCCTTGAGGCTTTCAAGCGCGGTGTCGGTCGGCGTCTTGTCGAATCCTTCATGCTCCAACGTGCTGCCGATCAGGATGTGCCCATCCCGCCGCGGGATCGCATAACGCCCCTTGGCCAGGACCATGCTGGATAAAAAATCGGACGCGCATTTGTACAGGATCATCTGGCCTTTAACCGGCTCCACGGGTAGCCCCAAGCCCAGCGTACCCAGCAATTGCCCGCTCCAGGCGCCGGCCGCGAGCACCACCTGATCCCCCAAAACGTGGCCGGTAGCGGTATTCACACCCACCACCCTGCCGCCGCCGAGTACAAAGCCCGACACGTCGCATTGCTCGCTAATCGTCACGTTCGGCAACGCCAGCAGCGCCGCCTTCAATGATTTGACCAGGCGCGGGTTGCGAACATTGGCCACGTTGGCCATGTAGATCGCCTGGGAGTAGCCGCCCCCCAGCACCGGTACCGCGTCATGGGCTGCCGATACATCCACCTTGCTCAACGGTCGCCCTTCACGGACAGCCCAGGCCAGTGCTTGCGCTTCGTCATCCAGGTCGAGCCAATACAAACCCGTGGTATGTACCTCTGGATCGACGCCGGTAGCAGCAAATAGCCGTTGCGCCAGTTGCGGGTAAAAATCCTGGGACCAATGGGCCAAGGCAGTGACCGCCTGGCTATAGCGCCACGGGTACAACGGCGAGACAATCCCACCGCCCGCCCAGGAAGCCTCTTGCCCAAGCCCTCCGCGCTCCAGCAGCGTGACCGCCTGGCCCTCACTGGCGAGGTTGTACGCCGTCAACAGACCGATTACTCCGCCGCCGACAATCACCACTTGCTGTTGCTTAGCCATCATTTGATCCAGCCGATAAACAGGGAAAGGCGCGCCCGGCGCCCACGCTTCAAGTACGCTCATCCTTGCCCCCAGCAGACCTTGGGCGACATTTCAGGCCCTGCTCCCGGGTTGCCGCGCATACCGGTGCTGGTCAAGCTGAATGCTGCGCACGCGTCGTTCGCCATGACCGAGTCCGCAGCGGGTGTGGCGAGCAGGTCAAAATCCTGAGGGTTGAGGACGGCACTGATTCTATAATGATCATTGCCCGCGCTGACGTCGCCTGCATCAATAAAAGTGCCATTCCTCGTATAAGAACGCTCCAGGTGCTGGGCCTGTTCGCTCAACAACGCGACGATCTGCGCCCGATACACCTTCTTCACCTGGCTGAGGTACCCGGGATACGCAATCCCGGCCAGCAACGCGATGATCGCCACGACGATCAGTAACTCAATCAGGGTAAAACCCTGGCTCTCCTTGCCCATCCGATTGCTCCTTATTGAAGTTGCCGCCATAAGACCCGTCGAAACCTGACGCGGCCGCCCTCCTCTACACGGGCATAGACCGTCTCCAGCACCGTGCGAGATTGCCCCGCGAGACCGACCGAAGTGACCCGAAAAAGCGTGGCCAGGGAATGGGGTGGCAAATGAGCCAGCCCTTCACCCTCCCCAAGGGATTGAATGCCATAAAACCCATTTTTCAAGGCAAGCCAGGTGACCGCCGAGACAGGGTTAGTCCCGGCCGCCGTCAAGGAAGACGCTTCAGCAGGCGGCGCACAGCGGATGATCGAGTGGCAGACAGGCATCGCCTGGCCAACCTTTTGCACGGCCGACTCCCCCAACCTCAGGCCGCTTTCGGCAGATTGAAACGATTGATTGCGATGCCACAGGCTGCTCGCGACTTTTTGCTGGGAGACCGCAGCCTGTATCGAGGACAGCCCCACCTGCGACAGCACCAACAGGAACACCAGACTGATCAGCAGCACCGTCCCGGCCTGCCGCATGTGGATACCGCCCTGCATGGTCATTGCCCCTACCCCAGCCGATTTCGCAGTGCCGCAACGACACTATAGGTCTGGTCCTTCACCCGCCCAGCGGGGTCTTGAAGGGTCATGAGAATGCGCACGCTGCGTATCAGCGACTCATCGGCCGGATGGCTGTCATAGCGCACCACAACTGTCGATACCGAGGTGGCCGCCATGCCGAAGCTGACGTCGAATGCCCGCACGTTATCCATCAATACCGCCTTGGCCGGTGCTGCCGGGGTACTGATCTTCAACTGACCCGATTCGTAGGTGTAGGTAAGTTGGCGTATGCCAAAGCGAAGTTGGCCGGGTTCGGCTCCGGGTGGTGTGCCTGCATAAGCCCTGGCCGCCTCCTTGCAGTCGGACAACACTGTCCAGTCAGTCTTGCTGACGCCATCGCCGACATTCGCGGTCACCAGCGTCAGTGACTTCGCACTCCCCGCCGCCTCCCAGCTTATCGGCCGATCAAAGGCTGCCGGAGCATTGTCGATAGCGGCCACGGCCAAACACCCCAGCATGCCTGCCTGGCGAATATCCTGGGTGATCTTGCTCAGCACAAACCGCGCATCATCCTGCAGCAGCATGGCGGCCTGCTGGCTGGCATGGGTCAACCGCGAACTGATCAGTATCTGGCTCGCACCAAGTATCAAAACCAACCCGATGGCAAGCGCCAGCAACACTTCCACCAGACTGAAACCTCGCGCAAGACGCTTCATTACCTCTCTCCCTGTTCAGTGCCGATGCGGCTGGTCAGCGTGAAGGTTTCCCGCGCACCTGGACGGTTTGCTGCCCGGGCATCTGCCCAACTGATGCTGATGGTGACCTCTTGCCCGTTCACCACCACTGAGCCTTTGGCATCCTCACCGGCAAAACCCGTGATATTGGCCTCGAAATCGTGCAGGTCGAGATCACGCACGCTGGCGGTGGCAGTGTTGGGCGGCGCCAGCTGGGCCCTGCCCCATGTGTAATCGGCGCCAGCATTGGTGCGAATGCGGTCGAGCATGTCATAGGCAATAAAACTGGCTTGGCTGGTCATCCTGGCGCTGTTGGTGTACTTGAGCGCGTTGAGTTGCAGCACCGCAGCGCCCATCAGGCCGATCGCCAAAATCAACAGCGCTACCAGCACCTCGACCAGTGTCATGCCGGATTGGCGCGAGTGCGCAACGCGCAGGAATCGGTTCTGGCAGGCTGGCATTTCCGTCGTCATCCATGTCGAAGGCCGGTGAAAAAAAGCAGGCAAAACCTGCTGTGCGACCCAAGACTAGCGTCGGTTTTCGAGCGGCGCTGCTCCCGGAACAAAGGGAAATACTTTGGACATAAAGGCCATCATCCAGCGCCAAGGACCAAGCGCTATACCTAGAAAACCCACTCGCGCCCATGGAGGGAACGCACATGAAACAACAAGGATTCACCCTGATTGAGATGTTGCTGGGGCTGATCGTCACCAGTTTTCTCGCGCAACTGGCCGTACCCGGTTTCAAGGGTTTGCTTGAATCGCAGCAACGACAAAGCGCGGCCCAAGCACTCGCCTCCGGGCTGCGCTACGCACGCACCGAGGCCATCGCGCGCAACCGGGCGGTGGTCATTCATGCAAAGGACGAGGACTGGAGCCTGGGATGGCGCGTGATACTGGATGTGAGTGGGCGCGGCCACCTTGATGACGACAATCCGGTATTGCTGGAGCGCGAGAGCAATGGGCGCGTGCCGGTCGCCGGTAATGGCCCGGTTACGAGCCAGGTGCGCTTCAGCGGCCTGGGGGAGCCAGTGTTCGCCGGCGGGGGATTTCGTGCCGGCACCGTGCATGTGTGTGACAAGGACCATGCACAGAGCGTGTATCAGATCGTGCTGGCCCCCAGCGGGCGCGTCAGCCTGCGCAGTGACAAGACCGAACAGGCATTATGCCGAGGCTATTCCAGCCCCCTGGTCGTCAGAGCAGCGAGCGGACCCGCAGTTCCTTGGGCATCGAGAACGTGATGTTTTCTTCACGACCCGCCAGCTCATCGGCGCCGGTAGCACCCCAGGCTTGCAACTGTTGGATCACACCGCGCACCAGCACTTCCGGAGCGGAGGCACCCGCCGTGATGCCGATACGCTCAACACCATCGAACCAGCTGCGCTGCATGTCTTCGGCACCGTCGATCAGGTACGCCGGCGTGGCCATGCGTTCGGCCAGCTCACGCAAGCGGTTGGAGTTGGAACTGTTAGGGCTGCCGACCACCAGCACTACATCACACTCATTCGCCAGTTGCTTGACCGCATCCTGGCGGTTTTGCGTGGCGTAGCAGATGTCATCCTTGCGTGGGCCGCCAATGGCAGGGAATCGCGTGCGCAGGGCATCGATGACGCGGCTGGTATCGTCCATGGACAAGGTGGTCTGGGTAACGAAAGCCAGGCGGTCGGGATTGTGCACCTGCAAGTTGGCGACGTCTTTTTCGTCTTCAACCAGGTAGATGGCGCCGCCGTTGCTGGCATCGTACTGGCCCATGGTGCCTTCGACTTCCGGGTGACCGGCATGGCCGATCAGGATACATTCGCGACCGTCGCGGCTATAGCGCGCCACTTCGATGTGCACCTTGGTCACCAGCGGGCAGGTGGCATCGAATACTTTTAGGCCACGGCCGGCCGCTTCGGTACGTACGGCCTGGGACACGCCATGGGCACTGAAGATGACGATAACGTCGTCGGGTACCTGGTCGAGTTCTTCGACAAAGATCGCACCGCGTGCGCGCAGGTCTTCGACCACGAACTTGTTATGCACGACTTCGTGGCGCACATAAATCGGCGGCCCGAAGACTTCCAGGGCGCGGTTGACGATTTCGATCGCCCGGTCCACGCCAGCGCAGAAGCCACGGGGGTTGGCGAGTTTGATTTGCATGCTGTGCCTCGTGCCTTGCAGGCCAAGAAATTGGATCAACTCAGCTCTATAGAATAAGCGTCTGTGTGAGCGGGCTTGCCCGCGATGCAAACGTCTCGATGTATCAGGTACACCGAGGTGATGCTATCGCAGGCAAGCCAGCTCCCACACAAGCCAGCCCCACAGGAACCGGTTTCGTCAGTTAGAGCGCTTTAACGTCGATGATTTCAACATCAAACGTCAAGGTTTTACCGGCCAACGGATGGTTGAAGTCGATGGTCACTTGCGCATCATCGAAGGCTTTAACCACACCGGGCAATTCGGTATTCGCCGCATCATTGAAGATCACCAGCAAGCCTTCCGACAGGTCCATACCCTCGAACTGCGAACGCGGGATGATCTGCACGTTTTGCGGGTTGGGTTGGCCGAAGGCGTTTTCCGGCAGGATCTGCAGGTTGCGCTTGTCGCCCGCCTTGAACCCGAACAATGCCGCTTCAAAACCAGGCAGCAGGTTACCGTCGCCAACCTTGAAGGTCGCCGGGGCTTTGTCGAAGGTGCTGTCTACCGTATCGCCATTCTCCAGGCGCAATGCGAAATGCAAAGTGACTTCCGTGTTCTGGCCGATGCGTTGCTCAGCCAATACCTGATCAGTCATTGACGGTTTCTCCGGTTTTCTTGCTCTTGAACATATCCAGCGCCAGCATGATTGCACCAACGGTGATGGCGCTGTCGGCAAAGTTGAACGCCGGGAAGTAGTGGCGGTTTTGCCAGTGCACCAGGATGAAGTCGATCACATGGCCCAGGGCGATGCGGTCATACAGGTTACCCAGCGCGCCGCCCAACACCAGGGCCAGCGCGATAGCCAGCCAGGTGTCGTCGCGACCCAGGCGCTTTAGCCACACCACCAGCACGGCACTGACCACCACGGCGATCACCGCGAACAGCCAGCGCTGCCAGCCACCGCCGTCAGCGAGGAAGCTGAAGGCGGCGCCAGTGTTGTAGGCCAGGGTCCAGCTGAAGTAATCCGGGATCACCACAATCTGCTGGAACATTTCCAGGGAGCCCTCGAAGTGAGCCTTGCTGACCTGGTCAATGACCAGCACCAGCAGGCTCAGTACGAGCCAGCCCAGACGTCCGAAACGACTGGCTGCATTAGGCATAGTGGCGAACCTCGCCTTCACCGCTGATGTTATCGACACAACGACCGCAGATTTCCGGGTGCTCAGGGTTCACACCGACATCTTCACGGCAGTGCCAGCAACGGGCGCATTTAGGGAAGGCCGATTTCACCACCTTGAGCTTCAGGCCCGGCACCTCGGTGACCACGGCATCTGCCGGAGCCTGGGCGAAAGGTGCCAGGCTCGCGGTGGAGGTGATCAGTACGAAGCGCAGTTCGTTGCTCAGCTTGGCCAGGTCGGCAGTCAGGCCATCCTCGGCAAACAGGGTGACTTCGGCTTGCAGGTTGCCACCCACGGCCTTGGCCGCACGCTGGACTTCCAGTTCCTTGTTCACCGCAACCTTGACGGCCATGACGCCTGCCCAGTACTCGCGGCCCAGTTCGAAGTCGGCCGGCAGTTCGGTCAAGCCTTCGTACCAGGTGTTGAGCATGACGGACTCGTTACGCTCGCCCGGCAGGTATTCCCACAGCTCGTCGGCGGTGAACGCCAGGATCGGTGCGATCCAGCGCACCAGCGCTTCGCTGATGTGGTACAGCGCGGTCTGCGCCGAACGGCGAGCCTTGCTGTTGGCGCCGGTGGTGTACTGGCGGTCCTTGATGATGTCGAGGTAGAAACCGCCCAGCTCCTGCACGCAGAAGTTGTGGACCTTGGAGTAGACATTCCAGAAGCGGTATTCGCCGTAGTGCTCTTGCAGCTCACGCTGCAGCAACAGGGTACGGTCCACAGCCCAACGGTCCAGCGCGAGCATGTCTTCGGCCGGCAGCAGGTCGGTGGCCGGGTTGAAACCGGTCAGATTCGACAGCATGAAGCGCGCGGTATTGCGGATACGACGGTAGGCGTCGGCGCTGCGTTGCAGGATCTGCTCCGAAACAGCCATCTCACCCGAATAGTCAGTCGAGGCCACCCACAGACGCATGATGTCGGCGCCCAGGGTGTCATTGACCTTTTGCGGCGCAATCACGTTGCCCAGGGATTTGGACATCTTGCGGCCGTTCTCGTCGACGGTGAAACCGTGGGTCAGCAGTTCGCGGTACGGTGCGTGGTCGTCGATGGCGCAACCGGTCAGCAGCGACGAGTGGAACCAGCCACGGTGTTGGTCCGAACCTTCCAGGTACAGGTCGGCACGCGGGCCGGTCTCGTGGCCCATCGGGTGCGAGCCACGCAGCACGTGCCAGTGGGTGGTGCCCGAATCGAACCACACGTCGAGGGTGTCGCTGATCTTGTCGTACAGCGGCGCTTCATCGCCCAGCAGCTCGGCGGCGTCCAGCTTGAACCAGGCTTCGATACCTTCCTGCTCGACACGCTGGGCCACAAGCTCCATCAGTTCGACGGTGCGAGGGTGCAGCTCGCCGCTTTCCTTGTTCAGGAAGAACGGAATCGGCACGCCCCAGTTACGTTGGCGGGAGATGCACCAGTCCGGACGATTGGCGATCATCGAATGCAGGCGCGCCTGGCCCCAGGCCGGAACGAACGTGGTGTCTTCGATGGCCTTGATCGCGCGGTTACGCAGGGTATCGCCGCTGGTCGGCTCTTTGTCCATACCGATAAACCACTGCGCAGTGGCGCGGTAGATCAGCGGGGTCTTGTGGCGCCAGCAGTGCATGTAGCTGTGCTTGATGGTTTCGGTGTGCAACAGCGCACCGACTTCCGAGAGCTTGTCGATGATCGGCTGGTTGGCCTTGAAGATGAACTGGCCGCCGAAGAACTCCAGGGACGGCGCGTACACGCCATTGCTTTGCACTGGATTCAGAATGTCGTCGTTGACCATGCCATAGGCTTTGCAGGTCACGAAGTCGTCTACGCCATAGGCGGGCGCAGAGTGAACGATGCCAGTGCCGGCGCCCAGCTCCACGTAGTCAGCCAGGTACACCGGCGACAGACGGTCATAGAACGGGTGACGGAAGTTGATCAGCTCCAGCGCGGAACCCGTGGTGGTGGCGATCACCGAACCTTGCAGCTCGTAACGCGCCAGGCACGACTCGACCATTTCCTCGGCCAGCACCAGCAGGCGATCCCCAACGTCCACCAGGGCGTAGGTGAATTCCGGGTGCACGTTCAGCGCCTGGTTGGCCGGGATGGTCCATGGGGTGGTAGTCCAGATCACGATGGCGGCCGGCTTGGCCAGGCTTGCCAGGCCGAAAGCCTCGGCCAGCTTGGCGTCGTCGGCGATCGGGAAGGCCACGTCGATGGTCGAGGACTTCTTGTCTTCGTACTCCACTTCCGCTTCGGCCAGGGCCGAACCGCAGTCGAAGCACCAGTTCACGGGCTTGAGGCCCTTGAACACGAAACCGCCTTTGACGATTTCGGCCAAGGCGCGGATTTCACCGGCCTCGTTCTTGAAGTTCATGGTCTTGTAGGGGTTGTCCCACTCGCCCAGCACACCCAGGCGGATGAATTCGGACTTCTGCCCTTCGATCTGCTCGGCGGCGTAGGCACGGCACAGTTCGCGGGTCTTGTCCGCGCCCAGGTTCTTGCCGTAAGTCACTTCGACTTTGTGCTCGATCGGCAGGCCGTGGCAGTCCCAGCCCGGGACATACGGCGCGTCGAAGCCCGACAGGGTCTTGGAGCGCAGGATCATGTCCTTGAGAA
Organism: Pseudomonas sp. MYb193; assembly: GCF_002966775.1. Lineage (NCBI taxonomy): Bacteria > Pseudomonadati > Pseudomonadota > Gammaproteobacteria > Pseudomonadales > Pseudomonadaceae > Pseudomonas > Pseudomonas sp. MYb193. Next base: position 882,562 of record NZ_CP023269.1, on the reverse strand, counting down.
TCTTGTTCAGCGCGTGACCGATGTGAATCGTGCCGTTGGCATAAGGAGGGCCGTCGTGCAGGACGAATTTCGGACGATCCTTGCCAATTTCGCGCAACTTTCCGTACAGGCCAATACTGTCCCAGCGCTGCAGGATCTGCGGTTCGCGCTGTGGCAGGCCGGCCTTCATTGGGAAGGCGGTGTCCGGAAGGTTTAGCGTGGCTTTATAGTCGGTCATTTAAGGCTCTTCGGTTAGCGATGGGCGCTAGGTGCGGCTAGTGCACGGGCGGCGGCGACATCCGCATTGATCGCCGTTTTCAACGCCTCCAGGGAGGCGAAACGCTGCTCTTCACGCAGCTTCTGGTGGAAAACCACCGTCAAACGCCGGTCGTATAAATCACCGGCAAAATCCAAAAGGTGAACTTCCAGGTGGGCCTTGCCATCACCTGCAACCGTGGGTCTGACGCCTATATTGGCGACTCCCGGCCACGATTGGCCATCGATGTCGACGCTTACCAGGTAAACCCCGGTCAGCGGCACACGACGGCGCTTGAGTTGCACGTTGGCGGTTGGCGTGCCCAATTGGCGCGCCAGCTTCTGGCCGTGCAATACCCGTCCGGCAATGCGGAACGGGCGACCGAGCAAACGCTCGGCCAGGTCGAAGTCGGCGGCGGCCAGGGCGTTACGCACCTGGGTGCTGCTCACGCGCAGGCCGTCCAGTTCGACGGTTTGCGCGGCTTCGACAGTGAAACCCTGATTGACACCGGCATGTTGCAGGAAATCGAAATCCCCGACCCGGTCACAACCGAAATGGAAGTCGTCGCCGACCTCCAGGTGTTGCACCCCCAGCCCATCGACCAGGATGCGGTCGACGAACTCGGCGGCGCTGAGGCTGCGCAAACGCTGGTTGAAAGCCAGACAGAGGACACGGTCCACGCCCTCCTCCGCCAACAGCTGCAACTTGTCCCGCAAGCGCGCCAAGCGTGCCGGTGCCGTTTCCGGGGTAAAGAACTCCCGCGGTTGTGGCTCAAAAATCACCACGCAGCTGGGCACGCCCAACTCGACCGCACGCTCGCGCAGCCGAGCCAGGATAGCCTGGTGGCCACGGTGAACACCGTCAAAGTTGCCAATAGTGGCGACGCAGCCCCGATGCTCGGGGCGCAGGTTGTGGAGACCTCGAACCAGCTGCATAACGCGCTTCTTGCTCATAAAGTGGTCGATTATAACCACACCCAGCCCCGGACGACAGGCAACAGCGCAGGCCAAATGGGTCGAATCGATAAAACAACTGTTTTATCGCGGCAAACTCGCTATCCCAGCGACTTGCGATTGAAATCGCGCAGGCGGAAGCCCTGCAACAGCAACATCCCGAAGTACACCACCACGCCCGCCACTACCAACGCGCCCAGGCGCATGAAGCGCTCCAGCATATTGCCTTGGCCCCAGGCCGGCATGATGTGCATCAGGCCAAACAGCACAACCGACATCGCCGCTACCGCTACCAGCAGCTTGAGCGCAAACACACCCCAGCCTGGCTGCGGCTGGTACATCTGTTTTTTGCGCAATTGGTAAAACAGCAGGCCTGCGTTTATGCATGCCCCCGCGCTGATCGCCAAGGCCAGGCCGGCATGGGCCAGCGGGCCGATAAACACCAGGTTGAGCAGTTGCGTGACAACCAGGGTGAAAATCGCGATTTTCACCGGCGTGCGGATGTTTTGCTGGGCATAGAAGCCGGGCGCCAGCACCTTGATCACGATAATGCCGAGCAGGCCGACAGAGTAGGCGACCAACGCATGCTGGGTCATCAACGCGTCATGGGCGTCGAACTGCCCGTATTGAAACAGCGAGACCGTCAGCGGCTCGGCGAGGATGCCCAGGGCCAGGGCGCACGGCAACACCAGCAGAAAGCACAGGCGCAGACCCCAATCGAGTATGCGTGAGTATTCCTGGCGATCCTTGCTGGCGTAGGTGCGCGCCAGGGTCGGCAGCAGGATGGTGCCCAACGCCACGCCCAGCACACCGGATGGCAATTCCATCAGGCGGTCGGCGTAGTACATCCACGACACCGAGCCGGATACCAGCAACGAGGCGAACGCGGTGTTGATGATCAGGGAAATCTGACTGACCGACACCCCGAGGATCGCCGGCAGCATGTTGCGCATCACGCGCCAGACGCCGGAATCCTTGAGGTTCAAGCGCGGCAGTACAAGCATGCCGATTTTCTTCAGGTGTGGCAGCTGGTACAACAACTGTGCCAGGCCGCCGGCCAGCACCGCCCAGCCCAGCGCCATGACGGGTGGATCGAAATACGGCGTAAGGAACAGCGCAAAAATAATCATGCTGACGTTCAGCAAGGTCGGCACAAAGGCCGGTACCGAGAAACGATTCCAGGTATTGAGGATCGCCCCGGCGAGCGAAGACAGGGAAATCAGCAATATATAAGGAAAGGTCACCCGCAGCAGATCAGTGGTCAGCGCGAACTTTTCCGGCGTATTGGCAAAACCGGGCGCCGTGGCCCAGATCACCCACGGCGCGGCGAGCATCCCGACGATGGTTACCAGCATCAGCACCAGCGTCAGCAAACCCGAGACGTAGGCGATGAACGTACGAGTCGCCTCCTCGCCATGCTGGGTCTTGTATTCGGCCAGAATCGGCACGAACGCCTGGGAAAACGCGCCTTCGGCAAAGATCCGCCGCAACAGGTTGGGCAGCTTAAAGGCAATAAAGAACGCATCCGTGGCCATGCTGGCGCCAAAGATGCGGGCCAGCAGGGTGTCACGCACGAACCCCAATACCCGGGAAATCATCGTGATAGAGCTGACGGCAGCCAACGATTTGAGCAGATTCATTGAAAGAGTTTGCGCCTATAGATAAAGAGCAGGCGAACTACGCGCCCACTTATGCGATACTGCGCGCCTGCAACAGCACAGAGCCAAAGCTCGCGAGTTTACAGGTCAAGCGCCGGAAATAAATCACCCGCCTCTTCAGATCGACCACTCAGCAGTTCGCATCAGCCGCCCTTGACAACCCGTCAAGTCATCGGCATGATTCGCGGCCTATTTTGTTTGCTATTTCCTAAAAAGTCTTTCGAGGAGCTCGACGGTGGCCAACACACCTTCCGCCAAAAAACGTGCAAAACAGGCTGAGAAGCGTCGCAGCCACAACGCCAGCCTGCGTTCCATGGTTCGCACCTACATCAAGAATGTAGTCAAAGCCATCGACACCAAAGACGCTGAAAAAGCTCAAGCAGCTTACGTTCTGGCTGTGCCTGTTATCGACCGTATGGCCGATAAAGGCATCATCCACAAGAACAAGGCCGCTCGCCATAAGAGCCGCCTGAATGGCCACATCAAGGCTCTGAGCGTTCCTGCTGCAGCCTAAGTGGTAACAACTGCAACGCAGCTCAGGCTGTGTAACAGTTAAGAAATGCCCCGTACCGAAAGGTCCGGGGCATTTTTGTTTGTGCTTAATTCAGGACGGTACAGATCAAAATGTGGGAGCGGGCTTGCCCGCGATATAGACAACTCGGTACAGCAGGCATACCCAGTTGATGCCATCGCAGCGGTGCGACGATTCGACAAGCCAGCTCCCACATTTTGACTGCGGAGTATCAGGTGAATATTTCCAACCCCAAAAAAAACGCCCCGAACCAGTCGGGGCGTTCTTGCTACCACTTGATCAAAACATCAATCAATGGTGATGACCGCCTTCACCGTGGACGTGGCCGTGAGCCACTTCTTCCTGGGAAGCGTCGCGGATGGCAACGATCTTCACTTGGAAGTTCAGGCGCTGGCCAGCCAGAGGGTGGTTGCCGTCGACAGTCACATCATCGCCGTCCAGATCACGGATGGTGACGATCTGCATTTGGCCGTCCGGCGCGGAAGCGTGGAACTGCATGCCCACTTCCAGCTCATCAACACCTTCGAACATGCTGCGGCTCAAGGTGCTGACCAGTTCGGCGGAGTATTCGCCGTAGGCATCTTCAGGTTCTACGGCGACAGTCAGTTCGTCACCGACGCTCTTGCCTTCCAGAGCCTTTTCCAGGCCCGGGATGATGTTGCCTGCGCCTTGCAGGTAAACCAGCGGCGCGCCGCCGGCGGAGCTGTCGATGACCTCACCAGCGTCGTTGGTCAGGGTATAGTCGATGGAGACAGCCTTGTTAGCGGCGATCGTCATGGGGCGAGACCTTTTGCATAAGAATGAAGAACGGACAAGTCTAAACAAGGATTTGCCCGAAAGCGAACAGAACCCGGACAGACGGGGCCGACCAACGGTCTCTATCATCACCGGATTCCACCAGGACGACGACCTGCATTGGGTGGCCGAGCTGTCCTGCGGCCACACCCAGCACCTGCGCCACCAGCCGCCATGGCAGTCGCGAGCCTGGGTCATCGACCCTGCTCAACGCCTTGAAAAAATAGGCCAACCCTTTGCGTGCGGCTGGTGTGCGCAAGGGCACGAATAACGATAACCTTGGCGCCTGATTCGCGGTAGGCACTCACCCATAGAGCGCCACCCAAGCCATGCACCTCCAGAGAATTCGCATGCAGACTTTTTTTATCGCGCCCACCGATTTTGGTGTGGGTCTGACCTCCATCAGCCTTGGGCTGGTGCGCACACTGGAACGGGCCGGCCTGAAAGTCGGCTTTTTCAAACCCATTGCCCAGCCACACCCTGGCGATACCGGGCCGGAACGCTCTACCGAGCTGGTGGCGCGCACCCACGGCCTGAAACCGCCGCAGCCCCTGGGCCTGGCTCACGTAGAGCGCATGCTCGGCGACGGCCAGCTCGATGAGTTGCTCGAAGAGATCATCACCCTTTACCAACAGGCAGCCGTAGGCAAAGACGTGCTGATCGTCGAAGGGATGGTGCCGACCCGCAGCGCCAGCTACGCGGCACGGGTCAACCTGCACCTGGCCAAGAGCCTGGACGCGGAAGTGATCCTGGTCTCGGCGCCGGAAAATGAAGTGCTCACCGAGCTTTCCGGCCGTGTGGAATTGCAGGCCCAACTGTTTGGCGGCCCCAAAGACCCTAAAGTGCTGGGCGTGATCCTCAACAAGGTGCGCACCGACGAAAGCATGGAGGCGTTCTCGGCGCGCCTCAAAGAGCATTCGCCGCTGTTGCGCAGCGGTGATTTCCGGCTGCTCGGCTGCATCCCCTACCAACCCGAGCTGAATGCCCCGCGCACCCGCGACGTGGCCGACCTGATGGGCGCGCAGATCCTCAACGCCGGCGACTACGAAAGCCGGCGCATGACCAAGATCATCATTTGCGCGCGCACCATGCGTAACACTGTCGAGCTGCTCAAACCCGGCGTGTTGGTGGTGACCCCGGGAGATCGCGATGACATCATCCTCGCCGTCAGCCTGGCCGCCATCAATGGCGTGCCGCTGGCCGGGCTGCTGCTGACCAGCGACACCCTGCCCGACCCGCGCATCATGGATCTGTGCCGAGGCGCCTTCCAGGCCGGGTTGCCGGTGTTGTCGGTGAGCACCGGCTCCTATGACACTGCCAACCAGCTCAATAGCCTCAACAAGGAAATCCCTATCGATGACCGCGAGCGTGCGGAAATCATCACCGATTTCGTCGCCAGCCACCTCGATGCGCGCTGGCTGCACCAGCGCTGCGGCACGCCAAGGGAGATGCGCCTGTCGCCGGCAGTGTTCCGTTACCAGTTGATCCAACGCGCCCAGGCCGCCAACAAACGCATCGTGTTACCCGAAGGCAGCGAGCCACTGACCGTACAGGCCGCCGCAATCTGCCAGGCCCGGGGCATTGCCCGGTGCGTGCTGTTGGCCAAGCCTGCGGATGTGGAGGCAGTCGCCCGCGCCCAGGGTATCGACCTGCCCGAAGGCCTGGAGATTCTCGACCCCGACCTGATTCGCCAACGCTACGTGGAGCCAATGGTCGCCTTGCGCAAGAGCAAAAGCCTCAACGCGCCCATGGCCGAGCAACAACTGGAAGACACCGTGGTGATCGCCACCATGATGCTCGCCCTCGACGAAGTGGATGGCCTGGTCTCCGGCGTGATTCACTCCACCGCCAACACCATTCGCCCCGCGCTGCAGCTGATCAAGACCGCGCCGGGCTGCACCCTGGTGTCGTCGGTGTTTTTCATGCTGTTCCCCGAGCAGGTGCTGGTGTACGGCGACTGCGTGATGAACCCGCACCCAAGCGCTGCGGAACTGGCGGAAATCGCCCTGCAAAGCGCCGACTCGGCAGCCGCGTTCGGCATCACGCCACGGGTGGCGATGATCAGCTATTCCAGCGGCGACTCGGCCAGCGGCGAGGAGGTGGAAAAAGTCCGCGAAGCCACCCTGCTCGCCCACGAACAACAAAGTTCGTTGCTGATCGACGGCCCGTTGCAATACGACGCCGCCGCCAACGAAAACGTCGCCCGACAACTGGCGCCCAACAGCCAGGTGGCGGGCAAGGCCACCGTCTTTGTGTTCCCGGACCTGAACACCGGCAACACCACCCACAAAGCCGTACAACGCAGCGCCGATTGCGTGAGCCTGGGGCCGATGCTTCAGGGCCTGCGCAAACCGGTCAATGACCTGCCACGTGGCGCCCAGGTGGACGACATCGTGTACACCATCGCCCTGACGGCGATCCAAGCCGCCAACCGACCCATGGATATCTAAATGCTGGATTTTCTACCTGCCGCCGTGCGCGGGGTGATCGCTTCGCTGTTGCTGGCGCTGAACACGATCCTGCTGTGTTCGTTCCTGTTTATCGTGGCGCTGTTCAAGGCGCTGCCGTTCGCCAAGCGCCTGAGCGAATGGCTGATGAACCACACCCACGAAGCCTGGGTTACCAACAACAAGGGCTGGATGAACCTGGTGCGGCGTACGCGCTGGCACCTGACTGGCCTTGAGGGCCTGGACTACCAGCACTCGTACCTGGTGACCAGCAACCATCAGAGCTGGGTCGACATCATGGTGTTGCAGTACGTGCTCAATCGGCGCATTCGCCCGCTGAAGTTCTTCCTCAAGCAAGAGCTGATCTGGGTACCGGTGATTGGCCTGGCGTGGTGGGCGCTGGGCTTTCCCTTCATGAAGCGCTACAGCAAGGCTTATTTGGAGAAGCACCCGGAGAAGAAAGGCAAAGACCTGGAAACCACACGCAAGACCTGTGCGAAGTTTCGCGACAACCCCGTGGGAATTTTCAACTTTGCCGAAGGCACACGCTTTACGCCAGGCAAGCATGCGCAGCAGCAGTCACCGTTTCGCTACCTGCTTAAACCCAAGGCGGGCGGCATTGCGTTTGTGCTGGATGCCATGGGCGAGCAGCTCAAATCACTGATCAATGTGACCATCCACTACCCCGACGGGCGCCCAGGTTATTGGGACTTGCTGTGCGGCAACGTGAAGGACGTGGTGGTGCACTTTGAAGAGGTGCAGATCCCGGCCGAGTTCATCGGCAAGAATTATGAGCAGGATGGGGAATATCGGTTAGCGTTCCAGGGCTGGATCAACCAGTTGTGGCAAGACAAGGATGCATTGCTGGAGCAGCTTCACAAAGACTTTCCGGCCAGCCGCTGATCACATGTGGAAGCAAGCCAGCTCCCACATTAACCGAGTCCACATTTGAGAATATGTAAAAAGCCCGCCACCGATCACTCGGTGGCGGGCTTTTTTGTGCGGCTATAAAGCTTAGATCGCGCCGCGCTGACGCAACAGTTCCAGCACTTGCTTGACGCTGTCTTCCAGCGACAACGCTTGGGTGTCGATCACAAGGTCGGCATTCAGCGGCACGTCATACGGGAAGGATTCGCCAGGGATGTTATCCCCACCGGCCGCGTACAAACCTTGCGGGTCACGCTCGGCGCACACCAACGGCGATGCCTGCACGTAGACGGTCAGCAGTCGGTCCGCACCAATCAGCGCCTTGGCCTGTTCACGGCCTTCGGCATCCGGCGCAACGAAAGCCGCCAGGGTCAGCAGGCCGGCTTCGTTGAACTGACGCGCCACATGAGCGGCACGACGCCAGTTCTCGGTACGCCCGGCACGGTCCTGCGGCAACCCTTTGTTCAGGTCGTGACGCAGGTTCTGGCCGTCCAGTACGAACACCGCCCGGCCCATGTCGAACAGCTTGCGCTCGACCGCATAGGCCAGAGTGCTCTTGCCAGCGCCCGACAAGCCGCTGAACAACACCGTGGCCGGCTGCTGGCCGAAACGCAGGGCGCGCTCTTCGGTGGCCACATGCGCCAGGCTGCCGTGCTGCGCCGCGCCGCCATGACCCACCGGTGGCGCGATGATCATGCCCGCGGCCACCGTGCCGTTGGTCAAGCGGTCGATCACGATGAACGCGCCAGTGGTGCGGTTGCTGTCGTAACCGTCCAGGGCGATGGCGGCGTCCAGGCTGACCTTGACCCGGCCAATCTCGTTGAGCTGCAGCGAACTCGCCGGGCCTTCGGCCAGGGTGTTTACGTCCACGCGGTGCACGATGCTGGTGATGGAACCCGGCACGTAGCTGGTGGCGCGCTTGATGTCGTATTTCTTGCCCGGCAGCATCGGTTCTTCGGCCATCCACACCAGCATGGCGTCGAAGGCGTCGGTCACTTGCGGCACGTTGTCGGCATGCACCAACAGGTCGCCACGGGAGATGTCGATCTCGTCTTCCATGGTCAAGGTCACGGCCTGGCCTGGGCCTGCGTGTTCCAGCTCACCTTCAAAGGTGACGATGGATTTGACGCGGCTGCTCTTGCCCGACGGCAATACCACCACTTCGTCGCCCTTGTGCACGATGCCACTCGCCAGGGTGCCGGCAAACCCACGGAAGTTCAGGTTCGGGCGATTGACGTACTGCACCGGGAAACGCAGGTCGGTGTAGTTGCGATCATTGGCGATCTCGACAGTCTCCAAGATCTCCATCAGCGACTGGCCGGTATACCAGGGCGAACGCTCGCTCTTGTTCACCACGTTGTCGCCCTTGAGCGCCGACATCGGCACGAAGGCCAGGGTGCTCGGCTTGAACGCGATACCTTCGGCGAACTTCAGGTAATCGGCCTTGATCGACTCGAATACGTTTTGGTCAAAGCCGTTGATGTCCATCTTGTTGATGGCCACCACGATGTGTTTGATACCCAGCAACGAAGCGATAAAGCTGTGGCGACGGGTCTGGGTCTGCACGCCGTAGCGGGCGTCGATCAGGATGATCGCCAGGTCACAGGTGGACGCACCAGTGGCCATGTTGCGGGTGTACTGCTCATGGCCGGGGGTGTCGGCGATGATGAATTTGCGCTTGGCGGTGGAGAAATAGCGATAGGCAACATCAATAGTGATGCCCTGCTCACGCTCGGCCTGCAGGCCATCGACCAGCAACGCCAGGTCGATATCGTCACCGGTGGTGCCGGACTTTTTCGAGTCGCGGGTAATGGCTTCCAGGTGATCCTCGTAGATCATCTTGGAGTCGTGCAGCAGGCGCCCGATCAGGGTGCTCTTGCCGTCGTCGACGTTGCCACAGGTCAGGAAGCGCAACATTTCTTTGCGCTCGTGCTGGCCCAGGTAGGCGAGGATGTCCTCGCTGATCAAATCAGATACATGCGACATGACAGCCCCTTAGAAATAGCCTTGACGTTTTTTATCTTCCATCGAGCCTGCACCATCGTGGTCGATGACACGGCCCTGGCGTTCGGAAGTTCGCGTCAGGAGCATTTCCTGAATGATGTCCGTCAGCGTCTCGGCTTCGGACTCCACCGCGCCCGTCAACGGGTAGCAGCCAAGGGTGCGGAAACGTACTTTCTTTTTGACGATGCGGGCTTTGTCTTCGTCGGACAGGTGCTCAAGGATGCGGTCGTCGTCGATCATGATCAACGTGCCGTTCTTCTCGATCACGTCGCGCTCGGCGGCGAAATACAGCGGCACGATCGGGATGCCTTCCAGGTAGATGTACTGCCAGATGTCCAGCTCCGTCCAGTTGGACAGCGGGAACACGCGGATCGACTCGCCCTTGTTGACGTTGCCGTTGTAGACGTTCCACAGCTCCGGGCGTTGGTTCTTCGGGTCCCAACGGTGCTTGCTGTCGCGGAACGAGTACACGCGCTCTTTGGCACGGGATTTCTCTTCATCGCGACGGGCGCCGCCGAATGCTGCGTCGAAACCATGCTTGTCCAGCGCCTGCTTGAGGCCCTCGGTCTTCATGATATCGGTGTGCTTGGCACTGCCGTGGGTGAACGGGTTGATGTTCTGCGCCACGCCATCGGGGTTGATGTGGGTGATCAGGTCCAGGCCCAGCTCCTCGACCATCTTGTCGCGGAACTTGTACATCTCCTGGAATTTCCAGCGAGTGTCGACGTGCATCACCGGAAATGGCAGTTTGCCCGGGAAGAAGGCCTTGCGTGCCAGGTGCAGCATCACGGCGGAGTCTTTACCGATCGAGTAGAGCATCACCGGGTTATCGAACTCGGCGGCGACCTCGCGGATGATGTGGATGCTTTCCGCCTCCAGCTGTTTCAGATGCGTCAGTTTGTCGACCATGGTTACTCACGGAAAAACGATCTTATGGACGGCCAGCGGGCCGTGTTCGAGCGAGGCATGCTAGCACAGCAACTTCTTCTATTTAGGGCGCCAGCTAGACCGAAACGATATATGAATATGCCGCCGAGTTTGGCGCTCAACTCGGTCAATGGGGGAGCTGGCTTGCCTGCGATACAGGCGCCCCGCTCATTCAGGCTGACCGAGGTGATGCCATCGCAGGCAAGCCAGCTCCCACAGTGTTCAATGCTGTGCTTTAGATCGGATTGGGGCAGTCGATGAACAGATGCTCCAGGGCAAAGCGCCGCGCCAGGTAGTCGCCCAAGGCCTGCACGCCGTAGCGTTCGGTGGCGTGATGGCCGGCGGCGATGAAGCTGATGTCGTTTTCCCGGGCGCTGTGGAAGGTCTGTTCAGACGCTTCACCGCTCAGGTACAAATCGACACCCGCGGCAATCGCCTGGTCGATGTAACCCTGGCCGCCACCGGTACACCAGCCGACGCGGCGAATCATCTCGCTGCCTTCGATCAGCAGCGGTTCGCGACCCATCACGTCCTGCACGCGACGGGCGAAGTCACGAGGTGACAAGGGCTCGGCCAGGGAGCCGACCAGGCCGACGACTTTGGGGTTGCCGGGGTCCAGCGGGCCTTCGACGGTGATGTCCAGGTGGCGAGCCAGTTGCACGTTGTTGCCGACATCAGCGTGCAGGTCCAGGGGCAAGTGGTAGGCCAGCAGGCTGATGTCATGCTTGAGCAGGGTTTTGAGACGGCGCTGCTTCATGCCGGTGATGCACGGGTTTTCGCCCTTCCAGAAGTAACCGTGGTGCACCAGCACCAGGTCGGCCTTGGCTTCGACGGCGGCGTCCAGCAGGGCTTGGCTGGCGGTCACGCCGCTGACGATGCGCATCACTTGGGGCCGGCCCTCGACCTGCAGGCCATTGGGGCAGTAATCGGCAATTTTGGCGCTGCCGAGGTAGCGGTCGGCTTCCTCGACGAGGGTAGTAAGGGGCACGGCCATAAAAGACTCCTAAATATCCCGTTCGCAGGCGTCACAGCCTCGTATAATGCGCGACATTATGGGCGCTCTCCCGCCCCCTGCAACCTGTCAGGACTTACTTGATGCTCAAGGCACTGCGTTTTTTTGGATGGCCATTGTTGGCTGGCGTGCTGATCGCGATGCTGATTATCCAGCGTTATCCCCAGTGGGTGGGCCTGCCCACACTGGATGTGAACCTGCAACAGGCGCCGCAGACCAACACAGTGGTGCAAGGGCCGGTGACCTATGCCGATGCCGTGGTCATCGCCGCTCCGGCGGTGGTCAACCTGTACACCACCAAGGTCATCAACAAGCCCGCGCATCCGTTGTTTGAAGACCCGCAATTTCGCCGCTATTTCGGTGACAACGGCCCCAAGCAGCGCCGCATGGAATCCAGCCTCGGCTCCGGCGTGATCATGAGCCCCGAGGGCTACATCCTCACCAACAACCATGTGACCACGGGCGCCGACCAGATCGTGGTGGCCCTGCGTGACGGCCGCGAAACCCTGGCCCGCGTGGTGGGCAGCGACCCGGAAACTGATCTTGCGGTACTCAAAATTGATCTGAAGAACCTGCCGGCCATCACCCTCGGCCGCTCCGACGGTTTGCGCGTGGGCGATGTGGCGCTGGCCATCGGCAACCCTTTCGGGGTGGGGCAAACGGTGACCATGGGCATCATCAGCGCCACCGGGCGTAACCAGTTGGGCCTTAACAGCTACGAAGATTTCATCCAGACCGACGCGGCGATCAACCCCGGCAACTCGGGCGGTGCGCTGGTGGACGCCAATGGCAACCTGACTGGCATCAACACCGCGATTTTTTCCAAGTCCGGCGGCTCACAGGGCATTGGGTTTGCGATCCCGGTGAAGCTGGCGATGGAAGTGATGAAGTCGATCATCGAGCACGGCCAGGTGATTCGCGGCTGGCTGGGCATTGAAGTACAGCCCTTGACCAAGGAACTGGCCGAGTCATTTGGCCTGACCGGGCGTCCAGGCATCGTGGTAGCGGGGATCTTCCGCGACGGCCCGGCGCAGAAAGCCGGCCTGCAACTGGGCGATGTGATCCTCAGCATCGACGGCGCCCCGGCGGGTGATGGCCGCAAGTCGATGAACCAGGTGGCGCGGATCAAGCCGACCGACAAGGTGGCGATCCTGGTGATGCGCAACGGCAAGGAGATCAAACTGTCGGCGGAAATCGGCCTGCGCCCACCACCGGCGACCGCGCCAGTGAAAGAAGAGCAATAACTGTCGCGATCCTAGCGCCCGCTCGCGGGCGCTGGTAAGGCTACATTTCTTAGCGATTCATTCTCATTAGGCATGTTATATTGTTTCAATATCGCTATTGGAACGCTCTATCATGCCGTCTCGAAAGTTTGTGCCCTTGGCCGGCCTGGCCCTGGGTTTGCTGCTCGACCCTGCCTACGCCGAAGAAAACACCCTGGAACTGGACACCATCAGCGTCACTTCCGACGCCTATGAATCCGCCACCGGCCCGGTCGACGGCTACCGCGCCACCCGCTCTGCCAGTGCGACCAAGACCGACACGGCCTTGCGCGACATCCCGCAATCGATCAGCGTGATTCCGGCCACGGTACTCAAAGACCTGGGCAGTACCAGCGTGGAGCGCGCCCTGGAATTCGCCGGCGGCGTATCCAAGCAAAACAACTTCGGCGGCCTGACTCTCTACGAATACAGTGTGCGCGGCTTCACCACGTCCGAGTTCTACCAGGATGGTTTCAGCGCCAACCGTGGTTACCCCAGTACCCCGGACGCGGCGAATATCGAGCGCATTGAAGTGCTCAAGGGCCCCGCCGCCAGCCTGTATGGGCGTGGCGATCCCGGCGGCACGGTAAATATCGTCACCAAGAAACCCCAGCCCGAGGCCTTCACCACGCTGCAAACCAGCGCCGGCAGTTGGGACCGCTACCGCACGGCGCTGGATGTGAATACGCCGCTGGACAGCGAGGGGCGCGTGCTGACGCGAGTGAACCTGGCCGTTGAAGACAACCACAGCTTTCGCGATCACGTCGACGCCAAGCGTGTGTTTGTTGCGCCCTCCTTCAGCTGGCAACTGGACCCGGACACCACCCTGCTGGTGGAAAGTGAGTTCGTGCGCCACAGTTCCACCTTCGACCGAGGCATCGTCGCCAATACCGGCATGTCCCATTCCACCTTCCTCGGCGAGCCCAACGACGGCAATATCCGCAACCACAACAACCGCATTCAGGCGGCCTTGGAACACCACCTCAACGACGCCTGGAAACTGCGCCTGGCCAGCCATTACAAGCAAGGCAGCCTGTGGGGCGATGCTTCGGAAAGCCGAGCGTTGAACGCAGACGGCCACAGCGTCAATCGCCGCTACCGTGAACGCTCCACCGGTTGGCATGACAGCATCACCCAGCTGGAACTGCGCGGGGTGTTCGATATAGGCAGTTGGCAACATGAACTGTTGATCGGCACCGAATACGAGGATTACCGTAAGAAAGAGCGTGTGACGGCGATCGCTGGCGACTATCCCATCGACATCTACAAGCCGGTGTACGGCCAGCTCAAACCCAACGGCAAACGCTCCGGCACCGACTTCTTCGAACAGACCAAAAGCCACGCACTGAACCTGCAAGACCAGATCATCTTCACCGACCGCCTGCGCGGCATGATCGGTGCGCGCTTCGAACACTTCAAACAAAGCACCGACGACTTCACCCGCAACCACGCCAAGGGCCGCCAAACCCACGACGCCTTCACTCAACGCGCCGGCCTGCTCTACCAGCTCACGCCAGAAGTCGGCGTGTTTGCCAACGCCTCCACGTCGTTCAAGCCCAATAGCGGCCTGGATGCCGGTGGCAAGTCCTTCAAGCCCGAAGAAGGCGTGGGTTATGAGGTGGGAATCAAGAGCGAGCTGTTTGACGACCGCCTCAGCGCTACCCTGGCGGCCTTTCATATCGAAAAGGAAAACGTGCTGACCCTGGACCCGGCGACCAACCTCAACCGCGCCATGGGCAAGGCCCGCAGCCAGGGGTTCGACCTGCAAGTAACCGGGCAAGTGACCGACGCAGTCCGCGTGATCGGCGCCTTGGCCTACATCGACGCCGAAGTGACCAAGGGCGACAAAACCATTCCTACGGGCAGCCGCATTCTGGGCGTGGCCAAGCGCAGTGGCAGTGTGTTGGGCGTGTACGAATTCCAGGACGGCGCGTTGCGTGGCTCAGACCTGGGCGCAGCGTTCACCTACGTAGGTGAACGCTCAGGCGAAGCCGGCACGGGTTTCGAACTGCCCGCCTACCACACCGTGGATTTGCTGGCCCATTACAAGGCTACGCAGAACGTGACGGTGGGGCTGAACCTCAACAACCTGTTCAATGAAAAGTACTACGAGCGGTCCTACAGCAACTATTGGGTCAACCCGGGTGAGCCGCGAAACTTCACGGTTAGCCTGACCCTCAACCTCTGACAAACATAGGACTAAATGTGGGAGGGGGCTTGCCCCCTCCCACATTTTGATCTTAATCCGGCCCGGGTTACAGCGTCGTCGGCGCTCGTTCGCACAGGGTATTAAGGGCCGCCGCCCACTGCGGCTCGTCATTCAGGCAAGGCACCAACACCAACTCCTCGCCCCCCGCTTCACGAAATTGCTCGCGACCGCGATCGCCAATTTCCTCCAACGTTTCAATACAGTCGGCGACGAACGCCGGGCACATCACCAGCAACTTCTTCACGCCTTGCTGGGCCAATGCCTCAAGGCGTGCCTCGGTGTAGGGTTCGATCCACTTGGCCCGGCCCAGGCGGGACTGGAACGCCACCGACCATTTGCCCTCCGGCAAACCCAGCCGCTCGGCCACATCCCGCGCCACGCTGAAGCACTGCGCGCGGTAACAGGTGGCAAGCACTTCAGGGGATGCGTTCTTGCAGCAGTCCGCATCCTTGAAGCAGTGCTGGCCCGTGGGGTCGAGCTTGGTCAGATGACGCTCAGGCAAGCCATGGAAACTTAGCAGCAAGTGATCGTAATCCTGCTCCACATAAGCGCGCACACTCGCCGCCAGCGCATCGAGGTACTCAGGCTGATCGTAGAACGGTTGCAGGATCGAAAACTGCACATTCAGTTGCTTGTCGCGCACCACTCGCTTGGCTTCCTCTATCACCGTGGTGACGGTGCTGTCGGCAAACTGCGGGTACAACGGCGCCAGTGTGATTTTTTGAATACCCTGGGCGGCCAGGCGTGTCAGGACCGTTTCCAGGGACGGCTCGCCGTAACGCATCGCCAATTCCACCGGGCCCTGGGTCCACTGCGCGGTCATCTGCTGCTGCAGGCGGCGGCTCAGCACCACCAACGGCGAACCCTCATCCCACCAGATCGACGCATAGGCATGGGCCGATTGCTCGGGGCGCTTGATCAGGATCAGCGATACCAGCAAGCGCCGCACCGGCCACGGCAAGTCGATCACATAAGGGTCCATCAGGAACTGATTGAGGTAGCTGCGCACATCGGCCACCGAAGTGGACTTTGGCGAACCCAGGTTGACCAGTAACAACGCGTGATCGGTCATGCAACATCCTATCTTTAGAGGCGGCTGGACAAGTCGTCCAGAGCCGCACGCAACTCAGTGAACTGGAAAGTGAAACCTGCGGCCTGCAGCCGTTCAGGCAAAGCCTTTTGCCCGCCCAGCAACAAGCCGGACAACTCACCCAGGCCAACCTTCAACGCAAATGCCGGCATCGGCATGAACGCCGGGCGGTGCAGCACCTGGCCCAGGGTCTTGGCAAATTCGCGGTTGCGCACCGGGTGTGGCGCGCAGGCATTATAAGGACCGTTGGCGTCTTGCTTGTGCAGAAGAAAATCAATCAGGGCGATTTGATCCTTTATATGCACCCAGGGCATCCACTGCCGTCCATTGCCAATCGGCCCACCCAGCGCCAGTTTGAAAGGCAGCAGCAGGCGCGACAAAAAGCCGCCCTCGGCAGACAGCACCAACCCCGTACGCACCAGCACCACGCGAATGCCCAAGGCTTCGGCACGCTGGGCGGTTTCCTCCCAGGCGATACACAACTGGCTGGGGAAATCGTCCAGCACCGGGCCGCTGGCTTCGGTCAGTTCGCGCTCGCCGCCGTCGCCGTACCAACCCACCGCAGAACCGGAGATCAGCACCGCCGGTTTTTGCTCCAGGCTTTCCATCCAGGCCAGCAAGGTTTCGGTGAGGTGAATGCGACTGTTCCACAGCAATGCCTTGCGCTTGTGGGTCCAAGGCCGGTCGGCGATAGGCGCGCCTGCCAGGTTGACCACCGCGTCCACCGTGCCAATCACCTCTTGTAGGCAAGCCACTCCGAGCACCTGCGCACCGCACACCCGGGCGACCGTTTCCGGTTGCCGGCTCCACACCGTCAGGTGATGGCCTTGCGCGAGCCAGTGCTTGCAGAGTTGACGCCCGATCAAGCCGGTACCGCCGGTCAGCAAAATATGCATGGGACTCTCCTCATGTAACGTTCGCCGCCGCTCACTGGTCTATTTTATAAGCAGGGATCAATTTGATAATTGAGCGTGACGGGGGTTCAAGCCTTAGCTTAACCATAGGTCACGCCACACAATCAGGCACGCCAAAACTTATACCAAAAAACAATATTGTACAGCTATTGGTGTCGGCGTAGTCTGTACCCAACGGTAAAACGAGGCCTCCCATGACTGTTCCCATCGCGATCATTGGTACCGGCATCGCCGGTCTCTCCGCCGCCCGAGCGTTACAAGACGCTGGGCATGCAGTGCAACTCTTCGATAAAAGCCGCGGCAGCGGTGGCCGCATGTCCAGCAAGCGCAGCGACGCCGGCGCGCTGGATATGGGCGCGCAATACTTCACCGCTCGCGACCGACGCTTCGTCAACGAAGTGCAGCGTTGGCAAAGCAACGGCTGGGCCGAGCAGTGGAAGCCCCAGCTGTATAACTTCAAGTCCGGGCAACTGACGCCTTCCCCTGATGAGCAGATCCGCTGGGTGGGCACGCCGCGCATGAGCGCCATCACCCGCGCCCTGCTCGACGACTTGCCGGTGGAGTTTGGTTGCCGCATCACCGAGGTGTTCCAGGGCACACAGCACTGGAACCTGCTCGACGCGGACGGCGGCAATCACGGCCCTTTCAGTCACGTGATCATTGCCACGCCGGCGCCCCAAGCCACCGCCCTGCTGGCCGCCGCGCCCAAGCTGGCGAGCGCCGCCGCCGGGGTGAAAATGGACCCGACCTGGGCCATCGCCCTGGCGTTCGACAAGCCCCTGGATACGCCGATGGAGGGCTGCTTCGTGCAAGACAGCCCCCTCGACTGGCTGGCGCGCAACCGCAGCAAGCCCGGGCGCGATACCACCCTCGACACCTGGGTGCTGCACGCCACCAGCGCCTGGAGCAAGGCCCACCTGGACCTGCCCAAGGAAGCGGTGATCGAACACCTGCACGGCGCCTTTGCCGAATTGCTGCACAGCGCCATGCCTGCGCCGTCATTCAGCCTGGCGCATCGCTGGCTCTACGCACGTCCATCCAGCAGCCATGAGTTCGGGGTGCTGGCCGACGCCGACCTGGGCTTGTTCGTCTGCGGCGACTGGTGCCTCTCCGGCCGTGTGGAAGGTGCCTGGTTGAGTGGCCAGGAAGCGGCGCGACGCTTGATCGAGCACCTGCAATGAACCGCATCAACCCCGCCAAACTGCTGCTGTCAAAATGGACGGCAGCTCATCCCCGCCACAAGGAAAAACACTTCCTGGTCACCGAATTGTTCCGTGACGACGAGGGCACGGTGCTGGACATCGAACTGCAGGCCATCCTCACCCGGCGCGCTGAACGCCTGCCGTGGCAAACCCTGAAAAACGCTGAGGACTGGAAAATCGGCTGGAAATAACGCGGCGGCACAAACCTGTACAAATTATTTGACTTGTACAACATCGAGCCTATGATGAGATTTAGTTGTACAAGATTTGTAGCTTGTATAGGATTCTTGCAGAGGTTTGCTTATGTCCAGCCGTGTGAAACCGAAGATCGCCATCAGCGCCTGCCTTCTGGGTGAGAACGTGCGCTTCAATGGCGGTCATAAACAGTCCCTGCTATGCAGCCAGACCCTCAGTGACTATTTCGATTTCGTCCCGTTGTGCCCTGAAGTTGCCATTGGCCTGGGCATTCCTCGGCAAGCGATCCGCCTGGTCGGGGACCCCAACCAACCGCAGGCCGTGGGCAGCGTAAACCCTGCGCTCAATGTCACTCAGCCACTGGACGATTACGGCCAGCAAATGGCCCGGGAACATACCGACCTGTGCGGCTACATCTTCATGCAAAAGTCACCGTCCTGCGGCCTGGAGCGGGTCAAGGTGTACCGCGACAACGGCACGCCCGGCGACGGTGGTGGGCGCGGCATTTACGCCCAGGCGTTTTGTGCCCGCCACCCCAACCTGCCGGTGGAAGAAGACGGTCGCCTGAACGACCCGGTGCTGCGGGAAAACTTCCTCACCCGCGTATTCGTGTACGCCAGTTGGCAGCAACTGTTGGCCGACGGCCTTACCCGTCACCGCTTGCTGACGTTTCACTCGCGCTATAAGTACCTGCTGATGGCCCACAGCCCGGCGCATTACAAAAGCCTGGGCCACTTGCTCGGCAGCATGGGCAAGGGCATTGACCTGCAAGCTTTGGCCGACGGCTATTTCAGTGAACTGATGGCGGGCCTGAAAAAATGCGCGACTCGCGGTACCCATACCAATGTGCTGCAACACATCAGTGGCTATCTCAAGCAAGCCATCAGTGCCGATGACAAACAGGAAATGCAGACCGTCATCGGCCAATACCGCCACGGCATCGTGCCACTGGTGGTGCCGCTGACCCTGCTCAAGCACCACTTTCGCCAACACCCGGACCGCTACATCGCGCAGCAGGCTTACCTGCAACCGCACCCGGAAAACCTCAGCCTGCGTAATGCGATCTAACCCATGAAACCTGCCCTGCTCGACGAACCCGGCGAAGACCTCGCCCTGGCCCTGGAAAACGGCTGGCTGCCGATCCGCGAGGTGGCGCGCCAGACCGGCGTGAATGCGGTGACGCTGCGCGCGTGGGAGCGCCGCTACGGCCTCATCGTGCCCCAGCGCACGCCCAAAGGGCATCGGTTGTTCAGCGCCGAACATGTGCAACGCATCCAGGCCATCCTCACCTGGCTCAATCGCGGCGTGCCGGTCAGCCAGGTCAAAGGGCTGATCGACTCCGCACAAGGCAGCCCGGAGCCGATGGAAAACGAGTGGCAGAGCCTGCGCCAGCATTTGGTGAGTGCCATCAGTGAACTGGCCGAGCGTCGGGTCGATGACGCGTTCAACCAGGCCATGGCGCTCTACCCGCCACGCACGTTGTGCGAGCAATTGATGCTACCGCTGCTCAACGAGCTGGAACAACGCTGGCAGGGCCAGTTCGGCGCGCAGATGGAGCGGGTGTTCTTCCTGTCCTGGTTGCGCAGCAAGTTCGGCGCACGGATCTATCACAACAATCGTCAACTCCACGGCGCGCCGCTGTTGCTGGTCAATCATTCCGACCTGCCCCTGGAACCCCACCTGTGGCTCAGCGCCTGGCTGGCCAGCAGTGCCGATTGCCCGGTGGAAGTATTCGATTGGCCACTGCCGGTCGGCGAACTGGCCCTGGCGGTGGAACACCTGCAACCCCGTGCGGTGCTGCTGTATTCGAGCAAGGCGTTGCAAGTGCCGGCACTCAGCAAACTGCTGGGAGGCATCCATTGCCCAACCGTGATTGCCGGACCAACGGTGTGCATCCACCACGCCGAGTTGGGCGTATTAACCCAGGACATCCCTGAGTTGTCCGTGGCCGAGGACCTGTTGGCGGCCCATCAATTATTGATCCAGCGTGGAATTGTCTAAATGCATCTGATCTGGCTGCGCACCGACTTGCGCCTGCACGACAACACTGCCCTGGCGGCCGCGTGCCAGCGCGGCCCCGTCGCGGCTGTTTACCTGATCACGCCCGAGCAATGGCAGGCGCATGATGATGCGCCGTGCAAAGTCGATTTCTGGCTGCGCAACTTGCAGCACCTGAGCCAGGTACTGGGCAACCTCAACATCCCGCTGTTAATACGCCACGCCGCGACCTGGGACCAGGCGCCGACGGTACTGAGCCAACTATGCCGCGAGCTGTCGGTGGAGTCGGTACACGTCAACGAGGAATATGGCGCTCACGAGAGCCGCCGCGACCGCGCCGTGGCCCAGGCCCTGGAAGCTGACGGCGTGACCTTCCACAGCTACCTGGACCAACTGTTTTTCCAGCCGGGTAGTGTGCTGACCAAGACCGGCACCTACTTCCAGGTGTTCAGCCAGTTCCGCAAGGTCTGCTACAGCCGCCTGCACAGCGCCCTGCCCTGCGTGGTGCCGACGCCAAAGGCCCAGGCCGAGCTTGGGGTGCAGAGTGACCCTGTGCCGACCGCAGTCGAAGGGTTCCAGGCACCCAGCGAAACCTTGCGCGCCCTCTGGCCCGCTGGCGAAGACGAGGCGCGCCGTCGCCTCGATGCCTTCGCCGATCAGCAGATCAGCTATTACAAGGATGAACGCGACTTCCCGGCCAAGCCCGGCACCAGTCAGCTTTCTGCCTACCTGGCCGCCGGTGTGGTTTCGCCGCGCCAGTGCTTGCACGCCGCGCTGCAAACCAACCAGGGCGAGTTCGAAAGCGGCGACATCGGCGCCATCACCTGGATCAACGAGCTGCTGTGGCGCGAGTTCTACAAGCACATCCTGGTCGGCTACCCACGGGTTTCCCGCCACCGCGCGTTTCGCCCGGAAACCGAAGCGCTGGCTTGGCGCAAGGCGCCCGAAGACCTGGCCGCCTGGCAACAGGCGCGCACCGGCTTGCCGATCATCGACGCGGCCATGCGCCAATTGCTGGAAACCGGCTGGATGCACAATCGCCTGCGCATGGTGGTGGCGATGTTCCTGACCAAAAACCTGCTGATCGACTGGCGCGAAGGCGAGCGCTTCTTTATGCGCCACCTGATCGACGGTGATCTGGCGGCCAACAACGGCGGCTGGCAATGGAGTTCGTCCACCGGCACCGACTCGGCGCCGTATTTCCGGATATTCAGCCCACTGAGCCAATCGGAAAAATTCGACGGTGACGGCGTGTTCATCAAACGCTGGCTCCCGGAACTGGCCGCGCTGAATAAAAAACAAGTGCACAACCCCGAAGCGGCTGGGGGCCTGTTCGGCGTGGCGGATTACCCGCGTGCCATCGTCGATTTGAAACAGTCTCGCGAGCGCGCCTTGGCCGCATTTCGCCGGCTGCCTTCGCGTCAGGAGATGGCCGAACATGAGTGACTTCCTGCACCAGTTTGCCCACACCTTCGCCACGCTGGACAAGCACAACCTGCACCTGCTCGGCCGCCTGTACAGCGAGGACATCACCTTTGCCGACCCCCTGCATGAAGTACAGGGCCTGCCAGCGTTGCGGCGTTACTTTGCCGACTTGTACAGCAACGTCAGCGAGCTGCATTTTGACTTCCACGGTTTCGATACCGTGGCCGAAGGCGAGGGCTACCTGCGCTGGACTATGCGTTTTCGTCACCCACGCCTGGCCGGCGGCCAGGTGATCGAGGTGCCAGGCTGTTCTCATTTGATGTGGCACGACAAGGTTTACCGCCATCGCGACTATTTCGATGCCGGCGCCCTGCTCTATGAACATGTCCCCCTACTGGGTCGCGTTATTCGTTGGCTGAAAAGGAGAATGGGATGAGCCTTACACCGCCCCGTCGTTATTGGCTGACCGGCGCCAGCAGTGGTATCGGTGCGGCGCTGGCCGTGGAGTTGCTCGCCAGCGGCGCCCACGTGGCCCTGAGTTCCCGCACCCAAGGCCCGCTGGATGCCCTCGCCCTTCGATATCCAGGCCAGGTTCTGGTGGTGGCCGGCGACCTGACCAACAGCCAGACCGTGCGCGAGATCGGCGAGCGTATCAGCGAGGTCTGGGGTTCGCTGGACACGGTGATCCTCAACGCCGGCACCTGTGAATACGTCGACGCCCGGCAATTTGACGCCTCGATCATCGAGCACGTTGTGCGTACCAACCTGCTGGCCAGCAGTTATTGCATCGAGGCCGCGCTGCCACTGTTGCGCGCAGGGCGCACCCCGCACCTGGTGGGCGTGGCCAGTGCCGTGACCTACCTGCCCATGCCTCGCGCCGAAGCCTACGGGGCGTCCAAAGCCGGCCTGCGTTACTTGTTCGAATCCCTGCGTATCGGCCTGTCGCCGGAAAACATCGATGTCACTGTGATCAGCCCAGGCTTTGTCGACACGCCGCTGACCGAGCGCAATGATTTCCCGATGCCCCTGAGCTGGCCAGCCGACAAAGCCGCGAAGCACATCTTCGCCAAGCTGGAAAAACGCCCGCTGGAAATCGCCTTTCCGGCCCTGTTCATTGCCACCTTGTGGCCGCTTTCGAAGCTCCCCAACCGCGCGCAACTGATCATCGGCAAACGCATGCTGCGCAGCCCGCCACCGAAGAAGGACGACCTGTGAAGATCGCCATTATCGGCAGCGGTATCGCCGGGCTGACCAGCGCCTACCTGCTCAGCCGTCGCCACGACATTACGCTGTTCGAGGCCAATGACTGCATTGGCGGGCATACACACACGGCCAACGTGACGGTCGACGGCAAAAGCTATGCGGTGGACACGGGCTTCATTGTGTTCAACGACTGGACCTACCCCAACTTCATCCGTCTGCTGGAGCAGATCGGGGTCAGGTTCAAACCCACCGAGATGAGTTTTTCGGTGTACGACCAAAGCACAGGCTTTGAGTACAACGGCAACAACCTCAACAGCCTGTTTGCCCAGCGCCGCAATATTCTGTCGCCGGGGTTCTGGGGCATGTTGCGCGATATCCTGCGCTTCAATCGCCAGGCGCCCCTGGACTTGCAAGAGCAGCGCATCAGCGCCGACATGACCCTGGGCGATTACCTCATCGCCGGCGGTTATGGCCCCAGATTTATCCGGCATTACATCGTGCCGATGGGTGCGGCCATCTGGTCGATGTCCCTGGCCGATATGCTCAAGTTTCCGCTGCAGTTTTTTGTGCGCTTCTTCAAGAACCACGGCTTGCTCTCGGTGAGCAACCGCCCGCAATGGTGCGTGATCGAGGGCGGCTCCAGCTGTTATATCGAGCCGCTGACCCGCAGCTTTCGCGAACAGATACGGCTCAACAGCCCTGTGCATAAGGTGCAACGCAGCGACGAGGGTGTGGTTATCCACAGCCCGTCCGGCAGCGAAACCTTCGACCGCGTGGTGTTCGCCTGCCACAGCGATCAGGCCCTGGCCTTGCTCGATGACCCCAGCCAGGCCGAACAGCAGATCCTCGGTGCCCTGCCCTACGCCGACAACGACGTGGTGCTGCACACCGATACACGCCTGCTGCCCGACCGCAAACTGGCCTGGGCCAGCTGGAACTATCGGCTGACGGGCAACGTGCAACAACAGGCCGCCGTCACCTATGACATGAACATCCTGCAAGGCATCGACAGCGCCACTACCTTTTGCGTCAGCCTCAACCAGACGCCGATGATCAACCCGCTGAAGATACTGGCGCGCTACACCTACGCCCATCCGCAATACAGCCTGGGCGCAGTCGCCGCACAGGCACGCTGGGAAGAATTGAACGGCGTGCGCAATACCTTTTACTGCGGGGCCTACTGGGCCAACGGCTTTCACGAAGATGGCGTGGTCAGCGCTCTGCGCGTGGCCCAGGCGTTTGGGGAAACCCTGTGAACAGCGCCTTGTACAGCGGCTGGATCGCCCATCGCCGGTTTACGCCCAAGGCCCACGCCTTTCGTTACCGCATCGGCCTGTTGTACCTGGACCTCAGTGAAGAGGATGAAGTACTGGGGCTCTCGCCGCTGGCCGGCACGGGTCGCCTGGCGCCTTTCGGTTTCCGCCAGCAGGATTACCTGCGTGAATTCACGCGCCACGGCATGAGCCTGAGCGATGCCGTGCGCCAGGAAGTCGGCAAGGCCCTGGGGCAAACACCCCAGGGCGCTATCTGCCTGCTGACCCAGGCCCGCAGTTGGGGCCTGGCTTTTAACCCGGTGAGTTTCTTCTACTGCTTCGAGGCTGATGGGCAACTGGCCGCGATCCTGTGTGAAGTGACCAACACCCCATGGCGCGAGCGCTATCACTACGTGCTGCCCGCCCAGGCACTGGGCGCCGATGAGCACCAGCATTTCGCCGTGGCCAAGGCCTTCCATGTGTCGCCGTTTTTGCCTCGCGAGCTGGAATACCGCATGAGTTTCAGCCCGCCCGCCGCCAGGCTCGGCGTGCACATGGCCGATTGGCAGGGCACGCAAAAAGTCTTCGACGCCACCTTGAGCCTGGAAAAACAGGCACTGAGCCGCGCCAGCCTGCATCGCTATTTGTGGCGCTTTCCCTGGATGACCGCCAAGACCGGCCTTGCGATCTACTGGCAAGCCTTGCGCCTGCTGCTCAAACGCACTCCGATTTTTTCCCACCAGGCCGCCGATGGCGCCTCTCGCACCGCAGTCGGGTATACCAAGGATCGCCACCATGAAATCCCCTAGCTTATCGGTCAAGGCTAACCGCCTGAACGTCAACGGCATGACCGCTGCGCTATTGCGCAAAGGCGTGTTGCGCCAGCTCAGCCAATTGCGCCATGGCCAGTTGGTCATCATCGAGGATGGCGAGCGGCAAGTCTTCGGCGCACGGGAAGCACACCTGCTGGGCGAGATCCAGATTCTCGACGCGGCGGTATGGGGGCTGGTGGCGGCCAATGGCTCGATCGGCGCCGGCGAAGCGTTTATCCATGGTTATTGGACCAGCCCCGACCTCACCGCCGTGGTGCGGGTGATGGTCAGCAACCTGGAGGTGCTCGACGCCATGGAGGGCGGCTTGGCCCGCCTGACCCGGCCGTTCACTCAGGGCCTGCACTGGCTCAACCGCAACACACGCAAAGGCTCGCAAAAAAACATCGCCGCCCATTACGACCTGGGCAACGACCTGTTCGAAGAATTTCTCGACCCCACCATGATGTACTCGGCGGCGCAGTTCCTGACCCCCGATGACACCCTGGAACAGGCACAACTGAACAAATTAGCGCGCATCTGCCAGAAACTGGCGCTCAAGCCCAGCGACCATCTGCTGGAAATCGGTACAGGCTGGGGCAGCATGGCGCTGTATGCGGCGCAGCATTACGGCTGCCGGGTCACCACCACGACCCTGTCCAAGGAACAGTTCGCCTACACCGCGCAGCGTATTCAGGCGGCGGGCCTGCAAGATCGTGTGACCGTGCTGCTGAGCGATTACCGCGACCTCACCGGTGAGTACGACAAGCTGGTGTCGATCGAAATGATTGAAGCGGTGGGCCATCGTTTCCTGCCCACCTATTTCAAACAATGCGCCCAGTTGCTCAAGCCCGACGGCCTGATGCTGCTGCAAGCCATCACTATTCGAGAACAACGCTTTGAACAGGCCAAGCGCAGCGTCGACTTTATCCAGCGCTACATCTTCCCCGGCGGCGCGCTGCCCTGTGTGCAAAACATGCTGCAGATCGTCAGCCGCGACACCGACATGAACCTGCTGCACATGGAAGACTTCGGCCTGCACTACGCCCGCACCCTACGCCTGTGGCATGAAAACTTTCGCCGCGCCCATGGCCGTCTTGCGGAACTCGGTTATGACGAATACTTCCTGCGCCTGTGGGAGTTTTACCTGTGCTACTGCGAAGGCGGCTTTATGGAGCGCACCATCGGCACCGCGCAGTTGCTGCTGGCCAAACCGGCGGCCATCAATCCGCCGCTGCTCGGGCGTTTCAGTGCTTAAATCCCTGGCCAATGCCGTGCTGTTTCAGTGCGGCTGGTTTGCCTGCGTGCTCGGCGGCGATAGCCGTTGGCTGCTGATCGGCATCGCGGCGCTGGGCGCGCACCTGCTGTGGATAAGTTCCTGGGCCAGGGAGGGGCAAGTGATTCTGGCCGTGACGGTGCTGGGAACACTGGTCGATACGGCGCTGCGAGGGCTTGGCGTGTTTGAGTTCAATACGCCGGGGCCACTGATTCCGCTGTGGCTGATACTGTTGTGGGCGTTGCTGGCCACCACCTTGCGCCATTGCCTGGCCTGGAGCGCACGGCCCTGGTGGCTGGCCAGCCTGCTTGGCGCGGTGGGCGGGCCGTTGTCTTATTACGCCGGCAGTCAATTGGCAGGTGTGAGTTTTGCGTACGGCACCACCCCAACACTGATCGGCCTGGCGCTGTTATGGGCCATGCTCTTTCCGCTGTTACACGGGGTTGCGCAGAGGCTGGAACACTGACGCCCGTCAGAGCATTCATACGCATCTGACGCACTTGCCTTACACTGCGCGCCTATGACCAACATCCCTCACATTCAAATCACCGAACCCGTCACGTGCTCGACGTGCGCGGCTTGTTGCTGCCAGCTGGAAGTCATGCTGATCACCGACACCGGCGTGCCACAACGCTTTATCGATACCGACGATTGGGGGGGTGAGGTGATGCTGCGCCTGGACGACGGCTGGTGCGCAGCGCTGGACCGCGACACGATGATGTGCACGATCTATGAGCTTCGGCCGTTGATTTGCCGGGAGTTCGAGATGGGGGCGCCGGAATGCCTTGAAGAACGTGAAGGCATTACCACTGCTTACCGCTGATTCTGAGATGGGCAGAATTTCAACGGTGAGTACGGGCTTGTGTGGAAGCGGGCTTGCTCGCGAAGGCGGTGGGTCAGTCTAGGCATGTGCTAGCTGATACACCGCTTTCGCGAGCAAGCCCGCTCCCACAGGGGGCTCAAGCGTTCTTGAGTTTAGAGCGGCATGGTGTAGTGCAGCGAGTAGCTCTCTACCCCATCGTTATTGCTGCTGATGCCGGCATTGGAATAGTGCGTGGCACGAATGCCCACTTCATGCCCGCCGTTGAACCGCAGGCCGAAACCCAGGCGGTCTTCGAACTGGAAGGACTGGCCGATGTTGTTGTCTTCCAGCCGAGTGCGAGAGAACAACGCCACGCCGATACCGGCTTCGATGTAGGGCTTGACCGACTCGCCGGCAAACTCATACACAAACACCGGCGAGAACGACAGGCTGCTGGCGCCCGCACGGTCATCCCCTTCCCAATAGGTATAGGCGCCGCTCCAGTAGCCGGTCAGTCGGCCGACATTGCTCTGCATCCAGCTTTTGTCCCAATCAGAGGTCAGGCCCAGGCGGTAGGTCAGCGTCGAATCGCTGGTGCTACCCAAGCCGAACTCCAGGCCGGCGGCCTGGGCTGAAACAGAGTGTCCCAACATAGCGGCCGCAATCGCAGCCAAACAGAACAAGCGCTTCATGTGAAACGTCCTTTGCAAACGGAATAATTTGGGTTGTGTACAGGCTAACGGGCTATAGAAGCCGAAGCATAGCCAGAAGTTCAGCTTTTTTCAGGCTGATTTCACGAAATTTTCACGAGTCAAAGCTTCGCACAACTCCAGGATGTTTCCAAAGTGTCGGTAGGATATTTCCTAGGTGACACAGATCGCCGCTGGTCCAGAACTGTGCAGGTTCAGGTTCGCCAACGGCCAGCAGGTCGCGCTCACCCAGCAAGCGCTTGAGCTGGCGCGCCACGGCGGCGCCGGTATCAATGAGGATGATGCTGGGGGGCAGCATCTGCGCCAGGAGTGGCTTGAGGAAGGGATAATGAGTGCAACCCAGGATGATGGTGTCGCAACCGGCGCTAAGCAGCGGCTCAATATAGCCTTGCAGCAGGGTGTGCAGGGCGGGGCTGTTAAGGTCGCCGGCTTCAATCAGCTCCACCAGGCCCGGGCACGGCTGGGTAATCACCCGCACATCGGTGGCAAAACGGTCGAGCAAGGCGGCGAACTTGGCGCTTTGCAGTGTGCCCGTAGTGGCGAGCACACCCACCACACCACTGCGAGTGGCCGCGGCAGCAGGTTTGACCGCAGGCTCCATGCCTACCAGCGGCCAGTCGGGGTAGTCCTGGCGCAAATCGGCCACCGCGGCGACCGTCGCCGTGTTGCAGGCAATCACAAAGGCCTTGGCGCCCCGCTCGCGGAAAAACTCAGCGACCGAGCGAGAACGTTCAAGAATGAACGCCGGCGTTTTCTCGCCATAGGGAATGTGCCCGCAGTCCGCCACGTACAGCAGTGACTCGTGGGGCAACAACTGCTGGATTTCTTCCAGCACCGTCAGGCCGCCGATGCCGGAATCGAACACACCAATAGGCGCGCCCTTACCCATGCTGTGTCCCGCAGACGCTGCAGCCTGGGTCACGCTTGACGCGCAACTCGCGAAAACGCGTGGTCAGCGCATCGATCAACAACAGGCGCCCTACCAACGACTCACCAAAACCGGCCAGCAGCTTCAAGGCTTCCAGCGCTTGCAGGCTGCCAACCACACCGACCAACGGCCCGACAACGCCGGCTTCGCTGCAGGTCAGTTCAGTGTCGCTGCCGTGCCCATACAAACAGTGGTAGCAGGGACTGTCAGCGCGACGGGGGTCGAATACCGACAATTGCCCCTCAAGGCGAATGGCCGCGCCACTGACCAACGGTTTGCCGGCGGCGACGCAGGCTACGTTGACCGCCTCGCGGGTAGAGAAGTTGTCGCTGCAATCGAGCACCAGGTCCACTGCGTTGACCGCAGCGGCCAGCGAGTCGGCATCCAGCGCAGCACGATGGGCGACCAGGGCGACTTCAGGGTTGATCGCTCTCAGGCGCCCCATGGCCGAATCGACCTTGGTCTGCCCCACGCTGTCGGTGTCATGGATGATCTGGCGTTGCAGGTTGGTCAAATCGACCGTATCGAAATCCGCCAAGTGCAATTCGCCCACCCCAGCAGCGGCCAGGTAAAGCGCCACCGGAGCGCCCAGGCCACCCAGGCCGACGATCAACGCGCGGCTCTGTTTCAGGCGTAATTGGCCATCAATGTCGACATGCTGCAACAGAATCTGCCGGCTATAGCGCAACAGCTCCTGATCGGTCAGCACGGGCGGCGCCCCAAGGTGATGCGTTCGTGACCGCCGAGGTCGATGCGACTGTGTACGCCGTCAAAGCCTTGGTTGAGTAACAAATCGCGCACGACCTGGGCCTGGTCGTAACCGTGTTCAAGCAACAGCCAGCCTCCGTCGTTCAGGTGGCCGGGAGACTCTTGGATGATCAGGCGCAAGTCGTCCAGGCCATCATGCCCCGCCACCAGCGCACTGGCCGGTTCGAAGCGCACATCGCCGGCCACCAGGTGCGGGTCATTGTCGGCGATATAGGGCGGGTTGCTGATGATCAGGTCGAAGCGCTGGCCTTGCAGGGCGCTGAACCAATGGCTGTTGAGCACCGTAGCGTTAGTGAGGTGCAGGCGTTGACGATTGCGCTCGGCCAGGGCCACGGCCTCCAGCACACGGTCGACCGCCGTGACCTGCCAGGCTGGACGTTCGCTGGCCAAGGCCAAGGCGATGGCGCCGCTACCAGTGCCCAGGTCCAGGACCTGGGCGGGCGTGGCGGGCAGCAATTCCAGGGCAGCTTCCACCAGCAATTCAGTTTCCGGACGTGGGATCAAAGTGTGCGGTGCTACTTCCAGGTCGAGTTTCCAGAAGCCTTGCTGGCCGAGGATATAGGCCACCGGCTCGCCGCTGCGGCGGCGCTGCAGGTAGCCGGAAAAGGTCAGGGCGTCTTCGCTGCTGACGATCTTTTCCGGCCAGGTATGCAGATAGCTGCGCGATTTGCCCAGGGCAGCGGCCAGCAGCAACTCCACGTCCAGGCGCGCCGTCGGCGAGTCGGGCAGGTCAGCGGCGCGCAGCAGGCTGGCGATGATGGTCATTTAGTCACCTATCGCCGCCAGTTGGTCGGCCTGGTATTCGGCGAGCAAAGGCTCGATCACCGCATCCACGCCCCCGGCGAGAATTTCGTCGAGGGAGTACAGGGTGAGGTTGACCCGATGGTCCGTGACGCGGCCCTGGGCAAAGTTGTAGGTACGGATACGCTCGGAGCGGTCGCCGGAGCCCACCAGCAGCTTGCGTTCGCTGGCAATTGCGTTGGCCGCGGCGCTGGTCTGCTGGTCGTTCAACTTGGCCGACAACCAGGACATGGCCCGCGCACGGTTCTTGTGCTGGGAACGTTCTTCCTGGCACTCCACCACAATGCCCGACGGCAAGTGTGTGATACGGATCGCCGAGTCGGTCTTGTTAACGTGCTGGCCACCCGCGCCGGATGAGCGGTAAGTGTCGACACGCAAGTCCGCCGGGTTGATCTCGATGGCTTCCTGTTCGTCCGGCTCAGGCAACACCGCGACGGTGCACGCCGAGGTGTGGATACGGCCTTGGGATTCGGTCGCAGGCACCCGTTGCACGCGGTGCGCACCGGATTCGAACTTCAGCTTGCCGTAGACGTTGTCGCCTTCAACCCGGGCGATGACTTCTTTATAGCCACCGTGCTCGCCCTCGTTCTCGGAGAGGATCTCCACGCGCCAGCCGCGACGCTCGGCATAGCGCGAATACATGCGGAACAGGTCACCGGAAAAAATCGCCGCCTCGTCGCCACCGGTACCAGCGCGGATTTCGAGGAAAACGTTGCGTCCGTCGTTAGGGTCCTTGGGCAGCAGCATGCGTTGCAGGTCACCCTCAAGCTCAGCGAGTTTTTCCTTGGCTTCGCGGACTTCTTCCACGGCCATTTCGCGCATGTCCGGGTCGCTGTCCTTGAGCAGGGCCTGGGCGCCTTCGAGGTCGGCCTGGACTTTCAGCAGGTGTTTATAAGTGGCCACAATGGGCTCAACTTCGGCGTATTCCTTGGAATAAGCACGGAATTTGGTTTGATCGGAAATGACCTCGCCATCGCCGAGCAAGGCGGTCAGTTCTTCGAAACGGTCCTGGAGCACGTCCAGTTTATTGAGCAGTGACGCTTTCATTACGGTTTTTTATCCGAAGAGCTGTCTGACGCGCCCTCACCGAGGGCAAAGAGTTCCTGGGCCATGGCCAGCGCATCGAGGCGGCCTTCGGCGGTAAGCTTTTTCAACTGGACGCTAGGAGCGTGGAGCAGTTTGTTGGTCAGGCCACGGGCCAATTGCATCAGCACTTCTTCGGCGCCGCTGCCGTTGGCCAGCATGCGCTGGGCCTTGAGCAACTCTTCATCACGCAGGCGTTCACCCTGCTGACGATACGCCTTGAGCACATCCACTGCCGCCAGTTCACGCAGGCGCACCATGAAATCTTCGGCGCCGGTGCTGACCATTTCCTCGGCCGCCTGCGCGGCACCCTGACGGCTCTTGAGGTTTTCAGCGACCACTTCATGCAGATCATCGACGCTATAAAGGTAAACGTCGTCCAACTCGCCGACTTCGGGCTCGATATCCCGTGGAACGGCGATATCTACCATGAAGATCGGCTTGTGCTTGCGCAGCTTCAACGCGCTCTCGACCGCGCCCTTGCCCAGAATCGGCAATTGGCTGGCGGTGGAACTGATGACGATATCACTGCGCACCAGTTCAGCGGGAATGTCCGACAGCAGCACCGCATGGGCACCGAACTGCTCGGCCAGAATGCTGGCGCGCTCCAGGGTGCGGTTGGCGACCACGATGCGCTTCACGCCAAGATCGTGCAGGTGACGGGCCACCAGGGTGATGGTTTCACCAGCGCCGATCAGCAGGGCCTGGCTGCGCTGCAAGTCGCTGAAAATCTGCTTGGCCAGGCTCACAGCGGCAAAGGCCACGGACACCGGGTTTTCGCCGATGGCCGTATCGGTACGTACTTGCTTGGCGGAATTAAAGGTGGCTTGGAACAGGCGGCCCAGCAATGGGCCGACGGTGCCGGCCTCACGCGCCACGGCGTAGGCAGACTTCATCTGGCCGAGAATCTGCGGTTCACCCAACACCAGCGAGTCGAGACCGGCCGCCACGCGCATCATGTGACGAACTGCCGCATCCTCTTCATGCACATAAGCGCTGGCACGCAGGTCATCGAGGCTCAAATGGTGATAATCGGCCAGCCAGCGCAGCACCACATCCGCCGAGAGATGTTCCTGCTCTATATAGAGCTCGCTGCGATTGCAGGTCGAAAGGATCGCAGCTTCGCGGCTGTCGGTGAGCCGGCAGAGCTGCTGCAAGGCCTCAACCAACTGCTCTGGCGTAAACGCCACGCGCTCGCGCACGTCTACGGAGGCAGTCTTGTGGTTAATACCGAGTGCGAGGAAGGCCATTCAATATCGCTGATGATGTCGGGAAGCCGACAATTGTCCTACTTCGAAAGATTCAGAACAACCACCGTCGTCTATTGTCCTAATGCGTTATGCCTATAAAGGCCTCCATTGAGACTCGGTTATGTTTGGCCGAAGGCTTGTGTCATGATGATCCGACCGCAGGTTAGTCGTCCTCTTCCTATATGAATAGATCTTCCGCGTTGCTCCTCGCTTTTGTCTTCCTCAGCGGCTGCCAGGCCATGGCACCCGTGTCGCCGGACGCTACGTCGCCGGTGGAAGACAGCACTCCCGCCCCTGAAAAACCCAAGGTTTATTCCTCGTTCAGTGAAGAAACGATCTACAGCCTGCTGACCGCTGAACTGGCCGGCCAGCGCAATCGCTTTGATATTGCGCTGGATAATTACGTGACCCAGGCCATCAACACCCAGGACCCCGGGATTTCCGAGCGAGCGTTTCGCATCGCCGAATACCTGGGCGCCGACCAGGCTGCGCTGGACACCTCGCTGATCTGGGCCAAAAATGCCTCGGATGATCTGGAAGCCCAGCGCGCCGCAGCCGTGCAACTGGCGCGTGCCGGGCGCTATGACGACTCCATGGTTTATATGGAGAAGGTCCTGCAGGGCAAAGGCGACACACATTTTGACTTTCTTGCGCTGTCGGCCGCCGACACCGACCAGGACACGCGCAACGGCCTGATGAAGAGTTTCGATCGCCTGCTGCAAAAGCACCCGAAGAACAGCCAGTTGATTTTCGGCAAGGCCCTGCTGCTGCAACAGGACGATGAAGCCGACGCCGCGCTCAAGCTGCTGGAGCAGAACCCGCCGGAAGAAGGTGAAATCGCGCCCATCCTGTTGCGTGCACGCCTGCTGCAAAGCCTTAACCGCGGCAAGGAAGCGATTCCGCTGCTGGAAAAAAGCATCAAGAAATACCCCGGCGACAAGCGCCTGCTCCTGACCTATGCACGTATGCTGGTTGAGCAGGACCGTATGGAAGACGCCAAAGTGCAGTTCGCCAACCTGGTCCAGCAATACCCGGACGACGACGAACTGCGTTATTCCCTGGCATTGGTGTGCCTGGAAGCCAAAGCCTGGGACGAGGCCAAGGGCTACCTGCAAGAGCTGATCGAACGTGACAGCCACGTGGACTCGGCGCACCTGAACCTGGGCCGCATCGCTGAAGAGCGCAACGACCCGCAGGCGGCCCTGCTTGAATACGCCCAGGTCGGCCCTGGCAATGATTATCTGCCAGCGCAATTGCGCCAGGCCGATATCCTGATGAGCAACGGCCGCACCGACGAAGCGGAAAAACGCCTGGCCGCGGCCCGCGATGCCGAACCGGACTACGCCATCCAGCTGTACCTGATCCAGGCCGAGACCTTATCGGCCAACAAACAGGGCGAACGCGCCTGGAAACTATTGCAACAGGCGTTGCAGCAATACCCCGACGATTTGAACCTGCTGTACACCCGCGCCATGCAGGCGGAAAAACGCAATGACCTGGCGCAGCTGGAAAAAGACCTGCGCCTGATCATCAAGCGCGACCCGGACAACGCCATGGCACTTAACGCCCTGGGCTACACCTTGTCCGACCGCACCACGCGCTACGCCGAAGCCAAGGCGCTGATCGAACAAGCCCATGCGCTCAACCCGGAAGACCCTGCCGTGCTCGACAGTCTGGGCTGGGTGAATTACCGCCTGGGCAACCTCGACGAGGCCGAGCGCTTGCTGCGCCAGGCCCTGGAGCGTTTCCCGGACCAGGAAGTTGCCGCACACCTGGGCGAAGTGCTCTGGGCCAATGGCAAGCAGCGCGAAGCCCGACAAATCTGGGAAAAATTCCTCAAGGAACAACCCGACAGCCCCATCCTGCGCAGCACCATCAAGCGCCTGACCGGATCCGAGACCCTTTAAGCTTATGTTCTTGCGCCACGTTATCGTTTTCAGTTTCATCGCCCTGCTCGCCGGTTGCGCGGGTATCGGCAGCCGTGAATCCGTTGAAGGCCAGGGCAACCCGGCACAATGGAAACAACACAAGGACCAGCTCAGCAGCATTGATGGCTGGCAGATCGAGGGCAAGGTCGGGGTGCGTGCGCCGAAAGACTCTGGCAGCGGCACGCTGTTCTGGCTGCAGCGCCAGGACTATTACGACATTCGCCTCTCGGGCCCCCTGGGCCGTGGCGCGGCCCGCCTGACTGGCCGGCCAGGGCAAGTGAGCCTGGAAGTGGCCAATCAGGGCCGCTACGAGGCAACCTCCCCGGAAGAACTGCTGGAGCAGCAGATTGGCTGGAAGTTGCCCGTCTCGCATCTGGTCTGGTGGGTGCGCGGTCTGCCGGCACCTGACAGCAAGAGCCGTCTGAGCCTCAATGGCGACAGCCGCCTCGCCACCCTCGAGCAGGATGGCTGGCAGGTCGAATATTTGAGCTACGTGGAGCAAAGCGGCTATTGGCTACCCGAACGTATCAAGCTGCATGGCACCGACCTTGATGTCACGCTGGTGATCAAGGACTGGCAACCGCGCAAGCTGGGGCAATAACGTGTCCGTACAAAAATTGACCCTGCCCTCCCCGGCCAAGCTCAACCTGATGCTGCACATCCTTGGCCGCCGTGAAGATGGCTACCACGAGTTGCAGACGCTGTTTCAGTTTCTCGACTACGGCGATGAGCTCACCTTTGCCGTGCGTGACGATGGCGTGGTTCAGTTGCACACCGAATTCGACGGTGTGCCCCACGACAGCAATCTGATTGTGCGGGCGGCCAAAAAACTTCAGGAACAATCCGGCTGCCCACTTGGCATTGATATCTGGATCGACAAAGTCCTGCCCATGGGCGGTGGTATCGGTGGCGGCAGCTCAAATGCCGCGACCACTTTGTTGGGCCTCAATCACTTATGGCAACTGGGCTGGGACCACGATCGCCTTGCTGCGCTGGGCCTCACGCTGGGCGCCGACGTCCCGGTTTTCGTGCGGGGGCACGCCGCATTTGCTGAAGGCGTCGGGGAAAAACTCACCCCTGTAGAGCCCGAAGAACCTTGGTATGTCGTGCTGGTGCCGCAAGTATCTGTAAGTACAGCAGAAATTTTTTCAGATCCGTTGTTGACACGTAACTCTTCTCCCATTAAAGTGCGCCCCGTTCCCAAGGTAAACAGTCGAAATGACTGCTTACCGGTTGTAGCAAGGCGTTATCCAGAGGTACGTAACGCTTTGAATTTGTTAGGTAAATTTACCGAAGCAAAATTAACCGGAACTGGAAGTTGTGTGTTTGGGGGCTTCCCAAGCAAAGCTGAAGCTGATAAAGTCTCGGCCCTTCTTACAGAGACCCTTACAGGGTTTGTAGCAAAAGGAAGCAACGTTTCGATGTTGCATCGCAAGCTGCAAAGTCTGCTCTAAAAGGAACCGAGTGTTAGGCACTCGTTGCAACAGATACAGGGGCGTCGCCAAGCGGTAAGGCAGCAGGTTTTGATCCTGCCATGCGTTGGTTCGAATCCAGCCGCCCCTGCCATTTTCTAATACTCATCCAGGTTACCCTCAGCCTCTAGGTACTGCGCGTGTCCAAGATGATGGTCTTTACGGGGAATGCCAACCCCGATCTGGCTCGACGTGTCGTACGTCAGCTGCATATCCCTCTCGGTGACATCTCTGTCGGTAAATTCTCCGACGGCGAAATTACAGCCGAGATCAATGAAAATGTCCGCGGTAAAGACGTCTTCATTATTCAGCCGACCTGCGCTCCGACCAACGATAACCTGATGGAACTCGTCGTGATGGCTGATGCCTTCCGCCGCTCCTCAGCGACTCGAATCACAGCTGTAATCCCTTACTTTGGTTATGCCCGTCAGGATCGCCGTCCGCGCTCCGCACGTGTAGCTATCAGCGCGAAAGTCGTTGCTGACATGCTGACCGTGGTAGGTATCGACCGTGTGCTCACGGTTGACCTGCACGCTGACCAAATCCAGGGGTTCTTCGATATTCCGGTAGATAACATCTACGGCTCCCCCGTCCTGGTGGATGACATCGAAGACCAGCGCTTTGAAAACCTGATGATCGTGTCCCCGGACATTGGTGGCGTCGTGCGTGCACGGGCTGTTGCCAAATCCCTGGGCGTGGACCTCGGGATCATCGACAAACGCCGTGAGAAAGCCAATCACTCTGAAGTGATGCATATCATCGGTGATGTCGAAGGGCGCACCTGTATTCTGGTTGATGACATGGTCGACACCGCCGGCACCCTGTGCCACGCGGCGAAAGCCTTGAAAGAGCACGGTGCAGCAAAAGTCTTCGCCTACTGCACACACCCTGTGCTGTCGGGCCGAGCGATCGAGAACATCGAGAACTCCGTGCTGGACGAACTGGTGGTGACTAACACCATCCCGTTGTCCGCCGCAGCTCAAGCCTGTGCACGTATCCGCCAACTGGATATTGCACCGGTCGTTGCCGAAGCGGTTCGCCGCATCAGCAATGAAGAATCGATCAGCGCGATGTTCCGTTAAGGGTCAAACCAACGGATCACCTCACTGACGAAAAGCGCCCCGCCCCAGCATTCCGCTGGGGCGGGGCTTTTTTGCCCATATCGAGTTCGGCGCTGGTCGCAAACGCCCCTCGATGATGGCTATTTTGGAGATACAACATGAACGAATTTACTCTGAACGCCCAAGCGCGTACTGACCTGGGGAAAGGTGCGAGCCGCCGCCTGCGTCACGCCGCCAACATCCCAGCCGTTGTCTACGGTGGTAACAAGCCTGCTGAATCCGTGACCATCCTGGCCAAGGAAATCGCCAAGCTGTTCGAAAACGAAGCTGCCTACAGCCACGTTATCGAGCTGAACGTCGACGGCGCCAAGCAGAACGTCATCGTTAAAGCAATGCAGCGTCACCCTTCCAAGCAGTTCATCATGCACGCTGACTTCGTTCGCGTTGTAGCTGGCCAGAAACTGACCGCCATCGTGCCTGTGCACTTTGTGGGTGAAGAAGCTCCGGTCAAGAAAGGCGGCGAGATCTCTCACGTCCTGAACGAAATCGAAGTGACCTGCCTGCCGAAAGACCTGCCTGAGTTCATCGAAGTCGACCTGTCGGCTCTGGAAATCGGCGCCATCGTTCACCTGTCCGACCTCAAGGCCCCTAAAGGCGTTGAGTTTGTTGCACTGGCTCACGGTGATGACAAAGCTGTTGCCAACGTTCACGCTCCACGCGTTGCTCCAGAAGAAGCTGAAGAAGGCGCTGCAGAGTAATTCACTCTGTATTGCCGGAGCTTGAGGAAACATCGCGGACCGAAACGTAGCGAGAAAGCGGGCGATAACGCGGCGTTTACTCTTGAGTAAATGATGTAGTGTCGTCCACTTTCGCCGCACCTGGGTACGGCAATGTTATCCACAACTCCAAAGGAAGGGCCCCTGTCGTGACTGCCATTAAACTGATCGTTGGCCTGGGAAATCCAGGCGCCGAATACGAACAGACCCGGCATAACGCGGGGGCCCTTTTTGTTGAGCGTATCGCCCACGCCCAAGGCATCAATCTGGTGGCCGATCGCAAATATTTTGGCCTGACCGGGCGCTTCTCGCATCAGGGTCAGGATGTTCGTCTGTTGATTCCCACCACCTACATGAACCGCAGCGGCCAGGCTGTCGCGGCGCTTGCGGGCTTCTTCCGGATCAAACCCGAAGAAATCCTGGTGGCCCATGACGAACTGGACCTGCCACCCGGCGTAGCCAAGCTCAAGCTCGGCGGCGGGCATGGTGGGCACAATGGCCTGCGTGACATCATCGCGCAGTTGGGCAATCAGAATAATTTTTACCGTCTGCGGCTCGGCATTGGCCACCCAGGCGTTGCCAGTATGGTTTCAAATTTCGTCCTGGGTCGTGCGCCACGCGCCGAACAGGAAAAACTCGATGCCAGCATCGACTTTGCCCTCGGCGTGCTGCCGGATATCTTCGCCGGTGAATGGAACCGTGCGATGAAAAACCTGCACAGCCAGAAGGCTTGACTCTTATCCGAGGGGAAACACCATGGGATTCAATTGCGGCATCGTCGGCCTGCCCAACGTCGGCAAGTCCACCCTGTTCAACGCCCTGACCAAGTCCGGTATTGCGGCGGAGAACTTCCCCTTCTGCACCATCGAACCCAACAGCGGCATCGTACCGATGCCGGACCCGCGTCTTGACGCACTGGCGGCCATCGTCAATCCCAAGCGCATCCTGCCGACCACCATGGAGTTCGTCGACATCGCGGGCCTCGTCGCCGGCGCCTCGAAAGGTGAAGGCCTGGGCAACAAGTTCCTGGCCAACATCCGCGAAACCGATGCTATCGCCCACGTGGTCCGCTGCTTTGAAGACGAGAACGTGATTCACGTCTCCAACAGCGTAGACCCCAAGCGCGACATCGAGATCATCGACCTGGAACTGATCTTCGCCGACCTCGACAGCTGCGAAAAGCAACTGCAGAAAGTCGCGCGTAACGCCAAGGGCGGCGACAAGGATGCAGTGGTCCAGAAGGGCCTGCTGGAGCAGTTGATCGCGCACTTTACCGAAGGCAAACCGGCGCGCAGCCTGATGAAGAATATGGGAGCCGATGAGAAGGCCGTGATCAAGGGCTTCCACCTGCTGACCACCAAGCCTGTGATGTACATCGCCAACGTTGCCGAAGACGGCTTCGAGAACAACCCGCTCCTCGACGTGGTCAAGGCCATTGCCGACGAAGAAGGCGCCATCGTTGTTCCGGTGTGCAACAAGATCGAAGCGGAAATCGCCGAGCTCGATGACGGCGAAGAAAAGGACATGTTCCTCGAAGCCCTGGGCCTGGAAGAGCCTGGCCTGAACCGCGTGATCCGCGCCGGCTACGAAATGCTCAACCTGCAGACCTACTTCACCGCCGGTGTCGAAGAAGTCCGCGCCTGGACCGTCAAGGTCGGTGCTACCGCGCCACAGGCGGCTGGCGTGATCCACACCGACTTTGAGAAAGGCTTTATCCGCGCTGAGGTGATCGCTTACAACGACTTCATCCAGTTCAAGGGTGAAGCCGGTGCCAAGGAAGCCGGTAAGTGGCGCCTGGAAGGTAAGGATTACATTGTCAAAGATGGCGATGTGATGCACTTCCGTTTCAACGTGTAAGCGTTAGCTGAACCTCTGCCCGATACAAAAAAACCGACGCATTGCGTCGGTTTTTTATTGCCTCCTGTTTCTACCTGCCACCCAACTAAAAGCCCCACACATAGAAAACTTAATCACTCATAACCCTTGATCGATTTAAACGATGAATCCCTCCAGCCTTAAGTCTTCTCCTACACTAAACATTCAACAACCATCAAGAATGCACTTGAACAATACAGCGCCCTGACATAGTTAATATTTGACACGCTCTCGCGCAGTATTTTCATACTAATAAGCACGATGACATTTTTGATTATTTGCGCTCTACTGACCGCACGCCAACAGCGTTCTATCAACAGTGAAGTGATAGCGATAGTGGAGCACCCTGACTATGTCAGCCTCTTACAAGACAACAAATGAGACATACTTCCCTTCTGTTGAAACCTTGGATATCGAACGTACGCTCAAGAGTACTGCAGCGCTCGATATCGATATTTTGTTATTGGGGGAGACGGGTACTGGCAAGGATACCCTGGCCCAACGGATCCATCGTTTGTCGGGGCGACGAGGTCATTTTGTCGCAGTGAACTGCGCCGCCATCCCGGAAAGCCTCGCAGAGAGCCAACTGTTCGGCGTCAACAGCGGCGCCTATACAGGAGCAGTGCAATCACGTGCGGGTTTTATCGAAACCGCACACCTGGGCACCTTGTATCTGGATGAAATCGACAGCATGCCGCTTTCCATGCAGGCCAAACTGCTACGTGTGCTGGAGTCACGCGGCGTCGAACGCCTGGGCTCAACCCGGTTTATCCCGGTGGACATGCGAGTCATCGCCTCTGCGCAACAATCCCTGCATGAGATGGTCGAGCAGGGAAAGTTCAGGCGCGACCTGTATTTCCGCCTGAACGTCGTAAATATCAATCTGCCTGCGCTGCGCAATCGCCGTGACCGAATCGTCCCGTTGTTCCTGAATATGATTCAAGAGGAAGCCGAGCACTATAAGTGTCTCGCCCCAAACCCTTGCAGCGAGCTCGTCCAACAGTTGCTGTGCCATCCATGGCTGGGGAATGTGCGTGAACTGCGCTCGACTGCCAAACGTTTCGTGCTGGGTCTGGCGCCATTATCAAGCTCGCCCTCGAACGCTACAAACCAACCCACCAACCTGAAAGAACGCCTGCAACAAATCGAGAAAGCTCTGATTG
This sequence comes from Pseudomonas sp. MYb193, assembly GCF_002966775.1. Classification (NCBI taxonomy): domain Bacteria; kingdom Pseudomonadati; phylum Pseudomonadota; class Gammaproteobacteria; order Pseudomonadales; family Pseudomonadaceae; genus Pseudomonas; species Pseudomonas sp. MYb193. The sequence continues at coordinate 841,619 of NZ_CP023269.1, read as the reverse complement.
AAGAGTCGCTGCGGCGTCATACCTACTGTGTGGACGAGGTGGCTGTAGAGTTGGGCATGGCAAAGAGAACGCTTTACTACCGAATGAAACAACTAGATATACAGTAGCCCGCTGCTCAGCCGACACCGAAGACACCTTCAGACACACCCTTTAAGTAAAAGCGGGAACCATATTCGAGCCTGAACCACACAAGGATGAGCCTGATATATTTAGTGCCTATCGGCAGCAACACTATTGCAACTACGCATCAAGGCTCAAATGTCATTTCTTAGATAGCGGAGCATCACTATGAGTATTTCTGGCATCAACCCGCAAAGCTACCACCCCCCGGTCACCGGTGGCGAAAACGCAGACCTTAAGGCAGAAAGGAAGCAACTGCTTCGCGAATCCATGAAAGAAAGCAATGAGGCGTTCAGGATCAGTGAGCAGAAAAAGAACAACGACGCGCTGCGTTAAATAGCTTCACCGCCCTTGGTCATCAAAGGGCGGGTTTCCCCTTAGAGGTCCATATGCAAATAGAAGAAGTCGACGTATTACGCGAATATCAAAACGGCCTTACAGCCCACAGGTCTCCTACCCAACCTACGCACCACAGCGAAGATGCGAGCTTTTTCAGCGCGTTATTGGCCCCCTCGATGCAACGGGTTACCGCCACGCCATCCTCGAACGCACTGACCGACGCTTTGCAGTATTTGGACAAGGCTAAAAGTGGTATGAGTCGAGGTCTCAAGGACTTCAACAATGAGTTCAAAGAAAAAAATCGGCTCAACTACACCCCCAATCTTTCAGACTCCATTCTACTGACCCAAACCCTGGTGAAGTGCGTCGGCAAGGGCGCGCAATGCCTAGAAAAAATCAGCAACCTGCAGTAGGAAAAAATGACTCGTTTTCTATCCGTCGGATTAGTTTTCTCGCTGGCGCTGATGCTGGGCGGCTGCGGCGAAAGTGTCGAACTGCATCGCCAACTCTCCGAGCAGGATGCCAATGAGGTCATCGCGGAACTGGCTGACAAACACATACGCGCACAAAAAGTGCCTGCCAAGGACGGCGTCGTGGTGCGTGTCAATGCAGCCGATATCAGCCGCGCCGTTCGCACACTGGAAGCGGTCGGATTGCCCAAGGTCGCCCGTGCCACGATGGGAGACACCTTCCGCAAGGAGGGCGTCATCTCCACGCCACTGGAAGAGCGTGCCCGGTATATCTATGCCCTGTCCCAGGAGTTGGAGGCGACCCTGTCAAACATCGATGGGGTCATCGTCGCTCGTGTGCACGTGGTGCTGCCCGAACGCGTGGCTCCCGGTGAGCCCGTCCAACCCGCCTCCGCCTCCGTGTTCATCAAACATGACCCACGACTGGAGCCCGACAGCATCCGCGCGCGCGTACGCAGGATGGTATCCAGTAGTATTCCTGGCATGACCACTGCACTGGACAACGCTCAGAAGCTCACGGTGGTTTTTGTACCGGCAACGGCTTACCAGGAACAACAACGCCTGAGCTACTTCGGTCCGTTCCTGATCCCCGAGGAAGACATCGGTTTTTGGCGTACCGCTATGAGCTCTCTGGTTATCGGCGCGATGCTGACACTCGTCTTGGCGCTGTTCTGGCGCATACGAAGCCAACGATCAAGGCAGGAACCTGTCGCCCCAACGCCTCTAGCGAATGAGTGATCATCTGGCCTGGGCCCAATGGTGGGCCAGTCCGTGGCAGTTTTCGCACCCGGACGCGATCAGCGCTCACGCCTACCACGCATTACCCGCCTTGTGCCGCAGCCAACCCGCGCTGGCGTGCGCAGCGTTGGGCATCGAGCCATGTCTGCCTCCCCCTCCCTGTGCAACGGTGCTTGGTTTGGCCCTGGCTTCCCGGGAGCAGTTCGATCTAGCGATAGCACTGCTGGAGCTTACGTGCCATCCCAACCTCGACAGCCCCTTGTGCGATGAACACCGCAAGTGGTGTGAGCGCCTTGCCAAGGCGCTGCACCCTGACGCCCTGTTGCAGCCGGAGGATGATCCAATGCAATTGCTGAGGGCCTGGGTCGAGCCTGCTGTCTGGCAACGTCTTCGTCTGCGCTTGCCCCCTGACCGGGTGCAGGCACTTGAAACCACACACCTGCCACTTGACGATGCGCATGGCCGGCTCAATACGCTGTGGCAGGCGATTGTCTGGCGTATCGACACAACGGGCAGTGAAACAACTCGTCGTTAACGGCAACACACCAGAGCATTGTCTATGTTGACCCAACGCAAAATCGAATTGCACGACGGCGCTTCCGGGCAGCCAAAAGTACTGATTACCCGGGAGATGCTCGCCGATTGCTTTCAGTCCGCGCAGTTGCTAGATAGCGCACGGGCACAAGCTGAAGAGCTGCTGCGCCAGGCGGTTGAGCATCGTGAAGAAATGCTTGAGCAGGCCCGCCTCGACTTCTGGTCACGCGCCCACGCGCAACTCAGTGCGTGGGAGCGCCAACGCAAGGCGATGTGTGACAACCTCGAACACTACGCAACATCCATCGCCAACCGAGCCTTCCACTGCCTGTTGGAGGAAGTGCCTCCCCCAAAGCGCCTTTCGGCATTGGTCAAACAGTTGGTAACGACGCAAATTCCACCTATGAAGGCCACCTTGGTTTGCAACCCGCTCGAACATGAGCAGATAGCCCAAGCCTTGGTCCAGCTGGGCTCTACACCTTGGAAGCTTCGCCCCGATGACCAGGTCAAACCTCAATCGCTGCTACTGGAAACAGATGAAGGCGATTTTCGGATCGACTGGGCCTCGATGCGAGAAATATTGTTTACAAACGTGTAGGGACATAGCGGTAGAGGCAGGCGATATCTTTAAAAAAATTTCTTCCGATGGAACTGGTGGCAAACAACCCGCCACACAGTTCAGACACATCTGGAGTAAAAATCATGGACTTTCACGGAAACCTGAAAAACCATCTATTGAGGCAAGTTCAGGCTGATATCAAGCGGGTGAATACGGCCTATAAAGATCCGGAAGCGCTCGATGCAGATATCGATTACTTCAGCAACCTCATGAAACAACAGAAGCTCTCTGTCATCGCGTTCAACGAACACACGCGCTCCAGACATACACTGCTCAAAACAGCGCTGGATGGCGTGCAATAAGTTGCAAGCACTCCTTGCCGGTTGGCTGAACGGCCACGAAGAGCAGCTCACCTTGTTTGAGAGCGACGACGAAATCATCTTTCAACGCGTTTCGAACAGATTGCTGGTAAAGGTCCAGTTGACCCAGGCGGGTGACCACAAAGCCCAGTTGCGCACCTGGATGCGCTTGGGAGGCCCTAGCCTGAGCTATTTTCAAGGTGCAGTTGCATTGGCGCCGACCACCGGTGCGCTTTGGCTTATTCAATGCGTGGAGAGGGGGCACGGCGAAGCGCTGGCGAAGTGCCTCGAGTCCCTCCTCAACCAACGCGACACCTGGCGCGCCGTCGTCGCGCGCCAGGCGCGGCCTGTACGCACATTCATATCCACGTCGCTGCGCTCGACACCGTACTAACCAGAGACTTTCCCATGCCTGATAAAAACGACAAGCACAAACGCTTGCGCCCTCACGTACCTGCTTTTACTCCCCGCGCCGCCTGGTGTTGGCTCATTATGCTGCCCGGGTGGCTGCTACCACTGGATAGCGCGCTGGCCGCAATACCTCCTGAGTGGAAGAACACGGCCTACGCTTATGAAGCCCAGCACAAGCCAGTGCGCGAAGTGCTGGAGGATTTTGCCCAGACATTTGGTACTCAGCTCCAGGTCGAGGGCCTGCTCGAAGGTAACGTCAACGGCAAGATACGCGCAAATACGCCGCAATCATTGCTCGACCGGTTGGGGGTCGAACACCGTTTCCAATGGTATATGTATAACAACACCCTCTATATCAGCACCCTGGACCAGCAAGAATCCGCGCGCCTGGAAGTCTCCTCCGAGACCATCGCGGACCTCAAACAAGCGCTGACCGATATAGGCTTGCTCGACAGTCGTTTCGGCTGGGGCGAGTTGCCGGAAGACGGTGTTGTGCTGGTCTCCGGCCCGAAGGTTTATATCGAACAGATCAAGCGCTTCAGCAGCCAGCGCCGTTCTATGGATGAAAAACAGAGCGTGCTGAGCTATCCACTGAAATTCGCCAGCGCGGCGGATCGCCAAATGGAATACCGCAACGAAAAAATCATCATCCCCGGTGTAGCCACCATGCTAAGAGGGCTCCTGGAACCGCGCTCACCCTCAACGTCTTCGGCGCAGTCTCAACGCTCCATCACCCAGCCGCCGTTCATCACTCCGGTGGTGCCACGCTTGAGCAACCCGTTGCTGGGGCAAATGCTCGGCTCCACGGCGACAACCGGGTTGAACGACTCGACCGATACGGGCATGTCAATCACCCGGCGGGGTCCCCTCAGCCCTGCCCGTATCCGCGTCGAAGCCGACTTGCGCAATAACGCCATCCTGATTTATGACGTGCCGGAACGGCAGGCAATGTATCGCGAACTGATCACCCAGCTCGACGTGGCACGCAAACTGGTGGAAATCGATGCCATCATCCTCGACATCGAGCGCACGCAACTGCGCGAATTCGGGGTGAGATGGGGCTTTCAGAACAGTCGCTTCAGTGGCGCAGCCAACATGATTTCCGGCAACGCTCAACTGACAATTGAAAACCGCGGTCGTTTCGACGCGGAGATACGCGCGCTGGAAGCCAAGGGCCTGGCAACCATGGTGTCCAATCCGTCAGTCCTGACACTGGAAAACCAGCCAGCGGTCATTGATTTCAACCGGACCCAATACCTGACTCGCGGTCGGCAGAACGCTACGATTTTACCGATCACCGTGGGTACCAGCTTCCAGGTCGTGCCCCGCGTCATCACGAGCCGTGGTGGCCATCAGATTCAGCTGTTGGTAGATATCGAGGACGGTAACTTCGAAGAGGCCAACCCTACTCCCGGCAGCTTCGATGTACGCCGAGGCAAAGTCAGCACCCAAGCCATCATGGCCGAAAAACGTTCGCTCGTGGTCGGTGGTTTTCACGTCACCGAAAGCACCGACAAGCACAGCAAAGTACCCCTGCTGGGGGATATTCCGCTGTTGGGCAAGGCGTTGTTTTCCTCGACTGAACGACAGAACAATCGGCGCGAACGTCTATTCATCCTCACGCCACGCGTTATCGGCGACCAGACCGACCCGTCACGCTACCTGCCCCAGGCAGACCAGGTCGAATTGCAAGCCGCTCTCACCCCCCTGGCCAGGCGCTATGACCCTCACCAGCCAGTGATCAAGCGCAGCGACATTATCAGTACCCTGGCGCACCTGGTCACCGGGCAAGTGCCCAAAGCCTTCAAGGTAGCGCCGATGCCCCTGGGGCTGAACACCTTGTGCAGTACCCGCAACTTGCTGGCGCTGAACACCGAGCGCAGCCAGTGGTACGCCGGCCCGCAGTACAACGTAGCCGTGGTGGTGCTGCGCAACCAGTTCAATCGCAATGTGCGCATCGACGAAAAGGAATGCAGTACTTCGCAAACCCTGGCCGTGAGTGTCTGGCCCCGCGCCTGGCTCAAGCCGGGCGAGGAAGCAGAAGTGTTTATCGCCATGCGCCCGGTGGTCAAGGATGAACACATCAGCGTGCCCCGTCCCTCCCTGATCACTCCAACTCAAAAGGCCAAGCCATGAAACATCGCTCGCTGTACGTCACCTTGATCGGCGCGGCGCTGCTCGTCGCCGGTTGTACGCCCACCTGCAAGGGCGACTCCTGCTCACGTCCGCAATCGTCCAAAGACAAGCTGGTGATTTGGTGGCCCTCACAAACGCGCGTAGAACCCGGCCCTGCCGGAGAACGTCCGGACTATCAGACGGTGTCGCTGGAACGATGAGCGCCCAGGGAACCCCGGCCGATGAACGCCAGGTCTTCCTCGACAGCCTGGTGGGCGGCTCTGCCGCCCACCTGACGCTTGGCCCGGGGGTAACAGCCAGCAACATGCAAGCCGGAACCCGTCAGGGTCTGGCCCTGCACGTGGCTCGCGAGGCGCTGCAAGCTTCACAATTGCAGAACGCGCTGGAGCGGCGCTTCGAGCAGGCCGTGGCATTCGATGGCTGCTTTATCTACATTGACGCACAGGACGCGCTGGTGATCTGGCATGCACTGCCCCCACAGCCCAACCTGCTCGACAGGCTCCTCAGCCGAATGTTGTCGTTGGCCAACCTTGAAACCCTGGATGCGCGTACCCGGCGCTGATCAACGCAGATCAAGCTCTGGCAATTCCAGGGTTTCACGCTTGGCCTCATCATCAAGCTCGCGCAGGGTGCGGTAGATCAATGCCACGGCCTGCAGGGTTTCACGAGGAATTGTCGCCCCCAGCTTGTTCGTATACAGCGTACGGGCCAGCCACACGCACTGGATCACCGGTACATCAGCCGCTTTGGCGCGAGCGATCAACGCACGGGCGTCATCATCAGTCCCTTTGCTCACCAGCAGGGGCAGCGGCGTTTTGCCGGGGCGGTAATACAAGGCCACGGCAAAGTGCGTCGGGTTGACCACCAGCATATCGGACTCCTCCAGCTTGGGCAGCTTGACCTTCGGCTCCTCCTGGGCCAATTGCTGCGCCAGGGCGCGGCGCTGCCCCTTCACGTGGGGATCGCCCTCCATGTCCTTGTACTCTTTCATGACCTCGACCTGGGTCATGCGCATGCGCTTGGCAAAGAAGTATTTCTGCATCGCCAGGTCGATAAGCGCCAACACCAGCAATAACCCGAGACAGGCATGCAGCAGATAGCGGAACAGGGCGATCAATCCCAGGAGGTAGCTTTGCAGATCGCTGGTGGCCATAGTGATCAAAGCCCCCAGGGAAGGCCAGATCACCACGTACAGGATCAGGCCCAGCAGTGTGGCCTTGACGATGCTCATCAACAGGTTCATTACCGACTGGGCAGAAAACATTTGCTTGAGTTGGCTGAGCGGGTTGAGACGATTGAAGTCGAGCTTCAAGGCGTCCGGCGCGAACAGAATCCCGAACTGCATCCAACTGCTGACCAGCTTCGTGATAATCGCCACCGCGGCCATCAACAGGGCGAAGGAGAAAAACAACATCAAACCTTCGACCATCACTTCTTCCAGCGCCTGCGGGAAAGGCAAGGACAGACGCGTGATCGGCAGCAGCATCAACTGCTGGAAACGTTGCAGGCTGCTCTCGGCGGTGAACAAGGCGATTTCGCTGATGGCTGTCAGCACCAGTAGCTTACCCACATCCTGGCTTTGGGCGACTTGGCCTTTCTTACGCTGATCACGCAGCTTCTTGGCTGATGCGGGGTGCTTCTTTTCCCCCGAATCACTCATGACAGCGAGACCTTGAAGAACACGCCCAGGGAGTGCTTGAGGTCTTTAAGCAAGCCCATGCGCCCGACGATCAGGTCCTGCAGCAACGCAAAATACAACAACAGCACACCGATACCTGCCAGGCTCTTGAGGGGCGGCGCCAGCGTACTCACTTGCAATTGCTGACTGTAGACCCCCAGCAGCGCGATGCCGAACTCCAGCAACAGCAGCACTGCAATAAAGGGGGCAGCGTAGAGCATCATGTGCGTGAAGGTATCGCCAAGCAGGCCGACAAATACATCGAACCCATCGGCAGCGGGCAGTGGAAACCACACCGTCGGTGGCCAGAGCAGATAGCTGTCCCAGATCACCTGCGTCAACGCCCCGAGGCCCATACTGGCCATCAGCAAAAAAATCGCCAATTGCTTGAACAGATGCCCGGCCGGCGTCGCGTCTGGCCCAAGCGAGGGGTTGAGCTGACCACCGGCCAAAGCGCCCCGCTGGTTATCCAGCAACGCCCCGACCGACTCGAACAGCCAGAACGGCATCGACAGCAACACGCCCAGCAATAACCCCAGGGCCAACTCTTTGAGGACCAGCCCTGCGAGCATCAGCGCCGAGTGTTCCTGGCCCTCCAGCAAGACATGAATGGCAGGTGCAGGCAGCAGTGCCATGACCACCACAATGGTGTGCCGCAGCATGCCGCGTATATGTTGAAAACAGAATGCCGCCACGAGGAAAGCGCAGGGGTAGATACGCGCCATGGCGACCAGCAGGGAGGGCAAATATTCAAGATATAACAGCACAGGCAGACCTCAGTGCAGGGCCGATCGAGCGATCATGTCAAAGGTCAAGTTCATCAACTGGATCAACTCCACACCGATCCAGCGACCGGTCATGATCAGGGTGATCCCCACTGCCACCAGCTTGATACCGAAGGGCAACGTCTGGTCCTGGACCTGCATCAGTGCCTGCACCAGGGAGGTCATGACCCCCACCACCACCGCCACGATCAGCGGCGGCGCCGTCAGCATGACTACCAGCAACATGCCCTGCTTGAACAGTACGATGGGTTCCATAGGTCACTCAGAGATAGGAAAAGAACAGGCTGTCGAGCAACCGCGACCACCCGGAGACCATCACGAACAAGAGCAATTTGAGCGGCAGGGAAATGGTCATGGGCGAGACCATTTGCATACCCAAAGCCAAGAGGAGATTGGAAACAATCAGGTCAATCACGATGAAAGGGATATAGATCAGAAAGCCGATTTCGAACCCCGCCTGCAACTGTGACAGCACAAAGGCCGGCGCCAGCAGGATCAGGTCCTCACGTTGGACCTCCTGCGCCATCTGCGCCGGCCACATGCGCATGGCATTTTCCAACAGGTGGGTAAGAATATCCGGGTCACTGTTGCGCAGCATGAAGGTGCGCAATGGTTTGATCGCCTCCATTCCCGTCTGTTGGAGTGCGCCTACGCTGGTCAGGTCCAGGGGCGACACCTTGACGATCTCCGCCATCTCATAGCCTACAGGCGCCATGATGAACAGGGTTGCCGCCAGGGCAATACCATTGATGGCCATGCCCGGAGGCACCTGCTGCACACCGATGGCATTGCGGGTAATCATCAGCACAATCACGATCTTCAGGAACGCCGTGCAGACGACCAGCAGCATGGGCATCAACGACAATGCCCCAAGAAATATTGCCAGGACGACCGGATCTATTCCCTGGAAACTGTTCATCGAGAAAAGATCACGCGAGACATCTGCAGCCCCAGCCGCCCGTCCACTTCAACCAACTGGCCCAGGCCGAGGGGGCGGTCGCCGTAGTAGAGACCGGCAGTGCCGGGAGCATAGCCGGCGACCCCCAACACCGCGCCGGGCGCAAGGTTGCGCAATTCGCCGAGGGTCAGGTTCAGCGTACCGCACCGTACATTGAGCGCCATACTCAGCTCGTCGAATGGTTCATGCCCGAACACATCCATCACCGCTGTTTCATCCTCATGCTCTGAGTAGGGCTGTGTTGCAAAATCCTCATCCACAAACATATCCTCGATAGAAGTAAGGGTCAGGCGCATCGGCCCGGATCCAGCGTCGATCCAGCCCACCAGGCGCTGTTTGCCAACCTGTACGTGGCCGGCTCCCGACGCACTGAAAAAGGCTCGCTCAAGCACCAACACGTCACCAGCCCGCAAGCCGCGCAGCTGGTGCATGGACAACCTCAGGTGCCCAAGCGTTACGTCAACCGCCAGCCGAAACTGCGCCGGCATCGGCTCAGCCCTGGATCGCCACGGCCCCGCCTTGCATAGCGCCAGAAAGCTCTCGACAGACAGCCACAGATAGCCCGCCACGCGAGAGGCCCCAAGCGTCACGCAGAGTCGACAACCAAAGTTCATGGGGCGAGCGCCTGGCAGCAAACGCAGGTACCCAAACAACGCCTGCACCTGAGGGCTCAGATGATGCTGGAACAACTCCCAGAACCAGGCGTCCGGATCATTCCCGGCCGGCTCGAGCGTCACGGGGCATTCACCCATCAAGCTGAACTGTGGTCCTGGCTCACTGAAGGCCAAGACGCCACAGGCGGTCTCGAAGCAGAGCGGCTGGATACCCACAGGAGCAGTACCCGGCTCCATTCTCAACTCGCCACTCGACCCAGCGACCTCGAACGGCATACACAACCCTTGCCCCAACCGCTGCCGGGCAACCGCAATATCGGTTTTGAATCTGGGAAGTATCAAAGGTGGCAGCATCATGCCTACGTCGATTTTGCCAGATACAAACTGACAGGCTGGCGCAGGCTCTGCGCCAACCGTTGCTCACATTGTTGGCGTACACCACTGAGCCAGTGCACCGTATTGTCTTGCTCTGCGTGCAGCTCGACATTCCAGCCCCCCTGCTCCCGGCGGATACTGGCGTTGATCCGCCCCAGGCGGCCCAGGTGAAAAACAGCCATCAACGGCCATTGCGAACCAACGAGCATTCGCGGCGCCAACTGCTCGGTCAGTGCCCCGATCATGGCGACATCGCCCGAGGCTTTGATTCCGTTCAGAGACGCTCCGTATCCCCCGCTGTCCTGGCCCCCATCGTCAAACAACCGGGCGAACAATCGCCCTTGCTCCCAAGGCACCAGGGCACCGAATTCAGGTGCACGATCATCGCGAGACTCGCGCGGACGCTGACGTTCAGGCGGATTAACTGAAACCTGTTTCATATCGGCTCCTGCCTCAGTAACTCAGATAACTCTTGTATTTTTTCTACCTGGCGCAAGCACAAGGTGACGTGTTTCTGCGCCTGGCCGACCCGCGCAGCCCGCTCTTGCTGCTGCTCTTGGAGTTGCAATAATTGGCCTTCTTCACGCCGGGTACCCGCCGATAATTGCCGCTCCTTGGCACTCCAGTTTTTCAGCGCCTTGAACGTCACCACCTGCCCCTGGTGCTGACTCAACAGCTGCGCGCATTGCCGGGCCTCTTCCAGGCGGGTTTGCTCGAGGATTTCCTGCGCCTCCCGGATATGCGCGACCAGCGCTTGCTGCGCCCGTTTTGCCTCACGCAGCGCACGCTCGGCGCGGTCTGCACGGTGTCGGCGCAAACGTTGCAGGGTATCGATTTCACCCGGTAACACTTCAGAAGGGGACATGGGCGGTCAGCTCAGCCAATTGATCCATGGTGGCGGCAAGCGGCGAAGGTTCGCGCAAGTCCTGGCGCAGAAAGCCATCTACCGCCTGCCGACTGTCAACTGCCAGGTCGGTGAGTGCATCGTTGCCGGGCTGATATTCCCCCAACTTGAGCATCAGCTCGATCTGCTGGTAAGCCGACAGCAAGCGTCGTAGCGCCGTGCCGGCACGGATATGCACGGGCTCGGCAACATTGCTTAGAATCCGCGAAAGGCTGGCCAGGACATCGACCGCCGGGTAATGGCCGCGCTCGGCCAGCTTGCGCGACAGGACGATATGACCGTCGAGCAGAGAGCGCACCTCATCCGCTACCGGATCGTTCATGGAGTCCTGTTCGATCAACACTGTATAGATGGCCGTGATCACGCCTTCACGGGTCAAGCCGGCACGCTCCACCAGACGTGGCAGCAAACTGTAGACCGACGGCGGCAGACCACCGCGCCCCAAGGGTTCACCGGCAGCCAGGCCGATTTCACGTTGGGCCCTGGCAAAACGGGTCAGAGAGTCAATCAGCAACAGCACCCGCTGGCCCTTGCGCCGGAAACCTTCGGCCAGCGCAGTTGCCGTGAACGCGGCACGCGCGCGCTCCATGCTTGAGCGGTCGGAGGTTGCACACACCAACACGGCCTTGGCACGCAACTGCTCATCCAGTTCATGATCGAGAAACTCGCGCAGTTCCCGGCCCCGCTCCCCGATGAGACCGAATACGATCACATCGCACTCCACGTTACGGGCGATTTCGGCCAACAAGGTGGTCTTGCCACAACCGGCTCCGGCAAACAGCCCGACACGCTGGCCCTCCCCCAGGGTCATCAGGCCATCAATCGAGCGCACCCCCGTAGCCAGTGCGCGGTTGATCCGCGGCCGTTCGGTAGGAAGAGGCGCCTCGCATAACACTGTGGTCGCCCCAGGGGTGTCCGCTTCCACGAACGCGCTCACACCATCGCCCGCAATCGGGCGGCCAAAACCATCCAGCACCTGCCCCAACAACTCATCACCGACCCGGACCTGATGCGGAACCCCCAACCGCTCGACGCTGGCGCCTACACGCACGCCTTCAAGGTTGCCCAGGGCACTGAGCACCGCATCGCGCTGATCGAACCCGATGATCTCGGCGAGCATGTAGTCGCCCGGCCCTTTTTCGACTTTGCATAGGTCACCAATACGGGCCTGCGGCAACCGGCACTGCAGCAGCATGCCGTTCACGCGCTGGATACGACCGAGCATCGTCACCGGTGCGAAACTGCTCAATGCCTGTGACTGGTTCAGTTGCCAGGCCTCCAGACGCTCCTGCAGCGACCCCTTCACCAGCCCACCTCATAACGTTGCTCGCCGTCAAAAACCACTTTGCTGTTATCGATCAAAACCAGGCGCAGGCCATCCACTTCATCACCCACGAATAAGCGGCTTCCTTCCTCCAGCACCACGTGGCCATTCGGGCCACCCACTATCTGCGAGATCTTGAACGGTAACTTGCCTTCGCGTACCCGTACGCGACTGATCACCGGCACCACAGTGTCGAATTGCTCGGCAAAACGGTCGAGCATGCGCGCAATCAGTTCCACTTCATCCTGGGAAACAACACCATTGAGGGCAATCTGACCATTGACGATCTGCAAGCTGACGCGCTGGAGCAATTCACGCTCGTTGAGCATCTTCATGAGTTGCTGACGCACCTCAGCGGGTGAGTCCAACCCGGGTTTCTGAATGACCGCCGGCATCAGCGATGCCTGGGCCTCACGCTCACCGCTGAAGATAATGCCGACCGCAGCGATGATCACGGCGCATAGCAGAACCAGGCTGACCAAGCGTTTTTGCTGCAACAAGGGAATGGAAGACAGCGTCAGCGGCAATGGCGCCTGGGGCAAGGGCTCCGTTGCCGGCCGGGGCGGCTTGAGCACCGATGCCTGCCGCCAAGGATGATCGGCAGGGCAGACACACAAACTGACGGGGCCAATCATAAACGGCGTGTTGAGTGCCAGATCGCCGATCTGCGCCAACATTTGCCCATCGCCGTTTTTCAGCAGCCCCGCTTCAGCCTGCACCGACCAGCGCCCTTCGAGCAATAGCAGGCGCGCGTGGTGCTCGGCGATACCGGGATCATCCAGCAAGAGATCAGCGTCCGCGTTGGCGCCAAGGCTCCACTGCTCACCAAACAGGGGCAGCGCAGCCCCTTGATGCAAACCATCCAAGACTCGGAGTTCGAACATCAGTACGTCCCCCCGTACTCTGCAAGTAGCGCTGTGTTCATGCCAATGTCCCGTGCATCAACTCATCCTGGCCAAGGTCAAAACGCCCCAGCACCTTGACCTTGGAAGTGCTCCCCAGCTCGGCGAAAGACAACACCGGCACATGGTTGAACTCTTCAAGCAACAAGGTTCGCAAGGGGCTGCGCAAATCCTGCGCCACCAACAACACACTTTTTATTTTTGCCCGTGCGCTGAAGGCCTGGTTGAGCAGGTTGACCAGCGCAGCGCTATTATCGCCGTCGAGTGCAAAGAACACCCCGGTCTGGGTCTGGCGCAGTGCCTCGCGCAGGATATTTTCGGTATGCGGTGACAACAGCCAGGCATGCAGCCCATCGGCCTCGCTGTACTGGTGGTAGATCTGCGACTTGAGGGCAATGCGCGCATAGTCAGCCAGTGCTTCCGGCTCGCGTTCGTGCTGGCCGTATTCGATCAGCGATTCGACAATCAACCTCACGGCGCGCAGCGGAACCCCTTCGCTGGCCAGGCGTTGCAGCACCGCCGAAAAGCGCGAAATTGGCATGATGCGTTGCAGTTCCTGCACCAGTTCGGGTTGATTGTTCTCAAGCCAACTGAGGATCGACTTGCTCTCCTGAATCCCCAGGAATTGCGGCCCGCTGAGCATCATCGCCTTCTTCATGCGGTCGACGATCAGGCTCGTCGCCGTGAAGCGCTCCAACTGCGCGTCATTGAGCAGTGGGTCGTCGGGTGGCAGCCAGAGCCAATCCTGTTCATTGCGCTCGGCCAATCCCGGTACGCCATGCTCAGGCTCAACCGTCAGGGCGCTGCGCTCCACGGCAACGTGCTGGACCACCGACGCCTTGACCATGGGTACCTCATGGACGCAGAAGCGCATTTCATCATCGTCCAGCGAGTCATCGATCTCGACTTCAAACGGCGGCAATGTCAGGCCAATATTGGCAACCAGGGAATTTCGTACCTGACGGATTCCGTGAATAAGATCGGTCACCTCAGGCGTGCCGCGCAAAGCCGAGGGAAACTGCAGCAGATAAGGCCGGGACGGATCAAACCCGCGCAGATCCTCTTTGCCATTTTCTTCAGGCCGCACGGCTTCGACGGCTTCGGCTTCTGGCTGCGCTTCACGTCGGCGCCGACGGTCGAGGTAATAACCCAAGGCGCCGGTCATCATCGCCAGCAGAATAAACACCAGGGTCGGCATACCAGGCACGATCGCAAACACCAGCATGGCCACCGAGGCGATCATCCAGCTCTTGGGCTCACTGGTCATCTGGCGTGCGATCTCGGCGCCCATGTTCGTGATGCCCTTGCGCCCTTCCGGTGCCACGCGGGTAATGATCATGCCGGCGGTGAGAGAGATCAACAGCGCCGGAATCTGCGCAATCAGACCATCGCCAATCGTCAGCACCGAATACAGCGCCATTGAATCGGCGGCGCTCAAGCCGTGCTGGAACATACCTGTGGAGAAGCCGCCCAACAGGTTGACCACAACGATGATCAACCCCGCGATGGCATCCCCCTTGACGAATTTCATGGCACCATCCATGGCCCCGAACAACTGACTCTCGCGGGACAACTGCTCACGCTTGTCCCGCGCTTGCACGCCGTCAATCAAGCCGGCACGCAAGTCACTGTCGATGGACATCTGCTTGCCCGGCATTGCGTCCAGGCTGAAGCGCGCCGCCACTTCGGCAACCCGTTCAGAGCCTTTGGTGATCACCAGAAAGTTGACCAGGGTCAGGATCAGAAAGATCACCATCCCAACAGCCAGGTTGCCGCCCACTACGAAATTGCCGAAGGCCTCAACGATATCGCCGGCGTCCTGTTCGAGCAGGATCAAGCGCGTCGTTGCGATCGACAACGCCAGGCGAAACATGGTGGTCAGCAACAAAATCGACGGGAAGGAAGAGAACGCCAAAGGCCCGGGCAAGTAAAGCGCCAGCATGATCAACAGGCAGGCAATACAGATATTCAGCGCAATCAGAATGTCCACCAGCCAGGTAGGCAGCGGCACGATGAAAATGAACACAATGGCCATGATCACCACCGCGCCCAAGACCTCGGCACGCTGCGCCACCTTGAGCAGTACACCGTTGAGGGTGGACAGCACGCTCACGCCAGGATAGTCGAATTAGGAAAACCAGGGCGTATGCCTTCGAGGCGGGCAAGCTCGTCCATCACCAGCAGAAAATTGTGCAGCGCCTCTTGGCGTGATTTGCTATCCGGCCACAAGGCCTCGGGCAACTTTTGAAACAGCTTATAAAGCGCATTGAGAGACACGAGTTTTGATGTGCTGGCCCCCATTTCTTCAGCCAGGCGCATGACTTCATTTGTCACGATGCCGGTGTCTGCATAACCCAGCATGCGTCGCAGCAGGCTTACCGCATGCATTTCGATTGCAAGGTTCTGAATCAGCTCACGACAGCTGCATAACACCCCGCTCAATGCGCCACATTTGCCCAGTCCTGTCAGCAAGGTGCGCAACATTGCCGTAGGGACGGAGGACACATGGGCGGCAATGTCGGCCGTCAGGGCGCTGGACATCATTTTCAACCCATGTGCAAAACGGTCGTCACTGTAGATGCCGAGCAGCGCGTGCATCATGGTCGCCAGGGATTGCCGTGTCACCACACTGGCGTAATAGAGCGCGCGCAGCGCCTGGAGCTCTTCTGGATCGCCACTCTTCTTATGCAAGGCCATGGCAATATTCAGGCCCGCCTGGATCTCCCCTTTGAAGCGGATCTCCAGCTTGGCAATTGCATCCCTCGCCAGGTCGGCTTCGGAGTTGCGCACGTCGGCCTCGGCCTGCCCGCACACCGCCTTGAGTACCACGAAGGTGCGTGCCGGATCACCGCCAGTGAGCCCCAGCAATGTATCGATGCTGGGTTGCGTGAGTAATTTCTGCCTGATTCGACGTACTACCGCGGCAAAGCTTTCCTGGGCCGGATGCCCCAACTGCTCATAGAGCTGCGCGAGCACCTGGACAGGAGGCACACGCACGTCAATTACACGCTTATCCAACGTACGACTGCTGGATTCCACCTCCTGACTGAAGTGCAGAGAAAGATCATCGACACCTTGGCCTGGCTCAGGTTTGGCGGCCGGGCTAGCGGTGGGGAGTTCCACCCGCGGGGTCATTGGCACTTCGTTGGTAGATTCGACTTTCATGGGCAGGCCAGTACAGGAAGAGAGTGTCCATATGTGGTCAGGCCCGCCCAGATGGTTCCACTGAAACTCACTCATCCAACAAGATGAAAAAACCCGCACAGGTCCCTGGTGCCTGGTGCCTTTTGCAAATTACTGCACAAAACCACCGCAACCATAACGTATTTATTTATATAAATCAGATAGTTACATGATAATTCTCCTTTGGCACAGGCAGTGCAAAAGAGGTAGCCGCCGAAACTATTTCGACTGCGTCTACCTTAAGGAAAAATCATGAATATCCCTATTGAAGCCCTCGTTCACCTTGGTGGCAGTTCGCCTCAATTCATGCTCCATCTGACAGACGATCAACAGAAAAAACTTCGCCGTTTCATTCACAAACGGGTCCTGAACCCGGAAGACGCGGATGATCTTTTGCAATTGACTTACCTGGAGGCCTGGCGCAATCGCGAACGTTTCAGTGGTACCGCGACACTCAGTACCTGGATGTGCGGCATCGCGCAGAACCTGATCCGCAATCACTTCCGACGCCTGTATGCCAAGCCTGCGCATTGCGAATTCGACGAGTCGCTGTGGCATGGCCATGAAGAAAACCACAGCCTGGACTGGGAGTTCGAAGTCAACCGGCGCTTGGAAAATACCCTGAGTGCGATTGACCACTTGCCGACCGAGATGCGCAGAACACTTTACGCCTCGCTGGAAACCGACGGCAGTTACCAGGACACCGCCGACGTACTGGACATTCCTATCGGCACCGTGCGCTCGCGCTTGTCACGGGCCCGCGAACAGCTCAAGCGCGTCACCCACCCCCCACTGCATCGGTAAGTTGAGTTAGCCAGTCCAGTGTTGGGCGACAGGGATATCTGCCCAACACTGTCGGACATGGCCTGCGAGTAAACCTTCGAAGACGCCAAGCGCTTCCACGCCCCTCATCCACAGCGCATTCGTCACCGCCCGTCGCCAAAACCAGTGCTTTGGCTTAAACAGTTGAAAGCGTAGAAAAAAATTCTACAAAAACGCTTGACGCATTGCCGTTCCAAGCGAATAATGCGCGCCACTTGGCTACATAGCTCAGTTGGTTAGAGCATAGCATTCATAATGCTGGGGTCCGGGGTTCAAGTCCCTGTGTAGCCACCAAGTACTAAAAACGGCTTACCGAAAGGTAGGCCGTTTTTTTATGCGCGCAAAAAACTCCCTAACTGTATTTTGACGCCCCCCTACCCCACTGTTAGTGTCCAGCCTCCCCTAAACACGGAGTGCCCCGATGCAACTGGACATCTACCAAGTCGACGCTTTCAGCCACCATCCCTTCGGCGGCAACCCGGCAGCAGTGTGCCCGCTCACCGAGTGGCTGCCCGACGCGCAACTGCAGCAGATTGCGGCCGAGAATAATCTTTCGGAAACCGCATTCTTTGTACCCCGTGGCGAGTTCTATGAGTTGCGCTGGCTCACGCCGGAAGTTGAGGTGGACCTGTGCGGCCATGCCACGTTGGCCGCCGCGTGGGTATTGATCCACAAGTTGGCGGACGCCCCGCAGGTTCTGCGCTTTGCCACCCGTAGCGGCGAGTTGCGGGTAACGCGCAACGGCGATGAGCTGGCGATGGATTTTCCGGCAAAGAAACCTGAACGCTGTGAGCCGCCCCACAGCATGTTGAGTGCCCTGGGGCTTGAATCCGCCGAGGTGTTTGGCACCGACGACTATATAGTTCTGGTGGAGGATGAAGCGCAGGTAGCGGCCCTGGCACCGGACTTTGCGCGACTCAAGGGCCTGCCTAAACGCGGCATTGCGGTTACCGCCAAGAGCACGCGGTTTGATTTTGTCTCGCGCTGGTTCGGCCCGAATGTGGGCGTCAATGAAGACCCGGTTACCGGCTCGGCGCACACCTCGCTGGCACCGTTCTGGGCCGAGCGCCTGGGCAAGTCGCAATTGAGCGCCGAACAAGGCGGCCAGCGTAAGGGCCAGTTGCGCTGTGAACTCCAGGGTGACCGGGTGATTATTTCCGGCAAGGCCGTGCTGTACATGCAAGGCACGATTTACCTGTAAAAAAAACGCAGTAGCCCAAGGACCACAGCCCCCTCTCAACATGAACGGAGTTCAGCGCGTGTTTTTGATTTCCCGCCGCAGCCTGACAGTCATCGCCGCAACCCTGGCCCTCGCAGCCTGCCACACGCCCGTCAACGAACAGCCTGCGGCGCCAGAGCTGGGCTCGGGCTATCGCACCGACCTGAGCACCCGCCACGCCGAGCGCCATATGGCCGCCGCCGCCAACCCACTGGCCGCTGAAGCCGGGCGTGAAATGCTGCGTCAAGGCGGTTCAGCCATTGATGCGGCGATTGCCATGCAAGCGGTATTGACTCTGGTGGAACCGCAGTCGTCCGGCATCGGCGGCGGTGCGTTCATCATGCTATGGGATGGACAACAGGTGCAGGCTTATGACGGCCGCGAAACAGCACCGGCCGGGGCGACAGAGCGTCTGTTCCTGAAGGCCGACGGTACGCCGATGGCGTTCACGGATGCGCAGATTGGCGGGCGCTCGGTGGGCACGCCGGGCGTACTGCGCGCCTTGGAGATGGCGCACAAAAAGAGCGGCCACCTGCAATGGGCCAAGCTGTTCGAGCCGGCGATTCGCCTGTCGGAGCAAGGCTTTGCCATTTCCCCACGCTTGCACAGCTTGATCGCCGCTGACCGCTTTATCGCGCAATCACCCGACATGGCGGCGTACTTCCTGAATGCCGACGGCTCGCCAAAAGCCACCGGTACACGATTGAAAAACCCGGCACTGGCCGCGGTGTTCAAGCGCATCGCCAAGGAAGGGCCGGATGCGCTGTACCAAGGCCCGATTGCCGATGAAATCGCACGCAAGGTACAGGGCCATCGCAATGCCGGCAGCCTGTCCCAGGCCGACCTCAAGGGCTACGCCGCCAAGCAGCGCGCACCGCTGTGCACCGACTACAAACAATGGAAGGTCTGCGGCATGCCACCGCCGTCCTCGGGCGGGATTGCCGTGGCGCAGATCCTGGGGACATTGCAGGCGCTGGAAACCCGCGACCCGCGCCTGGCCATCGCCCCCATGACACCGGTCAAGAGTGTTTCGCCGGCCGGGCTTGAGCCGACACCCGAGGCCGTGCACCTGCTCGCCGAAGCCGGGCGCCTGGCCTTTGCCGACCGCGCGCTGTACGTGGCCGATGCAGACTTCACCCCCGTCCCGGTTACCGGTCTTGTCGCGCCAGGTTACCTGGCACAACGCGCCACGCTGATCGGCGAGCGCAGCATGGGCATCGCCAAGCCCGGCCAACCCGCCGGTATTCAGGTGGCGTACGCACCAGACCGCTCGCCGCTGCGCATCTCCACCTCACAGGTGGTGGCGGTGGACGACCAGGGCGGCGCCGTGTCGATGACCACCACGGTTGAAGCAGCATTCGGCTCTCACGTGATGGTCCAGGGCTTTTTGCTCAACAACCAGATGACCGACTTCTCGTTCATCCCCGCAGAAAACGGCCAGCCTGTGGCCAACCGCGTACAACCGGGTAAACGCCCACGCTCGGCCATGGCGCCGACCCTGGTGTTCGACCGCAAGACAGGCGAACTGCTGGCTACCGTCGGCTCCCCCGGCGGCTCGCAGATCATCGAGTACGTGAGTAAATCCCTGGTGGCCATGCTCGACTGGAAGCTCGACCCGCAGGCGGCCATCAGCCTGCCCAACTTTGGCAGTCGCAATGGTGCTACCGAGTTGGAAACTGGGCTGTTCAGCCCGGCGCTGAAACAGGCGCTCAAGGACAAGGGCCACGCCCTGAGCGAGATCGAGATGACCAGCGGCGTGCAGGCCATCGTGCGCACACGGGATGCCCAGGGCAAGGTGACGCTCAGTGGTGGCGCTGATCCTCGGCGTGAAGGTGAGGCGTTGGGTGATTAAGGTGTTGATCTATCCGTACAGGCTTATAAAAAAAGACCTGCAACCTTACGCCTTAAATCCTACGCGGAGCGCCAAAACTCAAAGTGCCATGTCATCTTTTGCGATAAAAACCTTCTTGAGCAGCCCCATCTCACCTGCGATTTTCTGGCCCGCTCTTTCTTGCCAGAGGCTACGTCAAAGACGTAGAATTTCGCGTGTTCACTCTCATAGAATCCCCTCTCTTCAGCAGGCAATGGCCTGACTATTGGACTGAAGATGAAAAAGGTATCTTCATGGCGTTTCTCGCCAGCCATCCTGATGCTGGAAATGTCATTCCGCGCTCGGGAGGTTGCCGAAAGATACGCTGGAGCATGGAGGGCCGGGGTAAAAGTGGATCAGTGCGGGTCATCTACACCACACAACTGGAGTGCGGAGCAGTCGTCGCGCTACTGATTTATGGCAAGAGCGCCACGGAGAATATTCCGGCACATATCCTGTACAAAATCGCAAAGGAAATGAACCATGCCACTCACTGATAAAGAACTGAAGGAACGTGACGCCAAACGCAATATAGGCGAAGAACTACTGACAGCCATTCAGGATGTCAAAGCGGGACGTTACGGTGCAGTGCAGCACGTTGAGGTCACTCAAGCTGCCGAAGCAAGAAGCAAGACAGGGCTCTCACAACCAAAATTTGCCGAGCTTCTGGGCGTGTCAGTAAGAACCCTTCAAGAATGGGAGCAAGGGCGTCGCTCACCTTCCGGAGCAGCACGCTCGCTACTGCATATTGCAGCCATAAGGCCGGACGTTTTTCGCGAAGTGCTCAGTAACGCCTGATGGCGTTACTGGTTCGGACCAATCACTGGCGGCTGATCTTCAACCCTTTGCGCCCCGCATGCCGCTCCAGCGCCAGCTCGATCAACCGGCTGACAAGTTCGCTGTAGCTCATGCCTGCCGCCTGCCACAGCTTGGGGTACATGCTGATGCGGGTAAAACCGGGCAGTGAGTTGATCTCGTTGATCAGCACTTCGCCGTCCTGCGTCAGGAACACATCCACCCGCGCCAACCCGGCGCAGCCCAACACTTCAAACGCCGCAATGGCCAGGCTGCGAATCCGTTCGCTGGCTTCGTGACTGATCGCCGCCGGCACCACCACCTGAGCAGCCTGGCCATCGATGTATTTGCTGTCGTAGGAATAGAAACCACTGCTCACCACGATCTCGCCACAACCGCTGGCGATGGGCTCGTCATTGCCCAGCACGGCGCATTCGATCTCACGGCCCTGGACGGCGGACTCCACCAGCACCTTCTCATCAAACCCCAACGCCAGTTCAACGGCAGCGCGGTACTCGGCTTCGCTGCCGACTTTGCTTACCCCCACCGACGAACCCTGGTTGGCAGGCTTGACGAACATCGGCACACCGAGCTTGCCAGCGGCCGTTTCAAACGAGGTGCGCGCCACATTAGCTCGCGTAAGGGTGATGAACGGCGTGACCGCAATACCCGCGTCGCGCAGCAAGCGCTTGCTGATGTCTTTGTCCATGCACACCGCCGAGCCGAGCACGTCGGAACCGACGAAGGGCAAGTCCGCCATGCGCAGCAAGCCTTGCAGGCAACCGTCTTCACCGAGAGTGCCGTGAACAATCGGGAAGATCACGTCGATGTGTTCCAGCATGCCCTGCCCGGAGGTTTCCACCACTTGCTGGTTGGCCTTGCCGGGCACCACGGCCAATTCACGGTTGGACTGATTGAGGGCGATGAGTGCCGGGTTTTCCTGGTTGAGCAGGAAGTTCGAGGTGTCATTAAGGTGCCAGTGACCGGCCTTGTCGATACCGATCAAAACCGGCTCGAAGCGTGAGCGATCAAGGGCATCGACAATGTTGCGCGCCGATTGCAGCGAGACTTCATGCTCAGCCGAACGGCCCCCAAAAATAATCCCTACCCGCACCTTGCTCATGACCCGACCTCACTATTGAAAGTAAGGCTTCTTACCATGGGTGGTTAGCGATTCGCTACCCGATGTGCATTGCCCCACACCTGCACAATCGTACAAGACCCCAGCAGACAACCGGTGCAGACTCAGTTAACGTGTTTCCACTTCCTTTTGTGACAAGTCACCATGGGCAACCCCATCCACTCCCTCGACTGGCTGCACCGCGCGCCCCACGCCAGTGGCCTTGACCGTATCGAGGCGTACTTTGCCGGCTTCGCCTTCGACCCTCATCGCCATGACACGTACGCCATCGGGCGCACGTTGTTCGGCGTACAGAGTTTTCATTATCGCGGCGGCACAACCCACAGCCTGCCCGGCACCACCATGGTGATCCACCCCGATGAAACCCATGACGGCCGTGCCGGCAGCGAAGAAGGTTTCAAGTACCGGATGATTTATGTGGAGCCGGCGTTGATCCAGCAGATCCTCGGTGGGCAACCGTTGCCGTTTATCCCCGGCGGCTTGTCCACCGACCCACGGCTGCACCGCGCCAGCGAAGTGTTGCTACAAAGCCTGGATTGCCCGATAGACCCGATGCAAGAGCAAGATGCCCTGTTCGACCTGGCCCACGCGCTGAGCGCTGCGTCCGGGGCCATCATCCGCCGTAAATCCTTCGACTACATCGCGGCCGAACGCGCCCGTGAATTCATCCACAGCGCCCTGGGCCGCAGCATCACCCTGGATGAAATTGCCGACCACGCCGGCCGCGACCGGTGGGCGTTATCGCGGGATTTTCGTTTGTTATTCGGCACCAGCCCCTACCGCTACCTGACCATGCGCCGACTGGACCTGGTGCGCCACTTGTTGGCCCAGGGCCAATCGTTGGTGGATGCGGCGATGACCGCAGGCTTCACCGACCAAAGCCACATGACCCGCCAATTTCGCAGCACCTACGGCATGCCGCCATCGCGCTGGGTGAAAATGCTCGGACGCTGAGTGCCGGGTTGGAATACGTTCAAACTGTGGGAGCTGGCTTGCCTGCGATGCAAACACCTCGGTACATCAGATACACCGAGGTGATGCCATCGCAGCATAGGTATCTACATAACTCTGTTAGCTCAACGGTAACCACGATGCGAAGCGAGCCGCTCTTGATCTGCTTTTGATCTTAGGCGCCCCGTTAAACCACGCTGGCCGGAATTCGACAGGGATTTGGGGGGTAAACCGGCAGGGATGCCGGTTTAGCCGCCCCGCGCCATGGATGGCGCGTGGCGGCGGCCCCCCAAATCACTGGCGGATTACGGGCACACCGAGCCTAAGCGAGGTGCCGAGTGGTGGGGCAAGAGCGCTTTGCTTACTTTTGTCTGGGCCGGCATTCCGGCTTTTCGAAAGTGAGCCGCCGTCAGGGCGGAACCCTAAGTGGCCGTTACCGCAGCAATGGATATGTACACGGTCCAACTGTGTTGACTGTCAGGCCGTCTTCGCAGGCAAGCCAGCTCCCACATTGGATCGCGGGGCATCAGTTATATCTGTGTCGGCTGCCAGGCCGTCACGGGAGCAAGCTCCCTCGCCACAGATTTAGCGTCGTGCCGAAGTTGTGTAGATACCTATGGCCATCGCAGGCAAGCCAGCTCCCACAATTGGGCACTGTTGTATTCAAAAGCGGGTTTGGCGTCCGAACGTTCTCTTTAGCTCGACAGCTGATTGGCAAACTGCCCGACCGCACTCACCACCTTCTGCGCACCGTCCTGAATCTCGACGATCACGGTACCCGCCTCGGCCGCCAGGGCCAGGCCCTGCTCGGCTTGCGCACGACCGTCGGCCATCAAGGCCACCGCGTCGCGGGCCATGTCCTGGTTCTGGCGCACCACACCAACAATTTCCTCGGTGGCTTTGCTGGTACGTGACGCCAATTGCCTTACTTCATCGGCCACCACCGCAAAGCCACGCCCCTGTTCACCGGCACGCGCCGCTTCGATGGCGGCGTTGAGCGCCAGCAGGTTGGTTTGCTCGGCAATGCCGCTGATGGTCTTGACGATGCTGCCGATCACTTGGGACTGGGCATTCAACGCCTCGATGCCTTCACCGGCCTGTTGCATGTGCTGGGCCAGGTCGCGCATCACGTCCACGGCCTGGGTGACCACGGTGGTGCCGCGCTGGGCGCTGTCGTCGGTTTGCAAAGAGGTGCTGTAGGCAATATTGGCGGCCTCGGCCACTGCCTGCTCGCGGTTGACCTGGTCGGTAATGACCGTGGCGAACTTGACCACTTTGTACAGCCGCTCATTGGCGTCCAGCACCGGGTTGTAGGTGGCCTCCAACCACACCAGGCGGCCGTGGCTGTCCACACGTTTGAAGCGCGCGGCGACGAACTCACCGGCGTTCAGGCGCTTCCAGAACTGTTGGTATTCGGCACTGTTGTATTCCTGTGGCTCACAGAACATACGGTGATGCTTGCCTTCGATCTGCGCCAGGCTGTATCCCATGGCGCCGAGGAAGCGGTCATTGGCGGTGAGTACATGCCCCTCCAGGTCGAACTCGATCAACGCGGTGGAACGCATCAGTGCAGTGATCAGGTTTTCATGTTCACGCGAGCTCTCGATGGTGCGGGTAAGGTCGCTGGAAAAAATCGAAAACTGCTTGATGCGCCCCTCCGAACTGCGCACCGGCTGCACGATTGAGCGCAACCAGGCTTCCTTGCCATTGCCGCGCATCAGGCGTACGGCGCCGGCAAAGTGTTCGCCGCGGGCCAGCGCGTGCTTGAAACGCAGTTGGAACTCGTCCTGGCGCACATGTGTCGGCACCAGGTCTTCGATAGCACGCCCGACAATCTCGCCCAGCGAATAAGCCAGTTCCTGCAGGAAGTTGGCATTGGCCCACTCCACACGGCCTTCAGGGTCCAGTGTCAGGCAGAGCATCTCGTTTTCCAGGCTCTCTTTCACCTGGAGCAAGCTCGACAATTCTTCGCGCAGAGCGGTCAGCTCCTGCTTCAGGCGGGTATTGAACATGGGGCACCGTTAGGCAAGTGAGGTGGGTGTACTTACTTGCATCGGCGCTGTCGGGGTTTTCTGAAGAGCGCTTGAGCCCTGGGCCGAACTATATTTTCAACCGCCATTGTTACGGCATACGCCCATGACCTGATATTCCAGGGTATTGAGCTTGCCGCTGGAGTCTTCATAGGTCATGCGCGACGGCACGGCGTTGCACGAGCGGATCGGCGGCGTCACGTTGACGACCTTGGCAATGTCCAGGTCCATGCCATAGCGGTACGCCTGGACCTCAGGCACCGGCTTGCCTTTTTTGATGGCGTACGCTGCCATGGCCTTCTCATTGCGCTCCATCATCAGGGCAAAAGTGCGATCCCCGCCCCCTTCGGCCAGTGCGCCAAATGACAACACAGCCGTTAATACAGCCAAACCTGCTTTATAAAAGTTCATCGCGGTTTCCTCGACTGAAAAGTTCAGTGTCGAGATTAACCAACCCACCCTGACGGCAGGTTCACTAGAATATTACTTATTTGTTAGATGGCCGTTAGTTTCCAGAATTGTAATCTTCGCGCCATGCGGCTGTTACCCACCGTTTGCAACTATCAGCCAGGGCCATATCAATAAAAACGCCCGCCTCTATAAGAAGCTGATAACTGCCATCACCGAGGAGCGCATCATGAGCATTCGTCATTACACCCTTCCCTTTTCATTGATGGCCGCGTTGCCCCTGGCCGCGGTGGCGGTGGAAGACACACCCGAGGGTTTTATCGAGGGCAGCCGTATCAACGTGCTGGCACGCAATTTCTACTTCAACCGCGATGACCGCAAAGGCCAGTCCAGCCCCACTGGCAATGGTTACTCCGAAGCCTGGGCCCAGGGCTTTATAGGCAAATTCGAATCCGGTTTTACCCAGGGCACCGTGGGTTTTGGCCTGGACGCATTCGCCATGTACGGCCTTACACTTGACTCGGGCAGCGGCCGCAGCGGCGGCAAAGGCTCGTTCGGCGTGCTGCCGGTGAACAGCGACAACCAGCCGGAAAACAGCTACAGCAAAATCGGCGGCGCGGCGAAACTGCGCGTGCTGGACACTGTGGTCAAGGCCGGCGACGTGTTCCCACTCACCCCGGTGGTGGCCTACGGCGACTCTCGCCTGTTGCCCGAGAGCTTTCGCGGCGTCACCCTGCAAAACACCAGCCTGGAAGGCTTGAGCCTGCAAGGCGGGCGCCTGAGCGGCATGAGCCAGCCCAGTGAAAGCGGCATGAACAAAGGCTTTGCCACCTTCTATGCAGGCAAGGTCGACTCGCCCTGGATCGCCTACTTCGGCGGTGACTACCAGCTCAACAGCCATCTGGGCTTTAGCCTGTACAGCAGCCGCTTGAAGGACGCCTGGGACCAGTACTACTTCGGCAGCAATGCCAATTACGCATTGACCGACGACGTGTCATTGTTCGGCGACTTCAACTACTACAAGGCCGTGGACGAAGGCGAGAAACGGCTCGGCGAGTTCGACAACAACATCTGGAGCGCCAGGCTCGGGGTCAAGGTCGGTGCCCACAGCGTGGCCGTGTCGCACCAGCGTAACAACGGCGACGATGACTTCGACTACCTGCGCCAATCAGACTCGATCTTCCTCAATAACTCGATCCAGTACAGCGACTTCAACGCCCCCAAGGAGCGCTCATGGATGCTGCGCTACGACCTGGACATGCAGGCGTTCGGCATTCCCGGCCTGTCGTTCATGACCCGCTACGGCAAAGGCACCGGCGCCGACTATAGCAACGCCAATGCCGTGTATATGCGCCGCGATGCAGCAGGTAACCCGTTGACCGATCAACGCCGTTGGGAACGGGATATCGAGGCCAAGTACGTGGTGCAAAGTGGGCGTTTGAAGGATTTGTCCCTGCGCTTGCGCCAGGCCACCGTGCGCTCCAGTACGTTTGAATCAGACCTGGAGGAAGTTCGTCTGATTGCCGAATACCCATTGGTCGTGCTGTAGCCCTTACATTCGCTCGCGATTAACTAACATCTGTTCACAAATAGCCAGTTATCAAAATTGTAATATTGGCCTCAGCTTCTCGTTAAGTGGAACTTTCTATACTCGCTTCAACTTATTCACCCGAGCACATTCATCTCTGAAGCTTTTGTGTAGCTCCTTTGGAAAGAGATGAATTTTTAACGCCCCGCTTGGGGCGTTTTTTTTGCCTGCAGCGCGGTGCGACCGACGGTCGCAGTTGACCCTAGAGTTACTTCAGCCTTCAGACTTTTCCCACTTCCGAAACCGCCGCCATAGGGACATGGGCGCCTTCTCTCCCCTAATTCAAGAGGTAACCCCATGCGTATTCTTGTGGTTGAAGACGAGCAGAAAACCGCCGACTACCTGCAACAGGGCCTGAACGAAAGTGGCTACGTGGTCGACTGCGCCGCCAATGGCGTCGACGGCCTGCACCTGGCCGGGCAACACGCCTATGAACTGGTGATTCTGGACGTGAACCTGCCGGGCAAGGATGGCTGGCAAGTACTGGAACAATTGCGCCGCAACGGCACCCAGCGCGTGATGATGCTCACCGCCCGTGGCCGGCTGGCTGACAAGATCAAGGGCCTGGACATGGGCGCCGACGATTATCTGGTCAAGCCGTTCGAGTTTCCCGAACTGCTGGCCCGCGTGCGCACCCTGATGCGTCGCAGCGAGCACATTCCACAGCCGGAAGTGTTCCGCGTCTCGGACCTGGAACTGGACCCGCGCCGCCACCGCGCTTATCGCGGCGCCCGGCGCATCGACCTGACCACCAAGGAGTTCGCGCTGTTGCAAGTGCTGATGCGCCAGGCCGGCGAAGTGCTGACCCGTACGCAGATTATTTCCCTGGTGTGGGACATGAATTTCGACTGCGACACCAACGTGGTCGAAGTCTCCATCAGCCGCCTGCGCGCCAAGGTGGATGACCAGAGCGAGGTCAAGCTGATCCACACGATTCGCGGCGTGGGCTACGTGCTGGAAGCGCGCCCATGAAGACCGGCAGCCTGTCGATGCGCCTGGGCTTGACGGTCAGCCTGATGGGCGCGGGCCTGGTGTTGCTGCTGGCGACCCTGGCCTACCTGGCCCTCACCCATGAGCTGGAAAAACTCGCGCGAAAAAACCTGGAAAGCAAGATGGAACAGATCCAGCACAGCCTGGCCCTGGGCCTGGACGCCCATGCCATCCGCGCCCGCCCGCACTCGCTGATGGACCTGGTGATCGGCCACGACAATTTCCACCTGACCATCGTCGGCACCGCACCCGATAACAGCGTGCTGCTGAACGTCGGCAGCAAGCCCCAGGAACCACTGCTCACCGACTTCAAGCCACGGGAAACCCTGGGCTACCTCAATTGGGTCGACAGCTACGGCAACCAGGTACTCAGTGCCTCCAGCTTGATGCGCCTGGCCAACGGTGAACGTGTGCGGGTGCTGCTATCCCTGGACCGCATGGACGACCAGGCATTGCTCAGTGCCTACCTGCGCGCCACGCTCGTTGCGCTGCCGCTACTGCTGATACTGATTGGCATGGGCGCATGGTGGCTGGTGCAACGGGGCCTGGCACCGTTGAAGCAGTTCAGCCAGGTGGCGGCGAAAGTCACCACCCAAGACCTCACCCATCGCTTGTCCGTGGACAACCTGCCCCACGAACTGGGTGAACTCGCCCACGGCATCAACGTGATGCTCGACCGCCTGGATGCCGGTGTGCAGCAACTCTCGCAATTCTCCGATGACCTGGCCCACGAACTGCGCGCGCCCTTGACCAACCTGATGGGCAAGGCCCAGTTGACCCTGTCGCGCCAGCGCCCGCCGCAGGAATACAAGGCGGTGCTGGAATCCAACACCGAAGAGCTCGAACGCCTGGCGCGGATTGTCAGCGACATGCTGTTTCTGGCGCAGGTCAGCCACCCGGCGGCGCGGGCCTCATTCACCGAGGTGTCCCTGGCGCAGGAAGCCCAGCGGGTGATGGAGTTGTTTGCCCTGAGTGCCGAAGATAAAGGCGTCACCCTGAGCCTGCGCGGCGATGCCTGGGTGACCGGCGACCGCCTGATGATCCAGCGGGCGATTTCCAACTTGCTCTCCAATGCCATTCGCCACACACCCGAGGCCTCTACCGTGTTGCTGTTGGTGGAGACCTACGAGCAGAGCGTATCGCTGTCGGTGGGCAACCCGGGGCGAGGCATTGAAGCGCACCACCTGCCGCACCTGTTCGAACGTTTCTACCGCGCCGACAGCAGCCGTACCCGTGCCGAGGGCGGCACCGGGCTGGGACTGGCCATCGTGAAATCGATCATGCATTTGCATCAGGGGCATGCTCATGTCACCAGCCAGCCTGGGCGTTTTACGCGGTTCAGCCTGGCCTTTCCCCTGACGCTGGAAGCACCGCTGTCCCCCTGTGGGAGCGGGCTTGCTCGCGAAGGCGGTGTATCAGTCAGCAAAGGTATCGACTGACCCGGCGCATTCGCGAGCAAGCCCGCTCCCACAGGGGGTTGCGGCGTTTTCACGGTTGTCAGGCGGGCTCTTCTTCGCGGCGATGAGCCCACTGATACAACGCCGGCAGCACCAGCAATGTCAGCAAGGTCGAAGAAATAATCCCGCCAATCACCACCGTCGCCAATGGACGCTGCACTTCGGCGCCGGTGCCGGTGGCGAGTGCCATGGGGATAAACCCGAGGGACGCCACCAGCGCGGTCATCAGCACCGGGCGCAAGCGGGTCAACGCGCCTTCGTGGATCGCCACCGATAACGAGCGGCCTTCCTCGCGCAGGTTTCGGATGAAGGCGATCATCACCAGGCCATTAAGCACCGCCACGCCCGACAAGGCGATAAAGCCCACCCCCGCCGAAATCGACAGCGGAATATCACGCAGCCACAAGGCCATGATCCCGCCGGTGAGCGCGAAGGGGATGCCGGTAAACACCAGCAGCCCATCCTTGAGGTTGTTGAACATCATGAACAGCAACCCGAACACCAACAGCAACGCTACCGGCACCACGATGCGCAAGCGTTCGGAAGCCTCCTTCAACTGTTCGAACTGGCCGCCCCAGGTGGTCCAGTAACCGGCAGGGACTTTCACCTGGGTGGTGATGGCGGCTTCGGCCTCCTCGACAAACGAGCCGATATCGCGCCCGCGCACGTTGGCGCTGACGATCACCAGGCGCTTGCCGTTCTCGCGGCTGATCTGGTTGGGGCCCAGCACCAGGTCGAGGCTGGCAACCTGGGACAAGGCGATAAAGCCCAACTGCCCCGAGGTACTACTCGCCAGCGCCGGCACCGGGATCAACAGCCGTGACAAGCCGTCGATATCGGTGCGCAACGTGTCGGACAAGCGCACCACCATGTCAAAACGCCGATCACCCTCGTACAGCGTACCGGCCTGGCGCCCACCGACAGCGACGGCGATGGTGTCCTGCACATCACCCACATTCAGGCCGAAGCGAGCGGCCTTGTCGCGGTCAATATTGATGGTCAGCACCGGCAGGCCGGAGGTCTGTTCCACCTTCACTTCCGAGGCGCCGTTGAGCTTCTGCAAGGTCTCGGCGATTTCCCCGGCAGTCTGGTTGAGCACCGCCATATCATCGCCGAACACCTTCACCGCCACATCGCTGCGCACTCCGGAAATCAGCTCGTTGAAGCGCAACTGGATCGGCTGCGACAGCTCATACACGCTGCCCGGCACAATCGCGCTGGCCCGTTGGATGTCAGCGATAATTGCCTCGCGGGACTTCTTCGGGTCTGGCCATTGGTCCTTGGGTTTGAGCATCACGTAGCTGTCGGAGATATTCGGCGGCATCGGGTCGGACGCAATTTCCGCCGTACCGGTGCGCGCAAACACCCGCTCGATTTCCGGCACTTGGGCCAGTAAGGTTTTTTCCAGTTGCTGCTGCATCTGCACCGATTGGGTCAGGCTGGTGCCAGGCACACGCAGCGCCTGTTGGGCAAAGTCGCCTTCGCTGAGGCTGGGGATAAATTCACTGCCCATGCGGCTGGCGACCAGGCCCGAGACGACGATGGTCAATGCGGCGAGGCCGAACACCAGGGGCCGACGCACCATCACCCAGTTGAGCACCGGGTCATACACCCGGCGCGCACTGCGCATGACGAAGTTTTCTTCTTCCTTGACCTTGCCGGTGACAAACAACGCAATCGCCGCCGGTACGAAGGTCACCGACAAAATCATCGCGCCGAGCAAGGCAATCACCACCGTGAAGGCCATGGGGTGGAACATCTTTCCGGCCACGCCCGTGAGAGCGAAGATCGGCAGGTACACCACCATGATGATCAACTGCCCGAAGATCAACGCGCGTCGCGCCTCCTTGGCCGCGGCGAACACTTCGTGCAGGCGTTCACTGCGGGTCAGCAACCGGCCGTGGCGCTGCTGCGCGTGGGCCAGGCGGCGGATGGCGTTCTCGACGATCACCACCGCACCGTCAACGATAATGCCGAAGTCCAGCGCGCCCAGGCTCATCAGGTTGGCGCTGACTTTGTTGGTGAACATGCCGGTGAAGGTAAACAGCATCGCCAGCGGAATCACCATCGCCGTGATCAGCGCCGCACGGATGTTGCCCAGAAACAGGAACAACACCGCCACCACCAGCAACGCACCTTCGAAGAGGTTTTTCTTCACCGTGGCGATGGCTTTTTCCACCAGGTTGGTGCGGTCGTAAACAGTGACCGCCACCACGCCTTCGGGCAGCGAGCGGTTGATCTCCTCAAGCTTTTTCGCCACCGCCTGGGACACGCTGCGGCTGTTCTCGCCGATCAACATGAACACCGTGCCCAGCACCACCTCACGGCCGTTTTCGGTGGCAGCGCCGGTACGCAGCTCACGACCAATGTCGACCCGGGCCACATTGCGCACGCGGATCGGCGTGCCCTCCGAGGAGGTGATGACAATGTTGGCGATGTCGTCGATAGACGCCACCTGGCCCGGCGCGCGGATCAACAACTGTTCGCCGCTGCGCTCGATGTAACCGGCGCCGACGTTGGCGTTGTTGCGCTCCAGCGCCGTGACCAGATCGTTGAGGGTCAGGTTGTAAGCGGCCAGGCGCTTGGGGTCTGGCGCAATCTGATATTCCTTGGCGAAGCCGCCGATGGTATTGATCTCGGCCACGCCTGGCACGTTGCGCAACTGCGGTTTGATGATCCAGTCCTGGATCACCCGCAGGTCGGTGGGGGTGTAAGGCGTACCGTCCTCCTTGCGCACACCGTCCTCGGCTTCGACGGTCCACAGGAAAATTTCCCCAAGGCCAGTGGAAATCGGCCCCATCGCGGTTTCGATGCCGTCAGGCAATTGCTCACGGGCCACTTGCAGGCGTTCGTTGACCAATTGGCGGGCAAAGAACAGGTCGGTACCGTCCTTGAAGATCACCGTGACCTGGGACAGACCGGAACGCGACAGCGATCGCGTCTGCTGCAGGCCCGGCAGGCCGGCCATGGCGGTTTCGATGGGAAAGGTGACGCGCTGCTCGGTTTCCAGCGGCGAAAAACCGGCCGCCGCCGAGTTGATCTGCACCTGTACGTTGGTGATGTCAGGCACCGCGTCGATGGGTAGTTTCTGATAGCTGGCGATGCCGACACCGGCCATCAACAGCACCGCCAGCAACACGATGATGCGCTGCTCGATGGCGAATTGGATAAGGCGCTCAAACATGGGGAATCACTCGCAGGATCAATGGGCGTGTTCGGCCGAGCCTTTGCCCAGTTCGGACTTGAGGATGAAGCTGCCAGCCGTCGCCACCTGCGCGCCGGCCTCCAGGCCTTTACGCACTTCGACGTAGCCGTTTTCACTGACGCCCAGTTCAAGATGGCGGGTGATAAAGCCGTCCGCGGTGCGCACAAACACCGAGGGTTTGTCCTCGACGGTCTGGATAGCGGTTTGCGGCACGGCCACCTTGGCCTGGTAGGTATCGGTGGCCACTTGCACGGCCACGAACAAGCCCGGGCGCCAGGCGTCATCGGGGTTGGGGACCGTCACGCGCACGGTGGCGGTGCGCGTCTGCTCACCGAGCAAGTTGCCCACATAAGCCACGGTGCCCAGCACTTCGGTGCCCATTTCCGTCGAGCTGACTTTCACCGGTTTGCCCACGCGAACCTTGTTCAAGTCCTTGGGAAATACGCCGAAGGTGACCCACACCTGGGACAGATCCGAGAGGGTAAAGGCATTACTGGTTTCACTGACCACCTCGCCCACCCCCAGGTGTTTTTCCACCACCACACCGGCGAAGGGCGCACGCAGTTCATAGCGATTGCCGCCGGCCAATACGGCGCTGCCGCTGAGCGCAGTCATTTTTTGCCGCGCATTGTTCAGGGCGATTTCGGCTTCTTGCAGGGTCTGCCGCGCCAGCAGGTAATCCTGTTCGGCAGAAATTTTGTCCTGCCACAACTGACGCTCGCGCTGGAAGGTGGTGCGCGCCAGTTCGACTCGGCGCTCGCTGGCGGCCAATTCGCTGCGCTGGTCGGAAATCTGCTGGCTGGCGATCACCGCCAACAGCTCGCCCTTCTTCACCGACTGGCCCAGGTTGACCTTCACCGCCTCCACCACGCCCGCCGCACGGGGCACGATGTGGGAAGTACGGTCTTCATCAAAACGCACCTCGCCCGGCAGCGTCAGCACGGTGCTGATGGCACGCGGTTGCGCCTGGGCCAACTGGATGCCGGCGGCTTGAATCTGCTGCTCGGTGAGTTCGAGCTTGCCTTCTTCTTCCTCGGCGTGGGCGAAGCCGGAAAGCATCAGGCCCAGGGCGACGGCGAGCGCCATGCCATGTTTTTTGTTCATCAGGAGACTCCAGGAAAAATCAAAAGCGGGCGAGGTCGCCGTAAATGCGTTCGATGCGTACCCAGGCCTCGGTGGCCTGGGCGGTGGCCGCAAGGTATTGGGTGCGGGCCGCGATCAAGGTGCGCTGGGCGTCGAGCACGTCGAGGAAGTTGAACTTGCCCATCTCGAAGCCACGGGTGGCGCTGTCTACCGCACTTTGTGCGGCGGGCAGGATCTGCTGGTTGAACGCGCGCACTTCGGTATTTGCCGTTTGCCACAGGTCCAGGGCCTGGCGGGTTTCGGTGCGCAGGCGCAGCTCGGCGGCGTTGCGTAGGTCGCGGGCCTGGTCGGCGCGTCGGGTGGCCGCGAGGATGTTGCCCTGGTTTCGGTTGAACAGCGGGATCGGCATCGACACGCCCACCAGGTTCACCCGCTCGCGCACACTGGCGTCGTATTGGCTGCCGATAGACACGTCCAGGTCCGGAATGCGCTGGGCTTTTTCCAGGCCCACGCTGGCTTCGTTCTGCACAATGTTGAGTTCGGCCAGGCGCAATTCGGCCGTTTGCTCAAGGCGTGCCAGCAATGGCGCGGCGGCGGGTAACGCCGGTACCGAGGGGCTTGGCGTGGCGACGGCCTGGAAGTCGGTGGCGGCGCTGCCGGTGCTGGTGGCGAGGCGACGGTAGGCGTCAGTGAGGCCGATCTGGGCGCGGTTCAATTCCAGGCGGATTTGCGACACCTGCACCTGGGCGCGGGTGGCTTCCACGGGTGACGACTTGCCAGCGGTGACGCGCCCGTTGGCGACCACCAGGCCGCGCTCGGCAAGCGTCATGGAGCGTTGCGCCAGGTCAAGGCGTTCCTGGGCGCGCAGGGCGCCGTAGTAGCTGTCGATGACCTCGGCGCGCAACAGGTTGCGACGCTGCTCCAGGGTCAGCGCGGCGGCATCCTGGGCGCGGGTGGCCACTTCGATACGCGCACCGCGTTTGCCGCCCAGTTCCAGGGTCTGGCTGAGCTTGATGCTGGTGGTGCGGCTGTTGCGGCGGGTGTCTTCGGCGTCCCAGGAGGCCACCGGGTTGGGGATCAGGCCGGCCTGTTGGCGGCCGCCTTGGGCGATGTCGATTTCCCATTGTGCGGCCGCCAGGTCCGGGTTGTTGGCGAAGGCGGTTTGCAAGGCTGCATCGAGGGTGAGGGGTTGTGCCTGGGCGGCGTTTGCGGATATCCACACTACCAATGCCGCCGCCCCCAACAGTGTTCTAACAAAAATTGCCATAACGAGAGTTCCACGCCCATGAAGTCGCTGAGGTTTCCCAGCGGGGGCAATGTAGCTTTCGGTACTTATCAGGGCCGTGGGCGAAAGATTACAAATCCGTTAGCCAGGCTCAGGCATGCACTTCGTCGTGATCGTCATGTTGAAAACCCTCGCCCTCGACCTGGATCGTGGCATGGGAAATATCGAATTGTTCGTGCAGTAATTCCGTCACTCGGCTGAGGATCTGTTGCTCGCTGCCTTGGGACGCATCCGCGACCAGGTGCGTACTCAGCACGTTCTTGCCACTGGTGAGGGCCCAGATATGCAGGTCGTGTACGTCCTTGACCCCAGGCACGCCGCGAATGCCCTGCTCTACCTGCTCGATATCCACACCTTCTGGCACACCTTGCAGCAGGATGTTCATGCTCGCCTTGAGCAACGTCCAGGTGCGCGGCAATACCCAAAAGCCGATGGCGGCCGCGACCACGGAGTCAACCCAACCCCAGCCGGTGAACATGATCACCAGCGCGGCAATGATCACGCCGACGGAGCCCAGCATGTCGCTCCAGACTTCCAGGTAGGCACCCTTGACGTTGAGGCTCTCGCCACTGGCAGCGCTGAGCAGACGCATGGAGATCAGGTTGACCACCAGCCCCAGCAGCGCAATCACCAGCATGCCGGTGGACTGGATTTCGGCGGGCGCCTGCAGCCTCTGGTAAGCCTCGTACAAGATGTAGAACGCCACGGCGAACAACAGCAATGCGTTGAAGGCGGCCGCCAGGATCTCGAAGCGCGCATAACCGAAGGTACGCTTGCGGTCTGCCGGGCGCTTGGCGACCTGGATCGCCACCAGGGAAATCGCCAGGGCCAGGGCGTCGGTCATCATGTGCGCCGCGTCCGACAACAGCGCCAGGCTGCCGGTGATAAAAGCGCCGATGACTTCGGCCAGCATGAAGCTGCCGGTCAGCCCCAGTGCGATCCATAACTTGCGTTCGTGGCCGGCGCGTACCTGGGCGTGGCTGTGTCCTGCGCTCATGAAATGTCCTCGTGGGTTGGGATGGGGCGGATCATAGAGCTATAGGCCAGATCCACGGGCATGGTTTGCAAAATTGTCATCTGAGCGCCAGAGGGTCGTTAGCTTCGGGCGCACCAAAATCGTTCATGCACGCGTTGGGGGAGCGCTATCAGGTATGCTTTTCGGGCCGAAACAAAAAGAAACATATTAGCCAACCTGCTCGATAAGGAGTTCCGTCTTGGAGTTATCGACTGCCGCGTGGATGGTTCACGACACCCGCCTCATGCTCTGCGTCCTGTTGGCGATCGCCAGCATCATTGTGCTGATCAGCGCGACCAAACTGCCGCCCTTCCTGTCGATTCTGATCGGCACCTTTATCGCCGGGGTCGGCGCCGGCCTACCACCGGAAGAAGTGGCAAAGGCGTTCAGTAAAGGCGCCGGGGCGATTCTCGGGGAAGCCGGGATCATCATTGCCCTGGGTGCGATGCTCGGCGCGCTGATGGCCGAATCCGGCGCGGCCGACCGTATTGCCACCACGTTGCTCGGGCTGGGCAAAGGCAAGTCATTGCCCTGGGTGATGGCGTTGGTCGCCATGGTGATCGGCCTGCCGCTGTTCTTCGAAGTGGGCCTGGTGATGATGGTGCCGATCATCTTTGTGATGGCCAAGCGTTCGAACCAGCCGTTGCTGAAGATCGCCATCCCTGCACTGGCGGGCATGACCACCCTGCATGCCTTGATGCCACCTCACCCTGGGCCGCTGATTGCCGTAGGCGCATTGCACGCCGACCTGGGCCTGACCATGTTGCTGGGCTTTTGCCTGGCGGTGCCGGCAGTGATCCTGGCCGGGCCGCTGTATGGCAACTGGCTGTCCAAGCGCCTGCACGTGGATGAGCCGGCCGATATCGGCGCCTTGTTCAGCGCACCGCCCAAGGCCCCGCGCCAGCCGAGCTTCGGTGTGTCGCTGCTGATCATTCTGTTGCCGGTAATCCTGATGCTCGGCAGCACCTTGGCTAAAGTCGCGTTGGCGCCGGAAAGCACCCTCGCCCTGGCCTTGAAGTTCCTCGGTGAACCCCTGGTCGCCCTCGGCCTGGCCGTAATCGCCGCGGTCGTCTGCCTGGGTTGGGCGGCGGGCATGCCACGCGCCGACGTCGGCAACACCCTGCGCAAAGCCCTGGCGCCCATCGCCGTACTACTGCTGACCATCGGCGCCGGCGGCGGCCTCAAGCAAACCCTGCTGGACGCCGGCGTCAGCCAGACCATCAGCAAAGTCGCCGAAGGCGCGCACATGCCCTACCTGCTGCTGGCCTGGCTGATCGCCGTGGCCCTGCGCCAGGCCACCGGCTCGGCCACCGTCGCCACCACCACAACCGCCGGCATCCTCGCGCCGATGATGGCCGGGTTGGCGGCAACGCAAAGCTCATTGGTCGCCCTTGCGATTGGCGCCGGCTCGGTGTTCTTCTGCCACGTCAACGACGCCGGGTTCTGGATGGTGCGTGAGTACTTTGGCTTGCAGTTGAAGCAGACGATCTGGGTGTGGTCGGTGTTGCAGACGATTGTTTCGGTGGTTGGGTTGGTGGGGACCTTGCTGCTCTGGCACTTCCTGACCTGATCCTCAGGCGGCCAGGCTGTGGCGCTTGCCAAACAGCGCCACACTCGCCACCCCCACCGCCCCCATCACCACGCAATACCCCACGCAGATCCACGGACTGGTCGGCATCAGCGCGATCAACAACAACGGCGTAGTACTTGCCCACAGCGCATAGGCGATGTTGTAGGTGAAGGAAATGCCCGACACCCGCACCTGCGCCGGAAACAGCCCGACCATCACCGACGGCACCGCGCCCACCACGCCGCAACTCAGGCCCGCCACGGCATACGCCGCGCCGAGCCACACACCGCCGGCGATCAGGCTGGCGTACAGCAGCGCAATGCCCACCGGCAGCAACAGGCTGTAGACCAATACGGCGCGCCACGCGCCGATGCGGTCCACCAGCAGGCCGGCGAGCACGCAGCCGATATTCAGGAAGACGATGCCCAGGGCGCTCAGGGCAAAGGTGTGGCTGGGGCTCATGCCGAAGGTTTTCTGCATCATGGTCGGGGTGATGACCACCAGCACTACCACGGCAGACGTCAGCACGCAGGTGAGGATCATCGCCGGCAGCAGCACGGCGCGATGGTCGCGCAGCACGGTGCGCAAGGGCATTTCGGCGGCGGCCTGGCGACGCGCCTGCATCTCCAGGAACACTGGGGTCTCGCTGAGCCAGCGGCGCAGCCATACGCCGATCACACCGAATACGCCGCCGAGCAGGAAGGGGAAGCGCCAGGCGTAGTCGAGGATTTCGGCGGGGGTAAAGATTTGCGCGAGCAAGGTGGCGGTCAGTGCCCCCAGCAGGTAACCGAAGGTCAGGCCGGCCTGCAAAAAACCCAAGGCATAGCCACGATGGTGACGCGGCGCGTGCTCGGCGACGAAAGTCCAGGCGCTGGGCACTTCGCCGCCCACCGCTGCGCCTTGCAGCACGCGCAGCGCCAGCAGGATCAGCGGGGCGAAATAGCCAATTTGCGCGTAGGTCGGCATGACGCCGATCAGCAGGCAGGGCAAGGCCATCATGAGGATGCTCAAGCTGAAGACGCGCTTGCGCCCCAGGTGGTCGGCAAAGTGCGCCATCAGGATGCCGCCCAGTGGACGGGCGAGGTAGCCGGTGACGAAAATGCCGAAGCTTTGCAACAGGCGCAGCCACTCGGGCATTTCCGGCGGGAAGAACAGTTGGCTGAGGGTCAGCGCAAAAAACACGAAGATAATGAAGTCGTAGATTTCCAGGGCGCCGCCGAGGGCAGCCAGGCCCAGGGTTTTGTAGTCGGAGCGGGAAAAACGCTGCGCCCGTGGGGAAAAGGTGGCAGTCATGTGCAGGCTCGGCAGGCAAACAAAATGGCGTGCAGGTTATGAGCTGAGCCCATCGATGGCAATCGTGACGGATATATTTGTTTTACTCATTGATCGTTGAAGATAACAACATTCCCAAATCAATGGCCGTAGAGGAACATGCCGTAAAACTGCCAAACCCCATAATAACTACAAGAGGAAAGACTTATGGCCGATGCTATCGAAGACAGCCGCTATGCCCGATTTGCCCTGCGTTGCTCCAACTTCGCCGAGCGCTGGTTTCCTGACTCCTGGGTGTTTGCCGCCCTCGCCGTGATCATCGTCGCCGTGGCGACCCTGGGCATGGGCGCCGCACCGGCCGAAGCGGCCAAGGCATTTGGCGATGGGTTCTGGAGCCTGATTCCGTTCACCATGCAGATGGCCTTTGTGGTGATCGGCGGTTACGTGGTCGCCAGTTCACCGCCGGCAGTGAAGTTGATCGACCGTCTGGCGCGCATTCCCAAGAATGGCCGTTCGGCTGTGGCCTGGGTGGCGTTGATTTCCATGGTGGCGTCGTTGCTTAACTGGGGCCTGTCCCTGGTGTTCGGCGGTTTGCTGGTGCGGGCATTGGCCCGGCGCACGGATTTGCGCATGGACTACCGTGCCGCTGGCGCTGCAGCGTACCTGGGCCTGGGGGCCGTATGGGCGCTGGGGCTGTCGTCGTCGGCCGCGCAGTTGCAGGCCAACCCGGCCAGCTTGCCGCCGTCGATTCTGTCGATCACCGGCATGATCCCGTTCACCGAGACTATTTTTTTGTGGCAATCCGGCGTGCTGTTGCTGGCGCTGATCGTAGTGTCGCTGATCATCGCCTACGCCACCGCGCCTGGCCCCAACAGCGCCCGGGATGCCAAGGCCTGCGGCATTGACCCGGCCTTCAACCTGCCCAAGCCGCAGGCGCCGACGCGCCCCGGTGAATGGCTGGAACACAGCCCGTTGCTGACGATTCTGCTGGCGTTGCTGGCGGCCGGCTGGCTGTTCCATGAGTTCTCGACCAAGCCGGCGATCAGCGCCATCTCGGGGCTCAATACCTATAACTTCCTGTTCATCATGGTGGGCGCGCTGCTGCACTGGCGCCCGCGCAGCTTCCTCGATGCCGTGGCCCGAGCGGTGCCGACCACCACCGGCGTGCTGATCCAGTTCCCGCTGTACGGCTCGATTGCCGCACTGATGACGGTGGTAAAGGGCGGCGACGGCCAGACCCTGGCGCACCATATCTCGACGTTCTTCACCTCCATCGCCTCCCACGACACCTACGCCCTGCTGATGGGTGTGTACTCGGCAGTGCTGGGCTTCTTCATCCCCTCGGGTGGCGGCAAGTGGATCATCGAAGCGCCGTATGTGATGCAAGTGGCCAATGACCTGCAATACCACCTGGGCTGGGCGGTGCAGATCTACAACGCCGCCGAGGCGCTGCCGAACTTGATCAACCCGTTTTATATGTTGCCGTTGCTGGGTGTGCTGGGGCTGAAGGCGCGGGATCTGATCGGGTTTTCGTTTGTGCAGTTGCTGGTGCACACGCCGCTGGTGTTGTTCTTGTTGTGGGCGTTGGGGACGACGTTGAAGTATCTGCCGCCTGTGATGCCCTGAATAACGAGTGACCGCAACTGTTGGTAGAACAGTTGCGGTCAAGGATTTACAGGAAGGCGTGCCAATAGATCAGGTAATGCACTCTGTATCGTGTCCCAAACGACATCCAAGTTGATATCGAAGTAACCATGAGCGATTCGGTTGCGCATCGCTCGCATATTGCGCCAAGGAATATGTAAATGGCGTGCCGCGAAGTCCGGATGCTGATCCATGATTTTCGTCGACGCTTCACCAATGATGATCAGGCTCATGACCACAGCTTGTTGTGTTCGCCGGTCTTCCAAAAACTCTTCTTTGCTCAAGCCCTCTACAAAAGTGATCGCGTCAGTGGCAGCTTGCCTTATGTGCTCCAGATAATCCCCTAGCCGACTTTCCGTCATACTGGCCGGGCCTCCGCTAGCACTTTATCGCGAAACTTCAAAGGCAAGTCGCCAGGCGTAAGCAGGTCGACATTAACGCCGAGCAAGTCCTCAAGCTCGACCTGCAACCCACCAAGATCAAAGAGGGTTGTGCCCGGCGGCGCGTCTACCAGCAAATCAAGATCACTGCCTTCTTGGTCAGTCCCCATCAGTACCGACCCAAATACTCTGGGATTGGAAATACGGAAACGTCCGACCACTTCTCGTACAGCCGTTCGTTGCAGATCAAGTGCAGTTGAAGGTCTCACGACTCACCTCAGTGATGTGCATTAGAAGGGCAGTCTAGCAGCGCTTGAGCCGTGTAGACACGCCCCGCCCATCACACGCCTGTCTTTGTTCCGTCACATTCCATTGCTACCGTCCTGCGAAATATCTTGCAACATCTCGCCAAGGATTCCTCGCAATGAGTGACGAGCACAACGACCACCCTGCCCACGACTGCGCCCCCAAAACGCCGGTAGACACCAGCCGCCGGCGCTTCCTCGGCGGTGCGGCGGTGTTGGGGGTGGGTGCGACTTTGAGTGCCTGCGGCAATACCAGCGAAACACCGAGCACACCCGTGACGCGGCCGCTCACGCCCCAGGAACTGGACAAGGCGCTGCGCGAGCAGGTGAAAACCGTGGTGGTGATTTACGCCGAGAACCGCAGTTTCAACAACCTGTTCGCAGATTTCCCCGGGGTAGAGAAACCGCTGTCGGCGTTAACCGCCAAGGACTTCCAGCAGCGCGACCGCGATGGCAGCGTATTGCCTGCCCTGCCCCCGAGCTGGGGCGGTGTGTTGCAGGTCGGCCCACAAACGGTGGACGGGGTGACTTACCCCAGCGAAGTGCAATTCCAGCAAAACCTGCCCAACGCGCCGTTCGCCCTCAAAGGCCCGCAGGGCGAAGACCTGCCATTGAGCCTGGTGACCCGCGACCTATGGCACGTGTTCTACCAGAACCAGATGCAGATCAACGGCGGCAAGAATGATGGTTTTGTCGCCTGGGGCGATTCCGGAGGGCTGGTGATGGGCCATTACGCCCAAAGCCGTTATGCCCTGCGCCTGTGGGACGTGGCCAAGGAGTTTGTGCTGTGCGATAACTTCTTCCAGGGCGCGTTTGGTGGCTCGTTCCTTAACCACCAGTACCTGATCAGCGCCACCGCGCCGTTTTATCCCAATGCCGCGCAGTCGGTGGCCAAGGCGCAGATCGCCACGCTGCAAAGCGATGACCCCAGCGGCACGCGCCTAAAGCCCTTGGACACGTCACCGGCCAGCGCCATGACCGGCCCGCCGCAATTCGGCCCCAGCGCACTGACACCCGATGGTTACGGCGTAAACACCCTGGCCCCACCCTACTGGCCCACCTGGATCCGCGACCCGCAAAACCCGGATTATTCCAAGCCCGACCTGCCCAATGTGCTGGTGCCGCAAACCCACGAGCATATTGGCGACAAGCTGTCGAAGAAGAACATCGACTGGGCCTGGTACGCCGGTGCGTGGCAAGCCACCCTGGAGCAGTTCAAGGACTCCGGCGGCATCCCCAAGATTCCGAATTTCCAGTACCACCACCAGCCGTTCAATTACTTCAAGCAGCAAGGGCCGCAAAACCCGGCAGAACGTGCCAGGCGCCTGCGTGACGGCGGTTTGGGCGATGAGTCGAGTACCAACCGGTTCTTCGCCGACGCCCAGGCCGGCAAGCTGCCCGCGGTAAGTTTCTACAAACCTCAGGGCAACCTGAACATGCACGCCGGCTATGCCGATGTAGCCTCGGGCGACCGCCATATCGCCCGCGCCTTGAAGGTGCTGCAAGAAAGCCCGCAGTGGAAAAACATGGTGGTGGTGGTGACCGTGGATGAAAACGGCGGCTGGTGGGACCACGTGGCGCCGCCCCAGGGTGACCGCTGGGGCCCGGGCTCGCGGGTTCCGGCGCTGGTGGTGTCGCCGTTTGCCCGCAAAGGCACGGTGGACCATACGGTGTACGACACGGCATCGATCCTGCGTTTGATCACCCGGGTGTTCCAGTTGGAAACCCTGGACGGCCTCAAGCAGCGCGATGACGCGATGATCGCGCGCGGCCAGAAACCCATGGGCGATCTGAGCAATGCCTTGCAGTTCAGCCTGTAGGGCTTATCCAATAACGACATGCCGGGCGATTTAACACGCGATTTTCCCGGTCAGCCGCTACTGTGTGCAGGTGGGCTTCCATCCCGCGCAGACGGGCTTCGCTGACAAGGAATCGACTATGTTTAAACCGACCAGGCTGTCCTTCACCCTCGCCGCACTACTGGCGAGTGCGGTCGTACAGGCCGACATCGAGGTGCCACTGGGCAGCACGCAGCGCGTCACCCAGTTGTTCGCGTACCCCAACAACTGCAATGTAATCTGCTTTCGGCCATGGTCACTGGAGCAGACCGCCGAACACTATCTGAACCAGAGCCTGCAACGTGACGGTTACAGCCGGGCCAAGGTCAGTGTGAAGACCCACGACGGTCAGGTCACGGCGACCTTCAGCGGCGTGCCCGACAGTTACGGCCAGCCACTGACCACGCTGCTCAATACCGCCGACCTGGCTTACCAAGGCGCCAGCCAGCTCAACAGCGATGGCAAATGGGCCTACAACTGGTATCTGTTCCTGCCGTTGGGCATGGCCCTGGAAAACCGCAAAAGCATCGAGCTGTTGCACTTCCCTCCGGATTACTCGCTGACCCAGGCCCAGGATTACCTGGAATCGGCCACCACCGACCGCTGGGCCACCTTGTTGAGCGAAAATGGCGTACCGGCCACGGAAACGCCGGCGTACCAGACCATCATCGATATCGCGCCCATCGCTGCGCCGTCCAATGCCGGCAAAGATCTGGAAACCGTCTACGGGTATTTCACCGACTACCAGACCCGCATGGTCAAGGAACTGAGCCTGCGCCCTGGCGGCGCATTGCCGATGGTGGCCTTCGGCGCGCCAGTGCGTAGCTGGATCAAGCAACAATACGGGCAAACCGTGGGCGTGCTGAGCCTGGCGCAGATCAGCCCGGAGCCTGGCAAAACCGTCGCGGTATTGGGCGCCAACCACCCAAGTTACATTTGGTATGCGGCCAGCCCCGACAGCTATGACGGTGATGAACAAAAGGCTGATGACGCCGGTTTGAAAGTGATGGGCCAGGACTTGAGCGCCGCCTGCTGGCAAGCAGGCATGGGCCAGAAACCCGCCAGCGATGCGAACGTATTGCTCAAGGCCTGCCTGAACACTTGGCAAGTCACGCGCAAGGAGCAGACGTGTGAATTGTTCTACACCTCGGTGCGCCACCTGACGCCCGAGCAGGCCAACGCCAAGTGCGCCACAGCGCCTATCAAGGCGCAGTTGAAACAGTTGAAAAATGCCGCGCCCGCGCCCACCGTCATAGCCCCCGCGCTTTAAGGCGAAGAAACCGTTTCTACTGTCAACTTTGACAGTAGAAACCGGATCCCACTTCGGCGAATCTAGGGCCGCGCCCATTTGCTGCAAGACTGTCACACCCGCAGGTCCATGCAGCCCCGCTCAGGAGAGTGATGAAAACTCGAGCCATGGATAAGGCTGAAACGGCTGTGAATGACTGCCTCTATCCCTTCAAGACGCTGCTCGTGGAACAGGGTTACCCCTCGACCGAGCACTTTGAGGTCAAGCAAGAGGCTGAAGGGGTTGCGGCCAGGGTCACGGCGCGCGTGGCCTTTGAGAGTCGCACGCGCATTGCTAAGGTTTCCGGTTATGCCGTGAGCGAACGGCGCCCGTACACGCTGCAACTGTCACCCCGCATCCACTTGTACGATTGTTGGCTCTGCGGCCTGTTACAGCACTCCTGCAACCCGAACGTGTTTCTAGA
This sequence comes from Pseudomonas sp. MYb193, assembly GCF_002966775.1. Taxonomy (NCBI): domain Bacteria; kingdom Pseudomonadati; phylum Pseudomonadota; class Gammaproteobacteria; order Pseudomonadales; family Pseudomonadaceae; genus Pseudomonas; species Pseudomonas sp. MYb193. The sequence goes on along the minus strand of NZ_CP023269.1, from coordinate 796,650 downwards.
CACGACGTACCTGGAGCTATGGACGGTGCAACCCATCGGCGCCGGCAGCTTGCTGACGCTGGATTACGCCACCACCGAAGACACACTGGCCCGGCAGTTCGCTTGCCATTGCGGCGAGCTGAACTGCCGGGGCTGGATCACCGGCAGCAAGGAGCCGCTGAACGCCGAAGGCCAGGCCTTCATGGCCTGGTGGCGTGAGCACAAACGACCTTAGGCTTCGCCCAAAGGACGCAGGCGGTATTGCGGTGGCAGTTGCTCGAAGCCACTGATGGTGGTGTTCAAACTCTTCCAGCGACCGTCCTTGATGCCATAGATGCAGCCATGGATCGACAGGCTCTGCCCACGATGCCAGGCATTTTGCACAATGCTGGTGTGGCCGACGTTGGCCACCTGCTGGATCACGTTGAGCTCGCACATGCGGTCCACACGCTCTTCTTCGGTCGGCAACTGGGCCAGCACATCGCGGTTTTCGTAGTAAAGGTCGCGAATGGTGCGTAGCCAGCCGTCGATCAGGCCGAACTGGCGGTCCTGCATCGACGCACGCACGCCGCCACAGCCGTAGTGGCCAGTGACGAGGATGTGTTTGACCTTGAGCACGTCCACCGCGTACTGGATCACCGACAGGCAGTTGAGGTCAGTGTGCAGCACCACGTTGGCCACGTTGCGATGCACAAACAGATCACCGGGTAACATGCCGACGATCTCGTTGGCCGGTACACGGGCATCGGAGCAGCCGATCCACAGGTATTCCGGGGTCTGCTGGCGGGCGAGCTTGGCGAAGAATTCGGGATCTTCCTGTTTGATCGCGTCCGCCCAGCGTTCGTTGTTATCAAGCAGGTCTTGTAGTTCGTTCATCAGGGAAGCCTCAGGAATGATGCGCAGGTTTGTGACTGACAAGCCCTCGTCCGGGTCACGCCAGGCGCTAATTAGCTTGAATTTTTTGGCTGCCATGCCTGTCAACACACTATAAGCCCCACAGTATGAGGATTGGCCATGACTGAATCACGACGTCCCTACGGCGCAACGCAGCCGGAACCGATCGATGACAACGAAGACCGCATGGGTGAGATGCGCGAGCTGGATTTTGACGAGCAGGACCAGACTGCGGAAATCGGCGACGAGCTGCCCCGCCGTGAGCGCGACCATCTGATGCCCGACGAACGGGTGCGCGAAGCCGGGCTGACCGGCGCTTCGACGGATGATCATGAATCCACCGACGACGATATGAGCCCGGAAACGCTGATCCGTGAGGACGGCGCACGGGATGCGCAGGAGGAAGGCGAAGATAGCGCCGCCGACTATGACTTGAGCGTCGTGGGAGAAAATGACATTGGTGGCGGGAATGGGTTGGATGAGGCGGAACTGGCTGATCTGGACCCGCTGAACGGCAAGCGCTGACCCTGTGGGAGCTGGCCTGCCTGCGATGGTATCACCGCGGTGTTACTTAAAGACCGAGGTGCCTGCATCGCGGGCAAGCCCGGCTCCCACAGAGGTTCTGCACATAGGGGGCTCTGTATTTAATCGACCAGGGTGCACGCCATCACGACTGCATCTTCGCGGCCACCCACAGCGGGGTAGTAATCCCGGCGACGGCCGATCTCGTTGAAGCCATAACGCTCATACAGGCGAAACGCGCCGGTATTGCTGTCCCGCACTTCAAGGAAGCATTCTCGCGCATTGGCGGCATAGGCACGCGACATCAAATGCTCCAGCAGCGCCAGGCCCAAACCACGGCCCTGGTTTTCCGGCTTCACGGTAATGTTCAGCAAGTGCGCTTCATCGAGAATGATCTGCACCACCCCGTGCCCCACTTGCTGCTCGCCTTCGAACATCAGCCAGATCTGGTACTTGCCCAGCCCGTCGAGAAAAATCCCGCGGGTCCAGGGGTGGCTGAACGCCGCGTATTCGATTTTCAGCACGGCGTCGAGGTCAGCCTCGGTCATCGGGCGAAAGGATAAAGCCTCACTCATCAGTTGTTTTCCAGCGCGCCATCAGCCGGCGCATGGCTTGCCAGACATCAGCCTTACGCTGTGGCTCTTCCATTAATAATTCCAGGCCCGGCAGGGCCCACACCGAACCCAGGCCTTCAACCTGCAGCTCGCGGTACCAGGCCTCGGCGTTGGCTTCACCGGCAAACCGCACAGCGGGCAGGCCGATCAGCCACAAGCACACGCAAGGCTCGTCTTCCAGGCGCGCCGAGACAAACCCCTGGACGAAATCTCGTGCGGCCTCGGGGCCCTGGTCCATGGTGCCGCGCACCAGCAGCGGCCAGCGCACCGGCTCACCGACGATTTGCGGGCTGTCGGGCAGGCCGGCGGCGCGCAGCATGTCCTTGAGCAACAGGTAGGCCGGGTCACGGGACTGGAAACGTTCGCCGGTCGGCAGTTCCACCAGCAACAGGCAACGCCCGGCCCGCAGCAATTGCAGGGCAAAGCGTGGCGGCGGCACCACTGGCGCCTTGGCCACCGGCGCAGCCTCCTCCACCACCTTGGCAGCCTTGGTCACCGGCACAGGGCGCGGCACTTCGATCTTGGCCCGTTCGACCACCGGGCGCGTCTCAGGGGTGGGCTTGACCACCGCCACGGGCGCGGCCGCTTCTTCCCCCGACGACTCGAACGCCTCATAAGGCTCAAGCGCCTGCAACAACTCGGGCCGCGACGGCGCGGCAAACGGCAGTTCGGTGCGGGGCAGCCAGTTGACCACCTGCATGGCGGTCAAGTAAGCGCGACGTCGGGACTCGATAAGCACAGCTCGGCCACTTGTGGATAAGTAAAGAGCGGGGATTCTACCGCTGTTCGGCAACAATCGCCCACTGCGCACTGACCGGCTGTGGATAAATCCCGCGCCTGATGCAGTACAATCGCGACTTTTAATCGCCAACCAGCCGGCCATTCCCATGATCGAACCCAAGCGCGTCCTGCGCGCCCTCGCCGAACACTGGGCCTTACTTGAGCCTCTGTGCGAACACTTCGACCAAGGCACCCTGAGCCTGGCCGAGCTGCGCGCACAGTTGGCCGCCCAACAACTGGACAGCACGCCCCAGGACATCACCAGCCTACTGGACGTGTGGATTCGCCTGGATATCCTGGTGCCTGTCGCCAAGAGCCCGAACCGTTTCGAGCTCAACGCGCAGATCCACGACTTCCTCGCCTATCTTCGCAAGGAGCACCGGCTTGGCCTGTGCCTGGAAATCGAAGCCTACCTGCGCCACCTGGAGCGTCTGGCAGGTTATATCCAGGACGCCTTCGACATCCGTGACGGCCACGACCTGGCCCGGCAACTGCGCCTTCTGGATATGCGCGTGCGCGATGTGCTCAAAAAACTCGCCAACGACGAACAGGCCCTCGCCGCCGTCGCTGACCGCGCCAAGACCAGCGACCGCCAGATCCCGTTGCGCCAGCGCTACGCCGAGGTATTGGCGACCTGGGACGAGTACGTCGAGCCGATGATCCAGCTGGTGAACGCCGACGGCGCCTTCGAGCAAGGCGTACGCAAGGTGGAAAACGTGCTGCTGCGCATGCTCACCGAGCAACAGCGTCTTGGCCACCTGGTAGATGACGACATGCTGCTGCGCACCCATGCGCGCATCCTCGAGATGCAAACCAGCGCCCAGCTCACCTTGCGCCATGCGCGGGAGTTGCTGCTGCCGCTGCGTGAAGAAGCACGTCGGCATAACGCCGTGACTCGCGGTGCGGCGCTGGCCCTGTCGGCGATTCGCCGCAAAGGCCTGGACGCGGTGCCGCAAGCGGCGATGCCGATGTTCACCCGGCCGCAAAGTACCTTTTTGGGCAGTGCGAGCCAGGTCGAGGCCTATGTGTATGCCCTGGCCAATTTCGAGCCCAAGCCGGCGCGTTTCCCCAAGGCGCACAAGTCCCACAAAGGCGAAGCCCCGCGCGCACCGCGTACGGTCAAGGAAATGCTCGAACGCTGCGAAGACGCGCTGCCGATGCCCGACCTGATGACCTGGCTGCTGGAGCAGGAACCGGACGGCGCCACCGATGAATTGCTGTACTGGTTCTCGCGCCTGTCCCGGGAAAAACGCTTCAAGCGCGAGCGCCTGGAACGTCGCGATTACCACACCCACGAGCACCAGGTCAGCCTGCGCTCCTTCGCCCTGCTCCCGGCCGGCGTCGATGCCACCGAGAATTCTGCGAGCACGCCTTATGCATCTTGATCTATCCGAACTGTCCCAGCTGGCGCCGATTTTTCGCGAGCTGTTCAAGGGTTACCACGTCAGCCGTCGCGACCCGGAGCTGTACGCGCAATTGTCGAACTTCCAGGACCAGTACCGCACGCTGTTCAAGGCCCTGGGCTTTGAGCTGGTGTGCGATACCCGCGGCTTCTATTACTTCGTGCCGGACACTGCCGTGGCTGCCGCGCAGGTGAACAAAACCGCCCAGCGCCTGGCCCTGTTCACCTTCATCATCGTCGAACACCTGGCCGACCAGGGTCGCGACCCGATTGCGGTACTCGACGGCGGCAGCCTGGGCCGCGATGAATTGCCTTCGTTGCTGGAGAAATACCGTGACCTGTTTATCCAGGCCGAGGTGCAGACCCAGGAAGAACTCGAAGAAAAGATCATGCGCCGCATGACCCAACTGGGTTTTGCCAGCGAGGACAACGGTATCTACCGCTTCCTGCCGCCGATGCACCGCTTCCTGGATGTGTGCCTGTCGGTGCAGCAGGACCGCGACCTTGCCGCCAGCGTACACAGCGTACTGCCGCTGCCGGCACCGGTGATTATCGACGAGGACAGCGACGAGAAACTGCTGAAGACCGATGACCCGCTGGATCTGAGCGCCTTCACCGAAGAAAGCGAAGAAGATGCCCTGGCCCGTGCCATTGCCGAAGAACAGGAGACCGACGCATGAGTAAGGAACGCTACGGCATCCGCCGCTTCGCCCTATTGAACACCGCCGGTTACAGCCTGGGCTTGTTCCCGCTGGAAGAACCGCTGTCGGTGTACGGCGCCAACAACCTGGGTAAATCCGCCTCGATCAACGCCTTGCAATTCCCGATCCTGGCACGCATGTCGGACATGAGCTTCGGCAAGTACACCCTGGAACAATCGCGGCGTTTCTACTTTGCCACCGACACCAGCTACATCCTGGTAGAAGTCTCTCTGCCCCACGGCCCGCACGTTATCGGCGTGGTCGGCCGCGGCCCGGGCGGCGGCTTTGGTCACCAGTTTTTTGCCTACGCCGGCAAGCTGGACCTTGCCCACTACCAGAAAAACGACACCTGCCTGCGCCAGAAAGAGCTGTTCACCAACCTTGAGCGCGAGGGCCTGAAAGCCTACGAGCTCAAGCCCGATGAGCTGCGGCGCTTGCTGGTGGGCGGGCATACGTCGGTCCCGCTGGACCTGACGCTGATTCCGCTGCGCTCCACGAGCGAGCAGAGCCTGAAGACGTTCCGCGCGCTGTTTATCAACCTGCTGCACATGCGCGAAATCACCGCGGCCAAGCTCAAGCAACTGTTCCTTGATGCCTTCGAACACAGCCTGCGTTCGGGCAGTGTCGACTACATCGCGGCCTGTGAAGAAGCCTTCCGTGATGTGCGACGCATGGAGCAGGACTACAACTCGCTGGTGGCTGCCGGCCCCTTGGTTGAAGCCCTGGCCAATGGCGTGAAACAGCGCGACGCCCTGCGCGGCAAACTGCATCGCCTGTCGCCGCTGCTGGATTCGTTGCTGGGCACCTGGTCGGACTACGCCAGTGCGCGCAAGGAAGAGCTGACCATCCAGGCCGAACACTACCGCAACGAGCAGGACGCGCTGCAAAACGACCAGCGCGGCGGCACCCAGGAGCTGATGCGCCTGGAGCGGGAAATCAGTGGCATCCAGCGTTGGTTGGGCGAGTTGTCGGTGCTCAAGCACCGCTTTGCCCTGGTGGATGACGTCAAGATGCTGGAGCAGCAATTGCTCGCCGCCAAGGATGCCCATGATGAACTGGCGGGCGCCTTGGCGCAGTCGCGGCAGTTCAGCGCCGAGGACTTGGAAGAACGCCTGCGCGACCTGGAAAAGCGCTTGAAGTCGGTCAAGCAGCAGCTCGATCACGCGGATAACAACAGCTACGCCAAGCTGCGCGAAGAATTTTCGCAGCAGGATGTCGAGCGCCTGATGCGCCTGTTCAACAGCTCGCTGTTCAGCCTGCCGCTGGGCGAACATGGCATCACGCTGGACGAGGACGGCCAGTGGGTCAAATCCCTGGAGCAGATTCTCGATGGCTTCAAGGGCGAGCGCTTTGAGGTGCCGGGGCTATCCATCGACATCTCGCACATCGAGCCGCCGGCACTGCAAGCCCTGGCGGATCGCGCCGCGTTGCGTGACCAGAAAGAGCGCCTGGAAAAAGAGCTCAAGCAACTGAAAACCCAGCAGGCCGTGGCGTCCGACCGCGCCGCAAGCAAGACCCAGACCGAAGCGCTGTACCAGCAGGTACTGGATGCCCAGAAGGCCCTGGAAGACTTCCGCCGCACCCAGACCCTGAGCGCCGAAGAAGGCGAGAAGCTGGAAAACCTGGCGCAGATGGAAGCCGCCCAGGACGAGTTGAAGCGTTCCAGCGATGCCTTTACCGAGCGTGTCCAGCAACTGTCGGCCAAGCTGCAACTGGTCGGCCGTCAGATCGGCGATATGGAAGCCAAGCAACGCACGCTGGATGACGCGTTGCGCCGTCGTCAGCTGTTGCCGGCGGACCTGCCGTTCGGTACGCCGTTCATGGACCCGGTCGACGACTCCATGGACAACCTGCTGCCGCTGCTCAATGACTATCAGGACAGCTGGCAGGGTTTGCTGCGCGCCGATGGCCAGATCGAAGCGCTGTACGCCCAGGTGCGTCTCAAGGGCGTGGCCAAGTTCGACAGTGAGGATGATGTCGAGCGTCGTCTGCAACTGCTGATCAACGCCTATGCGCACCGTACCGACGAGGCGCTGACCCTCGGCAAGGCGCGCCGTGCAGCGGTCACCGACATCGCCCGTACCCTGCGCAACATCCGTAGTGACTACGACAGCCTGGAACACCAGTTGGCGTTGTTCAACCGCGAGATCAACAAGCGCCAGGTCTCCAACCTGCAAAGCTTCCGCATCGTACTGGCGCCGAACAAGGAAGCGCTCAAGCATATCGACCAGATCATCCACAGTGCCGGTCAGTATGAAGAAGGCGAGACCCTCTCGGTGTTCGACCTCAGCCAGAGCGCCGAACAGGACAACAAGAACGAAGAAGCCAAGGAATACCTGGCTCGTCTGGTAGCCGCCAACCATAACCAGTTGGGCCTCAAGGACTTGTTCGAATTGGCGTTCGAAATCACCAAGGTCAACGGCCAGCCGGTGATCCATACCGACATCGACGGCGCTGCGTCCAACGGCACCACCATGACCATCAAGGCGCTGACCAACATGTACTTGTTGCTGCACCTGATGGACCGCGACCAGGCCGGTCGCGTGCGGTTGCCGTACTACCTCGATGAAGCGGCAGACATCGATGAGAAAAACCAGGCTGCGCTGTTGGAAACCAGCCTGCAATTGGGCTTTGTACCGATTCTGGCCAGTGTGAAGCCGCAGGTGTCCGCCCAGGTGGCGATCGACCTGGAAGGCGGCAGCGGGCCGAACGGGATCTACATTGATGAGGCGGACTGGAAGTACATCCGTCGCCATGATGTGGTGAAGGCGACGATGAATGTGCAGGCGGACGAGCCGGAGCTGGATGAAGTCTGACGGGCTGTACTGAAAGGCAAAAAGGCCGCGATCTTTTGGGATCGCGGCCTTTTTTCGGCTTGGGATTTGCGCTGTGTTTGTGGGCCTCATCGCGGGCAAGCCCGGCTCCCACAGTTGGAATGCATACTTGCTGAAAATGCATATCCCTGTGGGAGCCGGGCTTGCCCGCGATAGCCGCGCCTCGGTTTATTTACCGAGTGGAATCTTGGGCGCCCAGGTCAGCCATTCATCCTCAAACTTGTCGAACAACGGGAACGTCTGCTGCGGCCGTGCCGGGTTACCCATGCGCTCGCCATCCGGCGTGGCAAAGGCGATCCCGCCGGCCACCAGCGTCTCCAGAGACTCGGTACGCACGGTCGCGCCCTTGAACAAGCCGAAGTCGAGGCCAAAGCCGCTGGTGTTCCAGAAGCGGCTGCCACTGCGTACCAGAGGTGCGTACTTGGGCTCGATCAGGATGTGCACCAACACACGGTCGGCGGTCTGGCCCAGCTCATAGTCGGTGACTTTGCCGACCGTCACTTCACGGTAGGTCACCGGTACCCCTTCCTTCAACGAACCACGGCGGGCGGCGCTGAGTGTGAGGCTCAGGCCAGCTTCCTGATGCACGGTTTCAGGCGGCTGGGCCAGGGCGACAAAGCTCTTCTGCGGGCCAGCGTTTTTCGCGGCCGGTTGGACTTCGATGTATTGGCCGGTGACCAGGGTCTCCAGGTTAGCCGTCTTCATCAGCCCCAGTTCCGGCTTGACCACCCAGAACTGGCTACCCGTACGCGCAATGCGGTCCGCGACCTGAGTGATACGCGCCTTGAGCAGCACCGACTGCATGTCGGCACTGAGGTCGACACTCTCGATCTTGCCCACATCCAGCCCCTTGAAGCGCACCGGTGTGCCGGCGCTCAGGCCGTCGGCTCGGTCGACTTTGATGGTCACCAGAGTGCCGTGCTGGTTGGCGGCATCACGGTCGGCATACAGGCGAAAGCGCGGGATGCGATGTTTCAATGGCACGTTCGGTTCCGGCGTTTCGAAGGCGATACCGCCCGCCATCAGGCTGGCCAGGGATTCGCTTTTGACCTGGATACCGCCGGTGAGCCCGCCCGTGAGGGTGACGCCGCTGGCATTCCAGAAGCGCGTCGAGCCGTTGACCAGGCTTTCGTATTCCTTCTCGATATGAACGCCGATCACCAGTTGTTTTTTCTTACGTGAAAACTGGTAGCTCTGCACCGAACCGACTTTGACCTGTTTGTACAGAATCGGGCTGCCGACATCCAACGAGCCCAGGCTGTCGGTGAGCAACACCATGTGCAGGCCCGGGGAACGCAGGTCCAAAGGTGGCGCCTTGGCGCGGGCTACGTATTCGCGTTGTGGCGGGGTGCCTTTGTCGCCTGGGCGAATCGCGATGTAGTTGCCCTTGACCAAGGCCTCCAGGCCGGTGATGCCCGCCAGGGAGATGGACGGTTTGACCACCCAGAATTGCGTGTCCTCGACCAGGTAGTCTTCGGCCAATGGATCGAGGGTCAGCTCGGCGCTGGCACTGGACAGGTCCGGGTCGATCTTCAGGGTTTTCAGGCTACCGACCTGGATGCCTTTGTACATGACCGGCGTACGCCCGGCCTGCAGGCCTTCAAAGTCGGTGAGCTTGACCTTGACCTTGATCCCCGCTGCGGCGGCATCGAAATCTTCGTATAGGCGGAAAGGCAGGCTCGGGTCGGTGGGCGGGCTGTCTTTGCGGTTTTCAGGAGTGGCGAAGGCGATACCTCCGGCGACAATGCTGGAGAGGGATTCGCTGCGCACTTTCAAGCCGGAAAGGTTGGCGTCGATACTGATGCCGCTGGCATTCCAGAAACGCGTGTGTTTGCGCACCAGGTTGGCGTAGGTTGGCTCGATATAGACCTTGACCTCGACGGTACTCTGGTCTTCAGACAGCAGGTAGCTTTTAACCTGGCCGACCTGAATCTGCTTGTAGAACACCGGACTGCCACGGTTCAACGAGCCCAGGCGATCGGCCTTGAGGGTCAGGTGCAAGCCGGGCTTGGCGTCGGATAACGGCGGCTCTTCGGAGAGCGCCTTGAACTTGCGCGTGGGCTCGCCATCACCGGGGCTGGCGGCGATGTAGTTACCTGAAACCAGGGTTTCCAGGCCGGTGATACCGGCAAGGCTGACGCTGGGCTTGACCAACCAGAAGCGGGTGTTGGTCTTGAGGTACTGCTCCACGTCCTTGTTCATCTCGATGGTGGCGATCACCCCGCGATTGCTGCCTTCGTCATCCAGGGCCAGGGTTTTGACCTTGCCCACGGTCATGCCTTTGTAGACCACTTCGGTCTTGTTGACCTGAATACCTTCGCCGCTTTCAAAGCGAACTTGAATCTCGATACCTTGCTGGGAATAGGCACGCCACCCCAGCCAGCCACCGATGATCAGGGCAATCAGGGGCAGCACCCAAATGGCCGACCAGTTAGAGGCTGGGCGGGTTTTAGCTTTAGGCAAATCACTCATGGTCGTCGTCCGACTCCGTGTTATCCCAAATCAGTCGGGGATCGAAAGTTACTGCGGCAAACATCGTCAAGATCACCACACTGGCGAACGCCGCAGCGCCGAGGTTGGCCTCGATACTGGCTAGCCGCCCAAAGTTAACGAGCGCCACCAGGATGGCGATCACGAAGATATCCAGCATGGACCAACGCCCAATGAACTCGATAAAGCGATACATCACAATGCGTTGTTGCGCGGACAGCGGTTGGTGACGCTGCACCGAGAACAGCAGCAGGCCAATGCCGACCAACTTGAAGGTCGGTACCAGGATACTAGCGATGAACACCACGGCAGCGATAGGAAACATCCCGTGCTGCACCAGCTGGATGACACCCGACATGATGGTGCTGGGGTCGCCTTGGCCGAGGGAGTTGACCGTCATGATGGGTAACAGGTTAGCGGGGATATACAGGATCGCCGCGGTGATCAACAGCGCCCAGGTACGTGTGAGGCTATTGGGGCGACGAGCATGGATCAACGCACCGCAACGGGTGCAGAGTTGCTCCTCGCTATCCGCTTCCTGCTTGTTCAACTCATGGCATTCGGTACAAATCAGAATACCTGCATCAATCGCCCGCATGGTCATCCTCTCCTGACAGCGCTTGCCAGATCTGATGGGGCGACATCACCACCTCAAGCAGAACTTGAACCATTAATAGACTGACGAAGCAGACCAGACCCAGGCCAATTGTGATGGAGGCCATGTCGGCGAGCTTTACGATCGCCACTAGCACACCCATCAAGTAGACCTCCAACATCCCCCAGTCCTTCATGTGGTGGTAGATGCGATATAGCAGCAGCCCGTAATTGCGCCCTATGTTCCAGCGAATACTGAGCAGCACTGCCAATTGGCACAGGAGCTTGAGCAAGGGGATGCCCATGCTGCACAGGAACACCACCGCGGCAACGCCTTGCATACCCGTATCGAACAGGCCAACGACGCCGCTCCACACGGTGTCCTCCGAAGACTGCCCGAGTAGATTGAGCTGCATGATGGGCAAAAAGTTCGCGGGGACGTACAACAGCAGTGCAGCCAGTACCAAGGCGAGACTGCGCTCGACCACATTGTGACGGTGAGCGTATAGCTCGTAGCCGCAGCGTGGGCATTGGGCTTTTTCGCCGAGGGCGAGCGTTGGTTTGCGCATCAGCAAGTCGCACTCATGGCATGCCACCAGATCGTCCAGCGGTAAATCCGATACCTCGCGGGCATCAACCGGATCGGGCATAGATAGGGCTCTGACTCTAAAAATGGTTAGGTGGCTATTCTAGTGGTGTCGCTCAGAAATAACTGTGCAAATTTGTCGGGGCAGTCAGGTCGGAGGTTGGGGCGCACAGGTGTACGGGGACAAGGTGGACACTTTTCGAGCGCCCAAAACAAAACCCCAACTGCTTTCGCAATTGGGGTTTTGGAATTTAATCTTGACGATGACCTACTCTCACATGGGGAAACCCCACACTACCATCGGCGATGCATCGTTTCACTGCTGAGTTCGGGATGGGATCAGGTGGTTCCAATGCTCTATGGTCGTCAAGAAATTCGGGTACTGAGTCGTGGCCAGTTGGCCTCGCTTCAGCAAATTGGGTATGTGATAGATCGTGGTGTTTTGTGAGCGTCGAACTTTCGGTTCATTGCGTCTTCACACACCGCAATCTGGCCTTTCGACTCAAATTGCTTGGGTGTTATATGGTCAAGCCTCACGGGCAATTAGTATTGGTTAGCTCAACGCCTCACAGCGCTTACACACCCAACCTATCAACGTCGTAGTCTTCGACGGCCCTTCAGGGAACTCAAGGTTCCAGTGAGATCTCATCTTGAGGCTAGTTTCCCGCTTAGATGCTTTCAGCGGTTATCTATTCCGAACATAGCTACCCGGCAATGCCACTGGCGTGACAACCGGAACACCAGAGGTTCGTCCACTCCGGTCCTCTCGTACTAGGAGCAGCCCCTCTCAAATCTCAAACGTCCACGGCAGATAGGGACCGAACTGTCTCACGACGTTCTAAACCCAGCTCGCGTACCACTTTAAATGGCGAACAGCCATACCCTTGGGACCGGCTTCAGCCCCAGGATGTGATGAGCCGACATCGAGGTGCCAAACACCGCCGTCGATATGAACTCTTGGGCGGTATCAGCCTGTTATCCCCGGAGTACCTTTTATCCGTTGAGCGATGGCCCTTCCATACAGAACCACCGGATCACTAAGACCTACTTTCGTACCTGCTCGACGTGTCTGTCTCGCAGTCAAGCGCGCTTTTGCCTTTATACTCTACGACCGATTTCCGACCGGTCTGAGCGCACCTTCGTACTCCTCCGTTACTCTTTAGGAGGAGACCGCCCCAGTCAAACTACCCACCATACACTGTCCTCGATCCGGATAACGGACCTGAGTTAGAACCTCAAAGTTGCCAGGGTGGTATTTCAAGGATGGCTCCACGCAGACTGGCGTCCACGCTTCAAAGCCTCCCACCTATCCTACACAAGCAAATTCAAAGTCCAGTGCAAAGCTATAGTAAAGGTTCACGGGGTCTTTCCGTCTAGCCGCGGATACACTGCATCTTCACAGCGATTTCAATTTCACTGAGTCTCGGGTGGAGACAGCGCCGCCATCGTTACGCCATTCGTGCAGGTCGGAACTTACCCGACAAGGAATTTCGCTACCTTAGGACCGTTATAGTTACGGCCGCCGTTTACCGGGGCTTCGATCAAGAGCTTCGCGTTAGCTAACCCCATCAATTAACCTTCCGGCACCGGGCAGGCGTCACACCCTATACGTCCACTTTCGTGTTTGCAGAGTGCTGTGTTTTTAATAAACAGTCGCAGCGGCCTGGTATCTTCGACCGGCATGAGCTTACGGAGCAAGTCCTTCACCCTCACCGGCGCACCTTCTCCCGAAGTTACGGTGCCATTTTGCCTAGTTCCTTCACCCGAGTTCTCTCAAGCGCCTTGGTATTCTCTACCCAACCACCTGTGTCGGTTTGGGGTACGGTTCCTGGTTACCTGAAGCTTAGAAGCTTTTCTTGGAAGCATGGCATCAACCACTTCGTTATCTAAAAGATAACTCGTCATCAGCTCTCGGCCTTGAAATCCCGGATTTACCTAAGATTTCAGCCTACCACCTTAAACTTGGACAACCAACGCCAAGCTGGCCTAGCCTTCTCCGTCCCTCCATCGCAATAACCAGAAGTACAGGAATATTAACCTGTTTTCCATCGACTACGCTTTTCAGCCTCGCCTTAGGGACCGACTAACCCTGCGTCGATTAACGTTGCGCAGGAAACCTTGGTCTTTCGGCGTGGGTGTTTTTCACACCCATTATCGTTACTCATGTCAGCATTCGCACTTCTGATACCTCCAGCAAGCTTCTCAACTCACCTTCACAGGCTTACAGAACGCTCCTCTACCGCATCACTTACGTGATACCCGTAGCTTCGGTGTATGGTTTGAGCCCCGTTACATCTTCCGCGCAGGCCGACTCGACTAGTGAGCTATTACGCTTTCTTTAAAGGGTGGCTGCTTCTAAGCCAACCTCCTAGCTGTCTAAGCCTTCCCACATCGTTTCCCACTTAACCATAACTTTGGGACCTTAGCTGACGGTCTGGGTTGTTTCCCTTTTCACGACGGACGTTAGCACCCGCCGTGTGTCTCCCATGCTCGGCACTTGTAGGTATTCGGAGTTTGCATCGGTTTGGTAAGTCGGGATGACCCCCTAGCCGAAACAGTGCTCTACCCCCTACAGTGATACATGAGGCGCTACCTAAATAGCTTTCGAGGAGAACCAGCTATCTCCGAGCTTGATTAGCCTTTCACTCCGATCCACAGGTCATCCGCTAACTTTTCAACGGTAGTCGGTTCGGTCCTCCAGTTAGTGTTACCCAACCTTCAACCTGCCCATGGATAGATCGCCCGGTTTCGGGTCTATTCCCAGCGACTAGACGCCCTATTAAGACTCGCTTTCGCTACGCCTCCCCTATTCGGTTAAGCTCGCCACTGAAAATAAGTCGCTGACCCATTATACAAAAGGTACGCAGTCACCCAACAAAGTGGGCTCCCACTGCTTGTACGCATACGGTTTCAGGATCTATTTCACTCCCCTCTCCGGGGTTCTTTTCGCCTTTCCCTCACGGTACTAGTTCACTATCGGTCAGTCAGTAGTATTTAGCCTTGGAGGATGGTCCCCCCATATTCAGACAAAGTTTCTCGTGCTCCGTCCTACTCGATTTCATGACTAAGAGATTTTCGCGTACAGGGCTATCACCCACTATGGCCGCACTTTCCAGAGCGTTCCGCTAATCTAAAAGCCACTTAAGGGCTAGTCCCCGTTCGCTCGCCACTACTAAGGGAATCTCGGTTGATTTCTTTTCCTCAGGGTACTTAGATGTTTCAGTTCCCCTGGTTCGCTTCTTGCACCTATGTATTCAGTACAAGATAACCATCTTATGATGGCTGGGTTCCCCCATTCAGACATCTCCGGATCAAAGTCTGTTTGCCGACTCCCCGAAGCTTTTCGCAGGCTACCACGTCTTTCATCGCCTCTGACTGCCAAGGCATCCACCGTATGCGCTTCTTCACTTGACCATATAACCCCAAGCAATCTGGTTATACTGTGAAGACGACATTCGCCGAAAATTCGAATTTCTCAATTAAGAGAACTCACAAATTTTACCTTAGCCTGATCCGTTACCAGTGAAAGTAACGTTCAGTCTATCTTTCTATCACATACCCAAATTTTTAAAGAACGAACTAGTCAAAGACTAGAAATCAACATTCACCATCACAACAATGGAATGCTCATTTCTAAGCTTTATACAAACAGAAGCAGTAGTGGTGGAGCCAAACGGGATCGAACCGTTGACCTCCTGCGTGCAAGGCAGGCGCTCTCCCAGCTGAGCTATGGCCCCGTATTTCTACAGGCGTTTCCCACACAAAATTGGTGGGTCTGGGCAGATTCGAACTGCCGACCTCACCCTTATCAGGGGTGCGCTCTAACCAACTGAGCTACAGACCCAATTTCGAGCTGCTAAGGCCGACCTCACCCTGCTTTTTACCACAAAGCATGGGGTGCGCTCTAACCAACTAAGCTACAACCCTTTAGGCTGCTTCTTTCGTCTTCTTCAATGAATCAAGCAATTCGTGTGGGAACTTATGGAGCAGCTGATGTCGTCGATTAAGGAGGTGATCCAGCCGCAGGTTCCCCTACGGCTACCTTGTTACGACTTCACCCCAGTCATGAATCACACCGTGGTAACCGTCCTCCCGAAGGTTAGACTAGCTACTTCTGGTGCAACCCACTCCCATGGTGTGACGGGCGGTGTGTACAAGGCCCGGGAACGTATTCACCGCGACATTCTGATTCGCGATTACTAGCGATTCCGACTTCACGCAGTCGAGTTGCAGACTGCGATCCGGACTACGATCGGTTTTATGGGATTAGCTCCACCTCGCGGCTTGGCAACCCTCTGTACCGACCATTGTAGCACGTGTGTAGCCCAGGCCGTAAGGGCCATGATGACTTGACGTCATCCCCACCTTCCTCCGGTTTGTCACCGGCAGTCTCCTTAGAGTGCCCACCATTACGTGCTGGTAACTAAGGACAAGGGTTGCGCTCGTTACGGGACTTAACCCAACATCTCACGACACGAGCTGACGACAGCCATGCAGCACCTGTCTCAATGTTCCCGAAGGCACCAATCCATCTCTGGAAAGTTCATTGGATGTCAAGGCCTGGTAAGGTTCTTCGCGTTGCTTCGAATTAAACCACATGCTCCACCGCTTGTGCGGGCCCCCGTCAATTCATTTGAGTTTTAACCTTGCGGCCGTACTCCCCAGGCGGTCAACTTAATGCGTTAGCTGCGCCACTAAAAGCTCAAGGCTTCCAACGGCTAGTTGACATCGTTTACGGCGTGGACTACCAGGGTATCTAATCCTGTTTGCTCCCCACGCTTTCGCACCTCAGTGTCAGTATTAGTCCAGGTGGTCGCCTTCGCCACTGGTGTTCCTTCCTATATCTACGCATTTCACCGCTACACAGGAAATTCCACCACCCTCTACCATACTCTAGTCAGTCAGTTTTGAATGCAGTTCCCAGGTTGAGCCCGGGGATTTCACATCCAACTTAACAAACCACCTACGCGCGCTTTACGCCCAGTAATTCCGATTA
The DNA here is from genome assembly GCF_002966775.1 of Pseudomonas sp. MYb193. Taxonomy (NCBI): domain Bacteria; kingdom Pseudomonadati; phylum Pseudomonadota; class Gammaproteobacteria; order Pseudomonadales; family Pseudomonadaceae; genus Pseudomonas; species Pseudomonas sp. MYb193. The sequence continues at coordinate 780,258 of NZ_CP023269.1, read as the reverse complement.
ACGCTTGCACCCTCTGTATTACCGCGGCTGCTGGCACAGAGTTAGCCGGTGCTTATTCTGTCGGTAACGTCAAAATTGCAGAGTATTAATCTACAACCCTTCCTCCCAACTTAAAGTGCTTTACAATCCGAAGACCTTCTTCACACACGCGGCATGGCTGGATCAGGCTTTCGCCCATTGTCCAATATTCCCCACTGCTGCCTCCCGTAGGAGTCTGGACCGTGTCTCAGTTCCAGTGTGACTGATCATCCTCTCAGACCAGTTACGGATCGTCGCCTTGGTGAGCCATTACCCCACCAACTAGCTAATCCGACCTAGGCTCATCTGATAGCGCAAGGCCCGAAGGTCCCCTGCTTTCTCCCGTAGGACGTATGCGGTATTAGCGTCCGTTTCCGAACGTTATCCCCCACTACCAGGCAGATTCCTAGGCATTACTCACCCGTCCGCCGCTCTCAAGAGAAGCAAGCTTCTCTCTACCGCTCGACTTGCATGTGTTAGGCCTGCCGCCAGCGTTCAATCTGAGCCATGATCAAACTCTTCAGTTCAAACATCTTTGGGTTTTTAAGAAACCCTAAACTTGGCTCAGCAATCGTTGGTTACATCTTTGATTTCTCGCGGAGTAACTTGTGATGCTGATAATCTTGTTGACTATCAGTCTGACTCCACAAGCACCCACACGAATTGCTTGATTCAGTTGTTAAAGAGCGGTTGGTTAAGATCTTTCGTCTCAACCGAGGCGCGCATTCTACAGCAGCCTCATTTGCTGTCAAGTGGTTATTTTCAGAAGTTTTCGAAGATTTCTTCAACAACTTCAACCACTTGCGCTTGCGATCTCTCGTAAGCGGGAGGCGAATTCTACAGCGTTACACGCTGCTGTCAACACCTCTTTTTCAACTTCCTTTGGCTTCGATGAACTGAAGCAACTTGCTGCCGAAAACCACATAACTCATTGTTTAACAAGGAGTTTTCCGTTTCGACTGCGCCGGAAGTGGGGCGAATTATAGGCTTCCAGAATCTGCCGTCAACCTTCTTTTTCACATTTCTGTCATATAAGTCAAAAAGCCCCAATCACGCAAACGCCGGCCCCAAGGGGCCGGCCTTTTACCTACCGAGCCTTACAGGCTAGGGAAGGCGAATTGCGACGCTTCATGGCTGGCCCGTTGCGGCCAACGCTGGGTGATCGCCTTGCGGCGGGTATAGAAACGCACCCCATCCGGCCCATAGGCATGCAAGTCGCCAAACAGCGAGCGCTTCCAGCCACCAAAGCTGTGATACGCAACCGGCACTGGCAGCGGCACGTTAACCCCCACCATGCCGACTTCAATCTCATCACAGAACAGACGCGCCGCTTCACCGTCACGGGTGAAGATGCAAGTACCGTTGCCGTATTCATGATCGTTGATCAGTTGCATCGCCGCTTCCAGGCTATCCACCCGCACTACGCACAGCACCGGCCCAAAGATCTCTTCTTTATAGATACGCATCTCAGGGATGACGCGGTCAAACAAGCTGCCACCGAGGAAAAAACCTTGCTCATGCCCGGCAACACTCAAGCCACGGCCATCAACGACCAGCTCAGCCCCCGCCGACACACCGTCTTCTATATAGCCACTGACTTTATCTCGCGCCTGCCCCGTCACCAACGGGCCCATATCCAGCCCGCAAGAAGTGCCCGCACCAATCTTCAACGCCTTGACCTGCGGCACCAGCTTGGCGATCAATGCATCCGCTACCTGATCGCCAACGCACACAGCCACTGAGATCGCCATGCAACGCTCACCGCAGGAACCATAAGCCGCGCCCATCAGGGCACTCACGGCGTTATCCAGGTCTGCATCCGGCATCAGCACCGCGTGGTTCTTCGCCCCACCCAGCGCCTGCACGCGCTTGCCGCGCTTGGTCGCTTCGGAATAGATGTACTCGGCAATCGGCGTCGAGCCTACAAAGCTCAAGGCTTTGACTTCCGGCGCTTCGATCAGTGCGTCCACCGCGCCCTTGTCGCCATGCACCACGCTGAGCACGCCTTTGGGCAGTCCGGCTTCCTGCAACAGCTGCGCGATCAACAGCGTCGAACTCGGGTCGCGCTCTGAAGGTTTAAGGATGAAACAGTTACCGCAGACAATCGCAAGCGGGTACATCCACAACGGCACCATCGCCGGGAAGTTGAACGGGGTGATACCCGCCACCACGCCCAACGGCTGGAAGTCCGACCACGCATCAATGTTCGGCCCTACGTTGCGGCTGTATTCACCCTTGAGAATCTCCGGCGCCGAGCACGCGTACTCCACGTTCTCGATCCCACGCTTGAGTTCACCCGCGGCGTCTTCCAGGGTCTTGCCATGTTCTTCGCTGATCAACTGCGAGATCCGTGCTTCGTTCTGCTCCAGCAGTTGCTTGAAACGGAACATCACTTGGGCACGCTTGGCCGGCGGCGTATTGCGCCAAGCCGGAAACGCCGCCTTGGCTGAGTCAATCGCCTGTTGAATGGTTTCACGACTGGCCAAAGGCACCTGGTGAATCACCTGCCCGGTAGACGGGTTATAAACGTCGGCACTACGACCGCTGTCGTTGACCAGCTCACCGTTGATCAAATGCTGGATAAGGCTCATGCAGGGCTCCTGAAAAATTGTTCTATATAGAAGGAGAAATCAGTCGATCTTGTTCAGCACTTCGCCGACCGCGTCAAACAGACGGTCCAGGTCCTGCGGCTTGCTGTTGAAGGTTGGCCCGAACTGCAGGGTGTCGCCGCCAAAACGCACATAGAAACCGGCCTTCCACAACGCCATGCCGGCCTCGAATGGACGCACGATGGCATCTCCATCACGTGGGGAAATCTGAATCGCACCGGCCAGGCCGTAGTTGCGAATGTCGATCACATTCTTGCTGCCCTTCAAACCGTGCAGCGCATTCTCAAAGTGCGGCGCGACTTCGGCTACGCTCTGCACCAGGTTTTCTTTCTGCAACAGGTCCAATGCCGCCAAGCCCGCCGCGCAAGCCACCGGGTGCGCCGAGTAGGTGTAACCGTGGGGGAATTCCACTGCGTATTCCGGCGTCGCCTGGTTCATGAAGGTCTGGTAGATCTCGCTGCTGGCAATCACCGCGCCCATCGGGATCGCGCCGTTGGTAACTTGCTTGGCAATGCACATCAGGTCCGGGGTCACGCCGAAGCTGTCGGCACCGAACATCGAGCCGGTGCGGCCAAAGCCCGTGATCACTTCGTCGAACACCAACAGGATATTGTGCTGGTCGCAAATTTCGCGCAGACGCTTGAGATACCCCTGCGGTGGCACCAATACCCCAGCGGAACCGGCCATAGGCTCGACAAATACGGCTGCGATGTTCGACGCGTCATGCAGCTCGATCAGCTTGAGCAACTCATCGGCCAAGGCAATACCGCCCTGCTCCGGCATGCCCCGGGAGAAGGCGTTGCTGGCCAGCAAGGTGTGAGGCAGATGGTCAACATCCATCATCGCCTGGCCAAACAGCTTACGGTTACCGTTCACACCGCCCAGGCTGGTACCGGCAATGTTCACGCCGTGGTAACCACGGGCGCGACCAATCATCTTGGTCTTCGTGGCCTGGCCTTTCAGGCGCCAGTAGGCCCGCACCATCTTCACCGCTGTATCGGCACATTCAGAGCCCGAATCGGTGAAGAACACATGATTCAGGTTGCCTGGGGTCAGGTCGGTGATCTTTTCCGCCAACTGGAAGGACAACGGATGACCGTACTGGAAACCTGGAGAGTAGTCCAAGGTGCCCAATTGCTTGGCGACCGCTTCCTGGATTTCCTTGCGCGTATGCCCGGCGCCACAGGTCCAAAGGCCCGACAACGAATCATAGACCTTGCGCCCCTTGTCATCGGTCAACCAGCTACCTTCGGCGGCCACGATCAGGCGGGGATCGCGCTGGAAGTTGCGGTTGGCGGTGTAAGGCATCCAGTGCGCATCCAGCTTCAATTGGCTGGCCAGGGACGATGGGGCGTTTTCGGGCATGTTCATCAGCAAAACCTCGCAGGGCAAAAGGCAGCGTCGGGATTGAAAAAGCGTTGTTGCAGCTAAATTGCCACGGGGATAAAGTCGGTGAAATCCAACTCTTCTAACCTTCAGTCAGAACTTCACTAAACTATGAGCAGCCGTCGTCCCGACCCTTTGGCCCAAGTCAGTGACTTCGATATTCGCCTGCTGCGCATCTTTCGCAGCGTGGTGGAGTGCGGCGGCTTCTCGGCAGCGGAAACCGTCCTCGGCATCGGGCGCTCGGCCATCAGCCAGCAGATGAGCGACCTTGAGCAACGACTCGGGCTACGACTCTGCCAACGCGGTCGCGCCGGTTTTTCCCTGACGGAAGAAGGCCGCGAGGTCTATCAATCTGCCCTGCAACTGCTGAGTGCCCTGGAAAGTTTTCGCACCGAGGTCAACGGCCTGCACCAACATTTGCGCGGCGAGTTGATCATTGGCCTCACCGATAACCTTGTCACTCTGCCCCATATGCGCATCACCCACGCATTGGCGCAGTTGAAAGAACGCGGCCCGGACGTGCAGATCCAGATCCGCATGATCGCCCCCAATGAAGTGGAGCAAGGCGTACTCGACGGTCGTCTGCACGTCGGTGTGGTGCCCCAGGCCAGCGCACTGTCGGGCCTGGAATACCAGCCGTTGTACAGCGAACGTTCCTTGCTCTATTGCGCGGTCGGCCACCCGCTGTTTTACGCCGACAACAAGCAACTCGACGACGAGCGCGTCGACAGCCAGGACGCCATCGCCCCCACCTTCCGCTTACCTGCGGAAATCCAGGCCCATTACCAGGCGCTCAACTGCACCGCCAGTGCGTCAGACCGTGAAGGCATGGCGTTCCTGATTCTAACCGGGCGTTATATCGGCTACCTGCCCGACCACTACGCCAGCCTGTGGGTACAACAAGGCCGACTGCGTGCGTTGAAACCGGCTACACGTTTTTACGATTTGAGCCTGGCATCGGTCACGCGCAAGGGCCGTCGCCCTCATTTGGTGCTGGAAAGCTTCCTTGAAAGCCTGGCCGCCACCCGCTGATTCGGGCCTCGCACAAAAAGCTGAGCACATGGACAGCTTTTTGCAAGGACTCAAGGACCTTGAACCATCCGCCTTGAGTTGACCCGCCATGCCCCCAGAATCCTCCAGCCCCAGCGACCTCATCTACGGCCTCAACGACCGGCCGAAACCACTGCCGGCTCTCCTCGCGGCGCTGCAACATGTATTGGCGGCGTTCGTCGGCATCATCACGCCGCCTCTGATTATTGGCTCCACCCTCGGCCTCACCGCCCACTTGCCCTACCTGATCAGCATGGCGTTGATGGTTTCCGGCGTAGGCACCTTCATCCAGGCACGCAGGCCGTTTGGCATCGGTGCCGGCATGATCTGCCTGCAAGGCACCAGCTTTGCGTTTCTCGGCGCGGTGTTGTCTGCAGGCTTTCTGGTGAAACAACGCGGCGGCAGCCCGGAAGACATTCTGGCGATGATTTTCGGCGTGTGCTTCTTTGGCGCGGCGGTACAGATTGTATTGAGCCGCTTTATCGGCCAGTTGCGCCGCGTGATCACACCGCTGGTGACCGGCATTGTGATTACGCTGATCGGCATCAGCCTGATCAAAGTGGGTATCACCGACCTCGGCGGCGGTTTCAATGCACCGGACTTCGGCGCCCCCGCCAACCTGGCGCTGGGCCTGTTCGTGGTTTTGACGATCATCCTGCTCAACCGCTCGAACACGCCCTGGGTACGCCTGTCGGCCATCATCATCGGCCTGGCCCTGGGCAGCCTCGCGGCGTGGTTCAGCGGTAAACTGATTCCCCAGGCTTTGCCTGACCTGCCATTGGTCAGCCTGCCTACACCATTCCGCTTTGGTTTCAACTTCGACTGGAGCGCCTTCCTGCCGATTGCGCTGATTTATCTGATCAGCAGCATCGAAACCGTCGGCGACCTCACCGCCAATTGCATGATCGCCCGCCAGCCTATCAGCGGCGCTTCTTATATAAGCCGGCTCAAGGGCGGCGTCCTCGGCGATGGGGTGAGCTGCATGATCGCCGCCACTTTCAGCGCTTTCCCCAACACCACGTTTGCGCAGAACAATGGTGTGATCCAGCTCACCGGCGTGGCCAGCCGCTACGTCGGTTTATACATCGGCGTGTTGCTGTTCTGTCTGGGCCTGTTTCCGCTGATTGGCGCCGTGCTGCAGCAAATCCCCAAGCCGGTGCTGGGCGGCGCGACCCTGGTGATGTTCGGCAGTGTGGCCGCGGCCGGCGTGCGCATTCTGGCCCAGGCACCGCTGGATCGACGCAGCATGCTGATTATCGCCACCTCGTTCGGTGTTGGCCTGGGTATCGCCGCGCAACCCAACCTGCTGCACCTGATGCCGACACTGGTGCAGAACCTGTTCGACTCCGCCATCACCAGCGGCGGTATCACCGCCATCCTCCTGTGCCTGTTACTGCCGGAGGCCAAGGCAAGTACCACCGCCGCAAACCACACCCCGGAACGCGACAGCCTGGAACCGCTTTGACGGTTTTATTGCATCAGGACTTGTCTGAGGCTTGAGGGTGGGTTATCTGTGCACACGTCGTCTCTATCGATCAGCACGGAAACCTCCATGAGCCTCGAAGTTCCTGCCCACAGCAACCACGGCGGCAAACCCGCCAGCCGCATTCGGCAAAAGAATGAACAAGCGATTCTCCAGGCTGCTGAAGATGAATTCGCGCGCCATGGTTACAAAGGCACCAGCATGAACACCATCGCTGCCAGCGCCGGGCTGCCCAAGGCCAACTTGCACTACTACTTCACCAACAAGCTGGGCCTGTACATCGCAGTGCTGAGCAACATCCTCGAACTCTGGGACAGCACCTTCAACGCGCTGACGGCCGAGGATGACCCGGCCGTGGCGCTCGCTCGCTACATCCGCACCAAAATGGAATTCTCGCGCCGCCAACCCCAAGCCTCGCGGATCTTCGCCATGGAGATCATCAGCGGTGGCGAATGCCTCACTGAATATTTCGGCCAGGACTATCGGGCCTGGTTCAGTGGCCGTGCAGCGGTGTTCCAGGCATGGATCGACGCCGGCAAAATGGACCCCGTCGACCCCGTGCATCTGATCTTCCTGCTGTGGGGCAGCACCCAGCACTACGCTGACTTCGCCACCCAGATCTGCCGCGTCACCGGTCGCACCAAGCTGACCAAGCAGGACATGGAAGATGCCGGCACCAATCTGATCCATATCATTCTCAAAGGCTGCGGCATCAAGCCAGCCCTATAAACGAAGCGATTTATGTCTTTTACGCTCACCGGTTTTTGCGAGTTTCGTGAAGAAATACGCAAAAGCCGCTTTATCACCTTGGCAGCGCCGATTACCAGCCCGCAGGACGCCCAAGCGTTTTTCGAGCGACACAGCGACCTGAACGCCACGCACAACTGCTGGGCCTGGAAGCTGGGCGATCAATACCGCAGCAGCGATGACGGCGAACCCGGTGGCACCGCCGGGCGCCCGATCCTCGCGGCCATCGAGGCCCAGGGCTTTGATCAGGTGGCCGTCTTGGTGATCCGCTGGTACGGCGGCATTCAACTGGGCACGGGTGGCTTGGCCCGCGCCTATGGCGGCGGGGCCAATAAATGCCTGCAAAATGCCGAGCGCATCGAGCTGATCAGCCGCGTACCTCTGAGCTGCGCCTGTGGCTTCTCCGAGCTGAACCTGGTGAAGCTGCGCGTCGCTGAACTCGGCGGGATTGTGGTGGAAGAAACCTTCACCGCCAACGGCGTAGAGCTGCAACTCGCCCTGGGGGAGGCGCACATCGACACCCTGCAAACCCAGCTCGCCGACCTGAGCCGTGGGCGCATCCTGCTCGAACGCTGAAACTGCTACTGTTATGCGCTGAACTCCATGAACCGCGATTTCAAAGGAAGCCTTTCATGTCTACGCCAAAAACCGCACTGATCATCGGCGCCTCGCGCGGGCTGGGCCTTGGCCTGGTCAAGCAACTGCTCCAGGACGGCTGGGACGTGACCGCCACCGTGCGCGATCCGAACAAGGCCGATGCCCTGAAAGCCGTGGGGCCGGTGCAAATCGAGAAGTTGGATATGGACGACCAGCAAGCCGTGATCGCCCTGGCCCAACGCCTGAAAGACCGCACCTTCGACCTGCTGTTCGTCAACGCCGGCGTCAAGGGCCCGGCCAACCAGGAGCCCGGCCACGCGACCCTGGCGGAAGTCGGCCAGTTGTTCTTCACCAACGCCGTGGCGCCAATCAACCTGGCCCAGCGCTTTGTCGGGCAGATCCGCAAAGACACCGGCGTGCTGGCCTTCATGAGTTCGGTACTGGGCAGCGTGACCATTCCCGACGGCTCGGACCTGGCGCTGTACAAGGCCAGCAAGGCCGCCCTCAATTCGATGACCAATAGCTTTATCACGCAACTGGGCGAGCCCAAGCCGACGGTGCTGTCGCTGCATCCAGGTTGGGTGAAGACCGACATGGGCGGCGAAAATGCCCACATCGACGTCGAGACCAGCGTGCGCGGCCTGGTGGACCAGGTAAATGCCTACACCGGCAAAGGCGGCCATCACTTCGTCGACTACAAGGGCGACACCATCACCTGGTAACCCCCCCAACTGTAGGAGCGAGCTTGCTCGCGAAGAACGCCCAAGCACTGCGTTAAACCAGACTGCCCGCGTCATCATTGACGATTTTCGCGAGCAAGCTCGCTCCCACAGAGGTAAACTGCCCACCTCGCCCTCCCCGGCGACCCTGGATCAGCAGACAGGGCAACACTGAGCTGGCAAACCTGAACCCATCATTCAGAGGAGCCGGCCAATGCCTGCGACCCGTATCTGGTTAAAAAAACCCCTCGCAATTTTCACTGCCAATGGCCTCGATGCCCGTGGCGGCCTGGTGCTGCAAGACGGTGTGATCACCGAAGTGCTGGCCCAAGGGCAAGCGCCTGCACAACCCTGCGCGCAGGTGTTCGATGCCCGCGAGCATGTGGTGCTGCCTGGGCTGATCAATACTCACCACCACTTCTATCAAACCCTGACCCGCGCCTGGGGCCCAGTGGTCAACCAGCCGCTGTTTCCCTGGCTGAAAACCCTGTACCCGGTATGGGCGCGGCTCACCCCGGAAAAACTCGCCCTGGCCAGCAAAGTCGCCCTGGCCGAATTGCTGCTCTCGGGCTGCACCACGGCGGCCGATCACCACTACCTGTTCCCCGATGGTTTGGAAAACGCCATTGATGTGCAGGTAGGCAGCGTGCGTGAACTGGGGATGCGCGCCATGCTCACCCGCGGTTCCATGAGCCTGGGCGAAGCCGATGGCGGCCTGCCGCCGCAGCAAACGGTGCAGCAAGGCCAGGTGATTCTCGAAGACAGCCAGCGCCTGATCCGCGAATATCACCAGCGCGGTGACGGTGCGCAGATCCAGATCGCCCTGGCGCCGTGCTCGCCGTTTTCCGTCACCCCCGAAATCATGCAAGCCAGCGCCGAGCTGGCCAACCAGCTGGACGTGCGCCTGCACACCCATTTGGCGGAGACCCTCGATGAGGAAGATTTCTGCCTGCAACGCTTCGGGCTGCGTACCGTGGATTACCTCGACAGCGTCGGCTGGCTCGGCCCGCGCACCTGGCTGGCCCACGGCATTCACTTCAACCCGGACGAAATCGAGCGCCTGGGCGCAGCCGGCACCGGCATCTGCCATTGCCCAAGCTCGAATATGCGCCTGGCCTCCGGCATCTGCCCCACCCTGGACCTGCTTGCCGCCGGCGCCCCGATCGGCTTGGGCGTGGACGGCTCGGCCTCCAACGACGCTTCGAACATGATCCTTGAAGCCCGCCAGGCCCTGTACATCCAGCGCCTGCGCTACGGCGCGGAAAAGATCACCCCCGAAGGTGTGCTCGGCTGGGCCACCAAGGGCTCGGCGCAGCTGCTGGGGCGCACGGATATTGGCGAGTTGGCAGTAGGCAAACAGGCGGACCTGGCGCTGTTCAAGCTCGATGAGCTGCGCTTCTCCGGCAGCCATGACCCCATTTCCGCACTGCTGCTGTGCGGCGCGGACCGGGCAGACCGAGTGATGATCGCGGGTCAATGGCGGGTGATCGATGGTCAAGTCGAAGGCCTTGATCTCAAGGGCTTGATCGCCGATCACAGCCAGGCGGCGCGGCAGTTGATCGCGGGTATCTAAGCCAGGCACCAATCAAAATGTGGGAGCAAGCTCCCACATTGGATATGTGCCACCTTTTAACTCGGTTACAAACCCAACAGCGACAGCATGATAAAGGTCGCAAACAACACAAAATGCGTCATCCCTTCTATCGCATTGGTTTCACCATCGTTGAGGTTGATCGCGCTGACGATCAGCGTGATAAACACCATCACCGTCTGCACCGGCGTCATCGCCATCTGGAACGGCTGCCCAGTGTAGAGCGCCATGGCTTCCATCACCGGCACCGTCAGGATCACCGTGGACAACGAAGCCCCCAGCGCGATGTTGACCACCGATTGCATGCGGTTGGCCAACGCGGCGCGCAATGCCGTGAGGATTTCCGGAGCGGCCGAGATAGCCGCCACCACAATCGCGGTAATCACTGGTGGTGCGCCTGTGCCTTCCAGGCCCAGGTCGAGGGTCTTGGACATCACCTCGGCCAGCGCGCCAATCACGATCACCCCAAACACCAGGGTCGCAATGGAAAACGTCAGGCTGACAGACGGCGCGTGCTCGTCTTCCGGCTGTTTCTTGCGGCGTTTCTCCGGGTAGCTGTAGCTGAAGAAATAACTGTGCGGCCCCACCTGCATGCGCAGGAACAAGGTGTAAAGCACCACCATCGCGCCAATGGTGAAGGCCGAGTAAATTTTCCAGTCCGCTTCGGGGATAAATTCCGGTACCACCATCGACACCCCCATGGCGGTAAGAATCATCACACTGTAGGTGCGCGCCGAGTCATCGTTGTAGGACTGTTCGCCATGCTTGATGCCGCCCATCAGCGCGGCCAGGCCGAGGATACCGTTGATATCGAGCATCACCGCTGAGTAAATGGTGTCGCGCACCAGGGTGGGCGATGGCTCGTTACTCATCATGATCGCCAGGATCACCACTTCCACCAATACCGCGGCGAGGGTCAGGATCATGGTGCCGTAGGGGTCGCCGACTTTTTCCGCCAACTGCTCGGCGTGATGGGCCACGCGCATCGACGCCATCACGATAAACGCGATCAGCGCAAAGCCGGCCAGCAGCGCAACCAGTTGGCCGCTGTGGAGCATCCAGTGTTCCAGCGGGTAGGCGGCGATGGCGGCAATCAGCGCCAGCAGCATGAATTTTTCTTGCTTGAGGGATGTGAGCATTCGGGGCCTTTTCGTACAGCGAATCAGTCATTGATGGGGTACAGACTGCGCCGAGCCGCTAACGTTTCGTTACACCTTAGTTCAGGCCGCCCTTGCGTGAGTGACAGAAATACTCTCCTGCTGGTCAGGTTTTGCCGATTATTTCAGCCATGGCCTGTAGAATGCCGCCATTGCACCTGATGAGATTTTAAAAAATGTACGATTGGCTCAACGCCCTGCCCAAGGCTGAATTGCACCTGCACCTGGAAGGCTCGCTGGAGCCTGAGTTGCTGTTCGCCCTGGCCGAGCGCAACAAGATTGCGCTGCCATGGAACGACGTCGAAACCCTGCGCAAGGCCTACGCCTTCAACAACCTGCAAGAGTTTCTCGACCTGTATTACAAGGGCGCCGATGTGCTGCGCACGTCCCAGGACTTCTACGACCTGACCTGGGCTTACCTGCTGCGCTGCAAGGCCCAGAACGTGATCCACACCGAACCCTTCTTCGACCCGCAAACCCACACCGACCGTGGCGTGCCGTTCGAAGTGGTGCTCAACGGCATCGCCGCTGCGCTTAAAGACGGCGAGCAGCAACTGGGCATCACCAGCGGTTTGATCCTCAGCTTCCTGCGCCACCTGAGCGAAGACGAAGCGCAGAAAACCCTCGACCAGGCCTTGCCGTTCCGTGACGCGTTCGTGGCCGTGGGCCTGGACAGCTCGGAAATGGGCCACCCGCCAAGCAAGTTCCAGCGCGTGTTCGACCGTGCCCGTCACGAAGGCTTCCTGACCGTGGCCCACGCCGGTGAAGAAGGCCCGCCCGAGTACATCTGGGAAGCCATCGACCTGCTGAAAATCCAGCGCATCGACCACGGCGTGCGAGCCATTGAAGATGAACGCCTGATGCAGCGCATCATCGACGAACAGATCCCGCTGACGGTATGCCCGCTGTCCAACACCAAGCTCTGCGTGTTCGACGACATGGCCCAGCACAACATCCTCGACATGCTCGAGCGTGGCGTGAAGGTCACCGTCAACTCGGATGACCCGGCGTACTTCGGCGGCTACGTCACCGAAAACTTCCATGCGCTATACACCAGCCTGGGCATGACCCAGGACCAGGCCAAACGCCTGGCGCAGAACAGCCTGGATGCGCGGCTCGTGAAACCGTAACTGAATAGACTTGGACTCAACCTGTGGGAGCTGGCTTGCCTGCGATAGCGGTGTATCAGCCAGCCTCTTATTGCTTGACCTACCGCTATCGCGGGCAAGCCCGGCTCCCACATGGCCCCATCAGCTTCAAGCCTGGGTGAGTTCTTCCAGGGTCTTGCCCTTGGTCTCCATCCCGAACAGCCACACCACCATCGCCGCCACCGCAAAGCACAGCGCGCCCAAGGCAAATACCCCGCCCTGCCCGGTTATCGGGAACACCAACCCGGTCACCAACGGCCCCAGCAACGAACCAACCCGCCCAATCGCCGACGCAAACCCCGAGCCGGTTGCACGTGCCGAGGTGGGATACAACTCCGGCGTGTAGGTGTACAGCACCGCCCACATGCCAAACAGGAAAAACTGCATCAACAACCCCGAGGTGATCAGCAGGCCCACGTTGCCGCCAAACACTGCGCTCTGCCCATACAGAAACGCCATCACCCCGCCGCCCAGCAGGGTCACCACGCACACAGGCTTGCGTCCCCAGCGCTCCACCAACCACGCGGCCATCAAAAAACCTGGGATTCCGCCCAGGGAAATGATCACCGTGTAATACACCGACTGGGTCACGGCAAAACCCGATTGCTGCAACAACGCACTCAACCACGACGTCAGCCCGTAGAACCCAAGCAGGGCGAAGAACCACACACTCCAGATCATCATCGTGCGTTGGCGGTACTGCGCCGACCACAACTGCTGGAACGCGGAGAAAAACGTCCCCGGCGTACTCTCTACCCGTGGCAAAGCAACTGGCTCCGGCAAGTCGGCGCGGCCCAGGGAATCGCGCACCTTCTGCTCGATGCCAAGCAAGACCTTGTCCGCCGCCTCATGGCGCCCAGCCTGTTCCAGCCAACGCGGCGACTCCGGGATAAAGAAGCGGATGGCCAGCACGAACACCGCCGGTACCGCCAGCACCAGGAAGATGTCGCGCCAGCCAATCACCGGCAACAAGAAGTAAGACAGTACGCCCGCAGCCACAAAGCCCAACGGCCAGAAACCATCCATCAAGGCGATATAGCGCCCACGTCTTTTGGCGGGGATCAGCTCCGACAGCATCGACTGGGCAATGGGAAACTCCATGCCCATGCCAATGCCCAGCAGGATCCGAAACAACGTCAGCGTCTCCACCGTCTGGGCCGTGGAACACAAGTAGCTCGCCAACCCCCAGAGGACGATGCTCCACTGAAACACCGGTTTGCGACCGAATCGATCAGCAAGCATCCCGGACAGCGAAGCGCCCACCACCATGCCGAAAAAACTCGAACTGGCCAGCAACCCGGCCTGGGCCGTGCTCAGGCCAAACTCGGTTTTGATCGAGCCCAACAGGAAGGTCATCATCGCCAGGTCCATGGAGTCAAAGAAAAACGCCAGGGCGATGATGATGAAAATAATTCGGTGGTAACCGCTGATGGGCAACCGTTCCAGGCGTTCCGCCGCGCTATAACCCTGCCTACCCATGCCACACCCCTCGTATGAAAAATCCCCCTTGCGAGTGTGCGGCATCGTTTGCGCCGGCTATTGCTGGATGCGACCTGACGACAGCTGAGAACGACGCCTACAGCTTGGCAATGCGAGCTATGTGCTCAAGCCCCAGGTCATTGACCGACAAGGCCCGTGACTCGTTGATCACGCTGATCCAGTTCGCCTGCAGAAACAGTTGCATCAAGCCCGCCCCCAACGCACCGCCCAGATGGGGTTGTTGCTGGCTCCAGTCGAAACAGTCGCAGGCCAGCGGCGATGCCAATGCCTGGGTAAAAATGCCCAGTTGCGCCAACGCCTGCACGCCATTGGGCGTCACCTCTGTACGCGGCTCATGGCGTTCGATCCACCCGGCCTCAAGCATCCGTTGATACAACTGCGCCGCCAGCTCGCCGCCGAGGTGGCCATGGCACCAGCGGGCACGGCGCAGCAATGGCGGTGCGCGCAGCGCCGCTGGCAAAACATCGGGTGTGCTGCGGGCCGCGCTGGCCATAGTGGTGCTGGCCAGCGCATCAATGGCGGCACTGACATCGGCCGCCGCTACACGAAACAGGCGCTGGCCCCGCCGCGCCTCGATCCGCAACAGGCCGCTGCCGGACAGCCGCGCCAAATGTGCATTGGCTGACGCCGGCGACAGCCCGGCCAGCGTCGCCAGCTCTTCGGAAGTCTTCGCCGAACCGTCCATCAAGGCCCAGAGCATGGCCGTGCGTTTAGGCTCGGCGAGCAAGCTGGCGATCTGACTGATGCAAGGTGCTGCTCCCATGTATTCACTCCCTGTTAAACCATTTTTCTGCTGCGGTTGACGCCCAAGTATAGGTGCGCAGGCAATAGGTTCCCCGGTGTCTGACGGTGCAAATCAGGACAAGATATGAGCGAAACTTCCGAGCGTGGCGCAGGCTATTGACGAGAAGCCATTCGTCCCGGTCGCTGGGCCGTCAATGTCGCACAACGGGACACGAGCATGTCCCGCAGCAGATTGATGGGTTTACTCAATTGCGCACGGTGGGCGCACAGCAGGTTGAGCGGGGTGCACTCACCCTGCAGTTCCGGCAGGATCAGACGCAAGCGCCCGGCCAGCACATCGGTGCTCACATCCAGCCAGGATTTGTAGGCGATGCCCATGCCCGCCACCGCCCAGCGGCGCACCACATCGGCGTCATCGCTGAAGCGATCGCCGCTGACCGTCAGGCCCACATGGCGCTTGCCATCGTAAAAACCCCAGTGGTCGTGGACGCGGCTGCCAAGCATGTACAGCAGGCAATTGTGCTGGGCCAATTGCTCCAGATGCCGCGGCTCGCCATGCCGGGCGAGGTAACTGGGGGCGGCGCAGAGTACGCGAATATTGTCCGGAGCAATGGGCAGCGCAATCAGGCTGGAGTCTTCGGGTTCGCCGTAGCGCAAGGCAATGTCCACGGGCTGGCGGAACAGGTCGGCGATGCGATCACCAAGCAACAGGCGCACGTTCAGTTGTGGATGCTCCTGCTGGAACGCATCCAGCCACGGCAACAGCTGGTTGCGACCGAAATCCGAGGGCGCCGACAATTGCAGCACACCACTGACGTGGTCCTGGCCACTGGCCAATAGGCGCCGCCCGTCATCCAGCGCGCTCAGTGACGCCCGCGCGTACGCAAGGAAGCCCTCGCCTTCGGCTGTCAGGCGCAGGCTGCGGGTGGAGCGCGCCAGCAAGCGCGTACCCAGTTGCAGTTCGATACGCTTGAGCGCGGCACTGGCCACCGCCGGTGACAGGTCCATGACCCGCGCCGCAGCCGACAGGCTGCCCAAGTCGGCGGCCCGCACAAACAACTGCAAATCATCAAAACGCAGCATGCATTTCCGCTCATTATCAATATTTGGTTGAAACAGCCTGCTGTTTTAGCCGCTTTTATCGGCGTAGGAAATAGCCAATCATCTGCCCATCCCGTTAGCCCGTGCCCGGAGTCGACTATGCCCACCGCTTTTAATGTCATCGCCACGCTGATCGCCAAACCCGGCCAGCACGCCACCCTGGAAACCCTGCTGCGCGGCCTGCTGGAACCGACCCGCCTGGAAGCCGGTTGCGAGCAGTACGACCTGCACCAGGACCTGCAACACCCCGAGACCTTCTACATGCTCGAGCGCTGGAGCGACGACGCGGCGCTGGCCGACCACGACCAGAGCGCGCATATCCAGAGCTTTCGCGCCAAGGCCGCCGATGTGATCGAACACTTCGAACTCAAGCGCCTGAAATTTCTCGCCTGATCCCGCCTTTTTTGTAGGAACGAGCGTGCTCGCGAAAACCCCAACGACGAGGCGCGAAACCAGAAACACCGCGTCATCGTTAACGATCTTCGCGAGCAAGCTCGCTCCTACCTTGACCGTATTCACTTGGAGTCATCATGAAAGCCATCGCCTACTACGCCTCACTGCCGATCACCGATCCAGAATCCCTGCAAGACATCGAACTACCAGCCCCCGTGGCCGGCCCCCGTGACCTGTTGGTGGAAGTCAAAGCCATCTCGGTCAACCCAGTGGACACCAAAGTGCGCCAGAACGTCGCCCCGGAAAATGGCGCCGCCAACGTGCTGGGTTGGGACGTGGCGGGCGTGGTCAAGGCGGTCGGCAGTGACGTGACGTTGTTCAAGGCCGGCGACAAGGTGTACTACGCTGGTTCCCTGGTACGCCCAGGCGGCAACAGCGAATTGCACACTGTTGATGAGCGCATCGTCGGCCATATGCCCCAAAGCCTGGGGTTTGCCGAAGCGGCCGCATTGCCGTTGACCGCTATCACCGCGTGGGAGCTGTTGTTCGAACGTTTGCAGGTGACTGAAGGCAAAGACGATCAAGGCCAGAGCCTGCTGATCGTCGGCGCTGCCGGTGGCGTGGGGTCGATCCTGACTCAACTGGCCAACCAGCTCACCGCGTTGAAGGTCATCGGCACCGCCTCGCGCCCCGAGACTCACGCATGGGCCAAGGCCCTGGGAGCACACGTGGTGATCGACCACAGCCAGCCGCTGAGCGAGGCGTTGAAAAATGCCGGTCACGGGCAAGTGACCCACGTCGCCAGCCTGACCCAGACCGAGCATCACCTGGACCAACTGGTCGAAGCGCTGCAACCCCAAGGCAAGCTGGCGTTGATCGACGACCCCAAGGCCCTCGACGTGAGCAAGCTCAAGCGCAAGAGCCTGTCGCTGCACTGGGAGTTCATGTACACCCGTTCGATGTTCGAGACGCCAGACATGATCGAACAGCACAACTTGCTCAACCGCGTGGCAGAACTGATCGACGCCGGCACCCTGAAAACCACGGTGGGCGAGCACTTCGGCGTGATCAATGCAGCAAACCTGCGCCGCGCCCACGCCCTGCTGGAAAGCGGCAAGGCCAAGGGCAAGATCGTGCTCGAAGGGTTCTGAAAAAACGGCTGTCAGTGTCGTCTGTTATCCACGTAGGTAACGGACGACACCATTAGTCCGAGAGTTGATCCTTGTCATATTTATGCGCCCGTTCAGGTTTATATTGGCCGCCTTTGCCACGATTCTTTTACGTGAGGAAGTCAGCAATGAAAATCCTGATAAAAGCGTTAGCAAAATCCCCCGGCAGCCAATGGCAAGTTCGTCTCGACGGCGAGGCCATCACCTTTCGCAGTGAAGCCGAGGCCCGCGCCTTTGCCGACACGCTGCAAGCCCGGATCCAGGCGCCCCATCGCTTCCCTCTCAACCAGCAACGTTCCGCTGGCTGAGCCCAACTTCAGACCTGCGCCTGTACGGCCCTTGCCCGTTGCAGGCGCTGGGTCGCCATGGCAATGGTCACCGCCAGCACACCGCAGAGGCAGATGACCATGGCCATCGGCATTGCCGTGCCGTCGTGCAACACACCGACCAACGACGCCGCACCTGCCGCCACACCGAACTGAATGCAACCGAGCAACGCCGACGCGCTGCCAGCCCGAGCCCCCTGCCCGCTCATGGCGCAGGCCGAGGTATTCGGCAAAATGCAGCCCAGACTGGCGATACAAATAAACAGCGGCACCAATAACGGCCATAGCGCTTCAGTGCGCAACGCGGCAATTCCCAACAGCGTCAACGCCGCCGCCACGTACACCCACACGGTACGCGACAGCAAAAACGCCGGGCCGCGCTTGGCGAGCAATCTTGCGTTCAGTTGCGCCACCAGGATAAAGCCCGCGGCGTTGGAGCCGAACAACCAGCCGTAATGTTCGGCCGGTACGCCATAGAGCTTGATAAATACGAAGGGGGAGCCGGCGATGTAGGCAAACATCCCGGCAATCGAGATGCCGCCGGTCAAGGCATAGCCCAGGTACACCCGGTCTGACAGTAGCGAGCCGTAGCGGCGCAACGAGCCCGACAACGGCTGGCGCGGCTGATCGGCCGGGAAGGTTTCCGGCAACCCGACCGCCACGGCGATGGCCGCCATCACGCTGAACAACGACAACGCCAGGAAAATCGACTGCCAGCCCCACACGCCGACCATCAGGCCACCGGCCAACGGCGCCAGGATCGGGGCCAGGCCGGTCACCAGCATCAGTTGCGAATACACCTTGGCCGAACCCACGGCATCGCATTTGTCACTGACCACCGCCCGGGAAATCACCATGCCCGCACACCCGCCAAGGGCCTGCACGAAGCGTGCACCGATCAGCCATTCCAGGGACGGCGCATACGCACAAGCGAAAGACGCGAGGGTAAACAGGGTGACGCCGCTGAGCAGCGGCACGCGCCGGCCAAAGCGGTCGGCCAGCGGCCCGTAGATCAATTGGCCAATAGCCAGGCCCGCGAAATACACCGCCAGGGTCAGCTGGATATGTTTTTCGTCAGTGGCGAAGGCCGAGGCCATTGCCGGAAATCCCGGCAGGTAAAAGTCGATCGCCAACGGCGCGAAGGCGCTCAAGGCGCCCAGAATCAGGATTATGCGAAGGTTCATCAGACACCCAAGTGAGTCGGCAGCTCGACAGTCTAGCCGCGCTTGGGTGCCATGAACATTACGTTAGGTGGCTAACGATCAGAAAAATCACGCCAGCTTGACGCTGTAGCCTTCCTCGGCAATCAGGTCGATCACTTGGTCAGAGGACAGACTGCTTGCCACCCGCACTTCTTTAGCCTTCAAGTCGACCTCCACACTTGCTGCCGAATCCTTGCTCTGTACCGCCTGGGTCACCGCTTTAACGCAATGGCCGCAGGTCATTCCTTCAACGCTGAATATTTGCATGACATGACTCCTTTGATGAGGTTGAGCCCAGTGTCGAGCTTGCCATGATGGCAAGGTCAAGTTCTCAGTATTTCTGCCGGGCTGGTATTCGGCGGCGGCGTCGTCCAAGCTT
Source organism: Pseudomonas sp. MYb193 (assembly GCF_002966775.1). Taxonomy (NCBI): domain Bacteria; kingdom Pseudomonadati; phylum Pseudomonadota; class Gammaproteobacteria; order Pseudomonadales; family Pseudomonadaceae; genus Pseudomonas; species Pseudomonas sp. MYb193. The sequence continues at coordinate 760,939 of NZ_CP023269.1, read as the reverse complement.
CAACTCCCTAGCTGTGAACCATGGAGCATTCGCCATGCGCTGGTCGTTTTTTGCCCTTGCCGGCCTGATGAGCTTGCCTGCCGCTGCGCCCCAGGCCCTGGCAGCTGAAGATTATGCGGTGCTGATTATTTCCCGCGAACGCCTGGAAGTGCCGACCCACTGCGAGATCGGCCTGTATATCCAGGACCAACTGGCTGGGCGTCTGTTCCAAGAACAGGCCACCTCCTTCAACTTTCCCCCCGGCGATGTGTCGCTGCGCCTGAAAGTGTTGCCGGGTCAAGCCCCCGGCTGTCAGCCAGGCATGCTCGCGCCCCCCGCGCAGAACATCACCTTGAAAGCCGGCGATGTACGCAAATTACGCATTGCCCAAGGCCCGGACGGCATGTACCTCAAAACCGCGGCATTGGAATACTGAAGGGGCTTGACCTTCCCCACAGGTTAAGGTTGATCCTAGTGGCAACTTCTTCTGGAGGACTGCCCCATGAATGGATCCACCACCTTTGACCTGCCCATCGGCGGCATGACCTGTGCCAGCTGTGCCGGGCGGGTCGAACGCGCGCTGGGCAAAGTGCCGGGCGTGCAACGTGTCAGCGTCAACCTGGCCAATGAGCGCGCGCACATCGAAGTACAGGGCCAGATGGACCCCAGCGTGTTGATCGCCGCCGTCGACAAAGCCGGCTACACCGCCACCCTGCCCCAAAGCGAAACCGCCACCGACGCCGATCAAGCCCGGCGCCTGCGCCGCGAGCGCTGGTCGCTGGTGGCGGGCATTCTGCTGGCGCTGCCCTTGGTGCTGCCGATGCTGGTAGAGCCCTTCGGCCTGCACTGGATGCTCCCCGCCTGGATACAGTTTGCCCTGGCCACGCCGGTGCAATTCATCCTGGGTGCGCGCTTCTATGTCGCCGCGTGGAAAGCCGTGCGCGCCGGCGCCGGCAATATGGACCTGCTGGTGGCGATCGGCACCAGTGCCGGTTACGGATTGAGTATCTATGAATGGCTCACCGCCGCCCCAGGCGTGACGCCGCACCTGTACTTCGAAGCCTCTGCGGTGGTAATCGCTCTGGTGCTGCTGGGCAAATACCTGGAAAGTCGCGCCAAGCGCCAGACCGCCAGCGCCATCCGCGCCCTTGAAGCCTTGCGGCCGGAGCGGGCGATTCGCGTGCAGGACGGCCGCGAAGAAGACGTCGCCATCAGTGCGTTGACGCACGGCGACCTGGTGCTGGTCAAACCCGGCGAACGCTTCCCGGTGGACGGTGAGGTGGTGGAAGGCCAGAGCCATGCCGATGAAGCCCTGATCAGCGGCGAAAGCCTGCCGGTGCCCAAACAACCCGGCGACGCGGTCACCGGTGGCGCCATCAACGGTGAAGGCCGCCTGCTGGTGCGCACCCTGGCCCTGGGCGCGGAAAGTGTGCTTGCGCGCATCATCCGCCTGGTCGAAGACGCCCAGGCCGCCAAGGCACCGATTCAGAAACTGGTGGATAAAGTCAGCCAGGTGTTCGTGCCGGCCGTGCTGGTATTGGCGCTGATTACCGTAGTGGGCTGGTGGCTGTATGGCGCCTCCCTGGAAACCGCCATCATCAATGCGGTGGCCGTATTGGTGATCGCCTGCCCTTGTGCCCTGGGCCTGGCCACACCGACCGCGATCATGGCCGGCACTGGCGTCGCCGCACGCCACGGCATCCTGATCAAGGACGCCGAAGCGCTGGAGCGCGCCCATGCCGTGAGCGCCGTAGTGTTCGACAAGACCGGCACCCTCACCTCCGGCGCGCCCAACATTGCGCATTTGGCGGCCGTGGATGGCAACGAAGCCCTGTTGTTGCAACAGGCCGGCGCCCTGCAGCGCGGCAGTGAGCACCCGCTGGCCAAGGCCGTGCTGGATGCTTGTCGCGAAAGAGGCTTGGACGTGGCCGATGTGAGCGCCAGCCAATCCCTGACCGGGCGCGGCATTGCCGGTACGCTCGACGGTCGGCCATTGGCGCTGGGTAATCGCCGCTTGCTGGAAGAGACCGGCCTGGACGCAGGCGATTTAGGCCCGCGTGCCAAGGAATGGGAAGCCGAAGGCCGCACCTTGTCCTGGCTGATCGAACAAGGCGCGCAACCCCGCGTGCTAGGGCTGTTTGCCTTTGGCGACACGCTCAAGCCCGGCGCGTTGCAGGCCGTGCAACAACTCAAGGCGCAGCACATCAGCAGCCACCTGATCACTGGCGATAACCACGGCAGTGCGCGGGTGGTGGCCGAGGCCTTGGGCATCGACGACGTGCATGCCGAGGTACTGCCCGCCTATAAAGCCGCTGCCGTGGCCGAGCTGAAAAAAACCGGCGTGGTGGCCATGGTCGGCGACGGTATCAACGATGCGCCGGCCCTGGCCGCTGCCGATATCGGCATCGCCATGGGCGGCGGTACCGACGTGGCCATGCACGCCGCCGGTATCACCTTGATGCGTGGCGACCCGCGCCTGGTGCCGGCCGCCCTGGAGATCAGCCGCAAGACCTACGCGAAAATTCGACAGAATCTGTTCTGGGCCTTTGTGTATAACTTGATCGGCATTCCCCTGGCCGCCTTCGGCCTGCTCAACCCGGTACTGGCTGGCGCCGCCATGGCCTTGTCCAGCGTCAGCGTGGTGAGTAACGCCCTGTTGTTGAAAACCTGGAAACCCAAGGACTTGGAGGATCAACGCCCATGAACATCGGCCAAGCCGCCCGCACCAGCGGGCTAAGCGCGAAGATGATTCGCTACTACGAATCCATTGGCCTGCTGAAAACCGCCCACCGCACCGACAGCGGCTACCGGGTGTACGGCCACGACGACCTGCACACCCTGACGTTCATCAAGCGCTCGCGGGACCTGGGGTTTTCACTGGAAGAAGTCGGCAAGTTGCTGACCCTGTGGGAAGACCGCCAGCGGGCCAGCGCCGACGTAAAAGCCCTGGCGCGCCAGCACATCGACGAGTTGAACCACAAGATTCGCGAGCTGGGGCAACTGCGCGATACCTTGCAGGACCTGATGGAGCACTGCCAGGGCGATCATCGGCCCGATTGCCCGATCCTCAAGGAGTTGGCAGCGGGCAACTGCTGCGCCTGACTGGACAAACACAAAACCCAATGTGGGAGCTGGCTCTTGTGGCGAGGGAGCTTGCTCCCGCTGGGGTGCGAAGCGCCCCCCAAAAAAGCCAGCACCCGCTGCGCGGGTGAACGGGAGCAAGCTCCCTCGCCACAGTGAGTTACTGCATCCAAGGCGGCGGCGGTGGCTCGTCCGGCACTTTGCTTGGTGGCGCATCATCCGCCGCGCGAATCGCCTGGCGACGCTCTTCATCCAACCGCGCCGCTTCGATCTCACGGATCACACCGCCCACATCCGCCAGTTCTTCCGGTTCGTCGAACTCACCGGTCAATACACTGGCCGGGTGCAAGGTGCCAGCTTCGTACAGCGCCCACATTTCCTTGGCGTACTTGGTTTTCTTCAACTCCGGGGCAAAACGCCCGAAGTAGGAAGCCATGTTGCCAACGTCGCGCTCCAGCATGCTGAACGCGTGGTTGTTGCCCGCCGCATCCACCGCCTGGGGCAGGTCGATGATCACCGGGCCCGTAGGCGTGAGCAGTACGTTGAACTCGGACAGGTCACCGTGCACCAGGCCGGTGCACAGCATCAGCACGATCTGGGAGATCAGGAAGGCGTGGTATTCACGCGCCTGGTCCGGCTCCAGCACTACGTCATTCAGACGCGGCGCCGCATCGCCGTATTCGTCGGCCACCAGTTCCATCAACAGCACGCCTTCGAGAAAGTCGAACGGCTGGGGCACACGAACGCCCGCACCGGCCAGGCGAAACAGCGCTGCCACTTCCGCGTTCTGCCAGGCATCTTCGGTTTCCTTCTTGCCGAACTTGGAGCCCTTGGCCATGGCTCGCGCCTGGCGGCTGTTACGGACCTTACGGCCTTCCTGGTATTCGGATGCCTGACGAAAACTTCGTTTATTCGCCTCCTTGTAAACCTTGGCGCAACGCAATTCATTGCCGCAGCGCACCACATAAACAGCTGCTTCTTTACCACTCATCAGAGGGCGCAGCACTTCGTCGACCAGACCGTCTTCGATCAGGGGTTCAATGCGTTTAGGAGTCTTCATCAGCTTTTATTGTGGGTCCTGTATTACCAAACACGCGTGTGGCACTCGTTATACGGCAATCGGCTCGCCGGGGGGAGAGGCTACTGACCTCTGACCCCTTCAGAATGCATTCAATGGGCCAATTTTGTCGGCAATCAGCGTTCGATAATCGCCGTCACGCCTTGGCCACCGGCTGCACAGATGGAAATCAGCCCACGGCCCTTGCCCGCTGCATCCAATAATTTAGCCAGGCTGGCGACGATACGCCCACCGGTGGCGGCAAACGGATGGCCCGCCGCCAGGGAACTGCCCTTGACGTTGAGGCGGCTGCGGTCGATCGACCCCAGCGGCGCGTCCAGGCCCAGGCGGGTCTTGCAATAGTCGGCGTCTTCCCAGGCCTTGAGCGTGCACAGCACTTGGGCGGCGAAGGCTTCGTGGATCTCGTAGTAATCAAAGTCCTGCAACGTCAGGCCGTTGCGCGCCAGCAAACGCGGTACCGCATACACCGGCGCCATCAGCAGGCCCTCGGCGCCGTGGACGAAATCCACTGCCGCCGCTTCGCCATCGCGCAAGTAAGCCAGGATCGGCAAGCCGCGCTCCTTGGCCCATGCCTCACTGCCCAGCAACACCAGGGAGGCACCATCGGTCAGCGGTGTGGAGTTGCCCGCGGTGAGCGTGCCCTTTTCGCTGCGCTCGAAGGCCGGCTTGAGGCTGGCGAGTTTTTCCAGGGTCAGGTCGGGCCGCAGGTTGTTGTCGCGGGTGAGGCCGAGAAAGGGCGTGAGCAAATCGTTGTGCCAGCCTTCGGCGTAGGCCGCCGCCATCTTCTGATGGCTCTCCAGCGCAAGCTGGTCCTGCTCGGCGCGGGGGACCTGCCAGGTCTGGGCCATCAGTTCGCAATGCTGGCCCATGGACAAGCCGGTACGCGGTTCGCCGTTGCGCGGCAGTTCCGGCTTGAGGTGATGAGGACGAAGTTGTAACAGGAGTTTTAGCTTATCTCCCAGGGATTTGCTGCGGTTGGCTTGCAGCAGGATCTTGCGCAGCCCTTCATTCACGCCAATCGGTGCATCCGAGGTGGTGTCCACCCCGCCGGCAATGCCGCATTCGATCTGGCCCAGGGCGATTTTATTGGCCACCAGCAGCGCCGCCTCAAGCCCCGTGCCGCAGGCTTGCTGAATGTCGTACGCAGGGGTTTGCGGTGACAGGCGCGAACCGAGCACGCATTCACGCGTCAGGTTGAAATCACGGGAATGCTTGAGCACCGCGCCGGCGGCCACTTCGCCCATGCGCAGGCCGTGCAGGTTGTAGCGCTCTATCAGGCCCTCCAGCGCGGCAGTCAGCATCGCCTGGTTGCTCGCCGTAGCGTAGGGGCCATTGGATCGGGCGAAAGGAATGCGATTACCGCCAATGATCGCTACACGGCGCAATTGAGTCATGGAAAGCTCCCTTGTGGTGGTGGGTGGAATCATCAAGCCTAGCCTAGGCTCAATCGAACGACTGCCACCCCAGGGTGGTCAACCTTTGAACCCCAGCCTTCGGAGAGCGTTCCATGTCTGACCGTTATATCGACTTCGCCAACTCAAGCCTCGGCCATCGCCTGGTCGCCGCCATTGGCCTGCCGTCACCGGTACGCCTGGAACGCTGGCAAGCCGGGCGCCTGCGCCCGGTCGAAGGTGCGCTGCTGCTGGGCGGCGGCGCATTGGCTACCCAGGTGCTGGCATTTGCCAACCGACTCACCGACGCCGTCTACAGCTACGGCGCCGAAGCCTCGACAGCGCCCGCGTGGATTCCAGGACACGGCCCCAAGCTCAAGGCGGTGGTGTTCGATGCCAGCGGTTTGCAGCACACCGACCAGCTCAAGCAGCTGCGCGAATTCTTCCAACCACTGCTTAAAAACCTCGACCACAGTGCCCACTTGGTGATCCTTGGCCGGGCGCCGGAAAGCCTCAGCGATCCGTTCGCCGCCAGCGCCCAGCGCGCCCTGGAAGGGTTCAGCCGTTCCCTGGCCAAGGAGCTGCGCAGCGGTGGCGTGCTGCAATTGCTGTACGTGGGCGACGGTGCCGAAGACCAGTTGGAAGGCGCGCTGCGGTTTTTCCTCTCGCCCAAAAGCGCTTATATCTCGGGCCAGGTGATTCGCCTGTCAGCTTGCGACACCCCGGTGCAAGACTGGACGCGCCCTTTGGCCGGGCGCAAGGCGTTGGTTACCGGCGCCGCTCGAGGCATCGGTGCCTCCATCGCCGAAACCCTGGCCCGCGACGGCGCCGACGTGATTCTGCTCGATGTGCCCCAGGCCAAGGCCGACCTCGAAGCCCTGGCCGCACGCCTGAATGCACGCACGGTGGCCCTGGATATCTGCGCCGAAGATGCCACACGCCAACTGATCGAGCACCTGCCAGACGGGCTCGACATCCTGGTGCACAACGCCGGCATCACCCGCGACAAAACCCTGGCCAACATGACCCCGGAATACTGGGACGCAGTGCTGGCGGTCAACCTCAAGGCTCCGCAAGTGCTGACCAAGGCCCTGCTCGACAGCGGCACCCTGCAGGACAATGCACGGGTGGTGTTGCTGGCTTCTATCAGTGGCATCGCCGGCAATCGTGGGCAAACCAACTATGCCGCAAGCAAGGCTGGGTTGATCGGCCTGGCTCAAGCCTGGGCGCCGCTGTTGAAGGAGCGTGGGATCAGCATCAACGCCGTCGCGCCAGGGTTTATCGAAACCCAGATGACCGCGCATATTCCCTTCGCCCTGCGCGAGGCCGGGCGCCGCATGAGTTCCCTGGGCCAAGGTGGCTTGCCCCAGGACGTGGCCGAAGCCGTCGCCTGGCTGAGCCAGCCGGGTTCCGGCGCGGTCAGCGGCCAAGCGCTGCGGGTGTGTGGGCAAAGTCTTCTGGGAGCGTAAGCATGCAATGGCAAACGTTGGACAGCACCCCGCCCCTACTGCCGCTGTATTGGCGTGCGGCGCTCAAGCGCAAGATCACCGGCAGCTCACTGCCCGAATGTGGGTTGCGCTGCCGGATGAGTATCAACCCCAGCGCCGTTGCCGCGTACCGCAAGGTGTGCGGCTTTGCTGACAGCCCGATGCTGCCGGCGACTTATCCGCATATCCTCGCGTTCGGCCTGCAACTGCAACTGCTGACGGACAAGCGCTTTCCGTTTCCGTTGCTGGGGTTGATCCACCTGCGCAATCGCATCCGTATTCATCGGCCGTTGGGTGGCGTGGGTGACGTGAGTGTCGGTGTCTACGCACGCAATCTCAGCCCCCATCCCAAGGGGGCCACCTTTGACATCGTCACCGTTGTAGAGGATGCACTTGGACTTTTGTGGGAAGCCGAAAGCCGAATGTTGTGTCGAGGCGTGAAGCTGGAGGGCGAAGCCCTGGAGAGCGGATTGCAAACCCCAGACACGCTCACCGAACTGACGCGCTGGAAAGCGCCCACTGACATAGGCCGCCGCTACGCCCGAGTGTCCGGCGACTACAACCCCATCCACCTCAGTGGGCCTACCGCCAAACTGTTCGGTTTTCCCCAGGCCATCGCCCACGGGTTATGGAACAAGGCGCGCACCCTCGCGGCGCTGGCAGAACACTTGCCGGCCGCCAATATTGAAATCGACGTCGAGTTCATGAAGCCGGTGCGCCTGCCCAGTGAAGTGATATTGATGAGCAGCGCGGCCGGTTCCAGCGGGGCGTTGGAACTCAAAGGCGCTGGGGATATACAACATATGCTGGGGCAGTGGCAGCCGACTGCCTGAAAACCCTGATTAATTGTATATATACACCCTAAGTTATAGCGGACCTTACGAGGTCCGTCTTTATTTACAACACTTTGATTTTACTATTATAAACATCCTGAAACATCCTTCCATTACACCTTTGGTATTAGTCATTAAGCCGACGATGGCGGGATGTATATAAATCGTTAATACCAAGTTGAGCGTTGCGTGAAAGAGTGCCCTCGCCTGAGATAGTCACACGGACAAACCTATCGTTATCCGAAGAAGTAACGAAGGTTTGAAACAACCAAGGTTGTACTAGGTGCAAGGAACTCAATCATGAAAACTCAAGTCGTGTTTTGGAAAGCAAGTACCGCGCTGGCCCTGATTCTGGCAATGAGCCTGGGCGGCTGCAGCAGCGGTGGTGGCGGGCATAAATCCAGCGTGGCGGCGTCATCGCCGGATGCTGGTGCAGGTGCCGGGAGCGGTGATGGCGGCACGGGCGGCGGTACCGGTGGGACTGGTGGCGGCGCAGGTGGTACTGACGGCGGCACGGGTGGGACTGGCGGTGGCACCGGTGGCACTGACGGCGGCACGGGTGGGACTGGCGGTGGCACCGGTGGCACTGACGGCGGCACGGGTGGGACTGGCGGTGGCACCGGTGGCACTGACGGCGGCACGGGTGGGACTGGCGGTGGCACCGGTGGGACTGGCGGCGGCACGGGTGGGACTGGTGGTGGCACCGGCGGCACTGGCGGCGGAACAGGTTCGACAACCACCCCGCTGATCACCGGCCAGATCGCCGGCACCCTCGGCACCACCGTAGGCAATGTAGGCGCAGCAGTAGGTGATCTCGGAGGCGCCTTGACCCCTGTTCCAATCGTCGGCACCACAGCAGGCGGCCTGGTCACCTCGGTCGGCACTGCGGTCACCACCATCGGCACCGGCGTCACAACAGGCCTGGGATCCCTGGGAACCAATAGCAATTCGCTGGGCATTACGGTCGCAGGTGTCGGCGGCGGCGTAGCTGACTTGGGCGACGGCCTGTCGACCACCGGCCAATCACTGTCAACCACTCTCGGCGGTATCCCCGTCGTGGGCGGCCTGACAGGCGGTGTAGGCACTGCAGTGGGTGGCGTGGTGGACAAAGTCGGCACCACCGTTACCATGCTCGGCGATACCCTCAGCACGGCCAGCACCACCGGCCCGCTGGGTTCGTTGACCAACACCCTGGGCAGCAAAGTCGTGGTGCCTGTGGTGTCGCTGGTGGAAAACACCACCGGCAACCTGGGTAACGCAACCGGCTTGGGCACTCCACTCAATGGCGTACTGGATAAGGTCGGCTCGACCGTCACCAGCTTGGGGACTCAAGTCGCCAGCACGGGCGGCACGGGCAACCCGGTCACCGGCGTTGTCGGCACCGTGCTCACCGGCGTCGGTGGCACACTGGATAAATCAGGTGGTTATGTCGCCCCAACCGGTGGCACCTCGGCTACCGGCATTCCAGAACTGGTGGGTGGCCTGGTGGCTAACGTGGGTACCGGCCTGAACGTGGGCAACACCAACGGCACCGTCAGTGCAGCAGGTGTGACCGGTGGTGCAGTAGGCGGCACCGTTGCCTCGCTGGGCACTGTGCTGGGTGGCACAGGAGTAGCAAACACCGCAGCTACCGCACCGGTCGCCACCGTAGCGGCCAATGTCGGCGCAGCGCTCACCCCTGTGACCAGCGGCGTCACCAACCTGACCCAAACCATCGGCACCACTACCGGTGTGGGTGCTCCGGTCAATGGCCTGGTGACTCAAGTCGGCGGCGCAGTCAGCAGCTTGGGCACTAACCTGACCGCAGCCAATGCCAACCCGATCACCAACGCGGTAGGAACCACCGTCACAGCGGTCGGCGGCACCGTCGCCTCGGTGGGTGGCCTGGTAACCGGCGGCACCACTGGCGGCACCAGCGGTGGTTTGCTCGGTGGCCTGAATATCGGCACCACTGCCACAGCAACCGGCACTGCCACCACCACGGGCGGCACTACGGCCACAGGCGGTCTGGGCGGTTTGTTGAATGGCCTGACCGGCAAATAGAAATGCACCTGGCCGATTAGACGGCCTCCCCTACAGCGCCTACGCTTGGTTGAGACGAGAGACCTTTAATAAGTCTCTCGTCTTTTTTATGGGCAGCGACACCTGTGATCAGTCGCCGCCCTCCCGAACCGAGTCCCAGAACCCGGCGGGCCCGAAGCGCTGCTGCAGTTGACCATGGAGTGTCCTATGCGCGTGTTGACCCCGTTGTTATTGCTCACCCTCAGTGCTTACGCCCAGGCCGAGACCCTTCCCAGCTTTCTTAACAGCAACGACACTGTTCGCACCCTGCCGGTGCCCAACCTGCCCGCTGACGCCTACCGACCACCCACGTCGAAAACCCAAGTACCCGAGGCGCCGCCGACTGCGGGCCAGCCGCTGTTGATGGACACCAAGGTCACTATTCGAAAGTTGCAGATCGAAGGCGGAACGGTCTACCCGCTCGCCGAGACGGCACAGGTGTATGCGCCGTTGATTGGACGTGAAACCAACCTTGCGCAACTGATTGAAGCGACCCGTGGCATCACCCGCCGTTATCAGGAGGATGGCTACCTGCTGTCCTACGCCTTCCTGCCGCAACAGAACTTCGAAAATGGCCTGGTCCGCGTGGTACTGGTGGAAGGCTACATCAAGGACTATCAACAAACCGGCGACATTGGTTCGGTGTCGGCCTACGTCGATAAACTCGCGCAAAAGCTCCTGGCCGAACGCCCACTGACTCGCAAGACCTTCGAGCGCTATACCACGCTGATGAGCCGCATCCCCGGCCTCAGCGTACAAGCGCAAGTACCGCCGCCAGGCACCACCGATGGCGCCACGCACATGCAGATCCAGGCCAGCCGCAAACCTTTCACCACCAGCATGAGCCTGGTGCAGAAAAGCCGTGGCGGCACGCAAGCGTTGCTGAGCGCCACCAGCAACTCCCAGACGTCCATGGGCGAGCAGCTCAGCGTCAGCGGCCTGTTCCCACCCGGCGAGGACAAAGAGCATTACTACCGCGTGGACTACAACCAATTCATCAATGCCGAAGGCACCCAACTGGCGCTCGCCGCCGAGCGCTATCGCGCCGACCCCAGCAGCAGCGTGCAACTGGACGGCGGTTTCGAACTCAAGCCGCACCAGTCCATCGACCGCTACTCCATTGGCCTGAGCCACCCATTCATTGCCTCCCCGACCGAGTCATTCACCCTGGGCACACGCCTGTACGCGGTCGACCAGACCACGCGCTATAAACTGGTGGGTTACCCGCTGCGTTTCGACATCGAATCCAACCTGCGCGCCCTGGCCTTCGAAGGTGATTGGCGCAAAGCCGACGCGCGACGCCTACGCATCATCAGCGGTGGCCTGTACCAGGGCATCGATGGCCTGGGCGCCAAGGCCCGCAGTGACCTGGACGTGGCTAAACCCGACCTCGACTTCTTCCGCCTGCGCCTCTCCGGCGTGCAAAGCGACAAGTTCTTCGACAACTGGCAAGGCGTACTTTCCGGCGCGCTGTACTGGAGCAACAACACCCTGCCCGACAGCGAACGCGCCACCTTCGGTGGGCAAAATTTCGGCCGCGGCTACCCGGACGACCAAGGCTCGGGCGACAAGGGCTGGGGGGTGGCGTACGAGGTCAACTACAGCTTCAACCGCGCCGGCAACTGGGTGAAAATCCTGCAACCCTACGTAGTGGTCGATCGCGCCAAATCCTGGTTCAACGACCTGCCGGTCAAGGCCAACGACATGTCGTCGGCGGCGGTAGGTTTACGCTTTGGCGACAACAAGTACTACAACATCGCGCTGGAAGCGGCCAAGCCAATGTCGGATATCGCCCTGGACAGCTTCAATCGCAGGCCTCGGTATACGCTGAGCTTCAGTTATCAACTGTGACGAGGGCACCTGTAATCAATGTGGGAGCTGGCTTGCCTGCGATGGCGCTCTTCGGGTCGACCATTTAATTGGGTTGGAATGAGTACATATCTCGGTTGTCTGCCATACCGCCTTCGCGAGCAAGCCCGCTCCCACAGTTGGGTTTCGGAGTGTCAGGCAGTTAGTCGTTGACTGTTCGGCCATCATCGCAGGCAAGCCAGCTCCCACATTTAATAAGCGGTGCAGGCCCGTTACCGACCAGGTGTAGAGAGGGGAAACAGACTGTTGAGGGTATCGAGCAAGCGCACCAGGTAGATCGGCTTGCGAAACAAGTCCAGCACCTGCAAGCGCAGCATATCGCTGACATCGTCCATTTCTGCATGGCCAGACATCACGATCACAGGCAAATGCGAGCGTGAGGTATGTTCGCGCAGGCGCTTGATCAAGGAGATACCACTTTCCTCGGGCATGCGCAGATCGGTGATGACCAGGGCGATATCAGGGTGAAGTGTCAATTCTTGCAAGGCGAAGGTGACGGAGGTCGCGGTGAAACAGACGAACCCCTCGTTTTCGAGGGATTCGGCCAACTCCACCAGCGCATCCTCCTCGTCGTCCACCAATAGGATTTGTTGGCGGGATGACGAAGGGTGGGTCATGGGCGGTACCTGATAAAAAGAATCACCGGAACGAAAGAATACCGCAATGACAGCTAAGTCGCTGCTGGCAGCGCATCAGACACTTGCTCGAAGATACCTTTTATCTTATCGCCAAGCCCAGTACCAATACCGACGATCACCAACGCAACTATCGCGACGATAATCACATATTCAATAGCCGACGCCCCGTCTCTGCGACGCAGGAATAACTGAGCGTGAACATAAAATTTCAAGAACAGGTCAAGGATCATGTTGAGATCTCCTTCATGCGCCACAAAGCGCCGATACAGCTGGCCCGCACAATGATTGCCGTGTGCCACTAGAGCATTGTCAACAAATTTAACACTCACAACTGTAAGAATGAATTAATCATAAAGTATTAGCGGCCTCATGCGCCCTGCAAGTCCGTTGTTTAAAGGCCCGACTCTAAAAACATCGATAATTTTTTCATTCGGTAATGGCATTTCGTCCTAGCTGAGCTACCTTCAAATAGCCAAATCGTTAGTTGTTCATCACAGCCCAGTTGCGAATTTAACTCGTTTGGATTAACGGGAATAAAAGTAGTGCAACAGGATAGGGAGCGCCGTCATGAACAGTCGCATCAGCATGGTCCTGGCTGGCTTGCTGCTTATCGGAGCCCTGGTGGCAGGGTATTGGGGCCTGGTACTGAGCCGGCCGTCGGCACCCGCCGTAGTGCCCTCGCCAGAACCTGTCATTTCCGTTGAAAAAACCGTTGCGGTCGTGGAAGACCAGACCCGCCAGCCCGTCGTGGTACTGGTGCACGCGGTTGCGCCTTTTGTGCCCCTCACCGCTGCCGATGTAGCCGTGGAAAAACTGCGTACCGTGCCGGCAGGCAGCCTGACCAGCGTTGACCAGGCCATCGGTCGTACGCCCTTGCGGGCCCTGGGTGCCGGCACCTGGCTCAATGATGAAAGCTTCACCGCCGGCGGCCCCCTGGCCCGCATGATTCGTGCAGATGAACGCGCGCTCGCCGTCGCCGTCGACGAGGTCATCGGTGCCGGTGGCCAGTTGAGCCCCGGCGATTACGTGGATGTCTTGTTGTTCTTGCGCCAGGACAATGCCAATGCCGAGCAGTCGGCACAGGTGGTCATCCCGGCGATTCGCCTGCTCAGCGTCGGCGACCAACTGGGTTTGGCCAACGACGGCACCCCGGCAGTACCGCCACCCGCCACCGCCGAAGAACGCGCCCAGGCGGCTCAACGTCGCACCGCCGCGCGCAGTGTGGTGCTGGCGGTGCCCGAACAATTGCTGAGTCGGCTGATGCTCGCTTCCCAAGCCGGCACGCTGCGCCTGGCCGTGCGCAGTGCCGACGAACAATTGCTCAGCCGCTACTGGGCCGGTGAAAGCGACACCCCGGACAAGGTGCAAAGCGCCAACCGCGACCTCTACCAATTCACCCAATTGGCCCTCAGCGGCCCGCCAAAAAAAATCACCCCCACGGTGGCCGACACCGGCCAGCGTCGGGGCGTCGAAGTGATTCGCGGCGCAGCGGCAGCACAACCTACCCCCTGATTGAACAAGGATGCCTTGAATGAGCCAACGCTACGCTCAATTGGCCTTGGCCTTGATGCTGCCGTGCCTGCCCCTGGGCATGGCGATGGGCGCATCGGGCAACTGCAACGCCCTGGGCCAATTGCCCGCCGTGATCGAGGTAGGCGAAGGCTTGCAGACCGAGCTGCAGTCGCCGGTAGCGATTACGCGCCTGGCTATCGGCGACCCGAAAATTGCCGATGTGCGGGTCAACGGCGACCGCCATTTCCTGCTCACTGGCGTCGGCAGCGGCGCTACCAGCCTGATGGTGTGGACCGGCTGCTCAACCACGCCGCGCCAGAGCATGGTGTTCGTCAAGGGCAAGGCTACTTCGGCGCTGACCAGCCAATCGCTGTCGCCCTCCGAAGACCCGACGCTGCCCAGCCAGGTGCAGACCGATATTCGCTTTGTCGAGGTCAGCCGCACCAAGCTCAAGGAAGCCAGCACCAAGATCCTGGGCATGGGTAAAAACTTTTTCCTCGGCAGCCCCGATTTACTGTCCCCGTCAGAGGGCATTTTCAAATTGCCGGTGAGTGCCGACAACTTCAACATCGGGTTTGGCGGTGGCCGGGTCAAGGCACTGATCAACGCCCTGGAAAGCAGCGGCTTCGCCTATACCCTGGCGCGCCCGAGCCTGGTGGCCATGAGCGGCCAGAGCGCGACCTTCCTGGCCGGCGGCGAAGTGCCGATTCCGGTGCCCAGTGCCGGCAGCGATACCATCACCATCGAGTACAAGGAATTCGGCATTCGCCTGACGCTGACGCCCACGGTCATCGACCACAACCGCATCGCCCTGAAAGTCGCCCCGGAAGTCAGCGAGCTGGATTACAACAATGCGATTCGCATCGAAGGCATTCAAGTGCCGGCCCTGACCGTCCGGCGCACCGACACCAGCGTGTCACTGGCCGACGGCGAAAGCTTCGTGATCAGCGGCCTGATCAGCAGCACCAACCGTTCGACCATCGCCAAGCTCCCAGGCCTGGGCGACATCCCGATCCTTGGCGCATTTTTCCGCGACTCCAATATCAGCAGCGAAGAAAAAGAACTGCTGATGATTGTCACGCCGCATCTGGTCCAGCCACTGGCTGCCAATGCGCAGTTGCCGTCGCTGCCCGGCGAAAAACTGCGCACCTATGACCCGAACTGGTTCCGCCTGTTCTTCCTGGAAAACGGCAACTTCGACCGTCGCAGTGGACTTTCCCAATGAGCGATAGCCTGAGCCAGACCTTCCTGGCAATCACCCGCAACAGCACCGACCTGGAATGGCTCCAGGGTGCCCTGGCCCCTCTTGGCCAAGTGATCAACGTGGGCGGCGGCAGCCTCGATGAATTGCTGGCACTGGTGGACGTGACCTTCGCCAACCTGGTGTTCGTGGGCCTGGACCGCGAGCATCTGGTGGCCCAGAGCGCCTTGATCGAAGGCGCCCTGGAAGCCAAGCCGATGTTGGCGGTGGTGGCCTTGGGCGACGGCATGGACAACCAGTTGGTACTCAACGCCATGCGTGCCGGCGCTCGGGATTTTGTCGCCTATGGTTCACGCTCCAGCGAAGTGGCCGGGCTGGTGCGGCGCCTGAGCAAGCGCTTGCCGCCCACCGCGCCGAACGCCCATCTTGGCGGCCTCACCGTTCTCTACGGTGCCCAGGGCAATACCGATGGCGCCCTGCTGGCAAGCCACTTGGCGATGGTGGTGCAAAAGAGCGGCCAACAGACGCTGATGCTCGACCTCGGCCTGCCCAGGGGCGACAGCCTGGCGCTGCTGGGCCTGGACAGTACCTTCAATTTCGGCGACGCCTTGCGCCACCTGCGACGCCTGGACGCCACCCTGATCAACAGCGCGTTCACCAGCACCGACGACGGCCTGCGGATCCTCGCCTACGCCGCCAGCGATGAACCCTTGGAAATGACCAGCGCCGCGGAGCTGTACATGTTGCTCAGCGCCTTGCGCCAGCACTTCCAGCACATCGTGGTCAACCTCACCGGGCAAGCGGACAGCGAAGCCCTGCGCACCTTTGTCAGCCACTGCGACAAGCTGTTGTGGTGCACCGACCAATGCGTACTCGACTGTCGGCGTAACCTGGCGATGCTGAACCTGTGGCGCGAAAAAGGCATGAAGCTCGACCATGCCAAGCTGCTGGTCGATCGCTACGTCAAAGGCTGCGCCCCCGGCACCGAAGCCCTGGAAAAAAGCTTCGGCCTGGAGTGCATCGCCGTGCTGCCCCTGAGCCCCGAAGTGCGCCTGAACGCCAAGAACCAGGGGCAAAGCCTGTTCACCCTGGCCCCACGCGAAGCCTTGACCCAAGCCCTGCGCCACCTGGGCGAGCGCCTGGCCAAACGCACCGAAGGCCTGGATAAACCTTCGACCCGCTGGTTCGAACGCCTGCTGGGAGCGAGTCGATGAACGGCGAAAAACTCTTCGGCGCACCGGCCCGTGGAAGTGCCGCGCACAACGATCACGACGGCCTGAAACTGGTGCTGCATCGCTACATCATCGATGCCATCGAAGAATCGGGCCAGAACCTGCTGGAAGGCTCGCGCCAATCCCTGGCGCAATTTGTCATCGACAAAGTGGCCGAATACATCACACGCATGCACCTGGCGATCTCGCGCTATGAGATGGAGCGCCTGGCCGAGGAAATCGTCGATGAGCTGACCGGCTTCGGCCCGCTGGAAGTGCTGCTGCGCGATGTGTCGATCACCGAGATCCTGGTCAACGGCCCACACCGGGTGTTTATCGAGCGTGACGGAGTACTCCACCAGAGCGACCTGCGTTTTATCGACGCGCACCATGTAGAACGCGTGATGCAGCGCATTCTCGCGCCCCTCGGAAGACGCCTGGATGAGTCGTCACCGATGGTCGATGCGCGCTTGCCGGATGGCAGCCGGGTCAATGCGATCATCCCGCCGATTGCCCTGGACGGCCCGTGCCTGTCGATCCGTAAATTTCGCAAGGACATGCTCAAGAGCAGTGACCTGGTAGCAATGCAAACCATCGACCACAATATTTTCGAGTTCTTCCAGGAGGCGGTGGGCAAGCGCTGCAATATTCTCATCAGTGGCGGCACCGGCACCGGCAAGACCACGCTGCTCAATATCCTCAGCCAATTGATCAACCCCCACGAACGCCTGGTCACCATCGAAGACGTCGCCGAGCTGCAACTGGGCCACCCCCACGTGGTGCGCCTGGAAACCCGCCCGCCCAATGCCGAGGGGCATGGCGAGGTCAAGGCCAGCGACCTGATTCGCAACGCCCTGCGGATGCGCCCGGACCGCATCATCCTTGGCGAGATCCGTGGCGTCGAAGTGCTCGACGTGATGACGGCCATGAACACCGGCCATGACGGTTCCATGAGTACCGTGCATGCCAACAATGCCCAGGACGCGTTGCTGCGCCTGGAAACCCTGGTGGGCCTGACCGGTCGGGTGGTGGCGGAGAAAACCCTGCGGCAGATGATCTGTGCCGCACTGGATGTGGTGGTGCAACTGACGCGCCTGCCCGATGGGCGCCGTTGCGTCAGTGAGGTGGTGGAAGTGGTGGGGGTGCGCGACGACGTGTATGTCACCAACACCCTGTTCCGCCTCGACCGCCGTAGCGGTTTCGGCTTTCTGCGCGAAGCGCTCAACCCGGCCGGCGACAAGCTGCGGCGCGAATCGGCATTGCCGTTGTAGAGAGGGCTCATGACCGGACTTGTCTTGCTGCTCATTTGCATCCTGCTGATCAGCCTGTCCGTCTGGCTGTTCCAGCGAGGGTTACGCCAGGCCGGCACCGACCGGGTGCTGGAGCGGCTCAGCGACGGCCAGCCGGTGCCCCAGGAGCCGAACGGCAGCTGGGTCGCGCTGGAGCGCATGTTCCAGCGCGCCGGCCTGGGCAAACCCACCGACCGCCTGGGTTTGTGGCTGAGCGGCTGGGCGCTGGGCATGTTGCTGGGCTATCTGCTGGCCGGCGGGCTGGGCCTGTTGGCCATGCTGATCCTGCCGCCGCTGCTGCTGCGGGTGTATATCGCCTGGCGCTACCAACGGCGAGTGCAGCGCATGGTCGAACAATTACCGCAGCTGCTGGACCACAGCGTGCGCAGCCTCAAGTCTGGGCGCACCCTGGCGGACGCTGTGCTGGGCGCGATCGACAGCACCGAAGCGCCGCTCAAGCAGGCCATGAGCCGCATCCAGCGCAACGTGCAAATGGGCGTGAGCCTGCCGGAGTCGGTCAGCGACTTTGCCGAGTTCTACGAGCGCGATGAATTCCGCCTGTTTGCTCTTGGCCTGAAGGTCAACCACCGCTACGGCGGCAACGCCAGCGAGCTGCTGGAAAACCTGATCAAGATGATCCGCGAGCGCGAACAGGGTGCGCGCCAACTCAAGGCCATGACTGGCGAAACGCGCATGACCGCCTATGTGCTGGCGGGTTTGCCTATCGTCATGGTCGGCTACTTCCTGATGGTCAACCCGGGCTACCTGATGAGCATGTGGAATGACGGAACCGGGCGCCACCTGCTGCTGGCCGCGGTGGCGCTCGACATTTCGGGCACCTTCGTCATGTGGCGCATGTTGCGGAGTATTTGAGATGGCCATCCTGATTTGCATCCTGTTATCGCTCGCCGCCGCCGCCTTGATCGTCGGCAACCTGCTGGAGCAAAGGCGCCGTCAACGCCTGGTCAGCCAACGCCTGCAAGGCCAACTGACCCGCGAGGACAAACTCGGCAGCCTGATGCGCCAGTTGGGCGCCAGCACCGTGGCCCAGCGCTCGGTCAGCCTGGACAACGAAACCCAGACCCTGCTCAACCGCGTCGGCTGGCGTAAAGCCAACCAGCGCTCCATGTTTGCCGCTTTCCAGATCGGCGTGCCCATCGTGCTGCTGGGCTTGACCCTGCTCGGCCAACAGCTGCTGTTTCCCCATGCCGGCTCACCCTGGATTGCCCCGGCGATTGCCCTGGGTATCGGTTACTTGCTGCCCAAACGCATCCTCGCCCTCAGTGCGAAATACCGCCAGGAGCGTATCGCTCGGGAAATTTCCACCTTCATTCCATTACTGCGCATCCTGTTCGAATCCGGCATGGCAGTTGAGCAATCGCTGCGGGTGTTGAGCACCGAAGCCCAGCGCTTGCTGCCAGACCTGACCCATGAACTGCGCCTGATCCTGGCAAGGGTCGACTCAGGCCTGGAACTGTCCGAAGAGCTGGGCAAGACCGCACGCCTGTTGGCCGTGGATGAGTTCACCGACACCTGCATCATCCTTCAGCAGTTGATCCACCAGGGCGGCGGCGCGATGAAATCCTTGCTGGCCCTCAAGCAGTTGCTTGACGACCGCCGCCTGACCCGCCTGCAGGAATACATCTCGAAGATGTCCGCGAAGATGTCCGTGGTGATGATGGTGTTCCTGTTTCCCGCCTTGCTGATCGTGCTGGGGGGGCCGGCCATGATCGCCATCTCCCGAGCCTTGAATAACTTTTGAGGAGCCTGCCATGAAACCACTGATCGTCGCCTTGAGCCTGCTGATGCTGGGCGGTTGTGCCAGCAATGGCCAGGCTCCGTGGGCCGGGCTGCTGGCGCCGGGCAGTTGCCCCAAGCCCAGCTCGGACCAGGAGCTGTCGCTGAACCTGGCCGATGACATGGCCAACGAGGGCAAGCTGCACGCCAGCCTCGCCAACCTGCAGAACCTGCCCAGCGCCCTGCCCCAGGTTCGTCAACGCCAGGCCCGTGCCTATCGCTTGCTAGGCCGTCCTGACGCCGAGCCGTTGTACCGCAGCCTGCTGGGCACCTGCCTGGCCGCCGACGGTGAGCACGGCCTGGGGCAACTCGCGTCGGCCAAGGGCGACAACGGCCAGGCCATGGCTCACCTGCAACGCGCAGCACGGTTGGCGCCCACCGACGAAAAAATCCGCAACGACCTGGGCGTGGTGTACCTCGATCAACGGCGCCTTGAAGACGCGCGCTTTGAGTTCATGACCGCCATCGAACTCAAGCAGAGCGATCAATTGGCGGCGGTCAACTTGGTGACCTTGCTGATCTATCAGGACAACTGGGAGCAAGCCGCGAAAGTGGTCGGCCAACTCGGGTTGAGCCCCGATCAGGTGACCCGAGCCCAGGCACGGGCGCAACACCTCAAGGACACTGGCACGGCACCGCAGCGTCCAGTCAAAGATCAGGTAGCGGCGGTCAGCGACACGCTGCCGGCCTCTGTGAAATAGGGAGTCGATGATGAAATTCCATTACCTCGCCGGCCTTGCATGCCTGGCCCTGCCCCTCCTTGCTTCGGCCATCGAAGCGGGGCCGTCCTCACCCCGGCAGGCAGAAACGGAAAACTGGATGGCGCTGCAACTGAGCGGGCGCGCAGCCTCGGCCAACCCGCAGAAGACCACACCGGCAGAGCGCGAGCAGGCGCTCAAGCGCTGGCTGGACAGCAACAAGCACCCGATTCCGGAGTTTTTTGATCAGAAAATAGGCGGCACTGCGCAAAGTGGAAGCAAGTAAAGCTACCGTGGCGAGCAAGCCTGCTTGCGCTGGGGTGCGAAGCGCCCCCAAGAAAAGCCGACTCCAGCTGCGCTGTCGAGCGGGAGCAAGCTCCCTCGCCACAGAAAGATGACTCCTGCAAGGTTTGCCTGGGCCTTTAGTGCGCAGTCACCCGCTGGCGCATCGCCGAGTTGCTCGGTGACAACGCCAGCGCCAACTGCGTGCGGTTGTGCATATGGGTCAGGCGCAGCACCTGGGACACGTACAGTTTGACCGTGTTCTCGGTAATCCCCAATTCACAGGCAATCTGGTAGTTGGTCTGGCCCTTGCCCACCAGGCGAGCCACATCCAGTTGGCGCGGTGACAGCTGGTTGAAAATCGCCGGGATCTCCAACGGCCCGGCTTCATCGGCCGATGGGTCCCCGTCATGGTCCTGAGGCACCGGGTTGCGACGCACTTTGTCCAAGTCCATATACAAGTCGTTGATCGATTCGGACAGGTACTGCAACTTCTGGTTGAGCGTGCCCAGTTGCAAATCTTTTTGCCGTTCCTCCAACGCCGCTTCCTGGCGCTTGAGGCCTTCGAGCAATTCATCGAGGTTGATAGGCTTCTGGTAGTAATCGGCGATGCCCGCACGCAGGGCCTTGATCACATCCTGTTTGTCGGCGCGACCGGTGAGCATGATCGCTTCGAACGCGCGATGTTTACCGGCGATCCGTTGCAGCGCCTGGACCAGTTCGATGCCGTCCATGTCCGGCATATGCAGGTCACACAGCACTAAACCAATCTGAAGGTCTTCGCCAAAACGCTGGACAGCTTGCTGGCTGGACTCGCACGGGACACAACGGTACCCGCTGCTTTCAAGAAATTCACAGAGCTCCTCCACGATTAATGGCTGATCGTCGACCACGAGCACTTTTACTGCAGACGTAAGCTTGTTCACGCGCTACTCCATGCCTGGCAAGCCAAATGATGACCTATCCTTTCTGACGAAAATTCCTACATAACCACTCATTAAACGTAGACGTACTTTCCGACTATGTACATAGCATTAATCAACTCGTGCGACTGATGGATCCAAAACCAGCTGCCGGCAAAACCTGTCAAAACGAAGGGCGCAAAGGGCCGTTTTGTTGACGCGTGCCCTGCCCGCTCAACGCGATTTGAGCTAAGCCATTGATGCATAAGTGTCCAGGCCACCATGGCGATGCCGGCACCGATCAACGACCCCAGCAGGTACTCGATATTGGAGGCCAGCCCCAAGGCGGCTAGCAACTTCACATCCCCCGCGCCAAAGCGGCCCAACGCGTAGCCGGGCAGGGTCAGCACCAGCGCCAAAGCCAAGGCCAGGCCACCCTCGCTGCGGGGCGCACCCAGCCAGGTCGAGCCCGCCCATAGCAGGTAAATCAGCGCCAACAGCCCGACGCCCAGGGTCAGCGTATTGGCAATTTGGCGCTGGCGAATATCCTGCACTCCACATACGCCCAACCACAGCACGATCACTAGCGTCTGGATCACGTAAAAAACATCCCTTTTGGCTGAATGACTCTATGCTGATATCAAGTACTCGACTCAGGGTAGACGCAGTCATGAAATCGAGCCTCCCGAGAAAGCAAAAAGGCGCTGCGGCGATCGAGTTTGCCTTGGTCTTCGTGATTTTCTTTGCGGTGTTCTACGGCATGCTCAGCTACAGCTTGCCGCTGCTGTTGATGCAGTCATTTCACCAAGCGGCGGCCGAAGGGGTACGCCGCAGTGTGTCCGTGGACCCAATCACTGCAGGTGCAGGCTATTCGGCCCTGGTTGTACAACGCGCCAAGGATGCGACCCAGGCCCAGTTGAACTGGATCCCCAGTTCCTTGAATTTCTTGCCCGGCTATATCACCGCTACCTACACCAATAATTTGCTGACGGTGAAGATCACCTACCCCACGGCCAATATCAAAGCGGTCTTGCCGGCCCTGGTATTGCCCGGGGTGGGCACCGTACCGAACTTGCCCACCAACCTAACTGCTACCTCGAGCCTTCAGTTTTGACGACGGGGGATAAATTGTTCGCACGCCTGCGCGGGCGCACCAGCGCCCTGGCTCTGGATGTACCCACGACGCCCGCGCCCGGCCTGCAACTGCAACTGGACAACCTGGGTCGGGTGCTGAACATCTCAGGCACCTTGAGGCCTATGCTTGCCCAGCATCTTGCTGGCATGCCGAACCCACCGTTGCAGACCTTGCTGTGCACCGACAGCGCGCTGAGTGTCGAGGGCACGCCGCAAGAGTGGCAACGACACGGCCTGGACCTCGACTTCCAGGGCGCTGCCGGCCAGGTCCTGCATACCCGCGGCTGGATCGAGCCGGAGGGCGACGGTTGGACCCTGCACCTGCTGGACATCACGGACCTGCTGGCCGACCGAGTACGGGTGCAGCAACGCGAACAGAACCACCAACTCGCCGCCCTGATGAGCGAACAGCTGCGCGTGTGCAGCCTCACTCGCCTGCCCCAGGTGTTCAGCGAACACCTGCGCAGCGTGGCCCAGCGCTGGCGCATCCCCTGCGTCGCCATGGCACTGCTCGACGAAGATGACCAGGGCTGGCGCATCTACAGCCACTACGCCGCGCACGACGCCCCAGCCTTATGGCAAACCGGGCAACACCTGGGCACCAGCCTGGACAGCATCAACGGCAACACGCCACTGAGCCTGGACATTGCCCAGGGCCGCAGCGACAACCCGCGCCTGCACAGTGTATTTGGCAATGCCGACGGCTTCCTAGTGCCGTACCGCGACAGCCATGGCGCCGCCGCGTGGCTGCTGTGTGGCTTCTATAACGGCCAGGCACACCACACCGGCGAGCGTGACTGGCTGAACCTGTGCGCGGCACTCGCCGCGCCGCTGCTGGGCCGTCTGCGCGAACAGCGTCACCACCAGCAACTGGAGCGGGTAGAAGCCCTGCAAGGCCTGCTCGGCACTGGCTGGTGGGAACTGTTGCCCGCCACCCAGGAAATCCAACTGGCGCCACAATTGCTGCGCAACCTGAGCCTGGACGAAGGCCCCACCCGCCAACCCCTCGGCACCTGGCTCGAACTCATCCACCCCGCCGACCGTCAGGCCCTCGACAGCCGCCTGCAAGACCTGCAAGCCCTGGGCAAGCCACTGCTGACCAGCGTGCGCCTGCAACGCACCGAGTCCGAGCAGTCGCCCCTGTGGTACCGCATACAAGGCCAAGTGCTGGGCGCCGGCAATGAACGGCGCTGGGTCGGCTTCATGCTCGACATCAGCGACATCCAGAACCAGCAACTGCAAGCCGCCGCCGCCCATGCGCGCCTGGACAACCTGATCGCCAGCTCACCGGCCGTCATCTATGTGCAGCGCTACGTCAACGGCGCGCTGCACCCAGCGTTTTTCAGCGCCAGCCTGTTGCCGCTGCTGGGCTGGACCTTGGCCGATTGCAACCACGACACCCTGGCGGCGCTGATCCACCCCGACGACCGTGAGCGCTACTTCGAACGCACCCGCCAACTGCTGCGCGAAGGCAACGTGCGCAGCCGCTACCGCCTGCGCGACAAGCAAGGCAACTACCACTGGCTGCTCGACGAAGCCAAGCTTTTGCGCGACGACCTCGGCTTGCCGGTGGAAGCCGTGGGCCTTTGGCTGGACGTCACCGAGGCGACCCTGGCCGCCGAGCAGGTGCGCCAAAGTGAAGAGCGCTACCGCATCCTGGTGGAAGACTCGCCAGCGATGATCTGTCGCTACCGTCCCGACCTGATCCTCACCTTCGGCAACACGCCGCTGGCCAATTACCTGGAATGCCGGCCCGACCAACTGCCAGGCATCGACCTGGGCCAGTGGCTGTCGGATGAACAGCGCGCCGCCTTTATGCAACGCATCCAGCAACTGACCCCGGAATTCCCGGTGAGCACGGCGGAAATCAGCCTGCAACTGCCGGGGCGCGAACATGCCTGGTGGGTGTGGTCGGACCGTGGCGTCTTCGATGAACAAGGCGCCCTGATCGAAGTGCAGGCCGTGGGCCGCGACAACACCGAAGTACGCCGCTCCCAGCAGCAACTGACCCAAAGCGCGAAAATGGCCACCCTCGGCGAAATGGCCACCGGCCTGGCCCACGAGATCAACCAGCCGCTGAACGTGATGCACATGGCCATCACCAATGTGCTCAAGCGCCTGGGCAATGGCGATGTGCAGATCGACTACCTCACGGAAAAACTCCTGCGCATCGACGCCCAGGTGCAACGCGCAGCGCGGGTGGTCGACCATATGCGCGTCTTCGGCCGCCGCTCGGAAATCGAGCAACAACCATTCGACCCGGCGCAGGCGCTGGAGGGCACCCTGTCCCTGCTCAGCGAAGGCCTGCGCGGCAAAGGTGTAGACGTGCGCATCAGCCCTGCGGACTTCTCGGTGCAGGTCAAAGGCTATGTCGACCAGCTGGAACAGGTGCTGATCAACCTGATGGTCAATGCCCGCGACGCATTACTCAGCCAGCGAGAAAAAGACCCTGCCCTGCGCCCCTGGATTGCCCTGCACAGCGAGCACGACAGCCGCCATGTGCGTATCTGGGTCGAAGACAACGCCGGCGGGATAGACCCGCGCCTGTTGGAGCGGATTTTCGAACCGTTCTTTACCACCAAGCCGATAGGCGTCGGCACCGGATTGGGGCTCTCGGTGAGCTATGGGATTGTGGAAAACATGGGTGGGCGCCTGAGCGTCACCAACGGCGAGGCCGGCGCGAAATTCTGCGTCGAGTTACCCATCGCGCAGAACTCAATCAGCTAACCACGACGCGAAGAGAGCCGCTCTTGCTCTTGCTCTGCTTTTGCTCTTAGGCGCCCCGTCAAACCACGCTGGCGGATTACGGGCACACCGAGCCCAGGCGAGGTGCCGAGTGGTGGGGCAAGAGCGTTTTGCTTACTTTGGCCTGGGCCGGCATCCCGGCTTTTGCAAAGTGAGCCGCCGTCAGGGCGGAACCCTAAGTGGCCGTTACCGCAGGAATGGATATGTACTCGGTATAACTGTGTCGACTGGCAGGCCGCTATCGCAGGCAAGCCAGCTCCCACATTTGGAACGCGGGGTGTCAGCCAGATAGGCGTCGGCTGTCAGGCCGCCATACCAGGCAACCCCCCACATTTGGAACGCGGTGCATCAGATAGACCAACAGGCTAAATCACCAGATAAGCCCGGCCCATATGGCAAGAGAGATTGGCACCAACTTCGGCATTGCCCAAGTTGATGCCCAAGGCGCTGAGCAAGGTGTTGACGATAGGGTCGAGAATCGGCGACAGCACGTTCTGGATCAGCCCCACCACCGCCGTGGTGATGGTCGCCAACAGCCCGGCGACCCCAGCCAGCGCACCATTGGAGACACTGCCGCTGGGCGGTACATAAGTTACCTGCAAGCCATTAAGGGTCGCCGTCAGGCTGCCGACGATATTGGCAGTGCCCGGCGCGAACTTGTAGGTGGGCGGCGCATTCATCTCGGCCACCGGCGCAAACACCATCGTGCTGGTTTGCGCAGCAATGGTGGAGTTGGCTTTCAACAGCAAACCGCCCCCCACATTGGGTGTACGGTTGGGGCTGCACAGCAGCGTCAGGACCACACAGTAGCGCTGGCCAAAATCGATCAGCCTGACCGGCTGCACATCGACTGCTGCGGAGGAAGAAAAAGCCGCCACCGGATCCACCGTACCGACCGCCAGGGTCGCCAGGGACGTAGTGGTTTCCACCGTCAAGGATTTGGAGGCCGGCGAGTCGCAATTGAAATCCGTGACATGGGTTTGCGCACTACCGGCTTCGATGTAAATGGCCAGCGATGTGGTGACATCCACGTCAGCCACATTGCAGGCCACCAGGCACAACACACCGCCAACCACCGCCGGCAGGTTGAGGTTCAACAAGCCCTTGACCACCTGGGACACCGGCGTGCCCAGGCCCGTCAATATGGACGCCACGCCAGAGACCGCCTGGATGATCGGCGCCTGCACAGTCACCAACGTACGCACTTGCGCAGTGCGTACAAAAATCTGATCGGTCGGCGGGGTATTCAACAAGCCCTTCTTCGCCAACGCCGGATTGCCAATGGCCGACAGCTGCGGCGGTTCGATGACCTTGGTCTGGATCGACACATTGCCCACCAGCGGAATCGCGACCTGCGCCGCCGCGCTCACCGCATTCTTGCTGCTGGACAACTGCGCCACCGCTTCCAACAGTTGAAACAATTGCACATTGCTGTTCAGCGCCGCCGTCGGCGTGCCGGTGGCGATGTCGATCAGGTCACCCACGGTCAACAGCTTGCTGTTGGGTGCAATGGCTTGGATCGAAATCACGTCATTGACCACCGCCGTGACCGCCGCACCGTTTTTCTGCAAAACCTTCACAGCAGCGTCGATCAGTTGAGTAGCCGAGACTGCGGTACTGAGCAAGGCATCGTAGTCACCGGCCTTCACGTTCAGGTTGATCGCCAGTTGGTCCAAATAGCTGAGCAGGTTGACGTTGGTCTGCAGCAAGCCGTTCCAACCCGCCGCCGTGAGCGAAAGGTTACCGCCGAGCAGGTTGCCGATGACCAGGTTGAGCAGTGGGGATTTGCCTGAGTCGACGCTGGCCAGGCTGCTGCGGATCGAGAGCTGTGCCACGGGCGGCGGTGTCGCTGCGACGGCGGTGGCGCTCAAGTTGATTTGCGGGGTGATCGGCGCGCCGCTGAACAGGTTCCACAGGCCATTGGCGATGCTGGTCAGGACGGTGCGCGAGGCCACCACGCGGATCGCGTCGCTCTTGGTGGCATCCGCGGTAAACACACGGGTGTTCAGAGCATTGGTCGCCAGGGTGCCGCACGTCACCGCCAGGGTGCTGCCATTACCGACCACAAAACCGTTGCGCGCCGCATTTTGCGTGGCATAGGCGTTTGCGGTGGCGTTGGTACCGCATTGGCCACCGAGACCGGCTGCCTCCAACGCCGAGGTATCGGCGACGGATTGCAGCTTGCGCTTCTCCAAATACAAGCGCCCGCTGTCGACCGCCAGCAACGTAAACACCAAGGCCAAGGCCAAAGTGCCTGCCGCCATCAAGCCTATTGCACCACGCTGCCTGAAACCGAATCGGGGAGACATCGAAGCACTCCTGCGCTAACTCTCCGTTGCACTGGAGTGTAGACAAGGCTTCGGCAGGTTGCTGGCAACTCGCCACATTGGCAACTGGCGGAGATGCCCTGAATGTCGGCTCCCTAATACAACTCAGCTAAGCGAACGCTATGCTCAAAACACTGAAGATCAAATGTGGGAGCTGGCTTGCCTGCGAAAGCCGGTAGGGCAGTCACTGAAGCAGTGACTGACACACCGCTTTCGCGAGCAAGTCCGCTCCCACAGGGGGTACGGGGGATCAGCGCGGCGGGTAGTTGGAAAGGATCTTGGTCACGGTGCTGCGGATGGCTTTGTTGCGTTCCTCGGGGTTCGGCGTGCTGGCCATCATCTGTTCGTCGCTGCCGCGCCACACCAGCTTGCCGTCCTTGCCGTCGAGCAGGTCGATCTGGATGGTCGCGACCTTGTAGGTGATATTGCGGGTTTCGTTGTACATCGGCGCGCCCCAATAACCATTCCACGGGCCGCCCCAGGCACCGCCATAGTTGGTGGTGACTTGCTGCTGGCGGTCTTCGACGATCAGGTAGGCCTGTACATTCAGGTCAGCCTTGGTGCCCGCCGCCGCAGGACGCAAACCGCGCTGATCCAGCTGTTCGCCCACGGCCTGGCGGATGCGTTGCTCGGTGAGGTCGCTCTTGATCCTCGGGTCATCGGGACGGTACTGCAACGCTGGGTCTTTCCAGGCCCAATTGCGGTAGGCGCCGAAGTCTCGGCTGGCGTCGAAATCGTGGTTGACCTGGTTGCTCTGGCAACCGCCCAGCAACATGACAACAGCAAGCGCAGCGATGCGACGAAGCATGGTGTTCTCCAAAAACAACGTGGGCCTGTAATGAGAATAGCTGCTAACTGGGCGGATAGGCAGCCATTGCCTTCTGCATCGCCTTGCGCAAGCTATCGGCGCGTTCGCTCAGGCTGCCCTGGCTGGTGGTTTCGGCACTGGTGCTCCACACCGGCTGGCGGGTGCGCGCATCGAACAGGCTGATACGCGCCACGGCCACTGTCACTTCATAGGTGCGCACCACGGGCACGCTGTTGTACATGCCGTAACCGTTGCCATAGCGGTTATAGCCGCCGTAGCCGTAACCATAATCGTCCTGGACCTGGCGCAGGCGTTTTTCCAGGCGTACATCGGCGCTCACCAGCAGGTCGGGTGCACGCTTGTCATGCAAGGGGCGCAAGCCGCGCTGATCGAGGGCGCCGCTGACAGCCTCGGCAATCTGCGCCGAATCGGCCCAGGCCGTGCCCGCCGGCAACTGACCGTTGAGCCAACCCCAGCTGCGGTAGGCGCCATAGTCGCGCACCGGCGCGGGGTAGGCGCTGGCATCAAAGGTAGTGGCCGCCTGGGCGGGCGCCGGCGGCATCGGTGCCGAACTGGCCACGTAAGGATTGGGGCTCGAGCACGCCCCAAGCGCTAAAGACAACAGGATTAAACCGAGACGACGCATGTCGACCTCCCACGCTGGGCCGCTTAAACCGGGCGGCAGATCCAGTGCAAATATCGCCCAAGCCCGGCAAAGCTTGGGTGACGACGGTGAGCGAGCTCCATCTCCAACAAGTCCTGCAGGTTAGCGCGCGCCTGGAATTCCACCGGCATATAGTCGTGGAACACCCGCACGCCACTTTGGCTTTCGACCTGCCACAGCCCTTCGAGTTGCGCCGCCAACTCCCGTGGGTCCAGGGGTTGTTGCGGCGTCAGGCTCTGCTTTTCGCCGGCCATGTCGTTCTTGCGCATTTTGCGGAAGTGGCCTTTGAGCAGGTTGCGGTAGATCAACGCATCACGGTTGTAGAACGCCAGGGACAACCAGCCACCCGGCAGCGTCAGCTGGTGCAGCACCGGCAGGATGGCGTGGGGCTCGGCCAACCACTCCAGCACGGCATGACACAGCACCAGATCGTAAGGCTCGGTGAGCTGGCCAAGCAAGTCCTGCCACGGTGCATGAATAAAGGTCGCGCTTTGGCCCGCGTCGGCGAAGCGCTGGCGCGCACCTTCAAGCATCGGCGCCGCGGGTTCGGCCAGGGTTACCTCGTGGCCGCGCTCGGCCAGCCACAGCGACATGTGCCCAAGGCCTGCGCCGATATCCAGCACGCGCAACGGGCGTTGCGGCAAGGCTTCCATCAGGTCGGCCTGGAGCACCGCCAGGCGAATCGCGCCCTTGGCACCGCCGTAGATCTTCTCGGCAAAGCGCGTGGCCAACTGGTCGAAATGACGATCACTCATGGGCAAACCGCCGTTCGCTATCGGCCAGTTTGGCGCGCACCACTTCGTTCATATCCAGGCCCAGTTCACTGCACAGCAACAGCAGGTACAGGACAATATCGCCGACCTCCTGGCCCGCATGGGCAAGTTTATCGGCGGGCAGTTGGCGGGATTGATCTTCGGTGAGCCATTGGAAGATTTCCACCAGCTCGGCCATTTCCACACTGGCAGCCATGGCCAGGTTTTTCGGGCTGTGGAACTGCTTCCAGTCGTTGGTATCGCGGATGCGGTGCAGGCGTTCGGTGAGGTGTTCGAGGTTCATGCGGGGGCTCCTGAATGGGTATAGCTTACCCGATCACTCCCACGCTCCGCGTGGGAACGATCAGTCGACAACGCTGAACTCGAGCCTGGCGGTTTGGCCGGCTTCATCCAATACGCTGAGCTGATAGCGGCCCAGCCGTTCAAAACTGGCATTGATGCTGTCCTGGTTCGCGCTGTCGCCCAACGGCGCCCCATTGAGGAACCACCAACGCCGGCCACTGCCGCCCAGGGCGGAAATTTTCAGGCGCAAGGCTTGCTGACTGGCAGCGGGCAGACGCAATTGATCGCCCTCGCGCACGCCCACGATGGACAACGGCGACGCCGCAGCCAGCGCCGGCGGAGGGCAATCCGGGTCAGGCGCAGGAATGCGTGCTTCACGGCGTTCAATCCTTGGCAACCAGGGCTCCAGCGGCGCCGGCCACAGCGCGATGTTTTTGGGGGTTGCGCCAGGGCAATGGGCATCGACCCTCAAACCCTTGGGGTTAACCCAGATGCTTTCCATCAAGCCCACGCTCAAGGGTTGATCCAATGCCTGCAAGGTCGGCGGCGTGGTGTTGTCCAGGGTCCAGGCAAAACGCTGGCGGCGGCAATTGGGGTCGCTGCGGCTCATGGGCTGGCCCAGCGGCCAACAAATCGCTGCCACGCCGATATTGGCAGGCACCGGTTTGACTGGCGCACTGATGCCGCGCTGGCTATCGCGGTTGGTCAGCACGTCATGCACCTGCAACATCAACGGCGCTGCCGACGCCAGGCCGAATTGCCCCGGTACCGGCGTGCCATCGGGCCGGCCGATCCATACGCCAATCAGGTAACGCGGGCCCACGCCAATCGCCCAGGCATCGCGAAAGCCATAACTGGTGCCGGTTTTCCACGCCAGCACCGGCCGTTGGACCAGCTCGGCA
This sequence comes from Pseudomonas sp. MYb193, assembly GCF_002966775.1. Lineage (NCBI taxonomy): Bacteria > Pseudomonadati > Pseudomonadota > Gammaproteobacteria > Pseudomonadales > Pseudomonadaceae > Pseudomonas > Pseudomonas sp. MYb193. Next base: position 729,995 of record NZ_CP023269.1, on the reverse strand, counting down.
CGCGGGTCACGGTCGGGCCGCGCCTGGCCGCTGAGGATGCGCCGCACAATCCAAGCGGCGCCGGGCGACAGCAACGGCCGCTCCCTGAGCGTATCGTCCGGCTGTAACCGCAGGCTGGCGCTCTTGCCATCACGGGCCAGGGCGCTGTAGCCACTCACCAGTTCTTCCAGACGACTGCCCGCACCGCCGAGGATCAGCGCCAGGTTCGGCTCGGCCAATGCCGGCAACGCCAAGGGCATGCCACCGATGCGCATCTGTGCGGCAAAGCGCTTGGGCCCGTAGGCTTCCAGCAGTTGCACCGCAGGCAGGTTCAACGAACTGGACAACGCGGTGCTGGCCGGTACCGCCCCGGTAAAGCCCATGGAAAAGTTGCCAGGGCGGTAATCGCCATAGCGCCGAGGCACGTCCTGCAACAGCGATTCGGAGTGAATCAGGCCGTCATCCAACGCCATCCCGTAGAGAAAAGGCTTCAAGGTGGAACCGGGCGAACGCAGCGCGCTGATCATGTCCACATGACCAAAGCGCTTGGTGTCGTTGATATCCACCGACCCCAGGTAGGCGCGCACCGCCATGCTTTCTTCTTCCACCACCAGGATGGCCGCCGAGGTGTGCTCCGGCAGGCGTGCGCGCCAGCCCAACAGCAGGTCTTCGAGACGGCGTTGCAAGGTGGCATCCAGAGTGGTGCGAATCAGTGGCGGGCTGTCGGGGCGATTCAGGCGACGTGCGAGCAAGGGCGCCAGGCTCGGTTCCAGGCGTGGGGCGAGCAACAGGGGTTCTTCCAAGGCTTCATCCACCGCCGATTGCGGCCATACCTGAAACTCGGCCAGGCGGCGCAGCACTTTGTCCCGGGCCTGCTGGGCGCGCTGCGGATGACGGTCCGGGCGCAAACGGCTCGGCGCCTGGGGCAATACCGCGAGCAACGCGGCTTCGGCGTGAGTCAGTTGTGATGGCGACTTGCCCAGGTACGCCCAACTCGCTGCCGCCACGCCCTGCAGCGTACCGCCGAAGGGCGCGCGATTCAGGTACAGGTTGAGGATTTCGTCCTTGGACAGGTGCCACTCCAACTGCGCGGTACGCCACAGCTGGCGTAACTTGCCGTGCAGGGTGCGTGAGTGTGGGTCGAGCAGGCGCGCAACCTGCATCGACAAGGTGCTGCCGCCGGACACCACTCGCGCGCCGCTCAGGTTTTGCCAGGTCGCACGCACCAGCGCCAACGGGTTTACGCCGGGGTGTTGGTAGAACCAACGGTCTTCATAGGTGAGCAGCGCGTCGAGGTAATAGGGTGAGACTTCGCGGGTTTGTACCGGGTAGCGCCATACGCCATTGGCATCGGCAAATCGCCACAGCGGCGTGCCATCTTCGGCCAGCACCACCCTGGCCAGGTCGTCCTGGGGCAGGGGCAAGGGCCAGATGCGATCGGCCAGCCATAGCAGGGCAACCACCAACACCACACAGCCCAAGACCCAGCGCAGCAACTGTGGGAGCTGGCTTGCCTGCGATAGCGCAGGATCAGTCAACTTATCCACAACTGCCCACCGCTATCGCAGGCAAGCCAGCTCCCACATTGGGCCGCGTACATCCGCAGGTGATTAAACTAAAACTCAAACGGGCAAACCTCTATGCTTGCAGGGAACTCGCCTGCGTTATCGACAACCAAAGGCACAGTTACGCCCACCTTCTCATCAGGACACGCACATGCAGGTAGAAAGCTTTTTCGAATGGTTGGGCCAGGCGCTCGGTTCCGTCATCCGTTTTATCGTCGACGGGCTCAGCGGTTTGTTCGGGGCCTTGACCCACGCCGGCGGCAACTTTATCGACGGCCTGTCACGCACCTTGGGCATGGACACCTCGATCATCAGCATCATCACTCTGATCGTCGGGTTGCTCTTCCTGTACTCGGCGGTACGCGCCTTTATGCGGGCCTCGATTATCGTGGGGATCATCTGGCTGATGCTGGGGCTGTGGTTGCTTAGCTGGGTCGTACACTGACATCACAACCACTCGACTCCCCCTGTAGGAGCGAGCAAGCTCGCTCCTACAGTGTCTTTCAGCGGCCCTTGATCACCATATCCACCGGCGTCTCGCCCACCGCCTGCCAGTTCGGCCGATACATCGACTCTACCTGCGGCGGCGGCACGCGGTAGGTTCCCGGTGTCACCGCACGCGCCAGGTACAACAAGTGCGTGGTGCCATAGCCATCCAGATTCATCGCCGCCACATAGCGGTCGTCCCTGAACTCCTGATGCTTGAGCGATGCGTTCTGCATCGACTCGCGCCACTCCTTCACCTGGCTGCTGGCGTTCTCCAGGCTCGCTGCGCTTTGTGCCAGGTTCTGGTTTTCCAGTTCCAGACCGGCGGGCAGCAAGTCCACCACCAAGGCATCCGGCACGCGTTGCTTGGCACTGACGGCCAGGTGCACCAGCACCAGGTCGCCGCTGTTGAGGCTGCGCAAATTCAACGGCTGGCCATTCATGCCCAGGTATTCGCGGCGAATACTCAGGTTCTCGCCACCCGGGGCAGGCGGCACTTGTGGGTAACCCGAGATTGTCAGTTGCTGGTAGACCGGCACATCGCTTTGATTGGTCAGGCTCAAATTGCCGGAAAGCAGCTTGCCTTCCAGGTTGAGCGTCGACTGCTGGTTATTGAGCTCATGCTCCCCGTCGCCGCCATCCAACAGCACCTTCCACGCCGATTCGGGCTGGGCGAAACCCAGCCGCCCGGCCAGGAACAGCGAGTTGCGCTCCTGGGTCGACAGATAGGGGCTGGCCGCCAACTGGTCCGACAAGGTAAACAGGCGCTCTTCACGCTTGCCCTTGGCCAAGTCATTTTCCTCCAGCAACGCCAGAATCATCGCCTGATCGCGCAACGGGCTGCCGTAGTCGGCCAGCCACTCCTTGGCACTGCGCTGCGCCGCCAAACCGGCAAGCAAGGCTTGATCGGCACGCGGCTGGTCGCCCATTTTCTGCAGGGCGATGGCCAACTGCACCAACGGCAAGCCGGAGCGCGCATCACTGCGCCGTTCGAACAGGCTGCGCAAGGCACCCAACGGCGCCTGCTGACTGCGCGCCAGCACCATGCCAGCATACGCCTGCACGGCAAACCGGGTGTGTTCGGCGTTGTCGCTGTAATCCACCTCGATCAGATTACGCTCCTGCACATACCGCAACAGGCGCTCGCTGGCCTTCTTCAAGGCTTCAGGCGGTACTGCAAAACCCTGGTCGCGGGCGCGCAGCAGGAAGTCGGTGACATACGCAGTCAGCCAATACTCTTCCTCGCCGTCAGCGCCCCATAGGCCAAAGCTGCCGTTGTAGCGCTGCATGCCCAGCAGGCGCTCGATGCCCAACTCGATCTTGCGCTTGCGCTCGGCATCCGGCTCGCCCTTGATGCTCAGGCGCTTGAGCAGCGCGTCGTCGGCGTACAGCGACGGGTACAAGCCACTGGCGGTTTGTTCCAGGCAACCATAGGGGTACGCCTTGAGCGCACTGATCTGCGCGCCCAGGTTCAACGGCGGCCGGCTCGACAGGCTCAACAACGCCTCGCGCCCCGAGGCATCGAACTGATCCAGCGCACCCGCCGGCAAGCTCCACGGCTGATCCTTGATCACGGCGCGGTAATGCTTGAGCAAGGCCGGGTACGCCGGGCGCACGCCTAAGGTCCATTCGCGGCTGAACGGCGGCAGGTTTTCCCCCGGCAGGTCCAGGCCATTGACCGTAACCTTGACCTTGCCCTGACCGAAACCGCCCCAGGCTTGTACCGGAATACGCAGGGTGGTGCGCTGGCCTTGCTTGAGTTCAACCGATTGCGCGTCGCTGTTGACCAGTTCCAACGGCCCTTGCGTCGTTAATTGCACATCGAGTTTCTGCGCCTTGCCCGACAGGTTTGAGAGGTCCAGGGCCAAGGTGGTCTGGTCGCCTCCTGCCAGGAAGCGCGGCGCCGACAGCTCGGCAATCAGCGGGGCGGCGATCACCGTCTTGCCTTCGGCCATACCGTAGCGATCATCGCTCCAGGCCTGGGCCATCAGGCGAAGTTCGCCATTGAAGTCGGGGATATTGACGCTGACTTCGCCCTCGCCTTTGTCGTTCAGCGTCACCGGGGCGCTTTGCAGGGCGACGATGGTCACGCTGGTGTCCGGGCGTTTGCCGCCTTTGGCCAACGCCGCGTCGCCACCAAATGCCAGGCTGGCCAGGCGCCCTTGGCCGGCTTCAATCAACTGGCCGTAGATGTCGAATTGGTCGACGCCATAGGCTTTGCGGCCGAACAGACTGGCGTACGGATTGGGCGTTGGGAACTCGGTGATATTGAGGATGCCCACGTCCACCGCCGCCAGCAGTACGTGCACCTGTTGGGGCACGCTGCCATCGGCGTTCCTGGCGGCGATCTTCACCGTCAGAGGTTGTTTGGGGCGCATTTTTTCTGGCGCAGTGAGGGTCAGGCCGAGTTTACGCTGGGTGCGATCCAGCGGCAGGTGCAGCAAGCCCACGGCGCGTTTAGGCGTGATATTGGCTTTGCGCTCGCCGGGACGAATCACCAGGGCGCTCACATACAGATCGTGGCGCGACCATTTCGGGTCGAGCTTCACCGCAAAGCTTTTGCCTTCGGCCGGCACGTCGATTTCCTGCCACCACAGCGGCCCTTCGGCAGACTCCACCAACAGGTAGCCTTTACCGGCGGCCGGTGGCGTGACGGTGACGTTGGCGGTGTCGCCATCGCCATAGGCGGGCTTGTCCAACGCCAGCTTGACCTGGTCGGGGCGCACGGCGCCGCCTTCGGTGTTGTCCTGGGCCTGGTAGCCGGCCCAGAAACGCAGGCTGCTGACCAGCCCGGTGTGCAGGTCTTCAACCTCCACACGGTAAGGGCCCCACTCCACCTGGAAGCTGACCTTGGCGGTGTCGCCCGCCTTGATGTTCAGGCTCTGCTCATCGAGGTTGAGGAATTTCTCGTTGAAGTGGTAGCTCCAGCCGTCATTCTCCGAGTAGTTCCAGTAGTAGTCGCGGCGCTCACGCACCAGGCGCACCTTGAGGTCTTGCGCGGCCAGTTTCTGACCGTCCTGGTTGGCCACCAGCACTTCGAATTCCACCGGGCCATCGCCGTTGGTTTCCTTGCCGTCAAACAGGCCACGCAGGCCCGGCAATTGCTCGGCCGGCCAGATCGGCTGCACCAGGCGCCGGGTGATCGGCCGACCGCCGGACTCCTGCAGGCTGGCTTGCACAATCAGTTGCAACGGCGACTTGGCCTCGGCCCACTTGCTTTCCAGGGTCAGCGCTTGCTCGCCATTGGCGTCGAGTACGCTTTCGTCCAGTTCGAAATCCTGGCTCAGCTCTTCTTCAGTGACGGAACCGAACTGGTAGCCCGGCAGGGATTTGACCGCCTCACGCAGTGGCCGCACGTACACCTGGCCACTGACGCGGTTACCGGAGGCGGGCGCGCCGTAGAGGTAACGACCGTTGACCTGGATGACCGGGTTATCCGCCGGGCTCAACGCCGTGTCACTGCCCTTGAGTTCCAGCGCCAGGCGTTCGGGCAGGAAGTCTTCGACGAGAAATTCATAGAGTTGCGGCTTGCCGTCACCGAGGTCGAACACCAACTGCCAGCGCCCGGTCGGCGCCTCGCCAGCCAGCTGCAACGGGTATTGATACAGGCCCGACGCGTCGGCCTCCCACACGAACTTGCGACTCACCTGTTCATCCGGGCGCCGCACTTCGACACTCACCGGCTGAGGCTTCACCGCCTTGCCATCCTTGTCACGCAACAGCGCGTTGAGCAGCACGGTTTCGCCGGGGCGATACAAATCACGCGGGCCGAACACAAAGAACTGCAACGGGTGGGACGGTTGCCCGCCGATATCGAACTCCGCCAAATCCAGCGCGGCGCTGTCCAGGCGCAGCAGGCTGGTTTGCTCGCCCTGCTTGGCCAGTAACACCTGGGCTTTTTTCGGCAGCGGCAACTCGGCGTGGCCACCGTCTTCGGTCTTGCCCTGGCCGAGCACGCGGCCTTCGGCATCGAGGATTTCCAGTTCGACGCCGTTCAGTGCCTTGCCGCCTTCCAGGGCCTGGGTAAACACATCCAGGCGATTGGCGTAGCGGTGCACCGACAGGCCGATATCACTCAAGGTGAACAGGGTGGCCGGTTGCGAATAGCTGTAGGTGCCCGAAGCGCGCATCACCGCCAGGTACACGCCCGGCTGCTGCAACTGCTTGAGGCCGGCAATCGGTAGCAACAGGGTTTCGCGGGTATTGCGCGCCGGGTTCAGGTCGAAACGCCCGCCGTACACCAGTTCGGCCATTGGCAGCAGTTCACGGGACTCATAGCTTTGCAGGCTGGTATTACGCCCCCACTGCGCCAGGAACGACGGCAGGGATTCGGGTTTGATCCGAAAGAATTCCACGTCGATCTTGTCGACATTCAACGCGATCACCGGCAGCCCCTCGGCCAGGCGCGTCGGCAACAGGGTGCCACGGCTGGCGAAGCCGACGGTGGCTTGCAGGTCGCGGGTTTCCAGGCGGGCGCTGTATTCGGCGGCGAGGGTGTTGCCGTTGACCGCCTTCACCCCGGCGTCCACGGTCAGCACCAGTTTGCGCTGCGGTTCAAGGTGGCGCAGGCGCAATTCCATCAGGTTATCGGACAGTTCCCAGGCGCCATCGACCTTGCCGGACTTGCTGTCTACCAGGTGCAGCTTGTCGGCGAATTTCTGATCGGGGTCCAGCGCAATGGAAAAACTCACCGACAGCGTGCTGGCCCCATCCAACTGCACCTCGGACACATCCACCACGCTCAGCTCACGTCCGGCATAGCGTTGCTTCAACGCTGCCACGTCCACCGCCGCTTTCACCGGCTTCGGCGCTGCCGCCACGGTGGGCGCAGGCGGTGCAGCGGGTTTATCGGAAGAATCGCAAGCGCTCAGCAGGGCCAGCGCGCAGGCCAGGAACAGTCCTTTGTTAAGCATGGGGCACTCATAGTCAGAGGGAACCGAGGGGTGAACTATATATCAGCGCCGACCAAGCTGCTGCGGCGCCGGTCACATTGACCGACGGAGGGGCGGTTGGTTCTAGGTGGGCATGAAGCCAAGCCAAATCCCACAGCCACTGGAGATCAAACAGTGGGAGCTGGCTTGCCTGCGATAGCGGTCTTTCAGCCGATACCTTCACTGGCTGACCCACTGCTATCGCAGGCAAGCCAGCTCCCACATTGGTTCTGCTGTGTGGCGGGTTGACGGTTACAATGCCGCTCCACCAAGGAGCCTTCATGACCGCCCTGCTGACCGACTGGCGCCACCGCCCCACCCATCGCCGCGTCTGGGCCCTGGCCGCGCCGATGATCCTGTCGAATATCTCGGTGCCCTTGGTGGCTCTGGTGGACAGCATGGTCATCGGTCACCTGCCCCACGCCCACCAACTGGGTGCCGTGGCTGTCGGCGCCAGCCTGTATACCTTCCTCGCCTGGGCCATGGGTTTCCTGCGCATGGGCTCCACCGGGTTCGCCGCCCAGGCCGCCGGGCGCAACGATGGTGCAGCGCTGCGGCAAATCCTGTTGCAAGGCTTGCTGTTGGCGCTGGGGCTGGCGATGTTACTGGGTACCGTGGGCATTCCCCTGAGCCATCTGGCCCTGGAATGGATGCAGCCCTCGCCCGAACTGAACCAACTGACCCGCGAGTTTTTCCACACGCGCCTGTTCGGCCTGCCCGCCGCTCTCGCCAGTTATGCACTGGTCGGCTGGTTCCTCGGCACCCAGAATGCACGAGCGCCATTGGCGATTTTGCTGACCACCAACCTGGTCAACATCGCGCTTAACCTATGGTTCGTCCTCGGGCTGGACTGGGGCGTGGTCGGCTCCGCCCGAGCCTCGGTGATCGCAGAGTGGACCGGCACCCTGCTCGGCCTGGCGCTTACGCAAAAAGCCCTGCGTGCCTATCCTGGGCATATCGCTTGGGCCGCCTTGAAACTGTGGCAAAGCTGGCGCCCGTTGCTGGCGGTCAACCGCGACATTTTTATCCGCAGCCTGGCGTTGCAGTCGGTGTTTTTCATGATCACGGTGCAAGGCGCAAGGCTGGGAGATGCCACAGTTGCAGCCAATGCCTTGCTGCTCAATGGGCTGTTACTGACGGCACATGCCCTGGATGGCCTGGCTCACGCGGTCGAGGCTCTGTGCGGCCACGCCATCGGCGCACGTGACCGGCAAGCGTTACGGCGGTCATTGGTGGTTGCCTGTGGTTGGTCGCTGATCGCCAGCGTGGGTTTCGCCCTGCTGTTCACCCTCGGCGGCCATCTGTTCATCGCCATGCAAACCGATATCCCCAGCGTGCGCGAAACCGCCGATATCTACCTGCCCTACCTCGCGGTATTGCCGTTGATTGCGGTGTGGAGCTATTTGCTCGATGGGCTGTTTATCGGTGCAACGCGGGCGCGGGAAATGCGCGATGGGATGTTGCTGACGGTGCTGCTGGTACTGCCGATTGCCTGGGCCTTGCAGGGGCTGGGCAACCACGGCCTGTGGATAACTTTTTTGCTGTTCATGGCGGTACGCAGCTTGATCCTGGGGGCGATTGCCTGGTGGTTGAGCACGCAGAATCGCTGGCTGAGCGATACCCGCTGACACGAGCCCCTACCTGTTACTTCTGACAGGTTACAAGCCGATTTTTCAAGCGTTGAATAGCGGTGGGCAACCTCCCCTGCTTACGCCAAGGAAAATCGCTATGAATATCAAACGACAAACAGGCATCGTCACCCTTTGGGTAATCGCCACGCTGACTACCGCAGGCTGCACGGCGCCATCGAACTCAACAGCGCAGCCGGCCGGGACACTGCGGGTGGAGAACCAAATGGCCGGTGAGTACACACTCGTGGTGATACATGGGACTGAACAGCACAGAATCACCAAAGGCGAATCAAAGGACCTGACAATCGATGGAAAAGAGGTGCTCCTGTCGCGCCTCAACAGTCAGGGCACAATAACGCAGATAGCCCTCAACGCTCACTCAGAGAGCAAATGCCCAGTGACGCAATGCTTGCTCGTAAGGTGACTTGATCAACGTCGTGCCAATGCAGTCGGCCTCACAGGAACTAAATGAACACTCGCTCAGTTCCAGTGAGGCCGCGCGACTCAAGAAGACAAGTAAGAAGAACGAGTCAACCCAAGACGCAACGCATCCAGGAACTGGGTACGCTCGGACGCCGAGATCTTCGCACTCGCGCACTTGTCGCGGTAGTGCGTCATCAACTCTTCCGGCGACAAGTGCACATAGCGCAGCATGTCTTCGATGGTGTCGTGAGTCTCGATCCCGGCGCTGTACACCGAACCGTCTTCACGCTGGTAGATGTTCACCGAGTCGGTGTCACCGAACAGGTTGTGCATGTCGCCCAGGATTTCCTGATAGGCGCCGACCAGGAAGATACCCAGCAGGTAGTCCTCGCCTTCGTTCAAGCCGTGAACCGGCAGGCTGGTTTCGATACTCTGCTCGTCGACGTATTGCTTGATCTTGCCGTCGGAGTCGCAGGTCAGGTCTTGCAGCACGGCGCGGCGCAGCGGCTCTTCGTCGAGGCGGTGCAGCGGCAGGATCGGCAAGACCTGGCCGATGGCCCACGTATCCGGCAAGCTCTGGAATACCGAGAAGTTGCAGATGTACTTGTCGGCCAGCTTGTCGTTGAGTTCGTCCAACACCTGGCGGTGCGAGCGCTGGCGGGCTTTCAACGAGTTGTGCAGGCGGCGGCACACCGCGAAGTAGCACTGTTCGGCCAGGGCTTTTTCGGCCAGGGTCAGCTTGCCGTCGGCGTACTGGGTGGCCACGTCGCTCATGTAGTGGGTGGCGCGCCAGTAGGTTTCGGTGACCATCTCGATGTCGGTCGGGCCCAGCAGGTCCACCAGCCATTGCACGGTTTCCGGCAAGCTTTCCTTGTTTTCGATGGTTGGGATTTCGTCGTTGTGCTTCTCGACGTCAGTGACCTGTACCACCAGCATGGCGTGGTGAGCGGTCAGGGAGCGGCCGCTTTCGGAGAAGATATTCGGATGCGGCAGGCTCTGCGCGTCGCAGAACTCCTTGAGCATGCCCACTACCACGCCGGCGTAGTCGTCCATGTCGTAGTTGATCGAGCTGGCGTTGCGCGAGTGGGTACCGTCGTAGTCCACGCCCAGGCCGCCGCCGACGTCGATGTGATCCACCGGCAGGCCGAGGTTGCGCAGTTCGCCGTAGTAACGAATGGCTTCCTTGAACCCGTGCTGGTAGTCGGCCAGGTTGGCGATCTGCGAGCCCATGTGAAAGTGCAGCAGGCGGATGCCCTGGTCCAGGCCGGCTGCGCGGAAGCGCTCGACCACTGACAGCAACTGGGCTGCCGACAGACCGAATTTGGATTTCTCGCCACCGGTGTCCGCCCACTTGCTCGATGCCAGAGACGACAGGCGCACACGCAGGCCCACCTGCGGCTTGACCTTGAGGCTGGCGGCCTCTTCGATCACCAGCTCGACCTCGGATTCTTTCTCGATGACGATGAAAACGTTGTGACCGAGTTTCTGGCCCATCAACGCCAGGCGGATGAACTCGCGGTCCTTGTAACCGTTGCAGACGATGGTGCCGCCCTTCGGCGCCAGGGCCAGCACGGCCAGCAGCTCAGGCTTGGAGCCGGCTTCCAGGCCGATGGAAACGTTCTGGGTGGCAATGATGTTCTCGATCACCGCTTCCTGCTGGTTCACCTTGATCGGGTACAGCGCGGTGTACTTGCTCTGGTATTCCAGGCGCTCGATGTTGGCATCGAAGGCACCGGTCAATTGGCGCACGCGGTCTTGCAGGATATCGGGGAAGCGCACCAGCAGCGGCAACGACAGGCCGCTTTTGCGCAACTCATCGACTTGCTCGTACAGGTCGACGGGCGTGCTGTTCGGGCCGTTCGGACGGACTTCTACGCGACCGGCTTCATTGATCGCGAAATACCCGGCCCCCCAATGGCGAATCCCGTAAACACTGCGGCTGTCCGCAACTGTCCATTGGCTGCCATCGTCTTTGCGTGTGCGTCGTACGGACATCGAAGTCCCCTATAAATGAAGGCGAAGGCGCCACCTCTCGCGGAGGCTGGCGCAGTCTAAAGAATGAAAATGACGATTTGCCTGCAAGGGAAGTAGACCCCACTGGCAGGACAGAGTTTAGCCACAGGTTGGGAAGAGGCTTTCAGCCGCCGGACTTCTTGGCCTTGTACCCGAGCTTGATCAGCTCGGCCAACAGCAACTCGACGTGATCGCCCTGAATCTCGATAACCCCGTCTTTCAACGCGCCACCGGTGCCACAGCGCTTTTTCAGCGAGGTGGCCAATTCCTTCAGGGCTTCTTCAGCCAGGGGCACGCCGGTGATAGTGGTCACCGTCTTGCCGCCACGGCCTTTGCTCTCGCGACGCACGCGGGCAATACCGTCGCCTTCGGGGATCAGGGTCTGTTTGCAGGTGCACGAATCCACGGGCTGACGACAGTCCGGGCAGTGTCGACCTGCATCGGTGGAAAATACCAGGCCACCAAGGGCGGCGAAGGATGCGGCTTTTTTGGCCACCGGCAATCCTCTTGGGAGGATGAAGACTGATCGGCGCCGCACAAGGCGGTGACCGACCGCGAAGCCCCACTCAGGCAGGGGCAGCGCTACCGAACCGCTAATGTGGTTCGGGTGAAAAGGCGCGCAGTGTAACGGCAAAAAGCCGACTTGCTAAGAGCCAAATGGCGCCATTTTTTGCAACTTTAGCGACGCGAGGCCAGATAGCGCCGCAAGCCTTCCTGGGCGTCCGGGCAGTAGGGCTTTTGTTCGGCCTCTTGCTGGATGATTTCGATGCTTAAAAACCGCGCTTCCATGACCTCCTCGGGCTGCAGGCGCAGGGGGCCATCCCAGACGGCAGAGTAGGATTTGCACCAAAGCCGACTGTCGCCATCCTCAAAATAGAAATGGTCATGTTCGGTCAAGGGCACACCGCTGACGCCCAATTCCTCTTCCAACTCGCGGGCTGCCGAAACGGCATAACTCTCACCTTTGGCCACCATCCCACCCGCCGCCGTATCCCAATACCCTGGATACAACGCCTTGCTCAGTGTGCGCCGGTGCACACACAGCTCGCCTTTGGAATTGAACAGGAAGATAAACGTGCAACGGCCGATCAAGCCGCGCTGGCGCAGGTCGGACCTGACCAGGTGACCGAGCAGGTGGTCCTGCTCGTCGACCCAGCAGATCAGTTCAGCGTCGGAGGCCGCTCGGTGTGCGGCCTCCTTTTGAGTAGCGTCCATCATCAACCCTGGTTGAGGAGCTGACGCAAGTCGATCACTGCAGCGTTTGCCCGGGAAATATAGTTGGCCATCACCAGCGAATGGTTCGCCAGTACGCCGAAGCCGCTGCCGTTAAGAATCATAGGACTCCATACCGGTTCCTGCGAGGCCTCCAGCTCACGAATGATCTGGCGCACGCTGACCGTGGCGTTTTTCTTGGCCAGTACGTCGGCAAAATCGACTTCGATGGCACGCAGCAGATGGGACAGCGCCCACGCCTGGCCGCGCGCTTCGTAGAACACGTTGTCGATCTGCATCCATGGGGTTTCCACCACTTCTTCATCGACCTGCGGTACTTCACCCGGCGCCAGCGTCTCGGTTTTCAGCGCAGTGTTCAACTTGACCCGGCCCACGCTGGCGGACAGGCGCTGGGACAGCGAGCCCAAACGTGTGGCCACATCGCCCAGCCAGTTGTTGAGGTTGTCGGCACGCGCATAAAACAGCGCGCCGCGCTGGTTCGGGTCAGACAGGCGCGCTTCGTAGCGGCTCAGGGAATTGATGCCTTCCTGGTATTCCGACTCACTGGATGGCAGCACCCAACTCTTGTTGTCGAAGTTGAAGCGCGGCTCGGCCTTGGCCAAGTCAGCGTCTTCAGCCGACTGCGACTGGGAGCGGGCGAAGTCTTTACGCAGGGCACGGGTGAGGTCACGCACCTGCACCAGCACGCCGTATTCCCAGCTCGGCATGTTGTCCATCCACAAGCCTGGCGGGAAACGGTCGTTGGAGATGTAGCCGCCTGGCTTGTTCAGCAAGGTGCCGACCACGGTCTTGAGGGTTTCGACGGTGGTGTAACCCACCACCATCTGCTTGCCTTCCTTCTCGGCGGCAAGCTGGGCATTTTGCTGCACCGGAAACAGCGCCGGCTCTTGGCTCCAGTACCAACCCAGGCCACCGGTGACCAGCAGGTACAAGCCGATGATGCTGAGCAACGCCCGGCTCATCAGCAGGTTGCGAAAATAGCTGCGGTTGGCCGACTTGGGCTCAGGGGCGGGGCCTTTGGCACTGCCTTCGCGGTTTTTCCAGTCCAGCATGGCGATATCCTTTCAATCACTTGAGTTCATGCACGTCAATTGTCCGGGTGCGTTCAGACATTCCGACCACAACCCTACCCCATCGTGCCCATCGGTGCGGGGCTTTTACACGAAACTGGCGCACCAGCGCGCTTGGACTATAAAGGATGCACGCGATTTACGCTGCGCGACCCACTGGTCAATAACTGAATGGCAGGCACGCAGACTTAATTGACGTATGACACTCATCTATCAGAAAAGAGGTGCTAGCATAGAGCCATCAGTCGACCTCAGCATGCACCCTCACAGTAGTCAGGATATGACCGAGTCAGAAGACCCCAGCCGCGAGCGTCTCAAGCAGCACTTTGCCCAGCGGGTAATTCATCAGGCACGTCAAATTCTTGAGATCTGGCAGCGCCTGCAACGCAGCGAGTGGTCGAACGCCGACTTTTCCGAACTCAGCGAAGCCAACCTGCGCCTGCAACGCTTCGCCGAACGCTTCGAACAGCCCGAACACACACAACTGGCGCGGCATATCAGTGAATCCTTGCAGGCCGTGGACGAGAACCGTGGCCGTCTGAGCAGCCAACTGATCACCGAGCTCAACCGCTTGATGCAACGCCTGTCCCGCACCGGCCTGCGCCAGGGCGATCAGCTTGAGCAAACCTTCCTGCCGCCAATGCGCAAGCCGATCTATGTGATGCTGGCCGACCATGACCGCGCCGAACGCCTGGCCAAGCAGTTGGAGTTCTTCGGCATGGGCGCCCACGCCCTGGACAGCATAGCCGCCTTTCGCGCGTCCATGGCCGAGCGTTTGCCGTCGGCGATCGTGATGGACGTGGACTTCTGCGGCACGGGCCTGGGCCTGAAGCTCGCGGCAGAGGCCCAGGAGGGCCTGGAGCAAAAGCTGCCGCTGTTGTTTTTCAGCCTGCACGAAACCGACACCCCGACACGCCTGGCCGCCGTACGCGCCGGCGGCGAAGAGTTCCTGACCGGCACCCTGGAGGCCTCAAGCCTGCTGGAAAAGATCGAAGTGCTAACCTGCGCAGCCCAGTACGAACCGTACAAAGTGCTGATCATCGACGACTCGCGGGCCCAGGCGCTGCACACCGAACGCCTGCTCAACAGTGCCGGCATTGTCACCCGCACCTTGACCGAACCGATCCAGGCCATGGCCGAGCTGGCGGATTTCCAGCCCGACCTGATCATCCTCGACATGTATATGCCTGCCTGTACCGGCACCGAACTGGCCAAGGTGATTCGCCACAACGACCGCTACGTCAGTGTGCCGATCATTTACCTGTCGGCTGAGGACGACCTGGATAAACAGCTGGATGCGATGAGCGAGGGCGGTGACGATTTCCTCACCAAACCGATCAAGCCGCGTCACCTGATCACCACTGTGCGCAACCGCGCGTCACGTGCGCGCAACTTGAAGGCACGGATGGTGCGCGACAGCCTGACCGGGCTATACAACCACACGCATATCCTGCAACTGCTCGAAGATTGCAGCTTCCGCGCCCGCCGCGAGAACAAGCCCTTGAGCTTTGCCATGCTCGATATCGACCACTTCAAGCGCGTCAATGACAGCCACGGCCACCCCATGGGCGACCGGGTGATCAAGAGCCTGGCACTGTTTCTCAAGCAGCGTTTGCGCAAGACCGATTACATCGGCCGCTACGGCGGTGAAGAGTTCGCCATCGTGATGCCCGACACCGACCTGGAATCGGCCTGCAAGGTGCTTGACGATATTCGCCGACGCTTTGCAGAAATCCACTACCCCGCCCAACCGCAGGATTTGTGGTGCACCTTCAGCGCCGGCCTGGTGGAGCTGTGCGACGGTTCCGACAGCTTGATGATGGCCGCCCAGGCTGACGAAGCGCTGTACCGCGCCAAGGACGCCGGACGTAATCGCGTGCAAGCCGCTCGTACATCAAAGCAAAGTGCCATCTTTTCACCAGAATCCACCGATTCGGTCATAACGCTGTAATACAAACGCAATAAATTCAGGCGCTTATCTCTTGCCGTCGGTTGAAACCCCGCATGCGCCTGAAGCTGCTGACCAATCTCAATACCCTTCTGCTGGTGGCTGTGTGCCTGGCCCTCGGGGCGACACTGTGGTGGTCGCAACGGGCGCTGGAGCGCCCGTACTTGTTGATGGAGCGCTACCTCGGGTTGTCCCAGGTCTTTCAAAACCAGGCTGCCCGTAACATCGAGGACTACTTGGCCAGCGGCGATGCCCTGCGCCTGAGCAGTGCCACCCAGAGCCTGGAAAGCCTGCAGCTTCAATTGGGCGAACTGCCGCCCGACTTGGCGCAAACCCTGCGCCCCAGCCTCATGGACCTGGAGACTTTCAGCAAGACCGACCTGTTGGCCGCCGGTAAATTGGCTGGCGACCCGCAAGCCCTGTTGCTGCAAGCCGAGCGTGAACTGGGCGCGAACCTGGAGCAATTGAGCCAGTACGCCAGCGGTGTCAATTCCGCTGAGGCTGCACGCTATCTGTCGCCGCTGCTCGCCGCCTCACAGCACCTGGGCAAACTGTCCCTGGCCCGCGACAAGCTGGTCAGCAGCGGGCGCGCCGAGTTGGCCGCGGATGTCGAGCGAGAAGTGACCAACCTGCGAACCCAGGCCGACCTGCTTGCGCAGCTGCCCTTATTGGGAATAAAGGCCAGCGCTGAATCCAACACCGATGATTTTTCCGCGTTGATGGGCCTGGAAAATACCGAAAAAACCGAAGCCCAGGACACCGGCGTCGACCTCAAGCGCGAACTCAACAGCCTGTTGACCCGCTACCCCGCCGAACTCCAACGCACCCGTGAACAGATTCAGCAACGCAGTGACCTTGCCGCCAGCACCCACCTGAAAATCACCAACGTACAACAGGCCATCACCGGCCTCGAACCCGTGGTGCGCGCGCAACACGCGAAGATTCAGGGTGAAGTGCGTGTGATGCAAGGGGTGATGATTGGCCTGATCCTGCTGATCGCATTGCTGATCGATACCCTGCAACGCCGCCTGGCGCGCGTGCTGACCAACCTGGCACCAGCCTTGTCGACCTGGGCCGAAGGCGACTTCAGCCAACCGATTGCCCTGGGCAAGACCAATCGTGAACTGCACGATATCGAGGCCTCCCTTAACCGCCTGCGCGCCTACCTGGTGGATCTGGTCGGCACCATCCGTGGCAATGCCGAAGAAGTGGCAGGCAGCAGCCGCGCCCTGGCCGAACTGAGCAGCGGCCTGCACGACGGCGCCGAGCGCCAGGCAGGCGACACCGCGCAAATCCGTGATTCCCTGGGCGAGCTGGAAGCCACCATTCAGCAAGTCGCCGGGGATGCCAGCCAGGCCGCTGGGGCCAGCCGCAGTGCGGGCCAGGCGGTGGAGCAAGGCCAGCGTGTGATCGGCCTGAGCCTCACCGGGCTGCATGCGCTGGTAGGCGAAGTGCAGCAAAACGCGCAGATGATCGAGAAACTTGCCGAAGAGTCCGCCACCATCGGCGGCGTGCTCACGGTGATTCGCTCGATTGCCGACCAGACCAACCTGCTGGCGCTCAACGCCGCTATCGAAGCCGCCCGCGCCGGTGAAGCCGGACGTGGTTTCGCCGTGGTAGCCGACGAAGTGCGCTCCCTGGCCCAGCGTACCGCCGGCGCCACCGCCGAAATCCAGGGCCTGATCGCCGGCCTGCAAAGCGCCGCGCACCAGTCGGTAGAAGGCATGCGCGCCCAGGTCGAACACGCCGAAGCCACCGCCCAGCAGGCCCAGGCGGCGGATGGCGCGCTGGATGAAATCGTCGGGGCGATCCAGACCATCTCGGATACCGCCGTACGCATTGCCGATGTGACCGCACAGCAGAGTGGCGCCGTGAGCGAGATACGCGACAACAGTGAGCGGATTCATCAATTGGGTGAGGATAATTTGCTGCGTATTGGCCAGGGCCGTAGCCAGGGCAAGCACCTGCTGGTACTGGGCGGGCAACTGACTACCGCCGTGCAAGCCTTCCGCGTCTAACCCGATCTGATGCTCCATGAAGACCAAAATGAGGAAGCTGGCTTGCCTGCGATCCAATCAACTCGGTGATTCAGGCGAACCGAGTCGATACCTTCGCAGGCAAGCCAGCTCCCACAATTGACCGTGTCCGGCCACACACTCCACGACGCGAAGCGAGCCGCTCTTGATCTGCTTTTGATCTTGATCTCAGGCGCCCCGTTAAACCACGCTGGCCGGAATTCGACAGGGATTTGGGGGGTAAACCGGCAGGGATGCCGGTTTAGCCGCCCCGCGCCATGGATGGCGCGTGGCGGCGGCCCCCCAAATCACTGGCGGATTACGGGCACATCGAGCCTAAGCGAGATGCCGAGTGGTGGGGCAAGAGCGCTTTGCTTACTTTCGCGCTTTTCGAAAGTGAGCCGCCGTCAGGGCGGAACCCTAAGTGGCCGTTACCTAAATAACGGAATATGTACACCGCCTGACATGCTGGTCGACTGTCAGGCCGCCTTCGCAGGCAAGCCAGCTCCCACATTTGGATCGCGGGGTGTCAGGTAGACAGGCGCCGGTTGTCAGGCCTTCACGGGAGCAAGCTCCCTCGCCACAGGGTCAGTGTCGTACCGAAGTGGTATAGATACCTACGCTGCGATAGCGCAGGATCAGCCAACTCGTTCGCCACTGACACACCGTCATCGCAGGCAAGCCAGCTCCCACACTGACCGAACGCAGGCTCTTGGTCACAAATTTTGCGCAATCCTCGCTAATCGTGCCGGCTACTGCATAGAACTGGACAGTCACAAAGGCTTTGCGGCATAGTCGCCGGGTTCTGACGCACCCACACCAATAACAAGGAACAGCCAATGGCGACCTTACTGGTTCTCCACGGACCCAACCTGAACCTGCTTGGCACCCGCGAACCGGGCGTCTACGGGGCAGTGACCCTGGACCAGATCAACCTCGACCTGGAAAAGCGGGCCCGTGTTGCCGGCCACCATTTGCTCTACCTGCAAAGCAATGCCGAGTATGAATTGATTGATCGCATCCATGCCGCGCGCGGCGAAGGCGTGGACTTTATTCTGATCAATCCCGCCGCTTTTACGCACACAAGCGTTGCATTACGTGACGCGCTGCTGGCGGTGAGCATCCCATTCATCGAAGTGCATTTATCGAACGTGCACAAACGCGAAGCTTTCCGCCATCACTCTTACTTCTCCGACGTAGCGGTAGGAGTGATCTGCGGCCTTGGCGCCAGCGGTTACCGACTGGCCCTGGAGGCCGCCCTGGAACACATTGAAGAACAGGCTAAACGCCCCTGACCGACCCTTGGGAGTTGATGATTCATGGATATCCGTAAAGTTAAGAAACTGATCGAACTGCTGGAAGAATCCGGTATCGACGAGCTGGAAATCAAGGAAGGCGAAGAGTCCGTACGGATCAGCCGTCACAGCAAGACCCCGGCCCAACAGTTCTACGCGCCACAGATGCAAGCACCGGCTCCAGTCGCTGCAGCTCCGGCTGCCGCACCTGCCGCCGCCGCTGCACCTGCCGCCCCAGCCGCTCCTGCGCTGAACGGCTTCGTGGTCAAGTCGCCAATGGTCGGTACTTTCTACCGCACCCCGGCACCGACCTCGCCAGCCTTCGTTGAAGTGGGCAAGACCGTGAAAGTGGGCGACACCATCTGCATCGTTGAAGCGATGAAAATGATGAACCACATCACCGCGGAAAAAGCCGGCGTCATTGAATCCATCCTGGTAGAAAACGGTCAGCCGGTTGAGTACGACCAGCCGCTGTTCACCATCGTTTGAACCGCGGAGCGCCTTCGATGTTGAAACCTGCGAAGAAACTGCAAAAAGTCCTGATCGCCAACCGCGGCGAGATCGCGCTGCGTATCCTGCGCGCCTGTAAGGAAGAGGGCATCAAGACCGTCGCTGTTTACTCGACGGCCGATACCGAATTGATGCACGTGAAACTGGCGGACGAAAGCATCTGCATCGGCCCGCCACTGGCCACGAACTCGTACCTGAAAGTCTCGAATATCATCGCCGCGGCAGAAGTGACCGGCGCCGATGGCATCCACCCGGGCTACGGCTTCCTCGCGGAAAACGCCGACTTCGCCGAACAAGTGGAAAAATCCGGGTTTGCCTTCATCGGCCCGAAAGCCGAAACCATTCGCCTGATGGGCGACAAGGTCTCGGCCAAGGACGCCATGATCGCGGCCGGCGTGCCAACCGTTCCAGGCTCCGATGGCCCACTGCCTGAAGACGAGGAAACCGCTCTGCGCATTGGTCGCGAAGTCGGCTACCCGGTGATCATCAAGGCCGCCGGTGGCGGTGGTGGTCGCGGCATGCGCGTGGTGCACAAGGAAGAAGACCTGATCGAAGCCGCCAAGCAGACCCGCTCCGAAGCGGGCGCCTGGTTCGGCAACCCGATGGTCTACCTGGAGAAGTACCTGACCAACCCACGTCACGTGGAAGTCCAGGTACTGTCCGACGGCCAGGGCCACGCCATCCACCTGGGTGATCGCGATTGCTCGCTGCAACGTCGCCACCAGAAGGTACTGGAAGAAGCCCCGGCACCGGGCCTGGACGAGAAAGCCCGCCAGGAAGTACTGGCGCGTTGCGTCAAGGCGTGCATCGACATCAACTACCGTGGCGCCGGTACCTTCGAGTTCCTCTACGAAAACGGCCGCTTCTACTTCATCGAGATGAACACTCGTGTGCAAGTAGAGCACCCGGTATCGGAGATGGTCACCGGTATCGACATCGTCAAGGAGATGCTGAGCATCGCCGCCGGTAACGTGCTGTCCTTCACCCAGGACGACGTGAAGATGCATGGCCACTCCCTGGAGTGCCGCATCAACGCCGAAGACCCGAAAACCTTTATCCCAAGCCCTGGCCTGGTCAAGCATTTCCACGCGCCCGGCGGCAACGGCGTACGTGTGGATTCGCACCTGTACAGCGGCTACAAGGTTCCGTCCAACTACGACTCGCTGATCGGCAAGCTGATCACCTGGGGCGCCACTCGCGACGAGGCCATGGCCCGTATGCGCAACGCCCTGGACGAAATCGTGGTCGACGGCATCAAGACCAACATCCCGCTGCATCGGGATCTGGTTCGTGATGAAGGCTTCTGCGAAGGTGGTGTGAACATTCACTACCTGGAACACAAGCTGGCCAACCAGTAAGTGCTCCACCCAACAAAACCGCCTTCGGGCGGTTTTGTTGTTTATGGGCCCCGATAACACCACAAAGCCCTGTGAGAGCAGGCTTGTGTGGGAGCTGGCTTGCCTGCGATGGCATCACCTCGGTCCGGCAGAAAAACCGAGGTGCCTGCATCGCGGGCAAGCCCGGCTCCCACACGAGCTCCACATTTGAACAGTGTGCTGCCTGTGGTGTCGTCTTCTGCCCTCCGCTCGCGTAAACTTGCGCGCTTTCGCGGCCTGCCCGCCGCACATTCATTTTTTTCAAAGGTGCCCGCCATGCCTTGGCTGCAAGTCCGTCTCGCCATCAGCCCAGAACAAGCCGAAACCTACGAAGACGCGTTCCTCGAAGTGGGCGCCGTGTCGGTGACCTTCATGGATGCCGAAGACCAGCCGATTTTCGAGCCGGAACTCAACACCACGCCGCTGTGGTCCCACACCCACTTGCTGGCCCTGTTCGAGGACGGCACCGACGCCGCCGCCGTGCTGGCCCATATGGAACTGCTCACCGGCGGCCCGCTGCCCGAGCATCACAGCGAAGTCATCGAAGACCAGGACTGGGAACGCAGCTGGATGGACAACTTCCAGCCCATGCGTTTCGGCCAGCGCCTGTGGATCGTGCCAAGCTGGCACGCCGCGCCCGAGCCAGACGCCGTCAACCTGCTGCTGGACCCGGGCCTTGCGTTCGGTACCGGCACGCACCCGACCACCGCCCTGTGCCTGGAATGGCTGGACGGCCAGGACCTGACCGACAGCAACGTACTGGACTTCGGTTGCGGCTCGGGGATCCTGGCCATCGCCGCCCTGCTGTTGGGCGCCAAGGAGGCCGTGGGCACCGATATCGACGTGCAGGCCCTGGAAGCCTCCCGCGATAACGCCGGGCGCAACAACATTGCCGAAGGCAAATTCCCACTCTACCTGCCTGAGGACCTGCCCCAGGTTCAGGCCGATGTGCTGGTGGCCAATATCCTCGCCGGACCACTGGTGTCGCTGGCGCCGCAACTGTCGAGCCTGGTCAAGCCGGGCGGGCGCCTGGCGCTGTCGGGCATCCTCGCCGAGCAAGGTGAAGACGTGGCTGCGGCCTACGCCAAAGACTTCGAGCTGGACCCGATCGCCAACCGTGATGGTTGGGTACGCATCAGCGGTCGTCGGCGCTAGAATGAGCGCTTGCCTGAATCGGATGGCCGCATGACCGACAGTTTCGTCACCCAGTGCCCACATTGCCAATCGCGCTTTCGCGTCAACCACGCTCAGTTGAGCGTGGCCCGCGGCGTGGTGCGTTGCGGCTCGTGCCTGCAAGTGTTCAACGCCGCCCGCCAGTTGCTGGAGCAACGCGCCCAGGCGTCTGCGCCGGAACCTGAAGCGCCGACAACCCCCGAACCGATTGGCGAAGCACCTCCCGAGCCACCACGGGCCATCAGCCAGAAACAGTGGACGGCCGAAGAGCTGGACCTGGATAACCTGGACAAGGAACTGGCCAAGCTGGAACGTCGCGAGATCCAACATACCCAGGCCTTGGGTGCGGAACGTCGCCAGCCAGGTGCCGACCGCCGGCAAAAGGAAGAGTCCTTCAGCGCCAGCCGCGATACGGTCAAGGCCGAGGAAGAAAAGTGGGCGGCCAGCCTGTTCAGTGAGCCCCCCGAAGAGCGCGCCCAGGCACCAGAAGAAGAGCCCGAGCCCGTTAAGGCACCTGCGTCCAAACAGCGCACCGAACCGTCCATGTCGGCCCACGTCGACGAACTCGATGACGAACCAGCTCTGCACGCTCCTACCGTGGATGACGACCTCGACCCGCCGCTGAAACCCACCCGCGACGAGCACGATGAGTCTGAACCCGAAGACCGCACGTTCGCGCGCCGCAAGCGCACGCGAACGGAGGCTGGTGTACACGACGAGTTGCTCCAGGACCTGGAAGACGACCCCCTGCACCTGTATGCGCAGAAGCGTCCGTCAGGCTGGGGTCGCCGTCTGGTCTGGATATTGTTGGTGGTACTCGCCGCCGCAGGCCTGGCCGGCCAGTACATCGCCTACCAATTCGACGACGTGGCCCGCCAGGACGCCTACCGTCCCTGGTTCCAGGCGCTATGCCCGAAACTGGGGTGCACCGTGCCATCGCGGGTCGACATTACCCATATAAAGAGCAGCAATCTGGTGGTGCGCAGCCACCCCGAATTCGCCGGGGCGCTGGTGGTGGATGCCATCATCTATAACCGCGCGACCTTCTCCCAGCCCTTCCCGCTGCTGGAACTGCGCTTTGCGGACTTGAACGGCAGCCTGATTGCCAGTCGTCGCTTCAAGCCCGCCGAATACCTCAGCGGCGAGTTGGCTGGCGTCAGCGAAATGCCCTCGCAGACGCCGATCCACATCTCCCTGGACATTCTTGATCCGGGCAATAGAGCCGTAAACTACAGCCTGAGCTTCCACTCGCCCGAGTAAAACGGCGCGCCCACCGAGGTTTGACGGCGGATTATTGACTTGACCGCCGTCGACCAAACCGATGGCGATAAAAAAGTAACTGTTCAGATTTTATCCAATTCAGCCTTTAACCAGTCATCGAGAGCGGGTATCATGCCAACCCTTTTTCGAACTCTAATGATCCGGCCCCACAACAGGGAAGTCCTATGTCGGCGGTACGCATCGGCCCATACACATTGCAAAACGGCTTGATCCTCGCCCCAATGGCGGGTGTCACCGACCAGCCCTTTCGTCAGCTGTGCAAGCGTTTGGGCGCGGGTCTAGTAGTCTCTGAAATGGTTACCAGCGACATGAGTCTGTGGAACACCCGCAAGTCGCGGATGCGCATGATCCACGAAGGTGATCCCGAGCCACGCTCGGTACAGATCGCCGGGGGCGATGCGCAGATGCTGGCGGATGCCGCACGGGCCAATGTGGAGCTGGGTGCACAGATCATCGATATCAACATGGGCTGCCCGGCCAAGAAGGTCTGCAACAAGGCCGCCGGTTCCGCACTGTTGAAAGATGAGCAGTTGGTCGCCGAGATCCTGCAGGCCGTTGTTGGCGCAGTGGATGTACCGGTGACCCTGAAGATTCGTACCGGTTGGGACCGGGACAACAAGAATGGCCTGACGGTGGCGAAGATCGCTGAACAGGCAGGCATTACAGCGCTGGCGGTGCATGGCCGTACCCGCGCCGACCTTTACACCGGTGAAGCCGAGTACGACACCATTGCCGCGATCAAGCAGGCCGTGTCGATGCCCGTCTTTGCCAATGGCGACATCGACAGTGCCGAGAAAGCCCGGCGCGTGCTGCACGCGACCGGTGCCGATGGCTTGTTGATTGGCCGGGCCGCCCAGGGGCGGCCGTGGATTTTTCGTGAAATCGAGCATTTCCTGCGTACCGGTGAAGTCTTGCCGGCACCAGAGTTGGTCGAGGTGGAACGTATTCTGCTAGAGCACCTGGCCGCCCTGCACGCCTTTTATGGGGACGTGATGGGAGTACGCATTGCTCGCAAGCATGTCGGCTGGTATCTCGCCACCTTGCCGGGCGCCAAGGAATTCCGCGCTCAGTTCAATCGTTTGGATGAAACGCAGGCACAGGTCGCCACCGTTCGTGAGTTCTTCGCCGGACGCGACAAGAGCCTGGGAACAGGGGATGGAGAAGGGGTGGCCGCATGACGATGATGACCGAGACTTTAGTGAGTGGAACAACACCCGTGAGCGACAATGTCAATTTGAAACAGCACCTCAACACGCCGAGCGAAGAAGGCCAGACCCTTCGCGGGAGTGTCGAGAAGGCGCTGCACAATTATTTCGCCCACCTTGAGGGCGCTTCCGTCACGGATGTGTACAACCTGGTGCTCTCCGAAGTCGAGGCGCCCTTGCTCGAAAGCGTGATGAACTACGTCAAGGGCAACCAGACCAAAGCCAGTGAGCTGCTGGGCCTCAACCGTGGCACCTTGCGCAAAAAGCTCAAGCAGTACGATTTGCTGTAAGCATTCAATCAAACCAGAAAGGCGCCCGCGTAAAACCGGTCGCCTTTTTTGCTGACTTCCTTTGCTTTTGATGGAAATTGAGATGACCGACCAGACCACCCGCCTGCCGATCCGCCGTGCCTTGATCAGTGTTTCAGACAAGACCGGGATCCTTGAATTTGCCCGGGAGCTGGAAGCCCTGGGTGTGGAAATCCTCTCCACGGGCGGGACCTTCAAACTACTGCAGGACAACGGCGTGGCCGCAGTGGAAGTCGCGGACTACACCGGTTTCGCAGAGATGATGGACGGTCGCGTCAAGACCCTGCACCCGAAAATCCACGGCGGCATCCTTGGCCGTCGCGGCATCGACGACGCCATCATGACCGAGCACGGCATCAAGCCCATCGACCTGGTGGCCGTTAACCTCTACCCGTTCGAAGCCACCATCAACAAGCCAGGTTGTGACCTGCCGACCGCCATCGAAAACATCGATATCGGCGGCCCGACCATGGTGCGCTCGGCGGCCAAGAACCATAAGGACGTGGCCATCGTGGTCAATGCCAGCGACTACGCCAACGTCCTGGAAAACCTCAAGGCCGGTGGCCTGACCTACGCCCAGCGCTTCGACCTGATGCTCAAGGCGTTCGAACACACCGCCGCCTATGACGGCATGATCGCCAACTACATGGGCACCGTGAACCAAGCGGCTGACACCCTGAGCACAGAAGGTCGCAGCCAGTTCCCGCGCACCTTCAACAGCCAGTTCATCAAGGCCCAGGAAATGCGCTACGGCGAGAACCCGCACCAGAGTGCGGCGTTCTACATGGAAGCCAAGCCGGCCGAAGTGGGCATCGCCACCGCCACTCAGTTGCAAGGTAAAGAACTCTCCTACAACAACGTGGCCGATACAGACGCTGCGCTGGAATGTGTGAAGAGCTTCGTCAAGCCGGCCTGCGTGATCGTCAAGCACGCCAACCCGTGCGGCGTGGCCGTCAGCCCGGACGCTGAAGGCGGTATCCGCCAGGCGTACGAACTGGCCTACGCCACCGACACCGAATCCGCATTCGGCGGCATCATTGCCTTCAACCGCGAACTGGATGCCGAGACCGCCAAGGCCATCGTCGAGCGTCAGTTCGTCGAAGTGATCATCGCCCCAAGCGTCAGCGAAGAAGCCCGCGCCATCGTCGCCGCCAAAGCCAACGTGCGCCTGCTGGCCTGTGGCGAGTGGTCGGCAGACCGCGCCGCGGCCTGGGACTACAAGCGCGTCAATGGCGGCCTGCTGGTACAGAGCCGCGACATCGGCATGATCGGCAGCGATGACCTGAAAGTCGTGACCAAGCGCGCGCCGACCGAGCAAGAGATCAACGACCTGATCTTCGCCTGGAAAGTGGCCAAATACGTCAAGTCCAACGCCATCGTCTACGCCAAGAACCGCCAGACCATCGGTGTCGGCGCTGGCCAGATGAGCCGCGTGAACTCGGCACGTATCGCCGCGATCAAGGCTGAGCATGCCGGTTTGCAGGTGGTGGGTTCGGTGATGGCTTCCGATGCGTTCTTCCCGTTCCGTGACGGCCTGGACAACGCCGCGAAAGCAGGCGTGACCGCCGTGATCCAACCAGGCGGTTCGATGCGTGATGCAGAAGTCATCGCCGCCGCTGATGAAGCGGGCATTGCGATGGTCTTCACCGGCATGCGCCACTTCCGCCACTGATTGATTTGATCTCAAGCGGGCACTGGCTTGATGTGGGAGCTGGCTTGCCTGCGATGGCATCACCTCGGTGCAACTGACACACCGAGGTACCCGCATCGCAGGCAAGCAAGCTCGCACAGGAAAACAGCCAACAGTGCTCCCCCGAATTTGCGTCATCCGAGGTTTTTGAAATGAATGTTTTGATCATTGGCAGCGGTGGCCGTGAACACGCCCTGGCCTGGAAAGTAGCCCAGGACCCACGCGTGCAGAAAGTCTTCGTTGCTCCCGGCAACGCCGGCACCGCCATCGAAGCCAAGTGTGAAAACGTCGCCATCGACGTGCTGGCCCTGGAGCAGTTGGCAGATTTTGCCGAGAAGAATGTTTCCCTGACCATCGTCGGCCCGGAAGTGCCACTGGTAGCAGGCGTCGTCGATCTGTTCCGCAGCCGTGGCCTGGATTGCTTTGGCCCTACCGCTGGCGCCGCCCAGCTGGAAGGCTCGAAAGCCTTTACCAAGGACTTCCTGGCTCGACACAAGATCCCGACGGCCGACTACCAGAACTTCACCGAGATCGAGCCTGCACTGGCTTACTTGCGTGAGAAAGGTGCACCGATCGTGATCAAGGCCGATGGCCTGGCTGCCGGCAAAGGCGTGATCGTCGCCATGACCCTGCAGGAAGCCGAAGACGCGGTGCGCGACATGCTCGCCGGCAATGCCTTCGGTGACGCCGGTTCGCGTGTGGTCATCGAGGAGTTCCTCGACGGCGAGGAGGCCAGTTTTATCGTGATGGTCGACGGCAAGAACGTATTGCCGATGGCCACCAGCCAGGACCACAAGCGCGTCGGCAACGGCGACAGCGGCCCGAACACTGGCGGCATGGGTGCCTACTCCCCGGCGCCCGTTGTAACCGCCGACGTCCACCAGCGCGTAATGGACCTGGTGATCTGGCCAACCGTGCGCGGCATGGCGGATGAAGGCAACGTGTACACCGGTTTCCTCTACGCTGGCCTGATGATCGACAAAGCCGGTAACCCCAAAGTCATCGAGTTCAACTGCCGCTTCGGCGATCCGGAAACCCAACCGGTGATGCTGCGCCTGCAATCGAGCCTGGTGCTGCTGGTGGAAGCCGCCCTCGCCCAGGCCCTGGACAAGGTCGAAGCGCAGTGGGACCCACGTCCTAGCGTCGGGATTGTGCTGGCGGCCGGTGGCTATCCTGCCGACTACGCCAAGGGCGATGTGATCGAAGGCCTCGACGCGGCCGCTGCGCTGGAAGGCAAAGTGTTCCATGCCGGCACCGCGCTCAAGGACGGTAAAGTTGTAACCGCCGGTGGCCGCGTATTGTGCGCCACCGCGATGGGTGCAAGTGTCGATGCCGCGCAACAACAGGCGTACAAACTGGCGGCGAAAATCGACTGGAAAGGCTGCTTCTACCGCACCGACATTGGCTACCGTGCCATTGCCCGCGAACGCGGTGAGAACAACTGAGCAGCTACACTTGCAGTAGCTATCCGTTCGGTTAGGTAAGGGCCTTTGGCCCTTGCCGTACCCTGTCGCCCCGCGCATAGTTAACCCGTGCATCCACCTACCGAAGGGATTTCGCCGTGCGCTGGCTCAGGATCGCCATAGGTTTCACAATCAGTCTGCTGACCCTGCTCTGCTTGCTACCGGCCCAGGCCGCCGCGCAAGGCAGTGGCTGGGCAGTATTGCTCGATGAACAGGCCGACCTGCAACTGAGCGACATCCGTTCCGCCCGCTATACCAATCAATTCAGCCCCATCGAACTGGACCGGATCACAGCCGCTCAGCCGGACGGTGCGCTGTGGGTGCGCTTCAGGCTACAGCCCGGCAAGCACGAAAAAGTGCTGCGGGTGTTCGCCCCAGACCTGTCCAGTCTGAGCCTGTACGTGCTGGACGGCGACACCCTGGTGGAGCAACAAACCACCGGCACACGCCAGCCCCAGGCTGAGCGTCCGTTGCCCAGCAGTGACTTCATGCTGCCGATGCCTCAAAGCCAACGGCCACTGGAGGTGTACCTGCGCCTGGTCTCGGAACACGAGCTGCGCCCTTACATCACTCTGGAACCAGCGGTGCTGGCCGCCGCCAACCAGAACCAGACGCTGATCTACGGCCTGCTGTTCGGCGTGCTGTCGATGCTGATCCTGCACAACCTCACGCGCTTCGCCTACCACCGCTCGCGCAGCAGCCTGTGGCTGGCCGCGTGCGAGTTCCTGTTAATGCTCAGCCTGGCGCTGTTGCTCAACCTGGTGGGGCCATGGCTGCCGAACTGGCACGCAATCCAGACCCCCGGTGCCTACCTGGCCCTGCTGCTGACCGCACCCTGTGGGCTGATGTTTGCCTACCGCTTCTTCATGCCCCTGGGCCCGCACCCGCTGAACAAAGTGTTGATGGCCGACATCCTGCTGATCATCCTGTGCGGCCTGCTGTTGTTGTTCGTCAACACCCTGCCGCTGAACATCATCACCTATGCCCTGGTCGCGCTGGCGGGCCTGAGCATGCTGTTTGTCTCGGCCTATCACTGGCAAAAAGGCTACCGCCCGGCGCGCTTGTTCGTGGCGGCCATGGTGGTGTTCAACATCGGCACGCTGATCATTCTGCCCGCACTGCTCGGCCTTACCCTGGTGGCGCCACAGGGGCTGATCGTCACCCTCTTGAGCTTTATCTGCCTCAGCGGCCTGCTGATGAGCCTGGCCCTCGGCGAGCGCCAGCGCGCCATTGTCGAAACTCGTTTCAGCCTGAGCCGCGATCTGGCGGCCAGCAATGCCGAAGTCGCCGCCAAAGCCGAGTTCCTGGCGAAGATCAGCCACGAAATCCGCACGCCCATGAACGGTGTGCTGGGCATGACCGAGTTGCTGCTGGGCACACCGTTGTCGGTGAAGCAACGCGACTATGTGCAGACCATCCACAGCGCCGGTAATGAGTTGCTCACCCTGATCAACGAGATTCTCGACATTTCCAAGCTCGAATCCGGGCAGATCGAACTCGATGATGTGCAATTCGATCTCAATGCATTGATCGACGACTGCCTGAGCATCTTCCGCGCCAAGGCCGAGCAACAGAATGTCGAGCTGATCAGCTTTATCCAGCCCCAGGTGCCACGGGTGATCAGCGGTGACCCGACACGACTGCGCCAGGCTTTACTGAGCCTTCTGGAAAACGCCCTGCACAAAACCGATGAAGGCGAAGTGCTGATCGTTGTCGCGCTGGATGAGCGCAGCAGCAAGCCACGCCTGCGCATTGCCGTGCAAGACAGCGGCGTACCCATGGAAGCTGCCGAACGCGACGCCCTGCTGCACAGCGAACTGCACAGCAAGAACTTCCTTTCGGCGACGCGCTTGAGCGGCCACCTGGGCCTGGTCATCGCACGCCAACTGATCTTGTTGATGAACGGCGAGTTCGGCGTCAAGAGTGGGAGCCACCAGGGCAGTACCCTGTGGCTGACCCTGCCGCTGGACCCGGAACGCCTGGAACACCCGACCAGCGACCTCGACGGCCCGCTCAAGGACGCCCGCGTGCTGGTGGTGGACGACAACGACACCTGCCGCAAAGTGTTGGTGCAGCAATGCACGGCCTGGGGCCTGAACGTCAGCGCCGTGCCTTCGGGCAAGGAGGCCCTGGCGCTGCTGCGCACCAAGGCGCACCTGCGTGATTATTTCGATGTGGTACTGCTGGACCAGAACATGCCCGGCATGACCGGCATGCAACTGGCGGCGAAGATCAAGGAAGACCCGAGCCTGAACCACGACATCCTGCTGATCATGCTCACCGGCATCAGTAACGCACCGAGCAAGATCATTGCGCGCAACTGCGGGATCAAGCGCATCCTCGCCAAACCAGTGGCTGGCTACACCCTCAAGACCACCCTGGCCGATGAACTGGCCCAGCGCAGCAAAGGCGCCCCCGTGGCACGCCAGGCCCCCAGCGCACCGGCAGCCATCACCGTGCCCAGCGATTTCCGTATCCTGGTAGCCGAAGACAACAGCATTTCCACCAAAGTGATTCGCGGCATGCTCGGCAAGCTCAATCTCGACCCGGACACCGCCAGCAACGGCGAAGAAGCGCTGCAAGCGATGAAAACCCAGCGCTATGACCTGGTATTGATGGACTGCGAAATGCCGATTCTCGATGGCTTCTCCGCCACACAGCAACTGCGGGCATGGGAAGTCAGCCACCAACGCGTGCGCACGCCAGTGGTGGCGCTCACCGCGCATATCCTGTCGGAACACAAAGAACGCGCCCGCCAGGCAGGCATGGACGGGCATATGGCCAAGCCGGTGGAACTGTCGCAGTTGCGCGAGCTGGTGGACTACTGGGTCGCGCAGCGCCAACAGCGCCCTGAGCACAGCACCCTTTCCTGACTTGAAATACCATTCCCTGTGGGAGCTGGCTTGCCAGCTCCCACATTTGATCTGTGTCGGATAGACTCCTCCACACTTTCCCCGCCCGCGAGCCGCCCCCATGCTCCATGTGTTATTCAGCGTTTACCTGAAGATGCTGGTGCTCTACAGCCCGTTCTTTGTGCTGTCCTGCTTTATCAGCCTGACCCGTGGCTATTCCAGCAAGGAGCGTCGGCGCCTGGCGTGGAAAGTTGCACTGGCCACCCTGGTATCGAGCGTGCTGCTCTACCTGTTTGGCCGGGTGATTTTCAGTGTGTTCGGCATTACCGTCGACGCGTTCCGTATCGGCGCCGGCAGCGTGTTGTTTATCTCCGCCCTGGGCATGGCCCAGGGCAAGTCGGCGGTGCAGACCGACAACGTGCAGCAGGACGTGACCATCGTGCCGCTGACCATCCCCCTCACCGTCGGCCCCGGCACCATCGGCGCCTTGCTGGTGATGGGCGTCAGCCAACCACACTGGGACGACAAGCTTACCGCCATCCTCAGTATTGCCCTGGCCAGCCTGACGGTGGGCGTGGTGCTGTACCTGTCCAACCGTATCGAACGCATTCTCGGCGACCAGGGCTTGCAGATTGTCAGCCGGTTGATGGGCCTGTTCGTCTGCGCCCTGGCCGCGCAAATCATTTTTACCGGGGTACGGGGCTATCTGGTGCCCTAGATCCGGTATTTGGCGATAGCCATTTCCACTTTGTCACCGGCGCTTTCGCGCATCAGTTGGATGGTTTTCTCGTTGACCATAGAGGTATTGAGCACCAGGCAAGTCTGCCCGCTGAAGGCCTCGAACGAGGAGCTGTCCCACTCCAGGAAGGGCAGGCCCACCTGTTTATCCACACCATGGGTGCTGTAGGTCACCAGCACCATGATCAACTCGCCGTCTGTTTCAGCGCAGGAGGCCAGGCCGAAATCGCCGCCCTCATGCACCGCGCAATTGCGCTTGAACAGCTCGAAAGACGCTGGCTGACGCTTCAATGCATCCAGCGCATCGGCGGCCAGCTTGGGCAAGGCGCTAAGCAGTGGCCCGAACAGCGCCGTCGACGTCAGCATCGAGGCGATGATATTCAACGCCGCCAGTTGCACCGTCAGGCCCTTGCCCGCACGCGAGACCCGCTCAAAGCGACTGCGCAGCGGCAGCCACCCCAGGCTGACCATCACCTTGATAAATTCCTCGTACCACGCCTCGCTGCCCCGCTGGACGTTCAGCACATCGCTCACATAACTGCTGGCCAGCAGATAGCTTTTGCGTACGTATTCGCGGTTCAACGCCGACAAGCCTTCGGCAAATGAAATCACCCCGTTGTTGACCACGGCCGCATTGCAATCATCGTCGCGATCCAGCGCACAAGCGGCCTGCCTGGCAGGTGCGCCCGGCAATTTGTAGGCGGCAATCAACTTGCGCCTTTTTTTACTGTTGATCCTTCTGTGACGTCGCTCCATTTTCTGTTCTCCACAAGCACCCCACATGGGGCTTGCTTCCACCCTAGTCCAGGGAGCTGCGGGGTTTCCATGCGATAAACATCCCTTGGACTGCCCCGCCCAAAACCAGCGTCCAGCAATGACAAGGCGCGGCGGGCAGGCGTGCGGTTTTCATCGCATAAAAAAGAAAAAGCTCCGAACAACGCCAGGGGAATCCCTGGGTTATCCGGAGCTTTCCGGCGGCCAACGGGGCTGTTTTCAGGAGTTGGGTTTGTCGCCATACCAACGTGGTGTGTACACCCACTCGCCGCCACCCGCGCGCGGGAACACACAGGTGGTGGATGAACCGATCAGCACCATGGTGCGCATGTCCACCTGCTCGGGCGTCAGTTGCCCCAAGGTAGTGACGCGCAGCGTCTGGCCTGGACGACCGATGTCACGGCCCAGCACCACCGGCGTCTGCGGCGTGCGATGCAGCGCGACGATCTCCAGGGCGCGTCCCAGTTGCCAAGGCCGCGACCTGGAGATCGGGTTGTAGAACGCCAAGGCCAGGTCGGCCTGGGAAGCCAGGTCCAGGCGTTTTTCGATGATCGCCCAGGGCTTGAGATTATCCGACAGCGACATCACACAGAAGTCATGCCCCAGCGGCGCGCCCGCCTGGGCAGCGGTGGCCAGCGAAGCGGAAACCCCCGGCAGGATTTCCAGGTCGACCTGATGCCACGCCGGCTCGCTGGACTCGTGCAGCGCCTCGATCACCGCTGCGGCCATGGCGAATACACCCGGGTCACCAGAGGACACCACCACCACCGAGCGGCCTTGCGCGGCTAGCTCGAAGGCGTGGCGGGCGCGCTGCATTTCTTCGCGGTTGTCAGTGCAGTGTTGCACTTGGTCGTCCCGGAAAGGCCCGGCCATGCGCACGTAGGTTTCATACCCCAGCACATCGGTGCAACGCGCCAGTTCCGCCTTCACCGCCGGCACCATCAGTTCTGCGGCGCCGGGGCCCAGGCCGATCACCGCCAGACGCCCGCGCGGGCGCCCAACCTGTGACAGGTCCAAGGGCTGCTCGGCCACGGTAATACTGATGTCCGCAACGGGACTCAGCACAGCAAAGCGCAGCGGTACACCCAAGGCCGACGCGGCTTCATGCAAGGACGCGTCAGCCATCTGCAGGTCGCTGGCCAGCAGGCAGGCCAGGGATTGCACCGCGACCCCCGCCTCATGCAGCGCTTGGCGCACACGCTCGGCCAACTGCACACCCGGCCGACAGGTGACGTAGACATTCTGCGGGTAAATCAACAACTCGTTGGCTGCCGGTGAGCGCTCGGCACTGCCCACATGAATCGCCAGGCGCGCCTGTTGATCCTGAGGCAGGTTAGCGTCCTCCAGCCATGGCGCCGCGCCTTCAATGCGCACGCTTTCGCCGGCCAGAAGGTCGCAGACAAAGCGTTTGCCCAGCTCGATGTCGGCCAGTTGATAGCCCGCCGGCGGGTTGAGCAGGCAGGTGCCAAAACGCAACTCGCCGCTGGTGGTGATGGCGGCGGACACGCCGAGCGCTGCGGCAATGTCGCGCGCCATGAGGTTCACGCCCCCCAGGCCGCCGAGCAACGGCACCACAGCGCTGCCGTCTTCAGCCACGGCCAGCACGGCGGGTTCTTCGCCCTTTTCCAGCAGCAACGGTGCAAGGGTGCGAATCACAATGCCCGCGGCACACAGGGCAATCAGTGGCGTGCCCTGCTGATAGAGCTGACGCAAGGTCGCGCCGAATTCGCTGTAGGTACGGTCTGCCCCCTCAACCCGTGTGGCCAGGCCGTGGATCAACGCGCCGGGGTAAACCTGCTGGAGCCTGCGCGCAGTCGCCAGGCTGCCTTGGCCCAGAATCACAATCGCCGGGGTCATCAACCTTGCCACCGTTCACCGGGCACGATGATCAGCGAGAAGTACGGCGACGACATCGGCTCCACCTGATCCAGCGGCACGATCTTCTGGTTGGCCATGGTCGCGCGTTCCACGTACAACGCCCGCTCGGCCAGACCCAGTTCTTCCAACACCTGGCGCACTTTCGGAAAGTTGCGCCCCAGCTTCATGATCACTGCGGCATCGGCATCCGCCAGGCGGCGCTTGAGATCCTCATGGGGCAATACGCCCGAGAGCACCGACAAGCTCTGGTTGCGATACACCAACGGCGCGCCGAGTACCGAGGCACCACCGAGCATCGAGCACACACCCGGAATCACCTGGGCCTCGTAGCGCTCGGCCAGGCGGTCATGCAGGTACATGTAGGAGCCGTAGAAAAACGGGTCACCTTCGCAGATCACCGCCACGTCGCGGCCCGCGTCCAGGTGCGCGGCCACGTCGAGGCTGGCATTGTCGTAGAAGTCGCTGATCACCTGCTCGTAGGACAGCGGCGCCGGCAGCACTTCGGTGGTCACCGGGTACACCAGCGGCATCAGGGTCTGTTGCGGCACCAGGTGGTCCTCGATGATGCCGAAGGCGTTGCCCTTCTTGCCTTTGGCCACGAAGTACGCCACCACCGGCGATTCACGCAGCAGGCGCAGGGCTTTGAGGGTAATCAGTTCCGGGTCACCGGGGCCGACGCCCAGGCCGATCAAACGTCCGCGCACCTGCATTATTCGACCTCCGTGGCCAGGGCATTGACGGCGGCGGCAGCCATGGCGCTGCCGCCCAGGCGACCTTGCATGATCACGAACGGCACCCCACGACTATCAGCGGCGAGCATGGCCTTGGATTCGGCGGCGCCGACAAAGCCCACCGGGAAACCCAGGATCAACGCCGGTTTCGGCGCGCCGGCGTCGAGCATTTCCAACAGATAGAACAACGCGGTCGGCGCGTTGCCGATCACCACCACACTGCCTTCCAAATGCGGACGCCACAGTTCCAGAGCGGCGGCGGAACGGGTATTGCCCAACTCCCGCGCCAGCTCCGGCACGCTGTCGTCGCGCAGGGTGCAGATCACTGGGTTATTGGCTGGCAGGCGTGCGCGGGTCACGCCTTCGGACACCATCCGCGCATCGCACAGAATCGGCGCACCAGCGGCCAGCGCATCGCGCCCGGCCTTGCCCGCACCTTCGGAAAACTGCAGACCGTCGATGGCCTCGACCATGCCGCACGCATGGATCACCCGCACCGCGAGTTTTTCCAAATCAGCCGGGATGCGGTCCAACTTGGCTTCCGCGCGAATAATGGCGAAGGAGTTGCGATAGATCTCCTGACCGTCGCGGATGTAATCAATCATCGGTGTTGCTCCGTGGACGAGCGCGCAACAGGGCGCCCGCCGCTTCAATGGAAAGAGTACGCGCGTGCAGCCGGCCAAAACCAGGCTGGGCTGCATCGCGAAAATAGAGGTCGTAGTGGCCGGGGCTCACCGCCAGCAAGGTGACTGGCGCGGTGTGCGCGGCAGCGCAGGAGCGCAGGCAGCCGGACAGATGCACCTCAACGCCCGGTTGCAGAGCGGCCAGTTGCACGGCGTCGGCCTTGGTGTCGGCCAGGCCTTTTGCGCAGCCGCTGGAACCGGTGCAGGCAATCATGCGCGCCAGCGGGTGGCCGAGCGAGCAGATAAAGCCCAGTTGCGCCAGGCGCTCGGTCACGGCGTGAGGCTTTTCGACGTTGGGCACCAGCACACCCTGCCAGGGGGTGAAGCGCAAGGTGCCGTCCCCATAGTCACTGGCCAGTTGTGCGGCGCCCTTGAGCATCGTCGGGTCCAGGCGGCCCAAGGGCGCGAGGGCGGCGACGTAGAACTGATTCTTTTGCACTTGTGGATAAGTGCCCACCTGGAGCGACGCGTCGCTGGCCGGGCGTGTGAAGCCGTCGGCTGGCAGCAACGGCAAGCGCAAATGGTTCAGCACGTTATCCACCTGCAAATGGCGCATGCGCGTTTGTTCTGGGGTGGCGAGGTCCAGAAAGGCTTCCAGCACTGCCACGACCAACCCATGCCCCTGGTTCAAAGGCACGGCGGCCAGGGGCGCATCCAGACCGGGACAGCCGGCCAGGCCAAACGCGAGCAGGGTTTCGCCATGGCGTACGAAGGCCGACAACCACAGGTCGTGGTGATGCTCGAGCATCGCCAGGTCCTCGCCGCCATCGAGTTGCACCGCGAACTTGGCTGACAGCTCATGGAAACGCGGATGGTTCTCCAGGGTGGCGAGGATCTGCGCGGCCAGCGGGCGGGTGTCGAACAGCATCTGCGGGTCAATGCCGGCGCTGGGGCTGAGCATCAGGTTGCGCACGTCGTCACCGCCCGCGTTGCTGGGGCCCAGGCCCGCCGCCAGCAGCCGGGCGATCAACGCCTCCTGCTCGGCGCCGATGCCGCGGATCTGCAGGTTGGCGCGGTTGGTCGCCTCGATCACCCCGCCCGCATACGCCTGGGCCGCGTCCGCCACGGCGTGGGCCTGGGCGGCAGTGATCGCGCCGCCCGCCAATTTGACTCGGCAAATGCCACCGTCCAACGCCTGGACAATACGCAGCAACCCCGGACAAGCCGAGGGGCGCAAGGTATTCACAGCGGGCGTTGGGTTCACGGGGCTACCGGTTGACGGGTAAAGGCGCGGTATTATGCCTGCTTTGTCCGGCGGCATGAAAAGCCTGCCCGTCGGATGTCGTTCAAGGAATTGATATGTCGCCCTGGCTGACGGTTGTAGGCATCGGTGAAGACGGCTTCAAAGGCCTGGGCAGAAATGCCCGGCATGCCCTGTTGCGCGCCACGCGGATTATAGGCGGCCAACGCCAGTTGGACCTGTTGCCGGTGTGTATTCGTGGCGAACGCCAGGTGTGGCCGAGCCCGTTTTCCCTGGAGCCAGTGTTGTCGCGGCGCGGGGAGCCTGTGTGCGTTCTGGCCAGTGGCGATCCGATGTTCTATGGCGTCGGCGCCAGCCTGGCGCGGCAAGTGCCAGCTGAAGAGTTGTTGATTTTGCCCGCGCCATCGTCGGTATCCCTGGCGGCGGCGCGCCTGGGCTGGCCGTTGCAGGAGGTGATGACGTTATCCGTGGTGGCTCGTCCGGTGGCGGCACTT
Source organism: Pseudomonas sp. MYb193 (assembly GCF_002966775.1). Classification (NCBI taxonomy): domain Bacteria; kingdom Pseudomonadati; phylum Pseudomonadota; class Gammaproteobacteria; order Pseudomonadales; family Pseudomonadaceae; genus Pseudomonas; species Pseudomonas sp. MYb193. Next base: position 693,049 of record NZ_CP023269.1, on the reverse strand, counting down.
AATGCGCATCTGGCCAGTGGCGTGCGCTTGTTGGTGTTGAGCAATGACGCTAGCAGCCCCGCTTTGATTGCCGCGTTGTTGGTCGAACGTGGTTTTGGCTCCAGCCGCATCAGTGTGTTTGAACATTTGGGCGGCCCGGCTGAACGGCGTATCGACGGGCACGCGCAAGCGTGGGAGCACACGGCGGTTGCCGATTTGAACCTGGTCGCCATCGACTGCCTGGCGGATGCGAACGCACCGCGTCTGTCGCGACTTGCCGGCTTGCCGGACTCGGCTTTCAAACACGATGGCCAACTGACCAAACGCGATGTGCGCGCCATGACCCTCGCCCGCCTCGCGCCCATGCCGGGCGAACGGTTATGGGACGTGGGCGCGGGCAGTGGCTCCATCGGTATTGAATGGATGCGCACCCATCCCAGCTGTCGCGCCTTCGCGATCGAAGCCGACGCAGGCCGACAAAGCCTGATCGAACACAACCGCGACGCCCTCGGCGTGCCCGGCCTGCAACTGATTCGCGGCAAGGCTCCGGAGGCATTAAGCGGCCTGGAAACACCAGACGCCATCTTCATCGGCGGCGGCGTCACCCGCGACGGCGTGCTCGATACCTGCTGGCAACACCTGCGCCCCGGTGGCCGCCTGGTTGCCAATGCCGTGACCCTGCAAAGCGAAATGACCTTGATGAACTGGCGCGCCGAGCATGGCGGCGAACTGACCCGCATCCACGTGGCCCAGGCGCAGCCCCTGGGCGAGTTCGATACCTGGCGCCAGGCGCTGCCGATCACGTTGCTGGAAGTGATCAAACCGTTATGAAAAGGATTCTTTTACTGGGCGGCGTCACGGAAGCGCTGGCCATCGCCCGTACCTTGGGGCCGCAGCATATCTACAGCCTGGCCGGCGTGGGCCGCGTACCAACCGACCTGAACTGCAAGGTTCGTGTCGGGGGTTACGGAGGCGCTGAAGGGTTAGCGCAGTTTATTCGTGACGAACGTATCAGCCTGATCATTGACGCCACCCATCCGTATGCAGCGCAGATCAGCCAAAACGCGGCCCAAGCGGCGCAATTGAGCGATGTGCCTTGCTGGGCATTGCGACGCCCGGCCTGGCAGCCGCAGCCGGGGGATGATTGGCGCGAGGTCGCTGATTGGGCCGAGTTGGTCAAAGCGCTCAAACCCTTCAAGCGCCCGCTGTTCACCTTGGGTCGCGAACCCTTGCAACACCTCGACGAAATCCCCGCCGAGCAGTTCTGGACCTTGCGCGCGCTGGATGTGTATTCCGGCAACGAGCGCTGTGAGGTGATCGGCGCACGCGGGCCGTTCCTCATCGAGGACGAGCGGGCGTTATTCCAAGAACGGCGGATTGATGTGCTGATCAGCAAGAACAGCGGCAGCACCGCCACCGAGCCGAAGCTGGAAGTGGCGCGTGAGCGTGGGGTGCCGGTGTTGGTGTTGAAGCGGCCGGTGTTGGCTGCCGTAGATCGAGAGTTCACAGCAGTGCCGGCGTTGCTACAAGCAATCACTCTTTTCTAAACACCAGCTATCCAATGTGGGAGCGGGCTTGCTCGCGAAGGCAGTGGGTCGGCCAAAACATCCAGCGACTGACACACCGCTTTCGCGAGCAAGCCCGCACCCACAGTGTTCAGCGTCGCCTGGTGCGCCGCGTCCCTTCTGCAAAATTGGCAAGCGGCCGTTCTCGTCTATCCTCAAACCCAACACTGCGACACCAAACCACACCCGCCCTTTTTACTTATCCCCCCCGATCAGGCTAAATACCCGCCTGATCGTTTAACCCTACGGATTATCCGCCATGGCCCGTCAACGCTTTGCAATTGCCTGGATCGCCTGCCTTGCAGTGCTGTTCAATGCGTTTGCCATGCCGTTGGCCAGTGCAATGCAGCAGACGGATGACCCGATCAAGCGTCTGATGTGGGGCGGGTTCTGTTCGTCCAATGGCGCGAGCCTCAAGGCGATTGCCCTGGGCAAGCTGGAAATTCCCGCACCTCCGGACGATCACTCTGCCATGCAGCATTGCTGGTATTGCTCGGGCTCTGCGCCGTTGGTGGCGTTGCCGGGGCATGTGCCGCAGTTGTATGTGACGCGCTTCGAGGCGGTGCAGAACTTGCCGCCGCGCTTATTGCAAAATCCTACGCCACGCCAGCAATGGCCTAGCCTTAATCCGCGCGCCTCTCCAACGGTCTGAGCTTCTTCGCAAGTGAACTGCGTTTAGAACCGTTCTGGAGAACTGCCATGCTTAAATCTTCCCTGCTTCTGGCCGCGTTGCTGCTGCCGGTGTTCAGTGCTGCCAATGCCGAAGACTACAAGGCCGGCGATTTGCTGGTGAGCGACCCCTGGTCTCAGGAGTTGCCACCGAATGCGCCCACCGTCGCCGCCTACTTTGTAATTCATAACACCGGGGCGGCCCCGGATCGCCTGCTCAGCGTTGAAACCAGCGTTGCCGAAAAAGCCGAGCTGCATGAGCACGTAATGCAAGGCGATTTGATGAAGATGCAACAAGTGCCCAGCGTCGCCGTACCGGCCAAGGGTGAACTGACCTTCGCGCCGATGGCCTATCACGTCATGCTGCTTGGCCTCAAAGACCGCAGCCTGTTGGCCGATGGCAAGCAATTTCCTCTGACCCTGACCTTCGAAAAAGCCGGCAAGGTCGAGGTGCAAGTGTCGGTACAGAGAATGCCACCGATGGCCGGCCACGAGCACATGCACGCCCAGTAAGCCAACCTCGATGGGCGCCCCTCGCGCCAGGTTGTCTCCCCACCGCCGCCTGATGCGCGGCAGTTGGATCAGCCTGTTCGCCATGCTGATGATTTTTATCGGTCCGCTGATTTCCCAAGCGATGCCGATGGATCATCACGCCAGCATGTCCATGACCATGGACATGCCCAACTGCCATGGTGAACCTGCGCAGCACAGCAAAGCCCCCGACGAGCATCATGTTCTCTGGGAAAAATGCGGCTATTGCAGCTTGCTGTTCAGTTGCCCGGCCCTGCCCGGCAGCGTCTGCTACGCAACCCTCGGCACCCCGCCGCCCGCCAACGCCCTCCCCCCCGCCACGCGCCTGGGCCATGCCCGGCAGAGCATCTTCCCCGGCGCCCGCAGCCGCGCGCCGCCCATCGTTTCGTAAGCCCTTCACCGCGTTACTTCACCCCGGCCGACTTTAGACAGACAGCCGCAGGCTGCTGGCCGTGTTGTTTACGATTGATTGATGGAATTTGTCATGTCCAGGTTTTCTGCTGACACCCGTTTGGGAAGTACTGCCCTGCTCACCGCCTTATGCGGCGCACTATTGGCTGCCCACGCTCACGCCGACGAGCATGAGCTGAGCCCCACCGTCATCACCGCGATCGCCCCCAGCTCACCGCTGACCGTGGTCACCAACCCCAAAGACCCTCGCCAACCGGTGCCCGCCAGCGATGGTGGCGACTACCTCAAGACCATCCCCGGCTTCGCCCTGGTGCGCAACGGCGGCACCAACGGCGACCCGGTGCTGCGCGGCATGTTCGGCTCGCGTCTGAATATCCTCACCAACGGCGGCATGATGCTCGGCGCCTGCCCAGGCCGCATGGATGCGCCAACTTCGTATATTTCGCCGGAAACCTACGACAAGCTCACCGTGATCAAAGGCCCGCAAACCGTGCTCTGGGGCCCGGGCGCGTCAGCGGGCACCATCCTGTTCGAGCGTGAGCCGGAGCAATTCGGCGAGCTGGGCACGCGGGTCAACGCCAGCGTATTGGCCGGCTCCAACGGGCGTTTCGACAAGGTCATCGATGCCGCTGCCGGCGGCCCATTGGGCTATGTGCGCGTGATCGGCAACCAGGCCCATGCCGACGACTACAAGGACGGCAACAACGACACCGTCGCCTCGCGCTATGACAAGTGGAACGGTGACGTGGCTGTGGGCTTCACGCCCGATGCCGACACCCTGCTGGAACTCACCGCTGGCCGTGGTGATGGCGAGGCGCGCTACGCCGGTCGCGGCATGGACGGCTCGCAGTTCCTGCGCGAAAGCCTGGGGCTGCGTTTCGAGAAATCCAATATCGGCGAGGTGCTGGATAAGGTCGAGGCCCAGGTCTACTACAACTACGCCGACCATGTGATGGACAACTACAGCCTGCGTGTCCCTTCGGGCACCGGCATGATGGCGGGCCCCATGGCGTCCAACGTCGACCGCCGCACCCTTGGCGCACGCATCAAGGCCACCTGGCGCTGGGCGGATGTGCAATTGATCAGCGGCCTGGATGCGCAGACCAATGAACACCGTGCGCGCAGCAGCATGGGCATCGACACGTATAAGGATCTGCCGCGCAACAAGGACGCCAATTTCCACAACTACGGTGTGTTCGGCGAACTGACCTGGTACGCCGCCGACAACGATCGCCTGATCACCGGCGCACGCCTGGACCGCGCCTCGGCCAAGGACTTCCGTCAACGCACCGGCTCGGGAATGATGTCGCGCCCGAACCCGACCGCCGGCGACACCCGCGCCGATACATTGCCCTCGGGCTTTGTGCGTTATGAGCACGACCTGGCGGACAGCCCCACCACGCTGTATGCCGGCCTGGGCCACGCGGAACGTTTCCCGGATTACTGGGAGCTGTTTTCCCCCAACACCGGCGCGGCCGGTTCGGTGAATGCCTTCGACGGCGTGAAGCCCGAGAAAACCACCCAGCTCGACTTCGGTGCCCAGTACAAGAGCGCCGACCTGGAAGCCTGGGTGTCGGGCTATGTCGGCCAGGTGCGCGACTTCATCCTGTTTGACTACAGGCCCGGCATGATGGGCACCACCTCCCAGGCGCGCAATGTGGACGCACGTATCATGGGCGGCGAATTGGGCGCGGCGTACAAGCTGACCCAGCATTGGAAAGCCGACGCTAGCCTCGCCTATGCCTGGGGCAAGAACAGCAGCGACGGCAAGGCCCTGCCACAAATGCCACCGTTGGACACGCACCTGGGCCTGACTTACAGCGAGGACGACTGGAGCGCCGGCGCCTTGTGGCGGGTGGTTGCAGCGCAACACCGTATCGACCCGAACAAAGGCAACGTGGTCGGCAAAGACTACGACAAGAGTGGCGGCTTCGGCGTGTTCTCGCTGAACGCGGCATACCGCATCAACAAGCACTTCAAGGTCAGTACCGGGGTCGACAACCTGTTCGGCAAGGCTTATGCCGAGCATCTGAATCTGGCCGGTAACGCAGGCTTCGGTTACCCAGCCAACGACCCGCAGGCCATCAAGGAACCCGGGCGTACGCTCTGGACCAAGGTGGACATGAGCTTCTAAAAGCATCGCAGGCAAGCCTGCGCCCACAGGTGGATTACAGTCCCCTGTGGGAGCTGGCTTGCCTGCGATGACGGTGTAACAGACCAAGAAAAATCAAAAGCCTTATGCGGAGCACCCGATGACCATACAAAAAATTTCCTTCTACAACCTGGCCTGGCGCTGGCACTTTTACGCCGGCCTCTTCGTCGCCCCCTTCATGGTGCTGCTGGCCCTCACCGGCATCATCTACCTGTTCAAACCCCAGCTCGACCCGCTGATGTACGGCCACCTGCTCACCGTGCCCGCCGCCGAACACGCGCTGAGCGCCGACGAGCAACTGCAGCGCGCCCAGGCCGCCTACCCCCACGCCGCGATCAGCAAATACCTGCCCCCTGCCGATGCCACTCGCAGCGCGCAGTTCGTGATGCGCAACGACGCCCACGAAGTGACGGTGTTCATCGACCCCTATCGCGGTACCGTCCTCGGTGAGCAGGACGCAAACAACAACCTGCAAGCCATCGTCCGCGCCCTGCACGGCGAACTGATGATCGGCACCGTCGGCGATCGCCTGATCGAATTGGCCGCCGGCTGGGGCGTGATGCTGGTGGTATCCGGCCTGTACCTGTGGTGGCCGCGCGGCAAGTCACCTGCAGGCATTCTGTGGCCTCGCTTCAATACCCGTGGTCGGGTGTTCTGGCGTGACCTGCACGCTGTCGCCGGCTTCTGGGGCGCGGCGTTCCTGCTGGTGATGCTGCTCAGCGGCATGACCTGGACCGGGTTCTGGGGCAAGCAATACGCCGACCTGTGGAACACCTTCCCAGCCGCGATGTGGAACAGCGTGCCGCAGTCCGACCAGCAGGCCCGTGTGCTCAACACCGCCACCCAGCAGACCGTGCCCTGGGCCCTGGAAAACACGCCGATGCCAATGTCCGGCGACCACGCCGAGCATATGAATCACGGCGCAATGCACGCAGGCCCGGCCGCACCCACGGTGCGTCTGCAACAGGTGGTCGACCTGGCCAACGCACGCAAGGTCGAGCCCGGCTACAGCATTACCTTCCCCACCACCGCCACTGGTGTATTCACCGTCGCGGTGTTCGCCGACGACCCGCGCAACGACGCCACCCTGCACGTGGACCAGTACACCGGCAAGGTCCTGGCCGATGTGCGCTGGGATCATTACAACCTGGTCGCACGCGCAACCGAAACCGGCGTGATGCTGCACGAGGGCAAGATGTTCGGCTGGGTCAACCAACTGATCGTGCTGGTGATCTGCCTGATGATTCTGCTCAGCGCGGTCAGCGGCGTGGTGATCTGGTGGAAGCGCCGGCCACAAGGCGGGCTAGGTGTGCCGCCGCTGCGCCACGACCTGCCCAAGTGGAAAACCGCGATGGCGATCATGCTCGGGCTGGCGATCATTTTTCCGTTGGTAGGGGCTTCGTTGGTCCTGGTGTGGGCGCTGGATCGCTTGTTGCTGTCACGCATCAGCGCAACCGCCTGAAGCATTGTCGCGCAACGCCCTCTTTTGAAGCCTGCCGTGCACTCAATGGCCTCCGTGGCGCCAACCTGGTGCGCCACGGAGCGGCTTTACCTCCCGAACCCGCCGGTAAACCGTGTCTGGCGTAGCAGGCACAGCCTTTGCAAAGCCCTGTGTATCTGCCCCACAACAATTATCGGTACACGGAGATCGCACCATGAAGCGTCGCAGCTTGATCAAGGCTTTCACTTTGTCGGCATCCATTGCCGCCATGGGTTTGACCTGGACCGTCCAGGCCGCCGAGACCATCAAGGTCGGCATCCTGCATTCGCTGTCCGGGACCATGGCGATCTCCGAAACCTCGCTCAAAGACATGGCGCTGATGACCATCGACGAGATCAACGCCAAGGGCGGGGTGAACGGCAAGATGCTCGAACCGGTGGTGGTGGACCCGGCGTCCAACTGGCCGCTGTTCGCCGAGAAAGGTCGGCAACTGTTGACCCAGGACAAGGTGGCCGTGGTGTTCGGCTGCTGGACCTCGGTGTCGCGTAAATCCGTACTGCCGGTGTTCGAAGAACTCAACGGCTTGCTGTTCTACCCGGTGCAGTACGAAGGCGAAGAGATGTCGCCCAACGTGTTCTATACCGGTGCGGCCCCGAACCAGCAGGCGATCCCGGCGGTGGAATACCTGATGAGCGAAGAAGGCGGCAGCGCCAAGCGTTTCTTCCTGCTCGGCACCGACTACGTGTACCCGCGCACCACCAACAAGATCCTGCGCTCGTTCCTGCATTCCAAAGGCGTGGCGGATAAAGACATCGAGGAGGTCTACACCCCGTTCGGCCACGCCGATTACCAGACCATCGTCGCCAACATCAAGAAGTTCTCCGCCGGTGGCAAGACCGCGGTGGTCTCCACCGTCAATGGCGACTCCAACGTACCGTTCTACAAAGAACTGGCCAACCAAGGCTTGAAAGCCACCGATGTCCCGGTCGTGGCGTTCTCGGTGGGTGAAGAAGAACTGCGCGGCATCGACACGAAGCCGCTGGTGGGCAACCTCGCGGCCTGGAACTACTTCCAGTCGGTGGAAAACCCGGTGAACCAGAAGTTCGTGGCCGACTGGAAAGCCTACGCCAAGAAACACAACCTGCCGGGCGCCGACAAAGCCGTGACCAACGACCCGATGGAAGCCACCTATGTGGGCATTCATATGTGGGCGCAGGCGGCGGAAAAAGCCAAGTCCACTGACGTCGACAAAGTGCGTGAAGCCCTGGGCGGCCAGACCTTCGCCGCGCCGTCGGGCTTCACCCTGACGATGGACAAGACCAACCACCACCTGCACAAGCCGGTGATGATCGGTGAGATCCAGGCCGACGGGCAGTTCTCGGTGGTGTGGCAGACCGAAGCGCCGATTCGTGCACAGCCATGGAGCCCTTACATTCCGGGCAATGACAAAAAACCGGACTACGCAGTGAAGAGCAACTAAAGCCCCCACAGCTCGAATGTGGGACATGGTCACTGTGGGAGCTGGCTTGCCTGCGATGCAAACAACTCGGTGTGCCTGACACACCGCAGCGATGCCATCGCAGGCAAGCCAGCTCTTACACACAGCCTGCTCCCACACTGTCCCCGCATGACCAGGACATTTTTATATGCCCACTGCCCTCCACCGCCTCATCCTCGCCCTGCTGCTGTTGCTGCCCTTTGGCGCACATGCCAGCGACGCCGAAGACTTCCTTGCCGCCAACCCGGTGCAGCAAGCCAAACTCCTGCAGGACTGGGCCGCCCACCCCGACCCAACGCGTATCGAGTTGGTGGATGCCCTTGAGCAAGGCCAACTCACGCTCAACGGCGAAACCAAGACCGTGCGCCTGAACAACCGCCTGCGCGGGTTGATCAATAACGTGCAAGCCAGCCAGCAACTGCTCGCCGCCGACCCCAAGGTGCGCCTGGAGGCAGCGCGCACCCTGCAAAAAAGCGCGGTGCCTGCACAACTTAAATTCCTCGACCAGCAGGTCGCCGCCGAGACGGATGAGCAGGTGCACAGCGCCCTGAGCCTCGCCCTGGCCAACCTGCAACTGGTCGACCCCGACCCGGTGGTGCGCCTGGCGGCCGTGCGCTTGCTCGGCAGCACCGGCGACCCGCTGGCCCGCACGCGCCTAGAGGCGCTGCTGGCGCCAGGCGTGGAAGCCGACGCCGCCGTACACACCGCCGCTGAAACCAGCCTGGCCCAGGTCAAACGCAAACTGATGATGGGTGAGATCCTCGGCCAGGCGTTCAGCGGCATGTCCCTGGGCTCGATCCTGCTGCTGGCGGCCCTGGGCCTGGCGATCACGTTCGGCCTGCTCGGCGTGATCAACATGGCCCACGGCGAGATGCTGATGCTCGGCGCCTACTCCACTTATGTGGTGCAGTTGATGATGCAGCGCTATGTGCCCCAGGCCATCGAGTTCTACCCGTTGATCGCGTTGCCGGTGGCGTTTTTTGTCACCGCGGCCATCGGCATGGCGCTGGAACGCACAGTCATCCGTCACTTGTATGGCCGCCCCCTGGAAACTCTGCTCGCCACCTGGGGCATCAGCCTGATGCTGATCCAGCTGGTGCGTCTGGTGTTCGGCGCGCAGAACGTCGAAGTGTCGAACCCTGCCTGGCTGTCCGGCGGCATCCAGGTACTGCCCAACCTGGTGCTGCCGTACAACCGCATCGTGATCATTGCCTTTGCGCTGTTCGTGGTGGTGCTCACTTGGCTGCTGCTGAACAAGACGCGCCTGGGTCTGAACGTGCGCGCCGTCACCCAGAACCGCAACATGGCCGCCTGCTGCGGCGTGCCCACCGGGCGCGTGGACATGCTCGCCTTTGGCCTCGGCTCCGGTATCGCAGGTTTGGGCGGCGTGGCGCTGAGCCAGATCGGCAACGTCGGCCCGGACCTGGGCCAGAGCTACATCATCGACTCGTTCCTGGTGGTGGTGCTCGGCGGCGTCGGCCAGTTGGCCGGCAGTGTCATGGCCGCCTTTGGCTTAGGAATCGCCAACAAAATCCTCGAACCCCAGATCGGCGCCGTGCTCGGCAAGATCCTGATCCTCGCGCTGATCATTCTGTTTATCCAGAAACGCCCGCAAGGACTCTTTGCACTGAAAGGACGGGTGATCGACTGATGAACCAGCCATTGATGCTTACGGCCACGCAAAAGGCCGGCCCCAAAGTCACGATTGCGGTCGGTGCAGTCATCCTGCTCCTGCTGCTGGCCTTGCCCCTGTGTTCACTATTGTCTGCCGACAACCCGCTGCATGTATCGGCCTACACCTTGACCCTGGTGGGCAAGATTCTCTGTTACGCCATCGTCGCCCTGGCGCTGGACCTGGTGTGGGGTTACGCCGGGATGTTGTCCCTGGGCCACGGTTTGTTCTTCGCCCTGGGCGGCTACGCCATGGGCATGTACTTGATGCGCCAGGCGGCAGGCAGCGAGTTGCCGGCGTTCATGACCTTTTTGTCCTGGACCGAATTGCCCTGGTACTGGGCCGGCACCGACCACTTCCTCTGGGCGTTGTGCCTGGTCGTACTGGCCCCCGGTGTGCTGGCCTTGGTGTTCGGTTTCTTCGCCTTCCGCTCGCGGATCAAGGGCGTGTATTTCTCGATCATGACCCAGGCCCTGACGTTCGCGGGGATGCTGTTGTTCTTTCGCAACGAGACCGGGTTCGGCGGCAACAACGGCTTTACCAACTTCCGCAGCATCTTAGGTTTTGGCATCACTGAACCGGGCACCCGGGCGGTGTTGTTTTTCGCCACGGTGCTGTTGCTGGTGGCCAGCCTCTACATCGGCTGGCGCCTGGCGAAAAGCAAGTTCGGGCGTGTGCTCACCGCCCTGCGCGATGCCGAGAACCGCCTGATGTTCTGCGGTTACGACCCACGCGGTTTCAAGCTGTTCGTGTGGGTGTTGAGCGCAGTGTTGTGCGGCCTTGCCGGTGCGCTGTATGTGCCGCAGGTGGGCATCATCAACCCCAGCGAAATGTCACCGACCAACTCCATCGAAGCCGCTGTGTGGGTAGCGCTGGGCGGGCGTGGCACGTTGATCGGGCCGTTGCTCGGCGCCGGTGTGGTCAATGGCATGAAGAGCTGGTTCACCGTGGCCTTCCCCGAGTATTGGCTGTTCTTCCTGGGGGCGCTGTTCATCATCGTCACCCTGTACCTGCCCAAGGGCGTTATCGGCCTGCTGAAGAAATGAGGAACGTCATGCTTGAACCTATTTTCGACGCAGGCAGCGGCCGCGATGCGATTGGCATCGGCCAGGTCGCGGGCAAAGGGCTCAACACCCGCCACGGCACCATTCTGACCCTGGAAGATATCAGCGTCAGCTTCGACGGTTTCAAGGCCCTCAACGACCTGAACCTGTACATCGGTGTTGGCGAATTGCGCTGCATCATCGGCCCCAACGGCGCGGGCAAGACCACGCTGATGGACGTGATCACCGGCAAGACCCGGCCCAGCCACGGCAAGGCCTGGTTTGGCGAAACCCTGGACCTGACCCGCATGAGCGAAGTGCAGATCGCCCAGGCCGGCATCGGGCGCAAGTTCCAGAAGCCCACGGTGTTCGAAGCCCTCAGCGTGTTCGAAAACCTCGAGCTGGCGCAGAAGACCGACAAGTCGGTGTGGGCCAGCCTGCGTGCGCGCCTGAACGGGGAACAGAAGGACCGCATCGAGGAAGTGCTCGACACCATCCGCCTCACCGCCTCGGTGCATCGCCCCGCCGGCTTGCTGTCCCACGGCCAGAAGCAGTTTCTGGAAATCGGCATGTTGCTGATGCAAGACCCGCAACTGTTGCTGCTGGATGAACCGGTAGCAGGCATGACCGATGCCGAAACCGAATTCACCGCCGAGCTGTTCAAGCGCCTGGCCGGCAAGCACTCGTTGATGGTGGTGGAACACGACATGGGGTTTGTCGGTTCCATCGCTGATCACGTCACCGTATTGCATCAGGGCAGCGTACTGGCCGAAGGGTCGCTGGAACAGGTGCAGGAAAACGAGCGGGTGATCGAGGTTTACCTCGGCCGCTGACGCTGACACGAACGGCTTATGTGGGAGCTGGCTTGCCTGCGATAGCGGTGTACCTGATACACCGGGTCGCCTGCATCGCAGGCAAGCCAGCTCCCACAGTTGATCCGGTTCCCGCAGGGGGATTGAGGAGGTTTTGAGAATGTTGCAAGTCGACAAGCTGCACCAGTACTACGGCGGTAGCCACATCCTGCGCGGGCTGTCTTTTGACGTGAAGATCGGCGAAGTCACCTGCCTGCTCGGGCGTAACGGCGTGGGCAAGACCACCCTGCTCAAGTGCCTGATGGGCCTGCTGCCGGCCAAGGAAGGCGCAGTGAACTGGGAAGGCAAGGCCATCATCGGCTTCAAGCCGCACCAGCGCGTACATGCCGGCATCGCCTACGTGCCCCAGGGCCGCGAGATTTTTGCGCGGCTGACCGTAGAAGAAAACCTGCTGATGGGACTGTCGCGTTTCCCCGGTTCCGAAGCCAAAGAGGTGCCGGCCTTCATCTACGAACTGTTCCCGGTGTTGCTGCAAATGAAGCATCGACGTGGCGGCGACTTGTCCGGCGGCCAGCAGCAACAGTTGGCGATTGGCCGTGCCCTGGCGAGCCGCCCGCGCCTGTTGATTCTCGATGAGCCCACCGAAGGCATCCAGCCGTCGGTGATCAAGGAAATCGGCGCGGTGATCAAGAAGCTCGCGGAGCGCGGCGATATGGCGATCCTGTTGGTGGAGCAGTTCTATGACTTTGCCGCTGAACTGGCTGACCAGTACCTGGTGATGTCCCGTGGCGAAATCGTGCAACAGGGCCGTGGTGAAAATATGGAACGCGAAGGTGTGCGCGGGCTGGTAACCATCTAATCTGTAGCCTCCTAACGATAAGCACACGCCATGAACCTGCCCGTTACCCCTGCCCTGTTCACGCCCAGCTGGCACGCCGAGCTGGAACTCGGCTACGCGCGTGTCAATGACACCACGCGCCCGGTGCTGCGCCGCCACCTTGGCCCGCTGCGGGTGCAAAAACACCTGTACGCCGAAGGCCCCGAGGTATGCCAGCACATCATCGTGCACCCGCCCGGCGGGATTGCTGGTGGCGATCGCCTGGACATCAGCGCCCATGTGGGCACGGGTGCCTGGGCACAACTGACCAGCCCCGGCGCCGCCAAGTGGTACCGCGCCAGCGGCCCGGCGTTTCAACACGTCAAGTTGACCGTCGAGGCCGGCGCGACGCTGGAATGGCTGCCCCAGGAAACCATCGTATTCAGCGCCGCCCAGGCCGAACTGACCACACGAGTGGAGCTGTCGGGCGATGCGCGGTTGTTCTACTGGGATGTGGTCGCTCTGGGCCGCCCGGCCAGTGGCGAACGGTTCGACCTTGGCCACTTTCAATCGCACCTGGACATTCGCCGCGACGGCCAGTTGCTCTGGCATGAGCGCCAGCGCATTGTGGGCGCCGATGGATTGCTGGATTCGCCTATCGGGCTGGATGGGCAACCGGTGTTTGCCACGTTGCTGGTGACCGGCGAGATCGACCCTGAACTGCTTGAGCAATGCCGCTCACTGCCCCATGCGGTGCGCGGGGATTTGACCCAATTGCCTGGCTTACTGGTGGCGCGTTGTTTGGCCAGTGAAGCGCTGCTGGCGCGGGGGTGGTTGATTGATCTATGGCGGCTTTTGCGACCGGCCGTACTCGGCAGGGAAGCGATATCACCAAGAATCTGGAGCACATGAAGATCAAACTGTGGAGTCTGCCCCTGTGGGAGCTGGCTTGCCTGCGATGGCATCACCTCGGTACATCAGAAACACCGAGTCGCCTGTATCGCAGGCAAGCCAGCTCCCACATAAATCAGCCTCACATGGGATCTTCTATGTATTTAAGAATGAATTTTATGAAGGACCTTGAACCATGGACCTGACCCCACGGGAAAAAGACAAACTGCTGATCTTCACCGCAGGCCTGGTCGCCGAACGGCGCCTGGCACGCGGAGTGAAGCTCAACTACCCGGAGACCATCGCCTATATCTCCGCCGCCCTGATGGAGGGCGCCCGCGATGGCCGCACCGTGGCCGACCTGATGCACTACGGCACCACCCTGCTCAGCCGCGAACAGGTGATGGAAGGTATCCCGGAAATGATCCCGGATATCCAGGTGGAAGCCACGTTCCCCGACGGTACCAAGCTGGTCACCGTCCACCAGCCCATTGCCTGAGGCGCAGCCATGATTCGTGATGCAACCGAACACGACCTGCCGGCGATCCGCGCCATCTACAACGACGCGGTGTTGAACACCACGGCGATCTGGAACGAGCAACCGGTGGACCTGGCCAACCGCCAGGCCTGGTTCAGTGCGCGCCAGGCGCAGCAGTACCCGATCCTGGTCGCGGTGGACAACGACGAAGTCACCGGCTACGCCTCATTCGGCGACTGGCGCCCCTTCGAAGGCTTCCGCTATAGCGTGGAACACTCGGTATACGTGCGCAATGACCAGCGCGGCAAAGGTCTCGGCCCGCGCCTGATGCAGGCCCTGATCGAGCGCGCCCGCAGCTGCGGCAAGCACGTTATGGTCGCCGCCATCGAAAGCGGCAACCTGGCCTCGATCAGCCTGCATGAGCGCCTGGGCTTCGTGACTACCGGGCAAATGCCGCAAGTGGGCATCAAGTTCGGCCGCTGGCTGGACCTGACCTTTATGCAACTGACGTTGAATCCGGGCGCCGAACCGCCCCAGGAGTGAGATCGATGAGCGCTGCACAACTGCGTCGAGTCAATGCTGAAAGCTTTGCCCATTACCGCCGGGGCTTGATCGAGCTGTTGCTGGACGCGGTGCAGCACGGCGCTTCGGTGGGCTTCATGGCCGACTTCGATGAGGCCCAGGCCCGGGACTACCTGACCGGCGTGCAAGCCGGCGTCGAGGACACCAGCCTGCTGCTGTGGGTAGTGGTGCGCGACGAGCAGGTGATCGCCAGCGTGCAATTGGCGTTGTGCCAGAAAGCCAACGGCCTGAACCGCGCCGAGGTGCAAAAGTTGCTGGTGCACAGCAGCGCCCGTCGCCATGGCCTGGGCCAGCAATTGATGAATACCCTGGAACTCGCCGCGCGCCAGCACAAGCGTGGCCTGCTGTACCTGGACACCGAGGCCGGCTCCGGCGCCGAAGCCTTTTACCAGTCGCTGCGCTACACCAAGCTCGGTGAACTGCCCGACTATTGCCAAAGCCCGGACGGGCGTTACAGCCCGACCGCCATCTACTTCAAGACCCTGGGGCAACCTGCATGATTCCTGGTGAATATCAGATCCAGCCTGGCGAGATCGAACTGAATGTCGGCCGCCGCACCCTCATCCTCGGCGTAGCCAACAGCGGCGACCGGCCGATCCAGGTGGGCTCGCATTACCACTTTTTCGAGACCAATGACGCACTGGAGTTTGACCGGGCGGCCAGCCGTGGCATGCGCCTGAATATTCCGGCGGGCACGGCGGTGCGGTTTGAGCCGGGGCAGCGTCGGGAGGTGGAGTTGGTGGATTTGGGTGGTGGGCGGCGGGTATTTGGATTTGCAGGGCGGGTCATGGGCGACCTTTAGGGCCTCATCGCAGGCAAGCCAGCTCCCACAATTGGAATGCAATCCCTGTGGGAGCTGGCTTGCCTGCGATAGCGATTTCACATTCAACACCTATTCTTCAGGGCACACACATGAAAATCACCCGCCAAGCCTACGCCGACATGTACGGCCCCACCGTCGGTGACAAGGTGCGCCTGGCCGACACCGAACTGTTCGTCGAAGTCGAGCAGGACTTCACCGTCTACGGCGAAGAGGTCAAATTCGGCGGCGGCAAGGTGATCCGTGACGGCCAGGGCCAGAGCCAATTGCTCGCCCATGAAGTAGTCGACACGCTGATCACCAACGCATTGATCATCGACCACTGGGGCATCGTCAAGGCCGACGTCGGCTTGAAGAATGGCCGCATCCACGCGATTGGCAAAGCCGGCAACCCGGACATCCAGCCCGGCGTGACCATGGCCATCGGCGCGAGCACCGAAGTGATCGCCGGGGAAGGCATGATCCTCACCGCCGGCGGCATCGACTCCCACGTGCATTTCATTTGCCCACAGCAGATCGAAGAGGCCCTGACCAGCGGCGTCACCACCATGATCGGCGGCGGCACGGGGCCGGCCACCGGCACCAACGCCACCACCTGCACTTCCGGCCCGTGGCACCTTGCGCGGATGCTGCAGGCCAGCGATTCGTTCCCGATGAACATTGGCTTTACCGGCAAGGGCAACGCCAGTTTGCCCGAGCCGCTGATCGAGCAGGTCAAGGCCGGTGCTATCGGCTTGAAGCTACATGAAGACTGGGGCACCACACCCGCGAGCATCGACAACTGCCTGAGCGTCGCCGATGCCTACGACGTGCAGGTGGCGATCCACAGTGACACCCTCAATGAGTCGGGATTTGTCGAAACCACCCTCGCCGCGCTCAAGGGCCGCACCATCCACACGTACCACACCGAAGGTGCCGGTGGCGGCCATGCACCGGACATCATCAAGGCCTGCGGCTTCCCCAATGTGCTGCCCAGCTCCACCAACCCGACGCGGCCGTTCACGCGTAATACCATCGACGAACACCTGGACATGTTGATGGTGTGTCACCACCTGGACCCAAGCATTGCCGAAGACGTGGCCTTCGCCGAAAGCCGCATCCGCCGCGAAACCATCGCCGCCGAAGACATCCTGCACGACCTCGGTGCGTTCTCGATGATCAGCTCCGACAGCCAGGCCATGGGCCGTGTCGGCGAAGTGATCACACGCACCTGGCAGACCGCCGACAAGATGAAAAAACAGCGTGGCCCCCTGCCGGGCGACGGCGTGGGCAACGATAACTTCCGCGCCAAGCGCTACATTGCCAAGTACACCATCAACCCGGCGATCACCCACGGTATCAGCCATATCGTCGGTTCCATCGAAGTCGGAAAATGGGCCGACCTGGTGCTGTGGCGCCCGGCGTTTTTCGGCATCAAGCCCACGCTGATCCTCAAGGGCGGCGCCATTGCTTCGAGCCTGATGGGCGACGCCAACGCCTCGATCCCGACGCCGCAGCCGGTGCATTACCGCCCCATGTTCGCCAGCTTCGGCAGCTCCCTGCACGCCACCAGCCTGACGTTTATCAGCCAGGCCGCGCAGGCGGCCGGACTGCCCGAGGCCCTGGGCCTGAAGAAGCAGATCGCGGTGGTCAAGGGTTGCCGCGACGTGCAGAAAACCGACCTGATCCACAACGATTACCTGCCGGATATCGAGGTGGACCCACAGACTTACCAGGTCAAGGCCGACGGTCAATTGCTGTGGTGCGAACCGGCCGAGGTGTTGCCGATGGCCCAGCGGTACTTCCTGTTCTAGAGGACGGCGCTGATCGCTTGATCGGTCAGCGTCTGGTTCAAGGTGATCAGTTCGGCATTGATGCGGCCAAAGGTGTCATCGTAGTCTTGCTGGGACATCAGTTGCCCCGGTTCACTTTCCGAAGCCGGTCGGCCCAGGCGCTGGGCCGACCGGCTGATGGTTTGGCGCAGGGCCTGCCTCGCGCTCTCAGGGCGGTTGGCTGCGGCGGCCCATTGTTCCTGCGCAGCCTGATAGTCGATCAGTGCATCGAACTTTGCGGCAATCGACGCGTAGTCAGCTGGATGAGCCCGCTGCAGAAAGTCGGTCCACATCGGTTGCTCCAGCAGGTTGCCACGCAGCAGCTCGCCTTGGTCCAATAGCTGTACGCGGTTGAATGCCGCCTCGACCATGGGCGCCGTCACATATTCCTCGTGGAACATCATGCTCCGCGATTGCCAGGGCAGGTCCAGGCGGTTTGCCAATGGCGTTGTGTACGCCAGGTAGATTTCGACTTCGTCGATATCGTCGATCAAATTGCCGCGGGCATCGTAATGATCGATGCGTGCGCCTTGCGCGTTGTACTCCGGAAACTTGACGCCGTCGGCCTGCAGTTGGGACACGCGCTCATGGGCGATACGGCCCAACTCATCGAGCCGCCACTTGCCTCTGGCCAGGTTGAAGACAGTTTTGCGCACGGAGGCCACGTCCTCGCTGAAGTACGCCGACCAATGCAGCACGGCAACGCCCATCGCATTGAACATCTGGGCGCCGGCGTCCACGCAGGCCGCAGGGTCCCGGGCCATCAGGAACAACTGCTCGCGCAATTCGGCGTCTTCGCCCATCGCCTCAAGTATGCGCCAGACCTTGGCGGTCAGTTCCGGCAACCATACGCCGCCCCCGACTGTCGAGTCCCCGGAGTTTCTGACGGCACGAAGAACATTGAAAAAGCCCTCAGAGCCAAACGAACCTTCAAGCATGTCCCATAACACTTGCCTGGAGGGCCATTCCTGCGCCGAATAACCGGTTTTCCACTGCTCGCTGTCGCGCGCGCCCCTTTTCGGCAATTGGCGATCCGGATCGCGGCCGGCGGCCTCGATGTACCGTTTGAATTGAGCAAGCAGCTCAGGCGTCAGCTCTTCACGGGTGAGGAACGTTTTCGCCACAATCAGTGCCTTATCCGAGCCCGGCGCGAACTCGGGAATCCGCGCTATCGGGTTCTCCCGCATATCCAGAATGAAATTCTCCGGCCTGGGCACACGGAACACACTGGCAGGCCACTCCTCCAGGCTTGTGTGATTGAGCAGCAAGGTCTGTAAGCGCGTCATGCGTCCGACATCGGGTGGCAAGCCGAGTGGGTTCATCTCCAAAAACAACTCTTTGAGATGCACCCGATCTTTCAAGCGCAAGACGTCTTCAGGCTTAAGGACAATACTGTTACCGCCCAGATGCAACCGCTGCAAATGCGGCATCTGTTCGATGGCTGACGGCAGGCGTGTCAGTTGAGCGGCCTCGATCCCTAATCGACGCAGACCGCGAAAGTTAGCGAGCAGTGGCTGCACATCCGCATCCGTCAGCTGCGAGCCTTCGGTTCCCACAATGCCCAAGTAGCTGACATGGTCGAAGTCTGCAGTCAGTGCGGGCAAGGTTCGGAGCTGCTGCGCCAGGTCCTCTTCCAACCATTCGATTTTCTGCCCCAAAAGGCGCCCATTTCGATCGTAGTGACGTGGGCCAACCTTTCTCCAGGCGTCATCCAGCGCCGTATAAATCTTGCGCCTGGCCCTCAGCACCTGACGTTGCTGGTCACCGAACGCTTCCATGCCTTGGGGCGGTGTCCTCAGCCAGTTGTGCAAGGTGGACTGCAGGGTCTTGTACTCTTGCTCCAACGCACGCAGCCAGCTCAGATCCAGCGCGCCGCGCTCGTTGATCAGGGCGAGCATTTCGTCCCGGGTGATTTCCGGGTACAGGCTGCGGACCCGCTCGCGCGTGATTTTTTCCCACTCAGTACCACCCCGTCCGCTCAATGGATAGCCGCGACGCTCGCCCGGCAACACGCTCGGCGGTCGAAAAAACGGCAGCTTTTCCGGCGACATGCCCAAGGCTTTGCGCAACGGTGCTCGGCCTAATGCATGTTGCTGGATCAACCCCTTCAATTGCTCACCCTGGCCGACATGGGGCAGGCCAATCGCGTTGCGATGGGCGTCGGTCAACGCGTGCTGCAAGGCGCCATAGAAACCATTGAGGCCATGCAGATCCTGACCGCGCTCATCAAAGGCTTGATAACGTCCATCCTCCATGCGTGCCAGGACCTTGCGATTGCTCGCCTCCTGAGGGCCAAAACTGGCACGCAATGGGCCTTCAAATCGGCCCTCGCGCACTTCCAGGCGCAGATTGTTCGACCAGCCGGGCAGCGCCGACAGTGTGTGGAGGGCCAGGGTTTCGGTGTCTGGGCCGGCCAACGCATCGAGATACAAGCCTTCATACGCGAGGGTCAGGCGCATTTGCTGCTGCGCCCGGCGCGCCTTTTCAGCGAGGCGCAGGGGAATGCGCTTGGCGCGGCTCATCGTGTCGCGCTCGGTCGGCGTCGCGTCCGCCAGCACTTCGCGCGCCAAAATCGTCGGCACACCGCTGAAGTCACGCTGGATCAGCATAATCGCGGTGTCGGAGGGTGGCTGCTGCTCGAGGTAAATACTCTTCATCAACCGCTCGCGCACCTCGATGGCCCTTTGTTCGACTTTCAATCTCAGGGCCTCGGTTCGCGCCTCGGGTGTGCGGGCGGTGTAACTGCCCACCAGAGCATCGCGCTGAGGTTCGCTGAACGCTTCGATAATGCGTATGGGCAACTGGCCGCTCATCAATTCAGCGCGGTGGACCTGCACCGTGTCCGCCGCCGCGGCCTGCTGATTACCGTATTTGATCGACGGCCCGCTCAACTCGGTGCCGGAAAATGCCTCGATCGCCTTGCTCGCCGGCCATCCCGGCAACTCCACCGCCAGGGATGCGGCATAGCTGCACAGTGCGCTGCTGAGCGAGCCCTGGCGAATGCCCTCGGCGACGCTTACCGCATCGCGATACGCCCTGAACTGGCGCAGGGTGTCGAGCAGGATCGCCGGTACCGGCTCGCCTTCTACATGCACGCGGCGCAGCACGTCCTCACTCACCGCCGCCACGCTGCGCACCTGCTCCAACTCGGCATCACTGAAGCCCTCCGTCACCGGGCCCAATCGCCGCATCAACGTGGCGCCTTCCCAGGTGTGCGGGCGTTCCACTTCATGGTTCCAGAGGCCAGCGCCGTTGCTCTTCAATATCGGTTGATAGGCCTCGGCGCGTGTGGGATGGAGGATGCGGTATTGCTCGGTCAGCGGGTCTTGTTGCACAGCATAGCGTTTACCCTCCAATGGCAGCACGGTTTGGCCGTTATGCCGGTGCAGGCCTTGCTCATCCGCCGCCACCGCTGGTAAAGAAGAGGAGTGCTCGTAGACCGACAGGTCGGGATTCCACAGCCGGGTCTTGCCACTGGGCAAGGTGACAGCCTTGAGCTGCTCGATAAACGGCGAGACGGTGAAATGAACCACCGCCGCCTGTGCGGCCAGCGTCGCCAGGTTTTCCACCACATCGGTAATGTGCGCCCAGCCCGCTTCACGGTCGCCTTCGCTCAGCTCGATGACACCTTCAATGACTTCGTAGAGCATTTGCCCGGCCATCGCCACGGCCATCACCACACCCAGCGGCGGCACCGCCATGGCCACCAGGTTGAGACCGAACAGGCCAATGCTCATGTAATGCGCGGCGCGCAGTGAACGCGAGGCCTCATCGACATCGGCGGTGCTCACCGCACGATGCCGGGCGTTCTCGAACAGCCGAGTACGCAGGCTGCCCAGGCGATAGGTCCACAGGTCTGCAACTTGCCATAGGTCCGTCAGGGTGTGGGCGCGAATGTTGAATTCAGGGGCAGTGGCGTGCACGCGCACGTAGGGATGTGGTTCGCCCAGTGTCGAAGGCGTGGCAAAGGACGGAGAAGTGAGCAAGCGCCCCCATTCCGATCGCAAGGCCTGTGCGCCAAACCGCTGGGGAGGTGCGTCCAGCACCAGCTCGGTCAGCCGTTTGTAGTAGTAGGCGCGGTCTTTGTCGGCAACGAACCGGGCAAAAAAATGCTGGTTCGGCGTAGCCTTCCAGCCTTGGGAGCGGTCAGCTTCCTGGGTGGTTTTCGCGCTCAGGCGCTCGCTCAACGCGGTGCTGAAGTCACTGAAGGTTTCATAGCGCTTGATGGGATGGTCGGGATCGTCGGGTATATAAACGATGACCCAGCAGGTGTAGCCAGGCTTGGCGCAAGCGTCGATGACCAGGCAATCATGCAGGTGCAGGTTCATCAGGCTCAGGCTGCGATACCCGATGGGCTTGCCGTCGCTGAGAATGTGTTTTTCCCCGGCCGCCACACGCATCAGCAAGGCGTGATCGCTGTCACCAATGTCGCCCTTGAGCAACGCCAGGTACGCTGCCGCCTTGAAGGCGGCTTTCTGGTGCCGGACATAACGCTCGCGCAGTTCGGCCTGGGACTGGGCGTCGTCAGGTTTCAACTGCGCCTTGAGGTGAGCCTGGTACTGCTTGCCCAGGTCCAGGTCTCGGCACAGCTGGGTGAACGCATGAATCTTCAGGGTGGTGGTGTGGCGCTCGAAATGATCGCGCACGTCCGGTTGGGTGATGAAACCTGAGGCACTGTCGAAATAGCCCTCTCGAGTCTCGCGTTGCTCAAAGTTGCCAAGGGCAGCGTGCAGCAGGGAGAACGTTTTGACCCTGAAGCCACTGGTCTTTACGCCAAAGGCATCTTCGACCGGTACATACAGGCGCAACCAGGTTTGATTGACGTCCAGCTCGTGGCCGATAGCCTTTAGCTTGGCTTCCAACAAGGGTTGGGCAAACGCTTGCTCCGAGCGTATGTGACTGAAGGTTTTCTCCAGTTCGTTGAGCGAATCGCAACGGGCGTCCAGCAACACTTTGAGCTGATCTTTGTGCGCCTGGGAAGCAGCGTCATACCAGCGGGGAATGGCTGGCGGCGTGTCTTTGAGGGCCTTGCGACGGGAAGGCGAACTGTTGACCAGGCAAGTGGGGATAGCCTGTTTGATCAGCTCGTAATGTTGGCCCTGCTCACCGGGAAGCGGAGTGGCGGGGTCGGTGACCTGAAAGTCCGGCATGGGATGACAACCTTTTTCTTGGAAGAGGTTGTCATCCTAGGCACGCCGTTTTTGCGGCTGGCGCTAACTAAATCAATGACCCGTTCAAAACTGCTCGCGCGGGTTGAACGCAGCCTTTTGCGCCAGGGCCTCCCACAATGCCTTGACCTCATCATCCGCCGCCTTGGGCATGACGGCCTTGAGCTGGATGAACAGATAGCCGCGTTGCCCGGCCTTGTTCAGCAAACCATGGCCCTTGGCACGCATGCGCTGGCCGTTCTGGCTACCGGCAGGCACCTTGAGGTTGATCTTGCCGGTGAGGGTCGGCACGGCCACTTCCGTGCCCAGTGCCAACTCCCAGGGTGCCAGCGGCAGGTTGATGATCAGGTTTTCGCCGTCCACCTCGAACCTCGGGTGGGGCGCAAACTTGATGATCAGGTACAAATCACCATTGGCCCCGCCGCCAATGCCCGGCGCGCCCTGGGCCTTGAGGCGAATGCGCTCGCCATCGGCCACACCGGCCGGGATCTTCACGTTCAGGCTTTTGGTGGTGTTGCTCACATGCCGACCGGAGGCATCGTATTGCGGCACCTGGAAGCTGATCTGCTTGGACTCGGTGGACAGGGTTTCCTCCAGGGAGACCGTGAGCTGCATCTCCACATCCTGGCCCTTGCGCCCGGTAGGACGGCGCTGGCCGCCACCGAAAGCATCACCGCGCGAACCGAAGATCGAACTGAAAAAGTCCGAAAAGTCGCCCGCGTCCTGGCCACCACCAAAGCCGCCACGGCTCTGCCAGCCCGGTGGCCCCTGGAACGGCTGGCCATGCTGGCCGTACTTGCGCAGTTCGTCGTATTCGGCGCGCTTGTCGGCGCTTTTCAGCGCTTCATAGGCCTCGGACGCATCCTTGAACTTGGCTTCGGCGTCCTTTTCCTTGCTGACGTCCGGGTGATATTTGCGCGCCAGCTTGCGATAAGCCGACTTGATCTCTTTGTCATCAGCCGTGGGCTCGACACCGAGAATCTTGTAGTAGTCTTTGAAATCCATGGGGGCATCACCATCCGTTATCGATATCGCGCAGCCCGCCACACGGCACGCCATGGCTGGCAGCCTGGGAATTGATGTCAGGGCGCGTCATAAGTTAATCGGCGGCACACAGGGTCAGTGCAATCACTGTGTACCGCCTGGATATGCCCACAAGATTGGGGCAAAACCCGCCCTTTCAAGATGGGATATGGCTATTTACGACGACAGACCCGTTACTTACTCGGGTAGGATCAAGCGAACAGGTTTTTTATTGCCCCCTCAGTGTACTGATAATCCATGCGCAGCTCGGCGCCCGCGGCAATGTCTTCAGTGGCAAATACCGCCGTCAGTATCAAATTCTCGCGTTTGGTTCGCGCACCTTCCCCTACCCCCATCCAACTGTCTGCCTCGACGTTGAAGCCCACCGCTTCAACGTTGTAGCCACTCGGGGCCTGGCGCAAAGGTTTGCCCTGGGCGTCATACTCGAAGGTCGAAAAACTCATCGTCGGAGCCCTGCGGCTTCATCCCACCCGCCAAACCCCTGCGCTTCCAGACCCCATGGATATCGGGCTTGGCTACCACCCCGCTGCTGACCAGCGCCAACGGGTTCTGCGGTGCCTGCACCCGCAAAATGTAATGCTCGCCATCCCCCGCATCCGGCATGCTCGCGACAAAATACTGTTTGCCGTTGAATTCGATGGTTTGAGCCTCGGAGAGTTGCAGCTCCTGACCTACAGCCTCCACCAACACTTCAAGGTTTGCGGTCGGCATCAACGCCTGCGCCACTTCATCGCGGGACAGGGTTTGAATCAGCTGTGCTTCTTCGATTGCAAACTGCCCCTGCAGTGCTTCGGCCTCACTGTCGAACACCGCCCTGGAGATTGCACCGGACTCGAAATCGCGCAACAACGCATTCATTTGTTCGTGATGGGGTTGGTTCTGCGCCTCGAATCGCGAGCGGTATTTGTTCGCGATGTAGTCTTGCCAGAATTCCCTGGCGAGCATGGCTTGAAACTCATGCACCGAATTATCCAGACCGATCACCTTATCGTACGCAGCATCCAGCATCGCCTGGCTGACGTTGCCGAAATGGATGAACCTGGTCTGCTGCGCCTGGCCCGGCAAGTCAAGCCGCTCTTTAAGGCCGTAACGATAGGCCAGCCTGATTTCCACTTCTTCCAGAGCCCTTAGAGCGTCGGCCTTCTGCGTCGCCGTCAGGTCTTCGCGGCTATTGATCGCAGTCCGGCGCTGGTCGATATCCGTAAGGGCGATTTTTTCCACTTCCTCCAGGCGGAACAAGCCCCTGGACAGCTTCACCAGCGCGGCGCCCTGAGTCGAATCCAACGCCTGGGCCTTGGCATTGCTGGTCATCAGCAGGATTTCCAGGTTACCGAAGGTCAGGGCGGCACGGTCGCAACACGTCGCCTGGCCCGCCCACTCGAACATTTCCTTGCGCAGTTGCTCCGACTCGGCGCTGTGGCTGGCAATCGCGTCGATCACCTCCCACACCCGCCGCTGCACATCTTCATATTCAGCGGACGCCACTTTCAGATCTCTGAGCATGTCGAAAAAACCGTCCGCGCCTGGCAGTGCACGCAGGGTGGACCATTGGCTTCGGCGTTGGGCAAGCAGCTGCGTTGACAACCCTCTGGCCCAGCGCTGAAACGGCGCTGAGTCGCCAGTAACGGCCTGCGGCACAGCCACCTCCAGAGTGCTGCGCACCAACCTGTTGGCCGCTCGCTCCGGGTCGGTAAGCCGACGGTTGTAATCGGCGATTCGCGCCTGAGTTTCGGCGGACAAGGGGTTCAGGCCCAGGTCAGTGACGCTGGTTACCCGCAGGGATTGCGCCAACGCCTCGTCCGAGGGGGCAATCAGCGCATCGGGCAGCGTTGAAATCCGACTGCCCCTCAGGTACACCGCATCCAGGCTGGGTTGCGCCCCCAGCCCAGTGGGAAAGGTTTCAATATGGGTGTTGCCCATCCCCAGCGAACGCAAATCCGTCATCTGGCTGAAATCCGGCGCGATATCAAGGGGGTTTGAATTGAGGATCAAGGCTCTGAGGGTGCTGCGTGACGCCAGCATCGCAGCCGACTCCGGGTTCAGGCGAATCTGGTTATTTTGCAACGACAGCCGGGTCAGGCCATGCATCTGCCCCAGCGCCGGCGGCAACTCGCGCAACTGGTTGCGTGACATGTCCAGCCAGCGTACGCCCTGATGGCGAGCGAGGAACCCCTCAGGCGAAGTCCTGAGGTTCATGTTGCTCAGCTTGAGTGAGCCTACGTGGCTGAAGTCCGCATCCAGGTCGGGCAGGCTTGGCAGCGTCAGGCCGCTGAGGTCCAGCTCCAGGCCAAAGGGCTCGCCGTCGTTGGTGAGCTGTTGCGGGGTTTCACGGCGCCAGCAGCGCATGATGCGGTTGTGCGCCAGGTTGCGATCACGCAGTGACGCAGCATCGGTGGCGCGCTCCCCCACGCGCACATAGCGCTGGCGCTCGCCGCCGCCTGAAAATGCCCACGCGTTCAACTGCCTGAGCAGCACAGAAAACTCCTGCCAGCGCCGGTCCAGCTCGGTATCGGCGCCTTCGCCCCAGCTCCAGACAAGCTCCCGGGCCTTTTGCAGGGAATACTCGGGGTACATCTGCTGCACCATTTCCAGGCGTGGGTTTCTGCTGTCAAAGGCTCCATCGAGAGCGCCTGACACAAGGTCGGGGCGTGACTGGTTCACGTCCTGCCAATACTTATCGAATGTTTCCCAGTAATCGTGCGGGAAGCGATTGCCATCAAGCAAGGTGACGTTATTGATCCGCACGATCGTTTCCAGTTGATCTGCCGGCGGAACAAGATTGTCCTGCGGTACCTGTTGCAGTCGATTGTGACGTAAGTCGACGCGCTCCAGCCCAGTCTGCGTCCTCAACCCCGAAGGCCAACGCTCGATTCGGGTGAACGATAGATTCAGCTCTCTTAAATGCGGCATACCGCCGAAATCAGGCAATGTACCCAGCGGATTTTCCGAAAGATCCAGCACTTGCAAGGCATCCAGAGCGCTCAAGCTTGCCGCGCTACGCTCGCTCAGTTTCAGTTCATTGGAGGGCAGTTTCAACGACGTGAGCTGCTTCATATCGCCGATCACCGCCGGCAGTTCGGTCAACCCGGCGTCAGTCATGCTCAGGCTCTTGATATGCGTGAAATTTTCGAGAAACAACGAGCTGGAATGCCCTTTCCATGTGAGCCCCGATAACGCCACGTCCTGGACATGACTGAAGTCGGCCTTTAGCGGCGGCAAATCCACCCAACGAATTTCGTCTTTTGAACGACGGATATTCAACTGGCTTCCGGTCTCGCGACGCCAGCAGCGTTTGATTGCATCACTCACACGCCATTCGGCGCTGTAGTACGCCAGGGCATGTGGCCCTCTGGAGCGAGCCCACGCTTTCAAGGATTTTTTCAGGTGGTGGTATTCCAGCTCACGACTGGCCAACCCGCCTGGGACATCTTCGCCCAGCGACTGAATAAACGCCGTGACTTGCTCCTCAGTGAATGATGGATACAACCGGCGTACCCGCTCTGCCGGAGAGCGAAGCACGTTAGCCGCCACCCTTGCCATATGCCGAAAGCCCGGAGCGCCGCCCATCAAGCGGACCATCGGATCGTACTCGGGCTTGCGCAGCGGGAAGTCCTCCAGCACCGTGCGCAACGCCTGGCGCGAAAGAGGGTTGCGTTGTATCGCCTGCTTCAATTCGAGCGCGCTGCCCAACCCGAGACGCTGACGCTCA
Source organism: Pseudomonas sp. MYb193 (assembly GCF_002966775.1). Taxonomy (NCBI): domain Bacteria; kingdom Pseudomonadati; phylum Pseudomonadota; class Gammaproteobacteria; order Pseudomonadales; family Pseudomonadaceae; genus Pseudomonas; species Pseudomonas sp. MYb193. The sequence continues at coordinate 665,956 of NZ_CP023269.1, read as the reverse complement.
TCGGGCGCGAGTTGCTCCCAAATGGCGCTGTAGAAATCGCCGGGCATGGCTGCCTGGAACTCACCGCTGTCCAGCAGTATCAGGCTGCGCTTGTGCGGGAAGTCGGGGGAGCCGATGGCATCCATCAGCGTGCCCTCGGCCGAGTACTGACGCAACTCCACCCGCGAGCCACGGTGCCAGCCCGGCAGGGTTTCCAGGGTGCGCAAGGCCAGGCGCTGACTGTCGAGGTGGGTCTGAGTGTCCAGGTGCAGCCCTTCGTAGGCGCGCGCCACGCGGGTTTCCTGCGCGCACCATTGAGCCTGGGTGGCCAACCGGTCAGGCAGGCGCCCGCTGCTGCGAAAAGCGGTCAGCTCATCCACTGCGGCGCCTTGCAGCAAGCGCTCGGCGGCCAGCGTCGGCAAGGCCGGGTAGGTATCCAGCACGCGTTGCACATCGGCGTCTGGCGTTGGGTTCAACGCACGGTAACGCTCCTCCAGCAGCGGTCCTTTGAGGCTATCAACGGCATCGCCAAGGTACTGGCGCAGCTTGGCGGCGCGAACGTCCAGTGACTCTTCGGGGCTGCCGGGGAATTCCTTGAGCTGCGGGTCGACGCCTTGCAAGGTGTACAGCAACTCCCTGAGTAAACGGCCCTGGGCCATGGCGGTCTCGGTCAACACCATCACGCGCTTGGGCAATAAGGGCGACGCATCGGCGCTTTCCCACACGACCTCGCCTGTTGGGCCGATGACTTTCAGCGCTACGCCATCAGGCAGCAGGCCACGGCGTTGAAGCAGGTCAAATTGCAGTGCCGGCTCGGCCTTCTGGTAGACCAGCGGGTCGCTGCTTTTGATTTGCTCGACAAAGGTGGTCAGTTGCTGATGCAGCTCGAAGCGCTTGATGGTGTCGTCAAGCAACAGCGGCAAGGGTTCATGATCGACCGCAACCTGGCGCAGAGTGTCAGTTTCGACGCCGCTGATACGCAACGGATCCGCCTGCTCGACCAGCCCGAGGCGCTTGATCAAGGTGGGCTCGTCCCAGGTCAGCGGTTCTTCCAGCTCATGGGTCCACACCCCGTTATGGTTGTGTTCCAATTCCGGCGCGTAGGCGTCGGGGCGAGTCGGGTGCTGAATACGGTACTGGCCGCTCGGGTCTTGCTTGACCTGGTAATGCGTATCCTCGAACGACACCCATTGCTGACCCGCATGATCGTACAGGCCCAACGCATTGGGCTTGACCTCTGGCGCCGGCTTGACGGCAGATGCATAGGGCCTGAGGTCGGGGTTCCACAGCACCTGCTTGCCCGTGGGCAGCGTCACCGGTTTGAGGTGATCCACTGCGCTTTGCCATTTGACGGCGGGCAGCACCTTGGACCCCGTGGCAATGAACGCTACGTTCAGGGCTACCGATGCAAAATGCGCCCACATCTGCCGGGGCTCGCCTTGATCGTAGGCCTCGATGCCTTCAAACACTTCGTAGCACATCTGCGATGCGCCCACGGCCAACATGATCGGGCCGAGCCCCGGCACCACAAACGCGGCGAGATTGAATACGCTGACGGCCGCCTCGAAAAAGCCTTCCAGGCGTTCGAGCCGGGCCTTGCGGTCCTCGTCTTCGGTGGGCACGGCCACTGCGCGTGCATCGCTCAGGATCTTGCTGATATGCGCTTGGCGACTGCGCTGCCACAGCTCACCGGCAAGGGCGAACTCTTGCATAGGCAAGCGCGCCAACGGCGTGCGCAGCGGGTAGTCCGCACCGCCATTGCCGTTATTGGCAGGCTGGTACAGACGGTTGAACCGGGTGAAGAACCCGCCTTGTTCGCGCACCGGCACAAAGCGGCTGAAAAAGCGCCGGTACGATGCGCTGTGCAGACGGGTACGCAAGTCGGCCATGAATTCGCCACTGGACGCATACTCCTTGAGGGGCTGTTGCGGGTCACCGGGGATGTACACCACCAAAGGCTCGGGGCGGTTGGTGTTTTGCCGATCAGGCCCGATCAGCAGCGGCCCCACCAATACGCAGTCGAACACGTTGAGCGCGGTGTATGTCACAGGCTTCCCGGCCAGTTTCGGCGTGGCGGAGCCCGTGACCACATTTTGGAGCATTTGGCAGGCGTCGGCACTGAGCGGCCCGGTACTTTGCAACCGGGCAATATCGATGCACAGTGCCAACTGCTCGCGTTGATGCTCTTCCAACAGCTGTTCAAGCGCCTGGCGTTCATCCGCGTCCTGGGGCTCTACAATGGCCTTGATATGCGCCTGATAAAGCGCGCCAAGGTCCAATGTGCGGCAAAGCCTGGCGAAAGCATGGGGCGTGATCGCCACCGCCTGTGCATGGACGGCCGCGAAGGTCGCAATGATGTGGGGGTTTTCTAGGTTGAAGGTGGTGATCAGTTGGCAATCGGTGCACGACGACGGCTGCTCTTCATCGGCCTCGAAATTGGCCAAGGCCGCTTCCAACAGGGAAATGCCGCGATACCTGTAGCTCAGTGACGGGTCGTTTTGCTGCTCGAAAACAAAGGCACCGTAGAAGTCATCGCGAGCACCTTTTGAGCCGTATTTGCGCACGAAAAACACATTGCGCACATCCAGTTCCAGGTTGAACTCTTTCTTGATCGCCTCTTTGAGCGGCTGTTCGGCGAAGGCCAGGACGTCTTCGATCTGGCCCAGGTGCTCTTCAATCGCATTGAGCGTTTCGCGAAAGCGCGTGTGCCGGGCAGCCAGAGTGGTTTTGTCTTGGTGAGTGGCGGCCAGGTACCAGGCAGGAATATCCATCTCGTGCGTGCCTAGCTCTTGCTGGCGTTGCGGCGAGCCTTCCATGAACCAGTTCGGCACGCGTTGTTTGAGAAAGTCGTAATGCACGCCGCGCAGGTCGGCGTTGAAGGTTGCATCAGGCATAGCGATTCGTCCGTGAGGGTAGTAAAACCCGAGCCTAACCAAGCCCCTGCCGGTTCAAGACGTAGCTATATAGCGCGAATTTACGGATCGCCGGTCTACGCATCCGCTCGCGAGTGACATACACTGCGCGGCCGTTTTTTGCCCGGAACCTGTAAGACATGAAAAACGAATCTCCAGCCCGTGCCTGCGGCATCGACTTCGGCACGTCCAACTCCACCGTCGGCTGGATCCGCCCCGGCGAGGAGACGCTGATCGCGCTGGAGGACGACAAGATCACCCTGCCGTCAGTGGTGTTCTTCAACTTCGAGGAGCGCCGCCCGGTATATGGTCGCCTGGCGCTGCACGAATACCTGGAGAACTACGAAGGCCGCCTGATGCGCTCGCTCAAGAGCCTGCTGGGTTCCAAGCTGATCAAGCACGACACCAGCGTGCTCGGCACTGCCATGCCCTTCACCGATCTGCTGGCACTGTTTATCGGCCAACTCAAGAGCCGTGCCGAAGCCAACGCCGGTCGTGAATTCGAAGAAGTGGTACTGGGCCGCCCGGTATTCTTCGTCGATGACGACCCGATGGCCGACCAGGAAGCGGAAAACACCCTGGTGGATGTGGCGCGCAAGATCGGCTTCAAGGACATCTCGTTCCAGTACGAACCGATTGCAGCGGCGTTCGACTACGAGTCGACCATCGAGAAAGAAGAGCTGGTGCTGATCGTCGATATCGGCGGTGGTACCTCCGACTTCTCCCTGGTGCGCCTGTCGCCGGCTCGTCGTCACAACGACAATCGCCAGAGCGACATCCTCGCCACCGGCGGCGTGCACATCGGCGGTACCGACTTCGACAAACAGCTCAGCCTGCAAGGCATGATGCCGCTGTTCGGCTACGGCAGCCGCATGAAGAGCGGCGCCTACATGCCCACCAGCCACCACATGAACCTGGCCACCTGGCACACCATCAACTCGGTGTACTCGCAAAAATCCCAGCTGGCGCTGGGCAGCATGCGCTACGACATCGAAGACACTGGCGGCATCGACCGCCTCTTCAAGCTGATCGAACAGCGTGCCGGGCACTGGCTGGCCATGGAAGTGGAAGAAACCAAGATCCAGCTCACCCATCAAGACAGCCGCCACGTGCCGCTGGACCGCATCGAAGCGGGCCTGAGCGTAGACCTGAGCCGCGCACTGTTCGAGTCGTCCATCGACAGCTTGCTGGAACGTGTACGCGGCAGCGTCACGCAGTTGCTCAACGACGCCTCGGTGAGCGTGGCGCAGGTGGACACGGTGTTCTTTACCGGCGGCTCCAGCGGCATCCCGGCGCTGCGCCACAGCATCTCGGGAATGCTGCCGAATGCGCGGCATGTGGAAGGCAATATCTTCGGCAGTATTGGCAGTGGTTTGGCGATTGAGGCGAGCAAGCGCTACGGTTGCTGAGTTGTAGCTGACACCGTGGCGCGCCCACTTGACGGTAACCACGATGCGAAGCGAGCCGCTTTTGATCTTGATCTGCTTTTGATCTTAGGCGCCCCGTTAAACCACGCTGGCCGGAATTCGACAGGGATTTGGGGGCCCCCAAAATCACTGGCGAATTACGGGCACACCGAGCCCAAGCGAGGTGCCGAGTGGTGGGGCAAGAGCGTTTTGCTTACTTTTGCGCTTCTCAAAAGTGAGACGCCGTCAGGGCGTAACCCTAAGCGGCCGTTACCTAAATAACGGATATGTACGCGGTCAAATCCAACATCCCGGTCGGCAGTCAGGCCGCCTTCGCGAGCAAGCCCGCTCCCACAGTTTGATCGCGGGGCGTCAGATAGATAGGGGGCGGCTGTGAGGCCGTCATCGCAGGCAAGCCAGCTCCCACAGGTGATCGCATTTCAATGTGGGAGCGGGCTTGCCCGCGATGGCGTCAGCCCAGGCGACACAAGGCTTAAACCATCCCACCCAGCTTCAGCTCGCTTTTCAGATAGGCATAGTAAATCGGCCCCGCCACCACCCCCGGCAGGCCGAACGCTGCCTCAAACACCAGCATCGCCAACAACAACTCCCATGACTTGGCACTGATCTGCCCGCCGACGATTCGCGCGTTGAGGAAGTACTCGACCTTGTGGATCACGATCAAATACCCCAGTGCCGCCACCGCCACCCAGATCGACAGCGACAGCGCCACGATGGTGATCAGCGTGTTGGAGATCAGGTTGCCAATCACTGGCAGCAGACCGAGCAGGAAGGTCAGCACGATCAGGGTCTTGGTCAACGGCAGGTGAATGCCACATAACGGCAGCACCACTGCCAGGAACACCGCGGTGAAGGCGGTGTTGAGCGCGGCGATCTTGATCTGGGCGAACACGATATTGCGAAACGCCTGGACCAGCAGGTGCAGGCGGTCGAACAGCGCGGCGGCCAAGGGTTTGCGCTTGGTCAGGTCGGGCACGCGCTGCAAGGCGATGATCGCACCCAGCACCATGCCGATCAGCAAGGTGACGAACATGTGGGCGGCGTCTTTGCCGACCAGTTGCAGTTCGCTCAGGTGCTTGCTCAGCCAATCGCCAATGGCCACGCGAAACTCCGCGGCGCTGGCGGGCAAATAGGCGTCGATGAACGGCGGCAACTGGCCGCGCGCGCGATCAACCACACCCATGAACTTGTCCAGCGAAGCCCCGGGGTTTTCGGCTTCGTGGAGCAGGAAGCTGATGGCGCCGGCGAAGATCAATGCCAACACGCTGACGATCAGAGTTCCCAGCAAAGCCACCGCCAGCCAACGCGCGCGCCGGCCTTCGATCAGGCGTTGCAGTTGAGGGGTGAGCATGTTGACCAGTTCATAGACCAACAGGCCGGCCAGCAGGCTGGGCAGCAATTTCAGCGGCAGTACCAGCAGCAACCCGCCGAAAATGATGATGTAGCTGGACAGCAACAACACATGACGCTGAGAAAACGTTGGCATACAGCCTCAAAACAAACGGCGTTGAAGGATGGGCAGTCTGCCAGCCTTGGAAGAATCAAGCGAGAGCGGGTGTTGTGAATACGATCAAGTGTGGGAGCTGGCTTGCCTGCGATGCGTGCACCTCGGTGTATCCGTCATACCGAGGCGACGCAATCGCAGGCAAGCCAGCTCCCACAGGGGTTCTGCAGCATTCGTGAACTCGCGATCAGCCCTTGAGGCAGGTGCTCATGAATGTCTTACGCGCATCACCGGTCAACGCCTTGGTTTTCGCCGACGCATTGCAGTCTTTCATCTTCTGCTGCTGCGGGGTCAGGGTCTTGGCGTCATTGGCGGCAGGTGCCGACAGGCAGGTCTTCATGAAGGCCTTACGGTCATCGCCCTTGAGCGTCTTGGTGGTGGCCTCGGCATTGCAGGTGGTCATTTTGTTCTGCTGGGCAGTGGCGGCAAAACCCTGGGCACACATCAGCAGGCCCATCATCAACAACGGAATACGCAGCATCTTCATGGAGTTTTCTCCCTGTTACCGTGCCGACGGGCACGACCTACAGCGCAGTGTAGTCAAAACCTGTTACAACTTCACCGGCCACGAATATTCGCCCGCCGGTATTGCTCCGGCGTGCAGCCGGCGTGGCGTTGGAACATGGCGATAAACGCCGAGGCGGTGCTGTAGCCCAGATCAAACGCCACGTGTTGCACACTGCGGTCGCTGTCCAGCGCCTCGATGGCCGCCAGGTAGCGCAGGCGCTGGCGCCATTCGCCAAAGCTCATGCCCAGCTCGCGCACAAACTGGCGCGCCAGGGTGCGCTCGCTCACATGCACCTGCTCGGCCCATTGCGCCAGTGGCCGGTTGTCTCCCGGCTCTGCCTGCATGCCCTCCAAGACCCCAAGCAATCCCGGGTGGCGGGCGTAGGGCAGGAAGCAGTCGTGGACCGGCGCCTGCCTGAGCTGGTCCACCAGCACCTGGGCCAGGCGGATGTCGGCGTCGGTGCGCGGTGCATTGACATCGCGCAGGGCGAAATCCTTGAGGATCGCCTTGAGAATGTCGCTGATCGCCAGGGTGCAAGGCTGCTGCGGCAACTGCTCGCACAGCTGCGGCGCCAGCCCTACGGAGTGGTAGACAATCGCCTCGGCATTGTAGGAGCTGTGCTCGGTTTGCGGCGGCACCCACACCGCGTATTGCGGTGGCGACATGAAGCGATTGCCCGCCACTTCCATGCGCATCACACCGCTGGCCGAGTAATCCAGCGAGCCCCAGGTGTGCTGGTGCGGGGTGCATTCGGTGTCCGGGGCAAAATCGGAATACCGAAAGTACACCGGGCTTGGCAGGCGGGCGAAATCGGGCAGGCGTACGGTGTGTCGGGACATATTGTCTGGATTCAACGCTCAGTTGTCTGGATCGCAGTATAAGCTTCGATCCAGACAGAGGATAATCCTGCCTCGTCAACACACTGGGTTTCTTTTCAATGCAATACGCGTATCCGCTGCTGGCTATCTTTATCTGGGCCGGCAACACCGTGGTCAACAAATTGGCCGTGGGCTCTATCTTCCCGGCTGAAATCGGCTTTTACCGCTGGCTGTTCGCTGCGTTGCTGTTCACGCCGTTCATGCTCAAGCCGGTGATCGCCCACTGGCCGCAGATCCGCCCCAACCTGGGCAAGATCTTTATCCTCGGCGTACTCGGCATGGCGGTGTATCAAAGCCTGGCCTACTACGCAGCAACGCTGACCAGTGCCACCAACATGGGCATCATCCTCTCGCTGATGCCACTGATGGCGTTGACCGCCGCGATTATCAGCCTCGGCCAACGCCTGACCTTTGGCGCGCTGACCGGCGCGGTGCTGTCGTTCGCAGGCGTGGTAGTGGTCGTGTCGGCCGGCAGCCTGGGCGCGCTGCTGCAACATGGGGTCAACCTGGGCGACGGCATGATGCTGGTGGCGACCCTGGCTTATGCGGTCTACAGCACCCTGCTGAAAAAATGGCAACTGCGCCTGCCGCCGTTGGTTCTGCTGTATTTGCAGGTGCTGGTCGCGGTGGTGGTGCTGCTGCCGCTGTATCTGTTCTCGGCCAAGGCCGGTTTGGGCTGGGCGAATATTCCGCTGGTGCTATATGCCTGCCTGCTGGCTTCGATGCTGGCACCGCTGGCGTGGATGCACTCGGTCAAGACCCTGGGGCCAAGCCGTACCACACTGTTTTTCAACCTGCTGCCGTTGATTACCGCGCTGATTGCAGCCGTGGTGCTGAAGGAAGAGTTGGCGCTGTATCACCTGGTGGGGGGCTTGCTGACCCTGGGTGGAGTAATTCTGTCAGAGCGTTGGACCACACCGGTCAGACGCCCTCAGGACACATCCTGTTAAATCCGATAAAACTTTTCGCCTGGCCCGGGACTCACAACCAATAGCGATCACGCCGGCAGAGCGTGGCGTACAACCGGATTAGCCCCAGGAGATTGAAATGACTGAAGCACGATTGACTGACGTTGCAACCCTGCGCAGCCGCGCCCGCCAGAACGTCGAAAACGGCGCCGTGACCGAAGGCTATGACGCCGACCGCGAAGAAATCATCCGCCTGCTCAACGAGTCGCTGGCCACCGAACTGGTGTGCGTGTTGCGCTACAAGCGTCACTACTTCATGGCCAACGGCCTCAAGGCCAGCGTGGCTGCCGATGAGTTCCTGGAACATGCGACCCAGGAAGCCGAGCACGCTGACAAACTGGCCGAGCGTATCGTGCAACTGGGCGGCGAGCCGGAGTTCAACCCCGACCTGCTGTCGAAAAACTCCCATGCGCAATACGTGGCGGGCAACACCTTGAAGGAAATGGTCTACGAAGACCTGGTGGCCGAGCGGATCGCGGTAGACAGCTACCGCGAGATCATCCAGTACATCGGTGACAAAGACCCGACTACCCGTCGCATCTTCGAAGACATCCTGGCTCAGGAAGAAGAACACGCCGACGATATGGCGGATATTCTGCAGGATCTGTAATAACTAACACCGCAACATCCCCCCTGTGGGAGCGGGCTTGCCCGCGATAGCGTTGAATCAGTTGATAAATCATTGACTGATACTTCGCTATCGCGGGCAAGCCCGCTCCCACAGTTACTTCACGGTCTTGGGCGCCTTGCCTTCCTTCATCTGTTGCAGCAACGGTGCGCACTCATTGGGCTCGCCACCGCTTGGGGCAACCAAGGCGAGCAAGCCAGCGGCAGGCCCGGCGATCACGCCGAGGGCGACCATGCCCGCACCGCGTAGCGCCAACGGAATGGCTTTCACGCCAGCATTGGGCTTGATGAAAGGCCCATTGACGTAGAGCGGTGAACGCAGGGAGAACAGGCGAAAGCCCTTGGATTCCGGCGTGATGGTCAGGTCCAACTGCTCGGTGGCCATATTCGCGGTGCCGTCGATGTAGATGATCGCGTTCTCGGTATCGAACACAAATAGCCGCGTGGTCGCCAGGCCCGTCTTGATGCCGAAATCCGCCGCTGCGCAGTTGATCTTCACTTCTTCGTCGCCGAACAGGCGGCCCACCACGTAGTTGCCCACGTTGAGCCCGGCGATTTCCATCAGGCTTCGGCTGATGGCGCCATCGTTGATGAGCATCTTCAGGTCACCGTTGGACGTGCCCAACAGTGCCGCCACCGAGTTGCCGCGCCCGGAAATATCGGCATCGCCGTTGAGTTCACCGAAGCTGGTTTTCATCGGTTCGAAAGTCGGGAACAGCTGCTTGAGCTTGAAGTTGCGCGCCGTCAGCTTGGCGCGGCCCTCCATCGGCGTAGTGCGGCCGTTCAAGCGAATCTGCGCATCGAGCTTCCCACCGGCCACGCCAAAGCGCAGGGGTTCAAGGCTCAGTTGGCCGTCGTTGAGCACCAGGTGGGTGTAGAGGTCGGTAAAGGGCAAGTCGGCACTGTGCACGATGCGCTTGCCGGTGAACTCCACATCGGCATCCATCTCGCGCCAGCGTTCGGTGCGGAACTCTTCAACCGGCAGCACTTTGGTCGCCGGTTGCTTGCTTTCACCGCCACGGGCTTTTTGCTCGGCATTGGAATCTGCGCCAATCAGCGGCGCCAGGTCATCCATCAGCAGTTGGTTGGACACCAGCGCGCCGCTGAGCTTGGGCCGTGGCTGGCTGGCAACATAGGCCAGGTCGCCGTGGATGTCGCTGTTGCCGATCTTGCCGTTGAAGTTCTCGTAGCGAAAGGAGGCGCCACTGGCCTCATGCAGTTTGGCGATCAGGTGGCCGTCGGTGGAATAGGCCGGCGAATCCGGCAGGGTCACGCCGGTCAGCGGATACAGGTTGCCCAGGCTGCTGCCCGAAAGCTTCAGGCGCAGGTCCAGGGCACCGAGGTTCAGCGGGTCGGTCAGGGTGCCGGCCAGGGCGATGCTGGTGTCCGCGATCTTGACCTGGGCTTGCAGCGGGAACGGCTTGGCCGCGTCCTGCAAGGCCAGCAAGCCACCGATCTTGCCCGTGCCCGCGAGCTTCTGGCCATGGTACTGGCCTTTGACCTTGAGGCCGAACGCGTAGTCCTGGGGCGCCGAGCCTTTTTCCAGGGCCTTTTTGGCATCGGCATCGCCGACGATTTCACCGAAGGGAATCGGCTTGCCCAGCGGATCGATGATCACATCCAACTGGGTCTTGAGGCTTTGATCGTCAAGGGTCACATGGCCTTTGTCGAAGCCGATGGCGCCAATATCCACCACCCAATTGGACGGTTCGGCGTTGGGGTCCTTGGGGTCGAACTTGAACGTCCAGTTGGCGCGGCCATCAGCCAGGCGCTGCAACTGGGCACTGGGTTCGGTGAGGTCGATGCGCGGGATCACCACACGCTGCACCAGCAAGGCCAGGGGCGAAATGCGCAGCTCAACCTTCTTGAGCGTGACCATCTGCGGTTGTTTCGACCAATCGGGGTTACCCAGGGTCAGGTCTTCGGCAATCACATGGGGCCACGGCACCCAGGCACGCCAGCCACCTTCATCGGGCTCACGCTGCCACACCACGGCGAGGTTGCCGTTGATGGCGAACGGACGATGCAGTTCTTCGGAGACCTTGGCATTGAGGGGCGGCTTGATGCGGTTCCAGTCGAAGAACACCAACACCAGTACCACGATGGCAATCAACAGAACGAAGCTGGCGCAGCTCCAAGCGAGAATTTTACGAGTGCGCGTCATTGCACAGGACTCCTGAATACGACTGGCTGGGCAACAGCCTTTTAAACAGCTTATAGGACTACGACTGGCAAAGTGCCTGGGGGTTTAACGCAACCGCGGATTTAACCGAAAAAAGCGATTTTCCTGATCAACCAGACAATTTTCCCCATCGACGACGCACCATTGTTACCCGGGTTCGTGTCGAAAATACCCACATCGGTGCAAAGCCGCGGGCTTGAGAGGCTCGATCTAGAGCCTCCGGCGAGAACAATCAATTCTGTTGATTATTACCATTGTGTTTATGAACTTTTATATCGACTTATCAAGGGTAACATTAGCCCTGTACCCACTTTATCGCCCTCCCTAGGAGCAACCATCATGAAACGCCAATTACTCGCTACCGTTCTGTTATCTGTCCTGGCTTCCAGCGCTTTTGCCCTGCCAGCTGCCGAACAGGCCACCCCGCAGAACAAAGCTCAAGCCGTGCAAACCAGCCAAACCGTGGCTCGCAGCGGTTCGCAAGAAGACGAAAACCGTGATTACGCCAAAGGCGCCGTAGCTGAAAATGGCTACAACCGCTTGCAAGAGAAAGGTCTGGTCGAAGGCGGTGCTGAACAAGCCAACAAACGCGCCTACACCGAAGGCGTTGCTGAAGGCGGTGCCGACCGTCTGCAAGAACTGCATCAAGCACAGAGCTAAGCCTGTGGTGGCCCAGAAAAAAGCCCGATCTGCCGATCGGGCTTTTGCTTTTATATAGAACGCGTCACGCCCCGCCCCTGCCAAGTTCGACGCCGGCAAAGCGCTTTTGCTAGAGTGCGTCGCTGTACTTGCCGACAAAGCTCATCCGCTCATGCTGCCCCGCGCCGAACAAAAGCAACAAACCCGCCTCGCCCTGATGGACGCAGCCCGCCATCTGATGGAGTGTGGCCGTGGGTTTGGCAGCCTGAGTTTGCGCGAAGTGGCCAAGACCGCGGGTATCGTGCCCACCGGCTTCTATCGCCATTTCGCCGACATGGACCAACTTGGGCTGGTATTGGTCAGCGAGGTCGGCCAGACCTTTCGCGCCACGATCCGCCTGGTGCGCCACAACGAATTCGTGATGGGCGGCATCATTGATGCCTCGGTGCGCATCTTTCTCGATGTGGTTTCGGCTAACCGCTCTCAGTTCCTGTTCCTGGCTCGCGAACAGTACGGCGGCTGCCTGGCCGTGCGCCAAGCCATCGCCGCCCTGCGCGAAGACATCACTCGCGACCTGGCCGCCGACCTGACACTGATGCCCAAACTTCAGCACTTGGATGCCGAAGGTTTGCATGTGATGGCCGACCTGATCGTCAAGAGTGTGTTCGCCACCCTGCCCGATATCATCGACCCACCGGCCCACGCCTTGCCGGCCCACCTTACGCCCCAGGCGAAAATCACCCAGCAACTGCGCTTTATCTTTATCGGCCTTAAACATTGGCAAGGGCTGGGCAGCACCGAGTAAGTCAATCAACCCGCCGTGTGGAACCGTTTGGCGGTGGTGTAGTGCTTGTTCCAGTAGCTATTGCTCAATGAATCGATACGGATGGTTTTGCCGGTACGCGGCGAATGGATGAATTTGCCCTGGCCGATATAAAGGCCGACATGGCTGACCTGGCCCCGCCCGTTGCCTTTGAAAAACACTGCATCCCCTGGCTTTAAAGCACTGCGTTTGATGGTTGTCGCCGATGAACGGTGCATGGCGGCAGTGGTGCGGGGTAGCTGGATATTGGCTTGGGTCTTGAACAAGTACACCAGGAAGCTACTGCAATCGAAGCCCTGCTCTGCCGATGTACCGCCCCACTTATAGGGCGTACCCAGCAACTCATGGGCGCGGTCAATGACATCGTCGATAGAGGGCGGCTTGATGCTTTGCAGCGAAGAGCTGAAGGTGGCGCGGGGTTGGAAATTGGCCTTTGCCGATGAAATAAAGCAGGTCAGGCCGACAAGGCATACACAAAAAATTGATCGAAGCATGATGAACGTCGCGGTGGAATTAAACAGGCCGCATAGCCTAAAGAACCCGCAGGTAATCTCATGAGCTCCAAATCCTGATGACTCGTAGGAAAAATCCCAAAAAACATCTACAAAGAAAAAGATGAAAGAAACTTCATCAAACTGAGCGGCGCTATCAACGCAGAATGCCCTTCCCCGGTGCTATAAACCTCGGCACGCACCAAATTGATACACACACGGAAATCATCCGACGCCCTATTGAGCAGCATGCCTGCCTGACTACAGGGAATTCCTACTCGATTCCGTGATTGGCAAGCCCCTTGCTCTAGGTCTTTCATCGCTCACAGTTGGAAGCTCTCTGATGCTGGTGATACACCGCCGAATCGCCCCCCAAGCCCTCTGGGCCGCCGAGTTGCTGCTCAACTTCGAAGCCCGCAGCAAAAGCCGTCTGCGCTGTTTCAGTGCCGACGGTGAAGACGTCGGCCTGTTTTTGGAGCGGGGCCAGCCGCCCTTGCACGATGGTGAATTCCTGCAGGCAGAAGACGGACGCGTCGTACGGGTATGCGCCCGCCCTGAACAACTGCTGCACGTCACCTGCCGCAACGCCTTCGAGCTCACCCGTGCCGCCTATCACCTGGGCAACCGCCATGTGGCCCTGCAAGTCGGTGACGGCTGGCTGCGCCTGCTCGATGACTACGTGCTCAAGGCCATGCTCGAGCAACTGGGTGCCGATGCGCAGACCCTCGAGGCGCCGTTTCAACCCGAGCACGGCGCCTATGGCGGCGGCCATCATCATTCACGGCATGGTGATGAAGACTTCAACTACGCGCCCAAGCTGCATCAGTTCGGCGTGCGTCTATGAACCCAGCCTGGGCGCTGCTGCGCCTGGCCAGTCCGCAACTGCCGATTGGCGGCTACAGCTATTCCCAGGGCCTGGAAATGGCGGTGGACAACGGCCGCGTGCAGGATGCCGCGAGCGCCCGGCGCTGGATCAGTGACCAGTTGCTGCTCAACCTGGCGCGTTTCGAAGCCCCGCTGCTGCTCGCCCACTGCCGCGCAGCCGCCGAACAGGACTGGGCCCAATTGGCGCGGTGGTGCGACGAGCATCGCGCCAGCCGTGAGACCCGGGAGCTGTATCAGGAGAGTCGCCAGATGGGCTATTCCCTGCAACAACTGCTCAACGGCTTGCCGGAACTGGACGACAGCGCCCGTGATTTTCTTGCACAACGCGACGAACCGCACCTGGCCCTTGGCTGGGCCTTGGCCGCGCGCGCCTGGCACATCAACCCCGGCGATGCGCTTGCCGCCTGGCTATGGAGCTGGCTGGAAAACCAACTGGCGGTACTGATGAAAACCCTGCCATTGGGCCAGCAAGCGGCCCAGCGGTTGACCAGCGAACTGCTGCCGCTGCTGCAACAAGCACAGCAGGATGCCGAACGCATTAACCCTAACCATTTGGGCAGCGCCGCTTTTGGCCTGTCCCTGGCGTGCATGGCCCACGAGCGCCAGTACAGCCGCCTGTTCCGTTCCTGATTCTGGAGAAGCACATGAACACACAACCCCTGCGCGTCGGTATCGGCGGCCCGGTAGGCTCGGGCAAGACCGCCCTGACCCTGGCCCTGTGCCTGGCGCTGCGTGATCGCTACAACCTGGCGGTGGTGACCAACGACATCTACACCCGTGAAGACGCCGACTTCCTGGTGCGTAACCAGGCCCTGGCGCCGGAGCGCATCATCGGCGTGGAAACCGGTGGCTGCCCACACACGGCGATTCGTGAAGATGCCTCGATCAACCTGGAGGCCGTGGACCAACTCAACCGCCGTTTTCCAGGCCTGGACCTGATTCTGGTGGAGTCCGGCGGCGACAACCTGTCGGCCACCTTCAGCCCGGAACTGTCGGACCTGACCATCTATGTGATTGATGTCTCTGCGGGCGACAAACTGCCGCGCAAGGGCGGGCCCGGTATTTGCAAATCCGACCTGCTGGTGATCAACAAGATCGACTTGGCCCCGCTGGTGGGTGCCTCGCTGGAGCTAATGAACAGCGACACTCAACGCATGCGCAACGGCAAACCCTTTGTGTTCAGCAACCAGAAAACCGGGGTCGGCCTGGACGACATCGTCGCCTTCATCGAACGCCAGGGCTTGCTGAGCGCCGCCTGATCAACCCATAAGGAACCTGTCCATGAGACTCAACAAACTTTTCGCCGCCGCCGCGCTGCTGCTGGCCCCTGCTCTGGCCTTCGCGCATCCGGGCCATGGCGACAATGGCCTGGTGGCCGGTATCAGCCACCCCCTGGGCGGCCTCGATCACTTGTTGGCCATGCTTGCGGTGGGCCTCTGGGCTGCCCAGCAAAAAGGCGCCGCGCGTTGGGCGCTGCCATGCACCTTTGTCGGCACCATGCTGATCGGCGGCGTGCTGGGTTTTGAAGGGCTGCAACTACCGGCACTGGAAAGCGGGATTGCTGCATCGGTGCTGGCCTTGGGCCTGGCGGTAGCGTTGGCGGTGCGGCCGCCACTGTTCGTGGCCGCGGGCGCCACCGCGTTGTTTGCGCTGTTTCACGGCGTGGCCCATGGCCTGGAACTGCCGGATATGACCAGCCCCTGGGCGTATGCGGCTGGGTTTGTGGGGGCAACAGCCGTGTTGCACGCTGCGGGTTATGCAGTGGTGCGCTTTTTGCCGGCAGCTGCGGCACCCTTGGTGCGCGTGGCCGGGGCCGCTTCGGCGGCGACTGGGGTGTGGTTGCTGGCAGGCTGATCGTCAGCGCCTGTAAAGGCCTCATCGCAGGCAAGCCAGCTCCCACATGTGAGACGGTTCACACTTCAAAAATGTGGGAGCGGGCTTGCCCGCGATAGCGCCAGTACAAACACCACCGATCCCAAGCCTGCTACCATGCGCGACAAACACCCCTGCCGTGACGACGCCAGCCAATGCCCATCGCTTCCCCCTCTTCCCTGACGCCTGTGCTCACGCACTTCCATGACCTGATCGTGCCCCTCTGGCAAGGCCCGGGCTGGAATGCCGGCCTGGCACTGCCCTTTGAGGCACTGGACGCCGATCACCAGCCACTGCCCCCACAGCGCTATCGCGCCATGGCCTGCGCCCGGCAGTTGTACCTGTTCGCCAGCCTGATCGGCGAACCCGGCGCGGCTTTCGCCGAAGAACGTGCGGCGGCGCTGTTTCGCTCCCTGCAACGGCACTTTCATGATGCCGAACACGGTGGCTGGTTCTACAGCATCGACCCCGCCGGCCAGCCGCTGGACGAGCGCAAAGACCTCTACACCCACGCCTTCATTATTTTTGCCTGCGCCCATTACTGGGCCAAGGTGCGTGAGCCGTTGGTCGAGTCGGTGCTCAACGCTGCCCTGGAAGTCGTCGCCCAACGCTTTGCCACCGGTGACGGCTTGTACGAGGCCGTACTGGAGCGCAACTGGGCCTCGCTCGACTCCGGCCCGTTGCAAAACCCGTTGATGCACCTGGCCGAAGGCTTCCTGGCTACCCTCGCGGTGCGTGAGGACGCCCAGGTACAAGCGGCCCTGCTGGCACTGGCGACGGCCATGCAGCAACGCTTCATCGACCGCGAGCACGGTGTAATGATGGAGAAGCCTTTGGGCGCTGTGGATAACTGGTTTGAGCCGGGGCACCAGTTCGAATGGTTCTTTTTGCTGGAATCTTCAGCTGTGCTGCGCGGCACTGCACTGCATGAGTCGCTGACACGGGCATTTGCCTATGCCGAGCAAAAGGGTGTGGATAAGTTAAGCGGTGCAGTCAGCGGCATGCTCGCGCTGGATGGCACGGTGCGCGACGGTACCCAACGGATCTGGGCTCAGGCGGAGTACCTGCGGGCACTGACATTGCGGCCAGGTAGCGAAGCGGTGCTGCAGCGTCAGTTGCGGGCGCTGCAACAGCGCTTTTTGCATGCCAAGGGTTGGTATGAATGCCTGGATGCCGAGGGTAAGGTGAGCCGGCGGGATATGCCGTCGACTACGCCTTATCATTTGGCGACTTGCTATCAGGGTTTGGTCCGGCATCTGGGCTGACCTGTAGGGCCCCATCGCAGGCAAGCCAGCTCCCACAGTTGATTGTGTTCGCACATTTAAATGTGGGAGCTGGCTTGCCTGCGATAGCCTCACCTCGCTCTAACAGACTTTAGGCAATCCACTTGCGGTCGCCCGTAAAACTGATCGTCAACCACCGCGCCGCATCCGCCGCCCCCAGCCCTGTGGATATCTCTTCACGCAGCCCATCGAGGGTGGCGACGTTATCCACCGGGTAATCCGCTGGCAGCACCACATGAATCTCGATAAACCGCGCCCGCCCGTGCTTCTGCACATAGGACACGTAGTCGTCGAAACCATGCTTGGCCTGCGCCGCGTCCATCACTTCGCGAACCTTGTCGTCCAAGTGATCCGGCGCGATCCCCAACACTTCGCGCAGCGCCGGGCGCAGGATCTTGAATGCTGGCGCCAGCATGCTCAGGGCCAGCAGGATCAGGATCAACGGGTCCACGTAGACCGCCCACTCGCCATAGCCCTGGGACTTGAGCAACAGCGCCGCCAGGAAGCTGATCAGCAAGCCCACCGACAGCATCGCGTCCACCAGCCAGCTGATGTTGTCGAACTGGATCAATGACGATTTAAGTGTGCGATTGCGGTAGCGCACATAGAAGAAGTAGGCGAACTCCACGACGGTAAACACCGCCGCATAAATGATCACCAGCCCCAACTCGATTTCGCGCCCGCCATTGATAATGCCGAACACGCCATTGAGGAACGCGTAGATGGCGATCAGCAGCAGGAAACTGCCTTCTATCAGCAGCACCATCGGCTCAAGGTGCCAATAGCCGAATTGGAAACGCTCATTGCTTTTCTTGGCGATCAGCTTGGCCGTGATCAGCATCAGCACCTTGATGGCGGTGGCGATCAGCGAGAAAAAGCCGTCGAACAGAATGGATTGGGCGCCGGATATCACACCCGTGACAATCCCTGCGATCGCGACTGCGAACATCAGGATAGTCGATTGTTTGAGCAGTGCCTGCTCACCTCGGTTACTCACATTGCCTCCTGTCAAAACCTTTGAACCGCTGGGTGCGGTGGGGTTTTCAGGCGGGCAGTGTACCTTATGCCGCATTTTGGCCGATTTGACGCCATCGCAGGCAAGCCAGCTCCCACACTCGTGGGAGCTGGCTTGCCTGCGATGGCAGCGACGCGGTCTTAGCCCTTGGCCCCACGCTCAATCGCAAACCCAGCCCAGGTCTGGCTCACCGGCATCAGCTCCAGGCGGTTGATGTTCACGTGCGCCGGAGTGTTCATCACCCAGAAAATCGTATCGGCAATGTCCTGCGGCTGGATCGGCTCGGCACCTGCGTAGGTGGCGTCATAACGCGCCTGATCACCGCCGAAGCGCACCAGGGAGAACTCGCTTTCACACAAGCCCGGCTCGATATTGGTCACGCGCACGCCGGTGCCTTGCAAGTCGCAGCGCAGGTTCAGCGAAAACTGCTTCACGAACGCCTTGGAACCGCCGTATACATGGCTGCCCGGGTACGGGTAGTTACCGGCGATGGAACCCAGGTTGATGATCCCGGCACCGCGACCATGGGCAATCAGGCGCGGCAACAGCAGGTTAGTGGTGGTCAGCAAGCCCTTGATGTTGGTATCGACCATGGTTTCCCAATCGTCGAGGTCGCACTTGGGCGCAGGGTCGGTGCCCACGGCCAGGCCGGCGTTGTTGATCAGGCCGCGCAGCGTGGCGAACGACGCCGGCAGGTTGGCGATGGCCTCCTCCATGCCTTTGCGGTCGCGCACATCCACCACCAGGCCATGCACTTCGGTCTGCTTGGAAAGCTCTTCGACCAAGGCGTTCAAGCGCTCGGCACGGCGACCAGTGAGCACCAGTTTCCAACCGGCCTCGGCAAAGCGACGGGCACAGGCTTCGCCGAAACCTGAAGTAGCGCCAGTGATAAACAGCGTGTCGGACATGGGGTTCTCCTTGCGGGCATCGGGAAAAAAACAGCCAGCAGAATGCCCTTACGCCGCGTTTGCGGCAACCGCTGTGCACACGCACGCATGCTTATCTGATCATTTTTTAATCAATCTTCGCAAAGCCTTATAAACCGTAGCTTGTAGCCATATGCGCGCAGGTTATCCACAACTGCGCCCACAGTCTTTGGGGGCAAGTGCAAACGGCTCAAAGCCGCTGTGTACAAGGGTTGCAGGCGGTTTTATAAAGTTTTTTGCTTGACCTGGGCGAGCGCCTATGTAGCCGCTGACAAATGCAGAAAAACACAACGATGGCTCCAGGCCAGTCATTCCGGCCCCTGCGCAAGTCTTTCCAGAGTTTAGTCACAGACTTATCCACAGGCTGGAAGGACTTATTTCGTTCATATACCTGTGTCTTTAAACAGGTTGACAAACCCTTGAGACGGTCGCGAAAAACACCCTGATCGAAAAACAACCAACACGCTACAAGCCACGTGGTTAAAGGCTTTCAGCCAGCTACTCCCACGTTACCCACAGCCGGTTCCACAGTGGATGGGGACAAGTCAAAACTGTGACAAAACAGGGATTTGCGGCGGCTATATGTCGCGCTTTTGAGGTGGGCTGGATTTGTTTTCCACAATTTGGTGGAGGGCTTGTTGACACCGCAAAAACAAATGTGGGAACCGGCTTTGGGTGGGCGCTGGCTTGCCTGCGATGCGGCCACCTCGGTATGTCAGCTAAACCGAGGTGATGCTATCGCGGGCAAGCCCGGCTCCCACATAAGGCCCGGTTCCCACAGGGTTGATGCGCCTGGATCTTATGTCAGTGACCGCCCAGGTAGGCGTTGCGCACTTCCTCGTTCACCAGCAACTCCTTGCCGGTGCCTGTCAGGCGAATCTCACCATTGACCATCACATACGCCCGGTCCGACAGGCGCAGCGCATGGTTGGCGTTCTGTTCCACCAGGAAAATGGTCATCCCGGTGGACGCCAGCTCGCGCAGGGTGGAAAAGATCTGCTTCACCACAATCGGCGCCAACCCCAGGCTTGGCTCATCGAGCAGCAACAGCTTGGGCCGGCTCATCAGCGCACGGGCGATGGCGAGCATTTGTTGCTCACCACCGGACATGGTCATCGCCCGCTGGTTGCGCCGTTCCTTGAGCCTGGGGAACAGCTCGAACATGCGTTGCATGTCCTCACTGGCGAACTTGTCGCCAATGGGGATGGTGCCCATCAGCAGGTTTTCCTCGACGGTCATGTCGGGGAACACCCGCCGCCCTTCCGGCGACTGCGCAATGCCGTTGGAAGCGATGTAGTGGGACGACTTGTGAGTAATGTCGACGCCGTTGTACAGAATCTGCCCCGACTCGGCCCGAGGCTGACCGAAGATCGACATCAGCAACGTGGACTTACCCGCGCCATTGGAGCCGATCAGGCTGACGGTTTCGCCTTCGTTGATGTGCAGCGAGACTTTTTTCAGGGCCTGGATCGGGCCGTAGAACACGTCCAGGTCCTTCATTTCGAGGATAGGTGCACTCATACCAGCTCCTCTTCATCCGCGCCCAGGTAGGCGGCGATCACTTTCGGGTCGTTGCGGATTGCGTCCGGGCCGCCTTCGGCGATCACGTTGCCGTGGTCCAGCACCACAATGTGGTCGGAAATACTCATCACCATGCCCATGTCGTGTTCGATCAGCACCACCGTAAGGTCGTGTTCGTCGCGCAGCAGGCGAATCATCGCGCTGAGGGCTTCGGTTTCCTGCGGGTTGAGGCCCGCTGCCGGTTCGTCCAGGCAGATGATCTGCGGCCGCGTGCACATGGCGCGGGCGATCTCCAGGCGGCGCTGCTGGCCGTAGGAGAGCTCGCCGGCCAGACGGTTGGCGCAGTCCACCAGGTCGACCACTTCCAGCCAGTAGAACGCGCAGTCCAGCGCATCACTTTCAGCCTTGCGGTAGCCCTTGGTATTGAGGATGCCGGCAAGCATGTTGCGGTTGACCCACATGTGCTGGGCCACCAGCAGGTTTTCCAGCACCGACATTTCCTTGAACAGGCGAATGTTCTGGAAGGTGCGCGCCAGGCCGGCACGGTTCACCAGGTGGGTGCCGCCGAACATCTTGTAGTAAACGCGGCTGAGGAAGCTTTTGGGCGACACGAAGTCGGTGGCCTCAAAGCGCTCGCCGAGCAGTTGGATCACGTTGGTTTGCTTGCCGCGCACGTTGAGCTCGATCTTGCCGCCACTGGCTTTGTAGAAGCCGGTGAGGCAGTTGAACACCGTGGTCTTGCCGGCGCCGTTGGGGCCGATCAGGGCGAAGATCGAGTTGCGTTTGACCTGCAGGCTCACATCACTGAGGGCCTTGATGCCTCCGAAGTGCATCATCAGGTGTTCCACGGAGAGGACGACTTCCTTGCTCATGGCGCTACCCCCTTGCGTGGCGTCACACCGGTACGGCTGATGCGAATCAAGCCACGCGGCCTCCAGATCATCATCACCACCATCAACACGCCAAACAGCAGCACACGGTATTCAGAGAAGCTGCGCAGCAATTCAGGCGCCACGGTCAGCACAAACGCTGCGATCACCACGCCAACCGTCGAGCCCATGCCGCCCAACACCACAATGGCGAGGATCAACGCCGACTCGAAGAAGGTAAACGACGACGGGTTGACGAAGCCCTGGTAGCTGGCAAAGAACACCCCGGCCAAACCGGCGGTGGACGCGCCGATGGTGAAGGCTGATAGTTTGACCAGCACATGGTTCAGGCCCATGGAGCGGCAGGCGATTTCATCTTCGCGCAGGGCTTCCCAGGCGCGGCCGACCGGCATGCGCGTCAGGCGATGCTTGATGTACAGCACGGCCAGCACCACCAGAAACAGCACGATGTAGATGAACATGAACTTGATGTTGGGGTTGTAATCGATGCCGAAAAACTCGTGAAACGGGATGCCGCCATCCTTCGCACGCTTGCCGAACTCCAGGCCCAGAAAGGTCGGTGACGGCACCGGCATACCGTTGGGGCCGCCGGTGAACGACAGCCAGTTGTTGAGCACCAGGCGAATGATTTCACCAAAACCCAGGGTCACGATGGCCAGGTAGTCACCGTGCATTCGCAGCACCGGGAAGCCGAGTATGCACCCCGCCAGCGCCGCCGCGATGGCCGCCAGTGGCAGCACGGTCCAGAAGCCCAGGCCCAGGTATTGATAACCCAGCGCCAGGCCGTAGGCACCGATGGCGTAGAAGGCCACGTAACCCAGGTCGAGCAGGCCCGCCAGGCCCACCACGATGTTCAACCCCAGGCCGAGCAACACGTAGATCAGCCCCAGGATCACCACGGTGAGCAGGTACTTGTTGGCAAAGATCGGGAACACGATGGCGATCACGATCAGCGCCGGGATGATCCAGCGCAGCCGCGACTTGTAGTCCGGTGGCAGCACGTGCACACCTGAGCCGCTGCTCTCGAACCCCTGCAGGATCTTCACGCCCTTGGGGGTTTGCAGGAACAGGCTGAGGGCAAAGCGCCCGGCCATCACGATGGCGACCAGCACGGCCACCCGCGCAGGTTCCAGGTTGAAGCTGTAGCCGTCGAGCACCACGCCGACAATCGGGCCGAACACGATCAGCGAAATCAGCCCCGCGAGTACCGTATCGACCACACTTTTCTTGATATCAATGGATTTGGCAGCAGACATGTTTACACCTTCGCCACGAGTGGGCGACCAAGCAGGCCCTGGGGACGGAAAATCAGAATCACCACCAGCAGGGAGAAACTGAACACGTCTTTGTAGTCAGAGTTGATCAACCCCGCGAACAGCGACTCGGAGATACCGAGGATGATCCCGCCCAACATCGCCCCAGGCAGGGAACCGATGCCGCCGAGTACCGCTGCGGTAAACGCCTTGATGCCGATGATGAAGCCGGCATAGAAGTCGAAGGTGCCGTAATTGAGGGTGATGAGCACGCCGGCCAGGGCAGCCATGGCGGCACCGATGACAAACACGTAGGAGATCACGCGGTCGGTGTTGATGCCCAGGATCGAGGCCATCTTGCGGTCTTGCTGGGTAGCGCGGCACATGCGGCCGAGCTTGGTGTATTTGATGATGTAGGTGAGCAAGGCCATGCCGGCAAAAGCGGCGACCAGGATGAACACTTTGGTATAGGTCAGTTGCACAAACCCGGTGCCGATATCCACACGCCAGGCGCCGGCCAGCAAGGTGGGAATGCCTTGTTGCTTGGCGCCCTGGGCGATCTGCGCGTAGTTCTGCAGGATCAGGGAGATACCGATGGCGCTGATCAGCGGTGCCAGGCGGGTGGAGTTACGCAGGGGTTTGTAGGCGACACGCTCAATCACCCAACCGTACACGCCGGTGACGACCACGGTGAAGATCAAGGTACCGAGAATGAGCAGCGGGAAGGATTCGATGCCGAAGTAAGCCAGCAGTGCCAGACTGATCGCCGCGAGGTAAGCGGAAATCATATAAACCTCGCCGTGGGCGAAGTTGATCATGCCAATGATGCCATAGACCATTGTGTAGCCGATGGCGATCAGGCCATAGACCGACCCGAGGGTCAGGCCGTTGACCAGTTGCTGCAGGAAAATACCATCCATAACGCAATCTCACGCGGTGAGCACCTGCACACCGGTGGGTGTGCGGCGCTTCTGGAGGAAAAGACAGGTTTGTTGCAATGGAGCAGGCAACCACGCCCTCTGTGGGAGCTGGCTTGCCTGCGATAGCGGTTTCACATTCAACACAGGTGCTGGTATTGAGGCCGCCATCGCGGGCAAGCCCGGCTCCCACAGGGATCGAGGTGTTCAAGCCGTCGCGTTATTACTTCTGCTTTTCCAGCTGATGGTATTTGCCGTCTTTGTCCCACTGGTAAACCACGTAGTCAGAGACTTTCAGGTCTCCCTTGGCATCCCAGGCTTTTTCGCCCATGACGGTTTTAACCGGGTTGGCCTTGAGCCACTTGGCAGCGTCTTCGCCCTTGTTGGACTTGGCACCGTTGAAGCCGGCGGCCAGGGCCTGGATCGAGGCGTAGGCGTACAGGGTGTAGCCTTCAGGCTCGGTGCCGTTCTTGCGGAACTCTTCCACGACCGTCTTGCTGTCTGGCAGCAGGCGCGGGTCGGCGCCGAAGGTCATGTACACGCCATCGACGTACTGCGCGCCGCCGGCGGTGGCTACCAGTTCGTCGGTGACCACGCCGTCATCGGACATGAACTTGACGTCTTTGAGGCCCGCTTCGCGGATCTGGCGCACCAGTGGGCCGGCTTCCGGATGCAAGCCGCCGAAGTACACAACGTCGGCGCCCAGGGAGCGGATCTTGGTGACCAGGGCGCTGAAGTCTTTCTCGCCCCGGGTCAGGCCCTCTTCCAGCACCGGCTTGACGCCGCGCTTGGTCAACTGCGCAGCGGTGGCGTCGGCCAGGCCTTTGCCGTAGGTGTCCTTGTCGTTGATCACCGCGACTTTCTTGCCCTTGAGCACGTCGACGATGTAGTCGCCGGCGACGATGCCTTGCTGGTCGTCACGCCCGCACATACGGAACATGGCGGCCAGGCCGCGTTCGGTGACCTGTGGGTTGGTGGAGCCTGGGGTGATGGCGATGATGCCTGCTTCGTCGTAAACCTCAGACGCCGGGATGGTGTTGGATGAGCAGAAGTGCCCGACCACGCCGATCACTTTGTCCTGGTCGGCCAGGCGGTTGGCCACGGCCACGGCTTGTTTGGGTTCGCAGGCGTCATCGCCCGCCACCAGCTTGATCTGCTCGCCGTTGATGCCGCCGGCCTTGTTGATAACGTCGGCTGCCGCCTGGGCACCCTTCATGTACTGCTCACCGAAAGCGGCGTTGGCACCCGTCATCGGGCCTGCCACACCAATTTTCACATCAGCTTGAACAAACGTAGAAACACCCAGCGCCGCAGCAACGGCGAGGGCCAGAAAACCTTTCTTGTAAAACGTCTGGGACATGAGTGGTGCTCCGATATTTTTGATTTTTGGCACGACAACTTGCATTCAAACCTTTCACCGAAAGCTCAGAGCAAGCCGCGTGCCATTACTTTTTTATTCTTCAAAAAGACACGGTGTCATTGTTATTACAGGCGTTTCGACGCCTTTTGCCAGGACGTGCAACCGTCTAGCGTCTATAGGTGCAACCAACACTTCAAAAAAGTACAACCCTGGCAGGTCGCACCTGCAACCACAGGCATAAACGACAGTTCCTACAGCTGTAACAATGTGCGTAACGGAACTGCACATTTACAGTGCGTGATTGCTACGACTTGCACCAATACAGATGGGTAGCCTGCTAAGAAAACGCAGGCTTCTGAGGGGTATTTCGCTGATCAGATCACGATCCTCAAGCATTGCCCGGCGTGATAGAGCGAGAAGCCGGCTTCATACAGGCAACTGCGCAGGCCCACAGCGGCCAGAGGTTGCATAGGGGCAAAAGGGATCGGCAAGGCTTGGGGGTCCTGGTGACACAGGTAGTCGGCAAACGCCTTGCCCACCACGCTGCCGGTGGTCACGCCGCGCCCGTTATAACCGGTAACCGCCACCAGGCCGGGGGCCGGTTCGAACAGGCGCATCAAGTGGTCGGGGGTAAACGCGATGCAGCCGGTCCAGGTGAATTCCCATTGCACCGGTTTGAGGTACGGGAAGTAGTGTTGCTGCACCCGATCGGCCCACGCCTTGAGGAACCACGCCGGTTTCTGGTTGCCGTTACCCAGGCTGCCCAGCAACAGGCGCCCATCGGCATCGCGGCGAATACTGCTCAGGACCTGGCGCGTGTCCCACGAACCCTGGCCGCCGGGGAGGATCTGCTTGGCCGCGTCATCGGTCAGCGGCGCCGAGGCCACCTGATAGTAATAGCCGGGGAAGAAGTTACGCCGCAGTTCAGTCCATTCGCCTTCGGTGTAAGCGTTGGAGGCGATCACCACCTGGGCGGCCTGCACCGCACCCTCGGCGGTCTGCACCGACCAATCGGCGCCCTGGCGCTCAAGCTGGGTGACCGGCGAATGATCGAACAATTGCCCGCCCAGCCCCACGGCGGCATTCGCCAACCCAGTGGTGTAGGCCATGGGGTTCAAGGTGCCGGCGCGCCGATCGAGCAACGCGGCGGCGATTTTCCGGGTACCGGTGGCCTGCTCGCAGGCCTGGCCGGTGAGTAACTCAACCGGCGCGCCACGGCGCTTCCACTGCTCCTCACGGCTGCGCAAATCCGCCTCGCCACGGGCGTTGTGCGCCATGTGCAAGGTGCCTTCACGGCGCAATTGGCAGTCGATGTTGTACTTGTCGATCAGGCTGAACACCAGGGACGGCGCCGCACCCAACATGCGGTTGAGCTGGCTGCCCACCGCCGTGCCGAAACCGGCCTCGATCTCGTCCGGTGGAATCCACAGGCCGGCGTTGACCAGCCCGACGTTGCGCCCCGAACCACCGTGGCCGGTGCGATGGGCCTCGAGTACGGCGACGCTTTTACCCTGTTCCAGCAAATGAATGGCCGCCGACAAACCGGTAATGCCGGCACCGATCACGCACACATCCACCTTGACCGCACCCTTGAGCGCGGCTCGGTCCGGGCGGCCTGGAGTGAGGTGTTCCCATAAACATGTTTCGCGCAGTGCCATTGCCAGACTCCGATGAGACCTAACAAACAAATACTCTTTTGAATGGGAAACCCAATCACCTGTGGGAGCTGGCTTGCCTGCGATAGCGGTGTATCAGTCACCGAAACTATCGACTGAACCACCGCTATCGCAGGCAAGCCAGCTCCCACATTGACCGTGCCAGATCAGTCGAAGGTAATGCCTTGTGCCAACGGCAGCTCCAGCGAGTAGTTCACGGTATTGGTCTGCCTGCGCATATACCCGCGCCACGCATCCGAGCCCGATTCACGCCCGCCGCCGGTTTCTTTTTCACCCCCGAACGCGCCACCGATCTCCGCGCCGCTCGGGCCGATGTTGACGTTGGCAATGCCACAGTCGCTGCCAACCGCCGACATGAACTGCTCGGCTTCACGCACGTCAGTGGTGAAGATGCAGGATGACAAGCCTTGTGGCACGGCGTTGTTCAGGCGCAGGGCTTCGGCGAAGTCGGTGTAGCCGACCACGTAAAGAATCGGCGCGAAGGTTTCGCTGCACACTACGTCGCTTTGCTCGGGCATTTCCACGATGGCCGGCGATACGTAGTAGGCGTTGGGGAATTTGTCTTGCAGTTGGCGCTTGCCGCCGAACACCTTGCCGCCTTCGCTCAAGGCTTGCTCAAGGGCGTCCTGCATGTTGTCGAAACTGTGCTTGTCGATCAGCGGGCCGATCAGGTTGCCTTCCAGTGGGTGGCCGATGCGCACTTTGGAATAGGCGGCCTTGAGGCGGGTGACGATTTCTTCCTTGACCGACTCATGGGCGATCAGCCGGCGCAGGGTGGTGCAGCGTTGGCCGGCGGTGCCCACCGCGCTGAAGAGGATGGCGCGCACGGCCATGTCCAGGTCGGCGCTTGGGCCGAGGATCATCGCGTTGTTGCCGCCCAACTCAAGGATGCTGCGGGCGAAACGCGCGGCGACTTTGGGTGCCACTTCACGACCCATACGCGTGCTGCCGGTGGCGCTGATCAGCGCGACGCGCGGGTCGTCCACCAGCGCAGCGCCGGCGTCGCGGCCGCCGATGATCACTTGGCTGAGGTACTCGGGGGCACCGTCGAACGTCTTCAACACGCGCTCGAACAGTGCCTGGCAGGCCAGTGCAGTGAGCGGGGTCTTTTCCGACGGTTTCCAGATCACCGCGTTGCCGCACACCAAGGCCAGCGCGGTGTTCCACGCCCACACGGCCACGGGGAAGTTGAAGGCGCTGATCACGCCGACCACGCCCAGCGGGTGCCAGGTTTCACGCATATGGTGACCGGGGCGCTCGGAGGCGATGGTCAAGCCGTACAACTGGCGCGACAGGCCGACGGCGAAGTCGCAGATGTCGATCATTTCCTGCACTTCACCCAAACCTTCCTGGGTGATCTTGCCGGCCTCCCAGGAAACGAGTTCGCCCAGGTCGGCCTTGTACTCGCGCAATACGTCGCCGAACTGGCGCACCAGCTCGCCACGTCGCGGCGCCGGCACCTTGCGCCAGGCATCGAATGCATGCTCGGCGCGACTGACCTGTTGCTCCACCTCGGCGGCACCTTCCCAATGGACACTGCCGATACGGCTGCCATCAATCGGTGAATGCACAGGTTGTTTCCCAGCCTGGTACAGCGCCGGGTTTACCCCGAGACGATCAAGCAATGCGGCAACCATGGGTCACTCCTTCAAATCTGCGTAGAAAAATCGCGCCGCTGCTTGCACGGCGATCCTGAGCCTATTTGTAGCTGGCCCAAGACTTGCCAACAAACGACGATTAGGCGAGATATCATTCCCTTTATTCATGCAAAGAATAAAAAGAGGCATGCCGTGCTGAACAAAAGACATTTGCCCTCAATCACCGCCCTGCAGTGTTTCGAAGCGGCCACCCGCCACCTGAGCTTCACCCGCGCCGCCGAGGAACTGAACCTCACCCAAAGCGCGGTGAGCAAACAAGTAGCGCAGCTGGAAGAGCTGTTACAACACTTGCTGTTTCGCCGCGTGCGCCGCCGTTTGCAGATGACCCCGGCGGGCGACCTGTACCTGGTGGAAGTGCGCAAGATCCTCACCCAAGTGGAAATGTCCACCCACTACCTGCGCTCCTACGGCGGCGAAACCGAAGTGCTGCGCGTGTCCACGCCCTACACTTTTGGCGCACGCTGGCTGGTGCCGCGCCTCAAGGGTTGGCGTTTGCGCCACCCGCAGATCCACCTGGACCTGTGCAACGAACAGGACCCGGACGAGTTACTGCAGGGCAAGGCCGACATGGCGTTCTATTTCGGCCAGGGCGCACGCCCCGGCACCGAGAGCCTGAAATTGTTCAGTGAAGAGCTGGTACCGGTGTGTTCGCCCGACAGCCTGCCCGCCCAGCCTTTCACCGACCCCACGCAACTGAGCGACCTGGTGCTACTGCAAAACGCTTCGAGGCCCCAGGGCTGGCATGACTGGTTCGCCAGCCAGGGTTTCCATACCGAGCACAGCTACCATGGGCCGCGGTTCGACACGTTTTATATGTGTATTCGTGCGGCGCAGGTGGGATGCGGCGTGGCGCTGTTGCCGCGTTTTCTGGTGGAGGAGGAATTGGCCGAGGGCAAGTTGGTGATCCCCTGGCAACATGCGATGCCGAGCCAAGATGCTTACTACCTGGCGTATCCTGAGCATTCGGCGGAGGTACCCAAGGTGCGCGAGTTTGTGAAGTGGATGATGGAGCAGGTGCTTTAGCGCCTGGAGAATCGCCATCGCAGGCAAGCCAGCTCCCACCGTTTGGAATGCACTTCAAATGTGGGAGCTGGCTTGCCTGCGATGGCGCCAGTGGCCTTACTGAAAAAATCACTGGCAAAACCCCACAAGTCTATGCGCCACTAACCCCCTTCCTCAATTGTGCGTAAAGGCCGGCCTCCATCGCCGACCCGTCTGGAGATTCCCGTTATGAGCGAGAGTGTGTTTGCCGATCGCATCGTGCAGAACCTGCTCGACACCGACTTCTACAAGCTGACCATGATGCAGGCGGTGCTGCACAACTACCCGAACGTGGAAGTTGAATGGGAGTTTCGTTGCCGTAACAGTGAAGACCTGCGCCCTTACCTGGCGGAGATTCGTTACCAGATCGAGCGCCTCGCCGAGCTGAGCCTGAGCCCCGATCAACTGGGGTTCCTGGAACGCATCAGCTTTATGAAGCCGGATTTTCTGCGCTTCCTCGGGCTGTTTCGCTTCAACCTGCGGTATGTGCAAACCGGCATCGAAAACGGCGAGTTGTTTATCCGCCTGCGCGGACCGTGGCTGCATGTGATCCTGTTTGAAGTGCCAATGCTGGCCATCGTCAGCGAGGTGCGTAACCGCTACCGGTACCAGACCGTGATCCTTGAACAGGCCCGCGAGCAGCTGTATCGCAAGTTCGACTGGTTGACCGCCAACGCCAGCAGCGATGAGCTGTCGGAGCTGCAAGTGGCAGACTTCGGCACGCGCCGGCGTTTTTCCTACCGGGTGCAAGAGGAAGTGGTCAGCGTGCTCAAGCACGATTTCCCTGGGCGCTTTGTCGGCACCAGCAACGTGCACCTGGCGCGCGAATTCGATATGAAGCCGCTGGGCACCATGGCCCATGAGTGGATCATGGCCCACCAGCAACTCGGCCCGCGTCTGATCGACAGCCAGATCGCCGCCCTTGATTGCTGGGTGCGCGAGTACCGTGGCCTGCTGGGTATCGCCCTCACCGATTGCATCACTACCGACGCGTTCCTCGGCGACTTCGACTTGTACTTCGCCAAGCTGTTCGACGGCCTGCGCCATGACTCCGGTGATCCGATCCAGTGGGCAGAAAAAGCCATCGCTCACTACCACAAGCTGGGCATCGAACCGATGAGCAAGACCCTGGTGTTCTCCGACAGTCTGACATTGCCCAAAGCCTTGGAAATATTCCGGGCGTTGCGCGGTCGCATTAATGTGAGCTTTGGCATCGGCACCAACCTGACCTGTGATATTCCAGGGGTGGAACCGATGAGCATCGTGCTTAAAATGACCGCCTGCAATGGTCAGCCCGTCGCGAAGATCTCCGATGAAGCGGGCAAGACCCATTGCACCGACCCGAATTTTGTCGCCTATTTGCGTCACGTTTTCAAAGTACCTGCCCTATCCAGCAAGGAGTGAATCATGCAAGCCGT
Source organism: Pseudomonas sp. MYb193 (assembly GCF_002966775.1). Lineage (NCBI taxonomy): Bacteria > Pseudomonadati > Pseudomonadota > Gammaproteobacteria > Pseudomonadales > Pseudomonadaceae > Pseudomonas > Pseudomonas sp. MYb193. Next base: position 635,303 of record NZ_CP023269.1, on the reverse strand, counting down.
ACAGCGTGAGATTGCACAACAGCTCAAGGTGCAAGCCCCGTTCAAGGACCAGGCCGCACTCGAAGCCGAGGTTGCCCGGCGCGTGGCCTTTATCCAGGACTGCCTGCGCAATTCCGGGCTCAAGACCCTGGTGCTCGGCATCAGTGGTGGTGTCGACTCTCTGACCGCAGGCCTGTTGGCCCAACGTGCGATGCAGGAACTGCGCGCCAGCACCGGCGATGAAGCTTATCGTTTTATCGCCGTGCGCCTGCCCTACGAAACCCAGTTCGACGAACACGACGCCCAGGCTTCGGTGGACTTTATCGAACCGGACGAGCGCCACACCGTGAACATCGGCCCGGCAGTGAAGGCCCTGGCTAATGAAGTGGCGGCGTTTGAAGGCAAGGCGGCGGTGTCCCGCGATTTCGTGCTGGGCAACACCAAGGCGCGTATGCGCATGGTGGCGCAGTACACCATTGCCGGCGCGGCCGGTGGCCTGGTGATCGGCACCGACCATGCGGCGGAAGCGGTGATGGGCTTTTTCACCAAGTTCGGTGACGGGGCTTGCGACCTGGCGCCCTTGAGCGGGCTGGTGAAGCATCAGGTGCGTGCCATTGCCCGCCACTTTGGCGCGCCGGAATCGCTGGTGGAGAAGGTGCCGACCGCCGACCTCGAAGACTTGTCGCCGGGCAAGCCGGACGAGGCGTCACATGGGGTGACCTATGCCGAGATCGATGCGTTCCTGCAGGGGGAGCCGGTGCGTGAGGAGGCGTTCAGGATTATCTGCGAGACCTATCGCAAGACTGAGCACAAGCGGGTGATGCCGTTTGCGCCTTGAAGTGAAACCGATGGTTTTGCATTGATTGTCAGATCGCCATCGCAGGCAAGCCAGCTCCCACACTTGACCGGATTCCAACATGGGAATGCGATCGAATGTGGGAGCAGGCTTGCTCGCGAAGAACGGTAACGCGGTGTTACTTCAGAACCACAGCACCTTTCATCATCGAGATGTGGCCTGGGAACGAGCAGAAGAAGCTGTATTTCTCATCGGCCTTCAGCTTGGAGACGTCGAAGGTCACCGAGTCTTTCTCGCCTGCACCGATGATCTTGGTGTGGGCGATGATGCGCTCATCACCGGCTTTCAGGTAATCCTTGTCGATCCCCGCAGCCATGCCGTCGGTTGCCACCGGTTGCATATTGGCTTCGGTAGTCAGCACCCAGTTATGGCCCATCACGTTCTTGGGCAGGTTACCCGAGTGAGTCAGCTCAACAGTGAACTGCTTGCAGCTCTTGTCGATGGTGATTTCTTTGGTGTTGAAAGACATTTGATCGGTGGAGTCGACAGTGACCTTGCACTCTGCAGCAAGCAACTGGCCGCTCGCCAGAGTCAGCAGGGAAACAGCAACGAGTTTGGCAAACATGTGAATCTCCAAGGCAGGGTTTTAAAAACGCGGATTGCGGTAAGGGTGCCTCAATCAGGCTTGAGTTCTTATGATCTGAATCAACAGATTGTATACAACTTTAGGCTATCAGCTTCATCAACACAATCAACCAGCCAAACTGCCGCACCCTGATTATGATCGGCCCATCACTCACGGGAGTTCATGCCATGCACCTTAATCACCTGTTCAACGGCCTCCTGGCTGCCTACGCCTGCGGTAAGTGAAAGCAAAGGCCCCCCCGAAGCTGCTACCATGACGACCCGAGGCAGCTACGCGCCGCCCACCCTCACCTTCGACCCTAGAGGATCGCCCATGGCCAAACCTAATTACTCCTTCGCCAAACGTCAGAGAGACTTGGCCAAGGAACAGAAGAAAGAGGAAAAGCTGCAACGCAAGAAAGCCGCTGCAGAGGAAGAAGCCAGCGCGCTGAACCCGGATGCCGAAGGCGAAGAAGGTGAAGTAGCGACTGACGAAACTGAAACTGCGCCTCAGGCCTGAACAACCGTAACTGCGCTACCCGGCTTAATGTGGGAGCCGGGCTTGCCCGCGATGCAGGCGAATCGGCGTATCAGCCAGACCGAGTTGCAGCCATCGCAGGCAAGCCAGCTCCCACACAAGCTCGCGTCTACTCCAGCGGCATCACCGTCACCCGCACCTCCGGGTCGTGGCTGCCTCCCCCCAGAATCACCCCACGCAACGGCGACACATCAGAGAAATCCCGGCCCCAGGCCAGGGTGATGTGCTCCAGCGCCGGCTGCACATTGTTGGTCGGGTCAAAATCCACCCAGCCTGATACCGGGCAAAACACCGAGACCCACGCATGGGACGCATCCGCGCCAATCAGCCGTGGCTGGCCGGGCGGTGGCTGGGTCAGCAGGTAGCCGCTGATATAGCGCGCCGCCAGGCCCCGCGAGCGCAGGCAGGCAAGCATCAGGTGAGCAAAGTCCTGGCACACGCCGCGACGGCGCTCCAGCACTTCAACCAGCGGTGTGGCGACCTGGGTGGCTTCGGCATCGAAGGTAAATTCGCTGAAGATCTTCTCCATCAATGCCTGCGTGCCCAGCAGTAAAGGCTCGCCGGGCGGGAAGCAGCTTTCGGAGAACTCGACGAAGGTTTTCTTCAGATGGACATAGGGCGACTCGAAGCGATAACGACAGGCTTCGATCAGTTCGGCGCTCAAGGCCTGGCTGCTGTAAGTCAGGCTGTCGCGGGTGTGGTCCCAGGGCGGCGACCGCTGGAAGTCCAGAGCGGGCCGCGCCAGCACTTCTACCGTGAGCCCGGCGTTCACCAGCAATTCATCATGGGGCCGTTCGAACGCCAGGCGAGTGATCGGGTTGCCGAATACGTCCAGTTCGTCGCGGCGCGAGGTGGGTTCCGGGCTGATATCCAGCTGCTGCCAGGTGCACTTCTGCCAGGCGCACGGCCTTGGCCAGAGGTGCGCCAGTTGCTGGGCCAGGGACACCGGGCTGTCGTAGTGGTAATGGGTATCGTGGAAAATCTGATAGCGCGCGCTCATTACACCGACACCGTTTGCTGGCTGACATCATCCACGTGGGCAAAATGACGCAACGCCAGGCGATCCGACACTTGTCCGCTTTCATCGGCCACCGCTTGCAGCAAGTCGGCCAGGCCGTCCAGCGCGGCACGCACGCTGGTTTCGCCAAACAGGCCGTTCTCCAGGCAGCCCAGGTCAAAACGCGCCAGGCACTCGACCAAAGGCGCCAGCCCGGTTTCACGGGGCACGCCAAAATCATCATTGAGACGGCGCAGGGTGCGGCTCACCAACTTGAGCTGGAACAGCACCGCATGGGGGTTCTGCTCGTCGAGCAGCAGCAGGTCGAGCACCGGGATCAACTGCGGCACCGCCAGGTAGCGCGAGCGGTAGGTGATACTGCTGTTGCCCAGCTCCAGCAACCATTCCAGCCCGGCCTGATCGAACACCGCCACGCCGCGCAGGAATGCCGCAAGGCTGCTGCTCAGAAATTGCAGACGCTCGATGCGCCGGCCCATCATCAAGAAGCGCCAGCCTTCATCGCGGGTCATGTCGTCCAGGGCAAACCCCGACAGTGCCGCCAGGGACATCACCAGGCGGTTGAGAAAGTCGAGCAGCTCGCCAAAGTCTGCAGTGTCGCTTTCCAGTTCCATGGCTTCGCGTTGCAGCTCCACCAGGGCCTGCCAGTTTTCCCTGGACAACTTGCCGCGCACCTGGGACGCCGCCCACTGCAGGCGCTGCAGGTTGGCGCGCAGACTTGAAGGCCAGTCATCACCCAGCAAAGCGGCGAGCAGGCGCTCAGGCAGCTCGCCCTCCTCAGGCAACAGGCGCAGGCTTTCGCCCAGTTCGACGGCGGCCTGCAACGCCAGCGGATCGTCGCCATCGACATACCGCGCCAGCACAATGCGCAGCCAGCGCGCACTGTCGTCGCAGCGCTCGCAGTAACGACCAAACCAGAACAGGTTTTCCACCACGCGCGAGGGCAGATAGGGATCGCGGCGCACCAGGTCATAGGCGCCAATGGTGCGTTGGGCGCGCCACTGCTCGCCACCCGGCACACGTTCGCCGAGTACCCAGGTGTCCTTGCTCGCCCCGCCGCGCTGCATCGACACCACCTCGGCATCGGCGTCGGCCGCCACGCGAGTCAGGCCGCCGGGCAGTACCCGATAACCGTCTTCACTGGCCACGGCGTACACACGCATACCAATGGCACGGTGTTGCAGGTGGTCATCCACGGTGTGCCATACCGGCGCCTGAGACAGTTGCGCCAGCTCTTGGGCGACATAGGCATAGGGCCGCGCACGCATGCGTTCGGCCAGGGCCTGGCGCTGTTCATCGTCAAGGTCGCGACCAAACACCGGGGCGAAACTTTGTGAGGGAAATGCCGGCTTGATCAGCAGCTCCGGGAGTTTTTCCAAGGCTTCGGCAAGCACCGGCGCTTCGCCGCACCACCAGGTGGCAATCGACGGCAGGATCAAGGCTTCACCGAACAAAAATTCGTTGATCTTGGGCAAAAAGCCCAGCAACCCCGGGGACTCCAGCACGCCGCTGCCCAAGGCATTGGCCACCAGCACATTACCTTGGCGTACGGCGTCGAGCAGGCCCGGCACGCCGAGCGCGGAGTCGGTGCGCAGCTCCAGCGGGTCGCAGAAATCATCATCAAGGCGACGCATGATCGCGTGCACCCGGCGCAGGCCGCTAAGGGTTTTCAGGAACACGGTGCTGTCGCGCACAGTGAGGTCGCCGCCCTCTACCAAGGGGTAGCCGAGCTGGCGTGCCAGGTACAGGTGTTCGAAATAGCTTTCGTTGAAACGCCCCGGCGTGAGCAAAACGATCAGTGGCGGCTGGTCATCGCCAGGAGCCTGGCGCGCCAGGGTTTCCTGCAGCGTGCGAAAGAAACCGGTGAGGTGCTGCACCTGCATATCCCGGTACAGGTCCGGGAAGGCGCGGGACACGATGGTGCGGTTTTCCAGGGCGTAGCCGGCGCCCGATGGGGCTTGGGTACGGTCGGCGGTGACCCACCAGCGGCCATCCGGCGTGCGTGCCAGGTCGACCGCGTACAGATGCAGGAACGCACCGTCGGGCGGCTGGATACCCTGGCACGGCCACAGAAAATTGTTATGCCCGAACACCAGTTCGGCCGGCAGCAAGCCTTCCTTGATCAGGCGCTGCGGGCCATACAGGTCGGCCAGTACTGCATTGAGCAAGCGCGCACGCTGGGCGATGCCGGCCGACAGTTGCTGCCACTCCTCGGCCGCCAGCACATGAGGCAGCAGGTCCAGTTCCCAGGGGCGGTCGGCGCCCTTGGGGTCGGCGTAGACGTTATAGGTGACGCCGTTTTCCTGGATCTGACGCGTCAACAACGCCTGGCGCTGGGCCAGTTGTGCGGGGGTGCTGCGTTGCAGGTGATCGAACAAGCGTCGCCAATGGGCACGCACCGCGCCGCTGGCGTCCAGCAGTTCGTGATAGGTGCCCGCGGTGAGCGGGTAACGGTCGAGCAAGTCGGACATGGAACGCTCGGCAGAGGCAAGGGAAGTCAGGTTAACTCAAATTCACTGCGATCCAATGTGGGAGCTGGCTTGTTGTGGCGAGGGAGCTTGCTCCCGCTCGACTGCGCAGCAGTCGCCTGCTATTGGGGGCGCTTCGCACCCCAGCGGGAGCAAGCTCCCTCGCCACAAAAGCCCTCACACACTTGGATCATGTTCATTCCTTATTTTTTGTGAAACGCCGCAAATCCAGGGTCATTGGCAACTCATCGTTTACCGTTACACTCGGCACCGGCAGCTTGCCCGGGCTATGCCCCAAGCGGAAAAACCGCGCCATGCGCCGGCTCTCCGCCTCATTGGCATTCACCGGCAGGCTGTCGTAATTGCGCCCGCCCGGGTGCGCCACATGGTATTGGCAGCCACCCAACGAACGCTGCATCCAGGTGTCGAGCAGGTCAAATACCAGCGGCGCATGCACGGGGATGGTCGGTTGCAGGCAGTTGGCCGGTTGCCAGGCGCGGTAACGCACGCCCGCCACGAACTCGCCGACGCGGCCGGTTGGTTGCAGCGGCACCGGCACGCCATTGCAGGTCAGCAGGTAGCGTTGCGGTGGCAACCCGCTCAACTTCACTTGCAGGCGCTCCAGGGACGAATCCACATACCGCACCGTGCCACCCACTGCGCCCTCCTCGCCCAGCACGTGCCAGGGTTCCAAGGCCTGGCGCAGTTCCAGTTCGATACCGCTGACGGCGTAGTCGCCCACCTTGGGGAAACGAAACTCCAGATGCGCCGCGAACCATTCGGCACGCAGCGGGTAGCCGGCCGCGTTCAGCTCGACGATCACGTCGGCAAAGTCCTGCTCGATAAAGTGCGGCAACAGGAAACGGTCATGCAGTTCAGTGCCCCAGCGCGCCAGCTTCGGCGGCGCATAGGGCTCGCGCCAGAACCGCGCGACCAGCGCCCGCAGCAACAACTGCTGGGTCAGGCTCATGCGCGCATGGGGGGGCATTTCAAAGGCGCGCAGTTCCAGCAGCCCCAGGCGGCCAGTGGCGCCGTCGGGTGAGTAAAGTTTGTCGATACAGAATTCGGCGCGATGGGTATTACCCGTCACGTCGATCAGCAGGTTGCGCAACAGGCGATCCACCAACCATGGCGGGCAGTCCTCGCCCGGTGCCGGCATCTGCGCGAAGGCGATTTCCAGTTCATACAGCGCATCGTTGCGCGCCTCATCTACCCTGGGCGCCTGGGAGGTGGGGCCGATAAACAGGCCGGAGAACAAATAGGACAACGACGGGTGGTTATGCCAGTAGCTGATCAGGCTGCGCAGCAGGTCCGGTCGGCGCAGGAAGGGCGAATCCTTGGGCGTCGCACCGCCCAGTACGAAGTGGTTACCGCCACCGGTGCCGGTATGGCGCCCGTCGATCATGAACTTCTCGGTGGTCAGGCGGGTTTGCCGAGCCTCTTCGTAGAGGAATTCGGTGCGTTCTACCAACTCGTCCCAGGTGGCGGACGGCTGTACGTTGACCTCGATGACACCGGGATCTGGCGTGACCCGGAAATTGCTCAGGCGCGTATCCGCTGGCGGCTCGTAGCCCTCCAGCAGTACCGGGCAATGCAGCTCTTCGGCGGTGGCCTCAATGGCAGTCACCAGCTCCAGGTAATCCTCGATGCGCTCCAGCGGCGGCATAAACAGGTACAGGCGGCCTTCTCGTGCTTCGGCGCACAGCGCGGTACGGGTCAGCCAGTCGGCGGACTCGTCGACCTTGGGCACACGCTCGTCGTCCGGGGCCGGCTCGCCATGGCTGCGCAATTGCGCCGCAGTGGGAAGCTCGGGCTGGTCCTGGTTCGGGTCGGTGGGGTGTATGAACGGATACTCAGCCGCCGTCACCCAGGGCTGGGAAGCCAAGGGCAGCCGGTAACCCAGCGGCGAATCACCCGGCACCAACCGGCAATGGTTGTCGCGCAGGTACCAACGCCCACTCTGCCAGCGGTCATTGGCCGCAGTCCGTGCCAGCGGCAGCACCTGGCCGATGACTTTATCCAGGCCCTGGCTGAACACTTTGCGCAGGCGCTCACGCTCCAGGTCGTCGCTCAAGCGTGGGTCCTGGGCAGTGACGTTCTGGGGCAGGGTACCTTCGCGCCACAGGTAGTAGAAATTGTCCTCGAACGCCGGGAACACAAAGCGCGCCGGCAGTTTCAGGCGCTCGGCGACGCTGGCCAGGAAACGCCCGGCCATCACCCCATCGGCGCCGTAGTCTTCTTGCTCATCGGCGATCAGTGCGCTGTTGTGCCAGATCGGCACGCCGTCGCGGCGCCAGTAGCAATTGAGCGACCAGCGCGGCAGTTGCTCGCCGGGGTACCACTTGCCTTGGCCGAAATGCACCAGACCCTTGGGCGCATAGTGCTGGCGCAGGCGCTGGAACAGCTCGGCCGACAGGCGACGCTTGTCCGAGCCCAGGGCTGCGGTGTTCCATTCGGCGCCGTCTGGGTCGTCAATAGAGACGAAGGTCGGCTCGCCGCCCATGGTCAGGCGTACGTCGTCCTTGAGCAGGTCGCCGTCGATCTGCCGGCCCAGGGCCTGGATCGCCAACCATTGTTCTTCGGTGTAGGGCTTGGTCACCCGTGGCGCTTCCCAGATGCGCTCCACCGACATCTCATGGGTGAACTCGCATTCGCACGGCTCAACCAACCCACTGATGGGCGCAGCGGACGATGGGTCGGGGCTACAGGCCAAGGGAATATGCCCTTCACCGGCGAACAACCCGGATGTGGCATCCAGGCCAATCCAGCCCGCGCCGGGCAGATACACTTCGCACCAGGCGTGCAGGTCGGTGAAGTCCACCTCGGTACCGGACGGGCCGTCGAGGGCTTTGACGTCGGCGGTCAGTTGAATCAGATAACCAGAGACAAATCGCGCCGCCAACCCGAGGTTGCGCAGCAATTGCACCAACAACCAGGCCGAGTCGCGGCAGGAGCCGGACGCGTTTTCCAGGGTAAATTCCGGGGTTTGCACACCCGGCTCCATGCGAATCAGGTAACCGATATCGGCGGCCAGGCGCTGGTTGAGGCCGACCAGGAAATCCACAGCAGGCAGCGGCGTGCGGTCGATACCGGCCAGATAGGCGGCAAGCCTTGGCGTCAGCGGCAAGGTTTCCAGGTACGGCGCCAGCTCGCGCTGCTCATCAGCGGCGTAGCTGAACGGGATATTTTCGGCGTAGGGTTCGAGGAAAAAATCGAACGGGTTGAACACCGCCATCTCGGCGACCAGGTCGACTTCAATGCGCAACTCGTCAGTCTTTTCCGGGAACACCAGGCGCGCCAGATAATTGCCCTGGGGGTCTTGCTGCCAGTTGATGAAATGCTGCTCGGGCAACACCTTCAGCGCGTAGGACAGTATTCGCGTACGGCTATGGGCTGCCGGGCGTAGCCGAACGATCTGTGGGCCGAGTTCGACAGCACGGTCGTAGCGGTAATGCGTAACGTGGTGCAACGCGACATGAATCGACACGGCGGCCTCCTGCGAGCCAGGGCATAAGCACAACGCGCGCAAGACTTATGCCACAGCAGCAGTCATTGCACTAAAACGTCAGGCCCGGTGCAGTACAGCACCAAAACGGCGCCAACGTTGTGGCTATGGTGCAGGCGCTGCACACATTTGTAGCGCCGGGCTGAGGGCAGGTGGTGAATCTACCCAATCAATGGTGTTTGTGTTGGGCAATCATGGCCTGGCGCAGGCAGCGGACTTCGACCAGTTTCTGGCGCATTTCACGGTGGCGTTTGCTGTTGAACAGCAATAACCCAATTAATGGAAACACCAGGCTCAAGGCATATACCACCCCGTTCGGTTGATCATTGAGTGTTGGCAATACACCCAGAAAGCATACCCCCAGCAGCAACACTAGCGGCCACATCCATTGGGGACGCCCGCGTGCGATCATGAAATTGCAGTGCACAATGACTAGCGTGAGTGCGATACCCGCCAGGAAGGAGTATTTGGCATTATCTGCCATGGACAGGCTTGGCATATAGCTATCGAAGAACACCGGAACCGCAAACACGAGGGTGAAAATGCAGACGAATATCGCCCCCATAAAGACGGGGAAATACGTCGACAGAAAACTGCGAATGCTAGGCAGCTCGTTCATTGTTCGGCCTCCTCATACAGACCTATGGCAATTGTGCGTACGTTCCCTGACACCGCACTACCGGTAAAACCGATGGCTGCGCCCAACGCGTCCTTGATCTGCGTGACCGTTGCATGCTTGACCTCGGTGGGCGTGAACCGCTTAGGCAACTCGCCCGACAACTGCTTTAACTTGATCATCTTGGACGTCAAGCGTGGGTCGTTGATGCTCAGCAGCTCTTTGGTCAACTTGGCGCGCTCCTGTCGATTCAGGCCCCTGAGCACCTCTCTCACACTTTTCCCGGTAGAGGCCTTATTCAGCCGCACCAGCTTGACCGTTGCCAATGCCGATGAACCCACCCCAACCAACGACGCCGCATCCAGGGCAATCATGGTGTATTGGTACCACTCCTCACTGTCGAGCTGATCATTGCGCGCGGGGTTGCGGATCTCATTGATGGTGCGATAGCCGCTGGCAAAGCACTGCACAGAACTGGCTGCCGCGGCCGTATAGCCGAGCGCCACGACCACCGAACTGGCCCCCGCCGAAAACGGAACTGCGACGGAACCACTGAGCACCACGATCCAACCGATGACCGCGCCGGCACACGATAGCGTGGTATTGACCGCTTCGCCCACCAATCGGGACTCACGCGGATTGTCTTGCACCTGCTGAGCGAATTGCGTTGGCGCGATGTACTTCTGCGCCTCACGCAGGATCAAACGCTTGGGTGCGATGCTGCAGATGGGCTGAAATTCGCGCAGGGTGACAACGTTGAAATCGGCATCGATATACACAACACCTGCACCGACAATGGCGGGGTCGGCATCGATGGCGGCGAACAGCCGTGGCAGGTTGATCAGGCTCTCGATACGCTGGCGCGCCATAAATTGAGAGCGGTTGGAATCCATGCCGATGTTGAACAAGGAGCTGCCCATAAGTGTTCTTCCTTGAAATTGAGAGTGCCGCGACCGGCCTCATCGCAGGCAAGCCAGCTCCCACACTTGAAATGCATTCCCCTGTGGGTGCTGGCTTGCCTGCGATAGCAATCTAATGGGCGCTACCCTAACAAACAGGCCACCCACCGCCAATAAATCTACAGAATCAACGGGCTTTGCGTTGCGCAATGGCCGCTTGGCGCAAATGGCGGATTTCGAGCAGCCGCTGGCGCATTTCACGATGGCGCTTGCTGTTGAGCAGCAACAAACCCAGCAGCGGAAACAGCACCGCCGAGCCGTACACCAGGGTATTGAGGCCGTATTGAATCATCGGCAACACGAACAGCAGGCAACACACCAGATAGCCCGCCACCAGCCGGGTCGCCCAGGGGTACCCGCGTGCAATCATCACATTGCCAAACACCAGCACCGCTACCAGCATCAGGATTGCCGCCCCGGAGTAGTTGGCCTTGAGCGCCGGCTCAACCCCGCGCAAATAGGTTACGCCCGCCGTGGACACAGCCACCGAACCAGAGAAAATCGCCATGAAGATGGTGCCCATGAACACCGGAAAATAACGCGCAAGGAAACTGCGCCTATCGGGAAACCCCTTCATTCCGTCAATTCCTCATACAGGCCAATGGCAAGCGTCGACGCCGAGCCGACGTGGCCGGTTCGATAGCTGCCCCAGATACCCAACATGCCGCCCAAGGCGTCCTTGAGCTGTGTGAGCGTGGCATGACGAATTTCCGTGGAGCTGTAGCGCTTGGGCAACGTGCCGGCGCGCTGCTGCAACTTGAGCAACTTGGGGGTCAGGCTCGGGTCTTTGAGACTGAGCAATTCCTGGGTCAACTTCTTGCGCTCCTGGCGATTCAAGCCCTTGAGCAATTCATACCAGCTCTTGCCCAACGCAGCGGCTTTTTTGGCCTTGAGCAGCCTTAATGTGGTGAAGGCTCCCGTTCCGATCCCTACCAATGACGCGGCATCGAGAATCGGTGACACCGCGCCATACCACTGGGCGTCGTCCATGCGGTCGTTGGCATCTGGGTCAAGGATCTCGTTATAGGTCCGGGCCACGCCAAACCCGCACTGAGCGCTGCTGGCCAGCGCCGCCGTGACACCGATACCCACCACAAAAGCACTGGCACCGGCGGTGAACGGTACGGCGACGCTGCCACTGAACACCACGATCCAGCCGATCACCGCCGCCCCACAGGAAAGCCCCATGTCAAAGGCCTCCTTCTGGAGGCGCCCTTCACGGGGGTCGGTCTTCACCTGCTCGACAAACTGCGCCGGCGAGATGTACTTCTGCGCCTCGCGCAAAATGACGCGCTTGGGTTTGATGCTGCAGATGGGCTTGAATTCGCGCAGGGTGATCACGTTGAAGTCGGCGTCGATGTACACCACGCCAGCGCCGACGATGCTGGGGTCGGCGTCAATGACGGCGAACAGCCGCGGCAGGTTGATCTGGCTCTCAATGCGCTGGCGCGCCATGAATTGGGAGCGGTTGGAGTCCATGCCGATGTTGAGCAAGGGGTTGCCCATAAGTGTTCTTCCTTGAAATCGAGAGTGCCCAGACCGGCCTCATCGCAGGCAAGCCAGCTTCCGCACTTGAATACATTCCCCTGTGGGAGCTGGCTTGCCTGCGATAGCAATCTAATGGGCGCCACCTTACCAAACAGACTCACCAGCGACCAGAAAGCAAAACGCCAGCACGAGGCTGGCGTTTTGCATTTCAGGCGTCGATCAACGCGGCACCACCGGCTTGCGCGTAGGCTTGCTGCCCTTGCCCTTGGCCGCATCGCTGCGCTCTTTGGCCGCCTGCTTATTGCGCGCCTGGGCCGCAGCCTTGGCTTGCTCGCGCTTGTCCCAGGGGTTGCTGCCGTCGCTGCCACGGGGTGGCAGGCCGGTGTGCTGGGTGAGGATCCTGGTGGTGGTTTCCTTGGCGACCTTATGGCTGCCGGCCGGCGTCGAGTTCTTGCGCCGGGCGCTCTGGTAGCTGTCGGTGGACGGCTGGTGCAGCGGGATCAACTGGTCCTTGCCCGACCCGATCAGGTCGGCACGGCCCATGCGGGTCAATGCTTCACGCAGCATTGGCCAGCCCTTCGGGTCGTGGTACCGCAGGAACGCCTTGTGCAGGCGGCGCTGCTCCTCGCTCTTGACGATGGTCACCGCGTCACTCTTGTAGGTGACCTTGCGCAGCGGGTTCTTGCCCGAGTGGTACATCGCGGTGGCGGTGGCCATCGGCGACGGGTAGAACGCCTGCACCTGGTCGGCACGGAAGCCGTTGCCCTTGAGCCACAGGGCCAGGTTCATCATGTCTTCATCGGTGGTGCCCGGGTGGGCCGCGATGAAGTACGGGATCAGGTACTGCTCCTTGCCTGCTTCCTTGGTGTACTTCTCGAACATGCGCTTGAACTTGTCATAGCTGCCAATGCCCGGCTTCATCATCTGGTTGAGCGGACCTTCCTCGGTGTGTTCCGGGGCGATCTTGAGGTAACCACCGACGTGGTGGGTGACCAGCTCTTTGACGTATTCCGGCGACTCGACGGCCAGGTCGTAGCGCAGGCCGGAAGCGATCAGGATCTTCTTCACACCCGGCAACGCACGGGCGCTGCGGTACAGCTGGATCAACGACGAGTGATCGGTGTTCAGGTTCGGGCAGATGCCAGGGAACACGCACGACGGTTTGCGGCACGCGGATTCGATTTCCGGGCTTTTGCAGGCGATGCGGTACATGTTCGCCGTCGGGCCGCCGAGGTCGGAGATCACGCCGGTGAAACCCGGCACTTTGTCGCGGATCTCTTCGATCTCGCGAATGATCGACTCTTCGGAACGGTTCTGGATGATGCGGCCTTCGTGCTCGGTGATCGAGCAGAAGGTGCAGCCGCCGAAGCAGCCACGCATGATATTCACCGAGAAACGGATCATGTCGTAGGCCGGGATCTTCTCCTTGCCATACGCCGGGTGCGGTACGCGGGCGTACGGCATGCCGAACACGTAGTCCATTTCTTCGGTAGTCATGGGAATGGGCGGCGGGTTGAACCACACGTCCACTTCACCGTGCTTCTGCACCAGGGCGCGGGCGTTGCCTGGGTTGGTTTCCAGGTGCAACACGCGGTTGGCGTGGGCATAGAGCACCGCGTCGCCGCGGACTTTTTCCACCGATGGCAGGCGAATCACGGTCTTGTCACGGGTCATGCGCGGGCTGGCCAGGATCTGCACAACCTTGGCTTCTTCCGGATCATCCACCGGCCCCTTTTCCTGCTCGATGGCGCAGGCCTGGGTGTCCTGGGTGTTGACGTACGGGTTGATGATCTTGTCGATCTTGCCCGGACGGTCGATGCGCGTGGAATCCACTTCGTACCAACCGGCCGGCGTATCACGGCGGATGAACGCGGTACCGCGCACATCGGTGATGTCTTCGATCTTGTGGCCCCACGACAAGCGCTGGGCAACTTCGACGATGGCCCGCTCGGCGTTGCCGTACAGCAGGATGTCGGCAGTGGCGTCGATCAGGATCGAGTTGCGCACGCGGTCCTGCCAGTAGTCGTAGTGGGCGATACGACGCAGGGAAGCTTCGATGCCGCCAAGCACGATCGGCACGTTCTTGTAGGCTTCCTTGCAACGCTGGCTGTACACCAGGCTTGCACGGTCGGGACGTTTGCCGGCCATGCCGCCAGGGGTATAGGCGTCGTCGGAGCGGATTTTCTTGTCGGCGGTGTAGCGGTTGATCATCGAGTCCATGTTGCCGGCCGCGACGCCGAAGAACAGGTTCGGCTCGCCGAGCTTCATGAAGTCGTCTTTGGACTGCCAGTTCGGTTGCGCGATGATTCCGACGCGAAAGCCCTGGGACTCCAGCAGCCGGCCGATGATCGCCATGCCGAACGATGGGTGGTCAACATAGGCATCACCGGTGACGATGATGATGTCGCACGAATCCCAGCCAAGCTGATCCATCTCCTCCCTGCTCATCGGCAGGAATGGCGCAGGACCGAAACATTCGGCCCAGTACTTGGGATAGTCAAATAACGGCTTGGCTGTTTGCATGACGGTGACCGGTGTGAAGATGAAAAATCGCGGGCGCGGAATATAGCACAAATTTTGACCAATTCCGACGGTAGTAGTCGGAATTGTGGTGGCCCCATCGCAGGCAAGCCAGCTCCCACATTTGGAATGCATTCCCCTGTGGGAGCTGGCTTGCCTGCGATGAGGCCCTTACAGGCGCTTGAAACTACTCGTCGTCGTCGAAGTTGTAGCTACCCGGCGCCAGGTTCTCGAAACGCGTGTACTTGCCGATGAACGCCAACCGGATAAACCCGATCGGACCGTTCCGCTGTTTGCCGATGATGATTTCGGCAATGCCCTTGTGTTCCGTCTCGGGGTGGTACACCTCGTCGCGGTACACGAACATGATCACGTCGGCGTCCTGCTCGATCGCTCCGGATTCCCGCAAGTCGGAGTTCACCGGACGCTTGTTGGGACGTTGTTCCAGGGAACGGTTGAGCTGGGACAACGCCACCACCGGGCAGTTGAATTCCTTGGCCAGCGCCTTCAAGGAACGAGAGATTTCAGAAATCTCGTTGGTACGGTTGTCGCCACTGGAACCGGGGATCTGCATCAACTGCAGGTAGTCGATCATGATCAGGGCGATGTCGCCATGCTCACGCACCAGGCGCCGGGTACGCGCGCGCATTTCGGACGGGCTGATACCGGCAGTGTCATCAATGAATAGCTTGCGGTCGTTGAGCAGGTTGACCGCTGAGGTCAGGCGCGGCCAGTCGTCGTCTTCAAGCTGGCCGGAACGCACCTTGGTCTGGTCGATACGCCCCAGCGACGAGAGCATACGCATGATCAACGATTCGCCTGGCATCTCGAGGGAGTACACCAGCACCGCCTTGTCGCTGCGTAACACGGCGTTTTCCACCAGGTTCATCGCGAAGGTGGTCTTACCCATGGACGGACGACCGGCGACGATGATCAAGTCGGACGGCTGCAGGCCGCTGGTCTTTTCGTCGAGGTCGGTGTAACCGGTGGAAATACCGGTAATCGCGGCATCGGTGTTGAACAGGGTGTCGATGCGGTCGATGGCTTTGGTCAGCAGGTCGTTGACGCTGACCGGGCCGCCGGTTTTCGGCCGGGCCTCGGCGATCTGGAAGATCTGGCGCTCGGCTTCGTCAAGGATCTCGGCAGCGGTGCGGCCTTCGGGGTTGAAGGCGCTGTCGGCGATTTCGGTGCTGATGCCGATCAACTGGCGCAACGTGGCGCGCTCGCGGACGATCTGGGCATAGGCCTTGATGTTGGCGACGGACGGCGTGTTTTTTGCCAGCTCACCGAGGTAGCCCAGGCCACCCACTTGGGAGGTCTGGCCTTCCTTGTCCAACTGCTCGGCCAGGGTTACCACGTCGATCGGTGAGTTCTGGTCGGCCAGCTTGGCGATGGCGCGGAAGATCAGGCGGTGGTCATGACGATAAAAGTCACCGTCCGAGACTTGATCCAGCACGCGTTCCCAGGCGTTGTTGTCCAGCATCAAGCCACCGAGCACAGCCTGTTCGGCCTCGATGGAATGCGGCGGCACCTTCAGGGCAGCGGTTTGCAGATCGTATTGCTCAGGAGCAGAGATTTCGTTCATGGCCACTTGGAATTTGGGGTGTGTAGAAAAACAAAAGGCACGACCTGTAAACAGGATCGTGCCCGATGTTAACCGGCTGGCACGCGAGGTGCCAGTCAGTTAGGTGCGACTTAAGCTGCTACCACGACAACGCGTACGGTGGCTTCAACTTCGGCGTGCAGGTGCACGGCTACGTCGAATTCGCCTACGTTGCGGATGGTGCCGTTCGGCAGACGAACTTCGCTCTTCTGCACTTCAACGCCGGAGGCGGTCAGTGCATCAGCGATGTCGTGGGTGCCGATCGAACCGAACAGCTTGCCTTCGTCACCAGCGGTGGCAGTGATAGTCACTTCCAGCTCAGCCAGTTGGGCAGCGCGAGTTTCGGCCGACGCTTTTTTGTCTGCTGCGGCTTTTTCCAGCTCAGCACGACGCTCTTCAAATGCAGCCAGGTTGGCAGCGGTTGCAGCGGTGGCTTTGCCGTATGGCAGCAGGTAGTTACGACCGTAGCCGGCCTTAACGTTCACTTTGTCGCCCAGGTTGCCCAGGTTGGCGACTTTTTCCAGAAGGATCAGTTGCATGTGAAAATCCTCTAACTTTTAACCTTCACCGTTCGCGTTATCGGCGTCTTTCGACGCCAGACGACCGCGAAAATCAATCAGGCTGTCAACAATGGCCAAGACCACGAGTAACGGATAGATCAGCTGCATGAACAGCAACAGCGTGACGTACAACCCCACCAGCCAAAACCTGGCCAGTCGCTTTTGCGCGGCAAGCCCATGAATCAGGGCCAGCCCGGCAAACACCAGCGGTACGCTGCAAATCGGCGCCAGCAAGGCCATCTGTGGGCCGAAGTTCGGCCCGACAACCATGCACGCCAGCAGCAACATCGCCGGCCCCGCTGGGATTCTGATACTGCGAAACTCGCGACCAAAACCACCCGGGTTGTACAACAACGCCTGCCAATAACGCCCAAGAATCAGGCTCAGCACGCTGACGACCTGCAACAAAGCCGCAATCAGGCCGGTCAGGACCGGGGCAATCAGTGACGCAAACCGCGCTCGCTCATCTACCGACAAATGCTGGTAGAGATCCCCGAGGGCCAACGGCAGGATCTTGACGATCTCCTGCGCCAGCGCCTCGATCTGCGGGCGGAAAGCCGCGCCAAGCATCACTGAGTACACCAACCCCAATGCCACGCTGACCAGCAGCGTGCGGACCCAGGACTCACTTGCGCGCAAAACCAACGCAAGGCTCGATGACCCCAGCAGTACCAGAAGTACCCGTGGATCACCCATTTGCAGCCACCAGATCAAGGCCGGCAACAAACCCAGGGCAAGAACGCCAAGGGCGTCCTTCAAACCGCGCCGCAGTAGCACAAGGCAACCTGCGGCAGCACCCAACCAATAAAGCAACGGCAATGCCGCACATCCAGCCACTACCAGAGTGGCCTGCACGCGACCGCGCATGATGAACTCAGCTAAGGCGCGCATGCATTCAATCCCTTACTACTTGTCGACTGCCCGGTCTCAGCGGCCGTGGCTGTCGGTGTAGGCCAGCAGGGCCAGGAAGCGGGCGCGCTTGATAGCGGTGGCCAGCTGACGCTGATAACGTGCTTTGGTACCGGTGATACGGCTTGGAACGATTTTGCCGGTCTCGGATACGTAGGCTTTCAGAGTGTTGAGATCTTTGTAATCGATCTCTTTCACGTCTTCAGCGGTGAAGCGGCAGAATTTACGACGACGGAAGAAACGTGCCATTTGATAGGCTCCTTAAAAGGTCCGTGGATTACTCGTCAGCGTTATCGCTGTTGTCGCTGTCATCACTATCAGCGCTATCAGCGCCTTCGTGCTCAGGACGGTCGCGACGCTCACGGCGCTCACTGCGGTTTTCTTCAGCCTTGAGCATCTCGGATTGGCCAGTAACGGCTTCTTCGCGACGGATGACCAGGTTACGGATCACAGCATCGTTGTAGCGGAAGTTGTCTTCCAGCTCGGCCAGGGCCTTGCCAGTGCACTCAACGTTCAGCATCACGTAGTGAGCCTTGTGAACATTGTTGATTGCGTAGGCCAGTTGACGACGGCCCCAATCTTCCAGACGGTGGATTTTGCCGCCGTCTTCTTCGATCAGCTTGGTGTAACGCTCAACCATGCCGCCGACTTGCTCGCTTTGATCCGGGTGGACCAAAAAGATGATTTCGTAATGACGCATGAATGCTCCTTACGGGTTGTAGCCTGCCGCTCAAAAACGGTCAGACAAGGAGTGAATGACACTTATGGATCTTGCCGCAGGGGAGGCACATCGGTGCCTGCCAGGAAGGCAAGGGGCGCAATTGTAGAGAAGGGGGAGAAGCGGCGCAAGGTGATTGGTGATTATTTGAACAATCCTGAATAAACACCACAAAACCAATGTGGGAGCTGGCTTGCCTGCGATGACCCTGGCACCGGCAACATCTCTGCCGACTGACACTCCGTCATCGCGAGCAAGCCCGCTCCCACATTTTTATCACTTCTTGGGCTTGGCCTTGGCTTTCGCACCACGCTGACGCTGGGCTTCAAACAGGCAAACACCCGTCGCCACCGACACATTGAGGCTGCTGACACTACCGGCCATCGGCAGGTGTACCAGGTAATCGCAATGCTCACGGGTCAGACGGCGCATGCCTTTGCCTTCGGCGCCCATGATCAGGATGGTAGGGCCGGTAAGGTCCTGGTCATAAATGCTGACCTCAGCCTCCCCCGCCGTGCCCACTACCCACAGGCCGCGTTGCTGGAGCTTCTCCAGGGTACGCGCCAGGTTGGTCACGGCCACCAGCGGAATCACTTCCGCCGCGCCGCAGGCGACCTTACGCACCACCGGCGTCAGGGTCGCGGACTTGTCCTTGGGCACGATCACTGCCAGCGCACCGGCAGCATCCGCCGAACGCAGGCAGGCGCCGAGGTTGTGCGGGTCGGTCACGCCGTCCAGCACCAAGAGCAACGGTGCACCTTCGGTACGGTCTAGCAGCTCGTCGAGCATCGCCTCGCCCCACACCTGGCTCGGGCTGACGTCAGCCACCACGCCTTGGTGAACGCCTTCGACCCACACGTCCATTTCACGACGCTCGGCCTGGCCGATGGCAACCTTATTCTGCGTGGCCAACTCGACCAGCGCCTGTACGCGCGGCTCGCTGCGACCTTCGGCCAACCACACCTGCTTGACGCGCTTGGGATGGTGACGCAGCAGTGCTTCTACGGCGTGCACGCCGTAGATTTTTTCCAGACTCATGACTTGGCCTTAGGTTTGCGCGACCCGCCGCTTTTTGCGGGAGCCGAACCCGCTTTTGGCGGGCCTTTACGGTGTTTACTTGGCTTGCTCGACGGCTTTTCCGCCCCGTGGGACTTTCCCCCAGACGCCGCTTTACCACCGCTTTTGGCTTCGTTGAGCAACTGCTGCTTCAACTCGCGGCTCTTGCGCAGCTCGGCGTTTTTCGCCGCCGCGTCGCTTGGGCGGTAGGCTTCAGGGGCCTTGTCCTTGGCGGAAGAACGACGACCAGCCTTGGCAGGTGCAGGCTCGGCCGTGGTTTTTGCGGTGGCCGCTTTGCCTTTGGACGCAGGCGCTGTGGTTTCACCACGCTTTTTACGACCCGCAGGCTCAGCCGGCTTGTCAGGCATGCCGAAGTCGATCTTGCGCTCGTCGAGATCGACACGCATGACCTGCACTTCAACGGTATCGCCCAAGCGGAAGCTGCGACCGGTGCGCTCGCCCGCCAGGCGGTGATGCACAGGATCGAAGTGGTAGTAATCACCCGGCAAGGCGGTGACGTGCACCAGGCCCTCGACGTAGATGTCGGTCAGCTCGACGAACAGGCCAAAGCCGGTCACGGCGGTGATCACACCCGGGAACGACTCGCCCACGCGATCCTTCATGAACTCGCACTTGAGCCAGTTCACCACGTCGCGGGTGGCTTCGTCGGCGCGGCGTTCGCTCATGGAGCACTGCTCGCCCAGTTGTTCCAGGGCCGCTTCGTCGTACGGGTAGATCCGTGCTTTCGGAATGGTCATGGCACCGGCGCGCTTGACGTGCGGGGTGTTCTGCTTGGAATGGATCACGCTGCGGATCGCACGGTGCGTGAGCAAGTCCGGGTAGCGGCGAATTGGCGAAGTGAAGTGGGTGTACGCCTCGTAATTCAGGCCGAAGTGGCCCTGGTTATCGGCGCTGTACACCGCCTGGCTCAGCGAGCGCAGCATCACGGTCTGGATCACGTGGTAATCCGGACGGTCCTTGATGCTGGCCAGCAGGGCCTGGTAATCCTTCGGCGTCGGACCGTCCTTGCCTTTGTGCAGGGACAGGCCGAGTTCGCCGAGGAAGGCGCGAAGTTTTTCCAGGCGCTCCGGCGGCGGGCCGTCGTGCACACGGTACAACGCAGGAATTTCGTGCTTCTTGAGGAACTCGGCAGTGGCCACGTTGGCCGCCAGCATGCACTCCTCGATCAGCTTGTGCGCGTCGTTACGGGTGGTCGGGGTGATCGCCGCAATCTTGCGCTCGGAGCCGAAGACAATGCGGGTTTCCTGGGTTTCGAAATCGATCGCGCCACGGGTATGACGGGCACCCAGCAACACCTTGTACAGCGAGTACAACTGCTTGAGGTGCGGGACCACGCCAGCGTATTCGGTACGCAGAGCCTTGGCTTCGCTGGTCTTCGGCGTTTCCAGGATGGTGCTGACCTTGTTGTAGGTCAGGCGTGCCTGGGAGTGGATCACCGCTTCGTAGAACTGGTAGTCGGTCATTTCGCCGGTTTTGGAGATGGTCATCTCGCACACCATGGCCAAACGGTCGACTTTCGGGTTCAGGGAGCACAGGCCGTTGGACAGCTGCTCGGGCAGCATCGGGATCACGCGCTCTGGGAAGTACACGGAGTTGCCGCGCACCTGGGCTTCGTTATCCAGGGCCGAACCGATCTTCACGTAGCTGGACACGTCGGCAATCGCGACGTACAACTTCCAGCCGCCGGAGAACAGGCGCAGCTTGCCAGGCCTGGCTTCGCAGTAGACCGCATCGTCGAAGTCGCGGGCATCTTCGCCGTCAATGGTGACAAACGGCAGATGACGCAGGTCGATGCGTTTTTCTTTGTCTTTCTCTTCGACTTCCGGCTTGAGCTTGGCGGCTTCTTTGAGCACGGCCTCAGGCCAGACATGAGGGATATCGTAGGTGCGCAAGGCAACGTCGATTTCCATGCCCGGCGCCATGTAGTTGCCGACCACTTCAACGATATCGCCCTGGGGCTGGAATCGCGCCGTTGGCCAGTGGGTGATTTTTACCTCGACGAACTGGCCGACCTTGGCGGCGCCATTACGGCCCGGGGTGATCAGCACTTCCTGCTGGACCTTCGGGTTATCCGGCACAACGAAGCCGATGCCGCCTTCTTCGAAGTAACGGCCGACGATGGATTCGTGGGCACGGGACACCACTTCGACGATCACGCCTTCACGACGACCACGGCGGTCGAGGCCAGAAACCCGCGCCAGCGCACGGTCGCCATCGAACACCAGACGCATTTGCGCCGGGCTCATGAACAGGTCGTCGCTGCCATCGTCCGGGATCAGGAAGCCGAAGCCGTCACGGTGGCCGGCAATGCGACCCAGGATCAGGTCCAGCTTGTCGACCGGCGCGTAAGTGCCACGACGGGTGTAGATCAATTGAGCATCGCGCTCCATCGCACGCAGACGGCGGCGCAGGGCTTCAAGCTGGTCTTCGGTGGTCAGACCGAATTCTTCAACCAGTTGCTCACGGCTAGCAGGCGAACCACGATCGGCGAGGTGCGCCAGGATCAGTTCGCGGCTAGGAATAGGGTTTTCATATTTTTCCGCTTCACGAGCGGCCTCGGGATCGAGGGACTGCCAATCGGCCATTAGAGAGTTTTCACCTTGTCTATATGCGGGTTAGTTTGGCATACGCGTATTGAAACGGGAAATTTCAGGTATCAACAAGCGTTTAAAAGCCCTTTGCGACCCCCGGCGCGCACCTTGCACGACCACTGGCGAAATTTTCCAGGCTTTTTTCATGGCAGGGGTTTACAGCTCAAATATCGCTCCGTATAGTGCGCGCCATCGACGACGGCAACGTTGTTGATGCTGCCCAGGTGGTGAAATTGGTAGACACGCCAGCTTCAGGTGCTGGTGATCGCAAGGTCGTGGAAGTTCGAGTCTTCTCCTGGGCACCAAATTCAGATCAAACCCGCGAAAGCGGGTTTTTTCGTTTCAGGCCTCTGATTTTTAACGGAAAAATTGATTTATATTTTTCGAATCAGGGGTTTACAGATCAAAAGCCCCGCCGTATAGTTCGCCCCATCAACAGCGGCAACGTTGTTAGATAATGCCCAGGTGGTGAAATTGGTAGACACGCCAGCTTCAGGTGCTGGTGATCGCAAGGTCGTGGAAGTTCGAGTCTTCTCCTGGGCACCAAATTCAGATCAAACCCGCGAAAGCGGGTTTTTTCGTTTCCGGGGTTTGAAAACTTCCCCAGTGATTTTCCCCTCATCCGCACTTGAGAAGATTTATCGTTTATCCTTGCAATGATTTGTTGCATATAAGCGAGGAACACTTCGGATGATGATCCGTGACAACCGACTCAAGACATCCCTTCTGCGCGGCCTGACCCTCACCCTACTCAGCCTGACCCTGCTCTCGCCCGCCGCCCATTCTGCCGACAAGGTCTCCCTGACCTTATACAACGGCCAACACAAAGAAGTCGGCGATGAACTCGCCAAGGCCTTCGAAGCCAAGACCGGCATCCACGTCAACGTGCGCAAAGGTAGCAGCAACCAGCTGGCCAGCCAGGTCGTCGAAGAAGGTGAGCGCTCCCCTGCCGACGTCATCTACACCGAAGAATCACCGCCCCTGAACAAACTCGGCGAGCAAGGCCTGTTGGCAAAAATCGATGCCAGCACCCTCGATGTACTGCCCAAGGATTACGTGGGCAAAAACGGCGACTGGATGGGCGTGACCGCACGCACCCGCGTCGTAGCCTTCAACCCCAAACTGATTGCCGAAAAAGACCTGCCCAAGTCGGTACTGGATTTTGCCGGCCCCGAGTGGCAAGGCAAAGTCGGCTTCGTCCCCACCAGCGGCGCGTTCCAGGAGCAAGCCGTGGCGATCATCAAGCTGCACGGTCGCGAAGCCGCAGAAGAATGGCTGACCGGCCTGCGCGCCTTCGGCAAGGTGTACAGCAACAATATGGTCGCCCTCAAGGCCGTGGAAAAAGGCGAAGTGGCCACCGTGCTGGTGAATAACTACTACTGGTTTGCCCTGAAAAAGGAAAAAACCAATCTGGATTCCCAACTGCACTACTTCACCGATGGTGATGCTGGCGGCCTGATCACCGTATCCTCCGCTGCCGCACTCAAATCCAGCAAGCATCCCAAAGAAGCTCAGCAATTGCTGGCATTCATGACCAGCGAAGAAGGCCAGCGCGTGATCACCAACACGTCGGCCGAGTACCCGCTGCGCAAGGGCATGGAATCGAACCGCGGCCTCAAGCCATTCAGCGAGCTGCAGCCGCCGAAAGTCACCCCCGCAGACCTGGGCAACGCCGAAGAAGCCCTGGAGCTGGAACGTGACGTTGGCCTGAACTGATGAACCCATCGCTTTCCGTCGCGGGGTTCACCCCCCGTCGCAAACGCCCGTCGATCTGGCTGCTGCTACCCGTGCTGTTGCTGGTTGGCCTGAGCCTGTTGCCGCTCGCCTATGTTGGGTTCAAAGCCTGGCAGGCGGGCTGGACGGAGGCGGTGCATCTACTGTGGCGGCCTTATGTGTTCGGACTGCTGCGCAACACCCTGGCGCTGATGGTCGGCGTGACCCTGACCTGCGGCGTGATCGGCCTGTCCCTGGCCTGGCTGCTGGAGCGCAGCAACCTGCCAGGGCGGCGCATCTGGGGTGTGGTCCTGTGCCTGCCGTTTGCGGTGCCGGCGTTCGTCAGCAGTTTTACCTGGGTGTCGCTGAGCGCCCAGTTCGAGGGGCTTGGCGGCGCGATCCTGGTGATGAGCCTGTCCAAATACCCACTGGTGTTTCTGCCGGTGGCCGCAACGCTACGCAATCTTGACCCCTCCCTGGAAGAATCGGCCCGCACGCTGGGGCTCAACCGCTGGGGCGTGTTCTTTCGCATCACCCTGCCGCTGCTGTGGCCATCGCTGCTGGCCGGCTCACTATTGATCGCATTGCACATGCTGGTGGAATTCGGCGCGCTGTCGATCATTGGCCTGCAGACCTTCACCACCGCGATCTACCAGCAGTTCGAACTGGAATTCAGCAATGCCAATGCGGCAATGCTCTCGGCAGTGCTGCTGGTGATGTGCCTGACCCTGCTATGGCTGGAACTGCGCATACGCGGCAAAGGCCGGCACGTGCGCATCGGCCAGGGCGCGGCGCGGCACGCCGAGCAGGTTCGACTGGGCAAGTGGACGCCATTGGGCCAGGTGTATTGCCTGGCGCTAGCGATTATTGGCAGCGGCATTCCGCTGGGGATGCTCGGGTATTGGTTGGCAGTCGGTTCGTCGGCAGCGTTTCCGATGGCCGAGATCGGTGAGGCGCTGCTGTCTTCCCTGGCGCTCTCGCTGGGCGGCGCCGCACTGTGCCTGGTACTGGCAGTACCGGTTGGTTTGCTAGTGGTGCGCTACAAAGGGCAACTGGCGATATGGGCCGAACGCTTGCCGTACCTACTGCATGCCCTGCCCGGCCTGGTGATTGCGTTGACCCTGGTGTATTTCGCCCTGCATTACGTGCCGGCGCTGTACCAGACCTCGGCATTGCTGCTGATTGCTTATGCGCTGCTGTTTTTGCCATTGGCGCAGGCGCCGATTCGTACAGCGCTGAACAAGGCGGCGCCACAGCTGGAAGAGGCGGCGCGCACGTTAGGCGCATCGTCCTTCAGTGCGTTTTGCCGGGTGACGCTGCCAATTATCTTTCCGGCGCTGGGGGCGGCGTTTGCCTTGGTGTTCCTGGATGCGATGAAGGAATTGACGGCGACATTGCTGTTGAGCCCGACCGGGCTGAATACCTTGGCGACGGCCGTCTGGGCGCATACCTCGAATGTGGAATTTGCGGCGGCGGCGCCGTATGCAGCGTTGTTGATTCTGGTGTCGGGGTTGCCGGTGTATCTGCTTACGACGCGGATGTATTTGAGCCGCTGAAACAGCTATCGCAGGCAAGCCAGCTCCCACAGTTGACCGCGCTCCAACTTTGGAATGCAGTTGAATGTGGGAGCTGGCTTGCCTGCGATGAGGCCCGTCCAGACAACCTCAAGCCCTGAACTGCCCCAAGCTCGCCTTCAACTGCGCCGCCAACCCATCCAGCACCTTCCCACTGGCCGTCGTCTCCACCACCGCTTGCGCCGCACGCTCGGCCTGGGCATGGATCACCTCCACGCGCCCACGCACCGCATGCGCGCCCTGGGCTTGATGCTCGGCCGCGCGCGTCGCCAGGCCAATCGCCGCATGCACCTGCTCCACAGAAGCCTGCACCGTCTGCTGCAAGCGCACGCTGTCGCGCAGCACCAGCAAGCCCTCACTGGCCTGGCGCCCCGCCTTGCCGATGGTTTCCACCGCCTCACGCGCGCCCTGCTGCAATGCCACGATATGCGCCTGGATATCGCCAGTGGAGCTTTGAGTCTTGCTCGCCAGCGCACGCACTTCATCGGCCACCACCGCAAAGCCGCGCCCAGTCTCGCCAGCCCGTGCCGCCTCGATGGCCGCGTTGAGAGCGAGCAGGTTGGTTTGCTCGGCGATGCCATGAATCACGGTCAACACCACTTCAATCTGTTCGCTTTGCTGCGCCAGCCGTTCGATCACCTGGGAACCGGCCTGCACCTGCCCCGCCAACGCCTCGATCAAGCTACCGACTTCAGCCGAGGTTCGTGAGTTTTCATCCGTGGCCTGGCGAATATCCACCACCTGCTGCAAGGCCGCCTGCATAGCGTGGCTTTCGGCCTGGGCCTCGTCGGCCATTTGCGATAAAGCGCGCAAACTCTCGGCCACTTCATCACGCTGCAAGCCCGCCGCCGCATCGGCGCCAGCATTGCGCAACGTCATGGCGCCGATTTCCACGCCAGTACGCTGGGCCACGTCGCCTGCCTCCCGTACGATGGGCTGCAACTTATCCACAAAGCGATTGACCGCCGAGGCCATATCGCCGATTTCATCCTTGCTGTTGATCTGCACGCGCTTGGTGAGGTCGCCCTCGCCGGCCGCCAGATCATCCATCGCGGCAATCAGCAACTTCAGGCGATTGACCACGCGTCGCCCCAGCACAATGGCGATCAGCAGCAATACCCCAAGCCCCACCAGTGCCAGGCCCATCCCGATACGCCAACGCAGGGTGCCCGCCGCGTCTTGCACGGCGCTGGCGGTATTGGCCGTCATTTGCGTGGCAGTGGCTTGCGCCGATTGCAGCCGGGCGCCCATGGCGTTGGCGCTGTCAGCTGCGGCTCCCTTGAGGCTATCACCCACCAGTTGATCACCGCTGGCGATCAGCGCGGCAAAGCGCTTATCCAACGCTTGCAGGTTTGCCTCAACCGTCGCGGTCGACACACCCATGCGCACCTTGCCGATTTCCACGCCGTTGGGGCTGATGGAGGCTTCGACGTAATACACGGAGGGGTCTGTCTTGGCCGCGTCCAGCACCTTGTCCAGCGCACGCTCCCCTGCACCCTTCGCCAGCAGGGCCTGGTTGATAGGGTTTTCGCGATTCAGGTAACGGGTCAAGTGCTCGCCCGCAGCGTCGTCATACACCACAAACAGCACATTGGGGTTGCGCTGGGCCCGGCGGGCAAACTCTGAAAGGGTCGGCACGTCACTGTCCCACATGGCACGGGGCGCGACCGAGGCCAGCAGTTGCGCCATGTCATTGGCGGAGTCCTGCAGGTCTTTTTCCAGCGTCGCACGCAACTGCTTTTGCTCTTCCTGCAAGCGCGTGGAAAGCCCGGCTGTCAGTCGCTGGCGCGTGCTGGCGGACAGGCTGTCCAGGCTGGACGTGACTTCCTTGCCAGCCTGGGCTAGTTCGCCAGACAACTTCTGGCTATCAATGCCCAGGCGATTGCCCAAATCGGCTTCCAGCGCCGTCACCGTGCTCCGCGTCAGCGCGACGGCCACCAGCACTTGCACCAAAAGGGCGATACCAAGGGTAACGAACACCGGCCGCAACAGACGGCTTTGTAACAACGAGAGAACGGCAGACACTGGAAATCCCTCCACCACGGGTGCCATTAATTTGATAGCACCTCGGAAGAAGGAAACACAGCAAGGGTCGTGCCGCTTGCCAGGCAGAAACGACAAAGGGCTCCCGAAGGAGCCCTTTGCTTTTTACATCAACAGCTTATTAAGCGAACGGGTGACGCAGAACGATGGTCTCGTTGCGGTCCGGGCCGGTCGAAATAATGTCGATCGGTGCACCGATCAGCTCTTCCACGCGCTTGATGTAGGCGCGGGCATTGGCTGGCAGTTCTTCCAGGGTCTTGGCGCCCACGGTCGATTCAGTCCAGCCTGGCACTTCTTCGTACACAGGCTGCAGGCCCACGTAGCTGTCAGCGTCAGTCGGGGCAACATCGTTGCCTTGGGCGTCTTTGTAGCCGACGCAGATGTTGATGGCTTCCAGACCGTCGAGTACGTCCAGCTTGGTCAGGCAGATGCCCGAGATGCTGTTCACATCGATAGCGCGACGCAGGATAACGGCATCGAACCAGCCGCAACGACGAGCACGGCCAGTGGTGGCGCCGAATTCGTGGCCTTGCTTGGCCAGGTGCGCGCCGACGTCGTCGAACAGCTCAGTCGGGAACGGGCCCGAACCTACGCGAGTGGTGTAGGCCTTGGTGATACCCAGGATGTAGTCCAGGAACATCGGGCCAACGCCAGAACCGGTCGCAACGCCGCCAGCGGTGGTGTTGGAGCTGGTCACGTACGGGTAGGTACCGTGGTCGATGTCCAGCAACGAGCCCTGGGCACCTTCGAACATGATGTCCTTGCCAGCGCGACGCAGATCGTGCAGCTCGGCCGTCACGTCCAGCATCAGCGGCTTGAGCAGCTCAGCGTATTCCTTGCACTCGGCCAGGGTCTTTTCAAACTCGATGGCTGGCTCTTTGTAGTAACCGACCAGCATGAAGTTGTGGTAATCCACCAGTTCACGCAGTTTGTCTTCAAAGCGCGGCATGTTGAGCAGGTCGCCCACACGCAGGCCACGACGTGCAACCTTGTCTTCGTAGGCCGGGCCGATGCCGCGACCGGTGGTGCCGATCTTCAGCTCGCCACGCGCCTTTTCACGGGCCTGGTCCAGCGCAACGTGGAAGGACAGGATCAGCGGGCAGGATGGGCTGATACGCAGGCGCTCGCGCACCGGTACGCCTTTTTCTTCCAGCTTGGTGATCTCGCGCAGCAGGGCGTCAGGCGCGACCACCACGCCGTTGCCGATCAGGCACTGCACGCCTTCGCGCAGGACACCCGACGGGATCAGGTGCAAGACAGTTTTTTCGCCATCGATGACCAGGGTGTGGCCAGCGTTGTGACCACCTTGGTAGCGCACTACGGCGGCAGCATGTTCGGTCAGCAGATCAACGATCTTGCCTTTGCCCTCATCACCCCATTGGGTGCCCAGGACTACGACATTCTTACCCATAACACTTGTCCTCATTCGCGCAAACTTGGTGCCGGCGATGGCCGGCAGGAAAACTCAAGAAGCCAGTGGCGATACTTGCCAAAGCCCGTTCTGCTGAATCAATTGCCGGTCGCAGTCCGCTTCACGGGCGGCGGCCAATGGCTGCCCAGGCAAGGCCTGGACTACACGCTGACCCTCACGGCGTAACTGGCAAACCTGCTGCCAGAGCGCTGCGTCCGTACTGTCGGGCATCCAGATGCCACCAGACGGCAGCTCGACCTCAGCACGCCCCAGGGTCACCAGGGTTTTCAAATCGGTGGAAAAACCAGTGGCCGGACGCGCACGACCGAAGTCGGCGCCGATATCGTCATAGCGACCACCTTGGGCGATGGCCTGGCCAACACCCGGGACGAATACCGCGAACACCACACCGGTGTGGTAGTGGTAGCCGCGCAATTCACCCAGATCAAAATACAGCGGCAGCTCCGGGAACCGTGCCGACAGGCGCTCGGCAATTGCCAGCACATCGTCCAGTGCTGCCAATACCGGTGCCGGCGCATTGGCCAGGCGCTCACGCGCAGCCACCAGCACTTCACGGCCGCCGCACAGATTTACCAGCGCCCGCAGCATGCCAGCCAGCTCAGCAGGCACACCCTCGGTGAGAGCGATCACTTCATCGATCGCCTTGCGCTGCAGGGCATCGAACAACTGTTGCTCCACTTCACCGGACAACCCGGCAGCACGCGCCAGGCCACGGTAGATACCGACGTGGCCCAGGTCCATGTGCACGTCCGGCACATCCGCCAGTTGCAGCATGGCCAGCATCAGACTGATCACTTCCACATCGCTGCTCGGGCTGGCATCGCCGTACAACTCGGCGCCCAACTGGATCGGGCTACGGGAAGACGACAAGGCGCGCGGCTGGGCATGCAGTACGCTGCCGGCGTAGCACAGGCGGCTCGGGCCTTCACGAGGCAGGGTGTGCGCATCGATGCGCGCCACTTGTGGCGTGATGTCGGCACGGAACCCCATTTGCCGGCCCGATTGCGGGTCGATGACCTTGAAGGTGCGCAGATCCAGGTCCTGGCCCGCGCCGGTCAGCAGGGATTCCAGGTACTCAATATGGGGAGTCACGACAAACTCGTAACCCCAGCTCTGGAACAGATCCAACACCTGGCGACGCGCTACTTCAATGCGCGCAGCTTCTGGTGGCAGTACTTCTTCGATGCCATCTGGCAGCAGCCAGCGGTCTACCGTTGCCATTACGCCATTCCCCTTTGATCCGGGCGGCCAGCCCTCGGCCGAGCCTTGAGTGAAGCAGAAAATACCCGCCCCTTGCATAAACCACGCGCAAGAGCGACGTGACGAACGGCCTGCAAACGGCCTCGTCGGGCACTTTCCTCGAAAAACCTGTCACGCCTGCCGAATCAAACATGCAGACGCAAAAAAGCCGGGAATTTCCCGGCTGCCGCATCATACACCCGTTTTCTGAAAGGATCACCCCGCCAGGCATTTTAGCCGCCCGACGGAGTGCGCCTTACAGAATCACAGGCTGGTTACTTGGACTTTTCCAGGTAGCGGAAGAAGTCGCTGCTTGGGTCCAACACCAGTACGTCGGTTTTGTTCGCGAAGCTTTCACGGTAGGCGCGCAGGCTACGGTAGAACGCGTAGAACTCCTGGTCCTGGCCGTAGGCCTTGGCGTAGATCGCCGCGGCTTGAGCATCGCCGTCACCACGAGCCTCTTCAGACTCACGATAGGCTTCTGCCAGCAGTACACGACGCTGACGGTCGGCATCGGCACGGATACCTTCAGCCAACTCGTTACCCTTGGCGCGGTGCTCACGCGCTTCACGCTCACGCTCGGTGCTCATACGCTCGAACACGCTGCGGTTCACTTCCTTGGGCAAGTCAATGGCCTTGACGCGAACGTCGACCACTTCAATACCCAGCTCTTTTTCCGCCATGGTGTTCAGCGAGCGAGTGATGTCAGCCATCAGCGCATCACGTTCACCGGATACCACCTCGTGCAGGGTGCGCTTACCAAACTGGTCACGCAGGCCCGATTCCAGACGACGGGACAAACGCTCGTCGGCAATCTGCTTGAGGCCGGAAGTCGCGGTGTAGAAGCGCTCGGCATCCTTGACGCGCCACTTGGCGTAGGCGTCAACCATCACGGCTTTCTTTTCCAGGGTCAGGAAGCGCTGTGTCGGTGCATCCAGGGTCATCAGGCGGGCGTCGAACTTGCGCACCTGATTGACATAGGGGATTTTCACATGCAGGCCCGGCTGGACATCCGCCTGGACCACGCGACCGAATTGCAGCAGCACCGCACGCTCGGTCTGAGCGACGATGTAGAAGCAGTTCCAGGCAGCGATGACCACGACGACGCCCACAATCAGGGCGGTCAGCGATTTATTGCTCATCAACGGCTCTCCCTGGTACGTGTTTGCTGTTGCAGCAAGTCAGCGGCCGCACGGGCGCTCGCTTCGTTGGCAGCGGCATTCGAACCGGTGGACGGTGCACTGGCGCCGCTACGACCACCTTCGATCATCTTGTCCAGCGGCAGGTACAGCAGGTTGTTCTGCCCACCTTTGCTGCCGGTCACGAGAACCTTGCTGGTGTTGCTGAAGACTTCCTGCATGGTGTCCAGGTACAGACGCTCGCGGGTCACTTCAGGAGCCTTGCGGTACTCGGCGACCAGCTTGGTGAAACGATCTGCCTCACCCTTGGCGCGGGAGACCACTTCATCGCGGTAACCGTTGGCATCTTCAAGGATGCGCTGGGCCTGACCACGGGCTTCCGGCACAACGCCGTTGGCATAGGTTTCAGCCTGGTTGCGCGAACGCTGCTCGTCTTCACGTGCACGGATCACGTCGTCAAAGGCTTCCTGCACTTCACGCGGTGCCGCTGCGCTCTGTACGTTCACCTGGGTAACGGTGATACCGGTGCGGTAAGTGTCGAGGAAGCGTTGCAGACGCTCCTTGATTTCGCTGGCCATCAACTCACGACCTTCGGTAAGCACCTGGTCCATGGCGGTGGAACCCACCACGTGGCGCAGGGCACTTTCGGTTGCGTGTTGCAGGCTGATTTCCGGCTGATCAACGTTCAGCACGAAGTCTTGCAGGTTGCTGATCTTGTACTGCACGGTCAGCGGCACTTCGACGATGTTCTCGTCTTCGGTCAGCATCTGGCCCTGCTTGGTGTACGCACGCTCACGCGTCACGTTCTCCATGTACTTCTTGTCGATCGGCGGGAAATAGATGTTCAGGCCTGGCCCGACAGTCTCGTAGTACTTGCCGAAGCGCAGCACCACGGCTTGCTCCTGCTCGTCCACCACGTAGACCGCGCTGTACAGCCATACGGCCGCGAGCACGACAAGACCAAGGCCCAGCAGGCCATAGCCACCGCCCTTGCTTGTGCGACCGCCGTCGTCACCACCACGTTTTTTTCCACCACCGAACAACCCATTCAGGCTTTCCTGCAGCTTTCGGAAGGCCTCGTCGAGATCCGGTGGCCCCTTGCGGTCGCCATTATTGCGGCGCTTACCACCCCAAGGATCCTGATTATTCGAGTTGCCACCCGGCTCATTCCAAGCCATAGCGCTCTCCATCTGATAAAGCAAAGACGCACCCACGGCGCGCCGACCAATGCTACAGAATGCCTGCTACTGCGGCACAACCGCTTTCTCAGGCTTTTATTGCAAAGTGTGTTGTTCGATGAACTCTGCCGGTACAACACCCTCTCGGCTGACCAGCCGATTGAGTTCCGAGCGTGGCAATCGAACAGCCAGCAAGCTGACACCTTCTTCGTCGTGCTCTTCTTTCTGTACCGCGCCCAACTCGAAAAATTGTGCACGCAGTCGAGCAAAACGCTGCGGCAAGCGCAAGGTGCCGACGAACAAATCGCTGCCGAGCAATTCGGCAATGGCTTGTTCCAGCAACTCCAAGCCACTGCCATCTCGCGCCGACAACCAGACCCGCTGGGGCTTGCCGTTCTCGTCGCGCTGGATCTGTGGCTCAACGCCTTCAAGCAAATCGAGTTTGTTATAGACCTCGAGGATCGGCAAGTCCTGGGCACCAATCTCGCCCAGCACCACCATGACCTGTTCAATCTGCAACATACGATCCGGTTCGGCCGCATCGATCACGTGCAACAGCAGGTCGGAATTGCTCGACTCTTCGAGCGTAGACCGAAATGCCTCGACGAGCTTGTGGGGCAGGTGACGAATGAAACCCACAGTATCGGCCAGCACAATCGGCCCCAGGTCGTCGATGTCCAGACGCCGCAGGGTCGGGTCGAGGGTGGCGAACAGTTGGTCGGCCGCGTACACATCCGACTTGGTCACGTTATTGAACAACGTGGACTTGCCGGCGTTGGTGTACCCCACCAGGGACACGGTCGGGATATCCGCACGGGAACGGCCACGTCGCGACTGTTCACGCTGGCTGCGCACTTTTTCGAGGCGGCCCTTGATCTGGCGCAGGCGAACCCGCAGCAGACGCCGGTCGGTTTCCAGCTGGGTTTCACCCGGGCCACGCATGCCGATACCGCCACCCTGACGCTCAAGGTGAGTCCAGCCGCGAACCAGGCGCGTGCTCATGTGGTCAAGCTGGGCCAGTTCAACCTGGAGCTTACCTTCATGGGTGCGGGCGCGTTGGGCGAAAATATCGAGAATCAGACCGGTACGGTCGATCACGCGACACTCGAAAACACGTTCGAGGTTACGTTCCTGACTGGGCGTGAGGGTGTGATTGAAGATCACCAGATCGGCTTCTTCGGCATGAACCAGGTCGCGCAGTTCCTCGACCTTGCCACTGCCAATCAGGTATTTGGCGGTTGGCCGATGACGCGGTACGTTAAAAAACGCAACGGTCTCGGCGCCGGCCGAATTTGCCAACTCCTGAAACTCCTGCGGATCTTCGCGCGCCTCAGGGTCCTGTCCATCCAAGTGAACGAGGATTACTCGCTCACCACCACCGTGGCGCTCAAAGAACAAAGGAGACTCCTATCAGGCGTTACCTGGCTCAGCGTCACCCTGTTCATCACCTGCTGCGCTAGGCAGACGGATTGGACGAACTGGAACGACTGTCGAGATAGCGTGCTTGTAAACCATCTGGCTGACGGTGTTTTTCAGCAGGATAACGAATTGGTCGAACGACTCGATCGTACCTTGCAGCTTGATGCCGTTGACCAGATAGATGGAAACCCCAACTTTCTCTTTACGTAAAGTATTCAAGTAAGGGTCTTGTAGCGAATGCCCTTTTGACATGTGCCGCACTCCTTTAAGGATCAATAATAAAAAATCGGAAAATAGATAGCTTATGGCCGTCACACCCCCAAGGATAGACGGCAATTGCAAGGACTCAGCTCAATATGGAGACCGTTCCCAAGTATTTCAAGGCGCGTGACAGATTGTCGCTGTCCAGGCTGTCCAACCAGTGCAAATCGCTCCAGCTGCGCAGCCAGGTGAACTGGCGCTTCGCCAATTGGCGCGTGGCAATGATGCCGCGCTCCTGCATTTCGGCGGACGTCAGCTTGCCATCCAGATGATCCCAGACTTGGCGGTAGCCTACAGCACGTATCGAAGGCAGCCCTGCATGCAGGTCGCCTCTTGAACGCAATGCTACGACCTCGTCCACAAACCCCTGTTCCAACATTATTGTGAATCTTTGTGCAATTCGTTCATGCAACACCTGGCGGTTTGCCGGAGCGATGGCCAGATTCGCCACAGTATAGGGCAATTGTGACTGTCCAGATGCGCCTGCATCAGTACTTTGCGCAGTTTGTTTCAGGCGATGTTCAGTCATGGTCTGGCCACTGACGCGCCAGACTTCCAGGGCGCGAGTGAGCCGCTGGGGGTCATTGGGATGAATACGTGCCGCAGACACCGGGTCCACTGCCGCCAACTGATCGTGAAGGGCCTGCCAGCCAAGGCGCGCAGCCTCTTCTTCAAGTTCGGCGCGCACCTGGGCATCGGCAGGCGGCATATCGGCCAAGCCTTCCTGCAGCGCCTTGTAATAGAGCATGGTGCCGCCTACCAGCAGCGGGATATTGCCGCGTGCGGTGATCTCGGCCATGGCCGCCAGGGCGTCGGTGCGAAAGTCCGCCGCTGAATAGCTCTGCGCCGGGTCGATGATGTCGATCAACTTGTGCGGATATTGGGCCAACAGCGCCTTCGACGGCTTGGCCGTACCGATATCCATGTCCCGGTAAACCAGGGCAGAGTCGACGCTGATCAATTCGCAGGGCAGCACCTTGGTCAGCTCGATGGCCAGGTCGGTCTTGCCGGCGGCCGTGGGGCCCATCAGGAAAATGGCGGGGGGCAAGGCACTCATCAGCGGCCGCGCAAGAACAGTTTGTCCAGATCATCCAGGCCCATCTGGGTCCAGGTCGGTCGGCCATGGTTGCATTGGCCGCTGCGCTCGGTGTTTTCCATGTCGCGCAGCAGGCCGTTCATTTCCGGCAGGGCCAGGCGGCGGTTGGCGCGGATGGCGCCGTGGCAGGCCATGGTGCCGAGCAATTCGTTGATATGCGCCTGGATACGGTCGCTGGTGCCGTACTCCATCAGGTCTGCCAACACGTCGGCCACCAGGCGGTTGGCCTCGGCCTGCTTGAGCAGCGCGGGAATCTGGCGGATCGCCAGGGTTTCCGGGCCCAGGCGTTGCAGCTCGAAACCCAGCTTCTGGAACACACCGTGATGTTCTTCTGCGCAGTCGGCTTCACGCTGGCTCACCGCCAGGGATTCGGGCACCAGCAGCGGCTGGCCGCTGAGGCCTTCGCTGGCCATGGCGATCTTCAGGCGCTCGTACATGATCCGCTCATGGGCAGCGTGCATGTCCACCAGCACCAGGCCATGGGCGTTTTCGGCGAGGATATAAATGCCTTTGAGCTGCGCCAGGGCATAACCCAGCGGCGGAATATCACCGCCGCCTTCGGGCAACGCCACAGCAGCACCCGACTCGGCACCCGGCAGCGGCGCGAAAAACTCACGGTACGCCGCCTGGGCCTCGGCCACCGGCGCCGTCGATTGCGGGCGCGGTGTGTATTGATACTGATAACCCGCACCGGCACCCGAATTCGGCGCCGTGTAGGCTGGCTGCGCCTGCGGCGATTGCAGCAGGTTGGCCGCCAGGCTCATCTCGCCCTGGGGGCCGAACTCGCCGGCTTCCGGGCCGCTCGGCCGCACCACCGCCGTGACAATCGGCGCTGACAACTGATCATCCGGACGCACGTCACCCAAGGCGCGGTGCAGCGTGCCGTAGAGGAAGTCATGCACCATGCGCCCGTCACGGAAGCGCACCTCGTGTTTGGTCGGGTGCACGTTGACGTCGACCACCGAAGGGTCAACCTCAAAGAACAGCACAAAGGTCGGGTGTCGCCCGTTGAACAGCACATCGCGATAAGCCTGGCGCACCGCGTGGGCCACCAGCTTGTCGCGTACCGCCCGGCCGTTCACAAAGAAATACTGCAAGTCGGCCTGGCTGCGGGAGAACGTCGGCAACCCGACCCAGCCCCACAACCTCAAGCCATTGCGCTCGATCTCAATCGGCAGCGCCTGTTCCAGGAACCCGCTGCCACACACCGCTGCCACCCGCCGAGCACGCGCGGCGTCGTCGTTGGCTTCGTGCAGGCTGAGGATGGTCTTGCCATTGTGGCGCAGGTGAAACGCCACATCGAAACGCGCCAAGGCCAGGCGCTTGATGACTTCTTGCAGGTGATCGAATTCGGTTTTCTCGGCCTTGAGGAATTTGCGCCGCGCCGGGGTATTGAAGAACAGGTCGCGCACTTCCACCGAGGTGCCCACCGGATGCGCCGCCGGCTGGACCCGAGGCGCCATGTCGCGGCCTTCGGTTTCCACCTGCCAGGCTTGCTCGGCGCTGCGGGTGCGGGAGGTCAGGGTCAGGCGGGCCACGGAGCTGATGGAGGCCAGGGCCTCGCCTCGAAAGCCCAGGCTCATGACCCGCTCCAGGTCTTCCAGGTCGCGGATCTTGCTGGTGGCGTGACGGGCCAGGGCCAGGGGCAAGTCATCCGAAGAGATGCCGCTGCCATCGTCACGTACCCGCAGCAGCTTGACGCCGCCTTGCTCCACATCGACATCAATGCGTTTGGCACCGGAGTCGATGCTGTTTTCCAGCAACTCCTTGATTACCGACGCCGGGCGTTCAACCACCTCACCCGCAGCGATCTGGTTGGCAAGGCGCGGGCTGAGCAATTCAATGCGCGAGCCGCTGTTCAAGGTGGATTCGCTCATCACTGCGCCGCCAATGAGGTGCCGGGGATGGTCAACACCTGGCCGATCTTCAACTCGTCGGTTTTCAGGTTATTGGCGCTGCGCAAGGCTGCAGGCGTGACCTGGAAACGGACCGCCAGCATGGCAACGGTATCACCGGGTTGCACACGATGGTCACGCGGGCCCTGGGCGATTTTGCCGGAGTCACGCAGCCAGGCGATATAGGTGCCCGGCGGCGGGTTTTGCTGGAAGAACTGGCGCACACCGGCGCTGATCGAGCGCGCCAGCGCTTGCTGGTGGCTGGCGCTGGCCAGTTTCGACGCTTCGTTGGCGTTGGAGATAAACCCGGTTTCCACCAGGATCGACGGGATGTCCGGCGACTTCAACACCATGAACCCGGCTTGTTCCACACGCTGTTTATGCAGCGACGTCACGCGACCGATATTGCTCAGCACTTTCTGCCCGACGTTAAGACTGGAAGTCAGCGAGGCCGTCATCGACAGGTCGAGCAGCACCCCGGCAAGCATCTTGTCCTTGTCATCAAGGGAAACGTTGCCGGCCCCGCCGATCAAGTCTGAACGGTTTTCACTGTCGGCCAGCCAGCGCGCAGTCTCGGAGGTAGCGCCGCGATCCGACAGGGCAAATACCGAGGCGCCAAAGGCAGCGGTTGAAGGCGCGGCGTCGGCGTGAATGGACACGAACAGATCCGCGCCCTTCTTACGGGCAATTTCGGTACGGCCACGCAACGGAATGAAGTAGTCACCGGTACGGGTCAGCTCGGCGCGATAGCCTTTCATGCCGTTGACCTGGCGCTGCAGTTCACGCGCGATGGCGAGCACCACGTCTTTCTCATGCTGGCCGCGTGAGCCGGAAGCCCCAGGGTCTTCGCCACCGTGGCCGGCGTCGATCACCACGATAATGTCACGCTTGCCTGCCGGTGCAGGCGGCGGTGGTGGCAGCTTGACCTGGGGTTGCGAAGGGTTGACCGGCACCGCAGGCACCGTTGCCACGCTCGGCGTTGGCGCAGGCGGCGGTGCGGCGTCGGCGGGGTTGTCGAACAGGTCGACCACCAGGCGGTTGCCGTACTGGGCGTTGGGGGCCAGGGAGAAGCTTTTGGGGGTCACGGCCTTTTTCAGGTCGATAACCACACGCAGGTCGGTCGGCGTACGCTGGGCCGAGCGCATGGCGGTAATGGGCGTGTTGGCGGTGGAGACTTTCAGCGGCGCGGCCAGGCTGGCACCGTTGATGTCGATCACCAGGCGATCAGGCGCCGTCAAGGTAAAGACGCTGTGCTGGACCGGGCCAGACAGGTCGAACACCAGTCGCGTGTTATCCGGCGCTCGCCACAGGCGAACACTTTTCACCTGTGAAGCAGCCAGAGCATTGACAGTCATTGCCGCAAGCAACACCCCCACGACAGCAACCAACGCGCGAAAGCGCATACCTAACCCCACCAATTATTTGAATTCCAATGCCAGAGCAGCACACCACGACTCAGCGCGTGGGCTCTGGGGCAACAACTTCAGCTGACGTCCGTGCTCATGCGGCGTAATGGTAATGGTCAGGTCCGGCTTTGGCAAAAAGCCTGTGCCTTTATTTGGCCACTCGATCAGGCACAGCGCATCATCGTCGAAGTAATCACGGATGCCCATGAACTCCAACTCTTCCGGATCGACCAGGCGATAGAGGTCGAAGTGGAAAGCACGCACGTCGCCGATCTCGTAGGGCTCGACCAACGTGAAGGTCGGGCTTTTTACCGCGCCCGTGTGGCCCAGGCCGCGAATAATCCCTCGGGACAGTGTGGTTTTGCCTGCGCCCAGATCGCCCTCGAGAAAGATCAACCCGGCCCCTTGCGTGACCTGTGAAATACGCTGACCCAACGCGACCATGGCCTCTTCATCTGCCAGGAAAAGAATTACTTCAGGCACGGCGACTGCTCCTCCAGCAATTGACGAATGGCGGGGATCAGGTCGCTGGCAGCCAAGCCGCGACCAAAACTGCCCTGGCGGTCTCCGGCGGTCGCGTGCAACCACACGGCCAGGCAGCTCGCTTCGTACGCGGGCATCCCCTGAGCCAATAGCGCGCCGACCAGACCGGCCAAGACATCACCGAGCCCCGCCGTCGCCATCGCCGGGTGGCCTTGATCACAACGGGCAAGCCGTCCATCCGGACTTGCAATCAAACTGCCAGCACCCTTGAGGATAGCCACTGCATTGAATTTCTGGCTCAACGCGCGCGCCACCTTAAGGCGATCTGCCTGAACCTCGGCTGTCGATAGCCCCAACAAACGCGCAGCTTCGCCCGGATGCGGGGTAATCACACAGTTGGCCGGCAGCTCGACGCTGCCAGTGGCCAGTTGATTGAGCGCGTCGGCATCCCACACCTGCGGCACGCTGGCATTGGCCGCGACCGACAACAGGCTCTTGCCCCAGGCGTCATCTCCCAGGCCTGGGCCAATGACGATCACCGAGATTTTTTCCAGCAGGCCCATCAACTGGTTGGCCGAGCTCACGCCGACGGCCATGACCTCCGGCAGCCGAGCCAGAGCGGCCGGCACGTGTTCCGGCCGCGTCGCCAGCGAGACCATGCCGGCGCCACTGCGCAGGGCACTTTCGGTGCTCAGCAACGCTGCGCCGCCAAAGCCACGGTCACCACCGATGACCAGCAGGTGGCCGAACTGGCCCTTATGGGCGTCCGGGGAACGCGCAGCCAGTTGCGGCAAATGGCCGGGCAACAACGGCTGAACGTCGGTAATTGGGTGTTTTGTCTGAGGCATGCGTCTTCAAGCTCCGATGTCTGGCAGAATTATACGCATCTAACCTGTGGTTTCCCGTGTCTCATGCCTGCTATTACCTCCGATCTGCCCGCCCTCGCCCAATCGATCAAAGACTGGGGTCGCGAGCTGGGCTTTCAACAAGTGGGCATCAGCGGCCTCGACCTGGCTGAGCATGAACAGCACCTGCAACGCTGGCTCGACGCGGGTTACCACGGCGAGATGGAGTACATGGGCGCCCACGGCAGCAAACGCTCCCACCCGGAGGAGCTGGTGCCCGGTACTTTGCGCGTGGTGTCACTGCGCATGGACTACCTGCCCGGCGACACCCAGATGGCGCAATTGCTGGCCCAACCAGAAAAAGCCTACATCTCGCGCTACGCCCTGGGCCGCGATTACCACAAGCTGATCCGCAAGCGCGTGCAGCAACTGGCCGACCGCATCCAGGCGCAGATCGGGCCGTTCGGCTTTCGCGCCTTCGTCGACAGCGCGCCCGTCCTGGAAAAAGCCATTGCCGAGCAAGCGGGCCTGGGCTGGATCGGTAAAAACACCCTGGTTCTCAACCGCAAGGCCGGCAGTTATTTCTTCCTGAGCGAACTGTTTGTCGATTTACCGTTGCCGGTAGACCCACCCCACGCCACCGAACACTGCGGCCGCTGCACGGCGTGTCTGGACATCTGCCCCACCAACGCCTTCGTCGGCCCTTACGTGCTGGACGCGCGACGCTGCATTTCGTACCTGACCATCGAACTCAAGAGCGCTATCCCCGAAGACCTGCGCCCACTGATTGGTAACCGGGTATTTGGCTGCGATGACTGTCAGATCGTTTGCCCGTGGAATCGTTTCGCTCGACCTACCGCCGAAAGCGATTTCAAGCCACGGCACAATCTGGATAACGCAGAACTGGCCGAATTGTTTATGTGGGACGAGGATAAATTCCTCAGCAGCACCGAGGGCTCGCCCCTGCGCCGCGCCGGTTACGAGCGCTGGTTACGCAACCTGGCGGTGGGCCTGGGTAATGCGCCGTCGAGCATTCCGGTACTGGAAGCCTTGAAGGCGCGGCGGGACTACCCGTCGGAGTTGGTACGCGAACACGTGGAATGGGCGCTGGAGCAACACGCCGTGCGCTAGTGCACGTCGTCGTTGTAGACGAACTTGGGCATTTCCCAGTGAAACCGGATCGCCAGCAGGCGCAACAGGAAACCACTGAAGAGCGTCAGCAGAATCGCCTGCTCGCTGGGCAGCTCCAGGTACAGGCACAGCAGGTAGAACCACGCTGCCAGGAAAGACACGCTGGCATACAGCTCGCGGCGGAAGATCAGCGGGATGTCGTTACAGAAGATATCCCGCAGAATGCCACCGAACACCCCAGTGATGACCCCGCTGACCGACGCCACCAACATGCCGTGGCCCATTTCCAGGGCGGTCATGCAGCCGATCAGGGTGAAGGCCACCAACCCCACCGCATCCAGCGCCAGGAACAGCGAGCGCAGGTGGCGCATCAAGGGCGCGATAAAAATCGTCACCAATGCTGCAACGGAGGTCAGCACCAGGTACTCCGGGTGTTTGACCCAGGTCAGCGGGTAGTGGCCGAGCAACACATCGCGCACCGAGCCGCCGCCCAGGGCTGTCACGCAAGCGATCAGCACCACGCCAAACCAGTCCATGCCACGCCGACCCGCGGACAGGGCGCCAGTCATGGCTTCGGCGGTGATGGCGACGAGGTAGAGCATCAGCAACATGATGGCGATCCTGACAGAGAGGCCGGCAGTCTAATCATTTGCCGAGGGCACCAAAAGGGGGCGCTTGGCGATAAACCGCGTCGCCTGTATCGCAGGCAAGCCAGCTCCCACACTTTGAATTTGCGAATGCAGTCAAATGTGGGAGCTGGCTTGCCTGCGATGGCGCATTCACTGGCGCCGCAGAATCAAGCCTTGATGAAATGCTTGCGGTAATGCTGCAACTCGGCAATCGACTCACGAATATCATCCAGCGCCAGGTGCGTGCTGCCTTTATGGAAGCTGTCTTTGACTTCCGGCGCCCAACGCGCAGCCAGTTCCTTCAAGGTCGACACGTCCAGGTTGCGGTAGTGGAAGTAACTTTCCAGCCCCTTCATGTGCGTATAAAGGAAGCGGCGATCCTGGCAGATGCTATTGCCGCAGATTGGCGACTTGCCCTTGGGCACCCATTTTTCCAGGAAGGCGATAGTTTCGGCCTCGGCTTGGGCCATGCTGATGCGGCTGTCGCGCACGCGCTGGGTCAGCCCGGAGTTACCGTGGGTGCGGGTGTTCCACTCGTCCATGGTGGCGAGTACGGCGTCGCTGTGGTGGATGGCGATCACCGGGCCTTCGGCCAAGGTGTTGAGGTTGCTGTCGGTGACAATGGTCGCCATCTCGATGATGACGTCGGTGTCGGGGTTCAGACCGGTCATTTCCAGAT
Organism: Pseudomonas sp. MYb193; assembly: GCF_002966775.1. Classification (NCBI taxonomy): domain Bacteria; kingdom Pseudomonadati; phylum Pseudomonadota; class Gammaproteobacteria; order Pseudomonadales; family Pseudomonadaceae; genus Pseudomonas; species Pseudomonas sp. MYb193. Next base: position 593,175 of record NZ_CP023269.1, on the reverse strand, counting down.
CGATCCAAATCAGGTTCTGTGGGTTTTGCATGGCTTGATTCTCTTGGCACCTTGGCGTAGCCGGGCAGTTTAGCAGGCGGGGGCGTGCTAGACTCGCGACCGTTTTACCCAACTTTTGCATTATCGACACGGAACACCAATGGCCAAACGCCAGCTCAACCGTCGCCAAAACTGGCGCATCGAAAAGATTCAAGGTGAACGCGCCGCCCGCGCCGCCAAACGTGAATCCTCCGCCGTGGAAGCGCTCGAGGGCGGCGACCTGGGCCCCGAACAAACGGGCCTGGTGATCGCGCACTTTGGTGTGCAGGTCGAAGTCGAGGCGCTCGAAGGCGAACTCGCAGGCCAGGTGTTCCGTTGCCACTTGCGCGCCAACCTACCCGCGCTGGTCACCGGCGACAAGGTGGTGTGGCGTGCCGGCAACCAGGGCATCGGCGTCATCGTCGCCCAGTTGCCGCGCAGCACCGAACTGCGCCGCCCCGACAGCCGTGGGCAGCTCAAGCCGGTGGCGGCCAACGTCGACATGATCGTGATCGTGTTCGCGCCGCTGCCCGAGCCCCATGCCAACCTGATCGACCGTTACCTGGTCGCGGCCGAGCATGCCGGCATCCGCCCGTTGCTGCTGCTGAACAAATTCGACCTGATCGACGAGCAGAACGCCCCGGCGCTCAACGCATTGCTGGCGGTGTACCGCACCCTGGGCTACCCGGTACTGGAAGTGTCGGCTCACCACGGCAACGGCATGGAACAGCTGCAACAACAGTTGGACGGGCGGATCAGCGTGTTCGTCGGCCAGTCTGGCGTGGGCAAGTCGTCGCTGGTCAACAGCCTGTTGCCGGAAGTCGAAACCCGTGTGGGCCCGCTGTCGGAGCTGTCCGGCCAGGGCACCCACACCACCACCACCGCACGGTTGTTCCACTTCCCGGGCGGCGGCGAGTTGATTGACTCCCCCGGTATTCGTGAGTTCGGCTTGGGCCACGTCAGCCGTAGCGATGTGGAAGCCGGCTTCATTGAGTTCAACGACCTGATCGGCACCTGCCGCTTCCGCGACTGCAAACACGACCGCGAACCGGGTTGTGCGTTGCTCAAGGCACTGGAAGATGGGCGCGTGCAGCAGCAGCGGATGAACAGCTATCGGTCGATTATTGCGAGCTTGCCTGAGAGCAATTATTGACGGTCAATTTCTTGATACACATAAACCAGCGGGCTGAAAGCCCTAGCCCATTGATTTAACAGGAGCAGGCATCAAGAATTCGAGTCAACTGGGTGGCTGATACGCACAAGCCAGCTTGTATTCGGATTTCCTGATGCTCATAATTGCTCCGTCACCAGCGAAAGCTGGCAGGAGTCTGGATCCTTTTCGGAGTTGATCCAGCGGCGCAGAAGGGGCGAAGCAAGCTCCGCTGCGTGTCGAATGAAGCCGCCTTCGGGCGGCTTTGCTTTTTGTGGGGAATTAACATTTGGCTCTCTACTATCACCCCAAACAAGGCGACGTTTTGCTGTGTGACTTCACCCGAGGCTTTGTCGCCCCGGAAATGCTGAAGATCCGCAAAGTCGTAGTGATATCTCCTACCGCGACCCACAGTCGCAAGCTCTGCACCGTGGTGCCAATCTCCTCTACTGCACCAGCGACCCAATACGACTGGCACCATTTGCTACGCACCAATCCACTTCAGTCCGATGGCTATAAAGAGCTATGGGTGAAATGCGACATGATTTATACCGTCAGCTTTGAGCGCCTCGACAAGTTGCATAGAAAGACTCGCGCCAAAGGTCGAGCGTACTTCGTCCCGCGCCTGTGCGCCGACGACATGCGAGGCGTAGTCAGTGGTGTCAAAGCGTACCTCCCACTTTGAACACACATGAAAACGCCCCGAATGATCGGGGCGTTTAGGTTTCGAGCGCTTAGATCAACTATGACCCCGGTGCAGGCGCCGTAGGATCCTTGACGCCCCCATCATCAAACAGGTTCAGCTTCTGGCGCAGCTCATGGGCCGGCAGCGGTTCCTGCTCTGGTGGCAGCGCGTTCGGGTCGGCCGGCACTTCGCCTGGCGCACCGTCGCCTTGGGTCGGTGCCGGTGGCGGTGGTTGATTGCCTTCAATCGCACGCTGGGCTTTTTTGGTCAGCACCACGATGTCGATACGGCGGTTGACCGGGTTGAACGGGTCTTTGGGATCAAACAGTTGCGAGGAGGCAAAGCCCACCACCCGCGCCACTTGCGGGTCCGGGTAGCTGCCGGCCACCAGCGCACGCCGGGCAGCATTGGCGCGGTTGGCCGAGAGTTCCCAGTTGCCGAAATCACCCTGGCCCGCGTAGGGCTTGGCGTCGGTATGCCCGCTGATGCTGATTTTGTTCGGCACCGCCTTGATGGTGTCAGCCATGGCCAGCAGGATGTCTTCAAAGTACGGCTTCAACCGCGCACTGCCAGAGTCGAACATCGGCCGGTTGGCCGCATCGGTAATCTGGATGCGCAGCCCCTCGGGGGTGATCTCGAAGGAAATCTGGTCCTTGAACTTCAGCAACTGTGGGTTTTCTTCAACCTTGTTCTGCAATTCCTGCAGCAACAGTTCCAATCGCTCCTGTTCGACCTGCTCGGCCATGGACTCGACAGTGTCGCGCTCGATCGGGATTTTTTCCTGAGGCGATTCAGTTTGCACTTCCGGGTTGATGGTGCGCTCGGGCGCCAGTTCCGGCGAGCCGCCCAGGTCAATGACAAACGGCGTACCGCTTTCCGAAAAGCCAATCGGGTCTTTGAAGTAGCCGGCGATGGCGATCTTCTGTTCTGGCGTAGCGGTGGACATCAGCCACAGCACCAGAAAGAACGCCATCATCGCCGTGGCAAAGTCGGCGAAAGCGATTTTCCAGGCACCGCCATGGTGCCCCGCAGCGAAGCGCTTGACGCGCTTGATGATGATCGGCTGGTTGTTTTCCATGGCTTAGCGACCGCGAACCGCTTGTTCCAGCTCGGAGAAACTTGGGCGGTGTTTCGGGTACAACACCTTGCGCCCGAACTCCACGGCCAACGACGGCGGCATGCCCGACGCCGATGCCACCAGGCACGCCTTGATCGCTTCGTAGAGATTGATCTCTTCCTTGGCATCGTGGGCCAGGGAGGTGGCGAGCGGGCCGAAGAAACCATAGGCGGCGAGAATACCGAAGAAGGTGCCCACCAGCGCCGCACCTACGTGCATGCCGATGGCCGCCTGATCGCCCTCGCCCAGGGACGCCATGGTCACCACGATCCCCAGTACCGCCGCGACAATACCAAAACCGGGCATACCGTCGGCAATGCCGGTCACGGCGTGGGAAGGATGCTCCAGCTCTTCCTTGAGGCTGAACAACTCCATGTCGAACAGGCCTTCCAGCTCGTGAGGCGCCATGTTGCCGGAGGACATGATGCGCAGGTAATCACAGATATACGCGGTCATGCGCTCGTCTTTAAGCACGGCCGGGTACTTGGCAAAAATCGGGCTGGCCGCAGCGTCTTCGATATCGCCTTCGATCGCCATCATGCCTTCACGGCGGCTTTTGTTGAGGATCTCGTAGATCAGCCCCAGCACTTCCAGATAAAACGTGTGGGAGAAGCGCGAGCTGAACATGCCCAGGGACTTCTTGACCACGTGCATGGTCATATAGCCTGGGTTGGCCTGCAAAAATGCGCCGAACGCGGCACCGCCGATAATCAGCACTTCGAAAGGCTGGATCAGTGCGGCGATTTTACCGTGGGAGAGGACGTACCCTCCGAGCACACTTGCGATGACGACAATGATGCCGATAATTTTAGCCATAGGAGAGGGGTACTTGCGCCGTCGGGTTCATGGACATATGGGGTGCAGCAGAAAACTCTTGTTCTACTTATCGGCAAAACTGCGCCAGACTATAGCCCGTTAAGGCGAAAAGCCAATTCGGCCCGTTCCGGGCGTGTTGAACGCAAGTGATGATCGCGCCCCAATCATGGCAATTGAAACGACAGTCCCAACAAACCGCCCTACTACCCTCGCCGCTTGGATCAAGTGCCTGGACGACGTGCTGCTGCCCGTGCCCCAGGCCAGCCATGAACGTGTGTGTAAAGCCATTCGCGATAGCCGCAGTTCATTGCGAGATATTGCTGAGCTGATGCAAAACAGTCCGGCCCTTGTGCTGAGCGTGATGCGCGAAGCCAACAGCCAAGCCCACGGCAGCCTGGCCGAACCAGCGGAAAATCTGGAAGTCGCGCTTAACCGCCTTGGCCTCAAACGTGCCGAAGAGTTGTTGGCGCGCCTGCCTTCGGTACCCGCCCGGGAAATCCCCGTGGCCTTGCGTCAACTGCTGCTGATCAGCCAGCACGCATCCCAGCAAGCCAACGGTTTGTTCGGCAGTCGCCTCGCGCGGCTGTGGCAGGACATCCACTGGGGCAGCCTGCTGTTTCTGTCGCCACTGTGGCCGATGGCCGTTGCCTACCCCAAGCTCCTGGAAGAATGGGAGTTACGGGTGATCCATAAAGGCCAATCGGCGCGCCAGGTCGAGCAACAGCTGTTCGGCGTGCGCTTGCTCGACCTGTGCCTGGGCTTGACCGAAGCCTGGCACCTGCCGATCTGGGTTTCGCAGGGCTACAAGTTGCTGTTGGCCGAGCAACGCCTGCTGGTCAAGGCGCTGCACATTGCCCGTCAAGACGACGCCCTGCGCCACCAGCAATTGCTCGATGCCGAGCCCAACCTGCGACGCTGGCTGAACCAGCCGGCCAACACCGTGTTGCTAGCCAACGGCCTGGCGATGTCGGCCCAGGAATCCTGGACCTGCCCGCACACCGAGCGCTGGCAATACCTGACGGCGCTGTACCTGCAAACGCCGTTGAGCGATGTGCAACAGCAAGCCCACCAGCAAGCGGTGACCAGTGCTCGTACCACCTTGATGCCCGACCTCTGGCACCCGGCGCTGTCGCTGATCTGGCCGTGGCACGTACAGAAAGTCCATCGCGGCTTGCTGCCTGCACCACCGCCCACTGCCGAAGCCTTGGCCGTGTGGCGCACGCGTTGCACCGAGTTGCTGGTGGAGCCGAGCCGCTTTGCCAACGCCATGCACCTGACCACTTGCGCCAAGGAAGCCCTGGTGGCCAGTGGCATGCAGCGGGTACTGATATTCATGGCAGATCGCGCCTTGAGCACCTTGCGTGTACACCAGGCCGACGGCCTGCCCAAGGACGCGGCTCACCTGAGCCTGGATGTGGTCAACAGCACGTTACTGCAACGCCTGCTGGAAAAGTCCGCCCAGGTACGCCTGAACCCCGACAACCATGCGCAGTTTTCCGCATTGCTGCCATCGATCCTGCGTCGTCTGTTTATTGGCGAGCATCTGCTGCTGCGCTCACTGAGCTGCAACGGCCGTGTGGTCATGCTGATCGTGGCGGACCAGGGCGGCGGGCCGTTCTCGGAAACCACCGTGCAGGCGTTCGGCAAAACCGCCCAATGCATCGAGAAAGCCCTGCACAGCTTTACCAACCGCAGCGCCTGATGCTTGCGCTACAATCACCGGCCTTTATCGCCAACATTTGTGCCCAGGAGACCTCACATGCCTGACTTCTCTGGCTTGCCGCTGGTGATCGAATCCGCCGACCTGTTGGGTCGCCTCGATTCCAAGCACCTGATACTGGTGGACCTCACCAGTATCGCCCGCTACGCCGAAGGGCATATCCCCGGCGCGCATTTCGTTGACCCCAAGCGCACCCAACTGGGCCAGCCACCGGCACCTGGCTTGCTACCGAGCAAGGCCGACCTGGAAAAACTGTTCGGCGAACTGGGCCACACCCCGGACGCCACCTATGTGGTCTATGACGACGAAGGTGGCGGTTGGGCCGGGCGTTTTATCTGGATGCTCGACGTGATCGGCCACCAGAAATATCACTACCTCGACGGCGGCCTGCTGGCTTGGCTGGAGGAAGGGCACTCGCTTTCCACCGCTGTGCCCCCAGCAGCCGGCGGCCCGGTCAGCCTTACGCTGCACGACGGCCCCACAGCCACCCGCGAATACCTGCAAAGCCGCCTCGGCGCGGCCGACCTGGGGATCTGGGACGCTCGTGGCCCGCTGGAGTATTCCGGCGAGAAAGTGCTCGCAGCCAAGGGCGGCCACATTCCCGGCGCGGTGAACTTCGAATGGACCGCCGGCATGGACAAGGCGCGCAGCCTGCGTATCCGCCGTGACATGCCGCAAATCCTCGAAGACCTCGGGCTGACCAAAGACAAAGAAATCATCACCCACTGCCAGACTCACCACCGCTCTGGCTTCACCTACCTGGTGGCCAAGGCGCTCGGTTATCCGCGAGTCAAAGGTTATGCCGGTTCCTGGGGCGAATGGGGCAACCACCCCGACACCCCCGTTGAGATTTAAGGTTTAAGGACAGTTATGAAAAAGCAGTTGTTTATCCTCAGCCAGTACTTGCTGCCGCACCACTTGCTGTCGCGCCTGGCCGGCTGTATCGCCGAGTGCCGCGTGCGCTGGTTCAAGAACGCCTTCACTGCCTGGTTCGCCAAGCGCTACCAGGTGGACATGTCCCAGGCCCTGGTGGAAGACCTGACCGCCTACGAGCACTTCAACGCCTTCTTCACCCGCGCGCTGAAAGACGGCGCCCGCCCGTTGGATCCAACCCCAGGCGCAGTGCTGAGCCCTGCCGATGGCGCGGTCAGCCAGCTTGGCCCGATCGAACATGGCCGTATCTTTCAGGCCAAGGGCCACAGCTTCAGCGTGCTGGAACTGCTCGGTGGCGATGCGGCAATGGCTGCGCCGTTCATGGGCGGCGACTTCGCGACTATTTACCTGTCGCCCAAGGACTACCACCGGGTACATATGCCACTGGCCGGTACCCTGCGCGAAATGGTGTATGTGCCAGGGCGGATTTTCTCGGTCAACCAGACCACCGCCGAAAACGTGCCGGAACTGTTCGCCCGTAACGAGCGCGTTGTTTGCTTGTTCGACACCGAACGCGGCCCGATGGCCGTGGTGTTGGTAGGTGCGATGATCGTTGCGTCGATTGAAACCGTGTGGGCCGGTTTGGTGACGCCGCCGAAACGCGAGCTGAAAACCTTCCGCTACGACGAAGCGGCCCGCGCGCCGATTCATCTGGAGAAAGGTGCGGAACTGGGTCGCTTCAAACTGGGATCGACCGCCATCGTATTGTTCGGGCCGGACCAGGTGAAGTGGGCTGAAGAACTGGCAGCGGGTACGCCGGTGCAGATGGGCCAGGGTATCGCCGCTGCTAAAGCCTGATATTACTGGTGAGAACCTATGTGGGAGCCGGGCTTGCTTGCGATAGCGGCCGTTCAGTCAATGATGTGTTGACTGACACTCCGCCATCGCGGGCAAGCCCGGCTCCCGCATTTTTGCCTGTATTTCTACAGTGAGATCGGCTTATAGCTGACCGTCGCGGTCACGCAAGCCCAGCAGATACAGCACGCCATCCAACCCCAAGGTCGAAATCGCCTGCTTGGCCGACTGCTTGACCAACGGTTTGGCGCGAAAGGCCACGCCCAACCCGGCAATCGCCAGCATCGGCAAGTCATTGGCGCCGTCGCCGACCGCAATGGTCTGCTCCAGGCGCAAGCCTTCCTTATGGGCCAATTCCTTGAGCAGGTCGGCCTTGCGCTGGGCGTCGACAATCGGCTCCACCGCGACGCCAGTCACTTTGCCATCCACCACTTCCAGCTCGTTGGCGAATACATAGTCAATGCCCAGCTTGGCCTGCAACTGCTTGGCAAAGTAAGTGAAGCCGCCGGACAGGATGGCGGTCTTGTAGCCCAGGCGCTTGAGTTCGGCGAACAGGGTTTCGGCGCCTTCAGTCAGGCGCAGCGACGCGCCGATCGAGTCCAGCACGCCAACGTCCAAGCCTTTGAGCAGCGCCAGACGCTCCTTGAAGCTGGCACGAAAATCCAGCTCGCCGGCCATCGCGCGCTCGGTAATCTCCGAGACTTGCTCGCCCACACCGGCCGCCTTGGCCAACTCGTCGATGACTTCGGCTTCGATCAAGGTGGAGTCCATGTCGAACACCGCCAAGCGGCGATTGCGACGGAACAGGGAGTCTTCCTGGAAGGCGATATCGACATTCAGTTCCTGGGCCACGCTCAGGAAATCGGCGCGCAGCGCTTGCGCGTCAGCCGGTTCACCGCGCACAGAGAACTCGATGCAGCCCTTGCCTTTGTCAGCCGGAGTGTCCAAGGGCATGCGACCCGACAGACGGTCGATATGGTCGATATTCAATCCGTATTGCGCGGTGATCGAACTGACGCGCTGCAACTGCTCAGCCGTTACCTTGCGGGTCAACAGGGTGACGATATGGCGCTTTTTACCCTGGCCTTCGACCCAGTGCTGGTAGTCAGCTTCGGACACCGGGGTGAAACGTACCTGTTGATCGAGCTTATACGCCGTAAACAGGATGTCCTTGAGTACCGAGGAGGCCTGTTCGGTGCTGGGGATCTCCACCAGGATGCCGAACGACAAGGTGTCGTGGATCACCGCCTGGCCGATGTCGAGAATGTTCACACCACCCTGGGCCAGGACGCCGGTAATGGCTGCGGTGAGACCCGGCCGGTCTTCACCCGTGATGTTGATCAGGACAATTTCGCGCAAAGCGCACCCCCAGGCTGGAAAAAAACCGCATTCTACCCACTTTCAGTGACCATCGGGCACAGCCAGCGCTTTGCCGGCCATGGGCCTGTCGCTATACTGCGCGTCAACTTCACGGACCAAGAGCCGAGCGCAAGTGAACCGGCCCACGCCAGTAAAAACCGATAACTTCTTCCTGCTGATCTTCCGGGCACTGCGCCATCGCCGTGTACCGATTGCATTGCGCATCGCCAGCCATAACGTGATCCTGGTCGCTCTGGCCCTGGTGATCTACGCCTGCGTGATGGGTTTGCAGTTCAAGCAGGCCATGCACGAGCAAGCTGACGCCCTGGGCGCGAGCCTGACAACCCAGACTGCCACTTCGGCGACTGAGTTGCTGGTGTCCAACGACATCCTCAGCCTCAACGTGTTGCTCAACAACCTGACCAAGAACCCGCTCGTGGCCCACGCCGCTATCTATAGCGTGGACAACCGGATCATGGCCGAGGCCGGGCAACGCCCGAAAAACGGCCTGCTCGGTGAGGCCGAAGGCCTGTATCAGAGCAATATTACGTTCCAGGACGTGAAGGCCGGCCAACTGCGTATCAGCCTTGATATGCAACAGTTCCAGCAGCCGATGACCATCAGCCTGCAAAGCATGGGTATTCTGAGCGCGATCCTGCTCGCTTTGGCCCTGGCCTTGAGCCTGCGCCTGGGCCGGCATATCTCCACGCCGTTGATGCAACTGCGCATCTGGCTGCGGGATATCGACGAACACACCCCGGCCACTGATCGCCAGGACGAAATCGGCGACCTCGCGCGCCAGCTCCACGCCAGCTTTGCCCCGGAGCCAAAAGCGCCTGAAGTCGAGCCCGAGCCTGAGTACGACGACGCCGAGGACTACGCCGACGAGCCTGAGTTTGAAGTGCGCGACCTGCGCGACCCGGGCTTCGACGAAAGCGCCCCGGTGGCCGGCCTCAAGCCTGCGCCGCGCCATGTGATCAAGGCCGAGGAAGACGAGCTGGGCGACGAAGACCCGTTCGCCGACCTGCGCGACACCTCGGCAGCCGCCCCAGTCGCTGCGCCCAAACCGGTTGCGGTCAAGAACGCCGAGCCACAGCACAGTGCCGTACTCGCCGTGCAACTGGGCGCCCAGGATCAACTGCGCCGCCTGCCCCGTGCCCGCCTGACCGAACTGCTCGAACGCTACCGCGACTGCCTCGACCAGGCCGCTTCGCTCTACCAGAGCGAACTGCACACCCTGAACGATGGCAGCACGCTGATGCTGTTCCACAGCGAAGACAGCGGCGAGGACTACCTGACCAATGCCATCTGCTGCGGCGAGCTGTTGCGCGCCCTGGGCCATGCCCTGCAGATCGAAGTGGCGGACAGCGGCATTACCCTGCAACTGCAGTTGGGTCTAACCGTGGGTGACGACCTGTTTGGCATCAGCCAGATCGACCTGCTACTCACCGAAATCGCCCAGGATGCCCTGGCCTTGTCCCAGCACAGCCGTAACCTGCTGTTGGTGGAGCGCAAGATCAGTGAAGACACGCTGATCCGCCAACGCGCACGTATCCGCCCGATTGCCAGCCCTGAAGGGGCCAGTTGTGTGGAGCGGTTGATGGAGCCGTATCCGTCGATGCTGGAGCGGCAATTGGCGCGGATGCATGAGACCCGCAACAAGGGTCGACTCCAAGACTAATGCACTGATGATCACAAGCCCGCAGAGAACAAACACCTGCGGGCTTTCTAGTACTATTTGATTTTCTTGCTATCCACGACATTTATGGTTCGGCGTGGAATCCAGCCTGACCTGACCTGGTCCAAAAGCTGATACCCACTCATTTTAAAGTTGGACCCGACGGGTAGCGGCCTTTCTATCTGGACAGACCATTGTCCAAAACCATCGACAACCGCGTACCCAAGTGGAACTCCGGGCCTGTTCTCCTGATTCAACTCAACCACGGCCCCCACAACGCCAGTGCCTTTTACAAGAGGCTGGCGGCCAACGGTCTGATTTTCGGCAGGGGTTTCGATAACCGGAGCATCGGGAACCTGCACTACCTGGAAGGTCCTATTCGCCAACCAGCGGGCGATTTTACCGTCAAGCTGCTGATAGCCCGTCATGACAAAGGAGTTTGTGACCGGCAGAGGCTGATCAACCTGCACCGACCAGCGTCCATAGCCATCGACAGTGGTGGTCGCCAAGGCGTTATACGGGTCACCCGATTTGAGCAACACGACGGTCGCGCCCGCAATACCACTACCTGACACAACTGGCCGTCGTCCTGTTTTCACACCTTGTGCAGGGGTTTCGATAATCGCCAGATCGGGAGCATCGACAACTTGGATAGTTCTATTGGCCAACCAACCGGATCTTTTCCCCTCAATCGACTGATATCCAGTCATGGTAAAGGCGGGTGGGCTTATCGGCAGCGGATTATCAACCTGCGTGGCCCATCGCCCATAACCATCGACGGTAGTAGTGGCTAAAATATTTTCAGGTTTGTACGACTGCATCAACACAACAGTAGCACCTGCTACACCCGTACCGGTCACAAAAGGCCGGCGGCCCGTTCTGACGCTTTGGGCCGGCGTTTGGATAATCGCCGGATCAGGTACATCAACAACCTTGAGTGTCCTGTTCGCCAGCCAACCCGAACGTTTTCCATCAAGGGTTTGATAGCCGGTCATGGTAAAGGCGGGTGGACTTATCGGTAGAGGGCGCTCTATGCGCACTGACCAGCGGCCATAGCCATCGACCCTAGTAGTGGCCAGCGGATTGTAAGGATCGTAGGATTTAAGCAACACCACAGTAGCACCAGGGACACCGGTACCTGACACTTGCGGCAGGCGGCCAACTTCGACATTTTGGGCGGGGGTCTCGATTATTGCCGCAGGCACGCTCAGTTCAGCCACCTTGAAGCTGCGATTGCCAGATAACACCGAGGTTCTTCCCCCAAAAGTTTGTCGAGCGGTATAGGAATAACTGCCAACATCATGCACTGACAGCGAGTACACCGACCAGTTGCCGTTGCCATCGGCAATGGCAGTGCCCTCGACTTCCGCGGGCTTGGAAGCATTTACTATTTCAATACGTGCGCCAGGCCAGGCAGTGCCGGCAAATACTGGCTGTTTACCGGTACTGGCCCCCTCGAGGGGGACCGCAATGACGGGAGCGGGGACCGTGGTTGTACAGTAAGGAAAACCCGCCCCATCAAGCGCGACCGCGACTATCGCCTCGTCCGGCCCGGCGCTGCACACAAGCACTTTAACCTTGCGGGAAGAGTCCTCAAATGTCTGCCCCGCAAGTAGCGTAGGATCGTTGGTTCTTGGCGTCTCTGGCGTGGCATCAATCTGCACATTCTGCACGCCTTGCTCCCTCGCATAACGCATCCACACGCCATTGACCCGGTTGTCATTCTCCGGAAAGTTATCAAAGACCGTAGGTTTCCTGTATTCCAGCGACAACAACGGGTAGTAGGCCCCACCGGGCGAATGGGTTTCAGGGATCTTGATCAGGTACAGCTGCGGGCCTTCGCGTCCCAACACCTTCAAACTGTAAAGGCCGGTGCGCGTGATAGTCGTCGCCTGGCCATCATCCAGCCAGCCGGCATAGCGGCGGCTGACCGCAGGATAAAGCGTGCCACCACCTGACACTGAGTCACCAGTGTCTCCATACTCAACGTAAGTGCAATCAACAGGCGCACTCACAGACGCGCCATTGCGGGGGCAGCCTATGAGGCTTCCCCCATGACGAAAGCCTAAATTATGACCAAGCTCGTGCTTGTAAACATGCGGGGAGCCTGCCTTGCCAAACACTCCAACATGCCTACCGGGGGTATAGGCCAAGGCGCCACCGCCACAATTAACGATGTTAATTTCATAGTCGAAATCATCGGGATTAAGGCCATTCTTTTCGGCAGTCTTGCGACCCTCCGCGATAGACGTGGACATAGAGCATCCCTCAGGCTTCGGTCCAGACGTCGCCTCCACTACCCGCCCCTCCAACTTCAGCTTTCCACCGGACGCAGCCAGAATATAAGAGCGTAATGAATTAGGATCAGTAGACAGCGTATGCAACTCCACCTGATCCCTGTCCAACACACGCTCTCCCTGCCAATGGGTTACCGTGACCAACATCCTCTTGGTGCCCGTCACAGGGCGGATTATCTGACTCAAGCTTGACAGTTCACCTTCGGCTGGCGGAAGTTCATCATTTTCAAGGCCGCCAAATTCACGATTAACTTCATGGCTACAGCCCATGAGAGCAACACTTAATGCACTACAAAAAAACCAAGCGAGGAAGATCGATATTTTTTTCATGAGCTCAGTACCTTAAGAGATAGGACTGAAATCACACTAGAGACCTTATGCGCAGCTGGATACTGTCAGAATTAACAGGTACGCAGAATTAGGCGCTGGCGTTTTACAGCAGGCATGAAAAAGCCCGCGGGCTTGGCGGGCTTTTTCAAAAAAAAATCTCAGATCAGAACCTGAACACTTCCAGATCCGTGCGAATCGGCGTGGCCATCGGCATCTTCGGTTTTTCCGGGGCCGCAGGCTTGGCCTGGGCGGGGGCCTGTTTACGCGGCTGCGCTTCGGCAATCGGCGGCTGGTTGGCCAGTGGTTTGAGGGCCACCGACAACTGCTGTGCCAAGTGCTGCAACAGCACACCCTGGGCCTGGACCTGGGACGCAGTGGTGCCGGCGTGTTCTTCCTGCAGGTGCACAATGCGGTTGTCCCGCACCTGCCCGCGACGGTCGATCAGGCGCCACTGTGCATCCAGGATCGCCGGTTGCGACTTGCCGGAATCCAGCCGCGTAATGGTCAGCAACACCTGTACATCCGGGGTGAACCCGGAGGGTCCCGGCGCCAGGACCACTCGCTGGCTGTCTAACTGGCCGGCGACCTGACGCAACATCAACTGGTTGATATCCGACGACAGGCTACCGGCCCAACGACCATCTGTGGAACCTTGCAGGCTGCCGTCGTTCTGACGTTGAAGCAGGGTTTCGCGTTGCAGGTAATCGGCAACGACTACCGGCCCCAGCAATACTGCCATGCCAGCGGTTTGGGCTGGCTGAGCCGGACTTCCGCTGTCCAGCTGGTACAGCGACACCGGTTGATGTGTGCTGCAACCCGCCAACCCCAAAAGGCCAGCGAGCATCAAAAATAGAGGAAGGCGTGGAGCAGTCATCATCCCATCCAAGTGGCTGCCACAAGGCGAACCACAATGTAATACTAAAAATAACCTGAACACGCTCGGCCACGCCGGCGCTGGAAAGGCCATATCATCCGTGAATATGCGCCATGACTCCAGCGCGAAAGCATCGATCTACGCGTTAAATCGTAGATCGAGGCCTCTAGTACCGCTTAAACCGGCGTTTCGACCAGCAAGGCATCCACTCGCTGGAAGCCTCGTGGCAGTTTGTTACCTCGCCGGCCACGCTCACCCTTGTAGTGTTCAAGGTCGTCAGGGCGCAATGACAACGTGCGCTTGCCGGCCTGGAGCACCAGGGTAGAGCCTTCCGGGACCACGGCGATGTCAGTCACATACTCCTCACGACTGGCCACCCGGTCACCGGGAATCCCGATGATCTTGTTGCCTTTACCCTTGCCCAACTGCGGCAAGTCGCTGATCTTGAACACCAGCAAACGCCCTTCGGTGGTCACCGACGCCAGCCAGTTGCTTTCACGATCCTCCACCGGCCTCGGCAGAATCACCTTGGCGTTGTTCGGTAGGCTCAACAGCGCCTTGCCCGCCTTGTTCTTGGCCTGCAGGTCTTCACCCTTGACCACGAAACCGTAACCGGCGTCGGAGGCGATGACATACAGCGAATCATCGTCCGGCAACAGCACACACTCGAAATTCGCCCCCGGCGGCGGCGTGAGGCGCCCGGTCAAAGGCTCGCCCTGCCCCCGCGCAGACGGCAGGGTGTGGGCCGGCACCGAATAACTGCGCCCGGTCGAGTCGATAAACACCGCGAATTGATTGGAGCGCCCGGCGGCAGCGGTCTTGAAGCCATCACCGGCTTTGTACGAAAGGCCGGTGGCGTCAATATCATGCCCTTTGGCGGAGCGAACCCAACCCTTTTCCGACAGAACGACGGTAATTTTCTCGTTGGGCAACAGCTCGGTTTCGGTCAGGGCCTTGGCTTCAGCGCGCTCGACGATAGGCGAGCGACGGTCATCGCCATAGGTTTCGGCGTCTTTGATCAGTTCACTGCGCACCAGCTTCTTGAGCTTGGCTTCGCTGCCCAGCAGGGCTTGCAGCTTGGCTTGTTCCTTGAGCAGTGCATCCTGCTCGTCGCGCAGCTTCATTTCTTCCAGGCGTGCCAACTGGCGCAAGCGGGTGTCGAGGATGTAGTCCGCCTGGATCTCGCTCAGCTCGAAACGCGCGATCAGCTCGGCCTTTGGATGCTCGGCGGTACGGATGATATGGATCACTTCATCCAGGTTGAGGTAGGCGATCAGCAAGCCGTCCAACAGGTGCAAGCGGCGCTCGACCTTGTCGAGGCGAAATTGCAGGCGGCGGCGCACGGTTTGTACGCGGAACTCCAGCCATTCCACCAGCAGATTGCGCAGGTTCTTCAACTGCGGTTTGCCGTCCAGGCCGATGATATTGACGTTGACCCGATAGCTGGACTCCAGGTCGGTGCTGGCAAACAAATGCTGCATCAACACTTCATGATCCACCCGGCTATTGGTCGGGATGATCACGATGCGGCACGGGTTCTCATGGTCGGACTCGTCACGCAGGTCGGCCACCTGCGGCAATTTCGACGGTTTGGCCTGCATCAACGCGGCGATCTGCTCCAGCACCTTGGCACCCGATACCTGGTGCGGAAGCGCGGTCACAATAATGTCGCCGTCCTCAATGTGGTACACGGCACGCATACGCACCGAGCCCTTGCCCGTTTCGTACATCTTCAGCAGGTCGGCGCGCGGCGTGATGATCTCTGCTTCGGTCGGGTAATCCGGGCCCTGGATATGCTCGCAGAGCTGCTCGACCGTAGCCTTGGGCTCATCCAGCAAGCGCACGCAGGCGGTGGCGACTTCGCGCAGGTTGTGCGGCGGCACGTCGGTGGCCATGCCGACCGCGATACCGGTGGTGCCATTGAGCAGGATATTCGGCAAACGCGCCGGCAACACCAGGGGTTCGTCGAGGGTGCCGTCAAAGTTCGGCCCCCAGTCGGCAGTGCCCTGGCCCAGCTCGCTGAGCAGCACTTCGGAATAACGCGACAGCCGCGCCTCGGTGTAACGCATGGCGGCGAAGGATTTGGGGTCATCCGGTGCACCCCAGTTACCCTGGCCGTCCACCAGGGTATAGCGGTAGCTGAACGGCTGGGCCATCAGCACCATCGCTTCATAGCACGCCGAATCGCCGTGGGGGTGGAATTTACCCAGCACGTCACCGACGGTACGCGCCGACTTCTTGTGCTTGGAATCGGCGTCCAGTCCCAACTCACTCATGGCGTAGATGATGCGCCGTTGCACGGGCTTCAGGCCATCGCCGATATGCGGCAAGGCACGGTCCATGATCACGTACATGGAGTAGTTGAGGTAGGCATTTTCGGTGAATTCAGCCAGCGACCGGCGTTCTACGCCATCTAAGCTGTCTGCGAGGATGTCACTCATGCGGGCCTCATCATGGGGTAAGGCGCAGCGGAACTGCCACTGCGCTGATTCAATTCAAAAAAATCTCGATTCATGGCTGGGCACTCCAGCCGCCATCCGGAGCGGCAAAACGATAGACGATCGGGCGTTTTTCACCATCGGCACGCGGGCCGAAGTTGTTGTCGATCCCGACCCAGGCACCGTCGGCATCCACCAACAGGGCTTCAGCCAGGCCATACGACTGCGGGTAACGTCGCTGTGGCGTCAGGGTTTCGTCGGCAAACGACCAGCACAGCTCAACCTTGGCCGTGAGCGGGTCGCGCCGGCAGATCTGGAACGCATTGCGCTCCAGGGTAAACAGCTTGCCGTTGAACAGCGACAAGTCGGCAAAGTCCTTGGACACGGCCTTGGCGTTGGGGAACTGCGCCGGTTGCACTTCCTGGCCGGCCTCGCTCAACAATACACAACGACCATCGCAATCCCATACGCTCTGCCCACGCTTGATCGAGACCAGGCCACGGCGTTCACGCTCGGCAGCCAGCCAGATCTGATTGCCTTCAGGGTTTACCGCCAAGCCTTCGAACAAGGCATTAAAGTGCAGCAACATGCCACTGGCCCTGGCTTCACGCACCATGCCCGGCGCGATTTTCAACCACTCCGGCGCGCCCGTCGCGGGCACCTGCAACACTGCGGCATGGGCTTCGCTGACAATATAACGATTGCCTGCGGCATCACAGCTGATGCCTTCAAAGTCCAGGTCACCACCACGTATGAACGAAGCGGCCTTGGTGCGCGAACGCAAGCCCCAAGGCAGGCCGGACTCGGGCACGGGCGGCACGTCGATCTTCAGCGCTTGCGCGCTCCACGTCGGCGCACGGGTATCCAGGCGGTAGATCTGGCCGTCATCGCGGTCCGAAACCGTCCACAGCTCGTTGCCACACAACGCCAGGCCCGACAGGTTCCCACCGTGCATGCCGTCAACCGGGTGTTCCGAGACCAGCTTGAGCTCTGCCACGCTGGCTGCGGCCACCTGGGTGACCGCCAGCCCGCTCAACATCAGGATCGCCAGGGCGAAGCCTGTGCGCATCAGCCCAGAACCTCGGCCAGGTTGCCTTTGGATTCAAGCCAGGTCTTGCGGTCGCCAGCGCGTTTCTTAGCCAGCAGCATGTCCATCATTTCCGAGGTGGCGGCGAAGTCTTCCAGGGTCAACTGCACCAGGCGCCGGGTGTTCGGGTCCATGGTGGTTTCGCGCAGTTGCGGCGGGTTCATCTCACCCAGGCCCTTGAATCGCGTGACCTGAGGCTTGCCGCGTTTCTTCTCGGCCACCAGGCGATCGAGGATGCCATCGCGCTCGGCTTCGTCCAGAGCGTAGAAAATCTCCTTGCCCAGGTCGATGCGGTACAGCGGCGGCATGGCGACGTAGACGTGACCGGCATCCACCAATGGGCGGAAGTGCTGCACAAACAACGCGCACAGCAAGGTAGCGATGTGCAGGCCGTCGGAGTCGGCGTCGGCGAGGATACAGATCTTGCCATAGCGCAGCTGGCTCATGTCCGCCGCACCCGGGTCGACCCCGATGGCTACGGCGATGTTGTGCACTTCCTGGCTGGCCAGCACTTCGCTGCCGTCGACTTCCCAGGTGTTGAGGATCTTGCCGCGCAGCGGCAGGATCGCCTGGAACTCCTTGTCCCGCGCTTGCTTGGCGGAACCGCCGGCGGAGTCACCTTCGACCAGGAACAGCTCGGAACGCATCGGGTCTTGCCCGGCGCAATCGGCCAGTTTGCCCGGCAGTGCCGGGCCCTGGGTGATGCGCTTGCGCTCGACCTTTTTGCTGGCCTTCAAGCGCCGGCCGGCGTTGTTGATCGCCAGCTCCGCCAGGGCCAGGCCCAGCTCGGGATGCTCATTGAGCCACAGGCTGAACGCGTCCTTGACCACACCAGAGACAAACGCCGCCGCCTCGCGGGACGACAGGCGCTCTTTGGTCTGGCCGGAAAATTGCGGCTCCTGCATCTTCATCGACAGCACGAACGCGATGCGCTCCCACACGTCTTCCGGCGCCAGCTTGACGCCACGCGGCAACAGGCTGCGGTATTCGCAGAATTCACGCATGGCATCCAGCAAGCCTTGGCGCAAACCGTTGACGTGGGTGCCGCCCTGGGCCGTGGGGATCAGGTTGACGTAGCTTTCCTGCACGCTGTCGCCACCTTCGGGCAACCACAGCAGCGCCCAGTCCACCGCTTCTTTATTACCCGACAGGCTGCCGCAGAACGGCTCGTTGGGCAGGCGTTCGAAGTCGCTGACCGAGTCTTCCAGGTAGGAACGCAGGCCGTCTTCGTAGTGCCACTCGACCTTCTCGCCGGTGCCTTTGTCTTCAAAGCTGACCAGCAGGCCCGGGCACAACACAGCCTTGGCCTTGAGCACGTGCTTGAGGCGGCTGATGGAGAATTTGGGCGAATCGAAATACTTGGGGTCCGGCGCAAAGTACACGCTGGTGCCGGTGTTGCGCTTGCCAACGGTGCCGATCACTTCCAGGTCGGTGGCTTTGTAGCCATCGGCGAAAGTCATCTGGTACTCGTTGCCATCGCGCTTGACCTTGACCCGCACCAGGGTCGACAGCGCGTTGACCACGGAAATACCCACGCCGTGCAAACCGCCGGAGAACTGGTAGTTCTTGTTGGAGAACTTGCCGCCGGCATGCAGCTTGGTAAGGATCAGCTCGA
The DNA here is from genome assembly GCF_002966775.1 of Pseudomonas sp. MYb193. Classification (NCBI taxonomy): domain Bacteria; kingdom Pseudomonadati; phylum Pseudomonadota; class Gammaproteobacteria; order Pseudomonadales; family Pseudomonadaceae; genus Pseudomonas; species Pseudomonas sp. MYb193. Next base: position 574,263 of record NZ_CP023269.1, on the reverse strand, counting down.
CGCCCGGCACACCCTCTTCGGGGTGAATGTCCACCGGCATGCCACGACCATCGTCGGACACTTCCAGGGAATGGTCGGCGTGAAGGATGACTTGCACCGACTTGGCGTGCCCGGCCAAGGCTTCGTCGACGCTGTTGTCGATGACTTCCTGGGCAAGGTGGTTCGGCCGACTGGTGTCGGTATACATGCCGGGGCGTTTGCGCACCGGGTCGAGGCCCGAGAGGACTTCGATGGCGTCGGCGTTATAAGAGCTAGCGCTGGGAGTGGCCATGGGGTCTCGTCGTGAGTCGTTCGATTAAAAAGTGACCTGCGATTTTTTACAGTGACGAAAAATCGAAGGATTGAAACTGATCTGCGCCAATGCCGGCAAAACACAACAGTGCCGGCAATTGCTGGGCGAACCCCTGGTAGCCATGGTCGCCACCGGCCTGGATGCGCAAGGCGCAGGCCCGGTAATACTGTTGGGCCAGGCGATAATCCAGGGTTTCGTCCCCGGTCTGCAACCACACCTGATAACGCGCGGCATCCTGGGGCGCCGGTACTTCCAGCTCGGCCAGGGCCGTGACGTGGTCCTGTGTCAATTCCCAGGTCTCATCGGTGTAGAGGTTCTTCTGGGTGCCCAGGTAACCGTCAAACATCCGATGGGGACTGACCGCCGGGTTGACCAGCAACGCCTTGAGACCATGGCGTTCTGCAAGATGGGTTGCATAGTAGCCGCCGAGTGAGCTGCCGACCAGCAGTGGCCGGCCCAGTTGCGCAATCGCTTGCTCCAATTGAAGAATCGCCTGACGAGGGTGGTGATGCAGCGCCGGTACGCGCAACTGGTCGGACAGGCCAAGGGCGCCCATCACGGCGGTCAACTGGCTGGCCTTGTTGGAAGCCGGCGCACTGTTGAAACCGTGGATATACAGGATCGAAGCGGACATGCCGGGCTCTCCATGCTGGGGCCAAAGAGGCGCAGTTTACAGGGAATGCAGGCAGAAGCGGACCCAATGTGGGAGCTGGCTTGCCTGCGATGGCGGCGATTCAGTCAACGAGTCAGCGCCAGGTACACCGCCATCGCAGGCAAGCCAGCTCCCACCCTTTGATCAGTGTTTGCAGGTCTTAATAGCCGTTGCTGCCGTAATCGACGGTGAATGCGAAGCCCACCAAACGCTCTACCCCCGTCTCCAACCGTCCGTCGCCATGCAAACGCAACCAGCGATAACCCGGCGCCTGCTCGCTGACCTGGAAATCCTCACTTCCCGGCGCGAACTGGATACAGGTGGACGGCGAAGCCAGCAGTCGCACACCGTTGCGGTCGCCGTCGATCTCCTGATGCACGTGGCCCCAAAGCAATGCCTTGGTCTGCGGGAAGCGCTCAAGCACGGCAAACAGCGCCTCGGGGTTGCGCAGGCCGATCGGCTCCATCCACGCACAGCCGATGGGCACCGGATGATGATGGAAACACACTAGATGATGGCGGTCCGGCGCTTCGCTCAAGGCCTGCGCCAGCCTTTGCAGTTGCTCGTCTTGCAAGTAACCCGGCACCGACCCGGGTACCGCCGAATCCAGCAGGGTGATACGCCAGTTGCCGATATCCACCACCGGTTCGAGCAAATCACTGTGCATGGCAGCCTGGGCCATGACCTGCGGTTCGTCGTGGTTGCCGGGAATCCAGCGCGCCGGGGCGCCAAGGGGAGCGGTCAAATCGCGAAACTGCTGATAGGACGCCAGCGTGCCGTCCTGAGACAAGTCGCCGGTCGCCAGTATCAGGTCGATGGTCGGCTGTTGCGCGCGCGCCAGCTCGACCACCCGCTGCAGGCTTTCACGGGTATTCATGCCCAGCAGCGTGGCGTCAGCGTCGGCAAACAGATGGCTGTCGGACAACTGCACCAGCAACACGGCATCAGGATTCACGGCGGATACGCTCGGCAAGGCGCTCTCCCTGGCAACTACAGGAATGGACATTTGGCGCGATTATGCTGGGGCAGGACACAAAGAGGAAACCCAAGGAAGCAGGCACAGTTCACATTTACCGCACCACTTCAAACTCATGGCCCAAGGCCAGGCAGTGGCTGAGCCATTCGCCGAGGAACACATTGAGCTGTGCTTTCTCATCGGGCTGGTGCATGAACACATTCGGGTAAGGATAGATGCTGCGAAAGCGTCGTGCGTGCTCGGCGCTGATCACTTCGGCCATACGGGCGTCGTGGTACACCTGTACTTCCAGTTGCGGCACCGGCAACCACGGCAGGCTGTGTTCCTGGCGTACCCGCAGGGTGGTGGTGTATGGGCAGGTGAGAATGACTTCCAGGGTCAGCACGCCAAGCATCTGGTCGCCATGGGTGACGGCGATTCGCCGCGCCTGGGGGGTGTGACGCATGTCCGGGAGCAGGCGCATCAGCCGCGCATAGTTGGCCTCGCAGGCCGCTTGCAGCCCGATCAGGTCAACTCGATAACGTTCCCGTACCTTTACTGCCATAACCCCCTCACTTCCGCGCGATTAAGCGCAAGCCATTGCAGGGCGATAATGCTGGCTGCGTTGGAAATCTTGCCATCGCGCACCGCCTGCAAGGCATCTTCGAATGCCCAGACGGTGACGCGGATGTCTTCTGCTTCTTCTTCCAATCCATGGACACCACCCGCGCCCGAGCTGTCGCATCGGCCCAGGTACAGGTGGACAAATTCAGTACTGCCGCCCGGCGACGGGAAATACTTGGTGATCGGCCACAGCGCGGAGAATGTCAGCCCAGCTTCCTCCTCGGCCTCGCGGTGTGCAACCTCCTCGGGTTGCTCATCCTTGTCAATCAGGCCGGCGACCATCTCCACCAGCCAGGGGTTATCGGCGCGGCCCATGGCGCCGACGCGGAACTGTTCGATCAACACCACCTCATCGCGCAGCGGGTCGTAGGGCAGCACGCACACGGCGTCATGACGCACGAACACCTCGCGGTTGATCACCCGGCTCATGCCGCCGTCGAATTTTTCGTGGCGCAGTTGCACGCGATCGAGCTTGTAGAAGCCTTTATAGGCATTGTCACGCTGAACAATCTCGATCTTGTTCGGCGTCGACTTCGCGATGTCCGTCATGGTGTCCCTCGTTAAGCTCGTGCGATGGGCGCCATCCTAACGCGCCGACGTTCGTTGATGCAGCCCCTTTGCGGTTGCCGGGAGAGGCGGCGAGCGTCAAACTCGCTGCAATCAGTTTAGTGGCGAACTGGCGGCCACGTTGGCAGTCCAAGCGCTACTCTTTTCGCTTTCCATCGATTTACGAAGGACACACATGTCGCTTTTAAAAATCGCCTCCGTGGCCTGTATTGCCTTGACCCTGGGTGCTTGCCAGAGCCTGTTCCAACCGGCCTATCTCAAGCCGCTGGACGTTACCACCGACAAATCGGAGCAGATCAAGCCCGGCTGTGACAGCCCAGCCTGCCCGCTGGTGAACATCGACACCGTGCATTTCCCCACCGAGCCACAACTCGACAGCCTGGTGGAACAGCGTTTGCTGCAAATGACCCGCACCACCCCTGGCGCCAGCGTACCGGCGAGCCTGAACGCCTACCGGAACACCTTCCTGCGTGAGTCGCCGGACCGCCATGGCATGTACTTGCAAGCCAAGGTACGTGACCAGCATGACGGACTGGTGATCGTTGAAGTGTCCAGCTACCTGGACACCGGTGTCGCCCACGGCGAGCCAGGCCGTGGGTTTATCAACTATTCACGGATTCTGCATAAGGAACTGACCCTGGCCGACATGCTGCTGCCCGGCCAGGAGCAGGCCTTCTGGAACACCGCGAAAGTTGCCCACAACAGTTGGTTGATCAGCACCAAGATGGACCGCGATCCGGAGTTCGTGAAGAGCTGGCCGTTCCAGAAAACCCCGAACGTGGCCCTGACCAGCGGCGGTGTGGTGCTTAAGTACAACGTCAGCACCATCGCCCCTTACGCACAGGGGCTGATCGAAATCACCCTGCCCTATACGCGCCTCACCGGTGTGATCAAGCCTGAGCTGGTGCCCGCACGCCGTTGATCGGTTGGTGGTTCAAGGGTGTTATTGCAGAGGGAGATTGGGTGTTTGTCGGATCGCTATCGCGGGCAAGCCCGACTCCCACAGGGGACCGTTTGTGAACACAAAATCTGTGTACCACTCGGCCAACTGTGGGAGCCGGGCTCGCCCGCGATGACGGCGGTGCAGACACCGCCGCCTAGGGATCAGACCTTCTTGTAGAGCTGACTGCCTTCGCGCTTGAACCGCTCCGCCTGCTCGGCCAACCCCTTGGCCACGTCCACATCCACCGCATCAATGCGCTGGTTGGCCGCGTACTCACGCACCTCATGGGTGACCTTCATCGAGCAGAATTTAGGCCCACACATGGAGCAGAAATGCGCGACCTTGGCCGATTCCTTGGGCAACGTCTCGTCGTGGAATGCCCGTGCGGTGTCCGGGTCCAGGCCGAGGTTGAACTGGTCTTCCCAGCGGAATTCGAAGCGCGCCTTGCTCAGGGCGTTATCGCGAATCTGCGCGCCAGGGTGGCCTTTGGCAAGGTCGGCCGCGTGGGCCGCAATCTTGTAGGTGATGATCCCGGTCTTCACGTCATCCTTGTTCGGCAGCCCCAAGTGCTCCTTGGGCGTGACGTAGCAGAGCATGGCGCAACCGAACCAACCGATCATCGCCGCGCCAATGCCTGAGGTGATGTGGTCGTAGCCCGGCGCAATATCAGTGGTCAGCGGGCCGAGGGTGTAGAACGGCGCCTCGTCGCAACACTCCAGCTGCTTGTCCATGTTCTCCTTGATCAGTTGCATCGGCACATGGCCAGGGCCTTCGATCATGGTTTGCACGTCGTGCTTCCAGGCGATCTTGGTCAGCTCGCCCAGAGTCTCCAGTTCACCGAATTGCGCAGCGTCGTTGGCATCGGCCACAGACCCCGGGCGCAGGCCATCCCCCAGGGAGAAGCTGACGTCATAGGCCTTCATGATTTCGCAGATCTCTTCGAAATGCGTGTAGGCAAAGTTTTCCTTGTGATGGGCCAGGCACCACTTGGCCATGATCGCGCCGCCACGGCTGACAATGCCGGTCACGCGGTTGGCAGTCAGCGGTACGTAACGCAGCAACACGCCGGCGTGGATGGTGAAATAGTCCACACCCTGCTCGGCTTGCTCGATCAGGGTGTCGCGGAACAACTCCCAGGTCAGGTCCTCGGCAACGCCGTCGACTTTTTCCAGGGCCTGATAGATAGGCACGGTGCCGATCGGCACGGGCGAATTACGGATGATCCACTCGCGGGTTTCATGGATATGCTTGCCAGTGGACAGGTCCATGATGTTGTCCGAGCCCCAGCGAATGCCCCAGGTCATCTTCGCCACTTCTTCTTCAATGGACGAACCCAAGGCGCTGTTGCCGATGTTGCCGTTGATCTTCACCAGGAAGTTACGGCCGATAATCATCGGTTCCAGCTCAGTGTGGTTGATGTTGGCCGGGATGATTGCGCGGCCGCGGGCGATTTCTTCGCGCACGAACTCGGGCGTGATGATTTTCGGAATACTGGCGCCGAAGCTGTGCCCGGCATGTTGTTGCTTGAGCAGGCCGCTGGCGCGGGCTTCCTCAAGCTTCATGTTTTCGCGGATGGCCACGTATTCCATTTCTGGCGTGATGATGCCTTTGCGCGCGTAGTGCATCTGGCTGACGTTGGCGCCGGCCTTGGCCCGACGCGGGTTTTGCAGGTGGGCAAAGCGCAGGTAGGCCAGGTCGGGGTTATCCAGACGTTCCTGGCCGTAGCGTGAACTCAAGCAGGCCAGCCGCTCGGTGTCACCACGCTCTTCGATCCACGGCGAGCGCACATCGGCCAAGCCTTTGCGCACGTCGATGATGACATTGGGGTCGGTATAGGGGCCGGAGGTATCGTAGACCACTACAGGGGCGTTGATTTCGCCACCAAACTCAGTGGGGGTCACGTCCAGGCTGATTTCACGCATCGGCACGCGAATATCCGGGCGCGAGCCCTGCACGTAGATTTTTTGCGAGCGGGTAAACGGCTGCACAGAGCCGGAGTCGACCTTGGCCGATTCACTCAGGTGCACGGTATTTTTTAGTTTTGTACTCATCACAGGCTCTCCAACTTATCCAGGCGGTGGATTTTTGTCGGAGCGAACCTGTGACGGACGGACGCACTGGAATCAGTGCTGTGCTTGGCGCACGAGGGCTGTTCGATTGTCGAACAAGATCCCGGACGAAGCACAAGAGGACTCGCCGGGTGACGAGAAATCTTGTTCCCTACGCAGGCGCTAACCTGATCAGGTTCAACGGGATCCGGTATTTACCGATCTCAGCCTTCCAACAAGGCACCCCGACAAGAACGCGGCCAGTCTAGACCATGGCGTGGGCAAATTGCCAATAGCGGTGCATTCAGCGTGATGAATGGCGTGATCGTGGGATTGTTGTGTGACGGTACGGCCACTACACTCGGGCACGGCCTCAAGGCTTGACGCCAGGCATGGCCAGCCTTAGCCTTGAGCGCTAAATTATAGTCGTAATATTAAAATTAGGGATCGCCTCATGCTGCGCAAACTCTCACTGGCTGTTGCCGTGTCTTGTGCGACCAACGGACTGGTCTGGGCAGCTGAAGCGCCCTTGTCCGCCAACACCGACCTGGTCAGCGTCTATCAGGAAGCGGCGAACAACAACGCCGACCTGGCCGCTGCCCGTGCGCAGTACGGCGCGCAAAAAGAAGTAGTGCCCCAGGCCCGCGCAGGTTTGCTGCCGAACCTGTCAGCCGGTGCCGACAGCAATAACGTGCGCACCCAAATCGACCAACCGGCCGCCACGGCCAACCGTGACGCCCACTCCTGGCGCGCCACCCTGAGCCAGCCGCTGTTCCGTGCCGACCGCTGGTTCCAGCTGCAAGCCGCCCAAGCGGTCAACGAGCAAGCCTCGCTGCAACTATCGGCCTCCGAGCAGAACCTGATTTTGCAAAGTGCCGAAAGCTACTTCGCTGTGCTGCGCGCCCAGGACAACCTGGCGTCGACCAAAGCCGAAGAAAATGCCTTCAAGCGCCAGCTCGACCAGTCCAACGAACGCTTCGATGTGGGCCTGTCGGACAAGACCGATGTGCTGCAATCACAAGCCAGCTACGACACTGCACGGGCCAACCGCATCCTGGCCCAGCGCCAGGTGGACGACGCTTTCGAAGCGCTGATCACCCTGACCAACCGCCAATACAACTCGATCCAAGGCATCGTCCATACGCTGCCGGTGTTGCCGCCGGCGCCGAACGATGCCAAGGCCTGGGTCGAAACCGCCGGGCGCCAGAACCTCAACCTGCTCGCCAGCAATTACGCGGTAACCGCTGCTGAAGAAACCCTTCGGCAGCGCAAAGCCGGCCACTTGCCGACGCTCGATGCGGTTGCGCAATACGAAAAAGGCGACAACGACGCCCTGGGCTTCAGCAACCCGAATCAGTTGCCTATCCCGTACGGTGGCGATGTGTCGCAACGCACCGTCGGCCTGCGCTTGAACATCCCGATCTACAGCGGCGGCCTCACCAGTTCGCAAGTGCGCGAATCCTATTCGCGCCTCGACCAGACCGAACAACAGCGCGAAGGCCTGCGCCGCCAGGTAGTGGAAAACACCCGCAACCTGCACCGTGCAGTCAACACCGATGTGGAGCAGGTACAGGCACGCCGTCAGTCGATCATCTCCAACCAGAGCGCGGTGGAAGCCACGGAAATCGGCTATCAGGTGGGCACGCGCAACATCGTCGACGTGCTGGACTCACAGCGCCAGCTGTACGCGTCAGTGCGCAACTACAACAACAGCCGCTACGACTACATCCTCGATAACCTGCGCTTGAAGCAGGCGGCAGGCACGCTCAACCCGGGGGATTTGCAGGATCTGGCGCGCTATCTCAAGGCCGACTACAACCCGGACAAAGACTTCCTGCCGCCGGACCTGGCCAAAGCCGCTGCCGAACAGCTCAAGGCCCGCCCCGGCTATTAAGCGCACCGCCGAACCCATGTGGGAGCTGGCTTGCCTGCGATGCAGACACCTCGGTATATCTGGTACACCGAGGTGATGCTATCGCAGGCAAGCCAGCTCCCACATTGGGTTGGTGTGGTCAGTGTTTGATCAGTCTGTCCAAGCCATCCAGTAAACGCTTTAAAGCGCCCTGATTGGCCTGCATCACCTTGAGCCCCGCCTGCGCCATCTTGCGTGCGTCCTGGGGCAACTCAAACAACTGTCGCACCGCCTCGGCCAGCCCATCGGCATCGTCCACCTCCCGCAAAGCCCCGGCGTCGCGCATCATCGCGGTGATGTCGAGGAAGTTGAAGACATGCGGGCCCATGATCACCGGTTTACCCAGCGCCGCCGGTTCCAGCGGGTTGTGCCCGCCGGTCGGCACCAGGCTGCCGCCGACAAATGCGCTGTCGGCCAGGGCGTAAAGAAACAGCAATTCGCCCATGGTGTCGCCAAGCAGCACCGAGGTTTGCTCGGTGACCGGCTCACCGCTGGAGCGACGCACGGTGGCAAACCCTTGCTGCACGCAGCGCTCAAACGTCGGGCCAAAGCGCTCCTGATGACGGGGCACCAGAATCAGCAGTGCATTGGGATAGTTCGCCAGCAACAGGCGATGAGCTGCCAGCACCACGTCGTCTTCACCTTCGTGGGTACTGGCGGCGATCCAGACCGGACGCTCGCTGGCGCCCCATTGTTCACGCAGGGCGGCGGCGCGGGCCGTCAACTGAGGGTCGATGCTCAGGTCGAACTTGATCGAGCCGGTCACCTCCACAGTTTCAGGACGTGCACCCAGGCTGCGGAAACGTTCAGCCTCGGTCTCGGTCTGTACCGCGAACAAGCTCATTTCTGCCAGCATCGGCGCCGTCAGCTTGGCAAATCGCGCATACCCCTTGGCCGAACGCGCCGACAGCCGCGCATTGGCCAGCGCCACCGGGATACCGCGCTGGGCGCAGGCATGGATATGGTTGGGCCACAGCTCGGTTTCCATGATCACCGCCAGCGTAGGCTGCACGCGGTCGAGAAAACGCTTGGCGGCGCAGGGCAAGTCGTACGGCAAGTAGCAGTGCTGGATGCGCGGTTCGTTGGCAAATAGCGCCTGGATACGCTCGGAACCTGTGGGTGTCATGCAGGTGACAGTCATCGGCAGCTGTGGATAACGCTCCAATAAGCCGCGAATCATCGGGGCGGCGGCAATGCTTTCGCCGACCGACACCGCGTGCACCCAGATCCCGCCGGGCCGCATCACCGGCAAGCCATAGGAAAACCGCTCGCCCACCCGCTTGGCATAGGCCGGCGCTTTGCGTGCACGCAACCACAAGCGTAAAGCCACCAACGGCAGCGCCAGGTAAAACAGACAGCTGTAGAGAGTTCTATTCATGGCGGCGGAGTTTATCGGCTTTTTCAGTCGATCGCCTGCAAGCACTCAGCAAAACGTTTGGCCAAGAAGCGCGCAGCGGGCCCAAGGTGCTCGTCGCGGCGCCACACCAGTTCCACTACCAGGGCGGGCGGGGTCCATTCGCTGGCCAATTCGACCATCTGTTGCTGATAGGTCGGGTATTGCACGATATGCCGAGGCAGCCAGGCCCAGCCCAGGCCACTCATCAGCCATTCGGCCAATACGTAGAAGCTGTCGGCGCGCCACACCAGGGGGCTGGCCGCCTCGCTGCCGGGGTAGACGCTGGTCTGGGTCGACATCAGCAACTGGCGAAACTGGGCCAGGTGTTGGCACGTCACGTACTGCTCCTTGGCCAACGGGTGATTGACTCCGCACACCGTGACCATTTCCACACTGCCCACCACCCTTCGCTCCAGGGCTTCGGGAATCTGGTCGTGATAGAACAACAACCCCAGGTCCGCCTTGCGCTCCACCAGCTTGCGCGCCACATCGCCCTGAGCCGCGCTGGACAACTGCACCTCCAACAGCGGGTAGTGCACCGCCAGCGCCTCCAGGCTGTCGAGCACAGGCTGGAACAACATCGCCTCATCCTGGGCCAGGCGCAGGCAGGCTTCCTCGCCGCGGGTCAACGATAAGGCCCGGCCCGTGAGGCGCTCACACTGGCGCAGCACCTCACGCGCTTCCTCCAACAACACACTGCCGGCCTCGGTCAGGCGCGGTTGCCGGCCGCTGCTACGTTCGAACAGGACAACGCCCAAGTCCGCCTCCAGCAGGGCAATGCCATTGCTGACCGCCGATTGCGCCTTGCGCTGCCCACGGGCCACGGCAGAAAACGAACGCTGCTCGGCGACGCTGACAAACAGCCGCATCTGCTCCAGATCCCATCGCACGCTCATGGCTCAACCCATCTCAATTCCAGATAGGTAATGACTTTACCCCATCTGGCGAACCTCTAGAATGCCGACCTTATCAAATGCGCATCACCTCGAGGATTGCCCCATGAATGCCGCCTACTACTACTTGGCCATCGCCATCTGCTCGGAAGTGATCGCCACCGTTTCCATGAAAGCCATCAAAGGCTGGAGCACCCCTATTCCGTTGCTGCTGGTGATCGTCGGTTACGGCGTGGCGTTCTGGATGCTGACCCTAGTGGTACGCACCGTGCCGGTCGGCGTGGCATACGCGGTGTGGGCCGGGATGGGCATCGTGATGGTCAGCATCGCGGCGTTGTTCATCTATGGGCAGAAGCTGGATGTGCCGGCGATGCTGGGGATGGGCCTGATTGTGCTGGGCGTGGTGGTGATTCAGCTGTTCTCGAAAACCGCCGGGCACTGACCGCCACTCAACAGCCTGTATACTGCGCCTCTTGTCTTGAACACTGAGGTCGCCGATGCCATCCGTTATTTCCACCGACGTTCTGATTGTCGGCGCCGGGGTTGCCGGCCTCTGGCTCAATGCGCGCCTGCGCGGCCAGGGGTTCTCCACGGTACTGGTGGAAAGCGCCACCCTGGGCGGCGGGCAAAGCCTGAAGTCCCAGGGGATCATTCACGGCGGTGCGAAATACGCCCTGCATGGCGCCCTCACCGGCGCCTCCGAAGCCATTGCCGATATGCCGCGCCGCTGGCGTGAAGCCCTGGCCGGCAGCGGCGAGCTGGACCTGTCCGGTGTGCGCGTGCTTTCCCAGGCGCATTACTTGTGGTCGCCCGGCACGATTGCCGGCAACCTCACCAGCTTTTTCGCCAGCAAGGCCGTGCGTGGCCGCGTCGATCAGGTCAAGGGCAACGAACTGCCCCTGGCGCTGCAGGACCGTCGCTTCAAAGGCAAGGTCTATCGCCTGGCCGAGCTGGTGGTGGACGTGCCCAGCCTGATCAACCGCCTGGCGCAACTGGCCGGTGACGGTCTGCTCGCTGGACAGCACATCGAACCGTTGCTGGAGGGTGGCACCCTGGTGGGCTTGAAGGTCGATGGCCGTGAGATCCGCGCCCAGCGCATAGTCCTGAGCGCTGGCGGCGGCACGGCAGACTTGCTCGCCGCCCTGGGCCATAGCCAGCCGGCCATGCAAAAACGCCCGCTGCACATGATCATCGCCAAAGGCCCCGGCCTCAAGCCGCTGTACGCCCATTGCCTGGGCGGCGGCACCAAGCCGCGTCTCACCGTGACCACCCACCCGGCCGCGGATGGCAACTGGGTTTGGTACATGGGCGGTGATATCGCCGAGGCTGACGGTGTGGGACGTACGCCTGAAGAACAGATCGCCACCGCGCAGAAAGAGCTGGCGCAACTGCTGCCCTGGATCGACATGAGCCAGACCCAGTGGGCCACCCTGCGGGTGGACCGCGCCGAGCCGCTGCAAACGGGGCTGAGCCGTCCCGATAACGCGTTCCTTGCCGAAGACGGCCGCCTGCTGGTGGGCTGGCCCACCAAACTGGCCCTGGCGCCGGACTTCGCCGACCGCGTACTCCACGCCCTGGAGCGCGACGGCATACGCCCCAGCGCCAGCGCCCCTCTGCCCGAACTGCCAACCCCGGCAATCGGCCAACCCGCCTGGGAGCAACTGTTGCCATGAGCCTGCCAACCCTGCACGACCTGCATCGCCCCCTGGGCAGCACCGGCCTGCTGGTGTCGCCCCTGGGCCTGGGCACCGTCAAGTTGGGCCGCGACCAAGGGGTGAAATACCCCAACGGCTTTCAGATCCCTGGCGACGACGACGCCCGCATGTTGTTGCGCCAGGCCCGCGAGCTGGGCATCAACCTGATCGACACCGCGCCGGCCTACGGCATGAGCGAAGAGCGCCTGGGGCCGCTGCTGCGTGACCAGCGCAAGGACTGGGTCATCGTCAGCAAGGTTGGCGAAGAGTTTGCCAATGGCGTGTCCCATCACGATTTCAGCGCGGCCCATACGCGGATGTCGATTGAACGCAGCCTGAAACGACTTGAAACGGATTTTATCGACCTGGTGCTGGTGCATTCCGACGGCAACGACTTGCATATCCTCAATGACTGCGAGGTTTACCAGACCCTGGCGCAGCTGAAGAAAGACGGCAAGATCCGCGGTTTCGGCTTCTCCGGCAAAACCGTCGAAGGCGGGGTGAAAGCGCTGGAGCAGGGCGACTGCGCGATGGTCACCTACAACCTCAACGAACAGGCTGAGAAGGCCGTGATCGACTATGCGGCCGCCCACGGCAAGGGCATCCTGGTGAAAAAGGCGCTGGCCAGCGGCCACGTATGCCTGGAACCGGGAATGGATCCAATTCAGGCCAGTTTCACCTTGTTGTTCGCGCAAACGGGCGTCGCCAGTGCTATTGTCGGGACCATTAATCCGCTGCACCTGGCCCATAACGTAGCAACTGCTGCCCGGGTCATTCGTCAACTCTGATGCCGCCCACGCGGCCGACCCCGTCGCAAGAAGGAGCCGACATGCCGCGTACGCTCATAAGAAAGAACCCCAGCAACTTCAAGACACTGCCGCTGCACGTCGAAGCCACCCCCGAAGGCCTGAGTTACCAGAGCGTCGGCATGCCGCTCAACTTCGCCCAGACCTTGCAACGGCGCAAGCCGGTCGAGGTGCCAGATCCCGAGCGCTTCGCCCTGGAACTGGCGAACCTCGGCGTCTCGGTACGCCTGACCCTGCACTGGCAAAACAAGGACTACTGGGTGCTGGTGCGCCAACGCCGCCAGGACCGTGGCGATGTTGTGCTCAAGCTGATCTCCGGCTACGTCCCAGCTCATGAACTGAACCTGCCGCTGCACACCGCCATCCAGGAAATTGCCGAGGAGTGCCTGCTCGAAACCCCTGAAGGCTGGCTCGGCGGGCGCTTTAACGATACCTGGCTGCCGGCGCCCTACTCCGCCGCCCTGCATTACCGCGAAGCCCTGCCGTTTCGCCTGAGCCCTTTGTCTGGGGCCGCACGCCCGGTGCGCTGCGCCACCATGCAACTGATCGAGCGCCCACGGGCCTACGTGCACCTGCCGACCGCCTCGCTGCAATTGATTTATGACCTGCGCCTGGAAGTGCCGAAGGAAGCCAAGTCCCTCAGCTTGTTTCATGTGGATGAGCGTTTGGAGGGTGACCAACTGGTGGCGCGCCTGGACCGTCAGCGCCCGGACCTGTACTTGATGCCGCTCAAAGATGGCGAGCCACTGGCAGAGTTGTATACCGTCAAAAAGGATCAGCTGTACCCGGCCAGCACGCGCGGCCTCTATCTGGCGGAAAGTTTTGCCCAGCAAGAAGGCTGGCTGGTGCGCGATGAGCGGATTCGCTGGAAGGATTGGCTCAGGCAGCAGGGCCTGGCAGAACCGGAAAAAGACTCGAAGCTCAAGCGCTTGACCGGCAAGGCACGGCAGATGCTGAGCAAGATCGTGCCGAAGAAAAGCTAGGGGCGAGCAGGCTCGCCCCACGGGGTATCACTCGTTGTTGCGGATCTTCTCGACAATCGCGGTGGTGGAGCTGTTTTCAACCAGCCCCAGCACTTTGACCGTGCCGCCGTAGGCGCTGACGATGTCCGCACCGACTACCTGATCGACAGTGTAGTCACCACCCTTGACCAGCACGTCGGGCTTGACCTGGGCCAACAAGTTTTCCGGGGTGCCTTCGGAGAAGCTGATCACCCAGTCCACCGCGCCCAGGCCCGCGAGTACCGCCATGCGCCGGTCAACACTGTTGATCGGGCGGCCAGGACCTTTCAAGCGGCTGACCGAAGCGTCATCGTTGACCGCAACGATCAAGCGATCGCCTTGGGCGCTTGCCTGTTCCAGGTACGTCACATGCCCGGCGTGCAGGATGTCAAAGCAGCCGTTGGTGAACACAATGCTTTCGTTGTGAGCTCGAGCATCGTCAATTGCCAGCAGCAACTGCTCCAGGCCCAGCACACCGCGCTCCGAGCCTTCGGAACGCTGGATCGCACGGCGCAACTCAGGTGCGCTGATGGCTGCAGTACCCAGCTTGCCCACCACAATGCCCGCGGCCAGGTTAGCCAGGGCCACGGCGTGGGGCAGTTCCTCGCCAGCCGCGATAGACGCAGCCAGAGTAGAGATTACCGTGTCACCGGCGCCCGTAACGTCAAACACTTCACGGGCACGCGCCGGCAGGTGCATGGCCGGGTGGCCCGGACGCAACAGGGTCATGCCGTGCTCGCCACGGGTCACCAGCAAGGCGCCCAGGTCGAGATCGGCCATCAGCGCCGCGCCCTTGCTCACCAGTTCGTGTTCATCAGCGCAACCGCCGACGATGGTTTCGAACTCACTGAGGTTGGGCGTGAGCAGGCTGGCGCCTCGGTAAACCGAGAAGTCCTTGCCCTTGGGATCGGCCAGCACCGGGATGTTGCGGGCCTTGGCGGCCTGGATCAATACCTGGTGATTCTGCAAGGCGCCTTTGCCGTAGTCGGACAACACCAGCACCTTGATACCTTCGAGCAGCGCCTCGACCTGGTCGCCGAGGGCCAGAGCGTCGGTGGCGAAGGGTTCTTCGAAATCGATACGCAGCAACTGCTGGTGACGGCTCATGACCCGCAGCTTGACGATCGTCGGCTGATGGGCGATGCGCTGGAACAGCGCACGCACGCCGGCACCCTGCAGGCTGTTGGCCAGGCTTTCGGCCGCTTCGTCGTCACCGGTCACACCCACCAGGGAGGCCGGGGCGCCGAGGGCGGCAATATTGAGTGCGACGTTGGCAGCGCCACCTGGGCGGTCTTCGATTTGCTCGACCTTGACGACCGGCACCGGAGCCTCAGGGGAAATCCGTGAGGTACCACCATGCCAGTAACGGTCGAGCATGACATCGCCGACCACCAAGACAGCGGCTTGATTGAATCGCGGCATGGACAACTTCATGGAGCAACCCACATACAAAATGAACAGGGGCGCGATATTAGCACAGGGTTTGCGATGGCTTGCGACCACCGCAGGGCAAATGTGGGAGGGGATTTGCTCTCTGTAGGAGCGAGCTTGCTCGCGAAAAACTCACAGACGCCGCGTTTATTCAGGAAGCGCGGTTTATCGTTGAGGTTTTTCGCGAGCGAGCTCGCTCCTACATTTCCTTTACACCGTGATGCCGGTTGGATCAGGTGATATCAGCCTGCACCGGTGCATCCAGGCCCATGGCATGCAGGCGGGCGTAGTAACCGTTCTGCGCCAACAACTCGCCATGGGTACCACGCTCGACAATCCGCCCGTCGTCCATCACCAGGATCAGATCAGCCTTCTCGATGGTGGACAAGCGGTGCGCGATCACCAAGGTCGTGCGGCCTTGCATGACCTTATCGAGTGCCGCCTGGATATGCCGCTCGGACTCGGTATCGAGGGCCGAGGTGGCCTCGTCGAGGATCAGCAACGGGGCATTCTTGAGCAACGCACGGGCAATCGCCAAACGCTGACGCTGGCCGCCGGACAACAACACACCGTTCTCGCCAACCTGCGTATCAAAGCCCTTGGGCAACTGATCGATGAAGTCCTTGGCGTTGGCATCCGCCGCCGCCGCTTCCACATCGGCACGAGGTGCACCGGCCAGGTCGCCGTAGGCGATGTTGTTGGTCACAGTGTCGCTGAACAGGGTCACATGCTGGGTGACCTGGGCAATGTGTTTGCGCAGGTTGAGCAACTTGTAGTCTTCAATCTCGATGCCATCGAGCAGGATTTCACCACTTTCATGATGGTAAAAACGCGGGATCAGGCTGGCCAGGGTCGACTTGCCACTGCCCGAACGCCCCACCAGCGCAATCATCTGCCCAGGCTCGGCGGTAAAGCTGATGTCCTTGAGCACATGGCGATCGGTGCCAGGGTAGGTGAAGTTCAGGTGACGCACTTCCAGGCGACCGCTGACCTTGTCGCGTTCGAGAGTGCCGTGGTCGACCTCAACGTCTTCGTCCAGCTGTTCGAAGATACTTTCGGCGCCTGCCACACCTTTCTGGATAGTCGAGCTGACCTCCGAGAGCTGGCGGATCGGCTTGGGCAGCAAGCCCGCCAGGGTGATGTAGGCCACCATGTCACCCGCCGAGGCGTCGCCACGCAGGTACAGCACCAGGAACATCAACACGGCCATGGCGGAGTAGATCACCAATTGCAGCGCCGGGGTGTAGATCGCCCCAGTGCGGGTCATGCGCAGTTGCTTGTTCGTATTGCTCTGGCTGGCTTTGAAGAAGCGCTTCTGTTCGTAGACTTCGCCGCCGAAGCTGCGCACCACGCGGTAGCCCTGGATGGTCTCCGAGGCCACGTGGGTCACGTCGCCCATGGCCACCTGGATCTTCTTGCTCTGCTTGCGGAATTTCTTGCTGGCGGTACTGACCATCACGGCAATCAACGGCAGGATCGCGATCATTACCAACGTGAGGCGCCAGTTCATGTACAGCAAGGAAGCGAACAGGAAGATCACCGTCATGCCTTCACGGATCACCACCTTGATAGCATCGGTCGCAGCCCCCGTGACCATGGTCACGTTGAAGGTGATGCGGGAAATCAGATGCCCGGAGTTGTGATTATCGAAGTAGCGGTTGGGCAGCGTCAGCAGGTTGTTGAACAGTTGCACCCGCAAGTCGTGGACCAGACCCAGGGAGACCTTGGCCAACAGGTAGTTGCCCAGGAATGAGCCCAGGCCCTGCCAGGCCGCGATCAAGATGATCAGCAGCGGTACCGCCTGCAGCAATTGCAGGTCGCGCAGGAAGGGCACGGTCGGGAACAGCACGGCTTCCGGATTGGAGAGACCGTCGACAAAGTACTTGAGGATGTAACCCAGCATCGGTTGGGTCGACGCGAAAATCAGAAATCCAAGGATACTCAACGCGAACAAGCCCATATAGGGCTTAACGTAACTGAGCAGGCGGAAGTATATTTTCAAGCTCGAAGGGCTTGCGCTCGGACTGGAGTCGGTCATATCACGCGGCGTTTTGAAAAAGGAGGCTGACTTTAGCACAGCTTCTCTGTTGTACTTGCACCCGGCGTAAGCCGCGGCCCGGTTGGATCCTACCGGCGACATTACTTAGCCACTAGCTTAAGATGGTCGGCTTTCTCTTTCTGGAATGGCTTTACTGTATGCACTCCAAGCGCCTTATCTATGGCTCAAATCGCGTTTTCGACTTCCTGGTCCTATGGATTTTGCCTGTTGGCTTGTTGCTGCTCCTGAGTGCACTGTTCTTTGTCGGCAATCGCAATGTACTGCACCGCATTGTCTACATCCTGTTCAGCGTACCGACCTTGTTTCTGTTGTGCATGCGCCCTCGGGAGTTCAAGGACCTGCTACGAGAGCCTCTGGCCATCGCATTTGTGGCGTTCTCGGCTTGGGCCTTGACCAGCTTGCTCTGGAGCCCCGAGCCCAGTTCAGATACCGACCTGTTCAAGCGGCCGTTGAATACCTTCATGCTGTTTGGTGGCTGCGGATTGCTGCTGCATTACCGCAACGAATTGTTCAAGCCGATCTTCTTCAGCGCTGCGGTGATTGCGCTGGTGGTGAGCATGGGTAACCTGGTGGCGTTCGCCAAGGGCTATTCGCCCGGTTTGCGCATGATCGGCGGCCTTGGCGCTCTTGATAACCCGCTGTTGAGTTCGCACCTTTTTGGGTTTTTCACCGTGTACTGGCTGTACGTCTGCATGACGACCCAGCGTCTCAAGGTGCTGTGGTTCAGCGTACCGGCCCTGGCAATCATGACCATGGCCGTGCTGGCGACCGGCTCACGCACCCCGCTGGTGGCGCTGACGCTGGCCATACTTTGGATGAGCTTTGTGAGCCGTAACCGCCGCGCGGCGCTACTAATCACCGGCATGGTACTGGGCGCCGCCGGGCTCCTGTTGTTCTTCCCCGAAATGATCACTGGGCGCGGCAGCTCGTTCCGCCTTGAGCTGTGGAGCATGACATTGCAGCTCGTTGCCGAGCACCCTTGGATCGGGCATAGCTATGATTCCGAGCTTTTCCTAACGGTGTCCGATGGATACCAACTGCGCGAGCCCCACAGCTTCGCTCTCGGCGTGCTCTATTACGTCGGCATCATCGGTTTCATCCCGTGGGCCTTTATGCTCGGCTGGGGCCTGTATAAAGGCCTGCAGCAACGCGCACAGCCGCTGTTCATCCTGGCATCGTCCCTGCTGACCTATGGCATCGGAGCAGGCCTGACCGAAGGCGGCGGGATCCTGTCACGGCCCAAGGAACACTGGTTCCTGCTGTGGATTCCCCTGGCAATTATCACTGGCCTGAGCCTCGCCCAACGCCACCGCAGCCTGCTGCGCATGAAGGTGCAGAACCTCAAGCCCGCCGCGTTTGAACAGCTGTGCAACAACGCCCAGGTAATTGAAGCCGATGGCCTGGGGCCCAAAGTCCTGCGCCTGGAGGACGGCAGTTTCCTCAAGCTGTTCCGCCCACGCCGCTGGTACACCTCCGGAAGCTTCAACCCGTACTCCGAGCGCTTTGCCAGCAACAGCGAGCAACTGCGCACCCTGGGCATTCCTACGCCGCACATCCTCGGGCTCTACCGCCTGAGCGATGCCAGCAGCGCAGTGCGCTACACGCCGTTGCCCGGCCTGACGTTGCGCCAAGCGCTGCAAAGCCTGGACAGCAGCCTGCGTGAATCACTGGTTGAGCGCTTTGGACGGTTCATGGCGCAACTGCACGAGCGCGGCGTGTACTTCCGCTCGCTGCACTTGGGTAACGTGTTGTTGATGGACGACGGTGAGTTCGCCCTGATCGACGTGGCTGACCTGCGCATTTACCCGTCTTCACTGCGCTACGCCTTGCGCCAACGTAACCTGCGCCACATGCAACGTTATCCTCAGGATCGCAACTGGCTGTTCGAAACGCACTTCGAACAACTGCTCAAGGGTTACGCCTCGGAGGCGAGCCCAGCCGCCACTGCGAAAATCCGCGAGCAGGTCCAGAGCCTGTAAACACCTGTAGGAGCGAGCTTGCTCGCTCCTACAGGGTGCGGTGGCGATTCAGTTTTTGAGCGGCGCCAGATACAACCGCACCAGCCCGCGCAAGGTCTTGCGCCCCCAGAACTTCAAAGGGATCTGCTTGAGAACCTCCCGCGCCAACGGGCGGTCGCGGTCGGCGGTCTTGAGAAACATCGAGTTCAGGAAGTTGTAGCGAACCGCGTCATAGGCCGGATGCTCGCTGAACTTGGCGTAGGTCTTGAGGATGTTCTGGATCATGTAGCGGTGGTTCTTGTAGGTGTTGCTGGCGTGCTGGCGATACTTGGCCATCACCACGTCAAGGGCGTCAATGGTGTAGCCCGCCGCCGTAATCTTCAGTTGGATCAGCAAGTCTTCCAGGGGAATCTGCGGGTCGAAACCACCGACCTCCTCCAGCACTTCGCGGCGAATCAGCATGGTCGGCGCCGGTGGAAACGGCTTGCGGTCCAGGAACAGGTCATCGAAGTCCAGACGCCGAAACGGCACGTCGCGACGCTGTTTCTTCTCCGGGTGCAGGTTGCCATCACCGTCGATCAGCTCGATATTGCCAGCACACATGCCCACCTTCGGCTTGCCGTCCATATACGCCACCTGGGTGGCAATACGCTCCGGCAACATGATGTCATCCGAGCCGAACGGTGCGATCAGGCTACCCTTGGCGCGAGCAATCGCACCGTTCAAGGTCGCGCTGAGCCCTTGATTCTGCTGCACCTGGAAATCAAAGCCGTGCTCGGCCTGCAAGCGCTGGATGCGTTCGACGCTGTCATCCTTGGAGCCGTCGTCGACTATCAACAGCTCGATATTGGGGTAGGTCTGCCCCAGCACGCTAAGAATGCTTTGCTCGATGTACTGGCCATGGTTGTAGGAAGCGATGATCACCGAGACCAGGGGTTGTTGCTGATTCATGCTCTACCTACTTCACGCAAACCGATTTCAATCAGGGTCAGGTACTTGTGCTTGAACTCGTCGAGGGTGTGGTTGGCCTCCAGATAGCGGAACACCTCCTCACCCTTGGCGCGCAATTGTTCATCGCTCATAGCCAGGTAAGTGTCCAGGGCCGCAGCCAATTGTTCGACATTACCCGGATCATGGGACAAGCCGCCCGCGCCCTGCACCAGTGGCAGCATCGCCGGGCCGTTGGAGGCGATCACCGGAAGGTGGCCGCTCATGCCTTCCAGCAAGGCCAGGCCCAGGCCTTCGAACAGCGACGGCATGGTCCAGATATCGAAGCCGCGCACGTACTTCATGCCGTCTTCGCGAAAGCCCAGCAAATGCGCACGGCCGGTCAGGCCGAGGCGCTCGATGTCGGCACGCAGGTCGGCTTCGGCACGGCCAGAACCAATAATCCCCACCTGCGCCTCAGGGTATTTGTCCTTGAGCGTGGCGAAGGCTTGCAGCAGATGGGTATGGCCTTTGATCGGCACGAGGCGGCCCAGGGCGCCGATCATCCGTGCATCCATTGGCAGGCCCAGGGCCTTGCGCGCGTCCTCACGGGACAGCTGCAAAGCCTCGGCCTGGGGAATGTCGATAGCGTTGGTGACGTACGTGGTGTTCTCACGGGTGAATCCGCAGTTGAGGTCTACCAGGTAGTCCTTGACCGCTTCGGACACCCCGACAAAGCGCCACGCCGGGCTGACCCAGCGCTGGGTTTGACGCCGACGGTAACCACGGGCGTACTCGCCAAAGCCGTGGGAGATGCCGATGCACAGCGGGATCTTCAACCAGCGGTTGAGCGACAGCATCATGTTCACCGACTTGAAGCGGTTACAGATGACCACGTCGAACTTCTGCTCGCGGCAGTACTTGTAGATCTGCCACATGGCGCCAAAGCGAATGCCCTTGAGGGACTTCTCCGGCAGCTCGAAATAATGGGAGTGCTCGGCCACGCTCAGGGGCTGGCCGGGCAGCGGGCGCCCACTGAGAAATCCGGAGGTCACCTCGAAGCGCTCAGCCGGCAGGGATTTGACGATTTGCTCACCCAAGTCCGCGAAGTCATGGGTCTTGACGTTGTAGTCCGGCTGTAACTGCAAAACCTTGAAACGAGGCTTCATAACTCTCCATGCAGCGATCTGGCTACGGGCACGCAGCCCGGTAAAAAGGGCGACAGGCGCATAACGGCCTGCCTTCAATCGGCTCTCAGTCCTGCTTCAGGACCCACAACAGCTCGTGACGGCGCACGGCCTTGCGGAAGAATTCGTTCTCGCCATAGGGCGATGGACTACGGCCCGCCAGCAGTTGCTGCAACCACCTACGCACTCGACGCTTGAACGGCGCTGGCGGCTGCAGGTCGTGCATCATGCCCAGGGCCATGGCCTTGTCCTGCTGCTGGCTCAAGGCGAGAGCGAAACTGCACGGCACCAGTTCCACAGCACCATCGAAACGTGGCGGCAGCGCCACGCCAGCGCCGGAATCGCCCATTGGCCAGCGGTCGTTATCATGCAGGTGATTGGCGTAGCCGAGCAATGTGTCGGGCTGCCACTCCAGGCCCTGCAAGGCTTCCAGCACTGCCGCGTGGGCGCAGATATGGTCGGCGTGAGGGTCAAGCAACGGCGTGGGCAAGACGATGACCTGGGGCCGCGCCTTGAGCAGCAGCGCCCGCAGGTCGGCGATCAGGTTATGCCAGGTCGGGGCACCATCAGCATCGCCAGGCAGAATAAAACCATTGAACTGGCGAAACAGCCGCGTATCGGCCAAATCGGCTTCGCGGGAGGCTTGAGGCTGATCCGGCGCAGCCTGCATGGCTTGCAACTGCATGCAGAAGTACCCCAACTGCACGCACTGCGCCTCGGGCACGCCCGCCCAGCGGGGCACGGCGACGCTGTCCCAGGCCCGCAAACGGCCCTTGAGGCGCGCAGCTTCAGCCTTGGGCAGGCCCATGTGCTGATAATGCTCGGCTTCGATTTCACCGGCCGTCAGCGTGACGATCCAGCTTTCAGTCGCCTGGCTGTAAAGGCTGAACGCAGCCAGTTCGGCATCGTCGGCATGGGGCGCGATCACCATCACACGTTGCTGGCGATAGTCCGGCTGGCGAAAGCGCCACAGCGTCGGCTGCCCCTTGATCCGGCAAAAACGCCCGCGCAATTTGAGCTTGCCCGCGGCCAAGGCTTCGGCGGCGCCGGTCAGGTTCAGATAACGCCGCCCAGCGACGCCGCGCTCGAAGGCTTGCCGGTCCGGGCTTTGCAGGCCCAACAGGTCTACCGCAGGATCGAAGAAACGCCCCAGCCAGGTACTTTTCAACTCAATGCCGACGATCAGGGTTTCATCCGCCGCCAACGGCGCATCCAGCAACAGCCGGCCCGCCTCCAGGCGCAAGCCGGGCTGTTCGCTGCCGGCCGGGAACGCGTACTCATAGCTGTCTTTGGGCGAGTAAAACAGGTGATCGGCAAACCAGGCTTCATGGGCGGCCCACAGCAGCACCGCAAGGATCAGCGGCAACCACCAGGCCACCAGTACGCCGGTGGCGACCAACACCAGCACGCCGATCAATAGCGCAATACGCTTGTTACGCCGATGGCGCTTGAGCAGTTGCTGTTTACGGCTCATACACTGAAGACCGGCACCGGGTTGCACCAGCGCTCCTTGTATTCACGGTCGGAACGCCCGAAGGAGAAGCGCAGCGACTTGTTCGCCGCCCGCGCCTGCTCCCAGGCACTTTGGGTATTGAGAAAACTCAGCACACTGCCGGGGCTGAATGCACGTGTTTCAGGGTCGACGCCGCCATTGACATACTCGGCGCTGAACCACTCGTTGGACTGCACCTGATACACCAATTGCACTGCAATCGGCGCGTCGTTCAGAAACAGCACCGAGCCGAACAGGAATTCCTTGAGCAACTCCAGCACCTCGGCCAGACGCGCCGCGCCCGCCGCCGGGAAGCCCCAACGACGCTGGAACAGGTCGCAATAGATCGCCGCCAGTTCTACGCTGGAAAACTCACTGACCGCCCTTACCACGCCGCCCGCCTCTTCCAACAGGCGCAGTTCACGCCGCTGGTTGTAGCGAAACTTCTTCGACAGGTCCTCGGGAGTACGCGCCATGGCCAATTGCTCGGCCTGGGGCTTGAGGGTGCTCACGCGCCCTTGATTGAGCGTCGACAGGTAGCGCGCACGATGCCGCAACGGCACCTGCGCATCGGCAGCAATCGGCAGGATGATCTCGGCGTTGCCCAGGTCAAACAGGCCTTTCTTGCCGCTGCGCTTGAGCACATCCTTGGACAGCGCCAGGTCGCGCCCCCAGGTGGCGATCGCCCCCTTGAGTTCACCACCGTGCTCCCAGCCCAGGTAGCGCACAGGTATCTGCGCCAGCCCGGCCAACCGCTCAATCACCTGGGGATGGGTCGCCACACTGCCGCCGTAACGCTGCCAGGCCTGGGCGTAAACCTCGGCTTCGACAGGCGCCCAGCCACGTTCACGCCAGCCCTGGAAGCGGTTCAGCATTTAAACCACGGCGTCATAAGGGTCCACGCCATCCTTGACCACCAGGATGTCTTCCATGATCAGGTACTGCAGGTCCGAGCCGAAGAACATGTTCAGCGCGTCGGTCGGCGAGCAGATCATCGCTTCGCCACGACGGTTGAGCGAGGTGTTCAGGGACACGCCGTTACCGGTCAGCACTTCCAGCTCTTTCATCATGTCGTAGTAGCGCGGGTTGTATTCGCGCTTGAGCACCTGGGCGCGGGAAGTACCGTCTTCGTGCACCACTTCCGGTACGCGGGTCTTCCACTCTTCGGCGACCTCAAAGGTGAAGGTCATGAACGGCGCCGGATGATCGACCTTGATCATCTGCGGGGCAACGGTGTCGAGCATCGACGGGCAGAAAGGCCTCCAACGCTCGCGGAACTTGATCTGGTGGTTGATGCGATCCGCCACGCCGGTCGCACTTGGGCAACCGATGATCGAACGACCGCCCAAGGCACGCGGGCCAAACTCCATGCGGCCCTGGAACCAGGCGACCGGATTGCCGTCGACCATGATCTTGGCAATGCGCTTAGGCATGTTCTCGATCTTGCGCCAGTTCGGCTTGCTCTCGTGCTTGGCGCACGCGGCGATCACGTCTTCGTTGCTGTAGGACGGGCCGAGGTAGACGTGTTCCATCTTCTCGACCGGTACGCCACGGGCATGGGACACATAGGCCGCCGCACCGACGGCGGTGCCGGCATCGCCGGAAGCCGGCTGTACGAACAGCTCTTTGACGTCGTCACGGGCAATGATTTTCTGGTTCAGCTTGACGTTCAGCGCACAGCCGCCGGCGAAGGCCAGCTTGCCGGTGTCCTTGAGGATGTCGCCCAGGTAGTGGTCGATCATCTGCAAGGCCAGTTTTTCGAACAGCGCCTGCATGCTGGCCGCGTAGTGGATGTACGGCTCGTCGGCGATGTCGCCTTCGCGTTTCGGCCCCAGCCACTCGATCAGTTTTGGCGAGAAGTAGAACCCTTTGCCCTTCTCTTTGTAGCGGCGCAGGCCGATGACGTTGGCGTAGTCGGTGTTGATCACCAACTCGCCGTTTTCAAAGGAGGCCAGGCGCGAGAAGTCGTATTTGCTGGCATCGCCGTACGGCGCCATGCCCATGACCTTGAACTCACCGTCGAGCATCTCGAAACCGAGGAACTCGGTGATTGCGCCGTACAGGCCGCCGAGGGAGTCCGGATCGTAGAATTCCTTGATCTTGTGGATCTTGCCGTTTTCGCCGTAGCCAAAGAAGGTAGTGGCGTACTCGCCCTTGCCGTCAATGCCCAGGATCGCAGTTTTTTCCTGGAAGCCCGAGCAGTGGTAGGCGCTGGATGCGTGAGCCAGGTGGTGTTCTACCGGTTCAATCTTGATTTTCTTCGGATCGAAGCCCAGTTGCTCCAGGCACCAGACGATCTTGTTGCGATAGCGCTTGTAGCGACGGTTGCCCATCAGGATCGCGTCGAGAGCGCGGTCCGGGGCGTACCAGTAACGCTTGGCGTAGTGCCAGCGCGCCTCGCCGAACAGGCTGATCGGGGCGAACGGGATCGCCACCACGTCAACGTCCGAAGGCTTGATGCCAGCCTGCTCCAGGCAGAACTTCGCCGACTCGTAGGGCATGCGGTTCTTTGCATGTTTGTCGCGTACGAAGCGCTCTTCTTCGGCGGCCGCAATCAGCTTGCCGTCGATATACAGGGCTGCGGAAGGATCATGGCTAAGGGCGCCGGACAGGCCAAGAATCGTCAATGCCACTGGGGTCTAGCCTCTTTTAGTCTGCATGCAGGCGCATCGCGCCTGAAAAAAGTGTGTTTCCCGCCGGGGCGGGAAACAGCTAAAGGGCGGGATTATAGCTTAAAAGCAGGGGGAAGCTGTTAGCGGCAAGCTCAGCGGATTATTGGAGTTCAATGCTACCGTCCGCGCTTTGCCGGTAGACCGTGTAGGGCAGCAGGAGCGTGTCCGTGATGCCCGAGAGCGGGATATCAATGAGCGTCCATGGCACATTGTTCACTACCACATCGCCGCGGGAGTTCGGCGGGCCATTCAAGATACACAGGTTATAAGTCACCCCGCTGTAAATACGGGGAACGGACTGACAATAGGTTTTATTGGCCTTGAGTGATCGAACTGTGGCGGCATCCTCGCGAAACGCGGTAGTAACAGTTCCGCAGCCAGCCATGGTTAATGCGATGCTCCCCAGCACCAGTAACTTCATGCTCGTTGTGCGCATGTTTTCGGCTCTTCTTTTTTGGAGGAACCGAAATCTAGCAGCTCCCGCTTCGCTAACCCAACGAATCAGGAGCCTACAGGCGCCGTCGCAACGCGTGGGAAACTTCCTGTTCCGCCCAGTGTTGTGAATTCGGAAAAAATCCAGGGGAGCCGTTAAACTGGCGGCATTTGCGCCTACGCCATTCAGTTGCGCTGCGCCACAGACCCGGCCCCCTCATGACATCATCCACTCCCTGCCGCCTTGCCCTGCTCTTGCTGGGCCTGTGCAGTAATGCCCAGGCCGACGATACGCCGCTGATACTTGACCCCAGCGTGGTCACCGGCTCGCGCAGCGCCAGCCCGACGTTCGATTTGCCCTATTCCGTGGACGGCATCAACCGCGAGCAGATCAGTGACGGCCAGCTCGGCATCAATGCCTCCGAAGCCCTGTCCCGCGTGCCCGGCCTGGTGGTGCAGAACCGCCAGAACTATGCGCAGGACCTGCAAATTTCTTCCCGAGGCTTCGGCGCCCGTTCAGCATTCGGCGTGCGCGGCATCAAGCTGATCGCCGACGGTATCCCCGCCAGTACCCCGGATGGCCAGGGCCAGGCCGCGACGTTCAACCTCGACACGGCCGAACGCATCGAAGTGCTGCGCGGCCCGGCGGCGACGCTGTATGGCAGCAACGCCGGGGGCGTGATCCAGATGTTCTCTCGCGACGGTGAAGGCCCGCCGCGTATCGGCGCCGAAACCCTGGTGGGCAGCGACGGCCTGAACAAGAACCACCTCAGCGCCGAGGGCACGGCGAATGGCGCCGGGTTTGTGCTCGACGCCTCGCGCATGGACACCAACGGCTACCGCGATCACAGCAGCGCGCGCCGCGACCAGACCTTCGCCAAGCTCAATGTCGAGCCCGATGACGACAGCAAGCTGGCATTGATCTACAGCAGCCTGGAGCAGAACGGTACGCAAGATCCACTGGGGCAGACCTGGGCAGCGTACAAGGCCGACCCGCGCTCGGTAAGCGCCAATGCGCTGAACTACAACACGCGTAAAAGTATCGATCATCAGCAATTGGGGATGAATTACGAGCGGTATTTCGGTGGCGCGACCTTGCAGGTCAATGCCTACACCGGGCGGCGCAGTGTGATTCAGTACCTGTCGATCCCCAAAGGCACGCCCGCCAACGAACGCGGCGGTGGCGTGGTGCAATTTGATCGAAAGTTCTACGGCGGCAGCGTGCGCTGGCTGCAGCCCATCGAAAGCGCGCCTGGCGAGCTGATGATCATTACCGGCCTGGACTTCGACCAAAGCGAAGACAGCCGCCATGGCTATCAGAACTACAGCGGCAATGCCCTCGGCGTGAAAGGCCAACTACGCCGCGACGAAATCGACACGGCTCGCAGCCTCGACCCGTATATCCAAGCCAACTGGGCCCTCGACCGCTGGACCCTGCAAGCCGGCGTGCGCCACAGCACGATGCAGATGGACGTTGACGATCAGTTCCTGAGCAATGGCGACGCCAGCGGCAACAAGACCTACCAGAAAAACACCCCTTCGATGAGCGTGATGTACGCGTTCACCCCCGACTTGCACGCCTACATCAGCGCAGGCAAAGGCTTTGAAACCCCGACTCAGGCCGAGCTGGCCTATGCACCGGGCAACGCCGAGGGCTTCAACTTCGGCTTGAAGCCGTCTGAAAGCACGCAATATGAAATGGGCGTGAAAGCGCAACTGAACAACACGCGGATCAACGCCGCCATTTTCCAGATCACCACCGAGGACGAACTGGTGGTGCAGCAATCCATCGGTGGCCGTACCAGCTACCAGAACGCCGGTCGCACATTGCGCCGCGGCTTCGAACTGGGTGTTGAAAGCCAGCTGAGCGACCACTGGAGCACCAGCCTGGCCTACACACGCCTGCACGCAACCTACGACAGCGACTTTGCCAGCGGCACCAACACCATCGACAAAGGCAACTACCTCCCCGGCGTGCCACAAACCACCCTGTTCGCCGAACTGAACTGGAAACCACGGGACTGGGTCAGCACCGCCATCGAAGGCATGTACCGCAGCAAGGTCTACGTAGAAGACACCAACCAACAACACGCCGCGCCGGCCTACAGCGTCTTCAACTGGCGCGCACGGTTTGAGCAGAAGGTAGAGCACTGGACCTTTCACCAGACCCTGCGCCTGGATAATCTGCTGGATCGTCAGTACGTAGGGTCGGTGATTGTGGGGGATGGCAATAACCGCTATTACGAAGCGGCGCCGGGGCGCTCGTGGTATGCGGGGGCTGGGGCGCAGTACCAGTTCTGAATGCAGCGCCTGGACGGGCGCCATCGCGGGCAAGCCCGCTCCCACATTTTGACCGCGTTCACAGATCAAGTGTGGGAGCGGGCTTGCACGCGATAGGTTTAACTGCCGACACCCGCCTCTTTGGGCAAGCGCTGGTCAATCACCCGATACAACGCACTGCCTTGCGGCCAGTTACGCATAAACCTTGCACGGTCTTTGGCATAGGCCGGCGCAAAGCTGGCAGCGGAAGAGTGCTGACACATCGCATCCAGATCAATCATCGCCCAGTGCCCGTCGTTCCAGAACAGGTTATGGCCTTTGAAATCCCCATGGCTGATGCGCTCGCGGATCAAGTCGGCAAACAACTGGTCCAGCGCCTGCAACTCGCTCTCGGGCGCCTCGCCGCTCTCCACATACGGCGCAAAGCGCTCGATGATGTCCGGCCCAGGCAGATATTCGGTGACCAGGTAGGCGCGGCTGCGCAACCACAGGAATCGTTTCTCCAGCACCGCCAGCGGCTTGGGTGTGGCGAAGCCCAGGAAGGCCAGGCGGTTGCCTTCGCGCCAGGAGTGCCAGGCGCGGCTCGGGCGCCAGAAGCGCTTGAGCCAATGGGCAAAACCCTTGATGTTGTAGCGCTTGATCACCAGCGGCCGGCCGGCCACGTCGACCTTGGCCACGCTCGCCGCGCCACCGGTCTTGTACAGGTGACCCTGGTCGAGCAACGCATCGGCCTGCTCAAGCACCGGCACCATGGCGGCTTCTTCTTCGCGGCGGATCGCACGCAAGCCAAAAGCGCCGCGCACCACACTGAACAGCGTGCATTCGCGGCCGGTCTTGTCCAGGTAGTCTCTCAAGCGCCAGGCGCTGACTTTACGCACCTGTTTTTCCAGGGCTTGCATTGGCAAGGCGTGTTCGCCGTTGGCCAGCAAGTAATACACCAGCAACTCCTCGGTAAAGGGCTCGAGGTTTTTCGGCAGTTGGGCGAAGAACACACCGAGGTTCTCCAGCACTCGATTGCGCGATAGCGCCTTGCCCGCCGCTTCGACACGAATGCCGGCGCCATCGATCAGATACAGCTTGCCATCCTTGCGTAGCAAGTTGTCCAGGTGCAGGTCTTCTTGCCACAGGCCCTTGGCATGCATCTGGGCGATCGCGCCCAGCGCTTCGGCGAGCACAGCGGTTTGTTCATCCGCCAACGGCGGCAGGTTTTCGACGGCGAGCCAAGCGTCGGACAGGCTTTGGGCCCCCTCGATAAATTCAAACAGCAGCCAACCGCCCTCGCCGTCCTGCAAGCCATCGGCCAGCAGCAACGGCGTGGTCAGGCCTTGCTCAGCCAACAGACGCACACCCGCGAGCTCACGCTGAAAATGCCGCGCCGCCTTGCTGCCCACCAACAACTTGGCCAACACCGGGCGCCCCCGCCACACAGCGGCACCCACGTAGCGCTGCCCCGGCAACACCCGCAGCAGGCTCAGCAATTGCAATTGCCCAGGGCCGGCGGCATCCGCCAGGTCGAGGGTCAGTGGCAGGCTGGGGGTACGCCCAGCCGTTTTCAGCTCGGATAAACGCATCAGCGGTTCTCCTTGTGGCTGCGGCGCGCGGTCAGGCGCTGGTGCCAAGTCGACACCAGGGCACTGTCCTCGGGCTGCTCAAGGTACGCCGCCAGCAGTTGGCGCACCTGCGCATCCGACCATTGCGGCGCGCGGCGCAGCAAAGGTTCCAGGTCCTTGACCCGGTCACGCCAGCCGAACAACAGCGGGCGGGTTTTCTCCAGGTCGATCAACTGTGCGACATACCCCTCACCGGCAGGCTGCAGGAAAATATGCTTGGGGTAAAAACAGCCATGCACTTGCCCGACGCTGTGCAGATGACGCGCCAGCTTGCCGCACGCCAACAGGATCGCACTGTGCTGGGCTGCGCTCAATTGCGCCCACTGCTCCAGCAAC
This sequence comes from Pseudomonas sp. MYb193, assembly GCF_002966775.1. Classification (NCBI taxonomy): domain Bacteria; kingdom Pseudomonadati; phylum Pseudomonadota; class Gammaproteobacteria; order Pseudomonadales; family Pseudomonadaceae; genus Pseudomonas; species Pseudomonas sp. MYb193. The sequence continues at coordinate 544,096 of NZ_CP023269.1, read as the reverse complement.
GAATCCAGGTCATTCCAGCCATCCAGCGCACGGGTGAGCAGCATCGCCCGGCGCTCACCCTTGACCTTGCGCTCACCGAAGAACGCCGCTTGCAGGGCCGGGATGCCGAGCTTTCGATACAGGCTGATGTTGCGAAACTCGCGGGCAAAACTCGGCTCGCCAAACGGGCGGTGCAAGGTGCGCGTGAGGTAGTTGCTCTGGCGCTTGAGATAGTAACCCTGCCCCTCAAGCTCCAGGCGATACACGCTGCTCCAACCGTCGCCGCTGGTGTTCGGCTCATCCACCGCATCCAGTTGCTTGGCCCACAGGGCGTCGAAGGTCGCCAGGCCGTTGCGCTCAAGCAGAGCGCGGTCTTCAGCCGCCAGGAAGTCACTCATTCGCGTCCCTCGAAAAACTTCACCACATGGCGAATTCGCTGTTTGTCCGACGCGGTCAGGTGCGCGCGCTGGCGATATTGCAGGTAGAACCGCAGGCGCTGGGTGGCCGACAAGTGATACTTGGCGACTTTGTCCAGGCAGGCCAGGTCCTTGGTGATGCGGTACTTGAGCCAGAAGCCGCGCCAGAAATCACCGTTGGGGCAGTCGATCAGGTACAGGGTGCGCTGATCGTCCACCAGCAGGTTGCGCCACTTCAAGTCGTTATGGGTGAAGCGGTGATCGTGCATGGTGCGCGTGTATTCGGCGAGCTGGCGGCTGATGCCATCGACCCACCGGGGGTCTTTGAGGCGCTCATCGTGACGCTCGGCCAGCACCGACAGATCTTCGGTCTTGGGCAGCTCACGGGTGATCATGGCGCCACGGTTATAGGCCAGGCCCTTGCGGTCCAGGCCCCAGGCCACCACGTCGGCGGTGGGGATGCCCCACTTGGCGAAACGCTTGAGGTTCTGCCATTCGGACTTCACCCGCGGCCTGCCCAGGTAACGACGCAGGCCCTTGCCGGCACCTACGTAGCGCTTGACGTAATAATTGACCCCGCCACGCTCCACCCGAATCACTTCCGACAACGGGTCGCGGGTCAGCCGCTCGCCTTGCAAGGCGAACACCGCGTCCAGGCTTCCAAAGTCATCCGCCAGGGCGGCGTAGGCAGGTTCCAGATTCCAACCCGCCATCAGATCGCATCCCCGTATCGTTGTTTACGCGCATACAGCTTTGCTGCCATGCGTTCCAGCGCAGACAACAGCGCGGTTTGCTCCGCCAGTATCTGGCGCAGCGGCTGCTGGAAGTAGGCCTTGAGAAAACGCAGCTTGTCGCGCTGGGTCAAGCCGATCTCCAACGCGGAGTAATACAGGCCGGCCAAGTCTTTGTTGCGCCAGCGCACGGGGATCGTCGCACGCACCTGGGCACGGTGCAGGTCGATCACCGACAGCTTGAGGTTGTCGACGCTGATAGGCCGGTCGGTGTGCAGCAGGAAATGGCAGAGGTAGCAGTCACGGTGGTTGACGCCGCCCCGGTGCATCGCGCCCACGGTACGCGCCAGCTCAAGGGTCAAGGCATGCTTGATCGCCGGCACGGGCGGTTGCTTGACCCAGTCCAGGGTCAGGTCTTCCAGGCTGATGATGGGGGTCAGTTCCTGGGTGATGATGAACGAGTGCTGGTCGGCCGGGTTGCTGCCTTTTTCACCGAACGCCACGGCGGTCATGGTCGGTACGCCAAGCGCCTGCAAGCGCTGGATCGCCACCCACTCCTGGCCCGCGCCCAACACCGGTAATTTGGCAGTAACCAGGTTTTTGAGGATTTCGCCCCAGCCGATCCCACGGTGGATCTTCACAAAATAAGGCTGGCCCTCGACCACCGTACGCAACGTACGGCGAGCGGCCAGCTCGCGGAACACCTGGCCTTCCAGCTTCTCGACCTCGGCGAACGCATCGCGTCCGGCCCAGAGGGTCTTGAAGGGTTCGGCTAGAATCAACTTCATCGGTTTGGCTCCGCCAGAATCAGGTCCGCAGCGTACTGCGGCATGCTAAAGAGGTCGGCCGTCTCGGCGAAGGCCAGACCATTGCGACTCCAGGTCGCACGCGCTTGTGGGTCGTCGAGCATATCGACCAGATACTGGTTGAGCTGGGTTTGCTCGAACGGCTCGTCCAACACCCGGCCGCTCTGGGCCTTGTCGATGTAGAACGCATAGCCGCACACCTGGCTCACCAGTACCGGGAGGCCGGCGACCACCGCTTCGACCAGCACCATGCCGGCCGCCTCGTTGTACGCGGGGTGAATCAACAGGTCCGCCCCCAGCAGGAAACGCGGAATATCATTGCGGCCCTTGAAGAACTGCACCTGGTCGCCCAGGCCCAGCGCCGCGCTCTGCAATTGGAATACTTTGGGGTCGTCCTGGCCGATTACAAATAGCCGGGTGCGTTTCTTCAGCCGCGAAGGCAGGGCGGCCAGCGCCTTGAGGCTGCGGTCGACCCCCTTGGTCTTGAACCCCGAACCGATCTGCACCAACAGCAGATCATCCTCGGCCAAGCCGAATTCAGCGCGGAAATCGGCGCGGATCTCGGCGGCGTTCGGCGGCGCGCGGCGGTCGCGGGCAATACCCGGTGGCAACAGGTGAAAACGCTCGGCCTGGGTGCCGTAATACTGGGTAAACAGCTGTTGCTGATGCTCGGACAACACCATGATCTGCGTCTTGGCGTTTTTATCGAACACGGCGCGCTCGTATTCGGCAAAGTGCTTGTAGCGCCCGAACCAGCGATACATCGGGTTGCGCAGGGTCTGGGCCTTGTCCTCGAACACACCGTCGGCGGCAAAATACAGGTCCAACCCCGGCATCTTGTTGAAGCCCACCACGCGGTCCACCGGGCGCTTGGCCAGGTCGGCCTGGATCCAGGCGTAGAGCTTTTCGTTGCGACGGTGGTTGACCAAGGCCTTGACCGGCGCCACCAGCACCTCAAAGCCTGGCGGGATATCGCCTTCCCAGATCAGGGTGTACACCCGAATGCTGTGGCCGCGCTGCTGGCATTCCAGGGCGATGCGCATGAAGTCGCGCTGCAGGCCACCGAAAGGAAAGTACTTGTACAGAACAAAAGCCAGTTGCATCAGTGCTGCTCCTCGGCCAGTAACAACGTGCTCAGCCGGCTTGCGACACGCTCAGGGTTCAGACGCGTGAAGCACAGGGGCGACTCGCGGGCGATGTCGAACCGCCGCAGGTCGTCGGCAGTGGGTTGATAAGTGCACTGTTTTTGCAGGCAAGGCGCGCACGGCCAGTCGCTGGCCAAGTGAATCTGGCCTTTGCCGTAGGCACCGGTGAGGCCTGGGTTGGTTGGGCCGAACAGGGAAATGGTCGGCACGTCCAATGCCGCCGCCAAGTGGCCAAGGCCGGTGTCGACGGCCACGCAGGCACGGGCGCTCGCCAAGACACGGGCAACGCCCGCCAGGTTGAGCTTGGGCAACACTTCGGCGTTGGGCAGGCCGAGGGCCAGGCGTTCGGCCCGCGCCTTTTCGGCGGCGTTGCCCCACGGCAGCTTTACGTCCACGCCCAGGCGGCCCATGCGTTCGGCCAGCTCGCGCCAATAGGCTTCGGGCCAGTGCTTGGTGTCCCAGGTAGTACCGTGCAGCAGCAATACGAACGGTTTTTTCGGCGGCAGGCCGAGCAGCTTTTCAACGCTCAGGCCGTAGTCGCCCAGGCGTTGGGGCAGGTCGTAGCCCAGCGCCACGGCGAACAGCTGGCGCAAACGCTCCACCGCATGCTGCCCACGGGCCACGGCCAGGCGCCGCGAATAAAAGCGCGCAGCCAGAGGTTCACGCGCAGAATCTTTGTCGAAGCCAGCGATGGGCGCCCGCACATAGCGGGTCAGCCAGGCGCTTTTGAGCAAGCCCTGGGCGTCGATCACCAGGTCATATTTGGTCGACTGCACCGCCTGCTTGAAGCGCCGCCATTCGCCGCTCTTGACGGTTTGCCAGAGGTTCTTGCGCCAGCGGCGAATCGCTACCGGGATGACCTTGTCGACCGCCGGGTGCCAGGTGGGGATTTCGGCAAAGCCTTCTTCCACCACCCAGTCGAACCGAATACCGGGAACTGCTCGCGCTGCGTCGGTGAGGGCCGGCAAGGCATGGATCACGTCGCCCAGGGATGAGGTCTTGATTACCAGAACCCGCAACTCAATGAACCTCGACCACGTCGCCCTGCAAACGCTGCAAGGCATCGGTTACCGGCTGGGGCAGCAACTGGCGCAGGCAGTTGTAGTGGCCGAAGCGGCAGGTGCGGTCAAAACACGGGCTGCAATCCAGACCCAGGCGCACCACTTCGACCTTGTCGGCCAACGGCGGAGTGAAGCCTGGGGATGTGGAGCCGTACACGGCCACCAGCGGACGGTTCAGCGCCGCCGCCACATGCATCAGGCCGGAGTCGTTTGACACCACCGAGTCGGCGCACGACAACAGGTCAATGGCCTCAGCCAGGGACGTGTCGCCACTGAGGTTCACCGCTTCTTCACGCAGGCCGGGGATAAGGCGCTGGCGAATGTCTTCACCCACCGAATGATCGTTCTTGGAACCGAACAACCACACCTGCCAGCCTTCGCGGATCTTAGTTTCAGCGACTTTGGCGTAATGCTCCGACGGCCAGCGCTTGGACTCGCCAAACTCGGCGCCCGGGCACAAGGCCAATACGGGCCGATCCAGAGTGAGGCCGAACTTGGCCAGCGCCGCGTCACGGGTCACCGGGTCGATCTGCAAGCTGGGGCGCGGGTACGGCTTGGGCAGTTCAGCGCCCGGCTCGTAGGCCAAAGCCATAAAGCGTTCGATCATCAATGGGTAACGGGCTTTATCCAGGGTGCGTACGTCATTGAGCAGCACATAGCGAAACTCGCCGCGCCAGCCGGTGCGCTTGGGGATACCGGCAAAGTACGGCACCAGCGCCGACTTCAGCGAGTTAGGCAGCAGGATCGCCTGGTCGTACTGGCCCGCCATGGACTTGCCGATGCGTCGGCGGGTCGCCAACTCCAGGGCACCGTGGCCGAGCGGGAAGCTCAAGGCCTTGCGCACCTCGGGCATGCGCTCAAGGATCGGCCGGCTCCACTCAGGGGCGAGCACGTCGATCTGGCAGTCTGGATAGCGCAGGCGCAGGCACTGAAACAGTGTCTGTGCCATCACCATGTCACCGACCCAACTGGGCCCAACGATCAGAATATTCATGTAGTTTCCACAAACGATGCGGGGAGGCCTATGCCTCCCCGCCTCGATAATGACTGTAGATCGCGGTGCGCCAGGGAGCATCTTTATGTGGGAGCTGGCTTGCCTGCGATCGCATCACCTCGGTATCCCTGATAAACCGAGGCGCCTGCATCGCGGGCAAGCCCGGCTCCCACATTAATCCGCATCCCATATAAAAATTGGCGTCGCCAATCAGTCGAATTTCAATTTAAGCCCAGCACCTGCCAGATTCGCATCACCTGTCGCCGCTCGTCGGCGAACTGGTCCCCGGCTACCGTACCGGCCTCGTTCTGCAAAGCCTGGCGGTGCGCGGCTGAGCGGTAGGCCTTGTACACTTCACGCAGCAAATGGGCATCGGCGGCGGGCATCAGCCCGACCTGCTCCAGGCCCTCCAGAATGCGGATATTGTCGGTGTAGCGCAGCAACGATGGATGTTGCGCAGACCACGCCAAAGCCGCGTATTGCACCATAAATTCAATATCGACGATACCTCCGGCGTCCTGCTTGAGGTCGAACAGCGCCGTGGCCTCGAAGGCATTGGCGCCCCTGCCGGCCGTCGTGGCCTTGGTGCCCAGGTTGTCACGCATCTTGGCACGCATCTCGCTGACCTCCTGGCGCAGCTTCTCCAAGTCCCGCTCACGCCCCAACACGTTAGCCCGTACCTGCTCGAACGCCTGGCCCACGTCCTGGCTGCCCACCAGCACCCGTGCGCGGATCAGGGCCTGATGTTCCCAGGTCCAGGCTTCATTTTGTTGATAGCGATCAAACGCCCCCAGGGAACTCACCAACAAGCCGGATGCGCCGGAAGGTCGCAGGCGCATGTCCACTTCATACAACTGGCCGGAGTTGGTCTGGGTGGTCAGCAGGTGAATGATGCGCTGGCCCAGGCGTGTAAAGAATTGCGCGCCATCGATCGGCTTGGCACCGTCCGTCTCGGCCTGGGGGTCGCCGTCATGGATAAACACCAGGTCCAGGTCCGAACCATGCCCCAGTTCGATGCCGCCGACTTTCCCATAACCGACAATGATGAACCCAGGATCGCACAGGGTGCCGTCCAGGCGCTGTGGCGAGCCGTGACGGGCGACCGTCTGGCGCCAGGCCAGGGCCAGCACTTGTTCAAGAATCGCTTCGGCCAGCCAGGTGAGGTAGTCGCTGACCTTCATCAACGGCAGGCTGCCGGCGATTTCGGAAGCGGCCACCCGCAGGCGGTGCGCCAGCTTGAAATGGCGCAAGGCTTCCATTTGTTGCTCAAGGTCATCTTCGGGAATGCGCGTGAGGCGCTCGCGCAACTCAGCGGCCAGCTCCGGCGCCAGCGGCGGCTTGAACAAGCGGCCTTCGTTGAGTAATTCATCCAGCAACAGCGGGAAACGGGTGATCTGCTCGGCGATCCACGGGCTGGCTGCGCACAAGGTCAACAGGCGGCGCAAGGCGTCGGGGTTCTCGGTCAGCAACACCAGGTAGGCCGAACGCCGGGCCACGGCTTCTACCAGCGGCAATACGCGCTCCAGCACGAGGTCCGGGTTGGCATGTTCAACGGCCTGGGCCAGCAGGCGCGGGATAAACGCATCCAGGCGCTCGCGCCCAAGGCGCTGCATGGCGCGCAACTGCGGGCTGGCGCGCAGGCTGGCCAACGCCTTGAGGGCCTTGGGGGCATCGGTGAAACCGCCTTCACTCAGTTGGCGACACGCGGCGTCGTCATCCTGGGATTCCTCCCACAACGGCAGCCATTCACCACCGACCACCAATTCGCTTTCTTCGCCCTCTTCTTCATCAGGGTCGGCAATCACCTGGCGAAAGTGCCAGTCCACACGGCCACGCCAGTACATCAGGCGCTCGTGAAACGCGGCCCAGTCACTGAAGCCCAGCATAAAGGCAATGCGCGCCTGGTCTTCGGGGCTGTCCGGCAGCATTTGCGTCTGGCGGTCGGCAATCGCCTGGATCGCATGTTCGGTGTAGCGCAGGAACTCGTAACCGCTGCGCAGCTCGCTGATCACCGCTGCGGGCAAATAACCCTGGCCTTCCAGCGTGTCCAGCACGTTCAACAGCGGGCGTTGCTGCAGGCTGAGGTCGCGGCCGCCATGGATCAGCTGGAATGCCTGCGCGATAAATTCCACCTCACGAATGCCGCCCGCGCCCAGCTTGATATTGTCGGCCATGCCCTTGCGCCGCACTTCCTGCTGGATCAGTTGCTTCATGGTGCGCAGCGCTTCGATGGCCGAGAAGTCCAGATAACGGCGATAGACAAACGGGCGCAGCATGTCGAGCAGTTGCGCGCCAGCCGCCTGGTCGCCGGCCACCACCCGCGCCTTGATCATGGCGTAGCGCTCCCAGTCCCGGCCCTGGTCCTGGTAGTACTGCTCCAGCGCGTTGAAGCTGAGCACCAGGGCGCCGGCCGAACCGTAGGGGCGCAGGCGCATGTCGACGCGGAAGACAAAACCGTCGACGGTCATCGGGTCCAGGGCCTTGATCAGTTTTTGACCCAGGCGAATAAAGAACTCCTGATTATCCAGGGCGCGCTTCACGCCCACCGTCTCGCCGCCCTCGGGGTAGGCGAAGATCAGGTCGATATCCGACGACAGGTTCAGTTCCACCGCACCGAGCTTGCCCATGCCGAGGATGACCATGTGCTGTGCCTCGCCGCTGCGCGCTCCGGTCGGCGTGCCGAACTGGGCGCAGTGGCGCTGGTACAGCCATTGATAGGCCTGGTCGATGCAGGCGTCGGCCATGTCGGACAGATCGCGACAGGTTTGCACCAGGTCGGCCTGGCGTGTGAGGTCGCGCCAGATGATGCGCACCTGCTGGCGCGTGCGTTGGCGGCGCAGCACGCGGCCCAGTTCATCTTCTGTTTCGGCCTGTTGCACCGCACCGGCTATCTGGCTGCATAGCTCGCCGGGCGCAAAGCCGCGGTCCAGCTCGCCCCAGGCCACCAGCTCCAGCAACATCAAAGGGTCACGAACACTCTGTTCAATGACGAAATCACTGGCGGCGCACACGCGGGCGAAGTCGGCCCACCGTTGCGGCGTCCACGCAGAAAGGCCATGATCGTCATCCAGCGCGGCCACCGCGTCACGAAATGACTGCTCGGCCCGGTTGGCGTAAGGCAACAGAATGGCCGGCAGTTCGGCCAGCGTTGGAAGGCTCATGGTCTATCCTTGATCGGCGTGTAAATGGCGTGTAGTTGTGAAGGCAAGAGCCATGCTCGGTGAAGGACTGTCGAACAAAGGTTAGAAATAGCTGAAATTAAATTAATCTTGGCAGGCAACATCAAAGTTTCACCTTTTCTTGTTCGCAATAGACCAACAATAACGATTATGCTCACCAGCAAGACCGAGCCATACGCTCAGTCTTGTGTAGTTTTACTACTCGTATATACATTCGAAAGGCTGAAATGGCCGACGATTTGTAGTAAAACTACAGGACGCCGAAGCAACCTTCGGCCATCCAAGAATTTATGTCGTCTGCCCACAAGGCCAGTCGCAAACTTCAGGCAACCGATTCTGGTAGCCTTTCCGCCCTGGAGCAAGCCATGCAAGACCTCGATCCCGTCGAAACCCAGGAATGGCTGGACGCCCTGGAATCGGTTCTCGACAAAGAAGGCGAAGACCGTGCTCACTACCTGATGACCCGTATGGGCGAACTCGCGACCCGCAGCGGCTCGCAACTGCCTTACGCCATCACTACGCCATACCGCAACACCATCCCCGTTACCCACGAAGCACGCATGCCTGGCGACCTGTTCATGGAACGCCGCATTCGCTCGCTGGTACGTTGGAACGCCATGGCGATGGTAATGCGCACGAACTTGAAAGATTCGGACCTGGGCGGTCACATCTCCAGCTTCGCTTCCAGCGCAACCCTGTATGACATCGGCTTCAACTACTTCTTCCAGGCCCCGACCGACGAACACGGCGGCGACCTGATCTACTTCCAGGGCCACACCTCGCCAGGCGTGTACGCCCGTGCGTTCATGGAAGGTCGCATCAGCGAAGAACAAATGAACAACTTCCGCCAGGAAGTCGACGGTCAGGGCCTGTCGTCCTACCCGCACCCTTGGCTGATGCCTGATTTCTGGCAGTTCCCGACCGTTTCCATGGGTCTGGGCCCGATCCAGGCGATCTACCAGGCACGTTTCATGAAGTACCTGGAAGCCCGCGGCTTCATTCCGGAAGGCAAGCAGAAAGTCTGGTGCTTCCTGGGCGACGGCGAGTGCGACGAGCCGGAATCCCTGGGCGCCATCTCCCTGGCCGGCCGCGAGAAGCTCGACAACCTGATCTTCGTCATCAACTGCAACCTGCAGCGCCTCGACGGCCCGGTTCGCGGCAACGGCAAGATCATCCAGGAACTCGAAGGCGTGTTCCGCGGTGCTCAGTGGAATGTGACCAAAGTCATCTGGGGCCGTTTCTGGGACCCATTGCTGGCCAAGGACGTCGACGGTATCCTGCAACGTCGCATGGACGAAGTCATCGACGGCGAGTACCAGAACTACAAAGCCAAAGACGGCGCGTTCGTTCGCGAGCACTTCTTCAACACGCCTGAACTCAAGGCGATGGTTGCCGACCTGTCCGACGACGAAATTTGGAAGCTCAACCGTGGCGGCCACGACCCGTACAAGGTCTACGCGGCGTACCACGAAGCGGTCAACCACAAAGAACAACCCACCGTCATCCTGGCCAAGACCATCAAGGGTTATGGCACCGGTGCCGGCGAAGCGAAGAACACCGCGCACAACACCAAGAAAGTCGATGTCGACAGCCTGAAGTTGTTCCGCGACCGCTTCGACATCCCAGTCAAGGACGAAGAACTGGAGAACCTGCCGTTCTTCAAGCCGGAGCCAAACAGCGCCGAAGCCCGCTACCTGAGCGAGCGTCGCAGCGCACTGGGCGGTTTCGTGCCACAGCGCCGTGCCAACAGCTTCAGCGTACCGACGCCAGACCTGAGCACCCTCAAGGCTATCCTTGACGGCTCGGGCGACCGTGAAATCTCCACCACCATGGCCTTCGTGCGCATCCTGGCGCAGCTGGTCAAGGACAAGGACATCGGCCCGCGCATCGTCCCGATCATCCCGGACGAAGCCCGTACCTTCGGTATGGAAGGCATGTTCCGTCAGTTGGGCATCTACTCCTCCGTCGGCCAGCTCTACGAGCCAGTCGATAAAGACCAGGTGATGTTCTACAAGGAAGACAAGAAGGGCCAGATCCTCGAAGAAGGCATCAACGAAGCGGGCGCCATGAGCTCCTTCATCGCTGCCGGTACTTCGTACTCCAGCCACAACCAGCCAATGCTGCCGTTCTACATCTTCTACTCGATGTTCGGCTTCCAGCGTATCGGCGACCTGGCCTGGGCCGCTGGCGACAGCCGCACCCGTGGCTTCCTGATCGGCGGCACCGCCGGCCGCACCACGCTGAACGGCGAAGGCCTGCAACACGAAGACGGTCACAGCCACATCCTGGCTGCCACCATCCCGAACTGCCGCACCTTTGATCCAACCTACGGCTATGAGCTGGCGGTGATCATCCAGGACGGCATGAAGAAGATGACCGAAGAGCAGCAGGACGTTTTCTACTACATCACCGTGATGAACGAGTCCTACCAGCAGCCAGCCATGCCGGCCGGTGTGGAAGAAGGCATCATCAAGGGCATGTACCTGCTCGAAGAAGACACCAAGGAAGCGGCGCACCACGTACAGCTGATGGGCTCCGGCACCATCCTGCGTGAAGTACGTGAAGCGGCGAAGATCCTGCGTGACGAGTTCAACGTCGGCGCCGACGTGTGGAGCGTTACCAGCTTCAACGAACTGCGCCGCGACGGCCTGGCCGTGGAGCGCAGCAACCGCCTGCACCCTGGCCAGAAACCAGCCAAGAGCTACGTCGAAGAGTGCCTGGCCGGCCGTAAGGGTCCAGTCATTGCCTCTACCGACTACATGAAACTGTTTGCAGAACAAATTCGCCAGTGGGTCCCGTCCAAGGAATTCAAAGTCCTGGGCACCGATGGTTTCGGCCGCAGTGACAGCCGCAAGAAGCTGCGTCACTTCTTCGAAGTCGACCGTCACTTCGTGGTGTTGGCAGCCCTGGAAGCCTTGGCTGACCGTGGTGAGATCGAACCCAAGGTGGTGGCTGACGCCATCGTCAAGTTCGGGATCAACCCGGAAAAACGCAACCCACTGGACTGCTGAGGAGATTTTTTGTGAGCGAACTCATTCGCGTACCTGACATCGGCAGCGGTGAAGGTGAAGTAATCGAGCTGTTTGTGAAGGTCGGCGACACCGTCGAAGCCGACCAGAGCATCCTGACCCTGGAGTCGGACAAGGCGAGCATGGAAATCCCTGCTCCCAAGGCCGGCGTGGTCAAGAGCCTGAAAGTGAAGCTGGGCGACCGCCTGAAGGAAGGCGACGAACTGCTGGAGCTGGAAATCGAAGGCGCTGCTGATGCAGCCCCTGCGGCCGCGGCTCCGGCCGCCGCTGCACCTGCTGCTGAAAAGCCTGCCGCTGCCGAGGCTGCTCCAGCCCCGGCCGCTGCACCTGCCGCCGCGACCGTCCAGGACATTCACGTCCCGGACATCGGCTCGTCGGGCAAGGCCAAGATCATCGAGCTGCTGGTCAAGGTCGGCGACACCGTCGAAGCCGACCAGTCGCTGATCACCCTGGAGTCCGACAAGGCCTCCATGGAGATCCCATCGCCGGCTGCAGGCGTAGTGGAAAGCATCGCGGTCAAGCTGGAAGACGAAGTCGGCACCGGTGACTTCATCCTCAAGCTCAAAGTACAAGGTGCTGCGCCAGCCGCCGCACCAGCACCGGCTGCTGCTCCGGCTGCCAAGGCTGAAGCGGCACCTGCCGCTGCTGCCCCTGCACCTGCCGCAAAAGCCGAAGCTGCGCCAGCCCCTGCGGCGGCTGCACCTGCGCCAAGCGGTACCAAGGTTCACGCCGGCCCAGCCGTGCGTCAGCTGGCCCGTGAATTTGGCGTCGAGCTGAGCGCTGTTGCAGCCAGCGGCCCTCACGGCCGTGTGCTGAAGGAAGACGTGCAGGTTTACGTCAAAGCCATGATGCAAAAAGCCAAGGAAGCTCCGGCTGCCGGCGGCGCTACCGGTGGCTCGGGCATTCCGCCGATCCGTACCGTAGATTTCAGCCGCTTCGGCGAAATCGAAGAAGTGCCGATGACCCGCCTGATGCAAATCGGCGCGGCAGGCCTGCACGCCAGTTGGCTGAACATCCCGCACGTGACTCAATTCGACCAGGCCGATATCACCGACCTGGAAGCGTTCCGCGTTGCGCAGAAAGCCGTGGCCGAGAAGGCCGGCGTGAAGCTGACCGTGCTGCCACTGCTGCTCAAGGCCTGTGCACACCTGCTCAAGGAACTGCCGGACTTCAACAGCTCGCTGGCGCCAAGCGGCAAGGCGATCATTCGCAAGAAGTACGTGCACATCGGCTTTGCGGTCGACACCCCGGATGGCCTGCTGGTACCGGTCATCAAGAACGTCGATCAGAAGAGCCTCCTGCAACTCGCTGGCGAAGCGGCTGCGCTGGCTGCCAAGGCCCGCGACAAGAAGCTCACCCCGGACGACATGCAGGGCGCCTGCTTCACCATCTCCAGCCTCGGCCACATTGGCGGCACTGGCTTCACGCCAATCGTCAACGCGCCGGAAGTGGCGATCCTGGGTGTGTCCAAGGCCACCATCCAGCCTGTGTGGGACGGTAAAGCGTTCCAACCCAAGCTGATGCTGCCACTGTCGCTGTCCTACGATCACCGTGTGATCAACGGCGCTGCGGCTGCGCGCTTCACCCAGCGCCTGAGCCAGTTGCTGAACGACATCCGCACCATCCTGCTGTAAGTCGCAGGGCCTTCCTGTTACCTGGAAGGCCCTTGCCACACCGATTTCCGAGCGCCACGCTCGTACCTCAACCCCGCCACTTGGCGGGGCTTTTTTTGCCTGTATTTTGTAGGAGCGAGCTTGCTGTGGCGAGGGAGCTTGCTCCCGCTGGAGTGCGAAGCGCTCCCAAGATTTTGGGGCCGCTGCGCAGCCCAGCGCAAGCAAGCTTGCTCGCCACACGCAAGCACCCTACCTGCGTCAACGCACCACCGATCACCCCAATTACAGAAATCCCTCGCGCGGCCGATAACAGGCTTATAGCACTTAGCCTTCATCCTCTCTTGTCACTGCGTCCTGCATGATGCAACCTTGCCGCAGTCGACAGTCAAGAGGGCGTGAGCCCAGCGCAGTGCGCATTTTCCCAAGCGAGTTTCCCCATGAAAAGCCAACCCGATGTCGCCCGTATGGCGGCCGAGGTAGTGACGCAATTACCGGTGCCTTCGCGCCTCGGTATGCTGCGTTTCGAGCGGCTTAATGAGGCAAGCTGGGCCCTGCTCTACCTCGATCCCAATTGCGAACGCCAGTTCGGCCTGCCGGCGGTAGAACTCTGCGCCTTGATCGGCACGCCCTACGCCAGCCTGATGGAACCCCAGGCGCGTTACCAGTTGCACGATGCGATTCAGCAACAACTGGCCCACAGCCCCCATTATCTGGTGCGCTACAACCTGCACACCCATGATGGCCCGCTGAGCGTGCTGGAGATGGGCGAGGCCTACAAACAACATAACCGCCACTTGGTGCGCGGCTACCTGATGGTGGTTGAGGGACTGTTCAGCGAGACCAGCGCGCCCGCCCCAACCGTCGACCTGGAAAACCAGAACAGCCGCCTGCAGATCGCCCTGGAGCTCAACCAGCGGGCGCAGCAGGAACAGTTGCAGCACCTGGAACGGGTGCGCGCCCAGCAAGAACTGATCCTGCTGCTGGCGCGCCAACGCTACACCACGCCAAACTCCCTGCAAGAAGCCGCTGAACTGATCACGCGCAGCGCCTGCGACATCTACCAGATCGACTGCGCCAGCATCTGGAACCTCGAAGGCCATCATCTGGTACCGATCTCCGCCTATCACCGCGCCGATCAACAACACCATCTGCCTGAAGCCATTGATGCCAGCGGCTTCCCGGATTATCTGGAGGCCCTGCACTCCAGCCGCGCCATCGACGCCACCCACGCCCTGCGCGACCCACGCACCCGGGAAATGGCCGAAAGCCTGCGCGCCAAGGACATCCACGCGATGCTCGACGCCAGCATCCGTGTCGACGGCCAGGTCGTCGGCGTGCTGTGCCTGGAGCAAGGTGGCAGCCCGCGCGCCTGGCAGTCCGATGAGATCGCATTCGCCGGCGAGCTGGCAGACCAGTTCGCCCAGGTCATCAACAACCACAACCGCCGCACTGCCACCAGCGCCCTGCACTTGTTCCAGCGCGCCGTGGAGCAAAGCGCCAACGCGTTTTTGCTGGTCAATTGCGACGGCGTGGTGGAGTACGTCAACCCCAGCTTCACCGCGATTACCCAATACAGCGCCGAAGAAGTCCACGGCCATCGCCTGGCCCAACTGCCAGCTCTGGAGAACCTCAGCGAATTGCTGTTCGACGCGCCTTCGGCCTTGGCCAAAAGCAACAGCTGGCAAGGCGAGTTCAAGAGCCGCCGCAAAAACCTGGAACCCTACTGGGGCCAGCTGTCGATTTCCAAGGTGTATGGCGACAACCGCGAGCTGACCCACTACATCGGCATCTACGAAGACATCACCCAGACCAAGCTGGCGCAGCAGCGCATCGAACGCCTGGCCTACACCGACAACCTGACCAACCTGGGCAATCGCCCGGCGTTCATTCGCAACCTCGACGAGCGCTTTGCCCGCGACAGCGACAGCCCGATCAGCCTGCTGTTGGTGGACATCGACAACTTCAAGCGCATCAACGACAGCCTCGGCCACCAGACTGGCGACAAGTTGCTGATCAGCCTGGCGCGCCGCCTGCGCAACAGCTTGAGCAGCGGCGGCAGCCTGGCGCGTTTTGCCAGTAACGAATTCGCGGTGCTGTTGGACGATGCCGACCTTGAGACCGGCCAACTGGTGGCCAGCCAGTTGCTGACTACCCTCGACAAGCCGATGTTCGTCGACAACCAGTTGATCAGCGTCACCGGTTCCGTGGGCCTGGCCTGCGCGCCGCTACATGGCCGCGACCCGCAGACCCTGATGCGCAACGCCGGCCTGGCCCTGCACAAGGCCAAAGCCAACGGTAAGCACCAGGTGCAAGTGTTTACCGAAGCGCTGAATGCCGAGGCCAGCTACAAGCTGTTCGTGGAAAACAACCTGCGTCGTGCCCTGACCCAGAACGAGCTGGACGTGTTCTACCAGCCCAAGCTATGCCTGCGCAGCGGTCGCCTGCTGGGCATGGAAGCACTGTTGCGCTGGAACCACCCGGAAAAAGGCATGATCCGCCCCGACCAGTTCATCAGCGTGGCTGAAGAAACCGGGCTGATTATCCCCATCGGCAAATGGATCGCGCGCCAGGCCTGCCGCATGAGCCGGCAATTGACGGCCGCAGGCCTGGGCAACTTGCAGGTGGCCATCAACCTGTCGCCCAAGCAGTTCTCCGACCCGGACCTGGTGGCCTCGATTGCCACCATCCTCAAGGAGGAACAGCTGCCGGCCAACCTGCTGGAGCTGGAGCTGACCGAAGGCTTGCTGCTGGAAGCCACTGAAGATACGCGCCTGCAACTGGACCAGCTCAAGAGCTTCGGCCTGACCCTGGCGATGGACGACTTCGGTACCGGTTACTCGTCGCTGAGCTACTTGAAAAAATTCCCCATCGACATCATTAAGATTGATCGCAGCTTTATCCATGAAATCCCGGACAACCAGGACGACATGGAAATCACCTCGGCGGTGATCGCCATGGCCCACAACCTCAAACTCAAGGTCGTGGCCGAAGGCATCGAGACCGCTGAGCAGTTGGCGTTCCTGCGCCGGCACCGTTGCGACGTGGGCCAGGGCTACCTGTTCGACCGCCCCATCCCGGGTGCCGAGCTGATGCAGAGGCTTAAACGCTACCCGCGCGGGCCAATCGCCTGACAGCGCTGTAACACTCGGGCACACTGGCTGTCTGACAATTTACTGTTACTCAACCTGACGAGAGGACTGATCATGGTCTTGCGCTCGGAAATTCTGGTGAACAAAAACGTGCTGCCTACTCAAGAACAAGCGTTGCCTGGTCGTGAAACCCCGATGAAGTTGCCCGAAACGCACTTCGTCAACGGCAACCCACTGCTGGGCCCGTTCCTGGATGACGTCGGCTTTGCGATCTTCGGCCTGGGCTGCTTCTGGGGCGCAGAACGCAAGTTCTGGCAGCACGACGGCGTGGTCAGCACCGTGGTTGGCTACGCCGGCGGCTTTACGCCTAACCCGACTTATGAAGAAGTCTGCTCGGGCCTGACCGGCCATAGCGAAGTGGTGCTGGTGGTGTATGACCAGGCCAAGGTGAAATACGAAGACCTGCTGAAGATGTTCTGGGAACTGCACAACCCGACCCAGGGCATGCGCCAGGGCAACGACATCGGCAGCCAGTACCGTTCGGTGATCTACGCCACTACGCCTGAGCAACTGGCGGCGGCCAAGGCCAGTGCCGAGGCGTATCAGCAAGAGCTGAGCAAGGCCGGCCTGGGTGAGATCACCACGGAAATCGAAGAGGCCCCGACGGTGTACTTCGCCGAGGCGTATCACCAGCAGTACCTGGCGAAGAATCCCCAGGGTTACTGTGGGATCGGCGGCACGGGCGTGACCTGCCCGATCTAAGGTCAACATAAACCCAATGTGGGAGGGGGCTTGCCCCCGATAGCGGAGTGTCAGTTACGGATGTAGTGGCTGATACTCAGCAATCGGGGGCAAGCCCCCTCCCACATTGGGTTGTGTTTGGCTGGAAAGGCAGTTATTCGGCGATGAGCCAATCCATCTGCCAGCCACCTTGGGTCTGGCCCAGTTGCTTGGACAGCCACGGCAGCAACTCACGCAATTCCTCTTCCAAGCCCCACGGCGGGTTGGCAATCGCCAGGCCCGAGCCGGTGAGGGTGTTGGGCGTGTCCAGCGGATGCACCAGCAACTCCACACGCAGCAGCTTCGGCGCACCGGTGCCGGCCAGGTCCTGGTAGAAACGGCGCAACATGCGCTGGTCTTTCACCGGGTACCAGATCGCCGCCACCGTCTGGCGCATACGGCTAACAGCCTCCTTGAGGGACGCGGCGCAACGCTGCATTTCGTCGAGTTTTTCAAACGGCGGGTCGATCAGCATCAGCGCGCGCTTTTCCGGCACCGGCAGCAAGGCCCGTGGCACGTGCCAGCCTTCGCCCAGGTGCACTTTGACGCGGCGATCACCCTTCATGTTGTCCTTGAGCAGCACGCCATCTTCCGGGTGCTTCTCATTGAGCAGCACACGGTCCTGGGGCCGCGTGAGGCGGCGCGCCAGTTCCGGCGAGCCGGGGTAGTAGCGCAACTGGCCATCCGGGTTCATCTCGTGCAGCACGCGCATGTAGTCGGCGGTGAGCGGCGGCAGGTCGCTTGCGCCCCACAGGCGGGCGATGCCTTCCAGGTACTCACCGGTGCGGTTGGCCTGGTCGCCCTGCAAATCGTACAAGCCAATGCCTGCGTGAGTGTCGAGGTAGGCGAACGGCTGTTCCTTGCGCGACATCAGGGCGATGAGGCGGGTCAAGGTCAGGTGTTTGAAGACATCGGCATGGTTGCCGGCGTGAAAGGCGTGACGATAATTCATGGTTGCTCCTGCGCAGGGGGCGAAGTTTACCTTCTACCGGCGCAAAGGTGCAGGGCCGCATGGCGGGCGGCACGGACGTCACGCTATCGCCAGGGGCTCAACTGAGCTGCGAGGCAAGGTAATCAGCCAATGCCCCATGGCTGATTTGCGGCCTGCGTGCGAAATAGATGATCTTGTGCTGCAAGATCGCTGGCGTAAACGCGGTATAGAGGTCAGGGCGCTGCTCCTGGAGCCATTGCAGCAGATTGTCGACCAGCACCTTTGGTGAATGTTGCGCCATATGCTTGAGCAACGATGCCGGTACCTGCCACCAGGGGCTGGCCGGGGCCGCAGTAACGGGTTTGGCCGCCACCGACAGCGGCTGGCCGTTGATCAAGTAGCGCTGGAACACTGGCAATACGCGCCCGGCCTCGTCGCCTAATAGCTGCAACATCGGCAAAAGGTGCGCGCCGTCCCAGAAACGCAAAAACACCGGTTGGCTTTCCGGCAGGTACACCTGGGTCAAACCCTTCAAATGCGCGATCACCACCTCCAGCGGGCTGGATGAGACCGCCAGCCAGCCCCAATCCGACGCTTGGGTGGTGGCTATCCAATCGAGAAAAGCACTGCTCGGCTCAACGATGCCAACGTAGGGCATGACCTCATCCCAGTCAGCGTAGGCCGTGCCCGCCCAGATCGGATGCGGCATCTTTGCAGCGGCCGTGGCTTGCCAGGCGGCGAGCGGCTTGGCGTCGCTGGCATTGCCCAGCACGGCGTACAGCTGTTCATCAGGCTGCAACGGGTAGTGCGCCAGCCAGGCATTGGGCGTCAAGAGCGCGGGCATCAGGACGCACTCCGCGTATGGGCGTCGATGTCGCACTGGCCGTTCTTGCAGCGCTCGCATTCTTCGCAGAACGGCGCGCTGCGTTTCAGGCTGACCACTTGTGCACGGCTTAACGGCGCGGGAATCGCTGTCAATACAGCCTCTTTCAACCCGGGCATTAACGGCGCCGGCGTCGGGGCAGGCGCGCTGCCGAGCTGGATCGGCACGCTGCTGAATATCCCGCCCGCTGACAACGTGATCGACTGCCCGCCCGCCTGGATCGTCACGCTGGCACCCGCATCAATGATGATGCTTTGCCCGGCCCCCAGCGCAATGATTTGCCCGGCACGCATGTGCTGCGAACCGCCAACCACTAGATGGTCATCCTGCTCGAGCTGCGTCAAACGGTTGCCGTGGGTGATGCGCTGCTCTTCGCCCCGCAGCTCATGGCGCGACTCGCCGCCCACCTGCACGCGACGCTGGTTATCGACCTGTACCTGCTGGTCGTGCAACACATGTTGGGTCCAGTCCCGCTGGGCGCGCAGGTAGATTTCCTCGGCCCCCTTGCGGTCCTCGATACGCAGTTCGTTGTAGCCACCACCGCCAGGGCTGCTCTGGCTACGCCAGAGACTACGGGTCTTGTCCGCGGGCAGGTCGAGGGGCACTGGCGTGGCGGCGTTGGGCAGGCACCCCACCACCAGCGGCATGTCCATGTCGCCATTGACGAACCCCACCAGCACCTCCATACCGACACGGGGGATCAGCACCACGCCATAACGGTCATGGGCCCAGCCGCTGGCTACCCGCAGCCAGCAACTGGAATGGTCGTTGTGCTCACCGACACGATCCCAGGCCAGTTGCACCTTGACCCGGCCGTACTCGTCACAGTGGACCTCACTGTCAACCGGGCCGGTAACCACCGCGCTTTGATACCCCGATACCGTCGGGCGCGGCTGCTCCGGCAAAGGCGGACGAAACACCGCATCCCATGGCGCGGCGACAAATGTGTTGCGATACCCCTGGCGCAGCTCCCCACCCTCCTCCTCGGTAACCGCCTCCTCCAGCACCTGCGGTTGTTTGCCTTCATGGCGCACCTGCGTCACTAACCACAAGTCATTCCAGTCCTCGCGGGGGTGCTCGCGCAACTGTAAAAACCGACCACTGGCCAACGCCAGCTCATCGCCCTGGCCATGGGCACTGCGATAGTCGCTGCGGTGCCGCTCCAAGCCACGCTGGGCGAGGCATCTGCCTTGGGCTCGGTCGGAAAAGTTGCCGGGGTAGCGCTGTGCTTCAAGCTTGGGCAATGACTCATCGACGGCTGCGCTTTCCAGCTCGACATGGGGTTTGCGAAAGTCGTAATCGCGAAGATTCAACGCCGTGGTGCAGGTCGCCAATTGCAAGGTGAAGCGCTTGATCGCAGGGCTAGCGGCGACCATTCCCGAACCAGGCCGGTACGGCGTGGGCTGATCTGCCTGGGCAAATACGGTCTGGTCATCGCCAAACACCAGCAGGTGCCCTTCGGAGGAATGCTGGAAGTGATAGTGAATACCCAGCTCGGCACACAGGCGCTGGATGAACGCCAGGTCGCTCTCGCCGAACTGCACGCAATATTCACGCTCAGGGTAATCACCGCTCAACCGGAACTCGAAGCGGTCACTGTGAATCCCCTGCCCGGCCAGCACTTGGGCAACAATCTGCGGCACCGTCTTATGCTGGAAAATACGCTGGTGACTGCTGTGCGCCAGGTACGCCAGATGCGGCGCAAGGCTGAGCTGGTAGCGCGTCAGGCGCCGGCCCGAGTCGCCCTGGGCAACCCGATACACCAGGCCGTGAACGCCATGCCCCTGATCGTCGAAGCCCAAGTACACTTGGCGATGCAGCAAGCCCTCCAGGTCGATATCCGGCAGCTCGCTGACCAGCTCAAGTTCAAAACGATAGGGCTGGCTGATGGCCTCGGTGCCGTCGAACGCGAACACCTCGAAATCACTCGGCGCCCCATCCAGGGCCAGGGTAAATGCAGGTTGGTTGGCAGGAGCGAACATCCGGTGTTTCTCTGCGAAGGGTGGGCGGCCGATTCTGCACCAGCCGTTCGCCTGGCCGAGCGCTGCCTCGGCAAATAAGTAAGGTCCTACGTGAGCACCGCTGGAACCCACAGGCATCGACGGCAATTGCACCAATCAGCCCCCACAAAAAAAGGCCCAGCGTCCTTCGGACGTGGGCCTTTTTTGTTCTCAGCAGGCTTTAAACGCCCAGCGAATTACTTGTTCAAGTTGTAATCTTTTTCCGCAGCATCAAAACGCTCGACCATACCCACCGTCGGTGCGCCCATCTTGCTCACGAAGTAGATCGCCAGGCTGGCGAAGATGAAGCCTGGGATGATTTCGTACAGGCCCAGCAATTCGAAGTGCTTCCACACGATCACGGTGATCGCGCCGACCAGGATGCCGGCCAGTGCGCCGTTGCGGGTCATGTGTTTCCAGATGACCGAGATCAGTACCACAGGGCCGAAGGCTGCACCGAAACCGGCCCAGGCGTAGCTGACCAGGCCCAGTACGCGGTTTTCCGGGTTGGCGGCCATGGCGATGGCGATCAAGGCCACGACCAGTACCATCAGCCGCCCGACCCATACCAATTCAAGCTGGGAAGCGCCTTTGCGCAGGAACGCCTTGTAGAAGTCTTCGGTCAGGGCGCTGGAGCACACCAGCAGTTGGCAGCTCAGGGTGCTCATCACAGCCGCCAGAATGGCCGACAGCAACACACCAGCAACCCATGGGTTGAACAGGATTTTGGCCAGTTCGATAAACACACGCTCTGGGTTTTCAGTCACCGGGCCTGCCACTTCCGGGTGCGCCGAGAAGTAAGCGATACCGAAGAAGCCCACCGCCACGGTGCCGCCCAGGCACAGGATCATCCAGGTCATGGAGATGCGACGCGCCTTGGCGATCGACTTAACCGAGTCCGCCGCCATGAAACGCGCGAGGATGTGCGGCTGGCCGAAGTAGCCCAGGCCCCAGCCCATCAACGAGATAACGCCGATGAAGGTGGTGTTTTTCAGCATGTCGAAGCTGGTCGGGTCCTTGGCTTCAATGGCCAGGAAGGTGGTGTCTACGCCGCCGGTGGCCAGCAGCACGATGATCGGCGTGAGGATCAGCGCGAAGATCATCAACGTGGCTTGCACGGTGTCGGTCCAGCTGACTGCCAGGAAACCACCGATGAAGGTGTAGGCAATAGTCGCCGCAGCACCGGCCCACAGCGCGGTCTCGTAGGACATGCCGAAGGTGCTTTCGAACAGGCGGGCGCCGGCGACGATGCCGGAGGCGCAGTAGATGGTGAAGAACACCAGGATCACCACGGCGGAGATGATCCGCAGCAGGCCGCTTTTATCTTCGAAGCGGCTGGAGAAGTAATCCGGCAGGGTCAGGGCGTCGCCGTTGTGTTCGGTCTGCACGCGCAGGCGGCCGGCCACGAACAACCAGTTGAGGTAAGCACCGACGATCAGGCCGATGGCAATCCAGCTTTCCGACAGACCAGACATGTAGATCGCGCCCGGCAAGCCCATCAACAGCCAGCCGCTCATGTCGGAAGCACCGGCGGACAAGGCTGTCACCACGCTACCGAGGCTGCGGCCGCCCAGGATGTAATCGGAAAGGTTGTTGGTGGAGCGATAGGCCATCAGGCCGATCAGCACCATTGCTGCGATGT
This sequence comes from Pseudomonas sp. MYb193, assembly GCF_002966775.1. Lineage (NCBI taxonomy): Bacteria > Pseudomonadati > Pseudomonadota > Gammaproteobacteria > Pseudomonadales > Pseudomonadaceae > Pseudomonas > Pseudomonas sp. MYb193. The sequence goes on along the minus strand of NZ_CP023269.1, from coordinate 521,818 downwards.
AGATCACGAACGTGATCAGGGTTGGATTACTAACGCTCATAGGAGTGACGCCCTGGCTTTGTTTTTATGTAGCGACGGTCATGGGGACGGCCACCCGTGGATAACCGGATAGACGAACCTGCATGCCGCGCATTTATGACTGGCGTTTCCCCAGGAAAGCCGCCAGCCGATGAACCCACCCTGAGGGTTGGTTGCACCTTGGTGCGCGAATGCTATTCAACAAAGCAAATAAGGTGCAACCAGTTTCTGCCGATTAAGTTGCACCCAAGTATGTTTTAGGACAAACGCGCTTTTTTTGCTCCTTTTCGGAGCAAGAACAGCCGATCTCAGAAGCAAATGCACCAGCGTGGAGCTAATTCGGTCGTGTGTTTATTTTTTTCCGATCAAGCGTCGAACATTTAACCAACAAAAGGGTTGCACCCGGTTGCACCTCAGGATGGGCAAAGCTAATCTTGCCGCCAGCAGATGCCACTCGGTAGTGGCACCCATGAGGATAAAAAAATGGCAACGACCACCCTTGGGGTCAAACTCGACGACCCGACCCGCGAACGCCTGAAGGCCGCCGCGACCTCCATTGATCGCACGCCGCACTGGCTGATCAAGCAGGCGATTTTCAATTACCTGGAGAAACTTGAGGGTGGTGCAACCCTGTCCGAGCTCAATGGCTTGAGCACCAAGGAGGCCGATGATGCCGGCGAGGTCCAGGCCGACCACGCCCACCAGTGCTTCCTTGAGTTCGCCGAGAGCATCCTGCCGCAATCGGTATTGCGTGCCGCAATCACCGCCGCTTACCGCCGCCCCGAGCCGGAAGTGGTACCGATGCTGATCGAACAGGCGCGCCTGCCGGCCCCGATGGCCGAAGCCACCAACAAGCTGGCCGCGAGCATTGCCGAAAAACTGCGCAATCAGAAGAGTGCCGGCGGCCGTGCCGGTATTGTTCAGGGCCTGCTGCAAGAGTTCTCCCTGTCGTCCCAGGAAGGCGTGGCGCTGATGTGCCTGGCCGAAGCGCTGCTGCGTATCCCGGACAAAGGCACCCGCGATGCGTTGATCCGCGACAAGATCAGCACCGGCAACTGGCAGCCGCACCTGGGCAACAGCCCATCGCTGTTCGTCAACGCCGCTACCTGGGGCCTGCTGCTGACTGGCAAGCTGGTGTCGACCCACAACGAAGCAGGCCTGACCTCGTCCCTGAGCCGCATCATCGGCAAGAGCGGCGAGCCGATGATCCGCAAGGGCGTCGACATGGCCATGCGCCTGATGGGCGAGCAGTTCGTCACCGGCGAAACCATCGCCGAAGCCTTGGCCAATGCGAGCAAATTCGAAGCCAAGGGCTTCCGCTATTCCTACGACATGCTCGGTGAAGCCGCACTCACCGAACATGACGCCCAGAAGTACCTGGCCTCGTACGAACAAGCCATTCATTCCATCGGCAAAGCTTCCCATGGCCGTGGGATCTATGAAGGCCCGGGCATCTCCATCAAGCTCTCCGCCCTGCACCCGCGCTACAGCCGTGCGCAGTACGAGCGTGTAATGGACGAGCTGTACCCGCGCCTGCTGTCGCTGACCTTGCTGGCCAAGCAGTACGACATCGGCCTGAACATCGACGCCGAAGAAGCCGACCGCCTGGAGCTGTCCCTGGACCTGCTCGAGCGCCTGTGCTTCGAGCCGCAATTGACCGGCTGGAACGGCATCGGCTTTGTGATCCAGGCGTACCAGAAGCGTTGCCCGTATGTGATCGACTACGTCATCGACCTGGCCCGCCGCAGCCGCCATCGCCTGATGATCCGCCTGGTAAAAGGCGCGTACTGGGACAGCGAAATCAAGCGCGCCCAGGTCGAAGGCCTGGAAGGCTACCCGGTCTACACCCGCAAGGTGTACACCGACGTTTCCTACATTGCCTGCGCACGCAAACTGCTGTCGGTGCCGGAAGTCATCTACCCGCAGTTCGCCACGCACAACGCCCACACCTTGTCGGCTATCTACCATATTGCCGGTCAGAACTATTACCCCGGCCAGTACGAGTTCCAGTGCCTGCACGGCATGGGTGAACCGCTGTACGAACAGGTTGTAGGCAAGGTTTCCGAAGGTAAGTTGAACCGTCCGTGCCGTGTATACGCGCCGGTTGGTACCCACGAAACACTGCTGGCCTATCTGGTACGCCGCCTGCTGGAAAACGGCGCCAACACCTCGTTCGTCAACCGTATCGCTGACCAGTCCATCTCGATCCAGGAATTGGTAGCCGACCCGGTGGCCAGTATCGAGCAAATGGCAACCCAGGAAGGCGGTTTCGGCCTGCCGCACCCGCGCATCCCTTTGCCGCGTGACCTGTACGGCAGCGACCGCGCCAACTCGGCGGGTATCGACCTGGCCAACGAACATCGTCTGGCCTCGCTGTCCTGCGCCCTGCTGGCCACCGCTCACAACAACTGGAAGGCCGCACCGATGCTCGGTTGCGCCGCCAGCAATGAAGCGGCACAACCAGTGCTGAACCCATCCGACCTGCGTGACGTGGTCGGCCAGGTACAGGAGGCCACCGTCGAAGACGTCGACAACGCCATCCAGTGCGCCATCAGCGCCGCGCCGATCTGGCAGGCCACCCCGCCCGCCGAACGCGCTGCCATCCTGGAACGCGCCGCCGACCTGATGGAAGGCGAGATCCAGCCGCTGATGGGCCTGCTGGCCCGTGAAGCCGGCAAGACCTTCGCCAACGCCATCGCGGAAGTGCGTGAAGCCGTGGACTTCCTGCGCTACTACGCAGTGCAGGCGCGCAACGACTTTACCAATGATGCCCACCGCCCATTGGGCCCGGTGGTGTGCATCAGCCCGTGGAACTTCCCGCTGGCGATCTTCAGCGGTCAAGTCGCTGCGGCATTGGCTGCCGGTAACCCGGTGCTGGCCAAGCCTGCCGAGCAGACGCCGCTGGTGGCTGCCCAGGCCGTACGCATCCTGCTTGAAGCCGGTATTCCGGAAGGTGTGCTGCAATTACTGCCAGGTCAGGGCGAAAGCGTCGGTGCCCGTCTGGTGGGTGATGATCGCGTCAAAGGCGTGATGTTCACCGGTTCCACCGAAGTGGCGCGCCTGCTGCAACGCAATGTCGCCGGTCGCCTGGATGCCCAGGGTCGCCCGATTCCGCTGATCGCCGAAACCGGTGGCCAGAACGCGATGATCGTCGATTCCTCGGCGCTGACCGAACAAGTGGTGATCGACGTCGTATCGTCGGCCTTCGACAGCGCCGGTCAACGTTGTTCGGCCCTGCGCGTACTGTGCCTGCAGGAAGATTCGGCAGACCGTGTGGTCGAAATGCTCAAGGGCGCCATGGCTGAATGCCGCCTGGGTAACCCGGAACGCCTTTCGGTCGACATCGGCCCGGTAATCGACGCCGAAGCCAAGGCCGGTATCGAGAAACACATCCAGGCCATGCGCGACAAAGGCCGCAACGTTTACCAGGTGGCGATTGCCGACGGTGAAGAGATCAAGCGCGGCACCTTCGTGATGCCGACCCTGATCGAGCTGGAAAGCTTCGACGAGCTGCAACGCGAGATCTTCGGCCCGGTACTGCACGTAGTGCGCTACAAGCGCAAAGAGATCGACCAGCTCATCGGCCAGATCAACGCTTCCGGCTACGGCCTGACCCTGGGCGTGCACACCCGCATCGACGAGACCATCGCCAAGGTGATCGACAACGTCAATGCCGGTAACGTCTACGTCAACCGCAACATTGTTGGCGCCGTGGTCGGCGTGCAGCCGTTCGGCGGTGAAGGCCTGTCCGGCACTGGCCCCAAAGCCGGTGGCCCGCTGTACCTATATCGCTTGCTGTCGACTCGTCCTACCGATGCTATCGAGCAATCCTTCGTGCGGGGCGACAAGTTGGCGGCGCCGGACGTGCGCCTGCGCGATGCCATGAGCCAATCGCTGACCGCCCTGAAAACCTGGGCCGATGGCAATAAGTTCAGCGAACTGAGTGCCTTGTGCACGCAATTCGCCGCCCAATCGCAAAGCGGTATCACCCGCCAACTGGCCGGCCCGACCGGCGAGCGCAACAGCTACGCCATCCTGCCGCGCGAGCACGTGCTGTGCCTGGCCGAAGTGGAAGGCGACCTGCTGACCCAACTGGCGGCGGTATTGGCCGTCGGCGGTTCGGCGGTATGGCCGGAAACCGAGTTGACCAAGACCTTGTTCCCACGCCTGCCTAAAGAAATTCAGGCGAAGATCAAGCGCGTGGCCGACTGGACCAAGGACGACGTGGTGTTTGACGCCGTGCTGCATCACGGTGATTCCGACCAACTGCGTGCGGTGTGCCAGCAAGTGGCGCAGCGCGGTGGGGCAATTGTCGGGGTGCATGGCATGTCGCAAGGCGAAACGGCGATTGCGCTGGAGCGTCTGGTGATCGAGCGTGCGTTGAGCGTTAACACTGCTGCAGCGGGTGGTAACGCCAGCCTGATGACCATCGGCTAACTGATACAACGCGGCAAAAGTGTGGGAGCTGGCTTGCCTGCGATAGCGGTGAGCCAGTGACATAGATGTCGACTGGCACGGCCTCATCGCAGGCAAGCCAGCTCCCACACTGATCGCGCTCCACCTCGCGCCAGCGTTCTGCCCTTCTATCACTTAAATCAATCTTGCTATCCACTCTCCATTCGCGCACTTAGACTCAGGCCAATTCCTTCAAAGGTACGCCGCCATGTCCGAGACGCTGCTCAGTTCCCGCAATCTGGCTTTCGAGCTGTACGAAGTCCTCGATGCCGAGGGCCTGACCCAGCGCGAGCGGTTTGCCGAACACAACCGCGAAACCTTCGATGCCGCGATCAGCACGGCGCGTAACATCGCAGAAAAGTACTTCGCCCCTCACAACCGCAAGAACGACGAAAACGAACCGCGCTATGAAAACGGCCAGGCGATCCTGATTCCGGAGGTCAAACCCGCCGTGGACGCCTTCCTTGAAGCCGGCTTCCTCAACGCAGCACGCAGCTTTGAAGCAGGCGGCATGCAACTGCCGACCCTGTTGTCCCAAGCTTGTTTCGCGCACTTCCAATCGGCCAACGCCGCCTCGACGTCCTACCCGTTCCTGACCATGGGCGCCGCCAACCTCATTGAGAGCTTCGGCACCGAGGAGCAGAAAAAACGCTTCCTGCAGCCAATGATCGACGGGCGCTTCTTCGGCACCATGGCCCTGACCGAGCCCCATGCCGGTTCCTCCCTGTCGGACATTCGTACCCGCGCAGAACCCGCGGCTGACGGCAGTTATCGGCTCAAGGGCAACAAGATCTTTATCTCCGGTGGCGACCATTCGCTGTCGGAAAACATCGTGCATATGGTGCTGGCAAAATTGCCGGACGCTCCCGCAGGCGTGAAGGGCATTTCGCTGTTTATCGTGCCCAAGTTCCTGGTCAACGATGACGGCAGCCTGGGCGCTCGCAACGATGTGCTGCTGGCGGGGCTGTTCCACAAGATGGGCTGGCGCGGCACCACGTCCACGGCGCTTAACTTCGGCGATAACGGCAACTGTGTCGGCTATCTGGTGGGCAAGCCGCACCAGGGGCTGAGCTGCATGTTCCAGATGATGAACGAGGCACGCATCGGCGTGGGCATGGGCGCGGTGATGCTCGGTTACGCCGGCTACCTTTACTCCCTGGACTACGCCCGCGAACGGCCCCAGGGGCGCCTGCCTGATAGCAAAGACCCGAGCACCGCACCGGTGGCGATCATCCAGCACGCCGACATCAAGCGCATGCTACTGACCCAGAAAGCCTATGTGGAAGGCGCCTTTGACCTCGGCCTGTACGCGGCGCGGCTATTCGACGACACCACCACCCTGGCAACCGACACTGAGCGCAAGCAAGCCCACGAACTGCTGGACCTGCTTACGCCGATCGTCAAATCCTGGCCGTCGGAGTTCTGCCTCAAGGCCAACGAGCTGGCGATCCAGATTCTTGGCGGCCACGGCTACACCCGCGAATACCCGGTGGAGCAGTACTACCGCGACAACCGTCTGAACCCCATCCATGAAGGCACCCACGGCATCCAGTCCCTGGACCTGCTCGGGCGCAAATTGGCGCAGAACGGCGGCGCCGGCTTGAAGCAATTGATCCGCCTGATCGCCGAAACCGGAGCCCGGGCGCAAAAGCACCCTTCACTCACGGCACTGCGAGAGCCTCTGGAGCAACTGGTAAACCGGCTGCAAAGCGTCACGATTGGCCTGCTGACCGATCTCGCCCAAGGCAAGGTCAACAGCAGCCTTGCGAACTCGGCGCTGTACTTGAAAGTGTTCGGGCACACGGTGATTGGCTGGCGCTGGCTGGAACAGGCGATCCGCGCCGAAGAAGGGCTGGCCAAGGGTGACGAGGCTGACGCGGCCTTTTATAAGGGCAAGCTCCAGGCCGCCCGGTACTTCCTGACCTGGGAAGTACCAAGCTGCCATCATGAACTGGCGATTCTGGAGGCACGCGACGATACGTGCCTGGGCATGCAAGACGAGTGGTTCTAAGGCTGACCGATCACCTTGGAAATCACATCGACCGTGGCGCTGACTTGCTCTTGGTAACGGTCGAGTTCCTGCTGGTGAGCCTGTTGCATTTCAATCTGCTCGGCGCACAGGTTCAGCGCGGCCAGTACCAATAGTTTGTCACCGATCAGGGTCGGGTACTTTTTCTTGGTAACCGCCAGTGAGGCCTTGAGCATGGTCACGGCATGCATCAGGGTCTGATCTTCGCCGGCCGGTGCCTTGATCGAGTAATCCTCTCCGAGAATCGAAACGACCTTTATGCCCTCACTCATGCGCTGACGGGCCCTGCACTTACACGCTCAACCAGCGCCTGGATGCGGGCGGCGGTGGCGCCGTGCTTTTCTTCCTGTTCCATCAGGTTCAGTTGCAGGCTGTCGTTTTCGTCCTTGGCGCGGGCCAGCTCGGCCTTGAGGGATTCGTTGCTGCCCAGCAATTCTTGATTCTGCTGTACGAGGTCGCTGACCAGTTGTTCCAATTGGCTGAGGGATGCTTCTAACATTTTGATTTCTCGGGCTTTTAAAAAGGGCGGTGACGATAAAGAAAATTCACCTCGGATGCCAGGGTTATCCCTGGCCGCGCCGCCCGATGATGCAAGGCCGGGCCGCACTTTCGAGCCTTAGTGACTGCATTTACCCGATCTGGTTCCTGAACTCACCCACCCCCTGGTCCGATGCGACAAAAGCGCGCGCCCCTTTAAGACTTTAGTCGCATGGCCGATAAGGCGGGCACACCTCGTCTCATGGCCGCATGGATAGCGCCTCCCCCAGGACTCCAGCATGTCTCTTCGTAATATGAATATCGCCCCGAGGGCCTTCCTCGGCTTCGCATTTATTGGCGCCTTGATGTTGTTGCTCGGTGTGTTCGCCCTGAACCAGATGAGCAAAATTCGTGCAGCCACCGAAGACATTACCTCAGCCAGCGTCCCCAGCATTCGCGCTGTGGATGAACTCACTCAACTGACCCTGCGCCTGCGCGTGCTGTCGTACCGCTTGCTGACCAACCGCGAGCCGGATGTACAGCAAAAGACCCTGGAAGCCTTTGAACTGCGCAATCAGCAGATTCGCACAGCCCAGGACATCTACGAAAAACTGATCACCAGCACCGAAGAGCGCAACGCTTATAACGAGTACGTCCGCTTGCTAGGCCAGTACCGCCAGATTGAAGAGCGCATGAAGAGCCTGTCTCGCGCCAATCAGGTCAACGAGCTGCGCAGCCTGCTCAACACCGAGTTGCTGGACAACTCCGAGCAGGTCAATGCGGTCTTGACCCGCTTGCTGGATATCAATAACGACGACGCCAACGCCACCAACCAGCGCGCCAAAGACCAATACGACATGGCCTTTGACCTGGTGGTAGGCCTGCTGGTGATTGCCACGGCGCTGACCTTGCTGTTTGCCTGGTTGCTGACCCGCAGCATCACCCTGCCCATCGCCCAGGCGCTAGAAGCCGCCGAAGAAGTGGCCGAAGGCAACCTGACGCGCCCGATCACCGTGGACGGCAACGACGAAGCCGGGCGCCTGCTCGCGGCCATGGCCAAGATGCAACACAAACTGCGCGACACACTGCAACGGATCGCCGGTTCCGCTACCCAGCTGGCGTCTGCCGCTGAAGAGCTGAATGCGGTCACCGAGGAAAGCGCCCGTGGCCTGACCCAGCAGAACAACGAAATCGAACAGGCCGCCACTGCCGTCAACGAGATGACCAGTGCGGTGGAAGAAGTCGCACGCAACGCGGTGAGCACCTCCGAAGCCTCGCGCAATGCCACCACCTCTGCCGGTGACGGTCGCGACCTGGTGCAGGAAACCGTTAGCGCTATCGAACGCATGAGTACCGACGTGCAGGCCACCGCTTCCCTGATTGGCGACCTGGCCAATGAATCGAGGGATATCGGCAAAGTACTGGACGTGATCCGTGGCCTGGCTGACCAGACCAACCTGCTGGCCCTGAACGCCGCGATCGAAGCAGCTAGAGCCGGGGAAGCCGGGCGTGGTTTCGCCGTGGTGGCGGATGAAGTGCGGGCGCTGGCCCATCGCACCCAGCAGTCCACCAGCGAAATCGAGCGCATGATCGGCAGCATCCAGACAGGCACTGAACACGCGGTGGACTCGATGCGCAACAGCACCGAGCGCGCCGAATCGACACTCAACATCGCCCGAGGCGCGGGCCTGTCGCTGGACACCATCAACACGGCGATTGTGGAGATCAACGAGCGCAACCTGGTGATCGCCAGCGCGGCGGAAGAACAGGCCCAGGTGGCGCGGGAAGTGGACCGCAACCTGGTGAATATCCGTGACCTGTCGGTGCAATCGGCCACCGGCGCCAGCCAGACCAGTGCGGCGAGCGGTGAGTTGTCGCGCTTGGCGGTGGATCTGAATGGGATGGTCGGAAGGTTCCGCCTCTGAAATAAGCCTTTGCTCACACCGCATACCTTGTGGAAGCTGGCTTGCCTGCGATAGCAATCTGTCAGCTAACGCCCATGGCGCCTGGCACACCGCAATCGCAGGCAAGCCAGCTCCCACATTTGAGCGATGTGCAGCCACAAAAGCTTTTTGACAGCGCAGCAATTCAACAGGTTAGAATCCCTGGCACGCAGACTGCATGGTCAGTTTGCGTCCTGTCTTCCCCCTGCCCTGGAGTACTGCCTTTGAATGCGACGACCATCAACAGCCTGTTCTTGATCGGCGCGTTGCTGGTGACTGCGAGCATTCTGGTGAGTTCGCTTTCGTCACGCCTGGGTATCCCTATCCTGGTGATTATCCTGGCCGTGGGCATGACCGCCGGGGTCGATGGCGGTGGCATCATTTTCGATAACTACCCGACCGCCTATCTGGTGGGCAACCTCGCCCTCGCCGTGATCCTGCTCGACGGCGGTTTGCGTACCCGGGTGGCGAGTTTCCGCGTGGCGCTGTGGCCGGCCTTGTCCCTGGCCACGGTGGGGGTGTTGATTACCACCGGCCTCACGGGCATGGCGGCGGCCTGGCTGTTCGACCTCAACATCATCCAAGGCTTGCTGATCGGCGCCATTGTTGGCTCAACGGATGCCGCAGCGGTGTTCTCGCTGCTGGGTGGCAAGGGCCTCAACGAACGGGTCAGCGCCAGCCTGGAAATCGAATCCGGCAGCAACGACCCGATGGCGGTGTTCCTCACCGTCACCCTGATCGACATGCTCGCCAGCGGCCAGACCGGCCTGCACTGGAGCTTGCTCACGCACCTGATCCGCGAATTCGGCATCGGTGGCCTGGTAGGCCTGGGCGGCGGCTGGCTGATGCTGCAACTGGTCAACCGCATCAACCTGGCCAACGGCCTGTACCCGATCCTGGTGATCGCCGGCGGCCTGTTCGTTTTCGCCCTGACCAACGCCCTGCACGGCAGCGGCTTCCTCGCCGTGTACCTGTGCGGGCTGGTGATCGGCAACCGCCCGGTGCGCAGCCGCCATGGCATTTTGCATATGCTTGACGGCATGGCCTGGCTGGCGCAGATCGGGATGTTTTTGGTGCTGGGCCTGCTGGTCACGCCTCACGATTTGCTGCCCATCGCCGTGCCCGCCCTGGGCCTGGCGCTGTGGATGATCCTGTTTGCCCGGCCGCTGTCGGTGATGGTTGGCCTGCTGCCATTCAAGGCGTTCCACGGGCGCGAAAAGGCCTTTATCGCCTGGGTCGGCCTGCGCGGCGCGGTACCGATCATCCTCGCGGTGTTTCCGCTGATGGCCGGCCTGCCCCATGCGCAGCTGTACTTCAACCTGGCATTCTTTATCGTGCTGGTCTCGCTGTTGGTGCAGGGCACCAGCCTGCCGTGGGTGGCCAAGTTGCTCAAAGTCACCGTACCGCCAGACCCAGCGCCGATCTCCCGCGCGGCCCTGGAAGTGCACGTTACCAGCGAGTGGGAGTTGTTCGTCTACCGCCTCGGCGCCGAAAAATGGTGCATCGGCGCGGCCCTGCGCGAGCTGAAAATGCCCGAAGGCACGCGCATCGCCGCGCTGTTTCGTGGCCAGCAACTGCTCCATCCGTCGGGTAGTACGGTGCTGGAAGTCGGCGATCTGCTCTGTGTGATCGGCCACGAACACAACCTGCCGGCCCTGGGCAAACTGTTCAGCCAGGCACCGCAACGGGGCCTCGATTTGCGCTTCTTCGGTGACTTCGTACTCGAAGGCGACGCCCAGCTGGGCGCGGTTTCCGCCTTGTACGGGCTCAAACTTGAAGGTATCGACCCGGACATGCCATTGAGCCGCTTCATTACCCAGAAGGTTGGCGGTGCACCGGTAGTCGGCGACCAGGTGGAATGGAACAACACCATCTGGACTGTCGCCGTCATGGACGGGAACAAGATTGGCAAAGTTGGCGTCAGATTCCCCGAAGGAAGTCGCCCGGGCCCCGGACTCTTCCTCTAAACTGCGGGACAACGACGCCCCCGATTCTTCACTTTGCAAGACCGGTCTCTATGCCAACCCTGCGTACTTTTCTCGCCACTGCCCTGCTGGGCCTGACCCTTTGTGTTGGCAGCGTATACGCCGCCGACCCGCCCAGCGCCGAAGCCGTCCAGCAAAGCCTGGATAAACTGCCCGACCGCAAGCTGCCTGACGCCGACATGAAGGCACTGCAGGCGACCCTGCAACAGACCCTGACCTACCTGGGCAATCAGCAGGACTACGAGCAGCGCCTGGCCGACCTCAAGCGCCAGCTGGAAGAGGCCCCGCGCCAGACCAATGAGAACCAGCGTGAGCTGGCGCGCCTCAAGGCCACCAAAATCATCCCGGTGGCCCAACGCTACGCCAGCCTGCCGGTGCCGCAGCTTGAGCAGTTATTGGTGCAACGCAGCACCCAGCAAGGCGACCTGCAAAAAGAACTGGCCGACGCCAACAGCCTGACTATCGCCGCCCAGACCCGCCCCGAGCGCGCCCAGACCGAGATCAGCAGCAGCCAGACACGCATCCAGCAAATCAACGCGACGCTCAAGCTCGGCAAAGACAATGGCAAACCCCTCAGCGGCGACCAGCGCAACCAGCTCAACGCCGAACTGGCGGCCCTGAATGCCTTGATTCCCCTGCGCCGCCAGGAATTGGCCGGCAACAGTCAGCTGCAAGACCTGGGCAACAGCCAGCACGACCTGATCCAGGAAAAAACCGCACGCCTGGAGCAAGAAATCCAGGACCTGCAAACCCTGATCAACCAGAAACGCCTGGCCCAGTCCCAGCAGACGGTGACCCAACAGTCCATCGAAGCGCAGAAAGCCGGCGGCAGTAGCATCCTGGCCAAGGAAAGCGCAGACAACCTGAAGCTGTCCGACTACCTGCTCAAGAGCACCGACCGCCTCAACGACCTGACCCAGAAAAACCTGCAGACCAAGCAGCAACTGGACACCGTGACCCAAAGCGATTCGGCCCTGGACGAGCAGATCAACGTGCTCAAGGGCAGCCTGCTGCTGTCCAAGATTCTCTATAAACAAAAGCAGGCCCTGCCGCGTCTCACCGTGGACAAAGACCTGGCCGACGACATCGCCAACATTCGCCTGTACCAGTTCGAGGTCAACCAACAGCGTGAGCTGATCACCTCTCCCAGCGCTTATGTGGACAACCTGCTGGCCAACCAACCGCCGGATGAGGTCACCCCGCAACTGCGCCGCACCTTGCTGGAAGTGGCGCTCACCCGCAGCGACCTGCTGGAACGCCTGAGCCGCGAGCTGAGTGCGCTGCTGAACGAATCCATCACCCTGCAACTGAACCAGAAACAACTGCTCAGCACCGCCAGCACCCTGCGCGCCACGCTCGACGAGCAAATGTTCTGGATCCCCAGCAACAAGCCGCTGGACACCGAATGGCTGGAAACCGTACCGGCGCATCTGAGCAAACAGGTCACCACCCTGCCCTGGGCGTCCAGCGTCAGCGAGCTGTATGACGGCCTGACCCAACGCCCACTGCTGTTCCTGCCGCTGCTGTTGCTGATCGGCGCGCTGTTGTGGCGACGCAATGCGCTGTATGTGCGCCTGAAAAAGGTTCACCAGGACATCGGCCACTTCAAGCGCGACAGCCAGTGGCATACGCCGCAGGCCATCCTGATCAACATTCTGCTGGCGATGCCCGTGGCTCTGGGCCTGGCGCTGTGCGGCTACGCGTTGCAGATCGACGCCCGCGGGCAGAACGCCAACCTGGGCGCGGCCTTGTTGCAGATCGCCCAGGCCTGGCTGGTGTTCTACACCGCCTACCGCATCCTCGCGCCGGGCGGCGTGGCGGAGTTGCACTTTCGCTGGGAAAGGCCCCAGGTCGAATTCCTGCAAGGCTGGATACGCAAGCTCGGGCTGGTGGTACTGGCGTTGGTGGCCGTGGTCGCGATTGCCGAACATCAACCGGCGGCGCTGGCTGACGACGTGTTGGGTATCGCCGTGGTACTGACCTGCTACGGGCTGATGGCCTGGCTGCTGGGCCGTCTGCTGCTGAACAGCCCTACCCACGAAAAGGCCTCGTTGTTTCGCAAAGCTATCGGGGTGGTGTTCACCGCCCTGCCCATCGCACTGTTTATTGCCGTGTGCTTTGGCTATTACTACACCGCGCTGAAACTCAGCGACCGGCTGATCAATACCCTGTACCTGCTGATGTTCTGGCTGGTGATCGAAGCCACCTTCGTGCGCGGCCTGGGTGTTGCCGCAAGGCGCCTGGCCTACGCCCGGGCCCTGGCCAAACGCCAGGCAGCCAAGGAGGCCGGTGACGGCGAAGCGGTGATCGAAGAGCCGACCCTGGACATCGAGCAGGTCAACGAACAGTCCATGCGCCTGATCCGCCTGGCCTTGCTCGGCGGCTTTATCGCGGCGTTGTATTGGGTGTGGTCGGACCTGATCTCGGTATTTTCCTACCTGGACAACGTCACCCTGTACGAATACACCAGCGGCACAGGTACGAATATCAGCATGGTGCCCATCAGCATCGGCGACCTGCTGGGTGCGTCGATCATCATCGGTATCACCTTCGCCCTGGCGCGCAACCTGCCCGGCCTGCTGGAAGTCCTGGTGCTGTCCAAGCTCGACCTCGCCCAAGGCAGCGCCTACGCCACCACCACCTTGCTGTCCTACATCATTGCCGGCGTGGGCTTTGTCACCACCCTTTCCACACTCGGTGTGAGCTGGGACAAACTGCAATGGCTGGTGGCCGCGCTGTCGGTGGGCCTGGGTTTCGGCATGCAGGAGATCTTCGCCAACTTCATCTCCGGCATCATGATTTTGTTCGAACGCCCAGTGCGCATTGGCGACACCATTACCATCGGCAACCTGTCGGGTACGGTAAGCAAGATCCGCATTCGTGCCACCACCATCACCGACTTCGACAACAAGGACATCATCGTCCCCAACAAGACCTTCATCACCGGGCAACTGATCAACTGGTCGCTGACCGACACCATCACCCGTGTCACCCTGAAACTGGGCGTGGACTATGGCTCCGACCTGGATCTGGTGAAGGAATTGCTACTCAAGGCGGCGCGAGAAAACCCACGGGTACTCAAAGAGCCGGAACCTCATGTGTACTTCCTCAACTTCGGCGAAAGCACCCTCGACCACGAACTGCGCATGCATGTTCGCGACCTGGGCGACCGTAACCCGGTGTTGGACGAGGTCAACCGCTACATCAATCGTGAGTTCAAGAAACAGCACATCAACATCTCGTTCCGGCAGATGGAAATCTACCTGAAGAATCTTCACGGCCAGGAATACAAATTGGTGCCGGCCGAAGACGAGCGCAAGACCATCGCCGAGCCCCTCGACAAGCCCGACGCCCCCGAGCCTCCCGCAGGCAAAGTGGCGGATGCGCCGGAGCCGCCACCCAGCAAACTCGACTAAACGCCCTATCCCCAGCAGAATGCTCGGACATTCTGCTGGAGATGGCCGGTGAAAGCCCTCGACGAACTGACCTTCGACAACCGCTTCGCACGCCTGGGCGACGCATTCTCGACCCACGTACTGCCCGAGCCCCTCGACGAGCCGCGCCTGGTGGTCGCGAGCAAGGCCGCCATGGCCCTGCTTGACCTCGACCCGGCCGTGGCCGAAACCCCGGTATTTGCCGAGCTGTTCGGCGGCCACAAGCTGTGGGCCGAGGCAGAACCACGGGCGATGGTGTATTCCGGGCATCAATTCGGCGGCTACACCCCGCAGTTGGGCGATGGCCGCGGGTTATTGCTGGGCGAGGTCTATAACGAGGCCGGCGAGCATTGGGATTTACACCTCAAGGGCGCCGGGATGACGCCTTACTCGCGCATGGGCGACGGGCGTGCCGTGTTGCGCTCTTCGATTCGTGAATTCCTCGCCTCCGAGGCCCTGCATGCGCTAGGCATCCCCACCAGCCGCGCCCTGTGCGTGATCGGCTCCAGCACGCCGGTATGGCGGGAGAAACAGGAACGCGGGGCGATGGTTTTACGCCTGGCCCACAGCCATATTCGCTTCGGGCACTTCGAATATTTCTATTACACCAAGAAGCCTGAGCAACAGGCCGAACTGGCCGAGCACGTGCTGAACCTGCACTACCCCGAGTGCCGCGAGCAACCCGAGCCATACCTGGCGATGTTCCGTGAAATCGTCGAGCGCAACGCCGAAATGATCGCCAAATGGCAGGCTTATGGTTTTTGCCACGGCGTGATGAACACCGACAACATGTCGATCCTGGGCATTACCTTCGACTTCGGGCCCTTCGCGTTTCTCGATGATTTTGACGCGCACTTCATCTGCAACCATTCCGATCATGAGGGGCGTTACTCCTTCAGCAACCAGGTGCCGATCGGGCAGTGGAACCTCAGCGCCTTGGCCCAGGCGCTTACACCGTTCATCAGCGTTGAGGCACTGAAAGAAGCCCTCGGCCTGTACCTGCCGCTGTATCAAGCGCACTACCTGGACCTGATGCGCCGCCGGCTGGGGCTGACCACCGCCGAAGAAGACGACCAGACGCTGGTGGAGGGTTTGCTCAAGCTGATGCAGAACAGCGGTGTGGACTACACGCTGTTCTTGCGCCGCCTGGGCGACGAATCGGCGACGTTAGCCGTGGCGCGGTTGCGTGATGACTTTGTCGACATGGCCGGGTTTGATGCCTGGGCCGAGCGGTACAAGGCCCGTGTTGCACGGGATGGGGATGACACCCAGGAACAGCGCCGTGAGCGCATGCACGCGGTCAACCCGCTGTACATCCTGCGCAACTACCTGGCCCAAAACGCCATCACCGCCGCCGAATCAGGCGACTACAGCGAAGTGCGGCGGCTGCATGACGTGCTGACCAGGCCGTTTGAGGAACAAGCGGGCATGGAGCAGTACGCGCAACGGCCGCCGGATTGGGGTAAGCATTTGGAGATTAGTTGTTCGTCGTGACCCCTTAGATAAAGGTCTCCACCGACACCCCGAAACGCTCGGCCAGCCAACGAATCTGGCGCACGTTGAGCTGGCGCTTTCCGCTCAATATCTCCGAGACAACTGATTGCGCCCCAACGCCAGGAAGGTCACTCTGGGTAAGATTGTGCTCGCGCATCATGTAGCGCAGCACATCGACCCCGCTAGCGACGGGCATTGGGCGATGCTCACGATCATAAGCTTCGATCCAGTCGCTCAGAATGTCGACCAGGCTCATTAGCGGGCTGTCCTCGTCTTCACCCACCAGACTCAATAGTTCATCCAAGCCGCACACCAGTGCGTCGTAGTCTGCGTCGTTTTCCGGCTTGCGCAGCACAGGCGAAACGAACTGCCAGTGCTCTGCCGCCACTCGCATAAGTGCGCTCATCTGCTTTTTTCCTTCCATTTGTTTTTCTCATAATCACGGTGGTCAAGCAGGTGTTTGATGTAAACGCGCTGCATTCGATACTGCACCGACGCAATCAACCTCAGCTTGTTACCGCCAATATCAAATACATGAAATTCACCGACCTTGTCGGTGGCGGGAAACATGGCTTTCATTGCGGCAAAGTCCTTGGGGGCGTTGCGCTTGATCACGCGATACCACTGATCCAGAGCTGTTGCAGAGCGCGGCCATTTTCCTTTTGCTTCCCAGATCCTGCTTTCACTGATGACTCGCATGCAACGTCCTTATCGCATCTTGCTATGAAGGTTAAACCTGAATTCGAACTATCGCAATTTGCTATAGCCGCAAACAGACCGGTGGAGCACAACAAAAAGCC
This sequence comes from Pseudomonas sp. MYb193, assembly GCF_002966775.1. Classification (NCBI taxonomy): domain Bacteria; kingdom Pseudomonadati; phylum Pseudomonadota; class Gammaproteobacteria; order Pseudomonadales; family Pseudomonadaceae; genus Pseudomonas; species Pseudomonas sp. MYb193. Next base: position 505,183 of record NZ_CP023269.1, on the reverse strand, counting down.
TAGCCACACCGTTCACGCTGGCGAGCGACGAAAATGTGAGCGAATAAGTATCTATATCCTTGATAAACCTCTGTCTCGACACCAAATACCCAACTGGCCAAACCCCAGGAGCCTCCAATGTCCGAACCTCTTGTAATCCCCTGCCCTCATTGCAACGGCCTCAACCGTATCCCCGGCGAACGCCTGGGTGACGCGCCCAAGTGCGGGCGCTGCAAGCAGTCGGTGTTGCTGAACAAACCCTTTGATTTGAAACAGGGCGACTATGCCAGCCAGATCAAGGGCGACCTGCCGCTTTTGGTCGATGTGTGGGCCGACTGGTGTGGGCCGTGCAAGTCGTTTGCGCCGGTATTCGAACAAGCAGCCGGGCAGTTGGAAGGCAAGTGCCGGCTGGCGAAGCTGGACAGCGAGGCTAACCAGCAGCTGTCGGCGCAATTGGGGATTCGCTCGATTCCCAGTTTGATTCTGTTCAAGAACGGCCGCGAAGTAGCGCGCCAGAGCGGGGCGTTTCCGTTGCCGCAGTTGATGAGTTGGTTGAGCAGCCAGGGGGTGTAAACGTCCCCCTCAATCAACTCGGTCAATGTGGGAGCTGGCTTGCCTGCGATGCAGGCGACTCGGTCGGTCTGATACACCGAGGCGATGCCATCGCAGGCAAGCCAGCTCCCACATTGAATGCATTTCAGCTTCAGGACAGCGGGGCTTCGCGGTCCATCATCTGGCTGACCAGCATGACGCCCAGTTCGCTTAGCTGGTGGATGGCCAGCGCTACGTCGCGGTGCTCGCCGGTGAGGTCGTTGGACAGGTTGAGCAGCAAGGTGCGCACCGAGGAGAAGGTTTCGTAGCTGTTGAGCACGAGGGTTTCGGTGGGGAGGTTGGGTGAAACATTGAAAAGACGGATAGACATGCATTTGTTCCCTGATAGGGCCACTACCGTTTCGCTACTAAACGAAGGGTGGCAGCTGTACGCAGGTTAGTAGACCGGGGAACAAAGCAAAGACCGGCGCACCCGAAGGTGCCCTGCGCACAGCCACCATCAGGTAGGCGATAAACGCCATGCTTTTGGAGCAGTTGCACATGCTTTGGTCGGTCGGGCTACTAAACCCGATCACTGAACATTCAGCGACCGGCAAACCTTAGAGACGCCCATCCAGACGCACAAGCCGGCGGATTCTGGCGTAGCTGTAGGCAAGGTTACAAGGCACAAGCCCCATTACCAGAGGAGTCCTACAGACCCTGTGGGACAAATCCAACTCACCTGCCGAAATGCCCCCCCACAATTAACCGCGCCCGACCACCCACTCCACGATGCGAAGCGAGTCGCTCTTGATCTTGCTTTTGATCTTAGGCGCCCCGTTAAACCACGCTGGCCGGAATTCGACAGGGATTTGGGGGGTAAACCGGCAGGGATGCCGGTTTAGCCGCCCCGCGCCATGGATGGCGCGTGGCGGCGGCCCCCCAAATCCCTGGCGGATTACGGGCACACCGAGCCTAAGCGAGGTGCCGAGTGGTGGGGCGAGGACCTTTTGGTTACTTTTGGGTCCTTCCAAAAGTGACCCGCTGTCAGAGCGGAACCCTAGGTGGCCGTTACCGCAGGAATGGATATGTACTCGGTATAACAGTGTCGACTGTGAGGCCGCCTTCGCGAGCAAGCCCGCTCCCACAGTTTGACCGCGGGGTGTCAGGGAGATAGGTGTCGGCTGTCAGGCCGTCTTCGCAGGCAAGCCACACATTTGGATCGCGGTGCCTCAGCTAGATCAGCGTCGGCTGTGAGGCCGTAACGGCCCGGCCCCCACAGTGCTCGAGGTCAGGCGTTTTCCAGCAGGTTATGCAGGTCCACAAACTGCTGCGTCAGCTTATGCCGTGGGTCCAGGTGGATCAGCGGCTTGCTCTCCTGGTGCGACTCGCGCATACGCACGGAGCTGGCCAGGTACACCGGCAGTACCGGCAGCCCTTCGGCAATCAACTCATCGAGAATCTGTTGCGGCAGGCTCGCCCGTGCCTGGAATTGGTTGACCACGATGCCTTCCACTTCCAGGCCTTCGTTATGGTCGTCCTTCAATTCTTCGATCTCAGCCAGCAGGCCATACAGGGCCTGGCGGGAAAAGCTGTCGCAATCGAAGGGGATCAGTACGCGATCGGCGGCAATCAGCGCCGAAACCGCGTAAAAATTCAACGCGGGTGGGGTGTCGAGGTAAATCCGGTCGTAATCCTCGCTCAACTCATCCAGCAGCTTTCGCAGCTTGTTGATCTTGTGCTTGGCTTCAAGCTTGGGCTGCAGGTCTGCCAGCTCGGCGGTGGCGGTGATCACGTGCAGGTTGTCGAACGGCGTTTCGTAGATATCCACCTTGTTCTTCTTCGAAAACGGCCCGGAAGACAACGTTTGCTTGAAAAAATCCGCGATTCCCATGGGGATGTCGTCGCCCGTCAGCCCGGTGAGGTACTGAGTTGAGTTGGCCTGTGCATCGAGGTCCACCAACAGGGTTCGATAACCTTCGCTGGCGCTGACCGCCGCCAGGTTGCAGGCGATGCTGGACTTGCCCACACCGCCTTTTTGATTGAACACCACGCGCCGCATGGAAAAACCTCCGTGTATCAATGAATCCTCCGAGTGTAGAGCGCAAAAGCGCCGGTTAGCTACCTCGTTCATCCTTACGCGCTGCCTGGCTCACAAATGAATGGAAACCGCGCAACGATCGAGTCCGGCCTTCGCTCGCCGATAATCTGTAAATTCTTCCAACTTATTTGTGATCAATAGTGAACAAACTTTCACCACTATTTGCTAGAACCCCACGGCACCGGGATAATGCGCGCCATACGGCCATTGCTCCCTGTCCCGGAATCCGGGGCCATTGGCCGCACATGGAAGCCCGCAGGGGCGGGATAACTTCTCAGTGATCAACTTCAACATCGCCCAATGGCGCGCCTGGGCTCCTGGCCTTGCGAGTGCGGACGACTGGTACGCCTGGTGCCGGGACCCGGTGTTGCCGCCTGTCAGCGAAGCGTCCCCCGATGTGTCATTTTTGCCAGCCATGCAGCGCCGCCGTCTGAGCCGGCTGGCGCGCATGGCGTTCAGCGTCGGCTGGCCGCTGGCCGAGGGCCTTGAAGACCTGCCACTGGTGTTTATTTCCCGCCACGGCGAAACCCCGCGCACCTTGGACATCCTCAGCGACCTGGCCAACGAGCAGCCGCTGTCGCCGACTCAGTTCAGCCTTTCGGTGCATAACGCGGTGATTGGCCTGTGGTCGATCCTGCGCAATGAAACCAGCGAGATGACCGCCCTCGCCGCCGCCGGCGATGGCCTCGAACATGGCCTGCTCGAAGCCGCCGCTCTGCTCAACGAAGGCGCCGCCGCCGTATTGCTGGTGATCACCGAAGAACAACCGCCCCACGCCTACGCCAGCTGGATTACGGATGTGCCGTTCCCCTATGCCCTCGGGCTGTTGCTCACGCCGGGCGACGAGTGGCAACTGGAACTCACCACCGGCACTGTCCAACTCACTCAAACCCAGTGGCCCCACGCCCTGAACCTGCTGCGCACCCTGCTGACCGAACAGGGCGCCTGCCAACATGCCTGGAAGAACCGAGTATGGAACTGGCAACGCAAGCCCTGACCCACAAGCCACGGCAGGCCTACTACTGGCGCCTGTTCGCCACGGCCCTCAGCTTTTGCCTGTTCGGCATCGGCGGGCTGTGCCTGCGTTTGCTGGTGTTTCCGCTGCTCAGTTGCCTGCCGGGCGACGCCAGCCAGCACCAACGGCGCGCACGCCACACCATCAGTTGCCTGTTCTGGTTTTTCATTCGCCTGATGAAGGGCCTGGGCATTCTCACCTACAGCGTCGAGGGTGCCGAAAAGCTTGGCCGCCCTGGCCAGATGATCGTCGCCAACCACCCGTCGCTGATCGACGTGGTGTTCCTGATCGGCCTGATGCGCCAGACCAACTGCGTGGTCAAGCAGAGCCTGTTCCAGAACCCGTTCACCCGCAGCCCGGTGCGCGATGCCGGCTATATCAGCAACGACGGCAGTGCCGACATGCTCGATGCCGCAGCCGACGCCCTGCGCGCCGGCCAGACGCTGATCATCTTTCCCGAAGGCACCCGCACCACGCCGGGCGCGGCGCCGGCCTTTCATCGCGGCGGTGCGGCCATTGCGCTGCGGGGTGCGACAATCGTCACGCCAGTGGTGATCAAGGTCAGCCCCACCACCCTGACCAAGGCCGAACCCTGGTATCGCATCCCCCACCGTCGATTTCACTTCAGTTTGCGCGTGGGCGCCGATATAGAGCCACAAGCGTTTGCCGCAGTCGGGCCCGCGCCCCAGGCTTCACGCAAGCTCAACGATCACCTGCATCACTATTTCATTAAGGAGCTCGCCGAAGATGAGCGACCAACACCGCCTTGAGCACGACATAAAGACGCTGATCATCGAGGCCCTGGGCCTGGAAGACATCAGCCCCGACGACATTGGCAGCGACCAGACCCTGTTTGGCGAAGGCCTGGGCCTGGATTCGGTCGATGCGCTGGAATTGGGCCTGGCGATCCAGAAAACCTACGGCATCAAAATCGATGCCGACGCCAAGGACACCCGCAATCACTTCACCAACGTGGCCAGCCTTGCGGCATTCGTCACGGCCCGACAGGCAGCTTGAGACCGTACCATGCAAACTCGTGACGATATCTTCAACACCCTGCGCGACGCCTTGGTGGAACTGTTTGAACTGCCCCCGGAACGCGTCACCCTCGACGCCAACCTGTACCAGGACCTGGAAATCGACAGCATCGACGCCGTGGACCTGATCGACCACATCAAGCGCCAGACTGGCAAGAAAATTGCCGCCGAAGAGTTCAAGGCGGTACGCACAGTGAACGACGTGGTAGAGGCGGTGTACCGTCTGGTCCAGCCCGCCGCATGAGCCGGCTGATCGGCCTTGGCCTGTTATTGGCGGGGCTGCTGTACCCCTTCGCGGTGTATTACGGCACCGAGCACTTTGCACCTTGGCAGTTCGGCTTGCTGCTGGGCAGCCTGTGGCTGTTGCGCGCGCTCACCGCTGCGCGGCGCCCGGGCAGCCGTTGGATGGCGGTGGTGGTGATCGTGTTTTGCCTGGCACTGGCATGGTTCGATAACCCCCAGTGGCTGCGTTGGTACCCGAGCCTGGTCAGCGGGTTCATGCTGGCGCTGTTCGGCCTGAGCCTGAAGTACGGCCCGCCGATGGTCGAGCGCCTGGCACGCATGACCGACCCGCACCTGCCGCCCCACGCGGTGGTGTATACCCGCCAGGTCACCCTGGTGTGGAGTGTGTTTTTTCTCTGTAATGGCCTGCTCGCCGCCGCGCTCACCCTGTGGGCGCCGCTGAGCTGGTGGACGTTGTACAACGGCCTGATCGCCTACGGGTTGATGGGCCTGTTGTTTGCCGTGGAATGGCTGGTACGACAAAGGGTTCGAGGCCGCGTATGAAAGGGTTGAAACTTGAGCACTTGCTGCTTGAGCCACTGCAAGATCGCGGGGTGACCGCCGAGCCCCTCATGAATCACGCGCAACTGTGCGAGCACTCCCTGAGCCTCGCCGCAGGCCTCAAGGCCCGGGGCATCCGGCGCCTGGCCGTGCACCTGGAAGACGCCGGCCTGCTGGCGATTGCACTGCTGGGCGCCTGGCGCGCCGGTGCGAGCGTGCTGCTGCCCGCCGACCTGCAACCCCAGACGCGCCAACGCTGGGCCACTGCCGTGGATGCCTGGCTGGTCGATGCCAGCGACCTGGACGCGCTGTATCAAGCGCCCTTGAGCGCCGCCCCCCTCGACCTGGACAACTGCCAACTGAGCCTGTGCACCTCCGGCTCCAGCGGCGAGCCCAAGCGCATCGACAAGTCCCTGCGCCAGCTGGCCAATGAAGTAGAGGCGCTGGAAGCCCTATGGGGCGTAGATCTCAAGGACGCCTGCATCATCGGTAGCGTCGCTACCCAGCATATCTACGGCTTGCTGTTTCGCGTGTTGTGGCCGCTGTGTGCCGGCCGCACCTTTGTGCGCAAGCAACTGGCGTTCCCCGAAGACATGCAGCGCGCCAGCCGTGAGCACCCGCAATTCGCCTGGGTGGCCAGCCCGGCGCTGCTCAAACGCATGGGCGACAACCTCGACTGGCCGGCACTGAGCCAGGTTGCACGGGTATTTTCCTCCGGTGGCGCGTTGCCGGTTGATGCGGCCGGCAGCCTCTACGACCGTTTGCAGCAATGGCCGACAGAAATCCTCGGCAGCTCGGAAACCGGTGGCATCGCCTGGCGCCAGGGCGCGCAACCCTGGCAGCCGTTTGCCGATGTGCAACTGAGCCAGGATGCCGACGGCGCTCTGCGTATCGCATCAAAATACCTGCCCGAAGGGCACATCGAACAGACTGCCGACGCTGCACGCATTCATGCCGATGGCCGTTTTGAGTTGCTGGGCCGCCTGGACCGTATCGTCAAGCTGGAAGAAAAACGCATCTCCCTGCCGATGTTGGAACAAGCGCTGATCGCCCATGAATGGGTGGCCGACACCCGCCTGGGCGTGGTGCAGGAAAACCGTGCGTCCCTGGGTGCCGTGGTGGTGCTCACCGACGCGGGGCTGCATGCCCTGCGCAACCAGGGACGCCGCACGCTCACCCAGACGCTGCGCCAGCACCTGAGCCAACATTGCGAAGCCCTGGCCTTGCCGCGCCGCTGGCGTGTGTTGCGCCAATTGCCGCTGAACAGCCAGGGCAAATTGCCCCAGGCCGATATCGAAGCCTTGTTGCTGGCGCCTCGCCCCAAGGGGCCTGAGGTGTTGGCACAAGTCGAAACCGAAGGTGAATGGACCTTGCAACTAAGCATCCCGCCGGACCTGGCCTATTTCAGCGGGCACTTCCCGGTCACCCCGGTATTGCCAGGGGTGGTGCAGGTGGAATGGGCGTTCAACCTGGGCCAACAATTGCTCGACCTGCCAACCCGGTTCGCCGGCATGGAAGTGCTCAAGTTCCAGCAACTGGTGCGCCCGGGCGATCACATCGAATTGCATCTGCGCTTTGATCGGGAGCGTAGCAAACTGTACTTCGCCTATCGCAATGGGGTTGCAGCGTGCTCAAGCGGGCGGATAGTGCTGGAGGCCGCGCATGCATGACCTGTTCTCGTGGCGAGGGAGCTTGCTCCCGCTGGAGTGCGAAGCGCTCCCAACCCAGGCATCACCCACTCCCAGGATGATCTCGGTCGCCTCCATTGGGGCTGCTTCGCAGCCCAGCGGGAGCAAGCTCCCTCGCCACGGGGTTTGCGCAGGCTTTGAATATGCATAACCCCTGCGCGTTGATCCCGGTGTACAACCACGAAGCCGCCGTGCCGGCCGTGGTCCACAGTGTGCTGAAGAGCGGCCTGCCCTGCCTCTTGGTGGACGATGGCAGCAGCGCCGCGTGCGCAGCCGTGCTGGCGCAGTTGGCGACGCTGGACAATGTCACCCTGCTGACCCTGCCCAGCAACCAGGGCAAGGGCGCCGCCGTGATGGCCGGTTTTCGCGAAGCAGCGCGCCTGGGCTATACCCACGCCCTGCAAGTGGACGCCGATGGCCAGCACGACCTGCGCGAAGTCCAGACCTTTATCCACACCTCACGCCAGCACCCCGAGGCCGTCATCTGCGGCTACCCCGAATACGACGACAGCGTGCCCAAGGGTCGCCTGTACGCACGTTACCTGACCCACGTGTGGGTATGGATCAACACCCTGTCGCTTGAGATTCGCGACTCGATGTGCGGCTTTCGCGTGTACCCGCTGGCGCCGACGCTGGCGCTGATGGACTCGGCCTACATCGGCACGCACATGGATTTCGACTCGGACATCCTGGTGCGCCTGGCCTGGCGCAACCAGCCTATGCGCTGGCTGCCCACCCAGGTGCACTACCCCGCCGACGGCCTGTCGCACTTTCGTTTGTTGCGCGACAACCTGCGCATCAGCGCCATGCACACGCGGTTGTTCTTCGGCATGCTCGTGCGTGCGCCGATGATCCTGTGGCGACGGTGGCAAGCATGAACGACAGCACCAAGCACTGGGCCGACCGCGAGGAACGCGGCAGCTTCTGGCTGATGAAATTCACCGCGCTCGCGGTCAAAGTCCTCGGCCGTCGCCTATTGAGCCCGTTGCTCTACAGCATCGTCTTTTACTTCTTCCTGTTCGGCCGCACCGCACGCCACAGCGCCTGGCAATACCAGCAGCGGCTGGCGCAATGGAGCGGGCGCGATGACTTGCTGCCGAGCCACCGCACAGTCTTTGCCCAGTTCATGGCCTTCGCCGATTCGCTGCTGGACAAGCTGGACGTGTGGAACGGCAAGCTGCGCCTGGAGCAAATCGAGATCAACGACCCGGCGCAGTTGCGCAGTCAACTGCGTGGCGAGCGCGGGCAGATGTTGGTGGGTGCGCACCTGGGTAACCTGGAAGTGTGCCGCGCCCTGGCGGAGATTGGTGAGCAGGTCACCATGAATGTGCTGGTGCACACCAAGCACGCCGAGCGTTTCAACCGTCTGCTGGGCGAGGCCGGCGCGACCCATTTGCGCCTGATCCAGGTCAGCGAACTGGACCCGGCCACCATGCTGCTACTCAGCCAGCGCCTGGACGATGGCGAGTGGCTGGCGATTGCCGGCGACCGCATCCCGCTGCACGGCGGGCGCACGGTGCGCGTGGACTTCCTCGGACACACGGCGGCATTTCCCCAAGGCCCATGGCTGCTGGCGGGCTTGCTCAAGTGCCCGGTCAATCTGCTGATGTGTCTCAAGCACCAGGGCCGCTATCGCCTGACTATCGAGCCCTTTGCCGATTTGATCGAATGGAAGCGCAGCACCCGTGAGCAAGTCATTGCCGAATGGACCACCCGCTACGCCGCACGCCTGGGCCAGTTCTGCCTGCAAGCGCCCCAACAATGGTTCAACTTTTACCCTTTCTGGAAGACCGATGACGACGCCTCTTGAGCCCATCACCTTTGGTGAACGCCCCCTGCGCATCGAAGACGTGCTGGCCCTGGCCAACCGCCAGGTGCCCACTCGCCTGCAGGACGATGCCGCGTACCGCCAACGCATCGCCAAGGGCGCGCAGTTCCTCGACTCGCTGCTGGACAAGGAAGGCGTGATCTACGGCGTGACCACCGGCTACGGCGACTCCTGCGTAGTGGCTGTGCCGCTGGAGCACGTCGAAGCCTTGCCGCGTCATCTGTACACCTTTCACGGCTGCGGCCTGGGCAAGTTACTCGACGCCCAGGCCACCCGCGCCGTACTGGCGGCGCGTTTGCAGTCGCTGTGCCATGGCGTGTCCGGGGTGCGTGTGGAACTGCTGGAACGCCTGCATGCCTTCCTCGAACAGGATATGCTGCCGCTGATCCCGGAAGAGGGTTCGGTGGGTGCCAGTGGTGATCTGACGCCGCTGTCCTATGTGGCTGCGACCTTGTCCGGCGAACGTGAAGTGCTGTTCCGTGGCGAACGCCGCCCGGCGGCCGACGTACACCGCGAGCTGGGCTGGGAGCCGCTGGTACTGCGACCCAAGGAAGCCCTGGCACTGATGAACGGCACCGCGGTGATGACTGGCCTGGCCTGCCTGGCCTTTGCCCGCGCCGACTACCTGTTGCAACTGGCCACGCGCATCACCGCGCTCAACGTGGTGGCGCTGCAAGGCAACCCGGAACACTTCGACGAGCGCCTGTTCGCCGCCAAGCCGCACCCTGGGCAGATGCAAGTCGCCGCGTGGCTGCGCAAGGACCTGGCCATCGACGCGCCCACCGCCCCCCTGCATCGCCTGCAAGACCGTTATTCGTTGCGCTGCGCGCCCCACGTGCTCGGCGTATTGGCCGACAGCCTGAACTGGCTGCGCTCGTTCATCGAGATCGAACTGAACAGCGCCAACGACAACCCGATCATCGACGCCGAAGAAGAACGTGTGCTGCATGGCGGGCACTTCTACGGCGGGCATATCGCCTTCGCCATGGACAGCCTCAAAACCCTGGTGGCCAACGTTGCCGACCTGCTCGACCGCCAGCTCGCACTGTTGGTGGACGTGCGTTACAACCATGGCCTGCCGAGCAACCTCTCAGGCGCCCCGGCTGACCGCGCCATGATCAACCACGGCTTCAAGGCCGTGCAGATCGGAACCAGCGCCTGGACCGCCGAAGCGCTGAAAAACACCATGCCGGCCAGCGTGTTCTCGCGCTCCACCGAGTGCCACAACCAGGACAAGGTGAGCATGGGCACCATCGCTGCCCGAGATGCGATCCGCGTGCTGGAGTTGACCGAACAGGTCGCCGCCGCGACCCTGCTCGCCGCCAACCAGGGCGTGTGGCTGCGCGCCCAGGCCGAGGATGCCCGCCCACTGCCACCAGCACTGGCCGCGATGCACGCCGAACTGGCCCAGGACTTTGCGCCGGTCATCGAAGACCGCGCCCTGGAAGGCGAACTGCGCCTGTGCCTGCAACGTATCGCCGCGCAACACTGGAGGCTGCATGCGTAGCCCCGGCGTGTTGCACAGCGACACTGAAATCCTTGTGCCGTTTTTCGACATCGACACCATGAACGTGGTGTGGCACGGGCATTACGTGAAGTACCTGGAAGTGGCGCGCTGTGCGTTGCTGGACAAGATCGGCCATAACTACACGGCGATGCTCGAAGCCGGCTACGCCTGGCCAGTGATCGACATGCAGCTACGCTATGTGCGCGGCGCGACCTTCGGCCAGACCATCAATGTGCGCGCCAGCCTGGTGGAATGGGAGAACCGTTTGAAGGTGAACTACCTGATTACCGACCTGGCCAGCGGCGAGCGCTTGACCCGCGCCAGCACCGTGCAAGTGGCGGTGGAAATCGCCAGCCGCGAGATGCAGCTGGCCTCGCCCAAAGTCTTCACCGACGCCGTAGAGAGAGCCTTGAAATGAGATCCCCTGTGGGAGCGGGCTTGCCCGCGATGGACGTTAACGATAACGCAGGTCGCCTGACGCTGCGCAGCGCCCTCAGGTTCTTCGCGGGCAAGCCCGCTCCCACATTGATCGCGTTGTTGCTGAGCTTCAGCGCCCATGCCTTCGACCTGCAGCAGTTGAGCGATCAGCTTGCCAAACCCTCCGTGATCCACGGCAACTTCACCCAGGAAAAACACCTGCGTGCCCTGCCCCAGCCATTGGTGAGCAAAGGCACCTTCGTGCTCGCCAAGGATCACGGCCTGCTGTGGCTGTTGAAAACCCCTCTGCAACAGGACTACCGCATCACCTCCCAAGGCATTGCCCGCCGCGATGCCAATGGCTGGCAACTATTGCCAAACAAGAGTGCCGGCGCCGAACAGAATCGTTTGTTCCTGGCGGTACTGCAGGGCGACAGCAGTGGCCTGCAGCGCGACTTCGACCTGCAACTGCAAGGCGAGGCCCAACAGTGGAAGCTCACGCTGACCCCGCGTTCGCTGCTGCTCAAGCAAGTGTTCACCCAGATCAATATCGACGGCGGCGCGCTGGTGCACACCATTGAACTGCTGGAAACCCAAGGCGACAGCACGCTGTTGCGCATGCAGGACAGTACCGCCGAGCAGCCGTTGAGCAATGCGGAGCAACACGACTTTGCCCAGTGAGCGCCTGCTGCCGCGCCTGTTCCTGACCTTGCTGGTGGCCGTGCTGGCCCTGGCAGGCTGGCAGTGGCGTAATGGCGCGCCGTTGTCGGCCAACCTGATGGAACTGGTGCCCGGCAGCACGCCGGACGCCTTGGAACTGCAAGCCGAACAGCGCATGCAAGAGCCGCTCAACCGCGAAATGCTGGTACTGGTGGGGCATGTCGACCGCCAGCAAGCGGTGGCCGTGGCGCAGCAACTGGGTGAGCGCTGGCAGGCCAGCGGCCTGTTTGAAAAGGTGCAGTGGAACCTGCAAGCCGACTTGCCAGCATTGCGCGAGCAACTGCTGCGTGGGCGTCTGTCGATGCTGTCGGCCAAGGACCGCGAGCAACTGATCCAACAGCCTGACACGTTCATCCAGCAACGTGTGCAATCGCTGTTCGACCCCTTCACCGGCTTCAGCCTGGTGCCAAGCCAGGACGATTGGCTCGGCCTGACCGGGCGTATCCAGAACAGCCAGCCGCGACAGGGCGCGGTGCAAATGGACATCGGCAGCGGCGCCTTGATCGCCGATGCCGACGGCAAAAGCTGGGTGCTGCTGCGGGCCCGCACTACCGGCAACGCCTTCGACATGAAGTTGCCGCTGCAAGTGGCGGACTTGCTGAAGGCCAGCCGCGAGCAAGCCAGCGCACACGGCGCGCAACTGCTCGCCGCCAGCGGTTTGCTCTATGCGGCCAACGGGCAACAGCAGGCCACTCGGGAAATGACCTGGGTCGGCGGCGGCGCCACCCTGGGCATCCTGTTATTGCTGCTGCTGGCGTTCCGGCGCTGGCGGGTGTTGCTGGCGTTCGTGCCGGTACTGGTGGGCATGCTGTTTGGCGCGGTGGCATGTGTGGCGCTGTTTGGGCATATGCATGTGATGACCCTGGTGCTGGGTTCCAGCCTGATCGGCGTGGCAGTGGATTACCCGCTGCATTACCTGTCCAAAAGCTGGAGCCTGCAGCCGTGGCGCAGTTGGCCGGCGTTGCGCCTGACCCTGCCAGGACTGAGCCTGAGCCTGACCACCAGCGCGATTGGCTACCTGGCGTTGGCCTGGACGCCGTTCCCGGCGCTGACCCAGATTGCGGTGTTCTCGGCTGCCGGTTTGGTCGGTGCCTATTTGTGTGCCGTGTGCCTGTTGCCCGCGCTGCTCAAGGGCGTGGAACTGCGCCCGGCGCAATGGCCGCTGCGTGTCGCCCAAAGCCTATGGCAGCTGCGCACGGCCCTGCTCAAACGCGTACCCAGTTCGGTACTGCTGGTGTGGGTGCTGCTGTTCTGCGCTGCGGGCCTGTGGCAACTGAACACTAAAAATGATATCCGCCAATGGATCGGTGCGCCGCCGCAGTTGCTGCACGAAGCCCAGGCCGTAGCGCGCATCACCGGGTTCCAGCCCACCAGCCAGTTTTTCCTGGTGCGAGCAGACAATCAGCAGCAGTTGCTGGAGCGCCAGGCCGCCCTGGGCAAACGCTTGGAGCAGTTGGTGCAGATGGACAAGCTCCAGGGCTACCTGGCGCTCAATCAACTGGTCAACCTCCCCGGCGAGCAACAACAGCTGCGCGAGGCGCTGAACAACCTGGCGCCACACTGGCAACCACTACTGGACCTCGGCGTGCCCCTCAGCGCCCTGCAAGCCGAAGTGGCGCAGTTGCAGGCCCTGCCTACCGCAGACATCGACGCCGCACTGCAAGGCCCGCTGGCCGAGCCCTGGCGCACGCTGTGGCTGGGCCCGGTGGACGGTGGCGTGGCGGCCATGGTCAGCCTGCAAGGCTTGAACAACCCGGCGCTGCTGCGGGTGCAGGCACTGGACTTGCCCGGCGTGCAGTTGGTGGACCGCTTGGGTGACTTGAACCGGGTGTTTGCCGACACGCAGATCAGCGCTGCCGAATTGAAGTTGCTGTCTTGCGTGCTGATCGTGCTATTGCTGATTGCGCCCTTCGGCTTTGGCGGCGCCTTGCGTATCGTCGCCCTGCCGCTGCTGGCGGCGTTGTGCAGCCTGGCCAGCCTCGGTTGGCTGGGCCAGCCGCTGACTTTGTTCAGCCTGTTTGGCCTGCTGCTGGTCACGGCCATCAGCGTCGACTATGCGATTTTGATGCGCGAGCAGATCGGCGGCCCTGCCGTCAGCCTGTTGGGAACACTGCTGGCGGCGCTGACGACTTGGTTGTCGTTCGGCCTGCTGGCGGTCTCCAGTACACCGGCCGTGAGCAATTTCGGCTTGTCGGTCAGCCTGGGCCTGGCGTTCAGCTTTATGCTGGCGCCCTGGGCCGGCCGGCAGAAACACGCCTTATGAATGTGATTAGCGCCCATGCGGCAAGGAGCCCTCGTGCCCACAGTTGAAATGGAACGTCGCCAGGTGGTGGTGATCGGTGCCGGGCCTTCCGGTGCTATCGCGGCCGCGCTGTTAAAGCGCAAAGGGCATGATGTATTGATCATCGAGCGCGAGCATTTCCCGCGTTTCTCGATTGGCGAAAGCCTGCTGTCGCACTGCATCGACTTTATCGAAGAAGCCGGCATGCTCGACGCTGTGCAAGCTGCAGGCTTCCAGGTAAAAACCGGCGCCGCATTCGCTTGGGGCGAGCGCTACAGTGCCTTTGATTTCAGCGACACCTTCAGCAACGGCAAGCCCACCACCTTCCAGGTGCAGCGCGGCGAGTTCGACAAATTGCTGGCCGACCAGGCGGCGTTGCAAGGCGTGGAAATCCGCTACGGCCAAACCATTGTCGGCGTGGATTTTTCTGCCGAGAGCCGGTATTTGCATGTGCGCCGCCAGAATGGCAGCGAGTACCACCTCAAGGCCAGGTTCGTGCTCGATGCCAGCGGCTATGGCCGTGTGTTGCCACGCCTGCTGGACCTGGAAGCACCGTCGAATTTCCCACTGCGCCAGGCCGTATTCACCCACGTCGAAGACCGTATCGAACACCCAGGCTTTGACCGCAGCAAAATCCTGGTGACCACTCACCTGACCAAGCGTGACATCTGGTTCTGGACCATCCCATTCAGTAACGGCCGTTGCTCGGTGGGCGTGGTCGCAGCCAAAGAGCATTTCGAGGGCGCCGACAGCGACCTCGACGCCTGCCTGCGCGGCTTTATCGAGCAAACCCCAAGCCTGTCCGGCGTGCTGCAAAATGCCGTCTGGGACACCCCGGCGCGCACCATCGGCGGCTACTCGGCCAACGTCAAAACCCTGCACGGCCCAGGCTTTGCGCTACTGGGCAATGCGGCGGAATTCCTCGACCCGGTGTTTTCTTCCGGCGTGACCATCGCCATGCGCTCAGCCAGCATGGCCGCAGGGGTGCTGCACCGCCAATTAAGCGGCGAGACGGTGGACTGGCAAACCGAGTTTGCCGCACCGCTCAAGCGCGGTGTCGATACCTTCCGCTGCTACGTCGAAGGCTGGTATGCCGGCACATTCCAGGATGTGATTTTCCACCACGGCAGTTCACCGGAGATTCGCCGCATGATCAGTTCGATCCTGGCCGGTTACGCCTGGGATGAACGCAACCCGTTTGTCAGCGAGCCGAAACGGCGGTTGCGGATGTTGTCGGATATTTGTGCGAGTGAAGAGGTATGAGCAGCCCTGGCGTTGAAAAAAACTACCTGAGTCAAAACTACGTCGAAGAAACCAAGTTCGGCTTCTGGTTCCTGCGCAGCCATACCTGGCAGCATCACGTATTGCGCGTGGCGATCAATGACCTGCGCAGCCTGTTCAGCGAACCGCTGCCGGTGGCGCCGGTGTTGCTGGATGCCGGTTGCGGCCAGGGCAAATCCTTCCAGTTGCTGCATCAGGTATTCGCGCCTTCGCGCCTGATCGGCCTGGATGCCGACCCTCACAGCCTGGCACTGAGCCGCGAAGAAGCCGCGCGGCTGGGCCTGGACGTCGAGCTGATCGGCAGCGACTGCGCGACCCTCAACCTAGCGGATGCCAGCGTCGATATCCTGTTCTGCCACCAGACCTTCCATCATCTGGTGGAACAACATCGCGCACTCAAGGAGTTCTATCGGGTGCTCAAGCCGGGCGGCTATTTGCTGTTTGCCGAATCCACCGAAGCCTACATCGACACCTGGGTGATTCGCTGGCTGTTCCGCCACCCGATGCATGTGCAAAAGAGCGCCGAAGAGTACCTGGAGATGCTGCGCGAGCAGGGATTTGAGTTCGCTGCACAGAACATTTCGTACCCTTACTTGTGGTGGAGCCGTTCCAGTGACTTCGGCCTGCTGGAACGCTGGGGCCTGCGCAAGGCACCGCCCGTGGGCCAGCGCGAGGAAACCCTGGTCAACTGCGTGGCCCGTAAACCTGTGGAGAATGCGGCCCCATGATGCGCCTGCTGTTGATAAGTTGCCTGTTGCTGCTCGGCGCCTGCGCCAGCCAGGCGCCGCTGCCGGAGAAGATCCCGGCCCTGGCCTTGCCGATGCAATTGCATGTGCAGCGCCTGGCGGACAGCCAGAGCCAGGACTGGCTGCTGGTGATCCAGCGCGAAGGCCGTGCGATTCGCTGGTCGATGATGGACCCGCTGGGCATTCCCCTGGCCCGGCAAAAACTGCTTGATGGGCAGTGGCAGGCAGACGGCTTGCTGCCACCCAACCCCCAGGCGCGTACGCTATTTGCCGCGCTGCTGTTTGCCCTGACCGCGCCCGGTGACGTACCGGCGTTGTATCCCACTGCCCAGGCCATGGACCTGACGCGCACGCTGCCGGGCCACTGGCAGATCGTCTATCAGTCTTCCGAGGTGTTCAGCGTGAACATGGCCGACCCGCCGTTGAGTTATCGCATCACCCCCCTGGGTGTGAGCCGATGACCGCCTACCTGAATGCCCTTGGCGTGATCTGCGCCCTTGGCCGTGGCCAGGCGCAAGTCAGCCGCAACCTGTTTGCCGGCGACTGCTCGGGCATGCGTGCCGAAAGCGGCTGGGTGCCGGAACGCGTAGTGCCGGTGGCCGCCGTACACGGTGAACTGGCGAGCCTGCCCCCGGAACTGGCCCAGCAAAGCAGTCGCAATAACCAGTTGCTGCTGGAAGCGGCGCTGCAGATCGAAGATGAGATTCGTCAGGCCATCCAGACCTACGGCCCTGGCCGGGTCGGGGTTGTGCTGGGCACCAGCACCTCGGGCATTGACGAAGCCAGCCGTGGTATTGCCCAGTACCTGCAGAACACGCAGTTCCCCGCTGACTACGATTACCAGCAACAGGAACTCAGCGCCCCGGCCAACTTCCTCGCCGACTGGTTGAACGTGAGCGGCCCGGCCTATGTGATTTCCACCGCCTGCACCTCCAGCGCCCGTGCATTGATGAGTGCCCAGCGCCTGTTAGACCTGGGGGTGTGCGATGCGGTGATCTGCGGCGGCGTAGACAGCCTGTGCAAGCTGACGCTGAACGGGTTTACCGCGCTGGAAGCAGTGTCTGCCGAGCGCTGTAATCCGTTCTCGGTGAACCGCAACGGCATCAATATTGGTGAAGCGGCGGTGCTGTTCCTGATGAGCCGTGAGCCGGCCCCTATCGCCTTGCTGGGCAGCGGCGCCAGTTGCGACGCGCACCATATCTCCGCGCCCGAGCCCAGCGGCAAGGGCGCGTTGCTGGCCATGCGCAAGGCCTTAGCCTGCGCGAAGCTTTCGCCCGAGCAGATCGGCTACCTGAACCTGCACGGCACCGCGACCCAACACAACGACGCCATGGAAAGCCTGGCGGTCGCCAGCCTGTTTCCCGGCGGCGTCGCCTGCTCATCGACCAAACCCATGACCGGCCACACCCTCGGCGCTGCCGGGGCCCTGGAAGCCGCGTTCTGCTGGCTGAGCCTGACCCATCGCCTGCTGCCACCCCACGTATGGGACGGCCATCCCGACCCGGCGCTGCCCGCGTTGCAGTGGGTGCGCAGCGGCGACAGCTTGAAAAAAACCTGCCTGATGAGCAACTCGTTTGCCTTCGGCGGTAACAATGTCAGCCTGATAATCGCAGAGGCCCCATGATCGATTGGCCACTTGCCGAACTGCTGCCCCATGCGGGCGACATGATCCTGATCGACCAGGTGCTGTCGTTCGATGAAGAGCAGATCCACACCCGCGTCACCGTCAAGCCCGGCGGCCTGTTCAACCGTGCTGACGGTAGCCTGCCCGCCTGGGTCGGTATTGAGCTGATGGCGCAAAGCGTCGCCGCGTATGCCGGTTGCCATGCACGCCAACAAGGCAAGGCCGTGGAACTCGGTTTCCTGTTGGGCACACGTAAGTTCGAGTGCAACGTGGAGCACTTCCCGGCCGGTGCCGAGCTGAATATCCACGGCCTGCGCTCCCTGGAAGACGACAACGGCATGGGTGTGTTCGAATGCCACCTCACCGGCGACGGTATCCAGGCCAGCGCGCGCCTGAACGTATTTCGACCGCCCCAGGCGGCCAACTATTTAGATGAATCGAAGGACGATACGCCATGACTGAATCCGTACTGGTCACCGGCTCCAGCCGTGGCATCGGCCGCGCCATTGCCCTGCGCCTGGCCCAGGCCGGCCATGACATTGTGCTGCATTGCCGCAGCGGTCGTGCCGAAGCCAACGCGGTACAGCTCGAGGTCCAAGCCCTGGGGCGCGAGGCACGTGTGCTGCAGTTCGACGTGGCAGATCGCGCTGCGTGCAAAGAGATCCTTGAGGCCGATGTGGAGCAGCATGGCGCCTACTACGGCGTGGTGCTCAATGCCGGCCTGACCCGCGACGGCGCCTTTCCTGCTCTGTCGGAAGACGATTGGGATGTGGTGATGCGCACCAACCTGGATGGTTTCTACAACGTGCTGCACCCGGTGATGATGCCGATGATTCGGCGCCGCGCCGCCGGGCGTATCGTATGCATCACCTCGGTGTCCGGGCTGATCGGCAACCGCGGCCAGGTCAACTACAGCGCCTCCAAAGCCGGCTTGATCGGCGCGGCCAAGGCGCTGGCCATTGAATTGGGCAAGCGCAAGATTACCGTCAACTGCGTGGCGCCGGGCCTGATCGACACCGCGATGCTGGATGAAAACGTGCCGGTAGAAGAACTGATGAAAATGATCCCGGCCCAACGCATGGGCACGCCGGAAGAAGTCGCCGGCGCAGTGAACTTCCTGATGTCGGCCGAAGCCGGCTATATCACGCGCCAGGTGCTGGCCGTGAACGGAGGCCTGTGCTGATGAAGCGCGTTGTCGTCACCGGCATGGCCGGCGTGACCTCCCTGGGCAGCGACTGGGACACCATCGCCGCCAACTTTCGCGCCAACCGCAGCGGCATCCGGCGCATGGATGAGTGGGACCGTTTCACCGAACTGAACACCCGCTTGGCCGGCCCTATCGATGATTTCGTCGTGCCCGCTCACTGGACCCGCAAGCAACTGCGCAGCATGGGCCGCGTCTCGCGCCTGGCGGTTTGGGCGGCGGAGCAGGCCTTGCAGGACGCCGGCTTGCTCGGTGACGAGTCGATCAAGGACGGACGCATGGGCGTGGCCTGTGGCTCGTCCACCGGCAGTACCGATGAGATCAAGGCGTTCGGCAATATGCTGCTCAATTCGGTGGCCGAGGGGCTCAATGCCAATTCCTATGTGCGCATGATGCCCCACACCACGGCGGCAAATATCAGTATCTTCTTTGGCCTCACGGGCCGGCTGATTCCTACCTCCAGCGCCTGCACCAGCGGCAGCCAGGGCATCGGCTACGCCTATGAGGCCATCAAGTTCGGGCGCCTGCCGTTGATGCTCGCGGGCGGCGCAGAAGAACTGTGCCCCACCGAAGCCATGGTGTTCGATGCGCTCTACGCCACCAGCCTGAAGAACGATGCGCCGCAAACCAGCCCGCGCCCCTATGACAGCGGCCGCGACGGCCTGGTGATCGGTGAAGGTGGCGGCATGCTGGTGCTCGAAGAGTTGGAACACGCACTCGCGCGAGGCGCGCATATTCATGCGGAGCTGGTCGGCTTCGGCAGCAACGCCGACGGCCAGCACACCACCCGCCCGGAACAGAAAACCATGCGCCGCGCCATGGAGCTGGCCCTGGAAGACGCGGGTCTTGAACCGTCCGCCATCGGCTACGTGAACGGCCACGGCACGGCCACCGACCAGGGCGACATCGCCGAAACCCTGGCCACCAGCAGCCTGTTTGGCAGCCGCATGCCGATCAGTTCACAGAAGAGTTTCCTCGGCCACACCCTGGGTGCCTGCGGCGCGCTGGAATCGTGGTTCAGCATCGAGATGATGAACCGCGACCAGTACGTGCACACCTTCAACCTGGACGCGGTCGACCCGCAATGCGGCGAGCTGGACTACCTGCAAGGTGGCTTTCGCCAGATGCACAACGACTACGTGATGAACAACAACTTTGCCTTCGGCGGCGTCAACACCTCGTTGATCTTCCGCCGCTGGAGCTGACTTTTTAATCGACTGGAGAAAACGGAATGTCTTCCCTGCTGCGCGCTACCCTGATCACCCTGGCCCTGCTGACTACTGCCGGATGCACCAGCAAACCGGTGCTCAACACCCAGCACGAGTTGCCGGCCACAAGCCAGGTCAGCGAAGAAAAAATGAAGCAAGTGATCGTCGCCGCTCTGCAAAAACGCGAGTGGACGGTACAACGCCTGAGCCCGCAACTGGTGCAGGCGGAGATCACCGTGCGCGGCCAGTTCTACGCCGCCATCGACATCCGCTACACCCGCAACAGCTACGCCATCACCTACCGCGACAGCCGCGACCTGGGCTACAAGGACGGCAAAATCCATCGCAACTACAACCGTTGGGTGAGCATGCTGGATCGGGATATTCTGGCGGGGTTGCGTACTTACAGCGTGAATGCAGCAAATACTCCGCCCCAAAACTGACCCCCTTGTGGCGAGGGAGCTTGCTCCCGCTGGACTGCGCAGCAGGCCCATTTTTTAGGGCCGCTACGCGACCCAGCGGGAGCAAGCTCCCTCGCCACAGGTTATTGAGCGGCCTTACGCGTCAACAACTCCACAAACCCCTTCGCCATCGGCGTTTGCGCGCCCTTGCGCTGCACCAGCCACACCGCCGTCACTGCCTGTGGGTCGAGCAAGGTGCGATAGACCACGCCATCAATGCGGATGCGCTGGTAAGACGCCGGCAGCACCGACACTCCCAACCCCGCTGCCACCAGGCCGATGATGGTCATCGCCTCTCCTGCTTCCTGGGCAAAGTGCGGGCTGAACCCGGCGTCGCGGGCCAGGTTGAGCAACTGCGCGTACAAGCCGCTGCCGTAACTGCGCGGGAAGAACACGAAAGGCTCCTCGGCCAATTGCTCCAGGTGCAAGCCGCGCTCGCTGCCTTGGGCCAATGGGTGGCCGGCGCTCAGTACCGCGACTAATGGCTCGCGCATCAACTCGATCACGTTCAGTGAGTCGGGCAAGGGCAAAGGCCGCATCAGCCCAACCTGAATCGACTCGTCCACCAGCGACTCGGCTACTTGGGTGCTGCTCATTTCTTGCAGGTTCAGATGCACCGCCGGGAATGCCTGGCGGAAGGCAAAGATCGCCTGGGGAATGCTGGCGTTGAACGGCGCAGACGAGGTGAAACCGATCTTCAATTCACCCAGTTCCCCCAACTGCGCACGCCGCGCCACATCTGCCGCCTTGTCGACCTGGGCCAGCACCAGCCGTGCCTCTTGCAAGAACAAGCGCCCGGCCTCGCTCAGCTCGACCCGACGATTGGTGCGCTCGAACAAGCGTGCGCCCAGCTCGTGTTCCAGCGCCTGGATCTGCTGGCTCAGGGGCGGCTGCGAGATGCCCAGCACCTGCGCGGCGCGGCCGAAGTGCAGCTCTTCGGCAACGGCGATGAAGTAGCGCAAATGGCGGAATTCCATGCAAGCCTCATTAGGTCGTAAAAGCTATCAAACAGGTCGAACAATATATTGAAAAGAATCATTAGCCAGCTATATGCTTTTTCGTATTGTCAGTCCTGGCAGACTTTCCTCCCCGAGGTCCCTCGTGAATCCTGCTGTTGCTCCACTTGCCCAACACATCCCGCCCTCAGCCCTTGATGACGTGGTGGCGCAGCTCAACGACGCGTACATCGAAAAAGGCACGCCGATGTTCATGCGCACCGTGCTGGCGCTGTTCTCCGGCGGGTTCGCCACCTTTGCGCTGTTGTATTGCGTGCAGCCGATGATGCCGGCGCTGTCCCACGAGTTTTCCATCAATGCGGCGCAAAGCAGCCTGATTCTGTCCGTCGCGACCGCGATGCTCGCCTGCGGCCTGCTGATCACCGGGCCGATATCCGACAGGCTGGGGCGCAAGCCGGTGATGGTCGCTGCGCTGTTCTGTGCGGCGCTGGCCACCATCGCCAGCGGCCTGATGCCGAGCTGGGAGGGCATCCTGTTGATGCGCGCACTGGTGGGCTTGTCCTTGAGCGGCCTGGCCGCCGTGGCCATGACCTACCTCAGCGAAGAGATCCACCCGCAGCACATCGGCTTGGCCATGGGCCTGTACATCGGCGGCAACGCGATTGGGGGCATGAGCGGGCGCCTGATCATCGGCGTGTTGATCGACTTCGTCAGCTGGCACACCGCAATGCTGATCATCGGCGCCCTGGCGTTGATCGCTGCCACGGTGTTCTGGAAAATCCTCCCCGAATCGCGCAACTTCCGCGCCAGCAGCCTCAAGCCACGCAGCCTGGTGGACGGCTTTGTCATGCACTTCAAGGACGCCGGCCTGCCGTGGCTGTTTCTCGAAGCCTTCCTGCTGATGGGCGCGTTCGTGACGATGTTCAACTACATCGGCTATCGCCTGCTGGCCTCCCCCTACGATCTGAGCCAGGCGGTGGTCGGTTTGCTGTCAGTGGTGTACCTCTCGGGCATCTACAGCTCGGCCAAGATCGGCTCACTGGCCGACCGCCTCGGCCGCCGCCGCGTGCTATGGGGCACCATCGTGCTGATGCTCGCCGGCATGGCCCTGACGCTGCTCACGCCTTTGTGGCTGGTGGTACCGGGCATGCTGATCTTCACCTTCGGCTTCTTTGGCGCCCACTCCGTGGCCAGCAGCTGGATCGGCCGCCGCGCAGTGAAAGCCAAGGGGCAGGCGTCGTCGCTGTACCTGTTCTGCTATTACGTGGGGTCGAGCATTGCCGGGACGGCGGGAGGCTTTTTCTGGCACTTTGCCGGCTGGAACGGGATTGGCGCGTTCATCGTCGCTCTGTTGGTTGGCGCCTTGCTGGTGGCGTTGAAGCTGGCGAAGTTGCCGCCGCTGGCCTCAGCCTGAGGTCCGTGGCGAACGACATCCTGGCCATCACCCGATTGCCCCGAAGCTCATGCAGAACAACCGCGCCGATATGCGCCATCAGCACCAGCAGCAATACCACGCAGGACACGACATGCACGCGAGTGAACGCGGCAATCTCGGCCGGGTCACTGTCGAACGGCGGAATGAAGACCAGATTAAAGATATTGATCGGACGATCCATCATCAACACGCCAGTCACCAGCACCACACCCAATACCCCATACATAGCCTTATGAACCAAGAGCGCCAGCCACTCCTGCGGCGAACGTTTGACGAATGCATCCAGACCGTGGGTAAAGGAGCAATAAATCCTCAAGACAAATATGGGGATATAGAGGGCGGTCAATGACACATTGAAGAACCCGACCCACGCTTTGACCGACTCAGGAACAGTAAACACAGCGACGTAAAAGCCGGACAGCAATGACCACAGAATGACGATGGCCGAGACCCAATGCAGCCCTTTTTGAGTCGTTGAATAACGGGAAGTTTTCATCGTTTGATCACCTGACACTTTCATCCAAGTACACCTGTAAAAATCCAGCCCATAGTTGCCACGAGCTACAGCTCAATGTGAGCCTCAAGACGGTCTGCGCGCTTCACCAGCGTGAGCACCTCGAAGGTACCCACGTCTCGCTCCAATACTGCCAACCAGTTGAGCAATGCCTCTGCCTCGCCGTTGAGGCTCAAACGCAGGCGCTCGTTTTGTACCTCAATCTGCGTAACATCAAGCCCCGACGCTTCGGCGCTGTCGTTGATGCTCGATGCCGAAGGCTGGACGGCCGCGGGCCCGGTACGCTGCGGCTGGGCGCTTTGTACCTGCTGCGCCAATAGCAGTTGTTGCTGGTGATACCGTTCAGCGGTGGCCAACCGCTCCCGACCAGGTAGCCATAGCGTCTGGAGCAGCAGCACACCGATCAAAAACACTGCCAACCCTTTGAGCAGAAAACGGTCACGCGACGACAATGCATTCCAGGCTTGCAGCCCCCTCATGACGGGTCCTCCAGCATCAGCACGGCTTGAACACGATTACCTTCCTTGCTGGCGCTGCCCATGCGCACCGGCATGCCGCTCTGGCGTCCTTGCTCCTGCAGGCGGGCAAGCGCGCCGAGGTCATGGGCCGTCAACTGGATCTTCCAGCCATCGCCACGTCGAAACTCCATGCGGTGGACATCCACGTCGGCGCCGCCAATAACCTGTTCGGCGAGGCTGGCCAGGCGTACCAGCGGCGTCTTTGCCTCGTGCAGGTTCTGGCCCTGCACGGCCTTGAGTTGCGCGGCGAGATCGACAATACGGACCTGCTGCGGGTACAGCGCCTGGAAGCGCGCCACACTCTGCGCGTAAAGCTGCTGGGCTTGCCCTTCGACGTACTGGATACGCAGCTGCGTGAAGCCCCAATCGAGCACGCACGCCAGGGCTGCCGCCAACACGACGGTTGACCAGGGCCAGGCATAACCAACCCGGCGAAACTCACCTTGCAGCAAATCGATCGCTTGACCCGGGTTGCCCCAAAGCGCGCGTTCGATATGAACCCGGCTCTGCTCTTCGTCAGGCCATTGCAGGGGTGCTTCCAGCAATGGCTCCAGCGCCTTGAGGGCCGGAACGGACATCGCCAGGCGCACGGGGTCGCCCACGACCCGACGGCCATACCACTGCACCGCGACTTGGCCGCCATTGCCAAGAAGGTCGGCGTCGACATGCACACTGCGCACCTTGATGCCCAACGTGGCCAGTTCATCCAACAGCGCCTTGAAACGTGCCTTGTGGGTCACCAGCACGGTGAAGCACCCCATTGCGTCACGCTGAGCGAGCCCGGCATGCACGACCTCCAGTTCTTCGCCCAACTGGTCTTCTATCGCGAAAGCAACAGCCTGGGGGCCGGGCTGGCGCTTGGAAGGCCATGCCTGGCTGCGTAACGCACTGCACATTTCCATGGGCAACAACAAGTGAACAGGCTGCCCTTTCAGGTCGCGAGCCGCGTCAGCCAAATGCATCGGTCGACAGTCATCCGGCGCTCGCCAGACACAGCAAGGCCATTCGCTCAACGGTCCCACACGGCCCTCGGGGCTTAAATGAAGCCAGGTTTTCATCATGAGGTCTCGCTCAGTGACGGCGCAGGAAAGCGACGTTGTACGACGCGCCAGCGCCCGGTTTTAAGCTCGCGCTCCACCTCGCTGGCCAGATGCAAGCGGCCGGTGCCCAGGCGCACGTCCACCTTGATCCGAAACCAACGACTGCTCACGCCCAGCCCATGACCGCTCACGCCTAAACCGGCAATCAGCGGGTCACGGGTGAATGCCTGCACACTCGCGTAGCCAGTAGCCGGGCGTTGGCTGGCCAAGGCGACGGCAGTGGGTGGCGAGACCCCCTCCAGGGTCGCCAGCATCTGCGGCAAGGCGGTATTGATGTTCAAGCTAGCGTCCTTGGGCAGCAGCGCTACCCACGGCTCCAGTCGTCGTAGCGTCTGGCCGTCAATGCCCGGCAGCAGGCGCAACTGGCTCAGTTCACGGTGCTCCGGCACGTCACCTGCGGCCCGCAGGTCCAGCGCTGGTAACCCCAGGGAGGCGAGCAAACGCAACCAGCGCTGCTCGATGACTTGATCCACTTGCCCGGTGCCAAGCAGGGCATTGACGTTCAAGCGTGCAGAAAGGTCTTCGATTTCAAGCGTGACGCGCGCGCCGTGCGCATCAAAGGGCCAGGCCGCCCTTGACCATGCCTGGCCGTGGTGGACCAACGATGATGCGTCATCGTGCGGCGCCGTCAGTGTCACCATGGCCCACGCCTCGGCCGACAACGCCAACTGGCGCAGCTGCAACTGGTGGATCTGGCGGGCACTGCTCTGCACCATCAAATGATGGCTGCGCAGCATGCCCGCAGTGAGCAACAACGCCAGACTCATGACCAGCAACACGCTGAGTAGGGCGACACCCCGCTGCCGCTGTCTCATGGCGGCCCCTGGGGCAGAAGCAACACGCGGCGTACCTGCTCGAAGCGGCCGACCGACAACACCAGCTCGAGTGCTTGAGGAGGCGTCTGGGCAGCGCCCCTGCCCACCGGCCACACATTGCTCCAGCCGGTGTCGGGGTCAAACAGGCGCCAATTCAACAAGCGCACGTCCTCCAACAACTTCTGGCGCTCGACCCTTGACGACTCCAAGCCTCGGCTTTCACGCCACAGCACCTGATTGTCCAGGCGATAGAGCACTTGTTGGCGCTCACTGCGTGGCAAGTCCTGCGGGTTACGCCAGTGAGTGCGCAGTAGTTGCAGGGTGGTGGGGCCAAGGGCAAACACCGAGGAAGCCACTTGCAAGGCATCCCGCTCGATGACCGCAATGGCGCGTTGCAGGCGACGCAGTTCCTGTTCATGACTGGCCGTGCCTTGTTGCGCCCGCACCACGGTGTCGAACAGACGCCCACTGGCCAGTCCAAGCAGGGCGAAAATGGCCAATGCGATCACCAGTTCCAACAGGGTGAAACCCGCCTGCTTATTCATCCTCGGCGCGTATCCAACCCTGGGTGTGATAGACCGGCAAATCACTGCCGACGGGACTTACGCTGATATCGACTTTGAGCAGGCGAGCATCAGTGGTCGGGGTTATCGCCTGGTCGACGAGCCAATCGCGCCCATCGAAGCGCCGCAGCAGTTGCTGATGTCCCGACGCGGCTGGCTGCAAACGCAGTTCAGTCAGTTGGTTGTCCGCCACCCAGGCACACTGTGCCTGCTCTTGCAGTCGTGCATTCTGGCGCAACGAGTAGTGGCTGGCGGTGATCACGGCGCCCGCCAGTGTGGCGAAGATCACCAAGGCGATCATGACTTCCAGCAAGGTGAAACCACGATCGCTCGCGTGGCGATTGCGACGCCGCCGGTGCTTAGCTTTCAATGGACAACGCTCCGATCCCATCACTGATAATGCGCGTCCACACTTGCCCTTCGGATACGAAGGACAAGACAAACGCGCTGACTTCATCGCTGCTGAGCATCAGCACTTGCGGCGCGAAGCTTTCAAGGCTCGAGCGCCGCCCTTCCTGTTCAAGGTGCAACTGCACGCCTTCCACCAGCCGCTGGGCCCCACCCGCAGGGCGCCAACCCTCGGGGTCGAGGCGATAGGCCTGATATTCGTCGCGCTGCACGCGAATGCCGTATTCATGCCCTTCGATCACCGCTTGCTCGCGCAAATGCTCGATCAGTTGCACCAACTGCGAAGCCTCCTGCCGCGCCTGACGGGCGGGGTTATTCCCGGCCACCAGACTTATCGCGCCCAGCACGATGCCGATCAGTGCAATCACCACCATCAGTTCCAGCAAGGTAAAACCACGGCTATACCTGGGCACTGGATCAGTCTCCCCAGTTACCGATATCGGCGGCATGTCCCTCGCCGCCCGGCGCGCCATCGGCGCCGAGGGAATACAGGTCGTAGCCACCATTGACGGTACGCACGCCCGGGTTCAGGTATTGATAGGGCGTACCCCACGGGTCGACCGGCACACTTTTCAGGTAGCCCTGGGGGTTCCAGTGCCTCGGCGATGGGTTGCCCCCGGGCCGTTTGCTCAAGGCCTCGAGGCCTTGCAGGGTCGACGGGTAGTGCCCATTGTCGAGGCGGTACATCTCCAGGCTGGTGGCGACGGCCTGCACATCGGTCCTGGCCGCGGTCACCTTGGCCTGATCAGGCCTCCCCATGAACTGCGGCACCACAATGGCCCCCAGCACTCCGATGATGACCACCACCACCATGATTTCGATCAGGGTAAAACCGCGTTGTCCCTTCGGCATTCAGTTCACCAGTTGGTTAAGGCTGAGGATCGGCAACAGAATGGCCATGACGATCAGCAGCACCACGCCGCCCATCACCACCAGCATTGCCGGTTCGAACAGACTCACCACCAGCGTGATGCGGGCGGCGAGGCTTTTTTCCTGTTGCTCGGCGGCGCGCGCCAGCATCCTGTCGAGCTCACCGGCGCGTTCGCCGCTGGCAATCATGTGCAGCATCAGCGGCGGTATATCTCCACCGGCCTCGAGGCCTCGGGTCAACGTGCCGCCCTCTCGCACCGAGCGCGCGACATCGCACATGCGGCTGCGGATGGTCACGTTACCGATGACCGCCGCGGCAATTTCCAGCGCATCCACCAGAGGCACGGCGCTTTTGCCAAGGATGGCCAAGGTACTGGCGAACCGGGCCGCCTCCATCTCACGAAACACTCCCCCCAACAACGGCAGGCGCAGCATCAGGCGGTGCCACTGCCAGCGCCAGTGCGGCTGACGCAGGCTCCAACGCAGCAGCAGGCCTGCGCCCGCCAGCATCAGCGCAAGTACCCAGGCATAGCCGCGCACACCCTGGCTGAGGGTGATCATCGCGTGGGTCAGCCAGGGCAACGGCTGGCCACTGTCGACGAAGATCTTCACCACATCCGGCACCACATAGCCGAGCAGGAAACCGACGATGGCCACGCAGGCGAACATCAACAGCGCCGGATACACCAGCGCCAACTGGATCTTCTGGCGCGACGCCTGACGGGCTTCGGTATACGCCGCCAACTGGTCAAGGACATGCCCCAAGTACCCAGAGCGCTCACCCGCCGCAATGGTGGCGCGCAACACCTCAGGAAAGGCCCTGGGATAGGCGCCGAGGGCCGACGCCAGCGATTGCCCCTCCATCACCCGGTCGCGTACCTGCGAGAACACCGTGCTGACCCGGCGCTTCTGGCTCTGCTGGGCCACCGCTTGCAGTGCCTGTTCCAGTGGGAGCCCGGCCTGGACCAGGGTCGACAACTGCAAGGTCAGCAACGCCAGGTCCGCAGCGCTCATTCTCGTCGCCCCACCCACTCCAGCCCCCATGCGTTCGCTTGCCAGTCGCATGCGGCTCGGCAGCAGGCCACGCTCACGCAGCAATTGCCGGGCATGGCGCGGGCTGTCGGCCTCTTGGCGCCCCTTGCATGAACGGCCAGATCGGTCATGGGCGCGATAGTCATAGGTGGGCATGGCTAGTCTTCCTGGGTTACCCGCAGCAACTCATCCACGCTGGTCAGCCCTTCAAGCACGCACCGACGACCATCCTCGAACAAGCTGCACGAGTACCGCCGTGCCTCGGCCAGTAGTGCCTGCTCACTGGCCCCCTGATGAATCAATGCGGACAGTGCCGGCGTAACCGTGACCAGTTCGTAGATACCGATACGCCCGCAGTAACCCTGGCGGCAGTTTTCGCAGCCCGCAGCCTTGAACACACGCGGCGCCTGGGCAGGATCGAGCCCCAGCCGACGGCACACCTCGGCATCGGCCAGCACGGCGGTCTTGCAGTCCGGGCACAACGTGCGTAACAAGCGCTGCGCAAGTACACCCACCAGGGAGGAAGCCAGCAGATAAGCGTCTACGCCCATATCCACCAGGCGAGTGACGGCGCCAATCGCGCTGTTGGTGTGCAGCGTCGACAGCACCAGGTGCCCGGTGAGGGAAGCCTGAACGGCAATTTCGGCGGTTTCACTGTCCCTGATCTCGCCCACCATCACCACGTCCGGATCCTGGCGCAGGATCGCTCGCAAGCCACGCGCAAACGTCATGTCGACCTTGGGGTTGACCGGCGTCTGGCCGATGCCCGGCAGGTGATATTCAATCGGGTCTTCCACCGTGAGGATGTTGCGGGTCTGGTCATTGAGATGGGCCAGCGCGGCATACAAGCTGGTGGTCTTGCCCGAACCGGTGGGGCCGGTCACCAGGAAGATCCCGTGAGGTTTGCCAAGCAATTGATGCAACTGACTGAGGGTACTCGGCGACATCCCCAGGCGCGCCAGTTGCAGGCGCCCGGCATGCTTGTCGAGCAGGCGCAGTACCACACGTTCGCCGTGAGCCGAAGGCAAGGTGGATACCCGTACGTCCACCTCATGCCCTGCCAGGCGCAGCGCCATGCGGCCATCCTGCGGCACACGTTTTTCGGCGATATCCAGGCGTGCCATGACTTTGACTCGCGACACCAGCAAGGTCGCCAGCTCACGCCGTGGCCGCAGCATTTCGCGCAGTTGCCCATCAACGCGCATGCGTACTACCAGCGTGTGCTCGAAGGTTTCCAGGTGGACATCCGAGGCCTTTGCCCGCACGGCCTCACTGAGCAATGCGTTGATCAACCGAATGATCGGCGCATCCCCTTGCTGCTCCAGCAGGTCGGCCGTTTGCGGCACCTGGTCCACCAGGCTGAACAAGTCCAGTTCCTCGTCCAAGCCTTGGGCGACCTGCTCGGCTGCCGCCTGCCCCTCGCTATAAATCCTCGCCAACGCCAGGGCAAACGCTTCGTCAGTCACCAGGCGCGGCGGCAGTTCTTGCTCACACAGGCGCAGGGCCTCGGTAATCGCGCTCAATGGCGTAGCGCCACGGACGATTAAATGTCCATCGTCGATCAGTACACCGAAACGCCGGGCAAACCCGAAGGGCAATGGCTTCATTGGCTGCCCCCGGGACGCTGGCGCACGTCGAACAATTGCGCCGCTTCGTCGGGCAATTGCAGGGCGCCAGGTGGACGCTCGCCGCGCAAGTCCTGATAGCGTTCCTGGCTGAGCCTGGACAAGTCCTGGCCACTGCGTACGATCGTCGGGCGCAGGAAGACCATCAGGTTGCTCTTGACCTGGGTATCACGGCTCCAGCGAAACAACGCGCCCAGGTAAGGAATGTCACGCAACAGCGGCACACCGCTGGCCTGCGTTCGTACGCTGTCCTTGATCAGGCCACCGATCACGATGATCTCGCCATCATCCGCCAGAATCGTGCTTTTGAGCGCGCGCTTGTTGGTGATCAGGTCAGAGGAGTCGACGCCGGCGACCGCAGGCGCGATATCGGAGACCTCTTGCGCGACTTCCAGGCGCAGGGTCGAGCCCTCGTTGATATAGGGCTTGATCTTGAGGCTGATCCCGACGTCCTTGCGCTCCACCGTAGTGAAGGGATTATCCGCACCGCTGCTGTTGGTCGCGTAGGAGCCGGTCTTGAACGGCACGTTCTGACCGACGATGATTTCCGCCTCCTGGTTGTCCAGGGTCAGCAGGCTCGGCGTCGATAACAGGTTGCTACGCGTGTTGCTGGCCAGGGCGGATACCAACGCACCGAATCGATCGCCACCCAGCTTGAGCAGGGCCCCCTCCGGCGCTGCGGTTTTATCATCGAACTTGAGCGCGTCAAGGATCGGGATACCAGTACCGGGGAAGTTCACAAGCCCTTGGCTGCTACCGCGATTGAACGACCATTGCACCCCCAGTGCCTCGCTGATATCACCGCTGACTTCAACGATGGCGGCGTGAATCAATACCTGGGCGCGCGGCTGGTCCAGCTCGCGCACGATGCCCTCAAGGGTGGCCAGTTGTACCGCTTCGGCAACGACCACCAGGGCATTCTGGCTTTCATCGGCCCTGACCATGAAAGGCGCGTTGGCCGTCGATTCTTTCAGGGCTGCGCCGGAAGGTTGGGTTTTCATCCCTTGCCCCATGGAGTCCAGCACCTCGGCCAATTGCTTCGCGTCGCTGTAGCGCAGGCGGATGACGCGGGCATTGTCCAGGCGGGCGGGCGTCGCCGTATCCAGGCTACGCACCAGTTGTACCAGGCGCTGGCGCGCAGCCGCCGTGCCCACGATCACCAGCCGGTTGCTACGCGTATCGGCCAGGACCTGGATGGGGCTGTCGGCACTCTGCTTGCCGATGGACGCCTCCATCAGGCGCGCAATATCTGCCGCCACACCATGCTGCAAGACCACCAGTTCGTGCGCATTCTTCGCACCGGAATCCAACTGCCGGACGACATCGCCAATACGACGCACATTGCGAGCGGTATCCGTGATCACCAACGCATTGGCTGATACCGAAGGACCGACGTAACCGTTGGCCGAAATCAATGGCCGCACCAGTCCCGCCAGATCTGCTGCGTTGCTGGCCCCCAAGGCAATGACTTGAGTGACGAACTGCTGTGCAGCCGATACCTGCGCGTCGGCATCACCGGCCTGGCTTTTGGCCTGGGCTGCCGGAATGATGAGCAACTGGTCGCCTTGGTCGATCACCGTAAAATCATGGGCATCGAGCACACTGTAAAACAGTCGTCGCACACCCTCGCGATCCAACGCCTGACGCGACACCACGCTGATGCGCCCCTGGACTTTTGGGTCCAGGATCACCGTGGTGTCGAGGATACTCGACATCTCCTCCACGACATCGCGCAGCTCGGCATCGTTCATCGCCAACTGCCAGCGTTGCTCTGCTGCCAACGACTGCCCGGCATACCACAACATGCCTAGCATCAACGCCCCGACAGCGCCTTTCAGGGTACTCATGGGCCTAGTGACTCCTGGTTTTTTCGACCGTAGGCCGTAAATGAACGGTGGCTGTCGGGCTCTGCGCCTGCGCAAGCTGAAGAAATCGCCCTATGCTTGCCCTGTGCAGGTTCAGCGACTCTTCACGCCCCTGGCGCCACAACACCACCTGCGCCGTCTCGATGCGACGCAGCACGCTGCCTCCCGGCAAGCGCTCGCCGGTGCGATAAAACCGTGCCCCGTCAGGGCCGTCCAACAGCGCGCGTGAATCGCTGTCGTTGGCAACCACAATGGCCCGCAGTGTCAGCGGCTCGGTACTGCTCAAGCGGCTGCCTTGGGTCGCCAGGCCAAACACTGTCGCCACTGCAAGGGTATTGAGCGTGCCAGCTTGCGGTGCCGCGGCCACGGGCACAGGCGCCGTCGGCACAGATGTAATCGACGTTTGGCGCAACTGCCATTCTTGATAGGCAAGCGTGAGCCCATAGCTCAAAGGCAATAGCAGCAACAATACGGTCGGCTTCATAGCGAGAAATCAAAACCTTGAAACAAATAGCATCAAGTAACAGAGGCCCATGAAAGTCCTGACCACGGACCAACCTAGAGGCGCTATCAATCAATGCAGCCTGTTTAAAAAAAAGTATTCATATAAGAAAAAACACCCAGGCAAGTTCGATACGACTTGCCTGGGCTTAGTCGATTAATGAATCAAAGTTGATCCCACGCCGTCTGCCAGTGATGGCCTACCCCCGGTTCGAAGCCGTTGGCAGTGGGCAGGTATTGTTTGCAGTAACCCGACGCAGGGAACGGTTTGCACTCATAAACTTCACCCGTTTTCGAATGCAATACGCGGGTACCCGCTTCGTAGCTTGCCAGCCCTTCAGGGAAGACGAAGTGATAGTCCTTCGCCCCGCCTTCACCCGTCAGGTTCACAGGTTGGGTGTCCTGGCGCGTGGTACGTCCATCGACCGTGGTGCCCAGCAGCGTCATATGATGCGTGCCCGGCTCGCTACGCACGTCCATTTCCAGCCAGTTGCTGTAGCCCTGCGCGAGGGCCTTGAGCGTGCCGACCGACTTGTTGTTGGCATCGAACAGCGTGGCTTCGACGTTCATGTCGCGGTTGGCGATCATGGCAAAGCGTACCTTTGCGCGGCCCTTGTCCAATACGTACTCGCTGGCGATTGCGGACAACGCCATGCGCGCCTGCGTGTCCTCCTTGACGTCCAGGGTCAGTTCATAGCGAATAACGCCGCTGTCCTTTTGAGCGAACAGATTGTTGCTGCCTTTGACAGGGGCAATATTGCCCTGCTCATCGCGAATGCCCGCCTGGATCAGGGTCTGGGACTGATTGACCTTTTCAGCCAGCTTGAACGACCAGTTCTGCGGTTGACCCTCGTCGACGCTATCAATCGTGATTTCAACCGAATAGGCCGCGCTCTCGCCACTAGCGGTGAAAGCCCGGGCCTTGACCTTGTCACCCACCAGCAGCGTAGCGGATGGCGCGATGCTGCCAACGGCGCTCCAACCGCCCGGCAACTCGGGCTCCGCCAGGATGTTTACATCGACCACGTTATAGAAGGCCGCGTCGGTATCACCGACCGTCCAGACGCCGAGGATCACATGTGGCCCACTCTTATCCTGGGGGATCACACAGGCATGCTTGTCGCCACTGACGGGAAGCACATTGCCACCATCCACCGCACAGAATGGCGTACCGTCAAACGATGCACGCTTGAGCGGTTCGTTGGGGTTCCAGCCATTACGGGTAATGAAATACTCATGTTTGGTGGCCGGGTGCGCTGCCGTGTATTTCCAGTCGAAGTTGATGTTTCTGTCTTTGATTTCGGTCTGGTACCAACGATTGGCGGATTGGGCGTCCATGGCCGAGAACAGGCCGATACCACCGCTGGCGATCTTGCCGTCCACAGGGCCCTGCAACGGAGCACCGCCTACACCGGCGGGAAACCCTTTGAAGGTTTCACCCACACTTTGCGGCTCGTATTGCGCGCC
The DNA here is from genome assembly GCF_002966775.1 of Pseudomonas sp. MYb193. Classification (NCBI taxonomy): domain Bacteria; kingdom Pseudomonadati; phylum Pseudomonadota; class Gammaproteobacteria; order Pseudomonadales; family Pseudomonadaceae; genus Pseudomonas; species Pseudomonas sp. MYb193. The sequence continues at coordinate 471,103 of NZ_CP023269.1, read as the reverse complement.
GCCGCAATCTTTGTTCAGGCCTTTCTGGCACTGGAAGGCGCGTGAAGGTGGATCATTCAGATAACCATGCGCCTGTGCACTCTGAGCAGGTATCAACAATGCACTTAACAACGCCAGCGAAGAAACACCGCCCCAACGTGACAGGTCTTTTTTAATCATTAAATTCGAGCCCTACTTAACCAGACAATAAAACCCACATCCGAAAATATGGAATACGTTTTTTAGGTTTCTGTACTACGAGCGGGATCGAATTTTACGGATAGAGAAATTAATTAATGTAGGAATAGTTGAATATTACCAATCGAATTCTCTCAAAAAACAAAAAACACCACGTAAGAGCAGGAATAGTCCTACGCACTTAAATAATTTAAACGAACTGTGGCCAGGCGATTAGACATCCGCCCAGCCATAAACAGTTTATTCAAGGTATCAGTGACAACATCACCCTCTTATTGCAAGAGGGTGATGACATAAAGCCTTGGGACTACACGTGATATTGCGCGGACAACTCATGCACCGCCTGCAGGAAAGCCCCGGCATGCTCAGGATTCACTTCAGGCGTAATGCCATGACCCAGGTTAAACACATGACCGGTGCCCTTGCCATAGCTGGCCAGGATGCGTCCAACTTCGGCGCGGATCGCTTCTGGCTTGGCGTAGAGCACGGTCGGGTCCATATTGCCTTGCAGGGCAACCTGGTTGCCGACGCGACGGCGCGCTTCGCCGAGGTCGCAGGTCCAGTCCAGGCCCAATGCATCGGCGCCCGCGTCAGCGATGCTTTCCAGCCACAGGCCGCCGCCTTTGGTGAACATGATCACCGGAACCTTGCGGCCTTCGTGCTCACGGATCAGGCCGCTGACGATCTTGCGCATGTAGGCCAGGGAGAACTCCTGGTACGCCGCCGCCGACAGGTTGCCACCCCAGGTGTCGAAAATCTGTACCGCTTGGGCACCCGCCATGATCTGGCCGTTGAGGTAGGACGTGACCGACTGCGCCAGCTTGTCCAGCAACAGGTGCATGGCTTGCGGGTTGTCGTAGAGCATGGCTTTGGTCTTGCGGAAGTCTTTCGACGAGCCGCCTTCAACCATGTAGGTGGCCAGGGTCCATGGGCTGCCGGAGAACCCGATCAGCGGCACGCGGCCGTTGAGCTCGCGGCGGATGGTGCTCACAGCATCCATCACGTAGCCCAGGTCTTTGTGTGGGTCAGGGATCGGCAGGGCTTCGATATCGGCCAGGGTGCTGACGACTTTCTTGAAGCGCGGGCCTTCGCCGGTTTCGAAGTACAGGCCTTGGCCCATGGCATCCGGGATGGTGAGGATATCGGAGAAGAGGATGGCCGCATCCAGTTGTGGGTAGCGGTCCAGCGGCTGCATCGTGACTTCGCAGGCGAACTCCGGGTTCATGCACAGGCTCATGAAATCACCGGCGTTGGCACGACTGGCGCGGTATTCCGGCAGATAGCGACCGGCTTGACGCATCATCCACACCGGGGTGACGTCTACGGGTTGCTTGAGCAGGGCACGAAGGAAACGGTCGTTCTTGAGGGCAGTCATGTCGGCATCCGCAAAAAAAGTGCGGGCATTTTCTCAGAGCGCGACGCAAAAGGCACGGAATGCACCGTGCCTTTTGTCTATCGGGTCAATTTGTCGCGGCGGCTGGCATTACACATCTCAATGTGAAACGAGGTTTATGTGGGAGCTGGCTTGCCTGCGATGGCGGCGGTGAATTCACTATTGCTATCGCAGGCAAGCCAGCTCCCACAGTTGACCCTGTTTCAAATCAGACTTGCAGGTAGTCCAGGATGCCTTCGGCGGCGTTACGGCCTTCGAAGATCGCGGTGACCACCAGGTCCGACCCGCGCACCATGTCGCCACCGGCGAAGATCTTCGGATTGCTGGTCTGATGCTTGTACTGGCCTTGTTCCGGGGCCACGACACGGCCCTGACTGTCGGTCTGGATTTCGAACTGCTCGAACCACGACGCCGGGCTTGGACGGAAACCGAAGGCGATGACCACGGCGTCGGCCGGGATGATTTCTTCGGAACCCGGGATCGGCTCGGGGCTGCGACGGCCACGGGCGTCCGGTTCGCCGAGACGGGTCTCGACCACCTTCACACCTTCCACACGGTCTTCACCGACGATGGCGATCGGCTGGCGGTTGTAGAGGAATTTCACGCCTTCTTCCTTGGCGTTCTTCACCTCTTTGCGCGAGCCGGGCATGTTGGCTTCGTCACGGCGATAAGCGCAGGTCACCGACTTGGCGCCCTGGCGGATCGAAGTACGGTTGCAGTCCATCGCGGTGTCACCACCGCCCAGCACCACGACCTTCTTGCCCTTCATGTCGACGAAATCTTCCGGCGACTTTTCAAAGCCCAGGTTGCGGTTGACGTTGGCGATCAGGAAGTCGAGCGCGTCATACACGCCCGGCAAGTCCTCACCGGCGAAGCCGCCCTTCATGTAGGTGTAGGTGCCCATGCCCATGAACACCGCATCGTATTCGGCGAGCAGTTGCTCCATGGTGATGTCTTTGCCGATTTCGGTATTGAGGCGGAACTCGATACCCATGCCGGTGAACACTTCACGACGGTGGCTCAGTACGGTTTTTTCCAGCTTGAACTCGGGGATACCGAAGGTCAGCAGGCCACCGATTTCCGGGTTCTTGTCGAACACCACCGGGGTCACGCCGCCGCGCACCAACACGTCGGCACACCCCAGGCCCGCCGGGCCCGCGCCGATGATCGCGACGCGCTTGCCGGTCGGCTTGACCTTGGACATGTCCGGGCGCCAGCCCATGGCGAACGCGGTGTCGGTGATGTACTTCTCCACCGAACCGATGGTTACCGCGCCGAAACCGTCGTTGAGGGTGCAGGCACCTTCACACAAGCGGTCTTGCGGGCACACCCGGCCGCAGACTTCCGGCAGGGTGTTGGTCTGGTGCGACAGCTCGGCGGCGGCGAGGATGTTGCCCTCGGCCACCAGTTTGAGCCAGTTGGGAATGAAGTTGTGCACCGGGCACTTCCATTCGCAATACGGGTTACCGCACCCCAGGCAGCGGTGGGCCTGGTCGGCCGAGTGCTGGGGTTTGAAGGGTTCGTAGATTTCCACGAACTCTTTCTTGCGTTGACGCAACAGTTTCTTCTTCGGATCTTTGCGCCCGACATCGATGAACTGGAAGTCGTTATTCAGACGTTCAGCCATGTTAAAACCTCATCAAACTGTTCAGGCGCATATCACTGCGGGTTGGCACGGATGCTGGAAAGCAACGATTTCAGGTTGGCAGCCTTGGGCTTGACCAGCCAGAAACGACGCAGGTAATCATCGAGGTTTTCGGCGAGGTTACGACCCCATTCGCTGCCGGTTTCCTCGACGTACTCGTCCAGCACGTGCTGCAAGTGGTTCCGGTAGGATTCCATGGCTTCGCCGCTGATCCGCTGGATCTCGACCAACTCGTGGTTGACCTTGTCGACGAAGGTGTTGTCCTGGTCGAGCACGTAGGCGAAACCGCCGGTCATGCCCGAACCGAAGTTGTAACCGGTCTTGCCCAGTACCGCGACAAAGCCTCCGGTCATGTACTCGCAGCAATGATCGCCAGTGCCTTCCACCACGGTGTGAGCACCGGAGTTACGCACGGCGAAACGCTCACCGGCGGTACCTGCGGCAAACAGCTTGCCACCGGTGGCGCCGTACAGGCAGGTGTTGCCGATGATGGCACTGTCCTGGGTCTTGTACACGCTGCCAGCCGGCGGAACGATGACCAGTTTGCCGCCAGTCATGCCCTTGCCCACGTAGTCGTTGGCGTCGCCTTCCAGGTACATGTGCAGGCCGCCGGCGTTCCACACACCGAAGCTCTGGCCCGCAGTGCCCTTGAAGCGGAAGGTGATCGGCGCTTTCGCCATGCCCTGGTTGCCGTGCTTGCGCGCGATTTCGCCGGAGATGCGTGCGCCGATGGAACGGTCGCAGTTGCAGATATCCAAGGCGAATTCGCCACCGCTGGCGTCGTTGATCGAGGAGCCGGCCATTTCGACCATTTTCTCGGCCAACAGGCCTTTGTCGAACGGTGGGTTGCGGTCCACCTGGCAGAACTGTGGCTTGTCTGCCGGGATGTGATCGCTGCCCAACAGAGGGGTGAGGTCCAGATGTTGTTGCTTGGCGGTCTGGCCTTCGAGGATGTCCAACAGGTCGGTGCGACCGATCAGCTCTTCCAGCGAACGCACGCCCAATTTGGCCAGCCACTCACGGGTTTCTTCGGCGACGTAGGTGAAGAAATTCACCACCATGTCGACGGTGCCGATGTAGTGATCCTTGCGCAGTTTCTCGTTCTGAGTCGCCACGCCGGTGGCGCAGTTGTTCAGGTGGCAGATACGCAGGTATTTGCAGCCCAGGGCGATCATGGGCGCAGTGCCGAAGCCGAAGCTTTCGGCGCCGAGGATCGCGGCCTTGATCACGTCGAGGCCGGTTTTCAGGCCGCCGTCGGTCTGTACTCGCACCTTGCCGCGCAGGTCGTTGCCGCGCAGGGTCTGGTGGGTTTCGGCCAGGCCGAGCTCCCACGGCGCACCGGCGTACTTGATCGAGGTCAGCGGCGAAGCGCCGGTGCCGCCGTCGTAGCCGGAGATGGTGATCAGGTCGGCATAGGCCTTGGCCACACCGGCGGCGATGGTGCCGACGCCGGCTTCCGCAACCAGTTTCACCGAGACCAGGGCCTGCGGGTTGACTTGTTTGAGGTCGAAGATCAACTGCGACAAGTCTTCAATCGAGTAGATGTCGTGGTGCGGCGGTGGCGAAATCAAGGTCACGCCCGGTACGGCGTAACGCAGCTTGGCGATCAGACCGTTGACCTTACCGCCTGGCAATTGACCACCCTCACCCGGCTTGGCGCCTTGGGCCACCTTGATCTGCAGCACCTCGGCATTCACCAGGTACTCCGGGGTCACCCCGAAACGGCCGGTGGCCACCTGCTTGATCTTCGAGCTTTTGAGCGTGCCGTAGCGCGCCGGGTCTTCACCGCCTTCGCCGGAGTTGGAACGCGCACCCAGGCGGTTCATGGCTTCGGCCAGGGCTTCGTGAGCCTCGGGCGACAAGGCGCCCAGGGAAATACCGGCGGAGTCGAAGCGCTTGAGGATCGACTCCAGCGGCTCGACTTCGGCGATGTCCATCGGCGTGCCCAGGGTCTTCACCTTGAACAGGTCGCGGATCATCGACACCGGGCGGTTATCCACCAGGCTCGTGTATTCCTTGAACTTGGCGTAGTCGCCCTGCTGCACAGCGGCTTGCAGGGTGTTGACCACGTCCGGGTTGTAGGCATGGTATTCGCCACCGTGCACGAACTTGAGCAGGCCACCTTGCTGGATCGGCTTACGCGCGCTCCAGGCTTCGGCGGCCAGGGCTTTTTGCTCGGCTTCGATGTCGACGAAACGCGCACCCTTGATGCGGCTCGGTACGCCACGGAAGCTCAGCTCGCAGACTTCCTCGGACAGGCCGATGGCTTCGAACAACTGAGCACCACGGTACGAGGTGACGGTGGAGATGCCCATCTTCGACAGGATCTTCAGCAGGCCCTTGGTGATGCCCTTGCGGTAGTTCTTGAACACCTCATAGAGGTCGCCCAGCACTTCACCGGTACGGATCAGGTCACCCAGCACTTCGTACGCGAGGAACGGGTAAACCGCCGAAGCGCCGAAACCGATCAGCACCGCAAAATGATGCGGGTCGCGGGCGGTGGCGGTTTCCACGAGGATGTTGGAGTCGCAGCGCAGGCCTTTTTCGGTGAGGCGGTGGTGCACCGCACCGGTCGCCAGGGACGCGTGGATCGGCAACTTGCCAGGCGCAATGTGGCGGTCGGTCAGTACGATCTGGGTACGACCGGCACGCACGGCTTCTTCAGCCTGGTCAGCAACGTTACGCACTGCGGCTTCAAGGCCCAGGCTCTCGTCGTAGTTCAGGTCGATGATCTGACGATCGAAGCCCGGACGCTCCAGGGTCATCAGCGAGCGCCATTTGGCCGGGGAAATGACCGGCGAGCTGAGGATCACGCGGGAGGCATGCTCAGGCGATTCCTGGAAGATGTTGCGCTCGGCGCCGAGGCACACTTCCAAGGACATCACGATGGCTTCACGCAGCGGGTCGATCGGCGGGTTGGTCACCTGGGCGAACTGCTGGCGGAAGTAGTCGTACGGCGTGCGTACGCGCTGGGACAGCACGGCCATTGGCGTGTCATCGCCCATGGAGCCGACGGCCTCGTAGCCTTGCTCACCGAGCGGGCGCAGCACCTGGTCGCGCTCTTCGAACGTGACCTGGTACATCTTCATGTACTGCTTGAGCTGGTCGACGTCATAGAAAGCCGAACCGTGGTCGTTGTCTTCCATGGTCGCCTGGATGCGCAGGGCGTTCTTGCGCAGCCATTGCTTGTACGGGTGACGGGACTTCAAGCGGTTGTCGATGGCGTCGGTGTCGAGGATCTGCCCGGTCTCGGTGTCCACGGCCAGGATCTGGCCAGGGCCTACACGGCCTTTGGCGATCACGTCTTCAGGCTTGTAGTCCCACACGCCGATTTCCGAGGCGAGGGTGATGAAACCGTTGGTGGTGGTCACCCAACGCGCCGGGCGCAGACCGTTACGGTCGAGCAGGCACACCGCGTAGCGGCCGTCGGTCATGACCACGCCGGCCGGGCCGTCCCACGGTTCCATGTGCATCGAGTTGTACTCGTAGAACGCACGCAGGTCCGGGTCCATCGTCTCGACGTTCTGCCACGCTGGCGGAATGATCATGCGCACGCCACGGAACAGGTCGATGCCGCCGGTGACCATCAGTTCGAGCATGTTGTCCATGCTGGAGGAGTCGGAACCCACGCGATTGACCAGCGGGCCGAGCTCTTCGAGGTCCATCAAATCGTTGGCGAACTTGGTGCGACGGGCCTGGGCCCAGTTGCGGTTGCCGGTGATGGTATTGATTTCGCCGTTGTGGGCGAGAAAGCGGAATGGCTGGGCCAGCGGCCATTTCGGCAGGGTATTGGTGGAGAAGCGCTGGTGGAACACGCAGATTGCGGTTTGCAGGCGCTCATCGCTCAGGTCTGGATAGAAGGCGGTGAGGTCCGCCGGCATCATCAGGCCTTTATAAATGATGGTCTTGTGGGAAAAGCTGCAGATGTAATGGTCGGTGTCGGCGGCGTTGAGCACCGACGAACGACGACGGGACGTGAACAGCTTGATCGCCATGTCCTGGTCGCTCAGGCCATCGCCGGCGATGAACACTTGTTCGATCTGCGGCAGGCGCTCCAGGGCCAGGCGGCCGAGTACGCTGGTGTCGATGGGCACTTTGCGCCATCCGACAATTTGCAGGCCGGCGGCGGCGATCTCGCGGTTCATGTTCTCGCGAGCGGCTTCGGCTTTTACCGGGTCCTGGTTGAAAAACACCATGCCCACGGCGTACTGCTTGGGCAGTTCGACCGCGAATTGCTCTTTGGCGACAGCGCGCAGGAACTGGTCGGGCTTTTGAATCAGCAAGCCACAGCCGTCACCGGTCTTGCCGTCGGCGTTGATCCCACCGCGGTGGGTCATGCAGGTCAGGGCCTCGATGGCCGTTTGCAAAAGGGTATGACTGGGTTCGCCCTGCATGTGGGCTATCAGGCCGAAACCGCAGTTATCCTTGAATTCATCGGGTTGGTACAGACCTGCTTTCATAGACACTTTCTCACCAGGCTGCCTCTTTTACCGAGGCAAATTTCTTTTCAATTCAACCGGTTACCTTCCACGCCGAACGTACGCCGGCTTAGCGGGGGCAAAAGGGAGGTCATTGTACACACCGACACAGACGCTCACAAATTTAGCGACGAAATGTCGCAAATCTATGTCGCATTTATGAAAGGTTTAAAGCGATATGCTGTGCTAGTCAAAACTTTTTTAATTCTGACCGCTACGACTCAAAAGCCACTGTGACGCAGACACCACAAAGCGCGCGGTCTCGGGAGACTGCACGCACTTGCGGATTTTTTTGAGGTGCCGGGAGGGCGGCCTGGGTAAGGCCGCCGGATCTTCAGCGAGTTGCTGCCAGTTCTTGTTGAACGCTGGCAACAGTGCGAGGCCAAGGTTTACCAGCCTGAACCTTCGCTGGCAAGGCCTTGATGGCAGAATCGGCTGCGGCGCGGCTTGGGAAGCTGCCGTAGGTGATCACGTAGAGAGGCTTGCCGTTGAGCACTTTCTTGAAATAACGGTACTGGCCGCCCTGCTCTTTGACGAACGCCTGGGCGTTGGCTTCGGAGCTGGTGCCCAGGATCTGCACCACAAAGTTACCGGTAGGCTGGCTGCTGTACCAGCTGCTGCCAGCAGCGCCGGCCTTGGCAACCGTGGCGGCTGGTTTTTCCGCAGGCTTGGCGGCCGGGGCTGGTTTGGCGGCTGGCGCTGGTGCGACAGGCTTGGTCACCGGAGCAGGCTTGGCGGTAGCAACGGTGGGCGCCGGCGTCGGCTTGGCGACCGGAGCAACCGGCGTCGCTGGCACACCGGCCGGTACGCCTGCAGGTGGCGCGGTGGTGGTCACGGTCGGCGGCGTGGCGCTGGAGCCTTCCACCGGCACACCGTCGTCGCCTTCGGAGATGCCACCGGCTTCTTCAGCCAGAGGGCCGCGCATCACAGGTTGGCCGACCATCGGCAGGTTGGTCGGTTGGCCGGAGTTGGCAAATTCGACGTTTGGCGTGGGCTTGCCCAGTGGCAACTGCGCCTGTTCGGTTGGCGCGCCAGTGGTTGTCGGTGCTTTGTTGCGGCCCGGGATCAACCAGGCGGCGGCAACAGCGACCACGACAACGGCGGAAATAGCCAATACGTGCTTCTTAGGCATAGTGAACCCCATCTTTGGACGCTTGACCGCAGAGCGGCTGGCAATCATGGCTTCGATCATGGCATCGCGGGCAACCTGGTTGATGTTTCCAGGCCAGCCATCGGAGCTTTCGTGAATATCAGAGATCTGCGCAGCGGTGAAAAGTTCGATACCCGCCCCGGCGCCTTCAAGACGTTGTGCCAGGTATTCGCGGGTTTCTTCCTCTTCGTACGGCTGCAACTCGATGACGTGAAACAGCTCCTGCTCACCGCTGATCTGCTCCAGATCGGCGATCAACGACGACTCACCGAACAGGAACACATGCGGGCGACCTTCCGGCGTACCCGCTGCCAGCGCCAGCAAGGCTTCCAGGGCCGATTCGTCGAGCTGCTCGGCGTCGTCTACCAGCAGGTAGACTTCCTGGCCGGTCAGGCCCAATTGCACCACCTGCTTGAGAATCGCGTTCGGCTCGGCGTTGGAGACGTTCAACGCTTGCGCCACCTCGCGCAGTACGCCGGCCGCATCACCGGCACCGCGGGCCGATACCACCACGCTCTGCACCGATTGTTTGTTGGTGCTGGCCACCAGCGCCTGGCGCAGCAAGGTCTTGCCGCTGCCCAGAGGGCCGGTCACCACCAGCAGCAACTGGCTGTAGCGCGCGAGGTGATGCAACTGCCCAAGTACCGGCTTGCGCTGGGCGGGGAAGAACTTGAAACCCGGCACCCGTGGTGCGAAGGGGTCGTGGCTCAAGTGATAATGGCCGAGGAACGCCTCGTCGGCATGCAAACTAGTCATCGGGTCTTATTAACCTTTGAGCTGGGCCAGGGCGCGGTAATCCGCTCCCAGCGTGGCCTGTAGAATCTCTTTTGGATAATCGTCGGTCACCACGGCTTCGCCGATGTGGCGCAGCAGTACCAGTCGAAGTCGACCGTCGATCACTTTCTTGTCTATCGCCATATGTTCAAGGAAATCCGCCTCGGTCATCTCCGTGGGCGGAACGACCGGCAAACCGGCACGCTGGAACAGGCGGATACCGCGATCGCGCTCTCGGGCGCTGATCCAGCCCAGGCGCTGCGACATATCCAATGCCATCACCGTACCAGCCGCCACGGCCTCCCCATGCAACCACACACCATAGCCCATGTGAGTTTCGATCGCATGGCCGAAGGTGTGGCCCAGGTTCAGCGTGGCCCGCACGCCGGACTCGCGCTCGTCGGCATTGACCACCAGCGCCTTGGCCGCGCAAGAGCGGGAGATCGCTTCGGTCAGGGCTACCTGATCGAGGGCGCGCAAGGCGTCCATGTGTTCTTCCAGCCAGGTCAGGAACGGCTCATCGCAAATCAGGCCGTACTTGATGACTTCCGCCAGGCCCGCCGACAGCTCGCGCGGCGGCAAGGTGTTGAGGGTAGCGGTGTCGATCAGCACAGCCTGAGGCTGGTAGAACGCACCGACCATGTTCTTGCCCAACGGGTGGTTGATACCGGTCTTGCCGCCCACCGACGAATCGACCTGGGACAGCAAGGTTGTCGGCACCTGGATGAAATCCACGCCGCGCTGGTAGCAGGCCGCGGCAAACCCGGCCATGTCGCCAATCACACCGCCGCCCAGGGCGACCACAGTGGTTCGACGGTCATGGCGTGCGGTCAGCAGGCCGTCAAAGATCAGTTGCAGGGTTTCCCAGTTCTTGTGGGCTTCGCCGTCAGGCAACACCACGGAGATCACCGAGTACGCCGCCAGGCTGCGGCTCAGACGCTCAAGATACAGCGGCGCGACCGTTTCGTTGGAGATGATCGCCACCTGTCGGCCGGCAATATGCGGCGCAAGCAGTTCGGGCTGGTCCAACAGACCTGCGCCAATGTGGATCGGGTAGCTGCGCTCGCCTAGATCGACCTTAAGTGTCTGCATGTGTCCCCGCGTTGAAGATGTATTAACGACCGGCACTGTCGACCTCTCGACACCGCCTGGTGGCTCTACGCCATACCTTATAAGGTCATGGCGCGCCGCCGAGAATAGCGCATTTCGGGCCAGGCTTTAACGGGGTGGCAACCGTTGCAGGCGCTCAAGGATGTCAAGTACGACCATCCGAGGTGGCCGCTCATCGGTTTCCACCACCAGATCGGCGATTTCCCGATACAGCGGATCGCGCAGCGCCAGCAGGTCCCGCAGGGTTTTCGCCGGGTCGGCGGTGCGCAGCAACGGGCGATTGCGATCACGGGCGGTACGGCCCACCTGCTGTTCGACCGACGCGTGCAAATACACCACCCGACCACCGGCATGCAGCGCCCGACGGTTTTCATCGCGCATGACGGCGCCACCACCGGTCGCCAATACCACGCCATCGCAGCCGCACAGCTCGGCAATCATCGCCTGCTCGCGGTCACGAAAGCCCAGCTCGCCTTCTTTATCGAAGATCCATGGGATATTGGCGCCCGTGCGCAATTCAATTTCCTTGTCGGAATCTTTGAACGGCAGGCGCAGCTCTTTGGCCAGCAAACGGCCGATGGTGCTTTTTCCAGCCCCCATCGGCCCTACAAGAATCAAATTTCGCACAGAATCAACGACTCACAGCAATCGCCTGGTTATTCATGATACGCGGAGTCAGGAATACCAGCAGCTCGGATTTTTTCTCCGCCAGCACATCGCGCCGGAAAAGGCGGCCAAGATACGGCACATCGCCCAAAAATGGCACTTTATCTACCACTTTGCTTTGGGTGTTGGAGAAAACCCCGCCAATGACGATGGTCTCGCCATCCCTGACCAGAACCTTGGCGTTGACCTCGTTTTTCTTGATCGGCGGCACGTCATTGAGTCGGTTCAGGTAGTCGGGCTCATCCTTGGTGACCTTGACCGCCATGATCACATGGTCGTCGGGGGTGATTTGCGGCGTGACTTCAAGCGACAGCGAGGCCTCTTTGAACGACACCGAGGTGGCACCCTGGGAGGTGGATTCCTGATAAGGAATCTCGGTGCCTTTGAGGATGCGTGCAGTCTCTTTGTCGGAGGTGACGACCTTGGGCTGCGAGACGATCTCACCGTTGCCGGTTTTTTCCATGGCGGTCAGCTCAAGGTCCAGCAACAGGTTGTCGGTGATATAGGCGATCCCCAGGCCCGAGGTTCCGGCCAGCGACCCCAAGTCGACAAAGGGTGAACTGGGTGGGTTTTGCGGCAGCTCGGCACCCTCCGCCAGCGGCTTGCCAATACCGCCAACGCCGCTGTTGCCGCGGGTGAGCCGCCCACCCCAGCGCACACCCAGGCTTTTGTCGTAGTCGACATTGGCCTCCACAATCCGTGCCTCGATCATGACCTGGCGTACCGGGATATCCAGCTGCGCCACGATGCGCCGCAGCTCTTCGAGCCGCTCGCCAGTCTGGTAGGCGATGATGTTGTTGGTGCGGTCATCCACTGCCACCGAACCGCGCTCATCGGTGGCGCCCTCAAAGCCGGTCACCGACTGAAACAGCTTGGCCAGGTCGGCGGCCTTGGCGTAATTGACCTGCAGCAGCTCCCGACGCAAGGGCGCCAGCTCGGCCATCTGCTTGCGCGACTCCAGCATCAACAGCTCGCGAGCAGCCAATTCATCGGCGGGCGCCACCAGCAGCACGCCCGCCTTGACTCGCTTGTCCAAGCCCTTGGTTTGCAGTACCAGGTCCAGAGCCTGGTCCCAGGGCACATCCTTGAGCCGCAGGGTGATCGAGCCCTGCACCTCATCGCTGGTCACCAGGTTGAGCCCGGCGACATCGGCAATTTGCTGCAAGACCGCGCGCAGGTCGATGTCCTGGAAATTCAGGGTCAGCTTGGCGCCTGTATAGCTGACCGGCTGGGCACTGTCGGGTGGCGGCAGCTGGATAAGGTCCAGGCGATTGGGCACAGCAGCAGCCATCGGTGCCGTGAACGCTATCCATAGCGCCACACCGAAGGACGAGAAGGTCCTTTTCATTGTTTGATTCCGTTATGAGTTGACGTTCAGCACAAGGGTTCGCGGGCGTTCCAGCCAGGCGCCCTGTCCATCGGGAAACAGCTCCACCAGCTCGACAGCAGCGTCTTGAATGGCCGTGACCTGGCCATGGTCCGGCCCCAGGTAATCACCCACCGCCAGCCGATACACCCTGGCCCCAGCCCGCAACAAGGCAAAGGCCTGCGCACCACGGGACAAGGTGCCGACCATTTCGAACTGATCGAGGCGCATACCCTCCAACAGTCCCCGTGGCCGGGTGAAATCCGGGGCAAGGGCCGGGCGGCCCGGAACGTGCGGTGCCTGCAAGGCGGGCGGCGTGAACGGGTCGCGCAAGGACGAGGGTTCGTAGACAAATTGCGGCCCTGGGTCGAGCACCTGACGGGCCTTGCCGGTGTGCAGGGTGCTGCGATAGGTCTTGGCGAGCATGTTCAGACGTAACAAGGCACCCTGATGCCCGAGCGCAATATCCTGCACGGTAACGACCCGCGGCAACCCACCCAAGGCACTGACAAACGTCGCCAGCTCGTGATAAACCCCGGAGGCGCTTATCTGCATGGGTTGTTCGATATAAAGCTGCCGAGGCGCTTCATCCAGCACGGTGATGCCTTCGACCCACACCCCATGAACAGCCGCCAGCCGGGCGATGTCTGCCAGCACGGCAGGCACCTCGGACTCGCCGGGCAATTGCCCTAGAAGGCTGGCAAGATTGTCTTCCATGCTCCGGACTTGCCGGGTGCGCAGCTCAAGGCTCGCGGCCAGGCCGGTCTTTTCTGTGAATTGCTGCTGCAGCGCCTGCTCCCGCGCCTCAAGCCCGTGCAATCGCTCCCGCTGCGGCCCCCCATGCAAAACCTCGCCTAGCGCCAGCACCAGGCCGGCCAGCGCACAGCCAAGCAGCACCTTGCCCGGCAGGGACCATTTGGCAGCGTTGTAAAAGAGCGTGGAAAAATCGAGCCTGGGCAGGCTCATGGTTGCGCCTCGATGGACTCTCCCTGGCGCACCATCAGCTGGAATTCACTTTCGCCGCGTGCACCTTCGGCTTGCACGCGCTGCAGACGGGTCGAACTGGAGCCGTGGATTGGCTTGAGCTGCTGCATCAAACGGGCGATATCCTGGTTGCTTTCTGCCGTGCCGCGAATGCTGATGGTGTCGCCGTTCGCAACCACCTCATGCAGATGGACACCTTCAGGCACCGAGCGAGCCAATTGCTCGAACAATCGGGCCCCGGAGGAGCGGGCATCGTGCAGGTCCTGAACCACCTTCATGCGTTCGGCCAGTTGCTGGCTTCGCGCCTGCAAGTCGTCGATGGTCCTGATCCGCGAGTCCTGGGTAGCGATGTGCTCTTCCAGGCGGCTGTTGCGGCTTACCTGCCGGTCTATTGCCTGGTCGATCACTTGATCAGCCAACCACAGTGCCGCGAGCGCCACGCAGGCAAACGCCAGCAATAGCACCAACAGGTATTTGCGCCTGCGCTCCGCGAGGGCCTGGCGCCAAGGCAAAAGATTGATTCGTGTCATCCAGCGAAACTCCTAAGGGCCAGCCCGCAAGCCACTCCCATCCCTTGGGCATCCAAGGCCCATTGTGCACCATCGACTCTGTGACCCGGCGTGAAGCTGGCAAAATCCTGAAGGCAAGCGCGCTCCAATGCAAACCCTTCTACATCGACCACCCGCGGCACCAGCCCCGCCAGGGCCAAAACCGCCTCGCGCGCTTCGACCTGCTCACGCAGGCACGCCGCCAGCATCACCTCTACCCACTGCGGGCCTTGAGCCGATGGCCCTTGAACCTGAAAGTCGATGGCCACCTCGTCCAATGGATAGGGGATGAACTGGTCGGCTTCCATCTGGATCTTCCAGGCCATTTCCTCATCACTGAGGCCGGCGTCCATGTCAATCAGCCGGGTAATTACCGACGGGCCCGCAACCGCCACGGCGGCGTACCGGGCCGAGGTACCCAGGCGCGACAGTGCCTGTTGCAGCATACGGCCCACACCCTCAAGGTCCAGCAAGGTGCCGTCCACCACCGCCTGGGGCGGCAGCATTTGCATAACGTAGCCCTGGACGCTGAAACCGCCTGATGAACGGCCCAGTTCGATCAGCTTGATGCAGCTGTCATTGATATCGACCCCCAACACCGTGTCGACTTTTCGCCTGAAAAATCCCTTTCCCATAAAACTCCCCAAAACTTTCCCTGTCATACCGGCTGTCATCTCGCCTGATTGCTGCCAGGCACCTTGCATTCGGTCGGCTTGTTCAAGGCACGCGAATGACGCCCCAAGCCGAAAAATGCTTTAATGCCCAGCGTTTTTTCCCGCTTTTTATCTGCTGCCCGGGTCGATCCATCGTTTGCCATGCATGCCCCGACGCGTAACTCTTTCTTTTCTCTGGAAATCCAAAAGCCTTGATTCGTCTGCTGAAGTTTTTCGGGTACTCCATTGTCGCCATCGTCTGCGGGCTGCTGCTCGTGTTCAGCGGGGCCTACCTCTACCTTAGTCCGGGTTTGCCCTCCGTAGAGGCCCTCAGAAGTATCCAGTTGCAGATTCCTTTGCGGGTCTACAGCAGCGATGACAAGTTGATCGCGGAGTTCGGCGAAATGCGCCGCACACCGATCCGTTTCGCCGATATTCCACCCAATTTCATCAGCGCATTGCTGTCCGCCGAAGACGATAATTTCGCCAACCACTACGGCGTAGACCCCAGCAGCCTGGTGCGTGCAGCCACACAACTGGTAAAAAGCGGACATATTCAATCGGGCGGCAGCACCATCACCATGCAGGTGGCGAAGAACTTCTTCCTCACCAGCGAGCGCAGCTTTTCCCGCAAGGCCACCGAAATCCTGCTGGCGCTGCAGATCGAACGCCAGTTGACCAAGGATGAAATCCTCGAGCTGTACGTCAACAAAATCTACTTGGGCAACCGCGCCTACGGCATCGAGGCCGCGTCCCAGGTCTATTACGGCAAGTCGATTCGTGACGCCAGCCTGGCGCAGATGGCGATGATTGCTGGCCTGCCCAAGGCACCTTCGCGCTTCAACCCGCTGGCCAACCCGGCGCGCAGCAAAGAACGCCGCGACTGGATCCTGGGCCGCATGTACAAACTGGGCAAGATCGACCAGGCCGCTTATGAAAGTGCCGTAGCCGAGCCGCTGAACGCCAGCTATCACGTGCCGACCCCAGAAGTGAATGCACCCTATATCGCCGAAATGGCCCGCGCCGAGATGGTTGGCCGTTATGGCAGCGAGGCCTACACCGAAGGTTTCCGCGTCACCACGACGGTGCCGAGCAATTTGCAGGAAATCGCCAACCATTCGGTACATGAAGGCCTGATCACTTATGACCAGCGTCACGGCTACCGCGGTCCCGAGTCGCGCCTGCCGGGCAAGACCCTGAGTGCCTGGACCACCGAATTGGGCAAACAGCGTTCGATCAGCGGCCTGGACCCGGCTATCGTTACCCAGGTATCCAAGGACGGCATCCAAGTGCTGACCCGCTCTGGCGAAGCCCATGTAGCCTGGGACAGCATGAAGTGGGCACGCCCGTTCCTGAACACCAACAGCATGGGCCCGATGCCCAAGCAGCCATCCGACGTGGCCCAAGTGGGTGATTTGATCCGCGTGCAACGCCAAAAGGATGACAGTCTCAAATTCAGCCAGGTGCCGCTCGCCCAGGGCGCCCTGGTGTCCCTGGACCCGCAGAACGGTGCGATCCGCGCACTGGTCGGCGGCTTTGCCTTCGAGCAGAGCAACTACAACCGCGCCACCCAGGCCAAGCGCCAGCCGGGCTCCAGTTTCAAGCCGTTTGTCTACAGTGCCGCGCTGGACAACGGCTACACCGCCGCCAGCCTGGTCAACGACGCGCCAATCGTGTTTGTCGATGAATATCTGGACAAGGTCTGGCGTCCGAAGAATGACACCAACACGTTCCTCGGCCCGATCCGTATCCGCGAGGCGCTGTACAAGTCACGCAACCTGGTGTCGATCCGCCTGTTGCAGGCGATGGGCGTAGGCAAGACCATCGACTACATGACGCGCTTTGGCTTCGCCAAGTCGGACCTGCCGCCAAACCTGTCCCTGGCCCTGGGTACCGCGACCCTCACGCCGATGGAAATCGCCACCGGCTGGAGCACCTTTGCCAACGGCGGCTACAAGATCGCGCCGTACCTGATCGACAAGATCGAAAGCCGCAATGGCGACACCCTGTTCACCGCCAACCCGCCACGGGTACCCGGCGACGTGGTCAATGGTGTGGCCGCGACCGACGGGCTTGCGGTACCGAGCAACGGCGGTATCACCATCGAGGCGACGCCAGGCACACCGTCGGCCGCAAACGCCGGCGCACCGGCCGAACCGCAAGCGCCAGCGGTTGCCGAGCGCATCGTGGACGGCCGCACTACCTACATCCTCAACAGCATCCTGCAAGACGTGATCAAGAAGGGCACCGGCCGCCGCGCACTGGCCCTGGGCCGTGCGGATATCGCTGGCAAGACCGGTACCACCAACGAGTCCAAGGACGCCTGGTTCTCCGGCTACAACGGCGACTACGTGACCACCGTGTGGACCGGCTATGACCAGCCTGAAAGCCTGGGCCGCCGCGAGTTTGGTGGCACCGTCGCCCTGCCGATCTGGATGAGCTACATGGGCGCAGCGCTCAAGGACAAGCCGCTGCACACCCAGCCAGAGCCAGAAGGCATCCTCAGCCTGCGCATCGACCCGATCAGTGGCCGTGCGGCTTCACCGAGCACGCCGAATGCGTACTTCGAGCTGTTCAAGAGCGAAGATACACCGCCATCGGTCAACGAACTGGGCAACGGCGCAGTGCCGGGCAGCCCGCTGCCGGCGGATGAAGGTGCGCCGATCGACCTGTTCTGACGGGAGCTGCGGCCTGGCACAGACCTAATGTGGGAGCAGGCTTGCTCCCACACTTGGATCCGCACAAGACTCGAGTGAATCGCCAGCCACAAAAAAGCCCCGACTGATCACTCAGTCGGGGCTTTTTTTGCGGGTGTGTCTACAACGGCTTAGCCGTTGAACACATCATCCACGCTTTGCAGCGGGTAGTTCTTTGGATACGGCAGGGTAGCCACACCAGTCTCGATAGCGGCCTTGGCCACGGCATCGGAGATCAGGGTGATCAGGCGCTTATCCATTGGTTTCGGAATGATGTACTCACGACCGAATTCCAGCTTGGCGCCACCGTAGGCGTCACACACATCCTGAGGTACCGGCAGCTTGGCCAGTTCACGCAGGGCGTTGGCAGCGGCCACTTTCATTTCTTCGTTGATGCGCTTGGCGCGAACGTCCAGGGCACCACGGAAGATGAACGGGAAGCCCAATACGTTGTTGACCTGGTTCGGGTAGTCCGAACGGCCGGTGGCCATGATCACGTCGCTGCGAGTGGCGTGGGCCAGTTCAGGAGAGATTTCCGGATCCGGGTTGGAGCAGGCGAACACGATAGGGTTCGGCGCCATGGATTTGAGGCCTTCAGCGCTCAGCAGGTTCGGGCCGGACAGGCCAACGAACACGTCGGCACCGTCGAGGGCGTCAGCCAGGGTGCGCTTGGAGGACGGATGGGCAAACATCGCCTTGTACTGGTTCAGGTCGGTGCGCTCGGACTGAATCACGCCCTTGCTGTCGACCATGTAGATGTTTTCCAGCTTGGCGCCCATGCTGATGATCAGCTTCATGCAGGAAATGGCCGCGGCACCGGCGCCCAGGCAGACGATTTTCGCCTCGCCCAGGGTTTTGCCAGCAATTTCCAGGGCGTTGATCATGCCGGCTGCGGTAACGATCGCGGTGCCGTGTTGGTCATCGTGGAATACCGGAATGTCGCACTGCTCGATCAGGGCCTTTTCGATCTCGAAGCACTCAGGTGCCTTGATGTCTTCCAGGTTGATGCCACCGAACGTGATGGAAATGCGCTTGACGGTGTCGATGAACGCCTGCGGGCTTTCGGAATCGACTTCGATGTCGAAAACGTCGATGCCGGCAAAGCGCTTGAACAGCACGCCCTTGCCTTCCATGACTGGCTTGGAAGCCAATGGGCCGAGGTTACCCAGGCCCAGAATCGCGGTGCCATCGGAAATCACTGCAACCAGGTTGCCTTTGCCGGTGTACTTGTACGCCAGCTCTGGGTCACGGGCGATTTCACGTACGGGTTCGGCAACACCAGGGCTGTAGGCCAGCGACAGGTCGCGGGCAGTGGCAGTGGCTTTGGTGAGCTCTACACTCAGCTTTCCTGGACGAGGATGGGCATGGTATTCGAGAGCGGCAGTTTTCAAATCAGACATATCGGCATTCCGCTTTTACTGTTGGTCGACGGACCGCCGAGGATACGCGTGTCGTAAAGTCCCTACAAGACTGGGCAGTCACAGGTGTCAAGGGCCCTGGGCTACGACTTTTGGCCAAGAGCCACGGGATACAAGGGCTCAACTGTTCACAATCGAAATAAAAAATGTCTACAATTTTTTATTCAAAGCGCCGATTTCAGCATGCCGGGGTCGGTTATTGGCAACAGCCAGCGCGCTTGGCCTTTTTTCAGGCCGCCACGGCGGGCCCGATCCTGCACCCAACCGCGCGCCTCAAGGGTGCGGCCTTGCAGACCATCGAGCATGGCCGTATCGAACTGGCTGATCAGCTCGGGCGCAATACGCAATACCAGTGAACCCTGCAGTTCAATCCAGATTCCACCGCGATTGCGCTCGATCTTGCTGACCCGACCGGCCACCAGGGCAAACCCGGAGCGCTTGAGACTCGCCACGCTTTGCACCGGCGATTGGCGCCACAGGCCAAGCCGTGCCTGGCGGGCGCTGTTTTCGGCCGCCTGCTGGCAGGCAACCAGGTCTATATTCGGCGCCACGCCCACTTGGTACCCCAGGCCCTCGGCCAGCAGTTGCGCCTCCAGATTCTCGCCATTGGCGCCGTAGAGGTGAGCCAGGGTGCGCCCGTAATGGTCTTTGGCTTCGCGCCCCGCCACCAGGCCGACACGCCCATCGCTGGCCTTGACCAACGCCTGCAGGCGCTGGCGGGCGGCGACAGCGAATGGCTCGTCAGGGCGGCCCTTCTTGCCGGTTTCCGGCGCGTTGAGGCCGATCATGCGCACGCTGCGACCGTCCTTGAGGCGCACCGTGTCGCCATCCACCACACGCTGTACCTCGACGCGGACGACGGCTGCCGGCGCGGGGCAGAATGCATCGGCCTGAGCGGTCGCCAGCCAAATCCCAGGCACAAAAAAGGCGCCCACAAGGGACGCCTTTTTCAACAGCAGGTAAAAGCCCATAAGGCTCTTGAACCTTACTCTGCTGGAGTAGCAGCAGGCTTCTTGCCGAAAGCACCAAAGCGATCTGCGAAGCGCTGTACGCGGCCGCCGGTGTCCAGAGTTTTCTGCTTACCGGTGTAGAACGGGTGGCACTCGTTGCATACGTCAGTACCCAGTGGCTTGCACAGGTTCGAACGAGTTTCGAACTTGTTGCCGCAGCTGCAGGTGACTTCGATGGTTTCGTACGCTGGATGGATATCGGCTTTCATGGCACTTCCTCGGGCTAGCGTGCCGCCACTCGACACTATTGTCGAATACCGCACGTAATTAGGCCGCGGATTCTACCAGACCTTTTTAATCACGCAAGCGGCGGGAATGGTCGAAAACTTCCTTTCATCAGATATTCCTCATACACCGCCGTCAATGTGGGAGCCGGGCTTGCCCGCGAAGGCGGTGTGTCAGTCACTGCATCTGTTACTGCACTAGCGCTTTCGCAGGCAAGCCAGCTCCCACAAGATCCGATTCCAGTACTGAAGACGGGACACCCCCGGTCTGCTAGGCTCGCGCCCCTGCGCCACCGCTTGCCTTTATTGATGAGAATCCTCGCGTGCCCGACGCCATTTTGCGCCTAGCCCTGCCCTCACCCCTGCGCCGCCTGTTCGATTACCGGGCCCCGCCCGGCGTGTCGCGTGCGCAGTTGCAACCGGGCATGCGCGTGCGCGTGCCGTTCGGACGCCGGGAAATGATCGGCATTCTGGTGGAAGTCACCGACCACAGCGAAGTGCCTGCGGAAAAGCTCAAGCCGGCAATTGCCCTGCTCGACGCTACACCACCGCTGCCGCCCGCGCTGTTCAAGCTGTGCCTGTGGACCGCGCAGTATTACCAACACAGCCTGGGCGATACCTTGAGCTGGGCGCTGCCTGTGCTGCTGCGCCAGGGCGAACTGGCCGAAGCGCGCCAGGAGCGTTTCTGGTCGATGGTGCCCGGCGCACGCCTCGACGACCCGCGCATCGCCCGCGCCCCGCGCCAGCGTGAGGCCCTGGCCACCTTGGCGCAGCATCCACACGGCGTGGCCCATCAGCTATTAAGCAAGCTGATGCTGAGCAAAGACAGCCTCGACCTGCTGCTGGCCAAGGGCCTGGTGCAGGTGGAAATCCGCAAGCACGCCCCGGACCCGCGCCACGAACACTGGCTGGCCCAGCCGGAGCTGCCGCTGAACCCCGAGCAACGCGCCGCGTATGAGGCGATTCGCGCCGGTTTCGACAGTTTCCACGCGTTCCTGCTGGCCGGCGTCACTGGCAGCGGCAAGACCGAGGTCTATTTGCAGCTGATCCGCGAAACCCTGCAGGCGGGCAAGCAGGCACTGGTGCTCATCCCCGAGATCAACCTGGGCCCGCAGACCGTGGCGCGTTTCGAGCAACGCTTCAATGCCCGGATCGCCTTGGTGCACTCGGCAGTCAATGACCGTGAACGCCTGGAGTCGTGGCTGGCGGCGCGGGATGGCGAGGCCGACATTATTATCGGCACGCGCTCAGCACTGTTCACGCCGATGAAAAACCCCGGGCTGATCATCGTCGACGAGGAGCACGATGGCTCCTATAAACAGCAGGAAGGTTTGCGCTACCACGCCCGCGACCTCGCGCTGGTACGCGCCCGCCAGGAAGACATCCCGATTGTGCTGGGCTCGGCCACGCCATCCCTGGAAAGCCTGCACAACGCCTACACCGGCCGTTACGGGCTGCTGCGCCTGAACGAGCGTGCTGGCGGCGCCAAACAACCGCGCTTCCTGCGCCTGGACGTGAAAAGCCGCCCGCTGGACAGCGGTATTTCCGGCCCGATGCAACAGGCCATTGGCCAGACCCTGGCCGCCGGCCAGCAAGTATTGGTATTTCTCAACCGCCGCGGCTTTGCCCCGACGTTGCTGTGCCATGACTGCGGCTGGATGTCCGGGTGCGAGCGCTGCGATGCGCGCATGACGGTGCATCAGCGCCACGGCGAGTTACGCTGCCATCACTGCGGCCATGTGGAACGGGTACCGCGCCATTGCCCGCAGTGCGGCAAGGTGGACCTGCGGCCCGTGGGCGCCGG
Source organism: Pseudomonas sp. MYb193 (assembly GCF_002966775.1). Taxonomy (NCBI): domain Bacteria; kingdom Pseudomonadati; phylum Pseudomonadota; class Gammaproteobacteria; order Pseudomonadales; family Pseudomonadaceae; genus Pseudomonas; species Pseudomonas sp. MYb193. The sequence continues at coordinate 449,007 of NZ_CP023269.1, read as the reverse complement.
CACCGAGCGCGCCGAAGAACGCCTCGGCATTCTGTTCCCGGACTACCCGGTGCTAAGGGTGGACCGCGACAGCACGTCGCGCAAAGACGCCATGAACCAACTGTTCGCCACCATCCACAAAGGCCAACCGTGCATCCTGGTGGGCACGCAGATGCTTGCCAAGGGTCATCACTTCCCACGGGTGACCCTGGTGTCGATCCTGGATGCCGATGGCGGGCTGTTCTCCGGGGATTTTCGCGCCAGCGAACGCATGGCGCAGTTGATCGTGCAGGTGGCAGGACGCGCCGGGCGGGCCGAAGAGCCAGGCAGGGTGATTATCCAGACGCACCTGGCCGACCACCCGCTGCTGATTCAACTGACGGAACAAGGCTACTTTGCCTTCGCCGAACAGGCCTTGAGCGAACGCCGCGCCGCCGGCCTCCCGCCCTTTGCGCACCTGGCGCTGCTGCGTGCCGAAGCCCACAAACCCGGGCAGGCCGAAGGCTTTCTTGATGAGGCCTGCAGCGCCGCTGAGCGTTTATTGGGCGAACTGGCCCTCAGTGGCATCGAACTACTCGGCCCGGTGCCAGCGCCCATGGAGCGGCGCGCCGGACGTTATCGCGCTCAGCTACTCTTGCAGGCAACCTCCCGCGCGCCGCTGCATCGGCTATTAAGTCGCTGGATGCTTGAGCTGGAGCAACTGCCCAGCGGTCGGCAGGTGCGATGGTCGTTGGATGTAGACCCGGTAGATTTGTATTGAGGGTAATTACGTCATCGCAGGCAAGCCAGCTCCCACATTATGAAATGTGAATACCCTTAAATGTGGGAGCGGGCTTGCCCGCGAAGAGGCCCGCAGGTCCGCCATATAGTCTGAACGGTTGGCAAGCCCGCCCTCGCCACGGATAATGCCCAGTTTTTCCACCTGCGCATCGCGCGCCGCCGCTTGCGGTCGAAAGAGAACACCATGAAAGACACCATTCGCCAGCTGATCCAACAAGCCCTCACCCAACTCGTCAACGAAGGTGTGTTGCCTGAAGGCCTGTCGCCGGCGATCCAGGTGGAGAACACCCGCGACAAGACCCATGGCGACTTCGCCAGCAACATCGCGATGATGCTGTCCAAGCCGGCGGGCATGAAACCGCGCGACCTGGCGGAAAAAATCATCGCCGCACTGCCGGCTGACGCCAGTGTCACCAAGGCTGAAATTGCAGGCCCGGGCTTTATCAACTTCTTCCAGAACACCCAGGCCCTGGCGTCGCGCCTGGATGCCGCCCTGGCCGATGCGCGCATCGGTGCACGCAAGGCCGGCGACAGCCAGCGCGTGGTCATCGACCTGTCGGCACCGAACCTGGCCAAGGAAATGCACGTGGGCCATCTGCGTTCCACTATCATTGGCGATGGCGTGGCACGGGTGCTGGAATTCCTCGGCGACACCGTGATCCGCCAGAACCACGTGGGCGACTGGGGCACCCAGTTCGGCATGCTGATGGCCTACCTGCAGGAAAACCCGATCACCAGCAACGAGCTGGCCGACCTGGAAAACTTCTACCGTGCCGCCAAAAAGCGGTTTGACGAGTCTGAAGAGTTCGCCGACCGCGCCCGTGGCCTGGTGGTCAAACTGCAGGCCGGCGACGAAGAGTGCCTGGCGCTGTGGAACCGCTTCCGTGAAATCTCCCTGTCCCATTGCCAGGAAATCTACGAGCTGCTCAACGTGAAACTGACCATGGCCGACGTGATGGGCGAAAGCGCCTATAACGACGACCTGATCAATGTGGTCAACGACCTCAAGGCCAAGGGCCTGTTGGTCGAGAGCAACGGCGCGCAGTGCGTGTTCCTCGAAGAATTCAAGACCGCCGACGGCGAGCCGCTGCCAGTGATCATCGTCAAGGCCGATGGCGGCTACCTCTACGCCACCACCGACCTGGCCGCCGTGCGTTACCGCAGTGGCGTGCTCAAGGCTGACCGTGCGCTGTACTTCGTCGACCAGCGCCAGGCCCTGCACTTCCAGCAGGTGTTCGAAGTGGCGCGTCGCGCCGGTTTCGTCACCCACCCGATGCACATGGAGCACATGGGCTTTGGCACCATGAACGGCGCCGATGGCCGCCCCTTCAAGACCCGCGACGGCGGCACCGTGAAGCTGATCGACCTGCTGACCGAAGCCCAGGAACGTGCCTACAACCTGGTGAAGGAAAAGAACCCGGAGCTGGCCGAGGCCGACCTGCGCAACATCGCCCGCGTGGTGGGCATTGGCGCGGTGAAATACGCCGATCTGTCCAAGCACCGCACCAGCGACTACAGCTTCAACTTCGACCTGATGCTCAACTTCGAAGGCAACACCGCGCCGTACCTGCTGTACGCCTACACTCGCGTGGCCGGGGTGTTCCGCAAGCTGGGCAAGGACTTCAGCGAAGTCGAAGGCCAGATCGCGCTGGACGCCGCCCACGAACAGGAACTGGCGGCCAAGCTCGCGCAATTTGGCGAGGTGCTCAACAGCGTTGGCGAAAAAGGCACGCCGCACATCCTGTGCACCTATTTGTACGAAGTGGCCGGCCTGTTCTCCAGCTTCTACGAGAACTGCCCGATCCTGACCGCCGACGACGAAGCCCAGAAACAAAGTCGCCTGCGCCTTGCCGCCTTGGCTGGACGCACCCTCAAGCAAGGCCTGGAACTCTTGGGCCTGGAAACTCTGGAGCGTATGTAAGTTGGCTGCCAAGAAAAAACCTGCACCCAAGCGCGGCGCCAGCCGCTACCAGGCCCCGGCGAAGCAACCGATTCCGGGTTGGCTGTGGATGGCCATCGGCCTGACGGTCGGCGCGTTTATCGTGTTTCTGATGAAGCTGGAGCCCGGCCAGGGCGATGACGTCAAGCGCGTCAAACAGGAGCAGCAAAAGGCCACGAAAATCGCCGAAGCCAACAAGACCGCGCCGAGCCCGACCGCACCGGTAAAGCCCAAGTACGACTTCTACACGCTGCTGCCGGAATCGGAAGTGATCGTGCCGCCTGACGCCGTGCCGGAAAAAACCCTGCCGACGCCACAAGTGCCGACCACGCCGGTAACCCCAGCGGAAGCGGCGAAAATCGACACGGCGCGCGCTCAGGCCGCGTTGGCCGGTATCACGCCGCCGCCAGCACCGCCAGTGGCTGCAACCAAGGCCGCGCCGGTGACCAAGTTCTTCCTGCAAGCGGGCTCGTTCCCGAAACAGGCGGATGCGGACCGTGTACGCGCACAGATCATTCTGTTGGGCCAATCGGTATCGGTTGAGTCCGGCACGGTGAAGGACGCGACCTGGTATCGCGTATTGGTAGGGCCGTTCAGCAACCGCGAACAGCTGACCGTGGCGCAAAAGCAATTGGCCGGCGCCGGGTTTAGCAACCTGTTGTTACAACAACGCCAGAGCCGCTGATCCAGCAGCCAAACCGGTTTTAATGTGGGAGCTGGCTTGCCTGCGATAGCGGTGTAACAGTCAATGTTTCAGTGACTGTTACACCGCTATCGCAGGCAAGCCAGCTCCCACATTGGTTTGCAGCGTGCTCAAGTAAGTGTTGAACCCATAAACACCACTCGTCCGCCCTGCCTTCCTACGGTTGAAATCCCCCTCGCCACCCCCATATGAGTTTCCATCAGGGCATTTTCGCCCCGCTGCGTGGAGACTCTCCCCTTGACCACCATCGTTTCAGTACGTCGCCACGGCAAAGTTGTCATGGGCGGCGACGGCCAGGTTTCCCTGGGCAACACCGTGATGAAAGGCAACGCCAAGAAAGTGCGCCGCCTGTACCACGGCCAGGTGCTTGCCGGCTTCGCAGGCGCAACCGCCGACGCCTTCACCCTGTTCGAGCGTTTCGAAGGCCAGCTTGAGAAACACCAGGGCCACCTGGTGCGCGCCGCTGTGGAACTTGCCAAAGAATGGCGCACCGATCGCTCCCTCAGCCGCCTGGAGGCCATGCTCGCAGTTGCGAACAAAGACGCTTCCCTGATCATCACCGGCAACGGCGACGTGGTTGAACCCGAGCATGGCCTGATCGCCATGGGTTCAGGTGGCGGCTACGCCCAGGCTGCGGCCAGCGCGTTGCTGAAGAAAACCGACCTGTCAGCCCGTGAAATCGTCGAGACCGCCCTGGGTATCGCTGGCGATATCTGCGTGTTCACCAACCACAATCAGACCATTGAGGAGCAGGACCTCGCCGAATAAGCCCTGGGCTTATTCAGGCTTGAGGCCGCCAAACACTATGTCCATGACTCCCCGCGAAATCGTCCATGAACTCAACCGCCATATCATCGGCCAGGACGATGCCAAGCGCGCCGTTGCCATTGCGCTGCGTAACCGCTGGCGCCGGATGCAACTGCCGGAAGAACTGCGCGTTGAAGTAACGCCCAAGAACATCCTGATGATCGGACCTACCGGCGTCGGCAAAACCGAGATCGCCCGTCGCCTGGCCAAATTGGCCAATGCACCGTTCATCAAGGTCGAAGCGACCAAATTCACCGAAGTCGGTTATGTGGGCCGCGATGTCGAGTCGATCATTCGCGACCTGGCTGACGCCGCCCTGAAGATGCTGCGCGAACAGGAAGTGACCAAGGTCAGCCATCGCGCCGAAGACGCCGCTGAAGAGCGCATCCTCGACGCCCTGCTGCCACCGGCACGCATGGGTTTCAACGAAGACGCCGCACCTTCGTCCGATTCCAACACCCGTCAGTTGTTCCGCAAGCGCCTGCGCGAAGGCCAGCTGGATGACAAGGAAATCGAGATCGAAGTGGCCGAAGTGTCCGGCGTGGATATCTCTGCCCCGCCTGGCATGGAAGAAATGACCAGCCAGTTGCAAAACCTGTTTGCCAACATGGGCAAGGGCAAGAAGAAAAGCCGCAAGCTCAAGGTCAAGGATGCGCTCAAGCTGGTGCGCGACGAAGAAGCCGGGCGCCTGGTCAATGAGGAAGAACTCAAGGCCAAGGCCCTGGAAGCGGTCGAGCAACATGGCATTGTGTTTATCGATGAGATCGACAAGGTGGCCAAGCGTGGCAACTCCGGCGGCGTGGATGTCTCCCGCGAAGGCGTACAGCGCGATTTGCTGCCGCTGATCGAAGGGTGCACGGTCAACACCAAGCTGGGCATGGTCAAGACTGACCACATCCTGTTTATCGCCTCCGGTGCCTTCCACCTGAGCAAGCCCAGCGACCTGGTGCCCGAGCTGCAAGGCCGCCTGCCGATTCGGGTGGAGCTCAAGGCACTGACGCCGGGCGACTTCGAGCGCATCCTCAGCGAACCGCATGCCTCGCTCACCGAGCAGTACCGCGAGCTGCTGAAAACCGAAGGGCTGGGTATCGAATTCCAGGCTGACGGTATCAAGCGCCTGGCGGAGATCGCCTGGCAGGTCAACGAGAAGACCGAGAACATCGGTGCCCGTCGCCTGCATACCTTGCTTGAGCGCCTGCTTGAGGAAGTATCTTTCAGCGCCGGCGACATGGCCGGTGCGCAGAATGGCGAAGCGATCAAGATCGATGCTGACTACGTCAACAGCCACTTGGGCGAATTGGCGCAGAACGAAGACTTGTCTCGTTATATCCTGTAAGCCTCACTCAATGTGGGAGTGGCTTGTGTGGGAGCTGGCTTGCCTGCGATAGCATCACTTCAGTGTTCCTGAAACACCGAGGTGCCTGCATCGCGGGCAAGCCCGGCTCCCACATTGGTCCCTCCCACATTTTGAGCCGGCTCCTACAGGGTTTTCTCCAATGTCGAAATTTCCTACCGCAGTAAACCTGCATAAAACCTCCAATACCCTCGGCCTGACCTACGGGCCAGACGAAACCTACCAGTTGCCCGCCGAATTCCTGCGGGTGCACTCCCCTTCTGCCGAGGTCCAGGGCCACGGCAAACCCATCCTGCAATTCGGCAAGCTCAACGTCCGGTTGATCAAGCTGGAACCCGCCGGCCAGTACGCACTGAAATTGACCTTCGACGACGGTCATGACAGCGGACTGTTCACCTGGGACTATCTCTATCAACTGGCCGTACGTCAGGACGCTTTATGGGCCGACTACCTGGCCGAGCTCAAAGCCGCTGGAAAAACCCGCGATCCGAGTGAGTCGGTCGTGCGGCTGATGCTCTAGCACAGGGGTCTTGCTGTTTAGAGCGCATTTTCTAATTTCATCTGCTTGAATGCCCTGTCGCGTGGCCAACGATTGGCCCGCTTGCGAAAAAAAATAAACTCGGGTAACCAATGGAGCTGGCAAGTTCCCTGCATTTGACGATGCGGTATCAACGGTCACCCGAGTCGCAGTACCAGGCTGGTGTCGTGTATCGAAATTGGGTGCGCAGCAATCGCCGGTACTCGTCTTTCGGACAATGGAGCGTCGTAGATGAGTAACAAGAATAACGATGACTTGAAACGCCAGGCCTCGGAAAACACCCTGGGGTTGAACCCGATCATCGCGTTACGCAAAAAGGATTTATTGGCCTCGGCCAAGATGGTGCTGACCCAAGCCATCAAGCAACCGTTGCACAGCGTCAAGCACGTCGCCCACTTTGGCGTTGAATTGAAGAATGTGATGTTCGGCAAATCCGCGCTGGTGCCCGAGGGCGACGACCGTCGCTTCAACGACCCGGCCTGGAGCCAGAACCCGCTCTACAAACGTTATTTGCAGACTTACCTGGCGTGGCGCAAGGAGCTTCACGACTGGATCGACGACAGCAACCTGTCGGCACAAGACATCAGCCGCGGCCACTTCGTGATCAACCTGATGACCGAAGCCATGGCCCCCACCAACAGCGCGGCCAACCCGGCGGCGGTCAAACGCTTCTTTGAAACCGGCGGCAAAAGCCTGCTCGACGGCCTTTCCCACCTGGCCAAGGACATGGTGCACAACGGCGGTATGCCCAGCCAGGTCAACATGGGCGCCTTTGAAGTCGGCAAGACCCTGGGCACCAGCGAAGGCGCGGTGGTGTTTCGCAACGATGTACTGGAGCTGATCCAGTACAAGCCCATTACCGAGCAGGTGCATGAGCGCCCGCTGCTGGTGGTACCGCCGCAGATCAACAAATTCTATGTCTTCGACCTGTGCCCGGATAAGAGCCTGGCGCGCTTCTGCCTGCGCAATGGCCAGCAGACCTTTATCGTCAGTTGGCGCAACCCCACCAAGGCCCAACGCGAATGGGGCCTGTCGACTTATATCGAGGCGCTCAAGGAAGCAGTGGATGTGGTCACGGCGATTACGGGCAGCAAGGATGTGAATATGCTCGGTGCCTGCTCCGGCGGCATCACCTGCACCGCACTGTTGGGCCACTACGCGGCGCTGGGCGAGAAGAAGGTCAACGCCCTGACGCTGCTAGTGAGCGTGCTGGATACCACCCTGGACACCCAGGTGGCGCTGTTTGTGGATGAGCAGACCCTGGAAGCGGCCAAGCGCCATTCCTACCAGGCCGGCGTGCTGGAAGGCCGCGACATGGCCAAGGTCTTCGCCTGGATGCGCCCCAACGATCTGATCTGGAACTATTGGGTCAACAACTACCTGCTGGGCAACGAGCCGCCGGTGTTCGACATCCTGTTCTGGAACAACGACACCACACGCTTGCCAGCCGCGTTCCATGGCGACCTGATCGAACTGTTCAAGAACAACCCACTGGTACGCGCCAACGCCCTGGAAGTGTGCGGCACGCCCATCGACCTCAAGCAGGTCACCGCCGATATCTACTCCCTGGCCGGCACCAACGACCACATCACGCCGTGGCAGTCTTGCTACAAGTCAGCGCAGTTGTTCGGCGGCAAGGTCGAGTTTGTGCTGTCCAGCAGCGGGCATATCCAGAGCATCCTCAACCCGCCGGGCAACCCCAAGGCACGCTACCAGACCAGTGAGGGCCTGGCCGGCAGTGCGTTGGAGTGGCAGGAGAATGCGACCAAGCACACCGATTCGTGGTGGCTGCATTGGCAGGTGTGGCAGGCGGAGCGGGCGGGAAAACTGAAAAAAGCCCCGACGATATTAGGCAATAAAACCTATACCGCCGCCGAAGCGGCGCCGGGTACCTATGTACATGAGCGCTAGGCATTCTTGTGATTGAAATGAGATCAGATGTGGGAGCTGGCTTGCCTGCGATAGCGATGGGCCTGCTCACTAATCGCGGCCTGAAAGAATGCCATCGCAGGCAAGCCAGCTCCCACACTGACCGAGTTCCTACAGACCAATAGCACCACTTCACAGGGCTTGAGCATGGCGCAACCGTTCATCTTCCGTACCATCGACCTGGATGGCCAGACCATCCGCACGGCGGTACGCCCGGGCAAGCCGCACTTGACCCCGCTGCTGATCTTCAACGGCATCGGCGCCAACCTTGAGCTGGTGTTTCCGTTCGTCCAGGCCCTGGACCCGGACCTGGAAGTGATCGCCTTCGACGTGCCCGGCGTGGGCGGTTCCTCGACGCCGAAGCGACCCTATCGCTTCCCCGGCCTGGCCAAACTCACCGCACGTATGCTCGATTACCTCGACTACGGCCAAGTGAATGCCGTGGGCGTGTCCTGGGGCGGAGCGCTGGCCCAGCAATTTGCGTATGACTACCCCGAGCGCTGCAAGAAATTGATCCTCGCGGCCACCGCGGCCGGGGCCTTCATGGTGCCGGGCAAGCCCAAGGTGTTGTGGCTGATGGCAAGCCCCAGGCGTTATATCCAGCCGTCCCACGTGGTGCGCATTGCACCGATGATTTATGGCGGTTCGTTCCGCCGTGATTCCAAACTGGCCGCCGAGCACGCCAGCAAAGTGCGCTCGGCCGGCAAGCTGGGCTACTACTGGCAACTGTTTGCCGGGCTGGGCTGGACCAGCATTCATTGGCTGCACAAGATCCGCCAGCCCACCCTGGTGCTGGCCGGGGACGATGACCCGCTGATCCCGCTGGTCAACATGCGCATGCTCGCCTGGCGCATCCCCAATGCACAGTTGCACATCATCGATGACGGCCACCTGTTCCTGATCACCCGGGCCGAAGCCGTGGCGCCGATCATCATGAAGTTTCTGGAGGAGGAGCGCCTGCGCGCCGTGATACATCCGCGACCGGCGGTGTGAAGGAACACACCACCGCGCAACTTGCCAGGAACCGACTATGGTTCTGGATTGGCGTGCCTGCTTGATGACTTGACGAAGGAGTGTTGGCTCATGCGAGAAAGACCCGTGACGAATCCGGCGCCCACCCCCGCTGCGTTCATCAACGCGCAAAATGCGATCACCGGCCTGCGCGGCCGGGACTTGCTGTCGACCCTGCGTACCGTCGCCGCGCACGGCCTGCGCAACCCGGTGCACACCGCCCGCCACGCCCTGGCCCTGGGCGGCCAGTTGGGCCGCGTGCTGCTGGGTGAGACCGTGCACGAACCCAACCCCAGGGACCATCGTTTCAGCGACCCCACCTGGAAGCTCAACCCGCTGTACCGGCGCAGCTTGCAAGCCTATCTGAGCTGGCAAAAACAGACACGGCAGTGGATCGAGGACAGTACCCTCAGTGACGATGATCGCGCCCGCGCGCAGTTCGCCTTCGCCCTGCTCAACGATGCTGTCTCCCCTTCCAACACCCTGCTCAACCCGCTGGCGATCAAGGAGCTGCTCAACTCCGGCGGCAACAGCGTGGTGCGCGGCGTGAGCAACTTGTTCGAAGACCTGCTGCACAACAACGGTTTGCCGCGCCAGGTCAGCAAGCACGCCTTTGAAGTGGGCAAGACCGTGGCGACCACCCCCGGTTCGGTGGTGTTTCGCAACGAACTGCTGGAGCTGATCCAGTACAAGCCCATGAGCGAAAAACAATACGCCAAGCCGCTGCTGGTAGTGCCGCCGCAAATCAACAAGTACTACATCTTCGACCTGAGCCCGGCCAATAGCTTTGTGCAATACGCACTGAAAAACGGCCTGCAGACCTTTATGGTCAGCTGGCGCAACCCGGACGTGCGGCATCGCGAATGGGGCCTGTCCACCTACGTCGCGGCGCTGGAAGAAGCGCTCAACGTATGCCGGGCCATCACTGGCGCCCGCGAGGTCAACCTGATGGGCGCCTGCGCCGGCGGCCTGACCATCGCCGCGCTGCAAGGCCACCTGCAAGCCAAGCGCCAGTTGCGGCGCATCTCCAGTGCCAGTTACCTGGTAAGCCTGCTGGACAGCCAGATCGACAGCCCCGCAACATTGTTCGCTGATGAACAAACCCTGGAAGCCGCCAAGCGCCGCTCCTACCAGCAAGGCGTGCTGGATGGCCGCGACATGGCCAAGATATTTGCCTGGATGCGCCCCAACGACCTGATCTGGAATTACTGGATCAACAACTACCTGCTGGGCAAGGAACCGCCGGCATTCGACATCCTGTACTGGAACAACGACAACACGCGCCTGCCCGCCGCCTTGCACGGCGACCTGCTGGATTTCTTCAAGCACAACCCCCTGAGCCATCCCGGTGGGCTGGAGGTATGCGGCACACCCATCGACTTGCGCAAGGTCTCGGTGGACAGCTTCAGCGTGGCCGGCATCAACGATCACATCACGCCGTGGGACGCGGTGTACCGCTCCACGCAACTGCTGGGTGGCGAGCGGCGCTTTGTGCTCTCCAACAGCGGGCATATCCAGAGCATTCTCAACCCACCGGGCAACCCCAAGGCCAACTACGTCGAGAACCTCAAGCTGAGCAGTGACCCGCGCGCCTGGTATTACGACGCCCAGAACGTCGAAGGCAGTTGGTGGCCACAATGGCTGGAGTGGGTACAAAAACGCTCCGGCGTACAACGCGAAACCCTCACCGCCCTGGGCAACCAGAATTACCCACCGATGGAAGCGGCGCCGGGTACTTACGTGCGCGTGCGCTGAGCTCAGCAATCAACTTTAAGAAGACTGGATGAAGACCCGCGACCGTATCCTTGAATGCGCCCTGCAGTTGTTCAACCACAAGGGCGAACCGAACGTATCGACCATGGAGGTGGCCAATGAGATGGGGATCAGCCCCGGCAACCTCTACTATCACTTCCACGGCAAGGAGCCATTGGTGCTCGGGCTGTTCGAGCGCTTTCAGTGTGAGCTGGCGCCACTGCTGGACCCTCCTGCGGATGCGCAACTGGAAGCTGAGGACTACTGGCTGTTTTTGCACCTGATTGTCGAGCGCATGGCCCACTATCGGTTCCTGTTCCAGGACTTGTCGAACCTGGCGGGGCGCTTGCCCAAGCTGGCCAAGGGGATCCGTCACTTGCTCACGGCGCTCAAGCGCACCTTGGCGTCATTGCTTGCGCGGCTGAAGGCGGCAGGGCAACTGGTCAGTGATACCCAGGCGTTGGGGCAACTGGTGGAGCAGATCACCCTGACCTTGCTGTTTTCGTTGGATTACCAACGGATTCTGGACCGTGAAGGTGAGGTACGGGTGGTGGTGTACCAGATCATGATGCTGGTGGCGCCGCATCTGCTGCCAACGGCGCGGCAGGCGACCGAGCGGTTCGCACTCAAATATCTGGATGACCTGGATTGAAGTGTGGGAGCGGGCTTGCTCGCTCCCACATTGGAAATGCGGCGTTTCTTGGATCTTCATAAAAAACGCCCAATCTTCGCAGACCGGGCGTTTTATGTGTCCCGTAAAAATCAGGACTGACTGGATGGCGTCGGGGTAACCGGCGTTGCAGTCGGGGTAGCAGCCGCATGCGTCGGCGCGGACACCGAATTGGCGGTAGAAGCGGCCGGTGCTGGTGCCGTGGCTGGCTTGGCCGCCGCGGCAGGCTTTGCGGCTGCCGGTTTTTTCGCTACCGCAGGCTTTTTGGCCGCTGCAGGCTTGGCAGCTGGTTTCGCAGCGGCGGGCTTGGCAGCAGGTTTAGCGGCAGCGGTTTTAGCCGCAGGTTTGGCAGCCGGTTTAGCCGCAGGTTTCGCGGCGGCTTTAGCGGCCACTGGCTTAGCGGCAGGCTTGCTGGCCGGTTTGGCGGCAGCAGTTTTAGCCGCTGGCTTGGCCGCAGGTTTCGCCGCGGCTTTGGCCGGCGCTTTTGCAGCAGGTTTTGCAGCCGGTTTGGCGGCGGCTTTAACCAGAGGCTTGGCGGCAGTTTTGGCGGCGGGTTTTGCAGCTGCGGTTTTAGCTGCTGGTTTGGCCGCCGGTTTTGCTGCAGGCTTGGCGGCGGCGGTCTTGGCGGGAGCCGCTTTGGCGCCGGTGAGTTTTTCGATTTGCTTGGTCAAGGTATCGACCTTGCTATGCAGCGCCTTCAACTCAGCCTTGCTCGGTACGCCCAGTCGCGAAATAGCACTGTTGAGGCGCTTGTCGAACGTTTCTTCCAACTTGCCCCAGGTATCCGAAATACTCGATTTGGCGGAACCCGCGCTCGCCTTGGCAGCGTCGACTTTTTTACCAACCGTGCTCTTGGTCAACTTCTCGGCTTTCTCGCCGTCTTTAACCAGGGTCTCGAAGAGTTTGCTGCCGTCACTGTCGATCTTCGAGTACACGCCTAAACCAGCGAGCCAGATTTTGCGGGAATATTCTTCAACTTTCCCGACCCACGAGCTGCCTTCTTTCTGAGTAGTCTTTTTAACAGCCATCCCGATGTCTCCTTAGTGTTTACGCGCGACACGTTCGAGCAATGCCGTCAGCTCTTCGAGCTTAGCAGAGAGTGTCTCCACGTCATGTTTAGACGCAATGCCGATCCGATTCAAGGCACTGGCGACACGAGTATCAAAAGCTTTTTCAACTTTATCCAGTTGAACTTCAACCAGGCCTTTGACGCCGGAGACGTTACTCTTTACTTGGTCAATCTGACTGTTGGCGGCATCAAGTTGTTCAACTACAACTTTTTTACCTTTACTTTCAACACGTTGACCGCTTCTAACGAGTTCCTTGAAGTACTCGCCGCCTTCGCTGCCGACCTTGGCATAGGCGCCAAGACCCGCCAGCCAGATCTTGCGGGCGTAGCTTTTAACCTCACTCAGGGGGGTGGTCTGAACGTCGATTTTTTTCTTCAAAATAACTTTGGCCATGGTGCACCTCACACAGAATTGGGTGGCGGACGGCCCGCAAGAGTTGAGGGCTTGGGCACAAAGTAAGGTTTAAAATTAGAATCGGCACCCTAAGCACAGCCCTATCAGGCCAGGGCCTTATCCAGGGCTTTTTCGATTTCGGACTTGATCGTGCCACTCATGGCCGACATCAACAGGCCAAGTTCCACATCAATGCGCAGCGAATCATCGGCCACCAACACTGTGCCTTTAACCCCGGAGCGCTTGAGCTTCAGGGTGTCGCCAGCCCATGAAGACTGCACGCCATATTTATCCTCGAGTTTGCGCGCCAATTGCTCAGCCTTGGCCCGCGCCTGTTCTTTTCCCAGGGTGTGTTCACGCTCAACGGTAATACGGGCCATTGCAATGACTCCTCTTTATAACGACTCAGAACACCCGCCATGCGGCAAAAGGTCTCGATGAGCGCCTATCTTACCTGCAGCCTTGCCAAGACAAAGCAGGCCTTGGGGATTATCATGTCCCGCATTCTCTTTTGGTGACAGCGATATGACTGATCAGCGCAAAGGCAGCGATGCCGAACCCACCACTCACTTCGGCTTCAAGAACGTCCCGGAAAGCCAAAAGGCGGAAAAAGTCGCTGAGGTGTTCCACTCCGTGGCGGCCAAGTACGACCTGATGAACGACGTGCTCTCCGGCGGCATGCACCGCCTGTGGAAGCGCTTCACCATCGAGTTGTCGGGCGTACGCACCGGCAACCGGGTGCTGGACATCGCCGGTGGCACCGGCGACCTGGCGGCCAAGTTCTCCAAGCTGGTTGGCCCCACCGGCCAGGTGGTATTGGCCGATATCAACGGCTCGATGCTCAAGGTTGGCCGCGACCGCCTGCTCGACAAAGGCGTGGCCGGCAATATCGAGTTCGTCCAGGCCGATGCCGAGAAGCTGCCGTTCCCAGACAACCATTTCGACTGCGTGACCATCGCGTTCGGCCTGCGTAACGTGACTCACAAGGAAGACGCGATCCGCTCGATGCTGCGCGTACTCAAGCCGGGTGGCCGCCTGCTGGTGCTGGAATTCTCCAAGCCGACCAACGCGCTGATGTCCAAGGTCTACGACACCTATTCGTTCGCCTTCATGCCACTGATGGGCAAACTGATCACCAACGACGCCGAGAGCTACCGCTACCTGGCCGAGTCGATCCGCATGCACCCGGACCAGGAAACCCTGAAGTCGATGATGGTGGAGGCCGGTTTCGACCGCGTGACCTACCACAACATGACGTCCGGCATCGTCGCCCTGCACCGCGGCATCAAGCCCTGATGCTGCTGCAAGGTCTTCTCGCCAGCGTTGAGCACGGTATCAACCGTGTACTGCGCCTGGACAGCACCGCCCTGGCGCGGCTCGCGCACCTGACCGGCAAAGTCATCGCCGTCGATTGCCGCAGCCCCGCCTTGCAGCTGTTTATCCTGCCCAGCGATGAAGGCCTGCTGCTCGCCACCCAATGGGCCGCTGAAGCCGATTGCACCTTGCGTGCGCCGGCCTCCAGCCTGTTGCACCTGGCGCTGAGCCGCAACAAGACTGCTATCCTCCACAGCCCCGAGGTGGAGCTGGAAGGCGACAGTGCGGTGCTGATGGACTTGGCCGCCGTGCTGCAAGACCTGGAGCTGGACTGGGAATATGAACTGTCGCGCTGGATTGGCCCCGTCGCCACCCAGTTGATCAGCGGGCATCTGCGCAGCCGCTCGCGCTGGTACCAGCAAGGTTTCGCCAGCCTCAGCCAGAACCTCGCCGAATACCTGAGCGAAGAATCGCGCACCCTGGTCGGGCAACGGGAAGCGCAAGCGCGCTTTCGCGAACTCGACAAGGCCAAAATCGACCTGGAACGCCTCGAGGCCCGCTTCGAGCGCTTGAGCCGTTCCCTTGATCCAAGCGATAACGCATGAAGCTGCTCGCCGTCCGCCGTTTGTTTCGTATCCAGCGCGTCGTAATCCGCTACCGTCTTGATGACCTGCTGTTTGCCCTGCCCTTGCCATGGTTCCTGCTGGCGGTGCGTTATGTGCTGCCGTGGCGCTGGTTGCCCCGCAAGCCGTCGCCGTTGAGCCGTGGCGCCAGCCTGCGCCTGGCGTTGCAGGACTTGGGGCCTATCTTCATCAAGTTCGGGCAGATTCTCTCCACCCGCCGCGACCTGTTGCCCGAAGACATCGCCGACGAGCTGATGCTGCTGCAGGACCGCGTGCCGCCGTTCGATTCGCAGCAATCGATGGCGCTGATCGAAGAACAGCTGGGCCAGAAGATCAGCGAGGTGTTCAGCCGCTTCGACGTCGAGCCACTGGCCTCGGCGTCAGTGGCGCAAGTGCACGCCGCGCAGCTCAAGACCGGCGAAGAAGTGGTGGTGAAAGTCATTCGCCCAGGCCTCAAGCCGATCATCGGCCAGGACCTGGCATGGCTGTTTATCCTCGCCCGCGCCGCCGAACGTTTCTCCGCCGATGCGCGCCTGCTGCACCCGGTGGATGTGGTCGCCGACTACGAAAAAACCATCTACGACGAACTCGACCTGCTGCGCGAAGCGGCCAATGCCAGCCAATTGCGACGCAACTTCGAAGGCTCGCAACTGCTGTATGTGCCGCAGGTGTATTGGGACTGGTGCCGGCCAAAAGTGCTGGTTATGGAGCGCATCTACGGCGTGCAGGTCACCGACCTCGCGACCCTGGCCGACCAGCGCACCGACATGAAGATGTTGGCAGAACGCGGTGTGGAGATTTTCTTCACCCAAGTGTTCCGCGACAGTTTCTTCCACGCCGACATGCACCCGGGCAACATCTTCGTCAGCACCGTCAACCCGTGGAGCCCGCAGTACATCGCCATCGACTGCGGTATCGTCGGCAGCCTCACCCCGGAAGACCAGGATTACCTGGCGCGCAACCTGTTTGCCTTCTTCAAGCGCGACTATCGCCGTGTGGCGCAGTTGCACATTGATTCGGGTTGGGTGCCAGCGGAAACCAAACTCAACGAATTCGAAGCGGCGATCCGCACCGTGTGCGAGCCGATCTTCGAAAAACCGTTAAAGGATATTTCGTTCGGCCAAGTGCTGATGCGCCTGTTCCAGACCGCGCGGCGCTTCAATATGGAAGTGCAGCCGCAACTGGTGCTGTTGCAGAAGACCCTGCTAAACATCGAAGGCCTGGGCCGCCAGCTCTACCCGGACCTCGACTTGTGGAACACCGCGCAACCCTTCCTGGAACGCTGGATGCGCGAGCGCATGAGCCCGAAAACCATGCTGGGCAACCTGCACAGCCAGTTCGAGCAACTGCCGCACCTGGCCAGCATGACCCGCGACCTGCTGGAGCGCATGTCCCAGCCCCATGCCAAGGACCCTGAGCCACCGTGGCGCAAGCGCAAGGACGACTGGTTCCTGCGCCTGCTCGGCGCCGCGCACCTGGTGGGCGGCGTGATGCTGGCGATTGGTGGGCCATTGAACCAACTAGGCCACTGGCCAGCGGGCATCATGGTCGCCGTGGGCGTTTATCTGATCGTGCGTCGATAGCCCATCCGGTTATACACTGTCGCAAATTGCCGGAGCCGAAGAACATGAAAGACTGGCTGGATGAGATCAAGTGGGACAGTGACGGCCTGGTGCCGGCCATTGCCCAGGACTACAAGACCGGGCGCGTGCTGATGATGGCCTGGATGAACCGCGAGGCCCTGAGCCTCACCGCCGCCGAGCAGCGCGCCATCTACTGGTCACGTTCGCGTGGCAAACTGTGGCGCAAGGGCGAAGAATCCGGGCACGTGCAGACCCTGCACGAGCTGCGCCTGGACTGCGATGCCGACGTGGTGATCCTCAAGGTCGAGCAGATCGGCGGCATTGCCTGCCACACTGGCCGCCACAGTTGCTTCTATCGCGTGTTCGAGAATGGCGAATGGAAGGTTGTGGAGCCGGTGCTCAAAGACCCGCACGCCATCTACCCAGCAGGACACTGAACATGAGCGATACCCTGAAACGTGTGGCCCAGGTGCTGGAAGACCGCAAAGGCGCGGATGCCGACAGCTCCTACGTCGCCAGCCTGTACCACAAGGGCCTGAACAAGATTCTGGAAAAACTCGGCGAAGAATCCGTCGAGACCATCATTGCGGCCAAGGACGCGCAAATCAGCGGTGATTACAGCGATGTAATCTATGAGACCGCAGACTTGTGGTTCCATAGCCTGGTGATGCTCGCCCAACTGGGGCAGCACCCACAGGCCGTGCTGGATGAACTGGACCGTCGCTTCGGCTTGTCCGGGCACGCCGAGAAGGCCTCGCGCCCGTCCGCCTGAATAACGTAAGACTTGAGGATTTGAAGCATGGGCATTTTTGACTGGAAACACTGGATCGTCATTCTGGTGGTGGTGGTATTGGTGTTCGGCACCAAGAAGCTCAAGAACCTGGGCACCGATGTGGGCGAGTCGATCAAGGGCTTTCGCAAAGCCATGAACGATGATGAAAAGCCGGCCGAGCCAAGCGCCAACCCGGTGCCACCGGCCCAGCCTGTTCACCCGCAGGCCACCCAGCCGATCACCGAGCGCCGTACCTTCGACGTGCAGGCTGAAAAGGTCCAAGAGCCGACCCGCAAAGACTCGTGAGCACTGACTAATGTTTGGTATCAGCTTCTCTGAACTGCTGCTCGTCGGCCTGGTGGCCCTGCTGGTACTGGGGCCAGAACGCCTGCCCGGTGCCGCACGCACCGCCGGCTTGTGGATCGGGCGCCTCAAGCGCAGTTTCAACGCGATCAAACAGGAAGTTGAACGGGAAATCGGTGCCGACGAAATCCGTCGGCAATTGCACAACGAGCACATCCTCTCGTTGGAGCAGGAAGCCCGCAAGATTCTTTCCCCGGTGCAAGAGCCGGCCAAGCCGATAACGCCGGTGGCCGAGCACAGCATCGCGCCAGCCCCTGTGGCCGACGCCGCACCGGCAGCGCCTGCCCCAACGACGCCCGCGCCGACGCCCGTCGCGTCGCCCGCACCCCATGACCCTACATTGCCGCCGCGAGCCCCATGAGCGCTGATAAACCGGAAAACGACCAGCATATGCCGCTGGTCTCGCACCTCACCGAGCTGCGTACCCGCCTGCTGCGTTGCGTGGCGGCGATCTTCATCATCTTTGCCGGGCTGTTCGCCTTTACCCAGCAGATCTACACCTTCGTCTCGACGCCCCTGCGCCAGTACCTGCCGGCCGGCGCGACGATGATCGCCACCGATGTGTCGTCGCCGTTCCTGACCCCCTTGAAGCTGACCATGATGGTCTCGCTGTTCCTGGCGATCCCGGTGATCCTGCATCAGATCTGGGGTTTTATCGCGCCGGGCCTGTACAAGCACGAGAAGCGCATCGCTGTGCCATTGCTGGTGTCGAGCATCCTGCTGTTCTACACCGGCATGGCCTTCGCCTACTTCCTGGTGTTCCCGCTGATCTTCAAGTTCTTCGCCGCCGCCACCCCGGCCGGCGTGGAAATGATGACCGATATCACCAGCTACCTCGATTTCGTGATGACGCTGTTCTTCGCCTTTGGCGTGGCGTTCGAAATTCCGGTAGCGGTAGTGTTGCTGGTGTGGATCGGCGTGGTCGACGTCAAGTACCTGAAGAAGATCCGCCCGTACGTGATCATCGGCTGCTTCGTGGTCGGCATGATCCTCACGCCACCGGACATCTTCTCCCAGACCTTGCTGGCAGTGCCGATGTGGATGCTGTTCGAAGTGGGCATCCTGTTCAGCGGCCTGATCAGCAAGCGTGGCGAACACCCGGATGACGCGCCTGCCGACGACGACCAACCGCCAGCGACCCAGCCGTGAACCTGCTGCTGCTCGAAGAGGCCGACTTTATCGCGGCCGACCGCGTAGTGCTGCGTGATCGTCGCCTGGTGCATATGCAGGAGGTTCACCGCGCCGCCGTCGGTGACACCCTGCGTGTGGGCCGCATTGGCGGGCTGATGGGCAATGCCCAACTGCTGCGCCTGGAAGCCGCTGAAGCCGAACTGCAAGTGAGCTTCGACCAACCGCCACCGAGCAAACTACCCCTGACCTTGCTGCTGGCCCTGCCCCGCCCGAAGATGCTGCGCCGGGTGCTGCAAACCGTGGCGGCCATGGGCGTGCCCAAGGTGATACTGGTCAACAGCTACCGCGTGGAAAAAAGCTTCTGGCAAACCCCGTTCCTGGAGCCGGAAGCGGTGCGCGAGCAACTGATTCTCGGCCTGGAACAAGCGCGGGACACGTTGCTGCCCGAGATCATTATCGAGAAACGCTTCAAGCCGTTTGTGGAAGATCGTCTGCCGGCCATGGCGGCTGGCACCTTGGGCCTGATCGGCCATCCGGGCGATTACCCGTCCTGCCCCCGAGCCCTCGAGGAACCGGTGACCCTCGCGATCGGCCCGGAAGGCGGCTGGATTCCCTATGAAGTGGACCTGCTGACCAAGGCCGGTTTGCAGCCGGTGCAACTGGGTGCACGTATTTTACGCGTCGAAACCGCCGTAACGGCCCTGCTCGCCCGCCTGTTCTAACCCCCCGACTGATCGTTCCCATGCTCTGCGTGGGAACGATCAAGTATCTCCGTGCGTTGCCGATAGCCTTTGAATAAGTCCAAGCCTTGTTCCAGGGGAGTTCGCAGCATGTATCGTTGGTTAGCCGAGAAGTTGGGGAATATAAGCGTGAACCGCAAGCTGAGCGTGGGCTTTGGCCTGGTGTTGCTCCTGACGCTGTTGATCACCTTTACCGGCTGGACCGGCCTGGGGGATGTGATCAGTCGCGGCGACAAGCTGGGCTTTATTTCCAGCCTCAATGGCCTGACCAAAGACCTGCGCCTGGCACGCCTGGACTTCGATATGCGCCGTGGCGAGCAAGGCACCGACGCAGTTACAAGCCTGATCACTCAGCTGGACGACGGCCTTAAAACTGCCGCGCAGTTAATCGAACAACCCAATGACAAAGCTCTCGTCGAACAGCAACAGGAAGCTTTGAGCCAATACAAAAAAGCCTTTGCTGCCATGGTCCAGGCGGGCCTCAAACGTGAGGGTGCTCGCAGCAAGCTCGGAGACACCGCCGACAATGCCGTGGCCAAAACCAACGAGATTGAAAAAAGCCTGCTGCAAGGCGACAGCGTCACCCAGTTCAACAGCGTGGTTGACCTGAGCAAGCTGATCCAACAAGCACGCTTCCAGGTACGCGGTTACACCTACAGCGGCAAGGTCGAAGCCGAGCAACCCGCCCTCGACGCTATCGACAATGGCCTGAAGAAAATCACCGAATTGCAAGGCCAACTGCCGGTTCAATACCAGGCCAACCTGCAAGAGGCCGGTGTTTCACTGCAAGCCTATCGCGCCGCCGTCAGTCAATACCGAGACTCTCAGGTGGCCAGTGCCGCAGCCCTCAAAATCATAAGTGCCCAGGGCGATATCCTGTTGGGCCATAGCGAGAAGCTCACCACCTCGCAAACCGCAGTGCGCGACCATGATGTGGCCCAGGCCAAGTACTTATTGCTACTTGCCACTGTACTGGCGGTGGCGTTCGGCCTGTTCGCGGCCTGGGCCATCACCCGCCAGATCGTCATCCCCCTGAACCAGACCCTCGAAGTCGCCGAGCGTGTGGCCTCCGGCGATCTGAGCCACAACCTGGAATCGGGCCGCCAGGACGAACTGGGTCAATTGCAGCGTGCCATGCAAAGCATGACCGTGGGCCTGCGCGAGTTGATCGGCGGGATCAGCGACGGGGTCACCCAGATCGCCAGCGCCGCTGAGCAGTTGTCGGCCGTGACCGAACAAACCAGCGCCGGGGTCAACAGCCAGAAGGTCGAGACCGACCAGGTGGCCACCGCAATGAACGAAATGGCGGCCACCGTGCAGGAAGTGGCGCGCAATGCCGAAGAGGCCTCGGAAGCCGCCGTGGCTGCCGACCAGCAAGCCCGTGAAGGCGACCAGGTGGTGGGTGAAGCCATCGCCCAGATCGAGCGCCTGGCCACCGAAGTGGGTAATTCCACGGTGGCCATGGGTGAACTCAAGCGCGAAAGTGACAAGATCGGCAGTGTGCTCGACGTGATCAAATCCGTGGCCCAGCAAACCAACCTGCTGGCCCTTAACGCCGCCATTGAAGCGGCGCGTGCCGGTGAGGCCGGGCGCGGCTTTGCCGTGGTGGCCGACGAGGTGCGCAGCCTGGCCCAGCGCACGCAGAAGTCCACTGAAGAGATCGAAGAGCTGATCGTCGGCCTGCAAAGTGGTACCCAGCAGGTGGCAACCATCATGGACAACAGCCGCGGGCTGACCGAGAGCAGTGTTGAGCTGACGCGCCGGGCCGGCCACGCGCTGGGCAATATCACCCGTACCGTCTCGACCATCCAGGCCATGAACTCACAGATCGCCACCGCCGCCGAGCAGCAAAGCGCCGTGGCTGAAGAGATCAACCGCAGCGTGCTGAATGTGCGCGACATCTCCGAGCAAACCTCGTCGGCCAGCGAAGAAACTGCGTCCTCCAGTGCCGAACTGGCGCGCCTGGGGATCTACCTGCAGACCCTCGTCGGGCGCTTCCGAGTCTGAATTACCCTACGCGGCGGCTTACCAAAGCCGCCGCAACTTGTGAAATCTCCTACACAGTTATCAGCCCTCCACGGTCCCGAATCGAATTAGCGTTTCATGTGTCGCGAAACGCTTTCTCTGATTCGGAGGTTCACCATGTTTCTTCGGCTGACCCGCGTGCTGGTCAATGCCAGCGTCCGCCTCAAGCTAGCCCTGGGTTTTGGCCAAGTGCTGATCCTCAGTTTCCTGATCGCAGCCACGGGCTGGCAAGCCTTGAGCGCCGTGCTTTACCGATCCGACAGCCTGACGGTCCTGGGCCATCTGGCTGTCGAAGCCGAGGCCATGCGCGCCGACCGCATCGTGTACCGCACGCTGATGGACAGCAACAGCCTGGACAAGATGAACCAAAGGATTGAACAGATCGACCAGTATCTGACCAGCCTTTCGAGCCGCTTGCGAGCCGCCACCGACCGACAATGGCTGGAAGAAGCGGCTCTGTTGGTGTCGGGCTCGAAAGCCGCGCTCGTACAGTTGCCACCATTGCTGGCCGCGCGCGAGCAGATCCGTCCGGCGCTCAAGAAGTCCGCCCTGCAGGCCAGTGACACCCTCGCTCAACTGGCCAGTGACTTGCCCGATCAAAATGACGAGAAGGCCCTCGACGCCATCGAGAACCTGCGCCAGGCCATGGAGCAAGCCGAAGATCGAGCGCAGAGCCCCGCCTGGGCGGCCGTTACCTTAAAGGCCTACGCCGACGCGTTCGACCAGTCGCTTGATGAACTGCAGGCCGCGCTGGCTTCCGTCACCGCGCTCCCGGTGGACTCGACGCTGCTCAAGACCGATTTGGCCAACTACCGTGAACAACTGCTAAAGCTCAAGCAAGCCCAGCTCGATACCGAAACCGTGCAAAACAGCTTCGAACAGCAACTCAACGAGCTGCGGGACAAGAGCAATCTGCTGAGCCAGAGCCAGAACGCCAGGCGCAACAACGAAGCGGACCAAACCCGTAGGTTGCTGATCAGCGTGACAGTGGCCGCCCTGGCACTGGGCACGCTGGCCGCCTGGTGGATCGCCCGGCAGATTGCGGCGCCACTGCGAGAAATTCTCGGCGCCGCCCACCGTGTTGCCGAGGGCGACCTCAGCCATGACATGGCGGTCGACCGTCGCGACGAACTCGGCCAGTTGCAGCAAAGCATTGGGCAAATGACCCGCAGCCTGCGTAGCCTGATCAGCAGTATCGGTGACAGCGCCCGGCAGATCGCCGGAGCGGCCACGCAGTTATCCACCGTCACCGAGCAGACCCGCAGCGGGCTCAACGAGCAGAAAGATGAAACCGACCAGGTGGCGACGGCAATGAATGAAATGCTCGCCACTGCCCAGGAAGTGGCGCGCCACGCCGAACGCGCCTCGGTGGCGGCCCAAGAAGCCGACCATCAGGCCGGCGCCGGTGAGCAGGTGGTCACCCAGGCCGTGGAGCAGATTGGCAACCTGGCCAGTGAAATGGCGCTGTCAGGCCGTGCGATGCTCGCGCTGCAACAGGAGAGCCAGAAGATCGCCAGTGTGCTGGACGTGATCAAGTCTGTTTCTCAGCAGACCAACCTGCTGGCCCTGAACGCCGCCATTGAAGCGGCACGTGCGGGCACTGCCGGCCAAGGCTTTGCGGTGGTCGCCGACGAAGTGCGCAGCCTGGCCCAACGCACTCAGGAATCGGCCGAGGAGATCGAAGGGCTGATCCTCGGCCTGCACAATGGCACTCAGCAGGTGGCGGACATCATGGACAGCAGCCGCAACCTGACCGACAACAGCGTCGCCCTGACCCGCGACGCCGGCGACGCCCTGAGCGCCATTGCCCGCACGGTGTCGATCATCCAGGAAATGAACCCGCAGATTGCCGCCGCAGCGGAACAGCAGAGCGCTGTGGCCGAGGAGATCAACCGCAGTGTATTGAAGGTGCGGGACGTGTCGGAACAAACCGCCGCCGCCAGCGAGGAAACGGCGGCCGCGAGTGTTCAGTTGACCAGGTTGAGCCTGGACTTGCAGACGCTGGTCGACAAATTCAAGCTTTGACCTGTGGCGAGGGAGCTTGCTCCCGCTGGGCTGCGCAGCGGCCCCAAAATCTTGGGAGCGCTTCGCACTCCAGCGCGAGCAAGCTCGCTCGCCACAGAGGCAAATATTTCTACAGGACTTGGCGCAGGAAGGCCTGGGCACGCGGGTCTTTCGGCGCATTGAAGAACTCGGCCGGGGCGGCGTCTTCCAGCAGTTTGCCGTGATCGAAAAACAACACCCGGTCTGCCACTTCCCGGGCAAAGCCCATCTCGTGGGTGACGCACACCATGGTCATGCCTTCCAGGGCCAGGGTCTTCATCACGTCGAGCACTTCACCGACCATTTCCGGGTCGAGGGCCGAGGTGGGCTCATCAAACAGCATCACCTTGGGCTCCATAGCCAGGGCTCGGGCAATGGCGACTCGCTGCTGCTGGCCGCCAGACAGGCGCGATGGAAACTCGTGGGCCTTCTGCGCAATACCGACCTTTTCCAACAGCGCCAGGGCCTTGGCCTCCCGCTCTTGCTTGCCGCGCTTGCGCACGACCTTTTGCGCCAGGCACAGGTTTTCCAGCACGGTCATGTGGGGGAACAGGTTGAAGTGCTGGAACACCATGCCGACTTCACGGCGGTAGGCATTCACGTCGGTCTTAGGGTCGGCCAGTTGCAGGCCGTCGATGCTCACCGAACCCGAATCGAACGCCTCCAACCCATTCAGGCAACGCAAGAAGGTGGACTTGCCGGAGCCCGAGGGCCCGATCACCACCAGCACCTCGCCCTTGGCCACTTGGGTGGTGACGTGATCCACCGCGCGCACCACCTGCCCACGGGTATCGAAGACTTTTACCAGATCGCGTACTTCAATCACTTTGGGCAAGCCTCCGCTCAAGCCGGCTGGCCATCTTCGACAGCGGCAGGTTGATCAGCAGGTACAAGCCCGCCACACAAAACAGGATTTCAAACGGCGAGAACGAGGTGGTGATCACTTCGCGGCCGCTCTTGAGCAACTCGGTAATCGCGATCACCGACACCAGGGACGTGTCCTTGACCAGGCTGATAAATTGCCCGGCCAGGGGCGGCAGCACACGCTTGAAGGCCTGCGGCAGTACCACGTGGCGCATCGACTGGCTGGCACTCAAGCCCAGTGAGCGCGCCGCTTCGTCCTGGCCACGGGTGATGGACTGCACGCCGGCGCGCACGATTTCTGCCACGTAGGCACCCGTGAACAACGACAGTGCGGCAATCCCGGCAAACTCCCGGGACAGGTTGAGCACCGTGCCGATAAAGAAATAGAAAATGAAGATCTGCACCAGCAGCGGCGTGCCCCGCACCAGCTCGACATAGATTGTCGACAGATCGCGCAAGGTGGGATTTTTCGACAGCCTGCACAGCCCGGTCGCCAAGCCAATCGCCAAACCCAGGATGCCGGACACCACCGACAGCCACAGCGTGGTCCACAAGCCCCACATCAATGGCCCCAGTGCCCATTGCCGGGTCACGCCGACCACATCGCCTTCAGCCACATCGTCGCCGCGCGCCACTTGCAGGCTGTTATCGGCGACTGTGAGCTTTTGCTCGACTCCGGCGTCGTTGCGCAGGGTGACTTCGGCCGTATCGCCTTTGCGCACCAACTCGACCACGGTGGAAATATCCGCGGCGCGCTGGGAGGTCTCGGCTTGATAGGCGAAGTATTGGGGGACGCGGTTCCAGCGCCATTCGTAAGACATCAACGACGTGGCGTAGTACAAGGCACCCGCCAGACCGACCAGCACGACCACCGTCAGCAGGTGCCAGGGCCATTGGGCTTTTTTCTGTTTCATTTCACTTTCCGCATAGGTGTCGCCTGATAGGCCGCCATCGCGGGCAAGCCCGCTCCCACAAGTTGATGTGTGAATACAGTCAAATGTGGGAGCTGGCTTGCCTGCGATACAGGCAACTCGGTGTCAGGCCTTATTCCATGTCCTTGAGCCACTCGGAGCTCTTGAACCACTTGTCATGGATGCGATCGTAGGTGCCGTCGTTACGGATCTGGTGCAGGAAGTTGTTAATGAAGTTGATGCTGTCGTAATCGCCTTTCTTCAAACCGAACGCCAGGGGTTCAAAGGTGAAGGGTTCTTCCAGGAACACCAGCTTGCCGTTACCGACTTTCTTCTCGGCCACCACGTTGTACGGTGCGTCGTAGACGAACGCGTCAGCCTTGCCGTTGACCACGTCGAGCACGCCTTCCTGCTCGTTGTCATAGCCGTGGTACTTGGCTTTGGAGATCAGCTTCTTGGCGACCATCTCACCGGTGGTGCCGAGTTTGGAGGTCAGGCGGTATTTCTCGTCGTTCAGGTCTTTGTAGGACTTGATGGTGCCTTCCAGTTCCTTGCGGATCAGCAACGTCTGGCCGACCACGATGAAGGGTTCGCTGAAATTCAGGCGCAGGTTGCGTTCCTGGGTCAGGGTCATGCCGCTGCCGATCATATCGAACTTGCCGGTCAGGAAGGCCGGGATGATGCCGTCGTAACCGGTGGACACCAGCTCCAGCTTGACGCCCATGGACTTGGCCATAGCCTTGAGGATGTCGACTTCGAAACCGATGATTTCACCGCGCTTGTCGGTCATTTCGAACGGCATGTAGGTGGGGTCCATGCCAACTTTCAACGTGCCGCGCTTGACCGCCTCATCAATGGCGCCGGCCTGGGCCGCAGTGGCAGCGACCAGCGCAGTGACGCCGAGCATCAGCATCGAAAGATACTTTTTCATCATCAAGACCCCTGAACGATTCTTATAAGGTTGGCGCACAAGAGGGCTGCGCCATTTCGGGGTGCGATCCTAACCCACTCGTTGTCCGCCACAAAGGTTTCACCGGTAAATGTTATCGGCGTGTGTCGGAAAACCCTGACAGCGACCCGGCCAAGCACAGGCGCAGACGCTTCAGCGCGGCCTCTCGATCAGGGATTGATGTGTAAGCAGTTATGACGATCAGTCGATCTCGGCTATCCAGGCCGTATCCCTGAACCACTTGTCATGCAGGCGATCGTAGGTGCCGTCCTGGGCGATCTGGTTGAGAAAATGGTTGATCCAATTGAGGCTGTCGTAATCGCCTTTT
This sequence comes from Pseudomonas sp. MYb193, assembly GCF_002966775.1. Taxonomy (NCBI): domain Bacteria; kingdom Pseudomonadati; phylum Pseudomonadota; class Gammaproteobacteria; order Pseudomonadales; family Pseudomonadaceae; genus Pseudomonas; species Pseudomonas sp. MYb193. The sequence goes on along the minus strand of NZ_CP023269.1, from coordinate 422,436 downwards.
TTCAGGCCAAACGCCAAGGGCTCAAAGGTGAAGGGTTGCTCCAGTGCCAACAATGCACTGTTCTGTGGCCGACTCATCGCGATCAGGTTGTAGGGCGCATCATGGATAAAAGCATCGGCCTTGCCTTCAACGACCTGCCGCACGCCTTCTTCCGGGTTGGGCACACTGCTGAGCCGCGCAGATACAAGAAAGCGCTGCGCTGCGGCTTCACCGGTGGTGCCTTGGGTGGTAACCACGCGGTAACTGGCGTCGTCCAGCTCTTCAATACTGGAGACCTTCCCGGCCAGCCGTGGATGCAGCAGCACCGTCTGGCCCACCACGACAAATGAATCACTGAAGTTGAGTTTGAGGTTGCGCTCTTGAGTGACCGTCATGCCGCTGCCAATCAGATCAAACTTGTTCGTCATCAGCCCCGGCAACAGATCCGTGTAAGGCACTGCCACCAATTCAAGCTCTACGCCAAGTGCGCGGCTCATGGTATGGAGCAAGTCAATTTCAAAGCCGACGATGCGCCCCTGCTTATCGAGCATTTCGAAAGGGACGTTATTGGGGGTTGTACCGACCTTAAGCACTCCACGGCGCACAGCGTTGTCCAGCGCGCCCGCGTAAAGCAAGCCTGCGTGCCCCCCCAGGAAAAAGCCCATCAGCAATGCCAAACAATACCTTTTGATCATGAATGCCCCCGTGGCGAGTCCAATTTGGGGGGCGATCCTAACCCAGCCGCGGGCACGGCAATACGCCTCGAGCAAAGGTCTTTTGTTTCGAAATAACAAGGAGTTAGCTATAAAAAGGAAGAAGCGAAAAACGCTGTAGGACCAACGTTTGAAACACCCCCGAAGTGAGCCTTCGGGGGTGCCTGAATCAGGCCGGTTGGGCCTGGGACGACTGTGGTTGCAGGGGCAGCAACGGCGCGTGCGGATCGGCCTTGATCGAGGCACGCCAAGCGCCTAGCCACTCGACGTGGCCTTCGCTCCACACCTGCTCATGCAGGCGAGCCAGGGCCACCGGGTCGCTGAGCAAGGCCAGGCGTTCGCTGTTGTTGAGGCCGGCCGGGCCGACTTTCAACGCGTGGCGAACACGCTCCATGCGCAGGTACTCGATGGGCTCGGCCTCACGGTGCCGCGAGGTCGCCAAGGCGCAGGCCAGGGCGTTCTGCTGTGGGTCTACCACCGAACGCACAAAACCGTCGTTGAGGGCGTGCCAACGGTTTTCGTGGGTGTACTTCTCGGTCGAGAGCAGGGCTTGCGGCGGGTTGTATTCCTCAGGGATCAGGAACAGGCTCTCGTCGCGGGACTTGAGGCCCAGCTTGACCCGGCTGGAAATCACCGACACCGGGATCGACAGCATCAGCGAGCCGACAATCGGCACCAGCCACCACAGGAAGCTCGGGTTCAGCCACACCACCAGCAGCGCCCACAGGAAGCCCAGCACGGTTTGCGGACCGTGGCGCTTGACCGCTTCGCTCCATGGCGTGGAGTCGTCGTCACGTTGCGGCGAGTTCCAGGTAGCGGCCCAGCCGAGGAACGCGGCGAGGACGAAACGGGTATGGAAAATCATCCGCACCGGCGCCAGCAGCATGGAGAACAACATCTCCAGCAGCATCGACAGGGTTACCTTGAACTTGCCACCGAACTCTTTGGCGCCCTTGGCCCAGATCAAGATGATGCTGAGCAGTTTAGGCAGGAACAACAGCACGATGGTGGTGGAGAACAGCGCCACCGCCTTGTCCGGGTGCCATTGTGGCCACAGCGGGTACAACTGGCGCGGCGCCATGAAGTATTGCGGTTCCATCAGGGTGTTCACCGCCAGCAAGGCCGTGGACAGCACCAGGAAGAAGAACCACAACGGCGCCGACAGGTAGGACATCACGCCGGTGAGGAACACCGCACGGTGCACCGGGTGCATGCCTTTGACCAGGAACAGGCGGAAGTTCATCAGGTTACCGTGGCACCAGCGACGGTCACGCTTGAGTTCGTCCAGCAGGTTCGGCGGCAGTTCTTCGTAGCTGCCCGGCAGGTCGTAGGCAATCCACACGCCCCAGCCGGCACGGCGCATCAGCGCGGCTTCAACGAAGTCGTGGGAGAGGATCGCACCGGCAAACGCGCCTTTACCGGGCAGCGGCGCCAGGGCGCAGTGCTCGATAAACGGCTTCATACGGATAATGGCGTTGTGGCCCCAGTAGTGGGATTCCCCCAACTGCCAGAAGTGCAGGCCAGCGGTAAACAACGGGCCGTAGACGCGAGTGGCGAACTGCTGCATACGCGCATACAGGGTGTCCATGCCCGACGCACGCGGCGCGGTCTGGATAATCCCGGCATCCGGCGTGGCTTCCATCAGGCGCACCAGGCTGGTCAGGCACTCGCCGCTCATCACAGAGTCAGCGTCAAGAACGACCATGTACTTGTAGTCACCGCCCCAACGACGGCAGAAGTCGTCGAGGTTGCCGCTCTTGCGCTTTACGCGACGGCGACGACGGCGATAGAAGATCTTGCCGAAACCACCCGCTTCGCGGCATACGTCGAGCCAGGCTTGCTGTTCGGCGATGCAGATGTCGGCGTCGTTACTGTCGCTGAGCACGAAGAAATCGAAGCGGTCCAGGTCACCGGTTGCGGCCACCGATTCGAACGTTGCACGCAAGCCGGCGAATACACGCGGCACGTCTTCGTTACAGATCGGCATCACCAGAGCGGTGCGCGCATCCTTGGGAATCGGCTCGTCACCGGCACTTTTACCGGAGATACGGTATTTATCGTGACCGGTCAGCAGCTCCAGGAAGCCCATGAGCGCAGTCCAGAAACCGGCCGACACCCAGCAGAACAGAATCCCGAACATGATCAGGATGCTGGTTTGCAGCGCGTAAGGCAGTACCTGGGTAGCGGTTTGCAGCAGGGTCTGGTTGCGGATCTCGTCGAAGTCGACCAGCGACCAGCCCTGGTAAGGCATGATGCCTTTCATGTACCAGCCGGCCACGATGGTCTGGCCCAGCATCAGCACCAACAGGATGTAACGACGGATCGAGCCCACGGTACGCCAGCGCGCAGCCGGCAGCACCCGCTCGTCTTTCGGTGGCTTGGGCGGGTTGGTGCGCCCGGTCATCCGGCGCCAACCGCGCACCAGGATGTTGGTGCGCCAAGGCTCGGGCACCACTTTGGTCCGACGGATCGGCGGCGTGGCCTTGAGGCACACACGACCGCTGGCATCGAGCGCCAGCATCTCGGCGTCTTGCAGCTCTTCGGCGCTGTTGAGGGTCAAGCGGCGGCCAACCGACGCTTGGGCAGCGTCGGTCGGTGCGTCGAAGGTCTTGGACGACAGACGTTCGTGCAGCTCGCTGAAGGACTTGCAGCCCGCCAGCTCGGCGCGCTGCTCAGCCGTCATGGGTAGATGCGCCAGGTACTCGGACAGAGTCTCTGGCTTGACTTGAGAATTACTCATCGGCAGGCAACTGATAGCTCCAGGTTTCGGTCAGGACTTGCTCGGTCTTGATCGGCTCCGGTGTGGCTGGGGCAGCCTCAGGCTGTTTGGCTTCCTTGTCCTTGGCGTCTTTCTTGGCCTGTTTCTCATGCTGCTTGGCCAAGACTTTATCGGCCTTGAGCACATGGTTGGAAACCGACTCAGGCTCAGGCTGCACGATATCCTGCACCAGTGCCGCGCGCATTTCGGTCGGCTTGCTTGCGTCCTTGATCTTCATACGCAGGGTCAGGCGCCAGCCTTTGGTGTGTTCGTTGTAGCGCACGCTGTTTTCAACCAGTTCAGCGTTATCACCCACGCTTACCTGGCTGCGCACCGGGGCGTCCGGCAGCAGTTTCTTCAGGGACGGGCCCTCGAAGTCGACCAGATAGGCCACGCTGCCGTCCGGCTGACGGATCAGGTTCGATTGCTTCACGTCACCCGTGGAGCGCAGGGTCTGCTTGACCCAGGCACTGTCCGGCGAATGGAAGGCCGCGTCGTCCAGTGTCCAGTGCAGGCGGTAGGCCACGTCCAGCGGCTTGCCGACTTCTGGCAGTTCGGCCGGGCTCCAGAAGGCCACGATGTTGTCGTTGGTTTCATCGGCGGTCGGGATCTCGACCAGGTCGACAGAGCCTTTGCCCCAGTCACCTTCAGGCTCGATCCAGGCGCTTGGGCGCTTGTCGTAGTTGTCGTCCAGGTCTTCGTAGTGGCTGAAGTTGCGGCCACGCTGCAGCAGGCCGAACCCACGCGGGTTCTCGACGTTGAAGTTGCTGACCGACAGGTGTTTAGGGTTGTTCAGCGGACGCCAGATCCACTCGCCATTGCCGGCGTGAATCGACAGGCCGCTGGAATCGTGGAGCTCGCGACGGTAGTTGAGGACCTTGGACGGCTGGTTGGCGCCGAACAGGAACATCGAGGTCAACGGCGCAACGCCCAGCTTGCTGACCTTGTCACGCAGGAACATCTGGGATTTGACGTCCACGACGGTGTCGGTGCCAGGACGCAGGATCAGGCGATAAGCGCCAGTGGCGCGTGGCGAATCCAGCAGCGCGAAAATCACCAGGTGCTTGTCACCCGGCTTTGGTCGCTCGATCCAGAACTCGGTGAAACGCGGGAATTCTTCGCCAGACGGCAACGCGGTGTCGATCGCCATGCCACGGGCAGACAAGCCATACACCTGGTCTTTGCCCACGACGCGGAAATAGCTGGCGCCGAGCATGGTCATGATTTCGTCTTGCTTGTCGGCCTTGTTGATCGGGAAAAGTACACGGAAACCGGCGTAACCCAGCTGTTCGGTGGCTTTAGGATCAAATTTCACGTCGCCGAAATCGAAACGCGTCGGGTCGTACTTGATTTCATGCACGCTGTCGGCGGTGACTTCGTTGATTTTCACCGGGGTGTCGAAATGCATCCCCTGGTGATAGAAGGACAGCTTGAACGGGGTGTTCTGATCGGCCCACTCGGCTTTTTCATTGCGGAAACGAATCTTCTGGTAGTCAGCGAATTTCATTTCGCGGAATTCGTTCGGCAAATTGCTGCGCGGAGCTTCGTATTTCTGCCCAGCCAGCTCTTTTGCCTTGGCCGACACATCATCCAGACTGAACGCCCACAGTTGACCCGCGCCGAACAGGCAAAACAGGGCAGAGCCCGTCACCAGTGCGTTTCGTAACCGTTTGGCAGACAATTTTGGTGCATTACAGGGACTAACAATCACGAGCAACCCTCGCCGAAAACAGATCAAAAAACCAACGGCCAGCTATCTATATGCCAGGTTGGCGAGCAATGTTCCGACTCCTCTGGGGCGAAATGATTCCCCATGCGGTTGTCGGACAAGGCTCTACCTAAGTCAAAAATGGACCAAACAACGCTGATCCCCGTAGCGCGCGATTATCTAGTAGCCCGCGAGACAACGCATCAGGGACAGTGAAGTATTTGTAGCGAAATCCTGCGTTTTTAGGCATTAACGTCGTTTTTCATACATTCATGTCTGTAAGAGGAAGGTCACAGGGCCATCATTGACCAAGTGCACCTGCATATCCGCGCCAAAACGCCCTGACGCCACGTTGCCATGCACTTGTTGCGCTTGTAACAACAAGTGCTCAAAAAGCGCCGCTCCCAGGGCCGGAGGAGCCGCTGTGGAGAAGCTGGGCCGTAGCCCGCTTTTGGTATCCGCCGCCAGGGTGAACTGCGACACCAGCAGCAAACCGCCGCCGATGTCCTTGAGGGACAGGTTCATCTTGCCCTCCTCGTCACTGAACACCCGATAGTTAAGCAGCTTGTGCAGCAGTTTGTCGGCGCTTTCGGGCGTATCTGAAGGCTCGACGGCCACCAGCACCAGCAAACCCTGATCAATCGAGCCTACCACCTCCCCGGCGACCTCAACCCGGGCGCCACGCACCCGCTGCAACAGGCCCTTCATGCTTCTTCAGGCGGCAGGTCGAGCAGGCGCCGGGCCATTTCGCCGGTCGCACGCACCAGTGCGTCGGTGATGCCCGGCTCGGACGCCGCGTGCCCTGCTTCGCGGATCACCTGCAACTCGCTGTTGGGCCAGGCCTGATGCAGCTCCCAGGCGTTATCCAGCGTGCAGATCATATCGTAGCGGCCATGGATGATGACGCCGGGCAGATGGGCGATCTTGTGCATATCGCGAATCAGCTGGTTGGGTTCCAGGAAGGAGTTGTTGGTGAAGTAATGGCACTCGATACGTGCGATGGACAAGGCGCGCTGCGGCTCGGAAAAACGTTCCACATGCTGCGGGCTCGGGCACAGGCCCAACATACGGCCTTCCCAGCCCGACCAGGCTTTGGCCGCATGCATCTGGGCGATCTGGTCGTTGCCGGTCAGGCGCTTGTGGTAAGCGGCAATCATATCGTGGCGCTCTTCCACCGGGATTGGTGCCACATAGTCCTGCCAGTAATCCGGGAACAGGCGGCTCGCGCCCTCCTGGTAGAACCAGCGAATATCCTGCGGGCGGGCGAGGAAGATGCCGCGCACGATCAGGCCATGCACGCGCTCGGGGTGGGTTTGCGCGTAGGCCAGGGCCAGGGTCGACCCCCAGGAGCCGCCGAACAGCACCCATTTGTCGATGCCCAGATGCTCGCGGATGCGCTCAAGGTCGGCGACCAGATCCCAGGTGGTGTTGTTCTCAAGGCTCGCCCTTGGCGTGGAACGGCCGCAGCCACGCTGGTCGAAGGTGACAATATGGTAGAGGTTCGGGTCGAAATAGCAGCGGCTCTGGGCGTCGCAACCGGAGCCGGGGCCTCCATGGATGAACACGACAGGCAAGCCTTCGGGGGAGCCACTTTCATCGACATACAGGGTGTGGGTGTCATCGACAGCCAGATCGTGCCGGGCGTAGGGTTTGATCTGCGGGTACCAAGTCTGCATTGCGTGCTCCGTAGGGTGTCGGGTTCATCCCTGGGGGGACGTCTATTATTTTGCCGTCTGGCATCATAAACCCGAATTGTGCAATGAGCATGTCCTTGAGCACTTAGACCTGTGTCAGCAGTTCGCTCCTCAGATAACCGAGCAGATAGTCATACAGCCGATCCACCTCCGGCACCTGGCCGCGTGCACGCAAACAACCGTGGACCAGCCCTTTACCGGGGTACAGCACGGTTTCCACGCCTGCTGCTTGCAGGCGCTCGGCGTACAGCCGGCCGTCATCGCGCAGCGGGTCGAACTGGGCCACGGCGATCAAGGCCTTGGGTAGCCCGCTGAATGTCTCGGCCAGTAATGGCATGGCGTAGGGCGAAGGTATGCGTGTGTCGCCAAGATACAACGCCAGGTAGTCCTGAATGTCGGCGCGGCTGAGCAACGGTGCATCCCAGCAATCAGCCCGTGAGGGCAAGTCGGCGGGGCCACCCAAGCCTGGGTAAACCAGTATCTGGGCGCGGGGCATTGCTTGCTGGTCATCACGCAGCCCCAGGCACAACGCTGCCGCCAGGTTGCCACCGGCGCTGTCGCCTATCACCACCCGCCGTTCGTGGTTGATGGCATGCGGCCCCTCGCCTGCCTGGATCGCCTGCCATACCGCCCGGCAATCGTTGTAGGCAGCGGGGTAAGGATGCTCAGGTGCCAAACGGTAGTCGATGGCGATCACCAGCACTTGCAGGGTAGCGGCCAGTTCAATGCAGATGAAATCGTGGGAATCCAGCCCGCCGACGACCCAGCCGCCGCCGTGTATATAAAGGAGGCAGGGCCAGCCTTCTGATGGATCAGGCGCCTCGGGACGATAGCTGCGCACGGTGACGCCCCCTACAGAACAATCCGCGACGTGCAGCCCGGCGGGCACGGGCGGGGTGAAGGCCTGGCACATGCGGTCGTAGGTTTGGCGCAGGCCCGTCAGCGATGAGCCATCGCTGGTAAAAGCTTCGGTCTTGGCAACAAAGGCGCGCATCTGCGAAGAAATAGGGTACATGTGCACACCTTATTCACGATGGAGATTAGTGTGGGAGCTGGCTTGCCTGCGATGGCGGTGTAACAGTTGATAAAAGTGTTGCTGAACCACCGTTATCGCAGGCAAGCCAGCTCCCACATTGGCCCGATGGTGTCTCTAGAGTTTGAGGTTGGCCTGGACGGCAGCAACACCATCGCTGCCATCAAAGGCTGTCACCCCGGCCAACCAGCGCTGCAGATCCTCGGGATGCTCGCGCAGCCATTTTTTCGCCACTTCCTGAGGCGACTGACGCGCCATGATTGGCACCATCCACTGGCTTTCCTGGGCGGCGGTGAAGGTCAGGTTGGTGAGCAGCCGGTTGGCGTTCGGGCAGCGCTCGGCAAAGTCCGGCGCTGTCACCGTAGACACCGTGGCGCGACCTTCGTTGGGGCCGAACACATCTTCACTGCCAGTGAGGTAGTCCATTTTCATGTTCAGATTCATCGGGTGCGGGGTCCAGCCGACGAACACCACGAACTCCTTGCGATTCACCGCACGTTGCACAGCGGCGAGCATCCCCGCTTCACCGGACGCGACCAGCTTGAAGCCGCCCAGGCCGAAGCGGTTGGTGTCGATCATTTTCTGGATATCGGTATTGGCGCCACTGCCCGGCTCAATGCCATAGATCTTGCCGCCGAGTCTGTCCTTGAAGCGGGCAATGTCGGCAAAGGTCTTCAAGCCGGCATCAGCCACGTATTGCGGCACCGCCAGGGTGGCCTGGGCATCGGCCAGGCTCGGCGTCTCGAGCACCTTGACCTGCCCGGCCGCCAGGAACGGGGCGATGTTGTTGTCCATCGCCGGTTTCCAGTAACCGAGGAAGATATCCAGGCGCTTGTCACGGATACCGGCAAAGATGATCTGCTGCACCGCGCTGGTCTGTTTGCTGTCGTAGCCCAGGCCACTGAGCAGCACGTCCGCCATACCAGAGGTGGCGACCACGTCAGTCCAACTGACCACGCCCATGCGCAGGGTTTTGCAGGAAGCCGGTTCGGCGGCCATGGCATGGCTGCTCACATAGCCACTGAACACGAGGGTCAACAACAGTCGTTTCATGGAAGTGGTCTCACTCGGCAGTTTTTATTGTGGGGATGGCGTCTGATGCGCCGTATCCACAACCTTACCCAGCGATGCCTTGGTGAACTCGACCTGTGGCGACCGGCAGTTGCACAGGGGCGACTGTTGGGCCGTCATCGCAGGCAAGCCAGCTCCCACATGTTGATATGTGAACCCATTCAAGTGTGGGAGCTGGCTTGCCTGCGATAGCGATTTCAGCCGTAGCGCTGTTGCCCCCAGGCCAACACCCCTTCCAGCAACTGCCTCAACACCACCCGCGTCGGCGCGGCCAAATCCTCGCGATAATGGAACGGTTCAAACTCTTCCATATAGGTGCTCTGGCATAACTCCAGCTGCACCGCGTGGATATCCTGCGCGGGGTTGCCATAATGACGGGTGATATGACCGCCCTTGAAGCGCCCGTTGAGCACATGGGTGTATTGCGGATGCTGGGCGCAGATGGCTTCCAGCTGGCTGGCCAGCTGCGGGTCGCATGCAGCGCCGTTGAAGGTGCCGAGGTTGAAATCCGGCAATTTGCCGTCGAACAGGTGCGCGATCACTGAGCGGATCGAGTGCGCGTCGAACAGCAACGCATAGCCGAACTCGGCCTTGAGGCGTGCCAGTTCTTCTTGCAGTTGGCGGTGGTACGGCCCCCAGATTTTTTGCAGGTAGCTGGCCCGCTCCTCTTCGGAGGGCGTTTGCCCTTCACGGAACAACGGCACGCCATCGAACAGCGTCTCTGGGTACAGGCCGGTAGTAGCACCGGCATACAGCGGCGTGTTGTCGGAGGGCCGGTTGAGGTCGATGACAAACCGCGAGTACTCCGCTGCCAGGGTGCTGGCGCCCAGTTCTTCGGCAAAGTCATACAACAGCGGGATATGCCAATCGGTATCCGGCAGGCTTTGCGCCTCGGGTATCAACCCGGCCTCCACCGCTGGGGTGAGCCGCAGGCCGGCGTGGGGCATGCTGATCAGCAGCGGCACGCGGCCTTGTTTGAATGTCAGAACCTTATCCACAACTGCATCCTCTCAAACAGTGACGTCGACGCCGTGGCGCACGACGCGTTTATCCAGTTCGCCACCCAACCAGTAGGCCAGGTCGGCGGGGCGATCGATCTGCCAGGCGACAAAATCCGCGACCTTGCCCACTTCCAGGGAACCATGGGTATCGCCCAGGCCCAACGCGGTGGCCGCGTGTTGCGTGGCGCCGGCCAGGGCTTCTTCCGGGGTCATGCGGAACAGGGTGCAGGCCATGTTCAGCATCAGCCGCACCGACAGCGCCGGTGAAGTACCGGGGTTGAGGTCGCTGGCGATGGCGATCTTCACGCCGTGTTTGCGCAAGGCGTCCATGGGCGGCAACTGGGTTTCACGCAGGAAGTAGAACGCGCCCGGCAATAGCACGGCGACGGTACCGGCCGCAGCCATGGCGATGGCGTCTTCTTCAGTCATGAATTCCAGGTGGTCGGCCGACAACGCGTGGTAGCGCGCCGCCAGGCTTGACCCATGCAACGACGAGAGTTGCTCGGCGTGCAGTTTCACCGGCAGGCCAAGTTGCTGGGCGACCTTGAATACCCGCTCAACCTGCTCGGGGGAAAATGCCAGGTATTCACAGAAGGCATCGACCGCATCAACCAACCCCTCGGCGGCCAGGGCCGGCAGCATCTGGCTGCAGATATGCTCGATGTAATCGTCGGCGCGGTCCTTGTACTCCGGCGGTAACGCGTGGGCGGCCAGACAGGTAGCGCGCACGCTGACCGGCAGCGCTTCACCCAGGCGCCGAGCCACGCGCAGCATCTTGCGTTCGTTGGCCAGGTCCAGGCCGTAGCCGGACTTGATCTCCACCGTGGTCACGCCGTCACGCAGCAAACTGCGCAGGCGCTTTTCAGCGCTCAAGAACAGCTCATCTTCGCTCGCCGCACGGGTTGCGCGCACAGTGCTGGCAATGCCGCCGCCCTTGGCCGCGATCTCGGCGTAGCTGACACCTTCGAGGCGCTGCTCGAACTCGCCGCTGCGGTTGCCACCAAACACCGTATGGGTGTGGCAGTCGATCAGCCCGGGGGTGACCCACGCGCCTCGAAGGTCATGCACCTGGGCGTAATCCGCCGTCGGCGCCTGGCTGCGGGGGCCGACCCACTCGATGAGCGAGCCGGCAGTCACCATGGCGGCATCCTCGATGATCGAGTATTTGCCGTTGGCCATGGTTGCGACGTGGCAGTGTTGCCAAAGCGTTTTCATCAACGCCTCCCTAAGTTATCGATGAGACAAAACCGGGTCGTAATCGACCTTGGCGGTTTGCCCGGCGGCAGGCTTGACCCACAGCCAGTAGGCGATGATCAGCAGCACGATCCACACGGCGCCTACCATCAACGCCGCCTGGGTATCCGGGAAGTAACCGAGTACACCAAACACAAACAGCATGAACACAATGGCCGCCGCCGGCGCATAAGGCCAGAACGGCACCGGGAATTTCAGTTCGGCGATCTGCGCCTTGGTCATCGAGCGGCGCATGGCGACCTGGGTAAACAGGATCATCAGCCATACCCACACGGTGGCGAAGGTGGCAATCGAGGCGATCAGCAGGAACACGTTTTCCGGGATCAGGTAGTTGAGCACCACACCGCCGAGCAAAGCGGCGCCCATGACCACCACGGTCATCCATGGCACGCCTTGCTTGGACAATTGCGCGAAGCCCTTGGGCGCCTGCCCTTGTTGGGCCAGGCCGTACATCATGCGGCCGGCGCCGAAGATGTCGCTGTTGATCGCCGACACCGCCGCCGAGATCACCACGATGTTGAGGATGGTCGCCGCCGAGCCAATCCCCAGGTTGCTGAAGATCTGCACGAACGGGCTGCCCTGGCTGCCGATCTGCGGCCACGGGTAGATGGCCATCAACACGAACAGCGTCAGCACGTAGAACAACAGGATACGCAGCGGCACCGCGTTGATCGCCTTGGGGATCACGCGCTGTGGGTCCTTGGCTTCACCGGCGGTGATGCCGATGATTTCGATGCCACCAAAAGCAAACATCACCACCGCAAACGAGGCGATCAGCCCACCAATGCCGTTGGGCATGAAGCCGCCGTGGGCCCACAGGTTGCTCAGGCCGCTGGCCGGGGTTTCGCCCGCCGAGTGAATGCCGAACAACATGATGCCAAAGCCGCCGAGGATCATCGCCACAATGGCACCGACCTTGAGCAACGACAGCCAGAACTCCATCTCGCCAAAGACTTTGACGTTGCATAGGTTCAGGCCGCCGATCAGGAATACGATGCCCAGCACCCAGACCCAACGGGCCACTTCGGGAAACCAGAAGCCCATGTAGATGCCGAACGCGGTGACGTCGGCGAGGCAGACGATGATCATTTCAAAGGCGTAGGTCCAGCCGAGGATAAACCCGGCCATGGGCCCCAGGTAGGTGCTGGCGTAGTGGCCGAAGGAGCCAGACACCGGGTTGTGCACGGCCATCTCACCGAGGGCGCGCATCACCATGAATACAGCAGCGCCGCCGATCAGGTAGGCCAGCAGCACGGCAGGACCGGCCATTTGGATGGCGGAGGCAGAGCCATAGAACAGCCCGGTGCCGATCGCGGAACCGAGGGCCATGAATCGAATATGTCGGGCGTTGAGCCCGCGTTTCAAACCTTTTTCTGGCTGGTGCATTTCTCTTCCCTAATTATTCTTATCCCGAGAAAATCCAAAGCTGCAAACACTCAAACTGTAGGAGCAGGCAAGCCAGCTCCCACATGGGTCAATGTCGCTCTTAGAGGCTTGGCAGCAACTTGGCCGGCACCAGCTCATTCAGGCAGCGGCTGGCGAGCAGTTCGCTGGCGGCGTTGATGTCCGGGGCGAAGAAGCGGTCCTTGTCATAGAACGCCACCTTGTCGCGCAGGATGCCACGGGCTTTTTCCAGCTTGGGCGAGGTCTTCAGGCCGTCGCGCAGGTCCAGGCCCTGGCACGCCGCAAGCCATTCCACCGCGAGGATGCCCCGGGTGTTCTCGGCCATTTCCCACAAACGCTTGCCCGCAGCCGGGGCCATGGACACGTGGTCTTCCTGGTTGGCCGAAGTCGGCAAGCTGTCGACGCTATGGGGATGGGCCAGCGCCTTGTTCTCGCTGGCGAGCGCGGCGGCAGTCACCTGGGCGATCATGAAGCCGGAGTTCACCCCGCCATTGCCCACCAGAAACGGCGGCAGTTGCGACATGTGCTTGTCCATCATCAACGAGATCCGGCGCTCGCTCAGGGAGCCGATTTCGGCAATGGCCAGCGCCATGTTGTCGGCGGCCATGGCCACGGGTTCGGCGTGGAAGTTGCCACCGGAAATCACATCGCCTTCGGCGGCAAAGACCAGCGGGTTATCGGACACTGCGTTGGCTTCTACCACCAGCACCTCGGCGGCCTGGCGCAATTGAGTCAGGCACGCACCCATGACCTGCGGCTGGCAACGCAGGGAATATGGGTCTTGCACCTTGTCGCAGTTCTGGTGCGATTGGGACACCTGGCTGCTCTCACCGAGCAGGTCACGATAGGCCGCTGCCGAGTCGATCTGGCCACGCTGGCCACGCGCCGCATGAATACGCGCATCGAACGGCGAACGCGAACCCAGTACCGCTTCCACAGTGAGGCCGCCGCAAGCGAGGGCACCGGCGAACAGGTCTTCGCCTTCGAACAGGCCACGCAGGGCATAGGCCGTGGACACCTGGGTGCCGTTGAGCAGCGCCAGGCCTTCTTTGGCGGCCAGGGTCAGCGGCGTGAGGCCGGCGATTTTCAGTGCCTCGGTGGCTTGCAGCCATTCGCCCTTGTGGCGTGCCTTGCCTTCGCCAAGCAGTACCAGGGACATGTGCGCCAGCGGCGCCAGGTCACCGGAGGCGCCGACCGAACCCTTGAGCGGAATGTGCGGGTACACCTCGGCGTTGATCAGCGCGATCAGCGCGTCGATCACCTGGCGACGAATCCCGGAGAAGCCACGGCTCAAGCTGTTGACCTTGAGCACCATGACCAGTCGCACCAGCGCATCGCTGATCGGCTCACCGACGCCGGCGGCGTGGGACAGCACCAGGGAACGCTGGAGGTTTTCCAGGTCTTCGCTGGCGATGCGGGTCGATGCCAAAAGGCCAAAACCGGTGTTGATGCCATAGGCGGTGCGGTTCTCGGCGAGAATCTGCTCCACGCAGGCAACGCTGGCTTCGATCTGGGCCGAGGCGCTGTCATCCAGGCTGAGGGTTACTGGCTGCTGGTAGATGGCACGCAGTTGGGCGAGGCTCAGTTGGCCTGGAATCAGGTTTAGCGCAGTCACATTCATACTCCTTGTGAATTGTTCTTAGGTGTTCAGTGCAAATTCGGTAAAGCAGTGTCTTTAAGCAATTGGGCAGCGGCGGCAATATCCGGCGCCAGCCAGCGGTCCTGTTCATACGCAGGGACCACTTCGCGCAGCAAACGCCAGGCGCGGTCGGTACCGGCGCCGAAGCGCTGGTCCTTGAGAAACTCGAAAGCCTGGGCCGCCAGCAGGTACTCGATAGCTAGAATCCGGGTGACGTTGGCCAGCACCTGGTGCAGCTTGAGCGCGGCGTTGGTGCCCATGCTCAAGTGGTCTTCCTGCAGGCCCGAGGTGACGAAATTATCGAGCACGGCCGGTTGCGCCAACTGGCGGTTCTGCCCGCACAAGGACGCGGCGACGTACTGCACGATCATCATTCCGGAGTTGACGCCCGGGTTGCTCACCAGGAAGGCTGGCAGGCCGCTGACATGCGGGTTGACCAGGCGGTCCAGGCGACGCTCGGCCACCGAACCGATCTCGGCCATGGCAATGGCGAGCATATCGGCCGCCATCGCGACGGACTGCCCGTGGGGGTTGGCCTGGGACACCACGCGGTAGCTGTCTGGGGTGCCCAGCACCAGCGGGTTGTCGGTGGCGCTGTTGAGTTCGGTCTCGATCTGGCGCGTGGCGTGTTCTACCTGGTCGCGGGCCGCGCCGTGAATCTGCGGGATCGAGCGAATGCTCAAGGCGTCCTGGGTGCGAATACCTTTGCTGCTGGCAATCACCTCACTGCCGTCGAGCAGGGCGCGCAGGTTGATACCTACGTGCTGCATGCCCGGGTGCGGCTTGAGGGCGATGATGGCTTCGTCGAAGGCGTCGATCTGGCCGCGCTGGGCTTCGAAACTCATTGCACCGATCACGTCGGCCCATTGCAGCAAGTGATGCGCATCGGCCAGGGCCAGGCAGCTCAGGCCGGTCATGCAGGGCGTGCCGTTGACCAGGCACAGGCCGTCCTTGGCGCCGAGCACCACCGGCTGCAAGCCTTCAGCCTGCAACGCGTGTTGCGCCGTGACGATCTGGCCGCGATAACTCACATTGCCAACGCCCAGCAGGGCCACGCCGATATGGGCCATGTGGGTCAGATACCCCACCGAGCCTTGGGACGGTACTTGCGGGGTGATGCCATGGTTGAGCAGCGCCAGCAGCGCGTGCACCACCTGCGGATGCAGGCCGGATTTGCCGTGGCTGTAGTTGATGATCGCCGCGCAGATGATCGCACGGGTCTGCTCATCGCTGAGCACCGGGCCGACGCCGCAGGCGTGGCTCAACAGCGTATTGCGCGACAGTTGGCTCAGTTGCTCGGTCTTGAGCGAGACGTTACACAGCGCGCCCAGGCCGGTGTTGACACCATAGGCACGCTCGCCGCTGGTGACGATGCGCTGCACGATGGCCTGGGCATTGTCGATACGCGCCCAGGCGTGGCCCGATAGTTCGAGCATGGCGCCGTGGCGGGCGACGGCGGTGACGTCCTGCCAGCGCATGGGGGTGTCGGCGATGATGATTTTGGTTGCCTGGGACATCGTTGACCTCTTCATAATCTCTACAGCATTGCCGGCCTCATCGCGGGCAAGCCCGGCTCCCACATTTGACCTATGTGAACCCGATCAAGTGTGGGAGCTGGCTTGCCTGCGATGGCGCCAACCGATTCACCACACAGCCCGGATCAGACCACCGCCGCCCGCCGCTGAACAAACCGGTCCACATACTCATCCGCCGGCGAGTGCAGAATCTCTCGCGGGGTGCCGACCTGGATCAGCCTGCCGTCCTTGAGGATCGCAATGCGGTTGCCGATGCGCACGGCCTCGTCGAGATCGTGGGTGATAAACACGATGGTCTTGTGCAGGGTCTTTTGCAGCTCGAGCAACTGATCCTGCATCTCGGCGCGGATCAACGGGTCGAGGGCGCTGAAGGCTTCGTCCATCAGGATGATGTCGGTGTCTGCCGCCAAGGCGCGGGCCAGGCCCACGCGCTGGCGCATGCCACCGGACAGCTGGTGCGGGTATTTGTTTTCGTAGCCTTTGAGGCCCACGGTTTCGATCCAGTGCAACGCACGTTCGGCGCAGACTTGCTTGGTCTCGCCACGCACTTTCAGGCCGTAGGCAACGTTGTCGAGCACGCTCTTGTGCGGCAGCAGGCCGAAGCTCTGGAACACCATGCTGATCTTGTGCCGACGGAATTGGCGCAGGGCTTCCATGTCCAGTTGCAGGATGTCTTCGCCATCCACCAGGATCGCGCCGCTGGTGGGGTCGATCAGGCGGTTGAAGTGGCGCACCAGGGTGGATTTGCCCGAACCCGACAAGCCCATGATCACAAAGATCTCACCGGTGCCGATGCTCAGGGACAAGTCATTGACGCCGACCACGCAACCGGTCTCGGCCAGTACCTGGTCCTTGCTCTTGCCCTGGCCGACCATGGCCAGCGCATCCTTGGCGCGTGCGCCGAAAATCTTGAAGACGTTTTTGACTTCGATTTTGCTGACAGTCGTCATTTGCTCGCCTCATGCCGTGGGCGGCCATAAGCCTGGGTAATGCGGTCGATGACCACTGCGAGAATCACGATCGCCAGCCCGGCTTCAAGGCCGCGGCCGACGTTGAGGGTCTGGATGCCGACGAGCACGTCTTCACCCAAGCCACGGGCACCGATCATCGAGGCGATCACCACCATCGACAGCGCCATCATGGTGGTCTGGTTGATCCCGGCCATGATGCTTGGCAGCGCCAGCGGCAATTGCACGCCGAACAGTTGCTGCCAGCGGTTGGCGCCGAAGGCGTTGATGGCTTCCATGACTTCGCCATCGACCTGGCGAATACCCAGGTCTGTCAGGCGAATCAGCGGCGGCGCGGCGTAGATCACCGTAGCGAAAATCGCCGGGACCTTGCCCAGGCCGAACAGCATCAGCACCGGGATCAGGTACACGAAGCTGGGCATGGTTTGCATGATGTCCAGCAGCGGCATCAACACTGAACGCAGGCGATTACTGCGCGCCGACAGGATGCCCAGAGGGATGCCGATCAACACCGAAATCACCGTGGCCACCATCATCAGTGCCAGGGTTTGCATCAGCTTGTCCCACAGGCCAACGGCGCCCACCAGGAACAGCAAACCGACGATCACCGCCGTGGTCACC
Source organism: Pseudomonas sp. MYb193 (assembly GCF_002966775.1). Classification (NCBI taxonomy): domain Bacteria; kingdom Pseudomonadati; phylum Pseudomonadota; class Gammaproteobacteria; order Pseudomonadales; family Pseudomonadaceae; genus Pseudomonas; species Pseudomonas sp. MYb193. The sequence goes on along the minus strand of NZ_CP023269.1, from coordinate 405,058 downwards.
ACCTTGCGCGTGGCGTGCCAGGCAATACCGCCGACGATGGCCAGCATCAGCCACCAGGGCGCTGCGCGCAGCAGGCCTTCCAGGTTGACGATGGCCCATAGCAGGGTGTCGGAGATGTGCCGGAACACATCGCCGTAGTTGGTGACCAGTGCGTCCACCCAACCGTTGACCCAGTCGGCGATGGAAAAGGTAAAACTCTCAGGAAACATATCGTGCTCTCGATCCAGTGGGTTGTGACCAGCCGCCCGGCCACCCTTGAGGGTAGCCGTGCACACTTGACCTACAAGGCCGCGTCGATTTTCTTGGCTGCGCCTTCGCTCACCCAGGCGTGCCAGACTTCAGGATGTTCCTTGAGGAATATTTTCGCCAGTTTCGGCGACTCGATCCGCTCCTTGGCCATGCGGCCCAGGTTCTGGTTCAGCAGGTCGATGGGCAGGTTGACCTTTTCCAGCACGGCCACCAGCTCCGGGGCTTGTTCGTGGAAAGTCTTGGAGAGGCCGACCTTGATGCTCACGGTTTTGTCCACGCCGGGCTTCTCTTCCAACTTGACCAGATCGACCTGGCCCATCAGCGGTGTCGGTGACCAGTAGTAGAACAGGATCGGCTCGCCGCGCTTGTAGCTCGACAGCACCGCCGCATCCAGCGCCGGGCCGGTGCCCGGGCGGAAGTTGGTATAGGTGCTTTCCAGGCCGTAGCTCTTGAGCATTTCGCTGTTGTCCAGCTCGCAGGTCCAGCCGGCCGGGCAGTTGTAGAAACGGCCCTTGGACGGCTCTTCCTGGTCCTTGAACACCGAGGCGTACTTGGCCAGGTCGGCGATGTTTTTCAGGTCCGGCGCCTTGGCTTCCAGCTTGCGCTTGGCGTCGCCTTCGATCACATAGCGCGGCACGTACCAGCCTTCGACCGCGCCGACCACCGGAGCCCCGACGCCGACGACTTTGCCGGCCTTCTCGGCTTTGTTCCAGACCTCGCTGCGGCCTACCCACTCCTCGGCGAACACTTGGATGTCGTTGCTGCCCAGGGCGTTTTCCATGGTGATGGAATTGCCCGGCAAGCTGTCGGTTTTGCAGTCGTAGCCTTTTTCCAGCACGGTTTGCAGGATGTCGGTGAGCAACATGCCGCTTTCCCAATTCAGGCCGGCGAATTTCACCGGTTTACCCGACTCGCACCAACCGGCCGCCTGGGCGCCGGCACTTGCCAGCACGCCAGCCGCGAACAAAGTAGCCAGCAAGGTCTTATTCATAGTCATTGTTGTGACGCTCCCAATCTTGAAATGGATTACGGCAGTCAGTAGGCGTCCTGCCCTGTCCACGTCCCATCAGGCTTGTGCAGCCAGCTCGTTTGTTATGGGTGAAGCGCCCTGCTCTTTTGGCAGGATCAGGTGATCGGGTACCGTGCCGTGCCATTTTTTCGCACACACGTAATACAGGGCCGCCGGCAGTACCAGGCCGATGATCCAGGAGATATCCACATCACCCAGCGCGGCCACCAGGGGGCCGGTGTAGAACTTGGTGGAGATGAACGGCAACTGCACCAGCACGCCGAATACGTAGACGCTGATGCCCAGCAGGTTCCAGCGGCCGTAGCGACCGTTCGGGTCGGCCAGCGCCGGCACGTCGTAACGCTCGCGGGTGATGCAGTAGTAATCCACCAGGTTGATCGCGCTCCAGGGCGTAAAGAACGCCAGCAGGAACAGGATGAACGACTTGAATGCACCGAGGAACGAATGCTGGCCGAGCAAGGCGGTCAGGGTTGCCGTACCGACAATGGCGAGTACGAACACCAGACGTTGCAGACGTGTGACCTCCAGGCGACCACGGAAGCCGCTGACGATCGTCGCAATGCACATGAAGCTGCCGTAGGAATTGAGCGTGGAGATGGTGACCTTGCCGAACGCGATGCTGAAGTACAGCAACGCAGCGGTGGCCCCCGTGCCGCTCAAGCCAACGATGTACGCCACCTCGTGGCCGGCAAACTGCCCGTTGGACATGGCCGCGGCAAACACGCCGAGGACCATCGCCACTTGGGCACCGATAACCGAACCTGCGCCAGCAGCAAGAAAGGTTTTTACCGATGACGTCTGGCTCGGCAGGTAACGCGAGTAGTCCGCCACGTAAGGGCCGAAGGCGATCTGCCAGGAGGCCGCGAGTGATACGGCCAACAGGAAGCTGCTCCAGCTGAAGTGACGGATCTGCAGGAGCGCGCCGACGTCGGTCTGGCTCATCAGGCGGCTGAACAGGTACACAAAGGCAATCACGCCAATGACGCTCGCGACACGGCCGATGAAGTGGATCACCCGGTACCCCAGCACCGTGACCAGCACAATGACACTGGCGAAAATCAGGATGCCGACGCTGTCGCTGACCCCGAACAACTGGCCCAGCGCCTGGCCCGACAGCACGGTGCCAGTGGCGGTGAAGCCCAGGTACATCAAGCACACCAGTACGATCGGAATGGCCGCACCATACACGCCGAACTGCACCCGGCTGGAAATCATCTGCGGCAGGCCGAGCTTGGGCCCTTGCGCCGCATGCAGCGCCATGACGCCACCGCCGATCAATTGACCGATGAGCAAGCCGATCAACGACCAGAACACATCACCGCCCAGCACCACGGCCAACGCCCCGGTGACAATCGCAGTGATCTGCAGGTTGGCACCCATCCACAGGGTGAATTGGCTGAATAGACGACCATGTCTTTCCGCTTCCGGGATGTAGTCGATCGAACGTTTCTCGATCAACGGGGTGGTGTCGTTTGCAGCCATGTTGTTCAACCTCTGATGGATTGTTTTGTATGCATCTTGCTCTTCTGTGGGAGCTGGCTTGCCTGCTCCCACAGGTGCTGCGCCGGCCGTTACTTGATCATCGGCAGGTTCAGGCCTTGTTCCTTGGCGCAGTCGATAGCGATCTGGTAACCCGCATCCGCATGGCGCATTACCCCGGTCGCCGGGTCGTTGTGCAGCACCCGCGCAATCCGCTCGGCCGCTTCGTCAGTACCGTCGCAGACAATCACCATCCCCGAGTGCTGGGAGAAGCCCATGCCCACGCCGCCGCCATGGTGCAGCGAGACCCAGGTGGCGCCGCTCGCGGTGTTAAGCAAGGCGTTGAGCAGTGGCCAGTCGGACACAGCGTCGGAGCCGTCCTGCATGGCTTCGGTTTCGCGGTTCGGGCTGGCGACCGAGCCGGAGTCCAGGTGGTCACGGCCGATCACGACCGGCGCGGACAGCTCGCCGCTGCGCACCATTTCGTTGAACGCCAGGCCCAACTTGGCACGCTGGCCCAGGCCGACCCAGCAGATACGTGCCGGCAGGCCCTGGAAGCTGATGCGCTCGCGAGCCATGTCCAGCCAGTTGTGCAGGTGGGCGTCGTCCGGGATCAGTTCTTTGACTTTGGCGTCGGTCTTGTAGATGTCCTGCGGGTCACCGGACAGCGCCGCCCAACGGAACGGGCCGATGCCACGGCAGAACAGTGGGCGGATGTAAGCCGGTACGAAACCTGGGAAGTCGAACGCGTTTTCCACGCCCTCTTCCTGGGCCATCTGGCGGATGTTGTTGCCGTAGTCGAAGGTCGGGATGCCTTGCTTCTGGAATTCGAGCATGGCTTTGACGTGGACGGCCATCGACTGCTTGGCGGCCTTGATCACGGCGGCCGGCTCGGTCTTGGCGCGAGCGCGGTATTCGTCCCAGGTCCAGCCGGCCGGCAGGTAGCCGTTGAGTGGGTCGTGGGCGCTGGTCTGGTCGGTGACCATGTCCGGGCGCACGCCACGCTTGACCAGTTCCGGCAGGATCTCTGCGGCGTTGCCCAGCAGGGCGATGGAGATGGCCTTGCCTTCCTTGGTGTACTTGGCGATACGCGCCAGGGCGTCGTCGAGGTCGGTGGCCTGCTCGTCGACGTAGCGGCTGTTCAGGCGGAAGTCGATGCTGACTTGCTGGCACTCGATGTTCAGCGAGCAGGCGCCGGCCAGGGTCGCGGCCAATGGCTGCGCGCCGCCCATGCCGCCGAGGCCGGCGGTGAGCACCCAACGACCGGTCAGGTCGCTGTTGTAATGTTGGCGGCCGGCTTCCACGAAGGTTTCGTAGGTGCCTTGAACGATGCCCTGGCTGCCGATGTAAATCCAGCTGCCGGCGGTCATCTGGCCGTACATGGCCAGGCCCTTGGCATCCAGTTCGTTGAAATGCTCCCAACTGGCCCAGTGCGGTACCAGGTTGGAGTTGGCAATCAGCACGCGCGGGGCGTTGCTGTGGGTCTTGAACACGCCGACTGGCTTACCGGATTGCACCAGCAGGGTTTCGTCGTCGTTCAGATTGGTGAGGCTCTCGACGATCTGGTCGTAGCACTCCCAGTTGCGCGCCGCACGGCCGATACCGCCGTACACCACCAATTCTTTGGGATTCTCGGCCACTTGCGGGTCGAGGTTGTTCATCAGCATGCGCAGCGGCGCTTCGGTCAGCCAGCTTTTGGCGGTGAGCTTGTTACCGCGGGCGGCGCGGATTTCGACGTCACGGTATTTTGTAGGCTTGGTCACAGCTAGGACTCCTCGGCGATCGATGCGCGAACATGGATGGTGCGAAGTCTTACGCACACATCTTTACTTGTATGTACAAGCATATGCAATCGAGCGGCCAACTTTAGCCGGGAGGGGTTGGGATTTTTTTGCACGGGGCGTACGAGCCTTGTAAATCAAGGCTTCAACGCTTGATGAAATTTCTTACGGAGGTTTTTTGCAGCAAGGGGAATTTGTCACGGCAGCGAAGCTTTGCATCACGCTGGGGCGTTCGGTAACAAATGGGTGCGCGGGTTGGAAACAGATTTTGTGAACAATGCAGAAACAAATGTGGGAGCTGGCTTGCCTGCGATAGCAGTGTGTCAGTCAGCACATCCTAGGCTGATACACCGCTATCGCAGGCAAGCCAGCTCCCACAGTTTTTAACCGAGTGCGGTCAGTTCGATGATGCAGCAGCGGCCTGTGACCGATATTTCCAGCAGTTCAGTGTTACCGTCCACTTGCAGGCAATCGTGGTGGCCGAGCTTTTCACCCAGCACCTTCACCTCGTCCGCCACGCTGAACACCAGCACCGTCTGCGCGGTACTGAAAAACTGCTGCACGCCATCCACCCACTGCAACCGTGCGTGGTAACGCTGTGGCGAGTAGATCAGGTTGAAGTCGCGAATCGGCCCGGTGATCAAACGGCATGACACCTGGCTTTCGCCCTTGAACGCGAACGGCTGCAACGGCAACAACCCGCGCTGCTCCTCACCGTCTACGGTCAGCACCATGCCGGCGCCTTTGATCACCGTAATCACGCGCTGGTAACCGGCGAAGGTGGAAAACCCACCCGACTCGGCGATATCGGCAATCGACAAACGCCAGCCAAATCCATCCAGGCCGGTGCCGGCGTCGCGACTGATTTCTTCGGTACTGCCGCCGCCGTTCTTCCACGGCATGCGCACGTAGTCGGCGGCGCGCCAGACGTTGATCTCACTCATTTACTGAAGCGTCCTTCGAGGCTGTGACGGGAGCCGGGGTGGATCAACCGCGCCGCAGTCACCGGTTGACGACCCGACCAGGTGCGTCGGCGAATCAACAGGCACGGCTCGCTCGGCTCGATCTGCAACAACTTGCACTCGGCGGCATCGGCGAGAATCGCCTCAACCACATGCTCACCCTCAGTCAACGGAGCGACCTGGTTCAAATAGGCATACGGGGTTTGCTGGGTGAAGTCCTGCTGTAGGTATAGCGGCGCGACCAGGGCGTTGACGAAACGGTCTTCGATTTGCACGGGAATGTCGTTCTCGTAATGCACGATCAACGAGTGGAACACCCGCCCGCCTTCGCGCATTTCCAAGGCGACGGCGCGCTCGGAACCAGCAGCTTCTTCGCCCAGGGTGATGACCTGGCAAGTGTGCCGATGCCCGCGGGAAGCGATTTCATCGGCGATGTTGTGCACTTCAAACAGCGCCGACTGGCTCTTGGGCTCGGCCACGAAGGTACCCACGCCTTGCATACGCACCAACAAGCCTTCGGCGGTCAGCTCGCGCAGGGCGCGGTTGATAGTCATGCGGCTGAAGCCCAACTCGCTGACCAGCTCGCTTTCCGACGGCACGCGGTAATGGGGCGGCCAGTTGCCGTTGAGGATCTGCTGGCTGATCATCTGTTTGACGCGGGCATACAAGGGCGCCGGACTTTCGTCCATGTGGGCAGCCAGCGAAGAGTTGGCGGGCGGAGTCGGCACAGGGAATCCTTGCAGGGGAAAAAGATGCATAGATTGCCGGAGTTTACCGAGCAGGCAAACGTCTGTATATGTATATACAAATAAACACACGACCGGGGTGCCTTGATCATGTCCGCTTTCTTTGCCGAACGCGCACTGCTGCCTAATGGATGGGCCAACGATGTACGTCTTGAAGTCAGCAGCGATGGCCTGCTGACAAAGGTTGAGCCCAATGCCAGTGCAGAAGGCGCGGAACGGCTCAGGGGCCCGGTGTTGGCGGGCATGCCGAACCTGCATTCCCATGCCTTCCAGCGCGCCATGGCGGGCTTGGCCGAAGTGGCCGGCAACCCCAATGACAGTTTCTGGACCTGGCGCGACTTGATGTACCGCATGGTCGGCAAGATCAACCCCGAGCAGTTGCAGGTCATCGCCCGCCAGCTGTATATCGAAATGCTCAAGGCCGGCTACACCTCGGTGGCCGAGTTCCATTACGTGCACCACGATCTCAGCGGCCAGCCCTATGCCGACCGTACGGAACTGTCCCGCCAGATCAGCCAGGCGGCCGCCAGCAGCGGGATCGGCCTGACCTTGCTGCCGGTGCTCTACACCCACGCGGGCTTTGGTGGCCAAGCGCCGAATGAAGGCCAGCGACGTTTTATCAATAGCACTGAAAACTACCTGGACCTGCAAGCACGCCTGCAGCCCATTCTGGCGGCACAACCGGCGCAGCAACTGGGCCTGTGCTTCCACTCCCTGCGCGCCGTAACCCCCGAACAAATCCATACCGTGCTGGGCGCCAGTGACAAAAACTGCCCGGTGCATATCCACATCGCCGAACAGCAAAAAGAAGTCGACGACTGCCTGGCCTGGAGCGGTAAGCGCCCGTTGCAGTGGCTGTATGACAATGTCCAGGTGGATGATCGCTGGTGCCTGGTGCATGCCACCCATGCCGATGCCGACGAAGTCACCCGCATGGCCAACAGCCGAGCGATTGCCGGTTTGTGCCTGACCACAGAGGCCAACCTGGGCGATGGGATTTTTCCGGCGGTGGACTTCCTCGCTCAGGGCGGCCGCATGGGCATCGGTTCCGACAGCCATGTGTCACTGAGCGTGGTGGAAGAATTGCGTTGGCTGGAATACGGCCAGCGCCTGCGCGATCAACGGCGTAATCGGTTGTATCGCAGTGACCAACCGATGGTGGGTCGCACGCTGTTCGATGCTGCGCTGGACGGTGGCGCACAAGCGCTGGGCCAGCCGATTGGTCGACTGCAAGTGGGCCAGCGTGCGGACTGGATAGTGCTGGACGGTAGCGACCCGTACTTGGCGACGGCCAGTGAGGATGGAATTCTCAACCGCTGGCTATTTGCCGGTGGTGATCGGCAAGTACGCGATGTACTGGTCAATGGCAAATGGGTGGTGCGAGATGGGCATCATGCTGGCGAAGAAGACAGCAGCCGGGCATTCACCCAGGTCCTGAAGGACTTGCTGAACTGACGACCAACCCATAACAACTGTGGGAGCTGGCTTGCCTGCGATACAGACACCTCGGTACTTCAGTTACACCGGGTTGATGCTATCGCAGGCAAGCCAGCTCCCACATTTGATGGGGGGGCTGCAAATTACTGAGACGTCTTCGCCATCTGCTTATCCGACGTACGCCAGATCAACCGCGTGGTGTCATAGCCTTGCTGTCGCGCCCTGCTCAGCAGGTCTTCGCGGGTATCGGCACTCACCGTCGGCGTGCGCGACAGGATCCACATATAACGACGGCTCGGGCTACCGACGATGGCGGTCTTGTAGTCATCGCTGACATACAGCACCCAGTAGTCGCCCTTGGCAACGCCCGGCAACAGTGATGTAAACCAGTTATTGAATTCCACCCACAGCTTGTCGGTCTTGCCTGGTACCTGCGGCGTAGCCGTGCCTTTGGCCTCTTGCCACTTCCACTCAGGCGTCAGGCAGCGGTTGAAAACCGACATGTCACCATCAGGCAGCAAGGTATAGCGGGCTTCGGATTGCGCACAGTTGCGCTGGAAGTACATCGGCAACCGGGCCAACTCATACCAAGTGCCCTGGTAACGCTTGAGGTTGACGTTGCTCGCAGTCTTGGGTTGCAGATCATCGCCAGAATGGCTGGCGCAGCCCGCCAAAAACAGGCTGGCGCAAAGGAACAAAACAAAACGCATCATTCTTCTTCTCCCGCAGGCTCGCGCCCCGGTTTACTTCAGGCCTTGCCCGGAAAACATCAGAACTTTGTCACCGGCGTACTGCACGCTGATAAAGCTGTTTTTATCGCCCCAGGTGCAGCTGGACATGCCCAGTGCGCCGGAACAATCGGTTGGCTTGCCCAGCAACGACTCCACCTCGGCTTTGGCCATGCCGGCTGAGAGCTTTTGGTAGTTTTCTTGGGTGACCTTGCTGCAAGCGGCTAAGAGCACGCAAAAAGCCAGCAGGGCGAGACGGCGTATAGACATGGAAAAGCTCCTGGAGAGACAAAGCAGCTGGGGTATCTGCCAGAAGCTTAGAAGGGAAAAGGGGTGTCTGGTTCCCGACGAGCGAAAACAAAAAAGCCCCGAAAACGCTGAAACGTTTCGGGGCTTCTTTAACGGTGATCCATCTCACAATACAGCGGCTCACCGCTCGTTACGGCTTACTTCTTGTGATAGGCCGTCACGCGCTCAACTTCTTCCTTCGAACCCAGGAACACCGCCACACGCTGGTGCAGGCCTTCAGGCTGAATGTCGAGGATGCGCTGGTGGCCGTCGGTAGACGCACCGCCTGCCTGTTCAACCAGGAACGACATCGGGTTGGCTTCGTACATCAGGCGCAGTTTGCCCGGCTTGGACGGCTCGCGGCTGTCGCGCGGATACATGAACAGGCCACCACGGGTCAGGATGCGGTGTACGTCGGCAACCATCGCGGCTACCCAGCGCATGTTGAAGTTCTTCTTCAGCGGGCCTTCTTCGCCTTCCATCAGCTCGTTGACGTAGCGCTTCACCGGTTCTTCCCAGTGGCGCTGGTTGGACATGTTGATGGCAAATTCCTGGGTAGAGGCAGGAATCGAAATGTCTTCGTGGGTCAGCACGAAGCTGCCCATTTCACGGTCCAGGGTGAAGCCTTTGACGCCGTCGCCCAGGGTCAGCACCAGCATGGTCTGTGGGCCGTAGATCGCATAGCCGGCAGCAACCTGCTCGGTGCCTGGTTGCAGGAAGGCCTTTTCGTTCAGGGCTTCGTTCTGGCTCAGGTATTCGTTGGGGCAACGCAGTACCGAGAAGATGGTGCCGACCGGTGCGTTGATGTCGATGTTGGACGAACCGTCCAGTGGGTCGAATACCAGCAGGTATGCGCCTTTCGGGTATTTGCCTGGGATCTGGTAGGCATTGTCCATTTCTTCGGACGCCATGCCGGCCAGGTGGCCGCCCCATTCGTTGGCTTCGAGCAGGATTTCGTTGGACAGAACGTCCAGTTTCTTCTGCACTTCGCCCTGCACGTTTTCAGTGCCCATGCTGCCCAGGACACCGCCCAGTGCGCCTTTGGAAACGGCGTGGCTGATTTCCTTGCAAGCACGCGCCACCACTTCGATAAGGAAGCGCAGATCGGCAGGCGTGTTGTTGCTGCGGGTCTGCTCGATCAAATAGCGACTCAAGGTAACGCGGGACATGGACGGCTCCGGAGAATGGGGGGCTAAAAACCCGCGCAGTTTAGCGCGAGTCGGGGCTGATTTCCTCTAATCAGAGGATTTAACGCCAATAGAGTTCACGACCAGGCTTGATGTGGGAGGGGGCTTGCCCCCGATTGCGGTCATTCAGTCAATGCATGAGTGACTGATCAACCGCTATCGGGGCAAGCCCCCTCCCACATTTTTAAACGCGGCGGTCAGTCGAGGGCTTTCCAGATCTCTGTGGCGTATTCGCGGATGGTGCGGTCCGAGCTGAACCAGCCCATGCGCGCTGTGTTGAGCACGGCCGAGCGCCACCAGGCCTTGGAGTCGTGCCAATGCGCCTCGACCCGCGCCTGGGCGTCCCAGTAGGCGTCAAAGTCGGCACACACCAGGAAGCGGTCGTAGTCGATCAGCCCATCGATCAGGCCCACATAGCGGCCCGGGTCATCCGGCGAAAATACCCCGCCACGGATCGCTTGCAGCACGTCGTTCAAGCGATGGGACGCGGCGATGTCCGGCCCGGCGCTGAACTCGCCGGCGTGCTTGCGGGCTTCTACCTGCTGGGCGCTGAGGCCAAAGATAAACATGTGCTCGGCGCCGACCCGCTCGTGCATCTCCACGTTGGCGCCGTCCATGGTGCCGATGGTCAGCGCACCGTTGAGGCCGAACTTCATGTTGCTGGTACCCGACGCCTCAAAGCCGGCCGTGGAAATCTGCTCCGACAAATCCGCTGCCGGAATGATGCTTTCCGCCAGGCTGACATTGTAGTTGGGCAGGAACACCACCTTGAGCAAACCGCGCACGGTCGGGTCATTGTTGACGGTGCGGGCGATGTCGTTGGTCAGCTTGATGATCAGCTTGGCCTGGTGATAACTGGCCGCTGCCTTACCGGCGAAGATCTTCACCCGCGGCACCCAATCGATGCCCGGCTCGGCACGGATCGCCTGGTACAGCGCCACGGTGTGCAGCAGGTTGAGCAGTTGGCGCTTGTATTCATGGATGCGCTTGACCTGCACGTCGAACATCGCCGCCGGGTTGATCGCAATGCCCAGGCGCTCATGGATGATCTGCGCCAGTGCGCGCTTGCTGTGCAGGCGCTGTTCAGCGAACGCTTTGCGGAAGGCCGGTTTCTCGGCAAAGGGTTCCAACTCGATAAGACGCTGCTCGGGCTGGTCCAGAATATCCGGGCCCAGGGCTTCCACCAGCATATCGGTCAACTTGGGGTTGGCCTGGTACAACCAGCGACGGAAGGTAATGCCGTTGGTTTTGTTGTTGATGCGCTCGGGGTAGAGCTTGTGCAGTTCAGAGAACACCGTGCTGCGCATTAGCTGGGTATGCAAACCGGACACGCCGTTGACGCTATGGGAGCCCAGGAATGCCAGGTTGCCCATGCGCACGCGACGGCCGTTGTCTTCTTCGATCAGCGACACAGCGCGCAAGACATCAAAGTCGTGGATGCCTTTGGCACGCAGCGAGTCGATGTGCTGGGCGTTGATCAGGTAGATGATCTGCATGTGCCGCGGCAGCATGCGCTCCATCAAACCGACAGGCCAGGTTTCCAGGGCCTCGGGCAGCAAGGTGTGGTTGGTGTACGAAAGGGTCTCGACGGTGACATCCCACGCGGCTTCCCACGGTACATCGTGCAGGTCGACCAGTTGGCGCATCAACTCGGCCACGGCGATGGACGGGTGGGTGTCGTTGAGCTGGATGGCGGCGTGCTCGCCCAGGCTGAGCACCGAACCGTGCATGTTCTTGTGGCGGCGCAGCAAATCCTGCAGGGACGCGGAGACGAAGAAATATTCCTGGCGCAGGCGCAGTTCCTGCCCTGCTTCGGTGCTGTCGGCCGGGTAAAGCACTCGGGAGATGCTTTCGGCACGGGCCACTTCGGCGACGGCGCCCAAATGGTCACCGGCGTTGAAGCGCTCCAAGTGCAGGTCTTCTACAGCCCGCGCACGCCAGAGGCGCAGGGTGTTGACGCTGGCGCCGCGCCAACCGACGACAGGCGTGTCATAGGCAACAGCACGTACGGTTTCGCTGGGTGACCACACCTGGATCATCTTGCCGGAGGCGTCCGCGACAGTTTCGACGCTGCCGCCAAAGCCGATCGGGTAAATCACTTCGGCGCGCTCGAATTCCCAAGGGTTACCGAAATCCAGCCAGCGTTCGGTCTGTTCCTGCTGCCAGCCGTCAACAATGGCCTGGCGAAACAAGCCGTGCTCATAACGGATGCCATAGCCGTGACCGGCAATCCCCAAGGTCGACATGCTTTCCATAAAGCACGCCGCCAACCGACCAAGGCCACCGTTGCCGAGCGCCGCGTCGGGCTCCAGCAGGCGGATGCGCTCCAGATCCACGCCCAGCTCCGACAGCGCTTCGCGAGCGATCTCCAGCACACCCAGGTTGCTCAGGCTGTCGTAGAGCAACCGGCCAATGAGAAATTCCAGAGAGAGGTAATAAACGCGCTTCTGGCCTTTGCGATAAATACGCCGCGTGTGGTCCATCCAGTGATCGACCATCTGGTCGCGGGCGGCCAGGGCAATGGCTTCGAACCAGTCATGGTCGAAGGCGTGATCCGGGTCCTTGCCCACCGCGTAGGTGAGTTTGGTCAAGACAGCATCGCGGAATGCGGCTACCTCTGCTTCTCGTGCAAGCGGTTCCTGAGACATCGGTGCGACCTCGGGCGAGATTGAAGGAGTTGCTAGAGCCTAGTCGGTCTGACAGACGGTAGACGTGCTGGTTCGGCAGTTTTTTAACTCATTGGCCATGGGCTGAATTTGATGCAGGGGTCGTGCCCGATCAGACCGTGGCTAAACCTTTGAGCTGAAAGCTGCAAAATATTGTTCAAAAAACCACCAATCCCGGTATGATCGCGCGCCCGGATAACGCCCCACCTTGGAACCTTGATGAAGCCTCAACTGATCGCCGCCGCGGAACTCGACCGTCTAGAGACCTGGCAGAAATATTCCGCCCATATGTGCGGCGGCTGCGTGTCCAGCTGCTGCACGCTGCCGGTGGAGGTGAAGATCAAGGACCTGATCCGCATTGGCATCGTCGATGAGTTCGAGCGCGGCGATCCGCCGAAGAACATCGCCAAGCGTTTGCAGAAAGAAGGCATCGTCGAGCGGTACAACAACAAGTCCGAAATTTTTACCCTGCAGCGCATGAGCAACAACGACTGCCTGTACCTGGATCGTAAGACGCGCTTTTGCACTATTTATGACAAGCGCCCGGATACGTGCCGTAACCACCCGAAAATCGGGCCGCGGCCGGGGTATTGCGCGTATAAGCCCAAGGAAGTGGTGCGCGAAACTAACTTCAAGACCCTCGACAAGTTCTGATCCGGATTTTGTAGTGCCCTCAAGGGCCTCATCGCAGGCAAGCCAGCTCCCACATTTGAATGTATTCACAGATCCAAAATGTGGGAGCCGGGCTTGCCCGCGATGAGGCCGGCACAGTCACCACAAAACCTGCAGGCATAAAAAAACGCCCCCGGCCTTTCGACCGGGGGCGTTTTTCATTCAGCCTGAGTTAACTCAGTTCTTGGCTTTCTTGGCAGCGCGGGTACGCTCGCCTTCGTCCAGGATCTTCTTACGCAGGCGGATCGACTTAGGCGTGACTTCGCACAGCTCGTCGTCCTGGATGAATTCCAGGGCCTGTTCCAGGGTGAAGCGAACAGGTGGAACCAGAGCGATGGTTTCGTCTTTGCCCGAAGCACGCATGTTGTCGAGCTTCTTGCCTTTGGTTGGGTTGACGCCCATGTCGTTGTCACGGCTGTTCAGACCAACGATCTGGCCGTTGTAGATCTCTTGACCGTGTTCAACGAACAGCTTGCCACGCGCCTGGAGGGTTTCCAGGGAGTAGGTCAGCGCCTTGCCGGTTTCTACCGATACCAGAACACCGTTCTGACGGCCGGACATGTCGCCGGACTTCATGGTGTCGTAGCGATCGAAGATCGAGGTCAGGATGCCAGCACCGTTGGTCAGGGTCAGGAACTGGTTACGGAAACCGATCAGACCACGAGCAGGGATGTTGTATTCCAGACGCACACGGCCTTTGCCATCCGGCACCATGTTGGTCAGGTCGCCCTTACGCAGGCCCATCTCTTCCATGACCTTGCCCTGGGATTCTTCAGGGGTGTCGATGGTGACGTTTTCGAACGGTTCCTGCTTCACGCCGTCAACTTGACGGATGATCACTTCCGGACGACCAACACCCATTTCGAAGCCTTCGCGACGCATGGTTTCGATCAGTACCGAGAGGTGCAGCTCACCACGGCCGGAGACCTTGAACTTGTCAGCCGAGTCGCCTTCTTCAACGCGCAGAGCAACGTTGTACAGCAGCTCCTTGTCCAGACGCTCCTTGATGTTACGGGAGGTCACGAACTTGCCTTCTTTACCGCAGAAAGGCGAGTCGTTTACCTGGAAGGTCATGGAAACGGTTGGCTCGTCAACGGTCAGAGGCTTCATCGCCTCGACGTTGTCCGGCTGGCACAGGGTGTCGGAGATGAACAGCGAGTCCATACCGCTCACGCATACGATGTCGCCAGCGAAAGCTTCTTCAACGTCGATGCGGTGCAGGCCGTGGTGACCCATCAGCTTCAGGATACGACCGTTGCGCTTCTTGCCGTCGGCGCCGATAGCGACAACCGGGGTGTTCGGCTTGACGCTACCACGAGCGATACGGCCAACGCCGATAACACCCAGGAAGCTGTTGTAGTCCAGTGCCGAGATTTGCATCTGGAACGGGCCTTCACGGTCGACTTTCGGTGCTGGTACGTTGTCGACGATCGACTGGTACAGCGGAGTCATGTCTTCAGCCATGTCGGTGTGGTCAAGACCAGCAATACCGTTCAGGGCCGAGGCGTAGATGACCTGGAAGTCCAGCTGTTCTTCGGTGGCACCCAGGTTGTCGAACAGATCGAAGATCTGGTCCAGAACCCAGTCCGGACGCGCGCCTGGACGGTCAACCTTGTTGATGCACACGATCGGACGCAGGCCGGCTTCGAAAGCCTTCTTGGTCACGAAACGGGTTTGCGGCATAGGGCCGTCTTGAGCGTCAACCAGCAGCAGAACGGAGTCAACCATCGACATTACGCGTTCTACTTCGCCGCCGAAGTCGGCGTGGCCCGGGGTATCCACGATGTTGATGTGGTAGCCGTTCCAGTTGATAGCGGTGTTTTTTGCCAGGATGGTAATACCGCGCTCTTTTTCCTGGTCGTTGGAGTCCATCACGCGCTCGTCGTTGAGCTCGTTGCGCTCCAGGGTGCCGGATTGACGCAGGAGTTTGTCTACCAGGGTGGTTTTACCATGGTCAACGTGAGCAATGATGGCGATGTTACGTAGATTTTCGATCACTTGTGTATCTCGATCAGAGGATTCGGTGTGCTGACAGGTCGTGGCAGCGATTAACAGTAGAGTCAGGCCTTGCCGTTACAGCTTGACGGCAGAGTCGGGGGGCCGGTGACGCAGGCCACAGGCAAACAGCCCCGGGCTCTTAGCTCGGTCGATAAACGCGCACATTGGCATGCCCCTCACTGAGCAAATGGTGGGCATGCAGGCGACTCATCACGCCTTTGTCGCAATACAACAGGTACTGACGGCTGTTATCCAGTTCCTTGAAACGCGCGTTCAGTGCGTAGAACGGCAGCGTTTGCACGTCGATGCCAGCGATTTCCAGCGGCTCGTCTTCGGCGGCATCCGGATGACGGATGTCGACGACGATCTGGCCCGCCAGGGCTTCGCTGACTTCTTCGATCTGCACATCCTGGCCCAATTCGTCGATCACTCGATCGATTGGCACCAGCTTGGCGTTCTCGAGCGCACGCTCCAGAATCGCCATGTCGAATTCTTTTTCTTCATGCTCCACGCGGTGACGCTTGGCGTGGGTCTTGGGGTTCACCGAAATGACCCCGCAGTATTCAGGCATATGCTTGGCAAAGTCGGCGGTGCCGATTTGCTCTGCCAGGTCGATGATGTCCTGCTTATGGCTGGCGATCAGCGGGCGTAGCACCAGCTTCTCGGTCACGCAGTCAATGATCGACAGGTTAGGCAGCGTCTGGCTGGAAACCTGGGAAATCGCTTCGCCGGTCACCAGGGCGTCGATCTGCAATTGATCGGCGATTCGGGACGCAGCGCGCAACATCATACGCTTCAATACTACGCCCATATGACTGTTATCGACTTTGCCGAGAATTTCGCCCAGCACTTCCTCGAACGGTACGCTTACAAATAGCACGCGTTGGGAGCTGCCGTATTTCTTCCAGATAAAGTGCGCGACTTCCATCACGCCCAATTCATGTGCACGCCCGCCCAGGTTGAAGAAGCAGAAGTGGCTCATCAGGCCGCGACGCATGATCTGGTAAGCCGCCACCGTGGAATCGAAACCGCCGGACATCAATACCAGAGTCTGTTCCAGGGCACCCAGCGGGTAGCCGCCGATGCTGTTGTGCTGGCTGTGGATCACGAACAACCGTTGGTCGCGAATTTCCATGCGCACTTCAATTTGTGGCGCTTTCAAGGAAATTCCAGCGGCACCGCACTCACGACGCAGCTTGCTGCCGACGTATTTCTCGACATCCATGGAGCTGAACGGGTGCTTGCCGGCACGCTTGCAACGCACCGAAAAAATCTTGCCTTCAAGCGCACTGCCGTAGTGCTGCTTGCACTTTTCGGTGATGTCGTCGAAGTCGCCCAGCGGGTACTCATCCACCTGCAGGAAATGCGCGATGCCCGGCATGCAGCTCAGGCGCTCGGTCATGTCCTTCAAGGCTTTGGCGTCGGTAATGCGGGTTTCCAGCTCGAGGTTGTCCCACACGCCGTTCACCACCACAGCCGGGTCCAGGTCACGGAGCACGGCACGGATGTTCTTGGCCAACTGACGGATGAAACGCGTCCGTACCGGTCGGCTTTTGATGGTGATCTCGGGGAAGACTTTAACGATTAATTTCATGGAAACAGCGCGCGCCGGGCCTGCTGAAAAAGGGGGGCGCGGATTATAGCGGAAATCGCTCAAGGTTTAACCAGTTAATATGCATTGCATACGCAATGCACCAAAACGGGTCATTTGCACAAATAAACGCTACATTGCAGTGCGCGATTTATGCCGTTTTTGCCGATTGCACCGTTATAGGGGCTATTTTGAGGCAAAACGGCCATGTTGGCGCACTGGCATGCAATTTGCTCTCTTGTGAGGCAGGTTGCCTTGGCGGAGTATCCGCGCCGGCATCACCCAAATTCTAAGGGCTAACTCCACTACCCAAGCCCGAAGCCACCCGGAGGACACCATGTCGAAGTCGGTTCAACTCATCAAAGATCATGACGTTAAATGGATTGATCTGCGCTTCACGGACACAAAAGGCACTCAGCACCACGTGACCATGCCGGCTCGCGATGCGCTGGAAGATGACTTCTTCGAGGTCGGCAAGATGTTCGACGGTTCCTCCATCGCCGGCTGGAAAGGCATCGAAGCCTCCGACATGATCCTGCTGCCAGACGACAGCACCGCCGTACTCGACCCCTTCACCGAAGAGCCGACCCTGATCCTGGTGTGCGACATCATCGAACCTTCGACCATGCAAGGCTATGACCGCGACCCACGCGCCATCGCCCACCGTGCCGAGGAATACCTGAAGTCCACCGGTATCGGCGACACCGCATTCTTCGGCCCTGAGCCAGAGTTCTTCATCTTCGACTCGGTGAAGTTCAAGTCCGACATCTCCGGCTCCATGTTCAAGATTTTCTCCGAGCAAGGCTCGTGGATGTCCGACCAGGACGTGGAAGGCGGCAACAAAGGCCACCGTCCAGGCGTGAAAGGCGGTTACTTCCCAGTACCACCGTTCGACTTCGACCATGAAATCCGTACCTCCATGTGCAACGCACTGGAAGAAATGGGCCAGACCGTTGAAGTTCACCACCACGAAGTGGCGACTGCCGGCCAGAACGAAATCGGCGTGAAATTCAACACGCTGGTGAAGAAGGCTGACGAAGTTCAAACCCTGAAATACTGCGTGCACAACGTTGCCGATGCCTATGGCCGCACCGCTACCTTCATGCCTAAGCCGCTGTACGGCGATAACGGCTCGGGCATGCACGTTCACGTATCGATTTCCAAAGACGGCAAGAACACCTTCGCCGGCGAAGGCTATGCCGGCCTGTCCGACACCGCTCTGTACTTCATCGGCGGCATCATCAAGCACGGCAAGGCCCTGAACGGCTTCACCAACCCGTCGACCAACTCCTACAAGCGTCTGGTCCCAGGTTTTGAAGCGCCGGTGATGCTGGCCTACTCGGCACGCAACCGCTCCGCCTCGATCCGTATTCCTTACGTCAACAGCCCTAAAGGCCGCCGTATCGAAGCGCGCTTCCCAGACCCGGCTGCCAACCCTTACCTGGCCTTCGCCGCCCTGATGATGGCCGGCCTGGACGGTATCCAGAACAAGATCCACCCTGGCGACGCCGCCGACAAAAACTTGTACGACCTGCCGCCTGAAGAGGCCAAAGAGATCCCACAAGTGTGCGGCAGCCTGAAAGAAGCCCTGGAAGAGCTGGACAAGGGCCGTGCGTTCCTGACCAAAGGCGGCGTTTTCAGCGACGACTTCATCGACGCTTACATCGCCCTGAAAAGCGAAGAAGAAATCAAAGTACGCACCTTCGTACACCCACTGGAATACGAGCTGTACTACAGCTGCTGATCCGGTAGCGCTGCTTGAGGCAGCGTGATGAGAAAGACCTCCTTCGGGAGGTCTTTTTTTTGCCTGGGCGTTACGCTACGCCAGCTCTGCAAACCCAATCAAAGTGTGGGAGCTGGCTTGACTGCGATAGCGCACTGCCGGCCACCTGCTGTATCACTGACACACCGCCATCGCGGGCAAGCCCGCTCCCACAGGAGATCACCTTTGAGATATCGACTTGTATTTGCCCTGCTGTTCATCAGTGCCAGTGCGAGCGCAGCGCCGCCTACGCTGGAACCCCTGCTCAACAGCATCGCCGAACGCCTGGAGATTGCCGACCAGGTAGCACTGAGCAAGTGGGACAGCCACAAGCCCGTGGAGGACAAGAAGCGCGAGCAAGAGGTGATCGCCAGCGTCACTGCCCAGGCGCCGAGCTACAAGCTGGACCCGGCCGCTGCCGAGCAGTTTTTCGCCGCACAGATCGAAGCCAATAAACTGGTGCAATACACCCACCTGTCCGATTGGCAGTTCCAGGGCAAAGCTCCCGACGACCCGCGCCCGGACTTGGTCCAGCAGATCCGCCCGCAATTGGACGAGCTGCAAAAAAGGCTGCTGCAGCAGCTGGCTGACTTCACGCCCTTGCGCACAGACCCTAAATGCCCCCAATGGCTGGCCGAGGCCGTGCACGAACCGCTGAATGATCCGCTGCGCCAACTGGCGATGATCCGCGCCACCGCCGAGCTCTGCATCTACAAAGGCGAGTGACTGCAAACCCAATTAAAAATGTGTGCAGCTGGCTTGCCTGCGATAGCGGTGTTGAATGCGCCACCGCTATCGCAGGCAAGCCAGCTCCCACGCTGACTACGATTTGCCTTAAATCTTCAGTTGCTGAACAACCTTCACAAAACCGCACTATATTGGTGCGATAGCCTGCACCCTTCTCAATGGCCCAGCCCATTTTGGTTCGAAACTTCCCGTTGAGGCTGGCAGAACGCCACAGTTTCGCGCCTAAACCCCTTATTTCAGGGCATTAGCGCTTCTTTTCGGAGCCTTGGTTTGGTTTTTGCATTTTCCTTGTATCAGCGTGTGCCTCAAGCCCGCGCCTTGCTCCAAAAGAGGTCCCGATGACCATCAGCGATGCACTGCACCGTTTGTTACTCGACAACCTGACCACCGCGACCATCCTGCTCAATGCCGACCTGCGCCTTGAGTACATGAACCCGGCGGCGGAGATGCTCCTGGCGATCAGCGGCCAGCGCAGCCATGGGCAGTTCATCAGCGAATTGTTCACCGAGTCGGCCGAAGCCTTGAGCTCGTTGCGCCAGGCCGTGGAGCAGGCACACCCGTTCACCAAGCGCGAAGCGATGCTCACCGCGCTCACCGGACAAACGTTGACCGTCGACTACGCCGTGACCCCGATCCTGAGTAATGGCGCGACCCTGCTGCTGCTCGAAGTTCACCCCCGCGACCGCCTGCTGCGCATCACCAAGGAGGAAGCGCAGTTGTCCAAGCAGGAAACCAGCAAGATGCTGGTGCGCGGCCTCGCCCACGAGATCAAGAACCCGTTGGGCGGCATTCGCGGCGCGGCACAGTTGTTGTCCCGTGAGCTGCCGGACGAGCACCTCAAGGACTACACCAACGTCATCATCGAAGAAGCCGACCGTCTGCGTAACCTGGTGGACCGCATGCTCGGCTCCAACAAGCTGCCGTCCTTGGCGATGACCAACGTGCATGAGGTGCTGGAGCGGGTCTGCCAATTGGTCGAGGCCGAAAGCCAAGGCTGCATCACCTTGGTGCGCGACTACGACCCAAGTATTCCCGACGTGTTGATCGACCGCGAGCAGATGATCCAGGCGGTGCTCAACATCGTGCGCAACGCCATGCAGGCCATCAGCAGCCAGAATGAGCTACGCCTGGGCCGCATCAGCCTGCGCACCCGCGCCCTGCGCCAGTTCACCATCGGCCATGTGCGCCACCGCCTGGTGACCAAGGTCGAGATCATCGACAACGGCCCCGGCATTCCTGCGGAGCTGCAGGAAACCATCTTCTTTCCCATGGTCAGCGGCCGCCCGGACGGTACCGGGCTGGGCCTGGCCATCACCCAGAACATCATCAGCCAGCATCAGGGCCTGATCGAATGTGAGAGCCACCCTGGCCACACCACGTTCTCGATCTTCCTGCCATTGGAACAAGGAGCCCCCACGACATGAGCCGTAGTGAAACTGTCTGGATCGTCGATGACGACCGTTCTATCCGCTGGGTCCTCGAGAAAGCCTTGCAACAGGAAGGCATGACTACCCAGAGCTTCGACAGCGCCGACGGGGTGATGAGCCGCCTGGCACGCCAGCAGCCGGACGTGATCATTTCCGATATCCGCATGCCTGGCGCCAGTGGCCTGGACTTGCTGGCGCGCATTCGCGAGCAGCACCCGCGCCTGCCGGTGATCATCATGACTGCCCACTCGGACCTGGACAGCGCTGTCGCGTCCTATCAGGGCGGCGCCTTTGAATACCTGCCCAAGCCATTCGATGTGGATGAAGCGGTGGCGCTGGTCAAGCGCGCCAACCAGCACGCCCAGGAACAACAGAACCAGGAAGCGCCGCCGACCCTGACCCGTACCCCGGAAATCATCGGGGAAGCGCCGGCGATGCAGGAAGTGTTTCGCGCCATCGGGCGCTTGAGCCATTCCAACATCACCGTGCTGATCAACGGCGAATCGGGGACCGGTAAAGAGCTGGTGGCCCATGCCCTGCACCGCCACAGCCCACGCGCGGCCTCGCCGTTTATCGCGCTGAACATGGCGGCGATCCCCAAGGACCTGATGGAGTCCGAACTGTTCGGCCATGAGAAAGGCGCATTCACCGGCGCGGCCAACCTGCGTCGCGGACGCTTTGAACAGGCGGACGGCGGCACACTGTTTCTCGATGAAATCGGCGACATGCCGGCCGATACCCAGACTCGCTTGCTACGCGTGCTGGCTGACGGCGAGTTCTACCGTGTGGGCGGGCATACGCCGGTCAAGGTGGATGTGCGCATCATCGCGGCCACCCACCAGAACCTGGAAACACTGGTGCATGCGGGTAAATTCCGTGAGGACTTGTTCCACCGCCTCAACGTGATCCGCATCCACATCCCGCGCATGTCAGACCGTCGCGAAGATATCCCCACCCTCGCCCGCCACTTCCTCAGCCGCGCCGCCCTGGAGCTGGCCGTCGAGCCCAAGCTGCTCAAAAGCGAGACCGAGGAATACCTCAAGAACCTGCCGTGGCCCGGCAACGTGCGCCAGCTGGAGAACACCTGCCGCTGGATCACCGTGATGGCCTCCGGGCGTGAAGTGCACATCAGCGACCTGCCGCCGGAGCTGCTGAGCCTGCCGCAGGACTCGGCTCCCGTGACCAACTGGGAACAGGCGCTGCGCCAATGGGCGGACCAGGCCTTGGCACGCGGCCAGTCGAACCTGCTGGACAGCGCCGTGCCAGCGTTCGAGCGGATCATGATCGAGACTGCCCTGAAGCACACTGCCGGCCGTCGTCGCGATGCGGCCGTGCTGCTGGGTTGGGGGCGCAATACCCTGACGCGCAAGATCAAGGAATTGGGGATGAAGGTGGATGGTGGGGATGATGATGAGGGTGATGAGGCCTGAACCCCAAGACCGCTGAAGGCCCAGTGTGGGAGCCGGGCTTGCCCGCGATGACGGTGTGTCAGTCACCCTGTATAGGGCTGACACGCCCTCATCGCAGGCAAGCCAGCTCCCACATTGGTTTTGTGCAATGCCTGCAGACTGTGCACCGCTTCAATGCACAATGAACCGGCATTGAGCACAGACCAGAAAACTCACATATCGCTTTCGCTACAAATTTCTTGGTAGCAGAAACAAACAAAGCCCCGTATTCCGGGGCTTTGCGCTTTTTGGCATTTTTTTCCAGCAGCAATTGCAAGTTTTGGCACGCCCCCTGCAACAACCCCAGTACTACCCAGCTTCGGGGACCTTGGTACAGGCAGGCCGAGAATCCCCTCTTTAACACCGAAGCCTTGGGCTTCACCCCGTTTTGGGAGCCCTGGTACAGGCAGGCCGGGAACTCCCTCTTTTATTGCTCTTGGAGATGGATCTCCAGCCGCCAGCGGCCATCGACCTCTGCACCGCTCCACTCCCCACGCAACGGCCGAGCCGCCACCAGGTTCAGCAGCAGGCCAGCGTCGGTCTTGCGTATGCGCCAATTCACGTCCTTGTCATTGACCTTGAGCTGCCCGCTTGCAGCCTTTCCCTGGGCGTCAAACAGCAACGCCACGGTGCCGTCGATATGCTCGCCGTGCAGCTTGGGTTCGTCGTTGAACCACACCACCAAACCATCCGCCGCAGGTTCTACCTGTTGCAGCTCCAGCGGCTCGGGGGTGGTCAAGCGACCGATCATCAAGCCAATCATCAAGCCGACAATCGCCAATGAGCCCAACACCCTCGGCAATAGCTTCGGTCTCGGGTCGTCTTCGGGGGTAGAATGCAGCGCATCTTTGCCTTCGGAGCCGTGCATGTTTCACGTCATCCTTTTTCAACCAGAAATTCCGCCGAATACCGGCAACGTTATCAGGCTGTGCGCCAACAGTGGCTGCCACCTGCATTTGATCGAGCCGTTGGGCTTTGACATGGACGACAAGCGCCTGCGCCGTGCCGGGCTGGACTACCACGAGTACGCCACCCTCAAGCGCCATGCCGACCTCGCCAGTTGCCTGGAGAGCCTGGGCCACCCACGGCTGTTCGCGTTCACCACCAAGGGCTCGCGGCCGTTTCATGATGCCAGCTTTGCCGAGGGCGACGCGTTCCTGTTCGGCCCGGAGAGCCGAGGCCTGCCGGCCGAGGTGCTTGACGCATTGCCCGATGGCCATCGCCTGCGCTTACCGATGCGTGAAGGCTGCCGCAGCCTGAACCTGTCGAACACCGTAGCCGTTGCCGTCTATGAAGGCTGGCGCCAACTGGGTTTTAAATAACACCGCATAACAAATGTGGGAGCGGACTTGTGTGGGAGCCGGGCTTGCCCGCGATGCAGGCACCTCGGTGTGTCAGTCACACCGCAGTGATGCTATCGCAGGCAAGCCAGCTCCCACACAAGCCCGCTCCCACATTTTAGAACGGCATCGCTCAGCAAATTACTGAACGGTTGGCGCGCCTTCCTGTTGCATGCGCTGCAGCTCTTGGGCGTACAGGGCATCGAAGTTCACCGGGGCCAGCATCAGGGCCGGGAACGAACCACGGGTGACCAGGCTGTCCAGGGTCTCACGGGCATACGGGAACAGGATGTTCGGGCAGAACGCACCCAGGGTGTGGCTCATGGACGCTTCGTCCAGGCCTTGGATCAGGAAGATACCGGCCTGTTGCACTTCAGCGATGAAAGCGACTTCTTCACCATTCTTGACGGTGACCGACAGGGTCAGCACGACTTCGTGGAAGTCACCTTCCAGGGATTTCTGACGGGTGTTCAGGTCCAGCGCAACGCTTGGGGTCCACTCCTGACGGAAGATGGCCGGGCTTTTTGGCGCTTCGAACGACAGGTCACGCACGTAGATCCGCTGCAGCGAAAACTGTGGGCCTTGAGCTTCTGCTGCTTCGGTGTTCTGTTGATCAGTCATCGCAGATCCTTCTTTATCTTGGGTTCTTAAGGGTTTAGACGTCAGGCGGACAGCAGCGCATCAAGTTTACCGGCGCGCTCCAGAGCGAACAGGTCGTCGCAACCACCGATATGCCGGGTGCCGATCCAGATCTGCGGGACCGACGTGCGGCCAGCCTTCTGGGCCATTTCGGCGCGCACCTGGGGCTTGCCATCGACCTTGATCTCTTCAAAGGCAACACCCTTTTTCTCAAGCAAGGCCTTGGCCCGCATGCAGTAAGGGCACCAATCGCTGGAATACACGACAACCTGGCTCATATCACTTCACCAACGGCAGGTTATCGCCACGCCAGCTGCTGATACCACCCGACAGCTTGGCGGCGGTGAAGCCGGACTTGAGCATCTCACGGGCGTGGGTGCCGGAGTGCTGGCCCTGGGCATCGACCAGGATGATGGTCTTGGCCTTGTGCTTTTCCAGTTCGCCCAGACGCGCAATCAGCTTGTCCTGGGGAATGTTCAGGGCGCCAACGATATGGCCGGCGGCATAATCCTTGGCCGGGCGAATATCGACGACGACGGCCTCATCCTTGTTGACCAGCGCGGTCAGCTCCGACGTGCTCAGGCTGCGACCACCGCGGCTCAGTTCGTGAGCGATCAGCAGCGCCAGCAGGATGACGAAGGCGCCCACAAGCAGGTAGTGGGCAGTGGCAAATGCAATCAGGTGATCAACCATCAAGGAGGTTCCAGGGCGTTAAAATGGCGGTAAGTATACACAGCCGCCAGGGGGGGCCAACCCCCGTAAAGCGGTGACGTGGTTGGAACTTCGCTTTAAACTGCCACTCCCTTTTCAATTGTCTTCCTTTATTAGCGCCGCGAGAGGATCTATGACTACCACGCCTAAACCTTTGGTCCTGATAATTCTCGATGGCTTCGGACACAGTGAAAGCCACCACGACAACGCAGTGTACTCGGCCAACAAGCCGGTACTGGACCGCCTGACCGCCACCGTGCCCAACGGCCTGATCTCAGGTTCCGGCATGGACGTGGGCCTGCCGGACGGCCAGATGGGCAACTCGGAAGTCGGCCACATGAACCTCGGTGCCGGACGAGTGGTGTACCAGGACTTCACTCGTGTCACCAAGGCGATCCGCGATGGCGAGTTCTTCGAAAACCCGACCATCTGCGCGGCGGTCGATAAAGCCGTTGCCGCCAGCAAGGCCGTGCACTTCATGGGCCTGTTGTCGGACGGCGGCGTACACAGCCATCAGGATCACTTGGTCGCCATGGCCGAACTGGCGTTCAAGCGCGGCGCTGACAAAATCTATCTGCACGCCTTCCTCGACGGCCGCGACACGCCGCCTAAAAGCGCGCAATCCTCCATCGAACTGCTGGATACCACCTTCGCCGCCCTGGGCAAGGGCCGTATCGCCAGCCTGGTGGGCCGTTACTTCGCCATGGACCGCGACAACCGCTGGGACCGTGTCGCCCAGGCCTACAACCTGATAGTAGACGGCCAGGCCGAATTCAACGCGGCCACCGCCCAGGAAGGCCTGGAAGCGGCCTACGCCCGTGGCGAAAGCGATGAATTCGTCAAAGCCACCACCATCGGCGAGCCGGTGAAAGTCGAAGACGGCGACGCCGTGGTGTTCATGAACTTCCGCGCCGACCGCGCCCGTGAACTGAGCCATGTGTTCGTCGATGAAGGCTTCAA
Organism: Pseudomonas sp. MYb193; assembly: GCF_002966775.1. Classification (NCBI taxonomy): domain Bacteria; kingdom Pseudomonadati; phylum Pseudomonadota; class Gammaproteobacteria; order Pseudomonadales; family Pseudomonadaceae; genus Pseudomonas; species Pseudomonas sp. MYb193. The sequence continues at coordinate 379,210 of NZ_CP023269.1, read as the reverse complement.
GGACTTCGAGCGCGCGCGCCAGCCGAAGGTCGAGTTCGTCATGCTCACCCAATACGCCGCCAACATCCCGGCCCCGTCGGCGTTCGCCCCGGGCAGCCTGGAGAACGTGCTGGGCGACTACCTGGCCAAGAACGGCAAGACCCAACTGCGCATCGCCGAAACCGAGAAATACGCCCACGTGACGTTCTTCTTCTCCGGTGGCCGCGAGGAGCCGTTCCCCGGCGAAGAGCGCATCCTGATCCCGTCGCCAAAAGTCGCTACCTACGACTTGCAGCCGGAAATGAGCGCACCGGAAGTCACCGACAAGATCGTCGACGCCATTGATCACCAGCGTTATGACGTGATCGTCGTCAACTACGCCAACGGCGACATGGTTGGCCACAGCGGCAACCTGGAAGCGGCGGTCAAGGCCGTGGAATGCCTGGATAAATGTGTTGGCCGCATCGTCGACGCGCTGGAAAAAGTCGGCGGCGAAGCGCTGATCACCGCCGACCACGGCAACTGCGAACAGATGTCCGACGAATCCACCGGCCAGGCGCACACCGCGCACACCACCGAACCGGTGCCGTTCATCTACGTCGGCAAACGTGACCTGAAAGTGCGTGAAGGTGGCGTGCTGGCGGATGTGGCGCCGACCATGCTCAAGCTGATGGGGTTGGAACAGCCGAAGGAGATGACCGGGACCTCGATCCTGGTCTGATCCAAAGTACGCCACAAAACAGTGTGGGAGCGGGCTTGCCCGCGATAGCGGCTAATCAGTCGACATCTATGTCGCTGACCCACCGCAATCGCGGGCAAGCCCGCTCCCACATTGGTTTGTGGTGTTTGATAGATGTCTTTTCGCCATACCAGCACCACTCGGCACCTATCTTGCCCACCAGCCCCAATTGGGCGTTTTTTTTGCAGCGCTTGGCGGGCATACTAGGCCGTCCTTTTCCCCTGGTGTCGCCCGCCTCTATGCTTCGCGCCTTGATAACCCTTGCTCTTGTCTGCCTGCTCCAACCGGCGTTTGCCGATGAGCGCGCACAAACCCAACAACAGTTGGACGCTACGCGTCAGGACATTACCGAGCTGAAAAAGCTGCTCGGCAAGCTCCAGGAAGAAAAATCCGGGGTGCAGAAAGACCTGCGCGGCACGGAAACCGAAATGGGCAAGCTGGAGAAGCAGGTCCAGGAGCTGCAAAAAGAACTAAAGAAGAGCGAGTCGGAACTGGAGCGACTCGACGCTGAGAAAAAAAAACTCCAGAGCGCACGCGTTGAACAGCAACGCCTGATCGCGATCCAGGCCCGTGCCGCGTACCAGAGCGGCCGCCAGGAGTACCTCAAGCTGCTGCTCAACCAGCAGAACCCGGAAAAATTCGCCCGTACCCTCACCTATTACGACTACCTGAGCCAGGCGCGCCTGGCGCAATTGAAGGGGTTTAACGAAACCCTGCGCCAATTGGCCAATGTCGAGCAGGAAATCGCTGACCAGCAATCGCAGCTGCTCGACCAGAAAACCGCCCTCGACACCCAGCGCGACCAGCTCGATAAAGTACGCAAGGAACGCCAGCAGGCCCTGGCCAAGCTCAACAGCGACGTAAAAGCCCGCGACGCCAAGTTGCAGGCCCGCGAGCAAGACCAGGCCGACCTGGCCAAAGTCCTCAAGACCATTGAAGAAACCCTGGCCCGCCAGGCACGCGAGGCCGAAGAAGCGCGGCAAAAAGCGCTGATCGCCCAGCAGGAAGCCGAAAAAAAGCGTCAGCGTGAGGCCGAACTGGCTGCCACCACCGACGCTCCGGCCCCGCGCAAACCGGCGCGTGCAGCGCCTGGCCCGTTGGTTTCCAGCAGCGGCGAGTCGTTCGGCGGCCCTTTTGCTTCCGCACGAGGCAAACTTCCATGGCCGGTTGATGGTCGATTACTGGCACGCTTTGGGGAAACCCGTGGCGATGACACCCGCGCCAAGTGGGATGGCGTGATGATCAGCGCCTCTGCCGGCAGCCAGGTCCACGCGGTGCACGGTGGGCGCGTGGTGTTCGCCGATTGGTTGCGGGGCGCCGGCTTGCTGGTGATTCTTGACCACGGCAATGGCTATTTGAGCCTTTACGGCCACAATCAGACATTACTCAAGTCGGCAGGTGATGTTGTAAAAGCCGGTGAATCCATCTCCACTGTCGGTAACAGTGGCGGCCAGGACACCCCGGCGCTGTACTTCGCTATTCGTCAGCAGGGCCGCCCGAGCGACCCTGCACAATGGTGCCGGTCCCAAGGATAGGGTCGCATCTACATTAGGAGTTCGTTCGACATGCTGCATTTGTCCCGCCTCACTTCGCTGGCCCTGACGATCGCCCTGGTGATCGGCGCGCCTCTGGCTTTTGCCGACCAGGCCGCACCGGCTGCACCTGCCATGGCTGCGACGACCAAGGCGCCATTGCCGCTGGACGAGCTGCGCACCTTTGCCGAGGTCATGGACCGGATCAAGGCAGCGTATGTCGAACCCGTAGACGACAAGGCCCTGCTGGAAAATGCCATCAAGGGCATGCTCAGCAACCTCGACCCGCACTCCGCCTACCTGGGCCCGGAAGATTTCGCCGAGCTGCAGGAAAGCACCAGCGGTGAGTTCGGCGGCCTGGGCATCGAAGTGGGCTCCGAAGACGGCCAGATCAAAGTGGTCTCGCCTATTGACGACACCCCGGCGTCCAAGGCCGGCATCCAGGCCGGCGACCTGATCGTGAAGATCAACGGCCAGCCGACCCGTGGCCAGACCATGACCGAAGCCGTCGACAAGATGCGCGGCAAGCTCGGCCAGAAGATCACCCTGACCCTGGTACGCGACGGCGGCAACCCGTTTGACGTGACCCTGGCCCGTGCGACCATCACGGTCAAGAGCGTGAAAAGCCAGTTGCTGGAGTCGGGCTACGGCTACATCCGTATCACCCAGTTCCAGGTCAAGACCGGCGACGAAGTGGCCAAGGCCCTGGCCAAGCTGCGCAAGGACAACGGCAAGAAGCTCAACGGCATCGTGCTTGACCTGCGCAACAACCCAGGCGGCGTGTTGCAGTCGGCGGTCGAGGTGGTCGACCACTTCGTCACCAAGGGCCTGATCGTCTACACCAAGGGCCGTATCGCCAACTCCGAGTTGCGCTTCTCGGCCACTGGCAACGACCTCAGCGAGAACGTGCCACTGGCGGTATTGATCAACGGCGGCAGCGCCTCGGCCTCGGAAATCGTCGCCGGCGCCCTGCAAGACCTCAAGCGCGGCGTGCTGATGGGCACCACCAGCTTCGGCAAAGGCTCGGTGCAGACCGTATTGCCGCTGAACAACGACCGTGCACTGAAGATCACCACGGCGCTGTATTACACGCCGAACGGCCGCTCGATCCAGGCCCAGGGCATTGTGCCGGACATCGAAGTACGCCGCGCCAAGATCACCAACGAGATCGATGGCGAATACTACAAAGAGGCCGACCTGCAAGGCCACCTGGGCAATGGCAACGGCGGTGCCGACCAGCCAACCGGTAGCCGCGCCAAGGCCAAGCCGATGCCGCAGGACGATGACTACCAACTGGCCCAGGCGCTCAGCCTGCTCAAGGGCTTGAGCATCACCCGCAGCCGTTGATCATGCGTCTTGCCCTGATCATCGCTGTGCTGTGCAGCCTGGCAGGGGTCGCTCAAGCGGCCACTGCCAGCGAAGCGCACAAAGCCTACCTGACGCTTATCATCGACGACCTGGGGCAAAACCTGCCTCGGGATCGTCGTGTACTTGCGCTACCCGGCCCGGTGACCGCCGCCATCATGCCGGACACGCCCCACGCCACCGAATTTGCCCGTGAGGCCCACAAGGCTGGCAAGATCGTGATCCTGCACATGCCCATGGACCCAGCCACCGGCCCCTTCGCCTGGCACCCGGAGCTGTCCATCGAAGAACTGGGCAAGCGCCTGGACGCGGCATTTGAAGCCGTGCCCTACACCGCCGGTATCAACAACCACATGGGCAGCCGCATGACCGCACAACCGGTAGCGATGACTTGGCTGATGGGTGAGCTGCAACGGCGCCACAAGTTCTTCGTCGACAGCCGCACCAGTGCGCAAACCGTCGCCGCCGCCGAGGCGCAGAAGATCGGTTTGGCCCATGTGTCGCGGGATGTATTTCTCGATGACGAACGCACCGAGGCGGCGATTACCACGCAACTGCAGACCGCGATCAAACTGGCGCACAAGCAGGGCTCGGCGGTGATGATAGGGCACCCTTACCCACAGACGCTGGCGGTGCTGGAGCGCGAGTTGCCCAAGCTCAAGGCGCAGGGCGTGGAGTGGATCGATATCAAGTTGATGATCAGCGTGCGCAGTAATCGGGCGATGAGTGCCCACGGCAAAAACGGCATCTATCGCTGACAGTCACTGTGGCGAGGGAGCTTGCTCCCGCTGGAGTGCGAAGCGCTCCCACGATTTTAGGGCCGCTACGCAGCCCAGCGGGAGCAAGCTCCCTCGCCACAACAGCTCACTTACAGATATTGCGCCATGATTTCGTCTATACGGCCGCTGTTGCGTAACTCATCCAATGCGGCCTGGAGCCTGGCCACCAGCTCATCCGGCACGTCTTTGTTCAACGCCAGGTAAAGCTGCGCACTGTTGAAGCGCAATACCGTCTTGAGCCCGTTCACTCCCACCTGCCGCGCCAGGTAACGCCCAGCAGGATCGCCAGTGGCCCACAGGTCGATCTGGCCTTCCATAAGCTTTTGCGCATTATCCTGGTCACGCAGGGCGACTATCGGCTTGAGCCCCTGCTTGTCCAGGCTTTCGGCAATGGCATCGCCTTTGTAGGCGCCAATCTTGTAGCGGCGCGCTTGCTCCAGATTTTCCAACTCGATCTTGCTGTCTGCCTTGGCCAGCAACACCCAATCGTCCGGGCCGATAGGGCCGACCCATTTGAACAAGGCTTCACGATCTGGCAACCGCGCCATCACAAACACGCCGTAACCTGGCTGTTCCAGGGCGAGCTTGTAGATTCGCTCCCAAGGAAAACGCAGAGTGAGGTTGTAGGAAATGCCAGCGCGCTTGAAGGTTTCGCGCACGATGTCCACGGCGATGCCTTCGATGTTCTCGTCCTTGGCGAAGTTCTTGCCGTTTTTCGCCATGTTGTAGGGCGGAAAATTTTCCGTCAGCAACACCAGGGAGGCGTCAGACGGTTGTTCGGCGTGTGCCGTAGCCACCATGAGCATGGAGGAACTGGCAAGGGCGAGCAGCAGGTGTTTGAACATGAAGGCTACCGGAATCCATGGCAAGCGCAGAGAGTGCCGCGAGCCTGCCATGGTGTCCAGCAGCGTTTAGCGCACGACGATACCGCGCGCCGCCATGTAGGCCTTGGCCTCGGGCACGGTGTATTCGCCAAAGTGGAAAATACTCGCCGCCAGCACCGCGCTGGCGTGGCCTTCAAGCACGCCATCGGCCAGGTGTTGCAGGTTGCCAACCCCACCCGACGCGATCACTGGAATGCCCAGGGCATCGCTGATGGCGCGGGTGACGCCCAGGTCGAAGCCGTTTTTCATGCCGTCCTGGTCCATGCTGGTCAGCAGGATCTCACCGGCGCCCAGGCCTTCCATCTTCATCGCCCACTCCACCGCGTCCAGCCCGGTAGGCTTGCGCCCGCCGTGGGTGAAGATCTCCCAGCGCGGGGTTTCGCCCGGGCCGGAGACCTTCTTGGCGTCGATAGCCACCACGATACATTGCGAGCCGAAGTGTTGTGCGGCTTCGCCGACAAACTCGGGGTTGAACACGGCGGCGGTGTTGATCGAGACCTTGTCCGCACCGGCATTGAGCAGGTTGCGGATGTCTTGCACGGTGCGCACGCCGCCACCCACGGTCAGCGGGATAAACACCTGGCTGGCCATGCGCTCGACGGTATGCAGCGTGGTATCACGGCCATCGACGCTGGCGGTGATGTCGAGAAAGGTAATCTCATCGGCACCTTGCTCATCGTATCGACGGGCAATTTCCACCGGGTCGCCGGCGTCACGGATGTTCTCGAACTTGACGCCCTTGACCACGCGACCGTTGTCGACGTCCAGGCAAGGGATGATGCGTTTGGCCAGCGCCATGGTCAGTCCTCAGCCGTTGTAGGCGTCGCAGTAAGCCTGGGCTTCGGCGACGTCCAGAGTGCCTTCATAGATCGCACGGCCGGTGATGGCGCCGATGATCCCAGGCGCCTTGGCGTCCAGCAGCGACTTGATGTCGCCCAGGTTGTGGATGCCGCCGGAAGCGATCACCGGAATCTTGGTGGCCGCTGCCAGGGCTGCGGTGAAAGGTACGTTGCAGCCCTGCATCATGCCGTCTTTGGCGATGTCGGTATAAACGATGGCGGACACGCCGTCGGCTTCGAACTGCTTGGCCAGGTCGATCACTTGCACGGTGCTGATTTCAGCCCAGCCGTCGGTGGCGACGAAGCCGTCCTTGGCATCCAGGCCGACGATCACCTTGCCAGGGAACGCGCGGCAAGCTTCGGCGACGAAGGCTGGGTCTTTCACGGCCTTGGTGCCGATGATCACGTAGCTCACGCCCGCTTTCACGTAGTGCTCGATGGTTTCCAGGGAGCGGATACCGCCGCCGATCTGGATCGGCAGGGTCGGGTAGCGCTTGGCGATGGCGGTGACCACCTCGCCATTGACCGGCTGGCCTTCGAAGGCGCCGTTCAGGTCCACCAGATGCAGACGACGGCAGCCCCCTTCTACCCATTTGGCAGCCATGCTCACCGGGTCATCGGAGAACACGGTGGAATCTTCCATGCGGCCTTGGCGCAGGCGGACACAAGCGCCGTCCTTGAGATCGATAGCGGGGATAATCAGCATCTGGCAAACCTTATTCGATATTCAGCAATGCTTGGGAAATCAGGGTTTCTCAAGCGACCACAAGTCGCTTTCGATGCTTTCGAACCTTTCTTTAAGGAGCGTCTGCGTGTCGAAAATCGCCCTGTTGTAATAATGCGGCGCCACTTCGGTGGTGAACAGCTCAAGAATTTCGGCGACCTCGAACGAGCCCAGCTTGAGCTCGAAGCGGTCCTCCATGAAACGCTTGATCTTGTCGGTAGCCTCACGCTCCTGCTCGGGCGTGAGGTTCAAGATCGGCTGCTTCGGTTTCCTGGCCATTTACCAGCGACCATCCCACGTGGCGAAGTTCTGCAGCAATTGCAGGCCATGGGTATGGCTCTTCTCCGGGTGAAACTGCACGGCAAAGCGCGAACCATCGGCCAGCGCGGCGGCAAAATCGACGCCGTAATGCCCGCCACCCACCACCTGGCGCGGGTTACCGGCGGCGATGTAGTAGCTGTGCACGAAGTAGAAACGCGCCATGTCCGGGATGTCGTGCCACAGCGGGTGGTCGACGGTGCGGCGCACTTCGTTCCAGCCCATGTGCGGGACTTTGAGGTGCTCGCCCTCTTCATGCAGGTCTTTGCCGAAGAACTTCACCTGGCCCGGAAACAGGCCGATGCAGTCGACTCCGCCGTTCTCTTCACTGCTGTCGAGCAAGGCTTGCATGCCCACGCAGATACCGAGGAAGGGGCGGTCCTGGCTGACTTCGCGCACCAGGCTATCAAAGCCCAGGCGACGGATCTCGGCCATGCAATCGCGAATCGCGCCGACGCCGGGGAACACCACACGGTCGGCTTCGCGAATCACGTTGGCATCGCTGGTGATCAGCACCTTGCCAGCGCCTACATGCTCAAGGGCCTTGGCCACCGAGTGCAGGTTACCCATGCCGTAATCGATAACCGCGACCGTCTGCATTACAGGACGCCCTTGGTCGACGGCATTTGCCCGCCCATGCGCTCATCGACTTCCACGGCCATGCGCAGTGCGCGGCCGAAAGCCTTGAACACGGTTTCGATCTGGTGGTGAGTGTTGGTGCCGCGCAGGTTGTCGATGTGCAGGCTGACCAGTGCGTGGTTGACAAAGCCCTGGAAGAATTCCTGGAACAGGTCGACGTCAAAGCCACGGCCCACGTTAGCGCGGGTGTACGGCACGTGCATCTGCAAACCCGGGCGACCGGAGAAGTCGATGACCACACGGGACAGCGCCTCATCCAACGGGACATAGGCATGGCCGTAGCGACGGATGCCTTTTTTGTCGCCGATGGCCTTGGCAAACGCCTGGCCGAGGGTGATGCCCACGTCTTCCACCATGTGGTGGTCGTCGATATGCAGGTCGCCTTTGCCGACGATATCCAGGTCGATCAGCCCGTGACGGGCGATCTGGTCCAGCATGTGCTCAAGAAAAGGTACACCGATATCAAATCGGGCCTTTCCGGTGCCATCCAGGTTGATCGAGGCTTTGATCTGGGTTTCCAGAGTGTCGCGCTCGACAGATGCCTTACGTTCGGCCATCACCAGCTCCGCAAAATCATTGGGCGAAAAAGGCAGCCATTATAGGGGCGCAGGCGCTAAACAGAAACAACGAAGGGGATAAGACTGACGAGTTGGAGCGAGGAATGTCGGGGATAGACATGTGCATACATGTGAGCATGGGCTTATGTGGGAGCTGGCTTGCCTGCGATGCAGACACCTCGGGGTATCAGTTGCACCGCAGTGATGCTATCGCAGGCAAGCCAGCTCCCACACAAGCCCGGCCCCACAGGAGCCGGGCCCACCCTTATTGCGGGGTCAGTGGAACAGTACCGCCGTCTTCTGCAAGGTCACCCACACACCCCACGCCAACGGAATACCCACTACCAGCCACGCGGCAATCGCCAGCGGCTTGCTGGCGGCGGAGGCCTTCCACTCCAGCACGGTGCTCGCATCAGCACCTTTGTCATGGCCCAGCGCCTGCTCGGCGGCCAGTTCGGCGTCGGTCATGAAGTACTTGTCGGCCACCGGGCGCACCAGCAGGTTGCAGATGAAGCCCAGCACCAGCAGGCCGGCCAGGATGTACAAGGTGATGTCGTAGGCCGCGGCGCGTTCAACGCCGATGCTCAACTGGTATTCACGCAGGTAGTTCACCAACACCGGGCCCAACACGCCCGCAGCGGCCCAGGCGGTCAACAGGCGACCGTGGATCGCGCCAACCATCTGAGTGCCGAACAGGTCCGCCAGGTAGGCCGGAACCGTGGCAAAACCACCGCCGTACATCGACAGGATGATGCAGAACGCAGCCACGAACAGCGCCACGTTACCCAGGTGCCCCAGGTTCGGGATCAACGCATAGAGGGCAAAGCCCAGTGCGAAGAACACAAAATAGGTGTTTTTACGCCCCAGGTAGTCGGAGAACGACGCCCAGAAGAACCGTCCACCGATGTTGAACAGGCTCAACAGGCCGGTAAAACCAGCGGCAATGGCTGCAATGGAGGCCAACTGGCCCGCATCCAATTGACCAAATGGCACATCGACGCCCAGGAGTTTGCCGCCAAATACTTCCTGTAGCAGCGGCGAAGCCATGCCCAGAATACCGATACCGGCCGACACGTTCAGGCACAGCACCAGCCATACCAGGCGGAACTGCGGGGTTTTCCACGCGACATTCACATGCACATGGCGGTGAGTGATCATCGCATTGCTGGCTTTTTTCGCCGGAGCAGTCCAACCCTCAGGCTTCCAGCCGGTTGGCGGCACGCGATACAGCAGTGCGCCACCGATCATGAACACGAAGTAAATCGCCGCCATGACCACAAAGCTCTGCCATACACCGACGCTGGTTGGTGAAGAGAAATGGCCCATCAGCGCCGCAGCCAAAGGTGCACCCACCATCGCGCCGCCGCCAAAGCCCATGATCGCCATGCCGGTCGCCATGCCGCGCTTGTCCGGGAACCACTTGATCAAGGTCGAAACGGGCGAGATATAGCCCAGGCCCAGGCCAATACCGCCAATGACCCCGGAGCCGATCCACATCAGCCAGATCTGGTGGGTATAGATACCCAAGGCCGAGATCAGCAGGCCACCACACCAGCACAGCGCCGAGACAACACCAGCCTTACGCGGCCCGGCGTGTTCCAGCCAACCGCCCCAGATCGCTGCGGAGCAACCCAGGAAGATGAAGAACAGGGTGTAGATCCAGCCCAACATGGAGATGGGCCAGTCGCATTGGGACGAAAAGACTTGGGCGATAAAGCTCATGTCCGGCGCGCAGGCTACCGGCGCGGTGATACCCAGCGCCTTGGACAAGGGCAGCCAGAACACCGAGAAGCCGTAGGCCATGCCGATGCACAAGTGGATGGCCAGTGCGGCCGGTGGAACCAGCCAGCGGTTGAAGCCCGGCTTGGCGATGATGCGCTCCTTGGACAGGAACGCAGGCTGTGCGGCGGCAGTGCCGGCCACAGTGCTAGTGCTCATTGGTGTTTCCCCCAGTTATTGGTATGCGTCCGTCAGGCGCTCTCTCCCTCGGCCTTGCACGCAAAGCGTGGCCGTTTTGTTGAGTGAAGCTCCCTTTTAGGCGCGACGTTAAGTCGCAGAAGGCGGACGAACGTGCAGAGATTAGCACCAGTGGATGACGGAAAAATCAAACTGCCACTACCTTTTTTCGATTATCTGTATTTTCTTGACGTCAAAATCCCATTTCCGCACCGGTGGATACAATGTAACGATCCGTGAACTGACGCCGGCCTTCGGGCGTTATACTCTGCGGCTAAATTTTGAAATCGACATACAAGGACTCGCCCATGAAAGCGTTCGGCAAAATCCTGGGTCTGGTACTTCTCGGGCTGTTGCTGATCATTGTGGCGCTCGGCTTTGCCCTGACCCACCTTTTCGATCCCAACGACTACAAAGAAGAAATTCGCCAGATAGCCCGCGACAAGGCCCACATCGAGCTGACGCTCAATGGCGATATCGGCTGGAGCCTGTTCCCCTGGCTCGGCCTGGAGCTTCATGAAGCCAGTGTCGCGACCCTGACCGCACCGACTCAACCGTTTGCCGACTTGCAGATGCTCGGCCTCTCGGTGCGCGTACTGCCACTGCTGCGCCGCGAAGTACAAATGAGCGATGTGCGTGTCGAGGGCTTGAACCTGCGCCTGAACCGCGACAAACAAGGTCACGGCAACTGGGAAGACATCGGCAAGAACCTGCCCGACGAAACCGCCGGTGCCCCCGCTCCCGCGCCGGTCGAACCGGTGGCTGAAACCAAGCCGGAAAAACCGCCGCAGCCGATCCGCCTGGACATCGACAGCCTGACCATCAACAACGCCCGCGTCGAATACACCGATGAACAGACCGGCAAGCAATTGAGTGCCGAAAGTATCCAGTTGAGTGCCGGTGCCATCCACGAAGGCGCCAGCATCCCGCTGAAACTCACCGCATTCCTGGGCAGCAACCAGCCGCTGATGCGGGTCAAGACTGAGCTGAACGGCAACTTGCGCATCCAGCGCGCGCTCAAGCGTTATCAGTTCGAAGACATGCGCTTGAGTGGCGAAGCCACCGGTGAGCCGTTGCAAGGCAAGACCGTGAGCTTCTCCACCCAGGGCCAACTGCTGGTGGACCTGGCGGCCAACGTCGCCGAATGGACCAACCTGAAACTGGCGGCCAACCAACTGCGCGCCCTGGGCGAACTGAAGGCCAATGACCTGGACAAAACCCCGCAGATCAGCGGCGCCCTGTCGGTTGCCCAGTTTGACCTGGCCAAGTTTCTTGAGAGCGTCGGCCACCCACTGCCTGCCATGGCTCCAGGCAGCCTGAGCAAGGTCGAACTGGTGAGCCGCCTCAAGGGCACGCCCACCAGCGTCGCCCTGGAAGACTTGAACCTGAAGCTCGATGCCAGCACCTTCACCGGCCGCGTCGCTGTGGATGATTTCGCCAAGCAGTCACTGCGTGTGCAGCTCAAGGGCGATACCTTCAATGCCGACAATTACCTGCCGGCCAAATCCGAAGCCGCCAAAGGCGCAACCGCCGCACGCCAGGCCGAAGTACAGAGCAGCGAAGCCGGCGCCATGGCGGCAGGCGGCAACACGCCATTGCCGGAGGCGCCGACCAAAGGTGCCTGGAGCAACGACAAGCTGCTGCCGCTGACGCGCCTGCGCAGCCTGGACGTGAATGCAGACCTGGCCTTTGGCGAACTGACCCTGAGCCAGTTGCCCATTCAGAACGCGGTGCTCAAAGCCTCCGGCATTGACGGGCAACTCAAGCTCGACACCCTTAGCGGCGGTCTCTACAACGGCACGTTCCAGGCCAACGGCACGCTCGACGTGCGCCAGGACACGCCAGTGTTGGCCCTGCAAAGCCACATCAAGCAGGTGCCCGTTGAGCGCATCCTGCAGGCCCAAGGGAAAACCCCGCCGGTCAAAGGCCAACTCACCCTCGACAGTAACCTCAGCGGCCGTGGCAATAGCCAGAAGGCGCTGATCGACAGCCTCAACGGCACCACCAGCATCGTGATCAACAACGGTGTGCTGCTCAATGCCAACATCGAGCAGCAACTGTGCACCGGCATCGCCCTGCTCAACCGCAAGACCCTGAGCACCACACCAGGCGGCAAGGACACGCCCTTCCAGGAGCTGCGCGGCAACCTCACGTTCCGTAACGGCGTGGCCAGCAACCCCGACCTGAAAGTACGCATCCCTGGCCTGACGCTCAACGGCAACGGTGATGTGGATTTACGCGTGCTGGGCATGGACTACCGCGTCGGCATCATCGTCGAAGGCGACAAGCGCGACGTGCCGGACCCAGCCTGCCAGGTCGGCGCCAACTTCCAGGGCATTGAGGTGCCCCTGCGCTGCCGAGGCCCGCTTGAGCTTGGCGCCAAGGCCTGCCGCCTGGACAAGGACGGGCTGGGCCAGGTCGCCCTCAAGGCGGCCGGCAATCGCCTGAACGAGAAGCTGGAAGAGAAGCTCGACAAGGTTAACCCCAAGCTCAAAGACGCATTGAAAGGCTTGTTCAACCGATGAGAACCGAGCAGTTTTCACAAGCGGTGCTGGACTGGTACGACCGCCATGGCCGCCACGACCTGCCTTGGCAACAGGGCATCACCCCTTACCGGGTGTGGGTGTCGGAGATCATGCTGCAACAGACCCAGGTGAGCACCGTGCTCAATTACTTTGACCGGTTTATGGCGTCCCTGCCGACGGTCGAAGCGCTGGCCGCCGCGCCGGAAGATGAAGTGCTGCACCTGTGGACGGGCCTGGGCTACTACACACGGGCGCGCAACCTGCAGAAGACCGCCAGGATCGTGGTGGCCGAACACGGCGGCGAATTCCCCCGCGACGTGGAAAAGCTCACCGAGCTGCCGGGCATCGGCCTGTCCACCGCTGGCGCGATTGCCAGCCTGAGCATGGGCCTGCGCGCGCCGATCCTCGACGGCAACGTCAAACGCGTGCTGGCGCGCTTTACCGCGCAAGAGGGTTACCCGGGCGAACCCAAGGTGGCCAAGCAGCTGTGGGCCACCGCAGAGCGCTTCACGCCCTTTGAGCGCGTCAACGCCTACACCCAGGCCATGATGGACATGGGCGCCACCCTGTGCACCCGCAGCAAACCCAGTTGCCTGCTGTGCCCGCTGGAAAAAGGCTGCGAAGCCCACATGCTGGGCCTGGAAACACGCTACCCGATCCCCAAGCCGCGCAAGACCATCCCGCAAAAGCGCACGCTGATGCCCATGCTGGCCAACGCCGAGGGCGCGATCCTGCTTTACCGTCGCCCGTCTACGGGCTTGTGGGGCGGCTTGTGGAGCTTGCCGGAGCTGGACGACCTGCAAGACCTGGATCACCTCGCCAACCAGCACGCGCTGGCGCTGGGCAAGCATCAGGAACTGCCCGGGCTGGTCCACACTTTCAGCCACTTCCAGCTGGCCATCGAACCCTGGCTGGTCCAGGTCGAGGAAACCGCCCATCACGTGGCCGAGGCCGACTGGCTCTGGTATAACCTCGCCACCCCGCCGCGCCTGGGCCTTGCCGCCCCGGTGAAAAAACTGCTGAAGCGCGCGGCCGACGTATTGAACGCAGGAGTTTCGTCATGACCCGCACCATCATGTGCCGCAAGTACAAAGAAGAACTGCCAGCCCTGGAGCGTGCCCCTTTTCCGGGCGCCAAAGGCCAGGACATCTACGATAACGTCTCCGCCCAGGCCTGGGCCGACTGGCAAAAACACCAGACCCTGCTCATCAACGAAAAACGCCTGAACATGATGAACGCCGAAGACCGCAAATACCTGCAGGGCGAAATGGACAAGTTCTTTTCCGGCGAAGATTACGCCAAGGCGGAAGGCTACGTCCCACCTGATCAATAATTGATCAAAAACCAGGGTCTGCACGTAAGCGACGGTAATAATTAAATATTTTTTGAAAACTTGCTTGACGCCCCCCTGAAAAACCCGTTTAATGCGCCCCGTTGCCCAGATAGCTCAGTCGGTAGAGCAGGGGATTGAAAATCCCCGTGTCGGCGGTTCGATTCCGTCTCTGGGCACCAAAATACCGAGAAACCCCAAGGAACAATGTGTTCCTTGGGGTTTTTTATTGCCTGCGATTTAATGCGACTCACGCATTTACGGACACAATGTCGCAGCAGGACGATTGAGGGTTATTTTTGGCTGGACTCAATCGTTCAGCCTTTACCCAAATCTCAGTTGTAAGGTTTTTTCATGACCCGCTTCTTGCTTTGCACCCTGTTACTACTGACCGCCCTGCTCAGTGGGTGTGCCACGCAGTTGGACGTAGCGATCAACGCAACGCCTGATCCCGACTATCACTTCGATCGACAGGCAACCGTGCTGGTGACCTCCACTGGCGGCAGTGATGAAAACTCACTCAATGCTCGCTACTACCTGCGTGACATGGTCCGCGCCATGCAGGACCAGGGCTTTCGCAATGTCTTCACCGACACCACGCTGCCCAAGAACCATGCACCAATCAAAATGACCGTCACCCTGGACGTCGACAGCAAGCAGGTGACGTATCGCTATACCGCCACCGAATACGGGCAGGTGGCAAACAGCACCACCACTCAATGCAAGAAGAACAAGAAAAAGACCGACCAGTTGACCTGCACCAGCACCCCAAACACCTCATACGGCCCGGTCGGGACCTCGGAGCGCACCGGCTACACCACGCTCACCACCTTCCGGGTCACCGCTCGTGATGAAGTGAGCAGGCGCGCTGTCTACCTGCTAAGGGCGTCGTCCTATAACGACGATTGCCAAGCCGCCAAGGTCGAAGCCTTCCTGGTACAGCAGGGTTTGCAGAACCTGAATTTCCAGGACCGCGTGCAGCGCAATTACACGGTCACGATGCCTGAAAGCTTCCGTTGCAAGTAATCAGCTGCTCGGCAGGCCCTTGGCTCAAGGGCCTCCTTACTTGAGCAAAAACACCATCAACGGGTTGTCATTCAAGCGCCCTTGATAGCTCGATGCCAAGTGCTCCACCGGCGACCCCTTCAACAGCGCGGTCTCCTTGCGCGACACGATCACCCAGGAGGGCCGGGGCAGCGTCGCCAACTTCTCAAGCTCGTGACGGCCGACAAACAGCGGCTGTTCATCGTGATCCAGGTTCATCATGTAGCGCACCGCCCAGGTATCTCGGGCCAGGTCGACAAACACCAAGGGACCTGGCTGCGCCTGGCGCAACGCCTCCACCTGGCTGACAAACCGCCGGGTGTCGAATTGCAGGTCCTTGGCCGGCTCTATCACCGTCACCAGCAACAGCCATTGCGCCACCAGCGCGATCAGACTGAGCCACACCAACCGCCATGCTCGCTGCCAGGCTATCAACGCCGCGACTTGCAGCATCACCAGCACGCCGATCATCAACGGCAAGGAAATCTCCGGCCAGTAGCCCTGCTTGTGCCAGGCGTGTCGACACACAAACAACACAACCACGCACAACGCCGGCAGCGCCGCGACCAGCCATTCATAGCAACGGCGCACGCCCACCAGCCAGCCTTGCGCGTGAAGCAGCCCATAGGCAGCGACAGCCGCAAACATCGGCACCATCGGCAAAATGTAATAAGCGCGCTTGAAATGCGGTACCGACAGGCCGAGCAGAATCATCAAGCCGCAGCCCCCGAACCGCACCAGCAATTGCAGGTGCTCATTGGCCCAACGCTCGGGCCAGCGATGGCGCAACGCAAACAGGGTCGCAAATGCCAGCGGCACCACCGGGAAGTAGCGGTACAAGCTCAGCTGGAAGTAAAAGTAGAACGGCTCACCCGACTCATCCAGGCGCCCGCCGACTTGCATCTTGAACACCTCATCGGCAAACGCAGCGCCACCACTGAACCGCGCAAGCTTCATCAGCAGCCACCAGCACGCTGCGAGCAACACCAGGCCGACAACGCCGTGGATCAACACCTGCCGGACACGCTCCCCCGGCTTGCTCAGTGCCCAATACACACACACCACCGCGCAGACTTCAATCAACCCCAGCGGCCCACGTATGGCGAAACCCAGGATGAACAGCGGGAACACCGCCAGTTGCCTCAACCGTGACCCGTGGCGTTCGCCGGTGTGCAGCAGGTAGAAACTGCCCACGCATAACAATGCAACCATCTGATCCAGGCACACCGAGCGCGACTTTTCGAGTAACTGGGCGGTGAGCAGCGTGAGCAGCACCGTAAGCAGCGACCAGGCACGGCTGTAGGGTGCCAGCAGGCGATACATCAGCGCGATCACCCCCGCCGACGCGAGCGCCGTGGGTAGCACATTCGCCAAGTGGTTCGGCGCGTCAAACAAGCGAGCGAATAGATAACTGAAGAAGGTCGCGGTGCCTGGGTAATCCGCATAGGGCTGGCCGTAGGTGGTGGGGAAAAGACTCGCGCCATGGCGATACATTTCCTGCATGAACAGCGCCCAACGCCCGTCAAAACCCTGGGGCTGCTGATCCCAGATGCCTACTGTGAACAACAAGAGAGCGACCAGGAAAATACCCAGTGACTCCAGGCGAAAACGGTTGCGGTGATCCATCGGGTGACCTGTCAGGTGGGAAGCGCTGGCGTATGGTGCCGAACGCGCCCCTGAATGGCGCCTGAACAGACCTGAACATTCACGCGGTTACCGACTGGTGGGCCACACCACTGCCGGGATCAGGCGAACGTAGGCCAACTCGGCAACCAGCTCGATCAGGGTCTGCAGGATCACCACCGTTGCGGCCAAACCGCGCACATCCTCCGGCAGGGCCAGCGCCAATGGCAAAACCACCAGCGAATTACGCGTCGACGCACTGAACGTCACCGCCCGCGCCGTCACCGCTGGTAGTGCGAACAGCCGCGCAGCACCAATGCCCATCAACGGCGCCAATAGTACAAACGCCACGTAGATTGGAATGACCGGCAACAACAAGTTGATATCTCGCACCACCGCAGTGATGTGCGAAGCGAGCACGACAAACAACACCAGCGCCATCGCCGGCACCGGCAACCACGCCCAGGCGCTGCTCCAAAGACCGATAGCGCTCGAACGCCGCGCAAGCGCGCTGGTGAGGACAGCCAGAAGCATCGGCACCACAATCAGCCCCACGAACGCCTCTACAAATGGCCCCGCCGCTACCACCACGCTGGATTGCTCGCCCAACATCAGCCCCAGGTATACCGGCAACAGCAGCAGTTGCAGCAACAGCAGCAGCGGTGTAGCCGCCAGCATCGATCGCGAATCGCCCTTACCGATATGGGTAAATACCACCACGTAGTCGATACAGGGCGTCAGCAACACCAGCAGAGCGCCCACCAGCAACGCCGGGCGCTCCACCAGGCCACGGGTCAAGCCCCACACCAGCATAGGCACGAGGATGAAATTGGCCAGCAGCAAGGCCGCCATGAATCGCTTGTTGCCCAAGCCTTGGCGCAGCTCAAGAAAGGGGATCTGCAAAAACATCGCATACATCAGCACGGCGATGGCAGGTGTCACCCAAAGGCTGAAGCCCTGAGCCGATAAGGGCCAGAACAGGCCAAACGTGACGGCCACAAAGACGGCAACAAAGTAGATCGGGACCTGATGGTGTTCCAGGGTGTCACGGGTCATGGGCGGGCTCTGGTGGGTCAATAGACTGTCAGCCTAAGTACCCGCGCAGATAAGGTCGAGCACTACAGCAATCATTGCCGCCCGAGAAACCCTTGGGATTTACCCCAACCTGCGCTTCAATACACCCTCTAGACCCAGACCCCAAGGACGTCGAGCCCATGGCCTCGCCAAACAAGCAGCAAAAACGCGCCCACCGGGCAAAAGCCAAGGCCAAGCAAAACCGCACCCAGCGCGCCGTGGCGCACAAGCCGGATGCTTTTGCTGGCGACGACAGCCGCATCGACCTTGAGTCGGTGGATTTGACTGAACTGTTCGTCGAAATGCGTGCCGCTGGCGAGATCAGCCAGCAGGCGCTGTGTGCGGTGTTCCTTGCGCACCCGTTGCTGGCGTTGGTGCTGGAGCAGGAAGGCGAAGAAGAAGCGACCGACTTTATCCTGGCGGCGCTGATCGAGTATCGGCAGTGGGCGACGGACAGCGATGACGAAGCCGCGGCGTTAGCGTGGATTGAGTCGCCGCAGTTCCAGACCGATTACGTGGCGGCGTCCCAGGCGCTGGCCAACGCCCCCGACTGACACAAAATAAAAATGTGGGAGCGGGCTTGCCCTAATGCCAGTCAGTTAAGAGCTCGAGCAGACAACCAGTGACTTGTGGCGAGGGAGCTTGCTCCCGCTGGACTGCGTAGCAGTCCCATTTTTGGGGCCGCTTCGCGCCCCAGCGGGAGCAAGCTCCCTCGCCACAGTTACCGATTCTGTCTTAACTGACTGGCATTAGGGCTTGCTTGAGATGGCGGTGTGTCAGTCGACGAATATATCGACTGGCAGTCCGTCATCGCGGGCAAGCCCGGCTCCCACATTGTTGCGAGGTGCACTACCACCGTCTCTCGTCAGTTAAGCGCCGCAGCCCCCACTCTTTGGGCCTTGCGACGGCTCGCCACCACCAACCCCGCCAATACCACCAGCAAGCTCAGAACCCCGGTGGCGATGATCTCGACCCGGTGCGCTTCCTGGAACAGCATGATGGTCAACGTACCGACGATAAACACCATTACCGCGTACGTCAGGCCTGGGAACAGCCACATCTTGAAGACGATCTTCTCGCCCGCTGCCGCACGCTTCTGGCGCATGCGCAGTTGCGACACGGCAATCACCAGGTACACCAGTAACGCGATGGCGCCGGAGCTGGCCAGCAGGAATTCGAACACCGCTGCCGGAGCGACGTAGTTGGCGAATACCGCCAGGAACGCGGCGCCTGTAGACAGCAACACCGCCCAGTAAGGCGTGCCGCTCTTGTTGGTGCGCTTGGCCACGGCCGGTGCGTCACCGCGACGGCCCAGGGAGAACAGCATGCGCGACGCGGTGTACAGCGCTGAGTTGAGGCAACTGGTCACGGCAACCAGCACCACCAGGTCGACAATCAGCTTGGCGTTCGGAATGCCCATGCGCTCCAGCACGGTCTGGTAGGAACCTACGGCAGCCAGGGTCGGATCGTTCCAAGGCACCAGGGACACCACGATGAAGATCGACAACAGGTAGAACAAACCAATCCGCCAGATCACCGAGTTGGTGGCCTTGGTGATTTGCTGGCCCGGGTTCTTCGACTCGGCTGCGGCGATGGTGACAATCTCGGTGCCCATGAACGAGAACATGGTGGTCAGGATCGCCGCCAATACGGCACCCATGCCGTTGGGCATGAACCCTTGGGTATCGAACAGGTGCGAAACACCGCTGACCTGGCTGGTGGGCAAGAAGCCGAAGATCGCGGCCAGGCCGAGGATCACAAAGCCCACGATCGCCACGACCTTGATCAGCGCAAACCAGAACTCGAACTCGCCGTAGTTCTTCACGCTGAACAAGTTGGTTGCGGTGAGCAGCAAGGTAATGACCAGGGTGAACACCCAGATCGCCACGTCGGGGAACCAGGCGTGCAGGATGGTCGCCGCCGCGTTGGCTTCCAGCGGAATCACCAGCACCCAGAACCACCAGTAGAGCCAGCCAATGGTGAAACCGGCCCAGTGGCCGATTGCCCGGTCGGCATAGGTAGAGAACGAACCGGTATCCGGTGACGCAACGGCCATCTCGGCCAGCATGCGCATCACCAGGACTACCAGCGTACCGGCGGCTGCATAGGCCAACAGCACAGCCGGGCCGGCAGCAGCGATCGCATGGCCGGAGCCGACAAACAAACCGGCGCCGATGACACCGGCAATCGACAGCATGGTGACGTGACGCGGTTTGAGCCCCTGTTCGAGGTCATTGGAGCTTTGCGTACTACTCATTGACACACCTTTGCGAGGAATTGCGAAAACGGTTCGCCCGGCTTGCAGCCTTTCTCGTGAAAAGAATCCAACAGGGCGTTCTTTATTTTTTACGCAAGATTTGCGCCAAAATATTTCAGAACCACAGTTGGCGCGGGCTGTAGGACAATTCACTACCCATCGCAAGTCATTGAGAACAATGGCATTCCGCTATAGCGTTACCGTGCGACTCACATTCGTGGCATTGCGACGCACCAAAAACACACACAAAAAGTACGTGACGCCCCATAACCGGGCTGATATGGACCGTTTGCCCGGTTAACCCTTCCAACACCCGGCCAAAGCTGGCACCATCGCGCCCTTTTTTACGCGAAGCCTGTGGATCTTTCCGGGTCAAACGTCTGTAGGTTGTTGATGGCGCGACACACTGCTGCGCCGATGCGACACCCTGCCGCAG
This sequence comes from Pseudomonas sp. MYb193, assembly GCF_002966775.1. Taxonomy (NCBI): domain Bacteria; kingdom Pseudomonadati; phylum Pseudomonadota; class Gammaproteobacteria; order Pseudomonadales; family Pseudomonadaceae; genus Pseudomonas; species Pseudomonas sp. MYb193. Next base: position 358,610 of record NZ_CP023269.1, on the reverse strand, counting down.
ACCACCGGTTAACCGTCCGCAGCGCTGTTGGCTGTCATCCAAACGCTATGCTAGCTTGGCGCCTCGCCAGGAAGGCGGCCCAACAGCGAAGATCGCAACGAACACAATGAGGACCGCACATGGCTCAGGCCACGCCCGCGCTTGAAATCCGCAACTTGCACAAACGCTATGGTGAGCTTGAGGTACTCAAAGGTATCTCGCTGACCGCTCGCGACGGCGATGTGATCTCGATCCTGGGTTCCTCCGGTTCCGGCAAGTCCACCTTCCTGCGCTGCATCAACCTGCTGGAAAACCCGCACCAGGGCCAGATCCTGGTGGCCGGCGAAGAACTCAAGCTAAAGGCCGCAAAAAACGGCGAACTGATGGCCGCCGACGGCAAGCAGATCAACCGCCTGCGCAGCGAAATCGGGTTTGTGTTTCAAAACTTTAACCTGTGGCCGCACATGAGCATCCTCGACAACATCATCGAGGCTCCTCGGCGCGTGCTCGGCCAGAGCAAGGCCGAAGCGATAGAAGTGGCCGAGGCCCTGCTGGCCAAGGTTGGTATCGCCGACAAGCGCCACGCCTACCCTGCGCAACTCTCTGGCGGCCAACAACAACGCGCGGCGATTGCGCGTACCCTGGCGATGCAGCCTAAAGTCATTCTGTTCGACGAACCGACGTCGGCGCTTGACCCGGAAATGGTCCAGGAAGTACTTAATGTGATCCGCGCGCTGGCCGAAGAAGGCCGCACCATGCTGCTGGTCACCCACGAAATGGGCTTCGCCCGCCAGGTATCCAGCGAAGTGGTGTTTTTGCACCAGGGCCTGGTCGAAGAGCAAGGATCGCCACAGCAGGTATTTGAAAACCCGCTTTCGGCGCGCTGCAAACAATTCATGTCCAGCAACCGCTAACGGAGCAACATGCATGCAGACCTATAAGAAATTCCTTCTGGCCGCGGCCGTCTCGATGGCGTTCAGCGCCACGGCCATGGCAGAAACCTTGAAGATGGGGATCGAAGCGGCCTACCCGCCGTTCAACAATAAAGACGCCAGCGGCAACGTTGTCGGCTTCGACAAGGACATCGGCGACGCCCTGTGCGCCAAGATGAAAGTCGAGAAGTGCGAAGTGTATGTGTCCGACTGGGACGGCATCATCCCGGCCCTGAACGCCAAGAAGTTCGACTTCCTGGTGTCCTCGCTGTCGATCACCGACGAGCGCAAGCAGGCGGTTGACTTCACCGACCCGTACTACTCCAACAAGCTGCAGTTCATTGCGCCCAAAGCCACTGCGGATTTCAAGACCGACGCCACTTACCTCAAAGGCAAGGTGATCGGTGCACAGCGCGCAACGCTGGCCGGTACCTACCTGGAAGACAAGCTGCCGGACACCGAAGCCAAGCTCTACGACACTCAGGAAAACGCCTACCTCGACCTGACCTCCGGTCGCCTCGACGGCATCCTGGCTGACAAGTACGTGCAGTACGAATGGCTCAAGAGCAAAGACGGTTCGGCCTATGAATTCAAAGGCGACCCGGTGGTAGAAAGCGACAAGATCGGTATCGCCGTACGCAAAGGCGACCCGCTGCGCGAGCGCCTGAACAAAGCCCTGGCAGAGATCAAGGCAGACGGCACCTACAAGAAGATCAACGACAAGTACTTCCCGTTCAGCATCGAATGATCTGAACGGCCTGCCCGGCGCGCTCCTGCGAGCGCGCTGGCTTTTAGCAATGCCTGCCACGATATGAAAACACCATGAATTTCGATCTCTACGGATTCGGCCCGGCCCTTGCCGCCGGCGCGCTGATGACCGTCAAACTGGCGCTCACGGCCCTGTGCCTGGGGCTGGTGCTCGGCCTTGCCGGCGCCTTGGCCAAGACCTCCCCGTACAAGCCACTGCAATGGCTGGGCGGTGCGTATTCGACCATCGTTCGCGGTATTCCCGAATTACTGTGGGTGCTGCTGATTTACTTCGGCACCGTCAACCTGATGCGTGCGCTCGGTGAGTTCTTCGGCAACCCCGACCTGTCGCTGAGTGCCTTCGCCGCCGGCGTCATCGCCCTGGGCCTGTGCTTCGGCGCCTACGCAACGGAAGTGTTCCGCGGCGCGATCCTCGCCATTCCCAAGGGCCACCGCGAAGCCGGTGTGGCGTTGGGGCTGTCGAAGTTTCGGATTTTCACCCGGCTGATCATGCCGCAGATGTGGCGCATCGCCCTGCCGGGCCTGGGCAACCTGTTCATGATCCTGATGAAAGACACCGCGCTGGTGTCGGTGATCGGCCTGGAAGAAATCATGCGCCACGCGCAGATCGGCGTGACCGTGACCAAGCAACCCTTCACCTTCTTCATGGTCGCCGCCTTCATGTACCTGGGCCTGACCGTACTGGCGATGACCAGCATGCACTTCCTGGAAAAACGCGCCGCCCGCGGCTTTGCAAGGAGCACCCAATGAGCGGCGACTACAGCTGGCTATCGCACTTTGACCTGGGCCTGAACTGGACCGTGATCATCAAGTGGCTGCCGAAGTTGGCCCAGGGCGCAACCCTGACCCTGGAGCTGGTGGCAATCGCCGTGATCGCCGGCCTGCTGCTGGCGATCCCACTCGGCATCGCGCGGTCTTCGCGCCGCTGGTACGTGAGTGCCCTGCCCTACGGCTACATTTTCTTCTTTCGTGGCACGCCGCTGCTGGTGCAGTTGTTCCTGGTGTATTACGGCCTGGCGCAGTTCGACGCCGTGCGCAACAGCTTCATGTGGCCGTACCTGCGAGACCCGTTCTGGTGCGCCACCGCCACCATGACCCTGCACACCGCCGCCTACATTGCCGAGATCCTGCGCGGTGCGATCCAGGCCATTCCGCCGGGCGAGATCGAAGCGGCGCGGGCCCTGGGCATGTCCAAGCCCAAGACGCTGTTCTACATCATCCTGCCACGCGCCTCGCGCATCGGCCTGCCGGCCTACAGCAACGAAGTGATCCTGATGCTCAAGGCCAGCGCCTTGGCCAGTACCGTGACCCTGCTGGAACTGACCGGCATGGCGCGCACCATCATTGCCCGCACTTACCTGCCGGTGGAGATTTTCTTCGCCGCAGGGTTGTTCTACCTGCTGATGGCCTACGTGCTGGTGCGCGGCTTCAAACTGCTGGAAAAATGGCTGCGCGTCGATGCATGCCAAGGACGTTGAGGCACGCTTCCACGCACTGGATGCATTCCTGACCGAACACCAAGGGCTGTGGCGACCACGGCCCTTTACCCAGTTGCAGTTGCCTTGGGAAACCGAGCATCCAGCGTTATCCCAGTGGCTGCGCAAGCGTTCGCTGGCCGAAGCTGAAGCCAGTCACAACCAACCCCACGACCTGCCCGCGCCCGCACCTTTTCCACAGCTGGCCGCTCACGCGCTGCGCCTCGCTACTGTGGATAAGTTACCCACGCACACCCTTGAGCCCGCTCGCCCTCGTTTGAATGTCGACGTGCCAGGGCGCAAATGGCAACAGATCGAAGCCTTCGGCGCCGCGCTGACCTTTACCCAAACGCCTGCCCACTGGCTGGACTGGTGCGCCGGCAAAGGCCACCTAGGCCGCCGCCTGCTGCAACCCGGCCAACGGTTGACTTGCCTGGAATATGACCCCGCCCTGATCGCCTCCGGCCAAGCCTTGAGTGATCGCCACGACCTGCCCGCAACCCATCATCTGCAAGACGTGATGGTGGATGTCGCGATCCAGCCCGAACACACGCCGGTCGCCCTGCATGCCTGCGGCGACCTACATGTGCGCCTGCTGCAACTGGCCAGCGCCGCCGGCTGCAAACAACTGGCCCTGGCGCCCTGCTGCTACAACCGCATCACCGCCGACCGTTATCAAGCCCTCTCCGCCGCCGGGCGCGCCTCCCTGCTGCAACTGTCGATTGATGACCTGGGCCTGCCCCTGAGCGAAACCGTCACCGCCGGCAACCGTGTACGCCAACAACGGGACACCTCCATGGCCCGCCGCCTGGGCTTTGACCAACTGCAGCGGCAACTGCGTGGCTGCGACGACTACCTGCCAACACCTTCCCTGCCCGCCAGTTGGCTGGATAAACCCTTTGCCGACTATTGCCAGGAACTGGCAAGCCTCAAGGGCTTATCCACAGGCGAGCAGAACTGGCCGGCCCTGGAAGCCCACGGCTGGCAACGCCTGGCCGAGGTGCGCAACCTTGAGCTAGTGAGAGGCTTGTTTCGACGCCCATTGGAACTGTGGTTGGTATTGGACCGGGCACTGTTCATGGTGGAACAGGGCTACAACGTCGAGGTCGGCAGCTTCTGCGAACCATCGTTGACCCCTCGCAACCTGATGGTGCTGGCCGAGCGCGAATAAAGGGCAAAAAATCCTACAAGCGCCCTGTGGATAACTCTGTTGATGAATACTTTGCAGAGGCCCTAGATATCGGCACTTCACACCCAAAACCGGCCTGGTCATTTTTTGTTCACAAAATAAAGTGCACACAAAACAGGCAGTTGCAGCGTGCTGAGAACTGCTGCACAAAATGGCTGTTTCGTGACAGCTGTTACCAACCGATTGTGCATAAGCATCTGGCGCCACGCGCATAACGGGCGCTTTATGCGGTCTGTTTTGGCGCCTTCAGCCACAGGCAAACCTCGTTGATATCATCACTGGCCAGCCGTTTCGCCACGTTATCCAGCGGGTCGGATGAGTAGGCCAACGCCTCATTAATGGCCATATCGCGATGAACTTCCAACGGGTCTTTGCCCAAGCGATGCTTGAACGCCTCAACCATGTCCAGACTGAAGGGGTTACTCTCATCCACCTGGTTAATCACCACCTGCACAATCGGCGGGCGCTCGCCCTCAAGGTGCGGAGCGAGCAGCAGGTCCAGATGATCCAGGGTCCCAAGGCAAGCAGCGTCCGCCTGCACGATGACCAGCACCACATCGGCAACGCTCAACGCTTGATGGAAATAGACGTTATTACCCGCGGGCGTATCGATGATCACCGTGTGCCGCTCGCTGAGCCCCAGGCACCCAAGACGCTGCGCCATCCAACCGGGCTCCTGCTTGAGCCAGCGCTCGAGGCTTTCCTGCTGTTGGATATCGATATCGCCGAAGGTCATCACCTGGCAACCGGCAAAGCCCAACTGCTGCAAGGGCGCCCATTGCCCATGCTCCAGACTGGTGCGGCCGATTCCGGCCAAGGTGGAACTGACCCCAAAGTGATGATGCAAGGCATTCTGCGGGTCCAGGTCCAGCGCCACCACCGACTCGCCCAGGCGCTGCAACCCACTGCTCAAGGCCGTGACCAGCGTGCTGCGGCCCACACCGCCATTGATAGACACCAACGCCACTATTTTAGCGCGCAACTCCGGGGCATTGATGGGCTGTTGGTGGATACTTTCGTCAGGAACACTGCCGAAAAAGTGCATTCTTGCATTGATGCCGTCGGCATCATGGGTAACGTCTTTACCAAACAACGCCAGAATTTCTTTGCTTAGGCTCATAGCCTGCTCCTCACGACGCAGCTTAAAGACGTGAAGGTCAGCAAGTGCGGGCACTTGCCGTAGGTCTTTTTATAGGCGCCCTTGTTGGGGGCATTCTGTGACAAAGGGTTTGAAGTGTCATTATTTTGCTGTTTTTATGTTCGATTTTTTAGATGGACGGTAGATAGTCAATTTAATGGCTTTTCAGCGTGTGTTTTTCCACAGGCTTGCAACCTGTGAAAACGTGCCCAAGACAGCCTAATCGCAAGAAACCTCCGACTTTGCAAAAATAGTCAGAATTCAGGGGTTTACAGAACCTTTCCAATCGCTATAATCGTCGCCCTAACACGCCGGTATAGCTCAGTTGGTAGAGCAACTGACTTGTAATCAGTAGGTCCCGGGTTCGACTCCTGGTGCCGGCACCATACAAGGTTCCAGAGAAGGCTTTCAAAATCTCTGGAACCCCCGAAAAACCCGCCTTCTGGCGGGTTTTTTCGTTTTGGCGTTCCGTCGGATTCCGCCAAAATCTTATGGATACCAGCCGAAAACCACCTCGATTTTCACGGGCAATCGTCCGCCCTGCCCGCCCCATCCTTCATCAGCAGGCCTGCACACAAATCAGCGACGAACTGGGGCATGGTCGTCTCGACGTGATATCGGCTTATAACGATGATCGAGCACGAGCAAAACATTCGACATGGCGCTGTTCCTGGCGGATCTTCTCACCGGGTCGCATGCCATTCGCGAACGTCACCTACGCCAAGCAAAGACCATTCAAGCGAAGATCTCTAATCGCTTGCACAAAGATAATCCATGGACCTGGCAGCGAAAGCATCTCGCATGGTTTCTAAACCGTCACGTGAACCCGCACGCTGAATCGACGCGCTATTACTGGCTACTGACCGCGCATTTGCTCACTCTTCGCTTAGGAAAATTCAACCTATAGATGAAGGTCAAAAACCGGTCAAAAGCAGGCTGATGGTGTAAGTGGTTCAATTGACGTGTGAGGTTGTTTGGCTACTCGCTCGAAGTCATTGAACGAGTAGGGCTGCGTAAAAAATCAGACATCCACTGGCCACGTTCCGCGCCGCACCATTTCCCGCACCCGATCAGCACCATTGGCGCGTACCAGCAATTCCATACGGGCTTTTTCGATGTCCTCGGCACTCCATTGCTCGGTGGCCATGGTGGCTTTTTCGTGAGACCAGCCATTGTCGTAGTGACGAACCACATACTGCTGTTGGTATGCCCACATCTCGGTGCCCGGAATCGGGGTCACGATAAACGGGTTGGCGTAGGCCATGCCTGCGCCCATAAGGCTGACGGCATAGTCAATGGTATTACCGATTTGCCCCAGGCTTTCGATGAACGGCTGTTCGGCAGCCGAGGCCGGCGGGTTGACGAAGCCGAGCATGAAGCCGCCCGTCACCTGAATTCCGCACTCGGTAAACATCTGGATGATCTCAAAGGTTGCCTGCTGAATCGCGTTGAAACGCGACTTGTTGGAGTTCACCAGGCTCTCTTCGTTGGCGCTCTCCACCGCAAGGTAAATGTTGTAGCAACCGTTGTCGGCGATTGAACGGATAAATGTCTTCGCCGTGAGACCGCCGCGAATGGCAGCGATGACGTTGCGGTAGTGCGGGCTTTTGAGTTCCTGCTTTGACCAAATCCGCCAGATGCAGGTCGAACCAGTCCAGCCCCAATGCCCGCCAGGGGCCGTTGATTTTGGGGATATAGCAGAAGTTGCAATTGACGTTGCAGCCTATGGTGGAAAAGATCTGCGCCCAGGCGCCGGTCTTGCGCACCCGCGCACCGGAGGAATGATAGGGCTGCAAGTAGTTGTTCATGTTCAGGAAACTGAAATCCGGCAACGGCATGACGCCCAGGCGCTCATCCAGATCCTGCCGGGCCGGGACAATGTTCAAGTAGCTGGATTTGCGCGTCGGTCGAACTAGTTGGCCACTGTAGCTGCGATAGGCAATGCCCGGCACCGCGTCGACATTGCCGCCTTCATGGGTGACCGCGTCGAGCAGCAGCGTGAAGGCGCGATCCGCTTCGTTGATCAGGGTGAAATCGAAAGGCGAGTCCAGCAAGGCATTCTGCCAGTCACCGCTGGAATGGGCACCGCCCGTCACCAGCAGCAAATTTGGATCGATGGATTTCACCAGGTCGGCCAGCGCCCGGGCGTTGCCCCATTGCACGGTGTAGTTGCACTGGATGCCGACGATGTCCGGTTGTGCATCTTCGATGATCTTGCGCATTTGCACATCGGTGAGGCCATAGCGGACCAAATGGCCCTGATCGACGTTTACCAGAGTGTTTTCCTGGGACCAGCCGGCGAATGGCGCGTCGACGATCTGCACGTCGTAGCCGGCGCGCTTGGCCACCGTGGCGATGCGCAACAGGCCAATGGGCGTGCCGGCGCGTTTCATTACTTCGAACGTGTCGATGCCGATGTCGGCAAATGCGCTGCCCAGCGGTACCGGCTCAATCAGCCGCGTGTAAGGCGGCACGAACAGCAACACACGTGGCGCTTCGCCATTTGCGCGGCGGCGAATGCCGCTGCGGCTGGACTTCAATGACGGTAGTCCCAGATGCTGGAGCGCAGGACGAGTGGGCGCCACGCTGAACCGTGGCAGGTCGCGTTCAATTCTTGTGGCGCCTTCAGAGGCAATCAGGTCCATCTCAAAGCTCCTTTACAACAGTGATGTCGGCTTTGGGCTGGCCTGTTTTCGAGGTGGCGATAACGGCGCCGACGATGATCAGCAGTGTGGGAATAATCAGGATCGGGCTGGCATGGCTTTGCCCTATGGCCACCAGCAGCAGGGTCGAGATCAGGGGGGCCAGATAGGAGAGAGCGCCGAGCATCGCCAGGCTGCCGTGCTTGGTGGCGTGGTCCCAGGCGAAAAACGCCAGGCCCACCGGCCCCAGGCCAAGGCCGACGATGGCCGCCCATTGCCCGGCGCTTGGAATGACCGCGGTTTCAAACGCCAGATGGCAGGCCAGGCCGGCCACTGCGACGAGGCCACAGATGCCACCAATGATGCTGCTTGGCACGTCACTGAAACGGCGGTTGATCACCGAATAGGACGACCAGACCAGCGCGCAGGCGAAGGCGGCCAGGTAGCCGGCTACCGGCATGGCGGCGGCTTCATCCGAGGCGCGCTGTTGCATGATGAACGCCGTACCGGCCAACCCCAGCAGCGCGCCGAGTAACTGGCGTTTGCGCAGCCGTTCCCCCGCGCTGAAGGCCGAGAGCAGCACAATCAACAGTGGCCACAGGTAGGCGATCAGGCTCGCCTCGGCAACCGGGGCAGCCTTGAGGGCGAAAAAATACAGCGCGTGGTAGGCGAATATCCCTAGAAAACCGACCGCCCATACCGACCAGGGCTGACGCCAGCTGCGAAACCCCGCCATGCCGTTGCGGCCAAGGATGCACAGGCTCGCTACAAACGCGACGGCAAAACTCAGGGTCAGCAGTTGGAAGGGTGGAATGCCTTCGGTGAGGCTGGTCAGCAACGCCAGGCATGACCACAGGAACACCGCGATTACGCCGATGGCGGTGGCCGAGGCTGCGGCTCTGACAGACACCTGTGTTTTGGCAGTGTGCGTCACTTCGGTCATCTACGCCCCGTCTGATTTATCCTTGTCGGTGGGGCAATCATAGAAAGGTCCGGCCGGGCGGGTATTGATGAGCACTGCTGAAGATTTGTTCAGGCCTGCCGGATTCACCTTACCCGCGAACTTCGTCGCACCGTGGCCGGGGTCAGGTCGCGGTTCTTTTTCAGGGCGTGGGTGAGTGCGCTTTGATCGGCATAACCGACGCGGTGGGCGATCTCGGTGATCGACAGCGCGGTTTCGCACAGCAAGTCGATGGCACGGTTGAGACGCAAGGTGGCGATATGCGCAAAAGGCGTGCTATTCAAATGCCGAGCGAACAGCACGTAGAGTTGCCGCTCGCTGGTGCCTGCCACCCGTGCAATCTCGGTGGCGCTAAGCCGGCTGTCCAGATGGCTTTCGATGTAAGCGAGTGCCCGTGCCAGGGTGAACTGACCATGCTCAGGGATGATTCCGGGCGGCAGCGTCAGCGAAGACAGCAGCAAAGTACTCCAGGACTCCGCCACCTGAGGTGAACTGGTCAGCAAGGGCGCGCTGCGGCTGGCGTAATCGAGTAAATGGCGGATTTCCGGGCCTATTGGGAAAAAGCGTTTGTCGGCCTGGAGTCTGGTCGACAGGTCGAGATTCTTGGGCCCGCCGAAGGTCGTGGCCGGCACGTCGAGATTCTTGGGCCCGCCGAAGGTCGTGGCCGGCACGTCGAGTACCAGAAAGGTATTGGCCTTTTGCGCCAGAAACGCATGGCGAGCACCGGCAGGAATTACCACGCCCTGACTCCAGTCGACCTTGCCGGCCCGACCGTCGACTTCGATGTCCATGGAGCCGGACTGCGGCAGCACGAGCTGATGAAAGTCGTGATCGTGCAATTCGACTTGGCCCGAATACGAACGAAGGGCCAGTGAAACCGCTGGGTTATCGTGACTGCCCATAGCGCCTCTCCGTTGGCTCAGGTTCACATCATGCCTGAGTCAGAGAACCCGGTGCCACTCCCGCGAGCGCTCAGGGGAGATGCGACGAGTCATCGGCAAGAACTCGTGCGGGACGCGGGCTGATTTCATCGCGGGCAAGCCCGGCGCCCACAGCGCAAAGCCCTGGCCTGGATAGGCCAGGGCTTTTTACGAATGACGACCCATGCGCCCATAGCGATATGGCACTTAGCCACTTTTCCAATTGACACCCCCTCCCCACTCCGTTAAAACCCCCGCCTTGCTTGCGTTTTTATCGAGACATGGATGTTGTCCAAACCCCCGCTGTTCAAATACCGCCGCTATTGGCTGGCGGTCATCATCGTGTTGCTGGCGATTCTTGATCCTTTCGGCCTGGCCAGTTCCAGCGACAAGGCGTCGGCGCAGTGGCTCAATCGTATGTTCGCCAGTCACTACCCGAGCCTTGGGCAGCAGCGGGTGGCGGTGGTGTTGATCGATGATGCCTACCTGATGCGCAATAACAGTTCGTGGCCTATGCCTTATGGCGAGCAGAGCAAGTTGTTCAAGCGGTTGCTGGCGTACAAGCCCCAGGCGGTGTTTGTGGATTTGCTTTATAGCCACGACCACTCGTTTGGCGACCCGACGCGGGGCAGCCAGTTGCTGGCGAATGTGTTTGAGCGTTATCAACGCCAAGGCATCCCGTTGTGGCTGGCCAATACTGGGTTGACTCGCGCAGAGGCGGGCCAGGCGAATACGCTGGCGCCGTTCATGCAGGTGAGCCAGCCGGCCCTGGTGGTGTGGGAAGGGGTGGATGACAAGTATCCACTGGCGATGCGTACACAGGCAGGGCTGATGGAAACTCCCGCCCTGTCGCTGTATCGAGTGTTCTGTGCCACGCAGCACTGCAAGCAGCCGCCGGTGGATGTGCAAGCCGCTGCGCAGCGCCAGCCCATCGCCGTGCAGTGGGGGCTGAAGCTGGCGCCCGAACAGGCACGTATTGCCGATATCCGCCACTGCGCGCCGGCACGGCATTTTTTGCTGGATGGGGTGGCGCAGTTATTTCAGGCGGTGTTCTGGAAGCTCGACGACTCGGCCCAGGCGCGATGCCCTTATACGCTGACGTTGTCGGCCAGTGACCTGGAGGTCAGCGACCCCGATGACCAGGCATTGGTCGCCGAGTTACTGCGCGACCGCCTGGTGTTGGTGGGCGCCAATATCGCTTCCACCGGTGACTTGGTGGAGTCGCCGGTACACGGCCAACTCCCTGGCGTTTACCTGCACGCCATGGCGCTGGACAACCTGATCAATGCGGGCATGGACTACGACCATGAACCGGCCAATTTCCCCCACCTGCCGTTCAATTGGCTAGACCTGCTGGAGCTCGGGCTGTTGGCGTTGATCGCCGTGCTCAAGGCGCTGCACGCACGTCGCCTGGCGGGCCATCGCACCTGGAGCCATTGGCGGCGCCAGGAAATCTGGTTTTTTACCTCGCCGTGTCCGTCGTGGCTGTTGGTGATGTCGATGTTGACGGGGGTCAGTGTGTTGCTGAGCCTCAATGACATCACCCCGGTCAACGTGCTGGGCATTGTGTTGCTGTCGTTGGTGCTGTTCAGCGAGCGGATCGAAGCCTTCTTCGACCGCGATCGCTGAGTGCACCGCTCTGCTATCTGACTCAAGGAAACCAAGGATGAACAGAAGCCTCATCGTTTTGCTCGCCGCCCTCTTCACCCAGGGCGCCTGGGCAGAAACTCACAGTATCAAGGCGTTCCTCGCCGACCCGGTGACAGTGCTGGACGAGCAGGGCAAGCAACAACGTGAGCTGGCGAAAAAGGACGCGCCCACCCAGCCCCTGCCGGTATTGCAGTACAACCAGGCGCTGGACCTGGTGCAGGTAGAACTGGCAGGCCAGAAGGTGTGGCTGGACACCATGGATTTGCGCATCGAACCCCCGCTGAACGTCGTGGACCTGCCCTGCCAGGGCCTGACCAAAAGCCAGGCCAAGGACAGCCGCAATAACTCCACCATCGGTTTTGGTGCCGGCTGCAATCAATAAAAAGGAGCGTTGCGGTGAAGGGATATCTAGTAGCAGCCAGCCTGTTGGCCAGTTCGGTGCTCAGTGGTTGCGCCACCTTGAAAGGCGCAGACCAGGCGTTTATGAACCTGGTGGGCCCCTCGACCCAGTCCCGGGTGCAGGGCCATTACGTGGATAACAGCGACGTACGCCAGTATTACAAGCTCGACCCACAGCGCCAGAGCCAGCAGCGTTTGAGCTACGACGGGCGTGCGGTACCGGCCGCTGAAGCGCGCCAGCAGAACCTGGTGGATATCCCGATGCTGCAAGGCTACTTGCAGGGCATCGTCACGCGCTTGTCCAAGGGCTGGCCGGGGGAGTTGCCGCCGCTGCAGGTGAAGATCACCGACAGCTATGGCTTCGGGCCGTCGGCAGACCCCTACGGCAACCTGTTCGTGCCGCTGGGCATGCTGGACAACGTCGCCAGTGAAGATGAAATCGCCGCGATGCTGGGCCATGAAATGAGCCACGTATTGCTGCATCACCATGACCGCATGGCCGCTTTCCAGCAGCAGAAAGACATGTTCACCACCGTCGCCTCCACGGTCGCTTTGGCCACCATGGCTGCCGATACGGGCGTGGACCGCAGCTCCGGTACGATGAAACTGTTCAGCAAGGACCCAACCGGCACCCAGAAGACCATCGGCAACACCGTGCTGTACACCGCTCTGGCCAATACCTTTTCCGATCAGGTATGGAGCACCGCCTGGGGCCGCAGCCAGGAAGACCAGGCCGACTTGCTGGGCACCGACTTGATGATCCGTGCCGGTTACGCGCCGCGAGCCGCCACCCATAGCCTGGAGCGCCTCAACGACTTCCAGGGCAAGCAGAAGCCCTTGCTCACGGGGTTCCTCACGGCGCGCAAGAATGCCATGCAGGATTCGCTGCAGCAGTTCAATCTCAACCAGTTCACCAAAGAGCTGGACGTGCTGGTCAAGGATGGCTTGACCACCGGCATCACCGCGACCAGCCAATACTTCAACCGCTCACATATGTCGGCGATGGACCGCGACACCGAGCTGCGCCAGTACTTGCAACGCGAGTATCGCCAGGAACGCCGCGCCCGGGTCAACCCGCAAAGCTGGTCGAAAATGAAGAATACGCCCCAGGTGGCGAAGGCTTTGCAGGGCTATAAAGACGCGTACTTCGCAATTGATGCCCTGGAGAAAAACAAGGTGCCGCAGGCTGACGCTTTCATCCGCAAGGCTCTGGCCTCGCCGGTAAAAGACCAGCCGAGCATTCGGCGCACCGCCTATACCGTGCGCCTGGCCCAAGGCAAAAACAGCGAAGCGGTGAAAGAGTTGCAGGCGATCAAGGACTGGTCCCTGGCAGGACCTTCCACCTATGACTTGATGATCAGCTACCACCTCAAGCGCGGTGACGGGCAATCGGCCCTGGCGATGATCGACAAGGCAGAGCGCAACCTGGGCTCGGAAGAACTGTTTATTACCGAGAAGCTGTTGGCCAACCAGCAACTGCAGAATGCGCAGCAGGTGCAAAGCGTGCTGCGCAAATGCGAGCAGTACCCGACGCGCAAAGAGAACTGCAAAAAGCTCGCACCGGTCAAAGCCTGACGCCCCCGCGAGCGGACAATAAAAAACCCCGAACCAGTCGGGGTTTTTTATCGCCTGGCATCAGGCACGACATTCGATCAATTAGAAAACGTTGATCGGGTAGTCGGCGAACAGACGGATTTCGTTACCGCCTACGTTGTAGTTGCTGGCGTTGTTGGAAACGCGCAACCACGAGGCACGGGCACGCAGGCTCAGGTCTTTGGCTGGGCCGCTCTGTACCACGTACTTGAACTGGTTCCAGATTTCACGCTCGGTGCCATCGCCACGGCCAGTGCCGTCGTCGATGTTGGTGCCGCGCACGTAGGCAATGTTGTAGGTCAGGCCCGGTACGCCGAAGGTGGCGAAGTCGATGCCATAACCTGCTTGCCAGGAGCGCTCGTCCTTGCCGTTGAAGTCGGACCAGTAGGAGTTGGCCAGCAGGATGGTATTGCCGCCGTCGCCAATGCCGCCAGCGTTGCGGTAGCCACCGTACAGGTAGCCGGTGTCACCGGTGCTGCGCTGGTGAGCGAGGGTGAAGCTGTGCGCGCCAACGGCCCAGGTAGCGCCCAGGCTCCAGATCTTGTTGTCGCGAGCGTCCGCATCACCTTGGTTTTCCAGGGCGAAGCTGCGGTCCAGCTTGGTTTTGTAGCCGTTGAAGTCAAATGTCAGCGACTGTTGTTCTGGCAGGGCCAGCACGTAGTTGACGTTGACGTATTGCTTCTTCAGCACGTCCTGCATGTCGGAGGCGTACAAAGCAGCCGACAGGCTTTCGGTGAATTTGTAGCTACCACCGATGTAGTTGATGCTTTTCAGGCGACCGCTGTCGGTGCCTTCCATGCTCTTGCGCGCTTCTTTGGTGAAATGACCCGCGTCCAGTTGCAGACCGGCGATCTCTTTGGAGACGATCGACGTACCGGTGTAGGTTTCCGACAACAGGCGAGAGTTGTCGTACTGCAGCACAGGCACGGCCGGGAACTGATCACCATACTTGAGTACGGTGTTGGAAACGCGGAACTTCACGGCAGCGCCGCCTTTGGCCAGGTCGTGTGGTGCCGAGCCTGGGTTTGGCTTGCCGCTGTCATCAATAGTGCCGTTGCCCTGCTTGAAGAAGTCGATACCGCCGGCGCCAGCGCGACCTTTACCACCGTCCAGGCGGATAGCGTATTGGCCAATCACATCCACACCCACACCGACGGTGCCTTGGGTGAAGCCGGACTCGAACTTGCCGATGAAGCCTTGGCCCCATTCAGCTTTGTCCTGCTTGCCGTTTTTGTAGTCACGGCTGATGTAGGCGTTACGTGCTGCGATGTTCAGGTGGCTGTCTTCAACGAAACCCTTGGATTGCTCCTGGTCGTTTGCCATTGCTGTCGATGCGCTCAAAATCCCCAGAGCGATCAGACTCATCCGTTGCTTCAACATTTTCTTATATTCCTTATTACGGGTTGAGTACGCGCTGTGACACCAGGCTCCTGTTGCTTTTCTGGTGTCGACCTTGCCAGCAAAAAGAAGGCCCGCGGACGACTGAACTGCCGCGGGCCTTTTTTTATTGGATTTAGTCATGGTGGTTAGCCACAGGCGTTGGGCGCAATCCTATGCGGGCGTTGAACTATGTGTCAATTTCGTGAATCGTCTGTATTTAGGCGATATTCGTCTAAGCAGCGGGCTAAAGCGGCGGGATGAAAGCCTTGAAAACACCTTGATCAGCCCTTGAAAACACATTAAGTAACAAATCCGCAGGCAATGCGTTAGGGAATAGATAACGCGCGCAAATGCAAAGCATTACCATTCGCGCACAATTTTCCTGTCACGTCATTTGGATACACTCCCATGCCTGCCCCTCGCCTGACGCCCCTCTCCCTTGGGCTCTCTGTTCTGCTGTCTGCTGGTTTTGCCGGTGCGGCCACGGTCTTGCCCGAAACCTCGATCAGCGTGGAAGCAGACGAAGACGACCCACGGGTCAAAGAGACCAGCACCGCCACACGCACCGCGACGGCTGTTCGCTATGTGCCCCAGGCGATCGACTCAGTCAAAACCGAAAGCCTGCGTTCCTATGGCACCAACGACCTGGGCCAGGCGTTGAGCGGTATCCCCAACGTCAGCAGCGGCGCCGATACACGCTTCGACAGCCTGCGCATACGCGGTTTCGACGCCAGCAATGACTTCTATCTGGATGGCATTCGCGACGACAGCCAGTACGTGCGTGACCTGCATAACATCGAGCGTATCGAAGTGCTCAAGGGACCGGCCGCCGTGCTTTACGGGCGAGGCGGTCAGGGTGGGATCGTCAACCGGGTGAGCAAACTGCCAACCCCAGGGCAAAAGTCCAGCATCGAAGCCCAAGGCGGCAGCAACGATTTGCGCAGCCTGTATGCCGACCTGAGTACCGACCCCACCGATAACATCAGCCTGCGCCTGAACATGGGCAACCAGGACAACAACAGCTTTCGCGATGGCGTCAGCGGCAACCGCCAGTTGTTCGCGCCGTCGATGAGCTGGCAGCTCACTCCAGAGCTGAACTGGCTGGTGCAATACGAATACAGCCGGTACAACCGTACCCCAGACCGTGGCATTCCTGGTGTCAACGGGCGCCCGGCGGATGTGAGCCGCAGCACCACTTACTTTGATCACGGCGATTACATCGACGATAAGTCCCAGTCCCTGCGTTCCAGACTTGCCTACGAGCTCAACGCCGACTGGCAACTGCGCCACACCCTCGGCGTGTTCAAGCTCGACAGCGATTTCGACAATACCTACCAGACCGGCTATGACCCAAAAACCGACACCGTCAGCCGCCAACACTGGCAGCAGGACCTGACCACCCGCAACGTGTTCAACAACCTGGAGCTGGAAGGCGGTTTCGACACCTTTGGCCTGGAACACCGCCTGCTCACCGGTATTGAGCTGGGCAGCCAGCGCCGTGATCCCAAGCTGTACTCCGCTCGCGATGGCAAGACGGTGCCGAGCCTGGACCTCAACCAACCCAATCGCCGCCTGAGCCACACCGGGAGCATGCGACTGTCGAGTAACAACCACACCGAAGTCGAAAGCCGCGCCCTCTACATACAGGACCAACTGCGCCTGAATGACCAGTGGCAACTGCTGGGCGGGCTGCGTTACGACCGCTTCGAAGTGGACACCACCAACAAGCTGCTCGACATCCAACAGAACGTGAAAAGCCACAGCACCAGCCCGCGCGTCGGCCTGGTGTGGACGCCTCTGGAGCACCACTCGTTCTACGCCTCGTGGAGCAAGACTTTCACCCCAGCAGGCGGCGGCCTGATCGGCATCACGCCGAACGCCACCGGCAACGTCAACGACCTGAGCCCGGAGTTAACCAAGCAAAAAGAAATCGGCGTGAAGAGCGACTGGTTCGATGAGCGCCTGAGCACCACCCTGGCTGTGTACGAACTGGAACTCTACAACCGCCGCACCAGCGACCCGCTGGACCGTACCATTACCCTGCTCACCGGCGAACAACGCTCACGCGGCGTGGAGCTGACCGCCACCGGCAAGATCGTCGACAACTGGTATGTGCGCGGCGGCGTAGGCCTGCAGGATGCCAAGGTGGAGAAGGACAACAACGGCTTTGAGGGCAAACGGATCAGCGACGTGGCCAAGCGCAACGCCAGCCTGTTCATCACCTGGAAGCCGGAGATGGGCTGGTACGCGGAAACCGGTTTGACCCTGGTGGGCGATCGTTACGCCGACAACCTCAACACCGTGGTGTTGCCTGGTTATGGTCGCTGGGACGCGCTGGCCGGGTTCCGTCAGAAAGAATGGGACGTGCGGGCAGCACTGAACAATATCGCTGATAAAAACTACTACGCCTCGGCGACCAGTGCGGCGCAGATTCAACCAGGTGAGCCGCGAAGCCTGGTGGTCACCGGTACCTACAGCTTCTGACACGCCTCATGGGAACCAAAGCCAGCTCCCACACTGGTTAGGTATTGCCCACAACATCAGCGCCTGGCGCAGATCCCTGTGGGAGCGGGCTTGCCCGCGAAAGCGGTGTGCCAGTCGCCAAATCTTCAACTGAGCCACCGCCATCGCAGGCAAGCCAGCTCCCACACTGGTTAGGTATTGCCCACAACATCAGCGCCTGGCGCAGATCCCTGTGGGAGCGGGCTTGCCCGCGAAAGCGGTGTGCCAGTCAGCCAATCTTCAACTGAGCCACCGCCGTCGCAGGCAAGCCAGCTCCCACACTGGTTAGATATTGTCCAAAAAATCAGCGCCTGGCGCAGATCCCTGTGGGAGTGGGCTTGCCCGCGAAAGCGGTGTGCCAGTCGCCCAATCTTCAACTGAACCACCGCCATCGCAGGCAAGCCAGCTCCCACACTGGGTATGTATTGCCCACAACATCAGCGCCTGGCACAGATCCCTGTGGGAGCGGGCTTGCCCGCGATAGCGGTGTGCCAGTCACCAAATCTTCAACTGAGCCACTGAAGTGCGCCCCAGAAGTTGGACACCCATCCAACTCCTGGGGCTTTTTCATGAGCAAATACACGACGCAATTCAAGCTTTCCGCCATCAGCGCCTTTCTTGAGCGAGGCCGTGGTTTTCGACGTATCGCCGCTCAATTTCACATGGACCCCACTTTGCTGCGCCGCTGGGTGGAGGCTTACCGACTGCATGGTGAAGCCGGTCTGAGCAGTACTGGCGAGCGTTACAGTGCTTTGTTCAAGTTCTCCGTTCTGCAACGCATGTGGCGTGACAGCCTTTCCTTGCGCCGCGCAGCGGCGCTCTTCAATCTGGGTAACTCCAGCCAGGTGGGCAGATGGCAACAGCAGTATTACAGTGGCGGCATTGAAGCCCTGGCCTCAGGGAAAAAAGGACTGAATACCGTTATGCCCAAGCCTCCTGCTAAACCTCAAAAAACCACTGCACCATTCACCGCCGAACAGCTTGCGCATAAAGCCTTGCTTGATGAGCTTCAGTATTTGCGCATGGAGAACGCCTACCTAAAAAAGCTTGGGGAGTTAGGCGAGGCGGTGATGAGGCGGGAGAAAGAAGCGAAGAAAAAGCCCAAATAATCAGTGAGCTGAGGCAAGACTTTCCCTTGAATGATCTACTCAAACTGCTGGGACTTGCGCGAAGTACTTACTACTACCAACTCAAAGCGATGGGCGTTGAAGACCGATTCATCTCGGTCAAAGCCTCTATCCAGGCTATCCAGGGCGAGCATAAAGGTCGCTTTGGTTACCGTCGGATGACTTTGGAGCTACGTAAAAACAGCCCCATTAACGGTAAAACGGTGCGACGCCTGATGGGAGAGTTGAGCCTCAAATGTATGTTGCGTCCGAAGAAGTACAGGTCTTATCGAGGGGTAGTGGGCGAGACATCACCCAATACCCTGGCCCGTCAGTTTGAGGCCGAGCAACCGAATCAGAAATGGGTGACGGATGTCACTGAGTTCAAAGTGGCCGGCCAAAAGCTGTATTTGTCGCCAGTTTTAGACTTATACAACGGGGAGATCGTGGCCTATCAGACCGCCACACGCCCTCAATATGCCTTGGTGGGAGACATGCTGGAACAAGCTCTTGAGCGCTTGCCAGAGGGCGCTAAACCCATGTTGCACTCGGATCAGGGCTGGCACTATCGATACCCAAAATACCGGGAGCGCCTGGAGAAAGCGGGCCTTGAGCAGAGCATGTCACGCAGAGGAAACTGCTATGACAACGCCACGATGGAGAGCTTCTTCGGCACGCTGAAGTCAGAGTTTTACTACCGGGAAAGCTTCGACAGTGTGGCTCAACTGCAGGCTGGGTTGGATGAGTACATCCATTACTACAACCATAAGCGAATCAAAACGAAGCTTGGCGGACTGAGCCCTGTAGCGTACAGAACTCGGTCCGCTGTAACCTAACCAACAGCTGTCCAACTTTTGGGGCGCACTTCACACCGCCATCGCAGGCAAGCCAGCTCCCACAGTCGGTTTCAGGTGTGTTCTTTAGTTGCTCATCAACTCGCACAACGCCTGCACTTCGTCCTCCGTGAACAACCCCACCGGGTAGCGCTCACTCATCACGCTGCGCAAATCAGGCAATTGCCTGACCTGTGGTGAGCCGTTCGCCTTCAACCAAAGGGCCAACGCATGGATGGCGTCTGCGTCGACCCGCAAAGGGTGGAACGTACGCGTGTTCATCAGGTGGACATCGGCATTCATTTCAGCGCTCTCTCCTGCTGCGTGAGCGGCTAACTTACTCAAGGTTTATGACAGAACTGCACGGTCATCCCCCTTGGGCCACTGTAACCACAGCGATACAAGAGCTATGCCAATGTGCCCTGTTCACCGGCATACAGGCATGAAAAAGCCCGCGACCGGGCTGGGTCGCGGGCTTGTGGGGAACACTGCAAAGGCGCAGTGCTCGCACGCCATCAAGGCGCTGTTACAACTGCACTCACTTTCGCTGCGGGGCTGGCTGCTGTTGGGTCAGGCAATGGATATTGCCCCCACCCAGTAACAATTCGCGGCCCGGCACCATCACCACTTCATGTTGTGGGAACAGGTTCTGCAGGATTTGCTTGGCCTGATCGTCCAACGGGTCATCGAAACTCGGCGCGATGATGCCGCCATTGACGATCAGGAAGTTGACGTAGGAACCGGCCAACCGCACGGTCGGATTACGCTCCTGGCTACCGTCAACCAGATCTACCCCGGCGCATTCCTCCTCAGTGGCATACAGCGGACCCGGGATCGGCATTTTATGCACGATGAACGAGCGGCCCTGGGCATCGGTGCTGCTTTGCAGCACGTCCATGGCTGCGTGGCAGCGTGGGTAGTTCGGGTCTTGCGGGTCATCGGTCCAGGCCAACAGCACTTCGCCCGGGCGCACGTAGCAGCAGAAGTTATCTACATGGCCGTCGGTTTCGTCGTTGAACAGGCCATCCGGCAACCAGATGATCTTGTCTACCGCCAGGTTATCGCTGAGCACCGCCTCAATGGCCGCACGATCAAGGTGCGGGTTGCGGTTGCGGTTCAACAGACATTCTTCGGTAGTGATCAGGGTGCCTTCGCCGTCGACATGAATCGAACCGCCTTCAAGCACAAAGCCTTCAGTGCGGTAACGCGGTGCGCGCTCCATCTCGAGGATCTTGCCTCCCACCTGGGAATCGCGGTTCCACGGTGCATACAGACCGCCGTCAAAACCACCCCAGGCGTTGAAGTCCCAGTTCACACCCCGTACTTCACCACTGCCGTTGATCACAAAAGTGGGGCCGGTGTCGCGAACCCAGGCGTCGTCATTGGACATTTCCACCAGGCGGATATTGGGTACGTCCAGGCGGGCACGGGCGTTTTCGTACTGGCTGGCGGAGACCGCGACGGTCACCGGCTCAAAACGCGCGATGGCCTTGGCCACCGCCACATGGGCCGCCTGAGCAGGCTTACCGCCCAGGCGCCAGTTGTCTGGGCGCTCGGGCCAGATCATCCAGGTCTGGGTCTGGGGCGCCCATTCGGCAGGCATGTGAAAGCCATCGGCGCGAGGTGTGCTGTGCAAGGTGGTCATGGCGATCAGGGCTCCGAATGGGGTGAAGGGCAACTTTATAATGGATAAAAATCGGCTTTAATAGCCTAAAAACATGATAGGTGCTTGCCATCGTAAAAAATACCCGATAACAATCGATAAATCACAGTTGCTCATCCAGCACCTTCGACAGCATGTCCACAAAGAAATCCACGCTGCGTCTGGACGTCACCATCGGCGGCTTGATTTTGAGGATATTCAGATAATCACCGGTAGGCTGCATGAAAATCCCCAGCTCCCGCAGCCGGTCACACAACAAGGCGGTTTCTGCAGTCGCAGGTTCGAGGGTCTGGCGATCGCGCACCAGTTCAAGGCCCAGATAGAAGCCCGAACCGTGCACGGCACCGACAAGTGGATGGCGATCGATCAATTCCTCCAACCGTGCCTTGAAATGCCCACCTACCAGTTGGGCGTTTTCCCACAGCTTTTCCTCTTCCATCACATCCAGGACCGCCATGCCAATCCGGCAACTGACCGGGCTGCCTCCTGATGAGGAGAAGAAGTAACCCTCGGCTTCCAGCGCCTCGGCAATTTCTCGGCGGGTGATCACTGCACCCAACGGCTGGCCGTTGCCCATGCCTTTGGCCATGGTGATGATGTCAGGCACCACACCTTGCTGTTCAAACCCCCAGAAGAAATGCCCCATGCGGCCGTAACCCACCTGCACTTCATCGGCGATGCACACGCCTCCCTGGGCACGGACCAGGCCATACACCTGTCGCAGGTAACCCGGTGGCAGGGAGATGCCGCCGGCATTGCCGTACACCGGCTCACAGATGAACCCGGCCAATTGGCGCTGGCTCGCGGCGATTTTCGCCAGGTTATGCTCCACGCTTCGTACATAGTCCGGCGCGCTGTCCAGCCCGCGAAATTCACCGCGGTAGGTATTGGGCGCGGTCACCGGGTGTACCCAATCCGGGCGGCTGCTCAAGGCCTGGGGGTTATCGGCAATCGACGTGGACACGGCATCCGCCGCCACCGACCAGCCGTGATAGGCCTCCAGCACGCTGAGCATGTCGCGCCCGCCGCTGTAGGCCCAGGCCAAACGAATCGCCAGGTCATTGGCCTCGGTGCCGCTGTTGACCAGGAACACCCGGTCCATGCCCTCCGGCGCCAACGCCAGCAGGCGCTCGGAGAACTCGGCAACCGCCGCGTAGTGAAACCGCGAGTTGGTGTTGAGCAACGACCACTGCCGAGCCGCCACCTCAGCCATGCGCGGGTGGCCATGGCCCAGCACGGCCACGTTGTTGAGCATGTCGAGGTAGGATCGGCCCTGCATATCGATCAGGTGGTTACGCCAGCCGCGCTCGATACGCGGTGGATCGGCGTAGTAGTGCTTCTGGGAGCGGGCAAAGCTGGCATCACGCCTGGCCAGCAGGGCCTCTGGGTCCAGTTCCGGCTCCGCATCACAGGCCAGGCCCAACAGCGCTGCGGGTGACGGGCACAACGCCTGCCACGCCAACGCCCGGGAAGGTGTGCAGAACAGCGGTGGCTCAAGGTCGGCGCGGCACAACTGCACAGTCAACGGCGCATGAACCTCGCCCAGCACCTGCCCTTTGACCAAGGTTGCGCCCGGCTTGAGTGATGTGCGCACGCCCCACAAGCGCAGGCTCAGGCCGCCGTCGTGCAAACACAGCAAGCCGTCGGTACCTTCGCGCAGCATTCCCGCAAAGGGTGCTTCCAGCACCGTGCCGTGGGGCAGATGCAGTTCGACATGCAGGGGGAAGGTCTCGGGCTCTAGCGCACTGTCGGGGCGGGTGCGCGACAAGCGGTATTGCCCATAACGACTGGCCGCCAGCCCATGCACCGTCGCCGCTTGATCCAGCAAGCGCCGATCGATGCCGGGAGTCTCCCAATTGCCAGCCTCGAAATGCGGGCTGAGTACGCCCAGGTCGATCAGCGCAAACTCGCGGCCCACCAAGCCTGGCAATAAAGGCGCGAAGTCTTGGTTGGCGACGGGCGGTAATGGTTTGCCGACGCTGCGCAGAATCGCCGCTTGCATGAGTTCAAAGGACACCGACGTGGCGATATGGAAGATTTCCCACTCGTGTTCGGCGTTTTTCTTTAGATAAACGTTATCCGGGTCCAGGCGTTGCTGCTGCTCACTGCTGAGCACCAACACCGCTGCGCGAGCGACGATCAGCGGCCACAGCACCTCCAGCTCTTCGCGCTGCAACGGCGTCACCGCGTGGCAGGCCTGGATCGCCGGCAAGAGGGCAAACGGATCACCGTCGGCATGGTGCAACAACGCCGCGCAGGTCACCGACAGGTCGGCAATTCGCCAGGTGTGCACCAGATCGCCGAAATCGATCACGCCTTGTATGCGCCAGTGCCGCTGGGCATCACGCTGCCACATCACGTTGTCGTCGGTGATGTCCATGTGCACTGCTTGCCAAGGCAGGTGTGCCGCCAACGGCTGGACATGCGCCTCGACCTGCCTGGCCACCTGCTCCAAAGCAGCACGCTGCGGCAGGTCGGGCAAGGTTGCCAGCAGGTGGGTGATCAATGCTTGCGCGTGGCGCGGGTCCCATTGCAGGGTGCGCGCAAGGCCTGGGTGCTCGAAACCTGCCAGCGCGAGGCTCATCTGCCCGCACAGCTCACCAAAGCCTTCGATCACGGTGCGGCTCAGGTGGGGTAACTGCGTCAGGGGCTGGCCGTCGATGTAGTCCAATAGCCGCAGGTGCAGGGTTTGGTCATCGACGTTGACCGTTAGCAACTCCTCACCCGCCAAGGTCTGGATGACCTTGGGCACACGCAGGCTGGCATGTGCGCCCAGGCTGTTGAGCGCTGCGTGCTGGGCCCGGAGTTCAACCGCGGCGTAGTCACCCCGGCAGATTTTCAGAACGAAGCGGCCCCGTGTGCTGTCAGTTCTATAGTTGAGGTCTTGCTGACTGCCCAATGAGTGTAATTTGCCCGTTATTCCATAGTGTCGCTCGAGCAGGCATGCTGCTTGCTCGGGGGTTACTTGTGGGCAAGGCAAGCTGGCACGGTGGGTCAACGTGGCTAACGACATTGTGACGACCTTTGTTTTTTCAGGCGTCTATATCGCCATTGTTCTGCGGCGTTAATCAACCCCTTCTGCTCACGGCGCTTGCGCCGGCCCGATTCACAACTCAAGCTATGCTACTTTCGCCCAGTGTCCGTCTAAGGAAAAGGCCCTCGACATGCGCATTCTCATCACCGGCGGTGCCGGATTTATTGGCTCGGCCCTGATCCGGCACTTGATTCAACACACTGAGCATGAAGTGCTCAATCTGGACAAGCTGACTTACGCCGGCAACCTCGAGTCGCTGACCAGCATCGCGTCCAACAGCCGCTATGAGTTTGTCCAGGCCGATATCATCGACCAGGCCACCGTCAGCGCCCTGCTCGCACGCTTCGAACCCGATGCGATCATGCACTTGGCGGCCGAGTCCCATGTCGACCGCTCCATTGACGGCCCGTCGGATTTTATCCAGACCAACATCGTTGGCACCTACAGCCTGCTGGAAGCCACGCGAGCCTATTGGCAGAAGCTGACAGAGCCGGCAAAAAGCGCATTCCGTTTCCACCACATCTCCACTGATGAGGTGTATGGCGACCTGCACGGCGTGGACGACCTCTTCACTGAGACCACGCCTTACGCACCGAGCTCGCCGTATTCCGCGAGCAAGGCAGCGTCCGACCACCTGGTACGCGCCTGGCAGCGCACCTATGGCCTGCCGGTGCTGTTGACCAACTGCTCGAACAATTACGGGCCGTTCCATTTCCCCGAAAAATTGATCCCGCTGGTGATTCTCAACGCCCTGGCAGGCAAGCCACTGCCGGTGTATGGCGATGGTCTGCAGGTGCGTGACTGGCTGTTCGTCGAGGATCACGCGCGTGCGCTGCTCACAGTGGTCACCACTGGGGTTGTGGGCGAAACCTACAATATCGGCGGCCATAACGAACAGAAGAACATCGACGTGGTACGTGGCATCTGCGCCCTGCTGGAAGAACTGGCGCCGCAACGCCCAGCCGGCGTGGAGAAATTCACTGACCTGATCACCTTCGTCAAGGATCGCCCAGGCCACGACCAACGCTACGCCATCGACGCCAGCAAGATCGAACGCGAACTGGGCTGGGTCCCGGAAGAAACCTTCGAGACCGGCCTGCGCAAAACCGTGCAGTGGTACCTCGATAACCTGGAATGGTGCCGCAGGGTCCAGGACGGCAGTTATCAAGGTGAGCGACTGGGCAATACTGACTTGAAGGATTTGATCGCATGATGAAGGGAATTGTATTGGCCGGCGGTTCCGGCACGCGTTTGCACCCTATTACCCTGGGCGTGTCCAAACAGTTGTTGCCGGTGTATGACAAGCCGATGATCTACTACCCGATCTCGGTACTGATGCTGGCGGGGATCAAGGACATCCTGGTGATCTCCACGCCAGTGGACTTGCCGCAATACCAGAACCTGCTGGGCGATGGTAGCCAGTTCGGCGTGCGCTTCAGCTACGCGGAGCAGCCTTCGCCGGATGGCTTGGCCCAGGCGTTTATCATCGGCGAAGAGTTCATTGGTAATGATCCTGTGTGCTTGATCCTGGGAGATAACATCTTCCACGGCCAGCATTTCGGCGATCAACTACGCACTGCGGCCGAACGCCCCTCAGGCGCTACCGTGTTCGGTTACTGGGTCAAAGACCCTGAGCGCTTCGGTGTGATTGACTTCGATAGCGAAGGCCGCGCCCTGTCCATTGAAGAAAAACCGGCTAAACCGAAGTCCCATTACGCGGTGACCGGCTTGTACTTCTACGACAACGACGTGATCAAGATCGCCAAGGCGGTCAAACCTTCGCCACGCGGCGAACTGGAGATCACCGACGTCAACAATGCCTACCTTCAGCGTGGCGATCTTCACGTTGAACGCTTCGGCCGTGGGTTCGCCTGGCTCGACACCGGCACCCATGACAGCCTGCTGGAAGCCTCGACCTACGTTCAGACCATCGAGCACCGCCAGGGCTTGAAAGTGGCCTGCCTGGAAGAGATCGCCTATGAAAACGGCTGGATCGATCGTGACTATCTGCTGGAACGTGCCAAGTACTTTGGCAAGACCGGCTATGGTCAGTACTTGTACTCTCTCGCTGGGAATCCTAAATGAATGTGAACGCCACTGAACTGCCCGGTGTATTGGTCATCGAGCCCAAGGTTTTTGGCGATGAACGTGGCTTTTTCTATGAAAGTTTCAACGCCCGGGATTTTGCTCAGGCCAGCGGTATGGAACTGCAGTTTGTGCAGGACAACCACTCGCGCTCGCAAAAGGGCGTGCTGAGAGGCCTTCACTATCAGGTAGAACACGCCCAAGGGAAATTGGTGCGTGTGACCGCCGGAGAGGTACTGGACGTTGCGGTGGATATCCGCCGCAGCTCAGCACATTTCGGCAAATGGGCCAGCGTGCGCCTATCTGCCGAAAATAACCGCCAGCTGTGGATTCCACCGGGCTTCGCCCACGGTTTTGTAGTACTCAGCGAATACGCTGAATTCCTTTACAAAACCACGGATTACTACACGCCGTCTGCGGAGCGGTGCATTCGCTGGGACGATCCTGAACTGAATATAGATTGGCAGTTGGCGGGGCCACCCACCTTGTCTGCTAAGGATCAAAACGGTAAAAACCTGAAAGACGCGGACCTGTTCCCGTGACGGGCGCCCTAAAAATCCTCATCACCGGCCAACACGGCCAAGTCTCCCAGGAGCTGCAACAGCGGCTCCAGGGCCTGGGCGAACTCATCGTCCTGGGCCGCGACCAGCTTGACCTGGCAGACGCAGACCTTATCCGCCAGCAAGTGCGCGCCCATCGCCCTGGACTGATCATCAACGCGGCGGCACACACCGCCGTCGATCTGGCCGAGAGCGAGCCGGACGCTGCGTTCGCCATCAATGCCATCGCCCCCGGCATCCTCGCCGAAGAAGCCAAGGCCCTGGGCATCCCGCTGATTCACTACTCGACCGACTACGTGTTCGACGGCACCAAACCTGCCTCGTACACCGAAAGCGACACGCCGAACCCATTGGGTGTCTACGGCCAGAGCAAGCTGGCGGGTGAGCAGGCGATTGCGGCTGCAGGCGGCGAGTACCTGATCTTGCGCACCAGTTGGGTCTATTCCAGCCACGGCAAGAACTTCCTGCTGACCATGCAGCGCCTCCTGCAGGAAAAACCGCAGATGCGCATCGTGGCCGACCAGATCGGTGCGCCGACCTGGGCCGGGACTATCGCCAACAGCACCCGCGTGCTGATCGAGCAGTGGCAGGCCGGTAAGGCAGGGGATTGGGGTGTTTACCACCTCACTGCCCAGGGTGAGACTTCATGGTTCGGCTTTGCCCAAGCCATTGGCGAGCAACTGCGCGCCGAGGGCAAGGCCTGCGCCGAGCTGGAGCCGATCCCTTCCAGCGCCTACCCGACCCCCGCCAAGCGCCCGCTGAACTCGCGCCTGGACTGCACCCGCCTGCAACAGCAATGGCACGTCAGCCAGCCACAGTGGCAAGACGCATTGCACGAGTGTCTTGCACAGCAGCACTAGGCATAATGCGCCTGTACCCACAGGCGCGACTTCCATGACCCCACCCCTTCCGCGAAGACCCCGCTGGCGCAGCCTCGCCCTGCTGGCTCTGTGCCTGGCACCGCTGTTGTGGCCGCTGGAGCATTTGGCCGAGCGCTATTACCGCAGCGAGCTGGCCGGGCAAAACCGCCAGACCCTCGACCTCTACGTCGCCAACTTGCTGGGCACCCTGCACCGCTATGAAATACTGCCGCAGATCCTCGGGGACTTACCGGCCCTGCGCACTGCATTGGGCGCGCCCCACGTCAGCACCCACCTGGTCAATGCCAACCAGTTGCTCAAGGACGTCGCCGCCCAGGCCGGGGTAGAGGTGATGTATCTGATGGACACCACCGGCAAGACCCTCGCCGCGTCCAACTGGGACAAACAAGACAGCTTTGTGGGGCGCAACTTTTCCTTCCGTCCGTATTTCAGCGAAGCCATGGCCGGGCGCCTCGGCCGGTTCTTCGGCCTGGGCACCACCTCGGCCAAGCGCGGCTACTTCTTCGCCGCCGCGGTGCGTGACGGCGATACCGTCATCGGCGTGCTGGTGGTGAAGGTCGACTTGGACCACACCGAAAGCCTGTGGGGCAATACCCCGGAACAATTGCTGGTCACCGACCACAACGGCGTGGTGATCCTCACTTCGCGCCCGCAATGGCGATTCCGCGCCACTCGGCCACTGACCGCCGAAGAACGCCAGGCCATCATTGCTATCCAGCCCTACCCCACCCGCGACCCGCAGCCGTTGAGCCTCAGCAGCAGCGCTTGGCTACGCCAGTCCACGGCTATCGCCGAGACCGGCTGGAACGTGGAAATCCTCGCGCCGCGCTCGCTGATCAACCGTCCGGTGCGCACGGTCGTCGCCGTGGGCGGTGCCACGTTGTTGGTGCTGATGCTGTTGCTGGGGTTGCTGATGCAGCGCCGCCGGCACTATCTGGAACGCATCGCCTTCGAAGCCAAGGCCCGCCGCGAGTTGGAAATGCGCGTGGCCGAGCGTACCAGCGACCTGGAGGGCCTTAACCGGCGCCTTAAACAGGAAGTGCTGGAGCGCGAGCATGCCCAGCAAGAACTGGTGCGCGCCCAGGACGATCTGGTCCAGGCCGGTAAACTCTCGGCGCTGGGCACCATGTCGGCGAGTATCAGCCATGAATTGAATCAGCCACTGGCGGCGATTCGCAGCTATGCCGAAAACGCGGAGATCCTGCTCGACCATGAACGCACCAACGATGCCCGCGGCAACCTCAAGCTGATCAGTGAATTGACCGGGCGCATGGCCTCGATCATCGCCCACTTGCGCGCCTTCGCCCGCCGTGACCGTCACGCGCCGGAGAGCGTGGCCCTGCAACCGGCACTGGATGACGCCCTGGCATTACTGGCCAAGCGTCGGCGTTCGATGGAGGTGGAGTTGATTCGCGACTTGCCAGAGGCGACCTTGTGGGTGCAGGCCGGTGAAACCCGTCTGCGCCAGGTGCTGGGTAACTTGCTGGCCAATGCTCTGGACGCCCTCACCGAAAAAGGCCCGCCACGCAGACTCTGGCTGAGTGCCGAAACCACGCCCCAGGGCGTCAACCTGTACATTCGCGACAACGGCCCGGGCTTTTGCATGGAAGCCCTGGGCCGCGCCAGCGAGCCGTTCTACACCACCAAGACGCGCACCCAGGGCCTGGGCCTGGGCCTGGCGATCTGCGACACCCTGATGCGCGCCTTCGGCGGCGAACTGTTGTTCGCCAACCACAAGGAGGGCGGCGCGCTGTTAACCTTGAAATTGCGCGCCGGCTCGCCGGGCGTCAGTCTGCAACCGTCCGAGGACCGCAGTGTATGAGTATCGACAACTCGATTCAGGTGGTATTGATCGACGACGATCCACACCTGCGTCAGGCCCTGTGCCAGACCCTGGACCTGGCCGGCCTGAAAGTCCTGCCCCTGGGAGAAGCCAGCGGGCTCACCGCACGCCTGTCCCGCGACTGGCCGGGCGTGGTAGTCAGCGACATTCGCATGCCCGGCATGGACGGCCTGGAACTGCTGGCTGAACTGCACGGCCAGGACCCCGACCTGCCGGTGCTGCTGATCACCGGCCACGGCGACGTACCGCTGGCGGTGCAGGCCATGCGTGCCGGCGCCTATGACTTCCTGGAAAAACCCTTCGCCAGCGACGCGCTGCTCGACAGCGTGCGCCGTGCCCTGGCCCTGCGCCGGCTGGTGCTGGACAACCGCAGCCTGCGCCTGGCTCTCAGCGACCGCCAGCAACTCAGTACGCGCCTGGTAGGGCACTCGCCACAGATGTTGCGCCTGCGCGAGCAAATCGGTGCACTGGCCGCGACCAAGGCCGATGTGCTGATCCTCGGCGAAACCGGGGCAGGCAAGGAGGTCGTCGCCCGCGCCCTGCACGATCTCTCAAGCCGACGCAGCGGCCCGTTTGTGGCGATTAACGCCGGGGCGCTGGCGGAATCGGTGGTAGAAAGCGAACTGTTCGGCCATGAACCCGGCGCGTTTACCGGCGCGCAAAAGCGCCGCATCGGCAAGTTCGAGTTTGCCAATGGCGGCACGCTGTTTCTGGATGAAATTGAAAGCATGAGCCTGGATGTACAGGTCAAGTTGCTGCGCCTTTTACAGGAGCGCGTCGTGGAACGCCTGGGTGGCAATCAGTTGATCCCGCTGGATATCCGCATTATCGCCGCCACCAAGGAAGACCTGCGCCAGGCCGCCGACCAGGGCCGCTTCCGTGCCGACTTGTATTACCGCCTCAATGTGGCGCCGCTGCGCATCCCCCCGCTACGAGAACGGGGCGAAGATGCGCTGATGCTCTTCCAGCACTTCGCCGACGAGGCCAGCAGCCGCCACGGCCTGCCCTTGCACGAACTGCAACCGGGCCAGCGCGCGCTGTTGCTGCGCCACAGCTGGCCGGGCAATGTGCGGGAACTGCAAAACGCCGCGGAGCGTTTCGCCCTCGGCCTGGAATTGGCCCTGGATAACACCCAGGACCACCCCGCCGCCGGTGTGCTGACCTCCACACCCGGAGGCCTGAGCGAGCAAGTCGAACAGTTCGAAAAAAGCCTGATCGCCGCCGAACTGACCCGCCCCCACAGCTCTGTGCGCAGCCTCGCCGAAGCCCTGGGCGTACCGCGCAAAACCTTACACGACAAACTGCGCAAACACGGCCTGAACTTCGCCGACAGTGCCGGCCAGAGCGCCGATGACGAATGACATCGTCCACCTACAAAGAGGCCGCCATGAGCAGTGATAGCCGTTACCTGGAATCCATCCTTCACCACGACATCCCACTCACCCGGGAAATGGGCCTCAGGGTGCTCGACTGGCAACACGATCAACTGCAACTGCACCTGCCCTTGCAAGCCAATATCAACCACAAGAGCACCATGTTCGGCGGCAGCCTCTACTGCGGCGCGGTGCTGGCGGGTTGGGGCTGGCTGCACCTGAAGCTGCGTGAAGCCGGGATTGAAGACGGGCACATCGTGATTCAGGAAGGGCAGATCAGCTACCCGCTGCCGGTGACCCAGGACGCGACAGCCATTTGCGCGGCGCCGGATGAAAAGATTTGGAAGCGCTTTGTGGCGACCTATCAGCGCTATGGGCGGGCGCGGTTGGCGCTGGAGACGTGGATTGTGAATGAGGGCAGTGCAGAGCGTGCCGTCGTCTTTACCGGCCAATACGTCCTGCATCGCTAGCAGCCATGACACAAAACAACTGTGGGAGCGGGCTTGCCTGCGATAGCGGTGGATCTGCCAATACCTGTATGACTGACACTCCGCCATCGCGGGCAAGCCCGCCCCCACATTTTGCTCTGCAGTGGCCTTAAGATCTGGCCAGAGTCAACAGCCGCTCACGCCACGCCGCCTTGGCCGGCAACGCCAGAAAGAACGGGTTCAGCAACGACTCCCGCGCCGGGTAACTGAACGGCTTGCCATTCAACTCCAATACTTCACCCCCCGCCCCTTCCAACACACCCTGGGCCGCTGCGGTATCCCACTGCGAGGTCGGCGCCAGGCGCGGATAACAATCGGCACTGCCCTCGGCTAATAAGCAAAACTTCAAGGAGCTGCCGATATTCGCCAGTTTCAACTCGCCCAAGCCTTCACTGAGGCCATTGAGCAGGCGCTCCTGCTCAGGGCTGGTATGACGACGGCTGGCCACCACCGTAAAGGCCTCACCCGAGGCAGGGGCCTGGCGTACTTGAATCTGCTTGGGCGCTGCATTGACGTCCGACCGCCAAGCCCCCAGGCCCGCGCCGCCGAAGTAGCAACGGCCAGTGGTCGGTATCGACACCACGCCGAACACCACGCGGCCCTGTTCGATCAATGCAATATTGACGGTGAACTCTTCACTGCCAGAAATGAATTCCTTGGTGCCATCCAGAGGGTCAACCAACCACCAGCGCTGCCAGCCGGCACGCACGCTCTGATCGATATCGGCGTCCTCTTCAGACAGCACTGGAATGCTTGGGTCCAGCGCGGTGAGGCCTGCGAGAATGAGATGGTGGGCAGCCAGGTCGGCAGCCGTCACGGGAGAATCATCCGCCTTGGACGTCACGGCTACCTCGGCACGCCAGTACGGCAGGATGGCTTCACCCGCCTGCCGAGCCAGCTCAATGACCGGTGCGATAAACGGGTGACCTAAAAACAGTTCGCTCATGCGGTGAACGCTCCACGCTGGGTCAACAGGTCTCTTACCAGATACAGCGCAGCCAGGGCTCGACCTTCGCTGAACTGCTCGTTTTGCGCCAGCGCCGACAGCTCACGCAGGTTGACCCGGTCTACCCGCATTGGTTCGGGCTCATCACCTTCAAGACGCTCTTCGTAGAGATCGGTAGCCAACACCACCTGGATCTTCTGGCTCATATAGCCGGGCGACAATGACAGCTCGGTGATGTGCTCCAACTGCCGTGCACCGTAGCCGGCCTCTTCCTTGAGTTCGCGGTCTGCCGCTGCAAGCACGTCTTCGCCGGGCTCGATCAGGCCTTTGGGCAACGACAACTCATATTCGTCAGTGCCGCCGCAGTATTCTTCCACCAGCACTGCATGATCTTCATCGATCATCGCCACAATCATCACAGCGCCGTAGCCCGTGCCACGCCCGACAAGACGCTCATAGGTCCGCTCAACGCCATTGGAAAAGCGCAATTGCACTTCCTCCACGCGGAACAAACGGCTATTGGCGACTATTTCGCGGGCGAGGACAGTGGGTTTCTGGCGCATAAACGGCTCCTTGGCGTGATCGGGTTACTATACCGTGGCTTTTCCGATTGTCTGTGTCGGATATTTTTACTTACATGAGACCCCACCATGCCCTCTCTGCCCTGGCACGCCATCGACACCGTCCTGCTGGACATGGACGGCACCCTGCTCGACCTGCATTACGACAACCACTTCTGGATGGAACACCTGCCGCAACGCTATGCCGAACTGCACGGCGTAAGCCGAGCCATGGCCGAGATGGAGTTGCAGCCACTGTTCGAGCGTAACGCCGGACAGTTGCAATGGTATTGCCTGGATTTCTGGAGCGCCGAGCTCAAGATCCCGGTGCGCGAACTCAAGTTGGAAACCGCCCACCTGATTGCCCTGCGTCCGGATGCCGATACATTCCTGGCGGCGATCAAACAGGCCGGCAAGCGCGTGATCATGATCACCAACGCTCATCGTGATTCGCTGTCATTGAAGTTGGAGCGCATTGAACTGGCGCCGTATTTCGAGCGATTGATCAGCTCTCACGACTACGGTTTTCCCAAGGAAAACCCGCAATTCTGGGAGGCCTTACAAGCGGATATCCACTTTGACCCGGCCCGTAGCCTGTTTATAGATGACACTTTGCCGATCCTGCGCAGTGCCCGGGATTTCGGCGTGGGACATTTACTGGCAGTGAAAGAACCTGATAGCAAAAAAGGCTCAAAGGACACCGCAGAATTTGCGGCCGTCGGGGATTATCGAGAACTCATCGCCGGGCTTTGATCAAGTGTGGGAGGGAGCAAGCCCCTCCCACATTTTGTTCTGCGTATTACTCAGGGATGCGCAGTGTCTGGCCCGGGTAGATCTTGTCCGGGTGCGACAACAGTGGCTTGTTAGCCTCGAAAATCTTGTTGTACTTATTCGCGTCGCCATAGACCGTTTTAGAGATTGCGCTGAGAGTGTCACCGCTTTTCACAACAACAAAGCGTGAAGCCACCACGACTGGACCACTGACAGTAATCTGGTCATCCACACTTGCCACGCCGGCAATGTTGCCCAGCGCCAACAGGATCTTTTCTTTCTCTTCCTGCGTGGCCACTTCACCCGTCACCGTGACCTTGTCGCCATCCACCGTGGTCTGCACGTTTGGA
The DNA here is from genome assembly GCF_002966775.1 of Pseudomonas sp. MYb193. Taxonomy (NCBI): domain Bacteria; kingdom Pseudomonadati; phylum Pseudomonadota; class Gammaproteobacteria; order Pseudomonadales; family Pseudomonadaceae; genus Pseudomonas; species Pseudomonas sp. MYb193. Next base: position 324,589 of record NZ_CP023269.1, on the reverse strand, counting down.
TTACCCAGGCCCACCTTGCTCACATGCTCCTTCAACTGCTCACTGGCGTTCGCATTACCCGGCGTCAACAGGTCGACAATCTTTTCGCCGGCTTCTTTGATAAAGCTAAAAATACTCATGGTGCGCTCTCCTTGGGATTTAATTTCCAGATGCCCAAGACTAGACCAGTCCTGCCGACTTGGGTTCCAGACTGGCTAAAGACTCAAAAGTATCGCAATCACCCCTGCCTGGAATAAGCCCGACTAAAACGCGGGTGAACCTTGATCGACGCCCTCTATCAATAGATCAATACAGGCGATTAGACGCGACCCTTTGTCGCGCCTAGTCTAATCACTGATCAATCCGCCGATGGTACTGCCCCATGAACGCCAAGCGCCCTCACTGCGCGGCGCCCGCTCTCGAATCGACCGCGCCCGTCGCCAGCCAGAGCTATCACTATTGCAATCTTGAACACACTGAAGTCGCCAGCACTGCGCTGGCCGAAGAAGTGGCGTTGGCAATTGCCTATAACGATATCAGCCAGGCGGTGATGCTGGTGACGCCTACGGACCTGGAAGACTTCATTGTAGGTTTCAGCCTCGGCAGCGGCATTATCACCGACGTTAACGACATTTATGACCTGAAAATCAGCGGTTCGGGCGCAGCCCAGCACGCCCAGGTACAGGTGTCCAGCCGTGCGTTCTGGAACCTCAAGCAGCAACGCCGCCAATTGGCGGGCACCAGCGGCTGCGGCCTGTGTGGCGTGGAAGCGGTAGAGCAAGCATTGCCCGACCTTCAGGTATTGCCCGGCGCGCCCTTGCCGCCGGCGCAGTGGCTCGACGGCCTGCGCCAGCGTATCAGCGCATTCCAACCCCTGGGCCAGCACAGCGGCGCCGTGCATGCGGCGGTTTTTATGAACAGCCAGGGCGAATTGCTGATGGGTCGCGAAGACATCGGCCGGCATAACGCCCTGGATAAATTGATTGGCGCGTTGATCCGTCAAAAGATTCCGACCGACGGCGGCCTGGCGATTGTTACCAGCCGCTGCAGCCTCGAATTGATTCAGAAAGTCTTGCGCGCGGGCATCCAGACCCTGGTCAGCCTGTCGTCGCCCACGGGCCTGGCCCTGCAATGGGCACGCCGGCACAACCTCAATCTCATCCACCTGCCGCAAAAAAGCGCGCCACGGGTCTATAGCCCTGCGATGGAGCACCAGCCATGAGCCTTCACCACCAAGCCGACCAGACCCCAACCCCACGCTACAAGCCCTATAAAGGCCCAGCCGGTGGCTGGGGCGCCCTGATCAGTGTGGCGCAAGCCTGGCTAACCAGCGACAACGCCCTCAAAAACCTGCGCATGATGCTCAAGACCAATCAGAACGGCGGCTTCGACTGCCCGGGTTGTGCCTGGGGCGACTCGCCGGAAAGCGGCATGGTCAAGTTCTGCGAAAACGGCGCCAAGGCGGTCAACTGGGAAGCCACCAAGCGCCGCGTCGATGCGGCCTTCTTCGCCAAGCACAGCGTCACGGCGTTGCTGGAGCAAAGCGACTACTGGCTGGAGTACCAAGGCCGCCTGACAGAGCCAATGCGCTATGACGCCGAGACCGATCGCTACCTGCCCATCAGTTGGGATGCAGCGTTCGACCTGATCGGCAAGCACCTCAACGCGCTGCCCAGCCCGAACATGGCCGAGTTCTACACCTCGGGCCGCGCCAGCAACGAAGCCGCCTACCTGTACCAGTTGTTCGTACGTGCCTTTGGCACCAACAACTTCCCGGACTGCTCGAACATGTGCCACGAAGCCAGCGGCGTAGCCCTGGCGCAGAGTGTCGGCGTGGGCAAAGGTACCGTAACCTTTGATGACTTCGAACATGCCGATGCCATTTTCGTCTGGGGCCAGAACCCCGGCACCAACCACCCACGCATGCTCGAGCCGCTGCGCGAAGCGGTGAAACGCGGCGCTCAGGTGGTGTGTATCAACCCGCTGAAAGAGCGCGGCCTGGAGCGCTTCCAGCACCCGCAACATCCGCTGGAAATGCTCACCAACGGCGACAAGCCGACCAACACCGCCTACTTCCGCCCGGCGCTGGGTGGCGATATGGCTATCTTGCGTGGCATGGCCAAGTTCCTGCTGCTGTGGGAACGCCAAGCCCTGGCCGAAGGCAAGGAAGCGGTGTTCGACCACGACTTCCTCAACGAGCACACTGCCAACGTCCTGGAATACCTGGGTCAGATCGACGACACCTCGTGGGAGGAGATCGTCGAGCAGTCCGGCCTGACCCTGGTGGAGATCGAGCAAGCGGCACGCATGTACGCCAAAGGCAAGAATGTAATCATGTGCTGGGCGATGGGGATTACCCAGCACCGCCACTCGGTGCCGACTATCCAGGAAATCGCCAACCTGATGCTGCTGCGCGGCAATATCGGCCGCCCAGGTGCCGGGCTGTGCCCGGTGCGTGGCCACAGTAACGTACAGGGCGACCGCACCATGGGCATCAACGAACGCCCACCGGTGGCGTTTCTGGACGCGCTGGAGCGTCGTTTCCAGTTCCAGGTGCCTCGCGACAATGGCCATAACGTGGTGGAAGCGATTCACGCCATGCTTGAAGGCCGCTCCAAAGTCTTTATCGGCCTGGGCGGCAACTTTGCCCAAGCCACGCCAGACAGCACGCGTACCTTTGAAGCGCTGCGAAATTGCGACCTGACCGTGCAGATCAGCACCAAGCTCAACCGCAGCCACCTGATGCACGGTAAAGATGCGTTGATCTTGCCGTGCCTGGGCCGCACCGACATAGACATCCAGGCCGATGGCCCGCAAGCGGTGACGGTGGAAGACTCGTTCAGCATGGTCCACGGCTCCAATGGCCAACTGCAACCGCTGTCGAAACTGATGAAGTCCGAGCCGGCGATCCTGGCGGGCATTGCTGCCGCCACCCTGGGCAGCAAGCCCGTGGATTGGAACTGGCTGGTGGCCGACTACGGGCGAATCCGCGACCTGATCGCCGACACCATCCCAGGCTTCAAGGACTTCAACGAGAAGATCAAGCATCCAGGCGGTTTCTATCTGGGCAACTCCGCCGGCGCACGCCGCTGGAACACTCCATCAGGTCGCGCCAACTTCCGCCCGAACATCTTGCCCAAAGACCTGATCCACGAGCGCACCCACGCCACGGGCCGGGTGCCGGACCTGATCATGCAGTCAATGCGCTCCCATGATCAGTACAACACCACCATCTACGGCCTGGACGACCGTTATCGCGGGGTCAAAGGCCAGCGTGACGTGCTGTTCGTCAACGAAGCCGACATCATCCGCCTGGGCTTCAAGCCGGGGCAGAAGGCAGACATCGTGTCGCTGTGGGAAGACGGTCGTGAGCGCCGCGTGAAGGGCTTTACGCTGCTGGCATTTGATATTCCGGCGGGGCAGGCGGCGGCTTACTACCCGGAAGTTAACCCATTGGTGCCATTGGAAAGCACTGGCGATGGTAGCCATACGCCAACGTCCAAGTTTGTTGCGATTCGCTTGGAAGCGGCGAGTGACAATGGGTTGATCATGGCGCGCTCGGCCTGACTTGATCCGAGATGTGTGTTGCTTGAACTACCGCTTTCGCGAGCAAGCCCGCTCCCACACTGGGATAGGTTCACCATTGAGACTGTGTGGACCGATCTAATGTGGGAGCGGGCTTGCCCGCGAAGAGGCCGGCACAAGCACCGCACATTCGGCAGGCACAAAAAAAAGGCCGCTTTTGCATAAAAGCGGCCCTTCCGAAGTAGCTAAAGACCCGTAAAAACGACTTAAGTTCCCCATACAAAACAGCAACTTAGCAAATTGTATACAACCTCTGCCGCCGGTCGGATTTCGATTGTCAGCGCCTCGATACAACCTCAGGATCGCGCCGTCATCCCTTGAGGTTTCCCTGAATGAAGTTCTCCTCGATTCTCTTGTTGTCCCTTGGCCTGGTCAGTGGCGCAGCCATGGCAGGCGGCACCACCGAAGCCGGTGTAGGCGGCGCATTGGGTGGGGTACTAGGTTCCGTTGTCGGCCAGCAGCTGGGCGGCAACACCGGCTCGACCATTGGCGCTGCCTTGGGCGGCGCAGGCGGTAGTGCAGTCGGCGCCGACAAACGTAGCCGTGGCGAAGCCGCCATTGGTGGCGCACTGGGCGCAGCCGGCGGTAACGTCGTAGGGCGCAGCGTTGGCGGCAGCACCGGCGCACTGATCGGCTCCGCAGCCGGCGGTGGCGCGGGCGGCGCGCTAGGCAACTACATGGGTAACGAAAGTGATCGCGACAGCCGCCATTACCGCGATCGCGACCGTGACGATCGTCGCTACTACCGCGATGGCCACCCAGGTCGCGGCCATGCCTATGGGCATCGCAAGAACAAGCATCGTTATCGCGACTGATAAACCCGCGCTCTGACGAACACATCCGATGTGGGAGCCGGGCTTGCCCGCGATAGCAGTGAATCAGGTTTAGACGTACTACCTGATACTGCGCAATCGCGGGCAAGCCCGGCTCCCACATTTGGTCTGTATTGCTTGTAGGTGCGTCAAACCACCAAGCACTGCATCGCGTCGCGCAACATTCCCGGAATCGGTACTGGCTGGTTCGAGGCTCGGTCCACAAACACATGGACAAAGCGCCCCGCCGCACACGCCTCCTGCTCGCTCGCCTTGAATACCGCCAGCTCATACTGCACCGAGCTATTGCCCAGCTTGCCCACCCGCAGACCGACCTCAATGCACTCGGGAAAAGCGATCGAGGCGAAGTAATCGCAGGCCGAACTCACCACAAACCCCACCACCTCACCGTCATGAATATCCAGCCCGCCCTGTTCGATCAGGTAGGTATTAACGGCTGTGTCGAAGAAGCTGTAGTAGGTGACGTTATTCACATGGCCGTAGGCATCGTTGTCGTGCCAACGCGTGGTGATCGGTTGGAAGTGGCGGTAGTCGTCGCGCACAGGCGTTGAGTCAGGCATCGGCAAGTCTCATCAAAGTTGATCCAATTGAGCATGGGCCCAGTCGCGCACCTCGGCGTAGGGGTAGTCTTCCAGCGCAGCAAAACCGGGAATGCCCCGCGCCTTCAACTTGGTAAACAACGGTACGCTGATACCGCCAAGGAAACGCGTCAAACGCTCCGCATTCGGCAAGTGCCCCGTGTGCTCATGATGCCTGTGGATAAAATCACCGCACAGCCCCATGAAGTTTTTATCCACAAGCGGCGGCAGGCTCGGCGGCGCCGGCAGATGGGCGACCTGGCCGTGGCATACCGAACAATGCCCGCAACGCTGGGGCGCATTATCATCACCAAAGTAGTGCGCCAGACGTTGCCCCAGGCAGTGGTCGGTGGCGAACAGGTCGAGCATGGCGTGAATCCGCGCGACCTCCGTCATTTCATGCTGCTTGAAGCCTGTGTATAACTCGGCGCTTAACGCGTGCGGGTCGAAATGGGTGTCGAGCAAACTGTAGACCTCAGTCATCTGCTTGCTTTCGAGCTCGATCAGGCCCTGCTCCTGAAAATAATCCAGTGCCTTCACCACCCGGCTACGCTCGGCATTGTGCTGTTGATAAAGCGCATCGAAATCGACCGTCGCCCAGGTTTTAGCGCGCTTGCACACCTGGATGATCGCCGCGACAAACTGCTGCCGCTCGCCGGAAAAACGCGCCAGCAAGGCTTCGGGTTCGATCAGGTATTTAAAACGGTATTCCGCATAAAACGCATAGCGCGGCGCGATCACGCCCTTGAGCTCCAACTGCACCAGGAGCGTCTTGAGCGGCAACTCGCGAATATTGCTGTGGTCCGACAGCGACCTGAGCAGGAACTCCCACTGCCCTTCACTACGCGCGGCCTGCAATTCCTCCAGTACGCGAAAAATGCCGTCCTGCTCCGGCGTATCACCGTACACGAAGTTTTCCAGCACATTGAGGCTGTCGCGGTTGGCCAACACCAGGCAATCCGACGGCTGCCCGTCACGCCCTGCGCGGCCGATTTCCTGGCTGTAGTTCTCGATTGACTTGGGCAGGTCGAAGTGCACGACATTGCGGATGTCACTCTTGTCGATGCCCATGCCAAACGCGATAGTTGCGACAATGCAATTGGAACGCCCGCCCATGAAACGCTGCTGGATACCTTCGCGCTTTTCATGGGGCAGCCCCGCGTGATAAGCCTCGGCCTGAATACCGTGGCGGTTCAGATGCTCGGAAATCTGTTCGGCGGTTTTCTGCAAGGTGACGTAGACAATACTCGGCTGGTTGGCCCGCGCTTTCATCCACTCCACCAGCCTGCGGCGTTTGTCGTGGCCGCTGACCGGTTCCACCAGCAGGTTGAGGTTTGGGCGATAGAAGCCCGTGGTCACTACATCTTCGGCAGCAATGGCGAACTTGGCCTGCATGTCGGCGATCACCTTGGGCGTGGCCGTGGCCGTCAGCAGCAGCGCCTGAGGGATGTTGAACTGGCGCTGGTAGTCCGGCAGCTTCAAATAATCCGGGCGAAAGTTGTGGCCCCATTCGGAAATACAGTGCGCCTCGTCCACCACCAGCAACGAGATCTGCACGCTGTTCAGGAAATTACGGAAACGTTCGTTCTTCAAACGCTCCACGGAAATCATCAGAATCTTGAGCTCGCCCGATCGCGCACGGGCCATTACATCATTGGCCTCATCACGGCTCTGGGCCGAGTCGATACTGCCCGCCGAAATGCCATGGCGCTGCAGGAAACCCAACTGGTCCTGCATCAACGCCAGCAACGGCGACACTACCAGCGTCAGGTGCGGCAGCAACACGGCCGACAACTGGTAACACAAGGATTTGCCCGACCCCGTAGGGAAAATGGCGGCGGCAGATCGCCCAGCCAGCACGGCGCTGACCGTCTCTTCCTGGCCCAAGCGAAAGTGTGGGTAACCAAAGACCTGCTGGAGGGTGTCGTGCATAAGGCTGTCACTCCATTGACCGCTGAGTTGGCTCAAAAACATAGCCCGGGAATCTCAGCGAATCGAGAAAGGTCGCAAGGAAAAAAGAGACAGGATGATACACAGGGGGAGGGATGGCTCAGGGCCGAAGTGGGACTTTTCCTAGAAAGTAACAGGACGCCGCAGATAAAAATGTGGGAGCTGGCTAGCCCTCTCCCACATTTCACAACCGTGCTACTGCTGAATCAGCGGTTCTGCACCCGCTCGATCGCCGTGTCATACACCGGGTTGGCCTTTTGCTCCTTGGCCAACTGGTAATGACGCAGCGCATCCGGGAACTGCCCGGCCGCTTCGTAGATGCGTGCAATGTTGTAGTAAGCACCGGCGCGCACAGTCGCGGCATTGGTACCGGTGGCCAGGGCGATAGCCTTGCGGTTGGCCCAGATCGACTCCGCGGTGTTGCCGGCTTTCTGATACGCCAGGCCAAGGTTGCCGTAAGCCTTGCCGAAGCCGTTATCCAGCTCGATGGCTTGACGGAAGAAGTCGATGGCCTGGTCCAGGTTACCGGCCTGGTAGGCCGCTTCGCCCTTGAGGTTCAGCCTCTTCGCATCGGCCTGTACCGATGAGCTCACCGTCACGGCGGTGACGGCAATGCTGTCATCCAGCAACGGCTTGACCTCGTTGAGTACATCTTCGGCGCCGACTCTCACGCCGGTGAAGGTGTTGATGTCCTGGAAGTCGCCACTGCCGGTCATGCGGAACACGGTCCACAGGTTGCCCGTGCGGTTCTGCGGCACATAGTAAGTGCGTACCAGGGATTGCCCCATGTACACGAACACCTTGGCCTCACTGTTGGACAACTCGCTAGAGGTGGGAGAGCCGCTGTTGGAATAGTCGTGCACGGCATAGACGTAGCTTTCGCCGTAATGCTTTTTCTGCAGGGTGATGGTCTCCGGGCCATAGCTATCGGTGTCATCAACGTCCAGTTCGGCGTCGGTGCCCTTTTTATTGTTGAAGAAGATGTTATTGCCGGGGAAGATCATATGGGAGTCGAGGTCGCGCGGAGCCTTGCCCCAGGTCAACACCACACGCAGGCCGTCGAGATTTTCCATCACCGGGCTGATGGCATAGGTCATGCCTTTGCACGGGCACTTCACCACCAGGTTGGAATAGCCAGGCTTCTTGATGATCAGCAGGTTGCTGGCATCGTCAGCCGCTTCACTGGTCAGCGTTACCTGGCCTTGCGCGTTGGTACGGCCCACCACGTTCTGCGCGCCATTACGTTGCAGCAGCACTTCGGCATCGGCGATTTTCTGGTCCTTGACCACCGCGCTCAGCACCTCAATCGGCAACTGCTCGGCCTGGGCAGAAAACGCCACCGCACACAAAGACATCGCCGAGGCGACACGAAGCTAACCCATGCTTAACTCCCTTTAAGTAGTGGGCGGAATCGCCCTACAAGATTTTGCGGTGAAACATACGCTGAAATGAGCTCGCTGGCAGATTTTTTATACAAGTTGTGACGGGCGTTTTATCCCGCCTACCGAGCTACGCATTGCGCTACAATCAAGCCTTGCTTTCCAAGAGGACGCAGCGATGAGCGAACTGACGTTTGAGCAAAAACAGGATCACTATCACAAGATCCGGCGTTCCAATTACTTGGCCAGTCTGCGCCTGGAAGGGTTCGATACCCAACCGACCGACGTCGACAAACCCCTGCCGACACGCGAAGACGTCCTTGCCAAGTACCGCAACACCTCTAGCTGATGCTCGACAAATACGGGGTGGGCCAGGACCCATACTGCTACCCCGGTAGCAGCACTCTGCGCAACCGCCTCGATTTGCTCGATGAAGCACGCCTGCACCAGGCCGAGCGGGAATTATCCGAAATCGCCGTAGGCAACCTTCCACTCTTTCCACCGCCCTACGACCTTGATCGCCTGCAACACATTCACCGCATCCTGTTCGGGGACATTTATGACTGGGCCGGCGAACTGCGCAGCGTCAACATCCAGAAAGGCGACACGCTGTTTTGCACCCCGGAGCGTATTCCACCGGAAGCGGCGAAAATTGTCCGGCATATGCAAGACGCCAATTGGTATGTCGGTGCGACCCAGGCTGACCTTGTGCGCCAAATCGCTGAAGCTTATGGCGACCTGAATGTCATTCATCCCTTCCGCGAGGGGAATGGACGGGCGCAGCGGATCCTGTTTGAACAGATCATCGTGAATGCGGGGTTTTCGGTGAATTGGTGGCTCGTAAAACATGCGGCCTGGATACCCGCGAATATTGATGCGGTGGCGTGCGACTATCGGGGCTTGGAGGCGATTTTTGAGCGGTGTATCGGTAGGCCTCTCAGTGCCTGATCGAACCGCGAACGATTAAACCATCTGTTTATTGCTCGAGAACAACCTCACTTTTAAGGTTCGGCTCGTCGCTGCCAATTCAGCGACCAAACAGCCACCCCGCAGCTAAACCTGTAGGAGCAAGCTCGCTCCTACAAAAAGCCTTAGGGCAAACCCGGCGCCCACATTTGCTCGGTTCGGCCAGCAAAATCGGTATCACGTCATAAATGCAGGAAGGCATTGTAAGAAACCAAAAAACGGCGCGTCGTCCGTTTCCCAAACTGCCTCAAACAGGGTCTCGCCCCTCTACAGAAACGCCCTTTTCCTGGCCGAAACTAGCCCCCTCTCCCAACGTTCTCGGCATAACTTTGTGAACATCGAAAGGATTCAACACTTCAGCCACTATGGCATCACCTTCACGATGATTCGCCTTGGTACTGGCAAACCGGAATTGCCAGCGTGGCTGGCGCGATGAACGAGTACATTCAGTGGATCAATCTGCTGCTCTTCTTAATACTGGCCGCTGTAATTGATAGAACAATAAGGTTGCCCCTACTCAGAAAATGGCTCGGGCTCTGCCTATTGATAACCGGTCCAATCCTTCTTTTGTATGCCACGTCTTGGATCATAGGGGCACAGCTTGAAAGTCTGCCGATAGTCGCCTTTGTGACAGGCATCGGGTTGCTGAGCACCCCGAATATCTATTGCAGGGTAAACAACACTCACCCTTTGATGATTGGTCCCACCATGAACCTGTCTCCCAACTTCCCCGAAGGTCCCGTCATGCAGCAGCTCCTGCAATTGCTGCATGAAGAAATCGGCTTGCCAAAACACAAGACCATCGACCTGCACACCTCACTGAACTTCGACCTCGGGTGCGATGGCGCTGATGCCAAGCAATTCATGGAGGCGCTTGAACAGGATTTCGGGGTCGACCTGGGCGACTACGACGCTTATCGTTACTTCCAGCCGCCGGTGTTCGACGTGTTCCTGAAGCGTCGCGCCAAGGGCCGTGGTGACAAGATCCCACTGACCATCGGCATGCTCTACCTGGCGATCAAGACCCACCGCTGGGACACGCAGACGCTGGAAAACCTGAGCTGACCGGAGGAACACTGAGCGCAAAATGTGGGGGCGGGCTTGCTCGCGAATACGGCGTGTCAGCCAATATTTGCGCTACTGATACATTGCATTCGCGAGCAAGCCCGCTCCCACACTGGATCTGCGCTAACCTGGCGAGCCGTATACATAACAAGGACCTTACATGGACGTAACAATGGGCCTGCTGGCCGCCCTGCTCTGGGGCGGCACGGACTTTCTGGTGGGCCTCAACGCCCGAGCCGTTGGCGTAAAACGCGCGGTGTATTTCGGCCAAGCCCTCGGTTTTTTGATCATGACCCTCCTGCTGGTCATTTTCCCAGCCTTCCTTTTCAAATCCCTTGATGCACCGTTAAGCGTTTGGCTCCTGGCCGTCGCCGCCGCTCTGCTGACGGTGTCCGGCGCCCTTGCGCTGTCCAAAGCCTTTGCCTTGGGCAAAGCCGCCATCGTCGCGCCATTGGTGACGTCCTATGGGGTCGTGACCACCTTGCTGTCCTGGGCCAGCGGTGAACACATCAGCCTGATACAACTGGGCTGCATCGCCCTGTGCGTGATCGGCGTTGTGCTGTCCAGCATTCACAAGGACAACGGTACGCCTCACAACAACCCGCGCCTGTCCATTGCCTACGCCATGTTCGCCGCAACCCTGTACGGCACCAGTTTCTGGCTGCAAGGTCGCTACACACTGCCAGCGCTGGGGCCAATCACCATGTTGTGGCTGGGTTACCTGGTGGGCTTATGCGTGCTGGTGGTGATGGTGCTGAAGATCAAGGATGGCTTGAAGATCCCGCCGCTGAAAAATTGCGCGACGTTGACCGGTGCGAGCTTGATGAACCTCGGCGGGTTCTCGGCATTTTCGTGGGGCGCAATGGCCGGCTCGGTGTCGGTGGTGACGGTGATCAGTACGCTCTCTGGAGGGATCGCGGCGATCCTGGGGTTTGTATTTTTCAAGGAGCGGTTATCAGCGGTGCAGGTGGCAGGCGTTGTACTGGTGCTGGTCGGTGCAGTGGTACTGCACGTGGCCGACTAATCGTTCGCACATAAAAAAGCCGCCTACTTAAGAGGCGGCTTTTTTACAACCGGCGAATCTTACAACTTAGGACCCGCCGCCTTGATCGCATCGCTGACTTCAAACTTCTTGAAGTTTTCGATGAACAGGCCAGCCAGCGCTTTCGCGGCTTCGTCGTAGGCAGCCTTGTCAGCCCAGGTGTTGCGTGGGTTCAACAGGCCGGTTTCAACACCCGGTACGGCCAATGGCACGTCGAGGTTGATGGTGTCCAGGTGTTCGGTTTGCGCACCGATCAACGCACCGCTCTGGATCGCTGCAATCACGCCGCGAGTGGTCGGGATGTTGAAGCGTTTGCCGACGCCGTAGCCGCCGCCGGTCCAGCCGGTGTTGACCAGGTAGACCTTGGAGCCGAAACCACGGATACGCTTGATCAGAAGCTCTGCGTATTCGCCAGCCGGGCGCGGGAAGAACGGTGCGCCGAAGCAGGTGGAGAAGGTCGACTTGATGCCGCTGCCCGAACCCATTTCGGTCGAGCCCACCAGAGCGGTGTAGCCGGACAGGAAGTGGTAGGCCGCTTGTTCTTCGCTGAGGATCGACACAGGCGGCAGTACGCCGGTCAGGTCACAGGTCAGGAAGATCACCGCGTTTGGCTCGCCGCCCAGGTTCTTCTCGGAACGCTTGGCAACGTGCTCCAGCGGGTAGGCGGCACGGCTGTTCTGGGTCAGGCTGACGTCGGCGTAGTCGGCGTGCTTGGCCTCGTCGATCACGACGTTTTCCAGTACCGCGCCATGCTTGATGGCTTTCCAGATAACCGGCTCGTTCTTCTCGGACAGGTCGATGCACTTGGCATAGCAACCGCCTTCGATGTTGAACACTACGCCTTCGCCCCAGCCGTGCTCGTCGTCACCGATCAGGTAACGGCTTTCGTCGGCGGACAGGGTGGTCTTGCCAGTGCCGGACAAGCCGAAGAACAGGGTCACGTCGCCTGCTTCGCCGATGTTGGCGGCGCAGTGCATCGGCAGCACGTCGGCAGCCGGCAGCAGGAAGTTCTGCACCGAGAACATGGCTTTTTTCATTTCACCGGCGTAACGCATGCCGGCAATCAGTACTTTTTTCTGTGCGAAGTTGAGGATCACGCAACCGTCGGAGTTGGTGCCGTCACGCTCTGGTACGCACTCGAAGTTGGCCACGTTGAGCACTTGCCACTCTTCACGACCGGCCGGGTTGTACTGGGCCGGGTTGATGAACAGGCAACGACCGAACAGGTTCTGCCAGGCAGTCTGGGTGGTCATTTTCACGGCCAGGTAGTGGTCTTCTGCAGCCCCTACGTGAACATGGGAAACGAAATGCTCTTGCGCGTTATTGAACGCCTCGACGCGAGCCCACAGGGCATCGAACTTGTCGGCAGGGAACTTGCGGTTGATCGGGCCCCAGGCAATGGCGTCCTGGGTGGACGGCTCTTCAACGATGAAACGGTCAACCGGCGAACGACCGGTGCGGTGACCGGTTTCTACGACCAGCGCGCCAGTATCGGCAAGCACGCCTTCACCGCGCTGCAGGGCTTCTTTGACCAGATCGTCAACACTCAGATCGGTGTATACGGCGTTATTGGCTTGCGTCATGAGGTTCCCCGTCGGCCTATGGCCGAGTGCTCCAAACGTTTTGTAGTAGAAAGTTGCGCACTACTACCGCGAAAAAAGTGGGCCGGATTATGCCAGAAAAGCCCAAAAAGAGTAGGGCCCTCCCGTCAGAACACCTCTAATCCGGCGTTTGTCAGGTGATTTACCTGTGCTTAAACGTTTTAGTGGCGGGTGTCGGAAGGGGTGTCGCTGCCTGCGCCGGCGAACAACTGCGCTACATCAGCCGCGTCGAACAGGTAGCGCTGGTTGCAGAACTGGCAGTCGATCTCGATATGGCCACCATGTTCCACCACCAGATTTTGCGCATCTTCCAGGCCCAGGCTGACCAGCGCGTTACCGGAACGCTCGCGCGAGCAACTGCAGTGAAAATGCAGGCCCTGTGCGTCGAACAGGCGCACGGCCTCTTCATGGTAGAGGCGGTGCAGGATAGTTTCGTTGTCCAGGCCCAGCAGTTCTTCGGCCTTCAAGGTGTCGGCCAACGCGATGATATGCCGCCAGCTTTCGGCACGATCATCCTCATCCTTGATGCGATCGGCAGGCAGTTGTTGCACCAGCAAACCACGGGCGCGCTTGCCGTCGGCGTTAAGCCAGAACTTGGTGCCCACTTGCTGGGACATAACGAAGTAGTTGGTGAAGCATTCCGACAGGGTCTGGCCGTCGAGGTCGACAATACCCTGGTACCGCTGGCCTTCAGTCGGGTCGACAGTCAGTGCCAGGACGCCGTTGGGCATCAGGTCGGCCAAGGTGGCATCTGCGGCAATCTGGTCAGCCTCGTAACGGGCCAGGCCACGGATCTCGCGCTCGCTCGAGCACTCGATCATCAACATGGGCACTGGCCCTTCGGAACGAGCCTGCAGGATCAGCAAACCGTCGAACTTCATGGTGCCCACCAGCAGCGCCGCGGCGGCCATCAACTCGCCGAGCAATTGCGCGACCGGCTCCGGATAGGCGTGTTTGGCAAGGACTTCGGCATAGCTGAGCTCCAACGAAACCATCTCGCCGCGGGCATCGCTCTCATCGAAGATGAAGCGTTGGGTGAAGTCGGTATCCGGTAGATCAGTCATAGGTCTGGGTATCTGAAGTGATGACAAAATGATTACAAGGTTTATAAAATTAAACGCTTTAGCACCATCTTGGTGCGATTTCTCCTGAATTCAAGGAGCTGAATAGAGCGATGAGGGACAGTTTATGAACAATCCGGGTTTGTTCCAAGCCAACTGGAACCTCCGGCGATGGGCTCTTTGCAATCTACTCGCTATCGGGCTGCTGTGTTTTTGGCTGTGGCCCACGGGCCAGATGCTCTGTGTGATTTTCGACGAGTGGCTGTTTCATCTGCTCAATGGCCCATTGGCCACGAACTCGACCTGGCTGCATGTGTGGGCCGTGGCCAGCCTGCGGCCGTTTGATGCAGTGGTCGGCGTGATCTTGCTGGCGCTGTTGATCCGCGGCGACTGGGTGTTCAAGGCCGTACAGGTGCGCCAGGCGTTTTTTGGCTTCCTCGGCATTCTGCTGCTATTGCTGTTTATCCGCATGCTGTTCTCCAAACTCGCGGCGCACATGGGCTGGCAGCACAGTAGCCCGTCGATGATCATCAGCGGCGCGATTCAAATGAGCGACTTTTTCCCAGGGTTGGAGAAAACCTGGGAATTGAAGGACCGCTCGAGCCAGAGCTTCCCCGGCGACCATGCTTCAGTGCTATTGATCTGGGCAATGTTCATGAGCGTGTTCGCCCGGCGCATCGGCCAGGTGCTGGTGATCTGGGGTCTGGCGCTGCTGTTCATGATGCCGCGGCTGGTAGCCGGCGCGCACTGGGGCCAGGACGATTATATCGGTGGCGTACTGCTGGCGCTGTTGGCGCTGGGGTGGGGGTATTACACGCCGTTTGCGGCGAAGGTGTCGGGCGCTTTGTTGCGGATGACGGCGCCGCTTTTCGGGCTACTGAGCAAGTTGCCGGTTATTGGGCGGTTGAGTGTCATGCGCACAACTCCGTAACCCCCCAGGACTAAAAGTGGGAGCGGGCTTGCTCGCGAATGCGGGGTGACAATCAATGCATCTGTGCCTGACCCACCGTATTCGCGGGCAAGCCCGCTCCCAGATTTGATCGAGTTTGCATGGGCGACTCGTGCAATCAATCGTCATTGCCGCTGCCGCGAAACTTGAACAGATCGCGGCGCTGCTTCTTGCTCGGCTTGCCGTCAGTGGTCAGGCCTGAAGCCCCTGCCTTGCGCATGGCCGCAGCGTTTTCGCGCTTGGCGATGCTGGCTTCGGTCTCGGCATACAGTGCCTGCGCTTCCGGCGCGCCCCGGCGGACGATGGAAAGCGCCTGTACCACGATGGTTTTTTCATCAAACCCTGTACGAATCTGAAACTCGTCGCCGACGCGCGGCTCCTTTCCCGGCTTGCAGCGCTCGCCGCGATGATGCACCTTCCCGCTCTCGATAGCGGCCTTGGCCAGAGCGCGGGTTTTGTAGAAGCGCGCCGCCCACAACCACTTGTCCAACCGGACCTTCTCTTCCTCTTCCTGCTTTTGAGCCACTTGAATTCCTCGCTCTGAAAAATGTCGCAACTTTACCGTTGAAACCCTTCGACGCATAAACCCCAAGGCTCACCTAAGATACGCCAGGTAGCACCCTGTTTTCGCGAGGATACGCCGTGACCGACTTTCCCCTCTCACTCACCTCGCCCAACCAGCGGTGCGTGGGTTGCCAACAAAGCGAGCCTCTGGGGTTCGATTTCGCGTTCGCCTACCAGCCTATCGTAGACCTGCGTGACCATTCGATCTTCGCCAACGAAGCCTTGGTGCGCGGCCCCCAGGGAGAAGGCGCGCTGTCGGTGCTGGCTCAGGTCAACGAAACCAATCGCTACCGCTTCGACCAGCGCTGCCGGACCAAGGCCATCGCCGGTGCCGCAGCCCTGGGCATGCAGACTCACCTTTCCATCAACTTCATGCCCAATGCTGTATATCGTCCGGAACTGTGTATCCGCAGCACCCTGGAGGCCGCCCGGGCGCACAATTTCCCGCTGGACCGGCTGATTTTCGAGACCCTGGAAAGCGAGCACGTAGATAACTATCGCCATTTGACGAATATTCTGCGTGAATACCGCGAATTCGGCTTCAAGACCGCCATCGACGATTTCGGCGCGGGCTATTCGGGGCTGAACCTGCTGGCCGATTTCCAACCTGACTTGATCAAGCTCGACATGGCGCTGATTCGCGATGTCGACCAGGATCGTGTCCGTCAGGTGATCGTCCGGGGGATTGTCACAATCTGTGAGCAGTTGGGGGTTACTGTCATCGCCGAGGGCATCGAAAGTGCCGGCGAGCGCGACTTCCTGTCCGACTGCGGAATATTTCTGATGCAGGGCTTCTGGTTCGCCAAGCCTGCATTCAAAGCGTTGGCTGAGGTATCTCCTCAAGCCTGGGCGAATTGACCGGTTAACCATATTGAAGACATTTGACCATTTGACCGTTGTGGGTCTGCGTGAGTGGGTGGCACTTCCCGACTTGGGAGTGGCGGGCCTGCGGGCGAAGATCGACACCGGTGCCAGCACCTCCAGCCTGCACGCCACCGATATCGAGCCTTTTGAGCGCGACGGTGAAAAGTGGGTGCGTTTTACCGCGCATCTGGGCAGCGTGGTGCAACTACGTCACCGCCGCTGTGAAGCGCCCCTGGTGACGATGAAAACCATCAAGAGCTCCAACGGCCATGCACAGGTGCGCTACGTGATCAGCACTACCCTGGCCCTGGGTGATCGGGTATGGCGGGTGGAGTTCACCCTCGCCTGTCGCAAAGCCATGCGTTACCGCCTGCTGCTGGGCTCCAAGGCGCTGATTGACGGCCAGTTGGTGGTCAATCCGGGCCTCAAGTACGTTCAAGACAAGCCGGTGTTCCCGGTCTCCACTATTTCTGCCCCAGGTGCTGCATGAAGATTGCTGTGCTGTCGCGAAACCCGCGTCTGTATTCCACCCGTCGCCTGGTCGAGGCCGGCACTGAACGTGGCCATGAAATGGTGGTGATCGACACGTTGCGTGCCTACATGAACATTGCCAGCCACAAGCCGCAGATCCACTACCGGGGCAAACCCCTGGAAGGCTTTGATGCGGTAATCCCGCGTATCGGCGCTTCGGTGACTTTCTATGGCTGCGCGGTATTGCGCCAGTTTGAAATGATGGGGGTGTTTCCGCTGAATGAATCCGTGGCCATTGCGCGCTCGCGGGACAAGCTGCGCTCCCTGCAACTGCTGTCGCGCCGGGGCATCGGCCTGCCGGTCACCGGTTTTGCCCACTCTCCGGACGACATTCCCGACCTGATCGAGATGGTCAATGGCGCACCGTTGGTGATCAAAGTGCTGGAAGGCACCCAAGGCATCGGCGTGGTGCTGTGTGAAACAGCAACGGCAGCGGAGTCGGTGATTGAGGCGTTCATGGGCCTCAAGCAGAACATCATGGTGCAGGAGTACATCAAGGAAGCGGGCGGCGCGGACATTCGCTGCTTCGTGGTGGGTGACAAGGTGATTGCGGCCATGAAGCGCCAGGCCAAGCCCGGTGAGTTCCGCTCCAACCTGCACCGTGGCGGCAGCGCCAGCCTGATCAAGATCACCCCGGAAGAACGCATGACCGCGCTGCGGGCGGCCAAGGTGATGGGGCTGAGCGTGGCGGGTGTGGACATCCTGCGCTCCAACCATGGCCCCCTGGTGATGGAAGTAAACTCATCGCCGGGCCTGGAAGGGATCGAAACCACCACCGGTAAGGATGTGGCGGGGATCATCATTCAGCATCTGGAGAAGAATGGCGGGCCGAATATGACTCGGACCAAGGGAAAGGGCTGAATACCCACATCTGCCACACGCCGCGAACCACTGTGGGAGCTGGCTTGCCTGCGATGACACCGGTACATTCAACATCGTTGTTGAATGAACTACCGCTATCGCAGTCAAGCCAACTCCCACATTTGCGTTCAGATTGCTTGTTAGACAGCGTCTCTGGGCAGCATCAACCCCAGCGGCAGCCGCACTCGCGCTTCCAACCCGCCGCCTTCACGGTTGCGCAGCTCGACATTGCCGCCATGCATCGACGCAATCCGCCGCACAATCGCCAACCCCAACCCGGTGCCCTTGCCTCCTCGGGCGCGGTCGCCACGGGTGAAGGGGTTGAAGATACCCTCCAGCTCAGCCGGGTCGATTCCTGTGCCACGGTCCATCACGCTCAGCACCACGTAAGGCGCGGCACTGTCGCCAGAAACGTACGCCGCCACTTCCACATCGGAACCGGCATGGTGCAAGGCGTTGCCAATCAAGTTGTTCAGCAGGCGCTTCATCGACACCCGGCGTAATGCGAACGGCTGGATCGGCTCCAGGCGCGTGCGCACCTGCTCACCATTCTGGTTATAGGGCGCAACCACCTCACGCACGAGGTCGGTGAGGTCGACCTCCTCGACCACTTCATCCCGCCCGTCACGGATGAACGCCAGGAACTGGTCCAGAATCGCGTCCATGTCCTCGATGTCGCGCACCATGTCATCGGTGAGGTCGGTATGGTCCCCCATCAACTCCAGGGACAACCGTAATCGCGTCAGCGGCGTGCGCAAGTCATGGGACACCCCCGCCAGCATCAACTCGCGTTCGCGCCCGGCCTGTTCGACATCTTCTGCCATCTGGTTGAAGGCGCCGTACACCTCGGTCATCTCACTGGGCGTGTCGCTGACCGGCAAGCGCACACTGCGCCCCTGGCCCAGTTGGCGAGCGGCAAACACCAGGCGCTTGAGGGGTTGGTTGAGCTGGCGGACGAAAATCCACGCGGACGCCGTTGAGAGCAAGCCAATCGCCAGGAACCAGCCCAACACGTTCCAGATTTTTTGCCCCCGCAGCGGGTGCGGATAAAGCGGAACCTTGATCCAGGCATCCCCCAGGCTTGGCGCTCGCACCCATAGCGCAGGCGAAACATGCATACGCAGCCGCACCTCGGTGTCGGCGCCCAACTCGGCCTGCATCTGGCGCTGGTAGATCTCGCTGTAAGGCCAATGCTGCTCGCCTTCAGGCACACCCGCGCCGTCAACCCGAGTCAGCGTCGACGCCTTGGCTACTTTTTCGCGGTTCTCAGGGTCTACCGCCCAATAACCACGCAACGTCAGGGCGACACCATGGCTGTACTGCCGGTCCACCAGCACGTCTTCGTTCATCAACAGATAAACCAGCGTGAGCGCCTTGGAAAACAGAACGACAATAAGCACCAGCCAGAGGGTGCGGGAGAAGAAACTTTGTGGGAACCACAGCGGGGTTTTCATAGATGAAAGCTGCACACCTTGCAGGAACGAGCGGCGCTCGCAGAATTGCAGACGCCGGGCACCCCGTCGCCCCTCATGGAGTCAAACGCCAGGATACCCGCCCCTGCAAATCATCGGTCACTTGGTTGCGGTGCCATCCGGCACAAACACATAACCCACACCCCACACCGTCTGGATATACCGCGGCTTGGACGGGTCTGGCTCGATCATCCGGCGCAATCGGGAAATCTGCACGTCGATGGAGCGCTCGAGGGCGTCCCATTCCCGGCCACGGGCCAGGTTCATCAGCTTGTCACGGGTCAGCGGCTGGCGAGCGTTCATCACCAGGGCCTTGAGCACTGCGAATTCACCGGTGGTGAGCATGTGCACTTCTTCACCGCGCTTGAGCTCACGGGTGGCCAGCGACAGCTCGTAGTCGCCAAAGGTGACGCTTTCGTCTTCGCTGCCCGGTGCGCCCGGTACCGCCGGTGCCTGGCGACGCAATACGGCCTTGACCCGCGCCATCAGCTCATCGGGGTTGAAAGGCTTGGCCAGGTAGTCATCTGCGCCCAGCTCCAGGCCCTTGATGCGGCTCAGTTCATCGCCCTTGGCGGTGAGCATGATGATCGGGATCTGGTTGTTCGCACCGCGCAGGCGCTTGCAGGCGGTGAGGCCGTCTTCACCGGGCAACATCAGGTCGAGTACGACCAGGTTGAAAACTTCACGCCCTAACAGACGATCCATCTGTTCGGTGTTCGGCACCGCGCGGGCACGATAGCCCTTGGAGTTGAAAAAACGCTCCAGCAGGCTGCTCAGCCCCGGATCGTCATCAACGATGAGAATTTTTTCGCCTTCAGCAGTTTGTGCGGTGCTGCTCATTGGATGCTCCTCTTATCTCGGCGCGCATTATGGCGTAGCTGCCGTTATACGCACCGTGTGCATTGTTAGCAGATTTTTCATCTACTGCCAGCGAACCCGCGCCCTACAACCGCCGGCGCAGTACCCCTCAACGGCAGAACGCTGGTTATAATGCGGCGCCTCCGTGCAGGGCAACGTCAGATCGTTACCCTTTACTGCCAGGCTTTTTTTACCCGCTTGTCGTGAATTTTTCGATTTCGAGGGTCAATAGCCAGCCTCTTGACCCAGGCAGCGGCGCCAGTCGGGCCGCTCAACCAGCCTCGCCGGCCTTTTTCTACGGGCCTGCGCGCTGATTTTAAGAATTTCAGGTGGTTTTATGGACAGCATCAACAGCCGCATCGCCGAGGAACTCGGCGTACGCCCACAACAGGTCGAAGCGGCCGTCGCTCTACTGGATGAAGGCTCCACGGTGCCCTTCATCGCCCGTTACCGAAAAGAAGTGACCGGCAGCCTCGACGACACCCAACTGCGGCACCTGGAAGAGCGCCTGCGCTACCTGCGAGAACTCGACGAACGGCGTATAAGCATCCTCGCCAGCATCGAGGAACAGGGCAAGTTGACCCCGCAACTGGAACGCGACATCAAGCTCGCCGACACCAAAACCCGCCTCGAAGACCTTTACCTGCCGTACAAACAGAAACGTCGTACAAAGGGCCAGATCGCCCTGGAAGCCGGCCTGGGTGACTTGGCCGATGGCCTGTTCAACGACCCTACGCTGGCGCCAGAAGCCGAAGCCGCCCGTTTTATCGATGCTGAAAAAGGCGTCGCCGACGTGAAGGCCGCGCTCGAAGGCGCCAAGTACATCCTGATGGAGCGCTTCGCAGAAAACGCCAGCCTCCTGGAAAAACTGCGTACCTACCTCAAGCAGGAAGCCATCCTCAGCGCCCGCGTCATCGCCGGCAAAGAGGAAGAAGGCGCCAAGTTCCGCGACTACTTCGAACACGACGAGCCGCTCAAAAGCATGCCGTCCCACCGCGCCCTGGCGATTTTCCGCGGCCGTAACGAAGGCATTCTCAGCTCCGCGCTGAAAGTCGGCGACGAACTGCCGGGCACCATGCACCCGTGCGAAGGCATGATCGGTCAACAATTCGGCATCCAGAACCAGAACCGCCCGGCAGACAAGTGGCTCGGCGAAGTGGTGCGCTGGACCTGGAAGGTCAAGCTCTACACCCACCTGGAAACCGACCTGCTGGGCGAGTTGCGCGACGGCGCCGAAACCGAAGCGATCAACGTGTTCGCCCATAACCTGCACGACCTGCTGTTGGCCGCACCGGCTGGCCCGCGTGCCACCCTGGGCCTCGACCCGGGCCTGCGCACCGGTTGCAAGGTCGCGGTGGTCGACGCCACCGGCAAGCTGCTGGACCACGCCACCGTGTACCCACACGTACCGCACAACAAGTGGGACCAGACCCTGGCGATCCTGGCCGCCTTGTGCGCCAAGCACGCGGTGGACCTGATCGCCATCGGCAACGGCACCGCCAGCCGCGAAACCGACAAGCTGGCCGCCGAGCTGATCAAAAAATACCCAGCCATGAAGATGACCAAGGTCATGGTCTCCGAAGCAGGCGCTTCGGTGTACTCGGCCTCGGAGCTGGCCTCCAAGGAATTCCCGGACCTCGACGTGTCGATCCGTGGCGCGGTGTCCATCGCTCGTCGCCTGCAAGACCCGCTGGCCGAATTGGTGAAGATCGACCCTAAATCCATCGGCGTCGGCCAGTACCAGCACGACGTGTCGCAGCTGAAGCTGGCACGCGGCCTGGATGCGGTGGTGGAAGACTGTGTAAACGCCGTGGGCGTGGATGTGAATACCGCGTCCGTGGCCCTGCTGGCGCGAATCTCCGGCCTCAACGCCACCCTGGCGCAGAACATCGTCAGCCACCGTGACGAAAACGGCGCGTTCAAAACCCGCGCCGCGCTGAAAAAGGTCGCACGCCTGGGTGAAAAAACCTTTGAACAGGCTGCTGGTTTCCTACGCGTAATGAACGGCGACAACCCGCTGGACGCCTCTGCGGTTCACCCGGAAGCCTACCCGCTGGTGCAACGCATTGCCGCCGAGACCGACCGCGATATCCGTTCGTTGATTGGCGATGCCGCGTTCCTCAAGCGTCTGGATCCGAAGAAGTACACCGACGAAACCTTCGGTGTGCCGACCATCACCGATATCCTGCAAGAGCTGGAGAAACCGGGTCGCGACCCGCGCCCCGAGTTCAAGACCGCCGAGTTCCAGGACGGCGTAGAAGACCTCAAGGACCTGCAACCGGGCATGATCCTCGAAGGCGTGGTGACCAACGTGACCAACTTCGGCGCGTTCGTGGACATCGGCGTGCATCAGGACGGTTTGGTGCATATCTCCGCGCTTTCGGAGAAGTTCATCAAGGACCCACGTGAAGCGGTGAAAGCCGGTGACGTGGTCAAGGTCAAGGTCATGGAAGTCGACATCCCGCGCAAACGCGTCGGCCTGTCGATGCGCATGAGCGATACCCCCGGCGAGAAAATCGACGGTGCCCGTGGCGCTCGCCCCGGTTCGGCGCCGCGCCAGTCGCAGAACAACGCCCCGCGCAAAGAAACCACCACCGCCGCGCCAAGCAACAACGCCATGGCGTCGCTGTTTGCCAACGCTAAACAGTTGAAGAAGCGCTGATGGAAATTCCGGCCGGTTTGACCCAGAGCGCGTTCAGCGAACTGATCGGCTGCCGCCTGCAACGCCTGGAAGAGGGCGTTGCCGAGGTGGCCCTGACCCTGGAGCCGCACCTGCGCAACCGCGCGGGCAAGCTCCATGGCGGGGCGATTTTCAGCCTGGTGGATATAACCATGGGCCTGGCCTGTTCCAGCGCCCATGGTTTCGACCAGCAGAGCGCCACCATCGAATGCAAGATCAACTATATCCGCGCCGTGGAAGACGGTGAGGTGCTGTGCACCAGCCGGGTGATCCACGCCGGTCGCCGCACCCTGGTGGTCGAGGCCGACGTGTATCAGGGCGAAAGACTTGTCGCAAAAGCACAGGGCACGTTCGCTGTCCTATAGCTCCCCACCCCCGATTTGAGTTAATTTCGGCGCTGCGATAACAGCGTCGGAATTTTCTCGCTGCGCTGTAGCCCAATTCATGGAGTGAAGTCGGCAAATTCAGAGCGGGTCAAATCGACTCAAAACCAGGCGATCACGCCAGTTTCAACTTCACCCTTGTAGACCGTCCTGCCCACCCCCATATTGGGGCGACTGACGCGTGAAGGAATCCAACTTGAGCGAACTTCTCAACCGCCGCCTGGCCCTGCTCGGCAAGCGCGAACACCTCTCCCTGCTAGAGCAATGCTTGCACGGCATCGAGCGCGAATGCCTGCGCGTCACCAACGAAGGTCGACTGGCGCAAACGCCGCACCCCGAAGCCCTGGGCGCCGCGCTGACCAATGAACAGATCACCACCGACTACTCGGAATCGCTGCTGGAGTTCATCACCCCTGCCCTACCGAACCCGGCCGATACCCTGAGCAGCCTGGACAAGATCCATCGCTTTGCCTACACCAAGCTGGGCAGCGAATACCTGTGGAGCCCCTCGATGCCGTGCCCGTTGCCGGCCGAGGAAGATATTCCGATTGCCTACTACGGCACCTCCAACATCGGCCAGCTCAAGTACGTGTACCGCAAGGGCCTGGCCCTGCGTTACGGCAAGACCATGCAGTGCATCGCAGGCATCCACTACAACTTTTCCCTGCCGGAAGCGTTGTGGCCGTTGCTCAAGGAAACAGAAGGGTTTGTCGGCACCGACCGTGACTATCAATCCACGGCCTACATCGCGCTGATCCGTAATTTCCGTCGCTACAGCTGGCTGTTGATGTACCTGTTCGGTGCCTCGCCAGCCCTGGATGCCGGCTTCCTGCGCGGACGCTCGCATCAGCTTGAAGTCCTCGACGCCGACACGCTGTACCTGCCCTACGCCACCAGCCTGCGCATGAGCGACCTGGGGTACCAGAGCAACGCCCAGGCCGGCCTGACGCCGTGCTACAACGATTTGGCCAGCTACACCGACAGCCTGCGCGAAGCGGTGGCAACACCCTACGCGCCCTATGTCGAAGTCGGCACGCACAAGGATGGCGAGTGGGTGCAGCTCAATACCAACATCCTGCAGATCGAAAACGAGTACTACTCCAACATCCGTCCCAAGCGCGTGACCTACACCGGCGAGCGGCCGATCCAGGCGTTGATGGCCCGCGGCATCCAGTACATCGAAGTACGCTGCCTGGACATCAACCCGTTCCTGCCGATGGGTATCGACCTGCCAGAGTCGCGGTTCCTCGACGCATTCCTGCTGTACTGCGCGCTGAACGACAGCCCACTGTTCGCCAACAACGAGTGCGGCAACGCCACCTCCAACTTCCTCAGCGTGGTCAAGGAAGGCCGCCGTCCGGGCCTGCAATTGCAGCGTGACGGCCAGCCGGTGGATATGAAGGAGTGGGCGGCCGAGTTGCTGGAGAAGATTGCCCCGCTGGCCGCCCTGCTCGATCAGAGCCATGGCATCACCGAGCACAGCGAGGCATTGGACGCCCAGTTGGCCAAGGTCAAGGACCCGTCCCTGACGCCGTCGGCCCAGGTGTTGGCAGCCATGGCTGAGCGCAAGGAAAGCTTTGCGCAGTTCTCCCTGCATCAAAGCGAAGTCCATGCCGAATACTTCCGCAAAGAACCTTTGGCGCCTGAGGAACAAGCGCGCTTTGAAGAACTGGCCCGTGCGTCGCTGGCGCAACAGGCAGAGCTGGAGCAGAACGAAGTAGGCGATTTCGATGTGTTTGTCGGTTCGTACCAGGCAAGCATCCTCGCCATCAGCAACTAACCTAAGGCTCGCTCCCCCTGTGGGAGCTGGCTTGCCTGCTCCCACATTATTCTGCCAGCCTGAAAACAGGCGTCGCCATTTCCCCTCATAAGCTAATTCGAAAAAGTTATTTATTTTCGAATTCTTAGATCATTTAGTCTCCTCTCACGCCGACCCTCGGCCGCCTGATTGAGGAGCTTCCCTTTGAAACTGCTGACCCCTCTGCGCCTGTTGGCCGCATTGTCCCTGGCCGGTGCCAGCCTGTTTGCCCAGGCGGCGGACGTGACCATTGCGTATCAGACCACCGTGGACCCGGCCAAAGTCGCCCAAGCCGACGGCGCCTATGAAAAAGCCACCAACACCAAGATCGACTGGCGCAAATTCGACAATGGCGCCGACATCATCGCCGCCATCGCGTCCGGCGACGTGCAGATCGGCTACCTCGGTTCCAGCCCGCTCACCGCCGCGATAACCCGTAAAGTCCCGGTGCAAACCTTCCTCGTCGCCACCCAGATCGGCGGCGCCGAAGCCCTGGTGGCGCGTAACGGTTCGGGGATCAACAGCCCTCAGGACCTGGTCGGCAAAAAAATCGCCGTGCCCTTCGTTTCCACCGGCCACTACAGCCTGCTCGCCGCGCTGAAGCACTGGAACATCGACCCGGCCAAAGTCACCATTCTCAACCTCGCCCCACCGGCCATCATTGCCGCCTGGAAGCGCGGTGATATCGATGCCACCTATGTCTGGGACCCAGCCCTGGGCGTGGCCAAGGAAACCGGCAAGGTGCTGATCACCTCCGGGGAGCTGGCCAAGTTCGGCGCGCCGACGTTCGATGCCTGGATCGTGCGCAAAGACTTCGCCGAGAAGCACCCAGAGATCGTCACCGCCTTCGCCAAGGTCACTCTGGATGCCTACGCCGCCTACCGCAAAGACCCACAAGCCTGGCTCGCCGATACCGGCAACGTCGACAAGCTGGTGAAACTCTCCGGCGCCAAGGCCAGCGATATCCCCTTGCTGCTGCAAGGCAACGTCTACCCGTTGGCCGCCGACCAGGTAACGCTGCTGGGCGCACCGACCACCAAGGCCGTCACCGACACCGCTGCGTTCCTCAAGGAACAAGGCAAGGTCGATGCCGTGCTGCCCGACTACGCCCCTTATGTCAGCGCCAAGTTCATTACCAACTGACCCAGGAGTTCACTGCGATGGCCTTGCTACAACTGGAGCGCATCAGCGCACAGTACCCAGGCGCCCCGGAACCGGTACTGTCCGATATTTCACTGGAGCTTGGGCCCCAGCAATTGCTGGTCGCCCTGGGCCCGTCCGGCAGTGGCAAGACCTCGTTGTTGAACCTGATTGCCGGCTTCGTCGAACCGTCTGCCGGGCGTATCACCCTCGATGGCGTGCCGGTCAAAGGCCCCAGTGCCGAGCGCGGCGTGGTGTTCCAGGACGATGCCCTGCTGCCCTGGCAGGACGTGCTGGCCAATGTGGCTTTCGGCCTGGAACTGGCCGGTGTGCCCAAGGCGCAGCGCGACGTGCGGGCGCGTGAAATGCTCGCGCTGGTGGACCTGGCCGGTTTCGACAACCGCCGCATCTGGCAACTCTCCGGTGGCCAGAAGCAACGCGTCGGCCTGGCGCGTGCGCTGGCGGCCGACCCGCGTGTAATGCTGATGGACGAACCCTTCGGCGCCCTGGATGCCTTTACCCGCGAACAAATGCAGGAGCT
Organism: Pseudomonas sp. MYb193; assembly: GCF_002966775.1. Lineage (NCBI taxonomy): Bacteria > Pseudomonadati > Pseudomonadota > Gammaproteobacteria > Pseudomonadales > Pseudomonadaceae > Pseudomonas > Pseudomonas sp. MYb193. Next base: position 297,909 of record NZ_CP023269.1, on the reverse strand, counting down.
GCTGCTGCAAGTGTGGCGGCGCACGGCCAAGCCGGTGTTCCTGATTACCCACGACATCGAAGAAGCGGTGTTTCTCGCCACCGACCTGATCTTGCTGGCGCCCAACCCCGGCCAGATCGTTGAACGCCTGCAGCTGGATTTCGGCCAACGTTACGCCGCCGGTGAATCAGCCCGCGCAATCAAATCCGACCCGAGCTTTATCGAAACCCGTGAACATGTGCTGGGCAAAGTGTTCTCCCAACGGCAGGTGTACGCATGAGCAGCTACGAACTTCCCGCCACGGCCACCGAGCCTGCGACACATGCCGTGATCCCGCTGCGCCGCAGCCTGAGCACACGCTGGATCAGCCTGCTGACCCTGGCGGCCTTGCTTGCCCTGTGGTGGGCTGTCACCGCCACCGGTTTGATCGAACCTTTGTTCCTGCCGCCACCGTCCGCCGTGTTGCAAAAAGGCTGGCTGCTGGCGACCACCGGCTACATGGATTCCACCTTGTGGCAGCACCTGGGCGCGAGCCTCAGCCGCATCGGCCTGGGCCTGGGCTTTGCAGTACTGACCGCCGTGCCGGTGGGGATCGCCATCGGTGCCAACCGTATCGCCCGTGGCATTCTCGATCCGCTGATCGAGTTCTACCGGCCGATTCCGCCCCTGGCCTACCTGCCGTTGATCGTGATCTGGTGCGGCATTGGCGAGCTGTCCAAGGTGCTGCTGATCTACCTCGCTATCTTCGCCCCGATTGCCATCGCCACCGCCACTGGGGTGCGCACCGTCGACCCGGCCAAATTACGCGCTGCGCAGTCGTTGGGCGCTACCCGCGCGCAACTGATTCGCCATGTGATCCTGCCCAGCGCCCTGCCCGATATCCTCACCGGTGTGCGCATCGGCCTGGGTGTGGGCTGGTCGACCTTGGTGGCGGCCGAGTTGATTGCCGCCACCAGCGGCCTGGGGTTCATGGTGCAGTCGGCGGCGCAGTTTCTGGTCACTGATGTGGTGGTGCTGGGCATCCTGGTCATCGCCCTGATCGCCTTCGCCATGGAAATGGGCCTGCGCGCCCTGCAGCGTAAATTAGTGCCCTGGCATGGCCAGGCACACTGAGTGAAGAACCCACAATGAGCAGCCTGACCGTTACCCCATTAAGCTCCGCCCTGGGCGCCCAGATCGGCGGCGTCGATATCACCCAGCCGCTGAATCCCGAACAGCGCGACGCCATTGAACAGGCGTTGCTCGACTATTCGGTGCTGTTCTTCCGTGACCAGCCGATCACCCCTGCGCAACAGGCACGGTTCGCGGCAAATTTTGGCGACCTGCACATCCACCCGATCTACCCCAACGTGCCGGAACAGCCCGAAGTGCTGATCCTCGACACCGCCGTCACGGATGTGCGTGACAACGCGGTGTGGCATACCGACGTGACGTTCCTGCCCACGCCTGCTCTGGGCGCAGTGCTCAGCGCCAAGCTGTTGCCAGCGTTCGGCGGCGATACCTTGTGGGCCAGTGGGATTGCGGCTTATGAAGCGCTGTCTGAACCGCTAAAGCGCTTGCTCGATGGCCTCACCGCCACACACGACTTCACCAAGTCGTTCCCGCTGGAGCGCTTTGGCAACACCGCCGAGGACCTGGTGCGCTGGGAGGCAACTCGCAAGAAAAACCCGCCGCTATCGCACCCAGTCGTGCGCACGCATCCGGTGAGTGGACGTAAATCGCTGTTCGTCAGCGACGGCTTCACCACCCGAATCAATGAACTGGAGCCGGCCGAAAGCGAGGCCATTCTCAAGCTGCTGTTCGCCCACGCCACCCGCCCGGAATTCACCATCCGCTGGCGCTGGCAAGAGAATGACGTGGCGTTCTGGGATAACCGCGTCACCCAGCATTACGCTGTGGATGACTACCGGCCGCAGCGGCGGGTGATGCACCGGGCGACGATTCTTGGGGATGTGCCGTTCTAGAATCCAGCGCAGATCAACTGTGGGAGCTGGCTTGCCTACGATAGCGGTGGTTCAGCCACTGCACTATTGGCTGAAAAACCGCTATCGCGGGCAAGCCCGGCTCCCACATTTACCGAGTGCGGCAGGTTATTCAGCGGTGGACGGTTTTTCCCACAGGTTGATCCCACCTTCCTGCGCAAACCGATCAATCTCCGCCAGTTCTTCAGCACTGAAGCTCAAGTTCTTCAACGCCCCGACGTTCTCGATAATCTGCTCCGGCCGGCTTGCGCCGATCAGCGCACTGGTTACCCGTGGATCACGTAACGTCCACGCCAGCGCCAACTGGGCCAGGCTCTGGCCACGGCGCTTGGCGATTTCATTCAGGCCGCGTACATGGGCGATGTTGGCTTCGGACAGGTGCTGGGCCTGCAACGAGCCACCACCCGGACGATTGACCCGCGCATCGGCCGGTACCCCGTTGAGGTATTTATCGGTCAACAAACCCTGGGCCAGCGGCGTGAAGGCGATCACTCCAGCACCGAGTTCTTCGGTGGTGTCCAGCAGGTCTTTTTCCACCCAACGGTTGAGCAGGTTGTAGGCCGGCTGGTGGATCAACAACGGCACTTTCCACTCGTTGAGCAACGCTGCGATTTCGCGGGTTTTTACCCCGGAGTAAGACGAAATACCGATGTACAACGCCTTGCCTTGTTGCACGGCGGTGGCCAGGGCGCTGGCGGTCTCTTCCAGAGGCGTGTCGGGGTCGAAGCGATGGGAGTAGAAGATATCCACATAATCGACGCCAAGGCGTTGCAGGCTCTGGTCCAGGCTCGCCAATACGTATTTACGCGAACCGCCACCCTGGCCGTAAGGGCCGGGCCACATGTCCCACCCGGCTTTGCTGGAAATGATCAATTCGTCGCGATAGTGCTTGAAGTCTTCGCGCAGCAAACGGCCGAAGTTGATCTCGGCGCTGCCGTAGGGCGGGCCGTAGTTGTTGGCCAAGTCGAAGTGGTTGATACCCAGGTCGAACGCCGTGCGCAGCAATGCGCGCTGGGTGTCGATCGGGGTGCTGTCGCCAAAGTTGTGCCACAACCCCAGGGACAGTGCCGGCAGCACCAATCCACTGCGGCCTACGCGGCGATAAGGAATAGATTCATAGCGATTTTCGGCAGCAATGTACGTCATCGAATCCTCTCTTGATCTAGGGCAAATAAGGCCCGGGAATAGGCATATTCCCGGGCCTTTTAAGCAGCTGAATCGCTTAAGTCTGCCTCTTCCTTTTACAGCAAAGACCTACTTGAGAGGAACGCTATCAGCGCACCATGTGCAAGAACTGCAGATGGCGCTCGTACTGGTCGAGGATGTCATTGATGATCTGCTCCTTGGTGTAGCCCACCAGGTCATAGTCCTGGCTGCCCTCACTCAAGTGCACTTCGGCCCGATAGTAGCGGCGGTTGTTGATCTCTTTCTTGCCAATGCCGCCCAACGCGAACGACGGTGTGAAATAGCCACGCATCTGCACCTGGTAGATGAACGGACGTTCTTCACCATGGCCGATTTCGAGGCTGACGCTGTCGTTGGACGGGTCGGGCTGGGTCACCACCGTAAGGCCCTTCTCGACAAACACTGCGGTCACTTCTTCAATCGCCGGGCGCACCGTGGTGTCGAGGAAACGGTATACCTCATCGCGGGATGGGAAATGCACCGCCTGGCTCAAACGCTGGCGCCAGCCACCTCGGCCTTTGCGCGAAGCGGAGATCGGTGCCAGGGAATGCAACTGCGCGATCTGCTTTTGCGACTCCAGGTAGAACGCCTTGTGCAGCCCCCACATCATCAGCAGCAGGATCAGCGAGAACGGCAGCGAGGTCAGTACCACCGCAGACTTGAGCGAGTCGATACTGCCGGCGAACAGCAACGCACTGGTGACCAGGGCGGTCATCGCGCCCCAGAACACCCGCAGCCATTTCGGCCCGTCTTCATCCGCGTTGCCGCCCTTGGACGAGAGGGTGGACAGCACCACAGTGCCGGAGTCAGCCGAGGTCACGAAGAACACAAAGCTGATGAACACCGTGACCGCGATCACCGTCTTGCTCCACGGGTAGGTTTCCAGCAGCAGGTAGAGGCTCATCGATGGGTCATCGATCGCCGACTGGCCCAGTGCAGCCATGCCATGGTTGAGCACCTGGTCGATGGCGCTGTTACCGAAGATCGACATCCACGCCAGGGTGAAGCCCAGTGGAATCAGCAGCACGCCAAACACGAACTCGCGGATGGTACGACCACGGGAAATACGCGCGATAAACAGGCCCACGAACGGCGACCATGCGATCCACCAGGCCCAATAGAACACCGTCCAGCCGCCCAGCCAGTCGCTCGGCTTGTTGTAGGCGTACACATCAAAACTCTTGGTCGGCAGCGCCCCCAGATAGTCACCGATGTTCTGGATCAAGGTGTTGAGCAGGTGCTGGGTAGGCCCGGCGAACAACACGAACAGCAGCAGCGCACAGGCCAGCAGCATGTTGATGTCGGACATCACCCGCACGCCCTTGTCGACGCCGGCCACGGCCACGATGATCGCCGCGCCCATCATCAGGGTGATCAGGCCCACCTGGATCCACTGGGTATGGGCAATGCCAAACAGGTAGTCCAGGCCAGAGTTGAGGTGCAGTACGCCAAAGCCCATGTCGGCGCCCAGGCCGAACACAGTGGCAATGATGCCAAAGCCATCCACGGCGTAACCGATAGGGCCATTGATGCGCTTGCCGATCAGCGGGTACAGCGCCGAGCGCAACGCCAGCGGCAGGTTATGCCGGTAGGCGAAATACGCCAGGGCCATGCCGACAAACGCGAACACGCCCCAGCCATGCAGGCCCCAGTGCAGGAACAACACCTGCATGGCCTGGCGCGCCGCATCGGCGTTCATTGCTTCGCCCTGGGGCGGCTGCACCAAGTGCGTCAACGGCTCCGAGACGCAAAAGAAAAACAGCGTGATGCTGATCCCGGCGGCGAACAACATGCCGGCCCAGGACAGGTAACTGAATTCGGGCTCGTCGTGGTCGGCACCGAGTTTTATCTTGCCGTAGCCCGATAGCGCGGTGACCACCACGAAGACCAGATACAGCGTCATCGCCAGCATGTAGTACCAGCCGACCGTGTTGGCCGCCCAGTTTTGCGCCGCCAGCAGCCAGGCACCGGCCTGTTGCGGGATAGCGATGACCGTGATGCCGAACAGCAGGATGACGGTGGCGGCAAAGTAGAAAACGGGCGCATTCATGCGCACCATGCCGCTGGAAGGGGTGGACGATGCACTCATGAACGATGCACCTCAAGGTTGCGGGATATGGCTGTAAAAAACGGACTCAGCAAAGGTAAGCCTCCTGTTGTGAGCGGGCAGCGAACCACCGGTTTAACTTGAACGAACGTTCAAGTTAAACATGAATAGGCGGTCTTGGACTAATCGCAGGGCTGAGTGGTAGGTGTTTCCTACACTAGCTCAGGGATTGGTATGACGCGTGGAGGAGACGAATCGTTCAGCAACCCGACGGTGAAATACATACGAAATGTGGGAGCTGGCTTGCCTGCGATAGCGCTGGGTCAGCCACCCATCTGTTGACTGATACACCGCTATCGCAGGCAAGCCAGCTCCCACACTGGTCGGCGGTTGGCTCAGGTCTTACTTCTGCGCCCCATCATCATGCTGCAAGTTCGCCTGGGTGATATTCGCCCCGGCCGGCACGCTGCGGGTGAGCCACACATTGCCGCCGATGGTCGAACCCTGGCCAATGGTGATCCGCCCCAGGATCGTCGCCCCGGCGTAAATCACCACATCATCTTCAACAATAGGGTGACGCGGGTGGCCTTTCTGCAATTGCCCATCTTCATCCGCCGGAAAGCGTTTGGCGCCCAGTGTCACGGCCTGGTAGATGCGCACGCGCTCGCCGATGATCGCGGTCTCGCCAATCACCACGCCTGTGCCGTGGTCGATAAAGAAACTCGGGCCGATCTGTGCGCCGGGGTGGATATCAATGCCGGTGGCCGAGTGGGCGATTTCCGCACTGATCCGCGCCAGCAACGGCAGGCCGGCACGGTACAGGTGGTGGGCCAGGCGGTGGTGGATCACCGCCAGGATGCCTGGGTAGCACAGCAGCACTTCATCCACACTGCGCGCAGCCGGGTCGCCGTGGTAGGCGGCCAGTACGTCGGTGTCCAGCAGGCTGCGCAAGGATGGCAACGCCAGGGCGAAATCCTGGATCAGGCGAATGGCGTGGGCGTTGACTTCGCTGTCGTCCTCACCCCTCTGGCGCGCAGCATAGCGCAACTCCAGGCGCGCCTGGGCGAGCAAGGCGTTGAGCGCGACGTCGAGGGTATGGCCCACGTAGAAGTCTTCGCTTTCTTCGCGCAGGTCCGCCGGCCCCAGGCGCATCGGAAACAGGGCGCCGCACAAGGCTTCAAGAATCTGCGCCACCGCCTCGCGGGACGGCAACTCACGGCCACCATGCTCGCCACTCAAGCGCCCATTGCGCGTTCGCCACTGGTCGCGGGCGCCGCGCAGCTGGCTGACGATGGTCTGCAATTGCCAATGACTGGAACGCTCACTCACGGTATTCACTCCTGACGAAATGGCCATCACTTTACGGTATGCACCCAGGCAGCTCTTAAGAACCAATGGTGTGGAGCTAAGAACCTTTCGTCATAAGCGATTGACGGTTGCCCGATGAAAAGTGCCTGCCTATAGTCCCCCAATCACTCAGCCACCGTGCGTAACCATGATCAAACAACAGCTCGACCGTTTTAACCGTCTGGAACTACTGGGCAGTGCCACCGCCCTGGAAAAACTCGAGCGGCTGTCGGCTTGGCTGGGCAGGGACATCTACGTCAAACGCGATGACACCACGCCGTTGGCCATGGGCGGCAACAAGCTGCGCAAACTCGAATACCTGGCCGCCGACGCCATCGCCCAGGGCGCCGACACCCTGGTCACCGCCGGCGCGATCCAGTCCAACCATGTGCGCCAGACCGCCGCGCTCGCCGCCAGGCTTGGCCTGGGCTGTGTTGCCCTGCTGGAAAACCCTACCGGCACCGACGACCCCAACTACCTGGGCAACGGCAATCGCCTGCTGCTGGAGTTGTTCGACGCCAAAGTGGAATTGGTGGAAAACCTCGACAACGCCGACGACCAACTCAACGCCCTCGCCGACCGCCTGCGCAGTAACGGCAAGAAGCCGTACCTGGTGCCTATTGGCGGCTCCAATGCACTCGGCGCGCTGGGCTACGTGCGCGCCGGGCTGGAGTTGGCCGCGCAGATTGAAGACAGCGGCATTCAATTCGCCGCCGTGGTGCTCGCCTCTGGCAGTGCCGGTACCCACAGCGGCCTGGCCCTGGCCTTGAGCGAAGCATTGCCGCAGTTGCCGGTGATCGGCATCACCGTGTCGCGCACCGAGCAAGAGCAATTCCCGAAAGTGCAGGGCCTGGCCGAACGCACTGCCGAGTTGCTCGGTGTGGCTATCCCCGACGCCTTCAAGGTGACCCTGTGGGACGAGTACTTCGGGCCGCGGTATGGCGAGCCAAACGCTGGCACCCTCTCGGCGATCAAACTTTTGGCCAGCCAGGAAGGTCTGTTGCTGGACCCGGTGTATACCGGCAAGGCCATGGCCGGTTTACTCGACGGCATCGGGCGCCAGCGCTTTGAAGAGGGGCCGATCATTTTCCTGCATACCGGTGGCGCGCCAGCATTGTTTGCCTATGACTCAGTATTTAGCTGATTGAATACGGTCATATTCAAAAATAGAATATGAAATTGTATTTTTATTATTTTCAAGACTTAAAAACCCACCTTATCATCGCGCCGAAGGCGAAGACGCGCTTCGCGCTTTAGGGCAGGATACGACTACCGCGTCACCTGCTTCGCTCACCATAAAAAACACAGGGGCTCTCCATGACTATTTCTGCATTTCGTCGCACGCTGTTGGTTGGCACTTTGGGCCTCGCGCTTGGCGCTGGCTGGTTGGGCCAGGCGGTTGCCGGCGAGCAGTTGAACACCATCAAGAAGGCCGGCGAGATCAAGATCGGCCTGGAAGGCACCTACCCGCCGTTCAGCTTTGTCGATGAAAGCGGCAAGCTCAGCGGTTTCGAAGTGGAACTGTCCGAGGCGCTGGCCAAGGAGCTGGGTGTCAAGGTCAAGCTGCAAGCCACCCCTTGGGACGGCATCCTCGCCGCGCTGGAATCCAAGCGCCTGGACGCCGTGGTCAACCAGGTGACCATCTCCGAAGAGCGCAAGAAAAAGTACGATTTCTCCAAGCCTTACACCGTGTCCGGCATCCAGGCGCTGGTGCTGAAAAAGAACGTCGACTCGATCAAGAAAGCCGACGACCTGGCCGGCAAGAAAGTCGGTGTGGGCCTGGGCACCAACTACGAACAATGGCTCAAGGACAACCAACCAAAAGCCATTATCAAGACCTACAACGACGACCCGACCAAGTTCCAGGACCTGCGCATCGGTCGTATCGACGCCATCCTGATCGACCGCCTGGCCGCCCTGGAATACGCCAAGAAAGCCCCCGACACCGCCGCTGCCGGCGACGCCTTCTCCCGTCAGGAATCCGGTATCGCCCTGCGCAAAGGTGAGCCCGAGCTGCTCGACGCGGTGAACAAGGCTCTGGACAAACTGCGCGCCGACGGCACGTTGAAGACGCTGTCCGAGAAGTACTTCAACGCTGACGTCACGCAATAATGGAAGCAGGTTTCCAACTCGCGCTGGACTCCGCGCCCTTTCTGCTCAAGGGCGCGTACTACACGGTAATCCTCAGCCTGGGCGGGATGTTCTTCGGCCTGCTGCTGGGCTTCGGCCTGGCCTTGATGCGCCTCTCGCGCTTCAAGCTCTTGAGCTGGACCGCCCGGGTCTACGTGTCTTTCTTTCGCGGCACGCCGTTACTGGTGCAGCTGTTCTTGATCTACTACGGCTTGCCGCAAGTGGGCATCGAGCTGGACCCGATCCCGGCCGCCATGATCGGCTTTTCGCTGAACATGGCTGCCTATGCGTGTGAAATCCTGCGGGCCGCCATCGCCTCCATCGAGCGTGGCCAGTGGGAAGCGGCTGCCAGTATCGGTATGACCCGTGCGCAGACGTTGCGCAGGGCCATCCTGCCCCAGGCGATGCGCACGGCGTTGCCGCCTTTGGGCAACAGCTTTATTTCATTGGTCAAGGACACGGCGCTGGCCGCCACCATCCAGGTGCCCGAGCTGTTCCGCCAGGCCCAACTGGTGTCGGCACGTACCTTCGAAATTTTTACCATGTATCTGTCCGCAGCCCTGATCTACTGGATCCTGGCGAGCATCCTGGCGCATCTGCAGAATCGTCTGGAAGACCGGGTCAACCGGCATGACCTGGAGTCTTGAAGCATGATCGTGGTTGAAAAACTGACCAAGCAATTCAACGGCCAGGTGGTGCTCAACGGCATCGACCTTGAGGTCAAGGAAGGCGAAGTGGTCGCCATCATCGGCCCCAGCGGTTCCGGCAAGACCACCTTCCTGCGCTGCCTGAACTTCCTCGAAGAACCCACCAGCGGCCGTATCAAGGTGGGTGACATCGAGATCGACAGCAGCAGGCCGCTCAACCAGCAACAGGGCCTGGTGCGGCGCCTGCGCCAGCATGTGGGTTTTGTGTTCCAGAACTTCAACCTGTTTCCCCACCGCACCGCGCTGGAAAACGTCATCGAAGGCCCCATCGTGGTCAAGAAGATGCCACGGGAAGCGGCGGCCGAACTGGGGCGCAAGCTGTTGGCCAGGGTCGGCCTGGCGGGCAAGGAAGCGTCGTACCCGCGGCGGCTGTCCGGCGGCCAGCAACAGCGTGTGGCGATTGCCCGCGCACTGGCCATGGAGCCGGAGGTGATCCTGTTCGACGAACCCACCTCGGCCCTCGACCCGGAACTGGTGGGCGAAGTCCTGGCGACCATTCGCAGCCTGGCCGAAGAAAACCGCACCATGGTCATCGTCACCCACGAGATGAGCTTTGCCCGTGATGTGGCCAACCGGGTGATCTTCTTCGACAAGGGTGTGATCGTCGAACAGGGCGAAGCCAAGGCGCTGTTTGCCAACCCCAGGGAAGAACGTACCAAGCAATTTCTGAGCAAATTCCTCGCCCACTGACGTTCTGTGTGGGAGCTGGCTTGCCTGCGATGCAGCGCCTCGGTGTAGCAGTCAAAATGGGGAGATGCTATCGCAGGCAAGCCAGCTCCCACATAAGCGAGACCCTACAGGGAATCGCCATTGCAACCTGTAAAAGACCCCGCCGCCTGCCCCCTGAAATCCCCCTCCCCGTCAGACCCGTCTGAATCTCGCCAAACTCGCCGTTTAGCCCTTTGCCTCCATTGACGCTCCTCGGCCAACCCTCTTATCTAGCGCCTTGAGGATTGGATCCTATCCCGGCTACTGACTGAATCGTACCTTTCGAACCCCCTGGCGCCTGTGCGTCCAGGTTTCGGAACGATTGCTGCTGGCTGCATCAAGGAGATTACTTATGACACACACTCAAACCCCGGCCACGCTCAGTGCCCCAAGGCTGCCCCAGGCTATTGGAAACGGCATCAGCGCCCTGGCCTCCGCCCACTTGCAGGTCGACATTTCACCCTACCCGAGCATGGAAGAAGGCGACCTGATCGAACTGTTCTGGAACAACTGCTTCGCCGCCTCGCGCAAGGTGACGGCGTGCAGGATCGGCACGTGCACCCACCTGTACGTACCGCAGAGCTTTGTGCAGGACGGACCGGCACGCGTCCATTACCAGGTCTTGCAGATCGGCCATGGCCCGATGCGCTCGGCGGTGACGCTGGTGCGGGTCAAGACCAACTACCCCGGCGGTCAGCCTTCGCCGCGCCTGAACCCTGAAGGCGACAATGAAAACCAGAATCTGGCGCCCGTGAACCTGCCCGAGACGATTCGCCGCCACGGCGTCAACAGCAGCCAGGTAAGGCGCGGCATTCCGCTGACCATCGAGCCTTACCTGAACATGAGCACAGGCGATGCCATCACGTTGCGCTGGGGCGATGTACGCTTGGACCTGCCCCGTATCCAAGCCAACAGCGTCGGCCTGGCGGTGCAGGTGTGGGTGCCGCCCCACGTGATTGTCGAAGCCGGCGACGACTGCCGGTTGGAAGTCACCTACTGCATTCTCGACCGCGTGGGTAACAACTCCCGCTGGGCGCCCGCCCGCACGCTGCGCATCGCCGCCTGCATACCGCCCCGCCCTGCCTCGCCCGCACCGAGCTATCAACCGCGTCGCTTCGGTTCACCCTGTGAACCGGGGTGACAGCCCTTCTATGCATATTCCTAAAAGTTAGTTTATTTAAATAATTAACACGCTTAGGGTATATGCACCGGACCACCGGACATTCCTGATTTTTCTGTTTATTTCATTGAATGCGAGGTCGGTATGGTCAGAATTACCCCGGTGCGCAACGCCAGGGCATTGCGTGCAGCCAAGGAGCGGCGCTGATGTCTAACTTGGCTCTAACACCCCCCCAGAGTGATCTGGACGTAGCCCCCCTGCTGTTGCCCGCCACGGTGTTGCGCAACGACGCTCAGGCACTGAGTGCAGCCCACGAACTGGCCCAGGCTGCACGCCTGCACGCCGCCCAGCGCGACCAGCAACGCAAACTGCCCTGGGCGCAGCTCGAACAGTTCACCCGCAGCGGCTTGGGCAGTATTTCCATTCCCCGGGAATACGGCGGCCCACAGGTGTCGTTTGTGACCCTGGCCGAAGTCTTCGCGATCATCAGCGCAGCCGACCCGGCACTCGGGCAGATCCCGCAGAACCATTTCGGCATCTTGTACGTATTGCAGGGCACCGCGACCGAGCGTCAGAAAAAGCAGCTGTTCCAGAGCGTGCTCGACGGCTGGCGCATCGGCAACGGCGGCCCGGAACGCGGCACCAAAAATACCCTGGAGCTCAAGGCACGCATTACGGCCGAAGGTGATGGGTACGTGGTCAGCGGCCAGAAGTTCTACTCCACAGGCGCCCTGTTCGCTCACTGGGTGGCAATCAAGGCCCTGAACGATGACGGCAAGCAGGTCATGGCCTTTGTGCGGCGCGGCAGCGAAGGGCTGCGCATCGTCGATGACTGGTCGGGCTTTGGCCAACGCACCACCGCCAGCGGTACCGTCTTGCTTGATCGCGTGGCCGTGGAGCCGGAACTGGTCATCGACAACTGGCGCCTGGGGGAAAGCCCGAATATCCAGGGGGCCGTGTCGCAGCTGATCCAGGCCGCCATCGACGCCGGCATCGCCCGAGGCGCCCTCGACGATGCCATTGCCTTCGTGCGTGAACGCTCACGCCCGTGGATCGACGCCAAGGTCGAACGGGCCAGCGACGACCTGTATGTGATCGCTGATATCGGCAAATTGAAGATCGAACTGCACGCCGCCGAAGCCCTGCTGCGCAAGGCCGGCCAGGTGCTCGACCAGGTCAGCGCCGCGCCGATCACCGCGCAGTCCGCCGCCCACGCCTCGATTGCCGTGGCCGAGGCCAAAGTGCTGACCACCGAAGTGGCGTTACAAGTCACCGAGAAGCTCTTTGAGCTGGCAGGCAGCCGCGCCACCCTGGCCGAATTCAACCTTGACCGTCACTGGCGCAACGCCCGGGTGCACACCCTGCACGACCCGGTGCGCTGGAAGTACCACGCCATCGGCGCCTATCGGCTCAACGGCACCTTGCCGGCTCGTCATTCCTGGATTTAACCAACCAGAACACTTTTTCCACGAGCTTCTGGAGAAACTCATGACCCTTTCTCACCCCGTCGCGGTCATCACCAGCGACGAACAAGCGCTTATTGTCGCCAGCGATCTTGCTGAAGACTTGGGCCGCGACAGCGCCCAGCGCGACCGCGAACGCCGCCTGCCATTGCCCGAACTGGACGTGTTTTCCCGCTCTGGCCTGTGGGGCATCAGCGTGCCCAAGGCCTACGGCGGCGCGGGCGTGTCCAACGTTACCCTGGCCAAGGTCATCGCATTGATCGCCCAGGCCGATGGCTCGTTGGGCCAGATTCCGCAAAACCATTTCTATGCCCTCGAAGTACTGCGGGTGAACGGTAGCCCCGAACAGCAGCAACGCCTGTACGCCGAGGTATTGGCCGGCCAACGCTTTGGCAACGCCTTGGCGGAGCTGGGCACCAAGACCGCCCACGACCGCATTACCAGCCTCACCCGTGACGGCGACGGTTTTCGCATCAACGGGCGCAAGTTCTACGCCACCGGCGCGATCTATGCCCAACGCATCCCCACTTCGGTAGTGGATGCAAATGGCGTGCAGCAACTGGCCTTCGTACCGCGTGACAGCGAGGGACTGACGGTGATCGACGACTGGAGCGGGTTCGGCCAGCGCACTACCGGCAGCGGCTCGGTAGTGTTCGACAACGTGTGGGTCGCGGCGCAAGACGTGGTGCCGTTCCAGAGCGCTTTCGAACGCCCGACCACCGTCGGCCCGCTGGCGCAGATCCTCCACGCAGCCATCGACACCGGCATCGCCCGCGCGGCCTTTGAGGATGCCTTGCATTTTGTGCGCACCAAGACCCGCCCGTGGATCGACGCCGGCAACGACAAGGCCACCGAAGACCCGCTGACACTCAAGAGCTTCGGCCACCTGAGCAGCCGGCTGCACGCTGCCGAAGCCTTGCTGGAACGCTCGGGTGAATTCCTCGACCGCGCCCAGGCCGACAGCAATGCCCAGACCGTCGCCGCAGCCTCCATCGCCGTTGCCGAAGTACGCGCCCTGAGCACCGAGATCTCCCTGGCGGCCGGCAGCACCCTGTTCGAACTGGCTGGCAGCCAGGCAACCCTGGCCGAACACGGCCTGGACCGCCACTGGCGCAACGCCCGGGTACACACCCTGCACGACCCGGTGCGCTGGAAATACCATGCGGTTGGCAACTACTACCTCAACGATGAAAACCCGCCGCTGCGGGGGACCATCTGATGAGCAAAAAAAAGATCCTGCTCAATGCTTTCAACATGAACTGCATCGGGCACATCAATCACGGTTTGTGGGCTCATCCACGAGACAACTCGACCGAGTACAACACCCTCGAATACTGGACTGAACTGGCGAAGATCCTTGAACGCGGGTTGTTCGACGGTTTGTTCATCGCTGATATCGTCGGCGTGTATGACGTCTATCAGGACTCCATTGACGTGCCCCTCAAGGAGTCGATCCAGCTACCAGTCAACGACCCGCTGCTGCTGGTGTCGGCCATGGCCGCCGTCACCCAGCACCTTGGCTTCGGCCTCACCGCCAACCTCACCTACGAACCGCCGTACCTGTTCGCTCGGCGCATGTCGACGCTGGATCACCTGAGCCGTGGCCGGGTGGGTTGGAACATTGTCACCGGCTACCTCGACAGCGCCGCCAAGGCCATGGGCCTTACCGAACAGGTCGAGCATGACCGGCGCTACGACCAGGCCGATGAATACCTGCAGGTGTTGTACAAGCTTTGGGAGGGCAGCTGGGAAGACGACGCGGTGCGCAACGATCGCCAAGCGCGGGTGTATGCGCAACCGGGCAAGGTGCACAAGGTAGAGCACCACGGCGAGTTCTATCAGGTGGAGGGTTACCACCTGTGCGAGCCCTCGCCGCAGCGCACGCCGGTGCTGTTCCAGGCCGGCAGTTCCGAGCGCGGCTTGCTGTTCGCCGGGCGGCATGCCGAGTGCGTGTTTATCAGCGGGCAGAACAAGGCCGCGACCAAACGCCAGGTGGACAAGGTGCGCGCCAGCGCAGTGGAGGCTGGGCGCAACCCGGACGACATCAAGGTGTTCATGGGCCTTAACGTCATCGTTGGCGCCACTGAAGCGTTGGCCTGGAACAAGCACGCCGAGTACCTCAGCTACGCCAGCGCGGAAGCCGGCGTGGCGCACTTCTCGGCCTCGACCGGGATTGATTTTGCCCAGTACGCGTTGGACGAACCGATCCAGTATGTCAAAAGCAACGCGATCCAGTCGGCCACCCAGAACCTGCAGAACAACGACTGGACCCGGCGCAAATTGCTTGAACAGCACGCCTTGGGCGGGCGCTATATCACCCTGGTGGGCTCGCCTGAACAGGTGGCCGATGAGCTGGAATCCTGGATCAGTGAAACCGGGCTGGATGGTTTCAACCTGACGCGCATTGTGACGCCGGAGAGCTATGCGGATTTCATTGAGCTGGTGATACCGGAGCTACAACGACGGGGCTCGTACAAGACGGAATATGCGCAGGGAACGCTGCGGGAAAAAGTCTTCCACGACACGGCTCGCTTACCCAGCCAACACACCGGCTCTACCTATCGTCATTGAACAACACTGTGGGAGCTGGCTTGCCTGCGATGGCGGTGGACCCGCTAAAACCAATGTGGCTGAAACACCGCCATCGCAGGCAAGCCAGCTCCCACCATTGACCGCATTGTTTGCACCTATACCTTCTGACTGGAAAACCACTATGAAAAAGACATTCCTAAACCACCCAGTCAAAGCACTGGCCCTGGCCTTCGGCTTATTCAGCTCGGCGGTATTTGCCGCCGACGCCCCGCTGAAAATCGGCACCACCGCTGCCTTCGCCATTCCGCTGGAAGCCGCCGTAGAAGAGGCCGGCAAGCAGGGCCTGAAGGTCGAACTGGTGGAGTTCACCGACTGGATCGCGCCCAACGTCAGCCTCGCCGCCGGCGATATCGACGTGAACTACTTCCAGCACATCCCCTTCCTGGAAAACGCCAAGGCCGCCGCCGGGTTTGACCTGGTGCCGTATGCACCAGGCATCATCAATAACGTCGGGCTGTATTCGAAAAAGTACAAAAACTTCAACGAGCTGCCCGCAGGCGCCAGCGTGGCGATTGCCAACGACCCGATCAACAGCGGTCGCGGCCTGCAACTGCTGGCAAAGGCCGGGCTGATCACCCTCAAGCCGGGCGTGGGCTACAAAGCCACCGAAGAAGACATCGTCGCCAACCCGAAAAACATCAAGATCCTGCAAGTGGAAGCGGTGCAACTGGTGCGCGCCTATGACGACGCCGATCTGGTGCAGGGCTACCCGGCATACATCCGCCTGTCCAAGACCTTCGATGCCGAGTCGGCGCTGCTGTTCGACGGCCTCGACCACCCGGAATACGTGATTCAGTTCGTCATCCAGCCCAAGAGCAAAACCGACCCACGGGTGATCAAGTTCGTCGATATCTACCAACACTCGCCGGTGGTGCGTGCGGCCTTGGACAAGTCCCTCGGCAAGCTCTACCAGGTCGGTTGGGAAGCTAAACCATGAGTGCCGCCAACGCCCGATTGCACGATCTGGCCCCTGCACCCAGCCACGCCGAACAGACTGAACTGCACCCGGACTTGAACCGCGCCCATGTGCGGTTCATCAACCTGGGCAAAACCTATGACGGCACGGTGCATGCGCTGCAAGGCATTGACCTGGCGATTCAGCGTGGCGAAGTGTTCGGCATCATCGGCCGCAGCGGCGCCGGCAAGTCATCGCTGATCCGCACCATCAACCGCCTGGAACAACCCAGCAGCGGACGGGTGCTGATCGACCAGGTGGACATCGGCAGCTTCGATGAAGACCACCTGGTGGCGCTGAGGCGACGCATCGGCATGATCTTCCAGCACTTCAACCTGATGTCGGCCAAGACTGTGTGGCAGAACGTCGAGTTGCCGCTCAAGGTCGCCGGTGTGCCCCAGGCACAACGCGCGCGAAAGGTGCATGAACTGCTGGAGCTGGTAGGCCTGCAAGACAAACACAAGGCGTACCCGGCGCAGCTGTCCGGCGGGCAGAAGCAGCGCGTCGGCATCGCCCGCGCGCTGGTGCACGACCCCGAGATTCTGCTGTGCGACGAAGCCACCTCGGCCCTCGACCCGGAAACCACCCAGTCGATCCTCGGCCTGCTGCGCGAGATCAACCAGCGCCTGGGCCTGACCATCGTGCTGATTACCCATGAGATGGCGGTGATCCGCGACATCTGCGACCGCGTGGTGGTGCTGGAGCACGGGCGTATCGTCGAGCAGGGCCCGGTGTGGCAGGTGTTTGGCGATCCGCAACATGAGGTCAGCAAGACCCTGCTCGCACCGCTGCAACACGGCTTGCCGCCAGAGTTGCAAAGCCGCCTGCAACCCACGCCCGCCTCGGCCGACGCCGCACTGGTGCTGCGCCTGCAGTTCACCGGCAGCGACACCCTGGAGCCAGACCTCGCGGCACTGTTCAGTGCCCTCGGCGGCCGTGTGCGTTTACTGCAAGGGGGCGTGGAACGCATCCAGGGGCATGCCTTGGGGCAACTGCTGCTGGCGGTGAACGGATCGCCGCATAACGCCGAAGAACTGCGCAAACGCGCGGCGAATTGGGCACAACAGGTGGAGGTGCTGGGCTATGTGGTTTGATCGGTTAGTGCAGGGCGCCATCGACACCTTGTTGATGGTGGGAGTGTCATCGCTGATCGCGCTGCTGGTGGGCATTCCGCTGGCAGTATTCCTGGTCACCAGCGACAAGGGCGGCATCTACCAGGCACCGGCCCTTAACCGCGTGCTGGGAGCGTTCGTGAATCTGTTCCGCTCCATTCCGTTTCTGATCCTGATGGTGGCGCTCATCCCGTTCACGCGCCTGATCGTCGGCACCACCTATGGCGTCTGGGCGGCAGTGGTACCGCTGACCATCGCCGCCACACCGTTCTTTGCGCGCATCGCTGAAGTCAGCCTGCGCGAGGTCGACCACGGCCTGATCGAAGCCGCGCAGGCCATGGGTTGCCGCCGCTGGCACATCATCTGGCATGTGCTGTTGCCAGAGGCGTTACCCGGCATCGTCGGCGGCTTCACCATCACCCTGGTGACCATGATCAACTCATCGGCCATGGCCGGGGCGATCGGCGCCGGTGGCTTGGGCGATATTGCCTACCGCTATGGCTACCAGCGCTTCGATACGCAGATCATGCTCACGGTGATCGTGCTGCTGGTGGTGCTGGTGGCGGTGATCCAACTGAGTGGGGACCGGTTGGCGCGGGTATTGAACAAGCGCTGACGTCACGGGCACTCATCCAGTTGGGCAACGCTGGCACGGGGCACGAAGGTGATGGTTTTCTCCTTGGCCTGCCAGGGCCGCACGATATAGCTGCCATCCGAGTCGGCCATCACCCGCAGTTTCACGCTGCGTTTGGGGTTGTCGGTGTCTACCAGCGCGCCGGGGACCTTCGTCTCTGCCGCCCAGGTCATCAACGTACAAACGCGCCCTCCCGAGGCGGAGCCTTGCAGCGGCAGGCCACCCAACTTGGCCCCGCTCGCCGGGATCAGTCCGAGTAAAACGATGAGCGCAAAGGCCACCAATGAAGCGAACGCCACCGGGTTTTTCTGGACGCGCATGCGTACCACCAGGCAGGCGGCGCTCCCCTGGATCAGAAACAGCACGGCCATTTCGGCGGCCATGAACGGTGCAAAGAACACGGCGCTGTCGGAGTACTCGCTGAAGGCCTGGGAGACCGGCACCGTCACCATCAGAATGACCACCATTTGAACGACCCCGGCGCCAGCACTGGCCAGCCAGAACTCGCCGGACAACTCACCCAGAGCAACATGGGCGGGGCGCGCACGAATGATGATGCCGACATAAGCCACTACCGCCGCCATGATCGCCACGATCCAACTGAGCGTCAGCAAAAGCCCACTTTCGGCGTTCACGGACAGGTATACGGCGGACATCCAGAACACAAACATCACCAACAGGCTGGCCGCCCAATGCCCCAGTAACCTCCTGTGCTGGGCCGTCTCTTGCGGCGACTGCGGGCTGAGATTGAGTTGATCACTCAGGCGCACACCGGTGCCGTTCAGGCGCGTGAATAAGATGAACGTGGGCACCAGGATCGATGCACCCATCATGCCGATCACAAATACCAACATGGCGAACATAGCCGGCAAGGCAGTGAACGCCGACGCCGACAGGATACTCAGCGGCACCTTTTCCACCTGGATGTACTGGTACAGGTACAGGCCCGCCACCGAGAGAACCCCCACCGTCAGCGGCCAGGCACGCTCATTGAGCCAGAACAGCCCATTGCTCAATCTCGTGGCGTATTGGTCGACCTTGTTCGGTGCGGTGTCGTTGCCAACGGGTGAACATTTTTCCTCTTCCATGGATGTGTAGCCCTCTGCAAATGAGGGCCGAATCTTACCCACAATTTCCTGTGGCGGTCTGTCGGATGCGCGCACTGCGACCGCCGTGAAGCGCCCTACAGCGGATACACGGTTTTCAACTGATGAATGGGCCGGGGTATAGTCCCCCTACCTCAGCCGCAGCCGTGCGCCATGCCATGAAACTTGCTCCCGACGACCT
The DNA here is from genome assembly GCF_002966775.1 of Pseudomonas sp. MYb193. NCBI lineage: Bacteria > Pseudomonadati > Pseudomonadota > Gammaproteobacteria > Pseudomonadales > Pseudomonadaceae > Pseudomonas > Pseudomonas sp. MYb193. The sequence goes on along the minus strand of NZ_CP023269.1, from coordinate 278,661 downwards.
CAACCAGATCACCTCCACCACCCTGGGCCACTACAACAAGGTGGCCGAAGACTTCCGTGAAGGCACCCGCGATCACGATGTGAGCCAGAACATCGACGCGTTGCTGCGGCATATCCAGGGCACGCCGCCATTCACTGTGCTGGATTTCGGCTGTGGGCCAGGGCGGGACTTGCAGACGTTTACGCGCAGGGGGCATATCGCCGTGGGCCTGGATGGTTCCGAACGTTTTGCGCAGATGGCCCGCGAAGACAGCGGCTGTGAGGTGCTGCAGCAGGACTTTCTCAAGCTGGACCTGCCCGCCGAACGCTTCGACGGAGTGTTTGCCAATGCTGTGCTGTTTCATATTCCCAAGCAGGAGTTGCCCCGAGTGCTCAAAGAGCTGCACGGCGCGTTGAAGCCTGGGGGCGTGCTGTTCAGCTCCAACCCTCGGGGTGAAAATCAGGAAGGTTGGAATGGGCCAAGGTATGGTTCTTATCACGACCTGCAGGCGTGGCAGGCCTTGCTGACTGAGGCCGGGTTTGAAGAGCTGGAGCACTACTATCGGCCGGCCGGGTTGCCGCGGGAACAGCAGCCTTGGTTGGCGAGTGTGTGGCGTAAGATTTAGTGCTGCATCGCCTGTACCTGCCTCATCGCAGGCAAGCCAGCTCCCACCTTTGGAATGCATTCACCTGTGGGAGCCGGGCTTGCCCGCGATGGCGCCGTAACGGGCAGCGTTATTTCACCTGATACACCACCGGCTCCTCCCCCTCCACCAGCAACGCGACACTGCGCCCGGCATACCCCTGTTTTTCCAACGCCGAGAAATTCGCCACCAGCCGCGTTCCATCGGCGAAGGTGGTTTGCTGCAGTTGCTTGTCCACCGTCAGCCAACGGAAACCCGTCATTTCCTGGGTCGCCAAGCGCTGGTGCAACGGCCGGAAGAAGCGGTCCTGGCGCTGAATAATCGGCAGCCGCGCCTTGAGCGTCGCCGCACTGAGGTGGTACAGCGGCGGCACGTTGTAGAGCAGTTGGGTCAGCTCATTGTCGCCCTGCACATTGCTCAGTTTGAGGCTGTCGAACAGCCAATGATGGGTGGTGATCACCGAGCCGTGGAACACCGCCTGATACAACGGCAGGCGCATCGTCGGTTCGAAATATAGCGTGCGAAACGGCTCCTTCAACGGCACCGATTTGAAGAACACCGCCGGTTGCTCCGAGGGGTACCAATTGCCTACGAAGTACGGCGACTGCGGGTCCTGGGTCATCTCGCGATCACCCCAACCGATCACCGGGGTCTGCATGCCGTGGGCAAACAGGATGCCCTGGGCGGTGATCGCGTTGCCGTCTTCGGAGCCTGTAACCAGCTTAGGCACGGTGTTGATCCAGCGGGAGGCGTCGATATTGCCTTCGGCGTTTTGTGCCTGGGTCATGCTGGCGTTGCTGCGGTAGCTGTCGAACAGCATGCTGGTGGCGTAGGCATCGAGAAACCAGGCATTGAAGCCAGCCTTGGCGTGTACCGCCTTCACCCGCGCCTCCAGCAGCGGCCGCACACACCGCGGGTCGGTGTAATGGCCGGACTTCTGGAAACCGGTTTTCAGCTTGCCGTCTTTCAACACGATCGCGCAGTCGCGATAGGCCTTGGCGCCCAGGTGGGCAGTGGTCCAATCGGGGTTTTCCGTGGCGGACAGGGCCGTTTCATAGGAGTCGTAAGGCGCCATCAGAAAACCGGCTTCCACCCCCGCGCGAATCGCTTCGGGATGCCAGAGGCCACCCTCCCAACCTTCGCCCAAGGTCAGCAACAGACGCTGCAACCCGGCGTCGCGCAGGGTTTGAATGGCGCTACTGCCCCAGGTTTGCGGGCTGTCACTCAAGGCTCCCACAAAGTCCACGGCCAGTTCACTGCGCAGCTCACCGTAGCGGGCGGCAAGGCGGGTCATGTCTGGGTCTTCGACTTGCCAGGCCTGCCGGGCCTTGGTGTTGATCGCCGCGTTGACGCCGCGCAGCAGCACGGTTTGCTCATAGCGATTCAATGGAGTGGGCTGCGCCAGCAGCTGTGCGCTCTCCTTGTCCATCAGCGTCTTGAGTTCATGGCTGCGCAGCCGTTTGATCAGTTTGGGCCAATCACGCACATCGCCCAAAGCCAGCAGGCCGTTGTCCCACAGGTACACATGGCTGGCGCCCAGCAGCTTCTGGGCTTCAGGTGTTTGCCGCAGCTTGTCCGCCAACGGTTCATAGCGGCCCTGCTCCACCAGCCACTGGCGGTAGCGCTTGGCGCCAGCCAATGGGTCGGCATCGCCCAGGTACAGCCGCAGCGTCATCGGCGCATCAGGCGCCAGCGAGGTGAATTCATGGGCCGCGGAGAGGGCCAGGCCGTTGCCGTCGGCTTGCCATTGCAGGCGGTTGTTGTAGGGGTTGGTCAACAGCCAGCTCAACGTGAAGCCACCGTGATCCACGCCCCACAGCGGCAGGCTCAGGTCCTGGGTGGTATTGAACTCACCCCGCTCCAGCAGAAACGCCTTCCAGATGGCATTGCCGGCAGGCACGTAATGCCCCTCGGCCAAGGGCCAGATCAACCCTCGCCCCATGGCCTCGGCAGGCTGGCGCAGCAGGGCCAGTTCACCGGGCTCGCGGGCGTTGATGGTCAGGACCAGGTCGCGCTGCTCCAGGCCGGCGCTCAGGCGATAGGCGCCGTTGTCCCATTGCCAAGTGGCTTGGTCAGGCGTGTTCTGCAGTTGGCTGACGGCATGCGCGGCCACACCGCTGGATGCCTGCACCGAGGCCTGCCCTGCGGGTGTCACGCGCAGCGCCAGCGTGGCGGGGTCGAGTTCGACGCGCCACAAGGCGTTTTCCAGTACGGTGGCGGCGAAGGCAGGCGGTGCAAGGAGCAACGCGCAAAACAGCAAGGTGAAACGCAGGCACTGCATGAGGACCGACCTGGGTTTGAAATGAGGACCAGAGGGTACAGCATGCAGTAGCGAGCCAGGACGACATGGGGATTTTTCAGAAACTTCACACAGCCTCAACCAGAATGAAGTTCCAAGTGTGGGAGCTGGCTTGCCTGCGAAAGCGACAGTTCAGTCACAGATGCTGCGACTGACGCACCGCCTTCGCGGGCAAGCCCGCTCCCACAGGGGATCTGCGCTTAACTGGCAGCCCCCTCTCTCAGTGTTAATCCTGTTGTGGCTGATGTTCCTGTTTCGGCTCGCGGATCTTGTACCAGGCCACATACAGCGCCGGCAGAAACAGCAACGTCAGCAACGTCGCAATGATGATCCCGCCAATCATCGCGTAGGCCATCGGCCCCCAGAACACCTCTCGTGCAATCGGGATCATGCCCAGGCTCGCCGCCGCAGCCGTCAGCAGAATCGGTCGACGCCGGTGTTCGGTGGCTTCCACCACCGCATCCCACGGCGTGTAGCCGGCCTCTTCGTACTCGTGGATCTGTGTGACCAAAATCACCGAGTTGCGAATGATGATGCCGATCAGCGCCAGGATCCCCAGGATCGCCACAAAGCCCATGGGCGTGCCCGTGGGGATCAACGCCAGCACCACGCCGATCAGCCCCAGTGGCGCGACGCTGGCCACCAGGAACATCTTCTGCACGCTGTGCAACTGGATCATCAAGAAGGTGGCCATCAGGAACAGCATCAACGGCACCACCTTGGCGATAGGTCCCTGAGCCTTGCCACTTTCTTCCACAGTGCCGCCGGTGGCGACTTTGTAGCCCACCGGCAAGCCCTCGCTGAATTTCTCGATGGTCGGCGCCAACTGCTTGACCAGGTCGGTCGGCTGCATCTCATCGCGCACCGCGGCCTTGATGGTAATCGTCGGCTTGCGGTCGCGGCGCCATACCAGCGGCTGCTCCAGCTCGTAACGCACGGTGGCGAACGCCAGCAATGGAATCGAGGTGCCGTTGGGCGTGACGATCTGCAGGTTCTGCAAGGTTTCCGGCGTACCGCGCTCGGCATCCTCGGCGCGGCCGACCACGTTGATCAGGTAGATATCGTCGTGCACCTGGGTCACCGCCGCGCCGCTGACCACGCTGTTCATCAACTGCGCCACGTCTTCCGACGACAGCCCCAGTTGCCGCGCCTTGTCCTGGGCGATGTCGACGCGCAGGACTTTGCCCGGCTCGTTCCAGTCGTAGATGATCTCGCCCAGGTGGGTGTTCTGATCGAGCAAGGTCGCCAGTTCAATGGCGTGTTTGCGCACCTGGTCGATGTCTTTGCCGGACACGCGGTACTGGATCGGCCGCCCGACCGGCGGGCCCATTTCCAGCGGCTGCACGTAGCTGCCGATACCGACAAAATCATCGCGCAAGCGTTGTTGCAGGCGTGCTATCAGGGCGCCACGCTCCTCCAGGCCCTTGCTCACAATCACCAGTTGCGCGTAGTAGGGGTTTTCCAACTGCTGGTCCAGTGGCAGGTAGAAACGGATCGCGCCCTGGCCGATGTAGGTGCTCCACCGGGCGATGTCCGGGTCGTCCTTGATGATCGCTTCGAGGCGGTCAACGGCCTTGCGCGTCTCGTTGATCGAGGCGTTTTGCGGCAGGTTCAGGTCGACGAGGATTTCCGGACGGTCCGACGACGGGAAGAACTGGTTCTGCACAAATTGCATGGAAAACACCGAGGCCACGAACAGCGCCACGGTGATACCAATCGCCCACCAACGGTTGCGCATGGCCCACAGCATGCCGCCATTGAAGGCACGGCCAATGCGCCCCGGCTCGGCGTTGTGCGGTTTCACATTGGCGCTGAGGATATGCACGCCGATCACCGGCGCAAACAGCACCGCCACCACCCACGACACCAGCATCGCCACGGCAATCACCGCGAACAAGGTAAAGGTGTACTCGCCCGCCGAACTGGCGTTGAGGCCAATCGGCACGAAGCCGGCGACGGTCACCAGCGTGCCGGTGAGCATCGGGAAGGCCGTGGAGGTATAGGCGTATGTCGCCGCCTGTTCCTTGGTTTCGCCTTTTTCCAGGCGCGTGATCATCATCTCCACGGTGATCATCGCGTCATCCACCAGCAGGCCGAGGGCGATGATCAACGCGCCCAGCGACACGCGCTGCATGGTGATGCCGCTGTATTCCATGAACACGAACACCAGCGCCAGCACCAACGGAATCGAGCACGCCACCACCAACCCAGCGCGCATGCCGAGGCTGATAAAGCTCACGACCAGCACGATGATCACCGCCTCGAACAATGCGCTGGTGAAGCCGCCGACCGCCTCTTCCACCACTTCGGCCTGGTCGGACACCTTGTGCACGCCGACGCCCACCGGCAGGTCGGCGGTCAACTCGTCCATGCGCCCGTGCAGGGCCTTGCCGAACGACTGGATATTGCCGCCCTTCTGCATGGCGATGGCCAAGCCAATCGCTGGCTTGCCGTTGAAGCGAAACATCGGCCGCGCCGGGTCCACATAACCACGGCTGATGTCGGCAATATCCGCCAGCCGGTAGAAACGGTCATTGAGGCGCAGGTTGACGTTGGCCAGGTCTTTCTCCGAGGCGAACTGCCCGGAGGTGCGCACGGAGATGCGTTCGGGCCCGGCCTCGATCACCCCGGCGGGGGTCACGGCGTTTTGCGATTGCAGGCTTTGCACAACCTGGCGCTGATCAATCCCCAAGGCCGCGAGTTTGCGCGTGGAGAAATTCAGGTAGATCACTTCGTCCTGCTGGCCGATCATCTCGACCTTGCCCAGCCCCGGTACCGAACGGATTTCGGCGCGCACCTGCTCCACGTAATCACGCAGCTGGCGCATCGACAGGCCATCGCCGGTAAAGGCGTACACCGAGCCGAACACGTCACCGAATTCATCGTTGAACGACGGCCCCTGCAAACCCTGGGGGAAGGTGCCGCGGATGTCATCGATCTTCTTGCGAACCTGGTACCAGATCTCCGGGATGGCCTTGGCGCTGGTGGTGTCCTTGAGGAACACGAACACCGTGGACTCGCCCGGCCGGGTGTAGCTCTTCACGTAGTCGAGGGAATCGAGTTCTTCGAGTTTTTTCTCGATGCGGTCGGTGACCTGCTTGAGGGTTTCTTCCTGGGTCGCGCCCGGCCAGCGGGTCTGGATCACCATGGTCTTGATGGTGAACGAGGGGTCTTCTTCACGGCCCAGGTTCATGTACGAGAACACGCCCATCAGCAGCGCGACGAACATCAGGTACCAGACGAAGGACTGATGCTTGAGGGCCCAGTCGGATAGGTTGAAGCTCCCTTTCATCGCGGGCTGTCCTCGTCGATTTTGACTTTTTGCCCGGGTTTCAGGCTGTTCACGCCGGCGGTGACAATGCGCTCGCCGGGTTTGACGCTGCCATTGAGCAAGGCGCTGTGAGCATCACGGCTGATAACCGTGACCTCGCGGGGTTGCACGGTCTGGCTCTGGGTGTCGAGCAGCCAGATACGGGTCTTGCCGTCGACTTCCTGCAAGGCGCTCAGGGGCAGTTCGATACGCGGGGCGATGGCGGTGCTCAAAGTCACGCTGATTGCCGTGCCCAGGCGGAACGCCGGCGGGGTTTCGGCCAGGCTCAGGCGTGCGCGACGGGTGCGCGTGGCGCTTTGGGCCTGAGGCTCGATCTCACGCACCACGGCGGTGGTGTGCACGCTGGGGTCCAGTTGCCCGGCGACCAGGAACACCACATCGGCAGGCAAGCGTTCAGCCAGGCCGGCGGGCAGGTCGATCACCGCTTCCTTGATGTCCGGACGGGCCAGGGTCACCACCTGCTGGCCGGCGCTGACCACCTGGCCGGCTTCGGCATTCCAGGCGGTGACGATGCCGGCATGGTCGGTGCGCAGTTCTGCGTAGTTGAGCTGATCCTTGGCCTGGTTGACCGAAGCACGGGCCTGGTCGAGGGTCGCCTGGGTGGTTTTCAGATCGGTCTGGGCCACATCCAGCTGGGCCTGGGCGCCGACGCCACGATTGAACAGCTCCTGTTGCCGCCGAGCGTTGGCCTGGGCGTTGATGAACTGCGCCTGTACGCGCGCCAGGTCGCCCTGGGCAGCGCGCAATTGGTTCTGCTGGTCGGTGGGGTCAAGCACGGCGAGCAGGGCGCCCTTCTCCACTTCGGCGCCGACATCCACGGCGCGACGGGCGATGCGGCCCGGCACACGGAAACCCAGGTTGCTTTCATAGCGGGCCTGGATGGTGCCGGCGAAACGACCGAGGTTTTCCTGGTCTTCAGCCTTCACTTCCATGGACAGCACCGGGCGTATGGGTTCGGGCGGCGCCTCTTCCTTGGAGCAGGCCATCAGCAACAGGCTGGCGGCGACAATGAGCGTCAATTGCTTCATGGCTGCGCTCCGGGCTGGGCGATCTCGACGACCATGCCGGGGTGCAGCAATTGCCCACCGGCTATCACGACTTTTTCACCGCCTTTGAGGCCCTCGCCGATGATCACTTTGCCGGTGAGGTAGCGCGCCACGGTGACCTTGTGCAACTGCGCCTTGCCTTCGCCGTCCACCAGCCACACGGCTGGCTCGTTGAGGTCTTTGGTCAGGGCTGACCAAGGCAGCTCGATGCTCGCCTTGGCCGGGCCATTGGCGGTGGCGCTGACCACCGACCCCAGCTCCATGCCCTTGGGCAGGCTTTGCAGGGCGATCTTCACTTGGACGGTGCCGGTATTGGCGGCCACGGCGGGCGTGACTTCGCGGACTTTGCCCACGGCCTTGATGCTCGGGTTGTCCAGCAGGCTCACCGTAATCGGCGCGTCGGGCGGCGGCTCCACCAGCAAGGACTCATACACGTTGAACACGGCGTCACGTTCGCCATCGCGGGCGAGGCTGAAGATCGGCACGGTGGCCTGTACCACTTGGCCGACTTCGGCCTGACGCGCGGTGATGATGCCCGGGGCATCGGCAATCAGCGAGGTGTAGCCCAATTGTTCGCGGGCATTGGCCAACTGCGCCTGGGCAGCGGCCAGGGCACTTTGGCTGCTGCGCAGCGCGGCCTGGGCGGCGTCATATTCGCTGCGGCTGGTATAGCCTTTGGGCAAGAGTTTTTCCTGGCGCACAAAGGCGGCGGCGGTCTGCTTGACCCGCGCCTGTTCGGCCACGACCTGGGCCTGGGCCGAATCAACATTGGTTTGCAGGTCCTTGGGGTCGAGCTTGGCCAGGACTTGCCTGGCCGTGACGCGGTCGCCCACGTCGACCATGCGCTGGATAATCTTGCCGCCCACGCGAAAGGACAGATCGGTTTGCACCCGCGCCTGGATATCACCCGTCAGCGTCACCGCCGCGGCAAAATCCGCCGACTGCACGGTCTGCACGAACACCCGCGAATGCTGCTTGGGCTCGGCTTTGTCCTGGCCACAGCCGCTGAGCAGCGCCAGGAGGCCAAGGCTGAAAATAAATGTCGAGGTGCGACCGCCCATGCAGGCTCCTTTTGCGTGATGCCGACGTTCAAGTGTGTATGCGACTGTGAGCTTAGATCAGGGTTCCTTATCTGCATGGAGGATCCCATACTCCAATGGTTCCCATGCTGGCTAAATACACATGCTTAAAACCCTCGCGGTGGCCAATTACCGCTCGATCAACAAATTGGTGGTGCCCCTGGACCGGCTGAACCTGGTGACCGGGCCCAATGGCAGCGGCAAGTCCAACCTGTATCGCGCCCTGCGCCTGCTGGCCGAAACTGCCCAGGGTGGGGTGATCAATGCGCTGGCCCGTGAAGGCGGGCTGGATTCGACCTTCTGGGCCGGGCCGGAAACCATCACCCGGCGTATGCGCAGCGGCGAAGTGCCGGTCGAATCCAACGTGCGCCAAGGCGTCAAACGCCTGCGCCTGGGCTTTGCCGCCGAGGACTTCAGCTACGCAATCTCTTTGGGCTTACCCGAAAAAACCCTCTCGGCCTTCAAACTGGACCCCGAAGTAAAAAAGGAATGCATCTGGGCCGGCCACGTCTACCGTCCGGCCAGCCTGCTGGTGCAGCGCTCAGGGCCGATGGTGCGTGCCCGCGAAGGACGTACGTGGGATGTCCTGGCGCAGCACACACCGAACTACAACAGCCTGTTCGACCAGGTCGGCAGCCTGCGTGGCTCGCCGGAAGTGCTGCTGTTGCGTGAAAGCATTCGTGGCTGGCGCTTTTACGATCACTTCCGCAGCGACGTGGACGCGCCAGTGCGCCAGCCACAGTTGGGCACGCGCACGCCGGTGTTGCACCACGATGGCCGCGATCTGGCGGCTGCGTTGCAGACCATCCGCGAGATTGGTGATCCCGAGGCGCTGCAACGCGCCGTGAGCGATGCATTCCCGGGGGCGAGTCTGCACATTGAACCGTTGCAGGGCGGACGCTTTGCCATTGAGTTCTATCAGGAAGGCTTATTGCGCCCGTTGTCGGCGGCGGAGCTGTCGGACGGCACCCTGCGCTACCTGCTGCTGATCGCCGCGCTGCTGACTCCACGGCCACCGACCATGATGGTGCTGAACGAGCCGGAGACCAGCCTGCATCCCGACCTGTTGCCGGCACTGGCGCGCTTGATTATCCAGGCGTCGAAGCAGTGCCAGGTGTGGGTGGTGAGCCATGCCAGCCGCTTGATTGCGGCGTTGCAGCAGGATGAGGGGTGTAACTCGATTGTGTTGGAGAAGGTGTTGGGGGAGACACGGATTGTGGGGCAAGGGATGCTGGATGCGCCGGCCTGGCACTGGCCGGAGTAGGCGTTGCCTGCACCGGCCTCTTCGCGAGCAAGCCCGCTCCCACATTTTGATGTGTGAATACATTCAAAGGTGGGAGCTGGCTTGCCTGCGATAGCGATCTCAGCCCTGCCACTTACCACCCTCAACAATCACACTCTCAGGCTTGGTGTCATCGCTCAGTTCTTTTCGCACATATTGGTCATAAAGCTTGAGCAGAAACTTCTCCTCGCCCAACTTCGCCAGCTCGGCATTCACCCAGTCACGCAGCTCGGTATTGCCCTTCTTCACCGCCGGGGCAATCGGCGCTTCATCACCCAGCTTCTCTTCCAGCACGCGGTAGCCAGGGTTCTGCTTGGCCCAGCTGAACAGCACCAGGTTGTCTTGCGCATAGGCATCCCCACGGCCAGCCGACAGCGCCTGCAGCGACTCGGAGTTCTTCTCGAACTTGAGCAGCTTCCAGTCCGGATGGTTCTTGGTCAGCCAGATATCCGCCGTGGTGCCGGTGGTGACGATGGTCGTGCGAGTGGCCAGGTCATCCAGGCTTTTGACGGCACTGTCATTCGGCACCAGGGCCTGCACCGCGACTTTCAGGTTGGGGTTGGTGAAGTCCACCGCTTCCTTGCGTTCAGGCGTCACGGTCATGTTGGCGAGAATCAGGTCGACCTTGTCGCTTTGCAGGAAGGGAATGCGGCTGGCCGGTTCCACGGCGACAAATTCCACCTTGTTTTCGTCACCCAACAGGTCCTTGGCGAATTGACGGCCGATGTCGGTATCGAAGCCGACATAACGACCCGCTTCGTCCACAAAACCGAATGGCGGCTTGTCGGTAAACACGCCGACAATCAGTTTGTCCCGCGCTTTGATTTTGTCGATGTAGCTCACAGCCGCGGGTTTTACCGGCTCTTCGGCCTTTTTATCGCAGCCGGCCAGCAAGGCGACGGCAAACAGTGGCAGCAGTAACTTTTTCATATCAGCTCCAGTTCCTTGATCTTTTTGGGCAGTGTTGAAACAAAGGAGAACTTCTCCAGGAACTGCTGCGCGCGTGCGGTCTGCGGGTTCGTAAAGAATGCCTCGGGGGTGTTGTGTTCGAGGATGCGACCGGCCTCCATGAACACCACGCGGTCGGCGACGGCGCGGGCGAAGGCCATTTCGTGGGTAACGATCAGCAGGGTCATGCCATCGCGGGCCAGGTCCTGGATCACTTCCAGCACTTCCTTGACCATCTCCGGGTCGAGGGCCGCGGTGACTTCGTCAAACAGCATGACCTGGGGGTTCATGCACAACGAGCGGACGATGGCGATGCGTTGTTGCTGGCCACCGGAAAGCTGGCGTGGGAAGGCGTCGCGCTTGTCGGCAAGGCCCACGCGCTCCAGCAATTTTTCCGCCTGCTCACGAGCCTCGCGGGGGTCGCGCTTTTGCACTTTGAGCGGGCCGAGCAGGATGTTGTCGAGCACGCTCATGTGCGGGAACAGGTGGTAGCTCTGGAACACCATGCCAATGTCCTGGCGTACCTGGCGCCAGTCGGTGGTTTTATCCAGCAGCTCTTTACCGGCGAACCGCAGACTGCCGCTGTGTGCCACTTCCAACCCGTTCAAACAACGCAGCAAAGTGCTTTTGCCACAGCCGCTGGGGCCGAGGATCACCACCACTTCGCCGCGTTGCACGCTCAGGTCGATGCCCTTGAGCACCTGCGCCTCGCCAAAGAATTTGTTGAAACCCTGAAACTCGATCAATGCGCTCATGCTTGGGCCCAGCGCCGTTCCAGCACCTTGGAGGCGGCTGACAACGGGTAGCAGATAAAGAAGAAAAACAGGAACAGCGCACCGTAGATCAATACCGACTCATAGGTGCGCTCGATGATTTGCTGGCCGACCTTGATCACATCCACCACGCCGATCAGCACCGCCAGGGAGCTGGTCTTGATGATGCGCGTGTACACATTGATGGTCGGCGGCGTCATGCGCTTGAGGGCCTGGGGCAGCAGTACATAGCCGTACAACTGTGGGCCGGACAGGCCAATCGACAAGCCCGCTTCGCGCTGGCCACGAGGCAGCGAATACAACGCGCCACGCACCACTTCGCCCACCTCGCTGGCGCCCCACAACGACAGCACCAGCACCGCGCACCAGAAACTGGGGATGCTCAGACCGAAGAAGATCGGCACGCCAAAAAACAGCAGGTACAACCACACCAGCACCGGAATGGCGCGGAACAGTTCCAGGTAGACCCGCAGCACGCCGTTGATCGCTTTGTTATTCAAGGTGCGCAGCACGCCGTAGAGCACGCCGCCAACCGTACTGAAGGCGATGCTCAAAAACGAAATCGACAGGGTTTGCGCAGCGCCCTTGCCCAGTTGCGGCAACGACACCCACAACAACTCAAGACCCGAACTGGCCATGCTGGAGCCTCCTTTCCAGGCGGCTGAGCAACAGCGACAACGGCAGGAACAACAGCACGCAAATCAGCGTCAGCACAGCGAGCATTTCGTAGGTCTTGTAGTAGAGGGCGATGTAGCTCTTGGTGGTGTAGAGAATTTCCGGCACCGCCACCGCCGACACCACGGTGGTTTCCTTGAGCAGAAAAATGAAATTGGCGAACAACGCCGGCAGGCTGAGGATACCGGCCTGGGGCAGGATCACGTGGCGCAGCAGTTGCCAGTCGGACAGGCCAATGGACTTGCCCGACTCGATTTGCGCCAGCGGCACCGCTTCCACACCGGCGCGCAGTACTTCGGTGAGGTAGGCGCCGCCCAGAAAGGTCATGGTGATGATCGCCGCCCAGAACCCGGAAATATTGAAACCCAGGGCCGGTAGCGCGAAATAGACGAAGAACAGTTGGATCAACAACGGCGTGTTACGCGCCAGCTCCACATAGAGCGCCACCAGGCGCGACAGGTAAGGCGTGCGAAACACCAGCAGCGCAGCGTTGATCAGCGCCACCAGCAAGGACGTGGCAATGGCGATCAGGCCGACTTGCAGCGTCACACCCACGGCCTTGAGAAAGGCCGGCAGCGTGCTGAGGATAAAAGCGAAATCGAAGGTCATGTGCAGTCCATATCGCCGCATGGGTAATGCCGCGAGCGCAGTCCGTTCCGACGTGGATAACGTCGGGTAGCGCGAACTTTAAAGGTATAAAAATCAAATTTTAAATACCTAGATAGCATATTCATATCACCAAAAAACTTACCTCTGTGGGAGCTGGCTTGCCTGCGATAGCGGTCTGTCAGATACAGCTGTGATACTGACCCAACGCTATCGCAGGCAAGCGAGCTCCCACAGTTTTGACTGTATTTCAGATAAAAAAACGCCGACGCTGTAGTAGCCGTCGGCGTTGAAACCTTGAAGGGGGTTTTGGCTTACATCAGAACGCTGGCACCACCGCGCCGTTGTACTTCTTCTCGATGAAAGCTTTGACTTCCGGGCTGGTCAGGGCCTTGGCCAACTTCTGGATAGCATCGCTGTCCTTGTTGTCCGGGCGGGCCACCAGGAAGTTTACGTAAGGTGATTTGGCGTCTTCGATGATCAGCGCGTCCTTGGCCGGGTTCAGGCCAGCTTCCAGGGCGTAGTTGGTGTTGATCACATCCAGGTCAACCTGATCCAGCACGCGTGGCAGCAGCGCCGATTCCAGCTCTTTGAATTTGAGGTTTTTCGGGTTGTCCTTGATGTCCTTTGGCGTGGACAAGGCGTTGGTCGGGTCTTTCAGGGTGATCAGACCGTTCTTCTGCAGCAGCAACAGGGCGCGGCCGCTGTTGGAGCCTTCGTTCGGAATGGCCACGGTGGCGCCATCTTTGAGCTCAGAGATATTTTTGATTTTTTTCGAGTAACCACCGATGGGTTCGACGTGCACGCCCGCAACGGTGACCAGGTTGGTGCCCTTGCCCTTGTTGAAGTTTTCCAGGTACGGCAGGGTCTGGAAGTAGTTGGCGTCCAGGCGTTTCTCAGCGACTTGCACGTTCGGCTGTACGTAGTCGGTAAAGACTTTGATCTGCAGGTCCACACCTTCCTTGGCCAGGGTCGGCTTGATCAGCTCGAGGATTTCGGCGTGGGGAATTGGCGTAGCAGCCACCACCAGTTTCTCGTTGGCCTGGGCAAAGCCAGCAGTCAGGGCAGCCGCCAGAGCGGTAAACAACAGAACCTTTTTCATGCAATGTCCTTCTAACGACCGTTTTTATGTGAGGTGCCAGCGAAGTGCTATCGCGGCGTGGAAAGGACAATACCTAGATTTTTTATTCCCGAACAATATCTTTTATTCACGTTGATATTCCATTTTGCTCATACAGGAATTTACGCACCGATTCCTGCTCGGCCGGGCTGGCGCTGGCCAAAATTCGTCGCACTTGCTCCAGCGGCGAACCCGCCGCTGGCAAGTTCAAATGCTCGGGCAAGATTTCATCGCCACTACTCACCAGCAAGGCAAAGTGAATGACGTTTTCCAGTTCGCGGGTATTACCCGGCCACGTGTGGTGTTCCAGCACCTGCTGGGCGGCGTCGCTGATCAGTGGCACCGGCAGGTCCAGGCGCTGGCTGTAGATGCCGAGGAAATATTCGGCCAGGGACAAGATATCCCCCACCCGCTCGCGCAACGCCGGCAGGTCCAACCGGCCCTCACTCAAATAATGGAACAGACGCTCATGAAACTTGCCCACGGCCACGGCCTGGGCCAGGTCGATGCTGGTAGCGGCCACAAGGCGTACATCGACCGGGCTCGGCTGTTGGGCACCAACACGGGTGACTTCATGGTTTTCCAAAGCCGCGAGCAATTTCACCTGGATCGGCAGCGGCAAGTCGCCGATCTCATCCAGGTACAAGGTGCCGCCATTGGCCGAGCCGAACCAACCCGCCCGGCTGCTCGCCGCGCCACTGTGACTGCCGGCGGCATAGCCAAACAACTCGGCATCGGCATAGGTGGGGCTGATTGCGCCACAGTTGACCGAGACAAACAGGCCAGTACGGTCACTGCCACGGTGGATATGCCGTGCCAGCAGTTCTTTACCGCTACCGGTCTCGCCGCGGATCAGCACAGGCAAGGCTCGTGGTGCGAGGCTTTCCAGCTCTTCGCGCAGTTGGCGTGAGCGTGGGTCGACAAACACCAGAGCTTTGGCGCGAATACTCAGCGGACTCTTTTCCGCGTCCGGGAAGGTCAGCAATGGCTGGCCGAAGGTTTCATGCAGACTCATGGCAGGCTCCCGCCCCAATCCACTCAGGGACGGGGCGTTGAAAAAATATTAGGCGCTGCGCCGAGCGTGGTGCTCGAGGCGATGTTGCAGGCGATAGAGGTAAGCAAACCCTTGCTCCCAGCGCCGGTGGCCGGACTTCACATTGATATGCCCGGCGCCCGACAAGATGCCGGCTTCGGCGCCCCACTGACGCGCCAGTTCCAGAGCCCTGGGGGCGCTTACGGCACTGTCGTTGTCGGAGCTGACCACCTGGCTGGGAAATGGCAGCAGGTCAGATGGAATAGGGGCGAAATTGCGCAGTGCAGGGGCACACGCAGGACGCTCGACATCCGCCGGTGCCACCAGCAATGCGCCGCGTACCTGCCGCAAGAAGTGCACGGGGGCAGTGGCGACCCAGTGGGCCACGGTGATGCAACCCAGGCTATGAGCG
This sequence comes from Pseudomonas sp. MYb193, assembly GCF_002966775.1. Lineage (NCBI taxonomy): Bacteria > Pseudomonadati > Pseudomonadota > Gammaproteobacteria > Pseudomonadales > Pseudomonadaceae > Pseudomonas > Pseudomonas sp. MYb193. The sequence goes on along the minus strand of NZ_CP023269.1, from coordinate 263,435 downwards.
ATCAGGATGACCGGCGTGCTGTCGGCAGCGATGGCCTCGGCCAGTGCGGCGACCCAATCCTCGCGACGCGGCGTCAGCCAATCGGCCTGTTCCACCCGTGCGCTGTTGGGCAAGCTCTTCTGCCAATGGGTTTGCCAATGATCTTCTGGCGATCCTTGCCAGCCCGGCACGATCAGATAACGAATCGACTCGCTGTGCATGGGTGTGCCCTCCTGCCGCGTTTAACGTTGCTGGTCAGTATAGGGTGAGGTTCACACGCCAATAAGGAATAAAAAAGAATTTATTAATAACCAAAAGGAATTTGCGCCCTTTTCAGAACTTGCTTTTACCAAGCCCTTCATTAAAACCGGCCATTGCGCCCCTGCCACCGCGGCGCAATGACCGAGCCAACCTCAGCGAGAATGATGCATAGAGTGTTCCGAGCCGATAGCAACTCCGAGCTTATGATTCATCGCCATATAATAATCACGCACTTGTGTAAGTTTTTCCGCATACGCTTGCGGAAGTAAAATACGCGCATTCATCAGATCCGTCAGTTCCTCAACTTCTGAAAAAAATCCATACTCTTTTTGCGCCAATACATCTCCAAACATTCTCGGCCCAGTGATTTCGAAAATTTTCTTTTCATACTCGTTATAAATTTGCCGCTCTGCGGCTGTCGAGTTTTCCTTCAGAAAGGGACGATTAGCGTTCAGCCATTCTTCGTTTGCCTTGAATCGCTCATACGCTGTCTCCAGAATCTCGTCAAATACAGGGTTGTCTGGATGGCTGGCAAAATTACTGGTGTTGAACCCATTGAAGTCCGTAGGTTCGTAAGTAACCGGCACGTTCATCAAGATATCATTAGGCGTGGCTTTCAATGTGACCTCGCCCACATTAAAGGTCAGTGCATCATCCGTATCCAGATAGATACCGCCGTACTTTTTCATTAGCACCGCGCGCATGACGTCCGATGACGCCGCTAAATTCTGCCCACGCCCTGAACGGAAAAACTGATACATCTCGCCGTATTGACCTGCATTCAGAGCCTGAAAACTTTCATCGGCCTTTAAATCATGTACTTCAAGCCCGCCCACTTTATGATCCAACGCTGAATGTATTTTCTGAAAAGTATCCGCGTCATTAGCATCAACGTGAACAATCGATTTATACCCTGGGCTTTTCCGGGAGTTTTCCATAATATTATTGAGTAGATTTTCCGGCATTTCATTGCCGGCCCAGAAATAGTGGATCACTTTCGGCACATCTGTAGCGCCGGACGGCAGTACCGGCATCCTCGGTAGTTTCAGTATTTTGGTTGTCATCGAAGCCGGCGCATTTTTACTGGCCTCAATCGCTTCGGCTTGAGTGCCACCCAGCCACCGTCCTTGACCTTTGCGCCAATAAAAGATGTCGTTCACCTGACCATTGGCCTGGAGCCCGCGCCAAAGACCCGCTTCGACGTCATACGTAACTTTGGTACCGTATTGACCGACATAAACCATATAGTCTTTCCCGATCATGCGCCTCACGTCATCCATGGGAACCCTGACCTCCTCAAGAATCACTGGAGGTGAGACGGGCCCCATCGGGTATCCGATATGCCCATTGACACGTTGTGGTGTCCTGAAGAATGGGCGCGCTTGTTCAGTCACTTGGGTGGGTGTGCGGGTTGCAGCATCAACCCCTGCTGCAACGCCACCGCCAGACATCCTCTCTGTCAGCGCTTTCGCCAGTGGTGCCCCCGCGTGAGTGGCCAACGGCGGTACGGCGTTCAACACGCCAAACACAATGCGGTCGGAAGCCGTTGCTTTTCCCTGGACGGCATCATCAATACCGATACCCGTCTGCGCAGCCCCGGCGGCCAGGAAGAAAACATCCAGCCCTATAGCGACTTCGGGCATCACCAGCGCCAGGGGCGTCATGAACATGGCGACCTTAGTAGCCTCTTCCACGACATGCAGCACCTGGTTCTTGGTGTAGTCCCCGTCACTGACAATCGCATTGTCAGCGTCCGAATAGGACCGTGCTTTTTGCCGAACCTTGACCGCTTCGAACGGATCGCCGTGCAACTGCTCAACAGCGATGAAACGATCCGGCACCCAACCGTTGAGGCTCGCAAGGAAAGCATTGCCTGATGCCTGCGCATCGGACCAATTTCCCATCCCTTGCAGGGTCTGACGTACGCCGTCTGAAAACGTTCTGTCAGCTTGATCCTTGAGGGAAAAGTGCGTCAACAAGGACGCGCGCTTTACGGGGTCCGAGGCTTGCCCGGCCAGCCACGTTGTCATTTGCTGCGGATTATCGAAGCGATGTATTGGCGAGGAGTTGCCAGGGATGTAAAGCAACGTCAACTGGGTTTTCCGATCGGTCACACACATCAAGTCGGTCGACTCAAACCCATTGATGCTCAGCAGGCCGATGTTCAGATCCGGGTCCTTTACGGCAGGCCCTTCAAAATCCTGGATCGTCAGCTTGGACCAATCCTTTTGCGCAACAGGCCCCAACGCCCGCTGGGCGAGTGCCGTCTCGGCAGGGCCAAGGCTCCCTTCCAGGCGCTGCAGATTGATGGCTTTGACAAACGAGATTTTACTCAATGCCGTATAAGATTCGCTGTGCTTGTCCCAAAACCCATCAAGGGTTTTCTTATACAGTTGGGTCCGGTCTGTATCCCAGACTAATGCCTTGAAGTCATCCACCGGTATGGAAACGCGGGTGTCGGCATTATAGGGGGCATCGCCCGGCGCACTGGGCTCCCTATAAATACCTTGTCGAGTGTTTGCTTCCTGCACCCAACCGTCAATCTGGTTGTAAATATATATCGCTGGCGAAAAGTACTTGCCAATCTTTACAAACCAGCTTTCATCTTTCTTAATTGTTACATCTTGCCTGTTTTTCAATGCTGCTTGCGTCAGGGTGATTTTTTCTACCACCTCTTTTTCATCCTCACTGTCATCTTTAAATGTCACCAGATAGGTTTTATCCGGATCAACATCCACACCCCATTGCTGCTTTATCTTTGCAGATAAAATAGTGGAAATTTCGTTTTCGGGCGTTACAAAGTCGGCGGTTTGCTTACTGATATAAGATTCTAAACGAGCGTTTTTCTTCAATGACGAGTTGCTCCCGCCTCCTGGTATAGGTAGTGCTTCAGCACCCTGCAGTAAACTCTGTTTTCTCTTATAGTCAGCCAGCGTGGGCAAAATACAGGCTGATGGATGTCGCAGGCCGGCCATACGATCGTTCGAAGATGCCATTACCGCAGGCTTTTCTTCAGGCTTTTCAACCGTTAAATGGGGATTAACGAACGTATTCACGACTTGGACAGGAACGCGTATAGACATGCAATTACTCCATTAATTAAATCACTCTATGCGCCGACCAGAATAAGCATGCTGCCGAGAATTGCACGCTCGGAAACATATAAATTCTTTTCCTGAGCAACATCTGTAAACATGTAATGCTTAAATAAAAAAAGGCCGCACCCTGCCAAGGAAAGCGGCCCAAAAACTGTCGAGACTTTTTGAAACTAACGTGCAGTGATCACCGACAACCTGGTTATGCCCGCACGCTCAATCGACGCCATGGCTCGTGCCACTTCGCCGTAGTTCACTCCATCGTCAGCCTGCAGTTGCACCCGCACATCGGGGTCCTTGGCCTTCGCCGACTGCAGGTTGAACTCCAGCAGATCCGGCTGGATTTCGTCCTTGTTGATAAACAATTTGCCGGCGCCATCAATGCTCACCACCAGCGGGTCCTTTTGCTCAACCGGCGCCACGGCCTGGGTCTTGGGCAGGTTGATCGGGATCGAGTTGGTCAACAGCGGCGCGGTGACGATAAACACCACCAGCAGCACCAGCATCACGTCCACCAGCGGCGTGACGTTGATCTCGCTCAGCACCTCATCACTGTCTTGCGTGGAGAAGGCCATGTCAGGACGCCTCCTTCACTTTCTGCGGGCTGCCGACGCCGGCCTTGATCAGCGCTGGGTGCAACAGCACGCGGAACGCGTTTTTCTGCGCCAGGCTGTAGAAGTCGTGGGCAAAGTCATCCAGGTCTGCCGCCGTCAGCTTCAGGCGACGCAGGAAGTAGTTGTAGACCAGCACCGCAGGCACCGCGACGGCGATCCCCACGCCGGTCGCCACCAGTGCCGCGCCGATGGGCCCCGCCACGGTTTCCAGGCTGGCGGACCCGGCAGCACTGATCCCCTTCAGCGCTTCCATGATCCCCCACACGGTGCCAAACAGGCCGATAAACGGCGAGGTGCTGCCGATACTCGCGACCACAGCCAGACCGGTTTCCAGGGAGCGGCGCTCACGCACGATTTGCTGGCGCAGGGCGCGTTCGAGGCGGTCCTGGTGATTGATCGCCTGGCTCAAATCCGCAGCGTGGGTGGTATCGCCCACCTGGATCGCGGCATAGCCGGCCTGGGCTACACGGGCGGCGGCGCCAGGCTGGGTTTCGGCGAGTTCTGCGGCCGAGTCGAGGCTCGATGCCGCCCAGAACTGTTTGTGAAACTTGCGATCCTGGGCCTTGAGGCGACCGAACTGCACGCCCTTGAGCAAGGCCAGGCCCCAGGTGGCGACCGAAAAGGCCACCAGCAGCCAGATCACCGCGCTTTCGATGGATTCAAGTGGAGATGCCAATGCCATGATGTTTTCCCTCTGCGCCGCTGAATAATTAATGAATCTTGAAATCGATGGGCACGCTCACCCAGCCGTTCTGGGCCACATCGCCCTGCTTGGCAGGCACGAAACTCCAGCGCTTCACCGCCGCCAATGCCGCGTCATCCAACTGCTGGCGACCACTGCTTTTCTGCACCTGGATCTCACCCGGTTTACCGCTGGCCAGCACCTGCACCCGCAGCAACACCGTGCCTTCCCAACCGCGACGCTGAGCCAGTGACGGGTATTCCGGCGCCGGGTTTTTCAGGTACGCGGCGTTGGCCGAAGCAGGCGTCACCGGCGCTGGCGCCGCAGGTGCGGGCGGTGCAGGTGGCGCTGGCGTCGGTGGTGCAGGTGGCTGCTCGACGGCCTTGGGGGCCGGCTTGGGCTCAGGTTTAGGCACGGGCTTGGGCTTGGGTTTCGCAATGGGTTTGGGCGGCGCCGGCTTGGCCGCCAACTCATCCACCAGCGGCGGCGGGGGCTCGACCACAGGCGGAGGCGGTGGTGGTGGTACAGGCGGTGGCGGCTCAACCACCGGCGGCGCCGGCTGGGAAAATTCGATGGTCATCGGTGGAATTTCCGGCGGCACAATCGGCAGCACCGGCGTGGGTTTCTGGCTCACCCAATAGATCACTGCACCGTGCAGCGCCAACACCAGCAACCCGAGCAAAACCCCTTCGCGGCGGCTGGAAAAACGCTTCGGGGTCTTCTGCAGGCGCAATTGCCCCAACGGCGCGCGATGCGGCCGGCCAAGGTCGACCAGCTCACCACTCGGTGCCTGACGCCACTGCGCCTCAGGTGCACTGGCGGCGGTCTGGACTTTGCCCATTGATTCACTCCCTGCGGTTTTGAAAAACCGACGGGCCAGCGTGAAGGCCCGTCGAGGGCTGAATCATCGGTGCCAGACACTTATCTCTTAAAGTAATCTTTAAAGTTATATATAGAACAAAAACGCATAAATAAAACAGCCGATTACGCCAAAGCCACGGGGTCCGTGGCCTGGCTTCAAGCCGTTGTTTTTCAATGCCTTAAAGGCATACAAAATATTCGGCAAAGGTATGGGCTCAGTGCGGGTTTCCACTGCACAACGCCAGCAATTCACCCAGCAAACTCTGGCCCGCTGCGCCCAAACCACTGCGGCCATACAGGGCCAACCGCACGCCATGAACAGGTGGCAAGCCACTCTCTGGACCGAGTATGCGATGGCCCGGTTGCAACACCCGTTCTGGCAATAAACTGATGCCCAAGCCTGCCGCCACCGCCGAGCACACACTGGCCAGGCTGGCGCTGGAATAGCCGATGCGCCAACGCCAGCCGGCCCGTTCCAGATGATGCAGCATGTCGTTGCGATACAGGCCGCCCACGGGGAAAGCCACCAGCGGCAGCGGGTCGCGACCCAGCGCCGGCGTGCTCAGGCTGTCGACCCAATACAAGGGCTCCGGCCACGACGCCACACAGTCGTCGCTGTCGCCCATCTGCTTGACCAGCAACACATCGAACTCACCGCCCCGGTACTGGCGCTGCAATTCAGGGCCCAGACCGCTGGTGACCTCCAGACGCACCCGTGGATAGGCCACCACAAACGCCGATAGCAGCGGCATCAGGCGCTCGGCGGCGAAATCCTCCGGCACGCCGAGGCGCAACACACCGTCGCTTTGCTGGTTGATCAGCACGTCGGCGGCTTCTTCGTGCAACGCGAGAATACGGCGCGCATACGCGAGCAGACGCTCACCCTCGGCGGTGGCCACTACCCGGCGCTGATCGCGGTCCAATAACTGACAGGCCACTGCGTCTTCCAGACGGCGGATCTGCTGGCTGACGGTGGATTGAGTCAAATGCAGGCGCTCGGCCGCCCGGGTGAAATTGCCGCAGTCCACCACGGCGACAAAGCTGCGTAACAACACGGGATCGAACAACGTCATCACCATTTCGTTTGCCACTGATTGGCATGTTTATATTTAATTTCAGCATACCTTGCTGGCTGACCATACTTCACCTTTCATCGCACCCCGGGGCCTTGTATGACCAACGATCAACCACACCTGCAACGCGCTATCGCCTTGGCCCGCGCCAACGTCGCCCAAGGTGGCCGCCCCTTCGGTGCGGTGCTGACGCGCAACGATGAGGTGCTGGTGGAAGCCGTGAATGAGATCCACCTGACCCAGGACCCCACCGCCCACGCCGAGCTGCTGGCAATTCGCGCAGCGAGCCGGCAGTTGGGTGCACGCCTGGAAGGGTGCGTGATCTACGCCAGCGGCCAGCCTTGCCCGATGTGCCTGAGCGCCATGTACCTGTGCGGCGTCGAGCGCGTGGTGTTTGCCGCCAGCAACGAAATAGCCGAGCCATTCGGCCTGTCGACGGCAGCCATCAGCCAACAGGTTGGCTTGCCCATCGACGCGCAACGCCTGCCCATTCAGTACCTGCCCGATGCCGCAATGACTGCGCTGTATCACCAATGGAAAACCCTGCATGACCCTGAATAAATCCGTCGCCGGCTGGGGCCTGCTGGTGGTGCTCGGCCTGAACCTGCGCCCCATCCTCAGTTCCATCAGCCCGCTGCTCGGCGAGATTCGCCAGGCCACCGGCCTGAGCTTTCAGAGCAGCGCCCTGCTCACCAGCCTGCCGGTGATCTGCATGGGGTTGGTGGCACTGGTCGGCGTGCGCGTGGAGGCTCGCTTGGGCGAGCGTCGCGGCATCGCCCTGGGCTTGTTGATGATTCTGCTGGCGTGCCTGGCGCGCTGGCTGATGGGCCAGGCTTCGGCACTGCTGGTTACCGCGCTGCTCGGCGGCGCGGGCGTGGCGCTGATCCAGGCGCTGGTGCCGGCGATGATCAAGCGTGAATTCCATCACCGTGTGCCGGTGGCGATGGGCGTGTATTCGGCCTCGCTGATGGCCGGTGGCGGCCTGGCGGCGCTGCTCAGTCCGGTGGTAGCCACGCATTTCCAGCAATGGCAGGCAGGCCTGGGTGTGTGGCTCTTGCCGGCGCTGGGGGCATTGCTGCTGTGGGCCTGGCTGCCGCTGGGCGCCGCACGCAATCCACAGCAGGCACCTGCGTTCAGAGGGTTGCGCAACCGCCGCGCCTGGCTGCTGGCGCTGTATTTCGGCCTGGTCAATTGCGGCTACATGAGCATGGTCGCGTGGCTGCCCGCCTACTATCAGCAACTGGGTTGGGGCGTGCTGCCCAGCGGGTCGTTGCTGGCGTTCATGACGATTTTTCAGGTGACGGCCGCCCTACTGATGCCGGTGCTGGCGCAACGCGGTATCGACCGCCGCCCATTGCTCAGCATCAGCCTGCTGGCGCAAACCATCGGTTATCTGGGCCTGATCGTTGCGCCGCAAGAATATCCCCACCTGTGGGTGGCCTTGTGCGGCTTCGGGTTAGGGGCGTGCTTTGCCCTGAGCCTGCTGCTGACCCTCGACCACCATCGCGACCCACGCCAAGCCGGGCAACTGGCGGCGTTCGTGCAAGGCGTAGGCTTTTTGATCAATGCGATTTCGCCGTGGCTGACCGGCTGGCTGCGCGAGCTTACCGGCAACTTTGTCAGTGCCTGGGTGGTGCTGACGGTGACGGTGGTGGCGATGCTGCTGGTGACGCGGGTGTTCAGCCCGGCCACCTATCGCACCGACCTAGAAGTCGTAGCGCCCAGTCACGCCTAGGGTGCGCGGCGTGCCCAGCAGGCCCTCGTAACCGCCGTTACCACCGGTCCACAGGGTGGTGTAGTAGGTTTTGTCGAAGGCGTTTTTCAGCCACAGCGACACATCCCACTGCCCCTGGTCATAGTCGCCGCGCAAACCGGTAGACAGGTTGACCACCGCATACGCCGGGATCTGCCCGTAGTCGGAATCTTCCACGGTGCCCACCGCCTTGGAACGGAACGCGTAGCTGGCGGTGACGTAGGGTTCGAAGCCGTTCGCCAGGTTCCACTTGTACTCGCCGTTGGCGTTGGCAATCCACTTGGACGCGCCCACCACCTGGTGGCCGCTCAAGTCGCAGGACGCCGGCGCACCTGGACGCAGGCTGGTTTCCGGCGGGCATGGCGCATCCTTGTAAGACAGGTACGTCACGTCATTGAAGGAGCCGTTGATGTTCAGGGTCAGGCCCTTGATCGGCACCAGGGTGCTTTCCACTTCCACGCCCCGCGAGCGCACCGAGCCGGCGTTGGTCAGGTACTGCACGCGGTTGTCCTGGTCGTAGGCGTTGGTCTGGTAGCCGTTGACCTGGGTCCAGAACAGGTTGGCATTGAGTTGCAGGCGGCGGTCCCACAGCGTGCTCTTGAAGCCCAGCTCGGCGTTGTTGGCGCGCTCGGTGCCGATCAGCAACGAGTCGGCTCCGGCTGTCGGCGCAGACCCCACCGCCAGGTTCACACCGCCGGACTTCTCGCCATGGGACAGCGTCGCGTAGCCCAGCAGGTTTTCATTGAAGTGATAACTGAGGTTGAGCAGCCCCGACGGCGTGGCGCTGTATTGCGACAGGTCGCCCGAGTCATAGGCCCCGGTACGCCCACGCCGCGCCATGGCGGCGGCCCCGCTGACCGCCGCGCCACCGACGGGCGCATTGCGCGTGACCCAGGCGCTTTTCTCTTCGTAGGTGCCGCGCACACCGGCGGTGAAATCCAGGCGCTCGGTCAGGTGCCAGGTGCCTTGGGCGAACAGCGCGAAACTGTCGGTGCGGATATGCCCGTTGCCCACACTGCTCACGTTGCTCAACGCACCGGCGGGCGTGCCGTTCCAGATATCGGCCTTGGGCCCGTAGTAGGCAAAGGATTTGTTATCCAGGTCGGAGCCGAAGTAGTAGGCGCCGAGCACGTAATCGAAGAAACCACCGCTGGGCGACGCCAGGCGAAATTCCTGGGACCACTGCTTATCTTCCACCGAAACCCCGGCGTTATACGACGCCGGTACGTTGAGGCCGTCATCGTTGCGCGGGGTGAAATTCCACCAGCGGTAAGCACTCACCGAGGTCAGGGTGAAGTCGCTGGGCAGCGTCCAATTGGCTTCCAGCGAGGTACCGCCCTGGAACACCGTGACGTGCTGGTCGTTGTCCAGGTTGACCTTGCGATGGGTGCCGTCCACCAGGGTGGCGCCTGCCGCGTTGGCCCGGGATTGATACAGGTTGGTGCCATTGATGGTCGGCCCGGTGCTGTACAGCACGCGGGTGCCGGCGCTGGAGTCTTCTTCGTTGTAGTCGCCGATCCAGCGCAGGTTGAAGGCCTCGCTGGGCTTGTACAGCAGTTGCCCGCGAAAGCCCTGGCGTGAACCGCCGTTCAGATCATGGCCGTCGTGTTCATTCTTGATGTCGCCGTCGCTGCGGGTGCGATAGGCCGAGAAACGCCCTGCCAGGTCATCGGTCAGGGGGCCGGAAATCGTACCCTTGGTCTGGAAATAACCGTCCTCGCCCAGGGAGGTTTCGATGCTGCGCTCCGGGGTAAAGCTCGGTGCGCGGGTGCTGATATTGATGACCCCGGCAGTGGTGTTCTTGCCGAACAACGTGCCCTGAGGGCCGCGCAAAACTTCAAGCTGCTCAATGTCCATCAGGTCGAACACCGCCATGCCCGGGCGCCCGAGGTAGACGTTGTCGATATACAGCCCCACGCTGCCTTCCAGGCCATCGCTGGCCGGGTTGTTACCCAGGCCGCGGATCGACACGCTGGACTGGCGCGCATGCATATAGGCGACGTTGGCGCTGGGCACCAGTTGCTGCAAATCCTGGATGCGGTACACCCGCTGGGTTTCCAGGGCCTGGCCACCGAGCACGCTCATGGGCGTCGGCACGGCCTGGGCACTTTCGGTACGCCGCCGGGCAGTGACCGTGACAGTTTCCAGTTGGCCACTGGCGCTTTCGCCCTTGCCGGCAGGCGCGGGTGTTTCAGCGGCCTGGGCCGGCGACCAACTGCTGCTACCGGCCACTAGAACAGCCAGGGGCAAGGACTTGAACAGACTCATAAGCGGCTCCAAAACCCCGGAATACTCGTCGCCTAATATTCCTAAAGGTTATTTATTTATGTTTTTACGAACATTTACTGCATAAGAGATAGCCTTTATAAGGAGTCGACGTAATGCATAGCCAATGCATTTCCCGGATATTTTTGATGTGAAAAATGCATATCGACTTGCGCCAGCTTCGCCACTTCATCGCCCTCGCCGAACAGCGCAGTTTCGTCGCGGCAGCCGCAGCGGTGAACCTGTCGCAGTCGGCGTTCAGTCGCAGCATCCAGGCCCTGGAACACAGCGCCGGCTGCCAACTGGTGGACCGCGGCCGCAAGGACCTGGCGCCCACCAAGCAAGGCCAGGTGCTGCTCGAACATGCACGGCGCCTGGTCAGCGGCGCACAACAACTGGCCAACGAGATCAGCCAGTTCAACGGCCTGGAAGCTGGCGAGCTGCGCTTCGGCTGCGGCCCCGCGCCGGCCGGTGGGTTAGTCCCGCGTGCCATTGGCAGTTTTATCGGGCGCTACCCCAAGGCCCGCGTGCAGTTCCAGGTGGATGACTGGCAAAGCCTGGGCAAACGTCTGCTCAGCGAAGAGTTCGAATTCTTCGTCGCCGACACCCGCCACTTCGAAGCCAACCCCGACTACCACACCCACCGCCTGCGCCCGCGCCGTTGGCACTTCTGCTGCCGCGCCGGGCACCCCCTGACCGTGCGCAACAGCGTCAGCGCCGCCGAGCTGATGAGCTACCCCCTGGCAGTGACCATCCGCCCGCCGAACCTGCGCAAAGTCATCGTCGACCTCAGCGGCCGGCCGGATTACCAGCCCAATGTGGAATGCGAAAACGGCTATAGCCTGATGGGCGTGGTGCTGCGCTCGGACGCCATCGGCATCGTCAGCGCCAACAGCGACGTGCTGCACATGGCCCGCGGCGAACTGGTGTGTTTGCAGATTGAGGGATTGGACGAAAACCTGGAGGAGCGCTACACCCGCTACGGAATCGTCAGCCGCGCAGGGTATCGGTTGTCGCCGCTGGCGCAGGCGATGATTGAGCAGATCAAGGAGATTGATGAGAGAGACGAGGATGCTTATGCGTTGGAAAATATTGCGGTCTGACCAAGCGGTGAACCGCGGCCCGCAACGTCAGTGAAGTCATCATTAGATAACAAAGATCACATACAAGAGGGTCTACCTTTTGACCCGCACGAGGAAGCGCGTTTGATGGACTGTATCTTTTGCAGCATTGCCCGCGGTACTGCACCCTCCCACCTCCTGTGGGAAGACCAGACCCACATGGCCTTTCTCTCCATATTTCCCAATACGCCGGGGTTCAGTGTGGTTATCCCCAAAACCCATCACGGCAGCTATGCGTTTGCCGAACCGGACACCGTGCTATGTGACTTGGTCATCGCAGCCAAGAAGACGGCGAAGCTTTTGGACAAAGCGCTAAAAGGTGTGGCTAGAACGGGCATGATTCTGGAGGGTTATGGCGTCGATCATCTGCACGCCAAATTATTCCCGATGCACGGGACCGGGGAAGATAGCGCCTTCAAAAAAATCAGTTCGACCCAGGACAAATATTTTGAGCGTTATGAAGGCTATGTCTCCTCCCATGACGCTGCCAGGGCAGATGATAAAGCGCTGGCAGGACTGGCCGTTCACATCAGGTCCTTCGCCGGGTAAGCCTGCTCCCACCATTTGATCGCGGGGTGCCAGGTAGATATGTATCTGCTGTCAGGCCGTCATCGCAGGCAAGCCAGCTCCCACAGGGAAATGCATTTCAACTGTGGGAGCTGGCTTGCCTGCGATGGCCATAGGTATCTACACAACTTCGGCACGACGCTAAATCTGTGGCGAGGGAGCTTGCTCCCGTGACGGCCTGGCAGCCGACACAGATATAACTGATGCCCCGCGATCCAATGTGGGAGCTGGCTTGCCTGCGAAGACGGCCTGACAGTCAACACAGTTGGACCGTGTACATATCCATTCCTGCGGTAACGGCCACTTAGGGTTCCGCCCTGACGGCGGCTCACTTTCGAAAAGCGCGAAAGTAAGCAAAGCGCTCTTGCCCCACCACTCGGCACCTCGCTTAGGCTCGGTGTGCCCGTAATCCGCCAGCGTGGTTTAACGGGGCGCCTAAGATCAAAAGCAGATCAAGATCAAGAGCGGCTCGCTTCGCATCGTGGTTACCGTTGAGCTAACAGAGTTATGTAGATACCTATGGTCATCGCAGGCAAGCCAGCTCCCACAGGGAAATGCATTTCAACTGTGGGAGCTGGCTTGCCTGCGATGACGCCAGCAGCCACACCCATGCACTCAATGCATAGAACCCAGTCCCCAAATGCACTTGCCAGAGCGCCCCTCGAACGGCGAAAAAACCCACCTGTCCTCCGTTCGGTAAATTCCTATGTCTGACCCCAAACCCGTGCGCAACGTGCTCTACATCATGTGCGACCAACTGCGCCGCGACTACCTGTCCTGCTACGGCCATGCCCATCTGCACACGCCGAATATCGACCGCCTGGCCGCCGCCGGCGTGCGTTTCAGTCGGGCCTATACACAGGGCACCATCTGCGGCCCGTCGCGCATGTCGGCCTACACCGGGCGCTATGTCAGCAGCCATCAGGTGGCGTGGAACGCAGTGCCGTTGCCGCTCGAAGAGCTGACGATCGGCGACTACCTGCGCCCCCACGGCATCCGCACCGCACTGGTGGGCAAGACCCACGCCACGCCGAACCTTGAGGCCTTGCAGCGCCTGCAGATAGACCCCGACAGTGCCCAGGCCGAGCCGCTCAATGAGGTCGGCTTCGACGCGTACCTGCGTCACGACGGCATCTACCCCGACAGCCCGCTGTTCGAGGATAAGCGCGAGTCCGCGCCCTACACCCAATACTTGCGTGATCACGGCTACCACGGCAGCAACCCTTGGCACGAATGGGCCAACGCCGCCGAAGGTGAGAACGGCGAAGTGCTCAGCGGCTGGCATATGCGCAACGCCGGCAAACCCGCACGGGTGGCCGAAGAACATTCGGAGACCGTCTATACCACCGACCGCGCCATCGATTTTATCGACGAACAAGGTGAACAGCCCTGGTGCCTGCACCTGTCGTATATCAAGCCGCACTGGCCCTACATCGCGCCGGCGCCGTATCACGCGCTGTACGGAACCGAGCATGTGCAGGCGCCGATTCAACCTGAACACACCAGCGATCACCCGGTGTACCAGGCATTTCGCCAACACCAGGAGAGCCAGAATTTCTCCCGTGACGAGGTGCGCCTCACGGTGATTCCGACCTACATGGGCCTGATCAAACAGATTGACGATCAACTCGGGCGGCTGTTCGACTTTCTGCAAAGCGCTGGCCGCTGGGACGACACGCTGATCGTGTTTACCAGCGACCACGGCGACTTCCTCGGCGATCATTTCCTCGGTGAAAAAGAATTCTTGCTGGAGCCTGCGGTGGGCATTCCGTTGATCGTGCGCGACCCGCGTGCCAGCGCCGATGTCAGCCGCGGCACCGTGGATGAGCGTCTGGTGGAAACCATCGACGCCCTGCCCACCTTCCTCGACGCCCTGGGCTTGCCCGCCGCCGACCATCGCCTGGAAGGCCGCTCATTAATTCCATTGCTGCAGGGCGAGCAACCCACCTGGCGCCGCTATGCCATTGCCGAATACGACTACGCCTTCCAGGCCCCGGCTCGCGAGCGTCTGGAGCAACCCATCGACCGTTGCCGCATGACCATGGTGCGCAGCGAGCGCTGGAAGTACCTGGCGTACGACGGCTTTCGCCCGCAACTGTTCGACCTGGAAAACGACCCGCAAGAAGTGCACGACCTGGGCAGCGATCCCGCCTATGCCGAGGTACGCGAGACGCACTTGGGTTATCTGTTCGACTGGTTGCGCGGGTTGAAGCGGCGCACCACCATCAGCCACACGGAGGTTGAGGTGCGCGGGCAATGGTTCCGTTATGGTGAGCCAGAGGCAGAGAAAGTGGTGAAGATCGGAGTCTGGTAAACACCACAAATCCAAATGTGGGAGCAAGCCGGCTCCCACATTTTTAATCCTCACCCGGCTTAAAGACCTTTAGTGGTTTTGCTTGATTGCCCCTGCACCCCCACCGGCACATCCCCCTTGAGCGTAACCCGGCGCACGATGCGCTCCTGCGTGCCGTAGTCGTCCACCGCGTAATGCTGGGTGGCGCGGTTATCCCAGATCGCCACGTCACCGGTGTTCCAGCGCCAGCGCACGGTGTTTTCCAGGCGGGTGACGTGGCCTTGCAGCAGGTTGAACAACTGCGCCGACTCTGCCTGGGAGTAGCCTTTCAGGCGTTTGACGAAGTGCCCCAACAGCAGGGTTTTCTCACCGCTGACCGGATGCACGCGCACCACCGGGTGTTCGGTTTCGTACACCGTGGAAGTGAAGACCTTGCGGTATTCCTCCAGCTTCTCCACCGCCACATCCGGCTTGCGGGCGGCGTAGTCGTATTCGTTGCTGTGCACCGCCCACAGGTGGTCAGCCAATGCGCGCAGTTCCACGCTGAGGTCGTTGTAGGCAGCGGCTGTGTTGGCCCATACGGTATCGCCGCCGGATGCAGGCGCCAGCACCGAACGCAGGATCGAGGCCTTAGGGTAGGCATCGACGAACGTCACGTCGGTGTGCCAGGAGTTGGCGCGTTGGCCACGGGTGCCATCCAACTCCATCAGGAACCGCGTGCCGTCCCGCACCGGCACCGTGGGGTGGGCGATCGGCTCGCCGAGCAGGTGAGCAAAGGCTTCCTGGCTCTGGTCATCGAGATGGGTTTGTTCGCGGAAGAAGATCACCTTGTACTGCACCAGCGCCTGCTGGATGGCCTCGACGGTGGCGGCATCCAGCTCACCGGACAGTTTGATGCCACGGATTTCGGCGCCGATCCGCCCGGCTACCGGGTGAATATCGAGTGGTTGGGCGATGGGTTGAACGGCTAATGCGGCGTTGCTCATTGTGATGACCCTCATGTGCCTGCGAAACGGTGGGGGGACGCTTCCAGCAACGCTCTATCCATATGCAATTTAGGTCTAGCAAATGAATGAATGCTTCGTTGACGGAATAAGAGCTTGCATTTAAAACCTCAGCTTGCTCGGTCGCAAATGCCTTCGACCTATTTTTAAAATGCCGGGAAAGCATATGGATCTTCGCCAACTACGCTACTTCATCGCCCTCAACGAACACCGCAGTTTCGTGCGTGCCGCGGACGCCATGGGCATCACCCAACCGGCGTTCAGCCGCAGCATTCAGGGGCTGGAACAGGAGTTTGGTTGCGTGCTGGTAGACCGCGGTCACAAGGACTTGCGCCCCACGCCGGAAGGCCAGGTGGTGTTGCAGCACGCCCTGAGCCTGGTGCATGGCGCAGCGCTGCTGAGCAGTGAAGTGACGCGCATGACCAAGCTCGACGCCGGCGACCTGCGCTTCGGCTGCGGCCCGGCGCCAGCCGTGAAACTGGTGCCGGATGCGGTGGCGCGGTTTATCAACGCCCACCCGAAAATCCGTACCACGTTTCAGGTGGATAACTGGGAAACCCTCAGCCGCCGCCTGAGCCGTGAAGAGATCGAATTCTTTATCGCCGACATCCGCCAGTTCGAAGCTGACCCGAATTTCCAGACCCGCGCACTCACCCCCAAACGCGGGGTGTTTTTCTGCCGCCCTGGGCATCCCTTGCTGGCCAAGGACAGCCTGTCCACCAACGATATGTTCGATTACCCGCTGGCGGCGCCGCTGATCTCCCAAGGCATTCGCAAACTGCTGGCGAACCTGAGTGGGCGTATGGATTTTTCCCCGAGTATCCAGACCGAGCACTTCCCGGCACTGGTGAGCATCGTGCTGCAAACCAATGCCATCGGCGTCGGCACTGAAGAAGCCTTTTCCGAGGACATTGCCAGGGGGGCGCTGGTGCTGCTGCACTGGCGCAACTTGCCGCAGCACATGGATACCCTGAGCGCACGCTGCGGGATCGTCAGCCGCACGGGGTCGCGGTTGTCGCCGGCGGCGAAGGCGATGATCGAGACGTTGGTGGAGGTGGATAGTCAGCAGGTAAGTGTGGCGGTTTGAAGGGCCTCATCGCAGGCAAGCCAGCTCCCACTTTGAGCGGTGAACACGTTCAAGTGTGGGAGCTGGCTTGCCTGCGATAGCGATAGCCCAGGCACCGATAAGCTCAAAGCCCTGCCGCCACCAACCCAGGCGCCACCCAGTCACTTACCTGAAACGGCCGACGAATCAACTTCTCCTTCGAAGCCAAATCCACTGCATCCTGCAATTTGCCCAGGAACACCGGGTCCAGGGTCGAGGGGAAAATCTCGCTGAGTTTCTGGTCTTTCAAATCATTGGTCAGGATCACCGGCGGGTAACTGGCCAGCCCTGATACCAGTTCGATATACGCCTGTTTGTTGTTGTCATCGGTCAACCACTGCACCGCTTGCTGCTGGGCCTTGAGCAGCTTGGCCACCGCATCGGGGTGTTCATCGACAAACTTGGCGCTGCCCACCAGCACGGCCTGGATGCTGCCGGCATCGCCCAGGTCTTTGGTGGTCAGCGGTATCTCTGCCAAACCTTTGGCCTGCAACGCCGTCAGGGTGGAACCGCCCCAGGTGGCGTCAATCTGCTTGGCGGCCAGGGCGGCAGCGGCCGCGTTGAAGTCCAGGTTGATCACCTTCAGGTCCTTCTCGCTCAAGCCCTGGCTGGCCAATGCGCTGTCGAACGACAACTGGCTCGCCGTGCCTCGGAACACCGCCACGCGCTTGCCCTTGAGGTCTTGCAGGGTCTTGATGCCGGAGCCCGGCACCACGCCGAGGTAGTGTTTCACTCCCCGTGCAGAGGCGCTGAGCAGCCGCGTGTCCAGGCCATTGGAGCGGCCGATGATCGCTGCCAGGTCGCCCAGATAGGCCAGGTCTACCTGGCCGTTGGCAAAGGCTTCATTGATCACCGGGCCGGCGCCCTTGAAGTAATTCCATTGGATCTTGATGCCTTGGTCGGCAAAGGCTTTTTCAAAGATCTGCTGTTCACGCAACACGTCGGTGATGCCACCGCCGCTGTGCTGGCTACCGGCACTGAGGTCGGGCACTGCGATGCGGATTTCCTTGAGGTCGGCGGCATGCACCACCCCGGCCAGGGCGGTGCCGGCGAACAGGCTGATCAGACGTTTAAAGGGCAGTTTCATAAGCGCAGCTCCTGGTGGGCGACGGTCGCCTGGGGAGCAAAAAGTAGGCACAGACTGAACAAAACTTTAAATACTATAAATTCACAATTTAATAGCTTTTAGAAATATGCAAGCTAACCCGCAGCCTCCAGAGGCCTATGCATAAACAGCATCGAAAATATTCTTCGAATGCATTGGATGCGTGGCGGCGTGAGGCTTTAAATGACTTTTCTTATCTCACAATCATCTTGATCCCGCTTTTGTAAGATCGAAATCACATAACGCATTCGGAGGTCTTCCATGGCCCGGATTTCACTTCTGAGCCTGCCGCTGGCGGCCCCGCCCAAAGGCATCGCGCCGCGCTGGCCGCAGCTGGGCCAGCGTTTATCGCCGTGGCTGCTGCCGCTCACGCTGTTTGCCTTATGGTGGCTGGCCAGCCGCAATCATTGGATGAGCGAGCAGATTCTGCCCACTCCCGCCCTGGTGTGGAGCAGCGCGGTGGAGTTGGCCGGCGGCGAGTTATGGAGCCATCTGGCCATCAGCTTGCAGCGCTTGTTCTGGGGCCTGCTGGCCGGTGTCAGTGCCGGCGCGATACTGGGCGCGTTCCTGGGTTTCAGTGCGCGCGCCGAGCGCTTGGTGTTCCCGACGTTCAGCGCGCTGGCGCAAGTGCCGACCCTGGCCTGGATCCCGCTGTTCATGGTGTTTTTCGGCATTGGCGAAACCCTCAAGCTGGTGGTGCTGGTCAAGGCCATCGTGGTGCCCGTGACCCTGCATACCCTGGTAGGCGTTCGCGACGCCCAGCCCAACCTGCGCGAAGCCGCCCGTGTACTGCGCCTGCCTGGCCACTTGCTGATCCGCCGCCTGGTCCTGCCCGCCGCACTGCCTGCGTTCATGGCCGGTGTACGCCTGGCCCTGGCGGCGGGCTGGACCTCCCTGCTGGCCGTGGAGCTGCTGGCCTCCAGCGAAGGCATCGGTTACCTGATGGTGTGGGCGCGCCAGTTGTTCATGCTCGATATCGTCTTCGTGTGCATCGTGGTCATTGGCGTGCTGGGTGTGGTGATGGACCGCGGCATCGGCTGGCTGGACCGCAAGTGGGTGCACTGGCCCCATCCGGCCACTGCGCAGATTCGACGCGGGCCACGCTACGAAGGCTGGCAGCGCTTGCAACCCTGGCTGTTGCCGCTGCTGCTATTGGCGTTATGGCAAGTAGCGACTCAGCAAGATTGGGTCGATCCAAACATTCTGGTCAGCCCCTGGGCGGTGCTGCAAACCAGCGTGGCGGGCGTGCTGGATGGCAGCCTGACTACGGCGCTGGGCAAAAGCCTTGGCCGGGCCCTGGGCGGGTTGCTGCTGGGCGGTAGCCTGGGCTTTGCCATGGGCCTGTGGCTGGGGCTGTCGCGGCGCAGTGAGCGGCTACTTGGCCCCACTTTGTCCGCGCTGCGCCAGATCGCGATTTTCGCCTGGGTGCCGCTGCTCACCGCCTGGTTCGGCCTGGGTGAACTGGCCAAGTGGGTGTTTATCGCCCTCGCCGCCTTCTTCCCGTTGTTTATTGCCACCCAGCGCAGCGTGCTCAACCTGTCGCCCCAGCTGCGCGAAGCCGCGCAGGTGCTGCGCCTGAACCTCTGGCAACGCTTGCGCCGCCTGGTACTGCCGGGCGCCGCGTCGGGGATTTTCGCCGGCCTGCGCCTGAGCCTGATCTACGCCTGGATGGGCACCCTCGGCGCCGAATATTTCATGCCCTCAGATGGCGGCATCGGCAGCCTGATGATCGGCGCCCAACAGTTGCTGCGCATGGATTTGATCATGAGCGGCATGCTGCTGGTCGGCCTCACCGGCGCCGCTCTCAACCTGATCGGCCAACGCATCGAAACCCGTGCCACCCGCTGGAGACACGCATGAACGCACCGATTGTCAGCTTCAACCACGTGGGTAAGTCCTTCGACGTCGACGGCTTCGAACTGGAAGCCATCCGTGAATTCAACCTGGAGGTGGCCGAAGGGGAATTTGTTGCGATTGTCGGCTCCAGTGGATGCGGGAAATCCACACTGCTGCGCTTGCTGGTGGGCTTGGATACGCAGTTTCGCGGCGAGATCCAGGTCGATGGCAAAGCCGTCAGCGGGATCGGCGGCGAACGCGGCATTGTGTTCCAGGAGCACCGCCTGTTCCCGTGGCTGACCGTGGCGCAAAACATCGGCCTGGGCCTGGTCAACGAGCCGCTGAGCGAGGCCGAGCGCAACCGGCGCATCAGCGACTTTATCGAACTGGTGGGCCTCACCGATTTCACTCGCGCCTACCCCCACCAACTCTCCGGCGGCATGGCGCAACGGGTGGCGATTGCCCGCGGCCTGGTGGCCAGCCCGCGCATCCTGTTGCTGGACGAACCCTTCGGTGCCCTCGACGCGCTGACCCGCCAGCAGATGCAGGATGAACTGTTGGCAATTCGCGCCCGCGCCAGGATCACCACGGTACTGGTGACCCACGATGTGGAAGAGGCGATTTTCCTCGC
Organism: Pseudomonas sp. MYb193; assembly: GCF_002966775.1. Taxonomy (NCBI): domain Bacteria; kingdom Pseudomonadati; phylum Pseudomonadota; class Gammaproteobacteria; order Pseudomonadales; family Pseudomonadaceae; genus Pseudomonas; species Pseudomonas sp. MYb193. Next base: position 243,190 of record NZ_CP023269.1, on the reverse strand, counting down.
CGACCGCGTGGTGGTGATGGAGCCGCGTCCGGGGCGAATCAAGCAGGTCGTCGAGATCGCCCTGCCTCATCCGCGCCAGCGCAGCAGTTTTGAATTCCACCAGCTACGCGAAGAGCTGTTGCACGAATTAACCAGCGACGACCATTACCAACCGCCGGTGCGCGAACAGATCCGCGACCTGCCATTGGCGTTCATTGCTTGCTGAAAGAGAGCTCAGTGCGCGGGTGTTCCTGGGGCTCCAGGCGATTGGCTCGCGCAAACGTGCCCAAATCATTGAAGCGCACCCCCATCTCGGCCATGACCTTGTGCGCCACCTTGGCGGTCATCTGGCGGATGTAGAACGGTTCTTTCACCACAAAGTGATGGATGCCGTGGGTGCTGCCGAAGTTGAAGCAGAACGCCTGCAACGGCCACAGCCACCAAGGGTTCAGCACTTGGGTTTGCTGCATCACATTGCCCAGTTCCACATCGCCGTAGTAGTGCATGTTGGAGCTGACAAAGTGCAGGCAGAAGGTGCGCAACACGTTCGGGCCGATGATCACCACCGCAGCGATATCGATCACCTGCATCACCTGCAAGGTACCGGCTGACCACTGAATGGGCGCGCCCATCAAACTGGCAATCCCATTGGCGGCATGAAAGCCCAGGAAGACGTACCACGCGCCCCAATGCAGCAAGGCCAGCGGTGCGTACACCAGCAGCACGCGCTTGAGGATGCTGAACCTGTGCGGCCAGGTCTTGGCGCGCAACAGGCGGATCAAGGCCGACATCATGTTGTCCCCCACCATCAGCAACCGTGCGATGCCCCAGGGTTCGCCATTGGTGATCGCGCGCTCTTCCATGTCGGCTTCGGTGCCCGAGACCTTGTGATGGTTGAGGTGCAGATGCCGGCGTATCCAGGGGTTGATGGTGCTTGGCCGCGCCAGCCATACCAGCCCCATCATCAGGTTGTGGGGCACGCGTTGCTTGCGAAAGTACATGCTGTGGATCAGGTCGTGTTCCAACTCATGAGTGAGCGAGGCGAAGAAGGCATTGAGCAGCAGACACGCCCACCAGGCCATATGACCGCTGATATAGAGCGCTGCCGAGCCGAGCATGCCCAGCAGGGCAAAGGCCAGGATGCCTGCGCCCAGCGCGTCCTGATGCAACAACCAGGGGTGCCGCTGGCGCAAGCGCACTCCTTCGGCCATCACCACCTCGCGGATATGCGCCGAACGCTGTTGCGCGTTCAACGGCTGGGGGCTTGCAGAAGTACCGTCCATGCTTCCATTCTCTTGTGAAGTGATGCCTGCATCCTGCACCTAACCCTAGCGCAGGACGCTAGCCGCGCACGCCAATCTGTTGACCACAAGCGCCAATTGCCATGACCGAACCCACTTCCCTCGCCAGCTGGACCCGTGCCCTGCGCAAGCAGCTCGACGCCCTGGGCCTCGACAGCGCCGCGCTGTGCGCCGAAGCCGGGCTCGACCCGCAGCAGATGGACGACCCCAACGCCCGCTACCGGTTGTCGGCCACCACGCGCCTATGGGCGCTGGCGGTACAGGCCAGTGGCGACCCTGCGATCGGGCTGCGGGTGTCGAGGTTTGTCAGCCCCACCACCTTTCATGCGCTGGGTTACGCATTGGTGGCCAGCGGCAGCTTGCGCGAGGTGTTCGAGCGCATCGTGCGCTATCACCAGGTGGTCAGTGATGCCTTGGACCTGGAGCTGAGCCGCCACGGCGACGTCTACCGTTTTCGCCTGCTCCAACCCCCAGGCAGCCCTGCGCCCGCACCGGAAGCGATTGATGCCTTTGCGGCGATTTACGTACGCACCTGCCGCAACCGCCTGGGTCGCGACTATGCGCCGTTGGCCGTGTACCTACGGCGCCCGGAACCCGCCGACCCCAAGCCATGGCACACGGTATTTCGTGCGCCGGTATGGTTTGCCGCAGACGAAGACCGCCTGGAATTCGCCGCCAGCGACTTCGACAGCCATCTGGACGACGCCAACCCGGAGCTGGCCGAACACAACGAAACCGTGCTCAAGCGCACCCTCGCCCAACTGCAACCGCTGACCTGGGAACGCAAGGTGCGCGCCGCCATCGAGGCGCAATTGCCAGACGGCGAGCCAAGCGCCGAACACATTGCACAAGCGCTGCATTTGAGCCTGCGCAGCTTGCAGCGGCATCTGGCCGATGAAGGGTGTCGGTTTGACGCCCTGCTCAATGAGTGCCGGCAAAACCTGGCGTTATTGCACCTGCGCGACCCGCAGTGCTCATTGGCCGAGATCAGCCATTTGCTGGGGTTTGCCGATACCAGCAGTTTCAATCGTGCGTTCAAACGCTGGACAGGGATGACGCCGGGGCAGTTTCGCGACGGGTTGCAGTAGGAAGGGCCTCATCGCAGGCAAGCCAGCTCCCACAGAGGAATGGGGTTCACATCATGTGGGAGCTGGCTTGCCTGCGATGAGGCCAGTACAACCACCACAAATCCCTGAGTTTGATTACAAACCTGTCATCCAATTGTGCGGCTTTTGTCCGCGTCCGCTGGTTACCGTGACGGCCTGCTTTCTGGAGCCCTCACTATGTACCGCACTGCCTTGTTCCTGAGCCTCGCCGTGGCCACCGTCGCCCAGGCGGCGCCACAATTACCACGCCATGCCGAGCTGGATCTGCACACCGCTCGCCAACTGGCCGACGCCAGCCTGGCCCACTGCACCGCTGCGCTGACCGTACTCGACCGCGGTGGCAACCTGTTGCTGGGCCTGCGCGCTGACGGTGTCGGCTCGCACAACAGCCTCGCCAGCCAACGCAAGGCGTACACGGCGCTGTCGACAAAAACCCCGACCCGGCTGTTTGCCGAACGGGCGCGTAATAACCCCGAAGCCGCCAACCTCAACAGCTTGCCCGAGCTGCTGTTGCTCGGCGGTGGCGTGCCGCTGTTTGCCGACGCCGAACTGGTCGGTGCCCTAGGCATCGCCGGTGCCGGTGGCGCCGCGCAGGATGAAGCCTGCGCCGTACAGGCCGCCGAGCAACTGGGCTTGAAAATCACCCCTTGATTCCACTTCCCTCAAAAGGACTTCGCGATGAAAACCTTGAGCATGACCCTCGCCGCACTGAGCCTGAGTGGCCTGTGCAACCTGGCCCTGGCCGACGGCAACCCCCTGAGCGTGCACGTACTCAACCTGGAAAATGGCCTGCCAAGCGCCGGGGTCAATGTCACCCTTGAACAACATGTGGGCGATAAATGGCAGTCGCTGTCTGAAGGTGTCACCAACCAGCAAGGCCGCATCGCCGAGCTGTTCCCGGCCAACCGCAGCATGCAGCCGGGCGAGTACCGCGTGGTGTTCAAGACCGGCGATTACTACAAGAAGGCTAACCGCGAGACGTTTTTCCCTGAGGTACCGGTGATATTTCAGGTCAAGCAGGCCGACCAGCACTACCACATCCCGCTGCTGCTCAGCCCTTACGGCTTCTCCACCTATCGCGGTTCATAGGCCCGCGGCCAGCCGCAGCCCATTGAGGTCGCGTATCTCGATGGCGCCGTAACTCAAGCCGATAATGCCCTGTTGCTCCAGCGCCTTGAGCAGACTGTTGATGGTCTGGCGCGACAGGCCCAGCATCGCCGCCAGATCCTCCTGGGGCAGTTGCAGCACGCGGCGCGCCTGATCCACTTCGCCGTAGCCTTGGGCAATCATCAACAACCGATGGGCCAGCCGCTCTGAGGCGGGCATCAGGCTTGTCTGTTCAATATTGATCAACGACAGCCGCAGTTTATGGCTCATCAACAGCGCCATCTCCCGCCAGAACAGCGGGTGCCGTTCGAGAATGCCGAGCATCGCCGCCTGCGGCACCTGCAGCAGCCTGCAAGCACCCGTGGCCAAGGCATCGTGGGTGCGCGGCAGGTTGTCGAACAAGCAGATCTCGCCGAACCAGTAGGGCGTTTCCACCAGGCTCAACACCGCTTCCTTGCCTTGAGCACTGACCGCACTGATGCGCACCGTGCCTTCCAGCACCGCATACACGCCGCACGGCGGGTCACCACGCTTGAACAGGTACTGCCCCGCCGTCAGCACACGCAACCGCGCCGCTTCCAGCAGGCTACGCTGCAAGTCAGGCGGCAAATGGCTAAACCAATGACCGCGAGCCAATTGCGCGTGCCATGTCCCTGTGTCCATGCGAACTCCGAAGATTGTCGCCCAGTTGACAGTTAGGCACCGACTGACAGGGCATGATCAAACATCCTACAGGAGGAACAACAATGAAAAGCCTCGTCGACCACCTCAGTCAATACGCCGCGTACCACCGCGACCCACGCAACATCGCCAGCCACTTCATCGGTATCCCGTTGATTGTGGTGGCGGTGGCCGTGCTGCTGTCGCGCCCCGAATGGTCGGTGGGCGGGCTGTGGCTATCACCTGCGGTGCTGTTGGCACTGTTTTCGGCGTGGTTTTACCTGCGCCTGGAACTGGCACTGGGGGTGTTGATGACGGTGCTGATGGGCTTGTCGGTGTGGGCCGGGCATGTGCTGGCGGCGCAAAGCACGGCGGTGTGGCTGAGCAGCGGCGTGGGGATGTTTGTGGTGGGCTGGGTGATTCAGTTCGTCGGGCATTACTACGAAGGCAGGAAGCCTGCGTTTGTGGACGATGTGTCGGGGCTGATCGTGGGGCCGTTGTTTGTGGTGGCGGAGTTGGCGTTTTTGCTGGGGTTGCGGCAGGACCTCAAGCGCCAGATTGAAGAGCGCTCTGGGCCGGTGGCGGTACGCGGGAAAAACGCCACGGTCTAACAAGTACTGAAGATCCAATGTGGGAGCCGGGCTTGCCCGCGATGGCGGTGGATCAGTTGGCATAACTGTCGACTGACACACCGCCATCGCGGGCAAGCCCGGCTCCCACAAGGGTTTTGCAGTGTTATTAGGCTTTTTGCCAGACCTTGGGTTTGAAGAACAGGGTCTCGCCCCGCGCCAGGCCGGTGAGGCTGTCATGGTCTTTCACCACTTCGGCCTCGATCAATTCACTCTGGCCTTCAACCTTCAAGGTCACGCGAGTGGTCGCACCCAACGGCCGAATATCCCGCACTTGCGCCGCATGGTGATCTTCCAGCTCATGGCGTGACAACGACACTTCGTGGGGGCGGAACAGCAGGTGCTTGTCTTCGCCCAAATGCAGGCGGTTGGAGTCACCCAGGAAGTGGTACACAAAATCGCTGGCCGGGTTTTCGTAGACGTCGCCCGGTGAACCGATCTGTTCGATCACGCCCTTGTTCATCACTACGATACGGTCGGCAACTTCCATGGCCTCCTCCTGGTCGTGGGTCACGAAGACCGAGGTCAGGTTGATGTCTTCGTGCAGGCGCGCCAGCCAGCGGCGCAGTTCTTTACGCACCTTGGCGTCGAGGGCGCCGAAGGGTTCGTCGAGCAGCAACACCTTGGGCTCCACCGCCAGGGCGCGGGCCAGGGCGATACGCTGGCGCTGGCCACCGGAGAGTTGTTCCGGGTAACGGTCCGACAACCAATCAAGCTGCACCATGTTCAGCAGCTCGTGAACCTTGCTGGCAATCTGGCTTTCCGTGGGGCGTTGGTTTTTCGGCTTCATGCGCAGGCCGAAAGCGACGTTGTCGAAAACGGTCATGTGGCGGAACAGCGCGTAGTGCTGGAACACAAAGCCCACGTTGCGATCACGCACATCGTGGCCGGAGACGTCTTCGCCGTGGAACACAATACTGCCGGTATCCGGGGTTTCCAGGCCGGCAATGATGCGCAGCAGCGTGGTCTTGCCGCAGCCGGACGGGCCCAGCAACGCCACCAGCTCGCCACTCTGGATATCCAGGTTGATGCTGTCCAGGGCCTTGAAGGCGTTGAAGTTCTTGCTGACATTACGGACTTCGATCGACATGACTTATTCCTCACCCGCGCTGTTGCGCAGGCGGTTGATTCGGTTCTCGCTCCACTGCTTGAGCAGCAGGATGAAGAGCGCCAGGATCAGCAACAGGCTGGCCACCGCAAACGCGGCAACGTGGTTGTATTCGTTGTAGAGAATCTCGACATGCAGCGGCAGCGTGTTGGTGACGCCGCGAATGTGGCCGGACACCACCGACACCGCGCCGAACTCACCCATGGCCCGCGCCGTACACAGCACCACGCCGTAGATCAGGCCCCACTTGATGTTCGGCACGGTGACATGCCAGAACATCTGCCAGCCATTGGCACCCAGCAGGCGTGCGGCTTCTTCTTCCTGGGTGCCCTGCTCCTGCATCAGCGGGATCAGCTCACGGGCCACGAACGGCACGGTGACGAAGATGGTCGCCAGCACGATGCCCGGCAGGGCGAACACGATCTGGATGTCGTGGTCTTGCAGCCACGGCCCGAAGAAGCCCTGGGCGCCGAACATCAACACATACACCAGGCCTGCGATCACCGGCGACACCGAGAACGGCAGGTCGATCAGCGTGACCAGGATGCTCTTGCCACGGAACGAGTACTTGCTCACGCACCAGGCGGCGCTTACACCGAACACCAGGTTGAGCGGCACCGAAATCAGCACGGCGATCACCGTGAGTTTCAGCGCCGACAGCGCGTCGGGTTCAAGGATTGCGCTGAAGAACGTGCCGAGGCCGTTTTTCAAGCCCTGGGACACCACCACCAGCAACGGCAGCAGCAGGAACAGCACGAATACCAGCCAGCCAAGGCCGATCAGGATACGTCGCGAGGTCGCGCTGCCACGGCGGGCGGCGTTGGCCGAGGACGCGGCGGAAATAGACGATTGGGACATGTTCCGCGCCTCCTTATGGACGTTCGATGCGCCGCTGCAACAGGTTGATCAGCAGCAGCAAGACGAAGGACACCACCAGCATCAGCACACCAATGGAGGTGGCGCCGCGGTAGTCGTATTGGTCGAGCTTGACCATGATCAGCAATGGCAGGATTTCGGTTTTCATCGGCATGTTGCCGGCGATGAAGATCACCGAACCGTACTCACCCACGCCTCGGGCAAACGCCAGGGCGAAGCCGGTCAGCCAGGCGGGCAGCAGCGCCGGCACGAGGATGTAGCGGAACACTTGCAACGGCTTGGCGCCGAGGCAGGCGGCGGCCTCTTCGATTTCCCGGGGGATATCGGCCAGTACCGGCTGCACCGTGCGCACCACGAAGGGCAACGTGACGAAGGTCAGCGCCAGGGTGATACCCAGGGGGGTGTAGGCGATCTTGAAGCCCAGGTCCGTGGCGAACTGGCCGACCAGGCCGTTGGGCGCGTACAGCGCCGTCAGCGCGATACCGGCGACGGCGGTGGGCAGGGCGAACGGCAGGTCGATCATCGCGTCGATGACCTTGCGCCCGGGGAAGGTGTAGCGCACCAGCACCCAGGCCAGCAAAGTGCCAATCACACCGTTGATGAGTGCGGCGTACAGCGCGGTGCTGAAGCTCAGCTTCAAGGCCGCCAGTACACGAGGTGCGGAAATGATGTTCCAGAACTGATCCCAGGTGAGTTGAGCGGCGTGTACAAACATCGCCGCCAGCGGGATGAGCACAATCAGGCTGAGGTACACGACGGTGTAGCCCAGCGTCAGCCCGAAGCCGGGTATGACGGGGGAGATACGACGCGACATAAGAGTCCTTGGTTAAAGGGTAGAAACCACTGTAGGAGCGCGCTTTTTGTGGCAGCTGGCTTTTCTGTGGGAGCCGGGCTTGCCCGCGATGCAGGCACCTCGGTGTATCAGCCACACCACGGTGATGCTATCGCAGGCAAGCCAGCTCCCACACCAGCCCAGTTCCTACAGAAAGTCAGGCCCCTACAGTTACTTTGGCTTACTGCGCCGTATAGATCTGGTCGAACACGCCACCGTCATTGAAGAATTTCGGTTGGGCAGTTTTCCAGCCGCCGAAGTCTTTGTCGATAGTCACCAGGTCCAGTTTCGGGAACTGCTGGGCGTATTTGGCGGCGACTTTTTCATCCCGTGGACGGTAGAAGTTCTTCGCCGCAATCTCCTGGCCCGCCGGGCTGTACAGGTGGTTGAGGTACGCCGTGGCGATCTCGGTGTTGCCCTTTTTCTCGGCGTTCTTGTCGACCACGGCCACAGGCGGTTCTGCCAGGATCGACAGGGACGGCACGACGATGTCGAATTTGTCGGCGCCGCCGTCTTCCTTCAAGGCCAGGAACGCCTCGTTTTCCCACGCCAGCAACACGTCACCCTGGCCGTTGTTGACGAAGGTAATGGTAGAACCGCGTGCGCCGGTGTCCAGTATCGGCACGTGCTTGAACAGCTCCTTGACGTATTCCTGGGCCTTGGCTTCGCTGCCGCCGGCCTTGAGGCCGTAGGCCCAGGCGGCGAGGAAGTTCCAGCGTGCACCGCCGGAGGTTTTCGGGTTGGGCGTGATCACTGAAACGTCTTTCTTGATCAGGTCGCCCCAGTCCTTGATGCCCTTGGGATTGCCCTTGCGCACCAGGAACACAATGGTGGAGGTGTAGGGCGTGCTGGCGTCCGGCAGGCGGGTCTGCCAGTTCTCCGGCAGGGTCTTGCCCAGCTTGGCGATTTCGTCGATGTCACCGGCCAGGGCCAGGGTGACGACATCGGCGCGCAGCCCATCGATCACCGCCCGGCCTTGCTTGCCCGAGCCACCGTGGGACTGCTGGATCTTGACGTTGTCGCCGGGGTGGGACTGTTTCCAGAAGCTGGTGAATTCAGCGTTGTAATCCTGGTACAGCTCACGGGTGGGGTCGTACGAGACGTTGAGCAACTCGTAGTCCTTGGCAACGGCGGAACCGGCAAACACGGCACTGGCCAATGCGGCCAAGGCATAACGGCGAATCGACGACATAGAAGCTCCTGAAATTCTTGAGTGTTGGCTTTTCTTGTAATTGCGGGTCTATCGCCGTTCTTGCTCAGCTCGGTTTGTTACCGGGGTTCTGCAGACGGAATTTTTCCTTGCGTTCGATCTGTACCACTTGGGCGTTGTGTACAGTGATTTCCACCGCGCCAAACCGCAGGTCGCGCAGGGCGCTCTGGATTTCACGCAAAATGGCTGCTTCGTCCTGGCCGTCAACGCTACGTAGAGATGCGCTCATGGTCTCGCTCCTGAAATGAGTAGTGCCTGGCAGTGGCGGCACTGCTTGCGGCGTGAGGGCGATAGTAGATAAGCGCGGATATTCTTAAAAATACTATTTAAGAATGTTTATATAACCAGAAAGAATTTTCTGATAGGGCATGGGGTTGCAAGGGTTTCCACAGAAAAAACGCTCATGCACAGGCGCCGCAGAACCCCGTGGGAGCTGGCTTGCCTGCGAAAGCGGCGGTGCAGTAACACATGCAGTGACTGACACACCGCCTTCGCGGGCAAGCCCGGCTCCCACATCGACCGCGTCAGTCCTGGCGGATCAGAGGTGCCCGCGTCCAGTCGATTTCATCAGCCGGCATCGGCCGTCCAAACCAGTACCCTTGGCCCATGTCGCATTCCTGATCCAGCAGGAACCGCGCCTGTTCCACCTGCTCGATCCCTTCAGCGTGCACCTGCATGCCCATGCTTTTGGCCAGGGCGATCACCACGCGCACAATCGCCGCGTCGTCTTCGTCCCACGGCAAGCCCGCCACAAAGCCCTGGTCGATCTTGAGCTTCTGCACCGGCAGGCGTTTGAGGCGCAACAACGAGGAATAGCCGGTGCCAAAGTCGTCGATCGCCAGGCGCAGGCCCAGTTCGCGCAGGCGGTGCAGTTGCTCCAACGCGACTTCCGGGTCGTCCATCACTGCGCTCTCGGTGACCTCCAGCTCCAGGAAGGCCGGATCCAGCCCAGTGGCGTGCAGCACTTGGCCCACTTGCTCATACAGCTCGCGCCGGGCAAACAGGCGGCTGGAGACATTGATTGCGATAAAGCTCAGCGGCGCGCCGTCGGCCAACCATTGGCACATTTGGCGGCAGGCCTGGTCCATCACCCACGCATCGATCTCGGCAATCAGCCCGGTGCGTTCGGCGATGGGGATGAACTCGCCCGGGGGTACCAGGCCGCGCTCCGGGTGCTGCCAGCGCACCAGTGCTTCAACGCCGACCAGACGGCTGTCGTGCAGGTCGTGCACCGGCTGGTAATAGACGCGCAGCTCATGTTGGTCGAGGGCGCGACGCAGCTCGCCAGCGATTTCCACCCGATACTGGGCGTGGGCGGTCAGCTCTTCGGTATACAACGCGTAGCCTTCGCGCCCGGCGCTCTTGGCCTTGAACAACGCGGAATCGGCGTTGCGCAGCAGTTGCTCGGCGCTCAGGGCGTCACTGGGGAACAGGCTGATACCGATACTGGCGCTGATAAACAGCTGGTTGCCGTCAAAAATGAACGGATCCTTCATGGCATTGAGCATGCGCTGCGCCAAAGCCGCCGCTTGCACCACCTGCGGGCAGCTTTCTGCCAGCACGGCAAATTCGTCGCCCCCCAGGCGCGCCAGGGTAACCCCCGGCCCAAACAGGCCGCTGAGGCGTTCGGCCACCAGCTTGAGCAACTGATCGCCGACGTTATGGCCGAGGCTGTCGTTGATGATCTTGAAGTGGTCCAGGTCCATCAACAGCAGGGCGCAGCCACGTTTATGCACCTGCGCGGAGGCCAGGGCCTGCTCGGCGCGATCGGTGAACAGCAGGCGGTTGGGCAGGTCGGTGAGCGGGTCGTGATGGGCAAGGTGCGCCAATTCGTGCTCAGAGTTCTTCATGGCGCTGATGTCCGAAAACACCGCCACGTAGTGGCTGACCTGGCCCTGGTCATCGTGAATCACCCGTATGGTTTGCCACTGGGGGTAAACCTCGCCACTTTTACGGCGGTTCCAGATTTCGCCGCTCCATTCGCCGGTGCTTTCCAGGGCCTGGAACATTTGCTGGTAGAAATGCGCCGAGTGGCGCCCGGACTTGAACAGGCTTGGCCGTTGGCCCATGACGTCTTCGCACTGGTAGCCGGTGATCTCCATGAAAGCGCGGTTAACGTGCACGATCAGCCCTTGGGTATCGGTGACCAGCACCCCTTCGCGGGTGCAATCGAACACCGCAGCGGCCTGGCGCAGGCGCTCGCGGTTCTCTTTCAGGGGTTGTTGCAACGCATGGGCACGGGCAAAACGCCGGCCTATCCAGTAGATGACCAAGGCGCTGAGGCTGACCCACACATAACCGCGCGCCTGCAGCCAGCGCCCCAGCGCCCAAGGTTCATCGATAAAGTTGATTAATAGGTAATTGCTGAGCTGGAGCCAAACGATAGAAACCAGCAGGTACACCAACCCCGCACGTAGGGCACCTCGGTATGAAAACAGCATATGCTTAGTAATCCTTACTAAATAACCAGAATCGCCCTACAAAGGATCAGGATTATAGAGGAGGAAACACTTTGTAAGTCTTATCTGAAACGGTGACTGGTTTTATCTGCAAAGGAAGTGATAATGCGGGTGCTGTTTTTTTCTTTATCTGAGGGCCATACAGCCTATGTGGTACAACGGTTTTCTTGATCTGTCCGCCTGGCAACTGGTGGCAGTCACGCTGTTGATGACCCACGTGACCATTATTGGGGTCACTGTCTATCTGCACCGTTATTCGGCCCATCGCTCGCTCGAGCTCAATGCCGGCCTTAAACACTTCTTCCGCTTCTGGCTGTGGCTGACCACGGCGCAGAACACCCGCGAGTGGACCGCCATTCACCGCAAGCACCACGCCAAGTGCGAAACCGTCGATGACCCGCACAGCCCGGTGATCAAGGGCTTGTCCACCGTGCTGCGCAAAGGTGCCGAGCTGTACCGCGCCGAGGCGGAAAACCCCGAGACCCTGCGCATCTACGGCAAGAACTGCCCGGACGACTGGATCGAACGCAAACTCTACACGCGCTACCCGCTGCTGGGCGTGGCGCTCATGGGCGTGATCGACCTGCTGCTGTTCGGCACCATCGGTATCACCATCTGGGCGATCCAGATGATGTGGATCCCGTTCTGGGCCGCCGGCGTGATCAATGGCCTGGGGCATGCCGTGGGCTATCGCAACTTCGAATGCCGTGACGCCGCCACCAACCTGGTGCCGTGGGGCATCATCGTCGGCGGCGAAGAGCTGCACAACAACCACCACACCTACCCTAACTCGGCCAAGCTGTCGGTGAAGAAGTGGGAATTCGACCTGGGTTGGGCCTGGATCAAAGTGTTCAGCTTCCTGCGCCTGGCCAAGGTGCAGCGCGTGGCCCCCATCGCCCACCGCGTCGAAGGCAAGGGCAGCCTGGACATGGACACCGCCATGGCGATCCTCAACAACCGCTTCCAGATCATGGCCCAATACCGCAAGTTGGTGATTGGCCCGTTGGTCAAGCAGGAGCTGGAGAAGGTCGATCATTCGGTGCGCCACCAGTTCCACCGCGCCAAGCGCCTGCTGTCGCGGGAAACCAGCCTGCTGGAAGACCGCCACCACTTGCGCATCCAGAGCATGCTGGAACACAGCCATGCCCTGACCGTGATCTACGAGAAGCGCCTGGCGCTGCAGCAGATCTGGCTCAAGACCAGTTCCAACGGCCACGACATGCTGGCAGCGATCAAGGAATGGGTGCATGAAGCCGAGGCCAGCGGCATTCAATCCCTGCGCGATTTTGCCCACCAGTTGAAGACTTACTCGTTGCGCCCTACAGCAGCATGAGCACGCCGTGGGAGGGTTCGCCCTCCCACGCACTGGCTTTTTGGCGCCATTTTCCGGGCACCGTCAATGCATGCTGATCACGGAACTTCACCGCAATTCCCCTCTCTCAAAGAACACTTCGCCATCATGGTGACCCCTTGTAGTGACCGCTTTTGCACCCTGCGGCGCGCCCAGAGAGAGTTGTACCGATGGTTCACGAAAAGCCCAGCCTGCCCGATGTGCCCACCGCAGAGCCGCCGCGCCCGGCCGCGGCGGCGACCCTGTTGGCGCTTATGCATGCTCAAGGTGAAGTCGAGCGGCTGAGTGAGCGTGAGCAACTGCTCAGTTCCCTGCTGGTCAGCGTGAACGCCGTGCTCTGGGCCATCGATTGGGAAACACGCCGTGTGCTGTATGTGAGCCCGGCGTACGAGCGCCTGTTTGGCCGCTCCGCCGGCCTGCTGCTGGCCGACCACCGTGAATGGCGCAACAGCGTCCACCCCGAAGACCTCGACTACGCCGAACACAGCCTGGCCCGTGTGCTGGAACAGGGCGCCGTGGAGGACCGCGAGTACCGCATCATCACCGCTGACGGGCAGATCCGCTGGTTGAGTGACAAGTGCTACATCAACCAGCAGGTGGTGCCCGGTGAAGCGCTGATCGTGGTGGGCATCGCCGAAGACATCACCGAAAAGAAGCAACTTGAACTGGAACTGCATCGCCTCGCCACCACCGACGTACTGACCCAAAGCAGCAACCGCCGACACTTCTTCGAACTCGCCAACCAGGCCTTCGACAACGCCTGCGTGCAGGGCACCCCGCTGGCGTTCCTGTTGCTGGACATCGATGATTTCAAAGACATCAACGACACCTACGGCCACTTGGAGGGCGACCAGGTGCTGCGGCGCATCGCGGAAAGCGGTCGCGGGGTATTGCGCCGTGGCGACCTGTTCGGGCGCATTGGCGGCGAAGAATTCGCCGCCGTCCTGCCGGGTTGCCCACCGGAGATGGCCCTGCAGGTTGCCGAACGGTTGGGCAAGGAAATCCAGGCGTTGGTGTTCAGCTATGAGGGGCATGAGTTCAATGTGACCGTCAGCCAGGGCCTGGCCGGCCTGCGCGAAGACGACTCCACCCTCGACAGCCTGTTTGCCCGGGCGGATGCGGCAATGTACGAGGCCAAGCGCCAAGGCAAGAACCGCGTTATCGCCGGTTAACACCGACCCACTGTGGGAGCTGGCTTGCCTGCGATGGCGTCTTGGCTGACCCACTGAAGTGCGCCCCAAAAGTTGGACAGCTGTTGGTTAGGTTACAGCGGACCGAGTTCTGTACGCTACAGGGCTCAGTCCGCCAAGCTTCGTTTTGATTCGCTTATGGTTGTAGTAATGGATGTACTCATCCAACCCAGCCTGCAGTTGAGCCACACTGTCGAAGCTTTCCCGGTAGTAAAACTCTGACTTCAGCGTGCCGAAGAAGCTCTCCATCGTGGCGTTGTCATAGCAGTTTCCTCTGCGTGACATGCTCTGCTCAAGGCCCGCTTTCTCCAGGCGCTCCCGGTATTTTGGGTATCGATAGTGCCAGCCCTGATCCGAGTGCAACATGGGTTTAGCGCCCTCTGGCAAGCGCTCAAGAGCTTGTTCCAGCATGTCTCCCACCAAGGCATATTGAGGGCGTGTGGCGGTCTGATAGGCCACGATCTCCCCGTTGTATAAGTCTAAAACTGGCGACAAATACAGCTTTTGGCCGGCCACTTTGAACTCAGTGACATCCGTCACCCATTTCTGATTCGGTTGCTCGGCCTCAAACTGACGGGCCAGGGTATTGGGTGATGTCTCGCCCACTACCCCTCGATAAGACCTGTACTTCTTCGGACGCAACATACATTTGAGGCTCAACTCTCCCATCAGGCGTCGCACCGTTTTACCGTTAATGGGGCTGTTTTTACGTAGCTCCAAAGTCATCCGACGGTAACCAAAGCGACCTTTATGCTCGCCCTGGATAGCCTGGATAGAGGCTTTGACCGAGATGAATCGGTCTTCAACGCCCATCGCTTTGAGTTGGTAGTAGTAAGTACTTCGCGCAAGTCCCAGCAGTTTGAGTAGATCATTCAAGGGAAAGTCTTGCCTCAGCTCACTGATTATTTGGGCTTTTTCTTCGCTTCTTTCTCCCGCCTCATCACCGCCTCGCCTAACTCCCCAAGCTTTTTTAGGTAGGCGTTCTCCATGCGCAAATACTGAAGCTCATCAAGCAAGGCTTTATGCGCAAGCTGTTCGGCGGTGAATGGTGCAGTGGTTTTTTGAGGTTTAGCAGGAGGCTTGGGCATAACGGTATTCAGTCCTTTTTTCCCTGAGGCCAGGGCTTCAATGCCGCCACTGTAATACTGCTGTTGCCATCTGCCCACCTGGCTGGAGTTACCCAGATTGAAGAGCGCCGCTGCGCGGCGCAAGGAAAGGCTGTCACGCCACATGCGTTGCAGAACGGAGAACTTGAACAAAGCACTGTAACGCTCGCCAGTACTGCTCAGACCGGCTTCACCATGCAGTCGGTAAGCCTCCACCCAGCGGCGCAGCAAAGTGGGGTCCATGTGAAATTGAGCGGCGATACGTCGAAAACCACGGCCTCGCTCAAGAAAGGCGCTGATGGCGGAAAGCTTGAATTGCGTCGTGTATTTGCTCATGAAAAAGCCCCAGGAGTTGGATGGGTGTCCAACTTCTGGGGCGCACTTCACACCGCTATCGCAGGCAAGCCAGCTCCCACAATTGACCGGTGTGTGTTTCAGGTTTTGCGCACTCGGGTCAGTTCCGACAAGCCGACCTTGAGCAGCCGCGCCGTCTTGCTGCCCGCCAGTTCTTCCAGCCCTTCGTGCTCGGTCAGCCGCGCCATTTGCACCGCCAGGTTCACCACCAGGGCTTCGCGCGAATACACCCCGCCTTCAAGTGAATAGATCCCTGCGATCAACTGCCGCAACTCCAGCGGCAAGCGCCAACGCGTGCGCAACGCCGAACCGTAGGCAGCGCCAAAGGCGTCGAGGGATTCGCCGATGGCTTCGTCATCCAGGGCGCCGCCGCCCTGGCGCCAGTCTTCCAGGCAGCGCAACAAGGCCAGGTCGCCCAAGCGATGCAGGATGCAGGCGCTGTAGCAGCGCTGATGATCGAGCTCCAGCATGCGCGCCAGGCGCCGAGCGTAGTCCGCGCTAACCTGGGACAGTTGCCAGTGCCGTTCAGCGTAGGCCACCAGCCCAGGGTCGCCCAACACCACGTTGTGCTTGAGCGCCAGGCCCAGGATGAGGTTCATGCTCTGGCCGGGCACCAACTTATGCAGGGCTTCTGACAGGGTCTGCACCGGCGTGCCGTGGTAGCCCGCGCTGTTGGCGGCGGCGATCAGTACGGCGGTGATTTGCGGGTCGCTGTGTACCTGGTCTTCCAACTGCTTGAGGTCCAAGCCTTCGGGCCCCAGGCTGCGTTGCACGGCGGTTTTCACATCCACACGCAACGGCGCCCCATCGCAGACCTCGCGGCGCCGCTCGAGGAAGGCGGGCAAGGTCATGCCCGGCGCCAGGGGTGGAATTTCGCAGTACACGCTTTCGCCTTCATTGAGCAGCAGGTCTTGCAAGCGCTGGGTCAGGCTTTCCATGTTCAGCGGGCGGGTCAGGTAGGCGGTGGGCGCCAGGGGCAAGGCTTCGCGCACGCTGGCGCTGTCGTTGCGACTGCTCAGCAAGATAAACGGCAGCGAACGGCGCTTCTGGCGCACGCTGCGCAGCAGACTCAAGCCATCCACGCCCGGCAACTCCCAATCCGCCAGGATCAGGTCATAGGTTTTTTCGCCCAACAGCGTGGCGGCGTGCTGCCCATCGGCGCACACATCCAGCCGTGCGTCACAGCGCACATTCAACAGCACTTGCTTGAGCAGGTCCCGCGACCAAGGGTCTGCTTCGGCGATTAACACTCGGGGTACAGCGGGTAAATCAACAGCAGTCATCCAGCACGCTCCATCGGCAATGCTTGCACCTTAGACAATGCAGGCGCGTGCGTACAATGAAGCAGGCACAAAAAAACCGCCGAAGCGGTTTTTTTGTACGGGCTGTAACCTGTGGCGAAGGTTGGTCAGAGTTCGGAGAAGCACTCTTCGATGATCGCCAGGCCTTTGTCCAACTGCTCGTCCGGCGAGGTGAGCGGCACCAGTACGCGCAACACGTTGCCGTAGGTACCGCAGGACAGCAGGATCAGGCCCTTGTCACGTGCCTTGGCTACCACGGAGGCAACGGCGGCAGCGTTTGGCTTGTGGGTGTCGCCGTCTTCGAACAGCTCGACCGCGATCATCGCGCCCAAGGCACGTACTTCGCCGATCACCGGGTACTTGGCCTGGATAGCCTTGAGGCCAGTCACCAGGCGCTCGCCCACGGCCTTGCAGCGGTCCAGCAGGTGCTCTTCTTCGAACACTTCCATCACCGCCAGGGCCGCGGCGCAGGCAATCGGGCTACCGGCATAGGTGCCGCCCAGGCCGCCTGGGGCGATGGCGTCCATGTACTCGGCCTTGCCGCACACACCGGCCAGCGGGAAGCCGCCCGCGATGGATTTGGCGAAGGTGGTCAGGTCGGCGGCAACGCCCATCTGTTCCATGGCGAAGAAAGTACCGGTACGGCCGGCACCGGTTTGCACTTCGTCGGCGATCAGCAGGATGCCGTGCTTGTCGCACAGTTCGCGCAGGCGCTTCATGAAGGCTTTCGGCGCGACGTAGAAACCGCCCTCGCCCTGCACCGGCTCGATGATGATGGCGGCAATATCACGCGGCTCGGCATCGTTCTTGAAGATGCGCTCGATGCTGGCGATGGAGTCGTCGACGCTCACACCGTGCAGTTCGTTGGGGTACAGCGCACGGAACACGCCGCCTGGCATCAGGCCCATGCCGGCCGAGTAAGGCACGACCTTACCGGTGAGGCCCAGGGTCATCATGGTGCGGCCGTGGTAAGCGCCGGTGAAGGCGATCACACCGGCACGGCCCGTGGCGGCGCGGGCGATTTTCACGGCGTTTTCTACCGCTTCGGAACCGGTGGTGACCAACAGGGTTTTCTTGGCGAAATCACCTGGCACCTTGGCGGCGACTTTCTCACACACTTCTACGTAGGGCTCGTAGGCCAATACCTGGAAGCAGGTGTGGGTCAGCTTGTTGAGTTGCTCGGTCACGGCCGCGATGATTTTCGGGTGCACGTGGCCGGTGTTCAGCACGGCGATACCGCCGGCGAAGTCGATGAACTCGCGACCTTCAACGTCGGTCACGGTGGCGTTCTTCGCGGAGTCGGCGAAGATCGGGTGAATCTGGCCAACACCGCGCGGTACAGCGGCTTCGCGGCGTTTCATCAGGGAAGCGTTGGTCTTGCTCATAAAGTCCTCATTCGCCGCTCATCGGGCGGCGTGGCTCAAGGATAGGTGGCGGGGAGGCAACTACGGCAGCATGCGATGATCGACTGCCACAGCTTTCCCGGCCACTGCGAATAACCATGTGAAACACGCAAAGGGGCAGCGCTCTCGTGCCCTCTGCGTTTACTGCAATCCCGTGCCTTAGATACCCAGGCAGAGGTATTTGATTTCCAGGTAGTCCTCGATCCCGTACTTGGAGCCTTCACGGCCCAGGCCCGAGGCCTTGATGCCGCCGAACGGCGCCACTTCGTTGGAGATCAACCCGGTGTTGACGCCGACCATACCGTATTCCAGAGCCTCGGCCACACGGAACACACGGCCCAGGTCGCGGGCGTAGAAGTAGGAGGCCAGGCCGAACTCGGTGTCGTTGGACATGGCGATCACTTCGGCTTCGTCTTTGAAGCGGAACAGTGGCGCCAACGGGCCGAAGGTTTCTTCCTTGGCCACGGCGGCGTTTTTCGGCACGTCGACCAGGATGGTCGGTTCGAAGAAGTTGCCTTCCATCACCTTGCCACCGGCCAACAACTTGGCGCCTTTGCTCAGGGCATCAGCGATATGTTCCTGCACCTTGGCCACCGCTTTTTCGTCGATCAGCGGGCCGGTGGTGGTGCCGTCTTCCAGACCGTTGCCGATCTTCAATTTGGTCACCGCTACCTTGAGCTTTTCAGCGAAGGCGTCGTACACCGAATCTTGAATGTACAGGCGGTTGGCGCAGACGCAGGTCTGACCGTTGTTGCGGTACTTGGAGATGATCGCGCCTTCGACGGCCTTATCCAGGTCGGCGTCGTCGAACACGATGAACGGTGCGTTACCGCCCAGCTCCAGGGAGACTTTCTTGATGTCCTTGGCGCATTCGGCCATCAGCTGGCGACCAATTTCGGTCGAGCCGGTGAAGGACAATTTACGCACAATCGGGTTGCTGGTCAGCTCGCCGCCGATGTCGCCAGCGCTGCCGGTGACCACACTGAGCACGCCTTTGGGGATACCGGCGCGGTGCGCCAGCTCAACCAGGGCCAGGGCCGAGAATGGGGTTTGCGAGGCCGGCTTGATCACCATGGTGCAACCGGCGGCCAGGGCCGGGCCGGCTTTGCGGGTGATCATCGCGGCGGGGAAGTTCCACGGGGTGATGGCTGCGGTCACGCCGATAGGCTGCTTGATCACGATCAGGCGCTTGTCGGGCTGGTGGCCGGGGATCACGTCGCCATAGATGCGCTTGGCTTCTTCGGCGAACCACTCGATAAAGGAGGCAGCGTAGACGATTTCGCCCTTGGCTTCGGCCAGCGG
Organism: Pseudomonas sp. MYb193; assembly: GCF_002966775.1. Taxonomy (NCBI): domain Bacteria; kingdom Pseudomonadati; phylum Pseudomonadota; class Gammaproteobacteria; order Pseudomonadales; family Pseudomonadaceae; genus Pseudomonas; species Pseudomonas sp. MYb193. The sequence goes on along the minus strand of NZ_CP023269.1, from coordinate 223,916 downwards.
CTTGCCTTGTTCGAGGGTCATCAGGCGGCCGAGGTCGTCCTGGTTTTCGATCAGCAGTTCGAACCAGCGGCGCAGCTTGTTGGCGCGCTCCTTGGCGGTGAGTGCACGCCAGGCTGGCAGGGCCTTGTCGGCGGCTTCGATGGCGCGGCGGGTTTCCGCGGCGCCCATCTTCGGCACGGTGCCGAGAATCTCGCCCGTGGCCGGGTTGTTGACCTTGATGGTTTGACCATTGTCCGCATCGACCCAAGCGCCATCGATAAAGGCTTGCTGGCGGAACAACTGGGTGTCTTTAAGCTGCATGTCGGCTTTCCTTAACAGCACCGCGCGCACGCGGAGCGAATTAGAGTTGTTGAAAGGCGCCTTGTGGGCTGCCGTCAGGGAAATCAGCCCCAGCGCGCAGAAGAAATGAAAGAGCGCACGGGAGACAGAGCGTTTGAAATCTCAAACGAATCCTAGGATCAATGGGGGTACAGGGCAATAGGATGTTCGAAAAAAAGAACGAATATGGCGCATCCGGTTCATCTTTCGGATCAAACGCACACACGACAACAGCCCCGGAGCCTTGTGGGCGCCGGGGCTGCTGGGGGCTCTGCAGCTTAAGGTTGGAACGACTTGAGCACGGCCAACAGGCTGGTCAAGTTGTCGGCCACGCCGCCCTGGGCGACTTTTTCGGTGGCGGCGGCGCCAGCGGTGGTGTCGACGCTGTAGATCTGCATCACGCCCTGGTTGGTGGCCGCCTGAGCCAGGGTGTTTTGTTGCTGTTGGGCCGAGACCGAGTTCTGGAACAGAATGGCCGTGGCCTGGCCCATGGATTGGTAAATGGTGCTCATGGCCATCGCGGGTGATTCGGCAACCACCTTGACGTTGGTCTGGGTGACGGCATCGGTGATTTGCGGGCTGACTGTACTCATGGTTAAAACTCCTGGGTTGAGAAAGAACAACATCCGTTATTGCTCAGTGCTTAAGGCTGGAAAGACTTGAGCACGGTCAACAGGCTGGTGAGGTTATCCGACACGCCGCCCTGGGCGACTTTCTCGGTAGCCGCCGCACCTGCGGTGGTATCGACGCTGTAGATCTGCATCACGCCCTGGTTGGTGGCCGCCTGGGCCAGGGTGTTTTGCTGCTGCTGGGCCGACACCGCGTTCTGGAACAGAATCGCCGTGGCCTGCGCCATGGATTGATAGATAGTGCTCATCGCCATCGCAGGCGATTCGGCCACCACTTTGACGTTGGTCTGGGTGACCGCGTCGGTAATTTGCTCGTTGACTAATGGCATGATCAATTTCCTTATTTAGTACACGGTGCATTCCGTGTTCATCAATGAACGTTGCGGAACAGGCGCTGTGAAACGCAGGGTCAAGGTTTTGCAGTGGGGCCCAGCGCCGCTTCAATCTGGGCGATCAACCCTTGGATCAATGCCTGCACTTCCTTGCGTTGCGCGTCCTGGTCGGGAGCTGCGCCGTCCAACACCTGGCGCAGCGCCGCTTCACGTTGCAGGGCAGCGGTCTTGAGCGCTTGTTCGTTGGCCTTCGATTGCGCAAGCACTTCGGTAGCGCGCTTGAGGGTTTCGTCGACGATGGCCTGGGGCGTTCCGGCGAAAATCTGCGGGTTGCGCAGCATCGCTTCGAGCCGTTGGCGGTCATCGGTGGACAGGACCGAGGGTGTGGAAGGGGGTGCCATGTCGATCTCCTTGGGCTTTACGTCGCCTGCAAAAGGGCCGCTAAAGCCGCACCTCTCTGCCGTCTTCCCAGAAACCGGCAAAGAAAAAACGCGGCGACGCAGCACAGAACGTCGCGAGCTCTGCCGGTGTCATCGCTGAGGGTTGCCGATTGAAGATGGCCGGCGGTGGCGGAACCAGATTGGCCGCGTTGTAGAGGTTGCCGACCTCATAAGCGTTGGCCGCGAATTGTGAGCAAAAGGAACCGCTGCCTATCGCTATCGACTCATTGATCCGAGCCTGCAGGGTGTCGTTGGCCTTCCAGTTCTTGAATGCAGAAAGCATCGCGTTCCACGCGCTATAACTGCCGTCGATTTCATCGCCGAGCTTGTCGAAATAGAACTGCTTGGCCGCCAGCGCCGCCGCAAACCCCAGCTCAGTGTCACGGCAGGAAAACACCATGGCGGTACGAGGGGGTTTTTCCAGGCTCACATCAGTCAACGCCAGGCCAGTGCCGACGCTTTCGATCACCATGGTCTTGCTCACCGCAATTGCCGGGTGGACCACATTCAAATACGTCGTGTCCTGTGAGAACACCTTGGCTTTGACCAACTGACCGGCTTTGATGAAAGCCCGCGTCGTACTGTCATCTTCTTGCTTCACCGAAAAAATAAGATCTCCAACGTCCATGATGTCGCTCCTCATTCAAGAAAAGTTGCTTTCAAGTTGCTGTTGCACCGCCCCAGCAGAACGCCGAAGCGCTGTGCTCGGTTCAGGCCGCTGGCGCGGCCCGGTTGGCCAAGGTGTCGGCGTACTTGGCGATGCTCTGGTCGATCTTGTCGATGGCCACGCTGGCGGCTTCGGCTTCCATCGCACCGGCGGCGGCGGCCACAGCGGCAGCGGCGCCCACCAGCAGGTCGGTGGCCAAGGCGCCCAAGGCGTCTTCGGCAGCGGCCGGCAGGTTGTCCTTGACGATGTTCTCGGTCATTTGCTGGAGCAGCACGGCCTGGGCCGCCAGGGCGATCTTGCTGACCCCGTCGAAGTACCCCGCCGCCGCTTGCGCCACCAGCCCGGCCGCCTGGCTGATCATCATGTCGGCCGGCACCGCGATCTGCGCCGGCGCATAGGCAAAGTTCTGCGCGTTGGTGAACTGCACCGCCTGCACGATCTGGCTATTGAGCGCCGCCGTGCTGTCGGATGACGGCGTGCTCACCTGGTTGAGCAGGTGCTCGTTCATGCGCGCCATGATTGAGCGCGAGGCCGGTGCGGCGGGCGCCGTCGCAGGTGGATCGGCGGCGGGCGTTGCTTGGGAGGCGGCGGGTTTCTTTCTGCTGAACCACGACATAATCGATCTCCCGAGGGCTCAGCCCTTCTCGCCAATCTGCATGATCAGCGCCACGGCCTTGGAGATCACCGCGTTGGAAATCTGATTCATCGCCTGCTGGCTGTTGACCGCGTTCTGCAACGACAAGCCCGCCGCGCTGCTGGCCACCTGGTACAGCGACGCGATGGCCTGGGCTGGCGCCTCGGCCACCACCTTGACGTTGGTTTGAGTGACCGCGTCGGTGATCTGGCTGTTGACCTCTGTCATACATCTCTCCTTGATGGCATTCACCCAGGTTTGGGTGTGGATAGCGGCGGCGTGCTGCGCTCATACCACTAGAACGCCCCACGCCAACGTCTGTGAATCGCCTTCAGCGCAAAGCACTGCGCAGCAGTTGCACACGCTTGCGCACCAGCGGCAGCTTCACGTGCAGCTCGGCGGCGATTTGCGGGTAAGGCAGGTCATCGACAAAACGCATCTCGAACAAGCGCTGCTGCAACAGCGGTAACCGTGCGACGTGCGCCTCGATCTGCTCCAGGCGCTCATAGCATTCCACCCGCTCCAGCACCGAGGCGCAGGGCGCGGCGAGCGCGGCCAGGTGATCGTGTTCAAGGTCCACCGAATCATCGAACAACCGCCCCTCGCGCTTGCTGCGCCGCACGCTGTCGAGAAACACATGATCGAGCACCAGAAACAGAAACCCCTGAGGGTCGCGAATGCGCTCCGGCGAACGCCGAAAAAACAGCAGGGCCTTGATCGCCGTGGCCGACAGCCACTCCTGGCCCTGATCCAGATTGCCCTTGGCCCGCCGCAACGCCCGGCGCCTGAGCTCGCCGTGCACAGCGCGCCAACTCGCTTCGAACAAACGGTCATCGGCGGCCCATTGATCCTTGAACTGAACAGTCATCCCCATCGCCAGCACTCCTGTGCATCCTTGATGAAGGGCCAGTCTGCGAGGGCACGACGGGGGCACGCTGTTACCTGGGGAACACCGCCACAACTAATTCAGCGCAAAAGCCTTGCGCCGCAAATGCTCGACATCGTTGATCACCATGCGCTCCAGATCGCCGCTGATCACCCCACTGCGCCGCCACACTTGCAGCTGCACATTCAGCTTGGGCCGGCTGGTATTCAGCATCGACGCCAACACCCCCTGGCTTGCGGGCAACGACACACTGGGCAAGGCCAACGCCAGGTCGATCTCGCCCAGGTTCGCCAATAAAAACCGCGCCAACCGCGACTCCAGCCGATGCAGGCACACCAACTCCAGCAACTCGATGGCGTGCAGCAAACGCAGCATCATCAACATCAACAAACGCCGCAGAAACGCCGGCTCCTCAAACAACACCGCAAAATGCCGACTGCCCAACTGCAACAAGCGCGTGGGGCCACTGGCAAAGGTAGAAGACTCGCGCCCATGATCCTTGATCAACGCCGTCTCCCCCACCACCTGCCCGGCCCCGGTGCTGCCGATGATCTGCTCTCGACCATCGGGCCCATGCACCACCGAATAAATCCGCCCCTCGACTACCAGCGCAATAAACTCGAGGGTGTCGTCCTTGAAATACAACAGCTCACGATCATCCAGCGTGCGCTCCACCATGTGGGTGGCAACGTAGCGCAAGAGGTGCTCCGGCATACCTCGAAACAAATCGGAGCGAGCCAACAGGGTTTGTTTGAGCGGGAGATCGAGCATCACGGTTCCTTTGGAATGCATGCGTTCACCTGGGGAATTGCGGCGTGGAAGCGGGTTAAAGCCACAAGAGCAAAGCAAACAAAGGGACGTGCGGCGCGGGGAGTTGTGAATGAGGGTGGCAATTAGCCATTTTTTGTCGGAAATGGACGACAGGGAGCGGGGGGAATGCCGGAATGGACGCATCAGGTCGACATGGGTATGATGTCGCCCGCACAAGCATCCGTAGCTCAGCTGGATAGAGTACTGCCCTCCGAAGGCAGGGGTCGTGGGTTCGAATCCCGCCGGGTGCACCAGATGTGGAATGGAAGAGCCTCAGGTCGGGAGATCTGGGGCTTTTTTGTTTTTTGGGTTGGGGGGGTGGTGTTGGGAAGGAGTTGAGCGGGGTTTCGGTTTGGGCTGTCTGGGATTGCCGCCTCCTTTTTCGTCGTGAAAATAAATCTGTCCCCTTTTTCCTTTAACGTCGAAATTGATGTAGCAAGAATGAATAATTTTTCCGGCCTCGCTCCGTGCCTTACTACCGCATCATTAATGCCTACAAGAAAAGCAGCCGTCGTAAAATCATTTCGCCTTGCACAATATTCGATGCCTGAGTTAAAAAGCGCTTTCATAGTTGACGAACTGAACTCCTTATGGAATTCAAGCATGGTTAAAAGAACGGCATCAAGCTGATGTTTTTCAAACGCCGAAAAACTTAACCTTCCGTCAGACATTATCGAAGTAATCTCAGCCATGCGATCCATCAATAGCTGAGGCTTGAGGTTCTTATTCTTCTTCCATTTCACTTTCATCGATTGTTCCATCGCTTCAAAAATCGGCCTCGACTGTAAAATTCAAAGTACACATAAAGCGTTGAATATCATCTTTAGTTGCATCGGGAGGACAGCGCTTAATGTAATCACTTACCGCCTTTACAATTGCGTAGTTAAAATCATCCCACTCCGCAAACTCATATGAAAATCTGACAAGCTCGCAAATTATGAAGGTCTCTCTTCCTTTTTCCTTATTTCTCGGGCGATGGAAAACCTTCTTGGCTAGGACCGCAATTTCCATATGTTCTGAATATGTATCATAGTGCGGGTGAATGATGGTGAATGCGTCAGACATACGAGGGTAAGGAGACTCCCTCGTTAACGGCTTGGTGAGAACCCCTTTGTCCCATTTGCTCTGATTGCATTCTTTGCAAGCTAAGGCAAGATTTTCAGGCTCAAATAAATATAGGGGATGGGTAGATTTTGGAATAATGTGTTCGACGTCCCAAGTTAATCCATGACGTTCTTTCTTTTCCATTCGGCAATATGCACACAGAAAGCCTTGTTCTTCCAGATAGTGCGTCCGAATTGAATGCCTCAACTTAACAATGGGACCTTTTGTGCGGTTCCAAAGTTCATGATCGGTGCCGTTGTACGCATTAACGTAAGTTGCGTCAAATCCAGTAAATGTGATTGCCTTCATTTTAATGCAATGCCTCCACCTGGCCTATAAGGTGGTACACTGGATCTGTCTCGCTCATATTCTTACGAATACTTACAAGCATCTTAAAGGTTTCACGATCATCGTAATTCAGCTCTTCGCGCCGACTGAGCTTTGTAAGTAATAGGAGTGTGACTCTTAGAAGATACTCATTATTTTGACCTGGCGTATGAAAAACTTCGGCCAACTGAAAGTCTGCAGAGCGCTTAGCGTATTCAAATGAGTGATAGAGTTCTTTTTCTTCTAGATTTAAAACATATCCATTATTACTTGTAAGCCCTGATACAAGCTGGGGTGAATGAGTGGCAATTACAAAGTGACAACCACTGAAATTTGAAAATACTTCCTGCAACTGCTTGACCAAGTTTGTTTGCCACTGCGGATGCAAACTTATTTCGGGTTCATCAATACATATAAGCGAACCGTCTTTTATCGCGCCCGCTATTCCAAGCATAATTGTCAACATGCATTGTTGCCCGGAACTCGCTTGACTTAATCGCATTCGAGACTTATTAATCAAACTGATCAAAGTGATATCGAATATTTTGATGAGTCCCGATTTGAGAAATGGAATTAACTCGGTAATTGTACGATGTTTCATATCAAGGGAGTGGTCCCAAAAACCAAGTTCAATGTTTGTTTTTGAACTAGATTTTAAATACTCGTAAAAAGCGCTTGCCGACGAATAGTTATCATGAACGCGAGAGTCGTCACCTATCAAAAATTCAAGTAAAGATTGATTGGAACTATAATGTAGCTCATTGAGCTCTTCGCTTGTAAGTCTTGAGTATTGCTTTCTGTCAAGAGATAACTTTATATCCAAATATGGCGCAAATCCGAGGTACTCAAATATGTCACTAAGCTTGTGAAGGCTTTGTCTACCTTGCAACAGCCCTTCGAGCAATGAGATGAGACTTGATGAAATGCTATTCTTTGAGAACTGGTCGGTGCCGATATAGCGATAATCTGCGATTATTTCTTTGTTTCTAATATGAGTTGCAGATGGAAATCTGTCGTGACGACCAGTGGAAACTGCGATCACATTGCTCGGCGACAAACTTGAAGTTAATGAAGTTCTTACCTCGCCTAAATAATAGTTGTGGTCGCGAAACAAATGCGAATCGTGTGAGGCTGCGTTGCTTGGCAATGCAAAGTAGTTAATCTGTTTCGGGTCGTTATGGGACTGATTCCATAAGCTGGAATGGTCTTGATTATAATAATTCCCCGACTTGATTGATGACTTGGTACGACCTTCTTGTGAAAAAATATAGTTACTGACAATTTTTCTTAGTAGCCTGCTCTTGCCTACAGCATTTTGCCCAACTATCAGTGTGAATATATTTTCGTAATTGTCTGACGCACGATAATCGGTTAGTGGAACCCAATGACCATCGACTTGTACTTCATTTATTTGAAAGCGCATCTCTGATCATCCATTTTCAGGGCTTAACCTAGGGGGGAGTTGCCATCTTGCTAATTGTACAGACAGCGGAAACGTTTTCAATGACGATATAAGTGCTTGCTCGTCCAGTCAAGCAGTGTTACGTCTCATGATGCTAAGATTCGAACGCCAAAATACGACGCAAGGGTGAAGCCGTATCGCCCGCAATTCGATTTGTCCCATGCCTCAGTTTCGCCCAGCAGTGAAATATTTCAAGCAATCACCGAAAGCAAAGTCGTAGAGAGGCGGAAAAGCATCGGTAACGTTGAAGGGGTATTATGAACCGCCTCAGGTCTCGTCGAAGGCGAGCGCCTGCTTATGGCCGATCCTGTTGAAATGTCGGTCCTCCAACATTACCTGGTCATTGACCAGTGAAAATGCCATTGTTGCACGCTGCTGCGTGAAGCCCACGCTTGTAAAACTCTGCCAAAAGTAAAGACTACAATCTCGGACACGGACCTTTAAGCTACGGAAATAAAGCACGATTCTCAACATAATCGGCCTCTTAGCGCCTCTGACGAAGGGCTGCAAACTGTCCGAAGCAAACATCATTCATTAGGACTTGTATCAGATCTCCATTGGCTAAGGACTTAGAAAAATCGGATCAAAAGTAGCGCCTGCGAAGATTGTCGATATGACAGTAACAATACCCCATAGGAACGAACCCCAATATTTTACAAGAGCCACCAGCACCGCCCCGGCTGCGGGCAATAGGGCTAGTATCTGCAATAGCTGAAAGGTACGCCGCAGAGTACGCCCCTGTCTTTCGACTTGCTCAATTGTAATTCTGAGCAGGCCTTGAAGTTTGGGAGGATAGGTTTTAATTTTGTCTTTGAAATCGTCGAAAACAACATTAAAGCTGTGCAACAAGCGTTCTGTCTGAAGCATTTGATTGTGCAAGATGGCGAGTAATACCAGCGAAACAACAATCAAACCAAGTACAAGAACGAACCCTTCAAAAGCAGAAGTACTGGTGTTCAGGACAACCCATCCAGCAAAAGAGATCGGGAGCGCCAGCATTTTACCGGCAATGTCACCTAAGACGCCGCTGAGTTTGGTCCCATAGTCGATTTCCGCCTGTGCCAATTCGCGCCGAGCCTTCTCGAACGAAAAGCCGTAGACATAAGTTTGTAAATTGGCGCGGTAGGTAGTGAGGACCTCCTTCCATTCGCGAACCACTACGAGGAAGTGATTTGGCTCGTTTTCAAACTTCTCAATTACACCGGCGATCGCCATTCTGATCATCAGCTTACGTTCTGAAAGATGAGCCTTGTTCTCGTTTTTGCGGTTGAGAATCTCCTCCAGCAAACTCATATGCCTGAGTTCATGGCCAAGAACTTGTTCATCAACCTGCGTCGCCAGCAGAAAAGTCCTGGGCGGTTTTGCGCCGTCGGGAGGCAAAGCGAAGAACAAATTATAGGTATCTGGGCTGCTGTCCTTGTCCACACCGATTGCCAACAACGCCAGAAGCTCGATTAACCTACAAACTCGTCTGAGCTCTTTAATTTGTGTTGGTTCGCTAACGTCGAAATCGGCCCAACCCAAGTCAACGACGTATACGTTCTGCGGAAACTGCCCTTTGCCCAGTGACCCGTTACGAGCCAAGTCGCTAACGTTCGCGTAAAATCGGCCCGATTCATTCGTAGGTAGGCGGAGCTCGATCTCTACCACACCACCTTCAACTACTTCATGATGCTGAATTTTGCCGAACTCGGGCTGCAGATCCTTACACGCCTGCAGCGCGGCAGTGATTTCGGTAGTGGGGAGCCCTTCATAGGAGACCACACCGCCTTCGATGGCTGGCGCTCCCATTGCCCGGTACAGGGCCACGACATTGGAAAACATGGCTTACCCAACCCTGGCCTTCAGCTCTTTTTCAATCAAATCGACCAGTTCTTGGTTCATATTTGACAGGGTCAGCTTCTTGCGACCCTCATCGTAATAAACATCGGACGTTGCCTCCTTCCCCAAGGCACCACGTTCGAATTGAAGCGACCAGCTTGCAGCTTCGCCTTTAATCCTGGTCTTCTCCTTCAGCGATTTTGCATTGACAGTAAAGTCCTCAGGGACTCGATGTTTTTCGTCGTTGAGATAGTCTTTCAGTCCTGCAATCTCATCGACCAGATCAGGCGGAACGTGCTGAATTGCCGCATGGCAGATCGCATCTAACCGAGCGGATTTACCATCCACAAGTCGGTCCTGCAAATACCGGACAACCGCCTCTTTCGCCTTGTAAGCAAAGGGCTTGAGCTCTCTATTGTTACGGAAGAAACGGCCAACATAATCAATGGCATTCTTGGTTGCCCGGCCGGATGCCACGCCTTTGGCGCATCCTAAAGCGGAGATGAAATAGTCAGAAGCCTGGCTGTCCCGACCGCGGCTGATAAAGCACAGATAGGTCGAATCAGCCTCTTCTGCGTCCTCAGCATCTACAACTGTATTACCCGCAGCGACACATGCGGCGGCGGCAGTAACCGACGCGAATTTCACAAAGTTGATCCTGGCTGCCTGCTGAACCGTCTTCAGGTCCACTTCCTGAATGGCTTTGGGCACATAGTTCTCATCCAACTGGATGCCACCGCGCTGTTTGATGCTAGCAACCAGAAAGAAGTCAGACGCACCGGAGGTGTATTGCGCGCAGAGAATATGGCCCCCAGTGGCCAAGGTTTGGTCCCTCGCCTGCTCGACGAGCTGATCCATTGCTAAGTGGGTTAACGCGATAAATTCAGCCTCATCATCGCAGACATCCACATAAGTGCTAAACCGATCAGGAAACGGACCTTGGCGACCGTCGTCGGCAAATTGTCCGTAGACCACGCTGTTTCCTTCTTTGCCAATCAGGCCGTTGATGCCTTCGACCAGAGACTCTAAAGCTGGGTTTTGTGTGTCGAGGACAACATCCTTTTTCACCACGTCAGAAACGAGACCTGTGTGAGCGATCTTCTTGAAACTGTGGATGATGGCGGTTTTCAGCGTGATCACAAGTCGACTTCCATTTCAGTAATATCAATGTGAGATTACGAGAGTCCACGTAACCCTGCAAACGGCCATTGGTCTGATGTCTTTATTTTCTAGCAGTCAACAGCGGCAAATTAAAGTAATTGACAGTGATACTGTATATGCAAACAGTATAACTGTCGAGCTCGCCATGCCCGCGTCATATTTTGCTAGCGGGTAGCAGCCCTTCTAAGCTATGGGCTCTCGTCCGATGGCAGTCGCCTTAATCATCATAAACAGCTCCTCCCTGACCAGTTATTGATGTAACACCACTTGCCATGTAACACGTCTGTCGGCAAACGAAGCAAAGCCGTATAACGCCTATATATTATTTAAAATCATATAGTTATAACCTCGCGCAACACCAGTAACACGGTTTCTCAGGGTATCCCCGAGCCCCATCGACATTCCTCCTCCAGCGAACGGAGATAGATCATGCTCTAGGCTTTGGATAAACCGTGGGGACCCTGTGCATGTTGATTTAGCACGGGGTAGGAAACCCGCGTGATCGTGTCAGCGGAAAGGTGCCCAGCTTAGTGAACAGGTGAACCAGGTGAACTGCTGTTCACCAGTGCATTTGCCCTATGAATCGTAAAGCCGCTGGGGACCTTGGGCATTTCGGATAGACACGGGGCAAAGAACCCGCGCGTTCGTGTTAGCGGCTGGATTTTTTAAGTTGGTTGACAGGTTGACGTGGTTGACACCCATCACCATGGTTGACGCCCTGCGGATGTTCACTATCAGCAACAGATACAGCCACCTTTACCGAAGCTGTAACGATGGCCGTTTTTCTTCAGCATCCTTTCAATTTCAACGATTGAAATTTCAGTAACTTCCGGCACCTCCCACTAACTCGATCCCGCGGGTTTCATGCCCCGTACCACCTTAATACTCCCAGGGGCCCCGCCAGTTTTTGGCACCAGGGCTAGCTTCCGTCGTCGAAAATTCGAATAGCTGATGCCACTCTGTAACGACAGCGAGACCGTGGGTTGAATAGAGGGTGCGCCTTAATGGCATTTCCCAATTCCCCAGCTACTCTCCAAGCCGCTAGGTGCAGAACGCTTGCCCCGCAGCAGACGTGCGCTGACTTTCTGCGTTACACGCAGGGGCAGCGTTACATCGGATGTACGCTAGACATCTAAACTGTGTAACGGCCCTAAAAGCCAATAAAAATAGGCGTTTGGCGATGGGCGTTACACGAGTAACACGCGTTACACCGGTTTTAGAGGGGGCTGTGTAGGTGCTCGCATACTACCGCTCAAAACTGGCCCTCATGACCAGGTGAGCGCTGTACCGCTGTTGGTCGGTTAAAAATAAAAATGACGCAGCCAAGGAGACAACCAATGCCAAGATTTATCATCAACAAGAACGCCCAGGCGAATGGTGATCATGAAGTCCATGATGCGACCAACGGATGCCGGTTCATGCCTTCCCTTGAAAACCAGGTCGAAGTTGGCACCTACCCCACTTGTCATGGAGCCGTAGCCGCAGCTAAACAAAAATGGTCGGATAGCCGGATTAACGGCTGCTACTACTGTTCCAACCAGTGTCACACCAGCTAGTAACCCAAAATAGATGGCAGCATTGCATAGGGCATTAAGGGGCCAGGCGAGCTGGCCGTGTATGCCCACATGTATGCCTAACCGAAAACCTGTCTGCTAGCCCCAGTAAATACTGGGGCTTCATAGCCCAGTTCAAACGACGCCGGGGCACAAGATATGAAATGAAAAAGCCTCAGGTCGGGAGATCTGGGGCTTTTTTGTGCGTTTGGTGGTTGGTGAGAGAGTGTTGAGTCGCGTCGGGATAGTAGAGGTGAAAATAAATCCCCTTTTCCCCTCCCTTTTTCCCAAGCAGTTTTCCAGCTCTACGATCATTACGATTTCACCGTCTTGAGCGCCGGTCTCAAGCAAAGAAGAAACGCCTACACAGGAACCTCCGCCCTGATCAGCGTACCGCCTTCGGCCAGATTGCGGGCAGTAATGGTACCGCCATGGGCGTGGCAGATCGCACGGGCGATGGACAAGCCTAGCCCGCTCCCCCCCGAGTAACGTGCCCTGGAGCGCTCTGCACGCCAGAAGCGGTCGAACACGCTGTCCAGATGCTGGGCTTCGATACCTGGCCCTCGGTCACCGACTTCAATCACCACCGAACCGTGAACCCGGCGCGCCGTTACATTCAACTCGCCTCCCCCGGCCGCATAACGCAGCAAGTTATCGACCAGAATGTTGATCACCTGGCCCAGGCGATCACGATCGGCATGCATACGAAGCCCATCAGCAATACTGACCTGCGTCAGCACGCAAGCCTCATCCAACTGCGGCTGGAACCACGCCAACCGCTCCGCCACCAGAGCTGCCAGAGAAAACTCGCTGCGCTCCAGCACCAGCCGGCCAGCACGAGCCATCGACAACAGGTGCAAATCATCCACCAGCTTTCTGAGTTGATCGAGCTGACGCTTGACCATGCCCAACTGCATGGCATCGCTGGGGAATACCTCATCGAGCATACCCTGCACGCGCCCCATGGCGGCGTTCAAGGGTGTGCGCAGTTCGTGGGCAATGACCGCGCTGGATTCACGCACATCGCGCTCATAGCGCTCCAGTTGCGTGGTCATGCTGTTGAAGTCGCTGACCAGCCGTTGCAGCTCGTCGGGCGCGTCGCGGTGCACCGGCAGGCGCGTCAGGAAATCACCGCCGGCGACTCGCCGGGCGCCCTGGGCAATTGCCGAGAACTGGCTGGACAAGGGCCTCGAAAACCACAGGCCGAAGCCAATGATGATAGGGATCGCGGCCAGCACCAGGCCGATCAGTATCAGCCAGTCGCGATTGGCGATAGCCGGCTGGAAATAGTCCAGCGGATAGTACTGGGCAACCACTTGACGCAAGCGTGCCTCATTGAGCTCTGGCTCGGCGCGCAACGCCAGCAGTTCCTCACGCGGCCCCGGCGGCAGATGCTGCACAAAATACCAGTCCGACAGTGTGACGTTGATCCACATGCACACCGAGATCACCACCACCGCGCCGATCGCCAGCAGGCTCATGCGCAGGCCGATCCAGCGCCACATGGGTTTGTCGTTGACCCGCGGTTGCTCAAGCATGTGCGTTACCTGAATCGATAGCCAATGGAGCGCACCGTGACCAGAACGCCGGTGATGCCGTGGTTTTCCAGCTTGCGGCGCAGGTTGTGCACGTGGGTGTCGACGACGCGGGCCAGGGCTTCGCTTTCCGGCAGGCAGATTTCCAGCAACTCATCACGAGTGAAGGCCTTGGACGGCGTCTTGAGCAACGTCACCAGCAGCTTAAATTCCGTTGGGGTCAGGTCCAGCCATTGCGGTGGTGCTTCGCCCTGCTCAATGGCCGCGGTAAACGCAACAAGATCCACCCGCAGGTTTTCATGGCGCAGCAGGTGTTCGACCGGTTGGTTGCCGGTGGTGCGCCGCAACACCGCGTGCACCCGCGCCACCACTTCGCGCGGGCTGTAAGGCTTGACCACATAGTCGTCCGCGCCATAACGCAAGGCACCGAGCTTTTCCGGTTCGTCGCCCATGGCCGTGACCATGATGACCGGCGTGTCACTGCTACGGCGCACGGCGGATAACACCTCGGTGCCGCTCAAGCGCGGAAGCATCACGTCGAGCAGGATCAGGTCGGGCTGCCAGCTTTTGTACAGGTCCAGACCGCGCTGGCCGTCTTCGGCCAGGGCCACCTCATAGCCATCCCGGAGCAAGTAGGCTTCGAGAATGTTGGCGCTGTCGGCGTCGTCTTCGACGATGAGGATACGTTTTCCTGACACAAAGAAGCCTCTTGATGAAACCTTGATAATTTACGAACGGTTTATTGAAAGTGCGCTGCCAGTATTGCCCTACGCCCACTTTCGCGAGCCGATCCTATGCCGACCACTGCATCGCTGTCCAAGCCTATCAACGGGCCTGAACAGCTCGATCAGAGGGAGGCGTTGTGTCGCGCGTCGGCGGGCGCACTGCTGTCTTCTTTTGCACATAGGGCTTGACCATGAACTTCACCACCTCCCCTACCCACAACGTTCTGTTGGGCGCCGTCACGCTGCTGTGCTGCGCGCTCGCGCCCCAGGCTCAGGCGACCGACGCCAGCCCGACAGCCGATGAAACCACTGTTACCCTGGGCCTTGGCATGGGTGTCACACCTCGCTACATGGGTGCTGACCGCTACCGTCCGCTCGTACTGCCGATGCTCAGCATCCAGCACGGAGCGTTGTTCGCCGACACCACTCGCGGCGTGGGCCTGCAATTTCAATCCGACAGTGGCTTCGGCGCCAGCGCGGCGATCAATTACGACATGGGCCGCAAGGAGAAGGACAGCACCACCGGCGCGGGCGGCGACGAGCTAAGAGGAATGGGCGATATCAACGGCGCAACCGTCGCCAACTTTACCCTCAGCCAACAACTGCTTGACTGGCTGTCGATCAACGGTGAAGCCGACATCCGCATGGCCGGTGAGCACCGTGGCAACCGCTACCGCTTTGGCCTGGAAGGCATCCTGTTGCACACAAGCCGCGACACCCTGGCCCTGGCCATCGACGCCCATGCCGGCGATAGCCGCTACAACCAGACGTTCTTCGGCGTCACCCAGGCCCAGAGCCAACGCTCGATCTACAGCAAGTACACCGCCGACGCCGGGATCTATGCCTACTCCGCTGCCTTGAACTGGCAGCACACCTTCGACGCGCACTGGTCAACGCTGACCAGCCTGACGCTGACTCAATACGCCGACCAAGCCAGCGACAGCCCACTGGTAAGGCGCGAAACCGCAGGCTTGGGCCTGTTTGCAATCAACTACACGTTCTGACAACAAGCCCCGGGTATGCAGGCTTCATCTGGACTATCCCTGGGGCAGATTCCGGTCCTGTGCGAATGGCTTTTCAAACCGCAAGGTTCTCCCCATCAGGGCGTACACACGATGATCCGTTTGAAGTACCTGTCCAAAAGAGCCGTGCTGCTCTATGCGCTATTGATGAGTATCGGCAGTCAAGCCTCCCCCACCCTGCCTACCGAAGCGTTCGTGCATCCTGGCCTGCTCCACACCCGGGAGGACTTCACGCGGATACGCGAGAAGCTGGCCAACTATAACCAGCCGTGGCTGGCCGGCTGGCAGAAGCTGATCGCCAACCCCCATGCCTCATTAGCCTGGCAGCCCAACCCGATGCCGGTGGTGTACCCCACTTCAGGCGGCCCGAATAACGACAGTGTTCTGTTCAACGACGCAGCCGCCGCGTATGCACTGGCCCTGCGCTGGCAGATCTCCAACAACCCGGCGTATGCCGACAAGGCCGTGAGTATTTTGAACCAGTGGGCCTTGACCCTCACCGCGATCAAAGACAAGCCCGGCAGAGCTTTGGTGGCAGGCTTGTACGGCTACCAACTGGCCAACGCGGCCGAACTGCTGCGCAGCTACCCAAAGTGGCGGGCGGAAGATTTCCAGCGTTTTCAAGGCATGATGCTCACTGTGTTCTACCCCATCAATCATGACTTCCTGGTGAACCACGACGGCGCCCGGCCTGATCATCATGGGGCCAGCTGGGACCTAGCCAACATGAACTCGATGCTGGCCATCGGCGTACTGACCGACCGCCGCGATCTCTACAACGAGGCCGTCGACTACTTCAAGCACGGCACAGGTAACGGCGCCATCGCCCACGCGGTGTGGAAGCTCTACGGCGATGGCCTTGGTCAAGTCCAGGAAAGCGGACGTGATCAGTCACACGCCATGCTCGACATAGCCCTGCTCGGCAGTTTCTGCCAAATGGCCTGGAGCCAGGGCAACGACCTGTTCGGCTACCAGAACAACCGCGTGCTGCAGGGCGCCGAGTATGTGGCCAAGTACAACCTTGGCCAGGAGGTGCCGTTTAGCCCCATCCCCAACAGCAGCTTCAAACAGACCGTCATCTCGCCCGATCATCGCGGCGAAACCCGTCCGATATGGGAACTGCTCTACAACCACTACGCCGTGCGAAAGGGCCTCAGCGCACCGAATGTGCAGGCCATGGCAAATAACGTCCAAGTGGAAGGTGGTGGCGGGGATTATGGTGCTGACAGGGTTGGCTACGTCCAGCTGGGGTATGGGACATTGCTGTATTCGTTGGGGGAATACGGTTTGTCGGAGATGCAGTTGATGCCTTAGAGGTATATCACCGAAGCTGCGCTGCGCATTACAAATGCGTCCTTTCTACCTGTCAAATTCGAGGAATGACAAGAACGCATTGGTGTGTTGGAAATGTCAAAGGACGCCAGCACCATCGCCGCAGAAGTGTGGAGCCAGATATGAATGAAACACCCGAGGTCTTAAGACCCGGGGCTTTTTTGTGAGCCACTTGCACGCGCAACTCGATGTTGCTACGAGTGGCTAAGCGCCTACATCCCGATGGGTTGAGTATTACGAAGGCCTTGATGAATTCCCGGAATGCTGCTTTTCCAGGCTTGAAATTTCACCGCGCAACACCCCCTCCAACACCCCAAAAAATCCCTGAATATGCCCCTGCTTCAACGCCTGCGGCCGCGTCACCAAATAAACCTCCATCGCCGGCAGTTCTATCTCCTGAAAAACCTCACTCAACCCCGTCGCCAAAATACGCGGCAGCACCGCCACACCCATCCCGCGCTTCACCGATTCAAGCTGCACCGCAAACGAACTCACCCTGATCGGCGCATGGTCCAGCCCCGCGGCTTTCGCGGCGCGCATTTGCGGTAGCAGGTCCAGCGGTGGCAGCAAGGCGATACTGGCGGCAGTGGCGGGAGTTAGCGCCGGAAATCGTTGCAGGTATTCCGCAGTTGCGAAGACCCCGTAAGCGAGTTTGCCGAGCCCTCGGTAGATCAGGGAAGGTTCGCCCAGGTGTGCGGTGCGTATGGCAATGTCGGCTACGCCTCGTACGATTTTGTGGAAGTCGGTGGTGACCTGCAGCTCTACGGAGCAGCCTGGGTGCTGTGCTGTGAAGCGGCTGGCGGCCTCGAGCACGCTGGCAGAGAAGCCTTCGCCGGCGCTCACCAGCACGGTGCCGCTGAGGGTTGCTGGCGCGCCGTCGACGGGGGCCTGGCGTCGCAGGCCGGATTCGGCCGCCAGGGCGACGTCCACCAGGGCTTGGCCACGGGAGGTGAGCCGGCAGCCTTCCACGCCGCGCTCCACCAGCGGCTCGCCCAGGGCGGTTTCCAGTTGGGTAAGGCGTCGGGAAACGGTAGACGCCGCGATACCGAGTAACTGGCCCGCCTGTAAAAAGCTGCCGCGCCGTGAGACTGCCAGCAGCAGTCGAAGATCGTCCCAATTTGCCTGCAATGCCATATCTCCGCGCTTCCCTGGTGTGCAGATGTGCAAAGCCATTATGCCGTAGGCGCTGTTTTTACTGCGCGGGCTCGCGGGTATATCTACTGGCCTTCTCAACAAATGGAATGGCCTGTATGAACACGAACCCCAATCGCTTGCGCAGCACCTTTGTGACCGGTGCCACCGGCTTGCTGGGCAATAACCTGGTACGGGAGCTGGTCGCACGGGGTTATGCGGTGAAGGCGCTGGTGCGCTCGGCGGCCAAGGGTGCGCAGCAGTTCGGCGATTTGCCGGGTGTGGAACAGGTGGTGGGAGACATGGCTGATGTGGATGCCTTCGCGGCGGCGTTACAAGGCTGCGATACGGTGTTTCACTGCGCGGCGTTTTTTCGCGATAACTACAAGGGCGGCAGCCATTGGGAGGAACTGGAGAAGATCAATGTCGTCGGTACGCGAGCCCTGCTGCAACAGGCGTATGACGCCGGTGTGCGACGGTTTGTACATACTTCGTCGATTGCCGTGCTCGACGGTGCCCCCGGTACGCCGATCGACGAGACGTGCCTGCGGGCCGAAGCCGATGCGGATGACTACTACCGCAGCAAGATCCTGGCTGAGCGTGAGGTGTTGAGGTTTCTTGAAAGCCATCCGCAGATGCACGCCTGCATGGTCTTGCCCGGTTGGATGTGGGGGCCGGGTGACCGTGGGCCGACGTCTTCGGGGCAGTTGGTCAGGGACGTTATCAACGGCAAGTTGCCGGGGCTGATTCCTGGCACCTTTTCTCTGGTCGATGCCCGCGATGTAGCCTGGGCGCACATTGCCGCCGCCCAGAGCGGGCGACGGGGCGAACGCTACCTCGCGGCCGGTCGCAACTTGACCATGCGCCAGCTGATTCCGGCGCTGGGGCGTATTGCCGGGGTCAAGGTGCCCTCCCGCCAACTGCCGCTGCCCGCGCTCTACCTGTTGGCCGCGGTGCAAGAGGCCTACGCTTACCTGACTGGAAAGCCCATCTTGCTGAGCATGGCGACGTTACGGCTGTTGATACGCGAGGAGCACCGTACCCGCTTTGACCACCGCAAAAGTGAAGAAGAACTGGGGCTGAGCTTTCGTGTGCTGGAGCAGACCCTCACAGACACGGTGGCCTGGTCCCGGGCCTACGGCGGGTTGTAATAAAAAGCCCCAGGTCGACAGGCCTGGGGCTGGTTCGTGGCGGCGGGTTCACTGCTGTTGCAACGCCTCTAGCCGTGCCGGCAAGTCCTCCTCGGGAAAGCGTTGGTACAGCGCCAGCAGTTTTTCATCCGCGGCCCTGGTTTCACCCGCTCGACGCAGGTTCACAATTTCCTGCAGACCTGCTTCCAACGTAGGCAGCGCCCGTTTGCTGAGTTTCAGCGCTGGCTGATCCGCCACTGCGCTTTCGGCTTGAGCAGGCGCACTTTCAACCCGTGGCGCTATCGCCATCCGGGCCATTGGCGCGGGGGCGGAGAAGGCTTGCGGCGCTGGCTGGGCGGCTTCTTCGTGGTGCGGCGCAGAGAATGTCGCGGTGGAGATTTCGGGTTGCGGCACGGGGGAGCGCATGACCACGCCGATCATCAATGCCAACCCGGCGACGGTGGCAAATGCCATTTGCCAGCGCGGGCGTTGGCAGGCTTGCAGCCAGCGTTGCCACAGGCTGGGTTGCGGCTGCGGGGCTTCGCGACGGGCAGCGTTGAGGATGAAGGCGTCGAGGGACGCGGGCGGCTCGCCCGTGCTGTGTTGACGATAGTGCTGGAGCAGCGCGTCGTCTGGGGTGTGTCGGGAGTCAGTCATACAGGTACCTCCTCGGCCAGCAGGCGCCGCATTTTTTGCAGGGCGTAGCGCAAGCGGCTTTTTACGGTTTCCAGCGGGGCGCCGGTGAGGGTGGCGATTTGCGGTACTTCGAGCTCGCCGTGCAGGCGCAGCAGAAACACTTCGCGCTGGTCTTCGGGCAACGCTTGCAGGGCCGCGTCGAGGCGCGCCTGGTCGCGGCTGAGGGTCAGTTGCTGCTCGGGGCCGTCGCTGTCGTCGGCCTGGGCGTGCAGCTGTTCATCGTAGCTGTCGTGCAAGGGGTTGTGGATGCCGTGCTTGCGCCAGTGGTCGATCAGGCGGTTGCGGGCGATCTGGAACAACCAGGTACGAAAACTCGCCCGGCCTTGTGGCTGGGTGGTGCTGCGGATCAGGCTGAGCCAGGTGTCCTGGTAGATTTCTTCGGCCAGTTCGGCTTTGTTGCACAGGGACACGAGGAAGCGGTACAGGCCCTGGCGGTGGCGCGTGTACAAGGCTTCGAAGGCGGCAGCGTCGCCGGTTCGGTAGCGGGCCAGCAGCGATTCGTCGCTGGGTGAGTCATCTGGAACGGCCATGTAGTGGGCGAACTCCTTTTTGTCAGCCGAAGCAGGGCTAAGTGTGGGAGCGGGCTTGCTCGCGATGGCATCCACTCGGTGTGCCTGATGGACCGAGTTGTCTGCATCGCAGGCAAGCCAGCTCCCACATTGGTTCATTGTTGTGGTGGAGATCAGGGTTTGAGGCTTTGGGCCAATTCCACCAGTTGCACGAACTCGTTGCGCAGCCCGAACGGGTCAGCGCCGCGGGCCGAGCGCGCCAGTTTGGCGGTGTCTTGCACACTCATGGTGCCAGTGTAGCGGCCATCGCCCTTGAGCTGTTGGGCGAAGGCGGCCACGGCAGACGCGAAGCGCAGATCATCGCTGGCCGGGGTGGTTTGGTTGGCGATGGGGCGTTCGATCAACTGACTGTTACCGCCCGCAGCGGGTTTGTAGCGCACCCGAAGCATCGCAAGCTCCGCGGATTGGCTTGCGTCCGCAGGCGCAGCGGCATAGCGCAGAGGCTCCAACCAGCCCTTCTCGCCCTTGGGCACGATTTCATACAGCGCGGTCACAGTGTGCCCTGCACCAATCTCGCCGGCATCGACTTTGTCGTTGTTGAAATCCTCACGCTTCAGGGCGCGGTTTTCATAGCCCAGCAGGCGGTACTCGCTGACCTGCGCCGGGTTGAATTCAACCTGCAGTTTTACATCCCTGGCCACCACCGCCAGGGTCGAACTAAGTTGTTCCACCAGCACCTTGCGCGCTTCGCGCAGGTTGTCGATGTAGGCGTAGTTGCCATCGCCCGCATCGGCCAGTTGTTCCATCAGGTGTTCGTTGTAGTTATCCACACCGAAGCCGAGGGTGGTCAGGGACACGCCGCTTTTGCGCTGGGTTACCGCCATTTGCTTGAGGCTGTCGAAGTCGCTGATGCCCACGTTGAAGTCGCCGTCGGTGGCCAGCAGGATGCGGTTGATGCCTTGGTCGATAAAGCCTTCGCGGGCCATCTGGTAGGCCAGTTCGATGCCGGACGCGCCTGCGGTGGAGCCGCCGGCGGTGAGTTGGTCGATGGCGTTGCGGATCTTGGTTTTGTCATGCCCCGAGGTGGGCTTGAGCACCACGCGGGACTCACCGGCGTACACCACCAGTGACACGCGGTCCTGATCGCGCAGTTGGTCCACCAGTAATTTCAGCGTGCTTTTGACCAACGGCAAGCCTTCGCGGCGGTCCATGGAGCCGGACACGTCCACCAGGAACACCAGGTTGGCAGGCGCCAGTTCGGCCACGGTTTTATCGGAGGCTTTGATGCCAATGCGCAGCAGTTTTGTGCGCGGGTTCCACGGCGTAGTGGCAACTTCGGTGGTGACGCCAAAGGGTGAGCCGTCGGTGGGCAGTGCGTAGTGGTAGGGAAAGTAGTTGACCATTTCCTCCAACCGCACCGCGCCTTCGGGCGGCAGGCGGCCTTGGTTGAGGAAGCGCCGTACGTTGGCGTAGCTGCCCGTGTCGACATCCACGCTGAAGGTGGAGACCGGGGTTTCGGCGACGCGGTGCACCGGGTTGTCGGGCAGGTTGGCGTATTGCTCGCGGGGTTCGCTGCGGTCATTCATCATCGCCATTTCACGCACCATGATCGGTGCCGGCATGACCATGCGTTTGGCCATCGCGCCCTCAACCGGCGCGCTGTGCAACTCGGCGATGGGTTGTGCGGGTTTGGCTACCTCGGGAGAGGAAGACAGCCCACACCCGGCCAGCGCTACCAGCAGGGTAACGGTGAAGCCTTGGGCAGCGGGACGCAGGCAGAGCAGAGGGCGGGACATGGGCTGAACCTCGTGAATGAATAGTCCGTTCACAAGGTCAGACGCGAGGAAGGTTGGGTTCGGGTTAAACCTTGGAAATTCACCCCGATCAATGTGGGAGCTTGCCTGCGATAGCGGTGTGTCAGGCAGCCTTTCCAGCACTGGCCCACCGCTATCGCAGGCAAGCCAGCTCCCACAGTTGAATGGCGGTGTTCTCTTAGTCCGTGCCGTACTTGGGGTTACGCGGGCCGTACAAGATACCGGTGCGTTGCCCTGCCGACAGCAACCGCGCACTGGTGATACCGGCAATCGGGTGTGCCGCATCGGTGGAGCTGTTGATCACCTGCTTGACCGCCGCCGTGATCAGCATGCCCACCAGGCCGCCACCGTTGTTGTTGCCCTCCTCGCTCGACGCCCGCGCCGAACCTGTCCACAGGGTGGTGCCGGTGCGCAGGTCCACCAGTTTGGCCGAGGCCGTCACCGAGGTGTCGCTGGAGATCAGCATGTACTGAGTGCCGTACTCGCTGATGGTGATGTACAGCGCCGCGTCCGCACCAAAGATGTCATGCAGCTTGGCCGGCTGTACGGCCTGGATATCGTTGGCGGTGGTGAGGCCGTTCTGGCGGAAGGTTTCGTCCACCAGGGCAATCGGCAACACGTAGTAGCCTGCTTCGGCCAGCGGGTAGGTGACTTGCGACACCAGGCTGTAGGACGCCTGCACTTCCGGCGATTCATTGATCGGCGGCAGTACCAGGATCGACTTGGGCCGCGCCTGTTTGTACGCCGAATAATCGACCGTCTTGGGTGCGGCGCAACCGCCGAGCAACGCCAGGGCCAGCAACGCGCCGGTGAGTTTTAACAGGCTCATTTGGTGGCGACTCCGGCTTTGGCGTTTTTCAACAGAAAGTCCATGTACGCAGCAGATTCGGGGAACAGCGCCTTCTCGGTGCGAAACTCCTGCACCATCTGGTCATCCTTGCCCATGTTCATGTACAGCATGCCCAGGTGCGCGTGGTAACCCGGCGGTGCCTTGCGGCCACTGGCGTTGATCTTCTGCAGATCGCGCTCCAGTGCTTCCACCTGCGCTTCCTTGGGCTCGCCCTTGAAGTACTCGTAAACCTGCGGCTGGTAGCTCTCCCATTGATACAGGGGCTGGGGCGCCGTCTGGCACCCGGCTACCGTCGCGATTGCTGCCAGCGTCAGCGCCAACTTAACTGCCTTGCTCATCCGTGTACTGCTCCTTGTGGTGTGGCTGATCAGTTACGCGGGTTCCAGGCGCCGGCGTTGATGCCGTCGACCAGGCGGTTGATCGCTTCGCGCATGGCCAGGTCCAGCACCTTGCCATTGAGGGTGGAGTCATAGCTGGCGGTGCCGCCGAAGCCGATCACTTCACGGTTGGACAGCGCGTACTCACCGGCGCCCTGGGTGGAATACACCACTTCGGAGGTGTTGATGTTGACGATATTCAACGCGACTTTGGCGTAGGCCACTTGGGTCTTGCCACGGCCGAGGATGCCGAACAGCTGGCGGTCGCCGGTTTCTTTGCGGCCGAACTCGGTCACATCGCCAGTCACCACATAGTCAGCGCCCTTGAGCTTCTGCACGGTGCCTTTGATCTTGGCTTCCTGGGAGATCTCGCCCATGTTGTCGCGGTCCAGCACGCTGAAGCGGTTGGTCTGCTGCAAGTGGGTGATAAGGATGGTCTTGGCCTGGCCGCCGAGACGGTCAACGCCATCGGAGAAGATGCCACGCATGTAGCTGGAGCGGTTATCGAACTTACCCACGGCAATCGGCACACGCACGCCGGAATAGGCCACGTGGGCGCTGGCGACTTGCTCCACCGGCATCGCGCGGTTGCTCTCGGTGGCGCAACCGGCCACGGTCAACAGCGCCGCGGCGGTGAGGCCCGACAGCAGGATTTTGGACAGTGTCTTCACAGGGTGCTCCTTGGGTGAGGAAATCAGCGTTGCTGGGTTTTCCAAGGAGAAAGGCAGCCTGAAAACGTGCTGGCCTGAATTCTTCCCTGAAAGACGGTGATGCAACGGCTGCGGCATTTTACGGGGTTGAGAGCGGTTCTCAAGTTGTTTCGGCCATAGGTCGGGGGGCTTAGCCTACTGCCGACCGCAACACTCAAAGCAACGAAGATCAAATGTGGGAGCTGGCTTGCCTGCGAAAGCGGTAGTGCAGCAACAGATGCAGCGACTGACACACCGCCTTCGCGGGCAAGCCCAATGCCGATCAATTAAACGAACGCAATGCCCAAAGCAACGAAGATCCAATGTGGGAGCTGGCTTGCCTACGAAAGCGGTAGTGCAGCAACAGGTGCAGCGACTGACACACCGCCTTCGCGAGCAAGCCCGCTCCCACAGGGGAACTGCGCTAACCCTGACTGGCATTAAGACAAACCCGCCCACCAACAACAGCGAGCCTTCGCACAGCCCTACTTGAGCTCCTTCACCAGATACTGCGCAGAAATCTGCGTAATCCCGGTCAACGCCCGGCGCAAGGCTTCAGGGTCAGTGCGGTAAGTGAGCGGCGTGTAGCCATAGACGTTCTGGCCATTGAACGGCGTAACTGCTTCAAAGGTGCGCCAGATCATCTCATCGCCGCGATCCATCTGAGCTAACACGTTAAGGGTCGGATAAATCACGCTGCTGAAACCCTGGGTCAGGCGAAAGCCCCACTCGGACACGGTCAGCTGAATCTGCGCATCAGCCGGCTCATCATCGCCGACCACCTTGAGCGTCGAAGTCTTGCCCAACTCATCGACAAAGCCCTGCTTAAGCAACACGCCTACATCGAGTTTTTCCGCCTCCATCACCGTCAGAATAGCCACCGGCGTCGGCATCTCGGCCAACTGCCCAAGCTTCATGCCGCCGGCAAACCCGGCGCCACTCAACGCCGCAGTACCCACCTTGGACGCCCCGCTGGCCATGCCAACACCCGCGCCAACCCCGGCACCCAGGGCCGCGCCCCAGGCCTGTTCGCGGCCGAAGTACACCATGTTCTTTTCCCACTTCACGGGCAGGACTTTGACGGTCTTGATCTGCGCGCGGTTTTCGGGGGTGAGAGGGTGGCTGACGCAACCGCCGAGGATGAGGGTGGCGAAGAGAGTGAGGAGGAGATTTTTCACATTGGTCCTTTAATGTTTGCAGTGAATACGAGAAGTCGGCAGGGCCTGGGCCCTGCCGACACACTGGCTCAACTCATTTGCTTTCTTTGGCAATGGTGCCCAAGGACGCATCCTTGACCAGATAACGGCCTTCGACTTCGCTCAGCGCTTTGAGGCTGTTACGCGCCACGGCGAAGCCCATTTCGACTTCCTGCTTGAGGTAAACCACCTCGCCCGCCTTTACATCAATCGGCATATCCGCCCAGTTTTCAGCCTTGGAGCTGATCACGTGTTTGCCCGGTGTCACGAAAAAATAGATGTACTGGTTACCACGGTTGTAACCCATCTCCGAGTCGGCTTCCTTGTCATCTAGGAACACATTGAACCGCACCAACATTCCTACGTTGCTCGGGCGCACGACGTACACCAAACCTTTATCGGCCACGGCAGCCTTGGGCAGCGAATAGTTCGCCACGTCAGCCTGCATCTTCTCCACCGACGGCGTCGAGGAACAGCCAAACAGCGTGGCCAGGGACAGAACGACAGCGGCTTTGCAGAACAGCTTGATCATGTATTTCTTCCTTGTGGGTAACGGTGGAGCGGTTTTGAGAGTGCCGATGATGGCGGGGTCTCATTTTTGGATGCGTTGGTCATTGCCGTTGTGTCGGCAATGGATGGCGTGACATGAGCAATGTGTGCCATCAGTGTGACGCCTTGCACGGTTTTAGCTGAGGCGCTTATAGTCCGGCCGTCGCTCAAAAAGCGACCGGGTTTGGCGACCCGAAGAACGAGCCCTCAATAATCCAGAGAGCTTAATGATGAATCGATACATTCCCCTAACCTGCCACGACTGCACCGTCCCAGCCCTGATCATCGACACCCAGGCACCTCTCGACGTCCTTCACGACGCCGCCGTGCACCGCATTCGGGCCGTCACCCAACTGCTGGAAAACCTGGCCTTTCGCGAACAACTCAGCAGCGATGCCGTAGTACTTTCAGACTTCGCCCACTTGCTGGCCATTCCGCTGCGCGATGGGTGTGATTTGCTGGATGTCATCAGTCGCAGGCTTAACGCCGATCCGTCCTGAGTGGAAATAGGGCGGCCTTCGTGTCGCCCGCTTTGGCCTCGCGCCGGAAGGGTAAAGGCTAAATAAATCTGCCCTTTCGCACTGCTCCGCCTCGATGATCAAATAGCTTACAAAGAACCTTCACAACTGTGTTTGTTGAATTCGAACCGGCCAATTTCTTTTACATTTTTGCTACCAAAAACATAAACGTAAGTACCGCCCAGCGAAAAAATGGATTGTTCTTCAAAATTTTTCGGATCACAAAAAATCTTTACAACTGCTGACTTAGTAGCGTCTAAGTCAAAGCCGGCAACATCAAGATCATAATTTAATAAAGAATAATAAACCGTTATTGTATGGCTATTAGTCGCCTCCATACGAACAAGCTCTGTATTTTCGTCAACCTTCCAATTACGGGCATGCGTTCGCGCGGTGACGATTATCAAGTCACTAAGAAAGGTTGTTTTGCTAGGCTCAGGCGTTTCTTCTGTTGCTTGTTTTATCAAGACCGCTGCTATACCAACAAACAACAGTACAAAACCCCAGCGCCAAAATCCTTTTTTTGATTCATCAGTCATTATTTATAGCTCCCTTCAACCATTGATTGGTTTTTCTGCGATCTCGAATCAAAATAAATCTATGCCCTTTTCTTCTCTTTGCACCAACTCAACTTTTTCCTTTCATATGATTTCGCCACGGCACGAGCAGTCCTTCCAGCAAGACTCGGCCAATAACACCATCATCAATGGCGCCAACAAAAGTTGTATCCAGTTGAAATTCAAAAGAAATATTCTCTTTTTCAGATAACATTCTTACAGCGCAGATTATTTCTTCTACTTCATCTAGATTTTTCGACTCCATATCAACGGAGAGTATGCTTGGTTGCAGCGCTGAATAAATCTCCAACATTCCACCCACTACTTCCGCGCCCCCTTCGTCTATCGCGTCAATAAAGGTTGGCGGGGCAATGCTCCATATTCTTGACGCGGCGACCTCATTCACAAGCTGCTGCACATGAGATCTAATAGACTGATCTAAGTCCTGAGCCACGTAGAAAATCAATTTTTGCTTCTCATGTTCTAGCGGTACGGAATGCACTATTCAGCTCCTTTTTTGAACAAAAGGGGACAGCTTTATTTAATAGGCTTTTTTACCGCCATCTCGAATTAAAATAAATCCGCCCCCATTTCTCCGAAATTTTATCCCGCAGGAACCGCATCGATATCAAACTCACCTTGCTCGTCAATTTCGGCGTCTGCTCTCAACACCTCAAAATCGCAGCCCCCTAAATTCAAATGGACATTTATTTCATACACTCCACTTGAGGAGGGTCTTATAAATTCGACCTGAAGAGAATAATCTCCTTCAGGCAGCTCTAGAGGAACCGTACTCGAAATACTACCAACCTCAATATTTCTATCTCTCACCGAGAAGGGAACTTTAAAGGCCCGAACCACATCTGCGTTTATAGCTGGTACTTGTTCGTTAATGAAAAAATTAATTATATGACTCCCTTCGTCAACCAGCGCTTTAAAAGAGACACTCCCCGACCTCCACACAAATCCTTGTGCATAACTACGATCACTCCAATCGTTATACGGCTGATCAAGCGAACTCAAAAATACGCAAAACTGCGAATAAGACAAATATATACTTTCTTTGAATCCAGCCATGAGCCCACCACCTTAATTCTGACTTTCTCCCCACCGGACAGTCCGCATGAAAAGGGTGGAGAAGATGGCAGATTTATTTAATTTGCTTTTCTACCGACATTCCGAGCTCAAATAAATCCGCTCCCTTTTCTCATGTCTAGGGTTTAGTCTCACCTCTGCCTCTATCGAGGTTTATTTAAATAAACCCTCCTCCCTTTCGTAACCTCAATCAGGGGAATATTTCGGTAAGCTCCAATACGATAGCAGCCCCGTAATTAGCGCCCCTCCAAAAAAAGCAATCGAAGCAGGGAGCATACTGTCCATAAAGCTGTAACCAGCACTATTACGAAGTAAATAACAGTCCGACAAAAACATCCACAACGAAGCAACCACAGCCCCGCAAATCGAAACATTCCTGCAAACTTTAAAACTTCTAACTGGCTTAACAAAACTTATACAGCATGCAAATACAAGAGAAGGGACAAAAAAAACCAACTCCGCAAAAAGTGGAGCAGTCAACAGGACTGAAAACGCTTCCCCCCCCCTGACTTGCCCTAACAAACGAGCATCACTAAACAGACCTACCAGCATAACAATTAGAGAAATTGGCCCTATGATTAGACCTGCGAAAAAAGGGCAAAATAAAAATACGAAAAATATTTTCATTGTTGGGTATTTCTTGACGTTCATGGCGCGCACCCTTGGCTTGCTGAATAACCGAGCAACTTACATCCAAACGTAACTCTTGATTTGTAATCCAAAATATCAACGCCGCCCTCTATGCGCTGAGTTTCCACAAAAGGGATATATTTCATAGGACCATCGACACTGGTGGCTTCCTTGGTCAATTCTACAAACCGCTTATGATCCTGCAAGTATGCTTCATGAATAGGCTGGAGCGTTGCCTGCTCATTTTTTAGCTGACTTATATCCCAAGCTACTGGGTCGGTCGCCTTTTTATCATAAAGGGCTTTAAAGTTATCGTAACCGCCAGTCATAAGAGCATCTCCTGCCGCCTTACGCCAATCATATACAGGCGCTAACGCCCATCCCGCTCCAAAGGTTAAGTATGATGCATTCCCGTCCGCCCCCAACCCTGTAATAGGTGCACGCGAGACAGCATCTGCGCCTCCAAACCATCTTGCACCAACGCCTAATTGATGCTCGTAAGTATCACTGGCGGAAAAAAAGTTTGCTCGATTGTCAATCGTATTAAAATAAGATACGAAAGATTCTTTTCCTTGCTCAGTATTATATAAATAATTGAATGTGTTCTTCGTAGAGCGCTCAACATCACTATGCATTACACTCCACGCTTCTTGAATTGCAGCGTACTTTATAGCTGAATTCACCGCAGTCCGACAGCTGTCGCTACCAGGATTTTTGGAACACACATCGTTCATTTCGTCATCCAGAAGCTTACTTAGACGTTCTGCTTCCGTTTTCGCGGCATTTTTTTCAGCATCTGTCGAGCAGGTCCTCCCCGACATGCAATTATTAACCTCATCAAATTTTTGATGGGTTAAATAATTAAACGTAGTCGCCTTTTGCGCAACCTGAGCCCCTTTTTCCAAATCGCCGTCTACTGCAGCCGCCGCCACCAAGCCGGTTAACTGTGAGAGCATCAAGGTAATATCTTTATTTCCCTGCGCAGCCCAAGCAAGCTGGTTAATTAATGCCTCGTTTAACCCGGCCGCCGCCGCACCTGTTTTAAAGTCACTGCCGGTGGCCTCTGCTAACAATCCCCCCATCAAAGCGTGCGCAATAATCTTTTGAGGGCTGCCATTGGGGAACGTGACGTAATCACCCACCCAATTAAAACCGGTAGCCATTGCAACGTTGCCAGCCTCTCCCAACAAGGCCGCATTGAAGTTGTCGCCAAAGCTTCCCCCTTGAATGGCCGTCGATATTCCGCTAGAGATTACCGCCCGGCCACCGGTACGCAGCGCGATATCGCCTGCTGACGTCCAGGTGAAAATATCTTTGGAGGAGTTCGTAACCGCCAAGGTTGAACCCGTACTCGGGGTAACACCTTGGACTGTGCTTGTACTTGTGCCTGCACCTGCGCCGTCAGCACCAGCGAACCAATTGGTGTCGGCATACTCAAGAGCCCCCGCCGTGAACCCGGCGACCGCTGCGCTTTTCAGGCTATTGGCGCTGACCGTTTCCTTAAGCGCTGCACCCAAATTGCCTTTGTTGTTGATGGTGCTGGTGACTGCGGTCGTACTCAAGCTGGTGCTCACCGCAAGGGTGGCGCCCTGCAGCCCAAAACCTACCGGCCCCATAATCGCCGCCATCATGATCGCAATCGCAATCTTGGCACCGGCGCCCAACCCTGAGTTGTCGTACTTGAAGCTCTCGTGAATCTCTTTCACCTGGCGCCAATCAATGTCGCCACGCGCTTCAGCTTGCTTGAGCCAGGCCAAATTAGGATCAGCCTTGACCATCGCATCAACGGTCTGGCTTACAGTCTGCTGATCGACCTGTTTGACGTCGATACGAATGCCTTCGGCGGCCTTGATGACAAGTTTTCCTTGGGCAACCAACTCGCTCTGACGCAAGGTTTCGTCTGTATTACCTTTGCCCTTAGCGCTGAACCACGAGAGGTCGCTTTTGCTCTTAGTGTGGCTCTCATCGTGCAGGTCCTTGACGCCTTCAAAGACAATTGCACCACCGCTATCAAGGATGATGTCCTTGCCGCTATTAAGCTTCGCAACTTGATACAGCTGGTCGCCGTCGCTTTTAAGGACTAGGTTGCCACCTGTCTTGATCTCGCTCCCTACCTGGGTGGTGCGGGTCACTTCATCCATCTGCGCCTTTTTAGCGCCCCAGCTTCCCTTCTCCTTCATGTCATACAACGTATGCGTACTATTCTCAGCCGCCAACAAACTCAACTTATCCCCGCTATACAGATAAGCCTCATTCCCCGCACTGATCCTGCTCGCCACGATCGTGGTGTCACGCCCCGCCTGGCTGACAAAATCCCCACCCGCCGTCAGTACGCTCGCCACTTGGGTGGTCTGGTCGTCCGAAGTCTTGATGCGTTTTTTGCCATCCTTTTCCTTGCCCTCGACGTTGTGCATGTCGCTGACCGAGGCGACGTTGAGGTCGCGGCCGGCGGCGATGTTGAGGTCTTTGCCGGCGGTGGCGGTGCTGCCGATGATGTTGACGTCTTGCCCGGCCTGCATGTTGAGGTTGCCGCCCACCGTGACGCTGGCGGCGAGGTTTTTGACGTCGGTGGTGATGCTGGATTTCTCCCCGCCGTCGCGGGTCTCGTGTTTGACGCTGGTGTCGCTGGCGGCGATGAGGTTGAGGTCGCGGCCGGCGGTTAAGTTGGCGTCGTTGCCCGCTACCAGTGCGCCTCGGTTGGTGAGGTCGCGGCCGGCGTCGATGGCGAGGTTTTCGCGGGCGACGATGGTGCCGGCGCTGGTGTCGGTGAGGGTGCGCATGCCGGCGCCGTCACGTACCTGGATGGCGGTGGTTTCGTTGGTGATGTCGCCTTTGAGGGCCGTAAGGCTGACTTGTTTGCCGCGGATTTCGCCGGCCATGGCGTTGCGAATGCTGTCCTGGGCCAGCAGGCTGAGGTTGTTGCCGGCTTCGACCAGGCCGCCGGTGTAGATACTGCCGCTGCTGATGGCGGAGAGGTTGTTGCTGGCGCGCAGGGTGCCGACGTTGATCAGGTCGCCGCCGGTGACCAGGTTGAGGTCGCGGCCTTGGATGAGGCTGTTGCCGCGTACGTTGCGCGAGTCGGCCTGGGCCAGGTACAGCACCGGCACGAGCACGGTCTGGCCGTCGATGACGCGGTTTTCCATCCACACGATGTCGTGGGTCAGGGCGCCGACTTGCTGATCGGTAAGGGCCACGCCCAGGCTCAGGCGCAGGGCGTCTTTGCTGGCAAGGCCATTGTCCATCAGGTAGCGGAACTGGTCGGCGTCGCTGTACAGGCCGCCGGCGAGGAAGCGTTGGCCGGTTTGCGCGAGGACGGCGTCGCGGATCAGGCGGGTTTCGTACTGGCCGTCACCGAGGCGGCGCCAGGCGTTGTCGGCAGTGAAACCAAGTTTGCCGAGCATGTAGTCGGAGCTGAAGAAGCCCGACACCGAGGTGAATTCGGGGTTGGTTTCGATCAGGTAATGGCTGGTAGGGTCGGCGTTCTTGACGAACAGGCCGTACTCGCCCTTGGGCAGTTGGAAGGTCGGCGAGGTGGTGGGGTCGACCGGGGCGAAGGCGGTGCCGGTGTAGTCCACGGGCACGAAGCCGCCGCCAGGGGCCACGCCCACGACGGGCAATACGCTGCCGGGCGCCTGGGCGCTCGGGTCGTTGGCGTGTTTGCTCAGGTTGATGTTGATGCCGCCGACGGGGATGCCGGTCTGGTCGTCGCCGAGGGTGCCGGTCAACTGGGCCAGGGTGTTGTTGTGCAGCGTGCCGTTTTGCAGGGTGCGGGTGACGTTGAGGTTGACCGTGCCGCCCGCTTGCAGGGTGGCGTCGTAGCCGCGGCCGCTGTTGTTGGTCCAGGTGGTGACGTCACTTGCGTAGGCGAACGGCAGGCTATTGGGTGAGCGGCTTTTGAGTTCTTCGAAGCGCGCCTTGTCGAAATTCCCTGCCGCCGTGGCCGCATTGAACGCGGGCACGTCGACATATTGCATGCGTTCAAACAAATCGTCGGAGACGTGACCTGGCGTGCCGATGACAAGCTTGCGCTGGCCCGTGCGCGTGGCGGCGCCCTGGTTGAGCAGGTCACCGGCAGTGATGCTCAGGTCGCCATTGGCGGCCATCAGGCTGTAGCGGTTCTGCACCGTGTCGCCTTGCAGCAGCATGTTTTTGCCCGCCACCAGGCGCGCCGCTACCGAGTCCTTGGTCGCCGCCTCGAGGTACGTTTCGTAGATGGTGATCTCGCCACGTTCCCAGTTGTCGCTCTCGCCGCAGTGCTGGCCACAGATCCAACTCAAGCTGCCGGTGGTCAGCGTTTGCCCGAGTTCGAATGCGTCTTTGGCGTTTTCGATAAAGCCCGCATTGATGCCAATCGAGCCTTCGCTTTCCACGGTGCCGGAGCGGTTGCTGAACAGCACGGCACGCCCGCCATCGCGGGCGGCGAAGCTCAGGTTGCCTTTGCTGTAGACATCGCCATAGCTGTTGCTGAAGCCATTGCTGCGCAAGGTCATGTCGCCGCCGCTGAACAGCAGCGTGTCGGCGGCATTGGTGATGCCGTTGACTGCGGTGAGGTTCACCGCGCCCTGGGCACCGAGGGTGCCACGGTTGTTGATTTGCGCGGCGGCGATATCCAGTTGCTGGCGGGCGGTGAGGAACCCGAGGTTGTCCAGGGTGCCGCCCAGGGTCAGGCGCGTATTGGTGGCCGCCAGGCGGCCGCCGTTCTGGCTGAGGTTGTTGGCGGCGACGGTGAGTGTTTGCAGGGCCGAGACGCGGCCGCTGTTGGTGATATCGCCGGTGGTGATGCTGATGTCACCGTCGCTGAGCAGTTCGCCGCCGTTGTCCAGGCTGGCCACGTTGAGGATCAAGCCCTTGGCGCTGGCCATGCGGTCACCGGCCTTGAGGGCCAGCCCTTGGTCGCTCTTGTAGGTGAGCACGTCGTTAAGTTGCACGCGGCCCAGGCCGTCAACGTTGCCGAATGCCCAGTCGGCGCTGCCCATGCCCTGGATATTGCCCTGGCTGCCTTCGAGGCTGGCGGTGTTGAGGTGGAACAGGCCGGTGCCAGCGTGTTGCAGCATGCCGCTCTGGTTGTTGAGGCTGGCGGCGTCAAGGCTGAAGGCCTGGCTGCCGAATTCGAGGGTGCCGTTGTGGTTGTTCAACGCGCCGCTGAGGTTGAGTTTGCTGCTGGCGCCGCCCAGGGCACGCAGTTGCCCGCTGGCGCTGTTATCCAGGTTGCCGCCGGTGAGGGTCAGGCCCTGGTTGGCTTCGATCAGGCCGCCCTGGTTGGTGAGGGTGTCGCGTGAGGTCAGGTTGATCTGATTGCCGCTGACCTGGCCACCCGCGCTGTTGTCGAGGCTGGCGCCGCTGACGGTCACTTGTTCTTTGCCGAACAGTTTGCCGCCACGGTTGGCCAGGGCTTCTACGGTCAGTTGCAGGTTGCCGACCAGGCTGGCCATCAGGCCGCCGCTGGCGTTGTCGACGCTGTTGGCGGTGACGCTCAGGCTGTCGCCCTGCACGGTGCCGCCCTGGTTATCCAGGCGGGTGGTGTTCAGTTCGGTGAGGGCGCCGCCGCTGAGGATCAGGCCCTTGCGGTTGCTCACATCCTGGCCGCTGTAGCTCAGGCCTTCGGCGCCGGCCAGCAGTTGGCCGTTGTCGTTGTTCAGGTGCTGGGCGGCGATGTCCAGGCGCTTGCCGCGCAGGGTGCCGCCGTCGTTGTTAAGGGTGGTGAGCTGCTTGACCAGCACGCTGCGTTCGCCCGCGTCGATCTGGCCGCCGACGTTGGTGAGCAGGTCGCTGACCTTGAGCACCACGTCGCCGCCGTCGCTGACCAGCGCGCCTTTGTTGCTGTTGGTGAAGGTCTGCGCGGTCACGTCGACGGTCTGGCCCAGCAGGATGCCGGCACTGTTGTCCAAGCGCTCGCCTTGCAGTTGCAGCAGGCCCTCGCTCTGGATGCGGCCCTGGGCGTTGAGCAACTGGCCCGGGCCTTTGAGCAACAGACTTACGCCCTGGGCGCCACCGGCCAGCAGGCCGGCGTTGCGGTTGTCGAGGCCCGAGGCGCGTACGTCGAGGTGGTCGCCCAACACGCGCCCGGCGCGGTTGTCGATGTCGCCGCCGGCCACGTCGAGCAGCAGTTGCTTGCCGACGATCGTGCCGCTCTGGTTATCCAGGTTCGCGGCGTGCAACTCGATATCGCCCTGCCCGGCCTGCAAGCGGCCCTGGGCGTTGTTGAGCTGTTGCGCGGCGGTGAGGGTGAGCTTGCCGGTGTCGGCGCTGAGTACGCCGCCTGCGTTGCTGCTGAGGGTGCCGGCAGTGACGTTCAGATCGGTGCTGGCCTGGGCGAAACCCTGATTGTTGTTGAAGGTGTTGGAAACGGCGAGGTTGAGCGCGCCGCCGTCAGCCTGGATCAGGCCCTTGAGGCTGTTGTCGAGGTTGCTGGCAGTGACGGTCGCGGTCTTGGCCACCAGTACGCCGTTCTGGTTGTTCAGGTTGCCAGCGTTGACGGTCAGGTCGTTGGCGATGACTTGCCCGCCGCTGTTGTTCAGGTTGGCGCTGGTGAGCACCAGGCTGCCACCGGCCATTTCGATACGGCCCTGGCGGTTGTCCAGGGAGGCGCTATTGAGCGTGGCGGCCTGGCCTTCGCCGAAGCGGATCAGGCCGCCAAGGTTGACGATGGCCGGCGAGTTGATCACCAGGCTCTGTTCGCCAAACAGGCGCGCAGTGGCGCCTTGGTTCGTGAGCTTGGCGCTGCTGACCTCGACGGTCTTGGCCTGAATAATCGCGCCCTGGTTGGTCAGCGCTTGCGCGGCGGTAATCGCCAGGGCGCGGCTGGCCAACAGGTTGCCGCTGGTGGTGACGGTTTGCGCGTTCACCACCAGATCGCCGGTGGTGTTGCGGCTGTTATCGGCGGCGACGCCGGCTTCGATGATGCCGGGGTTGTTCACGCTGGCCGCGTTGATCTCGATGCGCTGGCCAGCGGCGATGCTCTTGCGGTTGACCAGGGCCTGGGCGCTGGCGACCTGCACGTTGCCGTTGGCGTAGACCTTATCGGTGAGGTCGATGTTTTGCGCGGTGACCTTGACGTTACCGGTGGCCACCGTTTGCGCCATGCTCAAGCGCCCGTTGGCGTCGAGCTGAATATCGCCGCCACTGGCGGCCAGGGTGCCGTCGAGCTTCACGCCCACACCGGCCTCGGTGCCCACCAGTTTGATCGCGCCGGCATACATGCCGCCCAGGGCCGAGGAGTCGATTGCCAGCTCGGGTTTGGCGCTGCCGTCATCGGCGCGGGGCGTGGTTTTCAGGCTTTGCGCATCGACGTCGTTGCGCCCGGCGATCACGTTGAGTTCGCGGGCGTTGATTTGTGCGTTGATCTTGGCCGAGCGGGTGATGATGTCGAAGCGCTCGACGTTGCTGGCGTTCAAGCCCTGGCCGTCGATGGTCACGGCGCCGCCATCCACTTCATAGCGCTGCAATTGGCCGCTGGCGTCGAGCACCGGTTTGCCGGTGGTGAGGGTGACGTTGGGGGTGTTGATAAAGCCGCAACCGCTGCACGTCACACCGTACGGGTTGGCGACGATGACCTTGGCCGACTGCCCCGCCACTTCGGTATAGCCGCGCAACTGGCTGGGGCTGCCGCCGTTGACTTCGTTGAGGATGACGTTCGCCGCGCCGCCCTTGAGGTTGGGGTTGCCGACAATGATCCCGCCCAGTTGGGTGTTGACCATGGCGGTGTTGCCGTTGTTGAGGATCACGCCGTTGGGGCCGACGTTGTAGTCCTTGAACTGGTTATGGGACAGGCCCGCGCCATTGGGGGTGGCGATGTTTACCACCGGCACGCCATTGCCCGCCGCGCCCACGGTGGTGCCCGGCGCACTGACCACGATGCCCTCAGCCTGGGCCAGCAGCGGCTGCCAGAACAATGCGTTGGCAAGGATCAAGGCCAGCCCGCGCTTGGGCAGGCCGAAGAACGCGTCCCGGCGCTTCAGGGCGGCAGAAGGTTGGCGGGCCAGGAAGGCGAATTGGCGAACATCCATTGTCAGGCTCTCATGCAGCGGGGCGTTGAATTACAGGAAAAAATCCATGCGGAAGTAGATCGGCGCTTCGCGCTCGGTAACCACACCGGGTCTTTCTAACGAATGAGCAAAGGTCACGCTGGTGCTGACGTGTTTGCCACGGGCGAACAGCTCCAGGGAGTTGCTGGACACCCGGCCATGCACGTTGCCGTTGTAGCGGTCGTTGCGGATCACGCCCTGGTCGTAGCCGACACTGGCGCCGTACTCGGCGAAGGCCGGGCGCATCCAGTCGAGGGTCACCGGGCGCGCCCAGCGCACTTCGTTGCGCCAGTAGCCGCCGCTGTCACCGGTCAGCAACTGGTCCTTGAAACCACGCACCGAGGCCGAGCCGCCGAGGCTCATGCGCTGCGGCGAAAACAGCGGGTCTTCGCTACGTTGCCCGGTGGCCAAACTGCTGAAGCTGAACGACTCGCCCCACAGGCTGAACGGTTGCAGGTAGCTGACGGTGGCGGTGTATTTGCGGTAGCGCGAGTTCGGCTGGCGACGGCCTGCTGGGTCACGCTCGTCTTGGGCCTGGGCGTCGAGCAGGCCGATGCCGCTTTGCATGCCCAGGTCCAGGTTGACGAAGGCACTGCCGATGCGCCGACCGTGGTTGACGCCCAGTTGCAGTTCGCTGAGGCGGTTGCTACTGGGCGCGGTGCGCACGTCGAGGATGTAGTTGTTGGTACGCAGGTGCGCCAGGCCGACGTTGACCGAAGTCTTGCTGACGTCGTCGCGGTGGATCACTCGCTCGGCGCGCAGTTGGTGGTTCTGGTTGTCGCCGTCCTGCTTGTATTTGAAGCCGTCGGTTACGCCGTAGGTGCGGTAGTCGCTTTCGCTGTAGGTGTAGCTGAAGTTCCACCAGCCCCATGGCAGGTTGTAGTAGAGCATGGTGTTTTTCGAGGTTTTCTGGTGGTCGCTGATGGCGTCGTGGCCGCCGCGCAGCATCAGTTGGTCACCCAGGCCCAACGGGCTGTCCCACTCAAGGCCCGCGCCCCATTGCTGTTCGCCGGTGCTTTTCTGCCCGTCGTTGTTGCGCGACAGGCTGGCGCGCCAGGGCTTTTGCGCGGTGTTCTTGACCACCACGTCGCTGCCGCCGATTTGCTTGCCGGGGGTGAGTTCCATCTGCGCCTGTTTGGACGGCAGGCGGTTGAGCTGGTCCACCAGTTGCTCGATCTCGCGCAGGTTCAGTGCTTCACCGACTTTGCCGGGAAACGCCATGGCCAGCTCGCGGTCGGTCACCGTGCTGCCTTCGGCGCTGCGCAACGCTTCGAGTTTGCCTTCCACCACCAGCACTTGCAGGTGGCCGGTAGAGAGGTCTTGCTGCGGCAGGTACGCACGGCTGGTGACGCGGCCTTTGCCGAGGTAGTAGTCGGTGATGGTTTTGAGCAGGTCGTTCAGCTGGGACACGCCCAGGCACTGGCCGATGTAGGGCTTGAGCAAGCGCTCGCGGTCGGGCGCCGGCAGGCTGTCGGCGCCTTTGAGTTCGATGGTTTTGATCGGGAAGCAACGGGTGTCGGCCGGGGTTGCCGGGGCTTGGGGCTTGGGGCTTGTCCGCTTTGCCGGGCAGGTCCTGGAGTTCCTGCAGGCGCCGCTGTTGCTCTTCAAGCAGGCGGTTCTGCCGGTCGCGGATCAAGTCCTGATCGCCGGGCGTGGGGGCGGCGGATGCACTGTTCAGGCCCATGCAGGTGAGCAGGAAGGTGCAGAGCAATAACCGGGTCCATGGCAATAACGAAGACATGTTCGATCCATCGAAAATCAAGGGCCGCGAAACTAACATCGAACTTCCAGCCCGCCTAGAAACGGGCGACGTGGGGCCGTTCGACTGATTAGTTTTCTAACCTGTTGATTATTAATAATAATTTTTCATCAAAAGAGTTTAATTCGGGCACTTACGGTGATTATTCCGACAAGCGGCAACTGTTTTGATGGCGATTCGACGAATGACTTTCCGACTGCCATTACTTAGCCATCAGGTGTTCGTCGAGTTAGGTTAGTACCGGAGAAGGGGGAAAAGTTCGCGGGGGTTTTGTGAATTGGATCCCATTTATCGGAATTCCAACAAGAGGAGTGAACCACTGCAAGCCATGGGTGGAAATACTACCTGTGGGAGTGGGCTTGCCCGCGAAGGCGGTGTGTCAGTCAATAAAACTCTTACTGCACTACCGCTTTCGCAGGCAAGCCAGCTCCCACATTGGATCTTCATTGCTTTGAGCATTGCGTTCGCTTAACGCTAGCCAATGCCCTTGTCTTTGTCGGGCACCAGGGTCAGGCCGGGGCGTTCGACGTCGCGGGAGACGTGGGACTTCACTTCTTCGACGCCGCCCTCTTCATCGTTGTGAATCACCAGCACGCCGGGGCGGCGCAGTTGTTCGAGGTCGCCGTCGCCCAAGTTGAAACTTTCACTCAGGTGCTGGTCGCTCAGTGCATTGGCCTCGGCGCGGCGCTGGGCGAATTTGCGCCCGCGATGCTGCTGATAACGTGCCCAGCTGATCAGTATCACTGCATTGAACAGCGCGATCCACAGGTAAACCTGCAAGGTGTTGAGCGCAGCAAAGATAGGCGCCTCGATGCGTGGGCCGCCGTGGGTTTCAAGCATGGCGCTGATGCCTCGCGCCAGCAGCCAGATCAACCCACCCCACGCCAGCAGGGTCAGCAGCACATCGACGATCCACATCAGTGTGTTTTGGCGAGTTCTGACCAGTTTCATGATCAAGCCTCCTCTTGTGCAGGTTTGATACCACGGTCCGGGCTGACCCAGCGTGCGCGCTTTTGATGCTGGTTAAACAACACCTTGGGAAAGCTGACCAGGGTGGTGAGCAGGCTGACCAGCCAGAA
This sequence comes from Pseudomonas sp. MYb193, assembly GCF_002966775.1. Lineage (NCBI taxonomy): Bacteria > Pseudomonadati > Pseudomonadota > Gammaproteobacteria > Pseudomonadales > Pseudomonadaceae > Pseudomonas > Pseudomonas sp. MYb193. The sequence goes on along the minus strand of NZ_CP023269.1, from coordinate 184,555 downwards.
CACCATCGGGTACCACACGGTCCAGAACAGGGTTTTCCACAGGTCTTTTTCGTAGCGCCGGTCGATCAGGATGCTGACCGCAAACTGCAGCAGGCACACCATCGCCAGCACCAGGCCGGTAAACGCGGGTGGCACCAACGAGTCCACGGTAATCGCCGCCGGCAACGTGACGAATTTACCCACGGCCCAGAAGATCACCGACAGCAGGAAGGTAAAGGCCCAACCGGTGGACAGGCAGTATTCGAACAGCAGCGGCCACAGGTAGCGATGGCGCCATTGCCAGATGCCACGGATGTTCTTGAACAGCACTTCAGCGCCGCCCTGGGCCCAACGCAGGCGTTGTTTCCACAGGCCGCCGACGGTTTCGGGCATGAGGATCCAGCACAGCGCGCGCGGCTCGTAGAAGATCGCCCAGTGATCGAGTTGCAGCTTCCAACTGACATCGATGTCCTCGGTGATCATGTCGGTGCTCCAGTAGTCGATGCGGTCCAGCGCCTTCTTGCGAAACGCCACCACCACACCGGAGACCGTGAAGATCCGACCGAATACCCGCTGGGTACGCTTGATCAAACCGATGATCGAGGAGAACTCGCCCACCTGCACCCGGCCGATCAGGGTCGAGCGCGTACGAATGCGCGGGTTGCCGGTGACGGCCCCCAGGCGCGGGTTGTCGAGCATCGGCGCGACCATGTAGGCCGCCGCGTTTTTGTCGAGCAAGGCATCGCCGTCGATGCACACCAGGTATTCGCTGCGGGCAGCCACGGCGCCCATGCGCAGGGCCACGGCCTTGCCCTGGTTCTGAGCCAGATGCAGCACGCGCAAGCGCGGGTGTTGCAACGCCAGGGCATCGAGTACTGCGGCGGTGTTGTCGCTGGAACCGTCGTTGACCGCGATCACTTCGATGTTCGGGTACAACTGGCCGAGGGCCGCGCCAATAGTGTCAGCGACGTTATCGCCCTCGTTGTAGCAAGGGATGATGATCGAGATCAGCGGCTCGCCGGCCAGGGTCGGCGCCGGCGTGTCTTCTTTCCACGGCCAGTGGCGTTCCCAATGCAGCCAGAAGTACAGGCCACCAGCGATCCACAGCGCCGACATGAACAACGGGTAGAAGAACACGAAGTCCATCAGGAACTGCCCGGTCACCAGGAAGATCAGGCCCAGGGGCAAGCCCAGTACCAGTGCCAACACGAATATAGCCAGGATTCTGTCGAACATGATCAAGGGTTCCACTGGTTGGAAAGGGCCGGACGAATGGTCTTCAAGTCCGGGGAGTTTTCCAGGAAGTTGTCCGGGTAGTAGCCGAAACTGGTGACGCCCTGCCGTTTGAGTACACCCATCCACTCTGCCAATTGCTCAGCGCTGATATCCGGTGCGGCTGGGGTGCGCCAGTCTTTGGCTTGCAGTTCGAAGACGGTTTTTTCCAATGCGCCGGGGCGTGCCTTGACCGTGGCCACCAGTTTTTCCAGCCAGGCATTGGAGTCTTTCAGCGACTGGCCTTCCATCAGCGGCATGGCCATGGGCGCCGTCCAGTCGTAGGTCTTGAGGAAGTCATCGAGGTTCTGCGCGAACCAGGCTTCGCTGCCGGGGTTGAGCATCGGCTCGGCGAAGATATTGCGCGCGGTGAGGATCTGCGGGCCGCGAATGGCGCGCACCTTCACGGTCAGCTCGTTGGTGAAATCGGTCAGGTAGCGGCTCTTGAAGCGAGTCCATCGCTGCATCACGGCTGGGTCGGCACGCAGCGCGGCGATATTGTCCGGCAGGCCCTTGGCGGCGTAAGCCTTGAGTGCGGCAGGGCTGGCGTCTTCAAAGTCGCTTAGCAGCGCATCGTCGTGATACAGCACGCCGTCGATGGCACTGTTGCTGGTACGCGCCAGGTCTTCGTAGATCTCGCCGATGAGCTGGCGCACTTTCGGATCAAAGGGCGACAGGCGCTTGTATTGATCCGGATCGGCAGCAACCTTGCCGGTCTGCGGGTCCCAGCGGGTCACACGTGGCAGCTTGGGGTCGAGGGCAAAACTGAGCACCGGCATCCACGCAAACACGCTGGCATGGGCACGGGTATGCAACTGCCAGGAAACGCGGTTGAACAAATCGGCGCGCATCGGCAGGTGGCGGTTGGGGAAGTACAGCGAATGCACCAGACCGTCGCCCTTGGGATCGGCGTAGGCTTGCAGGAACACCGTGACAGCCCCCATGTCCACCACGCGCTGCACCAGCACGTCCAGGTTGTGCGCCTGTTGGACCGGGTCGGGGTCATAGACGTGATCCAGGTCCACATGCAAGACGCGCAACGGTGCCTTGGCCTGAACCGAAACCATGCTGCTGGCGAAGTGCTCACCATCCGGGTCGGAGGCCACCAGAAAGCGCGGGCTGTTCATCAGCTTGTTGGAATCATCCAAACCGTCATCCAGCGTAAGCGCCATCTCATAGCCGTGCTCACCGACCACGGCCAGGGTGGTGCCATCGGCCGCGCCATATGGCCACACCCATACCCGTGGAGCCTTGCCAGTGACGGTACGGATTTTATTGGAGATGGCTGCTACGTCAGTACGCATCCGCGCCTGGAACTGCGCTTCGGTTTCATAGCGACCGGTCGCCGGATCATAGCGGCGCGTGGTGGCCGCCGGTTCGAGGTTGCCCTGGGGATTGGCGAGTATGCCTTTGTGATTGGCGTCGGTATGGGCGGCGATTTCCACCAGGCCCGATCGGGACACTTCACGAATTTGCTGCCAGGTCAGGAAGTCGCCCCGTGGGCGCGGTGTACCGGCGAAGTCCACCGGCTGGTTCAGCGGGGTATCGATCCAACTGCCCACCGGCGCCAGCACGGCCGGCCAATTGTACGCCCGCAGGATCGGCATCACGCGGGTGTAGAAGCTGGAATAGCCGTCATCGAAGCTGAGCATCACAGCCTTGGGCGGCAGTGCCGGCCCGCCCCGGCGCGCAGCAAGGACTTGATCCACGCTGACCGCTTGGTAACCGTTCTCGCGCAGCCAGGCCAATTGCTCGATCAAGCGCTCGGTACGCACCGCCACCACGGCCTGGTCGGGATCGTTGTCCGAAACATCGTGGTAGGCAATGCCCAGGAAATGGTTCTTCGGCCACGGGGCCTCGCTGGCCAGTGTCGGCCGCTCGGCAGGTGGAACGAATGGCGCAGGTTGCTGGGCGCACGCGGCGGCCAGCATTACACCCAGGACCAAAAAAAAACGGCTGAGGAGGGTCATGGTCAGGCTCTTCTAGAAACGGTAAGTGAGGTCCAGGAGCAGGCGCAAATCGCGTTCGCGCTCGCCGTCGTAAGGTCGGCTGACCAGGCTCAGGTTGGCGCCGGCTTCCAGCACGTCGTTCCAGCGAAAGCGTTGGCCGTACCCGATCAAGCCGACACCACCGGTGGAATAGTCCTTTTGGCTATAGGTACCCGCACCAAGCTGGAACTGCTGACTCCACTGGGTTTCGTAGCGGTGATAAAGCACATGGTTGACGTTGACGGTAGGCAACACGCTGAAGTCGGACTTGGGGTTGAAGTAGATCGTGTCTTCCTTGCTGTTACGGCTGGCACCAACTTCCAGGCCCAGCTCGACTTGCACTTTGGGCGAGCTGTAGATGCCTTCGCGTCCCGTGAGCAAGGCTTCGACGCGATCGTTGCCATCGCTGAAATGGGACGGGCTGATGGCCAGTTTCCACTCGCGGCTTTCGTTGGCGCGCCAGCGGATAAAACCGCTGCCGCCGTTGGCCGTGACACCTTCATTCAACGCCCGCAACGGTGTGGTGTTGAGCAGGTAGCCAAGGCTGCCGCCGTACTGCCAGTGGTCGTTGATATCGCGGGCGATCGACACGCTCGCGCCTTGTTTGGCGCCATCGCCATAGGAGTGGTTGGACACTTCGGCTTCGATGGTCATGTCGCGGGTGCGCCGCTCCACGCCCACACGCTGCCAGCGGTGATGGCCAGTGCCTTCGGTGAAATCGGCAGTGCCGTAACCGACACCGGCAAACAGCCGCCAGTCTTCGTCGATGGGCGGGGTGTAGATCACGCTTTCTATGCCCCAGTCACGGCTACCCGACACCGCACCGGCCTCTTGGTTGTTGCCGCCACCGAAGCTTTTGCCGGTATAGGCTTCCACCCGCACTTCGGCCATGTCGTGCACATCACGCAAGCGTTTGAGGCGCTGTACCTGGCGGTTGTCCGGGGCGCGGGCAACGACGTCATCGGTGAGCAGGTCCAGTTGCCGCCATTCCTGCAGGTCCAGCGCGGTGAAGCCTTGGGACATTTCCACCCCGATGTCACGGGGGCTCTGGTTTTCGGTTTCCTTGAGCGAGTCTTCAGCGCGTCTCGGCCATTCACGGGCACGGTACATTTCTGCCTGTGCCAAACGTACACCGATGCTGCCGGGGGCCTTGCTCCCCAGGTTTTCCAGGGCTTGTTCGCTGGCATTCAGGTCCGCGCCATAGGTACCGGCCTGGGCCGCCAATTGTTGGGCGTCCATCCATTCGTCGTTAGGGTTGCCGATAGGCAAACCCTTGAGTTCAACCCGAGGTTTTTCGGTGCTGGCCAACTGCGTGGCGACCGTACGCGCCTCATCCACCTGGTCATTTTCCAACAAGGCGTAGAACAGGGCGGTGCTGTCTTTGACATGATCACCAACGTCGGCATCCGCCGCAGTCAGCGCCTGGCGATACAGGGGCGCGGCTTTTTCCGGCAGGCGCTGGTCGAGGTAGGAGGCGGCCACCCAACGCACGGCGTAGGTCGGCAACTGCACGCCTTGGGCGGTGAGCACTTCGTATTCGCGAATCACCTCAGCGGTCCGTGCACGGGCCTTGAGCGCGCCCAGGCGGTCGATGCGCCAACGCACGACGTCGTCGTGGGCCGTGGCGTCCGGCGCCCAGCGACTGATCAGTTTGTCGTAGTCCTGCAGGGCACGGTCTGCGATGACGTAGCGTTCCTTCTCGCTGCGCGTGGCGAACTCAGCCATGCGCACACGCTCGGCGGCAAGGTCACCTTCGAGGCGGCGCTGGGTGACCGCATCCACCAGCCCCGGGCGCTTGGCCGAGAGGCGCAGTGCCGGCTCCGGCAGCCGCGCCTTTTGCAGGGCAACGATGTATTCACGCGCCACTTCGGGTTTATCGCCCGCCCGGATAAAGGCTTGGTCGAATTCGAACAGCGCGTCGTAGTTCAGGCCGGCGCGTGTCAGCGCATAACCCAGGGCCATGCGGCGGTTCGGGTCATTGGGTTGCGCCGCCACCATCGTGCGCAAGCGTTGCACCGCTTCGTTGGCCTTGCCGCCATCGGCCTGGGTGAGGGCCTGGCCCAGTTGCAGGTCGACGTTATTGGGTTCACGCAGCAGCGCCTGGCGATAGACCGCTTCGGCCTGAGCCCACTGCTTTTGATTGCGATAAGTGCGCGCCACCGTGGCGAGTGCCTGGGTGGTGAGGTTGCGATGCTTGCCTTGCGCCTCGTAAACCTTGAGCACTTCAGCGTCTTGCCCGGCCCACCCGGCAATCACCAGGTGGTCACTGACCTGGCCTGGGGTTTGGCGTTCGGCAGACAGTTGGCGCAGTTGCGTCAACGCCGGCGTGAAGTGGCCGTTACGGGCCTGGATGATCAGGGCGTCGTAGGCTGGGTCGGCAAACGCAAGGCCTGGGATCAGCAATTGGCTGCACAGGGCGGCCCCGATAAGCAGACGCAACCGGCCTGAAGCACTGTAGGGGAGGTTTCGCAGCATATCGTGAGCTTCCTTACACACGGAAAGCCCTAACGATAGATGGTCCTGAGCAAAACGCATCAGGGTGTCGGCGTCTCGGGACCCGACCTAGCTTTCCTGTAGGAACTATCCCTTAGGGAAGTAGGGGGAAGCACAATTCAGAACAATTGTTCAGAATTGTACGATCGCGATTTTTTGCCCTCACACAAAACAAAAGTGGGAGCCGGGTTTGTGTGGGAGCCGGGCTTGCCCGCGATGCAGGCACCTCGGTCGTTCAGCCAGACCGGGACGATGCTATCGCAGGCAAGCCAGCTCCCACATTTTTTTACCGCATTTCAGGTTTATTGGGCGCCGCTGACCGCACCGGCTTTGGACATCACAAAGCTGAGGAACTGCTCAACGGTCATCTTCTGGCCGTTGAAGGTCACCTCGTTGTTGGCGTAGTGCAGCTTGGAAACCACGTCGGTGCCCACCAGGGTCGCCAGTTGAGTACCGACCGCCATGCTGCTGACCATCTCGGCCGCCATCTGCGATTGCTGTTCGATGGCTTTGGGGTCAGTCACGCCGCCCACCTGGGCTTGCAGGGCCGCCACGTCGCTGATCATCGGCTTGGACAGGGTCAGGTTGGCATCCAGCAGCGAGACCATTTGCTTGCCCAGTTCAACCGGCGGCAGCTCCATGGACGTTGGCTTGGTCAGGTCCACCACCAGGTTGAACTTGCTTTCGCCACGGGTGGTTTTGAGCGACAGGTTTTCCACGGCCAGTTGCGGCTTGGCGGCCAGCACCTGGTTGACGTTGGCTTCAGCCAGGGCTTGCTCGGCTTCGGTCATTTGCAGCTCCGGCACCGGTTGACCGGCAGCGGCGGCGGCTTGCACCGGTTGCATCTTGTCCTGGTAGAGCTTGGTCAGCACCAGCATCGCCGGAATGTCGACGTTCTTCATGCTCACGGCCATGGCGGCCGAGCCTACTGCTTTGCCCTGGTAGCCGATCTCGTCGATCTTGTAGTCGACGCGGCCAGCCAGGTTGTTGTCCTTGGTTTCGCTGGAGTCTTTTTGCTCGAAACCCTTGAGGGTCAGCACGGCTTTCTGCGGGCCGAAGGTGACCTTGGTGTCGGTCAGTTCCACGGTGTTCTGGCCGGTGTAGAAACCGAAGGTGGTTTTTTCCAGGTTGCTGGCGACGGTCAGGCCGGCCAGTTCCGCTTCGAACGGTGCGCCTTCGGCGTCCACTGCGGCAACCTTGAGGCTGTTCATGAAGCCTTCGGCCTTGACCTTCTGGCCTTCGGCGCTGCTGTCAAAGTTGAGGTTGGCGCCGGAGAAGCTCACCGAGGAGGTGGCGTCCTTGAATTCCAGGGGCAGCAATTCGATGTTGCCGCTCACCGAACGGCTATAGCCGATATTCGCCACGCCTTTGAGCGGCGACACGTCTTTGCTGGCGGCGAACCATTTTTCGGTGGTGGGGTTCTTTTCCAGTTCGTAGTGACTGGTGGCCATGACCGGCAACCACTTGAGCGTCACCAGGCGCGAGAACGGCAGCGGGCCGTGTTCGATGTGGTCGACGAACAGCAATTCGGGGTTCGGGTTGTCTTCGCCGAACACGCTGCCTTGGCCTTTGAGGCGATAGTGCGCGGTGCTGCTGAACACGCCACGGTCCAGAGACACCAGCTCCAGGGTCACGCTGCCATCGACGCCGGCCATGGAGGTCTGCAGTTCTTTATTGGCGCTCTGGATAGCGGTTTGCAGGACCGGCTCCAGTTGTTTACCGGTGTACCAGGCACCGCCCGCACTGACGGCGCCGACGGCGACAACAAAACCCAAGAAAACAACGGCTGGCTTATTCATGAAGTGACCTGATCAAATCCTGTGAGAAGTGGGCTGTCTTCCTTGAACCCCCGAGGGGATTGGCTCAAGCCCGCCGAAACGGGGGAAGATTAGCACTGGCAGGCGTAAACGGCCCAGCCTTTCAGAGGGATCAGTTCAGCAGGAGTTCAGGAGTACTCCTGCTCGACTTCATCCAATTGGTGATCAAAACTCTTCAAGCGTGCGGTCCAGGTGTACACCAGCACCTCGAACTCGCGATGTATCACGGCATTGCCGGGGGTGTCGGCCTTGGGGTCGCAAAAGTCCAGCTGGTAGCGCTCCCGGGCCATTTGCGTGGCCACGTCGGACAATTCCCGCGCGTTATCCAGCCAATGCCTACCGTCAGCAACTTGCCGATCCAGCAGCACACATTGTTTTTTCAGGACTTCGAGGCTTTTTTCCAGCGGCGTGCCGGTGAGGTCGCCCATGACTTCCTGGAACGTGCGCCCCGGCTGCCAGTAACTGCCCCAGAAATAGCGATCGAACACGGTTTCGACACGGCGCAGGGCGACCTTGGTGTCCCAGATCGCCACGCGGGTCTTGCCCTGTTCGAGGAGTTTTTTCTTCACCCGCTGGTTTTGATACGACGCCCAGGCCACCACGCCGATGGACAAGGTGCCGATCACCAGGCAGGCGCTGTCGAGGAACACCATGGCCTTGTCGAGTTGATGGGCGAGCATGACGCCATAAAAATACGCGGCCGATAACAAAACCAGTGCGAAGAGCACGCACCAGAAAGCGGGAGCATAAGGGTTTTTCATTCTTGGAATCCCCATGAGCAAACGCGAGCTTTGTCGGGTGAGGCACCAGCGGGCCTCACCCAAGAAAGCATAGCAATCACCTCACGGTTTGCCGGGTTTTTCCCCTTGCGTTCGTCCGCTTTCCCAACCGCCGCCCAGGGCCAGGAACAGATCGATCTGGCTCATGGCAACCTGGGTGTTGGCGGCCGCCAATTGCGCACGCATGTCGGTGTAGGTGCGCGTGGCCTGCAAGTCCGCCAGGAAGGATTCGCGGCCGGCCTGGAAGAAGCGATGGGTCTGGCCGGCGGCTTCTCGCGCCGACTGTTCGGCGTCGGCAAGGGCGTCGCGGCGTTGCAACACGGCGGTGTATTGGGCCAGGCCGGTCTGGGTTTCGCGGATGGCGTTGAGCACCACGCCGTCGAAGTGGGCCAGGGCGCCCTGGGTCGCAGCTTCAGCTTCATGCACGCGGGCACGAGCGCCGTTGGTCGGTACAGTCCAGCTGATCATCGGGCCAAAGCCCCAGCGGTTGGTGGCAGGCGTGCCGAGGTTTTCCAGCAAGCCGACGGTGCCGACCGTGGCGCCGATGCTGATATCCGGGTACAGCGCGCCGGTGGCTACGCCGATGCGTGCCGTGGCGGCAGCCAATTGGCGTTCGGCCTGGCGCACGTCCGGGCGGCGCTTGAGCAGCGTGGCGCCATCGCCTACCGGCAGCAGTTGAGCAATATGTGGCAGCTCGGCGCAGGTGCCCGTGCCGGCTGGCAGTTGGTCGACAGGTTTGGCCAGCAACATCGACAGCCGGAACAGCGCCGCCTGACGCGAAGCTTCATAGCGCGGTATGTCGGCGCGCAGGGATTTGTATTGGGTTTGCGAACGAGTCACCTGGGTCTCATCGCCACGCCCGGCATCTCGCAGGCGCTGGGTCAGTTTGGTGCTCTGGGCTTGCAGGTCGAGGGACTCGTTGGCAATCGCCAGTTCTTCGTTGGCCGCGCACACCTGGGTATAGGAGCGCACCACATCGGCCACCAGGGTGATGCGGGCGATATCCGCCGCGGCCTGGGTGGCATCGGCGCTGGCCTGGGCGCTTTCGATGCCGCGCTGCAAGGTGCCGAAGAGGTCGAATTGATAGGACGTGGTAATCCCGACGCTACCGATATTGCCTACCGGGACTTTGTCCGGCAGCAAGAAGGCCTCGCCAGATTCCTGTAAACGCTGGGCCTCGGCCTTGACGCCGGCACTCCAGCCGCCAGCGGATTCGGCCTGCTGCACCTGATAACGGGAGCGCTGCAGGTTGGCGGCGGCCACGCGCAGGTCGGTGTTGGAGGCCATGGCCTGGCGTACCAGTTCGTCCAGGCGCGGGTCTTTGTACAGCTTCCACCAATCCGCTGGCACCGGTGCCGACACCACGTTTTTGCCTTCACCCATGATCGGCCTTTGCAGGTCGCCACGGTTGACTGCGGCCTGTTCCGGCAGTTTGTAATCCGGGCCTACAACTTGGCAGGCCGACAGCAACAACCCCAGGGAAGCGGTTGCCAGAAGCCGCTTCATGGTTTGTCCCCGTCTTTAACTTTGTCGTCAATGATCGACACCGTCGCCGTGCGCCCGGCGATCATGCGAAAGTCCGCCGGCACGTCATCGAAGGCAATGCGCACGGGGATCCGCTGGGCCAGGCGCACCCAGCTGAACGCCGGGTTGACGTTGGGCAACAGGTTGGAGCCGCTGCTGCGGTCGCGGTCTTCGATACCGGCGACGATGCTCTGCACGTGGCCATGCAGGCGCGCGTTGTCGCCGATCACACGGATATCCACGCCCATGCCCACGTGGATGCCGTCGAGCTTGGTTTCTTCGAAGTAACCGTCGATGTGGAAGGAGTTGCTGTCCACCACTGACAGCACCGGGCGCCCGGCGGTGACGAACTCCTGGGTACGCGGTGCGCGGTCGTTGACGTAGCCGTCCACAGGGCTGCGGATCACCGAGCGGTCGAGGTTGAGTTGGGCGGAGTCCACCGTCACTTGCGCTTCGGCCAGTGCCGATTGGGCGCGGGCGACGCGGGACTGGCTCTCTTCCAGTTGCTCGCTGGGCACCAGGTTGCCAAGGCCACGGTTACGCTTGTACTCGCGCTGGGCCTGGGCCAGGGTTTCCTGGCGGTCGGCCACGGCGGCCTGGGCTTGGCGCAGGGCCAGCTTGAAGCGGTCCTGGTCGACGGCGAAGAGCACCTGGCCCTTGGTCACCAACTGGTTGTCGCGCACGTCCACGCGCTGGATCAGCCCGGACACGTCCGGGGCGATCTGCACGATGTCGGCACGGATGTGGCCATCACGGGTCCAGGGCGCAAACATGTAGTACATGACCATGCGCCACACAACGACGACCGCGAAACTCACGATCAACAACGTCAGGACGACACGGCCGATAGTCAAAAAAGGGTTTTTCATGTCATCAAATATCGACTGAGTGAGTCCACCGCGCCCAGCAACAGCGCGTAGAGCCCCACATTGAACAATGCCCGGTGCCAGACCAGGCGATAGAAGTGCATGCGCGTCAACAGCCCGTGCACCACCAGAAACAACACATAAGTAATGCCCATCAGCACCAGCAGCGTGGGCAGGAACACCCCGCTGATATCCAGGTCACCGATCATAAAGGCGCTCCATCAGGTAACGGCGCTTCCATCTCTGTACCGCCAATGAACTCCACACCGGGCAACAGCGCCAGGCGCAGGCCGGCCAAGGCGTGCAGCAGATGCAGGCGGGTGTCGTCTTCGTCTTGCAGGCCCTGACCGTTGAGGGCGCGGCGCGTGCGGTCCAGGGTCATCAGCAGACCGCTAGGCGCGGGCAAGCGTTCACCCGCCTTGAGGCAGGCCTTGAAGTAACCGCCCACGCCTTCCACCACTTGGTTGAGCAACACCCGTGGCACACCGAGGATGCGTGGCGAGTAGGCAAGCAGGTCGAGCAGGTTCAGCGCCACGCGCAGGTCGCGCAGGGCGATGCCGGTGTCCTGGCCGGTGAGGGCCAGACGCGGCAGGTGTTGCATCAGGCGGTCGAGCATTTGTACGGCCATGTGCCGGTGTTCGGCCAGGGTGGCGGGCTCGGTGAGGCTGACGATGTCGCGCCAGCTGAAACGGGTGAGGCGCTTGGCCGCCAATTCAGCGCCGAAGGGTCGCGCGATCAAGGTCCACACGAACGCGAACAGCAGGCCAACGGGCCCGGCCAGGTTGACGTTGGCGAAGTTGAGAAAGTCCGCGTCATAGGCGCCCTGGATGCTGATGAACGACGAGGTGTTCACCAGCGTCAGCAACATGCCCAGGTAGAAGCGTGGCTGTACCGTGAGAGTGCCGACGCAGATAAACGGCACGGCGAAGGCCAGCACCAGCATGGGGAAGTCATGCAGGTTGGGCAGCACCAGAAACAGATACAGGCTGGCGAACAGTACCGACATGGCGGTCCAGAAAAAGAACCGGTAGATCTGCGGCGCCGGATCGTCCATCGAGGCGAAGAAGCTGCAGGCGACGGCGGCAAGGATCACGGCGCTGCCGCCATCGGTCCAGCCCAGCAGAATCCACAGCACCGAGGCGACAATGATTGCGGTGACGGTGGAGAACGCTGAGTAGAGCATCAGCCCACGGTCGAGGAACGGCGTGAGCCGGCCCAGGCGCCAGTGCCGGTAAACAGCGCGCCAGGTGTCCTGGCTTTCGCATTGGATGGCGGCTTGCAGGCTGCGGCAGTCTTGCCACAGGTCGACCCATTCGCCCAGGCGGTACAGCGCGTTGGAGAACAGCAACGTATGACGGTCATCCAGCGCTTCGCCTTGGGGTTGCGCGGCGTCGATCTTGTCGCGCAGCAGGCGCCAGCTTTCCAGTGGCGCGGCTTCGGTGGTGCTTTGCAGCCAGGCGCTGGCTTCTTCCAGCAACGGCGTGAGCTGATCGAGAAACTCCGGCGCACGGTGCTCAATGGCGTACACCGCATCGTCCAAAGCGTCGATCACTGGTAGCAGGTGAATCATGCGCCCGCGCAGTTCCTTGGTGTTGCGCACCGTCTGCGGGCGCGCACCTTCGTGGGGCAACTGGCCGATCATCAATTCAAGGGTGTTGAAGGTGGCGACCATGCCGCCGCGCAGGTTGCTGACTTCTTGCGGGTCGACCTTGCGGCTGAGAAAGCGCTGGCTATAGACCTGCGCGTCGCTGAACCACTTGGCCACCGAGCCATCGAACACCGGCATCAGGCGCCGAGGCCAGAACATCGCGCCCACCACCGCTGCGACTGCGATGCCGAGGAAGATTTCTTCGGTACGCGCCTCCGCCACATCCCAGACTGCCAGGGGGTTATCCACCACCGGCAAGGCAATCAGCGGCAAGGTGTAGCCGGCCAGCATCAGGGCGTAGTTATTGGCGGTGCGCAGGTGCATGGACAGAAACAGCAAGGTGCCGGTCCACAACGCAATCACCACCACCAGAATGTAGGGTGACTGCACGAACATCGGCACAAACAGCACCGCCGCCGCCGCGCCCATCAAGGTGCCGATGGCACGGTACAGGGCTTTGGAACTGGTAGGGCCGACAAACGGGCTGGAGACGATATACACCGTGGCCATCGCCCAGTACGGACGCGGCATTTGCATGAGCATGGCGATATACAGCGCGATCATCGACGCGGCGAAGGTACGCACCCCGTAGAACCAGTCGCGGGCAGGCGGGAAGCCGGTAAAAAATCCGTTCAAGGCGACACAGCCTCGGCCGCTTCGAAGGCGCGCAATACACGCAGTGCCGCTTGCAGATCGTCGGGGGCGATATCCGCCAACACGTCCTTGCGCAGGCGCACCAGTTGCGCCTCCACCGCCTGCACCAGCTCACGGCCACGCTCGGTGAGGCTCAGGGCCTTGGCGCGGCGGTCGTGGATGTCTTCGGTGCGGCAGACGTAACCGTCACCGCACAGCCGGTCGAGCAGGCGCACCAGTGATGGGCTTTCCATACCGGAGGCCTGGGCGACCTTGACCTGGTGCACACCGTCGCCCAAGCGACCGATCATCAACAACGGCACGGCGCAGGCTTCGGAGATGCCATAGCCCACCAGCGTGGTCTGGCAGATTTTGCGCCAATTACGGGCGCCCACCACCATGCTGCTGCTGAGGCTCATCTGGAGTTGTTCGAGGGATTGAGGCACTGGATAGTTCGCATACAGTTAGTTTGCTAACTATCAATATGGCGAAGGAAGAGTGTGCCGTCAAGTTTTGAAACAATTTCGCAGATGAGTGGTGGAATGTGGCTTGAGTAAAGCGGGTTTGAGGGTGGGCATCAGCAAATCGCGATATTCGCCATACGACAAACAAAATGTGGGAGCTGGCTTGCCTGCGAAAGCGGTGGTTCAGTTGAGTATTCAGTGACTGACACACCGCCTTCGCGGGCAAGCCCGCTCCCACATTAGGTCAGCGTCAGCATTTTTTGCTCCATCGCCACACGCTCCAGACTTTTAAAATCTCCGACGCACCGATCAATCCAGCCATTGCCAGTACGTTGTAATGCGGGAAAACTCGAGCGCCAATCAACAGGAGCGAAACGGAGGGGATAATGAGCACAAGACGTAAGGGGGTTTGGAAAAAGGCAAGCCACATGACTGATTTTTTCTGAAGAAAAAACATGGCACAGGATGCAAAAATTGAGGCCTGTAAAACCAACGCCCCCATAAACATGACAATTTGCACATCACTGTGCTCTCGCAAAACATCTGAGGCACTTATCACATCACTCAGATACGGAATTCTATTGTTTAAGAAACTATTGGATGAATACCAAATGAGATAAATCGCATCCATCGCTCCCCAAAATAGCCAAATTCTGCGATGGCTCATTTTGCCCCCTCCTTTTTTTCATACGCCTCATCTGGCGTGACTGGCTGCCAGTGCCACGATTTCCCGCCAATCTGCCACTTGTCCTCGCCCTCCAGAAACCGTTGCGGAGTGTACCGAAGCTCACCATATCGACGTATGGCAGAGTCGGCGATGCGGTGCTCTTCGAAATCATTCAGTGGCACCCATTGCTGAATAAGTGTTCTGGCCGTGTTTGCTAAATCTTTGCCGTCAGAACCAAATACTCGACCTTGGTCACCCATAGATCCTAAGCGATTGGCGGCTATAATCGCGGTGTTCTTCACTCCGTCATAGTCAACGCTGAAAAAAGCCCATTTTCCCGGCCCTACCTCCTCCTCGCTAACAAACCGGCCAGAAGAGAACCCACTTGGAATACATCGCTGTGCATACAAGTCATTCAAAGCCCCCGTCCGTTCTGAAACAAGCAACCACTCTCCGCCATTAATCTTGTCAAGTATCGCTTTTCGGCCTTTCCAAGTTACACACGAGTTCAAACCTACATCACACTCTTTAATAAGCTCAGACAACCCAAGCAAACCAGAAGTAAATGGAAGATGAAATTCAACAATTGACGTCGCAGAAAAAGGGCTTATGAGTTCAATCGTCGAAGGGTCAAAACTCCGTAGTTTTCCGCGCGGAATCAGCTTTTGCATGTCGTACCCACTCATCAATAGGAGATATCCCTTTGATAAGAAAAATCGTCTGCGGCGGCTATAGTCCGTTTCCCCATGAAAAATAGGACGTTTCGCATATTTTTCGTATAGCGGGCTTTTTCAGAAAAAAAATAATTTGCGCGATCAAAACCAAATTTTTTCAACCCTCACCAGATTTTTTCAAGTTACAGCGTGGCAGCTATTTTTTTACACCCCTCGTCCACCCCGCAAGATCAGATTCAACTCATCCACCACCACCGCCCAATCCGCATCGTCGAGAATCTCCTCACGCAAAAATGCCCTCTGGCTATCCGTCCAAAAAAACGCATCCGCCAGTTTCAACTCCGGCTTGAGCGGCGAATGAGAGGCGACAAATTGCTCAATACTGACCGGGTCGTCCGGCAGGCCAAGCTGTTTGAACAAAGCCGGCAAGCTGTGCAGTGGCGATTCCATGAAAGGCTCCTCATAAGTAGGTTCAAGTGAGTCTAGCGGCAGCCTTCAGGTTGCGGCGCCGGTGCGTTGCATAGCACGAACAACCGCGCCCTGGCGCCACCGCCGTCCTGGCGACTGAGTTCGCGCCAGCCGTTGGGCAGTGGCGCGAATTCATCTGGGGCTTCGTTGCTGCTGATCAACCATACCCGCCGCGTTTGAGCAGGCAGTGCTGAGAGGCGGTCCAGATAGATGCGGCCACCGTCCTGGTCCACCAGTGTGCCGAAACCATAGGCGTTCGGGCGAGTGGCAGTGCCGTCGGGCTTGGGCGGTGTGTAGAGCTGAAGTTGCGCGTCGGTCTGGTCGTAATACACGTAGCTGAGGTACCACATCATGTCACTGAGGACGATGCGGTCGCCTTCCTGGTAGTTGCGATTGACGAACTCCACCGGCACGTTGAACTGGTCGTGCTCATCCACTTCGAAGTTGTTCTTTAGCCCCAACAGTTCTACGCCAACAAACAGTGCGAACAACGCCACGCCCAGCCAGGACAAACGGGGCGGCAAACGGTCGATGGCAAGCGCCAGGACTATCGGCAGGCCTAACGCATACACCGTGAGGTAGCGCTCGATAAACACGGGCGAGATAAAGGACACGCCATAGACCAGCAGCAGCGGTAGCAGGCAAAACAGTGCCGGCAAGCGCGCCGCGTTATTGCGCCAGGCCGTCGATACAACCACCACGGCCAGCAGCAGGGGTAACAGCCAGAACAGCGGCGGCCACAGGCCGAGACCGTCATCCTGCAGCAGGAACTGCCACACCATCGACGGTAGCGACAGCAGATTGACCGGCTCTTCCCAACCAATGTCGCCGCCGACTTTGAGCTGTTCGACGTGCTGCACCAAACCCAGCAGGTTGGGCAGCCAGGGTAGATACAGCAACACTATCGCCACGTTGGCGACCCACCACGCAGGTCGCGTGATCAAGCGCTGACCCGGCGCCTGCAACCCCAGGTACGCCCAATGCACCAGCACGCACAGCGCAGTGAAGTAGTGGGTATAGAACCCGGCGCTCATCAGCAGCACATACACAGCCAAATAGCGCGCGCGTTCGGGCTGCCTCACCCAGTACACCAGTGCCAGCGTGGCGCCCAGCAGCCACACGCCGAGCAGCGAATACATACGCACTTCCTGGCTGTAGCGCACCGCAGTGGGCAGTAGAACCAGCAGGATCCCCGCCAGCACGGCTGCGCGTCGGGTGGACAGTTGCCGTGTCAGCCAGATGCCCAGGCCCACGACGGCCACGCCGGGGATCGCACTCAGGCTGCGAATTGAGCCGATGCTGTCGCCGAACACCTCGATCCAACCGCGCAGCAGCAAGAAGTACAGCGGCGGGTGCACATCATGGGCCGCGTGAAACCACAGGTCGGCCAGGGCGTATTCGCTGAGCAACAGGCTGGAGCCTTCGTCGCCCCAGATCGCCGCCGAGGTGAGGTGGTAAAACCGCAGGGCCATGGCCAGCGCCAGGATCGGCACCCACCACAGGCGGCTGAGCCAGCCGGCACCTTCCCAGCTCAAGCGATGAAAGGCAGGCAATGCCCCGACTTTTTCGTGTTGCTCTACCACAGACCGACGCATATCGACTCCGCTACTACTGCCCTCTTACAGGACAAACACTGCGCATGCGCAAACACCGCCACTCTAGGCCAAAAGCCCTGGCCTCGCCGCTGGAATC
The DNA here is from genome assembly GCF_002966775.1 of Pseudomonas sp. MYb193. Lineage (NCBI taxonomy): Bacteria > Pseudomonadati > Pseudomonadota > Gammaproteobacteria > Pseudomonadales > Pseudomonadaceae > Pseudomonas > Pseudomonas sp. MYb193. The sequence goes on along the minus strand of NZ_CP023269.1, from coordinate 167,591 downwards.
GGACAAATCCGCAATTTGTGTAGGCCTTCACCGAAGCACGCGTCGGATCAGGCTATTATTGCCCCTTCTCCAAGGACTCAGGATCAAGGAAACGTTATGCGCATCGGTTTGCTGTCACCTCTGGCCCTGGCCCTGCTGGCCGGGTTTTCCCTACCGGCCCAGGCCAGTTCTGACGACTCGTGCTACCCCGACTGGCGGGTGTCGCGTGACAGCTACGAGCCGTGCAGCAACCAGCCGTTTCTCAGCCCTGGCAACGACAGCCGGGTGAACCTGCGCCTGTTGCTGGCCGACAAAAAAGCCGCGCCCCTGGCCCCCAATGCCTTAGGCGAAGACGATTTGGCGCAAGGGTTCGGCCCGGTGCCGTTTCCGGTGTACCGCCTGGTGCCGGCTCCGGCCACGAATGAGGAGCCTGACAACAAGGCTGACGATTCACGCACAGCCGAACTCGACACGCTGCTCCAGCCCCTGGGCATCAAGCGCGAGGAGTACAAGACCGCAGGCCAGGCCTTCCTGAATGGCGAAGGCAGCCGTTGCCGCAGCAATGACGATGACAGCGCCGCGGCGTTTATCAGCCAGGTGATCAAAGCCCAGATGCCGCCCGCCGAGCGCGATGTGTTGGTAAAAGCACGCCTGCAGCTGCTGACCACCTGTGACTGGAGCCGCCAGGTCGTGGACGCGCAGTTGACCCCCTCGGCCAACGCCCAGTTGTTTCGCACCTACTTGCAGGCCGCCGGCGATTTCTACAGCGGGCGCTTCGATTACGCCGAGCGCGGGTTCGCCGCCGCCGCCACCAGCGATGTGCCGTGGCTGAAGGAAACGGCACTGTACATGACTGCGCGTACGTCGCTGAATCAGGCCCAGGCCGAAGCCTTCGATGAATACGGCATGCCGCAACGCGAGCATGTGGATAAGTCGGCCCTGAGCGATGCCGAGCAAGGCTTTCTCGGTTACCTGAAAACTTACCCACAGGGCGATTACGTCGCCTCCGCCCGCGGGCTCTTGCGCCGTGTGCATTGGCTGGCGAACGACGACGCCAAGCTTGCCGAAGACTTCACCTGGCAATTTACCGAGGCCACCGACGCCCAGCGTAATGTCAGCGTCGATGAGTTGGTGGAAGAGGCCGACCTCAAGTTGCTGATGGTCGGCAACCAAGCGGCGAACAGCCCGATGCTGCAAGTGGTCAGCGACCTGATGGCGATGCGCGCCCACACCCCGCCGCTGTTGAGCCGCGAAGACCTGGATAAGCAAAAGAGCACCTTCGCCACTGAGCCGGCGCTGTTTGACTTCCTGCAAGCCAGCTATGCCCTGTACGTCGAGCACCAACCCGACACGGCCTTGAAGCACCTGCCTGCGGATGTACCATCGAGCCTGGATTACTTCGCCTTCAGCCAACAGACCCTGCGCGCCCTCGCCCTGGAGGCCAAGCAGGACTGGAAAGGCGCCGAAGCCCTGTGGCTGCAACTGCTGCCGCTGGCCAAGCAACCGCTGCAACGTGACCAGTTGGAGCTGGCATTGGCCATGAACTACGAGCGCAGCGGCCAACTGGCCAAGGTGTTCGCCGCCGACTCACCGATCAGCGCCAAGCAAGTGCGCTACATCCTGCTGCGCAACGTCGCCGGCCCCGACCTGCTACGCCAGCAGATCGCCAACGCCAGCGACCCGATCGAGCGCCAGAGCGCGCAATTCGTGCTCCTCTACAAAGACCTGCTGCGCGGCCAGTACGCCACCTTCGCCGATGACCTCAAGCAGGCCTCGCTCTCTGACGACAAACTCGGCACCAGCCTGGGCTACACCTATACCAGCGGCCAGACCTTGAAGCTGTTCCAATGGAACGGCGACAAGGCCGAATCTGGGTACGCGTGCCCAAGCATCGCGCAAACCGCGGCGACCTTGCAGAACGAGGCCAAAAACCCGCATGCGTTGAACTGCTTCGGGGAATTCATCCTGCGCAACGGCCTGGACGGCATGCCGTTGGAACAACCCCGCGCCGCCGGCAGCCTGGGCAGTACCGCCTCGGACTTCAAGGGTGAAACCTTCTCGCGCCTGGACGGCTACAAACAAGTGATCGCCAACGCCAAGGCGCCGAAAACCGACAAGGCCTATGCGTTGTTCCGCGCCATCAACTGCTACGCGCCGGCCGGCTACAACAGCTGCGGCGGCGAAGACGTTGCGCCAGCGGTGCGCAAAGCTTGGTTCCGCCAACTCAAGAGCGGTTTTGCCGATACCCAGTGGGGCAAATCGCTGCAGTACTACTGGTGAAATCGCTGTGGCTAGGCTTGCTGTTGCTGGCAAGTCCGGCTTTTGGCGCCGTTGACGCAGGCGACTACGACGCCTTCTGGCTGTGGAGTGGCGTCACGCCCCAGCCGGTCATCAAGCAGGCAAAAACCCTGTACATCCTGCAAGGCCAGATTAACGCCACGCGCCGCGCACCCCAGCGCGGTGTACAACTGATCGCCCAGGGCATGAGCGTGCCGCGCATTACTCAAGGCCACGTCTGGGTGGTGTACCGCGCCCACACCCTGCGCTGGCCGGAACGGGTCTACACCCAGGTGCTGGGCCAGGTGCAACGCTGGCGAGACGCCGGCAACCCGGTGGTCGGTATCCAGATCGATTTCGATGCCCGCACCCAATACCTGCACGAATACGCCGACTTCCTGCGCGACCTGCGCCAGCGCCTGCCTGCCGACCTGCGGTTGAGCATCACCGGCCTGATGGACTGGAGCAGCAACGCCGACCCGGCCGCCATCGCCCAGCTCAAAGGCGTGGTGGATGAAGTGGTGGTGCAGACCTATCAAGGGCGTCACAGCATCCCGGATTACGCGGCGTATTTGCCGCGGATGAATCGGCTGGGGGTGCCGTTCAAGATTGGCTTGATTCAGGGCGGGGAGTGGCAAGAGCCGGGGTATCTGCGGGGCAATGAGTGGTTTCGGGGGTATGTGGTGTTTTTGCAAAACCTTTGATCTTCCAACCCTGCAAAAAACCGGCCTCGAGCCGGTTTTTTGCAGGTGGCCTTAGAGGCTTGGATGATATAAGTTACCTTTATTGCTTTAAAGAGTGATATATCATGCAAGAAACAGCGAAGCCCTACCCGCACAAAGGGTACATCTCAGAGAGAAGCGCTGAGGTAATGAGAGGTATCGGGAACGGTATCGAAATAGCCCGCATTCGTCGCCGGTTGAAAATCTCCACCATATGCAGCCGCGCGGGCATTACGCGGCAGACGTATCAGCGGCTGAGGCAGGGCGAGGCCGGCGTATCCCTCGGCGTGCTGATGAATGTGCTGAGCGCGATGGACTTGGAAGAAGGTATGGCGAGCATTGCGTCACCAGAACTTGACCAGGTTGGTATTACCATGAGCCTCGCCCGAGAGCCTGAGCGAATTCGCACTGAAGGAGAACCCGATGTCCTGGAAGCCGATTGGTAATGCCTTTGTTTTTTCAGCTCACTTAGTCGGTGACCCGGTCCCTGTTGGCGAGGTGGCGATGCATGGGAATGGATTCGTTTTTCGCTACGCCAACGGTTGGCTCGCGCGGCCCGACGCATTTGCGATTGACCCGCGTCGACGCGGTTGAAAGTGCCGTTTCCTATTACAGGATCGCAGACGTTTTGAAGAAGGTCAGCGACGATGCAACGTTTGATATGCGTGAGCTTTACAAGCGCATGGCCTTCAATGTGCTCATCGGCAATAGCGACGACCACCTGAAACAAACCGGGCTGCTGCTGACCAGCGCCTCGGGCTACTCCCTTGCGCCAGTATTTGACGTGTTGCCCCACCCGACTCAGCTAGGCTTGCAGGCACTTATCATCGGGAATGAGGGCAGGGTATCGTCGATCAGCAATTTGCTCAGTACCCCCGACCGCTTTGGGTTGGGAATGGATGAAGCAAGATCCATCGTCACTGATATTTATGCTGTGGTGCGAGAAGCCTCCGGCTTTTTCGAAGCGGCAGGCTGTAGCGGTGCCGAGGTACGCATGCTTTCCAATGTGTGTACCCGGTTTGCAGCAGACCTCACTTAGGATCAAGAATCTCGGGCTGCAACAAAGCGCACCCTCATTACTGAGCGACTTGCAACGGATACACCGACTCCCACCCGCCTCCCAGCGCCTTGTACAAGCCGACCATAGCCAATGACACGCCGGTGGAGCTCTCTACCCACTGCTCCTGAGTCGCCAACAACGCACTCTGCACGGTGAGTACGTTGACGAAATCCGCCACGCCTTCGACGTACTGGTGTTGGGCGGTGGTCAGCGCAATTTGGTTCTGGCGCACAGCTTCCGCGAGGCTGTCGCGGCGCAGTTGGCTGGCGTTGTAGCGGGTCAGTTGGTCGTCGATTTCATGCCAGGCACGCAGCACGGTTTGCTGGTAGGCCAGCGCCGCTTCCTGTTGCTGGGCTTCGCGTAAATCCACCATGCCTTGCAGGCGCCCGCCGTTGAACAGCGGCAGGCTCAATTGCGGGCCGAAGGCAAAGGCACGGGAACCCCAGGAGCCGAAATCCGAGAGTTGCATGGCTTGGGAACCCAGGCTGCCAGACAGGGTGATACGTGGGTAAAAGTCGCCCTTGGCCACGCCGATGCTGGCCGTGGCTGCGTGCAGGCGCGCTTCGGCCTGGCGGATGTCGGGCCGGCGTTCGGCGAGTTCCGATGGTAGGCCGATCGCCACCTGGCGCTGGGTTTGCGGCACGGGAGCGTCTTTGGACAGCTGCGCGTACAGCGCCTGGGGTGGCTCGCCCATCAGCAGGCTCAGGGCGTTGATCAACTGGTCCTGACGCTGCTGCAGATCCGGCAGGCGCGCTTCAATAGCCGCGACCTGGGCGGCGGCTTCGGCCACGTCCAAATCGGTCGCGACGCCGTCGGCCAGACGCAGTTGCGAGAGCTTGAGGCTGTGGCGAGCGACGTCGAGGTTTTGCTCGGTCACGGCGCGGGTATTTTGTACGCCGCGCAGTTGGATGTAGTCCTGGGCGGTCTCGGCCAGTACCGACAACAACACGGCGCGACGGTCGTTTTCGGCGACTTCCAGCGTGGCGTCGGCGGCCTCGGTTTCACGCTTGACCCGGCCCCAGAAGTCCAGCTCCCAGGCGGCCGAAAAGCCCATGTCCCATTGGTTGAAAGCAGAGCCGCCGTTCTCGCCGGAAGGGTCGTTCAAGCCTTTGCCGCTGTTGCGCTTACGCTGGTAAGCGCCGCCGACATCAACGTTGGGGTAGCGCTCGGCCGTGGTCACCTGGCGGATAGCGCGGCTTTGTTGCAGGCGGCTGCTGGCCAGTTTCAGGTCGAGGTTATCGCTGAGGGCGCGACGCGTAAGGGCCGAGAGCTGCGCATCGTGGAACACATCCCACCAGCGCTCCTGCAAAGGGTCGCTGGTGGCGCGGCTGGCGGCCTGGCGGCCCTGGGGCTCGCTCCATTGACTGATCTGCGGGCTCTCGGGCCGCTGGAAGTCGGGACCGACCGTGCAGGCACTCAGGCTGATCAGGCTCAAGGTGAGCCAGGCGAGGTGTTTCATTGCTGGGCCACCTCACGCTGTTGCGCGACCGGCCGGGTGTCGACGCTGGCTTCCACCGACATGCCGACGCGCAAACGCTCGGTCAGTGGCTGGTTCGGTTCGAGGACGATCTTCACCGGAATACGCTGCACCACCTTGGTGAAGTTGCCGGTGGCGTTGTCGGGCTTGACCGAGGCGAAGGTCACTCCGGTGGCAGGCGCCAGGCTTTCCAGATGGCCTTTGAGCAGTTCGCCGTCAAGGCTGTCGACGCTGACTTGCACCGCTTGCCCCGCGTGCATATGCGACAGTTGGGTCTCTTGGAAATTGGCCACCACGTAGGCTTCGGCCAGTGGCACCACCGCGAGGATCTTGCTGCCCGGTGTCACATAGGCGCCGACCCGCACCGCACGCTCACCGACCATGCCATCCACCGGTGCGACAATGCGCGTGTAAGACAGCTGATAACTGGCCATTTCCAGCGCGGCCTGGGCGCGTTTGAGCCCACCTTCGGCGGCGTCGCGCTGGGCGGTGAGGATTTCCACCTGCTTGCGTTCGGCGGCCAGCACGGCGGTGGATTTGGCCAGGCGCGCGGTAGCCTGGTCGATGCGCGTCTTGGCTTGCTGGGCGTTCTGCACGGTGCCCGCACCGACGCCAGCGAGGTGGTTGTAGCGATTCAGTTCATGCTCGGCAAACGCCACTTCTGCGCGATCTGCTGCCACGGTGGCCTGGGCCTGAGCGATCACCGAGCTTTGGCGCTCCAGGGTCGCGCTGGCGTTTTTCAGCTGGGCCTGGGCGACCAGGGTGTCGGCATCGGCGGCCTGGGCGGCGGCGCGAAAATCGCGGTCGTCGATCAGCGCCAACAGTTGGCCAGCCTTGACGCGCTGGTTGTCCTCTACCAGCACTTCCTTGATGAAGCCTGCCACCCGCGGCGCCACCAGAGTGAAGTCGGCGGCGACAAAGGCGTCGTTGGTGGTCTGGTGCTTGCTGCCCAGTACGCCCGGCGCAACCAGGTAAAACAACACGCCGACAGCAAATACAGCAATAACGGAGACGGCAATTTTGTCTTTGCGTTTCATGGAAAGTCCTTGTGGTCAGGCCGGAGCGCGAGGCGGATAGATCCGCGTGGGCATCCAGAAAATCAGCAGGATCAACGCCACCGCGACACCGGCCATGACGACGTAAAGATCCGAAGAGGTCAGCACCACGGTCTGCTCGTGCAAGCGGTGGGCGAGGCCCGGCGCGTCAGCGTCGGCCAGGGGCGAATTGCCCAGGCGGTCCACCAACATGGTTGAATGGAAATGCCCGCGCTGGGTGGTCAATGTATCCAGCACCGCAGTGGCGATCACAGCGGCCAGGCCCTTGACGGTGTTGAACCAGGCCGAGGCAAACGGCCCTTCGATGGGTTGGATACTGCCGGTGGACAGCATCAGCAGAGGCAACACGGCCATCGGCTGACCGAAAATCTGCAGCAGGTACCAGCCGTAAAAGTCGTCACGAATCCACGCCGAAGTCAGGTGAGAACTGCCGATGCAGCACAGCACCAACATGCTCAGGCCAATGCCCAGCACCCAGCGGCAATCGACCCAGCGCAGGTTGCACAGCGCCGCCACCAGCGGCAGCGCAATCAACTGTGGCAGCGCCATCAGCAGCATCACCGGCGCAGTTTGCAGCGGCCGGTAGCCCTGGACCTGGGCGAGGAAACTCGACGGAATGATGATCACCGAGGTCAGCACCATCAGCACGCCGGCCAGCACGATCAGGGCGAAGGCCAGGTTGCGCAGGCCGAGCATCTGCAGGTTGAAGAAGGGCAGCGGTTGTGACCATTCGTTGAGCATGAACAGCACCAGCAACAATGTGCCGCCACACAGCAGGAAGGTAATCAGGCCCGATTCGAACCAGTCCAGGCGATTGCCCTGCAACAGGCCGATCACCAGCATGCAAATCGCCGGGAAGCCCAATAGCAAACCACGCCAGTTGAACTGCTTGAAGCGCTCCAGGCGCAGCGGGTCTTGTGGCAAGCCATAGGCCACGGCCGCCATGGCCAGCAGGCACGGCGCGACGATCTGCCAGAACGCCCACTGCCAGCCGACGTATTCGGTCCACAACGCCGCCAGCGGCGTGCCCAGGCTGGGCCCGAAGGTGGCGGTCAGTGCGTAACCGGCCAACCCGTACAACTTGACGTTGGCCGGCAAAAAACGCAGCGCCACGGTCATCAGCATCGGCGGCAGCGCGCCACCGGCCAGGCCTTGCACGGTACGCAGCAGCAACAGGCTTTCGTAGTTCGGCGCGAACGGGCAGAGGATGCCCAGCACGGTGAACAAACCGATAGCGCACAGGGTGAAGCGACGCAGGGAAAACGTCACCGAACACCACGGCGCGAAGGCCATGGCTGCCACGGAGGTGGCGGTGTAGGCGGCGACCAACCACGTGCCTTCGTCAAAGCCGATGTACAGCGCACCACGAATATCGGCGAGAGCGACCTTGGTGACCATCTCGTTGAGACCGGAGACCAGCACCGCCAGCAACACGCCGAGCAAGCCGATGATGATGCGCGGGCCGAACACGGGTGGGCTCGGGGCCGTAGGTTTGGCTGCGGCCTGGATAGCGGGGGCAGCGAGGGACGTCATGAAAAGGTAACTCGGAATGAAAAATACCCGAGCAGTTTAATCAGGCACTCTCATGACAAAAAGTTACTTGTTGGCAGGTTATAAGTGCGTCGGACGCAACTTTGAACATCAACACTGAACCCTGTGGGAGCTGGCTTGCCTGCGATAGCGCCAGTTCAGTAAGAGATTCAGTGACTGACATGCCGCCTTCGCAGGCAAGCCAGCTCCCACATTTATCCGCGTTCGCTTTATACCGGCTGGGCTTCTAGCCAGGTGGCATGACAGCTTTCGCGCATGGTTTCGCGCAGCCATTTGTGCGCCGGGTCTTTGTCGAAGCGTGGGTGCCAGGATTGGGCCAGGACCAGGGTGGGCAGTGAAATCGGCAAGGCGAACGCGCGCAGTGGCAGGTTCAGACGCTTGGCGCTCAGGAGGGCTTCCTTGGGTACCGGCAGCAGCAGGTCGGAATCGGGCAGCATGAACATCGCACCGTGAAAGCCGGGGGCGATCATGGCCACACGGCGCTCCAGGCCTTGAGCATTCAACGCGGTATCGATGGGCCCACGGGCGATGCCGCGCCGGGAGATGCTGATGTGGGAATAGCTGGCAAAGCGTGCCGCCGTGATTTCTTCATCGAACAGCGGGTGGTCCTGGCGTGCCAGGCCGACAAAGGTGGTGGAGAACAGGTTTTGCACCTTCACTTCCGGGCTGGCAGGCATGGTGTTGCTCACCCGCAAGTCCAACCGCCCCTCGCGCAGGGCTTCATCGTCAGTGTCGCCTTCGGGCACAAAGCGCAGCTCGCACAGCGGCGCCACGCGCTCCATAGTGTCGAACAGTCGCCCGCCATACACGCCGATGAAAAAGTCATTGGCGCGCACGCTGAAGCGGCGGCGCAAGGTGCTCAGATCGACTTGGTCCGCCGAACGGAACAGCAACGCGGCCTGCTCCACCACATTGCGCACCTGGCCTTGCAGCTCGAGCGCCTTGGGCGTCGGCACCAGGCCACGGCCGGCACGCACCAGGATCGGGTCTCCGACCGCTTCACGGATACGCGTGAGGGTGCGGCTCATGGCGGCCGGGCTGAGGTTCATCCGCCGCGCGGCGCCCACCACACTGCCCTCGTCGAGCAACGCGTCGAGGGCGACCAGCAGGTTCATGTCTGGTAGTTGCATGCCAAGCACTCGTGGTCCGTTGGGAGTGAACTGGGCGCAATCCTAGCAGGCTTTATCGGGTTAGAAAGGCGCGTCCCCCTGAATGGTGGTGCGGAACAATTTGCGCCGCAGGTGGCTTGGGCACCCGGCGGCCAGGTGGATCAGCGAGCGGTTGTCCCAGAACACCAGGTCGTGGGGCTGCCACTGGTGGCGGTAGATGTTTTCCGGCAGCACGCTGTAGGCGTAGAGCTGGGCCAGCAGGTCACGGCTTTCGTCATCGGGCAAGCCGACGATACGGGTGGTGAAGCCCTCGCTGACGAACAGCGCCTTACGGCCGTTTTCCGGGTGGGTACGCACAACGGGGTGCACCACTTCGGCAACCTGGGCGAGCTGTTCCGGGGTGAGGGTTGGGCGCCAGTTGCCTTCGAATTTGGTCTCGCTGTAGCGCGCCGTGTAGGAATGCGCGGCGCTGCGGCCTTCGATGGCGTTGCGCAGGTGGCTTGGCAACTGCTCCCAGGCTTTGTGCATATCGGCGAACAGAGTGTCGCCGCCTTCAGATGGCAGCTCCTGGGCATGCAGCATCGAACCCAGGCTGGGCAGTTCTTTGTATGACAGGTCCGAATGCCAGAACTTGCCTGCATCCCCCAGGCCGATGGATTGGCCGTTCTCGATGATGTTGGAAACGATCAGGATCTCGGGATGGTTGGCCAACAGGAACTGCTTGAGCACATGGATCTGCAACACGCCGAAACGGCGGCTGAAGGCGATCTGTTGTTCGGGGGTGATGCGTTGGTCGCGGAACACGATAACGTGGTGGTCCAGGTGTGCGCGATGGATGCGGGCGAAGTCCTGGTCGTTGACTGGGCGGGATAAGTCCAGGCCGATGATCTCGGCGCCGACGCTGCCAGGGAAAGGCCGGATGTCGAAGGTTTGGAGGACGGTGGTGGCAGACATTTGATTCATTCCCGGCAGACAGGGGAGTGAATTTATAGGCATAAGGATGGAAGCTTAAATACCGTTAGCGCATATGGATATGGCGTTTGGTTTGAGCTGTAGCGTGATGCTGGCGGCCGCATCGGGGGCAAGCCCCCTCCCACATTTTGATTGGTGAACACATTCAAATGTGGGAGCTGGCTTGCCTGCGATGAGGTCGGTACAGGCGCTGAAAATCAACGCTCGTGCAACGCCTCGGCCCGCGCCTTGATGATCGGCTTGAGCAGGTAGCTTAGGATGCTTTTCTTGCCGGTGATGATATCCACCGAAGCAACCATGCCAGGGATGATCAGCAGCGGTTTCTCATCCGTACCCAAGTGGCTGCGGTCAGTGCGCAAAGTGATCATGTAGTAGGTGGTCTTCTTGTCTTCATCAGTGATGGTGTCGGCACCGATGCGTTCGAGCTTGGCCTTCAGGCCACCGTAGACCGTGTAGTCGTAAGCGGTGAACTTGACCACCGCTTCTTGCCCTGGGTGCAGGAAGGCGATGTCTTGCGGGCGGATCTTGGCTTCTACCAGCAGGGTGTCGTCCAGCGGCACGATTTCGACCATGTCGCTGCCCGGCTGGATCACACCGCCAACGGTGTTGACCAGCAACTGCTTGACGATCCCACGCACTGGCGAAGTGACCAGGGTGCGGCTGACCCGGTCTTCCAACGCGCGGCCGGTGGACTCGGCCTTGTTCAGTTCAGTACGGGCTTCGTTGAGTTGGGTCAGGGCTTCGCTGCGGAATTTGCCGCGGGTTTCATCGATTTTGCGTTGCACTTCCTTGATCGCCGATTCAGCACGCGGGATCGCCAGGGTGGTGGCGTCCAACTGCCCGCGGGTTTCCATTTCGGCGCGCTTGAGGCGCAGCACTTCTACCGGCGACACCGCGCCCTGAGCCACCAGCGGCTCGGACATGTTGATTTCCTGGCGTTGCAGGGACAACTGGCTGCGGTATTGGCCCTGCTTGGAGGTGAACTCGCGCAGTTCCTGTTGGCGCTGTACGAGTTGCTCCTGCAAGCCGCCGACTTCGTCTTTCAACTGCTGGCGGCGGCTTTCATACAAGGAGCGCTCATTGGCAGCCTGGCTCGGTGCGGCCTTGAGCACATCGTCGGGGATGTTCAGCGGGCGGTCATCCACCTGGGCGCTCAAACGCTCGACGCGCAGCTGCATGGCCAGGCGCAGGGCTTCGGTTTCCCCGGCATTGGAGACAAACCGCGTGTCGTCGAGACGAATCAACGGCGCGCCGGCCTCTACGATCTGGCCTTCCTTGACGTACAGCTCGGCGACGATACCGCCTTCCAGGTTCTGGATTTTCTGCAATTTGGACGACGGAATCGCCTTGCCGTCGCCACGGGTCACTTCGTCGATCTGGGAGAAACCAGCCCACACCACCAGGAATATAAAGAACGCGATGATTGCCCAGATGGTCAGGCGGATGACCCGTGGCGCATCTTCGATCAGCGCCTTGTTGACCTCGGGCAGCGGCTGGCCCTGCAGCGAATCGGAGCCTTTGAAGTAGCGGCCGACCGCACTCTTGATGGAGTTAAGCAACACTGATCTGCCCCTTCTTCAACGCTTCCATGACCACGGCTTTCGGGCCGTCCGCGAGAATCTGCCCACGGTCGACCACCAGCAGGCGGTCGACCAGGGAGAGCAGTGAGGCTCGGTGCGTGACCAGCACCACGGTCTTGTTTTGCACCACGGCTTGCAGGCGTTGCTTCAAGCGTTCTTCACCGGTGTTGTCCATGGCGCTGGTGGGTTCGTCCAGCAGCAGCATGGGCGGGTTGAGCAGCAGCGCACGGGCCAGGGCAACGTTCTGGCGCTGGCCGCCGGACAGGTTCTGCCCACGCTCGCCGACTTGCAGCTCGTAGCCTTGGGGATGCAGGCGGGCAAATTCGTGCACGCCAGCCAGTTCGGCGGCTTGCAGGACCATTTCATCCTCGACGTAGCGCGCACCGCTGACCAGGTTGTCGCGCAGGGTGCCGGCCAGCAATTGAATGTCTTGGGCGACATAGCCGATGTTGTGGCGCAGTTCGCTCACGTCGATCTGGCGCACGTCCACGCCGTCCACCAGCAAGGAGCCGGAGTCGGGTTGGTAAAGGCCAACGATCAGCTTGGCCAGGGAGCTTTTGCCCGAACCGCTGCGGCCGATGATGCCGATTTTTTCCCCTGGTTTGATCACCAGGTTGATGTTTTTCAGCGCCAGGTTCTGCTGGTTCGGGTAAGTGAAGTTCAGGCCCCGGCACTCGATGGCGCCTTGCAGGGTGCGCCGGCTCATGGGGCGCTCTTCGAAGTTGCGCTCCTGGGGCAGCTCCATCATCTGGTCCACCGAGGTCATGGTGACCTTGGCTTGCTGGTAGCGCGTCAGCAGGCCCGACAGCGAGGCCAACGGGCTCAAGGCGCGGCCACTGAGCATGTAGCAGGCAATCAGGCCGCCCATACTGAGGTTGCCGTCGATGATCTGGTACACGCCGAACACGATCATGATCACGCCAGCCAGTTGCTGGATCAGCAGGGTCATGTTCATCGACAGGCCCGACAGCAACTTCACCCGCAGCTCAAGCCGGCTCAGGGTACCGATGGTCTGTTCCCAGCCGTACTGACGCTCGCTCTCGGCATTGTTGACCTTGACCGCATCGAGCCCGGCAAGGGTTTCGATCAGGCTCGACTGGCGCTCGGCGGCCAGCGCCATGGTGCGCTCCATGGTCGCGACCAGGGGCTTCTGCAAGGCGTAGCCGATGCCCAGGGCCAGCGGGAACGCCAGCACCGGGATCCACACCAGGTGCCCGCCGAGAATGGCGATGACCAGGAAGATCAGCAGCGTAAACGGCAGGTCGATCAGGCTGGTGAGGGTCAGCGACGCGAGGAAGTCGCGCAGGCTTTGAAACTCGTGGATGTTCTGCGCGAAGCTGCCGACCCGCGCCGGGCGGTATTTCATGGACATGCCGACGATGCGCTCGAACAGCGTGGCCGAGATGATCAGGTCGGTCTTTTTACCGGCCAGGTCCAGGCACAGGCTGCGCAGGCTTTTGAGGATCAGGTCGAACAGGTAGGCACCGCAGATGCCCACGGCCAGCACCCACAGGGTGGCGGTGGCCTGGTTCGGCACGACGCGGTCGTACACGTTCATCACGAACAGCGGCGCGGCCATGGCGATGATGTTGATCAGGAAGCTGGCGGCGATGGCGTCGGTGTAGAGCCAGCGTGAACGCATGAGGGTGTCACGGAACCACGAGCGCGCCCGCGGAATCAGGCTGCCGTGGTTGACGTCGAACTTGTGCTGCGGCTGTGCAAAGAAGACTTTGCCGATGTAGTCGTCGGCCAGTGCTTCGCGCTTGATCAGCACTTCACCGCCGTCGCTTTCGCTGAGCAGGATCCGCGCTTCATCTTCGCCCTCCCAGCCCACCAGCACGGTACTGCGACCGTCCTTGAGCAACAGCAGCGCCGGCAGTGCAATGGTCGGGATCTGTTCCAACTTGCGTTGCAGCAGCCGGCCTTGCAACCCGGCCCGCGCAGCGGCACGCGGTAGCAGTTCGGCACTCAAGCGTTGCGAAGGCAGCGGCAGGCCGGTGGTGAGCATGGCCGCACTGGCCGGTTTTTGATGCAGGGCGCAGAGCGCCAACAACCCGTCGAGTAACGGGTCGTCGTGCAGTGCGCGTGGATCATGACTGAGATGAACTCGACTGACTTCAGGTTCCACGCGGGGCACTCTCGACTAACAGATGGGGCTATTGGGCTGGCTCAATTCATCCCAGGCAGTTGGACTTTAGGTTTCACGTCGTTCTGCACGACGGAGGCCATTGGTGCAACCACTCCCTGGCTCTTGAGCAATTCGCCCATGGTCGCCTTGATTCGGTACTGAGTAAATAACTGAATGTTCTTGATTTCTTCCAGGCGACGGGAAGCGGTGAACAATTCATTTTCGCTGTCGAGTAAATCCAACAGGGTACGTTGACCAAGGCTGAACTGTTGCTGGTAAGACGTGCGTACGCGGGTGCTGTGATCCACGTACTGCTGGGCGACCGGCAATTGCGCGTTAGCGTTGTTCAGGGCGTTCCAAGCCAAGCCTAGCTCTTCATTGAGCTGGCGCAAGGCGTTGTTGCGAATGTCCAGCGCCTGGTTGGCCTGGTAGGACTTCGATTGCAGGTCGGCCTTGTTGCTGCCACCGGCGAACAGGTTGAAGCGCATGCGCACCATGGCTTCCCAACCGTTGCTGTGGTTGGGATCACCGGAGACGTTGTTGTCGGCGTTGGTGCCCAGCTCAGCGTCAAATCGCGGGTAGAAGGTGGACTTGGCGGCTTCGTACTGCTTCTCGGCGGCGGAGATATCCGACTCGGCCGAACGCAGGATCGGGCTGTTGTCGAGCATCTGGCGGCGGGCTTCATTCAGGTCTGCCGGCAGCATGGCCATGAACGGGGCCGGGCGCTCTAGCTGGTCTGGCATCTGGCCGACGGCGCTGAGGTAATTGACCTGCGCATCCGCCAGGTTGGTTTGCTCGGTGATCAAGTTGTTACGGGCCTGGGCCAGGCGGGCTTCAGCCTGGTCCTGGTCGGCACCGTTGCCGACGCCGCGCTCGGTGCGCAACTTGATCTGGTCGTAGATGCGTTCGTGGTTGCGCAGGTTGTCTTCGGCCAGGCGCACGAACTCTCGACGGGTCAGCACTTCCAGGTAAACCTGGGCAACGGTCAGCGCCGTGCGTTCGGAAGTACCGAGCAAGGAGTAGGCACGGGAATTAACGTTGGCTTGTTGACGCCCGACTTCGCTGGAGGTGGCGAAACCGTCAAAAATCATTTGCTGCAGGCGCAGGCTGGATTCACCGCGGTTGAGCGTGTCCCAGTGATTGCCGCTGGGGTTATTGGCGCGGGTAGTAGCGTTGTCGGTTCCTTGACGGCCGTAACCGGCGTTCAGGTCGACACGCGGCAGGTAGCCACCTTGTGCCGCGCGCAATTGGTAATCGGCGGCGATGCGGCTGTTAACACCCGCCTGGATTTCCGGGTGTACATCCAACGCCTGTTGCATGGCTTGGGGCAGTGTCTGGGCTTGTACGAAACTGGCGGCGAGAACGAACGGTATTGCCTTGAACAGGTGCAGACGCATTTAAAATTTCCCCAAGACTTCTTGTCTTAAATCACAGCGATTAGCACCGCTGCGTCGGATAATGGCTACCGTAATGACCGTACGTCGGAAAGTTCAAAAAGCGGAACTGCTTCACACATGTAGGACGGTTCGCCGCATAAATATCAATGTGACATTACTAGGGCGATTGTTTAGGATGGCGACCATAAGGTCAATAGTTTGGCACAAACTAGATAGCTAAAAAATCTAGCCAATTATTTGACGTCAATGCATTTATAGACTACGCCCCCAGATTGGCAGCGCTAATAGCGTGCTGCGAAATGGATTTGTCGAAACGGATCGCCGGAGAAAATTTTAATGAGCAGTGTTGTTGCCACCGTCAAAAGCATTGTTGGTCAAGTTTTCGTAATTTCTCCGGAAGGTGCTCGCCGCGTCCTCGTTGAAGGTGATCGCTTGTTCGCGGGCGACCAGATCGACACCGGTATGTCGGGCGCCGTGAGCCTGGAGCTGGCCGACGGTCGCATTCTGGACCTGGGCCGTGACACTCAGTGGAGCGCCGACCTGCCGGACTCCAGCCTCGACCTCGCCGCTGCCAGCGAGCAAGCCGCGCCATCGGTTGCCGAGCTGCAACAAGCCATCGTCGCTGGCGCCGACCCGACCACCGACCTGGAAGCCACCGCCGCCGGCGCAAACGCTGCCGGTAACGGCGCAGCCGGGGGTGGCCACAGCTTCGTGGTGCTGGATGCGACCGCCGGCCGTGTCGATCCGACCATCGGCTTCCCAACCGGTACGCTTGGTCAGGGCACCTCGGCTCTCAACGCGCTGACCGGTGCCCCAGGCTCCGCTGACGCGGGCAACCTGGTGCTGCAGCCTTCGACCCTGTCCCTGAGCGCAACCCCCACCATCACCGAAGCCGGTGGTGTGCTGACCTACACCGCGACCGTGACGCGGCCATCCAGCAGCGACCTTACCGTTACCTTGTCCAATGGCGCGGTGATTACTATCCCGTCAGGCCAACTGACCGGTACGGTCAACGTACCCCTGGCGCCCAACGACACCCCGTACAACGACCCGAGCCAGATCAGCGTGGGCGTTACGGGCACCACCGGTGGCGGCAACCTGGTATTGACCATCGACCCTAACCCGGCCGTGACGCAGATCACTGACACCATCGACACCACCACGGTCACTCTAACGGCTGGTTCGACCGTGACCGAAGGCGGTCAAATCACCTACACCGCCACCTTGACCAACCCGGCGCAGACGCCGGTGAATGTCACCTTGAGCAATGGCTCGGTGATCACCATCAAGGCCGGTGAGTCGACGGGTACCGTTGTGGTCGATACGCCGGCCAACGACGTTTACAACAATGGCTCTACCGTCAGCACCACCATCACGGGCGCAACGGGCGGTAACTTCGAGAACCTGGTACCGAATACCACGCCAGCGGTTACCACCATTACCGATTCTATCGACACCACCACGGTCACCCTGACCGCGGGTTCGACCGTAACCGAAGGCGGTCAGATCACCTACACCGCCACCCTGACCAACCCGGCGCAGACGCCGGTGAATGTCACTTTGAGCAATGGCTCGGTGATCACGATCAAGGCCGGTGAGTCGACGGGCAGCGTTGTCGTGGATACGCCGGCTAACGACGTCTACAACAATGGTTCGACGGTCAGCACCACGATCACGGGCGCAACGGGCGGTAACTTCGAGAACCTGGTACCGAATACCACGCCAGCGGTTACCACCATTACCGATTCGATCGACACCACCACGGTCACCCTGACCGCGGGTTCGACCGTAACCGAAGGCGGCCAGATCACCTACACCGCCACCCTGACCAATCCAGCGCAGACCCCGGTGAACGTCACCTTGAGCAATGGCTCGGTGATCACCATCAAGGCGGGCGAATCGACGGGTACCGTTGTGGTCGATACGCCGGCCAACGACGTTTACAACAATGGCTCTACCGTCAGCACCACCATCACGGGCGCAACGGGCGGTAACTTCGAGAACCTGGTACCGAATACCACGCCAGCGGTCACCACCATTACCGATTCGATCGACACCACCACGGTCACCCTGACCGCTGGTTCGACCGTGACCGAAGGCGGTCAGATCACCTACACCGCCACCTTGACCAACCCGGCGCAGACGCCTGTGAATGTCACCTTGAGCAATGGCTCGGTGATCACCATCAAAGCGGGTGAGTCGACAGGCAGCATTGTCGTTGATACGCCGGCTAATGACGTCTACGTCAACGGCAGCACCGTCAGTACGACGATTACGGGCGCGACTGGCGGCAATTTCGAGAGCCTGGTGCCGAGCACCACGCCAGCGGTTACCACCATTACCGATTCGATCGACACCACCACTGTGACGCTGACAGCCCCAACCGAGGCGAACGAAGGTGGTCAGGTGACGTATACCGCCACGCTTTCCAATAAAGCGGGCACTGATGTCACGTTGAAGTTGGACAACGGCTCAAGCATCACCATCAAAGCTGGCGAAACCGTTGGCACCGTGACCGTGCCCGCCCCTACCGATGACGTGTTCATCGACAAGAGCACCCAAACGGTCAAGATCACCGAAACCACCGGCGGCAACTTCGAAAAACTGGAAGTTGCAGGTAACGGCGCGACCACCACGATCAACGACACCATCGACAAAGTTGATGTGGTTCTGACCGCTACCACCACCGTTGGCGAAGGCGGCAACATCGTCTACACCGCTAGCCTTGTGGATAAAAACGGCGCGCCGGTGACTAACATCACTAACCCGTTGACCGTCACTTTGGATAACGGTCAGACCATTACTATCGGTGTTAACCAATCCAGCGGCACCGTTACCACCGTGGCGCCAGACGATATTTATAAAGGCGATCAGACCGTCACCGCTGCTATCAAGGGGGTGACCGGCGGCGAGCATTTTGAAAATCTGGTTCCAGGTATTACCCCAGTTAACACGACCGTTACCGATACACCGGGCACCGATAACACCACTACCGTGACACTGACGGCTCCGACCGAGGCGAATGAGGGTGGCGAGATCACTTACACCGCCACGCTTTCCAACAAAGCGGGCACTGACGTCACGCTGAAGTTGGATAACGGCTCAAGCATCACCATCAAAGCTGGCGAAACCATTGGCACCGTGACCGTCCCTGCGCCTACCGATGACGTGTTCATCGACAAGAGCACGCAGACCGTTCAGATCACCGAGGCCACTGGCGGCAACTTCGAAAAACTCGAAGTGGCAGGCAACGGCGCGACCACCACGATCAACGACACCATCGACAAAGTCGATGTGGTCCTGACCGCCACTACCACTGTCGGCGAAGGCGGCAACATCGTCTACACCGCCAGCCTTGTGGATAAAAACGGCGCACCGGTGACTAACATCACTAATCCGCTGACCGTGACCTTGGATAACGGCAAGACAATCACCATCGGTGTGAACCAGTCGAGTGGCTCTGTCACCACTATCGCGCCGGATGACGTTTATAAAGGCGACCAGACCGTCACTACCGCTATCAAAGGCGTCACTGGTGGCGAGCACTTTGAAAACTTGGTCCCTGGCACGACGGCAGTGAACACCACTGTCACCGACACCCCCGGTACCGACAACACAACGACTGTCATCCTGACTGCGCCAAATGCAGTTAACGAAGGTGGCCAGATCACGTACACCGCGACCTTGAGCAACAAGGCCGGCACCGACGTCACGCTGAAACTCGACAACGGCTCAAGCATCACCATCAAGGCTGGCGAAACCGTAGGCACCGTCACTGTCCCTGCGCCTACCGATGACGTGTTCATCGACAAGAGCACGCAGACCGTCAAGATCACCGAAACCACCGGCGGCAACTTCGAAAAACTCGAAGTGGCAGGCAACGGCGCAACGACCACGATCAACGACACCATCGACAAAGTTGATGTGGTCCTGACGGCCACTACCACCGTTGGCGAAGGCGGCAATATCGTTTACACCGCCAGCCTTGTGGATAAAAACGGCGCACCGGTGACTAACATCACCAACCCGCTGACCGTGACTTTGGATAACGGCAAAACCATCACCATCGGTGTGAATCAGTCGAGCGGCTCCATCACCACCATCGCGCCGGATGACGTGTACAAAGGCGACCAAACTGTCACTACCGCCATCAAAAGCGTGACCGGCGGCGAGCACTTCGAAAACCTGGTCCCTGGCACGACGGCAGTGAACACTACTGTCACCGATAACCCTGGCACCGATAACACCACCACCGTTACGTTGACGGCTCCGGCTGAGGCAAACGAAGGTGGTCAGATTACGTACACCGCGACCTTGAGCAACAAGGCCGGTACTGACGTCATCTTGAAGCTGGATAACGGATCTTCGATCACCATCAAGGCTGGCGACACGGTTGGCACCGTAACCGTGCCCGCGCCGACCGATGACGTGTTCATCGATAAGAGCACTCAGACCGTCAAGATCATCGACGCTTCCGGCGGCAACTTCGAAAAACTCGAAGTAGCAGGCAACGGCGCAACGACCACGATCAACGACACCATCGACAAGGTGAATGTAGTTCTGACGGCCACCACCACCGTTGGCGAAGGCGGCAACATCGTTTACACCGCCAGCCTTGTGGATAAAAACGGCGCACCGGTGACTAACATCACCAACCCGTTGACCGTCACCCTCGATAACGGCAAAACCATCACCATCGGCGTAAACCAATCGAGCGGTAGCGTTTCGGTTATTGCTCCTGATGATGTGTATAAGGGCGACCAAACCGTCACCACCGCTATCAAAAGCGTGACTGGCGGCGAGCATTTCGAGAACCTGGTGCCCGGCACTACGGCAGTGAACACCACTGTCACCGATACCCCCGGTACCGACAACACAACGACTGTCACCCTGACTGCGCCAAGTGCGGTTAACGAAGGTGGCCAGATTACCTACACCGCGACCTTGAGCAACAAGGCTGGCACTGACGTCACCCTGAAGCTGGATAACGGCTCGTCGATCACCATCAAGGCTGGCGAAACCGTTGGCACCGTGACTGTCCCTGCGCCTACCGATGACGTGTTCATCGACAAGAGCACCCAAACGGTCAAGATCACCGAAACCACCGGCGGCAACTTCGAAAAACTGGAAGTTGCAGGCGACGGCGCAACCACCACCATCAATGACACCATCGACAAGGTAGATGTGGTCCTGACCGCTACTACCACCGTCGGCGAAGGCGGCAATATCGTCTACACCGCTAGCCTTGTGGATAAAAACGGTGCGCCGGTGACTAACATCACCAATCCGTTGACCGTCACCTTGGATAATGGCCAGACCATCACCATCGGCGTAAACCAGACTAGCGGTAGCGTTTCGATTCTTGCTCCTGATGATGTCTATAAAGGCGATCAAACCGTCACCACCGCTATCAAGGGTGTTACCGGCGGCGAGCACTTCGAAAACCTGGTCCCTGGCACGACGGCAGTGAACACTACTGTCACCGATACCCCAGGCACCGATAACACCACCACCGTGACGCTGACGGCTCCGTCCGAGGCAAACGAGGGTGGGCAGATTACGTACACCGCCACGCTTTCCAACAAAGCGGGCACTGATGTCACGCTCAAGTTGGATAACGGCTCGTCGATCACCATCAAGGCTGGCGAAACCGTTGGTACTGTGACCGTCCCTGCGCCTAACGATGATGTGTTCATCGACAAGAGCACGCAGACGGTCAAGATCACTGAGACCTCTGGCGGCAATTTCGAGAAATTGGAAGTTGCGGGCGATGGTGCGACCACTACGATCAACGACACCATCGACAAAGTTGATGTGGTCCTGACGGCCACCACCACCGTTGGCGAAGGCGGCAACATCGTTTACACCGCCAGCCTTGTGGATAAAAACGGCGCACCGGTGACTAACATCACCAACCCGTTGACCGTCACCCTCGATAACGGCAAAACCATCACCATCGGCGTAAACCAATCGAGCGGTAGCGTTTCGGTTGTTGCTCCTGATGATGTGTATAAGGGCGATCAAACCGTTACCACCGCCATCAAAGGCGTGACCGGCGGCGAGCACTTTGAGAATCTGGTCCCAGGCACCGATAACGTCACCACAACTGTGACTGATACACCGGGTACCGATAACACCACGACCGTAACGCTGACAGCTCCGACCGAGGCGAATGAGGGTGGCCAGATCACCTATACCGCGACCTTGAGCAACAAGGCCGGTACTGACGTCACCCTGAAGCTCGATAACGGTTCGTCGATCACCATCAAGGCTGGCGACACTGTTGGCACCGTCACCGTGCCCGCCCCTACCGATGACGTGTTCATCGACAAGAGCACCCAGACCGTCAAGATCACCGAGACCACTGGCGGCAACTTCGAGAAGTTAGAAGTCGCAGGCAACGGCGCAACCACCACGATCAACGACACCATCGATAAAGTCGATGTGGTACTGACCGCCACGACTACCGTGGGTGAAGGCGGCAACATCGTCTACACGGCCAGCCTTGTGGATAAGAACGGCGCGCCGGTGACTAACATCACCAACCCGTTGACCGTCACCCTCGACAACGGCAAAACCATCACCATCGGCGTAAACCAATCGAGCGGTAGCGTTTCGGTTATTGCTCCTGATGATGTGTATAAGGGCGACCAAACCGTCACCACCGCTATCAAAAGCGTGACTGGCGGCGAGCATTTCGAGAACCTGGTGCCCGGCACTACGGCAGTGAACACCACTGTCACCGATACCCCCGGTACCGACAACACAACGACTGTCACCCTGACTGCGCCAAGTGCGGTTAACGAAGGTGGCCAGATTACCTACACCGCGACCTTGAGCAACAAGGCTGGCACTGACGTCACCCTGAAGCTGGATAACGGCTCGTCGATCACCATCAAGGCTGGCGAAACCGTTGGCACCGTGACTGTCCCTGCGCCTACCGATGACGTGTTCATCGACAAGAGCACCCAAACGGTCAAGATCACCGAAACCACCGGCGGCAACTTCGAAAAACTCGAAGTTGCAGGCAATGGCGCAACCACCACGATCAACGACACCATCGACAAAGTCGATGTGGTCCTGACCGCCACTACCACCGTCGGCGAAGGCGGCAATATCGTCTACACCGCCAGCCTTGTGGATAAGAACGGCGCGCCGGTGACCAACATCACCAATCCGCTCACCGTCACCTTGGATAACGGCCAAACCATCACCATTGGTGTGAATCAGTCGAGCGGCAGCGTTTCGGTTGTTGCTCCTGATGACGTGTACAAAGGCGACCAAACCGTCACCACTGCTATCAAAGGCGTGACTGGTGGCGAGCACTTTGAAAACCTGGTGCCGGGTACTACAGCGGTGAACACCACCGTTACGGACACACCGGGTACCGACAACACCACCACCGTTACGCTGACGGCTCCGTCCGAAGCAAACGAGGGCGGTCAGATCACTTACACCGCCACGCTTTCCAACAAAGCAGGCACTGATGTCACGCTGAAGTTGGATAACGGCTCAAGCATCACCATCAAGGCTGGCGAAACCGTAGGCACCGTCACTGTCCCTGCGCCTACCGATGACGTGTTCATTGATAAGAGCACGCAGACCGTTCAGATCACCGAGGCCACTGGCGGCAACTTCGAAAAACTCGAAGTGGCAGGCAACGGCGCCACCACCACGATCAACGACACCATCGACAAAGTTGATGTGGTCCTGACGGCCACTACCACCGTTGGCGAAGGCGGCAACATCGTTTACACCGCCAGCCTTGTGGATAAGAACGGCGCACCGGTGACTAACATCACCAATCCGCTGACCGTGACTTTGGATAACGGCAAAACCATCACCATCGGTGTGAACCAGTCGAGTGGCTCTGTCACCACTATCGCGCCGGATGACGTTTATAAAGGCGACCAGACCGTCACTACCGCTATCAAAGGCGTGACCGGTGGCGAGCACTTTGAAAACTTGGTTCCTGGCACGACGGCAGTGAACACCACTGTCACCGATACCCCAGGCACCGATAACACCACCACGGTTACGCTGACTGCGCCAAGTGCCGTTAACGAAGGCGGCCAGATCACCTACACCGCGACCTTGAGCAACAAGGCCGGTACTGATGTCACCTTGAAGCTGGATAACGGCTCGTCGATCACTATCAAAGCTGGCGAGACCGTCGGTACTGTGACCGTGCCCGCCCCTACTGATGACGTGTTCATCGACAAGAGCACTCAGACCGTAAAGATTACTGATGCTTCCGGAGGCAACTTCGAAAAACTCGAAGTCGCAGGCAACGGCGCAACCACCACGATCAACGACACCATCGACAAAGTCGACGTCGTCCTGACCGCCACCACCACCGTTGGTGAAGGCGGCAATATCGTCTACACCGCCAGCCTTGTGGATAAAAACGGCGCAGCGGTGACCAACATCACCAATCCGTTGACCGTCACCTTGGATAATGGCCAGACCATCACCATCGGCGTAAACCAGACTAGCGGTAGCGTTTCGGTTCTTGCTCCTGATGATGTCTATAAAGGCGATCAAACCGTCACCACCGCTATCAAAGGCGTAACCGGCGGCGAGCATTTCGAGAACCTGGTGCCGGGCACTACCGCGGTGAACACCACCGTTACGGACACACCGGGTACCGACAACACCACTACTGTGACGCTGACAGCGCCAAGTGCCGTTAACGAAGGTGGTCAGATCACCTACACCGCGACCTTGAGCAATAAGGCCGGCACCGACGTCACGCTGAAACTCGACAATGGTTCAAGCATCACCATTAAGGCTGGCGACACTGTTGGCACCGTCACTGTCCCTGCGCCTACCGATGACGTGTTTATCGATAAGAGCACCCAGACCGTTAAGATCGCCGAGACCACCGGCGGCAATTTCGAAAAACTCGAAGTGGCAGGCGACGGCGCAACCACCACCATCAATGACACCGTCGACAAGGTCGATGTGGTCCTGACCGCTACTACCACCGTCGGCGAAGGCGGCAATATCGTCTACACCGCCAGCCTTGTGGATAAAAACGGCGCAGCGGTGACCAACATCACCAACCCGTTGACCGTCACCTTGGATAATGGCCAGACCATCACCATCGGCGTAAACCAATCGAGCGGTAGCGTTTCGGTTCTTGCTCCTGATGATGTCTATAAAGGCGATCAAACCGTCACCACCGCTATCAAGGGTGTTACCGGCGGCGAGCACTTCGAAAATCTGGTTCCAGGTACTACCCCGGTTAACACCACCGTTACTGATACACCGGGCACCGATAACACCACTACCGTAACGCTGACAGCTCCGACCGAAGCGAATGAGGGTGGCCAGATCACCTATACCGCGACCTTGAGC
Organism: Pseudomonas sp. MYb193; assembly: GCF_002966775.1. Classification (NCBI taxonomy): domain Bacteria; kingdom Pseudomonadati; phylum Pseudomonadota; class Gammaproteobacteria; order Pseudomonadales; family Pseudomonadaceae; genus Pseudomonas; species Pseudomonas sp. MYb193. Next base: position 142,924 of record NZ_CP023269.1, on the reverse strand, counting down.
AATAAGGCCGGTACCGACGTCACGCTGAAGTTGGATAACGGCTCTTCGATCACCATCAAGGCTGGCGACACGGTTGGCACTGTGACCGTGCCCGCTCCTAGCGATGACGTGTTCATCGATAAGAGCACTCAGACCGTCAAGATCACCGACGCTTCCGGCGGCAACTTCGAAAAACTGGAAGTTGCAGGCAGCGGCGCAACGACCACGATCAACGACACCATCGACAAGGTCGATGTAGTCCTGACGGCCACCACCACCGTTGGTGAAGGCGGCAACATCGTCTACACCGCTAGCCTTGTGGATAAAAACGGTGCGCCGGTGACTAACATCACCAATCCGTTGACCGTCACCCTCGATAACGGCAAGACCATCACCATTGGTGTGAATCAGTCGAGTGGCTCTATCACCACCATCGCGCCGGATGATGTGTACAAAGGCGACCAAACTGTCACTACCGCCGTCAAAAGCGTGACCGGCGGCGAGCACTTCGAAAACCTGGTCCCTGGCACGACGGCAGTGAACACTACTGTCACCGATACCCCAGGCACCGATAACACCACCACCGTGACGCTGACGGCTCCGTCCGAGGCAAACGAGGGTGGGCAGATTACCTACACCGCTACGCTGTCCAACAAAGCGGGCACTGACGTAACACTGAAACTCGACAACGGTTCAAGCATCACCATCAAGGCTGGCGACACCGTTGGTACCGTAACCGTGCCCGCGCCTACCGATGACGTGTTTATCGATAAGAGCACGCAGACCGTCAAAATCACTGACGCTTCCGGCGGCAACTTCGAAAAACTCGAAGTCGCAGGGAATGGCGCAACCACCACAATCAACGACACCATCGACAAGGTCGATGTAGTCCTGACCGCCACCACCACCGTTGGCGAAGGCGGCAATATCGTCTATACCGCCAGCCTTGTGGATAAAAACGGCGCACCGGTGACTAACATCACCAACCCGTTGACCGTTACCTTGGACAACGGCAAGACCATCACCATCGGCGTAAACCAATCGAGCGGTAGCGTTTCGGTTATTGCTCCTGATGATGTGTATAAGGGCGACCAAACCGTCACCACGGCTATCAAGGGTGTGACCGGCGGCGAGCATTTCGAAAATCTGGTCCCTGGCACTACCGCGGTGAACACCACCGTTACGGACACACCGGGTACCGATAACACCACCACCGTTACGCTGACAGCGCCAAGTGCCGTTAACGAAGGTGGACAGATCACCTACACCGCGACCTTGAGCAATAAGGCCGGTACCGACGTCACGCTGAAACTCGACAATGGTTCAAGCATCACCATTAAGGCTGGCGACACTGTTGGCACCGTCACTGTCCCTGCGCCGACCGATGACGTGTTCATCGATAAGAGCACGCATACCGTCAAAATCACTGACGCTTCCGGCGGCAACTTCGAAAAACTCGAAGTCGCAGGCGACGGCGCAACCACCACCATCAATGACACCATCGACAAGGTAGATGTGGTCCTGACCGCGACCACCACCGTTGGCGAAGGCGGCAATATCGTCTACACCGCCAGCCTTGTGGATAAAAACGGCGCACCGGTGACTAACATCACCAACCCGCTGACCGTCACTTTGGATAACGGCAAAACCATCACCATCGGCGTAAACCAATCGAGCGGTAGCGTTTCGGTTGTTGCTCCTGATGACGTGTACAAAGGCGACCAAACTGTCACCACCGCCATCAAAGGCGTAACCGGTGGCGAGCACTTTGAAAATCTAGTGCCTGGCACGACGGCGGTGAATACCACCGTCACGGACACACCGGGTACCGACAACACCACTACTGTGACGCTGACAGCGCCTAACGCTGTTAACGAAGGTGGACAGATCACCTACACCGCGACCTTGAGCAACAAGGCCGGTACTGACGTCACCCTGAAGCTCGATAACGGCTCGTCGATCACCATCAAGGCTGGCGAAACTGTTGGCACCGTAACCGTACCCGCGCCTACCGATGACGTGTTCATCGATAAGAGCACCCAGACCGTCAAGATCACCGAGACCACTGGCGGCAACTTCGAGAAGTTAGAAGTCGCAGGCAACGGCGCCACCACCACGATCAACGACACCATCGACAAAGTCGATGTGGTCCTGACCGCCACCACCACCGTTGGCGAAGGCGGCAACATCGTTTACACCGCCAGCCTTGTGGATAAAAACGGCGCAGCGGTGACCAACATCACCAATCCGCTGACCGTCACCTTGGACAATGGCAAAACGATCACCATCGGTGTGAATCAGTCGAGCGGTTCCATCACCACCGTAGCGCCAAACGACGTCTACAAAGGCGACCAAACCGTCACCACCGCCATCAAAGGCGTGACCGGTGGCGAGCATTTCGAGAACCTCGTGCCGGGCACGACGGCGGTGAACACCACCGTCACCGACACACCAGGCTCCACCGACCTGACCACCGTCACCTTGACTGCCCCGACCGCGGTCAACGAAGGCGGCCAGATCACCTACACCGCCACCTTGAGCAACAAGGCCGGCAGCGACATGCTGGTCCAGCTCGACAACGGTTCGAGCATCACCATCAAGCAAGGTGAGACCATGGGCACGGTGACCGTCCCGGCGCCTACCGATGACGTGTTCATCGACAAGAGCACCCAGACCGTCAAGATCACCGGCACCACCGGCGGCAATTTCGAGGGTGTGACCATCACACCTGCGGGCGCCACGACCACCATCAACGACACCATCGATGACGTGACCGTGGTACTCAAGGCCACTGGCTCGGTCAGCGAAGGCGGGCAGATCGTGTACACCGCGTCCCTGGTCGACAAGAACGGCGTGGCGGTGAACAACGTTGGCTCAGACCTGGTCATCAAGCTGGATAACGGCTCGACCATTACCATCGGCAATGGCAAGTCCACCAGCTTCACCACCGCCACCGCACCTAACGATGCGTATGTCGGCGCCAATGACGTCACCACCAAAATCACCGGTGTGGTCAGCGGTGGCGACAAGTACGAACACTTGATCGTCGACGGCAGCACTGTGGTCACCAAAGTGACCGATGTGGTCAGCAACACCACCATCAGCATTACCGGCGATGCGTCGGTGACTGAAGGCGGTACGGCGCACTACACCCTGACCCTCACCAACCCGCCGCAAACCGACGTGACCGTAACGCTCAAGTACAGCGGCACCGCTACCGACGGTTCAGACTTCAATGGCGTGTACACCGTGAAGATCCCGGCCGGTACCACCAGCGTACCGTTTGATATCCGCACGCTCGACGACAAGATCACCGAGCCGACGGAAAATATCGTCATCACCATCGACAAGACCACTGGCGGCAACTTCGAAAATCTGGTGGTCGGCAATGGCAGTGTTACCACCAACATTATCGACAATGATGCGCCGCCGGTGATCGACCTGGATGCCAACAACTCCAGCGGCGCCACGGGTGCCGATTACAAGACGACATTTACCGAGGGTACCGCCGGGCCGGGCGTGTCGATCGCCGATACGGATATCAAGATCACTGACCCAGACAGCACACTGCTGACGGGCGCGACGGTCACGCTGACCAACGCACAGGCCGGTGATGCCCTGAACCTGGGCAATAGCGTGAATGGCATCAGCGTCAGCACCAACAACCAGACGGGCACTATTACCCTGACGTTGTCCGGCAGCGCAACGCTGGCTGACTACATGCAACGTATCCAGAACATCACGTTCACCAACAACAGCCACGACCCGAGCACCACACCGCGCACCATCACCGTGACGGTGACCGATGGCGGCAACTACTCCAACGTGGCCACCACCACCGTCAACGTGGTAGCGGTCAACGATGCACCAGTGGCCACTGGCGGTGCTGTGACCGGTACGGAAGACACGGCGCTGGCCCTGACCTGGGCCAACTTCGGCGTGAGCGATGTGGACTCGCCACAAGCCAGCCTCGGGGTGAAAATCACCGAGCTGCCGGTAGCCGGCAAGCTGCAGTACCTGGCGGCGGACGGCAGCACCTGGACCAACGTGACCAGCGGCCAGACCTTCACCAAGGCCCAGATCGACGGCGGCCAGTTGCGCTTTATGCCTAACGCCAACGAATCCGGCGCGGATGGTTATGGCGGTACCGGTGTAGGCAACAAGCAAGCGGATTACGCACAGTTCAAGTTCCAGCCAACCGATGGCAAGGACCTGGGCACCAGCGCCACGGTGAAAGTCGATATCACACCGGTAGCCGACGCGCCGACCCTGAGCGTGGCAGACAACAACGTTGCCTCCACCGGCCTGGTCAAACAGGGCTGGAACAGCATCGCCGGCCTCGGCAACAACGGCAACGGTGCTGCACCGGACGTGCTGAAAAAAGCCATCGATAACGCAGGCACACCCAACAGCACCTCTGTGGTGACCAACGTCGAGTCCGTCGACAACGTCACCGCCGGCTCTGGCTCCAAAATCTCCGGCCTGATCTACATGGAAGCCGGCAAGAGCTACACCTTCAGCGGCATCGCCGATGACAGCGTGGTGGTCAACGTGGGCGGCAAAGATGTGGCCAGCGGCGTGTGGAGCACCAACAGCGGCAAGTTCAGCGGCTCGTTCACCCCAACGACCACTGGTTACTACAGCCTTGAGATCTACCAGGCCAACCAAGCGGGGCCTGGCAGCTTTGACGTCAACCTGTCGGTCAACGGCGGGGCGGTGCAGAACCTGAGCACCAGCACCGTGCCGCTGTACACCGGCCTTACCGACCTGACCAACGCCGGCGTCACCGTATCCGACCTGCATGGCAGCAACGGTGACGGTTACTACGTGGGCTACAAGCTCAACGAAGGCCAGGAAAACGGCACGGTCAAATTGTCCAAGGTCACCACCGCGCTGACCGACACCGACGGCTCCGAAACCCTGAGCGTGAAGATCAGTGGCATTCCGGCAGGCTCGGTGCTTACCGACGCGTCGGGGCATACCTTTACTGCGGGTAAAACCGTGGGCGAAGTGAATGTCACCGGCTGGGACCTGAACACCCTGACTATCAAGCCGCCGACCTACTACAGCGGTCAGTTCAACCTGACGGTCACTTCGACTTCCACCGAGAGCATCGGCGGGTCAGCGACCACCACCGCGCAATTGCCCGTCACGGTGCATCCGGCGACCTACAATTCGGTCACCGGCACCTCGGGCAGCGACACCATCAATGGCAGCGATGGCAACGACATTGTCGTGGCCGACGTCGCCGGCTTGAACGTGGTGCAGGGCAAGAACTACAACATCGCGTTCATGATCGATACATCGGGCAGTATGGGTGCGGACTCGATAGCAGCGGCAAAAACCTCGCTGACTACCACGTTCAACTCGCTGAAAAACAGTATCGGCGCCAGCACCTCTGGCACTGTAAATATCTTCCTGGCGGATTTCAGCGACCAGGTCAATCGCACGGTGACAGTCAACCTGAAAGACCCAGGTGCATTGGACTCGCTGCAGAAAGTCCTGGATTCCATGGTGTCTACCGGCGGGACCAACTACGAAGACGTGTTCAAGGCCGCGGCCAACTTCTTCAAGAGTGCCCAGGCGACTGGCAACACTGGCGCTATCAATACAACGTACTTCATCACCGATGGTCAGCCGACGTTTTACCAAGCGTCCGAGCAGACCAACCCGTACTTGTACGGCAACGTCAGGCTCGATGATGTCGTCACCATGAACAACTACACCATAGGTACCGCCACCCGGATCAACATCGATTCGAATAACTACCTTGATATCAACTCTGCCGGCAAGGTAACCCTCTGGTCCTACGGCTGGGGCTACAACAAGGGAATCATCCACGCCCAAGGGGATGGCACCTATGAAATATCGGTGCAAGGCGGTCTCGGCTACGATACCGACTACTACACCACCGCCAACTCCAACAGCGCGTTCGCACTGCTTAAAGGTCTGTCCACAGGTGGCGTAGAAGCCATCGGCCTCAACAGTGGGGTCAGCTTGAATCAGTTGGCACCGTACGACAGCGATGGCAAGCCACAGGCCAACATCGATCCGAAGGACTTGGCCAACGCTATCCTCGGCCACACAGAGGCGACGTTGCCGGGCGCGGACACCGTCAGCGGTGGCGACGGCAACGACATTCTCTTCGGCGACCTGGTGAGCTTCAGCGGGATCAATGGCGAGGGTTACAACGCCCTGCAGGCCTTTGTCGCACAGAAGACCGGCGTGGCTGTCTCTGCGGTGACCGCCTCTAACGTCCACCAGTACGTTACCGAACACTATGTGGACTTCGACGTCTCCGGCGCCAAGGATGCCAATGACACGCTGCTGGGCGGGGCTGGCGATGACATCCTGTTCGGCCAGGGCGGCAACGACCTTCTGGACGGCGGCAAAGGCAATGACATCCTGCTGGGCGGCACCGGCAACGACACGCTGATTGGCGGTCAGGGCAACGACATCCTGATCGGTGGCTCGGGGGCCGACACCTTCGTGTGGAAGGCGGGCGACATCGGCAACGATGTGATCAAGGACTTCAAGGCGTCCGAAGGCGACCGCATTGACCTGCGTGATTTGTTGAAAGGTGAAACCGACAGCACCATCGACAACTACCTGAAGATCACCACGGTAGATGGCGTGTCGACCCTGCAAGTGAGCAGTGAAGGCAAGCTCAACGCCGCCGGTGGCTTGGCCAATGCCGATGTGACGATCAAACTGGAAGGCAACGATTGGTCCCACACCAGCATCAACTCGCTGATCAGTGGTGCCGACCCGACCATCAAGATCGACCACACCTAAGACGCGATTGATCGGCCGCCCTTCCAGGCGGCCGATTTTTTGGCCTACGGGTCGCTGGCCCTGGCGGACGGTGCATCGCATACTCACGCCCATACACGCAGCGTTGACCTATGCTGTTGAACGCCTGTGGCGCATTTTCGAGGGGTTGTTATGTTTTACGTGCAACGTGATGCACAGGGCGCGCTGGTTCGCGTAGAGGCTGCTGCCTTTACCGAATCCACTGAAACCCTGCCGGCCGATCATCATGAGATCCAGGCCTGGTACGCCAACGAAGTGGTGGAAACCAGCCTGGCCCAGCTCAAGCAGAGCGACTTGGAGATGATCCGGGTGCTGGATGACTTGATCCAGGTGCTGACCCGCAAAGGGGTGATCAGCGTGACCGACCTGCCGCCGGCAGCCCAGGCCAAGTTGATGGACCGTAACCAGGCGAGGGAAGCGTTGGGTGGGTTGAGCCAGTTGATCGATGATGACGAGAAAGGGCTTATCTGAGCCCTGGCGCCGAACCTGAATTTAAATGTGGGAGGAGGCTTGCTGTGGCGAGGAGCTTGCTCCCGCTTGACTGCGCAGCAGTCACCGGCTTTTGGGGGCGCTTCGCACCCCAGCGCAAGCAAGCTTGCTCGCCACAACTGGCTCTATTTTAACCCATTCATATCAGTGAGATTTCCAAGGCGCGGGCTCGCCAAACAGTTGGCCCTGCACGCCGAAAATCCCCATTTCACGAATCACCTTCAGTTCGCCTTCAGTCTCTACACGCTCGGCAATCAGCGGCAGGTCGATGCTATGGGCCGCTCGCTGGATGGCCTCGATAAACAGGCGCTTGTCACTTTCCTGGTCGATGGCGCGAATGTAGCTGCCGTCGATCTTCAGGTACGCCAGGCCCAGGCGCGCCAGGTTGCCGATCATGCTGAACCGCCCACCGAAACGTTGCAGGCTGAGGGAGAAGCCCAGCTCGCGCAGGCGGTGGGTCATCTGTTCCAGCACAGGCTGCTCAGGCAGTTGCTCCTCACCGATCTCCAGAGTGAGGCGCGGGCCCAGGTTGCTGTGCTGGCGCAGCAGGTCATAAATACGGTTCAGGGCCTGGGTATCTTGCAAGGTCGCGGCCGAAAGATTCAGCGCCAGGTTATCGGTGTGGCTGGCCATCTGCTTGAGCACCTGCTCCAGCATCAGGCGGTCCAGGCGGGCTGACCAACCAAAGCGCTCAAGCCACGGCAGGAAGCGCCCGGCCGGTATGGTGTGGCCGTCTTCGTCCTGCAAGCGCGACAGTACTTTGTAATGCAAGACCAATTGTGGGTCCTGGCTGGCGACAACCGGCTGGAAGTACAGCTGGAAGCGCTGCTGGGTCAGGGCCTGGTCCAACAAGGTGTGCCAGGCATGGTGATCGTCTCCCACGCTGGCGGCGGCGCTGCGGTCCAGGCACACCCAACTGGTGTCGCCCTGAGCTTGGGCCTGGGCCAGGGCCTGATCGGCCAGGGTCAGCAGGGCTTGGGGCGCGTCGCCATGGCTGAACGGCGCCAGGCCGATATAGGCGACCGGCGTAACGTCACTGGCGCCGGTCGCTTGCAGACTGAGCAAGGTGGTTTCCAGGTTTTGCGCCAGCTGCACCGCTTCTTCACGCATCAACCCCGGCGCCAGCACGGCGAACTCACCGCCACGAATACGGGTGACGAGGTTATGGGTTTCCGGGTACGGCGCGCACTGGCGCAGCAGTTGTTCGCCAACCGCTTGCAGTAATTGGTCGGTGCGCTGGCCACCCAGGCGCTGGTTGAGGCCGGCCAGGTCCTTGACCCGCAGCAGCAGCAGGTAGCCGGAGTTGGTCTCTTCCGGGTTACTGACGCGGGCGTTGAGCTGCATCTCGAAATAACGGCGGTTTGCGAGGCCGGTGAGGTTGTCCTGATAGGATTCGGTGCGCAGTTTTTCGCTACGCTCGGCCTGCTCCTGGAACAGCGCCTTGAGCTTTTCCACCATCTGGTTCATGGCCTGCACCACCCGCCGTAGTTCAGGCGTGCGGGGCAAGTCAGGCAGGCTGAGGAACTCACGGCGGGCAATGGCGTGGGACTGTTTGACCATATAGTCCAACGGCTTCAATTGCCGGCGCAGCAGCAGCCCACCGAGCACCACGCTGACCGCACCGCACAAGAGCAACCAGCCCAGGCTACCCAGGGCGCTTTGCCAGAGCTTGGCCAGGGCGAACATCGGATGGCTGACTACTTCTACCCGTGCGGCCTGTTCCCAGCCACGGCTGACCAGGGCATCACCGCCCGCCGGCTCCAGGCCGATCAGCTTGACGAACCAGTTGGGCACGCCGTTGTTGTCGGGAATACCGCTGCGCTCGACGATGGTTTTGTCGGTGGCCAGGTCCACGACGCGGATGCTGGCATAGTAACCGCTGTCGAAGATCGAGCTGACCAGCAGCTCCACCATGGCTGGGTCATCGATATTCGGGGTCAGCGACAGCGCCAATGCCGTCGCGGCATCCTGGGCGTGGGAGCGCAATTGGTTGACGTATTGGGTGCGCGAGCTTTCCAGGCTGACCATGAAGCTGCCGCTGAAGGCGACCACCAGGAACAGACAGATTGCGATCAATAGCTGTTTGAACAGAGACATCCGATCAGTTACTCCTAGTTGGCAGGCTCGGCTGGGAAGCCTTCCGCACGCATTTTTCTCAACACATCCTGCCAGCGCGACAAGCGTTTGGTATCACCGACTTTTTTGTTGCCTTTGGCACCAGGCAAGTACAGCCCCTCGGCGTTGAATGAGTACACCGGGACCAGGTCAGTGCGACGGGTAGCCGGCAGGATCTCATCCATCAGGCTGTCGAGCACCAGTGGGACGGCGTCGGGGCTCGAATAATAAGTCAGGACCATGTGCGCCCGATTCTGCCGCAGGGCCTTGACGTAGGTAATGCGCAATTTGTCGCTGGACACGCCCAGGTGACGCAAACTGAAATATTTTGCGATGGCGTAGTCTTCACAGTCACCAGCACCTTTCCAGAGTGCCTCGACGGGCGTCTCCCAGTAATCCACAACGTGCCAGAGATCGATGTCTTCCACGTAGGTCATTTGCTTGTTGAAGAACAAATTGACGACCTTGAGCTGCTCCTGCTCGCTGACCTGTTTTTCGCTCACCAACAGCCGCTGCCAGGCGTCGATACGCTGCTGACCTTGACCCAAAGGCCCGTAGACGGCGGTAGCCTTGCGGCTGATTTGCGAGAAATCCCAATCGGCACGTAGCCCGCCGAGCATCAGGCCGGCCAGTAAAGTTGCTGATAAAAGCCAGCAAAGCAGTCGATAGGGATTAAAACTTACCGCCAAAATGTTCAGTCCGTGAAAGAGACGGAATTTCCAGGGATGGTGAAGCCTGGCCCTACAAAAAACAATGGCACAGTGCAATCATCGCAGGAGGCCGCGTTTTTATAACCGCCCTTGTGAGAGACACAAAGTATGCTGTGTAAGCCCTTACAAACGGAAACTTTGGCTATTTGACAAGCACCTGGCCCATCTTTAGTGTTCTTTGGATCCAATTAGCCAGACTATTATTCAAGAAAGGAGGATAGCGCAACCGTGACGCAGAAGCCGAACCCATTAAGCAGCATCAAAATCAGCGGGCCTATTCCCGCCCATCTTGCGCGCTCCGTTATCGAAGAAACGTTGCGCAATGCCATCCTTGATGGGCGATTGCCCTGTGGCACTGCCATGCGCCAGCAAGAACTGGCCAGCCTGTTCGGTGTCAGCCGCATGCCAGTACGCGAAGCGTTGCGCCAGCTGGAGGCGCAATCCTTGTTGCATGTGGTGACTCACAAGGGTGCCGTCGTTGCCCCCTTGATCGAGGACAATTCGGCTGAGACCTATGCCCTGCGCATGTTGCTGGAGTCCGAGGCCCTGCGCCTGTCGATTCCATTGCTCACAGATGCGGACCTTACTCAAGCCGAGGCGTGTATCAATGCGCTGGAAAGCGAGAAAGACTACACCAAGATTGGTCGGCTCAATCGCCTGTTTCACATGGTGTTGTACGGCAAGGCGCCCAACCAACGGCTGCTCACTTTGGTCGAGCACGGATTGAATGAGGAGGAGCGCTTCCTGCGCTTCAACCTTGAGGCGATGGGGCTGGGGGAGACTTCCCAGGAGGATCACCGCGAACTGCTGAGCCTGGTAGCGCAGAAGAAGGTCGAGGAGAGCATCCTGACGCTGCGTAACCACTTGATGCGAGGCATGGAGGTGATCGCGACCTACCTCAGCGGCCTTGAGAGCGCCGAAAAAAACCCCACGCAGTAGGTTTTTTCGCTTTTGCCCTTGATCCTTAGGTGATGCAGCAACTTTCTTATCTGGGATTGTTGCTCCATCAGAAAAATAAAGAACCAAATCATAATTAAAGCGACTCAGCGCACAGAAAATTCCCACGTATAGATGAGCAAATCACCACACACATAAACATCGGGAAAAACATCTAATACATTTGTATACCGGTTCAAACATTCAATCAGCTTATTATCTTTTCCCAGCAAGCTACACCTTTCACTCCGCTGCGCCTGCCTAGTTAAAAGGCCTCGCCGTGCGCGTGGCCGCGCTCAAGTTACTCTTGCCCTCACAACTATAATAGTTCAACACTGCTTTCAGAGCACTCGCAACAACTCATAGGCGTCAACCATGTACCCACATTCACTCGCGCAAAAAAAACGACAACTTTTTGATCATCCGTTATTTATAGAAATAACCAGCCTCGGCAAGTTACAACACTTCATGAAACACCACGTATTTGCTGTCTGGGATTTCATGAGCCTGACCAAACGCCTGCAACAGGACCTCACTTGCATGCAGTTGCCCTGGCTCCCCTCCACTGACCCGCACGCTGCCCGCTTGATTAATGAAATCGTGCTGGCGGAAGAGTCGGACGAGCACCCGACGCGGGGCTATTGCAGCCACTTCGAGCTGTACCTGGACGCAATGACGGAAGTGGGCGCCAGCACGGTCGCAATCACTCGCTTTATCGACCTGCAAAGCCAGGGAGTGGAGGTAAGCGCAGCCTTGCAGATGATCGATGCGCCCCAGGGCGTCGCCCGCTTCGTCGACAGCACCTTACAAATTGCCCTGAGCGCTCCGACCCACTGTGTGGCGGCGGCGTTCCTGCATGGCCGAGAGTGTGTGATTCCGTCAATGTTTGAAAGGCTTTTGCATAGCCATGCATTCATAGGTCAGCAGGCCCCTACGCTATGTCACTACCTCAGCCGCCATATCGAAATAGACAGCGATGATCACGAGCCTGCGGCGCAACAGTTGCTACAGCGCCTGGTCGACGCAGACCCCAGCCGTCAGCGACAGGCCGATAACGCCGCCCTGTGCGCCGTGCAGAGTCGTATTACCCTCTGGGACGACGTACTGGCCTCGATGCAAGAGGTACGTCCGTGAACGCCGCTCATTACCAATCCTTTGCCGATGACTGGGAGCGTCGCGCAACCATCCGCACACGCCCCCGGCGGATGTTGGAAGACGACGACAAACTCATCTTCCCCCTGTGCCGTCAGCCTCTGGTGCTGAGTGCAACCTTTCTCAAGCACTGCCCGCAATGGCGCGACTTCGTGCTGGTGCAAAGCTTCTATAAATTCATCAATGACGTGGTGATTTTCGAAACAGAGATCGTCGACAAAACCGCGCGCAGCATCGCTAAAAATCGCTTCTCCCTGCCCTTCCCGCTCGCCTGCCGCTACGATGCGATGACGGTCGTTGTCGACGAGGATTATCACGCGCTGGTCGCGCTGGATTTCCTGCAGCAAGCCGTGCAGATGACCGGAATCCAACCGCTCGATCTACCCGGGCAAATTGAATTGGGCCGCGCGCTGCCGGCAGCCCAGGCACAGGTACCGGCATACTTGCACGATGCCGTAGAGTTGATCGGCGTCGCCATCGCTGAGAACACCGTCACCCATGACGTCGCAGCGTTTTCCAAAGATGGCAGCGTCAAATCCTCTGTCCGCGGCCTGATGGCCGATCATCTGTTTGATGAAGGGCGGCATGCGCGGTTCTGGACACAGTTGGTGCGCCTCTACTGGCAATCGGCAAGCTCTGAAGATCGCGACCACATTGCTCAAGCCCTGCCCGTGTTCCTGACGCACTACCTGACCAACGACCTACAGAAAGACTTCGATCTGCAACTGATCGAACACTTGGCTATCAGTGCCGATACGCGCCGGGCACTGCGCGACGAAATCCAGGCGCTGGACTTTCCCATCACCCACCAACATCCGCTGCTGGCCAATATCATGGGCCTACTGCACCACAGCGGCGTACTGCAAACCCCCAGCGTGGCACGAGCCCTGAGCGACTACCTGCCCGTATCGAGGAGGTTGGCATGAGGCGCTTGCAGATCGAGTGGCGTGGTACCGGTAACGCTCTGGCGGCGCTCAGGCAGGAGCTGGAGCAATATGGGCATGTGGCAGGAACGGGGTCTGTGGATCTGGTTATTGAAGACGGGAGTCAGCCGCTGCCGCCCTCGCCCGCCAGTGCGCCATGGTTAAGCTTGCGCGTGGGTATCGGCCCGCTCTGCGAACACGGGCTGCCCTCATTGCAGTTGCGCTGCTACGACCGGGAGTGGCGCCTGCTGACGGTGCACGACGTTGCCCAGGAACCCAGCGGCAATGGGCAGCGGTTGCGTCAGCAGGCAACGAATGCAGTGGTGGAGTGGGCTGCTTTGTTGGTCTGCGGTTTTTCAAGAGACCCCGCTTATTTCTCGGCAACGGCCGCTGCTAACGCCTGGCCTGAACAGGGCCTGCAAGAGTTGGATGCCTTGGCTTTCATGCACCGGTTCAACCACACGGCGGACCCTGCCTTACTGCACGCGGCCCGAACGCCCATGATCGAACGGCTGCAGGCCAGCCTCAATACCTTCGCGCATCGAACAGTGCTGAACATCGCCGGTCATGCGCTGACTTATCGGCAGCTCCAGCAACAAGCCATGGCTATTCAACAACGCCTGCTTCCCTTGCTGGAGGATGCCGAGGCTCCACAAGTGGTCGGCGTATGCCTGGAGAAATCTGCCGAGTTGTACGCCAGTATTCTCGCGGTGCTTGGCTGTGGCGCCGTGTATTTGCCGCTGGTGCCTGACCACCCGGAGCAACGCCAGCACTGCATGCTGACCAGCCTCAAGGCCTGTGTGCTGCTGGAGAATGGCCAGCACCCATTGCGAGAGCGTTTCGTTTCACTTGATGTGAGCCAGGTGGCCGCGCACAGCGCCGACATGACGCAACCGCTGATGCACCGTCCCCCCCGTGCCGACGAGCCGTGCGTGGCACTGTTCACCTCGGGTACGACGGGCCAGCCCAAGGGGGTACTGCTGAGCCAATACAACCTGGCGCACTTCACGGCCTGGCTCGTCAGTTGCGTGGCGTTGGATCAACACAGTCGCGTCCTGCAATTTTCGCCACTGGGTTTCGATTCTTCACTGATCGATATTTTCCCTTCATTGATCGCAGGCGCCGAGTTGATTGTGCCCAGCCCAGACCAACGTCACGACCCTCAGCAACTGGTAGAGCTGATTCGCAAGCAACGCGTCACTCACGGGTTTGTGCCACCGGCACTGCTCAGCATCCTGCCGCTGGATCAGCCATTGGGCATGACTCATTTACTGACCGGAGGTGATTTCTGCGAGCCCTGCGTGATCGAACAACTGGCCGGTCAATGCCAGCTGCATAACCTCTATGGGCCGACCGAGGCCACTGTGTTGGCGACCCATCGGGTATTCCAACGAGATGACAGCCATCGCAATATCGGCCTCCCCATCGCTAACAGCCAGGTGCTGATTCTCGACGAGAACCTGCAGCCCGTGGATGAACAGGTAATGGGCGACTTGTACATTGTCGGTCCCGGAGTAAGCCTGGGTTATTCGAATACACTCTCGCGGGCCGACAATCCGTTCGTGACGCTGACACTGCCAAATGGCCAAGTGCTACAGGCTTATCGCAGCGGCGACTTGGCAAAATGGACGCAAGAGGGCATCGAACTGGGCGGCCGCAGGGATGAGCAAGTCAAGATCCGCGGGTTTCGAGTTCAGCCTCAGGATATTGAACAGTGCTTGCGCGATAGTCGCTTGTTTCGCCAAGTGGCAGTGGTGATCGATACGGCACACAGAGTCATCGGCTTTGCCGCCCAGCCGGAATCTGGCGCTACGCTGGCAAGCCTGAAGGAACATGCTCGACAGTGGTTGCCCGTGCATATGCAGCCCAGCGCTTGGAGCGAACTGGCATGCATGCCCCGTTCGAATAACGGCAAGATCGATCGCAAGGCCTTGCTGGCCATGCCAATACCCATACCCATCGGGATGGATCGCTGTCGCATACAAGACCCTTTGCAGGCACAACTGGCTGACGTGTGGGGTGAGCTGCTGGGATTACCCGCAGGCGAACTCTCGATTGATGAGAGTTTTTTCAACCTCGGTGGCCACTCCATCCTGTTGTCGACCCTGTTGCTACGCCTGCGCGAGCAGTTTGGACGCAGCTTCTGCCTGAGCCCCTTTTTTGAGACGCCGACCATCCGCACATTGGCCGCACTCATGGATGGCAGTGCACTGCCGGATACACCATCCGACCAGATGGAACAAGATGCGACGCGCGCACTGGAGGTCGAGGTGCTGCCCGAGACCCTTGCGGGAGACTCGCGCAAAGCCATCGTCACCGGCGCGAACAGCTTTGTCGGGGTTCATATTGTCCAGGCACTGCTGGCTGGCGGGGCGCAGGACGTGGCGTGCCTGGTGCGCGAGTTGCCCGGCCATTCGGCAGCGACAAGGTTCGCCCAGGCATTGCGCGAATACCGCTTGGAACATCTGGACCTGAGCCGAGTGCAGGTATATGCCGCCGATATTCGTAAACCTCGCCTGGGCTTGGCCGACGACGTGTACGAGCACCTCGCCCGTCATTACGGCGTGGTGGTGCATAACGCCGCGCAGGTCAATCATGTGATGGATTACGCCTCACTCGCCAAGGACAACGTCGAGCCGGTGCTGGAATGCCTGCGTCTTTGCGAGACCCATTGCAAGAAGGTCCTCAATTTCATCTCGACGCTGTCAGCCTGCAGCAGCGTGGACGTCGACGGGTTCGTGCTTGAAGCGCCTGCCCGACGCGCACTGCCGCTTTATGTGAAAAATGGCTACAACCTCTCCAAGTGGGTAGCCGAGCGGCTGTTAGGACGGGCAGTCGAGCAAGGGGCCTGGGTCAATATTCATCGGCCGGGAAATATCAGCTTCAACAGCCAGAACGGTGTTTGCCAGCCACAGAAAAACCGCTTGATGTTGATGCTCAAGGGGTCTCTGCAATTAGGGATGGTCCCGCGACTGGACGCCAATTTCGATCTGATGCCGGTGGACTTCCTGGCGCGTTTCATCGCCTACCACAGCGCGCGCTTTGACCCTGGGCGAAACGTGTTCAACCTGCACAACCCGTTGCCCTTGAGTTGGGATCAGTACCTCGATGTATTCAGCGAGGCTGGGCACGTTTTTGACCGAGTCAGCGTTGAGCACTGGCAACGGGCATTGCGCAAAGTGAACCGCAAGAACGCGTTGTTCGGAGTGCTGGGCTTTTACCTGGACGAACTGGGCGAAGACATCGGTGACACGTCGATGATCCGTTACGACAATGCCCGGTGGGGCGTGAAAAAAATGGGCATGTGCTATCCACCCAAGAGCCAGGCGCTGTTACGCAAAGGCTGCGACTATCTGAGCGCTATCAGCTTCCTCTGAATAGCACCCTGGACGTGAGACCAAGCGATCGGAGCGAGAGGCCTCGCTCCGATGCGGTCAGGATCAGATCTTGAAGCTATCGACCAATTGCTTCAGTCGGCTGGCCTGCTGGGACAGCGCATCGCAGTCCTTGAGCGTCTCGTTGAGGTTGGCCACACCCTGCTGGTTCAGCAAGTTGATCTGGTTGATATCGACGTTGAGGGTTTCAACCACGGCGGTCTGCTCTTCAGTGGCGGCCGCGACGGATTGGTTCATGCCATCGATCTCAACGATACGTTGCGTCACGCTGACCAGACGCTCACCTGCCTGGTTAGCGACTTCGACGCTTTCTTCGCTGGAAGCCTGGCTGGCGTTCATGGTGGTCACGGCTTCGCGCGAACCCACTTGCAGCGAAGTGATCATCTTGTGGATTTCTTCTGCCGACTCCTGGGTACGGTGCGCCAAATTGCGCACTTCATCCGCCACGACGGCAAAACCACGCCCTGCTTCGCCAGCACGGGCCGCTTCGATCGCCGCGTTTAGGGCGAGCAAGTTGGTTTGCTGGGAAATGCCTTTGATCACATCCAGGATGTGTCCGATGTTATCGGTACTGGCATTAAGGGTTTCGATCTGAGTGCAGGACAGGCTGATCTTTTGCGAAAGCTCCGACATCGCCTGAATGGTTTGCTCCACCACTTTACGACCATCGTCAGCTTGTTCGCTGGCACCACTGGCATGCTGGGACGCATCAGCAGCGTTGCGCGCGATTTCCTGGGTGGCGGCCCCTAGTTCGTTGATGGCTGCAGCCACGCTGTTGGTACGTGCGCTCTGTTCGTCAGAACCGATGATCGACGCATTGGATGAAGCCATCACACGCTGGGACAAATCGTGCACCTGGCGCGTTGCCGAAGACACTTCGGAAATCGACGCGTGAATTCGCTCGACGAACTGGTTGAATGCGCTGCCGACCTCGCCGAACTCGTCTTTGCTGGTCACGTCGAGACGTCGGGTCAAATCACCTTCGCCTTGGGCAATGTCCTGCATGGCCACGCCCATGGTGGTCAACGGGCGCAACAGTACTTGAATCAACAGGCTCAGGAGTACCGCAATAGCCACAACGGCAATCAACATCGCAATCAAGGCCGAAGTACGGAATTTGCCAAGCGGGGCATAGGCTTTTTCTTTGTCGATCGAAAGGCCGATGTACCAGTCAGCGCCAGGCAAGCCGCTGATAGGCGTGAAGGAAAGGATACGATCCTGACCGTTGAGGACAACGTCCTGATTGAGCTTCTCAATGCGCACGTCGGTGCCGGGATAGATGTCCTTGAGATTCTTCATCACCTGGTCCTGGTCCGGACTGACGATGACCTGGCCATCACCGCTGACCAGGAACGCATGGCCGATACCACCGAAGTCTACCGAGTTGATGATCTTCACAAGTGTCTGCAGGCTCAGGTCACCACCGACAACACCCAACAACTCGCCATTCTTTTTCACCGGCATGGCAATTGTCACAATCTGACCGCCCACAGCCGCCATATAAGGCGGAGTAAGCATGGTTTTGTCCGCCACTACTGCTTGCTTGTACCAAGGGCGCTGACGGGGGTCGTAGTCGTCAGGCATCTTCGCGTCAGGGCGCTGGGTGAATACCCCATTGGTTTGACCTACATAGGTGAACTGGAAATTGGTGGTGAATGCTGGCTGATCGACCAAACCTGGGAGGTCGGCGGCGCTGCCCTGGTGGGCAACGTTCTGCGCCAGGTTCTCGAGGACCAGGATGCGACCACTGAGCCAGTTCTGCACACTGCTGGCGGTAAGCTCGCCAGATTGCTGGATGGACGATGTCAGGTTTTGCCTGATGGTGCTGCGCTGCAGGTAGTCGTTGTAGAGGGTAAATAACGCGAAGGCTAAAACCACGACGCCTGACGCGGCCAACAGAATTTTATGACTGAACTTGAGATTCATTTCATCGACTTCTTTTGCCAAAGGGGGGTGAGCGTGCCGAGTGGAACATTCCATGTAACGGGATAGGCGGACTCTGCGGTCGCTCTATTTCGGTGCACGCATGGCTCGTCAGGCTTTCGGCCAAACTTCGACAAATCTTAGGAATTTGTGAGAAGCATCTTCTTTTAACGTAGGAAACCGACAGGCGGTAGCCGTAAGGCAGATTTGCTGCGGTGGGCCGCCCTAAACGACAAAACCCCTGTCTGCGTTAGCAGACAGGGGTTTCGGAATTCAATCTTGACGATGACCTACTCTCACATGGGGAAACCCCACACTACCATCGGCGATGCATCGTTTCACTGCTGAGTTCGGGATGGGATCAGGTGGTTCCAATGCTCTATGGTCGTCAAGAAATTCTGTGTACCAGACCGTTGTGTTGGCAACGTGCCGGTGAAATTCATGAGCTTCTACATAAACAAAACCCCTGTCTGCGTTAGCAGACAGGGGTTTTGGAATTTAATCTTGACGATGACCTACTCTCACATGGGGAAACCCCACACTACCATCGGCGATGCATCGTTTCACTGCTGAGTTCGGGATGGGATCAGGTGGTTCCAATGCTCTATGGTCGTCAAGAAATTCGGGTACTGAGTCGTGGCCAGTTGGCCTCGCTTCAGCAAATTGGGTATGTGATAGATCGTGGTGTTTTGTGAGCGTCGAACTTTCGGTTCATTGCGTCTTCACACACCGCAATCTGGCCTTTCGACTCAAATTGCTTGGGTGTTATATGGTCAAGCCTCACGGGCAATTAGTATTGGTTAGCTCAACGCCTCACAGCGCTTACACACCCAACCTATCAACGTCGTAGTCTTCGACGGCCCTTCAGGGAACTCAAGGTTCCAGTGAGATCTCATCTTGAGGCTAGTTTCCCGCTTAGATGCTTTCAGCGGTTATCTATTCCGAACATAGCTACCCGGCAATGCCACTGGCGTGACAACCGGAACACCAGAGGTTCGTCCACTCCGGTCCTCTCGTACTAGGAGCAGCCCCTCTCAAATCTCAAACGTCCACGGCAGATAGGGACCGAACTGTCTCACGACGTTCTAAACCCAGCTCGCGTACCACTTTAAATGGCGAACAGCCATACCCTTGGGACCGGCTTCAGCCCCAGGATGTGATGAGCCGACATCGAGGTGCCAAACACCGCCGTCGATATGAACTCTTGGGCGGTATCAGCCTGTTATCCCCGGAGTACCTTTTATCCGTTGAGCGATGGCCCTTCCATACAGAACCACCGGATCACTAAGACCTACTTTCGTACCTGCTCGACGTGTCTGTCTCGCAGTCAAGCGCGCTTTTGCCTTTATACTCTACGACCGATTTCCGACCGGTCTGAGCGCACCTTCGTACTCCTCCGTTACTCTTTAGGAGGAGACCGCCCCAGTCAAACTACCCACCATACACTGTCCTCGATCCGGATAACGGACCTGAGTTAGAACCTCAAAGTTGCCAGGGTGGTATTTCAAGGATGGCTCCACGCAGACTGGCGTCCACGCTTCAAAGCCTCCCACCTATCCTACACAAGCAAATTCAAAGTCCAGTGCAAAGCTATAGTAAAGGTTCACGGGGTCTTTCCGTCTAGCCGCGGATACACTGCATCTTCACAGCGATTTCAATTTCACTGAGTCTCGGGTGGAGACAGCGCCGCCATCGTTACGCCATTCGTGCAGGTCGGAACTTACCCGACAAGGAATTTCGCTACCTTAGGACCGTTATAGTTACGGCCGCCGTTTACCGGGGCTTCGATCAAGAGCTTCGCGTTAGCTAACCCCATCAATTAACCTTCCGGCACCGGGCAGGCGTCACACCCTATACGTCCACTTTCGTGTTTGCAGAGTGCTGTGTTTTTAATAAACAGTCGCAGCGGCCTGGTATCTTCGACCGGCATGAGCTTACGGAGCAAGTCCTTCACCCTCACCGGCGCACCTTCTCCCGAAGTTACGGTGCCATTTTGCCTAGTTCCTTCACCCGAGTTCTCTCAAGCGCCTTGGTATTCTCTACCCAACCACCTGTGTCGGTTTGGGGTACGGTTCCTGGTTACCTGAAGCTTAGAAGCTTTTCTTGGAAGCATGGCATCAACCACTTCGTTATCTAAAAGATAACTCGTCATCAGCTCTCGGCCTTGAAATCCCGGATTTACCTAAGATTCCAGCCTACCACCTTAAACTTGGACAACCAACGCCAAGCTGGCCTAGCCTTCTCCGTCCCTCCATCGCAATAACCAGAAGTACAGGAATATTAACCTGTTTTCCATCGACTACGCTTTTCAGCCTCGCCTTAGGGACCGACTAACCCTGCGTCGATTAACGTTGCGCAGGAAACCTTGGTCTTTCGGCGTGGGTGTTTTTCACACCCATTATCGTTACTCATGTCAGCATTCGCACTTCTGATACCTCCAGCAAGCTTCTCAACTCACCTTCACAGGCTTACAGAACGCTCCTCTACCGCATCACTTACGTGATACCCGTAGCTTCGGTGTATGGTTTGAGCCCCGTTACATCTTCCGCGCAGGCCGACTCGACTAGTGAGCTATTACGCTTTCTTTAAAGGGTGGCTGCTTCTAAGCCAACCTCCTAGCTGTCTAAGCCTTCCCACATCGTTTCCCACTTAACCATAACTTTGGGACCTTAGCTGACGGTCTGGGTTGTTTCCCTTTTCACGACGGACGTTAGCACCCGCCGTGTGTCTCCCATGCTCGGCACTTGTAGGTATTCGGAGTTTGCATCGGTTTGGTAAGTCGGGATGACCCCCTAGCCGAAACAGTGCTCTACCCCCTACAGTGATACATGAGGCGCTACCTAAATAGCTTTCGAGGAGAACCAGCTATCTCCGAGCTTGATTAGCCTTTCACTCCGATCCACAGGTCATCCGCTAACTTTTCAACGGTAGTCGGTTCGGTCCTCCAGTTAGTGTTACCCAACCTTCAACCTGCCCATGGATAGATCGCCCGGTTTCGGGTCTATTCCCAGCGACTAGACGCCCTATTAAGACTCGCTTTCGCTACGCCTCCCCTATTCGGTTAAGCTCGCCACTGAAAATAAGTCGCTGACCCATTATACAAAAGGTACGCAGTCACCCAACAAAGTGGGCTCCCACTGCTTGTACGCATACGGTTTCAGGATCTATTTCACTCCCCTCTCCGGGGTTCTTTTCGCCTTTCCCTCACGGTACTAGTTCACTATCGGTCAGTCAGTAGTATTTAGCCTTGGAGGATGGTCCCCCCATATTCAGACAAAGTTTCTCGTGCTCCGTCCTACTCGATTTCATGACTAAGAGATTTTCGCGTACAGGGCTATCACCCACTATGGCCGCACTTTCCAGAGCGTTCCGCTAATCTCAAAGCCACTTAAGGGCTAGTCCCCGTTCGCTCGCCACTACTAAGGGAATCTCGGTTGATTTCTTTTCCTCAGGGTACTTAGATGTTTCAGTTCCCCTGGTTCGCCTCTTGCACCTATGTATTCAGTACAAGATAACCATCTTATGATGGCTGGGTTCCCCCATTCAGACATCTCCGGATCAAAGTCTGTTTGCCGACTCCCCGAAGCTTTTCGCAGGCTACCACGTCTTTCATCGCCTCTGACTGCCAAGGCATCCACCGTATGCGCTTCTTCACTTGACCATATAACCCCAAGCAATCTGGTTATACTGTGAAGACGACATTCGCCGAAAATTCGAATTTCTCAATTAAGAGAACTCACAAATTTTACCTTAGCCTGATCCGTTACCAGTGAAAGTAACGTTCAGTCTATCTTTCTATCACATACCCAAATTTTTAAAGAACGAACTAGTCAAAGACTAGAAATCAACATTCACCATCACAACGATGGAATGCTCATTTCTAAGCTTTATACAAACAGAAGCAGTAGTGGTGGAGCCAAACGGGATCGAACCGTTGACCTCCTGCGTGCAAGGCAGGCGCTCTCCCAGCTGAGCTATGGCCCCGTATTTCTACAGGCGTTTCCCACACAAAATTGGTGGGTCTGGGCAGATTCGAACTGCCGACCTCACCCTTATCAGGGGTGCGCTCTAACCAACTGAGCTACAGACCCAATTTCGGGCTGCTTCTTTCGTCTTCTTCAATGAATCAAGCAATTCGTGTGGGAACTTATGGAGCAGCTGATGTCGTCGATTAAGGAGGTGATCCAGCCGCAGGTTCCCCTACGGCTACCTTGTTACGACTTCACCCCAGTCATGAATCACACCGTGGTAACCGTCCTCCCGAAGGTTAGACTAGCTACTTCTGGTGCAACCCACTCCCATGGTGTGACGGGCGGTGTGTACAAGGCCCGGGAACGTATTCACCGCGACATTCTGATTCGCGATTACTAGCGATTCCGACTTCACGCAGTCGAGTTGCAGACTGCGATCCGGACTACGATCGGTTTTATGGGATTAGCTCCACCTCGCGGCTTGGCAACCCTCTGTACCGACCATTGTAGCACGTGTGTAGCCCAGGCCGTAAGGGCCATGATGACTTGACGTCATCCCCACCTTCCTCCGGTTTGTCACCGGCAGTCTCCTTAGAGTGCCCACCATGACGTGCTGGTAACTAAGGACAAGGGTTGCGCTCGTTACGGGACTTAACCCAACATCTCACGACACGAGCTGACGACAGCCATGCAGCACCTGTCTCAATGTTCCCGAAGGCACCAATCCATCTCTGGAAAGTTCATTGGATGTCAAGGCCTGGTAAGGTTCTTCGCGTTGCTTCGAATTAAACCACATGCTCCACCGCTTGTGCGGGCCCCCGTCAATTCATTTGAGTTTTAACCTTGCGGCCGTACTCCCCAGGCGGTCAACTTAATGCGTTAGCTGCGCCACTAAAAGCTCAAGGCTTCCAACGGCTAGTTGACATCGTTTACGGCGTGGACTACCAGGGTATCTAATCCTGTTTGCTCCCCACGCTTTCGCACCTCAGTGTCAGTATTAGTCCAGGTGGTCGCCTTCGCCACTGGTGTTCCTTCCTATATCTACGCATTTCACCGCTACACAGGAAATTCCACCACCCTCTACCATACTCTAGTCAGTCAGTTTTGAATGCAGTTCCCAGGTTGAGCCCGGGGATTTCACATCCAACTTAACAAACCACCTACGCGCGCTTTACGCCCAGTAATTCCGATTAACGCTTGCACCCTCTGTATTACCGCGGCTGCTGGCACAGAGTTAGCCGGTGCTTATTCTGTCGGTAACGTCAAAATTGCAGAGTATTAATCTACAACCCTTCCTCCCAACTTAAAGTGCTTTACAATCCGAAGACCTTCTTCACACACGCGGCATGGCTGGATCAGGCTTTCGCCCATTGTCCAATATTCCCCACTGCTGCCTCCCGTAGGAGTCTGGACCGTGTCTCAGTTCCAGTGTGACTGATCATCCTCTCAGACCAGTTACGGATCGTCGCCTTGGTGAGCCATTACCCCACCAACTAGCTAATCCGACCTAGGCTCATCTGATAGCGCAAGGCCCGAAGGTCCCCTGCTTTCTCCCGTAGGACGTATGCGGTATTAGCGTCCGTTTCCGAACGTTATCCCCCACTACCAGGCAGATTCCTAGGCATTACTCACCCGTCCGCCGCTCTCAAGAGAAGCAAGCTTCTCTCTACCGCTCGACTTGCATGTGTTAGGCCTGCCGCCAGCGTTCAATCTGAGCCATGATCAAACTCTTCAGTTCAAACATCTTTGGGTTTTTAAGAAACCCTAAACTTGGCTCAGCAATCGTTGGTTACATCTTTGATTTCTCGCGGAGTAACTTGTGATGCTGATAATCTTGTTGACTATCAGTCTGACTCCACAAGCACCCACACGAATTGCTTGATTCAGTTGTTAAAGAGCGGTTGGTTAAGATCTTTCGTCTCAACCGAGGCGCGCATTCTACAGCAGCCTCATTTGCTGTCAAGTGGTTATTTTCAGAAGTTTTCGAAGATTTCTTCAACAACTTCAACCACTTGCGCTTGCGATCTCTCGTAAGCGGGAGGCGAATTCTACAGCGTTACACGCTGCTGTCAACACCTCTTTTTCAACTTCCTTTTGGCTTCGATGAACTGAAGCAGCTTGCTGCCGAAAACCGCATAACTCATTGTTTACCAAGGAGTTTTCCGTTTCGACTGCGCTGGAAGTGGGGCGAATTATAGACAGTTATAATTCGCCGTCAACTCTTAATTCTGCTTTTCTATCAATAAGTTAGCTTCGGTTAAAAAACAACCAGCTCTCCACTGGACTTCTATCTATATAGAAGGAAAAGCTTAAATAACACCTGCTTCCTTCAATGCAGCCACATGAGCAGCTCCCAGCCCCAGAACTCCTTGCAGCACCTGAAGCGTGTGCTCGCCCAGTAGAGGAGGCGCACTCCGGTACTCTACAGGCGTCTTGGATAAGCGTATCGGGCTCGCAACCTGAGGCACCATCCCCGCCAATGCATGAGGCAACTCCACCGCCAAGCCACGCGCCTTGACCTGAGGATCGGAAAACACCTGCGCCAGATCATTAATCGGCCCACACGGCACGCCCACTCGCCCCAGCTGCGACACCCACTCAGCGGTCGTCTTGAAGACCGTCGCCTGGCGAATCAAGGGAATCAGCTCCGCGCGATTAGCCACCCGTGCGCGATTGGTGGCGAAACGCACGTCATCCGCCCATTGTGGTTGCCCAGCGACTTCAGCGAATTTACGGAACTGCCCGTCATTGCCTACGGTGAGAATGAAATCTCCATCGGCAGTGGGGAAATCCTGATAGGGCACAATATTAGGGTGAGCGTTGCCCAGGCGCTTCGGCGGCGTCCCGGTGGTCAGGTAATTCATCGCCTGATTCGCCAGGCAAGCCACCTGCACATCCAGCAACGCCATGTCGATATGCTGCCCACCACCATCGTGATCGCGATGAGCTAGCGCAGCCAAAATCGCCACGGTCGAATAGAGCCCGGTCAAGATATCGGTCAAGGCTACGCCAACCTTTACCGGCCCAGCGCCTTCATCCCCTTCAGGCCGCCCCGTCAGGCTCATGAGCCCACCCAAACCCTGGATCATGAAGTCGTAACCGGCGCGCATCGCATAGGGGCCCGTCTGGCCAAACCCCGTAATGGAGCAGTAAATCAGCTCCGGGTTAACCTCTTTGAGGGACTCGTAGTCCAGTCCATACGCCGCAAGGCCACCCACCTTGAAGTTTTCGATCAGGATGTCCGACTTGGCAGCCAGGTCGCGTACCAGTTTCTGGCCTTCAGGTCTCGTAAAGTCGATGGTCACCGACTCTTTATTACGGTTGGCCGACAGGTAGTACGCCGCCTCACTGGTGTTCTCGCCATCCGCATCCTTAAGGAAGGGAGGGCCCCAAGCGCGCGTGTCATCGCCGCTGCCCGGCCTTTCGACTTTGATCACCTCGGCCCCAAGGTCTGCAAGAATCTGCCCGGACCAAGGGCCCGCGAGTACTCGTGACAAATCCAGCACTCGCAGATGCGAAAGCGCGCCCATGCCCATGCTCCTATTAATAGAACGCTTGAAGACCGGTTTGCGCGCGCCCCAGGATCAAGGCATGCACGTCATGGGTCCCTTCATAGGTGTTGACCACTTCCAGGTTGACCAGGTGGCGTGCTACCCCGAACTCGTCAGAGATGCCGTTACCGCCCAGCATGTCCCGGGCCATGCGCGCGATGTCCAATGACTTGCCACACGAGTTACGCTTCATGATCGAAGTGATCTCCACCGCCGCCGTACCCTCATCCTTCATCCGGCCCAGGCGCAGGCAACCTTGCAGGGCCAAGGTAATCTCGGTCTGCATGTCTGCCAGCTTCTTCTGGATCAGCTGAGTGGCAGCCAATGGGCGACCAAACTGCTGGCGATCAAGTGTGTACTGGCGCGCGGTATGCCAGCAGAACTCAGCAGCCCCCAGCGCACCCCAGGAGATCCCGTACCGTGCCGAGTTAAGGCAGGTAAACGGCCCTTTCAAGCCACGTACATCGGGGAAGATATTTTCTTCCGGCACAAATACGTTATCCATGACGATTTCACCGGTAATGGAGGCCCGCAACCCCACCTTGCCGTGGATAGCCGGAGCGCTCAGGCCTTTCCAGCCTTTTTCCAGCACAAAGCCACGGATATCTCCCGCATCGTCTTTGCCCCACACCACAAACACATCCGCAATCGGACTGTTGGTGATCCACATCTTCGCGCCGGTCAGGCTGTAGCCGCCATCCACTTTGCGTGCACGGGTGATCATCGCGCCCGGATCAGAACCATGGTTGGGCTCGGTCAGCCCGAAACAACCGATCCATTCACCAGAGGCCAGTTTGGGCAAATACTTCTGTTTTTGCGCCTCGGTACCAAACTCATTGATCGGCACCATGACCAAGGAAGACTGCACACTCATCATCGAGCGATAGCCGGAGTCGACACGCTCGACCTCACGAGCAATCAAACCGTAGCTGACGTAATTCAACCCACTGCCGCCGTATTGCTCGGGGATCATCGCCCCCAGCAAACCGGTCTCGCCCATCTCACGGAAAATAGCGGGGTCTGTCTTTTCATGACGGAAGGCTTCGAGCACACGCGGAGCCAGCTTGTCCTGAGCAAATTGCTCGGCGCTGTCACGCACCATGCGCTCTTCTTCGGTGAGCTGTTGATCCAGCAGCAGTGGATCGATCCAGTTGAAGCTTGCCTTGCCAGCCATGAATAAGTCCTCGCGAAAAAATCAGAAGTCGTGGATCCAGACTAGGCGCGGTCTGCGCAGAGGGCAAACGAGGTTTTTGCATAGGCTTGTGCTAATTTCTCACTTCGTAACACTCAAAAAGCCCATAAATGCGCTTTATCTGTGAGGGCAATGTACATGCGCCGGAAAATCCCCAGTACCACCGCACTCATCAGCTTTGAGGCAGCAGCCCGCCACGAGAGCTTCACAAAGGCAGCACTGGAGCTTTCCATCACCCAAGGCGCGATTTGCCGACAGATCGCCAGCCTGGAGGAGTTTTTGAGTGTCGAGCTGTTTCGCCGCTCACGCCGCGGCGTGAAGCTGACGGAGGCGGGGCTGTCTTATAGCCGTAGGGTTGCAACACAGCTGGACGCCGTGGAGCGCGACACCTTGTCGGTAATGGGCCAGCAAGGCGCCAATGTGATCGAACTGGCGGTGGTGCCCACCTTCGGCACGCAGTGGCTGATCCCACGCCTGAAGGACTTTCAACATCAGCACCCGGAAGTCACGGTGAACCTGACGAACCGCACACGCCCCTTCCTGTTCGCCGACACCGAGTTCGATGCCGCAATCTACTTCGGAGATGCCGATTGGTCGGGTACGCAATCCCACAGGCTGATGGGCGAGAACCCGGTACCGGTCTGCAGCCCGCGCTTACTCGGCGACCGCACGCACTTCACCCCTCAACAGATCGCCGAGCTGCCCCTGCTGCAGCAGACCACACGCCCCTACGCCTGGCGCCAATGGTTCAACGCCCAACAACTGAGCATCCCTCGCGACATGACAGGCCCTCGATACGAGCTATTCTCGATGCTGTCTCAAGCGGCCATGCATGACATGGGCATCGCACTGATCCCTCCTTTTCTCATCCAGCAGGAGCTGAAGGAGCAACAATTGGTAATCGCCAGCACCGAAGCACTGACCAGCGAAAAGGCTTATTACCTGATGATTCCTGACAGAAAGGTCGAATCCGCCTCTCTGCATGCATTCAGGGACTGGCTGGTCGACCAGTCAAGACGCTACAACCCAAGTAAATGAAGGGCAAAGCGCAATTACTGACTTTGTAGTCAAATAAATTAAGAGCCTACAGATGTACGTATATGTCGCATTTAAACAGACTGTACTTGTCAGCCAAAAACAAGGCTAAAAGCCATGTATTTCATGGCTCGTAGCGACTCTTACCGGCCAATGCACGACTATTCACACTGGCAATGGAAAAATGGACTGAAAACGCCTGAACGCCTTTAAAGGCCTGTATTTAAAGAGGTTATTTCAGCCTGTTGCGACAATCAGTCACAGGGTGACTTGTAGTTAATTTTTCGTCACCCGTCATAATCCCTTGATGGCCGTAAAGTTCGCCTGCAAAATGCCGCGCCCCGCTGTCATTTCAGCGGGATCGTGCTGATCGGCCGCCCCAGTTGCGCCACTCGCGGTGCACTGGCCTTTTTACAAAAAGATCAAAAGCAAAAAGATCATGCAGGAGATTTGACGTGCACATTGGTGTTCCTCTCGAAACCCAGACCGGTGAAACGCGGGTGGCTGCCACCCCGGAAACCATCAAGAAGCTGATCGGCCAGGGCCATAAGGTCACTGTACAAAGCGGCGCAGGCATCAATGCCAGCATCGTCGACAGTGCCTATGAAACGGCAGGCGCCACCATTGGCAGCGCCAACGACGCATTTGGCGCCGAGCTGATTCTCAAAGTGGTTGCCCCCAGCGACAGCGAACTTGCGCTGATCAAAAGTGGCACCGTGTTGGTGGGCATGCTCAATCCGTTCAGCAACGAAACCATCGCCAAGCTCGCCGAGCGCGGCATCACCGCCTTCGCCCTGGAAGCCGCGCCGCGCACTTCACGCGCTCAAAGCCTTGATGTGCTGTCTTCGCAAGCCAACATCGCCGGTTACAAGGCCGTGTTGCTGGCCGCTCACCACTACCCGCGCTTCATGCCGATGCTGATGACTGCTGCCGGCACTGTAAAAGCCGCACGCGTACTGATCCTTGGCGCCGGTGTGGCGGGCCTGCAAGCCATCGCCACGGCCAAGCGCCTGGGCGCGGTGATCGAAGCGTCCGACGTACGCCCGGCGGTTAAGGAGCAGATCGAATCCCTGGGCGCCAAGTTTGTCGACGTTCCCTACGAAACCGATGAAGAGCGTGAATGCGCCGTCGGTGTCGGGGGCTACGCACGCCCGATGCCCACCAGTTGGATGCAGCGCCAGGCCCTGGCCGTGCACGAACGCGCCAAACAGGCCGATATCGTCATCACCACCGCCCTGATCCCGGGCCGCAAGGCTCCGACCCTGCTCAGCGCCGATACCGTAGCGCAGATGAAACCCGGCTCGGTGGTCATCGACCTCGCCGCTGCCCAGGGTGGCAACTGCCCGTTGACCGTGGCCGACCAGGTAGTGGTGGAAAACGGCGTGATCATCTGCGGCCCGACCAACCTGGCGGGCGCTGTCGCCGCCGACGCCTCGGCCTTGTATGCGCGCAACCTGCTGGACTTCCTGAAGCTGGTCTTCACCAAGGAAGGGCAGTTTGAAATCAACCTCGAAGACGACATCGTCGCCGCGTGCCTGATGTGCCGCGACGGCCAAGTCATCCGCAAAAACGCCTAAGCAGGGATTCAGACGATGGAAGAGCTTATCTCCCCCGGTATCTACAACCTGATCATCTTTGTGCTGGCGATTTATGTCGGTTATCACGTGGTCTGGAACGTAACACCCGCATTGCACACGCCGCTGATGGCCGTGACCAACGCCATTTCCGCGATTGTTATCGTCGGCGCCATGCTCGCCGCCGCTCTCACCGTGACGCCACTGGGCAAGACCATGGGCACGCTGGCCGTGGCCCTAGCAGCGGTAAATGTCTTCGGTGGCTTCCTGGTCACCCGCAGGATGCTTGAGATGTTCAAGAAGAAAGCCCCGAAAGTAAAAGAAGAGGCGCCCAAGTAATGAGCATGAATCTCGTGACGACGCTCTACCTGATCGCGTCGATTTGTTTCATCCAGGCCCTCAAAGGCCTCTCGCACCCGACCACTTCGCGGCGCGGCAACCTGTTCGGCATGCTCGGCATGGCGCTGGCGGTACTCACCACCGTCGGCCTCATCTATAAGCTGGGGGCTGAACTGGCGACTGCCGGTATCGGCTACGTCATCGTTGGCCTATTGGTTGGCGGTACCGCCGGCTCGATCATGGCCAAGCGTGTTGAAATGACCAAGATGCCAGAGCTGGTCGCGTTCATGCACAGCATGATCGGCCTCGCAGCGGTGTTCATCGCCATTGCCGCCGTGGTCGAACCGCAGTCCCTGGGCATCGTCAAGCACTTGGGCGATTCGATACCGGCCGGTAACCGTCTGGAACTGTTCCTCGGTGCTGCCATCGGTGCTATCACCTTCTCCGGCTCGGTGATCGCGTTCGGCAAGCTGTCGGGCAAGTACAAGTTCCGCCTGTTCCAGGGCGCACCGGTACAGTTTGGCGGGCAACACAAACTGAACCTGGTGCTCGGCCTCACAACCCTGGGCCTAGGCCTGGCGTTCATGTTTACCGGCAATCTCACTGCGTTCGCGCTGATGCTGGCCTTGGCCTTTGTACTGGGTGTGCTGATCATCATCCCGATTGGCGGCGCCGACATGCCCGTGGTGGTGTCGATGCTCAACAGCTATTCCGGCTGGGCAGCGGCGGGCATTGGCTTCTCGCTGAACAACTCGATGCTGATCATCGCCGGTTCCCTGGTGGGCTCCAGCGGCGCGATCCTGTCGTACATCATGTGCAAGGCGATGAACCGCTCCTTCTTTAATGTGCTGTTGGGCGGTTTCGGCAATGCGCCGGATGCTGGCGCTGCGACGGGCTCCAAAGAAGCACGCCCGGTGAAGTCCGGCTCCGCTGATGACGCCACCTTCCTGCTGACCAACGCGGACACCGTGATTATCGTCCCAGGCTACGGCCTTGCGGTCGCGCGGGCACAACACGCGCTCAAGGAGCTGACTGAGAAGCTGACCCACCACGGCGTCACCGTAAAGTACGCGATCCACCCGGTGGCGGGCCGTATGCCGGGGCACATGAACGTATTGCTGGCCGAGGCCGAAGTGCCTTACGACCAGGTGTTCGAGATGGAAGACATCAACTCCGAGTTCGGCCAGGCCGACGTGGTGCTGGTATTGGGCGCCAACGACGTGGTCAACCCGGCCGCCAAGAACGACCCGAACTCACCCATCGCCGGCATGCCGATCCTCGAGGCGTTCAAGGCCAAGACCATCATCGTCAACAAGCGCTCGATGGCCAGCGGCTATGCGGGCCTGGATAACGAGTTGTTCTACCTGGACAAGACCATGATGGTGTTCGGTGATGCCAAGAAGGTCATCGAAGACATGGTCAAAGCCGTCGAATAACACTGCGCCAGCGCAATACCCGAAACCCTGGCCTCACGTAGGCTGGGGTTTTTTATTAGCGGATGAAACCCGACCAAAGGCTCTAAATCGCGACCTGGCATTCGACCATGGTAGCGGGCCGAAACTTTTTGAAATCACTACACTGCCCACCTTGCTTTCCGTAGCCAGAGATAACAATTCATGTACCGTGATCGTATCCGCTTGCCTTCGTTGTTGAACAAGGTCATGAGCGCGGCAGACGCCGCTGCACTGATCGAGGACGGCATGACCGTCGGCATGAGCGGCTTCACCCGTGCCGGTGAAGCCAAGGCCGTCCCCCACGCCCTGGCCGAACGCGCCAAGACTTCGCCGCTCAAAATTACCCTGATGACCGGCGCCAGCCTGGGCAATGACCTGGACAAGCAGTTGACCGAAGCCGGCGTACTGTCACGACGCATGCCCTTTCAAGTCGACAGCACCCTGCGCAAGGCGATCAATGCCGGCGAGGTGATGTTTATCGACCAGCACCTGTCGGAAACCGTCGAGCAACTGCGCAACAATCAGCTCAAATTGCCCGACATCGCCGTGATCGAAGCCGTTGCGATCACTGAGCAGGGGCATATCGTGCCCACCACTTCCGTAGGCAACTCGGCCAGCTTCGCGATTTTTGCCAAACAGGTGATCGTCGAGATCAACCTGGCGCACAACCCGAACCTGGAAGGGCTGCACGACATCTACATCCCGACCTACCGGCCGACGCGCACGCCGATCCCGCTGGTGAAAGTCGACGACCGTATTGGCAGCACCGCGATTCCGATCCCGCCCGAGAAGATCGTCGCCATCGTCATCACCAACCAGGCGGACTCCGCCTCTACGGTAACGCCGCCTGACAGCGACACCCAAGGCATCGCCAATCACCTGATCAACTTCCTCAAGCAAGAAGTCGATGCCGGGCGCATGACCAACAAACTCGGCCCGCTGCAAGCCGGCATCGGCAATATTGCCAACGCAGTGATGTGCGGATTGATCGAGTCGCCGTTCGAAGACCTGACCATGTACTCGGAAGTGTTGCAGGATTCGACCTTTGACCTGATCGACGCCGGCAAGCTGAGCTTTGCCTCCGGCAGTTCGATTACCTTGTCGGAGCGGCGTAATGCCGATGTGTTCGGCAACCTGGAGCACTACAAAGACAAATTGGTGCTGCGCCCGCAGGAAATTTCCAACCACCCTGAAGTGGTACGCCGCCTGGGCATCATCGGCATCAATACCGCGCTGGAGTTCGATATCTACGGCAACGTCAACTCCACCCATGTCTGCGGCACGCGGATGATGAACGGCATCGGTGGCTCCGGGGATTTCGCCCGCAATGCGCACCTGGCGATCTTCGTTACCAAGTCCATTGCCAAAGGCGGCGCGATTTCCAGCGTGGTACCGATGGTCAGCCATGTGGACCACACCGAACATGACGTGGACATTCTCGTCACCGAAGTAGGCCTTGCCGATCTGCGGGGCCTGGCGCCACGGGAGCGCGCCCGGGTCATCATCGATAACTGCGTGCATCCCGCCTATCGCGATGCGCTCAACACTTACTTCGATGCTGCCTGCGCCATCGGCGGGCATACGCCGCACATCCTGCGCGAAGCACTGAGTTGGCACATCAATCTGGAAGAAACCGGGCACATGCTCAAAGCTTGATGAGTACAGATCCGGGCTGATGCAAAGACCGTTTCATCAGCTCGGTGAACCCACACTCACTTATGGAAAAAACTGTACTGCTGTACCGGTCATTTCCTACCGACATATCCCACACCCATGCTAAAAAATAGCAATTTCGCACCATTTAAGTGCGCACAGGTACAGTTGCCCCTATTTCGTACCGTACAGCCTCGTTAAACAGTTAACTGGCCTCTCACAATACAGGTGAACTGTATCTAGAGAGTCTTGCCTCGGAAGAGGATCATTGGCATCAGTTAAACCACTACCTAATCCCGCCACAAGCGGAAGGATGTCATCATGGAACGTACACTCAGTTCCGAACTGTTCTTCGAAGAAAAAGCTGTAAACACCCAGGCTTCCCTGCCTTTGCGCGTTCTCGCCAACCTGATGTTGTGGCAGCGCCGCATCTCCAGCCGCCACCAACTGGCTCGCCTGGATTCGCGTCTGCTGGCTGACGCCGGTATCAGCGAAGCTCAACGCTACGAAGAGCTGAGCAAGCCGTTCTGGCGCTAAGTGGCGCCCGCTGGCCCTGACCTCACGGGTCCACTGCCAGCACCCTGATTTGTCAAAGCAAAGCCCGCCCCGGGTAACCGGAGGCGGGCTTTGTTGTATCTGCGACAGCGCATTGGAATAGCTCAATCCAAACCTACAGATACAGTTTAAAATTAGTAAAATATGACAGGTACAGTTTAATTGCAGGCTTCCGAATAGCCCGGCACACGCCTAATATCCACTCACCACGTGGCGAACCCTGTAGAGCGTGCGTCTGATGCTCGACAGTCCCAGTCCGTTTCATTGTGGCCGTTTCGCGCCACCTTATTATTCGTCTACAGGAGTTACCCCATGTCCCGTCTTCGCCTGCTGTGCACTGCCGCTATGCTGACCCTGGCTGCCAATGCCAACGCGAGCAGCCTGATCATGACGACCGACTCGATCGTCGGCGCTCTGAAGGCAACCTCCGATGCCACGTCTGATGCCACTTCATCCCTGCGCGACAACAAGGTCGTACAAGCCGCCCGTGACGACGCCGCCAGCTTTGTCGCCAGCGAAGGCGCCATCCGTGGCGTGAAACTGGAAAGCGCCCTGGCCCAGATCCGCCAACAAGCGCCGCAATTGAATACCGCTACCGATGCACAGCTGGCACAGGCCATCCTGGCTATCTGATCCACAGCAACCAGACGGGAGCGCCCGCCGCTCCGTCTGGCTCGGTGCTGGCTCTCGCCCGGCCGTTGCGCTAGCCTTGGCGCTCGCTTTCAGTTGTCGAGTCCCATGGCTTTTTCATACCGTTTATTGATTGTTCCTGTACTGTTTTGCGCCTGCTGGTCACCCATGGCTTCAGCGTTGGATGTGTCCACCCAGAGCACTGTTGTCAGCGTGTATGCCACCAGCAAAGTGACCTCTGCGCCGTTCGACAATAAGTTGGTCATGGCCGCTCGGGATGATGCTGCCGCTTTCATTGCCACTGACGGCCAATGGCGGGGCGCACGCCTGGAGTCCGCGCTGGACTATCTACGCCGTACCCAGCCAAAACTTCATGCAAGCGACCTTGAACTGGCGCAGGCAATTCTCGTCCAATAATCATCGTTGTATTTCTATCTTTGTCATTGGAGTCACCCCATGCGTAGCCCGCTGATCGTCGCCGCCCTCGGCCTGCTGTTTTTGGCCGATGTCGCCCAGGCGCAAACCTTGAAGGCCACCAGCAACATCGTCGTGCGCGCCTCGGCGCGCACCATTGATTTCACCTCGGACACCACCACCTCCATCCGCGACTCCAAGATCGTGCGCGAAGCCCACGATGACGCCGCCAGTTTCGTCGCCACGAATGGCGAGATCCGTGGCGCCCAACTGGAAGCTGCGTTCGATACCCTTCGCACCCGCGTGCCAGAAGCCCGTGATGCCAGCGACCAGACCCTCGCCGAAGCTATCCTCGCTCTGTGAGGCGTCTCAAAACCTGGCTCCTGGCCGGGGCCGTGCTGCTGTGTGCAAGTACAGCCCAGGCCGGCCTGCAACTGCGGCTCAAGACCGAAGGCTTGAGCCCAGCCGAACAGCAGGCCAGCCAGGCATTGCTCGATGAAGCACTGCGTTCCTTGCCGCCGCGCTTTGTCGAGCAGTTGGATCGACGTATCGATGTCGGCTGGACCGACAAGATGCCTGAAAATGCCTACGGCCAGGCATCCCTGGTGTCCGAACTGGACCTCAACCAGAACCTGCTCGCCAGCCTGACTGACGGCAGCGCCGCCACCCAGAAAACCAATCGCCCACACGGCACTGTGCGCCGGGAAATGCTCGCCACCGTGCTGCATGAGCTGACCCACATCTACGACCGTGCGCGCCTGTGGTCCAAGGACGAGCGCACGCTGATCCAGCGCTGCAGCCGTCAGAACAACATCACCGGATTGATCGGCTTGCCCGACCAGTGCCGTGGCCAGAACGACCGCCGCTTTACCCTCAGTGACGACCCGCGCCTGCTGGACCTCGCTGGCTGGCCACAATATGTCGGTCGCCGCGGCGAGCGTGAGCAGCACAACCATCAGGTGGTACGCAGCCCGGACATCTACGAAACCACCAGCCCGCTGGAATTCGTAGCGGTCAACATGGAGTACTTCCTCCTGGACCCCAGCTACGCGTGTCGCCGCCCCGCGCTGTTCCGTTATTACAAGGATCACTTCGGCTGGGCCCCGCCCGGACAGGACACCTGCGCCAGCACCTATGCCTTCCTGAACGCGGGCAACGATTTCGCCAAGACGCCCCTGGGCCAGATCGATCCGGAACGCGTATATGAAATCGACTATCTGCTTGCCGAAGCCAACCAGAACCTGGTGAGCCGTTGGGGCCATAGCATGTTGCGCCTGGTGATTTGCGCTCCAGGCCGCCCGCGTGGCCCGGATTGCCGACTGGACCTGGACCGGCATCTGGTGCTGTCTTACCGCGCCTTTGTCGGGGACGTACAGCTGTCGAGCTGGGATGGCCTGGTGGGCAAATACCCGTCGCGGCTGTTCGTACTGCCGCTGGCCCAGGTCATTGATGAGTACACCAAGACCGAACTGCGTGGCCTGGCGTCGGTGCCGCTGAAGCTCAGCCGCCAGGAAATCAACGACACCGTCGAACATGCGGCTCAGATGCACTGGAGCTATGACGGCAACTACTTCTTTATCTCCAACAACTGTGCGGTCGAAAGCCTGAAACTGTTGCGCAGCGGCAGCGCCAACCCGCAATTGACCGGCCTGGACAACATCACCCCCAACGGTTTGCTGGAAGTGCTCAGCGCCCGCGGCCTGGCCGATACCAGCGTATTGAATGACAAGCGCGAGGCACTGCGGCTGGGGTATCACTTCGACTCGTTCCGCGAGCGCTACCAGGCCATGTTCGATGTGCTGCGCAAGCAACTGCCGATCAAGCAGACCCAGGTCGAAGACTGGTTGTCCCTGGACGCGCAAGCGCGTCGCCAGTGGTTCAGCCAGGCCGACCTGCGCACCAGCGCAGCGCTGTTGCTGCTGGAGCAGGCCAGCTATCGCAAACAACTGATGCTCGCCCAGGATGAGGTCAAACAACGCTACCTCAATGCCCGCGAGCTGAAATACGGTGGCATGGAGAAAGCCAACAACACGCTGCAACAAATTCTCGCCAACAGCGGCTTCCTGAGTCGCCCGGCCGAGTTGCTGGACAGTGGGGGTTATGGCCTGCCACAGCCTTCGGAAGCCAAGCGCCTGGAATCAGAAAGCGCCGAACGCCAGAAGCAGTTGCAGTCGTTGACCGGCGAGCTGGATAAAGAGGTGAGGGCGCTGCTCGATCCATCCCGCGCCGCCGAGATTGCCGCGTGTGAAACCAACCTCAAACAGGTGGGTGAGCATTTGCGGGCCTTGCACAAAGCCGCTGGCGGCCTGGAACTACCCTGATATTCTGGCAGCGACCACTCTCCAAATGTGGGAGCTGGCTTGCCTGCGATGACGGTGTCACAGCCATAAGAGATGTTGGCTGATACACCGCCATCGCAGGCAAGCCAGCTCCCACATTTTGTTCTGCGTCAACCTGAAGAACGGGTGCCTGCCCTTCATCAGCTGTTTTCTCAGCGAAAGCTGGCTGAAAGCTTCCCCGTCTAGGATCGCCCTCACTGCCGGCAACAGACCGGCTGTTAACAACAACAATGGTGATTCCCGATGTCCGCTCGTACCCGCCTGTTTGCACCAACTCCACCCGTACGCCTCGTGCCTTTCGTTCTGCGCTGACCGCCACTCGGTCCGCCATTCCCTAGCCGCGCTACGCCTGGAGTATTCCTATGCTGACTTTCCTTGGCTTTGCCATGGTCATCACGTTCATGTTCCTGATCATGACCAAGCGCCTGTCCGCGCTGATCGCCTTGATCATCGTGCCGATCCTGTTCGCGCTGTTCGGCGGTTTCGCACCGAAGATCGGCCCGATGATGCTCGAAGGCATCACCAAGCTTGCGCCGACCGGCGTGATGCTGATGTTCGCCATCCTATATTTTGCCTTGATGATCGACTCCGGCCTGTTCGACCCGGCCGTGCGCAAGATCCTCAAGATGGTCAAGGGTGACCCGCTCAAGGTGTCGGTCGGCACCGCGGTACTGGCCCTGGTGGTCTCTCTGGACGGTGACGGTGCCACCACCTACATGATCTGCGTCGCGGCCATGCTGCCGCTGTACCAGCGCATCGGCATGAGCCCAAGAATCATGGCCGGCCTGATCATTCTCGCCGGTGGCGTCATGAACATGACCCCCTGGGGCGGCCCGACGGCGCGCGCCGCCAGTGCGCTGCATGTAGACCCGTCGGACATCTTCGTACCGATGATCCCAGCCATGGCCGCCGGTGTGGTGGCGATCCTGGTGATTGCCTACATGTACGGCAAGCGCGAACGTGCGCGCCTGGGTGAGTTGCACCTGCAGGGCGACGAGATCGACCACAGCGAAATCAGCGTGTCGCAATTCCCCGACGCCCGCCGTCCGAAATTGATCTGGTTCAACGGCGCCCTGACCCTGGCGTTGATGTGCACCCTGATTGCCGGCCTGTTGCCGCTGCCGGTGCTGTTCATGGTGGCGTTCAGTATCGCCATGATCGTCAACTACCCATGCCTGCAGCAGCAAAAAGACCGCGTCGCGGCTCACGCCGGTAGCGTATTGGCGGTGGTGGGCTTGATCTTCGCCGCCGGTATCTTCACGGGCATCCTGTCGGGCACCGGCATGGTCGACGCCATGTCCAAGAGCCTGTTGGCGGTCATCCCAGAAGCGATGGGCCCTTACCTGGCGGTGATCACCGCGCTGGTAAGCATGCCGTTCACCTTCTTCATGTCCAACGATGCGTTCTACTACGGCGTACTGCCGGTACTGGCCGAAGCTGCCAGCCATTACGGCATCACCGCGGTGGAAATGGCGCGGGCGTCGATCGTCGGGCAACCCGTGCATTTGCTGAGCCCACTGGTACCCTCGACGTACTTGTTGGTTGCTCTGGCGGGTATCGAATTCGGCGATCACCAGCGCTTCACACTCAAGTGGGCAGTGTTGGTGTGCCTGTGCATAATGTTCGCCGCATTGCTGATGGGGATTTTTCCGCTGTTCAGCACTCTATAATCGTACCGACTCACTCACCGCGCGGCGCTACAGCTTGCGCGGTTAACACTTGCTCAAAGGAATACACATGGAATGGCTGACCAATCCGGAAATCTGGATTGCCTTCTTCACCCTGACGGCCCTTGAGATCGTCCTGGGCATCGATAACATCATCATGATTTCGATCCTGGTCAGCCGCATGCCCAAGCATATGCAGGCACGCACTCGGATCTTCGGCCTGGCGTTGGCCATGGTCACGCGCATCCTGTTGCTGCTGTCGATCACCTGGGTCATGCAACTGACTGCCGACCTGTTCGTGGTGTTTGGCCAGGGCATCTCCGGTCGTGACCTGATCCTGTTCTTCGGTGGCCTGTTCCTGCTGTGGAAAAGCTCCCAGGAGATGTACCACGCGCTGGAAGGTGAAGATGAAACCCACGACGAGCCCAAAGGCGCCGGTGGCAAGTTCATCTACACCATTATCCAGATCGCCATCATCGACATCGTGTTCTCCCTGGACTCGGTGATTACCGCCGTCGGCATGGTTTCCCATGTGCCGGTGATGGTCGCCGCCATCGTCGTTGCGGTATTGGTGATGATGCTGGCTGCCGGCACCATCAGCGAGTTCATCGACAAGCACCCGTCGCTGAAAATGCTCGCGCTGTCGTTCCTGCTGGTAGTGGGTACCGTGCTGATCGCCGAATCCTTCGACGTACACGTGCCAAAAGGCTACGTCTACTTCGCCATGGCGTTCTCGCTGGCAGTGGAAGCGGTGAACATCAAAATGCGTACCGCCATCGCGAAAAAGAAGAAGCAACAGGATCCAGTGAAACTGCGTAAAGATATTCCGGGTCAATAAACCTGACCCGCTGCTGAAATGGGGCGCTTGCGCCCCATTTTTTCGTCTGTCAAAAAGTTGATTTCATGACAGTTTTGTTTCAATCCCGAGTTTAGCTATGCGATGCTGGCGCAGAGCCCATTCGCCAACTACAGCTTAGGTACAAGACGTAGAGCGGCACGCGGTAACTTTCCTTCGCTCCTATTGGAGCGCACCCACACGGGGGGCCGAGCATGCTGACCTTGCTCAATCTGCTTTCCGCCGTGACCCTGCTGATCTGGGGCACGCATATCGTCC
The DNA here is from genome assembly GCF_002966775.1 of Pseudomonas sp. MYb193. NCBI lineage: Bacteria > Pseudomonadati > Pseudomonadota > Gammaproteobacteria > Pseudomonadales > Pseudomonadaceae > Pseudomonas > Pseudomonas sp. MYb193. Next base: position 103,001 of record NZ_CP023269.1, on the reverse strand, counting down.
GAACCGGCATCCTGCGGGTCTACGGTTCCAACTTGCGCCAAGTCATCGGGCAGAACATGTCCAAGCGCTGGCTGGCATTTGTCGCCGGTATCCTGGTGACGGCCATGGTGCAAAGTAGTAACGCCACCGCGATGCTAGTGACTTCGTTTGTCGGCCAAGGGCTGATGAGCCTCACGCCGGCCTTGGCCACCATGCTTGGCGCCGACGTCGGTACGGCCTTGATGGCGCGGGTGCTGACGTTCGATTTGTCCTGGCTGTCGCCGCTGCTGATCTTTCTCGGGGTGATTTTCTTCCTGTCGCGCAAACAGACGCGGGTAGGGCAGTTGGGCCGGGTGGGGATCGGCCTTGGGCTGATCATTCTCGCGCTGCAATTGATCGTTGAAGCCGCCGGGCCCATCACCCATGCCCAGGGCGTCAAGGTGATCTTCGCCTCGCTGACCGGCGATATCTTGCTCGACGCCCTGGTCGGGGCACTGTTCGCGATGATTTCCTACTCCAGCCTCGCCGCCGTGCTGCTCACGGCCACCCTGGCCGGTGCCGGCGTGATCGGCTTGCACGTGGCCATCGGCCTGGTGATCGGCGCCAACATCGGCAGCGGTGTACTGGCCTTTCTCAGCACCAGCATGCAAAACACTGCCGGTCGCCAAGTGGCCCTGGGCAGCCTGTTGTACAAATTGATCGGTCTGTTGCTGATCATCCCGGTGCTCGACCCGCTCGTAGGCTGGATGGACGGCCTGGACTACAGCGTCCAGGGCATGGTCATCACCTTCCACCTGCTCTACAACGTCAGCCGTTGCCTGATCCTGTTACCCACCATCGGTCCCATGGCACGCCTGTGCGAATGGCTGCTGCCGGAACGCCCCGAAACCAATGGCAAGGCCAAGCCACGCCATCTGGACCTGGCCTCATTGAATACCCCAAGCCTGGCCCTGGCGAACGCCGCCCGCGAAACCCTGCGCCTGGGTGACTTGATCGACAATATGCTCACTTCGATGCAGGAAGTGCTGCGCGGCAATCAAACCGCCGTTACCCAAGAAATGCGCAGCCTGAGCGATGACGTCGAAGCGCTCTACAGCGCGATCAAACTCTACCTGGCGCAAATGCCCCGTGAAGACCTGAGTGAACAGGACAACCGCCGTTGGGCGGAGATCATCGAGCTGTCGATCAACTTGAAATTGGCGGGTGATTTGATCGAACGCATGCTGCGCAAGGTCCAGCAACAGAAGACCTCGCAGCGCCGGCAATTTTCCGAAGTGGGCCTGGAGGAACTCAGTGGCCTGCACAGCCAGTTGATCGCCAACCTGCGCCTGGGCTTGTCGGTGTTTCTAAGCGGCGACCCGGAAAGCGCCCGCCAATTACTGCGCGAAAAGCGCCGCTTCCGCGCCCAGGAACGCCGCCTGGCCCACGCCCATGTCAGCCGCCTGCAGCGCAAGATCGTGCAGAGCCTGGAAACCAGTTCCCTGCATCTGGAACTGATTGCCGACATGAAACGCTTGAACTCGTTGTTTTGCAGCAGTGCTTATGTAGTGTTGGAAACGTCCGACACTGGCGCGCTCTCCGCCGAAAGTATTGCCGACATCACCCATTCGCCCTGAACGTACGCCCGCGAGCGAAGTCAGTTAACAATGGACCTCATTCGCCAGGAAGCTTGTTATGCGCCGCCTGTTACTCGCCTGCCTGCTCTTGGGCTCGGTACACGCCTTTGCCTTTGACCGCCTGCAAGTCGAGGGCTACACCTTGCCCAATGGCTTGCAACTGCTGCTCAAACCGGGCACCGAGCGTGGGCATGTCGCTATTCGCCTGGTGGTTGGTGTGGGCCTGGACGATTTCAGTTGCGAAGAAAAAGAACTGCCGCACTTGTTCGAGCACTTGCTGTTCAGCGGTATCGACGGCGGCAGCGAAGGCGACCTCGAAGACCGCATGCAAGCCCTGGGCGGCGAGTGGAACGCCTACACCAGCAACGCCGACACCACCTTCGTGATCGAGGCGCCCGCGCAGAACCAACGCAAGGTGCTGGACCTGCTGCTGGCAATCCTCACGCGCACGCAACTGACCGACGCCCATATCAATGCCGCCAAGCAAGTGGTGGAGCGCGAAGACGGTGGCCATTATTCACACTTGCAACGCCTGCTGGATCGCCAGGACCTCGGTCACAGCGCCAGTAACCAATTGGCCGTCGAGCTGGGCCTCAAGTGCGCCGAACGCGCCGAGGTCAGCCACCTCACCCGCGACCAGTTGGAGAAGCTGCGCAAAGAATGGTACGCGCCGAACAACATGACCCTGATCGTCGTCGGCGATCTCGACAAACTGCTGCCCGCCTACCTGGAACGCACCTATGGTCAACTCGACCCAGTGGAGCCGAGCGAACATCGCCCCCTCCCGGAAATCCAGCACACCGCCGCCAGCCACCGCGACCTGATCCGCGGCTGGGTGGGCGATGGCGCCAAGCTGCACTGGCTGTTCCCAGAGCCTGTACTGGACGACCAGCATGATGAAACCTACAACCTGCTCAAGGACTACCTCGACTGGGCGCTTTACCGGCAACTGCGCCTCAAGCACGGTTTGTCCTACGGCCCGTGGGTGGAACGCGAAGTGCTCGGCGGCGTTGGGTTCCTCAGCCTGAATGCCGACCTTGAGCGAGAAAACCTCCCTGAAGCAGAGCAGGTCTTGCAAGACCTCAAGGCCCAGTTGCTCAAGGATGGCCTCGACCCAATAGTATTCACACGCCTGCAACAAGCCGCCATTGCCCGCCAAGCCTGGGCAGTGCAAGGCAACAGCGCACTGGCCGACTATTACTGGAGTGCGGCCGGCGACTACTCCAATGGACGTTTCAGCGACCCGGTCAAACGCATCAAGGCCGTGAGCCTGGCGCAAACCAACCAGGCCATGCGCGAAGCGTTCCAGCAGCCGGGCTACTGGCGCATCGAAAAACCGCTGTTGAGTTATGACGCCTTGACCTGGATCGGTGCGGGCGTACTGGGCCTGATCATCCTTGTTTTGATCGGCCTGAGGCTTTATCGCAAACCTGTTGAGTAATGAGGCGCAGAATATCGGGCCAAGGCGTTATTCTGTCTGAGATTTTTCCCACAACCAGTGAACCGCCCATGCCGAACTTGCCGCCCCTCATCCAGCGCGTTATAGAACTGATCAAGCGCTACCCAGGGGTGATTGCACTCGGCGGTTTCATCTCGGGGGTGGGCAGCTTCATCCTGGTAGACCGCCAGCAGGGCATGGCCAGCTGGATTGCGGTGATCATGCTGGTGAGCTGGTTGTGGCTGATGCTGGAGAACAGTTTTACGCAACTGTTCACCAAGGTCTTCAATCGCGAGATCCCTGAACCGCTGCTGCGCTACGCCACCCAGATGATCCACCAGGAAAGTCTGTTCTTCGTCCTGCCGTTCTTTTTCGTCACCACCGCCTGGAACAGCGGCCAATCGCTGTTCACTGGCCTGCTGGGTGCGGCGGCGCTGGTGTCGATCATCGACCCGCTGTATTACAAATGGCTGGCGCCCAAACGCTCGCTGTTCCTGGCCTTGCACACCCTGACCCTATTCGCCGCGTTGCTGACCGCACTGCCGATCATCATGCACCTGACCACCGCCCAGAGTTACAAACTGGCGTTGGGTGTGGCCATGGTCTTGTCGATCCCGAGCCTGGCCGTCAGCCTGCCGCTGCGCAGCCTCAAGGGCTGGGCCATGCTGCTGGGGGTAACGGCCGCCATCGGCTGCGCCGGCTGGTTCCTGCGCAGTTGGGTACCGCCCGCCACCCTGTGGATGACCGAAGTCGCCATCAGCACCCAACTGCAAGACCGCACGCCGGGCGACGACCTCAAGCAAGTCACCGCCGCCCAATTGCGCAGTGGTGGGCTGTATGCGTACACCGCGATCAACGCGCCACGCGGGCTGGATGAGCGGATCTACCATGTGTGGAAATTCAACGGCCAGGAAGTCGACCGCATTGCCCTGGACATCCATGGTGGGCGCAAGGAGGGCTATCGCGCCTGGACCCACAAGCAGAACTTCCCGGGTGACGCCGTGGGGCGCTGGCAGGTGCAGGTGCTCACCGAAGACGGCCAGGTCATCGGCGTTCTGCGCTTCAAGGTGATAGACACAGCACAAGCGGACAACCCAAAGTAAGCCGGATCGTGCTATTACGTAGCAATTGTGGATAGCCAAACAAGCTCGGAGCTTATGACCACTCGCACGACGGCCGGCGCGGCCCATCTTGATACGTCCAGCACCCCGCCTTCGCTACGGATTACCGGCGACTGGACGCTGGCCCACTACGCCCACCTGAAGAAGCTGTCGGCCACACTCGACGGCCAATACGACGCCGGCGCCCGCATTGACCTCAACGGCCTCGGTGCGCTGGATACCGCCGGCGCCTCGCTGCTGGTGGAGCTGCTGGGCCCTGCGCGCATCGAACATTCTGCCGAACAGACTGATTGCACCCTGGCAGCCGCCGACCGTGCCCTGCTCAAGACCGTCTACCGCTCCCTGAATGACTTTTGCGTACCGATCAAAGAGCCGGAAGAGGCCGCCGGTATTCAAGTGTTGGCTCGCATCGGCCGCGCAGTAGACACGGTCTGGCAAGACGCAATGAAGCTGTTGGGCTTTATCGGCCTGATCCTCGAAACCTTCGCCCGCGGTATTTGGCGGCCCAAGCGCTGGCGCCTGACGCCCATGGTCGCCCACATCGAACAGACGGGCCTGGATGCTGCGCCTATCGTCGCGCTGCTGACCTTTCTGGTAGGCGCCGTCGTGGCCTTCCTCGGCGCCACCGTGCTCAAGAGCTTCGGCGCGACGATCTTTACCGTGGACCTGGTGGCGTTCTCCTTCCTGCGTGAATTCGGCGTGTTGCTCACCGCAATCCTCATCGCCGGCCGTACCGCCAGTGCATTCACCGCGCAAATCGGCTCCATGAAAGCCAACGAAGAAATCGACGCCATCCGTACCCTGGGCCTGGACCCCATGGAGCTGTTGGTATTGCCGCGCGTGCTGGCGCTGCTGGTGGCGTTGCCGATGCTGACCTTCCTGGCGATGCTCTCGGGGATCGTCGGCGGTGGTGTGGTGTGTGCGGTGGCCCTGGATATTTCGCCGGCGATGTTTCTTTCGCTGCTGCAATCGGACATTGGCGTGCAGCACTTTCTGGTGGGCATGGTGAAGGCGCCGATCTTTGCCTTTTTGATCGCGGCCATTGGCTGCCTGGAAGGTTTCAAAGTCAGCGGCAGTGCCGAATCAGTCGGCGCGCATACCACGTCGAGCGTGGTGCAATCGATCTTTGTGGTGATTGTGCTGGATGCGGTCGCAGCGATGTTTTTCATGGAGATGGGCTGGTGAGTCGTCTACACCGTGCGCCCACCGAGGCGGTGATTGAAGTGCGTGGCTTGTGCAATCGCTTTGGCAGCCAAAGCGTGCATGAGAACCTCGACCTGGATTTGTACAAGGGCGAGATCCTGGCGGTGGTGGGGGGCTCTGGCAGCGGTAAATCCGTGTTGTTGCGCAGCATCGTTGGCCTGCGGCGCCCCAGCGAAGGCGAAGTGCGGGTGTTCGGCAAAAACCTGCCGAGCCTGCCTGAACATGAACGCTCACTGGTAGAACGCCGCTTTGGCGTACTGTTCCAGAAGGGCGCGCTGTTTTCCTCGCTGACGGTGACCGAGAACGTGGCCCTGCCATTGATCGAGCACGCCGGCCTCAGCCGCGCCGATGCCGAGCACTTGGCGGCGGTCAAGCTGGCCCTGGCAGGGTTGCCGCTGTCGGCGGCCGATAAATACCCGGCCTCGTTATCCGGCGGCATGATCAAACGCGCGGCCCTGGCCCGCGCACTGGCCTTGGACCCGGACATCCTGTTCCTGGACGAACCCACCGCCGGTCTCGACCCCATTGGCGCGGCGCAATTCGACCAACTGATCCTCACCCTGCGCGATGCGCTGGGCTTGAGTGTGTTCCTGGTCACCCACGACCTCGACACGCTGTACACCATCACCGACCGTGTGGCGGTGCTGGCGCAGAAGAAAGTGCTGGTGGCCGACGCCATCGATGTCGTTTCGGAAACGAACGACGCCTGGATTCACGAATATTTCCACGGCCCCCGGGGCCGCGCGGCATTGGATGCCGCTCAATCGCTCAACGAGGTATGACATGGAAACCCGAGCCCATCATGTGATGATCGGACTGTTCAGCGTAATTGTGGTGGTCGGCGCGATGCTGTTTGGCCTGTGGCTGGCCAAATCCAGCGTCGATACCGCCTTCCAGGATTACGAAGTGATCTTCAACGAAGCGGTCAGCGGCCTGTCCCAGGGCAGTGCGGTGCAGTACAGCGGCATCAAGGTGGGCGATGTCATCAGCCTGCGGCTGGACCCCAAAGACCCACGCCGCGTCCTGGCTCGTATCCGCCTGGCCGGGCAAACGCCAATCAAGGAAGACACCCAGGCCAAACTGGCCCTGACCGGTATCACCGGCACCTCGATCATCCAGCTCAGTGGGGGCACCCCGCAGAGCCCGGAGCTCAAGGGCAAGGACGGCAACCTGCCGGAAATCATCGCGTCGCCATCGCCTATCGCACGCCTGCTCAATAACAGCAACGACCTGATGACCAGCGTCAACCTGCTGCTGCACAACGCCAATCACCTGTTCTCGCGGGAAAACGTCGAACGCCTGAGCAACACCTTGGATAACCTGCAACAAACCACCGGCGCCATTGCCGAGCAACGCGGCGACATCAAGGTGGTGATGCAGCAATTGATGCAGGTGAGCAAACAGGCGGGCGCGGCGCTGGAGCAAACCACCGTGCTGATGCGCAGCGCCAATGGTTTGCTCAGTGAACAAGGCAAGCAAGCCTTCGGCAGCGCCGAGCAGGCGATGAAATCCCTGGAGCAAAGCACCGCCACCATCAATACCTTGCTGACCAATAACCAGGACTCGGTGAACAGCGGCATGCAGGGCCTTAACGAGCTGGCGCCAGCCGTGCGCGAGCTGCGTGAAACCCTCGGCTCGCTGCGCGCCATCTCTCGCCGCCTGGAAGCCAACCCCAGCGGTTACCTGCTGGGCAGTGACAAGAACAAGGAGTTCACGCCATGAAGCGTGCTTACCATATGATCGTCCCCATGGCCCTGGCACTGGTCAGCGCGTGCTCGATCCTGCCCAAGCCGGACCCATCGGACGTGTACCGCCTGGCGTCCGCCCAACCGGCCAGCCAAGGCACGCCGGTGAGTTGGTCGCTGCGCGTGACCAAGCCGCAGACCAGCGAGTTTCTCGATAGCCCGCGCATCGCCGTAGTGCCAAATGGCAACTTGATCAGCAACTACGCGAATTCACGCTGGAGCGACCCGGCGCCGGTGCTGCTGCGTAATCGCCTGCTGGATGGCTTCCAGCGCGACGGGCGCGTGACATTGTTGAGTACCGACGAGACCAACCTGCAAGCCGACTATGAACTGGGCGGGCAGTTGCAGGCGTTTCAGAGTGAGTATCGAGGCAAAGCGGTGGAGGTGGTGATTCGCCTCGACGCACGATTGGTGCGTGGGCGTGATCAAAGGATTATCGCCAGCCGCCGGTTTGAAGTGAGGCAGCCGGTGAGTGACGCCAAGGTGCCAGCGGTGGTGGCTGCTTTTGGCCAGGCTGGGGATCAGTTGAATACGCAGGTGGTGGATTGGGTAGTCAGTCAGGGCAATACCGCTCTGAAACCTTGAAGGCCTCATCGCAGGCCAGCCAGCTCCCACATTTTACTGTGTTCACACATCAAACTGTGGGAGCTGGCTTGCCTGCGATAACGATTGTGGCCTTAACCAAAAAACCAGTAGCACACCGAAATAGCCGCGACCACACCAGCAAACTCCGCGAACAACGCACATCCCACCGCATGCCGCGCCCGCTGGATGCCTACCGAGCCGAAGTACACAGCCAGCACATAAAACGTGGTTTCAGTACTGCCCTGTATCGTCGCCGCCACCAACGCCGCAAAGCTGTCCACACCCTGGGTCTGCATGGTCTCGATCAGCATCGCCCGTGCCGCACTGCCGGAGAACGGCTTGACCATCGCGGTCGGCAGAGCGTCGACAAAGCGCGTATCCAGGCCAGTCCAGGCCACCACATGGCGAATCCCTTCCAGGCCGAACTCCAAGGCGCCCGAGGCACGCAACACGCCAACCGCACACAGCATCGCCACCAGATAGGGCAGTAGGTTCTTGGCCACGTCGAAGCCTTCCTTGGCACCTTCGACAAAGGCCTCGTACACCTTGACCTTGCGCAACGCACCGATCACCAGGAACAGCATGATCAGGCCAAACAGCGTGAGGTTGCCCAGGATCGACGACAAACCGGCCAGCGCTGTGGCAGACAGGGTCGCCAGCAGCGCCATGAAGCCACCCAGTATCAACGCGCCGGGGATCAGATAGGCCAGCACCACAGGGTCCCACAGCCGCAGACGCTGCATCACCGCCACCGACAGCAGGCCCACCAGGGTTGAGGCGCTGGTGGCCAGCAGGATCGGCAGGAACACCAGCGTCGGGTCCGCGGCGCCTTGCTGGGCGCGGTACATGAAAATGGTCACCGGCAACAGCGTCAGCGAGGACGCGTTGAGCACCAGGAACAGGATCTGAGCGTTGGTCGCCGTATTGGGGATGGGGTTGAGTTCTTGCAGCGCCTTCATGGCTTTCAGGCCGATGGGCGTAGCAGCGTTATCCAGGCCCAGGCCGTTGGCGGCAAAGTTGAGGGTGATCAAACCGATCGCGGGGTGCCCGGCGGGCACTTCCGGCATCAGGCGGCGAAACAGCGGGCCGAGGGCCTTGGCCAGCCAATCGACGATCCCGGCTTTTTCGGCAATCCGCAGAAAGCCCAGCCATAACGTCAGGGTACCGAACAGCAGCACCATGACCTCCACCGACAATTTGGCCATGGCGAAAATGCTTTCGACCATCGCCGCGAAGATCCCGGCGTTACCGCCCACCAGCCATTGCGCCAGTGCTGACACCATTGCCACGACAAAGAAGCCAAGCCACAGGCCATTGAGCATCAGATAAGTCCCCCGAAAGATGGGGCGAATGATAACGGGGCTGGCAGAAACGACAAACCCCGGAATTTTCCGGGGTTTGTTTTCGATCAATCTGCAATCAGCTACGGGTGGCTTGTGCCGTAGGCAGGGCTTCCTTGCTGCGCCAGTGCGGCAGGGAATTCCAGTAGCGCTCGCCCTTGGCGTCGTCGTACATGCCTTCCCAACGGGAGATAACCAGTACGGCCAAGGCATTGCCGATCACGTTCAGGGCGGTACGCGCCATGTCCATCACACGGTCGACACCGGCGATAAACGCCAAGCCTTCCAGTGGGATGCCCACGCTGCCCAGCGTCGCCAACAACACCACGAAGGACACGCCCGGCACGCCGGCGATACCTTTGGAGGTCACCATCAGGGTCAGTACCAGCATCAGTTGCTGGCCGATCGACAGGTCGATGCCATACAACTGGGCAATGAAGATAGCCGCGATGCTCTGGTACAGAGTCGAACCGTCGAGGTTGAACGAATAGCCGGTCGGCACCACGAAGCTGCAGATCGCTTTCGGCGCGCCGTAGGCTTCCATCTTTTCGATCACACGCGGCAGCACGGTTTCGGAGCTGGCGGTGGAGTAAGCCAATACCAACTCATCTTTGAAGATGCGGATCAGCTTGAGGATCGAGAAGCCAAACAGGCGTGCGATCAAACCCAGGACCGCGAAGGCGAAGAACAGGATCGCGACGTAAACCAGGATCACCAGCTTGGCCAGCGGCAGCAGCGAGGCGAAGCCGAAGTTGGCGACCGTCACCGCGATCAGTGCAAATACACCGATAGGGGCGTACTTCATGATCATGTGAGTGACTTTGAACATGCTCTCGGACACGCCCTGGAACATGGTCACCAGCGGTTCGCGCAGTTCAGGCTTGAGGCTCGACAGGCCCAGGCCGAACAACACCGAGAAGAAGATGATCGGCAGCATCTCGCCTCGGGCGACTGCGGCGAAGATGTTCGAGGGGATCAGGTTGAGGATGGTCTCGATGAACGCGTGTTCATGCTGCACTTCGGCGGCAGTTGCCTGGTACTTGGAGATATCGACGGTACCCAGGGTACTCATGTCGATGCCAGCGCCTGGGTGGAACAGGTTGGCGAGCAACAGGCCCACCACGATGGCGATGGTGGTGACGATTTCGAAGTAGAGGATGGTTTTGACGCCGATACGACCGAGCTTTTTCGCGTCGCCCACACCGGCAATGCCGACGATCAGCGAAGAAATCACAATAGGGATCACGATCATCTTGATCAGGCGGATAAAGATATCGCCCGCCGGCTGCAACACATTGCTGATCCACCAGGCCTTTTCAGCACTGAAATGGTTGAGCACGGCACCGATTGCAATGCCCAGTACCAAACCGATGAGGATCTGCCAGGCGAGGCTTAGCTTTGCCTTCTTCATGTCATTACCCTTGCTTCAAGTGGACTTACGGCAAATGCGCCAGCTGCAACGCTCGAAAGCGAAAAAGTGTGTGCATCTGCCTCCATGGAAGGTCACCGCAGCGTGGCCGAAATGGCTTACTGGCAGGCGAAAAAAGGCGCAACTATTCCCATGCAAGGGAGCGACGTCTAATGCCGTAAACGCCTACCCTATGCCGAATCGGCATGGCTTTTTTTGAAAATATTCGTCCAAACGGTCAGTTCGTATCCGCCATTCGAGCGGGTGAATATGCCGTTAAGCAGCCAAATCAGGCTCGCGCAGAGATACTGGACGACTTCGATTGGCTGGCAAAAATGTCTGAGAAATCCATCACCTAGGGCCGGAAAGATCCTATAGCGCGATTGAAAAATTCTCGATAGATGGTCACGCCGACATACCCAGTAATGGTTGGCCAGACGCAAAAAACAAAACTGCGGCTATAGGCGGCATGAAACGCGGGAATGAGAGTCGTAAGCCCGCCGCAAGTTCAGCAAGCTTGAGGTCTTGTGAACTTGCGTCGCAGCTTTTCGCCTGACCCGGCCCTTGCGCAGGTACTCCCTGTACCCGTAGGTCACGCCGATCCTGATCGATCAGAGCAACCCGGCCCCCTGGTCATGCATCACTCAAGGAGCGATGCGAACAGAAAGAAGCACAAGGGCTTCCTTCTATGGACGCCGGCTCCGTCAGAAGGAACCTAGTACCAATTCGGATCTTTCTTGAGCTGTTCCATCAGCAGCTTTTGCATACCCTCGTCCGGCTTACCGAGGAAACGGTAATCGGCGTGCCGTGTCGGGGACTTGTCCGCTGGCAAACCCGCCGGGACTTCCACCAACATGGCGTAGGCATCTTCCTTGTCGAGGCTGAAGGCGACGATCAGGCGCTTGTTCAGGCATGTGTCTGCGGTTTCGCAGAGCGGCCCGACCAAGTACTTGTCGCCATCTTCCTCAACGGCATTCATTTGCTCAGCCGTGCCCGACAGGTTCATCACCCATTCAGGCAGGCGTTCCTCTTTCTTCACCACGTCTTGCCAGGTTTCACGGTACTGCGGATCTGCGCTGAGCAATTCGTTAGCCCGGGATTGGCCGTCGTTGGCGGCCATGGCCAGGCCGCTGCCGCCCAACAGCAGGGCGGCAGCAAGGGTTTTAAAAGGCAGGGTGACCATATTCAACCTCGGCCTTTGCGACCAAAGAAGAACGAAGCGATAAACATCACCAGGAAGACCACAAACAGGATCTTGGCGATGCCGGTGGCGGTGCCAGCGATACCACCGAAGCCCAGGACTGCAGCCACAATGGCGATGATCAGAAATGTGATTGCCCAACTCAACATGGTGATTCTCCTTATGCTTCTATAGGGGTAACAGCGGTGATGCCGTGCAGCCGCTCAACACGAGCGACGTTTTTGCCTAGAACACCCAACGGTCATGGGCCGGCAGTTCGTCCAGAGTGGAACCCTGGTCTACCAGGCTCAATTGCGGGGCAGTCACATCGACGCTGGCGCTGCCAATGGAACGGAAATGGGTCTGAGTCATGACGGGACGCTCAAATTGCGAGGCTGGCTGCGCACGCTCCTGCCAATGCTGCAACTGCTGGCCGGCAATTAACGTGACCATCAAGGCCAGGCTGGCGAACAGGCCCTGCTGCAAGCGCAGCGGCGATACACGCAAATGGCTGAGGCTTTGGCGAGTCATGCTGCATTACTCCCGCATTCTGATTATTCGTTCATGACGCTCTTGGGGGAGATATTGCAGAGTGCATGCCAGCTTTATTGCAAAATAAAACACAATAAAATCAAGCATTTACACTTGCTCGATAGATTCGTCGCCTAGCATCCTGCACGATGCCTCCTTGCAGGCCGTGCGAAATGCACGATGGTCGGGGGTCGGAACCAGACACCCAGCGCATACATCGAAGGATCGAAGGGTGAAAGGAAGGGAAAATGCCCTCAGACGTCGTCTGTAGGAAGGCGCGCAGATAGCTGCACGAAGAAGCCTTTTATGAATCAGAATAAACCATGCAACTTGCCCGATTATTCCGGGACTAAACACCATCACATTTATAGTTAAGGAGTGCGGGACAGATGGATTCAGCCAAGGAACTTCAAGGCCGCATTCTTTTAGTGGATGACGAATCCGCGATCCTGCGCACCTTCCGCTATTGCCTGGAAGATGAGGGCTACACCGTCGCCACCGCGAACAGCGCCGCCCAGGCCGATGCCCTGATGCAGCGTCAGGTGTTCGACCTGTGCTTCCTCGACCTGCGCCTGGGCGAGGACAATGGCCTGGACGTGCTGGCCCAGATGCGCGTGCAGGCTCCGTGGATGCGCGTGGTGATTGTGACCGCCCATTCGGCCGTGGATACCGCCGTGGACGCCATCCAGGCTGGCGCCGCCGACTACCTGGTCAAGCCTTGCAGCCCCGACCAACTGCGCCTGGCCACGGCCAAACAGCTGGAAGTGCGTCAGCTCTCTGCGCGGCTGGAAGCGCTGGAAGGCGAGGTGCGCCAGCCCAAAGACGGCCTGGACTCCCATAGCCCGGCAATGATGGTGGTGCTGGAAACCGCGCGGCAGGTGGCCGGGACGGACGCCAATATCTTGATTCTCGGCGAGTCCGGCACCGGTAAAGGTGAGTTGGCCCGGGCGATACACGGCTGGAGCAAGCGCTCGAAGAAGTCCTGCGTCACCATCAACTGCCCGTCACTGACCGCCGAACTGATGGAAAGCGAACTGTTCGGCCATAGCCGCGGCGCATTCACCGGCGCCAGTGAAAGCACCCTGGGCCGAGTGAACCAGGCGGACGGCGGTACGCTGTTTCTCGACGAGATCGGCGATTTCCCCCTCACGTTGCAACCCAAGTTGCTGCGGTTTATCCAAGACAAAGAGTATGAGCGCGTGGGCGACCCGGTCACCCGCCGCGCTGACGTGCGCATCCTCGCAGCCACCAACCTGAACCTGGAAGACATGGTGCGCGATGGCCGTTTCCGTGAAGACTTGCTCTACCGTCTGAATGTCATCACCTTGCACTTGCCCCCGCTGCGCGAACGCAGTGAAGACATCCTGACCCTGGCTGACCGCTTCCTTGCCCGCTTCGTCAAGGAATACGCACGCCCGGCGCGCGGCTTCAGCGATAATGCCCGCGAAGCGCTACTGAACTACCGCTGGCCCGGCAATATTCGTGAACTGCGCAACGTAGTGGAACGCGCCAGCATCATCTGCCCCCAGGAGAAGGTTGAGATCAGCCACCTGGGGATGGCTGAGCAACCGGCCAACAATGCACCGCGTATCGGGTCGGCTTTGAGCCTTGACGAGCTGGAGAAAGCCCATATCGGCGCCGTACTTGCGACCAGCGACACACTGGACCAAGCGGCCCGCACACTCGGCATCGATGCGTCGACGCTGTACCGCAAACGCAAGCAGTACAACCTTTGAACAGGACCTTATGAAGCTCGCGATGAAACTGCGCACCCGGTTATTCCTGAGCATCTCAGCCTTGATTACCGTGGCTTTGCTGGGGTTGGTCCTGGGCTTGGTCAGCGTCATGCAAATGGCCAAGACCCAGGAATCGCTGATCCGCAGTAATTTCATCACCCTGGACCTGGGGCTCAAATTGCGTCAGAGCCTGGGCGACCAGTTGATCATGATGCTGGAGAAGCGTCCCGACCCAGACGCCCTGCAAGCCTCCAAGCAGCATTATTTCGATCTGTTGGACCAGGGCATCGCCCATGAGCAGGTCGACGGCAAAAACCATGGTTTCAGCCAGGCACGCTCGGACTACCAGAATCTGCTCAAGGCGTTTGACCAATCCCAGCAGACATCACCGCCTGCGGGCAGCAAGGAAAAACTCACCGAGACCTTCAACATACTGCGCAACGGCTTGATCGCCGACCACAAGCGGGCCCTGGAAAATATCAGTACCAGTGAGCATAAATCCCGTGAGCGCGCCCTGTTGATAGCGGGCCTGCTCGGGCTGGTAGGGCTCGCGGTGCTGATCATCGGTTTCGTCACGGCCCATGGCATCGCCCGGCGTTTCGGTGGTCCCATCGAGGCCCTGGCCAAGGCCGCCGACAAGATCGGACAGGGCGACTTTGAAGTCACGCTGCCGATCTCCTCCGCAGCGGAAATGAACCTGTTGACCCGACGTTTCGGCATCATGGCCGAAGCGTTGCGCCAACATCAGGCCACTAACATCGATGAGCTGCTGGCCGGCCAACAGCGCCTGCAAGCGGTGCTCGACAGTATCGATGACGGCCTGTTGATGATTGATCGCCAAGGCTGCCTGGAGCACCTCAACCCTGTAGCGCAGCGCCAATTGGGTTGGGATGAGGAGCGGCTGGGTCAAGGCCTTGGTGAAGCCATGGGTCGTGCGGAAATGGATGAACAGCTGCAACTGGTGCTGCGCGGCGGCAACCTGGAGCGGGCCCCGGACGATCTGGAGGTGGAAGTCGAGGGTGAGTTGCGCCTGCTGACCTACAGCCTGACCCCGGTCAGCCATACACAGGGGCACATTCTCGGGGCCGTGATGGTGCTGCATGATGTGACTGAACAGCGCGCCTTCGAACGGGTGCGCAGCGAGTTCGTGTTGCGCGCCTCCCATGAGCTGCGCACGCCGGTTACCGGCATGCACATGGCCTTCGGCTTGTTCCGTGAGCGGGCCAAGTTCCCACCGGACTCCCGCGAGGCGGACCTGCTGGATACGGTGAATGAAGAAATGCAGCGCCTGATGCAGTTGATCAACGACCTGCTCAACTTCTCGCGCTACCAGAACGGCCTGCAAAAACTCACCCTGGGCACGTGCGATGTCACCGACTTGCTGGAGCACGCACGGGCTCGGTTTGCTGAGCCTGCGAACGCCCAGCACATTGAGTTGCTGGTAGAAGCTCAACCTGAGTTGCCACGGCTGTATGCCGACCAAGTGCAACTGGAGCGGGTGCTCGACAACCTGCTGGGCAATGCCCTGCGCCACACCGCCGAAGGCGGGCAGATTCGTCTGCAGGCACGACGGCATGGCGAGCGGGTGATTATCAGCGTCGAGGATAACGGCGAAGGCATTGCCTACGGCCAGCAAGGGCGGATCTTCGAACCCTTTGTACAGGTGGGCCGCAAGAAAGGCGGTGCGGGCCTGGGGTTGGCACTGTGCAAGGAAATCGTGCAATTGCACGGCGGCCGCATGGGTGTGTACTCACGGCCAGGGCAGGGTACGCAGTTCTATATGGCATTGCCCCTGTAGGAGCGAGCTTGCTCGCTCCTACCTGTACACCATCAGCGGTGATTCAAGGTACTCAGGATCGCGGCGCTTTCAGCATCTGGGGTGCCGTCAAACAATGACGGGCGAAAGCGCATCTGGAACGCAGCGATGACGTGCCGGGTGGCCACATCCAGCTCACCGGTCTGCGGCGTCTGGTAGCCCAGGCGCGCCAGCTCTTCCTGGAACCAGGTAATGCTCGGCAACTGCGCGGCGTACTGCCCCTGGAACCGGGCCACTGCCTGGGCATCCGGCCACACGGCCAGACCTTCTGCCGCCAAGCGTTTCCAGGGGAACAACGGGCCTGGGTCCAGCTTGCGCAGTGGGGCGATGTCGCTGTGCCCGATGATGTTCTTGGGGTCGATGCCATTGCGCTTGCTGATGTCCTTGAGCAGCACGATCAGCGACTGCACCTGCGCTTCGGAATACGGGTACCACACACGCCCAGTCGGCGTATCACTGAACCCTGGGTTGACGATCTCGATGCCGATGGAGCTGGAGTTGAGCCAGGTGCGCCCCATCCACTCGCTTTCCCCGGCGTGCCAGGCGCGCTGGCTTTCATCTACCAGCTTGTAGATGGTGCCGGAGGCGTCGTCGCCGATCAGGTAATGGCTGCTGACCTGGCCATGGGTCAACAGCGCCAGGGAACGTTCAAGGTTGGTCGAGGTGTAATGCACCACAACGAACTGCACGCGGTTGTCGTGGTTAACCGAAGGATGGCTGGTGTTCAGGCGCGGGCCACTGGCGCAGCCGGCGAGCAGAAGAAACGCTAAAGCGATATACAAGGATTTCATGGCGAGAGGCATTACACTGAAAGACGATAATGCAACAGTGTAACGTAAGGTTCATGGCTAGGCGGTCAAATCACAAAATGGAACATCTTTTATGCCGCCTGCACCTGATTACGCCCCGCAGCCTTTGCCCTGTAGAGTGCCTCGTCGGCACGCTTGAGCGCCAGGTCACTGCGCTCGCCGGCCTGAAACTGCGCCACGCCCATGGACACCGTGATCGTTACCGGCTCGCCCTTGAAGTGGAACGGGCACGCTGCAATGGCCTCACGCAATACTTCACCTACGGCCAGGGCATCCGCCAAAGCTGAGTCGGGCATGAGCAGCACAAACTCTTCACCCCCAAAACGCGCGATGAAGTCCGTCGGCCGCAGGCGCTTGCTCAGCACATTGGCGATGATCTTCAAGACTTTGTCCCCTGCCAGGTGACCGTAGCCGTCGTTGATGCGCTTGAAGTGGTCCAGGTCGAGCATGGCCAGCGACAGGCTGTTACCCCGCTGATGCCAGGCGTTGACCTCATAATCGAGGCGTTCGCTCCACGACGCACGGTTGGGCAGCCCGGTGAGCGGATCGATCAAGGCCTTCTGGCGCTGTACCTCCAGGTGCTCGCGGTAGCCCTGGGCTTCCTGTTCCATATGGGCCACGCGTTCAGCCAGGCCTTTGAGGCGTGCGGCCACTTCCTGTTCGCGCAGGTCACGCTGTTGCTGGTGTTCATCCATGGTGCCGAGCAAGCCCTCAAGATGGCTTTCGAGCACCTGCTTGAGGCCGTCCAGGTCGGCGGCGTCCTGCACGCTGCTTTGCAGGCCGTCGACCTGCTCGCGAATCTGTGTGTCCAGCTCCCGTGCGGCCAGGCTGCTGTCGGCGTGGCCCTCGCTGGCGACCTGCAGATGACCCTGGAATGCCTCGAGACGCTCGTTGAGCTGCTTGAGATAAGCCTCGAACTCATGCTGACCACTGTCGGTGACCGCCAGCATCAGCACGGCCAGGTCATCGAGGATCGGCAGCAGTTCGTACCAATTCAAACCATGGGCGAGACGCTCACGCATCGCCTCGGCCTGGGGCTGGTGACGTTCGGGCAGGGAAAGATCTTCCAGCAGGCCAAGCAAAGTGCCTTCAATGTGCTTGGCCACCGAACTGTAGGACGGTTCAGGAGAATCGGGCAGGGCGTAGGTGCCGTCCGGTTGCAGTTCGTCGGGCTCGGGGCTTTCCAGCACAGGGGGCAGCGACAGGCTGCCGATGGTGGTCTCATCCGGTGTTTCGACTGGAACCGGCGGCGGTTCGATAAAGGCGGCGAGTGCGCTTTCGTGAGCAGGCTCCGCAACCGGTGGCGTCTGCACGTCGAGTTCAGATAATTGCGCAGGCGCCCCAATCGACGGCAGCTCTGGAGCGTCGAATATCGGCGTTTCGCTGGCGACCTCTTGCCCTTCGGCCGCTGCAACAGGCGCAGGCTTCAAGGCCACGGGCGTGGGTGACAGCGGTGCAAAGGCACGCAAGGCTTGGGTCAGCTCTTCCGATTGCGCAGGTTCTTCCGATTCGGGTGCGGGTTTGGGCGCTGCAGGCTTTGGCGCTGCCAATTGCATTGCCGGCAGTGGCTCAGCGTCAACCGGGAGTGCTTCACTGGCGGCCTCCTTACTACCGAACAGGCGTTGCAACAGGCCCGGGCCTGGGCGTGCGGTATCGCCTTCAGGCTCCAGATTATTCAGCGCCTGCCCCTGCAGGCTGCTCAGCTCACTGAGTAGCAGGGGTATCTCCCGCGCTTGTGCCACGCGACCATCGAGTTGCTTGGCGAAGGTTTTCAGCGGGCGAGCCACCTCGCGGGGCAACGGCAGCTTTTGCAACTGGGTGACCAAGGCGGTGAGCGCGGTGCTGATCTGGTCGACACGGGTTTCGCGGCGCTGCTCCGAATCCAGCACGGCCTTTTCCAGGCGCGGCAGTAAAGCGGCGAGGGCAGCATCCATGTCGTCCGTGCGCACGACATCGCGCATTTCCTTCATGCATTGATCGACGGCGCGGTCGGTGCCTTCGGCGGCCAGCGTGCTGCGCACCAGCCCGCGGCGCAGCAAATCGAGGCGGGCAGCCCAGCGGCGTTCGAGTTTGTCTTGTTGCTCGATGCTCTGGAGGTATTTCTCTTTCCAGCGCTGGGCGTCGTCGCTCATGCAAGGGGTCCGCGAGGGCCTGGGCTCAACGCGGGTAATGCATCAGCCGTGAGCGAACCCGGCAGACGAATCTCTACCGCGACCGGCAGGTGATCGGAAATGGGCTGCGCTAGCACCTGCACACTTTCCAGTGTGAGGCTTGGGCTGAGCAGGATATGGTCAAGACAGCGCTGCGGGCGCCAGCTGGGAAACGTGGCTTCGACTTGCGGCGCCAATAACCCCAGGTCGCGCAGCGGAGAATTCTGCAGCAGGTCGTTGGCATGGGTGTTCATGTCACCCATGAGCACCTGATGCTTATAGTTGCCAATCAATTCACGCACGTAGGCCAGTTGCAGGTTGCGCGTACGCCCCCCGAGGGCCAGATGCATCATCACCACCACCAAGGCTTCCGGGCCTTCGCCAAAACGCACAAGGATCGCCCCGCGCCCTTTGGGGCCTGGCAGGGGGTGATCTTCAATTGCAGTGGGTTTGAGACGGCTGAGCACGCCGTTGCTGTGCTGTGCCAGGCGCCCTAGATTACGGTTGAGTTGCTGATACCAGTATGGAAAAGCCCCCAACTGAGCCAGGTGTTCCACCTGGTTGATATAGCCGGAGCGCAGGCTGCCGCCGTCGGCTTCCTGCAGGGCGACCAAGTCGAAGTCACTTAGCAGGTCGCCGATTTTCTGCAGGTTACCGGTACGCCCCTTGTGGGGCAGCAGATGCTGCCAGCCACGCGTGAGGTAGTGCCGATACTTCTCGGTACTGTTGCCCACCTGGATATTGAAGCTGAGCAGGCGCAAGCGGCTGTCTGCCGGCAGGCCCGTGGACTCCAGGTGATGCTCGTTGACCTGCGGTTCATGCAGGCCAACGACACGCTCGGTACCCCAGCGGCGCATGGCGAGCCCCTTACTTGGCAGCGCGTTCTTTGGCAATCAGTTGGTCAGCAACGTTCAGGGTCGCTTCAGGACCACCGGTGCTGCCCAGGTCGAAACGGTATTTGCCGTTGACGATCAGAGTTGGAACGCCTTGCACGCCGTACTTCTGCGCGAGTTCCTTGGCCTGTTTGATCTGGCCCTGGATAGCGAAGGAGTTAAAGGTCGCCAGGAACTTGTCCTTGTCGACACCTTGAGTAGCAACGAATTCAGCCATTTCGTCCGGCTTGGTCAGGCGCTTGCCTTGTTTCTGGATCGCTTCGAAGACGGCATTGTGGACCTTGTGCTCAACACCCATGGCTTCCAGGGTCAGGAACAGTTGGCCGTGGGCGTCCCATGGGCCACCGAACATGGCAGGAATGCGACGGAAGTTAACGTCCTTGGGCAGCTTTTCAGCCCATGGGTTGATAGTCGGCTCGAAGGCGTAGCAATGCGGGCAGCCGTACCAGAACAGCTCCACCACCTCGATCTTGCCGGGTACCGCAACCGGAACCGGGTTAGCCAGTTCAACATAGGTTTTACCGGCTTCAAGCGGCACATCGGCAGCTTGAGCGGTCATGCCGAAGAGGCTGGCAGTGACGAGAGCGGCGCTGAGGATCAGATTACGCATGCTTTACTCCTGGACAAATAAAGTCGCCTCACGCGACCTTTGTTGTGACAGGTCTACGCGGACATGAGTTCGTTAGTGTAACGGCAGCGGCCACAAAAAAGGGCGGCCTGAGCCACCCTTTTTATGCTTGCATCGCGGGATTAATCGAGCGTTAACGCCCAGCCCCGTCAGTGCAGGCCCTGGATATAACTGGAGAGGGCTGCGATGTCTTCGTCGCTCAGCTTGCGAGCGATGGTGCGCATGGTCATGGCGTCCCCATCGTTGGCCCGGCCGGCTTCTTCTTTGCGGAAGTCGGTCAACTGTTTGGCGATGTAGGTGGCATGCTGGCCGCTCAGGTGCGGGAAGCCTGCGGCAGCGTTGCCTGCGCCATTGGGCGAGTGGCAACCGGTGCAGGCGGGCAAGCCTTTTTCCAGGTTACCGCCACGGAACAACTGCTCTCCGCGGGCGACCAATTTAGGATCGGCAGCTCCCACGCTACCCTTCTGGCTGGCAAAATATGCCGCAAGGTCCGCCAGGTCCTGATCGTTGAGATTGGTCAGCAGGCCGGTCATTTCCAGCACCGTGCGCTTGCCGTCCTTGATGTCGTGCATCTGCTTGCTCAGGTAGCGTTCACCCTGGCCGGCCAGTTTGGGGAAGTTCGGCGCCGGGCTGTTACCATCCGGCCCGTGGCAGGCACCACACACGGCGGCCTTCGCTTGACCGGCAGTGGCATCACCTTTGACGGGGCCCTCTGCAGCGGCGGCAGCGCCTGTGATGCCCAAGGTCAACAGCAGACTCACGATCAGTTTGTTCATCAGCTAATCCAACTACGGCTAAGGGTTTAAGAGTTATCTACCGGGTTTACTCACCATCAAATCAATGACGGCCTGGTAATCCTCAGTACTGCAGTCCATGCACAAACCACGCGGCGGCATTGCCTTGAAACCCTGGGTCACGCACTGCGTCAGCCTGACCATGCAAACTCGGTTGATCCTGTGTAGCCTGAGCGCCGTAAAGCGGAATCAGGGCAGCAGAAGCGAGCAACCGTCGGTCCATACATCGACCTATTCAGGGTTTGAGAGCGTTTTGCGTTCTAATGCGCAATAAAGGTCTTTCGCTCCCGTGAACCTCATCCTTCGCTGGGACAAAGCACACACAAAATCTGCGGCATTATATACTGGCGCTACTGAAACGGAAACGACACCGCTTGCCGCACCCTTTCTCGGCACCGCCCACATCGGAAATCTCATGCAACTCAAGAACCCCATCCTCGGCCTGTGCCAACAGTCCACCTTCATGCTCAGCGCCGCCAAAGTGGACCAATGCCCCGATGACGAGGGCTTTGAAGTCGCCTTTGCCGGCCGTTCCAACGCCGGTAAATCCAGCGCACTGAACACCCTGACTCACGCCAGCCTGGCGCGCACCTCGAAAACCCCGGGCCGCACGCAACTACTCAATTTCTTCAAGCTAGACGATGATCGGCGTCTGGTCGACCTGCCGGGCTACGGTTATGCAAAAGTACCTATCCCGCTGAAGCTGCACTGGCAGCGTCACCTTGAGGCTTACCTGGGCGGTCGCGAGAGTTTGAAGGGTTTGATCCTGATGATGGACATCCGCCATCCAATGACCGACTTCGACTTGCTGATGCTCGACTGGGCTCTCGCCAGCGGCATGCCGATGCACATTTTGCTGACCAAGGCCGACAAGCTCACCTACGGCGCAGCCAAGAACACCCTGCTCAAAGTGCAGTCCGAAATCCGTAAGGGCTGGGGCGATACCATCACGATTCAGCTGTTCTCCGCCCCCAAGCGCATGGGCCTTGAAGAGGCCTACACCGTGCTGGCCGGCTGGATGGCATTGGCGGACAAGGGCGCAGAAATCGCCGAGTAACTTTTCTGCGGGCAAAAAAAACCCCGGACTTCTTTTGGGGAGGGGAAGTTCGGGGTTCAAGTTCCGGACCGCTAGGGCGGGGTCTGGAATTATCTGCCAACACTTAACACAACATAGGAGCATTGAAGGGCTTCACCACCCATTCAGTAACTCTGAGTGGCAGTTCACAGGTTAAGTTCCGACAGGCTCAAAAAACTATTGGAAATAACTGACGACGGTTTCCGATCTAAACCGCTTCGCCACCACTGACGGTGATGGCAAAGCCGCGGAATCAGTGCGCCTCGTCCCAGTTATCGCCTACGCCTACGTCCACCACCAAAGGCACGTCCAACTGAGCCGCCGCGCTCATATGCTCGCGAATCTTCTCGCTGACCTGCGCGACCAGGTCTTGACGCACCTCCAGCACCAATTCGTCGTGCACCTGAAGGATGACCTTGGCATCCAGGCCCGACTCGGTCAGCCAGTTATCCACCTGCACCATGGCTTTCTTGATGATGTCCGCCGCCGTGCCCTGCATCGGCGCGTTGATCGCTGTGCGCTCGGCCGCCGCGCGCTCCTGGGGCTTGTTGGAGTTGATATCCGGCAAGTACAGGCGCCGCCCGAAGAAGGTTTCGACATACCCCTGATCCGCCGCCTGGGCGCGGGTGCGCTCCATATATTCGCGCACCCCTGGATAGCGAGCGAAGTACACATCGATGTAAGCCTTGGCGGTCTTGGTATCGACGCCGATGTCCTTGCCCAGCTTCTGGGCGCCCATGCCGTAAATCAGGCCAAAGTTGATCGCCTTGGCGCTGCGGCGCTGGTTGGACGTGACCTCATTCAACTCGACCTTGAACACTTCGGCCGCCGTGGCCGTGTGCACGTCCAGGTCATTGCGGAAGGCGTTCATCAGGCCTTCGTCCTTGGACAAATGCGCCATGATCCGCAGCTCGATCTGCGAATAGTCCGCCGCCAGCAGTTTGTAGCCCTTGGGCGCGACAAACGCCTGGCGAATGCGCCGCCCCTCGGCGGTGCGCACCGGGATGTTCTGCAGGTTCGGATCGCTGGAGGACAAGCGCCCGGTCGCCGCGACGGCCTGATGGTAAGACGTATGAATACGCCCGGTACGCGGGTTGATCTGTTCCGGCAGGCGGTCGGTATAGGTACTTTTGAGCTTGCTCATGCTGCGGTACTGCATCAGTACCTTGGGCAACGGAAAATCATCTTCGGCCAGTTTGGCCAACACTTCCTCAGCGGTGGATGCCTGGCCCTTGCCGGTTTTTTTCAGCACCGGCATGCCGAGCTTCTCGTACAGGATCGCCCCGAGCTGCTTGGGCGAGCCCAGGTTGAATTCTTCACCGGCGATCTCGTACGCCTGGCGCTCCAGCTCGACCATCTTGTTACCCAGCTCGATGCTCTGGATGCCGAGCAGATCCTTGTCTACCAGTGCGCCCTGGCGCTCGATGCGTGCCAGCACCGGCACCAGCGGGATCTCAATGTCCGTCAGCACACTGGCCAGGCTCGGGATTGCCGTCAGCTGCGCGTACAGGTGCTGGTGCAAGCGCAAGGTCACATCGGCATCTTCGGCCGCGTAAGGGCCGGCTTGCTCAAGGGCAATCTGGTCGAACGTGAGTTGCTTGGCACCTTTGCCGGCGATGTCCTGGAAACTGACCGTGTCGTGGTCCAGGTATTTCTTCGCCAGGCTGTCCATGTCATGCCGCGTCGCGGTGGAATTGAGCACGTAGGATTCGAGCATGGTGTCGAAGGCGATGCCGCGCACGGTAATGCCCTGTGCAGGGTCGCCGCCAATGGCGCAGTTGGCCAGGATGTTCATATCGAACTTGGCGTGCTGGCCCACCTTGAGTTTGGTCGGGTCTTCCAGCAGCGGTTTCAGGGCCAGCAGAACGGTGTCGCGGTCCAATTGATCCGGCGCGCCGATATAGGAATGGGTCAGCGGGATGTAGGCGGCTTCATGGGGCTGCACAGCAAACGAGACCCCGACCAATTGCGCCTGCTGGGCGTCGATGCCGGTGGTTTCGGTGTCGAAAGCAAACAACGGCGCATCGTGGAGTTTTTTCAGCCACACGTCGAAGGTAGCCTGGTCCAGAATAGTGGTGTAAACCGCCTCTACCGGTACTGATATAACAGCCTCGACCGGCATTTCGGCGGCAGGCGCAACCTCGCTCGCCGACTTGAGCTCGACACGCTTGGCATCGCGCTGGATTTCGTCGTACCAGCTCTTGAACTCAAGCAGCGTGTACAGCTCCAGCAGCTTTTCGCGATCCGGTTCGATCAGGTGCAAGTCATCCAGCCCGATATCCAGCGGCACATCGATCTTGATCGTCGCCAACTGATAGGACAGGAATGCCATCTCCTTGTGCTCCTCCAGCTTGGCCGGCAGGGTCTTGGCCCCACGGATAGGCAGGGTCGGCACAATATCCAGCTGCTCATAAAGCTCTTTGAGGCCGCCATTGACCCCTACCAGCAAGCCGGAGGCGGTCTTGGGGCCAATGCCCGGAACGCCGGGAATGTTGTCGGACGAGTCACCCATCAACGCCAGATAGTCGATGATCTGCTCCGGAGCGACGCCGAATTTCTCCTTAACGCCCTCGATGTCCATCGAGCTACCGGTCATGGTGTTGACCAAGGTAATGTGGCCGTCCACCAGCTGCGCCATGTCTTTGTCACCGGTCGAGATCACCACCGGGCGGCTGGCGGCCGCGCTGCTGCGGGCCAGGGTACCGATCACGTCATCGGCCTCGACGCCCTCGACGCACAGCAACGGGAAGCCAAGAGCGATCACGCTTTGATGCAGCGGCTCGATCTGCAGGCGCATGTCATCAGGCATGCTCGGGCGGTTGGCTTTGTATTCGGCGTACATCTCATCGCGAAAAGTCCCACCCTTGGCGTCGAAAACCACCGCAAATGGGCTGTCCGGGTACTGCTTGCGCAGGCTTTTGAGCATGTTCAACACGCCCTTGACCGCACCGGTGGGCAGGCCTTTGGAGGTGGTCAGCGGTGGCAGCGCGTGGAAGGCGCGATACAGATAAGAAGAACCGTCCACCAGGACGAGGGGCGCTTGGCTCATGAGCAGGATCAACCTTTTCGGCGGGTCAGGCGCTAGAATAGCCGGACCAATGAAAACAAAGGGACAAGGTTATCATGCGTACATTCAATCGCCTGCTGTTGACCGGTTTGATTGCACTCGCTCCGATGGCTGCCATGGCGGCAGACAGTGCCCCTGGAGGTGATCCGGAAGTTACCATTCGCACGGAAGGCGACAAAACCATCCAGGAATACCGCCAAAACGGCTTTCTGTACGCGATCAAGGTCACCCCGAAGGGCGCACCACCGTACTTTCTGGTACGTGCGGACGGCACCGACGCGAACTTCATCCGCTCTGACCAGCCGGATATGCTGATCCCGTCATGGAAGATCTTCGAATGGAAATGATTTCTTAATTTTAACCGGCGCTGCCCACCGTAGCGCCCGTAACGGCAGTTTTAACCATGTCTGTGTTCACCCCCCTGGCTCGGCCCGAGCTGGAAACCTTTCTCGCCCCTTATGGGCTCGGCCGCCTGCTTGATTTCCAGGGGATTGCCGCCGGCAGCGAAAACACCAATTTCTTTATCAGCCTGGAGCAGGGCGAGTTCGTCCTGACCCTGGTTGAGCGTGGCCCGGTGGCAGAAATGCCGTTCTTCATCGAACTGCTCGACGTGCTCCACGACGCCGACCTGCCTGTGCCGTACGCCCTGCGTACCACCGACGGCATCGCTTTGCGCGAACTCAAGGGCAAACCGGCCTTGCTGCAACCGCGCCTGGCGGGCAAGCACATCAAGGAGGCCAATGCACAGCATTGCACCCAGGTTGGCGAACTGCTCGGCCACCTGCACTTGGCCACCCAGGGCGAAAAGGTACTTGAACGCAAGACCGACCGCGGCCTGGATTGGATGCTCTGCGAGGGCGCGCAACTCATTTCGCACCTCAACGAGGCCCAGCAACGCCTGTTGCGCGATGCGCTGGCCGAGATCGACGCCCACAAGGCCGACATTCTCGGCCTGCCGCGGGCGAATGTGCACGCCGATCTGTTTCGCGATAACGCGATGTTTGAAGGCACGCACCTGACAGGCCTGATCGACTTCTACAACGCCTGTTCGGGGCCGATGCTCTACGACGTGGCCATCGCATTGAATGACTGGTGCTCGGATGCCGATGGCGTGATTGACGGTCACCGTGCCCGGGCGCTGCTGGGCGCTTACGCGGGGCTACGGGGGTTTACCGCGAAGGAAGCCGAGCTATGGCCGACCATGCTGCGCGTGGCGTGCGTACGGTTCTGGCTGTCCCGGCTGATCGCGGCCGAATCATTTGCAGGGCAGGATGTGTTGATTCATGACCCGGCTGAGTTCGAGCACCGCTTGGCGCAGCGTCAACAGGTCACGGTCCACCTGCCGTTCGCACTTTAAAAGACCGACTCGGCCAATGTGGGAGCTGGCTTGCCTGCAATAGCAGTATCGACTGACACTGCGCTATCGCGGGCAAGCCCACTCCCACAGGGGTTTTGTGTTACCTGTTAGAGCGACTCCAGGCAACCGGCCAGATCATTGCCGAGCTTTTCCAGCACCTGCTCATAACCCTGCGCGGTAGCCGGCGTATAGCCACCCAACGCATCCAATTCCGCCAACTTCACCGGCAACCCCGCCACCAGGGTTTCGGCCAACCTCGGTCGCAATGGCGGCTCGCTGAACACGCAAGTCTTGCCCACTTCCTGCAAACGCGCGCGCATCGCCGCTACGTGCTGCGCGCCCGGCTGCACTTCGGCGGCCACGCTGAACACGCCAGCATGCTTCAAACCGTACGCCTCTTCGAAGTAGTCAAAGGCTTCGTGAAACACGAAATAAGGTTTGCCATCAACGCCCGCCAAACGCTGCTTCAGGCGCGCATCCAGCGCGTTCAGGCGTTCTTCGAAGGCCTTCGCATTGCTCTGATAACGCTCGGCATTGGCTGGGTCGGCAGCGCTAAGATCGGCCGCCATCCGAATGGCGATCACACGTGCATTGACCGTGGACAGCCACAGGTGCGCATCCACACTGCCTGGGCGGTGATCGTGATCATGTTCGTCGGCTTCATCGGCATGAGAGTGGCTATCTTCGCCGAAAATGCGCAGTTTCATACCTGGCAGGTCCTGCACGGCCACCGTTGGCGCCGTACGGCCTTTGAGCACACGCGGCAAAAACGTTTCCATGTCCGGCCCGATCCAGTACAGCAGGTCCACCGACTGCACACGCCGTACGTCGGATGGGCGCAAAGCGAAGTTGTGCGGCGACGCCCCCGGCGGCAGCAATACCTCCGGAACAGCCACGCCGTCCTGCACGGCAGCGGCAATCAGTTGCAAGGGCTTGATGCTCGTCAGCACCTTGACCTCGGCCTGAGCGGCACCCGCAACGAACAAACTGGTGACAAATACGACAAAAACGGGAAAAAGTCGGGACACGATGACCACTCGATGGCGTAGGAACGGGTAACATAATAACGTCTCTATCAAATATCTGTCGCCGCTCATGCCTAAAACACCGCTTGCCAGCCGTCCCCACGACCACTCTCACTGCGTGCACACCGCATTGTCAGAGGCCGACACCCTGTGCGCAAAGAAAGGCTTGCGCCTGACCGCCTTGCGTCGCCGGGTGCTGGAGCTGGTGTGGCAGAGCCACAAGCCTTTGGGCGCGTACGACATTCTCGGCGTCCTCAGCGAGCAGGACGGCCGCCGCGCCGCGCCGCCCACCGTTTACCGTGCGTTGGATTTCCTGCTGGAAAACGGCCTGGTGCACCGTATCGCCTCGCTTAACGCCTTTGTCGGTTGCAACCACCCGGAGCACGCGCATCAGGGCCAGTTCCTGATCTGCCGCGAGTGCCACGCCGCCATTGAGCTTGAACAAAAAAGCATCAGCGACGCCATTATCAAAAGCTCTGCCGACGTCGGCTTCAAGGTCGAAGGGCAAACGGTCGAAGTGGTCGGCCTGTGCGCAGGCTGCCAGGGGGTTTGATGAGCAATGCGTTAATCCGCCTGGAGCAGGTCGGGGTCACGTTCGCCGGGCAAAACGTGCTGGAGAACATCGCACTGAGCGTGGAACCGGGGCAAATCGTCACCCTGATCGGCCCCAACGGCGCCGGCAAAACCACCTTGGTGCGCGCCGTGCTCGGGCTGCTCAAGCCCCACAGCGGCACGGTTTGGCGCAAGCCCAAGCTGCGCGTGGGCTATATGCCGCAAAAGCTGCATGTGGACCCGACATTGCCGCTCTCCGTATTGCGCTTCCTGCGCCTGGTGCCTGGCGTAGACCGCGCCCGCGCCCAGGCTGCGCTTAAGGAAGTCGGCGCCGAACACGTCATCGACAACCCGGTGCAAAGTATTTCCGGTGGCGAAATGCAGCGCGTGCTGCTGGCCCGCGCCTTGCTGCGCGAGCCCGAGCTGCTGGTACTCGATGAGCCCGTGCAAGGCGTCGATGTCGCCGGCCAGGCCGAGCTGTACAGCCTGATCACCCGCCTGCGCGACCGCCATGGTTGCGGCGTACTGATGGTCTCCCACGACTTGCACCTGGTCATGAGCACCACCGACCAAGTGGTCTGCCTCAACCGCCACGTGTGCTGCTCCGGCCACCCGGAACAGGTCAGTGGCGACCCGGCGTTCGTGGAACTGTTCGGCAAGAACGCCCAGAGCCTGGCGATCTACCATCACCACCATGACCACGCCCATGACCTGCATGGCGCCGTCGTCGATACCCCCCACGTTCATGGAGATAGCTGCAAGCATGGCTGATTTTCTGCTCTACGCCCTGCTGGCAGGCTTGGCTTTGGCACTGGTGGCGGGCCCATTGGGCTCGTTCGTGGTCTGGCGACGCATGGCCTATTTCGGCGACACCTTGTCCCATGCCGCCTTGCTGGGCGTGGCCATGGGCTTTCTGCTGGATGTAAGCCCGGCCATCGCCGTGACCGTCGGCTGCCTGCTGCTAGCCGTGCTGCTGGTGACCCTGCAGCAACGCCAGCCACTGGCCTCCGACACCCTGCTGGGCATCCTCGCACCCAGCACCTTGTCCCTGGGCCTGGTGGTGCTGAGCTTCATGCATGAAGTGCGCATCGACCTGATGGCCTACCTGTTCGGTGACCTGCTGGCGATCAGCCCGACCGACCTGGCCTGGATCCTCGGCGGCAGCGCTGCGGTGCTGGTGTTGCTGGTGGCCCTGTGGCGCCCGTTGCTGGCGATCACCGTGCATGAAGAACTGGCCAAGGTAGAAGGCTTGCCCGTCGCAGGCCTGCGTATGGCCTTGATGTTGCTCATCGCCGTGGTGATTGCTGTCGCGATGAAGATTGTCGGCGTATTGTTGATCACGTCGCTGCTGATCATTCCAGCCGCCGCCGCCCAGCGCCACGCTCGCTCTCCGGAGCAGATGGCGATTGGCGCCAGCCTCCTGGGGATGCTTGCAGTGTGTGGTGGCCTGGCGCTGTCCTGGTTCAAGGACACACCGGCCGGGCCGTCGATTGTGGTTACGGCGGCCGCCCTGTTTCTGCTGAGTTTTGTCCTGCCCCGTCGAGGGGTGTAGACTTGATCGCTTTTTGCGCAAATAGAGAGTCGCAGGAATGAAGCCGTTCACCTCCCGTTATCTGCTCCTTGCCGCATTTTCACTGCTGCTGGGCGCCTGCCAAAGTACGCCGCCCGCTGCCCCCCAGGCTCCGGATCCGCGGGCTGCGGCCATCGCGCAGCTGGAACAAAACCTGGCCAGCAGCGAATTGGCCACCGCCGAAGACCAACTGGCTGCACTACAGGCCCAATCGCCCAGCGACCCGGCACTAGAGGCCTACCAGCGTCAATTGGCCGAAGCCTACCTGCAGCGCAGCCAGATCGTGCTGCAAAAAGGCGACGTCAACGCTGCCGCCACGGCCCTGAGCCGTGCCCGCGCCCTGATGCCCAAGGCGCCTGCGCTGACCGGTGGCGTCAACAGCGCCATCAGCCATGCGCGCAAAGCCGAATTGGACCAGGCAGAAGCTGCGTTGAAAGCCGCTGAGGCCAAGCCTGCCGCCAAGGTCATCGACCCGGCAGCGCCAAGCACCACCGTGGCGCTGAACCTTGCGGATGTTGAAGACATGCGCCATCAGTTGGACGCCATCGCGACCGATGTGGTGAATTACCAGTGCGATGTCAGCATCCAGGTGCCACGCACCCAGGATTACCCGTGGCTGGCCACGTTACTGACCAAGCGGGTCAAGCGGATTGATTCGGGGTATGACCTGAAGATTCACCGGCAAATCCTGAAACATATTCCGGCGCAGGTTGTGCTGATTCCGCGCAAGGCGGATTAAAAGCATCGCAGGCAAGCCAGCTCCCACATTTGAACGGTGTGGGAGCTGGTTTGCCTACGATGACGATCTAACAAACAACCGATAAGTTAAGCCGGAATCGCCTTGGATTTCGGCTCACGCTCCCACACCCGATGCTGGGCAATCGCCGCGAAGAAGGCCTTGAACGCCTTGGCATCCGCGCCCACGATCAACCCCGCATCCGCTTCCAGCTTCAGCAGGTCCAGCAACGGCTTCACATCGCTGGCTACCGCAATCGCCTTCAGGTGTTTGTAGGCTTCCAGTACGTAATGCAACGCCACGCCATCACCGCTCAGCGCCTTCACGGACTCTTTGCCACCCGGGATAAACACTGCGTCGAAGGCAATGGACGGCATGCCTTCCATCGAGGCGTCGACCGGCAGCGTCTTGCCCTGCGCGGTGGTCACCGGCGCCGAAGTAGGCCCCAGCAACTTGGCATGGGCACCTTCAGCTTCAAGCGCGGCTTTTAACGCGTCAATGGCCGCACCATCAACGCCGTTGGCTGCCAGAATCGCCACTTTGCGCGTTTTGATATCGCCCGATAGCAAATTCACCTGGCTCAAGGCTGGCGATTCTTTCAACGAGGTTTCACGGGCAGGCACGGTGCCCTTGGTCGGCGCCGGCAAGCCCAGGTTCTGCGCAACGCGCTTGGCCAGCTCCAGGTCGATATTGGCCAGGATCTCGTTGACCTGGCGCGCACGGATGAACTCGCGCTCCACCTTGCCCAGCTCAAAACTGTAGGCCGCGATAATGTGCTCTTTCTCGTGGTGGCTCATGCTGTTGTAGAACAGCGTCGCCTGGGAGAAATGGTCACCGAAGGATTCGCTGCGCTCACGCACTTTGTTGGCATCGACGCGCTCGTAGTAGGACTCAAAGCCACCATCGGTAGGACCAGCAGGGGTTTCTTTCGGCCAACCACCATCAATAGAGTTTGGCTCGTAGGACGCACGACCCTTATCAATCACGGTGCGATGCTGAGCGTCGCGCTGGCCGTTATGAAAAGGCACGACAGGCCGGTTGATTGGAATCTCATGAAAGTTCGGCCCGCCCAGTCGGCTGATCTGGGTATCGGTGTAGGAAAACAGACGGCCCTGCAGCAATGGGTCGTTGGTGAAGTCGATGCCCGGCACGATGTGGCCCGGGCAGAACGCAACCTGCTCGACTTCAGCGAAGAAGTTGTCCGGGTTACGGTTGAGCACCATTTTGCCCAGCGGCGTGATCGGCACCAGTTCTTCTGGAATGATCTTGGTCGGGTCGAGCAAGTCGAAATCAAACGTGTGCTCGTCTTCTTCGGCCACGATCTGTACGCCCAGCTCCCACTCGGGGTAATCGCCGCTTTCAATCGCTTCCCACAGGTCACGACGGTGGTAGTCCGTATCTTTACCGGCCAGCTTTTGCGCCTCATCCCATACCAGCGAGCAGGTGCCGACTGTTGGACGCCAGTGGAACTTCACGAAGCTGGACTTACCTTCGGTATTGATCAAACGGAAGGTGTGTACCCCAAAACCCTGCATGGCGCGCAGGCTTTTTGGAATGGCGCGGTCGGACATGGCCCAGATCACCATGTGCGCGGATTCCGGTTGCAGCGAAACAAAGTCCCAGAACGTATCGTGGGCCGAACCGCCGGTAGGAATCTCGTTATGAGGCTCGGGTTTCACCGCGTGGACGAAGTCAGGAAATTTGATCGCATCCTGGATGAAGAACACCGGCATGTTGTTGCCCACCAGGTCGAAGTTGCCTTCGTCGGTGAAGAACTTCACGGCAAAACCGCGAACGTCACGCACGGTGTCGCCGGAGCCACGCGGGCCCTGCACCGTGGAAAAACGCGCGAACACCGGGGTTTTATGCTCAGGCGTGCGCAGGAAACCTGCCTTGGTCAGCGCCGAATGGTCGCCGTAACTCTGGAAATAGCCATGGGCCCCCGTACCACGGGCATGCACGATGCGCTCCGGGATGCGCTCATGGTCGAAGTGCGTGATCTTTTCACGCATGATGAAGTCTTCCAGCAGCGACGGGCCGCGGGCGCCGACTTTCAGGCTGTTCTGGTTATCGGAAATTTTCACGCCCTGGTTGGTGCGCAGGGCCTGGCCGGTTGCATCGGAACGGAATTCTTCCAACGCCTGCAGCTTGGCGTTGGTGTTGCCACGGTCAAGGGTATCAGTGCCCGCGAGTTCACTCTTCGGCGGGGTGGCTGGCTTCTTGGTACTCATCAGTCAAAACTCCTTATTCAAAGTGGCCAGAGCGGTCCCCGGCTCGTTTGAGCAAAACCCCAGGCACGGCACCTGGGAAATCGAGTTGCTTAAGTAGTGACTGACTGGGTTTTGCACCGTTCCTTTTTTATGACCTTTGGTCTCGTTATTGCCAAATCGCTGGATGGATACGAAATAAATGCTAAGAAACACTAGATGGACAGGCTAAAATGCGCGCCCGGCTAACCGCTGATCCCTTTTCAATGCGCCCCACAAGGTTCGCTACGTGATCGAGTTTCAAAACGTCCATAAAACCTACCGCGTCGCCGGTAAGGATATTCCCGCACTGCACCCCACCAGCCTGCGCGTCGAGAACGGCCAGGTGTTTGGCCTGATTGGCCACTCGGGTGCCGGTAAAAGCACCCTGTTGCGCCTGATCAACCGTCTGGAAGAGCCCAGTGGCGGCCAGATCAAGGTGGATGGCGAAGAAGTCACTGCGCTGGACGCCAACGGCCTGCGGCGCTTTCGCCAGCAGGTCGGGATGATCTTCCAGCACTTCAACTTGCTGGCGTCCAAGACCGTCGCCGACAACGTGGCGCTGCCGCTGACGCTCGCCGGCGAACTGTCGCGCAAGGAAATCGACCAGCGTGTGGCTGAGCTGCTCGCCCGCGTCGGCTTGTCGGACCACGCCAAGAAGTACCCGGCGCAGTTGTCCGGTGGCCAGAAACAGCGCGTCGGCATCGCCCGAGCCCTGGCGACCAAGCCAAAAATCCTGCTGTGCGACGAAGCCACCAGCGCCCTCGACCCGCAAACCACGGCGTCGGTCCTGCAACTGCTGGCCGAGATCAACCGCGAGCTGAACCTGACCATCGTGTTGATCACCCATGAAATGGACGTGATCCGCCGCGTATGCGACCAGGTCGCCGTGATGGACGCCGGGGTGATCGTCGAGCAAGGCTCGGTCGCCGACGTGTTCCTGCACCCCAAGCACCCGACCACCAAACGCTTCGTACAAGAAGCCGAACAGGTGGACGAAGGCGAGCAGCGCGACGACTTTGCCCATGTGCCAGGCCGTATCGTGCGCCTGACGTTCCAAGGGGACGCGACCTACGCGCCACTGCTGGGTACCGTCGCACGGGAAACCGGTGTGGACTACAGCATTCTTGCCGGTCGTATCGACCGCATCAAAGACATCCCTTACGGGCAACTGACCCTCGCCGTCACCGGCGGTGACATGGAAGCCGCGTTCGCACGCTTCACCGCTGCCGACGTTCACATGGAGGTCCTGCGCTGATGGACGTTTTCCTGAGTTTCTTCGCCAATATCGACTGGTCTGAAATCTGGCTCGCCACCGGCGACACCATGACCATGCTGTTCGGCTCGCTGTTCTTCACCGTGCTACTGGGGCTGCCCCTGGGCGTGCTGTTGTTCCTGACCAGCCCGCGCCAGCTGTTCGAACAAAAAGGCCTGTATGCACTGTTGTCGTTGATCGTGAATATCTTGCGCTCGCTGCCGTTCATCATCCTGTTGATCGTGATGATTCCGTTCACGGTACTGATCACCGGCACGTCGCTGGGTGTTGCCGGTGCGATCCCACCACTGGTCGTCGGCGCTACGCCATTCTTTGCGCGCCTGGTGGAAACCGCACTGCGCGAAGTGGACCGTGGCATCATCGAAGCCACCCAGGCCATGGGCGCCACCACCCGCCAGATCATCACCAATGCCCTATTGCCCGAGGCCCGCCCTGGCATCTTCGCGGCGATTACGGTGACGGCGATTACACTGGTTTCCTACACCGCGATGGCTGGTGTGGTCGGTGCTGGCGGCCTGGGCGACCTGGCAATCCGTTTTGGCTACCAGCGCTTCCAGACCGATGTGATGGTGGTCACTGTGGTGATGCTGTTGATTCTGGTGCAAATTCTGCAAACCGTCGGCGACCGGCTGGTGGTGCACTTTTCTCGTAAATAACGGCCATTGCCGGCACATAGCCGGCAGATGCCCGAACAAGGAGCTTGCTGGATGAAAAAACTACTGGTTGCTTTCGCCGCCGTGGCTGCGTTTTCCGCCCACGCCGAGACCATTACGGTCGCTGCTTCGCCGGTGCCTCACGCCGAAATCCTCGAATTCGTGAAGCCTGCCCTGGCCAAAGAAGGCGTGGATCTGAAGGTCAAAGTCTTCACCGACTACGTGCAGCCGAACGTACAGGTGGCTGAAAAGCGCCTGGATGCCAACTTCTTCCAGCACCAGCCGTACCTGGATGAATTCAACAAGGCCAAAGGCACTCACCTGGTGAGCGTCGGCGCTGTGCACCTGGAACCTCTGGGCGCTTACTCCAGCAAGTACAAAAAACTGGCCGACCTGCCTGACGGCGCCAACGTGGTGATCCCGAACGACGCCACCAACGGCGGCCGTGCGCTGTTGCTGCTGGCCAAGAACGGCCTGATCACCCTGAAGGACCCGACCAACATCCTGTCGACCATCAAGGACATCACCGGCAACGATAAAAACCTGAAATTCCGCGAACTGGAAGCCGCCACCCTGCCGCGCGTGCTGACCCAGGTCGACCTGGCGCTGATCAACACCAACTACGCCCTGGAAGCCAAGCTTGACCCATCCAAGGATGCCCTGGTGATCGAAGGCAGCGATTCGCCTTACGTGAACATCCTGGTAACCCGCGAAGACAACAAGGATGCGGACGCGGTGAAGAAGCTGGTTGCAGCCCTGCACACGCCTGAAGTGAAGAAATTCATCGAAGAGAAGTACAAAGGCGCGATCAAGCCGGCGTTCTGATTTCGACCTGATAGACCGATCTCCTGCTTAATGGAGATCAATAAATGTGGGAGCGGGCTTGCTCGCGAATGCGGTAGTTCAGTCAATATTTTCGGCGACTGACACCCAACTTTCGCGAGCAAGCCAGCTCCCACATTTGTCTCGCCTTGACTCTATTTGCGCTGTAGCAAACCCGGCAACTGCGCCACCAGTTTCTTGTTGTTCAACGGCGCGCGAATAAACCCACGCTGAGTACCATCCGGGCCGATCAGCGCCAGGTTACCGCTGTGGTCGACGGTGTAGTTCGGCTTGCTGGTATCCGCCGGAATGAAGGGAATGCTCACCGCATTCGAGACCTTCTGCACATCCTCCACGTTCGCGCCAGTCAGGCCTTGGAATTGTGGGTCGAAGTAACCCAGGTACTGCTTGAGCTGCGCCGGGGTATCGCGGTGCGGATCGACGCTGACCAGGATCACCTGCAACTTGTCCACAGCCTCTTTGGGCAGCTCACCCTTGATCTGGCGAAGCTGGGCGAGGGTGGTCGGGCAGATATCCGGGCAGAAGGTGTAACCGAAAAACAGCAGGCTCCACTTGCCCTTCAACTCATTGACCACCACCGGCTGGCCTTCCTGGTCGGTCATGGCCACCGCTGGCAACTGGCGGCTTTGCGGCAGCAGAATGATGCCAGCGTCGATCAGCGCAGTGGGATCGCCCTGGCCTTTGCCCGAGAGCACTTTGTTGACGGTCAGGCCCATGATCAACGCCACCAGGGCCACGAGGATGAAGACGGTTTTTTGAGTTCGAGTCATAGGTTCAACAATAAGTAGTGGTCTACGAGCAGGGCGATAAACAGCAGCAGCAAGTACCAGATAGAGTACTTGAACGTGTTGATCGCCGCGTGCGGCTGGCTGCCACGGTACAACACCCAGGCCCATTGCAGAAAGCGCGCACCCAATACCAGCGCACAGCCCAGGTAGAGCAGCCCGCTCATGTGGATAACGTAGGGCATCAAGCTCACCGCCAGCAGGGCGAAGGTGTACAGCAGGATATGCACCTTGGTGTAGTGTTCGCCATGGGTGACCGGCAGCATCGGGATGTCGGCCTTGGCGTATTCCTCTTTGCGGTGAATGGCCAGGGCCCAGAAGTGTGGCGGGGTCCAGGCGAAGATGATCAGCACCAGCAGCAAGGGTTCGGCACTCACATGCCCAGTGACAGCCACCCAGCCCAGCAGCGGCGGCGCCGCACCGGCCAGACCGCCGATGACGATATTCTGCGGCGTCGCTCGCTTGAGAAAGCCGGTATAGATCACTGCATAACCCAGCAGCGAAGCCAAGGTCAGCCAGGCCGCCAGCGGGTTGGTGAACGCCAGCAGCAGGGCTAATCCTGCAATAGCCAGGAACAACGCAAACGCTAACGCCGCCATCGGCGAGACACGCCCCTCAGCCATCGGCCGCTTGTGAGTGCGCGCCATCACGGCATCAATCCGTCGATCGACCACATGGTTCACCGCAGCCGCGCCGCCGGCACACAGGGCAATGCCGAGGTTGCCGAACACCAGCACTGCCCAGGGCACCCCGGCGCGGGTGGCAAGGAACATGCCCACCAGCGAAGTAATCAGCATCAGCACCACTACTTTGGGCTTGGTCAGCTCTAAATAGTCACGCCAGATGGCCCGGTCGCGACGTGCGCTGATCACGGTCGCCATGGCAGCTCTCCTTTAAGGGTGATAAGGCCCGACACCTGTTTGCGCGGGATAAAACGCCAGCCGAACAGGCGCGGGTGACGCACCCGAACCAGGCTGGTGCGCGCGTGATAATTGACCAGCACCAGCGTCAACAACAACGCTGCCCCGCCGGCGTTGTGTGCGACCGCCACCGGCAGGGGCAAGCCGAACGCCACATTGCTCACCCCCAGGCAGATCTGCGCAGCCAGGGCGATCAACAGCAGGCCGACCAGGCGCGTCATCCCTACTGCTCGCAGTTGCCAGGCCAAACCGAGCAGCACCAGCGTGACCAGCACGGCGCCGATGCGATGCGTCAGGTGGATGGCAGTGCGCGCTTCGCTGTCGAGCTGGCCCCCCAGGTAATTGGGGCCGATGTGCTGGGTCAGGTGAAAACCATTGGCGAAGTCTGCCGTCGGCCACCATTGGCCATGGCAGGTGGGCAAATCGACACAGGCCACCGCCGCGTAGTTGGAGCTGACCCAGCCGCCCAGGGCGATCTGCCCGATCACCAGCACCAGCCCCGCCGTCGCCCAATATTGCAGGCGCTTGGGCACGACCAGCGCCGGTAGTACGCCGGACAGCCGCAGGGTCAGCAGAAACAGCAGGCTCAAGGTCGCAAAGCCGCCCAAAAGATGCCCTGTGACCACTTGCGGCCAGAGCTTCAAGGTCACGGTCCACATGCCGAACGCCGCTTGGGCGAACACCACCGCCAGCAGGAACAGCGGTAGCTTCACCGGCTGGCCCGGATCGCGTCGATGACGCCACGAACGCGCCGCCAGCAGCGCGATCAACAGGCCCAGGCTGCCCGCGAAGTAGCGATGGGTCATCTCGGCCCAGCCTTTGTCGGCCTCCACTGGCGTGTCGGGAAAGTGCAACTCGGCATGGGCCAGTTGGGCTTCGCTTTGCGGCACGCTGATAAAGCCATAGCAGCCCGGCCAGTCCGGGCAGCCGAGACCGGCGTGAGTCAGGCGGGTATAGGCGCCGAGCAGCACGACAAACAACGCCAGAAGCGTGGCAAACAGCGCGAGGCGAAATCCAGGCTTGGCCATGAGGGTGCCCTTATCCGATGTTCGACAGTTTCAGCAGCAAGCGCAGGTCGTTGAGCAAGTCCTTGCCCTTGACCTTGGCGTCGTAGCGCAGCACCAGATTGCCGTGGGGGTCGACGATCCACAGTTGTGCCTCGCCGGGCGCGGCAGCGTTCCTGGTAAAGGTCGACACATCCAGCGGGTAGCGCTGCAGCTGTGGATATTCGGCCTTGAGCTTGGCCTCGTATTCGCTGCGCAACGGTTGCGCGCCGGCCAGGGCATGGCTGGCACGGGATGCATCCCTGCCAAGGCTGATCTGCAGCTGGCGCGCCAGGTACACCAGTTGCTGGCAATCAGCGGCACAGGCGGTGGGGGCGGTGACCAGCAGTTGCCAGCGCTGTTCATCGGCCTGCACGCCGATGTCGGCACGGGTCTGGCCGTTGCCGATCAGTTCGCCGTGATAGCTGCGGCTGTCCGGCACCCAGAACTGCAATTTGTACATGAAGGTGGCCAGCGCCATCGGGCCGATCACCATCATCAAGATCAAAATCAGCTGCCAGCGCCCCTTGCGCCGATCAGGCGTGTCAGGTGTGCTGGGTGGATTCATGGCCGCTCCCATGGGGCTTCTCCTTTTTGTTATGCCATCCGAGGTAGAGGTAAAGCGCCAGCAACGCCATGGCCATGGCGAACCATTGCACAGCGTAGGCCAGGTGTTTTTCCGGGCCCATGGCGACGACGGGCCAGGTGGTTTCGTAGGTGCCGG
The DNA here is from genome assembly GCF_002966775.1 of Pseudomonas sp. MYb193. Taxonomy (NCBI): domain Bacteria; kingdom Pseudomonadati; phylum Pseudomonadota; class Gammaproteobacteria; order Pseudomonadales; family Pseudomonadaceae; genus Pseudomonas; species Pseudomonas sp. MYb193. Next base: position 64,157 of record NZ_CP023269.1, on the reverse strand, counting down.
GGCCCGCTTCGGCACGCAATTCATAAGCAAAACCACTGCGCCCCAGTTCGCCCCACAGGGCGGCAGGGTGCAGCGCGGTAAGCAGGCGCGGCCATTGCGTGCTGGCCGGGTCGGCATGCAGTTGGAAGGTCTCGCCGGGGGCGACGTACACCCAGGCGTCGAGGTTCAGCGTCTGTTCAGGAGTAGTAAAGGCGGGCGCGATACGCCGGTCCGGCCAGGGCAGCCAGCCGCGATTGAGCAACAGCCACAGGCCGCTGGCCTGATCATGAAAGGGTTGCAGCAACTCGACACCGGCCTTGCCGTCACGCATGCGGTTATCCAGCAATACGCTGTGTTCACCATCCAGTTGCCCGCGAAGGTGAACACGACGGAAGGCTGGATCAGCCATGTCATTGAGTTGCGCACTGCTGACCGGCTCGGCGGCGCGGCGCTCGGCATAACGGTCTACCAACAGTTGCTTTTCGTGCCCGCGGGACAATTGCCAAAACCCCAGGCCCACCATCAATGGCAGCAACACCAGTACCACCAGCGTCGGCGCGATGCCCGGACGAAAGCGTTGCATGGCACTGGCTATACTCGATCTCATCGCCCCTCCCCAATTAGCCCGGAGCCAGACCATGCTCAAAGCCGCCATTGCCCTGATGCTGATCGCGACCGTCGTGAGCCTGTTCAGTGGCTTGTTCTTCCTGGTCAAGGACGAGGGCAACTCCAACCGCCTCGTCACCGCCTTGACCGTGCGTGTCACGCTGGCCGTGATCACCGTGGGCTTGATCGCCTGGGGTTTTTTCAGCGGCCAATTGGTCTCTCATGCGCCGTGGTAACCGGCGTCACAGCACATAGACAAAGAAAAACAGCCCGATCCACACCACGTCCACAAAGTGCCAATACCAACTGGCCGCCTCGAAACCGAACTGGTGCTCGGCATTGAAATGCCCGCGCAGGATGCGCATCAGCATCACAAACAGAATGATGGTGCCGATGGTCACGTGGGCGCCGTGAAAGCCCGTGAGCATAAAGAACGTCGCGCCGTACACGCCTGAACCCAGGGTGAGGCCCAACTCTTTGTAGGCGTGGATGTATTCCTCGGCCTGGAACCCAAGAAACGCCAGGCCCAGCAGCACGGTGATCGCCAACCAGAGTTTCAGCGCACCACGATGGCCTTTGCGCAGGGCATGGTGGGCAATGGTGATGGTCACGCTGGAACTCACCAGCAGGATGGTGTTGACCAATGGCAGGCCCCAGGGGCTGATGGTGCCTTTGGGCGCTGGGTAGAGCTTGGGGTCGGGGTTGTTCAGCAGGGGCCAGGCAAACTCAAAGTTCGGCCACAGCATATGGGCAATGCCCTTGGGCCCTTCGCCCGCCAACCAAGGCCCAGCCCAGACGCGCACGTAGAACAGCGCACCAAAAAAGGCGATGAAGAACATCACCTCCGAAAAGATGAACCAGGTCATGCCCCAGCGGAACGAGCGGTCCATCTGGGCGCTGTACAGCCCGGCGCGACTTTCCTTGATCACCGCGCCAAACCAGCCAAACAGCATGTAGGCCAGCAACAAACCGCCGACGAAAAAGACCCACGGCCCGTGGGATTCGGGACGCGCGGCCTTCAAGTCGTTGAACCACACGGCCAGGCCATACACGGTGACCAGCAGGCCAATCGTGGCAATTATTGGCCATTTGCTTTGCGCTGGTACGTAGTACGTATCATGAGTCGACATGTATTCGCTCTCCTGATTGAGGGGGCAAACAGTAGCTAGCCCCCAGTCCTGACGGCCACGGGCGGCTGGCGCGCAGTGATATCGAACAGCGTGTACGCCAGGGTCAAATGCTTCACATCCTTGGGCATCGCGCGGTCGACGATGAAACGTACGGGCATCTCAATGCGCTCACCGGGCTGCAACACTTGCTGGGTGAAGCAAAAGCATTCGGTCTTGTGGAAGTACATCGCCGCTTCGGCCGGGGAAATACTGGGTATTGCCTGGGCGGTCATCGGCTTATCAGTGGGGTTGTAGGCCACGAACAGCATCTCGTTGACTGCTCCGGGGTTGACCACAATCTCATCGGCCTTGGAGTGAAATTCCCAGACCATGTCGATGGCGTTGGTGGACAGAAACTGCACCCGCACTTGGCGAGAGGGGTCAACCATTTGCTCACCCTCGTACTGCCCGGCGGTCTTGCCGTTGATGCCGAACGCCTTGCACATCACGTCGTAGATCGGCACTAGGGCGAAGCCGAAGGCGAACATTGCCAGCACCAGGATCAGCAGGCGGGTGACCAGGCGCTTGAGCGGTACGGAGTCAGCCATAGCGCCCACCTGGCTTTGGACTTTCTGTGGGAGCTGGCTTGCCTGCGATGAGGATCTCAACGCCGGTAGATTCAGCGCCTGACATACCGCCATCGCGGGCAAGCCCGCTCCCACAGGGGGAGTATAGGGAGGGCTTCATTTGACCTCCGGCGGCGTGGTGAAGGTGTGATACGGCGCCGGCGAGGGCACGCTCCATTCCAGGCCTTCGGCGCCATCCCACGGTTTGGCCGGCGCAGGCGGGCCGCCACGGATGCACTTGATGACAATGAACAGAAAGAAGATCTGCGTGGCGCCGAACATGAAGGCACCAATGGACGAGACCATATTGAAGTCAGCGAACTGCAGGTTGTAGTCCGGCACCCGGCGCGGCATACCGGCCAGCCCCACAAAGTGCATGGGGAAGAACGCCATGTTCATACCCACGAAAGACAACCAGAAGTGCAACTTGCCCAAGGTTTCGTCGTACATGTGGCCGGTCCATTTCGGCAGCCAGTAGTAAGCCGAAGCGAAGATCCCGAAGATCGCGCCGGGCACCAGTACGTAATGGAAATGCGCCACCACAAAGTAGGTGTCGTGGTACTGGAAGTCCGCCGGGGCAATCGCCAGCATCAGCCCGGAGAAGCCGCCGATGGTGAACAGGATCACAAAGGCCACCGCAAACAACATCGGCGTCTCGAACGTCAGTGAGCCTTGCCACATGGTGCTGACCCAGTTGAACACCTTCACCCCGGTGGGCACGGCGATCAGCAGGGTGGCGTACATGAAGAACAGCTCACCCACCAGCGGAATGCCCACCACAAACATGTGGTGCGCCCACACGATGAACGACAGGAACGCGATGCTCGCGGTGGCGTAGACCATCGAGGTGTAACCGAACAGCGGCTTGCGCGAGAAGGTCGGGATGATCGAGCTGACCGCGCCAAAGGCCGGCAGGATCATGATGTACACCTCGGGATGCCCGAAGAACCAGAACACATGCTGGAACAGCACGGGATCGCCACCACCGGCCGCACTGAAGAAGCTGGTGCCGAAGTGGATATCCATCAGCATCATGGTCACGCAGCCCGCCAGTACCGGCATCACCGCGATCAGCAGGAATGCGGTGATCAGCCAGGTCCATACGAACAGCGGCATTTTCATCAGGGTCATGCCCGGCGCACGCAGGTTGAGGATGGTGGCGACCACGTTGATCGCGCCCATGATCGAACTGATGCCCATCAGGTGGATGGCAAAGATAAAGAACGTCACGCTTTCCGGCGCATAGGTGGTGGAGAGCGGGGCGTAGAAGGTCCAGCCGAAATTCGGCCCGCCGCCGGGCGTGAACAAGGTGGACACCAGCAGCAGGAACGCCGCCGGCAGCAGCCAGAAGCTGAAATTGTTCATGCGCGGCAGGGCCATGTCCGGCGCGCCGATCATCAGCGGGATCATCCAGTTGGCCAACCCGACAAAGGCAGGCATCACTGCGCCGAATACCATGATCAACCCGTGCATGGTGGTCATCTGGTTGAAGAACGCCGGCTGCACGATCTGCAGGCCCGGCTGAAACAACTCGGCGCGGATCACCATGGCGAACGAGCCGCCGAGCAGGAACATGGTGAAGGCGAACCACAGGTACATGGTGCCGATGTCTTTGTGGTTGGTGGTCAGCACCCAGCGCATCAGGCCCTTGGCGGGGCCGTGGGCGTGGTCGGCATGACCATGGTCGATCACAGTGCTCATGGCCGTTCTCCTGCAAGCGAGTGAGCGGGACGATTCAGGGCATTGGCAATGAAAGTCGTCATTTGCTTTCCGCCTGTTTCAGAGCCAGCACGTCTTTGGGCGTGACCATGTCGCCTTTGTTATTGCCCCAGGCGTTACGCTCATAGGTCACCACAGCGGCGATATCCACTTCCGAGAGCTGCTTGCCGAAAGCTGCCATCGCGGTGCCGGGCTTGCCGTGATACACGATGCTCAGATGGTCTTTGGCCGGCCCCGTGGCGATTTTCGAACCCTTGAGCGCCGGGAACATCGGTGGCAAGCCTTGGCCCTCAGCCTGGTGACAGGCCACGCAAGTGGTGTGATAGACCTTGTCGCCACGGGCCACCAGTTCGTCCAGCGTCCACTCCTTGGAGGTCAACTCCTTGAGCTTGGCGGCCTCCTCCTTGCGCTCGCCCAGCCAGGTGTCGTAGTCGGCCTTGGACTTGACCTCCACCACGATGGGCATGAAGCCATGGTCCTTGCCACACAGTTCAGCGCACTGACCACGGTAGATGCCGGGCTTCTCGACGCGGGTCCAGGCCTCGTTGACGAAGCCAGGGATAGCATCGCGCTTGACCGCAAAGGCCGGCACCCACCAGGAGTGGATCACATCGGCGGCGGTAACGAGAAAGCGCACCTTGGCGCCCACCGGCAATACCAGCGGCTGGTCGACTTCCAACAGGTAGTGCTCGCCCTTGGTGGCCTGGTTATGGATCTGCTCGGCGGGTGTGGCCAGGTTGCTGAAGAACTCCACATCCTGGCCCAGGTATTTGTAGTGCCACTTCCACTGATAGCCGGTGACCTGGATATCGATATCCGACTCACTGCTGTCGTAGATGTTGATCAGGGTCTTGGTGGCCGGAATGGCCATGGCCACCAGGATCAGCAAGGGCACCACGGTCCAGAGGATTTCCACGGTGGTACTTTCGTGGAACTTCGCCGCTACCTGGCCCGTGGACCGGCGGTGCAGGATCATCGACCAGAACATCGCGCCAAACACGACGATGCCGATTACCACACAGATCCAGAAAATGGTCATGTGCAGGTCAAACACAGCGTGGCTGACTTCAGTAGCCCCTGGCGCCATATTCGTAGTCCAGGCGGCGTGCGCCTGGCCGAATACCGACCACAACAGGAGGCCCATCCAAACGTGTGGATGTCGCGTCATTGCGGGTTCCCCTTTATGTTTCTTGTTATCCCGCCGGTTTGCACCTGCGGCGAAGGGAGCGGCTTCCATACTGCTTACAACCGCCAAGCCTTGCCTGCGTCATGCAGTTGGGCGTCATCAGCTAATTGCGTACAAAATCGAGTATAGACAGCCGTAGCAACCCCGCAATGTGTGGGGGCAAATGAATAGAAACAGACAGACGGAGCCCGTAAAATGGGCGGCGGAATCGTTTATCCGACGAACGATGGCATTTCGATATAACCCCTGCCTATAACCATGAAATAATTATGACAAATGCGTCTTAGGCGCTCGTATAAACGAACTACCTTATCTTCTCCCTTTTCCTACGCCTGCTTCACTGGAGCCTTCATGAACACCGCCGCATTGCGCGAGCAGATTTCCCGTGCCCATCAACACGAAGCCAGCACCGGCCAGCTTGCCATTCAGCTGGAACAACAATTGCCGCACCTGCACTCGGCCATTTCCCTGGCTGACGAGGATCGCAATATCGTCATGACGCGCTTTGTGACCGCCTACATCGACCTGGTTCCTGACTTGCTCGACGCCGCCAATGACGTGGCCCGTGAGGCCGGGATTGAAAGCCAGATCAAACCGGTACTGAAAATCGCTGAACATTTTTTCCTGCAGCCGCCAGCGATTCTGGCCGGCCACGACGGCCTTGATGGCCTGCTGGATGAGGCCTACCTGGCGCATCGCCTGGTCGAAGAAGTGAACGATCTGTATATCAAGCATTTTGGCCAGCCGCTGATTCCAGCGGATACCACCGTGGCCAACGTGATCGCCCACCAACTGATCGGTGAAGACTTCGCCAACCAATTGGATGAAGCCGTGCACCTGGCGGTGGATGAGATGCTTAACGAGGAAAGCTTTGCGCTGGAGTCGGTCGAGGCCTATCGCGAACAGCTCAAGAGCCCGCAGACCGAAGCGTCCTGGAAGCGCTGGCCGTGCCTGTCGCGCCAGCTTGGGGTTGAGCTGTCGCTGGATCAACCTGCGTAAATCGTCCGGCTTACAAAGATCAACTGTGGGAGCCGGGCTTGCCCGCGATTGGCGGAGTATCAGCCAACAGTTTAGTTGACTGAATCACCGCCAATCGCGGGCAAGCCCGGCTCCCACAGTTTTTTGAGGGGGTCAGGCAGGCGCTGAGCCGATCCCCACTGTCGTTCTCACCCGACCTTCCAGCCGACGCTTCAAACCGCGAGCCTCGATCACCAACGTCGAGCCCTTGGCCGCATTGGCCCGGCCCCATTCTTCCAGCAACTCCAGGCAAGAGTGGTCAATGTAACTCAAGTTGCTCAACGGCACATGCAGGGTGGTCCCCGCAGGTACCGCCGACAACACCTGAGTCAACGCCGGCACCTTCAGAAAGGTCGCCGCCCCCGTCAAACGCAGCTCCATCTCACCTTCCTGAGGCAGGTCGATAAGGCTGACTTTCAGGCGCGACGCCTTGAAAGCCAGCTTCACCAATGTAAGCCCAAACCCTACCAGCACACCGGTCAGCAAATCGGTGAAGATGATTGCCAGCGCGGTGGCCGCATAGGTGAACATCGGCATCCGCCCATAGCGGCCCAGCGCCTTGAACGCCTTGACGTCTACCAGCTTGATGCCGGTGTACACCAGCACACCCGCCAGGCTCGCGACCGGAATGCTCTGCAGCACGCTCGACAGCAAGAGCACGAAACCCAGCAGCCACAGGCCATGGAACATCGCCGACAGACGCGTGGTTGCCCCGGCCTGGACGTTAGCCGAGCTGCGCACGATCACGCCGGTCATGGGCAATGCTCCCACCAGGCCGCAGAGCATGTTGCCCACACCTTGGGCCGACAATTCCTTGTCGAAATCGGAACGTTGACCACTGTGCATGCGGTCCACCGCCGCGGCAGACAGCAGGGTTTCGGCACTGGCAATAAACGCCACGGCGAATGCCGCGATCAGCAACTGTGGATCTGCCAGGTTCAGCAAGTCGCTGGGGCGCAGCCAGTCGATAGCGTCCGCCAGGTTTTCCGGGACTTCCACGCGCTTGACCTGCAACGCCAGCACCAGGCTGGCAACAGTCGCCAGGCCCACGCCAAGCAACGCGCCAGGCACAAACCGCAGTTGTTGCGGGCGGAATTTGTCCCACAGGTACATCACCAACATCGTCGACAAACCGAGTACGCCAGCCTGCCAGCCGAGCCCGCCGCCGAAGGTAGGAATTGCTGCAGCCAGCGCTGCCGGGAAGCCGGCCAGGTTATCCAGCCCTGATGGCTTGGGCGCGCCGTCGAGCATCACATGAACCTGCGACAGCACGATCAACACGCCAATCCCGGCCAACATGCCGTAGACCACCGCCGGCGCGGTGACGCGAAACCAGCAGCCCAGGCGCAAACGCCCGGCCACCAATTGCAGGAAGCCGGCCAACAACAGGATCGGCCCCAGCATCAGCATGCCGTGCTGGCGCACCAGCTCGAACACCAGCACCGCCAGACCCGCCGCCGGGCCGCTGACCTGCAGCGGCGAGCCGGCCAACCAGCCCACCACCAGGCCGCCGATGATGCCAGTGATCAGGCCCTTGGCCGGCGGCATGCCGGACGCAATCGCGATGCCCATGCACAGTGGCAAGGCGACCAGAAAAACAACCACCGAGGCAAGCAGCTCCCGTGGCAATACAGCTTTCAATTGAGCAGCACGCATGATGACTCTCCCGAGGCATTCGCCGGGCGCGGTAAAGCCTGGCTGCATCCATGGCAGCCACCGCATTACCCGGCAGGGAAGTGTTTTAGAAGCGCGCTTTAGGCGTCGCTGAAGGGATCGGCTCGGTGCCGTTCAGCGGTCGGAACGCCGCTTTGTCCGCATCGTAGGCCCGAATTTCGCTGGTCTCGATGTTGTAGATCCAACCATGGATAAACAAATGACCATTGGCCATGCGCGAAGCCACGGAGGGGTGTGTGCGCAAGTGTTGCAGTTGGGCGATGACGTTTTCTTCGGTCAGCACCGCCATGCTCTCGCCTTCGTTGGCGCAGTCGCAGTTGTCATGGACCATGGTCTTGGCGACCTCGGCGTGACGCAACCAGGCCTTGACCGTTGGCATCTTTTCCAGACTGTCGGGGTTGAGCACGGCACGCATGGCGCCGCAGTCCGAATGCCCGCACACGATGATGTGCTGTACGCCAAGGGCGAGCACAGCGTATTCGATAGCCGTGGAAACACCGCCGTTCATCTGGCCGTAGGGCGGCACCACGTTACCGACGTTACGGGTCACGAACAGGTCGCCTGGGGAGCTCTGGGTGATCAGCTCGGGCACGATGCGCGAGTCGGCGCAGGTGATGAACATCGCCCGTGGGCTCTGGGCGGTGGCGAGTTTCTTGAAGAGTTCTTCCTGCTGGGGGAAGACGTCGTGATGGAAATGCAAAAAGCCGTCAACGATATGCTGCAGCGCTGCATCGGCGGATTCCGCCACCTGAGGGGCTGAAGCCGACGCAGCCAACGGCTGTTTATCCTTGTCACTCATGATTCATCCTCTTGATCAATGCAGGGGAGGGTTCAGGTCAGTTCGACGCCATGGCGGTGAAATAGTTGTAAAACAAGCACCGGCCAGGCCGCCGACTCATCAGTCACTCGCTGAACAAGGTAACCGTCGAAACTTAACTCAAACTGAATGAACCGCTCTAGAACGCGGGTTTCAGTGATGTCAAAACGCGACTATTCCTACAGCAAAGGTGCACATCTCTCCCTCAGTCTACAACAAAGCCATCTGCCTGCCCGGTGGGCAAAACGCCGTGCAATCAAGGTTGAACCCTTCCCGCCGATTCAGCCCCAGACGCTTGATCGCCTTGCTGAAACGCTGCGCCAGCAAATCGGCAAACGGCCCTTCACCGCGCATACGCACGCCAAACCGGCTGTCATACACCTCACCCCCGCGTACTTGACGCACCAGGCTCATCACATGGGCGGCTCGCTGGGGGTAATGGGCCGCCAGCCACTCCTCGAACAACGGCGCCACCTCCAACGGCAGGCGCAGCATCATATACGCCGCGCTTTGTGCGCCGGCCGCGTGAGCTTCGGTAAGCAGGCTCTCCAGCTCGCTGTCGTTGATCATCGGGATCATTGGCGAACAAAGCACGCCCACCGGGATACCTGCGTCGCGCATTACCCGAATCGCCCGCAGCCGTGCCTTGGGGGCCGCCGTGCGCGGTTCCAGGATGCGCTTGAGCTCGTCGTCCAGGCTGGTGAGGCTGATCATCACCGCCACCAGCCGCTGGCGGGCCAACTCGGTCAGCAGGTCGAGGTCGCGCAGGATCAGCGAGCCCTTGGTGATGATCGTCACTGGGTGGCGGTAGCGCAGCAGTACTTCAAGGGTTTGCCGGGTGATCCGGTATTCGCGCTCGATTGGCTGGTACGGATCGGTATTGGAGCCCAGGTTGATCGGCGCACACACGTAGCCCGGCTTGGACAGCTGCTGTTCCAGCACATCGGCCGCATTGCTCTTGGCAATCAATCTGGTTTCAAAGTCCAGCCCGGGCGACATGTCCCAATAGGCATGGCTGGGCCGCGCATAGCAGTAGATGCAACCATGTTCACAACCACGATACGGGTTGATCGATCGATCAAACGGCAAGTCCGGCGAGTTGTTGCGGGTGATGATGGTCTTGGCCGTTTCGATACGCACTTCGGTGCCTTGGGTCGGCGGCACTTCCTGGTACCAACCGTCGTCCTCGGCCACGCTGACGGTGGGTGCAAAGCGATTATGCAGATTGGTGGCCGTACCCCGGCCACGGGGCGGCAGCGCAGTAGACATGAAAACGCCTCGATACTGTTTTTATATACAGTATCGAGGCGCGAGGTTTCTGACCAGTGCCGTTGGGCGGCCAGCGAACTTATCAGTGCTTTTGCGTCACCTGCCCCAGGTCATCGCCCGAGGTGGTGTGCAGATCGTTTTTGCGCAGGTCCGCCACATCGCTCGCCTTGACCGGCGCGCCCTGGTTGCCCCAGCTGCCACGGATAAAACTGACCACATCCGCCACTTCCTGGTCCGACAGACGCCAGGCGAACGCCGGCATGGTGAAGGTTGACGGCGCCGCATGGGTGGCCGGCAAGGTGCCGCCGTTCAACACAATGTTGATCAACGACGTGGCATCTGCCGTCTGCAACACCGGGTTGCCCGCCAGCGCCGGGAATACCCGCGTATAGCCATGGCCGTCGGTACGGTGGCAGGCCGCGCAGTTGTCGATATACACCGAGGCGCCCGGCTTGCTGTCATCACCTTTCCAGAGCGCTTCGGCTACCTGCTTGTCGTACTGGTGCGGCTGGTCCTTGGGATCGACCGCCGGCAGGCTCTTGAGGTATCGCGCGATAGCGGTCAGGTCATCTTCCGACATGTACTGCATGCTATGGACGACCACATCGCTCATACCGCCGAACACCGCACTGCGGTCACTGCGGCCGGTCTTGAGAAACTGCACCAACTGCTCCTCGCTCCAGCTGCCGAGGCCGTCCTTGTGGTCGCCGCGCAGGCTTTTCGCAATCCAGCCTTCCAACGGCGCACTGCCAGAGAGGAAAGCGCTGCCGTCCGTGGCACTCAGGGCTTTTTCCTGCATGGTCAGGGCACGCGGCGTATGGCAGGCGCCGCAATGTCCGAGACCTTCCACCAGGTAGGCACCGCGATCAATCACCGGGTCGGCAGCGGCTTGCGGCTGATGCGCCTCGACTGCCGGGGCAAACATCCAGCGCCAGGCCGCCAACGGCCAACGCATGCTCAGGGGCCAGGGAATATCGCTGTCCTTGTTTTCCTGGGCAACCGGTTCGACCCCCTTCATGAAGTACGCATACAGCGCTTGCATATCGCTGTCGCTGACACGTGCGTAAGACGGGTAGGGCATCGCCGGGTAAAGCGTACTACCGTTCTTGGCGACGCCATGGCGCACGGCCTTGTCGAAATCCTCGAAGCTGTAGTCGCCCAGACCGGTCTTGTCCGGGGTGATGTTGGTGGAGTAGATCACGCCAATGGGCGTTTCCATCGGCAGGCCGCCAGCGAAGGGCTTTCCACCCTTGGCGGTATGGCAGGCGACACAGTCGCCGGCGCGCGCCAGGTATTCACCCTGCTTGATCAGATCGGTTTCGGCGGCGCTGATCGAGCAGCTGCTGAACAGCGCCAGGGAGGCGATAACGAATGCTTTCATGGTCATCGCTCCTTATGCCTGAACCAGTGGGCCGGGGTTTTTGAGGTACTGCTCGCGAATCGCTCGTGCCGACCAATAGGTCAACGCTGCCACCAGGCCGGTCGGGTTGTAGCCCAAGCCTTGTGGGAAAGCGGAAGCACCAGGGACAAAGACGTTGTGCACATCCCAGCTCTGCAAGTAGCGGTTCAACGCACTGGTTTTCGGGTCGGTGCCCATGATCGCGCCGCCGTTGAGGTGGGTGGTCTGGTAGGAGGCGGTATTGAAATGCTCACCCACCTTTTTACCCAGCACGGCGATGGCCTTGGGGTTCATGGCCTGGGCCACTTTGCCCATTTTTTCCATCATGAAGCGGTTCATCTTGATGTCGTTTTCTTGCCAGTCGAAGGTCATGCGCAGCAGCGGCAGGCCGTAGGCATCGCGGTAAACCGGGTCCAGATCCAGGTAGTTGCTCCGGTAGGATTGATGGGCACCGTGAGAATCCATTGAGACCTGATGGGTGTAGTAATCGGCGGTGGCGCGCTTCCAGGCACTGCCCCAGGCCGGCGTACCCGGCGGGTTGGACGTACCGGCAATCGGCCGGCTGCCGGCCTGGTTGACCCACATCGGCGAACCACCCACGAAGCCGTGGGGGCCATGGTCAAAGTTGTCGGCGTTGAAGTCGTCGATGGCCACGCCATTGCCGCCCGCGCCGATAAAGTTGTTGGTGTGGGTGTCCTTGTCGAAGAACGCCTTGATGGTGCCCATGTTCTGGTAGGCGAAGTTGCGGCCTACCACACCCTCGTTGGTAATCGGGTCGTAGGGTTTGCCGATGCCGGACAGCAGCATCAGGCGCACGTTATGGAACTGGAAGGCGCCAAGAATCACCAGGTCGGCCGGTTGTTCACATTCGCGGCCCTGGGCGTCGATGTAGGTCACGCCGGTGGCTTTCTTCTTGGTGCTGTCGAGGTTGACCTTGAGCACGTGGGAATTGGGCCGCAGCTCGAAGTTGGGCACCTGCCGCAAGGCCGGCAGGATGTTCACGTTCGGCGAAGCCTTGGAGTACATGTAGCACACGTAGCCACTGCAAAACCCGCAGAAGTTGCACGGGCCCATCTGCGCACCATAGGGGTTGGTGTACGGCCCCGACGTATTGGCCGAAGGCAGGTTGTAAGGTCTGTAACCTACGTCGGTCGCCGCTTTCTGAAACAGCTGGGCGGAGACAGTATTTTTCTGCGCCTCCAGCGGGAACGGGTTGGAGCGATCCGGCGCGTAGGGGTTGCCGCCACGGCCTTCACCGACCAGTTGGCCCTTGACCGTCCAGGCTTGACCGGAGGTGCCAAAGACTTTTTCCGCATAGTCGAAAAACGGCTCCAGCTCTCCATAGCTGACGCCGAAGTCCTGGATGGTCATGTCCTTGGGAATGAAGTTCTTCCCGTAGCGCTCTTCGTAATGGCTGCGCATGCGCAGTTCGATGGGATCAACGCGAAAATGCACGCCCGACCAGTGCAGCCCCGCACCACCAACGCCATTACCCGGCAAGAACGCGCCCAACTGACGATTGGGCAGGGCGACGTCATTCACGCTGTGGCGAATGGTCACCGTTTCTTTGGAGATGTCTTGGAACAGCTTCTTACGCACGCTGTAGGTCAATTCATCGATGACCTGGGGATAGTTGCCGTCTGGGTAAGTGTCCTGCATCGGGCCGCGCTCCAGCGCTACCACGTTGAGGCCCGCTTCTGTCAGCTCTTTGGCCATGATCGCGCCCGTCCAGCCGAAGCCCACAATCACTGCATCCACTTTCTTCATGATGGTCGCCACGTTTACGCCCTCTCGCCGCGAATGGAAACAGCCGGGAAGGGGTATTGCTCGTTGCGTTCCACCCAATCCATGAAATCGGCGCGGGCGCCGGGAAAGCCGATCATGGTCCAGCCGACCATGCCTTTATTACCGCCGTGGATAGGGTCGCAGAAGAAACCTTCCTTGGTATTTTGCAGCAAAAGGTTAAAGAACATCTTGGGCGGCACGGCGTCGAAGTGCGCCGCCACTTCGCTGCCGCCCGCCTCAAGACGTCGCAGCATATCGTCTCGGGTAGCGCTGTCTTGCGCAGCAAAAGCTTTGCCGTTGAACGCTTTCGACCACGCATCCGTAGCAGCAATACCCAGGCGATAGATCTCCTTGGGCACCAATTTGCTCTGCCAGCCCATCTCCGGCGGTGCATCGGCGTTGAACGGGCCTTGCATGAACCACAGGGCGCCACTGGCGTAAGGGGTGCTCATCTGGCGGTCGATGTATTCCGGCGCGCCAGCCTCCAAGGCACCGGGGCCCTGGGCGTCAGCGGGAATCAAGCGCTCGACGGCGGCGTTGATAAACGCCCATTCCTCGGCCGTGAAATAGCTTGGCTCGTAGGCTTTGTCGCTGACCGCGGGTTTGGCCGGCTCGGCCTGGGCCGGTTCCGGCGTGGCCATCAACATCGAACCGCCAAGGCCGGTGCTGGCAACCGTGACCACCGGGATCAAGGTCAAGGATTTGCGTAAAAAGTCACGCCGGGGGTTGTCTTGATCTTGATCAGACATGGGTACACCTCATCATGTGGTCACGGGTTTGGCAGCCGCTTCTGGAGAGTGGCTTGTCTTTTTGAGCTGGCGCATTGGATCCAACCGATGCAAAGGATAGCTTGCAGCGGCAATCAACAGTTACAAATGATAGCAGGCTAATCATTCCCAGAAACAATTCTGCTGGGATATGAGACAAAACGCGGGCAAAAAAAGTGGGAGCGGGCTTGCTCGCGAAGGCGGTGGTCAGGCAATCATTCCATGACTGACATACCGTCTTCGCGAGCAAGCCCGCTCCCACATTTTCAGATTGCTTACGAGCGCTAGACTTTCTTGAGCTTGGGGTTCGGGAAGAACTGCACCGCTTGCACCTTAGGATCGGCCGGCGCTTTCAACGCGGAAGTATTGACCCTAGTGCCCAATTCCTTGGGCACCGACAGGCCTTGATCATTCAGCGTATCGGTATACCCGCAGGCCACGCATTCGCGGTGCGGCACGCTGTCTTCGGTCCACATCTTCAACTTGTCCGGCTCGCTGCACGCCGGGCAGACCGCCCCGGCGATAAATTGCTTTTTGGTAATCACAGGCCCTTCACTCATGCTGCCGCGTCCTCACTCAAACCGCTGTGGCGCAAGAGTGCGTCAATCGACGGCGCGCGTCCGCGGAAATCGACGAACAGCACCATCGGCGCCTGGGAGCCGCCACGGGCCAGGATGGCTTCACGGAAGGCACGCCCGGTCTGGGCGTTGAGCACGCCGTCTTCCTCAAACTTGGAGAACGCGTCCGCCGACAGCACTTCCGCCCATTTGTAGCTGTAGTAACCCGCCGCATAACCGCCGGCGAAGATGTGAGCGAAGCTGTTGGGGAAGCGGTTGTAGGCCGGTGGGCGCATGACCGAGACTTCATCGCGCACGCCTTCAAGTACCTGGGCCACGCTGCGACCATCGCCATGGGTGGCGTGTAGTTCAAAGTCGAACAGCGAGAACTCCAACTGACGCACCATCATCAGGCCGGACTGGAAATTTTTCGCCGCGAGCATTTTCTCCAGCAGGTCCTGGGGCAGTGGCTCGCCGGTTTCGTAGTGGCCGGAGATCAGCGCCAGGCCTTCAGGCTCCCAGCACCAGTTCTCCATGAATTGGCTCGGCAGTTCCACCGCGTCCCACGCCACACCGTTGATACCGGATACGCCGGCGTGCTCCACGCGGGTGAGCAGGTGATGCAGGCCGTGGCCGAATTCGTGGAACAGGGTGGTGACTTCATCGTGGGTCAGCAGGGCAGGCTTGCCACTGTCGGCCGGGGTGAAGTTGCACACCAGGTTGGCAACGGGGCTTTGCAGCACGCCATCAAGGGTACGGCGGCGGTCACGGGCACCGTCCATCCAGGCACCGCCACGCTTGTTGGCGCGGGCATACAGGTCGAAGAAGAAGCGTCCGACGTGCTCGCCGTTCTCCTTGATCTCGAACAAGCGCACATCCGGGTGCCAGGTGTCGAAGCCTTTAAGCTCAGCGATCTCGATGCCGTACAGGCGCTGCACAATGGCAAACAGGCCGCCCAGCACTTTGTCGATGGGGAAGTAGGCGCGCAGCGCTTCCTGGGACACGCTGTAGCGCTGCTCACGCAGTTTTTCGCCGTAGAAACCGCTGTCCCAGCTCTGCAGATCGGCGCAGCCTTGCTCGGCGGCGTAGGCCTTGAGTTGCTGCAGGTCCTGGGCGGCGAACGGCTTGCTGCGCTTGGCCAGGTCGCGCAGGAAGCTCAGCACCTGGTCGCTGGATTCGGCCATCTTGGTGGCCAGGCTCAGCTCGGAGAACGACGCATAACCCAACAATTGGGCCAGTTCCTGACGCAGGTCGAGGATCTGCTCCATCACCGGGCCGTTATCGTTCTGACCGGCATTCGGGCCCTGGTCCGACGCACGGGTGCAGTAGGCGGCATAAACCTCTTCACGCAGGGCGCGGTCCTGGGCGTAGGTCATGACGGCGTAGTAGCTGGGGAATTCCAACGTGATCAGCCAGCCGTCGAGGCCCTTGGCCTGGGCGGCGGCAGCCATTTGCGCCTTGGCCGAATCGGTCAGGCCGGCAAGTATCGCCTCATCAGTGACGTGCTTGGTCCAGGCCTGGGTGGCGTCCAGCAACTGGTTGGAGAATTTGCTGCCCAACTCGGACAGCTTGCTCTGCACCTCGGCGTAGCGTTTTTGCTGCTCCGGCGGCAAGTCGATACCCGACAGGCGGAAGTCACGCAGGGAGTGTTCCAGAATGGTTTTTTGCGCCACATCGAAACCGGCAGCTTCCGAGCTGTTGGCCAGGGCTTCGAAGGCCTGGAACAGCTCACGGTTCTGGCCCATTTCGGTGGAGTAGGCGCTCAATGCCGGCAGGCACGCCTCGTAGGCTTCGCGCAGTTCGGCGCTGTTGCACACGGCATTGAGGTGGCTGACCGGGCTCCAGGCCGCGCCAAGGCGATCATTGAGTTCATCCATGGCCAGGACCAGGCCTGCCCACGTCGGATTTTTACCCTGGCTTTGCAGGATCTCTGCGATTGCCACGCGGTTGTCGGCGAGGATCTGTTCGATGGCCGGCTGCACGTGCTCGGCACGGATCGCCGAGAACGGCGGCAGGTCGTAGGACTGCAAAAGAGGGTTGTTCGCGCTCACGGTGGGCACCTTGGCTGAAGAAACATGTAGAACAAAGATGGGGCCATCTTAATTACAATCAACACCCACCGCAGCTATCAGCAGAAGAGAGAGAGGCTATCGTGACCCTTCGCACCTATCAGAACCACACGCCAACCCTCGGCGCCGGGGCGTTTGTCGATATTTCGGCGGTGGTGATCGGCGATGTCGAAATCGGCACTGACAGCTCGGTTTGGCCGCTGACGGTGATTCGCGGCGATATGCACCGCATCCGCATCGGTGCGCGCACCAGCGTGCAAGACGGCTGCGTGCTGCACATTACCCATGCCGGGCCGTTCAATCCTGAGGGTTTCCCGTTGCTGATCGGCGACGATGTAACCATCGCCCATAAGGTCATGCTGCATGGCTGCACCGTGGGTAGCCGCGTCCTGATCGGCATGGGCAGTATCGTGATGGATGGCGCCGTGGTTGAAGACGACGTGATCATCGGTGCCGGCAGCCTGGTGCCGCCAGGCAAGAAACTCGACAGCGGCTTTTTATATGTGGGCAGCCCGGTCAAACAGGTTCGCGCATTGACTGACAAAGAACGCGCCTTTTTCACCTACAGCGCCGCGAACTACGTGAAGCTCAAAGACTTGCACCTGGCTGAAGGATTCGATCAATGACTCTGCATCACCCCACTGTCCTGTTCGACCTGGACGGCACTCTCACCGACCCACGGGAGGGCATTACCCGTTCGATCCAGTACGCCCTGGCCAAACTGGGCATTGATGAGCCCGACCTGACCAAACTCGAACACTTCATCGGCCCGCCCTTGCTGCAGGCGTTCATGCAGTTTTACGCCTTCGACGAGGCCAAGGCATGGGAGGCGGTGAATTTCTACCGCGAGCGCTTCAAGGTCACCGGACTGTATGAAAACCGCGTGTTCGACGGGGTCATGCCGTTATTGGAAGAGCTGAACAGCCAAGGGCGCCAGCTATACATCGCCACCTCCAAACCGTGGGAATTTGCCCGCGAGATTGCGCGACATTTCGACTTTGCCAAGCACTTCAAGGTGATCTACGGCAGCGAACTGGACGGTACGCGCACCAACAAGGTGGAATTGATCGCGCATTTGATGCGTGAGGAACGGCTGGACCCAGCCACCACCCTGATGATCGGTGATCGCAAGCATGACCTGATCGGCGCACGCAGTAATGGGCTGGATTCGGCCGCCGTGGGGTATGGGTTTGGTAGTTTTGAAGAGCTGAGTGCCGAGGCACCGACCTGGCATTTCGAGACGTTGGACCAGATGCATCAGGCGTTTTTGCAGCGTCCTTGAGACCGCTTTCGCAGGCAAGCCAGCTCCCACGGTTGACCGCATGCTCATGTTGAAAATCGGTCAACTGTGGGAGCTGGCTTGCCTGCGAAAAGGCCCTAACGACCAACCGTCTCCAACTGCCTCAACGCCGCTTTACGCTGCTCCACCGGCAGCCCACCCAACTTCTCCACCGCCGCATAAAACCTCACCCAATCCCCGCCTTCCCGCGCAAACAACGCCGCAAACGCCGGCACCCATTGGTCATACAACCCAAACGGCAAAAGCCGCGCGTTATTCATCGGCTGGTTGATCCAGGCGCCATAACGCTTGTCACCACCCCATTGGCTATCACGCAGGTGCCGGTATTCGCTGCGCAACTGCTCGAATTGCGCCGCTTTGGCACGGCGCATCGCGTCCGCTGCCAACGGCTGCGCGTACAACGCCTCCAGGCGTCTACGGGTATCGAGAATCAGCCGGATAAATTGATCGCGTTGCTTCAACGCCGCATCGCCGACAGGCGCCAGGCCCCGCGCCGCACGCCATTGGCGCGTGCCCTCCTGCTCGACAAAACTGGCATAGGACTCGTTGAACTCGGTGTCGTCCTTCACGTAGAAGCGCTGGTGAGCCAGCTCATGGAAGATCAGCGTGGCGAGGCGCTCATCGCCCCAGCTCATCATCGAACTCATGATCGGGTCGTTGAACCAGCCCAGGGTGGAATAGGCCTCCACGCCACCGATCGACACATCCATGCCCTGTTGCCGCAACAGCGCCGCCTCGCCCCGGGCCGCACCTTGGTTGTAGTAGCCGCGATAGGCGACGCAACCGGCGATGGGAAAGCAATGGTTCTGGGGTGACAGAGAAAATTCCTGCGTGGCGAAGACATTCCAGACCACATAGGGTCGGCCAATATCGGCATAGAGCCGGTAACTTTGATTGTCCGGCAGATGCAGGTGTTCACTGGCAAAGGTTCGGGCTTTCTGCGATTGAGCCAGATGCTCGCGTAGCAGTGGCGGGCG
This sequence comes from Pseudomonas sp. MYb193, assembly GCF_002966775.1. Lineage (NCBI taxonomy): Bacteria > Pseudomonadati > Pseudomonadota > Gammaproteobacteria > Pseudomonadales > Pseudomonadaceae > Pseudomonas > Pseudomonas sp. MYb193. The sequence continues at coordinate 45,301 of NZ_CP023269.1, read as the reverse complement.
AGCAGGGTCGGCGATGACCTCGGCAACCGGCTCCCGGGCCCGCAACAGGTGCCACTGGCCACTCGCCAACTGGCTGTAATAACTGACACTGGAGCAGCCGCTGAGTAGCAAAACCATCAGTCCTGGAAGAAAACGCCTGATCATGCACTGACTGCTCCTGGGTGATGGGTTCGCCAGACTATCGCGCTTGCAGGGGATTTTTCCACGGCGTGGCGTGTTTATACTCAAGCCTCTTCTCGTGTTGAGTACTTGCCATGCGCCCGCTCTTGCTTCCCGTCGCCGCTGTGTTCCTCAGCGCTTGCGCCTCGACCCCCATCCCCCCCGTGGACCCGCAGCAGGCCTGGGTCGATTTCAGCACGCCGACACCGGGTTCCAAGTTGGTAATGGCTCAGCGCCTGGACGGGAAAAACCTCGACGACGGGCGCTTTTTTCAAATGCCTCCCGGCCCTCACGAGCTGATGGTGCGCTTTGATTTTGAAGTGCCCGCCGGCGGCGGCCTGGGTGGCCTCAGCCAGATGATGTATCGCACCTGCTTCATGACGCTGCAGTACGACCACTTTCAGGCCGGCCAGCGCTATGTGCTGGAAGGGCGCTCACTGGCGTTCACGCCCAACATCCGGCTGTACGACTCAACCCGCCAGCTATTGGCCGAAGAGCGCAGCGTGAACTGCATCTGAGTCAGTCGTTGTTTTTCTGGTAGATGATTGCCTTGGTACCGTTTTCACAGCTGCCGACGACCATAGCTATATCGTGCTTGTCGGCTTCTTCCTTGCTGACGATCTCGAGAGTGTAAGACGGCACGGCATTAGCCTGAATCTTCACTTCGATTTCTTTCCTGAGCTCTTCACAATCTTTTGGCGCGGCAACGGCCGAAGTGGCCAATACACCGCAGATGATTGCCAAGGCAAAACGTTTCATGTGTGGAGCTCCCTGAATGCGCTGCGCACGAGTGTGCGCCTAGGCTGCATGGGCTATTCGACCACATTTTGCAAACACGAGTTCTGATTTAACGCAGAACTAAACATGTGGGAGCGGGCTCGCTCGCCAATACGAAGTGTCAGCCACTGAAGATATCGGCTGATCCACCGCATTCGCGAGCAGGCCCGCTCCCACATGGATTACCGCTGTATCAGTTGACCAGCGTGGCATCCAAGGTGATGGTCGCATTCAGCACCTTGGACACCGGGCACCCTTCCTTGGCCTTTTTGCTCAGTTCATCGAACTGCGCCTGGCTCGCGCCTGGGATTTTGGCTTTCAGGATCAGATGCACTGCTGTAATCGCAAAGCCGCCCTCGACCTGGTCCAGAGTCACTTCGGCCTGGGTGTCGATGCTGTCAGCCTTGAGCCCGGCGTCGCCGAGAATCATGGAAAACGCCATGGAGAAACAGCCGGCGTGAGCCGCGCCGATCAATTCTTCAGGGTTGGTACCCTTGCCGCCCTCGAAGCGGGCCTTGAAGCCGTAGGGCGCTTCGCGCAGCACGCCGGTTTCCGTGGAAATGGAGCCCAGGCCAGTCTTCAGGTCGCCTTCCCAATGCGCGGATGCCTTTTTAACGATACTCATAGCTTTCTCCTCGAACGGTGGTTTTGCGTCGGTAAGGGTTCTGAGGATAGACGTCAAAACAAAGTTCATTCGTAAGAGAAACCTAGCAATCCAGTAGGAAATTTCAGAGCCGCCTATTGAATCTCGGGTATATGCCCTCATTGCATAGAACAAGCACATGAAGCAGCAGGTTTTGGTTCGTCTAGAAAGCCTGCGCCCCCATTGGAGAAGCAGGCTTATGAAATCGCTGTCCGACGTAAAGTTCTCGACCCTCGACCTGGTGCCCGTACGCGCCAACGGCAGCCCGGCGCAGTCGCTGCGCAATTCCCTGGACCTGGCTCAGCATGTGGAGAAGTTCGGCTACCACCGTTTCTGGGTAGCTGAGCACCACAATATGGACGGCATCGCCAGTTCGGCCACCTCGGTACTGCTCGGTTACCTGGCAGGCGGCACCTCGACTATTCGAGTGGGGTCTGGCGGGGTGATGTTGCCAAACCACGCGCCACTGGTGATCGCCGAGCAGTTCGGCACCCTGGAAAGCCTCTACCCCGGTCGTATTGACTTGGGCCTGGGGCGCGCGCCCGGTTCCGACCAGATGACTGCCCGCGCCCTGCGCCGTGAACGCTCCGGCAGTGCCGATGACTTCCCCGAAGATGTGGCCGAGCTGATGGCCTACTTGGGCCCGCGTACGCCCGACCAACGGGTTATCGCGGTACCGGGCACCGGCACCAATGTGCCGGTGTGGCTGCTGGGTTCAAGCCTGTTCAGCGCGCAATTGGCCGGTGAGCGTGGCTTGCCTTACGCCTTCGCCTCCCATTTCGCACCGCGCTTGATGCATGAGGCGATTCGCGTGTATCGCAATCACTTCAAGCCTTCGGCGGTGCTGGACAAGCCCTACGTGATGCTCGGCATTCCGCTGGTGGCGGCCGACACCGATGAGCAGGCCGATTACCTGGCCACCTCGGTGTACCAGCGTATTCTCGCGTTGATGCGCGGCCAGAGCCTGGTGCAGCGCCCTCCAGTGAAAACCATGGACGGCCTGTGGTTGCCCCATGAAAAAGATGCGGTCGGTAGCTTCCTCGGCTTGGCCATGGTGGGCAGCCCGGCGAAGATTCGCGGCAAGTTGGAGGTGTTGATCGAGCAGACCGGTGCCGATGAGCTGATTTTTACCAGTGACCTGTATGAGCACGCCGACCGGATTCATTCCTACGAGCTGCTTGCACAAGTGATGAAGGGCTGAATGGTAAAACGATAGACCTGTGGCGAGGGAGCTTGCTCCCGCTGGAGTGCGCAGCGCTCCCATTTTTTTGGGGCCGCTACGCAGCACAGCGGGAGTAAGCTCCCTCGCCACAGGTGCGTCGCTTATACAGCACGGGGTTAGCCGCGCTTGTAGGCAATTTCCTTGGTGTCACCTTCGCAGGTGCCAACTACTTTCTGGTCACTTGGCGTAGCACCTTTGTCCACCACTTCCAGCGAATACCCCGAAGCGCCGTTGGCGTCGATTTTCGCTGCGATTTCGCTTTTCAGCTCTTCACAAGGCTTGCCCGCCGCCATAGCGGTACCCGCAATGCTCAACAACCCTACCGCTAACAGAAACTTCTTCATCCGTTACTTTCCTTGCGCTGATCAAAAAGAGCGTGCCGACGCTCATCGCGTCGGCACCCGTTGTTTGTAGCGCAGGTTATGGCAATCGGCCAGCGGGCAAAGTTCAACTCTGCCGATCAACTACTGGCAATGCGGAATCCCACTTTGAGCGTGACCTGGAAGTGCGCAGCCTTGCCATCTTTGATGTGACCACGGGTTTCGGTCACCTCAAACCACTCCAGATGCTTGATGCTTTTGTTGGCTTCAGCCAGGGCATTGTTGATCGCGTCTTCGATGCTGGTGGTGGAAGAGCCTACCAGTTCGACTTTCTTGTACGTGTGATGATCACTCATGGCGTTTCTCCTTTAGGTCGTCAATCAAGACTAGCAGCGAATGTGCGTACTGCTTCAGGCGACCGTTGGGAGGCGAAAGTTCAGAATTACTGCACTTTCTGAAACCGGCGCAGTCGGTATCTACACACGCCACTCAATCACTTCAGGAGATGTCCACATGGCCAACACTTCTTTACGCAAAGCGTCGCTGGAAAGCATGGAAGCCGAGATTTCGAGCCTGCTCAAATCGCTGGAGAGCCTCAAGGACGACGCGTCCGATGAGTCGCGCAAAACGCTGAAGGCCTTGAAAAGCAACGCCGAGAACGCCCTCAAGCACTCTCGCCACCTGATCAGCGACGCCTACGAAGAAAGCAAAGTCAAAATCCGCGAAACCAGCGCTGCCACCCGTGACTACGCACAAGAGCACCCCTGGACGACCGCCGGTGTCGCCGTTGGCGCGCTGGGCCTGCTGGCGGCTTATCTGCTGTGCAAACGCGGTGACTGATCGACCGGTTACATCGGTTGACGCAACAGCTCAGCCTTGAGCCATCGTGCCAACTGCCCGGCGCGCCCGTCTGCGGCGCGCTTGGGTAGCCACAACGCCAGGTGCGCCGGGGTTTCACTGAACCCCCACGGCGCCACCAGGCGACCCGCTCGCAGGTCCTCTGCCACCAGCGGTTCTGGCGCAATTGCCACTCCCAAGCCGGCAACCGCCGCTTCCAGCAGATAATACAAATGCTCAAACCCCTGGCCGAGTTTCAGCGCGCCGGGCTCTAGGCCGTGTTGCCGTGCCCAACTGGGCCAGGCTTGCGGCCTTGAGGTGGTGTGAAGTAAGGGTTGCTCCAGCAGATCCGACGCTGGGGCCTGACGCAGGTGTTCAAAACCGGCGAAGCGGGGGCTCAAGACCGGGCCGATGCGCTCGCTGGCCAGCTCATACACCTGCATATCCGCCGGCCACGGCGGCTCAGCGAATACCAGCAAGGCATCCAGCCCCGGGCGGCGCGGGTCCAGATCGCCTTCGCCTGCCGACAGGTGCAAGCGTAAATCCGGCAAGTCGGCATTCAACCGCCCCAGTCGAGGGATAAACCAACGCGCCAGCAAGCTGCCTGAACAACCAAGAACGAAGGGCGCGTCAGCGCCGCGTTGGGTGAGTTCGGCGCACACGTCGCGCAACCGCTCGAAAGCCTCGCTGCTGGCATCTCGTAGCCTGACGCCGGCATCTGTGAGTTTAAGGCCGCGCCCATCTTTGACGAACAGGCTCACGCCCAAGTGCTCCTCCAGCACTTTCAACTGGCGGCTGACCGCGCCATGGGTCACGTGCAATAGCTCCGCAGCCTGGCTGACGCTGTTAAGGCGAGCGGTGGCTTCAAAAGCGCGCAGGGCATTGAGGGGAGGGAGGTCGCGGCTCATCTGTGAGTTTTCCTGACAGGTTGCGGCGATCTTATCGGTTTTCAGGCCAGAGCGTCACGAGTAGAGTGACCGTCATTGCCTTTAAACACATTTTTCCTGGAGCGTCCCATGACTCAGTCCCAGACCGATCTACGCAACGGCCCTGACGCCAACGGCCTGTTTGGTGCGTTCGGCGGCCGCTACGTCGCTGAAACCCTGATGCCGTTGATTCTCGACCTGGCCCGTGAATACGAAGCGGCGAAGGTAGATCCGGCGTTTAACGAAGAATTGGCCTACTTTCAGCGCGATTATGTCGGGCGCCCAAGCCCGCTGTATTTTGCCGAACGCCTGACCGAGTTCTGCGGCGGCGCCAAGATCTACCTCAAGCGCGAAGAGCTCAACCACACCGGCGCGCACAAGATCAACAACTGCATCGGCCAGATCCTGCTGGCCCGGCGCATGGGCAAGAAACGCATCATCGCCGAAACCGGCGCCGGCATGCACGGCGTGGCCACCGCAACCGTGGCGGCGCGCTTTGGCCTGCAATGCGTGATCTACATGGGCACCACCGACATCGAGCGCCAGCAGGCCAACGTGTTCCGCATGAAGCTGCTGGGCGCCGAGGTCATCCCCGTGGTCGCCGGCACCGGCACCCTCAAAGACGCCATGAACGAAGCCCTGCGCGACTGGGTAACCAATGTCGACAGCACCTTCTACCTGATCGGTACCGTGGCCGGGCCACACCCATACCCGGCGATGGTGCGCGACTTCCAGGCCGTGATCGGCAAGGAGACCCGCACCCAGTTGCAAGCCCAGGAAGGCCGCCTGCCGGACAGCCTGGTGGCGTGCATCGGCGGCGGTTCCAACGCCATGGGCCTGTTCCACCCATTCCTGGATGACACCAGCGTCGAGATCATCGGTGTTGAAGCCGCAGGCCATGGCATCGAAACCGGCAAGCACGCTGCCAGCCTCAACGGCGGCGTACCGGGCGTGCTGCACGGCAACCGCACCTTCCTGCTGCAGGACGACGACGGCCAGATCATCGACGCCCACTCGATTTCCGCAGGCCTGGACTACCCCGGCATCGGCCCGGAACACGCCTGGTTGCATGACATCGGCCGCGTCCAGTACACCTCGGTGACTGACGATGAGGCCCTGGAAGCCTTCCACAAATGCTGCCGCCTGGAAGGGATCATTCCGGCACTGGAAAGCGCCCACGCCCTGGCTGAAGTATTCAAGCGCGCGCCAAACTTGCCCAAGGATCACCTGATGGTGGTCAACCTCTCGGGCCGTGGCGACAAAGACATGCAGACCGTGATGCACCATATGGAACAGTCCAAGCAGGAGAAACACTGATGAGCCGCCTGCAAACCCGCTTTGCGCAACTTAAAGAACAAAATCGCGCCGCCCTGGTGACCTTCGTCACCGCTGGCGACCCCGGCTATGACACCTCACTGGCGATCCTCAAGGGCTTGCCGGCCGCCGGCGCCGACGTGATCGAGCTGGGCATGCCCTTCACCGACCCGATGGCCGATGGCCCGGCCATCCAGCTGGCCAATATCCGCGCGCTGGCCGCCAAGCAGAACCTGTTGAAAACCCTGCAGATGGTTCGCGAGTTCCGCCAGGACAACAACGACACGCCGCTGGTGTTGATGGGCTATTTCAACCCGATCCACAAATACGGCGTGTCGCAGTTCATTGCCGATGCCAAGGCAGCTGGCGTCGACGGCCTGATCGTGGTGGACATGCCCCCCGAGCACAACGGCGAGCTGTGCGACCCGGCCCAGGCCGCAGGCATCGATTTTATCCGCCTGACCACGCCGACCACCGATGACGTGCGCCTGCCTACTGTGCTCAATGGCAGCTCCGGGTTTGTGTATTACGTGTCGGTCGCCGGTGTCACCGGAGCGGGTGCCGCCACCCTGGAGCACGTCGAAGAAGCCGTGACCCGCCTGCGCCGCCATACCGACCTGCCTATCAGCATCGGCTTTGGTATCCGCACACCGGACCAGGCAGCGGCCATCGCACGCCTGGCGGACGGGGTGGTAGTGGGTTCGGCGCTGATCGATCACATCGCCACGGCCAAGAACGACCAGCAAGCCATTGATGGCGTGCTGACCCTGTGCGCGGCGCTGTCGGAAGGTGTGCGCAACGCACGCAAGTAAGCTATACGTCGCAACCGCCACAGCTTATACGCTAGGCTTCAAAGGAGGTGGGCATGTCGCCCACCTCCTTTTTTAACGCACTTCGTGCCCTTTGCCGTCTAACCACCTTCGCAAGCCCCGCAGTCCTTGCCCCTCGGTCGTTAAGTTAGCCGCATCAGAAGTCATTCTTGGCTCTCAGGAGTACATCATGGCATTTGATCTCATCACCGTTTCAGACCGTCGCCACTCAACCCTGCAAAAGGGTTTCAATCTGCGCTGGCCCTTGGGCAATGTGCAGGGCCAGTCTTCGCCCAATGGCGCCAACCTGATTTACCTTTGCCGCAGCCCGCAAGACATCATGGACGCCGCCGCCCAGGCATTGGCCCTGCCCAATGGGCGCATCACCGTACGCAGCGGCGGTCATTGCTACGAAGGGTTTGTCGCCAACAAGATGCCCGACAGCCCGGATGAGGTGCTGTCGATCCTGGATATCAGCGCGCTGAACCGAGTGGTCTACGATGCCAGTGGCCAGATCGGTTCCGAGCTGAGCCGCACGCAGCCTTTTCGCTACCGCTTTCGCCTGGAGGCCGGCGGCCAGAACTGGGACGCCTATGGCGCGTTGTACAAGCTGGCCAACAAAACCTTGCCCGGCGGCTCATGCTATAGCGTGGGCCTGGGCGGACACATTTGCGGTGGCGGCTATGGGCTGCTGTCGCGCAAGTATGGACTGGTGTGTGACTGGCTCAGCGGGGTCGACATCCTGGTGCCTGACAGCCAAGGCAAAGGGCTCGAACCGCGCCATGTCAGCAGGGACAGCACCCAACAGGACGAATTGGACCTGTTCGCCGCGTGCTGCGGTGCGGGGGGTGGTCAATTTGGCATTATCACCAGCTATTACTTCAAGGACCTGCCTCCGGCCCCCAAAGAAGTACTGTGGCTGGTGTTGGAATGGGATTGGTCAGTACTGACCCAGGATGCACTAAACAATCTGCTGGTGGCTTACCAGCTATGGTTCGCCAGTCATCAGAGCAACCCGGACACCTGGGGCCTGGCGACCAAACTGGAAATGCGCCACGAGCACACAGGCAATATCACCTTGGGCATCCATTATGTGGACAAGGAGGGTGAGCTGAACGACCTCGCGCCCTTCGATGATTTTGTCGACAAGATGCTCACGGCCATCGGCTTACCTGCCACCGAGTCGCTGGTGCCGTTTCATGTGGTCCATTTGCCGCCTGGCACAGCCGGCGGGCGCCCCATCGACTCAGTCTCATCCGCCCAGGCTGCAGCGCGGCGCCTGGATTGGCTGGTGTGCCAGCAAACCTTGAATGGTTCGGGAGACAATCAGCGTGGGCGCTATAAGTCGGCCTATCAGAAAGGTGAGTTCAGCCCCCAAGTGCTACAGGCCATCTGGACTACCCTGACCTGGCCGGACCCTGACAACCACCTGACACAAAGCCTGATCCAGATTCAGTCCTTCGGCGGCCAGATCAACGCCGCCAGCGCGCCCGTGCGCAAGGAGTCGTCGGCCGCCCAGCGTTCGTCCTTCCTCAAGTGGCAACCCCAGTGTTACTGGCACGGCGACAGCGCGGCCGCGGATCAAGCCCATGCCGACTGGATCCGAGGGCTGTACGTCAATGCGTTTGCCGATGCGCAAGGCGTACCGCTCAACAATGCGTTCGAAGGCTGCTACATCAATTACCCCGACCTCGACATGACCTACACAGGCGGTAATCCGGCCAACGGCAAAAACCCCCAGTGGTACAAAATCTTCTTTCCCGATCTGATGATCGAAAGCCGCTTGCGCCGTACCAAGCAGCGCTGGGACCCGCACAATATATTTCGCAACGAGATGTCGGTGCCGTAGAACGAAAAAAGGGCGACCCGAAGGTCGCCCTCTTTACAGTTCTATCCGCTCGACTTTGCCGACCAGCAATATGTAGGAAAGCGCGCCAAGCAGCGCCAGGACCGCAATGTAGGTAATGGCCGGCGCAAATGACGAGCCACTGGCCAGAAAGCCAATCACGATAGGCGTGGCAATTGCCGCCAGGTTGCCGATGAAGTTGAACACCCCGCCGGTCAGCCCCAGCAGACGGGCAGGCGCCAGGGTCGACACCAACGACCAGGTGATCGACGCCAGGCCATTGCCGAAAAACGCCACCGCCAGAAACGCGATAACCCACCCCGTCGAGTCCACATAGTTGGCCCCGATGATCGCCGTGGAAATCAGCAGCCCGCTGATGATGGGCAACTTGCGCGCAAAGCCCACCGACGCCCCACGACGAATCAGCCAATCGGAAAACACCCCCGAACACAGCACGCCCACAAACGCGGCCAGGAACGGCAAGGAGGCCAGCAAGCCAGACTGGATAAAGTCCATGCCGCGATATTTCACCAGGTACGTCGGGAACCAGGTCAGGAAGAACCACAGCGTGGAGTTCAGGCAAAACTGGCCCAGGTAGATGCCCCACAGCTTGCGTTTGCTCAGCACGATGCCGAGGTCGGTCCAGCTGAAGGGTGCCTTGACGGTTTTAGCCTGCATGTCCACCAGCCCGCCACCGTCGCGGATCAGTTGGATTTCGGCTTCGTTGGCGCCTTTGAAATCTTTGGGCTCGCGGTACACCGCGTACCAGATCGCGGCCCACAGGATGCCGACGCCACCGGTCACCACAAACACCATGTGCCAGCCGTACTGGTGCTGCAGCCACGCCAGCACCGGGGTGAGGAAGGCCAGGCCGACGAATTGCCCGGAGGTATAGACGCCGATAGCCGTGGCGCGCTCGCGCTCGGGAAACCAAGTGGTGACCACACGGCTGTTGATGGGATAGGCCGGCGCCTCCAACGCGCCCACGGCCATGCGCAGCACGAACAGCGCGATAAAGCTGGCGGCGAAACCGAGCATCACGGTGGCAATCGACCACAGCAGCAGGGCGGCCGTGTAGAGAATGCGCGGCGGCACCCGGTCTACCAGCCAGCCACCCGGGATTTGCATGGCGGCGTAGGTCCAACCGAAGGCAGAGAAAATCAGCCCGACTTGCACCGGGTCGATCCCCAGCTCGCTGGTCAGCGCGGGCGCGGCAATCGACAGGTTGCTACGGTCGAGGTAGTTGATGACCACGGTGATGAACAGCAGCACCATGATGAAAAAGCGCTTTCTGCTAGGCGTGACTAAAGAAGCCTGCCCGGTGAGGGATTCAGGGTGCATGGGGGTGCCTCTTTTTATATTTGTTGAGGAAGGAACGCGCTCAATGTGGGAGCTGGCTTGCCTGCGATGGCGGCATGAATGGCACCACTGCAGTGACTGACCCACCGCCATCGCAGGCAAGCCAGCTCCCACATTTTTTAGCGCGTTTCAATCAGGTGGAAATCACCACTCGGCAAAACTGCCATCGGCATGGCGCCAGATCGGGTTGCGCCAGCGATGGCCGATGGCCGCGCGCTCAACCACATACTCCTCGTTGATCTCAATGCCCAGACCCGGGCCGTTGGGGATTTTCACAAAGCCCTGGTTATAGTCGAACACGCCCGGATCTCGCACGTAGTCGAGCAAATCGTTGCTTTCATTGTAGTGAATGCCCAGGCTCTGCTCCTGGATAAACGCGTTGTAGCAAACCGCATCCAGTTGCAGGCATGCCGCCAAGGCAATCGGGCCCAGCGGGCAGTGCAGGGCCAAGGCCACGTCGTAGGCTTCGGCCATGTTGGCGATCTTGCGGGTTTCGGTGATACCACCCGCGTGGGAGGCGTCCGGCTGGATGATGTCGACGTAGCCTTCGCTGAGCACCCGCTTGAAATCCCAGCGCGAGAACAGGCGCTCGCCCAGGGCTATCGGCGTACTGGTCAGCGGGGCCAGTTCTTTGAGCGCCTCGTAGTTTTCGCTGAGCACCGGCTCTTCAATGAACATCAGTTTGTACGGGTCGAGCTCTTTCATCAGCACCTTGGCCATCGGCTTGTGCACGCGGCCATGGAAGTCGACGCCGATACCCACGTTAGGGCCGACCGCATCGCGCACGGCAGCGACGTTGGCCAGGGCCAGGTCGACTTTTTCGAAGCTGTCGACAAACTGCAATTCTTCGGTGCCATTCATCTTCACGGCTGTGAAGCCACGGGCCACCGCCTCTTTGGCGGCACGGGCAGTATCGGCGGGGCGGTCACCGCCGATCCATGAGTACACGCGGATTTTGTCACGCACCTGGCCGCCCAGCAGATCGCTGACCGATACACCGAGGGCCTTGCCCTTGATGTCCCACAACGCCTGGTCGATGCCGGCGAGGGCGCTCATGTGCACCGCGCCGCCTCGGTAGAAGCCACCGCGATAGAGCACGGTCCAGATATCTTCGATATTGCGAGGGTCTTTGCCGATCAGGTAGTCGGACAGTTCTTCGACGGCGGCGGCCACCGTGTGAGCGCGGCCCTCGACCACAGGCTCACCCCAGCCGGTCACACCCTGGTCGGTTTCGACCTTGAGGAAGCACCAGCGCGGCGGAACGATAAAGGTCGTCAGTTTGGTGATTTTCATCTCTTGTCTCTCTTATAGATGCAGCGCCTGTGGGCGCGGAATATGCTCTCAGCTCAGGGCTTTCCAGGCGGCGACATAAGCCTGGGCACGGCTCGCAACCTGATCCACTGTCATGCCCGGCTTGAACAGTCCGGAACCCAATCCGAAGCCCTTGGCGCCGACGTCGGTAAACACCTGCATGTTGTCCGGGGTAATGCCGCCCACCGGCAGCAGCAACGTGCCCGCCGGCAATACCGCCAGCCATGCCTTGATCACTGAAGGGCCCATCTGCTCGGCCGGGAACAGCTTCAACACATCGGCGCCTTCGGCCAGTGCGGCAAAGGCTTCGGTAGGCGTGGCTACCCCAGGCGACAAGTACAGGCCCGCCGCTTTGGCGGCACGCAGCACCTTGGCATCGCTGTGGGGCATGACGATCACCTGGCCTCCGGCCGCCTTGACCTGTTCGACCTGCTCAGGCGTCAACACCGTGCCGGCACCGATCAGGCAATCGGCGGGCAAGCTGTCGCGCAGGGTGCGAATGCTGGCGTAAGGGTCTGGCGAGTTGAGCGGCACTTCGATCACGCGAAAACCCGCGTCGTACAGCACCTGGCCGACCGCCTGGGCTTCGTCGGGGCGTAGGCCGCGCAGGATGGCGATCAAACCGTTTTGTGCGAGTGCTTGCTTGAGCATGTCAGGCCTCCAGTACAGGTCGAATGAGCCCGGCGGCTTGCGCCAGTTGCCACAGGCCACGCTCGGTGGCTTCTTGCTCCAGGCTGACGTGGGCAAATCCGCAAAGGGCGAGGGCGCGTTGATAGCGGGCGCAAAGTGCAGCAGCGCCGACCAGGATGATCGGCTGATGTTTGGCCGAGTCTGGCAAGCCGGCGAGCTCATGTCCGATGAGCAGGCCAGATAGGTAATCGGGTTGCTGGTCGGGCGCCAGCTGCGCCGTGAGCCCAAGGGTACGGGCACTGAACAGAGTCGAAAGCACGCCACGCTGGCCATCGTTGGACAGTGCCACGCGCACGCCTTGATCAAACGCCTCGGCCTGGAACTGCTCGCTCGCTTGTTGGGTACGCCCCAGGATGCTGTGCTTGCTCAACACCGCAAACACTTCGCCAGTCATGAAGGTATCGAAATGGGTAATGCGGCCTTCCACCACCTCGACCCACTTGGAATGGCTGCCGGGCAGGCCGATCAACACCTGGGGCCCAAGCCCTTGCAGTACGCCGAGCACTTGGGTTTCTTCGCCACGCATGACATTGGGCAGACCCACTTGCTCGATCACCCCCGGCACGATATGCACCTGCACCCCACGCAGGCTGCGTATGCCATGCAATGCCTGGCCGAGACTGGCGACATCCACGGGCGTGCTGCGATAGGCCGCCTCGCTCCAACCCTGTGCGCTGCCGACCATGCCGCAAGCGATCACCGGTAGCCCGGGCTGGGCATCAAGCCAATCGCCACAGGCGCTATCGAACGCCAGCTCAAAGCCGTCAGTGCATAGCACACCGGCTATTTCCCGGGGCTCTGTGGGCAAATGCATGATGCCCCAGGCTTGCGAGCGCTGTTCCAGCACAACGCCCGCGGGGCCGAGTTTGTAAGCACGAAGGGAGCTGGTCCCCCAATCGAGCGCGATCAATTGCGCCTGCATCGCTTCACCTGAAATGAGTGGGTGCTGAAAAAAGCAGATGGGCGAATATAAACCTAGGGGGCGCAATATCTCAATATATAAATATCAATCCCATATAATGAGACAAGACAAGATAAATCCTACAACTATTCTTGTTTTTACTTAGGGAAAGACACGGATTTATCGGGTAAGAAAGGTTAAAAAATCGACAAGTCCAGCTCGCGCATCGCGCCCATCCAGATGGCGTAATCGGTGTGGTCCTTGAGGTCGTCACCGGTTTCAGGGTGCAGGAACACCACCAGACCATTGCGATGCAGCGCCAGCCACGGCAACACCACACCGATATATTCCGGCTCGAACGCCAGCTGGCAACTCCAATCCGGGTGCGGGCCCACGGGCCGCTCGTGCACGCGGCCCATGCGCAGCGGGAACAACTTGGCGGCGTCTTCACAGAGCGTGCGCGCTTGCTCGATCGTGCTGGCGTCGAAGTAGATATGGGCGTGGTAGCCCTTGATACGTTGCATGACTGACTCCGGTTCCCCTGTGCGCCGATCCTAGACCGCAATCGACGGCAGGGCCAGCCCGGTCAAAGACTGCGCGCTGCTGGCCTGTTCCGCCACCAACCACTCGACAAAGCGGTCCACCAACTGCCCACGGCGTTTGCGCTGGGGCTGCACCACGTAATAGCCCAAGCGCGACGTCACTGTGGGGCTGATCGGCCGGCACAGCCAATTCTGCTCCAGCAGGTTATCCACCAGGTGGCGCCAGCCGATGGCGACGCCCTGGCCGGCAATCGCCGCCTGGATCAGCAAGGTGTAGTTGTCAAAGCGCAATTGCCCAGGGGTCGGCGCAGCCGTGATACCCAGTTCGCGGAACACGCCGTTCCAGTCAAACCACTGGCTGTTGTTTTCCTGGCGCAGGTGCAGCAACGGGCAGTCTTGCAAGGTCTGCACCGTCAGGGGCGCGACCTGCTCCTTGAGCCACTGTGGGCTGCACACCGGGAACACTTCCTCATTGAACAACCACAGGCTCTCGCCCTGCTTGAAACGGCCATCGCCGAACAGCACCGCCACATCAATATCGCTGCGCAGGGTGGCCGGGTTGCGCTCACTGGTGACCAGGCTGACATCCACCTGCGGGTTGGCCTGGTGAAAACGATGCAGGCGTGGCATCAGCCAATAGGCGGCGAAGGCAAAGTCGGTGGCGACTTGCAGCACTTCATGCTGGCTTTGTTGAGTGATGGCGCCGAGCCCCTGGTTGATGTTCTGCAAGCCGCCTTGCACATGCTCGAACAGCAGGGCACCGGCGTCGGTCAGTTCGATGCCGCGGTAAATGCGATCAAACAGGCGGATCGCCAGTTGCTCTTCAAGGCGTTTGATCTGCTGGCTGACCGCCGGTTGGGTGGTACCCAGCTCCATCGCGGCCGCAGTGAAACTGCGATGGCGCGCCGCCGCCTCAAAGGCGCGCAGCAAATCGAGAGAGAGGTCACCCAGCGCTTCATACATAAGCTCAACTTATCCTAGTCATTGCTTCGCATGGGCTTTACCCCATAATTCATGGACTGCATGCTCATTGGCATAAACACTGCCTATGGAATGCCGAGAAACCATGAAGCGCAAGAACATTCTTTTCATCATGGCCGATCAGATGGCCGCGCCGATGCTGCCGTTCTACGGGCCTTCCCCGATCAAGCTGCCCAACCTCAGCCGCCTGGCGGCACAAGGCGTGGTGTTCGACGCCGCCTATTGCAACAGCCCGCTGTGCGCACCGTCGCGCTTCACCTTGGTGAGTGGCCAATTGCCGAGCAAGATCGGCGCCTATGACAACGCCGCCGATTTCCCCGCCGATGTGCCAACCTATGCCCACTACTTGCGCCGCCTGGGCTACCGCACCGCACTGTCGGGCAAGATGCACTTCTGTGGCCCCGACCAGTTGCACGGCTATGAGGAACGCCTGACCAGCGACATCTACCCCGCCGACTATGGCTGGGCAGTGAACTGGGATGAGCCAGACGTACGCCCTACCTGGTATCACAACATGTCCTCGGTGCTGCAAGCCGGCCCGTGCGTGCGCACCAACCAGCTGGATTTCGACGAAGAGGTGGTGTTCAAGGCCCAGCAATATCTGTTCGACCATATCCGTGAGGAAGGTGACCAGCCATTTTGCCTGACGGTGTCGATGACCCATCCCCACGACCCTTACACCATTCCCAAGCCGTTCTGGGACTTGTACGCAGACACCGACATCCCAATGCCCGCGACGCCGCCCCAGGCCGACCTCGACCCGCATTCCCAGCGGCTGCTCAAGGTTTATGACTTGTGGGACAAACCGCTGCCTGTGGATAAGATCCGCGACGCCCGCCGCGCCTACTTCGGTGCCTGCAGCTACATCGACAGCAACGTCGGCAAGCTGCTGCAGACCCTGGAAGACACCGGCCTGGCCGACGACACCCTGATCATTTTCTCAGGCGACCACGGCGACATGCTTGGCGAGCGCGGCCTCTGGTACAAAATGCACTGGTTTGAAATGGCCGCCCGCGTGCCGCTGCTGATCAGTGCGCCGGGGCAGTTCGCCGCTGGCCGCGTCACCCAGGCCGTGTCGACCGCCGACTTGTTGCCCACCCTGGTGGAATTGGCCGGCGGGGAACTGGACCCGCACTTGCCGCTGGACGGCCGCTCACTGGTCCCGCACTTGCAGGGGCAGGGCGGGCATGACGAAGTGTTTGGCGAATACATGGCCGAAGGCACCGTCAGCCCATTGATGATGATTCGCCGGGGCGCCTACAAATTCATCTACAGCGAGGACGATCCTTGCCTATTGTTCGATGTTAACAACGACCCGAGCGAGCAGGAAAACCTCAGCCAGTCAGCTGAACATCGGCCATTGTTCGAGGCGTTCTTGCGTGAAGCGCGGGCTAAATGGGATATCCCGGCGATCCATCAACAGGTGCTCGCCAGCCAACGCCGTCGCCGCCTGGTGTTTGAAGCGCTGACCCATGGCAAGCTCAAGAGCTGGGATCACCAGCCACTGGTAGACGCCAGTCAGCAGTACATGCGCAACCATATCGACCTTGATGACCTGGAGCGCAAAGCACGTTTTCCACAACCCTGCCAAAACCAATAAGTAGACAGAGGGAAGGCCATGCAAAAGTTGACCGTGGTACTGAGTTTGGTGATGCTCAGCAGCGCCCAGGTGTACGCAGACACGCGCTGCGAAACGGTAAAGATGGCCGACCCAGGCTGGAGCGATATTGCCGCCACCAACGCTATCACCAGTTTCTTGCTGAC
The DNA here is from genome assembly GCF_002966775.1 of Pseudomonas sp. MYb193. NCBI lineage: Bacteria > Pseudomonadati > Pseudomonadota > Gammaproteobacteria > Pseudomonadales > Pseudomonadaceae > Pseudomonas > Pseudomonas sp. MYb193. The sequence continues at coordinate 28,900 of NZ_CP023269.1, read as the reverse complement.
GGGCATGGGCTATCAACCCAAGGTCGACACCCTGGCGGTGCCGATCATCTTCGGCGGGCTCAAGGACGGCCAGATGGATGTCTTCCTCGGCAACTGGATGCCGGCTCAGCAAGGCTTCTACGACAAGTTCGTGGCCAACGGCGATGTGGTGCAACTGGCGAAGAACCTGGAGGGCACCGAGTTCACCCTCGCCGTGCCGGACTATGTGTGGGACGCCGGGGTGCATGACTTCGCCGACCTGAACACATTTGCCGACAAGTTCGACAAGAAGATCTACGGCATCGGCTCCGGCGCGCCGGCCAATATCTCGTTGCAAGAAATCATCAAAAAGAATGATTTCAACCTGGGGCAGTGGAAGCTGATCGAGTCCAGCGAACAGGCGATGCTCGCAGAGGTCTCGCGAGCGGTGAAGAAACAGCGTTTCATCACCTTTCTCGGCTGGACCCCGCACCCGATGAACGTGCAACTGAAAATGCGCTACCTCAAGGGCGGCGAGCAGTACTTTGGTGCCACCGGCAGCGTCTATACCTTGACCCGCAAGGGTTACGCACAAGCGTGCCCCAATATCGGAAAACTGCTGACCAACCTGAGTTTTACCCAGGCCATGGAGAACAGCATCATGGCTGACGTGGCCAACAACAAGGTCAGCAATGCGCAGGCGGCGAAGGCGTGGATCAAGGCCAACCCGGCGGTGCTGGACCAGTGGCTGGAGGGCGTGAAAGCCCTGGATGGCCAGGAGGCGTTGCCGGCGGTAAAAGCCAAACTCTGATGCTTGCCGGCGACCCTGTGGGAGCTGGCTTGCCTGCGATAGCGTCACCCCGGTATGCCTGTCACACCGAGGCGCCAGCATCGCAGGCAAGCCAGCTCCCACACGTACCCATGCATTGATACTCTTGCCAAAACCCTTTACCCGAGCCTGCGATGCCCCGGCCCAACCGCCATACACTTTTGCCCTTCCTGCGCTGGCTGCCGCGCCAAACCCGCGCCAGCGTCGGCCGGGATGCCATCGTCGGCCTCAGCGGCGCGGTGCTTGCGCTGCCGCAGTCGATTGCCTACGCACTGATCGCCGGTCTCCCACCCGAATACGGGCTCTACGCCGCCATCATCCCGGTATTGATCGCTTGCCTGTGGGGCTCGTCCTGGCACCTGATCTGCGGGCCCACGGCCGCCATCTCCATCGTGCTTTACGCCAGCATCAGCCCATTGGCCGTGCCAGGTTCACAGGACTACATCACCCTCATCCTGTTACTGACCTTCCTCGCCGGGGTGTTCCAGTGGTTGCTCGGCCTGCTGCGCTTCGGCGCGTTGGTGAACTTTGTCTCCCATTCGGTGGTGCTGGGATTCACCCTGGGCGCCGCCGTAGTGATCGCCTTGGGGCAACTGCCCAACCTGCTCGGCTTGGATTTACCGAGCCAGGCCACGGCTATCAATGGCCTGCTGGCGCTGATCGACCATCGTGGCGAGTGGGACCACGCGTCCCTGGCCTTGGGGCTGGGTACGTTGCTGGCAGGTATGCTGCTCAAGTACCTGGTACCACGCTGGCCGACACTGTTGATCGCCTTGGTGTTGGGCAGCGTGGCGGCATGGCTGTGGCCGGCGATGTTCGGGCATGTGGCACGGGTCAGTTCGTTTATTGGCAAACTACCGCCGTTCAGCCCGTTGCCAATGGATCTGGATCTGGTGCTGCGCCTGCTGCCCAGTGCCGTGGCGGTGGGGATGTTGGGGTTGGTGACCAGCCTGTCGATTGCCCGTTCGCTGTCCGCCCGCTCGCAACAACTGCTCGACGCCAACCAGGAAGTACGCGCCCAGGGTTTATCCAACATCGTGGGCGGATTTTTTTCCGGCTACTTGTCAGCCGGATCGTTCACCCGCTCGGGTCTCAGTTATGAGGCGGGTGCCTGTTCGCCATTGGCGGGGGTGTTTTCGGCCCTGTGGGTGGCGCTATTCGCGTTATTTGGCGCAGCGTTGATTGCGCATATTCCGATCCCGAGCATGGCGGCGAGCATCCTGCTGATCTGCTGGGGCCTGGTGGACCACCGCGGCATTCGTGCGCTGTTCCGGGTCAGCCGCGCCGAATTTGTGGTGATGAGCCTGACCTGTGTCGCCACCTTGTTGTTGGAGCTGCAAACGGCGATCTATGCCGGGGTACTGGCGTCGCTGTTTTTCTACCTCAAGCGCACCTCGCAGCCACGGGTGCAACACTGGCGCGACGGTGAAGCGGATGTGTTGCGGGTGGGCGGCTCGATCTTTTTTGGCGCCAGCCATTACCTGCAAGTGCGCCTGCAACGTCTGCAGGGTGAGCGGGTGGTGATCGAGGCGCAGCAGATCAACTTTATCGACTATTCCGGGGTGGAGATGCTGCACCAGGAGGCGCGGCGGTTGGCGGGGTTGGGCCGTAGCTTGACGTTGCGTGGGGCCAGGCCGCAGGTGGTTGAGGAGTTAATGAAGCTGGAGGGGCCGGATAACTGCCCCCTCCATTTCGAAGACTAAACCCGATCAACTGTGGGATCAGGCCAATTGCCGGCGCAGTTCGGCCAGTACGGGCACCGAATCCGGACGCACACCGCGCCACAGCAAGAAGGCTTCCGCCGCTTGTTCCACCAGCATGCCCAAGCCATCCATCGCCACCGCCGCGCCTTGCTCGCTCGCCCAGCGGCAGAATGCGGTGGGTTCCTTGGCGTACATCATGTCGTAGCAGAAGGTCTTGCCCGGCTCGATCAGGCTGCCGGCAATCGGCGGTACATCGCCTGACAGGCTGGCCGACGTGGCATTGATGATCACGTCCACCGGCTCACGCAACCAGTCGAAACCACTGGCAGACACCGGGCCCAGGTCATCGAACAGCTCAGCCAGTCGCTCGGCCTTTTCCACGGTACGGTTGGCGATGATCAACGACGAGGGTTGCTGCGCCAGCAATGGCTCCAGCGCACCGCGCACCGCGCCACCGGCGCCCAATAACAGGATGCGTTTGCCTTGCAGGCTCAGCCCGGCATTGACCGTCAAGTCGCGCACCAGGCCCGCGCCGTCTGTGTTGTCGCCCAACAACGTGCCGTCAGCCAATTTGCTCAAAGTGTTCACGGCGCCGGCGCGCTGGGCCCGTTCGGTCAGGGTATTGGCCAAACGATAGGCCTCTTCCTTGAACGGCACGGTCACGTTGGCGCCACGGCCCTGTTGGAAAAACTCACGGGCACAAGCGGTGAAGTCCTCCAACGGCGCGAGCATCGTGCTGTAGTCCAGTTGCTCGCCGGTCTGGGCGGCGAACAGACGGTGAATCAACGGCGACTTGCTGTGGCCGATGGGGTTACCGAACACGACATAACGGTCCATCACACCGCCGCCTTGGGCGCGGCAACGCCGAGCCAGTCACGGTCTTGCAGGAAGTAGTCGGTGAGGCGCGCCTCTTCGCTGCCGGCTTCGGCCTTCCAGTCGTAGCTCCAGCGTACCTGAGGTGGCAGCGACATCAGGATCGACTCCGTACGCCCGCCCGATTGCAGGCCGAACAGGGTGCCACGGTCATAGACCAGGTTGAACTCAACGTAGCGGCCCCGGCGGAACTCCTGGAACTGGCGTTGTTGCTCGGTGTACGCCATGGCCTTGCGACGCTGCACAATTGGCAGGTAGGCATCGATGTAGGCATCGCCGATGGCGCGGATGAAGGCGAAGCAGGTGTCAAAGCCCCACTCGTTCAAGTCATCGAAGAACAGCCCACCGATACCACGGGGCTCGTTGCGGTGCTTGATGTGGAAGTAGGTGTCACACCAGGCCTTGTAGCGGGGGTACACGTCCGGGCCAAACGGTGCACAGGCCTGCTCGGCCACGCGGTGCCAATGAATACAGTCTTCTTCATTGCCGTAATACGGGGTGAGATCGAAGCCACCACCGAACCACCACACCGGTTCTTCGCCTTCTTTTTCAGCGATGAAAAACCGCACATTGGCGTGGGAAGTCGGTACATGCGGGTTATGCGGATGGATCACCAGCGACACACCCAGGGCCTCAAACCCACGGCCCGCCAGTTCAGGGCGATGGGCACTGGCAGACGGTGGCAAACCGCTGCCGAACACGTGGGAAAAGTTGACACCGCCTTTTTCGATAACCGCACCGTTTTCCATCACTCGGGTACGACCGCCACCGCCGGCTGGCCGGGTCCAGGCGTCTTCGATAAAGCGAGTGTCCGTCTCGAAGGTTTCCAGGGCGCTGCAAATGCGGTCTTGCAGGTCAAGCAGGTAGGCTTTAACGGCCTCGGTGCGGGTAGTCATGGCATCACCTTGAATCGGGCAAAGCTACGCGAGGCCCATGGGGCGTCGGCGGCAAATGGGCGCACAGGATACCACTGCGCCTACATGCCACTGCACTTAGGTGCGCAGCAGTTGACGAGGATCAAGCTTAGGAGTCCGATAGGGGGCTACGCAGATTCGAACCCAAGGAGAAGTGCAGATGGCCAAACGTATCCAGTTCAGCGCCCATGGCGGCCCCGAAGTACTTGAATATGTGGACTACACGCCAGCGGAGCCTGGCCCACAGCAGGTTCGGGTACGCAACGAGGCCATCGGCCTGAACTTCATCGACACCTACTTCCGCAGTGGCCTCTACGCGCCGCCCGCCCTGCCATCGGGCCTGGGTGCGGAAGGCGCTGGCGTGGTGGACGCGGTGGGCAGTGAAGTCAGCCAATTCAAAGTTGGCGACCGCGTGGCCTACGGCAGCGGCCCGCTGGGTGCCTACAGCGAGCTGCATGTGTTGCCTGCCGCCAACCTGGTGCACCTGCCGGATGAGATCAGCTTCGAACAGGCCGCCGGTGCCATGCTCAAAGGCCTGACCGTGCAATACCTGTTGCGCCAGACCTATGAGCTCAAAGGCGGTGAAACCATTTTGTTCCACGCCGCTGCGGGTGGCGTGGGTTCCCTGGCGTGCCAATGGGCCAAGTCCCTGGGGGTGAAGTTGATCGGCACGGTCAGTTCCCCGGAAAAAGCCGCCCTGGCCAAATCACTCGGCGCCTGGGAAACCATCGACTACAGCAAGGAAGATGTCGCACAACGCGTACTGGAATTGACTGACGGCAAGAAGTGCCCGGTGGTGTACGACGGCGTCGGCAAGGATACCTGGCTGACCTCACTGGATAGTGTGGCGCCGCGGGGTTTGGTGGTGAGCTTCGGCAACGCATCGGGTGCGGTGGATGGGGTGAACCTGGGGATTCTGTCGGCGAAGGGTTCGCTGTACGTAACCCGGCCAACGTTGGCGACCTACGCCAACAATGCTGCAAACTTGCAGGCGATGGCGGACGATCTGTTTTCGATGATCAAGAGCGGCAAGGTGCGCATTGATATCAACCAGCGCTACCCGCTGGCGGAGGCGGCCAAAGCGCAGACGGAGTTGTCGGGGCGGCGCACGACTGGCTCAACCATCCTGCTGCCTTAAGGGCCTCATCGCAGGCAAGCCAGCTCCCACATTTGACGGCGAACACTGATCAAATGTGGGAGCTGGCTTGCCTGCGATGAGTGCACTGCGGTCTCAGGAGGGGCGCACCACATCACCCGTCACCAGGTCCCGAATCAGGCTCGGGTTCTTGCGCCCACCCAGGGCGCCGCCCAGCACCAAGTCCACTTGCCCGCGAAAATACTGCTCCACGCGAAGCCGCGTGCGGGCCGCCGGGCGGCCCTGAGGGTTGGCCGAGGTGGAAATCAACGGGCCGACCTGGGCGCACAAATCCCTCACCAACGGGTGATCACTGACCCGCAGCGCAACGGTTTCATGCACACCCGTGACCCATTCGGGCAGCAAGTCTTGATGGGGCACCAGCCAGGTATTCGGCCCTGGCCAGGTGCTGGCCATGCGTTCGATCCACGTTTGCGGGAAATCTTCAAACAGAAAGTCGAACTGACGAATATTGTCCGCCACCAGGATCAGGCCTTTGTCGACCGAGCGGTTCTTGATCGCCAGCAGTCGATCCACTGCTTCTTCGTTCCACGGGTCGCAGCCCAGGCCCCAAACCGCTTCGGTCGGATAGGCGATCACTGCGCCTGCGCGAATTTCCCGTGCGGCTTCCAGCACACGCCACCTGTTGACCATTGTTTACTCTCCGGACTAAAGCTCTGGGCAGTTTACCGATCTTCGTTACAAAACCTAGCGCCAAAAACGGGCCACTACAAAAGCGGACACCGCGCCAGCCAACGCCCGCTTTCGCAAATCACCTGGCCCTCCAACTCCAGCTCTGTCAGGGTGGCCAGTACTTGGGACAACGGCCGACCGCTGGCAATCGCCAAGGCTTCGCTGCTATGCGGTGCCGCGTGCAGCAGCGCCACCAACGGATGGGTCACGGGCACCGGCGCAGCATGGGACAACCGCTGCCAACCGCGCAGGCTTTCAAGAATGTGCTCGATGGTTTCCACAAGCACCGCGCCATCACGGATCAGTTGATGACAGCCCTTGGCGGCGGGGTGGTGGATGGAGCCTGGAATCGCGTACACCTCGCGCCCTTGCTCCGCCGCCAGGCGTGCGGTGATCAGCGAGCCGCTGGCCATACTGGCCTCCACCACCAGCACGCCTAACGACAGCCCGCTGATAATCCGGTTGCGCCGTGGGAAATTGCCGGCCTGGGGCGCTGCATCCAGCGGAAATTCGGAAACCACGGCGCTGCCTTGGGCAATCATCGCGGCGGCGAGCCTGCGATGGCGCTGTGGATAAAAATTTTCCAGGCCAGTGCCGAGCACGCCGATGGTATGGCCGCCTACGTCCAATGCCGCCTGGTGCGCCGCGCCGTCAATGCCCACCGCCAGCCCACTGGTGATGACAAAACCGGCGCTCGCCAGGCTACGGGAAAAGGCCGCTGCCGTGTCCATGCCCGGGCGAGAGGCACGCCGGCTTCCGACCATGGCCAACTGTGGTTTTTCCAGAATACCAGGGTCGCCCGCCACGAATAACAACGGCGGCGCATCGTCGATCTGCGCGAGCAACGCCGGGTAATCAGGTTGGTCCCACATCAGCAAATGCTGGGCCGGGCGCGCCAGCCAGGCCAACGCTTCACTGGCACCGTCACGGACTTTGGGGCTACGTCGGGCCTCGGCACTGACGGCGGGTAAACCGAGGGAACGCCAGGCGCTGGCGGGAGCACTCAGGGCCTTGGAAGCGCAGCCAAAGGCTTCGACCAATACGTGAAAACGCTTGGGCCCCAGTTCTGGCAGCCTGTGCAAGCGTAGCCGGGCTTCCAGCTCTGCCGGGGAAATATCGCTACTGTTTATCGGATTCATATGATCATCCTTGACCGGAACAAGCTGTGGATAACTCTGTTGGTAACTTATTTAGCCGGCTATTTATTGCGCTTGATCAGCCGTCTCGAAACGGTCTTGCACGGCTAGCGACCGTGAAGCGCTGAGCACCAGGGCATAGCTGAGCTTTTCATAGGTGCGAAACACCAGAAGGGTGCCTGCTCGCTCATCCGGGAGTGGTGTGGGCGTGCCGGTGAGGGCGTCTCGCACGGTGGCGCCAGCCTTAATTACCGTCAGCAGTTGGCCCTCCACCAGGCCATCGCGGCGGCCCTTGTTCAGGGTCACAGCGTCGAGCACGCCAATCTGCGTGACGCCCTTGGGGATGTCGATGATGTGCCCTGTAATCAAGGGTGCAGGTTTGCACGGCTCCAGGTTCGCCAAAGCAACGGGAGGCTCGGCGCGCAACAAGCGGTCGCCTGGGCGGATTTCCTGGGTCACCCGTTGCACTGCGAGGGTGCTGAGGCTGTCGGCAAGCACAAAGCGCGCAGTGCCGATGTCGTCGGCATTGATGCCGAGTAACTCCTGGGTAACGGGGTCGGTGTAGGCCTTGCCTCGCCGAAAGATCCCGTAGCTCGGCTGGGCCGGGTCCAGACGCCCGCGCGCATGCACACGCTCGTCGTTGGCACCCAGCACGCGCCCGCCTTGCGCCGCAATAATGTAAGGCGCGTTATCCAGGTCCTCGGGCGAGTCAAAAATACGGTTGTGCAGTAAAAAGTGCTGGATGGCCTGTTGCGCTGCCTGATCCAGGCGCTCAGTGGGTTGCGCAATCAAAGCCGTAGCGAACGGGGCCCACAGCAGCAAGACGAGTAGCGATTTCCTCATGGGGTGAATCTCCTTTATTATGTGCGTTCGCGTGAAATGCCATGGCCTTCGCGGCTTCCGAGCGTTTCACACCGGCCGTATGGGTCCATCCCACCGCCGATTTGTCTCTTCCTCACATGTGCAGCAATTACGCTTATGGCTATTTTGAACATCCTCGAATTTCCCGACTCGCGCCTGCGCACGATCGCCAAGCCGGTGGTCGTAGTGGACGACAAGGTTCGTCAGTTGGTCGATGACATGTTTGAAACAATGTATGAAGCCCCGGGCATCGGCCTCGCCGCTACCCAGGTCAACGTGCATCTGCGCGTCGTGGTCATGGACCTGTCGGAAGATCGCAGCGAACCTCGGGTGTACATCAACCCTGAGTTCGAACCGCTGACCGAAGAGATGGGCGAATACCAGGAAGGCTGCCTGTCGGTGCCGGAGTTCTACGAAAATGTGGAACGCCCGCTACGCGTGAAGATCAAGGCGCTGGACCGTGACGGCAAGCCGTTTGAGCTGATTGCCGAAGGTTTGTTGGCGGTGTGCATCCAACATGAATGCGACCACCTCAACGGCAAGCTGTTTGTCGATTATCTGTCCACGCTCAAGCGTGACCGCATCAAGAAGAAGCTGGAAAAAAAGCATCGCCAGCAAGCTTGATGCCCTTCTTCCAAAGGCTTGCTGCGGCAAGCCTTTTTCTTTTGTGACTGTTTTTAACCGAGAACTCCCATGACCGAGCCATTGCGCATTGTTTTTGCCGGCACCCCTGAATTCGCCGCCGAACACCTCAAGGCGCTGCTTGCCAGCCCTTATGACATCGTCGCGGTGTACACCCAGCCGGATCGCCCGGCCGGTCGCGGGCAAAAACTGATGCCGAGCCCGGTCAAGCAATTGGCGCTGGAGCACAACATTCCCGTGCTGCAACCGCCGACGCTGCGTAACGCCGAGGCCCAGGCAGAACTGGCCGCGCTGAAGCCGGACCTGCTGGTGGTGGTGGCTTACGGTTTGATCCTGCCTCAGGCTGTGCTGGATATCCCGCGCCTGGGTTGCATCAACAGTCATGCTTCACTGCTGCCACGCTGGCGTGGTGCGGCGCCGATTCAGCGCGCCGTTGAAGCGGGCGATCAAGAGAGCGGCGTGACCGTGATGCGCATGGAAGCCGGCCTGGATACCGGGCCGATGCTGCTCAAAGTCACCACGCCGATCTCCGCCCAAGACACCGGTGGCAGCCTGCACGACCGCCTGGCTGAGCTGGGGCCGCCCGCCGTGATCCAGGCCATCGCCGGCCTGGCTGCCGGCACCCTGCAAGGTGAAATCCAAGACGACAGCCTGGCCACCTACGCCCACAAGCTGAACAAGGACGAAGCGCGCATTGACTGGAGCCGCCCAGCCGTGGAGCTGGAGCGCCTGGTACGTGCCTTCAACCCATGGCCGATCTGCCACAGCACCCTGAACGGTGAAGCCTTGAAAGTGTTGGCCGCGACCCTGGCCGATGGCGCAGGCGCTCCCGGCGAGATCATCGGCGCCAGCAAAGACGGCCTGTTGGTGGCTTGCGGTGAACAGGCGCTGTGCCTGACGCGCCTGCAATTGCCCGGCGGCAAGGCGCTGAACTTCAGCGATTTGTTCAACAGTCGTCGTGAGAAATTCGCCCTGGGTACCACGCTTGGAGTGGTCACTCAATGAACCCACGTCTGGCCGCCGCCAAGGCTCTCGCCGCCGTGCTCAACGGCAAGGCTTCGCTGAACAGTTCTCTGCCGACGCAGTTGGATAAGGTTGAAGACCGCGACCGCGGGTTTACGCAGGACCTGGCCTTTGGCACCGCCCGTTGGCAGCCACGGTTGTCTGCGTTGGCCGCCAAGCTGCTGCAAAAACCGTTCAAAGCGGCGGACGCGGATGTCGAGGCGCTGTTGCTGGTGGGTCTCTACCAGTTGCTCTACACCCGCGTGCCGGCCCACGCCGCTATCGGTGAAACCGTCGGTTGCGCCGACAAGCTGAAAAAGCCCTGGGCCAAGGCCCTGCTCAATGCCGTGCTGCGCCGCGCCCAGCGTGAAAGCGAAGCGCTGTTGGCCGAGCTGGAACATGATCCGGTGGTGCGCACCGCCCACCCGCGCTGGCTGCAAAAATCCCTGAAGGCCTTTTGGCCCGAGCAATGGGAGGCTATCTGCGCGGCCAACAACGCGCACCCGCCGATGATCCTGCGGGTCAACCGTCGCCACCACAGCCGGGATGCATACTTGCAATTACTTGCCGACGCGGCCATCAACGCCACCCCGTGCGTTTACAGCACGGACGGTATCGTGCTGGAAGCCGCCGCCGATGTACGCAGCCTGCCGGGCTTTGCCGAAGGCTGGATCAGCGTGCAGGACGAGGCCGCGCAGTTGGCTGCCGACCTGCTCGATTTGGCCCCCGGCCAGCGCGTACTCGACGCCTGCTGCGCGCCAGGCGGTAAGACGTGTCACATCCTTGAGGTTGAAAAAGACTTGGCCGGGGTGGTGGCTGTGGACCTTGAGGCCAAGCGCCTGGTGCGCGTGCGGGAAAACCTTGCCCGCCTGGGCCTCAGCGCCGACCTGATCGCCGCCGACGGCCGCGACACCGCCACCTGGTGGGACGGCAAGCCATTCCAGCGCATCCTGCTGGACGCTCCCTGCTCGGCCACCGGCGTGATCCGACGTCATCCGGACATCAAGCTGACCCGCCAGCCCGACGACATCGCCGCCCTGGCGGTGTTGCAAGGCGAACTGCTCGACGCGCTGTGGCCGACTCTGGAAGTCGGCGGCATCCTGCTTTACGCCACCTGCTCCACCTTGCCCACCGAAAATACCGAGGTCATCCAAGCCTTCCTCGCCCGCACCAGCGGCGCGCGTGAACTGGACCTCGCTACCACCGCGGGCATCAAGCAGCCCCACGGTCGCCAACTGCTCGCGCAGGAAGGCGGGCATGATGGCTTCTACTACGCCAAACTGATCAAGATTGCCGCCGCGCGCGGCTGAATGGTTTTAAGGGAGTGACCGGATGAAAATCATCATCCTTGGAGCAGGGCAGGTCGGTGGCACGCTGGCCGAACATTTGGCCGGTGAAGCCAACGACATCACCGTGGTCGACACCGATGCCGAGCGCCTGCGCAACCTGGGCGACCGCCTGGACATCCGCACGGTACAAGGCCGGGCGTCGTTTCCGACGGTGCTGCGCCAGGCCGGTGCCGACGATGCCGACATGCTGGTGGCTGTGACCAACAGCGACGAGACCAACATGGTCGCCTGCCAGGTCGCCCACACCCTGTTCCACACCCCGACCAAGATCGCTCGGGTGCGCGAAGCGGCCTACCTGACCCGCGCCGGTCTGTTCGATAACGACGCCATCCCGGTTGACGTACTGATCAGCCCGGAACAGGTGGTGACCCACTACATCAAGCGCCTGATCGAAATTCCAGGTGCGCTACAGGTTATCGACTTCGCCGAAGGCAAAGCGCAACTGGTGGCAGTGAAGGCCTATTACGGCGGGCCGCTGGTGGGCCAGCAACTGCGCCAGCTGCGTGAGCACATGCCAAACGTGGAAACCCGCGTCGCCGCGATTTTCCGCCGTGACCGGCCGATCCTGCCCCAGGGCGATACGGTGATCGAGGCTGACGACGAAGTGTTTTTCATCGCCGCCAAGGCGAACATTCGTGCGGTCATGAGCGAAATGCGCAGGCTCGACGAGAGCTACAAACGCATCGTCATCGCCGGCGGTGGGCAGATTGGCGAGCGTTTGGCCGAAGCCATCGAAAGCCGCTATCAGGTGAAGATCATCGAGATGAGCCCGACGCGGTGCCGGCATTTGTCCGATACCCTCGACAGCACTGTCGTACTGCAAGGCAGCGCCTCGGACCGTGATCTCCTGATGGAAGAGAACATCGCCGACGCCGATATCTTCCTGGCCCTGACCAACGATGACGAAGCCAATATCATGTCGTCCTTGCTCGCCAAGCGGCTGGGGGCGAAGAAGGTGATGACCATCATCAACAACCCGGCCTATGTGGACCTGATCCAGGGCGGCGATATCGACATTGCCATCAGCCCGCAGTTGGCGACCATCGGTACCTTGCTCGCCCACGTGCGCCGTGGCGACATTGTCAGCGTGCACTCGTTGCGCCGTGGCGCAGCGGAAGCCATCGAGGCGATTGCCCACGGTGACTCCAAGTCCAGCAAAGTGATTGGCAAGGCGATCCGCGATATCGGCCTGCCGCCCGGTACCACCATTGGCGCGATCATTCGCGATGAAGAAGTCATCATCGCCCACGACGACACGGTGATCGCCACCGGAGACCATGTGATTTTGTTCCTTGTGGACAAAAAACATATTCGCGATGTGGAGAAGCTGTTCCACGTGGGGTTGAGTTTTTTCTGATTAAAAAATTGTGTGAGCCTGCCGCCGCCATCGCAGGCAAGCCCGCTCCCACATGTGATCGCGCTCCAAGTATGGGAGCGGGCTTGCCCGCGATGACGATATCGAAACCGCTATGTAGCTAAAGGATGCACAGCCATGCTCGAATCCCTGGAAAAAATGCTCGCCAAGGGTGTGGATAATTCATTGCTGCGCTTTGGCCTGGGCAAGGGTTATCTGGACCTGAAGGACAACGCAAAGGCGGCCGAGCATTTGCAGCGATGCGTCGAGTTCGATCCGAAGTACTCGGCGGCGTGGAAGTTGTTGGGCAAGGCGCGGCTGGGATTGGAAGATCGCGCGGCAGCACGCCTGGCATGGGAGAAGGGCATCGAAGCCGCCCAGGCCCATGGCGACAAACAGGCCGAAAAAGAAATGACGGTGTTCCTGAAGAAACTTGATCGCCAAACCTGAGGTGATCACCTGTGGGAGCTGGCTTGCCTGCGATGCAGACACCTCGGTATATCAGGCACTCCGAGGTGATGCTATCGCAGGCAAGCCAGCTCCCACATTTGATCTCCATTGGGCTGGAGGTCAGCGGTGAGTCAATACCACCGCGCCTCACCCGGTGGGCGTTTCTTGAAGCGCTTCATGCTCCACATGTACTGGCTTGGGTAAGCACCTACATAGCGCTCAACTACCTTGCTCATCGCCGCACAGGACGTCGCGGTGTCGGTGCTGTACATATCTTCCGGCGCCGCCTCCAGGATCACCTTGTAGCCCGAGCCGTCCGGCAGCCGCAGGGCATGCAGGAACACACCGACTGCCTTGTGGCCCGCAAGCATGTTCGGAACGAACTTGCTGGTAAGCGCCTGGGTGGCAAAAAACGGTACGAAGATCCCGGCGGACTCAGCCGGCTCCGGGTCGGCAGGAATGCCCACCTGGCCGCCTTTGCGCACTTCCTTGATCACGCTGAGAATGCCTTCCTTGGTGGAAGCCGCCACGCGGTTGCCCAACTGCACGCGCTGCTTGCGCAGCAACTCGTCCACGGCCTTGAGCTTGGGCGGGCGATAGAAAATGATCGGTTTACACTGGCTGCAGTAGAAGTGGTTCAACACTTCCCAATTGCCTAGATGGCTGGTGATGCCCACCACGCCTTTGCCAGAAGCCAGGGCCTCGTGCAGCACTTCCAGGCCCTCGACTTCGCGGACCAGGTCGATGGAGCGCTGCGCCGGCCAGATCCACGCACAGGCGCTTTCAGTGAGGGACTTGCCGATATCCATCAGGCTGCGGCCCACCAGGCGCTCGCGCTCTGCCGGGTCCATGTCCGGGAAGCATTTGGAGAGGTTTATCCGCACTGTATCGCGGGAACGGTTGGGGGTTTTCCACATGATCCAGCCGATCCCTGTGCCGACGGCTTGTACAGCGCGCCAGGGCAGCAGGGCAAACAACCGAAGAGCGCCTACCAGCAAGACGCCTTTAAACTTTTCCACAGTTCACTCCTGATCGTGTGTGGTGCGCAAAGCCGACATTCTAACCGGCGTTGACCAAGTCCGCGTAACGGTCGCAGTCCTGGGTGTGGTCCATGACCATGCCCGAGGCCTGCATGAAGGCGTAGCAGATGGTCGGCCCGACGAAGGTGAAGCCGGCCTTTTTCAAGGCTTTGCTCATGGCTTCGGCTTCGGGCGTGATCGCCGGGACGTCGCTGCGATCCTTGAAGTGATTGACCTTGGGTTTGCCGCCGACAAACGACCACAGCAACCCCACCGGGTCTTCCAGCGCCAGCCAGGCCGCGGCGTTGCGCCGGGTAGCGTTGAGCTTCAAGCGATTGCGCACGATGCCCGGGTCCTGCATCAGCACCTCGATTTCTTCATCGCTCAATTGCGCCAGACGCTGCGCGTCAAAGCCGAACAACACCTTTCGATAATGCTCGCGTTTGCGTAAAACGGTGATCCAGGACAGGCCTGCCTGGAACCCTTCGAGCAAAAGCAACTCGAACAAACCCTGCGCATCGCGCAGCGGCGTTCCCCACTCTTGATCGTGATATGCCATGTACAGCGGATCTTCAGAACACCAAAAGCAGCGTGGCATAAGGCTCCAGGGAGTGGTGGCGGGGCCGAATCGGGTATACTCCCGCTCTTTAAATCGCAGCCCAAGTAACAGGTGAATTTCGTGAGCCAGCCTACGCCAGCCGTGCGTACCTTCCAAGACTTGATCCTCGCCCTCCAGCAATACTGGGCCGAGCAAGGTTGTGTGGTACTTCAGCCCTACGATATGGAAGTAGGCGCCGGCACTTTCCACACCGCTACATTCCTGCGGGCCATCGGCCCGGAAACCTGGAACGCCGCTTATGTGCAGCCCAGTCGCCGCCCGACTGACGGCCGCTACGGCGAAAACCCGAACCGTCTGCAGCACTACTACCAGTTCCAGGTGGTATTGAAGCCCAACCCGGACAACTTCCAGGAGCTGTACCTGGGCTCGCTCAAGCATGTGGGCCTGGACCCACTGGTGCACGACATTCGTTTCGTCGAAGACAACTGGGAATCGCCAACCCTGGGCGCCTGGGGCCTGGGCTGGGAAGTCTGGCTCAATGGCATGGAAGTGACGCAGTTCACCTACTTCCAGCAAGCCGGCGGCATCGAGTGCTACCCGGTCACCGGCGAAATCACCTATGGCCTTGAGCGCCTGGCCATGTACCTGCAAGGCGTGGACTCGGTCTACGACCTGGTGTGGGCTGACGGCCCGTTCGGCAAGGTGACCTACGGCGATGTGTTCCACCAGAACGAGGTGGAGCAGTCCACCTACAACTTCGAACACGCCAACGTCGACAAGCTGTTCGAACTGTTCGACTTCTATGAAAGCGAAGCCAAGCGCCTGATCGAACTCGACCAGCCGCTGCCGTTGCCAAGCTATGAAATGGTGTTGAAGGCGTCCCATACCTTCAACCTGCTGGATGCCCGCCGTGCCATCTCGGTTACTGCGCGCCAGCAATACATCCTGCGTGTGCGCACCCTGGCGCGTTCCGTCGCCCAAGCCTACCTGCTGGCTCGCGCCAAGCTGGGCTTCCCGATGGCAACCCCGGATTTGCGTGATGAAGTGTTGGCTAAGCTGGAGGCTGCACAATGAGTGCTCAAGATTTCCTGGTTGAACTGGGCACCGAAGAGCTGCCACCCAAGGCCCTCAATACCCTGGCCGATGCATTCCTGGCCGGTATCGAAAAAGGCCTGCAGACCACAGGCCTGAAGTTTCAAGCCAAGAAGGTCTATGCCGCGCCGCGCCGCCTGGCGGTACTGTTGACCGCGCTGGAAACCCAGCAGCCGGACCGCAGCATCAACCTGGACGGCCCACCGCGCCAGGCGGCTTTCGACGCCGAAGGCAACCCGACCCAAGCCGCCCTTGGCTTTGCCAAGAAGTGTGGCGTGGAGTTGAGCGAGATCGACCAGAGCGGCCCGAAACTGCGTTTCAGCCAGGTCATCACCGGCAAGCCGACCGCCAGCCTGTTGCCGACCATCGTTGAAGATTCCCTGAACGACCTGCCTATCCCCAAGCGCATGCGCTGGGGGGCGCGCAAGGAAGAGTTCGTGCGTCCGACCCAATGGCTGGTGATGCTGCTCGGTGACCAGGTCATCGATTGCACCATCCTCGCCCAGAAGGCAGGTCGTGAGTCCCGTGGTCACCGCTTCCATCATCCAGAAAGCGTGCGTATCACTTCGCCGGCCAACTACCTCAACGACCTGCGCGCTGCTTATGTGCTGGCCGACGCCAGTGAGCGTCGCGAGCTGATCAGCAAGCGCACCGAAGAATTGGCCCGCCTGCAGGAAGGCACCGCCATCGTGCCGCCAAGCCTGCTGGACGAAGTGACCGCCCTGGTGGAATGGCCGGTGCCGCTGGTGTGCTCGTTCGAAGAGCGTTTCCTCGATGTGCCGCAAGAAGCCTTGATCACCACCATGCAGGACAACCAGAAATACTTCTGCCTGCTGGATGTGGACGGTAAGTTGTTGCCGCGTTTTATCACCGTGGCCAACATCGAAAGCAAAGACCCGCAGCAGATCATCGCCGGTAACGAAAAAGTCGTGCGCCCGCGCCTGACCGACGCCGAGTTCTTCTTCAAGCAAGACAAGAAGCAGAAGCTGGAAGACTTCAACCTGCGCCTGCAAAACGTGGTGTTCCAGGAAAAACTCGGCAGCGTCTACGACAAGGCCGTGCGTGTGTCCAAGCTGGCGGCCTACATTGCCCCACGTATTGGCGGTGATGCCGCATGGGCTGCGCGTGCCGGCTTGCTGTCCAAGTGCGATCTGGCCACCGAGATGGTCGGCGAGTTCCCAGAGATGCAAGGCGTGGCCGGTTACTACTACGCCCTCAACGACGGCGAGCCGGATGATGTCGCCCTGGCCCTGAACGAGCAGTACATGCCGCGCGGTGCCGGTGCAGAACTGCCGACCACCCTGACCGGTGCAGCCGTGGCGATTGCCGACAAGCTGGACACTCTCGTTGGTATCTTCGGTATCGGCATGCTGCCCACCGGCAGTAAAGACCCATATGCCCTGCGCCGTGCGGCCTTGGGCGTGCTGCGTATCCTGATCGACAAAAAGCTGGACCTCGACCTGACCCAGGCCGTGGTATTTGCTGTCAGCCAGTTCGGCACCAAGGTCAAGCAAGCCGGCCTGGCCGAGCAAGTGCTGGAGTTCGTGTTCGACCGCCTGCGTGCGCGTTACGAAGACGAAGGCGTGGACGTTTCCGTCTACCTGTCGGTACGTGCCCTGCAACCGGGTTCGGCACTGGACTTCGACCAGCGTGTACAAGCCGTGCAAGCGTTCCGCAAGCTGCCGGAAGCCGATGCCCTGGCCGCCGTGAACAAGCGCGTGTCGAACCTGCTGAGCAAGGCCGATAACCTCGGCAGTGCCGAAGTCGACCCTGGCCTGTTTGCCGACGCCAAGGAGTTCTCGCTGAACTCGGCCATCGCCAAGGCAGAGAACGCCGTGAAGCCGCTGATCGCCGAGCGTGACTACGCGCAAGCGTTGGCGCGCCTGGCGTCGTTGCGTGAGCCCGTGGATGCGTTCTTCGAAGCAGTGATGATCAATGCCGACGATGCCGGCGTGCGCAAAAACCGCTACGCGATGCTCGCGCGCCTGCGTGGTTTGTTCATCAATATCGCCGACATCTCCGTACTGGGCTGACCATGTTGAAACTGCTGATTCTCGATCGGGACGGGGTGATCAACTACGACTCCGACGCTTACATCAAGTCGGTGGAGGAGTGGATCCCGCTGCCCGGTTCGATCGAGGCCATCGCGCAGTTGAGCAAAGCCGGCTGGACAGTGGCCATCGCCACCAACCAGTCCGGCATCGCCCGCGGTTACTACGACATCGCCACCCTGGACGCCATGCACGCGCGGTTGCGCACGTTAGTGGCCGAACAGGGCGGTGAGGTGGGGCTGGTGGTCTACTGCCCCCACGGGCCGGACGAAGGCTGCGATTGCCGCAAGCCCAAGCCTGGCATGTTGAAAATTATTGCAGAACATTACAAGGTGCCCTTGGCTGGGATATGGTTCGTCGGGGACAGCCTCGGTGACCTGGAGGCGGCCAAAGCCGTCGACTCTCAGCCAGTTTTGGTTAAAACCGGAAAAGGCGAAAAGACCCAGGCTAAAAACCTGCCGGTAGGCACCTTGATTTTTGACGATCTGGCGGCCGTTGCCGCAGAACTTATCAACAACTAGCCGCCCTCGACTTCCTGACCAAGGACTGTTCGGGAGTGCGCTTTTAACAGGCGGGCCGTGTCCCGCAACGGTAAATGCCGCCATGTCGATCTTGCAGGCCATCAGAACCTTTTTCTTTTACCTGCTGCTGGGCACCAGTTCGTTTCTCTGGTGCACCCTGAGCTTTTTTATTGCACCGTTCCTGCCCTTCAAGGCGCGCTATCGCTTCATCAACGTTTACTGGTGCCGCTGCGCGTTGTGGCTGAGCAAGGTGTTCCTGAATATTCGTTTCGAGGTCAAGGGCGCTGAAAACGTTCCTGATCAGCCGTGCGTGATTCTCTCGAACCACCAGAGCACTTGGGAGACGTTCTTCCTCTCTGCGTATTTCTCGCCGTTGAGCCAGGTGCTCAAGCGCGAGTTGCTGTATGTGCCATTCTTCGGCTGGGCCATGGCCATGTTGCGTCCGATCGCCATCGACCGGGACAACCCCAAGGCTGCGCTCAAGCATGTCGCCAAGAAGGGCGATGAGTTGCTCAAGGACGGCGTCTGGGTGCTGATCTTCCCTGAGGGCACGCGGGTCCCCTACGGCACAGTGGGCAAGTTCTCACGCGGTGGTACCGCCCTGGCGGTCAACGCCAACCTGCCTGTGCTGCCGATTGCGCATAACGCTGGCAAGTTCTGGCCCAAGACTGGCTGGGCTAAACGCCCAGGCACTATCACTGTAGTGATCGGCGAGCCGATGTACGCAGAAGGCGAAGGACCACGTGCCATCGCCGCCCTGAACGACCGCGCTGCGGCGTGGAATGAGGCGCAGCAACGGGCCATG
Source organism: Pseudomonas sp. MYb193 (assembly GCF_002966775.1). Taxonomy (NCBI): domain Bacteria; kingdom Pseudomonadati; phylum Pseudomonadota; class Gammaproteobacteria; order Pseudomonadales; family Pseudomonadaceae; genus Pseudomonas; species Pseudomonas sp. MYb193. The sequence goes on along the minus strand of NZ_CP023269.1, from coordinate 9,954 downwards.
GGCTCCCTGCCTCCGGAACCGGTGGTGGTGGAGACGCCGGCCGTTTGAGCATCTGTGGATAACCTGTGTACGCTTTGTTGGCGAATTGGCTTTTTTGCTTCATAACAAGCTGATTTACTTACATATTTCTGAAGCTCATAAAATTCAGAAAAACGTGCATAAGTTTTTTCTTCATAAAAAAACCGGTCCTTGTGACCGGTTTTTTATGCACAGCAGAAAAGCCGCTTTTTCAGTCCTCCAATAGCGGCAGCAACAGGATAAACGTCGAGCCCTTGCCTAGCTCACTTTCGCACACGATCCGCCCTCCATGCCGTTCTACTACCGCCTTGACCATGGTCAGGCCCAACCCAAGACCTTCACTGCCCTGGGCCGAATCGAAACGTCGGTATTGGTTGAACAACTCCGGTAGATCTTTAGGCGCAATCCCCGGTCCCTGATCGCTTATCCCGCATTCCAACCAGCCTTGCGCACTGCCATGCCTCAACGTGACGGTGGTGCCGGACGGGGAGTATTTGATCGCGTTCTCAAGCACATTGAACAACGCCCGGGTGAGCAGCGATTGGTCGGCATAGACCATGGCCTCATCCGCCTCATCCAGGTCGTGGACCAAATGGATGCCCTTCAACTGCGCAATCACCGCCACTTGGTCAAAGGCGTCCATCACCAGCATGGCAAACAGGGTGGGCTGGAACTGGTAACCGTCCGCTTCAGCCTTGGCCAATTGCACAAAGGATTCGGTCAGGCTCAAGGCCCGCCGTACCTGCTGTTCGATCTGAGTAAACACCGGGGACTCCCCGTTGTGCACGTCCAGCAGGGCGAGGATCGCTGAATGCGGTGCACGCAGGTCGTGGGAAAGGAAACGCAGCATGGTCTCGCGGTGCTGCTGGGCTTCACGCTCCTTGCTCAGGTCCGTGAGGCTCAACAACCAGCCGAGGGCGAAATCCCCTTCGGCAGGCAGCAAAGGTGCCAGTTCCATGCGCAAACTGCGTTGGTGGATATCGCGAAACTCGACCAGTTCCAACGCCGACAGGGTAGGGCGTACGCCATTGTGCAGCGGGGGATAACCCAGATCGGCGAGCTGTTCGACGAGGTTTTCGCCGACCAGGTCATTGCCGAATACTTCACGGGCCACGCGGTTGGCCAACAGGATACTGCCCTGGGGATCGGTAATCAGGGTCGCTACCGGCAGGCACTCCAAGCCATCAGCCATAAAGCGCCGCGTATCGCGGGTACGGCTGACGGCTTGTTCAAGGGCAAAGATCCGCCCTTGCAGCACATCGCCCTTACTGGCGGGCGCGCGACGACGTTCCGGAAGCACCTTGGGCTCGTTATCCAGGCGTGCCAGTTCCCAGCCAAAGTAGGCGAGGATCACGCTCAGACGTCGCCAATTCCAGATCAGGTAACTCAGCAACAAACCGATCAGGCACGCTGCGGGGCTCCACCAGTGGCCCAGGCGCAATAAGGCCCATGAGCCCAGCAAAGCCACGGCCATGCCTGCCAAGGTCATCCACAGGGCGTAGCGTGGGCGCACAAGCAGAAGGCCCAACAGCAGGGCCACCAGGGACGTTGCCAGCAACGCCGCCAGCCAGCCGGGCAAATCGACGATGCTGCGGCCCTGCAATAAACCATTCAGTACGTCCGCCTGGATCTCAACGCCCGCTGTGGTACCTACGGTGGAAGAGAGCGGCGTCACGAACCGATCGGCCATGCCATAGGCTGAGGCGCCGATCAGAACCAGCCGACCACGCAGCGACTCGGGAGGTACCTCGCCGCGCAATACGCTGACGTAGGACACACTGGGAAAATGGCCTGGTTCCGAAGTGAACGGCACACGGATTTCATGTTCCTGGTGCCAGTGACCTCCAGTAGGCTCTTGCGGCAGGCCCGGCATCGTCTCGGCTTGCTCGCTCATGGCGAATGCCAGCCACGCCAACTGAGGAAGCGTGCTTCCCGGCGGGCCTTCACGTAGATACACGCTGCGCACCACTCCGTCGTTATCCGCTTCGACGTTGATGTGCCCGACGCCCTTGGCGCACTTGAGCAGTGGCGACAACGGCGTTACCTGGGCCTTGGGGCTGACGCTGCTGTCCCCGGCGATGGGCAGCAATACATTGCCGGCTTTGCAGACGGCATCGGCCAGTTGTTGGTCGTCATTATTGTCGCCGGGCTCACTGAAGATCACGTCAAACAAAATGCCCGCTGGCTGTGCGGCGTTCAGGCGTTCAATCAGTTCGGCATGCACGTTGCGCGGCCAGGGCCACGGGCCGAGTGCTTCCAGGCTGGGCGTATCAATGGTCACCAGAACGATGCGTGGGTCTACCGGTAACGGCGTGAGGCGGCGCAGGCTGTCATAGAGCGGATTGTTGAGTGCCAGGCCCGCGCTCAAGGATAAGTAGGCGGTGAAGGGCAGGAGCACCAAACCGATCAACAGCCATTCACGAACCAGCCCATGAAACAAAAGCTGGGCCTGGGTAGGTTGGCGTTTTTCGGCTTTGCGCCAAAGGTTCACAGGGCTACCGCCAAGTGGGTGCCAAGAAGTTGATGGTCATTGAGTAAAGGTGTCATAAGCCCAGGATCCCTCTCCATGGGGTTGCGATGAAGTGCATACGGTGTTCTGAAACCAGTGAAGCTTATTTGGGTCTCATTGGAGGACTTCCCGCGACCTCGCAATGAACGATACCGTACATTGAAGCAGGCATAACGCACCGGCGAGGCGATCGGCACCGACCCTTTTCCTGACCGACAGGAGCCGGTATCTTTCTTTGAGGATCGTAGTGGGTGGAGTGTACGGCGCTTTCAGCGTATCGAGAGATCCGAGCAACGTAGAATCCGTCCATAATTATTCAGATTCAGAGGCAGGCACTTGTACAGCATGTGCCTCCCATTCAAGCTCTCGTATTTTTGTAGGAAGGACCCCACCCATGCGTGTCGCAATACTGGATGACGAACCCGCGGAATTGCGACGGGTGGAACAGACACTGCGACAGATTCCCGGCCCGGCTGAACAGCCTTGGTCCCTGCATTTCTTTGAGCGCGGTGAAGATCTGCTGCGCCAGTTACGCCGGGAAACCTTTGACCTGCTGATTCTTGACTGGCAACTGCCGGACATCTCCGGGATCGCGTTATTGCGCTGGACTCGCGAGCACATGGAATCGCCTCCCGCCGTCATCATGCTCACCAGTCGCGACGCCGAGAGTGACATCGTGACAGCGTTGAATAGCGGGGCGGATGATTATGTCAGCAAGCCGTTTCGGCCCAACGAACTCAAAGCCCGAGTCAGCGCCGTCCTGCGGCGCCACGGATTGCAGAAGTCGGCTACCCAAGAAGTGCAGAGCTTTAACGATTTGACGTTCGACGATGCAGAACTGACCGTCACCCGTGCGGGCAAACCCATCAACCTGACAGAACGGGAATACCGTTTGGCAAGCTGTCTATTTGCCAACCTGGCCCGACCGTTGTCTCGCGAGTACCTGTATGAACGGTTCTGGAGCCACGAAGAAATGGTGTCGTCGCGGCCGTTGGACACGCATATCTACCGCCTGCGTAACAAGCTAGGGCTGACAGCTGATCGCGGTTGGCAGTTGTTGACGATCTATGGGTACGGGTATCGTTTGGAGAGTGTGACACCCGCCGCGCAAAGTTGAGTACGCCGATGTTCCACGTGGAGCATTTAAGAATTCGAGTCTGCAGACCAATAAAAAAGGCCAACGCTAAGCGTTGGCCTTTTGTTTTTAGCTGATGTGCCTGATCAGAAGTCCAGGTTAGACACCGCCAAGGCATTGCTCTCAATGAAGTCACGACGAGGCTCGACCGCATCACCCATCAGGGTGTTGAAGATCTGGTCTGCGCCAATGGCGTCTTCAATGGTCACGCGCAGCATGCGACGCTGAGCAGGGTCCATGGTGGTTTCCCACAGCTGATCAGGGTTCATCTCGCCCAGACCTTTATAGCGCTGGATGGTATGACGCTTGGTGCTTTCCGCCATCAACCAGTCCAAGGCTTCCTTGAACTCCTTGACCTGCTTCTTGCGTTCGCCACGCTGAATGTAAGCACCGTCGTCCAGCAGGGTGCTCAGTTGAGCCCCTAGGGTGACTACGGTCTTGTAGTCGTTGCTGCCGAAGAAGTCGCGGTTGAAGGTGACGTAGTTGGACAGGCCGTGGGAGATCAGTTCGACCTCTGGCAGCCATACGTTACGTTCACGGTCTTCACGCAGGCTGGCTTTGTATACCAGGCCAGACTTCTCCACCGTACGCAGGCGCACTTCGTACTGGGCCAGCCAATCTTGCATGGCGGCGTGATCGCCCAACTGCTCCAGGCTCACGGCTGGCAGGTAGATGAAGTGCTCGGTCAGCTCCTGAGGGTACAGGCGCGACAAACGCTTGAGCGTCTTCATGACCATACGGAAGTCGTTGACCAGGCGCTCCAGCGACTCACCCGAGATGCCCGGCGCTTCGTCATTCAGGTGCAGGCTCGCATCTTCAAGGGCCGATTGCGTCATGTACTCTTCCATGGCGTCGTCGTCTTTGATGTATTGCTCTTGCTTGCCCTTTTTCACTTTGTACAACGGCGGCTGGGCGATGTAGATATAGCCACGCTCAATCAGCTCCGGCAACTGACGGAAGAAGAAGGTCAGCAGCAGGGTACGGATGTGTGAACCGTCGACGTCAGCATCGGTCATGATGATGATGTTGTGGTAACGCAGCTTGTCGATGTTGTACTCATCGCGGCCAATACCGCAACCCAATGCCGTGATCAAGGTGCCGACTTCCTGGGAGGAAATCATCTTGTCGAAGCGGGCCTTCTCAACGTTGAGGATCTTGCCCTTCAACGGCAGGATGGCCTGGGTGCGACGGTTACGACCCTGCTTGGCGGAACCGCCAGCAGAGTCACCTTCCACCAGGTACAGTTCGGAGAGGGCAGGGTCTTTCTCTTGGCAGTCAGCCAGTTTGCCTGGCAGGCCGGCGATATCCAACGCACCTTTACGGCGTGTCATCTCACGGGCCTTACGTGCGGCTTCACGGGCGCGGGCAGCATCGATCATCTTGCCGACGACCAGCTTGGCTTCGTTCGGGTTTTCCAACAGGAAGTCGGAGAAGTATTTACCCATTTCCTGTTCAACCGCGGTCTTCACTTCGGAAGACACCAGCTTGTCTTTGGTCTGGGAGCTGAACTTCGGATCCGGTACCTTGACCGAGATAATCGCCGTCAGGCCTTCACGGGCATCGTCACCGGTGGTGGCGACTTTATGTTTCTTCGCCAAGCCTTCCGCTTCGATGTAGGTGTTCAGGTTACGCGTCAGCGCGGAACGGAAACCCACCAGGTGAGTACCGCCATCGCGTTGTGGAATGTTGTTGGTGAAGCACAACAGGTTCTCGTTGAAGCTGTCGTTCCACTGCAGGGCGATTTCCACGCCGATGCCGTCTTCGCGCTGAATGTTGAAGTGGAACACCTGGTTGACCGCGGTCTTGTTGGTGTTCAGGTATTCAACGAACGCACGCAGGCCACCCTCGTACTTGAACAGCTCTTCTTTGCCGCTGCGCTCATCCTTGAGGACGATGCCGACACCGGAGTTAAGGAAAGACAGTTCACGAATCCGCTTCGCCAGGATGTCCCAGCTGAAGTGGATGTTCTTGAAGGTTTCAGCCGATGGCTTGAAGTGGATCTGGGTACCGGTGGTTTCACTGTCACCGACGATTTTCATCGGTTCCTGTGGTACGCCGTGGACGTAGGTCTGCTCCCAAATCTTGCCGCTACGGCGGACAGTGAGGATCAGTTCTTCGGACAGGGCGTTCACTACCGACACACCTACACCGTGCAAACCACCGGATACTTTATAGGAGTTGTCGTCGAACTTACCGCCAGCGTGGAGCACGGTCATGATGACCTCTGCCGCCGAAACGCCTTCTTCTTTGTGCACGTCTACCGGGATGCCACGACCGTTGTCACGCACGGTGATGGATTCATCCGGATGGATGATAATGCTGATGTCGTCGCAGTGACCGGCCAGAGCTTCGTCGATGGAGTTATCGACCACCTCGAACACCATGTGGTGCAGACCGCTACCATCATCGGTGTCGCCAATGTACATACCGGGACGTTTGCGTACGGCATCCAAACCTTTCAGCACTTTAATGCTGGTCGAGTCGTACGTGTTTTCTTCGCTCATGCCTTCACTCCCGATGGTCGTGGGTCTGGGTGATACGGCCTTGTTCCACGTGGAACAAAGCGACTGGCGTTTCCGTCTGCCAGCCTTCCCTCAATAATTCGTGGTCTACACAGGTGATAAACACCTGGCAGCGTAAGTCTTCCAACAAGCGGCATAGCGAGCGGCGGTGCTGCTCGTCGAGTTCCGACGGCAAGTCATCCACCAAATAAATACATTGACCGCGTCGAGCCTGGCTAACCAAATGGCCTTGCGCGATACGCAACGCACAGACCACCAACTTCTGCTGGCCGCGGGACAATATATCCGCAGCATTGTGTGCACCTAATCTAAGGCGCAAGTCAGCGCGCTGGGGGCCGGCCTGGGTGTGTCCGATTTGCTGATCCCGTTGCAAGGACGTTGCGAGCACCGCATTCAGCTCACGTTCTTTGTCCCAACCCCGGTAATAACTCAGCGTCAGCCCCTCAAGGTCCAATAACTCGCTCAAGGTCTGCTCAAAGACTGGTTTCAAGGCTTTGATATAGGCGCGGCGGTATTCATCTATTTCGTCGCTGGCCAGGCACAGTTCACGGTCCCAGGCTGCTTGCGAAGCGGCGTCAAGTGTACCATGCCGCAGCCATGAGTTCCGCTGCCGCAGGGCCTTCTGCAGGCGCTGCCAAGTGGCCATGAAGCGTGGTTCCACGTGGAACACGCCCCAGTCGAGAAACTGCCGGCGGATTTTCGGGGCCCCCTCCAGCAATCGAAAGCTGTCGGGGTTGATCAGTTGCAACGGCAGGATCTCTGCCAGTTGCGCTGCGCTGCGCGCATTTTGCCCGTCGATTCGGATCTGAAATTCGCCACCGCGATCACGCGATATCCCCAGGCTGCTATGACCGCCCTCAGCCAGTTCCACTTGGCCAAATACGGTACAGGCCAATTGTTCGTACTGAATCACGGGTAACAGACGGGCACTGCGGAAGGAACGCGCAAGCCCCAGCAGGTGGATGGCTTCCAGCACGCTGGTTTTACCACTGCCGTTGGCGCCATGGAGGATGTTGATGCGGGGGGAAGGGGAGAAGGTCACCGGGTGCAGATTGCGCACCGCGGTGACCGAGACGCGACTAAGGGACATCTAGCTTCTGCTGAGCATGATTACAGGCGCATCGGCATGACAACGTAAGCCGAGTCGTCGTTGTCAGATTCTTGCACCAAGGCGCTGCTGTTGGAGTCCGACAGGATCAAACGAACCTGTTCGGTGGTCATGACACCCAGCACGTCCAACAGGTAGCTCACGTTAAAGCCGATTTCCAGCGATGCGCCGTTGTAGTCGACACCCACTTCTTCTTCCGCCTCTTCCTGTTCCGGGTTGTTGGCCTGGATTTTCAGTTGGCCGTTGGCCAGCTGCAGGCGAATACCACGGTACTTTTCGTTGGACAGAATCGCAGTACGGCTGAAGGCTTCACGCAGGGCCTGACGATCACCGACCACCAGCTTGTCGCCACCTTTAGGCAACACACGCTCGTAGTCCGGGAACTTGCCGTCGACCAGCTTGGAGGTGAAGGTGAACTCGCCGGTGGTGGCACGAATGTGGTGCTGGCCCAACACGATGCTGACGTTGCCGTCCGGCTCGGTGAGCAAACGCGCCAGTTCAAGGATACCTTTGCGTGGAACAATCACCTGGTGCCGATCTGGCTGACCGATATCGGCACGCATCGAGCACATTGCCAGACGGTGACCGTCGGTGGCCACGGCGCGGATGATGCCTTCCGATACTTCCAGCAGCATACCGTTGAGGTAGTAACGCACGTCCTGCTGAGCCATAGCGAAGCTGGTGCGCTCGATCAAACGACGCAGCTTGCTTTGCTCCAGGCTGCACGTCAGCGAGCCCGGGCCTTCTTCTACGGTTGGAAAGTCATTGGCCGGCAAGGTCGACAGGGTGAAACGGCTACGGCCTGCCTTGACCACCAACTTCTGCTCATCCACCTTGATGTCGATCAGCGCATCGTTGGGCAGGCTTTTGCAGATATCCATCAGCTTGCGCGCCGGCACGGTGATCTCGCCCGGTTCGGCGGGCTCTTCGAGCTGGACGCGACCCACCAGTTCGACTTCCAGGTCGGTACCGGTCAAGGACAACTGCTGCCCCTCGACCACCAGTAATACGTTGGAAAGCACCGGCAAGGTCTGTCGGCGCTCGACGACGCCTGCGACCAGTTGCAGGGGTTTCAACAGGGCTTCGCGTTGAATGGTGAAATGCATGGTCTAGTCCCTTGCCTTAATAAGCTGCGCTGGTGTCATCACGTAGTCAGTGTACGCAGCAGGTTCTTGTAGTCCTCGCGAATATCCGCGTCGGATTCCTTAAGTTCATTGATCTTGCGGCATGCATGCAAGACCGTGGTGTGGTCGCGTCCGCCAAACACATCACCGATTTCCGGCAGGCTGTGGTTGGTCAACTCTTTGGAGAGGGCCATGGCAACTTGGCGTGGACGTGCGACCGAGCGCGAACGGCGCTTGGACAGCAGGTCGGAAATCTTGATCTTGTAGTACTCGGCCACGGTGCGCTGGATGTTATCCACACTCACCAGCTTGTCCTGCAAGGCCAACAAGTCTTTCAAGGACTCGCGAATCAGCTCGATGGTGATATCGCGGCCCATGAAGTGCGAGTGGGCGATGACCCGCTTGAGCGCGCCTTCCAGCTCACGCACGTTAGAACGGATGCGTTGGGCGATGAAGAACGCAGCATCGTGCGGCAGATCGACTTTAGCCTGGTCGGCTTTCTTCATCAGGATCGCAACGCGGGTTTCCAGCTCGGGTGGCTCGACTGCAACCGTCAGGCCCCAGCCGAAACGCGACTTCAGACGTTCTTCCAGGCCTTCGATTTCCTTCGGGTAACGGTCACTGGTCAAGATGACCTGCTGGCCACCTTCGAGCAGGGCGTTGAAGGTGTGGAAGAACTCCTCTTGGGAACGTTCCTTGCGAGCGAAGAACTGAATGTCATCGATCAACAAGGCATCAACGGAGCGGTAGAAACGTTTGAACTCGTTGATTGCGTTGAGCTGCAAAGCCTTGACCATGTCGGCCACGAAGCGCTCCGAATGCAGGTAAACCACCTTGGCATTCGGGTTCTTCTTTAATAGGTGGTTACCGACGGCGTGCATCAAGTGCGTCTTACCCAAGCCTACGCCGCCATAAAGGAAGAGCGGGTTGTAACCATGCTTGGGGTTATCGGCGACCTGCCAGGCGGCCGCTCGGGCCAGCTGGTTGGACTTGCCTTCGACAAAGTTCTCGAAGGTAAACGTGCGGTTCAGGTAACTGGTGTGCTTGAGCGCGCCTTCTACCTGCACAGTACGTTGTTCGGAGCGCACAGGCGCCTGTTGGGAGCTGGCACCGGCCATCGGGTCGAAGCTGTCGCGGGACGGCTCCTCATTCTCTGGCGCATTTTTGCGCGACGACGGCTTGGACGGCGCAGCTGCCGGTGCAGGTGCTGCGGCGACAGGCGCCACTGCGGCCTGGGCTTGCGACGCGGCGGCGGCCAATGGCGCATTCGGCGCGGCGCGGGGAGCCGAGCTGCGCTTGCTGCCTATTAACAAAGAGAGAGCAGGCGCCAGACCGTTGCCATGTTCATCGAGCAATTCGAGAACGCGGCTCAGGTACTTCTCGTTGACCCAGTCGAGGACAAAACGATTGGGCGCATAGACACGCAACTCGTCGCCTTCGGCTTCGACCTGTAGCGGACGGATCCAGGTGTTGAATTGCTGGGCAGGCAGCTCATCGCGCAAAAGCTCCACGCACTGCTGCCAAAGTTCCACTGACAC